>CAVWUB010000004.1:0-2888995 GCA_963758085.1 uncultured Planctomycetaceae bacterium | reverse complement strand
ATCCCAGGCGACATGATCAGGGAGGTCTCGCCGAACGACGAGATGTATCTCGTCGATCCCGAGTGGTACTTCCATCTCGGCGCGAAGGCCCTCGAGCAGCATCCGACGTGCGATGGCAGCCGCCGACCGGACCGGCTTCAACCGGATCCTCGACATGCCATCGGGCCATGGACGTGTCCTGCGCGCCCTGAAGGCCGCATTTCCCGGCGCCCACCTGACCGCCTGCGGACATCGACGGGACGGCGTCGAGTTCTGCGCCCGTGTGCTGGGGGCGACCCCGATCGTCTCTCGCGAGAACCCGGCCGAGATCGAGCTCGAGGGGCCCTACGACCTGATCTGGTGCGGCTCGCTGCTCACCCACATGGACGCCGCGCGGTGGCCGGGCTTCCTGGATCTTCTTTCGCTCGCACCTGAGCGATTTCGGGCTCCTCGCCTTCTCGACCCACGGCCGGTTCGCGGCCGAAGCTGGTCAAGCGCGGCAAGACCTTTTAGGGGCTCCCGGACGGCTCCGGCGAAGCCCTTTTGGACGGCTTCGCGCGCGAGGGGTTCGGCTACGCCGAGTACCCGCAGGAGAAACCAAGGAGCGGATCGAGCTCCCCTCATACGGCGTATCGCTCTCCGTCGCCGGGCTGGGTCTTCGAGCGGGTCGGCGAGCAGCCCGGGCTGCTGGTGGTCTCCTACGCGGAGCGCGCGTGGGGCATCCGGGATGTCATCGTAGCTGCTCATGCGCGAGCCGTTGCCGGGGCTCGGCGCCGAGCGGGCCTGGCCGGCCGGGACTGAGCCCGACTAAGAGCCCTGAGCGCCGAGGAACTCGCCGAGCAGCCGGTTGAACCGGTGCGGGCGCTCGATCATCGGCACGTGGCCGGTGTCCTCGAAGATCTCCTTGCGCGCAGCCGGGGATCAGCCGCTCGTACTCGTGCGCGCCGCTCGACCGGCACGATCGCGTCGTTGCGGCCCCACACGATCAGCGTCGGGACCGGCGACGTCCGGCAGGCGGTCGCGGAAGTCGTAGTCGAGGATCGCCTTGAACGCGTCGAGGAAGCCGGGCCTGCCGCCGCCGCTGGCGACCTCGTAGCAGAGCTCCGGCTGCAGCAGCTCGGGATGCCGCGCGACGCCGTAGAGCAACGTCGCGCCGCAGTCCGCGGCGGCGCACCCAGTGCTCGCGGCGCGCGATCGCGCGCGCCGTCGCCGTAGTGGAACAGCGGCGCGACGCGCTTCGCCAGCGCCAGCTCGGCCGGTCGGCACGGTGACCAGCCCGGCGGCCGACACCAGCACGAGCTTCTCGACCCGGCTGGGGTGGCTGATCGCCGTCTCCGCCGCGATGAAGCCGCCCATCGAGTTGCCGACGAGCGGCGCGCGCTCGACGCCGATCTCGCCGAGGAAGGCGTCGACGAAGCGGCCGTAGCCGGGGATCGTGATGTCCTCGTGCGGCAGCTCCGACTCGCCGAAGCCGGGCAGGTCGACCGCGATCACGCGGTGACGGCGGGCGAAGTGGGGGATGTTCTCGAGCCAGTTCTGCCAGCAGCCCGCGAGGCCGTGGATGAACACGAGCGGCGAGCCCTCGCCCATCTCGACGTAGTTGACGCGCGTGCCGTGCGACGTCGGCCGAGCGCAGGTGCTCGCGCCAGTCGATGTCGAGCCACTCCGAGCGGCCGTCGGGCCCGTAGCCGTCCGGCAGCGGCGCAAGCTGCGGCGTGCCGGGGCTCGTCTGCCTCGCGGCCTGGTCGGCGTCGTGCTCACTGCGCTCCCAGCTTACCCGCGCGCGCCGCCGGCGTGCCTGCCGCGATCAGGCATAGCCCATCCGCTCGAGCACCGGGATCTCGTGGATCTGCGGCGGCTGGAGGTGGTCCCAGAGGATGCCGGTGGGGCGCGGGTACGCGCGCTCCACCTCGATCGCGGCACGCGGCGTGGCGATCAGGTCGACCGGGATGTCGTGCGTCGGTGACCGGGAGGTTCTCGCGCAGGATCTGGATCGGGTGCACGGTCGTCGCGACCATCGTCTTCGTCCGAGACCGTGCCGGCCTCCGCCAGCAGCGCGTACTCGAGGTCGCTGAACCCGCCGCCCTTGCCGATCCGCGCGCCCTTCAGGTTGACCGCGACCGACCCGCACAGGATCAGGTCGAGCTTCGGCACCTGCTCCACGTCGATCACCTCGCCGTGCTTGAGCGCGCCCTTGATCGTCGCGGCCTCGCGCAGCTTGGCCTTCGTCAGGCAGCTTCGCGGGTCGAGCAGCCGGAAGGGATGCTCGTCGCGCAGGCGCGGGACGGCCATCACGAGCGTCTTGCCCTGCTCGAGCGCCAGCCGCCGCGAATGGGTCTGCGGAGCGTCGGGGTTGGCCTTGATCGTCTTGGCCCGCTTCCAGGCGGGATGGCGCGCCAGGCGCTCGGCCGCGCCGCGCGCGTTGGCGAAGTTCGGGATCCGCTCCTGGCGCCCGGGAAGCGCGCGACTCCCTCGCGTCCATCGCAGCCCAGACCGAGCGCCGGATCGCATCCTTGGACCTGCATCCGCCTCGCTTGCCGTTCTGCGGTGCCACGGCGCCATCCTACCCACGGCCTGAACGCCGTCGACGGTGCGACGCCATGGCAAGATGCCGCCGATGACCGAGAGCAGGCGCATACTGGTCACCGGCCTGTCCGACCTACTGGGGCGGGCGGCTCGCGCGAGGCGCTCGAGCGCAACCCGGCGGTCGAGGCGATCATCGGCGTCGACTCCGAGGACCCGACGCGCGAGCTCGAGCGCACCGAGTTCGTGCGCGTCTCGAACCAGCACGCGCTGATCCGCCGGATCGTGCAGGCCGCCGAGATCGACACCGTCGTCGACACGCGCCTGGTGGTCGACTCCGCCGGCGACGCCGCCGCGGCTCGCGCACGAGAACAACGTGATCGGGACGCTCAACATCCTCGCCGCCTGCGCCGGGCCCGGACTCGCCGGTGCGGAAGCTCGTCTTCAAGAGCTCGGCGCACTACTACGGCTCGCGGCCGCGACGACCCCGCCTTCTTCACCGAGGACATGCAGCGCGACCATCGCGCCGCGCACGCCGCTCGAAGCGCGACATCGTCGAGGCCGAGGCGGCGGTCGCCGACTTCCGCGACAAGAAGCCCGGACGTGACCGTCACGCGCGCTGCGCTTCTGCAACGTGCTCGGGCCCGGACATGCCGACCTCGCACGCGCGGCTGCTCGCGCTGCCCGGCGTGCCGATGATCGCCGGCTTCGACCCGCGCTACCAGTTCATCCACGCCGACGACGTCGTGCAGCGCGCTCGAGTTCGCGGTCGAGAACGAGCTGCCGGGCATCTACAACGCCGCCGCCGGACGGCGTGCTCGCGCTGTCGGAGGTGATCGGCCTGCTCGGCAAGCGCGCGCTGCCGGTGCTGCCGCCGTGGGGCACGGGGCTCGCGGCCGTCGGCGCTCAGCGGCTCGGGCGTCGGCTGTCACGCCGGAGATGGTGCTGCCAGCTGCGCTACGGGCGCGGCCTCGACAACCGCAGGCTGAAGGCGGCCGGGTTCAGCTACGAGCACACCACGCGCGAGACCGTGCAGCGGTTCGGCGAGCACCTGCGCCTGCGCATCGGTGCTGAAGGGCGTGCAGGAGCCCTACCGGTACGAGAAGGAGGTCGAGGACTTCCTGCGCTGGAGCCCGAGCGTGCGCGACGCGGACCGGCGGCCCGGCCGATTCCCGCCGGCGACTGACCGGGCGCAAGCGCGCGGCCGCGCCCGGCGTGATCCATTCCGCAGGCCTGCCGCGTGCTCTACGCTGAGTAGGCCTCTTTGCGGGGGTTTCGTCACGGGTCAGGTCGAATCAGGTAGACGCATGCTCCGCAAGCGTGCATCACTCGTCGCGGTGCTCTGCCGTGGCGCTGCTCATCGTGCTCGCGGTGGCCGCGTACGGCTACGACACCTCGCGCGACGACCTGATCGCGGACGGCGTCACCGTCGCGGGCGTCGACGTGGGCGGCATGCGCGCCGACGCGGCGCGACGACAAGCTGCTCGCCGCTGCTCGGGCCGGGCCTCGAGCGCCCGGTGCGGGTCGCGGTCGCGGGCCGCGGTTCAGCCTGACGGCCGAGCGCGCCCACCTCGCCGCGCGACGTCGACGGCATGGTCGACGAGGCGGTCGAGCGCGAGCCGCGACGGGCGGCCTGCCCACCCGCGTTTGGCGCGGCCTCACGGCGGCGAGGTTGACACGCAGCGTCGAGCCGCGCGTGAGCTACTCGACGGTCGCGGTCAAGCGCTTCGTGCGCCGCGTGCGCGCGCCGGTCAACCGCCCGCCGCGCGACGCGGACGTCAACTTCCAGACCGCGAGCCTGCCCGCGATCCCGTCGCAGACGGGCCTGAAGGTCGACGGCGCGCGCCTGCTCGCGCGGCGTCGAGGGCGCGCTCGCCGCGACCGGCAGCGCGCGCACGGTGCGCGGCCACGTGCGGGTCGTCAAGCCGAAGGTCACGACCGACGAGCTCGCGCGAGAAGTACCCCTACGTGATCACCGTGGACCGCGCGAGCTTCCGGCTGCGCTTCTTCAAGGACCTGCGGCTCGCGAAGACCTACAAGATCGCCGTCGGCCAGGTCGGGCTCGAGACGCCGGCCGGCCTCTACCACGTGCAGAACAAGGCGGAGAACCCGCCTGGCACGTGCCCAACAGCGACTGGGCCGGGGACCTGGCCGGCAAGGTGATCCCCGGCGGCGCGCCGGACAACCCGCTGAAGGCCCGCTGGCTGGGCATCTACGCCGGCGCCGGCATCCACGGCACCGACGACGATCAGCTCGCTGGGCACGCGCCGCCTCCCACGGCTGCATCCGGATGGCGGTCCCCGACGTCGAGGAGCTCTACGACAAGGTGCCGGTGCAGACGCCCGTCTACATCCAGTAGGGCGAGGCCGCTACCGGAGCCCAGGCGGCTCCGCTCGGCATCTCGTCGACCGCTCACCTCTTCCCAGCCCTCGCCGCTCCAGAAAGGCCTGGCGGTCGCCGTAGCGAATACAGAGCAGTGCCGATCCAGGCGTCGCGGTCGCGGCCCTCGACGCGCTTGCGCAGCACCGCGTAGACGGCCGTGGAAGCGTCACCCGGGCCCTGGACCGGGTGCCAGGGCAGGCTCGGCGGCTCGCCGGTCCGAGGCCTCGCCGGCCTCGATCAGCTGCCTGTGGGTGGCGACGCGGCCGGTATCGACGTTGATGAAGAACCCGGCCATCGGTGCAGATCGTAGATACCCTCCACACCGAGCAGGAGCTGCCGCGCGCGTGGCGGGCCGCGCTCGACGCGCTTCGACGACGGCCTCGCGCCCGCGGGCATGGCCGGAGAAGACGCGCCGCGCATACGGCAGCCGACGTCGGCGAGCTTGCCCGCTGGGCCGCGGCCGCGGCGGGCCCGGCGACGTCGACTACCGGCTCCTGCGCCGCTACGCCGCTCACCTGTACCGGCCGGCGCGCGAGGGCGGCCGGGAGCTGTCGCGCCAGACCGTGGCGCGCAAGTTCGCCTCGATCCGCGCGTTCTTCCGGCACATGGTCGAGCGCGGGGAGCTCGCCCAGAACCCCGCCGACCTCGTCTCGCACGCCCGCCGGCGCGCGCCGCTGCCCAAGCTGCTGCGCACCGACGAGGTCACCGCGCTGCTCGACCGCATCCCGGCGCGCACGCCGCTCGAGCTGCGCGACCGCGCGATGCTCGAGCTCGACCTACTCGTGCGGCCTGCGCTGCGAGGAGATCGTCAACCTCGACCACGGCGACCTCGACTTCGACGCCGAGGAGCTGCGCGTGCTCGGCAAGGGCTCCAAGACCCGCATGCTGCCGGTGGGCGAGCCCGCCCAGCGGGCGCTCGAGCGCTACCTCGCGACGGGCCGCCCCGCGCTGGCCGCAGCCGACCGCGCGGCGAGCCGGCGCTGTTCCTCTCCAAGCGCGGCCGCCGCCTCTCGCCGTCCGACGTGCGCCGGCGCCTGCGCCTGTGGCTGCGGAACGCCGGCCTCCCGGCCGACGCGTCGCCGCACGCCCTGCGACACTCGTTCGCCACCCACCTGCTGGAGGGCGGTGCGACCTGCGCGCGATCCAGGAGCTGCTGGGCCACGCAGCGTCTCCACGACCCAGATCTACACTCGGGTAGAGTCAGCGCCGGCTGCGCCGCCAGTACGAGCGGAGTCACCCGCGGGCGTAGCCCCTGCCCTGCATGGACACCAGAGTCAAGCAACCCGACATCAAGGAGACCTGGGCGCGCTACAAGAAGGACGGCGACGAGAAGGCCCGCGAGAAGCTCGTGCTCGCCGTACTCGCCGCTCGTCAAGTTCGTCGCGGGCCGCATGTCGAGCGGCCTGCCGGCCCACATCGAGGAGTCCGACCTGATCTCCTACGGGCTGCTCGGGCCTGATCGGCGCGATCGAGCGCTTCGACCTGAGCGCCAGATCAAGTTCGAGACCTTCGCCGTCGCGCGCATCAAGGGCTCGATCATCGACGAGCTGCGCTCGCTGGACTGGGTGCCGCGCTCGGTGCGCGCCAAGGCGCGCGAGATCGAGGCGGCGCAGACCAAGCTCGAGCACGAGCTGGGGCGCGTCCCCACCGACGAGGAGGTCGCCGACAAGCTCGACGTGACGGTCGAGGACTTCCAGGAGAGCCTGCTGCAGATCTCCAACTCGACGGTCGTGGCCCTCGACGAGCTGTGGACGGTGTCGGACTCGAGCGGCGACCAGGTCTCGCTGCTCGACACGATGAAGGACCCGAACGCGGTCGACCCGGCCAAGGAGCTGGGCGTCAGCGAGCTGAAGGACCGCCTCGCGCACGCGATCTCCCGCCTGCCCGAGCGCGAGAAGCTCGTGATCGCCCTCTACTACTACGAGAACCTGACCCTCCGAGAGATCGGCGAGGTCCTCGGCGTCACCGAGTCGCGCGTCTCGCAGCTGCACACGAAGGCCGTGCTGCGCCTGAAGGCGCGGCTGCAGAGCGAAGTCGAAGCCTGACCCGCCCCCTTGGAGCTCGCTCCGGGCGGTTGGCCGATGAAAACGCTCAGGTCGAGACCAAGCCAGCTGGTTCCCGATTGGCCATCGCGGAACTCATTCGCGTGCCGACGTTCGGGATCCTGTGTGTGGTCTTTCCCCGTCTTCGTCTTCGGCCTATGGATGCTCTACAGTTGGTTGCCAAACTTCTTGCTGGAAAAGTTTTCGCTCGGAATGTCGCAAGCCGCTTTTCACGCCACCCGCTTATATGCAGGGCGCAACGCTGGCCGGCTTGTTCTTTGGCGGGGTCCTAGCCGACGGTCTGTTCCGCTGGACGAAGGCATCGCGGTTATGGTTGATGGTGATTAGCTTAGCCTGTTGCATTCCGTGCCTGTACTGGATTGGCTACAGCGAATCGTTGAAGGCGACCCACACCAGCTTGGCTGCTTTTGGGTTGTTTGGCGGCTTGTTGATCGGCAATATATTTCCAGCGGCGTTTGAAGTCGTTCCGTCGGATCCCCCCCCTCGGCTGTTGGACTGCTCAATTTCTTCGGTGCGATCTTTTTGCCGGATTTGCACCACTGGTCGTCGGCACCTGGAAAGCGACCATCGGGATTGAGCAGATGCTCAGTTACACGGCCATCGCCTGCGGCACCGCGACGGTTCTGCTGATTTTGGCGATTCTATTGCTGTTCCGAGCTGATTACGATCGCGTTCATTAATGCCTGGCTCAGGGAAATCAAGAACCATGCCTAGAATATTAATTTCGAATGCAAACAAGAAGTTTCGACCTTCAACCCCCATCTGAGCGGCTATGAGGATTTTGGGGTGCGCTACGGGAAGATCTGATCGCCTACCACCGCTGGGTGCGAATGAGATCGGTGGCGTATCGAAGTTTTCGATCAAGCGGGAGTCGAGATGGTGCCGGCCTATAGTGCATTTTTCATCACCTCCGGCGGCACCTTAGCCGAACCGGCGTGGCAGCGAATCGCAAGCGAATTTCTGGCGGATGTGCGTGACCAGTTGAAGTCTCCCGGCGGTGTCGACGCGATCTATTTTTGCATGCATGGGGCGATGGCGAGCCAACAGCAAGATGATCCTGAGGGCTGGCTGTTGGCTCGAAACGCGAAAGTTGGTTGGTGAGCGGATGCCGATCGTCGTGTCGCTCGACCTGCATGGTATTTTGACCGATCAGATCGTACGGCACAGCGATGCGGTGGTGGTCTATCACACTTACCCGCATGTCGACTTTTTCGAGACCGGCCAGCGGGCGGCTCGGCTGCTGCTGCGGATCGAAGCCGGAGAGGTGAAACCGGTGACAGCCAAGGTGGCGATTCCCGCGCTGGTCCGCGGCGACGAATTGATCACTGCCACGGGAAAATTCGGTGAAGCGATCCGAATCGCCGAGCAGGTGGAAACGTCGCCGCGCGGTCTATCGGCCGGGATGTTTATTGGCAATCCCTTTACCGACGTTCCGGCATTGCAGTCCTACAGCTTGGTGGTCACCGACGGCGACGCCGAGCTGGCCGAGCGCGAGGCGAAACGGATCGCGGAAACCTTTTGGGCGCATCATGAGTCGATGCAGGTGCCCCTGGTCAGCTTGGCGGAGATGTCGGCGCAGTTACTCAGCGGAATCCCCGGAACGACCGCCTTGGTCGATGCCGCTGACGCGACCAGTTCGGGAGCGTCTGGCGACAGCAACGCGGTGCTGCGTCAGCTGATGGAAGCCGGTTATAACGGACGCACCTTGGTGCCCATGGTCGACGAGCCGGCGGTGCGTCAAGCGTTCGCGGCGGGCATTGGCGCAACCCTGACGATGACTGTCGGTGGCACCTTGGATCCGGGCCGGTTTGAGCCGCTGGAGATCACAGGGACAGTCAGGATGCTCTCCGACGGCGAGTTTCGCAGCGAATCGTTTGGCGAGGTCTGGAAAGCCGGGCCGACCGCGGTGCTGCAGGCCGGCCCATTCACGCTCCTCATCAGCAGCCGTGCGGTCAACCTTTACGACCGTTCGTTCTTCTTTGCTCATGGGCAAGATCCGCGGACGTTTGATGCGGTGGTTGTCAAATCACCGCACTGCCAACCGCACATGTACGCCCAGTGGTGCTCGCGGATGATTCTGATCGATGCCCCGGGTTCCTCCAGCGCCAACTTGCCGTATCTTGGTCACCGGCGCTGTCCGCGTCCTATTTTCCCGTTAGATGACGACGTCGCGTTCGTCCCTCGTGCGGAGCTGTTTTGCCGGTCGGTTCTTCCGTGAATTTCGTGGGTCGTCCTTGGGCGTGGACGCTGGCCCTCTGGGTGGCACGTCCCTGAGGAACGAAGGGCGTGCTGGGGAGAACGGCAGGGTCACCAGGGAATGTCGCATCGGCGTGGTACGTGTTTCCGCTGCTCACGCCCATCGCTGGGGCTCTGAGCGTGCCACCCAAAGCCATCGCGATACCCGCTCTGAGACGGGCAGCCACTAAATTAGCGGAAGAACCTGCCGGTCTTAATAGCTTTTGGAATAGATGGATACTTGAATGATTGGAAGTCACCGATGAAGATTAAAGAAATTCGTTGCGCCGGCCTGCGGCGCCACGCCCGAAGGGGGCTGGAGCAACGAACTCCGCGCCGACGACTGCGTTCACACGCTGATTGCCGTGCATACCGACCAAGGGCTCGTGGGCCTTGGCAGCGTTTTTACCAATGATGCGTTGGTGCGGGCGCCTCGCAAGTGCTTGAACCGCTGTACCGCGATGAATCGGCGCTGGAACCTGAACGGGTCAGCGAAAAGCTTCACCAGCACATGTTCTGGCTGGGACGCGGTGGATCGATTACGCATACCATCAGCGGGATTGACATTGCGTTATGGGACCTGCTTGGTAAGGCCACAGGGCAGCCCGTCGGCCGACTCCTTGGTGGTCGCTACCGCGAGCGTGTGCAACCTTATGCCTCGCTGTTGATGGATGTCCCGGAGAAATTGAGCCATCACCTGCTGGCGGTACGAGAACAAGGCTTTCAAGCGTTCAAGATCGGCTGGGGTCCGTTTGGACGCCACAGTGCGGCGATGGACGAGGCCATTGTAAGGGCCGCTCGTGAGGCCATCGGTCCGGACGCAAAGCTAATGGTCGATGCCGGCGGCAGCGATGCGCACTGGCCTAACGGTTATAAATGGGCACTCAATACCGCGCGCATGCTGGCGGACTATGACGTAACCTGGTTTGAGGAAGCGCTGCACCCGGACGCATTGAAAGATTCAACCCGCCTGCGCGAACACTCTCCGGTTAAGATTGCTGGAGGCGAAGTGCTCACCCGCCGCCAAGCCTTTCAACCGTGGCTGATAGGCGGCGCACTGGACATCGTGCAGCCCGACGTGACCAAGGTCGGTGGGATCAGTGAGGAGCGGCGGATCGCTTGGCTGGCTCAGGATCACGGGATTCAGTTCATCCCGCACGGTTGGAACACGGCCGTCGGGCTCGCGGCAGACCTGCAACTGGCGTCCGCCATCTCGGTACCGACATGGTGGAATACCTCACCGGATCGCCGTTCATCGACGAGATCACCGTCGGTGGTTGGTCGCTCGATGAGGACGGGATGCTACCGATTCCTCATGCACCCGGACTGGGCTTAGAACTCGATCTCGATGCCGTTGCCAAGTACACCGGCGGCGAGCGACTGCTGGATTGAAGCCAGACAGTTAAGCCAAGATCGGTTTGACGACCTTTCCAGCGACGTCGGTCAAGCGGTAGTCGCGGCCGGCGTGGCGGAACGTCAGCCGTTCGTGATCCAGTCCCAACAGGTGCAAGATGGTTGCGTGCAGGTCGTGAACATGAACACGGCCTTCGCTTGGACCGATACCGTGCTCATCCGAACTGCCGTAAACCAGCCCACCCTTTACGCCGCCGCCCGCCATCCAAGATGAAAAAACTTGATGGTGATGTTCACGTCCCAAGGCATCGGCAGAGGTATTGTATGGCGTACGCCCAAACTCGGTGGTCCAGACTACGAGGGTATTGTCCAGCAGGCCACGTTGCTTGAGATCTTGGAGCAGCGCCGCCTGGGGCTGATCGATCGCCTTGGCTAAGGGGGCATGAGCTTGCATGTCACCATGAGAGTCCCAGTTTTCGCCTGAGCCCGATCCGGTATCGATCAGCTCAATGAAGCGAACTCCGCGCTCGACCAGCCGCCGAGCGACCAAGCATTGCCAACCAAACCCAGAGACGGCACCGGGTTGTAGGCCATAAGCCTTTAAGGTCGCTTCACTTTCCTGAGAAATATCCAGAGCCTCGGGGGCCTCGCGCTGCATCCCAAAAGCGGTCTCAAAGGACCGGATGCGCATCTCCAGCGCCGCGTCACCCTCGCGTTCATGAAGATGTTCGGTATTGAGTTGATGCCGCAGTTTCATTTCCAACTGCTGCAACGATTCACTGGCCGACAATCGCCGCACGTTGGGCAGCGGATCGGGCCCCGGCTGCACATGCGTTCCCTGATGGCAACCCGGCAAAAAATCGCTGCCCCAGACCTGCGCTCCGGCATAGGGCGCCGCCGGAGCGAGCACCATGAACGATGGTAGGTTGAGGTTTTCGGTTCCTAGACCGTAGCTGACCCAGGATCCAATACTCGGGCGAGCGAAGTTGAAGGAGCCGGTGTGCATCCCCATCGTCGCCTTGTCATGGCCCGTGTGGTCCCCTTCGACGCAGTTGAGTACACAGACTTCATCGATCATCTCGCCTAGATGCGGGAACAGGTCGCTGACGTAGATGCCACTTTTACCGCGAGGCCGAAATTCCCAGTTGGGACGTTTGAGGTAGCGAGTGAACTCACCGAGTTTGCCCTGCCAGTTGTCAATGGTGATCGACTTTCCATGGTTGGCGAACAAGCTCGGTTTATAATCAAACGTATCCACATGAGATGCGCCACCGGTGGAGAACATGAAAATCACATTCTTGGCTGTGGCTGCAAAGTGCGGCGGGCGCGGCGCGAGCGGGTCGCGAGTTTCCGCCCTGGATTGCTCTGCTAACAGGGAGGCCAGCGCCAGCGATCCAAAACCGCCAGCGGCCCGCTGCAGCATGTCGCGGCGGGAAAGCATGGCGGAAGATAACGGGGTGGTGCGAGGCATTCGTCGAACCTTCAATCTACGTAAAGAAACTCATTGGTCGTCAATAACACCCGGCAAAACGCTTCCCACGCTGATTGCCGTTCATTAGCATCGCCAGCGTCTCGCAGCAGCTCACGTGATTCCTTCAAAAACGTAGAAGCCTGAGCCACCTCCTGCTCACTTGGCGCACAGGCTGAGCGTCAACCAATAGGCTTGCTGGATCGCCTCCTGCTCCACAACCTCGGCGGGTGGTTCTGGTGCGGCATCACTAGCGACCTGCAAGCGCTGGGCAAGGCTCGAGGCCTGAGCGTGTACAAAGGGAGCATTCATCAAGTACAGACTCTGCGTCGGAGTGATCGTCATTTGGCGCGTCGCAGTGCTGATATTGGGGTCTGCCGCGTCAAACAGTGCCAGAAATGGGTGCCGCCTTGCCCGCTGAATCATCAGATACACGCTGCGGTGATCGGAATCATAAACAGCGTGAAATGGATAATGGATGGTGAAGCCCCAGGTATCAACTTCGGGGAACGGATGAGGACCACCAGGGGCGGGATCCAAGCGGCCGCTGACGGCGAGCATCGCGTCGCGGATTGACTCGGCATCCAGCGGCCGCCGCCGGTGCCTGCCGAACCACCGGTTGCCGGGATCGATTTCCAGTTGCTCCGGTGTCGCCTCGCTGGTCAGCCGGTAAACCTGGGAGTTCAAGACGCGTCGCTGGAGACGCTTGATCGACCAACCATCGGCGATGAACTCAGCGGTTAAGAAATCGAGCAACTCAGGATGGCTCGGCGGCAGCCCGCGGGTTCCGAAATCATTGGGCGTGTCGACGAGCCCGCGTCCCAACAGGTGTTGCCAAACCCGGTTGACCAACACCCTGGCGGTCAGCGGGTTACTCGGACGGGTCAACCACTGCGCCAGCTCCAAGCGGCCACTGCCGGCGTCGCTCGGCAGCGGGTCGCCGCCGAGCACTTCTAAGAATCGGCGGGGCACGGCATCACCAAGCCGATCAGGTTCTCCCCGTCTTTGCAGCCTCGCATCTTGGGGCGATCCTTCCACGACACCGTAAGCCATTGGAAAATCGATGCTGGCCTGGATCGCAGCCCGCTCCGTCGACAGTCGTTGCAGCTCTTCGTCGAGTGCTGCAAGTTGCGTTTTGATGGAACCGACATCCGCCACGACTTGGGCATTTTCTCCGGCTGGCGACAGTGCCTCTGGCAGCGGCGCAAAGGGCACAAATTGCCCCGCCACATTATCAAGATCACGCGATGGCGACGGCGTTTGAACCTGGCCAAAGCCATCGGACACAAATGTATTGAGAACGCCGTCCCAGCCCGGCGCTGTCGCAAAATCCGCAAAAACGACCACGTCTCCGGGCCGACCGATCCGTCCCGAAAAGGTTTTGGCGTTCATGTCGATCGCGAGCTGCAGGTTGTACCAGACGCCCGGTTCTAGAGCACGGACAACTTGGAATGCATCGCCATTTCGCACCGTAAACTGAGACGAACTGATACTGCATTCCAGCGCCAGTGAGGCGATGGCCCCGCGTCCCAGATAGAACCGGTAGGCACCATCGCCTTCGACCGCCTCGACGTTTCGGAAATCGAGGTTGAAGTGAAACACGCCGGTTTGGGCACTCGTCACATCGGCAAACTCTTGCCGGATGCCGTCAGTCGGCGCACCGTGGGCTATCCGCACACCTTGCCCGCCGGATGGGTAGACGTGGGTGTACGGGCTTTGAGCTTCTGCAGTGATGGTGTTCGGTCCCGCGGTGAACCACGGCGTCCGGCCGGGCTGACCAAGCGTCTGCAGCTCCAAGCCCGGGTCGCGGCTGACACCCAGGCTCGCCTGCGCAACCAACTCATCCCGCTGACGCTGCAGCACGGCAACCTGCTCATCAATCGCAGCGGTTTCGATGGCGATCCGCTGCTGGGCGGCGGCCACTTCTCGAGGCAATACCAGCGGAACTAAATTATGAGGTCGTTTATATTCTTCCCCACCCGGGAAACTGTACTGGGAACTCGAAAAAATACCATATAAGGCATAATAATCCGCTGCCGTGATCGCGTCATATTTATGATCATGACAGCGCGCACAACCGATCGACAGTCCGAGGAAGGTGTGCCCAAGATTATCAAGCGTGTCGGCGATATCCAGGTGTTGGAACTCGTTGTTGATGTTGTACCCAAATCGTTTGGTGATCGCGATGTATCCGGTCGCCGTCACCTGCTCCGCGAACCGCTCCGGCGTCACCTCATCGCGTGCGGCGGCCTGGTGGGCGAGGATGTCGCCAGCGATTTGCTCTCTGACAAACTCGTCATAGGGCTTGTCTGAGTTGAACGCATCGATCACATAATCACGATAACGATAAGCTTCGCGGATGGGATAATCTGCCCCGTCGCCCGCGGTGTCGGCATAACGAACCAGGTCCAGCCAGTGCCGTCCCCAGCGCTGGCCGTACTGGGGCGATTGGAGCAGTCGATCGATAGCGTGCGCGTCGGCCTCCGCAGACGAGTCGGCCAGGAAGTCGGCGACTTCTTCAGGCGTGGGCGGCAGACCGATGAGGTCAAATGAGAGCCGGCGCAACCATTGCTGTTTGGTCGCATCACCCGCCGGACGTAGTCCCTGAGCGACGAGGCCGCTGAGGATGAACCGGTCAATGTCCGTTTCGGCCCAGGCGGCCAGCGCGGCGTCCGGATTGGGTAACGCCGTCATCGGATCTGGGACAGCCGGTTGGCGTACAGGTTGATAGGCCCAGTGTTGTCGCTCGGCATCGGCAATGGGCCCCGCACGCAGGCCCAGCGGATTGGGGTCATCCACTGACTCCTCCGGCCAAGGCGCCCCCAGTTGCACCCATTTACGGAGCACCTCGATTTGCGACTCCGCCAACTTTTCGTCGGGCGGCATTTGGATCGCGTCTTCGTAGCCAATCACCTGCAACAACAGACTTTCGTCTGGCCGACTGCTGTCGATCGCCGGACCGCTGTCGCCGCCGGCTCGTAGGCCCGCTGCACTGTCCAGTCGCAGGCCGGACTCCGATTTCCGCGCCCCATGGCACTCGCCACAGGCATCGAGTAATAAGGGGCGAACCTCCGATTCGAAGAATCGTTCCACTTCGCCCGTCGCCACGTTACCGCCGGGAACCGGTTCAGCGGCCAAGCCAACCGTCACTCCGGCCCACAGGCTCACGCCTGTCACCGTCGCACGGAGCAACGGCATCGCCGGTGGAAAGCAATTCATCATTTTGTCCTTCGGCAATGACGGCATATTGGAGCGGAGCGGTGATCAAGACGATGCAGTTGGAAACGATAGACTCGCCATCGATTGAAACCTCCCCGGGCACGATGGCTCCATTTTAGCCACGGCCAATCTCATGCGACAACAAGGCAGCGATGAGGAAAGCCTGTCCACGTGCCGCTCACACATGACTTTTACATCATGTCTGGGTTCTGAAGCTGTGCGGTTTGAAACCGCGCCGAGCCAATCCCGACTTCAGAATCTCATAACTGCTGAACCCGGTTTTGGAGGAGCATAATGACTGCGTCTTCGGCGCAGGAATCGATTCGCCGGTGAACGCTTGTCTCTGCGACACCAGCCCTCTTTGAGCAGACAACCACCCCCCGGACTTGATTCCGGCGTGAAAACCAGCGATGATCGGCCATTCTGGCGGGCGGTGCTGCGGCACAACGGTGCCCAGAGTCGCCTGAAACTGCGAATGAGGCAAATCCGATGCAACGTTTAATTTCCGCCCTAGGTGTCATCGTACTGACCGCATTGCTCGCGTTCCAAGCGACATCGGATGAGCCGATGCCACCGGGCCCGGTCACCAAAAGTCCTTACCGCGAGCTGCGCAGCACGCTTAACGAAGCCTACCGGTTACGGCTGGAAGAATATAAGGCTGGACGATCTACTCCTGCCAATGTCATTCGCGTGAATCAAGAACTGTACGACATCGAACGGCGGGTCAAGATCGTGGGGAAAGAAACCGAGCCGCAGGAGAAATACGTTGCTCGTGCGCAAGCGATTGAGGAAGTTGCGAATGCGCAGTTCACGAATGGAACCGGTAGCAAAGTTGATTTCCTTGACGCCAAAGCGGCACGGCTGCGAGCCGAAATGGAGCTTTATTCCGCGGCCAAAGATCGATAGCAGTCGCAGATCACCAGGAGATACTGTGTGCTTCGCAAGCGGTTTAAGGGGATTGGCATAAGGACTCTGGAAAACAAAGTCAGCTGGTACGCGTTGGGGCTGATTAAAACAACAAGTCGGTTAGCGTTCGGCTCAAAGGTTCCTCAGCGAAGTTCGTGGCTCATCACGTGGGGCGTGGATGCTAGTCCTCTGGGTGGCACGTCCCTGAGGAACGAAGGGCGTGATGGGGAAAACTGCAGGGAACCAACGGAATGTCTCATCGGCTCGGCGTCTGTTTCCGGTGTCCACGCCCATCGCTGGGGCTCTGAGCGTGCCACCCAAAGTCATAGCGATACTCGCTCCGCAACGGGCGACCATTAAAATTCCCAAAGAACCGATTTGGAAAAATTAAACTCACTTTCCCGTTCCATCGCTTCAACCCTTAGCCCAGGAGACAGAATGAACAAGCTGGAAAATCCCTACGCATCCCCCGCGGCGCCGCAGTATCTGCCCGGTCCAATCGACGTTCAATTGGCCGTGGTACCCGCTAGCCAGGGAGCGAGATTCCTCAACTCAATCATCGACTACTTCGGCTATCTTGCCAGTTGTTTCGCGGCCGGTATTGTGATTGCGATCATTGGCGGAGAACAAGCGGCTACGTTCATCGAGGGAATTCCCGAACTCGTGCTTAGCCTAAGCATCTTTTTAGCCTACTATTTCGTGTTAGAAGCGGCGACAGGCAGGACATTGGGGAAGCTCATCACCGGAACCAAGGTCGTGGATCAGCACGGTAACACGCCAACGCTTGGGCAGATTGCGGGCAGAACACTTTGCAGGCTGATTCCCTTCGAAGCGTTTTCGTTCTTCGGAACGCCCACCAGGGGCTGGCACGATAGCATCCCGAAGACCTTCGTCGTCAAAACGCGGTAGCCTGCAATCGCCGCACAGCGAGTCACATCCGCCGATGGGAACGCGATTAAGCAGGTCTGGATAAGTCTTCCGGTCAAATTGGTCGCCAATGTTCGGCTCTTGGTTCGTGAGAACCGGACGCTAAGGGAGAGTTCAAAAATAAGTTCCTTGTTCTTCTTGCATTTGCCCTCCTGCCCCGCGGGAGGGTCGGACGCGGTAGCGGCCGGGGAGGGCCAGGATCGCTCCTCTCCTCGCCTGAGGCTCGACTCTCCCGGAGGGGGAGTGAAATGCGGAAGTTATTTTTGAACTGCTCCTAACGCGTTGCGGCTGACTGAATTTTACTGAGTATCCTGTCGTGTGCTGCTTAGCCCTTCAGCGACTAGGTGATGGGTAGCAATTTCTGAGTCGAGGAATCACTTGGCATACACTTCGGCTCCGTTGGCAAAAGGACGCATTTTTGCCTTCCTAATCCTGCTCGCCTTGGGCAGCACATCGATCTACTTTGGTGTCGCTGCGTGGAGATGGAACTCCAACTTCTATCGGTGGGTTGACGCCAAACCGATGCAGATGACGATCGATCTGACAACGCCGGCGACACACGCTGCACCGTTTGAGCAAACGTGCGCTATAGCGCACAGCCAGTCGATTTACGTCACGCTGAATGATCCCGATATAACCGATGAGAACGTCGGCGAGTATTTTGCCGGCTTGCAGGGTTCGGTGACGATACGCGATCTCTCGGGTACTGAGATCCTAACCACACCATTCCATGCCGATGGAATGCAACGATGGAGCGATGACCCGCTGCTCGTTAGTTTTCATCCGTTTGCCAATGGCGACTACACCGCGGAGCTCAACATCGAGCAGGGTGCCACGATGCTTGCTGACACACAGCATGATCTTTACGCCCGTTATGATTTGTGCGGGCTGGAGCTCATGCCTGCGTACATCCTCGGCGCGATCTCTGCGGCCGCTGGCCTGATCGCTTGTGGCGTTGCTAGTGTCACTTTACCATCCATTGCTCGACATGGATTCCGCGTGCAAATGCCGGATGATGATAGGTTATCTTGACGTCCATTGGGTTACGGTGCTGAGACCGACCCGATGGTCACGGCATCACTCAACGCATCACTCAGCCCAAGGGAGTGCCGCAGACGTCCGCAGAGACCTTGGCGATCAGCCGAAACGGCGCTCGGTGCGTGGCGCGCTTTTTGCGTCGTTTTGCTTATCCGCGTTGCCCTGAGCTGCGTCTGAAAAGGGTTATCGCCTGCTTCCCATCCTCATGCGAGCTACGAAGGAGGGAGAGACATGTCAGTGGGACGTATTTGTGTACGCGAGGTCGATTTGGCCGATGCCGAAGAAACCGTCGCTCAAGCGGCCAAGCGGATGCACCAGCGGGCCGTAGGGACGCTGGTGATCCTCGATCAGGCCAAACAGCCGATCGGTATCCTCACCGATCGCGATCTGGTCGAACGTGTGTTGGCGGCGGGGCTTAACCCGCTGCGAACCGCCGTCGGTGAGGTGATGACGCGCAATCCGAAGACCATCCTTGAGGATGAGTCGATCGAGTCATCGCTGACACGGATGCGAAGCGGTTGTTTTCGGCGACTGCCGGTGGTCGACCACGGCGGTCGGCTGGTCGGCTTGTTGAGCCTGGACGATGTGCTGATGCTGCTAGCTGAAGAGTTCGACGATGTGGGCCGGCTGTTAAAACGGGAAACGCCGCCGGCGGTCGTGACCGGGGTGGCCGGGAACGAGGACGGGGGGACGTGAAAGCAATGGTTCTGCGGCGGCCGGGAGTGGCGCTGCAAGAAATGGAAATCGCAATGCCTGAACCGGCAGCCGTTCAGGTGCTGCTGAAGGTGCACGCTTGCGCCGTCTGCCGAACCGACTTGCACGTGGTCGATGGCGAGTTGCCCGAGCCAAAATTGCCGCTGATCCCGGGACACGAGATCGTCGCCACAGTAGTCGGTAGAGGACCTGGGGCGGAGCGATTTCAGCTAGGCGATCGCGTCGGCGTTCCGTGGTTGGGCAGCACCTGCGGCCAATGCGCCTACTGCCTCGCGGGTCGCGAGAATCTTTGCGAGCGTCCTCAGTTCACCGGCTATACGATCGATGGCGGGTATGCGGAGTATGCAGTCGCCGATGAGCGCGACTGTTTCACCATCCCTGCGGAGTACAATGACCTTGAAGCGGCGCCTTTGCTCTGTGCTGGTCTGATCGGTTATCGCGCGCTGGTGATGGCAGGCGGCGCCCATCGGCTGGGCATCTATGGGTTTGGTGCCGCCGCCCATATCGTTGCTCAAGTTGCCCGCTTCCAACAGCGGGAAATCTACGCCTTCACGCGAACTGGCGATCGAGACGCGCAACAGTTCGCTTGCCAGCTCGGTGCCGTCTGGGCCGGCGATTGTGACGCCGCCCCGCCGCAGCGACTGGATGCTGCGATCATCTTCGCGCCTGTGGGTGCCTTGGTTCCTGCGGCACTGAAGGTTTTGGTGCGCGGCGGCACGGTGGTCTGCGGGGGGATTCACATGAGCGACATCCCGTCGTTTCCCTACCAGTTACTGTGGGGCGAGCGCTGCCTCCGCTCGGTCGCCAACCTCACTCGTAGCGACGGTGAAGAACTGCTGGCGTTGGCGCCGCGGGTACCGATCAAGATCGCGGTTGAAGCGTTTCCGCTGGCCGCAGCCAACGAGGCGTTGGAGCATCTGCGCAGAGGGCAATTACGTGGGGCCGCCGTGCTCGTGCCATCGTAGCTGGATCGTGATCACCAGAGGGTACATCGGCGGACAGGACCGAGTAAGCTCATCTCATCCACCTCGACTCGCCTACTGCGCATTATGCGCGGGAACGCGTGCGGCGACAGAGCGTGGGTCGAGCCGCTCCGCGGCCGAATCAGCAGTTCCATCATTCCGATACACAATCATAGATCGACAACGATGAATCAGAAAACCTTGTTACCGCTGTGGCTCGTTTTGGTCATGTTGGGGGCGAGCCCTCTGTTCGCGGATGAGCCGATCCGCTTGCGGGTGCTCAGCTACAACATCCATCATGCCGAAGGGGTCGACGGCCAACTCGACCTGGAGCGGATTGCTGAGGTCATCCTCAGTGCTGATCCCGATCTGGTGGCGCTGCAGGAGGTGGACAAGCGTGTCGCTCGCAGCCAGTCGGTCGATCAACCTGCGGAGCTGGCGCGGCTGACGAAAATGCACGTCGCGTTCGGCGGCAACATCGAACTGCAGGGCGGCCAATACGGCAATGCCATTCTGTCTCGGTTCCCCATCAAGGCTCACACCAATCACCGACTGCCGAACTTTGACAGCGGCGAACAGCGCGGCGCGATCGCGGCCGAGATCGTGCTGCCGGGGCTCAGCGAGCCGCTATTGCTGTTGGCGACGCATTTCGATCACCGCCGCAACGACCGCGAGCGAGTCGCTTCAGCACAAACGCTCAATCAGTTGGTCGCCGAGCAGCCTCAGCGGCCTGCGCTGTTGGCAGGAGATTTGAATGACATCCACGGCAGCGGCACGCTGGCCGACATCGCCAAGCAGTGGACGCATTCGACACCAGAGCCGCTGCCGACGATTCCCGTGACCACACCGTCGCGGCAGATCGATTTCGTGCTCTACCGCCCGCAGCCACGCTGGAAAGTGATCGAAGTGAGGGTGCTCGACGAGCCGATCGCGTCGGACCACCGACCGATCCTGGCGGTGCTGGAGTTGCTATCAGAAAAAGTGCTTCCATGAATTGAGTGGCAGCCGTCAGCGGCAGGTATCGCTATATCTGTGGGTGGCATGCTTAAAGTTCTGGGTTGGAGTCCAGCCTTTAGGCTGCCACGCTCTGCCGTTCTCCCCAGCACGCCCTTCGTTCCTCAGGGACGTGCCACCCAGCAGGGACGTGCCACCCAGGGCCGCGCCCCAGCCCAATTGAAAATCCACAGAGTTCGCGGAAAACCCTCAAAAAAAGGATCTTAGCGAGCTTGTTGGAGATCGCTGATCAATTGCGCGTTCATCTCTTCACGTTGCGCCGGGTCCGGCATCCGCAGAATCGCGGCGGGGTGCCAGGTTGCCAGCGTGCGCGGGCACCAGTCGGTCGTCATGATTTGGCCGCGCTGCTGCGTGATCCGGAAATCACGACCCAGCAGCGCCTGAGCCGCTGTGGCTCCGAGGCAGACCAGCATCTTCGGTTTAATTACACCGATTTCCGCTTCCAACCACGGCCGGCAGGCTGAGACTTCACGCGAGTTGGGCTTTTGGTGCAGCCGGCGTTTGCCGCGCATCGTGAACTTAAAGTGTTTAACGACATTGGTGATATAAACTTCTTCGCGTGGCACACCGGCCGCTTGCAGCGCCTCATCTAAGAGCACCCCGGCGGGACCGACAAACGGATGCCCCTCAGTATCTTCGCGATCCCCGGGCTGCTCACCCACCAAGATGATTTGCGCCTTGTGTGGCCCCTCACCGAAAACAGCCTGCGTTGCGTCGCGGTACAGATCACAGGCCGTACAACCGCTGGCGGCCTGACGCAACGTGTTCAGATCGATCTTTTCCGGCATGAACGCCGCGGCGGTTTGCTCAAATCCCGATTTTGACTTAATCATCTGATCAACCCTCGAATTGGCGGTACGCAGCAGTTCAGGAATCAAACTTGTTTCGGGCAGCGTGGGCCAATGACGCACCGGCATCTCACGCTTCATCGCCGCGACTTTCAACCGCGCCGGATTGAAAATCGATGCATAGTAGGTGCGCCATAAGGTTTCCAACACATCCGCATCGGGAGCCTCGGTGACCGTCGCCCCTGGACCATAATGTAACTGTTGTTGGTCCCAACTCACGGACTCGTCGGGAGTCAGAATCGACCAGTTCATCCCGCTGAACCGCCGGGCGAAAAAGGGCGCCGCCAGTCGCACGACCCGGTGATCGGGACGATGCCAAGCGATGAACACTTCTTCCTCGCCGAGCACTGTTTTACGAAAGCGGACAAAGGCTTTCATTTTGTGCAGGTCGCGTGTGACCGCCTTTTGCATCATCATCAAGCGGCGCACGTCAGGATCGGTCACGAGTTCTAACAGATATGGCTCCGCGTGCTTGAGCCGCCAGAGGCCGCGGTAGAGCAATTCCCAGCGATTCGCATCGCGATGACAGGCAACATGGCGTGCCAGCTCGATGAACTTGCTCGGCACCGTGAACAGCGCGGCAGAAGTGGCGGGCTTTGGGTCCGCTGACGACGGAGATTCGCTTTCATCGCCCTCGCCGAGTTCGCTGAACAGATTGGGCTGCTCGCCGCTGATCCAGCTGATCTCTGCGGGTGGTACATCGGTCAACAGCAGCCGCCGCGCCGCATCCCGCCACTGCTGAAAATGATCGACTGCGATCCAGTGCATGGCCGTCCTTAAAGTTCGCCCGACAGCGACGACGCGGTGATATCGAACAACAGCAACTGCGTCGCCGGGGGCTGAAGCCGCGCCCTCAGGTCCTGCTTGTCCAAGACTTGCAGAGCAGGATTATGATCTGCCGCGATCACGAACGGAGCAGCCCGGTTCCACGCGATGCGCAGCGTTTTCAGGTCGGTAACGCGCAGCCGTTGATGGACACGAATCTGCAAGATCCGCGCCACATTGCGGACACCGACTCCCGGAATCCGTAACAGTTCCTCTCGCGGGGCCGTATTCACGTCCACCGGAAAGCGATGACGGTTGGCCAGCGCCCAGGCTGTTTTCGGATCGATTTCTAACGACAGATTTTGATCGGCTTCGGCAACGATTTCATCCGCCGTGAACCCGTAGAATCTCAGCAGCCAATCGGCTTGATATAACCGATGTTCGCGGACCAGTGACGGTGACTTGCCTGGCAGACGGGCATCGGCGTGTGGGATCGGACTGTAGGCCGAATAATAAACTCGTCGCAGTCGTGGTCCGTCATACAATCCAGCTGCGGTCTTGAGGATTTCCAGATCGGGCGTTTCGGTTGCGCCAACGATCATCTGAGTGCTCTGACCTGCGGGAGCAAACCGCGGCACTTGAAAACCCGCCTTCTTTTCCTGCCGCTGCTCGGCGATCTTCACTTGAATGCCGTTCATCGACTCCACGATTTGCGGCTGCTTCTTCTCCGGCGCCAGCTTCCGCAGGTCCGCTTCGGTCGGCAACTCGATATTCACACTCAACCGATCGGCCCACAGCCCCGCCTGCTCAATCAGCTCTTGGTCGGCATTGGGAATCGTCTTGAGATGGATGTAGCCGCCAAAATGATGGACCGTGCGCAGCTGTTTGGCCACAGCGATCATCTGCTGCATCGTGTAGTCCGAGTTCTGAATGATCCCCGAACTCAGGAACAGCCCTTCGATGTAGTTTCGCTTGTAGAAATCGAGCGTCAGCTGGACGACTTCGTCAACGCTGAAGCGGGCGCGCGGGGTATCGCTGGAGATCCGATTGACGCAGTACTGGCAGTCGTAGATGCAGTAGTTGGTCAGCAGGAGTTTGAGCAGCGAGATACAGCGGCCATCAGGGGTGTAGCTGTGGCAGATGCCCATGCCTTCGGTGGAGCCGAGCTTGCTGCCGGCGCGGGTGCCTTTGGAACCGCTGCTGGCGCAAGAGGCATCGTACTTGGCCGCGTCAGCGAGGATGGCCAGCTTTTCGGAAACGTCCAACGTCGAGATCGCCTCACCACTCGCGGTCAATCAGCCCTGGCGGTCGTGCGCCGCAGGGCCATAACCGTAGCCGAGCGAGGGCGGTAACGGGGTAGACGGGGGCAGGTTGCGGGTTGCAGGTGGACGGTGGACGGTGGACGGGGGACGGGGGACGGGGGACGGGGGACGGGGGACGGGGGACGGGGGACGGGGGACGGGGGACGGGGGACGGGGGACGGGGGACGGGGGACGGGGGACGGGGGACGGGGGACGGGGGACGGGGGACGGGGGACGGGGGACGGGGGACGGGGGACGGGGGACGGGAATTTGGCTTGGGCGGGCGAAGAGAAGCCCGGCGGGGTGCGCTGATGTGCGCAGGCAAAGAAGCCGGATCGCTCAGTTGGCCTTGCCCGCGGGGCAGGTTAGTGGCCGAGGCGGGACTCGAACCCGCACGGGAGTAACCCCCCGAGGGATTTTAAATCCCTTGTGTCTGCCATTCCACCACTCGGCCTGGTGCGCTATCGGCTGTGCAAATCGTTGCATCGATCGATTGGCGATGCAACACCGGTTGAGGCCAATCGGCAGCTAAAATGAAAAAACGGATCCGCAACCTGAGGGCCTGCGGATCCGTTAGAGCAGTGATCGCAATCGTACGAGCCGCACGCCGCGGTGTCGCCACCGCGGGTGAGCAGCCGCTGTCGACTACTCTTCCTTTTTGACCTTGGCGAAGCCAGCCTTTTCGAATGGCTTATCGGCGAACACCATTTCGATCTGCTTCTTCGGTTCAGCTTCAGCGACTTTGCCTTTGCAATTGTTGCAGCAGAACGAGACCTTGGCGTCGCCGACTTTGAGTTCCGTTTCGGGATTCAGTGGGCCGCCGCTCAGCGGGCAAGTCTTCTGCTTGTACTGCTCGGTCGCCACGAGTTGTTGGTTGGCGTTGGCGGCAAACTTTTCGGGTGCTTCGGCGAATTTGCCGGCGCAATTGCCGCAGCAGAAGTAGACCTTGCCTTCCTTGTATTCGGCGGACTTGTCGGCGGTTGCCGCACGCGGCGCGACAACACATTTAATGCCTTCGAGCTTGGCTTCGTCGGCCCAGGCGGTCATGCCAGCGACGACGAGCACGGCGAATGCAGAAACAAAGAACTTACGGATCATCATGTTTTGAACCCCAAAGAGGAAGTGTCACAGAGCGGCTGCTCGGGTCAGTAGTATAGAGGGGCTGCAGGGGCGGCGTCAAACTCCACGGCATCATTGCGAGCCCTCTAACCCGGTCTGCTCGAGCGCCATCCGCAGATAACTTCTTTTCTCCACCTCCCGCAACCCGAGCTGTTGGGCCACTGCGGTGACCAACTGGCCGCTGGCGGCACCGTCCGCTGGGTCGGCGGCGATCGTCTCGATCTCGGCGAACATTCCCAAGCCGTGGGTGTCGTCGATCGTGATCGTCACCTGCTTACCGGACTGGTCGAGCGAAAACGAGCGGCGGGTCTTTTGCACCGTCAGCAACTCGCTCATCCCGAGGTAGTTCAGCAGCCGGGCGAGGTTCTGGCCGTCGGGATCGCAGGGATCGATTCGCCATTCCAGTTCCGGCCGCGACTTAACGCCCTCAGGCGAGTACGGGCCCTTATACGTCACCAGCGTCGTCGCTTCTTCGATGTCCCCTTTTTCACCCGCGTGGCCAGCGGCCGGAACCGTGGTGAGCACGCGGCGGATCCGCAGCGCCTCCCGGGTCTGCGCAAAATCTCGGCCGCCGTGGCGATAGTACGTGTCGCGATGGCGCTCAAGCGGCCCCTCCACGGCTCCTAGCCGCGCCAGTTGCCGTTCCAGTTCAGCGACATCGTGGAGGTGGTATTTTTGTTCGACCTCGATGGGGGAACTGCCGATCGGCGAGCTGCGTTCGTTTCTTGCTGCAGTCATCTTACCGCTTGGTTTCGAGGACAGGAGCCAGTGGTGCGGGCTGGCCCTCGGAAGTGACCCAGGCTTGGCCGTTGGCGTCGACTGCCACCGCTTCAATCTGCCTCAGTTTGGGTAGATCGGCCGGCGTCGGCGTTTGCGTCCACCAATCACCGCTCGATTCGGGCTGGGCAAAGCGGAAAAGCTGAAAATAGTTGACCAGCAGCAGATCGCCGCTGCTGTCATCGCGGTCCATCGCCGTTACCAATGACAGCGGCAGGTGCCCAACCAGCCGCGCTATCTGAGGTTCGGATTGCTGTTTCGCGATTGCGTCTCGGGCTGGCAAGTCGAGCTCATACACCGACGCTCGGGGCAAAAAGGTTTTCGTGACCAGCGTGATCTTGCCAGTGCTGGCGTCGACGGTGACCGCTTCACAATCGCGGGGGCCATCGGGGTAGCGGAGATCGAGTCGCTGCCAGTCGGTGATCTCGCCACTGGTCCGCGGGTCGGGCTCATCAAAAATGTAGAGGGTGACAAGCGATCGTCGGCCGCGATTGTCGCCAACGTCGGCGACGAGCAACCGCGGGATGCCGTCTTGGACGAACGATGCCAGGTCCTCAAAATCGACCGCTTTGACTCCGGCGAGCGTGCATCCGCCGGTCACATCGCCACGCTCATCAAAGGCGAATAAGCGTGCGGAGTCACCG
Source organism: uncultured Planctomycetaceae bacterium (assembly GCA_963758085.1). Taxonomy (GTDB): domain Bacteria; phylum Planctomycetota; class Planctomycetia; order Pirellulales; family Pirellulaceae; genus UBA6163. Next base: position 2,862,758 of record CAVWUB010000004.1, on the reverse strand, counting down.
GAATCGTTGTGCGTCCAGAAGCAGCCCGGCACATGGTGAGACTTCGCCAGCCCGCTGCTCTCGGTAATCCGCTCGTCGGTTAAATAAACGATACCAGCCACCGGATCAGCGGCATCCGTCACGGCAGAGCCAGCGGCGAGATAGGCGAGGCCGATCGTAACGACCAACAGCAGGCAACTGACCAGCCACAGGCCGCGTTGGGCTGACAACCCACAATGGGCATACCGAGCAGCGATGCGGCTCATCAAGAAAACCACCAAAAGACAGATTGAATGAACGTGACGTGCCTTATCATAGGGATGAAGGAATCACGCCGACAGGAATAATGCCCGGGCTCGATGGTGACAAGCGCGAATTAGCTGATTGATCCGACGGAACGGGCCAAAGCGACTTCAGCGTCTGCCGAAAAGAGGCCTGCCCCTGTGGGAGCGAGTCGTTTTCATGACATTTTTCGCCTCGCCGGAGAGGGTCAGCCCCCTGTTCGGTAGGCGCTCCGAGAACGAAAGGTAAAGCGTGCCATGGTCGATCGCAGCAACAGTGCCGAAGCCGACGTTTCGATAACGGACGGGATGTCGTGGAAAGTGCTGATTCTCGTCGTTCTGCTGGCGGTGATTTTTTGGCTGTTCATGACCCGCAGTGCGCCACAGGCGGCGCATACGCACCCCGCCGTCGGCAGCCCCGCGCCGGCGCTCGATCTGGTGCAATTGGTTCCGGCGGCCCAAGCCGCTGGGCAGCAGGATCCAGAGGCCGAGCCGGTCGCGGACGTCGCCCCGCCGCCTGCCACCCTGACCGGCCTGCCAGCAGCGGGCAAGGTAACCCTGCTGCATTTCTGGGGCACGTGGTGTCCGCCCTGCAGACTCGAGTATCCGGAGTTGGTCGAGATGATTCGCGAAATGGAATCCGAACCCGGATTTCAGTTTGTCACCGTTTCCTGCGGTGGCGGCGGTCCCGAAGAATACGACCCACTGCAAGCCGAAACGACCCGTTACTACCGTGAGATCGACGCCGGAGACCTGATCACTTACGCGGACCTCAACGGTGCGACCCGGCAGTCTTTGATGGCGCAGTTGAACGAGCCGGTCGTCTATCCGACGACGGTGCTGATTTCGCCGGAGCAGCGGATCGCCGCGGTCTGGCTGGGATATTCCCCAGCGGGTGTCAGCGAAATGCGGCAGGTCGCCGAAGAGTTGCTCCAGCAGGCACAGTGAGGCCGACTAAGGCTGCGACAGCGGCACTTCTTGGTCGCCGCGGCGCAAGAACGGCTCACGTTTTTGCACACCCTTGGCCGGTTTGTATTCCCGGACCCAGATGTTACGAAAGCGAACCGGATTGCCGTGATCTTGCAGGGAAATCGGGCCGGTGGGGCCATGGGCGGTGTACTTGGGCGGACGATTGAACGGCGTGTCGCCGAGCAGTTCAAAATGATTGAGGATCAACACGCCATTGTGCATCACTGTGATATAAGCCGGTGAGACCAGTTTGCCGTCTTCAGCGAACCGGGGCGCGGTCCAGAAGATGTCATAAGTGTTCCATTCTCCCGGCGGGCGCGTCGCATTGACCGCCGGCGGCGTTTGCTTGTAGATCGCTCCAGCTTGGCCATCGGCATAAGTCTCGTTCTCATAAGAATCCAATACCTGCAGCTCATACCGTCCCATCAGGAACACACCGCTGTTGCCGCGGCCCTGACCGCTGCCTTGAGCCGGTGTGGGTGCGGACCATTCGATGTGCAGTTGGCAATCACCAAACTCGGCTTTGGTCGTGAGCATACCTTTGCCAGTGACCATCGCCGAATCCTTGACCGTCCAGTTTTCTCCGCCACGCCACTGCGACAAGTCGCTGCCGTCGAACAGCACCACGGCGTCCGAAGGCGGGTCGGAGTTGTTTTCTCCCGGCGTCACGATCGCCGGTTTCTCCCACTCGATGCCGGTCAGGTATTCTTGAGCTGCGGCCCACGGCGCCAGAGCAACCGCCGAGAGCAAGCACAGGGAACGGACGGCAAGGGCAGGGGAGTATGAGAATGGAGGCATACAGAATCCTTCGCGAAAACAGGTGAGAATGTCGCCAGAGCGATCCGGCACAACGGGCAATGGATTATCGTTGCCCGCAGAGGTGGACGCAACGATCGACGAAGGTGGTCGACCGCTCCGCCGGTCGAACCGCAACCCGATCGACGGCGCGATCGGGCATGTTGGATTTTCGGGTTCGTCCGCAAACTTCGTGGCTCATCAATCAAGGCGGAGGAAGCTGGAGCCTCTGGGTGGCACGTCCCTGAGGAACGAAGGGCGTGCTGGGGAGAATGCAGGGTGACCAGGGAACGTCTCGTCGGCTCGGCGTCTGCTCACGCCCGTCGCTAGAGCCTTGAGCGCACCCCCCCGTCCTAGGCAGTCACTCAATTAGCGAAAAACCGATTTTCGCGCCGGTCAAACCGGGAAGGACTCCGATCGGCGGAGCGATCGGCCACGCCGGTCAAACCAGACTCCGATCGGCGGAGACGACGTGAATTAATCTGCCGTTGCGGTCTTCGGCTTTGCCGAGCTTGATCAAAATTTTTTGATCATGCTCTGGAATCAGTTGGCCGAGGTGGTGTTGTGGAGGCTTGTTCGTCATGCCCTCGGCGTGGGCAACCGGTTTTGCACCTCCAGGTGGTTGCTCTTTGGTCTCTGTTCTAGGGTTTTCCTCCGATCAGCGCAGGGAGCCAGCCCAGATTCAACAAGCGCAGCAGGTTGTACGCATGCACATGCCACAGCGCTTGCGACTTCGCTTTGAATAATCCCTGAACTCGGAACTGACTCAGCCCTCGGTTACGACAATCCGCGTTCGGGTACTCGGCAATGCTCGGACGAGCCTGGTAGCGAGCCTTCGCCGATTCGGTCGACATCCGCTGACGAAACTCAGCCATCGCGTCGCTGTCATCTCGTTTGCGTGCGTAAGGATCCTTGCCCTGTCTCTCCGCCCGTTTTTGACCAGGCACCGGACCGAGCACTTCGCTACCAGCCTCAGCAAGTTGCTCCACATCGTCGTGAGTCACGAACGGCCCATCGACCAAGTATTCCGCCGGCAGCACGCCGTAGTCGTTCAGAATGTTCTCATGCATCGGCCCCATTTGGCCGGCGTCATTGCCGCTGTTGGTCACCGCCGCGCCGACGATCAATCGCGTCTGGCCGTCGGTCGCGAACTGAACATTCAACGCCGGACGAAAACCTCCATCGCTCATCTTCATCCGCCGGGCATCGGGATCGGTCATCGAGACGCGGGTCGATTCGGTGGCCTCCTTGCGTGCTTGTTTGATGCGGTTGAGTTCTTCCAGTTGCGCCAGGGCTTCGCCGACTCGAGCGACTTTCTCTTCCGCCGCTCGCTTGCGTGCAGCCTGGCGACGAGCATCGCCATCGGCCGGAGATTCCTCCTGCTGCTTCTTTAACTCCTCCAAGTGAGCCTGAGCTTGTTGAAAGGACTCTTCCAAAGTGGGTCGGCGACGGAAACTGTCGCTCGAAGCCTTGGCCCGCACTCGCATCCCGTCCTGAGCAACGCTCTGGAGAGTGATCAAGTCTTGCTGCAAGAGCACCGCAATCGAATTGACCATCAAGTGTTCGAGCAAGTCGCCATTGAGTGCCCGGAAGTCGGCCAGCGTGTGGTAGTTCACACTCACGCCCCCGCAGATCCACATGTAAGCGAAATCCCGCTGGGCCAGCCGATCCAGTTGTCGAGCCGAGCTGACGCCCTCGATGGTGGCGAACAACCAAAGTGCGAACAGGATCTGAGGATCGATGGGGGGGCGACCGGCGTTGGCCCCGGTGGCCTTGATCTGATCGTAGAGCGACGAGAGATCGAGCGACTGGACATACTGCCAGACGTATCGAACCCGGTGATCGGCATCGATCACCTGGTCGAGCGAGAAGTGCTGCATCTGGACCTGAGTGCGTTCGGGTCGCTGAGTACGAGCTTGGCCACGCTGGGCAGAGAAAGATTTTTTCATCCGCCTAATTTAGCGCCATCGTAAAAAACTCAAGCCCCAAAAATCGATTTATTCACAACCTAGGAGCGATCGGCCACGCTGAGCGATCGGCCACGCTGGCTATTCGTCGCTGACGTTGACGAACACCTTCAGCGCGTCTTGGTCTTCGACAAGCAGCCGCATCATTTCCTGATAGTTCTGCAGCCCATCGACTGGCGTGGTCAGGATTTTTTCGGCGACGCCGGGGTACATCATTTCGCCCATCGCCAGGTCGCGGATCCCCATCTCGAAGTGTTCGCGGTTGGCATTCACGCTGCCCAGCAGCAATTTGTTGCCCAGCACCCACTGGATATTGATCTTGTCGGAGGGGACTTCGATCGTCCGCTTGCCGCCGGTGATGCTCGTCCAGACGACCACGCCGTTGTGGCCGACGGCCGACATCGCATCGAACGCCAACTGGCTGCTGCCGGTTGCGTCGACGACTAAGTCCGGCCGGCCGGTCTGCTTGACCAGCTCCGTCATCGAGGTTTTGGAAGTGCTGACGTAGTTGGCCTCGAAGCCAGAGGTGATCTCGCTTTTGAGGTTCGGTGCCTTACCACGGGCGAGGGTGTAGACCTCCATACCGCGCAGCCGCAGCACGAGCGTCGTCAGCAGACCGATTTGGCCGGCACCAGGACATAGGCCAGCTGCGGTCGCCAAACCCGCATCCGCCGCTGAGCCTCGAACGCTTGGTGCACCGCTTTGGCGGCGCAGCTCATCGGCTCCATCAGCACGTGCAGGTGCTTGAGCCCCTGGGGAACGCGGACGATGTAGTCTTCGTGATCGACGAACGATTCCGTCAAGAACCCGTGCCGGAGGTTGATCCCGCGCTCGTAGTACGTTTCTTCGCTGGTCATGTCGTAGGTGCCGATCATGTCGTAGATCGACCCGCCGGGACGCCGCACCGTGGCCGTGACATAATCGCCCGGCTTGAGGTTTTTGACATTCGGTCCGACTTCCTGGACCACGCCGAAGGATTCGTGCCCGATCACCAGGAAATCGTCGCCCTCGGGTGCGTTGCCGTAGAGCGCCTCGTTGATTTCGCGGTCGGTCGCGTCGACACCGACTTTCAGCGTTTTGACCAGCACGCCCTTGCCCTCAGGAACTTCGTCAAGCCTCGGCTCGGCAATCTCTTGTAGATGGACGCTGTTGGGAGTTCCGGGCGTGACCGCGACCGCTTTCATAATGGATTCGACTTTGTTACGAGCAGCTGAGGGAGAGTACGGAGCCGGTGGCCCGTGAGACGGGACGGCCTGAAATCGTACCAATCCCCGCTGTTGGCGTCAGGGGCTAGAAAGCGTCCGTTTTGCGGTCGGCGGGCACCGCAGTGAATAAACACACTGCCGCTTGTCAAAAATCAGAAGCTGCCCTAGCATGGAATGAAGGGCCGCGGTGTGTAACCGCTGTCCCTATTTGACTGCTGGTCCCCTGCTGCTGCGTGATCCTGTGACGCCCGATCCACCCCGCTTCGTCGATACGCAGTTGCTGCGCAGCTTGCGCGGCGGCCGGTCGCTGGGGATCGGGCCGCTGACCGAAGCGTTGGGCGTGACAGCGACGGCGATCCGCCAACGGCTCCAGCGGCTGTTGGCAGCGGGTTTGATCTGCAGACGCAAGGTCATCGTCGGCCGCGGTCGACCGTCGTTTGAATATCAATTAACCGAGCAGGGGCAGCGCTGCGTCGGCGCCGACGCAGCCCCCTTGGCCGAGGCGATGTGGCAGGAAATCCTCGCCCTGGCCGACGTCCAATCACGCAGGCAAATCCTGTCGGGCGTCGCCAAACGGCTTGGCCGTCGCTACGCCGCGAGCATCTCGGCCGGTGGTGAAGCTGGCGAGCTGTCGCTGGCCGAGAGGGTGCAGCGGCTCGGGGATGCCCTGGTGGCTCAGCAAATCCATACGCGGTGCGGAGCAGGTGAAGAGGCGGCGGGTGAAAACGCCACCAGCGATCTTCCGCTGTTGGACATCCGCGACTGTCCTCACCCGCTGCTTCGCGATGCGACGCCCGGCCGAACGCTGTGCCAGCTGGAGGCGGAGATCTTCAGCGAAGCGCTCGGCTCACCGGTTGAGCTTTCGCACTGTGTGCTCGACGGTGATTCGAGCTGCCATTTTGTTCCCGTTAAGAAATCCGAGATAAGTTAATTTGATGACACTGGCAGAAGATAAAGTACGTGAAACGCTCAAGCAGGTGATCGACCCGGAGTTGTACATCAACATCGTCGATCTTGGCTTGGTCTACCTGGTGGACGTCAAGGAGCCGAAGGAGGACGGCCGTCACGATGTCCGCATCGAGATGACCTTGACCAGCCCGATGTGCCCGGCGGGGCCGCAGTTGGTAGCTGGGGCCAAAGGTGCCGCTGAATCACTCGAAGAGGTGGATCAGGCCGAAGTCCAAGTGGTGATGGATCCGCCTTGGAGCCAAGAGATGATGACCGAGGAAGCCCGCGACCAACTCGGCATTTTTTAAAGGCACTCCTGTTGGTGCGAGTGGACGACCCGTCCCTGCAGCTGCTGCGGTGTTGTCCAGGAACGCTTCGATGAGTCGCTGTGTAGCTCTCGTGCCGCCGGAACATGGTAGGATACGGCAATGAAGGTTTTTCTTGGCGAATACGTTTGCAGCGGCGGTTTGGGTGCCCAGCCAGCAGAAGATTCGATGCGTCTGGAAGGCGGTGCGATGCTCGCCGCGCTGGCTACGGACCTGGCCAAAGTCGCTTCGCTGAGCATCCCCGTGGTCCCGGAGTTATGCCCGACGCTGCCGCCGTGCCAGCAGCACGCAATTGAACCTGACAAGTCGCTCTGGAGCCAGTGGATCAAGGCTGCTGAGGGCTGTGACGCGGCAGTGGTGATCGCGCCGGAGCGCAGCGGGATCTTGGCCAAAGCCGTCGGCATGCTGCGCGCCGCCGGTATCGACGTGATCGCCGGGACCGGAGACTTTCTGCGCGTGGCCAGCGACAAGCAGCAAACCGCCCGCGCATTGGTCGCCGCGGGCGTGCCGCACCCGATCACATTTCTGCCCAGCGATCCGCGGTCGGCGGCGCGGCTGAAACTCTGCGATCAATTCATCGTCAAGCCGCGCGACGGCTGCGGCACCGAGTCGGTAAGCCTGTTCGATGATCTGGACGAGGCGATGAACCGGTCTACCGACGATGACATCGTGCAGGGCTACGTGCCGGGAACTCCGGTGTCGGTTTCCGTGATCGTCAACGGTAACGAGTTGATCGTGTTGCCGGCGGTTTTCCAGGACATCTCCATCGAACGCTGCACGTATCTGGGTGGCTCGGGGCCGCTATGCGAGGACTGGCAACGGCGAGCCGCAGCGCTGGCGCAGCGCGCGATCGCCGCGATGCCGCCTTACGCCCGTGGCTTCGTCGGTTTGGACCTGGTCCTCGGCGAAGACAGCAGCGGCGATGTAGTGATCGAAATCAATCCGCGGTTGACGACTTCCTATGTTGGACTGCGGCACATGGTCGTCGGCAATCCGGCGGCGCGGCTGCTGGGACTTCAAAGCGGTCCGGTCCAGTGCAAGTTGGCGACCGACACCGTTCGCTGGACCCGCGATGGCAACGTCTGGATCGGCGAGACGCTGGCCCAGGATGCTTGACACATCCGGCTCATGGACTTCCGTCTCGGCCACGTCCCGGTCTGTGCTCGGCTTGGATATCGGCGGAGCAAACATCAAAGCTGCGACGAGCGCCGGTCGGTCAGTCAGCGTGCCATTTGCGATGTGGCTTCGCCCGCAGGATTTGGCTCAGCAGTTGGTTGAACTAGCCGGCGGCCTGCCGAGCTGCCGGAGCTGGACGGTAACGATGACCGGCGAGATGGCCGACGTGTTTTATGACCGAGCGGTGGGAGTTGCCGCGCTGGTGAAGCAGACGCTGCAAGCCGCTGAGCAGCTCGGCATCGCTGACGTGGCGTTCTATAGCGTTGCCGGATCATTTGTCGATTCCGCCGTGGCGATTGCCAATCCCGATGCCGTTGCTTCGGCGAACTGGCACGCACTGGCGACCTGGGTCGCCGGGATGGTGGATTCGCCCAGTTTGCTGATCGACATTGGCGGGACCACGACCGACATTATTGCGATCGAGCCCGGACGGGTCGTCACGGCGTCGCAAAGCGATTTCGATCGGCTGGGCAGCGGCGAACTGGTTTATCTCGGCGGCGGACGCACGCCGGTCTGCTCGCTTGTCGATAGTCTGACCTTTCAGGGCCGGCAGGTGCCGGTGATGCGCGAAGTGTTTGCGACCACCGATGATTGTGCGCTGGTGTTGGGGCTGGTTGCTGAAGATCTCGAAGACCGATCGACATGCGACGGCGCGCCGCGGAGCAGCGCTGCGGCAGTCAATCGGCTGGCCCGGATGATCGCTCTGGATCATCGGCATGTCGACTTGCGGTCTGCCCGGGCCATGGCCCGCGAAGTGCTCGCCGCCGCCGCGGACAAGATTGCCACAGCGATCGCTCGTCGGGATGAGCGTTACCGGGGCAATTGGATCGTTTCGGGCCACGGCGCCGAGTATTTTCTGCCGGGGTTGCTGACTGCAAGCGGCAATCCTGAGGTCGTGCGGCTTGCGGATCGTATTGGCGGACCGCTTTCGCGGGTCGCTCCAGCGTTTGCCTGTGCTCAGCTCCTGCAGCAGGTCCGGTGTGGCAATCCATTGGCGGCGAGGCCGCAGACGTGACAGCGGCGCAGGAGGTAACGGAGCACTGGGTCGTAAAACTTGGTGGCAGCCTGCTGCTGCGGCCCGACTTGCCGGATTTGCTGCGCCAGTGGTTGCTCACCCATGCGGCGCAGCGGCAGGTGAACATGATCGTCGGCGGTGGAGCGATGGTCGATGCGCTGCGAGAACTCGACCGGGTGCATCGGCTCGATCCGGTTGACATGCACTGGCGGTGCGTGCGAGTGCTACGGCACACGCTGGAAGTGGTCGCGGCGTGGCTTCCCGAGGCAGTCGTGATCGATACGCCCGCTACGTTTGCCCGTCACTGCCACCAGCGGCAGGCCGGCTGGTTCTTGATTGTGCCGGAAGCGTTTTATCATCCTGATAGCGGCGATGATTTGCCGTGCGACTGGACAACGACCAGCGACAGCATCGCGGCGCTGCTGGCGCGTAAACTTGCCGCTGAGCAGCTGGTGCTGTTGAAGTCCTGCGAGCTCCCGCAGCCGCTCGACTTGGCGGCCGCAGCGGCCCAGGGCATCGTCGATCCGGTGCTGCCAGGACTCATCAGCGAGCCGACAGCGGTGCAGTTGGTGATGCTCTGCTGATGGTCTCCCTCTGGGTGGCACGTCCCTGAGGAACGAAGGGCGTGAAGGAAGAACGGCCGGGAAGCCAGGGAATGTCGCAGCGGCACGATATCTGTCTATGAAGATCACGCCCATCGCTGGGGTTCTGAGCGTGCCACCCAAAACACAAGGCCTCTGAACATGCCACTCAAAGGCCTGGCGTTACTCTTTATGCCGCACGATAAAGCGACTCGGCTTGAATGAATGCGGCGACGGCATGCGGGACGAGAAACCGGATGCTGCGGCCGCTGGCGACCCGTTGGCGAATGTCGCTGCTGGACAGTTCGATCAGTGGCAGTGTGACCGCGGCGGCTTGGATGCGCTCGGCCCGCTCGGGACTGACCAAGCTATCGAGCACGCTCCAGTCGACCGGCGAGCCGCCGCCGCGGTGAAAGACCACTGGCGTAACCCGCTGGAGCAACTCCTCCGGCCGGTGCCAATGTCGGATTTCGGCAAATGCGTCGGAGCCGATCAGCAGAAAGAACTCATCGTCCGGACGTTCCCGCTGCAACTCCGCGACCGTATCGAGCGTGTAACTGGTGCCGCCGCGATGGAGCTCTCGCTGGTCGATGAGCAACTGCGGCCGATCGGTGCTGGACATTCCGCCGATGGCCAATTGCAGCATCATTAGCCGCTGGGCGCTGCTGGCGACCGCTCCGCCGGGTTTCAGCGGCGATGTGGCTGCGGGGACGAATAGTACCTGATCGAGGTCCAGCTGCTCGCCGCAGGCCTGGGCAACCCACAAGTGCCCCCAGTGCACCGGATCGAACGAGCCTCCGTAGATCGCGACTTTCATACAGGACTTTCAACTGGCTCGGATCAAACACCGGGTTACCCATGACCAAACGTGTCACACCGGCGCCGAATAATAGGATTGCGGCAGAAATATGAATGTGCTGGCTCACCGATCTGTGTCTTGGCGACTGTCGCAGCGGCTGTGATCCTATGATTGCCTGAAGTACTATACCATGCACGAGACAACCTCCTTAGGCCCTTGGCCGTCGACGGATACTCCAGTCATGCCTGCGGAGAACCTGCCCCGAGCCGCGGACGACGCCGCGTCGCGCGACTCACCGGGTCAGCAGGAACTCTTCGAGACCAATCCTCCGCCGTGGGAGATGCCGGCCGATCAACTGGTGACGCTGGCCAGTGTCGTGTTTGCCGAAGCGCCGCACGGGCCCTTCGACTACGTTGTGCCCGAAGCGATGCAGTCGCGGATTCAGCCAGGGATGCGGGTGCGAGTGCCGTTGGGACATCGCCGCAATCCGCTGACCGGCTGGTGCATCGAGATCAAGCCGGATCAGCCGCCATCGCGCAAACAGCGTGAGGTCGCGGCCCCGCTGGACCCTGAACCGCTGTGCGACCTGCACTTGGTCAAGCTCGTGCTGTGGATCAGTCACTATTACCAGACGCCGCCGGGAGTCGTCTTCGATGCGCTGATTCCCGCAGGCGTTCGCTCCGCAGCGGGCACCCGTGAGCAGGCGTTTCTCACGCCCGCGCCGTTGGCTCTGGACGATGCGCTGGTCGACAAGTTGCCGGTCAAACAGCGGGCTGCGATCCGCCACCTGATCGCCGCAGGGCAGGAGATGACGCTGCCGCAGTTGATGGTTACCGCCGAGTGCACTGAAGCACCGATTCGCCAATTGGTGAAGAAAGGTTTTTTGCGGATGGAGAAGCGCCGCGTGCTGCTCGGCCAGCCGCACCGGGTGTTCGGCAGCGCCGATGCCGATGGTGCCAGCGGCCAGGAAATCACGGAACTCACTTCGGAGCAATCTGAGGCGCTGGCGTGCGTGGTCGCCGCGATCGATGCAGGCAAAGCGGCAACGCTGCTGTTGCACGGCGTGACCGGCAGCGGCAAGACCGAAGTCTACATCCGCGCCATCGAGGATGTCGTCCGGTTCGGCCGCGCAGCGATCGTGCTGGTGCCGGAAATCAGCCTGACGCCGCAAACGCGGGCGAGGTTTCAAAGCCGCTTCGACGGCGTCGCGGTGCTGCACAGTCACATGTCGCCGACCGAGCGGCACCACCATTGGCAACAGATCGCAGCGGCGAAGTGCAGGTCGTCGTCGGCCCGCGGAGCGCGATCTTCGCACCGATGCCGCAGCTGGGGCTGATCGTGATCGACGAAGAGCACGACGGCTCGTTCAAGCAAGACACCCAGCCTCGGTACCACGCGCGCGGCGTCGCTCATCGCCGCGCTGGGCTGCTCGGCATTCCGCTGGTGCTCGGCTCGGCCACGCCGTCCCTGGAAAGTTACCACGCGACCAAGACGGGACACGCTGAGTTGCTGCGGCTGGACCACCGGATCGCCAACCGTCCACTGCCGGCGGTGAGGTTGGTCGACCTGCGGCAGCGTGAGGAGCGGGGCGGCGGGGCGCTGAGCCGGCCGCTGGAGCAGGCGATGCGGCAGACGCTCAGCGAGCAGGGCCAGGTGATCCTGCTGCTCAACCGCCGCGGCTTTGCCACGCACATTCAGTGCCCGGCCTGCGGCCACGTCGTCGCCTGCCCGGACTGCGACATGCCGCTGACGCATCACCGCGACGGCGCCAAAGCGGTCTGCCATTACTGCGATTACACCATTCCCACGCCGCCGGTTTGTCCGGACTGCCGATTTGACGGCATTCGCTACGGCGGGCTGGGCACGCAGCGGCTGGAAGCGGAAATCAAGGCACGGTTTCCCGAGGTCGTGGCGGCCCGGATGGACAGCGACACGATGCGCAAGCCCGGCAGCCACGACCGCGTGCTGTCGGCGTTTCGCAGCGGCGAGATGCGGATTCTGCTGGGCACGCAGATGATCGCCAAGGGGCTCGACTTTCCCAACGTGACGCTGGTCGGCGTGATCAATGCCGACACGGCGCTGCACTTTCCCGACTTCCGCGCGGCCGAGCGGACGTTTCAGCTCGTCACGCAAGTCGCCGGCCGCACCGGCCGCGGCGACCGCGGCGGCCGCGTGCTCGTGCAAACGTTCTCGCCCGACCACCCGGCGATCATTGCCTCATCGACCCACGACTACAACGGGTTTGCCGAAGGGGAGATGCTGCAGCGGCGCAAGTTCAACTACCCGCCGCTGGGCAGCGTGGCGCGGATCATCATCCGTGGAGCGGTCGAGAAGACGACCGAGGCGTTTGCGGAGTCGCTGCTGAAGATGCTTGAAGCAGCGAGGGACAAGCTTGGCGCCGAAGTCCGGATTCTCGGACCGGCACCGCCGCCGATCAGCCGGCTGCGGGGAAAATACCGCTTTCATATCCTGCTGCAATCGACCGACAACCGCTTGCTCGGCCAGACGATCCGGCTAGCAACCGCGGAACTCCATCCGCCTCCCAAAGAAGACATCCAGTTCGTCGTCGACATCGATCCGATGGATATGTTGTGAGCCAACTCTGGAGCAGCAGCGACGACTTCTCAGGCCCGCAGGGCCGGCATATCCACTGCCGGAGTCGTCAGGCTCCGGGTTAAAGCATGAGCCTGGACTTTAGGCCCGCAGGGCCGGCACAAACTGGGGTGTCGCCGCACTTGTATCGGCCCTCCGGGCCTTTGGACTCTTCTGCGCTGCCGTTACCGGGCCTTCACGGGCCCGGCAGCGGATGTGCCGGGCCTGCGGCCCTTCCGAGTGCCACCCGTCACTGGCCCGAACCCTTAGCGGTAACAAAGCGACAGATTTTGGCTCAGTGACCGGGGAGGCCCGCGTCATTACCGGCTGTGCGCCAGTTCCGGCGCTTCCTTGGCCCTGAACGTGAACTCGCTGCCGTCGTAATCGACGACGACGGTGCTGCCCGGCGGGTAGGCATTGCGTAGCAGCTCCGTGGCCAGCGGGTTTTGGATCTCCTGCTGGATCACGCGCTTCAGCGGGCGAGCGCCGTAGGAGGGATCGTAACCTTCGGACGCCACGCGATCGATCGCTGCCTCGGTCACTCCAACTGCAGGTCGGACTCAGCGACGCGGTCGGCCAGATGCTGCAACTGGATGTCGACGATCTTGCGGATCTCCTCGCGCCGAGCGGATGGAAATCATCATCTCGTCGACGCGGTTGAGGAACTCCGGCAGGAACCGCGTCTTGAGCGATTCCATGCACCGCCTCGCGCATTTCCTCGTCGCTGCCGCCCTCGCGACGTGATCTCGCTGGATCATCTGGCTGCCGATGTTCGAGGTCATCACGATGATCGTGTTCGTGAAGTCGACCGTGTGGCCGTGGTTGTCGGTCAGCCGGCCGTCGTCGAGCACTTGCAGCAGGATGTTGAACACGTCGCGGTGGGCCTTTTCGATTTCGTCGAGCAGCACCACGCGAGTACGGCCGGCGGCGGACCGCTTCGGTCAGCTTGCCGCCTTCTTCGTAGCCGACGTAGCCCGGCGGGGCGCCGATCAGCCGGCTCACGCGTGTGCTTCTCCATGAACTCGCTCATGTCGATGCGGACCATCGCGTGCTCGTCGTCGAACAGCACCTCGGCGAGCGCCTTGCAGAGCTCGGTTTTGCCGACGCCGGTCGGGCCGCAGAAAATGAACGAGCCGATCGGCCGGTTGGGATCTTGCAAGCCGCTGCGGCTGCGGCGGACGGCGTTGGCGACGGCGTCGACCGCTTCGTCCTGGCCGACGACGCGCTGGTGCAGCCGCTCTTCGAGCACGAGCAGCTTGGCCCGTTCGGTTTCCAGCATGCGGCTGACCGGGACGCCGGTCCACGCGCTGACGACTTCGGCGATTTCGTCGGGGCCGACTTCCTGGCGGAGCAAGCGTCTGCCGTCGGTGCCGCTGGCTCTCGCTGGCGGCGTCTCGCCGCGAGTCGCTTGCTTGGCCTCGGTCGCTTCGAGTTGCTTTTGCAGTTGTCTTGCGCTCGTTGTCGAGCTCGTACAGCTTCTGGTAAGTCGGCTTTCGTCGACCGGCTGTGCCGGCGACTGCTGCTCCTTGATCTCCGCGTCCAGCTGCTCGTAACGCGTGTTCGGCGTCGTCGAGCTTCTGGCGGACGCTGCGGCACGTCGCCCACGCCCAGCTTCTCGGCTTCCCACTGCTCGCGGAGGCTGGCCAGCTTGCCGTTTGAGCTCGTGCCATCTCTGTCTTCGATCTCGGCGCAGCCGCTCCTGGGCGTGCTCTTCGGTTTCTTCGGCCAAGCTGCCGGGCGGCCAGCTCGAGCTGCGTCAGCCGGCGCTGCACCTCGTCGATCTCGGCTCGGCACGCTTTCCAGCTCCATCGCCAGCCGGCTGGCCGCCTCGTCCATCAGGTCGATCGCCTTGTCGGGCAGGAAGCGGTCGGTGATGTAGCGGTTCGACAGCTTGGCCGCGGCGACCAGCGCGCGAGTCCTTGATCTTCACGCCCTTGTGATGCGCTTCGTAGCGCGGCTTGAGGCCGCGGAGGATCGCGATCGTGTCTTCGACGTTCGGCTCGCCGACATAGACCGGCTGGAACCGCCGCTCGAGCGCCGCGTCCTTTTCGATGTACTTGCGATATTCGTCGAGCGTCGTCGCGCCGATGCAGCGCAGCTCGCCGCGGGCCAGTGCCGGCTTGAGCAGGTTGGCCGCGTCGGCCGCGCCTTCGGCCGCGCCGGCGCCGACGACCGTGTGCAGCTCGTCGATGAACAGGATCACGTTGCCGGCGCGATCCTTGCACTTCGCGGAGCACGGCCTTGAGCCGCTCTTCGAACTCGCCGCGGAACTTCGTGCCGGCGATCAGAGCGCCCATGTCGAGCGCGATGACGCGCTTGTTCTTGAGGCTCTGCGGCACGTCGCCCTGCACGATCCGCAGCGCGAGCCCTTCGACGATCGCCGTCTTGCCGACGCCCGGCTCGCCGATCAGCACCGGGTTGTTCTTCGTGCGCCGCGAGAGCACCTGGATCACGCGGCGGATTTCCTGGTCGCGGCCGATCACCGGGTCGAGCTTGCCTTGGCGGGCCCGCTCGACCAGGTCGATGCCGTATTTTTCCAGGGCCTGGAACTTGCCTTCCGGGATTGGATCGGTGACGCGAGCCGAGCCGCGGACCTGCGTGCATGCCTTGAGGACATCGTCGTCGGTGACGCCAGTGAGCTTGAGCATCTGCTTCGCTTTCGAGTCGCTGCGGGTCAGGGCGAGCAGCAGGTGCTCGGTCGAGACGAACTCGTCCTTCATGTTGCGGCTTGCGGGTCCGCAGCGGCTTCGAACACTTTCTGCAGGGCCGGTGCGATCTGCGGCTGCCGACCGCCGGAGATCGACGGCAGATGCTTCAGCTCGCTGGCGACGATCTTGCTGAGCTGCTGCGAGTCGACGTCGATCTTCTCCAGCATCGGCCGCACGATGCCCTCGTCTCGCTGAGCAGCGCGGCCAGCAGATGCAGCGGCTCGATCTGCGGATTGCCCGAGGCGTCGCCAGGCTTTGCGCTTCGGCGACCGTCCCTGGGCCTTGATCGTCAGTTTGTCGAAACGAAATGCCATGGATTGGTTTCTTAGGTAGGATTGGGGAAAGGGGGGGAAAAGTGTCAGGTTTTGGGGAAGGCTGGGTGTTTTGAAAAGGTGAATTTGCTCGGTGAAAAAAAAGGGCGAGTGTACATCGCCGTTCATTGATCGGCGTCCCGATTGGCAGGGTCGCCGCGGAGGCGACGGGTTGAGGTGCAAAGGGACGCGCATTGCGTCATTCTGTCGGCGAAGCTTAGTCCTTCACCTCGAACTCCGCGTCGATCGCGTCGTCGTCGGCTGCCGCGCGGCACGGCTTTGCAGCCGCCGGCATCGGCCGCACCGGACTCGCTGGCCGCTTGTACAGCACCTTGCTCAACGCGTGCGACGCCTGTTCGAGTTCGTCGAGTCGCGGCTTGATCGCTGCGACATCGTCGCTCTCGGCGGCGTTTCGACCTTCGCGATCGCCTTGTTCAGCGGCTCCTTGTCGGTGTCGCTGAGCTTGTCGGCGTTGCTCCTTGATCAGCTTTTCGCAGCTGGTAAGTCATCTGGCTCGGCCTCGTTGCGGGCCTCGGCCAGCTCGAACTTCGTCTTGTCCTCGTCGGCGTGCGCCTCGGCGTCTTTGCGCATCTTCTCGATCTCGTCTTCGGACAGGCCGCTGGCTTGCTCGATCTTGACCGTCGCTCCTTGCCGGTGCCGAGGTCCTTGGCCGACACGTTGAGGATGCCGTTGGCGTCGATGTCGAACTTCACTTCGATCTGCGGCACGCCGCGCGGCGCGGGCGGAATGCCTTCCAGGTTGAACTGGCCGAGCAGCCGGTTGTCGGCGCCATCTCGCGTTCGCCCTGGAACACCCGCACCGTGACCGCCGTCTGGTTGTCGTCGGCCGTGCTGAAGATCTTGCTTCCGCTCGGTCGGAATCGTCGTGTTGCGTTCGACGAGCTTGGTCATCACGCCGCCTTGGGTCTCGATGCCGAGCGTCAGCGGCGTCACGTCGAGCAGCAGCATGTCCTTGCACTCGCCGGCCAGCACGCCGCCTTGGATCGCGGCGCCGACGGCCACGACTTCGTCCGGGTTCACGCCCTTGTGCGGCTCTTTGCCGAAGATCTTCTTGACCAGTTCGCTGCACCTTCGGGATGCGCGTCGATGCCGCCGACGAGCACGACTTCGTCGATCTCGCTCGGGCTTCAGCTTGGCGTCCTTCGAGCGCCTGCAGCACCGGCTTGCGGCACGCGCTCGATCAGGTGGTCGACCAGCTTCTCGAACTTGGCCCGCGTGATCGTCATCTGCAAGTGCTTCGGCCCGCTGGCGTCGGCCGTGATGAACGGCAGGTTGATGTCGGTCTGCGGGCAGCGAGCTGAGTTCCTTCTTGGCCTTTTCGCAGGCTTCCTGCAGCCGCTGCAGGGCCATCGGGTCCTTGCGCAGGTCGATGCCTTGCTCTTTCTTGAACTCGCTCGGCCACGTAGTTGATCAGCACTTCGTCGAAGTCGTCGCCGCCGAGGTGCGTGTCGCCGTTGGTGCTGATGACCTGGAACACGCGGTCGTCGCCATCGCCGTCGGCGACTTCGAGCATCGAGACGTCGAACGTGCCGCCGCCGAGGTCGAACACGACGATCTTCTCGTCCTTCTTCTTGTCGAGGCCGTAGGCCAGCGCCGCCGCGGTCGGCTCGTTGATGATGCGGGCGACTTCCAGACCGGCGATCTGGCCGGCGTCCTTGGTGGCCTGCCGCTGGGCGTCGTTGAAGTAGGCCGGGACCGTGATGACGGCCTTGTTGACCTTGTGGCCCAGGTAGGCTCTCGGCCGCTTCCTTGAGCTTGCGGAGGATCTTGGCCGAGATTTCCGGCGGCGTGTATTCCTTGTCGCCGACCTTGACCTTCACGTAGTCCTCGGCCCCGCCGACGACCTCGTAGGGGACCATCTTCTCTTCGCTCTGCGACTTCGCTGTGCCGGCGGCCCATGAACCGCTTGATCGAGTAGACGGTGCGCGTTGGGATTGGTGACCGCCTGCCGGCTGGCCGGCTCGCCGACGAGCACTTCGCCCTTGTCGGTGAACGCGACGACGCTCGGCGTGAGGCGATTGCCTTCGGCGTTGGGGATGACCTTGGCCTCGTTGCCTTCCATGACGGCGACGACCGAGTTGGTCGTGCCCAGGTCGATGCCGATGATTTTTTCGCCTTGAGCCATCGCTGCTAATACTCCGCTGTATGTGTATGATTTGGGTGATTGAGATCGGCTGAGATGAACGGGCAGACGCTGCGGAGACCCGGCTGGCTGCCCTCTGTGCTTGCGTCGGCCAGACCATGTGGCAACATCTGTGCCAGTCGCTGCGTTTTTTGAGCCAGCAAACGCAACCTGTTGTCAGTTAAGCATTTACATAAACAGCCTTATCCTCAAGACGTCCTTGACGAGCGATTCGAGACGGGTTCCGCTCCTCAATCCTGCCACTTTGCCAAGTGGCTCCTTTCGTGATCGACGCGGGCGTTGTCAGAATGACAGTCTCCGCAGCGGTGCGCCCTCCGTCTCCCACCTGCCGGCTTTACACTCGCCGCACCCTCCCCATTTGATTCTCACTTGCTCAGGTTTTCATTTTGTCCGATCGATCCACCGCTGCCGAACTCGACGCTGTTGATCGCCAACTCGTCGACCTGCTGCAGCGTCGCGGCTGAGTTGGTTCGTCACGATTTTGCCAATTCCGACCAGCCGGATGTGGCTGGGTTGATGTTGGCCCAGTCGCGCCGCGTCGAGCGATTGGCGACCGACCACACGGCGACTCATCCAGGTCTGTCAAGCGCTGCCGCCGCCAGTTGGCTGCGTCATGCCGCTGCAATTTGCTTGTCGGGACTCCACCAATCACGGGTAGCATTCCTTGGGCCGGAATACAGCTACAGCCACTTGGCGGCAATCAAGATGTTCGGCGACGCCACCCCGATGGCCGCGGTCGCGACCATCCCAGCGGTGTTCGACTCGATCCTCCGCAGCGACGCCCATGCCGGGCTGGTGCCGATCGAGAACAGTACCGATGGCCGGATCGTCGACACGCTGGGGATGTTCGTCCGCGTGAACGTCAAGATCTGTGGTGAGGTGCTGCTGCCGATTCATCACAATCTGCTCAGCCGCACGCCGCGGGAACAGATCCGCGAAGTGCACAGCAAGCCGCAGGCGCTTTCGCAGTGCCGCACCTGGCTAGCCAATCATCTGCCCAAGGCGCGGCTGGTCGAATGCAGCAGCACGACGACCGCGGCGGAACTGGCCGCCTCAACGCCAGGGATCGCGGCGGTAGCCAGTCTTGAAGCCGGCCGGCAGTATCAGCTCGACGTGATCGACGCTTCGATCGAAGATAACCCCAATAACGTCACTCGCTTTGCCGTGTTGGGGCGGCATCTGTCACCGCCGACGGGCAACGACAAAACGGCAGTGCTGTTTCAGGTCGAGCATCGGCCGGGGGCGCTGGCCGATGCGATGGTGCTGTTCAAAGAAGCCGGCTTGAACCTGACTTGGATCGAGTCGTTCCCGGTGCCGCAAAGCAGCGCCGAATACCTGTTTTTTGTCGAGACCGCAGGGCACGCCTGCGACCCGCAAGTCGCCTCCGCACTGGAGCGACTCAAATCGATAACCCTGCGGCTGGAGATCCTCGGGTCGTACCCGCGCGACGCTGACGGACTCCTAAACCCGCTTCGGACTTGTGAACTCAGCCGACCAGCGGCTCAGTCCAGCGGCTTGACGCGCAGGTTGCGGAAGAACACCTTGCTCTCGGGATCATGAGCCTGAAGGGCGAAGGTGCCTTCGCCGAGCCGGCGCTCAAAATCCTGCGATTCGGCGGGTTTGCTTTCCGGTTCGGTGTAGTCGACCATTGTCTTGCCGTTGAGGATCAACTGAATCCGGCGATCTTTAACGATGATTTCCTGCGTGTACCACTCATTGTCCTTCACCCCTGGGTCGGCAACGTCCCGGACTCCGTACAGGCCGCTGGTCTTCTTGGGGTCGGAGTGGGAGATGTTGACCTGGCATTCGTAGCCATACTTCGGCCAGCCCGACGGCTGGTAGCGGGTGTGGAAGTAGATGCCGGAGTTGCTGCCCGGAGTCGTCTTCACTTCGGCCTTGAAGTGGAAGTTCTTCAGCGGTGCCAGTTCGCCGTCGTAGTACAGGTGGGCGCGCGGTCCATCGATCACGATCATGCCGTCTTCAACCCGCAGGCTGTCGGGATTTTCTTCCGATTTCTTCCAGCCCTCAAGCGACTTGCCGTCGAACAGCGAGACGAACCCGGAATCATCCGGTTTATCCGAGCCGGCCTGTTGGGCGGTCGCCGCGGTCGAAGCGAGCAGGGCAACGAGTGAGCCAGCAAACAAGCGGGCAAGATAACGGCCAAAGGGGGAGCGACGGCGCATGATGCAGACCTGGGGAGGATGGGGTGGAGCGGACGCGTGCAAAGCGATCGCTGCGAGACCAAGCCGCGCAGCGTGCGCGAGAATAAGCCAACCAATGCCGCTGGGCACAATGGCACGTTCCCAGGGCTCATCCGCCTGGGAACGTGTGGTTCATAACGTGCGACTACAGCCCGGCGTCGGTAGCGGGCAATTCACCGGCCTTGAGCTTATCGGCGAACTTCTTGCCATCTTTGCTCGACTTTTCGCCAGCCTTCTTCAGCCCTTCAACGATCAGCTTCTTGGCTTCTTCGGGATTGGCCTTCACAAACTCCTTGGTGAGCTTCTCTTTGTCCAAAAATTCTTTGGCGGCCAGGCCATATTCGTTGTGCTCGGTTTTCTTTTCGCCCTTGATGTGACAGACGTTGCAACCGGCCTTGCGAGCGGCGGGGGTGAGCGTCGCGGGCGCTTCGGGAGTCAGATAATGATCCTTCCATTCCTTACTGAACTCGTTTGTCGCCAGCGCTTGAGATGCCAGCAAACAAACGCAACCGGCCAACAGAACCAACCGTTTCATAAACATTTCTCCAGG
This sequence comes from uncultured Planctomycetaceae bacterium, assembly GCA_963758085.1. Taxonomy (GTDB): domain Bacteria; phylum Planctomycetota; class Planctomycetia; order Pirellulales; family Pirellulaceae; genus UBA6163. The sequence goes on along the minus strand of CAVWUB010000004.1, from coordinate 2,842,192 downwards.
GAACATGGACGCCAAAGACGCATTACAGAAACCATTAAAACCGGCAAGTACCGCAAAAGTCAAATCAGAAGTGCAAACCTGGCGGTCTGGGCGGGCCTTGCTGGCCTGCTCACAGGGCGGTGACTTGTTTATTCCTGCGAGGTTGGGAGTCTCTGCAGAAGTCAAGGTAGAACGCAGGCTGAAGCCTGAACTCCAACGTGGGGAGGCCTGCTGCCCTAAAAACCCACAGCCTCTGCAGGGCTTCTTTGTATCGGCCAGCGGCTAGGGAGACGTTAGCTCGAACCGGCCGGCGGCCCGGCGGGCGATTCCGGCAGCGACTGCTGTGGTTCGAGGAATGCCGGCAGCAGCGCGCGGTCGAAACCTGAAACCACGGTTCCGTCCTGGAAAAAGTGAGCCGGCACCATCCGGCTCGGCGGCAATGTCTCATCCAGCGGGTTGCTCCAGTGCACACCCCACTGCGGCCGCTCCGCCGCCCACGCTGGCCGGTTCGCGGCGGTCATCTCGCTGAGCCAAAACAGTTGCTGGTCCCCCGATTCGAGTTTCAGCGCCAGCAGCGGCCAGTCGTCCTCAGGATCATAGTCATAGGCGTTGTCTTCCCCACGCAGCTTCACCAGTTGCTCGGGATCGGCAAACGCTGGCTTCAGGCCGGTGAACTCGATATGGGGCGCCGCTGGGGAGGACCGATAGACGACTTGGGTGCTATCGCGGTCGATCAGCATCGGGTGGTCACCTGAGGGGCCAAGGCGGGTCCGCACCAATCCTTCGCCGGTGTACGCTGTCACCCGGTTGAGCTTGAGTAAAATCTGATTGCCAGTCAGCGAGAGTGGGGATTTGGCACCGGCGACTTCCAGCATCCTCCGCGAGACGGCCAGCAAGCCGTTATCCCAATTCAAGTGCAGCTCCGCCGCATCTTCCAGGCTGACGAGCGTCATCTCACCCCGAGCGACAACGTTCTTCAGATCGATGGCTACCAGCGGCGGTCGCGCCGGACGCTGCGGCAGGGTCGGCCGATCGGGCAACGGGTACAGGTCGGTTTCCCCGAGCTGAACCACAAAATCGGGGCCGCTGCGCAGCGACAGCGGCGCGGGGACGAGTTGCCCGCCGCCCAGACCTTCCGCGTCGGACCGGGTGATTTGAAAGGCGAACACATTCTCACGCTGCGTTAAGTTCTCGATCGTGATCGTGCAGCCGGTCAACCGCACCCGTTTGTTCTCGTGCAGCGACAGCAATGCGCCGCCGTAGAGCGTTGCGCTGCGGACATTCCAGGTGAAGTGCAAATTCTGGAAATCGATTCGATGGGAGCCGACGTCGATCATCACCGCTCGCTGCATCGGATGCGTCTGTCCGGTGTTGAAACGAATCTCACTGCCCCCGATGCTCGAGCGGATGATCAACTCGCCGCGCGGAATCGTCACCGGGTAGCTTTCCAGCACCGGGACCGCGATCTCGATCAGATTCACCTCGCGCTCCTCGGCCAGCTGCAGCGCTTCGGCCAACGTGCTTGCCCCGAGTGCCGTCGGTGACGGCTCGGACTGGCCGATCACGATCTTCTCGATCCGCGGCGGCCGAGCGAGTTCTATTGGCTTGTCCGGCGACGCAGCGCCCGCTGCAGCGACAGGGTCGCCCACTGCGGTGACTTGACGCCTGGCAACCCCCGTGGACACCGGAGAGGGCGGCTGCGCAGCGGCGTCACCAGCCTCATCGGTGGCTCGGCTCAGTGCCGCAGCAGCTCCATCTTGGTCGCCACGAAGAGCGTTTTCGCCGGGGCCAGCTATTGGGGAATCGCCCCGCAGGTCCTCTTTGACGGCGTCAGCCGCGGGCCGCATCGTCACGGCTGAAGCGTGAACCTCGATCGTAAACGCCTCCTCACGCAAGGAAGCCACGATCTGCAACACCAGCCCGCCAATCAACAACAGCGTCACGCCTGCTAGCCACGGCAAATGAGTCGCCAGTCGACCGATCGACGATTCGTCACGGCTGATCGCGAGCGTTCCCTGTGACTGGGCCCGCGGCAGTCCTTCGCGAATCGCCAACTCGCGCAGGTCCGCGACCAGGTCAATCGCCTTTTGATAGCGCGCCTCCGGCGACTTGGCGAGCATCTTGTGGATGATCGCTGTCAGATCCTCGCTGACCTGTTCACGAAAGCCGCGCGGATCCGGTGGCGGTGCATTGCCGTGGTTGAGCAATTTCTGCAGCATCGTTCCGCCGGGGTAGGGCGGACGACCGGTCAACATGAAGTACAGGGTACAGCCGAGCGAATAGATATCGCTGCGGACGTCGGCGTCGCGCGGGTCGCGGGCCTGTTCGGGCGAGATGTAATCAAAGGTCCCGAGCGTCACGCCGCTGGCGGTCATGTCGCCGGACATATCGAGTTGATCGCTGCGGGCCAGCCCCATGTCGACTAGCTTGGTGTCACCATCGCTGCTGACCAGGATGTTGGACGGCTTGACGTCGCGGTGCACGACCCCGCGGCCGCTGGCATGGTGCAGCGCTTCGGCGATCTGGCGAGTGTAGAACACCGCATCATCGATACTCAACACACCATCGCGGGCGACCAAATCGCGGATATTCGTCCCTTCGATGTGTTCAAAGACGATGTACCGCCAGCCATCGAACATCCCGACGTCGAACACCCGAGCAATGTTCGGGTGGTCCAAACGAGCGGCGCTTTGAGCTTCGTTGCGAAACCGCCGCTGCATTTCCGGATCGTCACCGACGAATGGGATCACCTTGATCGCCACGATCCGGTCGAGCCGCTCATCGCGAGCGCGAAATACGGCTCCCATCCCGCCGCCGCCGATCAACTCCTCGAGATGGAAGTGACTCAGCCGGCTACCCAACAGCACTCCGGCGACTTCTACGGGAGTGGCCATCGGTGGCGATGAAGAGGCTCGCACCGACGAGCCGCTATCGGGTCGGCGGATCACCGTTTCGGCTTTTTCATCCGGCTCGTGAGCCGCCGCAAAAGCCTGGCCTGGGTCTGAGCCGGGACCGGCGAGATTCAGATGCTCCAGCGATGCGGTCGAGGGCAGCGATTTTTCACCGCGACGAAGCGTCGAGCCTTCGCCCCATGAACTGTCGCTGCCATCGGTAGCATGCGGCGTCTCCATCAATCCCAGCCTCACAAGAAATAAGCACGCCGTCACGGTTTCCAGTCTAAACCGATCCACAGCGAGGGTCAAATCACGCCGCGCCGTGCAGTCGCCGCAGCTGCGACGTTTTGACGCTGTCGCCGACGCCGCCTCAGCCAAAGGCAGCCGCCTCAGCCAAAGGCCACGTGAAAGCGGCCTTCCGATTCGGCATCGCCGATCACCACGAGTTCGACCGCCGCATCGAGCACGGTGTCGGCCGGAGGATTGATATCAAACTCGCCATCTCGCACCACCGCGATCACGCTGCAACCGGTGGTCTGGCGAATGCCGCTGTCGATCAGCGTCTTGCCCTGCAACCGCGGCGGCGTGGGCAACCGGAACACGTGCAAGCCCTCGGCCAGCAACAACACGTCGCTCCGTCGCAACAGGTTGTAGAGCATCGTCGCCCCGATGGTCGCATAGGAGAGCACGAAGTCGGCACCGGCGCGGTGCAGCGTCGAGACGTTGCGTTCCAGGTTGGAGCGGGCCAGGATCTGAACGTCCGGGCGAAGCCGGCGGCAGTACAGCGTCAAATAGACATTCATGTCGTCATCATGAGTCGTGATCACGACCGATGCGCACTCATTGATTCCGGCACGCACCAGCACCTCCAGCTCCGCCGCGTCGCCGAGCACGTAGTGCTTAGGGTCGCGAATCCGCTCCGCCAGGCGTTCGACGATGACGTAGCGAATGTCTTGCTGCGCCAGTGCCGTCCCCACCGCTCGGCCGACGCGGCCGCCGCCGATGATCACCACCGGCTTTTCGGTCGAGTTGTAGATGCAGAACAACGAATCGTACTGATCGAGCTGCTCGCGCGAGCCGGCGAAGACCAGCACGCTGGTCGGCTGGATCACCATGTCAGGTGTCGCGATGCGGAACTTGCCGCGATGCCAGCTGCCGACGACGTTCACATTGGCATGCGCACGCAGTCCGATCTGCCGCAGGCTGCGGCCAACCAACGGCGTGCCGGCGGCCGAGGCGTCCGCAATCAGCAAGCCATCAAACTCGCCGATGACATGCGATTTGGCATCGCGGCCCAAGACGCGCCGCGCCAGCGCCTGGCCGAGCATCTCGCCCAGCTGCAGCACGCGGTTGCAGCCAGCCAGGTCCAGGATGTCGACCGAAGCATTCATCGACGCGGAGGCGACAATCGGGACCGTCTCGGAAATCTCTCGAACCGTGAACGCCACGTTGGTGTTGGCGGTATCGGTACGGTTGGTCACCACCAGTGCCGCCCGCTCCACACCGGCTAAGCGATAGGTCTCGGGATCGTCAAACGCTCCCCACATGACCTCAATCCCCTGGTCATGTAGCAGCAGGGCTTCAGTCAACTCGTCGACCAGCACGACATAATCGACGTGTGATTGGCCGAGCATGCGAATCAGAGCCAACTCCACCGGGCCTAGATACGTCAGGATCACGTGGTCATGCACCTGGGCCGGGACCTGTGTCGGCGCACGGGCCGCTTCCCGGGCTTCGATCCAGGGCAGGAAAAAAAACTGAATGAACGTGAACGGCAACAGCACCAGCAGAAAGATCGTCCCCGAAAGCAGGACGACGATCGAAAACAACCGGCCCAGATCAGAGTGAAAGGTGATGTCGCCAAACCCCAGGGTCGACATCACCACAAGCGTCCAGTAAATCGCCGTCATCCACGAGTGCGACTGGCCTTCGCGAATCATTAGCACGTGGAAGACCGTGCTGAAAAGAACCAGCAACGCGACGAAACTGCTAAGTAGCCACCCTAGTACACGCAGGTTTCGCTGCTGCCTCTTATCGCTGAAGAACGAAGCGAGGACCGAGGTGGTCGATTTCATCTGGCCGCAACATTCAGCCCGGCCCGCAAAGGCGGCTGCCCCTTGGGGTGCTCGCAATTTGCGGGGTCGGACCCCTTTTCTGACACACTAACCCTTGCTCGCCGGCCCACTTTCGCCGAGCTGAGCCAAGACCTGCAACACGCCGTTGAGGTGCGCCATCCGCGGGCCGAAACGGTCGACGAACTCATGCAACATGAAGTCGCCGTCGAGCAGGTGCTCCTCGTTGTCCAAGACATCTTCAGTAATCGATTCGAGGAACTGAGTTTGAACGCGGCTGAGCGACTCGGCCGCCATGCGGCAAGCCCGCGCCAGCTTCGGATTGGCGTCCTTCCACTGCTGGATTTCAGCGGCCCGCTGCTTCTGAGCCCCGATCGTGGCCTGCGTTAATTCGGCCAACAGTTCATTTTGCCGCTGCTGGCTGGCAACCAATTGCCGGAGCAGCTCGATCTGAATGACGTCACTGCGGTCCATGTTGTCCGATTGAGAATCCGCCGACACGTCGATCCGAAACACTGGTGAAATGGGTGAATGTTCTTGAGCCATGGGCGGATTGTACGTTGTGGAGGAAGCCAGCGGATCGGGCGTTGAGTCGACCGGTCCGAGTATAACCGCCGAGCGGACGGAACTGCGAAAAAAAACACCCCCGCCCGGCCGATCGGCATCCTCTCCCGCTTCTCCACATCTCTGTGGCGAATCAATCGCCCCAGCAACTTAAACAGCCCAGTTGGACACTACCTACCAGCTTGATCCGCTCAGCCCAGGTTGCCGATCAGTTGCTAGCTCGCGGCGACTGTGCCCCAACGACCGCTAAAGTCAACCTGACCCAACCGCCGATGCAAAGGGGTGAGACGCTGACGGCTGATAGGCCCGGCTGTCGTTTTGCGATCCCGATCCACCTTTAGCACTTCGACCCACGGAGCCTCTTGCGCATGCCCCAACCTGCCGCGGCCGAACCAGCCATCGGTTTCTACACCGTCGAGCAATCCGAGTTTGCCGGCTGGACCGGGGGTCTGCTGGTGCTCAACGGTGGTGGGCGCCCGCTCGAGTTTCAGTGCACCCTGCCGATTCGGCCGACCCGCGCTCGATGAGATCCTATTCGGCTCGACGCTACGAGATTACTTGATCGGCGAAGCGATCGGGCCGCTGCTGGTCAGCCGCTGTCGCAACACGCCGGCGCTGATCTGCTGCGACCAGCCCGAGGCGTTGCAGCTCGACACCCATGGGCCGTGCCCGATGGGATTGGTGTGCGAAGCGGCCGAAACCGACGAAGGCCCGATTTCCGACGACATGCTGCCGGGATTCGACCGTATCGAACTGGCCGGCTCGACGATCCGTGTCGCGGTCGAACGGGCCGAACAAGTCCGCAAGCTGATCGACCGGCTGGGCAACTTGCCCGATCTGATCGAACCGTTCAGCCGGATTCGTGAGGCGATTGAGGAAGCTCACAAGCAGGTCGCCCGCAGCCGCAGCGTCGCAGCTTAAATCCTCGTACTCGTACTCGTGCTCGTGCTCGTGCTCGAAGGGCTTGGGGCAATTCGAGTACGAGTACCGCCCTGCGGGCAGAGCACGAGTACGACTGACCGAGGGCGAACAATTTTTCAGCTCCTAAAAGAAAGCAACCGAGACAGATCCATGGTCGGCGGTATCACGGCGGAAATTGACGCATCACTCTCGTTCGTCGCGGACGAACTCGGCCCACCGACGGCCCTGCAGTTGGCACTGGAACCGCTGAACGTCAAGTCGTTTCCGATCCGCCTCAAACCGATCGAAGTCAAATCGGTCGGCTACCAGTTTCCGCGTGCCGGCGGCGGGATCACCGTCTTTCGCAATCGCGCCGCGGCCGATGTCCCCAATTCCACAGCTGCGGGCGGTACAAACTCGGCTGCGGGCGGGACGAATGCGGCTGCGGCAAGCAGCGGCGGATCGCCCTCGTCCGCGGGCGGCGGAGCGAGAAAAAAACCGGCCGTGCGGCCCAAAACGCTCACTCGGATCAAGCCGCCGGCCGACGTGGTCAAGCTCGAAGACCGGCTGTACTACCTGCTGCAGCCGCCGCTGGAATTGCTCGTCGGCAGCGAACAACTTCATTTCCCGTTCGATCCGTTCCCTTACCAACTCGAGGGGATCGCGTTTCTGTTTCCCCGCTACGCGGCGGTGCTGGCCGACGAGATGGGGCTGGGCAAGACGATGCAGGCGATCAGCACGATCCGTTTGCTGCTGTGCAGCGGCGAGATCCGCAACGTGCTGCTGATCTGCCCCAAGCCGCTGGTCACCAACTGGCAGCGGGAGTTCGCCCTGTGGGCCCCGGAAATCCCGGTTGCCGCGATCGAAGGCGATGCGGCGACCCGCCAGTGCCAGTGGACCAGCCCGGATATCGCCGTCAAGATTGCCAACTACGAGCTGCTGATGCGCGACCGCGACGCGGTGCTCGATTCCGATCAGCACTTCGACCTGGTGATGCTCGACGAAGCGCAGCGGATCAAAAATCAGCGCAATTCGACCAGCGCCATCGTCCGCTCAATTTCCCGCACCCGCACTTGGGCGCTGACCGGCACGCCGGTCGAAAACTCGCCGGACGACCTGGTCGGCATCTTCGAGTTCCTCTCGCCGGGATACCTGCGGCCGGAGATGCCGATGCCGGTGCTCGCCAAGGCCACCCGCGACCATATGCTGCGGCGGACCAAGGACATGGTGCTCGAGGACATGCCGCCCAAGCTGTTCCGCGATGCCGATCTGGAACTGACGCCGGAACAATGGGCGACGTACGAAATAGCCGAACACGAAGGCGTCGTGCAGCTCGAGAACTTGGGCGAGCAGCTCACGATCCAGCACGTGTTCGAGCTGGTCCTGCGGCTCAAGCAGATCTGCAATTTCGATCCCGCCACCGGCAGCAGCGCGAAGCTCGAGCGGCTGGACGCCGACCTGGAAGAAGTGGCCGCCAGCGGGCAAAAAGCGATCGTCTTCAGCCAGTGGGTTGACAGCATCGATCAAATGCGTCCGGCGATGGAGCGATTTGGGCCGCTGGAATATCACGGCCGCATCCCGCACAAACAGCGGGACGGAGTGATCCAGCAGTTCAAGGAAGACCCGTCCAAGCACGTCATTCTGATGAGCTACGGGGCCGGCAGCGTCGGGCTCAACCTGCAGTTCTGCCGCTACGTGTTCCTGTTCGATCGCTGGTGGAATCCGGCGGTCGAGGACCAGGCGATCAACCGCGCCCACCGCATCGGCGCCGCCGGCAGCGTGACCGTCACGCGGATGCTGATGACGGGCACGATCGAAGAGCGGATCGCCAGCGTGCTGGACCAGAAGCGCGAGATGTTCGACGAATTGTTCGCCGATTCGCGTGCTCCCGCCTCCGCCGGCCTGAGCCGCGAAGAGATCTTCGGGCTGTTCAACCTCCGCAGCCCCAAAGGCCGCATCGCGGCGTAGGGGTTGGTTGTTGGTAGCAGGTAGCAGGTAGCAGGTAGCAGGTAGCAACCATTTTGACCGTCCGCAGGGCCGCAGGCCCGATACATCCTCTGCCGGGCTCGTGAGGGCCCGGTGATGGGAGCATGGCAGAGCTTCCAGGCCCGCAGGGCCGACACAAGCTCGGCCAGCAGCCGCTCGATGCCGGGTTGCTCGCGTGCTCGTGCTCAGCAGCGCGGTGCTCGTAATCGACCGCCCGAGCAAGATCAGCTAGAGATTCTGCGGCGCAGTTGAACTTCTTGCTTCAACTTGTTCCTTGCCGCTGACAGCACGAGCACGAGCGAATTTAGTCAACGCTAGAGGTGAGAATCCAGCTGCTACGCTGCACGCTGCAGTTCCACGATGCGGACGGCGAAGCGATCGCCGAGCGTGACGGCTTCGGCGCGGCCGATGTTGCGGCCCGACGCTTCGAGCTCCAGCGGCTCGGCGTGCGGTTTTCCCAGGGCCAGCGTCATTCCAGGAACCAGATCCAGCACGCGGGCCAGCGGCATTCGCTGCCGAGCGATCGTTACGGCTACCGTGACATCGACCTGCAGCACATTCTTGTGGTGCGTTCGGTTCGGTTGGCCGGTCATGTAATTACCCTCTGCCATGAGGTTCCCTTGGATGGTTGCTCAGGATGCCTGGCAGCAGGCTGAAGCCTGAACTCCAACGGACTGCTGCCATGGGGTTTTCCGGAGTGCCTACTTGAGACCGCTAGGGGCAGGCTGAAGCCTGAACTCCAACGGTACATCGGCTTGCGGCATGAGCTGGAATGAGGGAAATCGCGAAAAACCGCAGCTCGGGGGAGACACCCCCACCAAAGAGGCTAGACAAACCCGCATAGCTTGCCTTGGAAAGGGCAAAACTTAGGGAAAACCACCCGAAAAGGGGTGTAGAATGGCAAGCTCGGTAGATAAATTGATGGGCGTCGTAACTTCACTGGCAACCGGCAGTGCGGTTCGCAGCGGGTGGCAGATGCAACCCAATCCCTATCACTGATCTTTGAAAAGAAAGCGGCTGAGATGTGCTTACTTGCTGTTCAGTACCGGCTCGTCCCTGAGAGTCCCATTTTGGTGGCTGCCAATCGTGAGGAATATTACGATCGGCCGAGTTTGATGCCGTCGATCCAAAGTGGCAAGCCACGTGTCTTATGCGGCATCGACCAGCGAGCCGGCGGATCTTGGCTAGGCGTTAATCAGTCTGGCCTATTTGTCGGGCTTTGCAACCGGACGACCGCCATGCCGCTGTTTGGCCAGCGTTCCCGTGGGCTGCTGGCGCTGGACCTGATGCGCTGTTCTTCGGCACGCAAGGCTGTCGACAAGGCGCTGGCGGAACTCGAGCGAACTCGCTACGAAGGCTGCAACATCGTCGTCGCCGACGCCCGTGACGGGTTTGTCATCCATGCCGACGAGAAAGTCAGCGTGGTCGAGATGCAGCAGGGGCTGAACATCGTCGGTGCTCGCGATCTGAACGATCCTCGGGATCAGCGTGTCGCGATGGCTCGCCGGTTGTTGACGCTGCAGACGCTCGATTCGCCGGTCAAGTTCCTGGCGGTGGCGAGCAAGGTGTTTGCTCGCTCACCCACCGGCGACGGCCGGCCGAGCATGGTGCTGCGAGGTCGTGACCACGGCACTGTCAGCAGCACGCTGATCGCTTTGGGAGTCAAACCGCGCGACGCGATCTATCAGTTCAGCAACGGTGCACCGGACCGCTCGCGGTACGAGGACTATTCACCGTTGCTGCGTGATATTCTCAGCCGCGGACTCCGCGAATCGCGGATTTCAACGCGTTCGGCCTAACGCATCGGCTGTTGAAACACGTCCGGCGGCAGTCGCTACTGGTCGCGGCACCATTGCAATATTGTGGCTAACGCATCGGCTGTTGGAACACGTCCGGCGGTAGCGTAAATGCTCCCGCCGGGCTAGGACCAGCTGTTGGCGTCGTTGCCGCCGGGGCACCGGCTGGGCTTGATCCCTGTGCCGGAGCGACCGCCTGCGTGGGCATCGTCAGAGCTGCCGAGCCTGCGTCACCGGCTGGCGGTGGGGCGAAGGCATTGACGACCTGATTGGCGGTGGCAAGCGCTCGCGGAGCCGCTTGAGCGATCTTCGTCACCCCGCTGTCCATCTGGGCCAGCATGTCACGCGAGCGGCTGACGGCCTGTGCGACCGCGGAGTCGCGTTCCCCCAGCGATTCGTACTGCAGTACCTCGTTGAGCTGCGTCTTGGCGCCCGCATAGTTGCTGGCCCGGTAGTGCAGGTAGGCCATGTTGAAGTGTGCTACCGCCGGCTTGTTGTGCTGCATCAGCACCGCCAGCGCCCCGTCGGCATCGCCTGCATCATAACGAACGTTAGCGAGATTGTTGGCAAACCGCGAGGTTCCTGGCGAGATCTCCAGCGCCTTGGTGATCGACTGCGACGCTCCTGCCAAATCGCCCATCTTGGCCTGGGTCATCCCGTAATCGTTGAGCAGCGCCGCGTCTTTGGGGCTGGCCTCGATCGCTTTGCGGAAGTAATCGGCGGCCTGCGGCAACTGCTCTTGCCGCATGTGCAGGCGAGCGACACTGGCCAAAGCCGCAGCATTGCTCGGTTCAGTCTGCAGCGCCCGGGTGTAGCTATCCATTGCCTTGGTGAAGTCGCCGCTGGTTTCCCACAGCGCCCCCTGGGCGACAAACACCTCGGGACTGACCGACGCCGGCGAACTGAGCCGTGTCGGATCGTCCTCTGCCAGCGGCTTGCCCGCTTGGTCGGTAGCCGGCGTGTCGCTGCCCAACAGCCCGGTCACGCCGCTCTTGGTTTTCGTCCAAGCGCTCGAGGCGGCCATCGAAAGGTTGTTGGCTTGGCCAGTGACCGTCTGCCGCATGGTCGCAAAATGACCGGGCGTCGAAGTCGTCCCCGCGGGCGCTTCAGCAGCCGGCTCAGCGGTTTTGGCAAACGGATTGAGAGAAGCCAGCGAGGCGGTGTTGGTCGCACATCCGCTTGAACAAAGCGTGGCGATTCCCGCAAGGTACGCCGTGTGAGCAACCCGACGGACACTACGAAAATTTTTCACGTCAGAGACCTGTATGCAGCAAGGTTGCGGAGTTGGGCCCGCCGATCGATCCGGCAGGGAGTTTTCGCCCCGACCAGAGGATCGCAGGCAAAACTCGGAACCCAGCCACGCGGGGCACCATTGATTCCTTACTACAGATCGTCTTTCCTGCTGCCACCACTTCAATCGTTCTGGCCGTCAAGAACAGAATCAGCCGATCGATTTCTACCGCGTCGCGCCGGCCGCACCCGATGCGGTGGTGCTGGGCAGCTTGGGCGCCGGCAGTTCGCTCATCCACTGGCGGTTGATGCTCGTCGCCCATGCACCCGGAGCCATGGCCGGTTCGACATCGGTCACCAAGACCTGCGCCTCGGCCCCGCGTTGGTTCAGCCCTGATAGCGCCTGCTGGACCGATGCCAAGCGGGCCTCGGTTTCCGCCGCAGTGCGCCCTGCAGCACATAGATCGTGCGGCGGTTCATCGGCGCCTGGCTGGCAATCCACAACACCCGCCGGTTTCCGGCTGCGGTCAGGACAGCATCGCCATCACGAAACAGCTCATGGCCGATCGTATTGTGAGCGCGCCAACCGTTTTGCTTCATCACCTCAAACGGAGCACGCGCCTGGCGAGCATCGACGTCATTGAACGGCTGCGGCCAAGCATTGACCCGAGCATAGTCGACGTGCACGCCGTGCCAAAAGGAATCCCAGTCGGCCTGAGCAACGCTGCCGCAACCCCAGCCGGCCAGGGCTAGGCTCATGCAGAATAAAAACTTCGTCTGTCGCTTCCGTGCCATCTCAACGTCTCCTCGCTCGGCCAAGACTGGGGCTCAGAGCAAAACCTGCTATTGGCCCCACGGAGATGATCGACGTTTTGCCCTGCGAACTTGCAAACGCTGTCGGTCGCTGTACCAAGCGGCACAGCAGCGCCAACCGCGACGATCGGTAAAGACCAATACCCAGCCGCTACGGATTCCTCTTAGACCCGCAGGATCGACACAAGCGGGTGCATCGCCAACCCTGTGTCGGCCTACGGCCTAGAAGCGTTTCGCTAGATCGGTCCCGGGCCCTCACGGGCCCGGCAGTGGATGTAGCGGGCCTGCGGCCCTATGAAATCCCAAAATGAATGCGAGTGAAGGACCGCTCATCCACACTTTTAGCTGTCATGGAGCCCTATAGCACGCTCAAGATTCCTTCGCTCAGCCGCGGCAGGTTCTCACTGGTCACACCCGCGACGTTGATCCGGCCACTGCCGACGATGTAGATGCTCTGCTCGCTGCGCAGCTGGTCGCACTGCATCGGGGTCAAGCCGGTGTAGCTGAACATGCCGCTTTGGTCGAGCAAAAACGCAAAGTCCCGCTTCGCCCCGCCGGTTTGCAGCGCCTCGACCAGTTCTTTTCGCATCGCTGCAATCCGCTGCCGCATGCCGGTCAGCTCCTCCGACCATAGCTTGGTCAATTCCGCATCGCCCAACACCGTCGCCACCACCGCTGCGCCGTGCCGCGGCGGGTTGCTGTAATTGGAGCGGACGGCACGTTTGAGTTGACTCAGCGCCGCCTTGGCCGTTGCGGCATCGCCAGCGACTACGGCCGCAGCGCCAACGCGCTCGCTGTACAGCCCAAAGTTCTTGGAGAATGAGCTGGCGACCAACAGCTCGTTGCAGCGCGCCAGCAGCGTCCGCAGCCCGACGGCATCCTCTTCCAGTCCGGCTCCGAACCCTTGGTAGGCAAAATCGACCAGCGGCAACAGCTTGCGCTCGACCACCAAATCCGCAACCTGCACCCACTGCTGCGGCGACAGGTCGACGCCGGTCGGGTTGTGGCAGCAGGCGTGCAGCAGCACCACGTCGCCAGGCCGCGCCTTGGCAGTCAGGTCATCGAGCATCCCCTGAAAATCGAGCCGCGTCTTGGACGCATCGAGATAGCGGTAGCTGTCGGTGGCCAAACCGGCCGCGGTAAAGATGTTGGTATGGTTTTCCCAGGTCGGATTGGAAACCCAGACGGTCGCGGCGCCCAGGTGAGCGGCGAGAAAATCGCCGGCCACGCGCAGTCCACCGGTGCCGCCAGGCGTCTGCACAACTGCCACGCGGTCAGCGGCCACCGCATCGCCGAAGACCAACCGCCGCACGTGCTCGCGGTAATCGGCCAGCCCTTCGATTCCCAAGTACGTTTTGGTAGTTTCGCTCTCGACCAGCCGGCGTTCGGCTGCTTTGACACAGGCCAAGACCGGCGTCTGACCTTGCGCATCTTTATAGACGCCAGCGGCGAGATTGATTTTTCGCGGACTCGGATCGGCGGCAAAAGCTTCGGTGAGTCCAAAGATCGCGTCCGGTGGCGCGGGCCTGAGCGTTTCAAACATGCTGATTGAGAGAGCAGGTGCGGATGAATCAAACCATTTCAAGAGAGATCGTAATGTTCTCCTGGTTCGCTTGCGAGGCGGCAGGATGAACTGCACCAGCGACTTCCTGATCGTCGGCGCCGGCTCAGCTGGCTGCGTCGTCGCCCGTGTGCTCGCCGAAGCGGGTTACCGGGTGCGGATCTTGGAAGCCGGCCCTCCGCGACTGCCGCGGCGTCGCCCGGCGGAATACCTGAACGCTTTCGACACCGACGACGACTGGAGTTATCGCACGACTCCGCAACCGGAACTGGCCGGTCGCAGGCTTCACTGGCCACGCGGCCGTGGACCGGGCGGGTCAACCCGCATCAATGCCATGATCTGGTATCCGCCGCGCGACTGCGACTTGCAAATGCTGCACGCTCACGGCGGCGACAGCTGGGCCGCCGAGCGGCTCGCCGAGAGCCTGCGGCAAGTCACCGACTGGGTGCAGCCGCAGCAGCCGCGCTGGCTCTCGGAAGCGAGCGAGCGGTTTTTGCGCTGCGGCCAGTACGCCGTCGATCCACCGGCGGCCTTTGCCCGGATGAGCGGAGTAGCAGGCCGGCGGACCGCCGCCGATGTGCTGAGTGAATCGCCTGCGCCGGCCGGGTCGATCGAAATCGTGGCCGCGGAAGTGGATCGCGTGCTGTTTCGCGATCACCGGGCGATTGGCGTGCAGGCGTGCGGCGATGGCGAAGCGACCACCGCGTCGTGGTACGCGGAGCAGGGTGTCATCCTCTGTGGCGGCAGCATCGCCTCGCCGCTGGTCTTGATGCGCAGCGGCATCGGACCGCGCGCTGTGCTCAATCCAGCCGGCATCGATGTCCGCTGCGACTCGGCTGAAGTCGGCGAGCACTTGGCCGACCACTTGATCATGCCGGTCGTGTTTGCCCTGCCCAGCGGTAAACGCTTTCCGGCACCGTTCACACTGCACGATCTGGCGCGGTGGCAAATCAGCGCGACCGGACCGATCGCCAGCAACCTTGCCGAAGCCGGTGCGATCTACTCGCTACCGGCCGGTGGTAGCGGCGGTGAACGCGAGGGAGCGGAGTTTCAGGTGCACCTGACACCGACCCACTACCTGCTGCACCCCCACCCTCAAGCTCCCGCGGCGATGACGATCGGCGTCAATCTGTGCAATCCGAAGTCGCGAGGGCGGATCCGCATCACCTCGGCCGATCCAGCGTCAACACCATCGATCGACCCGCGTTACTTCAGCGACCCGGCGGACATGGAGTTGCTTGCCAAGGCGGTGGGCGTCGCTCGCCAGCTCGCGGCCGAAGCGTCGCTGCAGTCGCTGGTTGGTGAAGAGAAGATTCCGGCGCAGGTCGCACGGCAACGGCAGCGACGATCAAGGCAATTCGGCGGTTTGCGCAGACGCTGTATCACCCAGTCGGAACCTGCCGCATGGGCAGCGATTCGGCAAGCGTCGTCGATCCGCAGTGCCGGGTCCGCGGCTGCGACGGCCTGTACGTCATCGACGCCTCGGTGCTGCCGCAGATCCCCTCGGTCAACCCGAACGCGGCCGTGATGATGCTCGCCCACCACGCCGCCTCACAGCTCAAAACCTAAAGAGCTCTGACCAATGGTACTTCTTTAGGCTGCCGCGCCCACCCGTTGGAGTCCAGCCTTTAGGCTGCCGCGCCCGCCCGTTGGAGTCCAGCCTTTAGGCTGCCACGCCCGTCTTGGGGTGGCACGCTCAGAGCCCCAGCGATGGGCGTGAACAGCGCGGCAGATGCTGAGCGGACCAGGAATTTCATCACTGCATCAAAGTTCTCACCTTCACGCCCTTCGTTCCTCAGGGACGTGCCACCCAGCAGCGACGTGCCACCAGAGCAACTTGAGTTCACCGCCGCAGCATCTTCAATGCACAATTGCCGCCCCAGCCGCCGCGGATCGCCAAGTGGATGTAGAGCATGGCGGTCGCTTCCAAATAACGCGCATTGCGGAGCGGACCGGCGTCGACTGGGTCCATGCCGAGCTGTTCGATCAGCTCCGCGACGATTTGCTTCGCCTCGGCGTCGTCGCCGCAGTAGAACTGCGTGGCGGCTTGCGAGTCGTAGAGCGGGTCGGCGAGCGTCGCGACGCTGGTCGTATTGAAGGATTTGACGACCCGGGCCGTCGGGGCCAGTGCCGCGATCTGCTCCGCCGCCGAATCGTCGTGCCCGGTCTGCAGCCCGTCGAAGGTTGCGTTGAGCGGATTGGTGCAATCGATCAGCACCGCCCGGTGGAAGTTGTCAACCGGGGCGAGCAGCGTCTCCGCCTGCTCATAGGGCGCCGCATAGATCACCACATCGGCATCGATGATCGCGGTTTCAAGATAGGCAGCTTCGCACAGGCCTGGGCAGTCGGCGATGATCGCGGCAATCCGCTCGCTGTCAGGAGTGCGGCTGGCAAAACAAATCGCGTGTCCCGCTTGAGACAGCCGCCGGGCCAACACCGAACCGATATTGCCGCTGCCGATGATCGCGATTCTCATTCGCCTGCTTCAGGGTTGAGGTTAAGGGGGCCGGAGTCAATTGTGCGCAGCACCCGAAGGGCCGTCTCGGCAATTGACTCCGGCCCCCTTAACCGCTGTTGCTTAATACCGGCGAACGCGCTCCATCAGCGAAATCCCGATCGCCATCAGCACCACGTTGCCCAGCCAAACCGAGTAGGGCGGCCAGGCGCCGGCTTTGGCCTGGTCCATACCGAGCATGAACAGGGCATAGTAAATGATCAAGGTCGGTAGGAAGCAGATCCCGAACGTCGTCCAGTAATCCGCGGTGCGGGCGATCATTGCCAGCGGCGCGCACGACGAGCACAAAGCAGAAGCAACTGAAGCCTTGGGCCCAACGCCGCCAGGGCTCGGTTTGCAGCCGGGACAACCGCCGCTCACTGTTCTTGATCCGCCCCTGCAGCTCCTGGCCCGGCTGTCCAGCGATCTCTTCCCAGCGGCCCGATAGGATTGAGAAACCGGTGTGCGCCGCCAGCTCCCCGATCGCCCGCTGGGTTCGGCGTTCTTCCGCAATCGTCTCGACGGCGACGTCGCTCAGCGACAGGTCGCTCGGCGACTCACGGCTGATGTCGCGTTGCCGCAGCGCCCGCCCAAGCGAAATCCGAAACTCAGTCTCACCCGGAGCCACGCCGTACCCTTCGCCAGCTTCGACAATGCTGTCGACGACGTTGAGCAGCAGCGTCTGCGTTTCTGGATCGAGTCGCAGACTTCCCTCGCGGGCCGTCAGTTCGATCGTGGTTCCGCGCGCGAGCGAATCTTGATCGTCGGATGGATCAGCCGCCTGCCGTCGACATCCTGGACGTGGATCGTAAAACCGTGCGGCGAGCTGTAGGTGTGCTGCGATTTCAGGAATCGGTAGGCGATGTCTTCGAGCGACTGCAGCACGACCTGCGCCACCCCCGGCTTGCCCCAGGAGACCGACAGATCGCTCAGAAACACCACGCCGGGGCTGAGCACCGCCGCGAAGATCACCGCCGGCTTGATCAGTTGCAGCGGCGAAACACCGATTGCCTTGATCGTCGCCACCTCCCCATCAGCCGCCATGCGGCCATAGATGCAGCAGACCGAGAACAGCGCGGTCGCCGGCACCGAATGCTGCAGGCTCAGCGGCAACACGTAGGGCAGCAACTGGATCACCGACAGCGGCCCGAGCCCTTCGCGCAGCAGTTCCCGCCCGACCCCGATCAGCAGGATCAGGAACGTCAGCGAGACCAGCGCGACGACGAAGATCTTGACGATTTCGCCGACGAGGTAGCGGGTGATTTTGGTAGGCATAGCGGCTTTCTGCTCACGAAGACCCCGCCTGTACCACAATCACCCCGCCGACCAATAGCCCAGCTGCGGTCGGATCGACCGACTTGTCGGCAGCCCTTGGAGAGAGCCCTTAGACGGCACGTCCCTTAGACGCTCTGGGTGGCACGTCCCTGAGGAACGAAGGGCGTGACGGGGAGAACTGCAGGGTCACCAGGGAATGTCTTATCGGCTCAGCAGCTGTTTCCGGTGCCCACGCCCATCGCTGGGGCTCTGAGCGTGCCACCCAAAGTCATAGCGATACCCGCTCCGCAATGGGCGGCCACTAAAATCCCTGAAGAACCTTGGTAGAATTTTGCCGAATATCATGCCCTGTGACACTTAGCAGCCTTACGACTGGCCGACGGTGTGGACGACTAGGACGTTGTGGGCTTTGTGCATCACGCCGCTGCCGGTGACGAATACGACGCGGTCACCGCTGGCCAAAAACCCGTGCTCGTAGCCCCAGCGGCTGATCTCGTCGAATAGTTTCTCGGTGTCGCCGAACTGCTGGGCGTACAGCGGCTTGATCCCCCAAAACAAACTCATCCGCCGCAGCGCCGCGGGGTTGTCGCTGGCGCCGATCGTCGGAATCCGGCTGCGGCTCTTGCTTTTGACCCACGCCGTGCCGCCGCTGTGCGTGGCGATCACGATCAACTTGGCGCCGATCGATTCGGCGATCGCCGTGGCCGCTTCGGTCACGGCCGAGGTGATCGGATGCACGCGGTGGGTAGATCCCGGTTTTTGGACATCGTCCATCATCAGCTTCTGCTCGGTGTGGAGCATGATCCGGTTCATCGTCGCCACGGCGTCCTTGGGGTAGTCGCCGATTGCGGTTTCGCCGCTGAGCATGCAGGCGTCGGCGCCGTCGAGGATCGCGTTGGCCACATCGCTCGCCTCGGCCCGCGTCGGCCGCCGGCTGTGGTGCATCGATTCGAGCATCTGAGTGGCGACGATCACCGGCTTGAGCTTCTCGCGGCAGACGCGGATGATCCGTTTCTGGGCCATCGGTGTCTCCGCGACATCGATTTCGACGCCGAGATCACCGCGGGCGACCATCACCCCGTCGGCGGCCTCGACGATTTGCTCCAGTTGGTCGAGCGCCTCGGGCTTTTCGATTTTGGCGATCGCCAGTGCATGGGAGTCGTAGCTGATCAGCAGGTTTTTGAGCGAATGCACATCCTCGGCAGTCCGCACAAAGCTCAGGCTGATGAAGTCGATGCCGTTCTTGGCTCCCCAGATCGCGTTGTCGACATCGGCTGGACGCATCGCCGAGACGCTCAGTTTGACTCCCGGTAAATTGATGCCTTGGCGGCTGCGGATCGGGCCTCCCGAGGTGACGCGGCAAACGGCGGACGTGCTGTTAACCTTTTCCACGACCAGCGAAACGGTGCCATCGGCGAGCATCACCCGGTCGCCGACTGCCAGTTCGTCGATCAGCCGTTTGTAAGAGCTGGTGAACTGATTGGGCTCGGCCGGTTCATCGCCGCGAATGAAGGTCACCTGCGCTCCATTTTCGCAGTGAAAGGGGTCAACCATCAATTGACCAAGGCGGAGCTTCGGCCCGGCGAGGTCCAACAGCACGCCGACGTGCGTCCCGGTCTGCTCGCCGGCGGCACGGATGTTGGCCAGCGTTTGTTCGTGCTGCTCACGGTCGCCGTGGGCGGTGTTGAGGCGAAAAATGTCGGCCCCACAGGCGATCAGTTCCGCCAGCTTTTCGACCGTGTCACACGCTGGGCCCACGGTCGCGACGATCTTGGTCGATGCTTCGTTCAGGGAGAGTCGTAACATACCGGCTGGTTACTTTCGTTGCGGGAATCGCGGTTGGGCTCAGGACGCTCAACAAAGAATGTAAACGCTGCCGGGCGATGCGCTGAGGCAGGGTCGCCATTTCCGATCTGGGACCGATGGTCTACAGTAAATACTGCCCCTCAATCAACACATCCATGCCGGAGCCCACGCACCGCCCCATGAGTCAGCCTACCTGGACCGAGACGGCCCAACGCTACATCGACGACATCCGCGAGTGTGACGACTCAGCCGACCGGTTCGAGCTGATCATGGAGCTCGGCGATACGCTCGAGCCGCTGCCGGAGGAGGAGAAGACGGAGGCCAACCGCGTCCAGGGCTGCACGGCTCAGGTATGGCTGGTGTCGGAGTACGTCCCCGGCGATCCGCCGAAAATCCGCTTCCACGCCGACAGCGACTCAATGATGGTCCGCGGATTGGCGGCCCTGCTGATCTCGCAAGTCACCGATAAACCGCCGGCTGAAGTCGCCAAGTTCGATTTTAAACAGCTCGCCGACGAGTTCAGCCTGCACCAATACCTCAGCCCCTCACGCAGCAATGGTCTGTTCGCGATGAGCAAGCGGCTGCAACGGATCGGCGAGGGTTATCTGGCGGGCGAGCGGTCGCAGCAGGAAGGCGGTTGAGGGCGAGTTACGGCCAGGCTAGTTAATCTGGTTTTCTCCCGTGCTCGTGCTCAGCATCGCGGTGCTCGTGCTCGTAATCGATTGCCCGAGCAGATTTTGCTGGAGTACTGGATCGAGAGGCCATCAACGTCGAGTCGGCCATGGTCGACAACTGCTTCGGCCAGGCTTACCCCGTTTCGAGCACGAGCACGAGCACGAGCACGAGCACGAGCACGAGCACGAGCACGAGGGGATTGACTCACTGCCAGATCCTAAAGTCAAGCTCTGACATAGCGTCAGCCGCTAGAAACTCGCTTCGATCCAGCCGCCGCCGAGCACGCGGGTGCCGTCGTAAACCACCGCCGCCTGGCCGGGAGCGACGCCGGCCTGAGGCTGATCGAATTGGACGGAGAACCGATTGCTGCCTGCTAACGTGACCAGCGCGTCTTCGGGGCCGGAGTTGTAACGGATCTGCACGGCGCAGCGGAATTGATCCGCGGGCGGATCGCACAGCCAATTAGCTTCGCTTGCGACCAGGCCGTCGCGGAGCAGCGATTCTTTGGTGCCGAGCACGACTTGGCGGGTTTGTGGATCGATGCGGACGACGAAGTGCGGCTCGCCCAGCGCGATCCCCAGCCCACGGCGCTGGCCGACCGTGTAGGCTTCGTAGCCGGCGTGCTGGCCGACGACTCGGCCCTCCACTGTAACGAACTCGCCCGCGGTCGACGCTGCGTCGCTGCCGCGTTTGGCGCGGACAAAGTCGCTGTGGTGGCCTTGGGTGACGAAGCAGATTTCTTGGCTGTCCTTCTTGCCCGCAACGCTCAGCCCGAGCGACAGAGCCAATTGGCGGATCGCCGGCTTATCATAGTCGCCGACCGGCAGCAGCATGCTGTCGAGCCGCTCGCGGGCGATCCCAAACAGTGCGTAGGACTGGTCCTTGTTGCCGTCCAGGCCGCGGTGCAACTGCGCCGCTCCACCGGAGCCATCACGGCTGATGCGGGCGTAGTGTCCGGTGGCGACGAATTGTGCATCGACCCCTTCGGCGAAATCGAACAGCCGGCCGAACTTGATCCAGTGGTTGCATTTGACGCACGGGTTGGGCGTGCGGCCGGCGAGGTAGTCATCGACGAAGTAATCGACGATGCGGCGAAAATCGCTCTGCAGGTCCAGCGCGTAAAACGGGATGTCGAGCTTGGCCGCGACCCGGCGGGCGTCGATCGCATCGGACGCGCTGCAGCAACCCTGTTTGTGGTCGGCGCGTGCGCCGCAGCGCCAGCGGTCACGACGGGCAGGCTGGCTCCGGCGGGAGCGTTTTCGACACGACAGACTTCGGCGGAGGCTTCACCATGCCGCATGAAGACGCCGACAACCTCGTGTCCCGCTTCGAGCAACAGATGGGCAGCGACGCTGGAGTCGACCCCGCCGCTCATCGCTAGGACGACCTTGGCCATAACGTGCGTTACCTAAGTTGCGGCGGTACCGAGCACCGGCGGCACCAAGAAGTACTCGCCATCGCTCGCGGGAGCACTGGCCAGCGCCTGCTGGGGCGACAAACCAGCGACCGGCACATCGTCGGCCCAGCGGTTGGTTACGTCCAGCGCCGTCGTCATCGGCTCCACCTGCTCGGTGTCCAGTTCGCTGAGCTGTTCGACGAACGTCAGGATCTGCAGGAACTGCGGAGCGAGCGTCTGGGCTTCGGCCGGAGAGAGTTCCAGCCGCGCCAAATGAGCGAGTTTGCGGATATCCTCGGCGGACAATGCAGTCATGGGAACTTGGCTCAGGCCGTCGCTTTGGCTGCCGGCTTGCCAGCCTTGGTCTTCGCTGCGTCCTTGCCGCTGCTCAGTTCAAACGGCTTGGTCTTCACCGTTTTGCGCACCGCACCGCTGCGAATGCACTGCACACAGACGCGCATTGTCGTGTTCTGGCCTGAGGGCAGGGTGACGTGGACCTTTTGCAGGTTGGGCACGAACTTACGCTTCGTGATGCCGGTGACTTTCGTACCGACACCGCCGAGATACTTCGCCTTACCGCGGGTTTCGACGCTGTTGCCCACTTGGACAGATTTACTGCAGACTTCGCATTGCCGAGCCATCGTATTGATCTCGAAACGGAAAAACGTTTAGGAGTGAATTGATCGATTTCAGGCCAAGCAATATATCGGTCTGGCGCGAGATCGCAATGTCAAAGGTGCTCCCTGGGCTATTTTGGCAAAATCAATGGCCTGGGCTCAAGTTGACCATCCGGCAAGCCGAAGAGCGTTAGAGACTGCACAACCGGCAAAGTCATCCGTCTGACATTCTGGTGATCCGGCCCTCAACCTATGGGCCAAAAGGATCCCGACGACCCGGTTGATGCACAGCACGCATCGCAAAGGCAAGATCATCGTGAGCAGCAACCAGCCGTCGGATCCCGTCCAGAACCTGCACCCCGTCGCCGCTGGGCCACAATCGGCATATCGGCACAACGTCCTTCCTGGCGCCCGTGCGGTACTGCTGGCGGTGAGTTTGATGACGCTCGCCAGCGGATCGGGGTGCAGCTTGTTCCGCAAGCCGAGCAAGGATCCGGTCGCCTTGTCCGCCCCGCTGCAAGGGAGCGAATCGGCAGCGGTGTATCAGCGGATCCGGGAAGCAAAGTCGCAGAACTCGATCGTGCTGCAGATCGCTGGCGATTCCAGCCCAATCCGCGTGTTGCCGCTGCCACCGGACGGCCAGTCGGTGTTCATCAGCGACCTTTTGAAGCAAACCGGCCTCCAGGACAAGTTCGGGCACATCCGCGCCACGCTCTATCGCAGCACCCCTGAAGCGCCTTCGGGCGTCCCGCTAGAAGTGCGGTTTGACCAGCGGAGCGGCGAGATTCGGCCCGAAGCGGACTATGCGCTGCAGGCGGGCGATCGCCTGAAGATCGCCAAGCAAGAAAAGCCAGCGTTCGGCGGCATGTTTGACCAGCTCTTGCCGAGCAACGGCGCACGAGCGCTGCGGGGCTATTGAGAGGCTGTCAAAACCGCTGGTTCTTCCGCGAACTTCGTGGCTCATCACCCGGGACAGGGGCCTGATCCTCCGGGTGGCACGTCCCTGAGGAATGAAGGGCGTGCTGGGGCAGAACCGCACGATCTCTGTGAACTATCACTGCCGCCTGGTATCTGCCCCGCCGCTCACGCCCATCGCTGGGGTTCTGAGCGTGCCACCCCATCCTTAGCTATCCCAGGGTTACGGCAGGCTCGCCTCGGGCTCGCCATGCCTCACCCTGGGCTACTCGCTTTCGTCCCTACCGGGACTAGCGAGCGACCTATCGATCGACCGGCCGTTTCTGTTATCGATCAAGCTTGGCCAGTGGCTGACTGGGCGACGATACGAGGCGGTAGGGAAGCACTTTTTTCAGGTTTCTGAGGAGTATCGCGATGATCTTTAGCGGTAAGCGGGTTAAAACGGAAGGGAAACCGGTGGTTGGTAGCGAGCTGGTCAAAACGGCCGGAGTCGCTGGCGGAGCGAGTGGCGTGGTGCGGGCATCATCGGCGACGATCAGCCAGCCGAGCTCGCTCGGGTCGATTCAGGCGGTCTCGGGTTCCTCGCCCCAAACGTCGATTGGCAAGGCATCGCTCGGCAAATTGTCCGCAGCTACCCCGTCTTCCAGCGGTACAGCTGATTCCGATCTCCTTTTGCGTTCTCGATGCCAAGCCGGACTACCCATTGCAGATCACACCCGCTCGCGTTCACCCTCGTCGAGCTCTTGGTGGTGATCGCCATCATTGCACTGCTGATCGCGATGCTCGTGCCAGCGGTGCAAGCGGCGCGTGAGGCGGCCAGAAAATTGCAGTGCCAGAACAACCTGCGGCAGATCGGACTGGCACTGCACAATTACGAATCGAGTTGGCGATCCTTGCCTTGGGGCGCCAAGGGCGGTTGGGGGCATAGTTGGACGACCGACATCCTGGCACAGCTGGAACACTCGGCGCTCGCCGACCAGGTGCCTTATGGCGAACGCGGCGGGGCGACCGGAAACCTCGTGGAAAGCCAGCGGTTTCGGATGCTCGCTCAGACCCCGATCCCGACGTACTTATGTCCCTCGCAGCCTGGTCCACCGGTGTTGGCGGAACTCAATGGCAACATCGCCGGCCGGGCGATCAACAGCTATCTCGGCAACGCCGGCAGCGATTGCTGCTGTGACGACCATACCGCCGATTGCCGCACCACGTATCCCTGCAGCGTCGGCATGGACAAGGGAAACGGCGTCTTTCGAGCGACCAGCTTTTGCAATCAGGTCTCGATCGTCGACGTTTGCAACAACAAGCCGTCTCAGCCGCCAATCCGATTTGCCGACATCCTCGATGGCTTATCGACTACGGTTGCGATCGGCGAAAGCCCGTTCCTGATGTACGCAGGCTGTGCGGTCTGCGATCACTTCTCGCTGTATCACGACGATTTCGATTACATGAACGGGATCGACTTCTCCGAGGCGTTGATGTCGCTGTATTTCCCCATCAATTCGCATCGAGCAGCTAACGGCGCCTCGAACGATGAGTTGGAAATGAGCGTCGGTAGCTACCACCGCGGCGGCGCCAACGTCACGATGTGCGACGGCTCGGTCCAGTTAATCACGGAAAACATCGATGCGAAGGTCCGCCTGGCGATTGGCTCGCGGGCCGGTCGCGAAGTGGTTCAAGCGGGCGATCTGTAATTGCAACCTACCGGCTGATCCTCTGCAGCACGTTCCTGCTGGGTGGCACGTCCCTGAGGAACGAAGGGCGTGTTGGAGAGAATCGCAGGGGCACCAGAAAATGTTTCATCAGCTCAGTATCTGTTTCAGAGGATCACGCCCATCGCTGGGGCTCTGAGCGCGCCACCCAGAGGCTGGGCATGGCAGCCTAAAGGCTGGACTCCAACCTGGGGCTCTGAGCGCACCGCACAGAGGCTGGGCATGGCAGCGTGAAGGCTGGACTCCAACCCGGGGCTCTCAGCGTGCCATCCGAAGCCCTAGCAATACCCGCTCCGGGACAAGCGGCCATCAAATTATCGGAAGTACGTCACTGGGCCACTGTCGGTGAGACACTGATGATCACGTTCTTGAACGCCGGGGTGCGGCTTTGAGGATCCACGTGGCGGGACACCAGCACGTTGGTTTCTGGGTAATACATCAGCGCATTGCCGGCCCGGATCTTGTCGTAGCCGCGCTAAAAAACCAGTCAGCTCACCGGTGTCGCTCCGCACGCACACCGGTTGATCGTGCGTCAGCCCCAGCCGCTGCAGGTCGCTCGGGTTCATTAAGATCACGTCCCGCCGCTCTTGGTTGCGGTAGATGTCTTCTTCCTCGTAGACAACGGTGTTGAATTGGCCCTCGCTGCGGACGGTCATCATCCGCAGCTGGCCGTCGGCGGTGCCCTGCAGCGACGGCAATGCGTGGACGTGCAACACCGCGCGGCCGTCGGCGGTCGGGAACCGAGGCTGATGCAGAATCCGTCCGCCGATGAAGAACTCTTGCTTGGTCTGATCGATTTGTGCGATCTGCTCAAAGCCGGGCACCACCGCCGCGATCCACTGGCGGATCGTCGCGGGCCGCCGCATCGCATTCCAGTCGATCCCCTTGGCGTCGGGCACAACGCGGGCGCCGATGTCAGCGATCACCTCCACCTCGCTCCGCGGCCCTGGCACCCGCCGCGGGCCACCGTCGCTGAGCCGAACATAATTGAACATCGACTCCTGCGTGGTCGGCTCGGGTTCCTCGTCGCGAGCCAGCACCGGCAGAATGATGAACGACTGCGCCAGCCCATGGGCGTGGCCGGTGTTGAGCGTCGTGCTCAGGGTCACGCCCAACTGCAGCTTGGACATCGCTTGGTCGGCGAAGGCGGAATCAGGGTTGGAGCCATATAAATTGCCGCCCAGGCACAGCGCAACTTTGATCTCGCCGCGATCGGCCGCTTCGATGCAAGCGAGCGTATCGAGCCCAGGGGTGGTCGGCAGTTCAACGCCGAACCGCGTTTGCAGCGACTGGAAAATCGCGTCTTTGAGCTTCGGAGTCACGCCGACGGAGCCGATTCCCTGCACGTTGCTGTGCCCGCGAATCGGCATCAGCCCGCAACCCGGACGGCCCACCATCCCGCGGCACATCGCCAGGTTGGCGATCGCTTGCACGTTCTCGACACCGTTGGCGTGATGGGTGATCCCCATGGTCCAGGAGAAGACTGTGGCTTTCGAACGGGCGTAGATCTCCGCGACCTCGCGGATTTCGCTCTGGGCCACGCCGGATTTGGCCTCGATCTCTGCCCACGACAGCGACTGGACCGCCGCTTTCCACTGCTCGCTGTTGCGACAGTGTTCGCGCAGGAATGCCTCGTCGCTGGCTCCGAGTTCGCAGACCGCTTTGGCAATCCCCCAGAGCAGCGCCAGGTCCCCTCCGATGTGCGGCTGGATGTACGTGCTGGCGATCTTGCTCCCTTTAAACAGCGAGATCGGGTCGCTCGGGACGCGGAAGTTCTCTAACCCGGTTTCCCGCACCGGATTGATCACGACCACCTTGCCGCCGCGGCGACGCACGTGCATCAGCGTCGTCATCAGTCGTGGGTGATTGCTAGGTGGATTGCCACCGATCAAGAACACGCAGTCGGAATGCTCCAGATCCTCCAGCGTGATCGTCGCGGTACCGCTGCCGACGCTCGACTGTAAGCCGACACCGCTGGCCTGGTGGCAGTAAAAGCTGCAGTTGTTGACGTTGTTGGTGCCGTAGACGCGGGCCAGCAGCTGCATCAGAAAGCCGGCTTCGTTGCTGCTGCGGCCGCTGAAGTACCAGAACGTTTCGTCGGGTGAAACCTGCCGCAGCTGCTGGGCGATGCGGTCAAACGCGGCCGCCCAGGTGATCGGGCGGTAGTGGGTTTGGCCTTGTTCGTAGAACACCGGTTGGATCAGCCGGCCACAGTGCTCCAGCTCGCGCGGTGTCATCCGTGCCAGCTCGGCGACGCTGTGCTCGGACCAGAATGTCGGCGGGATGCCCGGCTGCATGTCGGCGACCATCGCCTGCAGACTCTTTTTGCAGAGTTCGGGGAACGAACCCTGTTCGTTGGTCATGCCGCCTTTCTGCCCGCCCATGCCCAGTGCACAGGTTTTGCAGGCGTTTCGGGAGCGCATTGCACGGTACAGCTTCCAGATCCCGCCGGCCTGTCGGCCCTTTTTCCAGGTATACCAAAGTGCGCGAAAACCGCCGCCGCTGTTCACTCTCACTGCTTCGCTACTCCAGAAAAAACCACTGACCCGCGGCCGGTACCTCCACTCGCGATCAGGTGGCCTGATCCCCCGTTGTACCGCCAGCAGAAATGTTTGTCTGCGGCAAACGCTACCGTTACATTAGTCGCAAGGGGGAACCGCTCCCCACCGGTTACCCGTCCGGCCACGCCCGCCGCTGCGTTGGGTTAAGAGGTCAGGAATCAATTACCGCCAGCCATTATGCGTGGGAACGCATGGCCCTTCGGGTGCTTCGCACAATGGTGACCCCTTAACCTACCCGCCGTGCATCCTCCCCACCCACCATCATCGCTCTCGACCTTCCCATGATTTTATCTGGCTTTTGCCGATTTGAATGGCGATGCTTTCCCTGGCCGATCCTGCGTCACACTGCCCTCGGTTTAGCAATCTTCACTGCGGTTGCTCCGCTTCCTGAGGGTGCAGTGCAGCAGGCGGCTGCGGACCAGCGCGATGATCAGTCGCTGTCGGTGGCAGCGGCCCGCATTCTGTCTCGGCATTGTCTGGAGTGCCATGATTCGGTGGCGATGTCCGGTGACCTCGACTTAACTCGCCAGGAGGCAGCGTTTGCGGGCGGCGAGAGCGGCCCGGCAATCGTGGGCGGGAAGATCGAGGAGAGTTTGCTGTGGGACCACATCGAATCGGAAAACATGCCGCCGACTGGATACGACCGGTTAACGGCCGAGGAACAAGCGCTGATCAAGCGGTGGATCGCCGCAGGTGCACCATGGCCAGCTGAAGTGATCGATCCAGCCGAGTTCGGCAGCGACCTGCAGCCGCCGCCGACGTGGCTGCGGCGTTTGACCGTGCCGCAGTACATCGCTACGGTCGCAGCGACGACTGGTGTCGATATTGCCGAGCAAGCGACGCGGCGGTTGCCGGCAGACCAGCGCGCCGACGGCTTCACCAACACGGCTTACAACCTCGGCCTGGATCTGGCGCATGTGGAGGCGTATGCCCAACTGGCGGAAATCGTCGCGACAAAAATGAACGTGCAGGCATTGCTGGCCGAGCACGCGGCTTGCCAGTCGCTGGAAAAAGAATGCATCTCCGACACGATCGCGTCGCTCGGCAAGTCGCTGTTCCGCGGGCCGCTGAGCGAGCCGGAGCTGCAATCGTTCATCAAAGTGTTCGATGCAGTGATCGAAGAAGGCGGCGATTTTGC
This sequence comes from uncultured Planctomycetaceae bacterium, assembly GCA_963758085.1. Lineage (GTDB taxonomy): Bacteria > Planctomycetota > Planctomycetia > Pirellulales > Pirellulaceae > UBA6163. Next base: position 2,813,811 of record CAVWUB010000004.1, on the reverse strand, counting down.
GGTGGCAACTCGTTTGGTCACCGAAGCTATGTTGCAGTCACCGCGGTTTCTGTTCTTAATCGAGCAGGCGGCAGCGGACTCGCAGCCGCAGCCGGTCAGCGGCTTTGAGTTGGCCAGCCGGCTGAGCTATGCCCTCTGGGGTGCGCCGCCGGATGCGGAGCTGGTCCGGGCGGTCGAAGCGGGGGAACTGGATGATCCGGTCCGCGTGCTCACCCAGGTTCAGCGGATGCTGCGCGACGAGCGGGCGGTGGAGCATTCGCTGCGATTCGCCGAAGACTGGCTGGACCTCGCGCGGCTGGCCAACCTTCGCCCCCAGCCACAGCGGTTTCCGAAATGGGATGCGGTTCTGGCGGCCGACATGCGCCAGGAAACGCTCCGCTATTTTGAGCACGTCGCTTGGCGGCAAAACCGCCCACTGTCGGACCTGATGAACGCACAGATCACGTTCCTGACACCGCGGCTCGCACAACATTACGGTATCGACTGGGATCACGCGGCCGAACTGGCGGCGGAGCGCAAGCGACTGACTGATCCCGGTCAGCCGCTCGGCCTGGTGGCGCGCTACGGCTTCCAGCGATCCGATAACGGGATCGTAGTCGACACCGCCGGCAGCAGCCAAAGCGTCGATCTCCAGATCGCCGACGGCGACAAAATCGCCTGGACAAACGAGGGTCTGAAGATCAACTCGGAAACCCGGATCATGTCCGACCAGCCGGCCAAGCCGTTGATCCAGGAGATTAAAAAGTCCAACGAGCTGACGCTTGAAGCCTGGATTCTGCCGGAGGATCGTGGGCAGAAAGGCCCGGCGCGGATCGTCTCGATCTCCTCCGGTGCAAGTGAGCGCAATCTGACCCTCGGCCAAGAAGGCGACCAATACATCGTCCGCTGTCGCGCCGCCGGCACCGACAACAATGGGATGCCGGATTTGAGAGCCGCTCACGGCTCGGTCGAATTGCGCTGGACGCACTTGGTGTTCGTGGTCGACAAAACCGGAAAAGCAAACTTCTACGTCAACGGTGAGTCTCAGGCGACGGCCGAACTCGGTGGCGATTTCTCCAAGTGGGACGAGAACTTCCACCTGGTCATCGGCAACGAAACCACGAACGATCGGCCCTGGAAAGGCACGCTCCGACGCGTCGCGATCTACAGCCGTGCCCTCTCGCTTGAGGAAGTGATCGCACGGGGCAACGGGTTGGTCGCGCATGAACTTAGTCATGTCACTCCGCGCGGTGGCTTGTTGACTCAGGGCAGTGTGTTGTCGATCGGCGGTGACGAAGCGTCGATGGTCGCCCGCGGCCTATTCGTCTTGCAGGACCTGCTCTACGGCCGTGTCGGCAATCCGCCGCCGTGCATCGATTCGACGCCGCAGCCGAGCAAGCCGGGCATCTCACAGCGAGACATCGCGCTGACGCGGCTGGCCAACGGTGCTTGCAGCGGCTGCCACGCGAAGTTCGAACCATTCGCCTTTGGGCTAGAACGGTTCGACGGTGTCGGCGGATACCACGAAGTCGATGAGTTCGGAAACCAGCTGCGCGATGATGGGGAAATCATCTTTCCCGGCAGCGCCAAGCCGCTGACGTACAAGTCCTCCGCAGAACTGATGGATCTGTTGGCTGGCAGCGAGCGGGTCAAGAAAGGGATCACCCGCAAACTGACGCAGTTCGCGATTGCCCGCCCGCTGGTGCCCGCCGATGCCGCCGTGGTCGACCGGATCCACGAGCGCGGCTGGAAGCAAGGCGGCACGTACGCCAGTTTGATGACCGAAATCCTGACCAGCGATCTGCTGCGGCTCAAACATGCCGAAGCCGCACCATAGACCTTAACCGTTTTTTCCAGCCGAGTTCTCGAACGCGTGGAGATGAAAACTCATGGCGACCCGCAAACCGCTCAACCGCCGCTTGATGCTCAAGGGACTCGGCGGGATCACGATCGGACTGCCGCTGTTGGAAGAGATGATGCCGCGTGCGGCGCTGGCCGCACCGGCAACCGATGCGGCCGTTCCCGTGCGGGCCTTCAACGTCTTCTTCGGCTTGGGCATTCCGGCACCGCTGCAGCAAGAAGGTTTTGATGGCGTGCTCGAACCGCTCAAGCCGCTGGCCGACAAACTGCTGATCATGCGGAACGTCGACCAAGTCCGCGCCGACCAGCCCGGCATCAATGCCCACTATGATGGCGCTTCGGCAGCCTTCACCGCCGAACCGCCCAACGGCAGCGCCCGATCCGGGGGCCCTTCGCTGGACCAGGTGATCCGCGCGTCGCATTATCCCGACGGGTTACCTACCGGGATGATCTCCACGCTCGTCGCCGGCACGTTTTTTCGCCGCATGGACCGACCAGTCCGCTACATTCACAGCTTCAACGCTGACGGCACCGCGGCGGCATCGATGCAGGAAGAGCCGCGCGAGCTGTTCGCCCGCATCTTCGGTACGGTCAATACCGCCGACCGTTCCGATCCGCGCAACCAGCGTCTGCGCCGCAGCGTGCTGGACAGCGTGATCGAGCAGTCGCTGTTTTACACCGGCTCCCGATCACCGCTGGGTGCTAATTCTAAGGCGCGATTGGCGGAGCACCTCGATAAAATCCGCGAGTACGAACAGCGAGCTTTTGACGCTCAGAGCGCCGCGGTTCGCCGCCGCGAGCAACCGTCGCTGCCACCGGAGTCCAAGCTGCTGCACGGCGGACAAGCCGATCCCGGCGGCGAAGGGATCGACATCACGCTCGAAGATCTGATCGAGGAATGGCGGTTGATGGCCGACCTCTACGCACTGGCGATCGCCTGTGACCGTGTTCGCTTCGGCTCAATCACCTTTTTGGCTGCCGGTGAACGCATCCGGCTCAAGGGGACCTACGAGTACAACGGCAAGAAGGTGTTCGAGTTCGATGACGCCAAGCAGCGGAACGCGTCGGGCGCCAACGCTTGTAGCCACGAGTGGTGGCACGCGTTCAACGAATCGAAAAAGAACGAGCAGCTCCGTGCCCACGCGCACCTGAAAATGCGCGAACTCGCGTACTTCCTCAGCCGGCTCGCCAACGAGGATGCGATCGAGGCCAACGGGAAAACGATCCTGGAAAACTCGTTGATCACGATTTCAACGGAATCGGGCGACGGCCGCCACAACGACGTCAAACGCGAACTCTCGGGCGTGTTCCACGCGATCACCAGTGGCGGTGGGCGTTTCAAGACCGGACAGATCGTCGATCTGAACGCTGAGGGTCTGGACGTCTACAACACCTTGATCAGCGGCATGGGCGGCCAGGGGAAACTCGGCCCAGCGGATCGTAAGCCGGTGGAGATCGACCCAATCCGCGCCTAATTCGCCTAATTAAGGGGTCAGGAGTGTATTGCGCGAACACCCGCGGCTCTTCTGGTCGCCTGCTCGGGGCGGGTATCGCTCGGGCTTCGGGTGGCACGCTCAGAGCCCCAGCGACGGGCGTGAGCGGCGGAAGCAGACACCGAGGCAATAAGACATTCCCTGGTTACTCTGCAGTTCTCCCCAGCACGCCCTTCGTTCCTCAGGGACGTGCCACCCAGAGGCTCAACCTCCGAAGTTCGTGGAAGAACCGCACCTGCAGGGCCATGGGCGGCAACTGGTTCCTGCCCCCTTACCTCCGTGCCGCTAGCGCGGCAACGCCAGCAGCCGCCGCGTCTCTTCGAGCAGGAAAGCAACATCCGAAAACGGCTCGTGACCGATGTCCTGCCAGCGAACTCGGCCGCTGGCGTCGATCAAGAACGTGCCGTGCAGCGGCACCGATTCAAAGTCGTCCCAACAGCGATAGGCTTTGAAACTCTCCTGCGCCGGATCAGCCAAGATCGTCAGCGGCAATTGCTCGCCGTAGGCTTCAATCCCCTTGCGCAGCTCGGGGACCGTTTCGGTGCTGATCGCGATCACGTCGATGCCCGCGGCGGTGAAGTCTCCGACTTTGGGCTTAATTGCCGTCAATTGCTCAACGCAGTGCAAACAGCCAAAGCCGAGATAGAAGATCAGGATCTTGGGTTTACCATGCGAGGCGGTGTCGCTGATCGGCGTCTCTTCGGCCGTCAATCCTGTCCATGAGGGAGCGGTGTAGGGGCTCCAGACCTGCGGGCCGAGCGAGTCCAGAGATGGCCGCTGGCCGATGTCGCCCGGCAGCTCCGGCTGGACCCGCCAGTCTTCGCCCGCGCCCGCTTTTTCCGCGACTGGCTTGAGCCGCGCCAACAGCGGCGTGTCGAGATCGGCGGCGGCCGCGACGCTGCGCAGCGTTTCGAAGTGACGCACCGCGTCCTCTTGCTTGCCCGCGCGCCACAACTGATCGACTAGCACGGCCAATGGACGCACCTCGCCACCACGGCTGGGCAACAGCTTTTCCAGCCGCGTGATCGCTTCGGCATGATCGCCGGCTTGGCCGATCCATGACGCGGCCAAAATCGGCTCGGTGCGACCAGCCTTCTGCAGTTGCTCTTTAACAGCCGCGGCGTCTTTGGCGACCACGGCCGCCGCCGCTTCGCCGCGAGCGATCAGCGCCTGGAGGTCCTTGAGTTTGGTTTTCGATTTGGTGAGCTGCCCTGTCCGCTTATCTTTCTTGCGATCGGCCTTCTCGACCGCTTCCAGCTGCTCCTCAAGATCGAGGATCTCGGTCTCCAGCGCGATCCGCTCGCGATGCAGCCCCCGACTAGCCCGCTCCGCCGACTCCTTGGAGCCATTCAGGTGATGGGCGACGACCAACCAAGCCAGCCGCTCGTTGCGAGAGCCGTCATCGAATGCTGGATCGAGATGCGGCCCCTCGGCTTCGTCAATCAACACGTCCCACAACTCGTATTCGCTCAAGGTCTGCAGCAGTCGCGTGCGACCGTGCAGAAAGCTGCCGCGTTTGGAGCTCGAGTTGTAGGCCGGGTGCCGCGGCAATGAGATCAGGTTGCGGCTTTGAACCAGGGCATCGTTAACTCGGCCAAGGAAGTTCAAGTTGCGAATCAGCCACTCGTTGTTGTGCGAAAAGTTGTGGATTTGGTCGGGCAATAAGCGAGCTTTCATCATGTGCCCGTGATCGACCCGCGACGACGCTTCTTGATGCCAGGCCGCATCGCCATAGCGATGGAGCTTGGAATAGATGTGGCCAGGCATGTGCCACATGTGAGCCACGGCGGGCAGCGAGGGTCCGCACAGCGCCGAACTTTGCAGCGCGTTTTCCGCCCGCTCGCCGTCCCAGAGGTGAATCCGGTAATGATGCGCCGGATGCAGCGGGTTAACAGCGAAGACTTCGCTCATCAGCGCATTGACGGCCTGATAGCTTGCGATCGGCACGTCGCGGCGAGCGTTCCAGAGGTGCAGCGCCAGCAGCGCCCGGGCGTCGATGTCATCGGGAAACTCATTCAACAGCTGTTCAAGATCGGTGATGTATTGCTGCTGACGTTTCTTCTTTTGCTCGCCCGTCTCCGCCTTGTCAGGCCGCTTGAGATATTTCGCGTAGGCGTCGATGTACAGCTGCTCGCGCTTCGTCGCTCCATCGCGCAGTTCACTCGCTCGGCCGATGAATCCCGTCGCACGCTTGTGGTTGTTGACGTTGGCCTGCGCCATGCCCCAATAAGCAATCGCCAGATCGGGCTGCAGATGCGCCGCTTGGCGAAAGGCGCGCTCGGCCTCGAGATACCAGAACCCGTGCAGCGCCGCGACACCCTGGTCGATGAACGCCTGAGTCTGCTCGTCCTTGGCCGACGAAGCAAAGCTGATGTTCCCCATCCCGTCGATCAGCTCCGCCGCTTGGCGAGGTCCGTCATTGAACGCTTCGCCGTGGGCACTGTGGCCAGCCAGCAGTTCGTCGTCCTCCGCAGGCGGTGCCGCAGGATCGCCTGTCGCAGCGGCCACTTCGGCCAACGCGGGCTCAGCGGCAGCGGCAAAGTGAGGCAATGTGGCGAGCGACAGCGGTAAGCCGCAGCCGACGATGCTCAGCAGCAGGCGCAAGGTCGAACCGGAAAAGAGCGAGCGGGTCATGAAGCGGGTCACTCAGAGGCGGGACGAACGGTGGGAAGAGCCACCATCTTACCGCGCCGCATCTGTCAGTGACGGCAATTTCACTTGCAGTCTTTGCAGTGGCCGCGGAGCAGGATTTCGGTCACTTCGCCGACCGAATCGCTTTGCCGCCGACTGCCGGCCGTCAATTGCACTTCGTCCAGGCAGGTGACGCTGCCGCAATCGACGCACAGAAAGTGCGGATGCCCCTGTTTGCTGCCATGCTCCAGATCGATTGCCTCAAATCGCCAGACGTGATCGCCCAGCTCGCTGCGGCGGAGCAAGCCGCCGTTGGTCAGATCGTTCAAGTTGCGAAACGCGGTCGCTTTGTCGAACCCGCCCAGAGCCAGCTTTTCGGCCAGCTCGGCGTGGGTCAGCGGCGATTGGGAGGCGCGCAATTCCAATAGCGTCGCGATGCGAGCGGGCGTGGCGCGGAATCCGGCAGCGCGAATATCCTGCCTTGCCCGTTCCAGCAGACTGTCCGGGCTCGCTTGGCTTGACTCCATCTCGATCGCTACCACTGATTGCCTTGCATCAAAGCAGGAAAAGAAAGCAGGAAAAGAAAGCTTTAACGATGAGCTGGAATCAGCTCACCACTTCCACCGGGCCGTGATTGTCGCAATGGTCGCCGTGCGGATGATGCAGATGACCATCGACAAGATAATCGACGTGATCGCCGTGAGGAACAGGCTCGTGGCCGCAGCCGGGGCCGTGGACGTGCTTTGCGTCATGACCGCTGCAGCGATGCTCCGGCGTGCAGGCCGATGGGTTGGCCGCAGAAACCGGCAGTTGATGCTCCTCCACACTGCCATCGGCATTGACGTGGTGCAAGTGCCCGTCGTGCAAGTAGTCGACGTGACCATCATGCTTCAGACCGGTGTGTTCGCAATCCGGGCCGTGCTGGTGATCGTGATCGGCGTGCAGGTGAGTCATGCAGAGAGTCCTCTCGTTGGGGTTGGGAAACAGGGCGATTATCAAATGGGCGGGGTAAGGCGTTTGTCGGCATGATCGCCGACAAGTCAGGCTGTGGCAGGCTGGCCACCGCCGGTCACGGCGGTAACGCTGCTGGGGGCGGACTGCTCCAGCGCATGCAGCAGGCCATTGGTGACCAGACGAGCGATGTGGTTGTCGGCCAAGGCGTAGTAAATGTGTTTGCCATCGCGGCGCGATCGCACGATCCGCTCCGCCTTGAGCAGTCGTAGCCGCTGCGAGATCGCCGGCATGTTGTCCTGCAGGGCGTGGCAGAGCTCCGACACGCAGCGTTCGGAATCTTCGAGCATGACCAAAATCCGCAGCCGTTGCGGGTCGCCCAAGGCGCGGAAAATAGCGGCTGCGCGCTCACATGCTTCGTTATCGATCGCCGCCGCACCGCCAGCATGCTCGTGCTCGGAGCAGGCCACGGCCTCGTGATCGTCTGCGGTGTTCGGAAGCTGCCGAAGCGACAACGCCATCCCCTTAAAACGCTTGGATACTTAATCAGTCGTTTAACTGTAAGGAGTGTCAGCGGACGCGTCAACTCGGCTTTGGAACCGCGGTGGTTCTGGGGAATACCGAGCTTCTACTTGCATCGCAGTTGCAATGACGTAGGATGACGCACCAGTTTTTCCTGCGCACAGCGGATTACCGGACCCACATGCGGCTGTCACCGGCTTCGCACTCGCGGTGCGACCGGTGACGAGGCCACTGGCTTGGCCGCTGCAGCTCCCTGACCGCCCCACGGATCGGATTTCATGTCGATTGCCTGGCTCCTGACCGGCTATTGCATCATTGTCGCTTTGGCATCGGTCGGCGGAGGCTGGCTGCCGGCGCTGCTGCGGATGACCCACCTCCGCACGCAGTTGCTGATGAGCTTCGTCGCCGGATTGATGCTCGGCATCTCGACGCTGCACCTCCTGCCGCACGCAATGGAGTCGCTCGGCTCGACCAGCCAAGTCGGGATGGCGACGCTCGTGGGCGTAATCGGAATGTTTCTGCTGCTGCGGGTGTTTCACGTTCATAATCATGGAAACGTGCCGATCGCCGTCGATCCGGCAGCGACGATCGCCAAGGTCGACGAGCACGGCCACTGCGATCATCACCCTGGCGATCACGGTCACGACGATCATTACCACGTCGAGCACAGCCCGAGCCGGCGCGGCTTCGGCTGGGTCGGAATGCTGTTCGGCCTGGGCCTGCACACGATCATGGACGGCGTGGCTCTGGGAGCGAGCGTCGCCGCGGATGTCGGCCATGGGGCGTGGCTAGGGCTGGCCGGGTTGGGGACGTTTCTCGCCGTCGCCCTGCACAAGCCGCTGGACGCGTTTGCGATCAGTTCGGTGATGACCACCGGTGGCTGGTCACCGCTCCAGCGTTCGGCGGTCAATCTGGCGTTCGGACTGTGTTGTCCGATTGGGGCAGGGCTGTTTTATTTCGGCGCCACGCAACTGGGCCTCGGCGGCTCAGTGCTCGGCTACGGGTTGGCGTTGTCAGCCGGCTTCTTCATCTGCATCGCGCTGGCGGACCTGCTGCCGGAAGTTCACTTTCACGACCATGACCGCGGCAAATTGACGGCCGCACTGTTCCTGGGCATCGCCCTGGCAGTCGGGATCGAAAACCTCCCGGGTCACTCGCACTCGCACGGCCCTCATGATCACCATAACCACGGCGATGCAGCCGAGCTGACGCCCGGCGATCGCTTCCGTGCCCGCCTGCGCGGCGAAGACGGGCAACATGGGCACAGCCATCACGGCCACAGCCACTAGAGCTGAGCCGCAGCTTGTTTTCACGACCTGGCCGTGCAGCATCTCTAACGTGCTCGTTCTCAGTGAAACGGTGCTCGTGCTCGTAATCGACCGCCCGAGCAAGATCGGTTGGAGGCGGCATTGAGAGACGCTCTGTGTCGAGCTGCCCATAATCGAGCATTGCCTTGAGCAGGTTTGCTCCGTTTCGAGCACGAGCACGAGCACGAGCACGAGCACGAGCACGAGCACGAGCACGAGCACGAGCACGAGCACGAGAGAGAGTGCCCGAACTGAACCTGCAGTCAACTGCTGGCACGCAACTCGCTGCAATGGAGTGTTCTGCGGCCACGCGCGTCGCAGGTGCTTCCGCCGAGCCCGACATCATTGCTCTTTGACCGCGACGACACCGGCGAGCGCTGATCATCCACTGCTGAGGACCAAGGAAAACGCCATGCCGACGCGACGTCATTTTCTCGCCACCGCGGCAGCCGCTGCCGCCGCGACAACGCTTCCGTCTGCGGCCGCTGGACCGCTGCCGACCAACGATCCGGCGGGCGATGAGCATTACCGTCCGCTCCACCGGTTTGGCCTTGGCGGGGTCGCGATCGGAACCGGCTTTGCGCCGCTCACGGCCGGCCAGTCAGACGAAGTGATGCGCGCCGCCTGGGCTGCGGGCGTGCGCGACTTTGACACCTCGCCCTGGTATGGGCTGGGGCTGAGCGAGCGGCGGATGGCTCATTTCCTCGCCGACCAAAACCGCGACGAGTATGTGATCTCCACCAAGATTGGCCGGATTCTCACCCCGACCGACGAAATCCCCGAGGTGATGTGGAAGGCGCCCTCGCCATTTGCCTACCAGTACGACTACACCGCCGACGGCACCCGCCGCTCGATCGAGGACAGCTTGCAGCGGATGGGCATGTCGCGGCTGGACATCGTGTTCATTCACGATCTGTCGCCGGATCATTTCGGCGACAAATGGATTGAGCAGTTCGAGATCGCGGCCAAAGGCGCGATCCCCGCGCTGACGAAACTCCGCGATGAAGGTGTGATCAAGGCCTGGGGATTCGGAGTCAACGATATCGAGCCTTGCTTGAAAGCACTCGAAGTCGCCGATCCCGATCTGTTCCTGCTGGCCACCCAGTACTCGATCGTCCAGCACGAAGCGCCGCTCAAGGAGCTATTTCCAAAATGTGAGGAGCGGGGTGTCTCGATCGTTGTCGGTGCGCTGCTGAACTCAGGATTTTTGGGCGGTAAAGAACGCTACAACTACCGCCCGGAAGTGCCCGCTGCGATTCGAGAAAAGGCCCAGCGGATCACTAAGATTGCCGCCGAGCACGGCACGGATCTCAGAACTGCGGCGTTGCAATTTTGTAACGCCCCAAAAGTGGTCAGCTCCGTCATCCCCGGCGCCAGCAGCGGCCAGCAAGTGATCGAAAATGCGCTTTCCATGGCCGTGCGGTTATCTGAAGCGTTCTGGAAAAAACTCCAACAAGAACAGTTGATCGATCCTAAGGCACCCATACCAACTTAAGTATCTGAGGGAGCAAGCGATGGTGATCAAACGGCGCCGTCACCTCGTCCAGGCTGAGCCGGCGGCCAGCAAGGAATTGTTGTCGACCATCCGCGAGCTGTCGCGGCCCTTGCAGTCGGCTGAAGACCTCGATCCGCTGCTGGAGCGGATCGGCGATGCCCGCTATGTGCTGCTCGGCGAGGCTTCGCATGGGACGCATGAGTATTACACCTGGCGGACGGCGCTGAGCCGTCGCTTGATCGAGGAGAAAAGTTTTCGTTCATCGCCGTCGAAGGCGACTGGCCCGACTGCTACCGCGTCAACCGGTTTGTCAAAGGTTACAGCGATGCTGGCGAGAGCGCCGCAGAGGTGCTGCGCCAGTTCGATCGCTGGCCGACCTGGATGTGGGCCAACCGCGAGGTCAGCGAGCTTGTTAGCTGGCTCCGGCAACACAACCACGACCGGCCCCGTGAGCAACGAGTCGGCTTCTACGGCCTGGATGTCTACAGCCTCTGGGATTCGCTGTATCACGTGCTCGGATACCTTGGCAAACATTTTCCCGATGCTCTCCCTGCCGCCCGTCGCGCCTTTCAGTGCTTCGAGCCGTATGGCGAGGACGTCCAAGAATACGCGCGGGCGACGCAGTGGGCGGATGCGTCGTGTGAAGGCCATGTGGTGGAGCTGCTCGCCGAACTCCGCCGCTCGGCCCAGTCGTTTTCCGGTGACGGACAGGATGGGCACTTCAACGCCGAGCAGAATGCCCTGGTGGTGCAAAACGCCGAGCACTACTACCGCACCATGGTCCGCGGCGGCCCCGAATCGTGGAACATTCGCGACCGGCACATGATGGAGACGCTCGAGCGGCTCATGCAGCATCACGGTCCACAAGCCAAGGCGATCGTGTGGGAACACAACACGCACATCGGCGACGCACGTTACACCGACATGGCCGATGACGGCATGGTCAACGTGGGCCAGCTGGTCAGGGAACAGCACGAAGACGATGGTGTGGTCCTGGTCGGCTTCGGTTCGCATCGCGGCAGCGTCATCGCCGGCCAACAGTGGGAAGCGCCGATGCAGCGAATGCAGGTGCCGCCGGCCCGACCGGGCAGCTGGGAAGACGTGCTGCATCAAGTCGGGGCAAGCGACCAGCTGTTATTACTCGACGAGGCCAGGAAGAACAAACAGTGCCTCGAAGACGCGGGCACCGGGCGATCGGGGTCGTCTACCGGCCGCAGTACGAAAGTTATGGCAACTACGTGCCGACCGTCCTGCCGCACCGCTACGACGCTTTCCTTTACCTGGACCAAACGGAGGCGCTCCAGCCGCTGCACACGGTCGAGATCCACTCCGCCGAAGCACCCGAAACCTATCCTTCGGGCATGTGATCCAGAACGCAGCGTTACAGGTCGCCTTTAGCGCGGCCGCGGGGACCGAGCCGGCCGAACATCCGGTCCAACTCATCGCGGCTGAAGAACAGCGCGGTCGGACGGCCGTGGGGGCAGTGGTGGGTATCGTGGTACAGGTCGCGCTGCTCGAGCAGACTGGTGATCTCTTCACTGGTTAATCGGTCGCCCGCCTTAATCGCTGCCTTACAGGCCATACTGTGCAGCAGGTGGTCGAGCAAATCGCGGCTCTCTGGATCCTTGCCCGCGGCAATAATCGACTCCAGCGCCTGCCGCAACACGTCGCCCGGCGCGGTCCGCCGCAGCATCGCCGGATAGCCGCTGATCAAAATCGTATCGCCGCCAAACTCCTGGATTTCGATCCCAACTTTGGCGAGCAAATCTTTCGCATCCAACGCCGCCGACCGCTCCGCCGGAGTGAGTGAAACCGGTTCAGGCACGAGCAGCCGCTGCGTTTCCAGCCGTCCTTCGCCGCCGAGCACCTTCTCGCGCAGCCGCTCATACATCACCCGCTCGTGCAGCGGCGTGCTGGTCGATGACGACCATCCCCGCCTCGTCCTGGGTGACCAAGTAACGGTTATGCACTTGAAAGCCGAGATAGCTGCTCGAAGGAACGGCGGCGGACAGAGACGCCGTGCTCGCCGGTTCCGACGGAAATTCGCCAGCGATCGACGTTACAGCTGCCGACCCTTCAGCAGGCAGAGCGGTCGCTGCCGAACGCTGGTGATCAGCAGGCGGCAACGGTGCTGGCGGTCCGATTTCCCATGGGGCGGGGCCACCGGGAAACGGGCGGAACTCCGGGACGCTGCCAGGCAGCGACGCCTGTTGGCTGCTCCGGCCGGTCTTGGCCCAGTCGATCACGCTTTGGCGATGAGCGATCTCGCTGGCCGAAGCCCAAGGAAGCGAGTCACCGCCTAGCTGCCCGCCGAGCACATTCTGCAACTCGCCGTCGGCTTGACCATCGAGCGGCTGTCCCTGATCAACGCGCGCCGGCGTCGGGCCAACCCGCATCGTCATGTCGGTCGTTAGAAAATGGTGCCTCAGCGTCTGCAGCAGCCGCGCGTAAACCCGGCCGCTGTCGGTGAACCGGACCTCGAGCTTCGTCGGGTGCACGTTCACATCGACCATCTCCGGCGGCATCTCCAGGCGGAGGAAACAGACCGGATGGCGACCGACCATCAACAGGCTGCGGTACGCTTCACCCAGCGCATGCTGCAGGGCGCGATCGCGGATGTGTCGCCCGTTGAGAAACAGGTACTGCATCCGAGCATTGCCGCGGCTGATCGATGGATCACAGACATAGCCGCTGACGCGAATGTCGCCGGCGTCGCTGTCGATACGGATCAGCGAGCTGCCGATCTCGTCGCCGAAGAACGCGGCAATCCGTTGGCTCCAGTTGGTTGTCGGCGGCAGGTCGTGCAGCACCCGATCGCCGCTGCGAAGGACCACGTGGATGTGCGGGTTGGCCAGTGCGAGCCGCGTGAACGCCTCGACGATGTGGCCGTTTTCGGTCTGTGGCGAGCGCATGAACTGCGCCGCACCGGTGTGTTGAAGAACAGGTTGCGGACCTCGATCACCGTTCCAACCGGACAACCGCAAGGTGCCGGAGGCTCGGCAACGCCGCCGCGGACGAGCAACTCTGCGCCGCCAGGGCTGTCTTCGGTCCGGCTGCGAATCGTCAGCTGCGAGACCGAGGCGATGGAGGCGATCGCTTCGCCGCGAAAGCCGAGCGTGGCGACATGGAACAGCGATTCGTCGTCCGGTAATTTGCTCGTCGCATGGCTGGCGATCGCCAGCGGCAACTGTTCCGCGGTCATCCCGCAGCCGTCATCGCTGAGCCGGATCAGCTCGCTGCCGCCGCCGGTGATCGTGACCTCGATCCGCCGCGCACCCGCATCGATGCTGTTCTCCATCAGCTCCTTGACGACCGATGCGGGGCGTTCAATCACTTCGCCAGCGGCGATTTGGTTGACCAGTTGGGGCGGCAGTTGGCGAATGATGGGCATCGCCACAGTTTATCGCAACGCCGCCGCCTGCCCAAGGTGAACAGGGGCAGGCGGTCCAGAGCGTCTCGTGCTGAGGCTTAGCGAATCACCAACAGCAGGCGAACGTTGCCGCGGCGGATGACCATCCGCAAGCCGCGTTGTTCTTCCTGCGCCTGGGCGAGGATCGTCCGCAGATCCTCCACCGAGGTCAGCTCTTGGCCGCCGGCTTGCTCGATCACGTCACCGACGCGAAGCCCACCGCGAGCGGCGAATCCGCCATCTTCCAATCCCGTCACCACCAGCCCGCGTGCCGGGCCTTCGAGGTTCAGCTCCCGCGCCATCTCCGGAGTGAGCGGTTCGAGCTGGGCACCCATGACGGAATCACCGGTTTGCTCGCCGTCGAACATCGCCATCGCATCATCGGTCCGTTCCTGCAGGTTGACCTGCATTTGCAGCGTCTGACCATTGCGCTGGACGGTCAGATTCACGGTCGTGCCGGGCAAGCGAGAAGCGATGTAGTTCCGCAGTTGCGTGCCGCCAAGGACCGGTCTGCCGTCCATCTCAACCACCACGTCGCCGGGCTGAAGGCCTGCAGCGGCGGCCGGTTGACCATCGAGCACACCACGGATCAACGCCCCGCGGTCAATCTGCAAATCAAACTCAGCCTTGGTCTCCGCGTTGATGTCGGCGACCTGAGCGCCGAGGAAGCCGCGACGGACCGAACCGGTTTCGATGATCGCGTCGACCACTGGCTTCGCCAAACCGACCGGAATCGCAAAACCGATCCCGGCACTGGCACCGCTGCGCGACAGAATGGCCGTGTTGATACCGACCACTTCACCACGCAAGTTCACCAGCGGACCGCCGCTGTTGCCCGGATTGATGGCGGCATCGGTCTGCAGGAAGTCCTCAAAACCTTGGCCACCGCCGATGATCCCCTGGACTCGGTTTTTGCCGCTGATGATCCCGGCGGTCACCGTCTGCTCCAGTCCAAAGGGGCTGCCGACTGCCAGCACCCAATCACCGACTTGAATCGCCTCGCTGTCGCCCAGGGTCGCCGGGTGCAGCCCTGTAGCTTCGACTTTCAGCACAGCGAGGTCCGTTGCCGGATCGGTACCGACGATTTCGGCATCGACTTTGCGCCCATCGCTGAGCTGGACCAACACCTCTTCGGCGCCTTCGACGACGTGGTTGTTCGTCAGCACGTATCCATCCTCACGGACGATCACGCCGCTGCCCATCCCTGCGGCTTGCGGCTGGGGAGCGGGTTGACTGTCTTCAAACTGGCGGAAGAAATCTTCTTGCAGCCACGGCGGCAGCTGGCGGCGGAGTTCAGGCGGAATCCCGCCACGAGAGCGGGCCCCGCGAGCCGGCATCCGCGTGCTGATGCTCACCACGCTCGGCCGCAGCGACTCTGCGACGTTTCGAAACGCCGAAGAAAGGCCTTGAGCGGTACTGAGGTTTTCCTGCGCCTCAACCGCCGAGTCGACCTGCTGCGCATAAATGCCATCGGTCATCCGCTGCGGCAGACTCATCATCGTGCCGACAAGCAGAGCGCCGGCCAGCGCCGCGCCGAAGATCACGCTGAGATTTTTCCACTGATTATGCATTACTTGTTCCCCTGGTCAGCATGCCGCCTATCGATCCCGAACGACGTCACCGCCGACGGGCTATGATCAATCAAACAATTGCTACTCTTACAACCAAAACCGCACTGCGGTTCAAGCTGCTGTGCCAAAATGACGGCTAGAACGCCGCACCGAGCCTGCGTGCAACCGCCGCACCAAAGCCGTCAACCGCCCCATAAAAGCGACGGTGTCAACCAGCTTTGCTAGCTGATGCTCAACCGTTCCGGGCCGCAGCGGATGACGCTCGCAACGGCAGGATCACCGTACTCCGCAGCCGCGGTCGTGACGGTCAAGTTGTCGCGGATCTCCGCCACGCCGCCGTGGTGTGTGTGACCGCAAATCACTACGAGCTTCGCCGTGACATGCTGCTGAGCCGTCTGGCGGAGCACCTTGCCGGTCTGGCCACAGACAAAGAACGGCGCCCAGTGATCGTCGGTCGTGCGGCCTTCGTACCAGCAGGCGTCGCGAAACGGCGGGACGTGCGTCACCACGAGCACCTGCACGGCTTCGCGCAGAGCCGCCTCCAGCTTGTTGCTTAACCGCACCGCCGACTGGCGACCTAACTCACCCAGCATCGATGGCCACCGCGGTGGAGCGGCGAGCCGAAAATCGTCGATCAGATGAAAATCGTTCAGCCGCACCATCGACCGGGCGTAGTCGCCTTCGGTCGCGTCTCCCCAGCCGTCTTCACCGATCATCACGATCCCCGGCGCCAGCGCAATCGGCGGCAGGTCAGGCAAGTAGTGCAGTCGCGGATCCGCAGCCACTCCTTCACGGACCACGCGCAGCGTCCGCTCCAGCGAACTGAAATAGAAGTCGTGATTGCCCAGCACGAAGTAGATCGGCACGGCGAACGCATCGGCCATCCGCCGCAACTGAAACATCACATCCTCGCCCTCGGAGATGTCTCCGGAGATCACGACCGCGTCACAATCGCTCCGCCGCACCTGGGCAACCAACCGATCCCAAGCAGCCAATGAACAGTGATTCAGATGTGGGTCGGTGATCCAGCCCAGTCGCATGCGTTCGCCAGTAGAGGTTGATAGTAATGTTGAATAGCTTGATGATGACTCACTCGTACTCGTGCTCAGTGAAACGGTGCTCGTGCTCGTAATCGAACGTCCGAGCAAGACCAGCTGAACTAACTGCCGCAGAACATGAACTGCGACAAAATTCAATTAGCCGGCACGCGTTAGCGACCGATTCCCGCGAACCGCCGCTACGAGCACGAGCACGAGCACGAGCACGAGCACGAGCACGAGCACGAGCACGAGCACGAGGGCATTGATTCACGGCCAAATCCGTTCGTCAAGCTGTGATCAGGCTCAGAGTCGGCAGCTTTCCACAGTTCATACTTCAAACCAACGTGGATCACCCGACTCGTACCAAGTCTGTTCGGATTCCGTCGCGTCCGCGGTGCAGCCCAGTGCATGATACAACAGCGCCGCCGGCGTTTTCGTGCTGTAGCCGGGCTTGTTGGCCGGCGGCACGATCATATGCAGCGCATGCTTGGCGCGCGTCAACGCCACATACAGCAAACACAGCGCCTCGGTCATCAGCCCCGCGGCATGCTCACCGAAACACCGCTGCCACCGCTCCGGCAAATAGTGCCACGATTCGGCTCCGATGTACCGCAGCATTGCCGTGGGAACCGCATCGATGCTCTCCTTCATCGCGATCGTCTGTCGGGCTTGGCGCGTCAATGTCCCGTCGAGTTCCGGCAGAACGACGACATCAAACTCCAGTCCCTTCGCCTGGTGCACCGTCATCACGCGGACCGCAGCCGGCTGCGGCCGTTCGACCCGCTTGGCTCGCACCAGGGCAACAAAATCACCCAGCCGCGGTTGGCGATTGATCTCATAGGTCTGTGCCAGCGTCACCAACTGCCTCAGCCGGATCACGTCGCCACGATCGCAGTGCGGCGCAACGCGGTCAGCGATCTGTTCGACCACACCGGCCACACCAATATCCTCGCTCAGCCGACGTACCCGCGCAGCGGCCTGGTACGTCTCGTCCTCCGGCCCCGTTTGCAGCCAATCGGCCAGCGGCGAGTGGGCGACGTGGAACCACCACCGCCGGTCGCCGGGATGCTCGGCCATCATCAGCGCCGATAGGACCAGTTCGACAGGATTGGAATCGGTCAGCGGGTTGCCGCCCTCTTGGCTGACGTCCACACCGGCTCGGCGGAGCAGGTGGATCAGCCAAGCGACCGAGCGGTTGGTTCGCGTCAGCACGCCGATCGAGCGCCCCGGCATCTCGCGCGACCACTGCGTGATCCGCTCGGCCACGTAGCTGAAATGGCGGATCGATCGCGTGGTGGAATCTTCCTGTGTGTCCCCGTTCCTGCCGGAGGATCGCGATGCACCGCCTCCCGGTCCGCTGAGCAGCGTCACATGCCCGGCCAGCGGCTTGGCCGAGCGGTGTTCGGGAAACGTCGCCGCAAACCGCGCCACCGCCCATGACTCATACGCCACGCGGTCGCTGGGGTTGTCCGCCGGATCCGCGCCACCGCCCAGTTCCGGATGACGCGTCAGATGCTGAAACACCTCGTTGACCGCCGCGGTGACGACCGGGCTGCTGCGGAAACTGACATTTTGCTCCTGTTGTTTCACGCCCGGGATCTGATCGGCAACGGCATCAAAGATTCCGGCCACGCCGCCACGCCAGCCGTAAATCGCCTGCTTCGTGTCGCCGACGCAGAAGAAGCTGCCGGGCGAATCGGGGCGCGCGGCCGCCACCGCCAGCGGCTTGAGCACGCCCCACTGCGCCGGCGAGGTGTCTTGAAACTCGTCGAGCAGCACGTGTTCGATGTTGCCGTCCATGCGGTAGCCCGCCTGACCAGGAGTCACGACAGTGAACACCGCCGACAAACCCTGGGCAAGGTCATCAAACGCGAACGCCCGCAGCGCCCGCTTCATCGCCATCAGCTGCGTCTCGTAAGTCGCGATCACCCGCCCGGTCGCTTCAGTCTGTACCCGCAGCAGCGACAGCACATGTGCGGCGCAGGCGTCAGCGATCAACTGCAGCGCCGCAACGCCCTCGGGCGGAATCGGTTTGCGGTAATACAGCACCGGCTGCCCCGGCGGAGTGAGGTAGGCGGCGGTGACAGGCGTCAGCGTGGCGATGTCGTCCCACAGTTTGGCTTCCACCAAGTCCGCGATCTTGACGAACGTCTTTTCAGCCGACTTATTGCCGATCACCGTCCCGCGCAGCGTGTCGGCGGCTTCGGCAAGTTGCTCCGGCTCCGGTCCTTTGGGGACAACCAGCTGTTGCCAGGCTTCGGGAGCGCAGGCCCGGGCTTCGGCGTAGCCATCGTTGACCACCGCCAACATCTCGCGCCGCACCGAACGCTTGGTGTCCCCTTTTCCGAGCATCGCCAACAGCGCCGACACCTCTTGCGTCTGCAGCGAACCGAGCATCACGTCGATCGCCCGCTCGCGGATCCAGGCGTCCTCGATCTCGTCGGTCAATCGCCAGCCCGGCGGCAGACCGAGTTCGGAGCCAAACGTCCGCGCCAGCTGCGAAAACAGGCTGTCGAGGGTCAGGATCCTCAGCCGGTGGATGTCGCGGAGCAGCCGGTGCACAAGCGTCGTCGCCTGCTCAGAGGTCAATTCTGGCAGCCGAGTTTGCTCGCGCAGCTGCTCGATCAACTTACCCGACGGGTCGATCGCCGCTCGCGCCAGTGCCAGCAGCACACGGCTGAGGATCTCGCCGGCGGCTTTGCGCGTAAATGTGGTCGCCAGGATCGTTTCGACCGCGGCGCCTTCAGCCAACAGCCGCAGCAGTCGCCCGGTCAGCTGATAGGTTTTCCCCGTCCCTGCCGAAGCGCGGATCAACAGCGGTTCAGCGGTCGGGCCGCTGGTCGTCGTTGACCGCTCGGCCGTGCGTAGTCGCGTTTTCGCCATCACTCGTCCCTCCCAACGACGCCGCCCAAGATCATCCCTGCGGCCAATTCCAGCAGCGAATCGCCTTCGTCCGCATCGGTGAACAGGTTGCCGCTGCCGGACTGGAGGATCATGGCGTAGTCGTCGTACTCGACCGGGTCCTCCGACGGCTCAAAGCGGCCAGCCCAAATATCGCGAATGCAGCGGATGATCAGCTCGTCGGCCGCAGCGAACTCCGCCGCCGTAAAATCAGCCTCATTGATCCGCGTTTCCGATTCTTTCTCGCTGACATTGAAATAGCCCAACGTCACGCTGGCCGGATCGACATCGCCACCGACCAAGTAAGGGATCATCAACCGATAGATCGGCAGCTGCAGTTCGACCCAGCGATAACTGTCGCCCCATTTGCGCAGGTGCTTCTTTCGCGGCGAGTGGCCGTGGGTTTTGTAATCGAGAATCGCCCAGCGTCCATCGTCGTGGCGATCGATGCGGTCGAAGCGACCGCGAATGATCATCCGCTGACCATCGACATCGATTCCGGCGTTGTTCTGCTCGCCGACCGAAGCCTCGACCTGCTCGATGTGCCAGCCCGCGCGGCGCCACTGCGATTGCACTTTCGCCACGTGCCGCAGCCGCCGCCGCGCTTGTTCGATCTGCAGCCGAACCGCCGGGGCAGGGGCCGAGCCGAGGTACTCGTCAGCGAATTGGTCGAGCGATTCCAACAGCGCCTCCTCGATCACCCGCTCGTCGGCCTCGTCCTTCGCCGCCGACTTGCCAAAAACTTCCAGCGAGTTGTGCACCAAGTCGCCGAACTGGTTGGCTGCCAACTCGCGCGACGCGTCGTCGATCGGACTGAGCTTGAGGACGTGCCGCAGGTAAAACCGATACGGGCAACTGAGATAGGCCGCGAACGAAGTCACACTCATCGTCTCTACCCGAACGTTTCCATCGAGCACCGGGATCGGCAAGCGGGTTTGCTTGAGCGGTCCATCCCAGCGCAGAGTTCGCGGCGGCAGCTGCGGAACCTCCCGTCGCCGCACCGCATCGTCATCGAGCAGGTGTACAAGCCACCGCGCCGAATCGGCGGGATCCGCAGCGGCCAACAACCGGCTCGGCGGCGTCGGTGAGCCGTCGACCCCGGTACGTCCAACGATCAGCCGCACCTCGGGCCGTGTCGCTAACACAAGTTGCAGGGCGTAAATATCCCGGCCTAATCGCCGCTCATTGTCGCTCATCCTCAGCCGCGTCCGCAGGTTGCCCGGCAGGAACGGATCGGCAGTGATCGATTCGGGAACATACGGCTGGTTGACGCCGACGACCACCATCGCCGGTGCATCGTCCAATGCCAAATCCAACCATCCCAAAATCGTGACTGCGTCCTCAGCTGAATCATCGCCGACCCGCAGCTGCATCAACTGATCGGCCAACAATTCGATCGCTGAGGCGGCATTGGTGGCAGCGTCCAGTGTGCTCTGCAGCTTTTGCATCCGCTGCAAAACATTACCGCTGGCCTCGACCGCCTGCCGCGTTCGCCGCGCCGCTGGTGTCGCGGTCGTCTCGTGTTCAGCTGTCCCGTGTTGAGCCATCTCATGCTCAGCATCGGACATGGCAAGCAGTGGTCGATAGATCGTCGCCAACCAGCGCTCGAGTTCTTCCGCCCAGCGTGAGATCGGCAGCCGCCGATTGCCGCTGAACCCGGCTAGGCTGCCAGCGATCACCTTCATCGCCGCGACCGCGCCGCTATGTAGCTCGAGCATCCTGGGTGACAACGGCACGTCCAACCGTGTCGGATAATGCTCGGCTAGAAAGGCATCGAGCGCCACCAACCAGCGGCCGCCGGAATACTGCTGACCGCCAGAATCTTGACCGTCAGATCCCTTTCGACCGCGCTTTCCCAGTCCGCCCTTGGCCAGCGTCTCATCAATGTATCGGTAAACGTCCGCATGCCGGACCAGCGCCGCCAGCGACTGCCAAGTCTGCTGGGCAAGGTGTACCGGCAGCAGTTCCAGCAACCGCCCTGGCGGCGTTTGCGCGAAGCTCCAGCCGAGCTCGCGATAGCTGGTTTGGTCTCCCTGACGCAGTTCGACTTCCACCGGCGGCACGAGCGACTCGTCGGTCACCCCGATGGTGATTTCTCCCGGCGCAAATTTACCTGCCAGCGCTGCTGCCCACTGCGCCGCGACAGCGGCTTGATCGGTGGCATCTCCAGCAGCTATCAGTTGGTGGTCTTGCAGCGGCAATTTCCACTGGCACCAGCGGCTGGCGATGATCGAGCCGAAGGGATCAAAATGATCGCGGTACTGCGGATCCGCCGCGACCAACGCGGTGATGCTGGTAGCGCGTTGTTGTGTCCCCTTTGTCGCTGGAGGCTCACAAGCGGCGCGGAGCATCGCTCGCACTGATTCGCTCAGGTCCGAAGTGCCGATCAGCAAGATATGATAGTCGCTGCCGCAGTGCCCATCGGCGATCGCGCGGGAGCGGGCGTCAAACGGGTCGCTGCGCCCGCCGGTGGCCAGTGAATCAAGGTACGCTGCGTGGAGCGACTGCAACGCTTCCCAGCGGCTCCGCTCCGCCGCAGTCGCTTCATCGGTCGCCAGTTCCGCAGCGACATCGGCGAACGTCAATTCGGCGGCCGCCAAGTCCTCGTGCAGCCGGCGAACCGTCGCCGCCAGTTCGAGCCACGGGGCGAGCGAATCACGCGGCGGCAGCACCGGAAACAGCGGCCCCAGCGCCGCCGGATCGCTCTGTTCCAGCACGCCAGCCCAAGCGAGCGTGCGTTCGAGTTCATTGGCCAGCAGCGTGCCTTCGGCGGATGAGCGGCGGTAGAGGAACTCCGGCAAATCGCCGACGGTGATGATCCGCGGCAACTGGACCGACAAACCGCGCTCGTCCGCGGCATGCTCGAGCAAATCCCGCAGCCGGCGGGCTGCCCGCCGCGTCGGCAGCACCGCTAAAAACCCGCCCAGCGGCCACTGACCGCTGGCCTCCGCGTCCTCAGAATGTTCGTTCCAAAGATAATCGACGACCAACCGGAGCAGCGGACGGTCCCAGCCCAAAAACTGCGTCTGACAAGGTTGTGCACGTTTCTTTTTTCTCATCGACTCCCCGTTCTCTCGCCAGATCGCATGTTGCGTCAGCCGGTTGCCATTCCATGAGATACTGTCAGCGAGGATCACCTGACGGCTGGTTATCAGACACCGTGGCTGTGACACGACCGGTCACTGGTGCGAAAAGTTTTTCAGATTCAACTGAGCTGAAGCTGATACTCGGAGATCAATCCTTCAGCTTCTCTTCTTGTTGGCGATCGACCTCGCGCTGTTCGATCACCGCCTCGCGGTGCGCCGACGTGTCCTCGCGTTTGCGCTCAGCGATCTCGTCCAGTCGGCCGCTGCGTCCGTACATCAGCAGCCGGTCGCCCTCCTCAAACGACTGGTGCGGCGGCGGGGCGCCGATGTATTCACCGCGCTGGGTCAGGACACCGAGCACCGAAATCCCCTCAGACCGCAGCCGCAGTTCGCTCAGCGTTCGGCCCGCCAGCCAGCTATCTGGCGTGACCTCTAGTTCCACCACACTGTAGCCTTCACTCACATGCAGCAGGTTGGCGTAGTCGCGGAGATCGACCAGCGCCGTGCGCTGCAGGATCCGTTTGATCAACGGCGTGAGGATGCTTTGAAAGGCGGCGCTGCGCGAGAGCATCACGAGCACCACCACACCTGCCGCGACGATCGCCACGCGTGTCAGTCCCGCCTGTTCGCGCCCGGTGAACGAGAGGATCAAGGAGCTGACCGCGGTCACCGTTCCGGCGCTGCCCAGCCGGATCAGGTTGCGGATGATCGTCCGCCGCGCCTGGCTGACGACAACACTTTCCGCTTCGGTCGTCGTGAACCCGGCGCCGGAGAAGGCGGAGAGTGACTGGAACGACGCGACTTCTTCCGACAGTCCGGTCATCACCAGCGCCACCGTTCCGACCCGTACGACCAAGAACGATAAGGCGAGGACGGTGAGAAACGACAGGATCGCGGTCATGGAAATCGCTTCGGCTCAGGAGGCAACGCAGCGGACCTCTGATCCGGACACCCGGCCGACTCATCTAGCCCCTGCACCGCCGCTTGCGATGGTCGCGGCCAGGACAAGCGGAGCTGCATTGTTCGCTGGCCAGCTGCTGGCGTCGAGCGGCGCCGTGACCTGCCGGCTGAATCGGTTGCGAAGTCCGGACGCCGCAGGCCAAGGAATAGGCGTGCGATTAACTCGCCACCGGCTCTTCGATGTCCTTCAACGAGCGGCCCAGCCGTTTTCTGCCGGTGCCGGTCGCGGCGGCCGCGCCGACTCGCTTTTTCTCGCCTTTTTCGCTGGCCAGGAACGATGCCACACCGGGGTGCACATCTTCGCTGTCAGCCGGTGTTCCGAGTTGCTCGATCGCGTCGCTGACGCCCAGCAGCACCGATTGCCGCACGCCGTCGCGAATCCAATCAAAAAAGTTAACGCTCATGCTCTGCACTCCCTTGGCCAAAACGCTCCGGTCACGATCATCCCTCGGTCGCAACCCACGCCCCCGGTCATACGAACCCACCGCACCCCGAGTCCAGGCGAATCCAGGCAAAATCCCCACGTTGGAGTTCAGGCTTCAGCCTGCTTCCCCCCACGTTGGAGTTCAGGCTTCAGCCTGTGTCTTACGTTGACTTTTGCAAAAAAGTCACAGCCCCTGGAGACCGACAGCTCGTTTTCGCCGTTAGATTTCCGCCGTCCCACCATCTACCCAATGGTGCTACCGATCCTGACAATAACGACATCCTCTTACCGCCCTTCATAGGTGAATCCCGTGGACGAACTGCTGACGTTCAACGCTCTGGCCGCTTTGGCGACGCTGGCGATCTTGGAAATCGTGTTGGGCATCGACAACGTCGTGTTCCTCGCGATCCTCACCGGCAAGCTGCCCGAACACCAGCAACCACGTGCTCGCACCGTCGGCTTAGGCCTCGCCGCCCTGGGCCGGATCGCGCTATTGTTTGCGATCTCCTGGGTGATCACGCTCGACCAGACCGTGCTGTTCGAGTTGCCGTTTACCATGCCGGGCGCCGAAGCGGCGCATGAGGCCAGTTCGTCGCATGGTGCCAGTCCGCCGGAAATCGCCGAACCGGGCTCCGGCGCCGCGGCCAGCAACATGCCTGCGCCGGGTTCCACACCGATCACGGCCAAAGACATCGTGCTACTGCTCGGCGGCATCTTCCTGGTCGGTAAGGCGACCTGGGAGATCGGACATCAACTGGAGCCCACACATGACGCCAGCGGCAAAAAGGTCTATGCATCGCTGTCGACCGTGCTGATGCAGATCATCGCGATCGACCTAGTGTTTTCGATCGACTCGGTGCTGACGGCCGTCGGCATGGTGCGCCCTGAAGATTACCAATCGCAGTGGGCGCCGCTGGCGATCATGATCACCGCCGTCCTGCTATCGATCGCCGTAATGATCGCCTTCAGCGGCCCGATAGCCAGGTTCGTCAACCGGCACCCGAGCGTCAAAATGCTGGCGCTGTCGTTCTTGATTCTGATCGGCGTGGTGCTCATCGCCGAAGGTTTTCATAGCCATGTGCCGCGCGGTTACATCTACTTCTCGATGGCCTTCGCCTTAATGGTTGAAATCCTCAACCTCCGCGCCCGCCGCCACACGCACCCGTCGTCGACATCCCCGTCCGAACCCCAGCATTGAACGACAAATTTCTGGCTATTCCGCTAACTTAGTGGATTATCATTTGGAGGGCGGCGCTGATCCTCGGGGTGGTACGTCCCTGAGGAACGAAGGGCGTGTTGGGGTAAATAGCATGGTAACCGCGACATGTCTCATCGGCTCCTATCCAAGTTGCGAGGTTGCCGCTCCATGCGAATCACATCCAGCTTGGGGTTCGGCTGCACCCTTGCCATTCCCGCTTCGGGCTGGCGGCGGGTCGAGCAGATTGTCGGCTAACGACTGGAACCAGGCTCGGACGGTGCCTGGCGGGACTGAGGTTCCCGGCCAGAACTCGGGGCAGAACAAGTCGTCGGTGACGTGCTCGCCCAGTGCCCGATAGGCCTCGAACTGCGATTCGTCGAACAGTTGATCCGCCGTCGATTGGTGTGGGAACGGCGAGTTCCGAGTGCGGTAGTCGAGCAAATAATCACGCTCATTGCCGGTGATCGAGAGCTTGATGTAGAGCAGAAAGCCTTTCTCGCCAGTGGGATAATGGATCTGGCCCAGAGCGATATGGGTTTGACTCCAGCCACGGTCGGTCAGCCGCAGTCGCGTGAGATCGATCTCAATTGAAGTCCCAAAGTCAATCCAGGCATACTGCTGTAGTTTCATCATGCTGGGGAACTGCAGCCCCGGATCGCATTCACCATCGATGGCGATGATGAACTTGCAGCGGCGGCGAAGCAGTTCATAAACAGCGAGATTCTCGATATGTCCACCGTCGGAGACATTCAAATACTTTCTGTGCTCACCAACACGACCGAACATTTCGCGCAATAGGTAAAACGGCCCGGGGCCGCTGAAAGCTTTAACGAACGGGTGCTGCTCGCCGCCTTCCGGACGTCGCAACCAGTAGCCCAGCCGCACGTTGAGCAGCGTCAGGAAAAAACTGGCTCCCCGCGGCGTGGCGGTACCCATATGCGGTGACGCCGCGGCCCCGGATATCGCCATGGCCGTCGCCAGATCCAGGTAACCATCGACCGCTTCCCACTGGCGCGTCGGCAAATAACCAACAATCGGACTACCACAGTAATGTTTGCTGAATAAAAAGAAGTCCGAGTTTCGCCCGCGCAGTTCAGGGATTCTGCTCGCCGGAATGTTCAGCGCGGCGTTGATCAGATGGTAAGGTGCTTTATTGGTGTTCCCCAATTGTGACAAAAGCTGAGGATCGACGGCTTCGGTCGCTTCCAGTTGCGCAGCGTTCACAGAAGGCTCACTGGCAATCTCGTCTTGGCTCAGCTGCGGCCTGAGCAGGTATGTCTCTGCCAGCCGATTGCGATAATAGCGCTGGGGCGAGATCAAATTGACATTCAGTAAAAAGCCACTGTAAACCAGCGGCACGAGAAACAGCAACCAGAGCAACCAGTCCGCGGCAACCTCTGACAATCCATACGGAAAGTCTGGCAGATTGGGAATCACCAACAGCCAGTGGCAGAGCAGGAAATAGGTCACGATCAACAGCAACGGGCCGGCCAGCGACAACAGCACAAACACCACCTTGCGAACCAGCGAGACCTGCGGCCTTGCGACCGTCTCCGTTTCCTTCGGCCGCCACAGCAGTCCCCGGGCGCTGAGGAATGTCGCCAGGTTTGCCAGCAGCACCCAAAAACTCGCCAATTCGAAACGTAAATCTGACTGGAGCAGTCCCACAGCGGAATTGATCCAGAGAAACGCGTAATAACCCAGTGGAATGGCTTCAACTGCGGCGACTACTAAGGTGACGCCGAACAAACCCACACACAGCCGCTCATACGCTGTCCGCGCAGCGGGCGGCCGGTCAGACAGCCGGGATAGTTTTTGAACCAGCGGCAGGAAAAACACGAGCACACCCCACACCGCCGCCACGCCTAGAGTCGCCGCAAAATAAGTCCAGTCGATTGACGGAAGATCGTTCTCTTGCACTGCATCGGCCATCGCTCGCATGCGAGGCAACAGGGTATAGCGGGTGATTAGCACCGCGCCGGTCAGCAGCGGTGAGAGGATCACCAGATTCATCAGCACGCCGTAAAGCCCTTGGCCGATCGCTGTCAATCTGCCTTGGAAACCTGACGGTAACATATATTTGCTATGGTTCCGCAGAAACCGCAGTGGCCCCGCTTCGCACTTTTCGTCGCGGCGAAAGGGCAGTTGATCCGGATCAGGCCCAACGTCAGGTCGCGACTCTGCTGGCGACGGAGCATCGTTGAGGTAGGAACTGAGAAAACTACCAACGTATCCACCGCCGGAAACGGTCGACAGCAAATCGATTTCCTTCAGCAGTCCCTTGGAGGCGATGCCCTGAAGAACTCCCAGGGCGAACGTGGCCGAACGGATACCGCCACCAGAAATCGCCACGGCGACAAGATCGTCGGTCCCCTTAAGGCCAACCGCTTGCCGCCGGGCCGCGATCTCTTGCTGCTCGGCACGAAGCACCTCAATGGGCTCGGCGCCCTGAGATTCCGTGAGCGGCAATCCTTGCAATTGGTCATACGGAATCGCGGCGCCGAGATCATGGTGCTGATCCAAGACGTTCCGTAGCCCCGACTCGGTCCCCTCGCGATATGCATCGCCCTCGGACAGCAGCCCAAGAAACCGCTGAAAATCGCGCAACAGTTTCTGCAAGACAAGCAGGTCGCTGCGGAATTGGTGGCGGCCATCGTCGCTCTCCAGCTTGCCGGACTCCAATTGCTTATGCCATTTCGCGGTGAACGGCCGAATCTGAACATTCAGCACCTCAACACAGACGGTCGCAAAGTGCCGGCACTCAGGTCCATGGCTCCGCAGCAACTCGCGCGTCAATCGGAACAATTGAACGATGCT
This sequence comes from uncultured Planctomycetaceae bacterium, assembly GCA_963758085.1. Taxonomy (GTDB): domain Bacteria; phylum Planctomycetota; class Planctomycetia; order Pirellulales; family Pirellulaceae; genus UBA6163. The sequence continues at coordinate 2,786,167 of CAVWUB010000004.1, read as the reverse complement.
CTCCAGCGCCGTCTTCTCGATGCCCGCCCGGTAATGCAGCGGCTGAGTCGAGATGCGCGTCCGCATCTCCGTGTACAGTTCCCACGCCGCCTTGCGATCCGCCTCCGAAGGCTGCCACCGCTGCGCCCATACCTCCGGAGGAAACTCACACAACTGCATCAAGCCATGCGTTTCAAACCACTGCCGCCAAGTCTCGCTGTCGTGCTCTGTCATGCAGGTTCTCTCAAATCATGTCACCTGAGAATCGTCGAGTTCCTGCAGTGTAAACGCTTCTCCCCCGCCAGAACCAGACGTGGGATCGGCGGGCCAGGACAAGTCGGCGATTGATACCGGAGTTTCCTTTTCGCGGTTCCGCCTCCCCTCTGTCCGCAACCGTCCATCCCCCCGGCCATTGACGCGGATGTCGCAAGCGGGGAGAATTCAAACGGAGACTGGCTTTCCAGCAGGCAACGTGTGTGAAACTCGATAATTCCTGAAGTGGAGATGCTTGCCTGATGGTCGCGAGCAGCAACAGCCGGCAAAACTTCTCGTTCTATCGAAGAGTCATCATCCGGTTGTTTGGCTATGACTACTTCATCTCCTACAGCCACGGTGACGCTGACGCATACGTCCACGACCTCCACCGTCGACTGTCGCGAACGCACCTTGGTTTTGTCGATTCTTCCGGCGATGGGCTGTTCGTTGGATCGCCCCTAGCACGCGAGATCACGAAAGCCCTGCGCCGGTCCAAGGTGCTGATCGTCGTTTATACCGACGCGGTCGCAACGAAACGTTGGACGAAACTGGAGTGTCGCTACTTCAAAGCTTGCCATCCCAAGCGCCCATTCATTCCAGTCTCAGCGTTAAAGGACGCCAAGGCATTGCAGGCTCAGCTGCAAGTGCTGTTCGATCGCGACCAAGATGAACTGTCGAAAGATCTGAAGGATTTGCTTGCGAGTACCGCTCATATACCGACGAGTGCGGGCCTTGATCCCTGCTGGGCGATCGAATCGGATCGAACAACCCTATCGGATTCGGTGCCGAGCGAGCGGGTCGTCAAGCAGATTCAAAATGCGTTCTACGGCCTATCGGTTCCGCGAAAGGCTGCAATTGCTGTTTCTACGCTGGTATTGACCACCTGTTTCGCCCTGGGTCTTGGGTGGTCTCAGTTCGCCAATAACAGAGCAAACATGATGCTCGCCGATTTGGCGGGCCGCATGGGGAAGGAGCAAATCAGGGAGGTGGAGGCAGTAAGTAACTCTGGCTTCTTCCTGATAGCAGAGCTTCACGAGCCAGCCCTGTCCAGTAGTGCCCGCGAACGTGGAGTCGCATTGGACACCGAGTTCAGCGACGTGATGCGGAAGATCCGAGCGTACGACTTCTACCAGAGGTGGAATGTTTTCTCACGCGGTTATGACGGTGCTGCCATTGCTCTCTATTCGATGCCCGATGTCGTGCCAGCACCCATGTCATCATTTCCAGCGAATCCGAAGGAAATCAGGCTGATTTGCACGGAGCTGAATGAAAACTGGCTGCTTGAATTGCAGAAGGTCGACAGCTGTGATCTGCTCGCCGTCACCTGCGACGAGGTTGCTTCGGCAGAAATGCTGCTCGATATCCTGAACTCGCTCCGTGTTCACGATCTCCGCTTGCGGAAATGCCGCCGCATCGATCTGGACACTTTGAGCCGGTTCAGTGATAACGCTTGCAGGTCACTTGAATCGCTTTCACTTTCGCTGCTTGATGATTTAGTTGTTGAATCGGACCAGGATGAACTCCAACTGGCGCGTTTTTTAAAACGGTGTGAGAACCTGACGGTTCTCAAGCTGCGAGAACTCTCGCGTTGCAGATTGTCGGCTGTCTTTGCCAAGGCCATCGCCACACACCCTGCACTGTGTCAAACAGGAGGGGAACTGCACCTCGAACGCGCGATGCTTTCCGATGATTTTCAGCTCCATGGCAACGGCAAGCTTATGATTTCCGGAGCGATTCAAGAACTCGAAACAATGAATTGAAATGCGGTCTTCAAAACCATAGCCGAACAGCGGGTTTTCACCACAACCGAACGAGGTGGATCATGTTGATGCGAATCGCTTTTCTTGCGAGCGTCGTGACGTCTTCTGGACTTGCAGCACTGTCGCACCATGCTCGCGCTGCGGATGTTGTCATCGTGAATCGGGAATCAGAAGCATATGAGGTGGCGATTGTGTTAACTTCACCAGGGTTTAAAACCGAGCGAGACGGCATCATTCGCAGACATGACGAAAGAATGTTCCGGGTTGCTTCGAACCTTTCCGCTACCCATGCCTGGGATCTCGTCGTTTGGAAACGAACCAATAGCGGGATGGACTGGCGATTCTCGACGGCTTACCGAATACCGAGCCGACCAGCTGAATTTTCGGACACGATGCTGATCTTTGGTATTGAGCCTTCCGAGGATCGAGTCTCGCCGCTGTACGCTGCACCTGGGCCTGGCCCCGAACCTGGGCCGGACGATCCAGGGTTTATAAGGCCGATCGAGCCTTGGTCTCGCAACGTCAACAACGGTGGCAACTCGGAGAACAGGCCCAACTCGCCGATCCGTTTGGGCGTCAATGCCTACAAATGCGACGAGGGGATTCACATCCAAGCTGTCACGCCCGGTTCCGCGGCAACCCGCGGTGTTGATCAAGCATCCGGCCAACCCGTGCAACTGGAATCCGGCGACCACATCCTGACCGTCAACGGAATGACGCCGCGCGACATCCCCGAATTCCAGAGTCTGATCCAGACTTCTCCGAGAACCATCCAGCTCAAGGTGCTCGACCGCCGCACACGCCGCATTCTCGAACTAACCGCAAACTTATGGTAGCAGCCTGACAGGAACTGCTCGCCCCCTCCTTCCCGTCTCTCTCCCGCCCCGTTCCCCCTCGCTCACCCGTTCGTGCTTTTCGTGCTTTTCGTGCCTTTCGTGGACACCTCGACCGCGAGCGGCTGAGAGCAAAGGTCCACCGAAATCACGATAGGCACGAAAAGCACTAGACGACACCACGGAGGGTGACGGGCTGCGTTGGCGGGAGGCGGCTGCACCTGCGGTCTCTCTCGCCTGGTACAATGACGCCGCCCGGCGGTGCGGGCGGTTCTGGCTCCCTCCTCAAGGTTCGCTCATGCCCGGCTCTAAAGCCAAAGTCTTCGTCAGCCATAGCAGCCAGGACAAGCCGTTCGTCCGCGACCTGGTGGACGAGTTGAAACAGCGGAACGTGCAGGTGTGGTTCGACGAACGTGAACTACAAGTCGGCGACTCGATCGTCCAAGGAATTTCAAAGGGGCTCGAAGACGCCGATTACCTGCTGGTCATTTTGTCGAAGCACTCCGTCGCCTCCCCATGGGTGCAAAACGAGCTGAACGCCGCAATGATGGAGGAGACATCGCGGCGCGGTATCGTGGTCCTACCGGCCGTCATTGACGGCTGCGAAATTCCGATCCTGCTGCGCGATCGTATCTACGCCGACTTTCGCCAAGATTTTGACACCGGTCTGCAGGCCCTGTTGCGCGTGTTCGCTCAAGAAGCGGAAACAGCCCAATCATCCGAACCCGCACATAAGGCGGCGTTCGCTGCCTCGGATTGCCAGACGACGCTGGCCGCTCTGAAACTGGCCGAGCTTCGTCAGCGGATGACAAAGCGGATGAGCCGCGGGGAAGTCAGCACGATTTGGTTTGACGTGCTGGAAGCCAGCATGGAGAACGACATGCAGGGCCGTACGCTCGGAGAGTGCGTCGTCGAACTGCTGCTGCGAGCCCGCAATCGAAACAAGCTGGCCGACTTGATCAGCAGCGTCTGCAGCGACCGCGGCGATCTGGCAAACCCCTAACCGGCTCGTCGCCCGCTGCGCCATCAGCGACGAGCCGCAATCAATCCAATGCGCAGGCCGATCCAAAGCCACGGCCACCGATCCGTCTGCCTTATCCGTCGCTGGGGACGTTTTTCCAAGGGCGGGAGGAGTTTCTGCGGAAGCTGCGCGGCAGTTTGCAGAGCGCCAGCGACAGCCTGGCGACAGCCATCACGGGCAAGGCAGTGCATGGACTGGGCGGCGTCGGCAAGACGCGGCTGGCAGTCGAGTATGCCTGGCAGCACGCCGAGGAGTTTTCAGCCGTGCTGTTCGTGACGGCCGATTCGCCGGCAGCGCTGCGGCGGGAACTGGCCGAGCTGACCGGGCCGTTGGTGCTGAATCTGCCCGAGCACTCTGCGACGGAAGAAGACGTCCGCGTGGCCGCGGCGCTGCGGTGGCTGCACGAGCACCCCGGCTGGTGCCTGATCCTCGACGACGTCGATTCGGAAGACGCCGCCGAGCACGTCGAGCAGTTGCTGACACATCTGTCTGGCGGGCACGTGCTGATCACCAGCCGGCTGGCGCGTTGGAGTGCCTGTGTCGAGACGCTGGAACTGGACGTGCTGGCCAAGGAAGATGCGGCACGGTTGCTGTTGGACCGGACCGCATCACGGCGCCGCAAACACCCAGGCGACGAAACCGACGCAGCGCATCTCGCCGCCGAATTGGGCGGGCTGGCGTTGGCCCTGGAACAGGCCGCCGCCTACATCAACCGCATGCGGATCACGCTGAGCGAATACTTGCAGCGCTGGCATGCGCACGATCGTGCTGTGCAATCCTGGCACGACCAACGGCAGATGAAGTACCCGCGGAGCGTGGCCGTCACCTGGCAGACCACACTGGATCAGCTCGGCCCGGCCGAGGTCGCGGTCTTAAACGTCCTGGCCTGGTTCGCACCCGAGCCGGTGCCACTGTCGGTCTTCGCCGATCCCGACGCGCTTGCTACGGCTCTGGGTGTCCACAAAGAACCTGCAAACGCCGACGGTGCGGCGAACGCCGAGCAGACGATCGAGCCGCAAGAGTACTCTTTCCGTCAGTCGCTGGCGCTGCTGGCCGATTTTAGCATGATCCGCTGGGACGCGGTCGGCGAGACGGTTTCTATGCATCGGGTAGTGCAAGAAATCGTGCGCACGCAGCAAACGGAACCGACGCTGTACCTGGGGGCGGCGCTTCGGTTGGTGGATCAGGCCCAACCGCGCGGTAATCCCGCTGACGTGCGGACGTGGCCGGGGTGGGGGCCGCTCCGGCCGCACGTCGCCTTAATGACGTCCGAAGCGGATCGGATGGAAATCGCCGAACCAACAAGCCGCCTAATGAGCGCATTGGGAATGCTGCTGTTTGCCAAAGCATTGCACAGCGAAGCCGAGCCGCTGATGCGCCGCGCGCTGGCCATTGATGAGCAACTACACGGACTCCGGCACCCCAACGTCGCCCGCCACCTCAACAACCTGGCGTGGTTGCTCCGAGTAACGAACCGGCTGGCGGAGGCCGAGCCGCTCATGCGCCGCGCGCTGGCCATCGCCGAGCAAGCTTACGGACTCCAACATCCCAACGTCGCCATCCACCTCAACAACCTGGCGTCGTTGCTTCAGGACACAAACCGACTGGCCGAGGCCGAGCCGCTGATCCGCCGCGGGCTGGCTATTGACGAGCAGGCCTATGAACCCCGGCATCCTCATGTCGCCCGTGACCTCAACAACCTGGCGTGGTTGCTTCGAGTCACAGACCGGCTGGCGGAGGCCGAGCCGCTCATGCGCCGCGCGCTGGCCATCGATGAGCAATCCTACGGACCTGAGCACCCCAACGTCGCAATCCACCTCAACAACCTGGCGCTGTTGCTTCAGGCGACGAACCGGCTGGCCGAGGCCGAGCCGCTGATCCGCCGTGCGCTAGCGATCGACGAGCAGTCCTACGGCGCCGAGCACCCCCAAGTCGCTGTGAAGCTCAACAATCTGGCGCTGTTGCTCCGGGACACGAATCGACTGGCGGAGGCCGAGCCGCTGATCCGCCGCGCGCTGGCCATCGACGAGCAGACCCTCGGGCCCCAGCACCCGGACGTCGCCGGTGACATCAATAACCTGGCGCAGTTGCTAAAGGACGCGAACCGCATGGTAGAGGCCGAAGCCCTGATGCGCCGCGCGCTTGTCATCGACGAGCGGTCTTATGGGCCACAGCACGCCAATGTCGCCATCGACCTCAACAACCTAGCGGCTTTGTTTAAGGCCACAAACCGGTTGAGGGAGGCCGAGCCGCTGATGCGCCGCGCATTGCTCATCGACGAGCAATTGTACGGACTCCAGCACCCCGCTGTTGCCCGCAACCTGAATAACCTGGCCGTACTGCTGCAGGCCACCGACCGGCTAGCGGAGGCCGAGTCGCTGATCCGCCGCGCACTGGTCATCGATGAGCAATCGTACGGACCTCAGCACCCCAATGTCGCGATCCACCTCAACAACTTGGCACTGTTACTCCAGACTACGAATAAGACGGCGGAGGCAGAGCCGTTGATGCGCCGCCATATCGCAGTCTTTGTAAGATTCGGCAAACTCTCCGGTCACGAACATCCGCGCATGCAAGCTGCTTTGGTGAAGTACCGCGAGACTCTCCTGGCAATAAAGCTGCCGGACGACGAGATCGATCGACGGCTGCAGGATGCCACAACCATGGCGGGACCGCTGTCGCCGATCACGCCTGAAGTCGAGCGGCTGCTCGGTCCCGCCCAACCCGTGACGGAGGTGCTTGCCGCGCTCGATCGCCAGTACCAGGCGGCTGGCAAGCCCGCGATCTACTTCCTGCCGCTGGATCAGCCGATCACTCCGCATCTCGACCAATTACTCGGGCCATCGCCACTGAACGTCCCTCTCGACCAGCCAATCGCTCCGCACCTCGACGAACTCCTCGGCCCCGCCAAGTCGGTGCAAGAAGTGCTCGACGAACTCGATGCCCAGTATCGCCAACAAGGCAAACCAGCCATCTGGTTCCTGCCGCTCACCGAACCAATCTCGCCGCATCTCGATGAACTGCTCGGCCCGTCACCGGAACTCAACCAAGAATGACCCACGCCCTCGCCGTCGAGCCCAACAGATTGTGCGGGTTGAGGCTGACGCACACCAATGTCACCTGCCCGCAGTGGGCGAATCATCCTTCAGCAGTCCATCCATCAATAAAGCCCAGCCCGCCTCTCGTCTTGGCTGAGCGAGCAAACGCTTCGCACCCGCTACGCCAGCATGCTCGACACTCAGCACCTCGCCCCCGACACCGCCATCGACCATCCCTTGTGACTGGGCGATCTCCACAATACCGGGACAATTCGCTTGCGAAACGGCCTCAGTGAGGGCGACAATCAGCGGACATTCAAAACCGATGATTTCGACGAAATGTCGCGCTCGTGCTGAAAGGTTTGGCAGCTTTGGCGTGATTCAGGGATTTTATATGAGCACGCTTTTTATCAGCTACAGCACGAAGGACCGGCCGACGGCTGAGATCTTCTACGGCAAGCTCATCGAGATGGGCTTCCAACCGCCGTTTCGCGATGATCATCCCGATTCCGGTATTCCTGCAGGGGCGCAGTGGGAGCGGGAGTTGTACCGCAAGCTGCGGCTCTGCAAGGCACTGATTGTTCTCGTCTCGCGCAATTGGCTCGATTCGAAGTGGTGCTTCGCAGAACTGGCCTATGCTAAGGCTGAAGGGAAGGAGTTTTTCCCGGTCCTGATCGACGACTCCCCCGATGTCCCGCCGGTTGTGGCCGAGAGACAAGGCATCCGCTTTTCGGACTCCGACATTTGGCAGCGATTGCGGAAGGGTTTGATCGAGGCTGGCCTTGCACCGGAAAATGATTTTTCTTGGCCGGTCGCTGGCATTGACGAATGTCCATATCCCGGTTTGGAACCTTTTGAAGCCCACCATGCCGGCGTCTACTTTGGCCGTGACGACGAGATTCTGGAGCTCCGTGAGCAGCTGAATCAGATGACAGACAAGGGAGAACCACGATTGCTGTACGTCGTCGGCGCTTCCGGCAGCGGCAAATCTTCTCTCGTCAAAGCTGGTCTATTACCAAGGCTGACCCGAAAGGAATCAAATCGCTGGTGCGTGCTGCCAACGTTTCGCTGGAATGAACTCCGGGCGAAAGGACGTGACTGGCCGGAGCAAATGGCGATGTGCTTGCACGGAGTATGGCCGCCGGAGACTGCTACAAGGCCAGATTGGAGGATACTGCGCGAGGGATATATTGTCCCGCCACTTTCGCAGGAACAGAGGAATGATGAATCGGAAGTTACCAAATATAATGCGGCAATTTCCAGGGCCGCTGAATCTTTTAACGACAACACTAAGGATCTACTGGTAGCTCGCAGTGGTCCTCATGCGACGCCGCTGCTGATCATCGATCAATTCGAAGAGCTTCTATCCGCTGAGGACGACGAGACCGTAGCGCCGTTTCTGGACTTCCTCGGCTGCGTGTTGTCGTCACGACGCTCGCCGTTGCGCTGCATCGCAACGGTTCGTACCGATTTTCTCGCGGCCATCCAGACTCGCGCGGAGCTGATTGCGTGGAAGGACCACACAGGCGTTTACTCGCTGCCGCTAATGAAGCCCGACCGGTTCTATGATGTCATACGGCATCCTGCAGAAAAGGTGGGTATCACGTTCGAGTCGGACGCCCTTGTCGACCGCATGGTCAAGGACACGGGCACTAACGACGCATTACCCCTGCTCGCCTTCACGCTCCGTGAACTCTATGAACAACACAGCGACGATAAGCGATTCACATTCGACGAATATGATAGAAAGCTCGGCGGATTGGAAGGATGTCTCAGCGAAGTTGCAAACGAACTGCTCACCGAACCGGTCGAATCAGGCGGCGTATCCGACGATGAGCGTGAGCGAAAGCTGCACATGGCGTTCTCAAATCATCTGGTTCGCATCAACGACAAAGATCAATTTGTCCGTCGGACGGCGCTCTGGAGCGAGTTGCCTGAACAAGCTCGTCCGTTGTTGCAGCGTTTTATCGACAGGCGTCTCATTACGTCCCGTTTACATGACGAGAACGATCCCAAATCGGAGCGAGTTGTCGAAGTCGCTCACGAAGCATTATTCCGCAGGTGGGATAAACTTGCGAGATGGCTCGATGGCCGCCGCGATCTGCTCCGCTGGCGAGAGGATGTCGAGCGCAGTCGCACTGCCTCGGGTGACAAGTGGGACGGTCTAACCCCATCACAGCTCGCCGTAGCGAATGAACTGATAACGACTCGTGGAGAAGAACTACAAGCGGATGAACGACGTTGGATTCGAGACGCTAATCAATGAGAAGCGTGGCGACGCATGGGACTGATCGCTACGGCATCCGTATTTGCGATCTTATTTTTCGCCACAGCGTTAGCATCACTTCAGACCAATATTGCAAGACGGCAGACGGAAGCGGCGAGAGTGGAAACGACCGCGGTTGCCATTATGGCGAGCCTGCGCGGAGAGGGCGAGTCACCAACACAGCATGAGTACGAATCCCTTACGCTTCTTGCTAACGAGGACACCGCTATTCGTGCCGCCTTTATCAAGCACTTGTTAACGTCGCCGGGCAAAGCGGAACGACTGCGTTCGCGTTATCCATACATTTTGCATGCCGTGGTGGGCCTCAATCGTCACGACAAGCAGTGGCTACAGCGTCTGTTGCTCGATCACGGACAAGATCCCGCGACCAAACCGTTGGCTATCAACATAGCTTGCGCCGGCTTGGGCTCGCTGCTCAAGGCCGATAATGCGGATTTCGACCTCATGGTTGCGGCGAATTACGTAGCCGCCATGAAAAAGGCGACCGATAAATATAGGTTGTCCGAACTCGGCAGTGCGTTGGGCAGCTTGGGAGAGAATCTGCCCGACGAGCAAGCCGCAGCCGGTACCCAGGAAATTGTCGCCGCTATGGAAAAAATGACCGATCGATATGAGTTGACTGCTCTCATCCGTGCGCTGGGCAGCTTTGGCGAGAAATTGCCGGCCGAGCAAGCCACACGCGGTGCTCAGCAAATCATCGCCGCCATTGAGACGACGACGGATTATTACGATTTGTCTGATCTCGGCAGCGCACTCGTCAGTTTCGGCGAGAGACTGCCGGCCGAGCAAGCCGCGTCCGTAGCTCAGCAAATCGTGGCCGCCATGGAAAAGGTGACCGATCGATTTCAGTTGTCTGCTCTCGGCAGCGCGGTGGCCAGATTGGGCGAGAAACAGTCCGCCGAGCAAACCGCGTCCGTAGCCCAGCAAATCGTGGCCGCCATGAAAAGGACGACCCATCCAGATCAGTTGTCTGCTCTCATCCGCGCGCTCGCTAGCTTGGGCGAGAAACTGCCAGCCGAGCATGCCGCGGCCGGTGCCCAGCAAGTCGTGGCCGCAATTGAAAAGATGCCCGATCGTTTTGAGTTTGCTCTCGCCAGCGCGCTGGGCAGCCTGGCGGAGAAACTGCCCGCCAAGCAAGCCACGGTTCATGCCCAGCAAATTGTGGCGGTGATGGAAAGGACGACCGATCGAGATCGATTATTTGCTCTCGGCAACGTGCTGGGCAGCGTGACGGAAAAACTGCCCGCCGAGCATGCAGCGTCCGTAGCTCAGCAAATCGTGGTCGCCATGAAAAAGATGACCGATCGATTCCAGTTGTCTGCTCTCGCTAGAGCGCTGGGCAGCTTGGGCGAGAAATTGCCCGCTGCACAAGCCGCATTCGTAGCCCAGCACATCGTGGATGTCATGGAAAAGGCGACCGACCCAGATCAGTTGTCTGCTCTTGACAGCGTGTTGGGCAACTTGGGCGAGAAACTGCCAGCCGAGCAAGCCGCGGCCCGTGCCCAGCAGATTGTAGCCGCAATGGAACGGACGACCGATCGAGATCGGTTGTCTGTTCTCGGCAGCGCGCTGGGCAGCTTGGGCGAGAAACTGCCGGCCGAGCAAGCCGCAGCCGGTGCCCAGCAAATTGCGGCCGCCATGGAAACGCCGACTACTGACCACTGGCTCTCTGTTCTCGGCAGCGCACTGAGCAGTTTGGGACATAACCTGCCGAGCGAGCGAGCCGCACCCTTAGCCCAGCAAATCGTGGCCGCCATGGGAAAGACGATAAATCCAGAGCCGCTGTCTGCTCTCGGCGGCGCGCTGGGTATCTTGGGCAAGAAACTATCGGCTGAGCAAGCCTCGGCCTTAGCCGAGCAAATTGTGGGCTCCATGGCAAAGACGACCGATCGAGATCAGTTGTATGCTCTCAGCAGCGCGCTGGGCAGCTTGAACGAGAAACTGCCGACCGAGCAAGCCGCAGTCGGGTGTCAGGCACTGGTAGCCGCAATGGCACAGACGAACGCTGAATATCCTTTGTCTGTTCTCGGCAGCGCGCTGGGCAGCTTAGGCGAGAGAGTGCCCACCCAGCAGGCCGCGGCTTTAGCCCAGCAAATCATAGCCGTCATGGCAAAGACGACTGAGCCAGATCAGCTATTTGCGCTCGGCAGCGCGCTGGGCAGCTTGGGCGAGAGACTGCCCGCCGAGCAAGCTGCGGCCGGCGCCCAGCAACTTCTGGCCGCCATGGATAAAGCGACCGATCGTTCTCACCTGTCTGTTCTAGGCAGAGCGCTAAGCAGCTTAGGTGAAAGAATACCTGCGGAGCAAACTGCGGCCGGTGCCCAGCAAATTGTGGCCGCTATGGAAAAAGCGCCCGATCCAGATCAGTTCCCTGCTCTCAGCAGCGCGCTTCGCAGCTTGTGCGAGAAACTACCGGCCGAGCAAGCTGCGGCCTTAGCCGAGCAAATCATTGCCGCTATGGAAACGACGACTGATCCAGACAAGTCGTCTGCTCTCAGCAGCGCATTGGGGAACGTGACGGTACGGATGGAGCCTAAAAAGACGCTTGCGGTATTGAATACGCTTGTCTGCGTCGGTGAAACGCAAAAAGCAGTTCTGGCGGGGCTGGAGCAGAAGACAGGCGAGAACTTCGACAGCAATGTTTGGAGGGCCGCCCAGTGGGCGGAGACGCAAGGAATTGAAGTGCAACAGGTTCCCCGTTGGCCTGTACGCCTCTACAATTAACCGGACAGCGACAACAAGGCGTGGAACACTTCGACTGGTCAGGCGAGTTTGGCGGCGAAGAAAGAGCAATTTCGATATGGCACAGCTATTAGCATACTACCGTTTAATGGTCGGCCGTAAGCCGATATACGGACACTGAAGTTGCACATGAACTAGCAGTATTGTCATTGCAGTGATGTTCTCTAGACATGGTGGACCTGCCGTCCGAGGTTGGTCAGCAATCAGTGCCAGCCATACTCCACGAACCCGCTCTTGCCAAGACTCCCTGACCGACCGACTCGGTACCTGACGCCTTTTGTCTGGTCGAGTCTGCTACTGGGTACTGGTCGAGGCCTTCCTCGAAGAAATCGCCCGAGACCTCCTTGACCCGGTAGACCATCTTGGTTGTGACCCCCACGTCGTGCTCGATCATTAGCTCGGCGAGACGCTGGCCCTCGACTAAGACCACTCGCTTGCCTTCAATCTCGGCCTCTCGCCAATTTCTTTCCATTCGCGGTTGGGCGGCGAGTTGTGGTACAATCTCAGGTAAATTGGCTCAAAACAGAGGTATGCTGGAGTGGTGGTAATGTCGAATGAACGTGCAACGACGAAAACAGAGTACGCGCGTATCGTCTGCACGCCTGGTATTGTCGGGGGTGAGCCCCGCATCGCGGATACGCGTATTCGGGTGCGAGACATCGTCCTGGCGCGAGACGTTCAGGCCGTTACGCCGGAAGAGATCGCTGCCACAATATAACCTCAATTGAGCCTGACTCAGGTGTATGCGGCCCTGGCGAATTACGAAGATCACCGCGACGAAGTCAACTCGCTGCAGCACCGCGAAGGCGAATATCTTGAGGAACCGCATGCCGCCGATCGTTACGCCACGTCCGCCGGCGGCTGACATGGAGCAGGTGGTCGGATGGATCAACCAGCAGTTCGCGGCCCAACGCGATCAGAACGACCTGCGGAGGCGGGCTCGCTTGCTGCTGACGGTGGGTTTGCGGCGGTTCGGAGAGGGTTGGACGTTGCTTCGCGACGGAGCCGGCGGGCGTAGCCTCGTTTCCCCGCGCCATCGGTGTACGGCATTGCCGCGGTTGTCACGCTGGCAAAACAGCCTCACCTATTGATCTTGAGCTTCAGGCGCCGTCGCATCGGCGGCTGTAAATTGATAGGGTTGGAGTTGGTAGATCTCGATGAACCGGTTCAGGGACGGCGTCGGGCGGCGATGTTGCTCGGCGACGATCAGTGCATTTCGAAATCGGCCGAGCGACAGGTACAGTTGATAATCTTCAGGCACGGTGACCCCGAGATCGCCAAAGTCGGTTCGGCCGCTCAAGAACCCTTCGCGAGCCGGCGACTCCGCAATGGTTTCCAGCCAGCGCCCGTCGGAGATGTGGACCTGCGCTAATCGATCGAGCCGCGCTCGCTGTTCATCGCTGACCAGTTCGATCCGGCCAACCATCACCCGGTTGATCTGGGCCGCACGCGAAATCGTCAACGGCAGATACTGCTGCGTCCATGGACGCGGCACCAAGAAGAACAGCCGCAGTCCGGGACTGACGAAATACGCTCGCTGCCACGTCGCAAGCATGGCATCGGCCTCGTCGGGAAACAGCCCCTCGACGATCAGCGACTGGCGCATTGACAGCTTCAGCTTCGCCAAGTTTTCCACCGCATATTCCCCCTCAGCAAAGGCATAGCTCATGCTGGCGAGCGGCGATTGTGTATCCGCGGAAACGTCGATAGGGGCTACATCACGAAAGGCCAACGTGCCGTTGTCGCGGACATGTACCAGCCACAGTGCATTCATGCGGACGATTTCCGGCTCACGCAGGACAGCGTCGAAGTTCCCGTGGATGGTCAGCTGACGCTGCGGCCGACCAAGCGTCACGCGCAGCGGCGCCCGCAGGTTGCCGACGCCGCGGTAGAACAAGTACTTCTCGCTCTCGCTGCCGCCGTCGGTCGTGACCTGCACCGCCGACACCTGCCGCGGCGCATTCCACACATGCGCGTCGGTCTGCGGCCCCTGCCCGTCGGTTCCTACTTGCAGGCCGTTCCATGCGAGGCTGCCGATGGTCTCAGGGGTCAGTTCACCAAATTCAAATGCCCCCGTCTTGAGTCCCGGCGCATCTGCCTGTGCCCAGGGGTAGAATTCGGTTAGCCACCCACCGCGGAACTGCACGGATACATCGACAGTCATCGGTTTGGTCTGATGGTGCGGGTAGAAATAGATCACCGGCGTCTCCAGCCGCATTGTCACCATCGGATGCTGCCGCGGCGTTGCCTTCTGGCGATACATCCAGTGGCTGCTCGACAACAGCGGCGCGTTGAGCAGAAACGGGTTGAGGTTGTGGACAAATTTCGGCACCGGCTCGTCATCGATGTTGATACCCGGCAGCTCTCGCCCCTGCTCGTCCTGCAACGCTGTGAAAGTCCCCCATTCATGTACGACCAACCCTTCCGCCGCGTCGCCGCCAGGGGGCGAGACCACAGTGGCGCCAGCTAATAACAAACAGATCAAGAGACGCTGGTAAGCTTTGGACATGGCGTAAGCTCCTTTATGAACAATTGGTCTTATCCACGAACTTACTGTAGCTTCAACTTGACAACGAGAATAATTGTAAAATGAGTGATTGATAACGGTTTCTGTTGTTTAGAAATGGATGTGGAGAGTCGTGCAATGAATGAGCCTCTATCGCTTTCCATCGATCAGGTGGCGGCGTTCGTTGAGTTGGCTCGGCAGGGGAATCTTCGCGCCGCCGCGGTGACACTGTTTATCAGCGAACAAGGGGTGCGAAATCGATTGCTAGCGCTCGAAGAGCGGCTCGGTGTCGAACTCTATCGCAAGCAGCGAGGCATCCGCCGTGTAACGCCGCTGACGGCCGAAGGAAGAAGGTTCCTGCCACACGCTCTGTCATTTCTCGAAGCAGCTAAAAGCTTAGGTGAGCTGTTCCGCGCCGAAGTTGCACCCCGCGAGCTGAGCGTCGTCGGCAGCCACTACCTGATCGCTTACGTCCTGATCCCGGCGGTACAGCAGTTCCACGCCGCGTTCCCGGACGTGCATGTACAGCTCCGTGCGCGGACGGAGCGCGAGATTGAGGAGGCATTGCTGAGCCAGCCGGACGTCGCCTTCGGCGTCGCGGCGCCCTATGAATCATCCCCCGACCTCGAGTACCGCCAGCTGTTCGCGATGAACTGGAGTCTTATCGCTCCGCCGCGACATCCACTACTGGAGAATAGAAGCTTGCAGCTGCGGCAGTTGATCGAGCACCCGCTGATCTTCTACGAACGCGGTTCGACCGGACGCCAACATGTGATGGAGGCGTTCCAGGCGCAGCATCTTTCACCTTTGGTCGAGTTGGAGGCAACCAACACGGATCTGATTGTCCGCATGGTTGAGGCCGGGTTGGGGCTGTCGATCGTGCCGCTGCTTCCCTCGGGTGCTGTGACCCGCGGCCGCCGGGTTGCCGCCCGCAGCCTAGGCCGCCAAATTCGCCCGATTACCTCCGGTGTACTCGCCCGACGCGGCGAGCGACTGTCGGACGCCAGCCGCAGCCTGATCGACTTCATCGAGCGGGCGGTCAGGGAGTGAGCCGGTTCGGCAGAGTGACGAACGCTACGCCACAAGGTAGCGAAGGTATTCGTCCTTCCTACTTCCTTGGCGTTTCGCGGCCGATTACGCTGCACAGTGGCTCTCGCCCGTGATGCCTCATTTGGGCTGACTCGAATGCCTCCTCTTATCTCGGCGCAGGTAGAACGATGAAGGTTGCTGTTTGGCTTTGTATCGGATTCTGGATGCTTGGCGGTTTGCTGACTCCTAGCCTGGCGCAGGACGATTCAGCCGCTGACGCTCAGCCGGCGGCGAAGGCGACGGCTGGAACTGATGCGGACAAGAAGGCTGAAGATGAAGCCGATGAGAAGGCTGAGAAAAAAGGCTCGCCGCCTGCCACTGAAGCGGCAAAGGTGGAGCGACTGCGGATCCGCGTCGAGCTGGACGGCGTGTTCGAAAGCACCCAGGCCGCCGAGGTCTCGCTCGCCCCTCAAAGCTGGACCGAATTGGTCGTCGCCAAGGCGGTCGAGCAGGGGACGAAGGTGCGCCGCGGCGAACCGATCATTTGGCTGGAGACCGAGAAACTCGAGCGACAAATCGCCGACCTAAAAGCCGACCGCGAACTGAGCGACCTCAGCCGCAAACAAGCGGAGAACGAGGTGCGGTTGCTCAAGGAAACGCTGCCGCTGCAACTCGAATCTGCGCAGCGGAAACTCCAGACGGCGGAGCAAGACTACGAGTACTTCCAGGAAGCCAAACAGGATCTACTCAAACGCATGGCAGAACAGCGCGTCGACTCAGCCGAACATCAACTGAAGTTCACTCGCGAAGAACTGGACCAACTTGAAAAGATGTATGGTGCCGAGGATCTGACCGAAGGAACGGAAGAAATCATCATTGATCGGGCGCGATTCTATGTGAAGCAGAGTGAGTTCTCGCGCGATATGGCTGCCGTGCAGCGAGCGGAAGCGATGAAATTTGAGTTGCCTCGCAACAAAGACCAACTGCGCGACGCCGCGGAACAGGCTCGGCTGGCGCTGGATCGGGCGCAGAGCACGCTGCCGTCAGAACTTCGCCACAAGCAACTCGAGCTCGAAAAGCTGAACTACGAACAACAGAAGAAGGACCGCAACCTAAAGGAACTCGAACAGGATCGAGAGCTGATGACGATCACGGCGCCGGCCGATGGGATCGTCTACTACGGTGCTGCCAAACGCGGCAAGTGGACGACGGCCGCCGCCATGGCCGACAAGCTGCGTCCCGGTGGCAAGATCTCCGCCCATGAGGTGCTGATGACGGTGATCGATCCGGCTCAGATGATCGTCCGCGCCGCGGCGCCCGAAAAGGAACTTGCACGGCTCAAGGAAGACCAGACGGCAACCGTTCGCCCCACCGCGTTTGCTGATCGTTGGCTCGCAGCCAGCGTCCAACAGCTTGCCACGATCCCGAACGAGAACAACATGTTCGATGTGCGACTACGGATTATGGATGACTCAACGCAACGGCTGATGCCGGGCATGACGGCCAAAGTCAACGTCTTAACCTATGATCAGAAAGATGCGCTGACCGTACCTGCCTCGGCGGTTTTTGAAGATGAAGACGCCGACGAACCAACATGGTATGTCTTCGTGGACCGCGACGGACAGGCGCAGCGACAAACGATTAAAGTTGGCCAGAAGTCGGACAAGCGCGGAGATTCTTGAAGGATTGGCGGCAGGCGATGTGGTCCGTACCGAACGACCGAAAGATGACGGCGAAAAGGCGAAAGATACTGAAGAAGAGCCGGCAAAGAAGGAGGCGCAGGAGTGACTCCGTTCAACCTACCGGCGCTCTGCTGCTGCCTTGTGACCTGGCTGCTCCTGAGCGGAGCCGCCGTGGTTGCTCAGGATTCGCGAGCGCCAGTCGATGACGCCCCGCCCGCCGTCAAACCTGTAGACAGCGGCATCGGCGACCGTGTGCCGGTTCCCCCAGCGCCTGAGCCGGTCGATCCGGCGGAGCTGCAGGCGGCGATCCATCGTGGCGTGCAGTTTCTGCTGCAGTCGCAGAATCGCGATGGCTCGTGGGGCAGCGCCGACAAGATCACGGACATCTACGCACCCGTTCCTGGATCGTATCATGCGTTCCGAGCGGCAGTGACGGGGATGTGCGTCGCTGCGCTGGTGGAGACGGGTGGCGATTCTGCGGAAGTCCGCCATTCGCTGGAGCGGGGCGAAGCGTGGCTGCTGGGGAACCTGGAACGTGTCCGCCGTGCCGACGCCACCGCACTGTACAACGTGTGGGCGCACATCTATGCGATTGAGGGGCTCACGCGGCTCCTGAAGCTCGCGCCCGAGGACCCCGAGCGGCAGGACCGGATTCGGGAGCTCATTGCGCATCAGATTGGGATGTTGGAGCGGTACGCGTCGGTGGACGGCGGTTGGGGCTACTATGACTTTCGCGCCGGAACGCAGCGCCCCGCGAGTGACTCGACCAGCTTCACCAACGCCGCGGGACTAGTCGCGCTGCACCATGCACAAGCAGCCGGCATCGACGTGCCATCGCGGCTGGTGGAGCGGGCGGTGGCAGCGACCCAGCGACAGCGAAAGCCTGACTTTAGCTACCTATACGGCGAGTACCTCAAGATGCAGCCGATGCACCCGATCAACCGGCCGGCGGGCAGCTTGGGGCGGAGTCAAGCATGCAATCTGGCACTGCGGTGGTGGGGCGACGAGAAGGTCACTGACCAGGTATTGAAAGACTGGCTCAATCGTTTGATTTCCCGTAACCTGTGGCTCGACCTGGCCCGCAAGACCACGATTCCTCATGAGTCGCACGCGATGGTGGCCGGTTATTTCTTCTACTTCGGCCATTACTACGGCGGCTTATGCATTTCAGAACTGCCGCTCGAAGAACGTCCGTTTTACCAGGATCACATGGCCCGCATCCTGATGCGGCTGCAAGAGCAAGACGGTTCGTGGTGGGATTTCCGGCTCTGGAACTACCACCAACAATACGGCACGGCATTCGCGCTGATGACGTTGAACCAGTGTGTGAAGGAACATCCAGATACACCGCTGCCATGAGACGTTGGCTAATCGTCGCTTGCAGCGGCAGCGTTGCGTGCAAGCTGGCGATACGTGGAACGCAGCGAAGGATGTAAGTAGCGTGCAGACGATCCGTCCAAACGGCGAATCGCGATCAATTCCACCACGTCGGCAAAATCTTTGTGGGTCCGCCGCAAATTGCTCATGCCGCAGGCGATCTTCATCTCGATCAGCCTCGACAGCCGAACCACCGATAGGCCCTCAATCTGCTCGACGTTTACATCCCCAACCGGCTCCGACACCGATACCTCGGTTCCTTTGCCCGCCGGTTGGCCGGCAATCAGAAACTGAATGGCGATCCCATTCTCCGTGCGAAATTCCGCTTTTGCTGAATCCCACGCAAACCCGGCATCCGTCAACACACGGCGGACCGCTTCGTTGTCTGTCGAGCGAATCACCAAGGCAAGATCAGTTGTATTGCGCTGGTAGCCATGCAGGCAAACGGCGACGCCTCCGCAGATCGAATAGGCGATCTGAGCCTCGGTCAGCATCTCATGGCAGCGCGCAGCAACGTCCCACAGCGATGGGTTGCCGAGCATGGTGTAGACCTGTTGTGCGGTGTTCATCATCGACCTCACCACTAATTATAACCACTGCCCTGGACCTTTAGCGGAGCGTTGCCGGACTCGAAGGAAGCGGAAGTGGTGTTGGGTGATGGATGAGCGACGATGGTTATCCGCCCAGCAGCCAGTGACGCGTTTTGGACCAGGCGAGGAAGCGCCGGGGGCTGCTGGGGTCTGGCGAATCTGCCGGTGGCGAGTGGCCCTGCGATGCGGCGATTAAACCCTTAAACGCCGGCCGAAAGCGGCTGTGGAACTCGGGTCGCTGCGCCTGGAGATGGCTTTCTCCCCAGGCGATGAACGCGGCCAAATCATCGGCGGAAACTAGTGACAGATAGACGAGCATCTGCCGCCAAGCGTAGGCCGTGTTCTTGACGGTGATCAGTCGCGCGTGCCAGTTGCTCTCCGGAATCTGTTGGCGGCGACAAATCCAGACAAAGCACCGTCGCGCCATGTCGGGCAGCTGCGGGCGCAGCGACTCGACCAGTCCGTTCAACAGCGGTGCAAGGTTCTGCGTGGTGAGGATTTGCTGCTGTTCGATGATCATGCCGTTGATCGCCGGATCCCAGCCGCTGTAGCGGACGCCCGC
Source organism: uncultured Planctomycetaceae bacterium (assembly GCA_963758085.1). Taxonomy (GTDB): domain Bacteria; phylum Planctomycetota; class Planctomycetia; order Pirellulales; family Pirellulaceae; genus UBA6163. The sequence continues at coordinate 2,766,506 of CAVWUB010000004.1, read as the reverse complement.
ACGTGAGCTGCACAACGCCGCAAAATCGTCCGGCAATGGACCGGGACGACTGAACCAGGAACGTAATTTTTTCTGCTCCGGCTCGCGTAGCTGTAACACTTGTTCGTAGTCGATCCCATAGTAGGTCTGGTAAAGCGTTCCGCTCATCAGCTGAGCCGCTTGCTTCGCCGCCCGCACGAACTTGCCGGAAAACTCTCCCATGAAGATGTCGGCAGCAAGTTCGTCGACCAGCGGAATGTCGAGTTTCGCCTGCACGATCAGGGCGCGCAGTTCCTGCAACAGCTTGTTGGGCACTAAGGCGTGTGGGAACGAAACCAGGACGAGACGCGTCACCTCTTGCAGCGTTTGCCGCGCAAGTTCCCTGGTTCGAGAGGTTCTTCGCGCGAAACGCTTCCACCGCTGCGACCCACGGCAGTTCCTCGATGCGGACCTGGCTCTGCAAGTCCAGCAACAGGAGTGAGCGGCGACGCCGGAACGACCGGTAGATGGCTGCATCGAGTTGACGAAGCAGGGGATCGGTGATGCCCGCTGCCCGTAGGCCGGAAGTCAGTTGCGGCAGCACGACCGCCAGGACATCGCCCGACGGGATCAGGCCTCGCTGGACCAGCACCTCGATCGAGTCGCAAAGGCAGCGCTCGATCTTGCGCCGGATCGTGTCCGGGAGCTCCCTGCCAGGGTCGAGTCCGCACAACGGCGCCTCGTCGGCGCTGATCGGCTGGATGACCGGCGTCAGATCCTCGATGCCTTCCTTGCCTGGGTAGACCTGGAGACGCGGAATCACCGCGGCAGCGACTTGGTGGTGCATGGGAGTGCGTGCCTGCACAAGCTGCCGCTCACGAACGGACTGACAGCGCGGCGAATCGGGCAGGCCGCGATTGGTGATGTAGCGAGCCAGCAGCAGTCGAATCCACCCGACGTCTCGACCCGAAAGCGACTGGGCGTCGGCTGCACATCGGCTCAGATAAGGCATGAGCTGAGCGAGGCTCGACTTGCGATGCAGCGGCTTGGCGCTGAGCCGGTGCTCCTGGCGGAGCCGCTCGAACCGTTGCAACAGGTCGGTCGCGCGGCTGGTCCAGTCGTTAGGAAACGTTTTGCAAGGCCAGCCGCCTTGGATGTTGTAGCTGCCATTTTCCGGCGAGCGCGTCTTGCCATCGGGCCCGGTGGCCAGCTGCGGCGGAATTCCTTCGACCGTCTCCAGGAACAAGGCGACCAATTCATCGTACAGCGGCGTCCAGACTTCGATCGCTTCCCGCTGCGTGGCGATCGCTTGGTTGGGAGTGATCGCGGCAAGCTCTCGATCGTCGTGTTCACGTCTTGGACGAACACGCGGGAGCTCAGTTGCTGCGGACGTTCGGTGGGTATTGGAAAGAAACGCAGCCGGCTCATGAAGGGAGCCAGTTGGTCCAGCAGATCACGAGCCTGCTGATGATGGCCGCTGCGCATCAGCCAAGCAACGACCAGCAGTGCTCCTTCCTCCGGCACACCGATTTCGTACGTCCCTCGCTCCAGACGTTCGGTCAGCTCGGCCAATCCGGCTTCGCTGAGGAAGTACTGATTCAGTGCACGCCGGTCATCGGCATCGGCCTCCAAGGCATGACTGGCGACAAAATTGCGCTCGTGGTCGCGCAGCGGACCGCCCGCCAGCAGTTCACCGGTCGCAAAGCCTCCGGTGACTATTTCGAGCGTCGCCCAGGCCGGGACGCTGTCCACCGGTGTGCGTGAGCCGACCTGCAACGATCCTGCAAGCATCTGCGAAAACACAGACGCCCATTTCTGCGCCTTCTGAGTAGCACGCTCCCGCGTGTCCGCGTCCTCGTGCTGCTCCGAAGTAATCAAGGCCTTGGCGAGCTGAGAGGCGGCATAACCAGGGTTAGCGGTATGCAGTCCGGAGGTTGGATTCGAACCAACGCCGTCTCGGTCCCGAGCCGAGCGTTCTACCATTGAACTACTCCGGAATGATGCGATCTGTCGGAACAGGGACGAAGCTGCGTAGGCACCCGCGCCTGCTGCTGCTCAGCGAATGCTGTGATTGCCAGGTCCGGAGGCAGGAGTTGAACCTGCGCCCTCTCGGGTAGAAGCCGAGGGTTCTGCCATTGAACTACTCCGGAATCACGCTGCTCGCTGTGCCCAGCGGCCTGAGGCTTGGACAGGATAACCGGTGGGGAGGTTCGCCGCACCGCTGAATTGATCGTGCCAGCGCGGCCGATTTTCGATGTACAATCGATCAAAACGCCAGGAGTCGAGGAATCGCCATGATGTCAACTGTTACCGACACTCCGATCCGGACGCTCGCGGACCTGTTGGACCGCTTGGGAGGAGTTCCGCTGGAGCGCGTCCGTTTTCATCCGCCACCGGGCACCGCTACCGAACAGGATGTGCTGGACATCGCCGCCCGTGAAGATCGTCTGTGCGAATTGATCGATGGCGTTCTGGTGGAGAAGCCCATGGGATACGGCGAATCGATATTGGCCCTGTTCCTGGGGCACATGCTTTACAGCTTCGTGGCGCCGCGGAACCTGGGACATGTCACGGGCGAGCAAGGCATGATGCGGCTGTTTCCCGGCTTGGTCCGCATCCCCGATGTCGCGTTCGCATCGTGGGATCGCTTTCCGCAGCGGCGTTGGACCGGCGAGCCGATCCCGGAGTTGGTTCCCGATTTGGCCGTCGAGGTGCTCAGCGAGTCGAACACGCCCGGGGAAATGAGGATTAAAACCGGCGAGTACTTCTCGGCGGGTGTTCGGCTCGTGTGGCTGGTCGACCCCAAGTCTCGCACGGTGACGGTGTATACCGCGGCGGACGACTGCGTCACGCTGCACGAACAGGATGTGCTCAGCGGCGGAAGCGTGCTGCCGGGGTTCACGCTCTCGCTTCGTGAGCTGTTCGCCGAACTCGACCGCCATGGGTAAGGGCGTCTCTAGGCATTGATCAACAAGCGGTTCCAGGCCAATCGGCTGGTACCACCTCCATTACGGTCTGCCGGATCGGACCATCAGCCGCTGTGCGTTAGCACCCGGCTTCCAAGCACTGCAAATCACCGAAGAACCGGACGCTCATGAATCATCCAGACTTACGCGTCCGGCGTAAACCCGCGGTAGCTTGGCTGAAGCGGCTTTGCAAACTGAAAGGCAAGCTGAGCAAATGCGAAGACTGAGATCGCGATTGCACCATATACAAATGGGTAGCTGTGCTGCAGGAACCCGACACGTCCACCGCGCTCCGTTGACAAGAGGGCGTTATAGATATTGATCGGCTCTAAGTGAAGCGTGGCCGGAAACGCCGTGATCACTGCGGTTACGATGGTGTAAAACACAATCGCGAGCACACCTCCCATCACCGGACGGCGAAACGCGCATGTTCCAAGAACTGCCAATGAGTACAGCATCGCGTGGAGAACGGGAAAACAAGCGATATACGCCCAGCTCATTCCAGCCGTCATCGATTCTCGAGGAGCATTCCAAGAAATGAGAATGGTCGTGCCGTCCAGTACCATCAGCACCACAGTCAAGCCAACGAAAAACTTGCACCAGAACCACATTTGCGGCGAAATCGGTCGTGACCTCCAAAACCCGCCAAGCTTGGGGCCGAGGTCCGTCGAGTAAAGACCTGATCCGACGACGACGGCCCACAACATGCCGGTAAAAAACACCGAGTGTGGTAATTCCGCTCGCAAGGATGTACCGAAGTCGTGCTCAGACCGATGTTCCATGAGCACGCCGGCAACTGTGATCAGGATAGCAATGATCAGCCCATAGATTGCCAGTGGCACAGACTGGCGAAGTTCGAGCCAAACCAAAGCGCTCAATCGGTTCGGTAGGCGGATCGGAAGATGCGACGCGAGAGCTGGCATCGCAAAGCGGAACCGCCTGCGCTTCACCACATGCCCCCAATCAGACAGCGATCCGTACTGCGTGACAAACAAACGCGTCAGAATGCTGAGCAAAGGCAGTGCCAACGCAAGTGCATACCAACGGTGCTGAGCGAGTTCGTGATCCGTGTAACTACCGGTCTCATCCCCGTATCCCCAGTGGACGACCAGGGACTGCGGAAGGACGGCGCCGTAGATGAGCTGTGAATAGGGATGCCGCGTTCCATACCAAAAAATATCGGCCGCAACCATTGAACCCAACGCTAAGGCGGCGCCCAGCAACCCGACTTGTGACTGACTGCGCAACCAGCATCCGGCGAGGCACAATATCAATAATAATTCGGTTCCACCCAAAGCAGAAATCGCTGTCACACTCCAGAGTTGCTCTAACGCGGTTGGCAATGAGGCCGTCGCTCGTTCAGGCAGTTGGAGATAGCCGTCCAGGACACGCGGTTCCACTTGCTCGACCAGTCCGATCGCGAGCACCAGCGATAGGATGCATGCCGCGATCAAAACTGGGATCACCAGTGTTGCCACCGCGCCTAAGATGCGAACGGTAGCGATTCGACGCATCGAGATCGGTAGAGACGCAGTGAACGAGAATGTCCCTTCGGTCTGCTCGCCGCGTGACGTGCGAACTGCGAGAATGACTGCTGCCACGATGGTATACAGCATGGCCAGTCCGCTAAAACTACCTACGACAGCGCGATCGGCATGGCCAACCTCGTATCCGATCGCGTAGCAAACCGCAAGGATCATCCAGGCGATGAAAATGAAAAGTAAGAATCTGGACTCACGCCACTGTTTCCATGTTAGACTTTTCATGACCGCTCTCGAACTAGCGAAGGTTCCGAGGACCTAATCTTCCACGTGCGACTACTAAAGGTCTTTCCAACAACGAGCTGAACAACACGTTCTTAGACCGAAGCCGTTACGTTCGTTGGCTTGCTCGGCCAGTCTTGTGTACGACCGATCACGAACGCTTCAAAAATTTCGTCCAGACCAAGGTCCACAACCTCATAGTCGATCGCTTCGGCTGACAGTTTCTGGATATAGTTGCCGGCGTCATCCGTGACGAAGACCAGGCGATCGTCGTAGCGTCGTACGTCGAGTAAACCGTCGGGTGCTGGAGTTCCTTCGGCCGCTTCAAATGGCAGCAAAATTTGCTTAACTTCGTCGCGTATTGAGTCGGTGGTGCCGGAACGTACAATCTTTCCCCTGTCCAGGATGGCCACGGCATCGGCAACTGCCTCGACTTCGTCCAGCAGGTGAGAGCTATAAAGCACAGTGGACCCCGATGCCTGCAAATGCTCGACAAGGTCACGGTTAAACTCCTTACGTGCGATCGGGTCTAATCCCATGGCGGGATCGTCCAAGATAACAATGGGCGGGCGATGTGCCATTGCCAAAGTAAACCCAAGCTTGACAGTTTGACCTTTGGAAAGTCTGCCAATCCGCGTATGACGGGGTATCTCAAGCCGATCAAGATATGCGTTCGCCCAACTCATGTCCCAAGTGGGATAGAACGGGGCGAGAAATCGACACAGTTCAGTGGGGGTCATCCAACCATGCATCGTTTGATCCTCAGCCAGATACCCGACCTGACTCCGCACCTTCAATGGATCCACGGCAGGATCAACGCCCCCGACTTGAATTTCGCCTGAGTCGGCCGGGATCAGACCCAATAAAATGCGAATCGTCGTTGTCTTGCCTGCACCGTTACGTCCCAACAACGCAAGCGTTTTACCAGCGGGAACATTCAGCGACACATCCTGTAACACCTGTGTGGAGCCGAATGACTTGACAAGACGATCAACTCGAATAGCCGGCGCGTTCATCACGTTACTCCGTATTGGTCTGTTGACGAATCAATGCACTCGCATCGGCTGCTGCCACCGTCAGCATCGCCCGTAGTTGAGTTGCGTTCAGCCCTAACAGCAGGCCCCGCCGCACGATTGCCTTAAACTCGCGAGAGAATTGCTCTTGTTGTTGTTTCAACTCAACAGCGTTTTGCGACGACGCCGTTGGCGGCAGAACATAAGTTCCCTCGCCATGCCGCATTTCCAGCAACCCTTCGTGAGTCAGGCGTTCGTAGACTCGGACGATCGTGTTCACGTTCACCGCCAAGTCGCGTGCGAGCTGACGCACCGAGGGCAAACACTGACCGGGTTTGAGCACGCCTGCCAAGCACTGCGTACGAATCTGCTCGGCGATCTGCCGCGAGATCGGCGATGAAGATCCCCGTTCGATGCGGATGTACATGGCCCCCGCCCTGATTGATTTGCACCACAACCAACAGTACACAGTTATAGTACAGTGGACTCCGGCGGTCAAGCGGTTTGAGGTCGCATCTCCTGGGGCGATCCAATCAGCCTTTCAGGCTGACCGCTTTGCCGGCTCTGTCGCCATGGAGCACGTCTGGCACCGATCGTGGTTGAATGGCGGAACCCTGCTGCCGGGGTTCGCGTTCGCGCTGCGTGACCTGTTGATGGAGATGTGGGAAAAAGGCCGGGCGTTCCCCCCGCCGCGATTTGTTTTTGCCCAGCGCGGTTCCGGCATGAATGTTAGCGCTATGTCGCGTTTGCTTCGGGGGATGATTTATCCCAGCGATGCTGGACCGGCGAGCCGATCACCGCTGGACAGTATCCGCCGCACCTCAGCTGGCAAGTTCGAACTTGGAAAGAGAACCGGTGCTGGATCCAAAGGTGTCGGTGGGAATCCCGAGACGCTGGAGCATCGAGACAAACAAGTTGCTCAGCGGCGTGTTGTTATCAGCGTCGTAAACCAAATGCTGGCCGTGTTGAAACCCTCCGCCTGCCAGCAGAATGGGTAGATTCGTATTATCGTGGGTATTCGAGTCGCCCATGTTGCTGCCATAGAGCACCATGGTTTTGTCCAGCAGTCGTACGTCGCCATCCTGCACCTCAGCAAACCGCTGCAACAGGTCCTTTAATAAACGCATCTGCCTGCGGTCAACTGCCTCCAGCTGTGCAACCTTCTCGGCCAGATTGCCATGATGACTCAAATTATGGTAGTCGTTGCTCGATTTCTCCGTAGCAGCGATTTGAAACGCAGGTGTCGCGTAGGCGTCGACCATCAGCGTGATAATCCGGGTTGCATCGGTCTCCAGCGCGAGCTGCGCCATCGACAACATTAAGGAAAACTTCTCGAAAAACCGGGACTTGTCCTCAATATCGACCGGGGAAGGTTGTTCGGGGGCAGGCTTGGGCTGCTGTTCCCACCAGCCAGCGACGACCAACCGCTGTTCCAACTCCCGCACCGCAGTAAAGTATTGATCTAAGCGCGCTTGATCGCGGTTGCCGAGCTGCTGGCTCAGTCGCTGTGTATCATCGAGAACCGTATCAAGGATACTGCCGCGCAAACGCAACTCGTGCAAACGCTGTCCGACTTCGCGATCACCGCCTTGCAAGAACAGGTGACCGAAAAGAGCCGAGGGGCGATCCTCGGCGGGCAATAGCGCACCGTCACGCGTCCACGATAGGCTGCGATTCGCTCTATCGATGTTGACGCCCAAATTGAGCGCCGCGAACCTCGTTTTTTGCCCCAGCCTTTCGGCGGCATACTGGTCGAGTGAGATGTGGTTGCGAAATCCACTGCGCGTCGGGCCCCTGGCAGCGGTCAGGAAGCAGTTTTCGGTTGAATGCCCGCCGATCACACCGGGATGTGAGAGCCCGCTAAAGACGGTGAAGTCTTCGCGATACTCCTTCAATTCGGCGAGGTAGCGCGACAATTTGTAGCTCTTTCCAGCTCCAGTGGGAAAGAATGGACCGGGTAACACACCTAGATTGTTAGAGATCACCAGCATCCGGTGCGGGGCTTCCGCTTCGCTGGCCCGTGCACGCTGCATGCAATCGAGCATCGGTAATGCGATTCCTACACCCAGGCCCCTGATCAACGTGCGGCGATTCAATTTCCGAGTGATACTCATCGATTACTCGCTGTTGTCTGGTGAGTTGGCTGCCGAGGCGCCGGTAAAGATTTGACTTCGAATCAATTCATGCAACAGGTCCTGGACTCGATATTCCGTAGCAGCGCAGCGGTCGAGGATATCGTTGATCTCGCGGCGATCAGAAAACCGCAGCGGCATGCCCGTCGCATAAAGTGTCCACTGGCGCAGGAGATTTGCGGCGAGCTTGCGGGGCTCAGCAGCGAGTAGCTGCTTCAATTCCCGGATATCTTTAAACGACCTACCATCGAGCAACTGGCCATGGGCATCGATGGCAGCGGCCACTCGGTAGGAATAGGTGTGTCCGGCACGATCGATGCCGGTGACTTCGTCGCCCCTGCCCAAACTGCGATAGCGATCTCGCCACCCGCCTAGGACATCGAAGTTCTCTACGCGAAGCCGACCGGATCAAATCGCGCATGGCATCCGGCACACTCAGCCGCCTGAGCGTGTTGCGCAATCTGCTGGCGGACCGTTGTCGCTCCACGAATGTCGGGCGCGATTGCGGGCACCTTCTCAGGTGGCGGCGGTGGCGGTTCTCCCAAAATGCGGTCCATGATCCAGGCTCCGCGAATCACCGGCGATGTCGTCGTTCCATTGGCCGTTACCTTCATGATCGCAGCCTGAGTGATCAATCCTCCGTAAGGGCTCGACGCAGGCACAGCCACTTTGCGGATGGCGGACCCGTGAACTTCCTCCAATTCGTAATGCTTAGCCAACGCGTCATTTGCCATGACGAAATCGGACTGGATCAACGCGCGTACAGAAAGATTCTCGCGAATCATGGTGGTGAAAAACGCTCTCGTTTCCCGCTCCATCGATTCGATGAGATAGTCGTCGAAACGATATTCGGGGTACAAGCGAATTTCGGGGGCCTCGCGTTTGATGTGCTTCAAGTCGAGCCAATAATCCGTGAAGTTATTGACAAAGTTTTCAAGTTTTGGTGAGTCGATCATCCGCAGCGACTGCGCCCGGAGCAATTCGTGATCAGCCAATTCACCCGCCGTGGCCGCACGCTGCAATTCTTCATCCGGACGGGTGTTCCATAAGAAATGGGAAAGCCGCGAGGCGAGATGATATTGGTCGCCCGACTTGCCAGGATCGTGCAGATACAGAAAATGGCTGGAGCAAAGAAATGCTTGATAGCCAGCCAGCATCGCGTCGGCAAAGGAGCTGCCGGCATCCAATTCGTCGAAAATCAGTTGCCGGTAGGCATCTAAACTCGCTTCCTCCATCGGTCTGCGCGCTGCGCGGCTGGCAAATTGTTGGAGCAACCGCCGAGCGTCCGCGCGAGGCTGCTCGGTAACCACCTCGATTCCTCGACGTTCTCCCTGGGTGTCGCGGATGGGCAGATCGCCGAACAGAACTTGGTGCGACTTCGGCGGCCAACTGTCCTCGGGGGCAACGTCGATGGGACCGCTGATTTCTAGCCAGCGAAACGCGATGCCGCGGTGACCGCCCTCGGGCATGGGTGGAAAATCGTAGTAAAGCAGCCCGCCATGGCTCGTAATTGGAAAGGGAACCGGCAGTCCCATTAAGCTGTATTCAATGGTTTCCTGTTCCTTGAGCTGCACGGTTGTCTCATAAATGGATTCTTGTGGCTGGATATCCAGCAATCCGCCGACGGCGCGAACATCGCCCGATACATCCGCTTTGGAACGTTTTCGCGCACGAAAGGTCATGGCCAACGGCGAAGTATCCGGCGTCAAACGAAAATCTCGCCGTTGACGCACGGCGCGTGCGGAGAACCGGACATGATAGGTACCGGCTTCCTCGGCAATGAACTCCTCCGGGTAACCGTAGTAGGGCCACGATGCCGATCTGAAAATGGCCACTTCCATTTCTGGATCGTGAGAGTTCTCACGGCGAATCTTACCGAGATCGGAATCGGTCAACGGTACCATGCGCGAGTGCTTGGCATAAAAACTCGATTCTCGCCCGGCATGATCGATCGCCTTCGGAAACATGTTGGTCGCCAGAGCGCGATAATGTTTGGGTTCGCGTGGACGAGTATTGGCCGCGATGGCTTGGTCCAACGTATTTCCCGCCGCATCGAGGTAAGCGGAGAGCTGCACCCGAGTCATATCGAGCGTTCCTGCCGCTTTATTGGAGTGAAAGCTCGCGCGATCTTCCGGCAACAGGTCGCGGATATCCAAGTGCGGCAAGTGGAGCAGATCGCGCAAGTTCTCTTCGTACTCGCTGCGGTTCAAGCGCCGCAGGGCGCCCGTCCATTGAGCATGACATCGCACGAATCGGCCAGGTTAAGGTCCCTTTCGAGCAACCTCAAAAACTCTCCGCGCTGCTGATCGCTCAAATCGCTTGGCGGTGGCGGCATCTCCCCGGACGCAATCAGGTCATGGATCTTGACCCAGCGCTGAAGGACTTCGTCTGAGTCCAGTTCCCATGGCAAGCCGCTGAGATCGAAATCTGCCTCCGGGTCATCGCCTTGGTGGCAGTCGAAACAATGCTCCGAGAGAAAGGCCGTGACTGGCGGCTGGCGGCTGGCATTTGCCACGTCCAGCTCTGCTGCTAAACAGCTGGTGGGCAGAGCGATCGCTATCAGTGATAAGCTGACGATGATTTTCAGTAGGCTGCTCATGAGATCCGCCTGTGCTGTCGCCGCCGTTAGTTTGCCGTCGTCCGCAACATGGCGGCTGCACGGGACGCGGCGTTGCCGCAGCCCACGATTATAGCGGCAATCAGCGCACTCGCTCGAAGCGAGTGTCGTTGGGCGGCGAGCTTCACAGCTTCCAGCCGCTGCGGTACTCCCGTCGCAATAGGTGATTGGCCTGCGGGTCGTCTGTCACCGTTAGTCCTGCGGCATCCCAGTGGATCTTCGTGCCGCTGCGGTAAGCGACGTTGCCCAACAACACCGCTTCGGTGATCCGGCTGGAGTAGCCGAAGTGGCAACTGGTGGGACTGCCCGTCTTGCAGGCCGTGAGCCACTCCTGGTGATGACCGGGCGACGCGGGGATACTCGGCTCCGGTGGCTCGAAATCGGCGAACTTCTCCTCGGGCCAGAGCATCCGCTGCGCATAGCTCACCAGCAGCATGCCGTCACTGCCGACGAACACGCCCCAAGCCCAGTCGGGAAACTTGTGTTCGGCAAAGATCGGCGGCGGCTGGGAGCCGTGGGTCCAAGTGAGCGTGATCGGCGGCAAGCTGCCCCGGGCGCCAAACTCATAGCGGACGTGTTGCCGCGCTGGCGTGCTCTCGGGGTGCGGGGGCGGGCCTTGCGACTCGACCGTCAGCGGGTGATCGAGTTCCAGTGCCCAGAACGGAAGGTCCAGGTAGTGGCAACCCATATTTCCCAATTCCCCACCACCAAAGTCCCACCACCAGTGCCAGCCGTGGGGAACATACGTGCTGTGATAAGGCCGCTGCGGAGCGGGGCCGAGAAAAAGATCCCACTGCAGTTCTGGCGGCACGGGAGGCGTTTCTGTAGGCCGATCGCCAGCCGCACCGCGGCCGGAGCGCAGCCACAGGTGACACTCGCGCACCTGGCCGATCGCGCCGCCGCGGATCAGCTCCACGATCCGGCGGTAGTTGTCCGAGGCATGGATCTGCGTGCCCAGCTGCGTCGCCACCTGTTGCTCGGCGGCGACCTGAGCGGCCACGCGTGCCTCAAAGACCGAATGAGCGCCCGGTTTTTCGCAGTAGACGTGCTTGCCCATCCGCATCGCCATCACACTGGCCAGGGCATGGATGTGGTTCGGAGCGCTGATCACCACCGCATCGATCTGCTGGTCCATCTCGTCCAGAAGCTTACGAAAGTCAGCATACTTCTTCGCCCGCGGGTATTTGGTAAACGCATCCGCTGCCCGTCGTTGGTCGACATCGCACATCGCCACGATGTTCTCACCGGCGACTTCGCTCAGGTTAGCGCTGCCCCGACCGCCGGCGCCGATGATGGCGAGGTTTAACTTCTCGTTGGCAGACGCGGCGCTACTGCGGCCGGGCAGCAGCAAGCCCGCTGCCGCCACCGCCGACGTACCCAGAAAAAACCGGCGGCTGGATGAAGTCCCGTGCATGATGCGTTCTCCGGCTGGTTAGGGGGAAGGTCCAGTTTAACGCAGCCGCACGCGCGGCGGGGACAATCCGCTGACGAGCGGCAAGGAGCTTCTCCCCGGTGTGCTGGCCGGGCTGTACCCGGAATACGATGACGTCCTGAAGGACTCCATCATGCGAGGCATGCTAGTGCTCGAATAAGATTTCCTCGGTCATTTAAGCGAGGGTTCGAGCCCGCGAGTTTTCATGGAGATGGTGAAAACGCTGTCGCCAGCGGTGATGAACAGCTGCTGGTGATTCGTCCCGCCAAAGCAGACGTTCGCAGTCCAACCTCGCGGAACAGCAATCACACCCAGTTGCTTGCCGTCGGGAGCGTAAACGCTCACGCCTGCCCGGCCAGTCAAGTAGAGGTTCCCGTCGCGGTCGAGCGTCATTCCGTCCGAACCTTCCTCGCAAAACAATTGGCGATCGCTCACCGTGCCATCGTCGGCGATCGTATAGACGTATGTCTTTGAATCTCCGATGTCAGCAACAAACAATTTGCCGCGGTTGGCGTCGCCGACGATGCCATTGGGCTTTTTAAAACGCTCGTCGATCAGCCGCACATTGCTGCCGTCGCGATCGGCCGCGTAGAGCGATTGGGTGCTCTGCGGTTGGCGGTCGTGCTGCCACCAGGGTCGCTTGTAGAACGGGTCGGTGAAATACATCGTCCCTGTCCTGTGGACCCAAACGTCGTTGGGCCCGTTGAGCCGATTGTCTTTATAAGTCCCAAACAGCACCGTGTGCTTGCCGGTGGTGACATCGATCTCCCACATTTCGTTTTCGGCATCAGCGCAAGCAATCAGTTTACCGTCCGGGGCAAAAAACATTCCGTTGGCACGCCCGACCGGCTGCAGAAAATCGCCAACCGAACCGTCAATTCCAATCCGCACGATGCGGTCGTTGGGCTGGTCGGTAAAGTAAACGTTGCCCTCCGCGTCGCTGGCCGGCCCTTCGGTGAACTTGCAATCATCCACCACAAGTTGGAGGGTAGCCTCCTGCGCAACCACCGGCGGCATCTCGCCAAGCACCGCCCGCTCAGGACTTGCCAGGCTCCCCAAGCAAAGGCAAGACAGGGCGAATCGAAGTAAGCAGTGGGTAGAGCGTGTCATGCGATGTCCTGGAGGTAGCGAGATTTCAAAGCTGCACGTGCTCAGGGCCGGTCGTTTTTTTCGGATGATCTCTGACATCATACCTGCTGAAACCACACGCGTGACAGCCATCACTGACTCATCTGAACATCGGCGGCTCGACCGGGCTGAGCCTGTTTCGGCTGCCGGGTGCGAAATATGAGGCCCGGGTGATCATGGCGCGCAACAATGTGATCGAAGGCAGTCTGTGCGCAGCCGCCTTCGTGGGCGTCGTCGGCGCGGAGTTCATCGGCAATACGATTCTGTATCCCGAGAAATGGATCTTTCGCATTCTGCAAGAGACGACCGCCCCAGGCTTCGCCAAATCGCGCAACGTGCTAGTGAAGGACAACCGGATCGTCTTCCGCCGCTCCCAGGTGCAGGTCGAGGTCAACATCGGCAGCGGGACCGAGCCCGAGAGCTTCCGGTTCGAAGGCAATCACTGGTTCGCCGCCGACCGCCCCGCTGCGTCCCAGCCGCGCTTGCCGGTCAAGGAGATCGGCGGAGTCTACGGAGTCGACCCACGCCCCGAGTCCTAGCCGCGCCAGCGGAGCATAGACGGCTCGAATACGTACCTCGTCGTGTACCGGCGAGCCTATACCGTCAAAACCTCACACCAAGGCGCCAGGGCGCAAAGCATTGTCCACCGGTTCGTCCTTTGCGACTTTGCGCCTTCGCGTGCCCTGATCTCAGCCAGCTGCCGCCTCTCCACGAGTCTCTGTGTGGGGCATCATGCGCCACTCGCAACGGCCTCTCATGCCGCCCCCGTCGCGGTGCACTCACGGTCCCAGGCCTATCGGCCAGTGCTACCTACATTACCGTCTGTTGAGTTGGTACATCAGCCGCTGTGCGTTAGCACCCGGTTCCCGAGCACTGCAAATCACGGGAGAACCGGACGCTAACGCGTTCTGGCTGATATGAGTATGGGTCGAAAGTAGGTGGCATTGGTCAATCGGCCTGGGCTGATGGAATGAGCCCGCCAGGCTTGCGGCAGTGTCGGCCCGAACGGCATGGAATATGGTTGGCACCGATCGTCGCCCGATCGAACTCGCAGCGTTAGTTCCCAAGAGGTGCCGCAAGCCTTGTTTGTAGTGATTGCCGGGAACCAGGCGACACCATCGCAAAGTGGTTCACGGTCGCTGCCAGACAGACGGGAGTTTCTTGAGTCTTCGCCGTAGGTCTGCGAGGCGATGAAGCCGCTGGCCTGGGAGGCTTAGAAAATGCGGCCGCTGGAGACGACAGCTACCAGGCACTCACCCGAATTGATGGCTGGGCCGGAGACCAGGCGGCTATCCTGCGAGAGGTCGATGATGTCGATGTTCGTCTAGGGGATGTAAGGCCGCGAGAGCATGAACCGGCAGCAGGCGTAGTTGTGCTCCACACCCCGATCACCTCGCCGGTCTCGTGGTTAAACACATTGCCGTGGGAACGCATGACTGATCAGCTGACGCCAACTGGCGTTGAGCACTACCGTCACTGATAGCAGAAAACGTATCGTCGAGAGGCACTCGCGGTTAGTTCCCAATGTCGCTGCGGTCCAACACATCTTGTCCGTGGTGACGAACTCGCAATACGGTTACCGTCCTGCCTTCGATCAGAAATACAATTCGGTGTGTCGGATGTCGACTGACGCCAAAGAGTAATTGACGCACGCCAGCGATCGACAAGCCCATCTCCGAGACGGTGGGACACCGCTGGGGCATTTGCTTGAGTGTCGTGATTGCCTGGAAGATTCTTTCGTACCAAACGCTCACCTCCTCCGGCGAGCGATTTTCCGACCACCATGCGAACGCTCTCTCGATATCTGCTTTCGCTGGCTCGGTGATCTGAATCCGATACATCTAGCTCGCCAACCCGTTCCGCTGTCGAAACTCTCGGTCGAACTGGTGGAAGTCTTCGACACGACCCTCTTTCAATGCGTCGACACCTGCTTGGATCGCCAGTCGTGCACGGTCTCGCTGGAGCAAGCTGTAAACGTATTGTTCGACATCGGCAAAACCAGCGGCAACCGATTGTTCTTTAGTGTCTTCAGGTAATGAGACCTGCATGTCAATGTTCTCCTTCACGCATTCTAGTGAGGGTATTCCAGCCGAGCAATTGCAGCGGGTCAGTGATCGCGGCTTACCACGTTCCTGGCCGGTACCGTACGAGTTGACTCGTCAATCGCGACTATCACCGCATGATCGCACACCCCCCGGTTGATGCGGTGCCGTCGGGGGCCCGATAATGAGCGGGTAGCAAACAGCTGCGGACTGGGTTGCCCGTGGAGGCGGTGATGGCATCGGTTGTGAATTCTGAAAGTTCTGATGAGGACGTTGGCGGGCGGCCGAGGGCGGTGCGGTATCGGGCGTTTCTGTCGCACAATTCGGCCGACAAACCGGCGGTCGAGGAGTTGGCACGGCGGCTGGAGAAGGACGGTATCAGCTGCTTTCTCGACAAATGGCATCTGATCCCCGGTGACCCTTGGCAGCCAGCTCTGGAGGACGCGCTGGAGCAATCGACGACCTGCGTCGTGTTCTGCGGTCCCTCGGGTCTGGGGCCGTGGCAGAACGAGGAGATGCGCGCTGCGATTGCGCGGCGGGTGTCGGATCCAACTCGCGCGTTCCGCGTTGTGCCCGTGTTGCTGCCGGGGGCGCAGCGCGAGCAGCGGAGTCGTCTGCCGACGTTCCTCGTCTCGGCGACCTGGGTCGAATTTCGCCAGTCGCTGGACGAACTCGATGCGTTTCACCGGCTCAAGTGCGGCATCCGTGGCGAGGCGCCGGGTCAGGATCCGGGAGGCGCTCTGTTTGAGGGCACCTGCCCGTATCGCGGCTTGCATGTGTTCGAAGCCGATCATGCGCGGTTCTTCTTCGGCCGTGACGCCGAAGTCGATTGGATGCTAGATCGGCTGGCAAACAACATCGGTACACCGCAGGAAGACCGCTTTCTCGGCGTCGTGGGCGCTTCGGGCAGCGGCAAGTCGTCGCTGGTCCGGGCCGGTTTGCTCCCGGCACTGCGCGAGGGCGGCAGCCGGAGCGGCAAGCAGATTGTCGGCAGCACCGATTGGCCGATTGTGATTTTCAAGCCGGGGAGCGACCCGCTCAAGGCGCTGGCCGATGCACTGTGGTCGGAGCTGCTTCTCAGGCCGCTCATCTCCGACCCGCTCGGTTTTAGTGATCTGCTGCTGGCGGACGCGCGGCGGCTGCATGCGACCATCGGCACGGCTTTGGCAGGCTCGCCTGAGCAGCGGCGGTTGGTGATCGTGGTGGACCAATTCGAGGAACTGTTTACACAGGCCTCGGCCGAAGCGGAGCCTCAGCGGCAGGCGTTCATCGACAACCTGCTGTATGCCTCCACAGTTCGCGGCGGGCGGACCATCGGCATCATCACGATGCGGGCCGACTTCTACGGCAAATGCGCGCGGTATGAGCGACTGGCTCATGCGCTTAGCGAGCGGCAAGAACTGGTGCCGCCGCTGAGTGAAAATGGTCTGCGAGCGGCCATCGAACACCCAGCTCAACTTTGCGGTCTGGAACTCGAAGCGGGACTTGTCGATTTACTCGTGCAGGACATGCGCAAGCAGCCCGCCGGCGCGCTGCCGCTGTTGCAGCAAACGTTGTACATGCTCTGGGAACGCCGCGACGGCCGTCGTCTGACGGTACACGCCTATCGCCAGATTGGTGAAATCGAAGGGGCGCTCCAGTCGCATGCCGATCGCGTTTATGCCCAGGAGCTGAGCAGCGACGACGCCCGAGAAATTTGTCGGCGTGTGCTGCTGATGCTGACCACGCCCGGCGAAGGAACTGAGGATACGCGCCGCCGCGTGCCGCGACCGTACTTGGGCAGCAGCGCTGCGCACGAAAGCGTACTCGACACGCTGGTCAAAGCCCGTTTGGTGACGATCAGCGAAACCAATCCGCCCCAGGTGGAAGTCACTCACGAGGCATTGATCCGCGGCTGGGGAAAACTGCGAGAGTGGATCGATGCTGACCGGGAATCACTCCGCACGTTCCAGCAGTTGATCACGGCAGCGGAGCAGTGGGAGCAACACGGCCGCGATCCCGCCTATCTCTATACAGGTTCGCGCCTAGTGCAGGCTGAAGAGTGGCGTTCCGCAAACGAGCAACACTTCGCAGAGTTCCATGTAGCAATTACATTCATTGACGAAGCGGTGAATCAACGAGATACGGAGATCCGTCGCATCGAAGCGGAACAGCAAAAAGAACTAAAGTGGTCGCGAATCATTAGCGTGACAGCCGTGTTGGTTCTCGTTGCGCTGGCAGGGCTATTGCTTTGGGGTTACCTCGCACAGTCAAAAGCTAACCAGGCTTCCATCGAAACCACTGCCGTTGCCATCATGGCGGGCCTACGTGGAGAGAGCGAGTCGCCAACGCAAGATGAGTATGAAGCACTCTCGCTCCTTGCCGACAGTGACGTTGCTGTTCGAAAGGCCTTTATGGAGCATCTGTTAACGTCGCCTGGCAAAGCAGAGCGGCTGCGTTCCCGTTACCCATACATCTTGCATGCTGTCGTAGGACTCAATCGTCAGGACAAACAGTGGTTTCAAGATTTGATGCTCGATCATGGACGAGATCCCGAAACTAAACCATTGGAGGTCAACCTGGCTTGCGCGAAATTCGGGTGTCTGCTCAAGCCCAAGACTGAGGACGTCAACCTCATGGTGGCGACCAATTTCTTGGCCGCCATCGAAAAGACGACTACCCCACTTGAGTTGTTTGATCTTGGCAACGCGCTGGCCAGCTTGAGCGACAAACTGCCCGACCAGCAAGTCGCGGCCGGGGCCCAGCACATCCTGGCCGCCATCGAAAAGACGACTGACACAAATCAATTATTTTATCTGAGCAGAGCGCTGGTCAGCTTAGGCGAGAAAATGCCCGACCAGCAAGCTGCGGCCGGGGCCCGGTCAATCGTGGCCGCCATGGAAAAGACGACCGACACAAATCAGCTATCTTATCTCAACAGCGCGCTGGTCAGCTTGGGCGAGAAAATGCCCGACCAGCAAGCTGCGGCCGGGGCCCGGTCAATCGTGGCCGCCATGGAAAAGACGACCGACACAAATCAGCTATCTTATCTCAACAGCGTGCTGGTCAGATTGGGCGAGAAATTGCCCGACCAGCAAGCCGCGGCCGGGGCCCAGTCTATCGTGGCCGCCATGGAAAAGACGACCGACACAAATCAGTTATCTTATCTCGGCAGAGAGCTGAGTAGCTTGGGCGAGAAACTGCCCGCCGAGCAAGCCGCGGCCGGGGCCCAGCACATCGTCACCGCCCTGGAAAAGACAGCCGACACAGATCAGTTAGCTAATCTTGGCAGCGCGCTGAGTCGCTTGGGCGAGAAACTGTCCGACCAGCAAGCCGCGGCCGGGGCCCAGTCAATCGTGGCCGCCATGGAAATGACAGCCGACACAAATCAGATGTCTTATCTCAGCAGCGCGCTGGGCAGCTTGGGCGAGAAACTGTCCGACCAGCAAGCCGTGGCCTTAGCACAGCCAATCGTGGCCGCCATGGAAAAGATGACCGGTACAGATCGGTTATCTTATCTCAACAGCGTACTGGTCAGATTGGGCGAGAAACTGTCCGACCAGCAAGCTGCGGCCGGGGCCCAGTCAATCGTGGCCGCCATGGAAAACACGACCAATTCAAATGAGTTATCTGATCTCGGCAGAGAGCTGAGTCGCTTGAGCGAGAAACTGCCTGACCAGCAAGCCGCGGCCGGGGCCCGGTCAATCGTGGCTGCCATGGAAAAGACAACCGACACAAATCAGTTATCTAATCTCAGCAGAGCGCTGGGCAGCTTTGGCGAGAAACTGCCTGACCAGCAAGCTGCGGCCGGGGCCCGGTCAATCGTGGCCGCCATGGAAAAGACAACCGACCCAGATGAGTTGACTTATCTCAGCAGAGCGCTGGTCAGCTTGAGCGAGAAATTGCCCGCCCAGCAAGCCGCGGCCGGGGCCCAGCAAATCCTGGCCGCCACGGAAAAGACGACCGTTGCAAATCAGTTATTTTATCTCAGTGGGGAGCTGGTCAGCTTGGGCGAGAAACTGCCCGACCAGCAAGCCGCGGCCTTAGCGCAACACATCGTCACTGCCATGGAAAAAACGACCAACAAAAATCGGTTATCTAATCTCAGCAGCGCGCTGGTCAGCTTGGGCGATAAAATGCCCGACCAGCAAGCCGCGGCCGGGGCCCAGTCAATCGTGGCCGCCATGGAAATGACAGCCGACGCAAATCAGTTATCTAATCTCGGCAGCGTGCTGAGTCGGTTGGGCGAGAAACTGCCCGACCAGCAAGCCGCGGCTGGGGCCCAGCAAATCCTGGCCGCCATCGAAAAGACGAGCGACAAAAATCAGTTATCTAATCTCGGCAGCGCGCTGGGCAGCCTGGGCGAGAAACTGCCCGACCAGCAAGCCGCGGCTTTAGCACAGCAAATCGTGGCCGCCATGGAAAAGACGACCGGCACAAATCAGTTATCTAATCTCATCAGCGCGCTGGGCAGCTTGGGCGAGAAACTGCCTGACCAGCAAGCCGCGGCCGGGGCCCGGTTAATCGTGGCCGCCATGGAAAAGACGACCGACACAAATCAGTTATCTAACCTCGGCAGAGAGCTGAGTCGCTTGAGCGAGAAGCTGCCCGGCGAGCAAGCCGCGGCCGGGGCCCAGTCAATCGTGGCCGCCATGGAAAAGACGACCGACACAAATCAGTTATCTAATCTCAGCAGCATACTGGGCAGCTTGGGCGAGAAACTGCCTGACCAGCAAGCCGCGGCCGGGGCCCGGTCAATCGTGGCCGCCATGGAAAAGACAACCGACCCAGATGAGCTATTTAGTCTCAGCATCGCGCTGGTCAGCTTGAGCGAGAAACTGCCCGACCAGCAAGCCGCGGCCTTAGCGCAGCACATCGTCACCGCCATGGAAAAGACGACCGTTGCAAATCAGTTATCTAATCTCGGCAGCGCGCTGGGCAGCTTGGGCGTGAAACTGCCCGGCGAGCAAGCCGCGGCCTTAGCACAGCACATCATCACCGCCATGGAAAAGACGACCGTTGCAAATCAGTTATATGGTCTCGGCAGAGTGCTGGACAGCTTATTGGTACGGTTGGAGCTAAATGCGATGCTTGCTGTATTAAAATCGCTCGTCTGCGTTGGTGAAATTCGAGAAATAGTTCTTATCGGATTGGAGAAGAAGACCGGGCAAACCTTCGGGGGTGATATTTGGAAAGCCGTTCAATGGGCGGAGTCGCAAGGGATTAACGTGCAAAACATCCCCCGCTGGCCACCGCAACAGAGCGAGTAGTCGGACAGCGACACGAGTGTTTGGAAAACCGTGAGCGACATAAGACGGCATCAAAGAGACACGTTAAATCTCAGGCAGCGAACTGTGCTCAATCCGCCGACTGAGAATTACGGAGTGATCGATTAACGGCGACGTAATGCAGAATTTAGTATCACACCTTTGAGTCGGACTGCACAAAAGGTCTGATTGCAAGATTTTCTTGTCACCAGCTGCTTTCCACACCTCCTGTTATCAGCATTGCCACCATGTCACGTACTACGCTGCTGGTGCAGACGGTTTATTTTAATAAGTCCGATGCAGGCGATGCTCGGCGGTTGGGGATGGACCTGTATGATTTGCTGACTCGGCCGCTGCATGATCCGCTCGGCTTTGGACCGGGGATTCCGGTGCTGGCGGCGGTCGTGCCCGAACGTGTTAATCCGCAGGCCGCCGAGATCGTGGTCGTCATCCCGGTGCTGGGAATTTGTAGCTTTCAAATGCAGCGCGACGTGGTGCTGTCGCAGTTGACAAGCTGGCACAAGGCACTGGGGGCGGGTCGCGTGCTGCCGGTGCCGACGGCGAGTGTGTGGCGAAATGTCGAAAACCGGCTGCCGGTCAAGCAAATGCTGACCGAGCTTTACGGTGCCGGCGATCGGCGGAAGGTGACGCTCGATGAAATCGTGCTGGGCATCTCGCGGCTGTTCGAGACCGACGCAGATCGGCCGACACTGTTTATCTCACATGCTAAGGCGGACCTGGCGAGCACAGAGCAGGCGGCCGAAAACATTCAGCGGTACGTCGTCAGTGAGACAACCGGCAAAATGTTTTTCGACAAGACCCAGCTGTATGCCGGTGAGCCGCTGGAGGAGCAGCTCGACACAGCGGTTCGCCGGGGCGTGTTTGTTGCCGTGCGCGGTGATACGTACGGCTCGCGAGTTTGGTGCCAGCGGGAATTGTTAACGGCGAAACTGGAAAAGCTGCCAACGCTGACCGTGGAAGTGCTGCGACGAGGGGAACAACGCAGCTCACCCTATGGCGGCAACAGCCCCACGCTGCTGTGGAATGGCGATCTCGACGCAGTCGCCAGGGCGATGGCGACCGTGCTGCAAAACCCGGTTTATGCGTCGGTCAGTCGGCTTCTTGGAAAACGCTTTGCGCGAACCAGTACAGGCTGTGGCTCCAGTGGGTGCCGTCGTGGCCATGGCCGTCGACGTGCCAGACATGCTCGATGTCGTGCTGCTTGAGATACCGGTGCACGTTCTGGCTGATCCGGATCAGACCGTCCTTGTTGCCGCACGAGATCCACAACAGCTCGAGCTTGCCCTTAACGTCTTCGACATCAGGGATCAGTTCTTCGGCGGGCTTGGTGTTAGGCGCCGCCGAAAATGCACCGACCCACGCGAAGGTATCGAGGTTTGACAGCCCAAAGTTGAGTGACTGACCACCGCCCATCGACAGCCCCGCGATCGCACGGCTGCGGCGATCGCTGTCGACCGAATATTTGGCTTCGATCGCTGGAATCACATCGTCGAGTAAGTCACGCTCGAAGGTTGCAAACGCCGGGGCGCTTTGGAAGACGTCACCTTCGGCGCGATCGTTCTTCTGAGCACGACCGTTAGGCATCACCACGATCATCGGGACTGCTTTGCCGTCGGCGATCAGGTTGTCGAGGATCACATTCGGCATCGCGAGGCGCTGCCATTCGGTCTCGTCGCCGCCGATCCCGTGCAACAGGTACAACACAGGATACTGCTTGTCCGGCGTGTATCCCGGCGGCGTGTAGACCTGCATCTTGCGAGTTGTGCCGACGGTCTTCGACTCGTACTCGACCATCTCCAGCTTGCCCTGGGGCACGTCTTCCCGCACCGCTTTAAAACCGTCGGGCGGAGCGTCGTAGGCCGCCACATCATCGGGGCCGAGTTCGATTGGAGCGCCGAAGCCACCACCGCGACGGCGTGGCGGTGACGGCCGTTCCTGCGCCGCCTCAGGGGCTGCTGCTGCACCTGGCTGTTGAACAGCGTCCGCTCGGGTGCCAGACTCCTGACCGCGTGCCGGGGCAGCGGCGCAAGACAGCACCGCTGCAATGGCAACAAAACGTAGGCTCAAACGCATCGATACCGCCCTCTGCTCGTGGTGGAAATGGGTCCTAGAGATCGCTTTGTGGTCGCACAGCGATTCCTTGATGGTAACCGCTAGATGCATGCCGCGGTACGTGAACAACCTATGGTCAGACAAGTGTTATGACCTCTGACGGTTGTAGAGCGCAGGGCTGTTGCCTGGCTTCAGATCGGTGCCGATAGGCGGCACCAGCCAAAGCGTCTCGGTCTGGTCGCTCTCGGAAAACGGACCAGAAAGGATTGGATTTCGGAAGCCAGGTAAAACCTTAACATCGAAAATCTCTTCGACACCACTTTTCAGGTGGAGTGAAGCCACAGTCTGGCCGGTCGCTAGATTGACGATGGCGACGCCGCAGCGGAGTTCCGCTTGATTGTCGGCGATCGGAAGTCCACCGAAGGTAGCGGTTTCGCGGATCCGAGATAAACCGACGAATGCGAAGCCGCCAAAGCAGTCCAGTCCGCGGGTATAGCCGGGCAACCGGGCGACAACGTCGAGTTGTCCGCAGGAGGGATCGCAGCGGTTGAGCTGGCCGCGACCAGAATTGAGCAGCCAAAGTTGCCCTTGGTGCAATCGCGGCGAATGAGGCATGCAAAGCCCGCGCAACACCACCTCGCTGCTGCCGACATCGATCAGGCAGCCGCCGACGGCTTTCCCCGCCCGCCAGCCTCCGGGACTATCGGTCTCGCTCAGCGCGGTGACGAAACGAGGTCGCTGGTCATCGGCTGCTAGACCGTTGAGATGACAACGATCCTCGGAGGCTAAGGCGGAGATAAAGCTTGGCAGCCAACGTGGGACAAAGCTGTAGTCAGGCCGCAGCACACACAAACAAGAAAACAGGGTGTTGGTGATCCACAACTCATCACCGCACCAGGCCAGATCGTGGCCCATGATCGGACCAGTGAAGTGTGCCTGGCGAGCAAGAAAACAGCCGTCGTATACGCCCGCCGGCTTGATCCGCGGAGCCAGATCGGGTGCAGCCGGCAGCAGCCAGATTTGCCGTCGTGTGCCGATCACCAAGCCCGTTGGCGTGCGTGCCAGACCCATCGCCTGCTCAAAGGCATGAAATCGAATCTGCACCTGGCCAGCATAGCTGCCGATGCAAAAAACCTTACCGGCTTGGTAAGTCGACACCAGCAGTGAGATACCGAGTTGATCCAAGACCTCGGCAAGGTTTCCCGAGTGCTGAAAATCGACAGCGGTGTAATCTTTTGCAGGCGTTGGTGCGGTAGCCGGCGGCAAAGCGGAGGAACCCAACTGCGACATTGCTCCGGTCTCTTTTAAGAAATGCGAATGCTCCATCGTAGTCAGCGCTCCTCGGATTTAGTTTAGGCTTCACCTCGGGCTAGCGTCGGCTGTGTGCCGTTACCAGCGATGAGAATTGACGAGGTCCGGTTGAGTTTTCAGGCATTCTGTCGGCGGAGCCCGGGTAAGATAAAGTGTCCCAGCCCCCCGGCGGCGACTTCTCAACGAAAGCACAACGATGGTCACAAGACATTCGTGGTCTAAGACGCCGCCGCCCTCTCGCTCAGCTCGGCGCAGTCAGCCCACCGGTGGACGCCAGCGTTCGAAGCGACTCGCTTTCGAAACGCTGGAAAGCCGAATTGTCTTGGCATCGATGGTCGCGAACATTAACGCCGTATCGCTTGCCAGCAGCGCGCCTGCAAACCTGGTCGACGTTGGCGGTGTACTGTTTTTCACGGCAACCGGTACGGTTCACGGCGAGGAGCTATGGAAGAGCGATGGGACAGCCGAGGGAACGGTGCTCGTCAAGGACATCAACCTCGGCAGCGGCAGTTCCACTCCCCGTGGCCTGACCAATGTCAACGGCACGCTATTTTTCCGGGCCACCGACGGCGTCAGCGGTGAAGCGCTGTGGAAAAGTGACGGGACGCCCGAGGGAACCGTGATGGTGAAGGATATGCGTCCCGGTGGCAGTTCGAATCCTGATCATTTGACGAACGTTGACGGCACCTTGTTCTTCACAGCGTCTGACGGCGACAACGGCAGAGAGTTGTGGAAGAGCGACGGGACGACCGAGGGAACGGTTTTGGTCGCAGACATCCGTGTTGGCGGCGGCGACTCAAATCCGAGTGAGCTGACGGCTGTCGACGGCATGCTCTTTTTCCGCGCCGATAACGGCGTCCGTGGTACTGAGCTGTGGAAGAGCGATGGCACCGAGGCGGGAACCCTGTTGGTCAAAGACATACACACCGGCATCAGTAGTTCCAATCCAGAGCAGCTAACGAACGTCGATGGAGTGCTGTATTTCCGAGCCAACAACGGTGCCAGTGGACCTGAATTGTGGAAGAGTGACGGCACGACCGAGGGGACGATCCTGGTCAAGGATATTAGGCCTGGCAGTTCTGGTTCGTCTCTATCTGCTCTGACTAATGTCGACGGCCTTCTCTATTTCTCAGCAGACACTGCTGGAATTGGCGAAGAGTTATGGAAGAGCGATGGCACGAGTGAGGGCACGGTGCTGGTCAAAAACATCAACCTGGGCAGCAGCAGCTCCCGTCCTCGCGGCTTGACGAACGTCAACGGAACGCTGTTTTTCTCCGCCGACAATGGCACCAGCGGTACCGAGTTATGGATGAGCAACGGAACAACTGAGGGAACCGTTTTAGTCAAAGACATTCACCCTGGCAGAACTGGCTCCGGTCCAAGTCAACTGATCAACGTCGATGGGACGCTATTCTTCATCGCCAGTGATGACGTTCATGGCGCAGAGTTATGGATGAGTGACGGCACGGCTGAGGGAACGGTGCTCATGATGGACATCAGCCTCAACACGGACTCTTTGGGCCCCAGTCATCTAACCGCCGTCAACGGAACGCTTTATTTCCGGGCACACGAAGATACCAACGGAACTGGCCTATGGCGCAGCGACGGAACAGCCGAAGGCACCCTGCTGGTAAAGAACATTCGTTCTAGCACGGGGGCGAATCCTCGGCAGCTAACAGACGTCGACGGCACACTTTTCTTCACCGCCGACGACGGTGTCCACGGCGAGGAACTATGGAAGAGCGACGGGACAGCGTCCGGGACCGTGTTGGTAAAGGATCTCGATCCTGGGGACTGGAGTTCCACCCCGTCGGAGCTGACGAATGTCAACGGCACCCTCTATTTCTCCGCATGGGCATTATGGGGACCGGACTACACAAGCGGGTCGCACCAACTGGTCAAAAGCGACGGTACGCCGGAAGGCACCGTCGCAGTGCAAGACGGCGACAGCCCTCATATTGCGTATTACCCCAGCTCTCTGGCGGAGGTTAATGGGACGGTTTTCTTCAGAGCGCAAGGAGGGCCGTCGATCGGCTATGAGCTTTGGAAGAGTGATGGCACGAGTGCCGGCACAACGTTGGTGAAGGATGTAAATCCCGGCTACTACGGATCGTATCCACAGCATCTGACGAACTTCAACGGCACGCTTTACTATCGGCCGATCATTGGGGAATGGGATGGGGAAAATAATCAACCTGAGTTGTGGAAGAGCGACGGCACCACTGAGGGAACGGTTTCCGTTAAAAACATGCCGGTCGCCGATCTGATGGTCGCGGGCGACACGCTCTTTTTCAGAGGACTTGATCCTGTTAACGGCGTCGAATTGTGGAAAAGCGACGGAACGACTGAGGGAACCGTACTGGTTAAGGACATCCGTCTCGGCGCTGTCAGCTCGGCACCGATCAATCTGATGAATATCAACGGCACTTTGTTTTTCACTGCGTTTACCGACACCGGAAGAGAATTATGGATGAGTGATGGCAGCGAGGAAGGCACGGTGCTGGTCAAGGATATTAATCCCGGCAGCGACGCCTCCAATCCAAGCAACCTAACCAATGTCGATGGCACGCTTTATTTCCTGGCCGATGACGGTGTCCACGGCAGCGAACTTTGGACGAGCGACGGGACGGCGGAAGGAACCGTGATGGTTAAAGATATCCGCCCCGGCAGCGCCGGCTCCCATCCAGCAGAGCTGACCAACCTCAACGGCATGCTCTATTTTCGAGCTAACGACGGCACGAGCGGCTATGAACTCTGGAAAAGCGATGGTACACCCGAGGGAACCGCGATCGCGGCGGAAATTGTGCCCGGCGGCGGTGATGGTGACCCTCGGGAGCTCACCGCAATCGGTGCAGACCTGTACTTCACCGCCAATGATGGAATCCACGGACGCGAACTCTGGATCCTGAGAATGGATAACCTCGCTCCGTCCGCCGACCCAGGCGGCCCTTACCAGATCCAGGAAGGAGATGAACTTCCATTAGATGCATCTGCCTCCTCAGATCCCAATGCAGACCCATTGAACTTCAGTTGGGATCTCAATGGTGACGCCGACTTCGGCGACGCTGACGGTCCCATGCCGATGCTCACCTGGGCAGAGCTGATGGAACTGGGGATCGACGACTCGGGCAGCTACACGGTCAGCGTGCGTGTCACTGACGGCCAAGGTGGCGTGAGCGAAGCGGCTGTGGCGCTAATGATCGCGAACACACCACCGATTGCTACGCTCACCAGCGAATCGATCACCGCGGGCGAGCCAGTCATCGTCACGTTTACGGATCCATCTGACGCTTCACCCGCGGACACGGCTGCCGGTTTCCGCTATGCCTACGCGCTCGATGCCGATGCGCTCGAATCGGTAAGTTATGCAGACGGCAGTACCACCGCGGCATCCTGGAGCTTTATGGGGCTAACCGCTGGTACGCACACGATCCATGCACGAATCATCGACCAGGATGACGGCTTCAGCGCCTACAATATCGTCATCCAAGTCCCCGTTCGGGTGTTGTCGCCCCAACAGGAAAATGAATCGATCGACCTGAGCGCGCGTTTGGAGGAGGACCTGGCGGGAGTCGGGCTGATCGATTTGCGCGGCTTTGGCGACAATTTGCTGACGCTCGACGCTGAACGCATCGAAACCTTGTTCGCCGGCGGCTCGGTCATGGTGATCGCAGACCCCGAAGACAGCCTCGTTTTTGACGGGCTTTGGAGTTTTGCAGGGGTGGAACTAATCGAGGGCGAAATTTTTCGGCAGTTCAGCCAAGGCAAGGGGACGCTGCGCCTCCAAGGTCCGCTCGCCTTTACCAATCCGATCAACCGGTTCGACGTCAATGCGTCCGGTTCGCCGATCCCGTTGGATGCACTGTTGATCCTCAATGCAATCCGCGGAGCTCCGGTGCAGTTTATCGACGTCCACAGCGTCTTGCTGCCGCTGACGGAAGAAACGGCAGCTGCTTACAAGTTTTTTGATGTCAACGGCGACGGTCTGCTAACACCGCTGGACGCCCTGCTGGTGATCAACGAGATCGGCCGCATCCATCGGACAAGCATGCGGCCTGAATCCGCGCCGCTGACAGCGGTTCCAGCTCCCGAGCAACGTGCCGCTGCGCTGCGTCGGGTTTCTACCGATGACCTTGACATCGACGAGCGCCGAATCGAGCACGCGATAGATGCATCGTCGTACTGGCGATTGGCAACATCTGAAGCTCGGCCGGCAATTCTGCTCGTCGCTGAACAGCGACGGCAGGCAGAGTCGCCCGGGCTGCGACCGATCGACGTTCTGAATGCGCTGGTAGATGAGGCGCTCGCCGATCCGCTGTTGCTCGCGTAGGCCAGCGGCCCGAAGGGGGCTGCGGACACGAAAAAACGCCTGCGGTTGTCCGCAGGCGTTAGCGCAATGTCGCTGATTTTCGTTAGTACCGGAGGTGGGACTTGAACCCACACAGCCTTGCGGCTACTGGATTTTGAATCCAGCGCGTCTGCCATTCCGCCACTCCGGCTCTTGTCTGGCTGCCCCGGGCGAGGCTGAGCCAACAGAGGAGAAATATCGTCCAGCGGGCGTCACTTGTCCAGACCCAACAGCGGGTCGCGGACAATCGTCGCGACCCGCTCCACCGGCGCGGCGAACTCTCGCGATTGTTCGCACGGAAGCAGCACGATTTTTGGCCTGCAAACGGTGGAAAACCTGTTCCGCCGCTGTTGATCGCTGTTGGCAAACCGGCCCGTCCGCTGTCGATCGTTTGCCCGTGGTGTCGATAAGTGCCGTGTTTGTCGACCGTCGACGAACCGTTTGTCGTCATGGCGTCGACGGCTTTTCTACCGCCGGCCGCGGCTCGTAAGTTGCCTGTAGGCAGCTGGTTGCGATCCCCTGGAGGCGGCCCATCAACACTCCGCGGCCGCCTATTCAGAAGAAGAAGAATTTAAAATTTAATGAAGAGTAGGAAACCCTGAGCCCGCTGATCCTGCACTGACAAACGATCCGCGGCAACGTGACTACCGCGACGCTCGGGGGCGTGTCTAATGAGCGAATGAGTGCGAGCAACGTCCAATCGATCCAGTCACTGCAGCGGCTGCGCACCGCCCTGGTCTCGCTCAGCGGCCAGTGGGACGAAGTGCTGCGGCAGATTCGGTTCACCGCCAGCCAGCTGCAGGAGCATTTTCGCTCGGACTGGCCAGCGTACTGGAACAGGCAGACGGCCAAGGCGGAGGTGGCACTGAGCGAGGCGATGGATCACCTGGCGCGGCTGCGGTCCGGCGGCTCCGGCCAATCCCACCCAGCGACCGAAGCTCAACAGCGAGTCAACGCCGCCCACCAGCGACTGGCGAAGTGTCGCGACATGCAGGCGCGGGCTAAACGAATCGCCATGACCGTCGACGAGGCATGCCAGCGGCTGGCTGGCCCGGCAGCTGACGTGACTCAGCACGCAGAGGTCAATTTGCCGCGAGCCGCCGCCGAACTGGCGACGCTGATCGACCACCTCAGCGGCTACGCGGAACTACAACCGACCGCGAAAAAGGCGGCTGGTGGTGCTGTCGCCCCAGACGTACCCGGCGGAACAACCGATAACACGGGAGCGGAGCGATGACTGCGAGGCTGGAACCGCTGACCGATGCGCAGTCGAGGCTGCGGAGCAGTTTTAAATCGCTGGCCGAAGTCTGGGCGGCGACGAAGGAAGATTGGCGAGACCAGCGACGAGAGCAATTTGAGCGGGAGCATCTGGCGCCGCTAGGACCCTCGCTCACGCGGCTTTCGGCGGCGCTGGATGAACTCCGCGACGTCGTGGTCAAGGCGGAGCGGGAATTGGGTGATGAGCGGCCGGAGTGAACGCTGCAATCGCTGTGTATCGCGAGCAGAGAAATTGGATTGTGCCTGGCATCTCACCTTTGCTCAGCGGGCGGCGGCGTAGCGAACGGCACGCGGAGCGTGCCTGCTACTTTAATGCTCGTGCTGTGTCACAGCGTGATTTTAGGATCTGTAGCCCACTGAGCTACCCTGTCGCCGGGCGGGTTTTTAGGCCCGCAGGAGACTGCTGAGATAATAGCAATGTGTGCGGAGGCGATGATCGAGCGTTGCTCGATGGCATCGCGCTGCGGCTGGTTTTCGTCAGGGCCTTGAGCCGACCTGCGTTCGCTTAGGCGAAATCGCGCTTTAAAAACCTCTTCCAGCGAAGAATCGATCGATCACCTCCTTTCTCCGCCCTTAACAGGTCGCTGGACAGGGCGTGGCCTGGAGCAAGCGGCTGATCCGCTTCACATTCACCACCAGGCAAGTCATGCACTGCTGAATGCAGAGCTTTGCTCGACCCCAGTACCGGGCCCGACGCCCGCGGCCGTGACGTGCCAGTTCGTTGAGCTTCCGCTCGATCGCCGGATGCTTGCGCCGGACCTCGGCATACCCCGGAGTCTTCGCCCGCTCTCGGGCTTGCTCATATTCTGCTTCATACAAGCTCTTGGATACCGATCTGCCCAAGTTTGATTTCGGGCTAAAGTTTAGGTGGCACTGCGACAGCAGAGGACAGTTCTGGCACTGCGAACGCTTGAACTTAAACGTAGTGAGGTGCTTGCCCTGGTGGCGGTATTTCGATGTTTCTCCGTTGGGACAGGTCACGCTGGTGCCGTCGGCGGAGAGTTCAAACATCGATGCAGCAAAGCCTTCACCACTGCGGAAGTCCCTCGGCGGAACGAAGACTTCGACATTGGGCCCTTGCGGATCCTGGAGCTCTCGCAGCACGTGGCCGTTGAAACCGATGCCGTCCATGGAGAGCTGCTCAATCTGGTTGCCGTAGGTTTGCTGCTCCATCTTGACCAAATCAATCGCATCAGCCGCTTCATCGCCGTCCGCTGCAAGCACGTCAAAGCTGGTGATCAATTCACTCTCGGCATCGATCATCACGTCCAACAAGTAGCCGTCGTAAAACTCACCGTGCTTACCGCGGCGCCTCGGGGTCGACGACGCTCAGCGTCCGATGGCCCTTGTTCGGGTGAAACATGTCGTCGGTGATCTTCTCGGCCAACTGACGGACCGCCTGCAGCTTGGCCCACCGCCGATCGGCGCCCTCGGCTGGGGGCGTTTGCTGTTGAATCCAGCCCAGCAGATCGTTGACCAGTGACAAGCGTGCCTGCAGCTTGATCTCAGCACTGGCGTGTTCGGTTTCCTGGGTAATCCGCTGGACCTCGATACGATAGCCCTCTGCAACCTCTGGATCGAAGCTGTCAATCACACCGAGCATTCTTTCTCGCAGTTGAGCGAGCAAGGCGAGCGTGGTGGGGACGGCGATGTTGGCAACCACATGCGTGGCGTCCTTGAGCCGCAATCGATCTCGAATCAGGTTTGCCTGACGCGCGTAGCTGACCAGGGCTCAAAGAGTTTTTTAAAACCTGCGGCACCGAGCCGACCGCGGAACTTCGGGAGCAGACTGGCATCGGGAAGCCTATAAATGACTGGTATCTGCAGAAACCAGCGAAAGAGCACGTCAGTTTGCCCTCGGAGCATCACCTCGCGGTCCGACAGACGGCAGAAGTACCGCAGGAACTCGAGCTTGAACATGATCAGCGGCGTCACGGCCGGCTGGCCGCGATGAGGGCAATAAAACGCCTCAAGCTCTGGGACAAAGGAGTCCCAGGGGATCAACTCCAAGGCATCCAGCAGCGGATGCTCCTTGGGCAACAGCGCGCCGTAAAAGCTGCGATCTTGCTCGCGGATCCGAAACAGCCGATCACGATCTGGGGAGAGCATGGGAAATCACTCCTAAGCGAGCGACGAATCCCTCATTATACGCATCCTCTGCTCTGCCGATTAAATCAGCAGTCTCCGCAGGGCCGGCACATGCTCTGCCGGGGTCGTCAGGCCCCGGGCTGGAGCAGCAGCTAGGACATCTCAGGCCCGCAGGGCCGGCACAAGCCTGGCCCTGCGCTGAACCTGTGCCGGCCCTGCGGGCCTGCAATCTGTTTTACGCTCCGGTTACCGGGCCCTCACGGTCCCGGCAGAGGGCGTATCGGGCCCTGCGGCCCTGCGGAGCACCCGAATCGCCGCAAGCTGTACGACGACTCATACAAGTCTTCAGCTGTGACAGTGCATTAGTTTGCAACCCACTGCTGGAACAGCGATTCCAGCTCCCGCGTCAACCCTTCCGGATCGGTCAGCGGACCGCCGTGGAACCGCTGCAGGATCGTCGCCCGCAAGTCGCGCAGCACGGGCAACTCGTGGAGTAGCTGCACCGCAATCTCCGCGTATTCCTGCGGATCGCCGGCGACGAGTTCGTGGAGCCGCATTCGCATCAGCATCGCCGACGTCGCTCGCCGAGCGTAATACTCGCCGCTACAGGACAGGACCGGGGTGCCGACCGCAAGACACTCCAGCGACGTCATCGTGCCTTGATACGGGAAGGAGTCGAGCGCCAAGTCGACCGACGCCATCGTCGTCAGATGCTCCAGCAGCGACTCCGGCTGAGTGCGAAACTCCAGCCGGTCAGGCAGCACGCCGCGAGCGGCGAACTCGCGGCGATAACGGTCCTGCAGCGCCGGGACCTGATAACGGTCGCCGTACTTAAAAATCATCCGTGCTTCCGGAACTCGCCTCAAGATCTCGGCATAGGTGTTGATCGCGGTGGCCGAGACTTTGGCGACGTTGTTGAACAGTCCGACGACCGGCTGACCCCGAGGGGCGACCTGAACTTGGTTGAGGATCGGGTAGGGCTGCCATGCCAGGTGCGCATGATCCAACCGCACCAAACGTTCGTTATAAAAACTCTCCGTCGTGCCCGGAGGATCCGCAAAGCGATCGGTCAGGTGGTAATCGATCGTTTGAATCGCGGAGGTATTGGGATAGCCGAGGTACGACGCCTGGATCGGCGCCGCCCGCTTGGCCAGCACGCGGAGCCGGTTTCCGCCTCCGGTATAGCCGCCCAAGTCGATCAAGATGTCGATCTGTTCCCTGCGGATCGCTTCCAAAACCTGAAGATCCGTCCAGCCGTGGGTGGTGACGAAGTGATCCACCGCCTGATGCACCGCCAGCGTGTTGGCGTCGGATCGTTTGCCGTCATGGTAGGCATAGATCCGAAACCGCTCATGATCATGTGCCTGCAGAATTGGCAGCATGATCTTGCCGACCGGGTGTGTATAAAAATTGCTCGACAGGTACCCGACGCGAATCTTCTCGCCGGGCGGAATCCGCCGGTTGACCAGCACATCGGGTTCGTCGGTGAACCGCAGCGCCAAGCGGAAATGCTCATTGGCGATTTCTGCTGCTGAGACGCGGTCAGAGTAGTTCAAATACAGCAAGAAGTTGGCGGCCGAGCCAAGGTTCCGCCGGTCCAGGTCCAACAGACGTCGGCTGTAGACGAGCGATTCTTCCACTTCGCCGATTCCCGCCAACAGCAGCGACAGCTGGAACAGATTGCCGAGGTGGCCCGGCTCGTGCCGCAGCCACAGCCGCCGCAGCGGCAACGACTCGAACTTGCGGTCCGCCGCTTCTAAGCAGTCGCAAGCAAAGCTCAGCACCGCCATCAGTCTCGCCGGATCGATGGGTTCACAGCGGCCGGCGAGCCCGAGCAACACGTCCGCGGCTTCGTCTGCCTGGCCCATCCACCGCAGCGCCTCGGCGAGTTGCATTGCGCCATCGATGTCGCTATCGTCCTCGCTGAACCGGCGGCATCCCTCGGCCCAGAGCAGAGTTTATCATCAGCAACCTAGAACGTATCCTGGTGCTGTCTCTTCCGCTTACCAAACGCCATCGCAAGCCTCCAAATCAGGAAGGCTCAGGATAGCGCGAAAGTCGCGAAAATCAACAGGCTGCTAGGCGAGAGCCAGGGATACGCCGTGAACAAGAGTACGAAAGTTGTTGCCGGTCAGCCAGTGGAGATGTCCGGCGGACAGCCTGTTGTGCGGTTCCCAAGTCTCCAGGACATCCGCAGCCAAGTCGATGAGTTGGTCCGTCAGGAATCCCAGTTGCTGCTGCGAGGTGCCATCGAAGCCGAAGCTTTCCTGCAGACATCGTTGGAAAGTCATTCATATTCTATGACACGAGGCATTGCAGAAGTGAGAAGCACCGTTGTGCAAAGTCTGCCGGAGTACCATTTGTATTTGCAAGGGCCAAAAATTGTTGCCTCGAGACCGTGCTACCAAATGTCTTTTCGAAGCGCGCTCGGATGAGATTGTGTATGTCCTTAGCCGCTCCGGCGGTGGCCGCCATCGGTAGCACGAGTTTATTTTCAAGCATGGCAAGCACCCCTACGTAGTGCGTATTTTTACTCCCGCCGCAAAGGACGACAACGTCCGCATCCGTGATTAGTTCCGGAATACCTTCTTCACGCTTGGCATAGGCGGACTCAAGTTGCGCCCGAAAGCATGATCTGGTGTGCGACCTCGACCGTAATAGCAGGTGAGAAAGCTGTGTGGGTTCTTAGACTGCTGAATGGTCGACTCAGTCACACCTCGAGCAAAATGTTCATCTACGCCGGGCGCCGTACCCGACATTGCCAGATAGCTATGTCCGCCAATTAACTTTCCAAATTCATAAGCGGCTTTAATTGCGATCAGATTGTGTTTGGGATCGCGGCCGCCGGTAACCATGACGGCCGGGTTGGGCTTGTGAAGTTTTGGGTTTCTAGAGGTTCCGGTGATCACCCGCGTCAATTGTCCAAGCGAATGGCGATATTCAACAAGATTCCCGTACTTACGAAAGTCGATATAGAGTTTGCCGGAGAGCAGCGGCGGCACCGAATCCCAGACGTCGTCAAGAAGAAGAGGGATTACTGACGCAGACCTGCTTTTAACAGCATTTGTTATCGAAGCATTGGTTTCCCAGGTGGCCCATTCAGAAGCGAGAAAGGTCTTTGAAACTGCCAGTAGCACGAACTTGTAACTAGCCAATCCATCGTTGATTCGGCCAACAATCGACTGTCCCGGATCAATTTCCTCTTCGTCGAGCCAAACGTCGATTCCATTCGCGCGTAGGTCGCCAGTCAGTCTTCGTGCAAACACTTTGTCGACACTTGAGTGGCTCAGGAATGCGCTGGTCATAGAGGATCCTGCAATTGTACTGATGCGGTCAATTGGCGGTTGTAGTCAATGTTTAATTTGTAAAGACGCTACCAATCACTCCGTGCTCATCGTTTGGCGATTCGATTACTTGCCCTTGCGGATTCGGTAGAAACAACGCTTAATGTATGAAACGTATTCGTCACCGGTCATCGTGCGTCGACGCTTTCCGCAATTACGGCATTCGACGCGGAAGTTGGTGTCGAAGCCCCACGGAAGGTTTTCAATATCTGACCCGCAATAAAAGCAATCGGCTGCCGTCGAAACTGTACCACGGACAACTTTTTCCGCACGACCGCCTGCCCGTAAGCGCTTAAGCGCTTCCAAGAAAAGCACCCATCGCCCGCCGTGCTTCTTCCAAGCTGCATCAATTGAGTGAAGGCTAAAAGCAGTAAACTGATCGACTACACTTCCGGGCACTTGAACGGCGTAGTAGACGCCGGGATCTGATTCGGGCACGAATCGCACCTCGCGGAATTCGCCAGCGGTTGCACCTCGCCACGACAGAAACGCTCTGACGCGAGTGCCGGCATCACGGTCAACAAAGCCTGAAGCAGTTAATGTTTGCTGCGTTGGTGTCTTTGCCACTTTCGAGCGTTCTTGATAGTACCTACGCCCGTCAAAACGGTAGACCGGCAATTCAGTTGCCATTCGTGATACTATGCGTTCGCGATAAAGTTCCCAGCAGCGATGCAGCGGCCATGGAAAACCAAGCATGTCGAATAAGGCGCAGCCACCATCCTCAGCGCGGTAAAAATGTACGGATTCGCCACACCACCAGCAATGTGTGCAGTATGCAAGCGGAGTCGTATTTGCAGTGATTCGATTTAACTGTGCAGCTTCTCTTCGCTGTGTAGCCTCAGAACTCTCCGACACATGCGACCCACTTCGATGAATCTTTTCAATCCAAATTCCATTTCTCCAGTGACCCTTTACAAGGCCTCCAGTTCTTGTGTGAGCACGGCGAGAAACCATCAATTTGTGTTTGGATTCAAGGATAGTCGTTCGTGATTTTCAATCTGCCACTGAAACCTTGGGGCGGCGCGATGATCCTGATTCAGTAATCCTGCGGGCAACGTCGCTTCCATTCATTCGGCGGTTTACGTTTGGCACTGGCGCGCTGCGGTGGAGCGAAAGTCTACTGTCTGAGACGGCAATCCGGCGCAAATCAGTGTAGCAAAAGTTCGCTCTCCGAGGGAAAGTTCGGAGCGAAGGTAACTGCACCCCATAGTGGGTGACCGCGGTGCCGTGGAGCGTTCGCAACAGACGTGAAATGCTTTGGTCGTGCCGGTGCTCGCGGTTGGGAGCGACCGATGGCGCGTCGTCGGAGGAGCGGTATTTCTCGGCGACCGCGATTGCCTGCCAGTGCTGGATCAACTCGACGTTCTCTACAGTTTTTCCGAGAATGATGAAGCCGGAGGTGAGCTGGCTGGTATTCGTCACCGAGGGTGAACCTGCGACGCCGAGGTGCTGGGCGAGATCGGCTTTGGTCCACATGTGCTCGGTGTGCACCGTCTGAAACGACAGCATACGGAAGGGGCTGTCGAGCGCGATGTCGAGGTATTCGAGCAGCCTCGCCCGGCCGCCGCGATTGAGCGTGAAGCCAACATCGAGGTAGACCACCAGATCACCGGCCGCCGACTGTTGTAAGAGCGTCGCGATGATCTGCGGCTTCCAGATCCAATAGCCAAAGCCGCGGGGGTGGGCGCGGAGAAAATCGCCGTGCTGCTGCAGAAAGGCAGTGGGCAATCGCGACACGTTGAAAACCTGGACATCATCGAATACATCCATCTCGCGGGCTTGCTGTTGGAAAACCGCTTGCCGAGCGGCAAACGCGCCGTCGGCAAAGCTCGCCAAGCGGACCCGGGCAGAGCGATGCATGGAACAGCCTTGGAATAGAAGGGATACGCGGTGCTGGGCGCGGAGGACACGGAGGGGGCGAGCGTCCCAGGTTACACGTCGCAGTCGCCCCTACCGGGGCTTGGGTGGGTTGTTAGATTCGCATTCCCACGGCTCGCGCCGTGGGCTAATCGCTGCCGTCCCTACCGGGACTCGACGGCATGGCTTGCGGTTTGTGTTCCCACTTCTCGGCCCCTCACCCCCAGCTCCTCTCCCCGCCGAGCCGGGGCGAGGGGAGCCGGAGTATTTTGCACGCAGCCGAATAGAAGGCCAGGTATGTGTGGGTCAGCTGGGTAATGGGCGGCGGGGTTCGTCGGCGCGGCGGCCGAGGTTGCCGTAGCGATGATAGTCATAGGAGATGCTCTGCTCTTGCAGGTACCACAGCGGCTCCACCCAGCCGCTGGCGACGACCGAGCGGCGGATGCATGGTACAAACCGGTCAATGCAGGCGCGGTTGATTGCGGGCGGCTCGACACGCTGGCTCAGCAGCCGCAGGCGGTCGACCAAGCCACTATTAATCGCCTCGGCGAGTTCTTCATCGGACTCTTCAATTGTCTCGATCCGGCCCGCCCAACGGTCGGTCGCCGCGTCGAGGATTTCGAGTAAAGAATCGCACTCGCCTTCGCGATGCGAGAACACGGCGCGGCAGTCAACCGCCACGGCCGCTGCGGCGGTGATCAGCAGATCGACTGGATCGTCTTCCGGGGCCAGCCGCACGCGCAGATGAGGGACAGCCACGTAAGTGCGGATGTTGTCCTGGCCGATTAACCGTACGTCGTCGTGCTCCGTGTTGAACTCCGCCGCGGCCGCGGCAGCAATCGAAGCGACGGCTCGGCTCAGCCGGTTCCATCCGTTGGGGTCTAACAACCCGTCTCGCACCAGATCGCCTGCGGCTTTCAAGAGTTCCTCGAGCGGTTCGGGCAACTCCGTCAGGTCCGGTTCATCGGGCTGCTGCGAAGAGCCATCGGCCGCCGATTTCTGTTCTGTAAAATCCATCAGCGGGACGACGTAGTGGGGACCGCCGGCCTTGAGGCCGGGCCCATAAGAACTCTCGCCCATGCCGCCGAAGGGCTGCCGCAGCACGATGGCGCCGGTCGTGCCGCGGTTGATGTAGAGGTTGCCGGCACGGATTGCTTCGCGCCACCGCTGTTGTTCGCGGTCGTCGAGCGTCTCCAGGCCGCTGGTCAATCCGTAGTCGGTCGCATTGGCGATCTCGATCGCTTCGTCGAGGTGATCGAAGGGGATCACACCCAACACCGGCCCGAACAGTTCGTTGAGGTGTGTAAAACTGCGCGGCGAGACGCCCCATTTAATGCCCGGTGAATAGAGGCAAGGATTGTCTTCCAGCATTTGCGGTTTGACCAACCACGACTCGCCCGGCTCAAGCGTTTCGAGGCTCCGTTGCAGCGGGCCGCGGGGTGGCCGGATCAGCGGTCCGACGCGGTTAGAGATGTCCCACGCCGATCCGACTCGCAGGCTTTCCACGGCGTCGCAAGCGTCTGGCGAAAACGCTCGTCGTCATACAGTTCACGCTGGAGCAGCAACAGCGACGTGGCGGAGCATTTTTGGCCGGCATGTCCAAAGGCAGAGTGAACGACGTTCTTGATCGCCTGGTCGCGGTCGGCCAGCGCCGTGACGATCGTCGTGTTCTTGCCGCCGGTTTCGGCGATCAGTTCAATTTCGCGTTTGCTCCGCAGCATTGCCCGCGCGGTCTCGGTGCCGCCGGTGAGAACCACAGCAGCGACATCAGCGTGGCTGACCAGGTGCTGAGCGATTTCGGTCGTCGCACACGGCAGGAAGTGCAAGGCGTCGGCCGGTACGCCCGCGTCCCAGAAGCACTGGCAGAGCGTCCAGGCGATCAGCGGCGTGTCCAGAGATGGCTTGAGGATGACCGTGTTGCCGGCGGCCAGTGCCGCGGCGATGCCGCCGCAGGGGATCGCGATTGGAAAGTTCCACGGGCTGACCACGACGACCACACCGCGGCCGCGGGGCGTGACACCGTGTGACGCAGCGTCTTGCGGGTCAAAAAAGCGTTTGACGCTCAGAGGGTAGAACTCGGTAAAATCGATCGCTTCGCTGACTTCGGGATCGGCTTCAGGAATCGTCTTGCCGCCTTCGGCCACCGCTGCACCTATCAGATCGCCGCGGCGAACGCGCATCCACTGCGCCGCGGCGCGGAGCCGCGCATGCCGCTCGTTAAAGCTCAGATCGCGCCAGCCGCTCGTGTCCGCGACTGCCGCTGCGACCGCGCGATC
Source organism: uncultured Planctomycetaceae bacterium (assembly GCA_963758085.1). Taxonomy (GTDB): domain Bacteria; phylum Planctomycetota; class Planctomycetia; order Pirellulales; family Pirellulaceae; genus UBA6163. Next base: position 2,727,634 of record CAVWUB010000004.1, on the reverse strand, counting down.
GACGTCCGCCTGGTCGGCGGGATGAAAGCGGCTGACGACGACGCCGGGGCGGGAGGGGTCATGCGATTCGCCGGTAAGGGCCTGTCCGGAAGCCCCCTCACCCCGACCCTCTCCCCCGCCAAGCCGGGGGCGAGGGAGCGAAGGCAGCCCCTCTCCCCGGCTCTCTCCCGCGAAAAGCTCGAGGCGAGGGAGCGAAGGAAGCTGCTGTGCGGTCGCGTCGCCGCAGCGGGTTTGCCACTGCTCCAGAATCTGCTCAGCCCAGCGGACGTTTTGAGGCAGTGCCCAGTCGGTGTCCGGCTCGTTGATGTAGTCGCGCCAGTGCTCGGCCGCCGCGGGCTGAGGCGGCGGCGCGGTGCGGTCCTGTGTTCTGCGCGGCGAGGACGAGACGGTGTCCATCAACTCATACGCACTGCGGAAATCGGCTGCCAGTCGCTCCCAATCGTCGCTGCCGCGTTGCAAGCGATAGGTGTGCCGGAGGAAGTTTTCTGGGCCGGTGTTTTCGTCGAGCCGGCGGATGAGGTAGCCGATCGCGTGCAGGAAATCTTCCTGGCGGCAGGCGGGGGCGTAGAGCAGCATGTCCGGCGACAGTTCGCTCAGCGCCCGCCGCTGGTGATTGGCCATCCCTTCGAGCATCTCGAACTGGACCGCTTCGAGCACCCCGGCCCGCTCCGCCCATAGGTAGGCTAAGGCAATGTCGAACAGGTTGTGCGAGGCGACGCCGACACGGATCGATCGCGCCACGTCGGGATCAAGCAGCACCCGCAGCATGCGGTTGTAGTTGGCGTCGGTTTCGACTTTGGTGGTGTACGGGGCCTGCGGCCAGCCGCGGATCGACGCTTCGACCCGCTCCATCTCCATGTTCGCGCCTTTGACGACGCGGATCGTCAGCGGCGAGCCGCCGCGCTGCGTCCGCTCCTGAGCCCAAGCGATGATCTGCTGCTGCGTCGCGAAGCTGTCGGGGATGTAAGCCTGCAGCGCGATGCCGGCGCGAACCTGTTCCAGGCCGGGCCGGTCGAGCGTCCGCATGAACACCTCGGCGGTGATCCCCATGTCGCGGTACTCCTCCATGTCGAGGTAGACGAACTTGGGCACGGTCGTGCCGTCGGTGCGGCGAAAGTGGTTTCGCACCGCGGCACGATAGAGCAGCTCCAGCCGGTCGCAGAGCACCGTGACGCTGTGCCGCTGGGCGAGCGAAGCGATCTGCGAATAGATCGTCGAGATCTTGACGCTGATGCAGGAGATCTCGGGCTGCTGCAGCGCGGCGAGGTAGGTTTCCAGCCGCTGAGCCGCCTCCGTTCCCCGAGCAGCGCTTCGCCGAGGAAGTTGACGTTCATCGCGACGCCTTCGCTCTGGCGGGCACGCAGATGTTCGGCCAGCAGCTCTTCCTCGGCCGGCAGGATGACGTTGGCCGTTTCCTGCTGCATCTTCTCCTTCACCAGCGGCACAGCGACGCCGGGCAGGTAGCTGCCGAACGACTGGAAGCCGCGGAGCAGCGTGCGGTCGAGCGGGCTGAAGAACCGCGGCACGCCCTGCACGTCGAGGATGTGGATCAGCTGGTCGGCGACGCGGGCAGCCGACCCGGTGCGGAACGCCTGGTCGGTGATTTCGACCATCGTCGCCTTGTCGCCGGGACTGGATCATCCGGTCCAGTTCCGCCTGCTGGCGACGCTCTGCGGGCGTCTGCAGGGCCGCGGACCGCTCCAGCAAACGGCCGGCGAGCTCGATCGCTGCTTCCAAAACATCATCTGTCGACGCTTCGTTCATAACCGCACTTCTTTCGCTCGGTGCCGCAAGAGTCCCATGCCATCTACTTTACGGTCTGTCAGTTGGGTAGATCAGCCGGAGTGCGTTTGCAGCGGTTCCCGAACATTGCAAATTACCGGACAACCAGACGCTAACACGTGCCGGCTGATGGGCGTATGGAGCCCTCGTACGTCGCAAGTGGTGCATGGGCGCACGGGCGATTCATGGCACAGTTTGCGACCGTGCAGGGGAAGTCGTTACGCTTTGCAAGTGGAGTTTTGCATCCGACTTGAGTGAGGCGACGTGAACATCATGCGAGCTGACCAAGCAATGCCGCATCGGGATTTATCGCGGCGAAACTTCCTAGCCGCGGGAGCTGGGGCGACGAGCCTGTGGCTGGCAGGTCGAGGCGCATCGGCCCAGGAGGCAGCGACACAGGAAGTTGCGGCAGCGACTGAGATCCGCGAGGCGCATGCGGTGTCGCCGCGTGGCCGCGTGCCGGTGTCGTTTGTGATCGACGACTCGACCTGTTTGGTGAACCTCGCTCATTTCGCGATGCCGCAGTTTGAAGCCGCTTGGCCCGAGCGGGCGGAATATCACAAGCCTTGGCAGACGTGGCCGCGCGAGATTCCTGACGAGTTCGTCCGCCGCTTTGGCCAGTGGTCTCATGAGCACGGGGTCAAAGGCAAGTACAGCATCGTCCCTTATCCGGCACTGGTCGGCTGGGTCGATCGCGAGCTGCCGGGGTGGTCGCGCAAACAGTTGCAAGACAGCCTGCAATTGGTCCGCGAGCTAATGGTGCCCGACTGGGACATTCATCCGGAGATGATCACGCACACGCGTGTGATCGACATCAAGAGCGGTCGGCCGTTTGAAAAGATCGATGCTTCGACGATGGAAAACTGGTATCCGCGGGAGCAGAAGAGCGTCGACGAACTGGCGGAGTACCTGGCTTATGCGCTGCGGATTTTGAAGAACTGCGGCTTACCGTGTGAAGGTGTGACGACGCCCGGCGGCTTTGGGAACTTGGTCAAGTCGGAATTGTCGTTGGCGGTCGGTGAGGCGGTTCGAGACGTTGCGGCAGCCGAAATCCCGCATTATTTCAAATACGTGATGAGCGGCGAGGAGAGCACTGAGCCGAGACTCGAGCACGTCCGCCGCTGCGACGATGGCTCTGTTGGATTGACGGTCACGGTTCCGGCGGGAACCGGTGATTGGTTCGGAGGCTGGGACGGAGCCAGTTATGGCGATGTCGGCACGTCGTCGGATCGGTTCATCACCGCGGACCTGCAGCAGGGACGGATGGTGGAGTTGATCCGCCGCGGGCAACCGGCGGTGATGCTGTGCCACTGGCCGGGCATTTACTGCAATGGCACCGAGGTGGGATTCAAAATCTTCCAGACCGTTGTCCAGCGGCTTGAGGAAGGGTACAGCGATCAAATCCAGTGGATGAAGCTCAGTGAAATGGCGAGGTACTGGGCTGCGAAGGAATTGACGGTGCTGCGACCTGTGGGGAACCGGCTGTTGATCGAAGCACCGTTTGCTTGCGAGCGGTTTACCGTCGAACTGGCCACGGCCACCGATGCCGCTGAGTTCCAGCTGGTCACCTCCAGCGGTCGCACTGCGCTGCGCCCAGCGGATCGCCTGGCGAATCTCGACTTAGGAATGCACTTTCGCGATGGCCAGAAAGTGACGCTGTGTTTTGAGCTCACCGAGGGTGCAAGCGAAATATCAATTGGATAAGTTCGTTCCAGCAGTCACGTAAACAAGTGAAGGATAGAAAGCACCACATCTACAAAGGCTGGGAATCTCCAGCCGATACTAGATTACCTCAGCAACTCTTGTGCCAGCCGGTACCGAGGATGTCTAAGCCCATCCCGCAGGGATTGAAGCCATTAGCCCCGGGGCGCAAGCGCACCCGGGGAACCAAGCCCCAAATTAGATAGTCGACCCCGAAGGGGTCGCAGTTCAGTCAAGATATTTTGGATCATATTCTATTCCCGCCCTGTCAAGCATGTCCATCAGTTCTTCGCGATAGCTTCTGACTCGGTGGTGCTCGCGTTGATTAGCGATGTATTTCTTTACTTTCAGACGTACGTCGGCACTGATAGAAAAAACAGCGTAGCCCTCTTGCCAAGCAAACTCATCTTGCTTGATTTCCTCGTGAACCCACTGCGAGGATGCCTTCTTTAGCTCTCTCATGAAAGTTGCGATGCAATGCGTTTGTTTGAGTCCGACGAGTAGATGAACGTGGTCTTCAACACCACCAATACCTTGCGGAAAGCCCTCAAGACCTTTGACTACACCACCGATATATTGGTGAAAACGCTCTTCCCAGCGACGATGGATAAAGTTCATTCGACGCTTGGTGCTAAATACGAAGTGGTAATGCAGGCTAGCGTAGGTCGACATGGCTACTTACCTTGCGGGCTGCGACCCCTTTGGGGTCGGTTCATCATTTCGTCGGCAGTCTTCCGACGGTGTTCGCTGCGCTCGACCGCCGGCTAATTGCTTATATCCCTTCGGGATGAGGGTCGGTCTGCAGATTTACTAAGCACGTCTGTTCAAGTTCCTCGGTCAAATCAATCGCTGAACGGCGGCTCACGGTTCGCGAGAACCGGACGCTAACGCGTGCCGGCTGATTGAATTTTCCGAAGTTCATGTCGTGGGCTGCTTAACACATACTCCCTGCCACGATCTGCGCTGACATTGCGCTTAGAAACCGGCAGCCATTAGATTGATCCTCATTCCTCGTAGGTCGCGTTGAGGATGGCGATGTCGATCTGGCCGATCGCTCCTAAGATGGGCGCGACGCATTCGTAATCATTGCCGTCGGCGAGGTGGTGTGTGCCCAGGGTGATGCGGTCGGCCGCGGCATAGCCGCCGGTGAGCGTCGGGTCGAGATGCACCCAACGGCCGTCGATGTAGGCCAGCGTCCACATGTGGTAGGCCATCCGCGGTTGATCTTCCGCCGTAGCGTAGACCAAACCGACAGCGACGCGGGCCGGGATGTCCCGCGACCGGAGCATCGCAGCCAGCAGGATTGAGCGCGCGGTGCAGTCACCGGAACCGTCGCGAGCGACCTCAGAGGCGATGCGGAACCCGTGCGCATCATCGGTCCGGCGGACGAGCGATTTGGCGGTCTGCGCCAGGTCGAGCGCCAAGCGGAGCGGTTGATCTTTCGGAGCGGTGGAAGCGGCGGCGAGCCTTTTCACCAGCGGCGCGTTGCTGTCGATCAGCGGCCCTGGTCGGCTGTCTTCGGGGCCGGGCACCAACTCGACCGTCGTGAACGTTTCGCCGACTCGCTGCTGCGGATCGCGGGAGACCAACAGTTGGTATGCTCCCTCAGCGGTCTTGCGGCTCCACTGGCCCGGTTGCGCTAGAAAGGCCAGCGGCGAGTCAGAATCGCCGCGGTTATTCCTAGGGGTCACCAAGTAGCCGACGCGCTGCGCCTTTTCAGGATGGGTCAAGCTGCCGCTGACCTCGACAGCGGTCGCGGTCAGGATGTCCGCCCCGGCGACGATGCCTGCTGTTGCCTGCTCGCCCGTCGTGCTAAAGGCCACCAACTCCAACCCCGGCGTGTAGCTCTTGAGCACGTTGCCTTCGTCGTCGATCCAGACGAGCGTTTGCATTGCCGCGCCATCGCCGAGTTGCATCGCCACTTCGATCTCACGGGCTTCTTGAACACTGCCATCGGGCATCGCGATCGAAGCGGTGTGTTGGCAGTTGAGTTCAATCGTGGCGATCGCGAACTGCACCGGCAACAGTGTCCGCAGGCGGCGTTCTTCGCCGAGGTCAGGGGGATCGGAGAACAAAGACTGCTGCAGACCAACCAGGCCGCGGTAGCTTTTGTCCCAAGAAACCGACTGCTGTGATTTCTTGGAACCGCGCGTGGTGACCACGGTCAGTGTGTCGCCGTTGACCGTGCCGCCAAACCGCGTTAGCGCCGGGCCGACGCGCAGTTCGGCCTCAAAGGAAATCAATTCGCCGGCTCGGGTTTCGAGACTTGTTTGGTCCAAACGCTGGACGATTGTCGCCGGACCGCGGCGCAGCATCACTTGGTCCTGAAGCACGATTTGAATCGGGCTGTTGGGCTCGTCCGACTGCGGCTCCGCCCGCACGTGGCTGTAGCCGACGTGTCGGCCCCCGATGTGATACGACTGCCACGTTTCCCAGGGTTCAGTAAACGGCTGCATCGCTGGCGCCAGGTCCGGTAACTCGTCGGACTCCTCAGCGGCCGATTCGTCCGAGGCCGAGCTGCGCGAGAGCTCTTTGAACTCAGGGCGCGGCGGCGGGTTGCAGCCGAGCAGCGCTGCACCGATCAGGCAACTGAGCAGCAGCAGCCAGACGGCGGCAGCGATGCCCGAGGATCCCGGCCCAGGTCGCTGCTGCGAGGTGGGTTGCGGCGGTGCGGTCGGCGCAGCGGCGGTGCTGCCGAGGCATTTTTTGTTCATGGAAACGTCCAATCTCGTGACATTCAGACTAGCTCGGGCAATCACAAGGATACAGCGCAATTCCGGCTGCGGCCGTCATTCCAGAGACCTGCATCGATGCATCGACCTCGTGCCGCAGTGATCGCTCTGACATCACAAAGCTAGGTGACATTCTCTGAGCCGGTTCCGAACTGGAATGGCTGGTGGGCCGGCAGTCTATCGGGTCTAGGCGAAGCGATCCGGTTTTGACGACTGAAGCGATTGCGAGGCGGCTGGATGAGTCGCTGTGAGCGGCAGTGCAGTGGATTGCGGCTCCCGCTGCGCCGCGTGACCTAGCGTTGGTTCGTTCCGAGTCGAAGGTCATTCAACCCCGGGCACGCCTCCTAGCGGCGAGTTCTGGCTCTCGGTCCACGTTAACAACAAACACCATCAGGTCACAGGACCGAAATTAGCAAATGGGTTTTCTTAAACGTATTCTTCGCAGCTCCGTCACATCCTCGGCCGAAGCGCTGAGAACTTCGGGCGGTTTCGAATCGCTTTCGAGCGAAGAGTTACAGACGCATATGGGGATCGCTCGCTATGGCGCTTTTGAATTGACCGATGCCGTTCGCCCCTCTTATGACTTGCAGATCGTTCCTCGCCAGGGTTTCCGCCGCGATCACTACCGTGATGATGCGGCCGGAACATCGATACCGGTATTGATGGCTTCGGCGACGCGCAAGGTGTTGCTCGACTTGTTTCTCGACATGCTCGACCCGCTCGGCTCGGTCGTCGATGTCGTGTTGGAATCGAGCCATCACGGCGACGATCGGCGGGGCGATTTGTATCGCGAACATATCGACATGCCGGTGCTCAAAAGCATCTTGCTGGACTTCGAGGACTTGCTGCTCAACGACGGTTGCACCGGCGTCGCCGTGGTCAGCCCATCGCGTGGCCAGGAGGTTCAGCTCGACGAACACAAGCTGGTGGTCGCCTATGGGCAGCCGCTGCAGGAGTTCCAAGAGGTGCTGATCGGGATGGATGTCTATCCCGACCCAGGCATCAAGTTTGTCACCGAAGCCGAACACATTCACAGCAGCAGTCGCAGGTTCCTCAAGCAGTTCGAGGTCCTGCGGATGCGGCTGGGGATGGACAGCGACCATCACAACGAAGGGGCGGTTTGGTAAACGGCTGCAAGCAGCCCATTTAGCAATTCCTGTGTTGCTTAGGGCCGCAGGGCCGGCACATCCAATGCCGGGTCCCGTGAGGGCCCGATAATCAAGGCGCAGACGTGTTTGCAGGCCGGCAAGGCCGACACAGGTACAGCGCAAAGTCCCACTTGTGTCGGCCCTTGCGGGCCTGAGAGGATCTCTCAGGAACTAAGAGACTACTCTGTGTCCTGGTAAATGCGTCTAGTCGCTAGCTGCGATCACACCGACTGCTAGACCGCCGTCGGTGTGCCAGGGGTCGCCGCCGCCGTTACGGCCGCTGAGCACCTGATGGAAGCGCGATTTTGTAAAGCTCAGTGAGAGCCGGCTGGTGTCGGTGAGCGTCTGCAGGACATGGTCGCGTTCGGCGTCGATATCGGCAGCGATGTGATGGGTGATTTGGCCGGTGGTGTGACTCAGGCCAACACCTTTGTCGAAGGTCGCTGAGCCGACCCATAACGGTCTGTCGTCGGCTGCGGGCAGCGGTGACCGCCAAAACCTGATGTGATGCCGCTTCCTCGGATCGTGTCCCACCGGCTGCTCAAAGGCGAGGTCTTCCTGGCGGCCAAACAAATACAGATTGCTGACCGGGGCGTCGTCGTCGGGCCGCTTGAGGAGTGTTGCTTCCGCCAACGTGAGATCGCTGCGGAGCCCCAGTGAGCGAGCGCGGACCCACTTTGCCGCTTGCATGACGTCGAGCACCTCCGCTTCGGTGCCGATCAGCGCCACGTTGAGCGGATCGCCTGGAATGCCGGCGTGGGTCCGCGTGATCCCGGGCAGACTTTGAAATGACGGATGCCGCGCGATGTAGATTTCCCACAGCAGCGGCATGAGCAGGTAGGCCACGACTGCGTAAGCCACCAGCATTCCCGCCGCCAGCATCGAGACCGTATGGTGCAGCGGTCGCCGGCGGCGGACGGGCGCCTGAGTGTGCAGTGCATCGGTTTCGGGAGTGGTGGTGTCTGGTGGCGGATGGCTCGTCATCATGTCCATCTTCGCCGCACGCCACAAAGCGTCAATCCAGCAAGCTGCGGAGTCGGTAGCGGCCAGGACTTTTCAGGCCTGCGGGGCCAAACGCCGAATCTGTGTCGGCCCTGCGGGCCTATAAGCTATTAATGCACCAGGTACCGGGCCCTCACGGACCCGGCAGAGGATGTGCCGGGCCTGCGGCCCTTCGGAGCACTCGAATTGACGGGCGTTGAACGGCCACTAATCCAAGCCTCGAGTGCTATGTCACGATGGACTTGAGAATCTGGCAGTGAGCCAATTCCAGCGTGCTCGTACTCAATGAAACGGTACTCGTACCCAGGGTCGCAGGTCGATCGATGACGAGCACGAGCACCGCGATGCTGAGCACGAATACGAAAGTGTGCGAGTACCAACACCCACCGCAGCGAACTGGTTCGGTATGATGGTCCCCACGTGCGGCAGGTCGAGCCACCCAGAGATGCCAATTCCGATGGGTACGCAGAGCAGCGAGAAACGTTGGTGGAGTGTCAGAAAAGGGGGCTGACCCTTTGGAGGGCTTGGCAGGAACTCGGAACATCGTCGTGCCCGGAGAGGGTCAGACCCCTTTTCTGACACGCTTCAACGGCGGACTTATCTGGAGGGAGATCTGATGGCGGTTGCGACGGCAACATCGACGGTCCAGAGCGTGGCCTGGGTCGAGGCGGAAAAGGGCTATAAGCTCGGACTCCGCGACGGCAAGCTCGTGTGTCAGAATCCGAGCGGTAAGCCGCTGGCCTCAGTGCCGAAATGGCTGCGCGAAGGCGAGCAGGGCGAGGCGCTGATCGCGCTGTCGGAATGGCTCGACGACCACCGAACAGAATGCCTGCACACTGTCGAACGCTGGATGTTGCGGTCGCTCGTGATCCCGCACAGCGTGCTGGTCGAAGTCTGGGTTGATCCTGATTGGCAGGTAGCGCTCGCCAACTTAGTGATCGCGCCGGCCGATGCCGCGGGTCAGATCGATTTGGAAAAGACGGGATTGCTCCGCGATATTGATGCTCGACGCGGCCTGGGAGTGATCGATCTGGACGGTGAGACCCAGTGGATTCAGTCCGCTGCGTTGGCGATTCCCCATCCGATTTTGATCAGCGATCTAGACGAACTGCGCGAACTGGCCAGCGACCTGCAAATCAACCAACGCATCGATCAGTTGTACCGCACAGTGTTTGCTCCGACCGCTGATCAAGCGGCGCTCAAATCGGTGAATGACTTTGCCGGTGGGCAATTTGAGCAGCTCAATTTCGCGCTGTCGCATTGCCGGCGGCTGGGCTACCCGGTCCGTGGCGGCTATGCGACCTGCCGCGTCTGGGAAAACAACAAGCTCGTCGAGGCGCGGTATTACCTCGGCGGGGAGTATCCCGAAGGCGAAGCGTGGACCGGTCCATTGGTGTTCGTCGACGAGAACGAAAATGCGCTCAAGATCGAATCGGTCGGGGCAGTGACGTTCAGCGAAGGGATGCTGATGGCGTCGGCCATCTATGCCAAACGCAAAGTACAAGCTGACGCGGAGGAGCAAGCATGAGCGTTGTTAATCTCGAAGCGCAACTCGCCGCCGGCGGGCTTGTTCCAGTCAAAGCACGTGTGGACCAACGCGTGGTCGAACACGTGGTCGCCCGACGCTATGGCGGCGAGCCGCTCGGAGATCGCGTGGTGGTGCGACTGAGCGCTGAGCGGCTCGGGCCGGCCGAAGACTTGGCGATGGAGTTTCTGGGCTTGCGCTCGCTGGGCGAAAGCAAGCCGATCGCTCAGCAACAGCGGCGGGCGCTGGGGTTCGCAAGTTGGGCGTTGATCACGCATCCGGAAAACGCCAAAGATGCGCTGGTCTTGGTCAAGCGAATCAAAGCGGCGGCGCGGAAGGCGAAATCCAAGCCGGGGCATGCTTGGGATGAGTTCATGGTGATGGCCAATGAACTGAATCGCTCGGTGAAAGATTTCCTGCCGCCGTTTTGGGAAGAAGCGGCGCGGATCTATAAGGATTTGGGGAATGTGACTTATGCTGGGCGAGCACTGAGTAAGGCGCTGGAGGCCGAACGCGTCCATGCGCTGACGGTCGATCGAGGCCGCCGGCGCGACGCGGTGCTGGAGTTCGCACTGGGTGGGTGTTTGTCGGGCAAAGCGCTGGCCGAATACGCCAAAGACCTGCAAACGCAGTTCCCGCCTGACGAAGCGCTCGAGACGCTGCGGGACCTGACGATCCGCCGCACGATGGGCGGGATGCCGCCGATCACCTCGGCGGCAAAGGATCTGGCCCGGCTGGCGCAGGCGGCAGGCCAGGATGCGGACGCTGAGGTCGAATCGATGTTGGAGCAGGTGATCGCTTCGCCGGCGATGTCGCGCGCCGCTGCAGTTTTGGCTGAGCGTCAAGAAGAACGTCGCTCGGATCGTCGATCGCAACCCTGCCTTCGCGGTTTGGCTGCTGGTCCACACCGATCCGCAAGCGTCTTACTACGACGATAGCCCGGTGTGGAAATGGCTGGAGTTGCTCGACCAGTGGAAGGTGCTGGACTACCTCGCCAAACCGGCAGAAGAACTGCCGAAGGAGGTCGAAATTCCCGGGGGCCGCGCCCGCTGGCTTGGGCGGTTGATCAGCGTCGAGGCCTCACCGGACAAACGAATTTTCGATGTAGTGGAAAAGGCGGCGGGCGCTATTAAGGCGGAAGGCCAGGAGATACCGCTGGAGCCAGGCAAGGGTTACGGTCGTAACGAGATTGATGTCGATGTGCTCGAACAGTGCTTGGCGCTGGGATTAAAGATCGCAGACCTGCCCAGCCGCTGCACGCTGAACTTTGATGGGTGGCTGCGCGATGACATCGATCACCCGCGCCGCAACTCGTCGCTTGAGCACCTGTTGGCCGATGAGCGCTTCCGCGACGTCGTGCTGGCGATGATGCCTGAGCTGGTGCAGCGCAAAGCATCCAAGGCCGAATCGAGAAGTTACGGCCGTCAATTGCCACGCTCCCGATCGTTCTCCGCGGCCGCGTCCGGACACGCCGAGGTCGAAAAGCTATGGTTGCAATTTCTCGAAGGCGAAGTGCAGCGGCTGGAGAGTGGAGGCCTGCACGACGTGGAACAGACGCTCAGCCGGCTCAGCGGATGCGTGGATTTGGAAACGGGCACACGTTTTCCTGAGATCACCCAGCGCATCGCAGCGATCGAGATGGCGGCTGTGCTGCAGCGGACGCTGGCCGGCGGAGTGCTCGACGAGTACGGCTGGGCGGCGCTGGATGCGGCGGACGACCAGCAGCGGATACCACCCTTTGAGCGCCGTAAAACCTCGACGTTTGATCATTTTCCGTTCATTACGGTAGTCCGCAACGATCGCGTCGATGTGTTCTCACCCACAGGCCAAGAGCAGCGTAGTGCTTGGCCTCACAAGACGACATTCGAATTACAATACGCAATGCCGGTCGGTGCTGACACGCTGATCTTATATCGCGACAGTGCCAAAAATTATAACCTCAGAATCGCTTGGTTGAGTGACCCTGAGGTGGCTTATGAGACCGATAAGTATTATTTATCCTGGTCCACGCCGACAGTAATGCAGTACGGCGGCGGTGTGTTCTACGGCACCCGCGTGCTGCAGCCCGGTGATCAAAAATTGGCCGACGGCGACCATTGGTTCTCCGACGGCGAGCGATTTTGGCGGCCTCAGGAAATCCAAGGTTCTCATTATTGGAATGGGGTGGACGATGACGATCTCGACGCGCCGCCGGTGGGGTTGCAAGAGGTCGATCCGCTGACCGGCAAACGCGACCGCAAGAGCGTGCCGCCGTGGTTCGAGTCGAACTTGCCTGCCGGCAGTCGTATCCTGTGGGCGCAGTCGATGTTGCTGCCTGTCCCGGCGGGTCTGTCGAGTTCGCCGCTGGGGATGCGCGATGGTTTGCTTGGCTGGCGCGTGATCCGCCGCCGCGATGGGAGCTTCGAATCGATCGGCATCGATGGCCGTACGTGCGTGCTCAAGCCCGATCCGATGCACGGTGACGGCATCCGCGTGGCGGTCGCGCTGATGGACAAACCGGGTACCGATTCGCACTGGATCGTGACGAACACGTCGGAACTGATCGATGAGAAATCCGGCATCGGTTTGGCCGATCTTGCAGGCACGAAGGATCGTTATCGCTTTGGCCAGCCGTTGCCACTGTCGCCGGAGTTTTATCACCTGATGTCGGTGCGTTGTTTGGCCAGTTCGAAGCAACTGCGGCAGACGACGATCGAACAGGCCAAGTTGCTGCTGCAGGCCGGTGCTGTCGAGCATGAGGCGCGGAAGCGGAAGGAGCAGCCGGACAAGCCCGATCCCGAGCGAGAGGCGGCATCGACGGCTGTGCAACAGTGGCTCGGGCAGGCCCCGCCGCGGCTGGTGCGGGGCGTTGCCCGAATTGCGCGACTGGCCGCCGAGGAAGCGATTTCGCTGGCTAAGATCCAGAGCCGGCTGAGCGAGGAGCCGCAGCCACGATCGGCTTCGCCGAAGTCGCCGCGCAAGCGCTCCGAATCGGTCGATGAAGGCCTGGTAGCGCTGGCGATTCCTTGGGAAGGAACGGAGCGGCGGGGCATGTACGGTTACCGCGGGCTGACCTCGGTCGATGCTGCGCACCTGCAGGCGGTGGCGAAGTTCTTTGCCGACGGTGAAGTGCCCGAATCCTCGAGCGGCGATCCCAATTGGCTCGGGATCCTGGCTGATCCGGCTGCGGCCGCCTGGAAGAAGTTCTGGAATGCCGGCCACACCGGTGCCGATGAAGGCGTGCCGGTCGCCAAGCGGCTGGCCGGGCCGTGGCTCGACGCGCTGCAGTTTCTCGCCGATGAAAACTGGTTTGATCTGCCGGGCAAGCTGGTTTTCTATCGCGGCGAGCCGATCGACAAGCCGGCAGAACCGCTTTCCCCAAGCGGGCGCCGCGCACAAAAGCCGAGCTGGCTGGAGGAGAACGGCTGTCGCTACATCATGTATCCGGTTCTGGGTTATCAGCTCAATGAACTGCATGCGTTGGCGTATGCAGCTCAGGGTGAATGCAAGCCGCCGTCGAAGATGACGGTCACGCAGACGATTGCTCTGCAGCCAACTTGGACGGGAGATCAGGTGCGGGCCTTTGTGGCTGCGGTCCGCGAACTGAATGAACTTCCACTGATCGCTGCGGAACGTATTCAAGCAGCTGCGGAGCGGTTGCGGGTCTCGCCGGTGCAGCTGGCGCTGGCTTGGATGGGCAACTACCGCTCGGTGTCTTACGGCCAAGAAAAGCTGACCAAGGAGCTGCGCGGCCACTACGGCTGGAAGCTGACGGAGATCAAGCCGGCGGTCGCGGCGATGGACGCCGATCCTAAACCGTTGTCGCTGGTGTCGACCGGAGCTCGTCTGGACCCGGGTGGTTGCGTTGGGCCGGGCAAGGATCAGGCCTTTGATCGGATGGTCGATGCTTGGGCGGAGCAGATGTCGAAATCGGTTGCTTTGCCGCCGGAGGTGCTCGCACGATTTGGGCAACTGCGCGCTGGGCAAGGCACCATCGAGGCGCCGCTGTTCATTGCGATGCTCTCCGATCCCGACCAGTCCGAGGCGCTGATGCCGCAGCGGGTGTCGTTCCGACTCAACGACGATGAAGACGGCACGCCGCAGGAAGAAATCGGCGGTTGGTTCCGGGTGCTGGACCGGGCGATGTGGCTGGTGAATTATTCACTGCCTTTTGGTGATCCGGCACGCCGCAAGCTGCCGGGGTTAGCCCTGGCGATGCGGCGGTTCATCGACGACGAAGCGACGACGCTGCCGTTCGGGCTGAAGCGCGCGACCAAATACGGCGACAAGGAGATCAGCATTGAAGAGACGCTCGCCAGGTTCACCGGCATTGGACTGGAGGCGCAGAAGGATGCTGCTGGGCATTACCGACTGGTCAGCGACTTGATCGTTGGCGCAACGTTGCCGCCGGAGGTGCAGTTGTATTTTCGCCCGGCCAGATTGACCGATGACAGCGGTTGGTCGCGACTGGTTGCCGCTGCCGCTTTAACGTTTGGTTGGGCAAGCGACGGCAGTAGGGAGCTGCAGTGTGCGCAGGCGGTGTCTCGGCTCCGCACCGACGCGATTCAGGGTCTGATCGATCTTAACCAGAGCGATGCGATTCCCGACGGGGCATGGGATCAGGATCCGACGGTTTCGGTGCCCGAGCTGGTCGCGACGGTCAGCAAGCAGTTGGAGGTCAGCGAGGATGCGGCGGCGCTGTACCTGCAAACGCTGGCGCTGCCCGATCCGACGACCAGCAACATTCAGATGTGGAATGGCTGGACGGCGGCGAAGCTGAAAAAGGCGGCCGATGAGCTGGTCAAGCAGGAACATTTGGTGTCGGCCAAACGGAGCAGGGCAGGGCGGACGTTCTTTCTGCCCGGTGGTTGGGAACCGCTCAAACCACCAAACCTGCCGATCGAAACTTGGAAGTTGCCGCTGATGGGTTATCAGGATGCTGAGCCGTTGCGAGGTAGTTGGGGCGACTTATTGGTGTGTCCCCGTACGGCCCCTGACCAGTTCCGAGCGGCCTGGGACCGCGTCGTCAACGGCGACGCGCCGCGGTATGAATCGGCCCTTGCGACCTAAGTTCGATTTTCGCAGTTTTTTAGTTCCTGAATCGCTTTGGGTGGCACGCTCAGAGCCCCAGCGATGGGCGTGAACGGCGGGGGCAGCTACCGAGCCGCAGAGACATTCTATGGTTACTAGGCAATTCTTTCCGAACACGCCCTTCGTTCCTCAGGGACATGCCACCCTGAGGATCAGCGGCCCCCGGCATTTAATAGGCTCTGGGCCGTTCCTCAGGGACGTGCCCCCAAGCCGCCAAAAGGGATCGGACCCCTTTCGCCCGCGCAATTCTAAATCTGTTGCTGTAGTGATTTTTTGATGGCTAAGAAACAACCCGCTGCGACCGCCGACGCTTTACCCGATGCGGCCACGATGCAATTGCCTCCCGCCGAGGTGCGTTATGCCGCTGAACTGGACGTGCTGCGCCAGATCGATACCCACCCGCGTCCACGCGGCTGGCTGTTGTCTCCGCAGTGGGTCGTCGACTTTGTGTGTGGCACTGGCGGCGAAAAAGTTGGCCCGACGAAAGCCACCGCACGGGTGATCGAGGAGAAGTTCGTTGGCCCCCGCGAAGTTGTCCAGCGCTGCATCGTCACGCTTGCCGGTGAACGCGGATTGATGTTGGTCGGTGAACCGGGAACGGCCAAGTCGATGCTGGGCGAGCTGTTAGCGGTGGCGATCAGCGGTACCGGCTCGTTGGTCGTGCAAGGCACGGCGGGGACGACGGAAGACCAGATCCGCTACGGCTGGAACTACGCGATGCTGCTTGACCGCGGGCCGACGCCTGAGGCCTTGGTTCCTTCGTCGGTGATGCAGGCGATGCGGCTAGGCAAGGTGGTCCGGTTGGAAGAGATCACACGCTGTTTGCCGGAGGTGCAGGATGCACTGATTTCGATTTTGAGCGAGCGGCGGTTGATGATTCCCGAACTAGGCGACGAGAACGCCAGCGTGTTCGCGGTGCCGGGGTTTGCGGTGATTGGCACCGCCAACCTGCGTGATCGGGGCGTGTCGGAGATGTCGGCGGCACTCAAGCGGCGGTTCAATTTTGAAACGATCACGCCGATCGCCGATGTGACTCGGGAGTGCGACTTGGTGGCTTCGCGCGCCCGGGTGATGCTCGGCGAAAGCGGTCAGACGGCAGACATCGATCAAGCGCTGGTGGAACTGCTGGTGACGGTATTTCGCGACCTGCGCAGCGGACGCAGCGATGAGGGCTGGCAGGTCACTCGCCCCAGCACCGTGATGAGTACCGCTGAGGCGGTCGCGGTGGCCGCGGCGATCACGCGCGAAGCGGCATTCTTTCCTTCCGGCTTCGATCCGGTCTCACGACTGCCGGGGCATTTGCTCGGTGTGGTGCTCAAAGACGATGAGAAGGATCGCGAGCGACTGCTGGCTTATTGGGACGGGCCGGTACGGCGGCGAGCGGAAGATGGGATGCCGCTATGGAAACGTTTGTCGCAGCTCCGCGGAGTGCTGGAGGGATGAGGCCAGCCATCGCAGCATTGCATGCCGCTCATTCGCCTACGTTGATCGGTGTGCGTCACCATTCCGCCGTGCTCGCTCGCGTGGTTCCCCAGTTGCTCGACCGGATGCAGCCCGAGACGGTGTTGATCGAGTTGCCATCGGACCTGCAGGGATGGCTGGAGCACGTCGCGGACGAACAGACGGTCGCTCCGATCGCGATCTCGGCGGTGCCGCGGCGCGGTGGGATGTTCTTCTATCCGCTGGCCGATTTTTCGCCTGAGCTGGTCGCGATCCGCTGGGCGCGACAACACGCCGTGCCGGTCATCGCTTGTGACTTGCCAATCGCCCTGGGCGACGGACCAGTCGACATGACCGCCTGGGACGAGCCGATTCATGGCGAAGCCGACCGCGGCGAAGCGAAGCGAGACGAACCGCCGCCGGCAGCTTCGCCAAGGCAGACGCAGCCTCAAGACCGGACGGATGAACGTTTGCTGGAGCGTTGGCTCCGGCACAGCGGCGCGAGCGATACGGGCGACCTGTGGCAACGGTTGGTCGAATCGCCGGGTGTGGATGCGGATGCTGAGACGATTCGGCGGGCGGCGCTGACGTTCGGCTGGGCGGTGCGGACGGCGTCGCCGGAGATCGACCGGCGCGACCGGCTGCGCGAAGCTGCAATGCGGCAGGCGATCCGCCGGACAGGCCCAAAATCGGTGGCCGTGATCGGCGCTTTTCATGCCCCGGCGCTGCTGCCCGAAGTGCTCGCTTCGCTGGCGGAGCAGGACGAACGGGTGCTGCGGACGGCGGAAGCAGCAGCCGGGGCAGGGGAGGGGCAGAAAAAGTCGGAGGGATTGGGAGCCGAGCAGCGTGCGGTCGGTGTGTCGCTGATCCCGTACTCGTTCGCTCAGCTCGACGAGCGCAGCGGTTATCCGGCCGGCGTATTGGATCCGGTTTGGCACCAGCGGATGCTGCAGGCGCCCGATCGCACCGCGATGGACCGGGCGGCGACCGAACTGGTGACTGACATCTGCCGCCAACTGCGTCGCCAGGGGCACGTCGCGGGAACGCCCGATGCGACCGAGACGGTGCGGATGATGCGGGACCTGGCGCGGTTCGCGGGCTTGCCAATCCGGGCCGCGGAGAGCTGATCGAATCGCTGCAGTCGTGTCTGGTCCAAGGCGATCCGTTTGGCAGAGGCCGCGCGGTCGCTGCGGCAGCCGAACCGGTGCTGATCGGCAACCGCCAAGGCCGCGTGACACCGCTGGCACCGCGTTGCGGACTGGCGATCGCGATCGAACAGGAGCTAGCGGCCTTAAAACTGCCTGGGCCCGATCCGTTGGCCACCTCACGCTCCAATCGGCCGCGCTCGGCCTACCGCGGCCAAACCGATGCCTTGCCAGCGGAACACGAGAAAGAGCTGAGCCTGGATGTGCTGCGCAAACCGCGTAAGCGCGCCCGCGCGGTGATGTTGCGACGTCTGTGCGCTGCGGGAATTCCTTACGCCCGGCGTGTCGACACCGTCCAGACCGGCTGGCGCGAAAACCTGCTCGAGCGCTGGATCGTCGGCTGGCAGCAGGGGACTTCGGCAACGATCGATTCGCTGTCGCGCCTGGGAGTGACCTTGCCGCAGGTCGTCGCCGCGTTGGTCCGTGACATCGGCCGCACGCCTGGCGAAGAGGCCGAAACGCCGCTGCCCGAAACGGTGCTGCGGCGTCTAGAGATTGCTGCGGAATGCGGTCTGGCGGAGCTGACGCTGCAAACCCTGCGGCGAATCGACAGCACGTTTCGCGACACGGCGAACATTTCGCAGCTGGTCAACGCCGCCACAATCCTGACTCGCGTGCAATTGGGCTGGATGCCGGGCCTGCCGAGAGATGCTGCATCGGCCTATCCGCCCGTGGTCGAGCCGTTTCGGCTGCCGGAGGGAACGGTCGAGGGAGCGACTCTGCTGCGGATCGCACTGGACCGGCTGGAGGGCTTAACCGGCTCCAACGATCCCACTGACGTCCAAGCGGTCGCAGAGCTGATCGGCTGGTTCACCGGTGAGCTGGCGGTGGCCGCTGATGACGCCCGCGTGTCGACGCCGCCAGGGCAAGAACGTCTGCTGCGGTGGTGTCAGCTGACGCTCCGCGGCGGCAGCGAGCGGATGCGCGGCGCGGCCGCCGGGGCACTGGCACAACTGGATCAGCTACCACCGGCAGAGCTGTCGGCGCTGTTGCAGGGCTGGGTTGACGGAGCCACCGATCGCTCCGGTCGCAGTCGGTTGCATCACGCTTTGGCGGGCCTGGCGCAAGTGCTGCTCTCCCGTATGCAGAGCGAGCCGGCGTGGTTGGATGGCCTGAGCGAGACGCTTGCGAGTCTGGACGATCCGCTGTTTCTTGCGCGGCTGCCGGCGTTGCGGGGCGGGTTTGCCGATGTCTCGCCGGCCGATCGCCAGCGGCTGTTGGAACTGCGCTTGGCGGAGTTGACCGAACGTGGTTCGGCGATGGATGCCTTGGTCGCCAGCGGGATCGATCAGGCGGATCCTGATCAAGCGGCGGCCACGATTGCCCGCTGCCGCACCGCCGACTTGGCGGGACGCGCGGCCGTGGTGACGCTGTTCCCTGAACTGGAGCAGCTGCTCAGCGGTGACGCCTCGCCATCGTCATCGTCGGCTGCCGCCGATCCGTCGCCGTCAGAAATCGAAAGGAAGCGGATCGCTGCAGGACAGATCACGCTGGCGGATCGCTGGCGGATGATCCTCGGGGTGCCGCCGCAGTCGAGCGCGCCCGCGGCACAACGCGCCTCAGCCTCGCTGGACCAACTCTACGGCTATGGTCGCGGCGAAGGAGCTCGAGGTGGGCTGGCTCGTCGGCCAAAGGGTGCGGCGGGCGGCGGCACTGAGGCGCCGCAGCCAACCGCTGCTCAGTGGGCCGAAGATTTGGAGTCGCTGTTCGGCAGCGATGTCTGTCAGGAAGTCCTCGGCGAAGCGGCAACGGCCGGACGTGTAGCCGCGGTGGAACTGCTCGATTCCGAGTCGGTTCAACCGTCGATCGAGCTGTTGCAACAGGTGCTGGCGCTGGCGGGATCGGTTCCCGAGGCGAAACTACAGAAGTTGAGGCAGCTGGCACGGCGAATTACGGAGCAACTGGCGCAGAAGCTGGCGGTGAGGCTGCAGGCCGCTTTGTCGGGACTGTCGACGCCGCGTCCGACCCGCCGCCGCAACCGGCGGCTGAATCTGCCGCGGACGATTCGCGCAACCTCGCCCATTGCCATCGTCGCAGCGACGGCCGGCCGACAATCATCGCCGAACAATTGATCTTCAATGCACCGGCTAAGCGTCAGATGGACTGGCACCTGACGTTCGTGGTCGACGTGTCCGGCTCGATGTCGGCGTCGGTTGTTTACAGCGCTTTGGTCGCCGCGATTTTCGATGCATTGCCCGCGCTGTCGGTGCGGTTTTTGACCTTCAGTACGGAAGTGATCGACCTGAGCGAGCAGGTGGAAGACCCGCTGTCGCTGTTGCTCGACGTGCAGATCGGCGGCGGGACGAACATTGGGCTTGGGCTGCGCGGCCCGCGCCGGAATCAAGGTGCCCTCGCGCTCGATCGTGGTGCTGGTGAGCGATTTTGAAGAAGGCGTGTCGGTCGGACAGATGTTGGCCGAGGTCCGTGCGTTGGTTGATGCGGGCGTCAAATGCCTCGGTTTGGCGGCGCTGGACGATAGCGGTGTGGCGAGGTTTCATCAGGGATACGCGCAGATGATGGCCAGCGTCGGCATGGCTGTGGCCGCGGTCAGCCCCGAGAAACTCGCGACTTGGGTCGGTGACCAAATCCGCGGCTCGTCCACCACGGGGATGCCGCCACGATGACGACCGCTCGGCCGCGGATCGCGGCACAACTGGCGGCGGAGTTGATCGATGCTGCACCGGGACGTGTGCGCAAGCGAATCGACGCCAATCCGACCGCGGCCGAGGAGTGGCAATGGCGGTTTGAAGAGGACCACTGGCAGATCGCCGCGGGCGAGGAAACCGTGACGCTCCGGCCGGGCAAGGGCGGTGCGCTGCTGGCGATCGAGGAAGTCGGCTGCTCGTGTTTGCTGAGCCCGAAGTGCTTTCATCTGCTCGCCTGCATCACCACGCTGGCCTATGCCGATACGGCCGATCCGGGTGCGCCTGGCGAATCGTCGTCAGCGGAAACGTCGGCGGACGCTGAGCCGACGAGCGGCAGCACGGGTATTGGAGAGGCTGCGGCGGGCGACGCGTCGACGCCCAAAGCCGCGAGCCAGGCCAGCGTCCAAGTCACTGCCGCGATGCAAGCCGCGGCACAGCAGACTCTGCAGACGCTCGAGCGGTTGTTGATCATCGGCTGTCGCTCGGCCGGCGTGATGTTGCAGTCGGCGCTATTGCGGGCCGGGCACGGGTGCAGGGCTGAGGGGCTGGTGAATCTCGCCCATGCGGTGGTGCGGATCGTTGAGGGCATTCAGCGACTGCGAGCGCAGGACGATCACGCCGACTCGCAGCAGTTGCATCAGGACGTGAGCGATGCTCTGCGGTTGGCGATCGAACTGTCGCGTGCGGAGCAGGTGCCGCTGACGACCCTGGGGCAGGTGCGGCGGCGGTTTGACCCGACCACCATTTCGCGGCTGGTCGGAGTCGTCGCCGAACCGATCTGGACCCTTAGCGGTTATGCCGGGGTCTGCATTCATCTGCGCGCCAATGATGACCGGCTGTACCAGATCATCGATGCACGGCCCGGCGATGTCGAGCTGGTCCAGCAAGCCTACGCCGGTGGGATCGATTTGGGCGGAACGGCGGTGCCGGCCAGCCGGCTCAGTCGCAGCGTGATCGCCGTACAGAATCTGAACGCGTCGGCCGATGGTCGGTTGGGAAAGGGCACGCGGACGCGCTGGGCGATCAATCAGAAGTCCACCAGTGTTACCGACGACGGCTTTGCTCGACCCTTGCGCGATCAACTCGAGACGGTCTTGAACCACTTGCCGAGCGATGCGTCCGAGCCGCGCGGCGGTTGGGACTTGATCGCTGCCGAAGGGACGATCTTGGGGGCTCACGGAGCGACGGTGCTGTTGCAGTGCGACGGTGCCACTGGGCCGCTGCGGCTCGGCGTCGCCATCGACGATGAACGGCTGAGCTTTCGGCGGAATTTGCAGTGGCTCGCCCGCTGCCCAGGACTGCGGCTGCGGGTTTATGGCCGCGTGCGGATCGAGATCGCTGGGCGGATCGACCCGCTGACGATCGTGCCGCTGTTGCCCGCTGATGCGCCGACGCAGTCGGTTGAAATGCAAGGAGCAGGCGATGGGCCGCAGTTGGTGTTGCCGGCGGCGTGGGAGCAGCGATGTCATCTTGGGCTCGATGAGCTGCAGCGTCATTACTTCACCGCCAGCGACCGGTTCGCGGAGGAAGTTCGGTTGCAAGCGGACGAGCAAGCCACTGTGGGCGGCCGTCATGCTCCCGATGTCGCGCTCACGGCAGGGCTCGATCGTCAGTTAACGGCGCTGATCCTCGGCGGGCGCAGCTGCGTGCAGCCGATTGCTTCGGCAGCGCACCGTCGCCAGCGCGACCGCTTGCTGCGACGTTACCAGAGCACCGCGGCGAGATTGGTCGATGCGTTGGCGGTGTCATCGGCCCGAGGCGAAGCCGCGGTCGCGACCGCAACCGAAGCGCTGCCGCTGACAACCGTATTCGCCGCGATGCAGCTCTACTGCGACACGGCCAAGCAGAGCGGGCAGCGCGACCGCTGGCTGCAGTGGTTGGATGCGTGACGCCATGCCCCGAGCGGCAACTGAGCGTGCGACGCTCGTGCTGTGTCGCAGTTTGATTCTCTGGGTGGCACGTCCCTGAGGAACGAAGGGCGTGCTGGGGACAACTGCATGGCAACCATGTAACCTTTCATTGGCTCGGAATCTGCTTCCGCTCCTCACGCCCATCGCCGGGGCTCTGGGCGTGGCACCCAAATCCATCACGATACCCGCCCCAGGCGGGCGGCCACTCAATTAGCGGAAGAACCTCGTGCGGCAGAACTCTCGTGGCTTAGCTGCTAAGGCTTCCTCTCAGGCCCGCAGAGCCGGCGCAAGCCTGGCCCTGCGCCGAACCTGTGTCGGCCCTGCGGGCCTGAAAACCCTGGTGCGTCCCTTTCTCCGGGGCCTTACGGACCCCGGCAGAGGATGTATCGGGCCTGCGGCCCTGCGGAGCGCCAAAAGCGACGCACATTGTACAGCCACTGCCCGGACCTTTCGCTGTGGCACAGCCCTGAGCCGCACGGACATAATGATCGCCACGAGTGGTTATGCTGGTGACCTTTCATCCCGTGCCCGCCAGACAACGACATCATGCGCTTTGCTCAAATCCGTAGGTCTGCTTTGTTCTCGTTCATCGTGTTCTGGCTGGCTGCCCAAAGTTCCGCCCAGGATGCCGAGCCGGCGGTGGCGCGAGTGCTGTTTGGGTCGTGTGTGAAGCAAGATCAACCCCTCCCGATCTTCGACACGATCCTCGCGCGGCAGCCGGAGTTGTTCCTGTTTTTGGGCGACAATATTTATGCCGACACGACCGATGTGGAGCTGATGCGGAGCAAATACGCCAAGTTGGGCGCGAATGTGAAATTCCAGCAGCTGCTACAGGCCTGTCCGGTGTTGGCGACCTGGGACGATCATGACTACGGGGCCAATGACGCCGGGGCAGAGTATCCGCTGCGGGAGCAATCGCAGCAGATTTTTGTCGACTTCTGGCGTGATGCCGCCGATTCACCGCGGCGCCAGCGGGAGGGCGTCTATCAGTCGAAGGTGTTTGGTCCAGTGGGGAAGCGTCTGCAGGTCATCATGTTGGACGTGCGTTACTTTCGCGGTCCCCTGAAGACCGGTCAGCGGCGGCTCGGTGGTCCCTATGTGCCCGAGGAGAATCCGGAGGTGACGATGCTCGGCCAGGAACAGTGGGCGTGGCTCGAAGAACAGCTGCTTGTGCCGGCCGACGTGCGGCTCATCGCTTCGGGAATCCAGTGCGTGTCGCAGGACGCTGGTCACGAGACGTGGGCGAACCTGCCGCACGAGCGTCAGCGGTTGTTCGACTTAATCGCCAAGACCGGGGCGGGCGGGGTGCTGCTGCTCAGCGGCGATCGGCACTGGGCGGAGTTGTCGGTCGAACACCAGGGTGTGCCGTATCCGATCTATGACCTGACCTCGAGCAGTTTGAACCAGCTCCATCCGCGCGGGACGCCGACCGACAACGGCAATCGAGCGATTCCAATCACCTATCACCGCGAGAACTTTGGCGAAATCCAGATCGCCTGGGACCAGCCCGATCCCCAGCTCCAGCTCCGCGTGCTCGACTTGGCCGGACAGCCGGTGCTGGAGACCGTTTTGAGCCTCAGCGACCTGCGAGCCGAAGAGGCTCCGGTGAAAGATTGATTTCCCAGGTTCTTCCGCTAATTCAATACCTGCCTGAGGCGGGTATCGCTCTGGCTTTGGGTGGCACGCTCAGAGCCCCCAGCGATGGGCGTGAGCAGCGGATGCAGAGACCGAGCCGATGAGAAATTTCATGGTAACCATGTAGTTCTGCCCAGCACGCCCTTCGTTCCTCAGGGACGTGCCACCCAGAGGAGCAGGGCCCCCGTCCCACGTGATGAGGCATGAGGTTCGCTGTACGGTTGCAGGCGGTATGCGGGGGCTATCTAGGACGCCGCAGCCGCGCCGTGACGTAATCGATCATCATCCACTGGATGACCAGCAGCAGAACCGGCCCGATCAGCACGATGAACTGCGTGATTCGGTCGTCAGCGGTGTACGTAAAGCCCCAGTCGTCCAGTGCGTTGACCAGCGCCATCACAACGCCACCGTTGAGGAACAGCAGGAAACACGAGACGAGCGCTGCGGTCATGATGACCAGGCAGCCTGACGAAGTCGGCCTGGTCAGCGAACTCAGCTCGATCGATTCATCCTCGTTCAATCTGTTTCTCGGTTTTAAGCTGGTACACCGACCGGCGAAGGTGGTCGATCGCTCCGCCGATCGAACAATCGCTGTGACATCTGCTCGACCGCAAGGTGGTCGATCGCTCCGCCGATCGAACGGTTCCGATGCTGTCTGTTCCGACCGGCGGAGCGGTCGGCCACGCTGGCGGTCGGCCACACGGGTCGGCCACACTGGCGACACTACAACATGGGCCAGAGCTGACTGAGCAGGATGGTAACGGCCAGACCGGAGAGGCCTAGGACGACCAGCAGCGGAGTCCAGCTGCGCAGCGACTCTCCTTCGGTCAAGCCGCTCATCTTGGCAAACACCCAGAATCCGCTGTCATTCATCCAACTTCCGATCAATGAGCCGCTGCCGATGGCGGTGGCGATGTAGACGAGGTTAAAAGTCGGAGTCGTGCTGGCGAGGATCGCGGCCATCATGCCGGAGGCGATGATCATCGCCACGGTGCTGGAGCCTTGAGCGATTTTCAGCACCGCGGAGATCGCAAAGCCCAGCACCAGCAGGCCGATACCGCTGCCACCCTCGGCGCCAGCGAACAGCGATTCGATCGCTGGGCCGATTCCAGCTTGTGTCAACATCGCGCCAAACGCACCGCCAGCTGCGGTGATCAAGATGATCAGGCCGCCGCTCATCAGCGCCGTCTCGGTCTGTTCCGCCAACTCAGTGAAACTCAAGCCGCGGACCTGTTTGAGCGTCAGCATTGCGACCAGCGCGGCCAGCAGCAAGGCGAAGTTCGCGTTGCTCCAGAGCGCCAACCGGTTGGCCAGATCGCGTGCCGGCGAATCCCACTGGTGAGCCTCGATCAACTCAGGCATCGCATCTTCCAGGAGGCTGCGATTCATGCGGCGGCGATCGACCGGTTTCATCCGCAATTGATTGCTCGCCAACAGATCTTTGGAGACCTGCGACAGCTCAATGCCGCTGAACGCTGCTTCATCGTAGAGTTTTGGATCGGACAATACCCGGTCCAGCGCCGCGGCGAACTGGGCACGATCCTCTTCGCTCCAGGCTTGGCCTGGGCGCGAGCCGCGCCGCTGAGCCAGCTGCGCTGCTGTTCGCTGAGCATTTTGCTGGTGACGATCCGTCCGGCAGGGCTGACCGGATCGGCCGTGCGCAGCCGCTCTGCCAGCGCCTCGTAATCGCGGATATCACTGACTTCGATCCGGGCCCGGTCTTCGCGGTCGGCGCGGGTCATCGCCAGCGTCCCTGAGCCAATCAGCAGCACCGGCAGCAGCACCGGCAGCAGGGCAACGCCGAGCGAGGGAAGGCGTTCAGGCGCGACTTCAGTCTGCTGCCCATCGACAGGCCCTATCGGACGCATCGGAATCGGCATCCGATGATCCATCAAGTAAGAAAACGTCAGGCCGATGACAGCGCTGGGCAGCGCCACCAACAGACCGACGATCATCATCAGTCCGACATCCACGCCCAAACTAGCGCTGACCAACAGCGGCCCCGGGGTCGGTGGCACGAGCGTATGCGTGATCGCCCCGCCGGTCGCGATCGCCATCACGTAGCGCAGGTAGTGTTTCTGCGTCTGGCGGTGGAGACTGCGGGCCAGCGGCACCAGCAGGTAAAACACCGTGTCGAAGAACACCGGGATCGCCAGCACAAACCCGCTGGCCATCAATCCAATCGATGCTTTGCTCTGGCCGGTGATCCCCACCGCCCACTGCACAATCCGGTCAGCGGCGCCGCTGTCGAGCATGCACTTGCCGATGATCGCGGCCATGGCGATCACGATCCCGATCCCGCCCGCGGCACTGCCAAATGCCGCCGCGGCCGCTTCGATCCGGCTGCCCGCGTCGCCACCGTTCATCAAGCTGACGATCAACGCCGAAATCACCAGCGCCAAAAAGGCGTTCAATTTCAAGCCGATGATCATGCCGAGCACCGAGATGATGCCGACGGCGAGCGTGATCATCGGCCACTGGACCGGAGCCGATTGAGCGAGCAACAACAGGGGCAGGTGGGACATGAGCCAGGAGCGTGATAAGTGGCATGGTGGGAGGGTTACGAGCAAGCGGCCTACAGCATACTGCGCCCATCCAACGCCGTCTCCGTCATCTAGACCGGGAAGCCATTTCCGGAGAAACCCTCAGCGGTCGCGTTCCAGCACTTCGGGCAGCGTCGGGTGGCACGTCCCTGAGGAACGAAGGGCGTGCTGGAGAGAACTGCGCGGCTACCACACCATGTCGCGTCGGCTGGAGAATTTACCCCTCATCCACTCACGCCCATCGCTGAGGCTCTGAGCGTGCCACCCAAGGGTTTTACTCCCTGGGCGACTTGCCATTGAATTCGCGGAAGAACCCTCAGCGGTAGCGATCGAGCACCTCGGGCAGTGGGTAGGCGGTCACGTCGGCTGCACCGCGCTGCTGCTCCAGTTCGACCAGCCGAGCAAATCCACGGCTTACCAGGGCGACCCGCTGAGCAACGAAGTCGGGATCGAGGCTGCGGCGATCAAACGGCCCCTCAACCTGCACGGGCTTAAACTTCGGATGTTCGATGAACTGGGCCAGCACCGGATTGCACCGCAGGTGACGCTCCGGCGTGGTGTGCAGCACCTCTGGATCGAGTTCACCGATCACATAGCGGAGGTACAGATCGCTCTGGCTGAGCGCCTCGACGTCTTGGCCGCAAACCTCACACAGATATCCTTGATCGCACAACGCCATCTTCAACCGCCCTCTCGATCAACCGAGGATCACCGGACCGCGTGTCCGCCTACGATGAACTACGACCACACGCACCAAGCACTGATTTTCGACTGTGATGGAACCCTCACCGATTCGATGCCGCTGCACTACGTTGCCTGGCAGCAAACCTTACAGCGGTACGGGATCGAGTTCCCCGAAGAACGATTTTACGCGATGGGCGGCGTTCCAACCGACAAAATCATCAGCATTCTCTGCCAGGAACAGGCGATCGTTGGCGACGTGGTGAAAATTGCTGCGGAGAAGGAAGCCGCGTTTTTGACGACCCTGGCCGACGTGACGGCGAATGAGCCGGTGTGTGCGATCGCGCGGCGGCATCATGGCAAATTGCCGATGGCGGTGGCCAGCGGCGGCATCCGCGCCGTCGTCGTCGACCAATTGGTTAAGATCGACATGCACGATTATTTTGCAACGGTTGTGGCGGCCGAGGACACGCTCCACCACAAGCCCGAACCGGACGTGTTTCTCGAAGCCGCGCGGCGGTTAGGCGTGGAGCCAGGTCGCTGTGTGGTGTTTGAAGACACCGACATCGGATTGTTGGCGGCGCACCGGGCCGGCATGGATAGCGTCGACGTCCGCACGCTGCGGTAACGCCGCGGGGGGCCAGGGCGGAAGGGCAGGGGACCGGCGGGAGCGGCAAAAACCGCACTGGGCACATGGTTTTTTCGCTCAGCATCCCGCTGGAGGCCAGCGGCGACAGGGAATGCTGCAATAATGGACCAGCTTGCCAAGTCGCTTGTTCAGCCTGCGCCGCCTCGTCTAGGAGCTTTTGTCCGGTGTTTTCTCTCACTGCCCATGCCGCGCACCAAATCGTTTCGCTGGTGTTGATCACGGCCTGCGTCGCCAGCTCGCTCCTGTCAGTACCGCACGCGCAGGGGGCCGAGCAGCCGAATATCGTTTTAATTTTTACCGACGACTTGGGCTACAGCGACGTCGGCTGCTTCGGCTCGCAGACCAACCGCACGCCGCGGATCGATGCGTTGGCCGAGCAGGGCACACGGTTCACACAGTTTTATGTTGCCCAGGCGGTCTGCAGCGCGTCGCGGGCGGCGCTGATGACCGGCTGCTACGCCAATCGCGTGGGCATGGCCGGAGCGCTCAACCACACCAGTCCCGCAGGGATTCATCCCGATGAATGGCTGCTGCCCGAGATGCTCCAGAGCCAAGGGTATGCCACCGGTATGTTCGGTAAATGGCATCTGGGGCTGTCGCCGTACTTCAGTCCGCTGAAGAACGGATTTGATGAATACTTTGGGATCCCGTACTCCAACGACAACAGCCAATATCACCCGACGCTGGCCGAGATCATGCCGCCGCTGCCGCTGTACGACGGCGACGAGATCATCGAAACCGACCCCGATCAGTCACTGCTGACCAAGCGGCTGACCGAGCGCGCGGTCGATTTCATCCACCGTCACCGCCAGCAGCCGTTTTTCCTGTATGTCCCGCACGTGATGCCGCATGTGCCAATTTTTGCCTCCGACGCCTACCGCGGCCGCTCACCTCACGGGCTGTATAGCGATGTGATCGAAGAGATCGATGGATCGGTCGGCCAAATCGTCGATGCGATCGAAGCGGCGGGGCTGAGCGAGAACACGCTGATCATCTTCACCAGCGACAATGGCCCGTTTCTCAGCTACGGCACGCATGCCGGGCGAGCGGCGCCGCTCCGCGAAGGGAAGCTGACGGTTTTTGAGGGCGGTGTGCGGGTCCCGACGGTGATGCGTTGGCCAAAGAAAATTCCTGCCGGGCGGCAGTGCGATGAGCCGCTGATGACGATCGACCTGCTGCCAACTTTTGCTGCCTGGGTCGGAGCGGAACTGGGGCCGCGGCCGATCGACGGCCAGGACATCAGCGATGTGCTGTTTGGTGCAGCGGGGGCGAAATCGCCTCACGAGAGCCTGCTGTTTTATTCCGGCAGCGAACTGCATGCGGTCCGCCGCGGGCCGTGGAAGCTGCACCTGGAGCACCCGTACCTGACCGTGATCGGCGGCGAGGTGCGAAGCGACGGCAAGCCCGCCGGTTATGGCACCCTCACGCCCCAGTCGATCACGCAGAGCGGCGTCGAAGGGATCGCCAGCCGGCATGGCTACCGGATCGCGACGCAGCCCCAGGCGCTCTACCACCTGGAGGACGACCCCGGTGAAGCGACCGATGTTTCCGCCGAGCACCCCGAAATCGTGCAAGACTTGCTGGAGGTCGCTCTGCAGGCGCGGCAAACGCTTGGGGACAGCCTGAGCGGAGTCGAAGGCAGTCAGGTGCGGCCCAGCGGCCGCAGTGATACGCTGCAGTGATGGCTGCCTGACAAGCGATCTGGGCATAACCGCTGATTGCTGCCCAATAAACGAAACCGCCGGCTGGCTCGCGGGTTTAAATCACTGGTCCGCGCTCCCATTGTCACGGTATCTCCGATGCGTCCTAGAGTTATGAAAACCAGCTGCTCGACCTTATTGATGGTCCTGTGCCTACTGGCTAGCCCTGATTTCACCGATTCCGTCACCGCTCAGCCACCGGGAGGCCGTGGGGATGATCGCGGTGGCGAACGAGGTGAACGCGGCGGTCGCGGCGAACGCGGTGGTGACCGCGGCAGCTGGGGCGGCGGTGACCGAGGAGGAGATCGCGGTGGTGACCGGGGAGGCGACCGCGGAGGTCGTGGTGACCGTGGCGGCGAGCGCGGTGGCTGGGGTGGCGGACCTCCCGGCGGCGGATTTCCGGGTGGACCTCCCGGTGGCGGATTTCCCGGTGGACCTCCCGGTGGCGGTTTCCCTGGCGGTGGCGGGCCTCCCGGTGGCGGATTTTCCGGCGGTCGCGGGGGATTTGACCCGAGCGCCATGATCGACCGGATGGACCGCAACGGCAACGGCATGATCGATCCGGACGAAATGGAAGGTCCGGCCCAGATGATGATTTCGCGTCTGCAGCGGGAAGACCCGAGCATCCGCACCGATCGCCCGATCCCGGTCGCCAAGATTAAAGAGGCGTTTGAGCAGATGCGCGGCGGTCGCGGCTCGGGAGATCGCGGCGGCTCGGGAGTCGATCCCCGAGAGCAGATCAACGCAGCGCTGACGCCGGCGCCGCTGGTTCCTGGTTTCGGTGAGCCGAAAGTCCTGGAGCCGGTGCTCGGTTTCGGACCGACTGCCGAATTGATGTCGGTGGAAGTGACGCCAGCCGACCTCAAGAGCGCTGAGGAATCGCTGCAGCGTTACGACCGCAACCGAGACGGATTTCTTTCGAGCGAAGAAACCAGCCGCCGCTGGTCCGGCAATCCAATGGATTTTGATCGCAACGGCGACGGCAAACTTTCACTCAGCGAGCTTGCGGTTCGCGCCGCGCGGTTGCGGGTAGTGGAAGTGGAGGTCCGTGAGGCCTCGAACCGCCGCAGTGGCCCGCCTCGCGGCGAGCGCGAGGCTGCTCCGGCCGAAGCGACAGACCTCTACAATGGCCGCCGCTCCTTTGCCACCACCAACCGCAGTCTG
Source organism: uncultured Planctomycetaceae bacterium (assembly GCA_963758085.1). Lineage (GTDB taxonomy): Bacteria > Planctomycetota > Planctomycetia > Pirellulales > Pirellulaceae > UBA6163. The sequence continues at coordinate 2,697,102 of CAVWUB010000004.1, read as the reverse complement.
CCTGACGGCCTGCCCGGCTGGTTCGCAGAAAAGGATAGCGATGGCGATCAGCAGATCAGTATGGCCGAATACTCGGGTCAGTGGACTGCGAGCTTGGTCGAAGAGTTCCAGCAATTCGACCTCAACCGCGATGGGTTCATCACGGTCGCCGAATGCCTGGCTGCGGTCCGCGGCGGTGCGACGGCGAGCGGCGGATCGAGCGCTATGGCGAGCAACTCCTCGCCCGGCTCGATGACGTCAGGCTCCTCAGGCGACCAAGGCTCGCGCGGTTCGCGTTACGGCCGATCGTCGCGATCCTCGTTCGGCGGCGGTCCGTCGGGTGCACCGGCAGCGACGACCTCAGCCCCGGCCGCAGCGTCGTCGCCGGCTTCGAGCGACCCGCCGGATGCCAAGATGATGGCGTACGCTCAGCGGATCATCGGTCGTAACGATACGAACAAGGACGGCAACCTGACCGCTGACGAATGGAAAGACATGCTGGTCGATCCCTCGCCAGCGGACGCGGACAAGGATGGCCGCATTACACCGCAAGAGTACGCGCAGTGGATGCAGGCCCGCAGCAGCCGCTAAACCGAATCGACTTGACCTGCAGGTCGGGTGCTGAATCAATTCCCTCGTGCTCGTGCTCGTGCTCGTGCTCGTGCTCGTGCTCGTCCGCCTAAGCACACCTGAGGGAGTCGTTCGCCATCATGAGCCGCGGAATCAGCGGAAATTGCCGATTCGAATGAGGGTTTCGCGGAAGGATCCCGTCAGCTGTGCTGTTACAAGCCCGACGCGCAAGCGAGTGGTCCTAATACAAGCCCAACGCGCAAGCGAGTGGTCCTAATACAAGCCCAACGCGCAAGCGAGTGGTTCGGCGAATGCTCTCGCTTGCGATTCGATCTGGCAGTTTGACTCATGATTGATCTCGGTTTTTCCGGTCTTGGCCTTCGGGTCGGACTGGAACATTTTGATGGCGTCGTGTGTCCCTCGCTTCCGCGTCGGGCTTGTAATGAGCTTGCTCGGTTGTTCGATTACGAGCACTGTTTCACTGAGCACGAGCAGGAGTGAACCTAGAGAACGCGGTCGCTACGGCAATCGCTCGGGTGGCCAACACGGCGGTGCTTCGACGGACACCGTCTGGCCGTTGCGTGGGTCGTGAAAGCGGATCTTCCAGGCATGTAGCGCGATCGCTTCGGCACCACTGACCTGCGTAGCGTTCGCATCGGTATTGCCAGGCCAAAGCTCCGTGCTGCCGTAGAGCCGATCGCCGAGGATCGGATAGCCGCGGTGGGCGCACTGCACGCGCAACTGGTGCATCCGCCCGGTCAGCGGCTGCAACTGCAAGAGCGCACGATCGGGCTGCCGCCGCATCACGCGCATCTCAGTGATCGCCTCCTGGCCGGCAGACGAATCGTCCGGTCCCATGACGACTTCGGCTCGCGGTTGTTCGGGAATCTTCCGCAGTCGGTCGACCCACTGCTGGTAATCGTTGATGGAATTGCCCTGGACCCATGCCAGGTACATTTTGGCGATTTTGCGCGACTGGAATTGCTGACCCAACAGCCCGGCGGCGCGTTTGGATCGGGCGACCAAGATCACACCGCTGACCGCGCGGTCGAGCCGGTGGGGCAGGGCGAGGTAGGCTCCAGCAGCGCCGTCACTCGGATCGAGTTCGCTCCGCAATCGGCTCTCCAGACTGTCATGCGGTGCGGGGGCCTGGGTGGCCAAACCTGCCGGCTTGAAGACGACCAGGCACTGCGGTGATCGCCAGAGGATTCGGATCATCGGCGCGGTGAGCAACTCACAACAGGGGAGGGCAGGGCGGCGGCAGATTCGCCTAGCACTTAATATGTGTCCCTTTTCAGCCGGCAATAAAAAACGAGAGACCCCGGCCACGAACACGGGCCTCACCAATCCAGTGAATCCCGCAGCTCGACGAGTCTCTCGTTCAATGGCAAAGTGTTGGATCGATTGGCTTCGCCGTCAAGCATCGTTGGGAAATTTAGACGTCACTTGCCGCGGGATCTATTCGTCGCTGTGCCGCGGAGGATAATCGATCGCGTGAACACTTCACCTCCCTCTGCGCTGCCCATCGCGGGCGCTCACTTTCTATTCGTCACCGGACGACTGGCGCAGCGCGCTGCATGAGGTGCTCGCCGAACTTGCGCCGAAGGTGGGGATGCAGTATTCGGTGGCCGTGATGCCGATCACCGTCGCGGCGCTGATGACCGGCCGCTGGTTGCTAAGACACCTAGTCGTTCCTCCGCAAGCGACGACGGTGATCGTGCCGGGTTACCTCGCAACGGACCGCGCAGCGCTTGAAGATTCGTTGTGTGTCCCTGTTGTATGCGGGCCGCGCGATCTGCGGCAATTGCCGGAGTTCTTTGGGGCCGCGGCCGCCGAGCAGGACGTGATGCAGAGCGCATGACATCCGCATCCTCGCCGAGATCAATCATGCTCCGCGGCTGTCGCCTAGCGTCCTGGTCGCCGAGGCTCAGCGGCTGATCGCCCAAGGCGCCGACCTAGTCGACATCGGCTGCGATCCGTCGGTGCGGTGGCTACAGATCGGCGACGCCTTTGCCCGGCTTGCCGACGCGGGGATTCCGACTTCGGTCGATACCTTTGATCCCTGGGAAGCGCAGCAGGCCTGTCAGCGAGGCGCGTCGCTGGTGCTCTCGGTCAACAGCTCCAATCGTGCCGCTGCGGTCGACTGGGGGACCGAAGTGGTGGTCATTCCCGACACGCCCGACGAGTCCGCAAGCTTCGATGAGACGATTGCCTGGTTGGACGCGCAAGGCGTGCCAATGCGGCTGGACCCGATCCTCGAACCGATCGGCATGGGCTTTGCGCAGAGCCTGTGGCGCTACGCGGCGGCGCGGGAGCGTTATCCCGAGCGGGAGATCATGATGGGGATCGGCAACCTGACCGAGCTGAGCGATGTCGATTCGGCGGGCGTCAACTTCTTGCTGTTAGCGATCTGCCAAGAGTTGTCGATTCGCAGCGTGTTGACGACGCAGGTGATCAACTGGGCTAGGTCATCGGTCCGCGAGTGCGACTTGGCGCGGCGGATTGTCCATTACAGCGTTCATCATCAGACCCCACCGAAGCGGCTGAGCGACGCGCTGGTGATGCTCCGCGATCCCAAACTGCGAACGTTCTCGGCAGAAGTCTTGGATGAACTGGCCGCCCAGCTGCGCGACAACAACTACCGGATCTTTGCGCAGGACGGAGTGATCCATTTAATCTCCGCCGGATTGCATTTGAGCGACGAAGATCCGTTTGTCGTCTTTGAGCAGTTGCTGCAGCGGCCGCAGTCGGAAAACGTCGATGCGGCGCATGCCTTTTATCTCGGTTTCGAGATGGCCAAGGCGCTGACGGCGCTGACGCTTGGCAAGCAGTACGAGCAGGACGAGGCGTTGCGTTGGGGCCATCTGACGCGGCCCGAACAACATCGTCGGCTGGCTCGCCGCAAACGCAGCGGCGGCGACCCGCGGTAGGAGGCACTGGGTGGCACGTCCCTGAGGAACGGAGGGCGTGAGGAGGAGCGCTGCAGGTTAACGCTGGCAGATGTACATCAACTCGGCGTCTGATCACGCCCATCGCTGGGGCTCTGAGCGTGCCACCCCGAGCTAACCACACCTGACGGGATCTTTCCGCGAAACCCTCGTTCGAATCGGCAATTTCCACTGATTCCGCGGCTCATGATGCCGAACGACTCCCTCAAATGTGCTTAGCCTGGACATGAGCCCTCAATACAAGCCCGAAGTGCAAGCGAGTGACAGACGCAGATCAATAATACAAGCCCGACTGCGCAAGCGAGTGACACTTACCGCCATCAAAATGTCCCAGTCCGACCCGAAGGCCAAGACCGGCAAAACCGAGATCAACCATGATTCAAATTGCCAGATCGAATCGCAAGCGAGAGCATTCGCCGAACCACTCGCTTGCGCGTTGGGCTTGTATCAGAACCACTCGCTTGCGTGTCGGGCTTGTATGAGCCGAACCACTCGCTTGCGCGTTGGGCTTGTATCAGAACCACTCGCTTGTGAGACTCAGATCAATTCGTGCAGATGCACGAACGTTTTGCCCAGGCGTCCGCCGTAGTTCCCGGCGCTGATCTTCATCAGGCCCGGCGTGTCAGCCGCAGCGAGGATCGCCGCGCGGGTCGCGATTTTGAGCGCGTCGAGGTCGCGGCCGTTGATGATGATTTCCATGATCGACGCGACGCCGGCAGGAACCTGCGAGCGGTCGCCGAGCTGCACGCGCAAGCGTCGGACAGTATTCGGCATAGGTGCTGGCGATCATGAAGCTGTAGCGGCTGCCGGCTTTGCTGCCGCTGGCGGCGACACCGCCGGGAAACGGAGTGATCGTGTCGGCAACCGCTTCCACGGCCGCAGCGGCCTGTTCGGCGGCCGCGATCGCCGCATCTTCGGTGCTGCCGAAGAACCACAGGTTGCCGCCCATCACTCCGTCTTGATAGCCAAACCGCCGCGACAGGAAGAACTCGCCGCCGAGCGTCGGGATCACCCAGCCGCGCTCGCCGTAGCGGACATCACGGTGTTGGTAGCCATCGCCGAACAGGGCGATCTTGCGGCCGAGCTTGAAGTACTCGGCGGTATCGAGCCGATTGAAGCAGCGGATGGTCGGGCAGGTAAGGGCATTTTGGCTGATCCGGGCGAGCATCACCCGTTCCAGGTGTTCACGGCGGTCCTTGCGAAACCGCGGGACGTGGAACTGGACGATCGCACCGGGGCGGCCGTCGGGGGTTTCGGCCGCGTCGACCCACTGCGCCAGTCCCGCTTCGCAGTCGCACAGGATGGTACTGCTGGAGTGTCCGGTGACGGCGGCCAGGCCGTGCCCGAGCCATTTCTCGTCGCGTCCGGTCAGCAGGATTTCGCCATACAGGCTGCGGAAGCCTTCGGCGTAGGTGTTTTCAACAAGTTGGTGCAGGTCGACCATGGCTGGACTAAACTCAGTGGAAAGGTGCTAGGCTGGATGCGCCAACATCCGGTTTAAGGGGCCAGGAGTCAATTGCCGCCAGCGGCCCTTCGGGTGCTTCGCACGATTGACTCCTGACCTCCTTAACCCGATCGGCAATCGCCTGCTATGCGGCGGAATTGCGGCTAAGCGGGTATTCGGCGATCGGCGATAAAATTACATTGTGTCGCTGGCAATCGGATCGATTGCCGATTAAGACCTGCCTGCGGACTGCGGCTCCCTTGGCGGCCGCTGGAAAGCTCGTTGCCAGCCAAGTTCGTTGTTGCCCAGCTGACTGACTCGTCTGGGTTGTCGTCCGACTCTCGAAAACTCCATGTCATCCGAACTCGACCCGCCGTCGTCCACCTTCTTTACCCGCCACGAGTTTGCGATTCGGCGGCTGCACTCGCTCCTCGGAATCGTTCCGTTGGGGGCGTACATGGTCGTGCACCTGACGACCAATGCAACGCTGCTCAACGGCACCCCGACATTCCAGCGGGCGGTGTACATGATCCATGCCCTCGGCCGGCGCTGCCGATCGTCGAGTGGGGGCTGATCTTCTTCCCGCTGCTGTTTCACGCCATCATCGGCGTGTGGATCGTCCGCACCGGGCGCAGCAACACGAGCCACTACAAGTACGCGAATAACCGCCGCTACACCTGGCAGCGGATCACCGGCTTGATCGCCTTTGTGTTCCTGTTGATGCACGTCTGGCACTTGCATGGCTGGTTTCATTTTCACACCTGGGTGGAACTCGGCGGCCGGCTCGGGTTCGTCCAGTTCCGCGCCTACAACGCCGCCAGCACGTTGGCGCTGGCGATGGACGGCTTCTTCTGGCCAGCGTTCTACCTGCTCGGCGTATGGGCCTGTGTGTTTCACCTCGCCAACGGTTTATGGACTTCAGGGATCACCTGGGGGCTGTGGATCTCGCCGGCTGCGCAGCGGCGGGGCACGGTGCTGTGCAGCATCTTTGGCGTGCTGTTGCTGATGATCGCCACCGGCGCCTGGTGGGCAGCGGTTTCCGTCGATCCGGTCGCCGCTAAGCAGATCGAGGACCAAATGTATGAGGCGAACTTGCAGGCGGGAATCGTCCCGGAGAGCGTGGAAAAGCGCACCCAGCCCGATCCTGTGCTGGCCCCGGAATTGATTCCGCAAGAGCCGATTCCCGGAGAGCAGGGCGTGGTGCCGGCGACGCTGGACGTCCCGGGGGATGGCTTAGGACAGTAGCGCGGTTGTAGCCGTGACGGGGCAGGCGGCACTGCGGTTAAACCGTAGCCCGGTGCAGCCCGGTCGGCGGCGATTTCCGGCCAGCCTGGTTCGCTCGCAGCAAGCCGAAATCAAAACTCTCACCTCCTTTGTATCAGTCTCAGAAAGAACAGCGTTATGGCAAAGCATCGCGTCGTAGTGGTCGGCGGCGGGCTGGCGGGGCTGGCCGCCGCGATGAAGCTGGCCGAGCTGGGCATCGACGTCGACCTGATGAGCCTGACGCCGGTGAAGCGCTCGCACAGCGTCTGTGCCCAAGGCGGCATCAACAGCGTCAACGACCTGACGCGGCAGCAGGGCGACAACGAGTGGCTGCACTTCGACGACACGGTCTACGGCGGCGACTTCCTGCAGCATCAGCCGCCGGTGAAGGAGATGTCGTACTGGGGGCCCAAAATCATCGACCTGATGGACCGCCTGGGCGTGCCGTTCAACCGCACGCCGCGAAGGCTTCCGCGATCAGCGCCGCTTCGGCGGCACGCTGTTCAAGCGGACCGCCTTCGCCGGCGCGACGACCGGCCAGCAACTGCTCTACGCGCTCGACGAGCAGGTCCGCCGCTGGCGAAGTCGACGGGCATGGTGCAGAAGTACGAGGTCTGGGATTTCCTCGGCCCGATCCTCGACGACAACGGCCGTTGCCGCGGCGTCGTCGCGCAGGACCTGGTCACGATGGAGATCCGCGCCTTCCCCGCCGACGCGGTGGTCGTCGCCACCGGCGGCTGCGGGCTGATCTTACGGCCGCACCACGATGTCGATGGCCTGCACCGGCAGCGCCGCCAGCCGCTGTTTCCAGGCCGGGGCCAAGTACGGCAACGGCGAGTTCATCCAGGTCCATCCCACGGCCATTCCCGGCGCCGACAAGCTGCGGCTGATGAGCGAATCGGCCCGCGGCGAAGGCGGCCGCGTCTGGGTGCCGCGCAGCCGCAAGACCCGCGCGACCCGCACCAGATTCCCGAGGCCGAGCGCTACTACTTCCTCGAAGAGCGCTATCCGAAGTACGGCAACCTCGTGCCGCGCGACATCGCCACCCGCGAGATTTTCGACATCTGCGTCAACGAAGGGCTGAGCGTCGAGGCGGACCGGCAGTGCGTCTATCTCGACCTGACGCACATCCCGCGGCGGAACTCGATCGCAAGCTCGGCGGCATCCTCGAGATCTACGAGAAGTTCCAGGGCGTCGACCCGCGATGAGCCGATGAAGATTTTCCCGGCCGTCCATTACTCGATGGGCGGCCTGTGGGTCGACTATGCGAAACGGCCGACGGCGGCCTGCTGGCCGGCTCGCCGCAAAACCAGCTGACGAACATCCCGGGCCTGTACGCCATCGGCGAGTGCGACTATCAGTACCACGGCGCCAACCGCCTGGGCGCCAACTCGCTGCTGTCCTGCATCTTCAGCGGCCTGTTCATCGGCCCCTCGATCATCAACTACGCCGCCAATCAGAGCGGCGGACATGCCGATGTGCCTTCGTCGCTGCTCGATGCCGCCGTCGCCAGAGAGCAGCAGCGGCACAACGGCCTGCTCAAGCGAACCGGCGATGAGAATCCGTATCTGATCCACCAGGAGCTGGGCGACGTGATGACGCGGGCGGCGACGGTCGTCCGCCGCAACGATCAACTCCAGGAAGCGATCGGCCAAGTCGACGAACTTCACGAGCGGGCGATGCGGGTCAGCTGTCCGACACCGGCAACTGGACCAACCAGAACGTCGTCTTCACCAAGGCGCTGCTCGACATGTTCCCGCTGGCCAAGAGCATCCTGCAGGGGGCGTTGCAGCGCGACGAATGCCGCGGCGCGCACTACAAGCCGGCGTTCGAGAAGCCGAGTTTGACCGCTGAGGATCCGGCGCAGCGCCGCCAGCAGGCCGAGCAGTGGTGCGACAAGTTTGAAGCGAACAACCGCAAGTGGCTCAAGACCACGATCGCCGTTTGGGATGCCGCAAGCAACCAGCCGGTGATGAGTTACGAAGACGTCGATACCTCGCTGATCCCGCCTCGCCCGCGGCTGTACGGCCTGGTCGGCGCCGAAGTGATCGAAGAAGTCTGGAACGAGCGGGCGGCGCAAAAGAAAGCCGCCGCCGAACTGGCTGCGGCCGGCAGTTGACTGGCCCGTATGATGTGACTGAGTGATCGAAAGAGAATCGGGCCGGCACGTATTGGTGAGCCGGTCTGCTAAATATTTTCCCTGGAGAGGGTTGGATACGTGATTGCCCCGCTGCCGCCGAAAAAGAATGCACCCAAGCACATCCGCGTTCGCGTCCTCCGCCAAGAGGCACCGGGCAAGGAGCCGTACTGGGAACTGTTTGATATCGATTATGAACGCGAGATGAATGTCATCAGCGTGCTGCAGAAGATCGCCGCCAAGGCGACCAACGCTGACGGCACCAAGGTGACGCCGGTGGCGTGGGATTGTGGTTGTTTGGAAGAGGTTTGTGGCGCTTGCACGATGGTCATCAACGGGCGTGTGCGACAAAGCTGCAGCGCGCTAGTCGACCAGTTGTTGATCGACAATCCCGACGAGATCGTTCTGGAGCCGATGACGAAATTCCCCGTGATCCGTGACCTGCTGGTCAATCGCCAGCGGATCTTTCACGACTTGAAGCGGATTAAAGGCTGGGTTCCAGTTGATAGTTACTTCGATCTCGGACCGGGCGAGCGACAATCGCGTGCCGAGCAAGAACAGATCTATCCACTGAGTGAGTGTATGAGCTGCGGCTGCTGTCTGGATGCCTGCCCGCAGTATGCCAAAGTCGAATTGATCCGGCACGAAGGCGAAACCGAGGAGCAGTTTGAGGCCCGCAAAGCCGAGGCTCACAACCACAGCTTCATGGGCGCTCATGCGATTTCGCAGGCGATGCGATTCAACCAGGACCGCAGCGGCAAGGCGTTGAACGATGATCGCTTGGATGCCCTGATGGGGCCTGGCGGCGTGACCACTTGCGGCAACGCGCAAAATTGCGTGGCGGTTTGTCCGAAAAGGATTCCGCTGACCCGGTCGATCGCCCGCGCCGGCCGCGCCACCACGGTCGCCATGATCAAACGCTGGTTTGAGCGGTAAAGCGTGGCCGATCGCTCCGCCGATCGGAGTCTCCCTCCGTCAGCTTTCAGAACGAGTGTCGCCGATTGCTCCGCGATCGGAGCTCCGTCTGTCGGCAGCCAGAACGACCGACGGAGCGGTCGTCCACGCTGGGGCTGCTCGCCGTTACGGGCTAAAGCCTGGCGGCTTGCACCTGTCGGACAATTGTGGGTATTTGGTAAGCTCTGCGGTTCTCCAACCCCACCTACCGAGCCGAGCCCAACACGATGTCGTCGGACGCCCTGACCTTCTTACGTACCTTCGCTCGCCAGCCGGTCAAGGTCGGAGCGATCGCTCCGAGCAGTCGCCGCTTGGCGGAAATGATGGTCCAGAGCGTCGATTGGCAGACGACTCAGGCGGTAATCGAATACGGTTCGGGTACCGGCGTGTTCACGCACCGCATCAACCAGTGCCTGTTGCCGGGGACGAAGTTCTTTGCGATCGAGCAATCGGCGGAGCTGGCGGAGAAGACGCGGCTTCGCTGTCCAGGCACGCTCGTTTACCAGGACAGCGTCGCCAACGTTGTCTCGCTCTGTGAGCAGAACAGCGTTGCGCAGGTCGACGCGATTCTGTGCGGCTTGCCTTGGGCCGCGTTTTCCGATGCGCTGCAGCGAGAATGTTTTGATGCGATGCTGCGCGTGCTGCGGCCGGGTGGGCAATTCGCCACGTTCGCGTATTGGCAAGGCGTCGCGCTGCCGGCTGGCCAGCGATTCGCGGCGCTGCTGCGGTCCACCTTTACCGACGTCAAACGCAGCCCCACGGTCTGGCGCAACCTCCCACCGGCGTTCGTCTACCGCTGCCGGCTGTAGCTCAGCGTAAACCCCTGCGGCTGGCACCAATCACGCGTTAAACCGTGATCGGCCGTAGCTGCGGAGCAGCGATAGCGATTAGCCTAGGGTTACATCCACACTCGCCGGAGGCTCGGTGGATTCACCCTGCGCTACTCGCTTTCGTCCCTACCGGGACTGCCGACACCGATCGTTGGCGATGAGGCTAGACACGGTCCATGCCTGGCACCAATCGTACGGTCCATGCCTGGCACCAATCACGCCAATTCGTGGCTGGCACCAATCGCACGTGGCTGGCGCCAGTCGCACCTGTGGCTGAGGGCTTTCCGGCGCCTGATCTCGGGCTTACCTTTAAGGATCGCCGGTATCGTTAACCGATTCTGGCAGACGGCGAACCTCTTAAGCGTGGGGCGGAGGAAGGGGATGGTGCGACGAACGGTCTGGTTGGCGGCGATAGTCTTCGCTGCGGCGGGGGCGAAGGCCGCCGGTGAGACGGCTTGGCCGCCGCTGGTCGATATCCAGGGCCAGGAACATCGGCCGCTGCAGGAAGTGGAACTCCGTGCGGTGGTGTTCATCACCGTCATGGCCGATTGTCCGATCGTCAATTCCTACGCTCTGGAATACAATCGGCTGCGGCAGGATTACCAGGAGCGGGGCGTGCGGGTGTTCTTGCTGCAGGTCGATCCGCATGCCACACGCGAATCGTTGCAGCAGCACGCACGGCAATACGACCTCAAGCTGCCGGTGATCCACGACGCCGACCACGCCTGGGTCACGCGGCTCGGCGCCACGCGTACCCCGGAGGCGACCGTCCTTGCGCCCGACGGCACGGTCCGCTACCGCGGCCGGATCGATGACCGGTACGTCGACTTCGGCCGACGGCGCGCTGCCGCTACGACGCGTGATCTACGCGACGCGATCGAGGCGATTCTCGACGGTCGCCCCGTCGCCAACCCCCGCTCGCCCGCCGTTGGTTGCTACATCCCGAGACTTCCCAATCGAGGAGAGACGCCGTGAAGGCATGCCGTTTACGGATCGTTCCCCTGATCGTTTGGTTGGGTTCGCTTGTAGCGCAAGGTGCCGCGGGCGGCGAGTCAAACGAGCCGGAGGTGACGTTCAGCAAGGACATCGCCCCGATCATGCTGGAGCACTGTGCGGCGTGCCACCGGCCGGGCGAGGTCGCTCCATTCCCGCTGCTGACCTACATCGACGTCAGCAAGCGGGCCGATCAAATCCGCGATATCACGGCCCGCGGCCTAATGCCGCCGACCAAGTCGGTCGAAGGGACCGGCCCGTACCATCAGCAGAGACGTCTGAGTCCTGAGCAGCTGGAGCTGATCGATCGCTGGGCTGCGGCGGGAAACCCAGAAGGAGATCTCAGCGACTTGCCGCCATTGCCGCAGTTTCCTCAAGGCTGGCAGTTGGGCGAACCGGACATCATCGTGCAGATGCCGAAAGCGTACGAGATTTCCGCTGAGGGCCGCGACGTCTACCGCAACTTCGTGCTGCCGCTGGAAGTGCCCGAGGGCCAGTACATCCGGGCGATCGAGTTCCGCCCCAGCAATCGCCGCATCGTCCATCACGCCGTCCTTTCCGTTGACACCAGCGGCGAGGCGCGTCGCCGCCAAGCTGAGACGCCGGAACTCGGTTTTGACAACGGCGCCACCATCATGGGCCGTTTGCTGCCAGGCAACGTTGCCATCTGGACGCCCGGCTGGGAGCCGCTGCCGATGCCCGAGCCGTTCTCGGTCGTGTGGCCCCGGGGGGCTGACCTCATCCTACAACTGCACCTGAGCCCCAGCGGCAAACCGGAACGCGAGCAGTCGACGATCGGCGTCTACCTGACCGACCAGCCGCCGCAGCGGACGCTTGTGGATTTGCTGTTGATCGACACGCGGATCGACATCCCGCCGGGCGAGGCGAAGTTTCGAACCGAGGACGAGTTGGTGTTGCCGGTCGACTTAGAGCTGTTCGGCCTCTTTCCGCACATGCACCTGATCGGCCGCGACATCAAGGTGACTGCTTATCCGCCCGGCGGAGAGCCGGAGGTACTGCTGTGGATCGACGACTGGGATTTCAATTGGCAGAACTATTATCAGTTCATCGAGCCGCGCATGCTCAAGGCCGGCACAAGGTTGAAGCTGCAGGGGCTGCACGACAACTCGGCCGACAACTTCCGCAATCCGCACCAGCCACCGCGCCGCGTCCGCTGGGGCGAGCAAACCGCCGACGAGATGTCGCTGGTCTTTTTGCAGGGTTCGCCGCTGCGCGAAAGCGACTGGCCGCCGGCCTCCGGGTCGCTCAAGGACCGCCGCGTCATCAGCGTCCAGCGAGCCATACTCGCCCAGCCATCCACGGAGTCCGGCAGCGAGTGACGCCGAGTGGGAGCTCAGTGCGTGGCTGGCATCACTTAATGGCGACGGTTAGTTATGCGGCATGGATCACAGCTCGACCCGCCCAATCGCTTTGAAAAGCTGCATCTGGAAATCGAACCGGAAACGCAGCAGTGGGATGAGGAGCTGCGCCGGCGCGTGGAAAACCGGCAGATCGAGTACCTCACCGACGACTCGCAGAGCATCGTCTCAGAAAACAACTCGCCGGACATCCCGTTTCGCTACAGCCTCAATCCCTACCGCGGCTGCGCTCACGCCTGCTCGTACTGCTACGCTCGCCCGACCCACGAGTACCTCGGGTTCAATGCGGGGCTCGATTTTGAGACGAAGATCGTGGTCAAGCCGAACGCGGCGGAGCTGCTGCGAAAGTTCCTGATGCGTCGGAGCTGGCAGCCGGAGCCGATCACGTTCTCCGGCGTGACCGACTGTTACCAGCCGGCGGAGCGGCAATTCCGGCTGACGCGCAGCTGCCTGCAGGTCGCCGCGGAGTTCGGCCAACCGGTCAGCATCGTGACCAAGAACGCGCTGGTCATCCGTGACCTCGACGTATTGGTCGCGATGGCGGGCAAAGATCTGATCCATGTCTTCCTCTCGATCACAACGCTCGATTCAGAGCTCGCGGCGCAGATGGAGCCGCGGACGAGCATTCCGGCGGCGCGGTTGCGGGCGATTCATGAATTGGCCAAGGCCGGTGTTCCGGTTGGAGTGATGGTGGCGCCGGTGATCCCGGGGCTCAACGACAGCGAGATTCCGGCGATCCTCAAAGCGGCCAAACAAGCCGGCGCGACCGCCGCTGGTTACGTCCTGCTGAGGCTACCCGGCGCGGTGGCGACGGTGTTCGAGGAGTGGCTGCGGCGGACTCAGCCGCTGCGGGCCGAGCGGGTACTGGGCCGAGTGACGCAAACCCGCAGCGGCGCTTTGAACCAGTCGCAGTTCGGCCAGCGAATGGTCGGCCAGGGGATCCTCGCCGAGCAGATCCAAATGCTGTTTCGTAAGTTTCGCGATTCGCTCGGACTGCAGTCACAGATGCCTGAGCACGCGGTGCATCACTTTCGCCGACCTGATCAGCAGTTGCGACTGTTTTGAGTAACCGGCCGTGCTCACGCTGCGTCGGTACTGATCTCGCCGTCTTCGCTGACGTCTTCAAAGCGGATCGAAACCTGCTTGCTAATCCCCGACTCTTGCATCGTCACGCCGTAGAGTGTCGTTGCCGCGGTCATCGTCTTCTTGCTGTGCGTGACGACGACGAACTTAGTGTGATCGAGGAACTCGTTGAGCACGGTGACGAAGCGGCCGATGTTGGCTTCGTCAAACGGCGCGTCGACTTCGTCGAGCACGCAGAACGGGCTGGGGCGGAACTGGAAAATCGCCATCAGCAGCGCGACGGCGGTGAGCGCCTTTTCGCCGCCGGAGAGCAGCGAGTTGCTGAACGACGGCTTGCCTGGCGGTGTGGCGATGATTTCGACGCCAGCTTCGAGCGGGTCATCGGCATCCTCGAGGATCAGGTCCGCGGTCCCGCCACCGAACGATTTTCTGTACAGACGCTGAAAGTTCTGCCGGATCGCCTCGAGCGTGTCGATGAACAGTCGCCGGCTGTCCGCGTTGATTTTGGCGATGATCCGCTGGAGCGAATCCTTGGCGGCCGTCAGGTCTTGGTACTGGGCGTGCAACTCGTCATAGCGGCTTTGCAGCGACTGCAATTCGTCCAGCGCCTCCATGTTCACCGAGCCGGTTTTTTGCAGTTGGCTGCGAAGGTGTTGGATTTCCTGCTCGACCGCGTCGCGATCTTCGACTGGTTGCAGGTCTTCCGGTGGCGACTCGTTTTGGAGGTCGATTTCGTAATCTTCCAGCAATCGCTCGGCGAGCGTCTGCCGTTTCATCGCTGCAGCGTCGCGCCGGCTGGTGACGGCGTGCACGGCTTGAGCGGCGTCGCTAGCTTGTTTGACGGCGACATCGTAGGCTTTTTGGCTGGCACGACTGCTGGTGCGGATCTCGCCAGCGGCCCGGGCCAATGTCGCCAGTTCGTTCTGGTTGGCTTCAGCGCGGACGGCGAGTTCAGCCAGCGAGGCGCCGGCGGCCAGGATCCGCAGCGTGATTTCGTCCCGCCGTTGTTGGTCATCTCGCCGCTGTGACCGGACTTCCTCGACCGCCGCTTCACGCTGCGATTGATCGCGTTGCTGTTGCTCGATGGTCGTCTGGATCGCTTCGAGTTTCTGTTCCGCTCGGGCAACTTCAACCGATACCGACATCAGGCGCCCGGTCACGGCTTGCAGCGTCTGGCGGGCTTCGGCCAGTTCGCTATCGCACTGCTCGGCGGCCAGTTCGAGTGCATCCGCGGCGGCCCGGTGCGATTCCAGCTGCGCCGTCAGTTCGCGTTGGCGATCGCTCAGCGTCTGGATGTTCTGCTGAACCGAAGCGGCTTCGGCGGCGATTGTACGGACGTGCTCATGGCGGCTCTGCAGGCGTTCGCAGGCGTGACGGTGATTGGCTTCGGCAGCGGCACGGCTGACGACGAGGCTGCGGTGCTGCTGTTCAGTCCGGCCGAGTTCCGCTTCGTCCTGGTCCAGCCGCGCGGCCAGACGTTGGGCTTCTTCTTCGCATTCGCGGAGCTGAAAACGGTAGTGCTTGCGTTCCTGCTGGGCCGCCAACAGCTCGCTGCGGCGGCTGACCAATCCTGCTGCCGCCGCGGCTGGGCCGACCACGAGCGCGCCGTCCGGTTCGAGCAGCTCACAGCGGCTGGTGATGAACCGCAGGCCCGCCCCGTTGAGCCGGCGGAGCCCCATCGCCGTGTTCAGGCTGTCGACCAGCCAGGTGGTACCGAGCAGGTGCCTGGCCAGTGGTTGGAGGTGTTTTTCGGTCTGTACCAAGCGATCAACTCGGCCGATCACCCCTTTGAGCCCATCGAGGCGGATCCGGTCACCGGGACGGCGCGGTGGCAGTTCGTCGATGCGGAGCAGCCCGATGCGGCCGCTGAGTTGGATGTCGCCTTGTACGACCGCTTGTTGGAACCGTCCGCCGCGGACAACGGCGTACTGAGCCCGCTCGCCAAGCACGCTGTCGATCAGCGGCGCGGCATGGACGTCGCTTTGGAACAGATCGGCGACGATCCCCAGCACATCGCCCAGCGGCCCGTCGCCACCGCCGCCGCGGAGCAGTTCGAGCAGCGAACGAACCCCGCCGGAAACACCTTCTTGTCGCCGCTGGAGGTCCTCCAGCACATTGACGCGTTCCGATACGCCCTGCAGCCGGACTTTGAGCGCGGCGAGCTCATCGCGGCGGCGGGCGACGGTGCGGCGCTGTTGGTCGACCGTCGCCCGAGCCAGTTCGATCGCTTTGCCCAGTTCACCGATCGCGGTGTGAAGTTGATCCAGATCCTGACCGCAGGCGGCAACTTCCACTTCGCTCTGAGCGAGTTCTTTTCGTGCCGCTGCTTCGCGTTCAGTGAGTTCGACCAGCGCGGGCGCGATTCGGCGAGCTGTTGATCGGCTCGTTGCAGGTTGCCTTCGAGGTCGGCGATCCCGCGCTGCGTCGTCAACTGTTCACGCTGCAGATCATCGCGGCGGGCGGCAGCCGCAGCGACCGCCGCTTCGCACTGCGTGCGCTGCTGCTCGACTTCGGCGACTTTTTCGCGGGCGTTCTGCAGTTCGGACTGGTAGAGCTTGAGCCGCTCCGAGGCGTTTCGCAGCTCGGCCGCAGCGGATCCGGATTGGCTTTGCAGCAGCCGTAGCCGGCGGAGGCTCTTCTGCATCGCCGCAGCCAAGTCCTGTACAGCGGCGGTGTCGGCCTGCCGCTGTCCGGTGAAGGTCGCCACCAACCGACCGACCTCGGCCTGTTGAGCTTCGGCGGTGCGGGCTTGCTCGGCGATCGCCTGCAGCTTGCCATCGATCAGTTGCCGCTCGGCGGCCAGTTCATCGCGGCGCTGTTCGCACTGAGCGAGCGTTTGCTGAGCCTGGGTCCAGTCCGATTCGGCGGCGGCGAGTTCATCGCACAGCACGTCCCAGTCGTTCCAAGCCAGTTGCGTTCGCAGTTGACGCAGTTGTTCAGTCGCTTGGCGGTAGCGTTCGGCCTTGCTGGCCTGCGTTTTGAGGCTTTGCAGCCGCGTGGCCACTTCGTCGACAATATCGCCCAGCCGCACCAGGTTTTGCTGAACGCGACCCAGCCGCCGTTCCGCTTCGACCTTCTTCGCCTTGAAGCGACTGATGCCGGCCGCCTCTTCGAAGATCGCGCGGCGATCCTTGGCGTTGGCCTGCAGCATTCGGTCGACCTTGCCCTGCTCGATCAAACTGTACGCATCGATGCCGATGCCGGTGCCGCGAATCAGGTCCTTGACGTCCTTGAGCCGGCAGGGCTGGTTGTTGATCAGGTATTCGCCCTCGCCGCTGCGAAACACTCGGCGGGTCACACGGACTTCGGGGGAATCAACCGGCAGCGTGCCCGAGGAGTTGTCAAAAACGATCGTCGCTTCGGCGGTCCCTGCGGGTCCGCGGCCCTGAGCCCCCTTGAAGATGACGTCCGACATCTCCTTGCCGCGCAGGGCTTTGGCGCTCTGGCTGCCTAGTACCCATTTGATTGCGTCGACGACATTCGACTTACCCGAACCATTAGGTCCGACAATGACGGTGATTCCATCGGGAAAGTCGAAGCGAGTACGATCGGCGAAGCTTTTGAAACCGGCCAATTCGAGTGCTTTAAGCATATCGAGAAGGGGTAGCCGGACGAAGCGAAGGAGTGGTTAAGAGCCGCATGCTTCTGAGTTTAGACTCCTGCGGCGGCAAAACCTAGTGCGATCTGCCGCCGGAGAGCGGCGGGGGCTCGTCGTTGCCAGCGCCGGCGGGGCGCAAACCCAAATGCCTCGGCATTCAATCCCCGACGCGCGCGGTCGCACGCCTAAATTGGCGCCCTGCGGCGATGCCAACCGGCGGCGCCACCACGGTTTGCGGCATCGACGCCCAGCCCCTTAACGGGTACACTAGAAGCCTCGTCGGAACAGCCATTTTGGCCATTTTTGTCGAATCGAAAGCATTTTCATGAGTGACGCTCCCGCGCCCCTACCTTCGCCAGCCCCCGAACCACCAGACGCGGTTGCCATCCCTGATCCGCACGCCATCATCGCGGCCAATTCGGAATACACCGATAAGGATCTGCTGCACCTCTCGGACCTGGAGCACGTTCGCGAACGCCCAGGCATGTATATCGGCGATACTTCTTCCAGGGGATTGCACCACCTGATCTACGAGGTGGTCGACAACTCGATCGACGAAGCGATGGCGGGATTCGCCAAGAGTATCTCCGTCACCGTCCACACCGATGGCAGCGTCACCGTTGAGGATGACGGACGCGGCATTCCCGTGACCCGCCACGATCAGCTTTCCGAAGAGCTCGAACGCGACGTCAGCACGCTCGAAGGCGTGATGACGGTCCTGAAGTTCGGTGGGAAGTTCCAGAAAGGCGCCTATCAGACCAGCGGTGGCTTGCACGGCGTCGGCGTCACGGTCGTCAACTTCCTCTCCCAATGGTGCGAAGTCGAAGTCAGTCGCGATGGCTCCACATGGCTGCAAAGCTACGAGCGCGGGGTTCCTACCGGTCCGATCAAGCCGGGGCGGCCGACCAAAAAAACCGGTACCAAGACGACGTTCAAGGCCGACGCGCAGATCTTCCAGCAGACGAAGTATGCCTTCGACACCGTCTACAAACGGCTGCAGGAACTGGCCTTCCTGAACTCCGGCGTGCACATCAAGTTCCTCGATGAACGCAACGGAGAAGGCGGAGATTTCAAATACGAACGCGGCATTGTCGAGTTCGTCGAGCATCTCAACCGGGCGAGCGATGTGCTGCATGCCGACGTGATCCTGTTCAGCGGCTCGCGCGAGGGAGTGGTCTACGATGTCGCGCTGCAGTACAGCACCGAGTTCACGGAAAATGTCCAGTCATATGTCAACAACATCCACACGATCGAAGGCGGGACACACGTCAGCGGGTTCCGCTCGGCCTTGACGCGGACGATCAACAATTACGGCAAGAAGGAAGGGCTCTACAAAACGACCACGCCAGCCGGTGACGATTTCCGCGAAGGACTGACTGCGGTGATCAGCATTCGCGTCCCGCACCCGCAGTTCGAAGGCCAGACCAAGACCAAGCTCGGCAACAGTGAAATCGAAGGGATCATCAATACCGGCGTCGGTGAGCAGTTGGCGAAGTATCTTGAGGAAAATCCCAAAACCGCCAAGACGATCGCGCGTAAGGCGCTACTGGCTTATGAGGCGCGTGAAGCGGCTCGGAAGGCCAAGGACCTGCTGCGCAAACGCAAAGATGCGCTGGGCGGCGGCGGCTTGCCCGGCAAACTCCGCGACTGCATCAGCAAAAACATGGAAGAGTGCGAGGTCTACCTCGTCGAAGGTGACTCCGCCGGTGGATCGGCCGAAGGCGGGCGGATGCGCGAGTTCCAGGCGATCCTGCCGCTGCGAGGTAAGATCATCAATGCCTACAAGAGCCGCGAAGATAAGGTGCTGGCCAACGAAGAAGTCCAGTCGATGATCCAGGCGATCGGTACAGGAATCGGCGCCGATCAAGACTTGACCAAACGGCGGTACAACAAAGTCGTCATCATGACCGACGCTGATGTCGACGGCAGCCACATCCGCACCCTGCTGCTCTGCTTCTTCTATCGCCAGATGTATCAGCTCGTCGCCGGCGGACACGTCTACGTTGCCCAACCACCGCTGTTCCGCGTGGTCAAAGGCAAAGAAAAGTACTACGTCCAGACCGAAGAGGAGATGAAAACGCAGATGCTCCAGCGCGGTCTGGTCGGCACGAAGCTTGTGACCGAGGACGGCCGTGTCGCTGAAGGCAGCACGATGGAAAGGCTGTGTGTCACCTTGGCCGGGATGGAAGACGCGATCATTGCGATGGAACGGCGCGGCGTCAGCCTGCGAGCGCACTCGCTGCGGTTCGATCTCCAGCGCGGCAAGCTTCCGACGCTGCACCTGTTTGTCGGCAGTGACGATCACTGGTTCTATGACCTGGAGCAGGCCGAGGCGTTCATGACGCAGCACGGGCTGGTTCTGGACACCGACCAACAGGACGAAGAGGAGGACGCGGTCGACGCTGATGGTCAGCCCACCGCCGAGGCGGAGCCAGAAATTTCCCCGGACAAGATCGTGCATTTGGTCGAACTGCACGAAGTCCGCACGATCAATGCGGGGCTCAAGGATTTGGAACCGCTCGGCTTCGGCATCGATGATCTTGTCCCCGCCGATCGTACCGGCATGACCACGCCACGGTTTGAACTGGTCAAAGAGGAAAACACGCGATCGCTGGAAGACTTGCGAGGGCTGCTGCCCGAGGTGCGGGCGGCCGGTGAAAAAGGGCTGCAGCTGACACGGTTTAAGGGGCTGGGTGAAATGAACGCGGAGGAACTCCGCGAAACGACGCTCGACCCGGCCAACCGCACGCTCGTTCAGGTCAACCTGACCGACGCCGGAGCGGCCGATGAGATGTTCCGCCTGTTGATGGGCGATAAGGTCGAGCCGCGCCGCGAGTTCATCGAAAAGCACGCGCTGGACGTCAGGAATCTTGACGTTTAACCCGGCTGGCGGCGAAACTGCGTCGGTGACGTGAGGTGAGCGGTTGGGTTAAACTATAAAACCCCTCTTGCTGCCACATCCACCGACACAAGGCTTTTTCATGCTCTTCGCGCAGTGGCCCCGGCTCGCGGTGCTGTTCCTGCTTGCAGCTGGCTCCTTAGCCGGTGATTCAGCGGCCGCCGAAGAGGCGGCTCGGCCAAATATCCTGTTCGCGTTCGCTGATGACTGGGGCCGCTACGCCAGCGCCTATGCTCAGATCGATGGTGAGGGCACGATCAACGATGTGCTGCAGACGCCGAACTTCGACCGCATCGCGCGTGAAGGGTTGCTGTTTCGTCACGCCTTCGTCTCGGCCCCGAGTTGCACGCCGTGCCGCAGCGCACTGGTCTCTGGCCAGCATTTTTGGCGGACCGGCCGAGCCGCGATCCTCAACGGTGCCGTCTGGGATTACTCGAACCCTGCTTATCCGTTGATGCTGCGCGATGCCGGCTATCACATCGGCAAATCTTATAAGGTCTGGGGACCTGGCGCGCCGGTCGATGCTCCTTATGGCGGCCGCGAGCATGCTTATGAGTCCGCTGGGCGGCGATTCAATCAGTTCTCACAGAACGTCACCCGTATGGTTGAGCAAGGGATCTCGCTCGAACAAGCCAAACAGACGCTTTACGACGAGGTGACTGGCAACTTCGACGCGTTCCTCGCCGACCGCAAGCCAGACCAACCTTTCTGCTTTTGGTTTGGGCCGACCAATGTGCATCGCACCTGGATTAAAGGATCGGGAAAGAAGTTATGGGGACTGGAACCCGAAACGCTGCAGGGCAAACTGCCGCCGTTTCTACCCGATGTTCCCGAAGTGCGTGAAGACCTGGCCGATTATTTTGGCGAAGTGATGGCCTTCGACGCAGCGCTGGGCCTGTTGGTCGAGCGGTTGGAGGCGATTGGGGAACTGGATAACACGATTATCGTCGTCAGCGGCGATCACGGCGCGCCGGGATTTCCTTATGGCAAATGTAACCTCTATGACTTTGGTTCCAGTGTGCCGCTGGCGGTTCGCTGGGGCGGAGCAGGGCGGTCAGAGGGTGGTCGCGTCGTTGACGATCTGGTCAGCCTGACCGATTTGGCGCCCACGTTCTTGGAACTCGGCGGAGTCGAAATCCCGGAGGTCATGACGGGGCGGAGTCTGGTAAACATCCTGCGCTCCGATCAGTCCGGAAAAATTGACCCGCAGCGCGATGCTGTCTTCATCGGTCGCGAGCGACACGTCGCTAACGCTCGCGATGGGTTTCTGCCTTATCCGCAGCGGGCGATCCGCACCGCCGACTATCTCTACATCATCAACTTCCGCCCCGACCGCTGGCCGTTGGGTGAACCCTACCGGCTCGATGGCGATCGCCCACCGACCGCCGCGGAAATCACCGAGCGGACTCGGGTGACGCTACCCGACGAAGACGCGGGACCAACCAAGGCTTGGCTGGTGGGCCAGCGCGACAACCCGATGTGGAAGCCGCTGTTCCAACAGGCTTATGGAAAACGACCGCGCGAAGAGTTGTATGATCTCCAGGCGGATCCACGCCAAATCAACAATTTGGCCGCTAATCCTAAGTATCAGGAAATGCGTGCACAACTTGAAGCACGCCTGCTCGGCGAGTTGCGAGAGACAGGTGATCCGCGGATGGTCGAGGATGGCAAGTTTTTCGAAACGCCGCCACTGGCAGGTCCGCCTCCGGGCACTCGTGCCGAGGAGACCATCTCGCCCGAGGATCTGCGCTCCGACGTGAACTAGGTTTTGGTTTTTCCCTGATCGGCTTGCCGTTGTTTCCTCCCGCTCCTCTTGATGCCAGGCCGGATCGATGAAGTCCGTTTTCTACGCGACGTCGCTCGTCTTGCTCACGGTGCTGGTCACCGTCACGTCGGTTGCCCAGTCGCCCAACGTCGTGGTGCTGTTGGCAGACGATGCGGGTTGGGGCGACTACAGTTTCAACGGCAATCGTCAGGTCGACACGCCCCACATCGATTCAATCGCTCGTCAGGGAGCGGTTCTGGATCGCTTCTATGTTTGCCCGGTCTGCTCCCCGACACGAGCTGAGTTCTTGACCGGCCGTTACCACTTGCGCGGCGGGGTAGTCGGTGTTTCCACAGGTCAGGAGCGGTTGGATCTGGATGAATCGACGATTGCTGACGCGTTTCGGGCGGCCGGATATGCGACTGGGGCGTTTGGCAAGTGGCACAATGGCAGCCAGTGGCCCTATCACCCGATGGCCCGCGGGTTCGACGAGTACTATGGACACACCTCCGGTCACTGGGGCGAGTATTTTGATCCTGAACTGGAACTCGCTGGCAAGATGATTCGCGAGCCGGGTTATATCGTCGACCTTTGTACGAATCGCGCCATCGATTTTATCGACCGCAATCAGCAGCGTCCTTTCTTCTGTTATGTCCCCTTTACCACTCCGCACACGCCGTGGGCGGTGCCCACTGATGATTGGGAACGGTTCAAGGACAAACCGATCACGCAACTGGCCACGGCGGCGGATGCTGAGAAGCTCGACGAGACTCGGTGTGCGTTGGCGATGGTTGAGAACCAGGACGGCAACGTCGGGCGGCTGCTACAGGCGCTGGACGAACGCGGGTTGAGCGACAATACGATCGTCGTCTACTTCTCGGACAATGGCCCCAACAGCATGCGCTTCAACGGTGGCATGAAGGGCAAAAAAGGGACAACTGATGAAGGTGGCGTGCGTGTGCCGGGCTTCATCCGCTGGCCAGCCAAGATTACCGCGGGAACGCAGGTGACGCAGATTAGCGGCGCGATCGACCTGCTGCCGACGCTGACGTCACTGGCCGGCATTCCCCGCGCCGGCGATAAGCCGCTGGACGGGCTGGACCTGTCGCCGCTGTTGCTGTCCCAGCCGCAACAGCAACAGGAGGTCGCTTGGCCGCAGCGGATGATCTTCTCGTCCTGGGCAGGCAAGACTAGCGTGCGGACGCAGCGGCACCGCTTGGATCCGCAGGGCCGGCTTTACGACATGCTCGACGACCCGGCGCAAACCCATGATGTCAGTGCCGAGCAGGTGGACGTTGCGCGGCAATTGCGAGCCGCTGTCGATGCTTGGGAGCAGGAGATGCGTGGGGAAGCGAACCGTAAGGCGACCGCGTTGGCCGCGCCCAGTTGGGCGCAGCACAGCAAGCAGTCTCGCGGTGGTGTGGATCCACGGCCGATTCAGGTCGGATACCCTGAGTTCCCGATCACAATCTTGCCGGCCCGCGATGCGATTCCGGTCGGTGCGGTGCGTCGCAGCAGCAGCGCTCCGAATTCCTCCTATTTCGTCAATTGGAATTCATTGCAAGATTCGATCGTGTGGTCGGTCGATGTGCAAACGGCGGGGCGGTATGAAGTGGTCGTTGACTACACCTGTCCGCTGGCCGACGCGGGTTCGGTCGTCGAGCTGAGCTTTCAGTCGGCCGCTCTGCAGGGCACCGTCCAGCCGGGCTGGGATCCGCCCTTGAACACCGACCAGGACACGCTGCCGCGGCCTGCTGCGGAATCACAGATGAAGCCGTTTCGCCCGCTGGCGCTGGGGACCATTGAGTTGTCTGCCGGCCGAAGTGATCTGACCCTACGCGCGATTCAAATACCGGGAAACACCGTGATGGATGTTCGCCGCTTGACACTCACCCTGCTGGTTGACTGACCTGGCAGTCAGATGCACGCTCGTTTTTAGGTTCTTCCGGGATTTTCATGGCTCATCCTTAAGGCGTAGACGCTGATCATCTGGGTGGCACGTCCCCGAGGAACGAAGGGCGTGTTGGGGAGGACTGCAGGTAAACTACGGAATGTCTCATCGGCTCGGTACCTGTTTCAGAAGACCACGCCCATCGCTAGGGCTCTGAGCGTGCCACCCCCAAAGCCAAAGCGATACCCGCTCCGAGACGAGCGGCCACTCGTTCAGCGGAAGAACCTTTTTAGATGAAACCGAGGCACATGATGAATCGAAGCCTGTTGGGTTGTGTTGCTCTCTTAGGTGCGATGTTGGCGGTGTCACCTGCTCACGGCGATGGGCGGCCCAACATCCTCTGGATTACCAGTGAGGACAACAGTTGTTACCTCGGTTGCTATGGCGATGCGCAAGCGCAGACACCGCATCTGGACCGGCTCGCCGCCGAGGGCGTTCGCTACCGCAACGCATTCGCCAACTCTCCGGTCTGCTCGACGGCGAGGACGACGCTGATCACTGGCATGCATGCCAGCTCGCTCGGGCTACACAATCATCGCAGCCGCGTCGCGATGCCCGAGCCCTTTCTGCTTTACCCTCAGCACTTGCGCGCCGCTGGCTATTACTGCACCAACAACGCCAAAGAAGATTACAACATCGCTGGCCGCCGCGATATTTGGGATGCCAGTAGTCGCACCGCACACTATCGCAACCGTCAGCCCGGGCAGCCCTTTTTTGCTGTCTTTAATTTGGGCAGCACGCATGAAAGTCAGGTAGCCGCTCCAGCCGATAAAACCGACTTCCGCATCGCGCCGGCGGACTTTCAACTGCCGCCTTATCATCCTGACACCGAAGCGATTCGCCGCGACTGGGTGAATTACTATGACCAGATGACGAAGATGGATGCAGAAGTCGGCAGGTTGCTTGAGCAATTACAAGCCAGCGGCCTCGCTGAGGAGACGATCGTCTTGTATTGCAGCGATCATGGCGGAGCGCTGCCCGGCGGCAAACGCAACATCCACGACGTGGGCACGCGGGTGCCGATGATCGCTCGCTTTCCGCAGAAGTGGGCACATCTGGCCCCTGCTTCGCCGGGTCAGTGGGTCGACGCGCCGGTCAGCTTTGTCGACGTGCCGGCTACCTTGCTGAGCCTGTGTGGCGTCGCAGTGCCAGAGCACTATGAGGGCGTCCCGTTTCTGGGTGAGCCGCAGGGGCAGCCGCAGCCGTTTGTATTCCTCTTCCGCGGGCGAATGGACGAGCGCTATGATACGGTGCGGGCGATCCGCAGTCGCAGCCATCGCTACGTCAAGAACTACTCGCCTCATCGTCCTTATGGTCAGCACTATACCTATGGATTCCAAGTCCAGCCCAGCATGCGAAGCTGGTTTGCCGAGTTCCAGGCTGGCCGCACCAATCAGGCACAATCGGCTTATTGGCAACCCAAGCCGGCGGAGGAGTTTTATGATCTCACGGCCGATCCGTATGAGCTGAACGACTTGGCCGCTTCACAGCCCGATCGCAATCTTTTGAATGTGATGCGTCAGCAGTTGCGCCAGCGAATGGTCGAGCTGCGCGATCCAGGCTTCATTCCCGAGGGGATGTATGAGCATTTGGCGAGTGGGCGGACGATTTATGAGTATGCGCAGAGCGAGGCCTACCCAATCCAACGCGTCATCGAGATCGCCGACCAAGCAATCAGCCGCGATGCATCCGCTTTGGAAGCGTTGACCGCGGCGATGGGCGATCCGCACCCGGTCGTTCGCTATTGGGGAGCAACCGGTTGCCTGATTTTGAGAGACCAAGCGGCCAGTGCCAAACCGCAACTAGCGACTTTGCTCGCCGATGATCATCTTGATGTCCGAGTTGTGGCCGCTGAAGCGATCGCACATCAAGACGAGGTCGATGCGGCACTCGAGTCGCTCCAGCAGGTGTTGACAGGCGGCAATACTTACGAGGCTTTGGCCGCTCAAAACGCCGTTGAGTACCTCTGGACCGACGGCGTGATCAGCCTGAAGCAGGCTCAGTCGCTTCTGAGCGTGGACAGGAAATGGAGTGAGCCCAACAACCGGATCCCGGAATATTTAAATCGGCAGTAGGCCCAGAGGTTTGACCGGGCCCAAGCCCGTTGGGGCTGAGCGCCAGAACGGTTCATGGAGCGCTCTCGGTCACCGATGCAGCCAACCAATCGACGGCAGCAGCAAGGAATTCTGCGAAAGCGGCTTGGGAGAAATCATCGACGTGTCCCAGCGAGGTGTAGAACGATTTACCGCCATCGGCGCGGGCAAATGTCCAGGCCACCGGCTCGCTCGGATGACCGGCGACGCTGCCTTCTAACAGCAGCTGCGTCGCTGGTGCCAGCGGCGAGGTGCGGTAGAGCGATCCGCCAGCGTCAAACGGTTGGCTGCCAAAGGGGGCAATTAGCTTTTGCAACTCCGCCGGAACCGCTTCCGCGACCGTGACGGTGCAGCACAGTCCGTTGCCGTAATGATTGTGGTAGTTGCCGCCAAAGACCTGAGCATCGAACTCGGGCCACTGGGCCGCATCCGGCGGCGCTTCGCCGCGGACTGCAAAGGCGTGGCTGGCGGTGCGGATGCCGAGTACCGGTTTGCCAGCGGCGACAAACCGACGGACGTGATCGAGGTCGACGCTCGGCAACGCACGTCGCCGGACGCTGATCACCATCAGGTCAGCGTCATCGAGTGACTCCAGTCCGATGATGTGGTTCGGAGCGTTCTCATCAGCGAAGCAGTAGCTGATGCGGTATCGCGGGCCGAGGTGTTTCAGCGCCCATGGCGGCAGCGTCTCGGCAGTGCGGTACTCATCTTCGGCGATCACCAGCACCACGTGTTGCCGATCGTCAGCGGCAAAGCGAAACGGTTCTCCGCCGACCAATTGAACGCTATCGATCGTCGGACAAACGTGCCGCTCGATGTGATCGATGATCAAATCAGTGCCGGTGAAATGGCTGACGAAAGGCCAGGCCCGCGGGTCGTACATGGTGTCGGTCAGGTCTCGCACCAGCACCGTATTCATGCCGGCGGTGGTCATCCGCCGCAGCCCAAAGGGTCGGCCCAAGACGCACATGTTGGTATGCACACCGACGAGCATCACATTCTTGATTCCCTGTTGCTGCAGGATGCTCCAGATCTCTTCACCGCTGTCGGAGATCCAGTCCGCCTCAGCATCGATGTTGATCGTCGCGATCTGTCGCTGCCAAGGATGCTGGACGTTCCGCCCTTGCTGTGCCAACTCCTTCTGCCAGGCGGCTTTTTCCTCCGGCGTATCGTCTTCGCCACCGGCGGACTGATCGATCGGATAAACCGCTGCTTCCTCGGCCGGGATTTGGTAGCACCACTTGGAGATTTCTTCAGGAAACTGCGACGCGCGTGGGGTTTGGATCGCACGGCGGCGTGCAGGATGGTTGCTGTAGGCGTCGACGCAGCCGCTGGGGGCGTGAATGATCGCTGCACCCTGCTTGCGGGCCGCGGTGATGAAGCGATCGACCGGCTCAGCCAGTTCCGCCGTTCGCAGCGCCGCGTGATAGCCGTGGTGGGAGTCCCACATGTCGCAGACGATCACGGCAGTCTCTTCGCCGTTCCAAGACTGCGGCTGCGTCGACGTGTGGAAGCGGGTTGCCGCGGAATCAGCCGGCTGTTGAGACCGCAACTGGAGCGATAAGGTTTCGCCGGAGGCTGGCGAGCCGGTGATCAGCAGGAGCGCGGCGATCACCGCCCAGGGAGCTGACGCGCAGCTAGAAAGCGGCAGCAGACGCATGACAAGTCTCTCAGGTGGGAAGGATGAGGCGAGCTACGGAGCGACGGACCTCGCTCTTACGCTATCAGCCTAATCGATCCGACCAGCCGGTGGTGCCCACCTACTTTGGTTGCCAATCTACTTGTTCTGCAGGTGAGCCTCGACGAACCACAGGTACTTGTCCAGCTCGCGTGACAGCGAGGTGAGCAGATCGGCGGTGCCATCGTCGCCGCAGTCGGCGGCACGGCCGATATCGGCGCGCACCCGTTTTCCGGTTGCCGCCAACGCACCCGCCAGCCGATCGACGTGCTCGCAACCGGACGTGAGATCGACTGGGTACTCCGGCAACGAGGTTCGCGAGGCGACGACGCCGATCGTACCTTCGGCCGTTCCGCCCATTGCGACGATCCGTTCGCCGACTTCATCAATGAACGCTGGTAAGAAACCAGCGACTTGGTCGAACAATTCGTGCAACGCGATGAACGACGAGCCCTTCACGTTCCAGTGAGCCTGCTTGGCCTGCAGCGATAGGTCGATCAAGTCCGCCAGGCGTTCGTTGAGCAGCGTCGAGACGGTTTGGCGAGTTTCGGCGGGAAGGTCATGTCGCGTCGGGTTCATTCGATTCACTCGGTTCGATCAAGGAGAAATGGAACATCCGGCGCTGGCGACCCTAGAGCAAGCGACGCGCAGCAGCCACACACAGCCTGCTGCCGCAATGAGCGTGCCATGACGCCTCCTGCATCGGAAAAGGGTCCAAGCCGTTTGGGCACGGTGCTTTTGCAGGATTCTGCGGAGTCCTTCAGAGGGCGCCGGGAACCGATCTCGAGCATCGGCTACCTGACTTCAGCAAATGCGTGGAGAGCGTTAAGCATCCCCTGGAGGCCGCGCCTCAGCTTGGATCCGCTCGCAGAGTAGGCGGTTAAGAGGCTCTGCGTTGCTGGTGGATGCAGATCACGGATGCACGTCAGACACTGCACGGTCAGTCGTCATCCTGAATAGTGCGTCTCAGTGCCTGAACGTCGAGTTGGTCTTGGCCTCGTCCGGTGGATTGCTTCCTCGTGAGTATTGAAGGTGCGGATAATTTTATCCATGTACCGGGAGCCTCCTGACCCATTTAGCTTCTTTCAGCTTGGTGGACAGATGAATTACCATCACCGGCGTCCGCTGCTGCGCCAGCTTCTCAATGAACTCGCCAGCCTTTGAACTTTCCCGGCAAAGTTTGGCTCGATTGTAAGTGTAAGGCCACACAAGCAGAAACCGTAAAGCAAAACAGGGCTACCACTGGGGCGGGCAATCGAGCACCTACAAGAAAGGACGTGACCGCAATTGCTGCTACGGGAAGTAACAGCATCCACTTTGCTTTCTCGGGGCCAACGACATCAACAATCACCCTCCACGCGAACTTAAAGGGAAGAGAGTGAGGTGCTTTCTTGAGGAAGTGAAATAGGAAAATGAACACAACTGTCGCTAAAGCTGTCCCGGCAATCAAAGCAAGCCAATCTGAAAATGCAAGCGCACCGGCCTCCATTGTAAAAAATCGCATAGCAGTTTGTTATCTGACGACTACGAGGGCGCAGTGTTGCGCTACGCCGGTTTGATCGACGCGAGCGAGCGTTTCCAGAGCGCGACGATTTCGCTGGTCAGGCTTGGGGCGACGGTGTAACGGTAGGGCGAGTCCTCGGGCAGTCCTTCCATTAACCGGCGGTGCGCTTCGCCGAGGTTGTGATACGGCAGCGAGGGGAACAGGTGGTGCAGGGCGTGGTAACGCGTGCCGACCGGGCCCCACAACTCGCTGATCCACGGGGCGTGCGGGTAATTGACCGAATCGAGCAGTTGCTCCTCGAACGACATCTCCTCGCCGTTGCCGGTCCAGCGGTGCGCTCCGAGCGTGCGGATTTCGTTCAGCATGATCAACGACACACCGACCGCGTAACCGATGAACCAGATCGGGTCGATCCACTCACCGCGCATGATCCCGCCGCGGATCAGGAACCAGACGCACCATGCAAAACAGAGCGCCTCCTGTAACAAAATGATGCGGTGCAGCCGCGGCGAAAAATCGCTCCGCTTGTAAAATGGATCGACGACCATCGTCGACGCGTGACGGTGGAAAAACTGTCTCGCTCCAGGCACCACCCAGCAGATCGGGCTGATGATCAAGAACCGCGCAAAGCCAAGCAGAGGAATGATCAGCGCTTGCAGGATGAACCCGACGATCATCCAGGGGCCGTGATGGCTGAGACTGAGGTATTCCCCGTCGTGCTCGGTGCCATAATGCTTGCGGCGATGATGGTCGACGTGCGGGTAGTAGAGGAACGAAGGGATCAGAAAGAAGATCCCACACAAGGCATTCCAGGCGATCCGAAACCCCTTGAACTGGTCCTTGGGCAAGTGCACCAGTTCATGGATGAACATCACCGACCGCATGTAGAGGATGACGGTCGTCACAAACGCCAGCGCCATCGCCGGAATCAGCCAGCTCGACTCGGGCATCCACTTGGGCAGAAAATACAATGCGTGAAAAGCGAGGTGCCCGGTGATGATCGAGCAAAGGAAATCGACCCAGTAAATCAGCGGGTTCGGCTTTTGCAGGTCGCCGACGAGCGTACGCGCTTGCGCAAAGGAGAACTTCGAGCAACGCGGAGGAAAGACTGGCGAACCCATGGATGAACCTGGCGACTGTGAGCGGCGCGACTGTAAGCTGCGGGACTTGGGCGGACCGCGTCGGTTCGGCGCGGGGCTCCAATTTTTGTATTATCGGCATGCGGAGTCAAGAAAAACACTTCGATTCGGCCGGCGTATCGGGGCAGAGCAGGGCGGGGCGAGGCTTTACTTTGAAGGGTTAGCGGATTGAAGATTGTCGTGATCGGAGCTGGGGCGGCGGGCTTGATGGCGGCGGCCAGCGCGGCTCGTCAAGCCACGGCCGACGGCGTGGGCTGCCAAGTGACCGTGCTGGAAAAGAACCGCAAGGCCGGCGTCAAGATTCTGATGAGCGGCGGGACTCGCTGCAACTTGACGCACAACTGCGGGCCCGAAGGGATCATGCAAGCGTTCGGCCGCGGCGGACCGTTCTTGCGCCAGGCGCTCGCGGCGCTGCCGCCAGCGGCCGTGGTGCAGCTGTTTCATTCGCTCGGCGTCCCGACTCAAATCGAATCGACCGGAAAGGTGTTTCCGGTCAGCAATCGCGCGGTCGATGTCCGCGATGCATTGTTGCGATATGCCCTCGATGCGGGAGCCGAACTGCGGCTCGGTGCGGCGGTACGAGGCTTGCGCCGCGCTGCCGACGGCGGCGGCTTTACAGTTGAACTTGAGAGCGAAACGCTGGCAGCCGACCGTGTGATCGTGACCGTCGGTGGCAAGAGCTGGCCGGGGTGCGGCACGATCGGCGAAGGTTATGGTTGGATGCGGGATTTTGGTCACCACATCGTCCCGCCGCGGCCGGCCCTGGTGCCGCTGGTTGGAGGCGAACCGTGGATGCGTGAGATTAGCGGTGTGACGCTCGACAGCGCCCAAGCGAGCGTCTGGGCGGTGGCTCCGCCGGGCCAAAAGCCGCCGAAAAAACCGCTGTTGGTCCGTCGTGGCGGGTTTCTGTTTACGCATTTTGGCTTTTCCGGTCCGACAGCCATGGATGTCAGCGGCGTGATCACCGTGGCGGACAATCCGGCCCAGACGCGGTTGACGCTCGACCTGCTGCCGGACCAATCGGTCGACCAAGTTTCGCAGTGGCTGCAGCAGCAGCGCAGCGGTGCGGGCAGCCGGCGCGTGACCGCGGCGCTGGCGGAACTGGTGCCCAAACGATTGGCGGAAGCGATCGCCGCGGGCGCGGGAGCGGCGGAATGCTCGTTTGCAGAATTGCCCAAAGCCGCGGCAGGACGATTGACCGAGTATTTGAAGAGTCTGCCGCTGCCGGTTACCGGCACGCGCGGATTTGACAAAGCGGAGGTCACGGCCGGCGGGGTCAGTCTCAAAGAGGTCGACCCACGGACGATGCAAAGTCGGCTTGTGCCGGGACTGTTCATCGCTGGCGAAATCCTCGATTTGGACGGCTGGATCGGTGGCTATAACTTCCAATCCGCCTTCAGCACGGGCCTGCTCGCTGGTAGGCATGCGGTGGTGCTTGCCGAGGAGGCCGCATGCCCGACTTGATCGCTCAGGGCCCTCAGCCCAAGCAGCGCTGGCGGCGACCGCTGCCGATTCCGCACAACCATCCCGATCAGGTAGGCGACTCCAGCCTCTCTGCCAGTGCGGTGATCACGCTCGGACGCGACGGGCCGGGGAAGTGGACGGTGCCCTGGGACGACCGCATCTCGCGCGAACACGTCGCGCTACAGCCGCAGGAAGATGGCAGCGTGTGGGTACAGCGACTGCCGGCGGCGAAGAATCCAGTGTTTTACCGCGGCCAGCGGCAGGACTCATTTCGGCTGCTGCCCGGTGAGCACTTCGTGATCGGGCACACCTCTTTCACGCTGGCGATTCGTCCGGAAATCAACGATGCC
The DNA here is from genome assembly GCA_963758085.1 of uncultured Planctomycetaceae bacterium. Classification (GTDB taxonomy): domain Bacteria; phylum Planctomycetota; class Planctomycetia; order Pirellulales; family Pirellulaceae; genus UBA6163. The sequence goes on along the minus strand of CAVWUB010000004.1, from coordinate 2,665,081 downwards.
GACCGCCGGGCTGAGGTAACCGAGCACGTGTACAACGTCACTGAACTTCGTAGCCGTGGGTTCCGCGATGCGGGTTCGCGGATCGAGGCGCTGGGCCGCTTGCCCGACATCATCATCGGCAGCACGAACGACGAAGAGTTGTTGGTGCGGGTTGTCAGTCTGTTGTTGCAGTCGATCCCGTCGGCTTCGGCGGTAGCGGTGCTCGACGTCAGCAAATCCGCAGGCGCGCCGCCACGGATGTTGCATTACGACCACCGGATCGCTGAAGCGGAGGGCCCGAGGCCGAGCGGAACGATCGCACGCCAGGCCGTCGCCACGCGGCAAACCGTGCTGCATCTGTGGGCTGGCGGTGAAGCTGGAGGCGAGGGCGGCGGTGAAGCGGGGGCTGGAGGCGCGGCGGCGGCAGAACGTTACACGGCCAGCGAAGGGGTCGATTGGGCGTTCTGTGTGCCGTTGCCGACGGCGGCCTGCAACGGCTGGGTGATCTATGTGACGGGCCAACTGACACCGAGGCTCGACGGCGGCTACGGGCAATCGCTGCAGGCGGCGCCGGAGGACCTGCACGACGACGTCAAGTTTGCTGAACTGGTCGGCACAACGCTGGGCAACCTCCGGCAGTCGCGGCTGTTGCAGCGTCAACAGATCGGCATGCAGCGGTTCTTTGCACCGGTGGTGATGGAGGCATTGGCAGGCCGCGATCCCGAGGAGGTACTGCGGCCGCGGGAAACCGACGTCTCGGTAATCTTTTGTGACCTTCGCGGTTTTACGCGTCAAAGCGAGCAGTCGCAGCACCAGTTGCTCGAACTCTTGCAGCGGGTCAGCGACGCGCTGGGGGTGATGACCGGCGAAATCCTGCGGCAAGGCGGTGTCGTCGGCGACTTTCACGGCGACGCGGCGATGGGGTTCTGGGGTTGGCCGCTGGACCAAGAGGACGCCGTCGGCCGAGCGGCGCGCACCGCGCTGACCATCCGCGATGCGTTCTATGGCCAGGGGATATTGGGCCATCTCACGCCTGCCGCTGAACCGGGCTCGCGTTCTCGCGCCGGCCGCAGTGCCGGACGATATGGATTTCATTGCGGCATTGGCCTGGCCACCGGCCGCGCGGTCGTCGGGCGGATCGGCACGGTCGATCAGGTCAAAGTCACCGCGTTTGGTCCGGTCGTGAACCTGGCCAGCCGGCTGGAGGGGATGACCAAGGTGCTCGGCGCGGAGGTGCTGTTGGACGAGGCGTCCGCTGCCTGGATTCGCCACCACGAGCCGGCTGATCAGATGCGGGTCCGCCGCTTGGCACGGATCCGGCCGGCCGGATTTTCCACCGCGATCGATGTCCACCAGCTGCTCCGTCCGGTAGGCACACCGGGCTGGCCGAGCGACGATGATGTCGCCGCATATGAACAGGCGCTCGACGCGTTGATCGCCGGCCAGTGGGATGTGGCGTTTGAACGGCTGCACCAAGTTCCCTCGACCGACCGAGCGAAGGATTTTCTGACCGCGACGATTCTCCGCCACGGCCGCGTGCCGCCGCCCAACTGGGACGGCGTGATCGACGTGGGAAAATCGTGAGCCGCAGGGTAGGCGATGATATTGAGAAAAAACCAATCAGCCGGCACGCGTTAGCACCTGGTTCTCGCGACTCCGAACCATAACAACTCGATCCTTATAACGTTTGTAAGCATGACCCAACCAAACCAACCCGCTGTGCCTCCAATTGAATCTTTACCTGACAGTGCGGTGGGAGCCGAACTGCCCGATCTTCCCACCGCCGAGGCGATGTTCACCGCGGCGCTGGGCCAGATTCAGTGGGCGCGGCACTACACGCTGAGTCTGCTGGCCCAGACGCCGCGAGAACTGTGGTTTGAGCGGCCGCTGATCAGCACTGCGGGTTCGCACGACGAGTCGGTGCCGTTTGCCAGTCATATCGCTTGGCAGGTCGGCCATTTGGCAGTGAGCCAGTATGGTCTGTTGATGTTCCGCATCCACGGTCGCCGTGATGAGGATCTCGACTTGATCCCCAGCCGCTTTCGCAAAGCGTTCAGCCGCGGCTCGGATCCTGCGACGGTGAGCAGTTCGCAGTGGTCAGCAGATGAATTGGCCGAGCGGCTGGAGCGGGTTCACACCGCTGCGTTGCAGGGGCTGATGCACGGCTTGGATACCGGCGTGCTGCTGGAGAGCGTGGAAATGCCTTATGCCGTCTACCCGATCAAGCTGGGGGCGATTCTATTTTGCCCGCTGCACGAGCACATCCACAGCGGCCAGATCGGTGTGATTCGTCGTTGTTTAGGACTGGCGCCCGTTCGCTGATTCCAGATCTCATAACAGTGGGTTTCTCACCTTGCCAAAAGTTCCGATGACCGATGTCGTCTCCGAATCGATCTATGACCATCCCAAATACTATGATTTGGTCTTCGGAGCCGACTGCGCGGCGGAACTGCAATTCATTCGGAAGTGCGGTGAACGTTTCTCGGATGGCGAGGTACACAAGCTGTTTGAACCCGCATGTGGGACCGGGCGATTGTTGGTTCATCTGGGCAAACGCGGCTATCAGGTTGCCGGCATCGATCTGAATCCGAAGGCGGTTGAGTTTTGCAACGAGCGGCTGACCAAACGCGGGGTTGACGGCCAGGTATGGGTCGCCGACATGGCGGATTTCACTGCTCCGGACCGGTATGACATCGCGTTCAACACGATCAACAGTTTCCGTCACCTGACGACGCAAAGGCAGGCGCTGGGGCATCTGAAGTCGATGGGGCAGTGCGTCCGCAGCGGCGGCCTCTACCTGCTGGGCATTCACCTGAGTCCGACCGAGGCGGCTCCGAGCGAGACCGAATCGTGGTCGGCGCGGCGTGGGAATCTGGCGGTCAATACTCACATGTGGACCATCGAGCGCGATCCGAGCAAACGGATCGAGCGGTTCGGCATCCGTTTTGACATCCACACTCCCAGCCGCAGCTGGCGGATTGAGGATGTGCTGGTGCTGCGCAGTTACACCGCTGCGCAAATGAGGCGTTTGATCCGCGACAGCGGTGTGTGGGAGTGCGTCGAAACCTACGATTTCAGCTACCGTGTCCATGCACCAATCACCGTCGATGCATCGACGGAGGATGTCGTCTATGTGCTTCGGCGGTTGTAGAGCCGTAGAACAATTGTTCCTGTTTGACCTCAATTGTTCCAGTTCCGCGCTCGATCGTTTTGGCATGCACAACAATTGAGCACAATGGCTCTACGATACTGCTTCGTCGATAGGTAGGAGTTCAGGATTCAGCCTGTGAAAATTGAACTTACACTTTAGCTTGTGGAGTGACGGTTGGTTTCGGCTTGCGATTGCGGTGCAGCCTAAAGGCTGGACTCCAACGGCGCGGTGCAGCCTTTAGGCTGGACTCCAACGGCGCGGTGCAGCCTGATGGTTGGACTCCGACGGTGTTAGGGGGCCAAGTATGTCAACAAAGCAGGCTTTGGCTAGCGAGATCGCCCTTGTTTGTAAGTTGGGCAATATGGGGCATTCTTGCTGTGGTAAGTGATTCGACTGGTCCTGATGATTATCGGTCGCCGATCCCTCTGCTACGGGTTGGGGTTGTGCCGAATGTGCCAGCGGAAACGGTGGCGACAGGCGGCCGAAAATAGTGCCAGCATAAAGGTCGATGATCATGCAATACCGTCAATACTGGACCAAACGCATCGGCTTGGCACTGGTTGTCGCGGCCACGGGTAGCTTGGCAACCGACTCGGCAGAGGCAGCCGGACATAAAGGCCGTAGTGGCCATGGGCAGCCGCAAGGACCGATCTTCAAGACGCTCGACGCGCTGGCCGGCGGAATCGAGTCGGTCTTGGAGCGGACGGTGCTCTCCGGCCGCAAGTCATCTGCCTGTGATGCCGCCGGCTGTGACGACGCCTGCGATCACGGCACGCTGCAGCAACTGGATGCCTACTGGTCGCCGGGGGCGAGCTACGGTCAGGGACCGATGTCGTTCTCTGACGAGTCGACACCGCAGATACCCCAGGCCTATGCGCAGCCCCACAGCTATGGGCAACCGCAGGCTCAGCCGTCTTCGGCTCCGCCGGTTCCCAACGGATCGTCGACGAGCAATGGCTTGGTCCCGAGCCGACCGCTGGCACCCAGCCCGCAGTCAGTACCTAGTATTCAGCCGGTCCCGCGCACACAGTCCGCACCGAGCACTTTACCGCGGGTTTCGGCCGACCCGCCCACGCCGCGGCCGCTGCAGGACTCGTCCGCTCGCCCGCTGTCGACCGAAGAAGGCTGGATCGAAAGTTTTAATCCTTCGCAGCCGAGCGGCCAGCAACCGGCGCCGCGCGCTCCGCGAAGCCAACCACGCCAAGGGCTGTCGGATCCGTTTTCCGACGACTCGTCGCGAGGCTTCTAAGCCGCTGCCAGCCTACTGGCGCTGCGGCAAATCACTGATTCCCGCCGACCCGCGGCGGCTCTTAGTGCCTCTCCGGAATCCCCTCACCCCAACCCTCTCCCCCGCAAAGCCGGGGGGCGAGGGAGCGAAGGGCGCCGCTGCGCGGCCACATAGCTCGTTTCCAGATAGGCTCTTAGAATGACGCGGCCGCCTGCGTCAGTGATTCGCGCCTTGGCAGCCAAAATCGCCTGGGCGGTGCAGGGCAGGGCGCCGATTTTTATTGATTAGTTGTAACCGAGGTTTGAGAGACTATGCCGTCTGTTCTGGCGATTGCTGCGCATCACGATGACATCGAGTTTGTCATGGCCGGAACTCTCCTGCGGCTCCGCGAGCAGGGCTGGGAGTTGCATTACATGAACCTCGCCGACGGCTCGCGGGGGTCGACGACGATGGACCGCGCGACCTGCGCGGCGGTCCGGCTGGAAGAAGCCAAGGCGGCGGCGAAGATCCTGGGTGCGCAGTTCTATCCGCCGATCTGCGCCGACATGGAGATCGCCTACACGACCGAGCTGCTGAGGCAGGTGGCAGCGGTGGTGCGGCAGGCCAAACCGAGCATCCTGTTGACGCACTCGCCGGTCGACTACATGGAAGACCACGAGCACACGTGCCGGCTGGCGGTATCGGCGGCGTTTGCTCATGGAATGCCGAACTTTGAGAGCGACCCGCCGACGGATGTGTACATGGAGCCGGTCACGGTCTATCACGCTCAGCCGGTCGGCAACGCAACGCCGCTGGGCGAACGCGTGTGGCCGAAGCTGTACGTCGACATCACCGACGTGCTGGAAGCGAAGGCCGAGGCGCTGGCAGCGCACGCCAGCCAAAAACGCTGGCTCGACGAGAGCCAAGGGATGGATTCCTACATTCAGACAATGCGCGACGGCTCCGCTGAAGTCGGCCAAATGTCCGGCAAGTATCAATATGCCGAGGGCTGGCGCAGCGCCAGCACTGGGGCTTCTGCGGACCCGACGACGACCCATTGGCCGCGGCGCTGGTGGGCCGCTGCGCAATGTTCAGAGAGTCACGCTAGATCTGGTTGTCAGCGGTCGGAGCGATATCCATGCCAGGATTTTGCGGGGCGCGGATCTGGGCGCGGGGCTTTTCGGCTCGCGTTCCCGGAACCAGCCAGGGGCCCGGGCTATGGGCGTCGAGCAATCGCCGCAGTTCTTCGTTGTCGATCGACTCGACCTCCAACAGCCGCTGCGTGACCGCCTCGAGCGCTTCGCGGCGCTGTTCCAGGATCTCGCGAGTATGCGCGAGCACCTCCTCGAGAATCCGGACGACTTCCTGATCGATCTGCTTGGCCATCTCCTCGCTCAGCGCCGTCTGGTGCCCATCGTTGCCGCCGGTGGCCAGGAACGGGCTGCGGTTGCTCTCGCGGTAGTTGACGCGGCCCAGCCGGCTCATGCCGAAGTCCATGACCATGCTGCGGGCGATTTCGGTGGCCCGCTCCAGGTCGTTCTGGGCGCCGGTGCGAGATGTCGTCGAAGATCATCTCCTCGGCGACCGTGCCGGCCAGCAGCACCTGGATGCGGCTTTCCAGTTCGCTCTTGCGTCATCAGGAAGCGGTCCTGCTCGGGCCGCTGCATCGTGTAGCCCAGGGCCGCCAGGCCGCGCGGAATGATCGAGACCTTGTGGACCGGGTCGGTGTTCGGCAGCGAGTAGGCGACCAGGGCGTGGCCGCTTTCGTGGTAGGCGACGCGGAGCTTTTCGTCCTCGTGCATGATGCGCTTCTTCTTTTCGAGGCCGGCGGTGACGCGCTCGACCGCCTTCGTTGAACTCGGCCATGCCGACCGACGTCTTGCCCTTGCGGGCGGCCAGCAGGGCGGCCTCGTTGACCATGTTCGCCAGGTCGGCGCCGACGAAGCCGCTGGTGATCGCGGCGACTTCTTTCACGATCGACGATGTCGTCGACCTTGATGTTCTTGCACGTGGACTTTGAGGATCTCCTCGCGGCCGCGCGACGTCGGGCCGGTCGACCAGCACGTGGCGGTCGAAGCGGCCGGGACGCAGCAGGGCCGGGTCGAGCGTTTCGGGCCGGTTGGTGGCGGCCATCACGATCACGCCGCTGTTGGTGCCGAAGCCGTCCATCTCGACGAGCAGGGCGTTGAGCGTTTGCTCGCGCTCGTCGTGGCCGCCGATGTTGCCGCTGCCGCGGCGTTTTGCCCAGGGCGTCGAGCTCGTCGATGAAGATGATGCACGGGCGCCTTCGCTCGGCCTGCTGGAACATGTCGCGGACGCGGGCCGCGCCGACGCCGACGAACATCTCGACGAAGTCGGAGCCGCGAGAGGCTGAAGAACGGCACGCCCGCCTCGCCGGCGATGGCCTTGGCGAGCAGCGTCTTGCCGGTGCCCGGCGGGCCGACCAGCAGCACGCCCTTGGGAATGCGGCCGCCGAGCCGCTGGTATTTTTCGGGCGTCTTGAGGAACTCGACGACTTCGCGGAGCTCTTCGACGGCTTCGTCGATGCCGGCGACGTCGTCGAACGTGATCGTCGATGTCTTCCTGGGCGATAGAGCTTGCCGCGGCTGCGGCCGAACGCCATCGGCGAACTGACACCGCTGATCCGCTTGAGCATCAGGAACCCGAACAGCAGCAGCACGCCGATCATCAGCAGGGTGACGCCGTGGTCGGCCAAGAACGTGTTCGGCCGATCGGTGTCCCAAACGACGTTCGAGCGGGCGAGCAGTTCCAGCAGCCGAGCGTCCTCGGCGTCGTTGCGAATCGTTCGCTCGGTGCGAAACGAAACCCGCTGCGGTTTCGCATCGGGCGCAGCAGCGGCCGATACTCGACGCTGCCGGTGATCAGGTTATCCGAGATGGCGATGTTTTGCGGTAGGCGAAACTCGACCATCGCATCGGGATTTCGCTCCGCCGGCACGACGATGGCGCCGGCAGCCGCCCGAATCCCGTCAGCGGCTGCGTCCGCCGGTTCTTGCGACTGAAACTCTGGATCGGCAGGCTCCAGCACGCCTTGATCGTCCGCAGCCAGCTGTGGGTCTGTACCGGCCCCGTCGCCCGCCTCGTCACCGGCCTCCGCCTCGGCGGCGGTGTCCTGAATGACTGTGTCGTCCTGGGCCACGCCGTCAGCCGGATCGGCTGGACTGGCCGCTGACGGTGAACCGTCGCCGGCTGCGACAAGGCGATTGCTGCCGTACTGCTCGTAGCGAGTTTGTTCGAGCAGGCGGACCAGATCGGGGTACCGCAGTCGCTGGGAGGTGCCGGACATCAGGTAGCCGCTGACTGCCACAGCGACCACCAGCACGGCGAGCATCAGCCAAACGCCACCGCTGCGGGGCTCGTCGGAGTTCTTCTTGCGTTTCTTGTCGTCACTCATAGATATTCTTAGACGGGCCAGACGGTCCGATTAAAACGTTACGCTTAAGAGCCTCCTGCCCAACAGCGCGGCCATCGGAGGCAACAGGTGGCCGACGAACGGTTCGCTTGCCACAGGCATCTTTGGGTCGGGGCTCCACTTTCGCTTTCCAGACCCACTTTATGTCATCTCCCCAACTACGTTCACGCCGTATCGCCATCTTAGGAGCCACCGGCAGTATTGGAACTGCGGCGGTCGACGTAGTCGCCCATTTGAACCGCACCGATCCGGAGGTGAAGTGGCAAGTTCACGGAATTTCGGGGCACAGCAATTTGGATCGGCTGGCGGAGATCGCCGCCGCTACCGAGCCGCGACGCATCGTTTTATCCAGTCCTGGCGACGCGGAGGGGTGCGGTGCGACCGCAGCGGCGGAGTCGATTATATTTCCTCCGTCGGCCCGCATCGATGTCGGGCCGGAGTCGCTGTGCGATTTGGCGGCGGACCCCGAAGTGGACATTGTGGTTGCAGCAATCGTGGGGCGGGCGGGACTAGAAAGCACACTGGCGGCGGTTGCAGCGGGAAAACGCGTGGCGATCGCCAACAAGGAGACGCTCGTGGTCGCCGGCGGTCTGGTCCGGGCCTTGGTCGAGCAGTCCGGGGCGGAACTGTTGCCGGTCGATAGCGAGCATTCGGCGATTTTCCAGTGCCTCTCTGGCGGTGGCGAGCGCAGTCGGATTATTTTAACAGCCAGCGGCGGCCCGTTTCGCTGCTGGACGGCCGAGCAGATGCGTCAGGCAAGTGTCGAGCAAGCGCTGGCTCATCCGACCTGGCAAATGGGCCGCAAAATTTCGGTCGATTCTGCGACGATGATGAATAAGGCGCTGGAAATCATCGAGGCGAGGTGGCTATTTGATTGCCCGGCGGAAAGAATCGAGGTGATGATTCATCCTCAATCGATCATTCACTCCCTGGTGGAGATGGTCGATGGCTCGACCATTGCGCAGCTCAGTCCGCCGAATATGCGGCTGCCGATCCAGTACGCCCTGACTTATCCCCGCTGCCTTGCCGGCGACACTCCCAAGCTCGATTTGACACGGTGCAGCCAGTGGTCGCTTGAGCCGGTCGACTGGGAACGGTTCCCGGCAATCCCGCTCGGCTTTGAAGTCGCACGGGTCGGCGGTACCGCTGGGGTGGTTGTCAATGCAGCCAATGAGGCGGCAGTCGGTCTATTCCTGGACGGGCAAATTCGGTTTACTGACATCGTTACGGCGTGCCGAACCACGCTCGAAAATCACAATCATGAAACTCAGGCCTCGCTGGACCGGCTGCTGGAGCTGGACCGTTGGGCACGTGCGGAGGTACAGCGGTGGCAGGCTCGATCGAACTCTTATTAGACACTCCTCTTTTGGCTGCGGCCGGACCGCTCTTGGCCGATGCCGGGCCGCTGGTTCAAGGGCTGCTCGCGCAGTCCGATGAGGTCGGCTTGGTGTCGCTGATCCTCACGCAGATCTGGCTCTGGGCGCGCGTGGCCCTGGGCATCGGCTTGGTGATTTTTGTCCATGAGCTCGGACACTTTTTGGCCGCCAAGTGGTGCGGGGTGAAGGTCGAGAAGTTTTACGTGGGCTTTGATGTTCCAATCCGCCTGGGCCCGATCCGCTTCCCGCGAACCCTGATCAAATTTCGCCACGGAGAAACCGAATATGGGATCGGTACCATTCCGCTAGGCGGCTATGTGAAAATGCTCGGCCAGGATGACGACCCGCGGCGATTCGAGGAAGAAGCGCGGCGGGTCCGTCAGCAAAACGCGGCCGACGGCGAGATCGATGCTGTGCCCGAAGCCGATCAGCCGGTCCGGCTCGACCCGCGATCCTTTCCCGCTAAGTCGGTGTGGCAGCGGATGATCATCATCAGCGCCGGTGTGGTGATGAACTTGGTCACCGGGGTGATGTTTGCTGCCGCGGCGTTCCTGTACGGCGTCCCCTACCTGCCGGCCGTGGTCGGCGATGTGACACCCGGCGGTCCGGCGTATAAAGCCGGGATCGAGCCCGGTGGTAAGGTGGTCGCCGTCGGCGGAATTCGCCAGGACGATCAACTCTACTTTTCGGACATGGCGACGGCGATCATGCTCGAAGGCACCGATCATCCCGATCGCCCGGTCAACGTGGAAATCGAATATCCCGACGGGGTCCGCAGTTATGAGCTGAAGACGGCGGAAGTGGCCGCGATTCCTGGACTGCGGCGGATCGGCATCTCGAACATCGCCACCACGTATCTGCCCAGCGCAGGCCGGCTTGCTGCCCCCGGCAGCGTCGCAGCCAGCGTGTTGTCGGAGGCCGACGCCGGCGCGGAAGTGATCGCGGTCGACGACATGCCGATCGAAGGAGCTGGACAGCGGGACAACGTTCAAGGCAGCGTGATGCTGCAGCGGCGGATCATCGCCCGTCCTGGACATCCGCTGAATCTGCAGCTGCGCCGCGCTGACGGCTCGACTTCGGAAGTTGTCATCCCACCGCAACGGCGCAAGATGCCGGGGATCGGACTTGCCGTCGGTCCTGTGGTCGCTGTCGTGGCCGGCGGGCCGGCTGAGCAAGCTGGGGTCAAGGCCGGCGACGTGCTGATCGCAGTCGACGGCGAGCAGAATCTCGATGCGATCGCGTTGCCCGAGCAGTTGGCTGATGTCGATGGCCCGGTGTCGATGACGTTCCGCCGCGCCGATGGCGAGCAGTCCACCGAAGTCCAGCTCGAACTGCATCCGACCGATCCGCTGCGGACCTCGTCACCGCTCAACACCGCGGACAATGTCGTGGCGCTGGACCGCTTGGGCTTGGCCTATCAGGCGTTGCCAACCGTCTCAGTCGTCTATCCGCCTAGCCAAACTGCCGCGGTCGCAGGCGAAGCAGAAGGTGACGCAGCTCAGTCCGATCCAGCGGCTGAGTCTGCGGAAGCAGGCCTGCGTGCAGGCGATGTGCTGAAAAAGGTCGTCGCCCGCTGGTCGGATGATGCGGTGCCCGCAGCGCTGGCAGCCAAGCATTTGGCGCCGGTGAGAGACAAACTCAAAGAAGGCTGGGAGTTCAATGCTGAGTACCCACTGGCGGCGCTGATCGAGCTGTGGCAGTTCTTCCCAGAGGGCACGCCGCTGCGGATCACCGTGTTGCGCGACGGCCGGATCGTTGACGTGGATACTCAATTGAGCGTGATCGATGGCCACTGGTACGACCGCGGGCTGCGGTTTGCTGAGTTGGAACGCACCCATGTCGCTGATGGGCTTGGGCATGCCACGACGCTCGGGATCGAAGCGAGCAAGCGGCGGCTGACCGAGGTGTTTCGCTTCCTCGGGATGCTCGTGACCGGAAAAGCGAGCGCTGATTTGGTCGGCGGCCCGATCACGATCTTTCGGGTCGCTGGTCACGAAACCAGCCGCGGTATTCCGGCGCTGCTGATGTTCCTGACCCTGCTGAGCATGAACCTGGCGATTCTCAACTTCCTGCCGATTCCTGCGCTCGACGGCGGCCACATGCTGTTCTTGACCGCCGAAGCGGTGCTGGGCCGGCCGGTCAATGAGAAGCTGCAGATGCAGCTGACGATGGCGGGTGTGCTGGCGCTGTTGTCGCTGATGGCGTTTGCCATCTTCAACGACATCCGCCGCCTGTAAGTGCCGTCGGAAAAGAGGGCTGACTAGCAGCCGGTGGTCGCAGTGCGAAACCACCGGCTACCAAACGAAGCCGAGCTCAAAGCGGCAGTCGGCTTAGCGGACGATCGTGCGGCCGTGCTTGGTGATCACGATTTCGACGCAGTGGTCGCAGCAGGGCCACTTGTAGGTCAGGATCTTGCGGCCGAAGAGCCCGGAGCGGCACGATTCCAGGCAAGGTGCTTCACAGGCGCACTCGGCCGGAACGCACACCTGGACTTCATAGGTGCAGCAGGTCACCGGGTCTTTCACGCAGATCGTGACTTCGACCGGCGGGGCCGGTTTGACGCAGCAGACCTGCTCGCAGGCCGGTGCGCAGCAGTCGGCTGCGGCGCCCCGATGTCCTAACAGACCGGCCTGAGCCGGTGCCATCATTGCCGTTGCGGCGACGATCATCGCCACGGCTACTACCACTTGAAACAGCTTCATCACGTACCCTCTTTCACACTGGCTAGAAAATTGACCGGCCCGGAAACGGGCGGCTCTAGTTTACCTAGACGCGCCAAGCGTCAAGGTCGGCGAATGGTGGCATATTTTAAAGAAAGCGAATAGCAGGGGGGCTACAGGCCGGACAACTGCTGTAATCTCCCCTCGTGCTCGTGCTCGTGCTCGTGCTCGTGCTCGTGCTCGTGCTCGAAATGCGGCAAACAAGAGTGGAGCAATCCTTCGGCGACTACCGGCTCAACGTCGTTCGTCCCTCGTTCCTCATCACCAGCCCATTTTGCTCGGTCGGTCGATTACGAGCACGAGCACCGTGATACTGAGCACGAGCAGGGAAAGCGTCCTATCGGCGCGATCGAGTTCCCGGCTACCTGAGCGGCCGCCGGCTTTCTAAACTCTTCGCATGAGCACTCGAAGACTTCTCGTAACCAGCGCCCTGCCGTACGCCAACGGTCCGATCCACATCGGGCACTTGGTCGAATACATCCAGACCGATATTTGGGTCCGGTTCCAAAGGCTGCGCGGCAACCGCTGCCTGTACGTCTGTGCCGACGACACCCACGGCACGGCGATCATGATCCGCGCCCGCAAGGAGCAGCGGACCGAGGAAGAGCTGATCGCCCAGATGAGTCTGTCTCACCAGGCGGATTTCGCGGGCTTCGACGTCCAGTTCGACCACTACGGCAGCACCCATAGCGAAGAAAACCGCCAGCTGTGCCACGAGTTTTGGAATGCGCTCCGCGCTGCGGACTTGATCGCCGAGCGGCCTGTCTCTCAGCTTTACGACCCGGAGGCGAAGACCTTTCTGGCTGACCGCTTTGTCCGTGGGACCTGCCCGATTTGCGGTCGTCATGACCAGCCCGGCGATAACTGCGGCGCCTGCGGGGCAACCTACAATCCGATCGACTTGATCGATCCCAAGAGCACCCTCAGCGGCTCCACACCGGTGCTCAAGGAAGCGATGCACCTGTTCGTGGAACTGGAGAAGCTGCACGACTTTCTGGCCGACTGGATCGAGTCCAGCGGGGCGTTGCAGACCGAGACGGCCAATTACCTCAAAGGGCATTTCCTCGGGCACGAGTTGCGGGACTGGGACATCAGCCGACCGGCTCCGTATTTTGGCTTTGAAATCCCCGATTCGCCCGGCAACTACTGGTACGTCTGGTTCGATGCGCCGATCGGGTACATCGCCAGCACGTTGCAGTGGTGCCAAGCCAATGGCGAGCAGCTGGCTGATTGGTGGAAATCGCCCGACTGCGAAATCCATCATTTCATCGGCAAGGACATCACCTACTTCCACACGCTGTTTTGGCCGGGGATGCTGAAAACGGCTGGCTATAGTCTGCCGACGAAGGTCCATATCCATGGGTTCCTCAAAGTCGGCGGGGAGAAGATGAGCAAGTCGACCGGCACGCTGATCGCCGCCGAAACGTACTTAAAACATGCCGACCCGTCGTACCTGCGCTACTTCTACGCAACGAAGCTCAGCTCGCGGGTCGAGGACATCGACCTGGGGCTGGAAGAGTTCGCGGACAAAATCAACAGCGACCTGATCGGCAAAGTGGTCAATCTCGCTAGCCGCGTCGGCAAGTTCGCCAGCGGAACCGGGCTGGCGACGCGCTATCCGGACGATGGCGGGCTGTTTGCCGCGGCGGCCGCCGCTGGCGAAGAAATCGCCCAGGCTTATGACGCCTGCGACTACTCCCGCGCGATGCGGCGGATCATGGAACTGGCCGATGCCGCCAATCCGTTTGTCGAACATGCTCGCCCTTGGGACCTGAAGAAGGACCCGGCCCGAGTCGACGAACTGCGCGACGTTTGCACGATTGCGCTGAACCTGTTTCGCCAACTGGCGATCTACCTGGCACCGGTGTTGCCGAAGCTGGCTCAGGACTGTGGAGAATTGTTAGGTGACCCGGTTGTCGATTGGCAGCAGAGCCAGTCGCCGTTGTTGGGCCAACCTGTCAAACCGTTCAAACGGATGATGGACCGCGTTCAAATTGAGGACTTGCAGAAGATGATTGACGACAGCCGACAGGCCGCTGAAGCGTCCGCGGACAGCATCCCACAGCGACCTGGAACGATTCGGACGAACCGCTCAAGGCCGAACCGCTGGCGGCGGAGATCAGCATCGATGACTTCGCCAAAGTCGATCTGCGGATCGCTCGGGTGATCGCGGCGGAGCATGTTCCCGAGGCCAATAAACTGCTGAAGCTGACGCTCAGCCTTGGTGGCCAGGAGCGACGGCAGGTGTTTGCCGGTATCAAAGCCGCCTATCAGCCCGAACAGTTGGTCGGCCGGCTGGTCGTGATGGTCGCGAACCTGGCTCCGCGGAAGATGCGGTTCGGGCTCAGCGAAGGGATGGTCACCGCCGCCGGTCCCGGCGGAGCAGAAGTCTTCGTGCTGAGTGTCGACGAAGGTGCCCAACCCGGCCAGCGCGTGCATTAAGCAAGACAAAGCTGGAGTGCTCTTAATCACCCGCGCTCTCCATCAGCGAACCGGCGGCCATGAATGAAGAGCCGATTCACAACCCGCACGATCGGTTTGTGCGCTACATGCTCGGCAAACCCGAGACCGCAGCGGCTTATTTGCGCCAGCAGCTGCCGGCCGAGGTGGTCGCCCAGCTCAACCTGAGCGAGCTGCGGCCGCTGCCACAGTCCTTCATCGACCAGACGCTCCGCGAGGGCCTGTCAGACCTGGTTTTTGAGGTGCCGCTGGTAAAGGGCGGAGCAGCCTTGGCCGTGATCCTGTTCGAGCATAAGTCGCATCCCGACGCGCTGACCGTGTTTCAAATCCTGCGGTACATCGTGCGGATTCTGGAGCAGCGGCTGCGCGATGGGCTGCCGCTGTGCTGCGTCATCCCGCTGGTCCTGTATCACGGCGAGCAGCCCTGGAACGTGGCGCGCTCGATGGAGGAACTGATCGCTGTGCCGGAGCCGCTGCGGCCGTACGTGCCGCGGTTCACGCTGCCGCTGTTGGATCTGAGCCGCTATCCCGAGGAGCAGTTGCGTGAGGAGTCGATTTCCTTTGTGCTCCTGTCGGTGCTAAAATACAGCCGCCGCGAGGAGTTAGCTCAGCGGCTCGAAGATGCGTTTCGGATTGTAGCGCAGGGGCTGGAGCGTGACTCGGCGCTGCAGATGCTTGAGGCGATCTTGCGGTACGTCGTCAGCGTTTCGCCGACGATCACCCCGGACGCATTGCGGGCGTCCTTTACGCGCGGCGTTCAGAACCAACCATTGCTGACCGAGGGATTATCACTGATGCCGACCATCGCCCAACAGTGGCTGCAACAAGGGATTGAGCAGGGGATTGAGAAGGGACGTCAGGAAGGGCGTCAGGAAGGGCGTCAGGAGGGCGCGGCGCGTGGCGAGTTGATGGGGCGGATTCGCGCGTTCCAGGAAGTTCTTGGCCTGCCGGTCGATTCGCTGGAAACGCTGGCTTTGCGAGAGGAGACGGAACTGCGGCAGTTGGCCGAACAACTCAAAGCGGCGGTCTCACAGCGCTGAAAACGCGGCAAAACGGCTCAGGCGTCTTTGAGATTTCCCGCTTCGAATGTCGGCGGTGCGGTGTGCACCGGCAGGAATTCCGACGTTGCTCCCTCTGATGGCTAGGGAAATAGGCAGCCTCTGAATAACGGGTTGATGTTCTCTTTAAGGAGCCACAGGGACGCGCGTTTTGATTCTTGGTATCGCGTGGATTGGCATGTTTGCTGGGCAGCACACGGCCAGCGCCGAGCAGCCGCCGAGTGGGCGTGAGCAGACGATTGCTAACGAACTGGCCGAGGTGAAACAGACTCTGCAGGCTCTCAGCTTACACGTCGACACCCTGCAGCGCGAACTCAACGGGGCTGTGACAAGCTCGCAGCAAGCAGATCAGCAACAGTTATTCGATGCGGCGTACAACGTTTCCGATTTGGTACCGGAATGGCGCGGTGACTTTGCCGTGGCATGGAATCCCAAGCCTCTCGTGCGGTACATCACCAAACATATTGCGCCGCAGCAATGGGAAGAGGCCGGTGGGGAAGGCATCATCCGCGTGTATGATGCTGATCGCAGCCTGGTCATTACCCAGACTGCAGAGGTGCATCAGGAACTTCAGCAGTGGTTCCAGCGGCTCCGCGAAACCAAAGCCGTCTTGGCTGAAGTTGCGGGCTTCATCACACCTCCGCCCGCTAAGGTCTTCGAGCCGGTCCTCTAGCCAGTGCTCCGCCCGTCCAATCAGCGCTGATACACCGGCAGGTAGCCGCGGCCCAGCTGCAGCATCGTCAGGTTGCAGGCGGTGACGTAGACCGGGTGGATGTGGCCTTCCCAGTAGCCGTCGCCGCGCCGCGGAATGACTTCGCCGGCGTCAAGCCCTAGGTTTGGTGTTGTCGGGTGGCAGGTTGGCCCTCTGGACCAGTCTCCCACGATCGAGCCTATTGATTAAATCAACAAGCCGGCCAGTCTCCGGTTATGAGCTTGGCATCCAGTGTCCCACAACTCGGTAGAGCCGACGCGTTGGTGACTGGAACAGCCCCCGGCGCGTCGCGTATGATGCTCCCCGTGTCTTCGGCGAGCGGGTTACTACGGCATGAAAGCATAGTGCTAGCATTGCCGAAGCGGTTACAGTTGCTCTGAAACCTTCTTGTTTGTTTCGGGCAAGGAGCACCGGGCACAGCAGCCCATGGCGACCGCCCTGCGACTCACAGGGATCACAGTGGTCCTTATCGACATTGCGTACGGCCTACCGCCATCGCCGCTGCCTGTTTCAATTATTCAGCTCTTTCTTCCGTCCGATGCGAAAAGCCCGTGTTTTACGGGTCTTTGATGATTTGAAATGATGGTTCCCAAATGCAAGTCATCAAACGGCACTAGATATGCATTTCGGTAAGACAGAAGCCATGGTGAAAGCTATTGCGACACCCTGCTGGGGTGGATCAACAGGCTAGCCGGATACCAGTCCAGCATCTCTTAATGAGCAGGTTCCACCAGGGCTTCGCAGTTGACGGGTCGATGCTGTCGTGATCTCTAAGGTCATCACACTCCCCTCCGCGCTGCCCTATAGCTACTCGGCATTCAATGATGCACGAGTCTCGATTTCCTTAGCAGGCAACAGTCTGCGCAGACTTCATAAGGTAGGTACATGTCTCTCCGAGCTTGTGTGACGGGCGCAACAGGATGTGTTGGAAGGAACCTGGTTGATGAACTGCTCAGCGAAGGCTGGGAGGTTATTGTCCTCCATCGCAAGTCATCGGACCTTTCTAAGTTAGATGGGTGTGATGTGAAGTTTATCGAAGCAGACCTCGCCGATCTCGATTCCGTGCGTCAGGCGTTGCCGCAGGGAATCGATGCGGTTTTTCACGCGGCGGGCAATGTTTCGCACTGGTCCGGCGATCGAGAACAGCAGTGGGTGGACAATGTGATTGGCACTCGGAACCTTGCACAAGCCGCACGCGAAGCGGGGGTGAAGCGGTTCATCTTTTCCTCCACGGGTGCTGTTTCGTTTTGGTATCAGGGCATCAATTCCGGATATGTCAACAGCAAGAAATTTGCGGAGGATGAAGTGCTGCGGGCTGTTGAGGCCGGGCTGGACGCGGTTATCCTGCGACTGCCGATCGTAATTGGCAAGTACGACTACAACAATTATTCGCAAATCTTCAAGCAATTAATCAAGGATCGAGTTTTTCCGTCGTTCCCAGGCATGATGGCATTTGCGCACGCCGGCGATATCGCCCAGGGGCATATCCAGGCCTTTGAGAAGGGGGAATGTGGAAAAACCTTCCGCTTTGATGGTGTTCGGACCACCTGGTTTGATGTCTTCCAACGCATCAAGTCGATCACGTCAGCGTCTTGCCGAGTGGTCCAGCTACCAGTGTTTGCGTTTACGATTGTCGCCTGGGTAATGCAGTGCATGTCTTATTTTACCAAGCGTGAGCCGCTGCTGACCCCCGAATTGATCATGCTCGTTAACGGCAGTGAGGGAACTCGCGGTGACCTGATCGACGTGAGCAACCGGGATGATAACGCGGCTCGCTTGGGCTATCGGTCGCGCCCGCTCGATGAAGCCTTAAAAGACTGCTACGAATGGTTGAGGAGTGAAAAAATCTTATGCAACTGATCTGGCCCGTGCTCCGCACGTTGTTCAAGAAGCGGCTTTATCGACGATGCTCACGCTGCATCCTCAATGAGCGTTGTGTGTCCATTGATCCGCGTAGCGGGGTGTGTGAACTCTGTTCGCAAGAGGTGACACAGACCCATGCCAGCCATGATGGAGAGGCGACCCGGCAAGCGATGGCCGCCCGCATTCGAATGGTCATCGATGCAAACCCGACGACGCAATTTCACGGCCTATTGCTTTTCAGTGGCGGGAAAGATTCCTGTTATATGCTGATGCGGCTGCAACAGGAGTTTCCTGGCATACGGATTTTGTGCTTGAGCGTCGACAACACGTTCATGTCGCCGGTGGCGATCGATAATATCAACTCCATTGTTAAGAAGCTTGGGCTGGCCCATATGTGGGTTCGTCCACCTGCAGAAATGATGAATCAAATCTTTCGTAAGGCATTATCGGACACGCAAGCCAAGATGGGCATTGTCGATTTTATTGATGGTGAACTGATGTCGGATATCGGCCGTACCACCGCCAAGCGGTTTGGAATCCCACTCGTTTTCATGGGGCTCTCGCCCGAGCAGGTCGTTACCATCCTCGGTGTCGACTCCTTCGAAATGCCGGTTGATGAGCGGGTCACCGAGCCACGGACACAAGTCGGAGGAATCAAACTGGCGGAGTTGTGTGACGAGTCCTGGGGCCAATGGTGGTGGCCAGGAGCGAGACCGGGTGAGTCGGCTCCTGCATTGCTGTTCCCGCTGTACGCCTGGCACGTCAGCGAGCAGGAAATCATCAATGCGATCGCGCAGGCAGGTGTTGTGCGAATGAAAAAGCTCGCACCGGCGGTCACCAACCATCAATTGATTATTCCTATGGCGATCGTCGACTATGTGCGACATGGCTATTTCACCTATGAGCCCGAGTTCGCGGAAATGATCCGCAAGGGACGGTCGCGCCGCTGCGATTGGATCAGCATTTTCGAGTTTGTCGAGTTTGCTGCCAAGACCGGCAAACTGCTCGGCCCCTCGTTTGATCGCGTGCTGGGGCGACTCGGTCTAAACCGGGAGGACCTGGGGATTCCGGGCAGGGTGGCAACCGCCGGAGCGAACGTCCGCGCACCCTACATGACCGGCGTGGCTAACAGACGGTGAAACGATGCTGGCTCCACCATGGTTCGTATCAGCAGGTGGTCATCCACGAGCCGCTGTAGTCGATCGCTGATCGCTCCGCCGATCGGAGCCGTAGCTGTCTCGGTTCGACCGGCGGAGCGGTCGACCACCTCGACCACCTTGATCGCCTGTTAGAGCGGCTGAGCATTCCCTGTCCTGGCCCATCGGACAACAATGCCGGTGTCTTCAAAGGTTTTGCGCTTCGAAGATCGGCGGTGCGGTGCGCACCGGCAGGAATTCCGACGTTGCTCCCTCTGATGACTAGGGCTATAGTCAGCCTCCGATCAACGGGGTGATGTTTTCGTTAAGGAGCCACAGGGATGCGCGTTTTGATTCTTGGTATCGCGTGGATTGGTATGTTTGCTGGGCAGCACACGGTCGAAGCTGATCAGCCGCAGGAGACTCGAGAGCAAGCAGTTGTCGGCGAACTTGCCGAGGTGAAACAAGCTCTTCAAGCTCTCAGCTTGAAGGTCGACGCCCTGCAGCGCGAACTCAATCGGCCGGCGGCAAACCACCACCAAGCAGACGCGCAGCGGATTTATGCCATCACGTACCGCGTTGGCGATTTGGTGCCAGAGGTACGCGGCGATTTCGCTGTAGCATGGGATCCCAAGCACCTGGTGCGGTACATCACCAAACATATTGCACCGCAGCAGTGGAAAGAAGCCGGTGGGGCGGGCACCGTGCGCGTTTATAATGAAAACCGCAGCCTGGTGATCGCCCAGACCGCAGAAGTGCATCAGGAACTTAACCTATGGCTTAAGCAGCTTCGCGAAACCAAAGTTGTCTTAGACGAAGTTGCAGGCTTTCCCAAACCTGAGCCAGTGAAGCAGACCGTTTTCGATCCGGCAACCTAGCCGGCGTTGCGCCGGGCTCGCATCAGCGCTGATACACCGGCAGATAGCCGCGGTCCAGCTGGAGCATCGTCAGGTTACAGGCGGTGACGTAGACGGGGTGGATTTGGCCTTCCCAGTAGCCGTCGCCGCGCTGGTCGCTGACGATCCGCTCATAAAGCTTGTCGCGGAACGGCAGCCAGAGTTCATCGCCTTGCCGGTAAACCACTTGGCTGTAGTACAGGTAGGTGTAGTGCCAGTGGCCGAAGGCGCGGGTGCCGTCGCTGATGTCGTGCAGGCTCTCTTTGGCGTACTTCCACATGTCAGGGATGTGTTCGCTGCTGTAGTCGCCCGCGTTGTACAATGCCGCCAAGGCGGCCGCGGTGATCGCTGGCCGGCTGCTGCCGCGCTGCTTGCTGCTGTAGCTGATCCCGCCGTCAGGATTCTTGCACTCGTAGATGTAGTCCTTGGCTTTCTCGATGATCTCCGCTGGCACCGGGATACCGGCATTGCGACAGCCGCGGAGGCCTTGCACCTGGGTGATCGTCGTTGAACCTTCATCGAAGTCGTTGCCTTCGCGGGCGGAGACATAGCCCCAGCCGCCGGCCGCGGTCTGCGCGTTGCCGCTGAACTCGACCGCCTTGGTCAGCACGTCGACCAACTCGTGGCGCCGGTCGATCAGCCCTTCTTCGCCGAGCACTTGCGAGAGGAACAGCATCGAAAAACCGTGCCCATAGGTGTAGCGGGCATCGGTTTGCTGGTCGCCGATCAGACCGTTATCGCGGCTCTTGCTGATCACAAAGTCGCTTGCGCGGGCGACCTGGCGGGCGTAAGGGCCTTGGGTCGTGGTCGAGCCGCTGCCGAGAATCGCGGTCCCGGCCAGCGCCGCTAGCGCGGTCGGATAGACCTGCGTGTTCCATTGGCCGCGAGAGGACTGGTTGCGGCTGAGCCAGTTCAGCCCCTTTTCAATCGCTTCTTCCCAGCGTGGGTTGCGAGCGGCATGCGCGGACCGCGGGGCTGGAAGTTGAGAAACGAGACCGGCTGTCGCCGCCGTTGCGAGCTTGAGCCAGTGACGTCGTGAAACCGCAGCGGTCATGAGAAGCCTCGAGTGCAGGAGAGATCAACGCTTCGATTATACCGCTTCGGCCGAAACGGGACACATCGAAGCGCTCTCCAGCCAGGCCAGCAGCCGCCGATTCAAGAGCGTCAATCCCACTCTTCGTCGTCTTCGTCTTCTTCTTCCCAGTCTTCGTCTTCGTCGTCCCACTCGTCTTCGTCTTCGTCATCCTCGGTCAGGATGTCGTCAGTTTCTTCCTCGACCTCGTCGTCCTCTTCTTCATCATCGATGTCGGCGTCGACGACTTCTTCTTCGACGTCGTCAACTTCTACTTCGTCCTCGTCGCCGACTTCTTCCCAGTCGTCATCGAGTTCATCGTCTTCTTCGTCGGCGTCATCGTCGTCTTCATCGTCTTCCCACACGTCATCGTCGTCTTCGTCGTCGGTGTCGTCATAGAAGTCGTCATCATCCTCGTCAATCGCGACCGGTTCGGATGCACCGAATCCCGGCCGTGATGCGAGGGAGGAATGGAGGGTTACCAAATCTGCAGCTTCGTCGTTAACGACGGGGCCGGGCGCGATGCTCACGTCAGACTCCTTGGTGGTGACAGCGTCAAAGGGGGGTATAGCGGATGGCGGTAAGTCTACCTTATCGGGAGTTTCGATCGGCGAGGCAGGCGGTACTGCTTCACTCTGATCCTCCGAGTTTGCCAAAGTGTCTTCGGAATCGTCTTGGATACTAGCCCCCGCAACTGCAGGAAGTGCCCCCGCATTTTTTAGGCCGAAAACTTGCAGAAAGTACGGCGTTGTGCCGTAAAGATAAGGCCGGCCGAGCTCCTCGCTGCGGCCACAAATCCGTACCAAGTCCTTCTGCATCAACTGTCGCACCAGTTCGCCGCACGCCACCCCGCGGATTGCCTCAATATCCGCCCGCAAGACTGGCTGGCGGTAAGCGATGATCGTCAGCGTTTCCATCGCGGCACTTCCGAGCTGAATCGGCGGCGGAACGTGACTCATCCGCCGCAGCCACGGGGCCAGCGCCGGGCGGGTCAGCAGTTGATGGCCACCGGCGACTTCCTCGATCCGCAGCGCACTGCCGGTCTGGTCATAGAGTTCGTTTAGCTCGCGAATTCGCGTCCGCGCCTCGGTCGCATCGGCCAACGAAGCCAACGAAGCGAGTTTCCGCAGGTTGATCGGGCCGTGATGAAACAGCAGCACCGCCTCGGCACGCCGCCGTCGCTGCACCGGCGGCTCATCGTCCGGCTCGGCCGCGGGCGCTGGCGAGACGCCGACATCGATGCCGGATTCACTGATCTCCGCGTTGGCGGTATCCGCCGGTGCCGTCCGCGCCCACCACCAGCGGTGCTGCTGCGGGTCGTAGCAGCTGCCCGGCCACCGATCTTGGAGCTGATATTGGCCGCCAAACCCGCAGCCCCGCCAGCGCCGGCCTCATCGCCGACGCACAAGTCCCTAAGGACTGGACACCAAGGCATTGGGCTCGCAGGGAATGAGCTGGCCGCTGCATGAAATATTCGACGTATCAACTTGGACGCAGGAAGAACGCACAGGTACTGAAACGCTGCCGTTGATGTAACAATAGCAGAGTTGTCGTCAAGCCAAACCTTGTCGCCCTAAGCAGATTTCATGCGCACTTCACCCACAAAACCGTTGCCCGCCGCCGAGGGCGGTCTGCTGGATGGCTCAGCGAGCCAATCCGGCGGTGCTGCCCCGGGCCGCTCGCGACGCTCTGCCGGTTATCGGAGCCGGCTACTGATCTTGCTCCTGGGCGGAAGCGTGATCGTGGTGGTGCTGGCGGCGGTGCTCGTGTTCTTCGGCCAAGTCGAGGGCCGTGAGTTCGCACCGACGCACTTTCAAACCCGCAGCTTTTCCTACCTCGAAATCCCGCTGTTGAAGCTCCAGATCACGCCGGTTCGCCGCATCACCCAATCTTCTCCGCTGGCGGCATACCTGCAAACCGCCGGCTTCATACCGCGTCCCCCAGGTCAGCCCACGCAGTGGCATTTGGTGGAAGTCGATCGCGCCGGTGCCCTGCCAGCGATGGCCGATGCCCAACTGCTGACCGCATTTTTGGAACACTACCGGTTCGGCACGACCGGCGGCGCAGACCTCTACTGGCACACCTGGAGCACCGATCATCCGGTGCTGGCCGCGGTCCTGTGGCCGAAAGTCCAGCAGCTGGCTCAGCGGGAACTTTATCTGCTGATCCCCGAGCTGTTTCGGATCGCTGACCGCGCAACCGCTGCCGATCCGCTGGCGCGTGAGATCGACGAATATCTCAAATCCGGCTACGCCGGGCTGATCGTTGACCTGCGTGATGCGGGAAAGACAGAGGTGGCGGAGTCGCTCAAGCAGGAAGCGATCGCCGACTATCCCGATGATCCCCGTTGGCAGCAGCTCTGATGATTTACCTTGACAACAATGCCACGAGCCTGCTTGCCCCCGAAGTCGCTGAGGCGATGGCACGCTGTTGGGCGAGCGGCCCGCTCAATCCGTCGAGCCAACATGCCGCCGGCCGCGCAGCGAGAAACCGGCTCGACCAGGCGCTGTCGCAGATCGGCCAGCTGCTCGGGGCCGACGTCGATTCGCCCGCCGGCGACTCGCTGATCCTGACCAGCGGCGGCACGGAAGCGAATAATTTGGCGATCTTCGGGATCGGCGACCCGGGGGGCCCGCTGGTGATCAGCAGCATCGAGCACCCCAGCGTGATGGCGGCCGCCCGCAGCCAAACCGCTCTCGGCCGTCCGCTGCGAGTGATTCCGGTCGATTCTAGCGGCGTGGTCGATCTGGAGGTCGCTCGGGAGCTGATTGCCGAGCAGACGCCGCGGCCGGCACTA
Organism: uncultured Planctomycetaceae bacterium; assembly: GCA_963758085.1. GTDB lineage: Bacteria > Planctomycetota > Planctomycetia > Pirellulales > Pirellulaceae > UBA6163. The sequence continues at coordinate 2,641,222 of CAVWUB010000004.1, read as the reverse complement.
GTCAGCGTGATGGGGGCCAATAACGAAACCGGTGTGATCCAGCCGCTGGACCGGATCGCGGAGCTTTGCCGCTGCGTTGGCGTGCCGCTGCACGTCGACGCGGTGCAGATGATCGGTAAGCTGCCGTTCGATTTTGCACAACTGAACGCCGCCGCCGTCACGCTGGCCGCACACAAGTTTCACGGGCCGGTCGGCGTCGGTGCGCTGCTGGTCCGCGCCGGCGTGGAAGTCCGTCCCCAAGTCCACGGCGGTGACCAGCAGTTGAATCGCCGCGGTGGCACTGAGCCGGTTGCTCTGGCGGTCGGCATGGCCGAAGCGCTGCGGCTGGCAATCGAGTCGCAGGCCGACACCGCCACGCGTACCGCTGGGTATCGCGATTCTTTGGAATCGGAACTGGACCAGCGGCTGGCTGACCTGGTCGTTCACGGGGCTGCCGCTGCGCGGCTGCCGAGCACCTCGTGTCTCTCCCTACCGGCTGTCGATCGTCAGACGATGTTGCTGGCGTTGGATTTTGCTGGGATTGCCTGCAGCAGCGGTTCGGCATGTGCCAGCGGCAGTAGTCAGCCCAGTCCGGTGTTGCTGGCGATGGGGGTGCCGCCGGCTCAGGTCGACTCGGCGCTGCGGTTCGGATTCTCGCGGTATTCCACCGCTGAAGAAGTTCAGCAGAGCATCGACATTATCTTTCGCCACTACAATCGTTTAAGCAGGAAAAGGATGGTGGAAAAAGTCGAGTAATCCACTGGTCTAGACGGTGCAATCGGCTAGACTTGTCCACCATGACTGATCGAGAGTCGACCGTTCCGATCGCGTTGCGAATCCCTCAGGCCATCCGCAGCCATTCCGGACGTCCCACCGCGCCACCGACGCCGCTGCTGCCCGCGTTCATCGCCGGGGAGGAGAATCGTTTTGTCGGCTTCGTCGCCGCCGCGCCGCTGGGATTTTCGTCTGCGGAAAATCCGGCGGCCCGCGGCGAACTGGGGCTGATGGGGATTGGACCGCTGCTGCTTGTCGGCCCCTCGGGATGCGGCAAAACTGCGATCGCGACGCATCTGGCGACGCGGATGCTCGAGCAGGTGATCGCGGACGAGCCGGTCGATCCGGCTGCGGCCAAAGCGATGGTGTCGCTCTTCATGCCCGGCGTCGATTTCGCTCGCTACTATGCTCGCGCAGTCGATTCGGACGAGATCACCCGCTTTCGCCGCGACGTCGATCAGGCTCCGGTGCTGGTCATCGATGACGTGCATTTGATGGTCGGTAAACCGGCCTCTCAAGACGAACTCGCCTCACGGATCGAGACGCGGACCGCTCACGGGCGACCGACGATTTTGACCTGTCGCCGGCTGCCGACGCAGGTGCCGGGCCTGCGACCGTTGCTGGTTAGCCGGATGCTACCGGGGCTGACTGTTCCGATTCGGATGCCCGGCAGGGCGGCTCGGCGAGAACTGTTGGGCGAGTTTGCTCGCCGCCGACAGTTGCCACTCGGTAAGGAAGAACTGGAATTGCTGGCCGACGGGCTCGATGCTGAACTGCCGGCTCGGCGGTTAGAGGCGGCGATTGCGCAGGTGGAACTTTACTGCCGCATGAAAGCCTGTTCGCCCGACATTCACGCCATTCGCGCTGCGATCGCGGCGGTACAAACCTGCCACGACCTGTCGACCGATCAGGTCGCCAAGGTGATTTCGCGGCGTTACAAGGTGAAGCTGGCGGAACTCAAAAGCAGCACCCGGCGGCAAGAAATCGTCCGCGCCCGCTCGTTAGCAATGTACTTGGCGCGGCAGCTGACCGGCGCTAGTTATCACCAAATCGGAAAGTATTTCGGCGGCCGCGATCACACGACCGTGCTGCATGCCTGTCGCAAAACTCAGTCGCAGCTCACCGACGACAGTGACCTTCGCGTCACCGCCGACGAGCTGACCGAACAGCTTAAATCAACCGCATAGCGGTACCGCATCGCCCAGCGACCTCAAGGCGAACCAATTCGACCAGTTGCCGGTGCAGGCCAGTGGATGATCCGCCCGGTCGCCGGTCCTGCCGGCGTGGTGCATGGCTGCAGACTGGTCGTGTTCACTTCCCCGGCAGTGACCAAGCTTGGAGCGAGCGGTTGCCGCGGACCAGTAGCACGTCGCCGGCCAGTGCAGGGTGGGCGAGGCAGCCTTGGACGTCGCTGCCGAGTTTTGCTCGCCCGAGGATCCGTTTTTCGGCAGTGCTGGCTGCTTGGGGATCGTCTGACCGACTTAGATCGATTCACAGCAACTCCCCCTCCTCATTCAAAACCAGCAACCGCTCGTCGCTGGCGATCAAGCTGCAGAACTTGCTCAGCGCTGGGTCTTCCAACAACCACAACGGTTTCAGCCCGCGATCGATATCCAGCGCGTGCAAGCCCTCGTGCACGCCGAGCAGCAGCGAACCGGCGGCGTAGACGCTGTTGCCACAGCGGCTTGCCGAATCGGACGGACCGGCCGCTATACTTGCTTGCGGCTGGATGTTTGGCCTGGAACGTTTGCTCAACGATCGAGATCTACTGTGCGAAATTGCATGAATTCAGGAGCATCGCTGCTCATTATCTTGCTGCTGTTGGCGGTTGTGCTCGCCGGACCGGCCGCGGCTGCTGAGCCCGCTGGAGAGCTCGCTACGGCGGTGGATCTCGATTTTTCGCTGCCTGCAGCCGACGGCAGCAGCTTCGCCCTGCGGACGACCTTCGATGGGCCACTGCGCGTGATCGGTTTCCTCGGATGTGAATGTCCTGTGGCGAGGCTGTATGGTCCGCGGCTGCAGAAACTAGCCGACAAGTTTGCTTCACAGGGTGTTCAGTGGATTGGCATCAACAGCAATCCCCAAGATTCAATGGACAAGCTCGCCCGCTACACTCGCGAATACGGCATCGGCTTTCCAATGCTCAAGGACCACGACGGCAGGGTTGCGGCACGGCTGGGAGCGACGCGTACACCCGAAGTGTTTGTCCTCGACCCGCTGGGGCGGATCATCTATCGCGGCCGGATCGATGATCAGTACCGCCCCGGCGTGGTCACCGACGCGCCGCAGCGAGAGGATCTGAGCGAGGCGATCGAGCAGTTCCTGCAGGGCAAACCGGTCGACGTGCCGCGAACCGACGCCGCCGGTTGCCTGATCGCCAAACGCCGCCCGGTCGACCCGAATGCGGGTGTGACCTTTGCCCGGGAGGTCTCGCGAGTCCTCAATCGGCACTGTGTGGAGTGCCATCGCTCTGGCGAGATCGGACCGTTTTCGTTGACCGATTATGACGAAGTCGTAGGCTGGGCGGATATGATCTTGGAGGTTGTCGAAGATCACCGCATGCCGCCCTGGCACGCCGACGAGACGCATGGCCGGTTCCGCAACTCACGGCGGATGCCTGAGGAAGACAAGCAGCAGCTGCGCAGCTGGGTCGAGGCGGGCACGCCGTTTGGCAGCGCCAGCGATCTGCCCGAGCCGCCGAGCTTCGCCAGCGGTTGGCAATTGCCCAGGACGCCGGATTTGGTTCTGCCGATGGGGCCGACGCCATTCGCTGTTCCCGCTGGTGGCACGGTTGACTATCAGTATTTTGTCGTCGATCCGGGCTTCACCGAAGATCGCTGGGTCAATGCCGCGGAAGTGATTCCCGGCAATCGGGCCGTCGTCCATCACAGCATCGTGTTTATTCGGCCGCCCGATGGTGTGCGGCTGGACGGCGTCGGCTGGTTGACCGCGTACGTTCCGGGACAACGGCTGCCGCCGCCGAGCGAGCACATGGCTCGCAAGGTGCCGGCTGGCTCCAAGTTTGTCTTCCAAATGCACTACACGCCGACCGGCAAGGTCGAACAGGATCTGTCGCAGCTCGGGTTGATCTTCGCGCCCGACGAACAGGTCAGCGAGGAATTAATTACTTTGATCGGCATCAACCAGTCGCTGGAGATCCCGCCGCACCAGTCGGACGTCGCTGTCAAAGGGAAAACCTCCTCCCTGCCGGCCGCGAGTCGCTTGCTGGCGATCTCACCGCACATGCATTTGCGTGGCAAATCCTTCCAAGTGCGCAGCTGCGGCGCCGGCACGGAGCAAATCCTGCTCGACGTCCCGCATTACGATTTTAATTGGCAGCACACATATATTCTTGAGTCACCGCTGCCGCTGACCGATGTCGATGCGCTCGATTTTACAGCCATGTACGACAACTCCACTGCGAATCCTTTTAATCCCGACCCTGAAGACTTCGTCACCTGGGGCGATCAAACGTGGGAGGAAATGGCGGTGGTCTTTTATGAGGTTTCCCGCCCGCGCGCTCGGGAGCAAACGGCACCCGCTGCCAAGAACAACCGCGACGAGATGGCAGCGGATGAGGATGATCCCGCCGAGACGGCGGCTGCGAACGAGCGCCGGTATCAGCAACTGGCCGACGCGTTTTTCCGAGACCTCGATCGTGACGGTGACGGACGGATTCGCTATGACGAAGTCGACCGAGCGGTGCAGTTGCGCGGCTTTCGGCCGATCGACGCCAACCGCGACCAAATCATTGATCGCGAAGAACTGCTCGATTATTTGCGCCGCACACGTTGATCCCGAACCTGGCAGTTTGTGCAAGGCATGCTGAGCTAAGCCTTTTGTCTCACCGATTCGGCGACGAGCGCCAGCCCAGCAGTTGAGCTTGCCGCGCCGCCACCCGGCTTTGCCAATGCCGCTGGGATAGCGGTAGCGAGTGGGACTCGTCCCGGTGTTGCAATTCGACATCGAAGCCCGCGTCGCGGAGCATATCGGCGATTCGCGGAGCCGAGTTGTAGGCGGAGGTCGCAGCCGTTTCATGGACCTCGACATAAATCGCCTCAACTTGATCGAGATGAGCGCTGATCTCGGTTAACACCCGCTCCTCAAGCCCCTCGATGTCGAGCTTTAAGAAGTCGACCAAGCGATCCTTAAGGTAGGTGGAAAGCTGCACGCACTGTACCTGCGTCTCGTCGGACCCCGGTCGCCGCCCCCAACTCGGATCGATCGAATTGCCACGCGCATCGCCGCCAGCGGCAATTTCGCCATGCAGCGTCGCGTTGCCGCTGCAGTCACTCACAGCTGCATGGATGCAGCGGACCGACGGAATGTCATTGCGGTCCACGTTCATCTGCAGCAGACGAAAGGCGTGCGGGTCGGGCTCGAAGCAGATCACCTCGGCCCCCGGCCAACGATGCTTCCATTCCAGCATCGTCACGCCAATGTTGGCTCCGCAGTCAATGACCAATGGGCGATCGGTGCGGGGCGTGAAGAACGCCGGGAAACTTTCGCTTTGACGGCACATCGAAAGCGCAGCGTCCCGATGTTCATGAAAAAGCTTATAACCTCGGTAGCGGACTTGTTGGACGGCAACGATCGGATCAAACCTTATAAACAAGTTTCTGCTGAACTAATCAATACTGTGATGGTTGTCCGGGAGTGGCAAAGTCCGCCGCTGCATCGTCGAGCACGAGCACCCAGTCCAAGTACTCTCCTGGATCGGGCGACGTGAACCGTTGCGTGCCCTGGTTGGAATACTCGCCCTCACGCGTCGCTTCACCGGTTCGCGGGTTATACCACCAAGCGACCACCTTAGACTTGCCGATGCCGCTGAGCTTGACGTCCACCGGACGCCCGCCCGGCAAATAGATCATCGCATAACTGCCGTCGCGGTCCCGCGTAGCGACCACGCGCAGACGACCTGCACCAGGAATCGCGGTCGCTACGGAGTGCGGCACGATGATGGAGTCGTCGGGGATGCGGGTCAGAAACGGGCGCGACAGCATCAACATCCGTCCGAACCGCATCTGTGCCGCGCCGGCTTGGTCGAGGGCTTCGGACCAGCTGAGCAGCGGACCGTTGACCGGCGCGCGTCCCGCTTCCCACATTTGCCAAACCGAGTGGTGGCCATAAGTATGTCCGAAGGCACCGCTGAACAGATCCCAATACATTGCTCGCCGCGCATCGGCAGCCAATGAGTGACCGTTCTCGTTCGCCTTAAAAGCGATCGGGTGATCCTCATAAATCGGCTCGCCGTCGATCACCGGCTTGATCGGCTTCAAGTCATAATCGACGCGCGTTTTCTCATGGTTGCCAGCAAAGTTCACCACGTGCCCATTCTGACGCATGTTGAAGTCGAGCCATGAGGCGTCGTGAAAATATTGGGACGATCCTTGGCCGCCTGTGGGATGGAAGGTTCGCAGGTTCCGGCCTCCATCGCCGCGACCGATTCCTGCGGCCATCGCCTCGATGATCTGGCGGTGCTGTTCGTTTTCGATCGGCCGATCGCCGCCGAGAATCCAAATCACTCCTGCATCGCGATACCGGTTGCCGATCCACTGGCCATAAGCTGCCGCGTTTTCTGCCGTAAAAACCTCGGGTCCGACACCCCATTTCTGATTCCACTTGTCGCCCCACGTCGGCAGCAGGCCGACGTACATACCCAGTTCGTTGGCGCGGTGCACGATGTAGTCGACGTGATCCCAATAATCATTCGCTTCACCATCGATCGTCGCCGGCTTTGCAGGATCACAATCGATCAAAGGCAGGTGACCATAGGCATTGGGAACGCCGAGCCCATCGAGCTCGGCCAACGCGACCGCTTGGATCACCGTAAAGCCTTGTTCGCTACGTTTGCTCAAGTACTGATCGGCCTGCTCACGGTTGAGCCGGTGAAAAAGTTCCCAGGCGGTGTCGCCCAGGTAGAAGAACGGAGAGCCATCTTCTTTGACCAAAAATCGCTGATTTTCGCTCACCTTCAGCGTCGGCAGCTGACCGTACAGCGGAGACAGCTGGAGCGCCATCAGCAAAGACACGCCGATGCTAAGAGTGCTTCCCCATAACCGACAAAATATCGAGCCAGTCATCTCGCACCTGTTTGTTGTGACAACGTTAGGATCCGCCTGGCCCACGCTCCGGCGCCCATTACCGGATCGCTGGCGTCTTCAAGCCGAGGATTTGTGAGTTGGATACGGAGTTGCCGAAGTCGTCGAACCGGTCGAGCGTCCAAACGACTTGCTTCGTTTTGGGCTCGATTTCGATCAGCAGCGGCTGACCCGGGCCAGCGTGGCAATTGCCGATGACGTAGTTGCCGCCTGGCAGCACTTCGAGCGTTGTCACCCAGCCAAGACGAATCGGCGCCAGGTCATCCTGGTGCAATTGCCAAACGATCTCTTTGCTCGGTGTGACTTGCAACACGCTGTGCCCGTTGCCGGTCGACAACAGGGTATTGCCGCTGGGCAAACGCAGGGCTGCAAACACCTTATTGCCCCACGCTTCGGGGCCATGGCCGTCTGCGGCTTGCTTGCCAAACATCGGCACCTCGTATTGCCAGACCACGTCGCCGGACTGCCCGTCATACTCGCGGACTACGCCGTCGCCTTCGTGAGCGACAAGGTAGTTGCCGCTGGCGAGTTTACGAGCCAACCGCGTGTCGGTGTGCGGATGCGGGTTATCGACGACCATCGGGATCTGCTTGGTGATGTTGCCATCGCGATCGACCTCGATGATCCGCTTGCTGGTCGTTTCCGCGATCATCACGTGGCCGTTGTCCAAGGGCTGGAAAGCATGGACCTCCACCTTTTTGCCCTCATTGCCGCCGCGCCGGGCTGCGTCATAACTCCACACGATCTGCTTCGTCTGGTGGTCGATTTCCACGACCGTCGAGGCACCTTGCTGGACCATCAGATTGCCGCTGGGTAGGACATGAATGTCGTGGATTCCCTGCCAAGGCATTTCCCACGCAGTCGATCCATCGGCGGCGAGTTTAACAAGCTTGCCATTGCCCTGCAGTGCTACCGGATGGGCGGCGAGAGCCTGAGGCCGCTGAGCCATCACCAAGCCGAACAGCAGCACCAGCGACAGGAGAAGTCGAGCAGGGAGGTGAGGCATCGAGAAGCGTTCCTGTGCAGAGCGGTGAGAAAGAGAAGCAAAGATCGCCCATTTATAATGACCTTGGATGATCCGACATCAAACAAACATGCCCATGACGAGCAGCACCAGGAAGATCAGCCCCATGAAGGCCGTAATCCAGTAGGCGGTGTAGGCGGCATGGCGGAGCACCAGACGCATGTCTTCATGCCGTGTGCCGCCATAGACGAGGCTGATCGCAACTAGCAGGGGAACATAATAGAGCAGGTAAGTCGGGCTGATCGATAGCATTGGGTTCAGGCCGGGGTTGTCTTGGTCTTGGTCTTAGTTTTGGTTTCGGCTTCGCTTTGCGCTGGGGTTTCGTCCCCGTCCTTGCGTTTGCGACCGCTGATCGGGATCCCCAGCGGTCCGGCGTAGGCGTCGTAGATCACCAGGAGGTTGAGCAGTCCAGCGATCATCGTGTACCACGTGCCCATCTCGTAGCCGGCGCCGTGGCGGGCGTACCACGCCGAGACCTGATCGGTTTTCTCTTCCGAGACCGGGCGGTGCGGCGGCGCCATGAACCCGCCCCACAGCGGCTCGTAGTCCTCGCTGGTGACGCCGGTGCGGGGCGAGGTGTACTGATTGATCCGCCGCGTCTGGAGCAAGGCGGGCAGGGCGACTGCTCCGGCTCCAATTTGTAAATAATAATGCCAGCGGTGGTCCCCGGCGTGCCGTGATGCGTACACCACATGAAACCCACCGATGGAAAACCCGATGACCCACAACGTCAGGATGCAGACCAGATAGAGCGTTCCCTTGGCGTGGCGTCGTTGGTAAAAATGACCGCCCCCGGGCAGCAACCAGGCCAACAGAGCCGCTAACGGTCGATAGCGCAAATCGATTCTACGGTCGTCGACCTCGATGACGGATTCGCTTCTGTCAGCCATATTTTCCCGGACAATCAAAGGATCGAAGTGCAAATTCAACTTCTGCGGTAACTCCCGTATTTTGAACAAAACCGCCGTCGGCCGATAGACGCGTCTGCGGCGGAACCCGCCCTGCGGCGACTCCATATCATCTGAATCATCTGAAACCGTCATTCTATGAGCGATTTTGACCCGCGAATCCGCCAACAGGTGCAGCGCCGCCGCACGTTTGCGATCATTTCGCACCCCGATGCGGGAAAGACGACCCTGACTGAGAAACTGTTGCTGTTTGGTGGCTGTATCGAAGTCGCCGGCGCGGTCCGTGGTCGAAAAACCCAGCGTTCAGCCACCTCCGACTGGATGGAGCTGGAAAAACAGCGGGGGATTTCGGTCAGTTCCACCGTGCTGACCTTCGAGTTCGACGATTATCGCGTCAATCTGCTCGACACCCCGGGGCACCACGACTTTAGCGAAGACACCTATCGCACGCTGATGGCCGCCGACTCCGCGGTGATGGTGATCGACTTGGCCAAGGGCATCGAGTCGCAAACGGAAAAGCTGTTTCGGGTCTGCGCCCTGCGGCGGATCCCGGTGCTGACGTTCGTCAACAAAGTCGATCGCCCAGGGCAGGCGCCGCTGGAAATCCTCGCCGAAATCGAATCGAAGCTCGGGATCGACGTCGTGCCGTTCAATTGGCCGATCGGCACGGGGATCGATTTTAAAGGTGTTGTCGACATCGCCAGCGGCCAGGCGCACCTGTTCGACGACCGCCGCGGTGATTTGCGGACGCCCTACCGGACGCTGGACATCGAGACGCTCGACGATCCCGCGGTTCCGCCGGCCGTGGCCGAGCAAGCGCGGGAGGAAGTCTCGCTGCTGCGCGACGCGGGCGAATCGTTCGACGTCGAGCTGTTTTTGGGCGGCAAGATTTCACCGGTGTTTTTTGGCAGCGCCCTGTCGAACTGGGGCGTCGAGCATTTCTTGCGCGGGTTCCTGAAGCTCTGCCCACCGCCGACCGATCGCCCTAGCGACATCGGACCGATCCCGGCGGATCGGCCGGATTTCTCGGGCTTCGTGTTCAAAATTCAAGCCAACCTCGACCCTCGGCACCGCGACCGCGTAGCGTTTGTGCGAGTTTGCTCGGGCCGCTTTGAGCGGGACATGGAAGTGTTGCATCCGCGGACCGGCAAGAAATTGCGGTTGCCGCGCGCCCACCGCGTCTTTGGCCAAGAACGCGAGACGATGGACGAAGCGTTTCCCGGCGACATCATCGGCTTGGTCAACCCAGGCGAGTTTCTGCTCGGCGATACGATCTGCACCGGTGAACCAATTCACTTCGAGCCGCTGCCGCAGTTCTCGCCGGAGTACTTTGCGATTCTCCGCTGCCGCCAAACGCTCAAACGCAAGCAGTTCACTCGCGGCCTGGAACAGCTGCTTGAGGAGGGGGCGATTCAGATGTTCCACGACCCCAAGTCGACGCGCCGCGATCCGTTGCTGGCCGCGGTCGGGGAGTTGCAGTTCGACGTAGTCCGCTACCGGTTGGAGAACGAGTACAACGCTGAGACCGACGTCGAGTGGCTGCCTTACAAGCTCGCTCGCTGGGTCGAGGCCGATCCGGAGCAGCTCAAACAGCTGCACGTTCCTTATACCTCGCGGCTTGTTCAGGACCAGTTCGGCAATCCGGTCGTGCTTTACCAAACTGCCTGGGATGCGGAGTACATGCGGCGGGAGAATCCGCAGATGCAGTTCCTTGCCATTAGAACGGCGGTGAAGCAAGAAACGGCACCCCAATAGTGGTGCCCGCACCTGCGGTCGCAGCAGCAGCTTGTTTTGACTCCGCCAACGGTAAACAGTAACAGCGGGAACTATTTTTCATAAGGTTGCTCACAAAACCGCATCGCGACACGAAGTCCGGGTCGCTCCCAGGATTTTGTTCGGAGCGATCAAGCAGTTCTGATTGAGGACCATGGCTAGCCGATCCGCGACGTGTGTGCTGGATGATCGAACCCTTGCCGGCCGCACGCACCCAGTTGACAACCCGCCTGAACTGGAATCGGAGCGGGTGGTCGAACCGGCGGCTGAGCCTGCTGCGACACGGCGTTGGTCCTACTTCGGCCGGCTGAACCCCGATGCCACGCGTCCGGACAGCACTGAGCCGCAGGCGACGCGGCGTCCATTTTTTTACGGCTGGCTAATCCTGCCGTTGGCGATGCTGGCGATGGTTGCCAGTTCGCCCGGCCAGACGTTCGGCGTCTCGATCTTCAACGAGCCGATCCGGCTTTCGCTCGGGCTCTCGCACACGCAGATGGCAGCCGCCTACACGCTCGGCACGCTGTTGGGCGCGGTCCCGATCATGTACATCGGCGTGCTGATGGACCGCCACGGGATTCGGCGGACGATGCTCGGCGTGCTCAGCGGGGTGTTCCTGGCCTGTCTGCTGATCAGCGCGGCGCAGAACTGGCTGATGCTAGCGATGGGATTCTTCTTTCTGCGGATGCTCGGCCCCGGGGCACTATCGCTGCTCAGCGGCAGTGCGTTGCCGTTTTGGTTCGATCGCCGACTCGGCTTGGTCGAGGGGCTGCGGAGCGTCGGCCATGCCGGTTCGATGGCGACCATCCCGATGCTGAACCTGTGGCTGGTCAGCGAGTATGGGTGGCGCGGCGCGTATGCACTGCTCGGTTGCGGGATCTGGCTGGTGCTCTTTCCGCTGTACCTGGTGCTGTTCCGCGATCGACCCGAAGAGGTCGGCCAGTCGATCGACAACGGCGTAGGGAGCACGGCCAGCGACAGTGAATCGGCGTCGGTGGCTGACCAGCTTGCCGAGCGCGGTCGTGAATCGCTCGCTGACATTGCCACCGCACAGCCGCTGGCGCCCGGCGCTGGCGACTCAGCCGTTGACAGCGCGTCCGCTGGCTCAGCGGCATCAGTTCACACTCAACGAGGCGTTTAAAACCTATTCGTTTTGGGTGGCTGCGCTCGGCTCGTCGATGTTCGGGCTGGTGCACACCGCGCTGTTTTTCTCGATGGTGTCGATCTATCAGGAGCGCGGACTGAGCGAGCAGGACGCCGCGAACACGATGGTCGTGTTCGCCGTCAGCTTGGCGGTGATGCAGTTGATCGGCGGCGCGCTGGCCGACCGGATGCGTGCCCAGCCGATGCTGGCGACCGGGCTGGCCGGCTTGTCGCTGGGCGTGGCCATGCTCCACGTCGCTCGCGATCCGCTATGGGCGATCGCCTCGGGGCTGATGATGGGAGCGACGCTGGGGATCTATTCCGGCGCCGTCCAGCCGCTGTGGGCGAGGTATTTTGGTCGCCGACATTTGGGCAAGATTCGCGGTGTGCTGATGACGATGAATATTGCACTGTCGAGTATCGGTCCGCTGATCGCGGGTACCGCTCGCGACTTGCAGGGCGACTTTGATCTGGCACTGTGGGTGTTCATCGCCTTGCCGCTGCCGCTGGCCCTGCTGTCGTGCTTCGCCACCGCGCCGCGTCAACCATCGGCTTCGCCGGCGGGTTAAGGGGTCCGGCGGGTTAAGGGGTCAGGAGTCAATTGCCGCCAGCGGCCCTGCGGGTGCTTCGCACAATTGACTCCTGACCCCTTAACCACATTCTCGTGGCCGGGGCCGAGCGTTAAACTTCTGGCCCGCACTTCTGTTTCCCGCTGACACTCAGAGAACGCTTGCGTCATGGCCAAGGCCCCACAAACCGCGATTTCACCGACCCGCGCCGACGATTATCCGGAATGGTATCAGCAGGTCATCAAGGCGGCGGACCTGGCCGAGAACTCGCCGGTCCGCGGCTGCATGGTGATCAAGCCGTGGGGCTACGCATTCTGGGAAAACATGCAGCGGGCGCTGGACGGCATGTTCAAGGCGACCGGCCACGAGAACGCCTACTTCCCGCTGTTCATCCCGATGAGCTTTCTGGAAAAGGAAGCGGAGCACGTCGAGGGGTTCGCCAAGGAATGCGCGGTCGTCACCCATCATCGCCTGGAGCCTGAACCGGGCGGCGGGCTGCAGCCGGCCGGTCGAGTTGGAAGAGCCGCTGATCGTCCGGCCGACGAGCGAAACGATCATCGGCGCCACGTACGCCAAGTGGGTGCAGTCCTACCGCGACCTGCCGATTCTGATCAACCAGTGGGCCAACGTCGTCCGCTGGGAACTGCGCACGCGGCTGTTCCTGCGCACGACCGAGTTCCTCTGGCAAGAAGGGCACACGGTCCACGCGACGGAGGAGGAAGCGATCGAAGAGACGACTGCAGATGCTCGACGTCTACGCCGACTTCGCCGAAAACTGGATGGCGATGCCGGTCATCAGTCGGCGAGAAAACGCCGGACGAGCGATTTCCCGGCGCGGTCGACACGCTGTCGATCGAAGCGATGATGCAGGACCGCAAGGCGCTGCAGGCCGGCACGAGCCACTTCCTCGGGCAGAACTTTGCCAAGGCTCAGGAAATCAAATTCCAGGACACCGAGGGCGAGCAGCAATACGCCTGGACGACGAGTTGGGGCGTCTCCACGCGGCTGGTCGGCGCGCTGATCATGACCCACAGCGACGACGACGGCCTGGTCCTGCCGCCGCGGCTGGCGCCGACGCACATCGTGATCCTGCCGATCTATCGCGATGATGAGTCGCGGGCGGCGGTGCTGGAATATGCCGGCCAGCTGCGCGACGAACTTCGCAGCAGCACATTTGCGGGCGCTGCGGTCCGGGTGGAGATCGACGACCGCGACATTCGCGGCGGCGAAAAGAAGTGGCATCACGTCAAACGCGGCGTGCCGATCCGGATCGAGATCGGACCCAAGGATCTGCAGTCGCAGGCAATGTTCGTCGGTCGCCGCGATCAGCCCAAGAGCTTTTCACTGCCGCGTGAGGGTGCCGCGGAGAAACTGGTCGCAATGCTCGGAGACATCCAGCAAACGCTGTATGACCGCGCGGTGCAGCTGCGCCAGGACCACACCCGCGTGATCACCAATGAGCAGGAGTTCCGCGAGTTCTTTACTCCGGCCAATGAGGCAGAGCCGGAAATCCACGGCGGGTTCGCGATCTGTCACTTTGCCGATCACGAGGTCGTTCAGCCGCTGCTCAAAGAGCTGAAGGTCACGATCCGCTGCATCCCGCGAGAGAACAATGGACCCGGCACCTGCTTCTTAACCGGCCAGCCGGCTGCCAAGCATGCGATTTTCGCCAAAGCTTATTGATCGTATCTCGTTCCTCTAGCGCGCCTGTCGACCGTGAACGAGCCGAGGCCCCCGAGTGCCGAAGACGCGTCGCCGAAGACGCTGATTACCTCACCCGCCAATTGCTCACCTACATCGGCAATAAGCGGTCGTTGCTGGGGTTCATCGGCGAAGCGGTTGAGCGGGTGAAAGGCAGACTAGGACACGACAAACTGCGAATCCTGGACGCCTTTAGCGGTTCAGGAGTCGTGTCGCGGTTCTTTAAAGCGCACGCCTCGCTGCTGGTCAGCAACGACTTTGAAGATTATGCCGCGGTGACCGGGCGGTGCTTTCTTCGCAACCGCGAGTGCGTCGGCTGGAGCGCTCTGGACAGTTTGATTGATGAGTTGAACTACCGGGTCGAGCACGACGCTTTTGATGTCGGGTTCATTGAGCAGCTCTACGCGCCGCAAAACGAGCAGCAAATCACTGCCGAGGATCGGGTGTTCTACACTCGCGAAAATGCGCGGCGACTGGACAATTACCGGCGGCTGTTAGAAACGGTTCCGCCGGACACCCGTGATTTGCTGCTCGGGCCGCTGCTCAGCCGCGCTTCGGTGCATGCGAACACGGCTGGAGTTTTCAAAGGCTTTTATAAGAACCGCGTCACCGGCATCGGTCAGTTCGGCGGCAGCGGCGGTGATGCACTGTCGCGGATCCGCGGCCAAATCGTGCTAGAGGCTCCGGTGCTCAGCCGGTTTGCCTGCGAAGTCGACGTGCGCCAGGAAGATGCCAACGTGCTGGCCGGGCAGCTCAAGGGACTGGATTTGGTGTATATTGATCCGCCTTATAACCAACATCCTTATGGTTCTAATTACTTCATGCTGAACCTGCTGGTCCGGTATCAGCGGCCGGCGCAGATCAGCCCCGTGTCAGGCATTCCGAGCGACTGGCGGCGGTCGGGATACAATGTTCGCAATCAGTCGCTGCCGCTGCTAGAGCAGTTGTTGGAACAGCTCGATACGAAGTTTGCGCTGATCTCGTTCAACAACGAAGGTTTCATTTCGCCCGAACAAATGACGGTGATGCTCCGCCGTCTGGGCAAAGTGGAACTGCTGGAGCGAACTCATAATGCCTTTCGCGGCAGCCGCAACCTGCGCGCTCGCTCGATTCACGTCGTCGAGCAGCTGTTCCTATTGGAGAAGCATTGACAAATGCTGCGTCGCGAGGCGGCGTCCATAGGACGAATCTACAAATTAGTTTTTCCGCGAACTTCGTGGCTCATTACTTGGGTGGCACGTCCCTGAGGAACGAAGGGCGTGCTGGCGAGAACTACAGGGTAACCATGAAACGTCGCATCAACTCGATATCTGTTTCCGCCGCCCACGCCCATCGCCGGGGCTCTGAGCGTGCCACCCAAAGCCATTATGACACCCGCCAGAACGTAGATGTGTAATCACCCAATGATGTCCCGGCGGTTTTTGACGTAATCCCACAGGACAAAGCGGTCGAGGTTTTTGCCGCTGGTGAAGAACACGCGCCCACGGGTGCTTTGGGCCAAGCGGTAGGCGAAGCGGATGTCTTCTTCGCTTTGCGACCAACTGGGAATCAAAAACAGGTTGATCGTGATCCCTTCCTTGTGGCACAACAGCCCTTCACGCATCGTCGCCTCCTCGGTCCGCGGGTGCGGCGGGTAGAGCATGTACAGCCAGTTGTCTTCGAAATGCGCCGTCGGCAGGCCATCGGTGATCAGCACGATTTGGCGGTTCGGTGTGTCGGCGTTCACCAGGTGTTGGCGTGCCAGCTTGAGCGAGTGCTGAATGTTGGTGAAGTGTGGATGGACCAGCGATTCACTGATTTCCGGGCTGCTCATGTCGGCCTTGAGCTGTACCCACGGGTCATGGATCGTGACCGCCTTGGGCATCATCTGCACGATTTCGCCCGGAGCCCGAAGCTTCGCGAACGTGTACATCTCGATGAACCGTAGGAAGTCGCCCGGATACTCGCTGTTGATCAGCCCCTGCAGCGCCAGCGCCATCCGTTTGACATTGATGTACTGGCCGTCGTACCGCATCGACCCGCTCATATCCATGATCACGCAGGTCGCGCACTTCGGATGATTGCGGGTTTTATGGACGACGATGTCTTGGCCGTGGAGCCGTAGAGGCCGCTGGCCACCGCTGCGCAGCAGGGAGTTGATGACGGTCTGCGAGAGATCGATGTTGGCGACGCTATCGCCGAACTCGTAGGGCTTGGTTTGCTGGAGTTCGACCGCACCTTCGCCGACCACGGCGTCTTCATGGCGACCGCTGCGCGACGCCTGCAGTTCGCTGAAGATGCGGCTGAGCAGGCGCCCCTGGAAAATCTTATAAGCCTTAGGTGTCAGCCGGAAACCGCCCTTGGAGTTGCTTTCCAGGCCCTGGCGTTCGGCCTGCTCACGCACCAGGTTTTCAATCTGACGCTGCATCTCTTGCAGCTTTTCCATGTCACCTGGCTCGGCAAATTCCCTGAGCATGTCCATGTCGATGACTGCCAGCTGCGCATTTTTGGCCGCTTCGGCGATTTGTCGCAGCAGCTCATCGATCTTCTCCAGCTCTTCCTTGATCGCCAACGCTTCGGGGACCGTCATCGGCGTGTGGCCGGTGAAGTGATAGTTGCTGGCCAGTTCCTCGATCTGATGCTTTTCAACCATCCGCTGGCCGACCTGCAGCAGCCCCTTAGCCAGCGGACCATTGTCGTCGCCGGCGCGGTACCACAGTCGCTCGATTTCGTAGGGTTGCTCCTCGCGGACCGCCCGCTCGTATCGCGGACGCATGTCCTTAGGGACGGAAACCGCATTGGCGGCTTTGGCGAGTTCTTTACGCACGGTTTTTTCCACCGCACGGGTCTCGTAAGTCTCCAGGATTTTGCGTTTTCGCTCCTCGAGCATCGCCCGCAACATCTCCAGGCTCGGTCCCAGACCGCTGATCTGGCTCGGGTCCAGGCGGATCGCTTTGGCCAGTTCCTCTTCGCTCAGTTCGCGAAAATCGCCGTACATCAGCGCGTGCTCGAAGGCCGGGCTGACCATGTCCGGTGGCGGCTGAGTAGGGCTAGGAAAGCTTGCCGGATCGAATTTCTGATAGGCGTGAATGATCCCGCCGTGGCGACGATTCATATCCAACTTTCTTGAGTGCAGGGTTGCCCGGATCGGTTGAGGGGGTCAGGAGTCAATTGCCGGCACGGCCCTTTGGGTGCTTCACACAATTGACTCCTGACCGCCTCAACCCAATGCTGCCCGGGCTCGACTCTCTATCGTATCCAGGCGGCAACCACCTGGCTGTTGGCTCGGCGGTTCAGACAGGCGCAGGCGGCATTCAGGGAGCAGGGGCAATCAGCTGCTTCTGAAAGAAGTCGACCATCGCTTCCCCTGTTTTGGGGTTGAGGAACGTCATCAGGTGCCCCTGCTTTTCGATCGTCAAAAACTCGCTGGCGACACCGGCGTGTCGCTGCGCCTCGTAGAGCGACTGACTGCTTCGCAGCGGCACGATTGCATCGCGTTCCCCGTGGACGTAGAGGGTCGGAATGTCGCCGGCCGATGCATGCGACAGCGGAGACGCGGCCGCATACACTTCGGGCAAATCAACCGGTTTGCCGCCCAAGAAGTATGCCAAACCGGAGGCCTCTGGAGGGAGCCGAGTCAGATCGCAAGGCGGTCCGCCGGCGCAGATCGCTCGCGGCTGGGGAAGCTCCGTTAACCGGCGATCGGCGCGGCTCCAATTCGTGGTCGACAGTTGGGTGTCCAGCGGTTCATCAACCAGGGTCCCGATCATGCAGGCGAGGTGTCCACCGGCGCTGTAACCAAACAGTCCGATTCGCGCCGGGTCAACGCCCAGTTCAGCGGCCTGATCGACGACCCACAGCAGCGCTAAGCGAACATCATCGACCTGCGCCGGAAACTTCCAGGCAGGGGCCAGCCGGTAATCGACAGCGATCGCGACGATGCCCGCTCGGGCCAACCGCATCGCGTAACCCGCCATCGTCCGCCGGCTGCCGGCCGACCAAGCCCCGCCATGAATCACCAGCACCGCCGGACGCTGCATAGTCGCATCAGCTGCATCGCGCGGCCGATAAACGTCGCACAGCAGTTGGACCCCCTCGGCAGTCCCGTAAACTTGATCGGTGGAAATACTCACCTGTGGCGACGCAGCGGTCGCTTCGGCAGCCAAACCCGGCGACGCCAAAGCCCCCAGGAGACCAACGGATAGAATGCAGAGCAGCGCTCGCCGCAGGCCGCCAGAGAGCCCTGCGGTCGCAGTGTCGGTAGATCGATCGTGCATCTTGATTTGTTTCGTCCCCAATGTGCTGCCCTCTTTTCGCTCGCGGCGCTATAGTATCCCTAGTTGCCAGTCCTCGTTTGTCCCCTGAGCCGTTTATGTCGAGTCACTTCAATACCGTTCCCGAAGCCGTGGACGCGATCGCACGGGGGGAAATCGTGATCGTTGTCGATGCGGAGGACCGTGAGAACGAAGGCGATTTCATCTGCGCCGCTGAGAAAGCGACGCCGGAGATGATCAATTTTATGCTCAGCGGTCGTGGACAGTTGTGCGTCGCGATCTACCCGGAAGTCTGCCGGCGACTGGAACTGTCACCCATCGTTGTTCACAACGATGCGCCGCTGAAGACGGCCTTTATGACTCCGATCGACATTCTTTCCGCGCGGACCGGGATCACCGCCAAAGAACGCTGTGACACGATCCGACGGATCGCGTCGCCGGACAGTCAGGCGGCTGAGTTTGTTCGTCCGGGGCACGTTTACCCGCTGCTGGCCAAAGAGGGGGGCGTGCTGCGGCGAGCCGGCCATACCGAAGCGGCGGTCGACCTCGCCAAGATGGCGGGACTGCAACCTGCCGGGGCGCTGTGCGAGGTGCTCTCGACTACGGGCGATCGTGCCAACCGCGTGGAACTGGGCCGCATCGCTGAGGAAAACGGGCTCAAGATCATCAGCATTGAGCAACTGATCGCCCATCGGCGTGTCAACGAAAAATTGGTGTCGCGAGTGGCCTCGGCGGCATTGCCAACCCGTTACGGGAAGTTCGATGTGCACGTCTACGGGGTGCAGTTTGAAGACCAGGAGCCGATCGCGATCGTCACCGGCGACCTGCTGGCTCCGGGGCCGCCGCCGCTGGTGCGGATGCACAGCAGTTGCTTCACCGGTGATCTGATTGCCTCCTTGCGCTGCGACTGCGGTGATCAACTGCAACTGGCCCTGAAGATGATCAGCGACGAAGGCCGCGGCGCCTTGATCTATCTGCCGCAAGAAGGCCGCGGAATCGGGCTGGCGCAAAAGATCCGCGCCTACGCGTTGCAGGACAACGGCATGGACACCGTCGAAGCCAATCACGCCCTAGGCTTCAAAGCCGACATGCGCGACTATGGGGTCGGGCTGCAGATCCTCAAGGACCTCGGGCTGAGCGAAGTGCGGCTACTGACCAACAACCCGAAGAAGACCGAAGCGTTCAACTTGCGTGGCTTCGACCTGCGGGTGGTCGATCAGGTGCCGATTCTACCGCCGAGCAACGAGTACAACACGCGGTACCTGGAAACGAAGCGGACGAAGATGGGGCACAAGCTTCCGGAATCATGAGTGTCCCTATTGTTGACAAGCCGCAGCCGAACCTGCCGGCCTGGTCGCCGAGTCGGGTCGCAGTCATCGGAGCTGGACTGCTGGGCGGCTCGTTCGCTTTGGCGATCCGCAGCCGGTACCCGCAAGCGACCGTGATCGGCGTCTCACGCAGCCAAGCTTCGCGCGACGCGGCCATCCGCCGCGGCGCGGTTCACGAAGCGGTCGAGCAGCCGCAGCAGGCATGCGAGCAAGCCGATCTGGTGGTCCTGGCGACCCCGGTTGACCAGATCGCCGCTTTGGCGATCGCTGCCGCGGAGGTCTGCCGCGAGGATGCGTTGATCACCGATCTGGGCAGCACCAAAGCCAGCATCGTCGCAGCGGTCCACCAACAGCCGTCGGCCGGGAGCAAGTTTGTTGGTTCCCACCCGATCGCTGGCAGTGAGAAGACCGGCGCTGATCATGCGCGGGCGGACCTGTTCGAGAATCGCTGCGTGGTGCTGACACCCGTGGAAGGAAGCGACCCGCGGCGTGTGCAGCAGGCCGCGGCGCTGTGGCAGTCGCTCGGAGCTCGCGTCGTGGTGATGACGCCTGAGGAGCATGATCGGGCGATGGCGTCGATCAGCCACGTCCCGCACCTGATCGCCTCCACACTCGCCAACCTGCTCGACGCTCCGCTGCGGTCGCTCGTCGGCAGCGGTTGGCTCGACACGACCCGCGTTGCCTCGGGTGATCCGCTGATGTGGACGGCGATCTGTCAAGAGAACCGCACCGCAATCCTCGCGGAACTCGAACGCGCGGCGGCGGCGCTGCAAGACTTCCGCAGTGCCATCACGGCTGGCGACGACAGGCGGCTGATGGAATTGCTCGACTCGGCTAAGCGCTGCCGCGATGCGGTCGCTGAACGCTGCGCTGCGAAGTAACGAGCGAGTGGTTCGTGTACAAGCCCGACGTGCAAGCGAGTGATTCGGTGAATGCTCTCGCTTGCGATTCGATTTGGCAATTTAAGTCATTGCTGATCTCGGTTTTCCGGTCTTCTTCGCGTCGTAATGGGACATTTTGCTGCCTGTGTGTGTCCCTCACTTGCGCGTCGGGCTTGTATTGTGTGTCACTCGCTTGCGCGTCGGGCTTGTATTGTTTGAAATCAGCGGAAATTGCCGATTCGCACGAGGGTTTGGCGGAAAGATACCGTCAGGTGTGCTTACCAGCACACTACGATGGCTGGACCGGCGGCGGGATTGAACGGATCGCCGCCACGATCTCTGCGTCTTGTCCAGGAAAGACCGTTCGCAGGTCGAGCAGCAGTCGTTGTTTGCGAATTCGCCCGATGATCGCGGGATGGCTGGCACGCAGGGCCGCGGCAAACGCATCGACTCCAGACGCCTGGGGCGTGATCGCGATACAGACGGTGCTCTGCTGCTGCGTCGGTACCGAACCGCCGCCGAGGTACGACTGCTCATCAATCACCTTCGCCCGCCTTACCCCAGCGGCTGATTCGATTGCGGCCGCGATTGCCTGCCCGCGCTCGCGGAGTTGCTGCAGCGGCGTGTTGAGCAACCGGAGCAGCGGGACCGACTCCACCGCCTGTTGTGGATCACGGTACAGTTCCAACGTTGCCGCCAGCGCCTGCCAACGTCAGCTTATCGACCCGCATCGCCCGGGCCATCGGGTGAGCGGCAATCGGCTCAAGCCATTCTCGGCGGCCGATGATCACTCCACACTGTGGTCCGCCGAGCAGTTTATCGCCGCTGAACAGCACCACGTCGGCGCCCTGAGCGATGCTGCGGCTCGCCAGCGGCTCATCGCGAAAGCCGAATTCGGCGAAGTCGATCAGAGCGCCCGATCCGATATCGTGGATGACCGGCGTGTCGTGCTGCCGACGGAGTGTGACCAGTTCCGGTACGGAAACTTGCTGCGTGAAGCCGACGACGGCGTAGTTGCTGGGGTGGACGAGCATCAGCGCGGCGGTCTGCTCACCGATCGCAGCGGCGTAATCGCTCAGCCGCGTCTTGTTCGTGGTGCCGACTTCACGCAGGATCGCGCCGCTGGCAGCCATGATGTCCGGCAAGCGAAACTGACCACCGATTTCAATCAGCTCACCGCGGGAGACGATCACCTCACGCCCGTTGGCCAGAGCTGCCAACACCAGCATCGTCGCCGCGGCGTTGTTGTTGACCACCAGCGCCGCCTCACCGCCGGTTAACTCGCAGAGCAGATCTGCCACCGGCCGCATCCGCTGGCCTCGCTGACCGGTCACCAAATCCAGTTCGACACTCGCGTAGCCGGCAGCCACTTCGTTGATCGCTGCGATCGCCTGCGGCGCTAATGGGGCACGGCCGAGTCCGGTGTGCAACAGGATTCCGGTGGCGTTGATCACCGGTCGCAGGCTCGCCGACTGCGCATGGCGGCTCAGCGCATCACTGACGGCCGTCACGAAAGCATCAATCCGCAGCGGGGCAGTCACGGAGGAATCAGCCGGCAGCGGATCGGTGCGGACTTGCTCGCGCTGCCGATCGAGTTGCCGGCGAATTTCTGCCACGACGCTTGGCCGATCAAACTGAGCGATCAGACGCTGAACCTCAGCGGTCGCCAGCAGCTTGCTGACGCTGGGCAACCGCCGCAGCGTCTCACGCGGATCGCTCACAAACAGCACTCCTGATTCAGCGCTGGGTCGTGAGCCACGATGCGGCGGAGATCTCCATCACGCTGCGTGAAGCCGATGCGATCGAGGTATTCGCAGAGCGGCACTAGGTACTTGCGCGACGTGTGCAGCAGCTCCCGCAGATCGCTGACCGTGAAGGCGGATGTTCCTAGCCGCGAGCGCAGGGTCTGCAGCATTTCCTGCGCGGTCTGCCAGTGCAAGCACCAGTCGGCGCCGACGCGCACCAGGTGCCCCTGGGCGATCGCCAGCTCGACCAGCTTGGGCACCGCTTCTCGCTGGGACTGCGCCGCGGCGATCAATTGGGCCATCGCTGGCGGCGCATAACCGGCCTGGCGATGTTCCACGATGATCCGCTCGTACTGTCGCCGCTGGCCCTTGGATAATTGCGGAGCGTGCCCAGGCAGGGCCAACCCCGCTGGCATGACGACCAATCGCCCGGCGTGTTCCATCCGCTGCACGACCGCATCGGGCAGTCCCGCGACGGCGGAAGCCGTGAAGATTTTTTCGATGACCGAGATCGGAAACGCGGCTTGCAACGGGTGACGCTGATGCTGCTTTTCGAGGAGGTGCTCGATGCGATCCATCAGCGAGGCGAGCACCGCGGTGTGCAGGACGTGCTGCCGCCCGCCGCCAAGCTCCAGCCGCTCGGCGTGCCGCTGGCTCAGCAGCGGTTCGAGCAGCGTCGCCGGCGGCGGATCGAGTCCGGCCCGCCGCACCATGCAAGGCTCATCAAAGCCGGCGATGCCGTTGAGGTACAGCGCCGCGGCGACGCGCTGCAGCGGATCGGCCGAGAGCAGCTGGCGAAACTGTTGCAGGTCGGCGGCAGTCCAGCGGACACCTGGCCGAAGGTCCGGATCCAGCACGCGGCCTCCGCCCAAGATGGTTGTCCCCGTTCCGCTGCGGAGCACCAGCGGTTGTCCAGCCAGACACGCCACCGGCTGCTGGGTCCGCAGCTCAGCGATCATCTCCCCGTCCGCTCGTGGTCGCTCCAACCAGCGCAGTTCGGCGCGCACTTCAGCCGTTCCCAAATAGACCCGCACCGGCACACTTTTACGGCACTTCGCCTGCTGCTTTTCGCTCAGGCTCAGCCGTGCAGCCAGGCAGCGGCTGGCCGTCAGCAAACCGTCGTGGGCAAGAAGGTCGCCGCGGCCAATCGCCTGCAGCGGCACACCGGCCAAGTTGATCGCCGCCCGCTGACCGCGCTGGACGCAGTCGACCGGAACATTGTAAGACTGCAGGCTGCGGACCCGCGCGGTCATCCCGTGCGGGGCGATCACCACTTCGTCCCCTACTCGCAAGCGCCCACTGGCGACGCTGCCGGTAACGACGGTGCCGTGGCCGGTCACCGAGAACGCGCGGTCGACGCCGAGACAAAATGGAGCGTCGACGAGCCGGCGTTTGGCACTGCTGGCGGCGCGCCTTGCCGCGTCCGCCAGAGCGAGACGAAGTTCGGGCAGCCCGGCTCCGGTGGTGGCGCTGACGCGGACCAGCGGAGCGCCACGAAGGAATGTGCTCGCCACCAGTTCCCGGACCTCTTCCTCGACGAGCTCGATCCATTCTTCGTCGGCTAAGTCGCACTTGGTCAGCACAACGACGCCGTGTTCGATCCCGGCGTGCTGGAGGATTTCGAGGTGTTCGCGAGTCTGCGGTTTGATCGACTCGCCCGCCGAGATCACCAACATCGCCAGATCGATTGCCATGGCGCCGGCGAGCATGTTGCGAATCAGACGCTCATGGCCGGGAACGTCGATGATTCCCAAGCGAAAGTCATCAATGTCCAGTGGCGCGAATCCGAGGTCGACTGTCATGCCGCGGCGCTTTTCCTCCGGCAGACGGTCCGCATCGACACCGGTCAACGCCTTGACCAGAGCGGTCTTACCGTGATCGATATGGCCTGCGGTGCCGACGATCAGATGGATAGTCACCGGATGGGTGCCTCCTAAGGGGAATCAGCGTCGGGAGCGAAAACCATTGTGAACGCTCCGCACGGCAGCTTCCAGTAGCTCGCTGTCGCCTTCGTGGCGGGAGGCGAGGATGTATAACGGTACGGATGAAGGCAGAACTACCGCAGCGCGACGTGGTATTGTTGGGTGCTGGGCACACGCACCTGCATCTGCTGCGGATGTGGAAGATGAATCCGCTTCCTGGCGTGCGCCTGACCTGTGTGTCCAACCAAACGCACGCGACTTACTCGGGCATGTTGCCGGGGACGCTCGCTGGGAATTACCGCCCCGAGCAAGCGCGGATCGATCTGGTGCGGCGTTGTGCGGCCGTTGGTGCTCGACTGATCTTGGCGGAGACCACCGGGCTCGACCGCTCGGCGAAGCAACTCCTGCTGCGCGATCGTCCGCCGCTCCCGTACGACTGGCTGTCGATCGGTATCGGCTCGCAGCCGGCTCCGGTCGAGGGCTTGCAAGACGCGCTGTCGATCAAGCCGATGCAGACGCTGTTGCCGCGATTGGAGCGGCAGCTGGCTCATGGCGGTAGACCGGTCGGGATGCCGCTGCGGGTCGTCGTGGTCGGTGGTGGAGCGGGCGGCGTCGAGATCGCGTTTTGCCTGCCAGCGTGGCTCCGTTGCCATGCTCCGACGCGTGCTGTCGAGATGACGGTGATCCATCGTGGGCCGCGCATCCTCACCGGCGGTTCGGACGCTGCCGCCGAGCGGGTTCAGCAGGTGTTTGATCAGCGCGGCTATCAGACGCTGCTAAGTCACACCGTCGTCGCCATCAAGCAAGAGGAAGTGGTGATCGAAGATGCGGCGGGGGAGCAGCAGACGCTGCCAGCGGACCTCGTCCTCTGGGCTGTCGGGGCCGTCGGACCGGCGCTCTTTCAGAGCTTCGACTTGGCTAAGGATGCCAAGGGCTTTTTGTTGACGAACATCCACTTACAAAGCGTCGATGATGAATCGATTTTCATCGTCGGTGACTCGGGAACCTGCCAGCAGCGGCCGCATCCCAAGGCGGGTGTGTATGCGGTCCGGCAAGGGCCGGTGTTGTGGGACAACCTCCGCGCTGCGATGCAGCGGCAGCCGCTGCGCCAGTGGAAACCGCAATCCGGTTTTCTCTCGCTGCTCAACACCGGCGATGGTCGTGCCATCCTGGAATATAAGCAGCGTACGGCGTATGGCCGCTGGTGCTGGTGGCTGAAGGACCGCATCGATCGCCGCTTCATGGAAAAACATCAGGACTATCAACCAGGAAAAATGTTAGCGCCGGCCGCGCCGGCCCGTGCTGCTGCGGCGATGCGCTGCAACGGCTGCGGCGGCAAACTGGCAACGTCGGTCCTGCAGCAGGCGCTTGGACGGCTGGTCAATCCTGTCTCACCCGCGGTCCGCTTGGGGCTCGCCGACGCCGAGGATGTGGCGGCGCTGCAGCTTGCCGCTGGCATGTCGGTGATCGCGACCACCGATTTCTTTTCTGCTTTCATAGATGACCCTTATCTCGTCGGCCGGGTCGCCGCGCTCAATGCGCTGAGCGATCTGTTTGCCAAAGGAGCACGACCGCGCGCGGCGCTCGCCCATGCGATCATTCCTCCGGGTGCTGAGCACAAGCAAGAACAGGTGCTGTACGAGCTGCTTGCAGGAAGTCTGGCAGAGTTCCGCTTAGCGGACGTGCCGATCATCGGCGGGCATACGATCGAGGGCCAGCAGATCGTGATCGGGTTCACGTTGTTAGGCGAGCATCCCACGCCCACGGCGATGCGGCTAAAGTCCAAGTTACAGGCGGGCGATCAACTGGTGCTGACCAAGCCGCTGGGAAGCGGCGTGCTCTTGGCCGCGCACCGTTTGGCCCAGTGTCGCGGCCAGGATTTTTCAGCGCTGCTGGAGTGCATGTTGCACAGCAACCAGGCCGCTGGCGACGTCGCGGAGGCCATGCAGCTGCGGGCCGCCACCGACGTGACCGGTTTCGGGTTGCTCGGACACCTGGTTGAGATGCTTGGAAGTTCTGGCCTGGCGGCGACGCTCGATCTGGCGGCAATCCCGCTATTGCCTGGAGCAGCCGAGTACTTGCAGGCGGGTGTGGAGAGCAGTTTGGCGCCGGCCAATCGCGCTGCGGCGGCCGCTTGGCACGACGCTCCCAGCGAGACGACTGCCGCCTACCAGGCGTTGTTTGATCCACAGACTTCTGGTGGCCTGCTGCTGGCGGTTCCCCCTGAAAAATTGACACAGGCACTGGAACGACTGCGCGAACATGGTTCGGTACCGCCGGCCGTCGTAGGACGCGTCGTCGCCCGCAGCGGTGCCGACCACGCAGGCGGAGCAGGGCAAGGCGGTGGACAGTTTCTTCGCGTGGGACGCGCTAGCGCCGCCACGCGAGCCATCCATGAGAGAGCTTTTTGATCAGCGGTGTGAGTCGGGTGCGATTGTATTGATCGCCAAGTTGACGGATCGCATCGGCCTGTGTGGGATAAGGATGAATGGTCGAGCCGATCTTGCCCAGTCCGATACCGCTGCGGATCGCCAATGTGATTTGGCTGATCAAGTCACCGGCATGCGCGGCGACAATGGTGGCGCCGAGGATCTGATCCTTGCCCCTGCGACAATGCACGCGCACAAAGCCGGCTTCTTCTCCGTCCAGGACCGCCCGATCGACTTTGGCCAGCGGCTGCGTGAACGTCGTCAGCGGGATGCCTTGCGCTTCATCCTGGCCGGGATGCAGTCCCACATGCGCCAGTTCCGGTGAGGTGTAGGTGCACCAAGGAATAACCAGACGACTGACCTTAGCACGGCCCAGGAACAACGCGTTTTGGATCACCAATCGCGCCATGAAGTCTGCGGCGTGCGTAAATCGATACTTCGAACAGACGTCGCCAGCGGCATAAATATTCGGATTGTTGCTCTGCAAGAAATCGTTAACGATGACTCCACGGTCGGCATCAAAACGGACATCGGCCTGCTCGAGGCCCAGCGACTGCACGTTGGGGCTGCGGCCGGTGCTGACGAGCAGGGCGTCCGCGACCAAGGTGACGTGTTGACCGGCGTAGTCGAGCGTGATCGACACACCGCCCCTACCGCGATCGATACGTATCGCTTGGGCGCCGAGCATCAATGCGACTCCATCTCGCTGCATGGCGCTCTGGATGATTTTTGCAGCGTCGGGATCTTCGCGCGGCAGGACGCGATCGGCTCGTTGCACAAGCGTGACCGACGAGCCGAGTTGGGCAAACGCCTGGGCCATTTCGCAGCCGATCGGGCCACCACCGATGACCACCAATCGCCGAGGCAGCTCTGTCAACGAAAACAGCGTTTCATGGGTCAGGTACCCCGACTCTTTCAGCCCCTGAATTGGCGGCAAGGCCGCGCGGGTACCGGTCGCGATCACCGCTCGTTTGAACCGCAGGGTTTGACCCTCGACGTCAACTGTGTCGCCAGCCGTAAACGTGCCTTGGCCAAAGTAGACATCGACACCGAGCTGAGTGAATCGTTGTGCCGAGTCATGAGGACTGATTGCGGCGCAAGCTTCGCGCATTCGCTGCATCACACCGGCGAAGTCGACCTGCGCGTTGCTGGCGTGAACGCCGAATCCCTCGCCGTCACGGACCGCTGCAGCGCAGCGCGCGGCGCTGATGATCGCTTTGGACGGCACGCAGCCGACGTTCAGACAATCGCCTCCCATCAAGCCCCGCTCGATCAGCGCTACCTTGGCGCCCAACCCGGCTGCTCCGGCGGCAGTCACTAAACCTGCGGTGCCCGCGCCGATGACCACCAGGTTGTAACGGCCTGCAGAAGTGGGGTTCCGCCAGTTGACGGGCCTAACCATCGACTGCAAGACGCGGTTGTGTTCATCAAGCGGTTGCAGGGCAGCGGGCTCAGTCATGTGGTTTTCCTCCTGATCAAGCGTTTGAGCACCGGCAGTGATTTCTTGAGCAACAGCGGCAAAATCCCTAGGATCACGAACGCGATCAGCAACTGGGGACTGAGCACTCGCCGGACGCCTTCATCGGCAAGCGTCCGCAGGCTCGGTACAGCGGAGCCGGCGTAAACATAAGCGGCCGTGGTCGGCAGCATCCCAAGTTGGCTGACCCACCAAAACGTTATTGCACGCATCTTGGTCAGCCCCATCACGGCATTGATCACAAAGAAGGGAGCTGGGATCAGCCGCAGCGAGAACAGGTAAAAGGCACCGTCTTGTGCCAGCAAATCTTGAAACCGCGCTAGCTGATCACCGAAGCGACGCCTGACCCAGTCGCGTACAAGATAGCGGCTGAGCAAGAACGCTACCGTTGCGCCGGCCGTTGATCCGAAGCTGACGACGAGCAGGCCAATCCAGAAGCCGAAATACCAGCCACAGGCCAGCGTCATGATCGTCGCGACCGGCAGCGATGCCCCTGCCACCGCGGTGTAGATCAAAACCGCGGCCAGCCCGACCAAAACGGGCCGCTGTGCTTTCAACGATCGCAGCCAACTCTCATGCTCAGCCAACCGGTCGAGCGTCAGCAGGTCGCGAAACTGCCAATAACCGATTCCCACGGCAGCGATGCCTGCCAGCAGCACGAGGAGCTTGGCGGAGAGCGTGTGACCACCGGATGAATGAGATTGCGAAGAGGTTTGTGGTTCGTCCATCCGCTCAACTGCTGTAGACTTGCTGGGACGCACCGATGGCCGCCTTCCTGGCCAACGACGGCTGGCACGGTGATCGAAGAGCCTAGCGGATTAGCGATGAAATTGAAAACTCTCCAGCGTTTGGGCCATGAACTCGCTTCGCCGGCGCGACAACTCGAGGTGCTCGGCGACTCTGAGCGGATCGCCGCCGGACGCTTCGAGGCCGCCCTCGCTGCGGCCGGTCATGCGACGCTGCGTAGCGCCGCCTTGCAAACGCTGCAGATCAACGTCGGCCGAGTGTGCAATCAGACGTGCACACACTGTCATGTTGACGCCGGACCGGATCGCCGCGAGAGCATGTCACGTCAAACAGCCGAACAGATCATCGAGTTCGTCAAGCACTCTGCGATCCAAACACTCGACATCACCGGTGGAGCACCGGAGATGAATCCGAACTTCCGCTGGCTCGTCGAGCAAGCCACTGCGCTGGGGCGACACGTGATCGATCGCTGCAACCTGACAATTCTGCT
This sequence comes from uncultured Planctomycetaceae bacterium, assembly GCA_963758085.1. Taxonomy (GTDB): domain Bacteria; phylum Planctomycetota; class Planctomycetia; order Pirellulales; family Pirellulaceae; genus UBA6163. The sequence continues at coordinate 2,611,981 of CAVWUB010000004.1, read as the reverse complement.
TGCCGCCGGTTTTACCGATCTGCCGGAGTTTCTAGCCGAGCACCGCGTCGAGGTGGTCGCATCCTTGCCTTGCTACCTGGAGGAGAACTGCGACGCCCAGCGAGGCAGTGGCGTGTTCGCCAAATCGATCCAGGCAATTGAGCGACTCAATGACCTCGGCTACGGCCAACCAGGCAGCGACTTGTGCTTGAATCTAGTCTTCAACCCGGTGGGCACGGGATTGCCGCCCCCGCAACCAGAGCTGGAGCAAACTTATCGTGAGCAGTTATGGGAACGGTATCGTTTGAAGTTCAACCGGCTGCTGACAATCACCAACATGCCGATCAGCCGTTATCTGGATGATTTGTTGCAGCGTGGCCAGTACCTGACTTATATGGAAAAACTGATCAATAGTTTCAACCCGGTGACGATTGATGGGCTAATGTGCGTCTCCTATCTGTCGGTTGATTGGCAGGGCTACCTTTACGACTGTGACTTCAACCAGATGCTCGGCCTGCGGATCGATGCTTCGCGCGGCCAGCATATCACCGAAGTCACTCAGGCCGATTTATTGGGTCGTCAGATTCAGACGGCGAACCATTGTTTCGGTTGTACCGCGGGTTGCGGTTCCGGATGCCAAGGGAGCGTGCTGTAGGGCATTATCTGTCGCTAGCTAGGGGTTTGCCGGTGACTCGGTAGACCTCGCGCAGGACCTCGGCAACCGCTTGATATTGATCGGCGGGAATCGTTCCGCCGACGCTTGTCGTGGTGTAGAGGAACTGGGTGAGTGATGGACGTTCCACTACCGGGACACCGTACTTGCCAGCGAGCTGTCGAATCTGCTCGGCGACCGAACCGGCACCCTTGGCGATTACTATAGGAGCGATCATCTCGGCAGGCTGATACGAGATCGCAATCGCGACTTCTGCAGGAGTCGTGATCACCACATCAGCGCCCGCGATAACGCCGGTTAGTGGCTGTTTGAGCAACTGCGTTTGCAACTCATTACGGCGTTTTTGCATTTGCGGAGCGACTTGCATCTCCTTCATTTCTTCCCGCATTTCCTCATCGGTCATCCTCAGATCCTGCTCAAACCGCCAGCGTTGGAATGCATATTCAACTAGGCCCAACGCTAACAGTGCACCCGCGATCCAGATGCAAACCTCAAATAGATTCTCAAATAGGCTCCGGGCGAGCACCGGCACCGGTTCGGACCAGATCGCAATGATCCCGGTGAGCCGGGAGCGGACTACGGCGTAGGCCACCAGCGCGATCACCAAAACTTTGAAGATACCAAACCCCAGTCGCATCATGCCGCGGATCGATGCAATCCGTTTGAACCCTGCCAGCGGGCTGATATGTTTGAGTTTGGCGGCCACCGCCGAGGGCGTGACCAGCAGCCCGGTCTGAGAGACGTTGACAGCGATGCCGGCGAGGAACATCACGGAAAGAATCGGCAGCGCCGCCAGCGCGAACAGCGCTGCAGCTCGGAGCAGTTGCTGCATTGCGTCTTGAAAGGTCCAGGCGGTTGCCAATCCCTGTGAGAGCGAATCGCTCAAGCCCTGAGCGACGCGCTGGCACAGCGGCCCACCGAGCCAGCGCAGGCAGAGCAGGGCGATCATCAACATCACTGCCGAGGAGAGATCGGCGCTGCGGGAGACTTGACCCTCCTGGCGAGCCCGTTCCCGCCGCCTGGCGGTTGCGGGATGCTTTTTATCTCCGCTGCCCTCTGACATGAGTCGTTCCGCTTACTCCTGAGATGCCCACAAGAGCGTTAGGCGGTCCAGTGCGAGGCTGAATTCGTCGCGAAACAGGTAGCTCGCTGAACCGATCGTGAGGGCGGCCACCGCGAGCAACGCCATCGCATTGAGACTCAGTCCAATCGCCAGCACATTGAGTTGCGGCAGGGTGCGGCTGATCAAACCGGTGATCAGATTGCTGAGCAGCAGAGCCATCACCACCGGCGCAGCGACACGAACGCCCGCCGCCAGAGAACTGCTCAATTGCGTGATCACCAGTTCCATCATTGGTTCGTGCAATCGGACTTCCCCAGCCGGCAGCGCGGCAAAGCTGTCGATCAGCGAGCCGAGTACGTAGCGATGGCCGCCGATCGCGATCATCGTCGCCGTCACCAACAGGCCGATCATCTGTGCCATGGTCGGTGTGGGATTGCGCGTGGTGGGGTCGAGCGATTCGCCCAACTGCAATCCTCCGGTTGCTGACATGATTTCACCTGCTGTCTGCACGCCGGTGATCACCATCTGCACCGTGGTACCGATAAGAATTCCCACGATCGCCTCACGGGCTAGCAGGATCGCCAGATCGATCACACTGGCCGCGTGTGGCGGGTTGCCGCCGTTCATCTCCGCTACCACCGGCACGGTCAGCACCGTCAGCAGCAGAGCGAGAAGTGCGCGAACGCGCATCGGCACGCCGACACCTACCGCCGGCAGTGCCATCAGCAAGGTGCTCAGCCGTGTTAAGACCAGCACCACCAGCAACAGGTTTTGCTCGAGCAGCCGTGTGAGTTCGCTGACCATCGCTTATGCCGTTATTGTGGCAGCGCCGCGTGGGTGAAAATATCACGCGTGAACTCGACCAGCCGCATCATCAACCACGGCATACAGGCGACCATCACCGCCGCCATTGCCATCAGTTTGGGTACGAACGAGACCGTTTGATCTTGGATCTGCGTGAGCGCCTGGAGCAAGCCGATCGCTAAGCCGGCCGCCATCCCGGCCAACAAAATCGGCGCTGCAATGATCAGCGCCGAGATCAAGGTGCTGCGGCAGAGGTCGACTGCGGTAGCTGGGTCCATGCTTTGAAGTCTTATTAGATTAAGAGGTGTTATAAGTGAGCCTAGCCGCCGATGGTACCGAAGGAATCCATCAGCATTTGCACCACCAATCGCCAGCCATCGACCAGTACAAATAATAAGAGTTTGAACGGTAGCGAGATCACCGAGGGAGGCAGCATCAGCATCCCCATCGAAATGGTGACGCTGGCGACGACCAGGTCGACGATCAGAAACGGCAGGTAGATTTGAAATCCCATCAGAAACGCTGTTTTCAGCTCGCTGAGGATGAATGCCGGCAGCAGCACCCGCAGCGGCACCTCATCAAACGTACTCGGCGGCGGTCCTTCAGGACGCATGTAGCCGAAGAACAGGTGGACATCGTCATGGTTATCCGCCACATCGATCTGACGCGACATGAAATCGCGGATCGGCGCGGCTCCCGCAGTGAACGCCTCCTCCAATGACATCTCTACATCTGGGTCGGTGTACGGCACGATCGCATCGTCGTACACCCGCGTCCACACCGGTGTCATGACGAACAGGGTCATGAACAGAGCAACACTGGTCATCACTTGGCTCGGGGGCAGCGACTGCAGACCGATGGCCTGGCGGAGCAAGCCCAGCACGATGATGATCCGTACGTAGCAGGTGGTCATCAGCAGCACCGCGGGCGCCAAGCTCAGCACGGTCAGCAGCAGCATGACTTGTAGGCTGCTGGTCAGGCCTTCGGGGCTGGTCCACTTTTCAGGTCCACCGGCGATGAAGTTGAGCGACTCCGGCGGGACCACGACCGATTGAGGTTGCGGGCTGAGGATCGTCGCGGCCGAGGGATCGGTGTCGGCCTGCTCCGCGGCAGCCGGCAGGCTGACGATTCCCAGGCAAATGACCGCGACCGCAATCGCTGCTAACCGGTGCTTTGAATGCAACACAAAGTCCCTCCTGACGGAATTCGCTGCGAAGCTCATGGCGCAGCAGAGGAGCACGCTGGGGACTCTAGAGCAAATCACTAGTAGGCAGGAAGGTCGATCAGGATGATTTGTCGCGGACAAGCGTTGACTCGGTCGCCGCGTTGTTCCTATGGTCGGGCTCAGAGAACGCACAGCGGACAACGGGTGGAGATGGAATGCGAGGAGGATGGGGAAACAGGCTGCGACAGTTTCGCAAGTGGAAGCCACTGCTACGGCTGCGCTACGCGCTGGAGTACGCGGCGCTGTTGCTGATCGCCTGCACGATCCCTCGCTTGCCTCGTCGGTTGGTCCTGGGGTTCGCTCGCGGCGTGGGCGCCGTGGCGATGAAGATCGACCGCCGAGGACGTGAACTGGGGTTAGAAAACCTGCAGATCGCGATCCAACAAGGTGGCTTGGATCTGGGCGACCGCACGCCCCAAGAAGTACTGCTGGCCTGTTATCAGAACTTTGCTCGCGGCTTTCTCGATCTGTTTTGGTTTTCTTGCTTGACCCCCGAACAACTCAGCCGCTGGGTAGAGATCGAAGACGACGAGCACGTTCAGCTGATGTTTCAGAATGACCGCGGAGCTGTTTTCCTGACACCGCATTACGGGATCTTCGAGTGGGCGAGTCTGATCATCGGGTTGCGTGGCGTGAAGCTGAATATCATTGCTCAAGATTTCAAAAACCCGGCGCTGACGCAGATCGTGCGGCGGGCGCGTGAATGCACTGGCCATCAGGTGCTCTCCCGCGACGGTGCGATGCTCAAGCTGCTGCGCTCGGTAAAACGCGGCGGCAATATCGCACTATTGCCAGATCTGACCGTGCCGCCTCAGACCGCCGCCGCGGTGGTCAACGTGTTCGGAACTCCGACCTGCCGGACCGCGGCTCATGTCGAAATCGCTCGCCGCTGTGACGCGATGATGTTTGTCGTCGTCTGTGAGCCGCTGGACGATGGCCGGGCCCGACTGCGTGTGCTGGACGTGATTTCGGCTGCGGAGCACGGGGCGGGCCGGCAGAGTCAGGCCGCGCTGACGCAGGCGGTTTGGGACCGATTCGAATCGGCCATCCGCCAGCGGCCAGAACTGTGGTTGTGGATGTATCGGCATTGGCGTTATCGGCCGCTGAGTGAGCGGAGTACCGCAGCGTCCGACGAGAACGAAAGCCCAAGCATCCCGATCCACCAGTACCCGCAGTACGCAGCCGAAGCCGCCGCATTTGACGAGCTGTATCGCAAGCAGGCGGCCTGAGCTCCCGATCCGCCTGCGTCTGTCCCTTGAGCTGGGCAGCCCTTGATGCGGCGGCCGCGAAAGCCTGCTGGCTTGGTGATCATTTTACTGTCCGAGGTAATAAAGGGCTGCATGATGCAGTGGTTGCTGCGATTTCGCGATCTTGTTCTGCCGCTTGGCATCATTGCCTGCTTGGTTGTAATTCTCGTGCCGTTGCCGCCGCTGCTGATGGACCTGCTGCTGGCGGCCAACATCACTGTCGGTGTGATCGTGTTGTTGACGACGGTGTATGTCGCGACGCCGCTGGAGTTCAGTATTTTCCCGTCGTTGCTGCTGGCCACGACGTTGGCGCGGCTGGTACTCAATGTTGCCACCACTCGATTGATTCTCACCAGCGCCGAGTCGCGGCAGATGAACGCTGCGGGCGGTGTGATTCAGGCCTTTGGCGAGTTTGTCTCAGGTGACAGCATCGAAGTCGGGTTGGTGATCTTCGTGATCATCGTCCTGATCCAGTTTGTCGTGATCACCAAGGGGGCAACCCGGATTAGCGAAGTGGCTGCGAGATTCGCACTGGACGGAATGCCCGGCCGCCAGATGGCGATCGATGCGGACCTCAATGCCGGACTGATTGACGAGAAGCAGGCCCAGCAGCGTCGCCAGGAGATTGCTGCGCAGGCCGATTTCTACGGAGCGATGGATGGGGCCAGCAAGTTTGTCCGGGGCGATGCAGTCGTCGGCATTGTGATCATGGCGATCAACATTGTCGGCGGTCTGTACATCGGCGTGCTGCGGATCGGCATGCCGGTGGGTGAGGCCGCGGAATTATTTACCAAGCTGACGATCGGCGATGGGTTGGTCAGTCAAGTGCCGGCGCTGCTGATCTCGCTGGCCGCTGGCGTGTTGGTCACTCGCAGTGCAGCGGCGAGCAACTTGCCGTTGGAGTTCGTGCGTCAGCTGTTTGGCAATCCCCGCGCGCTGATGGTCGCCGGCGGGTTCATGATGTTGATGATCGTCACCAAGCTGCCTGCTTTGCCGATGGCGACGCTCGGTTTTGGATGCGTGGGCTTAGCCGTCGTGATGAACCGACAATCGGCACGTGACCAGGCTGACCGAAAACAGCAGGAGCAGGCGGAAAAGGCGGCAGGCGAACAGGTCGTCAAGCGCGTCGAAGACTACTTGGCTGTCGACCCGATGGAACTGACGATCGGACTGGGACTGCTGCCGCTGGCCGACCCGGCGCACGGCGGAGATTTGATGCAGCGGATCTCGGCGATTCGAAACACCATCGCCGCGGACATCGGCATCATCCTGCCGAAAGTCCGCGTCCGCGACGAGACCAACTTAGGGGACAACGAATACGAGATCCGGATGGCTGGCAGCCCCGTAGCCCGAGCGGCCGTGCAACCCGATCGCTGGTTGGCGATCGAGTCGACGGTCACGACCGGAGTGGTCGACGGCCTGCCGACCCTCGATCCCACGTTCGGCCGACCCGCACTCTGGATCGATCCGCTGCAGCGCGATCAGGCGGCGATCTACGGCTACGCGACGGCGAGTCCCGCAGCTGTACTGGCGACGCACCTGCAAGAAATCGCGCGGCAACACGCCGACGAACTGCTCACCCGCGATGCCGCCAAACACCTGATCGACGAACTGCGTCAGGTTGCTCCGGCCGTTGTTGATGAACTGATCCCGGCGGTGCTCAAGCTATCCGAGGTCCAGCAGGTCCTGCAAATGCTGCTCCGCGAGGACATTCCGATCCGGCAACTGGGCATCATCATGGAAACCCTCGGCGACCATGCCGGCAGGACGAAGGATCCGGTGGTGTTGGTTGAAACGGTCCGGCACCGGCTGGCGCGGACGATCAGCAGCCGTTATCGCGATACCGCCGGCCGCTTGCGCGTCGTGACGCTCGACCCGGCTCTGGAACAGCGAATCGGTGCCGGGATCGAATCCGGCGAGCGGGGAATAAATGTTCGGATGAGTCCGCAAGCGATAGAACTCACTTGCGAGCGCATCGATCAAATCGTTAAGAAACTGATCGCCGCCGGCTATCCGCCGGTGTTGTTGGTCAGCCCACGAATCCGGCCTGGGCTGCGGCAAATCACGGCTGGATTGCTGCCGCGATTAAAGATCCTCTCTTACAACGAAATCACCCCGGATACCCAAATCGAATCACTTGCAGTTGTGACTGACCAGTAAAAGTTATCTTCGCTTCCGTTCGCTTTGGCCCCTCCGTAGTCAAACTCCATGCATATCCGGACATTTCGAGCAGCGAGTCTCCAAGACGCCTTGGAGGACATCCGTCGCCAGATGGGCGGCGAGGCGTCGGTCTTGCACACACGTCAGGTGCGCGAAGGCTGGTTGGGCTGGTTGGGGAAAACGACGGTCGAAGTGACGGCCGGGTTGCGTGATGAACATGACCAGCCGCGCGGCCGCACCGCCGCATCCGTCCTTGAAAGCGTCAGTCCGCACCGCAGCTACCCGCTAGAATTACAAGACCTGCGAGCGCTGCTGTCGCTCGCCGGCGTCGACGACCCGGTCGCCGACCGCTGGACCGAAGCGACGTATGCCAGCGCTGCGGCATTACCCGGGGGTGTTCCACCGGGGCAGTGGGGCGAGCTGCTGCGTCAAGTCGTAGCCCGCGGCATTCAAATCGCCGGACCGATTCGCACGCCGCCGACAGCTCGCCGCGTTGTCGCACTGGTCGGACCAACCGGAGTGGGCAAAACCACAACGATCGCCAAGCTCGCCGCCGGCTTTCGCCTGCAAGCACGCCGCAGCGTCGCGCTGCTGACGATCGATACGTTTCGAATCGCTGCGGTGCAGCAGATTCAGGCCTATGCGGACATCATGGAACTGCCGATGGAGGTCGTCCAGAATGCCGAGGAGATGCAACCGGCGTTGGAGCGTCTGGGAGACGTCGACTTGGTGTTGATCGACACCGCCGGGCGAAGCCCGCGGAGCGACGGCAGGATCGAGCAGCTGCGCTGCATCCTGCAGGCCGCCCAGCCCGACGAGACGCACCTGGTGCTCAGCGCCACCAGTAGCCGTGAAACCATCCACAACATCTTGGATGGCTTTGCCGCGGTCCGGCCGACCGCCGCGATCCTGACGAAGCTCGATGAGACACCCCAGCTCGCTGGATCACTGTCGGCGCTGGAAGGCCGTGAGATTCCGCTGAGCTATTGCACCACCGGCCAGCAGGTGCCGGATGATATTGAGACCGCTGATGCGCAGCCGCTGGTGCGAGCTTTGCTCTCGACCGCTGCGCCGCTGGGGCCGATCGCAGCGCTGAGCGCGCGCCGCGCCGCTTGAGTGGTACTGTGAGACAAGCGTCTCAGGAATGGAAAGAGATTCTAACAGAAAATACTTAATTCCCAGTCGCCGCGGTGCCGATACGAATCAAGCACCCACACGCAATCACTCGCACAGCTACCAACGGATGCGATTTGCGGGATTTGGGGACACCGACGAAAGTAAAGTTAAGTCTGCTGTCGCTCGTTTGCAGCTCGCTCCAGGATGGACGGCGGCAATTGGCGGCGAAGAGAAATTGAACTCGACTCCCGGGATGGGTTTCGAACACGTAAGTGCTTGATCACGGAGGATTGGATGGCAACGACCGTCACGCCAGATGAAGATATTCTGCAAGTCTGGGCCGTATTTGGAGAATTGCCCAAGGATTCGCCTGACCGCGAAGCCTTGCGGAATCGATTGGTCGAACGCTACATGCCTCTGGTTCGCTATAACGGCGAAAAGATTTGGCAACGGCTGCCCGACGGGGTGGAGCTCGATGACTTGATCAGCGCTGGGATCTTCGGCTTGATGGACGCCATCGACGCTTTTGATCTCGAGCGAGGCGTCAAGTTTGAGACCTACTGCGTGCCGCGAATCCGTGGAGCGATGCTCGACGAACTTCGCACGATGGACTGGGTGCCTCGCCTGGTGCGCAGCAAGGCCAGTAAGCTCAACGAAGCCAAGAAGCAGCTCGAGACCCGCTTGGGACGTGCTCCCACCGCCAACGAGCTGGCCGTGCATATGGAAATTCCAGTAGCAGAGCTGGAAAAGATGCAGACCGAGGCCAATGCGGTCGGGTTGGTATCACTCAATAAGAAGTGGTATGAGACCGACAGCTATAAGGATGTGCGTGAGATCGACGTCCTTGAAGATAAAAAGGGTGAGGATCCGACTCGCCGCGTCCAGCGTACCGATCTGATGCGAATGGTCACCAAAGGACTCAATCGCAATGAGCGGTTGATCATTATCCTCTATTACTATGAGGAATTGACGATGAAAGAAATCGGTGCGACTTTGGATCTGTCGGAATCTCGCGTCAGCCAGATGCACAGCGCAATCGTCAATCGACTGCAGGAACAACTCGGCCGGCGCCGTGCCGAGTTCGGTGCTTGACGGCTGTTGGAAGCACAGGCCAGGTGAGCATCAAGGCCCCGCATTTTCATGCGGGGCCTTTTGCTTTGGCGAGCGAACCAGCGAGGATAGCAATAGAACCCTTTCTGCTATTCGTGCTGCTATTCGTGCTGCTATTCGTGCTGCTATTCGTGCGCCCTACAGGTTTCCTGCGTGCTCATCCTGATCGACGGATATAACGTGATCGCTCCGGCGGCGCCGCCTGGGCGCCGTGGGGGTGGCGCGTGCCGCAGCCGTAGCGGTGCAGGGATGTCGTCCGCTGAGCACTGGTTGCAGGCCGAGCGAATGCGGCTGCTGGAGCGATTGGCCGGACAGCTCGATCCTGATCTGGCTAGCAAGACACACGTCATCTTCGATTCTGCTGCAGGAAATCGGCATGGCCCTGACGCGCTGCTGATCCACGGCATCCACGTTCGCTTTGCCGTCAGTCATGACGAGGCGGATGACTTGATTGAGGAGTTGATCGCTGCGCACCATTCGCCCAAGCGGCTGACGGTCGTGTCATCGGATCACCGTCTGCAGGTCGCTGCTAGCCGTGCCGGTGCCAAAGCGTTTGACGCGCAGCCGTGGTTGGACGCGTTGCTCGATGGCCGCGTGATGCTGGCCATTGCCTGGCCGCCGCGATCCGGCCGGGGGCGCGCCGAGGCGCGTGAACTCCAGCGAGCCAAGCCGGACCGGGTCGATCCAGGCGATGTGGCGCAGTGGTTGCGGACTTTTGGGATTTCAGCTGAGGGCCCGGAGGGCTTGCCCTCAGAGCCTGCTCGCGGCGGACCCGGTAAGCTGTCACCGCCGGCGTCTTCCGCTCCGCCGCAGCCGCCAACGGAGCAGGGCAGGGGACGGGGCAGGGCAGGGAACCGGTCCGCAAAGCCGCCCGCCTCGCCACCGATAGATTTGCCGTCGGCTACAAACAAACGAGCAAAGCGGAGCCTGAGCAAGGCTCAGCCGCCACAAAAGGATCTGCCGTCGGATTACAACCCGTTTCCGCGAGGCTATGGCGAGGACTTGCTCGGCGACACAGCGGCAGGGTGAGCGGCTACGATCGCCCCAGCCGCGTTCGTAATTCCGCTAGCTGAGTCTGGAGCTGCTGAGTGTCCAGCTCCAACAGCGTTTCTTGCGTCGCCACCGGAAGCCCCAGCACTTCCTGGAGCAGCCGGATTTGTCCGATCAGCTCTCCTACTTGTCGACCCTCTTGCAGCCCTTCCTGTCGCCCTTCTTCGCGGCCCTGTTGGGTCCACTGTTCGGCCAGTGTTGGCATGAGCATTCTTCCTTCAGTTGGTAAAGCGGTCTCGATCGCCTCCCGCAGCGTGTGCGAATGAACGCGGTCGCTTCGCCATGACCGTAGTTTAGCGGCCCCCAGTGGCGCAAAAAGCGCAAAAAGGTGGCTGGCACCTATCGCAGGCACCTATCGCACTGGCGGAGCGGTCGGCGACAAAGGTGGTCGATCGCTCTGCCGATCGAACGGAGCCGGGGAGAAAGCTGTGAGGCCGCACGCTGGCGCGTTGGCGTTACAAGGAGATCGAACTCTCGGCCGCACTGACCGTCGGCTGCGGTCGGCGTGTGCTGCTGTGAGGCAGGAAGCTTACGCTGCGAGGCAGGAAGGCTTACACTTGCCGCTCGGAAGGCTGCTATTGGATGCAGCCGCTGACGTGTCTCCCACACTCGGATCATTCGCAGCTCCGCTATGGCTTTGATGGATAATATCGTGTCGCTGTGCAAGCGACGAGGCTTTTTGTTTCAGTCCAGCGAAATCTACGGTGGCCTGCAGGGATTCTGGGATTACGGTCCGCTGGGCGTGGAGCTGAAGCGGAATCTCAAGGACGCTTGGTGGCGGGACATGATCACCGGTCACAACGAATTGGTCGCTCCGGCCGGGGCCCCGGCGCCCTACGAGATGGTCGGACTCGATTCGACGATCATCATGCACCCCCAAATCTGGAAGTGCAGCGGGCATTACGACATGTTCCATGACTACATGGTCGATTGCCGCGAAAGCAAGAAACGCTACCGTCACGACCAAATCCGCGGCCGTTGGGTCGAGCATCATGAAAGCAAGGTGTTCGTCACCACCTTGGCCGAAGCCGATGAGGAACAGGACGAGATCCAGCGGCGGGCGCTCAAGTTTTTCAAGCTCCGTCCCAAAGACGCTGACTCGCTGGTCTACGACGGCCCAAGCACGACGCTGGACAAAATCGATGAGTTCGATCGTGTTTTGGCGCCAGACGCTAAGGCGCTCGGCACGCTGACGCCGCCGCGCGAGTTCAACCTGATGTTCAAAACGACCCTCGGTGCGCTCGGCGGCGAAGACGACGCCGCATTTCTGCGCCCCGAAACGGCACAGGGGATCTTCGTCAACTTCAAGAACGTCCTCGACAGCAGCCGTGTCGCCCTGCCGTTCGGCATCGCCCAGGTCGGCAAGAGCTTCCGCAATGAGATCACGCCGCGCAACTTCACCTTCCGCTCGCGCGAGTTCGAGCAGATGGAGATCGAGTTCTTCTGCCACCCGAACGCTTCGCCAGGACTGGTACCGCTACTGGCGCGACCGCCGCTATGGCCTGGTACACGGAGCTGGGGCTGTCCAGTGAATCGCTGCATCATGCGCGAGCACCACGTCGAGGAACTGGCCCACTACTCCGTTCGGCACCGCCGATATCGAGTACGCGTTCCCGTTCCTCGCCGCCAGGCGAGTACGGCGAGCTCGAAGGGATCGCTCACCGCGGCGACTTCGATCTCCGCAGCCACATGGAAGGCAAGCTCGATCCCGCGACTCGGCCGACTGGTCGTCGAGAAGGGCGAGGACGGCAAGCCGCGGCATCGCGGCAGCGGCAAGACCTGACGTATCGCGACGAAGCTACCGGCGAACGGTTCACCCCGCACGTGATCGAGCCGTCTGCCGGGGCCGACCGCGCGACGCTGGCATTCCTGTGCGAGGCCTACCAGGAAGATCAGGCGCCGGACGAGAACGGCCAGCTGAAGTCGCGAGTCGTGATGCGGTTGCACCCGCGTCTGGCGCCGGTCAAAGCGGCGATTTTCCCGCTGGTCAAGAAGGACGGTATGCCAGAATTGGCGCAGGAAATCTACTGCAGAGCTCAAGCGCGACATGACCGTCTATTACGACGAAAAGAGCGCCGTCGGCCGCCGCTATCGCCGTCAGGACGAAATCGGCACGCCCTACTGCATCACCGTCGACGGCGATTCGCTGAGCGACAAAACCGTCACCATTCGCGATCGGGATTCGCTGGAGCAGACCCGCGTGAAGATCGATGAACTGGGTGCGGAACTCAAGCGCCGTATCAACGGCTGAGGCAGAGCGGTCTTGCTGCGGCGTAAGCACCCGGACACACGTTAATCATGAGCAGGAGTGCATGGGATGGGCGTTAAGATCACGGCGGTCTACGAAGGAAATCTCCGCTGCGTGGCGACACACGAACCGAGCGAAGCCACGCTGGCGACCGATGCGCCGCTGGATAACGGCGGCCGCGGAGCGGAGTTTTCGCCCACGGATCTAGTGGCCACGGCGCTGGCCAACTGCGTGCTGACCACCATGGGGTTGGTCGCTCAGCGACACGGGATCGACCTCAGCGGAGCGACGGCCAGGGTGGTCAAGGAGATGACGCAGCAGCCGGTCCGGCGGATCGCGTCGCTGGCGACTGAGATCATCATTCCAGCCTCAGCCGTGCCGGACGCGGAGCACCGCATACGGCTGGAGGCGGCCGCGAAGCACTGTCCGGTCCATGCCAGCTTGCATCCGGATGTCGACGCGCCGCTGACGTTCCACTACCGCTGAACCGCTTTCAGGCGTCCGCTTTGCGGCGCCGCGGCGGCTTGGCCACGACCCGCAGCGCCGGCAGGGACGAGCCGCCGCCGTGGAACGTTCGCCGCCCTTCAATCGAATGGTCGAACACGAACACCCCGTCGGGCACGCCCGGCCGTGAACTGCATCGCAAGATCGCCGGATGTCCGCATTCCGGGCAGCGCAGCCGCAGTCCATGGCCATCGACCGTCTGCTGGATCATCCTCGCCACATCTTGATTGGCCGTCAGCGATCCATAGTTCTGGCCTGACCAGCCGGCAAACTCGGCTTCGATTGCCAGGCGGACGCTGCGCTGCAGGCGGTTGATCTGCTGCGTCAGCTGGCTGAGCCGATCCTGCGCCGTTCGCAACGAGCCGACAGCACCGCCGGAGGCTGTCTCCTGTGGACGCTCAACCGAACTCGCAAGGTCACTTGGTGGGGCTGCGGCGTCGTTGAGCAACGGGAGGATCCGGCGACAGAGGAGCTTCAACAGGGAAAAGAGCAGAAATGCGCTTCCCAATTTGCGTTCCTACGGTTATACATTGTGTACAACATCTTTTCTAGTCGAAGTGAGCTCGATTTTGCCGTTTCAGCGGCGGTCGATTCGCGGTTGCGGCCGAGGCGAGGTGATTGAAGTGGCACTTTTGCCGATAACTCTTGTACGGTAGCGCTTTGCGCGGGGTATTCGCTCCGGCAGCTTGTGCTCGGTGATGCTTCCTGGTCCTGTCCTGAAACGCAAATGACGGTCAATCAGCAAACGGTCGAAGAGACCAAGCAGCAAATCCGCGGTTTGGTCAATGAGATCGCCGCGCTTGCCAAGAGCGGTGCCACCGCCGAAGAATTCTATCCCGAGTTTCTGCAGCGGATCGTCACAGCGCTGGCCGCCGCCGGGGGCGCGGTCTGGTTGCTCGATGACGATCGTCAACTGAAACTGCAATACCAAATCAATGCCGAGCCGACGGTGCTGACCGCTGACGGAGAAGACTCCGAACGCCACCGGCGGTTGATTCAGCGCGTCGCTCATGCGGGTCAGAACTTGCTGGTCCCGCCCTATTCGGGCACGACCGACGGAGACGCGGAGGGCAATCCGACTCGCTATCTGCTTGTGCTCGCTCCGCTAAAGCATGACGGTACCGCTGACGGCTTGATCGAAGTCTTTCAACGCCCCGATACGGCGCCGGAGACGCAAAAAGGCTATCTGCGGTTCCTGCAGCAGATGTGCGAATTGGCCGCCGAGTGGCTGCGGAGCCAAAAGCTGCGGGTCTTCAGCGATCGCCAAGTCCTGTGGCAGCAGGCCGACTCGTTCGCCCGCGCCGCACACGAATCGCTCGATCTGCGAGAGACTGTTTATATTGTGGCCAACGAAGGCCGCCGGATGATCGGCTGTGACCGCGTGAGTGTCGCGATCAAACGCGGCAACAAGTGCCGCGTGCAGGCGATCAGCGGCCAAGACACCATCGAGAGCCGCTCCAACATCGTTTCGGCACTCAACCGCTTGGCCACCCGAGTCGTCGCCGCTGGCGAACCGCTGTGGCATGACGGCACGACCGAAGATTTGCCGCCTCAGATCGAAGAAGCGCTGGAAGAATACGTCGACCTTTCCTATGGCCGTTACATCGCGGTATTGCCGCTCCGCGAACCGCATCGCGGCGGTGAAGCCGAGCAGGGAGCTGCCGGACAAGTCGATCGCGACAATGCCCACCGCGGCGAGGTCATTGGCGCCTTAATCGTTGAACAGATCGAAAGCGACCTGCCGCCGGAGGTGTTTCACGCGCGCGTCGATCTGGTATACGAGCACGGGACGCGAGCGATTGCCAACTCACTGTCGCACAGCAACCTGTTCTTGATGCCGGTCTGGAGGACGCTCGGGAAATCGACCGAGCTGTTCCGCGGCCGTATGCTGCCCAAGACCATCGCGGTTTTGGTCGCTCTCTTCTTGATCACCCTCGGGCTGATCTTTGTTCCGATGGAACTGCAACTAGAGGCGGAGGGAAAACTTGAACCTCAAGTGCGCCGCGATGTCTTTGCACCGATCGACGGCGAGGTGATCGAGGTGCTTGCCGATCATAGTTCGGTTGTGAAAGCCGGCGATCCGCTGATCAGGCTGCGCAATCGCCAGGTCGAGATGGAGATGACCGAGTTGCTCGGTCAAATCCAAACCACCACCGCTGAGTTCAACCGGGTCAAGGGCATGCTGACGGGACGACGGACACTTGAGCCCAATGAACAGCGGCAATTGCAGGGAGAGGAACGTGAGTTTGAAGTACGGCTAACTGCACTGCGCGAAAAGCTGCAGCTGCAGACCGAACGCGCCGAACAGTTGGTCATTCGCGCCCCGATCGATGGCATCGTGATGAGCTGGGACGTCGAAAAAATGCTTCGCAGCCGGCCGGTGATGACCGGGCAGGTGCTGTTGGAGATCGCCGACTTGAGCCAGCCGCTGTATCTGGAACTGCAAATGCCCGATAAGCGGATGGGGCACTTGGACCGCCGAATCCGTGAACTGGATCAACCGACACTGCCGGTGCGTTATGTCCTGGCGACTCACCCGGATGAGCCAATGCAGGCCGAATTGCCGCGTCAAGAGGTTCAGCTTCGCGCGCAGGTCGATCCGGAGCATGGCTCGACCGTCAAGATGCGAGCGGTTCCCGATCGAGAGGAACTGGAGCAACGCGCCCCGCGGCCCGGTGCCAAGGTCATTGCCAACGTGCAGTGTGGCAAGCGAGCCGCCGGCTTCGTCTTGTTCCATGAGGTCTACGAATGGCTCTGCAAGTTTTTGTTCTAGTCTTTCCTTGCTGATCCGTTTGTCCCTCGCACTACTTTCACATTTGTTGCCCACCGGTTCCAAGGAGCCCATTGATGCGACTAACGCCGCCCGCTCTCCTCACTGTCCTGGTCGTCGCCGCGACGTTAGCTTGGTCGTGGGGATATGCGCAAACACCCGCCAGTCCGGCCAGTCTGGGACGCCTGCAGGCATCGCCAAGCGGTTCCTTGAGCAGCTCTTCGGAGTTGCGAGCGCAGAACTGCATGGTCAAAACCATTCAGAACATTCGTGTCCCCGCCGGTGCCGAAGGTCGCATCACCGAAATGTTGGCCGTCGAAGGGGCCAACGTCAAACCCGGTGATGTGCTGGCCTTGATTGACGACACGCAGGCTCAATTGGCACTGCGGCTTCGTCAAGCGGAAGAACGCGAGACCGAACTTAACGCGCTCAACGACATCAACTATCGCAATGCGGTCAAAAGCGAGCAGTTAGCCAAGGCCGAGGCGGAAGCCTATAAGGAACTCCGCCGCCAAGGGGCGACGCCTCGCTGGGAAATGGAAAAGAAAATCCTCGAAGCGGACACCGCGACTCTGCGGATCGAGCTGGCCGAATTGCAGGAGAACGTCGCCAAGGTGCAGTACATCGCCAAACGGACTGAACGCGAACTGGCTGAGCACGAACTTGAGCGCCGAAAGATCGTGGCGCCGTTTGCAGGTTTCATTGAAAACCGAATCGCGCAACTGGGCGAATGGGTGCAACCCGGATCGCCAGTGCTGCAACTGGTCCAGCTCGACAAGCTGCGTGTCGAAGGCGACATCGATGCACTGCAGAATGCCGGTCAGCTCGCCCGCGGCACTCCGGTCAAGGTCTACATTTATGCCAACTCGCGCCGCTCACCCGAGGCCATCGACATCGAAAATGCTGTGGCAATCGACGGACGGATCGGTTTTGTCAGCAGTGAGATTGATCTCAATCATCGGCATCGCATCTGGGTCGAGATTGAAAATCAACAACTCGGTGAGGAGTGGGTGTTTAAGCCGGGCATGGAAGCGGACATCGTCGTCTATCCTGCTGGAATAGTTAACTAAGCAACCCAGGACATCAACTTCGAAGATTCCCTCAGCCCGAACGCGTTAGCGTCCGGTGCTCACGAATTTAGCCAGACATGCCTCATTCGGCTGATTAGTCCCAGGCATGCCTCCAGCAGCCACACTTGTTCTGTAATCAGATTTTGTCCACGGTTCTATGGCAACACTCGCTGAATCGCTGATCAGCAGCTCGTCGCGGCCACTGACGGTTCGCAAACGGCCTGACCTGACCGCCAGCCGGCACCACTATCAAGGTACTGGCTACTGGGTCGTCAAGGAGCCGGTGGGCCTGCAGTACTTCCGCTTTCATGATGAGGAATACTTGATCCTCGGCATGCTCGACGGCCACGTCAGCTTGCAGCAGATCAAGGATGGATTCGAACGCCGCTTTGCGCCGCAGAAGATCACCTTCGGCGATCTGCAGCAGTTCATCGGCATGTTGCACCGCAGCGGACTGGTGATCAGTAACGCACCGGGCCAGGGCAAGGCGCTTAAAGAGCGTGGCGGGAAGAAAAAACGCAAAGAGGTGATCGGCAAGTTCACCAACCTGTTCGCAATCCGCTTTCGCGGTTTTGACCCCGAGAAGATTCTGACCGGGATGCTGCCGTGGGCCGGCTGGATCTTTACTGTTCCGGCGCTGATCTTCTTTACGGGGTTCTTTCTATCGGCGGCACTGTTGCTCGGCTCGCAGTACGAGACGGTGTATGCACGGTTGCCGACGTTTCACCAATTCTTCGCTGCCGATCGCTGGTTGTATCTGGCGGTGACGATGGCGCTGGTGAAGGTGCTGCACGAGTTCGGGCACGGGCTGAGTTGCAAGAAGTTTGGTGGGGAGTGCCACGAAATCGGCTTCATGCTGCTCGTCTTCACGCCCTGTCTGTACTGCAACGTGTCCGACTCATGGATGCTCCCCAATAAGTGGAAACGGGTGTGGATCGGCGCGGCTGGGATTTATGTCGAGCTGATCCTGGCGTCGATCGCCGCCTACATCTGGTACTTTTCCGAGCCGGGCCTGCTCAACGACCTGTGCTTGAACATGATGTTCCTCAACTTGGTCAGCACCGTGCTGGTCAACGGCAACCCGCTGCTGCGATTCGACGGTTACTACATCCTGATGGACACGTTGGAGATTCCCAACCTGCGTCAAAAGGCGACCGAGGTTTTCAAGCGTTGGTTTCAGAAGACCTGTTTGGGCTTGGAACTGCAGGATGACCCGTTTCTGCCGAAGCGAAACCAGGCGTTGTTCGCCTTATACACCGTTGCCAGTGTGGTCTACCGCTGGGTCGTCGTGTTTTCGATCTGCTGGTTCTTAATCAAGGTGCTGGAACCTTACGGCTTACAGCAAATCGGCCGCATGATCGCAGTGATGGGATTTGCCGGTTTGGTGATCCAGCCGGTGGTTCAGACCTGGAAGTTTATTCGTACGCCTGGGAGACTCGCCAAAGTGAAGCGCGGACCGTTATTGACGTCATTGGCGATTGGCGGGGCGGTCATCGCTGCGGTGATCTACATTCCTCTGCCACATCGTATTTACTGTGCGTTTGAAATCCGCCCGACCCGAGCCGGAGCGGTTTATGCCGGTACGTCGGGGCAGATCGTCCGCACGGTCAAGGAAGGGACCCGAGTTAAACAGGGCGACGAATTGGCGGTGCTGCGGAATCTGGACCTTGACATTCGATTGACCGAATTGAAGGGAAGAGAACGCGAAGCAGAAGTGAGGTTGCGGAATCTGTCGTTGCGCTCCGCGCCGATGCGACGCTGAAAACCCAGTTGGAAACGCAGCAAGAGTTGATCACCTCGTTGCGGCAGTTGCAGCAAAAGACTCAAGAGGAAATCGACCGTTTGGTCGTCGTCGCCAAACGTGACGGGATCGTGTTGCCGCCGCCGGAAAAGCAGGCTCAATCAGCGGGTGACGGCAGGCTACCCGGTTGGACCGGGTCGCCGCTGAGCGAGCACAATCGCGGTGCGCTGCTGACGGCCGAGGACCTGATCTGTGAACTCGGTTCGCCGGATGAGCTCGAAGCGGTGCTGATCGTCGACCAGGGCGACGTCCAGCTGGTCGATGTCGGGCAGCACGTCGACCTCAAGCTTGAATCCAATCGGATCGAGACGATCTCTGGCAAGATCTTTGAGAAGTCACAAAGCGAGATTCGCCAGACTTCATCCGCACTAGCGCTGCAAACCGGCGGCGATCTACAGACGGAAATCGATCCTGAAACCGGACAATCGCGCCCGCGAAGCGTGTCCTATCAGGCGCGGGTGCCGTTGGACGATGCTCCGGTGACGCTACGACCGGGCTATCGCGGTTCCGCCAAGGTGCATGTTGCCCCGATGTCACTCGGGCAGAGGTTATGGCGATTTGTCGCCAAGACCTTTAACTTTGAGCTGTAAATCGGCGCAAAAGAAACGCACACTCAACCTCACGACTGAATGTGCGTCATGTCAGGTAGTTTGCGACTACCGCGACTGCTAAGCAGCGGCGAACCGATTAGTCGACTTGGTTCTGATCTTCGATCTGTTCGCCTCGCTCTTCTAGCCGTTCAGCTGCCGCTTCGGCTTCGGCCTCGATTTGCTGAGCCTGAGTTTCGCTGCGGTTTTCAATCTGATCGGCCTGGATCTGGCCCCGGTCTTCCTGCAGGTCCGCTTCGATTTCCTGCACGTCGGAGCGAGCGGGATCGTTGTTCAACAAGCCCGAGTCGTTATCGGTCTGCTCTTCGACTACGTCGGCCTGCATGTCACCCTGCTCGCGGACGTCTTCGGCGCGTTGTTCAGCGTTGTCACGGATGGCATCCGCTTCGTCGCTGTAAGGGTTTTCGTCGCAGCCGGCCAACATCAGAGCACCGGCCATTGTCAGTACGGAAAAGAAAGTCTTCATGGTTATGCCTCAAACAGCTTGGTTAGTTCGTTGATGGGGTCGAGTCACACACTTGACTCTCTCGCTGCATGTCCCCGATACCAACGTCGAGAGATAGGCTGTAGCTAACCGTGTGCCACTTGCGAAAATTGTGCGGCCGAAACTCCGCGGCGTCCGCACAAGCCGGTCAAACGGTTGGCTCTGCGACGCTCGATCGCGATGGTGAGGAATAGGCAGCTGATTAGCCCAGCAATGGGCTGCCCCTTGGAAACTCGCATTTCCATGGGATAAGTGACAGCGGCGCGAAAACCGACCAGTGCGAGCTGCGCGTTGAGCGAACGCTGCCAGCGTAATGAGGAACTGCGGGGCAGGCTGCCGGTATGCAGTTTGCTCCGTCAGTGACTGGCCCTTTTCGGCCCGTGAAGCTGCTTTTCCTTTTTACAAAATGCAGGTAATTCTCGATGGCGCCGAAGAATTGTGTTGATCCGCGGACTGCGTATGTCCGACCTCCGTTTAAGCAGCAGCAGGAAATCGACGTTCCCGGCCACACCGGTGAACTTGAGCCGCAACCCGATCACGGCGAGCAGCGATATCGTGGCAGTGGCCGCCTGGAGGGCTACCGTACGCTGGTCACCGGGGGCGACAGCGGGATCGGCCGAGCGGTTGCCATCGCCTTTGCCCGCGAAGGGGCCGACGTGGCGATCAGCTACCTGAGCGAGACAAAGGACGCCGAGGAAACCGCTCGCTGGGTCAAGGACGCCGGCCGCAAGGCACTATTGCTGCCGGGGGATCTGCAAGAAGAAGCGACCTGTAAAAAGATTGTCGATCGCACCTTCGACGAGTTTGGTGGGCTAGAGGTGTTGGTCAATAACGCCGCTTATCAGGAAACACATGACTCGATCGAAGACATGTCCACTGAATTGTTTCAACGAATCTTCTTAACCAATATCTTTGCGACATTCTGGCTCAGTAAGGCGGCCTTAAGCCGGATGACACCCGGTGGAAGCATCATCAACACCGTGTCGATCCAGGGCTACTCTCCGTCAGCTTACCTGTTGCCTTATTCGACCACTAAATCAGGGTTGTTAGGTTTTACCAAGGGTCTCGCTCCGATGGCGATGGAGCACGGGGTGCGTGTCAATGCGGTCGCCCCCGGACCGGTGTGGACTCCGCTGATCCCGAGCACCATGCCGCCCGAGAAGTTCAAAACCTTTGGGGAGGACACGGCATTTGAGCGGCCCGCGCAGCCAGCAGAGCTCGCGCCGCTGTATGTCTGGCTGGCATCACCTGAAGCCAGTTATGTGACTGCGGAAGTCTTTGGCGCTACCGGGGGCAAAACTCCTGTTTGAGCAGGTCAGCACTGCTACTTCAAAAATTTGGAAAATAAAATTACCCGGAATGCATGAGCATCCGGCATGTAGGAACCGTGGGTTAACTGATGAGAAATGGAAGATGACCCAGTCGCGTGATAAAGGCGAGCTCATCCCGGTCACTCTGACGCTGCCGGATGCTTGGACGCCAGCCGAGCGTGCTGAGATTGTGGAGGCTCGTGAAATCCTCGAGCATCACGGGATCGCCGACCGGCTGACGCGCGCGATCGGCACGCCGATCTCGGCGTCGATGCGGCTGTTGCCCAGTTCGGTGCAAGGTTTGATCCAGGCCGCTGTGGACCGCTCGTTGACCAAGGCGCTCGATGCAGCCATCCACACACTGTCACCGCCCGTGGATCCGGAGCAGGGACCGAGGCTGCGGCGAAATCAGTGGATGGCTGGCTTGGTGGGCGCCGCAGGTGGCGCATTTGGTCCGGCAGTTCTGGCGGCAGAACTGCCAGTGTCGACCATTCTGATTTTGCGCAGCGTCGCGGACATCGCCCGCAGTCAGGGTGAGGACCTGGAGAAACTGGAGACGCGGCTGGCCTGCTTAGAAGTCTTTGCCCTCGACTCTGGCGGTGCATCAACCAAAGCCACAGGGAAGGCTGCATCCGGCGGCAAAGGTACTGCGGCCACGGTCGAAGACGCGACGGAAATCGGTTATTTTGCTGTTCGAGCCGCCATGGCCAAGCAGGTAGCGGGGGCCACAAAATACCTCGCCGGGGCAAAGGTGATCGACCATTCGGCTCCGCCCTTGGTCCGCTTGATTAGCGATATCGGCAAACGCTTCGGTGTGGTCGTCGGACAGAAGGTCGCGGCTCAGGCGGTGCCGGTCATTGGCGCCATTGGTGGCGCCTTGATCAACAGCTACTTCATCGACCACTATCAAGATCTCGCTCGTGCGCACTTTACGATTCGGCGGCTGGAGCGAAAGTATGGAACCCTCGCCGTGCAGCGAGTCTATCGAGGTGCGCCAGAGTGAGCGTTTGCTGCATTGAACAAATACATCCACCGGGCGTCACTGTCCATGACCACTGCCGACCAACCGAGCATCGAGCCGCCAACACATGTTGTTGGTGTCGGTGCATCAACCGGTGGCCTCGACCTGCTGGAGGCGTTCCTCACGGCGCTACCTGCGGCAACTTCGCAAGCCTATGTGGTGATTGGATCGACATCCGGGTTTGATGACTCGATGCAAGAGCGACTGGCTGCACGGACCAAGCTCCCTCTGCAGATCGCTGCCCAAGGGATGGTGCTGCAGCGCGGCTACGTCTACCTGATGCCCGCTAAGCATCTGTTGAGACTGGAAGATGGCAGGTTGCGGCTCTCGCCATCTCCGTCCGCGACCGTCGATGCGCAGCCGATCAACACCTTCTTTCGCTCACTAGCGCGAGGTTTCGGTCCCAACGCGGTCGCTGTGCTGCTCTCCGGTGGAGGCGACGGTGTGTCGGGGGCCTGTGCGATCCATCAGGCCGGCGGCCTGGTGCTCGCCCAAAGCGATCTGGCGGGCACACTGTACGAAACACCGTCGAGCCAGCAGGCTGCGCATGTTCACTTGGTGCAATCGCCAGCTGAATTGGCACAGCTCATCACCCACCATGTCAGCCAACACCCACACCTCGCCGCAGTGACGCCGCACACGAGTTTACGCCGCGATGAAAAGCACGCTCGCGGCGTCGGTTCGGCCCGGCGTAGCAGTTCCCATAGCAATCATTCCCATAGTGCCGATGTGGCGGTCAGCCAAACGCCGGGCGTTCCGCAGGCTTCCGCGGTGGCTCAGCAGCCGGTCGATCAACAGCTGTTGGCAACTTATGACCGGTTGTTGGACCGCTTTATGCCCGCCAGCATTCTGGTCAACAGCGGCTTCGAGATCGTGCACATCTTTGGCGGTGCGGAGAGGTTCTTGCATCATCGCAGCGGCCGGCCGGTCAAGCAGATCTTCGATTTGATCGACCCCTCGCTGCAGACGGCAATTCGCACCGGATTGACACAAGTCGCTCGCTCTGGAGAACCCGCACGCTTTCCCGATTTAAATTTTAAGCACGGACAGCGATCGGTGACGTTGTCGGTGACGATCGAGCCGTCGCCGGAGCCCAGTGGGGTGATCGATAAAATTTTGATTCTGTTCGACGCCGCGGAACCTGCTGGTGTGGACATGGAAGACCGTGCAGAACTCCTGAAACTGAATGATGTTCTGCAGCGGTCCAACGAAAAACTCCATCGTATTAACGAGCAACTTTACGCGCTCAATTTAGAAAACCAGCGGGGGGGTCAAAGGCTCACGCAGGTCAATGATGAGGCCGAAGGTGTGCCTCGCCCGCAGCGCAATGGTGTCCCGATCGAACGCGCGATGGATGCCACCGTGACGGGCATCACGATTGCCGATGCGGCCACTGATGGCTGGCCGATCGTCTATGTCAATCGAGGGTTTGAGCACCTGACGGGTTATGCTCCTGAAAGTGTGATCGGTAAGAACTGTCGATTTTTGCAAGGTCCAGATACGGACCCAGATACGGTGACGCAGCTGCGTGCCGCCTTGTCGCAAGGGCGCCCGTGCCGGGTCACGCTGCTGAACTATAAGCAAAATGGGCAGCCCTTTTGGAATGACCTGCAGCTCTCACCCCTCATGGATGAAGCGGGAAAGGTCACGCACTTTGTCGGTGTGCAGCATGATGTGACCGAGCACGTGCATCGTGAACGGGCGGCGAGCGAGAGTGAATGGGAGTATCGTTCCACTTATGAAAATGCTGCTGTAGGACTCGCTCATCTGGATGCAGAGGGGCGCTGGGTGCGAGTGAACCAGCGGCTGTGTGAAATCCTCGGCTACAACCGGGATGAGCTGTTAGGGATGACTTTCCATCAGTTGACGGACCCAGAAGATCTACAGGCCGACATCGGTCATTTTCAGGCGCTGATCAGCGGCGAACGCGACAGCGATTGCCATGAAAGCCGCTATCATCACCGGGACGGACATGTTGTCTGGATCTTGCTGACCACGTCGCGACAACTGCGCAGTGATGGCCAAGCCGCAGGCTGCATCGCCGTCATTCAGGATATCACACAGCGGAAGAAGGCTGAAATCGCGCTGGAAAAGGCGCGGCGAATGGCCGATAGCGCTAACCGTGCGAAAAGCAGTTTTGTGACCAACATCAGCCATGAACTGCGCTCGCCGATGACAGCGGTATTGGGATTCGCTGACATGTTGGCCGATGAAATTAATGTGCCTGACCAGCTTCAAAAGGTACAAACACTGCGACGCAACGGGCAGTTCTTGTTGAGACTACTGGACGATATCCTGGATCTATCCAAGATCGAGTCGCGGCGGTTTCAAAGCGATACTGAGCCATGCGATCTGATGGCGCTGATCGATGAAGTAGAAGTGCTGATGCAGGGACGCGCCAGTCAGATCGGATCGCGGCTGTGGTTTCACTTTCCTACCCCGCTGCCCAAGACGATTTACACCAGCAGCATGCGGGTCAGACAGATCCTCGTCAATCTGATCGCCAATGCATTTAAGTTTCCCCTCCGCGGCGACGTGAACGTCACCATCCGCTACCGCGCGGAGCAGGGGGAGGACGACCAAGTTGAGCCGTGTGTCGAGTTTGAAGTGGCCGATACGGGGGTCGATATCAGCGGCCCAGCGCAGGAGTTGGCATTCACGCCGTTCACACCGGCTGATCCCGAGATTGCCCAGCGGTTTGCTGGCAGGGGAAGTGGCCTGAGTATTACCAAGCGACTGGTGAGCACTTTGGGAGGAATGCTCGAGTTCTCCACCGGCCAACAAGGGGGCAGCACCTTCCTGGCTCGCCTGCCGGTCGGTGAAGCGGTGGATATGGAGTTGATCGGTTGTGAGGCGCGCGTGCCGGAGGTGCCCACGCTGACCGAGCCGAGCCAACTGAAGAGCATCGCCGGCAAGATCTTGGTCGCCGATGACCGCCGAGATATTTGGCAGGTGACGAAATACTTCCTCGAACGCAGTGGGGCTGAGGTCGAAGTGGCCGAGGATGGCCGCCAGGCGGTCGAAGCGGTGCAGGCCGCGGCCCGCAAAGGCGAACCGTTCGACCTGCTGCTGATGGATATGCAGATGCCGGTGATGAATGGGCTCGAGGCGGTGCGCGAACTCCGCGGAGCCGGATTCTCGCTGCCGATCATCGCCTTGACCGCCGACGCGATGAAGGGTGAGCGGCAACGGTGTTTGGCGGCAGGCTGCGATGATTATCTCACCAAGCCGATCGATGTCGTACTCCTCACGGAAACGGTCGCGAAGCACCTCGGCGAAAAGGCTTGACTGGCGCCACACGTTCGCGGAGGCGTGCGGGTTGCAGCGGCTGGTGGAATTTGTTCGATTCGGCGGTTTGTGCGATTGGTGGCAGGCGGGAAAACTGTCATACTGTGGCCGATCAGAGGCAATTGCCGCAGTGCTAGACAGGGAGGGGGACGATGGAGGCGAGTTGGATGCTTCAGCCGCAGCGGCTGGAGGGATTTGGCACCGATCCGCTGTTGCCTCACTTGCCTCGGCCGCTCGTCCGGATCAGCCAGCCCACGCGTGCGACGCTCAAACGCGAAGTCACCCAAAAATGCCCGCCGGTCCCAGGCGTCTACGGGATTCTCGACCGCACCGGCGAGCTGATTTATGTCGGCAAAAGCAAGTCGCTCCGCCATCGGCTGCTGAGTTACTTCCAGTCGTCGAGCAATCAAGAGAAGTCGGGGCGGATTATTGAGGCGGCTCGCGGGGTGCAGTGGGAAACGCAGCCGAGCGAGTTTGCGGCGCTGCTTCGCGAGCAACATCTCATCCGTCGCTTTCGGCCCCGCTGGAATGTCCAAGGGATCCCCGGTCGCCAGCGGCCGATTTACCTCTGCCTGGGGCGGTCGCCAGCCATCTATTTTTTCACAGCGGCCAAGCCGCCCAAAGACCTGCTGGCGCTAGAGGGGCCGTTTTATGGGGCGGGCAGAGTCAACCGGGCGGTCGATGTCCTGAACCATTTTTTTAAGCTACGCGATTGCAGCCAGCGAACGCCGTTCTACTTCGCCGACCAGCTTTCTCTGTTCGACATCGAGCGTCGTCCCAAGTGCCTCCGCTATGAGACCGGCACCTGTTTGGGGCCCTGCGCCGCCGCTTGCACACGCGTGGCTTATGATATTCAGGTCAATGCAGCGCAGAGCTTCTTGGATGGATTCAACGATGAGCCGCTGGTGGCGGTCAAGGACGCCATGGAGGCCGCTTCGGCCAATCAGCAGTACGAACTGGCGGCGCGGCGTTTCGAAGACTATCAGGCGCTCGAATACCTGTACCGCAAATTGACGTACCTGGCGGAGGTCCGCCGCGGCTATTCATTCATCTACCCGGTTCAGGGCTATGACCACTGCCACACGTGGTATCTGATCCGAGCCGGCGAAGTCGCCGATGCGATGGTCGCCCCGAAGTGTGAGAAAAGCTACGCTGCGGCTAGAAAGCAGCTCAAGCAGTGGGACGCGGAAACGCAGAACTCCTTCGATCGCGGGCACGGACGCTACAGCCACACCCTCAATCTCGTGGCATCCTGGTTTCGCAACCGTCGCGAAGAGCTCGACCGCACGTTTGCTCCCAAACGTGCGGCGAGAGTTTATAAGGCTCAGTGTCAGCCGGCCGGCTGATCAATCCACCGCCGCGTCAGATCACCATAAGCATCGATCCGGCGGTCACGCAAGAACGGCCAGTGGGTGCGGACTTCATCGCTGAGCTCAAGATCACAATCGGCGATGATGGTTTCTTCGTCGCTATGCCCGCCGCTGGCGACAATTTCTCCCCGCGGTGAGACGATGAACGAGGCGCCCCAGAACTCCAACGCATCCTCAATGCCGACTCGATTGGGTGCACCTAACCACAGGCCGTTGGCGATCGCGTGCGAACGCATCATCGTCTGCCAAGCTTCGTGCTGACCTTTACCGAACTCCGCTTTTTCCTCATGAATCCAGCCGATCGCGGTCGGGTAGAGCAGGATTTCCGCTCCGGCCAGTGCGAACAGCCGAGCCGCTTCGGGATACCACTGGTCCCAGCAGATTCCCACGCCGAGTTTGGCGTAGCGGGTTTCGATCACCTTGAATCCGAGGTCGCCGGGAGTGAAGTAGAACTTCTCGTAAAACAGCGGGTCGTCGGGAATGTGCATCTTGCGGTACAGCCCCGCCAGGCTGCCATCGGCATCGATTACCGCAACGCTGTTGTGGTACAGCCCCGGCGCGCGGCGCTCGAACAGTGGAGCGACGATCACGATTTCTCGCCGCTGAGCCACTGCGGCAAGCCGTTCGGTCGTCGGCCCCGGAATCGGTTCTGCCCATGAGAAGATCCGGTGGTCTTCGCTTTGACAGGGATACGGGCCGGTGAACAGTTCCTGCAGGCAAACGACCTGCGCCCCATCATCGGCGGCGGCTTCGATCCGCGTGATCGTGCGGTCGACGTTTTCGTCTCGGGAGCCATTGCCGCGCATCTGCAAAATCGCCAGCCTTACACTTCGCATATCCGGTTTTGCCCTGGGTTCGGTTCCGTGGAATTGATCGAAATAAATGAGAGTCCCCTACTGACCGCATTTCAGCCGTCGGAATTCACGCCGCGGCCGCACTGGCTCTGTGACCTTGCTTGGGTCCGGGGTAAGATGCCGGCAGCGGTTTTCATACGTGTTTGGGCACTGGAGCGAGATACCCACCATGGACTTGCCACGGCCTCGCAGGTTGTTCTTTACCGGCACCGACACCGATGTCGGCAAAACGTATGTCGCCAGTCTGGCGGTAGCGGAGCTGCGTCATTCTGGCCGAAGTGTGGCAGTCTACAAGCCGGTGGCCAGCGGCTGCGAGTTGGCCGGAGAAGATCGGGTCAGCGGCGATGCGATTGCGCTGTGGGAAGCGTCCGGCCGCTGGGGCACGCTGCACGACGTCTGCCCGCAGCGGTTCCTAGCGCCGCTGGCTCCCGCGGCGGCGGCGGCGGCCGAGGGCCGAACGGTGGACGATGCGTTGCTGCTCAGCGGCATCGACGCGGTCAGCAGCGGAGCGGAGTGGGTGGTGATCGAAGGTGCCGGAGGCTTGCTCTCGCCGCTCTCGGACAGTCAGCTCAACAGCGACGTAGCGGATAAACTCGATGTCGAACTGGTGATCGTCGCCGCTAATCGGCTCGGCGTGATCCATCAGGTGCTGGCGACGGTGTTGGCCGCCAAGGCGCTGGGGCTGCCGGTGCTGGGCGTGATCCTGAACCAAGTCAGCGAGCGCAGCGACCCCTCGCTGGCCACCAATGCCGCCACCATCGCGCGGTTCGCGTCGGTTCCGCTGTTGGCGGAATTAGCGCTCGGCGCCCAGCAGACGAACGTCGACTGGGCCTCTCTGCCCCAAGTCGGAAAACCTGAGCTGAAGAAAGTCGCGCAAGCATGGTTATGACCGCGAAACGTCGGGTTCCAGAGAACAATTCCGGGAGGAGGGTCTCACGCAAAGGCGCAAAGAACATGACCGTTTAAAACCTTTGCGCCTTAGCGCCTTTGCGTGAGGCACCCATGGCTTCTCCCTCTCGCGTCATCGGTTCTCCAGTAAACCGTTCGCAACCCGTTTGATTCCGGTCTTCATCAACTCCTCGCCGAAATTAACCAGCAGGCCGAGTCGCAGGTCCATCAAACGCAGGTACGTCAAGAGTTGCTTGCCATGAACGGGGGCCAGTTTTTCGACAGACTTGAGTTCAACAATCACCAACGCGTTGACCAGCAAGTCGGCGCGAAAGCCTTCTTCAAAGACAATTCCTTCCCAGGTGATGGGAACAGGCACCTGCCTGGAAACCACCAGCCCACGTTGTTGTAATTCTCTCTGAAGGATTACTTCGTAGACCGTTTCCAACAACCCCGGTCCAAGGGATGTGTGAATCTTGAAACAAGCGTCAACGATGATTTTGGCAATGGCGTTTTCGGTCATGATCAGGCTCTCGGCGTGAGCTTAGTTTCGGTTTCGTCCACGCGTCGATTTAGCTGGCCAAAGCGACCGAGGTCAATGTGGACAACGATTTTAATGGCGTGTTTATCGTGTTTGGCGCTCGGTCGAGGGGCTCACGCCAAGGCGCAAAGGCGCGAAGATCCCAGACGATTGCCCGTTCTTCCTTTGCGTCTTGGCGCCTTTGCGTGAGATCTATTCCGGGAGCGCTCACGCGTTAACCTGTCTGCTCATGGCGACACTGGCAGCGGTTCTTCGATCGGCCAGATGTAGGTCTGCAGCGTGCCGGAGGAATCGGCAAAGCCGCGGGCCATCGACTCGGTCGTAAAACGCATCACCGGCGGTCCGCTGGCTCCGAGTACAATCATCCCACCGTCACCGGGAGTCAGGACTTCATTGAGAACGCGGTCGGTGGCCGCCGGCAGCGACAGGCCAAGGTGTTTGACAAACCAGGCGACCTGAGCCGCGGCGCTGTGGCGAACGAACTGTTCACCGACTCCGGTGCCGCTGATCGCCGCGACGCCGTTCTCGGCATAGTTGCCGGCTCCGGCGATCGGTGAGTCGCCGATCCGGCCGGGCATTTTTCCGTTGCGACCGCCGGTGGACGTAGCGGCCGCCAAGTTGCCGGCCTGATCCCGGGCAACCGCGCCGACCGTCCCTTCGCTGTGGCGTTTGCCGGGATGCGGCAGCGGTGGCAAGCCCTGCGCCTGACGCCGTTTCTGAACCGCCTCAAATCGTTTCGCGGTAAAGAAGTATTCCTGGCTGACGGTGCCGAACCCTTGCGCGACCGCGAACTCCTCCGCGGCGGGGCCACCGAGCAGCACGTGATCGGTGTCGTCCATTACCGCCCGTGCGACCGAAATCGGATTGCTGCTGTATTTGAGCCCGCAGACGCCACCGGTCTTGAGGTTGCTGCCGTCCATGATCGAAGCATCGAGTTCGAAGGTGCCGTCGATCGTCATCACCGAGCCCCGACCAGCGTTGAACAGCGGCTCGTTCTCCAGTGCCCGCACCATCTCCTCCACGGCGTCCACCGCCGTTCCGCCTTCGGCCAAGACGACTCGGCCAGCCGCCAATGCCCGGGCCAGTCCAGCGTGATAAACCGCTTCCTGTTCCGGCGTCGGCTTGAAGTCCAATCGCCCCGCTCCAGCGTGCACGGCAATCGCCCAGCCCTGTGCGGCGGGTGCGGATTTCTGCTCGTCGGTCACTTCGATTTCCTCACACCGCGCGGCGGTCAACACCAAGTCGATGACCTTTTCGTTTCTTCGTGATTACCAAAGCGTGCGTACAGGATACTGCGCAAACACTGAGTCGTTTGTGGCCAATACCATTCCGTAGCAATTGGCCTGCGCAATGAGCAACCGATCAAATGGGTCGCGATGAACTGCCGGCAAACGATGTACTTGACAGACTTCCGGTTCGTCGATCACTAATAGCTCAAAGCCTGCCATCAGCCTCTGCGCTGCCAAGTACTGGTCCGGTGGTTGCGGCAACGGCAGTTTACCCAAGGAGTACTTGATCGCAATTTCCCAGGACGATGCAACACTGACGAAGACTTCGTTTGCAGGATTAACGATCTCTTGAGTGACCCGTGCAGACAACTTCGGATCGTTAATGATCGCCCATAGGAACGTGTGCGTATCAAGCAGGATTTTCACGATTTCCCTTGAAAACCATCAATGATCTCTTCAGGCAGCGGATCAAAGAACGACTCGTCCACCGCGAAATCTCCCTCCGCCAATCCTAGTCTGCGGGGCTCTTGCTCGGTTTGAGGCAAGAGGCGAATCTCAGCGATCGGCTGGTTCCGCCGACAGAGCACGATCCGATCTTCGCCTCGCAGTTCGCTTAGGTAGCGAGATAGATGGGTCTTGGCATCATGAATATTTAAATGCAAATCGCTCATGACCGGATTGTAAACTAGGAAGTGAACTAAGTCCAGGTTACCACCTATTGAGGGAACGGATTACCATTGCCCTATTGTCATTACCTTCACTCTTCCGCCCCGCGGGAGGGTCGGACGCGGTAGCGGCCGGGGAGAGCCAGGATCGTCCCTCTCCTCGCCTGAGGCTCGACTCTCCCGGAGGGAGAGTGAAATGCGGAAGTTATTTCTGAACGCCTCCTTAACTCGACTTTTTCCGTTCAAGCTGCTTGGGCAAGCCCGAAGTCTAGCAGCTTGCGGATAGGGCGCGGGAGTTTTTGAACAGCCCTGCCTCCTGGCACCTGTGTAAAAACCCATTCGCACCATAAATGCTGACGCACGCTGACTAGCATATCACTCAGCGTGATCCCCTCTTTGCCCGCCCAACTGCGACGACGAAGATGCGGGCTTGAATCCGCCATCGTGTCGTAAAATAACACTACGATCGTGTAGAGCAGAAATAAACTCGGAGCCATTCGCAGCACGGTCTGCTTGCTCCAGCCACGCGTGGTTTCCAGGCCAAAGTGTTCGCGCATTTCTTGAAACGTCGTCTCGATATTCCATCGCCCCCCGTACATCTCGATGATCGCTGCGGGAGTCATCGCCGGATCGGTCGAGAAGAAACACTCATCGCGGTGAGTGCTATCGAGATCGATGACATACACCCAGCGGATGCTCACGATCCCTTTGCCACTCTTGTACCAACAGCCCACACCGGTATAGACCCTCACGTTCCGCCAGCCTCCCCCATACCAACGGACACGAATTTTCTTGCCGCCTCGCTCTGACTTTGCCACATCCTTGGGGCTGGGCAGCGGACGGCCTTTGACCGGCGGACGACCTTTCTTGCCCTTTTTGCGCTTCGGCGGCGGAGCGAATAGATTGGCATCCTCGACAATCTTGCTGACCAGCGTCAGGCGGCGCTTGTGCCGCGCGGCAAATCTCGCCATAGCGTGCGTTGCGTAGGCGTTATCCCCGGCAAACACGAACTTTCGCTCTGGAAACCAGTGCATCAGCATCGCCAACAAGCCACACATCAGTTCCGCCGCTGTCTTGTGTCGCCGGCCCTGGGCATTGTTGGTTTTTTGATCACGATACAGGGCGATCACGACTGGCAACGCCATCGGCCGATTGGTGTACGGCAATTGGACGAGGATCGCCAGGACGATCCATTTGTGGCCATAGCGATAGACCGTGTGGGAGTGTGAGCTTCGCACCGCGTCACGATGTCTTGCCTTGCCGTAGACCTTCTTGCCACGATGCCCGTCAACGGTTTCATCACCGACGACACGAATTTCGCCCTCAGGGACTAACCGATTGATTACAAAGGTGGCAATGATTTTGGCCAGTTTGCACGCGGACCACTGCCGATGTGAAAAGAGGCGATGGTAGGTCGAAGGATTGATTGGCTCGACCAGCGAGAGCAACCGCAAGACAGCTGAAACGGTTCGGTTGCCGACCACAAGGATTGCAGCGGCGAAGAAAAATGTCAGCCGTCGCGCAGTCTGGGGTTTTCGAGTTGCTGCTGACAAATCATCGACGAGCGGTTTAAAATCACGGGGCACGCGGAGCATGGCGGCCTCCTTGCCAGGGGTTTGAACTGTGAGAAGTCACAATTCTTGCGCAAGGGGGCCCCTTTTACCTATACCAGTCCATCGCTCGAAAACGGAAAAAGTCGAGCTTAAGGGCTAACAGGATGCAAAGTTGCGGTACACAGATGCTTTGGCGCCGATGTATGAGCTAGGCGATTGCGCTTGGCCGGATCCAATAGGCCCACCGGATTCCAAGGTGACATCGCCGCTCGGACAAACTGCCGGTAGCTGTCGTCAGAACACCTGCGGTCTTCCAGCAACTGAAAACAATCCTCCAGCGTCTGTTGAAACCGCAGGTCGTTGCAATGGAGAAATCCTTGGGGCCAATGCGTCGGATCGGCGGCCATCGCGGCTTCAAACTGAACCGCGGCGGCGAAGTAGAAGTTAGCGAAGGTCACGAATCGTGAGAAACTTGGCAGGGCCCGATAACAGCCAGCGACCAGGGTGTCGATCCAGCGAATCTCCTGTCGCAAGTCTTTCTCATATTGTTCCATGCGACCACGCAGTAACTGCGGTGGCCCGAGCAACGCATCAGCAACCCGTGCCACACCACTGAGCGAATGCGCGATCCCGGTGCTGTGCAGCGGGTCGACAATTCCAAATGCTGCCGGCAGCAATACCCAGCCTTCGCCCTGCGCCCGTCCCCGGCAGCGACTGATGCGACCGGTTTGAACCAGACCGGCGGCCGGAGCAACATGCCGCGCGCCGGCAAGCATCGCGACCACGCTCGGATACCGCTGCACTTGTTCGCACAGGTCGTCAATCGGGCCGACAGACGCAACTCGCCCGCTGTGGCCCTTGTCCAAATCGCTTCCATGCGTTGACTCGTTCACTTCCGACTTCACCACACCGACGCTGGTGATTCCGTTGTCCATCCGCAACATCCAGCACCACCCATCCTCGAAAACATGATGCTGTGCCGCATCGTCTCCGGCGAAAGGATCGTCCGGGCCAGCTTGTTCGGCAAACGGCTGCACGTCTTGAAAATGGGCGAAGGTTGCGCGGGTGCGAGTTCGCATCCACCGGTCGTCTCGCGGGTTGTCGACGAACGCCGCAGTCGCGCCACCACCACCGCTGGCATCGATTAGCCAGCGAGCATTGGCCGGCGTCGCTCGCTCATCGCGGCCCGGATCGCCAGTCCGAATCAGCAACGTCCACAGCCGTTCAACACGGTCATAGATGGCTCCGGTAACCATCGCCCCTTCCCGCAGCGACACGCCGCTGGCGACTGCCTGCTGAGCGAGAAAATGATCGACACTGCTGCGATGCCAGTGTGTATCGCTCCAAGCGTCTCGGCTGCTGGCGGCAACCAGCAGCGATCGACTATGAGCGTCATCATCCTGATAAGCACCATTCGGCAAATGATGGTAATAACTGAATCCCCGTTTCTTTCCGCAGGCCAAGTGGGGATAGTGCTGTTTCCAGGAGCCGTAGGTGGCCAGTGGTTGTAGTTCCGGCAGGTTCCAGCGGCTGGCAAGGTAGGCGATCAGAAAATCAGCGGTGGGTGTTGACGATTCGCCGATGGCAAAACGCGGGTGATGTTGTGGGTCGATGATCAACACCCTCCAGCCTTGTTTGGCAAGTAGCCAGCCCAACAGGCTGCCCGCAAAGCCGGAGCCGAGGATGGCGGCGTCATACATCGATCGCATGGCTGTGGTATCCGAAAAGGGGTTTGACCCTTTGGAGGCGAGTCGGTTTCATGATGATTTTAGCCTCGCCGGAGAGGGTCAGATCCCTTTTCGGATAGACTTTTAGTTCGTCTTAGCGGTGTGCTGCTGAGGCGGCGCTGCACCTGCGCGAGTGGTCACTGTTTGACAGGGGCAATCGATGTCGGCCGGTGGCAAAACACGCTGACTCAGATTCATCTGCGCAAGTCGCTGCTTTCGCACCGCTCGGCAGCGATCGCAGTGTCCGAGCATGTGATTCCAGTCCCACAAATCCGCGGTGATGACCATAGGAAACTCAAACTGCAGCGCCATGGCCAGCGCTTGCTCCAGTGCGTCAGCGGTGGGCGGTGAGAACAAACCGTCTCGTGCCAACCGATCCATGATGCCTGATCCGCCACGAGTGGGGATGATGCTGCAGTGCCGCGCCCCACACCGCTGTGCAAATTGCAGCGATTGCATCACCCAGTGCACGGCTTGACTCGCGGCGGTGCCTGGAGGCTGCAACATAATGAACACGCGCAGATCAGCACCCGCGCCCCGCAGGGTCTCGGCGGTGCGCTGGAAATCGGCGAGTGTCATCTGCTTGTTCAGCAGCCGCAGCGACTGCTCGCAGACCGTTTCCAAACCCATCGCAATCTCTAAGACACCGCTCAATCGCTTAGAAAACTCCGTAACTCGACTATCGATCAAACGGGGATGATTCTCCACCACGACACGGCTGAACGTTTGGACCGCAGCGGCGATGTCGTTCCAGTCCTCGGGCGGCACGCAGCGCGGATCGAAGAAGTTGCTGGAATTGTACAGCTTGACCCATCGTTGGCCTCTGGCGCCGGGAGCGGCCGGTGGGCTTGAGTTGCTGGCGATCTGCGGTGGATTTGCCAGCGAGGGGGACAGCGGAGCTCCTGCTGCGCTAACGTCCGTGGATTCGCTTTGCTGTGCCTCCCACTCCAACGCCCGTCGGATTTGCGTGGTCAGCGCCCCAGGTGGAGTCACGGTATCGAGGGTATGCTTCCACAGGTCACACATGGTGCAACGAAACGCGCATTCGGCGCCGGCCAAAAAGAGCGAAAGAACATCGGCCATAGGCGGATTTTCGGGCTGCGCCGTAGCGTCATCAGCACTCCGGCTGGTTAGCGGTTCCATTTCCCAAAGC
Organism: uncultured Planctomycetaceae bacterium; assembly: GCA_963758085.1. Taxonomy (GTDB): domain Bacteria; phylum Planctomycetota; class Planctomycetia; order Pirellulales; family Pirellulaceae; genus UBA6163. Next base: position 2,576,470 of record CAVWUB010000004.1, on the reverse strand, counting down.
ACTGCCAAGGGCCGCTGTGCATCGACGGCGGCCTTAGGCCCACGCGCCGCTTCTATCTGCTGGCGAGTAAGGGGCATTGCCACCGCAAGATCGTCATCGTGCATCGGCGTGGCTCAGTTCCAGGCTTGCATGAAGGCGACTCGGTAATCCATTTCTCGAGCCGGAAACAGACTTGCCATTCGCTCCTCAGCGATCGCCCCATGCTGGAACCGTTTCTTAGCGAACACCGGCATCTCAACTCCGGTCAGTTGTCGCACGCCACTGGCGACCACCTGGCCTTTGAGGGCATACAGCCGCTCATGGTCCCAATCGGTCAACTCGATGAACGGGATTCCCTCGGCGATCTCGATCACGCGTGGCAACGTGAATGGACTGAATACTTGAAAGCCCAACATTCGCGCCGGAGCAAAACTGCGCACCTGCCCACGGCTTTGACCGCCGCTGTGGACCAGTGAATGTTTGATCGCTTGCACTCCCCACCCCTCCTGATAGAGCATCAGGTTATTGAGAACACTGCGAATGGTCAGCTCCGGATTCTCCTCAATCGGATAATCCTTTAGATTCTCATCACCGCCATCACCGTCAACCAACAGACGCCACTGGGGGTAACGGCGTCGAATCTCACGGCAAGCCGCTAACATCATCGTTGCGCACTGGACATCCAGTGGTTTATAATCCTCGATCACCTGAACGGTTTCACGCCAGTCCAACGTATCGCTGCTGCAACAGAGTACTTCCCAAAGCATTTCCAGTTGGGTCTGCGCGAGAAACTGTTTTGCCTGATCGGTATCGGAGGAGTGCTCATCGACGCACAGCGTGAAGGCCTTGAGCCGTGTCGGCGCCTGGCCACGCTGCAACAATAAGTGATTCATGACCAGCAGCACTGCACCGCTATCGATACCGCCGGAGAACAGAACGCCGATCGGTTCCTGTGGGTCGATTCGGTCCAGCAGGCGAGAACATTCCTCGGCCAAGCGGCCGATGTAAGCGGCACCGATGGCGTCGATGTCTGCGGGCAAGCGGTTCCTTTGTGGTGTAAAGAACCGTTGATACTGGGGATTGGGATCGGGACAACCGATCAATTCCAAGCGGACCACGTGATGGGCTGGAACCATCCGGGTGTAAGAGGGGTGAAACTGGTCGGCCAGCCCGTCCTTTTCCAGTTGGTCACGCAGTTGATCCATCCGTTCGGCAACGATCAAGCAGGGGCCGCTCGCCTGCTTAGCAAGGAAATAGCGCATCGGCCGCCCGATCGACCGCGCCATTAACACACTGCGGCCGACTTGTGCACAGATCGCGAACTGGCCGTCAATCTCGTTGACGGCATCGGCGTCACCACTGGCGACACGGCGCACGGCCTCGTCGTGGTCCATGTTCAGCAACAGATCGCCATCGGCGTTCAGCAGATTGATCACGCGATGGATGTAGTTCGAGGTCGTCACGGCTACCTGGTGTAGTACGAGAGGAAGGGAAACGAGAGGGCTGCATTGTAGCAGCGGCCCACTCCGCGGGAGCCGGATCAGCCGCCACGCTGCACCAGATCAGTTGCCGCGCCGTTGGAGTCCAGGCTTTAGCCTGTCGTGCGCCGTCAATCCGAGGGGGTAGGTGGTTGGCGACAGGCTGAAGCTTGGACTCCAACTTTGGCAGGCTTTAGCCTGTCGCATCGTTTTGCTGCCGCGAACACCCCGAAAGCACGCAAAGTCGCGCAGGAGACACCGGTGGAAGATGCTTTGCGCCTTGGCGTGAGCTCTTCACGGTACGGACTCACCAGGCTGCCGCAACCAACCCCGCTTTGCCGTCCATGCTGGTCATTTTCGGCTGCGGTCGCAGCGTGATCTTCTGCGACGGCGGCGACAAACCAGCCGACTGTGAATGGAGGACAGGGCTTGAAGCACGGCGATCAGACGCCCTCGACAATCAAGCCGCGATAGACGGCGCCGCGATGGCGATGCTGGGCTGCGCTCTGATAGGCAGGGCTGTCGTACCAGTCGCGGGCTTCCTCCAGGGTCGGGAACTCAGCGATCACGACCCCTTCGACGTCGGGCCCTTCCAGTGTGACATGCTTCCCATAGGCAGCCAGCACCTTCAGCGGTCGACCATCCATCGTCGCTTTAACCCGCGTCCAGTAGGCTTCCAATTCGGATTGATCGAGCGTCTGTTCCCGAGTGAACACAACGTAGGCTGGCATGGTTTTCTCCTGCTGAAGTTTGATGAAATCGAATTTAACGCAGCCCGCCCGAAAGGAGGATGACTCCACCGGTCAACCAACTGGAATCGTCCGACGCGAGAAAAGCGACGACTTCGGCGATGTCTTGCGGTGTGCCCGTAGACACCGGCGAAAGGAAGCCGTGACAAGTCGGTTCAAGATATTTCAGTTGAGGCGTAGGCTGTCCCTGAAATCGCCTTGGCTGAAGAGTTCTCGTAACCAATTGATTTGGTCCTGCGGGTCGAGAAAAGGATGCTCGCGGAAAACCGCCGCGAACTGCTCGTCCACGGCGTTTTCAATGGTCCCAGCGGTATTAGCGGCGGCCTCCTTGATTTTCCACAGATGCAGCGAGGCGAATTGCAAGCGATCGGGATCAACATGCCCCGCTTCGATGAAGCCTTTGGTTTTCTTCGGGCAGCGGCAGGGGTTCTGCGCGTTGACCAGCCCGCACTGACCGTGCATGAATTGGTAGAGGTCGCGGCGGGCCCAAGAGAGGCTCTGACGGAAGTTGTCAGCCGACATTTCCAGGATTTCGCTGCCGACCGTATCGCTCGCCCCAAAGATTTCGCCGAGCGTGAAGATCAGGCGTTGCTTGCGGTCGAGGCAGAGCAGCATTCCGGTGGTGCAGGAGATTTTGGCTTCTTCGACCAGCAGTGGCACATCCACCGACACGGTTTTGGGGTCGGGCAGGTCCAGGTCGGGCGTGTCATTGATGGCATCGGCATAGCTGGAGAACGTCTGGGCTTCGGTTTCCCCGCCGCGACGTTTCATGTTCAGGACGTGGTTCGCCGCGATGCGGTAGAGCCAGGTGCGAAATCGGCTTTCTCCCTGAAAGGTACTGAGCCGGGTGATGGCCTTGATGAGCACTTCCTGGGTGACTTCCTCAGCATCCTGCGGGAAAAAGACCATGCGGATGGCGATGTTGTAAATCCATGCCTGATGCCGGAGGACCAGCTGTTCCAAAGCGTCACGGCTGCCCTGCTTGGCCTGCTCGATCAGGTCGGTATCCGTCGATTCATCGAGGATCTCGGTAAAGGGATTGTGCATCGCCGCATTCCTGGTTCAGAAAGTCTCAGTCTACTCAGATTGACATCAGCTCCTTCGACACGCCAGGCACAGGACTGTGACAGCAGCCTCGTGCGTTTGCCGTAACGTGATCGCGCTGTATTCCCGCGAGTCCTTCAGGTAACGCAAATGGGGCGGCCGCTGGACGAGGAAAGCTCACGCAAAGGCGCAAGGCGCGAAGGACAAACCGGTGGAAGCTGCTTTGCGTCTGCGCCGTTGGAGTTCAGGCTTCAGCCTGTCGCATCGCTTTGCTGCCGCGAAGACCCCAGGGCACACCAAAGGCGCAGGAGACACCGGTGGAAGAGGCTTTGCGCCTCAGCGCCTTCGCGTGAGATTTTGGCTCACCGCTAACACGGCACGATCCTTTCGATCGAACGATCTTACGCAAAGCGGCACGTTCACCGGTGATTAGCGGGCTGCCGCAATAGACCCAGTGTTGCCGTCCCTGCTGGTCACTTCAGGCTGCGGCACAGTTGCAGATTTCTGACCTAGGCGAAGATTTCGCTGACTATTCGGCCGTCGACATCGGTTAGCCGAAAATTGCGGCCGCCATAACGATAGGTCAACCGTTCGTGGTCGATGCCCAGTAGATGCAAGATCGTGGCGTGCAAATCGTGGACGTGAACTTTATCGGTGGCGGCGTAGAAGCCAAAGTCATCGGACGCTCCGTGGCTGTACCCGCCTTTGACACCGCCTCCGGCCATCCACCAGGTGAACGCATGAGGGTTATGATCGCGGCCATTACTTCCTTGCGCTGTTGGAGTGCGGCCAAACTCGCCTCCCCAGATCACCAGCGTATCATCTAACAGGCCACGCTGTTTGAGGTCGTTCAACAAACCCGCGATCGGCCGGTCGACCGCAGTGGCCAGCTCCGCATGCTTTTCTTTCAGTTCCGAGTGCTGGTCCCAATAACCATGTGAAACCTGCACAAAGCGGACACCCGCCTCGGCCATCCGTCGAGCCATCAGGCACTGGCGGCCGTAGTTGTCGGTCGGGCCACCGTCGATTCCATAGAGTGCAAAGGTGGCCTCACTCTCAGCATTAATGTCAAGCACGCTGGGGGCGACGCTTTGCATCCGAAAAGCCAGCTCAAACGACTCAATCCGAGCATCCAAGTCGGCATCCGCGACGGTGCTTGGGCCGCTGCGTTTGAGCCGGTCGAGATCTCCTAAAAGTTCCAACTGCAACATCTGCAGTTCGACCGAAACTTGATCGTTTCTGAGATTTTCGATCGTGGCCTCCTTCATCGACGCGCCACTGGACCCGATTCGCGTCGCTTGGTGAATAGGCGGCAGGAAGGCCGAACCAAAGTTCCTCACGCCACCATGGCCGAGCGTCGGGTTGATAGTGATGAAACTCGGCAGACTCTCATTCTCGGTTCCCAAACCATAGCTGATCCAGGCACCCATGCTCGGCCGCACAAAGGTGTCCGACCCGGTATGTATCTTCAATAACGCCCCACCATGAGCTTCGTTTGAACCGTGAATCGATTTTATGAAAGTGATGTCGTCAACACACTTGCCGACGTGCGGGAACAGGTCGCTGACCCACGCCCCGCACTGGCCATATTGTCGAAACTCCCACGGGCTGCGGAGCAGGTTGCCGGTTTGAGCGAACTGGATCCGCGGCTTGTCGAACGGCAACGGCTTACCATCTTGTGCTGTTAATTCTGGTTTATAGTCGAACGTGTCGAGATGCGACGGGCCACCGTGCATGAACAGGAAGATGACACGTTTGGCCCGCGGTTGGAAATGAGGTTCCTTTGCAGCCAGGGGGCCGGCTGTGGCAGCGCGAGCCGTTCCGCTGCGCGCTAACAGGTCGAGTCAGCGCCAGCGAACCGAATCCAGCGCCGCTGGATTGCAGGAGTTGCCTTCGATTGAGCATGGGCGTACCTCATCAGTCGATATAAATAAATTCATTGGACGCGAGCATCGCCCGGCACAGCGCAGCCCAGGCCTGGACAGAAGCCTCGGCCTGTTGGTTGCCGCGCGGCTGATCCTGATCGGACTCCCCTGGGCAAGCTTCCCCAGCGGTTGAATTTGATGACGTTTGCCCGCTGGTTTCCTGCTGGGCCATCAAGCTGTGCTGCGCAAGCTCGACAAACTCTAAGGCTCGCTGGCGTTGGGGTGGCGTCGGCGGTCGCGCGTAGAGTCGTTCGAACAACGCGTCGATGCGGGCGGCGGAGTCACCGCTCTGTTGGATTACTTGACGAGCAATTCGGTCGGCTTGTTGATGCACCATCGGGCTGTTGAGCAAAAACAAAGCTTGATGTGGGACAGTGGTTGTCGGCCGCTGTTCAATATGGTTAGCCGTCTCGACATAATCGAACGTCGAAAACATTCCATAGAGCGAGCTGCGATTGATCGGCAGGTAGACTGCCCGGCGATGCGAAGCGGTATCGGGGGCGATGCCGCCGACGGTCTTGTCCAGTGCCTCGCCTACCGCCAACACAGCATCACGGACCGGTTCCGCTTCGAGCCGTCGGCGATTCTGCCGCGACCAAAGCCGGTTTTCCGGGTCTCGCTCGGCAGCGGCCGGGTCACTCTGAGAACTCATCTGGTAGGTCGCCGAGAGCATAATCAGCCGATGCATTTGCTTAAGCGACCAATCTTGCCGCAGTAACTCACCGGCGAGCCAATCGAGCAACTGCGGATGCGTCGGCTGCTCGCCCATCAGTCCGAAGTTTGAGGGACTCCGCACCAACGCTTCGCCGAAATGCCACATCCAAATCCGATTGACCATCACCCGAGCCGTCAGCGGGTTGGCCGGCGATACCAGCCACCGGGCCAGTTGCTCGCGTCCACTGCTGCTCGGCGGCACCTCGGGCGGAGTGGCAACAGCGGTCAGGATTTTCGGCATTCCACGTGGGACCACTTCCGCGGACAACGTCAAATGGTTACCACGGATGTGGACCGGCAAGTCTTTCGGCTCCGCTTCGGCTACGGCCATCACCTGAGCGAACTGTGGCAGTTCCTTCTCCAATTTTTCGATCACCTCTTTTTGAGCGGTGATCTGTTCCGGGGTGGCCGGGAGCGCTTCTAAGCTTTTCAATTCCGCCTCGGCTGCATCGATTTTAGCTTGGTGCGCTGTCCGCCGGGCGGCGATCTCCACCGACGGCAACGGCCGCTCCATCCACTTCGACACGAAAGCTCGGTCGGCCATCGACTGCGTGCTGAAGAAAATCCCTGCGAGTGCGTAGTAGTCGTTGGCGCTGATCGGATCAAACTTGTGATCGTGACAGCGAGCGCAGGCGATTGTCAGCCCCAACATGGTCCGGCTGACCGTATCGACCTGCTCATCGACGATGTCGATAATCATCTTGTCTTTGTCCTGCTCGGCCAACATTTTCGGGCCGATCACTAACATGCCGGTGGCCGTCAGCAAGTCGCCCGCCGCCTGTTCATCCTCGGGCGCCGGCAACAGGTCACCGGCGAGTTGTTGGACGATGAACTGGTCCAGCGGCAAATCATGATTGATCATCCGCACCACCCAGTCGCGATATCGCCACGCCTCGGGCAGTGCGTGATTCTCATCCGCGCCATTGGTGTCACCGTAGCGAACCAGGTCCAGCCAGTGGCGGCCCCATCGCTCGCCATAGTGAGGTGAGTCCAGCAGCCGGTCGATCACCTTGGCAAAACTCTGCGGCGACCGGTCAGCTAGAAACGCGTCAACCTCAGCCGGTGTCGGCGGCAAGCCGATCAAATCAAACGTCGCGCGGCGAATCAGGGTTCGTTTATCCGCAGGCGGCGCCGGATGCATTTGCGCCGCTTCTAACCGACTAAGAATAAAGCGGTCGATCGCGTTTTGACTCCAAGCCAAGTCCTTCACCTCTGGAGGCGCAGGAACGGAAATACTTTGGAATGCCCAGTGCGACGCAGCCGCACCCCAGTCGACTCCCGGAGGCGCCGCGGTGGTTGCATCGTCGCGTGGGTCCGCTGCACCGCCGGCGATCCAGACTTCGAAATCAGCGATCACCTCGTCGGGCAGTTTCTTATCCGGCGGCATCTCATACGACTCGTGCCGCATCGCCTCAAGGAGCAGGCTCTCATCGATTTGACCCGGAACCACCGCCGGGCCGCTATCACCGCCGGCCCTCAACGCTTCCCGGCTGTCGACCAATAGGCCGCCCCGAATGATTTTCGAGTCCGCTGCATGACACTCGTAGCAGTGTTCAACCAGCACGGGGCGAATCTTGGCCTCAAAAAACTCCGCCTGCTCGCTACTGATCGCCGTTGGAGTGGTCGTAGAAGCGACGCCGCTCTCCTGTGCCACCAAAGCATCACCGCCCAGCAGGAGAAACAGAGTCGTGGCCACCATGATCAGGCCAGTCTTCGGACACCGCAGGTCGCGTAATAAATATGCAATCACTGGTGAGTTCATCCGATTACAACCCGAGGGCAAACGGCGGGGCCCCGTGTCCAGCACGGGCTGCAGGCAATCACGCTGCACAGCAACCAGCGCCGGCGGGCAAGGGGAGGCGAGGTGGGACAGTTGCGGCAGGCGACCTATGGAGTGCCAAAGCACACTTCAGCATACAAACCAATGACATGGGGGTAAAGCAAAGCAAAACGAGGGGCAAGCCTCCTTGCCGCGACCTACTTCATGTTGCCCGCGGCCTTTCGGTAACGGAAATGGGGTGGCCGTTGGGCGAGGAAAGCTCACGCCAAGGCGCCAAGTCGCGAAGGATGAACCGGTGGAAGCTGCTTCGCGTCTGAGCCGTTGGAGTTCAGGCTTCAGCCTGTCGCATCGTTTTGCTGCCGCGAACACCCAGGACACACAACGTCGCGCAGGAGACGCCGGTGGATGATCCTTCACGCCTTGGCGTGAAACTCTGTCGGTGTGGAACAGCGCTCCGCCGCCAACAAGACGCCTCGCGACACATCCACGGGAAACAGGCGAGTCTCGGGAGGCCGCGCACCATGCGACGTGACAGTGCTGTGTCCGATCCATCGACGATCGGTAGCAGCATTTCACCGGCAAGCCGGTCGCGCTGGAGCAGACCGGCAAGTCCCCGATCCCGATGGCTACGAACTAACGGCTCAGTCAGATGGCTGGGGCTTGGAATGGCTGCGGAAGAACTCGGCAATTGCGCTCTTGGTCGTTTGACTGGTCGCCGTTGCAAGCACGAGATCAACAAGATCCTGGTCATCCGCCAACACTTCGACTCCGTTGATCTCGAGGAAGATCAGGGCCGCCTCCAAGCCGACGCGTTTGTTGCCGTCAATAAATGGATGATTTGAGACAATGTGAAAGAGGTAGGCTGCGGCCATCTCGTAAAGATCGGCGTGAAGGTATTTGCCAGCGAATGAAGCTTCAGGTTGCGCGATCGCGGAGACAAGCAGGTTTAAATCGCGAAGTCCGTCGCTGCCGCCGTAGTTGGCGATCTGCTGCGCATGGGTTTCCAGCAGATCGTTCAAGTCGAGAAAATGAACCACATTCTACTCAGCAAGTTTTTTGAATGCTTCCGAGTGTTTTGCATTAACTTTGGCTCGTGCTTGCCGCACCTTGACCTTGGCGTCATCACCGGTCGCCGGAGAAATCAGGATTGACTTTCCGTCAGTAGTCAACTCCAGCGGCGACTCGGGGTCGATTTTGAGGATGTCCAAAATAGGGCGGTCGATCACCACCGCCCAGCTATTGCCGTGTTTAACGAGGTTTTTGATCATACTGTGCTCCAGAGGAAGGTCGACCTTCGTGTCACCATTGTACGACCGGCTCTGCAAGGGAGCAAGCGACATGCGTAAGCGGGTTCCGCCGGCAATTGCCTGCGGCCCACACGCCCATGGCACCCGCATGCGTTTACCCTAACGCGGTCGTGCCGTATCCCGGCGAGTCCTTCAGGTAGCGGAAACGGGGCGGCAGCTGGACGAGGAAAGCTCACGCCAAGGCGCAAGGCGCGAAGGACGAACCGGTGGACGCTGCTTCGCGCCTTGGCGTGAGGCTCTCCCGGTGTGGAACAGCGCTGCGCTGCCGCCAAGACGCCTCGCGACACATCCACGGGATCCGGGCGTCTCTGCCGAAACCTCGCATCATGACCGTGCTGTGTCCCCGCAGGCTTCCCCGCAGGCTCCCGCTCCAACTTTGGCAGGCTTCAGCCTGTCGCATCGTTTTGCTGCCGCGAACACCCCAGGACACACAAAGTCGCGGAGACGCCGGTGGAAGATGCTTTGCGCCTCAGCGCCCTGGCGTGAGGCTCTGCCGGTGTGGAACAGCGCTGCGCTGCCGACACGACGCCTCGCGACACATCCACGGGATCCGGGCGCCTCTTCCGAAACCGCGCACCGTGCGACGTGACAGTGCTGTGTCCCCGTGTCCTTCACCGCGAGTCCTTCAGGTAACGGAAATGGGGCGGCACCTGGCCGAGGAACGGGCACGCAAAGGCGCCAAGTCGCGAAGGAGACGCCGGTGGAAGATGCTTTGCGCCTCAGCGCCTTGGCGTGAGGCTCTGCCGGTGTGGAACAGCGCTGCGCTGCCGACAAGACACCTCACGACACATCCACAGAATCCGGGCGCCGCTGCCGAAACCGCGCACCGTGACCGTGCTGTGTCCCCGCGAGTCCTCGATCTTGCTAACTTGCCTAAGCCGTCAATTTGGCCGGCACGCCGGCCAGGGTTGGGCCTTGTGTTCGATGTGGTCGGGGCGGGTAGGCTTAGAGAAGTGGGATCGCTCTCGGCCCGTGCTCGTTCACCACGCTAACTGCACCAGATCGACCGACCGGTGTAACCGACCAGATTGGCGCAATCGCACATCAGCTTCGAGCGGAAGAAAATTTTGCTCAGGCGGCGGCACTCCCCTCCGAGGAGGTGAGGTACCATGTGGGCTCATCGTCCGCCAAAAGGATTCAGAAGGGTGAGTGCTGTGGATTTTGTCGCAACGATTGAGAAAACACGCCGCGATTTGCTTGAACTCACCGCCCGCAATCGGCTGGTGCATACGCCACTGGAAAGTAAACGGAAGAGCTGGATTCCGATCGAAGATGAGCGGTCCGATCAGCTGTTCGATTTGCTGGTTCGGCAGGGAAAGACGATGACTTTCTTGCCGGGCCACAGTAACGACGCCGAGGATGATCGCCAAGAGTTCATCCGGGTATTCGATGAGGCCGGCGAACCCGAGGTCGAAGCGGCGATGGACGAGTACATCGACGATGAGGTCGTCGATGAAGAATCACTCGACTCGGGACCGGCGGTGCGACACACCGACCTCTTCCTGCAAACCCCTTTTGCGAAGGAGAAGCTCGATAAGTGTTTGCTGCGGTGCTTCTACGACGCACGCACGGCCGAAGAGGAGCAAGGCGTCAGCATCCTCTATCTGGCGTGCGGCTTCCTGAAGTGGCGAGAATCCGGCAGCTCCACTGTATATCGATTTGCGCCGCTGCTGTTGATCCCGGTGGATCTGTCACGCAACTCCGCCCGTAGTAAATTCCGTTTAAAATTTCGCGACGACGAAATCGTCACCAATCTCTCGATCCAGGCCAGACTGCAGCAGGATTTCGGCATCCGTCTGCCCGACCTCCCGGAGGATCTGCGGGACGATGCCGCTTGGACCCCCGCGGTCTATTTCAACCAAATTCGCGAGCTGATCACGGGCCGCGATGGCTGGGAGATAATGGATAGCGAGATCCTGCTGTGGTTCTTCTCCTTCACGAAGTTCCTGATGTTCCGCGACCTGTCGCTGGATGCGTGGCCGGAGGAGAGCCGCCTGGAGGGCAACGAACTGATTCGCTCGCTGCTGGGCGACGGATTCGGTCGCACGGGTGGTTTGCCGCCTTCGTTTGCCGACGACCAGCCCATCGACCGCAGCTTGAGTCCCGCTGACGTGATTCATGTGACCGATGCGGATTCCTCACAGGCGATCGTGATTGATGAAATCGCCAAGGGGCGACACCTTGTCGTTCAAGGGCCGCCCGGAACCGGTAAATCCCAGACCATCACCAATGCGATCGCCGCATCGGTTCATGCTGGAAAGCGCGTTCTGTTCGTCTCTGAGAAAATGGCGGCACTCGACGTCGTGAAGCGCCGGCTCGATCAGATTGGCCTCGGCCCTATGACGCTTGAACTCCACAGTCACAAGGCTCGAAAACGCGAGGTGTTGGAGGAGCTGAAAGCCACACTGGAACACGGCGTGCCGACCGGCACGCAGGCGGTGGCAACCGATGAGCTGCGGCAGAGCGTTGTGCGACTTCGCGCACATGACGAGCTGCTACATCGCTGCGTCGGCAAGAGCGGGTGCTCGCCTTATCACGCGATGGGCCGGCTGATGCAACTGCGATCATCCGGCCGAAAGGCAATGCAGTACGCTGTACCGGAGGTCACTGGCTGGCCGCCTGAGGAGTACCAAACGCGAAAGCAGGTTTGCGAAGACCTCGACCGACTGCTCGAAGCATCGGGTAGCCCTGTTTCGAATCCATGGCGTGGGGTGCGATGCGCGCCCATAACACCCTCCGATTTGGAGCGGCTCTGTGCCAAGCTGAAAGCATTGAGAGCCGGCCTGGAGGTACTGGAAAGTGCGAATGCCAATCTGGCTGACCGGCTCGGGCTGGCTGTTGCTACGAATCTCCTCGAGACTTCACGGTCAGCGCAACTCGCATCGCACATCATGCGGTGCCCGCCACAGGCCGACCGCAGCCGCTTGGTCGCCGCCGAATGGGAAACGGGTCTGACGACTGCTGAGAAGGCTTTAAACGCCATTCGTAAGCTTGTCGAAACCCGTGCCGCCATCGCAGGAGCCGTCAGTGACGCTGCATGGGATACCGATTTAGCCGCGACACGAATCGCTTTAGCCGCTCATGGCAAACGATGGCTGCGATTTTTTAATGCTGACTTCCGACGAGCCCTGGTCACGTTGCGCGGTCTCTGCCGCAACGAGGCGCCCAAAGATGCCGACGAACGAGTGCAACTGGTCGACAGAATCATGGTGGTTCAAAAATGCGGGAAGCAGCTTGAACAGAGCGATCCGTTAGGCCGGTCGTTATTTGGTCGTCTCTGGGGGAAGGATGAAACACCACTCGCCGATGCTGAAGCGGTGCTTGCCTGGGTTACACAAACGGCACAAACTCCGTTCTTGAAGCAACACGCAAGTCGCGTCGCAGCGTCACTGAGTGATGTGCAGGTGCTAGCAGAGCCGCGCAGCATAATCGCGAAGCAACTAAAGCCGGTCGACTCGCTGCTCTCGGAGGTCGTGGAAACGCTAGGGCTCGATCTCCACGCCGTCTTCATGACCGATCATCCGCGAAATGTGTCGCTGGCGGATTGGCTCGCCTGCATCGCCAGGTGGCTTCAGGCTCCCGAACGCCTCAGCCATTACCTTGCCACCCACGCCCGCATTACAAAGCTTCGAGACTTGGGATTGTCTCCGTTGGCCGATGAAGTCCAGCGTGGCGATTTAGCGGCTGGCGACGTCACCGACCAACTTGAATTGATTCGCGCCGAAGCCGTATTAGCCGAAGCGTGGCGAGACCGACCGCAGCTGGCGGAGTTCCACGGCGATTCCTACGAGAAGCTGCGAGCTCGCTTCGCCGAATTGGATTTGCAGCAAATTGCCTTAAGCCGGCTGGAGGTTGCGAAGAAGCATCACGAGAACCTACCCAGCACCTCCGCGGACAGCGGCCAGGTGAGCATTGTCAGGCGAGAGATCAATAAGCAGCGCCGCCACATCCCGATTCGCCGCTTGTTGAAGGAGGCCGGTCACGCGGTGCAGAAAATCAAACCGGTGTTCATGATGAGCCCGTTGTCCGTAGCGCAGTTCCTGGAACCGGGCGCGGTCGAGTTCGATTTGCTGGTTATCGATGAGGCCAGCCAGGTGCAACCCGTCGATGCACTGGGGGCGATCGCTCGCAGCAAACAAATCGTTGTCGTCGGCGACCAGCGACAACTGCCGCCCACAAATTTCTTCGGACGGATGTCTGGCGACAACCATGATGATGACGAGGACTCCAGCTCGGCAACACATGTCGGCGATACGGAAAGCATCCTTGGATTGTGCGAGGCACAAGGTCTGCCCAGCCGTATGCTGCGGTGGCACTACCGCAGCCGCCATGAGTCGTTGATCGCCGTCAGCAATCGGCAATTCTATAATGACCAGTTGTTTATCGTTCCCAGCCCGTTGATCAGCGGCGGGCCGCTGGGGCTTAAGCTGCGGTATATTCCAAATGGATGTTACGACCGCGGTGGCTCGCGAAAGAATAGGGTCGAAGCGAATGCGGTCGCCGATGCGGTGATGGAACATGCCCGAACGCGGCCGACGCTATCACTTGGCGTGGCGACCTTCAGCAGTGCCCAGCGAGATGCGATCATCGACGAACTGGAGCTCCGTCGGCGTGCTGACCCATCGGTCGAAGACTTCTTTGCGAGCGGCGGCCCGGAACCCTTCTTCGTCAAGAGTCTCGAAAACGTCCAGGGTGACCAGCGCGATGTGATCTTCATTTCAATCGGATATGCGAAGGATCGGGATGGAGGCTTCTTTCAGAACTTTGGGCCGCTCAACCGCGACGGCGGCCAGCGCCGGCTCAATGTTCTCATCAGCCGTGCGGCCAGTGCATGTGAAGTGTTCACTTCCATCAAGTCGGACGATATCGATCTCTCGGCAACCAAAAGCGAGGGAGTTGTTGCACTGAAGATGTACCTGAACTACGCCGAGAATGGCCGACTGGATGCGGCTCAGTCTTTCGGCGACGCCGACAGTATTTTTGAAGAACAAGTTGCGACGGCGCTTCGCAAGCACGGGCTCGAGGTGGATCATCAGATCGGGATCGGAGGGTTCTTCATCGATCTGGCGATCCGCGATCCCGAGCGTCGCGGACGCTACCACCTAGGAATTGAATGCGACGGAGCCCAGTATCACAGTGCCCGCTGGGTTCGTGATCGCGACCGCATTCGCCAACAGGTCCTCGAGGCGCGTGGTTGGGTTATCCATCGGATCTGGAGCACTGACTGGTTTCAGCGGCCCGAAGAGCAGCTTGCTCGGGTGCTCCAGGCGCTCGATGAGGCGAAGCAGCACTGGAACAAAATCGACAGCGCCGATGCTCAGTCCGCTACCGTGATCGCCGGCCGAATTACGGTCAAGGATGTCGATGGCAGCACGATCTGGCAACGGGTGCCGGTGGTTGATGGAGCATCTGACGACCAGCCAGATGAATCGTCATATCGGGAGGCCGATTTCTGTCTACGTAGCCTCTCCAAGGGGCCAGCGGAACTTGACTCTGCGCAGCTGATGCAGCTAATCACGCGCGTGGCCAAGCTCGAATCGCCGATTCACGTCGACGAGATCGCCCGGCGTTGCATCAAGATCCTTGGCCAAGGCCGACTGATCGCATCGCTTAGACGGCGAATCGACGCAGCGGTGACACAGCTGCAGACCAATGGCTCAGTCGTTCGCCGAGGTGACTTCATTTACCACGGTACCCAGCGGGAATTCACCGTACGCAACCGCCGGCACGTTGAAAGCACCACGTTGCGAAAAGTTGACTTCATCGCGCCCGAAGAATTGCGAGCTGCGATCATCGTGGTAGTTACCGACCACATTGGAACAGACGAGGCTGAAACATCAGCCTCCGTGGCTAAGCAGTTGGGGATCAGCAACACCCGCTCACTTCAGGATGCGGTCAAGGCCCAGATCCAGCAACTGACAAAAGAGAGCGCGCTGTGCAACCGGGCCGGTAAGCTGTTCGTCGGATAGAGGCATCCGAGCAAGATTGGAATCAATGTCGCGGTACAAGGCCGCCAGTGAGCCTCCACGGGTTGAGCTGGCGTATGGGCTCGGGATTGAGATGCATGAAGTGGATGGATGTTGGGGTGAAGGTTTACTGCCGGGAAAACACACTGGTTGATCGTTTCCACAAACGCAATGATGTCGGTACCGATGTCGTGCTCGAGGGACTCAAGTCCTACAAGTCGCAGGGATGAACAAACTTCGGTCTGGTTCTCCGTTACGCCAAGCAACTGCGTGCAGAGAAAGCCGCGCGTCCCCTATCTGGATGCGTTGGTGTTGCACGCGATATCGCGCAAGTCTTCCGGTAACGGAAATGGGGCGGCAGCTGGACGGGGAAAGCTCACGCAAAGGCGTTAAGGCGCGAAGGACGAGCCGGTGTAAGCTGCTTCGCGCCTTGGCGTGAGGCTCTGCCGGTGTGGTACAGCGCTGCTGACAAGACGCCTCGGGGTAGGCTCTACCAGGGTCAGACCTTGTGTTCGGTGTTCGGTTGGGGCGTTGCCTTGATTTCGCTCGTGTTCTTCATCGGTATGCGGCTTCCTTGGGCTGCTGCTGAGCTCGACGAACCGGGCTAGCGGCGATGTCTGTGCCGGTGCGGGATTCGTGGAGGACTAGCCATCGCGATTGCTGAGCGGTGAAGGTGCCTGGGGCCAGAACGAGCTAACGTTCGCGAACCTGCCCTGCGCCCAACACCGAACACAAGGTCTGACCCCAGCGGACTTCCCCAACACCGAACACAAGGTCTGACCCCAGCGGACTTCCCCAACACCGAACACAAGGTCTGACCCCAGCGGACTTCCCCAACACCGAACACAAGGTCTGACCCCAGCGGACTTCCGTCCCCACGGCGAGGCAAGCTGCCGCAAGAACCGTAACGGGAGTGCCAACAATGATCGTCGTGGCAACCCTGGGGGTGAAATAATGCAGTACAGCCATCACGGCAGCAAACGCGGCCACCGCGAACACCAGCGTTCGAGTTGTAAATTTTGGTATCACGATTCCGGAACCTCCGCGCTGCTAGAACAGCAGTATCGCCGAGCGCCTATTAACGCTCAAAGGCATTCGGAAACGTACTGATTGAGCTTTCGCGAACGACGTCACCGATACCCCTGTTCGGCCCCATGGTGTCTGCTTTGGTGCGGCTGATCGGCGTTTTTGATACCCATCCAAAACACCAAAAATAGTAATCCATTCGGACGTTAACAGTTCGAAGATCGCTGGTAGTCATTGTCCAGTATTCCAGGACGAAAGGTGCGACGTAGCCTGGGTTTCCTCCACCATGCTCCACTTTTAGGAAACTCGCTACGGCCTTCGATCCGTGTTCTCGAGTTGCGGACCCGGCGGCGAGGTAGGCAGCAACGAACAACGGAACAGCAAGAAGCGATCTTAACGAAAAGACCGGAACAAACCTTCGTATGCCCTTGCGCAAGCTGCGATTGTTGTCGCCATCGTGATTAGACGGCGGCGTCATTGCTCAGCACGCATGTTGGCGGAACGGTTGGCATCAGGGGGGCGACCCAAGGTCTGGCGATGGTCGCAACAGTCGCGACGCCGCTCCCGTGGATGCCGTAGTTCTGAAACCGACTTGATTAAACACTCGATCGATCACTCAGTTTTAAGCCTCGGAAGTTGAGCTTGCAGCATTTCAATCCGCAATCCGTGGCGGTTCGACCCTAAAATAGCCACCAGGTTTCCGTTTTGATCGAAACACCCTCCCCCCGATGAGCCTCCGTGCAATTTTGTGTCACGCGAATCACTTTCTATCATTATCTCAGGGTTCCAACTAATGTAAGGCGTCCGCTGAAAGGGGTTAATTTCCATAGTAACGCCATTTAATGGTTCGGAATCTGGAGCGGGGAAACCCGCCATTAGCACCGCACCATCCGGCTCGAGAATTGATGAGTCACCGAGCTTTGCATAGGGCCAGGGTCCTTCCTCCATGATCTTAACAAGTCCAATGTCGCTCACCCAATTCGAGCCGAGTGATTTCGCGGGAACTGATCGGTTGTCCGGCAGGACAATTGTCAAACGCTCACCGGGCAATTGTAAAGTATGAGCGCATGTAGCGACGTGCCCGTTTGGGCTGATTATGATGCCGCTCCAACAGCTTGAGCCTTCGCGACCATCCTTACCGCGAATCCGAACCGTCGTCGAGACTGCGATTTGTTTCGCTTCCTGGAAGTTGCCTTCATTAATCGTCGGACGAACTTTGTCTTCCCATCCAATGACATCGACCCGTTGGACTACCCCGGTTTGGTCAAGTCGTTGAGGGCTGGCAATTCGTCTGTATCGAGAGAGCTCACTAGGCGGGAACCGCACCCAGTCCAAGTTTTTGGCATTGACCAAACTCTGCCAGTTCAGCGCTACAATATCGATCGCAGTGGAGACCTGGTGTTTCGTTTCACTGGCCGACACGATTCCAAGCAGCCTGCCATCTTTGTCGAAAGTGGCGGCCCCAGACTTCGAAGTTGGCTCAATATCGGTTGAAAACCATTGCGATTGAGAGACATTTCTGATTCTCCCCAGCCGTATCCGCGGTTCTTCGAGCAACGGCTCATCATTGGCTTGATCGTATCCAATTTCAAAACAAATGTCGTCGACATTCAAATCGCGAGTTGATCCCATCGCAACGTGGGGCCACTTCTCGTCATCCAGAAGTTTAAGAAGGCCAACACGCCACTCGATTGACCAGCCGAGATTTTTTGCCTTGCAGGTATTTCCGCTTGAAAACCGAACGGTTACTTCAGGCCGTGGTGGAACTGCACCGTTCCAAACGATGTAACCATCTTCGGAGACAACAACACCGGTTATATCAGTCGTCGCACCCCAATTAATTCGCACGACGCCTTTTGCGGCAGTATCGATTGTGCTTCTGTCGATCTGCGTTGCAGGATCTGTGATGCATTTGCTCCCCTCAAGAATGCTCGGCTCTTGCCCATAGGAAGATCCAGGCAGATTTGTCACCGTGAGTGCAATCACAATTGCGAAGGACGACAGAAACGGCATGTGCGGCTACTGGTGAGTGGGGCTCATTTTGCGATCTGAGAGTAGTGTGGACACGGCTTGTTCGTCTCCAATGTAGATGCGCGTTGTGGGCAGGTTTATCTACGCATCGAGCCAAAAAATCATCAATCATCAATGGCAGGACGCTCCGGTTAACTGGGATCGCGCGGTTGACTGACCACTGCGCACACTGAAGATCGCGATCTCCAGTTCAACCGCTGGTTCGCCGCCTTCTTAGTTCGTGAGGGGCGTCAGCGGTGTTGAAGCAACAACGGACAACCAAAGCTCATCAAATTCTGGCACGGCCGAAAAAAATGCGGGATCGTCGAATTTGCCGACGTAATAGCCTTTTGCCCGATACCCAAAGGAAAAAGTCGATTTCAAGTCATCGCCCGATTCCGCATCGCTAAATTGCACCGTCACCGAAAAACTGTCGTCGGATTCGTCGTAGGCAATGTCCGTGATTGCCACTGGATTCGGGTGACTGCGAAGTTGGTGCGTGACGTGATATGTGATGTCGCTGTTCGTCGGGATTCCGCGCCGAGTTCGAGTGATTTAACACGGTCCTGTAAAATGGCGTTTTTTTCATACAAGCGGATCAGAGCTATCAAGCCGCCCGCAAAGACGGTGACGATAAGCAGCGTGCGTATTCCATACCTCATCGAGGTTGCTCCTGGACCTGGAAGCAAAGCTAGGTCTTCGATCAGTCTATCGGCGAACTTGTCATTTCCCCAGGTTGGCGTCCGGGGGTAACGTTTATCAGGCCGCTTATTTGCGGATGCGCCATGTGGTTTCCTGACTGTGCAACCAGTCATTACCGATTTGCTTGCCAATGTCAAGATCTGGGGGGCATGCGAGCGGTCAGGTGGGGGTGTCAAGCTGTCCGGTCGCGCGCGGCACCGCAGCAGGACGACGGAGGGATGCTCCGTCACCGGCCGCCAACTCGGGCGATAAATGCACCAAACGCCTACCGCGGGCGGTTGTGGATCAGTTCGTTGATCTCTTTGTTGGCCCTGGATTCCATCTTGGTCCCTATGTCGTACAGCGCTGCCGCTTTGCTGATCGCCTCTGGATCATTGCTCTGCTGCAACCGGATCGCTTGATCGATCAGCGATTTGGCGATCAACAGGTGATTCCGCTGCGCCTTGAGTGCCTCCTCGTGAGCCGCGAGCAGATCCTCACGCGGGCTGCCGGCGGCGCTGGCGGTCGAATGACTGCCCGGGGCTTGGGAGGCGGCGGGCTCGCTGGAAGTTCCTCCTCGGGGCGAGCCGGCGCCGCAGGATTGGGCTTTTGCGGCGTCATATCGCTCTGTCGTCCGTTGAGACGGTCAATTCCTCGGCGGTTGATCCCTGGGCGCTGCTCGCGCCTTCCGCCGGCGGCGCTGCAGCACCGCTGACGATCCCCTGCAGCTCGGTTGTGGCCGCCGTGGCTTCCTGCAACCGCTGCGCTGCCGACGAGATCAATTCACCCTCGCCAAAGTGTTCCTTCACCCACTTCTCGCTCACCTTGCGGTAGCGAGCCATGTCGGCAACGAACTGGTCGTCGAGCTGGTCAATCCGGTCCTGCGTTGTGGGTTTGGGAATGCGGCTGCTTGGCGGTGAAGGATCGGTTAAGATGCTGGCTCCCACCCGCAGGAGTCGTCCATGCCCGCCCGCCTGTTGCCCGCCCGCCCGCTGGTTTCCGTCGCTGCCCACTTGATGCTTACCTCGCGCCGCTGGCTGGTGTTGCCCGTGTTGCTGCTGGCCCCGGGGCTAGCGGCAACGGCTGCCGAGGATGACCAGCTGGTGGCGCTGTGGCGATTTGGGACCGAATCGACCGCGCCGCTGACGCCTCACGGCGGCGTCCAGCGCGATCAGCCCGGCCCGCGGGCGCCCGAGTTTCCGGATTTCGACCCGCAAAACACGGCGGTCAGGCTCGACGGTAAAGGCGCTCGGTTTGTGGTCGCCGATCCAGGGCCGCACAGCGACTTTGACTTCGATAACGGTGACGAAATCACGATCGAAGCCTGGGTCAACACCGACACGCTGGGCGAAGGGCAAAACCGCTATCTGATCGGCAAAGGTCGCACCGCTGATAAGCGATTCTCGAGCGACAACCAGAACTGGGCGCTGCGGCTGCGCGGCGTCGACGGGCAAGCTCGGATCAGCTTCCTGTTCGCCACTCAGCGCCAACCCGACGCCGCCAAACGTGATGCCCATTGGCATCGCTGGACCAGCGACATCGGCTTCGTGCCCGGTACCGGCTGGCATCGGCTGGCGGTGAGCTACCGCTTCGGCGATCCCGAGAGCATCCGCGGCTGGCTGAATGAAAAACGCGTTGATGGCAAGTGGGACATGGGCGGTGCGACGAAACTGCCGCCGGTCGTCGACGATGACGCGGTCTGGATCGGCAGCTCGATGGAAGGCAGCGCCGGCAACAGTTTTCAAGGGCTAATCGACGAAATCGCGATCTTTCGCAAACGGCTGAGCGATCAGCAGCTGGCCAGCCGCTTCCGCCGCGAGGGGCCGGAGCGGAACGTCCATGAGCTTCCCGAAATTGTTCCACAGTTCGCACTGATCCCCGACACGATCACCGTCCGCGTCTTTGAAGGACTGCCGGCGCATGATCGCTGGGCTGCCGCCGACCAACTGCCCGGCGAGCCGGTGGTGGCTTGGCACACGCCCGATTTTCTATTCAACCGCCTGCCGCGGCGGTACGACGACTGGGGCGTGCGCGACTCTTGGAAGCCGATCGCGCTGCTGCAGGCCGCGGCGGAGATCGAGTTGCCCAGCGGCCAGCACCGTTTGCTGCTGCGAGCGCGAGGGCTGAGCCGCGTGTGGCTCGATGATGAGGTGGTCGCCCGGACCGGGACGAGAAAAGGGACAACCGATGGGC
The DNA here is from genome assembly GCA_963758085.1 of uncultured Planctomycetaceae bacterium. Classification (GTDB taxonomy): domain Bacteria; phylum Planctomycetota; class Planctomycetia; order Pirellulales; family Pirellulaceae; genus UBA6163. The sequence goes on along the minus strand of CAVWUB010000004.1, from coordinate 2,555,618 downwards.
ACCAGCCGGTCCGGCCGCTGCCCGAGCCGCCGCTGCCGGGCCACCGCCGCGTGGGTTACGGCGATCAAGAGGTGATCGTGCCGTTGTCGGTGAAGGCAGGTGGTCACTATCGCATTTGTCTCGAGACGCTGGTCGGCGGACCGCGGCTGCGGGCCGAACCGGGCGAGACGCTGTTGGCGATCCAACTCGACGGCAGCGATACGTTTCAGTTATTGCAGCCAGCCGGTGCGACTTCGCCAGCGGTACAGGTGCTCGACGCTGACGTGGAAGCGGCGCTGGCCCGCGGCGAACAGCGGCTCGATCAGCTCGACACCGTGCTGCGACGGACTGCAGCGGCTAGCCAAGATGATTACTGGCACGGTCGCCATGAAGCGGCGCGGCAATGGGTCGCGGAGCATCCGGCGCCGGCGATTCCAACACTCGATCCAGCCTCATCCACGAACCCGATCGATGCTTTCCTGGCCGCCAAGATCGCTCAGACGAAGGCGGAAGTTGCACACGACTCGCACGGCGACGCCGCGTTTTTCCAGCAGCAGGTCTTGCCGATCCTCCGCGATAACTGCTTCCGTTGCCACGACGAGAATGCGGAGGGCGGGCTACAGTTGACATCGCGCGAGGCGGTGCTGGCCGGTGGCGATTCTGGTGAGCCGGCGGTTGTGCCGCACGACCTGGACAGCAGCGTGTTGATCGCCCGCGTGCTCTCGCGCGAGGAAGGCGAACAGATGCCGCCCTCCGGTTCGCTCACTCCAGCGCAGATCGAGACGCTGCAGCAGTGGGTCCAAGAGGGCGTCGCCTGGGGCCGCTCGCTTCCGCCGAAAACGCTCACGCCAGCCCCGATCATCGATGATGCCGCGTTCCTGCGGCGCGCCTACCTCGACTGCTGGGGCCTGCCACCGTCGGAAGCGCAGGCCCGTCGGTTCCTGCTCAGCGACGACCCGCAGAAACGGACGAAGCTGATCGATGAACTGCTGGGCGATGAGCGTGTCGCGGATCAGTGGGTGACGTATTGGCAGGATGTGCTGGCGGAAAATCCGAACATCCTCAAGCCAAGCATCAACAACACCGGCCCATTTCGGTACTTCATTCATGAATCGCTCCGCGACAATCGTCCGCTGGACCGGATGGTGACCGAACTGGTGATGCTGCGCGGCAGCCAGCTCGAGGGTGGAGCGGCAGGATTCGGCATGGCGGCCGATAACGATGCCCCGTTGGCCACGCGGAGCATCGTGCTTGCCTCGGCATTTCTCGGAGTCGACCTGCAGTGTGCCCGCTGTCATGACTCGCCCTATCACTCCACGACGCAGCAGGACTTGTTCGCGCTGTCGGCGATGATCGCCCGCAAGCCGGTCTCGGTGCCCAAAACGAGCAGCGTCTCGCCCGGCTTCTTTGAGCAGCACAAGGACCGCACGTCGCTGATCCAGGTGACGCTGCAGCCGGGCGTGCCGGTCGAGCCAGCGTGGCCGTTTGCCAGCGTCACCGGGGCGGCCGACGATGAGTTGACCAGCCGGCTGATGCAGCAGCCGGATGATTCGCGCGAGCGACTGGCGGTGCTGATCACTTCACCGGCCAACGAACGGTTCGCCGCCGTGATCGTCAATCGGCTCTGGAAGCGGCTCATGGGAGCGGGCTTGATCGAGCCGGCCGATGACTGGGAAGCCAAACGCGCCAGTCACCCGGAACTGCTCATTTGGCTGTCTCGCCAATTGGTCGTCTCCGGCTATGACATGCGGCACGTGCTGCGACTGATCATGACTTCCGAGGTTTATCAGCGCCAGGCGACCGGTTCGAACCTCGCCGCGACGGCGGAGGATCGTTTTTTTGCGGCTCCCGATCGCCGGCGGCTGACGGCTGAACAAATTGTCGACTCGCTGTTCTTTGCCTCCGGTCATCCGATGCAGACCGAAGAAGTCACCTTCGATTCCGATGGGCTGCGGCCGGCGGGAACCATGATCAGCCTCGGCTTTCCGAAGCGAGCTTGGGAGTTCGCGACGCTGGCCAATGAGCGCGATCGGCCGAGTCTGGCCTTGCCGCGGGCTCAGGCGATCACCGACGTGCTGGAAGCGTTCGGCTGGAACGGCTCCCGACAAAATGCAGTGACCGAGCGATTGGGTGACCCCAATGTGCTGCAGCCGGGCATTCTTGCCAACGGCGTGATGGCATCCTGGATCACTCGCGCATCGATTGATAGTGAACTGGCCAACTTGGCGGCTGGCGCCGGATCGGCCGGTGAACTGTGTGAGTCATTATTCCTTCGGTTCCTCGGACGGCTGCCGACTTTGCAGGAACGTGAGCTGTATACCGCCGCGCTGGCCGACGGCTTTGAAGAGCGAATGCTGCCGAGCGAACGGATCGTGCGCCCGCAGCCGCTGCCGCCGCTGGAGCATGTTTCTTGGAGCAACCACCTGCGGCCCGAAGCGAATGTGATCAAGATCGAGTTGGAGCGACGGGCCAGACAAGGCGATCCACCAGACCCGCGGCTGCGGTCCAGCTGGCGCGAGGTTTATGAAGACGTTGTGTGGGCGCTGGTGAACTCGCCGGAGTTCGTTTGGGTGCCATAAGAATTGCCAGTTCGCAGACGGTCTGAGACCAATGAGTGCACAGTCATGAGCCTGATCAACCGACGCCAATACCTGAAGGCAGCAACTGCCGCAGCCGCTGCACCCGCCCTTGCCCATACGCTTGGACACGCTGTGGAACCCGCGCCCGCCACGAGGCTATCCAGCCAGGTCGAACATGTGATTTCGATCTGGCTCGGCGGCGGAATGGGCCAGATCGATACGTTCGATCCCAAACGCCGCGGTGACCCCAAACAGAAAGTCGCCGGAGCTTACTACGACGCGATCCCAACGGCGGTTGACGGTGTGCAGGTTTGCGAGCACCTGCCGCGTGTCGCCCAGCGGATGGACCGGGTGACAGCGGTTCGCACTGTGCATCACGACGTGATCGATGAGCACGCCGCAGCGACTAATCGCATGCACACGGGGCGGCCAGTCAGCGGCACGGTCTCCTATCCGTCGCTAGGGTCAGTCGTTGCGCACCAGCGCGGTGCGGTTCAAGACGGTGCACCGCCTTACGTGCTGGTCGGCTATCCGAACGTGACCCGCGGGCCTGGCTTCCTTGGGCCTTCGGCAGGCTACCTGTACCTCACCGATACCAGTCGCGGCCCGACTGGCCTGTCACGCCCCGACGGAATTACGGACCAGCGGCAATCGCGTCGCGAGCGGCTGCTTCAAGTTCAGCGAGAGTCGGCCGCGGCGCGCTATCCCGATGACTCGCGTTTGGCCGACTACGACGCCGCGATCGCTCAGAGTCTGAAGCTCGCCGGACCCGAGTTTTCCAGCGTATTTGAACTCGATCGCGAACCGGCGGACTTGCGAGCCGCCTATGGCAGCGAGTTTGGGCAGCGCTGCTTGCTGTCTCGCCGTTTGTTGCAGCGCGGCGTGCGGTTCATCGAAGTTTCTCATAACTTGAACTTCATGAACGGCACCGGCTGGGATGTGCACAACGACGGGATCGAAAACCAGCATGATCTGATCCGTGATCTCGATCAGTCGATGGCCGCGCTGATGGACGATCTGGAGGCTCATAAGATGCTCGACAAGACGCTGATCGTGATCACCAGCGAGTTTGGGCGGCCGCCGCAGTTCGACGGTGGCGGCGGACGCGGGCACCAAGGCAGCACGTTCACCTGCGTGTTGGCCGGAGGGGGCTTAAAGCACTGCGGCGCGTATGGCGAAACCGATGAACTGTCGCAGAACATCGTCTCCGATCCGGTCAGCGTTCCCGATTTCTTTGCTACGATTCACGCGGCTCTGGGGATCGACTGGACGCGTTATCTGTACGACGGCGACCGGCCGATTCCGGTCACCGACGGCGGGCAGCCGATTGAGAAGTTGTTCGGTTAGAGCATCGTGACCGCTAAAGCCTCAAGTGAGCGACCGGGCAACTCGCGTGAGATTGGGTGATCCGCAGGGCCGCAGGCCCGATACATTCCCTGCCGGGGTCCGTAAGGCCCCGGTAACGGGGACATACAAAAGTTTGCAGGCCCGCAGGGCCGACACAGGTTCTGCGAGAGGCCGTACCTGTGCCAGCCCTGCGGGCTTAAGAGGTCCTTGTTGCTAATCCAATCCGGAGCCTCACGACTCCGGCAGCGGGTGTGCCGGCCCTGCGGGCCTGAGAGGTGTCTTTCCCGCCGAGCATGTTGTTTTCTAGTGGGGAACTACGCTGCCATCCGGCGGCATTCCTCGGCGCATTGGCGACAGGCCTGGGCGCAGCGCTGGCAGTGATCGGCTTTGTGCTGCCCGCATTCAGCGCCACAGGCCTCGCAGACTTCGGCGCACAGGCGGCAGAAAGCGGCCGCAAACTGCGACTCGCGGCTCATCAGCGCTGCGGCCATCCAGCACATCTGCGAGCAATCGCGGTCCAGCCGAATGCACTCGGCCATCATTTTCACATCCTGCTCGCTCAGACAGGAGTCGGCACAGTGCTCGCATGCCTGGGCGCACTGAATGCAGGCTTCGATGCAGGATGCATACTTCGAGTTGGACATCATCTTTCCCTATTAGCGTTAACAGACTTAACCAAAACGTTCGGGGGTCGTCCTGGCGCTAAGACACAGACTTCATGTCCGCTGCAATACCTATACCGGTACGACCTCCGCTGCGGATTCGGCCGCCCAGTAGTCATCGCGGAGCCCGAGCCGCATTTTGGACTCCATCAGCAGGCTGAATAGAACGGGGACAACGAACAAGGTGATGAGCACGAACAGTGTGCCGCCAAACACCGGCAGGGCCATCGCTTTGGCAACATCAGCGCCGCGCCCGGTTGCCAGCAGGACCGGCGTCAAGGCAGCAAAGGTCGTGAACGAAGTCATCAAGCAGGGCCGAATCCGCTTGAGCCCCGCAGCGACCACGGCATCACGGATTTGAGCGATTGTCTCGAACCGACGCCGGCGAAAGACCTGATCCAGATACGTCGCCATCACCAGGCCATCATCGACCGCCAGTCCGAAAACGGCGATGAAGCCGACCCAGATCGCGGTGTTCATTTTCACGCCGGCCAACGCCACGGCGATCATGCCGCCGCCGAAGGCAACGGGAATGGCTGCAAAAATGATCAGCGCGATCGACAGCCTGCGGAACTGAAAATAGATCAAGAAGAAGTTAATCAGAATCACAACTGGAATGATGAACAACAGCCGCCGGTTGCTCTCCAGTTGCTCACGGAAAGAACCTACCGCTTCCACAAAATAGCCTTCTGGCATGTCGAGTCGTCCCGCAGCGCCAGAGGGTAATTGCATCGCTTCTTGGAGTGAGCGTTCGACGCTGGCGGCGGTTTCTAACGACCCCATGGAGCCCGACGGGGCGAACATCACATAAGCCACCAGCCGCGCATTCTCGCTACTGATCTCTCCCGGTCCCCAGGTTGTGCTCATGTGGGTTAGCAGTGACAGCGGCACGGTCTCACCACCCGGAGTGACCACCGGCGTTCGTTCCAGTTGCTCGATCTCATCACGCAAATCCCGTTGATAGCGCACCTGCACCGGATAACGCTCGCGGCCGTGGACGGTACGGGTGACGGTCATGCCGCCCAGTGCCGTTTCGATGACCTCATTGACACTGGCTACCGACATCCCGAACCTCGCTGCCGCTGCGCGATTGATCTCAAACTCCACATACGGTTTGCCCAACACGATGTCGGGATTGACGGTGTCGGCATGAACTTGGGGCAGCTGGCGCAAGTGATCCCGTACCGCCAAGGAAGCCTCGGCGAGCTGCGACAAATCATCGCCATAGATGCGGATCGCCATCGCTGCGCGGATCCCCGACTGCAGCATCACCACCCGGCCTTCGATCGGCTGCAGAGGCGCTGCACGGGTGACACCGGGAAGCGTGGCGACGCTGTTGATTTCTTCCCAGATCATCTGCTCGGTGGCTTCGGGACGCCATCGCTCTTTCGGCCGCAGCATCACATAGGTTTCGATCATGGCCGTGGGTGCCGGATCGAGCGCTGATTCGGCGCGGCCGATTTTGCCCAGCACATTCTCAACCTCAGGGATCTGCTTGATCAGCGCCCCTTGTGTTTGCAGGACCTCAAGTGCTTGCGACAGACTGGCGCCGGGATAAAGCACGGGCATGTAAAACCAAGTCCCTTCGTCCAGTGCGATCCAATCGTCTGTCTCCAGTCCGGTGAAGACATGTTTGGCCTCTACATAACCGGGGATCTCGTTGAGGTCGGTACCGAGCTGCGCGGTTGCTCGCTCCAGTGGCCTGAGGATCGTTGGCAGTCCAATCCAAGCCCCCGTGCCGAGCAGCACCACCGCGACAGGTAGCAACAAGAATGCCGCCTTATGACTTAGAAAAAATCGCAGGGCCGGCTCATAGATCCAATGGATCAGCCGGCTGACAGGGTTGTCTTCGATCGGCCGCAGCCGCTCTCGCCCGAGCCCGTAGCCGAGCACCCAGCCCGCTAGTGCCGCAATCAAAATCACCCACACACGGTGCAGGTCGACCCGGCTTTGAATTGCATTGGTCCACACCGAACCGGCCAAGACGGCGAAGATGGCAGCGAGTCCGAAGCCTAGTCCCAGTGAGGCGATCCGAGACCGGACCTGCGAGCGCAGCAGGAGCCGAGCGAGCATCGGGACCAACAGGACCGCCACGACGACCGCTGCGACCATGGCGAATGACTTGGTGTACGCCAGCGGCGCAAACAACCGGTAGTCACGCCCGGTCAAAAAGAAGACCGGCAAAAAGCTGACTATCGTCGTCGCAACTGCCGTCATCACCGCCGGGGCTACCTCCTGCGTTGCAGTCACAATGATCGCTTGGCGTTGCTCCGGCCCGCCGGGAGCGCCTTCGGCCTCCCAGTCCGCCAAATGCTGATAGATGTTTTCCGAAACGATGATCGATAGGTCGATGACTTCACCGATCGAAATGGCGATGCCCGCTAAGGACATGATGTTCGCATCAATGTTGAAGACTCGCATCGCCACGAACGTCATCAGGACTGCCATCGGAAGGGTTACCGCGACCACCACACTGCCGCGGATGTGCAGCAAAAAGAGCATCACCACGACCACGGTGATGATGATTTCTGACTGCAGCGCTTCGGTCAGTGTGGCGATGGTCTCATCGATCAGTTGGGTGCGGTCATACACGACTGCAAACGTCACCCCACCAAGGCTCGGTTCCAACGACGCCATGCGTTCTTTGACCGCGTCGATCACACGCCGGGGGTTCTCGCCGAATCTCATCACGACGATTCCGCCGACCGCTTCGGAGCCATTGAGATCGAGCGCCCCGCGGCGAAACTCGGGGCCGATCTGTACGCTGCCCAGGTCGCGCACATGCACCGGAACACCGCCGCGCGACATGACGACCGTCTCTTCCAGATCGCTAAGGGTTTGTTCGGGATCACCCCCGCCGAGGAAGCCCCGGCCGCGGATGATGAACTCCATCCCGCCGCTCTCAACTGTCTTGGCACCGACGTCGATGTTCGATGCGCGGACGGCGGCGATCAGGTCTTCGAGCGGAGTCTCATGAAATCGTAAGCGGTCCGGGTCCACTTCCACTTGGTACTGACGCACAAAGCCGCCGATGCTGGCGACTTCACTGACCCCTTCGATCGCCTGCAGTTCGAACTTGACAACGTAATCCTGCAGCGAGCGGAGTTGTGCGAGATCCAGTCCCTCAGCCGGCGGCTTGAGCGTGTAGTACAGGATCTGTCCCAGCGCCGTGGCATCAGGCCCAGCGCCGGAGTGACGCCTTCGGGCAGCAGCGGCGCGACCCCGCCGAGCCGCTCCAGAACGCGGGTCCGCGCCCAGTAGAACTCGGTGTCGTCACTGAAGGTGACCTGCAGAAAGCTAAATCCGAACATGCTCTTGCCGCGCACGCTCTCGGCGCCTGGCACCGACAGCAGCGCCACCGAGAGCGGGTAGGTCACTTGATCCTCGACGTCGCGCGGCGATCGCCCCGGCCAGTCGGCGAACACGATCACCTGGTTTTCACCAACGTTGGGGATCGCATCCACCGGAACGACCTGGGCCGCCTGCCAACCGGCGGCGATCAGCCCCGCGGCCAGCAGCAGCACGACCAGACGCTCGCGAACGACAAACCGCAGCACGGATGCTAACATCGCGCCGGTCCGCAGCTGCGAGAGGATGCGCGGATCATGGATCGACAGTGTGTCACTGCGTCTGCCCCTGATCGAGTTTGCTGAAATACTTTTCCGGATCTTCCCGCAACGCGTCCTCGCATCCCGAGCAGCAGATATAAACTTCTCGGCCTTCAACCGTCAGTTTAATCGGCTTGCCCATCGATCCGAGCGGCTCTCCGCTGACCGGACAGATGCCTTGTGCAATTGCAGCGGCCCGCTCGGCTTCATCTTCCAACAACACCAGCCCATCGGGCTGCGATTCGTGTGGTTCGTCGACCTGAGCGACAGGTGGCGGAGCTGTTTTCGGGGCGTTGCTCTGATCATTGCTCGGGCTGCAGCCGATCGAGATTGGGATCAGCAGGGCTAGGAGTGCGGGTAAAGTCGTAAGGTCAGGGCGCAACATCAATCAGCTCCAATTTATGGGAGGTTTCCGTTTCTTATGCAATGTCGGGAGGTTTTGTTAGGGCATTTCATTACCCTCCGTTGCTGTCGGCAAGGGCAGTCGTTGCTCATGGGTAGCGCAGCGAAGCATTTTGCTTCCCATATAAGGATTGGCCGTCGGCTTTTCGAGCTGGAGCCAATTCGCATTCCCGCTCGGTACCATGCTGCAGTAGAAATGAATCAGCTCGGCTTCCGCCTGCTCGCCACGCGCCGATGCGGCGAGTTGCAGGACATGGCCACTGATCGTCTTGAACTGTTCACGAGCCTGCTCCAGCGGCCGGTGGTGGAGATGAGCCACATCGGTGTCGATTTGTGAAGTCAGCCCCTGCAGCGGTGCGGGCAGATCATCGGACTGCGACAGTTGCTGCGAAAGCTGCTGCACCGCGTCGACTTGCTCGCCGGTGGGCAGTTGATCGGCGGCAAACGCCGTGACCAGTGCCGAATAAGCTGAATAGAGCTGTTCCAGTTGTGCCCCGGTTTCCCCGGTGATCCGTTGGGTATCAGCAATCGCAAGCTCCAGGGGGCCTGCTGGCTCGGGTTTGCGCAATCGCTCGCTCGGGGTCGATCAGTGATGGCTTGCCTGCCAATTGCATTTGCGAGTCGATGAGGAAGTTGCCGCTGATGGCAACCTGCTCGCCTTCTTCAACACCGCTGAGGATGACCGCTTTGTTTTGCAGTAACGGTCCGAGCTCGACAGGCCGGATTTCGAAACGTCCCGGTTCGGTCTCGACATACACCAAGCTGGTGCTGCCGGTCAGCAGAACCGCCCGCCGGGGAATCACCAGCACTTCGGGTTGTGGGAGCGGTTCGCTGGAGTAGCCATATTGCTGCGTCGGCACCAGATCCATGCCGCAGATCGGGCAGTTCCCGGGCTGGTCGCGGATGATCTGGGGATGCATCGGGCTGATCCATTTACCGGCCAAGTCGGCATCATAAACCTGCGATTGTTCCCCGAGTGGGATCAGTACTTCAGCGCGGGCATAATCGCCTGGGCGCAGCGTTCGGTCGGTGTTGAGCAACTCGATTCGCACGTCCACTGTTCGCGTGGTTGCATCGACCACCGGGCTCACAAAGGCCACTTTCCCTTCGAGCAATTTGCCTGGCAACGACTGCACTTCGACTTCGACGCTTTGGCCGAAACGCACCAGTGACGCGTCCTCGGGGAACAGTTGCAGCAGTAGCCAAACGGTGCTGAGGTTGGCGATGCGATAAATCGGTTCTCCCACATCGACGTACTTGCCTTCGACCAGCAACTTCTCGATGACTGTTCCGCCGATCGGCGAATACAAAGTGATCCGCGATTGCTCTTGGCCGCTCCGCTCCAGTTCCGCAAGCTGCTCCGCAGTCATACCCAGCTCGATCAGCCGTTGACGAGAACCCTCGACCAGTCGTTCCTGGGCTCGCCGGACGCTCTCCAACGCCGCGCCTTGCAGGTTCGCCAGCGTGCGTCGGCTCTCCAGATATTCGACTTGGGCTGCGTACAGCTGCGGGCTATAGATCACGGCTAGGTGGTCGCCCTGGGCGACTTCAACGCCGGTGTAGTCAGCGAACAGGCGTTCAATGCGGCCGGAGATATAGGCCGAAATGGTCGCTTGGCGGCTTTCGTCGATGGCGATCCGCCCGATCGATTCGAGCCGCTTCTGGACCGTCTGCCGTTGGACCGGCGTCGTTTGAATATTGGCCAAGCGGCGCGAAGCCGGTTCGATCGTCACGGCGTATTCATCCCGCTTCCCGCCGCCGTCCGTGGCCGGTTCCAGCGGCATCGAGCAGATGGGGCAGCGGCCTGGACCGGGTTGACGAATATTCGGGTGCATTGGGCAACTGTAGACGGTACCCGCCGCGCCGGCTTGGTCACCGGCGGTCGTGCCGCCACCGGCTCCAATCCAACTCAGTCGCTGCGCGACCCCGATCAACACAATGCACAGCACGCCGATGAGCAAAAACGTCGCTGCGTTGATCGCGAGCCGTTTGAAGTATGTGCGGTCAAGACCCGGCCGAGGCGGTTGTGGTTCATGACGACCTGCCACCGACGTGGGGGCCGGGACGCTGCTGGTTGTGCTCTGGGGTGCAGTCATCGCAATCGACTTTGCTTAGTGGCGAGCGTCGGGGATTAATCCGACTCGAGTAACGGTTCAGGAGAAGCGGGTAACGGTTCAGGGGCCACAGGCGGATTCACCACCTGCAGTGCAGCTAGCGGAGTTCCGATGGTTTGCTCCAAACGTGCCAGAGCGATCGCTTTGTCGGTCACCGCGCGGTGATAGGCGGACTCGGCGACGAGCAGGTTGCGCACATCGGCGATCACCCGCTCGAACTGAACGGCGCCCTGTCCATAGGCGCGCTGGTCGGCTTCCAGTGCCTGACGAACTTGGGGCAAGATCGTCTGCTGATAAAGAGCTGCTGTCCGCTCTGCCGCGCGCGCTTGTTCCAGCAAGTCCAGGATCACTGCTTCATTGGCTCGAACGACGTCTTCCGCGCTGGCATGCGCTGCAACGTGTCGCTGCGCTGCTTCCTGTTCAACCGCAGCGTACTTTTGGTGCCACAGCGGAAGATTGATTCCAGCACCGACTTGCCATGGATTTGACCCGTGCATACCGGGATCGTTGCGCATCAACATTTGGTCATAACTCAAGGTCAGGTCCGGCACCCGTTCGAGTTTGGCGACCCGAATGCCCCATGCCGTCGCCTGCGTACGCAGCTGAGCCATCGCGATTTCCGGTTGCTGCTCTAGCGCGATCATGCGGAGGGTGTCGAACGACGGTTCCACTTCCCTGTCGACAACCGTGTTGGGAAAGTCGATGGGCGTGTCGGCCGGGCGGCTGAGCAGCCGGTTAAGGATCGCAGTTCGAGATGCCAATTGCTGGCGAAGCTGCAGTCGCTCTTCCTCGATCCGGCTCAGCTCGATCGTGGCCAAGACCACATCCCCCGAAGTGGCCCGGCCTACCTCGACCTGCGCTGAAGCAATGGTGACGAGCGACTGGATCAACTGCTCGTTGGCGTCGTTGATCTGCAGGAGTTGCCCAATGAGGTACAGCCGGTACCAGGCCTCGCGGACATCCGCGGCGATCCGCAACTCGGCGGCGCGGACGGCTTGCTGGTTCATCAAAGCCTCAAAGGATGCCTGCTGCGCACGGGCATCGAGCCGTTTGAGGTATGGAATGGTTTGGCTGATCATGAAGGTGCCGCGGATCTCGCCATCGGACATCATCATCGGTTCTCCATAGACCGTCCCCTGAACCATCGGGTCCGGCAATGCCTTCACCTGCGGCACGCGCGCCCAGCTCTCGCCAGCGGTGGCGCGCAACCGGCGGATCTCAGGGTGAACGGCAAGCGCCTGATCAACCAACGCGGCCAGTTCATCACCACCGTGCTGCGGCTCTGCAGCATCTCGCTGAGGCTCTGGCAGCGAGCTTGCGGGCGCAGCGGTCTCGCTGGCCGGCTCAATGAGTTCAGTCGGTGGAACCTGGAACGTAATCGGCTCAGCTGCGACCAGCAGCGCTTGCTGATGGACGTGAAGGGAGGAAGCATCCGCATCTTCAAAGCTCACAGGACGCAATTGAGGTAGAGGAGCGATGGCGCCGGTGGTATGAACGCCTCGAGATGAAGCCTCGCCGCGGCACCCGCCGGACGCGCAGCACGCGAGCAGGCAACAGTATCCCAGCGCAGAGCGCCCATATTTTCGATCAACCATGATCCTGTCTCCGCGAGGAAGCGTTCAAAAGGAGCCAGCGGCCGTTCCGGTGCCACTGGAAAACCTCAACCAACCCGCACATCAGAAATATCGGTCAGCGACACGGGCTAACCGCAAGTCAACTGCACCCCCAGATGCAGCTCGTCATCAGATCTCCACCCCTACCGCCGCAGCGGTTCATGATGACGTGGGATGACTAGATTCGGGCGGGATTCATAGCCGCCAAACGCAGAGCAGTCGTTGTGCTGAAACGGTGGGTACAACAATGTGATCGATTGCCAGTGTAGCCACGGTGCATTGCCACCCAGCAGCGTGCCCATGGCTCACCATCGCAGCACCGACCTCCGGCCCATCCAACTGCACGCGCGCTGAACAGAAGGGTTCGGAATCGTGGACGCACTCGCACTGGCATCCGAGCTGAATCCTGCCAGAGCTTTGCATGCCCTCAGTGGCGCAGCGCGTGCTTTTGCAGCAAGTGGGATGAGTGGCGGTTGCTTGCGGCGCGTGGCAGCAGGAACTCAGCTGGCCCGTCGCCCGCTCGCCATCGGTCTGGCGGTCACAGCAGCAGCTCGTCCACAGACCGGCATCGGTGACGCCGGTGCAGAGCAGCACGGCGATCAGCACGAGGCAAATCGGGGTCTGAGATCTCGACATCATCGGATCGCTAGCAGGGGCAAGATGAACTCCATCTGGATTATCGTCGCAGTCCCTACTGATGGTCAAACCGAACCGGCAAGAAAACCCTTGTATTCTCCTGTCAACCCTTCGTTGCTCACGGCAGAACATCAGCCCCTAGGACTCTCTGCCACTGGGACACGCAGTCTTCTCCTTGCGCTTGGGCGACCGGGTAGGGCGGAACATCCGCTGGGCCATCGGCGGGTCTATGCCAGTTCTGCGGGGGTGACGTTTGAGGCTCATTTTCGCGGTGCCGGTGTGTCGATAGAGACGAGTGGCGCCGCTCTGGCTCGGCGGTACTGGCGTCTCGCAACCAGCTGCCTGCGAGCGTTGTTGCTTACCGTTGTCCGCATTCTTTTTGTATTACGGCAGCATAAACGAACTGCACGGAGGCGTCTGTGCGTTTCTTTAGCCTTACCGCAGAAGCCGAACGCGCTCAATGATCAACTGATTGCCCGGAGTAATATGGCCAACGCTGCCGCACTTTCCAAACCGTCGCGAGCCGCTAGCACACAGCAGGAAAATGCTGCCGGTGCCGCGGCGACGCGCAGTTTGAATCGCGACGTGGCCGGATTGGCAATCGCGGCGCTGACGCTGATGCTGCTGGTCTCAGTGGTCACCCGCGACCCACGCGATCCGATCACGACGCCGGCCTGGCCGCTGCGGCTGTTGTACACGCCGGACGTAACGCATTATCCGCTCAACGACAGCCTCACCAACGCCTGCGGCTACTGGGGGGCGCTCGTATCGGCAATGTTGATCGATGCGGTCGGGGTCAGCATCGTGATCGTGATCGTCGCCGCCGCGTCGGTGGCGTTTGCGATTCTGGGTCAAGGCATGGTCAATGCGCCGGCGCTGCGCTCGCTCGGCGGGACCGTGGTTGTGATCGCGGTATCGACCGCCGCTGGGTTGGCTCCCCTGCGGCTGGACGGATTTCCTGCGGTCGGCGCGGGCGGCTACCTCGGGGCGATGACCAGCACCTACCTGCAGGAGCACTTTGCCCTGCCCGGAGCCTGGATCTTGACGATCACGGTGCTGTTGATCGGGCTGATGATGACGACCGACTACGCCCTGTGGTACGCCGGAGCGAAGGTGCTCAGCTGCGGAACGATGGTTTCTCGCCGCGGTTTTGCAACCGTCCATGAGGTGCTGCCGCTTCGCCGCAAGGGCTCCCGCGCGGTGGTCACCGATCTGGACAACCCGCTGACGGTTGCCGGTCAAACGCCCTCTGGTCAGTCGGTCGAGTTGAGCGGCAACCGCGATCCGCGCCAGCCACACGAGTCTGAACCGACCGTCAAATTACGCAAACGGCCGAAATCCGGCAGCGAGGCAGCCGGAGCGGGGGGAGCAAACGAGGCGAGCTCGACCGATCTGGACGGCGGTGATGCGCCCGATCAGGCGGGCAAAGCCAAGAAGGTTCAAGCCGGCTTGGCAGGTCTCGCCGCCGCGGTCGGACTAGGAGGTAAATCGGCAGGCGATCACGACGAGCCGGATGAGGAATCACTCGTCGACGAAGCCGATTCGGATGAGGCCGATGACGAGCAGCTGGCCGAACCGCTGATCCGGGAACTGGATGTCGATGGCCAGCCGGTCACGCTCCGTAGCGACGAGCCGCACGATGAGCCGGCGGCGCCAAAGATCCGCATGCCCAAGAAGCGCGATGAACTGCAGGCCGTGATGGACGCCGTGAACGAGGACTTGCCCGAGGGCGCGGATGAATACCGGCTGCCGAACCTGGAGTTGCTCGACGAGTCCGACGATATTTGCTACGACGACCAGACCGCCGAAGTCCGCCGCAAGGCCAAGATCCTCGAAAAGACGTTCAAGAACTTCGGCTTCAACGTCAAGGTCGTCGAGATCGAGACCGGCCCGGTCATCGCCCAGTACGAAGTCGAGCTCGAAGCCGGCCTGCGGCTGTCGAAGATCACCGGCCTGGCCGACGACCTGGCGATCGCCCTGCGCGTGCCGAGCGTCCGCATCGTCGCGCCGATCCCCGGCAAGAACACCGTCGGCATCGAAGTGCCCAACGAGCACCGGCAGCTCGTCCGCCTCCGCGAAGTGATCGAGGAGACCAACGGCCGACGCCAAGAAGATGAAGATCCCGATCTTCCTCGGCAAAGACGTCGCCGGCAACCCGCTGGTCGTCGACCTCGCGACGCTGCCGCACCTGCTGATCGCCGGCCGCACCGGCACGGGCAAGAGCGTGTGCCTCAACTCGATCATCGTCGTCGATGCTGATGACGCCGCGGCCCGGACGAAGTGCGGATGCTGATGATCGACCCGAAGATGGTCGAGCTCAGCGGCTACAGCAAGCTGCCGCACCTGATGCACCCGGTCGTCACCGACATGCAGAAGGCCGAGGCGATCCTGGCCTGGGCCGTCGACAAGATGGAAGAGCGCTACGCAGCTGCTGGCCCGCGCCGGCGTGCGGCACATCAGCGTCTACAACCAGCTCGGCGAGGAAGAGCTGCGCGAGCGGCTGCAGCCCGAGAGCGACGACGAAGCGGAAGCAGCATTCCGCGGCAACTTGCCGTTCATCGTGATCGTCGCCGACGAGATGGCCGACCTGATGATGACCGCCGGCAAGGAAGTCGAGCAGCACATCATCCGCCTCGCCCAGAAGAGCCGGGCGGTCGGCATCCACCTGATCCTCGCCACGCAGAAGCCGACGGTCGACGTCATCACCGGCCTGATCAAGTCGAACCTGCCGGCCCGCATCGCGTTCCAGGTCGCCAGCCGCACCGACAGCCGCGTCGTGCTCGACGAAATGGGCGCCGACAAGCTGCTCGGCAACGGCGACATGCTGTTCCTCTCGCCGGGCACGAGCACGCTGCTCCGCGGCCAGGGCACGTACCTCACCGACGACGAGATCAACGCGCGTCGTCGACTTCGTCGGCACCGACGAGCCGCAGTTCGCCGGCGAGCTGATGCAGCTCAAGACGAAGGACGAAGCCGAGGCAGCCGCAGCGGCCGGCGGCAACTTGCAAGAACCGCGACGAACTGTACGAAGCGGCCGTCGACATCGTCGTCCGCGAACGGCCGCGGCAGCGTCTCGCTGCTGCAGCGGTGCCTCGGGCATCGGCTACGGCCGCGCCGCCCGGCTGATCGACTTCATGGCCGAGGACGGCATCGTCGGCCAGTACAACGGCTGCCAAGCCCGCGAAGTCATGATCTCGATCGAAGATTGGGAACGGATGCAGGGGCTGGACTCTACTGCTGCCAATGACTCCGAGGACGATGACCGTTAGCCGCTGAGCCTGTCACTACGGTGCTCGCCAAGCGCGGGCGTCTTGCGGGTGTTGTGGTGACGCGTACGGATCGCGTCAGCCAGTGCCAGCATCATGATGCACAACATCAAAATCGTCACCGCGGTCCAGGCGGCGATCCAAAATCGGCCCGGCCCCGCCCAGCCGGCGGCGATCATCAATCCGCCACAGGCAGCCAGCAGCGTGTGGATCACCAATCGCCACCGTCGGCGTACCTTCTGGAAACGATTTTCGATCGCTTGGACCGTAGCGTCGGTTGGCCGGCGATAACGCAGGTCCTGTGTGGCGGTGAAGGCGAGCAGCCAGTCTTGATACTCCAACCACACCGCGACCAGGATGACCGTAAAACCGACCAGAAGACTTCCTGCGAACATGAAACCCCGAGGGCTTGCGAAAGCGTTTTAAGCGGCCGGGCACAAGTCATTTGTTACAAGTGACGTAGTTCAGCACCGTTCTTACCGTGTGGAAAGAATCAGTTCATGGAACAAGTTTGTGTCCGGGCGCTTAGGATGCGATGCTGCTGATCAGTTTACTCCTGCGGATGGACCGCCGGGTAGATTAGCCCGGACAATCAGTTGATCATAGAGCGAGTGCGGCTTCGACGGTAATGCCAAGGAGACGCACGGACGCCACTGGGCGTTTCTTTCACGCGGCAGTGATTGTAGTGCCGCAGTTCTGTTTCTGATCGAGATATTGTTGATGAAAATCCGTGTCGCCCAATTGCCGAGCGAAATGACTTGGCCCTCTCAGGGTGTGGCGGTCGTGATCGATGTGCTGCGCGCGACGTCAGTGATCACGCAGGCAATCCGAGCCGGAGCGGCTGAAGTGGTGGTGTGCGGCGAAATCGAAGACGCCTTTGAACGGGCGCGGCGCGATGCGCAGCCTCCGCTATTATGCGGCGAACGGGCCTGCAAACCGATCGACGGCTTTGACTTGGGCAATTCACCGAGCGAATACACGACCTCACGCGTCGCCGGCAAAACGCTGGTAATGACGACCACCAACGGGACCCGTGCTGTGCTCGCCGCCTCCGATTTTGAGCGGATTGATGCCGCTTGCTTCAACAATCTCTCGGCGGTCGTCACTCGGCTGATGACGCAGCCTGAGGTGTCGATCATCTGTGCCGGGACCGATGGCGTGCAGACCGAAGAAGACGTGCTGCTGGCCGGAGCGATTGTGCACGCGCTGTCGGCATCCGCTCGTGTGAACCCTGACGCGTTAGGCAAGAGCGAAGCCGCAGCGCTGCAGCTCTGGCGTGAGCACCTCGACAGCGGCCAGTCGCTGGCGGCACGACTGCGGCAGTCGCTCGGTGGCCGAAACCTCGTCACCGCCGGCTATGAACGCGACATCGATGCTTGTGCGGCGATCGATACGACCGACGTCGTGCCGACCATCGAGGGTCGCGATCGAGTCACTTTCCGGCGATCGCCGTGACGATCTCACGGGCCAGCGCGGTCACGCTTTCGACCGCTGCTTCGCGTGAATCCGCTTCGGCGATCCGGCGGACAATCGCCGATCCGACGATTACACCATCGGCGACCGGAGCGAGTGTAGCCGCAGTCTGCGCGTTGCTGATCCCGAACCCGATGCAGATCGGCAGTTCGGTCTGCTCGCGCAGCCAAGCGACGTTGTCCAGCAGCCCAGGCGGGATCTGATTGCGCTCGCCGGTGATCCCGGTGACAGAGACGAAGTACAGAAACCCGCTGGAGAGTTCTGCGATCCGCACCTGGCGCTGGCGCGGCGTGGTCGGGGTGACGAGCTGGATCAGACTGAAGTCGGCGGCGCGGCAGAGTTTGGCAAACGGCTCGGCTTCTTCGACGAGCAGGTCCGGCACGATTGCGCCGCTGAATCCCGCCGCTGTCGCTTGGTCGATGTAACGCTGCATCCCGATCCGGTGAATGATGCTGTAGCTGGCCATCGTGACCATCGGCATCGTGAGCTCAGCGGTCAGCGTCCGCCCCAGGTCGAACAGCTGGGAGAGCCGAAATCCCTGCTCCAGCGCCCGTTGATAGGAGGCTTGGATGACCGGTCCGTCCGCGATTGGATCGCTATAGGGGACACCAATCTCTGCCATGCTCGCCCCGCTCTGCGCCAGCGCCCGGATGACCGCTGCGGTCGTTTCCAGATCCGGATCAGCGGCGGTCACAAACGGCAGAAACGCCTTCTCGCCGCGTTTCCGCAGATCGGCAAACAGTTGATCGATGACAGACATAAGAGCTGTGGCTGTGGGGAAGTTCTCGGAGCATCACGCGCCGCCAGGCACCTTGCCCGCGGTGTGTTAGGCGCGGCCGAGGTGCTTATTCATGTTGACCTTGTACTGCTCGACGCCCGGTTGGCCGTAGGGATTCACGCCCAGCAATCGGCCTTCGATCACCGTGGCGATCATCAACATTTGGAATAGTTGACCAAGGACATAGGTGTCGATCGTCGGCAGGATGATATCGGTCGTCGGCCGCCCGTCGGCATGCAGCGCATCATTGGTGCCCTTGATCGCCGCCGCCATGATGTCGGTCAAGTTCTTGTCAGCGATGTCGTTGAGCGTGTCCTGATTCAATTCGCTGGAGCCGACTTGCAGCGGATCGGTACGGTAGGACTCGACGATCAGGTTGTTGAACACCTTGTCGTTGCGGCCCTGCTGGTGCTGCTGATGTCGGCTGTGCAGGTCGCGGGTGTTGACGGTCGTCAGCGGCGTGACGCCCTTACCGTCCTTGCCGTTGGATTCCGCCAGCAGTTGGTCGTACCATAGGCCCACCGCTTCAAGTTCCTTGCTCCAGACGCTTAGCACGCGGATCGACTTGTCGCGGTGCTGGGCAAGCAAGTGGTTGACCGCAACGTACTGCAGCACCACGTTCTCTTCCGGTGGCGCGGTTTCGAAATGTTGGTTCATCGCCACGGCACCCTCGAGCAGCTTCATGCAGTCCAGCCCGAGCATCGCCGCCGGCAGCAGCCCGACAGCGGACAACACGCTGAAACGGCCGCCGACCCCATCGGGGACGCTGAAGATTTCTTGGCAGCCGATCGCTGTGGCCAAGTCGTGGAGCTTGCCGCCGTCGCCGGTGGCGGGAATCACCAGCTTGGGCAGCCATTTTTCCGCCTCGTTGCCGAGCGAGGATCGCAAGCCGGCGAGAAACTGGCGGAAGGCCACCGCGGTTTCCAGCGTTCCGCCACTCTTGCTGATCACCACCAGCGCATGCCGCTGTTCCGCTGGCGAGTCGCCATAGCCACCGGCGGCCAAGCGGCTCAGCAGCGCCTGTGAGGCGTCGTTGTCGACGTTGTTGCCCTCAAAATACATCCTCGGCCGACTGCCTCGGCCGGCGCGCTTTAGCTCGTTGTGATACGGATCGCAGCAGGCGTCCATCATCGCCCGCGCGCCCATGTAGGAGCCGCCGATGCCCAGCACGACCACGGCATCGATGTCGCTGGCGAGCGAATTGGCGACCTTGAAAATCCGACCCAGTTCCGATGCTTCGCGGTGCTGCTTGTAAGCTTCCAGTTGCTCCTGAGGCAGCCAGTAAAACCGCGCATCCAGCGGCTGTTTCTCCTCCGGCACCTCGCAAGCGGCATACTGCTTCGGGTCGACCTCCACCATCTCCTGCCGCAGCGCCTCGAGCTGGGGATACAGGGCGGTGAGCTGCTCAGGGGTGACACCGAACTCGGAGTTGATCGCGCCGGAGGGGTCAAATCGCAGTAGGCTCATGGTCGTTCGCTGCGGAGGAGGGGATGCAACTAGGTCAGATGGACTGCGGCATGAAAGGAACTCGCCGACCTGCGTTTCCACGCATCATGGCATCGGTGCGTCCTGTGATACCGCAGCAATCGAGTCCGGAGTCATAACGTAGCCGATTGCTCGGGCCGATCGTAGCGGGGGCCGCTGGGATGAAATCGCTCGATTTGTTAAACCATGGCCATCCTTAACCCCCGACTCTCACCGACTCTGTCGAGATATCCGCTCATGGACATGCATCAGTTGACCCGCGGCTTGATCGCCAAAAACGACTCCAAGATCGTCATGCTGGTCGCCGACGGACTGGGCGGCCTGCCGATGACGCCCGGCGGCAAGACGGAACTGGAAACCGCCAACACCCCTAACCTCGACCGGATCGCAGCCAGAGCGGTGCAGGGGGCGAGCATCCCGGTGAAACCCGGCATCGCTCCGGGCAGCGGCCCCGGACACCTCGGACTGTTCGGCTACGACCCGCTGCAGTACCAGATCGGCCGCGGGGCACTGGAAGCAACGGGCATCGGATTCCCGCTGCAGGCCGGCGACGTGGCGATCCGCTGCAACTTCTGCACGCTCGAGCCCGATGGCAACATCACCGATCGCCGCGCCGGCCGGATCAGCAGCGAAGAAAGCGGACCGATCGCGATCAGTCTCCGCCAAATCAAGATCCCCGGCGTCGAAATCTTCGTCGAACCGGTCAAGGAGCATCGCTTCGTGGTCGTCTTCCGCGGCGAAGGGCTCGGCGGCGAAGTCAACGATACCGACCCGCAAGCTGTCGGCGTGCCGCCGCTCGATCCGGTCGCCCGTGACGCGACGAGCGAAAAAACCGCCAGCGTCGCCAAGGAGTTCCTCCGCCAGGCCCGCGAGATCCTGAAAAGCCAGCCCAAGGCGAACTTCCACACGATGCGCGGCTTTGCCGCTAAGCCCGACATGCCTAGTTACGAGGAAGTCTATGGCTTGCGGGCCGCGGCGATCGCCGTCTATCCGATGTACAAGGGGCTGGCACACCTAGTCGGCATGAAAATCGTCGGCCAGGCCAACACGCTCGAAGAGCAAATCGATGTGCTGGAACAAGTCTGGAACGACTACGACTTCTTCTTCATCCACTTCAAGTACACCGACAGCACGGGCGAGGACGGCAACTTCGACGAGAAGGTGCGGCGGATCGAGGAGTTCGACGCGATCCTGCCGCAGATCGAGAAACTCTCGCCCACGGTGCTGATCGTGACCGGCGACCACAGCACGCCGAGCTACCTGATGGCCCACTCCTGGCACCCCGTGCCGACGCTGTTGGCCAGCGACTGTTGCCGTCCCGACCCCCACACCGCGTTCAGCGAATCGACCTGCATCACCGGAGGGCTCGGGCATTTCGAAGCCAAGTACCTGATGCTGTTGGCCCTGAGCAACGCTGGTAGGATGGGCAAGTTCGGAGCGTAACAGGCTCCTCGTTGGAGTTCAGGCTTTAGCCTGCGCCGTACCTTGACTTTCGCAATCATTCACAGCCTCAAAGAGAGCCTACGACTTTGCCGCTTGCTGAAAAACTCATTGCCTTTTGGTAGGAATCAGCTCAGCGGTCGGCGCTCCATGGTGCTTGGATTCCCTACATCCGGAGTTTGTCCCATGTCCACGCTTGTCTCTGGCCGCTCCCAGCCAAACGAAATCTCCGCGGAGTATCACCGCGGCCTGATCGAGGCGACTCCGGGCCGCGATGTGCTCGAGGTGTTGCAGGACCAACGGGCGTGGCTGCGCGAAGTCGCTGCTGGAGTCGGCCCTGACCAGATCGACCGAGTCCATGCGCCCTACGGCTGGACGATTCGTCAGGTGTTTGCTCACTGCGCCGATGCCGAGCGGGTATTCGGCTACCGGATGTTGCGATTTGCCGCGGGTGATCCAACGGAGCTGCCGGGATGGGACGAAAACTTCTACGCCGACAGCCGCTTTGGGCTGGGCGACTTTGACAGGCTCGTCAGCGAGCTCGACCAGCTACGGCAGACGAACCTCCTGCTGCTGCAGCGCATTGAGCCGGAGTGCTGGGATCGCAGCGGTGTGGCCGAAGGGAAACGCCTCAGCGTCCGGGCACTCGCGTGGCTCGCCGCCGGTCACTTGCGGCACCACCTGGTCATCGTGCAACAGCGGCTCGGGCAGGAACCGTCCTAGGGCGAGTGAGCATGCTCGCCAGCGGCTGAGAGTGCATG
Source organism: uncultured Planctomycetaceae bacterium (assembly GCA_963758085.1). Lineage (GTDB taxonomy): Bacteria > Planctomycetota > Planctomycetia > Pirellulales > Pirellulaceae > UBA6163. The sequence continues at coordinate 2,533,475 of CAVWUB010000004.1, read as the reverse complement.
GGTATGTCGCTGCGCGGTCACGGCCGCACCGAGCAAACACTCTTGCGGGCACCGCGGATTTGAGCGGGGGAGATGGTCGGCACCTTTCCTTTGCAACCCGCTGATTTCTGCTTAACAAAGCGCTGTTAAACCGCCGAAATTATCTTAGAAGCGAGTTACGCGCAAAGAGCTTCATCTCCTTTGCAAATAGGCGACATGGATGTCTACCTCGACTGAATTTTTGGCCCCGCGCAGCGGGCTCTCCCTGGGCGGTTATTACCCCCGCCCGATCGGCGCTCCGGTCGAGACAGCCGCGCGCGACGATCGTCGCGTAATTCTCCGGTCATTAAGAAACTTCGCCTGGATCACCGCGTTGTCGCTGGCCGTTCCAGCCTTGGCACTGATCGATGCGCAGCTGATTGGCAGTGCGTCATCGGAGGCTTCAGCCACGGAGGTGGCCCAGGAACTGTTGCTGCTGCTCTCGACGGTGCTGTTTCTTTCTGCGGCAGCGCGAAGCATCGAGATGCGTCCGATCCTGCTGCTGGCCGCAGGCTTTTTCGCCACCATGCTGGTGCGCGAACTCGACTACTTCTGGGATAAAATCGCTCACGGGTTCTGGGTTTATCCTGCACTCATGGTCGCCGCGATTGCGATGATTTCTGCCAGCCAGCAGCGAACGTCGTTGCTATCATCCTGGGCCAAGTACGCGCAGACCAAGTCCTACCTGCTGGTATCCGTCGGCCTGTTGGTGGTTCTGATTCTCAGCCGTACCTTCGGCAGCCAGTTGATGTGGCGTCCGATCCTGGGCAACAGCGATGTCTCGCTCACCAAAACGGTGATTCAAGAGGGGCTCGAGCTATTCGGCTACCTGTTCGTGTTCTGGGGAGCCAACGAGATCTCACGCCAACCCACGACAGCGACACAGACAAGTTGCCAATGATTCCTCAGTTGATGCTGATAGTCCAATTCGGCGGCAAGGAATGGCAGCCTTTACATTCCGGCCCTGTGGTAGCCACTGGCCGGCAATGACTTATCATCTTGACGTGATGGCTCGAGAGCTACCGAGCAGTGCCGCACCCCTCTCTAGATGCGAAAGGGGGTCCGCCAAAGCTCATCGCGCTATCAGAGCCTCATCACTTAGACTGCTCCAACCAAGTTATGCGAACCTAAATGACCGTCGTCCTGATGCAATATGGGCGTCCGCGGAAGCACTTCTCGCGTCTTGCAAATCACCCGCTGTCTGAAACGGTGATACTCGGAAGCTCGACATCCGACGCCCAAACCGTTTCCGATCTCTCATCTGAAGACGACCTGCTGATACCGATGAGTTCGCGGGCACTGACGGCAAGCTTGCACAGCGTCCAGTGCCGGGTGTCGTTAATCATGATTGAGCCTCCGGCCATCCAGATGCGGTATTACCGCATGATGCCCTTCTTAGGAAGGCATTACCACAAGGTCTTCACGTACTCGCGCGAACTCCAAAAGCGGCTGCGCAATGCGGTGCACCTTCCCCACGGCGGAACTTCCATTAGCCCCCCGCCAACAATCGTTCCAAAGACGCGTCTCGTTTCGATGATCGCCTCCAAAAAGCGAGTGACTCCCGGCCACCACTTACGCCATCAAGTGGCTGACTGGGCGAAGGCCTCAGGGTTCCCACTCGAGCTCTTTGGCCGAGGTTTCTGCCCGGTCGACAGTGTCGAGACAGCGCTCTCACCGTTTCACTTTTCGGTCGTGATCGAGAACAGTCAGTTTCCGAACTACTTCTCTGAAAAGTTGATCGACTGTTTATTGTGTCGCACCATCCCCATCTACTGGGGAGATCCTAATATCGCATCTCAGTTTAATCCGGCTGGCATCATTGAATGCCAAACAGAAGCCGACTTATGCCGCAGCCTGGCAGAATGCACTCCCGAGGGCTATGAGGCACGTCGGGAAGCAATCGAAGAAAATGCGGCGATCGCCAAGGAACTCGCCGTCTCTCCGATGCAGCGAGCGGCCAAGTATTTGATGAGCCAATCTAATGGATAGAGCAAGCCGTTCCCGCATCCGCTGAGTGTTTGCTTGTACGACCGTGATGTTGGTCTCGAAGGCGCCGCCATTGGGTCACGCGGCGACGGACCTACGTTGACGTTCAACCAGGCTGCGGAACAGCTTGCAATAGTCTTCTGCCTGCCGGGCCAGCGCAAATTCTGTCTCGGCAATCTGTCTGCAATTGGCCTGATACCGGGCGACTAAATCACGATCTTGCATCGCGAGCAATGCCTCGGAAATCGCCGCCGCGAGCGATTCATGCGATAACTGTTTTGCCAGCCAGCCCGTTTTCCCTGGGCGGACGGCATCCGGAATCCCGCCGATATCAAATCCCACTACCGGTGTCCCGCACGCTATCGATTCGAGCATGGTGTTGGGAAGATTGTCTTGGCGCGAAGGAATGACAAAGAGATCTGCCGCGGAATATGCCGCTGCCAGCCGACGCTCGTCTGTCAAAGTGCCCAGCGTGATCATATCGAGTTCAGAAAATGGATCGTCTCCGCTTTTTTCCCTCGCCCCCACGGCTACCACATGCAGATCGGGGTGCCGTTGCCTGACTTGAGCAAGCGCTCCGATAAGAAGATCAAGGCCCTTTCGATGGTTCTGCACGCACGCTGAAACAAAGAGCAACAGCCGCTTGTCCAGTGGAAGTCCGAGGCTCTGTCTCGCCAAGTTCTTATTGATCGGTCGGAATGAATCAGTATCCAGCCCGTACGGGATGCAGGTTCTTGAGAATCGTGATAAAGCAGCGCTTCGCGCCGCTTCCTTGAGTAGCCACTTTGACGGTGCCACAATATGAAGATCGCTGTCCCCTAGGTGCTTCAGCGCAGCAAGCCTTGCCTGAAAAACTTCCGCCGATGCGTCCCTGGGGCCTGGTGTGATCAACTGCGGACAATTCTGACAGGCAGACAGGAAGGACTCACACCCTGCCGTGTAGTGGCAGCCTCCGGTCAGCGGCTGCATGTCGTGTAGCGTCCAGACAATTGGTACTCCTCCGGCAAATCGAGGTACTAAACTGGGTAGATCCACAAACCTCGCCACCCAGTGAAGATTCAGAATGTCGATCTCAGCGGGATGAAGTTTGAGAGCCACGCCGTTAGCGGACCGGCAATCACTAAACAGCTCACAGGTGCTCACCGGCTTCGAACGGGGCGATTTATCGAGCCCCCGATACTGCGACAAGAATAACCGCATCGCCGACTGCGCTAAGGTCGTCGCGATCGGTTTCTGTGCACGCACAATTTTGCCTTCGGCAGCCTCCCGCCCTCGATAAACAATCAGCTTCGAATCGACATTCAACGACAGCAGACCTTGATGCAAGCGGATGGCGGCATTGGCAGCACCGCCTCGGTCTTCCGTGTTGATAATTGAGACTTTCATCCCGCGATCCGTTCTTGTTAGCGTCCTGCTTAACGACATAGCACCTCCGCGATGCACGCCGAGTCTGGCAAACTAAGCCCGCATTTTCAACAGCAGTTCCGCCTCAACGTCGCCGCGCACTGCCCTTGCCTTCTCGGTTGCCGCAAGTTGCTTGTTCTGTCCGGCCTCACCCAGCGCCACGGCGTGGCTTCATTCGCCGGCGTGCGTCGTTCGCAAACGCCTTGTTTTATTCCGACTTTTTTGGGTAAGTTCTACGCAGGCGAGGCTGCTAGTCTTTTTCCTAACCGTTTGGTCCGCTTCAGCAGCCCCGCGTCGAGCCGTCAGCGCTGCCGGGGCCAATTTCGTGTGACCTGAACACCCCCACACGCGAGAAAAATGAATGGAAACAGTGCATAAAATCAGCCTCGGGATCAAGAGCTTCCGAGACCGAATTACCCGCCGCAGTTACGCGCTGAATCGTCTGGATCACAAGCTGGATGCGATCATGAGGCTGCGCAACGGCGTGTTTGTCGAGGCCGGGGCGAATAACGGCAAGTCGCAAAGCAACACGCTATTTCTCGAACGATGCCGCGGTTGGAAGGGGATTCTTGTCGAGCCGATCCCAGAGCTGTACGAAGCGTGCAAAACCTACCGGACAAAGTGCCGGGTGTTTAACGCCGCACTCGTATCCGACGACTATCCCTCGGATACCATTCAGATGGAATACTGCAACCTGATGTCGTTGGTATCCGGTGCGATGAAGACAGAAGGTGCCGACGCAGAACACATCGCTCGAGGTGCAGAAGTCCAAGGGGTGCAACCTTACACGCTCACGGTTCCGGCGCACGCTTTCCAGCATTTTAGATGATGCAGGAATACAGCATATCGACCTGCTGTCGCTCGATGTCGAAGGCTTCGAAGGCAGCGCGCTCCGCGGTCTCGATCTCGACCGCCATGCCCCAACCTACATCCTTGTTGAGCAACGTTTTCCCGAAGAAATCGAAAGCTATCTCGGCAGTCGGTATGAGGCGATCGCCGACCTCTCGCACCACGACCGCCTGTACTGCCGGCGGGATTGATTGCAGCGAGCGGCTTGAGAGCCAGCCACTGCGTTTTGCCGATCCGACTGATCGTTAAACCTCAAGAGCGAGCTGGATGGAGATACTTGCTGGCAGCCTAGACAGCCAGCGATGTTTCACCACCTCCGCGTCGTGCTCAGGTGGATGCCGAATGATTCACTACCGGCGCTTCGCTTAATCCTACGACGCGGTGCTTCATTCGCATCAGCGCCCGCTTGAGCTTCGTTACCGAACGAATCACCTGCTTCTTGAATCCCTGCCGCCGCCCCTTGAAAGCAAACCAATAGGTGAAGTTGTCGGCCTTTTTGTGCACATCCACTAGTTCCGGATGCACGATGGGGCCAAGGGATGCAACCTGCAGCCGGCTTACCGGACTCTCTACCTGGGTATGCGTCGCCTCGGGGCCAAAACCGATATTGCTCACCAGGTTCACGTTGGGCGTGGCAGTCAAACCACCGTGATACCAGGCGGACGCCTTCCAGGAATACGCCCAGCTATCGATCTCTTCGCGATACATTCTGTCAAAGATTTTTTCCCAATAGGACCGCATCCGCCGATGAGGCCACATCGCCTTCCACTCCTCCGATTGCTTCCACTGCGGCCAGAATGACATCTGCGGCTCGTTCTGCTGCCACGCACGTCGCCAAGTGGCCCAGCCCCAACAATGGTTAAATCGCGAGAAGTAATACGAAGCATCGCCTCGCCGCTTTCCGTTCTGAAAATTGCTTCCACTGGCGACCCAGATGCGATCGTCTGTCTCGTAGCGTTCGAGAATCGTTTGGCAAAACGTGTAGAAATCGGGGTGTGGCAGGCAGTCGTCTTCTAAGATGATTGCCCGATCCACTTCCAAGAAAACCCGGTCCAGCCCGCTCAGGACGCGTTTGCGACACCCGAGATTGCTATCGGAGTAGTTGCGGCGGACATGGCATGGCCAATCGATGTTAGCAACGATTGCCCGTGCTTCCCGGCACCGGGCAGCATCGGTCGGATGGCCTGGACGAGGGCCATCGGCAATGATGAATAGCTCCGAAGGCTGCTGCTTTCTCAGTGCCTCAAACGTCGCCTGCGTCAAATCAGGTCGATTAAAAATAATGTAAGCAACCGGCACAGAAGTCATTGTTAATCCTCCTAGAACATGGCGCCCACAGCTGACGCACGGCAATCCAGTTGCATCAGCGATCATCGGGCACTTCCCGGCAGGCCTGTTCAACAACTGGGTCAGTTATCAAAGTTTTGAATCGTACAGAATGGGTGCCGCTGTGAGACTTTTCTCACCCTTCCGCCGGGATTAGCCATAAATCCCCCGAAGACAATCCATTCGCAAGTTAGCGTCCTTTGAATGCGGGACCTGAGAAATCTACCCAACGGAAAGAGCCTAGGAGCCTTAGTTAAGCTTGGCGAACTACGAAGTTCGACTTCTGCTCCAGCACGATCCTAGAGCCAATCGACGGCCCCGATCAACCCTGATTGTGTTCCGTCTGCTCGCCAAGCACCACTCAGGGGCTGCCGAGCAATCGATGCGATCTCCGCTTTGCCGATGCAGTCTCGCCTCGTCCCGGAAAGGCAGCCAAACTGGGCAAAAAACTGATATTTACGCGGCGAGGCGGGAGCCTTTACCCTTCGCCTGTTGGGCAGCACGCCCTTTGCGCGGACATAGCGGCGAGTGCAGGCTGTGCTAGCGTCGCATCCGCTGTGCAACGTGTTTTTGAGGGCCTGATGTCCAAGTTCATTTTGATCGACCAGTCACTGCGCAGCGTTGGCGGGCATCCCTGCGATTATGCCTTGCATGTTTTGCGTGCGGTCGAGCAGCAAGGATACACGCCTGTACTGGTGACGCACCAGGATTTTCGCCGGCAAGACTGCGTCCCCCGTCACTGGGCCGTGCTGCCATGCTTTCGCCACAGCAGCTACAGCCGCTACGCGCTCTGCAGTTCCGGATCTGGCCTGCCGCCAGTCGGTCTAGAAGCTTCCGAGAAATACGGGAAATCCGCGGCGTCGGCAGGGAAATGCTCGATCTGGAACGTCCCCCATCACTGGCACCGCTGGCGCCGGCAGACACAATTGCGGCACTTTGGCTTGGCTTGCGAGCAAGTATTCGCGCAGCACCCTTTAGAACAGGGTGACCAGGTCTTTTTCACGACGGCATCGGAGTTCGACTTGCTGGGCTTGTCGAAGTTCCTACGACGATGTCCAGCTGCCTCAGCTGCTCGCTGGCACCTCCAGCTTCATTTTGGAATTTATGAGGGACGACCGAGCGAATACGAGCAACAACAAACCCGCGCCGCTTGGGTTCGCGGCTACTTTCAGAAATCGCTGCGCAACGCCGCAGGGATCGACCTGCGGTTCTATAACACTTCAACCGAGTTAACCCGACAATACAACGAGCTCGGCCTGGTTGAGTTCAAAGAATTGCCGTATCCCATTAATCCGGCGATGCAACCTTCGCAAAATTCCCGAGATGAAATCGCCTCGACACCGCTGCGAGTCACTTGTGGCGGCGGTTTTCGTGCTGAAAAGGGACAGCAGAGCCTCGCGCAGGCGCTATCTGATGTCTGGGAGTCGTGTTTTGCCAGCGGGCAAATGCAGTTGCAGATCCAGGCGAAACGGTCCAAATGGCGTAAACTCCGTTTCCCATACCCTACGGCCGATCGGAGCTCGGCAGAGCCTACTGAGAATCCGGCCGTGAAGTTGATTCCCCATCCCTTAGGGATGGAGGATTATGTGCAACTGATACGCGAAAGCGACATCGGACTGCTGATGTATGACAGCCGGCGATATTATGCGCGACGAGCGGGAGTGCTGTGTGAATTCCTTTGTGCCGGAGTACCGGTCATTGTTCCGGCAGGATGCTGGCTTTCCGAGCAAATTGCCGAGGCTGGATTCGAGCATCTGGATCAACTTGTCAGTAGGGTTGCAACGGCCACCGAGCAGCTCCATTTTTCACGCTTCACGAAGGCTGCTGATACTCAGCCAGGTGTGGTGACCACAAGCTTCACTGTTCCTCAGGATGCCGGTGATGCGATCTTAAGCTTTCACGGAGAGCAGACTCCCGGCAGCTTCTTGCGAATCGAGATGGAACAGTTCGACGCGGCGGAGCAGAGCCTGTCGACATTCTGTCATGTGGTGGGGCAGCGTGCTGCTGGGAAACCTCCACGAGCCATGTGGCGGATCGACGCCCGAGCGATGAGCGTTCGGATTACGCTGCGCGACGCGTTCACACAGGCGACGCCGGCCGGCGACGTGCAACTTGATTGGCTGCCACGGGATCTCGACCGCCCGTTGAGCAGCGTTGGATTAATCGCCGCTGATGAACAACATTTTGGCAGGTTACTCCGCGAGATTTGCGATCATTATGCCCACTATCGGCAGTCGGCGCTGCGGTTTTCTCCGTCGTGGCGGCGTGCACATGATCCGAGGTTGACGGTAGCGCACCTCACGGGTCACACGGTTGAAGCGGCTGGACAGGGTATCCGAGCTGCCTAAGCACGAAACGGCTTGACAGGATCGGCCTAGGTTGGCTGACCGACGGGCAAAGATCGTGTCCAGATCCCCACGTGGCTTGAACACCCGCTTATGACACGAGTACCGACCAAGTGGACATCGCTCGGATTTGTGAGCGGTAGATGGGGCGGATGAAATTGCGGTAAGCGGTTTCTCGCACCGGCCGCTGCTTGAGCTGAATCGTGCTGCCGCCGAGTTGATGGGAAACCTCAGTAATCCCAGAGGGTTCCACCACGATCACTTCAACACCGGTCAGCCATGACAGTTGGAGAAAACTGTCAATCGGGCGGTCGAAGGTTTCGGTGAGTGCGAGCAACCGCCGAGCCGCTTCGATCCCAACGAGCTGAGCCGTCGCTCCCAGCGGCACAACAATCGGTTTGTGGGCTGTAATCTGCGGCGGCTGCCCGTCAGTTGCGCCGAGCGTATTCCCCTTGTTACCAAACTTGTAAATCTGGTGGGGCGCAATGCGTGAAGACGCCAACTGGAACCCGGGGCCGAACACCGCCAGGTCGATGTCCACGTCATCCTCCAGTATCAGTCCCGCATCTAAGTTGCGATCGACAATTGCTTGCCAGGCCTTGCGATGGCTGAGGAAAACGCCGATTTCACCGGGACGCAGCGCAAAGGGATATCGTGGCCGGTAGAGATAGGGTTGTGCCCAGCGTTCACGCTCTTCAGGGCTCAGCAATCGCCCGTCGACGGCTGACAATTCATGGCAAACCACCGGACTCAGCGACTTGATCCGTGCTACCTGTGGTTTTCGCTCCGTCGCGCGATCGAGCGAGATCACAAAGCTTTCAATATTCATGAGATGCTTGTTGAACGTTGGACGGTCTGCCCTGCCCCGGCAGATTCTGGAATGTCGGTTAGCCAGCCCTGCGGCGAGAATGGACTGCATTTTCCTGGCATTCCCGCAGCGGCAGCACGCTGACGGATTCGCCGGCCCACATTCGCTGCATCAGGGAGGCGTAGCCGGCGGACTCGAGCCGCAGCGACAAGTGCGACTCAGCAAGTTCGCGTGCCGTTTGCCCCATGCGATGCAAACTCTCGACGTTCTGCGTGATCTCGGCGACCGCGTGGCTCAGTGCGTCGACATCGCCAATCGGAACCAGTCGTCCCACAGCGTCTTGAATGATCTCGGGATAGACGCCGGTTTCGCTGGCGACCACGGCCACGCCGCTGGCCATCGCTTCTAGCGGCGTCATCCCGTAGCCTTCATAACGCGCTGGAGCGACCAACAGCGAGAGCGATTGCATCAGCGCCGGCATCTCCTGCGGCGGCACCTCGCCCGCGAAGATGATCCGATGGGTCAAACCCGCCGTTTCGATCCGTTGCTTCAGCCGCCGCTGAAACTCGGCGTCGGCAGGCATCGCCCGGCCGATGATTACGGCAGTGAAATCAGGGCGCGTCGGTAGCACGCGCAGCAGCGCGTCGACAAACAAATCGGTGCCCTTTTCAGGTCGAATGCGACCGACGATGCCGATGCCGTAGCGGCCGCCGTAGCCGAGCTTGTCCCAGGCTGCCTGACGGTTTGGCGCCGGTGTGAACCGCACGGCATCGACACCATGGGGGATGATGGCTGCGACGTTAGGGATAAACGAGGCGGCCTTGGCGGTGGTGGCGACCACAGCATCCATCTTCGCGATCAATTGCCGAGGGATGCTGGAGTGACGCCGCTGGGCTGCAGAAGTAAAGACAATGCGGATCGGCAGGCGCAGCACGTCGCGAGCAAAGATCGCTCCGAGCATCTCCGCGTTGCGGCGGACATGCCAGATCACGAACGGACGGCCGTTGGGCGGCTTGCGACACAGACCGATCGCTTGGCGGTAGCTGACCGATTGCGGGGCGCTGGGCAGTGGACGTCCCGCCAAGCACAGCCGATACAGCGTCTGTTGGTGGGAAACCACCGCATCGGCCGTGGCCGAAACGCCGGTAAATCGCCGGTGAAAATTGGTGACAACCAATTCCGGGGCCGCGGGGGGTAAACCGATCATCGAGAACTCCTTTTCTCCAATCCGGCTTCTACAGCATCCGTTTTACGTGTCACCAGCCCAATATCGGAACAGGACGATTTTTTCGGCCGGCAGGAAAAGCAGGTTGTTTTGGCTTGGCGATTGCTTAGCATGCAGAGGGCCGACGGCTCGACGTGTGCGCCTCAAGCGGAGTTCAGGTGGGTGGACTTGGCTAGCAGCAGGTACCATATCCGACACAAAAATGGTGAACTTTAAGCCTGTGACCGCATTCCGCTCCTCCGCTACCGGTGTTCCCGGAAATACTGGCGGTTTAGGAAATACCGGTGTGCCAGCGCCGGGCGGAGCGCTCGGGTTGGTGGCGGTTGGTCCCGGCGAGGTTCCGGCTGAGCAGGTGCGTTCGATCTTCATCAGCGATTTGCATCTCGGCAGCCGGTTCAGCCGCTGCGAGGAGTTGCTCGACTTTTTGCTCGGGTATCAGCCGGAAAACCTGTTCCTCGTCGGTGACTTCATCGACGGCTGGGCGCTGGAGCGGCATTGGTACTGGCCGGCGGCCTATTCGCTGCTCTTGGAGCGGCTGGTGGAAATGTCAGCTGCTGGCACAAATGTCTACTACACGCCCGGAAACCACGACGATTTTCTGCGGCGCCGGCAAGCCAGCCCGCCACCGTTGACGATCCGGGATGAGTTCGTCCACGTCTGTGCCGACGGCCGGCGGATGGTGATCATTCACGGTGATCAGTTCGATGAGGTCGAGTCGAACATGCGCTGGTTGTCCAAACTCGGCTCCGCCAGCTACGAGGTGATGCTGCTGGGCGACAAGGTGACGCATCGCCTGCTCGGATGGGTCGGAGCGACTCCCAAGCCGATGAGTCACGCGGTGAAGCGGATCGTCAAAAAGACCATCCAGCGGGTCAGCGGATTCGAGAGCCGGTTGATCAAACACACCCGCGAAAAATCCTGCGATGGGATCATCTGCGGGCACATCCACCGCCCGTCGAACCAGATGCTCGAAGGTGTGCAGTATGTCAACCTCGGCGACTGGATGGAGAACGCCACGGCCCTGGTGGAGTACGTCGATGGACGACTGCAACTGCTCGATTTGCGGCGGCCGAAAGATGCAGCCGACGAAGAGTTACCGGAGACTGAGTCGGTGCGTCGCGATCCCGAAGTCGTCGCCGCTGCGGCGCATCTCGTCGAAGATTTGCTCGGCGACTTCAATGGGCACGGCGAAGTGGCCGTGGACCCGACTGAGGCTGACGCATCGGTCGCTTGATCCGTGCGGTCGCCCCTCTGCTTCAGACGATGACGCTACAGAACTTGGCGTGGCAGAGCGGATTGCACAATCGCGGTGAGTGGATTCTGATGAAGCGTTCTCGCCGGCCATCCTCCAACTGCATGCCAGGGGCCCGCTGCGTGGCACGCTAGCCGTTGGGGGCGGCGCCGTTGTGTCCCCTTGTTCTCCGAAGGAAATGCGAACGATGTCATCCGCTTCCACGACCACTTGCCAACCCGTGTTGATCGCCGGACGGTGGCGTCAGGCCAATCTAGCCGACTCGTTCCGTGCCTCCGACCCGAGCCAAAACCGCGCGATTGAACGCAATTTTCCCGTCAGCACCTGGGCCGACATCGATGAAGCGTTGGATGCCGCTGCCGCGGCGGCCGTCGAACTGCGCCGCATGCCCGCGGAGAAGATTGCGCAGTTCTTAGAAGCCTACGCCGACTTAATCCACGCCAATGCGGAAGATCTCGTCGACGCCGCTCATCAGGAATCGGGTCTGGCTCGCAGCCCGCGATTGGCGGACGTCGAGTTGCCGCGGACGGTGAATCAGCTGCGCCTCGCAGCCACGGCGGCGCGGACGGGCAACTGGGCGATGCCGGTGATCGATACCAAAGCCTCGATCCGGTCGTGCTATGAACCGCTGGGCCCGATTTGCGTCTTTGGCCCCAACAATTTCCCCTTCGCCTTTGGCAGCGCTTCAGGGGGCGATTTCGCTGCCGCCATCGCCGCTGGAAATCCGGTGATCGCGAAGGCCAACAGCACATTGCCGGAAACGACACGGCGGTTTGCGGCCTTGGCGCTGCAGGCGATCGAGGCGACCGGCTTGCCGGCGGCGACCGTGCAATTGCTCTACCGCACTTCGCACAGCGATGGCGAGCGGATGGTCAGCGACCCGCGTTGTGGCGCGACCGGGTACACGGGCAGCCGCCGAGCAGGACTGGCGCTCAAAGCTGCCGCCGATGCCGCCGGTAAACCGATTTATCTGGAACTCTCAAGCGTCAATCCGGTCGTGATCACACCGGCCGCGCTGGCTCAGCGTCGCCAGGAGATCGTCGACGAGTTTGTTACCAGCGCGTTGATGGGAGCCGGTCAGTTCTGCACCAACCCAGGCCTGGTGCTGCTGGTCCAAGGTGATGCCAGCGATCAGTTCGTCGAAGCTGTCCGGGCAAAATACGCTCAGGCCACGCCCGGAACGCTGCTTTCACCGGCGGTCACGCGCTCGCTCGGCGACGCGATCCAAACGCTCTGCGGCGGCGGCGCGAAGCTGTTGACCGGCGGCGGTGAAGCGGCCAGCGACCGCTGTTCCCGGCCCAATACGCTGTTGACCGCCAGCGGCGCGCAGTTCTTGGATGACCCTGAGCTATTTCAAACCGAAGCGTTCGGCAACGCGTCGTTGGTTGTGATTGCTGAAGATGTCGACCAACTGGTGGCGGTTATCGAGTCGCTTGAAGGCAACTTGACTGGCTGTATCTACTCGGCCAGCGACCGCGAGGATGATGCCTATGAGCCGGTCGCGTTCGCCATGACACCTAAAGTCGGCCGGCTGCTCAACGACAAGATGCCAACCGGCGTCGCCGTCAGCCCGGCGATGAATCATGGTGGCCCTTATCCGGCGACTGGGCATCCGGGGTTCACGGCCGTCGGGATCCCGACGTCAATCTTCCGGTTTGCTAAGCTGACCAGTTACGACAACGTTCGTCAGTCGCGGTTGCCGTGGTTGCTGACCGATAAGAATCCGACCGGCAAAACCTGGCGCAACATCGACGGCAACTGGACCACCGCCGACGTCGGGTAGGTTGCCCTAGGTGGTCGACCGCTCCGCCGGTCGAACCGGAACCGGGGAAAAGGTGTAGGGCCGCACGCTGGCGCGTTGGCGTTATAACTCGCGCGAATCAGGATCCGATCGACGGAGCGATCGGCCACGCTTGCCACGCTAGACATTCACCCAGCAGCGCTCGCTGACCGAACGCTGGCCGGCTTCGGCCAGTGCGACGCCGGCGGCACCGCTGCGCAGCGACCACGGGAACTCGCCTTCGCCGGCGCAGTGCCGCAGGAACAGTTCCCACTGAATCTTAAAGGCGTTGTCGTACTTGGTCGCCGCCGGAATCTTCTGCCAGCCCTGATAAAAATCGATTGGCTGAGGAATGTCGGGGTTCCAGGTCGGCTTGGGCGTCGCTCCGGCAGACTGGATCCAGCACTCGCGCAAGCCCGCAATGGCCGAGCCATGCGTGCCGTCGACCTGGACCGTCAGCAGGTCATCGCGGCGCACGCGGGTCGCCCAAGAACTGTTGAACTGGCAGGTGATACCGTTCTTGAGCACGAAGATGGCATACGCGGAATCGTCGGCCGTGCAGGGATAGGCAGCACCGGATTCGTCCACCCGTTCCGGTAGGTCGGTCGTGGCGTGAGCCAGCACACGATCGACTTTCCCGAACAGGTCGCCGATCAAATACTCCCAGTGGCAGAACATGTCGATCATCATCCCGCCGCCATCTTCACGGCGATAATTCCACGAGGGACGTTGAGCGGGCTGCTCGGGATCGTGTCCCGAAAACACCCAATAGCCGAACTCGCCACGGACACTCAGGATGCGGCCAAAGAAGCCTTGATCGCGGAGCATCCGCAGTTTCCGCATGCCCGGCAGCCACAGCTTGTCCTGTACGACGCCGTTCTTGATGCGGGCCCCTTCGACTAAGTCCGCCAACTCATACGCTTCGCCGGCCCGCGTGGCGATCGGCTTTTCGCAGTAGATCGCTTTGCCATGTTCAGCCGCGCGGCGGACCACCGCCGACCGCTGCAAGGTGCTCGAGGCGTCGAACACAATGTCGACGCTTGAATCGGATAACACACTCTCCAGGTCGGTCGTCCACTGGACTGGGCTGCCGATCTCGCGGCTGGCTACGGTCTCGGCCAGATGCCGCACTTTGGCTTCGTTGCGGCCGACCAGGACTGGTTTGATCTGCAGCCGTTGACCCGAAGCCAGTGCGACTCCGCCTTGGCGCATGATCGCCAGGATCGAGCGGATGAAGTGCTGATTGGTGCCCATCCGTCCGGTGACGCCATGCATCGCGATGGTGAGGCAGGTCTTGTTCATGAAAGTTTCTCAAGGATCTCAGCGAGGATGGCCGCGTCAGACTCAGGGCGCTGGGGGCTGCCCGGATAAGTGAGTGAGGTGCGAATGAAGCCTCGCGCATGCAAGAATTGCGCGGCGCTATGTTTGTAGGCCGGCACCGGATTACGAAATGCGAAGAACCCAAGGTACTGCAGCAGGTCGTTGAGTTCGAAGAAGCCCGGGTCTCCGGCTTGCCACAGCGCGTCGCGGCGAGCGAACTCGGCGGGCGCAAACGTGCTCAGTCCCAGCAGGTAGTCGCTGCCGTAGATCACCATGTCGATCGCCAAATCGTTGCCGGTCAGCACCTGAAAATCGGGTCGCACTTGATCGCGCAGTTGCAGCCGTTGCCATTCCTGTTGCCGGCTCAGCGACGAATGTTTGGCGCCGCGACACTGCGGCACCTGCATCAGTCCCTGATAGGTTTCCAGCGAGTAGATGCTGCCAAAGGGAGCAAACATGTTGCCCAGCTCGAACGCATAGAAACTGCCGTACTGGTGTCCGATCTGCGCATACGAATCGACAATCGCTGAGTCGCTTTGGCTGGTCAGCCCGTAAGACTGGAAAATGACCGGCACCGCACCATGACGATGCATCTCGTCGATCCGCTCGCCATAGGCAGCCAGCGAGAACGAATCGCCAGGGGCATCTTTGACAAAGGCGCCGGCAACAAACGGTCGTCCCGACAGCACGTCGGCGGCATGCCGCAGCGCATCGACGCGTTGCTGGTCCGTGATCAGGTTGACGTAACCGGTGTCCATGTTGACCGCTGGGATCAAACCCGCGTCGGAGGTCCGCACCACGTGTTCGCGAAAGCCATCCCAGTCAACGCTCACGCCAGCCGAGGAATCAACCGACAACAGCGGCAACAGGATTGCCGACATCCCGGTGATCTTGCGGCCGGGGCGAATGGGAGGCAGCGACGGAAGCATGAACAGGTTCTCACAAGGATGCGGGTGGCTCAGGGAAGGCAGCGGCGTGGCAGGCATCAAAACAGTCGGTTGTAGCCGTTGAGAGCGGCGACGCGATAGGCTTCGGCCATCGTCGGGTAGTTGAACGTCGTGTCCATGAAGTATTTCAGCGTGTTGTGCTCGCCAACCTGACCCATGATCGCTTGCCCGATGTGCACGATCTCCGAAGCATTATCGCCGAAACAGTGCACGCCGAGGATCGCGAGCGTTTCGCGGTTGAACAACAGCTTCAGCATGCCGACAGTATTGCCGGTGATTTGCGCGCGGGCGAGGCTGCGGAACTGCGCCTGGCCCACTTCATAAGGCACCCGCGCGGCGGTCAATTCGCGTTCGGTCTTGCCGACAGAGCTGATTTCTGGATTGGTGTAGATTCCGGTGGGGATGTCATGCGAACGCAGGTCTTCGTCAGCATCGCCCAACAGGTGCATCGCGGCGGCGCGGCCTTGGGTGTAGGCGGCGCTGGCCAGCGAGGGATAGCCGATCACGTCACCGACGGCATAGATGTGTGGCTGAGACGTCTGAAAGTGGTCGTTGACCTTCAGCTGACCGCGCGAGTCGGCGGTCAGGCCGACGTTTTCCAGCTTGAGCTGCTCGACGTTTCCAGATCGCCCATTGGCCCATAGCAGTGCGTCGGTCTTCAGCCGCTTGCCGCTTTGCAACGTGAGGATGACGCCATCGTGGAGTCCCTGAATCGATTCGATTTCTTCGTTGTGGCGGATGATCACGCCGCGGTCGCGCAGGTGGTAGGACAGCGCGTCGATGATCTCATCGTCAAGGAACTCCAGCAGCTTATCGCGGGTATTAACCAGATTGACCTTGCTCCCCAGGTCGCGGAACATCGAAGCGTATTCGGTGCCGATCACGCCGGCCCCGTAAACGGTAATCGAAGTCGGCCGCTCGCTGATGTCGAGGATCGTATCGCTGTCGAAGATGCAGGGGTGATTGAAGTCGACATTGCTCGGCCGGTAGGGGCGTGCTCCCGGAGCGAGCACAAAGCTGGCGGCGGTGACTCGCTGTGCCCCCACCATGACGGTGTGGTCGTCGATGAATGAGGCGGTTCCACGCACCACAGGGACATCGTTGCGATCATAGAACGATCGCCGCATATCGACTTGGCGATTGATGATGGTTTGCGATCCAAGTCGCAGTTGGTCCATTGTCGGGCTGAGATGGATCCCCGCCGCTTGAAACGTTGGGTTAGTCATCGCCTTGACGGTACTGGTGATCGTGTACCGCAGCGACTTGCTAGGAATGGTTCCGTGGTGGGTGCAGCTGCCGCCGATCAGCGGGTACTTTTCCGCCACGGCGACTCGCATGCCCCCCTTGGTCGCCTGCATCGCCGCCCCTTCGCCTCCAGGGCCGGTGCCGATTACAAAGAGGTCGTAGTCATACCGTTTATCAATCATGAATCTGCTTTCAGAAAACGTTCTCTGAACGGACCGGTCGAAATTTCACTTCGGATCATACGGAAAAACGATGTTGCTGTCTTGCGTCCAAAGCGATGTCACCTTCGCTGATGTCTCCGCCAACCAACAGCGTGTGATCACTTGGTTGGATCGGGCTGCTGAGCAAAAAGCGGACGTGGTCGTGTTTCCCGAGTGCATGCTCAGCGGCTATGGATTCGAGAGCCGCGAGGAAGCGCTAGCCAGTGCCCTGACGATCGACGATCCAGGCTGGCAATCACTGGCTGCCGCCTGTCGCCGGCCGCATCCGCTCTACCTGGTCATCGGCTTTCTGGAAGCTGCACTGGGGGCCGATGGCTCGAAAAAACTCTACAACGCTGCGGCTTTGGTCGGCTCCGAGGGGGTGCTGGGATCGTACCGCAAGGTGCATTTGCCGCATTTGGGCGTCGACCGCTGGGTCGATCGCGGCGACCGGCCGTATGCCGTCCACGAGGCTGGCCAGACACGGTTGGGGCTGGCGATCTGCTATGACAGTTCGTTCCCAGAGCCGATGCGCGTGCTGGGATTGGCCGGAGCGGATGTCATTGCACTGCCGACCAACTGGCCGATAGCGGCCGCTCGTACGGCACACATCGTCCCGCTGGCCCGCAGTATGGAGAACCACCTGTTTTTCGTCGCAGCTAATCGCGTTGGTAGCGAACGCGGCTTTCGCTACTGTGGCCTGAGCAGCATCAGCGGGCCCGATGGCGTTGAATTGGCGCGGGCGGAAGGTGACGAGGAAACGATCTTGTTTGCCGAAGTCGATCTGCAGCAAGCGCGCAACAAGCGGATCGAACGCACGCCGGGGGCGCACGTGATCGACCGCTTCGCCGACCGCCAACCCGCCTTCTACGGGCCGATCGTCGAAGGTTGACTTGCCAACCGTCCCCCGTCCCCCGTCCCCCGTCCCCCGTCCCCCGTCCCCCGCCTAACCTCTGACTTCTAGCTTCTGATCTCTAATCGCTAACAAACGAACTTCAGGGTGGGAAACCGCTCCGTCGCTGGTGTATAACCAGAACAACCTCCGCCCCCAATGCGGTGAATCAGCAGCAAACTCTTGAGGAGAACTCGACTGGTGTTCGAGGATATTCAATATCGGCTTCGAGTCGCCGTAGCTTTGGCGATCTGCGTCGTCGGCGCCCTGCAAGGGGCATTGTTGCGCGCGGCCGATTGGCCGATGTGGCGGTTCGATTCAGGACGCTCCGCGGCATCGCCGGATGAGCTGCCTGCGGATCTGCAGCTGATGTGGACCCGCAGCGGAGAGCCTCGCGTGCAAGCTTGGGACGACCCGCTCAACCTTGACCTGATGACCTACGACCGCTTGTTCGAGCCGATCGTGCTCGAGGGCCGGATGTTTGTCGGCTACAGCGATCGGGACAAGCTGGTCGCACTGGACACCGAGACGGGCGAGGAACTGTGGAGCTTCTTCACCGATGCTCCGGTGCGGCTGCCACCGGTCGGCTGGCAGGGACGCGTGTACTTCACCAGCGATGATGGGCGTCTCTACTGCGTCAACGCTCAGTCGGGCGAGCTCCAGTGGCAATTCTTTGGCGGTCCCCGCTCCACCGGCAATTTCTCCAATCGCCGCGTCGTCGGCAACCAACGGCTGATCTCCGCCTGGCCGGCCCGCGGCGGTCCGGTGATCCGCGACGGCAAGGTCTACTTTGCTTCGAGTATCTGGCCGTTCATGGGCATTTTTATCTACTCGATGGATGCTCAGACCGGCGAGATCCTGTGGGTCAACGACTCCGCCGGTTCCACCTACATCAAGCAACCGCACAGCGCGCCGTCATTTGCGGGAATCGGCCCGCAAGGAGCGCTGGTAGCGACGGAGAAGGATTTGATCGTCCCTGGCGGCCGCTCGGTCCCGGCCGTGTTCGACCGGCAAACCGGCCAACTGCGTTATTTCGAGCTCAATGCCGGCGGCAAGGGGACAGGTGGGTCGTTCGTGATCGCCAACGACGCGTCCTACTTCGTGCACACTCGGCTCAAGGGCGTCCGCGAGTTTGACTTGGCGAGCGGCAAAAAGACGGCGTTCATGCCCAACGAACCGGTGCTGCACGGTTCGCTCGCCTATTCCGCGGAGGAAACCAAGAGCGGTTCGGGGGTGATTCGCGCCTATGGCGGCGACCGCAAGCAGATCTGGGAGATCGAAGCCGACGGTCGCGGCGATTTGATCCTCGCCGGCGATGTGCTCTACGCCGCCGGCGCGCAAGGTTTGACTGCGATCCGGCTGTCAAAAGACGAGCGTGCGGAGCCGCAGGTTGTCTGGTCGGCTGCGGTCGATCCCGAAGTCGATGGGCCGGTCGAGAGGTTGTTGGCAGCCGACGGCAAACTGTTCGCCGTCACCGCCGGTGGCGACATCCACGCATTCGGTTCATCGGAGACAGCCAGCGATCGCGCCGTGGCGCAGCAGGTCTCCGAACTGCAGCCGAGCGAAGATCACCTCCGCCGTGCCGCCGAAATCTTGGCCGCTGGCGATCGCCAAGGTTATGCGTTGTGGTTCGGCGCAGCCGATGAGCAACTGACGCTCGCGGTCGCCAAACTCTCGTCGTTTGTGCAGCTGGCGATTGTCGACGAAGACGTTCAGCGGGTCCAACGGCTGCGGCAACAGCTCGACCGAGCAGGCCGCTACGGTGCCGTGACCGTGCATCACAGCACTGCCGAGCAGTTCTCGGCCTCTTCCTATTTGGCCCATCAGGTGTTTGTCGGTGCGGAACTGAGCCAGCGTCTTACAAGCGATGTGGGCGCGCTCAAGGCGATCTATGAAGCGGTGCGTCCCTACGGTGGCACGCTGCAACTGTTGGCTGACTCCAGCGAGCAGCCAGCGATCGCCGAGCGGGCCGGTGCGATGAAGCTGGAGCGAGCTGACGTTGAAGCGACGCCAGTGGCCGTGCGGCTGACACGTGTCGGCGCGCTGCCCGGTTCCGGTGATTGGACGCACCAGCATGGCAACATCGCTAACACACGCAAGTCCGATGATGCCCGCGTCCGGTTGCCGCTGGGGCTGCTGTGGTTTGGCGGCAGCAGTAACATGGATGTGCTTCCTCGCCATGGGCACGGTCCACCCCAACAGGTCGTCGACGGCAAACTCTATATCCAAGGAATCGACTCGCTCAGTTGCCGCGATGTGTATACCGGACGCGTGCTGTGGAAACGTGATTTTGAAGATCTCGGCACCCATGATGTCTACTACGACGACACCTACCAGGACACGCCGCTCGATCCGGCTTATAACCAGGTTCATATACCCGGAGCCAATGCCCGCGGTACCAACTATGTCGTCACGCCCGATCGCGTTTACATCGTCGAAGGCAGCGTCTGTCACGTGCTCGATCCTGCTAACGGCGAACTGCTGCAAGATATCGAACTGCCGCAAGAGGACGACAAAAATCCCAATGAGTGGGGTTTCTTGGGTGTCTATGGCGATGTGCTGATCGGCGGCGTTGGGTTCGCCAAATACCGCGAACGGCTTGAGCTTTCTTTTGAGGAAGAGGACGGCAAGCTGAACCGCAACAAGGCCGGCTTCGGCTCTAAATCGCTCGACCGCGCCGGCAGCTTGGCACTGGTCGGGATGGACCGCAAAACCGGGGCGGTGTTGTGGAAGATCGACGCTCGCCACAGTTTCTGGCATAACGGCATCGTTGCCGGTGGCGGCCGGATCTACTGCCTCGACAAACATCCCCAACCGGTCGAAGACAAGTTGCGGCGGCGCGGGCTGGCGCTGCCGAGCAATTACCGCATCCTGGCGATTGAGCCGGCTACAGGTAAAACCGCCTGGGAAGTGGAAGACGGCATCTTTGGGACTTGGCTGAGCTATTCCGAACAGCACGATTTGCTGCTGCAGGCCGGGGCGGCGGCGAGCGATCGCTTGGCAGCCGAAGTCAACCGCGGAATGGCGGTCTATCGTGGTGCGGACGGCTCGGTCCAGTGGCGTAACGATGACCTGAAGTACTCCGGTCCGTGCATCCTGCACAACGACTTGATCATCACCAACAGCAACTCTTATAGCGAATCGGCGGGCGCTTTTTACTTAGAAAGCGGTGACCCCTACTGGATCGATAACCCGCTGACCGGCCAGCCGGAACAGTGGAAGATCACTCGCGCGTATGGCTGCAACACGATCCTGGCGAGTGAAAATCTGCTGACGTTCCGCTCCGGCGCCGCAGGTTTCTATGACCTGACCAATCATGGTGGGACCGGCAACCTGGGTGGTTTCAAATCAGGATGCACCGCGAACTTGATTGCCGCTGGCGGTGTGCTCAACGCGCCGGATTATACGCGAACGTGCAGCTGCGCTTACCAGAATCAGACCTCGCTGGCGCTGGTTCATATGCCGGAGATCGAGGTCTGGACAGTCAATGTGATGGCTCAGACCGAAGGCGATGGACAACGCGTCGAGTCGCTCGGAGTGAACCTCGGGGCGCCGGGACAACGGCGTGACGCTCAGGGGTTGCTGTGGATCGAGTCGCCGAGCGCCACCGACAGCTCGCCGGTGAAGATTGAAGTCAGCGGCGACGCAAAGAAATTCTCGCGTCATTCCTCGGCCGTCCAGGACGCCGATTACCCGTGGGTATTCGCCTCGGGCATGGAGGGCGAAGCGGAAATCCGCATCGGCATGACGCTCGGCAAGCCCGAAAAGGATCAGCCGCAGCCCGAGCCGGAGAGATACCATGTTCGCTTGTTCTTCGGCACACCCGAAATCGTCACCAGCGGTGGGACAAGAGTCTTCACTGTCGCCGTCCAAGAGGAAGTTCTGCCTGAGCCGATCACACTCAATGATGGGCAAACTCAGATTCATGAAGTCGAGGGTGTGCTGGTGGATGATCAACTGCGAGTGCGGCTGATCGCTAAGCAAGGGCTTCCGGTGCTGTCCGGAATCGAGTTGCAAAAGGTGAAAGAATGATTGGTTTGAAACTACTCTCACAGGCGATGAGGTTGCCCTACTGCCTTCCAGGGAGTTTTGGCGAACTTTGTGGCTCATCACTTGTGGCAGGGGACGCTGAGCCTCTGGGTGGCACGTCCCTGAGGAACGAAGGGCGTGCTGGTGAGAACTGCAGGGTAACCATCGAATGTCCTAACCGGTCAGTATCTGCTTCCGCCGCTCACGCCCATCGCTGTGGCTCTGGGCGTGCCACCCAAAGCCAGAGCGATAACCGCCTCGGGCAGGAGGTCATTACGTTAGCGAAACAACCCCTTTCAGTGCCCCGCCTTCGAGTGCTCTGGGCGGCTGCGGCACTGATCTTATTGCCCGCCGCGGCGTTCGCCTGTTCGGTACCGGTGTTTCGTTTCGCATTAGAACAATGGCGACCGGATGCTTACCAGGTCTTTATCTACCATGACCAAGATCTGAGCGCAGAGCATGCACAGTTGGTTGAGCGGTTGCAGCGCGAAGGTTCCGCCAGCGGCGGTGCGAATCTGCAAGTGCGACTGATCGACCTGCGAGGCGAACTGCAGTCCGGTGACCGGGAGCGCCTGGAGCAGACCGGCGTGAAAAGTTTGCCGCAAATCGTCGTCAACCTGCCCCGAAAAGCGGGTGACAGTGAAGTGCTGGTCGGAGCGGCTGAGCTGACCGAGCAAGAGGTCCAACGGCTGGTCAACTCGCCGGCGCGAATGGAATTGGCCAAACGCTTGATCGACGGCGAGGTCGTGTGGGTGTTCCTCAGCGGTGAGGACGCGGGGCAAGACGATGCGCGACTGACGGCTCTGGAAACGGAACTGGCCGGACTGCAGGAAACCCTCAAGCTGCCTGCGATCCAACAGGAGGACCTGAAGGAGCTGAGCGTCGCGCCCGAGGAACTCAAAATCGGATTCTCCGCCTTGCGAGTCGATCGCAATGACCCGGCGGAAAAATGGTTGGTCCAGATGCTGTTGTCGACCGAGCCGGATTTGAAAGACGATGAATTGGCGGGGCAGCCGATGGCGTTTCCGATCTTCGGCCGCGGCCGCACGTTGTATGCGCTAGTCGGTATGGGAATTAACGCGCACATGATCAAGGAAGCGGCGGAGTTTCTAACCGGGCCGTGCCAGTGCACCGTGAAGGCCGAAAACCCCGGTGTCGATCTGCTGCTGCCAGTGCGGTGGGATGATTACATCGTGCCGACAGAGCCCGAAGAGGTTGCCTTGCCGCTGGTCGGGCTGGGCGGGTATGAGGCAGACGCCGAAACAGGGCTGCCAATCATTGCCGCACGTCAATCTTTGGCGGCGACCACTGGGGCGGATGACCTGGCTACTGAAGAAGGTTTTGAAGTTGATCCCTTGGACGCCCCAGTACTGGCCACGTCGCTGGCGCAAGTTGTCCCGCCGCTTGAGCCTGTTGAGCGATCGGCGCTGACGGTTTATTTGCCCTGGATCGTGATGATCCTGCTGGGCCTGATCGTCACCATCGCCAGCCTGAGTTTCTTCCGCGGCCGGTAATCTCGCGGATTGCGGTCCGGCCACTTAAGACTTAGCTGTCCTTCCCGCCTCTTTGATGGGTTATGAAGCTTACTCAACTGATCACGCGAGAAATCGCCCACCGCAAGCTCACCTTTGTGCTCTCGGTGCTCGCGATCGCTGTGGCGGCCATCGCATTAGTAGCCGCGGATATGGTTGTGCGCGCCGACGCGCTGGCAACCGATCGCATTCTATCAGCCAAGCAGGCACAGACCGAAGAGGTGCTGACAGAAAAAATTCGTGCCGT
This sequence comes from uncultured Planctomycetaceae bacterium, assembly GCA_963758085.1. Classification (GTDB taxonomy): domain Bacteria; phylum Planctomycetota; class Planctomycetia; order Pirellulales; family Pirellulaceae; genus UBA6163. The sequence continues at coordinate 2,510,070 of CAVWUB010000004.1, read as the reverse complement.
TGCTGCCGCCGGGGCCGATCTGGAAGACTCAATGCGCAAGCACATGAAGGGGCTGGGCTTTAATGTTCTGATCCTTCCCGAGCAGCAGGACGCGGCTGAACTGCACCTTCGCGGCAGCCTCTCCGAAACGATGCCGGCCAGCTACGCCGATCGTTTGGGAAACTCGTCGATCATGACGGTCAATCACCTATTGCCGACGGTCCTCAAGCAGGTCAAATGGCCGGAGCAGGAACTCGACGTCATCCTTTATGGAACCCGCGGCGAAGTTCCCCTCATGCACCGGGCGCTGAAAAAACCGGTGCTCGATGCCGTCGCGCCCGGCCAAATGGTCGTGGGTTGGAGCATTCATCAAAAGCTCGATTTGAAGGTTGGCCAGGAGATTGAGTTCTTTGGACGCACCTTCACGGTTTCCATGCTGCATCCCGAGCGTGGTTCAACCGATGATGTGACGCTGTGGATCGATTTGAACCAGGCACAAGAGATCTTGGGCCTGCAGAATCTCATCCATGCGATTCTCGCTTTGGAATGTGAGTGTGCGGGTGATCGCATCAGCGAAATTCGCCGTGAAATCGCCGGCATCTTACCGGGAACGCAGGTGATCGAGCGGCATTCTCAAGCACTCGCCAGAGCCGAAGCGCGGACGAAGGCCAAGTTAGTCGCTGAGCAATCCCTGGCCGCGGAACAAGAAGCGTCCGCGGCAACGCTCGCCCGTGAGCGCGCCGCACGGGCGGAACTCGAGTCACAACACCAGCAAGTGGCTCAGATCGTGATCCCGCTGGTGCTGTTGTTGGCGGTCGCGGCGGTGGGGTTGTTGGCTTTCAATAACGTTCGTTCCCGGCGCGAAGAGATCGGTATCTTGCGAGCGCTAGGCTTGCGCACTTCGCAGGTCTTATATGTGTTTTTGGGCAAGGCGGTCTTGTCGGGAATCATCGGCGGCGTGCTGGGTGTCGTGATCGCGCTGCTCGGCGGCTGGGTGCTGACTCGTTTCGTTGGCGACTGGCCAGCTGATTCGCAGCTGATCAGCGATCTACTGGCCTCACCTGGATTCGTGTTCACGCTCTTGAGTACACCGGTGCTCGCGGTCGTCTTGGCGGCGGTGGCCAGCTGGCTCGCTGCAGCAGCAGCAGCGGCTCAGGATGCGGCAGTGGTGTTGCAGGGCGAGTAATGTGCAGAGTGAGTCATACGTAATGCTGTTAGAACTTCGCGGGATTAGCAAAATCTATTATGGTGCCGTCGGCGGCCAGGTGCAGGCGCTCCGCGACGTTTCACTCCAACTGGATGCTGGCCAGTTCGTCGCCATCCGCGGCCCCAGCGGTTGTGGTAAATCGAGTCTGCTGATGACCGCTGGCACGCTGTTGGCTCCCGACAGCGGCGAAGTAATTATCCAAGGTGAGCAGCCGTATCAGATGTCCAGCGATCGGCGGGCCACGTTCCGCGCGGAGCATCTTGGGTTTGTGTTCCAGCAGTTCCATTTGGTTCCCTACCTGAGTGTGCTGGAAAATGTATTGGCCGCGATGATCGCGCTGCCGGCCGGCGTCGCGAGCGAGCCTCGCGGTAGCGGCGGCTCAGATGAGCAGGGTAGGGCGGATGAAGTTGATTACGCTCAGCGGGCGAGCGAGCTGCTGGAGCAATTCGGACTGGGTGATCGGCTCGGCCACACGCCCAACCAACTCAGCAGCGGCGAGCGGCAGCGGTGTGCGCTGGCGCGGGCGCTGCTAAACCGGCCAGCGCTGCTATTGGCCGATGAGCCGACCGGTAACCTCGACCCGAAAAACGCTGCGATTGTGCTCCGCGCCTGCGCGAGTTCGCTGACCGAGGCGGCGCAGTGTTATTGGTCACGCACGACGACCAAGCCAGCAGCGCCGCCGACCACACGCTGCAAATGAGCAGCGGCCGCATTGTGGGGTAAGCGAGTTCCTGAGCCGCCTCTCGGCAATAAGATCCGCACCCACACACGTTCCGCCGTGACCATCTGCAGAAGGAAAGGCTCGGCTACCAAGATGAATCCGTACGACTCACCACAACCATCGTCAGCCGATAGTCAAACGTCAGGCAACCTGGGTAAGCCGCGGTCTCCGTGGCTCGTTGTGCCTGCCGTAGTGAGCTGGTGCTTTAGCGGGTTGGCCCTGCTGGCGTTGCCTGTTGGCATCTATCGTGCAACGGAGTTTCTACCGGTTTCCACAGGGGCAGGAGAGTTTGAGCAATTGATGGCATTTGCTTCTGTTGCCCTGATTGCAGCACTGCTCGTTGCCGGCATCATCAACATCCTAGCCGGATTCCGATGGTACCAGGGTAGATGGATCTGGGCATTGATTTTTAACGTCATTGCGACTGGTACGTTCTTGATTCCGGTGCTGGCGTTTGACGCGGTTGCGTTCGCCGCACTTGAGGTTCCTGAGTGGCCGGTCCCGAATCTGTGAGCACAATTACTGAAAATTAAGCCTTCCCTTGCCCATGGAGAAGGCCACGCCGGAAGACCCAGCTCGGCGACGAAGCGTGGCAGATGGTTGGTGTGAGATAGTTCAGCCGAAGATTCAGTTCCACCGCTGATCGTGAGCGAATCGCTTTGAAGCAACATACGTTCCGCTCGATGCGCGGGGCGTGCGAGGTGAGTACGCAGCGCGGTATCGCGAGCAACTGCGAGTGGTGCAATTGCTCAGACGTAGTGGTCTTGTGCCACCCCTGACAGAGTGGCCGGTCGGTATACTGAACCCCAAACGGTTTCCCATCTCGGCTCATGCTCCACCAACACCAGGAATTCCATGGCAGACTCAAAATCTCCGATCTTCCGAGCACCGAGTGAAGACGCAGAAATGGAGCAGGCGGCTGCGAAGGCGCGGCAGACCTTCCGGTACTTCTGGCGCGAAATGGCCTGGGAACAACGTCGGATTATTCCCGGATTAGAACTCGCTGCGGTAAAGGGGGCGTTCTCGGATCCGCCTGAACTTCGCGCTGAAAATCCCGAAGGCTTCGAAATCGAGCAGATGTGGCTGTTGGAGGTCGATTTCGACGGTCGCCGGCTCGAAGGGACGCTCATCAATTCCCCTCATACATTGAAGTCCTTCCATGAGGGTGATCGCGTGACGCTCACAGGCAAGCAGATCTGTGATTGGATGTATGTGATTGCTGGCAAGGTCTACGGCGGCTTTACGGTCGACCTGCTGCGTTCTCGCATGAGTAAGGCAGAACGAAAGCAGCACGACAGTGCCTGGGGATTTGATTTCGGTGAGGTAGGTGTCGTGAATCTCGTGCCCGCGGAATACATTAGAGGCGCTCCAACAAAACCGAAAGGCTTCTTCTCTCGGTTCAGCTCGTTGCCCGCTGCACCTCAAGATTATGCAGCGGTCGCCGCAGCGGAACATCCCATGTCCGTCAACATGCGAGATTCATTCGATGAGACTTTGACCAAACGTCCCGAACTGGTTCATGAAGCCTATCATCGCGGATACAGTTTTCTGCACCAATTGTCGCTGGCAGGATCGTTGGACGGGGTTGACGTCTGCTTGAAACACGGCTCCGACCCCAAGAAAGCTGCGCCAAACGGAATGACCCCGTTTGCGTTAGCGAAATGCTTGGGCTGGAAACGCGTGATGGAGCGATTGCAGCAAGCCGATTGACGTCTGTTCCGACAATCTGTACATTGAGGTGTAGATATGGGCGGCCGTGTGGCTGTTCAGCTTCACTTCCGCTCACACGAAATACTGCTGATGGCCATCGAGCATGCCAGACCCAACGAGGTGATCGATCTGAGCCCATTCGGTTCGCGGTTGTCCGAGCACAAGACGCACACGCTGTTCAAGTCGGAGCAGATCGAGGTGTTGCGGTTGGTCCTGCCCGCCGGCAAGGTGATCGCCGAGCACCAAGCGCCGGGCGAAATCACGGTGCACTGTCTCGAGGGGCGCGTGGCTTTTACAGCGGCTGGCAAGACGCACGAACTGGCGGCAGGGCAGATGCTGTTTTTAACGACCGGTGAACCTCACGCCTTGGCGTCGCTGGAAGATGCCACCGTGCTGGTGACGCTGGCCGTGAAACACAAGCAGGATTAGCTCGCCGGCTGAGTCGTCGCATCTCAATGCCGTGCGAATTCGTTGGACGGCGCCGCGGCGGCTTCGGTAGAATTGCGGTCGGTTGACCTCAACGTTTAGCTGCCGGCGAGCAGTTCTTCCACGTGCCCAGGGTGAGACCCATGTCTAATGACAATTGTTCGATTGTCTTGCGTTGGTTTGAGGAAGTTTGGAATCAGCGGCGTCCGGAAACAATCGCGGAGCTGATGACCGATGAGAGTATCTGCTATACCGACCAAGGGCCGTTGGTGGGCAGCGAGGGATTCAAGCAGATTCAATATGAGCCGCTGCTCAGCGCCTTTCCTGACATTCGCGTCGAAGTCGACGGGATGATCAGTGACGGTGACGAAGTTGTCGTCCGCTGGACCGCCACCGGGACGCACACCGGCGGTGGACTGCCGATTCCGCCGACGATGAAACCGGCGACTTTTACCGGCATCTCCTGGATCCGAATCCGGGATGGGAAGCTGCAAGAGGGTTGGCAGTCGTCCAACATTGTCGACGTCATCCGCCGCTTGGCGGAGCCGGCCGCGGTGGCCTCCTAGCCGGCAGGCGGGAAGCGGTTGCATCTGCACCAAGAGTAATTTCAGATCAGCCAGCGCAGCGAACCCATCTGCAGTGGCGGAGGGCTATACTCGCGGGTGCGACGAGCCACAGCGCGAGTCTTCACCCAACCAGAAACTTTGTTTGGCGAGCTTCATATGACGGCCCTCCATCGATACTCGTGGCCGTATGGCTGCACGCTTGCGCTGCTGTTGCTGCTCTGCGGTTTAGGCGGCTCGACAAATGGACAAGTTGCTGCACAGGATGGCAGTGTCGCCGCGGCAGCCGATCAACCTGAGCCAGAACAGCCGGCCGATCCGCTGGAAGCATCGCGGAAGCAGTATCTCGAGCTCGCGATTTCGATCGCCGCCGATTTCGCCTCGCCTGTTCAGGATCAAGCCGCGCTCGTCATCGCTCAGCAGGAACTGGTCGATTCCCGCTTCGACGCTCCCGTGCGTGCAGCCCTTGCAGCCGACAAGGACAGCGGTCAACCGTTGGACGATCGACGGATTGCCGCCGCAGTTGCTCTGCTACGGCACACCACGATTGAACCAAAGGATCAGGTCTCACTGCTACTGGATTTGCTCGTCGCCAGAAGCTTGAATGAGCGCAGTCACGATGGAAGACTCTTTCGCCAAGGGATGCTGCGAATGGATGTACCGGGGATTGCGACTGCCGTTGTCTCCCGCCTGACGTTCTTGCCCGAATCGCTTGCTGAGGAATTACAAACGCGACTGTCTGAGGATCAGCCACCCGTAGTCCTGTATGCTGCGGCCGGCCTCACTGCTGAATATGGTGCGGCGCTCGTTCCAAAATTGTTGGCCGTTGCAGCCGAGTCAGATGATCGCTTCGTCAAGGCCGCTGTCTTTCAGGCTGTTGGGCGAATTGTTGAGTCAGAGAGCCAGAATCGGCTGCAGGCGCAAAGAGCCGCCGCAGCCAGAGCAGCAGGCAGAGTCCCATCGGAAGAACTGAACGCCCTGGCCGAAAAGGCGAATGTTTCACCGAAATCTCTTGAATACGCCATGCGCATCATCCAGAGAAACGACAGCGATGGTGATGGCGTACTGGCCGAAAAAGAGTGGTCTGGCCTGCTGGTTAATCCTGCGCCGGCCGACACGAACAAGGACGGCCGGGTCACAGCCGAGGAATATGCTGCCTGGATGGAAAGTCGTTCCAGCCGCTAATCAGCTCTGGATGAGTGGTTTGTTTTCAATCTCTATCCCGGAGGGATACAAGCGATTAGCCAGCAGTCGAGCGCAGCGAACACTGCCTGATATTTTGGCTCTTCCGCTGATTGAGTCGTCGTCCGCCTGGGGCGGGTGCCGCGATGGATTGGGGTGGCACGCTCAGAGCCCCTGCGATGGGCGTGAGCGGCGGAAGCAGATACTGAGCCGATGAGACATTCTCTAGTTACCATGCAGTTCTACCCACCACGCCCTTCGTTCCTCAGGGACGTGCCACCCAGAGAAATCATCGCCCTTGGCTCAAGTGGTGCGCTACAGAATTCACGGAAGAATCATGTCTTTGTTTATTGCGGAATACAACATACCGACCATTGGATTCAGTCATGCTCCGGTTGTTACTAGGTTGCCTGGCGGTTGCGATCTCGATCAGCTTGTGGCCGATTGCTGGTTATGGCCAAGATTGGCGTGAGCCGCCGAGCGTGCTGCCGGGGACGCAGCCACTGGCCGCGCAAGAGCAGCTCGATGTGCAACTAATGGATGGAGCCCATCGCTACATCGAGAGCCAGATCGACAGCTCGCGCGATGGGCGAGCGCAATTTTGGAACCGAGATCTGTCCTCACCGGCCGCATATCAGCAGTCAATCGCGGAGAACCGAGAGCGTTTTCGATCCATCATCGGCGCCGTCAACCGCGGTCGCGAAGCCAATCATCACATCGCGCTGCCGCCGCCGACGCTGAAGGTCCGCATGGAGTGGCTCAGTAGTGATCAGCAGCCCGCGGTGGTTTATCAATCGGACCGCTACCGGATCATCCGTGTTCGCTGGCCGGTGTTGAAGAATGTGCATGGCGAGGGCTTGTTGCTTGAGCCGCTGGGTTCGTCGCCGACCGCGAGCGTGGTGGTTTTGCCCGATGCCGATCAGACGCCGGAGCAGCTCGCTGGCATCGCTCCCGGCCTGCCTCTGGATCAGCAGGTGGCTCGCCAGTTGGCCGAGAGCGGCCTGCGCGTGATCGTGATGGCGCTGATCGATCGCGAGCCGGTGTTAGCAGGTGAGCGACAACAAACGCGGCGGGAATGGATCTATCGCCAAGCCTTTCATATGGGCCGGCACATCATCGGTTATGAGGCCGAGAAAGTTCAGGCGGCAATCGATTGGTTGCAAGCCACTGCTGACGACGATCACCCAATCGGTGTCGCCGGATACGGTGAGGGCGGGTTGATCGCATTTTACACGGCGGCCGTCGACACCCGCGTCAGCGCCACGCTGGTCAGCGGCTACTTTGGGCCGCGCGAAACGGTTTGGAAAGAACCGATTTATCGCAACGTATGGTCGTTGCTGCGGGAGTTTGGCGACGCCGAAATCGCTTCCTTGATCGCGCCCCGGCCGCTGGTGATCGAGTACAGCGCGGTGCCGAGCGTGACCGGCCATAAGGGCGACCTCCGCACGCCGATGTTGGCGGCGGTGCGCACCGAAGCGGAGCGGGTTGACATGCTAACGCGCCCTGGATTCCAGCAACGTGAGCTGATCAGTGGAACGGATGGCGCGACCGTCGGCCCGTGGTCACAGCCGGCGCTGCAGCGGTTTACTTCAACGCTCGGCCTTTGGAACCTGCGTCCGCTGCAGGGGCCTAAGACTCTCGTCGATGACCTGCCTGGGGACGACAGCGAGCGGCAACTGCGACAGGTATGGGAGCTCGACGACTATACCCAGTGGCTGGTGCGTGATTCGGATCATATCCGTAATGATTTTTTGCTCTATAAGATCTTGCCGGAGCACAAACAGCCGCGGTGGTCGACCGAGGCGGTGCATCCGACGTCATCGGCGGAGGCGTTCGCAAAGCAGGCGGAGCCATTTCGCCAGTATCTGTGGGAAGAGGTGCTCGGGAAGTTTGATGAGCCGCTGCTGCCTGCTAATGCCCGGTCGGTCAAAATTGCCGAGCAGGAAGGCTGGGTGGCCTACGATGTGGTGCTCGACGTATTCCCCGACTTGATAGCCTGGGGGATTTTGATGATTCCCAAAGATCTCGCCGCGGACGAGCGCCGTCCGGTTGTCGTTGTCCAGCATGGACGCAACGGGTTGCCGCAGAACATCATGAACGGCGGTTACCACAACGTCGCCGGTCGTCTACTGGAGCAGGGGTTTATTGTTTTTGCACCTCATAATCTATACCGTGGCGAAGATCGCTATCGCTGGTTGGATCGCAAAGCTAACAGCGTGAAGGCGAGCCTGTTCTCCTTCATCATTGCGCAGCATGATCAGATCACGCGCTGGTTGGAATCACTGCCGTTTATCGATGGCGAGAAGATCGCGTTCTACGGCAACAGCTACGGAGGCGAGACCGCGGTGCGGGTGCCTCCCATTTTGGACCGGTACGCGTTATCGATCTGCGCATCGGACTTCAATGATTGGACCCGAAAGGTTGCGGATACACATGACGGGCACAGTTTTATGCATACCATCGAATGGGAGATGCCCTATTTCAGCATGGGCAGCACGTTCAGCTACGCTGAGCTGGCATATTTGATGGTGCCACGGCCGTTCATGGTGGAGCGTGGGCATCATGATCTGGTCGCCCCGACTCAGTGGGTCGGTTATGAGTTTGCGAAGGTCCGCTGGCTGTATGATCAACTCGGGCTACAAGATCGCCGAGCGATCGAGTTTTTTCAAGGCGGGCACACGATGAAAGGGAACGAGACGTTCCGCTTTCTGCAGACGCACCTCGATTGGCCACCGCGCCCGAGCGAACCTTGAGCCGTAGACTGATGTTCTTTGTCACAGCCAAGCAGGTCAGGATAAGTCTTTTGGTCAAATCGCTCGCCGCAGTTCGGACTATGGCTCATAAGAACCGGACGCTAACGCGTGCCGGCTGATAGAATTTTGCCGAATTTCATGTCCTGGGTTGCTTAGCGATTCTCAGGGCCGCAGGCCCGGTACAACCTTTGCCGGGTGCCGTAAGGCCCCGGTAGTCTTGATCGACTGGTGACAGGCAGGCCCGCAGGGCCGACACAGATTCGGCACGAAGTCGGCCCTGCGGGCCTGGAGATGTCTAGCTGCCCTCATCCGGAGCCTTACGGCTCCGGCATTGGATGTGCCGGCCCTGCGGGCCTGAGAAAGAACGCTGGGCGGCAAACCTATGGGGCACCGCTCCGGCAGTTGGGAGTGCCCAACGAAGTTGTCGGGAACAGCACTCGTATCTCCCGGCGAAAAACTCACCGAGCGCGGTGAAATGCTCGCCACTACAGGCACTCTATCAGATAGTGGCCGGTCCCTAGTTGTGTGTTTCGGCTGCGGCGGCAGAAACCCTTTCTGGCCGGATTCTGCGGCCTAATTAGGTAGCCAACGTTCCTTGCTTCGGCCTCAGCGCTGTGGCCTGCGCCGTGCGGCCCGCCAGTTGCAAATGGCCGCCGTTCTCAATCATGCGCCGCTTATGAAAGAAACGTTATGTCTGTGGATTTGGAAGTGATGAATTATGGTTCCAGGACGAGAAACGTGGGCGAGGCATTGCCTCCGTTAGCCATGCAAGGTCTGTCGAAGCGGTTTCGTCAGGGCACCTCGACGGTTGTGGCGCTGGAGCATTTTTCGCTGACGGTCCAGCCGGGTGAGTTCGTGGCCATCATGGGAAACAGCGGTTCGGGCAAGAGTACGCTGTTGAATCTGATTTCAGGTCTGACGCGTCCCGATGAAGGGACGGTTCGGATCGACGGGGAGGAGATCGGCGCAATGCGCGATCCCCAGTTAACACGTTTTCGTCGCCGGAAGGTTTGGCGCGACTGATCTTGGCCGAGAGCCTGCTGCTCGGTTCGGTCGCGTGCGTGATCAGTCTCGGGTTCGGGTTGATGGCCGGATGGTGCGGGGCCGGCATTTCTCAGTACGTCAGCTTCTTTGGCGGGCTGAACCCCTCGCTGGTGATCCCCTGGCGGCAGCTGGCCGGAGGCGCTGGCCGCGACGCTGGCTCTGTGCCTGGTGGCAGCGTTGTGGCCGGCGCTGCGGGTTGCGCGGCGTGAGCCGCAGGAGTTGCTGCAGGCGGGTCGGGCGTCGTTGTAGCCGCCCCGCGAGCGTCGCGGCCAAACGGGTCAGCGGAGCCGGTGCATCCTCGGCGGGTGCTCGGCGTCGGGGCTGATCATCTCTCTAGAAAAACCTTCCGCAGGGGTTGCGGAGCATCCGACGAGGACCATAATGATAATCAATCTCAATAAGCAGCCAGCTCAAGACGTGCTACTTTCTGTAGGCACCGTCGACCGCCAGCCAGCAATCGCCTCTTGCATCAGGAGAAGAACGTTGGCTCGGATTTCCTTTTTACAGCCACTCGACAACTGGCCGATCACGACAGTCCGGGGATTCACATTGGTGGAGTTGCTGGTCGTGATCGCGATCATCGGTGTGATGGTCGCTCTGCTGTTGCCCGCCGTCCAGGCGGCTCGCGAGGCAGCTCGCCGCATGCAATGCCAGAACCACGTCCGGCAGTTGGGGCTCGCCTTTCATAACTACGCATCGAGCTATTCCGAGCGCTTGGCCAACAACGGCTATTCCGGTAGCCGCTATCCCAACGACTACTCGCCCTTTGCCAAGTTGCTGCCGTTCGCTGAGCAGACGAACCTGCACGGTTTGATCGATTTCAATGTTTACATGGGCCATCCCGGTATGGACGACTTGCCGGTCGAACTCCATGCCGCCGCGGCGGCCCGCGTGCCGTTCTTGGAGTGCCCAAGTGATGTGGGCGCGGGGCTGCATGATTTAAGCATGCCTTCTGGGGCGGTGATTCCGATCGCCGGCACCAGCTATGCGATGAATCAGGGCAGCGGGCTAGACGGTGTTTTTCATCCTGGCAACGGCGTCGCCTCGGACGGGCTCTGCTGGGTTGGAGCCAAGACGCGACTGGCCGACATCACCGACGGTACGAGCCAAACGGTTTTAGTTGCCGAAACGACCATCGGAGTCGGCGCGGCGCCGGCATCACCGACACCGCTGCAGGATCCGCGGCGCTACCGTGCTCGGGTCGCGTCCGCCTCACAAGCTACGGCCGAACTGGCTGACAGCGGTGGCCTCGAAGCGGTCGCCTCGTCGATCACCGGCTGGGACGGATCTCGCAACCAATACTGGCTGCGGGGCAGCGTTCCCAATGGGCCAGTAATGAACGGACGCCTGACGCCTAATAGCCCGGTACCGGACATGGTGCTCGCGTCAGCAAAAATCACTGGTTCACGCAGCTACCATCCGGGCGCGGTGAGCATCGGCCTGGCCGATGGCAGCGTGCGCAGCGTGAGTGACAGCATCGACCGACACATTTGGCATGCCACCTGGACCCGTGCCGGCGGCGAAATCAAAACCGCGGCGGATGAGTGACCGCTGCACTGAAATCATGACCACAACTGCATCCTCGCAACCTGAGCTTCAGCTCGAACGTCAGCGGCAACGCCGAGGTTTCTGGCTGCGCACGCTGCACCAGTGGCACTGGATCAGTTCAGCGATCTGCTTGGTCGGGATGCTGCTGTTTGCTGTCACCGGGATCACGCTCAATCATGCGGGGCAGATTGAGTCGGTGGCGACGGTGGAAAACCGGATCGTCGAGCTTCCCGATGCGCTGCGGGACAACTTAAGCGAGGCGACCGAGGCCGGCGATGCCCCACTTCCCGCCGAACTGGCGCGGTGGCTCAGTGATCAGCTTTCGATCTCCATCGGCGGCCGGCGGGCTGAGTGGTCCGAAGACGAAGTCTATCTGTCGATGCCGCGCCCTGGAGCGGATGCTTGGCTGAGCATCGATCGGACCAGCGGTTCCGTGGAGTTTGAGATCACTCGCCGCGGCTGGATCTCCTACTTCAACGACTTGCACAAGGGGCGTAATGCCGGTCCGGCGTGGAGTTGGTTCCTTGATGTCTTCGCCATCGCGACGTTGGTGTTTTGTTTGACCGGTTTGTTCCTGTTGTACATTCACGCCCGCCAGCGGCGTTTGACCTGGCCGCTGGTCGGGCTCGGGATCGTGATCCCGGCGCTGTTGGCTCTGCTGTTCATCCACTGATATCCTCTCCTTCTAGATGCCTACCACGATGCTAAAACCTGTCTCGCTTGCCCTGTCAACATTCGTGATTGCCTTGAGTGCGCTGCCGGCCCTGCCTGCGCGAGCCGAGCAGATGGAGGTCGTTGTTGAAATCCCACAGCTGAACGTCGCTGAGTATCACCGGCCTTATGTCGCCTTATGGATTGAAGGGGCTGATCAAAAGGCTGCCGCGAATTTGGCGGTTTGGTATCAATTGCGAGGCGCTGCCGAAGGGGAGGGAACGAAATGGCTGCCGGATCTGCGGCAGTGGTGGCGGAAGATAGGCCGCACCTTGGAGATGCCCGTTGATGGCGTGACCGGAGCGACCCGTCCGGCCGGTAAACATGAATTGAGCTTCACCGCCAAAGAGCGGCAATTGGCGGATCTAAAACCTGGCAAATACACCTTGATCGTCGAAGCGGTCCGCGAAGTCGGCGGCCGCGAAATGTTGAAGATCCCATTCACCTGGCCAGCTACGTCGCCACAGTCCGGCAAGGCGCAAGGCAGCAGCGAACTGGGCGCCGTTACGCTGTCGATCAAACCTTAGGCGATCGGTACATGAGAATAGCAGGCACACTCCGAGGCTGTGAATCTTTGCAAGGCAAGGTACGGCGCAGGCTAAAGCCTGAACTCCAACGAGGAGACTGTGCCGGCTACTTTAACTGGCGGCGTTTCAGAGGCCAAATTCTCTCGCACACCTTTTTATTTAAAAATCCATTTTCCGCTCCGCTCCTTCCTCAACTTATAGGTAAACCACGATGAAGCGTTCGCTGATCCTTGCACTCGCCCTAGTCGCCACCTTGCCACTGACGGCCTTTGCCCATAAGGCATGGCTGCTCCCTTCGCAGACGGTACTAGCCGGCAACGACCCTTGGATTTCCGTCGATGCCGCGGTATCCAATGATTTGTTCTATTTCAATCATGTGCCGCTGCGTCTGGATAACCTGGTCATTACTGCGCCCGATGGCAGCCAGGCCGAAGCTCAAAACGGAGCCACTGGAAAATATCGCAGCGTCTTTGATCTGCAATTGCAGCAGCAGGGAACCTATCGCTTGGCGGTCATCAATGGCGGACTGATGGCGAGCTGGCAAGAAGCGGGCCAGCCCAAACGCTGGCGCGGGACTGCGGCGGCCTTTGCGACTGAAGTGCCCACGGGCGCCGAAGGGTTGCGAGTGTCCGAGAGCGTCGGACGGATCGAAACGTTTGTTACCAACGGGGCGCCCAATGACACCGCCCTGCAGCCGACCGGGGTGGGGATCGAACTGGTGCCGATCACGCATCCGAACGATTTGTATGCCGGAGAAACCGCACAATTCCGTGTCCTCCTGGACGGCAAACCGGCCGACGGACTGGAGTTCGAGGTTGTCCGTGGCGGCACTCGTTACCGTGATGCGCAGGATGAGCTGAAGGCGACCACCAACGCCAAGGGCGAACTGAGCGTCACTTGGCCTGAGCCGGGGATGTATTGGCTGGAGAGCACTTCACAGGACTCCAAGACCAGCGTCGCTCAGGCTCAACAGCGCCGGCTCTCTTACGTCGCCACGCTGGAAGTTTTGCCTCAGTAGGTGAACTGGTGTCGCAGACGATGCATAAACCCGCAATCAGCATGCTGAGGCAGATAGCATGAGCGGCGGATCCACACGCTGGTATTCGGCAGCAATCCTTGGCAACGTGATCACTCTGTTGGTGCTCGCGTTGGTCGGGCTAGGGTTGGTTCGTTTTCAAGCGGGCGATTGGTGGGTTGCGCCGCCTCGGCCGGAGCGCTGGTTGTGGGCTGCGGCGGTGCTGGCCGCGTATTTCACGTTCTGTGGCTGGGTGTGGTGGCGGTTGAGAGCGGCCGCTGCCAGCGCCGGCATCGCCTCGGCGTCGGCATTGGCCGCAGCCGACACCGATACGGTTTTGGTCGTCTACGCGACTCAGACGGGATTTGCCCTCGAGCTGGCTCAGCGGACTGCTGAGGCCTTAGGCGATGCGGGAACGCCGGCGCTGGCAGCCGCGATCGACGGGCTCGACAGCGAGCGTTTAAGCAAGGGCGGAAAGATCCTGTTCATCGTCAGCACCACCGGTGAAGGCGATCCGCCCGATCACGCACTCCGCTTTGTCGAGGATGTGATGGGGCAGACGGCGGATCTTCGCCGGCTGCAGTATGCAATATTGGCGTTGGGTGATCGCGACTACCAACAGTTCTGTGCGTTTGGACAGCGGCTCGATCAGTGGTTGCGGCAGCACCAGGCGCAGCCGTTATTTGAAATGATTGAAGTCGATGACGCAGACCAGGACGCGCTGCATCGCTGGCAGGATCAATTGGGAGAGATCAGCGGTACATCGAGGATTTCGCTAGCGAGGTCGCGGTTTGAAGCTTGGCAGCTGGCCATGCGGCGCGAACTCAATCCCGGAAGCTGCGGCGGCAGCGTGTTTCATCTGACGTTGCTGCCCCCGCCGGCAGCGTCGCCCACTTGGAACGCTGGCGATATCGCTGAAGTCGCCCCACGCAATCCACCGCAAGCGGTTGCCGCCTTTTTGCAAACACTCGAATTGGACGCTCAGGCGGATATTCTTTTCGAGGGCCAGCCTGAGAGGCTCGGCAACGCGCTTGCGCGTTCGCACCTGCCGCCGCCGCAGAGTGTGGCAGGGCTGAGCGCGAGGCGCTCGCGGAGACGCTCCGTCCGCTGCCGCACCGTGATTATTCGATCGCGTCCTTGCCTGGTGACGGGAACTTGCAGTTGCTGCTGCGGCGCGTGATGCGGCCGGATGGGACGCCAGGAATCTGCAGCAGTTGGCTGTGCGATCATCTGCCGCTGCACGGGGAGGTCGAACTGCGGATCCGCACCAATCCGAACTTCCATCTGCCGGAGATGTCGCGGCGGATGATTTTGATCGGCAACGGCACCGGGATTGCTGGCCTGCGCGGGCATCTTAAGGCGCGCGTGGAAGCGGGAGCCCAGCGGAATTGGCTGCTGTTCGGTGAACGCAACGAAAACCGCGATTTCTTCTTCGGTGATGAGATCCAGCATTGGCAGTCGCAAGGGGCGATCCAGCGGCTGGACCTGGCGTTTTCGCGCGACCAGAGTGCACGGGTCTACGTGCAAGACAAACTGCGAGAGGCAGCACAGGTGCTAAACCAGTGGGTTTGCGACGGTGCGGTGATTTACGTCTGTGGCAGCCTCGTCGGTATGGCACCGGCTGTGGACGGTGTTATCCGCGAAGTGCTGGGCGATGAGCAGGTCGAGCAGATGTTGGCCAGCGGCCGCTACCGCCGTGATGTCTATTAGATGCTCGTGCGATGACTGCGGCATGAAAGGGTCACCGGGCAGTTGTCCGCTGCACGCCCTTCGGTCCTCAGGGACGTGCCACCCAGAAGGAACGTGCCGCCCGCAGGAGCTCCCTCTGGCGCACCGCTTGCATCTAGATGCTTTCCAGAATGACCAGCTCAGCGGCGGTCGCATCATTACGTTGTTTTCTGGAAGAAGCTCATGCCTCGACGATGGAATTTTCGCCACGACCGACGGATTTTTGTCACTGCCATGCTGTTGGTCGCGATGGCCGTGGGAGCCCAGGCTCAAGAAAGTGCCAAAGTTTCCGATGTCCAGGCTCAGCGTCAGCAGATCGTCGACAAGGGACTGGCGTTCTTGGCAAAAACGGGCCAGTCGGAAGCCGGCACCTTTTCCGAAGATGCTGGTCCCGGCGTGACGGCGCTGGCGATCACGGCGGCGCTTCGCAATGGTCGCGGCCTGGACGATCCGATGGTGGCACAGGGGCTGGAGTCGCTGGAGCGATTTGTTAAACCCGATGGCGGGATTTATGGGAACGGACGGCTGAGGAATTACGAAACTTGTGTCGCGATGGTCTGCTTTGCGGAAGCAAATCGCAACGGCAAGTACGATCAGATCCTGAAGCGAGCCAAAGACTTTGTGACCGGAATCCAGTCCGGAACAGCAGCACGCGATCCGTCGGATCCCTGGTATGGCGGCGTCGGCTATGGTGGGGAAGGGCGGCCGGACTTGTCCAATACCGGGTATTTTATCGAAGCACTCAAGGCGACCGAAGCTGGCCCGGACGACCCAGCTATCCAGCGTGCCCTGGTGTTCATTTCACGCTGCCAAAACCTGAATAACGAGTACAACGACACACGGTTTGCCGACAAAGTGGATGACGGCGGGTTTTACTATGAGATTCCGATCACCGAAATCGACCCCAGTACCTCCGAGGAGCGTTATACCCCCAACGGCGGCCTGCGCAGTTATGGATCGATGACCTACACCGGTTTAAAGAGCATGATCTTCGCCGGGCTCACCCCACAGGACCCGCGGGTAAAAGCGGCGGTGCAGTGGATCACGGATCATTATGATGTTGAAAACAATCCCGGCATGGGGTCCGCTGGGCTGTACTACTACTATCACACCTTTGCTTCCGCACTCGATACCGCTGGAATCGACAAGCTCAAGGATGCTGATGGAGTCGAGCACGACTGGCGGGCGGACTTGGTGGCGGAACTCGCCCGGCGTCAGCAACCCGACGGCTCATGGACGAACGATAACCGGCGGTGGTTTGAGAACGACAAGAACCTGGCAACGAGCTTTGCGCTGATGGCGTTGGCCTACTGCAAGTAAGGCTGATCCAGCCCATTCCTTTTATGAGTTCTCCGCGGCCTGCGTGGAATGCCACTTGGGCCGGCGATTGGTCTGCCCCTTTGGGTGGCACGTCCCTGAGGAACGAAGGGCGTGCTGGGGAGAACGGCATGGTATCCATTGAGTGGTCTCATTGGCTCGGGAGCTGCATCCGCCGCTCACGCCCATCGCTAGGGCTCTGGGCGTGCCACCCAAACGTATAGCAATAGTCGCCTTCAAAGGTTGACTACTTAATTCGCGGAACAACCCTTTTTAGGCTGTCTGATCGGGCAGCCGTTCCACTGCGGAACTCGCTGATGAATAAGACGTCAATCGTTCGCATGCTGTGGACCTCACAACTTGCGGCGCTGGGCACGATGGTGCTGTGGACAGCTGCGGATCCTGTGTTGGGTGTGCTGGTCGACCGCCTGCTGCGATTGCCGTTGCCGAGCATCAACTATGCGGAGTGGGTGGCTCGGTTTGGGCAGCTGCGGCTGTCCTTCGTCGCTGCGCTGCTGTGCGTCGTGTTGCTCAGCCTCGGCGCGATCTTGATCGGCATGCTGGGGCGGTCGGCGCAGCGGAGTTCGCTGAAGTCGTTGCGCGGGATGATCGCGCTAACCGCGATCATGGCGCTGTGGTGCGGCTATGCGATCCACCACCCCACCATTGCTTGGCAGGGCAAACGGGTGCGTGTTGCCTGGCGGATCGGTGAACTGGAAACGCTGGCTCAGCCACTGCGGGCTAGGTTTCCCGCTGCCGATGGTGAGCTGCCTCGCCTTGGGCCGTTCATGGCTTATCCTTTCGGGACACCCACGATTTTGATTTTGCTCAAGGCCCCCTGTATCGGCAGCGGCGATCTATGCGTCGGTGCTGTGCAGCGAGGGGATCAAGGCGATATCAAATTCCAGCTGACCGGCGCCGACGGTGGCGATTGGGCAGAGTGGCATCCTGAAGCGAGCCAGCCACGGTCATTTATCGGTGGGCTGGGCGATCATCATCAATTGGCCAGCAGTCTGCGGCTTGGAAAAGGTTGGTACCTTGTTCGCTATCACGATGCGGCAGGATTCAATGATCCAGTCGATCTGGATCTCGATGCGCTAGCACTGGCTGGGCCAGCTGAGGATCGCAGCCGTCTTATTTCCAGCGCGTTGTGAGATTGGAAGCGACAAAGTAGTAGGCACTCTCCGAGTGCCGAAAACTTGTAAGTGCGTCGCGAGGTATGGCTTTGGGTGGCACGCCCAGAGCCCCAGCGATGGGCGTGGTTTCCTAAAATAGATACCGAGCCGATGAGGCATTCCCTGGTAACTCTGTAGTTCCCCCTCAGCACGCCCTTCGTTCCTCAGGGACGCGCCACCCAGAGGATAAGCATCTACTTCTGAAGTGATGAGCCACGGCGTTTGCGGAAGAACCTGCTTTATAGCGTGGTCGTATTACGCAATCACGTCGTGAACAACGCGCCCATGGACGTCGGTCAAGCGGAAGTCGCGGCCGGCGTAGCGATAGGTCAACCGCGTGTGGTCGAATCCTAAGAGGTGCAGGATTGTCGCGTGCAGGTCGTGAACGTGCACACGGTCCTCGACCGCCTGAAAACCGAACTCATCGGTCGCTCCATGCACATGCCCGCCCTTGACCCCGCCGCCGGCCAACCACATTGAAAAACCATAATGGTTGTGATCGCGTCCGCTGGTTGTGCCGGCGTTGGCGCCTGGCTTGGGCAGTTCCACCGTCGGCGTGCGACCAAACTCGCCGCCCCAGACGACAAGCGTTTCATCCAGCAGCCCGCGCTGTTTTAAGTCTCGCAGCAGCGCCCCGATCGCCTGCGAGCACTGGCCGGCCAAGCGGCGGTGCTCCTCTTCGATCCGGTCGTGGCTGTCCCAGGGTTGGCCACTGCCGTGCCAGAGTTGGATGTAGCGCACGCCGCGCTCGACGAGCCGCCGTGCGATCAGGATCTGTCGCGACTGCACCGAGTCGCCGTACATTTCGCGCGTCGCCTGCGACTCCTGACTGATGTCGAACGCATCGCTGGCTTCTATCTGCATGCGGTAAGCGAGTTCAAAGCTTTGCACGCGAGCTTCGAGTTCCGCATCCTGCTGCCGTGCTTGCTGGTGGCGGTCGTTGAGCGCCTGGAGCAGATCGAGTTGGCGACGTTGTTCGCTTCGGCCCATGCCTGCGGCGTTGCGAATATGGGCGATCAGTCGCTCAATATCTTCATGCTTGGTATCGATGTAAGTGCCTTGATAAGCGCCGGGTAGGAATCCCGCCTGCCAGTTTTCAGCACCTTTGATCGGGTACCCGCCCGGGCACATGGCGATGAAGCCGGGCAGGTTTTGATTCTCGCTGCCCAGTCCATAGGTGATCCAGGAGCCGACCGCGGGACGGACGAACTGCGCGTCGCCGCAATTCATCAGCATTAGCGACGGTTCGTGGTTGGGCACGTTGGCGTGCATTGAGCGGATCACGCAAACGTCGTCGATCATCTCGCCGACATGCGAAAACAGCTCGCTGACTTCGATGCCGCTCTCGCCGTACTTGCGAAACTTAAACGGTGAACGGTAGGCCGCGCCGGTTTCGCGCTCGGTCCGCAACTGCAGCGGCAGCGGTTTACCGTGGTATTTGTCGAGCGCCGGTTTGGGATCAAACGTGTCGACTTGCGACGGCCCACCATTCATGAAGAGATGGATGACCGCCTTAGCGCGCGGGGCGAAGTGCGGCTGCTTGGGATGCATCGGGTTGGGATGCGAATCGGCTAATAACTGGTTATCGGCGAGCACTCCGGCCAGCGCCAGGCTGCCCAGCCCGATGCCGCTCCGCTGCAGGAACTCCCGCCGTGTTGCTGGCAAATGGCCGCCGGCACCCAGCAGGTGATGCGGATCAAAACCTGTCATGACTTTCTCCAACGCTCAATCGACAAATGCGAACTCATTGCACAACAACAGCACCTGCGCGAGCTGAACCCAGGGATCGACCGGCTCCGGCGGGATCTGGCTGCGCGACGCGGTGACGAAGCTCTTGGCGGCCTCCCAGCGGAATCCCGTTTCCCAGTGAGGCGAATGGGACTGTTTCACTTGCACCACAGGTGCCCATGTAAAACCGTCAAAGCTCGGCGTTTTGCCGCACTCGACGATGAAGTCGAGCGTGTCGCCCGGCTGCACTTCGAGCTGCGTGACCGCCGTTTCTACCTCGTTGCCGTGAGCAGTCCACTCGCCTTGCGCTCCGTGACGGCTGGAGACGACTCGCCCGCGGATGCCGTCGCCTTGTTTCTGCGGGTGCTTGAGCCGTCCCTGAATCTGCACTACACCGGCAAGCGGCGAGATCCAACGGCGGATGACGCTTTGCTGGTCATTGGAGCCGGGGTGTCCGCCGTCCGCGGTTAGTCGTAAATAGTTGAGTTGCGGATCGGGGAACTCGCTCGAACCTTGCCAGGCCTGGCCGCTGAAATGCGGCAGCGGCGTGAACTGTACGGCTCCGCTGGCGGTGTCGAAGTGTCCGTACCCAAAGCGCCACGGCGGCAGAGGTGGCTCTTCCTCGTTCGCCTGGCTCGAGGCTGGAGCGGGGGCGAGGAACGCTAACGCCATCTTCAGTTCGTCGTCGTCGGGATCGCGAGCGAGCGTACGGCGGTAGAGCGACGTGACCCGCGCCGCAGCCGAAGCTTCCGTGGCGGTCTGCTCGGCCAAGGCGCGTGCCCGCTCGATGACGAACGGGGAGTTCATCAGGTACAGCGCCTGCTGCGGAACCGTCGTCTGCGCCCGCATCGCTTGGCTAGCGTCGGGGCTGGGCAGGTCAAAACTGGCCAACAGCCCCGGTACGTCTTCGCGGTCGATGTAGGCATAGAGCCCGCGTCGCGGTGCGTCTTGGTGGATCATCACCGAGCGACCGCCGATCTGGTAATCAAGTTGCTGCGCTGCGGCCAACAGCCGGTCGCGGAGCGGCTCAAACTCCATCCGCCGCCGGGGCATGTGCCACAACAGGCGGTTCTCGGGATCGATTTGGTGTGCCTCGGAGCGGACCGTGCTCGCTTGTTGCCAGGTCGCCGAAAGCATGATCCTCCGCTGCAACCGCTTGATCGACCAGCCGTCGGCGATGAACTCCGCGGCCAAGTGGTCGAGCAATTCCGGATGGCTTGGTGCTTCGCCGCGGATCCCAAAATCGCTGCTGGTGCGCACCAAACCTGCGCCAAAATGATGTTGCCAGATGCGATTGACGATCACTCGCGCCGTCAGCGGATTCTTGGGGCTAGCGATCGCTTGAGCCAGTTCCAGTCGGCCGCTGCCTTGGCTAAACGGCTGGCCGCCATCGACATGCGAAAGCACTTGCAGGAACCGCCGCGGCACGCGGTCGCCGCGGTTGCCCGGTTGTCCGCGGCGGAAAATCACCGGCTCCTGCGGCTTCGGCTTGTCGACCAACACCATGCCGCGTGGCGGGGCGCCGGGATGAGCGACTTCGACCGCCTTCACTTGCCGGATCATGTCGTTGTGCTTATTCCGCTCTCCCTGATCGAGATGCGCGATCATCTGTGCTGTGTCGAGCGTGGTCGGCGCGTCGGCAGCAAGCAGCACCTGCCGCAGCGCCTCGTCGTCCTCCTCCGGCAGACGCGTCAACGAAGCATCCGCCTCGCGGCCTTTGCGCCACTGGTCGTACACCGCTTCCAATTCGCCCCCGATCCGCTGGGCAGCATCGGCCATCGCGCTGAGCGGCTCAGCCCGCAGCGCCGCGAGCAGCCGAGGGTGCAGCGAAAGCAGTGATTCATCTTCGGTGTCGTTCAACAACTCCGCGGCTCGCTCAGGGAACTCTTCGGGCGACAGCGCAGCCAACCGGTGCCAAAGTTGCCAGAACGGCTGTGACGGGGTGGAAGGATTGGCCAGATACTGCTGCCAGCGACGGGTCGCTTGCGGTCGCAGCGGCCCCCGCTCGCCCTGCTGCTTAACGTCGCCCGCTTTGTACTGCGGCAGCGTCCGCGCCAGGTACACCAAGTAATCGGCAACGCGCGATCGCAGCTCGTCTTCCGTTTTGACCCGCACCCCGTCGAGCCACTGATCGACCTCCTGCTGTTTCTTGGCCTGCTGCTGCAGAAACTCATCGTACTGCGGCGATGGCTGCGGCTGACCGAGCAGCGGCAGTTCTTCGGGCTCCTGCGAACTGGCAAATACGCCGTAAAGCGAGTAATAATCGGCGGTCGGGATCGGATCGAACTTGTGATCGTGGCAGCGAGCACAAGCGACGCTCATCCCAAGAAATCCGCGGGCCACCACATCGATCCGGTCGTCGATGATGTCGTGTTGGCGATTCATGAACCGCCGGCCGACGGTCAGAAATCCCATCGCCGCCAAGGACGTCTGCTGGTCGCCTTGCAGGTCGAGTTGGTCAGCGGCAAGTTGTTCGATGATGAACCGGTCGAAGGGTTTGTCATCGTTGAAAGCGGAGATGACGTAGTCGCGGTAGGTGTAGGCGTACGGGTAGCGGGTCTCGCGGCTGCCGCCCATGTAGCCGGTGGTATCGGCATAGCGAGCGATGTCCAGCCAGTGCCGCGCCCAACGTTCACCGTAGTGACGGTTTTCCAGCAGGCGGTCGACTAGCCGGGCAAACGCGTCAGGCGAATCATCGGCGACAAATTCCTCTACCACTTCGTAGCTCGGCGGCAGTCCGATCAGCGTGAAGTAGGCTCGGTGGATCAGCGTGCGGCGATCGGCGGGCTCGTTGGGCGTCAGCCCCGCGGCTTCGAGTCGTGCCAGGATGAACTGGTCCAGCGGCTGCTGCGGCCACTGCGTGAGAGCCACTTGCGGCGGCTCGGCCGGCTCAATCGCTTGATACGCCCAATGCGAACTGCGGAATTCATTGATCTGCTCCGCTGGTGATTTCGCTGGGCCGTCGTCCTCAGTGTCGGTTTCACCGGGCCAATACGCGCCGGAGCGGACCCAGACGGTCAGCACCGCAACAGCATCATCGGGTAATTTTCCATCGGGCGGCATCTGCAAGGCCGTGTCGGCGTAGCCGATCGCGCGGACCAGCAAACTTTCCTCCGGCTTACCCGGCACGACCGCCGGACCGGTACCGCCGCCGCGCTCCACCGCCGCACGGCGATCCAGTCGCAGCTCGCCGGCTTGCTCATCAGCGCCATGGCACTCGACGCAGTGCTCGATCAGCAGCGGACGGACCTTTGATTCGAAAAACGTTTCTTGTTCGGTTTGACCCGGTTCAGCACCACCGGCGGCTTGTGCCACCACGGTACCGGCAAGGAGGATCACGGCGGCCAGCGGCGCGATCCGAGACCACGGACGGCCGCCGAGCTGCAAGCGTGGAACGAGTGGCGAACGATCGAGATACACGTGCTAGACCTCTGCCGCAGTTCAGGTGGGAAGGGTGGTCGGCGGCTAACGGGGCGGGAAGTGCTGCAGGGATCGGCCGCCGCGATCCGGCGACTGAATCGTCTGGCGACCGGATCGGCACCGATACAGCCAGCACCGCCGTCTAGGTTAGCCGATGAAGCGTGCTTTGGCCACAGTTGGGTTCGTCGAGCCGGCGCCGGTGACAACGTGGCATGGGATATGCGGCAATTTCAGCAATCTGAAATCAGCACACGCCCTTAGCGCTGATTCACTAGCGCTCAACAGCGTTAGATTAGCGCGTAGCTTTTTATCGAGGACACCGATCGATGAATCAGACAAATCGGACACCGGGACAAGCGGAAGGGACCGAAGAAGATGCCGACGCTGCGCTGGGGCAGGAACAACAGCAGTCGAGCAACAAAGGCAAGCATCAACAGAATCCACTGGACCGGGAACCGGGGACCACGCCTGGGCAGGCCGAGGGGACCGAAGAACAAGCCGAAGGATCGCTACGCCATCAGAAGTGACGGCAACTGCTCCCGATCAAATAGTCACGTCGGATGCTAGCGATGTTCCGCAGACGCGGGACCGGTTCTCATGCCGCCAGCAAATCGGGCCAGATTTCATCAAGCCGCTCCAGGGGTCGCTTTTCCGGTGGCGGCATGCAGACTTCGCCTCCCACGGTCAAGACGAGGCGGCTCTACGCCAATTTGGCACTAATTGCGGACAAAAAGTCTACCTTGGCGGGACAATCGATTCGCCTCCCTGCGAAATGAGCCCAAAATCCGATTGGCATGCTGGTTGCGATTTATACCTGACGTAAGGACTCGGAATGCCAATCAGGCAAAGCCGGTCCGCTAGTTGGTTTCAGAGACGCATGCCGAACTCACTTGTTGACGCTGTCAGCGAGCCCGGGTTGGTGCGTCTGAACCTTTCGTAACTTCATTACCTGTTGTGAAAGGAGGGTTAAAACATGTTAGCAACTCGTTGGGAACCGTGGGCTGAAATGAGTCGGCTGAGCCGCGAAATGGATCGTGTATTCGGCCGTGGCGGCAATAGCATGGGACGCTTATTTGGTGTTGGAAGTTATCCGGCGCTGAACGTCTGGGAAGATGATGACCATGTGTATGCCGAAGCCGAACTGCCTGGCTTCAGCTTGGATGACCTGGAGATCTATGTCACCGGTAACCAATTGACGATCAAAGGCGAACGCCGTCCGCCGGAGCACGATAGTGGCACCTGGCATCGCCAGGAACGGGGCTACGGCAAGTTCAGCCGGATGATCGAGTTACCTGGAGACATCAATGGTGACCAAGTTGCGGCCGAGTTCAAGAACGGCGTGCTGAACATCACGCTGCCCAAGAGCGAAGCCGTCAAGCCGCGCCGGATCGAGGTCAAGGCGAGCTGAGTCGGCGGCCTCGGCCGTGACTGCAGTAGTCAATGGTTCTAATTGTTTTTCAGGAGGTGAATCATGAGTACTACCATGACCACAACCCGTCCACAGCAAATGCAGAATGATGAGAATCAGTTGAGTAACGTCAGTAGTGCCAGCGAACAGATGTATCAAGCGACCTTCTCGCCCCAGTTCGACATTTGGGAAGGCGACGATGAGTTTGTCCTCTATGGCGATCTCCCCGGAGTGGAGCCGGACAGCTTGGACATTCAGTTCGAGAATCGGCAGTTGACGATCCACGGTAAGGTCTGCCGTCGCTGTGAAGGGGTCAACTATCTGTACTCCGAATACAGCATCGGTGACTTCCACCGCAGCTTTACAATCGGAGAATCGATCAACAGCGAGGCGATTTCAGCAGAATTGTGCAACGGCGTGTTGACGCTTCACCTGCCCAAGGCCGATGAAGCCAAGCCGCGACGGATTCAGGTGAAAGCCAGCTGATCGATCGATTGAAGGGTATGCTCGGCCTGGCCATGCGCCGGGCCGAGATGCGACTGCAGAATACAAGGATGCACGAACGTTAGGAGCAATACGAAACTTGTTCATCCACTAGAAAGTGAGGGCTAAAGCAAACTCAACAAAGTGAAGGAGGTGTAAACATGTTCGATAAACTCATTCCCTGGAAACGAAATCATCAAGGCGGTGATAGCTTGAGCGTGCGTCATGACGACGATCCGATCACTGCGTTGCGTCGTGATTTCGATAGCTTACTGAGTCGACTTTGGGATGACGGCGGTCTGTGGCGACGAGATGGTCGCAATTGGTTGGCGTCACCGCTGGAGTTTGACGAAAACGAAAAAGCGTATGTGATGACTGCCGAGTTGCCGGGATTTAATCCGAGTGACATCGATGTCAAAGTCAGCGGCAATTTGCTGACCGTCAAAGCGGAGCACAAGGAAGAATCAGACGGTGACAATGGCAGGTTGCGGCGCTACGGTAGTTTCTATGAGTCGTTCACGTTGCCGGCAGGAGTCAAGGCGGATGCCATTGACGCGCGCTATCAGAACGGCGTTTTGCAAGTGCATGTTCCCAAGGATGATTCGGCGCCCGCCAAACGGATTGAAGTGAAGGCGGCATGACGCGAACGTTGCGGTCGACGGATGATCTGGGAATGGCTCAGGGAAGAGCTGGTGATGCTTGCTCGGCCATGGCGTTGTCGTGTGGCCGAGCTTTCTTATAAGTGCAAGCAAGCGAGCAAAGATGCAAGACTTTTAGGCCAGCTGGTGGAGCACGAACGATGAAAGATCCGTTTCTTGAACAACAATGGCGCGAACTGAACGAGCGGTTGCAAGGTTGTGCGACTCACCTCGCCGGGAGCGATGCAGGCCTCGCTCAAACATTTGCCGAACAGGCGGCCGCATTTGGAGACAACACTCCGCCGGAACGCTACCCGCAGTTGCTCCAGCGCGTGCGAGAGGCTGCCGAGATGGCGGTGGCATGGCAAAACCAACGCGACGGTCAAGCGACTGATCGGCACTCGGCCGATGGTGAAGCGGGAAGGATGGAGTCTCGTTTGCATCAGCCCCATCAAGCCGCCGAGACACTACCTGCTCAACTTGTCTGAAGATAATCATTCGCTGCGCGAGCGAACGCCTTGAGCAGCGGTTCGAGTTGCTCGACACGAGGTGCTGCGTCGGTGAGTCGGCCTTGCTTAGCGTCTTGCTCGATTTGTTGGGTCAGGCTGTGCGCATCGTGGTGATCATAGCTGCTGACCAAGCTCTTGGTACGGTGTGCAGCGATCTCCAGTTGCCTGGCATCTCCGAGGTCCAGCGCCTGGTGCATGCTGCGTAGCAACTGTGGGATGTCGTTTAGGACATAGCCGAGGTGTTCGCGCAGCAGGTCCATCTCGCCGCCCATTCGCTCGAGGGCCGCTGAGATGCTGAACACCGACATCGGTTCGGTGGTAGCTTCTGCACCTTCCACTGGCTCAGCTGCTGCCAGTTGTCGATCACCTATCTGTTCAACCACGGCGATCAACTCCGCCGCATGGATCGGTTTGGCCAAATACGCATCCATGCCGGCCGCCAGGCACCGCTCGCGGTCGCCTTTGAGGGCATGAGCGGTCAACGCGATGATCGGAGTGTGCATTCCCAGAGCCTGCTCTTGCTCACGAATGTCGCGCGTCGCCGCAAAGCCGTCGTAGCCGGGCATTTGCACGTCCATCAGCACGACATCAAAATGCTCTTCACGCCACGCTCGCAGCGCCGCAGCGCCATCTTCCTCACTGTGACAATCGTGGCCACGGCGTCTCAGGATCGCCTCGACCAGTTGCCGGTTGGTCGCGTGATCGTCGACCAGCAGGATTCGTAACCGTTTCGCCGGTTTTGGGTGCTGAAGCTCAGGCGTTGTGGAGCGTGTAGGCTGTGGTTTGCTGCTCCGCTCGGTGCTGATCGCCAGCGTCGTGAGGATCGCCTCCAGCAGTGCGGCTGCCGAAACCGGCTTGACCAGATAGGTTGCAATGCCGAGTTGTTCGCATTTGGCGGTTGAGCTTGGTCGATCGGCCGAAGACAGCATCATGACGGTGCCGGGCCGTAAGTCCGGTCGCTGGCGGATCATCTCGGCCAGCTGAAATCCATCGATGACCGGCATCATGGCATCCAGCACCAGCAGGTGAAATGGGCGTTCGTCACGTGCCGCCGCTTCCAATTGCTTCAGTGCGCTGGCCGCTCCGTCAGAGAGTTCCGTTGCCATGCCCCAGTGGGTCATCATTTCGTCAAGGATCCGGCGATTGGTCGCGTTGTCGTCGACGATCAACACGCGGCGCCCTTGCAGTTCAGTCGGGTCGAGCCGAGGCGGTGCGGTAGTTTTGCCTACGGCTAATTTCAGCGTCAGTGTGAAGTGAAAGGTGCTGCCTTTGCCTTCGCTGCTCTGGACCCAAATCTTGCCGTCCATCAACCGCAGGAGCTGCGCGGTGATTGTGAGTCCCAGCCCGGTGCCGCCGAAGCGTCGTGCCATCGAGGAATCGACTTGGGTGAATGCATCAAAAATCTTTTTGAGCCGGTCCTTAGGAATGCCGATCCCCGTGTCGGTCACTGCAATGTGAAGTCCGATCTCATCATCGGTCTGCCATTGTTGCTCAATGTCGACGACCACTTCGCCCGCTGCAGTAAACTTGATGGCGTTACCGACCAAATTGAACAATACCTGCCGAATGCGGGTGGGATCGCCGCGCAGTTCTTGAGGGACATGCATCGGCATATGCACCGCGAGCTCAAGACCCTTCTCATGAGCGCGAACAGCCATCGCCTGCAGCGTCTCGCGAACGACTTCGGCTAGGTTGAAGTCGACCTCTTCGATCTCCAGCTTGCCGGCCTCGATCTTGGAGATGTCCAACACATCGTTGAGCAACTCTAGGAGTGTGTCGGCCGATGTTTTGACCGTCTGCAAGTAATCCCGCTGCTCTTGCGTCAGGTCGGTCGCCAGGGCGAGTTCGGTCATGCCGAGGATGGCATTGAGCGGGGTGCGAATCTCATGACTCATATTCGCTAGGAACTCGCTTTTGCTGCGGCTGTTGAGTTCGGCGGCCTGTTTCGCCGCCCGCAGCGCTTCTTCGGCTTGATGTCGCCGGCTGACGTCGGTCTGGATGACGATCCAGCGGGAGACTTCGCCCTTGTTGTCACGAACCGGGATCAATTCGCATTGGACCCAGACCGTGGTACCATCGCTACGGTACTGCAGGATATCTTCGGTTAATTCGCGCCCGGTTCGGATTGCCTCACGAAACTCCCAGGCCGTCTTGATCGAGGTGCTCGGACCGAACACCAGTTCCTCGACCTGATGGCCAACCGCCACGGCCTCCTCATAACCGCTCAGACGGGTAAAAGCTTCATTGATCCACTCGATCGTGCCGGCTGAGTCCATGATCAAGATCGCGTTACTCGATCGGCTGGCCACCAATGACAAAGTTTCTAGGTCAGCTCGATCGGCATGTGCCTGCTGCCGGTCGGCGAGGTGGCTACTCGCTGCCTGCTGTTCAGCGGCTTCATTCAAGCGGATGCGAAACGCTTGTTTTGACATGTTGGTCCCCCAGTACCGAGCCACTTGCGGCATCAGTTTGGCGAAAGCAACGGATGTGCCATGCTGTCACAAGGAGACAAAATGGCACACATGATGCGTATAGGTCTCTATCCAAACAATTGTCTGCCAATCTGGCGTCGGCGTGATGCCGATTGCTTCTGAGCCGATCCGCCAGCGACGTCGAAAATCGGTCCTTTCTTCATTGACGGGAGAGCCTGTGGCCATGTCGCGAATTCTGGCCGTGGACGATGAGCCAGCGGACCTGAACCTGGTTCGCAGGGCGTTAGAGAAACAGGATTACGAAGTCGTTGCCGCAGAGTCGGCCAAAGATGCGCTGCGCAATCTTCGCAGCGGCGGCATCGATGGGGTCGTCCTGGATGTCATGCTGCCCGACGGCAACGGTCTGGATGTGCTGCAACGGATCCGTGACTTCGATGAACACCTGCCGGTGATCCTGGTGACCTCCAGCAGCGATAGCGGCACCGCCATCCAGGCGATGAAGTGCGGGGCGCTGGATTACTTGCTCAAGCCGATCAACGTAGCGGAGCTTCGCAAAGTCGTGCAACGTGCCGTTGAGATCCGCCGGCTGATCGAGGCGCCGGTCGAGATCGATGGCGACTACGGGGCCAGCAGACTGCATTCGATCATCGGTCGCTGCGCGGCGATGCAGGATGTGTACAAGTCGATCGGCATTGTGGCGGCCCAAGACGTCACCGTGCTGATCCGTGGCGAAAGTGGGACCGGTAAAGAATTGGTCGCTCGAGCGCTTTACCAATACGGCGAACGGGTCCAGGGGCCGTTCCTGGCGGTCAACTGTGCCGCGATCCCCGAGCCATTGCTGGAGAGCGAGTTGTTCGGCCACGAGAAAGGAGCATTTACCGGGGCTGATCGTAGACGCATCGGCAAGTTCGAGCAGTGCGCCGGTGGGACGCTGTTTCTCGATGAAATCGGTGACATGTCGCCGGTGCTGCAAAGCAAGCTGTTGCGAGTGCTTCAGGACAAGCAGTTCCAGCGCGTCGGCGGCAACGAGACGATCCGCGCCGATGTGCGGGTGATCGCTGCGACGCATCGGCCCTTGGAACAGATGGTCTCCGATGGCGATTTCCGGGCCGACCTCTATTACCGACTCAATGGCTTCACCATTCACCTGCCGCCGCTGCGCGACCGCGGCAACGATTTCGATCTGTTGGTGGAGCATTTCCGCCGTCACGCCTGCAAAGACTTGAACAAGAACGTGCGGCTGGTGTCGCCTGAGGCGATGGAGGTGATGCGGCGGCACGACTGGCCGGGCAACATTCGCGAGCTGCAAAACGCCATTCGGCAAGCGGTGCTGAAAACGACAGGCCCAGTGCTGTTGCCGGAATTCTTGCCGGACTTTGTACGCTCGCCAAACGTCATCAGCTCAAGCAGCGGCCGTCAACGCGTAGCACCTGAGCAGCCGCCCTTACTGTCAACCGCTCCGCAGCCGGCCCCTGAGGTAGCTTCTCCGCAAGGGGCACAGCCGGCTGCTCCGGCGGTAGCGGATCCTGGTGACGCGATCGATGCGTTGATCGCCGCCAAGTTGGCTGAGTCATCGCCGCACCTGTACGACGACGTGATCGGCGAAGTGGAGCAGCGGCTTGTCCGCCAAGTGCTAGACCGGACCGCGGGCGACAAAGCCGAGGCGGCTCGCCGCCTAGGAGTCAATCCGGCGCTGATGCGCAGCCGTGCCGCGTTGGAACTGCTGGACCTGGAAACGTTGATGGATGATCAGCAGCCCCCGTCGCTGCTGCGTCCAGGGATGACGCTGGCGGAGATCGAAGCCGAAGCGATCCGTCGCACGCTCGAGCAAACCGGTGGTTGCCGCAAGCAGGCTGCCAAACAGCTCGGTATCAGTGCCCGGACGATGCAGCGACGCGTCAAGCAACTGGCGCTCGACTGACGCAGCGGCACAAGGATCGCCACGAGATACGATGCTTGGGCGTCGGGAGTCAATTCTGCGACAGCATTGTGTTGTCAAATTGAAGCATGTGCACTCAATCTGATGTCGATTTTGTCGCAAGGCCAGCAGAATTGCGGCAGTTTTGTGTCTGGCATGTGACCTGCGAATACAGGAAGAGCGGTTTCAGAACAAAACTACTCCGGCCCTTACTCGTAGGAACAGATCGATGAAACGTTTCCTCGCAATTGCGGCACTGGTTGTCGGGTTGAGCGTAGTCGCCTCGACGTCCGAAGCCGGTGATCGGTATCACCGTGGCCACGGCGGTCATCACGGACATCATGGTCACCATGGACACCATGGTGGTCATGGGTTTGCACCTTATTCGTTCTACAGTTATGGGGGAGGCTATCGCGGCCGGTCCTATGGCTTTGGAAATGGATATGGATATCAGCCTCGCTATCAAGGGTTTTTTGTGCCCCCGCCACGGTATCGATCTCACGGGCATCATCACCATCATCATGGTGGTCTGCACATCGATATCGGACCGCTACACCTCGATTACCGCCCCCATCACTGAGAGCCTTAGGTTCTGTGCCCTCGTAGCGTTCAGGGTGCCCTCGAGCGTTCGGGGGCTCGCTATTGTTTCTGATCGTTCGTCTGCTGCGGACGTAGCGGCAGCAAGCTTGTCTAGGCCGGCGAAGATGACGCTGCGGCGGCGCTCTTGCATGGCACGATGGTTGCACCCTAGACGGACTGATATGCACCACGGTGAGCCAGCGGCCGCTGGCTCAGCGGTTGCTCAGCCTGTATGGATTCGATGCCAGGAACTCGACGTCAGGAAAGGTGATCTCATGACCAAACCCCATGTAAAGGGTATTTCGCCCAACAAGATCAGTGAGAAAGAGACCCGCCGCGCCGAAGCGATCCAGCAGAAGCTGCAGGACCAGGGAATGGGCCGGGACGAAGCTTGGCACCGGGCTGTGCAAATGGCGGTCGAGGAAGTCCACAGCGGCGAAGGTGGTGGCGGTGGAGCCGGAGGAGGGGCCAAGCACGACGGTAGCAACTGACCGTTGCGCTTGCGCGTCGTCCGGCGGCGTGTAGGATCGTTTACCCGTGGAGCTGTGTGCGATGGAACAGCCGATCACCGGCTACCACACCGACGACTTGGGCCACTGGGTCGCTGAGCTCGCCTGCGGGCACAATCAGCACGTCAGGCACGACCCGCCGTGGGTGAATCGCTCTTGGGTCACTACCGCCAGCGGCCGCGACGCCTGGCTGGGACATGCTCTGCAGTGCAAGAAGTGTGATGAAGGACAACCGCCTGATCGGCGTAACGGCCGTCCTTGAAGGCCGGCACTCCTGAAAGCTGGTTTCGATGCCGATGCCGCGAGCACGAATATGTGGTGTGGCACACACGAGCGTTGAGCAGCGCCCACGGGCATGCTGTTTGCTCCGCTCAGTGGCCGGTCCTAAGCGGCGGAGGCGGGTTCCGAGCCATGGACATTCACAGCACTCGAGCGATTTTTGGAGGAATCAATGGTTACCGATCCCATCCGGCCCAGCACCCTGAACGAATTGGCAGCGATCGAGCAGGATCCTTGCGTGTCGATTCTGATGCCAACGCACACCACCGGGAGCGAGACGCGACAAGATCCGATCCGGTTGGAAAACCTCCTCGACCAGGTGCAGGAGCAATTGAAGTCGCGCGGGATGCGCCGGCCCGACATCGAGACGCTGCTGAAACCGGCACGGGACGTGATCGGCGATGCCAGCTTTTGGCAGTTCCAAGGCGAATCTCTGGCCGTGTATCTTACCGCAGGGACCGCACGGATGCTGCGTTTGCCCGAAGCGGTTGACGAATCGGTGATGGTCGGCCCACGCTTCAATCTCAAGCCTTTGCTCGGATCGATGGCGTCGAGCGAACCGTTCTACGTCCTGGCCCTGACGAAGGAGCAAGCACGACTGTACCGCGGAACGCGAACCGAGTTCGAAGAGATCCAGACAGACGGATTCCCACTGGTTGCAGCCGATGTCGTCGGCATTCGTGAGGCGGAACCGGAACTACAACACCATGGTGGGAAGCCGCCGCGGGGCGGGCGCGGCGATCATGGCTTCCGCAGCGATTCGGGGCAGGCCAACTATCATGGCCACGGCGAAGGAGAGCTGAAGATCGAAGCGGATTTGATGCACTACCTCAAGGATGTTGCCGCACGGGTCGCAGATTACCTCTACGGCGACGAGACTCCGTTGGTGCTCGCTGCCGATGTCTCGATCTTCGGCTGGTACCGCCGCGAACACTTGCGCGGTCGGCTGGTCGAGTCGGGTCATGTGGAGAGCCCTGATGCGCTGAAGCCGCACGAGATCCGTGAACGTGCTTGGAAAATCGTTGCGCCGCTGCTTGAAGCCGATCTGTCGACTTGGCTTGATCGGTTCGGCACGGCGGCCGCTGCTGGCAGAGCTGCTCAAGGATTTGAGGAAGTTGCCACTGCCGCCGCTCAAGGCAAGATCGACACGCTGTTCTTTGATCCCCGTGCATTGCAGCTTGGATGGCTCTCCGATGGCGGCACGGCAGCCCACCTAGTCGATTCGTCTCAACAGGCCGACTCTCCTGGAGCGGCCAATGGGCAGGAGGCTGCCGAAGACTTAGTCAACCGGGCGATCGTCGACACGCTGCGAGCCAGTGGCCGAGCCTTTCCGCTGGCGGCGGCGCATGGCCGCGATGGCCGCGACGTCGATCCCCAGCCGCCCAAGGCGATTCTGCGGTACTGAGTCGCGAGAGCAGGTAACGCAAACTCGCCTCGCTAGTGATCGCGGCCGTGGCATCTATGCAGGGCCGCTGAACTGCGGTGCGAGCTCACTCACCGTTGATCACACGACTCTTCTTATCGGGCCGCTTCTCGGCTTGCTGCTGACGTTGCGCCTTGTTTTGCGTCGTTGACCCCGGATGAACTCCCTGATGCTCATGCCGGTCATCTCGCCCGCTGCCCTGCTTCTTGCCGTCGTCTTTAGCTTGTTCTGCCATCATTAGTCTCCGCCACAACCCGTGCGTCGATGCGCACTTCGGACTCAGTCGCTCCGCACGTTGCGGATCAACGTCTTTAGCCTGAGTTGGGAGCAAACCACGCGCCTGCGACCGAGCCAAACCATGGGTGTTAGAGTGCAAGCTAGCCCATGGCTGCAAACCAATCAACCTGCCCCGGTTGCTGGTCAGGCGACGCTCATCGGCGGCCGAGATGATTTCGGAGTCGCTAATGGAACGCAACCCGCTCCGCCGGCTTTCCGAAGGGGCCGCTGCAGTGCCACATCAAAGCATGAGACGGCATGGACGGCAGCGATGTTCTTAATTCGTCGGGTGCACGTACCTTTTTGCCGCCAGCTTGTCCAATAACATGTGAAAGTAAATCAGTCCGCCGTAAGGCTGCCAGCGCTGCAAGGCCTCGCCGGCGGACGCGTAGTCGAGGCCTTGTGGCAGGCCCAGCCATTGCTGCAGACTGTTCCTTGCGCCCACGTCGTCACCGGGGAATACATGCAGCCGGCCAAGCCCGCGCAATAACGCATACTCCGCTGACCAGCGTCCGATCCCGCGGAGCTCGCTCAACCGCTCGACGACGAGCTGATCAGGACGCTTACCGAGCGAATCGAAATCGACTTCGCCGCTCACGGCCTGGGCTGCAAGATTGATAACTGCCGCCGACTTCTGCCGACTGAAACCGAGCTTCCGCAGCTCGTCCACCCTCACGCCGGCCAGCTCTTCGGGCCGCGGGAACGCATGCTGTCGCATGGATCCGACGGCGACGCTGCATCCAAATGCGTGTGCAAAGCGGTTGAGCAGCTGAATACCCGAAGCCAATGAAACTTGTTGACAAGCAATCGCATTGACGAGGCATTCAAAAGCCGATAGGTACCGCGGCGGTTTCATGCCCACAAAGCGGCGGGCGAGCGGGCCGAGCCTCGGCTGACGCGCAGCGAAATCATAAAACGCTGTCAGCTCCACGCGGATCCCGAGCAGACGTTCTAGCGCGGCGGTTGCCTCCGCACGCATCTCCGGCCACGGATCATCGCAGTGCAGCTCCACGCTCAGCCGTGGTGCATCGAGCTGCGATCGCTGGCGCACTTCGATCATCAGCGGCTGGCTGCGCCCAGCGAGCACGCGGCGATAAGTTTCCCCGTCCCACACATCGATCGCGTTCTCGGGCCGGCGGCGCAAGGTCCACGCTGTTAGGTCGAGGCGGAAAGGTGGTCGCGGTAACAAGGTAAAGGACTGCATAGGAACTTCCTCTCCAGCTGCCGGCGATCAACGCGGCAGCGGTGCGTGAAGAGCGGTGGGATAGGAGCAGGGTGGGGGCATTGCCCCCGGAGTGCGCAGATGACGTTAAGCTGTGGATACGGGCGCCACCGCGCAGGTGGCGCTGGTCCCATCGGCCGCGGCCGACGGGCGCTGCTGCCTCGTCAGGTGTCTTTGCCCCGTCAGGTGTCTTCGTTCCCAGCTGAGGAGTCTGTCGATGACTTTTCCCGATCCGAGTTCGATTCGTAATCTCTGTTTCTGCGGCCATAGCGGCTCTGGAAAGACCACCCTTTGCGAACGCCTGTTGTTCGAGGCCGGCGTGATCAGCCGGATGGGCAGCGTCGAGGAAGGCAACACCGTCAGCGATTTTAGTGAAGAAGAACGCGAGCATCGGCATTCGCTGCAGCCGAGTGTGATGCATTTCGATCACGAGGGGCACCATGTCAATCTGATCGATACGCCCGGCATGGCGGACTTCATCGGCCACGCCATCGCCTGCTTCCCCGCAGTCGAGTCGGTGGTGATCGTGATCTCAGCATCCAAAGGGATTGAAAGTGAAACGCGGCGGCTGATGAAGGTCGCGACCGAGCGACAGTTGCCACGCATGATCCTGATCAACAAGATCGATGTTCCCGAGGCCCAGCTGGAGGCGCTCACCGAGGAAATCCGCGCAGCGTTCGGCGACGTTTGCCTGCCGATCAATCTGCCCACGCCCGATCTGTCGAGCGTCATCGATGTGTTTGAAACCGATGCCCATGACCCGACCGCCTTCAGTTCGGCGGAAACGGCACATACCTCGATTGTCGAACAGGTCGTCCAAGTCGATGAGGAGTTGACGGAAGTTTATCTGGAGCAGGGGGCGGACCAACTGGATCGCGACAAGGTCCACGCGGCCTTTGAACGGGCGCTGTGCGAAGGGCAGTTGGTGCCGATCGTCTATGCCTCGGCGCGTACCGGAGCCGGCATTGAGCAACTGTTGCACGTCACCGCCTCGTTGCTGCCCAATCCGCTCGAAGGTAACCCGCCGTCATTGGTTCAAGGCGGTCAGCCGCTCCGGCCTCAGCTCGACGCCAGCGGCCCAACTTTGGCGCATGTGTTCCGCATCTCCACCGATCGCCACATCGGCAAACTCGGTATCTTCCGCGTCCACCAAGGGACCGTGCAGACCAAGTCCGAACTGTACCTCGACGACCAACGTAAACCGCTGCGGATCGGGCACGCGGTCCGACTGCAAGGCAAGACGCAAACCGAAGTTGACGCCCTGGGCCCCGGTGAAATTGGCGCTGTGGCGAAAGTCAATGAACTTCATTTCAACGGCATCCTGCACAGCGGCGTAACCCCCGATGATCCACCGGTGCTGATCCCGCCTCCGCTGCCCGTGCCGATGTTCGGCTACGCCGTGCAACTGCGCAGCCATGCTGACGAAACGAAATTCTCCTCAGCCGTCCATAAACTTCAAGCCGAAGATCCATCGCTGGTGATCGAGCGGGTCGGGGCAACGGGTGAGACGGTGATTCGCGGTTTGGGTGAACTTCACCTGCGTGTCGCACTCGAAAAACTGAAAACGCAGTACGGCATCGAACTGGATACCTGTGCTCCGAAGATCGCATATAAGGAAACCATCGCTGGCCGTGCCGAGGGACATCACCGTCATAAGAAGCAGACCGGCGGTGCCGGACAGTTCGGCGAAGTCTATTTGCGGGTCGAGCCGCTGTCGCAGGATCAACCCGATGGCATCGAGTTCATTAATGCAACCGTCGGAGGTTCAATCCCCAAGCAGTTCATGCCTGCGATTGAAAAGGGCGTTCGGCAAGTGCTGCAACAGGGGGCCGTTGCGGGTTACCCGATGACCGGCGTTCGCGTCGAGGTCTATGACGGCAAGTACCATGACGTCGATTCCAAGGAAATTGCCTTCATCACCGCCGGCAAGAAGGCATTCATCGATGCGGTGCAGAAGGCCGATCCGGTGCTGATGGAGCCGTATGTCGAAGTCGAGGTCACGGCGCCGGCCCAGTACATGGGCGACATCACCAGCAACCTAGCGACACGCCGGGGTCGGGTCAGCGATAGCCTGATCCTCGGCAGTGACAGCTGCCAGATCCGCGCAATCGCGCCGCTGAGCGAACTGCAGAGTTATGCCACCGATCTCAAGAGCCTAACCGCTGGATCGGGGACCTACACCATGCAGTACAGCCACGACGAGCGGACGCCGCCCCACATTCAGCAGGCCGTGATCGCCGCCTACCGGCCGCAAAGCGACGACGAAGCCACCTGACGTGGACGGGCTACCGGCAACCGCACACGACAAACCGCCCGTCCGCCGAGGGGGTGGTGGGTTGCTCCTTGCATTTGTTCAGCCCGCGGCGACAATCGGAGGCCGCTCCCCAAAAGAGCTAGTCGGTCAGGAGCGAACGAAGCAGGTTGGAGTTCAGCCTTTAGGCTGCCCTGCTCCTCTAAGGGAGCTAGTGGTTGAGGAGCGAACGAAGCAGGTTGGAGTTCAGCCTTTAGGCTGTCCTGCTCCTCAAAGGGGCTAGTGGTTGAGGAACGAACGAAGCGTGGCAGCACATGACCTTCGGTAAAATTCAATCAGCCGGCACGCGTTAGTATCGGGTTCTCACGAACCGTGAGCCGACTCTTACGATCGCAAGATAACACAATTACAAGACGACACGATGGGTAGAAGCTTTGAAGTTCGTAAGCTGTCGATGGCCAAGACAGCGGGTCAGAAATCTAAGTTGTATTCTAAGTACGGCAAGCAGCTGTACATGGTTGCTAAGAATGGTGGAGCGGATCCCGCCGCCAATCCGTCGCTGCGGAGCTTGATCGAGAAGGCCAAACGCGAGCAGGTGCCGAGCCATGTGATTGAAAAGGCGATGGAAAAAGCCAACGGCAGTGGTGGTGAGGACTACTTCCCAGCGCGTTACGAAGGTTTCGGCCCCGGTAGCTGCTCCGTCATCATCGACTGCTTGACCGATAACAATAACCGCACGATTACGGATGTCCGCAATTGTTTCACCAAGACTCATTCCAAAATGGGCGCTCCCGGTTCCGTCTCGCATCTGTTTGACCACGTCGCCATCCTGTCCTTCAAAGGTGACAATGCCGAACAGGTGCTCGAAGCATTGTTAGCTGCCGATGTCGACGTCAGCGACGTCGAATCAGAGCAGGGCCAAGTGACAGTCTTCGCCCCGGCCAGCGAGTTCTACAAAGCTAAAAGTGCGTTGCTCGAAGCTCTGCCCGAGACCGAATTAGAAGTGGAGGAAATCACCTTCGTGCCCCAGGCCCACACCGAGCTCAGCCCCGACGACCTGCCGATGTTCGAAAAATTCATCAACATGCTCAATGACTGTGATGATGTGCAGGACGTTTACCACAATGCGATTCTGCCGCGTTAAGTTGCCAGAGCCAGCCCTGCTCAGCACGTAGCGGCGGTGTTCATTCCTCTGGCAGCTCAGCGTTACGTGGTGACGTGTCACGGCGGACCGGGCGTTGGCCGACCGGCAGGTAAATACCCAGGCGGGCCAAAGAGGCGAACAACACTCCGGAGAAGAAGACTTCATCGAGGTTGCCGATAAAGGGCAAGTTGTCGGGGATCTCGATGATTCCCATCGACAGGTTCGACAGATACAGCACGGACAGCATCACTCCGCACATTGCCGCCAATCGTGACGTGCATCCTCGCTGCTCGCTCATCGGGCCTCTCCGTCCGGTTTGTCACTAGTTTGGGACCACCCTTACCTTATCCGAAGGCAGCGCCGAAGTGTAGGAATTGACGCCTGTCCAAAGCGCTGGTGGCCGTGGTAAAAGAACGTGTCGTCAATGGAGTAGCGACTCGATCGATTCCTTGCCAAGTTCCACAAGTGCACTGTAGCAGCTAAAGGTTCGGGTGAATGGTCATGCAGTTCACGCCAAGTTTGGTGCTCCGCAGGGCCGCAGGCCCGATACATCCTTTGCCGGGAGCCGTAAGGCCCCGGTACCCGGGCCGTCATAGAGTCTGCAGGCCCGCAGGGTCGACACATCGTTCGGCGCTGAACCCTGCTTGTGCCGGCCCTGCGGGCCTGACGACTCCTAGCCGTTGCTTCAGTCCGGAGCCTTACGACTCCGGCAGAGGATATGCCGGCCCTCCGGGCCTGAGAGGAACTCTTGTCAGCTAAGCCAAAACCTTTTCGGTTGGTTGACGATCATTCTGGCGGACATCTCTTACCGCAGCCTCGGACAGCGAAAAATTTAATCTTAGAAAGCGCATCGTGAACGAACAGTGGATGGCGGTGTTGTTGATCGTCGCCGGGTTGGTGGTGTTGGTTTTGGGAGGCGAGTGGCTGGTGCGCGGTGCCTCGGCACTGGCGGCTCGTTTTCACATCCCACCCCTGATCATCGGTTTGACGGTGGTGGCGTTCGGAACCAGCGCGCCGGAACTCGGTGTCAGCATTCAGGCGGCATTGGCCGGGGCAGCGGACGTGGCGGTCGGCAATGTTGTGGGCAGCAACATCTTCAACGTGTTGTTCATCCTCGGCATCTCAGCGATGATTACGCCGCTGGTCGTCTCCAGCCAATTGATCCGCTTCGATGTCCCGCTGATGATCACCGTATCGGTATTGGGGTGGGCGCTGGCACGCGACGGCTTGATCAGTCGCCTGGACGGCGTGATCTTATTTTCAGTGTTGGTGGGATACATCCTGATCTGCATCCGCTTTGCTAGCCGAGAGAGCAAACTGGTGCGGGAGGAGTTTGCGGCCCAGTATGCCTCCGCCGACGCAGCGATCGGCGCTGACGAAAGCGTGCCTGTTGGGGTGGCAGTTTGGAAGTCGTTGCTGTTGATCGCAGTCGGCTTGATCGCGCTGGGGCTAGGATCGCGTTGGCTCGTCGATGGCGCAGTGAGTATTGCCACCTGGTGGGGTGTGAGTCAGTTGGTGATCGGCTTGACGATTGTGGCCGCCGGAACGTCGCTGCCCGAAGTCGTGACTTCGATCGTCGCTACCATTCGCGGCCAGCGCGACATAGCGGTGGGCAATGTCGTGGGCAGCAATATCTTCAACCTCGCTTGCGTGCTCGGCCTGTCCGGAATCATCGCGCCCAGCGGCATCCCGATTTCCTCGGCAGCGATCAGCTTCGACATCCCCGTGATGATCCTCGTGGCGGCCCTTTGCCTGCCGATCTTCTTCACCGGCCGGATGATCGCCAGGTGGGAAGGAGCCGTATTTTTGTTGGGTTACATCGCTTACACAGCCTACATGGTGATGTCGGCGGCGAACGTCTCGTAGGAACTAGGACTAATCCGCGATCTTGATGACCACTTTGCCGAAGTGGTTACCCGATTTGAGATACCGGTAGGCATCCTGCGCATCGGCAAAGTCGAACACACGGTCGACGACCGGCTCCAGCCGGTTACCGGTGATCGCGCGGTTCATGTCTGCGAACATCGCTCGACTGCCAACATAAATGCCTTGGATGGTCAGCCGGTTAAACAAGGCGGGCATGGGATTGGAAGCACCTTCGCCGCCGGTCAGCACACCGATCAACGACACTCGGCCGCTGACCCTCGTGCAGGCCAACGATTTGGGCAGCGTTCCCGGACCGCCGACTTCGATCACGTTGTCGACTCCGCGGCCACCGGTGAACTGGCGGACAGCGTCGTCCCAGTCTGGCGTGGTCTTATAGTTAATCGTTTCGTCGGCTCCGAGTTCGCGTGCCCGAGCGAGCTTCTCATCGTTGCTGGATGTGCTGATCACAGTCGCTCCATTGAGCTTGGCAAACTGCAACGCAAAGATCGACACGCCGCCGGTACCGAGCGTCAAAATCGTATCGCCAGCCTGGACGCGGCCGAGGGTGACCAACGCCTGCCATGCCGTGACCGCGGCACAGGGCAGTGTGGCGGCCTGCTCGAAGCTCAGGTGCGACGGTATTGGCAGCAGCGCTCGCTCGCTGAACACAACTTGTTCAGCCAGCACGCCATCGATGCCACCGCCGCGAGACGTTTGTAGCTGCGCCTCGTCGACATCGCCCGCTTCCCAGTCTTCGAAAAAGCAATTCACCACACGATCACCGGGCTTGAACCGTGTGACTCGCTCGCCGACCGCCAGCACTTCGCCGGCGCCGTCGGAGAGCGGGATGACGGGGCAGCGATCGTTGCGGGCATAGCCGCCGCGAGTGATGATCAGGTCGCGAAAGTTGAGGCTGGCAGCCCGCATCCGCACGAGCACCTCGTTAGGCCCTGGCTGCGGTTGCGGTACGTCGATCTGCCTAATCGCGTCAATTCCGCCAGCGGATTGGATCTGGTAGGCCTTCATGAGTGCTCCCGCGGAGTGGGTAGGTGGGTGATCAGGGACCGATGCTGAGCAACCACTGCGCCGTCGCTGTCCAGCCCGGACCCTCAACACGACGTCTCGATCATCTTCCCGTGGCAGGGCAGGGGAGTGAAGGGCAGGGCAGCGGGACGACGGCGAGTGACTCAGCTGCTGGCTTCGGGGCTTGGCGTTGGTGAATTCCTTTCGATGCCGCGGAAGTTCATCACAAACAGCCCGACCTGCAGTGTGATCAGGGCGTAGGCCTGCGTGTGCCAGCCCCAGGCGATCCACAACGCGTTGCTGGCGACAAACACCCAGAAGCCCCAGCGCCTACGCTGCTGGCTTGTCGACGCCACCAGCCACGCGGCGACGAGCGTCGTCACCATCGCCGGCCACTGGAGCGCATCGGCGCTAATCCACTGATCCATAGTTAGAACCTATCCTAAAACCAGTTATCCAGCCGCGAAGCGGCGACTCCCTCGCCCCCGGCTCTGCGGGGGAGAGGGTCGGGGTGAGGGGGCTTCTGGCTAGGCTCACCAATAATTGCTCAAATCGCCAACAAATGGACTGCTCGCGTTGTGCCCTTCAGTCCCGCGGACCGCATAGCCACCGAGCAGGCCCGCCCCACGATCCGTTTCACCCTAGGCATCTTTCATTCCCATTCCACTGCGATCCTCAGCCGCATCGCCAGCGATGAAGTCGTGCCAGCGGTAACCGCCGGGAAGCTGCTCGTCAGCGGCGAACTCCAGGTGCAGGATGCGACGGTGTCGCGTTGTGCCAGGGTGCGATGCGCCGCTGGAGTGGCTGATCAGCGGCCGCATCGCCAGCACGTCGCCAGCGGTGCCGCGTCGGCGGCCCCAATAAACGCGGTGCTCGTGTGACGGAGAGCCCTTCGTAAGGCAGTCCCGGGGCGTCGCCAACGGCGGTCCCCAGCAGGCAGCCGATGATCGCCTGTTGGTTCACTCAGCCGACTCCGACGAACCGGGCGATCTGTTGGGCGCTCATGACTCCCGATTGCCGCGACACTTCGCGACCGCCTCGGAACAGAATCACCGTTGGAATCCCGGAGATCGAAAATTGACCTGCGGTCCGCGGGGCAGCATCGGTATCGAGTTTCGCCAGGATCGCTCGGGGCGACAGCTGCGCCGCGGCTTCGGCGAATGCCGGGGCCATCATCCGGCAGGGGCCGCACCACGCCGCCCAAAAATCGACCAGCACCGGCAAATCGGTGCGGGCGATGAACTTCGTAAACGTGTCATCGCTCAGCTCGATCGGCTGCGTCGGCAGTAGCGACTGCTTGCACTTCCCGCACACCGGCTGATCGCCCAGTTTCGCTTCGGGGACGCGGTTCACCGCCGAGCATTGGGAGCAGACGAGATTCACCGTTGAAAACTCCTTGAAGAGACCGTTGTCGATTCCCTGGCCATTCTTTCAGCCCTGCGGCGCCGTTCAAGCCGGTTGGTGGCGTGTCGATGACGGGTGGCACGTCCCTGAGGAACGAAGGGCGTGGGGCCGCAGCACTTTACCAACGCGACTCCCGTGCAGCGGTCGACGGCGCAAAACGTGCGGTACGGTACAGGGACTGTGCCTGCTACTATAGAAATCTATCGCCTTTCCCGGAGAACCTCGCGATGCCGTTTGACAGCCTGTATCACGAAGAGGAGCCGACGCGTGAGGAGATCGATCAGGGGAGCGGCCCGGTGCTGCTGGAGTTCGGAGCGAACTGGTGCGGCCATTGCCAATCGCTCTCGCCCACAGTGGAGGAATTGCTCACCGAGCATCCGCAGGTGCAGCACGTGCGGATCGCCGACGGCCGCGGCAAGCGGCTCGGCCGTTCCTTCCGAGTGAAGCTTTGGCCCACGCTGATCCTGCTTCGCGACGGCGAGGTGATCGCCGAACTCGTCCGTCCCACCGCCGCCCAAGCCCGCCAAGGTTTTGAAAAACTGCTGGCAAGCTAGCTCCTAAGCAGCAAACCGTGCCACAATTGCGGCACGTTGGAGTCCAGCCTTTAGGCTGCCCGCCCTCTAGGTCTCCTAATCCTTCAAGTCGGAAACGTAAATCTTCGGATTCACTAATTCAATTTCGTGCGGGTTCGGTGACAGGCCCAGCAGGTCGAAGTCGAAAGCGTTCCCCGTACCGTTCTGGTCGGTCGTGCTGGTCCATTGTAATTGGCGTTGTTGGGCCGCTCCAAAGCTACCGCCGTCCTCTGGATCCGTTCCCGAACCGCCGGATGCAGACCTGCATATCCGGTGGTGTGGGGAGGGCGGCCCGTAAGGGCCGTCCTTACCCGATTACATCAGATCTAATCGAGGACGGTATACCATGGTAGGCCGTCAGTTTGGAGTCCGCTTGACCGCGGCATTACCTCCAGGATCACATGTCTCCCAGTCTCAAAATCTTCGGCTGAGAAATACGACACTCTCTTATGATCGTCAACACGAACAAATCCAGTGATCACGTATCTATCCAGACGAAAGCCTTTCCACTTACCTGCAAGAAGCTTGTCGGCCTGCCAGCGAGTAACGAGACCATCAGCGACGATCAACTCCGCTAAATCGGAAGCGCGGGAAATTGATCTTCGGCTTCGCTCACTGCGCCATGTCTCATAGCGTTGGCGTTTAACGAGACCGCTTTTGATCAATAAATCGGTGAGGCGGTCCGCTGATTCGACTTTCATCGGGGCGTTCGTCGAAATGATGTAACTTGTCATTATCTCAGATCGGAATCCGAGGATAACGCTTATCGAACCAAGTATCTTCGGGGCAGACTGAATTGTCGCCTCTCGGCCCCAGTGGATGTAATGCCGGCAGCCCAATTGAGGGCGATTTGCAGGTAGTAGGTCGATTTTTCCAGAATCAGCCCCGCGGGTCAGCCGCGAAACGAAAAGTGTTGTGCGGATGATCATGTAGCGTGGTCAACGTTCGACGACGTTTTGGTTCGAGCCGAACTCAGATGGTATTATATTTGCCGCGATGCGTCGGCGTACAGCACCTGGACCGCCGGATGGGAACTTGCCGAGATGCCTTATCAACCGATTGAAAACTATGGGCTGATTGGCAATCTGCACACCGCGGCGCTGGTCGGGATGGACGGCTCGATTGACTGGATGTGCATCCCGCATTTTGATTCCCCCAGCGTCTTCGCGGCGATTCTCGACGATCAGAAGGGCGGCAGGTTTCGGATCTCTGCGACCGGCGACAACATCACGCAGAAACAGCACTATTGGCCGAACACCAATATCCTGATCACCCGCTTCCTGCACGCCGACGGGATCGGCGAAATTGCGGATTACATGCCCGTCAGCGCCGACAACAAGTCTCCAACCGATCAACTGGTGCGTCGCGTGCGCGTGGTTCACGGCCGCATGCCGTTTCGGCTCCAGTGTCGCCCGGCCTTCGACTATGCTCGCGCCCGTCATGACACCTTTGTTGATGACCGCGGCGCTCGCTTCGACGGACCCGGACTGAGCCTTGGGCTAGTCGCCTCAGTCCCGCTCCAGCGCGAAGGCGATGGCGTGCGCGCCAATTTCGTTCTGGGCGAGGGAGAAACCGCGACCTTCATCCTGCGTCAACACGATCGAAGCAACGACATCGGTCACTGTCCCAGTGTCGGCGAGGCGGAGGAGGGGTTTCGAGAGACGGTCATGTATTGGCAGCGCTGGCTATCCCGCTGCACCTATCAG
This sequence comes from uncultured Planctomycetaceae bacterium, assembly GCA_963758085.1. Taxonomy (GTDB): domain Bacteria; phylum Planctomycetota; class Planctomycetia; order Pirellulales; family Pirellulaceae; genus UBA6163. The sequence continues at coordinate 2,465,674 of CAVWUB010000004.1, read as the reverse complement.
GGCCGTTGGCGAGAAGATGTGCACCGCTCAGCGTTGGCGCTCAAGCTGATGACCTTTGCACCGACCGGCGCGCTGGTAGCTGCCCCGACGACGAGCCTTCCGGAAGGCATCGGCGGGGTGCGAAACTGGGATTACCGCTACACATGGCTGCGCGACGCCTCCTTCACGCTGTACGCGCTGATGCGGATCGGCTTCACCGAGGAAGCCGCCCATTTTATGGACTGGTTGTCAGCTCGCTGGCATGAAGACAAGTCGGATGCCGACGGTCCGCTCCAACTCATGTATGGTATCGACGGTCGCACCGAACTTATCGAGGAGGAACTGTCGCACCTGGAAGGTTACCGCGGATCGCGGCCGGTGCGGATCGGTAACGCCGCCCATGGCCAACTCCAACTCGATATCTACGGTGAGTTGATGGACTCTGCTTACCTGTTCAACAAGCACGGGACGGCGCTTGGTTATGAGGCTTGGAAAGATCTCCGTCGGCTGGTCGATTGGGTCTGCGAAAATTGGACGCGCGAAGACGAAGGCATCTGGGAGGTTCGCGGCGGCCGGCGACAGTTCGTCTTTTCGCGTCTCATGTGCTGGGTCGCAGTGGACCGGGGGTTGCGGCTGGCCGAAAAGCGATCCTTCCCAGCTGACAGGGCGCGATGGCTGCGGGCGCGGGATGAGATTTATGAGGAAGTCATGGACAAAGGCTGGGACCCTCAGCGGCAGGCCTTCGTCCAGGCCTACGGTCTACCCGCTCTGGATGCCTCGAACCTGCTCATGCCATTGGTATTTTTTACCGCCCCCAATGACGCCCGGATGCTGGCGACGGTGGACGCGATCCGCAAGCCGCTCTCGCAAGGCGGGTTGGCCGCTGGCGGACTGGTGTACCGCTACAACCCGCAAGAAGCGCCCGATGGGCTACCGGGGAAGGAGGGCACGTTCAATATGTGCAGCTTTTGGCTGGTCGAGGCGCTGACACGGGCCGGGCGGACCGATCAGCGCCGGTTGCAGGAGGCGCGGCTGTTGTTCGAGGAAATGCTCGGCTACGCCAATCACCTGGGGCTGTACGCGGAGCAGACAGGTCCCCATGGGGAGGCGCTAGGGAACTTTCCGCAGGCGTTCACGCATCTGGGGCTGATCAGCGCCGCTTTCAACCTCGACCGGACCCTCGGCGAGCGTGGGGCATGAGTGCTGCGTCACAGCTTGATTTTAGGGTCCGTCCGGTCGGAGGGCTCGCGCCCTGCCGTTAAAATGGTAACGCCACGGCGCGAGCCGTGCGGCCTTAACCCAAACTTTTAGCTGTGGCAAATCGCTAGGGCAATCCGGGCAACTCGACGATCGGACGCACCTCGGTCGTCCCACGCGTCGTACCTGGGATGCGGGCGGCGACCGCGATGGCTTCATCGAGATTGGCGACATCGATCAGGAAGTAACCGGCCAGTTGTTCCTTCGTTTCCGCGTACGGCCCGTCGGCGACCGTAGTTTTGCCGTCACGGACCCGGACGCAGGTCGCAGTGGCTGACGGATGCAGGGGGGCCGCTCCTCGATATTGCCCGCGGTCGTTGAGTTCATGGCACAGTCGCACGGATTCGTCGCGGGCGACTGCGAGTTCGTCCGCGGGCCAGGCATCTTCGGCAGAATAAATCAAGAGGATGTACTTCACGGGACTGCCTTCCAAAAAGCTAGCTGTGGCCATCGAATGCCGACTGCAATTTCGCAACGTCGAGCTTCTTCATTTGCCAGACCGCCTCAAACATCCGCTGGAGATTCTCGGGCTGGTCGCTGGCCATCCACTGCTCCATCTGTGCAGGTACGATTTGCCAGCACATGCCGAACTTGTCCTTGAGCCAACCACACGCGAGTTCACTTCCACCGCCAGCGGTTAGTTTACGCCACAAGCGGTCGATCTCTGCTTGATTCTCGCATGCTACCGAAAGCGAGAACGCTTCGGTGAACGCCCAATCTTGGCCTGCGTTCAGGCCGACGAACTTCATGCCACACAGTTCAAACTCAACCGTCAGGACGGTGCGATCGTTTGGATGACCGATCTTGCGAATGATCCTCGAATCGGGAAGTACGGAGACATAGAATTCGGCCGCTTCCTCAGCTTGTTTCTTATAGGTTAAGAACGGTGTAATGCGTTGTTTGATGTGCATGCTCAGTGCCGCTTATTGCATGGAGTGTAAGCCGATCATGTTGCCTTCGGTGTCCGCCACCAAGGCGATGAATCCGTAAGGACCGATCGACATCTTCGGTTTACAGATTTTGCCGCCGGCTGCTTCGACTCGCGACGCTTCGACAGCACAGTCTTCGCACGAGAAGTAGACCAGCGTCCCCATACCGCCGGACGGGCAGCCTTCCATTCTTGCCAGTGCGCCAGAAGCTCCACCGGCGTCCATATTCATGGGAAACGCCATCATCTCCAGATCAGGCGTCGGCGATTCCAGCTTCGTCAGCTCGACGCCTAGCACGGTTTCGTAGAATTTTTCGGCGCGCTGCATGTCTTGAACGTAGATTTCAAACCAGCCGACAGGGTTCCGATTCATGACGATTCTCCAGTGTTGAGGTGAGGTAAGGTGGTTCTTCCGCGAGTTTCGTGGCTCAGCACTTGGGGCGTGGTCGCTGATCCTCGGGGTGGCACGTCCCTGAGGAACGAAGGGCGTGGCGGGGAGAATCATCGAATTTTGCCGAAGTTCATGTCCTATCCCGCTCAGAAGCCTCAGCAAACGATCCGATCAGTGATCCGAGGCGCCCTTTCCGAATGCGAGTCGGAACACTTCCGGTTTACGGAGCCCTAGTGCAATCCATGCGAACACTCCGGTCAGGATCGGAAAGTAGAAAGAATCGCTCACACGGATATGGGTTGCCGCGGCTCCGCCGAGGTAGGCCGTCAGTAGGATCGCAGCTACGAATGCCGTTCTTGGGATCAAAAACAAAATAGCAATCGCGGCTTCGACGATGCCGATCGTGAACATCACATCCTCCGTCCAGCCCAGCTTGGCGAACATTTCGGCCTTGCCTTCCCACTGTATAAACTTGGGTACGGCACTGGCGACGATCAGGAACAAGCCCAGCAGGATGCTCAGCACCCAACCCGTGACCCTTGATTTATTTGACCTGCTGTTCATGATTTCTCCGCTCGTGTGGCTAGATCCTGCTGAGTGCTTCTATTTGGATTCAAACATCGCAGCGAAACGCCGCTGCATTTCTTCGCGCGAGACGATTTCGATGGTCGATCCCAGGTACCACTCGTGTCCGAAGGGATCGAGGACCTTTGCGGTTCGTTCGCCATGGAATTGATTCGCAGGCTCCATGGTCAGGGTGGCTCCTGCCGACACAGCTCGCTGGGTCACAGCGTCCACATCATCGACGTGCAGATGGATGCAGGAACCGGTAGGTCGACCCGGCTGGGGCCCATAAATCCCATACTCCGGGTATTCATCTGACACCATCACCGTCTGTGAACCGAACTTGAGTTCCGCATGCCCGACGCGGCCGTTGGGTTCAGACAGCCGGAACTCTTCAACAGCTCCGAACGCTGTCTTGTAGAACTCGATTGCCTCAGTCGCACTGCGGACGCGGAGGTACGGGAACGCTTCTCGAATAGGATGATCCATACCGATTCTCAATCCTTCGCCCAATTTTTCGTCGAGGTAATCCTGCCTGGTGATCATCGCCAGCAGGTTCTCGCGGCCCGGCGCCGCGACGGAGTCAGCAGCAACCCGTTGACTGAGTACTTCATCAGCGGGGTGTTTGGCAATTCTTCTTTTGGCCGATCAAGGGTGCGCCGACACGCCAAAGACGCCGATTCTCCAGTTAGTCGCTCGGGAATCGCCGAGATCGACATCGGCTTCGGAAAAAACAGGTCCTCGTCGTCTCGGCAGGCTACCCAGGGTAGCGGCACAGCGTTCGCTGGCGCGGTAAGTTGTCTCACCCACGCTCTGTTCATCTAGATGATCACGATGTAAGCCAAGAAATGAACACTCAGAAGCACGCGCGCCACCGACCACCCGATCCACGAGCTGATCGCTCGCCGCTGGAGTCCTTACGCATTTGACGACCGCCCAGTCTCGGATGAGGACCTGCGTTCGATTTTTGAAGCGGCACGCTGGGCGGCGTCGTCCTACAACGAGCAGCCATGGACGTACATCATCGCGACCAAGGCGGATCCGAAGGCTCACGAGCGGCTGCTTTCCTGCTTGGTGGAAGGCAATCAGGCGTGGGCGAAAGCATCGCCGGTGCTAGCCATTGGCTGCACGAGCTTGAACTTCTCACGCAATGGCAAGCCCAATGCCGCTGCCGTACACGACCTCGGCCTCGCCAGCGCTACCTTGAGCATCGAAGCGACCGCCCGTGGTCTATCGGTTCACCAGATGATCGGGATTCTGCCCGAGAAGGCCCGTGAGCTCTACCGCATCCCAGAAGGGGTTATTCCGTTGACGGGACTGGCGATCGGTTACGCTGCCGACCCGGAAACGCTCTCAGAGAAGTTTCGGGAACGCGATCTCGCCCCCAGAGGCCGCAAACCGCTGGCCGAGTTTGTCTTCGGCGGAGAATGGGGAATGGCCTCAAGTCATCTCCATAAGTAGCCGGAGCACAGCTTCATACGCCGGTGCTATGTTCCCTCAGGCTCGTCCCCGCAAGTTGGTGCTCGTCATATCAGTAGGTGGCCGCCGAAATGCACCAATGGTGATTCTCAAACCGACTCTATTCTAGGTTGGGCAGTACATTGGCGCCGAACGTGTCTATAAATCGCTCCTGGTTAAGTCCCACTTCATGCAGATAGATGTGATCGAAGCCGATAGCGACGTACTCTTGAAGCCATGCCAAATGCTGCTTTAGGTCGCTGGAGATGCGAACAGCTTTGTCCATGTCTTGCGGACGGACGGTTTGTGCAAGAGCATCGAACTGCTCCGGCGTTTTGATGTCGCTGAGGACCTGGCTTGCAAAGATATTGGTTCGCCACTGCTCAAAGGCCGCGTTGCGAGCTTCTTCATCGGTCTCGGCGTAGGCGACATGAACCTGCAGGCTTAGCGGTTTGCCCTCGCCGCCCTCTTCGCGGAACGCGTCAACGATCCGCCGTAGCTTCTCTGGTTCCGCCTGCACAGTGATCAAGCCGTCCGCCCAGCTGCCCACGAATCGCGCCGTCGCCTCACTGAGGACGGGCGCGTAAATCAGTGGGGGCGTCGTCGGGCGGGTGTAGAGCTTGGCATCTTCAACATCGAAGAACTTACCGCGTTCGTTAAGCGTCTCGCCGTTCCAAAGCGCACGGATTACGCGAACAGACTCACGCAGACGCTCGTTCCGCTCCGATTTACTTGGCCATCGTTGTCCGGTGATGTGCTCGTTGAGGTATTGGCCGCTGCCAAAGGCGCACCACAGCCGTTGCGGAAACATCTCTGAAAGCGTTGCTGCTGCCTGCGCGAGGATTACCGGATGATAACGCTGTCCGGCGCGCAAACCATTCCGAAAGTCCACTGCGGAACGGCTTGCATTGCCGCTCCAAGCCAGCTCCACGCGTAGCCGCTCTGCCCTTGGACAGTACTCCAAGGGTTGAAGTGATCCGAACACATACCCGCCTGAAAACCCGCCTGCTGGGCCCGCTGTGCCATCGCCAGTAGTCGGCTTGGCGTGTGCTGTTCGTGAGAGGCATGGAAGCCACACGTTATGCGAGACATCGTTGATCAAGGTCCTGGTTAGTATTGAAGACACCCGCGTCGTGTGTACTGTACAAGAGGATCAGCTGGCACTCAGTGCATGTGAGAGCCTCTACCAACAACGCGCGATACCGCCGGTTTCGAAGGGCCTAAAAGGCCCTGTACATTTATCACTGCGAATTTGAAGCCATATCACTCGCCTCCCTGGTGATGTGCCGTGCGAATCTCAGCTGCCAGAGCCAGCAGCGGCTCGTCAGCGTCCTCGGCCAGCGATTTCAGCGTCGTTACCAGCTGATTGGCAATCGCACAAAGCTGGTATACGCTCCAGCGGCCCGTGCATCTCCCATGGGCCGAGCGCGAATGTGGTGCTCGAGCGTAGGTTGAAGGCGGCGGCTGACCGAGCTGGGGTGAAGTCTCAACGTCCCCGACTGAGGCCCTTGAGTTAAGAATCGAGCAGCGACTGTGTCAGTTCGAGCCATTCCTGTGGCGGCTCGGCAGGAAGGCAGTCGTTCATCAGTTGTTTGACTCGGCTTGGCTGGCGTCTCGCAATTGACCGGAGTGTGCTTGGAGCGCCGGTCGATGGGCCGGTGTTTAACAGTTCGTACCTCTGCGTCAACCTCACATGCGGTGAGTGCCAGTGACGACGAAGGATATTCGCTTTGCCAGCTGTGGCTCCGGCCAACTGCATTACGTGCACATCTGGAGGTCACTGAGGTACGATGGACACGGCAAGTTCGGTTGTTCGGCAATATGGGCAATGGGTGTGAACGTTTCCGGAATCGCTATCGGCGTGGCAGAAATCGACTTGCGATGGCCTCCAGCAGTGGGCCGGCCCTCGCAGCGTCGATCGAGGGAAGGGCTGCCAACAGCAGCGTCGCGTCCGCGGGCTCAGCGCCGCCGAAGAGGGTTCGGTGATCACGACGGTCATGGGGACTGAGTCGTACCGGACATTGGCGATGCTAGATATCAAAAAGCGGAGGCGAGCCGGGCCGGAGGGTACGTGCGGGCTGTTGATCGGCTGCTGGCTGAGAAACAGCTTGATGCCGCTGAGTTGCTCGCAATGGAAGGTTTAGCGAAGGTCGATACCTATCAGAAGATGGTAAGGGCCGCCAAGAAAGCCAGGTGCGAGAACCAAGTCACGAAAGCTGCGATGCCATTTTTGGAAACCGGCCAACGGCCTGATCACGGCATTGATGGCTCGCCCAAATCACAGGTAACGAAGGCGTGGCCGCTGCCGCAGTCTCCTGTATCGGCAAAGGGTGCAGGTTACCCTCGCTCAAGCTCAATCGTCGGCCCGCATCATGAGGTTTTGATCGACCTAGCGATCGCACAGCAGCAGGCTGACGAAGTGCTCAAGTGGTACGACCAGCGGCGCACGGCGCTAGCCGGTGCGGCGCGGGACGCTCAGGTCAGGCGCGGTGACGTGAAAATTGCACCAGCGGTTGAGCAGTCCCCTGAGCAGGCAATCGAGATCTACCTGCAACTTGTTGCTTGCCCAAGTACTTGCACGTTCGGATCCACTGGTCCCTTAGCCGCCACCAAATTGATTTAGTTGCGACAACGATAGCGTTACTCGGAATCGAGCTCGTACACGCGCTCTCGAGCCAGTGGTTTTCATTCCGGTGAACAGCAATCGTATCGCTATTTTGGGTACCCTTAACGCGTGTGGCGCTGCTACAATCGCGCAACCTGCCTTTGGCTCCTTCCTCACCTAATTCCCGCCGCGGATGAGTCGACCATGCTTCGTTCGACTGAACGCCTAGTTTTAACTGGTTGGTTCCTGGCCAGTACCTGCTGGATCGGAGCGGTTGCGCCCAGCGGAGCGAGGGCCGAAGAATCGATCAGCCAACTTTATGAGCAGAAGTGCGTTTCCTGCCACGGTGCCGATGGCCAGGGAGTCGAGGGGGTCTACGAATCCACCTTGGCCGGGACTCGCTCAGTTGAAGAGCTGACGCTGTTGATTGAGCGGACCATGCCCGAGGATGACCCGGAAGATTGCGTCGGGGATGAAGCGTCTCAGATGGCCCAGTACATCTATGACGCGTTCTATTCGGTCGAGGCGCGGCAGCGGCTGGGGATTGCTACGCCGCTGCGCGTCGAATTGATGCGGTTGACCGTGCCTCAATTTCGCAACTCGGTGGCCGATCTGCTCGCTCATTTCACGCCCGGGCCCGCGGAAACCCGCGCCGCCTGGCGGCAGTCGAGTCGGAGCGACGCCGCCCTCGCGGCAATGGCCGCCGTGGACAAAGGGAGGCGGTAGCCGAACCGGTTCAAGCCGGTTTGCGCGGGCTGTACTATGGCTCCGAAGGCATGAATAAGGCCAACCAACTCGGGCTACAACGCGTCGATGAGCGAATCGAGTTCGACTTCCAAGAAGCGGCTCCGGTCGAAGGGGTGCCCGCCGACCAATTCGCGATTGTTTGGGAGGGGGCGCTGAACGTGCAGGCGACTGGAGAGTATCAGTTTCGTGTCGCTACTCCCAACGGTGCCCGGCTGTATGTGAACTTCGACCCGGCGCCTGGCCTGGGCAAGCTGCGAGACGACAGCGGCACCAAGGGCCAAACGGCTCTGATCGATGCTTGGGTCAGCTCCGGCAGCCTCCGTGAAGAATCGGCTCGGCTGTTCCTGTTGGGGGGGAGGAAGTATCCGATCCGGCTGGAGTTCTTTAAGTATAAGGAGCCGACGGCGTCGATTAAGTTGGAGTGGAAGCCGCCGCATGGCGTCTGGTCGGTGCTGGACCGATCGAGCTTGTCCACGGAGGAACTCGGCCGCACCTTTGTCGTGGAGACGCCATTTCCGCCGGACGACAGAAGCCAAGGTTTCGAGCAGGGGCGTTCGGTCTCGACCCAATGGAAGGTAGCCGTGGCCAATGCAGCCATCGCGACAGCCGACGAGGTAGTCAATCGACTGCCGGTGCTGGTTGGACCTGCCCCCAAGACTGCTAACGCCGAAGAACCCAAGGAAACGGCCGAGGGCAATGCCACCAGCCAGGAGGCCGCCGGTGACCTGGCCGCCGGTGACCTCGCCGCCGACTCGGCCCGCCGCGATGAGCTGCAGCAGTTCATCGCGGACTTTGCTCGCGTGGCTTTCCGGCGACCGTTAACGCCAGAGGAACAGTCGCTCTTGCGCGAGCGGTTTTTTGCTGAGGAACCCAACCCTGAGCTTTCGGTCCGCCGCGCCGTGGTTTGGGTTCTCTGCTCGCCGGAGTTTCTGTATCCCGAACTCGCCTGGAGCGAGCCGTCGACCGCTGATCAGCCGCCTGCCCCGCACACCGTCGCGGCGCGACTGGCGCTGTCGATGTGGGATTCGTTGCCCGATCGTGAGCTGATGCAGGCAGCCGATGCGGGCGAACTGACTCAGCCCGGGCAGGTCCAGGTACACGCCCGGCGGATGCTGTCCGATCCGCGCGCCGTCACAAGCTGCGCGGTTTTTATGCGCATTGGCTGGAACTCGAAGATCGCGATCTGGCAAAGGATCAACAACTTTTTCCACAGTTCGACGATGCCGTCATCGCGGACTTGCGGCACTCGCTCGAGTTGTTCTTGGACGAAGTGATTTGGAGCGAAGCGTCGGATTACCGGCAATTGTTGACCGCGGATTACCTGTTGCTCAGTCCACGGCTGCGGCAGCTCTACCAGCCGGCGACTGCAGCGGCGGAATTGCCCGAGGAAACAGAAGCCGCGGCAGCGGATTCAGCATCGGAAACCGCCCTGGTGTCCACATCCGCCGCGGAAGCCGGTGCACAGGAGCCGTTGGACGGAACATTCGACAAGGTTGTGTTCTCGCCCCAAGAACGCTCTGGGGTGATGACGCACCCGTACCTGTTGAGCGTTTTGGCCTACCACAACAATACATCGCCGATTCATCGCGGGGTTTTTCTCTCGCGCAGCATCGTCGGCCGGGCGCTGAATCCGCCGCCGGTTGCGACCGCTTTTGAGAATGAACAGTTTGATCCTCACCTGACGATGCGCGAGAAGGTTACGCAGTTGACCAGCCAATCGAGCTGTATGTCATGCCATTCAGTGATCAACCCGCTCGGTTTTGCGATGGAGCATTACGACGCGGTGGGGCGTTGGCGGACCGAAGAGAATGGCAAACCGCTGGACACGGCCAGCGAATACACCAGTGAGACCGGTGAGTCTGTGCAACTGGAGAACGCGCGGCACGTTGCAGAGCTGGCGCTGGCCAGTCCATCGGCCCGGCGAGCGTTTATCGCCCAAGTGGCCCAGCACTGGACCAAGCAGTTCCCGGCCGCCTATGGACCGGAGACGATCGAGCGGCTCGCTGCGGCCTTTGAAACCGAGCAATTTCACGTGCAGAATCTGCTGGTACGCATCGCGGCGATCGACGCGCTGCGCAGTGAGCAAGCCTCACTGGCCTTGGCCACCAGCCCAACCTCAGCCATGGGAGAATAGACCATGAAGTCAGTCACCAAACCGCGGAATCGACGTACTTTCTTGCGTGAGTTGGGGGTGGGCGCCGCAGCGGTGCCGTTTTTGTCCGGGCTATCGAGCCTGCGGGCCAGTGCGCCGGGGCGGCCTTGCCAGCGGCTGGTGATCATGTTCTCGCCCAACGGCACGCTGCCGAGCGAGTTCTGGCCGGACCAGTATGGGGCGGACACGCCGCTGCAGCTCAAACCGATGCTGCAAGCGCTCGAGCCCTTCCGCGAGCAGACCCTGATCCTCAAAGGGGTCAACAACAAGATTCGCGGCGACGGCGACAATCACATGCGCGGCATGTCCTGCCTGCTGACCGCCAGGGAACTCAGTCCTGGTAACATCCAAGGCGGTTCCGACAGCCCGGCGGGTTGGGCCAGCGGGATTTCGATCGATCAGCAGATTCGCAACCACTTGCAATCCGATCCGGAGACGCAAACCCGCTTTGGGTCGCTCGAGTTCGGCGTTGCTGTTCCCAATCGCGCCGATCCCTGGACGCGGATGTGTTATGCCGGAGCTAATCAACCGTTCGCACCGATCGATGATCCCCGACAGATGTTCGACAAGCTCTATGGCGGTGAAAGAGCGACAGCTGCTGGGCAGCGTGCTCGATCAGGTCAGCGAAGACTTGCGGCGCGTCGAACGCCGCTTGAGCGGCGAGGATCGCCGGATGCTGGCCGAGCACATGGAGTCGGTTCGCCAGCTGGAACTGGACATTGCAGCCGCCGCGGCCCAGGCCGAACCGCTGCATCCCGAGCCGGAGATCGATCCGACGATCGAGTTGGTCAACGATAACACGCCAGCGATCAGCCGGATGCAGATCGACTTGCTGGTCAACGCGCTGGCCAACAACATGTCCCGCGTCGCCAGTTTGCAGTACATGCGCTCGGTCGGCCTGGCTCGGATGCGCTGGCTGGATATCGAAGAAGGGCACCACGGGCTGTCTCACGAACCGGATGACAACCAGGACGCGCATGACAAGCTGAAGCGAATCAATGCCTGGTTCGCTGGCGAGCTGGCCTACTTGGCGCGGCGGCTGGCGGAAACGCCCGAGCCCGCTGGCGAAGGCTCGATGCTCGATCACACGCAGATCGTGTGGGTCAACGAACTGGGCAAAGGCAACTCCCACACGCTGTCCAACATCCCGTTCCTACTGGTTGGCGGCGGTGCGGGATTCCCGACCAATCGTGCTCTGGATCTGAAGGATGCGACTCACAACCGGCTTTGGTTGTCCTTGGCACACGCCTTCGGAGATCACGAACTGAGCACATTCGGTTCGCCCGAGTTCTGCGATGGCGGACCGCTGAGCCTGTAACTGACCGCGGCTCACCAACCGCCGGCTGAATGACAACCGGCGCAGGTTGCAAGTGATCCGTTATAGGATAGGGGTGGCACGTCCCTGAGGAACGAAGGGCGTGCTGGGGAGAACTGCAGGGGTACCATGAAATCTTTCATCGGCCCGGTATCTGCTTCCGCTGCTCACGCCCATCGCTGGGGCTCTGAGCGTGCCACCCGAAGCCATAGCGATACTCGCCCTAGGCGGACAGCCATTAAGCACCCGGACACAAGTTTGTCCCATGATCTGATTCTTTCCACCCGGCAGGAATCGTGCTGAATGAAGTCACCTATGACAAGTTACTTGTGTCCGGCCACTTAAAATAGCGGAACAACCACGCTGCAAACGGCAGGGCGCACCTACCAACCCGGAATCTTACCCGTAACCGATCACTAGGATGCGTACGCGTTACTCTCTTGCAGGTAAGCCGTCAGCGCCTTGCGCAGCCGGGTCACCTCCCGTTCCAGCTCAGTAAGAGTCGCATCGATCGAGTCTAGTTCGGTTTCACGGCTGACGGCTTCCAATCGCCGGGCTGTCTCAACTGCGGCCTGCGCTCCGAAAGCCATCATCGAGCCGGCGAGCTTGTGGGCCTGTTGGCTGAGCGTTTGGTGATCACGATGGTCTCCGGCAATCCGGATCTGCGGGAGCAGCCGGTCCAATTGAACAAAGAACAGCTCGATCATCTCTTCGAGCAGTTCACGGTTGCCATCGACGTAGCCGAGCGATTCGACCAGGTCGAATACAGGGGTATCGAGCTGGCTGGCACTAATCGGCCGGTCGTGAACGATTGCAACAGCGGGCATTTTTATCTTCACGGGCGGAATCCCCGCAATCGCGGCAAACAGCTCATCAGCTTTGAGCGGTTTGGACAGGTAACCATCCATGCCCGCCGCCAAGCATCGCTCGCGATCGCCCGCCATCGCATGCGCGGTCACGGCGATGATCGGCACTCGGCCGCCGCCGATGCGTTCGCGTTCTCGGATCGTCGCGGTCGCAGCCAAACCGTCCATGCGTGGCATCTGCACGTCCATGAGCACCAGGTCGACTGCTTCCCGCGTCAGAATCTCGAGAGCCTCGATGCCGTCGTTGGCCAAAAAGACCGTGTGCCCTCTTTTCTGGAGTGTCCTCGTGGCGAGTTTCTGGTTGACTGGGTTGTCTTCTGCCAACAGGATCCGCAGCGGGCGCTGTCGCCACTGGAGATCGGTTTGAGCCGGCGGGCGAACTGCTGGCAGCTTTCGTTCAGAAGCCCCAAGCGTGCTGCGGATGGCATCGAGCAGTTCGGCCTGAGAAATCGGTTTGCGGAGGTAGCAGGCGATGCCCAAGGCGCGGCAACGCGGCTGCTTCGCCGTTGCGGTCCGACGAAGTCAGCATCATGATGGTCGCACCGCTGAGGTCCGGATCGTGATTGATCTGTTCTGCGACGGCAAAACCATCTTGGTCCGGCATGAATGCATCGAGCAAAATGAGCGCGAACGGCGTTCCTTGAGCTGCAGCTCGCTTCATCGCGGTTACGGCCGACACGCCGTTGCCGACAGCGGTGGGACGCATGTGCCACTGGGCAACAGTGATCTCCAGCATCGCGCGATTGGTGGCGTTGTCGTCTACAATCAACACCGACAACTCCGCCAACTCGCTTAGATCTGCCTGCAGGCTGCTGGCGTAAGCGGAGCATTTCAGGAACTGGGCGGTGAAATGGAACGTGCTGCCCACACCCACCTGGCTCTCAAGCCAGATCCGTCCGGACATCAGCTCGACCAGCTGAGAACTGATGGCCAGCCCAAGGCCTGTGCCACCAAACTGGCGAGTGGTCGAGGCATCTACCTGCGTGAACGATTCGAAAATCGCTTGCTGCTTATCCGCCGGAATACCGATCCCCGTATCTCGCACCGATAAGTGCAGGCAAACCGATTCGTCCTGCTCGCTATCCACAGTGACATTCACGGCGACTTCGCCGGTGCTAGTGAACTTGATCGCGTTGCCGATCAGGTTGGTAACGATTTGCCGCAGCCGCATCGCATCGCCCACTAAGCCGTCTGGCACAGCAGGGTCGATGTGGCAAACCAGTTCCAGTCCCTTGTCCTGCGTTCGCAGACCGAGCGCCTTGATCGTGGCTCCCAGGCTGTCGCGGAAGGAGAAAGCGACCGGATCGAGTTCCAGCTTGCCGGCTTCAATTTTAGAGAAGTCCAGGATGTCATTGATCACCTGCAGCAGGGAATCGGCGGATGACTTGACCATGCCGAGGTTTTCTCGCTGCTCTTGCGTTAAAGCCGAGTCGAGCGTCAGTTCCGTCATGCCCAGAATGCCGTTCATCGGGGTGCGGATTTCATGGCTCATGTTCGCCAGAAATTCGCTCTTGGCGCGGTTGGCTGCTTCGGCCGCCGCTTTGGCCTCGTAAGCTTCATCTTCAGCACGTTTACGATCGGTGATGTCCAGCAGGTTTCCTAAGTAACCGCTGACTTCGCCCTGTTCGTCCACCAAGCAAACGGCAGTAGCTAGGCCCCATCGCAGCTGGCCATCCGCAGCTTGGAAGCGGATCTCATGAGCAAACTCACGCTCCTTCTCCACCGACTCTTCCCAGCCCGCAAGCACCTGCTGAGCTTGGTCGGCATGCAGCGCGGTGCTCCAGTCCTGCCCCAGCACCTGCTGTGGCGAGATCCCGGTCATGGCGCACCAGCGATCGTTGACGTACACGCAGGTTCCCGCGGCGTCGCATTCATAAATACCTGTCGGCGAATGCGTGGCGAGCGTGCGGAAGCGCCTTTCGCTGCGCCGGTAAGCCGCCGTCCGATCGAGTACCTGCTTCTCCACCAATTTGTTGGTGGCTTCTAGCTGCGCCTGTCGTTCGGCCGCTCTCCACGATTCCTGCCGGCTTTGCCAAATCGAATAGCACAAAAAGACATCGATGAACGCAACCCAGCCACCGTGTTCGAGCCAACGCCAGCGGGCCCCGGTCGCAATCCCATAAATCGATTCCGGCCAGTACAGCCCGCGGACAAAATGGTCCAAGACAACGACAGCCGACGCTGTCATCAGCAACCGCCAGTCGCGATAGAAGCTCAAGAAGGCAAGCGAACCGAAGACGTGAAAGTGGGTCTCAGGACGTCCGGCGGCTAAGTGAATCAGCAACGATCCGAGAAGCATTTGGGCAATGGCAACCACAAAGCGTGTGGCCCTCGCCCCAGGTCGCAGCACCACCAGAGCCACCGGCAGGCTGACGATGGCCGCTCCGAGAAACAGTGCGGACCAAACGTGCGGATGCACGTGTCCTACGGCCCCTTCCCAGCTCTGGGGCGAGAACGCCAGCGTCACGACCAAGCACGCCAGCCACTGAAAGACCAGCAGACCTGCAAACATTCGATCGGCGCAGAGCGCGAGCGCAATTTGTGTCGCTTCGGCCAGTTCCCGCGTACGCGTTGCGACCGGGTCGGCGATACCTAGTGTTACTGGCATGACTGACATGAACCGCCCTCCGCTGAACAACCGTTCGATAGACCACAGGTAGAGGCATTCAACAGCGGACAACCGAAAACCATCGATTCAGCAGGTGCCGCTTTGCCCGCCAACAGCGCGAGGATCGCCCGTCGACCCGTACTGTCTCCGGCCTGGCCCCGCGCGGGTGAGACCTCCGCGAAACAATAGCTTGCCTTCATGGTCATAAAGAACTGCGTGTCCAGAGGTCGCCGCTCCCAGACGCCTCCTTCATCACAGAAGACCCGCACGCCGGGTAATCTGGCCGCTGCATCCCAACTCGCTGTTTTCTCCCAGCCAGCCGGTACACCCGGCGGCCGAACGAAGTGAACCTCGGCTGCAACATCCTGTTGGCTGAGCTCCAGGATGACGGCCAGTTCGACCAAGCTTGCTCGTGTGCAAGGACAATGGGGATGTGCAAAAAACACCAGTCGCGGACCGTCGTGAGCCATCGGGGCCAACGTTCCGACGGCAATCTGCTGCGGAGCGGCGCCGGCTCCGCCAGCCGTGCTGCCATAAGAATGGAGCTGCCGGAAACCCAGCACCATGATGGTCAGCCACAGGCCAACCACTGCAAACAGGTAACGATGCGTCTGGCAAGTATGCAACAGCCTATTGATGGTCAGCCTCCACAAACGTAGCGCTTTCGCCAAACGAAAAGACGGTAAAAAAGAAGCGGGCAAACTGCGCCGAAAAGTCTCGTTTGTGAGGCAGGCAAGCGTTTGATATCAATCCCCAAGCCATGCTGGCAGCAGAAATAGGATCACGCCCGCAGTTCGCTCGTTCTCGCAAAGGCAAACGCCGTGCCGCTAACGCTGTCAGCCACGTCCGGTGGACGATTCACAGCGGCACGATGCAGCAAATCGTGCTGGTAGATAGGGCACATCGTTTCGCCAGAGAACGTGCATGGAGACTCGACGCGATCAGCTCTGCTGCTTCGCAACGACCGCTAGGGCCCAGGCTGGTCCCGCAACGGCTATTGGGACAGGAACCGGGGTAGCGGGTGGGGATTTCGACCGCAAGGAAACGATCTCAATTGACATGATGGCGACAAGGGCCGACGATGAGTCGTGATCGCAAGCGAACACCAGAGACGCAAGCGAACACCTGAGATATAGCTTGCCATGCCGCTCGACTTTCGGAGCCGCATCTCCTATGACACGTCTTCAGTTCCGCATTCGCCATCTGCTTATCCTGGTAGCGATCACTGCAATCGCGCTGCAAGCTGCCCGGCTCTGGAGAGGCGCTTCATTGGATGAGCGGATGGTCATCGCCGCCGAGCGGGGAAACACAGATTTATTTCGCTTGCTGGTTTGGCTGGGAGCCGATGTTGATCGTGGAGCAGGAAGCAGCGGTTATGGTCCTACACCGTTGCTCGATGCGGCCTATCGCGGCGATCTTCGTGCCGTGCGACTGTTTGTCGAGCATGGTGCGTTTATCGACTACGAGGAGAAGGACGGCTTTTCAGCGATCACCTACGCGGCTCAGCAATCGCACTGGGATGTCGTGGAGTATCTCTACCACTCCGGAGCAAACTTTCGTCTTCCAGACGGCTCCGGCATAACAGCCGTTGAATACGCCTTGCGTCAAGACCGCCGCGACATGGTAGCAACATTCCATGCTCATCCGACTTCTACTCGCCGTTGGAGAATTTCGTCGAAGAAGTGGGTGCTCCAAGAGGAAGATGGCCACCCCTGCAACTTCCGCTACGACGTGTGGCATCGTTGGCCCACCACCGGAAGAGAAACATGCGTCAAAACATTCCTCGCATGGGTTGACACATCCAGTGGTGGCCAGACGGTTCTTCGCGGTCCGGTCAAGTTTGACTTCTCCGAAAGCGGAAACCGTTTGCACGTCACATTCGCCGATGGAATGAAACGCCGCTATGAGCTGTAGTTCCTAAGTCAGCTCCCCGGCGACAGCCGCGATGCCAAGCTCGGCGTATGAACCGGGCGAACCACAGGATTAATAGGACACAGCCGACGGCGTAGGTACCGAAGAAGATGGGGATCCACCAGCCGTCGAGCGAGTAGGGCGGCGGATCGGGGTCATCGAGTGGTGCTACGGCCCACAAGACGGCAACGGCAATAGCTCCCGCAGTCAAAACGGCGGCGGCGAATAGGCCAACCATTCGCGTCCACTGACCGTCTCGCAGGCCTCGAAACGCTGCCACCAGAAAAGCAAAGCTGGGCAGCAACAATGTAGATAGCAATAACACTTCGCCGCCACTTTCGTCGACCCAGTAGAAGTCGCCAAACACGTGGTGATGTCTCAGCGGATGGCCCACCCCTTCATAATGAACATAGGCCAGCGGCATTGCGGCGAGAATTAAATAAGCGATCGCGTACATCCAGGCTCGGTAATTGACTTGCCGCACAGCCACCCACAGCAACGCCGCCGGCATCAGCAGCACCAGCAGCGACGGTCCTGCCACCGGAAGTATGGTGCTCATTCCAAGCCGTTCGAACAGTACCGGCACTGCGACAAACAACGCGCCATAGGCGATCGGCAGCCAGCCCCATGAATATGCGCCGCTGCGCATTACCCACCCGACCAGCCACAGGGGAAAGACCAACAGCGCTGCCGGCAGGATGCCCGTGCCGAGCAGCAATTCGGTTCCATTCAGGTGCCACGGCAGGCGACGCCTTAGCTCGCCAAGCTGCTCAGGAAGAGCTGCGTAAGTGATGCGTTGCGGTTCGAGAGGCACGATGCGTCCCTTGGCGTCGGTCGGCCAGGCACGGTGAACGACCGTGTGCGGTGGTCCTTGTGCATAACGAAGATCCGTGGCCACCTGCGCAAAGGTTGGCAACGCGCCCGCCGAGCGTGTCGTGAGCACTTCTAGACGATTCCGCACGACTCCGCTGCGGCTTGCCTCGGCCGGTGGAGCCTGTCCACGATAGAGTACCGCTCCGCTCTTAGCACTCACTCCATACACCTGATTGCCGGCCCAAACGAGAACGTACGGCTCGCCATTTGGTGACCTCAGATCTGCCTCAAGGAGGCGTGCGTTTGCATCCGGAAGGTCCCACGACCAATGCGACGATTCGCCTCCGAATACGTTCAGTTTGCCATCGGCGAAGTACAACAGCTCGTCCCTCTGGTCGGCGTCGACATCTGCCACGGCCCAGCCGGCGGCGCGAACCGTGTCCTCCATCGCTTCCTGGGGGGCGTCGCTGGCAGAGGTTCCCGACAGCGTCTGTGCCACCCTGCCTTCGGCATCGAGCACGATGATCTGCAAGCGAGCCTTAGCTAGGGAAGCACAGCAAATCGATCTCTGCCCGTCTCCAGCAAAGTCGGCGGCCAACAGCGGCAGCTTTCTGCCGTCATGTTCCCAGTCATACGACCATTGGACCGCGCCCTGGCTGCCGCTGAGCACAACCACTTGCCATGACGCACGACCGCCAGCCTTGACGCTTAGCTGTCGTACGGCAATGACCTCCGGTGCGCCGTCGCCGTTGAGATCGACCGCTATAGGACTCGGCCAGTATCCGGTCGTTTGGTCCGGCCGATGACTGGATGTGACATCCGCTGCCTGCCAAACCCAGTCGCCGCTTCGGCCATCAAGGGCCGCCAGCTGCAGCTCACCGTTGACGTCGTTGGACGCGGCTTTCCACACAAGGAGATCCTGGGTGCCATCGCCATTGAGGTCGCCGAACGAGTCGACGTTGAAGCGGTCTGTGGGCGAAAATGTCTCTCGCGCGATCACTTGGTGCCAACGATGGCGGCCGGCGCTGCCGTCGAGGCAGATCAGCGTTTCTTCACCCATACGCCCCGAGGGTACGAGCAGCAGTACAGCGTGCGGCGCGTTCAGGTTTAGTTTGGCGGTCCCAATGCGAACGTCTGTTAACTTGGAGTTTGACGCAACCTCTGGAGGGATCGCGCCCACGTGTTCCCAAAGGACCTTGCCCTCACGCGGCGAGACCGCGCGCAGCACATTCCATTCATTCCCGGCTGAGACGGGTTCGTAAGAATGGTACACCAGCAGATCAGCATGGCCATCGTTGTTGAAGTCAGCGGCATCCTGCAGCGGCTCAAGTCCAAAGAAAGGGAAACGCCCCCCGGTTTCTTCCTGCAGCGCATAGTCCCACAGCCGTCGACCGTCATCGCCTGAGTTCGCCGCGATCACGTGTTGTGTTGCTCCCTGCGATTCTCGTCCGGTTTCCCACAGGTCCAGCGTCCCATCGCTGTCTAGATCGCCTGCCAGCCCCCGCTGCCCAAACGCCCGCCAGACCGGCGGCACCCCACCGACGAAACGCTGGAGATACTTCGTTCCCGAGGATTCTTGTATGAACGCCAGATCCGTCAGCCCATCGGCATCCAGATCGGACGCGTGCGGTTGCAGAACACCGTCGAGTGTCGAGACCAGTCGTCCGGTTGAGGCGGCCAGCACGTGGATGCGCGGTTCGCTGCCCTGCACCAGCAACCGCGGCCAACCGTCCTCGCCGGTCTGACCGAAGCGGATGGTGTTTACCAAGCGATCCTTGAGTCCCGCACCGGGACGGCGCGTTTGCCAGAGCACCGTTCCGTCCTTGCCTGACAGGGCGGATACGCAGATCGCCTTTCTCGCCGAGCGATGGGTGGAGATGTCAACCCAGAGGACCAACACCTCTGCGAGTCCGTCGCCGTTGAGGTCAGGACCGATCCGAATGTCAGCGAGTGGCAAATCATTGTAGCCTCCCTCTTGGAGCAACCAACGGTCCCACAAGGTCTGGCCACTGGTCACGTCGATCAGCCGCAGTCCGCACCACAGCCCACGGCCATCGAATCGCTTCAGCGGCACCGTCACGGCATGCCGGCCGCTGCCCAACGCAAGGTATCGCACGGCTCGCGGCCACTGGTCCCAATTCCCAACGTTCGTCGCTTTCAGCGGGATCTCGCTCTGCCACAGGCGGGTGCCGGTCGCTGGATCGATCGCCTGAAACCAGTAGCGGTAGCCATTGGGTTGAACCAGCGGCACCCCGTTTTTGTGGGCGCCTAGTGGTTCCTCCAGCATGACCAAGGCGGCGATGCCACCTCTCGGTACTGCAGCCATGAACGGCTGCGAAAACGGTAGAAATCGGTAGTCCGCTGGTGGATGGGCCTGTTGACCGCTGGCCATATCAAAGCTGATCAGCCGGTGGCCAACGCACACAAAGCCGATCGCCTGGCCGTTGACCTCTTGGACGACGATGCGGCGGTACGCGTGGTAATCCGACAGCTCCTGTTGGTCCCAAGACGATGTGCCGTTACCGCTCCGCACCGTGTAACGATAGTTCAGGGGCAAATCTCGAGCAGGCATGGTCAGACGCCATAACGGCTCTCCGGTTTTTCCGGAAACCGCGACGATCCAGCTCTCGTCATCTGTTGAGATGCTCGCGCCACCAGTCTTCCACCACGCAAACCGGGCGACAACGTCTGGCACCTGGTCGGCGTCCACGTCAAACAATATCGGATAGCCGACCAAGGCTGCGGCCGCTGTACCTCTTCCAGTGCCGCCGGTAGGTGACCCGACATAGTGCCACAGCTCCTTGCCTGCGGCTCCCGAGACGGCGACGATCGACGGTGCGGCATCGGAGCGAGTGAAATAAACGATGTCAGTGGCGCCGTCGCCATCGAGGTCGCTCGGCGGCGTTAGGAAGTGCTCCCTGACACTCTGCTCCGACCACAGGTAACGGTTCCACGAACTGGTGCTCTCCCACCTCGAACACCGGGACGATCCCCGGGTGATCAAGTCGGGCGGCCGCCTCGGCCTCGCCTTGAAACCGTGCCACGGCTTCTGCATCGGCCAAGCGCCCCGCTAGAATCATCTTGACAGCGACGATGCGACTCAAGCTGACTTGCCGGGCCTTGTAAACCACGCCCATTCCGCCTCGGGCGATCTCCTCTAGCAGTTCATAGTCGCCCACGTATGAGAGGTTGGTTCCCGTGGTCGGCGGGCGGACCGTGTCTGAATCCGTGATATCCAAGGACAGGCCGAGTGCCGGCGCGGCGCCGATTTCTGAGGCTGCGAAGTCGCTGGAAACCGTGGATTCCTGTTCGCCGATGCTCGGGAGGCCGGCTCGCAGCAGGCAGGCTGGGCACAGGCCTTCAGCCGCCGCAGCGGACAGGGCCGCCCCACACCGCGAACAAATTGCATGTCCTGTCATGAGAGTGCGCCCTGCACGGGAGTGGTCTTTGTAGTGTTCTACAGCACCACGGCCTGTGCGTTACAGCAATTCAAGCAAGGATTTCCTCACCCTTCACGGCGAGTCCGACAACGAACGGAGCAACTGACTGATCTCATCTTCGACCTCCTGCTCACTGCGCACGGTTTGCGAGATTTCTTGATGCAGTAGCTCCCGGTAACGCCTTCGCAGCCGATGCACGGCCACGCGCAGCCCCAGGCGACATCTGCAACTGCATCGCGATGCTGTCGTAGCGGTCTTCATCAGCGGAGGCGGTAAGGAACGGCTTGAGCAGCTCAAACTGTCGTTCGTTGCCAAGCGCAGCCTGCTCCCCACGCAGTCGCAACAATACCTGCTCCAGCACCGTCAAGGTCCACGTCCGGTCAAACATCTTTTCCGGTGTCAGGTGGTCGACGGGATCGAGCTGGTAGCGGGACTCGGCCGCTACAAAATCCATCGGTAGAGGAGCTTGGCTGCCGCCGCGTTTCTGCGCGGTCTGTTTCTTCCACTCATTGACCATGAAGTTCTGAAACGCCGTGAGCAGGAACGAACGGAATCGTCCCCGCTCCGGGCGGGCTGCAGCCAAGATATTCTTCTCCAGCAGACGCGTGAAGAATGCCTGCGTCAGGTCCTGCGCGTCGTGAACACCCGCTCCGCGTCGACGCGCAAACGTATACAGCGGCAGCCAATAACGGGCGCAGAGGTCCGCCAAAGCCTGTCGCGAGGGTTCCGTCGTGCCCTGACCGGCGGCCATAACCAGACTCCACTGCGTTGTCTGAAAATGCTCGCCGGTCATCTGGCTCCCGCCATCTCGGGATGATCAAGTCGCTGCCAACTCGGTCTCATACTGCAGATCAAACCGCAGCAGCTCTTCCACGCCGAGGCGATTGCAGAAGTCGCCAAAGCTCTCGCCGGCTTGGTGTGACTGCTTGAAGTACAGCAACACGGGTCGTAACGTCGCGACAATTTGGCTCAGTGGAACCAGATCTTTGTAGATCGTGTTCATCCGGTTACCGATCAAGTTGCCTCCGAGGAAAATGGTGTACTTGCCTTCACCGGTTTTCCCGTCGACGCTGCGACCGACGATCCCAATATCGGTGTTGTAGGGCCGTGCACATCCATTAGGACAACCCGTCATGTGCACACCAAACTTCTCCGCATCCAGTCCCAGCCGCAGGATTTCCGCCTCGAGTTCGGCTACCAACGTCGGCGCCGCTCGCTCGCTTTCGGTGATCGCCAGACCGCACGTGGGCAATGCGGGACAGGCAAAGGTCATCCGCCGCACATTGCTGATTTGCTCGACGGTCGGCACGCCATACTCAGCCAATATCTGCTCGATGTCGGCACGCCAGCTCGGGTCCAAGTCGCACAGCAGCATGTTCTGGTGAGCCGTCAGTCGGCCGCTCGGCTGGTAACGCGCGAACAGCACGCGCAGCGCACTCTTGAGTCGCATATCGCCCTGGTCGTGCACGCGTCCATTCTCGATCGGCAGCCCTAAAAAGCACTTGCCGTCGCCTTGGTCATGCCAGCCCAAGTGATCCTCGTGGCGGACGACGTCGGCTGGATGGGGTTCTGCCAGCGGACGCGGTACGGTGCCGTTGGGCAGGCCGCAGATTTCTTCGGCTTGCGTCAGGTACTCCTCGACAGTGGCTTTGAACCGTGGCAGTCCCCAATTGTGAATCAGGTACTTCATTCGAGCCTGCTTCCGCTCCGCCCGGTTGCTGAAATCACGCTGCACCAGCACGATCGCGGTCACCACCGGCAAAACATGTTCAAACGGAATGAACGCCATCCGCTTACCGATCGCCGGGAAGCAGCGTTTGTCGCTCGGCGTGGTCCCCATGCCGCCACCGACGAGCACGTTGAATCCGAGCAACTCGTCCCCTTCGGTGACCGCTAGCAAACCGATGTCCTGGTCATAGACGTCGGTGCAGTTGTCGTCGCACAGCGCGATGCCGACCTTGAACTTGCGAGGCAAATAGGCCTTGCCATAGATCGGATCGGGCTCCGCCTCTGCCGGGTGCGTGACCACCTGGCGGCGGTCGCCGGTCTCGGGGTCTTTCAGCCAAAGCTCGCGATACGCACCGGTTTTGGGCGTCAGGTGCTGGGCGATCGTGTCCGACAACGCCTGCAGGCGGTCGCGAATGGCATTTTGGCGCAGCGGCGCAGGGCAGCAGCAAACGTTGCGGTTGACGTCACCACAGGCCGACTGCGTCGACAGCCCGAGTTCATTGATCCGGTGAATCGTTTTCCACAGGTCGCCCTTCACGATCCCGTGGATCTGAATCCCCTGGCGAGTCGTGATCCGCAATGAGCCATAACCGAACTGGTCCGCGATATCCAGTTCGCCAAGGAACTGATTGGCGGTGAACTTGCCGCCGGGCATCTTGTTGCGGACCATGAAAATATATTCTTTGTCCAGCCCTTCTTTACGTCGCTCCTTGCGGGTGTCGCGGTTGTCCTGAAAGTAGGTGCCGTGAAACTTGAGCAGCCGCTCGGTGTCCCCGGAGATATCCGCGGCGTCGTTGGCCAATTCGTCGGCGATCGAACCACGCAGGCCCAAACTCCCTTCCTTAATGAACTCGACTTTACTCTTCTTCGACTCTTCAGCCGTCATTGAACTTTCCTACTTCAGGCACTCACGAGAAACCGTAGGCACGCACAAGCAGCCATACGGGCGGGGCATCACGACCCCATTTCCGCAGAATATTACTGCCCGATGTGAATAACGAAGAATAACGCAGCGACTGGTCGATGCGTGCCTCGGGAACCACCGCAGCGTGCGACCTTGCTATTGTCCAAGGTAATAACGGCAAAATGGGGAGCCCAATTATACACGCCGGTGGCCGGCGACTCAATGTTGACTCGCAGTTCACGCAGTGCGGCAGTGCGGCCGCAGATGGCGGGGACGGCTCAATACGGCGAGTTACCGCCGACGTTGCCAAATACTTCACCGGTGACGTAGCTCGCCTCTGATGATGCTAGCAAAACATAGGTCGGCGCGAGTTCCGCTGGTTGGCCGGGGCGTTTGAGCGGCATGTCGGCGCCGAAGTTCCGAAACTGCTCCTGAGGCATGGTTGAGGGAATCAGCGGTGTCCAGATCGGCCCCGGCGCAACGGCGTTCACCCGGATGCCTTTCTCGGCAAGTTGTTTCGCCATCGACTTGGTGAACGAAACAACGCAGGCTTTGGTCTGCGCATAATCGACCAACCCGGGCGAAGGATCGTAGGCTTGAATCGACGCGGTGTTGATGATCGCGGCACCGGCGGGCAGGTGAGCCAGGGCGGCTTTCGTGATCCAGAACATCGCGTACACATTGGTCTTGAACACCGCGTCGAACTGCTCCGTCGTGATCTCTTCGATCGAGGGCTGGACCATCTGATAGGCCGCGTTGTTGACCAAGATGTCGAGCCCGCCGAGCTTGCTAGCGGCATCTGCGACGAGCTGCTTGCAAAAGGCTTCGTCTTTGATGTCGCCCGGCAGCGAAATCGCCTTGCGTCCTGCCGTTTCAATCAGCTTCACGACTTCCGCCGCATCGGACTGCTCGGCCGGCAGGTGACCCAGCGCGACGTCCGCTCCTTCTCGGGCAAAGGCGATCGCGACCGCACGGCCGATGCCCGAGTCGCCGCCGGTGATCAGCGCCTTGCGTCCAGCCAACCGACCCGAGCCTTTGTAGCTTTCCTCGCCATGATCGGGTCGCGGGTCCATGTTCGAGGTCAAACCCGGCCATTCCTGTTTCTGCTGTTGTCCAAAGGGCGGTTGCGGATGCAGCGACGTCGGGTTCTGCAACGGCCGTGATCGCGAGGAGCTCTCCTGCCACCGCCCCGCCACCGGCGGCCAACAACATTGGTCCAGCGACCGCGCCCGCCTTGAGCAGGTGCCGACGAGACAGGTTTGCATCGGGCTGGTGTGACGTCATCGCAAATCTCCTTGGACTGGTTTGGTGGGGCAACAAGCAGCTTTAAGAAGCCCGAGCAGTGCGGCAACAACCGTGCCGCCACAGTCGCCTGGCGGAGGACATCCGGCGGCGATGAACGAGGCAAAGGCGGTGCTGTGTCCCCGGTCGACGTCCCGGATCCAGCGGTGTCACCTCAGCTCAGGCTCGCGCGAGTGCACAGCGGCTCCCTCCGCCCGCTGAGTCGATTTCACCGTTGACGGGAGCCTACATGTGTTACATTGTGTAACGCTACGACATGTCACACAAAGAGGCGTTGCAGTGCCGCGAAAGCCAAAACCTCCATTGAGCCCGTTGGAAAGTAAGGTCATGGATATCCTTTGGCAGCGCGGCCAGGCTACTGCCGATGCGGTGCGCACGGCGCTGGTCGACACCTCGGAGGGGCCGACGCTTAAGGATTCCACGGTCCGCACTGTCTTGCGCCGGTTGGAACAAAAGGGTTACCTCCACCACCGGACCGAAGGCCGCACCTACGTCTATTCGCCGCTAGAGCCTTCACAGTCAATCGCCGCGGATGCAGTGCGGGCGGTGATCAATCGCTTCTGCAACGGCTCAGTCGAAACACTGCTGGTGGGTATGGTCGACCAACAGGTTGTGTCACCGGAAAAACTAGCGGCACTGGCACAGCGGATCGCAGCCGAAAAACAGCGACGTGCGGACTAACCTCGTCATCCAATATCAAGAAAAGGGATGGATCATGTTTAGTTTTGCCGAATGGTTGATGCTGTCGCTGTTAGATGTCTCAGTCAAAGCGGCCTTGCTACTGATCGTGGCGTGGGCGGCGATGGCCTGCTGGAACGTGCGAAATGCTCATGCTCAACACCGCCTGTGGCTGTTGGTCTTGATCGCAATGTTGGCACTTCCGCTGCTCGTCACGCGGGGACCTCGGCTTGCATTGCCACTGGGAAGCGTCAATTGGCAGTGGACTGATAGCAGGCAGGAATTCTCAACCGAGCCGCGGGCTTCGGCAGATCGAGACGAGCGTCCTAACGCAGTGGTTGGTGCCACGAGCAGGTCAACCGAAGCCGTCCGGTCTACGGCAGTGCCGCCTGAGTTGATGCAAATCGATCCGCCAGATGCACCAGTCGTCGGTTCAATCAGCGCGGTGACCTGGCCGCGTCTCATAACCGGGATAACGTGGATCTACCTGGGCGGCGTCGTCTGGGCGATGTTGAGAATCGTGATCGGGATCATCCTCGCCAGCCGAATTGTGCGGCGTTCGTGCTCACTCAGCACCTGTGAAGCGATTTCGCGTTTTTCCCCGCCTGGGCGTGTCATCCAATCCGATGAGGTCCTCGTGCCGGTCACGCTCGGCTACTTACGGCCCGCCATCGTTTTGCCTGCGGATTGGGTGAATTGGAGTGAGTCGTCTGTTGAGTCGGTATTAGCGCATGAGGCGGTACACATTCGTCGCCATGATACTTGGGTGTTGTTGCTGGCGGCATTGAACGGTGCCATTTATTGGTTTCATCCTGCTGCGTGGTTCATTCGGCGTCGTCTCGGGGAATTGGCCGAGCAGATTTGCGATGACGAAGTGATTCGACAATTGGACGACCGCACCGAGTACGCGAGCAATCTATTAAGGCTCGCTGCGCGTTTGTCCTCAGGACGCGGCCGGTTGCAACCGCTCGGTGTCGCGATGGCCAGCAAGGCGAATGTGGAACAGCGGATCGAAGCCATTCTGGACACACAGCGTCCGCTGGCGACAAAGCTGGGGCGTTGGCAAGTTATCATCATGACCGTCGTCGCGGTCGCATGCGTGATTGCGATCGCAGGGCTGCATCCAGCCCGTCACGCACAGGCAATGCCGCAGAACGAAGCGGCTCAACAAGGCACGTCACAATCCACGGACGCAGCCAAGGGAGATCAAAGTGAGGAGGGCGAGGCTTCCCGCACGGAAGCTGAGCCAGGAGCCGATGCCGAACAAGCCAATGCTCGCATCGATGATGATCGGGCGGAAATCAACATCCGTGGCACGGTAACCGACGAAGCGGGTGAACCTGTCGACAATGCCAAGCTGTGGTTGCGAATCGGACCAACCGATGATCGAACCGTGGATGCAGCCACCGATTCACGGGGTGAGTTCAACCTGTGTGTTCCGACTGCCTGGATCAAGCCGGAACGTTATATCCCAGGCACGACGGTATGGTGCCACGCAGGCGGCCATCAAATCGCGTCAGCATCTGCCTATCATCAGGTGAGGAGCGGGTCCGAAGCGCCGCTCACCCTTTCGCTTAAAGCTGCTACGGATGCTGGGTTCACCGTCACCGATCCCGAGGGGAAACCGGTAGTCGGGGCGATCGTCGAGCCCAGTCGCATCCTGACCCAAGCAGGTTATGAATTAGTTCCTAAGCCGGTGCGCCAGTGGTCAGGAGTCTCACTGATGAGCAAGGGCAAGCGATGCTCCCAGCGGTCGGACGCGACACCCTGTTCACCGTCCAAGTCGATGCGCAAGGTTATGGAAGCCAGGAATTGCGATTGTCACAGTCGAGCGATGTGCCGGCGATACGCGATATCGCCCTGCGTGCCACAGGCCGGTTGGAGGGGCGGCTAGTCACTGACAATCCCAAGATTTTGAATGCCGTTCGCATGGGCATCTACCAGACAGATTTTGTGGGCGAACAGACATCGGGGGTTGCTCCTGTAGAGATCGATGCAGACGGACGATTTGTGGTGCCACATTTTGCCGCAGGACCGATCCATTTGATTATCGTTATCGACCTGCCGCCTAGCGACGACATTCCGCTGCGCCCTCGACTCCCCGAAGTCT
The DNA here is from genome assembly GCA_963758085.1 of uncultured Planctomycetaceae bacterium. Taxonomy (GTDB): domain Bacteria; phylum Planctomycetota; class Planctomycetia; order Pirellulales; family Pirellulaceae; genus UBA6163. The sequence continues at coordinate 2,437,918 of CAVWUB010000004.1, read as the reverse complement.
TATGGATCCGTGCAGGACAAACGACGACAGTGGAAGTTCCGTTTGAGTCGACGGTACGTGTCCGCGGACGCCTGCAGACACATGGTGAAGCCCGTGCTGTCGGTGGCGCTTACATTTCAGTGCAATATGGAGGTTTTCGACAGTCTGAGAGCGTCATTACCGATGCCGACGGACGTTTCGAAGCTAACGTGCTCGCCGGTTCAGTGCGCCAACAGGTCATCAGCCCGCCGCAGGCTTACGCCTACCCAGGATGGATAGAAAAGGATGAAAGTTGGCAGCCGGTTCCTGCTGATGTGGCAAGTTTTGACCTGCCGCCCATTGAACTGGTCGAAACCGTGGTGCGTTCGGGCCGGCTCGTCGACCAAGTCGGCAATCCACTCGCGGCTGAAACCGTTGCAGCGATCAGCGGCGACCGCGTTTATTCGACCGCGATCACCGACGACAACGGAGAATTCGAATTGCGGCTGCCGAGCGACCTGCAGATTGAAAACTACCGAGTTAGAGGATCCGCTGACCAGTCTGCGGCAAGCGCCACCGTCATCCAACATTCGCCGCTAATCCTTCGGCTATGGCGGATCCCTTGATCCGCAGCTTTCCAAAGATCAGCTGAGCGTTTCATCAGCGGCAGGCCGAGGCAGGGATCCGGCGCCGTCGTAAATCGAGCATTTGACCCATCCGTGGTCCCCCTCCGCGAACCGGACCACTGGTGCAAGATGACGCTCATGGACGAAGTTGCGTATTAATAATCGCATTGTCCCAGTCAAGCCCCGACGTCGCTGGCGGCAAAGGTCTTGCTTCGGCTTCGCATAGCTCCACGGTTTCCTCGACGAGTTGGCAGAGTTCTGCAAACACCTGCTTCTCATCCTCGCCATGGCAACCGCCGGAGAACAGATCGGGACAGCTACCGATGAAACATTGGTCTTCGTCCGACCACTGAACAAGTTTGACATATCTCGCCGCAGCGATCATGACCTGGATGCCTTTAAATCAGCGATGAGTTCTCTAATCTTCCGTGGCACGCGTAGCACTCCTGGCTCTGTGGTAACTTACTCATAATACCAAATTCTTGCTTGTAACGGTCATCCACTTGGAGTGCAATCGAGATGGCATGGCGTCTTGAACGGCTCGTCCAGGCGGGTGAACTCGACAGCACCCAGTTCGGCTGGACGATCGGGTGGCTGGAACTAGCGGACCAGAGCGAACGATTGCAGCTGAAGCTGGCGGGCAACTGTCATCCCGACCTAGCCGTCGAGCGGATCGGCACGCGGGCCTTCGAACTGAGCGAAGAACAATGGTGCGAGCAGCATCGGCAGAACCAACAGGAAATGAACTACTTCATGACCCAACTCGGCGATGCCTTGGGCAGTGGCGGCCTGGATGACGATAGGTAGCGCTCGATTGGGGTCCCGCGACTGCGCGATGAGCGACCGGCGGCGTCGGGGTATGTAGTTTGCTGCCCCTGCTCGATCGCTGCGGAGAACGGCTTGGGCGACAGGCCAAAACGGAGGGTCGACGAAAGCTGTGACGGAGAAAACTGAACCGGACTGGGATCCTCGGTCCGCCGAAGCGCTGCACGATCAGCTCGCGGTGTACGACCAAATGCGCGAGCATTGTCCGGTGGCCTACAGCGAGTTCATGCAGTGGTCGCTGTTCCGTCATGAAGACGTGCTCCGGGTGCTCAACGATCACCAGACGTTCAGCAACGCCGTTTCTCGGCACCTGTCGGTACCCAACGGCATGGACCCGCCGGAGCACACGCCGTATCGCCGCATCATCGAACCCTATTTTGCTCCCGACCGGATGGAAGCGTTTGAGCCGGTTTGCCGGGAAATTGTCGTCGATTTAGTTCGGGGCAATACTGCTCCAGCACATCACCTTTGATGGGAGGGACTGCGGATGCCATCCAAAGAAGTGATCCGAGCGACATTGGCTGGTTTGGTGGCAGCCGCTGCATTGGCCGTGCTGGCATTCGTCAGTTTGCGCAACCTCCGGCATTTCATTTGGCTTGCTCCTGCCGTTGACATGTCTGGACGATCGGAAGAAACGCTGGAAATCTATTTCGGCGAGTCGGCGGCTCCTGATGATCCAGGCTTGCTCGACCGGCTTGATTCGTTGCAATTGTGGATGCTCGCCGGTGACGGCCAAGCCGAATCGCTCAAGCCATCCCGGTCTGGCGATTCGCTATCGCTCAAGCTGCCTGCGTCCGCGCAGGGCAAACTGTTTGTCGCCTCCCAAGACTTCGGCGTCCGCGAAAAAGGCGGCTCCCCGTATTGGCTGATGTACTACGCAAAGTCAGGCCCCTCGCTGCCTTCGCCGCTGTGGCAGCAGGTCGATGCGAGCCGCTACCTATCGCTGGACATCACACCGCGGGCCGCCGGCAAAAAGGTGGAACTCACGGTGACCTTCAACGGTTCGCCCACGGCCGGCGCCACTGTCTCGATTCTCGGCCCCGATGCTAGCGACGGCAAAAATTTTGAGGGAACGACCGATGCCGAGGGCCGTTACGCATTTTCCTTAACCGGGCCTGACCATTACTCGATCCGCGCGAAGCATGTCGAACTGGCGGCCGGCCATGTCGGCAATGCCAAATATGATGAGGCGCGTCATTACGTCACGCTCACGCTGGATGTCCCAACCGTTGCGGAGGAGCCATTGAAAGTGAGTCGGATCGGTCAGTTGCCGACCACGCTGACCAGCTTCGGCGGGGCGGTGATCGACGACACGGTCTACATCTACGGGGGCACTAAAGGGGAAGCGCACCAGTATTCCATCGATGCGCAGAACGACATGCTGATGCGAATGAAGCTTGACCAGGGCCAATGGGAAACGATCGCCCGTGGCCCGCGCTTGCAGGGGCTGGCGATGGTGTCGCACGGTAAGAGCCTCTACCGGATCGGCGGTTTCGAAGCGCGGAACAAGGCCGACGAGGAACAGGATCTCTGGTCGGTGGCGCTGGTCGCGCGGTTCGATCCCCAACAGCGGCAGTGGACCGATCTGCCTTCACTGCCTGAAGCGCGTTCATCGTTCGACGCCGCCGTGCTCGGCGACACGATCTACGTGATCGGCGGCTGGGCGATGGCCGGTGACGCGCGGAGCGAGTGGCACAAGACGGCCTGGAAACTTGACCTTTCCGAAGATGTGCTGCGCTGGCAGCGAATCGCCGACGCGCCGTTCGAACGCCGTGCCCTGGCGGTTGCTGCCCATAATGGACGCGTCTACGCGATCGGCGGGATCACCTCCGGAGACGAAACGACACTCGAGACCGACATTTACGATCCGCAAAGCAACTCATGGACGCAGGGGCCGGAGTTGGTCGGCGAAAACGGGATGGCCGGTTTCGGAGCTGCGGCGTTTGCGACCGGAGGACGTCTGTACGTCACCACGGTCAGCGGCACGCTGCAGCGGCTGACTGTCGACGGCAAGTCATGGGAAATCATTGCCAAGACTCCGACGCCGAGGTTTTTCCACCGGATGCTGCCGATTGGCGAGAACCGTTTCGTCATGGTCGGCGGCTCTAGTCGCCAAGGGCGAATCACTGAGGTCGAAGTGATTGAGTACACGGGTGATTGAGCGCACGTGAGCCCACAGGGATAGGGCATTGGGCTTCGGCAGGTCCTGGATCCCACGTGCTTTCAGTGTGGCGAGCGTCTGACACCGCGCGGCTGTTCATCGACAGCCCCTGGATGTCACAGCGCAGCCAGTAGCAAGGAGTTTTCGTCGCGGTTTCGTACCGCGATGCGAACGTGGGTGGGAAGTCCGAAAGAGGTGCAGTCCCGGACCAGGAGATGCTGCGCTAGCAACCGCTCGCGTGTGGCGCAGGCATCATCGACGCGCAGCAGAAAAAAATTGGCGGCGCTGGGAACGATCTCAAATCGCCGCGATACCAATTTGCTCAGCAACTCGTACTTCGCTTCCTGAAGCTGTGTCAAACAACAGTGCAAGTAGGCTTGATCTTCGATGGCGGCAATTCCTGCCGCCTGGGCTGGAGAGCTCACGCTCCAGGGAACGCGCCGCTGGCGAAGGTGATGAATTACCTGCGGATCGGCGATCGCGTATCCGAGCCGCAATCCGGCAAGGGCATAAGATTTTGTCATCGAACGAAGTACGGACAGATTGGGATGCTGCTCTTTGGTAATCGAAACCGCGGCGTCCGTGAACTCGATATAAGATTCGTCGATGATGAACTGAGTATCGGTATACGACATGATCCAGCTGCTCAGAACGCGGCGGTCAATCCACTGTCCGGTGGGGTTGTTAGGATTGCAGATGAAGGCCACCTTTGGCTGCCGGCGCAGAGAGCTCTCAACCGACTCAAAGGGTGTGGCGAAACGCTGCTCGGGAACGGCTCGGCAATGTTCAATCCGAGCGCCCGCCAAACGCGATGCGCGTTCGTATTCAGCGTAGGTGGGACCGACAATCAGCGCTTCGTCGCCGGGTTGAAGGAATAACTGGGCAAACGACTGCAACAATTCACTGCTGCCATTGCCCACCAAAATCCGCTCGATGGCGACACGCTCATACGCTGAGATCACTTGGCGCAATTGCAGGCAATCCCGATCCGGATAACGATCCAGGACTGCCTTGCAGACGGCTTCACGAACACGGGGCGAGGGGCCGAACGGATTGACGTTGGTGCTGAAGTCGATCACGCGGTCGGGCTCGATACCGCGGCGTGTGAGTTCGCCAAAATCGATTGCACCATGGTAAGCTTCGGCGACTGGCTCAGCCAAGTTGCCATCTCTTTTGTTTTGCCGGTTGCGACTTAGCATAATTATGAACCTGTGCTGAACAGCCACAGCCCCGCGCCTAAAGTGGCCATCGCCGATATCACCCACAGCAGCCGCACCGCGCGGGCGATGTCCTCCGCCGTGGGTTGACGCTGGCCGCGTCCCAGAACGTAACTGTTCCGCTTTTCAAGCTCGACGCCGAGCACTCCGGCTGCAGCGCTCATCGGCTGACCGGCATTGGGACTCTCGGTCGCATAGCGGTCACGAAACCAAATCGGAAGACTTGCCAGGGGACGCTTCGCGAGTACCACGCCGGCAGCCAGGATCATCGCTGCCGTCAGCCGCGCGGGTATTAGATTGAGCAGATCGTCCAGTCGAGCCGCGGGCTTACCGAACCATTCCAGCGCGGGCGTCCGGTAGCCGATCATCGCATCGCAAGTATTGATGAAGCGGTACGCAAGGGCGATGGGCAGGCCGCCGACAACAAAATAAAACAGCGGCGCGATGATCGAGTCACTTGTGTTTTCAGCCACCGACTGAATCGTTGCCGCTGCGATCTGGGATTCGTCGAGGTCTGATGTGTCGCGGCTGACGAGGTGGAACGCCAATTGACGGCGGGCGAGGCCGAGATCGCCGCTGCGCAGCGGTGCCTCAACCGCCGCGGCAGCTCGAGCCAGCGACTTGATGCTGAAGGTTTGTTTGAGCACGATGGCCTGAAGTCCCGCTGCAACCAGCAATGGGTAGCTCGACGTGAACCGTTGCAACTGCCAACCGAACACCGCGCAAGCGAGAGCCCCGCTGGTAACCAGCGACGCGCCTGCGATCATTGCTGGAATTCTTCCTGACGCAGAATTCAGGTGGCGAAATTGCTGGATGTATAATCCCATCCAGGCTACCGGATGCCAACGATTGGGCAACTCTCGGAGTGACACATCGATGGCGACCGCCATCAACAGACTGACTCCCGTTTGGGCGAGTTCCATTTAGGCACCATCCGCCGTCGGCGCATAAGCTTGGCTGAGTGGAACCACCAAGGGAACATCATGCACCGGATGGGGGATCACCATCACTTGAATGCCGAATGCCGCCTCGATCAGTTCGGAACGTAACACTTTAGCTGGTGTGCCCGAGGCGATGATCGAACAATCGTCCAACAGCACCAGTCGATCTGCGTATAAGGAAGCGTGATTGAGATCATGGAGCGTGAGCAGGATCACCATTTCTAGTTCGGCTGCCATGCGTTGCAACATCGCCAGCATTTCCACCTGGTAGCGCACGTCGAGTCCGGCAGTTGGTTCGTCTAACAACAAAATCTTTGCTTCCTGCGCGAGTGATCGCGCGAGCACCATCCGCCGCCACTCACCGCCGGAGAGTTCCGTGATGGCGCGGTTCCGCAGTCCACTCAAGCCCGTCATTTCGAGCGCGCGATCCACGGACTGACGGTCGGCCAGTGTCAAGGGGAGCATCCAGCCACGATGCGGTGCGCGTCCCAGCGCAACGGCATCGGCCACGCACAGCGGCCAATCGCGCCGCTCGTTTTGCGGCATCAGCGCGATCTGGCGGGCCAGCCGATGACGAGTGAGCGAGGCGATGTCTCGATCATCAATCAGCACCTGTCCAGCGCGCGGCGCAGCCGGCGCGAGAGCGCACGCAATAATGTGGTTTTGCCGGCGCCATTAGCTCCTAGCAAAACCACAATCTTTCCCGGATGCAACTCCAAGCAGACGCGGTCCAGGACCGTCCGCTCGGAGTAGCCGCACGTCAGATTTCGAGCGCTAAGGGAAGTCATGTCTGTGCCACAAACTCCCGCTGGCGTGTCTTGAGCAGATAGAGAAAGAACGGACCGCCGAGCAACGCTGTGACGACGCCGACTGGCAACTCAGCCGGCGCCACGACCGTCCGCGCGACATCATCGGCGATGAGAAGCAAAATTGCTCCGACCATCGCGCTCGCCGGGATCAATCGGATATGGCGTGGCCCGGCTAGCACACGCGCCATGTGCGGCGCGATCAATCCTACGAACCCGATTACACCGGCCGCCGCCACCGCTGCCGCCGTTGCAATGCTGGCGGCCACCACCACCATCAAACGCAATCCCGACATGCTCAATCCCAGCGATGCCGCGGTTTCCTCACCAAACGTGAGGGCATCCAGGGCACGAGCCAGCGACATCAGCGCAAGAATGCCTACGCCAGCGAGCAAACTGGTACTCGCCACGACTGCCCAGCTTTTTCCTGACAGACTGCCCATCAACCACCCGAAGATCGCGACCAACTTCTCATCATTGAGGAACATCAACATCGACATCAGCGCGCCGATCAAACTGCTCAACGCGACCCCGGCCAGCAACAGCGATAAGGTCGACACCTGATGGCCGACCGAGGCGACACCAAATACCGCGGCGACGGCAACCAACGCTCCCAGTAAGGCCGCCAACGAGACCGCGCCCAACCCCCACACGGTCAGTTGCAATCCGAGGATGATCGCGACGGTTACCCCGAGTCCAGCGCCGCTGGAAGCACCGATCACATAAGGATCCGCTAACGGATTGCGAAACAAACCTTGATAGCCTGCTCCTGCGGCCCCCAATGACGCCCCCACCAAACACGCAGTTAACAAACGAGGCAATCGCAATTGCAATAAGATCACGCGTTCTGTTTGAGTCAACGCCGGAGCATCGGTATTCCAGAGCAGTGCGAGAATTCCACTTGCCGGAATCGGCACCGCACCGATGCCCAGGCTCACAGCAATCGCGATCATTAAGACAACGCTCAATCCCAGAAGCGTGAGCACCGTACGTCTCACAATGAGCGATCCTTGACCTGCAAGGGGATGCTCCGCTTTTTCTCGTTCCCCTCCAGCAGCGCATGCCCTGCCGGCACCTTCTCCTCTGCCGCGGGGGAGAGCGTTGAGGAGCGGGAGGCTGGAAGTTCCGGGTACAGCACGTTGACGATTTCCTCCAACGCATCGACCAAGCGAGGGCCGCAACGAGAAATCGTGTCCCGGTTGAGCAAATGGACTCGCTGATGGCGAACAGCGCTGACCTGACTCCAGCCAGGCCGCGTTAGGATACTCTCAACCGTGACTGGCGCGGCATGGGTTTGCGGAGCAAGAATGACTTCGGGATCACCCGCAACGACTGCTTCGGGACTGACTTTGGGATAGCTGCCGGTGGTTTCGGAAAATAGGTTTTGTGCACCCGCCAGGGTCAACAATTCGCCGATGAAGGAATGCGGTCCGGCTGTCATCAACGGATTGTCCCAGACTTGATAGAACACCCGCGGGCCGCCCCCGCGAGGGATTCGCTCGGTAATTGCGGCTACGCGTCCGCGCATCGAGGAAATCAGCATTTCGGCCTCAGCGGAATGGTCGGTCACACGGCCAAGCATTGCGGTCTCTTTATATAAATCTGCCAGGGTTTCGGAGGCCAGCGCAAGCACCGGGACCCCGAGCCGCTCGAGATTTCGCAGTAGGGGCTCGTGATTATCCCATTTGCAAAGCACCAGGTCGGGTTGCAATGCATAGATCATCTCTTGATTGAGACTCTGCAGCGTTCCACCGCCGACCCGCGGCAGCGACTTCGCCTCGGGCGGGTAGTTGCAATGCGAAGTCGCGCCCACAATCCGATCGCCGACTCCAATCCCAAAAAGTATCTCGGTGATGGACGGCGTGAGGGATACGATTCGTTGCGGCGACGCGGTGAACGTGAGCTGACGATCAAGCCGATCGGTGACCGTGATTGCAGGACCGCTCGCCGCCTGTGTGGCGCCGGCCAAGTCTTGCTGGCCCGATGCGCTGAGACGGTCTGCGGCTCCTTCACTGTAGCTTTTACCGCAACCGGGAAGGGTTCCGATCAGCAGGAGCACCGACAGAGCGGCGCACCAAACCAGCAGGCGAGGGTCGTTGCCCGTGATGTGATCCCTGTGGGGACTGTCCGCTGCAAACAATTTCATCTGCGAGGCTCCAGTGGCTGCAACGATGCGGCGGCCTGCTGAACCGGCGTTGCCAGCAAAGTGGCGTTAACAGCTAAGCCGGCGACCATCAGGTAGGTAGCATCGGCCTGAGCAGCGAGCTGCTGGTTCGCCCAACCCAGCAGGTCGCGAAACGATCTTCCTAAGGCGGTCTCGGGGACGATTCCCTGGCCGACCTCACCCGAGACGACGATCAGCGTCGCTGCATGATGCCGGGCGGCGGCGATCAGGGCATCGGTTTCGGTTTTGACGCCTTGCTGCGCGGTCTCCGGCTGACCGTCGGATTGCAAGAGGACGTTGCTGACCAACAGCGTCATGCAGTCGACCACGATGACAGGCGGCGGAGCGGACCACTGGATGATCGCCTCACCGGTCCGGAGCGGTTGCTCCAACGTTTTCCAAGTTCCGGGCCGCGAGCGACGGTGATGGTCGATGCGGCGATTCATTTCACCGTCGCCAGCTTCAGCGGTCGCGACGAACAGCACGTCATCCCCGCCGAGCCGCTGTGCCAACTCTTGAGCGAATCGACTTTTGCCGCTGCGTACGCCACCGAGAACCAAAACTAGCCGATGCATCGCAGGTGGCCCCCTCGCGCGTCACGCCTCGCCTCGATCCAAACCATCTCACCGCAGGCAGGGACCAACTCCATCCATTGCTCGACCGGTAGCTTGCGTTGCGCGCCCCAGGCAGGCAGCGATCGGGCCTCCATGTGTCACGGCGACCGTCAAGCCGCTGTCTTCATGCGTCTGATACCAGTTGCATACCCGATCCGCCAGTTCGTCGGTGGTTTCGCCGCCGCCGGGGCGAAAACCACTTGGGTCGGAAATCATTTGCAACATCTCATCGCCATACGTCTGATAGATGTCATCCCAGGACTGCAACTCCCAATCGCCAAAATCTCGCTCCGCTAGGTCCGACTCACATTCAGCAGTCAGCCGTGTTAGCCGCGCAAGTTCCTCCGCTAACACTGCCGTCCGCTGAAGCCCGCTGTGCCAAATCGATCTCACCGGCAGGCGTGATAATCGTCGCGCCAATGCTTGGCTTTGGTTGCGCCCCGCTGGACTCAGAGCAACGTCGCTGCGTCCATAACAGACGCCACGATACCGCGGATCGACCGCTGCATGCCGGATCAATAACAGCCCATCTCGCTTCGTGATGCTCATGACATCCTCGCTGCGGCGGCAAGTAATATCAGAACCTGTGTCACATAACCGATGCAGCCTAAACAATCACCGGTAATCCCGCCGAGACGGCGGCGGATCTGCGATGTGAGCACCGCGACCGCCAGCGCGATCAGCGCGATCGCGAGCACCGCGTGCATCGGCATCAGGTACACGAACAACACCACCGGCGCAACTGCGCCAAAGCTGCTGAACGCAAAGCCGGCCCAAGAGACGCTGCTGCCGACATCTCGAGCTAAGCTCTCGCGCTCCGGCACCGGCGGAACCAATACCATCGCCAGCACGATCATCCAGCGGCTGACGGCGGCGCTAACAATTACGGCGGTGGCCCAGTAGATCCAATGTCGTGAACCGTGACCGGCAGTGATGCTGATCAGACAACCGGCGCAAGGTCACGCCAAACCCAAGCCCGAGCGTGCCGTAGGTTCCAATGCGGCTGTCCTTGAGAATATCGAGGATCCGCTCTCGGGTCCAACCGCCACCAAACGCATCGCAGTAATCCGCCAGCGCGTCTTCGTGTAGTGCGCCTGTCAGTATCGCTTCAGCGGCCAGAGCAACAATGACGGCCAGCGCGATCGGCCACCACAGCATGCTCAGGCCGAGCAGTCCCGCAGTGAAACCGCCGATCAACAGACCGACCAGCGGGAAATACAAAGGAGCAGTGCGAAGCGCAGCCGCACTTGGAGCGGACCGCCTCATCGGCACTTGCGTCAGAAACTGAATCGCAGTGATCAGGGCGTCCCACTGCGTCGTCAGTGCTCCTGGCTGCGGACCGACATCCAGCGCGTCGCAAAGTTGCCGCGGATCGGTGGAAGTATGCCGTGCGGATTCGCTCATCGGCGGCCCTCCGGCGCAATGCCCAGCTCTGCCAACGTTCGCATCCGTCCACACATCGCGGCTGCGGCATCCAACAGCGGCAATAGCAACAGGGTACCGGTCCCTTCACCGAGGCGGAGATCCCATGCCAGAAACGGGTCTAAACCGAGCCGTTGCAAGGCTCCGCGGTGCCCCGGTTCCGCTGACAGGTGCGCTGCGATCATCGACCCTGAACATCCCGGTGTGAGTGTTTCGGCAATCAGCGCCGCTGCGGTGGTGACGTAACCATCCAACACGATCGTCATCCCCGCCTGATGCGCAGCGATAAAAAAACCGGCCATCGCCGCGATCTCCAAACCCGCTACCGACGCGATCGCTCGTGCGGGCGCGGCGTTTTCGATCGCTCGCGCACGCTCAACGGCCGACCGGACGACGCGTTGCTTGATACCCAGGGCATGATCATCGGCCCCGGCGCCTCGACCCACCGCTTCGTGCAGAGGAACATCCGCTAGCAACATCGACAAACAGGCGGCCGGTGTCGTATTGCCGATGCCCATTTCACCGCACGCGACCACCACCATTCCCTCACGCTGAGCTAACGCCGCTTCGTCACGGCCGATCTGCAGCGCTTGATCGAACTCCGCCTCGCTAAGGGCCGGCTCAAGATGCAAGTTTCGCGATCCGGCACGAATCCGCTGCCTGCGATACGTGATTTCATCAGCGTGCTGCTGAAGTAGTTCGCCGCCCGACCGCGCACGACATCGATCAACCTCAAGTCCGCCCCAGCCGCTTCAGCGAGCACGCTTGAGGCGGCACCGCCGCGGCGAATGTTGTCGATCATCAGTCCTGTCACGTCCGCAGGCCAAGCCGATACGCCTTCGGCGACCACACCATGATCGGCAGCGAACAGCACCAAACGGCGAGGTGCTGTGAGCGGCGTCAGCGTCTGCTGAATCATGCACAGCCGCGCTGCCAGCGTCTCCAGCTTCCCAAGGCTGCGCGGCGGCTTGGTCAGCTGGTCCAAGTGCTGCCAGATTTCGCTTTCGCTAAGAATAACAGCCGCGTTCAGAACTCGACTCCGGGTTGGGGTTTGATGCCGCTGCGGTAGGGATGCTTGATCAGCGTCATTTCCGAAACCAGATCCGCCGCCTCGATCAGTTCGGGACTGGCGTTGCGGCCGGTGATGACGACATGCAGCATGTGACGCTTATTAGCAAGCTCGGTGAGCACCTCTGTGAGTGGCAGGTATTCATATTTCAGCGCGATGTTCAGTTCGTCCAAAATCACCATGTCGAAGCTTGGATCGCGCAGCAGCTCAACCGCTTTGGCCCAGCCGCGCTGCGCAGTGGCGATGTCGCGCTGGCGATCCTGAGTCTTCCACGTGAACCCTTCGCCCAAGGTATGCATCTCGACCGGCAGGTCGAGCTTGGTGAAAAACGCCGCCTCGCCCGTCGGGATCGCACCCTTGATGAACTGCACAATTCCAACTTTCATCCCTTGACCCAACGCGCGCACGGCCATCCCGAACGCCGCAGTCGACTTGCCCTTGCCGGCGCCGGTGTGCACGATGATCAGCCCCTTCTCCTGGGTCGCAGCGGCCAGCTTGCGCTCGTACGCCTGGTCGATTCGCACCATTCGCGCCTGGTGTTTGCGATCGATTTCGTCGGAATCTAATTCGTTGGACAAATTTGAGCCTGTTGTGAGTTCCAAATGATGGAGTCGAGTTGTTCTCTATCAAGGTGCGTTTCAACGGCATCCGCTAAACGCTCCAACCCGGCGTCGACAACCTCGGCCGCCATGCCGCCGCTGAGCGCCGCCGTCGGAGTAGCGACACCGAGTGTTTTCAGCCAGGCATGGCGAAAGCTGTCATTATCGAATAGGCCGTGCACGTAACATCCCCAGATGCGTCCATCCGCCGAACGTGCTCCATCGACTGACCCATGCTGGTCACTAGAATTACGAAACAGCTTGAGCCAGCCGTGCGGAGATCGTGTTTGCCCGGTATGAATCTCATAGCCCATCAGATGCTTCTGGAGCAGTCCAGGACAGATTTTGTCATCAATGACTTCAGCAAGCACTCGGTGGGTCTGCTTCTGCGGTACAAAGACGGTATCAATAGGCAGGAGCCCCAAACCTTCAGCAGACTGGATTCCCGATTCCACGCGATCTGGGTTTTCCAGCGACCGGCCGAGCATTTGATAACCGCCACAAATGCCGACAACGACCGTGCCTTGCTCGGCCAGCTGGCACACGCGCGCCGCGATGCCACTCTGCTGTAACCATTGCAAATCGTCCAGCGTGTTCTTGGCACCGGGCAAGACCACGACGGCGGGACGACCGAGCTGGGCGAGCGCGCCGACAAAGCGAACCTGCACGCCTGGTTCTCGCTTGAGCGGATCGAAATCATCAAAGTTGGAAAGATGCGGCAAGCGAATGATCGCGATGTCCAGCGGCGGTGCCGTGCGGTGCAGGTCGCTGGCGGCAAGGCCGGACAGGGCAAGGCCGGACAGGGCAAGCGTGTCTTCTTCGGGCAAATGCAGCGAGTCCAGCCAGGGCAGGACGCCCAGTACCGGTGCACCGCCGCGCTCTTCGAGCAGCTCCACCCCGCGGTCGAACAATCGCAGGTCACCGCGGAACTTATTGATCACCAACCCAGCAATCCGCTGGCGATCGGCGGCATCGAGTAACCACAGGGTGCCGAGCAGCTGTGCAAAAATGCCGCCGCGTTCGATATCGCCCACCAGCACGACAGGAGCGCGTGCATCAGCGCGCGACCGCCATGTTGACGATTTCAAACTCGGCGAGATTCAATTCAGCAGGACTGCCCGCGCCCTCCATGATCACTAATTCATAATTCTCGCGGAGGCGATCCAGTGCTGCGGTGACTATCGGCCAAAGCATCTGGCGGCGCTGAAAATAGTCGCCCGCTGCGAGCGTCTCCCACCGTTTCCCGTTGACGATTACCTGCGAACGCCCCTTGCCCTCGGGCTTAAGCAGCACAGGGTTCATATCGCTATGACAGGCAACGCCGGCCGCAAAAGCCTGCAACGCCTGCGATCGCCCGATTTCCGCGCCATCGTCGCAGACCATGGCGTTGTTTGACATATTTTGCGCCTTGAAAGGCGCCACACGAACGCCGCGGCGAGCATAAACGCGGCACAGTGCGGCAGTGAGCAAGCTCTTGCCCGCCGACGAACCCGTCCCCTGAATCATCAATGTTCGCGCGGTCATGGCAGCTCCTCGCGTACGTCTGACTCATCGCTCGCCAGAGTGGTCGATGTGCAGGCACAGTCGCTCCACGTTTGTTCCCATCGCTCACCGTACGCCATCGCGCCGAGCGGCAGGCGCGACTGCCACCCGATCTTTTCCAGCATGGGACGCTCTTCGAGTCGGGCTGCACTGGGCATGTCGTCGCAAAGAAACTCTTGCACGTCACGACGTGAGCAAATCGTTTCGTATAATTTCATGCCGCCTGGCCCTCCTTCAGCCACCGGTAACCAGAATGTAACGGCTGTCCATCTGCGTCACCGGCGACAACTGATCCGGTTGGACGAACAACTGCTGCTGCGTTCGCCGATCGAGGACGAGGATGCTTTTGACAGCTGGTTCGCCGGTCTTGGCATCGTATAGCTCGCCGACCGGGATCGTTCGCTGTTTGCCAGCCAAGTCGATGACCGTGACCTGAGCATCGACGACTTCAATTGGCTGCGTGTCGCCGCTTCCGCAGCCGAGCACCAGTGCCAATAGGAGTAGGGTGCCAAAGCTTTGCGAGGGTTTCATTCCACGTCTCCCATGTCTGAGGGCAATTTGGCGCGGTTGTCGAACAACACGTTGCTGTCCATCGGCCCGAACCAGCCGATGTTGAGCTCGTGCGGTTGACCACCGTAATAGCTGCTGCCGCTCCCGGTTCCGGACATGCGAGCTACCGTCACTCGGCCGTCGCACCACAGCACGTTGGCCGTCCTGCCGCCATGGCGAAAATGAATTGATGGTGATGCGCGCCGGTTGGTCGCGGGCGCGTAGCAGTGCATGAGGACCATTGACAAAAAACGGAGGCTCCGCGAACCCGTATTCGATGGCGAAGGAGCCCGGCGATCCGCAGGTGAATGCCGTATCGGTGAAAGCGACCGTCTGGCTGAGCGCGTCGATATCGCGCATCTTCGAGGTTTGTGTCCGCGAAAGTGGGGACGACCAACCATGCCGGTACCAGGTACCGCCGACGTAGTAATGGTTGTATCCATAGCCGCCACTGCCGGCTTCAAACGCTGCCGCCCGACCATTACAAATCAGTGCTGTCGGATCGCTTTGATAATTACCAAACGACGGACAATGCTTAAGCCCCTCGTTGCTTTCAAAGTAGGGTGACAGCGGACCTCGGTGAGCATCGTAAAGATCTTCGCGGGAATCTCGTGCCCCAAACCAGCGACGATTGTTCGTTGTATCGGCTGCCGGAGGCCAATAGCCTTGATGGACATCGGCATACAGATGGCAAGCCAATCCGATCTGCCGCAAATTGCTTTTGCAGCTCATTTGCCTGGCGCTCTCGCGTGCCGCTTGGACAGCAGGCAAGAGCAGGCCGACCATGATCCCAATGATGGCAATCACGACCAGCAGTTCGATCAGTGTGAAACCGCTCGATTGTTTTCTCAGGCGAACACCATCAGGCGCAGGTGTCCCCGCGCCACGACCCAAACACGACATGGCAAACTCCTCGTTGCTGTCGGTGCCCCCACGGGCCCCACCGACTAAAGAGTTTCCTCCCCTCAGATGCGATCCAGGGGATTGTCGCACCCACCGCGATTGCGCATTGTCTCGGTGCAGCGGGCGTCAAACGCCCTGAAGATTGACAGCGCCGCGCAGCAGCAACCGGCGACACGATGAATCCGCCTGCATCCGGGAGGAAACTCTTCAAAAACCGATCAGAGGCAGGTCTTCTGGCTCCCGGATTAAGCCTACCGGCTGCGCCTTCCCGCGTTTAAGCAGTGGCATGTGCAGCTTTCGTCCCCGGTTACAGCGGCGGGACCGCAACGGATTTGCACCGTTTTCCCTATTCTTCGGCGAGATAACACCTCCCGCCGACACCTCGATCGCCTGCAAAACTACCCGCTTGCCGGCCGCGTGTCAATTGACAGCCACGCCCTGTCAGAAACCTCAGGCCAGCCCGCTGCGCACGTTGTCAAGCTGCGAGTTTCGATCGACCATCGCCACGGGGCTGGCCCCCGCCGAGCGATGATTACGACCAAAATCAGGTCCTCCAGAACATTTCTTCCGCCACTGCCTTCGCATGTGCAGCCATTGATCCGGCGACCTCTCCTCATTCGTAATCTGCATTCCCATGCGTCCTTGGAGATAGAGCTGAGCACAGCACGAGCTAAGTCGCCCACACTAGGGACGCGGGCTGGAGCGGCGGGGGAATTGCTCGAGGTCCGACAGCTTGTCGGTGTTGATGTGGTCGACCCCTGCCTCTCCCAGGAGCTGCCAACACGCTTCGATCTCGGGCGTGGGCCGAAAGCGCATGCGGCGGCCTGCGGCGTGGGGCCGGCTGCAGTTCCTATTTTGGTGTGCGCCACCCACAGGTCCCCGTGGACCGAAAAACATCTGCTTCAACGCTGGTGAAATCGTGCACCAGCGCATCGAGCAACGGTCGCTCGTGCAGGTAATTATTATGCACGTGGGCCTGCGGCAGCGGCGACACCGTAATATCGTCCGCACGGACAATCCGCCAGGAACCGGTGCCGCAAACCGTCAGCAGCACTGCCATTAAAAGCCGAAATGCCAGCAGCTGTCACCGCAAGGTTGTGAGGCCGGTCCTCGCATGGACTGGTCCGCGGCATGCAATCAAATTTCACGACTTGCCGATGCGTCACAAAGACGAATTGCTGTCGCGGAATTACGTCAGGATCTCCTTCACCACGCGGCCGTGGACATCGGTCAGCCGATAGTCGCGGCCGGCGTAATGAAACGTCAGCCTTTCATGATCCAGCCCCAACAGATGCAGGATCGTGGCGTGCAGGTCGTGGACGTGGACCTTGTCTTCAACGGCGCGAAAACCGAACTCGTCGGTTTCACCATACGTCATCCCGCCGCGCACTCCGCCGCCGGCCAACCACATCGAAAAACCGTGGTGATTATGATCACGCCCATCGCCGTTCTCGCTCGTCGGCGTGCGCCCGAACTCACCACCCCAGACGACCAGTGTATCTTCTAACATCCCACGTTGTTTCAGATCGGCAAGCAGCGCCGCGGTCGGCTGATCGATATCTTGGCAGAGCTTCTGGACCGATGCGTTATGATTGGAGTGGGTGTCCCAGGGCTGGCCATCGCCATAATACACTTGCACAAACCTGACGCCCCGCTCCACCAGTCGCCGCGCCAACAAGCAGCCGTTGGCGTAGTGGCCGCTGCCATAGGCCTCTTTTGTCGCAGTTGTCTCGGCACTGAGATCAAATGCTTCGCTGGCATCGGCTTGCATGCGGAACGCGGTTTCCAGTGACGCGATGCGAGCTTCCAGAGCATTGTCGGGACCGCGGTCCTGCAAATGCAACGCATTGAGTCGCTGCATCAGATCGAGCTGACGTCGCTGGTCACCAGCCGCATCGATCTGGTTCTGCAGATAAGGAATCAGCTTACTCGGTGCGAGGTCCGCATGGTTGACGTACGTCCCTTGATAAGAGGCAGGCAGGAACGCGCTGGTCCACAATTCGGCGAATCGTACGGGCCGGCCAGGACAGAGCACGATGTAGCCCGGCAAATTCTCATTCTCGGAGCCCAAGCCATAGAGAAACCAAGATCCCATGCTTGGCCGCGTCGGCAAGATCGTGCCGTTGTTCATCTGCATCAGCGCCGGCCCGTGATTCGGGTTATCGGCATGCAGCGATCGGAGCACGCAGATGTCGTCCACGTGCTCGCCCAGTCGCGGCAGTAGATCGCTAATCGGTACCCCGCTTTCGCCGCGCTGCTGGAACGTCGCTGTTGATGGCAGCAGTCCGCCGGTGGGGCGCTCCGTCCTCAGATTAGCTCCCTCAGGCCGCTGGCCGGCGTACTTTGCCAGTTCCGGTTTAGGGTCGAACAGATCGGCTTGGAACGGACCGCCATTCATGAATAAATGGATGACCCTTTTTGCCCGGGGTGCGAAGTGAACGGCATGTCCCGCAGCGCCGGCAAGCGAAGCACCCGCAAAAAACGGCGCCGCCCCCAACACCCCCAAACCGCCTCCCAAGGTTTGCAACAGCGCGCGGCGCGGAATCGAAACTGGAAACCGGGGGTGAGATGACATCAGTGGAACTCGTTCGGCGGTGGGCTTGGCTGGCTGGCAGGTTGTGGCATTGCGCCTAGGCACGTTTCAATCAACAAATAGCAATTCATTGCTTCCCAGCAAAGCGTGAGTATAGCGGCGCCAGGCCGCGGGCCCTGCGGCTGGGTCAGCGGCAGACTGCGTTTCAGCGGCCTGCAGGAATTCGCTCGCTATGGCGACTTCGACTTCGCTGGCTGGGCGAGCAAACAGCAGGCGATAAGCCTGCTGCACGCGAGCTTCGAAATCCTGGGGTACCTCTCGCCACAGCCGCTCGGTAAGCACCAGGGCCTGAGCCGCCATGAACGGGCTGTTGAGCACATACAAACCCTGCAGCGGCGTCGTGGTATTCATTCGCTGTGGGCTGTGCAAACTCGGCTCAGGAAAATCATGCAACTGCAGCACCTTAGCTAATTCACGCCTGTGGACGGTCGTGTAGAGCGTCCGCCGCAGATTGGCCAGGTCATCCGCGGCTACAGACGGCCCGCCCATCGTTAGATCGAGGTTGCCTGCGGCCGCCAGCATCGCGTCACGCCAGGGTTCAATTTCCAGGCGTCTGCGGTTCATTCGCCACAACCAGCGATTGTCCGGATCAACGGCATCCTTGTGCTCGTCATAGTCGCTCGACTGGCGGTAGGTCGCCGAATGTAGAATCTCGCGATGCAACCATTTGATCGACCAGCCGTTTTCGACGAACCGGGTGGCTAAATCTTCCAGCAGTTCGGGATGCGAGGGGGCAGCGCCGAGTCGTCCGAAGTTGCTCGGCGTGTCGACCAAACCGCGACCAAAGTGCGCCGCCCAGATGCGGTTGACGATCACGCGCGCCGCCAGCGGTGCCGCTTCCTCCAGAATTGCGTCGGCCAAGTCCGCCCGCCCACTGCCGGTTTGCAGCGGGCGCGGCTGGCCCGGCGAAAGCACAGTGATAAACCGTCGCGGTACTAGCTGTCCCGGCCGATTGGGATTGCCGCGGATGGCGAGGTGCAAGTCTTGCGGCTCAGGACGATAAACCAGCTTGGAACCCGCTTGAGGGTCGTCCCCCGCAGGCAGCACGTGCACCGACTCGTCGGTCACCACGTTGGCCAGCGGCGCGTCGTACAGCGGAGTCGCTGCTTTGAGTTCTGCGATCTGCGCATCGATCGCTGCGATTTGTGAATCCTGCGGATTTTGCTTGGCCAGCTCGGCGGCTCGAGCGGTCAGCGTCGCCACTTTCGCCTTCGCCGCCTCGATCGGTGCATAGTGATCGGGCGGGACCAGCGGACGATCGATCATCCGCGTGCTGGCGAACACACCGGCCAAAGCATAGTAATCTTCGTTGCTGATCGGATCGAACTTATGGTCGTGACAGCGAGCGCAGGCGATGGTCAATCCGAGAAAGGTGCGGCTAACGGCGTCGACTCGCTCTTCCCACTCGTCGGCCACCAATACCTTGATGATCTCGGGCGCAGCAACAGCTCTTTGAAATAAGTGGGGCTAAGTCCTAAGAATCCGAGCGCCGGTAAATCATCTGGACCCGTTTCAGCAAGGCTGTCAGTTGCCAATTGCCGCCGCACGAATTGATCGTAGGGCAGGTCATCGTTGAACGCCCGCACCACCCAGTCACGGTAGAGGTGTGAGTTTGGCATGCTGCCGAGCCACGATTCGGTGGTGTCGGCATAGCGGGCCAGGTCTAGCCACAGCCGCGCCCATCGCTCTCCATACTGCGGCGATGCCAGTAATCGCTCGATCAAATCCTCATAAGCGTGCGGCGAGTTGTCGGCAATAAACCGATCGACCTCCTCGGGCGTCGGCGGCAATCCGATCAAGTTGAATGATAAACGCCGGATCAGCGTCGCCCGATCGGCCGGAGGAGAGGGCGAGAGTCCCTGCTGCGCGAGCTTGGCGATGATGAACGCATCGATGGTTCCCTTCACGCGGGCTGTGTCGGCGGCCGAGTCTGCGATCGTGGGTACGGTGGGGCGGGCCAGCGGTTGGAACGACCAGAACCGCCGACCTTCTTCCCAGTCGATGCTGGAGCGCGGAGCCGCATCCGCTTGAGCGGTTTCAGGAAAAACAGCCCCGCGCGCCACCCAGTCGACCAACAGCGAAATCTCTGCGTCTGACAATTTGCCTGCTGGTGGCATGTCGTAGCCATCGCCGTGGTACCGAACCGACTGGATCAGCAAACTTTCGTCTGGATTGCCGGGAGCGACCGCCGGCCCGCTGTCACCACCGGCCAGCAGGTGCGAAGCCGCATCGAGTCGCAGGCCGCCCTGCAGCACCTTGGCTTGGGCGGAGTGGCACTCATAGCAATGTTCGTGCAGCAGCGGACGGATCTGCTTTTCGAAGTGTTCGATCTCCGCTGGCGAGGGTTCGCCCTCACCCGCAACAGCTGGATTGCAGGCGACGCTCAGCCCAATCGCCAGGGTGACGACCAGCCAGCGACTCGCGGTGGCGGGCAAGAAAAATCGCAATCTGCTATCGAACATCCGCACTGTCCCTCTTAGCGTCGGCTGACGGTAGGGCGGTGCAATCGTCGCACGGTCCCATCTCCGCCCGATTTTCGCCGCTGGGGTCACAGCACGCAACACTGCAGGGGCATTTGCTGATTGAACGGCCGTCCGCTCTACAGCGGGTATCACCATGAATTGGGTGGCACGCTCAGAGCTCCAGCGATGGGCGTGGGCACCAGAAACAGATACCGAGCCGATGAGACATCCCTCGGTTACCCTGCAGTGCTCCCCACCACGCCCTTCGTTCCTCAGGGACGTGCCACCCAAAAGCAGGTATGCTCCACCCGAAGCGTTCCTCAGGGACGTGCCACCCAGAGAATCAGCGTCCACGCCTCAAGTGATGGCCACGAGATTCGCGGAAGAGCCAAAAAAGTTAACGCAGCTGTCGAGTAGCGACGAGCCCATGCGACTAAAGGTTGATGAGCGCGCTGGTCAGCGTCGGGATTCCCCGGCCGCCAGCGCGAACGTTCACCTTTTCATTGATGGAGTTCGACATGTTGC
Organism: uncultured Planctomycetaceae bacterium; assembly: GCA_963758085.1. Lineage (GTDB taxonomy): Bacteria > Planctomycetota > Planctomycetia > Pirellulales > Pirellulaceae > UBA6163. The sequence continues at coordinate 2,416,942 of CAVWUB010000004.1, read as the reverse complement.
GACAATGCTTGGCTGCGGGGCTATTACTGTTCATCCTCACCGGCGTTAGCAGCGGCGAGGATGCACCCGCCAAGGCTCAGCCGGAAAACCCCGTGTTCGAAAAGTTAAAGACGCTCGCCGGAACCTGGGTGGAAGCGGACCAGGATGGCAAACCGACCGATAAAGTGGTGTCGGTCGTCCGCGTGACCGCGGGCGGCTCCGTGGTTCATGAAACGTTGTTTCCGGGCGACCCGATGGAGATGATTTCGGTCTATCACTTGGACAAAGGCAATCTGCTGATGACCCATTATTGTGCTCTGGGCAATCAGCCGCGGATGAAGGCCGACCCATCGTCGCCGCCGAACCAAATCCGGTGGCAATTTGACGGTGGCACGAACTTGGACCCCGCCAAAGACGCTCACATGCATGCCGCGACGGTTACGTTTGTCGACGCCGATCACATCGAAGTCGAAGGGGAGGGCTGGGCCGACGGCAAGCCGACGGCCGAGCACTGTGGACTGATGAAGCTCGTCCGTAGAAAGTAGGCTGCTCGCTGACGCAAGCTGCCGACCCGCTGCCGATCGGCCGGTGGGTCGGCAAGCTGTTGGAGGTCCAGTGAATCGCGTTGCGTCTGGCTCCTATCGGCTGGTAACCTGAAAGGTCGCGTTGACGAAGCTGCGGATGCCGGTTTCGATGTTGAGCATCTCGCTCATCCGGCAATCACGGCGACCTACTACATCCGATGGAGGTGACCTGTGGTCCGACCCATTCAAAGCGCTCACGTCTTGTGGCTTGTTGTCACTTTTCTCTGCGCGTCGCTCGCCGCCGAGGTTAACGGCCAGGAGGTTAACGGACAGGACGCTCAGGCCGCCGAGCAGCCGCAGGTAGACGGCGCGAACGTCGATGCGGTGGTCCAGAAGGTTGCTGATTTTTACCAGGAGGTGAAAACCCTGCAGGTGAAGGTTGCCATCGCCCACGTGATGGAAAGTGAGGTGATCCAGCAGAAGCATGAGTTGGTTTATGAGATACAGATCAAACCACCCGCGCGTTATGCGTATCGCGTGGTTCAAGGGGATTCGGGGGCGACGGTCGTTTCCGACGGTCAGCAGATTCTCACTTATCTCCCGCCGCTAAACCAATACACTCGCGAAGCGGCGCCGGAGGACGATCCGGAGAGCTTTGCAACTGCCGGTATGGCAATGATCGGCCTAGTCCAACCGCCCTTGTTGGTCGCCACGCCCCACCCTCAATTCACTGAGCAGCTGATGGAAGGGGTCCAGCAGACGCAGTACCTCGGCAAGCAGGACATCGATGGGATCGCCTGCCATCACCTGCACTTCACGCAGGAGCAATTCGACTGGGAATTGTGGGTGCAGGCTGAAGGCCGTCCCTTACCACGCCGGATGGTGATGGATATGTCCAAGGCGTTTGCTCAGGTTGAGGCCGATGATGCCTTGGCCGGAGCGTTGGCGGGAGCCAAAATGCATCTGACGGCGACTTATAAAGATTGGAAGGTTGACGAACCGATTGCTGATGAAGTATTTGTGTTCTCGCCGCCTGAGGGTGCCCAAGAGGTCGATTCCTTCTTTGCTGAAGCGCTGCCGAGTGATGAAGGTCTGCATTCCCTGCTCGGCAAACCGGCCCCAGAGTTCACGCTCGGTCAACTCGAAGGTGATGAAGTCGAATTGAAACAGCACCTGGGCGACGTGGTGGTGCTCGACTTCTGGGCGACGTGGTGTCCGCCGTGTGTCGCCGCGCTGCCCAAGCTTGAGCAGGTGACGTCGCAATTGCGCGATCAAGGAGTTGTGTTTTACGCGATCAATCTTGCCGAAGATGCGGAAACCGTCAAAACATTTTTGACCGATCGGGAACTGAACATTGACGTGCTGATGGATGCCGACGCCTCGGTGGCGGATGCATACGGAGTCGAATCGATCCCTCAAACCGTCTTGATCGGAAAAGATGGAACGGTGCAAGTGGTTCATGTTGGGCTCAGCGGCGACCTAGAAACGGCACTGGCTCAGCAACTGCGAGCTTTGATCGAAGGCAAGGATTTGGCGAGCGAGCAGATCAAGGAGGCTGCTGAGCAGACGGCGGTGGAACTGGAAGTGAAGAATCTGCAGCAGGTTTGGGCGGTGGATCAAGCCGCGGTTGCCGTGGCCTGTGATGACGTCAGCCAAACGGTTTTTGCAGCGGATATGACGGGGCGGTGCTGGAAAATCGATTACCAGGGAAACCAGCAAGAATCCGTGCAGCTTGCCGATGATCCCTCGGTGCTGAGAACGGCGAACCTTATACCCGGCGAGGCGACGCAACTGCTGAGTTTCTCTGGCTGGGGACCTACCGTGAAAGCACTAAACACCGGCGGAGCTGCGCTGTGGACTTATGAGTTGGGCCAAGGAGTGAACGACGTCTGGGCCTATGATCTCGATGGCGACGGATTATCGGAGGTCGTGATCGGCTACAACGGGGCAACTGGGCTGCATGTGTTGGATCACGAAGGGAAGCCGATCTGGAAGAACACGCAGCTGGGCAACGTCTGGAACGTCAGCGCCGGAGTGGTCCGCGCCAACGAGCCACCGGTCGTGGTGAGCACCTCGGCTCAGGGGATGGTGCACGTCTTTTCCGCCGATGGCAACCGCATCGACAACTTGCGCGCCTCCTGTTACGCAACCATGATTCGGATCGCCGACGGTGAGTCACTGACCAAGCCGCAGATCATCGTGGGCGGAACGGGAGATCGAGGTGAGGTTTTGCTAGGTATGGATGCAGAGGGACAAGAACACTGGAAGGTCACGCTAGCGGGCAGAGGCGGCCATATCGATTCGGCCCTGGTGGCGACGGGAGCTCCCTGGATCGCGCTGGGAATGCGTGGCGGAGCCGTGCACGTGGTCGACGTGGAGCAGGGGACGGTGATTGCCACCGCGTCGGGCCAGGGCCATGCCCCGCAAGTCGCCTGGCTGCGTCCTGACCTGCAAGCCCCGCCGTTATTGCTGGTTGCCTCAGGACGCCAGCTGACTGCGTTCCGGATCGTTGACGATGCTCAGGCCGAAAGCGCCCGCTCAGTAAATGGGGTGGCAGTAAAACGGGCCGGCAGCGTGGCGTCGGTGGCGATCAGTCTGCTTGCTCTTCATGGTAGTGCCGGATGTCTTCGTAAACCTGATCCGGAAAGGTCAACTCGCGATACAAGTTGCCAGAGTCGGGATCCTGTGGGTCGATCAGGTCAAAATCCTGCTCGCTCGACCACTGAGCGAGCGTGTCCCGGCGCGGCGGGTTGTAGCCGCCTTGTTTCACCTGATGGATCAGTCCCGCCGCTTGTTTCTCGTCCATCCCTGCCGATTCGCTCAGCAGGGCGACGAGATCCTTATCAGACATGAAGTAGCGGCCGACGATGGCGAGCGTGAGCTCGCCATAGTGGCCAATATCCTCACCGGCCGCTGCGGCCCGCATCAAGCGGCTGATCGTCGGACTTTCCAGCAGTTGTTCGTGTGCGGTTTTCTTGCCGGATTTGGCAGGTTTTTGATCAGTAGCCATCGTATTGATCTCCAGAGATAGATGTTGTCTGCCGTCTCTCGCCCTGTGTGCCCATTCGTGCTGTTAATGGCCACCGAGCGAAATCAAAGCCTGAGCTGCTGCACACAACGTGCCAGAAATATGAACCAATGTACAGTATTTGCGGTCAAGCTCGGAGGCGTCTTTCAACCCCACCCGGCAGACGCTACGACCGGTCGATGAACTGGGCGAGTGCCTCGGCTCCCATAAAACCGCCGCGGGCTAGCTCGTCGCCGTTGGCATCGACCAGCAAAATCGTCGGGATACTACGCACGCCATAGCGCTGAACCACATCCGCGTTTGCCACTTCGTCGATGTCGATTTTGACCGGCACGGCATGTTTCGCGAGCGCGGCCTGCACCTGCTCGTCCGGCCAGACCGTGCTGTTCATCACTCGGCAGGGGCCGCACCAACTGGCGGTAAATTGAAGCAGGACCGGTTTGTTGTCTTGCGCTGCACGACCCAGCGCCTGCGGCAGGTTTTCTTGCCAGACCGAACCCGTGTCCTGCAGTCCAGCGGTTTGGGAAACGGCGCTGCCCGACGACGCTTCCTCTACCGGCGGTTCCGGCCATGCAGCATGCGTGGCCGGGTCTTGCACGGCAGAATGCTCGGTCAAGGCACCACCGTTGCACCCGGAAACGATAGCCAGACCGAGCATGCCCACCGCAAGGCCAGTAACGAAGAGTCCGATTTTAGCAGCCAGCTGGCGATAACAACTCACAGGTTGCAGCACCGAGCTAGAACAGCTGCTCGCTTCCTGTAAATCTGCGTCTTGGAGGTTCTGGCTGATGGAAGAGTTAGGTTTCATTGTAAAATACTTTCGCATGTAATCTGAATATGATTCGGCAGGCGCGTCGTCCCCCAGGAGGACGAAAGGCTTTAGAAACGGATGTAGGCATAACCACGAATCTGCAGGTCGATGAGGCGTTGATAGGCACCGCTGACGAGCAGCACATCGGGATGAACATCGGACTTCGCCCATCCGTTGGAGATCCGCCGGGTGTTGCAAAGTTCCACATGCACATTACGCTGGGCGAGTTCCGACAGGATGGCGGTATTCGGGTTTCCGGCCGTCTCATTGCGATGGCGATTCCAGGCTTCATCGGTTAGCAGATGAGCCGAAGCCGGTCCGTGATAGACCGCACGGATATCGAGTTGGTCCGGATCAATGCCTGCAGCTATGTAGCTGGCATGCAGCTTTTTCAAATAGAACAATCCTGCACCAACACCGTTCTTCATGTCGTCGCTGGTGATTTGGTAGACGACTCGGATCGGTCCCTGATGCTCGATCCCGATTACGGCGCGCTCGCCGGCTGCCTCCGGAGCGGCTTGGGCATCATGACCCCAGGCGGTAGTTGCAGCAGTGACGGTTAGCATTACCATGAGCACTATGGTAGCGCCGATGGAGGCTCGCATTTGCCAGCAGTTGCTCCGCTCTGAGGCTGCTGGAATCGTGTTACTTGTCTTTGTCATCACTCTGTCCTTTCCAGTTGATGGAGAACTTGAGAACGTAAGAGGCTTGGGCTGTCGGTACACCGCACTCTCGGCGGAGGAGTTAATCCGATCGGCGAATGCAGACGCAAATAGTCCTTCACCGCGTCGTGCGTGGTGATTCCTAATAACCGGGTGGATCGACAATGGCCGACCCGGTGAATATTGTCCTGGGGTGCGCCACTCGATTGCCTGCGGCGAGCGTGTACCAGCGGTCGGTGATGATCGGTGTTTCACCAACCGTCGCTGCCAATACACGTTTTTCAGCGGGTGCGCGATTTCAAAGTCAACGGTCATCCCGGCGACACGAGGGAGCCAGCCGCCAAAAAGTCGTTCTGGATCGTTGGAGAGCACGTTTTCCAGTTCCCGTTCCCAGTACTGATGCAATTGGCTGCCCATTGCCTCGCCCTGCTTCAGTTCCAGGCGTAGCGGAAGCCAGGTCCATAGGTCCGCCTCGGTGATCGGTCCCGGTGCCGTCGGCGGCGCAAAGCGAAATCCGTTGCTCAGCGCCACATCTGCCCCAGTCGCTTCGTGAATGGCGTCGGCAATCAGTCCATCCAGCGAAGTGTTTAAAACTTCATACCGAGCCAGCCAAATGTCCGTGTGGCCGATGATCTGATTCATCCGCTGACGATGAGGAGCAAGGGCTTCATCGACGATGCGTTTAACTTCGGGATCCTCAGGAAACAGGTCGGGGCGGAGTTCAATCAGTCGCCAGGTGCGCTCGACGATCTCGCCCTCCTTATCCACGGTGATATCGAGCACACCTACAAAGGAGGCGAACGCGCCTGCCTCAACAACCCAGGTGTCACCACGAATGATCGGTTCGTAGGTCCGTTCGTGGGTATCAGCTGAAAGCACGACATCGACACCTTGGAGGCTTTCCGCAAGGAGGACCGCTTTGGGAAGGCCAATGTGAGTTGCCACGACGACCAGATCAGCTCGGTGCGTCTCTCGCAGCTCCCGGATCAGCGGCGGCAAAACTTCGGCCGTGTGAAATACTAAGCCTTCGCTGAGATGCGGCGGTTGCCGCGTCGGAATATCGGGTTCAGTGAAGCCGATGATCCCAACACGGACCCCGTTGATTTCGCGGATCAGGTAGGGCGCGAACAGCAGCTCACCTGTTTTCGCATTGGCCATATTCGCAGCGACAATCGGATGCTCAAACTCCTCGGCTCGTTGCTCCCATGCTTGAGTGCCATAGGCGATCGCCCAGTTGCCTGGAATCGCTACGTCGAGACCGAGGGCATTGGTAGGCTCGACCACCACCTGGCCGTCGCTCCAGGCTGCCGGCCCTGAGCCCTGAATCGTGTCACCACCGTCGATGAACAGCAGCTCGCCGGGGCGTTCCGCTCTGAGCCGGTTGACGACGGTTGCCACGCGGCTGAGCCCACCGGCATCGGCGACAAACTCTTCCTCACCGTTCTCCCAGAACAGTTCCGGGTGCGGTTCGAGCTGGGCGTGCACGTCATTGATGTACACGAGCGAGACGCGCCGCGTGTTCGGCTGCGGGCGCTGACTGCTTTCCAGCACGGCGTTTTCCACCACGGCAACGTCGCTGGCGAAGCTTTGTGGCGGCGCAATGAGGGCGAATGCCAGCAGGAGTGCTGTCAGTAATCGCATCTGGGGATTCCTTATAAGAAGATGAACGGATCTCAAATGATCCGGTCATGGGGATCAGGCGCGGCGGGTGTCGGATGCTTTGCCAGGAGAACGCGGGACGACCACGTCGTAACCGGCCGATAGCCAGCCGCCGAAGGAGCCGGGAACGTTGTAGACTTTGAAACCGCCACGCTTGAGCAAACTCGCCGCGATGCTGGCGCGGTAGCCCGTTCCGCAGTAAACCGCGATCGGTTTGGAAGGGTCGAGTTCCTGCATCCGCTGCGGGAGCTCCGGGAGGAACAGATAGCGAGCCTGTGGTAGATGACCTTGATCCCATTCGCTCGGCTGACGCACGTCGAGCACCTGAACCGTATTCGCACGCATCGCGTCGCGCAGTTCGTGTACCGACATCTGCTCGAGACGTTCAAACCCTTGCCCGGCTTGCACCCAGGCGTCGAGCCCACCGTCAAGGACACCGGCAAAGTCGGTATACCCGACGCGGATCAGCCAAGACACGACATCGGCGGCACGGCCTTGCTCAGGCAGGACCAGTGCGATCGGCCGCTGGGGATCGAGCAGCCAGCCGCCCCACATCGATACCGACGACGAATAGCCGATGTTCAGGGCGTCGGCGATGTGGCCGCCGCCGAAGGCCAGCAGGTGACGGGTGTCGAGCAATTGGATGTCGCCGCCAGCGAGAAGCGATTGGAATGTCGCTGGCTTGAGAGGCTGGGGCGTCGGCAGACTGCCGAGCACCTCGGGGCCGCGAGCGTTGATCTGCTTCATCCGCGGCCAGTAATAGGGAATCGGTGGCTGGGAAAAGAGCAGATGGTCGATAAATGCCTGCTGCTCGTCGAACTGCAGCGCCGGGTTGCTGCGCCGTTCCAAACCGAGTGTCGCTACGCCCTCACGCTCGACAATGCCTGCACCGCAGGGTGAGCCAGGGCCGTGCGCCGGGTAAATGGGCAATGCATCAGGCAACTTCTCGAACGCGGTCTGCAAGGAAGCATAAAGCTGCTGCGCCAAATCACCGGTATTCTCGACTCCCATCAGGTCGGGCCGCCCTATAGAGCCGGCGAATAAGAAGTCGCCGGTGAACAAGCCCCACGCATGCTCCGGCTCACCGCGCCAATACCCCAGGAACGACATGTGTTCGGGGGTATGCCCCGGCGTATGAATCGCCTTCAGGCTCAGGCCGCCGACTTGCAACACGGTCCCGTCGCGCAGCGGCGTGATGGTGAAGCCGTAGCTGCTGCCTCCTTCGACGCTGGCATGGATGCTCGCTCCCGTGCGATCGGCCAATTCGCGGCTGCCGGACACAAAGTCGGCGTGAATGTGCGTTTCAATTGCATGGATGATCCTTAGGCGGTGCTTGCGGGCGAGTTCGATGTAAACCTCAACATCTCGCCTCGGGTCAATCACGGCCGCCACGCCAGCGATCGCATCGCCGATGAAGTAAGAGTAATGCGAGATCCCGCCCGCCTCGATCTTCTCGAGTACCAGTCCGGGAACGTTCGTTGTTGGCTCGCTTTGGCCGGGCGCCCCACGGCCCACGGCCGCGGCAAAGGGCAAGAACATCGAACCGAGCCCAAGGGCGCCGGAATGTTCCAGAAATTCGCGTCGAGTTGACACTAGACCCATCTCCTAATCGTTGAGTTCAGTTCATTCTTTTGGCCCGGACCGCTTTGGCGGTTCCGAGTCGGGCGCTGCGGTCTTCTCCAATTCCAGACCTTCGGCACACCACTCGACGATCCCCGCCCGCAAACGCTTGGCGGGGATGCCGCGTTCATTGAGTGCACCGACACCTTGGCGGGCCATCAGACACCAGGGACCGCGGCAATAGGCGACGACGCGCCGCTTGCGCCGAAGTGCTTTGAGGTCTGTGCTCGCCAGCTCCGGAAAAGGATAGGACTTCGCGCCCGGCAGGTGCCCGGCGAGATACTCTTCACCGGGCCTGAGATCCACCAACGTCACCCGCCCCTGCGCCACATCTTCAGCCAGTGCTTGCAGCTGAAACGGTTTCAGCAGATGCGGGTCCGCGTCCGCTTCACGCGCCGCTTCACGTAACTCCGGAAGGAGTGTTTCAGCGGCATGCTGGGCAGCAGCGAGCAGTTTGAGGACTTCATCGGATTCCACGCGGCACCACACCTCACGCCCGCGTTTCTCGTCGACCACCATGGCGGCCTCGCGGAGCACCTTGAGGTGGGCACTGGTCGCCGCCAGGCTCTCACCCAGCTCTTGCGCCAGTTCGCTCACCCGCCAAGCGCGCTGGGCGAGAAGGTTGAGTGCTCGGAGCCGCACGGGGCTCGCCATGGCTTGGCCGAGCCGCGCGATCTGGATGTGGTGACTGCGTTTCATGTGTTCTTTATACGGCTGGAAGGAGTGTTAATCAATAGATTATTTGATTATTTTACTTGCTGAAACCGGGCGGGTCGGTGGCCACCACGCGACGGCGCTCATAACGCAAGTCTTGGCTGGCTCACGAATTGCTCCACCAATGCAGTGTCCAAATCTCGATTCCGATCGGCAGCAGGTTCGGCGGGCAGGCCAGGTCACTGCCACATCGACACGGCCACAACGCTTGCATCCGCGCGCGTACCTTTACCTTCAGCGAGCAGGAGCGATGCAGCCATGCCGACCATGCAAATCAGTGATCAAGTTACCGTCGGCCCTCAACCCTCCGAAGCGGAACTTCAAAAGTTGACCCAGCAGGGGTCCAAATCCATCATTAATTTACGCACCGAAGGCGAAGAAGATCAGCCGCTCTCGCCATAGAAGGCGAACTGGCCAAAGCTGCAGGCATGGAGTACCTGCATATCCCGGTGTCGATGAAGGTGATGGGGCCAGAATGGGTCGACCGGTTCCGCGAAACGTTTCCCTAATTGGCCCTTACCGGCCGAACCTGGTTCTCATGCATTCTTGATCTACCGGAACCCTTGCCGGCCACACATGAAGCACGGGGGGCCCATAAGCTCTCAATCGGCTGGCGACACCTCGCCGCCGGCACGCGTTACCAAGCGAGCGTACTGGCGAATGTCGATGTTGTCGCTGATGCCACGAACACTACCGTCACCAAAAACATGGTTGACGATGCCAGGGTGGAACGCATACGGCTGACTGGTGCCGAACGTGATATGGTAGGGGTGAGGATAACCCGAGGCCACAATGTCGCTTCCGTTAGCGCAGTTGACGGCGCACTGGCCGGTCTCGGTCAGCCCATCGGCCGAGAGCCCTGAGACGATGATGTCCGAAGCCGGACGGCACCAGCCGCCGCCGTTGACCCGCACCTGCGTCAGCTCCGAACTCACTTTGCGTCCCAGCCGATACAGAAACGGCCGTCCAGCCGATTCCGCCAGCAGGATGGTGTTGGTGAGTCCATCGGTCACATGGCGAAAACTTGCACTGGTGTTGTTGTACTCCATGATCCCCGGCTCATTCGTTGCCGCCCCCTCGGGATTGTTCGTCCGGTCGACCAACCCTGCCGAGATCAATCGCTTGTCGATCCACACGGTCGGCGAGTAGTCCGTCGGCGCGCCGATTTCCGGCAACCATGGACTCGCTTCGGGCAACCCATCCAGACGCGTGTTGCCTTCGGGCGTCGAGGGGCAACTAAGAGTAGCAATCGACTTGTTCACCGCTGGCCGGTTCTCAATGTCCCCCCAGTTCTTGCTGAGGTCAAAAATCTCGTGCACGTTGCCCTCTTCCATGTAAGGCAGCAGGTGCGTGATCGCTGCGATGCGTGGCAACGGCGTCAGCCCCACAGGCCGAGCGCTGACCGGCACGGTTTTATGCGAGTCGTGATGCATGTGCACCGCCAAGCCCAATTGCTTCAGGTTGTTGACACACTGCGTGCGGCGGGCCGCTTCTCGCGCCGCCTGCACCGCAGGCAGCAATAGCGAAACCATGACGCCGATGATGGCAATCACCACCAATAGCTCGACGAGCGTAAAACCTTGTGATTTGCGAAACATAGTATTTTTTTTCTAGTAGAGGTTGAAGTATGCGGGTGAGCGTGAGTGTTATAGTTCGATTGGAGGTAACTTGTTTGCATCCGCGGCAATCGTGACCGTTAAGTCAGACGTCTTGGGCGATGCATATTTGCGCGGAAGGACATTCGGGCCGGCGACGACGTCCAGCCCGCTCTTGATCGGCTTGTACCACTCCACGGTGACAACATATTCACCTGCCGGAGCGCCATCGCCGCCATTAAAAGTGGATATCGTCAGCGCGCCGTCAGCACTGACGGACGCCCGAGGTGGAGGAACATCGACCAGCGGCTGCTTTGGATGCAGAGCAACGAATGCCCCTGGAATGGGTTTGCCTTGGAACGTCACGGAGCCCTCAACCGGATAGGTAGCGACGCGCTCCGGTCCCGGCTCGCCGCATCCTCCAGCAGCCAGTAGGAAAGCCAGGGCCGGGAGCAACAAAGGCCGCTTGTTATCAGCTGGCAACTTGCCGCCGCTACTGCCTTGAGTAATCTTCATTAGATTTACCTATGAAATAATAGAATGCTGAAATCGACTCACATAAAAGTTTTTGTACATGAGTGTTTGCGACACGCTGGGCAGAGAGGAGGAGCGCGCAGCTTCTCGGTCGCGTGTCGTAGGAGAAGTGCGGTCCGAGCCCGATGGTTTGACAGCCAGTCGCAACCATGGTCGGCCATGCGTCGGCCATGCGTCGGCCCATCCGTGGCTGGCGCCAGCGGATGGCTAGAGAATCGACGGCACGAAAATGTGCGGACTGCGCTGAGGCAGCGTCAATGTTTATGACTAAGGATGTAAGGAACACGGCAGGCGAAGTCCTGTAGGATTCGACGCCTCCGGTGGTCCGGTCGGACGGCTTTATGGGGAATTAACTGTGGCCACGCACGCGATGCTTTTCGGTGCGATCGATCTGAACCACGACACCGTCTTGCACGACAATGGTTACCGATCCATAGCGTAGGCCGTTGAGCACGCAAGCGATCTGCTTGAACTCCTCATCCGTAGGGCGGGCCGGGTGTGTATTGCTGGAACCGCTCGAGTTCATCTCGAAATCCTCCCGTTTAGTGCGGTATAAGCGGCAGCCGAAGGTTCACTCGCCACCTGTCCATTAAGGAACACGCGCGCCTGTTTGGGGCAGAGAAACACCGGTTCATTCTCGTGCAGGTCCAATTCGCGGAGTTCCTCCAAAGGGAGTTCGGCAAGGATGGCTGAGCCGTCTCCAGACTTCAGAGTCAAACGAGCCAGCGCTCCGGCCGCATTGATCCGCACGATGGTGGCCTGCAAAGCAGGTTCGCCGCCGGTCGATCGACGGATCGCGAAGTCATGCGGCCGCAGGTACACATTGGCAAGTCGCTCCTCCGCTCCCTCGTACGCCGGGTAGTCGATGCTCAGCGAACCGGCGGTCGCCTTCCCGTTGTGCACGCGCCCTTGAAAAACATTGACCTGCCCCAGAAACTCCATGACGAACTGTGTTCTGGCGTGATGAAAGACTTCGTCAGGAGTCCCATACTGTTCGATGCGGCCGTTGTTCATGACGACCACGCGGTCAGCAACCTCCAGCGCCTCCTCCTGATCGTGCGTGACCAGCACCGTGGTTACGTGCATCTGCTCATGGAGCGTTCGCAGCCACTGTCGAAGTTCCTCACGAACCTTCGCGTCCAGTGCACCGAATGGTTCGTCGAGCAATAAGACTTTGGGTTCTACGGCCAGTGCTCGGGCGAGTGCCACCCGCTGCCGCTGACCGCCTGAGAGCTGCGACGGGTAGCGGTTGGCGAACTGTTGCAGTTGGACCAGTGAGAGCAACTGGCTGACGCGGTCCTTGATTTGATCTGTCGGCAAACGCTCACGCCGAGGTCGCACTCGCAACCCAAAGGCGACGTTGTCGAAAACGGTCATGTGCCGGAACAACGCGTAGTGCTGGAACACAAATCCGACCTGCCGCTGGCCAACACTCCGCGAAGAGACATCTTCATCGTGGAAGTTGACGCAGGCATGCGGGTGCGCATCGGGCGTTTCCAAGCCCGCAATCACGCGGAGCAGCGTCGTCTTGCCGGAGCCCGAAGGTCCCAACAGCGCGACCAACTCGCCAGCGTTGATCCTCAAGCTGACGTCATCGAGCGCCTTAAAAGCCCCGAAGCTCTTTGAAATATGTTCAACTTCGATACTCATGATTTATTCTCTTTAAAGCATTCGTGCAACCAGAACGATCCTACTGAGCTGCAACGACATGTGTGCTAATGGCTACGTAATTTGGACTCGACCAGCGTTTTGAGGCCCAGCGTAACGAGCGCCAGTAGCGCTAGCAGTGAGGCGACCGCGAATGCTGCGACAAAGTTGTATTCGTTGTAAAGCACCTCGACATGCAGTGGCATGGTGTTGGTCCGGCCGCGAATGTGGCCTGAAACAACCGATACAGCGCCAAACTCTCCCATTGCTCGAGCATTGCTAAGGATGACGCCATACAGCACGGCCCATTTGACATTTGGCAAGGTGATGCGAAGAAACGTTTGCCAACCGCTTGCCCCGAGTGTGATCGCTGCTTGTTCTTCTTCGCTGCCTTGCTCTTGCATCAACGGGATGACTTCACGAGCGACAAACGGGAAGGTGACAAAGATTGTCGCCAGCACGATCCCGGGGACGGCAAACATCACCTGAATCCCGTGTCCGGCAAGCCATGAACCGAGCCAGCCCTGCATGCCAAATACCAGCATGTAGATGAATCCCGAGACGACCGGTGAGATGGCAAACGGCAGGTCGATCAAAGTCACCAGCAGGCTCTTGCCGCGAAAGTCGAACTTGGCGATCGCCCATGAGGCGGCCAGCCCAAACACTAGATTAAGTGGAACCGCAATGGCAGTTACCAACAGCGTCAGTCTGATTGCCGACAAGCAGTGGGGGTCGGCAAAGCTTGCCAGATAAACATCCCAACCTTTTCGCAACGCTTCAGCAAAGATGGCGGCCAGCGGTACCAGAACAAACAACGCCATGAATCCGACTGAGATCGTGATCAGGCTCCACCGTACGATGGGCGAATCCTCCGTTGCTGCCCGAACTCTTGCGGACGGTACGTTGTTGAGCGGCAGGGGTTCAAGGGCAACGGCGTCCATATCAAACGGCTCCTTGGTATCGCCGTGCGGCATAACGCTGAACGAGATTGATAAACAACAGCATCACGAATGAAACCAGTAGCATCATGACCGCAACAGCGGCTGCGCCGGCATAGTCGTATTGCTCCAACTTAGAAATAATCAGCAGCGAGGTGATCTCCGTACGCATCGGCATGTTGCCAGAAATAAAAACCACCGAACCGTACTCGCCGATCCCCCTGGCCAGCGATAAGGCAAAACCGGTGAGCAACGCCGGCATCACGCTCGGTCCAATCACGCGAGTGATCGTCTGCAACCGCGAGGCGCCGAGACTCGCCGCCGCCTCTTCTGCCTCTCGCTCCAGATCTGCCAGCGCCGGCTGAACCGTCCGCACCACAAAGGGCAAGCCGATGAATGTCATGGCCACGATGATTCCCAATGGGGTGAATGCGACTTTCAAACCGAGCGGTTCGAGGTACTGACCGAGCCAACCGTTATGTGAATACACAGCGGTCAGCGCAATGCCAGAGACTGCGGTTGGGAGTGCAAAAGGCAAATCGACGATGGCGTCAAGCAATCTACGGCCGGGGAAGTGATAGCGAACGAGTGTCCAAGCGACGATAAAACCAAAGACGGAGTTGATCAGCGCTGCGACCAGCGCCGTGCCGAAAGTCAACCGGTAGGAAGCCAACACTCGCGGGCTGGTGGTCGCCTGCCAAAACTCGCTCCAACCGAGACCCGCGGCACGGATAAACAGTGCCGCCAGCGGCACCAGCACGATCAGGCTCAGGTACAACACCGTATAGCCCAGCGTGAGGCCAAACCCGGGCAGCACCCGTGGGCGTCCGATACTTGTCATGATGGTCCTTGTCTGCTTTCCCTGCAGTTGCGAATCAAGTCTTGGTTACTGGGGTTGGTAGATCGAGTCGAAGATGCCGCCGTCAGCAAAATGTTTTCGCTGGGCTTCCTGCCATCCTCCGAACTCGTCTTGAACGGTGAATAGCTCCAGTTCTGAAAAGCGTTTGAGATCCGCTGGGTCGGCGTGCTCAGGCTGCTGCGGCCTGTAGTAATTCTTGGCCGCAAGGCGCTGGCCCTCCGGTGCATATAGGTATTGGAGGTAGGCGTTTGCGACCTCCAACGCTCCATGAGCCGCAGCGTTCTTATCGACGACCGCGACGGGAGGCTCTGCGAGAATGCTCACCGAGGGAACGACAACTTCGATCTCCCCTGCGCCCAGTTCGTCGATGGCCAGCAGCGCCTCGTTCTCCCATGCCAGGAGCACGTCGCCGATGCCCCGCTGCACGAAGGTCGTCGTGGAGCCCGCGCCCCTGAATCCAGAACCGGTACGTTGCGGAACAGCTGGGTGATGAACTGTCGAGTCTTTTGTTCGTCACCGCCGATTCGCCGCTGAGCATAGCCCCAAGCCGCGAGGTAGTTGTATCGGGCCCCGCCGGACGTCTTTGGATTGGGGGTGATCACTTCGATCCCAGGGACGACCAAGTCATTCCAATCACGAATTTTCTTAGGATTCCCTTTGCGAACCAGGAAGACGATGGTGGACGTATAAGGAGAGCTGCGATGAGGCAGACGTGATTGCCAGTCGGTAGGCAGTAAGCTGGTGCGCTGGGCAATTTCATCAATGTCATAACCCAAGGCGAGAGTTACAACATCGGCCTGGAGCCCATCGATGACCGCACGAGCCTGCTTGCCGGCGCCACCGTGGGACTGTTCGATCGTCACGTCTTGACCGGTCTGTTCTCTCCAGTGCGTTGTAAAGGCGCGATTGAACTCGTTATAGAACTCACGGGTTGGGTCGTAAGAGACATTCAGCAACGTCACAGCACCACTAGTCTTGCCTCCAGCGGCTGCCGCCGAAGTGGCGTCTGACGTGCTGCTTGGCTGGCAACCGGCGAATATGAGCAATGCGACAGCGGCAAGCGAGGCGAAAGGTGGTTTCAGGGGCATGTGCAGCGTACTCCGTTGGTTGAGCTGAAGGTCGTTCACTGCTGTTTGCAGCCTGTATGCCAGCCGCTGGATAATGCGTCGTAACTTGCGCGTTATAAAGTACTTAGGTTGATTTACTAGCGATTAAGCCGGTATCTGCCGTGCAATGACACGGACTGCAGCCAGCATATTTGCAAGCCGCCGTGAAATATGCTGGGCGCGATGCAGCAGCCAGAGCTGGCGGCCCCCGTCGCGACACAGGCTTTCGCCTCTTGTCCTGCCTTTATTACAATGGCCCCCATGCCGCCCCCCATATCGGGCGGAAGCTCGTCAAATTTCCGTCTCCAGCTTCGGATCCGCACGTGCCTCTTGTACTACCCTGCTCGAACTGCGGCCAGAAAATCGGTATTCCGGAAGAACTGAAAGGCAAGCAGATCCGCTGCCCGAAATGCCGCGAGTGCTTTTTGGTCGAGCGTCGCAAGACGGAGCAGCCGGAGTCTTCCGCTATTGCAGCAGCGCCCGCCGCGAAATCGTTAGGCAGCCAGCAAACTGCGGCTGCAAGTAAGCCTTCTGTCGTTCAATGCCCGGGCTGCAACCAAAAGATGCGGCTGCCCACGGAAGCTGGCGCGTCGAAATTCAGGTGTCCTGGGTGCGCCATGATTTTTAACCTCGCGAAGCGCGAGGGAGTGGGCGCCGTCGCAACAACTTCTCCGCGGCCAGACGTCCCGCGACCGGTTACTCCACGCCCAGTTACTCGGCGCCCAGTCGCATCTCGCCCGGCTCCTGCTCGCCCGGCTCCTGCTCGCCCGGTCTCCGCACGATCGGCCAGTTCCAGCCAGGCCGGTTCGGACGGCTCAGGTGTAACGGGAGGATTTCAGGCAGACCCTGCGTTTTCGGGCGGCGACTCGCTGTTCAGCGATCTGCCACCGATGCCCGGCAATACCCATACGGCTCCGCGTGGTTCGGCACCCGCTTTCACGGGGCCGTCAGCATTTTCGACGCCTTCTCAGAGGACGTCATTCGGCGGAGTCGGCGCCGCGGGGCGGCGAATCGATTCCTCCAAGCTCGGCCCAGCTTTGCTGATGGCGATCCCCTACTTGCTCGCACTGCTATTTACCCTGTTTTTGGTAGTTGCAGCGATCCGCAACGATGGAGGGCGTTCTAGCAGCCGGGATGTCACTGCGCTGGTGGTTTTATTCGGTCTCGCAGCGAGCCATTTCGTAGCCGTCATTGCCGGCGCCGTCGGCATGCTCATGCACGCCCCACGGTGGCTATCGATCACGACCTGCATTGTCGGGATGTTGCCCACGATTTTCGTTTCGACGCTCTGCTTCGGAGTCTTGCTCTACCCGTTTACGCTCGCTGGCTGTATCTGGGGATTAATCTCGTTGCTCGGACGCTCCCATTCGCGAGTCGGCTATGCGGGCGCCGGGACGGGGCCTCAATCGACTTACAATTTTGGTGGTGCTGCCGCGGCAAGCAATGATTACATGCGCGAAGCGTCGAACGAGATTGCTGGAAAAGCATCATCCGATGAAGGCGCCGCGTCGACTGGCAAGGCGGTCCTTTGCATTATCGGCGGGATCGGATGCATAGGGTTCGCCGCATTTGCGGCCTATTCGTACTATCAATACATGAACGGCGAAGCCGAGTTGCGTCGACCGGGACGTGCCATCTCCGGCGCCGTCATCGCAACCATTACCGGCATCGGCCTGCTTGCTCAAGGCCTCCCCATATTTGCGAAACGCTCCGGCTAAACCGCCCTCGACGTGGACATCCGCAGGAAGATCAGCAGCGCGATCACGGCGCCGATGATGCCGCCGATCCAGCCTGCAGGATTGCGCAAGGTGATTTCTCCACCAAACAGCAACGAGCCGAGGAAGCCGCCGATAAAGGAGCCGATGATTCCGAGCAGGATTGTGGCCACGATGCTCATTGATTGCCTACCGGGAACCAATAACCGGGCCAGTGCACCCACGATCAGCCCAAAAATGGACCAACTGATCACCATCCACAGAATGTCCATCGTTCAACCCTTTATCATGCGGCAGAAGCAAACTGAGACCACTTGCCCTCGGGCACCCAATGCTTCCAATCGGTCAAGCAATTTTCATACCGGAAGCAAAGTCTCACGCACCATGCACATCGCCTGCATCTGTCCCGCTGTTCCCGGACACCTGAATCCGGCGGTTGCTCTGGGCAGGGAACTCGTCCGCCGTGGCCACCGCGTCACGTTTGTCAGTCTGCTCGACGCCGAGCCGGCGGTTTCTGCTGGCGGCCTCGACTTTCAAGCGATCGGGCAAGCGGAGTTTCCAGCCGGTCATTTAGCGAAACAAGCGGCGATGCTCGGCAAGCTCAAGGGGCGGCAGGCGTTGAAGTTCACACTGGCTCAACTCGCCAGGTCCGCGCAGGTGATCCACCGCGAGTTGCCACAGATCGCAAGCCGTATCGGTGTAGATGGCCTGATCGTCGACCAAATTCAAGCCGCAGGAGGCACGGTTGCCGATCATCTCCGGCTACCCTTTGTCACGCTCTGCAGTGCCTTGGCGACCCATCGTGAGGCAACGATTCCTCCCTTTGTAACGAGCTGGCCGTATCGAGACCAGTGGTGGGCGAGGCTTCGCAATCGAGTCGGCTGGGCGGTGATCGATAAGCTGCTCCAACCGGTCTCAAGGCTTAGCAACGAGCAACGAAAGAGCTGGGGGCTCAGGCCTTACCGTTCTGCTGATGACACCTATTCGACGCTGGCTCAGATCAGTCAACAACCACCTGGTTTCGATTTTCCCAGACAGCATTTGCCGCCGCATTTTCATTATGTCGGACCATTGAGCGACGCTGCGGCGCGGCCGGTCGTTGATTTTCCTTATGATCGTCTCGACGATAGGCCATTGATCTACGCGTCGCTGGGCACGCTGCAGAACCAGTTGCACGATGTGTTTCGCCTGATTGTTCAAGCGTGCGACTCCTTGCCGGTGCAATTGGTGTTGTCGCTGGGTTGTAATGGATCGGATGTGAGGAGCAAGCTGCCTGCCGGAGCGTTGGTCGTCGATTATGCGCCGCAGTTGCAGCTGCTCGCCCGCGCAGCGCTCTGCATCACCCACGGCGGGCTCAACACCACGCTTGAATCACTGCGCTGCGGTGTGCCGATGGTGGCCATTCCGATCGCCAATGACCAACCAGGCGTTGCCGCCCGAATCGCCCATGTTGGCGTGGGAGAGATGCTGCGGCTCAAGCAGCTCGACGCAGCGGGATTGCAACGCGCCATCCAAGTTGTGCTGCAGCAAGCGTCTTATCGTCAAAACGCGCAGAGATTCCAACACGCCATGGCTCGATGTCCTGGGCCACCATGGGCGGCCGGTATCGTCGAACAAGCGCTCTCGACCGGCGTGGCGGTGACTCGCTAGGCCGGGCTCTGCTTGACCACAGGCCTACACCGGATTTGACACTGTCATCTGACAGTGTAATATTCGGGTATGGATCGTCTGTTCCCGATGACCGACCTGCGCACGCTGGTGGCCCGCGCTCTCCAGGCGGGGAGCTATCGGCCGGCGGAATCCAAGCGGGTGCGCGCCGTTCCGGATATGCGAACCATCCGCTACTACACCACGCTCGGCCTGATCGACCGGCCAACCGAGATGATCGGACGCACGGCGATGTACAGCGAAATCCACGTGCTGCAACTGGTCGCCATCAAGCGACTCCAGGCCGAACATCAAACACTGTCCGATATCCAGACGCAATTATTCGGAGCGACCCCGAAACAGCTCAGAGCGGTAGCGCGACTGCCGGCGGACTTCTGGGAGGTCGCTGAGCGTTACTTGGCCCAGAGCCGAGTGGCAAAATTGGCTCCTGCTGCAACTCCTGCCGAACCGGAACGCGAATACTGGGCGCAGCCGGCCGCATTGCCAGGTTCCGATCCAGCGTCAACCGCGCCCACGGCGCCTGCCGCAGCGAGCGCTGCCGCATCGCCGTTGGCGTCCTGCCTGCGGCTCGCGCTGCACCCGACGGTGCAAATGATCATCGACGGATTCCGCATAAACGACGAGCGTCTCCGTCTGATTGATGCCGCACGGCTGCAGGCTGCAGCTGCGCCGCTCTTGAAGGAACTCGCTCGCCAGGGCCTCTTGAATTCGAGCCCGCCGGACCTGCACGCGGGCTCGGTAGCAGCTCCCACGCCGCACTCGCCTCACGATCCCGACCCTCCCCGTGCTTCGAAGGATGTGCCATGACGACGTTCACTCTTCCTCGGCTTGACGAAGATTCCAGCGATGGCGGCGGTAGCTTTGGTGCCCTCGAATCCTCGATTGGCAATTTGCCATTGAAGCAGTTGCGATATCACGTGCGCATCTTGGGGCTGGATATTCAAACCACGATCAACCAAACCTACTACAACCCTTTTGATGAGTGCATTGAGGCGACTTACATCTTTCCGCTCGAAGGCAGGCAAGCCGTTACCAACTGTGAAATGTGGGTGGGAGATCGTGTGGTGCGGGCCGAGCTGAAAGAGCGACGTCAGGCACGACAAGATTACGGCCGCGCGATTTTGCGAGGACTCCGAGCGGCCTTGCTTGAAGAGAATCGTAGCGAATTGTTCTCGATGAAAGTCGGCAATATTCCGCCTGGGGAAGCCGTCCAGATCAGGATTTGCACCGTGGGTCACTTGCCCGTTGTTCGCGGTGAGTGGACCCTGCGACTTCCCCTGGTTGTTGCCCCACGCTATACCTCCGGTTTTCCATTACCCAGAAGCGCGGTTGAAAACGGTGTCACACCTGATACCGATCAAGTGCCCGATGCCTCTGCGGTGACACCGCCAACGTGGCTGCCGGGGTTTGCCAGCCCGGTTGATCTGCAGATTGCCGTTGATGTCAATCTGGAAGGCCTTAGCCGTGGCACTGATTTTGTTCGACAGATCCGCAGCAGCCTACATACGGTATTGGTTGAACCACACGATGTTTCCCAGCGGTCCACAGGTAAGTCCCATCGGCTCAGTGTTTATCCCGGCGAGCGTGTCGATCGCGACTTCATCTTGCGCGGCGATATCGACGACTCCCAGCCGCGGGCGTTCCTGATGTTGGAGCCGCCCAGCCTCACTTCCGCTCAGGTGGCAACGGAGGCGGGCGAGCAGCCTGCTGATCTTTCTTCGGCATCACTGGGAACATTTGGGTTGCATATCGTTCCGCCCATTGGTGGAAAGTCAATTGCACGCGATGTCGTCTTCCTGCTCGACCGCAGCGGCAGCATGGCAGGTTGGAAAATCGAAGCGGCAAAGCGGGGGATTAGCCGCCTGATTGACACCTTGAGCGACCACGATCGGTTCGCCGTCCTGGCTTTCGATCACCAACTCGATTCACCCGTCGACGGTCGGCCGGGCACAGACTTATCGTGGTCGCCAGCAAACGATGTGAACCGTTATCAGGCCGTTTCTTGGATCGCTAAAATCGATGCACGTGGCGGCACTGAAATAGGAATGGCATTACAACACGCGCTGCGACTGTTTCCTGTCGGAAGCGTTCAGCAGCAGGGACCTCATTGCGGCGCATCACCTCCGCGATCGCGTGCGATGGTGCTCGTAACCGATGGGCAGATTACCGGGGAGGACTCGGTGCTCCGTTTGCTCGGTACCATTACCGCAAGCGAGCGGCCCCAAATATTTTGTTTAGGAGTCGACAGGGCCGTCAATGCCTCCATCTTACAGCGAATTGCCGATTATACCGGCGGTACATTCGAATTAGCTGAGTCCGAACGGCGACTGACGGAAATCCTTACAGGATTTGCCGATGAAGTGGGCGGTCCCGCGATCAGGGATCTGCTGGTCAAAATCGTCGATCAACCCGAGGCGGAGTTGTCGATCGCGCCGAGCCGCCAACGGACACTCTATTACGGTCGCTGCCACTGGATTTATGGTCAAGTAGCGGCCGACAAGCCGCTGCGTATCTCGGTTCGCGGAACACTGTTGGATGGAACAACATGGTCTCAGGAACTGACCGCACAACACCAGCCCGTGCTCGATCCACCGACACTGTTGCCGCTCTGGGGACGCAGTCGCGTGAGGGAGTTAGAAGACCGATTGGTTGCCGACGCAAACGGTAGTCGTAAACTCCGGGACGAAATCGTCGCATGTTCGCTGAGTTGCAACGTTCTCTGCCGATACACCGCCTTCGTTGCGGTTGACGAGACTCAGCAAGTCAACCTGCAGTCTCGCCCGCACACCATCGTGCAGCCCGTTGATTATCCCGCAGGTTGGCGACTGCTGCCGATAGCGCCACTGAACGAGCAAGATCTGATCCCCATTCCCGGCAAAGTCGTACGTTCGGACGGCAGGGCAGCCAGCTTGCCAGCCAGTCCCGTTGACCTTGCGCAGGTGCAGGTTGATGAGCATGTCATTGAGTTGGTTCCAGAATCGGTTGCACGCGAAAACTGCGTCCTGCCGTACGCTGAGGATGCAGGCACTTTAACGATGTTGATGAGCGATCCCGCCGATTTTGAGACGATTGAAAAGTTGCGATTCATCCTCAATCGTCACATCCGCCCGATGATGGCTCCACGCGATGTCATTGAACGCGCCATCGACCAGTACTACGGGCAGGTGGCGGGAGAGTCGGTTGATTCGATGCTGCAGGAGTTCACCGACGCCGCGATCGACTTTACTGAATCGATCAACTTTACTGAAACGACCGATGAGATGCTTGTCGCTCCGCCGTTTCCCTCGGCAGGGTTTGGCGCGGCAGATGCCTTTGTAGACGCCGCGGGTGACTTTGCCGACGAAGATTTTGATCTGGATATTTCGGTACGCACTCCCAGTATTATGAGTCGAGTTGTAAACTCGATGATCGTGGATGGATGCTCTCCTCCTCCTCCGCCACCCGTCCTAGCTGTCAACTTGCTCATCCAGGAGGCATCCCAACTCCATGCATCTCATATTATTTTGACTCCAAGCGAACATGCCGTCCTTGTGGCCTACATCGTCGATGGTTTGGAGCTCCAGCGTGAACGCCTGGATTTATGGCTATGGGAAGAGATAATCGAACATTTCCGGAAACTCGGTGTTCCCGGTGCGGCCGTGGGCGCTCGAGCCACAAAGCGGAATTGTCGATATCAGCATCGGCAGGCAACGGATTCCCTGTATGATCTATTTTGCCGCATTCGAAGGTGGAATGAGCATTTTGATCGATCTTGAGGCACAGACACCTGAGCCGGTGACGGCATCGCCGGCAGACCTGCCTGAAGCTGTACGGGCTTGGTGGCAGCGGTGCGATACTCACCTGTCTCCTGATGCCCCGTAATCACTACCACTGAATCTGGTCGAAAAGCTCGCGAAGCCGGCGTCCCTTGATGGGGTTCACCTGTTCGATGAACGACAGTCGGCCTTGCAAGTGGGCGCGAAAGTCGGCGTGGTTTTCGCGGTTTTGGGTTTGCGGGCCGGAGCGGATGCAATTGGTTAGGATCGCCTTTAAACGGTCGAAGTCGCTGCGACGCACGTTCAGCCGTTCGTTCACGACGAGCCCAGCCAAGTGCTGACGAACGCCCTGCCGCATTCGCCGGGTTTTGCGGTGATGAACTGAAAAACCTTCCTCCATGGCCGTAGCACCAACGTGGTGGCAAAACCGCTGGGCGACGCGCGCGAAATCGGCCTGGCCGGAAAAGGCAAGATCGTCGGCATACCGGGTGTAGCTGGCGCCGGCCGCTTGCGCCAGGCCAGCCAGCCGGCAATCGAGGCGGTAAGCGCAAAGATTCGCTAGCGCCGGCGAAGTTGGAGCGCCCTGCGGAAGGTGCGGCTGTGCATAGAGCCTGCGAATTTGATCGAGTTGCGGGCCTTGGATTCCGCTGCCAACCGCTTTCCAGGCATCGGCAGGTGTGGCATGGGTGCAGATGCCTGCCAACAGATCGGCAACCGCTTCGGGATAGCCGATAGTTCGAAACAGGGCCCGGACCCACGCACGCCCGATGGACGGGAAGAAGTCTTGCAGGTCGATTCGGACCACGATGCTTTGGCCGACATGCGGCTGGGCGAAGGTCTTGATCGAGTGCCTGCGACGAAACCCATGCGCCGCAGGGTGCGCCGGAATGAGATCAAGGATGCCAGTCAGGATCCGACGCTGGATCTGTTTGAGACGCGGCTTTGGTACTTCGATCAGCCGAACTTGGCCAAACCGCTTCGCCACGGGCCGGTAATGGTAATGCGTCAGTGGCCCCCGATGCCACTTCGATTCGAGTGATCGCAAATCGGCAAACCAGTCGAGCTGCCGGGCGTCCACGT
Source organism: uncultured Planctomycetaceae bacterium (assembly GCA_963758085.1). Lineage (GTDB taxonomy): Bacteria > Planctomycetota > Planctomycetia > Pirellulales > Pirellulaceae > UBA6163. Next base: position 2,393,048 of record CAVWUB010000004.1, on the reverse strand, counting down.
CGAGCCACTGGGCCAACTCGCCCGCCGTGCGGAGCGGTGGAAGTTGCCACGCCTGGGCCGCGTGAACCGGGCTCATGACTGGCGCTAATGCCAGCAGGGGCTCGGCCAGCCGCAGATCATGCTTTAGGGCAGCTCGCTGAAACCCCAGGTCGGCAGCGATGAATCGTGCGACCACGAGCTGGCGTGGTCGGGGATTGCCCGCAAACTCGGCCAGGACCCGGCGAGCCAATGGCTGAAACCATCTCCAGCGCTTGCCCAGCGTTCGGCTCCACCGGTCGACGACTTCGTCAACTTCGAGGATGCCAACCAGGGATGCGGCCGCGAGCGCATGAGCGATGGTTTTGGAGGTCGTAAGCACCCGGACACACATTTGTTCCGTGAACTGATTCTTTCCACACGGCAGGAATCGTGCTGAATTAAGTCACTTATGACAAGTTGCTTGTGTCCGGCCACTTAAAAAAGGACGACAGAGTACTCCAACGAGTCTGGTCTGGCGTGAGCCATTATGCGTGGGAACGCATCGGTGCTCACGCCTCGAAATCCTAGCCCTTCAAGATCCCCTGGGGTAACCCCAGAGAGGTCAGTCTAGCGCGGCACGCTCGAACTCACCGGCTTGGAGTACTCCATCGCCACGCAGCCAGCCTAACCTGGTGAACGGTTGGCCGTAAATGGCTGCTCTCCATTGGCAGGCTGCTGGCGGCTGCGGGAGCGAATTCGCTGCCCGCGAACCACCGCAAGCGATTTTTATAGGGAAGAGTTGTCGATTGGGGAGCTGTTCGTTCGATCAACCCTAGGCAACCCCATCCCCACCAGGAAGCTCATTCATGGCCGATTCAGCAAATACCGTTCGACTCCACCGTGTGCTCCGCGCTCCGGCGGAACGGATTTATCAGGCGTTCCTCGACCCGGACGCCTTGTGCCGGTGGCTGCCCCCGTACGGCTATTTGGGAAAAATCGACCGGATCGATCCGCACGTGGGCGGCGGCTACCACATGTCGTTCACCCATTTTGGGACCGGTCATAGCCACAGCTTCGAAAGCAGGTTCCTGGAGCTGGTACCCGGCGAGCGGATTCGCATCGCCGACACGTTCGACGATCCCGGCCTGGCAGGCGAAATGGCCAAGACCATCACGCTGCGACCGGTGAGCTGTGGCACCGAGATTGAGATCGTGCATGAAGGGATTCCCGCGGCCATTCCCGCTGAAATCTGTTATCTCGGTTGGCAGGAATCACTGTTGCAGCTCGCGAAGCTCGTTGAACACGATGCCACGCCTTGATTGCTCTTTCTCAGTGCTGGGCGATTTGGTTACAGCAGACGGATTTCCATCTTAGATGCAAAGCCAAGGTTACGGCATAAGTCCGTGGTGCCGGTCCGGCGAGTTGCAAGAGGTTTTTGGTAATGGCTCGTAGAAAAAGCATGATGCTGCGTCGGCGCTTTATTTCGCAGGCACTCACACTGGGAACCGCGACCGCGACAATGGTGTCGCTGGGCGGGTGTGGAACCCTACTGCATTCGGAGCGTCTGAATCAACCTCACAGTCGTGATCTGGATTGGAAGATCGTGGCCCTCAACGGGCTGGGCTTGATCTTCTTTTTCATCCCCGGCGTGATCGCCTTTGTCGTCGATTTTCACACCGGAGCCATCTACTTACCGCCCTATCATGGAGCAGGGAAACCGCCGTTAGCCGATGATCCTGCGCAGATAGCTCAAGGCACTCCGCCGGGGCCGGAAGCGGCGGCGGTCGCTGCAGAGCCGGCCCCGCTGAAGAAAGTTGCTGTCGTGACCGGTGAGCTGAACCTGGCGTCGATTGAGCGCGAAGTGACTCAGCAGGTCGGCAGGCCGGTGTGGGTGAGCGAAGATTCATCACGCGTCACTCGGCTCGAAAAGCTCGATGAATTTGCCGGCATCCAGCACCGCTGCCGTACGGATCGAGCTTTCGGTCAACCACCGCGAGCTTTCCTGCAGCGCTGGCTACCCCACCTCGGCGCCCAGACAAGCACTGGTTGAGCAGCATGCGTCTCCTACAACTCCCCTAGGCCCGCCGTCACCGCGCTGCTCGAGCGGCTTTAATGAACATCGCTCTGCACCCGCGCAGCGTCTGCCGTTCCCTACGTCGACGAAGCCCCTCAGCTAAGACTGCTTGTCGGTTACTGCGGGTGGCGGAGCTTTGATAAGGGGAGAGCTTCATCGAAGCTGTCTTGGTAGCCGTCCCAATGGATCTCGACGCGCCCATCAGGCAGGGCTCGTTTGACCGTGACGGGGAGCCACTGCCGACCCCACTGAGCCTCCAGCTTTTGCCCCGGAGTGAGTTGCATAGCGTCTAATTCGGCGCTGGGCGAAGTCGCGTTTGCGCTCGAAGCCGGCGGTTGGCCTCCAAGGAGGTTCGTTAAAATGGTGGTTTCGATGCGCAAATCCGTACGCGACTTCGCCTCGTCCCAGCTGTCGCTGTAGCCGTCCCAGTGGATTTTCAGCTTGCCATCGGGCTGATCCGCCAGCACAGTCACCGGCTTCCAATCGTTCGCGTACAAAGCCCGTAGGCGTGTTCCGGCGGGAATCTTCAGGTCTGCAGGGATGTTGGACAATTCGGCCGGCGTTACCTTGCCAGCGGCAGGTGCTGGTGTCTGAGCGGTGGTGGTCGCCGGTGGCGCCGCGGAGCCTGTCGCCGGAGCCGCCGACGCGACCGGCTCAGTGGCCGCTTGCCGCGGGAGCGTCGCCAAAATGTCGCTGGCGATTTTTAGGCTGGCACGCGGGAAGTTGCCTTCAAAGTCTCCGTCGTCGTACTTGATCCGCACGCCGCCGTCGGCCAACGACCTGACCACGGTCACGCTCTGAAAGCGACCTTCGCTGAACATCATCAGCTTCGTTCCGGGGGCAACGACCACGTCACCGGGTAGATTTTCGAGCGCTTCGGCTGAAGGTTTCTCAAACTTCGCCAGTTCATCGGCTGTGGCTTGACGTGCGGAACTGGAGGCCACGCCGCCGGTCGTGACCGAGTTAGAAATCTTGTGTCGCACGTTTCCTTCAAGCGCTGCCAAGTACATTTCGCAGCCGCTTTCCAACCGTGGTCCCGAATCGCTGAAGCCGAAGGTTTCGACAGCCCCTTCGATGGTTCCGGAGGTTTCGTTGGCCCACATCGGTACCGCCATTTCCATCATTGGGCTTCCTCCAGGCGGTTTGACCACGAGCATCGTGCCTGGAACGGGTTCACCCGCACTCACTTTCCAGTCGACTGCAAAGGACTCGGCACCGCCGAGCCCTTTCGAGAACCGCAAGTTCGACAGTTCCAGCCGCGGGTGATGTGCAAGTGGCTCAAAGGCGATCGAGGCGGGGTTCTCGTATGCGGTGGTAGACGATTCACCCGTTCCTGTGGCGCCAGATCCGGCGTCCGTTGGAGATCTCTGACAACCCGCGCCATAACACAGCGCGACAAGCATCCAACATACGGCCCAGGACCGGGAGCTTACGCAAAGCATCGTTGGTCTCCGTCAGGGGGAAGAGAGAACTGGCGTCCGCAGGATGATTCGATGAGGTGGCGGGCCTGAACCGACTGCTCCACGATCCACGTTATACCCCTCTATGTCTGGCAAGGCCTAGTCACCACCGCCATCACCACCATCGCCGTCACCACCGCCGCCGCCATCGCCGTCACCGCAATCGCCCGCCAGCACACTGTCATCAAACGACATCGACGCGGAATCGAAAGTGGTGGAAAAGACGCCCGCACGGTGTTTCAGCTTTTTAAGTTGCTCGCTCTGTTGCAGAATCTGGCCGCTGCGCTTGTCCAACTTGTAGAGCCGGCCATAGGCGAATGCGAACAGGTAGCGATCCGTTTTGCGCAGCGACACAAAGGGGCTGCCGGCGACAAACCAGCCGGGATTGAGCTCGACGCCCCAGAGGACGCCGCAGTTGTGCGTACTGATGGCATAGACAAACCCGTTTCCACCGACATACAGCGTTTCATTCATTGCGTTACCTTCGGGCCGTGGCGAGCGCTCCCCGTACAGAACGCTCCCCGTACAGAACGCTCCCTCAAAAAGCCATCCGTTTTCAACTTCCGCAATTGTCGCAGCTGTCGCAATGACCGCAGTTTAGCACCGCCTAGGGCGAAGGATACCGAAACTTTCGGGCCGCCCGGGGGTTCAGGCGTGTACCCGCGGTTGCGCCTTGTCCAAACCACGGATCAGCGTGCGAGATTCCTCCGCTTGCGTGAGCCATTCCTCCTGAGATACTCGCGAGGAGCGGGCATGTCGACGCTCATCTCCTCCCTTCTCTCCAAAAAAGCAAATCGCATGATGAGAACGATGCTCGTCCTGATCTTGATCGGCGCAGTGCAACTCGCTTCGGTAGCTGCACAGGAGGCGACGCTGAATCCAGAACGCGGATCGGATGCCGCCAACCGAGCGAACTCAGAACAGCCGCTAACCCCTGCAGCAGCAGAGCGTGTCCCGTCCAGTTCAACGCCCGAAGGTATCAAGGACGACTTCAAGCCCGCTTCGACCAATCAGCCGGGCAAGGAGTACCCGCAGGTGAACTCACAAGGTCGAGTCAAGTTCCGGATTGTGGCGCCCGAGGCCAACAGCGTTGGCACCACCTTTCGCGACAGCACCGAGTTCGTCAAAGGCGAAGACGGTGCCTGGATCGGCTATTCGCGACCGTTGGATGAAGGTTTTCACTACTACATGATCAAGATCGACGGTGCGGAAGTCCCCGATCCTAACAGCAGGTACTTTTTTGGTGCTAATCGCTGGGGCAGCGGCATCGAAGTTCCCGCCCACGACCGCGACTTCTACGCGCTCAAGAATGTGCCGCACGGACAGATTCGAGAAATTTTCTTCTATTCGAAGAGCACTGACACCAACCGCCGCGCATTCGTCTATACGCCGCCAGACTATGACAAAGACTTGGAGCAGCGGTACCCGGTTCTCTATCTGCAACACGGCTGGGGCGAAAACGAGTACGGCTGGAGCATTCAAGGTCATGCCGGTTTGATCATGGACAACCTGATCGCAGAACAGCAGACGCGACCGTTTATAATCGTGATGACCTATGGCATGACCAATGAAATCCAATTCGGTGGCCTACGGAACTTCGACATCAAGCCTTTTGAGACCGTGCTCGTCGATGAGTTAATCCCGTTCATTGACGTGAACTTCCGCACGCTGAGCGAGCCGGCACATCGAGCGATGGCTGGGCTTTCGATGGGAAGCATGGAAACCAAAACGATCACGCTACGGAATCCCGACCTGTTTTCCCACATCGGCCTGTTTAGCGGCAGCACCATTACGCCCGATGACATCGAGGACATGGAAGCCTTCAAAAAGAAGAACAAGCTGGTCTTCGTTAGCTACGGTGGTCACGAAGTCGGTGGCGGCCAGACGCGTCGCGGCGGTGACCCGAAAGCGGCGGTCGATTCGCTGAAACAGGCCGGAGTCAATACGCACTATTACGTTTCACCGGAGACGGGCCATGAGTGGCAATCGTGGCGGCGCAGCCTAAGAGAATTCGCGCCACTGCTGTTCCAAAACGATGACCAAAACCAAAATCAGAACCAACGCGAAGCCGGCGGCCAAGTCATCAAGGACGCTTTTACCAAATCATTTCTGATCGGAATGGCCGGTGATGTTCCCACAGGATACTCCGAACAAGAGCTAAGCCTCGCTACAAAACACTTCGGTGCGGTGACCCCGGAGAATTGCATGAAGCCGGAGTCCATTCAACCACAAGAAGGTCGATGGCGATTCGAGCGGTCCGACGCGTTGGTCGATTGGGCCGAGCAAAACAAGATGACTGTCCACGGGCACACGTTGGTGTGGCACCAACAGACTCCCGACTGGTTTTTTAGCGGTGGCGACAAAGAAGTGATCACCCAGCGGCTGAAAGATCACATCGCAACGCTCGTTGGTCGCTACAAGGGCAGGATTCAAAGTTGGGATGTCGTTAACGAAGCGATCAACGATGGCGGCAACGCGGAGACTGCCAAGACGGAACATCTGCGTGATTCCAAGTGGATGCAGTCGCTGGGACCAGAGTTTCTGACATTGGCGTTCAAATTGGCCCGCGAAGCCGATCCGGATGCGATCCTGTACTACAACGATTACAACATCGAATCGGGGCCCAAACATGAAAGTTCGCTGGTCCTGCTGAAACGGCTGCTCGACGAAGGCGCCCCCATCGACGCCGTCGGCATTCAAGGCCACTGGAGATCGGGACAGGTTCCCTTCGAAGCCATCGACAAAGCGATTTCCAACTATGCTGCGCTCGGTTTGAAGGTCAGCATCACCGAGTTGGACGTCACCATCCGCGGCGCAGTCCGGCGGGCAGTTTGGGCCTGGATTTGGGCGCGGCCGTGCGCGGAGTGTAACGCCTGCGACCGCCGATGATTTGAAGCAACAGGCCGAAGATTATGCCAAGCTGTTCGCGATCTTTAAGAAGCACGAAGACGTGATCGAGCGCGTGACGTTTTGGGGACTCAATGATCGACGCACCTGGCGACGGGGCCAGCACCCGCTCCTGTTCGACGCCGATAATCAGCCGAAACCGGCGTATGAGGCGATTATGAAGGTGTCGCGACGCGGCGCTTTAAGTGAAGCAGCGGAAGCTGCTGGCCAAGTCGTTGTGATCGAAGACGGCGGCACAGGATCTTACTCGGCAATTGCTACCGAAGACGCGACGCTGCCGGGAATGACGATTTACCGTCCGCGTGATCTGGCAGCTTTCGGAGACCAACAGCAGCTTCCGGTGCTGTTGTGGGGAAACGGAGCTTGCGCCAATACGACTGAGGAACATAAGAATTTCCTCAATGAAATCGCCTCTCACGGCTACATCATTTTGGGGATCGGCTTGCTCGATCAGATCGAGACCCGAGATGAAACCTCGCGACAACGAACGCAGGCCAGTCAACTGCTCACCGCGCTGGACTGGATTATGGCTGAGAACCAGCGTGAGGGCAGCAGCTACTTTGGCAAAATCGACGTCTCCAAAGTCGCCGCGATGGGCATGTCGTGCGGCGGCTTGCAGGCGATCGAGATCTCCGATGACGCCCGGATCTCGACCACGGTCGTTTGCAACAGCGGTGTGCTGCCGCAGCGTTCTCCTCGGCCCGCGATGCCCGGTCTGACCAGAGACGACCTAAAGAAGTTTCATGCTCCGGTCCTGTACATCATGGGCGGGCCCTCGGACATTGCCTACGAAAATGCCATGGACGACTTTTCACGTGTTGAGCATGTGCCGATCGCGATGACGAACCTCGACGTCGGTCATGGCGGCACCTATCGCCAGCCGCATGGTGGCCAGTACACCCGCGTCGCGCTGGCTTGGCTCGACTGGCAACTCAGAGGAAAGCAGGAGGCCTCGCAGATGTTCCTTGGCGAGGATAGCGAGCTGAACCGCGATGCGGACTGGACGATTGAAACGAAGAACTTTTGATCGTTGAGGGGTAGGGGCGACGGAGGACGGAGGATGGGAGCGGGCGGTGACTCCACTTCCGATTCGCACCACGACCCTCGGTGAGGGAATATCACCCCGACAGAGGATTCATCTGCTACGATGGGGGCTAGGCAACAGCCGCTCACGGCGCCGTTCGCTCGCCCTCGCTGCGGCGGATCGCCATCCCGGTGTGCGATTGCGTCCGCCGGAAAGTGGCTCCCACCGCCTTCATGCCCTCCTTCGCCATCCCCGCCCATGCCTTCCACTGTGCGAACAGCCCTTGGGCTGCTGTTAGCTGCGGTCGCGATTACCGCTTCGCCGCCGCTTGCCGCGAACCCCGATGACCTGACCCGCGAGAATGCCGCCGCAGACCAGCAACCGACGCTGGCCGAGCTGAAGGCCACGGGGTTGGAGCGTTCACGGTTCAAGGATTTGGCCAGCGGGACTGATCCTGCTGACCCAAGCGGCACCGAAACCGAAGCCCCACAAGCGAACTTGGCTGCGTTTGAATCGACGATCAAGCCGCTGCTGCTGCAGCACTGCGTTGACTGTCACGGCCCAGATACCACCGAAGGCAATATCCGCATCGATACGCTTGACCCCGACTTGCTGAGCGGTGCCGATACCGATTGGTGGTCGGAAGTTTTCTCCGTGGTGACCAAGGGCGAGATGCCGCCGCCCGGCGAGGGCGAACTGGAAGACGACCAACGGCAGCAGCTGGTCGATTGGCTGTCCGCGGAACTGCAGGCCGCTTCAATCGTGCGCCGGCGGTCCAGCGGCCATTCGGCGTTCCGTCGCATGACGCGGTACGAATACAACTACGCGCTGCAAGACCTACTCGGCTTGCCGTGGGATTTTGCTAAGGACCTGCCGCCGGAAGCACACTCCGAAGAAGGCTTCGAGAACAGTTCCGACCTGTTGCATTTGTCGGTATCACAGTTCGAGACGTTTCACCGTATCGCGCACAGCGCACTGCAGCGTGCGACGGTCAAGGGTGACCAGCCGCCGACCCGGTACTGGGCGATTCCGATGAACGCTGCCGCCCAGCGCGAGTGGGCGAAGCAAGACCAGCAGCTCAAGCAGCGCCGGGAAGAGCTGGAGGATGAGCCGGAAGAACTCGCTGCAGAACTGGAACGCATGGAGAACAGCTTTCGTGTTCCGCCCCGTGCGGCCCACTACAAAGACCTGTCCAGCGGCCGGACCGCGAAAGCCGAGTGGCAGTACTACGGCGCACAATACGCTTTTGCACCCCAGGACCAACCGGTCACGCTGCCCGACGACTATGACTGCGTCGCAGTTCTGCCCAGCGGCTCCGGATCGCGGTTGACCGTCGAGTTGGGCAATCAGTTGCCTGATGAAGGCACCATGCGGGTGACGGTGCGAGCATCACGCCCCGACAGCCAAAACGATCGCTCGGCCAGCCTGCAACTGCTGTTCGGATGGCAAGCGACCAACGAAGGTCGCGCATTGTTGCGTGTCAGTCAAGCTGACACGCTCGTGACGGCTGGCCCAGATCAGCCGCAGCTCATTCAGTGGGACGTCGAGCTTGGCGAAATCTATCCCCGCAATTCGGTCAGGAAAACGTCACCGATGGGCGCCATGCCGAGCCCTTCGGAATACATTCGCTTGGCCAATAGTTCAGCGTCGCCAGCGGAGATCCAAATCGACTTCGTGCAGGTCGCTGCTCCGGTGTTCGACAGCTGGCCCCCGGAGTCGCATCGCAGGATCTTTGGTGAGCGTCCTCGTGGTACCGACGAACCGGCGGAGGCGCGCGAAATCATCGCTGCGTTCATGACTCGGGCGTGGCGGCGTCCGCTCAGCGACGAAGAGATCGATCGCAAGTTGGCACAATTCGTCGCTATGCGTCCGCAGTGCGATAGCTTTGAAGAAGCCGTCGTCGAGGTCCTGGCGACCGTACTTGCGTCACCTCAGTTCTTGTACGTCACCAACGCGGCCAGCGCGGAACCGCTCGACGAATCCGCCGTCCGAGTTCCGCTCGATGCCCATGCGCTGGCGAATCGATTGTCGTTATTCCTGTGGTGCAGTATCCCGGATGAGGAATTGTTGTCGCTCGCCGGCAGCGGGCGGTTGGCCGACCGCGACGTGCTGGCAGCGCAGGTTCAGCGGATGCTCGACGATCCGCGGAGCGAGCGGTTTACCGAGCATTTTGTGCATCAGTGGCTCGATCTGCAGTTGCTGGAGTTTCTCAACTTCCAACAGCACATCCGCAACTTCGATCCGCTCTTGAAAGAAGCCATGCAGCAGGAACCGGTTGCTATGTTCGGCCAGATGCTGCGGGATGACGCCAGTGTTTTGGACGTCGTCCACTCGGACTACGCGATGGTCAACGAACGGCTGGCCCGTCACTATGGGCTGCCCGGCGTTGACGGCAACCATTTCCGCCGCGTTTCGCTGGGCGAGGACTTCCGCCGCGGTGGATTGCTGACCCAAGCCGGCCTGCTGGCGATGAATTCCGATTGGCCCGATTCACATCCGCTCAAGCGTGCCATCTGGTTGCTCGAGTCGGTCCTGGGCGATCCGCCTCCGCCACCGCCGCCCGCTGTGCCGCAGATCGATTTAGCCGATCCGAAGATTGCGAAGATGACACTGAAGGAGCGCATCGAAGATCACCGCAATCACGCCGCCTGCATGTCTTGCCATAGCAAGATCGATCCTTGGGGGATCGCCTTTGAAAACTATGACGCGTTGGGACAGTGGCGTGAAGAGATTCGAGGCGAGCCGGTCGACGCGACCAGCGAACTCTTCAATTACCAGACTCTCAATGGCATGGAGGGTTTGAAGCGATTTCTATTACAGCATCGCCAGGACCAGTTGGTTGGGGCGCTCGTGTCCAAGCTGGCCACCTACGCGCTGGGGCGGCCGTTGGCTTTCGCCGATCGATCCGAAATCGATGCGATCACCGCTCAGGTTCGTCGCGATGGTGATGGATTGAGAACCGCCATCGAAGCGATCGTCCAGAGTGAATTGTTCCGATCGATGTAACCTCTGCACCTGTTATCATCCACAATAAAGGAAGCCGCCCATGACATGGAACATGAACACCATCGATCGTCGCCGATTCCTGCGTGGCAGCGGTGTGGCGTTGGCATTGCCGCTATTTGGCTCCTTGGCAGGCCCGCTGGCTCGTGGTGCGGAGGTTAGGCCGAATCCGCGGCGTCTCGGTTGTTTTTACTTTCCCGACGGGGTGCCGATGCCGTTGCCGGAGGATCCCGCTTATCAGGACTGGGCGTGGTTCCCGCATGGCGGCGGCAGCGAGTTCACGTTCACCAAGTGCATGCAGCCGTTGGAGCCGATCAAAGACGAATTGACAGTGCTGTCAGGTTTTTCCCATCCCAAGTCGCGCAACGTTCATGGGCACAATAATGCGGATCAATTTTTGACCGCAGCAGCCACCGGGGGCGGTGATCGCGAGTACGAGAACACGATTTCATTGGATCAGGTATATGCCCAACATGTGGGCGATCAGACGCGCATTGCATCGTTGGTGATGTCGACCGACGGCGGAACCGGAACCGCGCGGGGCACACACGATTTCGTTTGATCGCAACGGGCGGCCGATCCCCGCGGAGCACCGTCCCAAGCAGGTGTTTGATCAGTTGTTCATCAAAGGCAATGCTGATTCGGCTCGCCGGCTGGCACTGCGCCGCAGCTCGCTCGACGAGCTGCTCGACGATGCACAGCGTCTGCGGCAATCGCTGTCGACCGCTGACCGGCGCAGCCTGGACGAGTATCTGGATTCGGTCCGGCAAGCCGAAATCAAGGTTGAAAAAGCGAAGCGTTGGTTAGGTGCCCCCTTGCCCAGCGTCGATGGTGATGCGTTGAACTTGGAACTGACCACCGACGAGCCACGCGAGTATCTCCAGACGATGTTCGAGCTGATTTACCTGGCTTTCAAGACCGACACCACGCGGGTGGCAACGTATCAGATTGGACGCGAAAACGGAGTTGGCCGCAGCGATCACCTGTCTCGCGCGGTCGGCTTCAATCTCGCCCATCAACTCTCACACGAGACGAAGCATCCTAAAGGCTGGGAGAATTTTGGCATCTATTGCCGTTTCCTCAATGAAGAGTACGGGCGTTTTGTCGGCAAGCTCAAGGCGACGCCCGAACCGGGCGGAAGCGGCAGCATGTTGGACAACACCCTGCTGCTGTACGGCTCAGCATCCAGTGCGTTCCATCTGTCGCGCAATTACCCGTTGATTCTGGCGGGCGGCAAACAGATGGGATTCCAGCACGGGCGATACCTCAATCACGCAGGTATGAACTTCCAAGGCGGCCCCTGGTTGGGCGCACGTGAGCCGTGGCAAGATGAAGCGAAAGGCGAAGACCTGCCGCTGTCCAACCTTTACGTGACTATGCTCCAGCGTCTGGGCGTTCCAACCGATTCCTTTGCTGATAGCACGGGAATCATTGAAAACATTTAATGCCACTCCGGTCAGCTCGCCGACGTCACAACAACCGATCATCGGCTGATCGGCGAACTCCCCAAACCAGCTGTCGATCAGTCGGCGTCGACTTCCATCCCACCGCCCAGGTTCTCCTCGACCTCAACCTCACCACTCGGCGTCTCGACTTCCATCACTTCGCGTTCGCACCCAACCAGCGGGCACGTGGCGCACAGTACGATCACGCACATTCCGAAGCGTCGCATCCAGTTCGTCATCTTAGTCTCCAGCAAGTACAGGCTTATTGATTTGATTGAGCCGCTCGGTGACGCCACCGTTGGCACCGGAAACCGGCAACAAGCGGGCGCACCTGGTTTAGCAAATGTTGGCACTTTCCGTGCCGAAAATCTCCAGGTTCCGGCCTCGTCGCGAGAAAGGGTAAAGCCGCCGCAGCGGTCAATTGGCCCGTCAAGATCCTTACCCGCAGCAGTTCTCCATTGCAGATTCGGTAACGCTCAGCGGGTTTCAAAGCCTGGGTGATGAAGCCGCGTCACGCTTTTTGTCCAGATCGGCTAACGGCATCAGCCCGCGAACGACATGTTCCGTCTCCTCGGCGATCTTGTTCCAACCGGCACGGCGATTGGGCAGCTCTGAAAAATCGAGTGGCGCCCCGAAGGTGATGTCAATCTTGGTGAGCCTCGGCAACCGACTGCCGGCAGGAAAAGCCTCAAACGCGCCGCGGATGTAGCAGGGAACCACGGGAACCGCCGTGCCAGCGACCATCATCCCGAGGCCCGGCAGGAATGGGCCCATCTCGCCGGTGCGGGTGCGTGTTCCTTCAGGAAACAGGATATATAGACATTGCTCTTGGACGAGTCGCTCGCGAAGACTTTTCAGGCCCTGTTGGCCACAGTTCTTTCGCCAGACCGGCAGAGCATTGAGTGCCATCGCGGAGAATGCCGCCATCGCTGGGACTTGGAAGAATACATCCCCGGCGGCGAGCGGGCAGAGGTGGTCGCGCATCCGCAGTGGAAGCGCCGAACCGATGACCAGCGTATCCAAGTGGCTTTGATGATTTGCAACGACGACGAAGGGAGGTTGCTGAGGAAGGTGCTCGAGCCCATGGTATCCAATGCGATGACAGCAGGTTAGTGATAATCGAACGCCACTCCACCAAATCAGTCGCAGCGTCGTCTCGACCAAGCCCCCTCGCGCTGATAACTACGATACCGCTCGCATGCCGGCATGCCGATGTCTCGCGCCGTCTTGTACTCCCAGTCGTTCATCATCCTCCCCCTGTAAAAATTCGGGCTGGCTCGCTCCCTCCCAGTGGTCCCAGGTGAAGGGACAAGAAGTGGTAAACCACTGGCGGCACGAGCACCAGGTTATCGAACCGGTCAAGCAACCCTCCATGGCCAGAGAGCACGGTTCCCGTGTCTTTGAGTCCCACATCGCGCTTGACTGCTGAAAGGACGAAATGACCCATCTGACTCAGCACGCTGATCAGCAATCCCAGCGACGTGAGCGACACCCAGTTATCCATTGGAGTTTGATGGAATACGTGATGGCCTAACGCAGCAACCATCAGTGTGGTTAACACCATTGCCCCCAATGACCCTTCCACGGTCTCACGAGGACTCGTCGCCGACAACAGGTTTCGCCGACCGCAGGCGCGGCTGATCCAGTAGGCAAACATGCCATTGAGCGACACACTCAAAAACACCAGCAGCAAAATGGGACGGTAGGCCGGCGTGTTCGCGATGTTTCCGATGTAGGCCAGAGAGAACCCGAACAGCAGAAAGCCAAAACATCCCAGCGCCACACGCTGGATGTAACCCTGCGGCTGATCTTGGGGGATTGTGATGATCGCGATTAAGGCCACGACGAACGGAGCGGACGCAAAAAATAACCGATCAAAATGATCCAGAGCTGCGAAGTTAACCAGGAAAATCCCTGCGACGACGGCGACCGAAATTCCGTAGTGCCGAAATACGCCTGTGGCCCGTGCAAACTCTCGGTAACACCCCAAGCTCAGCAGGGTGACGGCCGCAATGGTAAAGCCCGCTCCCAGCAAGACCGGCAGCAGGATGCACCCGGCTAGCAAAACCCAGGACTTCCATCGCGCGTGTGCGTCGGCATAGGCGGATTCGCCGATCAGGTGACTTTTTCCCAATCCGGCGATGGCCGCTCCCGAGACGACGGCGCTGACGAAAATCGCGCCGCACAACCAAACCGTGATCGGTTGATCGAACGCATGGAAAATCCCAATCAGACGCTGTCGGACCTCAAGTGTCATCGAACTTCCTCGCGGAGCCAGGCAGCGGTGCTTCACAGCCCTGTACATAGTATAGCCGAGGGGGGAGGGCTCCCATGAAACCGGGCAAAGGAGTGCAAGGTGCATCCAGGACGATTTCAGTCATTGAGAGGACGAGGATGGAACTTAGGAGTCCCGTGCACAACTTCGCTCTTCTTCAAGCGTGCTACGCTGCTGCTGATGACGATACGTCTCCAAAAAATCTGCCAGCAGGGGCGCTGGTTTTGCTCCGTGGCGGGGGTGGTCTAGGCCATAACGGTCAAGCGTGGTGAGTGGCGCGGGTGCAATGGCGTCAGTGGAGATTTCCAGTGAGGCTTGTCATGTCACAGCGTGATTTTTGGGCCGAGTCCTATCGAGACTACCTGCATGTGTTGGGACTGGCCCAGTTGGACAAGGATCTGATCGACAAAGTCGATCTGTCGGGCGTTGTGCAGACGACCATGCTGGAGGCGTTTCGGCATGCGGCTGATGTTCCGCCAGACGAGCAAGAGCAGCGGATGTGGTTGCGTCGGCTCTTCTTAAACAATCTTCTCGATACACTGCGCAAGCTCCGGACGCAGAAGCGTGACATCGGCTCCGAAATTCCGCTGGATCGTTCCATCGGCAACTCCGAATCCCGGCTGCAGGCTTGGCTTGCCTCCGAGGAATCCACCCCCAGCGTCAAGGCGATCAGAAGCGAACAAGCCGATTTGCTGTTAAAAGCGATCTCGGAGTTGCCGCCAGCGCAGCGGGAGGCCATTGAGCTGCACCATTTGCAAGCGTTATCGCTGGAGGAGATCTCATGTCGCATGCAGCGGCCCAAGGCGGCGATCGCAGCGCTGATTTACCGTGGAATGCAGACGTTGAGGGAAGACGGGTCTTTGGGGCAATAAATTAAAAATCGGCGCGTCATCGACGGTGTGGGGGTACGCTTAAGCTCTTACTCGCGCCGGGCAACGGACACGCACCGCTCATGGTTGAGTCATTGAGAGCAGGCCATGTTGAAACAGGGCTGGAACCCCGAAAGGACGGTACCGCTGTTCACGGGTGCCTATCAACCAGATCATTGACACCGATTGACTCCCTCCAGGGATGTTTCCATGAACGGCCAGAACTCTTCCGCTTCCGACCCTGACAGAGGGTCGTCGCAATGGAAGGTGTTACTCGTGCGCCTATTCGAGGCGTGGGAACGCGGCGATTCGTGTGATCTGGAGCGGATGCGACAGGAGCACCCTGAACATGCCGATGCAATCTTTGACTTTTTACAAGATCAGGCACGCTGCCGGGACGTCTTGGGCGCCATCCAAGATGACACGCCGCACCCGACCAATGCGACGACGGTGCAATGGCAGCGGCGCGATTCAGTCGAAGCCGAATCGCAGTGGTCACTGACGAGTCTCCGCAGTGCCAAGTTTCCTGTTCGCTTCGGCGACTATTCCTTGCTCAGCGTGATCGGTCGCGGCGGCATGGGGATCGTCTTCAAAGCAGAGCATCGCAGGTTGAATCGGATCGTCGCGCTCAAGGTGATGCGTTCTGGGGAGTTGTGCAACGAGGAGGAGTTGGCGCGTTTTCGTGTCGAAGCGGAGTCATCGGCTGCCATCGAACACCCGAACATTGTGTCGATCTACGAGGTCGGAGAAGCGCAGGGGCTGACTTACTACACAATGGCTTTCGTCGAAGGCAATAATCTCAGCGCGCTGATCCGGCATCGCTCGTTGGGGTTTAAGGAGGCCGCGCGTGTCGTTGCGCGGATTGCGGATGCGGTAGAGGCGGCGCATCGGATCGGCATCATCCATCGCGATCTGAAACCATCGAATATCCTAATCGATCGCGCGGGCGATCCGTATCTGATTGACTTTGGATTAGCCAAGGCAGCACGGACAAACCAGGGGCTCACGTCGACCGGACAAATTTTAGGGACTCCCGCCTACATGGCACCGGAGCAGGCGCGGTGCGAAACCTTAACACCAGCGACGGACATTTATGCGCTGGGGGCTGTGCTCTACGAATTAGCAGCTGGCCAGGCACCGTTTTCGGGACCGACGCCCGTCGACATTCTGCTTCAGGTACTCAATCGGGACCCGCCCTTGCCTCGCAAGGTGAATCCTCAGGTTCCGCGGGCGTTGGCGATCATCATTGCGCGAGCGATGGATAAGGATCCGTCGCGGCGTTATCCCTCGGCACGGGCGCTGGAAGATGATCTGCGGCGGTTCATTTGCGACGAGCCGATCCAGCAGCCACAGCCCAGTTGGCTGGAGCGGATCAATCTCTGGTGGCGCCGCGAGCCGGTGTTGGTCAGCCACCTGAACGCCATCCTAGCCGTGCTGCTGATCGTGTTGATCTCGAAGCTGCTGAGCGAGCAGGTCTCTCTGAATGCACCGTGGGTGATCAGGCTGCTGCTGGTGTGGGCAGCGGGTAGTTATCTGTTCCAACAACTGTCGGTCAGCGACCGCTACCAGACGGCGGCCTATTGGGGGTGGGCTGCGTTTGACGTGGTGGTTTATACGACTTTGATCTTCATCGCGGAGCCGCCGCGCGGGCTGCTGTTGATTGGGTATCCGATGATGATCGCTGCCAGTGGATTGCTATACCGTGTCCGGTTTGTCGTGTTCGTCACGGCGATGTGTATCGTCGGATTCGCGATCCTGCTCGCCACCGTCAATGATTCGCTGACCGAACAACCGGAGTTCTGCGTCATCTATACATCCGGACTGGTCGTGCTGGCCCTGTGCCTGATTTCGATGATTCGCCGCGTCCGAGGGTTAGCGGATTATTTTGCGTGCAGTCGGTGACGCGCTACAGTTCAGCGACCGATTCCTCTTTCACTCGCTTGCGAACGCGCGTCGGGCCAGCTCTCGCAGCTCGGCCGTCTCGCTTTGTTGCAGTGCCGCTCGGCTGTCCGGGTTAATCAGGTCTGCCGACGTTTTGCCCGCGATCACCGATTCCAACAATGCGCGTCGACGGTCTTGGGAACGGAGCAGGCCTTCAATAGCTAACTTGCGATTCTGCTCGGTTAGATTTGGCAAGGCAGCGATCAACGCGGCGGTGGCGGGCGGATCGGGCATGTCAACCAGGCCGCTGACCGCTCCCATCTGCAGCTCGGCGTCGTCTGTTTGCTGGAGGTAGCGGACCAGCTGCGGTCCGCTTTCACTCCATCCGCGCATCGCAATCATCCGCAGGGCATCGTAGCGAGTTCCCGATTTGACCTGCTCGTCGTCGGTCATCGTGACCGACTGCTGCAAGGCATGCAGCCAGCGTTGGCGTAGCTGCCCATCGTTGCCGATCAGGGCCGCGATCCGTTCATGTGGCCAGACACCGATTTGGCTCAGGCCGTTGATCAGGCCGCCTCCCAGGACGACGGCCTGCCAGTCACGCAGCGGTTCGCCGGTCGCGGGCAAAGACTCCCGCAGCATCGCAGTCAGCTGCTCTCGATCGTTTTTCCGGGCCGCGGCAATGGAGACGCGCCAGATCCAGGGAATGCGGCGGTATTCTTCCTCCAGGTCATCCGCTGGGAGATCGCGGACCATCGCCTTGAGCAAGCCGATGGGCTGGTCGAGCGACGTTTCGAGCAGCTGTTCCCGGTCAGCAACTGGCTGCCGGTCATCGAGCAGTTGGGCCGCCCGCTGGGCCAGCGGATCGACCTGTGCGGCCAGCAGTTCGATGTCACGCTCCGGGGCGGTCTGGCGATCGGTGACGAAGGCAAACAGGTCAGCCATGTCTTGGGGCGAAACCAATTCTTCCAAGCCTTCGGGCATCAGGGAACGCGTCGATTGCTTGAACAGGTCGATCTCCTCCCGCGCGATCACGGTCGATTTGGCATCCGGTCCCAGGATGGTGATCGAGGATTCGCCTTCCTGAGCGAGTAAGCCTTGAACCACGCGACCGTCGAGCGTCGCGACCGTGTAGACAGCGTAGCGCCCGTCGACCGCTTGGTTCGGATCGAAAACCGCATCGAGCAGCGCGGCCCACGGCTTGTTGAGCGATTCACTCAGCGCCGGACCAACCTCAAAGCCTTCCTTGCCGTGCCGGTGGCAGGTGCGGCAATGCGTTTGATAGACCTTGTAGCCGCGCTCGCGATCACCGGTCATCTGTAGCACTTGACGATAGCGACTGACAATTTCGGCTCGCGAGTGGTCGCTGGGGCGGCTCAACAAGCGTGTCGCTGCCGCACGCAACTCCTCGTCGGGAAAGTTCAACAATGTCTGGCGGTTGGTTGCGGTCAGTGTCGCCATGGGCACTTTCTGCTGCTCGAGCGCCGCTAAGAGTTCCTGCACCGTCTCAGGACGGCTCATCAGCCAGGTCACAATCTGGGCACTGGCGGCGCCGAGTTGATCCAGCCGCGACAAGAACAGCTCGCTGACTTCCGGCCGACCGGTCCGAGCGAGAACCGCGATCACACGTTGCTGCAGGGCGGGAGGCGACTGAGGATCGAGCGCCGCGGCTAGCAGCTCAAAATCCGCCGCTTGCTGTGACGCCTCCAAGCCGAGCAGCCCCGCCGCGGCGATCCGGCGATCAAGCGGCGCACCGTCATCGGCGAACGTTTCCCGCGATTGTTGCTGCATCCGGCGGACGGCGGCTTCCGAAGCGTCACTCCACCAACGCGTTGCCGACTGCTGCCCGCGCCAGAAAGCATGAGCGATCGGTTCGGCCAGCCGGAGCGACACGAGGTCGGTCGGTTCGCTGGCGATCTGACCCAGCAAGGTTTGCAGTGCAGCGCCGCTCTGTTCGGCCAGGCTGATCGACAAGAGTGGTTCGAATGAGGCGTTGCTCCGGTCAGTGTGCATGGCGACCTGCTCGACAAAGTCAGCCCACACCGATGTCGGGACCGCCCGCAGGACAAAGAACCGCAAATACGGATCATTTCCCTGGCGGGTGTACAGCGTTGTCAGCATCGGCAGCCCGGCGGTTGCATCAATGCTGCCGATCGCATTGGCCAATTCGGCGCCCACGGCAGGATCCGATTCTTCACCGAGCGAGGCGAGCAGTTCCAGCCGATTTTGCAGCTGTGAACCGGCTTCGGCGACCAGGCGAACCGCTTGGCGACGCAGCAGGGGATTGTCCGCGGTCAGGGCGACTCGCAGATCGTCCGCCTCCAAGGCCTCCGCCCGTGCCAGCACCCACAGGGCGGCTGCCCGACCGGCAGCAGACGCATCGGAATGCACTAACTCGCGGAGCGGGGCGACGGCTGCTGGATCAGGATTCCAGAACAGCAGCTGCTGAGCCAGATCGCGAACCGTGCCGTTGGATGAACGCAGTGAAGCGACCCACTGGACCGGTGTCTGCGCTGCCAGATTCGGGACCTGTCGGGCACCTTTTTGGCTCGGCAACAAACGGATGATCCGCCCCTGTTGATCACCGGCCCGGACATCGAGACTGGCAAGGGTTTCTTCCGGAATCCAGCGCGGATGTTCAATCACGCTGCGGCTCATGTCGGCGATCCACAGCCCGCCATCGGGTCCGGTACGGACTTGTGCGGGGCGAAACCAGTTATCGGTCGAGGCGACCAGTTCGGCAGCAGCTTCCTCGGCCGCACGCAGACCGACGTACCGCAGCCCTTCACGCCGGAGGATCCGACGATGGAGCAGCAGATTGACCGGCTCGCACACCACGGCGCTGCCCGCCATCTCATGCCCGAGCCAATCGTCGCGGTAGATCCCGAGCCCGCAAGCAGCGGTGACCTGGCCAGCTGGTCCCGAGAGTTCGAAACGTTGGTAATCGGTCGCTTCAGGAAAGAGCTGCGAGGCATTGGCGTTGGCTATCGAGTAGACGATCGGAGGCAGCGACAATCCGGGACGAGTCGTGTCCTGCAGGATCGGGTAATGCAAACAGGCCTCGCCGTTGGTGCAGCCAAACCAATCGCCTGCGTCGTTGCGGACGCGTCCCTGTTGGCTGCGTCCAGTCAGCGGTTCCAGGATGCCTCGATCGGGATCGATGCGGAAATCGCGATTTCCCAGGGCGACCGTTTCACCTCTCTGATGACACGTGATCTCGCCGCCGAACAACCCGCACGATCCATACACCCATCCGTCTAATCCCAGCGTCAAGCTGTTGACGCGGGCCTGATAGTTGTCGGTTCCAAAGCCGGAGAACAACACCTGTTGGATGTCGGCCTGATCGTCGCCGTCAGTATCTTCGGCGTACAGGATGTTGGGCGCCGCACAAATTAAGACGCCTTTCCGCCAGACCATCACGCCGGTCGGGAAGGGCAGTTTGCCCAGAAAGACGGTCGACCGGTCGTAGACGCCGTCGCCGTCTCGATCACGCAGCAGGCGAATCTTGCCGCCCGGCTCGAAGTTGCCGGCTAGCCCGGACGGGTAATCGTGCATCTCACAGACCCATAGACTGCCGTCGGCCGCAAAATCAAATGCCACCGGGTCAGTGGTCAGCGGCTCTGCTGCGACGACTTGCGCCGTCCAGCCATCGGGAAGCCGCAAACGGTTCAGCGCTTGCGTCGGTGAGTGCGAACGCACGCCGGCTTGGTCGGACTGGGGATGCGGCGGGGCGAACGTCGGCAGCAGCGGCGCGGTGGCTGCGTCGAGGATTTTGGCTTCCAGCCCAGGGGCCAGTGGCGCAGGGAGATTGTAATAGGTCATCGCACCGCCCCCTTCGTAACCACCCTCTTTGAGGACGCGTTCGGAGGGGATGTAGCAGGGTGTGTCGTTCGCGTAGGCGGTGATCCACAGCCGCGCAGGATCGAGTTGCTGACGAAGCCGCAGCGCGTAGTCGACGACGACTTCACCGGGCAAAAACACCATCGCTAGCGAGTCGCCGAACGTCCAGGTTTGCACCGAATAATCGATCGCCTTGGGCAGCGGCTCGCCCCGATCAAGTGCGGCGAGTTGCACCTGAGCGTGGTAGCCGATGTAGCCCTCTTGCTGGGCCAATGTTTCCCAATGAGCACGCTCGGGCAGCGGAGCCAGCGGCAAGGGAAACCGCTGCAGTCGCCCAGTCAACTCGCCCGTCACTGGCCGCAGCGCGTTTTGCAGGACGCGATCGACTTCGTCGGCCATCTGCAGACCTTGCCTCATCGCCACATCGACCTGGTCGCCGGTGACCCCCGATGAAGGATTTTGGTCGGCACCGCAGCCGATCGAAATCATCGCGACTGCGCCCCGATGGCGGCGCTCGATGCCTGCCGCGGCCTTTCCTGGCCAGTCGCCGCCGACTAGGTTGTGGGAGAGCGTGACCGCATGGCAGGCATAGGTCGTCAGCACTCCACGCAGCGCGCCTGCTGGTGTTTTGATAGCCAGCACCGGCAAATTGTGGTCGACCGGGCCGGCCTGCGGGTTCCGCCGGTTGATCGCAAAGTCCAACTGGCCGACACCCCACCACAGTTCCGCCGGCTGCAGATCGGCCAGGGCCACCCGCGAAACCGCGACCAACCGCTGGGTCAGCATCGTGGTGTAGCGGGCAATTGCTTCCTGTTGGTCAGGCGGGATCGGCTGGCCGAAGAGCGTTTCCAGGACACCGTCGAGCATCGGAGCGGTATGAGTGTGCGTGGCGGTGATCACCAGTCGTTCCCGCGAAATCCCCTGTGGCTGCAGCTCGCGGGCGACCGCCTCCACAACCGCGTCGGAGATGCCGGTCGAATCGACCGTCAGCAGTACCGCCGGCTGCCCCTCTGCACTGGCAATCGCCAGGGCTCGCGCATAGAGCGGGCTTTCAACCCCGGCGGACGGCTCGCGGCGAAACCCAAAGCCGCTCAGCCGGATCGGTTCCTCGGGTGTGATTTCAATTTTGGCGACGCCCACCTGGTAGGTTTCCGCCGCTACCACGGGAGCGTCGGCCGCACCGGCGGGAGCGGCGAGCAAAACCGCCCAGCCACAAAACGCGATCAGCCACGTTGCCTGTCGATGTCCCACCTTCAGTCGCTGCATCACCACGTTATCCCTCGAAGATTTCGGCTTGTGAACGCTGTCAGGGAAGGGCAGAAACCGCTCACGCCACGGCCGCACAGGTGTGGGCTCGGCACGTCAATGCCCGGTTTCCGCAGCCGCCCTCAAACTGTATCAGCTCGCATTGTAGTGCGTCGGCCCCGGGCATCGGACTCCTGTTGCCTCCTGACGGCGCCCTCACGGAGGCGCAGAGGCACGGGGCCGCGCCGACCGGTCCGATCAGTCTCCGGTATCCCTCGGGCTGGTGCTCCGCAATCTGCCTCCGTGTCTCCGAGCCTCAGTGAGAGCTTCTCAGGGCTGCAATCAGCATGCGATCGATTGCCTCTTCGTCACAAGTTTTTGCCAAGCAACGAGTTGTGGGTTATCAAGCCTGTGGAGCGACGCGCTCACCAGCCTCTGCAACGAGCCGCCGTGGTAAAACGGCGGGTGCGAAAGCATCGAGAGCAGCCTCGGTGGTCAATCGCTCCGCTGATCGAACTCCCTGCACCAACCGGCGGAGCGGTTGGCCAGTCTGCAACCATCCACCCGCTACCCGCCTCTCTCCGTCCCCCGTCCCCCAACAAATAACAACCAACGGCCACCCCCTACTACATCTCGCCTCTGCCACCGGCTTCACAGGAAAACATTATGCGTTGTGGAATTGTGCTGGGTCTCTTCGCGCTGGCCATCAGCAGCCCCGGGATGGCCGACGAGCCGATGCTTGGAAGCGTGCACCGCGCTGAGCTAGGTGACGAAGTACTGTTGGAAACCGTGTACATTCCGCCCGGCGAGTTCTTCATGGGCAGTACGCCGGAAGAGAAACTCTGGGCAACAGGGATTGAAGGCGGGGCCACCCCGGGGACCGAGCGCGAGCATTACGAGGGCGAACAGCCACGCAAGATGCGTGTTGCGGACGGGTTCTGGATGGGCCGCACGGAAGTCACCGTCGCTCAGTTCCGGCGGTTCGTTGAGCAGACCCAGTACGTTACCGATGCCGAGAAACCGGGCGGGCAAACGCAGTGCTTCAATCCCCAGTGGACCAGCTACAACTTGACGACCGTGGTGACTCATCCGTGGGAACCGATGTCCGGGAAGAGCTGGCGCGATCCTAACTTTCAGTTTCCGCTGCGCGATGATTTTCCGGTAGTGTGCGTGAGTTGGACGGACGCCCGCGCGTTCGCGAAATGGCTGACAGACCACGAGCGCGCGGCGGGGCGCCTGCCAGCAGGATTCGAGTATCGCCTCCCCACCGAAGCGGAGTGGGAGTACGCCTGTCGTGGCGGAAGCATGGAAAGCAACTACTTTTGGTGGGGCAACGAGCTCAGCGAAGGCTCAGGGCGATTAAACATCTCCGCTGTCGACTTTCTGCCTGACCGGAAGCAGAAGTGGCCGCTGGCCAGCGCCCCTTGGAGTGACGGCTTCGCCTTCGTCTCTCCGGTCGATCACTACGGCCAGCGGGGACGCAACGGATTCGGACTGGCCGATATGTGCGGCAACGTTTGGGAAGTGGTCCTGGACCACTTCGATGCTGAGGGAGGCCACGAGCAACTCCATACGGTCAAGGAAAATCCTCGCCCGGTCTGCCGAGGAGGCAATTACTTTGATGTCCCCGGCAATGCCCGCTGCGCCGTCCGCCTAGGACTCGCCAGCCCACACTACTCCGACTCGCGCGATGGTTTCCGCATCTGCCTGGGCCCACCGCGAGCCACGAGTGACGGCCTCACCCCCGTTGCCTTTCCGCAATTTCGCTCGATTTAGCCTTGGCGACCGACCATGGCGTTGATCCAGATCGGGGCAAAGGGCGAAGTGCATCCTTTAGAAACCGGAAAATCGCGGTAGATGCCCAGTGTCTCGCCGATCGCGATCGCCCGCTCGCGGTGTGCGGGAAAGTGGATGCCGATGGCCGCTAACGTGTTGTTCATCGTCCACTGCACTTCGGGTTCAGCGTCTGCCATTTCCGCCTCGATCCGGGCCAGCAGCGCCGGCAACTCAAGCCCGTCTGGTTCCTTCGCAATCCGCTCCGCGGTCAGGTGCCAGCCGGCGCGTGCCGCCCAGCGGTCGCGTTGGCCGGCCGCCATCCAGCGCTCTCGAAGCGACTCCTTGTCCGGATGCTTTGAGACGACGTAGGAATTGAGCCAGTCGGCCACGCGTACAAAGGCGATCGACCGCATCATCCGATCGATTGCTTCGGCCGACAATTGGCTCGGCTCAACCAGGAGCGTAGCCAAAAACTGGGCGTCAACATTCCCGGTATCCCATAGCGCCAAGCCTAGGGCATGATCGGTGCGGAGCTTTCTCGCCAGCCCGCAGATGTCGCCGAGTTTGACGCCGAACTGATTCTCGCCGGCACCACTTTTGGCATTCTGCGCCCGCACCTTCGCGTTGCCGAGCGCTTCGAGCTGCTTGAGAATCTCTTGCAGGTTCACGCTTCCGATCTCCAGGTTCGTCGCTCACAAAGATTCCCACGGCACCCGGCCATGAGAAGTTCGGAGACGACTTGCAAAGGTTGGCCCAGTAAAACAACGGGAACTGTAATGGTGGCAGGAGGCTGGTTGCACGGTGGTCGATCGCTCCGCCGATCGATGGCGCAGTGCAGGGCAGGGGAACGGAGGACGGTGTTTCAACTTGCCTTTCCAGAGCCGTGGTGAGCCTCCTGGAATCGTTCGCAGGGCCGACGCCGGCGTGGTCGAACCGCTGTCAAACCTCTCCCCTCGACGCTGCCGTCGGCAAATCGATTCGCGACGCACTCCCGTCTACGAGTCGAATATTGGCATCATGTTTGCTTCCGGTCATGATCGCTGTGGGGCATGATCGGCAACGACCTACCGCTCAACTGCAATGCAGCAGGAGAAATCGCTGGGTTTTTGCGTGAGCAGGCAGAATTAAACTTTAACCGAAGAGGTGCAACATGGGTTTGTTAGCTCCGGGTCGCAATGAAAAAGTCGGTTGCGGCACATGGATGATCGGAGGAATCATTCTCATCATCGCTGGTATTGGCGCCATGATTGCTGGTGTCTTTGACGCTCTGTTTTAGGAGATCCAATGCCAGTAGCCTCCACCGCTTATCCGCGATGACCGTGGCGGCTCGGGCTCTCGTTCGCCGAGTAACTGCCGCGCGTGGTCGAGCAGCTGTACCGTGCTATCGACCTCACGACAACTTCTTCCACCCCGGCTCCGCCGGTGTCCCCAGCTTCGAGCTGCCGCCGCAGTAATGGACCGATTCACAGATGTTTCTTCCGCGAATTTCAAAGTTCATCAGCTAGGGCGTGGACGCTGATCCTCTGGGGGGCACGTCCCTGAGGAACGAAAGGCGTGCTGGGAGAACTGCAGGGTAATCAGGGAATGTCTCATCGGCCCGGTATCTGTTTCAGGAGACCACGCCGGCGATCATTGTCCGCTGCGATTACGACCGGCGCAGTAGCTTAAGGTATGCGATCAGGTGATCCAGTTCGACGTCGCTGATCATCTCGGGCGAAAACGCCGGCATCGCGCCGGCTCCAATACGCACCTGGGTGCGAATCGCCAGCGCCGGAAGAGGCAGATTAAGGGCCGTAGCCAATCCGCCTTCACCTCCTTGATGACAGTAATAACAGTGCCGCATGTAGACTCGCTGGCCATCCGCCTCGGCGGGTGTGGAGATCACCACCGGTCGCCGCAGTGCTTCTCCGCGGCGCAGGCCGGTCGCACAGCCCACGACGCAGGCGACGATCCCAACGACGAGAAATAAAGTCCGCATCGCTTCCTCTTAATTTCTAGTGCAAATGCGGCGGCGAGTTCGCTCGCCTCGCTGTGAAACCGCCTGCATCAGCAAGGCGTCACACGCCACAGCACCCCTGTTCCCTTATAAGGATTCAATCCGCAGGGATCGCCCGTCATGACGCCGAAGTCGACGACGTAGAGAGCGTCGCCGCAGTTGTTAAATCGTGCGTCGACCGGCCGTTCGAGGCCGCAGCTGCCGATTTTTGAAGCGGGGCCTGGCTGGCGGCCCTTGTTGATCACAAAGTCTTCGATCACGCCGCTGTGGGGATCAACCCGCACCACGCGGCACCCGACCGGATGCCGGACCTTTTCCTCGCTACCATGGACGATGTCGCCGAACACAGCGATAAACGCCTCCCCGCAGTGGCCAAAGATCGGATTGCGGGAGAAGTCGAGGCCGTTGGA
Organism: uncultured Planctomycetaceae bacterium; assembly: GCA_963758085.1. Lineage (GTDB taxonomy): Bacteria > Planctomycetota > Planctomycetia > Pirellulales > Pirellulaceae > UBA6163. Next base: position 2,366,885 of record CAVWUB010000004.1, on the reverse strand, counting down.
GGAGGAGCGGACGCCGAGGACAGCCGCTGGCTCCGGCGGGCAGTTCGGGTGCTCGGCCAGCAAGAATTGCGGGTGGGGCTGATCGTGGCCTGGTTGCGGCCGGAACCGTGGTTGATTCAGCGGCTGGCCGGCCCAGAAATCGGGAAAGCCATACCACAGCCCTGGCTCGACTCGCCACAGCAGATCGCCGGTCCCGAATATCGGTCGGCTGCCACGGACGTCATAGCTGTTTTCGGTGCAGTACAAGCTGCCGTCGGGCGAGAAGGCCAGCCCGAACGGATTGCGAAAACCCCACGCCACCAGTTCCAGTTCGCCTCCCGCGGCGGGAATCCGGAGGATGGCGCCGGTGCAAGGCAAACGTCCCGGGATGACTTGGCCGGGTTCAGTGCGGGTGCCGAAGGGAACATAGGCGCCGGTCACCGCGCGATCGCCGCAGTGAGGCGTGAGCGGATTATCGGTGACGAAGTTGCGTCCGGTGAGAACAATATCGACAGGGGGAATATCGGAGAGTTCCGGAAAACGCTTGAGCCAACCGAACTCGGCGTTATCGGTCCCAACCACGCCCGAATTCGTGGCCGTACCGACGCCGAAGTAAACATAACCATCGAGCCCGACGACAGGGCGGTTCGTGTGGTGGTCTCCCATGCTGGGAAGGCCGCTGACCAGGGATGTGACTTCGCCGGCGAGTGTCACTCGCAGGATCTGGCCTCCCCCGCTCAACTCACCCCCTTCGGCGATGTAGAACGCACCGTCATGATAGCTGGCCCCATTCCAGGGCCCATTCGCTCCGCCCTGAGCAATCGGCGTCCGCTGGCCATCGGGATCGAGCCGCAAAAGTTGCGCATTCGCCACCGCCTCACCGTAGGAATAGCCCGATTCCAACACGTACAGCTGGTCGGCATCATCCATCACCACGGCAGTGGGAAACGTGAATCCCACCGCGACCGGATCGATTCGGTAGCCGGGCGGCACGGCCACATCGGACGACTTCACATACGCGCGGTGGCACAAAATCGGTCTGCGCCGCGCCATTGGAAGGCATCAAGCTGTAGCAGCCGCTGGCCGCAGGCAGCAGGCAGCATCGCCCCGACGGTCAGCATCATCTCACGGCGTGAAAGCTTGGCCATGCCCGGAAAGCTCCTGATTGACGGTTCCATCGCGGCGCACAAGATGCCGTTCTGCCAGGCGAGAACAAATCAACCGGCCGATGAATCTGATCGCTCGGCGGCACGTTTTCTTTGGCCCACGGGGCGATCCCAGCTCATGCTTCGCCGGCGATCGCTAGGCTATGCCCCACAACATGTGTCCGGACTACCCCATACATCGGCATGGGCTCCCTCACTAATTGAAGAGAAGAGGGAAATAAATGATGACTGCGGCCAAACCCAAATTGCCCTGCCCTCTGAGCCCAGCTAATGGCACCCGGACCAGATCCTTCGCGTGCCGCAGGACGGGTGCAATCACCGCTGCGACTAATCCGGCCGAGATCATCTGCCGGTGATACGAGGCAGTGACCATCCGCCGGTCGATGACCGAAGCAAACACAAGATCCTTGGCTTCAATTGGCTTGCGTGATCCAGTCTTCATCCAAGCGGACATACTTCATCGTTTTGCCCGCTTCCACGAAATAGCTGTAGACGACATGTAACTTTTCGTCACGCCCTTGGATGATGGCCGGGTAATGATATTGGCCACTGACGTGATCTTCCAGCGCTCTCGACCACTTCCACGATTTCCCTTCATCGTCCGAAAGCAACAACGTCAGCTTTGATCGGCCGTTGGTGGTGTCGTTACAAACCAATATCCAATGGCCATTTCGCAGTCGAACTGCGTCAAGCCCCGATCCTGGATTGAGCACATCAGTGGGCGTTGCGACGCTCCAAGTGATTCCGTCATCACTCGATTGGGAAACCAATACCTTCCCACCAGGGCCGTTGTTTCTCATGAAGGCGACAAGCGTGCCGTCGTTACGTCGCAGGACTGCTGGTTGAATGTTTCCAAAGCCGTAAATCGGTTGGCTGGCATACCACGATTGACCGCCGTCGTCGCTGATCGCCATGATCGATAGGGAGAACGTGTCGGTATACAGTGGCAAAAGAATGCGTCCGCTGGGGAGCACCGTCGGTTTGCAACGTGGTTGCCATCCGAGCCGCTGGTACAGTTTGTCAGTCAGTCGTTCTTTCGCCTCATCGATTTTTGCTGCGACGTTGGGTGGCAGCGGACTGGTAAGTTGCTGGGAAACCAGTTCATCCAACACCCGCGTTGCTTCGTCACTGAAATCGTCCGGCTTAAGCAACACAAGTCCCTGGCGATCCCAGCTTAGGCCTTCTGGCGCGATCGCTTGATCGGAAACCTGGTACCGGGTCAAGCAAGATTCCCAACTGTTAGCAATCACCGTCGGCCAGAACAGCCACAGACGGCCGGAGTCGTCCACGTGCATGCAGGTGTTGCAGTCGGGGAAGCCCGGTTCATCAGCCATCAAAAAGGGCTCGGACCAATCTTGTTTTCCCGCTCGCTTCCACGCCCCCATGACCGCGACATCGTCGGCCCGTCGTTCCCCGGACCCACGGTACCAAGACACCAACAGATCGCCGTTTGCGAACTCAACAATCCCTGGTGCATGGTTGTGATTGGTATCGAGCGGAAAAACCCATTGCGACTCGTCGACATCGCTAGCTTCTGGTGGTGAAGACGGTGTCGCGATGGCCGCCGGCGGATACCCCCATGTATCCCTGTTCTCCGCCAGTTGATATGCCGCAGGAGAGACAGCCATAAGGGCGAGGGTGATCAGCTTGCGCATCATAGAAGTTCGCTTGGAAGGAGCCGCAGAAGAACCATTCAGGGAAGAAATCCAGACGGCGAATGCAGGGTGCACCGTTTCTCAGAGGCGAATCCGAGAGATACGCTCGATGGTACCATACTCCTTCCGGGTATTCCGTTCCGCCCAGAGCGTGAGCGCCCATGCCCTAAGTGATGAGCGACAAAATTCGCGGAAGAACCATTCTGGCAAAGGCCACAATTCCGCGAGCGCTCTGCTCACGGCTATCGCTACTGAGAGCAAGGGCAGCATATTGTGCTGTAATAAGCGGGGCGGGACATATTCCGCAAGAATCAATCAGCCGGCAGGGGTTGCGGCTTGTTAATTTGATCAGCCGCAACGCGTTAGCGTCCGGTTCTCATCAACCATGGCCAGTCGTCCAGCAGCTGAGAATGGTCATAATGGCCTCGCGAAGGAAAGAATTTAAGAATGATTCGGATAAATGACAAACACAGCAGCAACACCGGCGGATCGTGAATCATGTCTGATACGCTGACCAAATGGATGCTGCCCGGCGCGCCGATCCTGGCTTCGGGAATTGCTATTGTAGCTTATCGAGCGGGATTGCCAGTGGAGGCAGCCATTTGTGCCTGGTGCGCTACGCTCTGCGCAGTCTGGTGGATCTTTGAGTGCTTGAACATCGCCGTGGTCGGGCTGGTGCCGCTGGTCGTGTTTCCGGTGGCCGGCGTGCTCACCGAAGCCGACGTCGCCCAGGCCTACGGCCACCCGATGATTTTGCTGTTGATGGGCGGCTTTTTTCTGTCCGCTGCCATGGAAAGCGTTGGCGCTCACCGCCGGGTCGCATTGACGATGGTGCAACTGGTCGGCGGCGGCAGCGGACGGCGGTTGGTGCTGGCGTTCATGCTCGCCACCGGTGGGTTGTCGATGTGGATCAGCAACACGGCGGCGGCGTTGATGATGGTGCCGATCGCCTTGGCCGTGCTCAAGCAGGCGAGCGACCCGAGCCTGCGGATGCCGCTGCTGTTGGGAATCGCTTATTCGGCCAGCATCGGCGGCATGAGCACACCGATCGGGACGCCACCCAACGTGATGTTCATGGGCCAGCTCGAAGAGCTGTTTGGCGTGCGCTATGGTTTTGGCAGCTGGATGATGGTCGCCATGCCGATTGTTTGCGTGCTGTTGCCGAGCGTGTGGTGGTGGATCACCCGTGGGCTGCGCGAAGGCGACAAGCTGCAGGTGCCGCACCCGGGCCCGTGGCGGACATCGGAAATCCGGGTGCTGACGATTCTTGCGGTGACCGCACTGGCATGGATTTTTCGCACTGGGCCCGGCGGCGGTTGGTTGGCTTGGTTACCGACATTAGCAAGCGGCAACTCGCTGATCGGTGACACCACGGTCGCGATCGCTGCGGTGATGTTCATGTTTATCTGCCCGGCTGGCGATCCTCCGCAGCTGGCCCGCAACGACCTGGACGAGCACCGCACGGGTACGGGTGATTCATCGGGGCCCGTGGAAGCGGGACAGGGTACTTCAGCCGCCGCGGCGCTCTCGAGCAGCGGAGCGATTGCACCGCGACTGCTCAGCTGGTCCGATGCGGTGAAGATTCCGTGGGGCATCTTGCTGATGTTCGGCGGCGGTCTGGCACTGGCTCGCGGATTTGAAGCGACCGGATTGAGCGCCGCAATCGGCCAGCAGTTGACGGTGTTCAGCGGCGCACCGCCGCTGTTGGTGATCCTGGCGGTCTGTTTTCTGATCACCTTCTTGACGGAGATCACTAGCAGTACGGCAACTGCCACACTGATGTTGCCGATTCTTGGCGAGTTGGCGATTGCGACCAACATGTCGCCTGAATCAGTGATGATCGCGGGCACGATCAGCGCCTCATGTGCGTTCATGCTGCCGGTGGCAACCGCTCCCAACGTAATTGTGTTCGCTGCCGGAGGCATTAAAACATCCGAGATGGTGCGGTGTGGTTTTATGCTTAATCTATTCGCAGCATTCCTGATCGCCGGGATCTGCTGGCTGTTCCTGGTGCCCTAGCAGTCTGCTGATTTTGGCCTTCTGGCAGTCGTGACGTTCGCTGCGCCGGCTCCGTGCGATGTCGGCAACTCCGAGTTCGCTTTCAACAGCAACTCCGCCTGTTCGCTTCTCATTGCCTTGCCGCTGGAGGTGTAGCTCGCAGGACAGTCAGCGTTGTGGTGGCAATGTCGGACTTCAATCCGTCGTTCACCCGGACGGCGATGGAGAAGGTTTCCGGTCCGTCGATTCCGACGCCCGACGGGACAAGATCGTCCCAACTGAGCGTCGTCAGCAGCGAGCCTGATGTGACGTCGTATTGTTCGTCAACGTTCAGATCCCATTCGTAGGTGAGAGGATCGCCGGCCGGATCGGAGGAGCCAGATGCATCGAGCAGTAGGTCACCACCCACCACAATGTCCGGGACCTCGGCGACTACAGCCATCGAACCCTGATTGAATTCGAAGTTAACAAGCGAGTCCAACTCTGCCTGTGCCAGGAAAGCGGCTGCTTCGCCACCGAATCCGCTAGGTGTAACGAGGATATTGACCGCAGCTTCCGCCTCGGACTGCGTATTGGCGAGAATCGTGAAGTGCGCCAAGCGAACCGTCTCCCCAGCCGGCACGCTCTGCGAGTTTACCAATGTGTGGATATAGGTGGGCCGAGGTTATGGGTTGGTTCGGTCGTCAGGCAACGAGCTGGTGCTGCCGACGTTCTGCTACGTGGCCGTCTGAAGCTGTGGGTCGGTTGCGGCTGGCGCTGAACATTAGCACACTTCGGTACGGCGACATTTTTGTGCCTCGCGGGCAATCGCAGCATTGATCTTCCGTGGGATACAGTCTATGAAGTTGAGCGGGTGCTTTCTCCACAAAATCTGAAATCGGTGCGTCATCGACGGTCATGATTCACGCTTAGTCTCCTTGTCACTTCGAGCAGCGGGTGCAAGCCCCTAATGATTGCGTCATTTGGCCATACCACATGATTTTAGCCGTTCGCCCGTATTGATTCAGGCAATCCCTTAAATCCCAGCCAAGCCGCTGGACTATCGATGAGCGTGAACACCCAGCTATCAATCACGTGCCAGTGCGGGATTAAAAAGGCGATCACGGCCTCACAGGCCGGGACGACTCAGATCTGCCCCGCGTGCCACATTGAATTGGATGTGCCGAGACTTTCCGAATTAAAACAAAATCCGGCAGGTTCAGCGATCGGGGTTTCTAAGTTAGAGCAACTAATCCGATCCATTCAGGAAGAGCGGGGTCCATTTGACGGCATGTGTCAGCTGTGCTTGCACTCGCGAGGAACCAACTCCCTGCCGGTTACGGTAAACTACGTCGAGCATGATGAACTCTGGAAATTTAGTATTCCCTGTGCATTTTGCGACCTTTGCGCCGGCGACGTACGAACTGAATTGAGAGCAGGGCTTTGAGAAACTTGGTGAAGAATTTAACCAAATGTATTTGGCTGCTCTTTATGTTGCCTGTTGCGATGTTCGTCGCAGCGGCCGTGCCGTTTATTGGGGTGTTTTTCGTGCTAAGCACCATGTCCGGCCTTTTCTACCAAATAACACGCCGGCGAGCGAATCCATATCTGCTCACGCATCTAAATCGTATCTGCCATTTCACTGATGTGATGGACGACATCGATGAATATGTCGTTAAAAAAGGGCGTATGCAACCTGCGGCGTGGATCACGGGGGGAGAATCGATTCGGTTGTGACCCGCTAGAATTGTTTGTGTGAAAGCGACGAACCAAGCATTGGGCACCGACCGGCGGTTCACGCGGGTCTGAAATGATGATAAGTTGGCCGCCGCCCGGTCAGCGCCACCGTTAGGCTCCGAAATGGCAGGCTTGCTTCTCGAAGAGTTGAGCAGATTAAGGGGCAAGGCATCGTGCGAATCGCACGAGGTCGGAGGCCTTGTCGCCGTTGCAGGATCGATGGCCGAATTGTATCGGCGTCTTATGAATGATCCCCGTCCAGAAGATCGTGCAATAGTCACCCATCTGATCTGTGAGTCAACAGTTTGCGGAAAGGTGCCTGGGCCGGGCAAGTGAGCCGCTGACAAAACCTTGAGGATTTTCCGCTGATTGTTGCTGCCAATAACAGTGAGCACATGCAAATAATGATGCGCTGAATACTCGACGGCTGGTCATTTCTTAGCTGTGCACAGCTTATACTTTCAATTTTAAACTTTTTTTACTATCGATAAATGACTGGCTAACATGTTTCTAATTGGTCAATCGCTCTTGGAAATGTATCGGGAACGCAGTGGTGATCCGGCATTCTGGGCTGAACCGATAAATGCCCTGACCAACGTTTCATTTGTAATTGCAGCTGCGTTTGCGCTCGATCTCGCGGTTCGTCGACAAGCATTGAGGCCTAGCACGCTCGTTCTGATTGCGCTTACAGCGGCAATAGGTTTTGGTAGCTTCCTGTTTCACACGATGCCATCCTATCGCACCATGTGGCTGGACATCATTCCAATCACTCTGTTTCAAGTTCTCTTCTTGTGGCTTATCTCGCAGAAGTTGTTGTCGACCAACGGTTGGATGTCAGCAGGAATAGTGATTGCCGTCGTTGGGTCTTCCTTCGCCTTGCTGCCCATCCAAGAGCCATTCAATGGCTCTTTGTTCTACATGCCGTCGTTGGTAGCTTTGGTGGCATTCGGCGCTTTATGGGCCAAGCGGAATATTGCAGAGCCTTATTTGCTCGGAGGAGCCGCATGCTTCTTTGCGTTAGCGATCACTGCACGGTCAATCGACTTAATTGTACCTTGGCCATTTGGTACTCACTTTCTCTGGCATCTCCTGAACGGCCTCGTGGTCTATGCCGCTTTAAGAGCGTGGATCATTGCAACCTCCCCGACCCGAACGCTCTCTGCAAAACATCTCTGAGTAACCTAACGAGCCTGCGATTTTTAGAGAGCGCTGGTGCGACAAACAGAGAGCGCTCGTGCGATTTTGAGTGTGCAGCAACGCACTTCCTTCCTCCGGCCGGGATTACCTGCCGCCGGTACGCGACCGCGACGATCCGCCGGTTGTGGATCTAACGAAGCGCAAGATTGTCTGCGACAGCGAGCTTGGTGGGCACCTGACCTTGGGGTGAAATGGCTTAATTGGTTTGCGCGTCGATGTCGTCATATTGTGCGTGCGTCCCGATGAATCGAATGTAGATGGTGTGATAGCAATAGTTGATCCAAACACCCAACCGGAAATCATTTCCACAAATGTTGAATACGACCCGCCCATCTTTGAGAATGTTGGCGTTGCCATGCTTGGCCTTCACGTCAGCGGCCGTCGTCCAGTTCGCTGCTTCCGCTTCTGCGTACCAAGCCTTGAGCTGCTCCTCCGCGCGGGGGTTACCGGACGCAATCGTGGCACCCAAAGCCGGGCGTTTTTTCGGTAGCTAGCGTAGTCCTGGCCAAATCGCTTCGCGAGATCACGTTCCTCGACCGGGCGAACGGCGATGTGCCAAAGCAACGCGCCGACGAGCGAATAGAGGATGACACTGGCGCTGCCCAGATACCATCCGACCGCCATTCCTTGCACGATGCCTGCTACCGCCATCGGGTTGCGGACGTAGCGGTACGGACCGGCGACAACCAATCGTGGTGCGGTTGCCGTCGGCAGGGGTGTCCCATCACCGCGTGTTGCCATCGTCAGCCCGCTCCACAGGCCCAGGCCGGACGCGATTGCAAACAAACCGACCGAAAACCGTGTTTGATAATCGTGCGTGAATCCGGTCCAACCAAAGTGTCGTTCCGTTTCCAGGATGCCCAGTGGCAGCACCCCCAGAAATGTGCCCCAGAAGATGGTTATCTGACCGAGCGTCCAGAGCACCGCTGCCGATCGACTCATCGGCGTGACACGAATCGTCGCCGGCGACTGGGTTGCGTTTCCATGAATGGTCGCCATCGCCAGTGACAGGCCTGCCATGCTGGCCATCATCGAGGAAGCGACCCACGCTTCGTCCGTGCGGACGCTCGTCGCGATACAGACGAGCGTTGGATACCAAGTCACGACCGCCACCACCCAAACGGCCATCGTCGACCAGTGAGAACGACGCCAAGCTCCCACCGCCGCAACAATGCTACCGGCGACGATCAAGACGAAGTCAGCAAGCCAGAATGACATCAATGATTCCGCCGGCCAATCATTCGGCTGAAACCACTTCACGCTCGGCGGGTAAGCCACGAGCAGTACCCACCAAGCCGCTGTGCCGATGGCTTGAACGAGAAAGTATGCGGAAACGATCTGCCGTGGTTGCATAAGATGGATTTAACCGCGAATCCGCGCCCTCTGAAACGAATCTGCGACTGACTCGCGAACAATCAGTCGCAGAATTCCCATGAGTCGTCATCGAGAATCGTGAGGAAATGATGATGAGTTCCATCGGGTTCCTCCAACTTGACGTCAAACCACGGCGCACCGTACTCGTCGATCCAGTCGATCGTCACCACAGGATCGTCTCCTATTCGCGATCCAAACCCGTTGTTGCCGAACTCGTGAGCCGTCTCAATCGCAGCTGACAAACGAAAGCAACGCTCGGGGCACGATGGACTTTCGATCGATACATCAAATCGCTAACCTCCGGAATGAAAAATGGAGGCAAAGTTCGCTTCCGATCGGCGCATGGGATGGATGCGGTACGCGACAATGGAGCGCTGGAACGATGAAAGCTTGGTTGCCATGGTGTCTGTCGAGCGCCGTACTCATGGTTTCGGGTTGTCGCTCCACCGCGCCCCCCAGCCCGCCCGTTTCTTCCACGCCGGCGGCTGCGGATGCGGCAAGTGCGACATGGAAACCGGTCACCTTTGTCGATAGGCCGGAACTTCAAGCCGGAACCGGTGCGATGGATGCCGGTGGCGCGACCGAGTTTGCGAAGACCGATTCAGGACTGCGGTATCGGATTCTGCGACATTCCGACGGCACGAAGCCGACGGCCGCCAGCACGGTGTCGGTCAATTATCGCGGTTGGCTCAGCAACGGAACAGTGTTTGACAGTTCCTATGAGCGAGGTGAACCGACAACCTTTCCGTTGCAAAATGTCATTGCCGGTTGGACCGAAGGCATGCAACTCGTAGGTCAAGGCGGAATGATCGAACTGTGGGTGCCTTCACGGCTCGGCTACGGCGAACGCGGTTCTCCGGGCTCCATTCCGGCTCACTCGAACCTGCACTTCATCGTCGAACTCGTGTCGGTCGATTAGCATCGTCGAACTCGTGTCGGTCGATTAGCCGTGGCTAGTCCTGGCACGCTCAATCTCAGACGCTTCCGACGTCACTGGGCTGATCACCGGCATCCGGTTTATTCTTGCCCTTCCGCTCGTCGTAGCTGATCGAGTTCAAGTACAGCCGCTCAACCTTGCGCGTGCCCAGTCGGTCTTGCAGAAATTTCAGACTGCTGCTGATGCTCGGTTGCTCGCGAAAGGAACCGATGCGGATGCGATCCCCCAATCGCTCCCACCCATACTCCGCGACCAGGTATTCGAGCATCGCTTTGAGGGTGACGCCATGCAGCGGGTTGTTGGGCTGGGATTGATTCATGGTCAATGTCAAAGGTGTGGTTCAAATTGCGACTATAGTCTCGCACGTACGGAGGCGGCTACATCGCGCGGCGACTTGCTCGTCACACAATCTGCGGCGCGGGGTGCAGTGTACCGGCCACTCGGTTCGCACCTACGGGCGACAACCCCAACCACCGAGAATCTCTGCTGGCATACAATTCAGCTATGGCAACCGAACAGGACGAGGCGATTTCCGGCCGGTTGCCGGCAGATGCGCTGCTGGCGATCCAGCTGGAAGGGAAGGGGATTCAGCTGGGAAACGTTTCCGCAGGTACCGTCTGCCGCTACGTCAATGCCTTTCGGCTGGGCTTGCAGGCGACGATCGAGATCGTCGAAGCCGTCAAGCCGCTACCGGCGGCTGGACGACGCAAGCGGTGGGTGGAACGAATGGCCGACTTGCCACTGCTCGGGATCGAGTCGGGCTGCGTGCGCGTTTTGCTCGGGACACCGAGTCAGAATGGTTTGTTCGCCGAGGCGGAACAGGAATCCTTCGCCAAGGCGATCGAGCTGATGTTTCACTCGCTGGTCTCAGCAGCCACTCACGACGACGTGCCGCCGGCGGAGCGTGATGTCGCATTATCGCCCGCTGCCGAGTTGCGGCTGCTGGGCATCGTCGCCAGATTGATGCCGCCGAAACGAGGGCCGCTCAAGCGGATCACGTTTTTACGTCACGCAGGCGAGGGCGATCCTCCGGAGTTGATCACACTCGACCGCCGCAGTCGCGAGCGGCTCGAAGCGAAGTTGAATCCTGGACCAGTCGATGAACCCCATGCGAATCGTTTCTCTCCTACCCAGCGCGACCGAAATCATCTGTGGTCTGGGCCTGCGTGACCAACTCGTCGGTGTCACGCACGAGTGCGACTATCCCGCAGGCGTCAGCGATCTGCCCAAGGTGACCCAGACGTTGATTCCTCACGACGCGACCAGCGGCCAGATCGATACGCTGGTTCGCGAGCGGTTGCGAAGTGAGCGGGCGCTGTACTCGCTCGATATGCAGGTACTCCAGTCGCTCAGCCCGGACTTGATCGTCACGCAGGCACTATGCGACGTCTGCGCGGTTGCCGAAAGCGAAGTTCAAGCAGCCGCTTGCTCGTTGCCTGGAAAACCGCGAGTCATCAATCTCGAGCCTACATGCATGGCGGATGTGTTTGAATGCATCCGTCAGGTCGGCGTCGCTGCGAAAGTGGGCGATCAAGCCGAGACCTACATCGACAGCCTGCAGCGGCGTGTGGATGGGGTGGCCAAGCGGACGGAGTCGATCCGCCATCGCCCCAGCGTGATGTTGCTGGAGTGGATCGACCCGCCGTTTTGCGCCGGTCACTGGAGTCCTGAACTGGTTGCCCTGGCCGGCGGGCGTGAAGCCATCGGCGTTGCTGGCCAGCGAAGCGTGACCACGTCGTGGGCCGACATTGTTGCCGCCGATCCCGAAGTCTTGATGATCGCCTGCTGCGGATTCGGTATTGAGCGAACGCTGCAGGACGTCCCGATGCTGCAGGCATCTCCAGGCTGGGCCACGCTGGCGTGCGTGAAGTCCAACCGCGTCTACGTCGTCGACGGCTCAGCCTACTTCAGTCGCCCCGGCCCACGGCTTGTCGACAGCCTCGAGATCCTCGCAAGCGCCCTGCACGGTGAAATCCATCCACTTCCCGACGGTTTGCCAGCAGCGACACGCTTGGCCTGAGCGAGAGTGCTGGGCCAGATGGCCCTGCTTTGCTCACGCGAGCTCCACGAGTACCGCGTGAATGTCACTGATTGCCCGGATGCGATTTGGATCGGGACCTCTCTCCGGCTCAGGATGCCAAGCCGTGGGAAACGAGGGGGCCATCATCGTTTCCGGGGTCATCAGCGTGTGTAACGCCGAGGAGGTCTGCTGCCAAATCTCGGTAGTGACGCGGTCGAGGCTATCGGAACCCTACTGGGTCAGGCGGACGTTACGATCGACGGCCGAGCGAGCGCTGCGTTAACCTGCTGCCTTGTCATTCAGGTTTTGGTGCTTCTTTTGAGCAATGTCTAGATGATTGGCATGAAATTAGTTGGTATGCCTGTCAGCAATCACCAATGATCGATGCAGCAACGGGCCTCCCGGTGCCGTAGAGCCCTGAACTGGCGGATAACCAGGCGGTTGCACGCGAGCAGGCGACGACGGCGGTCCTGAAGTCAACTCCCTACGTATCCGCCCCGTGGACGCTGCCATTTCCGAGTAAAATCTCAAGCTTGCGATTCACGATGACGCCCACCCAAATCCGTGATGATCTCGTGCCACACGGATCTAGCGAGGATCGTTCCTCGGCCTGGATCCAGCGGCTGTGGGCGCACGGCATCTGGAATTTTGGTCTTCGCCGCTGACCGTTGCTGCGTCCCAAGCAGGTCATGAGGGCCAGGCTGACGCAGATCATGAATCTGCTGCTGCTGCTGGCCCCAAGCATTCAGGACGAGATTCTGTTCCTCGATAAGGCGGAGCGAGGGCGGGATGCAGTGACGGAGCGAGAGCTGAGGCCGATTGCGGCGGAGGTGGGGTGGGGGAAGCAGAGAAGGATGTGGAGAAACGTGCAATCTGGCTGACAGGGGCCAGCGCCGTAAGCCACACTTCTGCCCAATTCTCGTGGGAGAGTCGATTGGCAGCTGACTGAGGCGTACGGGCGTACTGCCCCATACACGGTAGCGGCCCGTCGGCGACGGCGCTGGAAACCGTGGTGAGCCTCTGTGCTCTTCCAGTCAGGAACTCACCCGCTAGGAGAAACGCCAACCCCTCGCTATTGCTTTCGTCGTGGGAAAGCTAGATAACTGCCGAATAGCCGAGGATAATCCACAAACTACTACCCGGGAGGGCACATGACCGAAAGTGCATTTGAAAAGTGCCCCCGTTGTGGCGAGGCACTTCAGGCTGGCTTTGCACACCGAGCCATCGGCCTGTCGTTCGTCAGCCCTGAAAAGTTGGAGCAGTTCGTATCGCTTGACGAAGATATTGCGCAGTCTGGCCTGCGGAAACTATTGCCATCGCGAGCGGAGTACTTTCGTTCCTACCTGTGCCGAGAATGTGAGATGTATCTAATTGACTTCGGCACTGTCTTTGGCCACGCACAAGCAAAAGAACTAGCACGACTGTTAACTCCGGGACCTAACAAGGGGGCGACGTGCTAACCGGCTTGGCCACTGCCAGACATTAGATTGCCGCTCCGTGATGCCACCCATCATCCGATGAGAACTCGTTAAGTGATGTTTAGATGGTTCTCCGCTCGATCGCCTGTTGACACGGCAGCAAAATGCTGGATCGAGACCAAACTTAGTTGGCTCGCGGCGCAATTCGGTCACGAATGCTTCACGCTTCGCGAAGTGATTTTACCAACGTCCGAGTATTTCCCCGATGCGTTTGACGGAACCGAGTCTTCAATCCGAAGAATGCTCGATCGCGTTTGCGAGTACATGGGCGTCGACCGCCGCTATGTTAACCTCAAGCTTTACGCGAATCCCTCCCCGCTTTGGCTGGTCGACGACAATGGGCGATACCTCCCTCCAGGTGCTGCTGGCACCTTTGAATCGCACTTTGGATATTGCGTGATTTCGATTGAAACGTCGCAATTGCACGATCCTCATGGGCTTGTTGGGACGATGGCTCACGAATTGGCACACTATCGGTTGCTGAGTGAACATCGTGTGCAAGGGGATGAGTATGACAACGAGTTGTTGACGGACTTAACGGTTGTGTTTCACGGATTGGGTCTCTTTCTTGGGAACCGTCCACGCAATTGGGACAGCCTCTATGGGATTTGGCCGGGCACTGACTTGAAGAAACCGGAGTACATGACGCTACCAATGTACGCATATGCTTTGGCGCATGCTGCATGGTGGCGAGACGAGCGTCATCCGCCTTGGATAAAATATATGAATGGCGACCTGAGGGCGTGTTTCAAGCCTTCAGTTCGATTTTTGTTTGAAACCAGGGATTCGTCATTTCGGCCAGGTGAACTCGCATAACCGCAGAATAGCACGGGAGCAACGGTCTGTGTCTTTCGGTAACCTGAGACCGGGCGGCCGCTGCCTCATGAGTTCTACCGTTGTCGTTCGTGCATTGTATGGTCACTGCCTTTGCGGATCATGAACTTGAAGGGCAACCCTTACTCACCTCCAACCACTGACGCCTCAACAGGAGTCACGCTCCGCGCTGCTACGAAGCGAACCGGTACTGCTCTACTCTCCGTTTTGGTCGGCGTGCCACTTGCCGGCTCCCTAACCTACCTGCTCTTCGGATGGTGCTGCACGATTGGCAGCCGTGTAGTTTCTGATGAGACATACGATGCCTTGTCGCCGTCCATGTTTGCATATGGCGCGACTGCTGCAATCTTGCCGTCCATCTTGTCTGGAGTACTCAATCTACGTCATCCGTTGGTTGCTGTTCTTTCGTCGCATTTCATTGGTGTCGCACTCGGTGCCGGCGCAGCCGCTGCTGCGTTTCGCTGGCAGGCCGCACTTGGTTCATACTTCCTCACCGTTCTCCTGATGTCGATCATCGTCTCAAGGTTTGGTCGGGAAATAGAGGAGATAACGATGCAAAAGATGCTGATCAAACACGGCAATAGCCTGGCCCTGGTCATCGATAAGCCGATCCTGGAGATGCTGCAGATCGATGCCACCACGCCGCTTCAATTGACCACCAACGGCGACCAGATTCTGGTGACGCCATGCCGCGACAAAGCCCGCCAAAAAAAGCTCGCTGCGACCGGATCGAATCGACCTCTCGTCATTCCCCCGAGCCACTTGAGTCGGCGCTGAGAGAACTCAAACGCCAGGGAAACCGCTCGTGGGTGATGCTGCGCCGAGGATGCATGGCGTTGGAGGGCGAGGAGGCTGGCCAGTCCACTCCGGCCGTACTGGCGTCGTCCAAGACGTTCGCCCGCAAAGCCAAACAGGCAACCGGCCTCAGCTACCAAGCGCTCCTCGAGTGGCTCGACCAGCGTGATTTGGGCATTTGACCGATTGCCGTTGCGCTGCCGTTAGCGGTACGGCTGAGTCCAAGCTGCTGGGCTCGATTGCCAATCAGGCTTAAGATCCTGGCCAACTTTGACGATCTTCGCTCGCACATACAGATCTTCGGGTTTCAGGGTATACGATCCTTCGGTCCCCTCGACCGTATCAAGCACAACGCCAATCGAGTCGGAATAAACGTCAATCTTCCTAGCCGGATTGCGTGCGTCTTCATCGACCTCAATGACTCGGCTCGACGAGTCATAATCCTTCTTCGTGCCAATGAACTCGATCCGGTAGCGACCTTCTTCTCGCACGTCGATCTTGACCGCCAGCGACTGGCCATCGAACTGAATGTCTGCAAAATCAAGACCGTTGGAGGCGTAGAAGTCTCCCTCGCGCATGGCTGCGAGCAGCTCGGTGACGCCGAGGTTTTGCGCACGCACGACGCACCAACCGATGGGGGCCGGCGTGTAGCTGTGGCGGTCATCAGAGCCCATGCCCAGCAGCAGCGGTTGGTCGTGGGCAGCCCGATGCGCATTGACAACATCCCAGAACTTCTCGGGCTTCCAACCCTCGGGATGGGCATCGTAGCGTCCATCGATGCTGTTGTTGTTCAATTCGCACAATCGAATCTGCGGTAACGCGATCAACTCATTGGGCGAAAAATCATAGTAACGCCACAACGGATGATTCGCAATGAACAAGTAATCTTGAGCGTCGTACGCCTCCTGCCCCTTAGCGAACGTCCGTTCAAGGATCTCTTGCGGCTGCTCTGCTTGAATGTACGAAAACACCTCACGGACGTTGATGAAGTTCATATGAACCTGCTGGCCGTTGTAACAGCCGCCAGTTTGTTCGTATCCCGGAATCATCAAGAACTTGCCCGGCTCGACAAACTGTTTTTCGAGTTCTGAAAACGTCGTCATGCGAACGTAGGTCTGACCGCCAACGGTGATCGTGCGGACCGAGTCCGTTCCAAACTTCTCAATCGTTTCATCGACGTTTTGCTGCGTCATCTTTGGCCAGCCCGGGCTCGGTGAAATCACCTTCCACAAAGAAGACTCCCCCTTGAATGCCGCCAGGTCTGAAGGCTGGTTGTTAAACCCGAAACCATCGAAGCGCAATTCGTCCGATTGGAAGATGTTATGGTCCGATGGACAGACAAAGTCGTAGCCGTGCGACTTGTACCAATCAATGGCCCAAGGAGCGAGCGGCTGGCCATCGGACCACTGGTTGTGCATGTGCAAGTTGCCTTTGAACCAGCGTTTCTGCGGCACAGGATCGGCGGCGTTGGCAGCGAAAGCAGAGGATGGATCGAGCAAGCTGGCAGCGACGGCTGCTGTGCCGCAAGTCTTGAGAAAATCACGGCGGGAGGGGTTGTACACCATGTGTGCAGGCTCCTGTCTTTGCGAGGGGCTGAGGTGGGATGACCGGCGGGGGTGGAAAAACGCAATCTTGTGTCAGGCCAGCATTCTATCGTACTCGCAGGAACGAATGTGGGTGGACGGTGGCAGGTAGCGGAAGCCAGAGTGGTCGATCGCTCCGCCGATCGAGAGGAAGGAAGCTGGTTGCAGGAGGCAGGGGGACGGTGTTTCACATCGCCTCGCCTGCGTCGTGGCCAAATTTCCTCCGATCGTTCGCGGAACAACCGCCGCGCGTGGCCGCATTCTCTCGTCACCATCTTGATCCCTAATTGAAGGTGACTCGCAATGCATCCAAGTTGACCGGGCTCTGACGGCCACTGCCGGGGATTGCGAAGACGATTTCGTCCAAAGCCGCGCCGAATCGCTTGATTGCTGCTTTCGCCGTCGATGCTGCCATGACAGGATCACCACCGAATGCTCCACACCCCCACGCTCCCAATAGCAATCGCCGGACGCCTTGGTCGCAAGCGATACACAGCACGTTCTCCCAACGCCGAATAAACGTTTGCTCCAACACGTCCGTTTGCCCCGGATTTGCCCGCAGGAACGGACCGCTGTTGGGAGTCGGAGCGGTGATCACCGAGGCAAAGAACGGGTTGGCCAGTAAGTCGCCGGTACCTCGCTTCCTATAGTTGCCCCGCAGAAATTGGCAGCCATTCTCGTTCCTTTGGCACGAAATCGGGCGTCTCCTGCTCGCCGCGATCTTTAAAGACGTGCAGGATCCGTGCTCGCCCGACGTGGGTGTACTCTGGCTCCGGGTAACCTTCTGGACGCTCTGCGGCCTCGGCACCGAAGTCGAAATCCTGGATCACGACACGGACCCCTGGAAAACCGCGAAAATGCCACTCCTCGGCCCGCTGCCGACCGTCGAAGATGTCATACGTCTCGAACATCTGCCGCAGGACGCGAACCAGGCGGCGGAAGGGAATCGAATGTTCCACGAATATCAAATCGATCTCCAGTGCCCGTGTGACCTGCCAAAAGTGACAGCGGGCTTCCGGGCGAAAGACACGGTGATACGGCGGCCCCACGATTTCGTCGATGGCTGTCGTTTCACGCTCCCCAGCGGTATCGCCTTCGTCATCGTAGGCCATGCCGAGCAGAAACCAGTGCTGCAGCCCAATCCAAAGCCCCGTCCCTGGACGTCGTGACCGGCGGGCCGCACGTTTGAATAGTTTTTCCAGTCCCCGGATGATCCACCGCCGGCTTTGAATCTCAGCGATGCGGTGCAGACGCTCGGTCTGTTGTGGGTCGCCGGCCTTGCCAGACGAGCGCAGCAATCGTCTGGGATTGAACCGGATTCCCAGCCAGGCGAAGCGGACGCAGTACCAGGTCACGGCGCCCATGCCCGCGACGCCGGACCAGGCCAGTACCAGTCCGCCGAGGCCGAGCAGGAGTGCCGCATCAGCCAGATCGGTGTTCGATCTACGCCCGATGACTTCAATCACCGTTAGCCCGATTGCCCACACCGTCGCCACCGCGATCTCAATTGCAGGCAGGCGACGGTACCGTCGCGTCAATCCAGCGATCAGCTGCATGGTCGACCTCTACTTCTTCGTCTTCGCCCATATCGAGCCACGGCGGATCTGGGGCTCGCATCGCCACTGTGAGCTCCGCTCCTCTGCGTTTCAGCTCGTTTCGCCTGAGTCGGGGCGGGTTTGCTGCTGCGATCGGTTGCGGAACAACTGCCGCGCGTGGTCGAGTAGCCCTCAGCTCGGTGCCTTTGTACTTCTTGAACAGGCTCAGCGGCGCCGATACCACTCCGGCATCGATCAGTTGTGACAGCGACACGCTGCCGCCTGCTGGCGTCGCCTTCCGCTTCGCCGGCGGTTTCGGCTGCTCCCGGGCGACTGGCCGGGGTCGCTCGGCCCGTTCCGGCTCGCTTGTCAGCGGGCAAGAGATCTGAACCTCGATCCGCCGCTCGTTCCTTGTACTCCATGTGCACATCGTCCAGGTCTTCAACATCCCAGCCGAGGGCCCGCAGGATCGGCTGAATCAGTGTCGCCTTCGTGTTTTGCTCGTTAATCGACGCCTTGGTCTTGCTGTAGCGAGCGATTTTCTCGCGCACCTGTTCGATAGCACCCTGCAGTTCCGACATACCGCTGGCCTTGGCCCCCACGCGACAGAAACACAACAAAATGCCCCCGCTAGCAAGGGCCGACTGCAGCCAGCATAGTTCCTTCAGGCAGGTGGCACACGAGTCGAGCAGCGACAGCTACTCTTGAGTGCACGCCTCTCCTCCCGCTCGCCCCTGCTATCCGTCTTGGCCAACTGATCTGCAACGACCATATCGCCAGAACGAAATTGACCGACTGCGACCGTCATGCTCACGCGGCATTCTGAGCACCAATGAACCGACTGAAAGTACATTGCCGGCGCCGGAAGTTTATGTTCGAAACGTCCCTGAACCAGTGCCTCTATACGAAAGAAATGCAATGCGGGCTTGTCTAACCGCCTTCGCAGGTTTGCTGATCTGCCTATCAGCGATTGTCTCCTCGGCCTCGGCGCAGGCTGACATTCAGTCTACGGATTATCCCTCTCTGCAGGCGGCGATCGACGCGAATCCCGGCCGAATCGTATATGTGCCAAACGGCGATCATCTCCTCACCACGACGGTTATCATCAAAACCTCGGGCACTGGCTTGTGCGGTCCTGGTCGATTGATAATGACCGATGCTTTCAAGGACATCATTGAAGTGCGCGATGCGAATGACGTCACAATCCGTGATATCAAGCTCTTTCGCGAGCGCGGCAAGCACGATGGCGGCCGCAATGGCATCTTTGCCGCGTGGTGCGATGGCCTGACTATCGACGGCGTTACCGTCACCAACAACTGTGGCGAAAACGCGGGTTTGAAAATCGAGCACTGCACGCGTCTCTCAGTGCGTAACTGCGTGGTGCGGGACTATAAGTCACCGACCATTGACGATCGCACAGCCAACTCCGATATGGGATACGCGTTTAAGTGCGTCGACGGAAACGGCATGAAATTCATGGATTGCCAGGGGGCACAGATTACCAACAACAGAATCATCGAAACAGTGTTCCGCGCAACAAAGGAAAACCGTGACAAGTATGACCTGGGCAAGGTGACGGTCATTCCTGAACAGCCGGGCCGGGCTACGCCCAAGGGCCTCGAGGAGAACCCATACACAAGCAACTGGCACCAGGGTTCGGCGCTGTTTTTCGGCGGTGAGGGCGAGGGCGCCTATGCGGTGCTCAGCGGCAACTACATCGAGAACGCGGCCCAAGGCTTTGACATTCACGCCGATTATGTCTCGGTTACTGGAAACGTCGTCAACGGAGCCCTGGTTGGTGCTAAGGCGATGCACGGGTCCAAGCACGTCATCATCAGCAATAACCAGTTCAGTCGCGTTGACTTGTACGGCATTCTGGTCGCGTCCGGGTCAGCGGCCCACTACGCGGTTGAGGCAAGCGGAACGGATGAGCCGGCGAAAGGGCCCAATGTCGATGGTGGCTCTGTGATCATAGGAAATATCATCAGCGACTATGGGTTCGGTGATCAATACTGGAGCACGAGTAGCTCTCCCGGTGCCTCACTTTACGCCATTGCTATCGAGGATCAGCAATTGCCGACGATCCCGCCGCTGCGCGACGTAGTTGTTGCCAACAACGTGGTCTACGACACCGGGCGCGACAAGGTCATCGTCGACGGTCGCCCACAGGTCGCTCCCCCTCGTTACCTGTTCGCCCTGGTGGCTCAGGTCCCTGAGGTTAACCTTCAAACCATGAGGATCCATGGCAACATCTTCCACCCAGGCTCCGCCGGTGTCTGTAACTTTGAACTGCCGCCGCAGTGACCGAGTTAATGACGGACAGAGATATCGCCATATCGCTCGCGCGGCGAGACCTCACGATGTGCTGGCAGCCCGTACCGACTTCTCTGCAGCTTTTCCATGCTGTCGCTGCGTATCGTGATCCCCGTCGGGACTCGACGGCTAAAAATTTGTTCCACCGAAGCGGCGGGTCGCGGCCGGTTGGAACCCACCGCCGAGCATCACAATAAGGAACCGATCGACTACGACGGCAATGGTGGAAATGTTTCGATCACATGTGGGGCCAGCGGGTTCCGCTCGCTTGCGGCTGAGCTGGCCAGGAAGACCGAAGCGGTAGCGGCATGATCACGATCAAACGCAAGATCCATTTCGGGCAAGGCAACCGGTCGCAGAAGCAGCTGCGCGGCGGCGAGGGGCCGCCCACGCGGGATCGCGGCCGTGTGCCCCACGTTTCGCGTCTGTTGGCGCTGGCCATCCGACTTGACCAGTTACTACGCGATGGCAAAGTCGCCGACCAGGCGGAACTGGCGAGGTTGGGCATGTCACGCGAGCCAGGCTGACGCAGATTATGAATTTGCTGATGCTCGCGCCGAATATCCAGCAGGCAATTTTGTTCCTCGATAAAACGGAGCGTGGACGGGATGCCGTGACGGAGCGGGAGTTGCGGCCGGTTGCGGCGGAGGTGGGGTGGGGGAGGCAGAGGAGGATGTGGAGAAGCGTGCAGTCTGGCTGACAGGAGCCAGCTTCGGGATCCACACTTCCGTCCAATCCTCGCGGGAGAGTTGATTGGCAGATCATCGCGGCGCACAGAACGCGCTGACTCAAACGCGGCAGCTTCTCTATCGGCGACGGTACTGAAAACGGTGGGAAGCATTTGCATCGCCCCCGCTAGGAACCCGCCCGCCAGGGCTGAGCCAACCCCTCGCTATTGCCTTCGCCGCGGAAAATGAAGATAACTGCCGAATAGCCGCGGGTACGAAAACGCGCCCGTGAAAAGGAGCCCCCCTCCAAACCCGGATAAGTGTTCAGATGAGGATTGGTCCTGGACTCGATCCGGGAAAATAACAAGTTCGTCACGTCCCCCGTGTTTAAGGCAACTGCTAGATGACCAAAGGTAACATGCAAATTGCGGGCTACGTTTGTTTGGCCCTTTCCGCCATTTTGCTCTTCGTTGCATCTTCTTTTCCGCACTACTGGAAATCATTATCGCCGGGTTTTGCTGGGATGCAACTACCCGAGCAAGGAGCAGTCTACGCATCTCCGACTGACCAGGCTGCGCGCTATAGAAAAAATAATCGCTGTTTTTGGCACTTGCGCCGATCACCATTGACGTAAGTTTTGTGCCGCACGATTTACGTCAATGGTAGATTCCGTAAGTTTTTCGAGCCACCAAAAATTTCGCGGTGCCGCCAATTCTCCCGATACCCCGCGCTGTACCATTGCGGCATGAACCGCAACCAAAAGCCAAAGCGCCGTGCTCCCGATCCCGCTACCCTGGCGCCCAAAGCGTCAGGCAGCGACCTCGTGCTCCACACCCGCACCATCGGCGCCCTGCCGATCATCAATCGGTTGATACAGCGCTGCCGACTTGAGGAAATCCTATGGCGGCACCTGCCGGCCGAGGACGGTCGAAATCGAATCAACACTGCCAGCGCGATCCTGTTGCTCGTACGTAATATCCTCATTAGCAGAGAGCCGCTCTATGGTGTCGGGCAGTGGGCTGCCGCGTTCGTCCCGGAACTGCTGCAGTTACGTGAAGACCAGCTGAAGAGCCTCAATGATGACCGCGTCGGGCGCGCTCTGGACCGGCTCTTTGATGCCAATTTCCCGGACCTCGTTATGGACATCACTCGCAATGTCATTCATGAGTTCGATCTAAATCTTTCGGAACTGCACAACGACTCCACCACGATTCGGTTCTTCGGAGATTATGAACCGTTTGAGCAGCCACAGTTGCGCCGCGGCAAAGCTACGGTCGCCATCCGCCAGGGACATAGCAAAGACCACCGTCCCGACCTGAAGCAACTGCTCTATATTCTGACGGTAACTGACGACGGCGGCGTGCCGATCTACTTCACCACGGATGATGGAGATCGGCACGATGACGTCACGCACGTCCCAACCTGGGATCTGCTCCGCCAGATGACGGGCAGGCCAGACTTTCTGTATATCGCTGACTGTAAGTTGGCCAGCGCCGAAAACCTCGGCCACATCGACCGAGAAGGCGGGCGATTCATCACGATCTTGCCGAAAAACCGGAGTGAGCCGCGGGCAATGAAAACCACGCTGCTGGAGAACCCGGACTCCCTACGGTGGGTGATCTTGTATGAAGTGGAAGATGAGAATGGAGTGTTGCGGCATCGGTTCCAGACGCTACGAGAAGAGCAAGCTACCGCTGATGGCTACCGCCTGTTATGGATTCACTCGCTGGCTAAGGCAGCCTCTGATGACGCATCTCGAATGAAGATTATTCGCAAAACGGCTGAGGATTTAAGCCAACTTCGCGACCGGCTTCAGTCTCCACGTTCACGCATGCGAGACCGCCCTCGCGTGGCTGGTGAAGTGGAAAAAATCATGGAACGACGAGGGACAGGAAGTCTGTTGCAGGTGCAAATTCTGCAAGAGGAAGAGGTCACACTGAAGCAGAAAACACCCGGCCGTCGGTCAAAGGACACACAGTACGTTCGTGAGGTCAAACTTCGGTTCGATCTCACCTGGCAGATCGATGCGGAGCAACTTGAACGGGCTCGGCGGTGCGATGGAGTCTTCCCACTGATTACTAACGATCGCAGCTTGAGCGTGGAAGAAGTCCTCCGCGCTTACAAGCGGCAGCCGATCATTGAGAAGCGATTCAGTCAGTTCAAGAGCGACTTCCATGTCGCCCCGGTGTACCTGAAGGAGGTCAGCCGGATCGAGTCACTGCTGTGTGTGTATTTCATGGCACTGCTACTTCAGACGCTGTTGGAGCGGGAGTTGCGTCGTACGATGGCAACACAAGAGATCGACTCGCTGCCGCTGTACCCGGAAGCCAGAGACTGCCGGTGTCCGACCGCTCGCCGAGTGATCGATGCCTTGGAAAGCATCAGTCGCCATCGCCTGGTCACCGAAGACGGAGCGCAGCAGGACCTGTACACCGATCCGACGCCGCTGCAGCATCAGCTGATCAAACTCTTCGGCAACGACGCTTCCACCTACGGGCACAAAAGTTAGGCGGCGGAGTTTTAACTATGAGTTATGGCTTTTCTGATGTGCGGAATGTAAGTTGCATGGGAACGGTACTCTGCCAACGCGAAAGCAGTAGAGGCAATGAACCAAATGATGAACAATTCGCCAATGGGAGGAATGATGGGAGGGATGATGCAAGAAATGACTGGCCAGTCAAAACTCGAGCCCAGTGTTCCAGCAGCAACCACCTATTCGATTGTTTTTGCTATAATCTCCGGTATCGCCGGTGTTGCATTGCTGTCAGCATCACAGAATAAACAGCCAACCATCGACGAACATCCCCAATAACCGATGGAGACGAACAATCTGATGGGCCGAGTTGGCGGATCGGCCGCTTTACGATGGAAAGCCTAATCACCACCGCTTGGTCGTCATCCCTTGTGCCCCACTAAAACACACACGGAATCCAGCGACGGTGCCCCATGATCGCAAATAGCGATGGCTGCACGGGAGCGGGCCGAGCAATGCCGCTTGCAATTGGAAAGGTCGGCGGGCTGCGCGGTGAACGCCGAGATCACATACCTAGAAGGGAATCGCAAATGCGATCGAGACACCACCGCTTTGGTCTACGGGTTCTTCTCCTCGGCGTGACAGCAATCGCGGTAGCTTGCGCCTGGTTGAAGTCCTACGACGCGGAGGGGCAACATCACGAGCGCATCGCGGCCCGGCTGTTGTCATTCGGGTGCGATATCCGTTTCTCCCACATGCAGTTGGTGCCCGTCACTAATCCACCACCGGAACTAACGCTGCTCGGCGGCATACCGATGGAAGAGAGATCAACGCTTCCTAAACTGATCGAGGATTACGGTGCGTCGCGTAGCTTTCGGCGACTTTCGCATGTGACGGTACGGTCACAAAGTTACCTCGAAAATGCTCTAAATGTCATCGCTGAGGTCCCGCAACTGGAATCTCTGTCCTTTTATACTACCGGTGTAACACAGCCTCAGTTAGCCGAAGTCCTAAGCCGTACGCAGGTGAAGAAGCTGGTTTTCACTGGCGAGACGCTCCCAAGGACGGAGATGCCGTGGCTTCGGCACGACGGTCTCGAATGGCTCTGCGTGATGCGAACACAATTTTCGAATGACGCAATTGCTAACTTGCCACCAACTTTGACCTACCTAGATGCCACCCGAACACGGATCAATGACGAGGGGCTTGGCAAATTTACGCGACTGACGAATTTGAGGACCCTTAAACTGCGACGTACGCCTGCAACCAAAGATGGAATCGAGAAGCTTCGATTGCAGATGCCATGGTGCGACATTCAATGGCAGCCACTGGTCAACCCATAGCGGCGTGCAGCCATCGATGTCACGGGAGCCCGCGGGCTTCCGGTTGATGAGCCCGCGCCTGCCACGCGACCCCCGTTGTTGTCTGCACTATCTGACTGAAATCCGCTGATCGACCACGACGCTTCAACTACCCGCCAGCATTGTCCGCCTAAATCACTCCACAGTTTTTTAAGTTCGAACCGAATGAACCAAGATGTTTAAAAATTTATTTGTATGGGTTACTCTGTGTATTCTTGGCGTGCCACTAGCGGTTTCAGCTGAGGAAACCAACCTCAACAGAGTCGTTTTGAAGCAGGGATGCGCACTGAATTACCCAGCAGGCCTTAAAATTCTCGACCGCGAACACATCGAGAAAGTGGAAAGGGCAGTTGTCAGGGCCGCAGCCGAATCTGCGCCGCAGTTCCGCGAAAAAGTCTCAGCGGCTACGCTCGCTTTCGCCGCCGTTGACAATTTGGAGCAACCTAGTCTACGGGTCACCCTCTTGATTATGCCTGCCGAAGTATCGCAGGAGGAACTGACAGCCTTTGATAGCTCCCAGCAGGAGGTGTTAAGGGATACCTTGTTCGAGCAAGTGAATCCGCAATTTCAGCAACTGGGCATATTGATTAAGAAGAAATGGCCCGCACAGATCAGGAAGGGTGATCATCTCTCTTACTTTTTGTGGGGCTATGAGTTTGTAGACCAAGAAAAGGTAGGCAAGGTTTCTCTGCGGGCCTACTACTACACAGCGGAAGCAACATTCCTGCTGCAAGTGTCTTGCTCCAAGGCCGAATTTGACAAACGCTCAAATGAGCTTGGACGCGTGCTTGATTCGCTAGCGACGCGCCTCTAGCCAATCGTAAATTTGGTATCTGGCTTGTTGGCCGCGGATATGGGGGCGTGGCATCTGGACTTTCGATTTTCGCCGCTGGCCGTCGCTGCGTTCCGAACACGTCACTCGGACTAGGCTGACGCAGATCATGAATTTACTGCTGCTGGCGCCAGACCTCCAGGAGGAGATCCTGTTTCTGGCGAAAACGGAGCGGGGGCGGGATGCGGTGACGGAGAGGGAGTTGCGGCCGATTGCGGCGGAGGTGAGCTGGGGGAGGCAGAGAAGGATGTGGAACGCCATCAAGTCCAACTGACAGCGGATCTGGTTGCGTCGGCTCTTTTTGAACAATCTTCTCGATGCGCTGCGCACTCCGTACCCAGAAGCGTGACATCGGTTCCGAGGTTCCGCTGGATCGGTCCATCGGCAACGCTGCATCCCGACTGCAATCGTGGCTTGCCCCCGACGAGTCTACCCGCAGCGTCGAGGCGATGGGAAGCGAACAGGACGATTTGCTGTTAAACCATCGGAATTGCCGGAAGCGCAGCGGGACGCCGTTCAGCTGCACAATTTGCACGCGTTGTCGCTGAAGGATCTCTCGTGTCGGATGCAGCGACCTGGAGGCGATCGCAGCGCTGATCTACCGAGGAAGACAGTCCCTGAAGTTGAACGGGTACTTTTCAGAAAAAATCCAGAATTAGATAGTCACCGACCGTCATGATTCACGCTTAGTCTCTTAGTCATGTCGAACAACGGATGGAAACCTCTAATGACTGTGTCATCCGGGAAGGTTCCAGCCGGCCGGCTTAGCTTTTCGGATACAGGTCATGTCTATGCAACTTAGCTTGCGCAGTTAGACGGGATCAACTTTTCAAGAGGCGCTGCAGGGCGGCGGTGCCTCTGTCCGTGGGGGCGCACAAAAAGAATTGATCCATAAACGACAGCGTTCCCATCGGCGAAGGTGCTAGAAACCATGGTGGACTTTTGTGCTCTTCCTGACATCATGTCCCCGCCAGGAGCAGCGCCGACTCCCAGATATTGCATTTCCGCGGAGAGCGGGGATGATTGCCGAATAGCCGCTGGTAGGAACCGCTTCAAATGTGGATAAGAGCTCAGATCAGAATTAAACGCGGATTCGATCTGGGGTAATGACAAGTTGCACTCAACAAGAGACTGTTAATTGCCCATCGCCGCAATCGCTTTACGAAACGGGACCAAGGCGGTTGGGCTGACTCGGCGATGCTGCAACGACTCCTGGTTTGCATCACCGGGCGGCATCGATATCGGTGCCCGGCACCTTCCAACTCGTCTGAGAATTCGTTTGACCCCGCTCCGAATCGACTCCCTCATGAATTCTTAAGAACTTTCGATTCCCGTCGTGCGACAAGCGTCCCGATTTGCGATTCTCATTCCGATTCGATCTCTTCGCATTGGATTCCTTTTTCTGGAGATAGAGCCAGCCATGTTCCGAGCTTTCCGACTTCGGACCCTTTCGATCCTTGCAGCGACACTCATTTGTTCCCCTGCCCCGGCCCAACTGGCTGACGATCTGGAAGACAGCGTCGTGCGACTGACCACCCAGATCCGATTCACGAACCCCGTACGTCCATGGACCAGGGCGAACCCTATGCAGGGACTTGGTACGGGCGTCCACATCGGTGGCGGTAGGATCCTCACCAGTGCGCATCTTGTGCTCTACGCGACCGAGATCGAAATCTTGAGCCGCGGTGGTCGCGATCGAACTGAGGCGATCGTTCGACATGTCGACCCGGAATCTGATCTCGCGATTCTCGAAGCAAAAGACTCCGATCTCCTCCAAAAACTGCCCGTGATGCCGATCGCGGACAACGATCCTAAAACCCTGGAAAACGTCAGCGTCTATGGATTCCCGGTCGGCGGCGACCAGCTTTCCGTCACACAAGGCGTCATTTCCCGTATCGAGATCGCGAACCTCGGGTTCGGGAACTTCGGGAAAATCCTGCAGGTATCGGCGGCGATCAATCCGGGAAACAGCGGCGGCCCTGGCGTCGTCAGCGGTAAATTGGTCGGACTGGTTTTCAGCCGCCTTGAGCAAGCAGAAAACACGGGTTATCTCATTTCGAGCGATGAAATTCGTCAGTTCTTGGAGGATATCAAGGACGGCAATGTCGACGGCAAGCTCGGCATGGAGTTGCGTTCGAATTTCCAAAGCCTCGAGAACGAGACCATGCGGAAGATGCTCAAAGTTCCGATGGATTCGCATGGCATTCTGCTCGCTCCGGATGGCGACACGAAGCTCCGAGGCGGGCTGCAACCTTATGACATCCTGACACATGTCGGCAATTTCAAGATCGACGACGAAGGGACGGGACGACTGGAATCGGGCATGCGTGTACCTGTGTTCTATCTGGCGCACCTTGCCGTCAAAGATGGAATGATTCCGATGAAGGTGTTGAGGGATGGAAACTCCATCACGATCGAGTATCCGGCAGTCAGATCAAGGGACTTACTCATTCAGCCGCTTCGCGGCGAAGACATTCCGTATTTCATTCACGGTTCGCTTATATTCGAGCCCCTGGTGCACGATGCGACGGCGATCTTTACCAGATTCAACCCGGCCCTCCTTGCCCGAAATTCACCCTGGATCGTTCGAGGCGAAGACCTCAAGGCTTTTCCGGACGAAGAACTCGTCGTGGTCGCGGCCCCAATGTTTCAGCACCGCTCCATGAAGGGCTACCAAGAAGTGCTCGGCCAGGTCGTCAAATCCGTGAACGGAACGCCCATCAAGAACTTCGCGCACATGCTCGAAGTCCTGCGCACTGCCAAAGATCCGTACTTAAAGATCGAGTTCTCGGAAAGCCTCAGCCAGGTTCTGGTTATCGACCAGAAGCAGATCGAGTCGATCACGGAATCGATTCTGGAGGACAACGGAATCGCTCCCGGAAAACGTGGTTCGAAAGAGGCCATGAAAATCTGGAACGAAAAAAAGCCGGAAGAGGGATGAACAGGCGATCCAAGCCGAAAAAACCATTTGCAACGTGCCACCCACAAAAGCGGAGCGACCCAAAGTGCTGGCACGGCGTCGCTCTCGACCTTCCGAGCGACGACAAGAGCTGTCAAGCAATGTGGAAACCGTTCACGGGCCGGTGAGAGACTTCAGGCGGCTTTCTCGGCCGCAGGGGTGGCCGGAAGAAGTGACGGTGCACTGTCGCCGTTGAACTTGGCCTCCATTGCGGCGACTAAGGAACGGCAAATCAATAAGTAGCGCGGTGGAAGAGGCCCGGAGTCCTGCTGAAACGGCATTCGGAGCCCCAGCCATCCCCGAGCGCAACCCTCTTCGTAACACTACTCTCTTTGCTCAAAATTCGTAAAGCTTGCAAAAAAAGACCTACGGAGTTCGAGACCCGTCCGGTCGTATTGTTGGGAAACACCTTCGAACTGCCGAAGCGATGAAAGTTAACACAAGAACCAAGCTGTGAATCGACAGCGAAAATGTAGCAAAATCTACTGCCGTTAAAGCGAGAGGCGACTGAACGGGAAAGCCGTGAAATATTCGATTACACGCGTAAACAAACCAGTGGCCGTGTGCCCCACATTTCGCGCCTGTTGGCGCTGGCGATCCGGCTTGACCAGTTACTCCGCGACGGCCAAGTCGCCGACCAGGCGGAGCTGGCGCGGTTGGGCCACATTAGCCGGGCCAGGTTGACGCAGATCATGAATCTCTTACTGCTGGCACCGGACATTCAGGAGGAGATCTTTTATCTAGCGAAAACGGAGCGGGGTCGGGATGTCGTGACGGAGCGGGAACTGCGGCCGATTGCGGCGGAGGTAAGCTGGAGGAGACAGCGTGCCATGTGGAGAAACGTACAATCTGGCTGACAGGAGCTAGCTTCGCGACCCAAACCTCCGCGCGATCCACGTGGAAGAGTCGATTGGCCGCTCGTCGGGCGCACAGATGCATTGGCCGTCACGCGACCGCAGCCCCGTCTGCAGGGCGGGAGTCAGCCCCTCGATATTGCTTTCGCCGCGAGGAACGGAGATAACTGCCGGGTAGTCGCGGATAAGAGCTCCCTCAGCGCGGACAAAAATTCAGATAAGAATTGACCCCGGATACGATCTGGGATGATGACAAGTTATCGGACTGACAAGTGATGACCAATACCGCAACGCCAGCGGATAAAGCCACGCTCTTTTCGGCACCCGCAGATACGACCTCTGTACAGCGATTGTCGTAACGACTGCATATGCTGCCGTTTTTGCGTTGATGCGCGCGATCAGCTTTCCCGCGATGGCAGCACTCCTCGTGGTCGCATTCTTTACATCGGTTGCATTGGGGCAAGCGATTTTCTTCGGTGCCAAACATCCTCGCTGGGCGTCGGCGTTAGTTGGCGCTGCCTTCTTTGTTATTATGCTGATTGCCAATTCTATGCTAGACCAACACGGCCTGACGCCCAACGAACTACCTTTAATGATTCCAATTAGCTTGATCTATGGTGCTTTCTGGGGATATGTTTGTGGGGTCATCGTTGGATTCGTGTTTATGGTCGCACATGGGGTTCGCTTGGTGCTATCGCCACATGAGTCTCCTCCGGAAGTTTCACAAGAGTGAACTACGATAAAGAGCGTCCGTGCGACAAACAGAGAGGGCTCGTGCGATTTTGAGAGCGCGGCCCTGCGCGGCCTTCTTCTGGCAAGTCGAACCGTCGCAACGACCATCCGGCGTCGGACAGCAACCTCAGCCCGAACGCTCGCGTAGACGCTGCTCGATCGGGTTGTTGATTAACCGCTAATCGCTCGGCGGCACGTCCTTGGACAACTCGAAGAACTGCTCCTGCCAGCAGTCAGTCACCCGTCCTGGGCCAACCCCGCTCCGATCGAGCCGCTTTCCGTGGGGGGCCGAAATCATTGATGGGGGAGTGCTACGGTGGTACGCTGGGCATTGCCTGAAACTCACTGACGCGCTCATTGGTTGCTCGAGGTCCGCGATGTCTCGTCGATACGTCCTGGTGTTGTTCGGCGGATTGGTAGCGGTCTGCGCCGGTTCGCTTCACACCGCCGTGGGAGCGGATACGGCGGCCGACCGGGCCGACGAGACCTTTTTCGAAACTCGCATTCGTCCGGTGCTGGTCGAAGCGTGCGTTCAGTGCCATGGTCCCGATGTTGCCAGCGGCGAATTACGGCTTGACTCGCGGGAAGCGTTGCTCAAAGGGGGCGAGCATGGCCCGGCGGTGGTCCCGGGCGACGCGGAGCAGAGTTTGCTGATCCTTGCGTTAAAGCACGATGACGATCAGCCGGTTCAGATGCCGCCGGAAGAACCGCTGGCCGACAAGGCCATTGCCGATTTGACCGCCTGGATCGCCGCCGGGGCGAAGTGGCCCGAGACGGAGGCGATCGGCCCGGATTCGCCGACAGCCCATTGGGCGTTTCAGCCGCTCGCGGAGGTTCCCGTGCCGGAGGATCCGACCGGCTGGGGCGAGGATCCAATCGATCGCTTTGTCGCTGCGGCGCGTCATCAGCAAGGCTTGCGGCCTAACGAGACCGCCGACAAACAGGTGCTGCTGCGGCGGGCTTACTACGACTTGATCGGGCTGCCGCCGACCGCGGAACAAATCGAAGCATTCGTCACGGACGATCGCCCCGAGGCCTTCGCCGGGGTGATCGACACGTTGCTCGCTTCGCCGAGGTACGGCGAGCGCTGGGGACGCTACTGGCTGGACCTGGTCCGCTATGCGGACACGGCTGGCGACAACTCCGACTATCCGATCCCGCAGGCCTATCTCTATCGCGATTACGTGGTCGACGCTTTCAACGCCGACGTTCCCTACGACCGTTTCCTGCACGAGCAGTTGGCTGGGGATCTGCTGGCCCGCGAAGCGCCGTCGGAAGAATATGAGCGACTGGTCATCGCCACCGGCTTGATCGCGCAGGCCAAGCGGATGGGGACGCGCGAGCTGGAAGACATGCACATCGTGATCGAAGACACGCTGGCGACCGTCGGCCCGGCGCTACTTGGGTTGTCCCTCCGCTGCGCACGCTGTCACGACCATAAGTTCGAGCCCCTGTCGCAGCAGGATTATTACGCGTTGTATGGCATCTTCGCCAGCACGCAGTACCCGTTCCCGGGGGCCGAAGAAGTGCGCAAGCAGACGCACTTCGCACCGCTGGTACCTCCCGACGATTTGCGCAAGCGGCAGGAGGCTGGCTCCGCGGAGGAAGCCATCCCCACGGCGTACGCCGTTTCGGAATTGAAACCGATCGATGCGAAGATTCAAAAGGCGGGCAACCCACGAGACTTGGGCGAAACGGTCTCACGCGGCGTGCCGCGCGTCTTGGACCCCGAAGACCTGGCGATCGCCGAAGGGTCCAGCGGCCGGCTTGAATTGGCTCAGTGGCTCACCACCAAGGCCGACTTCCTCACCGCACGCGTGATGGCCAACCGCCTCTGGCAGTTTCACTTCGGCAAGCCGATTGTGGCCACTCCCTCCGATTTCGGATATCGCGGCACGCCTCCGACCCATCCGCAATTGCTCGACTGGCTAGCGAAGGAATTCATTGCGTCGCGATGGTCGATGAAGGAGATGCATCGCAAGATCATGCTCTCCAAGGCCTATCAGATGTCCAGCAAGCACGATGCCGCCAGTGCCGAGCAAGATACGGGCAACCGGTGGTATTGGCGGTCCGAACGTCGCCGGCTCGACGCCGAGGCGCTCCGCGACACGCTGCTCACGCTCGGCGGCACGCTGGATCTGGCACGCCCCGGTCCGCACCCGTTCCCGGAGCCTTCCAAGTGGACGTTCACGGCCCACCATCAATTCAATCCGGGCAGCTACCCTTCGAACCATCGCAGCGTCTATCTGATGGTTCAGCGGCTGCATGCGCATCCCTTTTTGTCCCTGTTCAACGGCGCCGATCCGAGTCTCTCCACAGCGATGCGCGACAGCTCAGCGTTGCCGCAGCAGGGGTTATTTCTGTTCAACAACGCGATGGTTCACGAGCAGGCCGCGCGCTTCGCGCAGCGCTTGATCGAGACCGACCCGAACGTGGCTCCCCGGCTGCGTCATGCTTACCTGAGCGTCTTTGCCCGGCCCCCGTCGGCCGGCGAGCAATCGCAAGCCACGGAATTTCTAGAGCGGTATGAAGAAGCCTTGGAGGCGGAAGGGATCGCCGCTGAGGCTCGCGAGCTTGAGGCTTGGTCGGCGCTGGCGCGAACGCTGTTGGCGTCCAATGAGTTGATGTACGTTGACTGAACACAAAGACGAATTGGTTGGTTATGATACAGAATCATCGACTTGACCGCCGCGCGTTCTTGGCGGGCGCCGCCGCACTGGGCACGGCCGGGGAATTGACGCTGCATCGCCAGCTGACATTGGCGGCGGAGCTGGGGGGCGGGCATCCGCTGGCGCCAAAGCCAGGGCATTTTCCGGCAAGAGCCAAGCACCTGATCTTTTTCTTCTTCACCGGCGGGCTGTCGCACGTCGACACGTTCGATCACAAGCCGCAGTTGAACAAAGACCACGGCAAGACGATCGGCAGTAACACACGGCCGCTCAAGGGCACGGACTGGAAGTTCCAGCCTTACGGCGAGTGCGGCAAGATGATCTCCGAGCTGTTTCCGCACGTGGGCTCGCTCGTCGACGAGATTTGTTTCCTGCACACCGTGCGAGGAGACTCGGGCGGCCACTCCGCGGCGACGCTGGGCATGCTCACCGGTTCGATCACGTTCCCCATGCCGAGCATCGGCGCCTGGATCAGCTACGGACTGGGCACACCCAACACCGATCTGCCGCCCTATGTCGTGCTGGCGGCCAAGGAACCGTACAACGCCTACCTGGCATGGGATTCCGGCTTCCTGCCCGGCTGCCACAAAGGCACACGCTTCATTCCCGGGACCGATTCGCTCCCCAATCTGACCAGCCCCATTGCCTCGGTTCGCCGCCAGGATCTGGAACGCATGATGTTGGACGACTTGAACCAGGCTCACCTGGAGCGGCATGCAGGTGCGCCCGAGTTGCAGGCTCGCATCACCAGCCTGCAAACCGCGCGGGGACTGATGCAGCAAGCCCCCGAGGCGCTTGATATCTCACGCGAGCCACAGCATGTGCTGGATCTGTATGGCCCGGAGGCAGGCAACCCCGCCTCGTTCGCCGCACAGTGCCTGATCGCCAGACGCTTGGTGGAACGCGGCGTGCGCGTGGTGCAACTGTTCGATGTCGGCTCGAACACCAATTGGGACAACCACACCGACATGAAGTTGCATGAGAATCTGAGCCGAAACGTCGATCAGCCGATCGCCGCGTTGATCACGGACCTCAAGCGTAGCGGCTTGCTGGAAGAGACGCTGCTGGTTGGTTGTTCGGAGTTTGGCCGCACGCCCTGGGAAGATCTCACCCCTCAAGGCCGCGGGCATTACAATCGCAATTTCACCTGTTTTCTAGCAGGCGGAGGGGTGAAGGGAGGCTACAGCTACGGCGTTTCGGACGAGTACGGCGCGACGGCCGTAGAAAACCCGATGCACGTGCACGACCTGCACGCCACGATCCTCTACCTGATGGGGCTCGACCACGAGCGGCTGACCTATCGCTACTCGGGCCGCGACTTCCGACTCACCGACGTCCACGGCAACGTCGTGACCGACGTGATCGCCTAGCGGGCCCGGCAGGGCGAGGCTCGGTCACATCACGCGCGCCTATTTGGCGCAGATCATGAACCTACTTTTCCTAGCACCAGATATCCAGGAGGAACTCCTACTTTTGGAGAATGCAGAGCAAGGGCGAGCATCGGTGACAGAGCGAGAGCTGCGGCCGATCGCAACGACCATTTAGCGTCAAACAACAACCTCAGCCCGAACGCTCACGCAGCCGCTGCTGAAGCTCCCGTTCCAGCACCATGAGTCGTTCGGCGCCCAATCGCAGTAACTCCTCGGTGGTTGCCGGAGCGTCGCCATTGAGGTTCTGCAGGAGTTTTACGCGGCCGACCAACTCACCCTCCTGCCGGCCTTCCTGGCGACCTTCTTCGCGTGCCTGCAGGTTCCTGGCCCGCTCGTCGCGTTCCAGCTTCAGACGCTCGTTGTACAAGCGGCGTTCGTCAGGGTTTCGCGCAATCATCTCCAGCACTCCTGCGGCTTCAGCAAAAATGGGATCCGGTAGCCGAGCGGTCAGCTCTTCCGCTGTCGATTTTTCGGCCCGGCGGAAAAAGTACAGCCACTGCTCGATCGGGTCGTTGATCACCCTCCCCGTACGCAACCTTTCTCGAAAACATTCTCTGTTTTTGATTTGCGCAACTGCTGCAGCGACAACGGTTTAAAGATTCTTCGCCCCTTCTGGGCTTTCTGCTGAAGAGTGCTTGGCAGAGCTTTCCTGCAAGCGTGTGGCTGTCTAGAGAATGCGGCTAACAGACCGGTAAACACTTGGCCGCTAACGCGTCGGTCGGCACCAAGGTGCAGCCTGCAGGCACCGTCCTGATACCGCCGGCAGCCAAGTCGATCGGTGCCGTTTGGAGGCCACCGTCCGGGCGCCAGCGGTGCAGTCGTACCGATCATCCGGCCAGCCTTGGGGAGCAACTTCGCCACCGGCTACCAGCGCGTCTTGCCGCCACCGCGGTCGCAATTAGCCTCGTACTCTGAGCGGGGTACATAAACCTCGCCACCCCAATTTTACCAGGATTTGCAAGGCTTTCGCAGCTCAGATGGCAGCCATCATTCACCCGCTATTGACACTGCTTGCGTCGCTCACCCGCCAGGAACTGGCCCAGCAGGTGACGTATCTCAAAGCGGAGAATCAGATCCTGCGGAGTAAGCTGCGCAAACGGATCGAGCTGAGCAATCAGGAGCGCCGCCGGCTGGTGCGGCACGGGAAGAAACTGGGCGGCCGCATCAAGGAACTGATCTCGATCGTCAGCTACTCGACCTTCCGCAAGTGGGTACGGAGCGTCGAGGACACGCCGGACAAGCGGCCCAAGCCGAAGGACGCCAAGCCTGGCCGTCCTCGCATGGAGGAAAGCATCAGCGAGGCAATCATCCGAATCCGCAAGGAGACCGGCTGGGGCTACACGAAGATCGTGCAGGCGATGCGGAGGCTCGGGCACAAGGTCTCGCGGCAGACGGTGAAGAACGTGCTCGTCGAAGCCGGCCTCGGTCCAGAGCCGAACGATCATCCGGACACGTGGTCGGACTTCCTGAAGCGTCACGCGGCCACGATGTGGCAGTGCGACTTCGCCTGCAAACGCAAGTGGACCATCAAAGGCATGGTCGACCTCTACTTCCTCGTCTTCATCCACCTTGAGTCACGGCGGATCTGGATCTCGCCTTGCACGGCCAATCCGACGGGCGAGTGGACGACGCAGCAGGCTCGTAACTTCGACATGTTCCTGCAGGACGAGAATCTGCCGTGCACGATCCTGCAGCGCGATCAGGATACGAAGTACGTCCAAGCATTCGATGACGTGTTCATCGGCGAGGGGCGTACGATCAAGAAAACCTGCCCTCGTTCACCAAACCTGCAGGCGTTCGTCGAGCGCGTGATCCAGACGCTCAAGCACGAGGTCCTGAACGCCTTCTGCGTGGTGAGTGAACGGCACCTGGACCACATCCTCCGGGTCTCGCAGGACTGGTACAATGAGCGTCGTGGACATTCCGGACGGGATCACCTGCCGCCGGTACGAGACAGCGACGATCCGCCGGTTGTGGATTTAACGAAGCACAAGCTCGTCTGTCACACCGAGCTTGGTGGGCACCTGAAGTCGTACCGCGCCGCAGCATGATTAGCAGACACTGAAAACGCAGGCAGCACCTGCGTTCGCTGCCGCGCCGATTTCTAAATTGATGCCATGCCTTCGCCCTGGACGTGACCAAAGGCCTCCAAAGCGGCGATGCCCAGTTCTCCACCAATCGCCGCCGAGCCTGATTTTTCCGCCGTTTCAGTAGGGCGACATTTTTGTGCCGCGGGGGGGTGTCGCCTAAAAAACTGGAGCTTGACGGCAGTATCACTGGATGATACCATTGAAAGGCATGGGACCGAAGCACAAACGCACGCTGTCAGCGATTTTTGAAGATCCCGTCCGGTCGAATATCCCCTGGCGGGACATCGAATCCATGCTGGAGGCAGCCGGTGCAGAAATATCGGAGGGTGCCGGTTCGCGGGTGCGGATTGCTCTGAACGATGTGCGGGCGGTGTTTCACCGGCCGCACCCTAAGAAAGAAACTGACAAGGGAGCCGTAAAGTCAATGCGTCGCTTCCTGAACGAGGCAGGAGTCACGCCATGATGGAATACAAAGGATATATCGGTAAGGTTGAGTTCGACGACGAAGCTCTTGTTTTCCACGGTGAGGTGATCAACACCCGTGACGTAATTACGTTTCAGGGGGAGAGTGTCGGCGAACTAACGCAGGCATTCCACGACTCGGTCAATGATTACCTGGCCTTTTGCAAGGAGCGTGGTGAGGCTCCCGACAAGCCATTTTCAGGCCAGTTCGTGACGCGGATTTCTCCGGAACTTCACCGGCAGGTCAATGTCGCCGCCGCCGTCTCCGGCAAGAGCCTGAATGCCTGGGTCACGGATCAGCTTCAAGCGGCAGTTCAACGCATCGGTGCCATCAAGGATGTCGGAAAGAAAGTGGCAGCCGGTGCCAAAGCCGCGAAGAAGACTTCACGCAAGAAAGACTCTCCGCAACACGCATAGCCTCCCCGACCCGGCCTCAACTCGATTCATCATTTATCGAACGTGGGTCCTTGTGTATGAAGAGGTTACGTCAATCGCCCGTCATTGTCCTACACCCCTGGACGGCCCAGTCTGACGACAAACCTGAGAAAACGCCTCTCCGGTACAATTCCATGCGTCGATCCATGATCTCCGTCGCCGCTTTCTCTCGGTCCTGTAGCGTCAGAGGGGAAATAACCGAGGGGCGTACGATCAAGAAGACCTGTCCTCGGTCGCCGAACCTGCAGGCGTTCGTCGAGCGCGTGATCCAGACGCTCAAGCATGAGGTGCTGAACGCCTTCTGCGTGGTCAGTGAACAGCACCTGGACCACATCCTCCGAGTCTCGCAGGACTGGTACAATCACCGTCGCGGTCATTCAGGCCGGGACCACCTGCCGCCGGTACGAGACAGCGACGATCCGCCGGTTGTGGATCTAACGAAACACAAGATTGTCTGCGACAGCGAGCTTGGTGGTCACCTCAAGTCGTACCGCGCCGCAGCCTGACCAGCCGACGCTGAAAACGCAGCCAGCACCTGCATTCGCTGCCGCGATGATTTCTAATCTAGCGTCGTGGAAGTGCCACAGCCGGCTTATAACCCGTTTGAAATGGCGACCCTCAGCCGCAACCGAGCCCGAATTCCATGCAGCTTTGGTGTGGCAGCACTTTTGTACCGCGCACCACATCTGCACCGATTCCTTGTTTGACGAAGTGGCCGTACCCTAATCGCCCCCGATGTCACGCCGCACTGGCTTCGCCCCGCCGTCCACCAGCCGCGATAGATCCCAGAATTTATGCCATGTAGGTCTAGCGACCTTTTCTGTACCGCGCACAGAGTTGGCTTACCATCGAGAGCGGTTGCTAACATCGTATCCAAGTCCTTCTAGTATTCGCGTGGTTTCGCTGTAAAGATTCCAATATGCGTTGCCACAACGACCTTTGAGGTCTTCCTTCGAAAGCGCAGCAAGTTCGTCAGTATCAGAAATTCCACCCCGCTCAACAGCTTGCCTTGCTTTCGAGGTGAGATCGAGATCGCCGACGAGCTTGTACGTGCGAATAATCGGCTCATCAATTTCAGGGCGAGGTGGTGTCGGCGTAACCGGGCAAACTGAATCTGCATACCATTTTGCCCATTGCCGCCATTTCGGGAAATGCTCGGGATCAGTCGGTTTCACCTCATTGGCCGCAAGCTTCGCATCCAGTGCGGAAAGATAGTCTCGGATTCGTGTAGCCTTAACCCAAGCGTCTACGCAAGAATCCAGACTCTTAATTCGCTCGGATTCTCGAGCCATGTTTGCCTTCCTGGCTTCGCGAGTTCTTTTCGCCTCTTGTTCCTGCCGCTTCTCGCACTCATCGTCTAATCGACGTTCACGGACATGAATCACCCATTTCTCAAGATTGATCACCACATTGCCAAGCACCGCCTCGAGGCTCTGAACCTTTCCGTCCGACCAGTTTTTTCTCAACCCGTCGCCCCACCCGTCGATGGTCAGCGTCAGCTTGCCGGTCGCTTCATAGGTGTATTCCTTGGAGTAGTAGCGTTTTTCGTTGGGTTTCTCGTGACGAAGAATTTGTTCGCTGATGGAAACGGCGACACCGTCCTCTCCGCGAGCAAACCTAGCTCCAGACTCCACAGACTCGACAGTTCCATCTATTGATTCCCAGTGCCGTATCAATGCATCAAGAATCCCCAATGCTCGGGTTAACGATTTCTTGGTCACAGATATGTTGAGACCATGCTGAGAACTTGCATGCAATAGCCCTCGGTGATCAGCTTGTTCTGCTCGAAGCTTCACTCGCGCTTGGTCGATGACCCGGTGCGGATTCCTCAAATCTTCCTTTACGAGGATATTCGGAACCTGAGCCTTTGCGCTTCCTGCGCCGCATCCGGGCCAAAACCGGCTCGGATAAATCGAATCTCTTGCAGGTCCGTCTCGTCCGGTTCTGGCAGTGCTGGCTTAGGAGTGGCTTTTCCATGTTCTCGCTTTGCCCAGTATCCGACAGGTGGCCTTGGGATCTGGTGTTTTTTGCACACTTTTGCCAAGCCAACGTCAGACAGTCCGTACTTGGGCGCCACTTTCGTCATCGGTTCCGACCATACCTGGTCAAATAACTCACGACGGCTCACCATCAAAACTTCACCGGCCATTGAGATTCCTGGACGAAAGTCGCTATCGAGATACTGCCACAAGCCCCTTGTGATCCATGCGTCCAAGTATCGCCAAACAAAATCCAGGCCGCCATCGAAAAATCAATTTCAGCAGGAAGCTGTACTCAGAACAGGCAGGCCTTCCGCGGCTCAACGGGCACGGAAAGTTGCACCCATTGCGTTGAGGAACACATGTCTACCGTAGTGGTTTCGTCGTGAGAGCATTATGCGGCCCGTCAGACAAAGCCCCGCATCGACCGACCCCGATGTACAGGCGACGTTCATTCTCGGGCAACGTCAGAAAGTCGAGTTTCATGCCTTCTCTTCGGCCTCGGCGAGTTCTCGAAAGATGGAGTGCATCCAAGCCGGGGCGAGCCGGATGTCCTTGAGCAGTTCCCGTCGCTTGCTGCTCGGTATCGTTTGCGTTAGGTGCGAGATCCGTGCGCGCGACACATGCTCCTGGCCCAACTCGCGAAGCGCCTGAATGAGCAGGCCGCTAAGACGCCCTGCCAACGCTTGGGCAATCTCCTCGGCGGAAGGCTCCAAGGGCCGGCGGCGGGAATGCTACTTCGCTGTTCTCGTGAGATCTTCGATGACTTCATCGCCGCGCATCGAGATCGTCTTGATCGCTTTGGCGTCGAAATCGACCTGCTTCAAGTCCACCATCCGGATTTGACTGTTTTCATAAGTGCGGAAGTAGTAACGCAGGTTCTTTAAATCGGCGGCACTCGTCCAAAGAGTATGGTCCGCGACCGCGACGCCGTGCTCGACACTCATCGCCGCCCCTTTGGGAATGTCGAACTGGTTCAGCAGATGGAAGGCTTGCAAGACGCCGTCTTTCGCGGTTTCCACCGGTAAAGCGGTTTGCGTGTACGCGACCGCGCGCACGAACCGCGAGGGTGGCGTGAAGTCGCCTGGTAGGCCGAGCATGCCGCTGCCTTGGCCGAGCGGCGTGATTTTCTTCCCCGCCAGATCGATTCCCTCGGAGTTTCTGGCCGTCATGGTGACGTAGTTGCTGAGGTTGGTCAGGTGCCAATCGAACTGCGGTGAGTTCGTCATCACACCCAACGGGTTGGGGTGCACGATCAGTTCTCCGCCCACATGCTCAAAGACGACCGATGCGCCGCTGGCGTCAGTCGCAATCCAGTGCAGTGGCGGCACGAAGCCCATCGCCTCCATCACCACCTCGCCAACAAAAACCTGCTGGGCGGCTTTCACGGCTTCCTCGACGGTGCCGCAAGTGCCGAGCAAGTAGGCGCTCAGTTCCCACGGAGCAAGCGTCCGGGCGGCATCCTCGGGTTTGACTTGCTGATACTCCGCGTAGCCGGGGAAGTAGAACACGCCGACGTGCAGGCCCTTTTCATTCAGGGCATCGGCGACGAACGGTTCGTCCAGAGCGTTGGCCCCAACGATTCCGTACCGGGTCGTCCAGCGCATTCCCGGCTTGTCACCGGGGGCCGTTCCTTGAAACTCGTACCCTCTGGGCACGATGATCACGTTCGACTTGAGGTCCATCCCGAACTCCATCGTCCGCGCGAAGATGACCGAGCCATCGCCGGGCCGAATGGTGATGCCAGTGCAGGCGAGGGCAGCGGTGGCGCCGAGCGTTAGCAAGACGGCCAACGCCCCTTTCAAGCTCGAGCGGACGATACGGAGCATCAATTTTTCCTACGAGTGCAGCGGGTAAACCGACCAGGGTAACCCGACCATCCGCAGGAATACAGGACACGGCATAGCCACCGGGTCAGGTTCTCGCTGCTCACGTTTTCCTCGAACCGCGGACCGGGCAGGTGGCAGAGTGGTCGATCGCTCTTTGTAGCCGACCGCTCCGCGGTCGATTCCCAGCTGTCGTTCGATCGGCGGAGCGATCGACCACCGTCGCCGATCGATTGGCAGGGGCAGGGGAGGGCAGAGGCCAGGGGATGGACGACGGTGGACGGTGACAGGAGGCGGATGAGGCATGGGCTCATGGGCTCTGCTCCCCTGTGCTTCACACTCTCCTCGCCTGCGCGATGGCCCACTGAAACGGGTAAAGTCACAGACTTTCGAACTCCATGAGCCCACATCAAACGCGATGCAACCCCAGCAATACATTCGTCCGACGAACGATAAGCCGCTGATGCCACCCGAGAAAAAGGAGCTATTGCAAGCCTACTTTTCGCATTACGAGAGCGTCGCACAGCAGGATGCAGACTCGCTCAACGTCAAGCTCCCGCGCGCGGCTGTCGCGGATGTCCTGGATCAGGTCGGGGGGCTGCTGCTGGAACGGTCACGGCAATTGGCGCTTACCCCAGGCCCGATGCGTGAGTTTCTGGAGGCGACGGAACCGCCGGAGTGCCTTGGCGGACGATTGCCAGACGAGTTCCGAGCTTTCTCCCTTCTCCTGAACTCGCTCAAACAGTGGGTTTCCGCCGAATCGGCTGCCACCGATCGATTCCTTCTGGGCGGCACAGCACGCAAGCAATGCCGCCAGATGGCCGATCACTGCCTGATTACAGGTCAGCACCTTGAGCGGGCGGACGTCGAGTTGCATCACCCCGTCAGAGATGGGCGCCCTCCCATCCCGCTCTCCAAGACCGGGCACGACCGGATCGAATCGACCTCTCGCCATTCCCCCGAGCCATTTGAGTCGGCGCTGAGAGAACTCAAACGCCAGGGAAACCGCTCGTGGGTGATGCTGCGCCGAGGATGCATGGCGTTGGCGGGCGAGGAGTCTGGCGAGTCCACGCCAGCCGTATTGGCGTCGTCCAAGACGTTCGCCCGCAAAGCCAAAGAAGCAACCGGCCTCAGCTACCAAGCGCTAGTCGAATGGCTCGACCAGCGCGACTTAGGTATTTGACTGATTGCCGTTGCGCTGCTGTCTCAGTGGCGAAGAAAATGGAGCAGCTGGATGGTGGAGAAGGGAAAACGGGGGACGGTGTTTCAATTCACCCCACCTGAGTCGGGGCGGGGTTCCTGCTGCGATCGGTTGCGGAACAACTGCCGCGCGTGGTCGGGCGGGTGTGCTTTGCCATCGGTGTCGCGGTACTTCCAAAACGCCCAGCCGTTGGTCGCGGGGGTGCCGCCGACGATCGTGCCGCGGGCGTAGCTGGCCGCGGTCGAGCAACTGTCGAGACTCTGCTCATCGAACTCTCGCTGCCATCGGAAAAGGGTTGTGGCCCGCAGCTTGGCACTTTCACACTTCTTGAATAGGCTCAGCGGCGCCGAAATCGTTCCGGTCACCTTCGCTCCTGCCGACGCCATGTCCTCGCGCCCACTGCCGAACCCGATCCTGCTGAATAGGGATCGAGCACTCTTGGCGATCCTGCGCCGAATGCCGGCAACAGGCCGCCGCACGAACCGTCCGCGGCCGATCTAGACCGGGCACCGCAACTTCTCGCCAGTTCACGGGGTTGGCGACTCTCTCTAAAAGACGTGTTCACCACCGGACCCGATGGCCAGCGGCTTCCAGAGCACACGACAGTTGCGAGGGTGCCCTCGCAGTCCTCAAGCGGCTATGGCAAACAACCAGGCACGAATTCTGCGACTTTTTCGCACGCATACATGGATTCAGCCTGCAACGACGGACACGGTCCGCCACAGGTCCTGTTGTGGGCGGCTACTTCTCCTGAGATCATGGGCGTTCGATTTCTTCAAACCGAGAACTGCTCATGAATTCAGCCGAATTGGCAGCGAACGCATTGTCCCAACTTGAATTAAACGAAGTAGCTTTCAATCCGCCTGAACTCGATGAGAAGGCCAAGAGGAACGCTGGCCGCACGATGCAGGAAATCGTCTGTCAACGACTGCAAGCCGGAGGAGATGATCTCACGAGGCAACGTGGTTCCCGCTACACGTGGCGTGGAGGAATCATTCTAAATCGGAATAACCGCGCTGGAGGTGGCTTTTGGACGAACGTCCCTCCTTCGCAACTGGAAGATCTGCGCAGAGTAA
This sequence comes from uncultured Planctomycetaceae bacterium, assembly GCA_963758085.1. Taxonomy (GTDB): domain Bacteria; phylum Planctomycetota; class Planctomycetia; order Pirellulales; family Pirellulaceae; genus UBA6163. The sequence goes on along the minus strand of CAVWUB010000004.1, from coordinate 2,323,258 downwards.
TGGCGGATCACTCTGCCATCTTTCTGTTCGCTTACTTTGAACCTTCGCTCAAAACACTTCACGCGTGGGCAATTCCAGACGATGTAGCTATCCGCACCTTGACTACGATCCCGGTCAATCAGTCGGGTGCAAAAACTGTCTACATTAAAGTGAACGAGCAGCGAATAAAAGACGCTCTGGACTCTCCAGACCTCCGTCCTTACTACAAAGAGATTGCTCTTTCAGAAACTGAGATTGAAGCACTCACTGCCGGCATCAAGCAAGATTCTGCCGCCAAGGAACTGGACGCGGCCGTAGAAGACGAAGACGACGGCATTGAAGCGGAAACCTCCGATTACTACACCCAAGATTCAGTCGACTTTCTATTGCAGTTGCCGCAACACACCAGCGACGGCGATTGGCACTCCGCAAACCGAGCACGCTACGAGCAAACGCTACGCGATCCAACACGAGTTTTGGTTGAATCGCTGCGTGCAAACCATGTTGCGAGACTTGATCCCGAGGTGGCTGCCACCAATCGGAATATCTCTATCTTGAAGAAAAACGACTACGGACAGGGGGGATACCAAGATCACTATTGGGCTGCTTTTTATGATCCGGCGGCGGGTTCCAAGATCAAAAGCTGCCAGCTCTTTTTCCGGATGCTTGCTACACTTCGCCAATTCCGCTACGGCTTCGCGTTTGGCAATGACTGCGGCGAGTACGCAGGCAACTTCAAGTCTGCTGTTTCCAAAAGCATGGTGGCGGTCAAGGAGTACTTGCTGACAGCTCCTTCTGGAACAGTGGTCCGACCAAGTGAACTCGATGAAGCCGAAGGAATTGATGCGAGAGTGTTCGCGGCTCAGCTAGGCCAAGAAAATCCTGAGCTAGGCTTGAACGAAGCTGTTAACATCATCCGTCGCTTTCCTTTGGAAGATTTGCCCGCGAAGGCAGAAACGCTCGATAAAGAGATCGGTGAGTTCTTTGAATGGGTTTGGCCATTCTTTGAAGCCTCGCGCACTGGCGTCTGGAACGCTGAAAACTCGGCACCCGACGACGAATCAGAGCTGGAAGGAATCGACGAAGACGCACCTCGAACCTTGGCTGAGCTGAGCCAGCGCTCCGCTTTACCACTGGAGAAGTTGCACGAGATCGAAGACGCCTTGCTGACTAAACAACAAGTCATTCTGACTGGTCCGCCTGGCACAAGCAAAACTTATATCGCCGGCATGTTCGCTCGGTACTTTGCGGCTGCTCGTGAAGGGCGCGAACAAGGCGTACACTCGACGATCTTCATGCACGCGAACTGGGCCTACGAGGACTTCTTCGAAGGCATCAAGCCGTTCACAGTCGACGGGGTGTTGAAGTTCGAACCGAAGCTCGGCTGCTTTCTCGAATGGATCGATTCGCTCAGTCGGTATCGACCGAACACCCGCCATGTCCTGGTGCTGGACGAAATCAATCGGTGCGACACCGCCGCCGTACTCGGCGAACTGTTGCAGTTACTCGAGTACCGCGGTCGCAGCGTTCGGTTGCTCTCCGGACGCAAGTTTCGGTTCCCGAGCAACGTCTACATCATCGGAACCATGAACAGCGCTGACCGATCCATCGGCAGAATGGATCTCGCCCTCCGACGTCGGTTCCTATGGCTCGATCTGCTTCCCGATTACACGGTGCTGCACACCTGGTTGAGTCGTACCGGAAACAACCCATCGGGCTTCACAAGCGGTGCATTAAAACAGTGCAACCAGCTTCTTGAAGAACGCGGCATCGCACCCGAGCAACAGATTGGCCATGCCTTATTCATGATCCAGACCTCCGGGAACGAGAGCCAAGCATCCGAAGATAAGCCACTCATTGCCACGGCGTTGCGTCGGATCGTTCGGTACAGCGTCCTACCATATGTTCGCGAGTTATGCATCATGCAGTTCGGTCGACCAGATCGCGCACTCGAATCTCAGATTGAAGGCACTTTGCTACAGTGCATTTCTTCGGATCCTCAGGATAGCCCCTTGGACGAGATCGAAAATCCAGAAAGCGGCGAGGACCTTTGATCATGGTTCAAGTCGCGGCTGAAATATCTTGCGGGACCGCCAGGCCAATTATTTGCGACGAGGAAGGTTCGCTTGATCCGGCTGGCTGGCGTGGCTCAATTGAAGGCCTTGGCGAGGATTACGCTGCGGTCCGGCGACACCACGAAAATCGAATTCTCCGGCGTTCAAGAACATTGCGGGCAAGTTGAAATTCGTGGGCGCGATCGCGTTGGTGTCGTGCGTTTGCCAAGCGGCCGTCGGATTTTGATTCGGACCAAAGTGCCCGGTTTGGTGTTGCTGGACTGGCTGGTTTACCTGGGCGAATTTCCGGACATTCAGTTTTGGGAGCAAGACGGCAACGTTTCACAGAGCGATTCTTACCAATCGGTGCTTGCGGGTCTGTTCCTCCGTGAATTAGACATCGTCACTCGGTGCCACATGCGAATGGGATTTGTTCAATTTGACGCTGAATCACCGCAAGTTCGAGGACGCATCCTCAGTCATCGCTTGGCTCAACGACCCTGGCGGCTCCCCGCGATTCCTCAGACTGTCCGAGGGCGAAGCATCAACACGCCGCCAAATCAAATGCTCGCCGCTGCTTTGGATCGGATCCTGATGTTCGTCAACGAATTGGGGAATGAACAGCTTGCCGCGTTCCAACGGCTCAGGCATTCATGGTCAGGCATTTCACGATCGAGCGAGGATCGCGAGTATATCATCCAGTCCAGCATGTCTGCGCCGCCGGCCGGCTATCGTTCTGCGTTGCAACTCGCGAGACTGATTTTAACGGGAGCGACATTTGACCCAACGCCAGGCTGGGGTGGTGACGCTTTTACCATCTCATTGGCTCGCATATGGGAAAATGCGGTTACTCGAATGTGCCGAGACCTGGAACCGGACACCGGTTGGACGGTCGCGCCAAGGTCCGAGTCGATTCGACTTTGGGACGATGCAACGGGGCCAGATGACCGACGTCGGTCATTAATTGCCGACACGCTCCTCGTTCGCGGAAGTAATCGCTGGGTTTTGGACGCAAAATATAAAAGAGAATATGGTAACGAAGATCGCAATGACCGTTTTCAAATGTGCGCATACGCCGCCCGATTTAGTGCGGAGCGAGCAACGCTTGTCTATCCCACCTCAAGCGGGCAATCACCATCGTGCCGGGTATTACTCGACACCATATTCGGCAGCCGACCGTTCCTAATCGAAGCTGCAGCCTGCGAGATCGCAAAAGGGCCGGCGTTCTGCAAACGTCTACTCCGCGAGCTTTTCTCGGCCAGCAACCAACAGGCTTCCGGCCAATGAACGCAGCAGGACGTAGCGACAGACGGTACCCGTGACGTCGCCACCTATTGAATCCCGCTGCCGTTCAACTGATCGACAGAATCGCATTCGCCTTGCGAAATGTACCCAACTCCGCATGAAACATACTAATCGCTGCTCTGAGCCGAGTCCTCAATCTGCTTCAATCGGGCATAAGCAGACTTTCGATCAAACAAGCTCCAAGTACAGGGCTCGGCTGAAGCTTCACGCCTTTTACCAATCGCCACATGCGTCATAGTGACAAGCCAACGGACTCGTCGTAAGCGTTCGTTGTGCGGCATCGGCGCCCATTCGCCCGCGAATAGCTGCCGGTCTGTAAAAGCTTTCTTAGGAAAAAAAAGTACGTCGACGTCAGCAAGGCCCGAGCGGAAACCGGAAACTTCGTCTAAAATACTTTTTCTAATGCGGGCATCGGGAATCTTGTCTTGTCTGCAAACATGCAGCTCTACAGAACAATTCCTTTGCCCAGAAAATCTCGTCGATGCTAACTTCAATACCTGCTTTAGAGTTACTATCTCATCGTCTACTCCACCGCGGATCTGAGGTAATCTTAAAATTAGCCATTCGGCATGTAGGCAAATGGTGCGAAGCGAGTGAAGTTGCGCTTCCTCAGTGCGAGCAACGAATCGAGGATTGCGAAAGCGCTCGCACACCTCGTCACTCGCGAATTGTTCGACTGACAAGAGGTGCTTCAACTCGGTGTTCGGCTTATTAGCAACAATTCCATCAAGGGTCATTTGGCTTGCGCTATGTTCAGCAGCAGCGATCCAGCTTCTTTCTGAAACCAGAGCCTCAGTTTTTAAAAGAGGGCGGACAACACTAACCTCATTGACAACCCTCTCGAACAGTGCCATTGCATTGCTGCGAAGTTCCGGATTCCGAATTGCTGCGATTTTTCCACACACGGCCGTCCGCCATCTATCTGATCCAAGCTGACAAACGGCAAACGCTGAAACGCCAAGCCGTGGTAGCAACATTTCTCGAAGATCGTTTAAACGATGGCGAAGAACATCGTCGTCTGCAACGAAGACGTCCGGCGTAATGACAAATTCACCAAGCATTATGCAAACCGCTCGATAAAATCCAAGTCGAAGAAATCATCGGGCCATGGCTCAACGAACTCACCATTGACGTCCAGATGAATCTGCTGAGTTCTAGTCTCTCCATCCTGTTGATGAAAATAATTGATGGCTACACGATCAGCCCAGAGCTCAAGATTCTCCGGAGCACTCCCTTTTGTCGTTTCTCGGATTCGCCGCTTTAAACGGTGAATGATATGCTCACTATGCGACTCGACCATCAGCTGGTTCGCCTCGCCATAACCAAGATGATCGGCAGTAGAGTCAATCAGCAAATCTCCAATCCTCGCCTGAAGTCGAGGGTGTACGTGCGTCTCCGGTTCTTGAATCATGAAGAACGAACCGTTGCGAGTCATGCAAGCAACAACAACTGGAAGGATCTGTGTTACGCCTATTCCGACCTCGTGCGGCCAAAGCAATGGTTCGTCACCATCACAAATTTCTTTTCCCTGTAACGGACGAAGTCGCACGCGTCGCTCACTAGCAATAAATAGCTCATGCAAGCAAAGCTGCAGGCTCGCTTTTGTAAGATTCGCACCGCTAGGAAACTTCGCGTTCAATGTGTCGGCTAACCGTGTTGATTCGACCATGCATTGTTGAACAAACTCAACGCCGGCATCGAGGTATTCAGGGCCTAGCCACTGATTCGTCCATATCAAATTATCTTCAAGTGCATGACCAATCCAATGCCATGCGGCCAGCCCTCGAAACCAAAGCGATCGGGCAACCCCACGCGGAGCCCTTGCAACAAAATTGATTGGTGGTATATCACGCAACGCGCCTATAATACGATGAGATTTGAACTCAGCCTTTACTTGGTCGAATATTTCCGCCTGGGCCAATGGACAATCATCGCCCACCACTTCGTCCTCAATTGCATAACGAATATGATGCAACGTAACTTCATCGCCGAAAAACCGTCTCGTTGCTTTCGCATGAAAGTCGTCACTGCTAGGTGCGACTCCGATTTCGACCGATCTGCGGCTTTCGCTTTCCGTATCGAAAAACTCAACTTTAATACAAATAAGCTTTCCATTTTTGTGATTATGGGTCGCTAGGTATGACGGCCCCATATCTCGTTCACCACCAGTTAATTCCAGCGGTCCGATTCGATACCCTTGATAGTCGATCCACTCTCCGAAGAGGAGCATGGCATACATCGCGGTCGACTTTCCGCTATTGTTTGGTCCGTAGAGCAAGGTAATGGGCGCTAACTCAATCCGTTGTCTCTCGGCAAAACACTTTAAGTTTTCAATTTCGATTGCTGTGATCATGCTTGGTTCTAATTTACTTATGCATTAGGTGTTCTCGCCGCATTCGCACTCGGCGTGCCAAAGCTAATCTGATTGCAGATCGAATGTCTTGAGCCGGTTGGATAAGGTTTGGTAATTGTCGAATCCGAGGAGCTCGGCGGCTTTCTTTTTCACGCCGCCGGCTTCGTCCATCGCTCGGGTTAGGAAGCGACGTTGGATGTCGCCGAGGTAATTATCCAAGGAAAAACCGCCTCCGAGCGGCATATCGTGGAGGCTTGGGCCGACTTGGCCGGGCACCTCGGCGATCGCGGCTGCGATGTCCTCGGGGGCTAGTTCGTCGCTCGCGGCCATGACACAAGCTTGCACAATTGCGTTTCGAAGCTCGCGAACATTTCCTTGCCAAGGCTGATGACGGATAAACTTCTTTGTATCCGCACAAAAACTCTTATGTTTGTAGGCGTCGCCAAGTTGACCGGCGAATTGACCGTTGACGTCTGCTAGGAGCCTGTCGGCGAGAAGCATCACGTCGTCGCCGCGTTCGCGAAGTGGGGGCAACTTGAGCGTGATTGTGGCGACACGATGGTAGAGGTCCTCGCGAAACTTGCCCTCTTCGATCAGCTTGTGAAGATTGCGATTCGTGGCAGCGACGATCCGAACATCCGCGCTGCGGTCGTCGGTGGCTCCCACAGGGCGGAACACGCGTTGGCACGGGCCACCGCTGTCGGGAGGTTGCAACGCGCGGAGCAACTTGGCCTGGAGCCCTAGGTCGCACTCGCCGATCTCGTCCAGGAATAGCGTGCTTCCGTGCGCCTGCTCGAAGAGGCCAACGTGATCCTTGGCTGCGCCGGTAAAAGAGCCTTTGACGTGACCGAACAGCTCAGACTCGATCAGCTCCCGCGAAATGGCGGCGCAATTGATCGAAAACATCTTCTTGGCTCGGCGTCCGCTCGCTTTGTGAATCGCATCGGCAAACATCTCCTTGCCAGTACCGCTTTCGCCAAGTATCAGCACGGGTACCTCATGGATCGCGGCTCGCTGGGCTCGTCCGACAGCTGTTCTTAGCGCCGGACTGTCGCCGACGATTCTCTCGAAGCCACCGATCTCCTGAGGGCTCTGCACCTGTAGGTGTTGCCAGAACCGATCGGGGTCGCGCATCAACTGAGGAATCACATCGACGGTGATGTCGAACGGGATTTCGGTAATCCAGGCTTGGCCACCGTAGGTTTGGTAGAGTGTAGCCGGGAATAAGCTCTTCGCGAGCAGTATCCAGATCGCAGCCATTGCCGGCGTGCCGGGGCTGAGATGAAAGTTGAGCGAATCGTCTTTCGTCAACTTGAGCGAATCGAGCACCGGTCGCACGAGCTGAAGCACTTCACCATGGTCGCTTGGGTTCTTTGGCGATAGTCGGTGAAGCTTGGACTTGCAGTTGAGCCATTTCGCAAAGGGCTTGGTGATTTCAGGAGGATAGTCGCTCAACAGGTGAACTTCGTCGAACGTCTCAACATCGATTAACGCCTTTACTGGGCCGGAACCAGTTTCGCCTTCTCGAACCCCAGCAATCTTCTCAATAGCAGAACGATCCGCAGACGCATCTTCGCGCGAAAGGCTCGCAAGTCTGTGTGACCAATCCAAGAAACTAATATGCGTCTGCTCATAGTTGATTTCATTCCGCTCCGCTTCAGCGATGCAAATCTGCGCCGTTGCTATACCCTCAAATAAGTTACCTCAAACTTCTTGCACAGACGCTGGCTCTGTAATCGCGCTGCAAGTGAAAACGCGTCTTTGCTGTCGAACGGCTGGAAAACGTCTAAGCCGCGATCGAGTAGAATCTTCCAGCCATGGTTCGTCACAATATGCCTGGCGTGTATTGTGCTGTCGTACTCCCAAGTGAACTTGATGCCGACGCGTATGCAGTTCTTTTGCATCTGAGTGAAGAAGTCTTCTTGTTGATCGGCCCGGAACTCGTCCTGGCAGGTGATCAAATGCACCTCCATGTCGCCAGCCTCGTCCATCGTCTTGAAGACGGTTTCGAGGAAGTCCATCAGGTTCTTGGCTTGGTAAAAGTTTCGAATGTAAGCGTCCGTCACTACGATCTTGGAAGACCCTCGCAAGTAAGGGCCAAAGAGCTTGTCGAAGCTAACTCCTTTTTGATTTTCCTTGATCTCGACATGACCCTCCTGGGGATTTTCGCTTTTGGATTTTGGATTTTCGATCGGAAACTCTGAGGGCAGTTCTTCTCTACCTAATTCCCACTGGTCATGCTCCCTGAGGCCGCCTTTGTGGTAGATCTTAGGATACTGCTCTTCTTCAAGCGTTTGGACCATATTCTCTTGGCCACCATGAGACGTAAAAGAGAATCGCACTGCGGCGTAGGTTTGGTCGATACGCATCAGTTGGTCCTTCACCCGCTTTCGACCTTCGATCGCAAAACGAAGAACCTCTTCGATCTCTTCAACAGTTGCCTGCTTATGCGGATAGAGAATCTTCATCAGCCCAGAGAAGGTCTTGTGGATCGCATCCCGATCTCGCGTCGAAATGTCTTCTGAAAAACTGAAGTGATCCGTATAGAGATGCGAATAATCGAAGTTGCGCTGGCTACGCAGTACTTCAGCCAGATAGTCGACAACGAACCCGAATCCGGAGGTAAACATCTCACCGCGAATGATGTCGACTTCCCATCCGGGGATGTAGAAATGGATTCGGTCAAGAAATGCTGAGTCGTGATAGTTGGGCGGTAGTTCGTCGAACAGATCGCTGTGACGCAACATGTGGGCCACAGTGTGTTGCGTGTTTCCAACAAAGGCCATCGATGCCTCTGCACCGAGCGTTTCGATACCACGGGAGAATGACTTGTTGGCCATGTAGTTCTTCATGATGTCCACAAGTGCCTTGTCAGCTCGCTTGCTCTTGCCAGCGAACTCGTCAAAGGCAACGCAATCCCAGTATCCGACTAGACCGATTTTGTAAGGCGACTCGGTTCTCCACGAACAGTTTTGGAACCGTTACCTCCCCGCCTGAAATCAGCATGCCGTGCGGTGAAAATTCTGAATAAACGTGCGACTTACCTGTCCCCTTGGGGCCCAGCTCAATCAGGTTGTAGTTGCGTTCACAGAATGGAATCAGTCGAACCAATTGCAGTAGCTTGCTTCTACGGCCAAAGCATTCTGGGTTGAAGCCGATGCTTTGAATGAGCGTGTCGATCCAGTCGTCGGTGCTGAATTGAGCTCGGTTGGCGACGTAGCTGTCGAGGTCGAAGTGAGACAACTGAATAGGCTTGAGCGACTCCAGTATCCACGGAACCGTCTTCTGGTCTTCGTCGTGTTGATAATCCAAGTCTGCGATGCACCAGACGCCACCCACCAAAAGCTTCTGGTGTTTCTTGATCGTGCTGGCTGGCACGGCAACTTTGTTGATTCCCAAATTGGCGAACGTTGCTTGGTACACGTCTTCTTTGTCGTTGAGATCAACACTCACGCGATCGATGATCTTACGGAGCTTCTTCTCACGGATCTGAGATCGAACGAGCCCAGCTTCGCTCCGATGCACGTAATGCTTCGCGAGAATCTCCTTGACCGTTTCGATACCCGACTTGATCGACTCTTCATCGGCTGTCGCGCAGTATTGCCCAAGCAGGTATTCCAATACATACGACGGGACAATCGCATTGCCTTTCACAGCCTTTACCAGGTCTTTGCGGACTACCAGTCCACCAAAGTGTTCGTTTATTTTTGCATCGAGTGGTGTCATAGCTTTTCTCGGGAACCAATCGTTGGTGATCTCATTGTTTGTTTAGCCGTACGGGAGGTCCTTCTGTGAGCCGATTCGTCATTCGAAAGCCTAGTCAAAATCACTAGTGAAAGAACGCCTCAAAGTAAACGGCACTGTCTTGTAGTCTTTGAAGTGAGTCGAGCCGGCTTCCAGCTCTTCCATTTTCAGCATGACTTGTTGTTGGTTGTATTCGTCGGCAATCTTGGAAAGAACCAATCGCAGCTTGAGCTCTCGTTCACGCGGATTCTCGCTCAGTAAGTCGAAGGTGATCTCGTGACTATCAGAGATCAACTCGCCATCTCCAGCGTACAATCCGATCCGCAGCTTTCTCGCCTGGACCTTTTCCGTAATCGGAGCCGTCTGGTAGAAGACGAGTGCCAACTGCCCAGTTGAGATCACGCTGGTTGTTGGCGGCAGCAGATCTACCTCCACCGCGCTCACGTCGGCTGCCCGGCGTTTCCGGATCTGAATCACGGGGATGACGATCTCTTGCAGAGTACTGCCACCGTGCATGAATCGAACACTTGCTCCGCTCTTGCGCAGTCGGTTGATGGACTTGGGGACGGCAACTTCCAGGTCGCCCTTGAGTCCCAGTTCCGCAGATCCGTATAGCTTTGCGCCGCCGCTGATCTTGAGTTGGTTTCCTACGACGAACCGGCGATCCGAAGCCGTCTCATTACCCGCGATATCGGTGGAGCTGAAATCGCTCTCTTCGACCTCGTCCTGGTAGATAAAGCCATGGTCTGCCGTGATCACGACGTTAGTCGCATTCGCACTGGTCAATTTGCGAACCAGCTTGACGATCTCCTCCATCGCCTCCTCGGTCGCCTCGAACGCCTTGCGTTCGGTGTCGCGTGTGTGACCGCGTTTGTCGATGATGTTCTGGTACACGTAGATCACATCGTGATCTCGCACCAGTTCGCGAACTTCTTCTTTCGTTTTAGCGATCAGGACGTCTGCCTTGACAGCGAGCGCGCTGTCCTTCGTTGCCGACTTCAGAATCTTGTCACGATTCACTGTGCCTGAGGACGATTGTCCGTTCAGATTGACGGTAGGCGTCTTGTCCGCGTTGATCTGTAATTCGGAATGCGGAAGGAGAGCTGCCATCCCCAACTGCGTGTAACTCGGCAGGACCGATATCATGTGCTCGATCTTGGCCTCGAATTTGTCTTCGGCCCGGATGAGTCGACAGAGCTCCTCGCCGATCTCGAATCGCATTGCGTCAGAGATAATCACATAGACCTTGTTGTTCTTATCCAGCACACGACCAACATAGCTCTTGTAGAAATCCGTTTGATGTCGTTGGCCTGGCAAAGACCAACGTTCGAGCTTGTCGACCAGCCCCTGCCAACGGTCACCGAGTAAGAGGAGGAACGAATTCGTGTACAGCTTGCAAACCTGTTGGTTCAAAGGCCCAAAGAAGGTTGCTTGGCCAGCACGCACGCTATGGTAGATGAACTTGCGATACACCTGATCGATCTTGTACAGCGAGCTGACGTACGCTGCGACGCCTTGCTCGATCGAGGTTAGGTCGAGCGACAGGGTATTGAGCATATGCAGCAACTCAGCGGCATAGCCAACGGCTTCGTACAGATCGGCGTATTCACGATACCAATGGCCACGTCGACGCGAGCGGATAACCTGCGTGCACTCGCCGGCGGAAATTGAGCGGCTTAGAACTTTGTTCGCTAGTTCACTGAGCACGCGTTGGTCGATGAGGCGGAAGTAGTCAACCTCTGCAAGTTGCTTTAGCTCACGACGCTCGAGATCGTTGTGGATGCCCAGAACTTCGGAGAATCGGTCCGACAAGGTCTCGAACGTCTTCTCGTGCGTCCGCGAATCCTTCCAACGTTTGAGGAATACCAGTGCCTCATTCCCAAGCTTACCTGTTCCGCCAAGCTCCATCTGGTAGCAGGACTTGAAGAGCTCAATCGCGAAATCCTTGACAGACGGCGCGTTACTCTTGTACTGGTAGGACTTGTCGACTTGTTCCCACAGAAACTGATCGAGACCACATTTGGCAATCAGTTCGTAACGCTTGGACGCCGAGTCGGATGCCAGCTCCTCCAGCAGATTCTCCAGAACGCTATCGATTCTCGAATCGCTGTCCGCACAAACGCCGAGCATCTTGATGCAGATCTGCGTCGTGGTGTCCGTCTTCGTAACTCGATCCTTGAGCTGATCGCGTCGCTTGGCACTGTTGAAGAAGAACTCATGGCAATTTACGATCGGACGAAACTCGTACGGCAACTCCAGCTCAGTTAGCCACAGAGATGCTTTGTCGGTTCGGAAGTCGGTATGAGCAAGCTGGACGTCGAGCAGCCAATTCTCGCGATCTTCCGGCTGGGGACCGGATTTGAAAATCAAGAACTTCTGCGTCGGCTGCTCGCGAAGCAAGCGGTACTTGAGGCCGAACTCATTGTTGGCAATCTCGACCTTCTCGACCTCCGGCAAACTGATCGCGTCGAAATCTCCGCGCAGCGACACTTCCTCGTCGTACCAAAAGACGATTCGATGCTTTTTGAAGAGTTTTACAAGGGCCTGGGTAATTCGTTCTGACATAGGAACCTAGCGGATCTGGGGGATTCGGTTAGCGGAGCCTTCATTTCGACGGTGCTGCGGTGGCTGCCACCGGCAAAGCCAGAAAAAACTGCCTAAAGTCACCACGTAGGAAATTCGATGAATGTACGGGTTGGCATGCGACTCAAGACGGGAAACCACGCGCTCACCGCTCGAAAGCTTCGGGGTTTCGCGTAAAATAGCGAGTCTGCCAAGCAGCCAGAAAGAACAGGAACACAGCACGTGACATCGTCCAACGCACCCGATAAATACCGATCTGAGCAGGAATTTGCGAACAGCTTCATTCGCAACTGTCCGCCATCGGTCTGGACGCGGGTTCCTGCTGCCGACAAACACGTCAAGTTCGCCGTAGAGTCCACGTGCTCCGACGGGCGTGCCGACTGGGTGTGGGCGTCTTCAGACTCATGCTGGGAAGCTCTGCCGATTCGTGACGCGTCCGACCTTCTGCAAAATCCTACCTGCTCGCGGATTCTCTCGAATCTCAAACGAATCGAGGCGACGTGCGAATCCGTTCTGCTAGAACGCATTGGCATTTCGAAGGCGACATTACGAAGATTCATGAATCAGCTCAGCGATGTTGGATTGGTTGCAATAAAAAACGACCGTAGTTATGTGCTCGATGCAAAATGGAAGCTGCCGAAAGTTGAGATTGTTGCCTTTGAATTCAAATTGTCTGACTGGAAGCGAGCTTTTTACCAAGCGACTCGATACCGAACGTTTGCTCATCGCGTTTACGTTGTTATGCCGTCTTACCACGTTGGACGAACAACACCGTTACGCGACTCATTTCGCACTCAGAACATTGGCTTGATCAGCTACGACGAATCGGGAGCTATAAAGATTCTGCCCAGCTTGAAACGCAATCCGAAATCTGCAAGCTCATTCCTGCAGGCCATCGGAATGCTGACTTCATAGTTACGGCTGTGCTATCTGCTGGAATCGCTTGATTGCCTCCTCCCAGTCGTTTAGGTGTTGATCTTTGGTATTGCGGTCAAACGGAATGCCCGCACTGACCAATTCTGTGTAAAGAGCCTTCGCTTTTCGCACCTTGGCGAGCAATGAAACTAGGTTCTTTCGAACATTCTCGTCGAATGTAGACTCAATTGCCTGGAGCGTCTGCCAGTGATGTTGTTCTGAGGTCGTGAGGCTCCAAGAAGAAGCTTCAGGGCTATCCGCCGACGTAATCACTTCGTCCAACGGAACGTCAGACAAAACCTTGTCCATGAGTCCCTCGAGATAGATTGACTCTAACTCCGAGAGCATGATCGAGTTCAAAAGCGGCCCGGACGAATAGCGGAGTCGAGCGGGCTGTCCACCAGGCTTCTGTTTCAGAAACATACGCTGATGACACTGGCGAAGGGACTGATACCAGCCACCAGCAATCGCTTGAGCCCCCGCAGCGCGAAGGTTGAAACCTGAAAAGTCGCTATAGCCGCAGACGACTTCAAATTCGTTTCTGTTCGCAAGTACATAGACCAGGTACATCAAGTTACACAAACGTTCGTCATAGAACGACTGTGAGTATGTCGAGTCGTCTCGAACCACCACTAGATAGAACCCTTGGACATCGAACCCAGTAATTACATCCAAGAATCCATCCAGCTCGCTACGAGAATCAAAGCATCCCTCAGAAAGAACGAGCGAAACAAGAAGTGGGCTCGCTCCATTTAGACTTGCATGATACTCCGCCGATCGATCCGCTAATTGTAGACTGATCTGCGACCAACGATCGGTAAACCCATTTACTAAGACTGTCGGTGAGAGAATGCGGTTCAAATCATACCGAGCCTGGAAGTCGATCGTACTCTTCGCAAACTTACTGACATTGGAAAGTCGGATGAAATCGTTGGCAGTCCGGCCAGACTCATAGTAGTCTGTATAGTCTTCGGGCAGGAAACGGTCATTCGGTGGAACGAAGGTTGAGATGTAGAACTGCGGGTCGAGCAGCACTTGGCAATCGCCAGCACCCCGAAAACTGTCAATACAAGAATCAAGGGCAGAAGCGTGTTCGTTTCGTGCAGACAGGATTGCGCCATCGGCATAGCCGTTCGTGATGGCAGTTTCGATTTTGTTCCCTTTGCCATGACCATGCTGAATGTAATACGCCATTATTGGACCTCCACCTTTTTCAGAGCATTCATCAACTGATCACATTTGCGATAGCGCAGGTGTGGTGCTTTGCCAAGGAGCCGTAAAATGATTTCATCCAGCGACTCAGGTACATCGCTCGCAATTTCGCTTGGCTTTGGCGGTGAAGCCGATGTCACGTTGGAATAAAAAGTCTCAGAGCTGTCGCCACGCTTCCAGAACGGATGAACTCCGGTAAGCATCTGGTACATTGTCACGCCAAGCGCAAACATGTCCGAACGAAAATCTAACCCCGTACGACGATTGCTGTAATCGAACTGCTCAGGCGAAAAGTAAATGCGAGTCCCAACCAAAAAGCCCCCACTCAGTGACTCGCCAGCGACGTCAAACGCGAGGCCTGCGTCAAGCAGTACAAACTCGCCGTTCGTCCGGCGCATGATGTTACCCGGCTTGATATCGCGATGAATCTTCCCTAAGTCCCAAAGTGCCTTAATCGCATCAGCGATATGCAGCCCTAGCCGGACGACCTCCGCGCAATCCATCTTTCCTTTTGACCTGAGCCAAGCGGCAAGGTCTTCGCCTTCAATCAGCTCCTCTGTGAAGTACAAAAGGGAATCACCCTCAATCTCCACGAAGCCCAGCCCAATTGGCCCTAGCTTTACCATGTGATTCGATTTGCAGTCTCGCATGGTTTCGACTTCTCGTCGTGCGCGAACAATCACATCCGGATCTTCCTCCGCCTCGGTTGAATCAGGATTCGCTCCGGGGATGCCGTCAGGCGAATGACTAAATTTCAAGGCATATGGCGACCCATTGATGTTGCAGAGGAAAACGGCCTTCTGTCCACCTTGTCCGAGGAATTGGACATCGGTCACACCTTCAACATGGGATTCAATCTGCTCCGGCGTTAGGTTAGGTACCATAGTGTCTAAGTCTCCTGCTCATTGCAGTCTCCTGTTCTCAATCCAAAATCCAAAATCATCAGTCTTCCTTCGCATCGAGGCCGGGGATCTTGCGGAGGACAGAGCCGAAGAGTTGGTAGTTGTGTTTGACACCGTTGTCGAGGTCGATAGTCCTTTTCTTCGCCGCGACTTCGAAGAGTGTCTTCTCGTAGTCTTCGAGTTCCTTGAGCTGCTTCTTGATGGCGGCAACATCTTTGATTGCTTGTGTCTTCTCGGACTTGGAGGCGCTCGCGCTGTCGGCCAGCATTTGTTGATGATCGGCGTGATGTGTCAGCTTGTCACGAAAGTCCCGTAGATAGTGCAGGACAGTGCCGACCGTGTCTGGACGGTAGCGGTGCATGTAGATCAGGGCGTTGAATGTGCCTTTGGGACTGCTGAAGAGCCAGTAGATAGGACGCTTTTTGTAGAGCTTGATGTGGTGGTTGTAGAAATCTTTCAGGAAGTAGTCGCGGATGTTCTTCCGCTTTCTGGACGTCTGGTTGTCGGGATAGAGAGCATCTTCCAGGAACTTAAGATTCTCTTCGTAGTGCTCGGTACCGAAGGTTGCTTTGAGAAATGCCTTGAAGCGTTCAGTGATGTCGTCCTCGAACCAGTCGCCATCGAGTAGCGGGATGACGTTGTCTTCATCGGGCGCGAAGGTCGGCTCGGGAATCTGCTGGCGATAGTCGTCTGCCGTTTCGCCTTGATTGGCAAGGATCAGCCCCGGTTTGTCAATTGAGTAGCGTCCCAACATGCAGCCTACTGCATAGCTTGTGAACTCTCGCATCGTGTCCGCAAGAAGTAGGCCCTCAAGGTCCGACTCGCTCTTGTCTGAACCGTAGCGGAAAGTTGGATTGCAAAAAAGAGTTAATTCGCTCGCACTTACGGAAGGATCGTTTTGGCCAACGGCGGAATACACGTCCAAAATGGAGGCATTGTTTTGTTGCTCCAGTTCGCATGCCTCTCTTACATTTAGATTCCATTTATGGCGGACGATACGGTACGCGGCTTCCAATGAACTACAACTCTGGAGCAGAAGCGGGTCTCGTTCAAACCCCCAAGCGTTTTCTTGCCTATTCCAATCATCCCGATGCAAGTCGATGAGCCTTTTCGGCACCGAGTCATCTAGTTCAAGCACGTCAGGAAGAACGGGAATCTCCGAAACATTACCCACCTGGAAATTTAGGGTTGGATTCATGACTTCCATGAAATCATGTGACAGCTTTGAGCAAAGAAATCCCGCCAGCAAGGGACATTGTTCGGCCGACGGAAATGCCGATGACCCACCAACATCGAAGACAGCCTTGGCGTCAGAGTAACGAACACCGAATCGAGAAGAACTAACAAATGACCACGATATTGAATCGCGGAAGTAGAAGTCGCAGTTCTGAGGGCGTGACCGCAATTTCCCCCTATCGTCGGTGAAGTTCTTGATTTCATAGCCGTCATTTTGCCAATTGACGACATGCTCATGGTTGCCATACCACTTGCGGTATTCTCCGCCCTTGTTGTACGGATACCACTTCTTGCTGAAGTCATGCTCGCCGTCCACAGCGAGACTTGTCGACTCCATTGAAACCTCAAACCATTCACGCACGAAACGTTCGTTACTGCCGGTTTGAAGCCCAACACGAACGGGAGCAATTTCTTCGAGCCGAGTCCCCAATTCAAAAGCGCTACGAATCGCTTCGGTCGCCCAATAAGCGATTGGCGAATGCGGAACCCTTCGAAACTCCTTTGCAGCCACTCGGAATCTGTAAGAAACGCCAGGATCACATATGGCCCGTAGCAGCAGGTCGTTCTTCTGAGCCTCGTCCGCGCCTTGTGTGAGTTTCACATATGTTCCAACTTGCTCTTGAGGCTCATTCAACAGCGTGAATGCCGTCGTTGCAACGACTTCTCCGCCAATCGTGTCAAATGCCCCAGCTCCGAAATGGGCCATCGATTGGATCGTGGCTTCCGAAAGAATATGTTCTCGAAGTTCTTCAAGTGTTGTTAGGAACATCCAGCTTTGCATCGTAATCATAGCGACCATACTTAACGGCAAGCCCAAGACCATGTTGCGAGCGACGAACATTGCGAACAAATCTGTTCGGGCTGTGTTGTACTCATTACTCGCAAATTGCTTCAATGTCGCGTTCATTCCTCGACTTCCCATATAGGGTGGGTTTGCGATGACAACGTGATACTTGGGACTCAGAAAATCGGCCTGCCGCAGCGCGGTCAGCACATGTTCGTGAACGGGAGCAAGGAACGCAGATTCATTGTCCTGGCTATAGAAAATCTGTGTCGAAAGGGTCTTTAACGCCTCGCGGACATTTGTTACTAGTGGACGGATCAGCGAACCAAAGTTTTCCGCTTCCTCCCACTGATTCACGACTCCCTGCAGTCCGCCGCTGAACAGGTCACGACCGACATTGTCCATGTAGGCCGACAGGTCTCCGGGGTCGATGGATATGTTTTCCAGAACGCAGACGTTTGGATTTTGGATTCGCGATTTTGGATTTTCGATTGCAGAAGAGTCCCTTGCTGACGCGTCGGGTTGTGGTTTGCGAGTGAAGAATCTCTTGTCCTTTTCACGAGCTTTCATCGTGAGGGCGAATGCGGCTAGTGCTCCAGCGCGTTGATCGATCTCGATGCCGAAAAGGTTGTTGCGCAAGATCAGCGACGGAATCTCGGGCTCGGGATACTGTTCCTCTCGATAGATCTCGTAGAGCAAATCAAACGCATAAGTCAGTATGTGCCCACTTCCGCAGGCTGGATCACATACCTTGATCTCTTCTGGACCTGAGATCTTCAGGAAGTCGGCCTCAGATTCCACAGGCTTGATGTAATAATCCATCCGCTCCACGAGTCTTGAACTAGGACGGTTGAGCATCCACAACCGCCCTAAGGAGTTCTCCACGAGGTAGCGTACAATCCAGTGTGGTGTGAACAACTGCGTCGCGGCCGGAATGTTCTCGGCAGTTATCTTATTGCCCTTTTTTAGGCTATCGAATACTTCGTCCTTCTTGTCCGCGATATAGAACTGGTAGAGCCAACCAATTACCTCAACGGATTCCTGTGTAAATTCTGGCGAGCAATTAATAGGAAGCAGAGCTTCCCTCGTGTAAGCTGGAATCGAAGTGCCAGACAGCAGATCGTCAGGCAGCAGGAGTTCCGTGTAGTCGGCGATCTTCTCGAACATGAACGGCATAAGCGGGTGGTAGTGATTGCACACGGCAACTAGCAACAACCGATACGCTTCGCCTTGGGGATCATTGCTCGGATTAGACCCATCGAGCAATTGCAGCACTCGCTTGCGCGTAGTTGCAGGCACCAAGTCTTCGTCGATATGTCCCATCTTGGCGTCTGCCAAGATTTCGGGCTGGAATTGCCCATCGGCCGGCGACAACACGCCGATTCGCGTATAGCGATTTACGTCCATGTACCGAAGTGCGCAGAAGCGATTGAACCATGTGTAAGCCACTGTTTCGATGAGTCGCTTTTTGCCAAGTTCACTAATCTGCTTTTCAAGTTCCTCAACTGCCTTTGAACTCTCTCGACGTGCCAAGCTCTTCTCAGCCAACACTGTCTTCAAGCGGGTTCCAACTTGCTCAATGAGTGTCGACCTGGCGAAGGAGGCGAATTTACGGAGTTTGCTAGTATCCAACTTTTTACTTTTCATAGTCGCTCTTTCGCCAGACACATCCATCGCCGAAGCGCTTCTTGAACTGGTCTAAATTGAGAATGATGCAGTGGTCCAAGCACGGTAGCTTATGAGTCGCATGCGAAATCGGAATCGCTAGTTTGAGCTCTTCTGTTTTTGCAAGTAGCAGTGCATCATCGAGCGCTGCCCACGAAAGAACGACAACATAGTGCACCGGTTTGCGCAATCTCTGCTGAAACTCAAAGAAAAACCGCGAGTCCCTGTACTTTCCGGCTAGCTTCCTAATCAGTCGTCCATCTTTTAACTTGGCCAAAATCTCTTTCTGGTTTTTGGCAATCGGATTGTCGTGATCCTTGACCTCGATAAACACATATCGCTCATCAATATCAATAATGAAGTCAACAGGTTGAATAGTCGTGGTGCCGAATGTGGCTTCATCATCAAAGGGCTCTTGCGAATCCGCTTTGGGAAAATCGAAGTAAAGGTCTCCATCTTTTGCATCAAGCATCGGTTTTCGTGCCACTACGAGTCTCCTAATGCGCGACTAATTTCACCCTCATACAAATCTGAGTAAGTCTCCGATATCGCGGTTCTACCCATTGCGGAATAGCTATCTGCCGATTGGATTTCAATCCCGTCTTCGCTGCGAGACAATGTGAAAAAACGGACATGATCTTGCATCGTTTTCGGATTGGACAGCAGATCTAGCCATTTCAAAGTAACGTAGTCGTGGGTCGCAATAACTACTTGTTGTCCATTTCTCGATAGCTCTAAAAGTACCTCTACGACAAATCGCATCAGTCTTGGGTTGAGGTTTGCTTCTGGCTCATCCCAGAAAAGCGTACCGCTTCTGCCAGGTACCAAAGAACCGTTTAGTAACAGCTGTTGAACTACACCAAGCTTCTTGAATCCTTCCGCCATCGTGTGCCCTGGCTGTTCGCCGTGGTTGCTCGGAAGAAATATCGTTTCAACATCGTCACCTATCTGGGGAAAGGAGGGTGAATCCCCATCGTTAAGCTCATTTTGAGCAATTACCTCCAATTCGGAACTTCTTTTCCCTGGTTTTACTATGTAAGTACCGGAGACAAATTTGAGCCGGCCATCCTTGAGGCGAAACTCTCCACCAATTCGGTCGGCAATGTCTCTCAAAAGTGTTCCAGTTCGAGGTTGATGGTCAATCTCGATTTGTTTCTCGCGTGCCAAAAGCTGAGGAAAAAGATCCAGATAAGAGCCATCAAAAAGGCTCTTAATTGTTTGGTCTTGAAGTCCTGCTTTCGTAGCGCCCGGTAAGAAAGACAAGATCTCCTTCGCCGGAAACATTATCGGCTTACTACAAGGAGGAAACGTGGTCGGCGAGGTCTCCAAAAGTGCAGACTTTGAGCGACGCTTGAAGCGAAACAAACTTGAATGTCCGTCTGCGAACTGAATCTGTAATTCGGCTGACTCTTCGGTACCGCGACGGACCAGTTCCTTGAGGTCGTGTTCGCCTGGGAAAAACACGCGAAGAAGTCTTTCCGTCAATAATCTCCCTAAATCACTTTTTGATCTCTTCTGACCGTCAGCAGCAAGACACCTCCATGAGCAGAGTGAATATGCCGCCTTAAGTAGGTGCGTTTTTCCAGTTCCATTTTCACCAACAATCACATTGATCTTTGGAGAGAATTGGATTGATGCGTTACGGAACACCGAGAAATTGTCGAGTTTTAAGCCCTGAATCACAGTTGCACTCGCTTTCCTGCGTTTACGACTTGCAGCATGGCATCTCGTACGCACGTAACATACTGCTCAACATCTTCTCGGGTCTCCAGCCACGGCTTGCTGAAGTCGAAACAAAGACTAGCCTGCGAGACATACTCAATGGCTGGTTTCACAGGCGGAGGCGGAGTATCGTCTGATCCCTTCGGTTGAGGTTCTGGCTTAGGAGTCGTCCACTCCGTTACTCGGGACAAAATTGACGAGTAACCATTCGCGTCAAATCTAGTTGCCGCTTCCTTGACCACAGCGATCAGCGGTTGCGTTTTGATTTGCTCAATCGTTTCGTAAACGATCGACTCAATCTGTTTTTTCTGCTCGTCTGTAAGCTTGTCGTAGCCGTCGATCGCAGCGAGCTTCTGAACTTTCGAGGTCACCGCTTGCTCGGCAGCAGCCCGTGCCTCGGAGGCCAGCGTCTCCAATCGACTGCGGAGTTTATCGAGTAGCGTCTTTGCTTGCTTCATGCCGTTGCCGACGTAGCACTTGGGGTCATCCAAGAGCTGCTTTAACTGCGTGTGCTCGTCACCATCCAAGTAAGAGAAATTGGTCGCATTGTGATTGATGAAGGAGCGAGCCTCGGCGAACAAAGCCGCTTGTGGTCCCGCCATGAAGCGTCGAACCGGATCGAGCGCTTGTTCCTTGAGGTCCAGCAGACGCTCGGACTCGGCGTCGAACTCAGACAAGAAGTACTTGTACGACTTGCGGGTTAGCTTGTCGAAGTCGTCGACGTGTGAGCTGAGCGTCGAGAGGAACGGGTACTCACGATGCCGTGCGGCAAGCAATTGCAGTTCGCCATGCAGCTTCTGAAAGGCATTTGCGGTTTCCTCTGCCAGAGCACGCGCTTCGTTAGCCCGAGCCGGTGTGTCAAAGAACTGGGAGAAGAACTCCTTCAACTTCCGAACGGCTCCCGCACCGAACTCGATTTGCGGTTCGAGGACCATGTTGCCGTGCTTCTGTGTATTCTTCAGAGCAGCCGACAGGGCTCCATCTTCGAGCAATTCTCCGTCGCATCGGATTTCGACTTTGCCGCGAGCCACGAGCTTGGCCAAGACGCATTGAATCGCCGGTAGGGGCCAACCGAACGGCCGCTTTTCAAAATCATCGACCAACATCTTCATGGTAGGTCGAATCCCTTTGCCAACGTTCCGACTGATCGATCCGAGCATCTCGGTTTCGGGTTCAGTGATCGTGGCAGCATCGTTGCCGAACAATCCGTCCGAGGATTCGTTCAGGCACTGGTCGATCTGGGCCTCGGTGAAGTTGACTCCACGTAGCATTGGAAGATTGGTATAGGTCTGCTCAACGAGCTTCTCGAAGCCATCGTGAATTCGAAGGTTCGGATCTTCCTTGGTGCTTTCGACTGCGGTGCCGGCCACGAACATTTGAGCCTTACCCATCAATCGCTTCAGCAGTTCAACGATCTGCACCTGCAGCAGCCGGTTGCTTTCGTTCTTGTTGCCAATGATCTGCTTGACGTTGGCCTTCTTGGCTGTGGCGTAGTTGATGCCGACGTATTTGGCCGTCTGTTTCATCAGAGTGATGTCGCGAATCAGGCGATCGTCCGAGGGCAACAACACCGTCAGCTCTGTTCGCCCGAGATACGTCATCCGCACGGCTTCGGGATTTCCCGAATGCTCATGGAAAGGACTGATCACGTGCACGCCGAGCTCGTACTCGCGGCCATAGATCTTGTCGTCGAGCCGCCGAGTGAACGAGAAGTCTCGCTTGTTCGCGACGTAACGCAGCTTCTTGGTCTTCAGTACGTTATCGAAGATCATTTTGTGAAGTTCGTCAGCGACCTCAGTAGCATCGACCTCGGTGTTCTTGATCTCTTGCTCAACATCCTTTTCTTCGTCAGTCAGGAACTCGTAGTACTCGCCGTTTCGCTGGATGTAGATCTGGTTCTCAAGCAGATTGAGAGCTTCCTCGACGTCCTTTCGCAGTTGCGTGAGGTCTTGATCAAAGCGGCTGATCATCAGCACGCAGAGATTGGGGACCGATGCCTTGAACTCTTTGACGTACTTGACCAGCAACAGCGCCTTCAATAGGCGGACGGCGAGTTCATTGTCGAGGTTCTTCTCAGCAGTGCGCACCGACAGCAAGTGGCTCTTGAGTGTCGAGCTGATACCCTTGTACATGAGGTCGAAGGTCGCCAATTCCCCGATCGTGTTGTCGGCAATTTGGATGGCAACTTCTTGGAAGACGCCAAGCATCGATCGTTCACCGACACTGCTGTGTTTCCCTTCGAACGCGTTGTGGGTAGACAGTCCACGAATCGCTAGCTGGAACAATTCAAATTGGTAAGGAATGAACGGGTAGCAATTGCAGAAGTGATCTTCATTTTCGAAGTTCCGATACTTCTGGCCCTCAGTGAAGTCGAACAGAGTTCGGAAGTTGCCGGACTCGCGTTCGTAGAGCGGCAGAAGGGCCTTCACACCTTCTTCGGTCTTGGCGAGCAACCGCTTCTGAATGACTTCGGCCACATTCGTGCTGGTCAACTTCATCCGGTTGGCAAAACGTGCCTGGATCTTGGTGAAGTCGTTGCCTTCGTTCTTGGTGAGTTCACCAATCACCGACGACATTTCTTCTTGGGCGGTAACGATTACCCACGCGCGGCCACGGCATTTGGTGGCCAGGCTCTCGGCGATGGTCTGCAAGTTCACCATCAGCTTGTCGTTCTTTGCGATGTACTGGCCGACTTCGTCAACGAAGAAGTTCAGGCGGAAGTCCTTGCCTTTACGGTCGATGTATCGTTTGACCTGTTCAGCAAAGTCCTCGATGGAGAGCTTGTAATCGTCACGGTGTTTGTTGATGACACCTGTGACGTTCTCGCCAGTGATCTCGTTGTAGGCTTTGTCGATACTGCTTCCGACTCGAATCACACGTTCACGCCCGCTGTCCCATGACATGGCAGCGTGTTGCTCGAAGGCTGTCTTGAATTTGTCGAGTAGTCCGTCTTCGTCTAGCTGTCGCTCGAAGTGTGCGATGTAGCCTTGCTTGCCATAGTAGCCGCATTTTTCATCGAACACCTTTACGAAGACGGCAAGCAAGGCGTCGATGTCCTTCTTACTGATCACATCGGCCTTCTGGTCGATATTGAAAAGGATGCTTTCCGATGGGATCGCCACAGCCTTGGCGATTTTGGCAGCCAGAAGCTTGTTCTTCTTTTCGCATTTTCTTTGGAAGACTTCGCTGACGTCGATCCCATCGAAGTCGCGACCGGCCAATAGCATCGCAACCATTTTGAGCAAGTGCGATTTACCGGAGCCAAAGAAGCCCGAGATCCACACACCGTTGGCATTCTGGTAGTCGATGTATGCGTCAAGGAAGTCATCGAGACGAAGCTCAAGCTCGTCGGTTATGACGTACTCCTCGACTTCAGTCCGCAGGCTGGCGTCATCATCGGCTTTGATGACTCCTTCGATGGGCCGATCGATCTGGAATTCGAATATCTTGCGAAGTTGCATGGGTGTATCTTTGACGTGCTGATTGTTCGAGGACTTGGTTGTCTTTAGGGGATAATGGTCCTGACTAGGTTTCTCGTTCGAAGATGTTGAATGCCCGGTAGTACTTGTCGTCGTGAAGCCGACCAAATAAATCCAGGGAAGCACCGTCTTCAAGTGAATGCGAGTAATCGCCCGGGAAGAACATCACCATCGGATGCGATTTGGCAACGCTTTGCAGGTTGTTCAAGACAGTGTGTGAGCGGATGTATGGGAATACCTCGCCCACGCCAGACAGGAACAGAACATCGAACTCAGACTCGCTGATCTTGCTGGCGATTGCCGGCGCAAGCTTTGTTTCCGCGTCAGTGAGGTTCTGCAATGCTTCGAGTAAATCAACCTTTGAGGTCGTCACTTCGTTATCGATCCAGTGCTGCCAGTCTCCTTCGGCGTCCATTAGCTCCTTGCTGAGGTCGTATAGGTTGATCTCCAGCACCCTTATTCCCTTGTGGCGCAGCTTGTTGATGAGCTGGCCACGGATCGCTTCGATTTCTAGGTGCTCTGTTGGGCAATACGGGACGACGAAGAACGGTACCTCTTTGCCAATGCCTTCCATGCGTAGGAAGCGTTGGCTACTGATCACATTCAAGAGGTGATCAAATCGTGTTGCGATTGGGGATTTTTGCAGATCGATGGCCATGTTAGTTCAACCCTCCGTTTTCGATTACAAGCGGGAAATAGAGAAGTCCGCCCGGAGAGTCAGCTTTGAGAACCTGAATGAATCGACCTGAGACGAGTGGAGCCGAGATGATCCCGTCCTCGGAAACCAGTTCCGACTCGCGAAGCATTCGAAGCATGACCGTTTGAAGTTTTGTAATGGTTGATGCTGTAAGTCCCTCCAGTTCTTCGTGCCACAGAGTTTGCAACTCGATGAACCTTGCGATGTCGCCGGCATCGATCGAGTAGTCGAGTTGTAGGAACTTTGCTCTTACCACATCGCGTGCCAATTCAGCGAGAAGCGGATATTTCTCGCAACAAGCCAGCCAGAGAATGAGCTTCTGTTCGTGGCGAGTTCCGTCAACCAAGAGGGCTAACTGGGGTTCGCTCAAGCATTTCAGACGTTGGGAGATCTCGCGCAGCTTCCTTTTCGATGTGCTGCAGGTGCGGCTTTGAAGAAGGTTCTTTTCTTCGACCTCAACGAGCGTCGCATTCCAATCGTATTCGTTCCTCAAAAGGGCTTCAGCAACAACGATTGATTCGTTGTACAGAAGCCCTCCAGCGGTAAACGAAAGTGCGAACTTGGTTCTGCTCATGCATGCGTCCATTGAAGTCGGTCGGATCTCTCACAGTTGGGCGGAAACAAAAGGATTTAACGAGGTTTTGAACGGTCTGGATCTACCGCTGAACTGGGCTGCTCAGCGCGGTCCAGCAGCTCGTCCAACTCTTCCTTTTTGAAGAGTCGATAGCCGTTCACGGGGTGCCGATGCGCGAGGACCTTACCGGCCGTTTCCCAATTCCTGAGCGTGTTTGGGGAAACACCGAGATACTCCGCGGCATCAGCGATTTTCATGAAGTCGCTAAGCTTGTTCACGACGGTCTCCAGTCGAAAAAGATTGCCTTAGATGGGCAAAGATTACCAAGGATTCACCGGTCTGCCAATCAGGGGAAATCCACCCGGCTCGGCTCTGGCAGTGAATCTGGGAGTGGGGAAGAAAAATATTTCGACGTTCGGTCCAGATCTCTATCCGAGCCTACCTAGGCACAAGGAAGTTTGTGGGGCCACAAGCTTTCTTGTGCTGGCCAATGAAGGGAAACGCGGCCGAAAGCCAGACGTCGCCAAAAACACCGTGTTTTCTGCGGCCAAAACGATACTTTGAAGTTTCCGAGGCTGTTTGGCACGGTCCATGCAAATGCGAGAGAGCGTCACATTAACCCTGTTTCTGTTCTCCTGTTAGGAATGCTCTATGTCGCAAATGATCGCTTGCCCCAGCTGCCACAGTCCCATCGAAGTTACTGAGATCCTTCGAGCCCAAATCACAGCTGAAGTGCGGAGCGAGAATGAAGCGGCGGCACGTCGGCAGTAGGCCGAGCTGAGCGAGATGCGACGGAAGCTTGATGCCGAGCAAGAAGCGATTGAGTCGGCTCGTGAAAACATCCAGCAGCAGGTGAAGAATCTGTTGGAAACCCAGCGTTCCGAGTTGTTGGCCAAGGCGAAGAGGGAGGCGATGCAGACGGTTGGCGTCGAGATGAAGGATCGCGAGACCGAACTATCGGAGTTGAAGACCAAACTGTCTGCGGCTAACGATCGCGAGCTTGCGTTCCGCAAACGAGAGCGCGAGCTGGAAGCCGCGAAGGAAGAGCTCGAACTGAAGGTCGCCCGGCAAATCGATGCTGAGCGAAATCGCATTCGCGAAGAAGCGAAACAGCAGCTCGAAGAGCAGCACCAACTCATGGATGCCGAGAAGGACAAGAAGATCTCGGATTTGGCCGCGAAGATCAAAGACCTGCAACGCAAGGTCGAGCAGGGCTCGCAGCAGCTGCAGGGCGAAGTCCAAGAACTGGCCTTGGAGCAACTGCTCGAGGCCGCGTTCCCAGCAGACCGGATCGAGCCTGTGGGAAAGGGCGTGAACGGTGGAGACAACATCCAGCGAGTGCAGAACAACGCCGGCGCGATCTGCGGAAGCATTCTCTGGGAGTCAAAGCGGACCAAGAACTGGAGCAACGCCTGGTTAGCCAAAGCCCGTGATGATCAACGCGCCGCTCGAACCGACTGCGTTGTCATTGTGACGGAAGCAATGCCGGAAGGCGTCCGCAATTTCGAGAAGATCGAAGGCGTCTGGGTCTGTAGCTGGTCCACATCCAAGGCGCTGGCGACCGCACTGCGATTTGGGCTGCTCGAAGTCGGAAAAGCCCGCATCGCCATGCAAGACCAGCACGAGAAGACCGAGCTGGTCTACAACTACCTCACCGGCACCGAGTTCCAGCAGCGAGTGACTGGAGTCGTTGAAGCCCTGATCTCGATGCAAGTCGACCTCGATTCCGAGAAGCGTTCGACAAAGCGACTCTGGTCAAAGCGCGAGAAGCAAATCCTCCGCGCCGTCGGCAACCTCGCCAGCTTCTACGGCGACCTCCAAGGTCTCATTGGCACTTCGCTGCCGACGCTCGAGGGTTTGGATGTACCCAAATTTGAATGCGATAAGCAGTTTCTGCTGGGAAGTTGAAAGCCTCAATTCGATGCCCGCTTCGACGGCGGTGGTCGACCACCGCCGGAAGGTGGTTTGGCATAATAACCACCGAGGATCTCTGCTGGCGTACCATTCAGCTATGGCAACCGGGGAGGACGAGGCGGAACCGGGGCGGTTGCCGGCGGATGCGCTGCTGGCGATCCCGCTGGAAGGAATGGGATTCAGCTAGGTAAAGGTTCAGCGTTCATGGGATATCACACCACGCTTCACTTGGTCGACGTGAAGATCAAAGACGAATCGCTCTCGACCGTGAGAAAAGCTCTCGAGTCGAAACGACGGCGACGACAGGGGCCGCTCAAATATTTTCTCGATCAGGCCGTTCTGCCCGACGATGGCTACCTCTGCTTCACGCCGACCGGCAGCTACACCAGCCAGTATGGCCCTGACGAAGAAGACGGAACGGTGCCTGCACTCGAAGGAAAATGGCGTAACTGCGAGGAGATCGCTCAGTGGCTGAAGCGCCATTCTGCAAAGGGCGGGCAACTCATTCAGCATAGCTGTGAGGGGGACGGAGCAGCGTGGGGCTGGGAGTTTGATGGCAAGGGCAGGCTCCGTGAGTTTGCCCTGTGCTCGGTTGGTAAGTGGAAGTGACGATGCAACTAGTGATTGAGCTGGGCAGGCGTTGGAGGAGGCACGATGGCTGAGTGCATTCGGTTCGCTTGCTACGGTTGCGGCCACTGCGTTGACGCGTGGTCGGATGGCAATCCGTTTTACATCGATGAGACGGGGGAAAAGCGATACGCCTACCACCCGAACCACTCCGAACTTGCACGGTGCATTGCTAACGACGTGCCGCATCTCTGTTTGCTGTGCGCGGCCGAATCGAAAGTCGACTCTCGCCTTGCGGAGGCTGTGTGCCCTGAATGCGGTTCAGCGAATGTCGTCGAGACATTCCAGTTGGAGGGCGTGAAGTGCCCGAAATGCGGCGACGGCCGGTTCGCAAGAGATCGTGACCACTTCTGCATCTCCTGATTTGCAGGTGGTCTCGCGTTGCCGCAGCGGAGGCAAGCGGGCGGGTGATGTACTGGCTTTGCCTGCAAAGTAGGTTCTTCCCAGCCGCCGAGAGCAACGTGTTTGTTTACTCGTTCGTGGCGGGTGGGGTGAGAGCGCGAGAGTTCGGGTCTGGTTGGGGGCGGTTTTCGCTAGAGCCTGCGATTTTGGGGGTGCGAGGTTGAGAGCGCGGTGAGAATGGCGGCTCGCGGAGATGTTGCAAAAACCGCTAGCAAAAACGCGAAAAGCCGAGAACAGGTGTTTTCGGCTTTCGCGGTTAACTGCGGTGGCGGATGTATTCCGCGGTTTGCAAAGGCTCCCCCGGCAGGACTCGAACCTGCGACAAGGCGGTTAACAGCCGCCTGCTCTACCAACTGAGCTACAGGGGAGGATGAGTTGGTGCGGTGGCTTGCGCCTCACGCCGCTCAGATGTACCGGATGTTAGTAAACCCGCTTTTGCTCCGCAAGCTCCGTTTGACCGGTTTTTGCTCCGCCATCGCTTGCGTCGCTCGCGGCTGATGCGGTCGTAGCGGATTTGCTGCTAGCAAGGCCGAGAGCTGATCGCAGCCGCGCCAGCGGACGGTCGTAGTCTCCACCCTTAGACGGCGGCGGAGGGGAAAGGTTCGGATTTGGGGCCAGCAAATCGCGTTTGCGGCGAACATAAAGGGAACATGGGGCGTCAAAGGGAGGGGTGGGAAAAGGTTGATGGTAGCGGAACGGTGGACGGAGAAAGGCGGGTTGCGGGTTGCGGGATGCGGGTGGCAGGTGGATAGGGGACCGAGGGATGAAAGCGGTCGGTTGCAGGGGGACGGGGGCGGAGAAAGGCAGGTGCAGGGGGCGGGAGAGGGCAGGGGGTGAAGCCGGCAACTCACGTCCAGCACCCACGAACTGCCAACCATCACCTATCAACGAACGCCCAATAACGACTCCGGATGGCCTAAGATGTTAGGTTGGGATTCGTTGACTTGAGACGCTTTCGGCTACGGGGATAAAGCATGCGACGTAGAGATTTTTGTAAAACCGGCTCGATCGCTTCCGCTGCGGCACTGCTTGGCACTGTCGCCGGGGCTCAGCAGCCGGCGGGGCAGGCCGACGGACAGACGCCAGCGGCTGGGGAGGCGGAGGGGCGGGTGGTGGTTAACGGCCGCATTCGGCAGTCGGTGATGGGCTGGTGCTTCAACCCGATGGACCCGGTGACGCTGGCTCGCCACGCCAAACGGATCGGGCTGGAGGCAATCGAGGGTGTCCCGGGCTCCAGCTACCGGGCGATCACTGAATTGGGGCTGAAGATTTCGCTGGTCGACAGCCACGGGTTCGCGCGTGGGCCGCTGGACCCGGAAAACCATCCGTTTGTCGAGCAAAAGCTGCGGGAGGGCATCGATCGGGCAGTCGAGTTCGGCGCGCCGAGCGTGATCACGTTCACGGGAATGACCAAGGCGGGGATCAGCGAACAAGCGGCGCGGCGAAATTGCCTGGAATGCTGGCGCAAAGTCATGCCGTACGCGGAGGAGAAGGGGATCACGTTGGTGCTGGAGCATCTGAACACCCGGGATGATTCGCACCCGATGAAGGGCCATCCGGGCTACTGGGGCGACGACTTGGAGCTCTGCGCCGACCTGATCCGGGCGATCGATTCACCCCGCTTTCGGCTGCTGTTTGACATCTATCACGTGCAAATTATGCACGGTGACCTGATCCGGAATATCCGCCACTACCACGAGCTTGTGGGGCACTATCACACGGCCGGTAATCCCGGCCGCGGTGAACTGGACGAGACGCAGGAAATCAATTATCCCCCAGTGATCGAAGCGATCCGACAGACCGGCTACCGGGGTTTCATCGCTCAGGAGTTTATCCCGACCTGGGACGATCCAATTGCAGCCTTAGCTCATGCGGCCAAGGTTTGTGATATCTAGGACGGGGAACGGATTCGGGTGGCAGGTTGCGGGTTACGGGCGGCGGGTTTCGGAAGGGAGGGCGGGGGACGGTGGACGGACTCGGGCGGCAGGTTGCGGGTTACGGGCGGCAGGTTTCAGACGGGAAGACGGTGGACGGGGGACGGTGGACGGATTCGGGCGGCGGGTTTCGGAAGGGAAGGCGGAAGACGGTGAGGGGGCCCGATAGCTAACAACGATCAACTGATTACTGGCTGGCGGAACATTCGGTGACGAAGGTGGTCGATCGAACCAGGCAATGGACAGGAGCTCCGACCGGCGGAGCGGTCGGCCACTCTGGTGGTGGTGGGCAAGGATGCGAGCTAATTTTTTGGTAAATGATTTGAAGATGGCTGACTTAACGGACTCGCTGATCCCGCCAAACGCTGGTGATTACCAGCGGATGGGACTGCGCGCCCAGGAGTTCCGGCCGATGGTGATCCGCCGGGCGCTGGAGCAGTCCGCTCAGCCACTGGCCATGATGCATTTGCGCAGCCCCAGCGAGGAGCTGGAGCGAATGTTGCTCGACGTGCTGGTCAGCGCCTACCGCGTGCTCGACCCGCGCCGCCGCGCAGATCCGCAGAGCCGCGTGATGCTCGGCCGGCTGCACCCGCAGTTGGCTGACGAAGCTGCTCAATTGGCTCAGGCTCGGCTCACCGCGCCCCAAAGCCCGTCGCTCAATGCTGTCATTCCGCCGCCGGTGGAAAAAGATGAGAGACGGAGGACGGAGGACGGAGGACGGAGGACGGTCGACGTGCAGGGAACTCCGATCGCGGAGCGATCGGCCACACCGGGGACGGAGGACGTGCAGCAATCGGCGACTGTGGAGCGGTCGGCGACGTGGGAGCGGTTCATCGATACGGCGATGGTGCCGGGGTGGGAGGAGACGCTCAGCTCGCCGGATCTGTTGGTCCAGCTGCCGACGACGCGGGCTTACCGAGCGGCGCGGCGGCAGTTCGCTAACGCACCGTTTGCCTCGGTTGTCGCGATCATCGTGCTAGCAGGCTCCGTCTTACTCATGGGCAGCTGGTGGGCAGTGGTAGGGTGGCGTGATTCGGCGGATCAGCAGCAGATCGCTGCGGCCGCTGACTCGGCGAGGCAGGCTGAAGCCTGGACTCCAACGGCGACGGCGGGGCAGGCTGAAGCCTGGACTCCAACGGGGCAGGCTAAAGCCTGGACTCCAACGGTGCCAACGGCGCAGGCTAAAGCCTGGACTCCAACGGTGCCGACGGGGCAGGCTGAAGCCTGGACTCCAGCGGCGACGACGGCGCAGGCTGAAGCCTGGACTCCAGCGGCGACGACGGCGCAGGCTGAAGCCTCGACTCCAGCGGCGACGACGGCGCAGGCTGAAGCCTCGACTCCAGCGGCGACGACGGCGCAGGCTGAAGCCTCGACTCCAACGGCTGAGGCGGCGTTACCGGCTGTGCCCGCTGCGGGTGATGCATCGGCAGCTCTGGCGGCTTCGTCGCGGCCTGAAGCTCCCGCGGTTGGACTGGCGGCGCTGGATCAGGGTGAGCGGCCAGAGCTGCCGATCGATTTGGACTCGCTGATGGTGCCGGAAGTAGCCGGAGATCAGGAGAGCGAGCCGGACATTGCCGCGGCGCGGCCTGCGGTGCCTCCGCAGTCGCAGCAGGCGGCGGCTCGGCTGCATGTTGAGACTTTGGTGCGGAGCTACCGCAGCAAAGTTGCTGAGGCCGGTCCCGATGAGATCCAGCTGGTGACGGCTGAACTGGCGCTCGGTCCAGGGCTGGCGGATGATTTGGTCGGCCCAGAGCGGCAAATCGTGTTGTTGCGGGCGGTCGCGAGCGAGTCGCCGGCTGGGTCAGCCCAGCGCTGGGTGGCGACGGTGCTGGCGGGCCAAGCGGCGTTGCTAGCGAATCGGGCGGAGGACACGCAGCAGGCGATTGCCGAGCTGACGCAGTCGTTCGCCATCGACGCGGACCAGGCGACGCTGCAACTGGCGAGCTGGGCCGCTGGCGATATTGTCAGCACTGTGCAGCGTCAACGCGTCGGCCAGTGGATCGATCAGCAGGTGCGATCGTACGTGCTCGACGGCGAGTTGGCGGTGGCGAGCCAATTGGCCGGCATTGCACATGAGCTGGGCGTCAAACACCGGGATGAGCCGATCAAGGCCCAGAGCAAGCTGTGGCGGGACTCGTTGGCGGTTGCCCAGCGGTACGCTGAGGCGGCTGAGCGACTGGACGCGGTAGGTGCTGATCAGGTGTCGGCTGAGGAGCGAGCGACGGTCGGCCGTTATTGGGCGCTGGTCCGCCGCGATTGGCACCGTGCGCTACCGCACTTAGCGGCGGGCTCCAACGCGAAACTCGCCCATTACGCCGGCATCGAGCTGCTCGCCGGCGCGGTTCTGGACGCTCAGGATGCGACCTTTTTGGCGGATGGATATTTAACGGAAGCCAAGCGAGCCAAGGGGTGGCTGTCGGATTCGTACGTGCTGCACGCTCACGAACTGTTGGTCGCGGCCTCTAAAGCGGCTGGCCAAGCCGAAGCGTTGGAGTTGACGCAGGCGGCGGAGAAGCTGCGGGCGGAGCAGCCTGCGGCGTTCGTCGGCATGGCAAAAGAACAGACCGCGAAGCCACCGGCAGCTGGCGCACAGCAGGCAGTTAGCACCGCGCAACCACAGGAAGCGGCGATGCTGTGATGGGGGACGGAGAAAGCCGGGTTGCGGGTGGCAGGTGGCGGGTTGCGGGTGGCAGGTTGCGGGTGGACGGGGCAGAGTGGTCGACCGCTCCGTCGGTCGATTGCAGCAGGTTCGATCGGCGGAGCGATCGACCACCTAACACCCGGCACCGGCATTGGGTTTGCGTCGCGCGGGGTCTGCGGTTGTTTGTTTGACTTACAATCCCGCTGACTCGGCTGCCCTTCTCCTTTCTTACGGATGCTTCATGAATGCCCCGCTGGCTGCTCCCCAGGCAACGAACTTACAAGAACTGCGTCAGACCGGATGGACCAGCCGCACGGTCAAACGCGAGATGCGCGACAACCTGATGCGGAAGCTGGCCGCTGGTGAGCTGCTGTTTCCCGGCATCGTCGGCTACGAAGACACGGTGATCCCCGAGATCAAGCTGGCGCTGCTGGCCGAACACGACATCCTCTTCCTGGGCGAAAAGGGACAGGCAAAAAGCCGTTTGATGCGGCTGCTGGTGCGTTTCCTGGATGAATGGACGCCGTACATCGATCACCCCGACTTGCCGGTGCACGAGGACCCTGAAAAACCGATTTCGCGGTTGGGCAAAGAACTCGTCGCCACCCAGCAACCGCACGACATCAAAATCGCCTGGTGGCATCGCAGCGAGCGGTATGCGGAGCGGCTGAGCCCGGGCACGAAGTTTGCCGACATCATCGGTGAAATCGATCCCGCGAAACTGACTGGCGGCGTCAGCATGGGCGCCGAAGAAGCGTTGTCGTTTGGGCTGATTCCGCGGATGCACCGCGGGATTTTCGCGATGAACGAGCTGCCTGAGCTCGATGACCTGGTGCAGGTCGGTCTGTTCAACATCCTTGAAGAGCGGGATGTGCAGATCCGCGGCTATCCGATCCGATTTGATCTTGACCTGGTGATTCTGTTTTCGGCCAACCCGGCGACCTATAACCGCTCCGGCAAAGTTATCCCGCAGCTCAAGGACCGTATCGGCACGCTGGTGCAGACGCATTATCCGGCTGAGCGCGACCAGGGGGTGGAGATCCTCAAGCAAGAGGTTGGCACGGATTTGGGCGGCGACTATCCGGTGATGGTTCCGTACTTCATGTACCAGATCATCGAAGAGATTACCAACCAGGCGCGGCAGAGCAAGTTCGTCGACCACACCTCCGGCGTCTCCGCCCGATTTTCGCTTGCCAACTTCCGCACGATGGTCGCTTCGGCTCGTCGCCGCGGCGTGGTGCTAGGCGAGAAGCCGGCGGTGCCGCGGATCAGCGACCTCGGGCACCTGTACAGCAGCTCGCTGGGTAAACTGGAGCTGGACATGATGGGCAGCCACCAGATGTCCGAGCGTCAGGTCCTGGATAGTGTTGTGGCTCAGGCGATCAAGACCGTGTTCAGTGAATATATCGAGGAGCACGGGTTGGCGGAGATCGCCGAGATCTTCCGCAAAGGGATCCGCGTGGAGGTCGGCGATATGCTGCCCAGCGCCGCCTACGCCGAGCGGCTCAAGCGGGTCCCGCCGGCTTGGGACAAGGCGTTTGAGGTCAACGCCAGTGAGGATGAGGCGGTGCGGGCGAGCTGCGTCGAGTTCGTGCTGGCCGGGCTGTACAGCATGGACCGGATCAGCCGGGCCGAGCGGCACGGCAAGATTGAGTATGAAGCGTAAATCCGGTAGCGGGTTGAGGGTGGCAGGTAGCGGGAGGACGGTTGCGGGTGGACGGGGGACGGAGGACGGGGGACGGGGGACGGAGGACGGAGGACGGAGGACGGAGGACGGGGGACGGAGGACGGGGGACGGGGGACGGAGAGAGGCAGGTTGCGGGTGGACGGTGGCAGGTGGCGGGGAGCGGGTTGTAGGGCTTGCGGGAGGTTGGCTGCGGGGGTGAAGCGGGTAAAAACGTCTGGCTTCGCACACGGAAGGCCTTGACAGGATTCCGCTCAGCCCGATACTTGAGCCTCTTTCATGCCGGGGAAATCGTCTCAACGGATGACGACGCCTTGGCGCTCCGGATCACGCAGTGCATTCGATAGTAAACGCCTGATGCCCACAATCAATCAACTGGTTCGCAAGCCGCGGAAGAAGAAGCGGACGTTCAGCAAATCGCCGGTGCTGGAAAAGTGCCCGCAGAAGCAGGGCGTTTGTTTGCAGGTGCGTACGATGACGCCGAAGAAGCCGAACTCGGCACTTCGTAAGATCAC
The DNA here is from genome assembly GCA_963758085.1 of uncultured Planctomycetaceae bacterium. Lineage (GTDB taxonomy): Bacteria > Planctomycetota > Planctomycetia > Pirellulales > Pirellulaceae > UBA6163. The sequence continues at coordinate 2,288,337 of CAVWUB010000004.1, read as the reverse complement.
GCGTGTTCGCTTGAGCAACGGCAAAGAAGTCACGGTCTACATTCCCGGCGAAGGCCACAACCTGCAAGAGCACTCGATCGTGCTCGTCCGCGGCGGTCGTGTTCGCGACTTGCCGGGGGTTCGTTACACGGTTGTCCGCGGCTCCCGCGACGCCTTGGCGGTTGCCAACCGCAAGCAGTCCCGCAGCCGTTATGGCGCCAAGAAGTCGTAATCGACCGCTGGCAGTCGTTCGGATGCCCGCCACCGGCCGGCATCCCTTCATCTGATATCATCACTCAACCCGCAGCCATAATTTAGCGTTCCGATGGGAAAGATCACCGCCAGCCGCACGATGCTCAAGCCTGACCCCAGGCACCGCTCGATGCTCGCCGGAAAATTCATCAACTGCTTGATGTTGGACGGCAAGAAGACCACGGCGCAGATCGTCTTCTATGATGCGTTGGAAGAAATCTCCAAGCGGATCACGGACGCTGAGCCGATTCAGGTTTTTGAAACCGCCATTGAAAATGTGAAGCCGTACATCGAAGTCCGCAGCAAGCGGGTCGGTGGTGCGAGCTACCAGGTTCCGATGCAGGTCAATCGCGCTCGCCAACAATCCTTGGCGATCCGCTGGTTGCTCTCCGCCGTGCGGGACAAGAAAGGCCGTCCGATGCACTTAAAGCTCGCTGACGAACTGGTCGCAGCCTATAAGAAAGAGGGTGTCGCATATACCAAGCGTGAGAACACCCACCGCATGGCCGACGCCAACAAGGCGTTCGCCCACTTTGCGTGGTAACTATCAAACGAAACGATAAACTAATGCCGCGATCGGAGAATTCCGATCGCGGTTTTTGTTTGCCTCCACCGCTCCACAGCAGCACCCATCATGGCAACCGCGATATCGAATCTTCGCAACATCGGGATCATCGCGCACATCGATGCCGGAAAAACCACGGTGACCGAGCGGATGTTGTATGTCAGCGGAGCGAAGCACCGCGTCGGCCGCGTCGATCACGGCACGACCGACACCGATGACGATCCCGAAGAACAGGAACGCGGGATCACGATCTTTTCCGCGTGCGTGAAGTTCCGCTGGAGCGACCACGACATCAACTTGCTCGACACGCCTGGGCACGTCGACTTCACCGCCGAAGTGGAACGCTGCCTGCGCGTGCTTGACGGCGCCGTCGTCGTGTTTTCGGCTCGCGAAGGGGTCGAGGCGCAGAGTGAGACGGTTTGGCGGCAGGCCGACCGCTACGACGTCCCGCGGATCGTGTTCATCAACAAGATGGATCGCGAAGGCGCGGATTTTGAATCGGTGTTCAATGACATCGGCCCGCGACTGGGCGGCCGACCGGTGGCGGTCCAGTTGCCCGGCGGCAGCGGTCCGCCGCACACCAGCAGCCCGTTCCGCGGCGTGATCGACTTGGTCGACATGCACTGGATCGAGTTTGATCCGGCGTCGGATGGCAAAAACGTGATCGTCACCGAAATTCCCGAGGAGTTCCTCGACGATGCACTGCTGTGGCGCGAGCAGATGATGGAGGTTGTGTACGAGCTGAGCGAGGAGGCGATGGCGCTGGCGCTGGAGGAGCAGCCGGTGCCGCGCGAAATGATCATCGCAGCGCTTCGCAAGGGGACGCTCAGCCGCCAGATTCAGCCGGTGTTCTGCGGCTCGGCGCTGCACGGCATGGGCGTTCAGCCGCTGCTGAGCGGAGTGAACGATTATCTGCCCAGCCCGTTGGATCGGCCGCCGGTCGAAGGCGTCGATCCGAAAAACCGTGAGAAGACGCTGCAGCGCGGGCCGAGCAACGACGAGCCGTTTTGTGCTCTGGTGTTCAAGATCTTGCCGGCTAAAACCGGCGACAATTATTGGATCCGCGTTTACAGCGGCTCGCTCAGCCAGAACTCGCGGGTGCTGTGCCCCAACCGCGATACCAAAGAGAACATCGCTCAGCTGTGGCAAATTCACGCGAGCAAGAAAGAACGCGACGGCCAAATCGAAACGGTTCGAGCTGGCGATATCTGCTGTGTGATCGGCCCACGGGCGGCGATCACCGGCGATACCCTGTGCGAATCGCGGGCACCGATCGAATTACCGAGCATTCGCTTTGCCGAAGCGGTGCTGTCGATGGCGATTGAGCCGGAGAGCACAGCAGACCGCAAGAAGTTGCATGAGACGCTGGAGATGATCAAGCGTCAGGATCCGACTTTCCATGCGACCGACAACGAAGAACTGGGGCAGACGCTGATCAGCGGGATGGGCGAGTTGCATCTGGAGGTGATCCAGCACCGGCTGACGCGCGATTTCGGGCTCAAGGTGAAGTTCTACAAGCCACGGGTCAATTACCGCGAAACGATCACATCGACGGCGGAAGTCACCGGCCAATGCAACCGCCAGCTCGGCGGGCAGCACATGTTCGCCCGGCTGCAGGTCCGAGTGTCGCCGCTGGAAGACCCGGCGGCGCCGGTCCAGGTGTTCGATCGCGTGCCGCCGGAATCGACGCTGCCACAACCGCAGCGGCAGGCGGCGATCGAGGAACTGCGGCAACGCGCGGTCGGTGGCGGGGTGGTGGCCGGATTCCCGCTGGCAGGGCTGAAGATTGAGATGCTCGACGGCGAAGCGCACGAAGAGGGGAGTGATGAAATCGCCTTCCGGATCGCTGCTGGTGACGCGTTTGACAAGGCGCTGGAGCAGGCCGAGCCGGCTCTGCTGGAGCCGGTGATGCGGGTCGAGGTGACGACGCCGGAAGACTATATGGGCGAACTCGTCGGTGACCTGCAACAGCGGCGGGCGATGATCGCTAATACTGAGAACCGGGGGATGATGACGGTGATCACCGCGCACGCTCCGCTGAAGGAACTGTTCGGGTACAGCAGTGCTGTCAGAAGCCTCAGCCAAGGGCGAGCGGGCAGCAGCATGGAGCCATCCGGCTACCAGATCGCTCCCAAAGAAGATGCCGCCGCGTTTTCCTATTCATAATACGATAGGGCCTGAGCTGTCGCACCCGCGGCAACCGGAGCAATCACCTACCTGACGGATTCAGATGTCGACCGACACCGTAGCGACACCTTCTGCCACTGAGCTTCAGTACGTCGTTCGCACCGGCGCGATGCGCACGCTGTCGGTGATGCAGGCCGATTGCTCCTTCCGCTATGGCGACCGCGTGGTGGTTCGCACCGACCGTGGCACCGAGTTCGGAGTGATCCTGTGCGAAGCCACGCCAGCGGCGATCGAGCAGTTGGAGGAACCGGTGGCGGGCAAGGTACTGCGGGCGATGTCCGGCGACGACGAAACGCAGTGGAAGCGGCAGCAGCTGAAGACCGCCGATGATGCAGCGCCGTGCGCTCGGCTGGTGAGCGAATTGGCGCTGGCGATGCAGGTGGTCGACGTCGAGCGGCTGCTCGGCGGCGAGCGGATCGTGTTCTACTTCTTAGCCGAGAAGCGAGTCGACTTTCGCGAACTGGTGCGCCGTCTGGCCGCTGAACTGCAAACGCGGATCGAAATGCGGCAGATCGGCGTGCGCGACGAGGCGAAGCTGCTGGCCGACTACGGCGACTGCGGCAAGCCGGTCTGCTGCAACACGCACCTGACCAAGATGCCGCCGGTCTCGATGCGGATGGCCAAGTTGCAAAAGGCGACGCTCGACCCATCGAAGATTTCCGGCCGCTGCGGACGGCTGAAGTGCTGCCTGCGCTACGAGTTCGACACCTACGAGGAACTGCAGCGGCAATTGCCGCCTACGGGCAGCCGGATCGTGACCGCTGACGGATCGGCGACGGTGCTGGCACACGAGATTTTGGCTCAACAAATCTTGGTGCAGACCGAAGACAATCGACGTATCTTGATAGGCATGGACGCGGTTCTTGCGGTCACCCGTCGCGGCAACGATAACTCAGCAGGTCCGAAGTCGGCAGCCGGCGGAGCGAACGAGGACCGCACGGAGACCGGCGACCGTGCGTCCGGCGGTCGGGCAGGTGGTGGTCATGAGAGTAAACAAAAAAAGCCTCGCCGCCGTGAGTAGCTGCCCGTTGGCATGACGGTTGACTAACGGTGCGATGGCAGCGTGCGGTTTGTGGATGGAGTTCCGAGAAATATGAATCCCGCTTATCAAGCAATGTATAACCTGTTGCAGAGCGATCCTCGCTATAAGTTTGAAGCGTACCAGTTTGTGCGCGAAGCGCTCGCCTATGCCCACGAACACCTGCAAGTGACCGAGCCACCGCCGCGGGCTCGCAAAAAGGCCGCGCCGTCAAGCGACGAGCAGTCGCCGCCAGCGCCGGTATCGGCCGGCCAACACATCACCGGCCAACAGCTCTGCGAAGCTTGCCGGCAGTATGGGGTGCAGCAGTACGGGTACTTGGCCGGCATGGTGCTGGGCAGCTGGGGAGTGCACTCGACGAGCGACTTTGGCGAAATCGTCTATAACCTCATCCGCATCGAGCAGATGCGCAAGAGCGACTCAGATCGCCGCGAAGACTTCGATGAGGTCTATTCGTTTGACACCGCTTTTGAACCTCACTTCGATACGATGGCATCTGAGAACGCAGGATAATCTTCCCATGGCATGTTCGAACTCGCTCGGTCGGTCGCTGCAGCAACTCTGGCTCGTTGCGGTAGCCCTGCTGCTGGTCTTCGGCGGCGCAGCGGAGCGAACATGCAGGGCGGAACAGGTTCCACCGCCGGTTGCCGATGCGGCGGGTGCGGATCAGCCGGTGGCGAGTCCAGCGGCACAAGACCAAGCGGCTTCAGGTGCTGCGGTGACGGCGCGAGTCGAGCGTCCTAAGCCGCAGGAAGAGGCACGGCAGTCGTATTTGGGGCGCGTGCTGGCTCAGCCGATGAGTCACCTCGGAGCGTCTTGGTTGGTGCGGCCCGAACGCGAGCTGGAAGAAAATGCCACGCGGGCGCTGCAGCAACTGCAGCTGCAACCCAGCATGCAGATTTGTGATCTCGGCTGCGGCAACGGGTATTGGACGTTGCCGATGGCACGGATCGTTGGCCCGATGGGCAAGGTGTACGCGGTCGACATTCAGCCCGAGATGCTGCAGCAGCTCAAGGCGCAGCTGGGGCGGGCGCGGCTGCGGAACGTGGAGCCGATTCTAGGCGATGTCGACGATCCACGGTTGCCCAAAGATGTGCCGCTGGACCTGGTGCTGATGGTCGATGTTTACCACGAGTTTTCTCACCCGCAGTCGATGCTGTGGGAGATCCGCAATGCACTGGCGCCCGAGGGCGTGGTGGCGCTGCTGGAGTATCGCGAAGAAGACCCTGAAGTGCCGATCAAGCCGCTGCACAAGATGTCCAAGCAGCAGATCATGCGAGAGTACAACGCCAACGGTTTTAAGCTGGTGCGGGAGTACAACGAGCTGCCGTGGCAGCACTTGATGTTCTTTGCCCGCGATGATAGCCCGCTGCCGGAGATTGAACCGCAGTCGTTTGTGGCGGAGTAGCGTGACCGACCGCAGCGTGGCTGACCGCAGCGTGGCCGACCGCTCCGCCGGTCGGAGCTCTTGTTCGATCGACGGAGCGATCGACCACCTTGGCAATCGATCACCGTGTGCTGCTTGTGGGCGCAAACTGCTGCGATCTACAATGAGCCTCGCTGAATTGCTCAACTCCCCCAACTCTCCTGGATTTCAAAAGCATGTCGTTGCGAGCTTTCTCACTTTCCGCTGCTGTCTGTTTTTCTGCCGCCCTGGCTGCTGGCGGGCTCGTCTTGGCCGATGAAGCGGCACAATCCCTTCCGTCTGAACCTGCGGAAATGAAGAGCATTTTCAACGGTGAGAACTTGGAGCAGTGGGATGGCGACGGGCGGCTGTGGAAGGTGCAGGACGGAGTGATCCGCGGCGAAACCACCGCCGAAGCGGTTGCTAACGGCAATACGTTCCTGATCTGGACCGGCGGTGAAGTCGGTGATTTCGACCTGCGGTTGTCCTTCCGCTGCAGCAACACCAACAACTCCGGCGTTCAGTACCGCTCGCGGCGGATCACCGAAGGCGTGAGAAACGACTGGGTCGTCGCAGGCTACCAGTGCGAGATCCGCAACGAGAACCGACTGCCCAATGTTGCCGCGTTCATCTACGACGAGCGTGGCAGCCGGGGACGGATTTGCCTGGTCGGCGAAAAAGCGACCTGGGAGCCGGAAAACGGGAAGCAGGTCAGCGAGCAGCTGATCGACCAAGCCGCGTTTGAAAAGCTGTTTCGGCTCGATGACTGGAATGACTTAGCGATCATCGCCAAGGGAAATCATATCCAGCACTACATCAACGGCCGCTTGGTGCTGGACTTCACCGACAACGATCCGCAGAAGACGCTGCTCAAGGGCGTGATCGCGCTGCAGCTGCACGCCGGCAAGCCGATGTGGTGCGAGTTCAAGAACATCCGGGTCGCTGAGCTGAAATAGGCAGTCAGCGTGCCGTGGCCGAAGAAGCAGCCGATTCGTGCTTTGTCGCAACCAAAAAATCCAAGTCAGTAGCTGTTCAGCTGGCGTCGGCGTTGGTACTCCGAAGGGCCGCAGGCCCGGCACATCCTCTGCCGGGTCCCGTGAGGGCCCGGTGATCAGATTGCAACAGAGCTGGTAGGCCCGCAGGGCCGACACAAGTTCACTGCAGCGGCTGCTTGTATCGGCCCTGCGGGCCTAAGGCTCCTCGCCGGCGGTTCAATCCGGAGCCTGACGACTCCGGCAGTGGATGTGCCGGCCCTGCGGGCCTGAGCGTCTCTCTTAGCTGTGACACCGCACTAGGCTTCGATGCCGAAGTCGCGGACCGTCAGCAGCGTTTGCAGCGGGACGCCTTCGGCGGCAAACGCTTCTTGTCCGCCGGCGAGGCGGTCGATGATTCCGATCACACCGCGGACCTTCAGCCCGAACGCACGGGCGGCTGCGACGGCCGCTAGCGCGCTGCCGCCGCTGGTGATCACGTCCTCGACGATCACGACTTCTTGCCCCGGTTTGACCGGGCCTTCGACCTGTCGACCGGTACCGTGGACCTTGGGCTCTTTGCGGACCATGAAGCCGACGATCGGCAGGTCTCGCTGGCCGGCGATCGTGATCACTGCCGCGGTGATTGGGTCGGCGCCGATGGCCATGCCGCCGACCGCGTCGGGAAGCGGCCCGGATGCCTGCAGTAACTCCAGGATGCCGACGGCGATGACGTTGGCGCCTCGCGGCTGCAGCGTCAGGTTGCGGCAGTCGAGGTAGTACGAAGCAGTTCTGCCGCTGGCCAGTGTGAACGTGCCGAACTGCAACGCATGTTGGCGGACGAGCTGCTTGAGCTCTTCAGGGTCGTAGTCTTTCATGGACGGAATCTTCGTCCGCTCGGCGGCGAGCGGCAAGACCCCAGTCCCGGATCGATCAGCGGCGAATGGTGACCGAGGAGCCTTGGGAGAGGATGCCAAACAGGTCATCCGCGTCGGCCCCGCGAAGGCTGATGCACCCTTGGTCGGTTGGCTCGCTGCGATCGGGGCTGCCGTGAATGCACAGCTGCTTACCGAGGTCCAACCAAACGTTGCCGTAAGGGTTACGGGCATCGCCAGCAGGGATCGGTGAGCCACTGGCGTCGTAAAACGTCCGTGCCGACTGTTTGTCCTGGACGGTGTAGGTCCCTTCTTGGGGAGCTGGAGCGGAGCCAACGGCGATCGGGAAGCGGCCTGCGTACAGCTCACCGAGGAAGATTGTCAGTTCGTTGCGCGTCAGATCGACTTCGGCGCGAAACGGTCCGCGAACCACTTTTAATTCCGTGCCTGGTAGAACGGCGACCGGGTCCTCGATCGCGTTGATGTTCGCCAACAGTTGCCACGGCAATTCGTAGCGGGCAGCGATTTCCATCAGCGTCTCGGCCTGACCGACGCGGTGTGGTTGTTCGAGCAAGTGTTTGCGAGAGTAGATGACGATCGCCGCCAGCGGGTCGAGTCGGCCCAGCAGCGACGCGCGGTCTTCGTCGGTCATGCCGGGTGTGCTGTAGAACAGGCTCAGCGTCGCCAGCGCCTCGGCCGGTTGATCGGCTGCATACTGTCGGTCGGCGGTGCGGATCGCGTTGGCCAAACCAGCTCTTTCGGCCGCTGCCAGCGGGTTGGCTTCACCTGCCGGCGATTGGTCTAGCGAGTTACCGGCGCCGCTTTCCCAGCTCGCGGGTTTGGTTTCGTCTTTCCAACCCGTGGCAGGCAAAGTGTCGAGCGATCCTGGGTCGGGGAGATTCAGTTCGGCGGTCTGGGTCGATGGGTAATCGCGGTCAAAATCGGGAGCGACCGCCGGTGAAACGTCATCGGGCCGGGGTAACTTTCGGTCCGATCCCTCCCGGTCGGTCAGCGAAGCGATCGCCTGAACCGTCGCAGAATCACTTTGGCCGCGCGTGTCGGTCGCTGGGGAATCGGAGAAGGTCAGCTCCGCAGGACCATCTTCCGGGTTGGCCTGCGAGTCCGCATTGTCGGAGATTCCGAGGCTGGCCAGCGAGTCGGGCAAGCCCGGATCGATCGCGAACTCGCCGAACGAATCCGATTCCTCGATCAGCTCGACGATATGTTCGGGCAGCGGTTCGGGAGCAGCTGTCAATGAGACGTAGCAGCCATACATGACTGTCATCATCAACAACACGACGATGGCTGTTTTGAGCGTTTGCACGCGATAGATCCTCCCTGAAACCGTGGCGACGAGCTCGCCACAAAGCCTTCGTTGATGCTCGGTTAGCATGGGAACTTACAACAACGCCCGGGCAGAATCTAGATCATTCTGCAGGCTCGTCGCTGCTGAGGCTGTTCCATCGCCCCCGCTCCCACGCCGACTCAGGGCATGATGGTTTTAAGTAAATCGTCCACTGCAAATGGTTTGGGAGCGACGAAGACCTCCCCTGCGGTCACGCCGGCGGCGGCGCCGGAGACGATCGCTGCCGCCCGCAGCCGTTCGGCGATATAAGGTTTTCCGCTGAACTGCGTTTGGTAGCAGAGCACCGACTGGATTTTAGCGTCAATCGTCGCGCCGATATCAACGGTGACATGGCTCGCTTCCCCGGCCATGACCTCATACTCAAACGCCAAGCGGAAGTAGAGGTGCCGCGAAATGGCGTGGACCGGCAGCCCGTCGAAGTATTCGTCCCACTTGCTCAGCCGGCTGTAGAAGATCGCCGCATCGGTCAGCAGCATCGCTTGGTAATGATCCGGCGAGGCCATCGGCGTTTTGTCGCCAAAGCCGATCACCAGCCGTGGACGCCAGCGGCGGAACTCGGTCGCCAAAGCGACTCGGTGTTCAAAGCTATCAAACAGCCGCCGGTTCGGCAGATTGAGGTTGATCCGCTCGTGGATGCCCAGCACCTTGGCCGCCGCGTCGGCTTCGGCCAACCGCACCTCGGGACCGGGCGATCCGGGCGTCGGTTCACCATCGGTCAGGTCGATGATGCCGACCCGATAACCTTGTTGAACGAGCTTGGCGAGCGTGCCGCCGCAAGCGATCTCCACATCGTCAGGGTGCGCCCCGACGGCGATCACGTCCAGGCGGTCGGAGTCGGTGGACATCATCATGGGGCGATCACATCCAGCAAAGGAGGAAGCAGTTTTCTCAGCGCGCGCGAGCGATGGCTGAGGACATTCTTGACCGCTAACCCAAGCTGCGCAAAGGTCAGATGGTATTCGGGGATGATAAACAGTGGGTCGTAGCCGAATCCACCTTCGCCCGCGGCCTCGTGGGCAATGCGGCCGCGGCAGAAGTCATCGACCTCGATGTGAACGTTTCCTTCAGGGTCCGCCAAGCAGACAAAGCAGCAGAATGCGGCGCCGCGACGCTCGTCTGGTACCCCGGCCAATTCGTCCAACAGCCGGCGGTTGTTCGCCTCGTCATCGCCGTGCTTGCCGGCATACCGGGCCGACAGCACGCCGGGCTGGCCGCCGAGGGCATCGACGCTCAGCCCGCTGTCTTCAGCCAACACCCAGCGGCCCAGGTGCCTGGCCTGCTCGACCGCCTTGAGCCGCGCGTTTTCAGCGAACGTGCTGCCGGTTTCGTCGACTTCGATAGCGTCTTTCAGCTCTGTGAGCGCCGTCAAGCGGACGCGGTCCTGTGGCAACAACGCTCGCAGCTCAGCGATTTTATGCGCGTTTCCCGAGCCGACGACGAGACTGAACATGGTTGTTGGTTGTTGGTTGTTGGTTGTTGGTTGTTGGTTGTTGGTTGTTGGTTGTTGGTGGACGGGGGACGAGGTACGGCTGTTAACCAACAACCATCAACCTAGTACCGATCGGCGGAGCGATCGACCACCTTGGTTTACCGCATGCCGAGGCGGCCGCTGTAGAGGCTTCGCTTGGATTTCTTGGGGACGGCAATCGGTGTGGGATTGATATCATAAGGAATCGAAGCGACGTGACGGGCCTTGATGCCGGGGCCAAACTGAGTCGGCTCCACTTCGTTGCCGGCGCGGTGGGTTTCCATCACACGGCGGATCGCCGGCGTGTACTCGAAGCCGCCTCCCGGTTTGGAATTGCCCAGCGAGTCAAAGCTGCCGATCGTCACCAGACTGCGGGTGCGGTCGTGGAACTCGTAGGCTTCGACGCCCTTCTTTCGTAGTTCCGTGACCATCTTGTTGGCATTGAGGGCACAGGCTTCCATGCGCTCACTACTCGGCTCGAAGTCTTTGTCTTTTTTGCCATCGACGATCGTGGTCAGACCCGCAAAGGTGGCGACGACCACGGTAAATTTACCGGGGTTATTCAGCAGGCTGTGTTCGACTCGGCTGTTGAGTTCCATCACGAACGAGTCGACTTCCGGGATCATGAAGTATTCTTCGGGCAGCATCGGATTGGTGGTGGCAAAGGCATTGCCCAGCGGCCCCGGCGGCGTCTTGCCCAAGCGTTTGATCAGCCCGCGCTGCAGATTCTTGACAGCGTCCATTGGCGTTTCAGCACCTGCCGGCGCCGCGTCAGGCGAGCCGGCTCCCTTGGGCTTGAAGGCTTTGATCCGTTTGAGGTCTTTGATGAGTTGGGGGTGGTCGACCGAATCATATTCGCCGACCAGCACGGCAAATGCTTGGTACTGAGCTTGGTTGGCGTATCGCAGCACGCGTCCGGTGCCCGATGGCTGGTCGAGCTTTCCGGTGAAATCGAAGTTTTCTTCATGGATGAAGGTGGGAATTGCCATTTCCTTGCTCAGTTCATCGGCCAGCGCTTCGGCGCGCTCGCGGCCTGCTGAACCGGCGAACGACGCGGCCAAGATCATCCATGGGCCGTCGACTTCGGTCAGTTGCCGCGGATCATGCGAAGCGGCTTCCGCTTGCGGCGTTTTGCTGAAGATCCTGAGCAAGCTCGGCGGAGCGGCCTGGAGAACTTCCGGGGCCGCTGCCGTTACGCAAACCGATAGCATGACGGCGGGAAATAACGTCTTGAACACTGCCATCCTTGGCTCCATTCACAGCAAGACACGGGTAACGGCAAAATACCGGGCGACCTGGGCGAGGATTGAGCCGCCCAGCGAACCGGCTGTAGCAAAATCAGCGTGGCAAATAAAAGGGAGCTTTCGTCCTGCGGATCTCCCGTCGATCGCTCGGCGTAGTGGACGCCTCGTCGCCGGTGCCTTCCTCCTGGGAGGGGGTTGGTGTGAAAGGATCGGTTTAGGTACAGCAAAATTGACGGTTAGCGGCTACGATTGGGGTGTTACCAGTCAGCGTTGATTTGTCACACTAGGTGATCTCTTTATTCTTCATTCCGCTTGCCCCGCGCCATCCGTGCGCTTCTGCCCCATGGCCTCCGTCGATTCTCAATCCGAGTCCCGCGCCACAACCAGCGGTGTCCATCCGCCAGCTGCGGACGGGCTTCCCCGTGTCGCCTCGGCCGAAAACGGTGCCCCCAGCGTGACCAGCGATGGGATCGGTGAAGCGGTGCTGAATCAGCCTCAAAAAAAACGTGGTGTGCCCGAAGGGCTGTGGCTCAAGTGCCCCGGTTGTGCCGCGTCGGTGTATCGCAAAGAAGTCATCAGCCGGCTGAACGTCTGTCCCAAGTGCGACTACCACTTTTATGTTTCGGCGATTGAACGCGTCGCCCAAGTGCTCGACGACGGCACCTTTGAGCCGATGGACGAGCATCTGCGGCCGACCGACCCGCTGCAGTTCTCCGATCGACGGCCGTATGCCGAGCGCCTCGTGGCCGAGCAAAAGCGGACCGGGCTGACCGACGCGGCATTGACCGGCACCGGCATGATCCGCGCCCGCCGCGTGGCGTTCGGCGTCACCGATTCGGCCTTCATCATGGGCAGCATGGGCTCGGTCGTCGGCGAGCGGCTGACACGCTTGGTCGAACGCGCCACGAAGCAGAATCTGCCGCTGATCATCATCAGCGGCTCCGGCGGCGGCGCCCGGATGCACGAGGGCATCCTGTCGCTGATGCAGATGGCCAAGGTCTCCGCGGCGCTGGCCCGCTATCGACGAAGCGGGCGGGCTGTTCATCTCCGTGCTCACCAATCCCACGATGGGCGGCGTGGCGGCCAGCTTCGCCTCGCTGGGCGACCTCGTCTTCGCCGAGCCGAAGGCCCTGATCGGCTTCGCCGGCCCGCGGACGATCAAAGCCACGATCCGCATCGAGCTGCCCGAGGGCTTTCAAACCAGCGAGTTCCTGCTGGAGCACGGCTACATCGATCGCATCGTCGTCCGCGAGCATCTCAAGAGCGAAATCGCCCGCGCGATCGACTACTGCGGTAAATGATGATGAGCTTGATCGATTCTTTGAAGTCCATGTTCGGCTCCTCCGGCGGCAGCAGTAGCGGCGTGACGCGAGGAAAGGTCAACATCGAAGCGCGGTTTGAGCGGCTGCGGTCGAGCGTCAGCGGCACGATGAGCAGCTTCTTCGTAGCCCGTGACCGCACCACCGGTAAAATCGTCGGAGTCAAGCTATGCGACGTGGAAAAGTTCGAGTTCTTCGAAGCGCGGTTCAAGGGCTTGAATAAACCGAGCGAAGGCGAAATCGCGCTGAGTATGAAACACCCGCTGGTGGTGGAAACTTATGAAGTCGGTTTGTTGACTAAGAATGAGCCTTTCTTGGTGATGGAGTACATCGACGGGCCGACACTGCAGAAAACGATCACCGACCGAAACGAAGCGGCTGTCCGAGCATCGCGGCTGGAGATGATTCGCAACATGGCCGAATCGATCCAGTACGTTCACGAACGCGGCTTCATTCACCGCGACATTTGTCCTCGCAATTTTATCTGCTTGCCCGACTTTTCGGGTGTCAAACTGATCGATTTCGGTTTGACCGTGCCGGCCACTCCGCCGTTCATGGCCGCTGGCAACCGCACCGGTACGCCGCTGTACATGTCGCCGGAAATCGTCCGCCGCCGGCCGACGGATAAACGCGTCGACATCTTCTCCTTTGGCGTCAGCTGTTACAGCCTGTGCACGTTCGAGTTTCCTTGGCAAGCCTCGCTGACCAACGGCCGGGCGGCGCTGCATCATGACTCGGATCCGCCGAAGGATATCTTGAGCTACCGGCCCGATCTGGACCCCAAGTTGGCCCGCGCGATTATGCAGGCGTTGCATCCACGCGTCGAAGAGCGGACCGCTTCGATGGATCAATTTCTGCGGCAGATCCAGTCGGTCACCTCCGCAACGGTATAAGGTGGCCAAAGTGGTGCTGTGTCACCGCTTGATTTTGTGCTCTGGCGATCAGTAATCCCATCGTGCTCGTGCTCGTGCTCGTGCTCGTGCTCGTAACGGAGCCCACATGTCCGAGGCGAATTTCGATTATGATCGGCGCAACATCGATCGTCTCTCGCTTGAGAACATCAGCAGATTTTGCGCGGGCGGTCGATGACGAGCACGAGCACCGCGATGCTGAGCACGAGTACAAGAGAAACCGATAGGCACATGACGAACTGGTACGAGATCACCAACACTGATGAAGTGGCTTCACCCACGCTGCTGCTGTACCCCGAGCGGATTGAGTTGAACCTGCGGCGTCTGATCGAGATGGCAGGTGACCCGGCGCGGCTGCGGCCGCATGTGAAGACGCACAAATTGCCTCAGATCATTGCGATCAAACGTCGCCTCGGCATCGATAAGTTCAAGGTCTCCACGATCGCCGAAGCGGAGATGACCGCCGAGGCCGGTGGGCAAGACATCTTGTTGGCCTACCCCTGCGTCGGCCCGAACGTGGCGCGACTGGTCGAGTTGATTCAGCGGTTTCCGCGAACTCGGTTTGCGGCACTGGTCGACAACCCGGCCAGCCTAGCGGAGCTGGCCGCTGCCGCAGCGGCCGGTGGGGTGACGATCGAGTTGCTGGTCGATTTGAATGTCGGCATGGACCGGACCGGTATCCGGCCGGGCGACGAGGCTGCAGCGCTCTATCATCAGCTGGCGCAGACACCTGGCCTTAGGGCTGGAGGACTGCACGCTTATGATGGGCACCTGCGCGATACCGACTATGCTGCGTTGGTCAAGGCGACCGAAGCCGCCTTTGCGCCCGTGCACCGCTTGGTCGAGACGCTTCGCAGCCAAGGTCTGGAGGTTCCCAAAGTCGTTGCCGGTGGCACTCCAACGTCGTCGCTGCTCGTTGCCAATGCCGGCACGGAAGTAGGAGCAGGAACGCCGGTGTTATGGGATTTCGGGCAAGCGGAAGTCTCGCCGGATCTCGATTATCTCAATGCCGCTGTGCTGCTGTCCCGCGTGATCAGCCGGCCGGCTGATGGCCGCATTTGCCTGGACCTCGGTCATAAGGCGGTTGCCGCGGAGATGCCGCAGCCACGCGTCCGTTGGTTTGGACTGGAGGATGCCACGGTGGTGATGCAGAACGAAGAGCATCTGGTGCTGCAAACGCCGCAGGCCGATGCTTATCCGGTGGGCCGAGTGATGTATGGTGTCCCACGGCACATTTGCCCGACCGTGGCGCTGCACAGCGAGGTGTGGTGCGTCCGCGATGGCCGAGCGGTCGAACGTTGGCCAGTGGTCGCCCGTGCGCGGCGACTGACAATCTGATCAACTGCTTAAGCGGTTTCACTGGCAGATCGAGCGCGGCCGACCGGCGTTCAAATCGCGTCCGGTTGCCTACTGCAGATCGATCTGAAACTCGTTGTCCCCTTCCTGCACGTTGTACTCCAGGCCGCTGGTGGAGACCTGGCGGTACTTGAAGTCAAACCCGCCTTGGTTGGGACGCGGGCGATTGATGTCGGGGTCGTTGAGCAATTCTTCCGCGGTCGGTTCGCTGTCGCCGCCGAGTTCCGACTCCGGTGGCTGGATCATCACGCGGTAGGTACCGATCGGGATCTGGTCGCTGTTGACCGTGCGGACTTTAAAGTTGCCTTCCGCATCGGTCGCCCCAAAGGCCGCTACGCCGTTTTGAGCATGCATGAAGACCACCTTGGTATCAGGGGCGAGGGCTTTACCCTGGTGCGTCAGCCGCCCCTGGGCCGTTCCTGTGGGGCCGTAATCGTGGCCAGAGCCACATCCGAGCGTACCGACGAGAGCCAGGACCAACAGCACAAGCAGCGGACGGAGCAGCGCTGGCGAGTGGTCACAAACAGAAGGAACCGACAGTTTCATACGTCTCATTTCTAATAATGGTAGATCGTTTGACAGAACAGACCTTTGCCCGGGTGTTTATTCGGGTTGAGAAACTTGGCCGTCGTCTCGAGTCGCCAATTGTTTGAGGGTCTCCAAGAAGATGGTTTCGGCGATGAACCGGATCGAACCGTCGGTCATCGCCACCATCACACCGCCAGGGTGCTGAGAAGTGAGCGGGTTGTTCGCGCCGACGTTGCTGGCCATGCCCGGGAAGACCTGAAACGCAAACGGCTCCTGGTTGGGCGAGTAACGAATGGTGTTGGTGTTGAAGCAGCGCATGTCGGCGGAGTTGGTGCCGTTGTCGAGATTCGGCGGGTAGCCGGTCACGCGGTTGCCCATCATCCAGCCGTGGTCTGTTCCGGCCGCTGCAGGAAAGCTAAAGGCTCCATCAAGTCGCACCAGCCGGCCCGACATTTCGCCCAGGATGATGGTGTTCGATGAGCCATCGGTACAGTCTCGGAAACTGGTTGCGTAGTTCGGTAGCATCATGCCACCACCGGAGACCAGAGTGGGCTGGCCAGCAACCGTGACGGTCGAAATGCGGTTCTCGACGAAGCTGGTCGGTTCGGCGCAGCCGGAGATACCGGCGTAGTGGGCTTGTGTTTCAAACGATCCCACGCTCTCAGGGTTGGTCGAGGAAGGGCAACGCATGACCGGAATGATGCCAGCCGCCTTGATGATCTCGCCATTGATCCGGCCGGTGCTGCCGGCACGCTCCATCGTGTAGCCGGGCGACTCGCCGACCCAGATCATGCGGTCATAGAGTGCGCCTTGCTCGTAGAACGGCATCATCATTCCGTAGAAGCTCGGGCCGAAGCTGTTGCCTGTGGCGGCGCCGCCACGGGGCACTTTGGAACTGACGCTGCCCGGCGGGAATTTCGAAAAGGTGCTTTGGTAATTGTGCAGTGCCAGCCCGAGTTGCTTCAGGTTGTTGGTGCACTGCATCCGCCGCGCGGCTTCGCGAGCGGATTGTACGGCCGGAAGCAGCAGTCCGACCATCACGCCGATAATGGCAATGACGACCAACAGCTCCACCAGAGTGAAGCCGAGCCGTCGGTGACGCATACGCATGAATCGCCTCAAGAGAACAAAAAAGGAATACTGGCGGTCGCACAGCGGCAGCCTACGCCGTTAATGCCGGTACAACGCCGGTTAACTAGCCTACAGCAAATGAGCTGATTGCACCACCAATTTGGGGCAAGTATTGGCCGAATTGGAGGCAGGGGCGGGAGGGACGGTGGACGGTGGACGGTGGACGGTGGCAGCGCGAGTGAGAGCGAAGGTGGCTCACTGCTCCGCCGGTCGAACCGAGGCAGGTAGTTCCGATCAACGGAGCGATCGGCCACGCTGGTCGAACTGCGGCCGCTAGAGCTCCGATCGGCGAAGGTGGTCGACCGCTCCGCCGGTCGAACTGGGACCGGCTAGAGTTCCGATCGACGGAGCGATCGGCCACGCTGGTCGAACGCTGCCGGCTAGAGCTCCGATCGAAGAAGGTGGTCGACCGCTCCGCCGGTCGAACCGAGGCAGGTCGTTCCGATCGACGGAGCGATCGGCCACGCTGGTCGAACGCTGCCGGCTAGACTTCCGATCGACGGAGCGATCGGCCACCCTGGTCGCTCAGTTGCGGGTGGAGCCTGATGCCGACGCCTTTTCGGCGCTGCCGAGATACGGCTGGAGCAGCTCAGCGGTCGCCGGATCGTTCACTGCCAGCTTGCCAAACCCGCGCACGGCGCCGGCCGCCATCGCTTCCTGCTGGTGCTCTTCGTAATTCGTGATCAGCATCACCGGGATCGAGGCAAACCGTGGGTCGGCCTTGATCCCGCGAATTACCTTCAGCCCATCGGAATAATCACGATCGAGTTTGCGATTGACAGTGATCAGATCGACCGGCCGCTGAGCGAGCACCTCCAACGTGTCTTGCAGCCCATGAGTTTGCAGCACCACGGCGTCGAATTGCGACTGAACGAGCTTGCGGATCGAGTTGTAGTCAGGGCCACAGTTGCCACAATCAATGACGGTCTTGCTCATGATAGATCCAAACGTTTCTTAGTTGCTCTGGGACGCGACCGGCAGGCCGATCGCAAACAGACGGTCACGCGTGCTGATAAACAGCGTGTCACCGGCCGCGACCGGCGTGCTGTAGAGGCTTGAGCCCATGTTGATTTCAGCAATCGGCTCGGCGTGGTCTGCCCCAAGTTGAAAAACGGTAATGTCACCATCCTCATCGGCGACCCAAACCCGCCCGTCGGCGATCAGCGGACTGCTCCAGCTTTGCGCCAACAGGTCGTAGGTGTAATGAACCTTAGCCTTCCCATTTTCCCCCTCGGCGTCAAGGCAGTGCAAAATGCCGGCCAGATCGACGACGTACAGCAGGTCATCGGCAATCGCCACGGTTCCGAGCGTGCGGTGCATCGTTTCCTCGAATCCGATCGACCCGTCGCCATCGAGGTCGAAACCGGCGTAATGCCAAATGGCCGCAGAATTGGGATTGTCAACGGCGACTTCACCACGCTGCGGATCGACGGCTTGAGGGCTGCGATGAGCAATCGGCACCTGCTGGCCGTCGACCACTCGCATCGCCAATTGTGGTGAAACATCGCCGCGCCGGGCCGGGTCGATGCACCACAGATGGCCCTGGCCCTCGCCGAGTTCCGGATCTTGGCCGACGGCGATGTACACGCGCTGGTTGTAGATCACCGGCGTGCCGATCAGATAATTGCGGTCCGCGTCGCCGGACAAAGCCCAGCGGGATGTCTTGGGATTGCAGTCAAACTTCCAGAGCAGAGTCGGCTTACCGCCGGCGCCATGATCGGCAGCAAAGCTGTACACGTAGCCGTCACCGCCAGCAAAAATCGCTTGCGGCACGCCGCCGAGGACCGCTGCGGCCGGGCTGGACCACTGGCCGTGCAGGATGTTCTCACCTGGGGAATTGTCGGCCCAAATCAACTTACCGCTCTGCTTGTTGAGACAGAGGAAGCTCGGCGCCGCGGGAGCGGGCAACTGCGTCGCGGTTTCACCGGTGCCGTTGCCGGTATTGACCAACAGCAGATCGCCCCAGGCGGTCACGCTGCTGGAGGCCATATTCCGTTGGCTGACTCCTAGCTCGGCCATCATGTCATACACCCACACGACGTCGGCCTCGAGCGAGTTGGCAGCGATTTCAGGCGGCTGAGCCAGGCCATCATCTTGACCATCGTAGAATCCTTCGGTGTCCAAGCAGCGGACCTCGCCGCGATTGGTGACGAACCACAGCCGATCGTTTTCCACCAGCGGCGTGCTGCAAATGCCCTGCAGCGGCCAATCGTGGACACGTCCCGACTCAAGCTTCTCGCTGCTGTGTTGCCATCGCAGTTGGCCGCTGTGGCGATCAAAGCAGAGCAGGCAGCCCAGATCGACCTCGGCGGGATACCGCTCCAGATAGCCCGATGCATTGTTCGTGCCAACGAACACCTTGTCGCCGACCACGACCGGGTTGCCGTAGGTCTGGCCGCCGAGGTTGGCGACCCAGCGGACGTTTTCGGCCGTCGAGCGGTCCCAGGCACCGCTGCGGCGATCGAACTTACCGACCTTCCAGTCCGCCGGCAGCGTACCAGTCTCGGGCGTGTTGTTGCGATGCGGTGTGCCGCCCCACTGCGGCCAGTCGCCGGCGGGGACGCGGAGCGCGTCGTTGCCGGCGACGGCTGACACCAGCGATCCCGCCAGCGCTGCCAGGACGATCAGTTTCCACGGTGACTTGGGTTGATCAGGCATCAGAAGATGACCGCGTCAGCGGCAACCGGCGAGGGTGAAAGTGCAGTTGGCGACAAACGCCAGCATGCAAGGCTGGGGCAGGGCGGGGGAGTTCGGCGGCGCCGCGATGATTCAATCGCCGCAGCGGGCAGTTTCGCATCCAGGAACCGCCGCAGGTCAATTTATAGCGGAAGCTCCATTTGGGCAAACGTTTGAACCCGCCGACCTACATCGCGACATCCGGACGCCAGGGGCGGTCCGGCACCACGATCGTGATCAAGATTCCGACCGCGGCCACCCCAATGTACAGCATTGACCAGAGGGTCAGACTGCGTTCGACAAAGCGTTGCTCGCGGAGCAGCATTTCAGTTTTGTGAACCGCGAATGCACTGAAGTGATAGATTTCTGAGTTGGCATCATAACGGCTGCCGCGGTGGGCTTGCGCGGTGCCGTGCTGGTAGGCCAGCGGCAGCCCCGCGAGCCAGAGAATCGTCGCCACCAGCACAATCCGCTTGCCCAAGTGGCCGGGGCGATGTTTGATGGGCACGTAGCGCGTCACCGCGGCGTTGGGTTTGCACTGGCCCGTCAAAGGCAGCGCATTGGCCGCGGCCGCAACTTCAGGAATCGCCAACGCGGGCACCCAATCACTTTGCGTAAAGTCTGGATGTGAGACAACGGTGTCGCTGGCGATTCGTCCCTGCTGTGCGGCTTCGATGACGGCATCGAAGGCGTAGGGGCCGTGGGTGACACCATCGCGGTGCCGTAAGAACCAGGCATGGCCATCGGGGCTACAGACGGGAGGCGGTTGGGCTGACATGCTCACTTCCTGATGCCGATCGCACTGCTGCGATCAGGCTAAACCGCAATAGCCCACAGGTCAAACTGTTTTCACAACCGCTTCAGACGCGTGCTGACGTGCCTATTCCTTCTCGAACGCCGAATCGAATGCTCGTGCGCTCGCTGAGAAATCAAGTTTCTTAGTGAACTGACAGGCTTCACGGGCACCGAACTGACGATCCATTCCACTATCTTCCCATTCAATCGACAGCGGACCTTCATAACCGATGTCATTGAGGGCGCGGATGATTTCTTCAAAGTTGACACCACCGCGTCCGGGGCTGCGGAAATCCCAACCGCGGCGATGGTCTCCGAAGTTCAAATGGCTGGCCAAAATACCGGCTTTGCCATCGAGTTTCACAATCGCGTCCTTGACGTGAACATGGTAGATCCGGTCCGCAAAGGTGCGGATGAATTGGACCGGATCAACACCTTGCCAGATTAAGTGGCTGGGGTCGAAGTTGAATCCGAACTCAGGCCGATGATCCAGCGCATCGAGTGCCGCGCTGAGCGGTGTAAATATCAAAGGCGATTTCGGTAGGGTGAACTTCTAATGCGAACTTCACACCACACTCACCAAACACATCGAGAATCGGATTGAACCGTTCGGCCAATAAGTCAAATCCGGCGTCGATCATCTTCGGCGGCACCGGCGGGAAGGAGTACAGCAGGTGCCAGATGCTGCTGCCGGTAAAGCCGTTGACGACATCGACACCAAACTTCTGAGCCGCGCGAGCGGTGTTTTTTAATTCCTCGGCCGCCCGCTGGTTGACTCCGGCAGGATCTCCATCGCCCCAGACGTGAGGCGGCAAAATCGCTTTGTGACGCTCGTCGATGATGTCCAGCACCGCTTGGCCGACCAAGTGGCCGCTGATCGCATGGCACTGCAGCCCGCGACCGTCGAGCAGTTCGCGTTTGCGGTTGCAGTAGCCGTCGTCCTGAAGAGCCTTGTCGACCTCGAAGTGGTCGCCCCAGCAAGCTAACTCGATGCCGTCATAACCGAAGTCGGCGGTCAGTCGAGCCATTTCTTCAATCGGCAGATCGGCCCATTGGCCGGTGAAGAGGGTCACGGGGCGTGGCATCAAGCACTCCTAGTCGAGAAGGGAATCGGGGCAGAGGAGAATTGTCGGAACTGCGGCAGCGGCGTGCAACCAGTGCAGCCCTATCGGCGCTACAGCATTTTAAGGAACGCGCGCATCCATGCCGGATGGGCGGGCCAGGCCGGGGCGGTGCAGAGGTTGCCTTCGACGTGCGCCGAGTCCATGCCCTGGCTCGGCGGAATGTACTCGCCTCCGGCCGCGGTGATCTCGGGGCTCACGGCCGGGTAGCAACTGCACTGACGACCTGGCAGCACGCCGGCGGCGACGAGGATTTGCGGCCCGTGACAGATCGCGGCGATCGGCTTAGAGGTCTGGGCGAAGTGCCTGACGATTTCCAGCACGCGCGGGTTTAGTCGCAGGTATTCCGGAGCGCGGCCACCGGGCAGCACCAACGCGTCATAAGTCTCCGGATCGACCGCGGCAAAATCGGCGGTGATCGCAAACCGGTGCCCCGGCTTTTCGCTGTAGGTCTGCGCCCCATCGAAGTCATGGATCGCCGTGATCACGCTGTCGCCGGCCGATTTGTCCGGGCAAACCGTATCG
Source organism: uncultured Planctomycetaceae bacterium (assembly GCA_963758085.1). Taxonomy (GTDB): domain Bacteria; phylum Planctomycetota; class Planctomycetia; order Pirellulales; family Pirellulaceae; genus UBA6163. The sequence continues at coordinate 2,266,624 of CAVWUB010000004.1, read as the reverse complement.
ACCAGATGGGAGGCGCACTGCAGGATCTGAAGCGGCACCATCGCCTCATAATCTTCGACGTAGTCGCCCACGATCATCAGAATCCGGCGGCTGGCCATGGCAAAGGTCTCCAAATGAAAAGCTCAGAACAGGGACAGCGAGCGGCTGCTCAGAAAAAAACGGCCGGTTTTTGCGAACGGGGGGCAAAGTGGTGTTGACGGATGAATCTTCGTTTGGCTACTTCCGCAAACACTCCAGGAGTCGTCCTGGGAACCCGACGTTGTACCGCGACAAAATGAGTTTGTCACCGGTCACGGCCGCATGGTCAACGGAAGAACAGCGGCATCGTTCAGTACAAGGGAATGGTCAACCGACATGCGTCATCACACTTTGGACGTGGGCCAAGCTAGATCTGCAATCATTTCACCGCGGAAAAGGAGAGTCGCGTTGAACCACCTCAACGAACAACTACGCCGATCATGGAGGCTGCAACTGGTGCCGCTTCTGTTGGGCACTGGCATGATGGCACCCGCCTGGGGTGAGCAGCCTGGTAACGGTCCGTCAGGCACGCCAACCGCCGCTTCGCCACAGTCGGCCGCTGACGCAGCGAATCAGACCGCAGCCCGAGTAGCAGCCACGCGCAGCTTGCTCGAGCGAGCCAAGACGGCTCTGGCGGCCAAGCAGTATGCCGATGCGGTCGAGCTGTATCGCCGTGCCCGGGTCAACGCTCAGCCGCTGCCGGAGCTTCAGCCTCAAGTCGCCGCCCTGCGTCAATCGTTGACGCAGATCGGGATCGAGGGAACGCTCCTGGACATGCCGCCCAGCGCTCCGCCCAATGGCAAAACCACCCAACCGCAGCCGCTGGCGATGCCCGCCGGAGCTCAGCTACTGGCTCAGGCCGGTGCCACCGGCAAGCAAGAAGCCCTGCGGCTGATCGCTCAAGGCCGCGCTGCACTGGAACGCGGTGACATCGCCGGCGCATTGCGATCGGTGACCGCAGCGGAAACGCTGTCGGTGCCCGAGTCGGAGTTCGCTCCGGGAGAACCCCGCGTCTGGCAACTCGCCTTAGATGTTCAGTCGGCCGCACGCCGCGCTGGCGTCGCCGCTTCGTCCTCGGCGAGCATCAGCGACGATGCTCCCCAATCGATGGTTCGCCAGGCTTCGGATGTTCAACCTGCCGGCGGCACACAGGCCAACACCGGCTCGGTCGTCAACTCGCTCTATAACGCCAGCGAGGACACCACCAAGGTCCAGCCTGCACAAGCGCTCAACGGCCCTGGGGAATCGGGATCGGAATCCGGCGGACCAGGTGAAACGCTCTATCGCCAAGGGCTCGAAGCGCTTTCCAAAGGTAACTCGGCACAGGCGCGAGAGCTGTTTGTGGAAGCCTGGAAACATGAAGCCAGCATGGATTTGGCGACCCGAGGTCAGCTGAAGGAGAAATTGACGCTGCTGCAGCCGACCCGGCTGCCCGAAACCGTTTCGCCTGGCGTGCCGGCCGATTTGTCGCCGATCCAGATCGCAGAAATGGAATCGCAGGCCGAAACCCGCAAACTCTACCGCGAGATCACGGCCGAGCTGGCCAAGGCTACCGAGCTGCGGACATCCGATCCGCTGCAGGCGCTCGATCGGCTGCAAAAGTTGCGACGACGGGTGGGCGAGGCTAACCTCGATGCCACCGCCGCGGCGAGCATGACCGCGATGGTCGACCGCGCGATCAACGAACAAAAACAATATGTCGAAGCCAACCGCGGCCAGATCGAACTCGATCTCGCCAACGCCGCGGTGCGCGCTCAGCTGGCTGACGACCAAGTCCGCAAACAGCGAATCGACGAAGAAATCGCGTCGATGGTCGACACATTCAACGATTTGATGGAACAACGCCGTTACCCGGAAGCCGAAGTGGTGGCGAAGAAGGTCGCTGAACTCAGCCCGGGCTCGTCGATCGCTAAGAGCATGTTCCACACCAGCCGCATGGGTACGCGGTTGATGATCAATGAAGAAATCTCCTCGGGCAAAGAAGACGCGTTTGCCAGGAACATGCTGGCCATCGACCGAGCGAGCATTGCCATGGATCCGGCGCGGGATCTCGACTTCGGGGACGCCCAACAGTGGAGCGAACTGTCCCGACGACGCAGGGCGCTGAGCCAATCCGATTCGCGGCTGTCACCTGCCGAACAGGACATCAAACGGCGGCTCTCCACACCGGTGGAAGTCCAATATCAGAACCGCCCGCTCAGCGAAGTGATCCAGGATCTCGCTGCCGTCACGAACATTCCGATCGTGATGGACACTCGGGCGATGAACGAAATGCGGGTCGCCAGCGACGCGGCCGTGACGTTGCAATTGAGCACACCGATCAAGCTGCAGAGCGCCTTGAATCTGATCCTGGCCGAGTTTGAGCTGACTCATATCTTCGAGAACGACGTCTTGATGATCACCAGTCAAGAAGCCAAGCGGAGCCGGGTGTACGCCCGGACCTACCGCGTCACCGACTTGGTCACGCCGATCCCGAACTTCACCTCCGGTTATGAAGACGGTTTGGCCGGGGCCTTGCGTGCGGCCTATCAAATGACCACTCAGCAGACCGACGTGCAGGTGATGCCGGTGTCGATGGCCAATCTGGCGACCAACACCGGTGCCGCTGGCCCGCTCAACCCCAAGGCGATGGCACAGTTCGGCGGCATGAGCTCCAGTGGCGGGTTCGGCCCCAATCGTCCTGGCACCGGTGGATTCGGGGGCTCGCCGTTTGCGAACTTCGAACCGCTGATCGAATTGATCCAGTCGACTATTCAGCCCGATACCTGGGAACTCGGCGGTGGCACGAGCACGATCCGCCCGTATGACCAGAACCTCAGCTTGGTCATCAGCACCACCAGTGACGTGCATGACCAGATCGCTGAACTGCTCGAATCGCTCCGCAAGCTGCAAAACCTGCAGGTAACGATCGAAGTACGATTCATCACGCTCAGCGATTCGTTCTTTGAACAGATCGGCGTCGACTTTGACCTCAGCTTCGACGACAACGTCAAACAGTTGCCAACGGATGACAGCGGGCCGAGCGTAACCATCGGTTGGGACGGAGTAGCCGGTCTGCCGACTTCGGACTTCGACGTCCAGTTGAACCAGGCTCTGGGTGTGACGCCCGCCTTCGGTGCGTTCGACGCCGGTGCAGGTGCAACGATCGGCTTTGCGATCCTGAGCGATATCGAAGCGTTCTTCTTCCTGCAGGCCGCTCAAGGGGACGCTCGTAACAACGTCCTCCAAGCACCGAAAGTCACCCTGTTTGACGGACAGCTGGCAACGATCAGTGACCAGACGCAGCGACCATTCGTGACCAGTATTCAGCCGGTCGTCGGTGACTTCGCCGTCGCCCAGCAGCCGATCATCGTCGTGCTCAACGAAGGCACACAACTGAACGTGCAAGCAGTCGTCAGCGATGACAAACGCTTCGTCCGGATGACGCTGGTGCCGTACTTCAGCCAAATCGGCGACGTCAACACGTTCACCTACGAAGGTAAGCGTCGACGCCGATCCAGTGTCATCGAGCGAGACCCGGAGACCGGTAAGCCGATCAACAGCGATGACGAAGAAGACATCGTCGAAGGTACAACGGTCCAGCAACCGTCATTCGCCTTCACCAACATCAGCACGACGGTCAGCGTCCCGGACGGCGGCACGATCCTGTTAGGTGGTATCAAGCGAATGGCTGAGGGCCGCAATGAACGCGGTGTGCCGATCCTCAGCAAGATCCCTTATATCAGCCGACTGTTCCGCAACGTTGCGATCGGTCGTGACGCCCGCAGCTTGATGATGATGGTCACGCCGCGGATCATCATCCAGGAAGAGGAAGAGCTGGCCCAAACCGGCTTCGACCCGACCCGTTAGTCGGTCTGTTAACCATCTCCGCCAGCACATTCTGGCGGTGCAAACCAACGCGAGGCCGCGTTGTCGGGGTGCCCCCGGCGACGCGGCCTTGTGCTATGCTGTGCGGCAAATCAGACCCCTTTCCGGATCTCAATTCCTGCGAATTGCTTGTCGTGGGCGAGCGAGCGAATTAGGGTATCCCCATCCACCTTCGAACTCTGAACTTTTAGTTATGAATCCAATCGGTGTGTTCGCCTCGGTCGATGCCGGGCTCGGTGTCTCTTGGGACGTGATCCAACAGATCGGCGTGCCCACCATTCAACTGCATGCTCCGCACCGCGAGTCTCGCAACGCCCAGACGGTCCAGAAACTGCGCGAGCAACTGCAGCAGATCGGCGTCACGCTGACCTGCGTGTTCGGCGGATTTGAAGGGGAGAGCTACGCCGATATTCCCAGCGTCGGCCGCACCATCGGCTTAGTCCCGCCGGCAACCCGCCAAGAACGGCTCGTTGAGATGCGGGAGATCAGCGACTTCACCCGCGAGATGGGCTGCGATGCAGTGGGCCTGCACATCGGCGTGGTGCCTCACGACCGCAACGATCCAGAGCGGCCCGGAATCGTCGAAGTCACTCGGCAGCTCTGTCAGCACTGTGCCGGCAACGATCAATTCCTCCATCTGGAAACCGGCCAAGAAACCGCGGATGACCTGATCGCATTCATCGATGAAGTTGGCTTTGACAATCTGCGGATCAATTTTGATCCGGCCAACATGATCCTCTATGGGATGGAAGAACCGCTGGAAGCACTGCGAAAGCTCGCCCCCTGGGTGCGGAGCGTGCATTGCAAGGACGGCACCTGGAGCGACCAGCCCGGGGTGACCTGGGGCCAAGAGGTTCCGCTGGGCGAGGGCGATGTCAACATTCGCGCCTACCTACAAACATTGCATGAGATCGGATACACCGGGCCGCTGACGATCGAGCGCGAGATCCCGCAGGACCGCGAACGTCAGCTACGGGAGGTCGGCAACGCGGTCCGGCTGTTGGAATCCTATTTGCGTGAGATTCACGCCTAGATGCCACGCATCCTCCTGACCGCATTTGAACCTTATGACCAGTGGCCGGAGAACAGCAGCTGGTTGACGCTGATCGACCTGACCAGTTGGCTCGATTCTTCGTCCACGGTCGTCACCCGTCGCTATCCGGTGGATCTGCAACCGGCCAGCGATCGGCTGCGTAAAGATTTGCTGGATCGTTATGACTTCGCGATTCATCTCGGACAGGTTCCAGGAGGGCCTGTCATCAAGCTGGAATCCACCGGCTTGAATCTGAGGACTGATGGAGAGTCGCTGGTGCCAGGCGCGCCGGCGGCCTATCGCTCCGCATTGCCGCTGGCCGCCATGCGAGACGAATTGCTGGCCGCGGGCATTCCCGCCGAAGTCTCACACCATGCCGGCACCTACCTGTGCAACGCGGTGTTCTATCTCAGCCAGCATTTCTCGGCGCAGTTGCACCTGCCGACGGTCTCGATGTTCATCCACCTGCCGCTGACCCCGCCGCAGGTCGCACGGGCGGCCAAATCATTGCCGAGCTGCGACGTTCGCATGATGTCGCGTGCCGTCGCAGCGGTGATCAAACGGCTCGAGTCGACACCGCCGCTGGATCGATTGGCCGAAGCGGGTCAGTAGCCGCCGTTACTTGGCCAACTGGTTAGCGAAGCGGTGGAAGTTCTCCACGCACTGGGCGATCTCGGGCAGCGACTGCAGCCAGTTGTGTTCGTATTCGATCGAAACCGGGCCTTGAAACTGCTGGCGTTTCATTTCTTCCAGCAGTCCCGGGACGTTGGCCACACCTTCACCCCAAGGAACGTCGTGGGCGCCTTTGCCTTCACGATTGAGGTCTTTGAAATGGAAGCTGACGATCCGGCCTTCGAGCTTCTTGAGGCTTTCGATCGGATTGAGCCCTGAACGCAGCCAATGGCCGGTGTCGGCACAGGCGCCGATCCACTTGCTGCGGCCTTCAATCGCTTTAAGAACCGTGTCGGGATTCCAGTAGTAGGACGGTTCGGGGTGGTTGTGCAGCCCGATCTTGATCTCATATTCTGCGCACAACTTCTCGAGCGTATCAAAAGCGTCTTCACGCACTTCGGTATTGATCACGCCGATCCCCATTTCCTTGCACCACTCGAAAGTGCGGCGGCTTTCCGCTTCATTGGCGCTCAGCCCCGTCACACCGAAGGCGACCAATTGGACATCGGCCGAGGCGAGCTTGTCCTTGACCTGCTTGATCTGCTCCGCGGTCATCCCCGGGCCCATCTTGCCGTCGATGTCGGCCGAAATCGTTTGTCCCGGATAGGCTTCGGCGTACTTCAAACCGATCGATGCGGCCTTATCGATCGCTTCGAAGAACGTGAACCGGTTGAAGCTATAGGTTTGCACACCGAGCTTCCAGCCGAGTTGGTCAGCGGCGGTGGTGTCATGAGTGACTTTCTTTTCTTGGGCCGTGGCAACACCGCCAACCAGTAGAGCGAGGCCCATCAGGGCTAATCGAATACGCATGAATTCTCTCCAAAGATGTAGGGGAAGCGTTCGAGCCGCCGTGACGGGCGAATTCGACGCAGCCGACAGTTTACTCGGTCAACCGCGCCGCGGGACCGCCAGGGCGGCGTTGCCGTACTCGATAGCCACACTGGGGGATTTATCCTCTGGGTGGCACGTCCCTTCTCGGATGACTCGTCCCTGCTTGGGTGGCACGTCCCTGCTTGGGTGGCACGTCCCTGAGGAACGAAGGGCGTGGGCTTGAAGAGAATTGCATGGTCACCATGAAATGTCTCTGCGGCTGATCATGCGTGGGGACGCACCAGTATCCCCAGCACTCACGCCCATCGCTGGGGCTCTGAGCGTGCCACCCAACGCATAGGGGCACATGTCCACCTCAGCCGCGTCGACTCTCCAGCCCTCAATCACTCACCCGCCACCTCGATCGGCAAACTTTCGCTGTGGCCGCCGAACTCCGGCGCGTACATGCACTGGATGGTCGCCATCCCGGTCTGGTACTCGCCGCGAAGTTGCACGCGGGTGGAGTACTCGAACACGTACGTGCCTTGACGCAGGTAGTCGATGAAGAAGTGGCTCGCCGTGTCCCGGGTCGATTCGTAGTACGCCAGCCCGTCCTGGAACCTGTACCGCGAGAGCACGTTGACCGGCTCGGTGCCGCTGCCGCGATGGTCCTTCAGGTGCACGTATTCCATGTCGCGATCGGTGCGCAGCACCATCCGCACGACCAGTTCGTCACCGACTTGGACCGCGCCTTCCACACGCTGCAAGACCGGCCCGGCGTCGGTGTTGCGTTTGACGTACAGCTCTTTCTGAGCTTCAGCGGCGTGCCGTCGTGCAGGGTGACCTTGTCGATGTCCTCGAGGTACTGCCAGTGGACGCTGCCCCAGGCGACGCCAGCGTCGGTCTTCTTGACCGTGATGTGGCCATCTTCGGGTTCACTTCGCCGCCGACGAAACTTGCTCGTAGAAGCCGGTGCCGGCTTCGACCTCTTCGGGACGAATCGTCTCGCCGCCGAGAGCCACCTCCACGAGCTGCTCGAGGCGAGCAGGTCCGTGCCGCGCAGAAGCAGGGCGTAGACCGCGTCGGCGGTGGCCTTCGTGGTCTTCCAGTCCTGCGTCTGCTTCTGCTTCAGCAGCCAGACCTTGCAGTCCTCGACGGCCTTGGCGTCGTCGGCCACTTCGTCGAACGCCTCGATCATCATCGCCTGCGTCGATCGGCGCGCGGTACCACCAGGACGACAGCTGCTGTCCCGGCCAGTACATCCCCATTTCTTCCTCGTTCACCGCCCGCTCCTTGATCGACACCATGATCCGCCGCGCGGTATCGGCATCGCCGAAGCGCTTGAGCGCAAGCGCGAGGTGTGCCTGCGACTGCCGGTGGTCGAGCTTGAGCCAGTGCTTTTTGGCCTGGCCAGCCAGTACTTCAGCGCAGGCGTGTGCTCGGCAGCGACCGGCTTATCCTGCAGGAAGAAGCTCCGGCCATACAGATACAGCGCGATCAGCGGCGACAGATGGTTGTCGTCTTTCTTCTTGATGCTCTCGGTACATCTCCGTCATCCAAGCGTCGAGCCGCGTCAGCGACTTGACGGCGGAGGCCGTATCGACGTCGACGCCGAGGTGCCGCAGCCGGCCGAAGCCGGTGGTGATGTACAGCGTGATGTAATCGTTGCCGCGCCCGCCGGGGAACCACGGCCAGCGACCATCGTCGTGTTGCTGCTGGGCCAGTTGTCGCAGCGCCGCGCGGTTTCATCTTCAAGGCGGTTGTCGTCGAACAGGATGCCGACGTTCCGGCGGGCCTGGCTTTCCGTCTCCGCCTGTCGCAACCACGGCGTCTCCTCGATCATCACCGCTTTCAGGTCCTGGTTCTTCTCAGCGGGCTGTCGAGGGCCGCGGTGCCCCGCCACTGGTCGAAGATGCGGTCGATCTTCGGATCGCTACCGGCGATGTGCCGGGCCAGCGAGTTCGCATACAGCCGGTTGAAGATCTGCTCGCTCGAGGGATGCGGGTACTCCATCAGGTACGGCAGCGCCATCACCGCGTACCACGCCGGGTTGGACGCCATCTGCACCGTCAACGACTGATGCTTGATCGAATCGGACTCGCTCGCTTTTGCCAGTCGCTCAAAGTCGAACTCCTTCGTCTGCTGGCCGCGGATCGGCAGCGGCAGCGACTCGGTGACCAGCACTCGTCGCGACAGCACCGGCAGGTAACCTTCTTCGCCGTCGGACAGCCGGCCGCTGGAGCCCACGGCCTTGTACGTCAGCAGGCCCAGATCATCCGGAACGCTCAGCCGCCAGGCGACCGATTGCGACTGACCCGCGGCGAGATCGAACGACTGCTCGCCGGAAGTGTTCTGAAGCTGGTCATCAACCGAGTCGCCGCTGCGGGCGTCGCTGAAAGTCAGTCGCACCGCGCCGGTTTGCCGCGTTGCCGAACGGTTGGTGACCTTGACGGTGAACTCGATCTGATCGCCCTCGCGCAGGAACCGCGGCGGGTTCGGCTGGACCATCAGGTCCTTGCTCGTGACCACCGTATCGCTCAGCAGTCCGCCGCGAAGCTGCGCATCGTGGGCGAAGCCCAAGAACTTCCACTTCGTCAGCGCTTCGGGCATGGTGAACTCCAGCCGCACCGTGCCGTCCTGGCCAGCGAGCACGTGCGGGAAGAAGAACGCGGTCTCCTCCAGGTTCTTGCGGGCGGAGATCGAATCGAGATCGAGCTGAACCGCTGCCTCTGGCGGCGCCCCGTCGGCTGGAGCGGCGGGTTGTCCCGGTGCGATCGCATCCTCCGCGAGCTTGCTGAACGCTGCGCCTTCGCCGAACATCGCCGCACTTTCCATCCCCGCGGCCATCGGCGCCGCTGCCCCGCGCATCATCATGGCGTCGGCACCGCCGCCCATGCCACCCATGCCCAAGGCCAGGCCGCGGGCACGGTACCCGCGGGTGTACATCTGCTGCATGCCGAACTGATGCATGGCGTCGGAGAGCAACTTCAACCTTGGATAGGTCAGCGAGTCGTCGCGTGAATCCCAAGCCCAGGCGTGTTTGAACGTTGACAGATGTTTGAGTTGGTTTTCAAAGTTCCGGGAGAGCATTGAATGGTCGCGGCGGAAAACGCCAAAGCCGCCAGCCCAGGCATGCGGTTGGAAGGCATCGAGTGACGCGTCGTAGAGCGTCGCCACCATTTCGGCGGCAGCTCGCTCGGCGTCCGGTCCAGTGATCACGGCTGTCCAAGTCTCCCGCTGTGCGGGCTCCAGCTTGGACGTAAACCGTTCCCACTTGATCGCCAATTCTTTGGTCGTCCAGGGCACATCGACGAACTCGGAATGTTGATAAGCACGGTTTTCCCGCACCATCGTCGTGTGCAGTGTAAAGCCGCCGCGCATCGCTTCAGTCACCTCTTGTTCGACCACCACTTGCGTACGATCGGCGGGAGTCCAAAAACTCTTGATGATCCGTCCGCGGTGTTCGATCTCGACCAGCGCGCGAGCCATCTCATAGCCGCTGCCCCAGACCGCTCGGAAGGTTTCACCCGGCTGCAGCGATTGCTTTTCGCTCCGCACCCGGTGCGGCACTTTGACAGTCAACTTGGGAGCCTGCGGATCGATCACTTCCAGCGGCAGCAGCGCCGTCACTTCCTGGCCGAAGCGGTCACGGGTTTTGAGTACCGCGCGGAATACGCCGACCGGCAGCTGGAAACTCAGTGTCTGATTGCCTGCTCCGTCGGTCTGGAATTCCGATTCGGCTACAACTTCGCCGACCTCCCAAGCGTTGGGGTCACTTTCATCAGGCTCTGCCGGTTCGATTCCCCTCGCGCCGTAGTGCATCGGCCGACCGCCCAGTGACGGACGTTTGATCTGCTCAGGCTGTTTCAGTGCGTGAATCCGCACGGTGCCTTCAGCCGCCTGGCCATCGCCGTCGAGCGTGGTGGTGCGAACTTTGATCTCAACCGGCTTTTCCGTCGTCAACCACTGCTCGGCCGTCATCTCGGCAGCCAGTGCCGTGTAGCCGAGGTTGATCGTTTTCTGCGACGATCGCGTTTCACCGGCGCTATCGGTTACGTCGGCATGAATGGTGAAGCGAAACGTCGGCTCAGAATCGGCCGGGACCGACAGGTCCGGTTTGGCGACAAACGAGATTTCGAACGTGCCTTGGTCGGACGTGGTCGTGGTGCCATGAGCGATCTCCTGACGTTCGCCCTGAACTGGTGGCCACCAGCCGCGATGCCAACCCCACCATGGCGGAAATCGCACCTCGCGGACCACGCGCCAGCTGACGGCCGAACCATCGACCGCTGCGCCGGTGTAGGCCGTGGCAGTGCCGCGCAGTTGAACTTCGCCACCGAGTTTGGCGGGTTGCTCCGGAGCGGCGAGTTCGACCTGAAAGCGTGGGCGTTTGTACTCTTCGACGCTGACCTGGGCGTAACCATCCGGTCCCGATTCGATGCGGAACATCATCTGCCCAGCCACGCGGTCGCGTGGCGCGGTGACGCTGCCGCTGAAACTGCCGAAGTCATTGGTGCGGTGCTGCACCCGTTCGACTTCTTTGCCATTGGGATCGACAAATAGGACTGTCACGTTGGTGCGCGGCATCGTCTGGTAACGATCCTCGCGTTGATCGGCCAGCAGGCAGATGCCCTTGTAGCGGATTGTCTGACCGGGCCGATAAATCGCGCGGTCGGTGAAGAACTGCGTCTTGGTGAGCACCTGGTTCTGGTCCGGCTGCACATGGCTGCCCAGATAGTTCGCCGAAGAAAGCTGCTGATCGCCATGAGCCACATGCAGCAGCACGCGGTTGCGATTGGCAGCGGGGAATACGAACTTACCTTCTGCGTCGGTGGTGACCGGCGAGATCGGTGAGAGTTGATTGCGATTGTCGTATTGCCAGCCCCGGACCATTGCCCCACCGATTGGCTGACCCGACTGGGCATAGAGCACCAGTCCGCCGATTTGGCCGCTGGTCTGCTGCGACCGCGTGATCAGCGCCAGCTTGCTGACCCAAACTTCCGCGAGGCTCAGCTGATTGTCGTTCTCGCTGAAATCTTCGCGGTGGCTGGCGATCAGGAAATACGATCCTGCCGGCACGTCTTCGGGGACTGGTACCGAATGCGTTTTCCACTGGAAATCCTCGGTCGCCGGCAGATCGGCCGACCAGGCTTTGATCACCGGCCGTGACAGCAGTTGACGGTACTGAGGTTCGTCGAACTGTTCCGGTTGCCACCGCTGGGATGAAACGAACGCTTCAAAGTCGAACTTCACCAGCCGCAGAAAGACTTTGTCGACGTTGCGGTAGCGGACGTCGATCGTTGGCCAGGGAGCGTTCCACACCCGCTCGGTGGTCACGGACGCTTCTTTGGCCTCGATCTGTTTGATCAAGTTGTAGCAGCGACGAGCACCGACACTGTCGGGGAAGCGGGCTAGGCCTTGGCCAGCGATGCGGTGCGCTTCAGCCCACTCGCCTTGTTCATGAGCGATCATTGCAAGGTTGTGCAGGGCACGCGTCGAGATCGGGTGTGAGGCATAGGCCGATTCGAATCGCCGCAGCGCCGCCTGGTAACGCGACGTCTTCTCGTCACCGACGGCGTGGTTATTGCCGAACTCGAGTCGCAACAGATCGACATCCAGCCGCGCCGACGCATCCTCGTCGTCCTGGTGAAACCGCAGCAGGTCTTGGTACAGCCGCACTGCGCGGAGCAGCGGCGAACGTTCGTCGGGCGACTCGGGATTCCAGGCCAAAAACTCGTCGCGGGAAGCAAAGATGGGGCTGTCGGCCGTCAGCTGAAAAGCGTTGCTGGCCAGCGTGGTCACCTGCTCGCCGGCGGAATAGAACTCCAGCGCATGGTGGGCCAGCACGTCGTACATCGTCGGACGGTAACTGGGCGGCGCGTTGCCTTTGTCCAGCAGAATGGCGTACGTCTCGGTCGGCGTGGACTGCAGCAGCTCTTTGTTTTCCAGAGCCTCAGTGAACTGGTCGTCGATCGCCTGCAGGATGCGAGCCAGGTCCCAGGTCAGCATGTCGTCGTCCTGCGACTGTGACACCTGGGTGCGCTGAGCGAACTGCCAGCGATGTTGTTGGAAGAAGTGCCACATCCAGTTAGCGAGGATCGCTTCCATCACCGGCTGCATGGCGGGCGGGGCGTTTTCGATCTCGCTCCGCAGCCGCCGAATCCGCAAATCCGGCTGGTCGGCCCGGATCGAGCCTTCCAGGTCGATCTTGGTGGCGATCGCGCGGATCGCTTCGGGAAAATCCTCGGCTTCGGTTGCCCGGCGGATGATCGGCTCGAGTTTTTCGATCGCAGTCTGAGGACGGCCTTCATTCATGGCAGCGTCTACTTCTTTCCAGAGCGGATCGGTGCTGGCAGGTTCGTCCGTGAGCTGAGCGAAGGCGCCCAGCGTCAGGGCGGAGAGCAGCAGAAACAGCGGTGCAAAATAACGACGAGTCACCGGAACAATCCTTACGTTGGACAAGATGTTATTGCTGAGCGGGAAAAGTGGCCGCTGCCCTGCGGCAAAACAAGCGTGCAGATAGCTCAACGATTCACGGCAGCGTTCCTTAGTTCGATTTTCGCAGTTTTTGGTTCCTGCCTCGAACTTGAGCCGCGCCGATTTGGCTACCCCCATTGTCACCGACCGATCCAGTTACGGAAGATGTTCGGGCCCAAGATTCTATTTCGTTGGGGCCAGGTGGCACCCCTCTTGGTGCGCTGAGGAAGTCTGCGGCGGGGGCCACAGGCAATGTCGAGCAGCGGCACCGGTTTGGTTAAGTCGCTGATTGTCCAGGGAAACCGCAGTGCGGCAGGGCGTTCATCACATGCAATCCGTACAGCCGCAGCGCAAGGGCTCCTGGCTCCGAGTATTCGCCGACAAGCCGTGGGTGAGTGTGTTGGTGATCGTCGTGATCACGGCACTGTCGGCGATCGGCTACCACGACCCGAGCCTGCTGATCGGCCAACCGGACCGCAGCGATGACATGTCGGCGGTCGGAGGCATGAGTGGCAGAGGAGGGCAGGGCGGCAGGGCAGGGCGGGGCGGCCAATCGGAATCGACCGCAGCACGAGCTGAGCGGGAAAGCCGGCCGGTCGATGTCACCCCGACCATGTTGTTCGCTTACGAAGTGCTGGTGTTGGTGACCAGCGATGATTTCTTCAACCCGCCCGCGGCCAGGGCGATCCGCCAAGCGGTCGAGAACCTGGAGCGACTGCCTCAGGTCAGCCAGGTGATGTGGATGGACCAGGCGCCGCCGCTGAACCTGTTCGGACTGCCCGAACCTGCCTTGCCCGACCACCGAGCGTCGCAGCGACGCTTTGATGCAGCGCGAGCGCGGGCGCTGGCCAATCCGATGATCGCTGGCCAGCTGTTGTCTCACGACGGTCGGACGATGATGTTGTCGATCCAGCTCGATTGGTTCCACGTCCGCAGCGATGCCGACTGCACCGACAACCTCGTCCGCGCGGTCGAAGATGCGTTCGCAAAGCACGATGTTGCAATGGACGTCGGCGTGACCGGTGAAGTGCCGATCCGGCTGGTGATGAGCGCCTCGAGCAAAGATAACGACCGCAAGTTCCAGTACATCGCCTACGGCGTGATCCTGATCCTGGCGACGATCTTGTTTCGTGGTCCCTCCGCGGTGCTGATCACCGCCCTGGCTCCGGCGCTGGGCGTGTTCTGGACGATGGGCTGCATCCGCTTCTTTCATTTCGAGGACAACCCGTTCAATCACGTGGTTGTCCCTGTTCTGCTGAGCCTCGTCGGGTTTACCGACGGAGTGCACATGATGACGCAGATTCGCGTGCACCGGGCCGCAGGTTTGTCACCGCGGGCTGCGGTCGCGCAGTCGCTCGATGAAGTCGGCGCAGCCTGCATGTTGACATCGCTGACGACCGCGATCGGTTTTGGATCACTCGCCTGGGCCCATCATGAGGTGGTTCGCCAGTTCGGTTGGTGCTGTGTGCTCGGGGTGGGAATCACGTTCTTGGCGATTATGGCGGCGATCCCGCTGGCCTGCCTGTCACCGCTGGGACGCAGCGTCCATCAGGGACACGGCAGGGGCTGGATCGAGAAGAACCTCGATCGGGCGACGGGAATCATTCGCGTGGTGCTGTCCTCCCGCAAACGCTATGCGGCGATCGGCATTTTGCTGACGCTGGTGACGATCGGGCTGACGGCGCAGCTGCAACCCGACGAGCGGATTCTCAATGCGATTCCCGAGCGAAGTTCGGAGGCCCGTTGGCTGCGTCACATGGACCGTGCGTTTGGCGGCTTGGAAACGGCCCATATTCGCATCAGTTGGGATGAAACGGTTGAGGACGAGTCGCCGGAAATCATCGCGGTCAGCGACGCGGTCGAGCGGATGTTGCGTCAGGAGCCGCTGTTGGGGACACCGCTGGGGATCGCACGGCTGATCGACGCATTGCCTGGGGACGCAACCGCGAGCGAAAAGGCCTCGATGGTCGACCTGTTGCCGCCGCCGTTGCGGCGTGTGTTTCTGCTGCCGGAGCAGGGTGAGATGAAAGTCATCTTTCGCCTCCAGGACCTCGGCATCGCCCGCTACGGGCCGGTGTTCGAGCGGATTGAGCAGCGGCTGGCAGAGATCGAACAACAGCATCCTAACTTCGCGCTCACGCTCGCCGGCGGAGCGGTGTGGCGTTGGGAGAATCTGTACCGGATCATGGTCGACTTGACCAAAAGCCTCGGTACCGCATCGGTTATGATCTTGGTGGTCCTGAGTTTCGCTTATCGGTCGCTGCGTCTGGGGTTGATCGCGATCGTGCCCAACCTGTTGCCACTGACGGTGACCGGCACGGGAATGTGGCTGGTCGGACAGCCGCTGGAACTGGTCAGCGTGTTGGCCTTTACGGTCTGCCTTGGCATTGCGGTCGACGACACGATTCACTTTTTGACGCGGTATCAACTGGAGTCGCACGGCGGGGTCGGCGACGACGTGGCCATCGAACGCGCCTTCCGCGGCGTGGGGACGGCGATGATGATGACGACGTTCGTGTTGGTCTGCGGTTTTACCACAGTGCTATGGAGCGACACCCGGGAGCATCATATCTTTGCCTTGATGGGCGGAGGCACGGTCGCCGCAGCGTTGATCGCGGACATGCTGTTCTTGCCCGCGCTGTTGGCGGTTTTCGACCGCCGACGCCAAACCTGATGCCGCCGCCAAACCTGACGCAGCGGTCAGCCGAGTCGCCACTTCAGCCGGCTGTAGGCAATTTGAAAACCGTGGCGCTGGGCATTGCGTTGCGAACCGCTGCCCGGATGAGCCACCAGCATTGCCAGTTCCGCACCGTGCTCGGCGGCGTAGCTGAGCCGACCCTGCATCAGTGCGAGTTGAGCGCCCTGACCCCGAGCTGCCGGAATCGTGCTCGCTCCGGCCAACAACGCGACATCGCTGTGAAGGTGCAGCGAGCCGGTGGCGATCGGCTGTCCGTCGCGGCAGGCGAGAAAACAGTGGACGCCCGCAGTCCGGGCGCTGAGTAACGCAAATGGCTTGATGAAGTCCTTGTACTCCGGCGCATCGCTGCTCCAGCCGTCCGCGGCAGTTTGCGCCGACAACTCCACATCTTCCTCGCCGATGCGGCGGACCTGAATTGCAGCGTCTTGCGCCTCGGTGGGGGCCGTGAGCGGGCGGACCAGGACGTTGTCGAACTCCAACGGCCGGTAGCCGCGGCCGTGGAACTGGGCGATCAAGTTCGGTGCCGCCAGTGGACTGACATTGTGAAACACCGGTGCATCGCGCCGCTGAAAGAAGGCCTCGAACTGCTCCAATTCCGCGTCGCCGATGTCGTCAAATAATCCCAGCCCGAACGTCTGCGTCAGCGGAGATTCGGGACCATCGAAGATGGCATACGCACCGGCGACGTCGATCCACGTTGCACCGACCTCCGGCGCCATACTCGCTCGCGTTTGCACCCAGGCGGCGCCGGCCATCGCTTCGGCCCGCTCCAAACGACGAGCTAACGCCTGATCGGACAGCACATTGGGCAACGGCAACTGCTGTGGAACCAACATCTTTTGACTCCTGGAGTGCGGCACCGAATCCTCCGCGATCGACGGCGCTGGATCAATCCGCTGGCGAAACAGGCCAACGCTCTGCAGCGAGCGGCGCTGGTCGCAGTGCGTGACGTAAAGCTCGTCGCCGTCAACGTAATACAACGCGTCTTGCTGAAATTGCAGCCCCAGTTCACAAGCTTCGTCCAGCGGCAGCGGGAAAGCCCAACTCGGCTCTGCGTGCCCGGTGCGCGGCGAGTAGCCGATGACGCGGTGATGCCACCACCCGTGGTCAACGAGCCACCGCGCGAGCCCGTGATCGGCCGCTTCATTCTGCTCTTGCGTCCATTGTTGGCCAGTGGTTGCCCAGGCCGAGAGGATCACGAACTGTGCCGGCCAGCGGTCCGGCAGGTTGTCGACACGAAAGCGGGTACCGAAGTAGGCGGGATGCATGGCCGCAGCAACACGTCGAGGTCTGGTTCAGGGTGCTACGGTTCACGAGCACGCACAGGATTCTGCCGCCGCTGGTTCCTCAGCATCCGCAGGCGGCTGGACCTGTGGTTCTGTCGGCTCTTGACCGTTGGCGTTCCCTTCTGCCGGTCCCTGCTGCCGCACGAAATCGAGGATCAATCGCCCGGGTACCAGCTTGGATAGCCGATTACCAAAATTGTCTTGTTGATAGCCGATGTACATCCCCATGACGGTTGCATCCATCAGGCTGTCTGTCGTCACAAAGGCAGGGCCGCCGCTGGTGCCGTTGGCGACTGCGGGATGGGCAAAAACAATCTGCTCATGCCCCCATTTGGCCTCGACCGGCAGTTCGCGTGAGGCAACCTCTGCCGCCATCGCTAGTGGAGAAACATTGGGAAGGGCTCCGAGCAACATTGGGAAACCGACGATCTCGATCTTGGTGGTGCGACCAGGCACCTGCGCGACCAGGTCGTCAACCGGAATCGCCAGTGCTGTAAACGAAGCGAATCTTTTAGATTCGACTCGGCTCCCATCGATCTCCATCACCGCGAGATCCGCCTGGCCATGGTATCGCCACGGTTCGCCCGTGCCGGACGTCAAACCGCCAAGAATAATCCAGTGGGACTCTCCGTCGGGATCACGAAACAGTACACGCGTCTTGGCGGTCGTGAATCGCGCCACATGACCGGCTGTCACCAGGACCAGTTTTTGGTCATCCTTGAGCAAGAAAGCGGAGCCCGCGTCGCCCGCTTTCTTTCCTTCTGCGTCGGTCCGCGATTCCACCAAGCAAATGGCGCGGTCCCAGCGTTCGATGCTGGACTCACCTGCATCGTCGTCTGCGAAAGTGTGGGTCTCGCAGAGAATCAGAAGCATGGCGAGATAAGGAACAGCACGTACAGTCAGCATCGGTTCGCTCCGTCAGGTCAATGAAAGAAAGAGACTCCTGCGGTCGCCGTTCAGCTCGCTCCGACCAACTGCTGCCATGCACCGCTGGCGGCACAGCATACCGTTCCGCTGCGCCAAAATCAGCGCGATTTAGCACTCAGGCACACATTGATTCCAGGAGTGTCATGGTGCATCACGGCGTTTGATAGCCGATCGCTCGTCCCACCAGTCGTTTCGCAGTGCGGGGATCGGTCTCAAAGGTCACGAGTCCCTGCCGCGATGACCGAGGCGGCAGGAACTGGATGTCAAAACTGGCTTGCTCTTGAGTACCATCGTCCGTGGTCAGCAGCACCTCAATGTGCACCGCTTCGGCGGTCTGGTAGCCGCGGTTATGAATCGTCACGGGCACCGCATAATGCCTGCCTTGCGACTGGGCCGACCCAAGCTCGACTTCCAGCACCGGTGGCGTCGACTTGGCAAACAAGGCGTCATACGCCAAGTAACTCACAACGCTGCCGACGAGAACGAGCGAAATGCCAAACACGCACCACTCCAGCCAATTCTTCTCAATCTTGCTCATTGGATGAGTAGCCTTCCGGCTGAAGCTCCTAGCATGGCGGGAAAGGCGAGCACGATCACCTGAGATATCGCAATCACCAGGGGCACGTCTTCGAGTCGCTGAAAAAACCACAGCATGAGGGCCGAAGCCAGCAGTGCCGCGCAATAGCTAGTCACCAGGGCAAACACAACCGTAAACAGACCGTCCCGGCGGATATGTCGATCAGCACCCCGAAAGTCGCTGAAGAACAACACTACCGCACCGACTAACAACGACAGCACGGCCAGCCCGAACAGTTTGAGTGAGGATGCTGCTATGCCGATCTCAAAGATCTCATCCGTGGGGGCAACGTTGGAAGCAAATAGAATCGCTCCACAAAAGGCGAGTACCAATTGGCCGAGTGTAGAGGGTGGCGGCAGTGTTTGATTTTTCAGGGATTCGGAACTGGAATCAGCGGAGTCCGCTCCATCGGATTTCAACCCAGTCTTCATCCCTTGCCCGTTGGCGCCCAGTTGAGCCGTCCCTACCGAGACCCCGACAGCGATTGTCATCGACTCCACCACGATCTTGCCTGCGATTTCCGAAGCCGTCATGTCCGCAGTGATCTGGGCGATCAGGAACAGCACCACGGCAGCCAGCAGCAGCCCGATCCCCATTTCTTCGACCGAATCGATGCAGACTTCTAAGAAATTAGCGTCCCTGCGCATGCCCGCGAAACGGTTGTAGCCCAGCAACAGCAGAAAGGTGACCGCCATGTAGGCCAGCAGGTGAGCGGGCTGGATCAGAAAGCCCGCCCACCAAATCTCCATCGTGTACAAGAACGGCAGGCTAAATAACAGCCCACCCGCGACGCCGCGGCCGTATTCCTCTAGCGATTGGCGAACGGTGCGCCGGTCGCCGCTCGGCGGAGCCGTCGCGGCGGGCGTGTTTGCGTTTGCGTGCTTCATGCCGGTGCCGAATACTTCTCCACCGTGTGCTCCTGCCGTCGTGATGGTCTCATCCAACTCTTTGATCTCGCCGGACCCGGTGCCCACTGCCAATCTGAACAGCACCTCGCTTGCTCCTACAGCCGATCCAGCTCCAGCAAATAGAGGACCACTGCCAGAGGCTTGCCCAGGGACTAAAACGGCAGCCAAAACTGCTTCGCAGAGCCGAACCTAAGCGAACTAAAACCGAAAATTGAGCCATTTCATTGAACCTGCGGCGGCGCACCAACGACCTCTCTAACAACAGGGCTGATCAAGATTCCCGCCGGACCGCTCGCCCAGCAGTAGGCTTTCGAGCCAACCCGCAGCGAAGTGGGGCGCACGGGCGACCCACTGCAGGCCCCGTGCTGGAGTGTCCTTTGAACGTTGATGATCGATTACGAGAGGCCGACGAGCGATTGGCAATCCTGCTTGTGCGGCAAGGGGACGCCAATGGCCTGCACCGCCTGATGAGCCTCTACGATCGGCGGTTGCTGTATTTTATCCGTCGGATCCTCGGAGAAGCCGATGGAGCCCTCGATGTCCTCCAGTCCGTGTGGCTGACGGTCCATCGCCGCATTGCCAATCTAAACAACGATGCAGCGTTCCGGGTTTGGCTCTACCGGATCGCCCATGACGCGGCTGTTTCGGAGCTGCGCAAAAAAGCTTAAACGACCGGTCGTGCTTTCGGAATTGGAACCAGATGACCTACCGTCTGATGCGCCGACGAGGAGTTGGCGTTTGACAACGCGGAATGGCTGCACCGTGGCCTGCTCGAATTGTCGCCGGAGCATCGCCAGGTTCTCACATTACATTTTCTTGAGTCGATGAGCGTTGAAGAGATTGCGGCGGTAACCGCTTGCTCTCCAGGAACCGTGAAGTCTCGCCTTTACTATTCAAAACGAGCACTGCGACACCACATTGAAAGGATAATGCATGGTCCCAAATGACCCACCCACACCGCTGGCAGAGCGATTGTTGGATCAGGAGCCGCTGCCAGCGGCAGCCGACTTCGCCGAGTATCGAGAACAGCTACAGCAGGCCATCGACAGGTACGAGTGGCGAAAGCAACTTGTTGGCCGCGTCGCCGTGGTCGCCGCAGTCGTTGCGCTCGTGTTGATGTTTGTCGGCGGCTCGCGGGTCGCCGGTTCCTTTGATCCCACCGATGACCGAGCCACGCCACTGTCGATCGCTCTGGCGACGATTTATGTCATTGCCGCCGTCACAGCGCCGCTGGCAATCGCGTCCTACTACTCCCGGTTTGGCCCTCGGGTGCGGGAAGCGAAGGAACAGCTACGCGATGAAACGATCCGCGACCTGCAGCACGAGCTCGCCGAACTTCGGCGAGAGGTCGCCAAAACGCGGTAGCTCAGTCGGTCAGATTGATCGTCAGGCTCTCGCTGTCAGCCGCCAGCACAACGCTGCCATTCACCTGGGCTCTCCAGGGGGCTGTACCGGAGCGCGGGTTCCGGCGATTGTACGCAGCTGACGACGGCGCAGGGGCCACGGCGACTGCTGTGCGCCGCTTGACCGTCCCGAGCGAAACTCCAGAGGAACCAGCCAATGCGCACTGAAAAACAACTCAGAATTCTTGTGATCGGTGCCCACCCGGACGACTGCGACATCAAAGCCGGTGGCGTGGCTGCCAAATATGCGGCGCTGGGACACACGGTGCGGTTTGTGTCAATGACCAACGGCGACGCCGGACATCACCAGATCGGCGGTCTGGAACTAGCCCGCAGGCGACGGGCCGAAGCGGAAGCGGCCGCTCAGGTGATTGGAATCGAGTACCAGTTGCTCGACCACCACGATGGGCAACTGGAGCCGAGCGTGGTGAATCGCAAGACAACGATTCGACTGATCCGTGAGTTCCAGCCGGATCTGATTCTCACCCATCGCCCCAACGACTATCATCCCGATCACCGTTACACCTCCGTCTTGGTGCAAGATGCCTCCTATTTGGTCACGGTGCCAAATCTCTGTACTGACTCGCCGGCGCTGGCAGCGAGCCCGGTCATCGCCTACTTAAGCGATCATTTTCAAAAACCTTATCCGTTCTCGCCAGACATTGCCGTATCCATCGATGAGACCGTGGAACTCAAGCTCGACATGCTGCACTGCCACACGTCGCAGTTCTATGAGTGGTTGCCGTGGCATGACGGGTTGCTGGAGCAGGTGCCTCGAGATGAAGCTCAGCGCCGTCAGTGGCTGCGAGACTGGATGATCACGCCCCACGATGCTGCATTGGCTGACCAGCACCGAGAGCTGCTGGTGCGGTGGTATGGGCCGCAGCAGGGGGCCGCGGTTCGGCACGCTGAACTATTTGAGCTATGTGAATACGGACGGCAGCCCGACGAACGCGAGTTGCGGCGGCTGTTTCCATTCTTTAACTGATTGATTCTTCCGCTGATTGCGCAGCCGCCTAGCCCGGAGCGGGTATCGCTATGGCTTTGGGTGGCACGCCCAGAGCCCCAGCGATGGGCGTGGGCGCCGAAAACAGATACCGAGCCGACGAGGCATTCCCTAGTGGCCCTGCCGTTATCCCTAGCACGCCCTTCGTTCCTCAGGGACGTACCACCCCGGGAATAATCGTCCACGCCCCAAGTGATGAACCACGAAGTTCGCGGAAGACCCAACTTCTTTATTTGGTGAGACGGTGTGACGGAATCTCATTGGAAGGTCAGTGAATCGATATTCATCAAACCGCCGCGGTTGGCCGGATTCTTGAAGACGAGGTAAATCGCATCGCGGCCCGACTGCGGTTTTAAGTCGATGGTCTTGCTGTAAAAATCGCTCCAGCTGCCGTTGATTTCGACTGTTATTGATCCCAATAACTCGCCATCCATGCCACCGCGGCGGACTTCGATATCGCCGCCG
This sequence comes from uncultured Planctomycetaceae bacterium, assembly GCA_963758085.1. Classification (GTDB taxonomy): domain Bacteria; phylum Planctomycetota; class Planctomycetia; order Pirellulales; family Pirellulaceae; genus UBA6163. Next base: position 2,244,477 of record CAVWUB010000004.1, on the reverse strand, counting down.
GCTCCCGCACTGGTGACGCGAACGGTGATCGAGCGTAGTTCATCGAGCGGTAGATTGTTGAACTTGAGAAACGCACCGTGGTTGATCGCTCCCATGGAGTACTTGCCTTCGGCCTGATCTGAACCGAGTCGCTGCGTGCCTTGGATCTCGTCAGCCGCTTCGGCCTGCACGCTACGGTTCCGCAGGACGACCGACCCGATCCCAACGAGCTTGGGAATTTCGCCGCGTCCCAGGTCGGTGTAAGCGGCTTCTAATCGCAGGTTGCCGCCCACATCACCGATGAGAATCTCATTATTAAAACCTTGTGCACTCGGATGAGTAGCGGCCGCTGTGGTCGCAAAAACATACTCAACCATCTGTGTGACTTCTGATTCCGTATGCTGTTGATGTGGCAGCATGCCGATCTTACCCCATACACCGGTGGAACCCTCTCGAACCCGCGCCACCGATTGTTCGAGTTGGTGGGGCTGGTCGCGGTACTTGTCTGCGATCTCGACAAAGCTCGGTCCGACCAACTTGCGACTGGCGGCGTGGCAATTGAGGCAATCGCTCTTGCGGATCAGCGCCAGCCCGGGGTGATCATTTTCCGACGAGCCAGCATTGGTCTCGGGAATCGCCTCGACAAACAATCGAGATGGCGCCTGAGATTCGATCAAATGCCAGTTTTCCTGTTCTGCTTCGTCGAAGTCGCTCGTGCCGTCTTCTTGATCGCGGACCAGCAACTGATAGCGGACCGGCTGGCCTGGGGTAAAGAAATCACCGTTTTGTGGCTGCAAAAACTCCACCATCGGCCGCGAGTTGCCGACGATCACCGGCACCGACGAAATGCTCGTGGCACCGGCAGGATCACGCACTTCCAGTTCAACCGTGTAGACGCCCGGCCGATCGAAGGTCGCTTCGGCGTCAGCTGCTTCTGAAATCAGCTTTCGGGTCGCTGTCGCATCAGATGATAGAATGGAGGTCCAGCGATAGCTCAACGCATCGCCATCTTTATCCGTTGATTCGGCGGCCGAGAGCGTGACCGTCAGCGGCTCGCGGCCGACGGCGTTGTCCACCTTGGCGACAGCGACCGGAGCGCCGATTGCCGCGCACATAATCAACGCGCACCAGCCTGGCATCCGGGTTGACGCCCCAGGTTTCACCATATTCGAGCACATATAAGGAGCCGCCAGCATCGAACTGTAGGTCGACCGGGCGAGTGAACGTCGTCTCGGGCATGAAGCGTTCGAGCCGCTGAACCTGAGCGTCGGCATCCAAGTGAACCGCGAGGATCCAATTTCGAGACCATTCAAAGGCGAACAGTGTGGAATCGTACGCGGCTGGAAACCGGGTGCTCGCTTGGGCCGCTTCATCATAGTGGTAAACAGGACCGGCGCAGGCGGTCCGTCCGCCTGCTCCGACCTCGGGATATTCGGCCGACTCGCCGCTGGAATAATAGATCATCGCCGCTTGAGCTGGTGGCAGTTCGTGTGCGCCCGTGTTATTGACCGAACGGTTGATCGGACGCTGAGGGTCTTGCGATTGGCCGATCTTTCCGGTCTGAAAGTCCACCAGCGAATAGGTGAAATTGTTTCCGATGAAGTAGGGCCAACCGTAGTTGCCGGCCCGCCGGGCTTGATTGATTTCATCATAACCCCGTGAGCCTCGCGGGCCATCGGCGCCGGCGTCTGGTCCGACATCGCCCCAGTACAGGTAGCCAGTCTGTTGGTCGATGCTGATCCGCCAGGGGTTGCGGCAGCCCATCACGTAGATTTCTGGGTGCCCCAGCGAACCGTCTGCAGGAAAGAGATTGCCCTCGGGTATGGAGTAGCTGCCATCGGATTCAGGGCGGATCCGCAAGATCTTGCCATTGTAGCTCTTGGTGTTCGCCGAGGTGCGCTGCGCGTCCCAAGGTGCACGACCTTCACGCTCATCGGTCGGTGCATAGCCTTCCGAATCGTTAAACGGGTTGGTGTTATCGCCGGTGCCGATGTAGAGATTGCCGTCGGGGCCGAACTCCAACGCACCGGCGTGATGGCAGCATTCCTGGCGTTGTTCCTGGTATGAGAACAGCCGTTTCTCGCTCGCCAGATCGAGTTTATCGTGGCGAAAGTCGAACCGGCTCACGTACTGCCCAGAGAAGTCAGGGGGCGAGTACTGCAAATAGATCCAGCCGGTCTGCGCGAAGTTTGGATCCAGCGCCAACCCGATCAGACCGTTTTCCTGAGCCGTTGTGACTTCCAACTGACCTACCACGGTGGTTTGACCCGACTGAGGGTCGATCCGCTTGAGCGTGCCTCCCAACTCGATCACGAAGATCCGCCCGTCCGCAGCAATGTCCAATTCCATCGGCTGAACCAGCCCGGTGTGGACGATGGTGCGTTCGAAGCGATTCATGTCGACGGGTTCAGCCGCGCGGCGGTGACGAGCAGGGTCGACAGTAAAGCGGCGGTGGTCAGTCGCAACAGGTGGGACGTCGCAGAGAGAGAGGCGTGGAACATGGAAGTTCGGCTCGGCGATTAGCGTGAGAGTGGCGGGAAGGGTGAGGGGGGAGAGAAGTTTAATCGAATCCGCCGCGCGGTTCACTACACGGGGCAAGTGCGGACGACCGCTCCGGCGGTCGTTCTGGCCGGGGCGGCGGCAAGGCAAATCCGATCGGCGGAGCGATCGGCCACGCTGGAGCGATTGGCGACGCTCGGCACGCCGGTTGCATCTACAGCAGTGACTCGGCTGCACCCACTGTGGCCGCCGCTACCTTCTCGTGAGCCCCATGCAGCGATGACCACACCCGCCCTGCGCAGCAAGCTGGAGGAACATTTCGGCTTTAAAAGATTTCGGCCTGGACAGGCTCAAGCGGTCGAGGCGGCGATGCAAGGGCGAGATGCCGTTGTCATCATGCCGACCGGCTCGGGCAAAAGCCTGTGCTACCAACTGCCGGCACTGGAGCTGAAGGGCGTGACGGTCGTCGTCAGTCCATTGATCGCACTGGCTGACGATCAAGCGTCGCATCTGGCGGAACTGGAGATCCACTGCGTCGTGCTCAACAGTTCCCGCCGCGTGGCCGAGCTCCGCGCCGCGCGACAAATGATCGCCGACGGTACAACCGAGTTCGTGTTCACGACCCCTGAGCGACTGCAGGGGACCGATTTGTGCGAAGTGCTGCGCAAACGCGGCGTCGACATGCTAGTGATCGACGAGGCGCACTGCGTCAGCCAGTGGGGCCATGATTTTCGCCCCGATTACCTCAGTCTGCGCTGGGTCCGCACCCAGTTGGGCGATCCGCCGGTGCTCGCTCTGACCGCGACCGCCACGTCCGAAACGCTCGCTGACATCGAGCGTTCGCTCCGTCTGAAGGAGCCCGAGATCATCAGCACCGGAATCAACCGCCCAAACATCCATTTGTCCGTGGAACGGTTCGAGAGTGAAGTGGACAAGCAGTCGCGGCTGGCTGAGTTATTGCGACTGGGCGACGGCCAAGCGATCGTTTATGTGGCGACCACCAAAGCATGTGAGGAACTTGCCAATTTCTTAGCAGGCCTCGGCATCGACGCCGTCCATTATCACGGGCAGATGCGGCAAGCCGATCGGACGGCCGCTCAAGAGGCGTTCATGACCAATCGAGCCCGCGTCATGGTCGCTACCAATGCGTTTGGACTGGGAATCGACAAGCCGGACATCCGCCAGGTGATTCACTACCATCTTTCCGGCTCTCTCGAATCGTACTATCAGGAGTTCGGGCGTAGCGGCCGCGATGGTCTACCGGCTCGTGGCACGTTGTTGTACACCCCGGCCGATCGTCACTTGCAGCGTTTCTTTGCCCGCAGCGGCGGAGTGACGTCGACCGATCTGGTCAATGCGCATCATGCGATTGTCCAAGCCGCACAGGAAACGGGCAGCGACGAGGTCGGCCTGGGTAAGATCTTGCTGCGCAGCCCGCTCAAACGCGGTAAGTTAGCAGCATGCCTGCAACTGCTAGCCAGCTACGGCATTGTCGCTCCGATGGGAAAAAGCGACTGGCGGCTGCTCGATGCCGAAGTGGATCGCAGTCAACTCGAACGGCTGGCCGATCAATCGCGCGAACGACGCGCTCAACAGGAACTTCGTCTCGAGGAAATGATCCAATACGCCGAGAGCAGTTCCTGTTGCTGGAGCAGGCTGCTGGAGTATTTCGGTGAAGATGGCAGCATCGTGGAAAGTTGTGGCCGCTGCGATCGCTGCGTGTCCACTCCCGCCGCGGCGTAGTGGATCGTGGACGCCCGCCAAGGTAGACGATCGCTACGGTGGACGACCGCTCCGCCGGTCGTACGAGGCGCGCAGCAACTCCGATCGCGGAGCGATCGGCCACGCTCAGCTCCGATCGGCGGAGCGATCGGCGACAAAAGCGATCGGCGACGCTGAACTGTTTCCCGATGAATCTTTGATGAAGCGTTCGCCAGCAGGCTGCTGCGTTCGTTAAGCTGGTCATCCGATGGCACATCATTCGGTGCTGGTCGATTGTCCAGTCTCTCGTTCCCCGGAGCCTTGCTTCATGTTGAGCCGTAACGAACTCCAACGGACCATCCGCTATGAGGGCGGTGTGTCTCGCCGCTGGTTTTTGGCATATGCCGGCGCCCTGAGTTCCATTCCCTTGCTCGGACGTGCGGCGTGGGCGAATCCCAAGCCAGTATTCCCCAGCGATCCGTTTACGCTCGGCGTGGCTTCAGGCGACCCGGATGCAACCAGCGTCGTGTTGTGGACGCGGTTAGCTCCCCAACCGCTCGAAGGCGACGGCGGAATGCCTGCAGAGGCGATCGAAGTGACGTGGGAAATCGCCACCGATGAAAGCATGAAAACGCTGGTCGCCTCCGGTACGACGGTCGCCTCGCCACAGTTGGGGCATTCGGTCCACGTTGAGGCAGCCGGTCTGAGCCCTGACAGTTGGTACTTCTTCCGGTTCCGCGCCGGAGACGCGATCAGTCCGCTCGGGCGGACGCGAACGTTTCCTGAATCACATGTGATGCCTGAGCAGTTGAAGTTCGCGGTGACTTCGTGTCAGAATTATGAACAAGGCCTGTTCACCGCTTATGAACAAATGGCCCAAGATGACGTCGATCTGGTCTGTCACTTGGGAGACTATATCTATGAGTACGAAGCCGGCCGCAATGGCAAGGTTCGTACGCACCACGGGCCGGAAATCGAATCGCTCGGCGATTACCGTATCCGTCATGCACAGTACCGGTCTGATCCACTGTTGCAGCAGATGCACGCCCTGTGCCCATGGCTGGTGACTTGGGACGATCACGAGTTCGACAACAACTGCGCCGGTGGCATTTCCGAACAACTCGATGTTGATCCGGTCGATTTTTTGGCGCGGCGCTGCAATGCCTATCAAGCTTATTATGAGATGATGCCGCTGCGCAGCACCTGCTTGCCTAGCGGCCCGGACATGCAGTTGTACCGCAGCGCAACTTATGGCCAGCTCGCGGAGTTCTTAGTGCTTGACACTCGGCAGTACCGCAGCGACCAGCCGAACAACGACAAACGCTCGCCGCTCAATAGTGAAGCACTGGCAACGACGCAGTCGATGCTTGGCCAGACTCAGCGCAACTGGCTTAAGAAAAACCTCCTCACCTCACAGGCAACTTGGAATGTGCTCGCTCAACAGGTGATGATGGGAATGGTCGGTTTCCAGAGCGACGACAGCGAACTGGCTTATTCGATGGACCAGTGGCCTGGCTACGCCAGCGAGCGAATGGAACTGATGAAGTTCATCGCGGATCGGCGGGTGAGTAATCCGGTTGTTCTGACCGGCGACATTCACTCCGGCTGGGTCAACGAGCTGCGGGTGGACGATCGTCGGCATGATGATCGGGTTGTCGCGACTGAGTTTGTCGCGACGTCATTGTCCAGCGGCGGCAATGGTGTCGAGAAGCCCAAGGGGCTCGACGCCCTGCTGGCCGACAACCCCTGCGTCAAGTTCCACAACCGCGAGCGGGGTTACATCCGTTGCTCGGTGACGCCGCAGAGTTGGAAGGCGGATTACATGGTCGTCGACGATATAACGCGGCCTGGCGGCAAGACCTTTGAGCGGCAGTCGTTCGTGGTCGAAGCCGGGACACCGACCGTTCACAGCGTCTAGCTTGCTGGTCATGCTGCGTGGTCGACCGCTCCGCCGGTCGATCTGGTGGGTGTCGATCGTTCGACCGCGCTGCCGGTCGAAGGGGTGGCGGCTGGTCCGGTAGTTGCTGCAGACGCTGGGGAGTGTCATTCCATTTAACCCAATTGCAGCGTGGCGACATGGACAGAGACCCGATCAGCGGACAGCCTCGCCCGATTCATCGACCCGAAAAGATCGGCGACGATCCCGATGGCGGTCAGGTGATCGGACCTGATGGTGAGTCCCCGGAAGATCCGGTGGCGCGCAGCCTCTTTCGGGGCTGCTTGATTACGCTGTTGGCAATCGGCTGTGTGCTGGCGCTGGTGGCGATTGTCTACCGAATAGCCTTTGCTCAGTGAGCACAAATGCTCGGTGACCGCAACCGTCCTGCGTCGTTAGCGTCACACGAGATCGGGCCGGCGGCGTTGCTCAGCGGTCGTTCGCGCGGACGGTGGTCAAGGCAAGTCCGCTGGCCAAGCACCTGGTTCCAAGGTCAAGTTTTGCGCCATCAGGGTCGTTAGCTGGGTGTCCCAGTGGACCGTATACGGCTCACCGATCGGCGTCTCGGTGTCGATCAATCCGAGCGACAGCGGAACGATGCGTCGGTGCCCGGCTTGATCGTCGACCAAAGGCATCGAGTTTGGATCTGCTGTCCCGCTGTAGATCCGATTTTGATCTGCATAGAGCCGGGCGATGCGGTGCAGAGCGACGATGCGGAACCAGTGCCAAGGACGCTCCACATGCACATAGCGGCGACACCACTGCCAATCGTGAAACCGCCGCAGGTCGGCTTCGCGGATCAGAAAGCAGCGAACGCAGCGTTTGCGAACGACCTGACGATCTTCCGCCGTCAGGCAAAACAGCCAGACTTGGCGAGCGATCGCTGAGGTCGCCACCGAGCCGCTGATCCAACCGGCGGCGTCGTTGAGTATTTCAAAGCCGATCGTGCCCTGCGTCGGCAGGATCGGCTGGTTGAGCGTCGTTTGGTCGCCGAGCCTGCGGACCAGTTCGGCGGCTGCTGGATTGTCATAAACTTGTTCGATGGTCCGCTTTTCGGCGACGTTGCGAAACAACAACTGGTAGTGCTGCTCCGCCTCGTCGTCATGCCCTGCGGCCCCACGGTCGGTCACTGCAGCAGGGATCCGGTGCAGGTAATGGGCTTGAAACAGCAGGTCGTCCGAGTCACCACGCTCCAGCTTGTTCAGCGATTGAAGCCGGCGGCGGATGACGAGGAACCAACTCAACAGCACCCCGACGATCACGCCGACGGCCTTCCCCAGCACCTCGGGCAAGAACACCCACCAATCCCAATTGTCGACGACGTTCTGCCACCACTGATTCATCGCTTGGTCCTGCTGTGTCTGTGACCGACTTGGGCATTGACTGCGACGAGATGACAATCGCCGTCTTTGTCCACTGCCAGGCGATTATGACTGCCACGTGAAAGCAACGCATCGATGCGTTCATTTGTTATGTTCATTGTGCCCACTTCAACAGCTATCGAATCACAGGCAATCACCATGCTCCCTCTTCGCGCTCTGACTTTCAATCCGCAGCGGCGGTGTTTGCTGGCGGCATCGGCCGCCGTGTTGCTTGCCGGCTTGGCGCCACTGGTTGCGACTGCCGACGAGCACCAGCAGGACGAGCAAGCTAGAGAAACGGATTCCGCCACAACCGCCAGCTGGACGATTCCGTTCGGCGGCAACGCGTACGTGACCGGTGGGGAAATGCCGCAGCGGCGACGCGGCAGATCGCGCTCGGATCTGGTTCAGTCGCTCTACTTTCGCGTCGACCGGGCGGCGGACCTGCAGATTGCGCTGCGGGCTGCGGTCCCCGAAGGCCAATCGCAAGTCCGTGCCACGGTAGCCGGCCAGCCGTTCACCGTCGACTTGCAGGGCGATCAGCCAACCGCGTTTCCCCTGGGCCGCGTTCGCATCGAGCAAGAGGGCTACGTGCGCGTCGATCTGCAGGGGCTGAGCAAGACCGGCGCAGTGTTCGCCGAGCCGATCGCCTTGGAAGTCAGTTCCGCCACACCCGGCTTGACGCTTGCGTACGTAAAAGACAATGAGGACAACCGATTTTACTGGGGACGTCGTGGGCCTTCGGTCCACCTCGCATTTACGCTGCCCGAGGATCGCAGCATCGAGTGGTTTTACAGCGAGTTAACCGTTCCCGAAGGCTTGGATCCGATCGGCTCGTACTTCATGGCCAACGGCTTTGGCGAAGGTTACTTCGGGATGCAGGTCAACAGTCCGAGCGAGCGGCGCATCTTGTTTTCGGTCTGGAGCCCGTTCGCTACCGACAATCCTCGCGACATTCCCGAGGATCAGCGGATCGTCGTGCTCGCCAAGGGCAACGCGGTCTACACCGGCGAGTTCGGCAACGAAGGCTCCGGTGGCCAAAGTTACCTGCGATTCCCGTGGAAAGCCGGCACGACCTACCGGTTCCTGAATCGCGCCAAGCCCGATGGCCAGGGGAACACGATCTACAGCGGCTGGTTCTACGCTCTGGAAACTGAGCAGTGGCAACTGATTGCCAGCTTCCTCCGTCCCAAGACCGACAAACACCTCACCGGTATTCATTCGTTTCTGGAAAACTTCTCTGACCGCAACGGCTGGCTGGAGCGGCTCGGCCACTACGGCAACCAGTGGGCACGGGACACGCAGGGAAACTGGATTTCGCTGGAGCAAGCACGTTTCACCGGCGACGACATCGTGCGCCGCGGATACCGACTGGATTTCGTTGGCGGCGTGGTAGGGCAGCAGTTCTTTCTGCGAAACGGCGGCTTCTTCGCCGAAACCGTTTCGCTTGGCAGCCGGTTCACGCGGCCCGCCAGCGAGCGGCCAGAGCCCGCGATTGCACTGGAACAGCTCGAAGGGGTTACCGCTGGCCTGCAGTAGTTGTCGGATCGCCAGTGGGCGAAAGATAAAACTGCGGGGGCAGAATCGATAACTTCACCAAAGCTTAATCGATTCTTAAAGCCAAGATACCGAATAGTAGTACAAGTATCGCAGGAGAATCGCCTCAATCGGCAGGAGCGGAACGCGCTGAGCTCGGCCGCAGGATCAGTCGCCAACCACCATTGAATCGCAGGCACGGATGTCTCTCAACCCGCAACGCAACCGGATCTGCTACCTGCGTTTGCTGATCATCGGCGCGGTCACCGCTCTGTCGGCTACCGCCGATGAACCGCTGTCTAGTAGCGGGATGATGGGGTCGGGTCGCGCCGCCGACCTGCCGATTTCAACCCCCTGGCCGTCGTTGACTGCGCCGGTTCAGCCCGGCTCGCCCACGGGCCGATATGTCATTGACGACGCAGCGCAGAGCTTCTTGCCTGCGCCGGCGGAAGAAAGCTTGGTGGTCCAGGAAGGTACCACGGCTCAGGAAGAGGGCGGAGGACAGGAGAGTGACGAAGGCCGAGGTGCTGGCAAAGAAAAGGCAGCAAACGAGGAGAGCGGCGGAAACGGCGAGGGCAGCAAAACGAGCCAGAAAGGCGAGAACGGCGCAGAGCAGGAGGATTCAGAGGAGAGCCTAAAATCACTCCTCGAACGCCTCGAAAAGCTTGAAAAGGAAACCGAGGACCAACAGCAGCAAGACGAGGCAGAGGAAAAGAAGGCAGCGGAGGAACCATCGTGGGAGTTGGGTGGCCGTATCCACCTCGACTACTGGGGCTTCTCAGATCACAGCAATGGGATCAATTACCTGGAACACGGTGATCCCGAAGAGAGCAATTTTGGCACCGATCCGGAAGACCGCTGGGTTTTCCGCCGCATTCGCCTCGAATTAGAGGGCGAGTTGCCATACAACATGCTGTTTCGCACACAGATCGATTTCAACCGACCCGCTGAGCCCGAATATAAAGATGTCTACTTAGGATGGGATGGGCTGCCCAACAACCAATACTTGTTATTAGGAAATCAAAAGCGGCCGATCGGACTGGATCACCTCAACAGCAGTCGATTTAATGTCTTTGCAGAGCGGCCGTTCGCGGTCGAAGCCTTCAATGAGGATGCGCGACGAATCGGGCTCTGCCTGTATGGTTTTAACGACGCCGAGACGCTGCACTGGGCATACGGCCTATTCAGCCTGGAAAATACCGCCAATACAGGCCGATTAATTGGCGATTCTCAACAAATGGGCAGCTATGGCCGGCTGGCGATGGTCCCCTGGTACGACGCGACGAGCAATGGCCGCGGGTACCAGCATCTCGCCATCGCTGGCAGCGTCGCGCGGCCTGACGGTGACGCATCGGCGGCTGATTCCAATCAGAATGAAGCTCGCTTTCGCACACGTCCCGAAGCGCGTTCCGATTCACGCTGGCTCGATACCGGCCGGATCGGCGGCGCGGAATGGTTTGAACAAATCGGGTTGGAATCGATCACCAACATCGGCAGCCTCCAGATCACCGGCGAGTACTTGGCGACCTTCCTGCAACGGGATCCTTTGGCCGGGCCTGCCGATGACTTGGTTTTCCACGGTGGATACATCTATGCCTCCTACTTTTTAACCGGTGAGTTCATCCCTTACGATCGACAAAGCGGAACGCTCGACCGAGTGGTCCCGCTGGAAAATTTCTTCCTCGTGGAACGCTGTCATGGCGGCAGAGGCCATGGCTGGGGCGCTTGGCAGGTGGCGGCGCGGTACAGCACGCTCGATTTGGTTGACAGCGACATCCAAGGTGGCATCGGACACAGCGTTACCCTGGGGCTCAATTGGCACTGGACGGCCTACTCGCAACTGCAAAGCGATCTTGCTCTCGGGACGATCGACAGCCGTGAACCGGTGTTCGATCCCGAGCTTGGAGAAACGTTTACGGGCGGAGACTATGCGATCTTTGGTACCCGGTTCATGATCGATTTTTAAGACCCCTCATCGGCCGCCGAGCCTTATGCATTCAACGAGCGAACTCATGATGAAATCCTGGTTGGGATCGAGTTGTTTCGTGTTCGTCTGTCTACTCGTTGCTGGCCCGCACGTGCGAGGCAGTGAGAGTACCGAGGTAGCATGCCCGCGCTGTGCTCAGAAAGCCTGCCATCTCACCGTCAGCACGAAAACAGAGGAGACCGAGTGCTTTGAGGTGGAGTGTAAAGACATTTGCATTCCTCCCGTTACGTTCCCTTGGCAGTGCGGCCCAAAGAACTGTGGACGGGTCCGCACTGTCCATGTGCTGGTTACTGAGAAAAGCGAACAGCAGGTCTGTGAGTACAAATGGAACGTGGTCGCGATCTGCCCCAGTTGCCGCGCGGCACTGCAGGCGACGCAAAGCGATCAAGTGGTCAGCGAGCGGGTCGTCTGCGACGCCGCGCCCAACTCTCGCCGCCCGCAAGCACCCAGACAGCTTCCAGTTGGCATGAACCGCTGTTTCCACTTCCCTTGCTACGTCGATCGGCAAAGCCAGGCTACTGATTCACCTCAGATGCTGCGCAATCGCTCCGTAAGCGATCAGCCGGAGTGACTCGGTAGATCGCCCGCCGAACGTCTATCTGACTTGTTTGCCATGTCGTTAGTAGGCGTGCGAACCACGCCTCGCTCGGTCAGCTTACCAGTAGCTTACCTGTGAGTTGGTTAGCGTTTAGCTGAACGGTTTCTGTAGCTTCTGGCGAATCCAGATCGCCAACGCGTTGAAGCTCATCAGAATCACCAGCAACACAATGATCGCTGCCGCTGCGATTCCCTGGAACTCTTTCTGAGGCCGCGACGTCCAATTGAAAATCTGCATCGGCATGACCGAGAAATCATCCATCAAATGTTGAGGGGCCCGGTTGATGTAGACGATGCCGGCGATAATCAGGATCGGAGCCGCTTCGCCGATCGCACGGCTCATTGCCAGAATGGCGCCGGTCATCATTCCGGGTATCGAAGCAGGTAATGTCACGTTCCAGATAACTTGCCACGATGTCGCCCCAAGTCCGCGAGCGCCGTCGCGCAGCGAGGAGGGGACGGCGCGGAGTGCCTCTTGGCTGCTGATGATCACGATCGGTAGGATGACGAGCATTAACGTCAGTGCGCCAGTCAAGACGCCACGGCCCAGTGGCAGACGAAAGTAATACCAAGCTCGGTTATCAATCCGTCCTGCTTCGGCATCCGCATACAGCGTATAGGCGAGCAGGGCTGGATCATCGGGAAGTGGCTCGCCAGAGGAGATCACATTCACTTCGACGGGCTTCAGCTCATAGTCATATGCCAACATCCCGTCTGACGCTTCGATCGGTTTTGCGTCGCGACGCGGTACTGGGACCAGGATCGCCTGATCGCCCTCGCTATAAAACTGGTCGTAGTACTGCACCCCGAGCTCATAGCCCGTTACGTTGATCGATGACGAACTGAACAGTCCGAACATGCTGACAAAGGCGGTCAGACCCAGGAGCCCGTAGACGACGCTGGGGACACCTGCCAGGTTGGCGATGTTCAGCTGAACCAGGCCATGGAAAAAACGTCCCACGCGACCCCGGGGCCGAAACTCTTCCAGCAGGATGGCGGTGGCGATTCCGATCGGCAGCGTCACCAGACCGCAGAGCCCGCATACCCAGATCGTCCCGGTCAGCGCCGGCCAAACTCCAGCTTCTGCGGCCACCGGCTCAGGGCCGCTGGTCATCAGGGTTCGCGACAGGTACGGCACGCCTTCGGACAAGATCGACCAGAGCAGCAGAATCAGGGTCAACATCGATAACCCCGCTGTGGCGAGGCAAAGGATGAAGAACGTAGTATTGAGCCGCACGCGGCTACGTCCATCGCGAAGCCGGCAGACAGGTGGTGCCGAAGCGGCCGCTGAGGAGATCCAGTCGCTCATTCGTACAATTCCCGAAACCGTCGGCGGACCACGCTGCCGATCATCGTCAGGCCAAACGTGAGAATGAATAAGGTGAATCCGACGGCATACATCGAGTGATACTCAACCCCGTAGTTTGATACGTCGCCGGTGGCCATCTGCACCATGAAGGCCGTCATCGTTTGAACGTCGTCTCGTGGATCAGCTGTGATCCTTGCACGGCTTCCGGCAGCCACCGCGACGATCATCGTTTCTCCGATCGCTCGAGCGATCGCCAAAAGAAACGCACTAATGATCCCGCTGAGCGCTGCGGGTAAGACGACCTTGACCGAGACATCAAACTCGGTGCTACCCAATCCGTAGGCGGCATCCCGCAGGGCTCGCGGCACCGCCTGCAATGCGTCTTCCGAAAGGGAGCAAACCGTAGGCAGGCAGAGAATGCCCACGGCGATTCCGGCACTCAGTGCGTTATAAACATTGAAGCCGTCGTGAAACCACTGTAGAGCCGGCGTGATGAACGTCAGGGCAAAGAACCCGTACACCACCGTGGGAATACCGGCCAGAATCTCTAAGACCGGCTTGAGGATGTTGCGCACCCGGCGCGGTGCGTATTCGCTCATGTAAATGGCCGTCACCAATCCCAGCGGCAAAGCGACGGACATTGCGATCGCTGTTACCAACAGCGTTCCGCTGATCAAAGCCCAGATCCCGAAATGCTTCTCGCGGCCGATGAGCGGATTCCACTGAGTCCCAAACAGAAATTGACGGACCGTCACTTCCTCACTGGCAAAAAATTGCCACGTTTCACTGGCTAAGACAGCGACAATCGAGACAGTGACGAGCAGCGAGAACAGGGAGCAGAGGACCAGGATTGCAAAAATGAAAGCTTCTCGAAAGCGAACCAAGCGTAGTGAACGCATCGGCTCGCAAAAAACGCTCTGCACGCGCTCCGAAAGATCCTCCGTACGGTTGCTGGAAATCATGAACAGAACTTGTGTCGGTCTTCCGGAGGGTAATGCGGCTCAATCCCGAGGCGGCTGCGAGTGAACACGGCGCCCCGTCGCCAGTCACAATGAATCCACGTTTAGATGCTGCGAAGATTTGCGTCCGTAAACACCTCGGTAACCGGTCCGGAGCGACCTTCGCCTTCTTCGGTCAGGTAGTGGGTGCCGGTCTTGCGATCCTGCAAGTTCGCTTTGCCTCGGGCGTAGATGCTCTCCGGCAGCGCCACATAACCGGTATCTGCGGCCATCGTGGGCGCGTTTTCCATGTAGAACTGGAGGAATCGTTTCACCTCCGGGCGGCGTAGCGATGCGGCATTGACATAAATGAATAGCGGTCGGCTGAAGGGGGCGTAGTCGCCGCTTTCAATCGTCTGGGTGGTTGGCGACACGGCCTGATTCGTCAGTGGGTTGACGATTGGAACCGCTTTTAAACTACCCTGGTTTTCCTCGTAGTAGGCGACACCGAAAAATCCGATCGAGCCGGGCGACCCAGCCACCCCTTTGACGAGCACATTGTCGTCTTCACTAGTGCTCATATCGCTGCGCAGCTCGCCGCTATCCCCAGCCACGACTTCCTTAAAGTAATCAAAGGTCCCAGAGTCAGTGCCGGGAGCAAAGGTGACAATTTCTCGGTTGGGCCATTCGCTGCGGACTTGGTTCCACGTTTTGGCAGAGGACTCGGCCGTGAAGATCATTTTCAGCTCGTCGAGCGTCAGCTGATCAACCCAATCGTTACTAGGGTGGACGACGATGGTCAGACCGTCATAAGCGACCGGTACCTCGACAAAGGAGACGCTTGCCGCCCGAGCCGCTTCCAGTTCCTCGAGCTTGATTGGCCGCGAAGCATCGGAGATATCGGTTTCCCCTTTGGCGAAACGCTTGAACCCGCCTCCTGTTCCCGACATCGCTACCGTGACGCTGACGTTCGGGTATCGTTTCTGAAATTGAGATGCAGCCCATTCGCTGATCGGGTAAACGGTGCTGGAGCCATCGATGGCAACGCTCCCCCGAAGCTGGTCGCTGGAACTGGCTCCATTGCTGCCGCTTGTGTTTGCGGTGGAGGGGGACGACGGCGAACAACCGGTACTGGTGATCGCTAAAGCTAGAACTATCAAATAAGCGCGCATCAATTTCCTCAGCTCAACGGTAAGCTTTTCGAGTTTTAGATCATGGACAGCTTCCGAAGGATGGCGTCCAGCATCCACAATCCTGCCACATGGCGGACTGGTCAGATAGCTGCGGATGATGAATATCGCGCGAAGAATTCGCGAGGGATTGGCGCGCGGTCTGGGGGCATGGCCGCCGGAGAGCAGTGCTGACGGATCTACATTGAACCGCGATCGTGTGGGTGAGATTTCGGTGGCAATTTTCATGCAACATTCATAGGAACTGACGATGGGCTTCATGTCGCTAGCGTAGCATGCTGCAGCAACTGAGCAGGGTCGTCCTGCTCGCCATCAGTCCAACCAGTTCGTCGGTTCAATTTAACCTGAGTTCGTCTATGTTTGAACGAGACATCGTTTCAGATCACTATCGTCGCGGCTTCACGTTAGTGGAGCTGCTCGTCGTGATCGCCATCATCGGAGTGATGGTAGGTTTGCTGTTGCCTGCTGTACAAGCCGCACGCGAATCGGCTCGCCGCATACAATGCTCCAATAACATGCGGCAAATTGGTTTAGGTGTTCATAATTTTGAGTCCACCTACCGTAAGCTCCCGCATAGTGGACAATGTGACTCGACGGGATCCAATTCGACGACGTACATGATCCACTCGACCCCGACCTTGCTGTTGCCGTTCATCGAGCAGGTTGCGGTCTATGACATGTTCAATCATAGCGCTGACCCGATTGCTGCCTACGGCGCTACGGCAAGCGGGTCGGTTTATGTCACTCCGTCCGGTGCGCAGCTGCATAAGGATGCTCGTGGCTTGGCCTATGACGATCCGAACCATCCCAGTGGTCAGGTCGCTGCCAAGACCAAGATCGCAACCTACGTCTGTCCGTCGACGCCACTGGGCAACGATGGACGCGATCCGGTGCACGGCTATGGCGGCATTGACTACATGTTTGTAGCGATTTCAGATGTCGACTCACGGCTTGGTTCGCCTACTTACGGGATGCGGACCCCGAACTCAGGATCGCCGGAGTGGACTAGCCAAGTGGTGGGCGGGATGTTGAATTGCGATGGCGGAAGCTTCGCACGTGTCGTCGACGGTACGTCCAACACATTCTTGGCAATGGAAGATGCTGGGCGGGCACACCCAAATGTGGCCAGCTTTGGAGCCTTCTCGGCTCGCAACTCACCCGTGTCCAGCCCACCTGAGTCGGTGAACAACCAGGCTGGTGCAGCGGGTGGACGGCGTGTCTTCGCTTGGGCTGACCCGGATGCCGCGACCAACGGCTACTCCGGCCCGAGCAATGCGGTGGCTCCGGCGAGTCGTGTGGCAGGAATCAACCAAAACAAGACACCAATCGGTGGGCCGCCCGCCTGTCGCTGGTCGGTGAATAACTGTGGTCCCAATGACGAGCCCTTTGCTTTCCATCCTGGCGGGATCAACTCCACGATGGGCGACGGCTCGGTCAGGTTTGTGGCCGAGTCGATCGACGGCATTGTCGTCAAGTCGCTGGTCGGGGCTGCGGACGGTACGGTCGTGCCCGAGTTTTGATTTCAGCATCGGAGGTGCAGGTCGTCCGGCGGCTTCAGAATAGGCAGCTCTGTTTAGCTGACGTGGCGGTCTGCTTGTCTTTGTTTTTGAACCCGGAACTTAATCCTATGTATAAATCGGCTGCATGCATTTTGCTTTTGACCTTGGTGCTCGGTTGCTCAGGCGATGTTGAACTGCTTGACGAGCCAGCGGCGTTCTCTGGAAAGCTGACCAACGCGGATGGCTCACCGGTTGGCAATGTCCTGCTGACCTTGCAGCCGCTGGAAAACGGACACCCGGTCTTATTGGAGGTAGATGCGAGTGGGAAGTTTCAGGGCGTGGGCGTGCCCGGGGAATACGTCTACTTTTTGGGTGCGTCGGCAAAACCTTCGTCAAGCGGTCATGCTGCACTGAAGAAGATCTCGGCCGATTTCCTGCAGGCCAATATGGAGCATAAGCTCAAGATCGGTGAATCGCCGGAACTGAACGTTCAGCTGCATTCGTTTTGATTTGCAGCTGCCACGGCGCAGTGACGCCGTGGCAAAGCTGTGCTGTCCTCTTCGCATCTGCCCACTGATGTACCTTCGCGTGCCGCAGTGCTGTGGGCCTCGGGGTTGTCAGCCGGTCAGCGGGCGGCAATTCCAGTGACCTTGTTAGTGAGGTGGCAACACAGCTGAGCGGGCGCAAAAGTGTCGAGTAGGAAATTCGGCGGCGCCGCCCAGTGGCAGCAGAAGCGAAAGGCAAGCAGCGAAATCGGCCGCAGGTAGAATTTGCCTGTGCGGTGGCAATCGCCAATTCGCCGGTCGGGACGCTCCGAAGTCAACCGGCGGTAGCGAGCGGTTTTGTCATTGACCAAAGCGATGACGCGATCTACCAATGAAGTCTACCTTTTGACTTCATTGAGAGGCTTTTATGACAGCGATCAAGCGCCGCCAACGAGCGACGCGTACGGTGTGCTCGGACAGACGCCGGAGCGGCTTTGCGTCTCGCTATCTGCCTTCTGCGACGGCCGCCGGATCGACCCGCTCAATCTTGTCCGGCAGCTGCCGCTGGAGCAAGCGTGGCTGACGCCGGTAAGGACAAAGACCTGTCGCTCCATACGCTGGTCTGCGGCGCCGGCCCGAGCGAAATGGCCGCTCGCGTTTTGGCTTTCGATTGGTCGGCGACACCGCTCGGCCCGGCCGAAACGTGGCCTGAGAGCCTGCGAACCGCTGTAGGAATCTGTCTGTCCAGCCAGCTGCCGATGTTCGTTTGGTGGGGGCCGGAGCTGATCAATATCTATAATGACGCGTATGCGCCGGTGTTGGGCAAGCGTCATCCCGACGCACTGGGGCGGCGCAGGCTGAAGTCTGGGCGGATATTTGGCCGGCGATCGCTGAGGATGTTGAGAGCGTCGTTCAGCGTGGCATTCCGATCGTGCGCGAGCGCGTGCGTTTCGTGATGGAGCGAAACGGTTATCCCGAGGAAACCTTCTTCACCTATTCGCATAGTCCGATTCCCGATGGGCAAGGCGGGATCGGCGGGTTGTTTCAAGTCTGCACCGACGAGACCGCTAGAGTGCTGGCCGAGCACGATCGCGAGGATGCTGAGGAGGCGCTGCGCCAATGAGCAGCGTTGGCGAGGGATCTTTGAGCGGCTGCACGAAGGCTTCATCCTCGGTGAAATCGTGCGCGATGCGGATGGGCGGGCGATCGACTGGCGCTACCTACAAATGAATGCCGCTTGGGAACGCTTGACCGGCATGGCTCGCAGCGATGCCCAGGGGCGTACCATCCGAGACGTTATTCCAGAGCTGGAACCGGGCTGGGTGGAGTTCCTCGCTCAGGTTGTCGATACCGGCGAGCCGGCGATGTTCACGCAACATTCTGCAAGCCTGGGTCGCAACTATGAAGTGCACGCGTTTCGGTCTGAGCCGGAACGTTTCGCTCTCATCTTTCTCGATGTCACGGAGCGCACACGGGCCCAGGCCGAGCGTGAGCGGCTGCTACAGGAAGTCGAGGCGGAGCGCGAGCGGCTGGCGGAGGTGTTTCGCCGAGCACCGTCGTTCATGTGCGTGCTCACCGGTCCAGAGCATGTGGTTACACTCGCCAATGACCGCTACTACCAACTCATCGGTCATCGCGACATCCTTAATAAAACGGCTCGCCAGGCATTCCCCGAGATCGAAGGCCAGGGCCTATTTGAACTGCTCGATGAAGTCTACCGAACCGGTGAGCCATACATCGGCAGCGGCATCCGGGTGCTGCTGCAACGCGAACCGGACCGGCCGCCAGAGGAGCGGTTTTTGGATTTTGTCTATCAGGCCTTCCGCGGCCCCGACGGCACGATCATCGGTGTCTTTGCCCAAGGCATCGACCTCACCGAACGCATCCTCGCCGAAGAAGCGCTCAAAGAAGCCGACCGTCGCAAGGACCAGTTCCTGGCCACATTGGCGCACGAGCTGCGCAATCCGCTGGCGCCGATCAGCAACGTCTTGCAAGTCTGGCCGCTGATCGAAGATGACCGCTCGCAAACGCAGCAGATGCGCGGCCTGATCGATCGCCAGGTTCGCCAGATGATTCGCCTGATCGACGACCTGCTGGATGTCTCACGGATCTCACGTGGCAAAATTGAACTCCGCAAACAACGTCTCGATCTGGTCACGATCCTCGACGGAGCGTTGGAAGGTGTCCGCCCGTTTGTCGAGCAGTGCGAACATGCGCTCAGCGTCGAACTACCGCCGCAGCCGGTGATGCTCGACGGCGACGCCGGCAGATTGATGCAGGTCTTCGCTAACCTGATCAATAACGCCGCCAAATACACCGGCCATGGAGGCCACATCTGGATTACCGCGGCGCACGAAGGGCGGTTTGCCCGCGTCAGTGTCCGCGACGACGGCCCTGGCATTCCAGCGGATCAACTGACCGCGATTTTTGAAATGTTCGCCCAAGTGGACCAAACGCTCGATCGCGCCCACGGTGGCTTGGGTATCGGTTTGACGCTTGTCAAAACGCTTGTAGAGCTGCACGGTGGGACGGTGGAAGCTCATAGCGATGGGCCAGGGCGGGGCAGCGAGTTCGTGGTGCGGTTGCCGGCCGACGCCACGGACGAAACGCCCACGACGGCGCAGCAGGCGTTGAGCTTTGAGGCCTTGGCGCTGCCGCCGCGCCGCCGCGTGCTGGTTGTCGATGATTTAAGGCCCTCCGCCAACACGCTGGCGATGATGCTCAGCGGGCTCGGCCAACAAACGCAAGTCGCCTACGACGGTCAAGCGGCGATCACGGCCGCCGTGGCGCTTCGTCCCGAGATCGTGTTTCTCGACATTGCGATGCCCGGCATGGACGGCTATGAGGTCGCCCGGCAACTCCGCCGTGCTGCCGGTGCCGACCTCGTGTTGGTTGCTCTGACCGGCTATGGCCAAGAGCAGGACCGCCAACGCGCCTTTGCCGCCGGCTTCGATCAACACCTCGTTAAACCCACGACTGTTGACGCGCTGCATCAATTGCTGGTCAATCTGCCGATGTCATCATGAGCTCGCCACCCGATGCACACCGGCTTGATGTTGTTGTGCGACGGCCTGCTGTTGCACGACCATCGGCCCTGGAGACTGCTGCTCTATCTGGAGCTCATCGTCGTGCTCGTGATCAAAGGCCGGTATGCCGGTATGAGGAGCAGCTGCTGGTGCGGGAGCTGCCTGGCTACGCGGACTATCGCCGACGAATCGGAGCGTTCCTGCCCTGGATTAGAATCCCGATGAAGCGAAATCGACGACGCGCCGGTGAAAAAACTGCTTGAGCCAGCATCGTCTAACGCCTAGACTGAACCGTCCTTTTCACCCCTACGCTGAGTCGTTGACCTGGCTCAGAGCTCGTCAGACGCGGATCTCTCTCATGTTATTATCAACGGTTTGGCGCATTGGCTGTGCGTCAGCCGCACTGCTACTGGTGCATGGCGTCGCCGGGGCCAAGGAGCCTGCGGCGGCTCTGGAGTACCAGCGCGATGTTCGACCGCTGTTGGAGAAATACTGTTATGACTGCCATGGCGGCGGGGCGAGCGAGGGAGACCTGGAACTGGATCAATTTGAAGATCTGGCCTCCGCGATCGAGCAGCCGCAGCTGTGGTGGAACGTGCTCAAGAACGTGCGTTCCTCGGTGATGCCGCCGGCCAGTGAACCGCGACCCACGGCGGACGAATTGGCGACGATTTCCAACTGGATCAAGTTTGGTGTTTTTCAAATCGATCCAGCTAACCCCGATCCAGGTCGGTTGAGCGCCCGGCGGCTCAACCGTAACGAATACAGCAACACCATCAATGATCTGATGGGCACACGCTTCAACGCGGCATTGTTGTTTCCGCCGGATGACGCCGGCCATGGGTTTGACAATGTGGGCGACGCGTTGGGGTTCTCACCGCTGTTGATGGAAAAATACCTCCAGGCGGCCCGTACCGTCGTCGAGGAGGCGGTCCCTACGGTCACCAAGGTGGTTCCTCGCCAGGTGCTCGAAGGGCGTGATTTCCGTGGCGAAGCCTCCGAAGTCACGGGGCGATCGCTCAATGGCAAACAATCAGCCCGCGTCCGTGGCAGCCTCAGTGTGGATCGAGCAGGAACTTACGCCGTGCAGGTCAATGTTAAGTTGCACGGTTCATTTGAGTTTGATCCCGCCCGCTACACCGTGACTTTGTCTATCGATGGCCAGCCTCAGAGCGAAGACGAATACGGCTGGGACGAAAATCGCTTGCTCAGCAGCGATTACGAATTGGACTGGCAAGCGGGCGAGCACGAGTTCGTGTTTGACCTGCAACCGATCGTGCCTACCGACGAGGAGACGCTGGAAAAATACTCCAATAACAACACCAACGTTCGCTTCGAGGTGCAGTCGGTGCGGGTCGAAGGGCCACAGGGGACCACGGACCTGGTTCATCCGCCGAACTACACCCGCTTTTTCACCCGCGATGAGCCGCCGCAAGATCCTGAGCAGCGACGCCTGTATGCCGAGGAAGTGCTGCGACGGTTTGCGACCCGCGCCTTCCGCGGCGCCGTGGATGCGGTGACGCTGCAGCGGTTGGTTCAAATCGCCGAATCGATTTACAGCCAGCCTCAGCACACTTTCGAGACGGGCATTTCTCGAGCCATGGTCAGCGTGCTGGCGTCGCCTCGATTCCTGTTTCGACTCGAGTCGACGCCAAAGGACCGCCAGCACGGCGACTTTGGGCCGGTGGATGAACTCACCTTAGCGGCGCGGTTGTCGTACTTCCTCTGGTCATCGATGCCCGATGACGAACTGTTCGCGCTGGTCGAGGCGGAGCAGTTGCGAGCCCAATTGCCGCAGCAAGTGCAGCGGATGATGCAGGATGATCGCAGTCAGGAGTTTGTCAGCAATTTTGTTGGCCAGTGGTTGCGAACGCGTGATGTCACCCAGACGACGATCGATCCGATCATCGCGCTGGGGCACCAAGCCGAATATGAACGCCTCAGCTCACAACTTCGGGGACGCTTTGGGCGCGGTGGCGGTCGCTTCGGTGGCCCGCCCGCAGGCACACCAGAAGACCGGGCCCGGTTCCAGGAACTCCGCAATCTGGCGGGCCGGTTCAATGCCGACCTGAAACGGGCGATGCAGCGCGAGACGGAAATGTATGTGCAGCACATCATCCAAGAGGATCGCAGTCTGCTGGAGTTGCTCAATAGCGATTACACGTTCCTCAATGAACCGCTGGCGAAGCATTACGGCATCGATGGGGTCAAGGGCAACGAGATGCGCCGCGTCAATCTGCCTGAGGGAAGCCCCCGCGGCGGTGTTCTGACCCAGGCGTCGATGCTGTTGGTCACCTCCAACCCGACTCGCACCTCGCCGGTCAAACGAGGCCTGTTCGTTTTGGATAACATCTTGGGCACGCCCGCACCACCGGCCCCGCCGGATGTTCCGGAACTCGAAGCTTCGACATCGCGTTTTGGTGACCGCGAGCCGACGCTGCGAGAGTTGCTCGCGGCACACCGTGAATCAGCTTTGTGTGCGTCCTGCCACGCCCGGATGGACCCGCTCGGGCTGGCTCTCGAGAACTTTAATGCCATCGGCATGTGGCGCGAGACGGAGCAGGGCGCCCCGATCGACGCCTCGGGTGAGTTGATCACCGGCGAGTCGTTTGAGGACATCCGTGAACTCAAGCAGATCCTGCGCGAGCGGTACGCCAGCAATTTCTACCGTTGTCTGACCGAAAAGTTGATGACTTATGCACTGGGGCGGGGTTTAGAATACACGGATGAGCACACCATTGACGAAATCGTCGAAAAGCTAGAGCGAAGCGGTGGCAAGTTCAGCGTGCTATTGCAAGGTGTGATCGATTCAGCACCGTTCCAGAAACAACGTTTCGTTCAAAATTAAGCACCCGACCACTCGATCTCCGGAGTTCCTAGCCATGCCAGTCGACCGTCGCAAGTTCCTGCGCACAGCAGGCATCGGGATCGCACTGCCAGCCTTTCCGTCACTCCTGGCTCGTACCGCAGTGGCCGGTCCGGCAGCGGCGACCGGTGGCCAAGCGACCACCGCCACCGGCGCTCCGCTGCGAATGGCTTTTATGTCCATTCCCAACGGCGTCCAGCAGAATCATTGGTTTCCGTCAGCCGGTTTTGAGCTGAATGAGACGATGAAACCACTGGAAAACGTCAAGCAGCATCTGCAAGTGATTAGCGGATTGGACCACATCCATGCCACTCCCGGACCTGACGGGGCCGGTGATCATGCCCGCGCCAATGCAACCTTCCTGACCGGTATGTGCGCCCGCAAGACCGGTGGCAGCGATATTCACGTCGGGATTTCAGTCGACCAAGTTGCCGCCCAAAGTGTGGGACACCTGACCCGATTTCATTCGCTGGAATTGACCTCGGACCAGATTCGCAATTCCGGCAGCTGTGACTCCGGTTATGCCTGCGCTTACCAGTACAACCTCTCCTGGAGTTCCCCGACCACGCCGGTGACTCCCGAGCCGAATCCTCGCCAAGTCTTCGAGCGTCTGTTTGGTGCTGGCGACGCCATGCAACGGCGGAGCAATTATGAGCAGCGGCAGGCCACGGATCGCAGCGTGATGGATTTCGTGCTCGAGGAAGCACGCGACGTCCAGCGGCAACTGGGTAACCATGACTCGCAGAAGTTTGACGAATACCTGAGCGTGGTCCGCGATATCGAAAAGCGACTCAAGTCAGCAGAGCAGTTCACCGAAGTACCCGAGACCGATGCGCCGACACCTGCAGGTATCCCAGCTGACTTCGGGCAGTACATGGACTTCATGTACGACATGCTGATCTTAGCGTTCCGCACCGATTCGACGCGTGTTGCCACCCTGCTGCTGGCGTATGATGGCAGCAACCGGATCTTCCCGCAGCTCGGCATTCCCGAGGGGCACCACTACTTGACCCACAATCAGAGAGTGGAAGAGATGGCGCTGAAGGTAGCTCGGATCGACCGTTTCTATGTGGAGCGGTTTGCAAGGTTCCTCGAAAAAATGAGCCAAACCGAAGACGTCGATGGCAGCTCGCTGCTGCACAATTCGATGATTGTCTACGGTGGAGCGATCGCTGACGGCAATCGACACACGCACGATAATCTGCCGGTGATTTTGGCGGGCCACGCCGGCGGCGCCTTCCACTGCGGACGTCACCTCGAAGCCGCCAGACAGCCGATGTCCAACTTGTTTGTCGGGATGTTGAACCACTTCGGTGTGCCGGCGGAGCAGTTTGGCGATTCGACCGGCAAGCTGGTCGACCTGTAGCACTGCATCGTCGCCAGCACCTCGGCCGCCCTCTGTCGGTGGCCGCCGTTCGTTACAGCGTACTGCACAAGCATGTCCAGCAAGGCCTCACCCTCACCTAAACTCGGTTACGCGCAATACGTCAAGTTTCCCGACGACGGCCAGCGCCACGAGATCATCGAGGGGATGCACACGGTGAATCCCGCTCCCAGCACTTATCATCAAGCGGTCTCCAGGCGGCTCCAGTTCCAACTGTATTCTGCGATCGAGCTGCGTGGATTTGGCGAAGTGATCGATGCCCCGGTCGATGTCCAGTTGTCGCCGCATGACATTCTGCAGCCCGATCTGGTGGTGGTGCTGGTACAGAACCGGATCATCACGCCGACCAAGGTGAAGGGAATCCCCGACCTGATTGTGGAGATCCTTTCGCCGTCGAGCATCGAGCATGATGGGGTGCTCAAACGTCGCCTGTACGAGTCCGCTGGAGTGCCGGAATACTGGATTGTCGATCCATTTGAACACACGCTGCTGCAACTGACTCTTTCCGGCGACCGCTATCAAGAGCAGACGCACAGCGACTCGGTTACCACGACCTTCCCACCCCATGTCACCGTCGACTTGCGCCGGTGTGGTAAATCCATCGTAACGCCCCGTCCCAGCGGCGATCGCGGTGCATGGCCGGCACCGATTGTCGAGATCAATACGAGCACCGGACGGTCGCCGCGGTACATGGAGGTCGCGGCACCAAGCGGAAGGTTGTATTTCAAGAACACAATGCCGGTGTCGTAACGACGATGACCGATTTGCTGCGGATAACGACTATCATGCTGACATGGCTGCGTGATGGTGCGTTGGCCGCTGACGAGGATTCTCTGCATGCGATAGCGGGATAACACCTCAAGTGACCCGGAATATGGCAGGCACCGATCATTTGCTCCCGAAGCATAGCTGGCACGGAGCGTACCGCACAGCAGATGACCGACCATAGCACGGAGTATAGCTGGCACCGATTGTCGCTTGCCGCATCAAGACGTCTATCAATTCCCCAATCATTATCAATGTTGCGCGGCACCATCCGTCGATCGATCCGTCCAGCGAGCTGGCCAAGAACCGGCGGCTGAGCGAACGGCACCGGCAGCAATCGGCCAAAGCAAGAGGCAACGGGATGTCGGGGTGCCCGTGTTGCATCATATAGGGGGGGTGCTACCTTGAGCAGATAGGCAACTGTTCCAACATAGTGCGGACCGGGCAGGGTAATTAAGAGGAGTTGTTATGATGCGTCGTACTTTCCTGTATCTGGCGTTAGCCACAGCCGCGTGCTTCCTAGTTGACTCCGCTGTCGGACAAGAGCGTCTACGGCTTGCGGAGGGCAACTATAGAGTATGGAGTGACCAGCACGGACGCCAAGCGAAAGCATCCTGGAGTGGATCAGTATTCGCAGATGAAACGATCGTTTTGCACGATGCGGCTGGCAAGGCCCACCGCATCTCCATAAAGCGACTAAGCATTAAGGACCAGGAGCACATACATCAACAAAGGCGAACACTGACAAGTGCTCAAGTCGAATCCCAGCTCGACGCGTATAAAGCAAATCTACCGGATAATGCCGCGGCGTATGAAGCACAGTTGCACGACCTGCGACAGCTAGTCGACGAGCATATCACGAACCGCAAATGGCATGCTGCAATTCAAGCATCTTATGTCGCGAACTTCGTTTCGCGCTTACCTTGATCACGTCATTCAAGAGATTAGGACTGCCTACGGCGATTCGACACCGCCTGAGGCGCTGCAGCGCATCGCAACGCATGTCCGTCAATGGCACACGCCATTTTACGACCAGGCTGCTCAGGCTGCCGTCTCTGCGCTCGCCGCGGGGCCACTCGAGCAGCAGACGGTGCGTCTCTCGCTGACAACGATCTTGAACGGCAAAGGGATCCAAGCTCAAGCCGAGGCGGAGGTACTTCAGAATCGCTCGCTGATAGCCAGCACACCTTGGGTCAGTTGGAATGAAGTCGAAATGCCCGACAATGCTGTATTTGTCATGATTGTCAGTTATCCATTGCCTGAACACTCAAGCAGCTGTGACAAAAACTCCGAAGTTGCGATCGATGAACCAGAGCCACGTTTTATCGCGTGGACCGTAGCCCGCAATCGTGGATCGGACCAGTTTGAAATCATCGATTACGGTCCTGACGGCACCCGAACAATTATAGAAATTGTTGGTGTATTAAAGAATGGAATTGAGGAGGCCGAGCGCCTGGCCAGGAGCGACGATCCACAGGACCACCGGCGATTGTTTTCTCAACAATTTGAAGAAGGATATTCCGATATAATGCACCATTTCAAGCAATCCGTGCTTGATCCAATCGAAGCAAAAACAGGCTTGTACAGCACAGAGCATTGGCTGATATCACCCGCTGCTTCACTATGGCTTGTTCCATTCGGAGCTGCGAGAGTATCGGGAAACACAAGCTATGCCACGGAGACATTCAGGATTAGGTATCTGCTGAACGGGCGAGATTCGCTGATTCAGTCAGCCGGGAGCGCTGCTGCGACCTTGATTATGAGTAATCCTGATGTTGGCCCTCCTCGCCCTGTATCGCAGAACACCATGACTAGGATGTACTCGGGTGCTACCAGTGGTACTTCACTCGTTAGTGTCGCTGCAACTACCCATTTGCACAATCACTTAGTTGACGAGCAGGTGAAAGCTGCGCTCCAACAAAATATTAGTCCTGTGTTACATTCCACACCGCTGCCCACTCATCAATTTGCCTCTCTCCGGCAAACCTGTCGCTTTCCGAGAATTCATTTCCGCCGGTGTCGCCCAGCAGGTTGGCCAGTCATCATATGCCTGCCACCGCAAAAGATGATCCACAAGCCAGTGCTGCTCGGAACCCCGTCAACTTTGGGTCCAGACGAATGTCCTCTTGGCACGTTCGAAACGCTGTCTGGAGAAGCGGCAAGTGCTTTAAACAGCTTGTCAGTTGCAATTTTGAACGCCCGCGAGCCTGGCACTCGCCTCCAGACGGGAATCGACGCATCCGAAGACGTCTTCTTGGGTGCAACTTCGCCGAGAGCCAGAAGCCCTCGGGAAGTATGGTTTTTGTCTCATGGCTTTTTCCTCGGATGTAATCAGGACTGCGTGTCCCAAGAGAGTTCCAGCGATCCTCTCCTGAACTGCGGACTTGCCACCGCCAATGCCAATACCGTTAGACGGATTTCTGGTCGTGCAGCAAGCGACGGCATAATTTTGGGAAGAGAGATCGCCGCCCGCAATCTCCGACAAACCGAATTAGTTGTACTCGTCGCGTGCCAAGGTGGCGTCGGGCCCGTTGATGGGGGAAGCTTGGCAACACTCCGGCACTCGTTCCTTCTCGCCGGCGCCAGGTCCGTCATCGCCACTTCATGGAGCGTCACAGCTAATGAGGCATCAGGACTCATGAGACGATTTTTGTTCGAACGCACGAGGACAAGCCCAGACATCGCGCTGAGTGAGGCGCAGCGATTTTTGATCATGCAATTACGCAGAGGGCCAAGCATCAGCACCCATCCCTATTTTTGGGCGTCATTTACCTTTACCGGGAGTTGGGCTCAATAGTTACCACAATAAGTCGCCTGAAGCCGACCATGGGAGTAATACAAAATGAAGAAATGCGAGGTTTTCCTTGTAACGAATGCGACATGGCTGATAGCCATTGCGGTGGTATCAGCAGGTCTGTTTACCGGTTATCTGATGGGAGTGAGCAGCAGCCCCATCGCGGGAGCTGTTTTTCCGGCTTTGCTAGGAGTCGCGGGAGCTATCGGTGCCGGGCTTGTGCATAAAGGTTTGTCCGCCGCGGCGTTGCGTGAGTCGCTTGAGAATGCCCATGATGTTCCGGCAAATATGAAGGTGCGCATGCTGGATATAGTCCAGGCACACTCAGCATCGACATGGATACCGGGATTCTATGCGGTCGTAGTAGTTTTATTCTGCTTGGCGTGCTTTACCGGTTCCCTTATTGGCTTTCGGCAGCGTACAGTGAACGACGCTGGCAGATTTCCGACCGTTGATCAGGTGCTCAAATATTATAAATACGACGAGCAACAACCGGCCCAACGCATTGCAGTTATCGGATTGCTTTTGCGGTGTCGGCAGGTGAATATGCCGCCGTCGGAATGCAGGTCACTGATGAAAAACCTCGCCCTTGTGTTCAATGCCGCGAAACCTGAGGCGAAAGCGATGGTCTTAACAGAGACGTTTAAAGAAAAAGTAAACGATTTGCTCAGCTCGGAGACGCAATTGCCGTCTGAACGAAAGTCGCCAGTGCTTCTTGGACCAGCGGGCTAATCCAGTGGACTGCAGTAGGGTCGCAGCAGGCAAGCTTCGCCGATCATCTGCCGCCTGCTCGGTACGCGAAGGCACGCGAACGCACGCGGGGGCAATGTTGTGCGGATTCATCTTTGTAAGATGATTTCCGGTCCGAGAGCGATCAATTGGTGTGTCACGAGCATTCAATTGCAAAATTAATAACCGGTTTTATGTGCGTCCAAATCTGCCGCTGGGGGCACGGCATGAATGAGGACAACGGTGCCGAGGAAGCAGTGCTGTGTCTCCCTGTGCTCTGGCCTTTTCGGGAATCTCGTGCTGTCGACTTTTGGAAGGCCGCCGGAGCGACATGTTGATAGCAAACCGGAAATTGAGCCAGGGATCTCGCAGATCTCGAGTCTGCTCGATGAATTGCGTCTAATAGGCTCGCGTCGGAATCTGTATTGACGACATCTGTCGTCTCTGTAGAATGCCGTCAGACGACAGTTGTCGTCAATGCGGCGTCAGGCCGCTTCTTTAGAGTCTGGCTGTTCTAGAAGGATGAGGCCCCGATGGCACCACCGGACGACGTCAAGCTGACGCCGGTTCAGTTTGAGATCATGCAGGCGGTTTGGAACGCTCCGGGCGGCGCAACCGTGGCGGAGATCTGGGAAGTGATTGCCGCCAGCCGCGATGTGGGGCGAACCACGGTGCTGAACCTGGTCGGTCGTCTGGAAGCCCGCGGCTGGCTCCGGCGGCGAAAACACGAGGGAGTTTATCGCTACGAAGCGACGGTCGATCGCGATTCCGCTACGGCCGATGTGGCTGAAAAATTTGTGGACGACTTCTTCGGCGGCTCCGCCGGTGAGTTGGTCATGAGCCTGCT
This sequence comes from uncultured Planctomycetaceae bacterium, assembly GCA_963758085.1. Lineage (GTDB taxonomy): Bacteria > Planctomycetota > Planctomycetia > Pirellulales > Pirellulaceae > UBA6163. The sequence goes on along the minus strand of CAVWUB010000004.1, from coordinate 2,215,049 downwards.
CGGCTCCAAACGGTTGTCCAAAGCGGAAGTCGTCCAGTTGCGGAAACTGCTGGATCAGGCACCACCCACCTCCCGTTCTCCTCAAGGAAATCAGTGATGTTCACACTGCAATTGCCCTCTGGTATTCCCGCGACATGGTTGGTGCCAATGCTGGGGATGGCGCTGTTGTCGTTGGTGACCTGCGGGAGCGGACTGTTGTGGATGCGTTGGCATCGCCGCGGATCATTGCCGCTGGTGCATGCGATCCTGGTGGTCTCGCTGCTGATGCCGCTGGCGGCACCCTTGGCCTGGGCGGGCGTCTGGAGTTTGGGCTGGTCGCCGATCCGTCTGGTGGCGATTGCTCCAGAACCTGCACCGACGCCGCCACCGGCTGCCATGCTGGAAAACCGATCCCCGATGCCCGCTCCGCCGCAGCTTGCCCAATGGGAGACTCCCGGGCTAGAGCGTGACGCCACTGCGCCGGCAGATCGGTCGGCTCCGGCCGCGCCGCCGATTCCAGCCACGACTTCGCTACCGATCGAGGACGAAATCGGTCTTGCCGGTGCTCAGGTCGCCCAACCGCACGCCGGGTGGCGAGGGATTCGAGGAATTGAACCGGGGATTGCCGCGATCTGGTTACTAGGTACGGTTTATCAACTTGCCTGGCTCGGTTGGGGGCTGTTGCGGGTGCGGCGGTTTGAGCGAACCGTCCAAGCGGAGACCGATCCGGAACTGCTGAGCGTTGCTCGATCGGTGGCCGAGCAATTTGCGATGCCGACCTGTCCCGCTGTGGGACGTTCCACCGCCACGGATACTCCGCTGTCGCTGGGGCTGTGGCGCCCCCGGATCATTTTGCCGGCTGAGAGCGGCGAATCCCGCTGGGCGGCCGAGTCGTGGCGTCCTTTGCTGGTCCACGAACTGGCTCATATCCACCGCAAGGACCACCTCGTGGGGCTGATGCAACGGCTAGCCTTGGCAATCTACTGGTGGAATCCACTGGCCTGGGCCGCATCTCGAGAACTGTCGCTGGTCCGGGAACTGATTTGCGACGATGTCGCCACCAGCGGCATGGCCACGAGCAATATGTCGTCCGGCGAACCATCCGCGTCGCGCCAGTACGCTGAAATCCTGATCAACCTGGCTGACCGAGTCGCCGACCGGGCAGGCGGCCAGCCCGACTATGTCTCGGCACTGGCGGCCTGGAGCGGTCCACGCGATGACCTGTCTCGGCGAATTCACCGCTTGCTCGACCCGAGCCGGCGGGTTGTCACCACGCTGAGTCGCAAAGCCACGATCGCCTGCGGAGGATTCTCCCTGGTGATGCTGCTGTTGGTGTTGGCGGTAGGTGTGCGCATCGATCGCGTCGCTGCCAAGCCGCCGGCAGAGGTTCCGCCTACCGAAAAGGCGACTGAGATTGCAGCACAAGGCGATGGCGACGAAGACGCGGTTGAACTGCTGGAGAAGACCATTCTGGTAGTGGACCAGGATGGGCAGCCGATCGAAGGGGCTCAGGTAACTCCCTCAGGGCTCTCGCTCCAAGGTGGTAGTTCAATGGGCTGGACCAACGGCCAAAAGGCGATGACGCCCGAGCCGCTGGTCACCGATGACCAAGGCGTCACGGTGATCCGCTATCCGAAATATGGACTCAAGGATATGCAATCGATGACTCGGGGGCTGTTTTGTCATTTCAACCACCCCGACTTTGCGGCCAAAATGTCGGAGTTGATTTATCTCTCGCCGGACAATCCTGCTCAGGTCACGACGGTCCGGCTTAGCCGTGGGGCACAGGTGGAACTGGTGCCTCGCTTGAATGGTGAACTGGTAACGGGAGGTAAATTATTCGCCGATTGGAACTCGCGCGCTTATGCTCCCCATCTCATGGCCACGCTCGCGCCGAGCGGACATTTGCAATTGCCGCGACTGAACCCCGGAACGGAAATCGTTCGTGTGGCATACATCAGCGAGGCTGGCGAACGCTATTTCAGCCGGGCCGAGCGGTTGGAACTGAAGGAGGGAGAAACCATGTCGGTCGAGGTTGCGCTGGAGCCGGCCGTGGTTATCCGGGGCAAACTCGACGACCGCGTACCCCGGCCGGTTACCGGTGGCCGGGTCGTGGCGGTCGTCGCCGAGAGAGGAGAGTCTATGTTCGCCTTAGTGTGGCAGAGCTATGCCGAGGTTGATCAACAGGGGAATTTCACACTCGAACCGATGCCGCCAGGCACGCTGCAGGTGATTGCCTTATGCGATGGCTATATGGCCAAAGCGGATGACCCACCAGCGGGAACGACTGAAGCGGAACTCTGGACAAAACTGAGCGGTCGTCCTCAAACCTTTGAGCTCGATGATGAACTCACCGAAATCACCGTCGCGATGACTCCCACGGCCACGGCGGTGGTGCGGCTGCTGAGTCCACAGGGAGAGCCTGTTCCTAAGACTCGGATCTCATTCAATCCGAATGTTTTTTGGAAGCACGGTTACGCGCAGATTTACTGCTGCCCGTTGACTTCGTCTTGGAAGGCGATGCTTGACCCCACGTCCATTAGGGAGCAGCCGTTTGACGCTTCGACTTTGCCCTTCAGCGCCGAAACCGACGCCGAGGGAATGGCCGTCGTCGCTAACCTCCCTCCCGGTCCGCAATCGTTCGGCTTCGCACACGACCAGTTCCAGCTTGCCGAGCGCCGAGAGAACCCTCTGCATAATGACGCCTCGATTGAGTTAGTCGCCGGAGCAGAAAACGAATTTACGTTTACCCTGCAAGCGAAACTGGATCCTGCAACCAGAGAACTGATTCCCGCTACCCAGGAGACCATTTACTGCGGCCCGGGGGTCAGCCAACTCGTAAAACCTCGACCCGAGAAAACCTTTGTGACGCAGGCTGCGGAGACCGAATTGGCTGGCGTGGTGGTCGATGCGGACGGAAAGCCACTGGCTGGTGTCGAGGTAGATGTCTGGACTTGGCACCCGGGCAACGAGGCGACCACCGACGAACAGGGACGGTTCCGGCTAACTGGGCTCGACCGGCTTTCCGAAGTCGAAGTGGAGTTTTCCAAACCAGGATATTGTCCATCACTGTACCCGGCCCAGAAGACCGGCACCCAAAACTGGACGATTGTGCTGACAGACAATACCTACCGCGAAGGCCAGGTCCTCAGTCCCGATGGACAGCCGGTGCCGGGCGCGCTGGTCCGAGTGGCTCGCGGGCCCTTTCAAAACTCGCAGGTGCTGATTAGCCAGGTCTGGACGGAGGCCACCACCGACGATGAGGGGCGCTATCGTCTGTACCTGGAACCTTATGATTATGAGATTCAAGTTCGTGTCCCGAATGTCGGTTCCTACCGTCAACAGGATTTGAAGGTTACCCGTGGCTCAACCGAGCGGCTCGATTTGAAATTAGAGAAAGGATTGACCTTCAAAGCCAAAATCATTAATTCCGAGACGGGTGAACCGGTCGAAGGAATCCAGCTTTGGAACTGGCAACATGCCGGCATCGAAGGCACCTCCAATGCCGACGGCTTGATCGAGATTGATGGGATGTCGCCCGGCGAGTTTGAGTTTATGGTGACGGCGGTCGGGACGGATCGCAGGCGGAGCAGCATCGCGGGCAAATACGCCCGCTGGTGGAGTCCGGCGGCGGTGCATGAGCATGAGCGAAAAGAACCAGGAATTGCAGGGCAATTTACGCGCAATCTGGATGATCTCACCTTTGATATTCAGCCTGGCGGGACTCCGGTAGAAATCTTTGTCGAACCGATGGTTACCATCACCGGTCAGGTGCTCGATCCGGAAGGCAACTCGGTGGAAGGCGCCACCGTCGCTCCGGCCAAAACCGGCAGTGGCAATTCGCTGACCGGCGACACCCGTTACAGCTATCCGACCGATGCAGCGGGGCGTTTCACAATGCATCTGCCGGCCAGCCTGCACGTCAAGTACAACCTGATTGTCCACGACGGTGAGTACAACCAGTGGCGAAAGTGGGCCAGCGGTGTGACCGAGCCGTTCCAAACCAAACCGGGCCAGGTGATCGAAGGGATGAAACTCTCGCTCACCCACGGAGCGACCGTGCGGGGTAAGGCGGTTGATGTGCTTGGCCGCCCCAAACCTCATGCTCAAGTCCGAGCGATCGGCACCGATGGCCTCGACAACCGCTACTATGTCCCCTCGACCAAGACCGATGAACAAGGAAATTACGAACTGAAGTTCATCCGCGCCGGTGAACAGCGCATCCAGGCCGGACCGTTTTGGCTCGACGCGGATCAGGCCCCTGGTAAATCAACTCGCACGCTGACTCTTGCGTCAGGCGAAGAGGTGGGAGGAATCGACTTGGTTTCGCAGTAACTCAGCTAGGCGTTCATGACAGCGTCGACGTCGACCTGCAGTGCCGGGAGCAGTTTACCGTTGGCGACTTCGCCAGCGGTGTAGACGCCGTGTTCGCTGTAGCTGTCTCCGGCCAAGACCAGCACGGTGATCCGCTGCTGTTGTGGGTCGACGATCCAGTATTCGGCGACGCCGGCCTTGGCGTAATCGATCCGCTTATCTTCATAATCACGTTTGTGAGCGGCGCTGCCGGGGCTCACAATTTCAACGGCTAGTTCGATGTGACTGGGGTAGTCGACTTCCGGGCCCGGCCGGTTTTCTGCCGCAATGTACAGCAGGTCGGGTTCGCGAATCGTGCCTGGGAACAGTTTGGTCGGCAGCGGAGCGGGCAGCACAAGTGAGCCACTTGGCGCTGCTGCCTCGATGGCGTCGAGCAGCCATCGCAGTATCCGCTGGTGCTTCAACGTCGGCATCGGCAGGATCTCCAGCCGGCCGTCGACCAGTTCCGCCATCCGGTTGGTGTGGAACTGCAGAAAGTCGGCTTCGGACCAGCGGCCCTGCGGTGGGAAGAAATAAGCCGCTTCCCAGGCCGGCTCACCATCGGCCGAAGGCAGGCGGGGTGTGGAATCGCTCGACATGAAAGTTCGCCCAAGCGGCTCAAAAAGAAGCGTGTTTTCGGTTACCGGCTTCAGTATACCCGAGCATGACTCAAATCGATGAGCAAGGGCGTCCGCAAATCACCATCAGCTTGCCCGACGAGCAGGCGCTCCGCGGCATCGCCGCCACGCTGGCCAGACTGCTGCAATGACCCATCGGTCAGCGTTCACTCAAAGGGATCATCGAACCCGAGTCGATACTGCGAACGTTGGATCCATTGCCAGCGCTGCATGCCGTCGCGCGACAGGACCGCCGCTAGTTGGCCCCAAGCTTCCGCCAGCCGGTCGATGTCCTCAGGGGCACGTTGAGCAAAGGTTTCGATTGCGGTGAGAGCGGCCTCAGGATCGACTGCGGCTAGCGCTCCAAAGAAGAAGGATGGAATCCTGTCGCCGCTTTGAATTGTTGTATCGTCAGACGGCAGGAGCAGCAGACGCGCCAATCGAACATCGAAATGCGCTACAAAAGCGGCCAGCACCGGATCCGTCGTCCGCATCTCATCGCTACCGCCGCGAGGGCCGAGACTCGATTCCACCCTTCCGTGTGCGAATGAATTGCGCAGCGCGTGCACGCGCCAAAACGAATCGCCGACCCGATCAGGAGCAACGATCGCTAGCCAAGGCAGCAGCGCCACGCCGACTTTTATCAGTTGGTAATCATCTTCGCCCGTCCGCCAACCGCGATCTGCGAGCGACTCCAGACGATCCAATGCTGCCATCAAGCGACGCCGCGCTGCGGCCGGATCGTGCTCAACCAAGGCCACGGCAATCGCCACCTGAGCGAACGTCTGGCCTCCGGGGCCACTCATCATCGCTGCTAGGCGTTCGCTTCGGGGCAGATCGACGCGGGCCATTGAGTAGACGATGTGCGGGATGTGCAGCTCCCGGTATCGCTGGCTGAGCTGCAGCACGAGCCGCTCCGCCTCGGCCGGCGCCTGATTGGCTAACTGCTCGGCCAATTCCGCTCGCGGCCAATTGAAAGCATATTGCTCACCCGCGGCGCCGTCGTCCGGCAGCAAAAGTCGTTCTGCTGCGGCGATATCGCTGTGCCCCAACTGAACCGCTAGCGCGCCGCGACGGTACTGGGCGCGGTCATCCTGATCCGCTTCGGGAAGCAAAGGCAGTGCCTCGCGGACTAATTGGTTGGCAAGCTCCGCTCTCCCAGATCGCCGAAGTTGTTTCGCCACCTCGACGATCGCTTCACCACGGATTACCGGATCTGCAATTGCCCGGGCCGAATCGATCGCAACTTCCGCCTGCTGCTGAGCGATCTGCTCGGGCAATCGTCCGACAAGCTCTGCCTGAGCGATGGCACGCAAAGGCTCTGTTTCAATTTTCGCGGCGACCTCGCGCGCTCGTCGCGGCGAATCTGGAGCCAGCCGCAACGCCGCTCGGTACGCGAGATGATCGCGAGACAGACCTGTGAGCCCCGGCACCTGCTCACTGGCCAGCGCTAAAGCCGCTTCCGGAGCTACCTCAGCAAACGCACTCAGGGCCTGCTGTTGCTGATAATCGCTTCCCTGGTCGAGCACTCAACGCGCATACTGTTCCAGCAAAGCAGCCGTCTGAGCTTTCAGCTGCTCAGGCAGCGGCCGTGGAGCAAACGCCTTTGGCGTCGCCTGACCGCGACGTGGGAGGCGCAGCTCGGAGGGCTGCGAGGGATCTTCAACGAACGCACCGGTGTAGTCCGCGTCCTCAATTCCTCCAGCGATTACCCAGGCAGACGATTTTACCGGCAAGCTTGCCTGCCCAGAGGCATCGGTGTTCAATCGTGTGCGGGTGCCTGCCGACCAGACGATGACCCGAGCAGCGTCTGCCGGGCGCCGTCGGCGTTTCTAACGGTAATGCGCAGTGACATCGGCGTCTGCGGTGCAGGGCCCGAAGTCGGCGTCGGAACGAGAGGTTGTCGCGCTACGGCCGGTCGAAGTCGCAGATCTTCCATCGTCACCTGCGCACCGTCGCGATTGCTGATGCCAACCGGCTTGGCCTGCCATCGCTCCGTTTCGCTATCCGCCAGTTCGACGCGATAGCCCACATGACGAGGAAACGCGGCCGGACTTTGATAACGTCCTTCCGCGTCCGTTACGCCGGTGTAGATGCTACCACTAGAGAAAGTGTTGACTCCATCGGTGTAAAATCTCTCGATGCTAACGGCGACGCCGCCGAGCGGCTTACCTTCGCCGTCGACCACGCGCCCTGCAATCGCAACCTGCTCCGGCGGCGGTACCGTGAACGACAAGCCTTCCTCTCGGAGCGACTCCCATAACACCTCCGTGCGACTAGCGAGGCTGCTTTGCTCACGCATGACATGGATATCTAACGGGCTGTCTTTGGGAACCCTCAACTCGAACGCGCCGGTCTCATCGACTTCGCCCGTAAATCTCCCCGGCTGGCTGTAGGCCTGCTGAGGATCCCATGGCCAACTCGCAACAACGCTCGCTCCCACCGCCGGCTGACCATCGCTGTGAAGCACCTGGCCCGTCACTCGACCGCTACGACGTACCCGCACCGCGGGCGCGGTAAACTCGCCCGACTCCTGCGGGACCGCGACACGCAATGTATGCCAAGGAAACGGCACATAGGCCTCAGGAAGATGCAAGCTGAAGGTATGGTGAGCACCGGCGGGTAAACGCAGGACCGGTGGGGCTCCGTCGATCGATACCGCTGAGGTTTCAATGCCGTCAAAGCTCGCCATCACTGTCGCATCGATCTGCGTTCCATCCTCAGCATCAAGCACGGGAAAGTGCACGGCCACCCGTTTTGCCAGGTCCAATGCCAGTGAGGTTTCCTCGCCCGCGGTGACAACTTGGCCAGGCGTGACTCGTCCCAGCCACTGATCGCCGCGGTAGATGATCCCGCCGAGGTGACCGATCGCAACAGCCGGTGCAAAAAATGACCCATCGGCCTCCACGGGGACTTCCGTAAAACGGGTGTGATCAACCTTCTGCGCGTCATGCAGGGTCTCTGGGGTGCTACTGATCAGCCGCACCCGCATACCGGACGTTTCGGCAGCGGTAACATCGTTTATCCGTCCGCTCACACGTCCCGTCGACCTCAGAACCACTTCCTCAGGCCAGAGGGATTCCTGCGGCGAACCGTCGGAACCCACTTGCAGGGATAGCATCTCCTTGGCACCGTCGGGAGTGGCCAGTTCAATTGCGTTAATCGATCCGCCATGAGCTGCCGGAAGCTCAACACGACCGTCGGTGTCGACCACCGCGATCAGTGCATCGGCGATCCGATCAGGAACACGATACCAAGCGGAGTCGGCCCGCCGCAGCATTCGTAAACGTACTTTGGTTCCCGCCGCTGGACGCTTATCCGCGTCCAGCACGCTGAGCGTCACAGAGAAAGCATCGCTGCGCGAAACGTGCTCAGGCAGGGCAAGCGGTTGCAGATCGCTGATGCCAATTGTGGTGATCCCAAAGTCTGGGCTGTACGCCCACAGGGCCCCGTCTCGAACAGGTTCGTTTTCATCCAATCCGCTCGGCGGTGGAGAAAGCGGATGACCATCCGTTCCGGTCACCTCATCCCAAAGAATCTGTGGGCCAATCCAGTGCGGCGAAAACGAGCGGCGATAGCTGATCGCGAGCCGGACGTCGGCTAGCGGTTGACCTTGAGCATCGACAACGCGAATGGAGTTCCTATTGCCAGACCTCTCGCTGGACTGGCTCGGTATTGGTTGTATGGTCGCGTCAACAGCACCCGCAGGATCTTCGACAGGTGGCTGGCTGGCCAGAGGAGCACCAGGCAGGACCCACAGTGCCGCCACTAGCAATACGCTGGCCCAGGCCCAACTCAGCCTACCGGAACGTCCGATTCCGGGATCCATGATCCGGCGCAGCCGCCGCGCCAGTGGATGACTTGCGGCCATCGAGACCGCGCAGGCCGATGGTCGCGGGCCGGCCCCGCAGCGTGCGACCTTCAACAAGGTCTGGCAATAGCGATCCGCGTCGATCCAGTGGCGAGCCAATAGCGTGTCATCACAGCAATCTTCTCGAACACTGTTCAATCGGCGATGCAGGTACCAGACCAATGGATGCCACCACCAAACGCCGCGCACCAACCATTGCAACAGATTGCCCCACAAGTCACCGCGGCGGATGTGCATCACCTCGTGCCCGAGCACGCAGCGCAGCTCGCTCTCACTCAGCTGCGCAAGGGTGGGGGCGGGCAAAACGATCACCGGTCGCCATAGTCCCGCGGCAAACGGCGACCCGCACGAATCGGAAATCAACAGCCTGGGCCGCCTGCGCAGGCCGAGCTGGTGGGCGACGTCATCCAACTGCTGATGTTCGCGCTCGCTCGCCGGGCGTGCTCGGCCTAGCATCCGCCGCAGCCGCGCCATCTGGATAATCATCCATGCCCCCACCGCTGCCATTCCGAGCAGCTGAAAGATCAGCCCCCAGGCTGCTACATTCAGCCGTAGTGGAAGTGCAGCAGCGGTGACGATTGGCACAGCATCGCCGGCAGCGATGTCGGCATCGTATTGCGACCACTGCACCACGTCACTGAGTGCCACGTCCGCTGCCGTTTCTCCCGCACTCACGTCGCCCGTCGGCTGGCCGTTACCAGCGGACGCTCGTTCCAGATCACGAGCCCGTGGCACCGGGTGATCAAGTGTTACCTCTCCAGCACCCGCCGGTGCTATCAGTTCCCTTGGCTCTGGAGCTTTTTGAGTTATCCTGGTCGGCTCGCCATGGGTACGGACCGACAAGATCGAGAACGGGCTCCACGGCGCTGGCCACACCGCCGGCACCGCGAACTTCGCTAGTGCAATCATCAGCAAGCCGTAGCGCAGCGAGGCTGGGAAGCGGCGTAGCAGCGCCACGACCGCCAGCACGATGAGCGCCACCAAGGTCGCTTGCCAAGCGCTCGGCAGGAGCACCTGGACATAGCTTTGGCCAGCGCCATTGAGCGCATCGACAAGCGTGTTCATGATTTCTTTCCTGTTCGGCGCCGTGCCGGTCCTTGCTGACGCAGCTGTGACAAAAGCTCTTCGAGTTCGTCGATTTGCTCAGGTGAAGGCGGGCGGCTTTCCAGCAGCGCGGCGACTAACGCCATCGGCTGACCACCAAAGAGCCGATCGACCAATTGGCTAAGCGCCTCGCGCAACGTCGATTCCCGCGCCTGCGCCGGCTTGTAAACAAACGCTTTGCCGACCGCGGCCTTTTCGCGCTTCAAGTAGCCTTTCTGCTCCAAGCGGCCCAGCAGCGTGCACACAGAAGAATGCGTCATCGGGCGTCGGTCGCGAAGCGATTCGCGCAGCTGCGTGGCGGTCTGAGGCCCGGCTGCCCACAAACAACTCATCACATCAAGTTCAGCCTCAGGCAATCGTTGCGGTTCATTCATCACCGTCCTCCGGTGATGTAGAATATCGACAGTTGTCGTTAACGTCAATCAGAAAAACGACAATTGTCGATGATCTGTTTGACGTGCTAATCTGGTCGCCGTCCGGCTTGCTCATGCAGTTCGGGCATGAGCCCCGTCCCGCAATTTGCCGTTTGCAACCCAGCGTTGCTCAGTCCTGCCGGGTGAAGCGGGCGATCTGGCGGTCTTTGGTTTCTTCCAGCTCGCGCAAGCGGGTGGCGAGTTCTGGAACCGAAGCGGCGGCGCTGGAGCCACCCAAACGGTCAATCATGTCGAATACCGCCAAGTCAGACGTCAGGGCACACTCCAGCGCATCGTCAAAACTCGGAGCCGAATCGCAGCGGCAGTCCGCCGCGTGGGCTGGATCGACATTCAGTTCCGGTCCCGAGCTCAAGTAGGTGGACTGTTCAGCAGGCAGTTGCGCCAGCTCGCTGTCGATGATCCGCAGCGCCATCGCTTCGAGTTCGGCCAGGTGGTTCAGCAGCGTCGCGGATCAGGCTAAGGTTTTTCGAGCTGCAGTGATCCCAGATCGAGCGGCTGGACCATCTGCTCCGCTTCCAGGGGAGGCACGGTGAAACGGTAGTCGTTTAAGATGCCCGCTGCCTGCTGGTTAAACCGAACATCCATGACGTAATCTCCGGCCGGCATGTCGTCGATGCGAAATGCGCCGTCGCGGTCTACGGTGGCGGTGTAGGACGGCAAACGCGAGATCTGCTGCTGCTGGCTCTCGAAATTGGCTTGCCAGCGTCGACCGACCGTAGCCCACCAAGCTGCGCTTTGAGCCGGGTCATTTGCCAACCCTGCAGGGACCTTCGGCTGGGGCAGCGGCGCTTGGTAGACGCGTACATTGACAAGGGCGAAGTTCCAGAGCACCGGTTCGGCTCCGTCGGCCGGTGGAACCAAGATGCCGACGACCGGCCTTCCGCTTCCACCGAGCTCAAGCGTCGTCGTCACCCCGGCGGTAAACTCCTTGGTCACCCGTTGTGACGAAGTGACTTCAACGGCCCCTTGGTCGACCATCAGCAGAATGCGGCGGCCGATGCGCCCCTGGCCAGGAAAGACTCGCTCGATGACAAACCGTCCGCCTTCACCGGTAGTCACGTCATAATGCGAAAAGATGTTCGGCACATCGCTTCCGTAGGATCGAATTCCGGCATCGAGAGACAGGGTCACATTCGCAGCCGGCTCCGCCCCCACACGAAACGTTCCTTCGGCTCGTGCCCAGGGCATCAGTGTTATGTTTTGAGCAAGGGGACCATCGGACGATTTGTGGTAGGCAAAGCCTGAGGGATGGGTGATGACGATTTGGAAGGGTTCTGTTCGCGCCGGGATGCGGAAGCGGCCCTCTGCATCGGCAGTGAGCTGCAATGCATAGGTTGAACCCTCGTTGATATCACCGTTGCGAATACTGATCTGTGAGCCTGCCACTCCCAATGCGATCTTGGCTCCGGCGGCGGGCTCGCCTGTCATTGTTAACAGTGTGCCAGCGATATCCTCAGCCGGTTGCAGTTCAAAATCGACGTTGATTTGCCCTTCATTCGTCAGGATGTCGCGTGAGATCGCGACCAGATAACCTTCCGCTTCGATCTGCACCAAGTGGGCGGGGTAATCATGTGTGAAGCGAATCTGGTACTGCCCCGCAGACGCTTCATAACTTCTGCTGGGGATCCAGTTCATGCGGATGCGTGGATCGCTGTTGCGGAGCCCGGGCGTCACACGAAACTTGTCGATCGGCTGTCGCGTCACGGCGTCGATCACTCGTCCCGACACCACCAATGCTTGCGGCGGCGTGAAGATGTATTCCTCATCACGAGCGATCAATGATTGATTCGAAAGTTGCATTCCGCCAGGGCGGCCGATGTCCGCTTGGAATTCATCCCAGGGTGCCTCATCCCACTGCCAGAGCCCCTTTTCATCCGCGTACTGGTTCACGTGATCAAAGGGAAAGTAAGCGTGGGCATCCCGCCATCGCTGAAAGAAGATCCGTGCCTTGGGAATCCCCTGTCCATGCTCATCCACGACGCGGATGCGAACTTTTCCACCGGGTTTCATCGAGAAGTTGACCGCGTCCATCTCGGCACCGATGCGAACTTCCTGCATATCGATGGCGCGTCCTGCGGCGGAAACCACCACCTGAGTCATACTCGGCTCGCAGCCCACGATCCGGTAGGCGCCGCTGGCATCGGTAATCGCCTGGCGAACATCATTGAGAAACTTGGTTCGCACCAACGCACCCTCGATCGGCTTGCCCGCCTCGTCGGTGACAATGCCGCTGAGCGTCAGGCCGGCGCTGAGTTCTAACGGCGCTGAGGGCACTTCATTTGGCTTTACCTCAAACCCGTCGCGAGGCAGGCTGCGCCGCAGCGGCTGATAATTAGGATGATCGATCGCCACGTGAATGTCCGCCATCGAGACGGGAACATTCTCAAACTGCCACTTGCCTTCTGAGTCAGTTGAGAGCCTGGTCCCAACATGGAGCTCCGAGGAGTCGCCGGGACGCTTTTTAAAGACAACGCTGGGATGAACTCGGGCGTCTGCCACCGGCATGCCTGAACCATCGACCACCACGCCACCCACAGTCCACCCCTGATCCAGCTCGGCGGTGAATTCCTTCGGGAACGGCTGGTCGTGATCGAGATTGCTCCAACCAGCCCAGTAGGGGCCGTAGCCCGATTGCTCAATCTTGACATTGAAGCTTTGAGGCTTGCGAGGCAGTGTGAGTGCCAGTTGCCCTTGGTCATCAGTACGGACGATCGTTCCATAGTTGCCGGTGCGGACGAACTCGCCCCGCTGCAACTGATCGGCTGTTGGCAAGGGAAGGGTGCGAATTTCAATGTTTGCGCTTGGTACAGGAGTTTTGTCGGGACCGACAACCTGTAAGCAAAACTCGAACGGTTGATCGGCACCATCGTCAGTTCCTACCGCTGACGCTCCGGCGTTACCCGCAGGAGCGTCCGCCCGTGCCTGCGGTGCCGACAGGAGCATTGTGAGAACGGCCGACAAGACCATCTGCATCAAAGCAGGGCCGCGTGACACTCGCGACAGTGCCGCTGCATCATTCATGCGGACAGCGGTCAGGCGCTGTATGGGATTTACCCGCCTATCATGCCGCCATAGGCGAGCAAACTGCGATCTGAAGCAAACCATGGCTATTTTTCTAACACAACCCAGAAGCAAACCGAGGTTCTGCATTACTGCTTCGACTCCGCGGAGCAGTCTACCCGCCGCAGCGACTCGGAGCCAGCAAATTGTAGGAACCTGGCAAGGTTCGCAGCGGCGCGATTGCGCTACTCAGGTTGCGCTACCGCGGCGTTTGTGCCTCAGGGACGTGCCACGCTGAGTTTGGCCGCTGGCGATGGAAGGTGCTAATCTGGACGCTCAGCCGCGGTGCAGCCGCTGATGCCGCGAAGGTTGCTCAGGCGCCGTCAGCTGGTAAGCCAAGCCGGCGACCACACCGCCGAGCAAGTACCAAGCGACCGTCATCGCTTCGGTGGACCGCGTGCGGCGGCTCGGCGCGCTGCCCAGTCCCATCAGTGGCGGCAGCACCACGGCTCCCACGCCTGCAGCCAGCCCCAGCAGGGCTCCGCGCTTCAGTGCCCCTTCGGGTGAGCCGAGCCCGACAAGGCTGTAGTAGAGCGAGTTAGACACGATGTCCCCGACCATCGCCGCTTCGTACAGCCGCTCATCCGATGGCGGCTGTTGTCCCATCGCCTCCAGCGAGCCGGCGATCGCGCGTGAGGCAAGCACATCCATCCGCGGCGCGTCGTCCAAAGTTTTGCGAGCGGTCTCATGCACCGCCGTCAACGCCATCGCTCCGGCCACTCCGCTTCCAATCGCTTGTAAACCCGTCATCGCATACTCCGCTGCCGCATCGGCTGTTGTTGATGAACGCCACGGCAAGCTGCAGCGAGCAACTGCCGTGCCCACTCATGCAGCACTGAGGCAGTTGGCCGAACAACTGAAAACGGCTGTACCGCAACGTTAAAAGTCGAGCCAAAGTGGACGACCTGCGGTACCCGCCCGGCTCACGGGCTGTCTTTGATTCCCAGCGGCTGTTCTTCCTGCTGCAACAGATCCTGGTACCGGGCGGTGATCTCTTCCGGAGCAACCCGGGCCAGATTCGCCTCCAATAGGATCGACCGAAGTTGCCAATGGAGCCGGTGGATCTTGGCCTCCCGCTTGGCCAGCTTCATCTGCTTCTCCATGACCTCCTGCCGCTGGACATCCGCCTTCAGCCACGCGTCGGCCTGCGGATGTTCTTCAATTAGCTCGATGAACGGCTCCGCAAGCTCGCCCGTCAGCTGCGAGGCGATCGGCGAGTACTCATGCTCAACCAATTCTGGCCACTGGGCGCGGACCGCTTCGCTGAGGGCCGTCTTGGCGGTCTGCAGTCCGACAGCAACTTGCATCACACCCTCCACGTCGCTTTCTTTCTTCTTGGCCTTCTTCAGCCTTTGCTGAACGGCCGCGACCGGCTTCTGAGTATCGATCTTCAAATCGGCGCAGAGCTGCTCAACAATTGCGCGGCGGTCGGGCCGGGCGTTCTCGATCGCGCGCTCGATCGGCGTCGCCAGTGTCAGCAACCCGTCGACCATTTCCGCCTTACCCGAGCCGCCTGCTTCCGCTTCATCCGGAGCACCGCCGGCAAGCGCCGCTCCGAGCCGCGTAAAGAAGCCGGATGATGGTTGGCCGTCGGTCGGTTCCGTGGTCGAGGGAACCTCGGCCGCATCGACTCGAGGTCCGACGCGGCTATAGCGACGCAAGAAGTAATCGCTGGTGCGGACCGGGATATCGATCGTATCGCTGGCGATCACGGCATAAGCATGCGCTTCGGCCAAGCTCACCTGTCCGTCGCCATCGTAGTCGACTCCTTCGACTGGTTCGCCGGTGCGTGATTGGCCGCCGAGGGCTGCCCAGAAGAAAGTGCTGTATTCCTGATAGTCCGCCTCTTCGATTTCGGGAGTGCATCCCGCCGCGGGCCGGTCATGCCGCTGTGCAAAGAACCCGCATCGCGGCCGCGGGTTCAGCCCTAACTTTGCATCGCCATGATGAAAGATCGCATGCCCAAAACCACCCGCATAGCACTGCACCATGACCAGCACGACCTGCACATCCGGCCGGAAGCGATCGAGCCAGTCGCAGAATCCTTTAACCCGCTGCTCCTCATCTTTCCACAATGCGATCGAAGTATTGAACTTGTCGACCTTCGGCGACGCCTCCTCACTTAGAGCGAAATAAAACTCGTCTTCCTGAGCACTACCGCCGTGGCCGGAGACATAAATGATTAACCGGTCGCCGGCCTGCAGCGTTTGAGCCAGTTGCTGGAAATGCTGGTCCAGAAATGCCAGCCGCGCCGGTCCCTGAACGCCGGGAATGTCAGAGCTGCGATAATTGAGCCCAATCGAATCGCTGCTGCCGAACAACCGAGTCATCCAGGTTTGTGCGGTAGAAAGCTCATGGGAGTCGTCGCGGAACTGCAGATCGCGCTGCGGCGAACGGCCATCGGCAAAGAAAATCGAGTGCGGCGGCTGGTCGGGTCGAACGCGCTGGAGAGTTCGCTGCAAGAACAGGACGTTGCGTTCCAGCGACACCTGATTCGATTGCGGGTTGGGACCGCCGCCGATGGTCAAAAAATGGTCGGCTGCTTCCGAACTGGTGCAGCTCAGGAAGACGGCGGCGCAGGTGAGGATCGGAGCGGACAAACGGCGCATCGAGTTCACTCGCAAAAATGGAAGTCAGTGGCAGAGCTGCCTGCCGGCTAACTGAGTATAGCTCGCCCTCACCCCCAATCGCTGATTGGTATTGGGTATTTGACAAGGGAGGCCGCGGAGGTGCTGCAAAATCGTCGTCTCCGCGGTGTCGCGCGGTGCTGTGTCCCCGCTGGGGCGTTCTCCTGTTGGTGCGGAGTTTGCTTTGAGCCTGCTATTGCGATGCATTGCAGCACAGCACGCTACTGCAGCAGCGAGTTCGTTAGCAGCCCATCCGTCCATATGGCAGCAGTCTGCGTCTTGAGCAATAACGAGATTTCGCTGCTGCCCAAACCAACAGGACCACCCACCGATGTCCCGAACACCTCTCGAACAACTCGTCCATTTCCTCAGCGATATATATTCGGTCGAGCAGCAGGCGATCGCGCAAATGGTCTCGGCGCCCAAACTTGCCGGCGAGCCAAAAATCGCCGCTGATTTTCGTGAGCATCATCTGCAGACCGAGCAGCAAGCGGAATCGGTGCGCCAGCGGCTCGAAGCCCACGGCGGGTCACCCTCGGCGATCAAGGATGCGGTGATGAAACTCGGTGGCAAAGGCTTTCTGCTGTTTGCACGCGTCGCGCCGGAAACACCCGGCCGACTGGTCAACCATGCCTATTCCTACGAAGCAATGGAGTGGGCCGGTTATGAGATGCTGATTCGCTTCGCGCAGCACGCTGGCGACCAGCAAACGGTCACGGTCGCGAAAACAATTCGTGATCAGGAACGAGCGATGATGCTGCGCCTCGAGCGCGACTTCGATGCCGCTGAAGCGGTCTCGCATGCGGAGCTTTCGCCGGAAGAAATGAACGACCATCTGCAACGGCACCTTGCCGAAGTCCACGCCTTTGAAAGCCAAGCTGTCCAACTGCTGGAGAAATCGGAGCAGCTCGCTGAGGCTAGCTCTGTGAGAGCGGTCTATTGCCAAGCGTTGGCGGGCAGCCAACAACACGCGCGCTGGGTTGAGCAACGTTTAGACGCATTGGGGGCTGACCGCTCGCGGTTGATCGATGCGGCCATGGCTGCTGGCGGTTTTAACTGGGGTCTGTTTTTTCAGGTCCAGTCGGATACGCCAGCGAAATTGGCTGCATTTGTCTACGCTTTCTTGCATCTAGAAATCGGTGGTTATGAACTACTCAAACGCACCGCCCGACGTGCTGGCGACGCTGAAACGGCGCAGCTATGTGAAAAGATTCTCACTGAGAAACGCGCTCAGGCCGATCGGCTGACGACTACATTCGACGACGCGGTACAAGCGACTCTGGAGGCTGTCGCCAGCTGAGTCGCCTGATTTTGATCGTTGCCTCGTGTATCCGGCGGGGGCGCTATCTGTCGGCACACGACCGCTGCTTGCCTTGTATCGCTGAATGGGGCGGGAAGGTGATTGCATTGGAGGCCGGTGGTCGACACAATCGGCAGGGGGGTAGCCGCTGGCTCACAGGGCTTCCCCGTAGCCCACTCTTCGCCTCCAGGGACCTGACCGATGCACGATCGATTTCTCATATTCCTGCTGCTCATCGGCAGCGGTTTTGCGGTGGCCGAGGAACCGCGGCAGTGGACTTCCCGGGCCGGTGGATTCTCGGTGGAAGCAGCCTTGGTGGATGTTGCCGACGGCAACGTCGTGCTGCGCAAAGGCGACGGTACCACGGTCCGTGTGCCGCTGGATAAGCTGAGTCTGGGGGACGTGCGGTATGTTGGGCAAGTCATGCGGGAGGCGGAGCGCCGCCGTACAGCGAACACTCGACAAACCGCCGAAAGACGATGCGGAGGCGGATGCCGCTGCCCCGAGCGAGCCGCCTCCCTCTGAACCGGAGCTTGAACTAACAGTTGCCGCTTCGCCCGGCCAGATCCCTCCGCTGGCATCGCCCAACCGTTCGCAATGGCAGGTTTCCCCTGACAGCGGCGCCATCGGGTTGGTCAAGGCCGCTAAAAACCTGGCGATTCCTGTTACCGTCAAGTACTCGATGCTGCAGACCGTCATCCCTGAAGCGGCCAGTCCGTTTGTGGGTGTCTTCCAACAAGCGTCGCCAGCAATCTTGTTTTGCTACGACATCCGATCCGGTCGCAGAACCGGACAGGTCGAGGTCGCAGACGGTTACGTCCAACGTATCTGCCTGGCTCCTGACGGCCGCTCGGTGGCCTGGTTCAAGCCCGGTCAAAAAGCGGTTCACGTCTCCGCTACCGCCGGTGCGAAGTCGGTCACCGAGATCGAGTTGTCGGCGCAGTTCGCCAGTATCAACTACTTGGCATTCGCTGCGCCCTCTCGATTGCTGATCGGTGAGGCCAATGAACAGAGGATGTCAGTTTGGGACACGAAGAAAGTCAAGAAGCTCTGTGAGTTCCCGTTACCCGCGGGCGCCGATGAAAACACGATCGCTCTGAGTCCTGGCGGAAATTATGTGGCGGTCGCCGCACGCGGTGGCGCGTCGATTCAGATTCATGATGTACGCAACGGAGCGGTCGCCGGAACGCTGGCGATGCCGGACAGTGATGCCGCGGCCGGGATGCGAGCATCGCCCCATTCCGTTGCTTTTTCACTTGACGGGACTGAAATCGCCGCATTGTTTTCCGAGGGATCAACATCGGGTCTAGCGCTGTGGAGCATCACGGACGGGAGCCTGATCAAAAGCCATCGATTCAGTCAATCGCTGAACTTGATCGTCGGCGGAGTGGGTTACGAGGGACCGTCGCTGCAATTCCTACCGGATGGAAAAGGCTGGTTACTTTTCGGCCGGATGGTGGTCGACCGGCAACTCGGTGAAGTGGTGTGGGTGGAGCCGACCGATGTCGGGTCGCTCACCTCGAGGACGCGCCGGAGGGTGCTGGTAGACGGCAAACTGCTCGCGCTGCGCGGAACCCAGGCCGCAACGGCGCTCACCGCTGAGGAATTGCCGTGGAAGACCATTCAACAGGGGATTCAGGTTGTTGCACGCGGTGGAACGAGCGAAGACGCGAAGCTGCACCCGATGGCGCAGCCGAAGGACGATCGCGCCGAGCCAGCGGTTTTTGCTGAGGCCCAGCAGTGGAAGGCGGTTGAGCCGCCGGCGGAAAAACTGAACCTGCGCGCTCAGCCGATTCCGCTCAGCACCGCACCGCTGTTGCTCAAAGAACTCCGCTTTGCCGGTTCATCCTCTTCAACGGCCGCGCTGGTGGTCGCCCCGTCGAAGACCAAAGCTGCACGTCTAGAAGATGGCTTTTTGGCAACCGAACTGAGCCGGTTTGACCTCGATCGCGGTAGGCTGCTGGGCACCCTTGATACAGGGCAACCGGGTGAGTTCATCGATTTTACGGAGTCGGGGAAATGGGCATTAACGCGAACAGGCAACATGCGTGATCGCCTAGATCTGTATGAAATTCATTCCGGTAAACATATCTGCGGCTTCCGCCCCTTTGCCTCGCAGAAGCAACCGACCATGGTGTCATGGGCAGGGTTTGCCGACGATGATTCTTTGGTCACGTTGTCCTCGGCTGGACGTATGGTCTCCTGGCAACTTCCTGAGTTGAGCGCACAAAGAGTCATCCAACTAGACGTCATTCGGCGGGAAACTTATGTGCCGGTGACCTGTTGGATCAGTCCCTCACGAAAGAACCTGATTGTTGCGGCGTCTGGCAAGCTCCACGCGCTCGATTCTAAGTCGTTGGAGGTTCTGGGGACGCTCCAGTCGACGCCGATGATGCGCGGGCCCTGGCAGGTGCTGGCGATAGCGTTTGACCCGAGCGGCAAACGGATGGCGGCGGAAATCAAGAACGGCGACGATGCAACTCTGGTGATCTGGGATTTCCAAAGCGGTCAACTTGTCGATGAACTCGAACTGGATCAACCGGGCTTGGGGCTCACATGGGCTGATGATCGGTTTTTGATCTTACATGGTATTCGAGTTCCCAAGTTGGGACCGTTTCAACCATCCTCGGCGATGGAACTGTCGGTGCTCGATCTGATCGACACCCAGCGGGGAGGGACGGTGTGGCGCTATCTAGTTCCGTTTGGCAACTTGGTAACGCGGGGGCCAGACCATCGCATCTGGTACGCCAGTTCGACGTCGATGATCAATCCTGCCACACTGATGAGTGTGGTGATACCGACCCCTGCGGCCTCCGCGGCCGTCGAAAAACTTCCGCCGCGGGTTCCCATTTTGGCGACAGGCTCCGAGATCACACTCGACATCAAGTTCGAGGCTTTGGGCTCCCCAGCGGGAACCGATCTGATTACCGATGCGATTCAAGCCGATCTGAGCCGTCAGCTGCAAGCTCGCGGAGTGATGGTGAAGCCGAGGACTGGTCTGGTTTTGGAAGTTGCAATTCGGGAACAGCCTACCGAGAACCGGCTTCGCTTTGTAGTTTTGGCAACCGGCCAAGAAACGTCGATCCGCGAGACCAGCGTTGAGTGTGAGCTGTCCTTAAAGGATGTTACCGGCCAAGTTCTGTGGCACCGTTCACAGCCCTTCTATACCGAGCCGCAGCGGCTGGTCGCAACGGTGCCTGCCGGTACGACCGCATCGGATCACTTCCGGCGTTTGCAGTGGCAGGAGGTTTTGCGATGGTTCGAGGATGGAGGACTGCCGGAAACGATTTATGAGCCGCTGCCGGTGAGCGGCTTAGGTGAATCGGTCTTAGGGCCCACCGGCGAAGCGAACACGAAGACCTACTGACGGCGCTGGGTCAATCCACTGCTCAGGAACTTTTGATTATTGGCCGATGCCCATCATGCCGCCCATGCCTCCCATCCCGCCGCCCATGCCAGCGCGGTCGAGCATCAGTTGATCTTCTATGTAGAGCGCTCCGGTGGGATCGTCACCCAACTGACTCTGCGTGACCAGCTCTTTGGATCGATCGAACTCCAGCGAGTAGCTGTAGTCAACATCATACGCGTCGCCGCCGAAGCTCGATGCCGGCACGCTCAAGTCCCACCGTAAGATCCCCCGTGGTCGCTCAATCCGCAGGTACAGCGGATCCTCACTGAGCGGCTTTGCGAACTCATCGAGTTTCGTCGAGATCGCCTGCGGGTTCTCGGGCAGCGGCGTCCGATCCATCAGCCGCACGGTCACCGGCTCGGACTTGAAGTTCGCGATCACCAGGC
This sequence comes from uncultured Planctomycetaceae bacterium, assembly GCA_963758085.1. GTDB lineage: Bacteria > Planctomycetota > Planctomycetia > Pirellulales > Pirellulaceae > UBA6163. The sequence continues at coordinate 2,193,909 of CAVWUB010000004.1, read as the reverse complement.
GGTATTGGAAGTGCAATCGGCGGTTGCCCCCTTGGATCTCATCCCGCTTGTTTTGCAGCTCTCGCCGCGTGCGGACTTGTTGGTCGGCCCCTAAGCCGATCATCAGCCGTTGGCCACTGGCAGTGGTCGGCAGCGGCATTCGGCCGACAAACCGATCGTCGAGGTAGACCGTCGCCGGCCCGCCGAGCAGACCGATGCCGAGCTGATTAGTCACCTCCGCCTGGCGATAGGCGAAACTGCTCAACAACGGCAACGCCACGTGATACAGCTCGGCCTCGAGCGTCGCTTCGGCGATCTGCACCAACTGATGCTCACGCCGTGAATCGAGGCTGACGTTTTGCTCGAGCGCGTAGATTTGGGAATCAACCTCTGCTTCGGAATCGAGTGCTAAGCTGTTGACGTCGCTGGAATCTGCCTGAATCTCCAAACCTTGCATTTGTGCCGCGTACGTATTGAGCATCAGATCGCGGCGAAGTTCGCCTTCACGCTCGGCAACCGACGCGCCGAGTTCTGTTTCGGCCTGCTGCTGGCGTGCCCGCAGCCCCTTGGCGGCCTGTTTGAGCGGAGTTGGTGCGTCGACTCCTGGCGGTTGATTCGGCGGAGTACTCGACTGCGCATCACCGAACGGATCAGAACTTGGCACACTTTGGGTCGTCCGCGTTGAAACGCGGAATGGGATCAAGAGCGGCCCCGAAGCACTGACTCGCGGTGATGCGGTCGACAACGTCAGCCGCACATCCGGCCAAGCTTCACCGCTCATTTGCCGCACCATCGCGCTGTACCGCAGCGTCACCTGTCGCTCGTCCCAGTGGCTGCGAATCGTATAGCTCGGGCTCCACCCGCAACCGGCGACCAAGTAGCTCAGCGAAACCTGCCCATCGCCATCGCCGGTCGTCTGCACCGTCACGCGCGCCTCGTACTGAGCATCCTGGGGAGCGGCTGAGATCAGGCGATGTTCGTTGGTAACGTTTTCCAAATCCTTAGCGATTTGCTCCAGTTCCTGACGCAGCGCAAAGCGTTGCTCCGATAGCTGGCTTCGCTGCTCCCCTGCGAAGGAAATCAATTCCGTTAGCGCGGTAGCATCGAGCACGCCGCGGCTCAAATCGGCCGCGCCGGTCGCTATCGAAAACTCGGTCAGCCGATCGATGTCCTGCAGTCGTTTATCGGTAACCTCCAGTTTCTGCTGCGTCGCTTGTTGCAGCTGATTGAGCTCGGCGATTCGCTCCTCCAGCGCCTTGACCTCCTGCCGCGTCGAGGCCGAGGAAGCTCGCCGGGTAACGCGAACCGAGCGGACTTCGGTCCCGGCGTCGCCTTCGGCGAACACACTTTCACTGATCACCAGTTCGGGCAGCCGGCCAACGCGGATCTCCCGCACTCCCTCGCCAGCGGGGACATCGATTACACGGGTCACCAGCGCCTGGTCACGGTACAGCGTCACCTGCTGGACCACGCCCTCTTGCACCGGCACTTCTTCCTGTACCGGCGTTTCATTCGCCTGTTCTTCCGGCGGATCGACTTGCATTGCCAACAGGCTCGATGCGACCAGGGAAGCGGCCGCAAAGCCGACGAACCGACTTGCGATCAGACGCATGACAGACCTCGGGAAAAGAGAAGGAGGGACAGCCAGACTGAGTTGGCGGTCCACTCCAGTATACGGTCCCCGTGGCGGCTGCACCCAAAGATGCAACCGCGACGTTCTTCAACATCGCGACTATCTACGCTAGGCAAATAGATCGCTGACAATGCGGCCGTGGACGTCAGTCAGCCGGAAATCGCGGCCGCTGTAATGATAGGTCAGCTGCGTCGTGATCGATGCCCAGCAGGTGCAGGATCGTCGCGTGCAGATCGTGCACATGCACACGGTTCTCGATCGCGTTCATGCCGAACTCGTCGGTCGCGCCGTAAGTCAATCCGCCGCGGACACCGCCGCCGGCCAGTAGCATCGAAAAACCGGTGTGATGGTGATCGCGTCCCGGTTCACCTTTTTTAACTGGCTCGGCATACGGCGTCCGGCCGAACTCGCCGCCCCAGATCACGAGCGTGTCATCCAACATCCCGCGCTGTTTCAGATCCGTTAGCAGTGCGGTGGTCGCCCGGTCGCTGTCCGCGCACAGGGTGCGGTGACGATTGTCGTTGTCAGCATGGCTATCCCAGGGCTGATTGTTGCCCGGTGATAGATAATAGACCTGGATGAACCGCACGCCGCGCTCCGCCAGCCGCCGCGCCAGCAAGCAGGATTTGCCAAAGTTGGTATCCCCATACATCTCGCTGTGTCGCAGCCGATTCGCGGCTGATGTCGAACGCCTCGGCCGCCTCGCTTTGCATGCGAAATGCCGTTTCCATCGCCTGGATCTGCGACTCCAGTGCTCGCGTCGTCCTCCCGTTGCTCTTGATGCAGCCGGTTAAGCGTTTGCATCAGATCCAGTTGCCGCCGCTGCTGCGCTCGATCCAGCGTCGGATGGCGGAGGTTGGCCACCAGCTTGTCAACTTCGAACTCCGCCGTGTTCGACCGCCGTCCCCTGGTGCTCGCCCGGCAAGAACGAATTGCTACCACAGCGCAGGGCCGACGACCGGACGCCGCGGTGCCAGCACCACGAACGCCGGCAGGTTCTCGTTCTCGCATCCCAGCCCATAGGAAACCCACGAGCCCAGCGAAGGACGAATCGGCTGCTGATTTCCCGAGTTCATCATCAACAGCCCCGGCTCATGATTGGGATCGTCGGTGTGCATCGAGCGGATGACGCACAGATCATCGGCGCAGCTTGCCAACTGCGGAAACAGCTCGCTCATCACTACGCCGCTCTGGCCGTGTGGGGCAAAGCTGAACGGCGAAGGGAGGTAACCGCCCTTGATCTTTCGCTGTGTCTTGTCAGTCGGTTCCTCGCCGGCGTGCTTGGCCAATAACGGTTTGGGATCAAACGTATCGACGTGCGACGGGCCACCGTTCATGAACAGAAAGATGACCCGCTTGGCGCGCGGCGAGACATGCAATTCTCGCAGCACTCCCGGACGTCCTGCGCTGGCCGAGGTCAGTCCATCACTAGCGCCCGCATTCAGCGCACCGGCGGATTGTAAGGCTCCGGCCAAACCCAGCATCCCAAATCCACCGGAGCAGCGGGCGAGCATCTGGCGACGGGTGCAGAACGAGCGACCTGCAAAGGAATCCATGGCGATACCTGGTCCTAATCGAGAAACAGAAGTTCGTTCGACGCCAGCAACGCCAGCGCATACTGTTGCCACCGCTGCTGCGGATCGAGCGGTTGCAGTTCCGCCGAATCCAGAAATTCAAAAGCAACTTGCAGCTCTTGCTGTGTCGCGGTGCGGCCAAACAAGAGTTGATAAGCCTGTTCGATCCGTAACGCATCAATGTCCGTAACATAATCTGCGGCCGACTCTGGCTCGCATCCGCCACCGAGCCGGCTCCTGGAGTAAACGATCGGCCAGACGACTCGCCTGGCGAGTCATGAACGGGCTGTTGAGCACAAACAGTTTCTGCAGCGGCGTCGTCGTCTGCGCACGGCCGTCAGAGTGCAGGTTGGGATCGGGATAATCGAACAGCGCCAGCATGGGATTGAGTTCCAGCCGGCTGATCTCGCTGTACAGCGTCCGCCGCGTGGCCTCCGGGTCAGCCGGATCGATCGACGAACCACCGAGGGTGTGGTCGAGTTGTCCGGCTGCGGCGAGCACCGCATCGCGATACGCCTCGATGCTCAACCGCCGACGATTCATCCGTGCCAGCAACCGGTTTTCCGGATCAGCCTGCAATGTCGTGGGGTCGCTTCGGCTGCTCTGTTGATAGGCCGCCGACATCACCAATTCACGCTGCAGCCATTTGAGCGACCAACCATTGTCCATGAACCGCACCGCCAAATCGTCCAACAGTTCAGGGTGCGTCGGTGCGGCTCCGAGCATCCCAAAGTTGCTCGTTGTCGCCACCAGCGGGCGTCCGAAGTTCATCGCCCACACGCGGTTGACGATTACCCGGGCCGTCAGCGGATTGTCTCGGTCGGCGATCGCTTCAGCCAACTGCCGCCGGCCACTGCCGTCGGTGAACTCTTGCTCCGAGTCGTCAGCAAGCACTCGCAAGAACCGCCGCGGAACCTCAGGACCGACGTTCTCCACATTGCCGCGAATGTACACCGGCAGATTTTGTGGCTTGCCTTCACGAACGATATGCATCGCCTCTTCAGCTGCCTTCGCCTGCCCGCGGTCGTTGACCTCGTGCTGCTCATCCAGCGGGCGATTGAACATCTCGGTACTGGAAAAGATGCCCGCCAGCGCGTAGTAATCCTCGGTTGCGATCGGGTCATACTTATGATGATGGCAACGGGCGCAGGCCACGGTCAGCCCCAGCAGCCCGCGAGAGACCACGTCGACGCGGTCTTCCCATTCATCGGCCTGAACCGACAAACGACCCCGGCCATAGTACTTTGGGCCCAGTCCCAGAAATCCCAGCGCAGGCCAATTCTCAGGCGTGTCAGGATGTAATAGATCCGCCGCCAACTGCTGCTTGATGAAGTCATCATAAGGCAAGTCAGCATTGAACGCCGCAATCAGCCAGTCACGATACAGATAGGCGTTGGGATAACAGAGCGAACGATCCTCGCCGACAATGTGCGCCTGGTCCTCGGCATAGCGAGCTAGGTCCAACCACATCCGCGTCATCCGCTCACCATAACGCGGCGAGGCGAGCAAGCGGTCGACCAGCAGGCGGTATGCATCGTCTGAGTCGTCTTTGACAAACGCTGCGACTTCTTCCGGCGCCGGCGGCAATCCGGTCAGATCAAAGCTCACGCGGCGGATCAACCGACGGCGACTCTCCGGCAGTGAGGGTTCCAGTTCAGCCGCTTCGATGGCAGCGAGCAGAAAGTGATCGATCCGCGTCTGCGGCCAATCGCTTCGCTGGACCGTCGGTAGCGGTTGCCGCTGCGGCGAGCGGAAAGACCAGAACTCGCGGGCCGCCGCCAAGTCCATCGGAGCGGGCGGAGGACTTGCCGGCTGTGCGGAATCCGCAGCTGGTGGTTCATCGCGTGGGTCGGCCGCTCCTGAGCGGATCCAGGTCTCGAAGTCCGCGATCACCTGCTGGGAAAGCCGCCCATCGGGAGGCATTTCAAAGCCGTCGTAACGGATGGCGGAAAGCAATAGGCTGTCATCGAGATCGCCAGGAACCACGCCGGCGCCGCTGTCGCCGCCGTTGCGGGTGCCTTCGCGGCTGTCCAGCCGCAGCCCGCCCTGGACATTGCCCGCATCCTCGCTGTGGCACGCGTAACAACGCTCCACCAACACCGGCCGGATCTTCTTTTCGAAGAACTCAACGGCTTCAGGCGACTGCGGCTCGACTGTCGGTTTCTCGGCAGCGATGGCAGGCACGGTGATCGACCAAACTGTGACCAGTGTGCTGCAAAGCAGCGGCCAGCAGCGGCCGGTCAGACTGCTCCCTCTGGCTGGCAGGCTGCCCCAACTGGTTGGTCGACGATCGCCTGCTGTGGCAACCGCGAGCGACGAGGAAGCGGAAGACACCTCACGGCCAGTGCGCATGATCGACCTCCGGGGACGGGCAGGAAGGGTAGGGCGGGGGGATTGGCAGGCAGTCCAGTGTAGAGCCTGCCGTCGCCCGTCACAACATTTACTCCGTGGCGGCTTCCGCTATTTGAGTGGTCGCCTGCCCGATGCGGGTATTGGTATGGCTTTGGGTGGCACGCTCAGAGCCCCAGCGATGGGCGTGATCAGCGGAAGCAGATACTGAGCCGATGAGGCATTCCACGGTTACTCTGTCGCTCTCCCCAGCACGCCCTTTGTTCCTCAGGGACGTGCCATCCTAAGGATCAGTGGCCCCGCCTCAAGTGATGAGCTGCGAAGTTCACGGAAGAACCACCCCTTGTTATGATCCACATTTGTCGTCCACCGAACGTACTCGTACCTTCCTCACCGCGTGTTCTTATACATCAAATCGATCACCTCATCGTAAGCCGATTCCGCCTGATCACCGCCCGCCTTGGAAGCCTGGGCGACGCAGTGACGCAGATGGTGCCTCAGCAACTCGCGGCCAACTCCGCGAAGCGCCTCGTGTACCGCCGAAATCTGAGTCAGCACATCGGCGCAGTAGCGATCTTCTTCGACCATTTTTTGGATCCCCCGCACCTGTCCCTCAATCCGTTTGAGGCGTGCCAGGTTGCTCGCCTTGAGGTCTGGCTCGACTTTCGCCGTCTTGCGAACCGGTGAAGCGTGTGCGCACCCGCCATGGTCCCCAGTTACATCTTTGAAGGTTTTTTTCTTAGCCATTTCGTCTATTGATCGGTTGAGTGCTTAGGCTGGTTGAAAACGCCGCAGCCGCAGGCTGTTCATCACCACGCTGGTTGAACTTAGCGCCATTGCCAGACTGGCAAGAATGGGGCTGAGCAAAATCCCTGCGGCCGGATACAGCACGCCCGCTGCCACAGGAATGCAGACCGCGTTGTAGATGAACGCCCAGAACAGGTTCTGCTTCATGGTCTTCATCGTCCGCCGCGAAAGCGCAATCGCCGCTACGACGCCTTGCAAGTCGCCGCGCATCAGCGTGATGTCACTGGCCTCGATGGCCACGTCCGTGCCGGTTCCCACAGCGATCCCGATGTCGGCCTGCGCCAGCGCCGGAGCATCGTTGATGCCGTCGCCGACCATCGCCACGACCTTGCCGGCAGCTTGCAGCCGCTTCACTTCGTCGACCTTGCCTTGCGGCAGCACTTCGGCGATGACCTGCGTGATGCCGGCGCGGGCCGCAATCGCTTTAGCGGTGCGGCGGTTGTCGCCGGTCAGCATGATCACTTCCAGCCCCATCCGCTGCAAACGCTGCATGGCCGCTGCCGACGTCGGCTTGATCGGATCGGCAACCGCGATCAGCCCGGCAACTTCGCCGTCCAGGGCGACAAACATTGGCGTCTTGCCTTCTGCGGCCAACCGTTCTGCGTCGGCCGTCAGCGAGCTGGCATCCACTGCCAGATCGCTCATCAACAAGCGGTTGCCGATCGCGACCGCCGAGCCGTCGATTCGGGCGACGGCGCCGCGCCCGACAGGGCATCGAAGTCTGCAGGTTCGTAGAGCCGCAGGGAACGCTCGGCGGCATATTTGACGATCGCCTCGGCTAGTGGGTGCTCCGATGCCTGCTCGAGCGATGCGACCAGCGTCAGTAAGCGATCTTCGGATGGGTGAGCCGTGCGAGTTTCGCTCAGCACGATGTCGGTTACGGTAGGATTGCCTTCAGTGAGTGTCCCTGTTTTGTCGAACACGATCGTTTGCAGCTGCTGTGCCTTCTGCAGCGCTTCACCACCTTTGATCAGGATTCCCAACTCGGCACCTTTCCCAGTGGAAACCATCACGGCGGTCGGTACGGCCAAACCCATCGCGCACGGGCAGGCGATGATCAGCACCGCGACCGCCGCGGCCATCGCTTGGACCAGCGGCGCGACCTCGGCGAGGATGAACCACAGGGTGAACGTCGCGATGGCGATGGACAGCACAAACGGTACAAATACCGCGCTGACCCGGTCAGCCAACCGCTGAATCGGCGCCCGCGACCCCTGCGCCTCACGCATCAGTTTGACGATCTGAGCCAGTACGCTGTCGCTACCAAGCGTGGTTGCTCGGTAGCGGAATGAGCCGCTTTTGTTCATCGTGCCGCCGATTACGCCGTCACCAGCGCGCTTCTCCACCGGCAGCGACTCGCCGGTCAGCATTGATTCATCCACCGTGCTCGTCCCGCTGATGATCTCGCCATCAACCGGAATCCGCTCGCCCGGTCGCACGATCACCACTTCCTCGTGCCGCACCTCTTTGATTTCGACGTCCAACTCCTGCCCATCCCGCACGACTTTGGCCGTCTTGGGCTGCAGGCCGATGAGCTTGCGGAGCGCTGAACTGGTGTTGCCCTTGGCACGGGCTTCGAGCATGTTTCCTAATAACACCAGCGCAATGATGATGATCACCGCCTCATAATAAACGTCGGCAGCGATCCCACGACTGATAAAGAAATCGGGCAGCAGCGTCGCGGCGGCGGAAAACAAAAACGCCGCCCCGGTTCCGACGGCGATCAGCGTATTCATATCGGCGGCATGGTGGCGAAATGCGGCCCATGCCCGGGTATAGAAATGCCGTCCGGCCCAACCCATGATCGCGGCCGTCGCGACAAGCAAGGTATAGCTCAAAAGTTGTGGATCGATCGTGTACAGCCAGGGAAGCCAAGCTGAGAGTGATGGATTGACTGCATTCATTACCCACCGCATGAACGGGTCTGTCACCGGCCCGGCATGTTCGTGTCCGCCGGCCGTCATCAGCGGCATCGACAGCACCATCGCCACCACGCCGACAATCAGGCTCACGAGCGCCTTACGACGGAGCTGGACATACTCTTGCCGGTGCACCCGATCCTGCGTTTCCTGCTCGTCGACTGCGGACTGCTCGCTGGCCGGCAGCGACGCTCCATAGCCGCTGCTCTGGATCGCCTCGACCAGGGCTGGCGGATCACAGCGCTGTGGGTCGTACGCTACGGTCGCTTGGTGAGTCATCAGGTTCACGTTGGCGTCGACAACGCCCGGTTGCTTCCGCAAGGCATTCTGAACGTGAGCCTGGCACGAAGCGCACGACATGCCCGTCACCGACAGCGTGACCCGCTGCGTATCGTCCTGCGGCGGGCTTGTCGATGCTGACTCGATCAGGTTGGCGCTCATGCTGGTTCCCTCGCTTCGTCAGCGCTCGCTGCCTCGCCGGTGTTCGACTTGCCGGCCAAAAAGAAGTACCAGTTAACCCAGGCGATGCCCGCGATGCCTGCGGCGAGCACGAGCCATTCACTCGGCGTCATCAGAAGCCTCCCTGTGCGCCCGAAAGCCGGCTGCCGCCAGCGCCGCAACGATCGCATCCTCGGAGCTCTTGTCAGCGTCCCAGGCAACCCGTGCCGAGCCGACTTCCACGTGCTGGACGTCCACCCCGGGGAGCGACCGCAGCGCGGTCGCGACGTGTCTGACGCAGCCGCCGCAGCTCATGCCCTCAACGCGAAACCGAGCCGTCTGCAGTGTCTGTTTTGCATTTAATTTGAACCAGCCGAACATCGTCGATCTCCTTGCATCTATCGAGGCCGCTAACGCTTTAACCGATACCCGGTAAGGGTATACTACGCAGGTGGCTGAGGAGGTCAAGGGCAAGCGGGGTGTTCCTCTTTCATAGCTCTGCAAGCGGAGGGCCGCGATTCAGCAGGTCGCCGCCACCGTGCGCCACGCAGCATAGCGACACGATCGGAACGGGATTAAGTTCATCTAGCTGTTCACCATGGCTCAGAAACCGTCGCCCTCTGCAGGACAACACGCACCATGGCTGTGAAAACCATCCTCACCGTTGCACTGCTCGTTATGTGCGGCTCACTTGCCGCTCGCGCCGCTTCGCCTGTCGAGGTGACGGCTGGTTCGGGAATCGCCAATCCGCGGCAGCCGCAGGCAGCAGTGGATCAGCAGGGAGCGATCTACATCGCATTCGGCGCGGGCGACGCGGTGTACTGTGCCGTGTCAACCGACGGAGGCAAACGGTTTGATCCGCCAGTCAAAATCGGTCAAATGACGCGTTTGGCGTTGGGGATGCGGCGGGGGCCGCGAGTTGCGGCCGGGCAGGGAGTCGCTGTTGTAACCGCGATCAGCCACGAAAGCGGCGATTTGCTTTCTTGGCGATCAACCGACGGCGGCAAGGTTTGGCAGGAGCCGGTTCGGGTGAATGATTCGCCCCGCGACGCTCGGGAGGGGCTGCATGCGATGGCAATGGGCACCGGCGGCCAACTGTACTGCGCATGGCTGGACCTGCGCAGCCAACGGACCGAAATCTACGGTGCCAGTTCCACTGACGGCGGCGCGACTTGGAGCACAAATCGAAAGATCTACAGCTCGCCGTCGGGGAGTGTCTGTGAGTGCTGCCATCCTTCGGTCACGTTGGACCGCGACGGGGCAGTGTACGTGATGTGGCGAAACGCGGTCGACGGAGCGCGCGACATGTACTTCAGTGTCTCTGCTGACGGAGGCGAAACGTTCTCGCCGGCCGAGAAGCTCGGCCACGGGAGCTGGATTTTGCAGGCCTGTCCGATGGATGGAGGCAGCTTGGCAATCACCGCACCCGGCAAGGTGACTTCGATTTGGCGCCGCGATCAGAGAATCTTTCGGACCACTTCGACGAGCAAGCGTGAGGAGCAACTGGGACGCGGGATGCAGCCCTGGGCCGCTGCCACAGCGGCAGGCGCATGGTTGACCTGGATCAGTCGACGGGGTGGCGATCTGTGGCTGCTCGCCCCCGGCGCACCGCGACCAACAAAACTCGCCACTGCCGCGGTGGAGCCCGTCGTCGCTGCCCCGGTCACCGGCACCGGTCCGATCGTCGTCGTCTGGGAAGCGGCGACCGAGGAGGGCGCGACTATCCTGAGCACGGCGGTTGCCGAGCCGTAACTGTCGTTGCGTTGCTGGAAAAGCAGTCGGGCCAGCTGGCCAGGCCAGAGCCGTGGTCGGCGAGAGGCTCTGAGGCTGTCGGCAGCAGTCGGGGCCGGCAGGCTTGCAGCGCGCCTCTTGCGATTCCGGTCGGTGCCCCCTACACTGATGCCCTAATGAGATTGACTCTCATTAGCACCCGCCCGGCCAGCCATGGACCAAACGACTCACCGCGTCGCTCTGGATCTAGCCAGCAAACACACCTTGGGGCCAGTTGCACTGTCCCCGCAACCCCTGCTGGAGAATCTAAGATGCGTTACCGTCAGACCACTGCCACCAGCGGCTTCACCTTGGTCGAACTGTTGGTGGTGATCGCCATCATCGGCATCATGGTTGGCCTGCTGCTGCCCGCGGTGCAAGCAGCTCGAGAGGCCGCTCGCCGCATGAGCTGCTCTAACAACCTCAAACAGCTCGGCTTGGCACTCCACAACTACCACGACACGTATCGCTACTTTCCCCCGGGCGGTGTGTATGCGCGACCTGACCAGCGACAGCTGGTCGGTACAGGCTCGTCTATTGCCTCAGCTGGAGCAGGCCAACCTCCAGAACCTGATCGATTGGACCCGCCCCTACGCCCAGCAAGGTGTTGTTGCCAGCACCCGCGTGCCGACCTACCTTTGCCCCAGCGATCCAAACGACCGCCGTCGACCGGATCCCTCTCCGGCTGACCCTGATTTCGCCCACTACCCGCTGAACTACGGGATCAACGCCGGTGAGTGGTTTATCTTTGACCCCCGCAGTGGTTCAGGTGGAACCGGCTTGGTGTCTCCCAACAGCCGCACCGACTTTGCCAGTGTCACCGACGGAACGAGCAATACGCTCGCATTTTCGGAAGTCAAAGCCTACACACCGTACCTCCGCGACGGCGGTAATCCCGCTGGTTTAGGCCAACCCTCGCCAACCGTGCCTGCAGAGGTCACGGCGCTCGGCGGCAGCTTCAAGCCTGACTCAGGACACACTGAATGGGTCGATGCGCGAACCCATCAAAGCGGCTTCACCACCGCTTTTACCCCCAACACCCCGGTGTTGTTTGTCAGTGGCGGGATCGAATACGACGTCGATTTCAACTCGTCGCGCGAAGGCAAATCGATCACCCTGCCGACCTATGCGGCGGTCACTTCGCGCAGCCATCATTCCGGTGGAGTGCAAGTCGGAAAAGTCGACGGATCGGTTCGGTTCGTCAGCGACAGCATCGACCTCATCACCTGGCGAGCGCTGGGAAGCCGCGGCGGCGGCGAAGTGGTTCAATTGCCAGACTAGCTGAGCACGAGCACCACGGGGTTCAGCACGAAGGGCGCGGGGAGCCAAGACCGTCTTGTCCAGCAGTGCCGAGCTTACAGCCGCTTCCTAAGAGGCAATCAGCCTTTCCGGCCCGGTAAGGCGTTCGTTGGTTGATCTTGACGCGGGCAGCTTGAACTGCGATTCCTTCCCGAGTTTCTTGGCCTCAAACTCGGAGAGCTGCCATGTCGAATCCTCGGCTTAAGTCACTGCTGATTGCGGTTCCGTTACTTGTGAGCACCATTCTGCTCGCAACCGCGATGCTCGCCGGTAGCTCTGCGGGCGGTACGCTTTCGTCTGGACGCAGCATAACAACGCACTCCGACTCGGTATGGCTTTCCTCAATGTTTTCTTCCGACACTGCAACGATTGAAACAGCCGGCAGAAAGATCGTTGTGCAGCCAACGTCTTTACTCGTGGACGGAGTGACGGTTGCCAACATTGAGAAGGATGTGGCTGATGTCCAGGTCCGCGTCCAACGCGGCGTAGTCACTTTTGTGGCGGATGGCACGCCTGTTCAGACATCGCTCCGATAGAGTCGAGCGTGTCTTGTAACGGTATCGCGCCGATTTAAGTCGATTGCTGCGGCCGCGCGATCAGTTCCCACGACGAGGGATCCTCCAACTCGACCACCAAGTCGGGCAGGCCCTTGTGCAGCGCTTCGCCGATACGCTCGGGAAGCTCTCCGGCGATTAATTGCCACTGGACCGGCGGCTCGCCAACAAAACCGGACGGGGCCAGCAGGTAGGTTACGGGCGGATTGATCATCCACTGGACAAAATGCTCGGCCAGTTGCTCGGTCAAGGTTTCCGGGGCGTCGGGAAAATGCCGGTCGGCGATCAGCACAAAATGCTCGGCCTTCATGTTGCGGGCAAATAACCGGTCACAGCCTCGCTGCAGCACGCCGGCGATGCAGTGCCGCAACCACGACCGCTGGGCATCCGGTTCCAGCCCGCGGTACTCGGTCATGCTGTTCTCCTCCGACCGCAGCAAGGGCACCGTTTGGCCATCGCGGCGGAGCCCGGCGGCGTGCCAGCACAGCGAGCCCGGCTGCATCAACACCGCCAGTAGCACCGGTTCTCGGTTGTTCGTCGTCATGCGTTCAATCGCCCCAGCAGCTGACGAACGTGCTCGATCCGCAACCGCAACCCGTCCACCAAAGCTCCGTCGAGATGCGTCGATTCGCCGATCATCCGCTCGGTATCGCCGAGCAGCCCTGGCAGTTCGCAGACCAGCGTCTCCTGAGCCGCAAGCTCATCGTGCTTGTTCGCTGCTTCGCGTAGCACTTCGATCAAGTCCTCGGGATCCCACGGCTTGGTGATGTACCGGTACAGCTCACCGGCGTTGATCGCATCGATCACGGCTCGCGTGTCCGCGTAACCGGTGAACACGATGCGGACCGCTCGGGGATGCTCCGCTTTCACGCGGCTCATCAACTCGGTGCCGGTCATCGAAGGCATCCGTTGGTCGGTCATAACGACGTCGACCGGGTGCTCGCTCATGATCTCCAGTGCCGCGGCGCCGCTGGCTGCGGTGTAGACCTGAAATTCGCGCCGCAGCAGACCGGTTAAAGAGAACAGCACATCCGGTTCGTCATCGACGATCAAAATCGTGTGTTTCTTTGCTGACATGTTCCGCCGCAAGCTGTGTAAGGTGTCTGCCGCTTCGCTAGTCCGTCTCGCCGCCGACCGGTTGCCGCGGCAGGTTGACTCGCACCAAGGTGCCTCGGTTCAACTCGCTTTCCAGTGAAATCGTACCGCCATGGTCACGTACGATACCATAGCTCACGGCCATTCCCAATCCGGTGCCGCTGCCGACCGGCTTGGTCGTGAAGAACGGTTCAAACACCCGGTCCAACGTCGCCCGATCCATCCCGCAGCCGAAATCTTGGACGGTCACCCGCACCCACCGCTCGTCGGCATTGAGATGAACAATCAGCAGTGCCTCAGCAGGGCTCGCCTGGATCGCGTTGAGGATGATGTTGTAAAGCATCTGCCCGATCTTGATCGGCCGGCAGACGATCTTGGGCGTCGGCTCAAACTCGGTCGTCACCTGCAGCCGTTTTTCATCGATCAGATGCTTGAGCATTTCCAACGTCGAGGTGATGGTCCGGCTCAAGTCGATCTCGTCGCGGGAGGCCCGGTCGAGGTGGGTAAAGTCGCGCAGATTTTTGACGATGTCACGGACCCGCTTCAGGCCCTGAGTCGAGGACTCCAGCAACTGCGGCAGGTGTTCACGAAGCCATGGCAAGTCACATGCTTCCCGCAGCCGCGCCATCTCATCGAGCAGGTCCGGCGGCACGTCGCGCAAGAAATCCGCAGCCTGTTCGTACTTGTCAATCAAACTGACCAGCAGCCCCAGGTCGCGCTGGAGGACAGCCACATTATTCGCGACAAACGCGATTGGGTTATTGATTTCGTGCGCCATTCCAGCCGCCAATTGCCCGATCCCGGCAAGCTTCTCGCTTTCGACGAGCGCCGTCTGAGCTTCACGCAACTGACGATTTTGGTCGGCCAGTGCGCGTTCCAAGCGGATGATCCGTTCGCCTTCGCGAAGCCGCACCCGCAACTCTTCCGGATCGCACGGTTTGACCAGAAAGTCATCGGCGCCCGCTTCCATCGCGGTTACCAGGTCCTCGGTTTCGGTCTTGGCGGTCAGCAGGATCAGGTAGCAGTATTCCGCGCCCGAATCGCGAATCCGCCGGATCAGTTCCAGCCCGTCAACTTCGGGCATCATCCAGTCGGTGAGCACCAGCGGAATCGATTCCTGCTGAAACCGCCGCCAGGCTTCCTGGCCGTCACCCGCTTCGATGACGTCGTAATCCCAAGATCGCAGCTGCGCCACCAGCAGTTTGCGCATCACCAGGCTGTCTTCGGCGAGCAAAACTCTCATGACGGCTCAACGAGGGGCCAGGACCGAGCAAACGGGGAGGGGCGATCAGTCGTCTTGACTGGATGAGCAGTCTAAGGGACGCCGCCAGCGCCAAGCAACCACGCTGCGGTGCATCATCCGCCAGACCAGGGTGACGCTGACCAATGCTGTCTCGGCATCGTTGGCAGTGTAGAATGCCAGTCGCGAGCGCGGGCACTGCTTCGCTGAGCACGAGTAGAAATGGCATGCGGATCCCAAGCTGCCTGGCCCTCAGAGGCAAGCTGGCGGTTGCTTTCAAATGGCTAGTCATGCACATACCGGGAGAACGAATCAAGCGAACACGGTTGGTTCACACGGATCAATTC
The DNA here is from genome assembly GCA_963758085.1 of uncultured Planctomycetaceae bacterium. Taxonomy (GTDB): domain Bacteria; phylum Planctomycetota; class Planctomycetia; order Pirellulales; family Pirellulaceae; genus UBA6163. Next base: position 2,178,905 of record CAVWUB010000004.1, on the reverse strand, counting down.
GTTGTGGCCATCGAGGTTGAGATGGTGATTCCTCTCGATGATCCGAGTGAGCCCTGTTATGAAGCTGAAACCGTGCAACTGCTCAATACGAGCCCGACGCGCAAGCGAGGTACACACACAGGCAGCAAAATGTCCCATTGCGACCGGAAGGCGAAGGCCGGAAAACCGAGATCAGCGATGATCCAAATTGCCAGATCGAATCGCAAGCGAGAGCATTCACCGAATCACTCGCTTGCGCGTCGGGCTTGTATAAGAATCACTCGCTTGCGCATCGGGCTTGTATAAGAATCACTCGTTTGCGCGTCGGGCTTGTATAATCGCTTAACTGGTTGATCGGTCAAGGAGAAATTCACGCGGCGATCCAGCCACGATCATAAGACTATAAATGCTCTGGCCAATTGAACTGCCATTCGAGATCGCCTGCTGGACACTGGCCACAGTTGTGATCGTCCTCACCGCCATGGCGCCATTACTGAAGTGGCGGCGCGGGAAGACGGTTCGGGTTTCGTCAGCTCTCGCGATGGTCGCCTTGGTTCCCTCCTGCACCGGCATCATGTTCGTAGTGGACAAGATGCGGTTTGGCACGTTTGAGTATGCAACAATCCAGGACATCGATGATTTTCGTGCCCGCCGCTATTTGCCACCTGCTGCAAGCGACATCACGATGCACAAACAAGCCAGTGGTTACCGCGCGAGATATTCAATCTCAGCCCCAGAACTACACGCTTATCTGGATCACCTTTGGGATACGTACGGCGAAGCTTCTGCAGTAGAGCGGGACCAAAGACTCGGCGAAGGCGAGATCGCCTCAAAGGAGATGCAAGAGCTGTTTTTTACCGAACTCGGCTGGGATCCGTTTGAGAACGCTACCGTCTACTGCAGCCCTGTCGAAGCGGATGGCGGTGGCGCAACCTACTATTTCGACAGCAATGCCGGGATTGTGATGCAACGGACAGGATACTGGTAAAAACGTTAAGCCACCTCGCCAGCGGTCGCCTTTGGATCCTTGGATGGCGCACGCCCGAACAGATACGAACAGGCCAGTGCCACCGCTGCACAGAACATTAATCTGCCGATGAACCAGCCCACTTGGCCGGAGCTCAAGTCAGCAAAACAGCCCCACACTGCTGCGATCATCACAGCGGTCACGACCGAGCGAAACATTGTCATTGGGATGTCCTCCGTTAAGTCTGAGTTATCATACGCTCATAGCAACCCGGTGAGGAGACCATCGCTAGGGCTGATGTGGCGTCACAGTGATTCCGTCCTGAGATACTGATGCTGTGGTCCAGTCGCTCGCTGCCGACGTGCGAGCGTTCTCGCCGCCTCGCGCTTCATCAACGCGGCATCCTAGAGTCGCGGTTTTGCAATGCGTACGCCGCTAACCGCCCCCCGAAACCGCGATGACGGAAATCAATCATCGTTCTGTTGCTCATCCCGAGGCAGCAGTCGGCTGACAGACGGTATCCCGCTGGGAGCGGAGCCGGGCGGGAGCGACCTGGCACCCGAGCAGCGCAGATCCGCAGCACGTCGTGCAAGGTCATCTCACCGGTCGTTTCGGCGGGTGTTTGCTGACCCGTCTGGACGAATAGGTTTCTCAGTAACTGTGTCAAACGTTGCATGCTATGGACTCCCGAGCAGATCTGGGGCGATGCGTGAGCGGCACTTCCGCCCACGCCGTCGCTATCCTAGAGAGGCCGCCTAAAGCCTCCGTGAGCGGTTTCTAAAATCGGCTTCATGTTCGCGGGGGGCGAGCAAAGGCGACGATAGAATGCCCTTTACAGGTGACGCAGCAGCGTTCTGACAGCCCAGTCGTGGCAGCCCCGTGTGGGAGGTTCCATGTGAGTGTTCGGATTCTAATCGTTGAGGACGAGTTGCACATCGCGGATTTTTTGACGCGGGGACTGCGCGAGGAAGGTTACCACGTCGAGCATGCTGCCGATGGACAAGCGGCGTGGCTCCGTTTGCAGCTGGACCGGTGGGACCTGATTCTGCTGGACTGGTGGCTCCCCGGGATCGATGGCCTGCAGCTTCTGCAGCGGTTCAGGCAGAAAGACCGCGTCACGCCGATCCTGTTTCTCACCGCTCGGGACGCCGTTTCTGAGCGGGTGACCGGATTAGACGCCGGCGCTGACGACTATCTCAGCAAACCCTTCGCGTTTGAGGAACTGCTCGCCCGCGTTCGTGCGCTGCTGCGTCGTCCGAGCCAGAAGAACGGCGTCAGTCTCGAATGGGAAGATATTCGCGTCGATCTGGAAACCCAGCGCGCTAGCCGCAGCGGACAGTTGCTGGACCTGACCACCAAGGAATTGTCGCTGTTGATCTTCTTCCTACGCCACCCCCGCAAAGTGCTCTCTCGCACGCGAATCTATCAAACTGTATGGAATGAAAACTTCGATGGGCTTTCTAATACATTAGAGGTTCACGTCAAAGAGCTGCGCCGCAAGCTGGAACCGTATGGACCGCGGGTGATCCAAACGCGCCGCGGGCGAGGATACGTGCTGGAGCTCGAGTCAGCCGAGGGCATGGAGTCGTGAAACTGGTCAATCGCGTTTCGGTCTTCTTTCTGGCGGCGCTGGCGGTCGTGCTGATCGTCTATTCCGTCATCTTTTACGTGATTGTCCGCAACCGGCTGGTCCAGCAATTTGAGCAGGAATTGCATCACGCCCTGAATGCGTTGATCGCCGCGGTCGAAGTCGAGCCGGAGGAGGTCAAATGGCAGCCGTTGGAACATATCATCGCCCTTGGAGCTGTTCAGGGACCCGACGAAGTGCGTTGGGTGGTGATCGGCGACGGCAATCAGGTGGTCGAACAGTCGCTCAATGCTTCGCCTGAGTTGGTCGCCCTGGCCAAGGCGATCGCGTCTGACTCGGCGGATCGCGGTGAACGTGAGACGATTGTCCCCAGCGGTGATTGGCATTTTCTCCACCAACGTCTGGTCGCTCCCGCGCCGCAGCGGGACGAACGAGAACTGGATGAGTTTGATGAACTTATGGTGGTAGCCGCCCATTCTGCTGCGCCTTTGAACGCTGACCTACACCGCCTGCTGCTGTTGGTGTCCGCGCTGCCGCTGGGGGCATGGCTGATCGCGGCCGCGGCAGGCCATTGGTTTTGCCGGCGAGCCCTGCAACCGGTGTTGGACATGTCGCAGCAAGCCCGCTCGAAGACCGGCGCCGACTTCCACTCGCGGCTACCGGTGTCCGATACGCAGGACGAATTGGCAGAGTTGGCCGTCGCCTTCAACACGCTGCTCGATCGCCAGCACCGCGCCTTCGAGCAGCAGCAGCGGTTTACCGGTGATGCGGCCCACGAGTTACGCACGCCGCTGACCGTGCTGCTGGGGCAGATCGAGGTCAGCTTGCGGCGCCCGCGATCAGCTGAGCAGTATGTCGCGACGCTCGGCCTGCTGCGCGATCAAACCGTTCAGCTGCAGAAAATTGTCGAATCGCTGTTGTTCCTCGCTCGCGCCGAAGAGGACGCGGTGCTGCCCGACTGCGAAACGATTGCTCTGGGCCAGTGGCTGTCGGTCTACATGCAACGCTGGGAGGGGCATCCACGTCGAGCCAACCTCCGTCTGTCCGGCGGTTGTCAGGGGGCTTGCCAGATCCGCGCGTCGACTGCGCTGTTGGCTCGCTTGCTCGATAACTTGATCGAAAACGCCTTGAAGTACAGCGAACCGGGATCGCCAGTGGAGGTGAGCCTAGCCAGCGGCGACGCGGAGGTGATTGTGGCGGTGGAGGATCAGGGACGCGGCATTGCCAGCGAGGACTTGCCGTCGATTTTCAACCCTTTCTTCCGCTCTCGAGCAGCCCGCACTGCCGGCATTGCCGGCGCCGGCTTGGGACTGGCCATCGCCGCCCGAATCGCCACTGCCTGCGGCGGGCGGCTCGACTGCACCAGCGAACTGGGCCGAGGCAGCCGTTTCACGCTCCGGCTACCGCTGGCCGTTCCCTAAAGGTGCAAGCGAAGATTTGTCACCCGAAGAGACCTGATGAACGAGAGAATTGTACGGAACTCACGCTACCCAGTTGAGGATGAAATCCTTGTTAAGGGTTGCCGTTTGCCTTCTAATCCAGCGAAAGATATCGACAAGGTCGGCCATGTGTGGAGATCACTCTAATGTCGTACGGTCGCCGGCTCAGAGTCTGGGAGACGAATTACGGGCGTGATTCGGGGTGGGTGATCGAACGACAAGGAAAGCCCATCGCCATCTTGACCGATTGCCGGTGGGAGGAAGTGTTCTGGGATAGCTACCGAATCGAGATCGTTGCAGACGACCCCGAACTGCGAGACAAGATGTTAAGCAAGGAGTTTTGGGCGGTGGCAGAGTCAGAAGGATTGACCTATCGCAACCGTCAGTTTGGTGATGGCGCCATGTTTGCGTTTCCCTCGCTTTCCCCATTCTCGGAACCGGGGCGATTGATGATGCGCGGCCTGTACCTCGATATCGGTCAGCCCAGGCCATGGGATTCAGTGGTGTTGCGACTCCGGCGTTGGATGCGTCGCAATGCCATGAATGACACATCTCGACACTTGCGGTGGTTTCTATGCACAGGATTCGTCGCGGCGATTGCCAGTTTTCTGACTTGTTGACCTATGCTGCTGATCATTACTTCGTCGATCCCACGACATCGCCTGAACTTCACGATACCATTGCCACAGTTGGGTGAGCGATGATGTCTGTCTGCTCGCTGCTTTGCCTTGCCACGATCGTGTTTGCGGTCGTGCATGCCAGGTGCAACCGGACGTTCACTTGGTCGCATGGGGCGTGGAGAGTTACCCGATCGAGTACCGCAGTGCTGAGTACGATCAGGAGAACTGGGGCTCCTAGCCGGTTCCGCAAACGGAACCGCAGAGGAGGTTTAGGACCGTTTTCGCGTTGATGCTTTTGCGATATACGCTGCCGCGTCCGGTGTTTTGCAGTTTGTCAATCCGTGGTCTACCTCAACTTTACCGATTCGCTGTGCGGTTTCAATTGCCTGAGCGCGCAGTGCTGGCTTGCAGACTCCGATGGAGATAACCGCTCCGTTCATCGCGTAACGCACCCAGTTCGGGGATTTTTGAAGTTGCTGTTCGATCGTCGTCAGGAATTTCTCGGCGTCCTCGTCAGGGATCGAATCCGGATCGGTCCTGAGCCGCGCTCCTAAGATGTAATAACCTAGTTCGCGAGCAATCTCCTCCTGCGACTTCATCCAACCGCGCATCAAAGTATCGGCAATCGCGCTGCGAGCGAAGAAATCGGCCAGGTAGCTGCCGAGAAACCGGACTGGACCGTCTTGAATGAGTGCGTCCGCATCGCTGCGGGAAATCTCCGCGGGGTCAGCGATCAAGAGGGCCAAAATTTGCGCCTCGGCGTTGCCGGTGTCCCAAAGCTCCAGCGCTAAGCCATGGTCAACCTTGATCTTCTTCTGGAGTTTTTTGAGCTCCGACGTGAGCACGCCGAACACGTCGTCGCCTGCTCCATGGCGCTTGTAAATTGCAGCGGTTTGCGGTTTGCCCAGTGCCTTGAGCGTCATCAGAATTTTCGTCAGCGTCCATTGCGTCTCTTCCTGTGGCTGATTGCCGTGCACGCCGCTCAGCCGATCGCGAGGCTGTCAATTGCCAGTCACGGCGTCTTTAAACACAGGATCTTACCAGCTGCCTTCATGTCTTCCGAGGCATCCACTGCATGGCGGCGAGGCTTTTAGTCAAACACCCGCCGAAACGACACTGCTGCTACGGCCTGCATCAGCCTGGTCTTGTACTGCTAATCGCTGGCGGAAACGCAAGTGTCGGCGGCGTGTCAATTCGACCAGTGGCCGCCAAGCTTGGGCGGTCCATTGGTGCTTGATCAACAGGTGCCAGAATCAGCAGTGCATGTTGTTTGCGCACCGGACCAGTGGCCTTCACCGCGCTCAAATCAGGGGCGACTCGCATCTCGTGCGGAACCCAATGTTTGGCCATGATATTCTCAGTGACCTGGTCAAAAGGACGCTGGTAGGGAAGGGGGCGATTGTCCTGCCTGATCTGCGGGAGTGCGTTCCCCTGACGCTTTCAGTTGCTTGCTGGCTGCGATTGCTTCTAACCGCTCGTGGACTGCGTTGATTGTGTCATCGAGAGTCGATGTGCCCGCGGTGAGGCCAACCGTGGCGCCGTCGCCAAACCAGTCGGGATCAATCTCATCCGCACAGGTCACATGCAATGCGGGCACGCCGTGCTGCTGACAGAGTTCGGCTAGCCGCCGCGTGTTGTTGGAGTTGCGGCCGCCAACGACTACGACCGCGTCGACGCCGTTGATCAACTCCAACATCGCCTGCTGCCGGCGCTTGGTCGGATGGCATACCGTATCGACAAAGCGAATATCCGCCGTCGGATTGCATCGCGTGATGCAGACCCTGATTTCCTCGGCAATTTGTGACGGCATGGTGGTTTGACAGACGATCCCCAACCGCCTGCTTTCATAGGAGCGCACGTCCTGCGGACTGCTGATCACGTCGCAACTGGTTAGGTCTTCGATGATGCCGACGACTTCGACGTGCCCTGGCTTCCCGATCAGCAGCACATGGCGACCCTCAGCGGCTAGCTGCATCGCCGCGTCGTGCACTCGCCGCACCAGCGGGCAGGTGGTGTCGATCAGCTGTTTGCCGCTAGCCTCAAGTCGCTTTCGCTCGCTGTTACTGATGCCGTGCGCCGTGATCAGCACCAACGGCGTCGCCGCCGGCGATTGGCGATGGTCTTCGGCCAGCTGGTGAAAGCCGGCCGCGTTCAGTTGCTGGATCACCGCGGGATTGTGAACCAACTCGCCGTGGATGGTGACCTGCGTGGGATCGGCGACCTGCCGGGTGATCGCCAGCGCGTCGCGAACACCAAAGCACATCCCCATCTCGCTGGCTCGTACGATCTTCATGTTGCTTCTCGGTTCGGTGCGGTGGTCGGCGGTCGCAAGCTTTGTATTGCAAAGTAAAGGGCGAAAAAGACGCGGTCATTAGGCGGACGACCAGCCGCCGGAGAGCTTGGGACGGCACTTTTCAGCGTCCTCTTGGGACTGCGCATCGGCCACGATCTTCTCCAAGACGCTGATGTAGGCCGCGAATCGTTCGCGGCCGTAAGCAGTGAGTCGGTACAGCGTCTGTGGGCGTGAACCACTGCCGCCTTTCCAGATTTCGACTAAGCCCGCTTCATCCAGCACGCTCAGATGCCGACTTAAATTGCCGTCGGTGAGGGAACAAAGCCGCTTCAAATCGTTGAACACAACGCCTTCTGCGTGTGCGGCCAGAGAAGCCAGGATGCCAAGTCGCGCCTTCTCGTGCATCACGCGGTCCAAACCGTGATAGGAAAACCGGCCTAGTTTTGCTGGCGCTGCTGCGTCCTGGCGTTCCGTTGCCTTCGCGTTACGAGCCATGCTTTCGCTCCAGAGTCCCGTACAAGATCGCTGCACACACCAACTGGCCGCCACCAAAGGCGATCGCCATCTGCCACGGCGCCAACGTCTGATCGCCTTGTCCCCAACGGAGACAGCAGCAACCGCAAACGACGTAGTAGACGCCTGCCCAACCGACCAACGACGGCAGCAACCGGCAAGATGCAAAGATGCCGAGGGCGAAGATCAATGACCACAGCCCCGGTAGCATCCAAGCAGCGCTCGGTGCACCGCGATAGATGCAGATCGTCAACAGTGCCCCGACCACCAGGCAAGGCAAGAACTGCTCCACCGCCAACCGTGTCATCTCGCGGGCGAGCCCCGGCCCGGCGAGTTTGGCTCGGGCCAGCAACTCCGTCCCGGCAATCGCTGCGCTGACCAACGCGACGCCCACCCACAGCGTCAGGTAGCGACCTAAATCCAGAGCGGGCGAAGCCACCCACTGCGACTGAAAGGCGGCAGCCGCCAACCCAAGTACCCCCGAAAAACCGACGGTCAGCGAGCGATAGCCACGAAACACTTCGCTCCGCGCCATCTGCTGCCGAATATCGGAAATCTGCTGGAGGGCGTCGCGAAGTTCCACCGTCTGCTCCCGGATAGGTGCTGCATTCGCTGCTTTGCAACACAAAGTAAAGTCTTCTGCGGTGAAAGTCAATCGATTTTTTGCGGCAGGGCCTCGAGCAGGCGAGCCTGAGGTCATTGGCCCAGAGCCTGAGGCATGCGAAGATTAACCGTCTGCCAGCAACGCGTTTCCGAGGACGTAGAAGGATTAAAGCCAGCATGGCCATGGTCAAGTTGCTCCACGCCTCGACGATTCTCATCGTGCTGATCCTGGTCAGCGGAATCAGCGGTTGGTTGATTCCGGCGTTCTATGACTGGACCGGTGCGGACCAAAGCCGCCCGTCGCCGCTGATGTGGCAGGTGCCGTTGGCGGTGTCCGTTGCCGCACTTCTGTTTTGCGGCCTGCTGCCGTGGACCCCGGTGAAGGGCTGGAGCGAAGGCACACCGCGAGGTTCGCTGCAATTCAAAGTGCGATCGCTGCTCGTGCTTACGGCGGTGGTCGCAGTGACGATCGCCATCGGGCTGAAATACCCGATTGGAGTTGCCAACGCTTGCTTCGCCCTGGCTGTGGCCGCTGCGCTATGGTCCGCGAGGCTGCATCGAGAGTGGCGTTTGCCCGTCGCTGCGTTGCTTGCGAGCCTGTTCATGCCGTTTGTCTGGGTATTAGGGTATGGCGAACTCAACAATCTCCTCTCCCTCCTCCAGACGGCGGCTGGCTTGCCGAACATCTTCCCGACGGCGCTAATTGTGAACCTACTCGGATGGAATCTACACGAGGGAGGCTGGATCTCAATTGTCATCACAGCCATTCAAACCATGGTCGGGCTATGGTTGATTCAAGTGGGGACGAGGCGGGCTATTGCTTACATCCTCTTCGTCCTGCTCTCGTCGCTCATGAGTTCGCTTATACTCAATGCTCTCGTCCGCGCCTAAGGCTTGTCATGCAGAGATGGCTCTGGCTGACCCCGCTACGTTCGGGCTAAAAGAATCCGCCGCCGAAGCCGCCGCCCGTGTTGCCACCCATATCACCGCCCATGCCTCCCATGCCGCCACCCATTCCGCCCATTCCACCGCTCGGCCCGGACCAGTCGCCAGGTGTCGGCTCATCACCGTGTTGGACCCGGAGGATGATCTCCGGGATCTGGTCGTGGACCTGACGCATCTGGCGGATGACCAGTACCGAGTAATCGACAACGACCGCACTGCTTGGCGTTGCGGACTCGCCAGCCGTACCGGAACGTTGGCTGGAATGAAGCCATTGAGGGCGCGATTTCAGCAGCAGAATCGTTCCAGGGGCTTCCGCTCGCTCAGGACTGTGCCAGGTTTCGGGTTGCAACAGGTGCGGTAAGTTTTGACGCAGGTCCTCGGCCATCGCCGTCGGCATGCGGTAATAGCGCGTCAGCACCTCCGTGGGATCGAGTTTCGCCTGCTGGCGCGGTTTTGAGCTGCGGAGGGCCAAACGATAGTTCTCGAGCAGCTGCAGTACTGCATTATGATTATCTTCGCTCTGGTGAATGACGAGTACGCCGGGCTTCGCGAAGATCATCGTGCCTGTGCTCCCGGCGATCTCCCAGTCTTCGGGAGATGTTTGGCTCACGATCGCCTGCCCCAGCGCTCGGCTTTCATCTTCGTCGCGGGCGAGGTCGCGGACGTCATATACGGCAGTTTTCAATAGCTCGTCCGCGTCCTGGCGAGAGACGATCCACAACACGCCATCACGGAGCATCCAGGCCAAATCCAGCTCGCGCAGCAGCGCCAGCAGGACGGTGTCAAGTTTTTGCTCGCTCAACTCGAGCGTCACGGGAGTACGTGGGCGAACGCGTGTTCCCTGCAGCGAACGCGGATCGAGCCGGATGTCGCACTCTGATCGTTCCGCCAACTCGGCGACCGCATCGACCAGCGGCACACTGCGAAAGTTGACGCTGATGGTCTTTTCCAGACGCTGCCGAATCCGTTCATTTTGAGGGGCGTCGAACGTGTAGGTGCGCCGACCATGGTCCTTTAACGCGGCCAGTAGGCCGGCAACCTCTTTTTGTAGCTTGTCGCTCTGCCTGACGAAGAGAACGTCCGCCAGCAGGATAAAACTCGCCGAGCCTCCAGCCTGTTCCCAGCTATCCGGTGCCACGGCGGTGGTGATCACGTCAGTCAACACTTCCGCATCAAAGTCGGCGTCAAGAAGTCCACCTACGTTGTAATGCTGCGTCGACAACCGATCTTCGGCTTCTTGCAGCGTTGTCAGGTGGACATTCCCGTCGCTGAAATACCAAGACAGGCCGATGGTTTGAAGCCGATTGAGTAGTAAGTAGAGTGGCTCGTCATGGAGTGAGTCGGTGATCGGTTCACTGAACAGAATACCCTCATCATCCAAGGCGCGGCCATCGATGAGCACGCCGAGTTGCTGATGTTGGCGAAGCCACTGGCCGACATCGCTCAACGACGTCTCGCGAAACTCGATCGTCGTGTTCGCGGCAAGGCTCGCTGGTAGCAGCGTCGCCGGGTCAATGGTCTTGGGCTCATCGGGGATCTCGATCTGGGTACTCGGCGGGGCAGGGGATTGATCTCGAGCCTTGTCGGCTGGCTGCGCTGCCGCCTGCATGGAAATCGCCGTTAGGCAGGCTGTTAGCAAGCATGCAGCCGGCGAGAGCCTAGGGCGAGATGATATAGGAAATCGATCGAGCCGAAGCATGTTTGTCCCCTGGAGTGGAGGCGCTGTAAATCCGATCTCTCGGGAGTAATACCCACAGTATAGCTGGTCGCGTGAGTATCGCCGGCTGAAACGGCCCATGGGAATCCCGTCATGACGGGTGCCAAGCAGATCAATATATTGGTTCCCTGCCGAGCGGCGGAACTTCAGCGGCTTTGGGGTGGCGAACGTACGTGGCTACAGCGAGTAACTGACCATGGTGCCGCTGATCTGAATCTTTTTGCTGTTTTGCAGATGCTGCAGCAGCGAGTCCAGCTGAGGTTCCGTGAGAGAGCCTTTGGTTGCCTTGATAAGGCTACGAATCGTGCTCTTGAGCGTTTTGAGTCGTTTGGGTCTGGATTCGCCGCGTCTTTTCAAGTCGTTTAGAACGAGCGTGCAATACGGCGGACTGTGCCCGCTGGAAGCTTTTTTCTTCGGGCTGCATGGCTTTGAGTCGGACGCCGAGGTGAAAGCGATCGGGCCACCGCTATTGGGTTCGCCGGCACGCATGCTCTGGCAGCCTGTGGAGTTGCTCAGCCCCGAAGCGATCTCGCTGTGTAAAGCCGGTGCTGTCGACTTGACCTTTGCCACAGGAGCCGCGGAAGCCGGTTTCACGGTGGTGGCCGGCGGGGCTGTGGCTGCAGAAGCGGCTTGCTTGGGACAAATGAATTTGCCCTTCTGGTTGAGGACGATGCGGAGCTTTTCTTTAAGTGACAGGCTCCCTAGCAGGGTGTTGATGTCACGGCAGCAAGCCACGCAGTTATGGTCAGCGTTGCTGCCGCCGTTAGCCTGCGCTACCAGATGCTCCACCGTGGCTTCCTCTCTCGGCAAGTGTGCACTGCAGAAGAAGCAGGCCTTGCCCTGGGCAAACAACAGTCGGTCTAGCGGTTTAATTCCCATGATCGTTTCAACCAGTTGTGTCCGCCCCGGACCGACAAGTGATCTGTCAAACTACGGCAACGGATCCTGGAATTGCGGGCTGGATGAAGTCCAGCTCTGGCACTTCGCGGCTATGCCCTGGCAAGCAGCCGCCCCAACCCTGTCACTGCCAGTCATTCCCCCAACTCTAGCTCGCGTTTTGACACCCGGCTCCGACCCCCGCGACCCAGGACAGAAAAAGATTCCGACGTTCCCTGTCCTGCTGCCGCGAGTATCCTACGTCACACGGATGGACCGCTTCATCCTGCTCTCCACATTGATGGTCTTTGCAGGTTTGCTTCAGACGGTGGCCAGCACGGTGATGGTACGGCACCAGAATAAGAAACTCGCTGTGCGACTCGACCATCGTGCGAGGATCATCTACCCAGTCGTGTTTGGATTGGTGCTCGCAGTGTCGTTCGTAATCTAACCCGCAGGGATGATCATGAGCTGGTCGGCGGTGGCGGGATGATTTAACTGCTGGCGAAGGACGTCTGGAGTTTCGATTGGATTAGCTTGTTGTTGGCACCAGTCGAGGAGCCTGCGGAGGTAATGATCGTCGGCAAGATTCCAGCGGAGGTCGGTGGCGACGCGATGGCTTAAGCGCAACATCGCTGTGCTCGAGAGCCCCCAGAGTGGCCCTTCGCGGGTGATGAAGTACAGCCCTTTCGGAATGGCTGTAATGGGAAGGGGTGCGGAGTTTGCGCTTGCCGTGGTGCTGTCGGCAAATGCTGCCGGGCAGAGGTGGCGAAACGACTGGCCGGTGAAGTGGTAGCGACGGCCGTCTTGCAGATGCGCTGCCGGAGCGTCGAAGTGGCCGCTGGGGAAGGTTGCGGTGCGGTAATGCACTGGCTCATAGCCGCGGGTATCGCCGCAGAACCAGGCAAGGTCTTCCCGCCGGCGCTGCAGCCCCTTGGCTAAATCATTGATGTTCCTTTTGGCTTCGACGATTGCCAGCACCTCGACCGCGGCAGCCGGATCGGGCGCGGTGCGGACCAGCAAATGGTCCAGTTCAACTCGAGCCGCAGCGAGCGTCACCTTGTGGAGCCAGATCAGCGGTTCGGCCGCCGCGCGTGCCGGCCACTGACGGCGGACATCAACCTCGATCGCCTGCCGCGCCGCCTCCAGCGCCGCCTGCTCGAATGACGCACCGGCGCGGCCGCCACGCTGCCCACGGTCCCTGAGCAATTCCGCCAAGTGTGCTTCCTGCTGGTCCAGGCCGGTTTGCACCCGGAGCCGTTGCAGTTGACGCTCGGTGCGCAGCAGCGACCGCCGGGCGGGGCTGGCGCGGACAGCCGCAGCCAACTGCCGTCGCAGCCGCTGGTGCTGCCAGGCGAACGCGGCGCGCTTGTGCCGCAGGTCTGCCACGCGGCCCTCCGCAGCTTGCCGCAGCGCCGCGCTGAGCCCTGCGATGGCTCTACGCGTGCCGGTCAGCTGGCGGATCAGACGCTGCAGATCTGCGTGCTGCGGCGAAGCGGCATCGGCCTGCCGTTGACGCGCCAGGTCTCGCTGCAACTGATCCCATTGCCCGCTTTGCCGGCGGATGCCACGAATCCGAGATCGCTGGACGAACACGCAATCCCGCTGCCAACGATCCAGCTGCAACTGCAGCCAGTGGCGAAAACCGCTGAGGTTAAGGCCGCGAACATCAAAGTTTTGCTCGCGGAGTAACCGCTCAAGCGGCTCGCGCCGGGAAGCGGTTGAGCTGGATGAGGCATAGGGACGGGGGACGGAGGATGGAGGACGGTGGCCGGTGGACGGAGGGGCGCCCGCAACAGGAGAGTTGAACCGCTACCCCATTATCGTCGCACGTTCCACTATGGAAACCATCGTGCTCGTGCTCGTGCTCGTGCTCGTGCTCGGGTGGCAGGTGGGTACTCGCATCCGCGCCACATGAACAATGGGGTTTTTGACTGTGATCCCCGGACTCGATACCGGCCCTTCCACGGCGCCCGTGGCCAACAAGCCGACCATTCGGCGCACCGTTTGCTTGCTGCGGTGGTGCAGCAACGCCTCACGATTCGCAAATAGGAAAGCTGGCCAGTGGCTAAATCAAAGCGTTCGATCCGCTTGGCGGCCTTTGGGGACATTCATTACTCCAAGACGCTCTCGGGCACGCTCGAACCCGTGTTCACGCAATTGGCCGCCGCAGCGGACGTGGTGGTTGTCTGCGGCGACTTAACCGTTCACGGCCACCCAGCCGAAGCGGATCTGTTTGCTCGCGAAATCACCGCAGTCGTCAAGACGCCCATTCTGGCCGTGCTCGGCAACCATGATTACCAAGCTGGTGAACCCGAACAGGTTCGCGATGCTTTGGCCGACCGCGGCATCATCGTTCTCGACGGTGAATCACACGAGTGGGAAGGTATCGGCTTTGCCGGCGTCAAAGGCTTTTGTGGTGGGTTCGGCAATCGCATGCTGGAATCCTGGGGGGAGCCGATGATCAAGCAGTTCGTACACGAAGTCGTCGAAGATGCCCTGCGGCTCGAAACGGCTCTATCGCAGTTGCGGACCAAGCACAAGATCGTAATCACACATTACTCACCCATTCGTGCGACGGTGGAGGGAGAACCGCCAGAAATATTCGCTTTCTTAGGCTGTAGCCGCTTCGAGGATCCCATCAATCGCTTTGAGGCGACTGTAGCCTTCCATGGGCACGCGCATCATGGCAGTCCCGAAGGTAAAACGCTCGCCGGCATTCCCGTCTACAACGTCGCGATGCCAGTCTTGGAACGCAGCTTTCCTGGCCAACCTCCCTTTCGCATCATTGAATTAGCAGTTGAATAAGCACCCGGACACAAGTTTGCTCCATAAACTGATTCGTGCCAACCGGTAGGAATCGTATTGACTGACGTCACTTGTAAAAAACAGCTTGTGCCCGGCCACTTAAAAATGGGCAGGATGTATTCCATGACAACGGTCTCTTCTGATAATGGATCTCGCCGCAAGCGAATGGTTGCATTCTACCACCAGCTTCTCGACACGCTCAATGCTGCCGGTACACCGTATCTGGTCGGTGGCTCATACGCCGCGGAAGTCATCACCGGCATTCCGCCCCACAGCAAAGACTTAGATTTTTTTGTTCGCCACCAAGATTTGGAACAGATGCTCGCGGCCGCGGCCGCAGCAGGCTTCGCGACTGAACTCGCCTTTCCCCACTGGTTGGCGAAGATCCATAGCGGCGATGGAGAGTTCGCTGATGTGATCTTTAACTCAGGAAACGGCATCTGCCCTGTCGACGATGAGTGGTTCGAGCACTCCTTGCGAGCAGAAATCTTGGGCCATCACGTGGCTATCTGCTCCGTTGAGGAGATGATCTGGACCAAGGCCTTCATCATGGAGCGGGAACGTTTCGATGGCGCCGAGATCCTGCACCTCTTACGCCTCTGTGGCAACACGATCGACTGGCCTCGATTGCTCAAGAGATTCGGACCTCACTGGCGCGTGTTGATGGTTCACCTGGTGTTGTTCGGCTTCGTCTACCCGCAACTGCGCGGCGAGATCCCAGAGTGGGTGATGCGGGAGCTGATCGCGCGCCTGGAGCAGGAACAACAAAGCCCGCCGCCAGCCAACTCGGTTTGCTTCGGCACGCTGCTGTCTCGCCAACAGTACTTGTGTGATGTCGAGCAATACGGACTGTCGGATGCGCGTCTCTCGCCGAACGGCACGATGACGCCAGCGCAGATCACCGACTGGACAAATGCGATTGAGCGAGAATCTTGATAGCAGGTGGCAGGTGGCAGGTAGCAGGTAGCAGGTAGCAGGTAGCGGGAGGAGGGGTGGCAGGGGGACGGACGTGGCGCTCGCGGATACTGCAGATCGGCACAATTAAGCAGCCTTTAAGTTTGGCTCTGCAGCGGCCAACACCGTTTGCCGCCGACATCCCCAAAACCGACAGCTCCGCCGATCGGTGCTGTGTGAGGGCCTCGATTTAGCTCCGTGGTGAAATCTTCTCCAGGACGAGGACGGAATGATGATTGCACGCTTTCTTTATGGCAGTGAGACCCTGGCTAGCGATCATCGGAGCGGCTTATTCTGTTTCGGCAGCGTGATCTGCTTTCTGCTCACCGGTCGATCGGCGGCGTTCGCCTTACTGGCCGGGCTGTTCTTCATCGAGACCGATGTAGGCACCATCCGGATCGAAACCAACGAGGACGTGGCGGTGCCGATTCGCATTCGTCAGGGCAAAGAACTGGTCGAGCGATTGACCGTCACCAGCGATGGAGCCACTGCCCATGTCCGCGCCGGAACCTACACGATCGAAATTGAAGGCGACAACCGCTCGTTTGAGGTCAAGCACAATCGAGCGGTCGTTAAAGCGGGTGATGTCTGGATCGCGCGGATCGAACTGATGCCGACAGGCAATAGAGCGCGTCAGCAACGCAGTGAAGCGCATGGGTCGCGCAGGAACCGTCAGCGGCATCTCCCGAGTTTCCACCTGTAAAGATCTCCGTTCACTCGGAAGACGGCAGTCCGTTATCAGGGGCTGTGATCCGCATGCGATTGCTTGGCCAACTCCAACGGAACGTATCGTTGGAGGTGAGCAACACGACGGCAGAGAATGGCGTCGCGATCGATCGCGTGTTGCCCTTCGGCAAGTACTACGTTAGCGTAAAAACCGCCGATGGCTGGTCTACAAGCGTCCGCGACTTGAACGTCGAGTTCGACAAAGGTCTCGAGCTCACGTTTGTCGCTCCATCGCCGGACAAGCAAGCTGAACTTGTCTTGGAAAGTGCTGCCAGCGACGTCGATCCGGCCGCGATCGCTTCGCTGCCCTTTGGTACGTATCAACTTCACTCCCGCACCGGCACCTCGTGGACGGAGGGGTTTGCGCCGGAGCCCGGCAGTGAGGCTGGCGACTACGCATCATTTCCGACCGCCAGCGACGGTATCGAGCAGATTGCGTTGTCGATCAAGTTTGAGGTGCGGCGCGAAATCCCACAGCCCAGCGGGCAGATTGCCCAGTGGTCTTGGGAACCCGAGCCTGACGATCGTCAGCGGCGATTCCTAGTTTTTGACGCTCGCTTTCATCCGGTTGCCGACACTGAAGGACTACACGCCGTCCCGTCGGACGACGGCAAGTATTTCGACTTCTCCGACTCGCGCGAGCGGATCGGTGGGACCGTGATCACGTTGGCGGACCCGATCGCCTCGCCGCTTCCGCTGAAGATCCCCGCCGGAGAAGTGACGGTCTACGTGCAAGGCGTCTACGGTCGACCAAACGAACAGGTGCTGGAATCACTGCGTGAGGTAAAGGAAAAACTCTCGCCGGCGCAGTCGGTTTGGCTCCAAGCTAACGTGAAGCTGGAGTCAGCTTGGATCGACCGTTTGCTCGACACGGATGGCTGGGCCTACCGCCGTTCTGGCGATCAAACCTATCAAGAGCATCTCGTCCGTCGCACCGCCACCGTCGATTCCGGTGAGACCCTAAAAATTCTCATCGCGCCGTAGCCGAATCTTGCTCAGTTTTTGCTGGATATCAGCCAAAGTCCGCTGAGTTGCAGCAATGTCCTGCGCGAGCGCAGCGACATGGCACTGCGCGACAAGAACCGCGGCAAAGCTCAGTGTCTTCATCTTCAGCATGCTGGTTTCTCCGTAAGCGTCGGTACAATAGCATCGCACTCGAGCAAGTGCTGTGTCCCTGAATCTCGTTAGGAGCCAACCAAGATGCCATGTATCACCCGCATCCTGATCCTGTTAATGCTTGCCGTCCCGCTCACCACCGTCGCGCGGGGCCAAGAACAAAGCGTCAATCCAGGCATCAACGATGCCTTCGAGAATCCCAATGTCGAAGAGTTTGCGCAGCGTTTCGAGGTGGAGAGCCGCGAGGTGTTTTCGCGGCGGCACGCAATCGTCGCCGCTTGCCAGATTGAACCAGGACAAACCGTTGCCGACATCGGCGCCGGTACGGGTCTGTTCACCCGGCTGTTCTCGGATGCCGTGGGGAAGGAAGGTCGCGTGATCGCCGTCGACATCTCGCAGAAATTTCTCGACCTCATCAGGACGAACAGCCGCCAGCAGAACCAATCGAATGTCGAAGCCGTACTCGCCACCGCCGATTCAGTCCAGCTGCCGGCCGAGTCAATCGATCTTGCCTTTATCTGTGACACCTACCACCACTTTGAATTCCCGCAAAAAACCATGACCTCGCTGCACCGGGCGCTAGGGCCTGGTGGGCGAGTTGTGCTGATCGACTTTCATCGCATCCCCGGCACCAGTAGTGATTGGGTGCTGAATCATGTCCGCGCTGGCCAAGACGTGTTTGAAGCCGAAATCCTCCAGTCCGGCTTCCGCAAGGTGCGCGAGGAGCAGGAACTGCTCCAGGAGAACTATTTCGTCGTCTTCGAAAAGCAGCCTCGCTAGCGAGGAAGCCGCAAGCCGTTTCCAACCCGCTCTAGCGGCTGCAAGCCATGGGAATCATGGCGGTCCGCCGAGAAGGGAACAATGTCTACTACCGGATTGTGGACCACTGTGTGATCGCGCTGCTGGAGCGGGGGCTTTGTTTGATAGAGGAGAGCGCGAAGCGGGTGAACGTGCAGTTTAGTTTCTCACTCCGAGTCGTTCAGGGCGAGCACCAACGCTTGCTCCAGCTGGCGCGGGTGGAATCCAAATGGGCCGCGGGCATTCTTGAAGGCAATCTTTCCTGCCGAATCGATCATATACAAACGATTTGGCATTCCGCTATAAACTCCGCCCACTCGGTCGTCGATCGTGTCGACCAGGAATGGGACCTCCAGGTCCAATCGCTGCTGACACGTCTGGGCAACCGTGCGGCGTTGGTCATCACTGACCGGCTGTGCGATTTCGATTCCGACTTGCTTGTTGCTCATCATCCACCAGCCTTCGGCAGGATGGGCCTCGCGAACGTAAATCAGATAGAACTTAGCTCGGTCCTTATACCTCTCAAAAAGCTTCTCGATGTTCCCGGCTTGGCTGCGGAACGGACCGCAGGTGAAGTTGCCAAAGATCAAAACTATGGGCTTTTTGCCAATCTCTTCCGAAAGCGTGACGGTTTCTCCCGCTAATGACTGGAGCGAAAAGTCAGGCGCCGCGTCACCGAGATTCGGGCCAGGCTGCAAAGACCCGAGCTCCTGGCTCCTCAATCCTAGAATCAACGTGCTGCGGCTCGGTCGATCGGGACGATTCTCATTGCCGACGGCCGATGGCACTTCAAATCGCTGACGCAAATCGTCTAACGCCAGAAAGCCCCGCTCGTTGCCACCCCAATCGTCGAACAAGGTTGCAAACTCCTCGCCTGTTACCTTGCCATTGCCGTCACGATCCGACATGAAAAACAACATCGTTCCGGATGTGGGGGTGAGCGAATGTTTTGACCAGTCGAAATCCGCCTCCGTGATCGTGCCGCTGCCATCACGGTCGAGCCTCGTGAAATCGTCATCGGATCCGGAGAACTCCTTGGTGTCGATCGCGTCATTATGATTCGTGTCAAAACGGTTTTTCGCCATTTCCCACCCAAACCGCGATTGCGCCTCCATCGACTTGAACCATCCCTCGCCGGGGCCGAGGCGGCTGCCCGCAAGAATGCAATCGAGCATTGCCACAGCCTCCGAATCAGCTGCGAGCGTCTCCCGCAATACCGTCACCGCTTCCGCCGCTTCGGCCGTGAGCTCTTCGAGAGCTTTCACTTCAGGAGCCTTTGCCTCGGGGACCTGCGGAACCGAATGCGCCTCGTCCGCCTCCTCGGTGTGTATCGCGAAGGCTTGCCCGCTCAGCCCGATCAACACGGCGACGGTGATACTACGAAACATGGTTTGGCGCGGAATCGAACTGCAAAAAGTACTAATAATTGTCGTTGAAATCTTCATTCGTTTGCGTCCTGTGTAATTTGAAGAAGAGGAGTCGAGGCGAAAACGTTTTCGCGTTCAAGCGGTAATTGAAAACCATCGGATACTCGCGTCATGTATAGTCCTCGGCAAAGCCAGAAAAAGATTGACATCGCTTGTCGAGCACCATGATCTTTCACTAGTGTTCGATAATCCTCATGAGTCATATCCCACGGTGTTTGGGTCAGCTTACGCGCGTAAACGTACGACCTTTGCTCGGCCGCGGGGAACACGGACCAGTCGGGTTCGGCCAACAGTCGGGTCCGACGGGCGATCTCTTCCTGTGTCATCCCAGCCACCTCCATCAGCATTTCGCAATGGCCCATGCAATAATTGCACTCGACAGTTCGGGCCTGAACCCAGAACAGGCTCTCTTCGAAGATTCGACCAGCAGGGGCTTCCGCCCAATGCGTTCTTGTCGTGATGGCCCAAGGAACAGCCAACTCAGGTGCATAACCGAAGCATGTAAGGGACCAAGCGATCTTGGTCGGCCGAGTTGCCATCGGCGCTGGCAGACGCTCGCGAGCCTGTTCCCAAGCAGGCACGGGAAGCCGTGGCTTGCGATCGCGCTGTCGCTCCAGTCGTAGCTGAAGTTCTTGATAGGAGGTGTCATTCCACGCGTGCGAACCTGCGATTGCCGCCTCGCCTTTAACCAACTCACCCACGTCTTTGGGTGCGGCAGGCATCAGTGATTCCATCTGCAACGCCCCGGGGGCGAACTCCACAACGAACGGTGGCAACGGGCCCTCCTGCTCCAGCGGAATTTTCAATCCCAGCAAAAACCGGTCTTGGAAATTTCCGTAAGCCGCCAAGAGGATCATCGACGCGACTTTCTCCTCTCCATATCCGACGCGAAGTCTTTCGAATAATTCGTCGCTGATCGTCGCCGCAGCGACCGTCAACAAGCGGGCAAACTCGAGCGGGTCGCGATCCGAGTCCGGCCAATTATGCGGGCTTCCGATTAGGTTTTGGATAGCGGCCCGTTCCGCTCCTGCGCAACGCAGATCAGCGATCGCGTAGGCTTCCGAGTACCGGCATCGATTCGCGTTTGCGACGACCCACCGCATTTTTGCCCGCAGCACCGGATCCAGCCCACTCTGAGTCCGCTGCGCCTCGTCAAGCCTAAGCATCGCGGCGGCCGTCCGAGGCAATTGCGTGGCCAGCGCCTTCGCCCAGTTCGGCAAAGGCCCCATCTCGCCCGTTGTAGTTTTTGGCAATTTGGCCCAGGCTTCCTCGTCACTCGGCAGGGGAATGCAAGCACCGTCTTTATTCACTGCGGGTTTAGGTTTACTCCAGTAATTGAAGAAAACGTTCTCGCTTTCCAAGGTCAACTGAAAGCCGTTGGAGATGCGAGTCATGTAGTTATAGCGACATGTTTGCACAATCACAGACATCGCACGCCGATCTCCGAGATCATCATACAGACGCTGTAGGTCAACTCGGTCAATTGCTCCGGGGGCTCGCGTTACCTTGGTGGCAAACGCGAACGCACGCTGGTCTGCAACGGGAAACGCCGACCAGTCATCGCTGGCAAGAATCTGGCTCCGCGCGGCAATCTCATCACCGCTCAACCCAGCAACCTCCCAGTTCATTTCGCAATGGCCCATGCAGTAAGGGCAATTCATTGCATCCGTGGTCACCCAAAACAGGTTAATGCCAAATATGCGGTCGTAGTCCGGTGCCGATTCCGCACCTAAAGTCTGCATGAACCGTTCAAACGGTATGGCCAGTTCGGGCGCATAGCCCAACGCGATGCGATACCAGACGATGTCGCTATGACGACGGAGCGGACCGTCAGGCAAACCAGGCATGACTTCGTCCCAATCGGGCACCCGTAAGCGGGTCGGCTTTTTACGTTGCATTTGAATCCGTTGCTGGAGCGATTCGTACGTTTCTCCCGATCGCCTCGCCAAACCACTCAAGTTCTCACACGCGTGACTCACTGATCCAAGGTCAGGGTTGATCGTTTGCGGATGGATCTGCCGAATGACGAACACCTCCGGTGAAAATGTCACTGCGAGTGGGCGGATCGCTTGCGGGTCTCTTTCGCGCTCGCACTGCAAGCAAATCAGAAGTCGGTCTTGCATGTTGCCGTATGCCGACAGCAGCACCATTGATGCAGCCTGACGATCGCCGAACTCGACGGTCAGATTGGCGAACTCATCATCCGTGACGCTGTGGGAGGCAACGGTCATCCGCACGGCGAAGGCGATCGCGGCTTGTTCCGCTGGGCTCCAACCATCGTAACTCCCGTCCTTCAGTCCCCTCAGTTGCACTGCGTCCAGGCCCGCGCTCAGGCAATCAGCTTCGGCAATCTGCCGGCCGTATTGGCTCTGGTTTGCCTGCGCGATCACCCACCGCATTGCCCCTCTCAAGGCCGGGTGGATTGGGTTTCCCGCTCGTTGAGCATAGTCTAACTCCAGCAGCGCGGCTGTGCTTTTGGGCAATACAGCGGCGAGTTTCCTCGCCCACTGTGGCAACTTCGCACCTTCCACCTTCAAGGCGCCAAGCAGCGCTTCCCACGCCGCCTGTTCACTGAGTTCGGGCATCAGAGCCTCCACGTTCACAACGGATGAGGAGATCGAATAAGACGAAAACAATACTATCGGTAAGAACCGCAGTATCACTGATCAGGTGAGCGCTGCCTTTGTTGCCCATGCAATACATCGCCCCACCCATCTGCGGCTGAGGGTTCTCGTAATTCGATGAGCACTATCTCGATCCGTTGCAGACGTGCTGCTAACCAATGCGAATGGCTTACAATACAAGCCCCGACCGGGACCATCTGGCAAGACTGGTACCGGAGCCTGTTGACACCTGCCGAACGTACAGGGTGATTTTGGTGCAGGTGAATTGACCGGCGACCCCGCCACATCGATCGCTGTATGAGCACACACGTCCAATCCTTGCGACGCAACTTAGGACTGATGGCAAGCAATCGAGCTGGCGGTGCTGTGATCCACCAACAGGTAATCACCGCAACGAGCCCACACCAGGCCGCTCCCCGACAAAAAATTCCGTATAGAAACACCAGTGCCGCGGCAACGCGACGCGCCTGTGCTACGCGGAGAAGGAGGTAAGGCATTGCCACCAAGCCGGCATAAATGACCAGGATCGGCACCGAGAAAACGCCAAACGCGCTTGATTCTCTTCTCGCCCGCTATCTGCTGTCAAGCCCCTAAATGCGCAAGAAATTGGCACATGATTAAACTTCAATATTTTTGATGCTTCTATGGACTTTCAATGAACAGGTAGACTGCAGGGGCGACATGGCCGTCCAAGCCGTGCGCACGAGCGAACGCCAGGCGACCTCCATTTTGGTGCCGATGTGGTCGGTTCCACTCGCCGTCTGCTCTCACAATCATGCAGACACCAGTGTTTGCCAAGCAACCAGGATCGATTGCTCTGCTCGTTCCCTCGCCAGGTCCATGCTCCTCAGCAGATGGGGCATGTGATTTGTTGTTGACGTCAGACCGACGCTTTGAGTAATCATGCCTCCCCAAAGGAAAATAAGCGACATCCCCGCCCCTAAACCGGCTCGGCCATCGGATACGTGCTTTTATCGACGAAAACAAAGCAGCGGCTTGTAGCAGAAGCCGCACCTGAGTCGCTTTGGCAACCAAATCCTTTCGCGAGATCGGCGGGCGCTGCTGATGGAGGTATGCAAATCATTGCCTCCAGCAACGTCAGGCGATTCACGATCGCTAGCTATTCTCAATATCTTTGGCTGGCCATTTTAATGCTAGCATCGATCGACAAAAGTTCGCGTGGAACCGAGTCTTGGTTTGAATCCGTTGCTGATACGCAAGACTTTGTCGATTTCATGACGTTGGAGCAGCGTCTGTTACGACTTAACGATCCATTTGAAAATCGGGCTAACGATTCTGAAGATTGGCAGCGATTGTTTGATCAAGATCATTTGACTGACGAAATGGGGAGCGATGCATTCGTTCCTGGTGGCTCCGCATACGAGTTGCAAATCCTGCCCGCCGGGTTGATCTATCGATCCTATTTGGCGGGTGAGAAAGAGCCAAGGATGATGTGGAGCGCCTGTACGACATCAAACGCCGGCGGACCATCTGGGAGACGGCACTTGGCGGACGCATCGGATTACTAAGGTACGGAACTTTTGATGCGGTAAAACCTAAGGGATATCAGCTAGACCTCGAGGGTGCTGTTTTCGCAAGGCTCATTCCGGCCGAACCGAGCACGATGCTGGAGGGGGCCGACTTCCGGTTTGGCCTGTTGAATACGTGGCGAGAAGATCGCTTGGCCGTCAAGTGGGGCTACTATCATGTCAGCGCCCACCTGGGTGACGAGTTTTTATTGGCCAATTCCGAATTTCGCCGTATCAATTACGTTCGCGATGCTGCGATCATCGGTCTCACGGCCGATGTTAACGACGATGCTCAGGTCTACGGCGAAGTGGCCAATGCGCTTGGGTCTCAAGGCGGTGCCAAGCCCTGGGAGTTTCAGCTAGGCACGCAATACGCTCCCACAAGAAAGGTCGCGGCGCGTGGATCGCCTTACTTCGGGGCCAATGCCTACCACCGCCAGGATTTCAACTTCCGTGGTGGCCTTAATTTGATCGCCGGCTGGAATTGGTTCGGTGAGAAAACCGGCGAACGACTTCGAATCGGTATGCAGTACTACCGAGGGCCATCATTGCAATATTCCTTCTTTAATCGAAGGGAACGCCTGGTCGGTGGCGGAGTTTGGTTCGATTATTAACTGACTCATACCGCCGTCATCTTGCATCTCCCGCTCAGGTCAGGCGAGTCGCTGCCGGCAAACTCAGGGGCAAGTTGGATCGCAGGAGCGGCTTTGCCGCGAAGTTTTCATGATGACACGACACTGCTTCCTGGCCGGCTGGTAGAATCGCAGCTTCGCTCTGTTGCCAGGTTCATGAACTTCGCTGTCTGAGAGATTCCGCCATGCGATCTCCGCTTCTGCATTCTGCCGGATGCATCATTGCCGTCTTATTCACGCCGTCCTGTATTGCTTCGGCGGCGGAATTGCGACTGCGTTTTGTTTATGACGGCGATCCGCCCACTGCAAGGCCAATCGTCGCTGATAGGGATAAGGAAGTCTGCGGCAAATTTAAGCTGACTGACGAACGCCTGATCGTGAATCCGGAGAATCGAGGTATCCAGAACGTCGTTGTGTACCTCTACACGGGCCGCGGTGGAACCAAGATCTCCGAAATTCCGCCCAGAAATCAGGAGATCGAACTGACGGCGGAAAATTGTCGATTCCACCCGCACATCGTGGTCGCTCAAGCGGGTGACACGCTGGTTTTTAATCCCAAGTCCGCGGTTGGGCACAATCTGAACGTCAATTTTTTTAAAAATAAACCCATGGGCATGGTGATCCCGGTTGGGGCGGTACAGCGATTCAAGCTAACCTTTCCCGAACCGGCTCCCATCCCCTTGGAGTGCAACATTCATCCCTGGATGGAAGGGTATCTGGTGCTGTTGGAGCATCCGTACGTGGGCGTCAGCGACGCAGACGGTCACGTTTTGATCCACGGGTTGCCCAGTGATACAGAGCTTATGTTCCGAGTGTTTCACGAAGCTGGCGGCGGCCGATTCACAAACGTCAAGGTGAACGGTGCGGAGGCGACCTGGAAGCGAAATCTGTTCTCGGTCACGACCACTGACGGCGTGACGGACCTCGGCACGGTATTGCTGAAGCCCGATGTTTTCGCTGAGAGAGAAGAGAAGCCGTAGAGGCGACGCAACCGTAGCTGGAACTCTGCTGTGTTCCGAACCACGCCCACGTTGGAGTTCAGGCTTCAGCCTGTCGTACTGAACTCTCCCTTAGCCTGTAGCATGAGGACTGCCTCTGCCTGCGAGCGATGGCGGAACAGCCTGAAGGCTGGACTCCAACGTCGCGGAACAGCCTGAAGGCTGGACTCCAACTGCGAGGGGCGTGGCCGACTGGTCGAATCCTTCCTGTACAACCGTTTCGAGAACCTGAGGAAGCGGGTTTGCGTATATGATGGGTACTCGGTTCCCCCCACGCGTCCAGAAGGAGTCTCGCAGCCATGTCTCAGCGAAGCTTTACCAGCGGATCGATTTCAACCCTGCTGTCCATTTGTATCCTATTTACCGGATGCGGACGCTCCGCCCCAAATGCGACGTCAGAGGTGCGGACTGGAACTGCAGCCCTCGATATCGACGCCGTGGCGTCTCGCCCGGCGGCACAGCCGTTGGGGATGCCATGGGAACCGATTGTGGATAATGCCGACGAAGGAGTCGGGCCGGGGCAAGGCGGAGACAAATACGACCAGATCGTCGAGAACGCATTCCTTCGCGTTGACAATCACCCGTTGAGCACCTTCTCGGTCGATGTCGATACGGCTTCCTATTCCAAGGTGCGTCAGTTTCTGTTCGACCACAACCAGTTGCCCCGCCCCCACGCGGTTCGCATTGAGGAATTGGTGAACTATTTCGACTACGATTACTCACCACCGGCAGACCACGAATCCGGCCCGTTCGCCACGCACGTCGCCGTGGCCCAGTGCCCATGGAATGATGAGCACCGTCTGGTCCGCATCGCACTCAAGGGCCGAGTGGTCGAGCAAGAGCAACGTCCGAAAAGCAATTTGGTCTTTCTGATTGATGTATCCGGTTCAATGAATCAGCCCAATAAACTCCCGCTCCTGAAACGCGGGCTGGGGCTTTTGCTCGATCAACTCAACGACCAGGATCGCGTCGCCATTGTTGTCTATGCCGGCGCGGCCGGTTTGGTACTCGATAGCACTCCCGCCAGCGAGCGCCAGACGATCATGCGGGCGCTGAACC
The DNA here is from genome assembly GCA_963758085.1 of uncultured Planctomycetaceae bacterium. GTDB lineage: Bacteria > Planctomycetota > Planctomycetia > Pirellulales > Pirellulaceae > UBA6163. The sequence continues at coordinate 2,152,694 of CAVWUB010000004.1, read as the reverse complement.
GCCTGGAAGCGGGCGGCAGCACCAACGGCGGTCAGGGCTTGGCGTTGGCTTATCAGGTGGCTCGCGATCACTCTATTAAAGGCGGCATCAACCGTGTGTTGCTGTGCACCGACGGCGACTTCAACGTGGGCGCCACCGGAACAGACCAGATGTTGGACCTGGTGGAAAAGGAGTCGAAAAGCGGAACCGAATTAACGGTCCTCGGGTTTGGGATGGGGAACTTTAATGATGCGATGCTGGAGCAGATCAGCGGACGCGGCAACGGGAACTACGCCTTCATCGATACGATGAATGAAGCGAGGAAAGTACTGGTCGAGCAGTTGTCCGGTACGCTGGTGACGATCGCCAAGGATGTGAAGCTTCAAATTGAATTCAATCCATCCGAGGTCGCCGCATATCGTTTAATCGGTTACGAGAATCGGCTGCTCGAGAACCAAGATTTTAACGACGACACGAAGGACGCTGGAGAAATCGGAGCGGGGCATGCCGTCACCGCGTTGTACGAAATCGTTCCGGGTGACGCTGCAACCGTTGCCGAACTTCCTGCCGTCGACGAATTGAAATATCAAGGCAAACCGCAGCCGGCCGAGGCGGCTGGCAGTGGCGAATTGCTGACTTTAAAGTTGCGTTACAAGTTGCCTGAGCAGGACGAAAGCCAACTGATCGAGATCGCGGTGAAGGATGAAGACACCGAGTTCAACGCGGCTGATCGCGAATTTCAATTTGCCAGCGCGGTAGCTGGATTCGGGATGTTGTTGCGTGATAGTCAGTATGCTGGCAACTGGAACTATGACGCCGTCCACAAGGTCGCTGCCTCGGCCACCGGAGAAGATACCTACGGGTTGCGCAAAGAGTTCTTGGAAATCGTGCGCCTGGCACAGTCGCTCGACAACCGGGGACGCTGACCGAGCCGCTGGCAATCTGACCGAGCTCGCTGCGGGTGGCATCGCTCAGCCGCCCGACACGGCATCTCTTTGCTCTCTTGCGCCGCGCCGACCGTGTCTCACTACCCGGCGGCGAAGTGCGCAACTTGAAGTGGCTTTGGTCAATTTGCCGGGGTTCAAATTTGGTCGAGCCCAGTAGAAACTATGTCCGGCGACGATGGGCGATAACCAGCGGCAAGACTCTCAGAGGATGAGCGATGGAACAGGTTGCGTTGCGAACAGGCAAGCCAGATGAAGTTCTGCGTGCAGCAATCGGTGGTGCGGATGACTCTGAAGGTTCGCTGGGTCACAAGTTGTTTGGTTTTGATGAGGTACGAAACTCCGATTGCGTAACAGCGTTGCTCCGACAAGCCGTGACCGCGACGGACGCCGAAGTCGCTGCACTGGCAGGGGCAGTGGTTCCTGCGCTGGGCGAGCCAATTGCACGTGCATGGCAATGGCTGGAAAAGTTCCCGATCGCATTCCCGATCTGGACAATCGGTGATCCCGCCGTGGCTGAGAATCGGTCGATCTGGCTGCGCGAGTTACTGCGTGAATTAGCTCGCTTTGAATTGCCACCAAAGCGCGATGACGCTTTGCTTTGGCTCGCGATTTACAACGGGTCTTATGCCAAGGAAGTGGACCGCGGGTTTGCCGCCCTGGTGGCTGAGTTTTTGGGCGGCGCACATTATCAGCTGGGTACAACAGGTTGCGATCATGTGGGACGGTTGCTCGCGAGCGAGATAGCGCAGGGCAATGGAGTTGCAGATGATTTGCTGGATACCTTGCGGCTAGTTGGAATTTGTCGTCATCCCGCCTTAACGCCGGACAAACGTTACGTCTCATCACCTCACGTCGCCCGGGGTTTGGCCGGTTGTGGTCGTGAGGAAGCAATCGAAGCACTGTGCGAAACGATCACCGTAGATCGCGGTAGTACGGATTTGGTGGTGTCGGCGGCGATTCAAGCAACTGCTGCCGCGGTCGAAGTTCTCACCGTCTTTCCAAACGTCTTGCCGAGTCTACTGGAAACCATTGCAGTAGAACTTGCCGATGGAAAGATCGACCGTGAATCGTTAGCCAAGCAACTAGCGCCCGTGCTCGCATTGCCTGGTCCGCTTCTGGCTGATCCCGGGTGCGATTCCGTGTTGCGAACGTGCGCGTCCGCGCTGCGCGACGCGGACCGTCGGCAACAGATGATCGCCAGTGACGATGAAATCGAATTGTTTCTGGGATTTTGGGCTGAAGCGGCAATCGATGTCAATGCTTGCGGTAGGCAATTGTTGGAACGTTACGAACAAGCCAACTCTGACCAGCGCGAAGACACCAAGCCCCTGCTACGCCAATTCGCCAAAATGCGGGAAGGACGAGCGCTCGCCATGCGCCCACTGTGGTTGCGAATGCTTGCCGAATCGCTCGGTGATGCTCCAGGGCAGTTGAACATAGCGATGGTTGCTGAAGTGCTAAGTTTTGCATCGGCTTCTGGTCTAACAACAGGCAACGACTATGCCGTCCCAGCCGATGAAGCACTCGAAACGTTGCTTGAGATCGAGAAGAGGCTGAGGAGCGAATCCTTAAAAGCAGAGCTGGTGAAAGCCAGTTCACTTGAGTCTGTCCATCAAGTCGACAGTACGCTGGTTAAATTCGTGGTGGCGAATTTAGCGGGACGGCCGGCTAATGCGCTGCTGCCGTTCGTAGCCCGGCTGGACTACAAAAGTTTTCCCTTGCTTGCAGACGTTGATTTCGCTCAAGCAGACGCGAAGACACGTGCGGCGGTCATCGAACGAGCCAATTCAAGTTCTCCCAATGGCTCGAAGATTATGATTCGGGCCGTCGCTGCTGCCGATTCGATCGATGAATTGGTAGCCTATTCGCTGGCGCATTTCAAAACGTACTCGGTCGATCCGTTGTTTGCCATCGCCTGTGCGCTGCGAGACGATCGCATCGGTTTCTGGCGCCAGCTGATTCTCGCTAGTAAGAAGAACAATCGCGAACTCGGCCTGATGCTTGTTATCAATGCCCTCAAAGTCATCGATGGTACTCAAAGGTATGATGAATCAAAGATCAGAAACACCTTGCCATCGGAGATGGCAGTTGACGCTGACGCTATTCGACGTGACGCATCGAAAGCGTTAGACGAATACGAAGCGACTCAGGGCAAGAGGAAGAACGGAGATGATCTGAAGGCTCCCATTTTCCGTAGTGCCCGTGCATTGTCGCGAACACCAGAAGAAGCCGAAACGAAAGCGACGGAAAAACGAGCCGCACTTGCGCGTCTGTGCGACCGTGTTGCGGAAATGACGGGTATCAATCGAGAGCGTTTCACACCTACTCCGCCGCAACCACCACGTGATCGCGGAAGTCATTTTGCGGCCATTTTTGGCGAAGTCGCTCCCAAGTCGATCGAAGCTGCCGCGGGTTTGATGGCTGAGTACGAGGCTCAGTCCGTCGATCGCGAAGAACAGAAAGTTCGCTTCATCCAGTGGTTCGCAAATCGAGGGCCAGACCTGCGCGAAGGAGATGGCTCGGACGGTCTAAGAGTTCATGAATGGTTCTGGGGACCGGGAAACTGGTCATGTTTTGACGACAAGGTCCTCAAGCGAGCGAAATCGATGATGTCGCCCGCTCAGTCTAAGCGGATCGCCGAGCTGCGTCCGCCAGCGCTTAACGTGCCCAGGCGCGAACTGCTCCGGGAGTGGTTTCGTTCGTTGGAATGGGAGGCGAAATACGACTATCAAGAAATCCTGTTGACCAAGCTCGACTGGTACGAATCAGTTCTCGCCAACCTTCCCGAATCGATTCAGCGACTTGGCCCACTCGCGCCACACTCGGCTGCGCCGCATCCACCGCATGAGCAAGCAATCGCTCATGTATATACGACCGTCTGCGACTGGCTGCGTTCACGACAAGTCGAACCGACGCACAAAGTGAAAGTTCGCGAGCGACTGTGGCCGCTGCAATGGTGGACCGCATCGTTTGGAGTTAGCGTACAAAGTATTGATGACTCAGCAGTTGGAACTGCCGTTTCGAGCGGTCAGGCAAGTCCAGCGGACTTGGTCTGGTATCTTGTCCAACCGGGCTACGACCAGAGCGCTGACAACCTCGTCAAAGCTGTCAAGAATCCGGAGCGGTTGTGCCCGGGCATGGATACAGTTCGAGACTCTGAGATTCGTGCGGTCATTGGTGCGGTAGCAGACATTTGTCGCCAGCAGGAGAATGCCGCCGATCCGTTACTACCAGCAACCTTGGTTGAGACCTGGCGGAGGATGCCAGCGCCACCAGCAAAAGCGGGACTGGTCGACATATTGCGCAAATATACTCACGTCGCTTATCTGTGGGTGGGCCGAACGGACGATCAGCAAAAGGCATTTGTCGCTCGTGTTTATGAGTCGCTTGCTGATGTCAAAAAGACCTGGACGGTTTATCAAGACGAGAAGCGTTTTGATGCACATGTTGATTCCGATAAAGTGGATGCCTGGCGAGAAAACATGACGCGGGAGCTGGCTACTTTGCTCACTGAAAAAGTCGTGTCAGAAGACCTGTTGCTTCGCATTGGGCTGGCGCATCCGTTGCTGTTACGTTCTGTCTTGGACGCCACAGGACGTTCGAACCAGTTGGAGGCCGTCATTTGGATTCTAGCGCACAAGGGATCGAATCTTGAAGATCTCGCCATCACGCTTGATGCCCACACGGGGCACGCCGGCATCCGCCGGTCAGGCCTGACCACATCACAGATCGGCCATCGTCTCGTTGCCCACTATGCTCCTGGAGCAGCAAAACAAGATGGCAGTAGTTTTTGGCCGGCAAGTGATGCAACGATCCGGCGAAGCTGGAAGCAGTCTGCGATTGATGCCCATCCTCGCAAAGATCTGGAGCCGTTATTGAAGGCACTCAAAGCGGTTACCCCTGCGAAGGATCGCCTGCGTGTCGAGGGTTTGCTCGATGCGATGGACGGGAAACTGAATGCTCCTGCCCAGCGAGAGCAATTGGAGTCGGCTATCAAAGATCGTCCCAACCTTGCGCTACTGCAACTTGCCGCCATGCCATTGCCGGATGATCAAGAAGAGTTGGTGATGGAGATCTCACGGCGTTTGAAGATTTTTGAAGCGATGTCGATCGCGGGACGGAAGCGAAAGTCGGCCGACGCGCGAGAGAGCATGCGTCGGGCTCTCGATCAAGTTCGTCGGACGTTGGCAGACAACGCAGGCTTGGCAGACGCGGCGCAGCTTGACTGGCTATCGGGTGAGGCGATCGCGAAGGAACTGGCTGAGTTTGAACGATTGGAAGCGGGGGATTACGTCATTCAGTTGCGTTTGCGGGGGGATGGGCCGCAGGTGTTAGTTACGAAAAGCGGCAAGTCGTTGAAGTCGATCCCCGCAGCCTTCAAGTCATCCGAGAATGGAAAGCGATTGACGGAGCTACAGAGCCGACTGAAGACTTCGCTGCGTGATACTCGCTCCGTGTTGGAAGAATCAATGATTCAGCAGCGTCCCTATTTGCCTGACGATTTGAAAATGATGATGAAGCATCCGGTTGTAGCTGCGGTTGCGGGCGAACTTGTTTTTGTCATGGAGCCAAAGAAGTCTGGAGAAAGGGCTGCTGTCGGACTTCCGAGTGATGACGGTGAAAGACTCGTGGGACTTGATGGAAAGGGATTGAAGGTATCACGACCTGTTCGCGTCGCACATCCATTGGAATTGGAAGCCTTAGGCGTTCTGTCCCTGTGGAAGAACTGGTTGACCGACCATCCCCCTCAGCCGTTCCAGCAGGTAGAACGAACGATCACTCGTGCCGCTGATTTAGAAACTGCCAGTGAAGGCAAGTGTGTGGTACGGCATGATGGCGTTGAGCTGAAGAGTGAAGACCAAGCTTTCCGGATTCTGCAGGCTCACGGTTGGCAGGATGACCGCGAGCTCCACGAGCTTTGCCGAACATTCCCGAGCGATCGGCATGGCGAGATAACAGCAACATTGACCGATTTTATGTGGCATTCAAACAGCATTGGAACATTGGAATTTCGAGATTCAAATTGGAACGCAATGTCAATCACAGATGTTCCACCTGTCATCCTGAGCGAGGCAATTCGGGACGTGGATCGAACCGTCGCCGGTTCAAGCATAGACTAGACCCACGCTAGTCCTGGCTATTAATGTTTCCGCTACTGCCGATCATGTAGAATCCGTCACTTCTCATTATTGAAGGTTCATTATGAAATCATTCTGTTTAACCACGTTCGCTTGGTGTTTACTTGGCATCCTTACGCCAATTTTGGCCGAACAACCGAATTGGCCTCAGTGGCGGGGGCCGAGTGGGACGGGCAAAACTTTGGCTGCGAACGTGGTGACGCAGTGGGGGCCGGAGCAAAACGTGAAGTGGCGGATCGAGCTTCCCGAGCCCGGCAACTCGACGCCGATTGTGTGGGAGGACAAAGTCTTCTTCACCCAACCGCTCAGTGAAGCCAACCAGCGAGCATTGTTCTGCGTTGATCGAGAAACGGGTCGTGAACTTTGGCGACGCGCGGTGACTTATGACCAGCAAGAAGCTTCGCATCAGACCAACCCCTACGGTTCGGCTTCTCCGGTCACCGACGGCCAGCGAGTGATCGCCTGGTTCGGGTCAGCCGGATTGGTGTGTTGGGATGTGGACGGAAATGAATTGTGGCGACGTGATCTCGGAACCCAGGAACACATGTGGGGCTACGGTTCTTCGCCGATTCTGTATGAAGATGTTTGCATTCTGTTGTTCGGTCCGGGCAACCACGAGATGCTGCTGGCCGTGGATAAGTCCACTGGCGAAACAGTATGGCAGGTCGACGCTCTGGATGACCAAGCCGAACGGGAGTGGAGTGGCCCCGAGAACGATGGGAGCGCGAACGAATATCTGACTGACAAACCGCGTAGCGAGCGGCTTCGCGGCGCTTGGAGCACACCCATCTTGGTGGAGGTTGAAGGGCGTACCGAATTGGTCGCGACGCTACCTCGCCGGGTCAGCGGGTTTGATCCAGCGACGGGCGAATTGCTGTGGACGTGTGGCGGGGCTGGACCACTGGCCTACGCGTCGCCGATGGAATCGGATGGCGTGATCGTGGTCCTGGGTGGCTACGGCGGCGCTTCGCTCGCCGTGCGAGCGGGCGGTCGCGGCGACGTGACTCAAACGCATCGCCTCTGGCATCAACCTAAAGGCGGCAGCTGGCTGGGGACGGGCGTGATCGACGACGCAGCGGTCTACGTCTGCAATATGGGTGGTGTGTTGCACTGCCTGGATGTGCAAACGGGCGACGAGCTCTGGAAAGCGCGCAGCCCCGGTGGCGGGACTTGGTCGAGCATCACGCAGACCGGTGACGGAAGAATGTTTTTGCTGACCAAAGCAGGGACCACAACCGTCTTTCAGCCTAATCGAGAGCGTCTGCAGCTACTGGCCGAAAACAAACTTGACGAACCCACCAACGCATCGGTTGTGGTTGCAGGTGGCGATCTCCTGATTCGCACCGATGTAGCGCTGTGGTCGTTCGCTGAGGGTTCAGGTGCGAAGCCAACTCAACGGATTCAAGAGTGATCGACCTTTCGCGCCGCGAACACAAATGGTGGTTCGGCCAATGAGGAAACCATGAGCGAGTATCAGTTCGTTTACTTTGCGGCGGTTGATCGGGCGCTGGATGATAAGCAGCTGGCGTACATGCGGAAGCAGTCTCCGCGGGCGGAGGTCACCTTCGCAAGGGGATCCAAACAACCTGGTCGATTCCTGGCTGCAGCAATGTTCGGCTGACGAGCTGCGATCGCGGTTGCGACGCGTCGTTGACGGCGAAGCAGCGTCCGTACAGGCGGAAATCCTCGCAGCGATCCGCAGCGGGCGGCCGGGTGCAGCGTGGCCGACCGCTGCGGCCAAGTGTACCTAGGGTGAACTGCAAACGCTGGCGGAGGAAGTCGCCAGGGCTCGTGACCGACGCGAGGCTCAGGTCCAAGAGCGTGCCCGGCTCAAACGTCTCAGAGCGATCGCGGCGGACCCCGACGCTGAATAGGCTCAAGCGGGCACTGCGTGAACGGGGTTTGAAATACAAGTGAAGGTATGGCTCGCGCTCACGTCAGGCGCGTCGCCACTGGCAAATCTCATAGCGTACCGATTCGGAATCGGCGGTAGCGAGCCTGCACCAGGCAAAACACACCGTAGCAAAACAGACCCAGGCCGACGGCCAGCAGGATCCACTGTCCATACGGCTGTTGGGCGAGGACGTCGAGCGCTTCACCGACTCCCTTGACCTCGTTGGGGTCAAGCTTCCAGCCAGCGATTCCGAGAAACAGCCCGATCACCCCAAAGGTCAATCCGCGCGATCAAACCGAACTTGCCCGAGTACAGGGCTACTTTGCGCTGGCCCTCACTCATGTGCGACGGGTCGTACTTATCCATGAACTTGTTCGCGATGCCTCGGTAGATCTGATAACCGCCGTAACCGGCCACGCCCACACCAACAGCCGTCAAAATCCAACTTCCGCCGGGGAGCGACAGCGCCCAGCCGACGAGATCGCGTTGGCTGCTCGCGCCATCGTCGGTCGGCTGCGATCCCGAAATCGGCGCAGCGGTCCAGGCGAGCAGTCCGTGTGCAAGGCCGCTGCCGAGATAGCCTAGCCGCGTCAGAACGCCCTTTGCATCGCTCCCTTTTCGATCGGGATCAGTGATCGCTTCCACTATTCGCCACAGACAATACGCAGCCAGACCTGCGGCCACGAGCCATAGCAACCAGTAGCCGAATGGCTGTTCGCGGATTTTCGAAATCGCACCTTCGGAATCGGTTGTCTGGCCTCCGGCTCCCCAGCCCGCAAACGCTGCCAACCCACCGACGATCAAGTACACCACGCCTTTGGTCGCGTAACCTGCTCGTCCGGCATAGGGAATCCACTTCCGTCCCATCTCCTCGGCGGACGGATGTTCGTGCTCTGTGGCTTGATCAGCCATTGTGGGGCCCTGCGATGCTGAAGAAAACGAAGGATTGCTGAGACGTGCTGACGGTCGCGCCAGCAGTGACTGCATTTAGCTCTAACAAATCCCATGCCATCCGCCGTTGGAGTCCAGGCTTCAGCCTGTCGTGTCATTTTGCTGCTGCTCACGCCAATAACCAACACTTCGGAGGCTGAGGCGGGCGCTGGCCGAGCACCGGCTGAGATTGAAGTGAAGCCTTGGCTCCCGCTCGGCAGGTGTGTCGAGCCTGCTGAACCTTTGTTGTAAGATCGGTCTCGTACTGGCAACCAACAGGAGAGGACCGATGAGCGAGGATGAGATTGAGGAACTTCGTAGGCTCGGCCGGTTGAAATCTGATGAGTGTCGATCGCGTCGCCAGCGGGCCGCCGAACTGAAGTACGATCCGGGAGACTTTGCGGCCAAGTCGACCACCGGCGACATCGCTGAGCGTTTCGATGCCGACGTCGAGCGATTCAGTAACTTGGAAACCGGACAGTCCGCGACAGTCGACGCTCCGCTGGCGATGCAGTTGATTACGGAAGCGGCGGTGCGGCTGACACCGGGCATCGAGCGGGTGCTGGACATTGGTTGCGGGGCCGGAAACAACACGCTGAAGTTGCGGCAGGTCTACGGCAAACCATTTGCCAGCGATCTGCTCGATCTGAGCGGACCGATGCTCGAGCGGGCCAAACAGCGGGTGCAAGCGACTGGCATGAACACAGTCACGACTTGGCTAGCAGACATCCGCGAAGCCGAGTTGCCCGAGGAGAGTTACGACGTGGTGCTCGCCGCCGCGGTGCTGCATCACCTGCGGGACGACGAGGACTGGCAGGCTGTGTTCGAAAAAATCATCTCGGTGCTGCGACCCGGCGGATCATTCTGGATTACGGACCTGGTTGCTCAAGAGACTACCCCGATTCACGAACTGATGTGGGCCCGCTACGGCGAACACCTCGAAGGGCTCGGTGGCAGTGAGTATCGACAAAAGGTATTGGAGTACATCGACCGCGAAGATTCGCCCCGTCCGGTCACGTATCAGCTCGATCTGCTGCGTCGAGTCGGCTTTGCGCATGTAGAACTCCTGCACAAGAACGGTTGTTTCGCCGCGTTCGGAGCCTGGAAAGAATGATGCGTGAGGTGCTGTGTCCCCGGGGGCTCTCCCATCAGACCAGTCCTGTAGATAGAGTAAGATCGTGGGCGTGAGTTGCCTAACCCCAGGCTGAAGCCTGAACTCCAGCCGAAACACGCTACCTTGAGCCCACATGCGAATCGTTTCTCTCCTTCCCAGCGCGACTGAAATCATCTGCGGCCTTGGCCTGCGTGACCAACTCGTCGGTGTGACACACGAGTGCGACTATCCGGCCGGTGTCAGCGATCTGCCCAAGGTGACTCGCACGTTGATTCCTCACGATGCAACCAGCGGCCAGATCGACACGCTGGTTCGTGAGCGGTTGCAAAGCGAAAAAGCGTTGTATGCACTCGACATGCCGGTACTCCAGTCGCTGCGCCCCGACCTGATCGTCACGCAGGCGTTGTGCGATGTCTGCGCGGTTGCCGAAAGCGAAGTCCAAGCCGCCGCTCGCTCGTTGCCCGGAAAGCCGAAAGTCATCAATCTCGAGCCGACGTGCTTGGCGGATGTCTTTGAGTGCATCCGTCAGGTCGGCCGCGCCGCCGGACGTGAACGCCAAGTCGAACTCTACATCGCCGGCCTGCAGCGGCGTGTCGACGCGGTGGCCAAGCGAACGCAGTCCATCGAGTATTGCCCCAGCGTGATGTTGCTGGAGTGGATCGATCCGCCGTTTTGCGCCGGTCACTGGAGTCCAGAATTGGTCGCCCTCGCCGGCGGGCGCGAAGCGATTGGCGTTGCGGGACAGAGAAGTGTGACAACGGCCTGGGACGACATCGTTGTTGCCGATCCCGAAGTGTTGATGATCGCCTGTTGCGGATTCAGCGTCGAGCGCACGCTGCAGGACATACCGATCTTGACGAGGTATCCGGGTTGGAACACGCTCGCGTGCGTGAAGTCCAACCGCGTCTACGTCGTCGATGGCTCCGCATACTTCAGTCGCCCCGGACCGCGGCTCGTCGACAGCCTCGAGATCCTCGCCAATGCCCTGCACGGCGACATCCATCCACTCCCCGCAGGTTTCCCCGCAGCGACACGCCTGAACTGAGCGCGAGCCCGTGTCGAACTGCGCCGCAATCAAGTTACGAACCAAACCATGACCATCGCGTGCATCGATGTCGGCTACACTCAACCGCAACGCGGCCAGGCATCCGCGCGTGCCGCTTGCGTTGTGATCAATGACTGGGCTGATACCGCGGCGAGTGCCGAACATGTTGTCGACGTGGCCACCGGTGCGGCCCCACTCGCCCCGCGTGCGTCTACCGTAACGTGGCCGTGCTGTACCCCTGCCCGTCCTTCAGGTAACGGAAATGGGGCGGCAGCTGGGCGAGGAAAGGGCACGCAAAGGCGCAAAGTCGCCAAGGGTGAGCCGGTGGATAATCCTTCACGCCTTGGCGCCTTTGCGTGAGACTCTGGCGGTGTGGACCAGTCGGACGCTACCGACGCGTCACCTCGCATCACGTCCACGGAGGTTGGGACCCCTGCACCACGCAACGTGGCGGTGCCCTGGACAGGCCCTCTCAGTGCTACTCCCCGGTGGTTCTGGAGGGAATCAGGCGGATACTGACCGGCGAATGCACGAGGACGCGCACCTGGTCCATGACCGTCAGCTGCGATTCAAACCAGTTGCGCAAATCGGCTCCGCCGAGGATGCGAGGCGAATGATTCGCATTGGCCGTGCGGTTGATGACGCCGGTGATCGTTTGCGCGGTGCTGCCGCAGTAGACCTCGATCTCCTGGCCATGGTCGCCCAGCCAGCGGGAATCCGCGATGGGGACATTGAAAAAGCCGGTTTTGAAGTAGGTCGGCTGCAAGGTGAACTCGAACTGATGGGTCATCAAGGGAGATTCACCGGCCTCGCTTGTCTCCAGGCGATCCGGCTTTGGTGCCCCATTCCAGGACGGACGCAGCACAGCGATGACGTCGTCTTCCAGCCCCGCCGCCAAATTGACGTGGAACGGCCCGTAGTGCAGCAAGCCGTTGTCAGGCAGCGCCAGAATGTCCACCGCTGAGGCGCTCCGCAGGCACTCGCTGATCAGAGCGTGCAGCCGGAGATTGGTGCTTTGTGTGGCGGTGGGCCGCTCATAGCCAGACATGCGTCTTTGCAGCGATCGCACCGTCTTGCCGACGTATTTGACTTCGCCGTCACTGACGAATGCATAGAGGATGTTGTTGGCGGTTGCAAAACGATCGAGCTTGCAGACCAAGCGGTCGTCACTCCATTGCCAGTACCCAGCGAATTGGAAGCCGATAGCGAGCAGACGGTTCATGACAGCAGAGACAAAAGGTAGGACATGCTTGCAGCATGAAGGAAACGCACAGAAGCGTCGGCGCAACTCCGTCTTAATCCACAGCGTCGGCGAGTGCTGCCTGCCGCAGGCTTAATGTGTCAAACACGGCGGCCGACGACACAGCCGCCGAGTTTAGCCTTAACCCATCCTCCTTCGCAGGCCAGACATCTCGACGCGAGCACAGCTTGGGACTGCCGGCTGGTGGAAGCTCACGCAAAGGCGCATAGTCGCCAAGCGTGAGCTGGTGGGTGATCCTTGGCGCCTTTGCGTGAGACTCTGGCGGTGTGGACCAGCGGCGAGCTGCCGACAAGTCGCCTTGCGTTACATCCATGGGATCGAGGCATGTCTCCGGAAAACCGCGCACCACGTGACGTGACAGTGCTGTGTCCCCGCTGGCGCCCGCTGGACCGTGGGCAGTTTGGCAGGGTGACTTTTTCGGCGGTGGCGTCGCATTGCCCCCCGTCCGGTGGCTAGAATCGTGTCTCGGTTTACTTGCCGACCTTGTCTGCTCCGCCGACTGAGAGACTCCGCCATGCGATGCTTGCTGCTGTTGTTCGTTTCGCTGCTGATCACGCCAGCGAATGTTTGGGCTCAAAGTGCAGAGGTTACCGAGGCCTCCGCGGATGTTGTGCCTCACGCTCGAGAGGACGATCAGCTGCGGGCGAAACCGTCCTACCTGATCGAACTGGTCGAGTTTCGGTTCCATGAGCCGCCTGCTGCGGCGTTGTCCGCCGAGGACGTGCTCCAGCGACTCAACCAGGCGGCGGAGGAGGGCAGCGGGGTCGAGGTGATCCAGACGTTTCACCTCACAGCCGTCGCCCGGCAAGAGAGTCTGGCCCAGGTTGAACGGCTAACCGCAATCACCACGGGAGTCTCGCAGTCCCCGATTCCAAGCCGAACAGCAGAGAATCGACCGATCCGCAACATGAAGCAAGTGGAACTGGGGACGAGTTTGACCGTCAAGGCTCAGCCAGCTGACAGCGAGATTTCGGTAGCAGTGCGTTATGCCGCCTCACGCATCCAGGGGGAGCGGCCCGAGGACGGGCCACCGGACATCGTCTCGTTCACCATCCAGTCGCAGCTATCCGTCGTTTCCGGGCAGCAGGTGCTCCTGGGCGGCGCCGACGGCGCGTCATCGTCCTCCTACACCGCGCTGACCGTCACTGAACAATGAACTCCCACCGATCTCTCAACGAAATCGGCACGTGTTGGTTCCCACCTGGCTTACTCGCGAACAATTTCCAATAATGTCCCCTTTTCAAACTCCAGCCGATGCACCCGCCACGCCCCTTAGTCTCGCCTCGCATGTAAAAGCTGCGGTGTGCTTAAACAACTACCTCCGTCCCCTTTTCCGCTCCCCGGCGAAGCTGCCTCCGAGATACTCCACTTGAACACCGAACACAAGGCCTGACCCCGGCGAAGCTGCCCCCCTTTTCCGCTCCCCGGCGAAGCTGCCTCCGAGATACTCCACTTGAACACCGAACACAAGGCCTGACCCCGGCGAAGCTGCCCACAAGGCCTGCTGACCCCGGCGAAGCTGCCCACAAGGCCTGACCCCGGCGAAGCTGCCCAAGGCCTCTGACCCCGGCGAAGCTGCCCAAGGCCTGACCCCGGCGAAGCTGCCTCCGTGAGAATCAACCGCCGGAGCTCCATGGCCAGTGATCCCGTGCCCGTCCACTCCGCGTCTAACTGCACTGTTGATCCGGCTGCAAACGGATCGCCGGCAACGATCCATCCAATCCACCCCAGTCCTCGGGCTGCCGGTTCCCGGTCGCCAGGTCCTCGCCTCGGGCGGGGTGATTGTCGATGTCGGACCCTTCCGATCACGACTCAAACTGAGGCCCAAATGGAACGCATGTTGATCTTGCTTGTGTTACTCCTGGCGCCCTTTGGTGTTTTAATCTTCGTATGGATGGTCTTATTTCGGCACGGCGGGGGCAGTCGAGGGAACGTCCCGACCGCGGAAGAGGTCCGTGCTCACATTGCCTCGCTCAACGATGAAGCCAAGGCCGAACTAACGAGGCTCAGGACCCACTACCAATCAGAATTGACCCCGGAGGCTTTCTGCACGCTCGCCGTGGCGACCGCACTGTCAATCGAACAGGGTATTTCCGCTCTCCAGGGATCGATCGTACTGTCGGTCTACCTGGATTCGCTGAATTCCGTCGAGTACGTGTGCCTCATTGAGAAGTTGTTTTCCATCTCGATAAGCGATGACCATATAGAGAGAATACTTACCTTTAAGGACGTACTAGACCATGTCACATCAGCAGTCACCGAGCGCTAATTGGTCGGAGGAGCATTGTGCCGTTTACGCCGAAGCCGGAGAGATGCTACGGCATTACAGTACAACACGCATCGCAGTTTTGTCGATTGGACTGCCAGTCTGCCTCGGTGTTCTTGGTTGGGTCCTGTCGCCCGATCAGCATGGCATGATTGCAGCATACCTGCTCGTCGCCGAGGCCATTGTCTTCGCGTATTCCCTTGCCCTGTCGGTTTTCTTCTCTTCCAAGTACGAGCAGTTCCGACAGGCGTTGGTGAGACTGGAAGCGGGCGAGACCGTATTCCTATATAGCAAAGTGGCGGGCACACGGACGCACGATTGGCTGCGATTCGACGGGATTGACAAAAGTCTAATCGCCGCGGGGATCGTCCTCCATGCCGTGTACTACATAGTCTACTTTTCTCGGTCTATCACGGGCTAACAAAGGGAAGAAGGCGAGCGGGGGTAAGGGTGATTGTCCGTGGTGGCGTTTTGCCGTCCCCGTCGCCTTATCCGTGTTGTTAACTAAGCTCGACTTTTCCCGTTTCAGGCGGCTTGTGCGGACGTAAGCTAAGGGGACGCGTAAGCTAAGGGGACGGCGTAAGCTAAGGGGACGGAGGTAGTTTTGGGAGCGGGCCCTCGTTTTCGGGGGAACTGCGCCGGGGTCGGACCTTGTGTTCAGTATTCAGACAGTGCATGCTCGACGGCAACGATCGTATAGCATTTACCGGGCGCCGCCGAGACAAGAAAGCGTGCCTACTCGGCGTTGCTGGGCTCGTTCGACTGCTACCACGATGCGGGCGGTCGGTTGACCGAAATGACGGACTCGGATCCGTTGGCCGACGCAGCCCGACTCCGCCCCGATCCCAACCTGCTCCACACCGTCAGCGACATTCAGGAAGTCCTGATGGGGATTAGTTAGCCGGAGTTCCCGGGGTTTTCATTGCCCCTGTCGCTCTTGAGAGCGATGCGGTTCAGGTTGCGAACATCGTCTGGAGCGAAAGGGCGCTCGCAACAGTTGATAACGCCGGCCCGGTGAGAGCGCGAGAGTGGCGAGATTTTGGGCCAGAAAGATGGCTGGCGGGTGGGGAGAGGCCGCTGGAAAGGTGGTCTCGGTTTATTTCGGTAGTGAGAGCGCGAGACCGGAGAGGTTGTCGTAAGTGGTTGCGACAGCTGGCGTTAGAACGAAAAAAGGCCGACGCTTGGGGGCGTCGGCCTTTTTCAAAACCCTGGGGTCGTCGATTGCTCGAAACCACCAAAATCAGTTGCGGGGACAGGATTCGAACCTGCGACCTCGAGGTTATGAGCCTCGCGAGCTACCGGGCTGCTCCACCCCGCGGTATGTGGGTCTGATCGACAAAGACGAGTCCCGGAGGTGAGAAAATCACCTTCGATTTGCTGACTTGTTGATCAGATGACCCAGTGTTGACGACCACGGGCGATCCGTCAAGTGGCTCCGCGCCGCCCACGGGCGAGAATGGGCAGAATCTGACGCCGGGGGCGATTTGTGGCCTATAATTGCCAGTTCCCGCCGCCGCGAGGCTGTGCCGGCGGCCGCAGAATGTGAAAATGGGGGTGTGGACCCGCTGAGGCGGAGATGTCATGCCCCGGCTGCACGGCCGCCACCGATCACCGCGGACTTTCTCGAACTCATCGACCTACTAACGCTGTTTTGTCGCAATCCTTTCCATCTGCCGACGACGGAGTGGTGTCCCGGGCTGACGGTCCGCGACCAGACGCTCCGGTTCCGCCGCCGCCTCCCATTCCGCCGCCATTGCCACCGCCGGTAGCCGAATCGATCGCGCCCGCGGCGGAAAACAATGCGGCCGCATCGGGGCCGGTAGCCGGCGCGGATGCCGGTGGCGGGACGCCGTTGCCAAGTGGTGCGGGTGCTGAAACAGTGAATCCGAATGGCCGGCCGGCGCCGCTGCCTCCTCCGCCGCCCCCTGCAGTCACGCTGCCGCCGGTCGCTCCGCCGCCAGAAGTTGTTCCACCGGCGCGGTGGCGCAGCGCCGATGGAATGGCGCCCAGTGTCCCGCCGCCAGCAGCGACTCAGGGATCTCTGCAGGCTCCGCCGCCAGCACGCCCGCAGCAGCTCAACGGTGCGCCAGCGGCAGTGCGTTCACAGCCGCCAACGCCCGTGCAACCGGTTGCCGCGCGGCCGGCAACCGGTGCCGTCAGCGGTCAGGTTAGTGCCAATGGCACGGCTGCTCGCGCACAGGCGGCTCAAGCGGCCGAGGACGCAGAAGAGCTGGAGCTGCGCAGGCCGGCGTCGCTGGTGGATGTCGCGCCGCCGTGGCTGATCAGTCTGGTGGTCCACCTGGCTCTGCTGCTGTTTTTGGCACTCTTCGTGACACCGGTCGGTCAGGGGATCGGCCGGGTGATGCTGACGATCGGGCAGTCGGAACGCGAGTCGCCGGCGGAACTGACTGAGTTTTCGGTCGAGCAGGATACGGAGATGGTGGAGCTGTCGGAGGTGGTGGATCTGAACGAGATGGTGGACATCGACGCGCTGGAAATGAGCGAGGTGACGCTCGAAACAACGCTGCCGGAGCTGGCGGCGATCGACCAGGGGCTGGGACTCGAGGTGCTGCCGGTGGCGCCAATGGTCACGGGGCGGAGCGGGGCAATGCGCAAGACGTTGCTGAGCCTCTACGGCGGCACGGCTGAAACTGAGGAAGCGGTCGAACTGGGGCTGAAATGGCTGGCCCGTCAGCAGCGGTCTGACGGCTCGTGGAGTCTGACCGGTCCCTACGGCGATGGCGGCAGCAACGAAATCAAGTCGGCCGCGACCGCGATGGCGCTGTTGGCGTTCCTCGGCGCCGGCCACACGCACCAGTCAGGCGATTACCAGAAGGTTGTGGACAAAGGGATCCGTTGGCTGGTCAAGCAGCAGGATCGTGACGGGTTTTTCGCGAAGGATGGCCGCAGTCACCAACAATCGTATTCGCAGGCCCAGTGCTCGATGGTGGTCTGTGAGCTGTATGCGATGACCGAAGATTCGTGGCTCCGCGAGCCGGCGCAGCTGGCGCTGAAATATGCTGAACAAGCGCAGGCGGACCGAGGCGGCTGGAGGTACCGGCCCAAAGAAGCGGGGGATACGTCGGTCACCGGCTGGTACGTGCTGGCCCTGCAAAGCGGCCTGGCCGCGGGGCTGACGGTCGACCAATCGACGCTCTACAAGGTCCGCGACTTCCTCGACACGGTCCAGCATGATCAGGGGGCGACTTACGGCTATCAGCCCTATAGCCCGCCGACGGCACCGATGACCGCTGAGGGATTGCTCTGCCGCCAGTATTTGGGCTGGCCGCGCGACGAGCCAGCGCTGGTCCGGGGAGTGACGCTGCTGATGGAAGAGTCGCCGTTTGATCGCAGCGATCCAAACTTCTACTACTGGTACTACGCCACTCAGGTGCTGCACCACTACGGCGGCGCCCCGTGGCGGACTTGGAACGAGACGATGCGGGTGGAGCTGCCGGCGATGCAGACCCGCAGCGGCAGCGAGGCCGGGAGTTGGGCGCCGCAGCGGGATCGCTGGGGCAGCTCCGGCGGGCGGCTGTATTCGACCTGTTTTGCGATCTATTGCTTAGAAGTTTATTACCGGCATATGCCGCTGTATCGGATGGCGGGGGAAGGGTAGGGGTTGTTGGTGGACGGTGGACGGTGGACGGTGGCAGGTTGCGGGGGGCAGGGGGGCAGGGGGGCGGAGAGCGTGGTCGATCGCTCCGCCGATCGAAACGATGCCGGGACTCCGATCGGCGACTTTGAACTCCGATCGACGGAGCGATCGGCCACGCTTAATTCCAATCGACGGAGCGATCGGCCACTCTGGGCGATTGGCCACTCTGAACGGTTGGCGACTATTGGCGGTCGACTAGGAAGGTGCCGTTGTCGGCGACGTCGAACAGGGGACGGCAGTAGCGGCCGCAGCCGTCTTTGCCGCCGGGCCGGAAGACGATGCCCATGGACAGACTCCAGGCTTCATTGGCATACCCGCCGGCGTCGTTGGATTCGTTGGGAATCAGGTACGTAGCGCCGCCTTGGACGGCGAAGCGGCCGCGGAATGCGGACATCAGCGACGCGCCCAGCAATCCGTCACCGCGATCGGTACCGCCGACAAAAGCTAGATACGAGCCGCCTCCGACATTGCTGCCGCGGACAAAAAACCGGTGCTGGTCGGTTGGCTCGAACGAGACGCTGCCGTTAACGATGGCGCCATTGGCTCCAGGCAACCGCGTGCGGGAGGTCGAGTCTTTGGTGCCGGCCATGAATTGGTAGCCGAAGTCGTGGCCGCAGCCGTCGTTCCAGCTCAACTCGCCGCGCAGCTGGACAAGGTTGTTTTGGTACCACCAGTCGTCGTACAGGTAGTCGACCACCAAGCCGTACTGCAGTCCAAAGTCGACGCGGCGAAACAAACCGCCGGTTACGAAGATTTGCTTCCGCGCGTCCTCGGTGAACTCCGCACCTGAGAGACTCGATTGGGTCGCCCGCATTCCGAGCTGGGCGGCGAGGTCCGCACCGATCAAGTTGTTGAGCGAGCGTCCTTCGTTGACGCCTTCATAGAAGCCAAAGCTGCCCGAACCGCCACGGCGAGCGGCACTGGTAGCATGATTGGCTGGCCCAGTAAAACTGTTGACGCCGGCGAAGAACTCGAACCGCCGCCAATTGATGCTCAGCAGCGGCGGGCAGTCGATGCACTGGTCGCAGAAGCCGACGTCACAGCCGTAGCCGCCACAACCGCTGACTTCGGCTCCGCAATCCGGCTGCAAACCGCAGCTCGGCTCCAGCCCACAGGCGACCTCCAAACCACAAGCCGCCTCGACACCACAGGCGGCCTCAAAGCCGCAGCTGGGGTCTTGGCAGCCGGCGTTCCCGCAGCCGTAGCCGATCCCGCACGTTGGCTCGGCCCCCCAGAGCACATCGCCAGCAAAGGCACCGCCCGAGCATTGCTCGCAGTCGCATGTGCCGCTGACCTGACGCACCGCCGGGCGGCTGAGCCGTGCAGCTGGCCGTTGTTCGACGATTTGCCCGTAAGCCGCTTGGCGAACCAGCGATGGCGGGCGAGTTGGTACCTGCACCGCCACGTCAACCAGCGCTGCACGTTGTTGTGGCTGCGTTTGTGGCTGTGGCTGCGGCTGTTTGGGCGCCGTGGCACTGCGGGGGATGCGAATCTGCTGGTCCGCATAAGCTGCGGCCTGGCGCGAGCCCGAGGCGTGCGACGCGGAGTTCTGCGCCACGGCTGCGCTTACAAGCAATCCCGCAGTGGCGAGAAAGGTCACGATGACCAGCGGACGCGGTGACAGTTGGCTCAGCATGCTTCGGATTGCTCCCACGAGACAGACTTGGCCAGCGTTAGCAGATAACGCCCGCAGCACCGGCAAAAGTCATCACAGAGAGAAGTATCGGGCCGGCAAAGTCGCGGTCGTTAGAAAAGTTTGCGCAATCGGAAGAGTTGGTAGCGGGGAGCAGGTTGCGGGTTACAGGAGGCGGGGAGACGGTAGACGGTGGACGGTGGACGGTGGACGGTGGACGGTGGACGGGGGACGGGGGACGGGGGACGGGGGACGGGCAGAGTGGTCGATCGCTCCGCCGATCGAAACAGGGGGCAGGTGGCAGGTGGCAGGTAGCGGGTAGCGGGTAGCGGGTAGACGGTAGACGGTGGACGGTGGACGGGGGACGGGGGTTAGGCGTTGATGAGTTGGGTGAGCTTTTGTTGGGCGGCGCCGCTGTCGATAGCGTGGGCGGCGATTGAGGCGCCTTGGGCTAAGTCGTCGGCTTTGCCGATGAGCCACAGGGCCGCTGCGGTGCCGGCGAGCACGACATCGCGGCAAGGACCGCGCTGGCCGGCGAGCAGGTCGCGGATGATCGCTGCACTCGCTTGCGGATTCTCCGCATGCAGCTGCTCGGTCTTGGCGCTGGGCAGTGCAAAATCGGTCGACTGCCAGCGGTGCTGCGTGAGTTGCTCACCGCGAACTTCAGCCACGTGCGTGGTTCCGCCAAGGGTGACTTCGTCCTGCCCGTCGTCGCCCCACAACACCGCTGACCGCGTCGTGCCCAACTGCTGCAGCGCCGCGGCGATCTTATCGCGGACCGCGAGCGTCGAGGTGCCGAGCAGTTGATGCGTAGCTCCGGCCGGATTGCACAGCGGGCCGAGCAAGTTGAACAGCGTTGGTACGCCCAACTCTCGGCGGATAGCGACCACGTGCCGCATCGCCGGATGCAGCTTGGGGGCGAAACAAAAGCAGATGCCGACCCGGTCGAGCGTCTGTCCGACCCGGTCGGATTCGCTTTCGATCGCCACTCCCAATTCCGCCAACACATCGGCTGAGCCGCTCAGACTGGTCGCTCGCCGATTACCGTGCTTAGCGACGGCGACTCCGCAAGCCGCTGTCACAATCGCGGTCGCGGTGCTGATGTTGAATGTCCCTGAGCCGCTGCCGCCGGTGCCGCAGGTATCTAACAGCACGTCGTGATGATGGTGGATCGGCGTCATATGCCGCCGCATCGCACGGGCTGCTCCGACCAACTCATCGACCGCTTCGCCTTTGTCGCGGATCGCCAACAGCAGTTGCCCGACTTTCTCCGGGTTGGCCTCACCGCGGAGCAGCGTGTCGATCAAGTGGCCGGTTTCCTCAGCCGAAAGATCGCGGCCAGAGCGAACGTGGGTGATGGCGTGGGTGAAGGAGATCATGGAGGCGGGTTGCGGGTTGCGGGTTGCGGGTTGCGGGTGGACGGGGGACGGGGGACGGGGGACGGGGGACGGGGGACGGGGGACGGGGGACGGGGTTGTTGTGGGGAAGGAATTGACCGGTTTTATCGCAGATGGGGTCGTTGAGCGACGGACCAGGCGCTAAAATCCCGAGCATGACAAGAAAAGTGATTATCGATTGTGATCCGGGTATCGATGATGCCGTGGCCTTGTGCTTGGCGCTGTTCGATCCGCGATTGGATGTGCTGGCGCTGACGGCAACCGCTGGCGTGGTCGACGCAGAACAGGCGACGACGAACCTGCGGGCGATCGTCGGCCGACTCGACCCGCCGCGTTACCCTCGCTTTGGTGCCGCTTCGCCTTGCGAGAACGCACCGGTGAACGACGATAATGATTTGCACGGGCCCGATGGACTGGCCGGGTGCAACTTCGCGGTCACCGACCGGCAACACCAGCACCCGAGCGAGAAGGTAATTGCGGAGTTGCTGCGGCTGCACCCGGGCCAGATCACGTTGATCTGCTGCGGGCCGCTGACCAATCTATCGCGAGTCTTTATGCGCGACCCGAGCACGATTTCGCTCGTCGATAAGGTGGTGATCTGCGGTGGCACTTACCTCAGCCCGGGTAACCGCACGCCCGCGGCGGAGGCGAACATGCACTACGACCCACCGGCGGCACGCGACATCTTCGCGTCTGCCACGACCAAGAGCCTGGTGCCGCTGGATGTGACGGAGAAGGTTTCGTTCGGCATCGATCTGCTCGAAGCCTTGCCGAGCAAAGACACCCGTGTTGGCGATCTGCTGCACCGAATCGTGCCGTATTCGTTCCGAGCGGCTCATGAGTATCTCGGCCGCGAAGCGATCACACTGGCTGATGCGACGGCGATCTTGGCGGTGTTGGAGCCCGATTTGTTCAGCTGGCGCGAGATGGCTGGCGATGTCGAGACACAGGGGTTGCTGACCCGCGGGGCGACTGTCTTTGATCGCCGCAACCGCCAGAAGTGGCAATACAACATGGAAGTGGCGATCGATGTCGATGCCGCCGAGGCACGCGAACGGATCATCCGCGGGCTGCGTTACGCTGGGCAGCAGACGTAGGCGAGGGGCTAAGTAGTCGAGACTTAAATGTCAACGTAGGATGTAAGCTAAAGCTTGAACTCCAACCGGTTTTCACGCTGGAGTTCAGCCTTTAGGCTGCTTCGTGCTAATTACAAGAGACGCATTTATCCTTCTGCTGCTTGGTGCCTCGGCTTAGTATGGCAAGCTAAAGCTTGAACTCCAACGGGATGCAAGCTAAAGCTTGAACTCCAACGGGGCTGAAGCTTGGACTCTGACGGGAGGGCTGCGTCGGCTACGTGCGGGAGGCGTAGTATTCGGCGTAGTCGATCGCCCAGACATCGATCAGCCGGGCGAAGTCATCGATGTCGACTTCCACCAGCGGCACAAAGTGGACGCGGTTGAAGAACTCCTTGTTCATCACCGTTCCTTTGCCGCGCAGTTCCAGCACGTGCGATGAGGTCAGCGGGCGGATCGTCATCTCCAAGCGGCTGTAGTGATTGCTGCGGCGGTTGGCGATGATTTGCAGATCGTCGCGATAGCACGCCGCTCCCCAGCCGACTTCACCGTACAGCAGTTCGGTGCGAAAGCCGGGGAAGTTGTGCGCCACACTCTCGATCGCCTGCTCGATCCGCTCCGAGAGCGCGAGCCGATACGAGGTGTGCAGCCGTTTAAACTCTTCCTCGGTAAGCTGCGCGTGCCCGCGCGGCCTGCTCGTGGCGTTCGCCACGTCGCTGGCCGCGTTGAATCGCCGATCTGAGCCGTTGGTCAAAGTCATCGCTCATGAGGATCAGGCCGGATTGTCGTTAGCCGCTGTCGGCTCGGATCGAAACGCGTCAGCCTCTGCGCCAGGGGAGGGCGGGGCAGGGGAGGGCGATTCGGGTGCAGCCTGCTGAGCGTCTGAGGCAGGGGCCTTCGGCTCATTGGACTGAGCCTGCGATTGCGGCTCGTCCGCCTGATCGCCGTCGGTTACCGTTGGCTTCGGCTGCGGTGCCGATTTTTCTGACGCAGCCGGTTTGTTCTTCGTGGGAGCGGCCGGAGCTTCCTTCTTCATGAACTGCAGCAGGTCGCCGAAGGACCGCAGCGGTTCTTTGCCTTCAGCCATCGCTTCGGTGATCGGAGCGGCTGGCGGCGCGTTCTTAGAAACTCGCGTGGTGTAGCTGACCGGTTCTTCGCGTCGGCCGCCGCGGTCACGCCCACGGCTGTCGCCTCGGCGAGAATCGTCGCGTCCGCCATGGCGCGGTTCGCCGCGTGGAGCGGTTCGAACGCCGCCTTGCCCGCCCTGGCCACCACGGCCGGCGGGGCGGTCGCCTTGTCGACCTTGACCAGCGGCTTGTCCACCGCGGCCTGCCCACCTTGAGCTTGTCCGCCGTGGCCTTGAGCCTGGCCCTGTCCGCCGTGGCCCTGTCCACCGCGCTCGCCACGTCCCGGGCCGCCGCGACGCTGTTGGCCACGGTGTTCACGCTGTTCTTGACGCTGACGCCGCAGTTCTTGTTCACGTTCGGGCGACAGGGCCGAGAGCTGCAAACGCCGTCGCGAATCGATTTCCGTGACCCAAGCGGTGACGACGTCGCCTACCTGGATGAAGTCATGGATTTCCTCGACGAACTCTTCGGCCAAACGGCTGACGCGAATGAGGCCGGTTAGCTCAGGCGAGATTTCGACGAAGGCGCCAAACGGAGCGACACTGGCCACCACACCGATCACCTGGTCGCCGGGGCGGAGCGTGCCGGCTTTGGGCAGCCGCGTCATCACGGCGGGAGCGTCGCCGGTTCTGGCCAGCGACTCTTCGCCGAACGGATCGCAGAGGGCATGCACCAAACGGTGGGCGCGGCTGGAGCCGACCTGCCATTCGCGAATGCACTTGTTGATCGCAGCCGGGTCGGGCAGCGGTTGTCGCCCGGTGGCCAGCGGTGCGGGTTCAGCCGCTGGTGCAGTTTCGCTTGAGTCGGCCTGCGGGGCATCGGTTGGCTGGGCGGCCGACGCGGTGTCGTCACCGGTTGCTTCCGCGGTTGACGCTGGTTCCGAAGTTGACTCCGCAGTTTCGGCGGCGGCTGGCGTTTCGGCCGCATCCGTTTCGGCTGCCGGGGCGAGTTCGGCAGCGGCTGATTCAGCGGCTGCTGGCTCAGCGGACGTGTTGCCCATCAGTTCGGCGGCGAACGGCGAATGATCGTCCTGATTGGCAGCGTCTGAACCATCCGCTGATGCAGTGGCTTCGGCCGCAGCGGGATCGGCTGGCTGACTTGGCCCTGGGCTCTTCGGTTCATCAAACGTCGGCGGCTGGTATCCCGGAGGTGCCGCAGGGGGCAGTTCCAGGTTCAGCGCTTTGGCGAGTTTGCGGGCCAGCGAGTAATCTTCGGGATGGATCACCGTCGCATCGAGCGGTTCATCGCCGCCGAAGACGCGCAGGAAGCCGATCGCTTGGCGGCCGTGCATTTCGTCCGGCCACTCTTCCAGCGCCAACAGTTGTTCGCGGGAAGTGAACAGCGCGATTCGTCGCTGGCGATCGATTGCTTCGGCGACCTTGCGGGTCACGCCGGGCAATTGTGCGAGCGAGTCGACAGCGGCGGAGTTGACGTCGAGCCCACCGCGGCTGACCGCGCTGGACATCACGTCGTGCAGGGCCGGAGCGAGCAATTCCTCGGGCAGTTCACGCTGTGCGGCCGACAGACGGAGCTTCAGCGGGTCGACCTTGGCCAGCGCCCAGGCCGGCTTGAGCAAGGAAAACGCCAACCAAGCAGCGGCTCGGAAGCGTCGTGGCGTGACGCGCATTTCGCGGTCGGCTTGTTCGCCGCTGGCGTAGGCATCGGCGCCGCTGCGTTCGGCGATCGTCCAGCGGATCGAGCCTTCGGGCGACTGCGCGATCAATTCGCCGAGAATGATCATCGCCGCACGCCGCGCCGGACCGTTGCTGATCACGATCAAGTCGACGCCAAAACGGTGGATCAGCTCGCCCAGCCGGGTGACCGAGGCGGTCCGCAGTTCGTTCTCGAGTTGGCTAGCGAT
This sequence comes from uncultured Planctomycetaceae bacterium, assembly GCA_963758085.1. Lineage (GTDB taxonomy): Bacteria > Planctomycetota > Planctomycetia > Pirellulales > Pirellulaceae > UBA6163. Next base: position 2,127,371 of record CAVWUB010000004.1, on the reverse strand, counting down.
GTCTTCGGTATGCAGCAAACGCCCGTCGCTGGCGACGATCGAGACCGGCGACGTGCGGGGACCGACGGCATCGAGCGCCAATACGGTCTTGGCTTCAACGGCGCCCCGATGTAGCTGTGCATCGAGGTGGGCGGCGGTCAGGTCGACCAGGCGGTTGGTCGCGACGTCCTGCAGTTCATCCCACCACACCGACTCAGTGATTTCGCGGATCGACGCCTCGTGCTCGGCGACGATCGTCGAGAGCCGCTCGGACATCGCCGGATTGAGATTAGCGGCGGTCTTACGCAGCTGGGCGATCAACTGATTGGCGTCGTAGACGAATTGGCAGCGGACCAAGTTGGCTCGCAGGGCGCGGCTGAGGACCATCGTCTGGAACGGCGACAGGTTCTTGATCGGAACTTGCTTGCCGACCAGCGGCTGGAGGATCCCGATTAGCCAGCGACGGCGGCGTTGCCGCGGCGACAGTTTTTTGAAGACCTTCGTCTGTTTGACGATCGGCTTAGCTTTTTTGCCTTTCTTGCCCGCCGGTTTCTTGTCGGCTGGGTCGCCGGTTTGCGCGGCTTCACCGGAAGCAGCAGGCTGATCAGCTGCAGCGGTGTCGGTCGCGGAGGACTCAGAATCGGTTGCGGCAGCGGTACCGCCGGGTTGTGACGCCGCCGCGTCGCCTGCGGAGATGGCTCCGTCGCCTGGGCCGCCCGAGGCAGCTGAGCCGCTGGCGTCTGACTCACCGCCGGGTGTCGACTCAGCGGTCGCGGTCGGATCAGCAGCCGGTGTTGCTTCGCTGGTCGCGGCTGGTTCAGCAGGCGTTGTCGGCTCGACGCCGGGTGTGGACGTCGGTGTGGTAATCGCTTCCGCGGCGGCGTGAGACACGGCAGTCAGGCTCGGCGCAGCTTGGGCACCTGCTGGCGCATCGGCAGCCGGTGGCAGTGACGAGCTGCGGCTGGTGGCAGCACTCTCGCCAGCGGGAGCGTCCGCATTCGCAGCGGCCGTTGCATCGCCAGCGGCCTCAGGCGTCTGCGCTGCAGCATCGCTACCGGCTTCGCTATGAGCGGCAGGCGCGTCGGCAGCGGGCGGTTGCGGCGTCGGTTTGGCGGCCGGCGTATTTTCCGCGCCGAGTTGCTCGGGGCTTGGCCAGTTTGCTCCCGGTTCGGTTTCGGGACGTTCGGCTGGAGCAGCAGCGCCGTGAGATTCGCTCTCTTGGCGACTCTCGATGTTCGGGTCGCTGACCTCGAGGAAACGGATGCTGGCGTTGGCGGTCAGCCAGCGGACCGCGGCGGCCTGGATCTGAGGATGTTCGGCCAAGCGTTTGGCTAAGGCGCGGTCGAGCCCGTTGTTGATTTGATCGAGGTGATCGTGTTGGCCAACGGCGGCCGCCAAGGCGGCGATGTCGCCGGAGTCGCCCGATTCGGGGTTGAGGATGCGTGAAGCGACCCAAACTTCCGGCGCGATCGTCGCGGCGGGATCCTGCGGTTCGTTCTTCAGGCGGCGGGCGACGCGGCTGATCGCCGATTTGCTTTTGGCGTCGCGGATCGCTTTTTCTAGCGACGAATCGGCCAGGCGGGTGCGTTGCCAAACCTTCATCAGTTCTTCTCGCCGGACCCCCAGGGCGCGATCCGAGCGGATCGAACGCATCAGGGTCCACAGCGCTCCTTCGCCGACCCCGCCGAGCTCATCGCGGCGGTAGCGAGCTAGGAACGGGGGCGCGAAGCCTTGTTCGATGAGCGGCAAGGCGAGCTTAAGAGAGGAAAGATCGCTGTCGGATCGGCGAGCGATCGCTTCTAAGTCGACGGTCATGAAGACACGCGAATTGGGTTTGGACGAACGGCCCCGGTCTCAGCTCCCAAGCTCTTCCCGCGTGAGGCGCGAGGCCCACACCAGGAGCGACAGCAAGCGGTCAACTGAAGGGCATTCGCACGGGAGAGGGAATCACGAAAGAGGTCGTAAGCAGCACGACCACATGGGGGCTGAAAATGTAGGGTTTTTCACGGCAGTTTGTCAACCGACCCGTCAGCCATCCCTGCGTGACCGCGATCCGGCGCATTCGGCAAAATTGGAGCCAGTGGAAAGATTGGCTCAACTTGCCTGGCCAGCGGGGTCGATCAGTGCTGGCAGCGGAACGATGCGGAGTCGTTCTGGACCTGGGTTGCCCGCCGTGCAGCTGCCGCGGGCTTGCATCGAACAAGCGTTTCCCGATACGAGTGCCGCCGTGAATCCGAGTCAGCCATCCCGTCCGTTTTTGCGACTGTTCTCAGCCATGCAGCCCGATTCGACAGCGGACGACGCTGGCCGCGATGACGTCCGCCGTAGCGACCTGCGCTGCGGTAGTGATAGTCAGGGCCGTGACAGGCTCAAGTCGCTGCAGCAGGATCAAGTCGAACATCAGCTCGACAAGATTGCTGGCGTGGTGCCGGCCAAACGCGTCGAGGTTTCGCTTGAAGAAATCGCCCCGGTGCTGGCCGATGCGATCACGCACCAGCGCGGTTGGCTGAGCGATTTCGCCAATGACACAGTCTCCATTGACGCCGACCTGTACGAAGTCTTATTGGCATACCAGCAGATGCGACGGCTCAATGCCGCCTAGTAGTGTCGGTGGGATCGCAGGGAGCGTCGCACGACCAGGCTGGCTACGGGTCTGAGCCCGTTTCCTTTCACTCCGGTACAGCGAGTCTCACCATGCGATCAATCGCGGTAATCAATCAAAAAGGCGGCGTGGGCAAAACCACCACTGCTGTGAACCTGTCGGCGGCGCTGGCGAACGCGGGCAAACGGGTTTGCGTGCTGGACATGGACCCGCAAGCGCATGCTTCGTTGCACCTCGGGGTCACGGCAACCGGAGCGGTGCCGACGGTGTATGACGTGCTGTGCGGCAACGCGACCATCGCTCAGGCACGTGTCGATGTTTCGGAGAATCTGTCGGTCGTGCCGTCGAACATCGACTTGGCAGCGGCGGAAATGGAGTTGGCGGGTGAGGTCGGTCGCGAGTTGATCCTGCGCGATGCCTTGGCCGCTGATGGTGAACCGTACGATTATCTCGTGCTTGACTGCCCGCCGAGCCTCGGCGTGCTGACAATCAACGCCCTGGTGGCCGTGGAAGAGGTGTTCTTGCCGCTGCAGCCGCACTTCTTGGCGCTGCACGGACTGAGCAAGCTGCTGCGGACGGTCGAAGTGGTCTCCAGGCGGCTGAACAATCGCCTGCGACTCTCGGGCGTAATGCTGTGCATGTACGATTCGACAACGCGGCTGTCGGCCGAAGTTAGCAGTGACGTCGCAGCGTTTTTCGAGTCCGCCTCGTCGGCTCATGAAGTCCACGGCGGAGCGACCTTCTTTAATACGCGGATCCGCCGCAACATCCGCTTGGCCGAAGCGCCGAGCTTTGGTCAGTCGATCTTCGAATACGCGCCGGACAGCAACGGCGCTGCGGATTATCTCGCCTTGGCCGGCGAAGTCATCGCCCAACGGGCCGAAGCCAGCGTCGCCACGGCTAACGCGGCGTAGGGCGGGTAAGGTGGACGACCGCTCCGCCGGTCGTACGGGCTGCATGCCGGCAGGCTCCGGTCGGCGGAGCGATCGGCCACGCTGGCGGGCGGCCACGCTAGCGGTCGGCCACGCTATGCCACGCTGGTGGTTGGCGGTAGGATCGGCGGCTTTCTGCTCGCTACCGCTCTGCTCTGAAAGCCGCAGATGCCTGACGAAGAACCGCTCGATTCGGTTGCCGACCATGTGTTGGATCATTACGAGGCGCCTTACCATCAGGGCGATTGTCCTGGAGCAACGCATTCGCTCCGCCGTGACAGCCCCTTGTGCGGCGATTGGGTGCGGGTCGATCTGAGGCTCTCGGCCGAGGAAGAGATCCGCGAAGCTTGGTTCGATGGCGAGGGTTGTGTGCTCAGCCAAGCCGCTGCTTCGATGCTGGTGGAGAAGATCGAAGGGATGAGCGGCGAGCAGGTCCGGCAGCTGTCGGCGACGGAGATGCTCCAGCTGTACGGCCCGGAACTGTCGCCGAGCCGCCAAAAATGCTGGCTGCTGCCATGGCGGGTGGTTCAGGGGGCACTGAGTTTTCCGCTGAGCGACGACGCGTATGATGTGCACAGCGACTCACCGCGGTTCAGCGGCCCGAGCCTCGGCGAAGAGAGCTGAGCCAAGGTGGACGACCAAGGTGAACGACCGCTCCGTCGGTCGTACCGGCTGCATGCCGACAGACTCTGATCGGTTAAGGTGGACGACCGCTCCGCCGGTCGTACTGAAGGCCGACAGGCTCCGATCGGCGGAGCGATCGGCCACGCTGTGCGATCGGTCACGCTGTGCCACGCTCGAAGAAAATTTAAGAAAGCTGTGCGAGGATCATGAAGACGGTCACCCAAGACGTGCCGGCCCAACTGGATGTCGATGCGATCCGCCGCGACTTCCCGGTTTTGGCGCGCCAGGCCAGCAGCGGTGCCCCGCTGGTCTATCTCGACAATGCAGCCAGTACGCAGCGGCCGACCTGGGTGCTCGAGGCGATGGATGACTGCTACCGGCAGTACTATGCCAACGTCCACCGCGGCATCCATACGCTGAGCGAGCAGTCGACGCGGGCGTTTGAAGCGGCGCGGCTGGTGGTCCGCGATTTTCTCGGCGCCGCTTCGCCGGCGGAAATCATCTTCACCTCCGGCACCACGGCGGGCATCAACTTGGTCGCCCGCTCGTGGGGTGATACTCATATTGGGCCGGACGATCACATTCTGCTGACGATCGCCGAGCACCACGCCAACATCGTTCCTTGGCAGCAGTTGGCACAGCGGACTGGTTGCCGGATCGTGTTCCTGCCGCTCGCCGACGATGGGCAGATCGATGATGCGGTGGTCGCCGGGTATTTGGAAAAATATCGTCCGAAGCTGTTCGCATTCACGGCGCTGAGCAACGTGCTGGGCACGGAGGTTCCGGTCGCCCAGTGGGTGCAGTTGGCTCGCCAGTTCGGCGCCGCCGTGCTGGTCGATGCCGCGCAAGCGGTGCCCCACATGCCGGTCGACGTGCAGCAGTGGGATGCCGATTTCGTCGTGTTCAGCGGCCACAAGTTGTGCGGGCCCACCGGGATCGGCGTGCTGTATGGCAAAGAAGCGATCCTCGACGCGATGCCGCCATTTTTGGGCGGCGGGGCGATGATCCGCACCGTCAGCACCGACGGGTTTGAGCCGGGGCAATTGCCGCAGAAGTTCGAGGCCGGCACGCCGCCGATTGTCGAAGCGATTGGGTTGGCGGCGGCCATCGGGTACGTCGACAAGCTCGGGCTGCCGAGCATCCACCGGCATGAACAGCGGTTGGTGCAGCTCGCGGTCGAAGGGATGGTAGAGATCCCGGGGCTGCGGATGTTCGGGCCTTTGACGGCGCACCGAGCGGGGCTAGTCAGCTTTGTGATCGACGGGGTGCACCCGCACGACATCTCGCAGTGGCTGGACACTCGCGGGATCGCTGTCCGCGCCGGCCATCACTGCACGATGCCGCTGCACGAGCACCTCGGGGTTGCGGCCACGTGCCGGGCAAGCTTTTACCTGTACAACACTCCGGCCGAAGCTGAGTCGTTGGTCGCGGCTCTGGCTGAGGTTCAGCGAAAATTTGCGCGGCGGACTCGGGCTCGGCAAAGCTAGGATCAGGTGGTTTGTCCGCAAAATTCGCCGCTCATCACTTGAGACGTGGACGCTGCTCCTCGGGGTGGCACGTCCCTGAGGAACGAAGGGCGTGCTGGGGAGAACTGCAGGATAACCATGGTGTGTCTCATTGGCTCGGTATCTGGTTCCGGCGTCCACGCCCATCGCTGGGGCTCTGAGCGTGCCACCCAAAGCCAGAGCTGTACCCGCTCCGGGACAGGCGGCCACTCAATCAGTAGCGATTTGTCCGGCTTCGGCAACCACGGCTGAGGTTACCGGTGGTGCAGTCCAAGAATGTGGAAACACGGTTTTTTTGATGCTTCCATTTTTCAGGGTGGCGACGGGTGCCTGTCCTCGGGCTATGATGTTCTTGGGGCACTGCCTCGGGTTGCGACGGAGAGTTTGTCCACCGGCCGGGGAGCGTCAGACGCATGACGACGTGCAGAAAGTGTCAATCTCGCCGGCCTTTTCTGTCTCGGACCATCGCTGCTGCGCCGGTCCGCTTTCGTTCGAGGGAGATTCATCATGCCACTGTTTGAGATCGAGACCGACTCACACATCATCATCACCTGGGCGACCGACGAAGCGACTGCCCGGGAAGTCGTCGTCGATGCCTATCCGTACGACGAAGTGGTCCGCTTGACCAAGCGGCCGCGCGATACGTGGGTGATCAGTAAAGGGGCGCTTGGGTTGACCGAACGCACGCTTGACCCCTGCGCCGTGGCGCGGGAGTGCTTGAGCAAGTCTGCTGGTGACAAGGTCAACGCGATCCGGTTGTACCGCATGGAAACCGGCAGCGACTTGGAAAACGCACGGCGGGCGATCGAGTCCAACATGGTGATGGGCTGGTAGGTGCGCAGCAGGCAGGCGGGCAGCGGGCAGATGACTGGACCGGCACATCGGACGCTGGTTTGGCTGATGCTCTGCTCGTTCCCGCTGTGGGTCGGCTGCGAAGGATGCGTGTCGCGTGAGGATGGCTCCGCGACTGCCGACGAGGCTCCGGCCAGCGAATACACCTTCGACGGCGCGCAGCCGTTGCCGCAGGGGCTGAGTCTGGCTCAGGGCGGCGTCAAACCAGGGCACTGGTTCACCATCGCCGAGTCGCTGCGCAGCAACCGGACCGACCAACGCGGCGTCCTGCGTCACAGCTTCGAATGGATGCAGCCGCCTACTGAGAACGACCTGATTCTCAATTCTCCCAGTGGGCCGTCGCCGGCCGCCACTGAGCGGTTGCCGCTGTACTGCGAGCGCCCGGCGGTGTTGCCCAAGGGACGTACGCGGCGGTTGGACGCGCGGCTGCTGGCCGGCAGTCCCCAGACGTTGCGGCGCGGATCGCGAGCGTTCCTCAGCGGCCAATTCCTGTCGACCACGCAGGGCGCTGGCCTCGATACCGGCCGACAAAGCGTCACGCTGATGCAGCCGCAAGAGTATTTCTTCATCATCCTGACCGATCGGCCTGAGCGATTTTCGTGGGTGCAGTCCGCCGACTGGTTGCGGCCTCCGGTGGACGACACGCAATTCAACGTCGACCTGCCGATCAATTATCGGTTGGTAATTCCCAAGGCCGAGGGCTTGCTGGCGCTGCCCGAGACGATGCTCGACTGGACCAGCACGGCGATCCTGTTGTGGGATAATTTGGAGCCCAGTGCGCTGACGCCCGAGCAGCAGCGAGCGATCAGCGACTGGATTCGTTTCGGCGGCCGACTGGTCGTCAACGGGCCGGCTGCCGGCGTGGAACTGAGCCGCAGCTGGCTGGCTGATGTGCTGCCGCAAGATATTCAGGGTAATGCGAAGCTGGAGCCGACGGCGGTCGAAGAGTTGCTTCGCCGCTGGAGTGTGTCCGGCGATACGACTGTCGATCAACAAATCGCACTGGTGCTCGACCGCAGCGACCGGCTGGTCACCGCTGGCGACGTCCATCCGCTGGCAACTCCAGTACGCGACACGGCCGAGACGGTGCTGGCGCGGCAGTCGGGTCGCGGCCAGGTGGTGCTGACGCGATTTGATTTGACGAGCGACTGGCTGCGCGGGTGGCGGAGCCGAGACAGTTTTTTTAATGCCGCGCTGTTGGGCCGCCCGGGGCGATCCTACCGAACGCAAGAAGGCATCGTGCAGCAGCAATACCTGTACTCACCGAACGCGGAAGGGAGCGAAGTCGCCTTCAACACTGGGTTTCGCCTGCTCGTCCGTGATGGACGGTTACTGGGTGATTCTCAGGCCCAGTTCGTAGTGCATCCGACGCAGGGGATGTCGGGCTGGCGCGACGACAGCGACGCAGCGATGTTGGCCGTGCAGACGCTGCGGTCGGAATCAGGTGTTGAGATCCCGCCACGGCGATTCGTGCTGTGGTCATTGGCAATGTACATGCTCGTGCTGGTGCCGCTGAATTACCTGCTGTTCCGGTTGGTAGGGCGGCTGGAATGGGCTTGGATCGCGGTGCCGGTGATTGGGCTGGTCGGTGCCGGCTGGATCGCGCGGAGCTCAGTTAGACGTTGGCTTCGCTCGCAGCCGCACCGAAATCGCGTTGGTCGAGTTGCATGCTGGCTACCCGCGTGGACACGTGACGCGGTTCACATCACTGTACAACTCGCTGTCCCGGCAATACGACCTAGCGTTTGATTCACCGGACGCGGTCGCGGCGCCGCTTGGCATTTTGGGTCAAACGCCGCTGGCCGATGACCAACGGCAACCGGTGACGCTGCGACACGGCTACGCGGAGGGACCGGTGTTGGCGGGCGTACAGGTCGCGTCCAATCGGACGCGGATTTTCCATACTGAGCAAATCGTCGACTTCGGTGGCGCGGTCCAGCTGCAGGACGATTGGCTGCAAAACAACAGCTCGCTCAATCTGCTGGACGCCCGAATCATCCGTAAGGTCTCCGATGGGCGCGTGCAGGTGGCGGCGCTGGGGCATTGCGACGCGGGGACTCGCAGCCGCGCGCGGTGGTCCGATGCGGCGGTGCAGTGGCCGAGCGGGTTGCCGCTGCAAGCCGAGCGGTTGTTGGAACCGCTGGCGCAGGGGAATTCGTTGCCTGTGGGGGCGGCGCGGTTGGTCGCCCGCTGCGAACAGGCGATGCCGGGCATGCAGATCACGCCTGAAGCGGCTCAGCAGAGTTTTGCCGCGGTCGTCGTGGTGCACCTCGAGCAGCCGGCGCCCGCGGTCGGTCGCGGCGACGATAGCCTGCTGCCGGATCGACTGGAAAAGCAAAAGTTGTTGCTCGAAGAAGACTACGGCGTCGAGCCAGTCGAGCCTTAAGCGGCCAACCTTTTATTCAAGTGCTCCATGATCACGCTCACCGGGTTCGGCAAAGATTACGGCGACTTCACCGCGGTCCAGTCGCTCGACCTGCACATCGCCGCGGGCGAGACGTTCGGATTCATCGGGCCCAACGGAGCGGGCAAGAGCACCACGATCCGGTTCCTGGCAACGCTGCTGCGGCCGTCGCGCGGCGGTGGCGAAGTCGCCGGTTGCGATGTGGTCGCCGATCCCGTCGGGGTGCGGCGAGCGATTGGCTACATGCCCGACAACTTTGGCGTTTACGACGGGATGCGGGTATGGGAGTTTTTGGACTTCTTCGCCGTCGCGTACCGCATCGGCCGGACCGAGCGCAAGCGGATCATCGCCGATGTGCTGGAGTTGCTCGACCTGATGCACAAGCGCGACGACTTTGTTAACGGCCTTTCGCGGGGGATGAAACAGCGGTTGTGCTTGGCCAAGACGCTGGTCCACGACCCGCCGGTGCTGATCCTCGACGAGCCGGCCAGCGGACTCGATCCGCGGGCGCGGGTGGAGGTTAAGGCGCTGCTCAAAGAGCTGCGCAAGATGGGCAAAACGATTCTGATCAGCAGCCACATCCTGACCGAATTGGCCGATTGTTGCACTTCGATCGGGATCATCGAGCGCGGGCAGTTGCTGATGCACGGCCCGATCGACCAGGTCCACCGCCAGCTGCGCCGCAACCGGATCGTCGAGATCGAGTTCATCGCTGCCGCCGAGGCGGGGCTATCGATTCTCCGCAGCCACGAAGCGCTGCGGTCGCTCGACTTGGCACCGTCTTCGGGAGCCTCGCAAGCGGTGACCGCTGAGTTGGAAACCGATGACGAGGGCTTGGCGACGTTGCTCGAGCAGTTGGTCCGCGAGGGGGTGAAGATGCGCAAGTTCAACGACAAGGATCCGACCCTTGAAGATATCTTCATGACCGTCACTAAAGGCTTGGTCACCTGATGCAGTTGCCTGCGGGCTTGATTGGTAGAGCAGGATCGTCAAGCCGGCCGCGCCGATCAGACCCGTGGCAGGGGTATGGCTCGTCTGGCCATCTACGCGGGGCTGAGTATGAACTTGGGCAAGATTCGATCAGCCGGCACGCGTTAGCGTCCGGTTCTCATGGACTATGAGCCGACGTCCAGTTGCAGATGTGACGGAGAGACTCGCCCAGGCCGCTTAACGCGCACCTGGCGAAGGCTTGTGCGGGACAGATACGGGACGCTCATGGACGCCAATGGTTAGCCGGCCGCGGTGATCGCGACTGAAGCTAGAAAAATCTGGCTTCCCCCTCGCTTGAGCCGGCGCTGCGTACTACATATGCTCTCTCGCTACCTTCCGTTCTGCGAGTCTTTTCAATCTGAGAGTCCCGTATGGCCAAGCAAGCTCGCCGCTCACAGCGGTATCGTCGCCTGAGAGTCGAATCGTTGGAACGCCGCCACCTGCTCGCGGCGTTGACGTTGACCACCACGGCTGACGGAATGGTTGCTGATACGAATCACGATGGGGTGTTTGACTCGGTCGATTCAACCAGCGCATCGATTTCCAATCGTTGGTTCAATCCGCCAACAACGCCTGCTCAGGAACGGGGAATTTTTGAGTTTGACCTGCGCAACATCGCTGCGGGCTCAAGGGTAGATTCGGCGAGCTTTTCTTTTCACGTCCAAAGTTTCACGTCGGGTGATGGCATTTACCCGCGATTTGTCTTGCGGGCATATCCTGGTGACGGCGCGGTGACACTAGCCGACGCCACCGCGCCGGCGATCACACTCGGTACCGGGGAGATCAGAAGCCTCGGTGTGAACTCTGTCGAAGTGAATCGTGCGGTCCTCGAACCCCTGCTCGGCCAGCGGCTGACCGTTCGGCTAGAGAACACCGTGAGCATGTATAAATGGGCGTCGCTGTCCACCTTGGAAACCGTCACTCACGGGTTTCGGACGCAGTTGGTGCTGAATGTTTCGGAGCTGAAGCCCCTGGATGTGCAGATATCACCGAATGGGTTCTGGGAATCGGCTGGTGCCGGCGCAGCCACGGGGACGGTGACTCGCACGGGCGACCTCAGTCAACCGCTGACGGTGTCGCTGAGCAGTAGTGACACGAGTTCAGCGACGGTTCCCGCCACGGTGACGATCCCTGCGGGCAGTGCGAATGCATCTTTTCCGATCGCTGCCGTCGATGACTTCTTCGCCGACGGCGATCAGGTGTTGACCATTGCGGCTAGCGCCTCGACCTCGACCCCTGGTCCGTTGGCGCTGGACCATTCGTACGGCATTGGCGGACTGGCACGGACAAGTCTGCTAATGCGAATCCAGTTTCCGCAAGCGGCGTTGGTATCCTTAGCCGATGGGAAAGTGCTTGCCGCAAGTGAAGCTAGTGTTTCCTCGTGGCAGGTTACTCGGCTCAATGCAGATGGCACTATAGACAGAACGTTTGGAAATAACGGCATTGTCACCACGTCGCTTGTTCATGCAGATGCATCGTCACCGATCCCTGCCCGAATAGCGGTCCAACCGAATGGCGACTTTTTGGTGGGCGGCAGCTACACCGGTGGCCGTGGCATTCTCGTGCGTTACAAAGCCAATGGGGTGTTGGATTCAACGTTTGGATTTAACGGCATTGCCGATTTGAGTAAGCTCCAACACACGTCCCAGACTGCGGCAGTATCCGATATTGCTCTGCGTGCCGATGGTCGAATCCTGCTAGGATTCCAAGATAATGGGACGGTAATGGGTACTGTGGCACAACTGAATCCCAACGGCACGTTCGATTCGACATTCGGTAACGGCGGCGTTTCGCGGTTACATTCGTCCTATCGTACCGGGTTTGGCTCCTATGAGATTGAGATCCTGCAAGACGGGAGCTTTTTAGTCGCGGGTGCCTTCCAACGTCGTGCCGGCGTTGTCCGCGTTCAGTCCAACGGGTTGGGACTGGTAACCAGCTTTGGCAACAACGGGATCGCCTTGGCGGACTTCGACGAAATGCTGATCGGGCAACCTCGAATGCTGCTCGATAGCCAGGGACGCATCGTTTATTCAGCGTCAGCAAGAGCGGTTGTTGACGGCGTCAGCCAGCCAGCCGATTTTGCCGTCGCTCGATTCCTGCCTAACGGCGCACCCGATCTCTCCTTCGCCGGCACTGGCGCGAAGATCATCGACATCGCAAACGGCAGTAGCGACGTACCAACGAGCATGATCATCCAGTCGGGTGACAAGATAGTAGTTGGCGGCGTCAGCATCGTCTCGAACGTTTACGACTCGGCACTCGCTCGGTTAAACGAAGATGGAACGCTCGATGCTTCCTTCGATCTAGACGGTCGATATCGAAGCTCGCTTGTCACCACGTTCACGCCAGACCTGATTTTTGAATTAGCCCAGCAGGCCGACGGGAAATTATTGGCGCTCACCGGATGGGCGACCGACATGCGCATCGCGCGCTTTCACCAGCCAAAGCTCATCTCGGCCGAGCGCAACGTTACGGTTTACGACGACGATCCGACGGCATACTCGCTGGAGTTGTCGATCGATGAGGATCGGGCACTGATTGGACCGCTGCTGGCCATTGATCCGAACGGCGACCCAATGCAGTTTTCTGTGGTGTCGATGCCCTCGTCTGGAACCGTGACGATCAACAACCCGTCGGCAGGCAGCTTCACTTATGTTCCTGATCCCAATTTCCATGGCACCGACTCGTTCACCTTCCGCGTCAACGACGGCAAAGCTAACAGCAACCTGGCGACAGTCGTGATCACGGTCAACCCTATCAATGACCCGCCTGTTGTCACGCCCGGCACCTTCACGTTGCCTGAAGATTCGCCTGTGGGTACTGTCGTCGGTACCGTCGTCGCCAGCGATGTTGAGGATGGTGGGCTTAGCTTTAGCATCGTCAGTGGTAACACCAATAATGCCTTCGCAATTGATGCGGTGAGCGGGGAGATTCGTGTTGCCAACGCATCCGCACTCGACTTCGGCACCACTCCGTTTTTCCCGCTCGTGGTGCGGGTAGTCGACGGCGGTGCCCTGAGTGCACAAGCAGAGGTAGGCATTTTCTTGACCGAAGTGGCTGGTGAGACGACCCTTGAGTTGCAGGTCTCACCCGACGGATTTTGGGAGTCGGCGGGGGCCGGCGCAGCCACCGGGACGGTGATCCGCACGGGCGATCTGAGTCAACCTCTGATCGTGTCACTGAGCAGCAGCGACACGAGTTCAGCGACGGTACCAGCAACGGTGACGATCCCCGCGGGCAGCGCAGAGCGCGACCTTTCCCATCAATGCGGTCCATGACATCTTCGCAGACGGCGACCAAATGTTGACCATGGCAGCCAACGCCTCGATCGGGACTTCAGACCCCGTCCCGTTGGTGTTGGATAACTCTTATGGCATCGATGGACTGGCACGGACAAGTTCGTTCATCCGTATGCAGTTTCCGCGGGCGTTGATGGCATCCTTGGCCGATGGAAAAGTACTTATTGCGAGCGAAGCCGGATATGGCAGTAGCAACACTTCGCTGTGGCAGATCACTCGACTCAATGCAAATGGCACTGTCGACAGGGCGTTCGGAATCAATGGCGTAGTTACCACGTCATTTGTTAATGGAACTGAATCGAATCCGCGGCCATTCAGCATTGCGATTCAGCCGAACGGCGATTTTCTCGTAGGTGGCAGGTTCGGCTCAGGCTCTGGGCGCGGCATTCTCGCGAGGTACAAGGCCAATGGGACGCTGGATCCGACATTTGGGACGGGCGGAATCGCCGATTTAAATTCGCTTCACGGCATATCGACGGCGGGCGTATCTGATATCGCTTTGCGTGCTGATGGACGTATCTTGCTCGGCTTCACTGAAAATGGGGCAGTAACGGGTGTTATCGCACAGCTGAATTTCAACGGCACGTTCGACGCGACGTTCGGCAACGGGGGCGTTTCGCGGATGGATTCGGTCTATCACGCCAGTCTTTCCACATCTGAGATCGAGATCTTGCAAGATGAGAGTTTTTTAATTGGTGGAAATCTTAGAAGTCAAATAGGCGTCGCCCGCGTACAGCCCAATGGACTGGGGTTGGTAACCAGCTTTGGCAACAATGGGGTTGCCTCGGCGGGAATTGATGGATCGCTAATCTCGCCGAGTCGAATGCAGGTCGATAGCCAGGGGCGAGTCGTTTACTCAGCCTCAGCAACGGCAGTTGTTGGGGGTGTCAGCCAGCCAGCCGACTTTGCTGTCGCTCGATTCCTGCCCAATGGCGCGGTCGATACTTCTTTCGGCAGCAATGGTATGAAGTTAATCGACGTCGCGGTCGGCGGCCGCGACACACCAACAAACATGATCATTCACTCCGATGGTAAGATCACAATTGGCGGTGTTAGTGTCGTCGCCAACGTTTACGATTCAGCACTGATTCGATTGAACGAGGATGGGACACTTGATGCTTCATTTGATCTAGATGGACTGTATCGAAACTCGCTTGTCAACACGTCCGCTGCAGACATGATTTATGATATTGTCCAGCAGGATGATGGGAAGTTGTTGGCGCTCACTGGATGGGGCAATGACGTGCGAGTGGCGCAGTCTTCACCATGCAAAGCCCCTTACTGCCGAACGCACCGTTACGGTTTACGACGACGATCCAACCGCCTACTCAGCGGAGTTTTCAATCGATGAGGATCGAGTATTGATTGCGCCGCTGCTGGCCATCGATCCAAATGATGACCCGCTGCAGTATTGGGTGGTGTCGTCGCCCTCGTCCGGAACCGTGACGATCAACGACGAGGCGACCGGCGGTTTTACCTATGCTCCCGATCCGAATTTCCACGGCACCAACTCGTTCACTTTTCGCGTCAGCGACGACAGGGCCAACAGCAACGTCGCTACCGTGGTGATCACGGTCAGAGCGGTCAATGACCCGCCAGTTGTCGCGCCCAACACGTTCACATTGCCTGAGAATTCACCTGTAGGCGCTGTCGTCGGGACCGTCGTTGCCAGCGATGTTGAGGATGAAGAGCTTAGCTTTAGCATCATCAGTGGCAACTTTAACAATGCCTTTGCGATCGATGCAGTGAGCGGGGAGATTCGAGTTGCCAACGCATCAGCACTCGACTTCGCTACCACTCCATCTTTCCCGCTCGTGGTCCGGGCGGTCGACGCCGGTGGTCTGAGTGGACAAGCAGACGTAAGCATCTTCTTGACCGAGGTTATCAGTGAGCCGGCGAGTGCTGCTCCGGTGATCGGTGCGTTCCCGACCAGTGTGGTGAACTACACCGAAAACGTGGCGCCGGTGGTGATCGGTGGAGGAACTGTAACGGATCCAGACCTGCTCGACTTTGACGGTGGGACGCTGACCGTCTCGCTCGGCGCCGGCGCGACGGCCGATGACCGACTGGGCGTCAAGCACACCGGATTCAAAGCCAAGCAAATCGGTGTGAACGGCGGCCAGATTACCTACGGAACCGATGGCACGCAGGGGAATGCCAGGTTAGTGGCCACGTACAGCGGAGGGGCCGGAACCGATCCGCTGGTGATCACGTTCAACTCCAGCGCGCTGGCCGCGCATGTGACGGCGGTGCTTAAGGCAGTCACGTTCCACAATACCTCGGATGATCCCGACACAGCGCCGCGCAGGTGAGCTTCGTGGTGACCGACGGGGACGGTGGGACGAGCAATCTTGTCACTCGCAACGTCAACCTGATCGCCAAGAACGACGCCCCGGTGATCACCGCGTCGGCGAGCACCCTGAACTATACTGAAGGTGGCGAGCCGATCGTGCTTGACGGCGGAGCCACGGTCTTCGATCTGGATTCTCAGGATTTCAACACCGGAAAGCTGACGGTCAGGATTGCCTCGGGTGCGAAGAGCACGGACCGGCTGGGGATTCAGAGCTCTGGACCGATCAGCGTCAACGCGGCGACGTCAGAGGTCAGTTATCACGGGAACGTGATCGGAACCTTTGCCGGCACAACGACCTTGACGGTGACGCTCGGCGCCCAGGCGACGCAGGAGGCCGCGCAAGAACTGCTGCGGTGCGTGACCTTCTGGAGCGTCTCCAAGGCACCGTCGCTCACTCCGCGGAGCATTACCTTCAGGCTGACCGACGGCGATGGCGGCACCGGCGCCACGGCCGCGGCCGCGACGGTGGTGATCACACCGGTCAACGATGCTCCGGTGATCGGCTCGGTCTCGACAAAAGTCGTGAAGTACACCGAGAACGCGGCACCGGTGGCGATCGGCGGCGGGACGGTGAGCGACCCGGACCTGCTGGACTTTGGCGGTGGCACGCTCACGGTCTGGCTCAGCGCCGGCGCGACGGCCGATGACCGACTGGGCGTCAAGCACACCGGATTCAAAGCCAAGCAGATCGGTGTGGACGATGGCCAGATCACCTACGGGACCGACGGCACACAGGAGAACGCAGTGCCCGTGGCCAGGTTCACCGGAGGCATTGGAACCGAGCCGCTGGTGATCACGTTCAATTCCAGCGCGCTGGCCGCGCATGTGACGGCGGTGTTCAAGGCGGTCACGTTCCACAACACCTCGGACGACCCCGACACAGCGCCGCGCCAGGTGAGCTTCGTGGCGACCGACGGGGATGGTGGGACGAGCAATCTTGTCACTCGCAACGTCAACCTGATCGCCAAGAACGATGCTCCGGCGATCACTGCGTCGGCGAGCACCCTGAACTATACTGAAGGTGGCGAGCCGATCGTGCTTGACGGCGGAGCCACGGTCTTCGATCTGGATTCTCAGGATTTCGACACCGGAAAGCTGACGGTCAGGATTGCCTCGGGTGCGAAGAGCACGGACCGGCTGGGGATTCAGAGCTCTGGACCGATCAGCGTCAACGCAGCGACGTCAGAGGTCAGTTATCACGGGAACGTGATCGGAACCTTTGCCGGCACAACGACCCTGACGGTGACGCTCGGGGCCCAGGCGACGCAGGAGGCCGCGCAAGAACTGCTGCGGCGCGTGACCTTCTGGAGCGTCTCCAAGGCACCGTCGCTCACTCCGCGGAGCATTACCTTCAGGCTGACCGACGGCGATGGCGGCACCAGCGCCACGGCCGCGGCCGCGGCCGTGGTGATCACACCGGTCAACGATGCTCCGGTAATCGCCTCATTCCCGACAAGTATGGTGAACTACAAGAAGAACGCGGTGCCGGTAGTGATCGGCGGCGGGACGGTGAGCGACCCGGACCTGCTGGACTTTGGCGGTGGCACGCTCACGGTCTGGCTCAGCGCCGGGGCGACGGCCGATGACCAGCTGGGCGCCAAACACATTGGCTTCAAAGCCAAGCAGATCGGTGTGGACGGCGACCAGATCACGTACGGGACCGACGGCACGCAGGAGAACGCACTGCTGGTGGGTACGTTCAGCGGAGGGGGCGGAACCGATCCGCTGGTGATCGCGTTCAACTCCAGCGCGCTGGCTGCACACGTGACGGCGGTGCTCAAGGCGGTGACCTTCCGCAACCGCTCGGACGACCCGATCACGGGGCTGCGCCAGGTGAGTTTCGCGGTGACCGACGGAGACGGTGGGACGAGCAACCTCGTCGCGCGCACGGTTAACGTGATCGCATAAACGCCGGCCTGTGAGCCTAAGCGGCGGCGTCAACAGGGCGGTGGCCAAGAGCGCGACCTATTGACGAGAATTTGCATCTATTTCTATAGTTCGAGGCTTCAGGAATGTAATCGCTAGTCATTCCGGGGGTGCCCGAGCAAATCCGCTGCGGGAAGTTTCGCCGGCGCCGGCTTGCAAAAAACGTTACGCTATTAAATTACGCTGCTCGTCCTTGCTGGGCAGGGGCGGCAGTGATCTCAGCCGTGGTCAGTTGAAAAGCCACGACCAGACGGATCGTCCATTATGAACTCAGAACGCCGGCACGAACTTCAGCAAAATTATCTGGCCGATCTGCTGGGAACGCAGATCAGAAAGATCGAAAACTACACGAAGCTGATCGCTGCGGTGATCGTGGTGCTGGTGATCGCAGCGGTGGCCTGGGGGCTGTACCGGAGCGCTGAGGTTGGAACGCGCAGCGATGCGACGCTGGAACTGCTGCAAAACGCTGGCAGCGGTGACCCCGAGGCGCTCGGCCAGGTAGGTGAACGCTATCCCAATACAACCGCCGGGGCGTTGGCGAAGCTTTATCAGGCCGACGTGCTGCTCGCCAATGGCATCGCCGCTCAGTTCAACGACCGCGAAGAAGCGCAGACGCAGTTGTCCGACGCGCTGAAGCGATACAGTGAGGCCGCCGAAGCGAGCGACGACACGCTGATCCGCTCGCGCGCAACTTCGGGATCGCGCGGACCCATGAATCGATGGGAGAGGTCGATCAAGCGATTGAAGCGTACAAAAACGTCGTCTCGATCGGTGAATCCGAAGCGATGATCGAGGCCGCTCAGCAGCGGATCGCGGCGCTGCAGAACCCGGACACGCAGGAGTTCCTCGCTTGGTTTGAGCGACAAGACTTCCGCCCGGCTGATCCTTCGCAGCCACCAGCGATGCCCAGTGGCGGCTCGTTACCGGACATTCCCGACCTCGAGCTGCCCGAAGTTTCCCCGCTGAACATTCCTGCGGAACTGCGCGGCGACGCCAGTGAAGGCCCGGCTCCCGGCGAATTGAACCTGCCGCGAGACGCTGCCGATCCGCAGCCGCCGGCTGAGCAGGACGATGCTATGGAGCCGGCCATGGAACCCGAGTCGACGACCCCTGCGCCCGCCGCTGAGCCGGCCACCGAGCAGCCTGCTGCTGAGGCGGAAGCTGCCCCGGTACCCGCGACCGAACCCGCCCCGACAGCCGCGGCCGAACCGGTGACGGAAGTCGAGCCGGTGACCGAAGTCGAGCCGGCCGCGGAAACCGACAGTGAGCCAGCAACCGAGCCGTCCGCGGAGCCAACTCCAGAGCCGGAAGCGGACGAGCAGCCGGCCGATGAGCCGGTGAGCGAGCCGGAATCGAGCTTGTGAGCACACCTCTGGATGACGAGCCGATCGGCCCGTCCCCGCTCGAGGACGACTCCTCTCTGTTAGATGACGACGCGGCGCTGGACAGCGTCTATGAAGCGGAAAGCGTCATCCGCAGCGTCACCGTACCGGAATCGGCTGATGGGCTGCGGATCGATGTATTCCTCACCCAACTGCTCGACGGATTCAGCCGTCAACAGCTGAAGGACAGCGTCCAGGCCGGTGGAGCCGAGGTAAACGGCCGTGTGGTTCGCCCCAGTCACAAGGTCCGCGCCGGCCAGTCGATCCGCTTTCAGATGCCCAGCGCCGTCAGCGACGACACGATCGGCGAAAACATTGAGCTGGATGTGCTCTACGAAGACGACGGGATGGTGGTCGTCAATAAGCCGCCGGGGATGGTGGTGCATCCGGCGCGCGGGAACTGGACCGGCACGCTGACCAGCGCATTGGCTTACCGCTTTCAGTCGCTCTCGGACATCGGCGGACCGACGCGACCGGGGATCGTGCACCGACTCGACCGCGACACCAGCGGGGTGATCGTGGTCGCCAAAACCAACGCCTTTCACCTCAACCTGGCCCAGCAGTGGCACGACCGCCACGTTGAGAAGGAGTACCTGGCAATCACTGCCGGAGTGCTCGACCGCGACCGGGACATGATCAACGTCCCGATCGGCAAGCATCCGTTTCAGCGTGAGAAGATGGCGATTCGCGATCGGCATGAGTCGAGTCGGCCGGCAACGACATTCTACGAAGTCATCGGCCGCTACGGTCGATTTTCGCTCGTCAAGGCGAAGCCGCAGACCGGGCGCACGCACCAGATCCGGGTACACATGGAGCACATCGGCTGTCCAATCCTGTGCGACCGGTTGTACGCTGGCCACAGCGAGATCACTCGTTCGCAGTTGCTCGGCGGGCGGGCGGCGCCGGGCGAGCCACCGGTGCTGACGCGGCATGCGCTGCACGCCACGCGGTTGGTGCTGCGGCATCCCAAGACCAACCAGATGATCGAGTTCACCGCACCGCTGGCTCCGGACCTAGAAAACGTCATCTCGATCCTGCAATCGGGTCGGTAGGCGGTTAGGTCGTCCACGCGGTGCCCAGTCGCGGAGCGACGGATGATGGTAGCCGTCGCTCCGCGACGATGGATCATGTGGGATGATCGTGACCGTGGCATGAATGCCACGGCTACCATCACGCGGTCGCTCCGCGACCCAGCGTCGCCGATCGGTTTTCCCCCGGTCACATCCGTCAGGTACGACCGGCGGAGCGGTCGTCCGCGCTGGTCGTCTACCTTCAACTCAGGCAATGCGCGAAGAGCAGTTGCCATTCGAGCCACTGCAGCTGCTGTAGCGAAGCAGTGGACGAGTCCCAGTTCGCCGCATGCTTGCCCCGAGTCGCTGCTTGGCAGGCATCGACGAAATTGTCTGGATCGCCGTAGGGCGTTTTCGCCAGTTGATCGAGCACCGGATGCCGTCCGACACGGTGAAACCAGTACTTCGCGTTGCCGAAATCACCTTCGCGGCGGTGCATGATCCCATGCCAGAAACTGCCGTTGCGATCGCTGATTGATTGGCTGATTTCATGCGAAGCGTCCAGGTCGCCGGCGAGCAGCCACAGCCCGGCTAAGGCTGCCTCGGGGAGGTGCGCCAGAGAAGCCGCCTGGGTCGCCAGCGCCTTGGCCAAAGCTTCGTCTGGCGGGCCATCGCCCAGCGACGGCAGCGCCGCCGCCTCGATCAGCTCGCGCAGCGGTTCAGGGAGCGTTTTCGGTTCGACGGATACAAACAAGGAAGGGTCGAGAGCGGGCATGAAACAGGCTACCGAGTGGAACTCAAGAACGTTAGACTACTGAGGTTATATCAAGGGCGTATGATGCAACCCCTGTCCGGGTCGCCGCCTGTCTTGTTTCCTTATTTTGTCCACCGCAATGAACACTGGCCAGACGACCGATCCATCCAGCCAGCAGGTCCCAGCACCCGCCCCGTCTCCACAGCCTGACCCGGCGCAGCCGTCGGCTGAATCTCAGCAGCCTGTCGCGGACGCGGCGGCAGCCACGGCCGGTGCTTCAGGGCCACTGGCTTCGGTTGCTCGAGGCAAAGGCCCGCTGGCGTCGCGCGGGGCATCCGCCAAGCCAGAGTCACCGACGGCCAAGCCATTCTCGCCGGCCGCTCAGCCTCCGACGCAGGAGCGCCCGTCTCGGGAGCGTCCAAACGCTGGCGGACAGGCTCCTGAGCAGCGGAGAGACCGGCCGCAGAAGCCGCTGCCGAAGCTCGCTCCGGCTACGAACAAGGGCGATGCAGACTCGTCTGGCGAAGCGCAGCAACCCGCTGCGGAGCAGCGCGACCAGCCGGCGCGGCCGGCTAAAGCAGCGCTTCCGAATCTGCGGCAGCCGCTGCCGGGTGATATTCAAGCTGAACTGGACCGCGAACTCGCCGCTGCCGGGGAGCTCGATGCGTTTTTGGGTGGGTCCGCCGGGATGGCTTCACGCCGCGAGCCGCTGCAGGACGGCCAGCGCGTGCATGCGACGGTGCTCAAAATCCAAGACGACAGCGTGTTTGTTGCCCTTGGCGGGCCGGACGAAGGCGTTGTACCACTGGAGCAATTCACAGCCGCCGAACCTGAGGCGGGAGCGTCGATCGAGGTGGTCATCCGCGGCATCAGTTCGGCTGATGGCCTGTACCAGCTGACACTCCCCGGCGAAGCGGTCGACGTTTCGGATTGGTCGGACATTGAGCCCGGTTCGGTAGTCGAGGCGACCGTCACGGGCGCCAATAGCGGTGGCCTGGAATGCAAAGTGGCTGGCATCAGCGGCTTCATTCCGATCAGTCAGATCAGCGAGCATCGCGTCGAGGACACCAGCGAGTTCGTCGACCAGAAGTTCATCTGCATCGTCACTGAGGCCAATCCCCGCCGCGGCAATCTGGTGCTCAGTCGCCGGGCGGTGCTCGAACGCGAACGCGAGGAAAAACGCCAGCAGCAGCTGGAACAGATCCAGCCCGGCGATCTGCTGGAAGGCACGGTTCGTACGGTCAAGGATTTTGGCGCGTTCGTTGACCTCGGCGGTTTGGAAGGCCTGATCCACGTCAGCAAGCTGAGCTGGGAACGCATCAAGCATCCGAGCGAAGTGATCGAGCCAGGGCAGAAGGTGAAGGTCAAGGTCGAGAAAATCGACAAGCAGACCGGAAAAATCAGCCTCTCGTATCGCGATCTGCTGGAGAATCCGTGGGATACGATCGCCGAGACGATCGCGCCGGAGCGGTGCTCAAGGGAACCGTCACACGCACCACCCCCTTTGGCGCGTTCGTCAAGCTGGCCCCCGGTGTTGAAGGGCTGGTGCACATCAGCGAGATCGCCGGGCACCGGGTCAGCAACGTCGCGGCGTTCATCAAGGAAGGCCAAGAAGTGGACGTCAAGGTGCTGAACGTCGACTCCGAAACGCAAAAGATTTCGCTGTCAATCAAGCAGGCCGTTCACAAGGCGGCCGAGGCAACGACGACAGAGGTCGAGGAGGAGAGCGAACCGCTCGAGCCGGCCATCAAGGCGACTCACCAAGGCCCGCTCCGCGGCGGCAACGACCAGGCCAGCGGCGGCGAGCGATTTGGCTTGAAGTGGTAGCAAGGTGGACGACCAGCGTGGACGACCGCTCCGCCGGTCGTACCTAGTAACGTCAGGTCGCGGAGCGACCATGTGATGGTAGCCGTGGCATTCATGCCACGGTGAGGAGCAACACGCAAAGGCCGCCGTCGCGAAGCGACGGTTGAGGCCGCCGGTGATGGAACATTTGATCCACCACAACCGTTCAGGCGTCACTCCGTGACGCGGTGCGATTTCGGGGGCAAACGCAACCGGGCGTTGAAACGCCCGGCTACCATCAATTGTCGCTCCGCGACGGGGTACAGCGTGGACGACCGCTCCGCCGGTCGTTCTGAGACGGCAGATAGCAATTCCGATCGACGGAGCGATCGGCCACGTAGAGCGACCGGCGACATAAGGCAACTGTGATGGGTGAAGCGACTCCGCCGGACCCGTCGCCGTATCGGCCGCCGGCGATGTTGCCCGAGCAGGAGCCCGATCCGCTTGATCAATCGGATCAGCCGGAAGCGGAAAGCCTCCCGTTGCCGTTGCCATTGTGGGTTTCAGCGGCGTTTGCAGCCACGGCCATCGCCATCCATCTGGGGGTGACGTTGAGCGGGATGGCGGGGCGGGGGACGAATTCGTTCGTCAGTCAGTTGTATCTGCTGGCCGCACTGCTGACGCCGTTTACGCTAGGTTGTTTCGGCTGGTATGTGTCACAATCGTGGCGGTATAGGCACTCGCTGCAGGGCAACATCCTGCTCGCGCTGTGGGTGCCAGCGATCGCGCTGCTGAACTTTGTGCCGGCATTTTTGGCGATCACGCTGGTGGTCTTTACCGTCGGCTATTCGTTGTACCTGATGTTGATTCCCCTGGCGGTGGCCTACTTTGTGGCCGCTGTGGCGATCTCACGCTGGATGTGGTGGTGGTTCGCCGGCCGGTGCTGAGGCAACACAAACTCGGCTCACCGCCGGGACGAAGCGACCAAAATAACTGCCAGCCAAAATTTTTCTGGAATAATCTCGGATGCCCCCAGGAAAAGGTAGTCGGACGGCACCTGAATGCTGTATCGTTATGTCTAGCAGCTGAGGCTAGGCAGCCATCGCTGCGGCACGCGGAGCGTGCCTGCTACTTTTAGTTAGCGGAACTGCGGTCGGGACTCTTTTTCCGGAGGTTGCAGTGATGATTGCCTTGCACCGGCTAGCGGAGATGGGTTTGGTAGTGGCGATCGCGATCGGCGTGGTCGGCTGTGGAGACCGCGGCGGCGGCGTGGTCCAGGAGAACAGCGAGTTCACCTTTGACGAGATCGCTGCGGCAGCGGCGGCCGAAGCGGCGGAATCCGCAGACATGGCGGAGTGAAGAAACGCCCGCAGTAATAAACGACTCGATTGCAGACGGCTTGTTGTTCCGACTCATCGTGGGAGACATGAGCGATGATGCACGTTTCAGGTGGCCGCCGCGTCGGCTTTACGCTCGTTGAGTTGTTGGTGGTGATCGCCATCATCGGGATCATTGTCGGCTTGTTACTGCCGGCCGTTCAGGCCGCGCGGGAAGCAGCGCGGCGGATGAGTTGTGGCAACAACCTCAAGCAGATCGGCTTGGGGATCCACAACTACCATGCTTCATTCGGTCAGCTCCCGATGCACGGCACCGGGCCGACGAATGAACGGTACAACGATGTTGATGCCGCCGCGGCGCAACGGAACCGGTTTTACACGGCACGAGCTGAGCTACCTCGTCGGGCTGCTGCCGTTTGTTGAGCAACAGACGCTGTGGGACCAAATCAGCAATCCGATGGTCAGTAGCAACGGCGACCGCTGGCCGGCGTTTGGACCGCGGGCGACTCAGGGAAATTATCCGCCGTGGGCGACCGAGACGCCGACGTTTCGCTGCCCCAGCGATCCGGGCTGGGGTGTGCCGGCGCTGGGCCGCACCAACTATGCCGCGTGCACCGGTGATGGGCTGTATAACGGCGAGCACGGTGTATCGATCTTCATCGGCAATCGCTGGTATTACCGCAACGATCCCGACACGGTCGCTCGCGCCCGCTGTGGGATGCGCGGGGTGTTCGTGCCGCGGGCGTCGATGAAGTTTCGTGACGTGATGGACGGGCTGTCGACTACGATCATGGTCGGCGAGATCATCACTGGGCTGGGAGATCGTGACGTCCGCAGCGCCCCGTCGATCAATAACGGCGGCAGCATCCTGGTGGCCGACAATCCCAAACGCTGTTTCGACCTCGGCCAGATCGATCCGCAACGGCCGCGGTTTTGGGTGCCCGATTACAACGGGCTGAGCAACGTGGTGTCGCGACGTGGTTACCGCTGGGCGATCTTTCATCAGTTGCAGACCCAGATCAACACGATCCTGCCGCCCAATTCCGAGGTCTGTCTGGCGGGCCACGCCGACACGCACGGGATCGTGCCGCCCAGCAGCCGACACCCCGGCGGAGTGCATGTGGCGATGGCTGACGGGGCGCTCAAGTTCATCAGCGACTCGATCGAAGCGGGCAATCCACGCACGCCCTGCGTGTACTGCATCGCCTTGACGTCGCGGACCAATAGCGTCACGCCAGTCGGCTCACGCAGCCCGTACGGAGTCTGGGGCGCGCTCGGCACCCGCGCGTCGCGCGAGTCCATCAGCGGCGAATATTGATAACGCTTCAGGCATTCCTTTAGCGGGCCGCTTACGGGGGTCTGCACCGCCGCAGCAGCGACCTCGGGTCTGCGGCTTGGGGCGTTCGTAGTCCGTGAGTAGAATGGGTGGCTTCGCATTGCCGGCTAGTTGGTTGCCGGACGCGACGTTCCTGATTTACCCCTTCCCACAACGGATCACGACGATGACAAGCTCCCCTGTTGGCTGGTGCACCTTGGCGGTGGCTGTGGCGCTGCTCTCGCTCGACGGTGCGCAAACGCGAGCCGATGAACCGACAGCGGCCGAGACGGTTTCGGTCTTCGGCGAAAAGAAGTTGACGGTTCCCAAGTCATGGCAGCGGACCAAGCCGCAGTCGTCAATTGTCGAGCACGAGTACATCGTCCGCTCCGGAGAAGGCGACGACGCTCCACAGGCACGTGTGACGATGATGGCTGCCGGCGGTGACGTGAAGGCCAACATCGATCGCTGGAAAACGCAGTTCACCGGCGGCGATGCCGCGGCTCAGAAGTCCGAAGAAAAGAAGGTCGGCGACTGGACGGTTCATCTGGTCGACCTGTCGGGCAATTTTAAAGAGATGGTCGGAGGCGGACCGTTTTCGGGCGGCAAAGTCGTCGATCGGCCGAACTACGCGATGACCGGCTTGATCCTGGTGCATCCCCAGGGGCGTAAGTACTTCGTCAAGATGACCGGACCGGCGGATGTGGTGAAAGCCAGCCGCCAAGACTTGGTTCAAATGCTCGATGGCCTGAAAGACTGATTGCAGGCATCGGCTCCACATTTGAACCCAAGGCAACTCCTCGATGAACATCCAGAGCTTTTTGGAGCACCACGGCATCCTTCGCAATCCGTTTGCCGAGGAAGATGCTCAGACCGACCCGGTATTTAAGGATCACTGCATCAGCAGCGCCTACCATCCGGTCTGGGATAAGGTTTACGGCGACCCGTCGGAACCGTCGACCGCGATCGTCTTTGGCCCCAAGGGCAGCGGCAAGACGGCGATGCGGTTGCAGATCGATCGCCATCTGACGCGGTACAACCAGGAACATCCGTCGCGGCGCGTGTACATCATTCGCTACGACGACTTCAATCCGTTCCTGGATCACTTCAGCACACGCATCGGCACGTTTCACAGCAAGAAGCCGGAGAAGGTGCTCGATGCGTGGCGGTTGTGGGACCACATGGACTCGATCCTGTGCCTCGGAGTGACCGATTTGGTCAGCCAGGCGCTGGCAGCGGACAGTGAAACCGAACGCCAGGATGCGATCGGCCGCCGCTCTCAGCGCATCGACAAGGCGGCGTTGGCAAAACTCGATCGGACTTCCGCACGGGACTTCTTGCTGTTGGCGTGTTGTTACGACCAGTCGACTGAATCGACGTTTGAGGGCCGCTGGAAACAGCTCCGCCAAAAGCTCGGCTATCGGAACTGGGTCGCCTACGTCGACTACGCGGTGATGATCCTGTGGTTCATCGCGGCGGCGGCGCTGACGCTCTGGATGTGGAATCGAGGGATGATCGGCGACCAAACCGCTTTGATCCTCGGGCCGCTGCTGGTCTTGCCGGGCGTGTTGCCGTTCTGGATGCGGTGGGCGAAGTGCCAGCGGGCGGCGATGGGCATTCACCGGCACATGCGAGTGGGCAAACGCGAAACCAGCCCGGTGCGGCGCGTGCTGTTGAGAATTCCGCCTCGTGAGTTGGCGAGCCAGCCGTTGCCGCGCTATGACCGCACCGATGATCGTTATGAGATGCTTAATAAGTTTCAGGGGTTGCTGGAGCGGCTGGGGTTCGCCGGAACGATTGTCTTGATGGACCGCGTGGACGAGCCGCACATGACCGGTGGCCAGCCCGAACTGATGCGGCGTTTCGTCTGGCCGCTATTGGACAACAAACTGCTGAAGCACCCGGGACTGGGATTCAAGTTGATGTTGCCCAAGGAACTCTACCGAGATGTCGAACGCGAGGGGCGGGCCTTCCATGAACGCTCTCGACTGGATAAACAGAATGTTGTGCCATCCTTTCAGTGGTCCGGCGAATCGTTGTATGACCTGACCAGTGCGCGAATGATGGCCTGCGCGGCGGAAGGCACTAAAGTTGAACCGAAAGATTTGTTTGTCGATGCGGTCAGTTATCAGCGTCTGCTGACGGTGTTTCAATCGCTAAGGGTGCCCCGGCATCTGTTCCGCTTTCTTTACCGAGTGCTAGCGGAGCATTGCAATCATTACACCGATGCGCAGCCGAAGTTTCAAATCGACTCGGAAACTTTTGAATCGGTGTATGCCGTCTATAGCCGCGAAGTTGAGCCCTCAGCCTGAGAGCAGCTGCACGGTTGTTAGTTCCCCCGCTGGCAGCGGTTCGCTGGCGGACCCATTGGGAGTCGGTGCGGGTTCGGGTAGAATAAGCAACTGGACACAGGTTGTTTCCAGGCACTGATGCTTTCCAAACGGCAAGCATTGTGCTGGACGATGTCACTTATGACAAATGATTTGTATCCGGCAATTTTAAACCTCTCATTCTCTGGAGGACGTGAGCTTGATGCGGTCCTCCTCTTCTTTCTGCGTCGTCATGGAGAGATCCGATGCACCCCGAGCCCGACGATATGACCACTCACGCAGCACTGCCCGCGGACGCACTGGCCAACTCCGCCGATCCAGCGGATACTCCCTCCGACGAGCCGGCCTTTGATCCCTCCGCGCCGCCAGCGAATCCATTGACGGGTGTGCAAGTCCGCATTGACCCAGAAACGGTTGATGAAGATGGCTATGTAACCCTTTGGAATGTTGCCGCGGCGACAATGGATGGTAAGACCGAGCTGACGCGGGTGTTGGCCAGCAAGCTGCTCGGTTTCTTGTGCAAGCAAAAGTGCGATTTTGTATTCACCAGTTCGACCGATGCAAAGTACCTTGATGAATGGTTTGAACGCGACCATTCGCTGTTGTATGACTGGTCACCGCAGAGCGAGAAAGTCGATGTTGTGTCTCAGCACGCGCACGTTCCGGCCAAGGCGTTGTTGCGGTTGTTGAAGGACAAAAAGTTCAACCCGACGGTTAACCACAATCCACGCCGCGCCGACCGGGTGGACTGGTTCACCAATCAGTGGTGCGTCGGCTGAGCTGACATGTTGGGGGCTTCCGCGAGTTTTGTGGCTCATCACATGGGGTCTGAGTGCTTATCCTTTGGGTGGCACGTCCCTGAGGAACTTTGGGTGGCACGTCCCTGAGGAACGAAGGGCGTGTTGGAGAGAACTGCAGGATAATCATGGAATGACTCATGCGTTCGCTATCTGCTTCCGGCGTCCACGCCCATCGCCGGGGCTCTGAGCGTGCCACCCGAACCTATGGGCTCTGGGCGTGCCACCCAATGCCATAACGATACCCGCTCCCGGGTAGGGGGCACTGAATCAGCGGAAGAACTACAGGTTGGAAGCGGAGAATTTTCGAATGGCGGGGATCAAGATGTCGCGACGTGCATTTCAGTGGTTGGTGTTGCTATTGCTGGGGTCAGGGTTGGGAGGCGGCTGCGTCTCCAAACCATCATTCTCGCCTGGGCCTGCCGATCCCGATGCGCCGACCGAGTTCACTCAGACTGCCTCGGGCCTGAAGTACCGCATCCTCCGCCGCGGCGACGGGACGACGCCCAAGGTGTCCGACAGCGTGAAGGTGCATTACGTCGGCACGTTGGACGATGGAATGGAGTTCGACAGTTCTTACCGGACGGGCAAACCAGCTACTTTTTCACTTCAACAAGTGGTGCCCGGCTGGACTGAAGGCTTGCAGTTGGTGGAGCGCGGGGGAATGATTGAGCTGGAAATTCCGCCGGAGCTGGGCTACGGCTCCCAAGGCGCTGCTGGTGCCATCCCGCCCAACGCTACGCTGCACTTTACGGTAGAACTGATTGAAATCCTGTAGTACATGGACATAGAACGAAAACGCGTTGAGGACGACCTGCGGGGCGTCATCGTCGGCGACGTTTTCTGTGACGAGCTGTCGGTGCAGCTGTATGCCAGTGATGCGAGCATTTACCAGGTACCGCCGCTGGGCGTGGTCCGCCCGCGTTCGGCTGAAGATGTCGTCGCCTGTATGCAGTACGCCGCCGACCATCAGCTGACGATACACGCTCGCGGAGCCGGCAGTGGGGTGGCCGGCGAATCGCTCGGACGCGGGCTGGTAATCGATTTCTCGGTTTACTTGCGCCGTTGGCGGCGCGGGGGTGAGTCCGTCGATCCGGTCCTGCCGCCGGAGCCCGGCTTGGTGCGGGTCCAGCCCGGCGTGGTGTTGGCAACGCTCAATCGTGAGCTGGCAACCGATGGCCGCATCTACGGACCCGATCCGGCAACCCGTAGCGTGACCACGATGGGCAGCGTGTTGGCGGTCGATGCCACCGGCAGCCACTACCTGCGAAGTGGATCGGCACGCAGCACCGTGCGGTCGCTCGAAGTGGTGACCGCCGCGGGCGAATTGTTGGAACTCTCGTCGCATTCACCGTTGGAGGACTCGCCGGCAGGACGCTATGCCCGCGGCGTGTGGGAGATCTTTCGCGGGCACCGCGACGTGATCGGCCGCGACATCGCGCGGCGGGGAGCCGCTAACGGGCTGCGCTTCGACGGGGTGATCGAGCCGTTTGAGTCATTGCAAGCGATCCTGCCGACGGCGGAGACGCGGGTCAATCTCGCCAAGCTGCTGACCGGCACGCAGGGAACCTTTGGGTTGATCACCGAGGCCACCGTGATGACTGAACCGCTGGCGGTCAATCGTGGCGTGGCCTTGCTGTTCTTCCGCCGGCTGGATGCGGCGGCCCGAGGGGCGGTTGCGGCAGTCGAGCATGGCGTAGTCGCCTGCGACCTGATGGATCGCCGGCTGCTGGAGATCGCCCGCGATACCGAGTGGGCGTTTGCGCGGCTGCTGCCTCGAGATGCCGAAGCGATGGTGCTGGTGGAACTGCAGGGCGGTTCGATTGCTGAACTGCGGGCGCGACTAGCGAACCTGGAGGACGACCTGTGTCAGCGGCGGAAGCTGGCGTTCGCGTCGACGACGACGATGGAGCGTCAGCAGCGCGATCTGTTTTGGGCCTTGTCCCGGCGGGTCATCCCGCGGCTGTATCGCGTTAAAGCCGACCAGAGTCCGGTGCCGCTGATCGAAGACGTGTGGGTGCCGCCGCAATCGCTGCCGGCCGCGCTGACGGCGATCCATGACGTGCTGCAGAAATTCCAGGTGACCTCGACGCTGTTCGCGCATGCGGGTCATGGCCAAGTTCACATCCGGCCGTTTCTCGACCTGGCATCGACGAAGGACACCGGCCGGCTGCGGGATCTGAGCGAACAGATTGCCGAAGCGGTGTGGGCCTGCGGCGGGTTGCTCGGCGCTGAGCACGCGGCCGGGCGCAGTCGCTCCTGGTTATTGAGAAAGCAGTATCGCGACGTTTGGCCGGCGATGCTTCAGCTCAAACAGTTGTTCGACCCGCACGAGCGGCTGAATCCGGGCAAGCTGATTGCGCTGCAGCCTGAGAAGCCCGATCAGTTTTTGCGGCCGCTGGTGACGACGATCCAGGTCACTCGTGATGATCGAACTTTGATCGAAGCGAATGACCGGGAAATTGAAGAGGCCGACCTGCG
Source organism: uncultured Planctomycetaceae bacterium (assembly GCA_963758085.1). GTDB lineage: Bacteria > Planctomycetota > Planctomycetia > Pirellulales > Pirellulaceae > UBA6163. The sequence goes on along the minus strand of CAVWUB010000004.1, from coordinate 2,096,714 downwards.
GGGGCAACCGGTCCGCAAGCTGCCCGTGCTCCAGCAGTGGGGCGAGGGCCGGGCGATCGAAGAGGCGGTTCGAGCCTGTAACGGTTGCGGGCGATGCCGCACCACCGCGCCGGACCAGCGCCAGTGCCCGATGTTTCGCATCCTGCCGGTGGAAGAGGCTTCGCCCCGAGCGAAGGCGAACCTGCTGCGCGGTGTGCTGACGGGGACGCTCGATCCGAGCGATCTGGCGTTGGACCGGGCCAAGGAAATCGCGGATCTCTGTTTCGGTTGCCATCAATGCCGACTGGAATGCCCGGCCTCGGTCGACATCCCGAAGATCGTCGGCGAGATCAAGGCGCAGTACGTCGCCACCAATGGCCTGAAACTTTCTGACTTGCTGATGAGCCGCATCGATCGGGTCGCCGCGGTGGCCTCGCGGATGCCGACTCTGGCAAACTATCTGATGCGCAGCCCGATGTGGCGATGGATCTTAGAACGCACCTTCGGCCTGTCCCAAGCGCGAGCGCTGCCGCCGCTGGCCGAAAAATCGTTCTTGCGTTACGCCGCTGGTCGACGTTGGCACAAACCGTCGGCTCACGGTGGCGCGAAAGTCGTGTACTTCGTCGATCACTATGCGACGTATCACGATGTCCAGCTCGGGATCGCCTTGGCGGAAGTGCTACTACACAACCAGATCGGTGTGTTCGTCCCGCCGCGGCAATTGGCCAGCGGCATGGCGCGGATCGCCGCCGGCGACTTTCGCGGTGCCAAACGGATCGCTCGCCGCAACGTGCGGATCTTGGCCGATGCCGTTCGTCAGGGCTACACGGTCGTGGCAACCGAGCCGGCCGCGGCGCTGTGCCTGAAACGCGAGTATGTGCATCTGCTCGGGGACGAGGACTCGCGGACGGTTGCTGAGAACACGATGGAAGCGTGTCAGTACCTCTGGGATTTGCACCAGCAAGATCGATTGGCGCTCGATTTTGAAACGATCGCCGCCGAAGTCGCCTATCACCAGCCGTGTCACATCCGGGCCATCGACGCCGGTAACGCCGGTCCGCGTTTGATGGAGTTGATTCCCGGGCTGAGCGTCCAGCCGGTCGAACGCGGCTGTTCGGGGATGGCGGGGACCTGGGGATTGGAACGCAAGAACTACCGCAACAGCCTGCGGATTGGTTGGCCGCTGATCACGGCGATGCGAAAGCACACGGCACACGCCGCGGCGACCGAGTGCAGCACCTGCAAGATGCAAATCGAACACGGCAGTGGGCGTTCCACTCTGCACCCGATCAAGCTGCTGGCGCACGCTTATGGACGCCTGCCGGGGTTCGAGAAGGAACTGAGGATGACGCCGGTGCGGCAGGGGCCGACGCATCCGGAGCGGTGCGCGAATTGGCCCGCGCCAAAATCTGAGGCGATATAATCTTGAGTTCGCTTCGGAAGTGCTTGCTTGCCTGGTGGCGGCCGCGGTCTTCAAAACCGTTGTGCGATGGTTCATCACCACTCGCAGATGGGTTCGATTCCCATTCACTTCCGCTTTACTGCCACAGCCGCGGGTCGCACTGATAGAACCGCAGCAACAGTTCGAACAGTTCGCCGTGAGCCTGCTGCAGGCGGTGCGGCTGCTCAAAGAAACATTCGCTGCAGACGGCAAAGAACTCGGCGCGGTCGGTTGTCCCATAAGGGTCCAGCACCGTCGGCCGCCCACGCTGCACATCGTCGATCAATTGCTCGTATTCTCGCGCGGCGACCTGTTCCCAGCGAATCTGGTCGTCAGGGTGATTGAACGGAATCGATCCGGCCATCTCACCATCGAGGCCATCAAGGTGGTGGGCGAATTCATGGATGACCACGTTCTCGCCAGGATGCCGCTGGCCGATCGCCAGCACCTCGGGCCAAGCGAGCACGACCCCGCCATTGTCCCAAGCTTCACCGGCATTGAACCCATTCGCATATTCGCCGTTCCGCTGAATCTCATGCGGAAAGATCAGGATGGCGGTGACCGAATCGAAGTAATAATCCTCGGCGCCGAGCAACATCACGGCGGCGTGGCCAGCGATCCGCGTTCGCATTCCATCGGTCACCCGCAACCCTTCACAGCCTTCCCAGTGCAGTTCCGCGATCATCACCGCGACGATCTGCTCGAGCCGCCGGCGGAGTTGCGGGGATAGCCGCCGGTAGGCTGCGAGATGCTGCTGTAGAATTTCGCGGCGGGCTGAATCGAAGGGTTGGCGGAGCAGGCGGCGACGCGTCCAGCGGCGAAAGAGCGAAAGCATCAAGCGAGGATATCATGGAGGACACGGCCATGGACGTCGGTCAGCCGGAAATCGCGGCCCGCGTACCGGTAGGTCAGCCGCTCGTGATCGAATCCGAGCAGGTGTAACATCGTGGCGTGCAGGTCATGCACACTGGTCGGATTTTCGACGGCGCGAAAGCCAAACTCGTCGGTCGCGCCGTACACCGTGCCACCTTTGATCCCGCCGCCGGCCATCCAGACCGAAAAACCATAGTGGTTGTGGTCTCGGCCTTGCTGTGCGGTGCCGTTGCCGCTGAGTTCCACAGTCGGGGTGCGTCCGAACTCGCCGCCCCACAATACGAGCGTGTCTTCGAACATGCCGCGTTGCTTCAGATCGGTCAGCAATGCCCCGATCGCCGGATCAAGCTCACCCGCCAGGCGACGATGATTGCCTTCGATCTGATCGTGATTGTCCCACGGCTGGCCGGCACCATGCCAGAGCTGCACATAGCGCACGCCGCGCTCCAACAGCCTGCGGGCGATCAAGGTTTGGCGGCCGTGCACGCCGCGACCGTACATTTCCTGAGTCGCTGCGGTTTCATCAGAAAGATCGAACGCTTCACGCGCGTCGCGCTGCATCATGAACGCCAACTCGTAAGCATGAATCCGCGCATCCAGCCGTGGATCTTGATGGACCGCGCGGTGTTCGGCGTTCCACTTGGCGAGCAAATCCAACTGGCGGCGCTGGGCCGAACGTTCGATTTGCGGGTGCTCGATGTTCTCGATCAGTTTCCCCAGCGACTGATGTTGCGAGTCGACATAGGTCCCTTGATAGGCGCCGGGCAAAAACGCCGCTTGCCAGTTTTCAGCATCTTTGATCGGCAGCCCACCGGGGCACATGGCGATGAACCCCGGCAGGTTTTGATTCTCCGTGCCCATGCCATACAGCACCCACGAGCCGACGCTCGGCCGTGGCTGAGCCGAGTCGCCGCAGTTCATCAGCATCAACGACGGTTCGTGGTTGGGGACCTGAGCGTACATCGAGCGGATCACGGCGATGTCGTCGGCGTGCTCGGCAGTGCGTGAAAAGATCTCGCTGATTTCGAGCCCCGACTCGCCGTAGCGGCGGAACTTGAAGGGCGAAGGGAAGGCCGCGCCGGTCTTGCGCTCGGTCGTCAGCGTTTCCGGCAAGCTCTGGCCGGCGTAGCGAGCCAGGGCGGGTTTCGGATCAAACGTGTCGACGTGCGATGGTCCGCCGTTGAGGAAAAAGTGCACCACGCGTTTGGCGCGGCCGGGAAAATGGGCCGGCCGCTGCGCCAACGGCAACTGTGATGCTTCGTTGGCGGCCACCGCGCAGCTGTCGTCCTGCAACAGGTGCATCAGCCCCAACGCACCGAGCCCCAGCCCGCTGCGCTGCAGCAGTTCACGGCGGCTGAATTGCCAAAGATTGGAGTCGCGTGGAGGCATGGTTCACCTAGGGGACAAATAGGAATTCGTTGGTGCACAATAGAACCTGCGCCAGTTGCTCCCAGGGAGTCAACTGCGGCGAGTGAGAGCCGATAAAATCAGCTGCGGCGTCCCAGCTGATTTCGCGGCCGCCCTGCGGATCTTCGGCGTTTAGAGGGACACCCACGATCTGAATCGACCACAGGAACTGATCGGAGTTGAGCGTGTCGCCGATGTCGACCAGGAAGTCGATCGTCTCGCCGGCGGTGACCTCGATCGAATCGACGTTCAGCTCGACCGCTTGCTGGTGCACATGGGCTGTGGCATGCACGGCTGGAGCCTGTGGTGAGCCGACGATGAAGGCGCGGACGCCGTCGCCGGCCGCGGGCTGGTGGGTGAGCGTCGAGCGGATTTGCAATTGCAGGTCGAGGGGGGCGGTCCAGCGGCGGATGGCGGCGTGCGCGCGATCGTTGCCCGGGTGACCGCCCTCGGCAGTCAATTGCACCCAGCCGAGCTGCTCATCGGGAAACCGCGGGCCGCCTTGCCACGCCTGGCCATCAAAATGCGGCAGCGGTGTGAATCCGGTGGTGTGTCCCTGTTCTTCGGCGACCGCTCCGTAACCATAACTCCAATCCGTCGCGCGGGCGGCATCCTCAGCGGCATCGTCCTCCGCGGGGGCATCGGCCGTGGCGATGAACTCGGTTGCATCGGCCAATTCCGCCGGAGTAGGATCACGCCGCAAAACCGCTTGAAACAGCTCGGTGACGCGTTGCCCAGGGTCTGCGGTTTCCGCTAGCGATGCCGCGAGGGTTCGCGTTTGCTCCAGTACCAGCGGGTGATTGAGGAAGAACAACGCCTGCTGAGGGGCGGTGGTATCGGCGCGCTGAGCGGTATGCAGATCCGGATTGGCAAAGTCGAACACCCGCAGCAGGCCCGGCAAGAACTGGCGATCGACCAGCCCATACAGTGCCCGGCGTTTTGGAAATGGCGGCTGCCAGAGTTCCACCGCTTTGCCGCCGACGGTTAGATCGAGTTCACCGGTGACCGCGATCAGCGAATCACGCATTTCCTCCACCGAGAGTCGCCGCGGCTTGTAACGCCACAGCCAGCGGTTGTCGGGATCACTCTCCAGCGCCCGGGCGAGCAATTGCGGGTCTTGCGGGCCGCTGTCGGATTGCCGGAAGGTAGCCGACAGCGCGATCCAGCGGTGCAGTTCCTTCAAGCTCCAGCCTTCAGCGATGAACCGTGACGCTAACCAATCGAGCAGTTGCGGATGCGATGGCGGGGCAGCGCGAAGGCCAAAGTCGCTGGTGCTGTCGACCAGCGGTCGACCGAAGTACTGACCCCAGACGCGATTGACGAGCACCCGTGCGGTCAGCGGGTTATGCGGGTCGATGATCTTCTGCGCCAGTTCCAGTCGGCCGCTACCTTGCGTGAACGGCTGCGGCTCGCCGGAGGAGAGCAGGGTGAGGAAGTGCCTGGGAACCTGAACATCTTTGAGCAGCGGGTTGCCGCGGCGAAACACGCGTGGTTCGACGGGAACGGCACGATCGACGAGGATCCGCGCACGCCGGTCCTGACCCGATTGAATGGTCCAGCGTTCGACTTCGCTCTGCAGTCGCCAGAGCTGTTCGCAACTGCTGGTGTCCATGAGCCTCTCGATCTCGACGATCGGCAGGTCAGGAATCTCGCACGGTGACTCGGACCCATACAGCACTGGCAACAGCCCGGCGATGGAGGCATCCGCAGCGTCCTGATTGGCGCCTGCCTCACGCGGAGCCGCCGCTTGAGTATTCTCTGCGGCCTGACGCACCTCGCTAAACAGCTTGCCATAGATCGCAGCGATTTGCTGCAGCGTCTCCGGCGGGTCGCGGAAGGCGGCTGCAACCAGCGGATGGACCTCTGTGGCCTCGGCCGTTTGCAACTGATCACATACCTGTCGAGCTTGGTGAACGAACTCGTCGTCCGGTAGATCGGCTAAAGCGACCAACCGATGCCAGGCAGCAAATACCGGATCGCGGCGCTGCTGAGCCTGGGCCAGAAACACTTCCCAGCGGCGGACGATGGTCGGCAGCAGGTCAGTCTTTTGAAAAATCTGATCAAAGCTCTCGCCAGGGTATTTTTCGAGTTCAAACTGCGCCGCTAGGTAGTCGCCGACCCGCTCGCGGATGCGTTCTGAGGTTTCGCGGCGAACCTGAGCCCGGGTCTCGTCGAGCGTTTGTTGGCGTTTTTCCAGTTCGGCCAAATAGGCCGAGTCGAGTTCCTGCGGTTCACACAACGATTGCTCGCGTTCGGCGCTGCTGGCAAACACGCCATAGAGCGAGTAGTAATCTTTGATCGGGATCGGATCGAACTTATGGTCGTGACAGCGGGCACAGCTGACGGTCAGGCCCATCATGCCGCGAGAAACAACATCGATGCGGTCATCGATGATGTCGTGCGGGACGCCTAGAAATCGCCGGCCGAGCGTCAGAAATCCCATCGCCGCCAAATCATCACGTGAGTCAGCGACCTGATCGGCGGCCAGCTGCATCAATAAAAATTCGTCGTAAGGCCGGTCCTCGTTGAGCGCTTGCACAACCCAGTCACGGTAGGACCAGGCATGGGTCCAGAAGCGTTCCTCGCGGGCATACACATAGCCTTTGGAGTCCGAATACCTCGCCACGTCGAGCCAGTGCCGCGCCCACTGTTGGCCATACTGGGGCGACGCGAGCAGTTCTTCAATCAGCCGTTCATAAGCCTGCGGATCGTCGGACTCCACAAACTGCTCGATCCGCTCACGCGTGGGCGGCAGACCGGTGAGCACGTAGCTGGCGCGGCGGATCAAGGTCCGCCGATCGGCTTCCGGGGCAGGGCCGAGCCTGCGAGCCTCCAGTTCGGCCAAGACAAATGCATCGACCGGTGAGCGGGCCCAATCGGTCCGCCCGACCGGCGGCAGTTGCGGCTCCACGATCGGCTGAAACGCCCAGTGCTCGCGTGCTTGCTGCGCCGCCTGCTGTTCGGGAATCGGGATTGAGTCGGGCCAGGGTGCGCCGATTTCGACCCAGCGGACGAGCGTGGCGATGTGGGCGGGATCGAGCGTCTCATCCGGCGGCATTTCCATGCCGCCTTCACGCCGAACCGCTTGGATCAGCAGACTCTCATCGGCAGCGTGCGGAACCACGACCGGGGCGGAGTCGCTGCCGGTGGAGATGCTTTGCCAAGAATCGAGCCGCAGTCCACCGAATTGCTTGTCGCTGCCGTGACAACTGCCGCAGTGCTCGACGAGGATCGGCCGCACCTCGTTTTCAAAGAACCGCTCGCCATCGCTGTCGGCTGCTGCGGAGGGAGTGATGGCCGGCGAAGCGATCGCGGCGCACAACACAAGCGTGATCGTCAGCCAGGCAGGGCGGTGTGAGGAATTTTTCATCAGTCGCTACGGCGAGTCGCCGCAACCGCCAGGGAAGGAAAAGTAGGCAGGAACTGGATTGGCCAGCGACCTCCATCATAACCGTTCTTCCGCGAATGAAGTGGCCGCTTTTTCCCCATCACGCCCTTCGTTCCTCAGGGACGTGCCACCCAGAGGAGCAGCGGCCCCATGTTCTGGAACAGCGTTTGCCTGAGGCAACTCTCCGTTGTTCCACACCCTGGGATCATGAGGCACATCGTGTTCGCTTTTTATTCCAATCGGCTTGGCTGCCTGGGCTCGATCGCAGTTTCGGTCCTGGGCACTATACTGCTGGTGCTGCTGTTGCGTGGATGCAGCTGAACCGTCTGCCTATTTTCGGCGGTGTCAGCGGTGCCTGTTCACCGAATGCCGCTGAGCCCGGCAGAGATCTCTCCTCTTGTCAGCGGCTCCGTTGCGAGCAAGATGGTGAACCTATCGAACATGCATTGTCGTGCGTGTTGATCAATTGGTTACCCAGTCCAGGGAGTTGTCCGTTATGTCCCGATCTCATGCGCATCCCCTCCGGCCGACACGTCGCCACTTTTTGCAGATCGGTTTGGCCGTTCCGACCGTCCACCTGCTGGGCTCGTCAGGCCGAGCCGCCTCACCCAACGGAAAGCTCCGCACCGCGCACATCGGTGTCGGCGGGATGGGAGGCGCCGACCTCAGCTCGATCGCTTCGCACAAGCAAGTCGAAGTCGCTGCGTTGTGTGACGTTGATGCGGACCGGCTCGCTGCGGCAAAGCAGCAGCATTCCGGCGCGAAGACTTTTAGCGATTACCGGGAGATGCTCTCGGAGCTGGGTGACGGGATTGACGCGGTAGTGATTTCAACTCCCGATCACACGCACGCTCCGGCCACAATGCTGGCCATGCAGCACGGCAAACCGGTCTATTGCCAAAAGCCGCTGACGCACGCGGTGTATGAAGCACGGCAGTTGCGGCTGGTCGCGGAGCAGAAGGGTTTGACGACCCAGATGGGGATTCAGGTGCATTCCAGCGCCCCGTATCGCCGCGCTGTGCAGATGATTCAAAGCGGCGTGATCGGACCGGTCAGCCAAGTGCTCGCCTGGTCCAATAAGAACTGGGGTTATGACGGTGGCAAGCTGACCAACGTGCAACCGCCGCCGCAGTCGCTCGACTGGGAGCTCTGGCTGGGCACGGCCGCGAAGCGTCCTTATGTCCCTTCGGCCTACCATCCCGGCAACTGGCGAAAGCTCGTCGATTTCGGCACCGGAACGCTGGGCGACATGGGCGTGCACATCTTCGACACGCCGTATGCGGCCTTGGAACTGACGGCCCCACGGTGGGTAAAAACCAGCTGCCGACCGCCGACTCACATCGGGCATCCCGAAACCAATGTGGTGCAGTATGAGTTCCCCTCAACGCCGCACACCGCCGAGTCGCTGCTGTGGACGTGGTTCGATGGCACCGCGGCGCCGCCGAAACTGTCGGAGCTGGACCTGAAATTGCCGGCTCAGTGGAAGCTCGACTCGCTGCAGTTGCCTGGACAAGGGGCGTTGTTTGTGGGTGAAGACGGCCTGATGTTGCTGCCGCACGTCGGCGAGCCGGTGCTGCTGCCCGAAGAGAAGTTCGCGGGCAAAGCGCGGCCGGAGGTCGAGAACGGCAACCATTACCACCAGTGGGTCGATGCCTGCCGCGGTGAAGGCAGCACCAGTGCTGGCTTCAGCTATGCCGGACCGCTGACCGAAGCGCTGCTGTTGGGCGTGGTGGCCAACCGCTTCCCCGACACGAAGCTGCAGTGGGATGCCGAGAACCTGCGGGTCACGAATCTGGAAGAGGCCAATGCGTTGCTCAAACGCGACTACCGCCCTGAGTTTGCAGTCGACGGGCTGTAGACGGTTCGTGGTGGACAGGCTGTAAACGTCTGCTTGTGGATGGGCGGTAAGCCGCCCGCCGCACCATCGTGAGCGTTCGTGTTTTCCGTCGCATCGGCGGGCAGAGGCAGCTAAACTTCGCAGATCGTCAGCGACGGTCCGGGGGGTCTGGGGGTCTGGCATGAACAATTCTTCGCAGCGGAGCGCGGGCGATGATCCATCGCGGCGGTCGGCCACACCGCCCGCGTCCACGGTAAGCATCCAGCCGCCAGAAGGTGGTGGCGAGGGTGACGTCGGCGGCGATGCACCGCTTGCCAAGGCGGCGACTCTGGCATCGGTGCTGGAGCAATACCTCGCGGCCTGGCGCGCGGGCCAGCCGCCGAGCAATGAGCAACTCACTGCCGAGCATCCCGAACTGGCGTCGCTGCTGCACGGCGGCCTGCCCGGACTGAAGTTCATCCACGGCGGCGAGCGTGCGTCGCCTGGTCGCTCGCAGGTGGTGGGCGACTTTCGCATCCTCGGCGAGATCGGCCGAGGCGGCATGGGAGCGGTCTATAAGGCCGAGCAGATGTCGCTGCGGCGGTTGGTGGCACTCAAGATCCTGAGCTTTGGAGGGGGCTACGATGCCGAGGCGATCGAGCGATTTCGCCGTGAAGCCGAAACGGTGGCTGGGCTGCACCATACCAACATTGTGCCGATCTTTGCGGTCGGCAACGAAGCCGGCATCAACTACTACGCGATGCAACTGATCGACGGGCAGAGCCTGGCCGAAGTCGTCGCGGCCAATCGGCACGGGCTGCCCGCGGAACAGGTGACGCAGTGGGGGCTGCAGGTGGCCGAGGCGCTGGCGCATGCTCATCAGCGCGGCGTGATCCACCGCGACATCAAGCCCTCGAACCTGCTGCTCGGGCCTGACAACCGCGTGTGGCTGACCGACTTTGGTCTCGCTCGCCGCTCCGGCGACGTCACCCTGAGCCTCACCGGAGCCTTGCTGGGGACGCCGCGGTACATGAGCCCCGAGCAGGCCAGCGGGGCACAAGACGGGCTGGACCACCGCAGCGACCTGTTCAGCTTCGGCGCCACGCTCTATGAACTGCTCACTGGCCGAGCGGCGTTCGCAGGCGGGACGCCGCATGAGGTGATCGAGCAGATCTTGACCGCGGAGCCGGTACCGATCCGCCAACTCGCTCCGGCGACATCGCGCGATCTGGAAACCGTGGTGATGAAATGCTTGGCGAAGGATCGCTCCCAGCGGTACTGCGATGCGCAAACTCTCGCTGAAGACCTGCGGGCGGTGCTCCAAGGACGTCCGGTCCGCGCCCGCCGCGCCGGCCCAGTCGCGTTGCTCGGCCGCTGGATTCGCAGGCGCGAGCAGACGGTCCGGGCGTCGGGAATGGCGGCCGCCGTGACCGCTGCGGTGATCCTGCTGGGGCTCGCCGGCTGGGCGGCTCGCGATGCGTGGCGCCAGTCGCAGGTACGGTTCGACACCGCTCACCCGCCACTGACAGCCGAGATTCTCGATTCCCGGGGACAACTCGTCCGCGCCGATACGGTGCCGATGCAGACGGCGGCGCGGTTGCCCGCAGGCGAGTATCAAGTCCGTGTCTCCGGCGGGATGGCGCTGAGCCAGACCTACGACATGACGCTCCCACGCGGTGAGGAATTAACGCATGTCCTGCACCTGGACGACCAGATGCTGTGGCCCGCCAAAGAAATCCAGCGCGGCTTTGCCATTACCGACATCGGCGACGAACAGGCGATCATCCACTGGACCCGTGATGGCATGCTGCTGCGGCGTGGCCAATCGCCGTTTGACCAGTGGACGCTTTCCTTAGCCGGCGCGGACTCGCCAGCGGTCAAACAACTGCCGGGGTTTCGCTGGCCCTGGGACAGCGGGGTGCCCGTCGTTACCCACGAATACCAGCCTTGGGTCGCGCCACAAGCGATCGATTTGGACGGCGATGAGGTGGGCGATTTGCTGTGCGCCGGTCGCAGCCAAGCGTGGGTCATGGCGGTTTCAGGGCGGACCGGGGCGATCCTGTGGTTCGCCGGTCGCAGCGATGAACTGCGGCAACCGTTTGACCCTGCCAGCAGCGGTGGCGGAATGGTAATTCGCAGCGGGGTCGTGGGTGACCCTGTTGTCGGACATGACTGCGACGGTGACGGCGTCAGCGACATCATCGCGACGCTGTTGGACGTGCAGCCAGAGCTTGCCGATGTGTCGGCTGCACCGCGGGTGCGGCGCTGGGTCGAAGCGTTTTCCGGCAAAACCGGCGAGACATTGTGGACCTTTGAGCTGCCCCAGGCATGGTTCGATCTGCCTGCCGGTGAGGAAGTGCCATACCGGTGGCAGTGGTTCCGGTCGCTCGGTGGCAGTCGCACAACCGTAGGCTCGGCGACTGCGTTTCTCGTCCAGCAGCAGTTATCACGTGATCAACCTCACGTGTTGCGGACCGATCTGCACGTCTACCGACCGGATGCGGCGCGGCTGGTCAAGCTGGCTGGGCGTCCGCAGGTTGTCGTGATCGGCGGCAGGCATCTGACCGTGCTCGATCCGGCGAGTGGAAAAGCTGCTGAAGAAGCAGTTGATATCGGGCACCGTCCGGGCCAGCCGCCGCAGTGGACCGACGTCGATGCCGATGGTTCCGAGGATCTGGTGTTAATCCAGGAGGTCGCCGATCCGGCTCAGCCGCAGGTTCGTGCCGTCCGGCTGGCGGTGTGGTCCTATGCGCAGCAGAAAACGCTGTGGACCGTCGACCTGGACGCTGTTTGGCCGCACCAGCCGAGTTGGACACTCGAGGCGCCGCGGTGGCCGCTAGTGTGCGATTTAAACGGCGACGGGCGGGCGGAGATCGCGGTGCCCAACGGTCGCTCCTCGTCGCAGGTGTTTGGCTCCCCCAACCGCACCCCGTGGGGCGCGGTCTCGGTGCTGGCCGGCGATTCAGGCCGCCAGCTTTGGCAGCGGCGGATTGTGACGATGGACCGGCAGATCGACCAGCTGCTCGCAGGTCCCGATCTGAACGCCGACGGTTGGGCAGAGATCTTTACCGCCAGCCTCGCCGGTGCCGAGTTCCACATCTACTGCGATGCGCTGTCGGGTGCCGATGGCCACAGCCTGTGGCGCAGCAGCCGGCGGCTGCGAAACAAACAGGGACATCACGCCGACTTCGCGCTGGCGCCGCTGGCCTGGTGGCGGTCGGGTCGCGATGGTTGGCCGCAACTGCTGGTGCATAGCTCGAGCCAGTGGGGGGGAACCTTTGAGGCACAGTTGCACACGTTCTCGGCCGCCACCGGAGAACTCGGGCATGTGAGTTATGCCGCTGCGCTGCCGCGGCCGCTCGATTTTGATCACGACGGCCTGGATGAACTGCTGTTGTACGAGCCGCATGATCCTCACACACTCGGCCGCGGTGGGCGGCTGCACTGTGTCCGCGGGATCGCGGCGGAGCCGTGGCGGCGGCTGGGTAACGTGGGCGCGCCGGTCGCCGACCTGGATGCCGATGCAGTGATCGACTTGGTGCGCAGCGATGAGGACGGCAATCTGTTGGCGATCAGCGGGCGGCACGGGCGGTTGCTGTGGCAGAGCCGCGTGGCCTCGATAGGAAACTCAGTAGGCTTCCGGTCCGCCGCGCCCGAGCCGCGCGATGCGGGGTCGGTCAGCGGTGCCGCATCGGGTGACCTAGACGGCGATGCGGTGACCGATCTGCTCGTTTGGCCAGTGGCGACCTTTGGCGAAACCATTCGGCCGCTCCGCGCCGTCTCGGGCCGCACCGGTAAGCTGCTGTGGTCTGTTCCGGAAGTCACGGCGACGATGATGGGCGGCGTGTACGCCGCTCAGGTCCGCGACCTGGACGGCGATGCAGAACCAGAGGTGATCTGGATTGCGAGTGTCAATCACCGATACCCGCCGCTCAACCACCCGACGATATTTGATAGCCAGCTTTGGCTGTTCGTCTGTTCCGGCCGCAACGGACAGCTCAAATGGGAGTATCCGCTCAGTCCGGCCTATGGGCAGACGCCGGGCAATACCGCACCGTTTCACTCCTTTTATGAACAGTTGCCGGTCGTCACCTCAGATCTTGATGGTGACGGCACTCAGGACGTGATCGTTCCCATGGTAACCGCCGCGGGCAGCTACCAATACCTCGCCCTCAGCGGCATCCGGGGGCAGGTATTGTGGCAACGTGATCGGCTGGCGGGTCATTCATCTGCCACCCTCTCCAACTGGATTGCCCCGGCGATCGTTGATTTTGAAGGTGACGGCAGCAGCGAAGTGGTGGTCGTGGAGCCGGTGCCAGCGGTGGTTGCCGACCAACCGCTGCAGGCCCGGATCACTGCCCTCAGAAGCCGTGATGGCAGCGAATTGTGGTCCTACGATAGCGGAAGTCCTTACGGGCCACTTCGATCCATCACAGGCAAGGATCTGGAACACTTGCGTCCAGTACCGCTGCGGGGGCCCAACGGGCAGCGGCGGCTGGCGGTCTATCTTCCGGGGCCGCCGGAACAATTTGTGGTGCTCGGAGCCGAAGGTGTGCTGGCCCAGCGGCAATTGTTGCAGGAGTATGCCCGCTCAGGCCTGTACCCCTGTGACGCCAATGGCGATGGTGTGGATGAACTGGCCTATTTCGACAGATCGGTATTGGTGGTCGGTGCGGCGGAAAGCCCTGACAAAGTGGTGTGGCAACACGATTTCCAGGGGCTCAACATGCAAGTTATTGCTGTCATGCCCGCTCAAGCTGACACGCCGCCAGCCATCATAGTGACCGACTATGGGACCAACAACGGATTGCTGGCACTAGATGGACGCGATGGGCGGGTGTTGTGGAGTTGTCCTGGCCCGGTGCAGCGCGATACAAATGACGGCGTTTATAGGACTCCCGCCACCGTGGCCGTGCTCGGCGGAAAAGCCAGCGAGAGCCCGCACGTGCTCTATGCATTCGATTCCATGGCGGTTTGTCGTCAAGCAGTGCTGGGCCGCCCGGCGGTGCTGGCAGATCGAGGGCATGGAGATACGCAGACGGCCCAGGGCGGACTGGCAGTGACATCGTTTGCGCCGCGTGGAGTGGTTGCGGTACCGGCTGTCACTGCAGTGACGCAGCCCGACGAGCGTTGGTTGCGCGATCTGCCCTGGCGGCTGCGGCGCGAGGCCTGGGGTGAATTAACCGCCAACTTTCTATGGATTCTCGGTTTCTCGCTGATCTTATGGGGCCTGCCAGCGGCTTGGCTGGCGCGGGTGATCCGGCGCCGCAGCTATAGTCTGCGTGCACTCTTAGCGCTGCCGGTCGTGGTCGCGCTATTCGTTTTGGCCGCGACGACCGAGTTTCCGGGCCAGCCGCTCGGAACGGCGGCTGAGCGGATGTTAGTCGGTGCAATGATGGTGCCGCTGATCGTCGCAACATTGCTCTTTGGCCGCCTCTTGAGACAACGCCGTTGGAGCCATTTGGGCCTGTGGTTCCTGCTGAGCGTCATGGTGTCGGCTGCCTTGGGAACAGTCATTTATCAGGTGGCGGCGGCGCCCTTAGCCGCCGAAGAGCAATATGACTGGACCGGTTGGCCGGCAATCTGGCTCCCCGGGGCCTACGTCACCACTTGTCTCGCGTCGCTGGTTTGGGTGTTGCGTTCATTGCTGCGCTGGGTCCCTCGCCGCCGCAAAGCCATTGCCACGGGCCAGCCGGCGACGCACCTCGGCGCTGCACCAAGCTGAACCTCCCATGCCTGAAGCGGTGGAACCGTCCACAGGGTTGCTGCTGAGCCGCTTGCTCAAGAATGGCCGGATCGCTTCGACCAGCCTGCGGGGAGCGCTGTAATGAACCGCGTGCCCCCAGCCGGCGACGACGACCAGCCGGTCGCTGCCGGCTAAGTCGCAGACCTGTTCGCACCACTGCAAAGGTGCCACCGGATCATGCTCACCGCGAGCCACGATCGACGGGGCAGCAACGTACGGCAGCATGTCCTCCAGAGGGTAACGGAGCATCGCGCGGAACTCCGGGATCAGCCGGTGGGCCATGCGGAGGTAGTCGACCATTAGGATCAGGTTGAGTGAAAAACGCTCGTAAGGTGCTGCCCGCAGCAGGCGCAGGAACTGAGCCGTGACGGTGCGTGCGGCCGGGTCGCCCGCCGGACCGATGAGCACCAGTCGATCAACGCGATCGGGATAGCGGACCGCGGCATCGACGGCGATCTGACAGCCCATGGAATTACCGACTAAGGAGACTCGCCTCAGGCAGGCCTGATCCATCCAAGCGATCAGGGCGTCAGCCAGCTGTGGGATGTCCAGCGGCTGGTGCGGCGTATCGCTCTTGCCGTGGCCGGGTAAGTCCGGAGCATAAACGGCCAGCGACGTCGCCAGCCGCTGGGCGGTTGAGACAAAGTACCTGCTCGAAACGCCAAAACCGTGCACCAGCACGACCGGCAGCCTGTCTGCAGGAAGCGGACTTAGCGGAAGCAGGGCCGGCGAGGCAAATGCGTGTACGCGGCAGCCATCGACGGTCGTCCACAGCGAGCGCAGCGGCTGAATTTCACCGCTGCGAAACCGCCGCTGCCTCCGCCGCACCCGGAATACCGCTGCGATGGCCATGGCGATCCCCGCCAGGATCGCTCCGGCGGCAACGGCTTTGCGAGCGAAAGGACGTGGCCGCCACCCGTTTTGCATCTTCGCCTCTGCCCTTTCAGGACCTGATTACTGGCAATTTCAGTACCCATGACTGCCGCTCGCGGTAGTGCAAACAGCAGGCCGCCGCGGAAGCGATCGTCTCCACACACGTTCACCGTCGCCGGCGAGGGTCAATGGTTGTCCCCTCGTCGGCTGAGGGGAACGCTGCGAGAATGGCGGCCCCCGCGGCGATGCCTGTCAGCGGGGAGCCTTTTCACAATGCCTGGGAGCAGCCATGTCATACGCTGAATCGATTCTGCCGGAGTTTGATCAGGAGATCGCCAACACGCGCAAGGTGCTGGCGTGCGTGCCGGATGACAACATCGACTGGCGGCCGCATCCCAAGCTCAATACGATTCGCTGGAACGCTAACCATCTTGTGGAGATCGTGAGCTGGGTCGAAGGAACGCTGACGCAGACGAGCTGGGACGTCGCTCCACCGGATGGCCCGGCTTATGAATCTCCGGCGCTGGGTTCGCGCGCCGAACTGCTCGAGCTATTTGATCGCCATGTCGCGAGCGCACGGCAAGCGATCGAGAATGTTGCCGATGACGCGCTCACTACGCCTTGGTCACTGCTCTACGCAGGCCAGCCGATCTTCACCCTGCCTCGGTCGGCCGTGATGCGGACCTTCATCCTCAATCACCTGATCCACCACCGCGCGATTCTGTGCGTGGATCTGCGGATGATCGACGTGCCGGTTCCCGGGATGTATGGGCCCTCTGGCGATGAGAGCGGGCAGTAACCTGACGCGGGCTCAGGCTTCGCTGTTGATCGAGCTGAGCAGATTCTCAATCGCTCCGGCGTCGACCGGCTTGACCAGATGGAAATCAAAACCGGCTTCGCGGGTTCGCCGCCGGTCTTCATCCTGGCCCCAGCCGGTCAGCGCGACCAGCTTGAACTGGTCACCCTCGGGCAATGCGCGTAGCCGTTTGGCCGTCTCATAGCCATCCATACCCGGCATGCCAATATCTAAGAAGATGACCGAGGGTCCAAAGGCTGGCACCTGCTCGATCCCGCGCGGCCCGCTGGGCGCGGTTGCCACATCGTGCCCATAGGCTGAGAGCAGCATCCTGAGCATGTCCAACCCGTCGGCATTATCATCGATCAGGAGGATCCGTTGGGCATCGAGCGGGCGGTCGCGTTGCTGTTGCGGAGCGACGACTTGCAGGTCCGCCGCGGCGATCGGCACTCGCACCACGAACTCCGCGCCTTGGCCTTCACCTTCACTGGCAACGGCGACATTACCGCCATGGAGTTCGACCAAACGCTTGACGAGCGTCAGACCAATTCCCAAGCCGCCCTGAGAACGCTTGAGATGCCGGTTGATTTGTGTGAACATCGTGAACACGTCAGCGAGCATGTCGGCCGGTATCCCAAGCCCGGTATCGCGCACACGGATACTGGCCCAGCCGCCATCCCGCTCGAGGGTCAACGAGATGCGGCCGCCCTCGGGCGTATATTTCGCCGCATTGTTGAGCAAGTTGGAGACGACCTGAGTCAGCCGCACCATATCACCGTTGACGATCATCGGCGTCTCGGGCAGTGACAACTCGAAGTCGTGCTTGCCCAGGCCTAACACCGGCCGGCTCGTCTCCAACGCGTTGCGAACCGCATCGGCGAGGTCCATCGGTTCTTGTTGCAGCCGAATCTTTCCGCTGGTGATCCGGCTCACCTCCAGCAGGTCATCGACCAGCCGCACCACATGATTCACCTGGCGTTCGACGATCTCATAGATACCCGCTGCGTCCTCGGATGTGATGCCGCCGTAACGCAGTAGTTGAACCGAGGATAGAATCGGCGCCAGCGGATTGCGAAGTTCATGCGCTAAGGTTGCCAGGAACTCGTCTTTACGACGATCCGTTTCCTGCAGTGCGCTGGCGTACTGGCGAGTCGCCTCGAGCAGCCGCTGATTCTCCTCGACCATCACCGCCAATTCATCGCGCTGGCGGGCGACCTCCTGCCGCTCGCGATAGAGGTCAAAGAAGACTCCGGCCTTGCTGCGTAGGATGTCCGGCTCGATCGGCTTGTTGAGGAAGTCGACCGCTCCCGCTTCGTAGCCGCGGAACCGTCGCTGCTGATCACTGCTGCCAGCGGTCAAGAAGATGATCGGAACCCGCCGCGTACGTTCCGAACCGCGCATCAGTTCGGCCAACTCAAAGCCGTCCATCTCAGGCATCTGCACATCGATCAGCGCCAGTGCCACCTCATACTTCAGCAGCAGCTCCAGCGCTTCGCGGCCGGAATGGGCGGAGAGCAACTCGAGGCCCTCGCGGCGCAGCAGCGTTCGCAGTGCGATAAGGTTCTGTTCGCGGTCATCGACCAGCAAGAAGTACACCGGCGGGGGCGTCGGGCCAATCATCAGCGGCTACCCAGTTCTCGCAGGTACGTGGCTATCTGCTCCAATGTCATCGGCTGTGCCTCAGGGCATGCAGCGATCGCGGCCTGCGGCATGGTGGCCGCGTAGGCGCTGCTGGGATCCTGAGCAATCGCACTTCCGCCTGCGTCAACGATGCTCCTCAAACCCTGGGCGCCATCTTGTTAGCGCCCGTCAATACAACCCCCACCAGGCGACCGCCAAACGCTTGTGCCGCCGATTCGAACAAGACATCAATAGAGGGGCGCGAAAAGTTGACCGGTTCGTCTACCGACAGCGCCAGCCAGCCGTCTGCCTCCACGAGCAGATGATAGTCTGGTGGAGCAAAGTATACCACGCCACCCTCGATCGGCAGCTTATCCTCTGCCTCACAAATTTTCAGGTCACACTGTCGGCGGAAGAGGTCAACCAGCATACTGTCGCGGTCATCGCGAATGTGCACCACCACCAAGATTGGGTATGTAAATCCTGCCGGAAGTGCAGGAAGGATGGCCGCCAGGGCATCGACGGCGCCAGCGGAGGCACCGATGACGACCGCTCCTTCAAGCTGGTCCAGTGGTCCTGTCACAGCTCACCCCGCAGTTGGTAAATGCGTTCAGCCGCGACAAACTCTTTAAAAGAGTCGGCGTGTTGGGAGAATCGTAAGTTCTCTTTGGATCCGAGCCCCAAAAATCCCTGCCGCGCCAATGAGTCCCTAAACAAGCCGATAGCACGGTCCTGCAGATCTTTGTTGAAATAGATCAGCACATTGCGGCAGGAAATCAATTGAACCTCGGCGAATACCGAATCCGACACCAGGCTGTGGTCCGAAAAAACAATCCGTCGACGGAGGCTGCGGTCAAACACTGCGGCACCATAGGCCGCCGAGTAGTAGTCCGATAAAGATGACTTGCCGCCGGAAAGCCGATGGTTTTTGGTGAACTGCGCAATCCGGTCCATGGCATAACGTCCGGTCTCGGCTCTTTTGAGTGCATCAGGATTAATATCCGTGCCATAAAAAAGCGTTCGGCTTTCCAGTCCCTCTTCACGAAATAAGATTGCCAGGGAGTAAATTTCTTCGCCATCGCTACAACCGGCTACCCAGACCTTCAGTGACGGGTAGGTCCTTAGATGTGGCACAACCTCTTCGCGAATCGCTCGGAAGTAAGACGGATCACGAAACAGATCGCTCACCTGGACCGTGAGATACGACAGCAGGACCGGCAACACACTCGGGTCATGCAACACCCGATCTTGCAGTTGTGAGAAGGTATGGCAATTGAACCGATCTTTCGCCTGAGTCAGACGGCGCTGCAGTGAAGCCAGTGAATAACCGCGGAAGTCGTAGTGGTACCTGCGAAAGATGGCCTCCAGCAAGAGCTGCAGTTCGAGCATTTCCGTCTTATCCGCCACCATTATCTCCTGTTAGCGAATCCAGACGCGCACCAATGACAGCAACTTGTCGACATCCAGTGGCTTCGCCATGTAATCATTTGCACCGCGGCGAAACAATTTTCTTGATCGTCCTTCATCGCTTTGGCAGTTAGCATGATGATCGGCAGCTTCGTGAACTTCTGCTGGCGACGGATTTCACGGGTTGCGGTCAGCCCATCCATCTCGGGCATCATCACGTCCATGAGCACCAGGTCAATCTTCTTAGCAGGGTCCTGCAGCGACGCATCGAGTGCCTGGAGAGCTTCGCGGCCATTGCGCGCGATCTGCACGATGGCCCCGCGCGGCTCCAAAATGCTTGTCAAGGCAAAGACATTTCGCACGTCGTCTTCTACGATCAAAATCCGCCGGCCTTCCAGTGCCGCTTCACGGCTTCTGGCCTGCTGGATCATCCGCTGGTGCTCAGGCGGTAGTTCCGCCACGACCTGATGCAAAAACAATGTGACCTCATCCAACAGCCGTTCATGCGATTTGACTCCCTTGATGATGATCGACTTGGAGTATCGACGGAGCTTGTGCTCTTCATCAGCGGACAGATCGCGGCCGGTGTACACGATCACCGGCGGAAAACTGTAAGCATCTTCTTGGCTGAGCGTTTCCAGCAGTGAAAATCCAGACGCGTCGGGCAGTGATAGATCGAGCACCATGCAGTCGAACGTGGCCGTTTTTAGTTGCTCCAAGCAAGCCGCGGCGCTATCGGCACCGACCGTTTCGACCTCTTGGGTTTGCAGCAGTTTGCGCAAGCTATCGAGCTGGACAGGATCGTCCTCCACGACCAGCACGCGTCGTAACCGCTCGGCGAACCGCGTGTCGAGCCCCTGCATCGTTTCGACCAACTTCTCCCGGGTCACCGGCTTGAGCATGTAACCGACCGCTCCAATTGAAAGGGCGGTTTCCGCATAGTCACTGCCCGACACGACGTGCACGGGGATATGACGAGTGCGTGAATCTTGCTTGAGCCGGTCAAGAACCGTGAGTCCCGATTGATCGGGAAGTCCAATGTCCAAAACAATGGCGCTGGGAGCATACTGCGCCGCCAACGCCAGGGCTTCTTCGCCGGAGGTTGCGATCAGGCACTGGAAGTTCAGTTCGTGGGCGAGCTCGTAGAGGATGCCGGCGAACGCCTCGTCGTCTTCGACCACCAGCATGGTGCGATGATGGCCCGCCAATTTTTCACGGTCATCCTTGGGACGCCGGTGGCTCGGTGCCGCTGGGGCAAGGGACGCTTCGGCCGGTGCGGCAGGCGGGGAGGGGAGTTCCGAGGAGCGATTGGCAGGGGCATTGGCTGGCAGTGCGCGGATCGGCTCGCGCGGCGGTGCCACCGCAGCGGCCTGATAAACAGTCGGTATGACGACGGTAAACGTGCTGCCGCGCCCGGGTTGGCTTTGCAGTTGAAGCTCGCCGCCTAGTAATCGCGTCAGTTCACGTGAGATGGACAAGCCCAGTCCGGTGCCGTTGTACTTGCGGCTCGCTGCGCTATCGAGTTGGCGAAACGCCTCAAACACGATTTGCTGTTGGTCTTCTGGGATCCCGATCCCTGTGTCGCTGACTTCAAACGAGATGCGATTTCCAGAAGCCACGCTGACGGTTAAGGCGACCTCACCTTGATCGGTGAATTTGATGGCGTTGGAAAGCAGATTCTTGAGCACCTGCTCAAGTCGTTGGCGGTCGGTTTCAATCGCTTCGGGACAGTCATCGGACGAGGCAACACGAAACGCAAGCCCCTTTTGTTCGGCCAGCGGTCGCAGGCTATTGGTCATTTCGGAAAGCATCTGCGACAACCACACGGTCTCAGGCCGCATATCCATCCGGCCCGCTTCAATCTTTGATAAGTCCAAGATGTCATTGATGAGCCCCAGCAAGTCTTTGCCGGCTGAGAGAATGGTTTGCGCCGAGACAACTTGATCTTCGCTCAGATTGCCCTGTGGGTTATCGGCTAGCAGTCGCGCGAGGATTAACGTCGAGTTGAGCGGGGTGCGCAGCTCGTGCGACATGTTGGCCAAGAAGTCGGACTTATAACGGCTCGCGCGTTCGAGTTCATCGGCTTTTGCTTTCACGGAACGCTGGGCATGGGCGAGTTCATCTCGCTGTGCTTCGAGCAGCTGGGTTTGCTCCTCGAGCTGCGAATTGGTTTGTTCCAGGTCGACCTGTTGCTGTTCCAGGCGGCTCTGCGACTCCTGCAGAGTACGGCTTTGAACTTCCAATTCTTCATTGGACACGCGAAGTTCTTCGCTTTGAACCTGCAGTTCCTCGGCTTGACGCTGCGTTTCTTCTAGGAGGTTTTGCAAGTTCAACCGGTAGCGGACCGAACGAACGGCGACTCCAACCGCCTCGGAAATGTGTTCTAAGAGTT
Organism: uncultured Planctomycetaceae bacterium; assembly: GCA_963758085.1. Classification (GTDB taxonomy): domain Bacteria; phylum Planctomycetota; class Planctomycetia; order Pirellulales; family Pirellulaceae; genus UBA6163. Next base: position 2,074,976 of record CAVWUB010000004.1, on the reverse strand, counting down.
CTCGCGTGCCACTGCCGGCTTGATGAATGAATGCGAGTTCTAATATCGAGTTAACTTGTTCATCGACCTTCATGGGGGCGACGACGAGGCAGCTCGGGGCGGTATTGCCTAGTGATGAGCTGATGTGCAGATAGTTGTCCGGCAGGTCGTTGATAAAGACCGTGCGACCATCTTTGGCGGCTTGGCCGAGCAAGCCGTCTCCGAGCGCAAAGGTTTTGGGTAAAGGGGCGTCCCCGGGAATGGCGAAGGTGGCGATGCGACGGAAATGTTCATCCTCGCGAACAAACATCGCACCGGCGTGCGCGCCCAGGAAGTCAGCCAAATAGCCGAGTACAGCCTCACCGAATTGCTCCGGCGGCTGCTCACCGCCCATGACCGCACTGAGACCTGATCGCCCGCCTTGAAGCCACTGTTGGTACCAAACAGCGCGGCGGTTGTTAATGAAAAACCAACCGACAATCGCCACCACCCAAATCGTGAGGATCCCAAAGCCACGATTTATTTTTGCGACCGTTTGCCCCACGGCCACGCCCGGTTCATCGGTCATGAAGGTCATGACCATCAGAACAGTCGATAGCGTCGCAACCACCAACGGAGCCTCGGCACGCCACAGCCCCAGCGATAGCGCGATGGGGATCAGATAAATGACCCACACGGCGACTCCCAACGGGGTGTACCAGTCGGCGAGCAAAACGGCCAACATCGACAACACGATTGCCGTGTAGATGAACGGGCTCAGCTGATTCCCGCCGAACTCGCTGGCGCTGCGGCGACGCTGCACCGAAGAAGCGGGGTTTGTCGATCGCTCTGCGAGTTCCATGAGATAGCTGGCAACTGGGGAGGGGCTGGAGAGTCTGGGGGCGGGAAGTTTTGTAACGCCGGAGAGAGCTTGGCAGGCGGTGATGAGCCGCACAGGAAACGGATCCGCTTGAGTTCGGGCAAATTGTGGCGCAGACAGCGGTGATCGACAACCATCCGGTACCTGCCGCGGGGATGCTCTGGCACCCGTTGGCCTGTCGCCCTTGCTTTGGCATTGCGTTTGCCCTGCATCGCACCGGCGGATCCGCCTTCTGGGCGGGTCATTTTTTTCGACGGCTCAGGATCATCATGCTTCAGGAAATCGACCTGCGAGAACTCTCTCAGATGCAGGCAAACGGGCGGGATTTCGTGTCGGTCTACTTCTCCGGTCGAGACGGCTTTGACACGCTCCGCAGCCGCGAGCGGACCTTGCGGGCGATGCTCGAGGGCCAGCCTGATGAAGCCGAACACTTCGAGTTGAATATGCGGCTGGTGCACGACTTCGTGGAGAACAATGATGTCACCGGCCCCGGATTCTGTATCTTCGCCTGTGCGATCCTGGAGTTCCTGCGCCCGTTCCCGCTCTCGCTACCGGTGGCCAACGAAATTCATGCCGGGCCGGCACCCCACATTCGGCCCCTTGCGGCCCTGCAGGACGAGTATCAGACATTTGCATTGGTTGCCTGCGATAATTCAGCTACCCGCATTTTTCTGGTCACCAATCAGAACGCCGAGCTGGAGGAAAAAATCAAAGGTGATATTAAGAACCACGTTCGCAAAGGCGGCTGGTCGCAACAACGTTATTCCAGGCGGCGCGATAACCAGTTGACCCAGTATGCGAGCGACGTCGTTGATGCGCTGAAGCAACTGGTGAATGCTCATGATCTACAGCGGATTGTACTGGCGGGCTCTGAAGAAACCATGTTTGAAATTGAAGCCAAATTACCCAAAGAACTTGCCGAGAAAGTGATCGGCAAAGAGCCGTTCGACCTCAATCGCAACCAGACGGAATTGGTCGATGAAGCATACGAGATGTATTTTGCGGAGGAGACCGAGTTTGAACAGCGTTTATGGGAGCGCATCAAAAATGAGTACCAGCGGCACGGACTCGCTGTCACCGGCCCCACCGACGTCCTGGAAGCTTTTCACGTCGGCCGGGTGGAGACGGCGATCGTCACCCGCAATGCCAAGCTGCTTGGTACAGGCTGCCGTGACTGCGAGCATGTCGTGCACGGCACACCAAAGAATTGCCAAAAGTGCGGCTCCAAATCGGTGTTTGAACTCGACCTGGTCAATGTCTTCGCCCAACAGGCCGAACTAACCAGCGCACGGCTGGAGTTCAGCGATCCAATTGCTGGGCTATCCAAAGTCGGTGATGCCGCCGCGCTGCTGCGGTATTAAGCATCTGAGCATGCGTCGAATCGTGTGCCCGACGCTCCTTAGTGTTGATCGGATAGCAGAAAATCGAGGATCGCATCAACCAATCGGTTCTCGCTGGCGTCATCAAACCGCACGAACATCGGGAACGAGTTGACCTCCAGGAATACCGGCTGCTCAAAGCCGTGCGTGCAGCGAAAATCCAGCGCGCAGTAGTCAAAACCGATCCGCTGGACCAACCGCTGCGCCGGCGTGAGCAACTCCGCTGGCGGCTCGATCTGCACGACCTGCACGTTGTCGTCTTGGCGATAGTCGAGCGCGTCGCTCTGCAAGTGAAAGCAGAACGGCTGGCCGCCGATCCAAAACAGTCGCAGGTTCTCGCCGCGCAGGCGATTTTGTACGAACTGCGGTTGCAAACTTGCCAACGTCCGCAAATCGCTGTGAATGTCGGCGACCGAGCGGGTGTGATCGCCACCCTGCAGCGGCTTGATCACGTGCTCAGCAGGCACGGGGATCGACACCAGTGGAGTCAGGTCGGCCATCACCAGGGTTTGTGGAATCGGCAAGCCCGCCTCACGTGCCCAGCAGAGGTTCCGACACTTGTTGTTGGCGTCGGTCGCCGAGAGACGATTAAGCATCTTCAGCTGTGGCCAAGCGAGGCAGTACGACTGGACGGTGTCGAACACCGCCAGGTTCCGCGCTGCATCACCAGCAAACACGTTGTAGCGCAGAAATACCGCCGACGGCTGTAGCGAGTCGCCATCAAGATCGATCGCCGACGTCGCGAAGTCCCAAGCGATCCGCAGCGCCGTGGGACTGTCGGTATCCCAGAAGCGGTAGTGGAGATTGCGCAGGTGCGCTTGGTCGACGACCCGCTGCGTGTTGGGATCCGAATCCCCACCGACGATCAATAACCACCCGGACACAAGTTGCTTCCATCAATGGGGTCTTTCCAGAGGATGGGAATCGCGCTGCAGCACGTCCCCAATGTCAGATAACTTGTGTCCGACCACCCAGCCATACTTCAGGCATCGAGCCGACGGCTACCACCTCTGCCAATTCCCCCAGCCATTTGAGCGGGATGGCGGTCGCCGGGGTTGGCGATGCGGCGGTTGTGGAGCGGGCTGCCCCGGTGAGACCTCTTCACCGATCGCCAGCGTCGTCGGGGGCCGCGGCAAGTTCTGTTCCTCGCCGAGGGCATACGTCGTCACCTGTGGCGGAGGTGATTCTTCACCGACTGCCCGCGTTGTCGGCCACGGCGGCGAGCTTTCTTCTCCGACGGCGTACGTGGTGACTTGCGGCGGCCGTGGGCTTTCTTCTCCGACAGCGTACGTGGTGGCTTGCGGCGGCCGTGGGTTTTCTTCTCCGGCCGCATGCGTGGTCGGTCGCGGCCGTGAACTCTCTTCGCCGACGGCGTAGGTGGTGGCCCGTGGCGGCGAGGTTTCCTCACCGATCGCCTGCGTCGTCACCGAACCACCTGGCCGGTGCGACGGCGGCCGAGCAGACGACTCTTCACCGACGGCAAAGGTGGTGACGTCCTGGGCGGCGGCTTGTGATTGGCCCAGCAGCTGATAGGCGGCAGCCGACGACAGCCCCAGCACCACCAATTGGCGTAAAAAATCGCGACGGCCGAGCTGGTCGGCGCGAAACCGGGTTACCAACTCCGCAAGCTCGCGTGCTTCGTTTTCAGCGGACATGTCCAGAGTCCCTAAGAGAAAAGACGAGGGCGCAGCGACCGGGCGACACCGTCCAAAGGTCGCCGATCGCCCTCATCAGCAAGTCTACGCAGGACCGGCCGTGGGGACAGGTCGACCGGACGAGAAAAGCAGCGGCAGCCAGGCGAGAGGGCGAAGTTCATGTCGCGGCGAAGTCATTCTTCGATTTCGAACATGATGCCACCGGCCATGGACGCGACCACGTTGTAGAGAATTGCGGCAATAACACCTCCCACAAATGCGGATATGCCGTAGAACAGCGGAACCACGATGACCGCGCCAAGACCGGTGACCAATCCCCCGATCACCGCGTCGCCACCGCCGGCGGCGAATCCCAAAACCGCAATCATGGAAAAGAATAGGCCGACCACCAGCCCGATCAGTGCGTTGATCAGCCCGAGCACCTTGCCAGCCGAGAGCGGATCGATCTTGCGGATGTGCAAACGACGCGGCCGGTACAGATCGCTCTGAGCGGGCATGGCGGAGTAGGCCGGGTCATACGGATTGGCTGCTGACATGAAGAAGCTCCTGAAGGCATCGGTAGCGAGCGAGCCGCAGGATATCAGCGGGCGTAAAGCTGGTACAGCATCAAATACACCAGCACGCCGGTGATCGAGACGTACATCCAGATCGGGTAGGCGTAGCGCACCAGCCGTTTGTGAGCGATGATCCGTCCCTTGGCGGCCAAGTACACCGCGCGAATGGCCAGCACCGGTACGAACATCGCCAGTGGCAGGTGCGTCAGCAGAATCGAAAAGTAGGTGATCCGGGCCGCCGGAGATACGCCCTCGGAAACGCTGGGAAAGCGCTTGTTGAACTGGCCGGTCGTCTCATACAACGCCACCTTGTGCAGCAGGTAGAGCACCAGAAACAGGCCGCTGACCGCCAGCGCCGCAAGCATCACCTGCTTGTGCTGCCGCGCCCGACCGGCGCGGATCTTGACCAGTCCAATCAGCAGCAACACGGTGGCGATGGCGTTGAGCGAAGCGGTCGCGTGAGGCAGGTTACTGGCCAAGAACTGCCACATGCTATGCCGCCTTGCCGAGTTGCTGGCGGATGTCGGTCTTCAACTTTTCATACTGCTTGGCTTCAGGCCAACTGTAGTAGCCGACAATTTCGCCTTGCCGATCGACCAGCACAAACTTCTCGGTGTGAAACTTCTCGTCCACGGCCAAGCGGAAGACTTCGGCACCGACGCGTCGGATGTACAACAACTCGCCGGTCATGAACAACCATTTTTCAGGGTCGGCATTGAACCGCGCAGCGTATTCACGGAGCGCTTCGGGGGTGTCGGTTTCGGGATCGACCGAAATCGAGACAAACCGCACATCGGTACCTGCAAACTCGCTCTGCAGCTCTTGAACTTTTTGATTCTGCTGGATGCAGATACTTGGGCAAGTACTAAAGAAGAAGCTGACGACATAAGGTTTGCCCTTCAAGTCGTCGCTGCTGACCCGCTGCCCACTGCGCTCGGTCAGTACGAAATCGGTCATCCAGCCCTCCGGCGCCATCACCGGTTCATCATTGCTGACCGACTCGGCATCCAGCGACGCGTCATTGTTGTAGACGATTTCCGGGATCGGCTCCGCGACGGGCCGCGGGCGAACCTGCCGCACGACCAGCCCTAAAACGACGCCTATTAACAGAATCAGCGAGATGTGAAAGAAGGTGCGCATCAGACCATGAGGTGGGTGAGAGCTAGTGAATGAGAGGTGAAGCGGCAGTCAGGGCAACTCTTCGTTATGAGATCAAGTCCGCTCGCCGGCTGCCCCGCATCAAGTACCAAGCGAGCAACGAGGTGCCGGTCATGAACAGCAGCGCCACCGACCAACAGATCAGCGGCGACGGCGCAAAACCGCTGGCAGCGAAATCGACCGATGGGTACAGCAAGCGGCGCAGCTCCACCATCGGATAGGTCAGCGGGTTAGCGCGCATGATCCCGCCGAGAATCGTTTGTCCGATCGCGGCATCGGCTCCGATCGGCGGAATCGGAAAAAATGACCCGCTGAGCAACCACATCGGCATCAGCCCGAGCATCATGATCGCGTGGAAACCTTGCGTGCTGTCCATCGGCCAAGCGACGATCATCCCGAGTGAACACATTGCGATCGCCATCACCGCCAACAGCACCAGAACACCCACCACTGCGACGGAGAACGGCGCGGCACCGAATAGATACACCAAACCCAAAAACACAGCTGCTTGCACCCAAGCGATCGCCGAACCGCCGAGCACCTTACCGGCCAGTACCGGCCAGCGGCCGACCGGAGCGACCAGGACCGACTGCATGAACCCTTCACGGCGATCTTCGATGACCGAAATGGTCGCAAAGATGGCGGTGAACAGCACGATCAACGCGATCGTGCCGGGCAGAAAATACTCGATGAAGTTCTGGTCGCCGGCGCCGACAAAGGAGCCCTGCAGGCCGGTACCAAAGAGCAACCAGAACAGCAGCGGCTGGATGACCGCTGACGTGACGCGGTTGCGTTGGCGAAAGAATCGCACCCATTCACGCTTGGCCAGCATCCAGGCGGCCGCGATGCCACTGGGTCGCCCGCTAGCGATGGCCGCCCGCGGAACCGCAGGCGACGCGGTGGGCACAGGCGGAATGACGTGGGGCGGTGATTGTGTGATCGTGGACATGACAGACTTTAAAGGCACGCAGGGCGGAGCAGGGCAGTGGGGAAGGCGGGGGATGGGGGACGGAGAGGGTGGGGCGGACAAACCAATCTAATCGAAGCGGTAGCCGGTCTTCTCAATAAAAACGTCTTCCAGGCCGGGACGGCCAACCGCGATCGACTGAACCTGGTCGCCCAGCCGCTCGGCGATCAGCGGAACGAGCGCCGCAGCGCCTTCGCAGCGGATGCGGATTTGGTTGGCGACCCGCTGCGCGTCCAAATGCATTTCATCGCGGAGGACCGACTCCACCGCCGCACCGTCGCTCGCCGAAATCGTGATCAGCCCGTCGCCCATTTCACTGCGCAGACCGTGCGGAGTGCCTTCAGCGATGATCCGGCCTTGGAACATGATCGCCAGGTGGTCCGCCTTGTCCGCTTCCTCCAGCAGGTGCGTGGTCAAAACAACCGTGATCCCCTCGGCGGTCATCGCGCGCAAAGAGTTCCACAGATCGATGCGGGCGGCTGGGTCGAGTCCCGTGCTGGGCTCGTCCAACAGCATCACTTGCGGCCGGTGCAACATCCCTTTGGCCAGTTCGACGCGGCGTTTGAGCCCGCCGGAAAGTTTCTCACACAAGTCGCTGCGGCGGTCGGTCAGCTTCATCTGGCTGAGCACTTCATCGCGCCGCGACTTCAGCGCCGAACCGGAGAGCCCGTAGAGCGCGCCTGGCAGGCAATGTTCTCGTCAACGGTTAACTTCTTATCGAGGCTCGGCGACTGAAAGACGATCCCGATGCGGCCGCGCACGCCCAGCGGATCGGCGGCTACATCGAGCCCGGCGACGGTGACGCTGCCGCGCTGGACCGGGACCAGGGTGCTGAGCAGGCGAAACAGCGTCGTCTTGCCGCTGCCGTTGGGACCGAGCAGCGCAAAGATCTCGCCCCTGTTGATCTCTAAGTCGACGCCGCGAAGCGCCTCGTGATCACCATAGCGGTGATGCACCTGGCGACAAATGATCGCGTGGTCAGTCGTTGTTTGGGCGGCCACGGATCCGACGGCGTCGTCGTTCATCGTCGCCTCCACAAAGGGTCTTGCTGCAGCTGTCAAAGGTATTGAAATCCGGGTGAGGTGAGCGGCGCCGGTGAGTCGGTCTGAACCCGCTTCCTGGCAACCAGCTTAATTGTCTTATTAGGAGCCGAAAAACAGCGCGGCGATGGTCAGCAGCAACAGCGACGCAGGGAGTTGCAATAACGACGCGCGCAGCAACCGTCGGGCGGTCAGGTCGTCGCGCCGCATCGCAAAGCGGACGGCTGCTGCTGTCATCGGATAGGTCGCTAGCAGCACGGCTGCGGCCAGCACCGCCGTCGCCAGCCAAGAACTCGGCGTCAGGATGACCGCCAAAGCGAGCAAACAGGCGCTGAGCACGCCCATCCCGACGACGCTCTGCCAGCCGGCGCGGCGACCGGTCGGCTCCACCGTCGTGGTCATCTGGAAACCCGCTTCGTCGTATTGGCGGCGACACAGCCAAGCGATCGCCATGAAGTGCGGGTATTGCCAAGCGAACAGCACGCCGACCAGCAGCCATCCGCTGGCATCGCTGAGCGATCCGCCCGCAGCGGTGTAGCCGATCATGATCGGCAGGGCGCCCGAGAGCGCGCCGACGGTCGTGTTCCACTCCGAGCGCACCTTCAGCGGCGTGTAGATCGGCACGTACAGCACCCAGGTTGCTACCGCCACCAGCGCCGGCACCGGACCAAATGCGGCGACCAAGTAGGCGGTTCCCAACACGCCGATCGCGATTGCAAAGCTGGTCGCCAGCGGCAGGCCAAGCCGTCCGGCGGGAATCGGTCGGCGCCGCGTGCGTTCCATCAGCGCGTCGACGCGGAACTCCCAAACCTGATTCATCGCCCCGGCACTGCCGGCAACCAAGGCGACGCCGACCATCAAATGCAGCAGCGCCGCGAGCGAAACCGCTGTCCCAGCGGCAATCAGGGCCGCGACAATGGCGGTGACCAGGATCATCGTCACGATCCGCGGCTTGGTCAGCTGCAGCAAATCGGCCAGCACACTGCGCGGCACGGCGGCCGCGACGGCCAGTTCTGCGCCGGCGCTTCCGCGACTGAGCAACCGCCGCCCGACACGCAAGCCCGATCATCCAGCTGCCCACCCTGCGGTGCGCTGCTGTGGATCGGCCCGGCATTGGAGGAACCGGGCGGTGGTGCGACCATGACACTGACGCTCATGAAACTGCTTTATTAGGACTCGTAACGGATAGCTCGTAACCGCTGGTTCCACGGCCGATTGCTGCAGGAGCCGCGCTGCAACAAGCCACTTGGCGGAGCCGGCTCCGGTCAAGGCGAAACCGCGATTGGGCGGCGCGTGTAACGCGCTCGCAGCAAACGCAGCAGCAGATACACCGACGTGACCAGCACCATTGATCCGACGGCCACGTGGCCAGTGATGATCAGCGACTGCCCGAACGCCTGGCTCTGGACCAAAAACGATGCGGTCCTCGGGCCGATCTGGGCCAGCGGTGGCACGCCGTAGCGAGCGACCCAGGTCGCCAGGCCGAGCGAAATCTGCAACACCACAAAGGTTAACAGCAACCAGGCCGGTCTCGACAGGGTCAAATCGCCGCAGTTGCCTGGCTTTTCACAATCCGCCTGTGCATTCCCATCAGTCGCCGCTGCCGGTCGCGGCGATCCGCCCCGCCGCAGTCGCCAGCCCACGATCACCGCCAGCCCTAGCACCACCACCGCCGTGGCGATGTGGGTCGTCACCAAATGCGAGAATCCCGTCGGCGATGCAGTCGGCTGCAGATGCCGCAGTTGCGCTCCCAGCAATACCTGAAGGTAACTGCAACCGACTAAGGCTGCGACCACCACCATCAGCCTCTTGCTGGGCAGAAAACCGCCGGAAAGTGTTCCCTGCGCCCACCACCACCGGCTGGTTGCCACAACCAATGCGACGCACAGTGTGAACACCAGCGGTGCTGTGCAGCCGTGCAGCATCGCCAGCGTCCGATCGCTTTGCAGCACTCGCACACCACCCAGCACCCCTTGACCGGAGATTGCGACCAAAACGACTAGGCTCAGCCAGCGAACCCAACGGCGCGGCTCCGTCATCCAAGCGAAGCCAACTGCGACGATTGAAACAACCCCGACTAACGCTCCGAGCAAACGGTGACCATGCTCGATGAAGAGGTCGAAAGGACCGAACAACCACGTCTGATACGGATAGAGAAGCAGGTTATAACCGTACGTGCCTGGCCAGTCGGGAACTGACATGCCGGCGTCATACGTCGTCACCTTGCCACCGACCCAGATCAGCAACCACACTAAGGTGATCATCACGACCGCCCAGCGGTGCAGCCAACGCGCCGGCGGCAGAGCCGTGTCGGCCACAATCGGAGCGTCCGGGGAAATCGGCGTTGCTGGCTCCTTGCCGACGGTAGAGATGGCCGCGGGTTGGAATTGCGCAGCGGAGGCTGAAGGAACCGTCGCTTGGTCAGCGGATCGTTTGTCTGTCATCGTCTTTACTGAAGTTTCGTCCCTCCGGCCATTCGCTCTCCGATCATCCCGCCGACCATCGTGCCGCCGGCGCCGAACAGGAATAGCGGAATCACGCCGCCGTAGCCGAGCGCCCACATCATCGCTGCTCCAATCGCCAGGCCGGCCAGTGCCCCGATCGATCGCCCCGCTTCGCGGCTCATAGCGGATCTCTGGTCGGTGTGGCTTGACCCGCTTCGGCGGCTAACGACTGTACATAAGCGACCAAATCGCTCACTTGCTCCGGCGTGACGCCGGTGGGGCCAGCGGTGTCCTGCAGCAACAGGCCCGGCATCGGAGTGCCTTCAATGCCGACCACGAAGCGGCGATAGAGCGTCGCCGCATCGCCGCCGCCGCGAAACACACCCCATTTCAATGTCCGCGGCTGCGCCGGGCGGGGCCGCAGCGCTCCAGCATCGCGCAGTGGTTCTAGGGCGTCGCGGTCGGTCGGAGCGATCCCCAGCCGCGTCGAATATTCTTTCGTCCAGTCGTCAAAATCGAGCGTTACACTTTCGCCGCTGCCGTCCTGACCGTGGCATGAGGCGCAATTGGCCAGCGGCCCGTGAAAGAGTTCTCGGCCTCGCTCAATCGCGGCGGCATCATCGTGCCGCGCAAACGCATCAATGGGCACAGGCACAATCTGCTGCTCAGCGTCGAGCCACTCCTGGACCACTTCAGCGACGATTTCGTGAACCGATTCCGCAATCGACGGTGAGGCAACCTCGCCGGACGCGGCGAGCGTCAAACGGTCATCCGGCTGCGGCAACCCATCGCCATAGCCCAACTCGCGGACAGCAAATTCGAGCAGCCGCCGTTCACTTTCACCGCGAATCGCCAGGTAAATCAGATAGTCGACCAGCGCCTCGATATCTTCCTCAGGCAGTCGAGCAAACGACGGCATGCCGGTCCCGGGGATGCCGCGATGAAGCACCTGCATGAGATCAAAACGCGTCGGTTTGGCGCCGCGGGTGGTACTTTTGAACTTGAAAATCCCTGCGCGAAAATCCCGTGGATAGGGACTTTGCATCGCCGCAGCCGGTCCGGTGCCGCTGCCTTCGACGCCATGGCAGGCAACGCACTGGGCGCGGTACAGGCCAAAATCAACGCCGGCCTGGTCGCTCCAGACGGGCCCACTCGCCCGGCGAAGATGCTCTATGGAGACGAGTTCGGCAGGAATCTCCTCTGGCAGTCGAGGCTCGTCAGGAGTGCCAAATAGATGTTCCAGCACCGCAGCGACGTCGGCCCCGGCGGGCTCGATCGGCGTGGCCTCGCGCCGTGAGACAATCTCGGCATACAGTTCATTGGAGCGAAACCGCTCCACTGGCGCGTCGCATCCGACCAGCCCTAACAGGACCACAGAAACGAGCAGCCCGGTTGGGCGAATCTTGCGAGACATCGGAAAGCGAACTGTCGAAATGATGATCGGGCGTGAGAGAGGACGGACTTGCCGCCGTCCATCATACCCGCATGAGAAGGTTCCTCAGCAACGGGCCTGGCCCTAAGAAGAGGGGGTGGCTCAAGGTCGCAGGCCTCGGTGCCCGTTGAAGTTCAGGCTTTAGCCTGCATCTTCGCAAACCTCGCAAGGCTGACCCATGCGAGGGGCTCTTCTCAGCGAAGCAGCCTGCTAATGTTCTGTTGCAGGTGGAATTTCGGGTTAACAAGGCCGGGGGCTGGCACCCTGCCGTTAACAACGTGAACGCCACAGCACGAGCCGGGCTTCCCATCCTAAATGGATGCTGTAACAGAACACTAGCGATTTGTTTTGCGGCAGCGATTACGGCTTCAGAGCAGCAGCTGGGATGGTGATCGTGCCCAGATCGTTATCGCCCGGCTTGATCGTCAGTTCCAGCATGTTCCTGCTCAGCTTGGTCGCTTTGCCATCGATCATTACTTCTCGGATCGCGCCTTCGGCAGCTTCGTGGTACAGGCGGAAGACAAGTTTTTCGCCAGCCGGCAAACCCTTGATCTCGAGCGCCTCCGCTGTCGTCGCTGACGCCTGCAAATGGGTGATCCAGGGCGACGACATAGGCACGCATCCAGGGGTGGATGTTGCAGTCGACCGGAATCACGGCCGGCTCAGGCTTCTCGATCTTGACCAGCTTTTCAGCCTTGGGCGGAATCGTGATGTTCTGAGCCTGGTTGGCAAAGAAGTTCAGGTTGGCGTTGTGGCCGACATCATCGGGATTGGTGATCTTCAGCGTGTCGCCGACCTGTAGGAAAACGATCCGCGGCTCGAACCGGCACTTGTCATTGGCCAACTCGTAGGTCTCGCTGGACGCCGGTTGAGCCGGCAACTTCGAGCCGCCGCGGCCGGTGTAGACGTACAGGACAACGTTTTTGATGCCCTTGTTTTCGCTGTTGATCAATAGCCGCTCGTTGACGAGTTCATGCTTGCCGCAGAACTCGACGTCCTTGTTGGGAGTGAGCTTTTCAGGTTGAAAAGCCGCTCCGCCATATTCGAAGCGAACTTTGAGGGAACCGGTTTCCTGAGACCAGGCGGGTGCCGCTACCAACAGGGCGGCGAGAACCATAAATGAACGCATGGTGATCGCTCTCTATATCGTGAACTGGGAGGGAAGTTGTGGGTGGGTGCACAGGCTGCGCCACCTATCATACACCAAGAATCGCAATCGCAACGGTGGTAGGGGCAAATCGGCCTAGAGCAGCCCGAGAAATGAAAAAATGGAGGCGATAGCCGCAAGAGAGGAGAAACCCGTGCTATCGCCTCCATTTCATTCATTAGTGAGCAGCTGGCACGTCGTCCCGTTGGGGGGATCGGAAGCGGACGACAGAGATTTACCAGCCGGCAGGTCTGCGGCCGATTATACCAGGCGAAGCGTTGCTGTCTACCACTAATCCTGGATCAAGGGGAGCTTTTGGTTCATCCGACGGCCGTCCGCTTGCAGCCGCAGGCGAGATGTGCAGATGGTCCCCAGTCTCCTGCGTCAGCGGCTCGCTGCCGGCCACTTCCGAACTGACCCGCCCCCTTCGGAACTGAACCCAGGCGATCTACTATAGGCGGCGGTAACCGGTTCCCCATTATCATGTATTGCCGTAGCTATGAAAGTTTTGATTGTCGGCTCAGGCGGTCGCGAGCACGCGTTGTGCTGGAAGATTTCGGCCAGCCCGCGGGTCAGTCAGGTGTTCGTCGCCCCGGGAAACGCGGGCACTGCGTCTGAGGCGACCAACGTGCCGATCGCCGCGACCGATAAGCCGGCGTTGGTGCAGTTTGCGCGGCAGCAGGAAATCGACCTGGTGGTCGTCGGTCCCGAAGCGCCGCTGGTCGACGGGCTAGTCGACGCGCTGCAGGCAGCCGGCATCCGCGCCTTTGGGCCGACGGCGGCGGCGGCGGAACTGGAAGGGAGCAAGGTGTTTTGCAAAAATCTGCTGCACACCGCCGATGTTCCGACCGCGGGCTATCAAACTTTCCGCAGTGCCGAAGACGCTTCGCGATATATCAAAGACCTCTATCCCGAAACCGACGCCTCGGTGCCGGTGGTGATCAAGGCGGATGGCTTGGCCTCGGGCAAAGGTGTGATCGTCTGTTCGACGCGCCGCGAAGCACTCGACGCGATCGACCGGATCGCCAGCCGGCGTGAGTTCGGTGAAGCGGGTCGGCGGCTGATCATTGAGGAACGGCTGTTTGGCCAAGAAGCCAGCGTGCTGGCGATCACCGACGGCTCGACGATTTTGACCCTGCCGGCCGCTCAGGATCACAAGCCAGCGTATGACGGCGATCTGGGGCCGAACACTGGCGGCATGGGCGCGTACTGCCCGACGCCGCTGGTCGACGACGCGATGATGGCGAAGATTCAGTCGGACATTTTGGTGCCGGTTGTGCATGCGATGAAACGGGCGCGGCGGCCGTTTCAAGGCGTGCTCTATGCCGGCTTGATGCTGACCGCTGCCGGGCCGAAGGTGCTGGAGTTCAACACCCGCTTCGGCGATCCGGAGTGCCAACCGCTGCTGATGCGGCTGGAAAGCGATCTAGTCGACATCCTCGAGGCCGTCGCGCTGGGCAAACTCGATCAAATCGATCCGCCGCAGTGGAGCGAGCGGCCGAGTATCTGCGTGGTGATGGCCAGCGAAGGTTATCCCGGTGATTACGAGAAGGGGCGGGTGATTACCGGATTGGACCGCGCCGCAGAGCTCGAAGACGTCAAGGTCTTCCATGCCGGAACGACGCTGCGGGACGGTCAGGTGGTGACCGATGGTGGCCGGGTGCTGGGGATCACAGCGATGGGCAACTCGATCAGCGGTGCAAAACTGCGGGCTTATCAGGCGGTCAAAGAGATTCGCTGGCCCGGGGCTTGGTGTCGCAAAGACATCAGCGATAAGGCGCTGGCCAGTCGCTCTTGACAAGCCCGCCCGAGCAGCTATATTGCGAGTAATACAAGAGTATTTACAAGCAAGCCGCTCTGTCGGTCAGCTTTTATCTCGGGCAGGAAAGTCATCCGTCCGAAATCGATCTCGCCTCTTGTCATCTTTAGGCACTTTCCCGTCGGTTCAACTGAGGGTGAAAGAACGCGGTAGTTTGATAGTGCAGCTCAAAAGTTGCTGCAAGTGAGCTGTTCACCGCCGTGGCTGAAGTCGATAAGCGAGTGAATTGAGTTTTCCAGCAGTTGGCTGCGGAACGAAGCGGCAGCGGACTATGGAAGATGGTTTTCTTTGGGTGACAACCCGAGGAATCGATTGAGAAAGGTGTTTCCGGGGCTATGTCGCCGATCGCTCCGCCGATCGGAGTTGCTGCAATCCTGGGAATCGATTGAAGAGAGCGGTTGCGGGCAGCGACGTGGCCGGTTTCCCAGCAATTCTTCCAGGAAGCCAATAACCTACGGATTTGAAGAGAGCGTTGCGCTGATTTCCGCTCTGACTTGCACTCGGTCGTAGGCACTGACTTGCAGTCCCACTGGCCGGTGAAGTTCACATTGTTTTTTCCTTTCCGCTGGGCTTTTCACCGTAGCCGTGCGGGTTTGTTCTCTGACGACTCAGTCGTCGCGTTGACGGTGTTTCTGTCCCAGCAGGCGATTGTTTCGCGAATGCTTCTTTGGATGAACTATGGTAAATAAGAAACGGAGCTATCGAGGTCGCGGCAGTAATTCCGGCAGCGGCCCCGCTCCTAGCGGCGGCAATAGCAATCCTGGAAAGCCGCGGACCCGACGACGACGACGTGGTCCAGTCGGCTCCGGCGGTGGCTCGGGCGCCGAAAATGCCAACGGCGAAGCAATTGACTCCGCCGGTCCACCCATCGCCGCAGACGCCGTCTTGGAAGAAGGGGTGGGAATCCTCGAGATGCACCCCAACGGGTATGGGTTCCTGCGGACAGAAGAAAACAATTACAGCCGCGAGCGCCTCCGATCCGTTCGTCCCTGGGACGATGATCGAACGCTTTGGGCTGCGCCAGGGCCTGAAACTTCGAGCGATGGTCCAGGAAGCACGCCGCCAACAAGGCCCGCGGGTGCGTGAACTGATCGACATCGACGGTATGACGCCGGAAGATTATCTCCAAGTCAAGTCGTTCGATACGCTCACGGCGATTAACCCCGATCAGTGGCTTCCGCTGGAAATTGGCCAACGTCCGATCACCAACCGTGTGATCGACCTGCTCGCCCCGCTGGGCAAAGGCCAACGCGCTCTGATCGTCGCTCCGCCCCGCAGCGGTAAGACGATCATGTTGCAAGACATGGCTGCGGGGATCGCTAAAAACCACCCCGACGTCACGCTGCTGGTTCTGTTGGTGGATGAGCGACCTGAAGAGGTCACCGACATGAAGCGGAGCATCACCAGCGGCGAAGTCATCGCCAGCAGCCTTGATATGGACGTCGACAGCCACGTGCGGTTGAGCCAATTGGTGATCGATCGCGCTAAACGCCTTGCCGAAATGGGCAAGGACGTGTTTCTGATGCTCGACTCGATCACGCGGCTGGCTCGCGCGTTCAACAAATGGGTCGGCCAGACCGGCCGCGGCCGGGCGACCATGACCGGCGGCCTGGATGTCAAGGCGATGGACATCCCCAAGAAGTTGTTTGCCACCGCTCGGGCTTTCCAGGAAGGTGGCTCGCTGACGATCGTCGGCACCGCCCTGGTCGACACCAACAGCCGGATGGACGAAGCGATTTTCCAGGAGTTCAAGGGGACTGGCAACATGGAACTGGTCCTCGATCGCCGCTTGGCCGACCGCCGTGTCTGGCCGGCGATCGACATCAGCCAGAGCGGAACCCGCCGCGAAGAGCTGCTGTTGGACGAGGAAACGCTCGAGGCCGTGACGATGCTGCGGCGCACGCTCAGCACCATGCATCACATCGACGCGATGGAGCAATTAACCAAGCAGCTAGGCCGCTTTGAGAGTAACAAAGAATTCATTAAGCTTATCAGCGGTGCGAAGCTGGTGAATTGATTTTCACCACGGCGCTGGCCACGGACGCCACAGCCAGGGGCGATGAGTCGACCTGGGAGGCGAGTCGACCGGCCCGGCGTCAACCGGAGGGTAAGCGAATTGGTGAGCGGCCTCATTGGAACTGAGGTACCCCGCAAGGGGCTGCGGGTTCGAGTCCCGTGCCCTCCGCTGTAAATCGCACTTCGAACCGACGTAGCACGAGGTTGCCACCAGCAGCCTCGTGCTTTTTTTGCGCCGCTGGCTAGGCAAACACCCGTTTAAGTACCCTATTACCCGTCGGCTCATCTGCGGCTACAGCAAGCACGGGAGGATTGGACCAATGATTTCAAGAGCCGTGCTGTTAGCTCTCCTGCTTTGTGTCATCCATTCGAATAGTGGATGCGACAGGACGTCAAGCGAAGCTGAAACAGGAGTTGTGGAATCCATCACCTATGAAGATGTTTTGCAGACCGCAGTTCATCACGCCAGGACGCAGTTGAAATGGGAGCCTGCTGTTGCAGACCCAAATATAGTGCTCGTTGACCGACGGGCACTCGTTGGTGTGTACTTATCACCCACAATTGAAGATGTTGACGACCAAACACGTCACGCAGTGATCTCAGTAGACTTTGGCGGCGAAGTAGTTAACGTGGCCGAAGTGAATTATTAAATTTTTCGAGTTACGCCGTTCCTGTTTAGGTTCGCTTTCAGGCGTCCGCCGCCGCTTTGACAACACGGTTAATTAAACCGCCTCTGATCATGGCAACCTGGAATTGCGTCCTTTAGGCTGGCCGCGTTAATCGCTGACCACGCGGGTGCCTTCGCTGGGATCACTTGTCAGTTCTCGGAACCAAGCGGCGATTCTGGCGGTGGTGGGGCCGGGGATAGGCGTGAAAGTGTGCTGGTTGAGTCGGGCGACCGGGGTGATCTCACCCATCGTGCCGGTGACGAACATTTCCTCGGCCTGAAGCAGTTCGGCAGCCGGGACGTCGCGGACTTCGAACGCTTGCCCGTGCTGCTCACATAACTCCAGCACTGCGGCCCGTGTGATTCCCTCGGGACAGGCGCGGGTGGTGGAAGTGATCACAATGCCGCGGCGGACGAGAAACACGTGCGTCGCATTGGTCTCGGCCAGCATGCCCGCGGTGTCGAGCATCAAGGCGTCGTCCGCGCCGGCAAGATTGGCTTCGATTTTGGCGAGAATGCTCGTCAGCTGATTGCAGCTGTGGATCCGCTGGTCGAGCACATCGGCGAACGGCCGCCGGTGACCGGCGGTGATCAGCGAGACGCCGCTCTGATTGTCGTAAACCGGCGGTTTGTGCTCGGCCAAGATGATGAACGTACAACCCAGGCGATTGATCCGCGGATCGAGCCCGCTGGTGTACTTCAGCCCACGCGTGACGGTCAGACGGATATGCACGCCATCGCGCATCGCGTTAGCCGCCAGCGTGCTCTCGATTTCATGAATCAATCGCTCATCGCTCGGCATCCCTTCGTAGCGCAACATCGCGGCGCTCTTGCGCAGCCGTGCGAGGTGCTGCTGCAATCGGAAGATACGGCCCCGGTACAATCGCAGCCCCTCCCAGACCGCATCGCCGTTCTGCACGCTGGAGTCGAACGGCGAGACGCCGGCTTGGTCTCGGTGGACCAGTTGCCCGTTGATGTTGACGATCAGGTTGGCGTTGGCCGGATTGATGGGTTGCAGCATTGTTCTTTCAGCCTGTGGTACAGCTCGAGCGCTTCGTCAAAGTAGGGCACCGGCAACCGCGGTGGCTCTGGCTCCGCCTCCGGCGGCGGCTCAAAGCCGGTCGATTTCCAGGTGTTGGCATACCAGTGTTTTCCCCACACGCCGTCTTGCTCATGCGGTCCCGCGGGCCAGTGCAGCATCGCCGGTTCCCAGCTCAGACCGAGCGCCGCGCATAACCCACGGAGCGTCTGCTGGGGGTTGCGGCGGAGTTGGCTGGCGTCGATCACAGCCGGCGTGATGCCGCGTGTCTGCTGCAGATGTTCCAACAGCCGCCACTGCCACGTAAGGCCGGTCTCGGCCAAACCCATGTTGCCGGTCACGCGATGGTAGCTCTGGATCACAAAGCCGGGGTGACGAATCAACAGCGCGTGATCCAAGTGGTCGAGCCAATCGCCGAGCATCTCCGGGCGCATGTGGTGGGCCATGTGCTTCTGATACCACACCGGACGGTCCAGCGGCGGCGGTCCCAGCGACAGTTGCTGAGCCACTTGGCGCCAGTCGGTCGACTGGCTCGCGATCACCTCGTCGCGGCCTGGATGGTTCAATGAGCAATGACTCAAATAGCTCGCATAAAATGGCTCATCGCTGACCACACAGTCTGGCCGGGAGGAAAAGCTGCGCATCAACGCGGTTGAGAGATTGCGTGGGCCAGACCAAACGGCAATTCGGCGGGTTCTTCTACGAACTTCGTGGCTCATCACTTGGGGACTGATCCTCTGGGTGGCACGTCCCTGAGGAACGAAGGGCGTGCTGGGGAGAATGGCATGGTAGCCATCAAATGTCTCAGCGGCTCGGTATAGGCTTCCGTTAGTCACGCCCATCGCTGGGGCTCTGAGCGTGCCACCCGCAGCCATAGCGATACCCGCGCCAGGCAGGCGACAATACAATTATCAGAAGAGTCATCCGGCAAACAGTCGAATTGGCCATTCCAATCACTCGCCGCAGACAGGTTTAAGGTTCATCATTGGAATGACCCAAGTGGCGGTGAAAGAACTCCAGCCGCCGCCGTGATCCGTAAAGTGTTTCCGCCGCTCCATGGCCAGTCCCAGGAATCAAGAGAAACTCGAACGGCTTGTTGGCCTGAACCAGCCGGTCGACAACTTGTAAGGTGCTGGCCGGATCCACATTCTGATCCAGTTCTCCGACGATCAGCAGCAGCGAGCCCTGCAGTCGGTGAGCGTGCTCGACGTTCGATGCCGCGGTGTAACTTTCATCCAGCGGCCACCCAAGCCATTGTTCGTTCCACCAACGTTTATCAATTCGGTTGTCATGGCAGCCGCAGTCGGCAGCCGCGGCGTGATAGAAATCGTGGTGATCCAGCAGTGCCCGCATCGCCGTTTGCCCGCCGGCGCTGCCGCCGTAGATGCCGACACGCGACAAATCCATCCATGGCCGCTCCTTGGCAGCGGCGCGGATCCAGGCGATGCGATCGGGAAAGCCGGCATCTTGCAGGTTCTTCCAGGCGATCGAGTGGAATGCGCGGCCGCGGTGATTGGTCCCCATTCCGTCGATCTGGACGACGACAAAGCCGAGGCGTGCAAACGCTTGTTGCCGGCTCAGACGGCCAAACGACTTAGGCGTAAAAGCCCCGTGCGGTCCGGCGTAAACCTCTTCGATCACCGGATATTTCTGCGAGGGATCAAAGGATTGCGGACGGATGATGATGCCGTAGATGTCCGTCTCGCGATCGCGTCCCTTGGCGACAAACCGCTCCGGCATCGACCAACCGCTGGCCAATAGTCCGCTGGCGTCCCCCTGTTCCAGCGTCGCCACCAGCGAGCCGTCATCACTGCGGCGCAGTTCCGACGTTGGCGGGTGATCCACGCGCGACCAGGTCGCGATGAACCACCGCCGGTCGGGCGACCACTGGATTTCGTGCGTGCCGTCGGCCTGTGTCAATTGCAGCATCCCGCTGCCGTCGAAGTTCACCCGACACAGATGCAGGTGATAAGGATCTTCGTCCGCGCGGAGGCCGCTGGCGAAAAACCAAATCTGCTGCCGCTGCTCGTCGACGTGCTGGACGCTGCGTACGACCCAGCAGCCGTGGGTGATCTGCCGCACCGGCGAGCCGCTGGCGACGTCATACAGCCACAGATGATTCCAGCCATCGCGCTCGCTCATCCACAGCAATTGCTGACGTTCGGCCAACCAATGACGCCAGGTTTTGTTCGTGTAGTCGATGAAGGTTTCGCTGCGTTCTTCGACCACCACCCGCGTCGCGCCCGTGCACGCGTCCATGGCAATGATCCGGTACAACTGGTGCCCACGCTGGTTGTAATCAAAGTAGCATTCGCTGCCGTCGTCGGCCCAGCGGACGCTCAAGCGCCCCGACTCGTTGAACGCCTGCGGAAAGAGTTCGTCGCTGATCGGCAACCGCTTCACGTTCACTTCTGTTTCATCACCCGTCGTTTGCTCATCGGCGATGCGAAACAGGACCGGGAGCACCTGCGGTAGGTCATCTCCGGGTTTAGCGTAATCGATTTCCCGAGTCACCGGCTGGACTTGATTTCGGGGCGAAGACTCGACCAGCGTGATCCGCCGCTGCGACGGTTCGCGAACGCGAGCAAACACCACTGCCGCAGAGTCAGGCGACCAGTGGACCGGTCCTCGATAAGGATGTTGGGTGTCCCCATCTTCGGTCAGCCGGGTCTCGGTGCTGTCGCTGCGGCGGATCAGGATCGCATTGTGTTCGCGAAAGTCGACCGACCACCGGCCATCAGGAGAGCGCTGGCGTCCGCCTCGCACGTCACGATTTTCATCCGCCGCAGCCTCTGAGGGAGTGGTTTCCGACGGCGCATCGATCTCGATGGACTGCTGCAAAGCGCTGGCTTCGATCGCCGCGACGGTGTTGTCCTGCTCATCCGTCACCAGCCACACGTGCCCCTCATAGGTATTCTGAACTCGCTGGCCGCCGGCAGGCAGTTCGCCGTAGGACTGGCGACGATTCTGTAAGTCCATCCAGTAGAGCTTCAGCGGACGGTCCATGCGATTCGAGAATTCCAGCCGCATGGGCGCGCCGACAATCGCGTGCGCAGCCGGCGCAGCGGCAGGGTAGAGGTCCGCAGCGGTTCGTCTGGTGCCAGCCCTAGGCTTGCCAAGGTATCGCCGCGCTGTATGTCACCGCTCTGGGCGTCGACCAGCACGAACTCCTGCTTCCCGTCCTGCACATCGACTGAATACCAAAATCGCGTCCCATCTGGCAGCCACTGCGGCCGGACGCGATCGCGAATCACGCCGCCACGCTCGCCGTCCGCTGCGGCCAATGCTTTTTCGACGGCTGCATCCCACTGGCCCAGCGCCGTCGTCGTCAAGCCGGACACGATGGACAAGGCTAAGCCGACAAAAGTTTTACGCATCCAGCTCATAACGTTCTCGGGAGGCTACAAAATGGCTAGCAGATCCCCAGGTTATAGCCTAAGTAGTGAAGAAAAAAGAGCCGCCGCCAGCAGGAGGTTGCCGATGGTTCAATAAGAAGCATCAGCCGCAGTGTCCAGCCCGACCAGGTGGTTACCGAGTTGTACGGCATCGCTGGCGGTCGCCGCATAGCCATCGGCACCAAATCTCTCTGCCAAATCGGTTACGCCTATGAATGCCGGGCCACCGACGAGAATCTTGACGTGCTTGCTCGGACCATAATGATGGACTGCGAAAATAGTATCGCGGACGGCAAGCAAATGTTTGCTGAGCGAGGCCGAGAGGACCAGCAAATCAGCTTGAAACGCCTCGACAGCCTGCAGCAGATCCGGCGTCGGGACACTCGCCCCGAGTGGGATGGTCCGCCAGCCGTTCATCTCGAAAAAGTCGGCCACCATTTGCAGGCCCACGTCGTGTTGATCCTCGGGAACGGTTGCGGCCACGACGGTCTTCTCATTTAAGGCCGGGGCATCGCTTCGGCTACGCAACTGTGACATGATCATTTTCGTAGTCGCGGTCGCAAGATGTTCTTCCGCGACATTGATTTCGTCCGTCAGCCACATCCGCCCGACCTCGCGCTGCGCCGGAACAAGAATCTGCGAATACAGATCGGCAACGCGCCAACCGCTAGCCGCCGCATTCTGAATGGTCGAGATCGCCTGCCGACGGTCGCCTTGCAGGAGCGCCAGCAGGTAAGACGCTGCTAATCTGCCGGCATCTGTATCGGCAGCGAGTGGTTCGTCTTGTGGCAATCCATCCACATCCATCGCTGAGAAGGCGCCGCACAAATACTCATCCACCAGGCCTCGCATCGCCGGTGGCAGTTCACGCTGGAGCACCTTGCGGAGCGACTCCAGTGCCGCTTTTAAATCGGTGATCCGCACGCCGCGGGCGACAAACAGAGCGACTGCCCAGCGCACCTGGTGGACAAAGATTCCGGATTTTATGGCGGCGACCGCGACGGCCAGTTCTTCTACTCGCTCAGCAAACCAGACTGTCCACAGCGTTGCCGGATCGGTACCGATTTGAGCGGCTGCCTCGGGTCGAGCATCGAGCAGTTCCGTCGCAGCGAGACCGGCAAAGCCATGGCTGCCGCGCTTCAACAGGGTCGCGAGAAACTCGTTCGGTTTCGGCATCACAAATCCCTAATGTGTCTTGCGAGAGTCGGGTTCCGCGGTTTCGTCGCTCAACATCGCTCGGAGCCGTTCCAAACCGCGGCGGGCATGGGTTTTGACGCTCCCCAGAGGCATCTGAGTGGCTTCGGCGATCTTGCTCTGCGAGAGCCCTTGAAAGATTGATAACTCCAATACCCTGCGTTCCTCGGTCCGCAGTTGTTCAAGTGCACTACGAGCTTGAGCAACATCTTCGGCCATTTCCAGGGTATCATTGCTGGGAGATTCAGCGCCGGCATCCTCTTCTACCATTGCCGAAGTCTCGATTCGGCGGCTGCGTTTGCGGTTGCGATCGATCAGTCGCCGGCGTGCGACCATGGTGACAAAAGTTGCCTCCGACGCAGTGGTTTCATCATATCGCTCGGCGGATCGCCACAAATCGATGAAAACTTCCTGCAGGGCGTCTTCTAGATCAGAGTGGTCGGTCGAGAAACGCCGGGCCAGCGACCAAACCAGGCCGCGGTACTGCCGCAGACAGTCGTCCACCGCTGCGGCTTCTCCCGCAGCGATGCGTTCTAAAATGCTTTCCGCCACAAAGTGTTTCTTGCGGAATCGACCGGCGCAGAAAAAAGGGCCTCCCGGTGGGGAGGCCCTTCAGGCACGGCCTCACTTTATTGGGGCAGCAGAACCTTGTCAATCACATGGATCACGCCATTGCTGCACATGATGTCGGTCTTCACGACTTGAGCGTCGCCGACAAACACCTTGCCATCTTCGACCTTGATTTTCACCGTCGATCCCTGCACGGTCTTGGCTTCAGACAGCTTCGTCACGTCCTTGGCGAGCACTTTTCCGGAAACGACGTGGTAGGTCAAAATCGACTTTAACTTATCCTTGTTCTCTGGCTTCAGCAGCGAGGCAATCGTGCCTTCGGGAAGCTCAGCGAACGCCTCGTCGGTTGGGGCGAACACGGTGAATGGGCCTTTACCTTGCAGTGTTTCGACGAGCGCAGCTTGTTTGACGGCAGCGACGAGAGTCTTAAAATCTCCCGCCCCAACCGCGGTTGCGACAATGTCCTTTTGAGCAGCCTTTTCCTGGGCGACGGCCGGTTGAGCGATCGTAAGAGCGAATCCGGCGAAGGCAGCGAAAGCGGTGAGTGCAAGTTTCATAGTAACGTCTCTTGTGTGGACTTGTTGGTTGAGAGGGAACAGTGGCAGCGAAGGCCGGCGAAAAACACAGTTTGAGATCTCAAGGGTGTATTTCGCCGGAAGCAGCCGACCGGATTCAGGATTCTCAATTTTTGGTTTTTCCGT
Source organism: uncultured Planctomycetaceae bacterium (assembly GCA_963758085.1). Taxonomy (GTDB): domain Bacteria; phylum Planctomycetota; class Planctomycetia; order Pirellulales; family Pirellulaceae; genus UBA6163. The sequence continues at coordinate 2,050,961 of CAVWUB010000004.1, read as the reverse complement.
GAATCTCGTGGCTCATCACTTCGGGCGTGGTCGCTGATCCCGTGGGTGGCACGTCCCTGAGGAACGAAGGCCGTGCTGGGGAGGACTGCAGGGTCACCCTGGAAAGTCTCAGCGGCGCGGTATCGGTTTCAGCAGATCACGCCCATCGCTGGGGCTCTGAGCGTGCCACCCAAAGTCATAGCGATACCGCCTCCGGAACGGGCGGCTACTCAATCAGCGGAAGAACCTGTTTTCTAACAGCTCGTGACCAGCTCGCGCGGCCGGCGGTTGCCAGGCCGGGAAGTCAGCCGATAAACAGCAAACTCTGCCATGGAGCCGCGTCTGCGTCTCAGCGGCCGGCTGGCCGCTGTGACACCCATTGGCAGAGGTCGCTCACGGCGACGTTGCCACCACACAACAAGATGACCACCGAATCGTCAGGGGTGAACTGATCTCGCTGCCGTCGCGCTGCGGCCAAACAGCATGCCGCGGCCGGTTCGCTCAGCATCTTGGTTCGCTCCAGGATTGCCTGCAGCGCATCGACCGTCTCGTCGTCCTCGACCACCATTACTTCGTCGACCAACCGCTGCACGTGCTCCAGGGTAAATGACGAGGCCCGCGGGGAACCGAGCGTGCGGGCGATCGAGGTGATGGCCGGCATGTCGATCAACTCGCCGGCGGATAAGCTGCGGGCCATGACGTCGGCCCCGCGCGTTTCCACGCCGATGATCTGCATCTCCGGCCGCGCCGCGCGGAGCACGGTCGCCATTCCCGCGATCAGGCCTCCGCCACCGATGCTGATATAAACCCGCGAGGTCGCAGGCAGGTCCTCGAGGATTTCCAGCGCGACCGTTCCCTGGCCTGCGGCGATCCAAGGGTCATCAAATGGATGAACGGACACCAGCCCCTGTGCAGCCAGCTCCTCTGCAGTGGCAAAGGCGGCTTGAATGTTTTCAGCCAACACAACCTTAGCGCCATAACCGCGGGTGGCGTCGAGATAATTGGCCGGTGTCGTAGCGGGCATGCAGATCGTCGCTGGCACTCCCAGCTTCGCTGCCGCATAGGCGACGCCCTGAGCATGATTGCCTCCACTGACCCCGACCACACCGCAGGCGCGCTGCTGCGGTGTTAAAGACAGCAACTTATAAAAGGCGCCGCGCGGTTTAAAGGAACCGGTCTTCTGCAGGCATTCCAGTTTGAAATAGACATTCGTCCCGAGTTCCTTGGAAAAGGTCTCCGAGCGGATCAGCGGAGTGCGGTGAACGTGGCCAGCGATTGCCGTTTGCGCATCACGGACCTGCTGAACGGTAAGCCGCATCCCGTTTGTCGTTGTCGGCAATGATGCGGATTCAAAGCGATTCACCGGGGCACTCCTAGCGGTTGCTCATCTTGCTTATGAATGGATTTATAGGTTTTGTAAGCTTTTCAGTCCCTGAATCGCTGGCGATTCAGAGTGTAGAACAATTGTCGGCTTCGCCGACCGCAGTACTGCGAAAGTCGAACTCAGCGTGCTGCGAAGAAGATCGATTCGGCGGTTCCCCGCAAAATCGCTGCTCGATCACCGGCGGAGAGGAAATCGAGGCGGTCGCGAATCAGTGCGATGGAATCGTGATAGGTGTGCTCGTCCTGAACTTGGTAAGGGCAATCGCTGCCCCACATCAGTCGCTGTGGTCCAAAGGCATCGAGCACACGGCGGATCAGCGGAGCCAAATCAAGGTGCGGTGGGCGCCGCTGGCCCAAAGCATAAAAGGCTGAAGTCTTGACATACACGTCAGGATAACGCGCCAAGCTGCACAGGGCATCGAGCTGTTGGTCGGTGACGTTGCCATCGATACCGATCCGGGCGAAGTGGTCGACGACGACCGTCAGCCCCGGCAACTTGGCACACATCGCATCGACATGCGGCAGATCAACAGGATTGATCAGCGGGCAGATCGCCACTCCTTGATCCCGCGCGGTGCGCCACAAGTTCAGCATCGCTGCGTCGCTCGTCCAGCGTTTAGCCTCATCGGCAGCCGGGTGGATGCGCAGCCCGCGTACGCCTTGACGAACCAGATCCTGCAGCGTCTGGGCAACGCCGTCTGCGTAGGGGTCGATGATGCCGACTCCGACGAATGTTTTCGGGCGGTCGGCGATCGCAGCCAACATGTAGCGATTGTCAAACCCGTAGAAGACCATTTGGATCAGCACGACCCGGTCGACGCCCTCCGGCTGGCAGTGAGCCAACAACTGCTCGGGCGTGAAGCTCGGCGGTTGCATGTCGGCCGGTTTCACCCCAGGGGCCAACGGGTAGCGATCGGTGTCGGGAGTCCACACATGGACATGAGCATCGATCCAGCCGGCAGCTTGCTGAGACGCCCGGGCGGCTGACTCGCTGGCCAGCGCGCCGCTGCCGGCTGCAGTGGCTGCGATGGCGGCGGTTTGTAGGAATCGCCTGCGGGAGCAGACGGGCAGGGCAGCCGATACGGCTGTGGCATTGGCGGACGATGTGGAAGTCATGCCTGTTCCTTAATCATAAGTTTGCCTCAGCCGGATGTGTCCCCGTGCGGCCTGCCTCGGGATGAAAGTCGCGCATGAACCGGCGGTAGATGCGTGCCGCTTGCTCGACTTGATCGCAGTCGATGTACTCGACCGCCGCGTGCGCTTGATCGATGCTGCCGGGCCCCAAAATGATACTCGGGATCCCGATCGCCGCAAACTTGCTGGCGTCGCTGCCAAAAGGGACACCCATGGGTGCCGCATCGAGTTGCATCGCCGCCAGAATTTCGCCGATTTGTTGGACCACCGCAGCGCGCGGATCGGTCTGCAGCGGCAGGTCGGTCAGCATCGGCCGGTGCATTTGAATCTGGATGTGCGGATCCGTCGCGGCCAGCCGGTCGAGCAGACGCTGGTAGTGTTCCAGGACCGTTTCGGCATCTTCACCGGGCAACAGTCGCCGGTCGACTTCGATACTGCAGCGGTCGGGCACGAAATTGACTTGCCGGCCGCCGTGGATCACGCCGACGTTGCACGTGGCCGGGCCGAGCAGCGGGTGAGTGTGCCGGGCGAGTTCGGCGGTATCCTGCTGCAGCGCAAGGATCACCTGCGCCATGTGTTCGATCGCGTTGATGCCCAGATGGGGCTTGGACGAATGCGCGGACTGGCCGAGGGTTTCGATTTGCCACCGCACCACCCCTTTGCTGGCGATCACCGCACGCAGGTCGGTCGGCTCTGCGACAATCGCCGCATCGGCGTGCAGCTCTTTGCAGAGTGCCGTGACGCCGCGATAAGAAAACTCTTCGTCAATTGTGGCGGCGAACCAGATCTCGCACGGCGGCCGCAGTCCTGCGGTGTGCAGCGACGCCAGGGCGTGCATCATCGCGGCCATCCCGCCCTTGGTGTCGCACGCGCCGCGGCCATACATCCGCCCGTCACGGAGCGTCGGCGTCCAGGGCGGGATCGTCATTCCCTGAACCGAGACCGTGTCCATGTGCGCTTCAAAAATCACGCGCCGCTGCGGGTCTTCTCCGGGTAGCCGAGCGATGACATTGAATCGCTGCGGCTCGACTTCCTGGCGCCAGGTTTCGATCCCACGGTCTGCGAAGAACGATTCGATGCAGTCGGCGAGCGCTGCTTCGGCGACACCTCCGTCGTAGCTCGGATTGACGCTGTTGATGGCGATCAATTCGGCCAGCGTCTGCAGCACTTCCCCATCAGCAAAATCGGCCACGTGATCCTCCTAATTCCATCGCGTCATTCCTGCACCGTATGCCGCGGCCACAGGATCAGAAACGCGATTAGCCCGGCCAGCGGTGCCCAGCCGAGAATCGCCAAGTTGAGGTCGTAAGAATCGGTGCGGTCGACGACATAGCCAAACAGCTTCTGCGTCGGCGACGAGGCCATCCAGCCGATGAAAGACAGCATCCCGGTCAGCCGCCCCATGTGAGCAACGGTCACTTCTTGTGTGAACGAGTAGTAGCAGGGAAAGACGCCGAGCGTCCCCGCGGCCACGCACAGCAGCGTCGCCAACAACGGCCAGCCCTGCGGCAACATTGCCGCCACCGTCGTCAGCGCCGCCAGCAGGGAGCAGCCAAAGTAGACGACGACGCGGCTGGTATGCACCTTCAGCCCCGCGCGCACCAACCATACCGCTACGACCCCGGCGGCAATGCAGCCGACGTCGGTGAAGATGAAATAGACGGAATTGAAGTACAGCGCCTCAGCTTCGGAGTAACCGCGGCCTTCCTGCAAGAACTTCGGCAGCCAGGCGCGGACCAATTGCCAGGAGGTATTGATCGAAATCACCATCAGCGCCAACGCCCAAAACCGCCGATCGGTCAACAACGGTACGACCCAGCCGAGCGGAACCCCATCACCCGGCGCCGCGGTGTCGGTCGAGGTATCGCGGCGGAGGTCTCCGGGCCGAATCATCGCCAACCACGCCACGGCCCAAAATAATCCGGCCCCGCCGATGACGAAGAACGGCAACCGCCAGGCGTCGGGATGAGTGCTGTCACCGATCATCAAGCGAATCACGATCGGCGTCAAAATGGCCCCCAGCGACGCCCCACTTTGCAGAATGCTGTTGCCCATCACGCGGTTGCCGCGCGACATCACCGCCTGCGTGACGATCAGTGCGCAAGGCCAGTGTCCGGCTTCGAAGAATCCGAGCAGACAGCGGCAGATCAAGAGCGACGTGTAACCGGTCGACATCCCGGTCGCAATCCCGACGGCCGACCAGGCGACCAAGATCGCCGGGTACAGCAACCGCACTGAGACGCGGTCCGCTACGATGCCGAAGAACAATGACCCGATGGCGAACGCGACGCCAAATACCAATTCCAGGTCGCCGTACTGCTCGTTGCTCAGCTCAAATTGTTGGGTGACCCGGACCGCGAGGTTCGCCAGGGTTTGGCGATCCATGTAATTAACCATCGTCGCCAGCAACAACAGCCCGCTAACCCACCACTGCCAACGCGTCGAGCGAGAGGTCGGTTCCATGATCTTCGTATCCTCGGCAGGCGACGTGAGACGATCGGTGGGAAAGGGGCGGGATGCACCGATGCACGGTGGATACTTGCTACACCTGGACTAGGCGGTTCGCAGTATAACCCACAGACCCAGCTGCGGTGGTGCCGCCCGCATGGCCCGATCCGTTATTTCAACTTTCACCTTGTTGCCCGAATGTACCCCAGGAATCCCTCATGCTGCTCCAGGAACTAACCGCGCCTCAGGTGCAATCGCTCTCGCGTGACCTCCCGGTGATCATCCCGATCGCAGCGGTCGAACAACACGGTTCCCACCTACCGCTGTTCACCGACAGCATGCTGCTCGGGGAAATCGTTGGCCGCGTGGAATCGCGACTTTCTCAGCAGATTCTTGTCACGCCGCTGATGTGGTTGGGAAGCTCGCACCATCACCTCGATTTTGCCGGTACCCTGTCTTGCACTCCACGGCTATATCTGGACCTGCTGGCCAGTCTGCTCGAAAACCTGATCACGCACGGTTTCCGCCGGTTGGTGTTGCTCAACGGGCATGGCGGCAATGACGTGCCGGGCAAGCAAGTCGTATTCGAGGTCCGCCAACGCTTCCGTGACCGCAATGATCTGTTGCTGTTGTTGGCGACCTACTGGGCGCTGGGCAGCGAACCGTGGCAGGGGATGCCGGAGATTCAGCAGCGAGAAATGGGGCACGCCTGCGAATGGGAGACGTCGATGGTGCTGCGGCTCGCTCCACACCTGGTCGGTGACTACCGCAGCGTCGCCACGGTACCGCCTGGCAATCCGTTCCTCCCGGCGACACGCGGCTGGACCATGCCCGATCGCTCCGAGCCGGGACATGTCGGCGGGCCAAACTCAGCCAGTGTCGAAAAGGGGGAACATCTCTTTGCAACCTTCAGTTCTGATGTGCAGCAGTGGTTGCAGCGAGTGATCGACTGGGATGGCCGCTCGTGGGAAGGTTGATTCCTAGCCCACCGGGATAACCAGCGATGCTACCCTAAGCACTGGGCCGTGCACTGACGCGGCTGTCGCTCCACCCAGACCGATCCACCGGGAGTCGAACCAACGATGTTCAATCGACGTCAGTTTGTAGCCGCGTTGGCAGCAGGGGCCGCAGCGCCGGCTGTGTTGGGATTCGCCCACCAATCGCCGCAGCGAAAGAAGATCGCCTTCTTGGGAACCACCGTTTTTCGGCACTCTCACTCCCAACATTTCCTCGATCGTCTCGTCATGGGGTCAGCCAGCGGAGGCCGCTGGAATCCTTCCCAACTCGAAGTCGCCTCGGTCTACATTGATCAATTTGGCGAGAACGACATCGGTCGCCAGCGAATCGAGAAATACGGGCTGACCACGTCTGAAAATGTTGCCGACGCATTGACACTGGGCGGCTCCGAGCTTGCCGTCGATGGTGTCGTGATCATCGGTGAACATGGCCGATATCCCAAAAACGAGCAGGGTCAAACGCTGTATCCCCGGTACGCTTGGTTTAAGGACGTCGTTAAGGTCTTTGAGGCCAGTGGCCGGAGCGTCCCGGTATTCAACGACAAGCACCTGTCGACCAGTTGGCCGGAGTGTGTGGAGATGGTTGCGGATTCGCGGCGACTCGGCTTTCCCTTTTATGCCGGCTCTTCGCTGCCGGTGACGTGGCGGTTGCCCGCGGTTGAGATGCCTTATGATGTTCCGCTATCCGAAAGTGTCTGCGTCGCCTATGGCGGTGTCGACAGTTATGACTTTCATGCCTTGGAAACGGCGCAGTGCATGTCGGAACGTCGGCAAGGGGGCGAAGTTGGGATTCGCTCGGTGCACGCGGTTCGTGATGAGAAATGTTGGGAGCTTTTGGCGCAGCATGAGGTGACTCAGAAGCTATTTGTCTCCGCGCTGTGCCGCAGCCATTATTTGCCGGTTGACAATGGCTTTCCGACGGCTCCAGTCGATTTTCAGTGGGCGCGGCAGGCGTTGCCGCAAATCACTGCATACTTCGTCGAACATCTTGATGGGTTTCGGACAACAATCTTTCTGACCGGGATTCGCGACTTCAATTACGCCGGCATGCGAGCCGACACCGGCGAAATCATTGGCTGTCAATTCATGTTGCCCATGCCCGGCAGCAGCGCCACGACGGCCGACTTTTTCACGCCGCTAATTCAGCACATCGAGCAGATGATCTTGACCGGCAAAACCGCCTACCCGATCGAGCGCACATTGCTGACCTCGGGCATGGTGATCGGCGGTGTGGAGTCGCTGTATGTGGGCGAGCAGCCGTACGTCACGGACCAAATGGCCGTAGCCTATCGCGGCCCACGAGAGTCGATGTTTTGGCAAGCGTGATCACCACATGCTTTGAACATCGGCAGAATTCAATCAGCCGGCACGCGTTAGCGTCCGGTTTTCACGAACTTCATCCTGGCAAGCGGATCGACCGCTTGTTTTATTCCGCTATATACAAAGGTTGTACCTGTGGTTTGTTGTTTTCAAATATCCCCAACTCAGCGGCTCCAACGTCTGTTCCTGCTCACCGCCGCCTGGTTGATCGCAGTGGCATCTGGCCAAGTTTCCACGCCGGTGTGGGCTGACCAGGACACTCCGGAAATTCGCGTTTCCCAAGTGCGGCGGGTCTTTCACAACGGCGAGCACAATGCCTTCACGGACCTAGTGCGATTCAAGGACCAGATTTACCTGACATTCCGCAGTTGCCCAGACGGTCATATGGTGCATCCCACCTCCTCGATCATCATCTTGCGCAGTGATGACGGCGAGCAGTGGCAACAGGTGCACCGCTTTGCTGTGGCAAAGCGTGATACCCGCGATCCACATTTTTTGGTGCTGGGTGACCGCTTGTTCGTCTACAGCGGAACTTGGTACAGTGGCGACTCCACCCTTCCGCGGGGCCAGTACGACCTCAACCTGCACCTGGGCTATGCAGTCTTCACCGACGACGGTCAAAACTGGAGTGATCCGACTTTGTTAGAAGGAACGTTTGGGCATTACATCTGGCGCGGCGGCCCACGAGGGTACAGCGTATCTCTGCGGTCGACGCAAACGCGACTTCGCCGTGGGCGACAAAGAAAACGCCTCAGTGGAATCGATGATGTTGGAAAGCGCCGATGGATTGGTTTGGCAGACGCGTGCCCAGTTTCAGCCGACCTTTGGCGATGAAGTCGCTTTTCATTTTGATGCTCAAGGTACGGTGCTCGGCGTAGCACGGCGGGGTAGCGAACGAGCTGAGTTGGTCCGCAGCCAGCCTCCTTACACGCAGTGGCAACGTAGCGACCTCGGGCATTACATCGGCGGCCCCTTATTGGTCGCCTGGGGCGAGTGGATGCTTGTCGGCGGCCGCCGCAATGTTTCCGGCACAGGCCCGCGAACGGTCCTCTCATGGTTAGTCGGCGACCAGTTGCACGATGTCGCGCAGCTGCCCAGCGGCGGCGACAACTCTTATTCCGGCTTCGTCCTGCTAAGCCCGACCAGAGCATTGCTTTCCTGGTACTCTTCGCATGAACGGGACGAACACGGTCAGCCGATCACCGCGATTTACACGGCAGAGCTGGAGATTGAGCCGTGAAAACGGAGGCAGGTTCGTGAGAACCGGACGCGAACGCGTTCCGGCTGATTATATTTTTCGAATATCATGTGCTGTGTTCCTTATGCCTCGGGCGGCGGCTCTGCCGTGTCCTCTGGCCGAGCAACGGCCCATGCATCCACCCAGCCGAAACCTTTGAGATCCAGACGCTCGCAACCGTCGAACCGATGGCGACCGGTTAAAGATTTTTTCAAATTATCGCTGATCAGGGTTTGCCCGGGGATCGCCGCTGTCTGTAGGCGAGCGGCGAGATTCACCGCTGGTCCCCAAACGTCATAAAAGTACTTCGATCGCCCGACGACACCCGCGGTTACCTCACCGCGGGCAATTCCGGTGCGGAGCTGAATGTTCAGCCCCATTCGCTGTGAAATCGCTCCAGCGGCCGCGTGCATTTCGGCCGCCATCGCAATGATTGATTCAGCGGGCGATGCATGCGGCGATGGCAAACCGCAAACTGCCAGGTAGGCGTCGCCAATCGTTTTGATCTTCTCGGCGCCGTATTGACCTGACAATGCATCAAACACCCGAAAGATCTCATCCAACAGTACCACCATTCGCTCGGGCCCAAGCTGATTGGATAATTCGGTAAAGCCGACCATGTCGCTGAAGAGTACGCAGACATCCTCATGGCGTTGTGCGATGGTGATCCCAGGGTGCTGTTTTAACCGGTCGACGATTTCTCCTGGCATGATGGCTCGCAACAGTTCCTCGGTTCGAGCCTGCGCCTGCTCGGTCAGATAGAATGCGTAATAGATCACGACAAACAGAATGGCCATGATCGACACGATCGAGGTCGTAAAAATCTGACGAATGAACCGATCGTTACTATGGATACCCGCGGCTGCTACGGGAAACTGCATCCAGCACACCAGGATCAACGCGGTGCTGACCGCAGTAATCAGAAAAACGAGCCGGGCGCGGCGCAATCCCAGAATCGCGAAAGCGACCGCGGACGCACCCATCAGGTTCAGGATCACACCGGTCTCGCTTCCGAGCAAGGAAGTAAAGTAGGTGAGCGATATGAAGAAGACGGCGGTCAGCCAGATGGCGGCGGCAGTGCGGCCAAATCGATGTAATAGCGGTGTGGCGGCGGTACAGATCGCCGACGCCAGGTTGCCGATGATCAGTGGCCGCAGCGAGACGGCATCGTGCAGCGCGAAGGAGAGCGCGAACGACAAAGATGAGAGCGAGGCGAGATAACCGGTCAAGTTGGCGGCGATCAAGCCACGGGAATCATCAGCAGAAAACCGTGCGGTTCCGGCTTCGATGAGTGCCTTGAGTCGGTTGTACATTGCAATCGACCATCATGTGTCATCACTCGAAAGCGTATCTTCCATCGTTGCTGCGACCGGCGTCACACGGCACTGCTCGACGCCATGGCCAGCAACCTGCGTGACCTCAAATGAAAAGCCGTCATAGGTCACCGTGTCGCCAGGAGCAGCGGGCCGGCCTAAGAGCAGCAGAACCAGCCCACTGACGCTATCCACCTCTTCATGCTCCAGCTCAACATCTAAGTGTTCTCCGACCTCTGGTAAACGAACTGAACCGGAGACGTGCAGGACGCCAGCTGCGTCACGATAGATTTCTGGCTGAGATGCCAGCCCACCGGGTTCTTCGATATCGCCTACGATCTCTTCGAATAGATCTTCCATCGTCAGGATCCCCGCTGTTCCGCCGTGTTCATCCATCACGATCACCATTTGCGCGCCAGCGGACCGCATCGCCTCCATCACGCGATCGAGTGTCAGGCCTTCCGGCACACGTGGCACCGGGCGAGCGTATTGGGCAGGCAGCGCCGTCGCAGCGAGCAGCGTTTGGAACAATTCCTTAAGATGGACGACACCCAAGATGTGATCGAGATTGTCCTCAAACACCGGATAGCGGGTATGTCGAGAGGTTCGAATGATCTTTTTGATCGCGTCGGGCGAGGCATTGACGGACACGCCCACCACTTTGGTACGCGGCACCATCACTTCGCCAGCGGTGATTTCACCAAACTCCAGCAGGTCGTTGAGCACCCTGCCGGACTCGGCGCGGAGCAGTCCACCCTGTTGGCTTTCACGGACCACATACTGCAATTCTTCCGCGGTGTAGTAGCGGTCGTGACTGGCCGATGCCCGCCGAATGCCAAACAAACGCAGTAGGCCATTGCCCAGGCCTGAGAGCAAAATCACTAAAGGAAATACGAGGAACTGAGTCCACTGCACCGGCCGAATCAACCACAGGGCCGATGTCTCGGGTTGCTGCAGAGCAAGTGACTTAGGAACCATCTCCCCCAACACGATATGCAAGTACGTCAAGATCGTGATTGATAGAACACTGGCCGCGGCGTGGGCGCCGATCCAGCCCGCCATCCCAGCCCAGCCCAGGGCGTGGCTGATCCACTCAGCCAAGGCGTGCTCACCATACATGCCCAAACCCAGGCTCGCCGCGGTGATGCCGAGCTGAGCGGTGGCGATGCAGCGGTCTTGAAGGATGGCATCACCCAGAATCCTGCGGAGTGAAATCGCGGACGCATGCCCCTGTTCAGCCAGTCGCTCAATCGCGGCTCGCGGGGCCATCACCAGTGAGAACTCGGCCGCGACGAACACGCCATTGATGAGGATCAAGAGTGTGATGACGGTTAGTACAATTGCAACTTCCATCATGACTGCACCGGCTCCTGGCTCTCCGCCTGACGTTTCAGCAGGACAGACGCCACGCTGTGCCGGATCAGGGCTTCCACCTCAATCTCAATCCCTTGCACCACAACGCTGTCGCCCACGATCGGCAGGCGACCGAGCGAATTGAGCACCAGCCCGCCGATGGTCGCGGCGTCAGCGACCAGCCGGGTGCCGATCAGCGGTTCCAAGTCGTCTAAGCGAGTCAATCCCGGGGCACGAATTCGACCGTCGGGTAGCTGTTCCGGCTTGCGGTCGGGCTTCTTGAACTCGTCGGCGAACTCGCCAAAGACCTCAGTTAATACATCCTCGAGAGTGACGAGGCCTTCCACCCCACCATATTCATCCACTAAGACGGCTTGCTGACAACGGTTCTCACGCAGCAGGGCTAAGAGCCGATCGGCGGTTAGATTGCGTGGCACTGTCAGGATGGGACGCATCAAACGATCAACGGATGGGAGCTGGCCGTGCTCGACGTAGTAAGCGACCACGTCCTTGGTGTACAGCACGCCGATCACATTGTCCTTTGAGCCGCGGATCACCGGAAACCGCGAGTAGGGGCTTTCCGCGACACGTTTGAGGACCACATTTTCCGCGGCATCGGCACCGATAGTGACCATGTGGAGCCTAGCGACCATCAACTGGCTAGCCGGGCGCTGGCTTAATCGCAACGCTTGATGCAGCCGGTGCTGTTCTTCGGGTTCGAGTAATCCACCATCACGGCTCTCGACGATCAGCAGTTCAATTTCTTCGGGCGAATGGATATGCCGATGCCCTCCGCCGCCCATGCCAAGCAGCCGAAGAACCAGGGAACCGCTGCCGTTGAGCACGGCGACAAACCACGCCAGGGCTTTCATCGACCAGTTCATCGGAATGGCCGTGAGCAGCGCCGTCTGGGTCGGGAACTGCAGCGCGAGCGATTTAGGAACCAGCTCGCCCAACACCATTTGAACCACAGTCAGGCTCAGCAGGACGATTACTGCAGCGGTCGAAAAGGCCGTGGCCGACCCTGCTGCGAACCACTCCTGTAACAGCGGCGCCAGCTGAAGGGTGAGTGTCGCTTGTCCCACCGCCCCGAGCAACAGGCTCGAAAAGGTGATCCCGACCTGACAGCAGGCGACGTAGCGATCAAGGCTTGCCCCGTTCTCGATGCTCGGCAGGAGCAGTCTCGCTAATCTGTTGCCATCTTCGGCCAGCGAGCGGATTCGGCTGTGACGGACGCTAACGGCGGAGAACTCTGCAGCCACGAAAAGAGCATTGACCGCGATCATCGCAATGATGAGTAGCCAGGCGAGCAGAGTCATTAAGGATGGTCGGCAGTGTGAAGGACACCGAGTCGCCAGTGGTCTGGGTTTCTCGCTTCCCGGGTCCGGTAGGCTTGCTACCACGGCAGCTGAAATCCGTGTGCAATTGAACGCTTCCCACTCTAGGTGAAGGTCGGCAGCGACGCAATGTATGGGACGGGGGGACGGGGGCAGGTGGACGGTCGCAGGTGGCAGGTCGCTGGTGGTAGGTCGCTGGTGGACGGTGGACGGGGGTAGGTCGCTGGTGGACGTTGGACCTGGCGCCGACGCCATCACCCATCAACCATCAACCATCAACCATCAACCATCAACCCAAACCCCGGCTTGGGTCAGCTGCTCGGTCACGGCTGAGGCCCAGTTGCGGTTGGCCGCTGGGCTGGCGGGACTGGGGTGCAGGATCCGCACGATCTGCACGCCGCTGCCGCTGGTGTGAGCCGCGCGCCGCAGGCAGTCCTCGGCGTAGGCGCCGATGCCGACCAGAAACTCCGGCTGCAGGCAATTGATCACGGCTCGCAAGTGCCGATCGCAGATCGCGACTAGTGGCTGACGCTCCCCGGGCGGCAGCTTGTCAGGTGTGCGGTTTCTGGCGGTCGCTTCCATGAACACAAGAGGACAGTAGTTGACGACGAAGTGCTCGCGGAAAAAGCGAGCGGGCTCTCCAAAGCGATCGCGGAACAGTCCCCAGAGTCGCTGGCCGCTGACCTCGCTGCGCGGACAGGCCAAACCCTCGATCGGTCGCTTGGGATGCTCGACCGCCGGTTTGCTAATTTTCCCATCGATCCGGAGCCAGTCGCGTACCGCTTCGACTTGTCCGAACGGGACGCCGGTCTGCGTCATGCCCCAGGGCCCCGGGTTCATCCCCAAGAACAGCACCCGCGTCGTCGTTGGCTGACACTGTTGGATGTACTGGCGGTGTGCCGGCCAAGCGTAGTCCAGCGGGTTATAGACGTGCGTGACCGGCGGCCCAAACTGCAGTTGTCCCGCGTCGTGAGCAAGTTGCTCCGCGGCGGCGATCAGTTGGCGGTGCTTGGCGGTGATGGCGGGCGGCATGGGCAGGTTGGCTGGGGTGACATCGGGCGGCAGACGGGCGAGCAGTCGAGTGCGAATGCTCAGATCTCCAGGTACTCTTCGATCGCTTCGGCCAACAGCGTCCGGTCGGGATCGCAGCCGGTCCATCGCCGGATGGCCGCCGCAATCCGGTTGACCTCTAGGTCCAGCGGTGAGATGACGGCCGAAACCGTGCTGCTATGGCCGCGAATCACTTGCCATGGCGCGCCCTCGGGAGCCAAATCGACCTGCAGTGAATCGGGATGGAGCTGCTGCAGCGTCGACTCGATGATGCTGTCCCGCGGCGGGCTCGATTTGCCCTTGGCGGCGCCCTTCTTTGCCGCTGGTCCAGTGACGGCTGTCCCAGAGCAGTGCGGGCGAATCAGCAGCACCGGACCTTGCAGTGGGTTGATCGGTTCGTTCTGTTCGCCGTCGGCCAGAGGCGGTTCAGGGATCGGCTCCGCGGCGGACGGCTCGGCAGCGCCAACTTGCGGCGGCAACGGGCTGGGCCCAGGTGCGGGCGTGGCGGACGGCGTGGTGGCGGTTGACGGATCGATCGCCACTTGAGCGGACGGCGGCGGCGTTGCACTGCCGGTGGTCAGCCGGCGGAGACCGGTTTGGTCCAGGACAAAGCACGACGACGGCAGGTGCTGTTGGTAGGGCACCACCGCGGCGGCGAACGAATCGGCATCGCCCAGAAAAACGCAGTGCGCCAGCGGGTGGCCGAGTTTCCGCTGGTGTCCCTGCAGCAGTTCCTCGAACGCTTCACCAAGGAAATTGCAACCAACCCATTGATCGTCGGCACCGCGCTGCAGCCCGTCGATCCAGGGTGACGCCTGATCTCGCGGTGCCGGGGAGGGCGGGGTAGGGGAGGGCAGAGACGCGTCGCCAGCGATCGGCTGCAGCAGTTCAGCCGCAGTGCTGTGGTGGGGCGCTGCGATCAGGGCGCCGGTAAAACCGAGAACCTCGATGCCGCTGACCGCCGCCGGCAGCGATTCGGGCGGCACGTCGAAGGACAGGCATTGCCACTCCAGCCCCAGCGCCGTCAGCGCGCAGGAGGATGCAGAACTGCGACGGATTGCCGGCGATCGGGTGGCCGATCACACACAGTGCGGTCTGGACAGCGGAATCATCCATGAGCGAAACAGCGATGGTGTGACGGATCGAGACGCTGCCATCATATCCGATCAAGAACCGTTTAGCCGCGCCGCCGCGGCTGCAGGGCGATCAGCACGACGCCGATGCTGGCCGCCGTCGCTGCGACCGCCAGCCCGATCAATCCCTGGCGCAGCCAGCCTGCTTTCTCGGCGGCGATATGCTGGTAGCGGTAGGGCCCGGTGACGTCGGGAGTGAACTTTTCCATTTCCTGCCATTCGCGAACCAGCTCCGCGGCGCTCAGCTGGGAGTACAACTCTTCGATGCTGGCGATGTGTCCTTCGGTCGTCTCGGGAACGGTGATGGCCGCGTAGCGGATCAGGCAAAACGCAGCGATGCTGGCAGCGATGGCGGCGATCGCCAGCAGCACCGCGAAGGCGACGCGACTGCCGATCCGCCCAGCTGCGGCCGCGGTCGGAGCGGCTGTCTGCTCATTTTCCAGCTGTCGCAGTTCCCCGAGTTTGGGAACAGCAATCGTCTGGTCGCAAGCTGGGCACTGGATATCACTTCCGGCGCGGCTGGTCGCAACCTCCACGGGGCGCGAGCAGTGGGGACAGGAGAGCGTCGGCATGGAATGTGTCCGGGCAGAAAATCACAAAAAATCTGGAGTCGGCCTCAGCTTAACAAAAATTGCCGCGGCGCTCGGGAGCGTGTTTGAAATCAGCTGGCTGCCGCTGCGCCGGCGGCTGACCGGCACGATCGCTGCCGCTTAACCGAGCGGCGGAACTGGACCTTGCCATGCAAATGACTAGAATCATAGTTGAGCGGTTGCCACCCAGCCTAAAAACCCACCAGCCCGAGCGGAACGATCTGCCGCAGCACGGGTTTCAAAAAAACGGACTGATTCGTCCGCATTGCGCGACCGCTAGAGGAGACTTTCGGATTTCCACGGACTATTTTGAAGCTTACCGGAGACGAGATCGGCACAGCAGGCGAGCAAATCCATTGATCTGTATTTGCTAGCGTAGGTTTTGACCGAGGAACGTGCAACGGTGGTTAGCAACGGCATCAATTTTGAGTTTTCAGCGTCGTGGATGATCGATTGGTTTTCGGCGATTCAGAACAGAGGTGTTTTGGGTTGAGTTCATTTTTTCGTTTGCGGCCAGACAGTTAGCTTGGCGATCGATCGGCCAAGGCGATCTTGGGGACCAGCAGCACACCCGATTAGCCGCACCAGCGGTTAATGGCCTACAGGCTGAAGAGGCTGCTTAAAGTCCCGAGGTGGTCGAGCCGGCGCAGATGCAATTTTTTACCATTTTGGTGTCGACGATCTGACGCATGCGAGGGCGTGGTAGAGTTGGGGACACATCTACCACAGACAAGTTTTATCCGCACTGATTCAGCACGGTTAAGGAGTGCAGGCTTTGTACGAAACACTTTTGGATGATTTCGAAGACGATTCGCTACGTTCAGCTGACGTGGACGATGGCTTTCGTAAGCTTCCAGTGGATGATGATGACGACGATGTGGTTGCGGTAGCTGCTGCTCAGTCCGGTGATGGAGAAGTGCAACTGGAGAGCTCTGACGAGTTGCTCTCGGGGTTCGACGATAGCGAATCATGGTCCGACGATCCGGTGCGGATGTACTTGACCCAGATGGGCGAGATCCCGCTGTTGACGCGTCGGCAAGAAGTTGAATTGGCGAAGCGGATCGAGGAGACGCGACGACGTTTCCGTACGAAATTGCTGGAAAATCATTACGTTCTGCTCGAAGCCTTCAAAACGCTGCGCAAAGTCCACCGCGGCCAGTTGCCTTTCGACCGCACCGTGCAGGTCTCGGTCACCGACCATCTTGAGAAAGAGCAAATCCTGGGCCGTTTGCCGCACAACCTGCGGACGCTGGCTGTGCTGCTGCGCCGCAACCAGCACGACTGGCAGACCGCGCTGAGCAAGAGCGCCTCGCAGCGCCGCCGCCGTCAGGCTTGGCAGTCGCTCGGCCGCCGCCGCCGCCGTGCCGTGCGGCTGATCGAAGAACTCGGTCTACGCACCCAGCGAATCGAAAACCGCATCGGGCTGCTGGAAAAGTTTCTGCAGCGGCTCAATGAGATCGATGCCCAGGTCAAAGTGCTCGGACGCTCCAAACAAGACGCCGAACTTCGCGAGCAGTTGCAGAAGGAACGCCGTCAGATCATGACCGCGTGCCAGGAAACGCCGACGTCGCTCCGCAACCGGGTCGCCGTGCTCAACCGCGTCTACTCTGACTACCAGCAGGCCAAACGCGAACTGAGCGAAGGGAACCTGCGGTTGGTCGTGTCGATCGCCAAGAAGTACCGCAACCGCGGGCTGTCGTTCCTGGACCTAATCCAGGAAGGGAACGCAGGCCTGATGCGCGCCGTCGACAAGTTCGAATACCGCCGCGGTTTCAAGTTCTGTACCTACGCGACGTGGTGGATTCGCCAAGCGATCACCCGCGCGGTGGCCGATCAGAGCCGGACGATCCGGATTCCCGTCCACATGGTCGAAACGATGAGCCGGGTGCGGAACGTCGCTCGCCAATTGTTGCAGGAACTCGGTCGCGAACCGACGATCGAAGAAACCGCTCGGCGGGCTGATACAACGGTCGAAGAAGCGCGGCGCGTGCTGACGATGAGCCGCTTCCCGATCTCGTTGGACCGCCCGGTCGGCAACAGTGAAGACAGCCAATTTGGCGACCTGCTGCCTGACAGCACCGCTGAGAGCCCGCAGATCGGCGCAGCGCAGGAGATGCTGAAAAATCGCATCACCAACGTCCTGAAGAGCCTCTCGTACCGTGAACGAGAGATCATCAAGTTGCGCTACGGCCTCGGCGATGGTTACAGCTACACGCTCGAAGAAGTGGGGCACATCTTCAAGGTCACCCGCGAGCGGATTCGGCAGATCGAAGCCAAGGCGGTCCGCAAGCTGCAACAGCCCAGCCGCAGCCAAGACCTGGTCGGATTCCTCGACTGAGCGAGCCCGCGCAGGCCGATTGGTCTGGCGCCAGCAGCAACTGACATGCAGCTCACGATCGGCGGGTTCCCGCAGGGGAACTCGCTGATTGTTTATGCATAGCGAGTGGCTGGCTTAGCGGTTTCGCAGTTGATCTTCCGCCTGGGCAGCGCGCAGCGCCGCAGCCTCGCGCGGCAGCTTGAACTCTGGCCCAGCCGGGAAGTACTGCACGTCATCTTGCAAGTAGTACGGGCTCGGCAGGGTTTGGCCGTTGACGGCGACCTGGCAGCCGGTTCCGGCGAGCAACACGCCGGCAACGCAGAATGAGAGCAACCATGTCGCTTTGATATGAACTTGTCGGTGGATCATCTTCTGATTCGCCTTTGCAGACCGATACGATTAACGGATCCCAGCGGGCCAGCCCCGGAACTATCCCTAACCGATATCGGCGGATCATCCGGCAAACTTTCACAAGATCCGGCTGGAATCGGCAGAATACTCGGCGGAGCGGACTTGGCGGCGGGTAGTTCCAACGCCCACTTTTCTTCATCATCGATGCAGCGCAATGCGGATTTTATTTCTCGGCGACATCGTCGGCAGGCCTGGCTACACCGCTGTCACCGATCGATTGCCGAGCATCCGTGAGGAGTTGTCGCTCGAGTTCGTCGTGGTCAACGCGGAAAACGCCGCAGACGGATCGGGATTGACGACGCGGCAGTTCAAGGGGCTGATCGCTGCCGGGGTCGATGCGATCACGATGGGCGACCACATCTATCGCAAGCTCGAACTCAAGCCGGTGCTGGAGTCGGACCCGCGGATCGTCAAACCGGCCAATTTTCCAGCCGCTTCACCCGGGCGCGCGTGGACGGTGCTGCACAGCCGAAGCGGGGTCGAGGTGGCGGTGGTGTCGCTGCTCGGGCGAGTCTTCATGCGGCCGGTCGACTGCCCCTTCGCGGCCGCCGACCGCGTGCTGGCCGAGATCCCCGATTCGGTCAAGGTGCGGCTCGTCGACGTGCATGCCGAAGCCACCAGCGATAAGCAGACGCTGGCCCGGTACCTCGATGGCCGTGTCAGCGCCGTCTTGGGGACACACACACACGTGCCGACCGCCGACTGTCAGATCCTGGCAGGCGGGACGGCCTATCAAACCGATGTCGGGATGACCGGTCCTTATGACAGCGTGATCGGCCGCAACGTCGAACGCGTGATGCTCACGACCACGACGTTCGAACCGATTCATTTCCACGTCGCGACCGGCGATGTGCGGCTTTGCGGAGCCGTGGTCGATATCGATGCCCAGTCCGGTAAAGCGGTTTCGATCGTGCGGTTCGAGAACGCCGTTAGCGCTTCGCCCAGTAATCAACCACCGTCGCCTTCTCCAGGTGCGGTTTGAGCACTTCGACGAATGCTTTGTGCTCGGGGTGCGGCAGGTAGGCGTCGCGGTCCGCTTCACTCTTGAACGTCACCAGGAAGCAGTGGGTCAGTCCACCGTCGAGCCCCTCGGGGCTATTGTTCACGCCGTATTCGAAGTCGGCGATCTGCGAGATCTTCTTAGGCAGGGCACGAAAGGCGTCGACCACTTGCTGGATGTCGGCTTCGCTGCTGGAATCCTTGAACTGGAAGAGCACGACGTGACGGAGCATGTTGGGTGATTCCTCAGTTTGTTGCTGGCCACGGACTTCACGCATCGACGTCACCGCCAGGCACAGCCCGACCAGCAGACTGCAGAGTGCGAGCATCCGAAAGCGGCTGGCTGGGTGAAGGTAGCGGGAGAGCGATTGAGACATAGCAGTCACCTAGGAAACGAGGGAAGAGGGAACGGTTCTAAGCCGATTGTAATCGCCGCATCTTGTCGGGCCCGATGATCCATCCCAGTGGCCCTTGCACACCGGGACGCGATTTGATCAACGCCTTATAAGTCTGACGCAGTTGCGACCACGTGGCGAGCGCTTCCTGAGAGTCCGGCTCAGCGACGTCGACCAGTTCCGCCAACGCCACGACGCGGTAGAGGTTGTCGACCGCCGGGTCGCTGCCGATCCGCCGCAGGATGCCGCGTGCGTCCTCCGCGCGGCCCTGCTGGATCAGCAGCCGGGCCAGTTGCAGATCGGCTTTGATGGCATAGGCAGCATTGTTCGCGTTCGCTTCGGGCGGAAAGTATTCGGCAACTGCCTGCCAGCCGGCCACATCGTTGCGGCTGGCGGCGGAGAGGTACTGTTGTTCGACCGTGTCCTTCACCGGAACCCGCTCGGGGCGCAGACAGTCGCGCGATCGACTGCGGGTGCTCCGGGGCACCCACCCACGCTCCGGCTAGAACCGCCAGCAGCGGTATCACAGCCGCCAGCAGCCACTTCACGCTGCGTCGGCGGCGGGCGCGGGTTTCCGAACGCATCGCCTGTTGCAGCAGCACGGTGGCCGCCGCGGTGCCGCCTGAACCGAACGAATGGGGAGCTAGGCCGGATCGCTCGGAAACCAGTTCGCAGACTTCGGCTGCGGTAGCGAAGCGGTCATCAGGCGATTTGGCCATCATGCGGTTGATCGCCGCCAACAACCAGTCCGGCACGTCGTCGCGGCCGCGCACCGCCGCCAACGGCCGTGGAGTTTCCTGCATGTGCTGCACAGCGACCGCCAGCGGTTCATCGCCATCAAACGGTGGACTGCCGGTGAGCAGGAAATAGAGCGTGCAGCCGAGCGAATAGAGGTCGCTGCGGGGGTCGACCAGCTTGCCCTGGACTTGCTCAGGGCTCATGTAACGCGGAGTCCCCATTGTCAGCCCGATCTGGGTCAAGTCACCGCCTCCACCGCCGACGCGTGCCAACCCGAAGTCCGCGACTTTGATCTCGCCGCGGTGCGACTGCAGGATGTTTTCTGGTTTGACGTCCCGGTGGGTGATTGACGCTTGATGGGCAATGGCCAAGGCTGAGGCGACGGCCTGCAGCACGGCGATCGCTTCGCCAGGCGAGAGCGGACCTTCTTTCTCGACCCGCTCTTTGAGATTAGGGCCATCGATCAGCTCCTGGGCGATGTAATGGCATTCACCGGCGCGACCGACTTCGTAGACCTGGACGATGTTGGGATGGTTGAGTTTCGCCGCGGCCCTTGCTTCGCGGCGAAAACGTTCGACATATTCCGTATCGCCCGAGAGTTGCCGCCGCAGGACTTTGAGCGCCACTTGGCGATCGAGCGACTGGTGCAGGGCAACATACACGTCGGCCATCCCGCCGCGGCCAAGACGGCGGAGGACCTGATAATCGTTCACCCGGGTGCCGATCAAGTTTCCCGAACTCGTCTCGGTCGGTAGGTCGGTCATCGTTGGCTGATCTCGGGAGGCGATAAGTTGAAGAGTTGATTCATCGAGCCGCTGCGAAACCCGGCCAAGTCGACGCTCACACCACGAAACCCCAGTTTAGTCAGCTGCGCTCGGACCTGGTCGATCAGCGGCGGAACGACCAGGCGTGGCAGGTCTGTGACAGCCACTTCAATTTTCGCAAGTTCGCCCGCGAGCAGCCGGACACGCAGCGGAGAAAAACCTGCTTGGCCGAGCCACTGTTCGGCTAACTCGATCATCCGCAGCCGCTCCGGAGTCACCGCCACTCCGTAAGCGACGCGGCTGGACAAGCACGGTGAGGCTGGCAAATCCGCGACCGACAGTTGCCAGGCTGCGGCGATTTGTCGAACAGCGGCTTTGCCGATCCCGAGGTCAGCCAACGGCGTGAACACGGCAGCCGCCTGTCCCGCTTCGATCCCCGGCCGGTAATCGCCCAGATCGTCGGCGTTGGTCCCCGACACGATCGCCAGCGAGCCGTGGGACGTCGCCACCGATCGCAGCGCTGCATACAGCGTTTGTTTGCAAGCGAAGCAGCGCCGCGAGTCGTTGCGGGCGTAGTCTTCACGGGCCAGTTCATCGGTGGCGACCGACAGCTGCTCAATCCCGATTTCGGCGGCGACTCGGGCCGCAATCTCGCGCTGGGCTTGGGCGACAGCGGGGCTCAAAGCCGTCACGGCGATCGAGCGGCGAGGCAACCCTGATTCTACGACTCGGTCAGCCCGGACCGCGGCGGCGGCGACAACCGCGCTGTCGACACCGCCGGAAAAGGCGACCACGCAGGGCACCAGTTCAGTCATCCGCACGACCAATTTGTCGGCTAGGGCGTTGCCAGCCAATGAGTGATCAGGATCCGCATTGTCAGCCAGTCGGGCGGTAGTTGTATCGGCACCGATTGTCACGAGCGGGCACCTGTAGGTTGAAGAAGAGAAAACCGTCTGGAGGACTACCACGTCGCACGGACGAAGAAGCCAGCGTCGAGCGAGCGCCCTGCACGATCGATCAGTTCTGATCTGCCGAGCGTCAGCTGCAATCGCTCGGCCCGTCCCCGTCGAGCGATTTGCTCTCGCAAGTAGTCCGCAACTTGCTGTTGGTCCGGATCGGCGGAATGCCCAGTTACCAGCATTGCGGAGTAGAGGCCGCTGAGCAAGCGGAGACAGTCATCCAGCAGCGGCCAGAGGTCGCGCTGAATCCGCCAGGTTTTGCCGCCGGGAGCGTGGCCGTAGCTGGGTGGATCGAGGACGATCAGGTCGTACCGCTGGCCCCGCCGGACCTCGCGAGCGGCGTACTTCGCCGCGTCCTCGACAAGGTAGCGGATCGGCGCAGCGTCCAACGCGTTGGCGGCAGCGATCTGCCGAGCCGCGGCGACGCTCGGCTTGGCTGCGTCGACGTGGGTTACGCTCGCCCCGGCGGTGGCCATGGCCAACGTGCTGCCACCGGTGTGGGCGAACAGGTTCAGCCCGCGGACCACCGGCTCCCCGGCCAGCGTGAACTGGCGGACCTGCTCGGCCAACCACCGCCAGTTGGGCAACTGCTCGGGAAAACAGCCGATGTGACCAAAGGGGGTGGCGGAAACGGCATCGCAAAATCGTCGGCCTGCAAGGCGAGCGTCTCGGGCCAAGGATGTCGAAACTCCCAGCGGCGCTGGTCCTGGCAAAAAACGGCATCAGCCGCTTGCCAGGTGCGGCGGTCGCAGGCCGGCTGCACGCCCTCAGCGGCGGGGCCGGGCCGATCGACCAGGTAGCCAGCGAGTGACTCGAGCTTGCGCCCCTGGCCGAAATCGATCAATTGATACTGAGACAACGCTACCGCTGGAGGGTCGAGGACGGTGGGCTTGCGGCGGAGCCAACTCCGTCGCCAGCGCCCATTAAACCGCCCTGAGCAGCATTCAGTCCATCCTCTAACACTTCGTGCTCGTCGAGATTTAAGGCGACCGTCGGCGGTTTGGGGATCGGGATCGGCCGGCCATTGAGCGGCCAGCCGTGCTCGTACCGCATCTCGGCCGAATAGTTGACCGGAGGACGGTGATTGACATCGGCGCCGTTGCGAACGAACCCGGCCCCCGCCTGGCCATCTTTTCGCGCCACCGCGGAGCTGTCGCGAATCGAACCGCCTTGGAACGGGCCGACACCGAGCACCCACGTGCTGCGCGAGGTGGCGATCGATTTGGACAGTCCGGACTGCCACAGCGGTTGGCGGGTTTCGCGGTGGTAGGCGAACGCCGCGACCTTGGCGGCACCCTCGCGCGTCGCGCCGGGCGACCGCGATCTCAGGAATCGCCGGTACCGAGCCGGCGGCCGGCGCGACAAAATTGGCTGCAACACCGAGCACGTTGTTTTCTGGAATCCCGTAGGTGACGCGGTGGTCGTCCGCGCCGAGGGTGCCGATGCGGCCTTCGATGATGATTTCCGCCGCGTCCGGCGAGTCCTGCAGCAAACATCCGGCCGACATGATCTGTTGCCGCATCGAGCTGATCACGTAATCGGCGCTGACGAAGGATGTCGGTTTAGCGCTCTTGATGTACTTGTCGTCGAAATAGACCCGCTGACCGGTCAGCGGGCGAAAGTCGATCGCGGCGATGCTGTTATCAACTGCCGAACTGAGCACCATCTGCTCGGTCGCTTCCTGCGTTTTGGTCGTGCCGCAACCGCTGATCAGTGGAATGATCGTCAGCAACCATGCCAGTGAGAGGATCTCGAGACTCTGCCGGTCCCGAAGCGAGCTGTAAGGAAACCACATGGTTCTGAAATAACCGATCGACCCAAAAACACCAAGGCCAATCGAGCGGGGCAGAGTGGTCGATCGCTCCGCCGATCGAAGGGAAGCAGGTAGCAGGTAGCAGGTTGCGGGTGGACGGGGGACGGGGGACGGAAAATTAGCGTCGGTTAGTATAAATTAGCGGTTTTCATTTCGGGATTGGGAGTGAGGAACCGCTGATGAACGCTGATGGTCTGGAAGGGGCGGTGGGTGCTGTGTCCTCGAGGGGTGGGCGAGTTTTACTGCCGTGTTGCCGAGAGCACGCGGCGGTGGCCGGCGAGGTCCTTGATGAACTTGGGCTGTCCAAACGTGCCGGCGGCGACGACCAGGTCGGCGCAGGCGGTGGCAATCATCGGACTTAGCTCGATGATCAATTGCCCGCCTGCGACCAAGCGCGCCGAGGCTTCATCGATCAATCGCCCGATCACCTCCGTACCCCGCGGCCCGGCCACCAGCGCCAGACGCGGCTCATGCTCGCGGACCGTCGCTTCCAACTGCTCATATTCACTTTCTGAAACGTAGGGCGGGTTGCTCAGCACCAGATCCAGCGCTGGCTCGGCCGGCAGCGGTGAGAGCAAATCACCTTGAACCGTGGTGATCGCCGCTGCCACCCCGAGCTGCTCGGCATTGGCCTGAGCGACTGCCAACGCTTCGCTCGACAGATCGATTGCCGTGACGTGCCCGCCGGCCGGATGTACCGCTGGCAGGTGAGTGGCTACGGCGATCGCAATTGCCCCGCTGCCGGTGCCGACATCGGCGATCCTCAGCGGCTGCTGCGGCGCGGTGCCGGCCAATCGCTTGGCATGATCGAGGGCTTCGATCACGACGTGTTCGGTTTCCGGCCGGGGGATCAGGACCGCTGGAGTGACGCCCAGCCGCAGCGAATAGAACTCTTTGTATCCGACCAGGTAAGCGACCGGCTCACCATCGCCGCGGCGGCGGACCAAATCGCGAAAGACTTGCTTTTGCGGGTCGCTCGGCTCGGTATTGAATTCGGTATAAAGCTCGATGCGTGCACACTGCATCGCGTGGGCGAGCAGAACCTCGGCGTCCAGCCGTGGCGACTGACTGCCGCGTTTGCGGAAAAAATCGGTCGTCCACTGCAGCAGCCGCATCACAGTCCAGGCGTCACCGGCCGGTGCAGCCGTGGTTTGATCACTCATCCGTCATTATCCCTGTTTGCAGCTCCCCGTGCCCGACTCAAGCATATCAGGTCGCCGTCCTTTGATCCTCCCTGCCACCGATGAAACGATTCGCCAAGCGGCTGAGCGGTTGGCCGCCGGGGAACTGATCGGTTTGCCAACCGAGACGGTCTATGGGCTGGCCGCCAATGCCTGGGACCGAACCGCGGTGGCCAAGATCTTCGCGGCCAAGTCGCGACCGGCCTCCAACCCGCTGATCGTTCACCTAGCCGGCATCGACCGCTTGAGTGATGCCCTGCAGTGGCCTCCGCCGCCGATCATCCGCGATCAGGTCGATGCCTTAGCCGACCTCTGGCCTGGTCCACTGACGATTGTGGGACCGCGCGGTCCCAAGATACCCGACGCAGTCACCGCTGGGAAAACCACCGTCGCTGTCCGCATCCCGGCTCATCCGGTCGCCCAGCGACTGCTGCGAGCTTGCCCGTTCCCGCTCGCCGCGCCCAGCGCCAACCGCTCCAGCTACATCAGTCCGACGCTGGCCGAGCATGTTTGCGACGTTTCGGGACTGGGTCAAGCAGTTGCGCTGGTCATCGACGGTGGACCGTGCACGCACGGCGTCGAGTCGACGATTTTGCTCCTCGGCGAGCGCCCTCGGCTACTGCGGCCCGGCTCGATCACGACGACCGAGTTGGCCGAGCGCTTGCAAATCCGCCCGGAGGATCTGCAGTGGCAGCCGCAGCTGGCCGCAGGTGATTCCGCCGGCGAAGCGTTGCTCGCCCCCGGCATGATGCGCGAACATTATGCTCCGGCCACCCCGCTGGTGTTGTTACTGCAGCCCGCAGCCGACGATGACGTTCAGTGCCAGTCGCAGGGAGCCGGTCAGGCCATCGGGCGGATCGCATTCCGGCGGTTGACTCCGCACGAAGCGGCTCGTTACCGAATTGTGGAAACGCTCAGCGACCGCGGCGATCTGAAAGAAGTCGCCCGGAACCTGTTCGCCGCGCTGCGCCGGTTGGATACCGCGGGCTTGAGCGAAATCCACTGCGACACCTGTTCGCCCGAGGGGCTCGGCCAGGCGATCATGGACCGGCTGCGGCGGGCCGCAGCGCGAACGGAGCGGTAGTTGTTGGTTGTTGGTTGTTAGTATCAGGCCCCACCGTCCACCGTCCAACCAACACCCCCTACAACGGCCATTTGGGCTCACGCTGTTGGACGAAGGCGCTGAGCCCTTCGGCGGCGGTTTCGGTCGAACAGGCGGTCGCTCCGGCCGCCGCGCCGACGTTCAACTGCGTCAACAACGTCTCTCCGATGGTTTCATTGAGCAGCCGTTTGGTGGCAGCCAGCGGAATCGGCGGCGCTTGGGCGCACTGCTGGGCCAGTTCGTTGGCAGCGACCCAAATCTGCGCCGAAGGGGGCCGGCGGGTCACCAGCCCAAACCGCATCGCGGTGCGTGAGTTGATCGGCTCGCCGGTCAGCAACAAACGCGAGGCCAGCGCCGCGCCGAGCCGAAACGCCAGCAGCGGTGCGACCACGCCGCCGACAATTCCTCGCCGCACCGCCGGAGCGGCAAACGTGGCCGAGTGGCTGGCGACGACCAAATCACAGGCGAGCACCAGGGTCAACCCGCCGCCCCAGGCCGCACCGTCGACGGCGGCGATCACCGGCTTGGGAAACCTCAGCAGTTGCTCGACCAGCTCGCCCAGCCGCTGCCACTGCTGGAACCACTGCTCCACGGCCTCATGCTCATCGGCCAGCGTGTGCTGGTACAGTTCCTGCATGTCCATGCCGCGGCAAAAGTCTTCGCCGGCGCCAGTCAACACCACCGCGCGGACCTTCTTTTCTTGGTGCAGATCGAACAGCGCCTGACTCAGCTCACCGATCAACCGCTCGTCCAACGCATTACCGCGATCCTTGCGATCCATCATGATCGTGGCTGTCGGGGCATGGACTTTGACATCGACACTCATCAAGGGGCCTCAGGGGGAAGATGTTTGAATTTTGCCGCCCGGCGGCTGATCACAACCGTTGCTTTGCCGGCGGCCGCGGCTCGGATCGCTCCGGGCAACGTCACCGCCGTCCGCTGCTCGCCGGCCACCAACGCCGCGACGGCCTGATGGTGTTTGGCCGCCAACGCTTGTCTCGGCCAACCGCAGCGATCCCAGATCGTTGTCAAAGCGAGTGCAAATACGGCCGGATCGACAGCACCGCGCTCGATCCGTACCTGCTGATCGACGAATACCACACGCTCGTCGAGCCACTGCATCGCCTGGCGATGGAGGTTCTGATGCCACTGGTTTTGCGTCTCCACCAAGCGCAAGATCGCGCCATCCGCTGCAGGGTAGCGGCTGCGGATCTGGGGCAACAGCTCGCCGCGGATCCAATTGCGCTGGTAGTCGTGATTGTCGTTGGATTGATCCTCGCGCCAGGTTTGGCCGATCTCGGTGAGCCCGGCGCGCAACTGCAGCCGCCCCACGCTCAGCAGCGGGCGGCGGAGCACGAAGTCGTGGCCGAGCGGGCGAGTTTCGGGAATCCCGCAGAGCCCGGCCGGGCCGGTTCCGCGAAAGAGATGGTGCAGTACCGTCTCGATCTGATCATCAGCGGTATGCGCCGTCAGCAGACACCTGGCCCCGCGGGCTGCCACGATGCGGTGGAGGAATTGGTAACGCCGCTGCCGCATCGCCCCCTCGCTCCAGCTGGCTGGCAGGTCAACATCGCCCGGCGGTGTCTCCAGCAGCGGTTGTGCTGACTGCTCACCGCCCTCTGCTGAATCGCCTGAGTCCGTTGGCCGCTGCGACAGTGCATCCGGATCGGTCTCGGTCGCAAACTCGACGGCCAGCGATTTGGCCAGTGCCGCGACAAACCGTTGGTCTTCCGCCGAAGATTCGCCGCGAACGCCATGGTTGTAGTGAGCTGCGATCAGGTGGCGGTGATCGGTGCGCGGGTGACTTTGCCACAGTTCAGCGAGCAGCCGCAGCAGCGCGACGCTGTCGGCGCCCCCGCTGACGCCGACCACGATTCGCAGCCGAGCGTGTTGTTCGGGAGGAAAAGCTTTCGCTAGGTGCTGGCTTAGGGTAGACCAAACGGCGAAGCGCGACACGGAAGGCGACCGTTGATCCATGGATCGATTTGCGACAAGGGTATCGATATGAGTATAGTGTGCACTGCAGGATATCCCCCCTGGCGATCTAAAGCCGGCGGGGGACCTGCTTGACAAGTTTATTCTAAAGCAATCGCTTACCCACAATCACAACCAGATCGCGACGAGGCTGGCGGAGCGGGCTCAACTGCTCCATCTGCATGGACTCGTCCGAGCTGCTGTGCCGACTCGATTTTGCTCACCGCTGTTCGCTCCCAACCTCCAATTTTTCCACCGAAGATGCAGTTCGTCGCGTGGCTTTTATTAATGGCCTGGATTGTCCGCTGGTTCTGCGCAGAGCCAATCACGGCCGGTTCCGGTCCGGATTATTTGCGATTCCGCTCACAGGAGTGGTGTAGCGGCCGGCGTGATCGATCTCGGCGGGTGGCGTTTGCCATACCGTTTGCTAGAGATCAACGATGAATACGTCCCTATGGATTTTGACACTGTTTGTTTGTGTGCTCGCTTCCGTTGCGCTGACCGCCTGCTGGTTCCTGTACCAGGACCGGCTGCGTAGGCAAGCGGCGCAGGGGCAGGCCGAACAGATTCTCCGTCAGGCTCAGGCTGATGCCGAGGCCGAGCGTGCTACGCGGCTGATCGAAGCGCGTGAAGAAGCGCTGACACTGAAGTCCGAAGCTGAGCGAGAAGTCGCTTTGGCTCGGCGGGCGCAACTGGCGCGCGAGGAGAAGCTCGAACGCCGCGAGGAGCAGTTGGTGCTGGCGGAGCAATCGTTGCAGAAACAGAGCCGCGCCCTGGAGGGGACGCAGACACGGCTGGCTGCCCAGCTTAAACAGATCCGCGCGCGGCAGGCTGAGGTCGACCAGATCGTCGAGCAGCACCGCCAGGCGCTCGAACAGGTCAGCAACCTCACCCGCCAGGAAGCGGCCAAGGAACTGATGGACTCCCTGGCCCGCGAACTCGATAGCGAAGTGGGCACGATGGTGTTGCGGCACCAGAAACGATTGGCCGAAACGGTCGACGCCAAGAGCCGCGAGATGCTGCTGACTGCCATCCAACGCTACGCCTCGGCTCACACCGCCGACTCAACCACCAGTACCGTTGATATTCCCAACGATGACATGAAGGGGCGGATTATCGGCCGCGAGGGACGCAATGTCCGCGCTTTCGAGAAGGCGACCGGCGTCGACGTGATCATCGACGATACTCCGGGCGTGGTGATCGTCAGCGGCTTTGATCCGGTGCGGCGCGAGATCGCCAGATTGTCGCTGGAAAAGCTGATCGATGACGGCCGCATTCACCCCTCGCGGATCGAAGAAGTCGTTGAGTCGATGGTCAAGGAAATCGACACGCTGGTGCTGCGCAAGGGCCGCGAGGCGGCGGACGAAACCAATGTCACGGGCCTGGATGAGCGACTGCTGCGGATGCTCGGCCGACTGCATTTCCGCACCAGCTACAGCCAAAACGTGCTGCGGCATAGCGTCGAGGTGGCGTTCATTTCCGGCTTATTGGCTGAGATGCTCGGGATGGACGCCGCACTGGCTCGCCGTGCCGGGCTGTTGCACGACATCGGCAAAGCGGCCGATCACGAACTCGAGGGCGGGCACCCCAAAATCGGCGCAGATCTACTCCGCCGCAGCGGTGAGCCAGAAGAGGTTGTTCATGCGGCGCTGGGGCACCATGACCAGATTGTGACCAAGTACCCGTACACGATGCTCGTCGCCACCGGCGATGCGTGCAGCGCCAGCCGTCCCGGGGCACGCCGTGAGTCGCTGGAGCGGTACGTTAAACGGATGGAAGAACTGGAGTACATTGCTCGGCGGTTCAATGGCGTCCAGCAGGCGTTTGCCATTCAGGCCGGGCGTGAACTGCGGGTGATCGTCAATGCGGATAAGGCCGATGACAAGCAAGCCGCGGTGATCTGTCGCGACATCGCCAAGGCGTTCGAACAGGAACTGACCTATCCAGGCGAGATTAAGGTGACCGTGATTCGCGAGAGCCGGTTCAGCGAAACGGCCAAATAGTCACTCGTTAGCCGCCCCGGCGTCACCGGCTAGCCGGCGCTTGCGGCGAAAGTCGTTGCTCATTAAGGCGATCAAGGTGATGCCCGTTAACGGAATGACGAAGTACAGCATTGCCCGCTGAAAAGCGATCAGACTCCCGTACTCAGTCGCCGCCAGGATCAGGTAAGCCGTGTAGGCAAAGTAATACGCCAA
This sequence comes from uncultured Planctomycetaceae bacterium, assembly GCA_963758085.1. Lineage (GTDB taxonomy): Bacteria > Planctomycetota > Planctomycetia > Pirellulales > Pirellulaceae > UBA6163. Next base: position 2,020,820 of record CAVWUB010000004.1, on the reverse strand, counting down.
CAAGATGCCACCTTCCCAACGCGAAATCCTGCCGCCGGTGACAAAGATCGGCAGCGCCGCCAGCGATACCGCGACCATCACCGGCAAGTCGAACCACAGCACTTGAGGCAGCACTGCGATTCCGCCCGGGGCGACGATTGCCGACAGGCCGAGTACGCCCAGAATGTTGAACAGGTTGCTGCCGACGATGTTCCCGACCGCAATATCGCGCTCGTTTCGCAAACTGGCGACGACACTGGTGACCAACTCGGGCAATGAAGTTCCGATTGCAATCACCGTCAATCCGATCACAACCTCACTGACCTCGAGCCGGCGGGCGAATTCGATCGAGCTTTCGACCAGCCAGTTCGAACCGAGACCGAGCAACGCCAACCCGCCGATCAGCAGCAGCAGGTTAACGACTGCTCGACGTTGCGGTGAACCGGTTTCCACATCGCCGATCAGCGATGCGATCTCGGGATCGAGTTCTTGCTTGCCCTTGCGGCGGCTGACGTAGATCATCCCGGCGGTATACACCAGCAGACCGCTGAACAGGATGATGCCATCGAGCGTGCTGTACCTGCCGTCGATCGCCATCAGTAACGCCAGCAGCGATACACCGAGCACCAGCGGAACATCGAAGCGAATCAGCTGGGAGTTGACGATCAGCGGGGTCACCAGGGCGGAAAGCCCGAGGATGAACAAGATATTAAAGATGTTGCTGCCGATCACGTTGCCGATCGTCAGATCGGCTTGCCCCGAGAGGGCCGCTTTGAAGCTGACTGCAAACTCGGGGGCGCTGGTTCCGAAGGCGACGACGGTCAGGCCAACGACCAGCGGTGAGATGCCGATCATCACGGCCAGACGCGACGCACCGCGAACCAGTAATTCGGCCCCAAGCACCATCAGCACCAGGCCGGCAATAAACATGAGTGCAGTAGTGATCATGCTGGACTTTATCGCATCGACGATCAAATGCCGAGCGGCCGGCCACTCAATAAATCATACTTTTCAAGCGATCAGCGATCTGCACCGGTTGCTCGGGAACGTTTTGTCCGCCCAAGGCGGCAAGCCAGGCGTCGGGATCATTGCCGTAGTTCTTTCCGGTGGTGCTGCGCAAACTTTCCATCGCTAGGCTGCGGGTCGCAGGATCACGATTCTCCAACGCCAATCGCAGCGCTTCGACTGCGACCGGACCGCGGTGATTGCCCAGCGCTGCATAGGCGGCGTTGCGGACATCCACATCGGTCGTGCTGGCGGCGGTTTCGGCCAGCAGTCGTGTCGACTCGCTATCGGTCCGCTGCCCGAGTACATCGCAAGCAGCCAGGCGGACCTTTAAACTCTCATCCTTGATGCCGTCGGCCAAGATCGCTGAGGCCTGCGGAATCGTCGTCTTGCCACTGGCCATCACCGCCAAACGCCGCATCTCGGGGCTGGCGTCGTGTTCCATCACCTGGCGGAGGTGCTCCATCCAGTAAACTTGGCGCTCTTGCGGCAGGCTCGGCATGACGGCCACCAGCTTCGCCAACTCCTCGCGACGGACGTGGTCGGTCGGCCCCAACGCTTCGTCGGCCTTCCACTGCTTCATCGAGTAGTAGGGGTTCATCGTCTTGAGCCCATACAGCGGCCCATCGTGGCAACCGGCGATGGGCGACAGAGCAGCGAAGACGGCGAGGCCACGGGCCCAGGGCCTCCACGATTTCGCGTTTACGAGTTGCATCAGCCAATCGAGGGGAGTGAGTGGGAGTGAGCCTGCAGGGAAGTGCGACTCCGGGGCTCCGGAAGTGGGCTCCGGACCGACTCCGGACTGCCGTCCTCTAGCAAACCCCAGCTGGCGGCGCAAAGGCCAATCGCTTCGCGCGGTCCTTTAACCTGCCCCGTTGGACTCCAACGGGGCAGGCTAAAGCCTGAACTCCAACAACTGCGGTCAGGTTTTGCGGCAGCGGAATGGTTCGATCGCGTTGATGAAGTCGCTGACGTTCTCGAACTCGCGATACACGCTGGCGAACCGCACATAGGCGACTTCATCGGTTTGAGCCAAGTGCCGCATGACGATTTCACCGATCTGCGAGGCGGGAACCTCCAGCAGGTAGATCGAGTAGATTTCCGACTCGATTTCCTGGACCAGCGTCTCGATCTGCGGGCTGCTGACCGGCCGTTTGCTGCAGGCCCGCTCGATGCCGCGGCGGATTTTTTCGCGATCCAGCGGCTCACGGCTCTGGTCGCGCTTGACCACGCGAATGCTCGCCTCCTCCAGCCGCTCCAGCGTAATGAACTTGCGTTGGCATGACCCGCAGACCCGCTTGCGACGGATCACGTAGCCCTCTTCGGTCGCGCGGGTGTCGACCACGCGATCGTTGTCGACATGGCAGAATGGGCAACGCATGGGGGATTAAGAAAAAATGGACAGAAACGTCGACAACGAGCTGCCGTTTTTTAGCCTGGAGGCGGTGCGGCGCTGACGGACCGTCAAGCGAACGGTATAGTGGATGCGCACGGGGGGATTCAATGCACCAGGAAAAAACGGTTACTTTGTCGTGAACAATCCATCCGAATCCTTGCCGCCAGAATCGACAACCCCACCGCCGGCAAATCCGCAGCCAAGTGACGCGGCAGACTCCACCAAAACGATGTCCGCCGCCGGTTCCGCCGTCGATCGCTTTCACCGCCGAGTCGCTGCCAAACAAGGAGGCGCTGAGCGGCGTCGACACGGAAGAAACCCTCTGGCAAGGCGGCTACAGCTCGCAGGCGATGGGCGGTGTGTGGTTGGCGGCTCTTCTGGCCACGATCGCTCTGGTGACTGCCTCGCTGCTCTACGAGACGCTCCCGCTGCTGATCGCCGTCGCGATTGCTGTGTCGATCTGGATTGTCGCAGGCGTTGTGTATGCGGCCCGCCGGTTAGGCATTCACTATGAACTGACGACCCAGCGGTTTATCCATCAGCATGGGGTGCTGGCGCGGCGGACCGAGCGAATCGAGGTGATCGACATCGAGGATGTCAGCTTTCACCAAGGGCCGGTGCAACGGATGTTGGGGATCGGCACGATCGAAATCACCAGCACTGACCGCAGCCACCCACAATTGATCATGCCTGGGATCGCCGAGGTGAAAACGATCGCAGGCTTGATCGACGACGTCCGCCGCCGCGAACGTCAACGGCGGAGCCTGCATATCCGTACGATGTGAGCGAGCGCAGGATGCGGATACGTTGTCCGCAAGCAGCTAGAAACCACCCATTTCTGATCCATGCGAATCCACCATGGCCCAGTGGTTCATCCAATCGGCTGAGGAAGTGCTCGGCCCGTACTCGCCGAGCGAAGTCCTCGAGCAGGTTCGACGCGGCTCGATCACGCGCGAGACCAAACTCCGCAAAGACGACTCGGCCTGGTTTCCGGCTGCGGAGATCGGCGGACTGTTCGAAGCGGCTGTCAAACCGACGGTGCGGTTCATCTGCCCGGGCTGCGGCGGCACCATCAAGCAACCTCCCTGCACCTGCCCCCACTGCGAACGGCAGGTCGAGATGGCCCGCAAAGAAGTGATCCAACATCAAATCGATTCGTCGCCTCGCCCCGGTAAACCCGGCGGCCCCGGGGCTTCCATGCAAGGCTGGCTCAGCCGGCTCAAACGCCGCGGCTAAACGAAAAAAGCGGCGAATCATCGCCGCTTTCTTGCTCGACTTAGGTAGACGCACCCGTCGGGTGCAGGCAGTCGGCCTAGGCCGGCGGGCTTAGAACTTCCATTCAGCCCCGGCGCTGACACCATACATGAACACGCCGCCACCCACGTCGGTGCTGCGTCCGGTTCCCGAGGTGATGTTGCTGCCGAACTGATCGACAGCGGAGGCGATTTGCGTCAGGTACCAGATTTCGCCGCCGGCTCGGATGTGGAGGTTGTTGGTAACATAGTACCTCGCTCCAGCACCCACTTCGAACATCCCGGCCAGTTCGACGTCGTCGTCTCCGGTGGAAACCAGCAGGTTGCCTTCATTGACGAAGCGGAACTCGTTCTCAGCGAAGTTGGCAAAAGCACCCGCTCGGGCCCGGAAGTCGCTCCACAGCCGGCAGGTCACGGGGAAGGTCATGTCGACCCCGATTTGTCCGCCGAACAAGCGGTTTTCGGTCTCCGACAACAGCAGGCCGGGGCCCACCCCGGAGGTGGCGCTGTAGAGATACTCTTCGTCGTACTGGATGTAGCGAACCCCGTAGAGCAGCTTGATCACTTCCCAGCCGACCAACGTGCGGTTGAGTTCAAAGCTGGCAAACTCCGACTCGAAGCGTTGGAATTGACTGGTGGAGTTTTGGAACGACGTCAGGTTGTTCCCAGGGAACAGGGCGATGTTTTCGGTCAAGAAGGTCGACAGGGCGGGCACATCACCCGGCAGAGCAGTGGAATCACTGGTCCAGCGGAACGGTCCGACGAAGGTCGCTTCGTGACCGTTGTGGCAGTTCGGTACCGAGCCGATCGTGACTCGGATCCCAGGTTCGAAATCGTAGTCGTCGACCGTGAAGGGACCCGTGCCGACGAAGTTCTGCACCTCGTCATTGCCCATGTACAACGCTTCCAGAGCGACGTAATGGTACGGGTTGCAGGTTGGACCACAGACGTTGCCGCCAGCTCCCAGACGCGGGTGGCCGCCGAGATTCGTCGCTTGCCCGGGGGCTCCGGGACCTGGGTAAGCCCCATGTCCGATGTGTCCACCGTGACCACCACGGCCGCGGAGCCCGCAGGTTTTGCAGCCGCCGGAGCCGCAGTTGCCCGTCGCACAATGGCCGGTCAGCGGGAAGCCGCCAGCTGCGGAAGGCATCTGCACTTGGACCGAGCCGCCGGGACCGGCCGAGCCGCCGGGACCGCTGGCAGCGGTCGGCACCGAACTCGAATCGATCATCCGGTAGTTGCCGCCACCGTACTGAATGACCCCGCCGTCGCCCGTCGACGAGCTGATGATCCGCTCGCCTTCGGCTAAGGGGACATCGAGGAAATCAAACTCGGGCGCTGGTCCGTTGATCGGAGCCGACGGTACGGCATGCTGTGCCGCCAGCTCAGAGGTGAGGCCAACGCTGACCGTTGTGGCGAGGACCGCCAAAACAGAGCGGTGGGTGACGCAGCGCAAAAGGATTGGAATCACCATCTGAAAACCTCGGTGCCTATTAATGTCGCTCGCTTCGATCACCAGCGGAAATCGACCGCGACCGGCGAGAATCGGTTTCGTTTGCTGGAGTACAGAAATCAATCAAAAACGGAAGTCTTTCCCGCCCGTTATGACCGCGGCACGAAAATCATGCACAGATGCGTCGGCCTCAGGAACTACCGCAGAAGCCGTATTCGCACTGTGATCCTTTCATTGTCCCGGTTATTAACGAACCGTAATTTTGTCATCCACCGGCATCGGACAGGCCGACCGCACCATCCGCAGGATCCGCCGGGCGGACTCCTCGTCGGGGCAGGTTCCGGTGATCAGCAAGCGGCCGCCGTGATAGCGAACCAGAATCCTGGACGTGGGGAATGCAGTTTCAATGCTCTGGCTGAGCGTGGCGGCAATGCTTTGCGCACTATCGGCTTGAGCGGTCCGGGCGTCGGCGACCTGGATCTCATACAACTCGCCCTGTTCCTGGCCAGCCGCATCGATCGTCCACAGCGTCAGCTTCGTCTTGCCCACACCGGTCGCGATCAGTTGCACCTGATGGGAACCGGTTTTGACCGCGGCACAGACCGCAACGCTTTGGATCTCCACCCGCTGAATCGGGTTGTCGACCTTCAGGGCACGAACTTCGGTCGGCTGAAAACGCAGGTTGGCTTTAGCGACCGGCTCGGGGAGCGGTTGAAGTTCCTGCTCCGTTTCAACGACCTCCTGGGCCGCAACCGGGGCAGGGCGTTCTTGCTCGACCGTCAAGATCCTGCTCTGCCCGCGCTGGATCACCAGCGGCGGACGGCCGACTTCAACCTTGGGGCGGGCGCCGTTGACCAGCCGAGGTTCCTCGTGGGAACGAGCCGGAGCGGGCAAGCGGGCGCTGCCCACCGCCGTCACGACCTGAGCACCTTGATGGTCCTCGATCGGCACCAACAGGGTTTTATTCCCCGTGGTAGGCCGCGCGAGCGTGGGGTCGGGTAGGCTGGATTCGTTGTCGGGACCAGACAGGCTCGGCGGATCGACATGCGTCACCTGGTCATTGCCCCCACGCCATGCTGCTCGGGCCCGTGGTTGTGGCTGGAGCTCGTTCGGCGCCGGTTGGACTGGCTCGGGTGACGATGCTACCGTCGGATGAGCTGCACGCCCCGGCCGCACGAGCGTTGTTTCTGCCGCAGTAGCGCTGTCGTCAGAAAACGAGAACGTAATGGCCTCGTCCACCGACCCCCGCTGCTCCGCGTCGACCGTCTGTTGCTGAACCGTTTCGATGTCCATGACCGGCACCGGGACCGGGTAGGCCAGCGGTATCGGATAGGCCAGCGGCCCATTGTCGGCGTCGTCGCCAGCTTGCGGCGAGGACGCTTCGATGCGGAACTGCACTCCGCCGTCTGCCGTGGTGGTCAGCGGCGTCTCAAACCGTTGGCCGGAGGACAGCATCACCTGGCTTTCAGGTAACACGTCCAACGGCGTGAGCTGGATAACCCCGGCGGCATGAACCGTCGCATCGTCTGACGACGCTGCTGGCATCGGCCGGCAAAACGGGTTGATTTGGACGTACTGGCCGCCTTGTTCAAACGGAACCGCCAATGGCAGCGGAGCGATGGCAACGGGCACCTCGGCCCACGCACCCTGTCCTGTAGCACAAAGCAATCCGGCGAGGATGCAACGCCGACGGCGTTGCCCCTGAGACCGGTTCATATCTTTTCGTCCACGCATGCTGAATCCTCGGACCAGTCGGTTCGCGTGGATGCACCTCCGTGATTGCTCGGTGCACCCCTTTTGACTGATCCGGTCCACTTCATCCGCGGTCCCGCACCAGCCACCCGGATATCGTTATCGGACTGTCGAAGATGACGACATTAGCGATTCTCATGAATGGTCGTCGGGATGCGATTCCTACGGTCCTGACGCGTGTCACTTTCCTGACGCATAAAGGAGCAGGCACAGTCCCAGTGCCGTCCGCTGCTTGCCGCCTTCAAAAGCTTCGCTTTTGGAGGGTCACGGCACTCGGAGAATGCCTACTACTTTCAAAGCCGCAAACGCTGCCGGCGGGCTTCGAACAACAACGCGGCGGCCGTGACCGAGACGTTCAGGCTGTCGGCAATTCCGAGCATGGGAATGCTGACGGCGGTCAGCTCGCTCGCGGCGGCTGGTGCCGCCGCACCGTCGTTGGCTGCGCCTTGGTGCGGTTGCGGCTCCGGCCGCCACGGGTGCCCCAGCCCCTCGGCCTCCGAACCGAGCACCAGTGCCGTCGGTCCGCGATAGTCGGCTTCCCAAAAGGTGCGCGGTGCGCCGACGATCGCCGCGAAAGCACGGATCCGTTTTTCCCCCAGCCAGCGAATTGTCTCAGTCGAACCCGCTGTGGCCGCCGGCAGGCTGAACACCGTCCCGAGGCTGCTGCGAATCAGATTGGGATTGAACAGATCACAGCCGGATTGGCAAAGGATCACGGCATCGGCACCGACCGCATCGGCCGAGCGAAACACCGCGCCGGCGTTACCCGGTTTTTCGATCCCGACCAGGACGATAATGAGCGGATCGGCAGGCAGTTCCAGGCCGCCGAGCGTCCGCTGCGGCGGCGCGTCAAACACGGCCACAGCTCCCCGCGGGTTGTCTCCGTAAGCAATTTGACGCAAGATCTCCGGCGTGACCCAGGTCACCGCGGAACCTGCCGCATCCAGCAGCGGCCCATCCAGCAGCGGCCCGTGCTCGCTCGGCTGCGGCGGAGCGACGAACAGCGACCGCAGGGTCAATCCAGCGGCCAAGGCACGCTGGATTTCACGCGTACCGTCGACCAGCACCGCTGCTTCGCGTTGGCGAAAACGGTTGTCTCGCAACCGCACGACATGCCGAATGAGAGGATTGCGAGCACTTGAGATCGTCGTTGATGAAGGCACGGCAACTGCTATCGGACTGCGGCGTTAGTTATCGTTATGACGGCATTGTGACACAACTTCCCCTCTGCTCAACAACGGCCCGACTGTTTGATGTCTGATTCTCTGCAATGCCGTGCGGTCCAGTCCGCGGCTGACCGGCGCCAATTCGTCCGCATCCAGCGTGAGATCTACGCGGATGATCCGAACTGGGTGCCGCCGATCTGGCGCGTCCAAGACGAGCTGGTCGGCTTTCGCCCGCATCCGTTCTATGACGAGAACCGCTGCCAAGCGTTTATTGTCACTCGCAACGGCAAAACGGTCGGCCGCGTGCTGGCGATCATCAATCGTGGGCACAACCGGCGGTACGATGACAAAGTCGGTTTTTTTGGCTTCTTTGAATGCCGCGATGACATCGAAGCGGCGCGGGTGCTGTTTCACACCGCCGAGCAGTGGCTGTTGGACCAAGGGATGGATACCGTTCGCGGCCCGGTCAATCCGAGCCTTAACTATGACTGCGGCTTGCTGATCGATGGATTCGACACGCCGCCGACCTTTTTAATCCCCTACAACCGGGATTACTACGACGCACTGCTGGTCCGCTGTGGGTTCAGCAAAACCCAGGACCTGTTCAGCTACGAGGCCGGCATCGAGCTGCTGGAGCGGATCGACCCAAAGCTGCAGTTCGTGATCGACGAATCGACGCGGCGGTTCAAAGTCGTCTGTCGGCCGATCGACCCCAAAAACTTCGACGCCGACGTCCGCACTTTTTTGCACGTGTACAACGAATCGCTGCAGGGAACCTGGGGCTACGTGCCGTTCAGCCCCCGCGAGATCGACCATCAGGCGGCAGGGCTCAAACATCTGATCGTGCCGGAGATGACAAGCATCGCCGAGATCGAGGGCCGCCCGGTGGGGGCCGGCTTTGGACTGCTGGACTACAACCCGCTGATCAAGAAGATGGGCGGCAAGCTGTTTCCCTTTGGCTGGCTGCGGATCCTGCTGCAAAAGAAACGGCTCAAGCGGCTGCGCATGATCAGCGCCAACGTGTTGCCGGAGTACCAAAAGTGGGGACTCGGCCTGGTGACCTTGGCGAGGATCCTGCCCGACGCCGTCGATTTTGGCATCCAGGTCGGTGAGTTTTCATGGGTATTGGAAAGCAACTCGCTCAGCCGCAACACCATCGAGCGCGGCGGTGCGGTAAAAACCAAGACGCATCGCATCTATGACAAACCGATCCAAGGGGCTTGAGCGATGAACAACACCAATCGCTCTGAGGCGGCAGCGGTCGATCCGCGGGCGCGGGCACAAGCCGAACTGTTCGCCAGCCGGCTGACCAAACTCGCTCGGCACCTCCGCCGCTTGCCGACCAAGCAAGGCATCACCTGCTTTCGGATTTATGAACGCGATATCCCTGAGATCCCGCTGGTGGTCGACCGGTACGAAGATTACCTGCACCTAAGCGAGTACGATCGTCCCACCGAGCGTGACCCGGCCACCCATGACGCTTGGCTCGACCTGATGGCACAGACCGCCGGAGAGACGCTCGGCGTGCCGCCGGAGAAGGTGTTTCTCAAACGCCGCCGCCGTCAGGTCGGCACAACCCAGCATGAGCAGGTCGCGCAGGATCGCTATGAGATCGAGGTCCAAGAAAGCGGGCTGAAGTTCATCGTCAACCTCTCGGACTACATCGACACCGGACTGTTTTTGGACCACCGGATCACTCGCATGATGGTCCGCGACGTTGCTGCGGGCAAACGCTTTCTCAATTTGTTCGCCTATACCGGAGCGTTCTCGGTCTATGCGGCCGCGGGCGGGGCGAGTGAGATCGTCACCGTCGACTGGTCCAACACTTACCTGCAGTGGGCCGAGCGCAACCTGCGGCTCAACGGCTTAGAAAAGCCGGCCTACCGATTTGTCCGCTCCGACGCGGTCCGGTTCGTCGACCAATTACCAAAGGAGCCGCTGTTTGACCTGGCGGTGGTCGACCCGCCGACGTTTTCCAACAGCAAACGCAGCGAGAACTACTGGGATGTGCAGCGCGACAGCGTGCCGCTGCTTGCCAACCTCTTGCGGCGGATGTCACCCGGCGGCGTGATCTACTTTTCGAATAACTTCCGCGGATTCAAGATGGAACCCGGAAACCTTCCGGCGGCCGACGTGCACGAGATCAGCAACCAAACCGTGCCGCCGAACTACCGCAATCGCAAGATCCACCGCTGTTGGCGAATCGTGGCTTAGCAATGCTGGCGATACTACCTCTTTTTCAAGGTTTTACCGCGAGCATCGGGGCAAACTCTTTGACGTGTGGACGCTGATCCTCTGGGTGGCACGTCCCTGAGGAACGAAGGGCGTGACGGGGAGAACTCCATGATTGAGTACCGCGCGGCCGCGTGCGAGCGTAACATCACGGGATGCACCGGTTTCGTTGCGATCTTTTACCCCTCGTGAGGCTCGTACTTCAATAAGGTCAAAACGTACCGTTTCTTAATCCTGCGTTTTTTCTTCCCGAACGCTTTTGTCTCTTCGATGCGACCGCCAATGTCTATAGGGGTGCCGACGGGAATGCTGATGGTCGTCTGAAAAGAGCTCCTGTTGATTTCGGGTTTTTCGATCCCGTTATCGCCGGGGAAAGTCATTCCCGTGTCAACCAAATGCTGATATTCCAGTTGGACTGTGAACTCAGCTCGATCAGCTGGACGAAGCTTGCCAATTCTGTCGGCCGGATGAAGGTTGCCAGCAACCGATACCGTTTCCGCCCCGATACCGACACGTCCACGAAACGGCATTCGTGAACGTGCGATGATTTCGATGCTGTGTAGCATTGTTTCGGGTGGCTCTACTTCAGACGCGGGGCCATCGGTCCCCAACGTATCAATACGCAGGAGATAGTCGTCCCCGAGTGTGATCGAGACGCCGAAAGCGCAAGCGGCCAACGCGAACAAAATCGATCGGTACATTTCAGTAAGAAAAAAGGCAACAAGCGAGAGAAACGCTCAGATGCGCGAGCTTCCTGAGGCAAGAGCACAAAGGGCGCAGCACACATTTCTAGGTGTAGTGACTCGACCCTTTGCCCCTGTGTATCGGAGCGCAGCCGACTCCCAAGGCCGTGATTGAGTTACTGCGCAGCAATGTAGAAGCTAAAGATTCGTGTGTTATGCACTCGCTCAGTTGGCTGTGTCGGCGTGTAGTCGATTTCAATTCCCAAAGATCGGGAAATGGGGAAATCGTATAGCGGTTCCGGCTTCGATTGGTCGCTTTCTCCGAGCGTCCAGTGCGACATTTGTGTGGTCATGCTTGAAAGTTCGGGCTGTTCAGCCAAAACCGTCGTCATGCTGCAGATCAGAGCACATGCCAGCAACAGGATCGTCTTCATCTCGGATTCCTAAGTGAGGTGCGTTCTCAGTAGCGTGCTACTAAGGAATGATCCCTCGAGTCAAGAACGGATCGACGCGAGCTGAAACAGCAGCGGTCTGATCAACTGTTTTGATGACGAGCCCTAACACCTATCAGGCAAGGCTCCGTCGAAGCTGATTTGACTCAAGGACTTGCGTAGACCTGCTTAGCTGTGACTTTCCGCTGTGTCGCCGGCTGGGTTGCGCTCGCGGAACTGGAAGTTGCGGCTGTTTTTGAAGAACTCGATCGGGTTTTCATAAACCACGCGGCGGATCATCGCTTCGTCATGGCCGCGGCGGCGCAGTTCGAAGATCAAATCAGGGATCGCCGTCGGTTTGCTCGGCCCCCAGTCGCCGGCCGAGTTGGCCATCAGCCGCTCGGGGCCGTATTGCTCGATCATGTCAGCCGCTCGCTCCGGCGTGCATTTGGTGACCGGGTAGAGCGTCATTCCAGCCCAGTAGCCGCGGTCCAAGACCTCGCTGATCGTGTGCTCCTCGACATGATCGACCAGCACCCGTGACCGATCCAATCGCGAGTCACCATCGAGCATGTCGAGGATCATCCGCGTGCCCTGGTATTTGTCTTCCAGGTGCGGCGTGTGAATCAGGATCGGTTGGTTGTATTTAGCCGCCAGATCGAGGTGTTCCAAGAACACCGTGGCTTCGTTCCGCGTGTTCTTGTTGAGTCCGATCTCGCCGATCCCCAGGACGCCGGGGGCATCGAGAAACTCGGGGATCATCGCGATCACTTCGCGCGAGAGTGAGACGTTCTCAGCTTCCTTGGCGTTGATGCACAGCCAACAGTAATGCTGAATCCCGTACTGAGCGGCGCGTTTCGGTTCGACTTCCACGAGCTGGCGGAAGTAGTCGCGAAATCCGTCGGCGCTGCCGCGGTCAAAGCCCGCCCAAAACGCCGGCTCACTGACCGCCACGCAGCCCATGCGGGCCAACGTCGCGTAGTCGTCGGTGATCCGCGAGACCATGTGGATATGCGGGTCGATGTAGTCCATAGTCGAAGATTCCAGGAGATGGTGGATGCGCTGCGGGCGTCGGCGATCGGATTTAAACGGGTGAAGCGGCGCTTCACAGGCCGAAACGTTCGCGCCAGTCGGCTTCATAGGGGCGTGAGAAGAGCTGCTGGAGCGTCGCGGCGCGCTTGCCCGGTGCGGTCGCCCCCTGCAGCAACATCCCAATTGCCTCCTCCACACGGGCGCGGCGCGGGTCGTCCGGCGACGACGGGCTCGCAGGCGACTGCGGCATTTCGCTGGCGGTCTCGGCAGGGCCTGAGGCCGCGCGATCGATGCGATCGAGGATCGCTGCGACCTCGATCAGTTTGGCGCGGATCGAGAGGAAGTTTTCGTCAAAGATGCGATCGGCCTGTGCCACGGCAGCGGTCTCGTTGGTGTCGCAGGGAAGCGGAGGAAGGGTTTGGATCGTAACGCGCCGGCTAGTGCATCGCCACCTCGCCGGCCTTGTAAACGACGCGTGCCCGCCGCAGGCCGAGCCGCTCGTAAAGCCGCACTGCGGCGGTGTTGTCGGTCGTGACTTCCAGGTGCAACCGTGTCAGCCCGACCGAACGGAAGCCGCGCGCGGCCATGTGCAGCAGCAGTGTCCCCAGCCCGTTGCCGCGATGCAGCGGGCAAATTCCCAGGTTTTGGATCGCGCCCCAGCCGTCGCCACGGAGCCCCTGAACCGTGCCGATCGGTTCGATGCCGGTCGCGGGATTCTGGTACCGCAGCAACCACGTCGCTTCGGGAACAAAACCGCTGCGCCGCGTGATCTCGCGCATCAGCCGCAGGCAACCGTCATGGCGTCCCAGGCAAGGAAACACATTCACATCCAGCTCACGCCGGAAGCTCTGGTATTTGGCAAGGGCGTGTTCGCGGATCAGCCCGTCCTCGTAGGGCACCAACTGGTAACCGGCAGGGCAGGGCGGGGCGGCAAACAGTGGCTGCTCGAGATCCAATTCCATCCGGAAGCGTTTGAAATAGGTCATCCCCATGGTGATCGTCTCGGCAGCGTGAGCGAACAATCTCTCTTGGACACGTCTTGGCGGACGCACCTTCAAGGATACCATGGATTAACTCAGACAATCAAAATGATCACCAACCCAGCGCAACTGCTGCAGTAGGGCCAGCGGCACGCCTCGACGCGTCCACTATTTCACTCGATGGATTCCACCGACTCTGCCGACGCGTCGCCCGCTGCTGACTTGTCATCCGCTTCCGAATCATCGTCCCACACGCGGCCGGCACCCGACGCTGCCACGGCCGATTCGCACGCGGCAGCGGTTTTTCCTCCGATCGATGGTGATGCCGTCGTCTTGACCGGTCCGACCGCCAGCGGCAAATCGGGCGTCGCCTTAGAAGTGGCGGAAGCCATCGGGGCGGAAATCATCTCGATCGACTCGATCGCGGTCTACCGCGGGATGGACATCGGCACCGCCAAAGCTCCGCTTGCCGATCGCCAGCGGGTGCCGCACCACCTGCTCGATGTCGCCTGCCCGACCGAGTCCTACAGCGTCGCGGCCTATCTCAGCGACGCCTGGCGAGCGATCCAGGAGGTTCGCGGCCGCGGCCGAATCCCGCTGCTGGTCGGTGGGACACCGATGTATCTCAAAGGATTGCTGCACGGTTTCGATCCCGGACCGCCGGCGGACTGGGAGTTTCGCCGCGCCATCGAAACGGACATCGCGCGGCATGGCCCTGAATCGCTGCACGCGAGGCTGTGGCAGGTCGATCCGCTGTCAGCACACCGGTTGGCGCCGAGCGATACGCGGCGCGTGACCCGCGCGCTGGAAGTCGCCTACCTCACCGGTCAACCGCTCAGCCATCGCCAGCTGCAATTCGACCGGCCGGCGGCGCAGCCCCACGGGCGCGCCTTTGTAATCCATTGGCCTCGGCCGGTTCTGCACCGCCGCATCGCCGCGCGGGTTCAGGCGATGTTCGATCGAGGGTTGGTCGATGAAGTTGCGCGGCTGGTGGACAACCCCAAGCCGCTGAGCCGCACGGCGAGCGTCGCGGTCGGTTACCGCGAAGTGATGGCGCTGCTGCGGGGCGAACTCGACCTGCCGACGGCGATCGAAGCAGTGATCGCTCACACGCGGCAGCTCGCCCGCCGCCAGGAAACTTGGTTGAGGAGTCTGCCGGGGCTGCAAATCCTCGAGGTCGATCAGGAGTCGGATCTGAAACAGCTGCCGGCGGAGATTCTCAAGCGGCTGAAGCATGCTTGAGCGTTACTGGTCGGCCAGCGGTGTTTTCTTCTCAGTGATTACTTCGCACTGTGGGGCCTGCTCAGCGTTGATCTGGACGTACCGTTTCCATTCTTCGGGAACGTTGTCTTCGTGGTAGATCGCCTCGACCGGGCATTCGGGGACACAGGCCTCGCAGTCGATGCATTCATCCGGGTGGATGTACAGCATCTGTTCGCCTTCGTAGAAGCATTCCACCGGGCAGACGACCACACAGTCGGTGTACTTGCAACCGTCACAGGGCTGGGTAACCACATGCGTCATTACGAAAACCTTTTTGATGCTGAGATCACGACATTGGGAAAGGGCAAACTCATGCCTGCTCACCTCGGAGGATAACCAAAGCAGGTCACAGAGCGCCTGCAGCGGTCATTCCAGAGGCAAGCATCGGCGCGGCGGTGCGTTATTTTCATACCGCAGTAATCTCCTTTATCGGCATCTGCGGCCCGTTGGCTCCAGTGGAGGTAGGGACATTTAGCTGCTGATTCGTTACCGTTTCATAGATTGATGTTCTTACGCCCTCTGTTGACTGAGTCTTTTCATCGTGTCCGTGACATCCTTTGCCGTCGACCAGCCGACCTTCTTAGCGGTCAAACCCTCACGCCAATTCCCATTCTTGGCTCGGCATCCCTGGGTGCACCTCAGTTCGCTGGCTCAGGACGGTGCTGGGCTCACGGCCGGTCAGGTCGTTGATCTGACGGGGCCGGACGGCCAGTGGATCGCGCGGGGACTGGTGAATCCCCATAGCCGGCTGCGGATTCGGTTGTATTCGTGGAACCGTGATGAGTCGCTGACAGGGGAGTTTTTCCAGCGGCGGATCGATCAGGCGCTGGCCCGGCGCGCTCTGGTAGGCGCGGCCCCGGCGGACGGCGCTCAGCGGTTGGTTTTCAGCGAATCCGATGGGCTCAGCGGGCTGGTGGTGGATCGCTACGCCGACTTCCTGAGCGTCCAGATCACCGCCGGCGGCCTGGACCGGTTTCGCGATCTGATTCTCGACCATCTGCAAAGTGTCCTCCGGCCGGCCGGTATTTGTCTGCGGGTCGACGAAAAAACGGCGTCGCACGAAGGCATTCCGCAAGCCGATCAGTGGGTCCGGGGAACCCCGCCGGACACGCCGGTGACGTTCGTTCAAAATGGGCTGCAGTGGAACGTCGACTTGCTCTCTGGCCAGAAGACCGGCACGTACCTCGACCAGCAAGCTAATCATGCGGCGGCAGCGAAGTACCTCCGCGGTCGGCGGGTGCTGGATGTGTGCTGTTATGTCGGCGGCTTTGGGTTGGTCGCCGCCGCCGGCGGTGCAACCGAGGTCGTCGGCATCGATTCCAGCCAAAAGGCGCTCGATGCGGCAGCCGAAAATGCTCGCCGCAACCGGATCACCAACGCCAGCTTTGTCAAAACCGATTGCTTTGATTTTCTGCACCAGGCCGTCGGGCGGGGTGAAACGTTTGATGCTGTGGTGCTGGATCCACCACGCTTCGCCGGCTCCCGGCACCAGATCGACTCCGCCCTCCGGGCGTATCAAAAGCTCAATTCCGCCGCCGTCCAATTGCTGTCGCCCGGCGGGGTGTTGGTGACCAACAGCTGTTCGGGACGGGTTTCCAGGAGCGATTTTCTCAATGTGCTCTCGGATGTGGCCCGCCGCACCGGCCGACACATCAGCATTCTCGAGAGCCGAGGGGCGTCACCTGACCACCCGATCTCAGCGTCATGCCCTGAGACGGATTACCTCAAATGCATGATCTGTGAAGTTGCCCCCTGAAATAAATTTTCGGTTTTTATCCAAGAACTGTATAATGGTGTCGCGGTACAATCGTTATCGTTACGCTTGCATGACTGGGTAGCGGTCTGATTGCACCGACGACGCTGCTGGCGCCTGTTCGTACTGCGAAGCCGTTGCACGACTAATCTGCGTCTCTTCAACACTTGGCGGAGTCCCCGAATGACGGGTATCACGATCAAAGTCTTGCATGGTGCTGACCGCGGTCGGGTCTTTCACGATCTGACTCCGCCGGTGACCATCGGCCGGGAAGAAGGTAACTCGGTTCAGCTCAGCGATGACCGCGTCAGCCGCTGCCACTTCAAGATCCAACGCGATAACGATCGTCTGGTGCTGACCGATGTGGGCAGTACCAACGGGACGAAGGTCAACGGCAACGAGTGCCATCTGAAGATCCTCCGGCACGGAGATCTGATTACCGCTGGCAAGACGATGATGCTCGTCGGTACTGAAGAGCAGATCGCGGCCCGGCTCCAGACGTTCACGACTGCACCACAGGGCACTGGCGTCAAAATTGTTCCCTTGAACGCCCGGCAGGACAGCCCACGACCGGAGATCGCGGTGTTGCCCGATCTGGCGCCGCCGGCGCTACCGGACCGGCTCTCGCCGGTTCAGGCCGCTCAGTTGGGCGAGCTTCTGGAGTACGTCCAGAACCGGCTGCATAAGCTGATTGAGGCAGCCAAGATCGAAGAACCCCATGTCAGTGACACGGAACAGGTCGATGGCAAGGTGATCTTGAGGCTCGCCGATTGGCACCAACTGTTGGATGTCCAGGTTCGGCTCGGCGAACTGGCCCGCGAAATCGACGACCCCGTTTAAGCCGCTGGGGTTCAACCGGCTTGGCTCACTCCTTAAGCGGCTGATTGATTGAGTCAGCCGCACGCGTTACGCGCCCGGTTGTTAACCGGTCATGTTGTGCTAACGCGATCAATGTCGCTCGTAAGTGAAGACTGGCGATTGAATCAACAAGCCGCATGTGGAAGCGGCTTTGTAATCTCTCACTGCTGTGGCTGCTGCTCGATCAGTCCCACCACCACTGACCTTCTGCCAGATCAGCCGGCGCGGCGAGCTGTTTGATCGCGTCCGACGCACCATTGCTCTCACTGACCAAGCGGTCGCTGCGGAGTGCCTGCCGCGGCTGCATGTGGATACCTCCACCGAGCGGCGTCAGCAGCGTATTGCCTTTCCAAACCGCATTGACGGCGGTCTCAACCTGTGCCGGTGCGCCGTGGGTCTGAACTGGGAATCGAGACTCGTCGCCGAACAGCGCCAGCGCCCAGTCGGCTTGTCCATAGAAGTCCTGCTGCTGGATGTAGGCGGCCGCGATCGAGGCGTCGATCAAGTTCCGCAACTCTGCGTAGACCGGGACGCGCTGAGCGATCGCAGCATAGTGCTTGGTGAAATCGCTGCAGAACGCCGCACTGGCGCGATTGACCCTGCCTCCGCCAGCCCGGTTGCCGGCACCGTCGACCCGCTCGCTCTCACCGACCAATTTAACTCCACGATCGTTGAGTTTCATCGCCAGCCCGTCTTCGCTGACCGTGACGCCCTCATAGTTGGGCACAAAATACCATCGCTCCATCGCATTGGCCGAACCCTGAGCCGCGGTGCTGCGCTCGACGTAGCTCTGCATCGGAATCGGTAGACGTTCCAGACCGATGCCGATCAACTTCATCCGGTAGTCGGCTTCTACCAACACGCGAGCGAAGTTCGTCGCCTGCGGAATGCCTTTTAAGGTGACGGTCTGCAGTCCCAGGTTCTGTTTCAGCGAAGCGGCCAGCGCTCGGGCGTCGCCGGGCTGGACCCGGCCCCGCACCGAAGCCAAAAACTGCTGCATTCGGGCCAGACCTTCGGGAGTCGGATCGATCGAGACGCTGATCACGTTGGTCGGCTTGCTGCCGGGGCCGTAGGCCCGCAGCGCCGTGACCATATCCTCGAGCTGCACGATCGGCTGTCCCGACTTCATGCCCAGATACCGCCCCATCGGATCACGGAACGCGCCCTCGGCAGGTCCAGCGATGACGACGTCACGGCTTTCGGGATAAAAGAACACGTACTGGATGCCGGTCAGTCCTGCCATCGACAGCATCTCGTCGCTAGGGCTTTCACCGCGAGCGATCGCTTCGGCCACCGCCTGTTCCAGCCGCGTCAGTGAGACTTTGCGGAGCTGCGAGGGCTGCATCGCTTCGACTCCCTGGGTCCGCCGGGCTGCCATCAGCCGTTCCTGGGCGATCCGTGGGTCGAGCTGTTTAGTCCGCAGCACACCGGCCGCATCGATTTCGACCCCGGCGATCTGCTGACCGAACGGTGGGGGCTCTTCCCCATTATCCTGGGCCGATACGCGCCCGCTGAGGGCCAGGGAACAGAGGACTGCGAGACTAAGCCGGAAAACGTGATGCAATTTCATTGCTCGGTAACTCAAACGGAGCCGATGCGATAGAGAAGGAGCGGGAGACGTTGGTCAACGCGCCGCGACTAAATTGAGGATAATCACCGGTTGCGCCGGATTCAACAAAATGTAACGCCACAGCGAGATAATTGAGGGGGTCGTTAATGAATAAGCGGCCGCTGCCAGATATGCCGTCGGCACCCATTGTGTGAGCCGTACCGGCTTGGCTGGCTGATCATTCGATGATCCAGGGTTGTAGCGGGCCCAGTGGTGGCCGAGCCTGCTCAGCCGCGTCGCCCGCCGCCGGCGGACACCTGCGGCTTGGTCATTTGAAGCCGGTAACTCGCCGGGCCCAGCAGGTCTTCGAGCCGCGTCCGCAGCTCGGGCGTCACTTCGACCTTGTACTTGCCGCTCTTGATCACCACCGTCTCGCCCTCGTCGAGCCGCAGCGTCAACAGCAGGTCTTGGTGGCCGGGGTAACCGCGAATGATCTCGCGGAGCTTAGAAATCGTCTCGGCACCGTGTTGATGCTCCTGCAGCGCGATGCGGATCCCATGGGTGTATTTGCTGTCGATCGATGCCAGCGGCAACAGCTCGTTGATCACCAGATTCACCTCGTCACCGCCGCCGCGGCGATCGACGACCCCACGAGCGATCACCACCGCATCGGGCACCACTGCTTCGCCTTGCTCGGCGAACTGCCGCGGCCAGAGGATGCAGCGGACGACGCCCTGCATATCTTCCAGGTCGAAGTTGGCATACTTGCTCGGCGTTCCGGGTTTGCCGTTCTTGGTATGAGCAAACTTGATCGAGCCGATCATGCCGCCGACGAGCACCTCCGTGCGGCCGGATACTTCGGCCAACTGGTCAGTGTTGTGCGTGCGGAACGCCGCCAGCTTCGGTTCGTATTCGGCCATCGGATGGCTGGTCAGGTAAAAGCCGAGCACTTCCTTTTCAGCCAGCAGCTGTTGTTTCTCCGGCCACGGCGGCACGTCGGGCAGCGCCACCGTCTGCCGGGTCGCCGTTTCCTCGGGTTCATCATCGAACGCGCCGAACAAGCTCGCTTGGCCGCTCTTGCGATCGGCCATCGCTGCGGCTCCGATCTGCAGCGCCTTTTCTACCGCCGCAGAGAGTTGGCTGCGCTCGGCGCCAAAGCAGTCCATTGCACCAGCTTTGATCAGCGTTTCGATCGCCGCGCGGTTGCATGCCTGCACGTCGACCCGTTCGCAGAACTCGAACAGGTCGCTGAACGGTCCGCCGGCTTTGCGCCCGCAGTGATCGCTTCGGCCGCCCCGCCGCCGCAGCCCTTGATCGCCGACATCGCGAACAGGATCTTGCCATCCTTGACAGCAAAGTCGGCGTCGCTGTGGTTGACGCTCGGAGCGACCACCTCGATCCCCATCCGCGCAGTCCTCCATGTGCTCGACGAGCGCGTCTTTGCGTTTGAAGTTGCGGCCGGTGATGTCGCTCGACAACAGCGCCGCCATGAACTCGACCGGGTAATGCGCCTTCAGATACGCCGTCTGGTAGGCGACCAAGGCATAGGCGGTGCTATGTGAATTATGAACGACGATCCCATTGGCCACGAAGTTGTGGTCCTGGTCCACCGTCAAGTCATAGACATCTTCTACATTGGCAGGCTCGATCGCAACGATCTCGTCCCAGTAGACGTCGCTCGATGCCAACTGAGCCAATTCCTCAGAGGCGAAAAATTGTGAGAGGCGATTAATGGTTGGACGATGGAAACCTCGTTTACCTGATGCCCCAGTCCGGCAGAACTCGCGCATGGAAACACCGCTTGCCGCCTCAAGCTCCCGCCATGGGAGCCCCTGCTGAACCCGGGCGGTAGCCACCAACTGCCGTACTGGCGTAGGAATCAGATCTCCCGCCGTACGATACTCGCCAGAGGTCAGCCGCGAGCGCACCTCAGCGACAGCTTGTTCTTTACCCAGAATGTGCGGGCCAACCGAGTCGAGGAATCGCAGCTTCGATTCATAGCCAAGCAAGTGAACGGTGTATCCTGTCTTCGGTTCCTGCTCTGTCTCAGCGCGGTAGCGGAATTGCTTCTTCGTCACACGGGACACAATTCCCAGCCGTGTCAGCAGTAACTGCATATCGGCAGCCAGCCACGGCGAGGAGGTTGCGAAATAGGATTGTTGACCAGCTTGTTCGACATAGCCGTCACCCGCCCACAGTCGTCCGACGAGAATTGCCAATTGATCCGTCGGGAGTAAGAAAACCTCTTGGGGAACTCGCTTCTCCGTTGCCCGTGCACCGAGAAGGCCCAGGCGTTGTGCCCAGAGGAACGCTCCGCACCGGATACCTGCGTTTTGCTTGGCCGCCGCCGCAGTACCGATGCCGGCACTGGACAGTCCACTAAACCGCATGTCCGTGCCGGTAGACAGACAGACTTCAATGCGGCGCCCATCTGGGCGAATCGTCGTGCGGGCCACAGTGTTGGAGAACTTTGCCGCGTGTGCCGCAAAATCAGCGGCCTGCACAGGGTCATTGCTGTAGAAGTACAAGCACGTGGGATGGCAAACGTTTCCTTCGGCAAGGAGCCAAGCAAGTGTCACCAGAGCGTGCTCATCCCAACGCTGCACACTATTTACGTTTAGCGCACGCGCCGTGGCGACCTGATCGCCCACACCTAATGCATCGATCGTCTTCCAGCCATCGATCGTTCGCAGCGGATGATTGGCCGTCGCGGTAATCTGCCGCCCGGTGCGAGTGGTGACCCGGTGGGTTTGCACCACGCCGTTCCAAACCACGTCAGTCACATCGCGCGGACGCAGTTTCCAATCATCACCCAGGGCGTGAATCTTGAACGCTCGGCGATTGCGGAACAAATCACCGACCGTTGTCCGCTCACCGGTCTCGGCGTCCATAATTTCCGTCGATCCGACGACGCATTTATTGAACCCGTAACCCGCAAACTTTTGGATCAGGCTCCAGATTTCGTCGGCATCTTCTTTCTTCAGTCCGTTGGCGATCGAACCTTCGAGAAACTTCTCGTGGTTCTGGTTGATCAGCGATTCCTTCTTCTTGCTGATCGCCTTGATGACGGTGTAGGCGGAAGCCAGCGGGATGTTGCCCAGCCGGTTGAGGATCCGCATCACCTGTTCCTGGTAGACCATGATCGAATTGGTCTCAGCCAGAATCTCTTTGAGCACCGGGTGCTTGTATTCCGGTTGCTGACGGCCGTGCTTGATGTTGACGAAGTCATCGACCATCCCGCCTTCCAACGGCCCGGGACGATAGAGCGCATTGGTAGCGATGATGTCGGTGAACTGGTCAGGCTTCATCCGCTGCAGCAGGTCGCGAATCCCGCCGGATTCAAGCTGAAACACACCCTTGGTCTCACCTCGCTGCAGCAGCGCGTAGGTCTTCTTATCATCCAGCGGGAACTTCAGCGGGTCGATCCGTTTGCCGGTTGTCTGCTCGATCAGGTCGACGGCCTTGCTGAGGATCGTCAGGTTGCGCAGCCCCAAGAAGTCCATCTTCAGCAGTCCCGACGCCTCGACGTCGTTCATCGACCACTGCGTGATCACTTCCTGCTTGCCTGAGACCCGGCATAGCGGCACGTATTCGCTCAGCGGTTTGTCGGCGATCACAACCGCCGCGGCATGCGTGCCGACGTTCCGCGCCAACCCCTCGATCCGCATCGCTAGGTCTAATAGCTCACGGATCTCCGGGTCGTTGTCGTAGGTCTGCTTCAGCTCCTCGCTCTGCTGCAGCGCCTTGGGCAACGTGATCTTGAGCTCATCGGGCACCATCTCAGTGATCTGATTGACCCGCGCCAGCGGAATCCCCAGCACCCGGCCGGTGTCCTTGATCGCCGCACGGGCGGCCAGAGTACCGAACGTGCCGATCTGGCAAACGTTGTCGTGACCATATTTCTCTTTGACATAATCGATCACCTCAATGCGGCGATCTTTGTCAAAGTCGATGTCGATATCCGGCGGCTCGATGCGGCTTTCGTCCAAGAACCGCTCGAACAGCAGGTCGTATTCCAGCGGGCAGACGTGCGACAGGTACAGCGCATAACACACCAACGCCCCGACGCCGCTGCCTCTGGCGGTCGCCCAAATGCCATTATCGCGGGCATGGTTGACGAAGTCCCAAACGATCAGGAAGTAGGTCGGGTAGCCGAGCTTTTCGATCACAGCGAGTTCGCGATCGAGCCGGGCCATGACTTCTTCGTTTAGCTGCCCGTTGTCGAGGCGTTTTGCGTTGCCCTCGTACCGCTCCAGCAACCCGCGGATGCAAAGCTCGCGCAGGTAGTCGATCGGTTTAGCCTGATTCGGGCACTCAAACCGCGGGAAGTAGTGTTTGCCCAGTTCCAGATCAATATCGACGCTGTCGGCGATCTCCTGGCTGCGTGCGACCGCGTCCTCCAGTCCAGGGAACTGGCCGTACATCTGCTCGGGGCTGCGGAGGAAGTATTGATTACCGTCCATCTTCATCCGCGAGGTGTCGGTGCGAAACCTCCCGGTGTTGATGCACAGCATGATGTCTTGCGCTTCGGCGTCCTCGGGATCGACGTAGTGCGTGTCGCTGGTAGTGACTACCGGCAGGCCCATGCGGCCGGCGATGTCAACCGCGCCCTGCAACTGCAACCGCTGGATCTCGACGCCGTTGTTCATCACTTCGATGAAATAGCGATCACCGAACACCCCGTGGAACCAGCCGATGACCTCGCGCGCTTCTTTTTCTGCCTCCGCCGTATCGAGCCCCTTGAGCACGGCGCGGCTGAACTCGCTGCTGACACAGCCCGACAAGCAGATGATCCCCTCGCTGTACGTCTTGAGGATTTCCTTGTCGATTCGCGGCTTGTAGTAAAAGCCTTCGAGGCTGGCGGCACTGGCGAGCTTCACCAGGTTCTTGAATCCGGTGCGGTTCTGCGCTAACAGCGTCAGGTGGTAGCTGGCATCCTTGCTGCCGGTGGCCCCGCCGCGATCATGGCGGCTGCCCGGAGCGATGTACGCCTCGTAGCCGATGATCGGATTGATCCCCGCGTCCTTCGCCTTGCGGTAGAACTCCAGCGCCCCGTGCAGGTTGCCGTGGTCGGTCAGCGCCAGCGCATTCATGCCGTGCTCTTTGCACCGGCGGATCAACTTGCCGATATCGCCGGCGCCGTCGAGCAGGCTGTAGTGGCTGTGGCAGTGCAGGTGAACGAAAGGACGTGTGGTCATGCTATCTCAGATTGCGTTAAACTCTAGCGAACGGGTCGGCACAGCGGCCCAGAAGCCGCTGGGTCGCTGCCGCACCCAAGCTTATCATTCTTGCTCGGGGTAATATCGGCTTAACCGCGTCCACGGGTTTGCTCTCACCGCGGCCGCCGGAGAAGATCGCCGAAGTTTTTGCCCCTCCCGCCCCACCTGCTCTACGAGTTCCCCCCGATGTCACAGCAACCACTCCCGCCAGTCAGTCGCCGCGGATTTCTTGCCACCGCGACCGCCGCCGCGGTCGCTCCGATGTTCATCCCGCACCGCGCGTTTGGAGCCAATGACCGCGTCGTCACCGCACACATCGGCGTCGGCGGCCAGGGCAGCGGCAACCTGATGCAGTACACCCATGAGGCGGCGGTGCTGTGCGATGTCGATTCGCAAAAGCTCGCTGCCGCCTCTAAGCGGTTCGCAGACAAAACCGGCCGGACGCTTGAAGCGGTATCCGATTTCCGCCGCGTTCTGGATCGCAAAGACATCGATGCGGTGGTGATCAGCACCCCGGACCACTGGCACGCGATCCCCACGATCCACGCCTGCAACGCCGGCAAGGATGTGTACTGCGAGAAGCCGCTGACCCTGACGATCGACGAAGGCAAAGCGATGGTCGCCGCAGCCCGAGCCAATAATCGCATCGTGCAGACCGGCTCGCAGCAGCGCTCGGCTGACAACTTCCGGCTCGCCTGCCAACTCGTCCGTTCCGGGCGGATCGGCAAACTGAAGGAAGTCCATGTCGGTATCGCCGGCACCAATCACCCCTTCAGCAAACGCGGACCGGTGCCCGATTCGGACCCGCCGGCGCAGCTGGACTACGACTTCTGGCTCGGCCCCGCACCGCTGCGGCCCTACAACGTTAACCGCGTGCATTACAACTTCCGCTTCTTCTGGGACTACTCCGGCGGCCAGATGACCAACTGGGGAGCGCACCACATCGACATCGCTCACTGGGGAATGGGGATGGACGAGTCGGGGCCGCTGAGCGTCGAAGGGACCGCCGAGTTTCATCCCCAGCAGTGGGTGGACGTGTCGCTGGCCTGTCGCCTGACGTACCAATATCCCGACGATGTCACGATGATCGTCGGCCAGGGTCAGAAAGACATCCGCGGCGGCACGCGGTTCATCGGCACCGACGGGGAGATCTTTGTCGATCGCGGGAAGCTGGAATCCAAGCCCGACTCGATTGTGATCGAGGCCAAGCGGCCCGGCGGCAGCGACGATCTGGTGCCGCTGTACGTCAGCGGCAATCACCACCGCAATTTTCTCCAGTGCGTTGCTTCGCGGCAATTGCCGATTTGCGATGTGGCGATCGGCCACCGCTCCGCCACCGCCTGCCACCTCGGCAACATCGCGATTCGGCTGGGGCGCAAGCTTCAGTGGGATCCGCAGAGCGAGCAGATTGTCGGCGACGACGTCGCTGCGGCGATGCAAAGCCGCACGCCGCGGTCGCCCTGGCAACTTGCCTAGTCGCAGCGTGACTACCCGCCGCGTGGGCGACGGCAGCGTGGCCGACCGCTCCGCCGGTCGGAGCATCAATCTGTGGCCGCTCCGGGCGGGCCTCTGACGCCGTGCTACGGCGATGCCGCCGTAATGCTCCCAGCCCTGGCCCTTCCGCCGAACCAGCCAACATGTAGGACGAGCAGTAATCCCAAGAAGAAGTAGCTGCTCTCCGCGATTACGCGGATCAGCAGCCCGAGTCCCAGTGCCTGGATCGTCTGACCCGTTGTGGTGTATGCAAACAGTCCGGCGACAATCAGGAGCTGACCGAGCAGGACCGCTGCCGCTCCGGATGCAAGGCCACCAAAATCCTTCGCTGCCAGACTCACGATCGCCGCTCGGCTGCCCAGCAGCAGCCCCGCAGCGGCAATCGCTTGATTCGCAATCACCAACAGGCAAGCCCACAGAAGTCCGCCCGGCCACTGGATAAGGCAAAACCCAGTCCGCACGTCAATCGAGGACAAGCTCACCGTCTCGCCGAGCACGCGGCTCAAAACGACATAAGCGACTGCTAAGGCGGCGCCGCCGACTGCGTGGAAGCCGGTCCGCCGCAGGATCTCCTTCAATCCTGTGCCAACTGCGATCGACAACAAGAAAACGGCGGCCAGCGGAACTTGTCCAATCGTGAATGCAAGCGGTGCGGATAGTCCGACAACGGTATGAGGCAGCGCAGGGGCGTCTGCTGACTCGTTCAGCGCCGCAACCCCATCCCCGAGCCGCAGGGCGCCAACCGCCGCTCCGATGACGCAGCAGCCGATTATCACAGGAGAAATCCGAAATCGGGTTGAGATCGCGGCGGCGGCAAACACGGCTAAGCCGGCCGACACCGCAGCGCCGACATGAACGAACATCGCAAACCCGAGGCTCAGCCAGACAACGCTGTTGAGCGCGAAGGCTTGCCGGCTGCCTGAGTCACGCCCGCTTGCTGCCGAACACAGGGCCAGTCCACACAGTGTGACCAGTACGATCGCACCAAATCTTTCCAACGCACTGGACCCGACGCGGCGGGCATTGCACGTGGCAGCGCAGCGGGGAACGCCTGCCGGCATGTGCCGCGCCACTCCCAGTGATTCGGCCATCAATCCGGCGATACTGCTTTGAGTGACTTCGCCAGTCATGGCTGGCAGCTGCTCGCCGACGACGACCAAAGGCGTCATCAGCACCGCCGGTTCCGGCCCCGCGTGTCCGCCCGTTCGCGTGTTGCCGTGGTCGGAGGTCACGATCAACCCAGCGTCCGCTGGCAGCACGGCGCGGACCTGGGCAATCGCCTGATCACACGCACTCGCCGCAGCGGCGTACTGAGCGGAATCGAGGCCGAAATGATGCGCGGCCGCATCGACACGTCCCAGATGCAGCACGACGAGCCGGTACTGAGCCGAGTGGATCGCAGCCAGTGCGGCTGCAGTGAGCCGCTGATCCCCTTGACCAAAGGTTGCATCCAATTCAGCGGCTGCCACCCATTCGCCATACAGGTCGGTCCACAGCGTTGGCCCCGCGACAAAGCAGCGACCACCACTGGCCGCAACCGCTTGCAGCACGCCTCCCTGTTGAGCGGCAGCCGCGCCAAAGTCGCTCAAGAAGGAGATCGGCGGCGGGATATCCCCGGTCGTGATCGTCGCGATGCCGGCGATGCTCGACGGGATCAAAGATTCGACCCGAGCCGTTGCCCGCCCATGCTGAGCCGCGAGTTGGCTCAAGAATGGCATCTGCTGCGGATCAAAGGCGGCGTCAGCTCGCAATCCATCGATCACGACCAGCACCAGTTGCTCCGCCCAGCCGCCGGCCGCGTTCGCTGCTGTTCTATCCACTGCTGGCCCGCAACCGTCCGCCATCATCGACCGCGCAGAGCCCTGTCGTTCGCTCAGCAGTAGATCACCGTTGCAACAGACCAGCACGATCGCCGCCAGTGCCACCACGTTGCCAGCCAGGCCAAGCCGGTGAACATGCCCCCAGCGGTCCCCGTGGCTCTGGCGGCACTTACGTCGCTGGAGCCAGCGGCGAGCAAAGCTCCTCGTGTGATCCCACCGAGCCAACACGTGAATCTCTCTGCGGACGAGGGCAACTTCGAGAAGCGTGCCGCGAGAACCGCAAAGAGTGTGCCGGAGCTCGACCTGCCGTCGCATAGACGGCCAGAGCGAGCCATTCAAAAGTAGGGCTGGCAGGACTTGAACCCGCGACCTAGGGATTATGAGTCTGTAAGCTAGCTCCGGGTTTCGCTGATAAAGACGCATCTGATTAGCCGCCGGGGACACATAGGGGACATTCTCGCCCAATGCTGGCGGTCAAAGCGGCAGGAGAAAAACTCGAAAAAAATCTCCGGTCTGTATTGTCTGTTGGCGGTATGTGGGTAGATTGGTCTCAGCGAGTGCATCGATGGCGTTGTCTGTCGAATGCAATCTCGATCTAGCGATCGTGCCTCCGAGGCGTCGGGGGAGTCACACATCGCCTGATGCCCAGCTCGGGGCCACGCAGTTTCAGCGACTCAACGATTCTTCGTGTTTGTGTTCGTACGCTGCACTCTATCCCACGAGCAAACCATGTCCCGATCTGCGACATTAACGGCTGTTCGCCGCACTGCATCTACCGCGACACCTCGCTCTGCTGACGAAGCGAGACGCTGCCAAGCTCCTGGCGATCTCTATGCGAACGCTGGAACGGCTAGGGGCCAGTGGGCAGATTCTACCTCTTCGGATCACTGCCGGAGCCCTGCGGTATCGCCGGGCAGATCTGGATGCGTTCATCGCCTCGCGAGAACACGCACGCGGCACGTTCCCAGGCGTGTAATCCAAACTCTAAACGCGCAAGAGCCCATGCAGTGGATGCATGGCTCTTGCGTTTTTTCATTGACTTTTTCGCGACTCCTCTGGCTGGAGGTGCCGCGTTTTTTAAACCGAAGGATCGGTCTATGTTATATGATTTCTGGGATGGCGAATCAAGTCCGCCAGGTCAAGTTCCGCTTGTGCAGTTGGTTGCTCTGGGCTCGCTGGGTGATGAGTGCATGTCGTCACTCCGTGACCGCGAGCGATGGCAGCTCAGCTGTCCAATCTGCAGCAACACCCACTTGCACCTAGTCGGCACCGGCACACACCAGGGCGATGTGCTTACGATACTGGCCGGCGATGGGACGCACATCGTCCACGACATCGACGCCGATCCCGATGGCGACGCCATTGTCACCGTGATTGCGTGCGAGAACTGCCAACGCTTCATCGCTGACAAAATCCGCGAACGCAAAGGGCATCTGTACCGCTCTCGGATCGCGTTCACGAGCGATTCCCTGTTTGCGGCCGCTCGCATGTCAGGAGGTGCCTGATGCATTCATGTGCTTCCCCGACCCAAGTGCCGGCAACAATCAAACAGCAGCACGACTCCGCGGGCGAACGCTGCACCGACGTCAAGCGATTCCTGACGATCCTGCACCCCGATGGCGTGTATGAGGTTCGCTCGCCGCAGTGCCCACAGCGACGCGGCGGCGACTACCGGTCGACGGCGAGCGGGTACTTTAGTGATCATGCCGCGGCAGCGGCCGCAATCCGGCGGCTGGAACAACTGGAGCCGCCAGCGGTCTACGTGACATTGAACCCCGTGCAGCCGGCACTCCTTGCCCGTGCCAACAATCGAATCGAGGTAAAGCCAAGGAGCACAACCAGCGATGCCGAGATCATGCGGCGGCGTTGGTTATTCGTTGACATCGACCCCGTCCGCCCCGCCGGAGTTTCGTCGACCGACGCCGAGCTATCGGCGGCAATGGCCGTTGCTGACGCGATCCTCACCGATCGGCTGGAGTCAGGGTGGCCTGAGCCGCTCCGCGGTATGAGCGGCAACGGTGCCTATCTGCTGTGGAGGATCGACCTGGCAAACGATGATGCTGCGACTGTACTGATTCGGGGCGTGCTCCAGTCGCTAGCGGAGCAGTTCAGTACCGCCACTGCGGAAGTCGATACCTCGACGATCAACTCCAGCCGGATATGCAAAGTACTGGGCACCGTAGCCCGCAAGGGCGACGCACTTATCGGCACGCCGGAAGCCGAGGATCGCCCGCATCGTCGCTCATGGTTCATCGAGCCGGCCGGCGAGTTTGGAATCGTCACCGATGCGATGCTACGGGAGATCGTCGGCGATGATGCTGATTCAGCGATGAGCGACAGCCGCCCGCAGCGAAGCGACGGCGAGCGGACCACCAATGCTCGCGAGTACGATGCCGACGACGTGTCGCTGGCCGCTGAGTGCCTGCGGAGTATGTCTCATGAACTCGCTGACAATCGCAAGACGTGGGTGGATATCGGAATCGCGGCGAAGTCGGTTAGCGAAAGTCTTTTTGGCGACTGGGATGCATTCTCGCGATCGTCACCGAAATATGATCCAAGCGACACCAAAAAGAAATGGGACGGGTTCAGTCCGTCTGGAAAGATCGGCATCGGGACCCTGATTCACCACGCGAAAGAATCAGGCTTGGAGTTCACGGGGCGTGGTGATGACGGTCTGCTGTCCGACATGGCCGCTCAGGAGGAACTGATCGCTGCGGAAGGCTACGCAGTGGAGGCAGGTATGCCACCGCCCAGCCATCCGGCAACTGACGCTCCGGCTGACGCTGGCTCGCCGCCGACAGCGGCCGACCCGAAGCTTATGAACTGCGAGCTGATCCTGGTTGATTCAGATCCAGTAGCGTTTCGCTTTCGCTGCTTGTCGGTGAGCGATAAGTACTGCGAGCTAGCAGACTGGGCTCCGTCGCTTCAGGTGATAAAGCGAGAGTTTCTGAAGCAGACGCATCGGCCGCTGCCGTTGTCGGTCTGTCGCAGGTGGAAGACTCTGCCGGATCGTCTTGCACAGCCCGACGTGCTCCAAGTCCACAAGCCTGATCCGTCCGAAGATCCCAACTGCGTCATCGCATCGCACATTCACCGACTGTGCAGCACATTTGCACCTTACGAGTTCCCGTCGGCCAGCGATGTGGACTGGCGATCAGTCGCGACCACCCACTGCTTCCTCATTTATGGCGTGAGGTACGTGCAGTCTGACCAACTGCTCACGCGAATGACAGACGAGTGTCGCATACCGGAACTCACCCGGAAGCGACTGACGAGAGTCCTGCGGATGAGCGGAGCTGAGCCGGCAATCGAGCGGCTTGGCCGCGATGGCGGGGCGGCGCGTCGTCGCCTGTGGAAGTTCACCGACGCGATGATCAAGCGGCTTGAGCAGATCGCAAACGGAGACTGGACGACGCCGTGAATGTCACAGCATCGGCAACACGTCACAGTATCTTAGGCAAAAAAAACGTTTTTTGCAGAAAATGCCGTGATGCCGTGACAAAACGTGACTGCGGGCGAAAAAAGCCCGCAAAATCCGTCTTTAAATAGGACACAGAAAAAAAATGAATACTGTGAAATACCGTGACATAGTGTGACAGAATTTTCCAAATGACTCCGCCCCAAATTGGAGTTTTTTACCTCTATATATTGAGGGGGGTGTTTTTTTCATGCTCCCCGGCTGGCTGATCAATCACCAACTATGCAAGGCAGACCGACCACATGAACCATCCAGTCCCGCCGCCATCACCCGCAGGCAGCAACCGGAACACAGACGCGGAAGATGCCCTTCAGCCGCCGGTAATCGATCCCAATCTGACCGGCACGGATCGACTGCGAGAGATCGCAGTTCGGTCATTCACTGCACGGCAGCGGGCGACCGGTATTTCGCACATCCACATCCCGAGAAACGGAGCGAGGGCAATCTTCCACATTCGCCACGACGGCGACAGTTGGTCGGTCGCTCTGGCCGTTGCTCATTTGGTCGCCCATGCAGGGCTGGTTGCAATGCATGTCTCAGGCGAGTCGAAAGGCCCGTCGACGTGGAGCCTGCACCTCCAGTGCATGGCGACTGGTGACTCTGCCACGCCCTACTTTGATCGATATTGCCTGGCCGCTGAAAGGCTGGGACTCGACGCAACGCTCGATCGGTTGCCACCGGTGTAACCACGACAGCGGCACGGTGCCGCTGGATTTGATTGAACGGTAATCACAACCCAAGGAAGGAACAGAAGATATGGATACCGAGAGTAGCGAACTGATGCGGGCCTACGTCACGATCCGGGCAGACCTAGCAGAGCTGGAACGTGATATGGCGAAGGCTCGGCAGATCGTCGATGGCAAGCTGAGCAAGCCCGCCAAGGTGAACGTTAACAGCGATTCGGTGACGCAGGCCGGGCGGGCCGCCGACATCGCTGCCGCGAAGATCAAGGGCGTTGCAGGCGTCGATATGCAGCCGCTGGCACGCGATAGCGATTTTGTGACTCAGGCTTTCTTGGCGATGAAGAAGGAAGCCAGCGAGGCGGCGAAGTCGCTTCGTGGAGTCTCTGACGCGGACTTGCGGAAAGCCGAGGCTGGAGTTGATCGGCTGACAGGCAAAATCGAGAGGCTGGGGGCGGCGTCGAAGCGGGCCAACGCCAATTCGCTGATCACTCCACGCGGCGGCGTCGATGGTATCGGACCGTCTGGCGGCGGTGGACGCGGCGGATTCCTCAGCCACGCCGCTGGTTCGTTTGCCGGCGGGCTGGGTGCTCGTGCATTCGGCGGAGCGGGCGGCGGCATGATTCGCGGGGCCGCTGGTGCGGCGATGAGATCGCCGGCACTGCTGGGACTGGCTGGCGCTGCCGGCGTGGGTGCTGTTGGCGTGGCGACCGGTGCAGCCGTGGCCGCTCCAGCCGTCGCAGGCTATGGCAAAGTCGTTAAGGATGGACTGGGCGGCATCGAAGATGAGCGGAACTACACTAAGGCTTTCGACATCCTGCTGAAGGACACTGAGAAGGCCAAGAAGCTGTTCAGCGAGATGGCGGCGATCAATCTGGAAGCTCCGATCGACATGCCGAGCCTGCTCGATGCGACGCAGCGGCTCGCCCAGGCGGGGCTGACCGCATCGGAGATTCCTGACCGAATGCGGACGATCATGGATGCCGCGGCGTCATCGACCGATGGCGTGCTGGTCGGCACTCAGAAGATCACCGCGCTGGTCAGCCGGGTTAAGGGCTCAGGCATTCTTGAAGGCGAGGATTTGAAAGTCTTATCCAACATGGGACTGCCGATCGCTGAGATTGTTGAGCAGAAGTTCGGCATGAACATCCGCGAATTGACGACGGCGACGAACAAAGGAAAGATTGAAATTCAAGCCGTTCTTGATGCGATGTTTGAGGGGCTGGATGCCAGATTCTCTGGCAGCATCGCAAAGGAGATCGATTCGATCGGTGGACAGATCACGCTGCTCAAGAATAAGTACGAAGCCTTCGCCGGCGAAGTGGCCCGCCCTCTATTTGACCCTCTGCTGGATGCACTGAAGTCGTTCAACGAATACCTGTCGTCGTCGGACTTCGCGGCGTTTACCGAAGGGCTGAAGACGCTATCGAAAGAAGCGGCAGCGACGTGGGAAGTGCTGGCCAAGATTTATGGCAGCGGCGAAAGCATGGGCATCGGGGCAGCGGTGGGCGGTGCTGTCGGCGGCACTGCTAACTTACTTGGCGAGACGGTCCGCGGCGATGCGTTGCTGGCTGACGCAGGCAGTAAAACAGCACTCGGCCAGGCAGCAGCGGGGGTTCCGATTCTTAGCATGCTGGCTAACCGTGCAGCCGGGCTCGCAGTCGGCCCGAATACCGATCAGGCTGGCGTCGGGCCAACGATGCGAGGCGGCGTCGACATCTCACTGTCTCAGGATCAGCGTTTCGGGGCGACGGCGGAGCAACAGAAGCGAGCCGGACGAATGAAGCTGCTGGAGGGCGGCATCAGGATTGGCGAGCAGTACATAGGCAGCGTGCCGCAAGGTGAGCGAGAAGCCTACGAGAGCAACATCGCCGCGTCCAGAGCTGAGCTCGAGCGGCTACGCGAAGAATCGAAGGCTGAGCTTGAATCATTTCGCCGCCGCGAAGAAGGTGATCAGAAGAAACGAGGCATAACATCCGCAGGCAGTGCCATCGGCGGAGCAGCGGCCGGAGTTGGCCGCGGGCTGATGGACGGCATCGGCCGCGGGCTTGGAGCAGCGGCCGGAGCGTTCGGCGAGGCGACGGGATTGGAGACCGAAGAGCAGAGAAAAGCCCGTGAGGATCAGCGGCAAAAAGCCCGTGGATCATTCCTCGGCATCGCGATCCCGTCGATGGATGACATGAGCGATCTGGTGCAACGCGGCAAACGGAACATCGAAGAATCCGAGAATCGCGAGAGCATTCAGCGACGCAAGGAACGCGAGAAGCGGGAGGAAATTCTCAGCCAGAAATCGATCAAGGAACGTGCCGAGCAAACGGTCAAGCAGTTTCAGTCCACCGAGAAGGTTGGCGATCCGCGGTTGCAGTCAATGCTTGAAAATAGCAAGTTCGCCGTCTCGATGAAACGCAACGAAGATGGCCAGATGGCTCCCAGCGTCGCACTCAAAGAGCTGTTTCAGCAGTCACGTGCGTCATCTCAGACCGCCGGATTCGGAGGTTTGAACACCTTGATGCAGAGTTCAATCGACTCAGCCCAAGAGCGGAAATTTCAGGCAGACCAAAAGAAGCTACTTGAGGAAGTCGTCAGGAAGCTGCAAGAGCAGATCAATATCTCGCTCGCAGAGGACGACGCCGAGGGCGTCGCCGTCGTCGCTCCGGGCTAACCAGGCAGGACTCGCTCGACCACGACCTGAGCAACCAGCGCAATGCCGGCCACATCGCAGCCGCCGTCTAGCCAGCCGGAATCGCAGCAACTGACCACAAAATCAAGGACGAATGAATGATAACGAGCGAAAAAGAGCAAACTGCCAGCGAAACAGACGGCTCGCTGGCGACGAAGGCGAGGCAGTCGCTATTCGCACTGGCAATTGCCAAGGGTGATTCGATCCGCAAGGCAGCACGTGAGGCCAACGTGTCGGAGCAAACCGGCTACCGCTGGGCTGGCGATGATCGCGTCGCCGCTCTTGCGAACAGTTTCCGCAGGCGAGTCGTTCGCGAGACGGTCGGCAAACTGGCGACACTAGGAACGCGAGCCACTGAGCGACTGAGTGTGCTGATTGATTCCTCGGACGAAGCAATCTCACTCAAGGCCGCTGTCGCTGTCCTAGGGGAAGTGCGGCGGATCGCTGATGCGACCGGCGACGATGTTTACCGGCATGCGGCCCCGGTGGTTCAGGAGCCCGGCCCGCTCGATGGCTTCGCTTTTTTGTCCGATTGCTTCCCTGCTCCCGATGCCGACGACGAGCCGCTCCCGAAGCCGCCTAACACATCAACGATGACGCCGGCCGCGGCTGCCAGAGCGGATAGTGAATGGATGCAACGCTGCACCGCAATCCGCCAGCGGAACGATCGGCGAAGGGCCGACAAGCGGCGGATTCAGGAGCACAAGGAGCAGGTCGAAGCCGAGGCGATGGCGGCGAAGTTGCTATCTGGGTGTGAGCATGAACCGAGCGATACAGCGATCAGCGACGACCTTTTGCCGCCGCGGCATGAATAGCCATTCCGATCCAAAAAAGCGGGGCGAGCAACAGCCCTAGGCCGCCAGTAGCCATAAAAAAGATAAACATGGCAATAAGCCATGCGAAACCAGCCATTCAGTGCCCCTTGTACCAGAGCCCGATTGGCCCGAGCAAAAAACCAAGGCAGCCGGCGAGTCCATCAGAGTGATTCGTCTTCACCAGCCACTCGCCGCAATGGCGGCACTTATGAGCCCTCAGCGGTATGTCGCCGCCGCAATACGGGCAGGCCGCGGCGGCAGGTGATCGCAGCGGTGCAGGCGAAACCGCAGGGGATTGGTACGCAGCGAGGGGCGTCTCGGATGCTGGTGATTGCTGTGATCGCATGCGTGCCCTTTGCTGCTCTACAGCCGCGGCCCTCTGCTGCTCTCTCGCTTCCAGCTCCTCAGCCCGCTTAGTGGCTCGCTCCTGGGCAGCCTGAAGTTTCGCCGCCGCGGCTTGCTCGCGTTCGATTGCATGCTTTTCACGCTCGGCATTCTCCCGCCGTTCAAGCTGCTGGCGTTCCGTGATCCCTGGGACATCGAACGCACATCCGCACTCTGGACACGCGTCGCGATCCCCGGCTTCTCTAAGCGATGACGTCAACCGAACCCGGCACCCTGGACAGTTGAACTTCACTGAAGGAGCACCGATTAGGCTTTTCGTGACGACATATCGCATGGGATGACTCAGCAGGGACAACACTGGCGGAGGGGGATGGGCAGCCCCATTAAATCAACGACTATGACACGTTTGGTCAATGCCCGGCTGCTAGTTCGATCGCCGAAAACTTTTTCACGCGGTCTATTGACTCCCGTTCATGCGAGCGCGATCATTCCGGCATCGTTGGCTGTCTGACGGGCGTCGAAACCCTGATGACTTGACCACGGCCCCTTTCATGGCCGCCGGTGACAAATGCCTACTTCAACCATCTGACGCGAGAAAATGCCAAGGGCCACCAATTCGGGAGCTTTCCCAAGCGTCGATCCGCAACGGCGGGGAGCAAGGGGCGTTCGGTGCGGGGTTGAAGCCGCACTTTCGAACCGGGTTGGTGGCCCTTGGCATGCGCGGACATGTTCCGCACCGGGATCATCGAATGAATCTTTCCGATCCGAGCCGCCGCCACGACTGCGGCAGCCCCAAGCCTGAACCGCAACGGCTGCGCGACTGCAGCCGTTGTGCCGATGCCGATCCGAAATGCGTCGCAGCGAAGGCCCCACAATCGCCGCCTAACGCATCGGCAGAAAACACGGCCGATCATTCACCAGCGGCTGCGTTCGCAGCGGAGGCGACGACTGGCAAGGCTCGCCGCGGCAGAACGGCTGCGACGGAGCCGCCGGGCGTCTACTTCCTGGTCGCCCGGCTCCGCCGCGACGGAGCAAACGCCGCCGGCATCGCCGACGCGACGGGTCTGTCGTTCTTGCGTGTCAGCGAGATCATCCGGGCGGCCGTTGAATCCGGCCTACTGCCAGGCTGCGACGGGACGGGGCAGGGGAGCGTGCTTCCTCGCATTGCGTGGCCGCTGGCCGAAACTCCCGCAGTGCCCGTGTAGTCGCCGCCGAATGTTGCGACATCTCCGGCCAGCGTGCGTCGTGTCATCGCTGGCCGCATCTTCGATTCTCATTCATACCTGGCACAATCCAATGACCGATTCAAATAACGCTTCCAAGCTGAGATGCGAGTGCTGTGGCGCTGACGACTCACGGGTTTACCCTCTCTGGTCGATGCGACTCTGCCCGCTGTGTGCCGCTGACCGGGTCAGTACTGGCCAGTATCGACCAGATGCCGCCACTGGGGCATCTGCCGCCGTTGATGTTGGCACTGACGCAACTGATGCTGCGGCCGAACCGTTAGACGCGAACGCAGACCGCCATGCTACCCAGGTTGAGGTGACCGAGCGGCTTCAGCAGGTGCTTGCCAATCGGCTGCATGCCGATGGAACGCTCCGAAAGCGATCGCACCGGCCCGGCGAGCGAAGGATTGAGCGATCAGTGCTGAGCGACCTGTATGCGATCCTGCGGCGGCCGATTGATGCCGACGATATCTCAGCGGAGTACGCAACGCTGCTGGTGAACCGCTGGCGAAAAGCAGGATCGCGGCCGCGAACGATCCGGCCCCGGATTGACTGGCTCAAGGCCACAAATGCCGTTGCGGTTGCCATGTCGCTGTGCCAGCCGCAGGACTTCAGCGAAGTCAAAATACTGCGGGAACACGACTGGACGAAGGATCGCCGGGCCATCCCGCTCCCCGAGCCGACGCAGGAGCGAGGCAATCGTAGCACCGCAAAGGCCAAGATGCCGCTGCCGGATTTGCTGAAAGATCACTATGTTCCGCAGCGACTGCTGGGCAAGTCTGAGAACACAGTGCGGCTCTACAATCACTCGATCAATGCGTTCAGCAAGTACATTGGCCGGACCGCGGTCATCGCCGACTTGAACACCAAGACCGTCTCCGACTTCCTCGGGTACTCACTGCGTGAGACAGAACTCTCAAAAGCCACGATCCAGAAGGATCGAACGCAACTGGTCGCACTCTGGAACTACTCAGCCAGAAAGGGCTGGTCGCCGGAGTTCCCTGAGATCGCGTCGATTGTTGTTCCAGATCGCGTTCCCGATTCATGGAATGATGAGCAGCTTGTTGCGCTGATGAATGCCTGCAAGTCATGCGACGGAATGATCGGGAAGATTCCAGCGTGCGACTATTGGCCGGCACTGGTGAGCGTGATCTTTGATACGGCAGAGCGAATCGGTGCAGTGCTACAAACCGAGTGGCGTTCGCTCGACAAGTACGGGAACCTGGTTATCAGAGGCGAGCACCGCAAGGGCGGGAAACGCGACAAGCCTTTCCGGCTCCGGCCGCTCACGCTCGAAAGGCTCAATGCACTCAGAGTCCCCGGCGAGCGATTCATTCTCCCTTGGCCGTACCGCTACGAGTACATCTTCCAAAAGTTCGGCGAAGTCGTCGAAGCGGCCGGACTACCCCGGACCCGGCGGGATCTGTTTCATAAGATCCGCCGCACCGTCGCTTCTAAGTTTGAGGCTGCCGGCGGTAACGCGACTGATCTGTTGGATCACAGTAGCCGCAAGACGACGAAGAAAAACTATCTCGATCCGGCTGTGTTGAAGACGACTCAGCCTGCTGACGTCGTGCCAGGGATTGGAGAAGACGTGAATCCACTCGCGAAGCCTGAACCGGACACGAATGCGGAGCTACTTGAGCAGCTCCGAAAGTTGCTTGTCGGCAATCCGCCTAAAAGCGAGTGACATCTGCCAACGATGCGGCGGGAGTTGATGCAACCGCTCGCCGGCTCCCGCCGCTTGCAGCAAACCCGGAATCTCTGCTCACCGGCTCCGGGGGAGCACTTGCCCTGCGGAGTCATCGCCGCGGCGAGTGCGAAAGGCCGGCGGCTTGGTCGGCTCAATCGATGCCGGAATGCCGGCATCGGCTCATCTTCAACGATTATCGATCCTGCACACTGAAGGCTCATCAATGACTGTGATTTGCTCCGATTCTCATACCTCGGCGGTTATCGACGCGGCGTCCAACGCACTCGAACCGAGTGACGCGGTTCTCTGCCTCCATGAAGTCGCCGGCAGCGACCCGCGGCTGATGATCATCCTTGCTGGCGGTCGCATCGACGAGTCGCTGCATAAATTGCTGACGATCGACGGCGTCAGTGCCCGCGACATCCCCCAGCGGTACCGCGGTCGAATCCGTGCTGCTCACGCTCGTGGGCTGATCGACGACGATCTGCGGGAGTTCATGGATCAACTGCGGTGGCTCCGCAACCGAATCGGGCATGATCTG
This sequence comes from uncultured Planctomycetaceae bacterium, assembly GCA_963758085.1. Taxonomy (GTDB): domain Bacteria; phylum Planctomycetota; class Planctomycetia; order Pirellulales; family Pirellulaceae; genus UBA6163. The sequence continues at coordinate 1,982,044 of CAVWUB010000004.1, read as the reverse complement.
ACGCGTGCTCACTCGCTCGCAAACGAGCCCTATGCTACTGCGGTCGCCCGGATGCATGAGTTGGCCAGCGTTGCGGCAGTTCCCGGCATTGCTCCCGTGCCGCCGCCGGTCGATCTGAGCCGCTCCGTGTTCGCGGCGACGGTGGCGGGAGTGATTGCCGCCGAGATGAGCGTCCGCGGCGAGGATGGTAAGCTGATGGCCAGAAGCTTCTCGCTGCTGCGGACGGCTCATCGCCGCAGCAATCATCCAGTGCCATTTTCCCTTGACGATCTATGACCTCGCATCGACCGCCGGACGGCCCTTCGCTTCGCATTATCCCGCTGCTCGAAGCCGTCGCATCGGCCGCAGCGACCTGCGATCGTGGCGTCGCTGCGATCCGGTCATGGGACCGCATCTTCGTCTGGGACGCCCGTCCGATGGCATCCCGCGGGATTCTTGAGGCCGTCGCCAGCCAGGAGGGGACGGTGGAAGAATCGCACTCGATCGACGCCGAAGGCGAATCGTTTATCGGCGTGCTGGTGCTGCCCGATAGTCACGACGGGATGACGCTGCGGGATCATGCAGGGAGCCTGCGGCTTCGTTATGAGATCGCAACCGGAAATGACATCCTTGATTCTCCGCCACCATTCTAGTTTTGACTAAAATCCGCCGATTGTGATCGCATTTAGGCTTGCACGCCACGCAAGTCTAGCGTATATTGATTGTGTCGCTAAAGGGTATTCAGTTCCACAACTCACAGAGATACGATCATGACACTTCCAAAGGCTCCCGTTCACTACCGGATCATTCAGAACGGCCAAACCAAGTTCTACAGCGAGTCGGTATACATGGTGCTGCGAAGCCGCTGCACCGGAGTGATCGGCAACGTTGCATGCTTCAGCGAGATCAGCATGCTCGACTTCTACGATCGCCGCCGCGGTCGAGACATCGACGCTAACTATTTCAATGGGCCGGCAACGATTGAGATACTGACGCCAGCAGGCGAAGTGATCAGCCGGATTGGGTTGGCTACCAAGGCTGACGTAGCCGATCATGCTCGCGGCCGCGTGGCATGCTCATGAGCCCCAAGCCGAAGAAGGTTGCCGAGGTTGCCCTCCGCGGAGAGGGCGACCTTCGGACGTTGCTCGTGGCGATGATCGACCAGTCGGATATGAATCGCTCCGAGATATCGAAACACACCGGACTGCCCGAATCAAGGCTGTCGCGGTCGTACAACGGCAAGACTGCAACGACGATCGAGACGCTTGTCGTCGTGGCCAGTGTGCTGGGTCTGCGGGTCACGGTAAGAGCTGAGCGATGAGCGGATCGGCTGCTGCTTGGCATGGCGAAAGTGTTCGCCTGCCGGTCGATTGAACGCAACAGCAGCTGCGGGCGTCTGCTCTCACGGCAATGCAATCGGACTGAGGAACAGATGGGGACGGTCTATAAACGCCCAGATCGCGGCGGGAGGCGTGGCAACTACTACGCTTCGTTCATCGACGAGAACGGCAATCGGATTCGCTTCAACACCGGCACGACTGACAAGCAAACGGCCGTCCAGGTGCTTGCCGCACGCCAGACGAAGGCCGCAAAGCGTCGTGAGGGAATTACTGACCCGCAATCGGAACGAGTGGCGGAGCACAGCAAGAAGTCGCTGGGCAGCCATGTCGCCGACTTCGTCACCTACCTAAAGGCTCGCAACCGGAGCGACGTTCACATCACGCGGCAGCAGAAGCGGATTGATGCGATCATCCAGTTCGCCGGCTGGAGGCGGTTGAGCGACATCGAACCGAGCAAAGTCGATGATTTTGTCTCAAAGCTGAAAGCGGGGGCAGAGGGGAAGCGTGCCAAGCTGGACGCGAGCACGACGACGAAGGCACACTACCGGACCGCGATCAAGAGCTTCACATCCTGGCTAGCAAGCCCCGAGTCCGGCCGCCGGATCAGCTTTGACCCGCTCGCTCGCACGGGAGGCGGCAAGCGAACGAAGGAACGCCGGCTGCGTCGCCGGGCGATCATGGTCGCAGAGTGGCAGGCGATCCAGAAGCATGTCACAGCCGAATCATTCGGCATCGGAGCGGCCGAGCGGCTGCTGGCCTATGAGCTGGCGTTGCAGACGGGGCTGCGAGCGAGCGAGATCCATTCGCTGAAGCGGTCGCGGCTGAAGCTGACCGGCGAATCACCATCTGTGGTTGTCCCCAGCGACACGACGAAAGACTCCATCGACGCTCACCAGCACATCACGCCTGAGCTGGCCGTAAAGCTGCGGGCACACGTCAGCCGCAAAGCTGCGGGGGCGATCGTGTTCGCGTTGCCCCATGCGGCAAACCTGGCCGACATGATCCGGGCCGACATGAACGCCGCTCGCGAGGCGTGGCTCGACACGTCGAATGACGACGAAGCGACGAAGAAGGCCAAGGCGAAGGTGCTGGCCGAGCATCCCGACTTTCTCCAGACCACCGACAGCAACGGCGAACGGGTTGACTTTCATGCGTTGCGTCACACCTGCGGGGCGTGGCTGGCGTTGGCCGGCGTGCATCCGAAGACGATTCAGAGCGTCATGCGTCACAAAGATATCAAGCTGACGCTGGACACGTACGGGCATCTGTTTCGGTCGATGGAAGCCGACGCGGTTCAGAAGATGGCGGCCATGATCGCCGGGAGCGAGCCGGAGTCGCTAATCGATTCGGCCGGATTGCCAGGCTGAGGTGGACGGTGAAACAGGAGCAAAGCCGTCACTGATCACAGCATGAATCCAAAATGCCGGTCAGCCGTCGCGAACTAGTGTCACTAGTGACCGCTGGCATATGCACTACCGCGGCGAGTGGCGGGAGGTTACCGTCACACTGCGCTGTCAATCGGGAGAACGCGAGTAACGTCGCAAAGCAAACGTGGTCGCGTAGTGAGTTGATTGCTGCAATGCTCCCACCAGTCCAATGCGTAAAATTTGGACAATCAAAATCCTAGACTGAAGGGAAATAAAACGGTCTATGCGTCGTGCAAGCCACGGCAGCACCACTTGCGCGACGGTGGTACGAAATCCGTCTTTTATTCACTTTAAGGCCTTGAGGCTTCGCGTATCGCGGCCAACTCAATGTCTCGCGACAAACTCACGCTTTGCCACGATACTGAGATGCTTTCTCCATCTGGCTCGCCGATCTTTGGCTGCCTGCGTCTTCGCCCGGCGGCCTCTAGGTGGAGATTCTAGGACGTCTCCACCCACTGTGACCATCCTCAGTTCAACGTGACTATAGTTCTCAACTTCATAGTCGCAGCCACATTCGGGATCATGGACGGACGTCGCAAAATTTTCGTATCGCACATCGCGTACGCTCCACGAAAAACAGCCGTCTGTAAGAAGTCCGCCCCTGCGGAATCTAACGTCATCTGGAACTGAAAAACGTCCCCAGTTGCATGAACAGTCAGGAATTGCGATGACTTCCGGATCTAGCCGACCTTCCAAGTTCATGTTGTCGAGTCGGTATCCTATGTACAAACGATCATCCGGCTTAAACTCGCGTGTTGGCAAAGGCTTCCGATCAATGCACCGAAGCCGCTTTTGACTTGCTTTACGACGCAAACGCTCTGAATAGTTCGTCCAAATCGACTGGATCATCGACGACGGCTGACTGTACCACTTCCTTATCCGTCGCAAGTACAGCACAAACATCGCCTTCATTGTCAAATTCAACGTCAAGATCGCGACAGGTAGACGGGTCTCGATAAGCGACCATGATGCCGCCTACTCGGGAGCAGGAAACGCGAATTGGAACCAACCTGCGGGTCTGGTAGGTTGAGAGGATAAAGCGATCTGCGTTTGACACGACCTCCGATGTTGGCGGTTCGACACCTTCTTCAATCCAAGATCCCGGCATGACAGCGTCACGTGCCGATGGCAACTCACTGAGCAACAACTGGGGGAAATTAACTGGCAGATATGTGGTGGGCATGCGAATAGCCGAACGACTGGCCCGCAGCATGTCGCCAGCATACAGGCGATCTATATCGACAGACGCTCGCCTTCCTTGGCGGTAAATCTCTTTGCAACCTGCGTTCAAAATGTCTGAATCGACAAGATCGAAGTGTTTAAGGACGATCTCATTCATTGGGGCCATCTGAGTTAATAGTGGGTAGGTTGAGTCGGGCACAAATCTCTCGCTGGACGGTTTTTGCCTTCTCTAGGCTACGCTCGCATTGTTCGATGAGGCGACGGAGATCATTTTCATCTACAGCGAGGCTCAATTCGTTTTCTTGATTCCCGGATTCATACCTCACCCGAAGGGTGTGAGCAATCACCGTGCCGTCTATTTCCTTCGCGTTGTCGCTAAACAGGGGGCGTACGTCTGTCAGAATCCGCGTAGATTGAAGAAGGCTGGCAAAATCGTACGAGAGTTCGATAGCGCGGCCGGTTTTGCGGATTTCAGATAGACTGAAGACCCGACGAATGAGGGCCACCAGGGCTGAGATCTCGTCCGGCAATGCCTCGTTTGCCAACTGTGACTCTTCGAGAGATTTAGACAACGCAGCAAAAACGTCGTCTTCTCTCGCCGAACTTTGCCTCGCGAGTGCCTGCAAAGCTAGAGTCTGACGAATCAAGGCACCAGCACCGGGCTGGCCAATTACGGTTGCCGCAGCCGAGACAAGTTCCTCGGGACGATGAATTCTCCCCTCATTCACCTCAACCCGTTCAATGAGCCGATCAATATCGACGTTTTGAGAATCAAGAACCTGTCGAAAATCCGCTAGCTGAGCGGGTGTGAGACGGATACGCAGTGACATTGGCTTTGTTAATTCAATACGGATTGGCGGCTAAAGTGTTCGCAGCCATTCTTCAGCAGGTTGAAATCGTGTAATCGTTCTGCCGAAATCGTGTCAAGTGCGCCACGGGGACACGATCTAAAGGAGCCTTAATCCTCAGCATAGTTCAACCGGGCTGCCGGCAACTAGGCTCTGCGGTCCGGGCGAGCGAATTTTAGTCCGTGAGCAAACTCAATCAAGCGCACTCGTCCCTCCGCATTGAAGCGATTGCATTGAATACGCTGCCGGCGGCTCCAGGGCCGCCGCAATCTCGCTTTCTCGGAACGACACCACGGCAAGCGGAGAGACAGCCAGGCAAAGAATCATTGCCCAGCGGCCGATTGTAGGCTTTGCATTGGAGCGATTCGGTGCTTCGGCACGATCGCTGGGCGGATTGTTAGCGGAGTGGAGCATTGATCTGCCAGCTTGAGCGGGCGTGGTTGCTGGCCAGGGGCGTCCCGGCGTGTGGGCGGCATGGTAGCAGCAGGGCAGAGGGGTGCCAACAGAAGACCCGGTTCAGCCGACGAATCGTCCCCGCGTGCTGCTGCCTCAGCAGCGGCGGCGATACCCATTTTTTGCCGAGAATGCCCGCGGAGCCGCTGCTGGCGACGCGGAGCTGCCGTCCGCCTTCAATGTCCCCAGGGGACAAATAGGGGACATTTCATAGGCGGGCAGTGGCGTTTTGTGTCGTGCTGTGTCGCACTCCCGGCAGTCGCTCGCTTGGTCAATAGACAAAGAAAAGCCGGGAAAACGAGCGTTCGCCGCAGGAAAAAGGAAATAGGGCTGGCAGGACTTGAACCCGCGACCTAGGGATTATGAGTCCCCAGCTCTAACCACTGAGCTACAGCCCCAAACGTGTCCGCAGATTGTAGCAAACTCTCGCAACCGGCAGCAGTGGGCCGCAATTCTGTATAAGGAAAACGCACTGTTTCGACAGCGGGCAATTCAGCAGAGTCCCTTGGTCCGTCGCACTGACTCGCAACGTCCACGCAACGTGACGCAGTAGAAATGTGAGCAATAGGTGAGCAAGTCGCTCCGCCGTCTGTTCCCGTCGCAGCCAGCACAGTCCCTACAGCCGTCATGTCGGCAGTGCTAGCAACCGCAGCGGCTTCGGCTCCAGCGATCAGGTGCCCGTAGGTGTCCAGCGTCAGCGTGATCGATGAATGACGCATCACCGATTGGATCACCTTCGGTTGAACTCCTCGCATCGCCAACCACGCGCCGCAAGTGTGACGCAAAGCGTGGAAGTCCAGCCGTTGCCCAGACTCGTTAACCGGCTCCAGGAAGTCGCTTTCGGATCGCTTGGCCCGATCCTCGTGATTGCGTCCAGCCTCTTTCGACCACGCCTGCCGTGCTTCTGCTAGATCGGCTCGCAGCATGTCCGCCATCACGAACTCAGTCGGCAGATTGAAAGCCGGTGCCTTGGGCGTCTTGGTCATCAGGTGCTTGCGCAGATCGTCGGCCAACACTCGGTCGATGTACTGATAGGCGGCCTTGGAGTTCTTCGTGTTCGATGAACCAACCCGGACGAACGGACGATCACCGTCCAGCACGAAGTGACCACGGCCAAGCGAACGCAACTCAGCGGATCGCAACCCGGTCTGAATTGCGACTCGGTACAGCAAGCATCGTTCGTGCCCGGTCATCCCGAACCGTTCTTCAGCCGCCATCGTCGCAGACGCCAACCAACGCCACTCATCCGGTAGCAGCATCCGACGTTCGCGCCGCCGGTCATCCTTGGCAGACGGTTTCGATACTCCCGCCAACGGATCGCGCATCAGCTTGTCGCCAGCAGCCGCCCACTTGGTGAAGCCTTTGATCGACGTTAACCGTGCTTGAATCGTCCTGCCGGCCATCCCGTCATCACGAAGCGACGCAGCCCAAGACACAGCGTGATCGGCCCGGATGTCACCGATCGCACCGATACCCGCATGCGAGATGAACTCGTTGATGTAGTTACCGGTTCGGGCAACGTGGTCTGCCGAGCGTCCAGCCGCTTTCAGCTTCTTCTGGAAATCGGAAACGTGTTCAGCCGTTGGCCGGGCAGACTGCCGCCGAATGGAATCCTCCAGCGGATCAACCAGCCGGTGAGCACGAACGGCAGCCTCAGCCTCGTACTTCCTCGCAATCTGCTTTGCGGTGGCCTTATCGCTGGTTCCTGTCGAAACCATGCGTTGCTTCTTCTGTCCGTTGGGCAGGACTTCGTAGAAGCGGCAGTACCACGGCGCGCCCTCCTTAGGAGAACGCTTCACTAATGTAGCCATCGTGTCATCCTCACGATTCATCCAGGAAGAAAGTACCACGGCGGGCCGGTGGATGAAGACCAGCTTTCGGCCGCTAAGCCTAGCCGTGGCTGCATCACCATACCGCGGCAAATTTCGAAAATCAAGCATCAGTCTCGGCAAATGAGCTAGTAGTTGTTCGCTTGCACCCGCTCAATTAGCTTCAAAATACCGTTCTCTGCCCACGCATTGAGTTGCCAGTTGACCGTCGTGGGTTCTTCGGAAGTGGCAGCAATGGCTTGCACAAGGCCTGACGCAGGCATCTCTCGAGCGATCGCTTATGCGGTCCCTGTTGAGAGTTGGATCTAACGTCGTTGGTCGATGAACTGACGCAAGTCGTCAATCGAATAACGAACCAATCGGCCGAGCTTAATCCTCGGCAGATTGCCACTGGCCGTGAGGCTCCAAAGAGTTCGCTCCGAAAGCGAAAGCATCCGCGCGGCCTCACGGGGGGAAACCAGCAAGGGTTGAGCTGCCGTTTTCATTCCCGCGAAACCATGCGATGGACTGCCCAAATCAGGAGAAAGCAAAGACATGAGAAATACCTTTAAGAGACGGGAAAGCAGCATCTCCCGTTCGGAGAATGCCGGTCAGTCTGTGCGAAGGCTGGCAATTGTTTGCGAGCAGTTGCGGACACTTGCCCGCCGCCATACTTATCGTTTAGGCCTGTCAGAGTGACACGGTTGCGTGCCACACTTTGTGGCCTGACAATCACCAACCGCGATTTTGCCGCCCCGACAGACCAGCCGTTTTGTCAACCATGGTTGACATTTTGAACGCGTTTCGTCCCGTGAATTACGGCATTTCTTGCACACCGACGACGCAGAAAAATCGCCACCCCTGCACCCCGAAAACGGCCCGCATATAAGGAGCGTCCAGTCACCAGATCCCGAGGCCGGAATTCCGGTTCCGCCAGCCACCAGTCTGAAAATGTTCACAATTGTGAACAAAACAAAGGTGACACCCATACAGCGCAGCCATTTTCAAAAACCCCGATTTTTACGAGGGAAAGGCTGCATGCGCCACCGTATGGATAGAACAGATCAGGGCCAATTCGAGGGACAGGAGGTAGCTGGCCGTGACCCGCATCGACAGGAGCTTGCTCGGTCTTCCTTTTGAGAGTGCTGACGTGTCATGCCGTCACCAGTGCCAGCCACAACGCCACCGGCCAGGCCAACCCGCCAATCCGGCTCAACGGTTGACAAAATCAGGGTCTGACCCCAACGCTTGCAGGGGGCTAGAGTGGGATTATTCGATGGGCGGGCTGCATCGGCGGCCCGCGTTTTCCGTGGCCCGAATCCCAGCAACGCGAGTCTGTTGCAACATGATTGAATCCGTCCCCAAAACGAGCGCACGGCCGCAGCCCGAGAAGGAACGCACGTCCCCCAATATCGCATCTCCATCCGACGCAAAGTCAGCGACACCCGACTCTAACTCAGCGACTCATCGAACCTGCTCGGCATGTCTACAACCTAAGCCGGTTGAGCACTTCCGGTTTAGTCGGAAGTCAAAGGGGGAGCGACACACAGAATGCCGCGCTTGCCATGCCATCTACTCCCGACTCCGCAACGCTCGCAAGCGAGAGGCCAACGCAGATCTGAGGATGTTCCGCGTATGGTCATCTTTTGCACGAGCGGATGAGCGGCGGCTTGCTGTCTATCAGTTTGCAGCCGAGCTCATCCAGCAGTTTGGCGGTCCTAGTGAATTGGCGAAGGAGTGGAAGCGAGCCCATGACGAGGCTTCAGCGTTACGGCGTATTCGTTCGATTGATGCGATGGTGAAGCTCACCGAACGACTGCAACGCGACTTGCCGGCGCTCACGGACCCACAGCAGATGACAACCGAGGAACTGGAACGGGAGCAGAAAGCCGCCGAGCTGCAGGTGCTTCAGCGGGCCGTCAAACGATCCCCAAAGCTCGTTGCTGCGCTGCTGCGGCAAGCTGGGTTCACAATCACGCCGCCGTCGCCTGCGGGTGACTGATGATCAGCTGATCGCGACAGAGCCCCGTACTGGCGACTCTACAGCCTCGACATAAAAGACAGCACGATTCTCGCGTTTGGATCGTTTCGGCGATTGTGACGCAGATGCGACGGCCTAGTCAGCCTTCAATCGTCAGCCTTCAATCTTCAACGCCATCTCAATACCGCGTTCAGCAAAGGCCGCTCGGAACTCCTTTTCAACTTCGCCAATCTGGTCAGCAGGTGCGAAAATCGAATCGTGCAAACTCTCCACCAACCAGGAATGCTTCGCCATCACTCCCGGAGCTACGCGATGGATCACCAGGTCCGCCTCGCGCCGCTGTAGCAACCGGATCAGATTCTCGTGCTCCCATCCATTCTTGTTCACGTGACGGATGAATTGGTAGAGCGTCGGGATGTGCCGCTTGAACGCGTCTTCAACGTCCGACTGATATTCTGCTCCCGACAGCACCGCATCGACGATGCCCTCCCTTTGCCTCGCCGCTCGAGCCTTCCGCGTATTGCACGGTTTCGCTTTGGCGATGACGTCTTGCAGGATCCTTTTCTTCAGGACCGGTCGATCCAGTGCGGGATATCCATCCGCAGCCATCAGGTCAGCGAACGACTCATAGAACACGCCGTCGCTCGTCTGTTGCACGAACTTAGCGAGGTCATCGTTATCGCCATTTTGCACCCCCCATCTGCCATTTTCGGAATCATTATGGGTGTGTTGGTTGTTTGCTTCTCTTGCTGCTTGTCCTAAGAACGCTGGTTGTGAGTTCCTGATGTCTACTGACTGTAATTTTTGGCCTCCTGCTCGCAGTGCTGGCCGCACCTCCCGCTTCATCGACGTGATGCTGTTCGACACTCTTCCCCATGTACCTACCGAGAGCCGATACCGTCCCTGATGAATGTCGTTCGCCAGGATGCTCTGCACGTCAAAGGGGTTCGATTCCGCCGGCAGGGCAGCAATGCATTCCGCTGCCTGATCCATGTCGATGCGTAGGCTACGCTGCCGTTCAGCGAGTGCGAAATGAACCGGCAGCCACCTAGCAGCCTGACGCTCACGAGCCGCTGCCCGGAATCGCTCTAGCGACCTGATCAGACGGCGATCGCTCGCTCGTGTCGTCGCGTGCTGATCTCGGGCAAACCGACGATGCAACCGATAACCGAAGGCTTTGACGCCTACCTCGTAATTCGATCGCTCCACCACCTCTCGATCGATCATTGCATCGACTAGCTGACGGCGATCGTCCTTGGCCATCACTTTGTCTAACAGCTCCGCCTTAAGCGAAACGTACCCGTTGCGATCCTCCCGGCCCGTTGCCATCCCCCATAGAACCAGATCGACCAGGTACCGCCCGTCGTCCAGGCGACCGTGCAATTTCGGCGGCAGCTCCTCGCCGATTTCCAGCGAGCAAGGGTGGCGAAAGAAAAGACAATCCGTTGTGCTTGAACTTCGGCGCGAAACCGCTACCATTTAAGGACTCTCTTGCTTGTGTCGCTTCCAGTGTGGCAGCTTTGGCGACATGGGATCATCTAACGGTCATCGACCCTTCGGTCGGTGGCCGTTTTTTATTGGGTGAGCAAAGTCACCCTTTAAATTCAAGTCTCTGGTATTGATCGCTTGATCGCTATAGGGATACGCGGCACTTATGAAGTTTTTGTAGTGGCACGAATTGCGTGGCACGAATTGCCAACGGCCTTGCGGATGTTATTGAAAGCCCGTGACTGACAGAGGCGATCCTGAATCAAAACGGAGCCTCCCCCTTGGTAATCCAGTCGCTACCAGTCACGATCGCCGGCTTGCAATCAAGCGACAGCTTCACCATTCGGCCGTGCAACTCCAGGATCTCAGCGGCAGCATCTTGAGCCACCTGGCTGTTGTGCTTCACGCCAAGCTCGCGCAGCTCTTTGGAAAGCTCCATGACGCCAGATGACCGGATGCCATCGGCAATCCTCATAAACTGCGGCATGTCCTGCCACACCGGCCACAGCGATTCAGGAACAGCGTTCCCATCTTCGTCGATGTAAGACTCCGGCAGGTCAGCGTCAGCGCGGTAGACCTTGTCGCGTGGCGGATTGGCAGTGGCCTCAGGTTTGGCCTCGGCCTTGGCTGACTTCCGCCTTTCCACCACGCCTTTAATCGCCGCGGCAGTGGGCCGTGCCTCAGTGGCAACCACCTCCTCCCAGACATCTGCCTGCTCTTCGGCGGGAAGCTTCGCCAACTCGCGTGCCTGCCGCTCGGTGGTCGGCAATGGGATCGACGTCGGAGCGACGTGCTCGTTCGCTTCGGCGACTGTGGCGGCCAATGGGCTGGTCGGATTTTGGGAGCCATGGCTCCCGTTTTCGGGCTGACGAGCCGCAATGTTGGCGACAACCACGGATGCCTCAATCAACTGGTTCGCATACCGCTTGCCGAGCCCCCACCGGTCGTCGCAGTAATCCTCAAACCGCTTGTGGGTACGGCGATAGAGCCTGCTGTCGCGAATCTCCTTCAGGGCCTGGCCAACCTGCACGAAGGTCTGTACGCCCCTGTCCACGATCGCCTCAAGTGTCCTGAGCCTCGTTCGCTCGGCCTTGGACAGCGAAGCCACGTCCGACATTACCGCCGATGCAACCCCCGCGTCTCCAAACGCCGATCGCTCGTGCATTCCACATTTACCGTCCATTGTGCCCGCCCTCCTTGGATGCCGCAATGAATGCTTGCAGATCATCAACTGAGTAGCGAACCGCTCGCCCGATGGTTACGCGGGGCAACCGCCCATTGTGCGACAGTGTCCACAGGGTCCGATCAGACACGCTGAGTAACCTTGCCGCTTCACGTGCTGAGACGAGCAGCGGGCCAGATACAACCGAACGCATGATGGTGTTCTCCAAGGGTTAGACTCACGACTGCACCATTGCCGTCGCCTTACCCTAAAGCCCATCGTTCGATTTTCAGCCGCCGAACAGCCGGCCTGCAGCACCGTCTGGCAAGCATTCGCCAGCGTTTGCGTCCGTAAGAAATCTTTGCAACCGTTCGATTAAAAAACCGAACGACCGAACACCGGTTGCACCCGCTTCACCACGCTCTCCTCAATCACTGCAGCGGCGGTTCTCCATCGAGTTGCCGCAACACTTCCGCGACGCGACCCGCTTTGCGTACACAGGCCACCTTGTACGCTTCATGCGAACTAAACCACTTCACGATGAAGCCGCTCGCCGTTGACTTTGAAACCGCTGCCCGGTGCGCCAACTCACCCACCCCGACCGGCTCCCACTCAGAAGGCCAGTTGTTCTCGTAGTGATGATGGACACACAGCCGCACTGCCGAGCTTCACCTCCGCATCCCGTAGCCCGATACTCTTCCGCGGTCTGCCGCGCTTGCTTGGATCGTTACTGCCCGGCACCTTTGCGGCTTCCTTCACGACCTCGTCCCGCAGGCGTTCGGCAGCCTCGCGTACAGTCGCTGCAGCAGCAGATTCCTCACGGAGAACTCGATCAACTGACTCACGTGCCCCGATTGCCGAAGCCACTATTCGAAGGGCCTCCGCCTCATCGTTGAATCCGGGTTCGTTAAGTTGACCACTCCGCTGATCGCGGCCGATCAGGTGCACGGCAGCAATCACCCAATCGCAGAATGCTTCAACAGGCCCTCGGTCCAAATTCACTGGTGCCGGTATTTGCGGCGGCCAGTCCGCAGGCAACCAGGCGATCACCTTCGGTCCGGTCGCGCTGGGCCTATCAGCCGCCTCGGGGAGCCCGCGAAGCTCTCGCACGCGGTCCGCTACTGCAGCATCAAAGGTCCAACCGACACTCGATAGCGGGCACGGTCGATAGTAATCCAGTTGGAGTAGCAGGCATGCTTTGCCCCCGACTGGCACAGAACCAACAGACGGATCGCCTGCCATGAATCGCTCCCTCAGCGGATCCCCTGAAGAGAAAGAAAATGTGGCAAGCTGGCCAGGGTTGCCAGCGGTTCGGGTCGCGATTCCCTAGCCACACCTGCATTGTTGACAGAGGCCTTCGAGTTCACAATGGAAGCAGTCGCCACTTGCTCAGAATTCCACAAATCCACTGCCATGACAACAACAACATCAGCCAAGGCCGAAATGTCCGACCGTAGCGCCACCCATCAGGCGTGGTCAGATATCGCTTGTCGCAAATGTGAGCGTACGGATCTCGTACAACTTGTGTCGCAACTCCTGGATCGGTTTGGAGGGCCCGCGGGCTTTGCAAAGTTCTGGCATCAGTCCGCGCTTGAAGCCAGTTCCTTAAGGAAGCTGCGAGCTGCTGAATCGCTGGTGAAGCTGATGAATTACCTTGCTAGAGAGCCTGAGCTCCTCAGCCATCTCGAGGATTTAGAGCTCGCGGAGGAACTACGGCGAAACAAGATTCAGGCGATCAGGGAGGCACTGCGGAGCGAACCGGCACTAGTCGAGGCCCTGGCCGCCCAAGAGGGTTTCGTCCTCGTACCGGCCTAGCGTCGGATCAGCTTTGACCCGCTAGCTCGCACTGGCGGCGATCGAACGAAGGAATGGCTCTTGCAACACGACGCCGCTCCGCTAACATGCTGTGAGTTGGCCTCGTGTTGGGCTGACCGGCAGTCTCCCGCGTTGGGGATTGCTGACACTCTAAAGCCCTTGCGGGGGCACCTATCTTTGAAAGGTTTGAAATGGCACCCATTTCCCAGGATCTCGCCATCGCTCTTGATTCGCTCACAGCGCAAATTTGCGCAGCCGAGCGGCATCTGTCAAAAGTCCCTGGCGCGTATGACTTCGCAATTAACGTCGACGACCATACGTGGCTCGGACTCGAAAAGTATGATGGCGAGAGTACGTTGACGGTCCAGTATGAAGACAGCGCACCAGTCCCTCTGGAACAGATTGCCATTGGTCGTCGAATCACGATAGCCAAGCTGATTCCAAATCTAATCGACAGATGCGAAGCAAGGGCTAACAACGAGATCCCTAAGGAAGCCCTAGAAGCTGCCGCAGACATCGAGCAACGGCTTGCCCAGACATCCCTGAGCAAGCGAAAGATGACTGATAGCACCTCACAACTTGCCCAGCTCAAAGAGTCGATCGAACAACAATTCGGCGACTGATTCATAGCTCGCGGACAATTGACACTGAGCCCGGTGGACATCCCGCCGGGCTCTTTTTACTTGTAGGCGTCAGTGCCGGTTACTATTGGTTCCACAGCAGCGACTCCGAGGTGAGCGGGGTGGAACCATTCGAGCCGATCACGCCCAAGACCCGGAACGATGCCACCGAAGCGCTGCTGCGAGCCGCATTGTTCTATCGGACGATTGCCAGGGAGATCGGCGAGACGCATCCCGGCGTGATGCTGGAGGTAATGGGCACCGAAGCGGATGGCCCGCGCTGGCAGGCCGTGGAACTGGCTGTTGGAGCAATCGACCAGTGGCGGGACTACCTGGAGGTGCGAGACGGTGAGTAACTGCGACTGGATCGTGCCGACCGCTCTGATCTCGGCTGCGATTGCCTACCCCATGCTGAGGCCGTCGCCATTCGCTTGCACGGCACACCCTGACGCGGACACCAGCAAGCCCGGCAGTGAGGTCCGATTGATGCCGGGGGAGTTCCACAACGAGGACTGCCGCAGGTGCCACACTGGCCCGATGGCAGAGCTACCACCGGCCAGGGTTCCTGACCACGAGCAGGATTGGAAATGGGCGAAATGACGGCTTGCCGATCCTGGTGAGGAGTCCTGCGGGCTTTTTTTCGCTGGCACGCTCAGCCCCGCCGAGATTCGAATCTCGGCAATTCGGGACGTCTAGCGTAATCGCTACCTGTCGCAAAGGTCCGCACGTCTGCAGCGGATGCGGAGTGTTCAGCGAGAGTGTCGAGCCGGGAGCGGAGTTTGAAATCGGGTGGCAGGATGCCGAGGCGGTTGGGGAAGTGGTGACGGCGTAGAAAATCAAGTGTTCAAATTGAACACTTGAACGAGCCGCCTGGTGATGCGGGGCGGCTTTTGCTAGCTGTGCTTATAGAGGGCCAAGGATCGATCAAGCCAGAGCACGTAAAAGGTTGCTGAATCGCGATAGCCCACCATCGACGCCATGCCGTTGAATCGAAACGGCAAGAACTTCACATCTGCTGTGAGGGCGATTGGGGGGCAAGGCAGCTTCCGATCTCCCTGCCAGCAGGGAATGGGGCTGTCGAAAACCGGGCGTGACCGACAGCGATTGCATTCGTTCAATCCGGAATAATCTTAACTACATGACCAGACTTGTCCGCGAAGCAACTAAACTGGTAAATGGGCAGTCGCTAAGCCACGTCTAGGTTCGATGATCGATCAGCGTGGTGGCATCCGATCCAATTCTAGCTCTAGGGCGGGGACTGCAAACTGCAATTCCGCGCAAGATTTACCGACTCCAACGATTCCAAGAGCGTTCCGCTTTTTATCTCACAAGCTTCAACTAGATGCACACTGTATCTTCAGTCAACGATTTGATCGGCCCGCTGAACAGCTTCGAGCAGAAGAACTCGCCGTCAGTAATATACAGCCGAGGGGATCTTTCGCTGCTAAAAACCGGCGGCAGAGTATCGATAGTCGGGTCAAGAGCAGCTTCTCGCGAAGGGATGCTGCGTGCAGCAAAACTTGCGAAGCTTCTTGTCGATGAAGGCATTGTTGTCGTAAGCGGACTTGCAAAAGGGATCGACACGTCCAGTCACGTTAGCGCAATGAAAAACGGGGGGAAGACGATCGGTGTGATCGGAACGGCGATAGATCGATACTATCCGGCCGAAAACCGAGAGCTTCAGGATGCAATTGCAGATAGCAATCTCCTGCTGTCCCAGTTCGCGCCCGGCGAACGAACATTTCCATCTAGTTTCACGCAGTGCAACCGAACTATGGCATTGATTGCAGATGCTACTGTAATTGTAGAGGCGTCGGAGAAAAGTGGGACGATACATCAAGGATGGGAAGCGATTCGGCTGGGGCGTCCACTTTTTATCATGAAATCACTGGTGGATGCGGATCTAAAATGGGTCAAAGACATGATGCACTACGGTGCATCGCTGTTGTCGGATGACACTATCGAAGACTTGCTTGGTGCGGTCCCGTTGAGAGTTGCAGAGGATATCGATGTCTTCGCCTACTAGTCAGCAGGGAACAATCAAGTTCTTTTCGTACTGGACTTTTCAGCCAAGAAGCAGCAGGCAGGCTGCTAGCAGTGAATCGAGTGTAGCCTACGACTTGATGTCGGCAATCAAGACGAATCGCTCATTCAGAGGAAAGGCTGCCATTCCATCGAGTATTGACCATATGATCAAGAGACAATCTGATCAAGGGTTCTTCGATGGTGATTGCGTAGCAGTGCCGGTCCCGGGAAGCTCTTTATTGAAGCCCGGATCGCTTTGGGTGCCACTTGAGATCTGCAATGCTTTACGAGAACGTGGGTTGGTGAGCGACGTTGCGTCTTGTCTGGAGCGGATCGAACCAGTTCTTCGATCCGCTACCGCGGGTCGCGGTAACCGATGCAATCCGGGGGATCACTTTCGAACCATTAAGTTTTCTTCATTGCTGGACTTTGGGGCCAGTCGGGTAATTCTAGTGGACGACATCATTACCCGCGGAGCAACTATTGCGGGATGTGCAATGAGAGTGAAGGCGTCCGTGCCAACTGCGAAGATTGCCGCCTTCGCTTTGATGCGGACGATGGGACTCAATAATTTTGAGAAGACCTTGGAACCAGTAGTTGGAAACCTTGCATTTAATCTTGCATCTTCATCCCGAGTTCCATAGGACCTGTCTTTTGTGTTAGCACAGGATAGGCTTTCGTCTTTCAGTAGGCTAGGCTTTGTCCGTGACATCAGTTGTTCGCAGCCGCCCGGCGATCCAACTCGGCTTTGATCGCCAGAGCGGTTTGCGTGTTCGCCAGTGCGGCCAGCGCCGCATGGAGAATCCTGCGGGCGATTGCCCGGTCATACTGCACCAACGACTCGAACTCGCTCACGAGATCTTGCGCTTTCAGCAGGTACCGGATCGCCTCGACATCCGCTGACTCGGCATCCATTGTGGTAACTTGCCGCAAAGCCTCCTTGCACTCGCGGAGAAGTGTCCGTAGTGTTTCGGTGTCGATGTCCTGGATGGGGTCGCTCACGCTTGGCTCCCGCACCAAAGGCAAAGTGGGCTCAGCGTAGCGGTCGTGCTGACCGCGGCGGCCGGCAAACTATTTGAACGACGACTGGAACGTCGACCTGAGCGATCCGCATTCTGCGCTGTCAATTTCGTCCCAGTCAGAGAGCGGGAAGCTACTCTCAAACAATGACCTCACCGCATCATCGCGAGTTTCAGCGTAGCTCAGCACGGACACAGTCGTTTCGATCGGGTATTTCCACACGTCATCAATTCTTTCATTGCCACGAGTGGTTTTCTCAACCTCTGCGGTTACCGTCCACTCTGTCGCTCTCTTGATCGCGCAGACATCAGTCACGACAGCGACTTGATCAATCCATTTAGATCGGAAGTACCGAGGGTCAGCCGGAGACTTCCCGCACCCAAGCACAAGCTGTTTTAGGGCTCCAAAATCCGCTTCTGCCAACGCCTCTGGAGCCAAGGACAGTAGCTGCCCGTCTGGTTTGGAAAATTGCACCAGTGGTTGTTCATAGCGGACATATTTTGCAACAGTCGAGTACTGCCCGGTCTTATCGATCCAAGTGCGATAGCCGGTTACGCGGCCAACGGGTTCGATTCGAACAATGTCGGCCTTTCGCAGGTTAACGTAGAATCCCTTCGGTAGCAGCACTCGCCAATACACGTCGCGGTCTTCGAAAACGGCGACTTCATAGGGATGCGACTGCTTATGGTGGAACTTGTACCTCGCCTCCGTTCTTCCTGCCTGAGCAAGGATGTCGGCCTGGTCCGTCCCGCTAAGGGTTCTAGCGAGTTCGGCGAGTTCGCGATCACGTTTTGCGAGTTCGTCAGCCTGACGTTTCTCATCCTCAATGTCACGAGAAACCGGAGGCCTAGCGGCGCGCCGAGGACGTTCGGTCCTTGCTGTCGTCCTTGGTTCTCGACGCGCCTGCGTGCGCGGAACCGGGAACTCGACGGGGGCGATCACAGTCGGTGAGGCTCGATGGTAATGATAGCCATTTTTTGAATTATGGCCGCCGTTGCGATCCAGTCCGCCACCGTGCCCGAACGTGTTGCCGTGCGCGGCAATCGAGATCAATGCGATATAGCAGACCCGATGACGTAACCAACTGAAAGGATCAGCGAAGCGATGACCAGCGCCACGGCCATGTTTCCTTTGCGAATTTCTTCCCATTCGTCAACCTTTGTTGTAGCTAGGTCAAAGATCTTGATCGCAACGACCAGTCCGATGGCCATTCCTATCGACCCGACCAGTGCCCAACCAAATGTGATAGCGTAGGCTTCAAAGATGCCGTTCATGTTGAATTTATCCTGATTGGATGTTTAGGTGCTGGTGTTGCGCAGTCGCTAACGTGTTACGGCCGGCAGCGTGAGCAGGGCGAGTAGCTGCTCTTCGCGCGGTCGTAGGGCATTGGGATGCTGGACTTGGCGAGATACTGACAGCCCGCCCGATGGTACTTCGATCCCGTCCTGGTGATGTAGACAGTTCGCTGCTCAACATTCGTTTCGGCTGCCGAACTCGGAATTGCTGCCAGTCCTCGAGTAGCGGGCGGGGTAAATTGCGGCGGGGCCGCATCTGGTCGCTTGCCGCTTCGCCAGTCCCAAGGTGCGACGTAATCCCTCAGTGACCAGATGCCAATCTTCTCTGCTTTGGCAGCCGCTTCTGCCGCGGCCAACTCGCGATCAGACGAATATTGGACGTAATGCCACGCCATGCCGGCGCGGGTCATCCCGCGGTTGACCCAGCGATCGTTTAGGTAGATATCAGCCAGGTGCCGGCCGTAGCGGTCTGTTTCGGTTACCTCGGCACGGACTTCCTTCTGAAACACCAGATCACCGAGCAACTCTTGTGATCGCGTGCCGAATGGCTGGCCTGACTCGGGAGCGTCGATTCCGTTCAGGCGAACCGTTTTGGTTGTGTGATCGATGGTGCGGATCTGGAGCGTGTCGCCATCGGTGATCTTCACGACTTTGCCGATGAACACGTCGGCCGCCGGGTTCACTCGCGGCGCCATGCGGATGCGAACGTAGGCGGCGTCGCCATCGGATAAAACCGCGAGCGGAACGTTTGCCACTCCTCCTGTAGCGAAACTGAGTCTCGCAGCGCCTCCCTCCATGCCAAGCAGTGTCGCCACGATTGAGTGCTTCCCCGAGGAGTCAACCCAGGGGCGAGGCGATTCTTTGGCTTCGGGAGGGCTGGTCGCCAGCGGCGAGCCGAGCAGGGCATCGTGATCACCAGCCAGCGTTGCCAATGCCACGGAACCGCGGCTGGGCGACGTTACGGGCGGGTCTACCGCGACCGCAGTCTCGGTTCTGGGGAATGACAGCAGGTCAAGCGATAGTGCGGCTAAGCAAAGAATCGCTATCCAGCGGCCGAGCGTCCGTTTCATGCTGTGGCGAGCCGGTGCCTTGGGATGAATGGCGACCGGGCTCCGTCGAGATCTGCGGGCAGGGTACGACATGGGGCTGAAGTGGATAGCAGGGCAGTGGGCTGGGGGCAGGCGTCTGTTTCCTTCGGGGCGGAATGTTACCAGTATCTGGTGGGGGTGTCAGCAGGTGACTGCAAATCAAGTGAAGGGCGCTGCTGTGCTGCAAGTGTCACGCTGCGGTTGAGCGACAACGACGCGGAGAACAGAAACGTCAGGCAGGCCGAAACGCGCTTCGCCAGGCGGGATCGAATGTTGCTCGGTGCAAGTGAGGGGGGCAGTTCAACAGCAGAGTGAAGCGATCGCTGCGAGGACTCACATGCCCCCCAGAACGGGTTTGATTCGGTTCGTCCTCTGGGGTAGACTGCCTTGGCCAGACGATTGCACTTCCCCGGAGAGCGTTATGTCACAGGTCACCCACGCATTTTGCAGCAGTGCTGCCCACTGCGTCACCAGCGCTGCAAGCCAAGGGAGCAGCGTGGCAGTCGGTTGGGCGAGGATATTCGTGATCCTGGCATCGGGCGCACTGTACTTCGGCGGCTCATGGTCCGCTGCAAGTGCGGATCCTCCCATTCTAAACGACTCTGGGAATCCATCGACGGCGAGCAGCAGTCGGCCTGAGCGAATCGCCGATTCTGCAAAACCGTCTGCCGGACCTGCACGATCGAAACGAGTTTTTTCTGCCACGGAACAAGACACGCTTATCGGCTTGGAAGGCGTGCACGTCATTGTTGAGGACCTCAGCGAAGACGCCATCGCTGTTGGGCTCAGTCGCGACTCATTGCGAACAGCGGTTGAGCTCCGATTACGTCAACACCGCGTACCGATCCTCACAACGAAACAATTTCAATCAGATCCAAAGACACCGTACATTCACGTTAGCATCGGAGTGCTGCAAGCCTCTGACCAGGGGTCTGTCGCCTACGTAGTCGACGTTTCGCTCCATCAGAAAGCCTCGCTAATCCACAAGCTCGTCGATGTCGACATCCACGCTCACACTACCACCTGGCGCGTGCCATTCACGTATGGAATCGGGGGCATCAACTCGGTCAAGAAGGCAGTGACAGAGCTTCTCGATGAGAAAATCGACGCGTTTTCCAACGACTATTTGAAAGCAAACTCACCTTAGCAGCTTCGCGTGGCTTGCGAGTCGCCGCTTAAACTCCTGCACTTCGGCCGGCGGGATCGTCGCGTCCAGGCAAATTCAAATCGCCAATCAGTCATCTGCAACAACGAGCAGGGAGTCCAGTTTTCCTAACGCTCAGCAGGGGCGCGCGACGAAGATTCTCGGAGCAAACGCAGGACACGAGGTGACGCCTTGAACTATTTGACAGCGGCTCAGGTCGCAGAGCGATTCAATGTGCAGCCCGATACGGTACGGCGATGGATCAACCTCAAGCTGCTGAAGGCGATCAACATCAGCACCGGCAAGCGGCCAACCTACCGCATTCTGGCGGAAGACGTGGACAAGTTGGTTTGGATGCCCACGGTCCAGAGGGAAGTGGTTGAGTGCAGTCTCATGAAGCGGAAGGATCGCTAGGCTGATCCCTGCAGGGAAACCCGGTTCATGTCGCACTGGTCTATTCGCTAACCGCTAACCCGGCCCCATCCGCGGATGTGCGAACATCATGTTTTTCATCGTCTGCTCACCCACTCGCCGCGACTGCTCTCGCTGCTGACGTTCGGTCAACATTCGCTGCCGACCTGAACCAAGGATCTCTGTAACCTGACTCGACGTGACCGGCTGCTGGCCCATCATCGCCTCGAACAGCGCGCCAGCGCTGAGCACATCCTGCTCGCCGCCGAAGATTCGATTAACGAGGCCTGGGGCTGGTTTGGCTAAGTCTGGATTCTGAGCGCCCATGTACCGCAAATGCTGCTGAACCCGCGCGAGTTCAGCATCGCTCAGTGCCCCTTGCCCGCCTGCACGCTCGAGAATCGGAGATAGGAGTTCGGCCGGAGTCCATGTCGATGTGTCCTCGCCGAAGATCGCTTGCATCATCGGGCTGGTCTGTGCGAGCCTTGCCCCGGCATTGCTCGGCCCGAGCGGCTGACGCTGAGCGCTTTCCTGTGTGGCTCCGGGCGAGGTGGTTAACTGACGATCCAGTGGAACCATCCCTCGAATCGCGTCACCGACGGCGCCGCGGAGCCTGTCCTGCAGGTCGAAATCTCCGGCCATCACCTCCGGCAACGCCTCACCCAGTCCACCCAGTAAGGCGCTGCGAATCTGTCCTTCGGGAGTTCCAGCCTCTTGGATCACTCCTGTCTTTGCGCGGTTCTGTTCGGCCTCAGCCAAAGCCTGTTCGGCCTGAGCCTTCGTCAGTCCTTCCTGCTGCTGCAACTGCTGTCTTGCCAGTTCATGTCGCTGCTGCAGTTCTCGCCGCCGTAGGCCGACATTCACCTGATTGTTGGTCGCGTCGGCCAGCAACCGCTGCTGCTCGATCTGCTGCTCACCGGCGATCTGCTGGCCAAGCAACTGATTCCGCCCTATGCCGATCTGCTGCTGGCCCATCGCTGCCATCAACTGCGTGGTCGCTTGTGGGTCGCGAGCGAACATTTGCTGAAGCTGCTGCTGCTGGGCCTGGGCCATCATCGCCTGCTGCTGCTGCATCTGACCTGCCTGTAATCGCTGGGCGTTCCCCTGAACCGCCTCTCGCAGTCGCCCGAGCCTCGCACCGCGGCGATCGGCGAGGTAGTTGGACTGCGACTGCTGCAACTCAGGCGATGCCGCTTGCGCGTTGCCGCGCGATACCACCATCGGCGTTCCCATGTCGCTGGTGCCGCGCAGCGTTGTTCCGGGAGGCAGCTGACGAATGCCTTCGTGGAGATTTTCGGGCGGCAGGTCTCCTTGTCCAGCAAGTGCTTGCCCGACCAGTCCCAGCATGCCTGCCTGTGATGAAGCGTGGCGATCTGCCCAACTCGGCCCAGCGGGCTGAGCAGCGGCAGCCAAGACGCTCTCGCGGCCCGCCATCGCGGCGCCCGGACCGAAGTCTGGCTTGTACGTGGAGGTGACGCGTGCAATGTCCGCGGCCCGGCGCTGGCCCTGCGGCGAATCGTAATGCCGCTGCTCGCCCATCGCCCGGGCCTGCTGAACTCCTTGTCGTGCCATGGCATCGAAGAGCGCACGCACAGCCGCATCTGGATCTTCAGCAGACTGCATCGGCGCTTGCGCCGCGGCACGTGCCGGTTGTGAATGCGACGACAAGAGCGCGTTTGTCAGCGGGCTTTGGCCGACGTGATCCTCTGGGCCAAACATCGCGGGCGGAGGCGTCGGGGTTCGCACCGGTCGAATCTCACTACCGATCCGCTCAGTCAACTGGCCAGCACTCGGGAAGCTCTGGCCAAATTCAGCAGTTGATACTGGCGCGGGCTGGTCTACTGCCGGCGCCATCGCCGCCGCTGGCGATCCAACATTCCCCAACGTCGCCTGAATCGGTGTAGCTGGAATGTCGAACAACTTGGTTCTGGCTGCCGTCTGCATCTGCCGGTGGTGCAGTGAGTCCGGCTGGAAGATTGAATTAGGAACGTTCGCGATCCCAGACAGCGGAGACCGGTACCCACTGGCCGCACCAGAGACCGGTGCCTGGTATCCAGCAGCAGCGCCCGACACAGGGGACTGATAGCCGCTGGCCGCACCAGACAGCGGCGATTGATACCCGCTAGCTGCACCAGACAACGGAGATTGATAGCCACTGGCGATTCCAGAGTAAGGATGCTTCACCCCTCTGGCCGCCCCAGGGATGCTCGACAACGCGCCGGTGACTGCCGGCAAGATCCCGAACGGAGATTCGGGAGAGCTAGGCACAGGCCTGTTGGCCGCACCGGAAAGCGGAGAACTGTAGCCGCTCGCAGCGCCAGACAACGGTGATTGATACCCACTGGCCGCACCGGAAAGCGGTGACTTGTAACCGTTCGCGATACCAGAGAGCGGCGATTTGAAACCTCGCCTGGCAGGCTGCTGGGCGTTACCTGACAGCGACGCCTGAATCGGGCTGGCGGTTGTACCTGTCGGTGCGATCGCTTCGGTAGTTGGCGGATTGGGCTGGCCGAAAATCCTTTTCCCTGATGCCACTGCAGCGGCATGATTGCGAGCACGCAATGACGGCTGGTTCGGCTGCTGAGGAAACAGGCTAAGGGTTCCGGTCATCGTTTATCCCCTTGGGAAATCTAGTGTAAGTAAGGCTCCACTATTAGACACCGTCAGGGGCCTGTCTGCCACTGAGCCGTCGCGATACTTATAAGAAGAGGGAGCTAAGAATTGGTTGCTGAAGCAACGTGATCTGCGGGCAACTCCCAGAAAGTCCAAAAGATGTTTTAGCGCAAAAATCCCGGAGGCTTATGTAACTAGATACGGTGGGACCGAAGGGGCACCCGCCGGCCTCGCGCTTGTAGGAAAACGTTCCTGGTGGCATGCAGCGGCCGGAGTTTCAAAATGTGTGACAATGCGTCGCGCCGAGGCTGTGGTTCAGACTCACAGCAGCACCGTGACCACTCCTTCGGCAATACCGAGCCTAGCTGCTGACTTCGGCAGCCCGGGCCACCTCTCCGCTCTCCACGGTTCATGATGACTCAGGCCAACAGGCTCGCGGTTCAATAGCCGGTCTGTCTCGAGACTCCGGGTGGACTCCGCGACAGGACACCGTTCGCTTGATGCCTTGCCACGCCACAGACATCGGCGTGCGGCTCACTGGCCACCGCCGCCACAACGCCAGTGGCATCCATGACCGCCGCGGCAACGCGCTGGGTTCGATGCCGACCGCCCTGACGAATGCGGCGGCAGCAATGATCAGTAGACTGGTTGCTTCACTCGCCGCCGGGTAAGTCATGCTGCGGGGTGGCTGCGGCAGAGCAGGCGTGCAGCGAGCCGGTCTGTAGCAACGGAACTCAATGAATCATTTTGACGACAGTTCTGGTTGTTGCGCCTTCTCAAGGCTCCGCCAGGGCCCAAGCAATGCTCCGCTTCGGCAGCAAAAACGTGAACGGGAAAGCTGCAGAAACGACGTAAATCGCCGGACAAGACGCGTTCAAAATGTCAACCACGGTTGACAAAATAACCCGACTGAGTGGACAGCTGTAGAAGGGTCACAGAAGGCGACCTGCAGGAGAGAAACCGCTCCGATCTGCTGGGCGGGATGGTGGCAGAAGACGCGTCACATGGGACACAAAGCCAGATTCGATTGGTCACAGCGAGTGACCTATCCACGCAAGAGACGAACGAGGCACCTGGCCCCGATCGTCCCCGCGCTACAGAGCCGGCACGGCCTCAAGCTGGCGGGCTCCAGTGCAAGCCTCTGCAATGTTTGCCTCCAGCATCTTCGTCTGACGACTAACGCGCACGTCGCGAGCCAAAGACTCAACCCGCTCAAGCTCCTCGTCGGTGAACATTTCAAAGGCCATTGTCACGACTTCAACATTGATCATCTGTATCTCATCATCTCATCATGCGTCTGAAGCTTCTTGCCACAGGCTGGACGCCCTACCTGCAGCAACCGGAAAAAAGTTCTCAATTGAGACAGCCACAAATCGAGCCATCTGTCCCGCTGTGCTCAGAGTCTGCTGACCGAAGCAGTTGCCCCGTCTGCCGGCTCTGGCCCGCGATGATCGCTACACGCGATGCTTAATGCCAATACGATCAAGAGGCCACAGGCAGCGGCACCGCCTCGCAGTCGCAGGCATCGCAATCCTCCGGCGTCTCCTGAAGTCGAAGGCGGGCTTCGCGAGCCAAGGATTCAATCTGCCCAAGACTCTCGGCACCCATCATCTCAAAAATCGCCGTCACAACTACAGTATCGATCATCTCAATCCCATCATGCGCCCAGTAGATATTTCGCCACGGGCTGGGCGCCCCGCCCGTGACAATCGGAAAAATGCCCCCAAGCGGGACAACCAGCAAACGGGTCACGCGACCCGCAGTACTCAGAAATCCACCGGCTTGGCTGCCGGCTCTCGGACACGTTGAACCATGGTTCAATCAAAGCCGCCCTTGCGGTATGCCTCCAACTCGCAAAGCAGCGAATCGGACTCAGCAGTGCCAGGACCTTCAGAAGCGTTTCTATTGGCCTTGCCGTTGATCGCCTCGTCCCACGCGTCCAGGCAGAGCGGGCGTAGCTGGGCCATCAGCCGTAGAGCCTCAGAGATGTCGCCTCGGTCCAGTGCTGCCGACAGACGCCGGGACAGCTCCATAGCGATCGGATCAAGAGGGCTGCTCATGGCACACCTCCCGGTCAGCAAGACGACGGGCGGTTGCCAGCAGATCAGCCCGCGATGGATCATCCAAGACCGACCACAGGGCGACCAGTTCAGCCAGCCCCTCCGGCACGTTTAACGACAATAGGTGAGCAAGCGATGCGGAAACCCCGTCTTTTGCGGCGTTTCCTTCACTTTTCAGGGGATTATGAGTCCCCAGCTCTAACCAACTGAGCTACAGCCCCAAACGTGCCCGCCGATTGTAGCAGGCTCTGCCGCCGAGCGGCAGATGCATGCATTTTCGTATAAACAAACGCTATCCATCCGTCCGCCTCGGCAGATTTCCCGATGGCCACCGCGGTTCGGGCCCAGCCGGCGAATGAGCCCTGCGTCCTTCCGGCCGGTGAGGTCGGGCGGTCCGCTTTGATCGCCGTATCCGCGAGTGGCCGAGCCGGCGCGGCTATGTTCGTGGCTATCAACGGCGAAGTGGACGACGTAGCAGCCGAACTTAAACGGTTTTTCTTGCGGGTCACGGTCTCGCTGATGCTGGGCGACGGCGTCCGCGACGGTCTGCCTGGTCAAACTGTTCTGTATTTCGAAGGCAACGACAGGTCTTTGGCTCGGCTAGGCCATCCCAACCGACGGACGCGGCAGGTGGCTCAGGGACCATGTGCTGGTGATCGCAGAAACGAGTCCACTACGGCCGCGATCGCTATGCCGACGGAGTAACACAGCAAGTCGCTCCAGAGGAACGAATGCAGAGTGTTCGCGAACGCAACATCAGGTCCAGTTTATGATTCGGTTCTAGACCTGCAGCACGCGCCACGACACCGCCGACTAAGAGCGATGACCGCTGTTCCGCTACGCACCGTCAGCATCGATTCCCTCAGCCGGAGAATCGCTGGCCGCCGTGTGCGGACGCAGCTCTTCACCCGGTTTATAACTGCTGATGTAGAGCACGTAGTTCGGCTGCGGCGGAGTGAACGTGAACCGCCCTGGTTCAGCGTTACCAAGTGACTCGGCCGTCATCTTCCAAGGGTCGATGCCGTCCACTTTGTACGGCCGGTCACCCGGAAGCTCGATCTCCGCGCGATCGACACCGGTGAAATACAGCAGGTAGTGCTCGCCCGGTTTGGCAAGCAAATGACTGCCCGCGACCGGCCCCGGCTGAGGCTGCAAATCCTGGAACGGGAGTTGTGAGACGAAGCGTTTGAGAAACGCGATTCGCGCAGGGCTCTCGCCACGCAGCACGCCGCCTTTAGACCACCACAGAATCTCGTCCGGATGGTTATAGGTTTCGCCATGGCCGACGTAGCCACCTTGGACAGTACCGATCCAGACTCGGCGCAGCATCTCCTGCGGAGAGAGGTTTCCCCAGCCTTGTGGAATGTCGCCTTCATACCCACATTCATCCACAACAATTGGCTTGGCAAAATCGTCTCGCCATTTTCCAACATTTAGTGCATGGCTCTGGATGCTGGCGTGGGTGACCCAGGATTTGGTGTGGTCATAGAAGGTCTTCCAGTTGTGAATGCTCCGCAATCGCTGGTGCGGATCCTGGTTCTGGATAAGTTGAAATATACGATCCCAATCCTCAAGGCTTTTATTGCCGCGATGTCCCGCGATGGTATCAGCGGACATCAGATCGTATTCATTGGCCAGCGACCACCAAACGTTGCGGTACGCGGAAAGGCGAGCGATCGCATACTGCAAATAGCGAGTATCAGCGTCGCGTCCCATTTCCGCAAACCCCCAGCGGTCGTAGGGGTGAAAGAGGACCAGGTCCGCCTCAACACCGAGTTGCATTAGATCCGCTAGCCGTGTTTCGAATTGGCGCCAAAATAGCGGATCGAATCGCTCGAAATCGAACGTACCGTCCTGGCGCCGCACGAAGGGGAAAATCTCTGGTTCATTGCGGTTGTACGTATATGATTTCGGAAAGATGCAGAAACGCAGCTTATTGAACGGCGACTGGGCCAATGTCGCCAGCGTCTGTTGTTGAAGTTCTTTCGGTTGATGAACCCAGGCATAGCAGGTCGTGCCAAAGGGTAGATAAGACGTTCCGTCAGCGTAGGCAAAGTGATGCTGCTTGTGGACTTTCACAGGTCCTCGGTTGCCTGCCTCGGGCTGCGTACAGAGGAAGGAGCCAGTGTGCCCGTTGAGTGTTTCAACGTTGCTTTCGGTTGTGAACTGCCATTGCCCCGCCTGATCCGGCATGAATCTCAGACGATAGGTTCCGTCGCCGTCATAGAACCCGGGGGTATAAAACTCCCGGTCGTCCTGCTTGAATCGCGCCGTGAGTGTGACATCGACAAACGGGTTTCCTGCGTCGGGACCAGCCAGTGCGGTCTCGAATATTTCCCACCGCCGCACCTCGCGGAGATCGTCTGCAAATGCAAAGCGACCGGTAAGCAGACAGACGACGAGCAACAGAAGCTTCAAGAAGTTCGACATGCAATGTCCAGAGTGATTCGACAAGTTGGGCCGGCGCACCACCGCTGCATCAGTGGCCAGCAACGCAGGTTACAGTGAGATGTGCCAGCGGTCAGTCCAGCATCACTCGCGATTCTTCGCTAGCGTGAAGGATCGGGAGTGGGGTTTCCGTCCTGCTGGACCTCATATTCCAGCAGAACCATTCCACTAGGATACACCCGGTGACGCGTAAGGGCCAATCGGCGTCGCACCGCAGGCGGTGGGAGAAAGGAAACTCCACCTCCCAAAAGCACCGGGATGATGGCCGGTTCGACGGAATCGACCAGGCCCCATTCGAGGAGCTGTGCAAAGAGCTCTCCACCTCCATAGAGCCAGATATCGCCGCCTGTGCCGCTACGCAGTTCCCGGATGCGTTCTTCGAGTCCATCGCTGATTACCTCGATTTCGCAGTGGTGTTCAGGCTGGAGTGTGCGCGAAGCAACAAGCACCTGTTTTCCGCGAAAGATCTCACCCGTAGCTTGGACAATCTCGTACGTGCGCCGCCCCATTAGCAACGTATCAAACTGGGCATAGAGTTCATCAAAATCGAAAGCCGGTTCGGGGGTGATCCAGCCGAAGTCATCATCGGGGCCAGCGATAAAACCATCGAGGCTACATGCCACCTGATACCGAATTCGCCTCATCCCGCTAACTCCTCTCGCCTAAGCTCACGATAGATCTGCAAAACGGATAACGCACAAATGCAAGCGGTATCGCTCAATAAGTGCATGCAAACCGTTCTCGCGCCGGCCAAAGGATACCGACGCCGATCAGGCACCGACGAAACCCGATGCGACGTGTTGTTGGCATGAGCGAGCGACAAAGTGTGATGGCTTACAAGACTGCCGTAGTACAATACTGCCGTAGTATACCGCATCTCTACCACTTAGCCTCGAGTTGATGAACAGCATGACGATCTTCATCGGTTGTGCCGGTTGGAGCTTGCGCAAAGAGTTCGCCGATGCGTTCCCCGGGGAGGGTTCGCACCTGGAGCGTTACGCCGGGCGGTTCAACGGCGTCGAAATCAACTCCTCCTTCTACCGTCCCCACCGGCTCAGCACTTATCAGCGGTGGGCGGAGTCGACGCCGCCGGAGTTTGCTTTCGCGGTCAAAATGCCGAAGGCAATCACACACACCAACCGGCTGGTCGACACGCAGCCGCTGGTCGATCAATTTGCCTCGGAGGTCGCTGGGCTCGGTGAAAAGCTGAGCGTGGTGCTCGTGCAGTTGCCGCCGAGCCTGATGTTCCGCGAAGCCGTCGCAGAGTCATTTTTCCGCAGTCTGCAAACGACGCTCTCGGCCCCGGTCGCCTGCGAACCGCGGCATCGGAGCTGGTTTGAGCCAGCGGCGGAGCAGCTGCTGGTCAAGTGCGGGATCAGCCGCGTCGCCGCCGATCCGAGCGTCGTCCCTGCCGCAGCCGAGCCGGGTGGTCATCAACAGCACTGCTACGTGCGCTGGCATGGTTCGCCGCAGATGTATTACTCATCCTATGACGATCCGACTCTGTATGCGTTGGCGGCGCGGCTGCGTGAAATCGCTAAACGCTCCGATCCGGTCTGGTGCATCTTCGACAACACAGCCGAAGGTGCGGCGACCAGCAACGCGCTGCGGTTGGTGGAATTGCTCCACTAGGGACGTTCGATGAATCTGCCAAAAATATCTCGATTGACTGCCTGGTTGTCGGCGTT
Organism: uncultured Planctomycetaceae bacterium; assembly: GCA_963758085.1. Classification (GTDB taxonomy): domain Bacteria; phylum Planctomycetota; class Planctomycetia; order Pirellulales; family Pirellulaceae; genus UBA6163. Next base: position 1,952,149 of record CAVWUB010000004.1, on the reverse strand, counting down.
GAAATAGGAGGAGTGCGAACATTGCGGGTCGACCAACCCCAAGAAGCTCGTGCATCCCACTGGGTTACAGTTGAGGAATTCCTCGTCCACGGCATACGGCTGACCTTTCATCAGGCCGCCGACCACATCGCCGCGCACATCGATATTGATCCAGCGGTCGACTAGTCGCGGGCGGCGTCCATCGCGAGCGATCGGCAGCAAGCTGCGTTTGATCAGCGGGATCGACAGAGCGCTACCGACCGTGAAGAAGTTGCGCACTCGTCCGGAAAAGGCCGTGCTATCTAGCTCGCGCAACGCCTCATAAGCGACGACCGTTCCCCAGCTGTGCGAGATGACCTCCAGCTGGGCTCCCTGATTGAGCAGCGGCCTGACCACCTCGTGAAACCGATCCATCACTTGGCGGCGGGTTCCGCGGTTGACGAGATAGCGGGAAAAGTCGTCAATACAGCCAACCCCCGGCAAGCCGCGCCTGCCGCTGGAGTGGCGACACCTAAATCCAGCGAGCGATTTGTACCTTCCGCTTCGGCCATCTCACGCAGCAAACGATCCTCGAGCGTGGCGCGGAGCTGTTCGCTGACGTCCTCCGCCTCCTCGGTCTGCCCGGCGGCGAGCGCCGTGACCGATCGGCTATTGACGATGTCGCTCCACAGCACTTCGTGTCTGCTATCACCATGGCTGCCGCTGCCCAGGCTAGGAGTAAACGAGGCCATCGCTCGCCACCAACCATCGGAGTAGCCTCGTTCGTGTCTGCAGATCCCATGCACATAGACGACCACGCGATGGCCGGTCGCCCGGCCGCTCGCTATCCCGCTAGGCCGCTCACGACCGACCAGGTCGACGATCTTATGCAGCAACTGCAGGCGAAGCTGCTCGTTGTCCGTGCCTGTGGCGGTATTGAGCACCTCATCGAGCGAGTCCGCCTGAGCCAACGGCGGAACGCTCGTAGCTGGCTCACCCGCATCAGCACCCGCATCGTCCGGCTTCGGGGTACTGCGTTTGTCGCTGAGGAACCATCCCGACGCCGTCTCGGGTTCTAATTGCGGAACCTGTGAAAAACTTCCGTTCCTCAGGATCTGCTGCAGTTCTGCAATGAGTTGGCTGTGCTCGATCCTGCCACCCGCCCGTCGGATCGCTTCGCACAGATGATAGGTGAACGCGCCGTTGAAATCGTTGTCGATCCTGGCATCAGCGGCCGTCTGGTCGTCGCGGCAGGCAGCGAGCAACACATGGTTCATCTTAGCAGAGGTGCTGCGCGTTGTCCGCGATCGCCCGCGGGCCGCCCGCGCGCGCGGGCCACAATCTCCGGCGGTGGCTGCACGAAGCGGGCGATGACCTCGTGTTCCGGTTCATTCAGCGCCTCCTGAACCAACGAGCGGACGTCGCCGCCTGCCAACGATCGTGAACCTCCACGCTGCGAGACGCTGCGGGCAACGCTGGCATTCAGATCGACCCACGGCAATTCCGATTCGGGAGCATCGCTGCCCGGTGGGCGGATCTGGCGTGTTCCTGTACCGCTATGGCAATTGTCCAGCAGGACCGTCAACAGCACGCCTTTTGGCAATTGCTGCGTCCAGTCCCGCAGTTGGTCGTCCAACAGATAACTTTTCGGGTCGTTCCAGTCCATGTCATACAGGCACAGCAACTCGTCCCGGCCATGCTCATCGTCACCGTCCAAATCGACCGTATAAGAGCCGTGTCCGGCAAAGTGCAGGACGACCCGGTCTCCAGGACCGACATCTTCAAATAGCCACTTCATCTCTCGATCAACTTTTTTGCCCACGACCTGGCGATCGGTCAGGATGTGAACTCGATCCTCGGAGAAGCCGAAGGTTTCGGTCAACAGCCGCTGCATGTTGTTGACGTCGTTGACGCAGCCGCGCAGCGGCGAGATGTACTTGTAGTTGTTGACCCCCATGAGCAGTGCTTTATCGGCCATGTTTGATTCTCCAGTGACGGGCTGTGGCGCGAGGTCTGATGAGTCAGTTGCTGACAATCCGAAGCATCCCCGCATGCGGCGATGTTCCCGTAGTGTAAACGACGGGGGGTGTGATTATGCTAGCCGGTGGGGCGGCAATGCGCCAAATGAAATGGCCACGCTCGGCGAAAGTTCCGTGGACTTCGGCTGAGCAACCGCACAGTTCCTCGCGCAAACGCGGCGAAGGCAAAGCAAACGATGACGCTATCAGACGAAGCGGAACTGCAAGCGTGGATCGAACAAGCGAGTGCGGAGGAACTCGGAGCGCTGTTGCGAGATGGTTCCGAAGCACGCCAAGCGGCGCTCCGCGATCTGCTCGGTGCGGCCTGTCATAACCGATTGCTCGGGCTGGCGATGCGATGTCGTTCCACCGGCGAAGATTGTGAGCCGCGCGGCAATGTGATCATCATTCCCGGGCTGCTGGGCTGCTCGCTGAGCGAGTTCACCGCGGTCGGGCCGGTACGTCTGTGGCTCGACATGCCGCAGCTCGCCGCGGGGGCCTTCGCGCGGTTGCGACTGGAGCCCGATGGCCGCTCAGCGGTTCATGATGTCCGTCCCAGCGGTGTTTCGCCATGCACCTACGGCGCGCTGTTGCTGACCCTCGGCCAGCACTGGAACGTGCGCACCTTCTGGTATGACTGGCGAAAGGGATTTGAGTTGGCTGCCGATGAACTGGCCGGACGCGCGGCCACGTGGTTCGGTGCCGATGAACCGTTTCATATCGTGGCCCACTCGACCGGCGGCCTGGTCGCTCGGTCCTTTGTGCGGCGTCACCCGCGGCAGTGGCAAGCGGGCGGCGGCAAAACCCGGCTGATCATGCTGGGCACGCCGCAGCATGGTTCGTTCACAGCCTGCCAACTGCTAACCGGGCTGGACCTGACGCTGCGGAAACTAGCGGCCGCGCAGCGACAAGGCAGCGTCAGCGAGATCGTCGATGTGGTGCGGACGTTTCCCGCCGTCTATGCGCTGCTGCCATCGCCGCTGCGCGAGCCGGCGGCAGCCGCGTTATATGATGCCGAAGTCTGGGACGCCGCACCGATTTCGCAGGCACATCTGGACCAGGCCAAGAGATTTCACGAGTCGCTCGCTACTGCGGTTGATCCCGGGCGGATGGTGCAAATCGTCGGCTGCCACCAACCGACCCTCTCGTCGATCAAAGACTACCAGCAACTCGATCAAGAGGAATCCTACCAACTCAGCACGCAGGGCGATGGTTTGGTAACGCATGCATTTGCCGAACTAGCGACCTCCCAGGGGCAGCCGATTCGCACGTATTATGTCGATCAGCGGAATGCGAACCTACCGATTCACCCGGATGTGTTGCTGGAGGTTTGTGATCTGCTTGATTCGGGCATGTCGCGGACGCTGGCGAGCATTCCGCTGGGCGCGCGCGGTGGGCGCGGCGGACGCACCGCACGGCCCTGGAAAGCCGACATGCACCAGCAGCGGCAATCACAGTTCAACGTGGGGCTGACGCGTTTGCGGACCTGGCAGGTAGCGCGACAGCGGAGCGCGGAGACGGGATATCGCGGTTCGCGTTCGGCGGAACTCACCAGTTCCACCGAGCGGGAATTGGGAGGCTGGCTCGCTGCGGAGTTCGTCGGCCAAGAGCCCGATGCGCCGCAGGCAGCCGAGGCGAAGGTGCCGCTGAAACCGGCAAGCGTCCACATCCGTCTGCTGCACAGTGGAATCGAATCGATCGATGCGACACTGGCAAACCTCGCTCAGGATGGGATTCCGGTGGATGCGATCGCCGTGGGGCATTACCTCGGCGTGCGTCCGCAGTCGGCTGAACTGGCGTTGGATCAAGCGATCAGCGACCGCGAAGACGACGCTGAGCAGCGTTTGCTGTTGACGGAGTTGTCTGAACGCGGTGTGATCACGGGCGAGTTGGGACGGACTTTTTTTCTCTCCGATCCACGCCCGCCGGCGGTGCGCACGCTCGCCATCGCCGGAATGGGACTGCCGGGACGACTGGGCATCCCCGAGCTGACGGTTGTGGTGCGCGAACTTTGCTGGGCGCTGGGCCGGATCGGCAAGCAACACTTGGCGACGGTGCTGATCGGTGCCGGGGTTGACAATCTGTGTGAGCCGGACGCGGTTTCTGCTTGGATCCGCGGCATCAAGCACGCGCTCAGCGGCACCACACCGGATGATCCGTATCGTTTGCGGAGCATCACTTTTGTCTGTCGCTCCATGCGGACGCTCCGCCGGACCCAGACAGCGCTGGTGGCGGAATCACGGCGACTTCGCCAAACCGGACGTCTGGAGATCTTCCTGACGCCGTGGAGTAAGGAAGAATTGGAGCAAGCTGAACAAGCGGAGCAGCAGGCGGCCAAGGCTGAACAAGAGCAGCGGCAGCAGGCGGCAAAGGCCCAGGAGGACGTCAGCTGGGATCATTCACACGCACCGGAGCCTGCGCCCACGCGGATCACTGCGACATTGGACCAGGAGACATACCGGTTTGGAGCGATCACCAACAGCGCCGCTGTGCCCGAGCGCGACATCCCGCTGGACCCACGCCTGGTTCGCCAGGCCAACGATGAATTGGTCGGCGGTAATCTGACCGAGCAATACGAAGCAGGGCTGTTCCTGCAAAAGCTGCTGCTGCCGGCCGATTTTCGCGATTCCCTGCTGACCAGCGCGCCGCTGGTCCTGTCGCTCGATGTGCAGACCGCGCGGGTTCACTGGGAACTGGTCGCCCAAGCCGGCTTCAGCGGCACGCTCGCCATGCTGCCGAACGAATCGCGATCGAGCGACTGGATGCAAGAGTTGTTCTGGGGCACGGCCCGCGGCTTGACTCGCCAGTTACGAACAACGTTTGCTCCACCCCCGGAGCCGCCGCCTCCAGCGCAGCGTCTGCTGCGAGTGCTGGTGGTAGCCGATCCGGCCAAGGACGCGCCCTTAGCCGGCGCAATGGAAGAAGGGTATGAGGTTGCCGAGCTGTTTGAACGTTTCAATCGCGTGCATCAACAGGGGGGCAACCGAGTCGAGGTGGTGCGCCTGCTCGGACCGCGCGAAGCGACGCGGACCGCCGTGCTCAAGCACCTGATGCTGCGATCGTACGACGTGTTTCACTTCGCCGGCCACTGCTACTATGACACTGACCACCCACAGCGGTCAGGCTGGCTGTTCAGCAACTCCGAAAAGATCAGCGTCCGCGAACTCAGCCGCATCGACCGGGTGCCCAAATTTGTGTTTTCCAATGCCTGCGAATCAGGGGTGACCGCGGACCGGCCGCAAAATCGCGCCTCGGGTCTCGCACCGAGTTTCGCGGAGGCAGCGTTTTCGCGCGGCGTCACTAACTTTCTCTGCACGGCATGGCCGATCAACGACTTGGCGGCGCGGCAGTTTGCTCGCGTCCTTTACTGCCAGTTGTTGGGGCTGGGTGAGACGCGCAGCGATGGTCAGTCGATCGCCGTGCCCCAGCCTCTTCACATTGCCATGCGGCGAGCTCGCCTTGCGCTTGTCACCAGACCCGAAGGAATCTCAACTTGGGGCGCCTATCAACATTATGGCAACCCTTATTACAGGTTCTTCCAGACGCTACGTGCGACGAACGGAGATAACACCTAGTGGCGGCGAACTCAGATCGCGCGGAGGTAGCAGACGAAGAACAGCACCCCGTGGAGCACGAGCGTGACCACGGATAAACGCACGCGGCGCGACGAGAGCCCGAGCAGTGAGAGCACCGCTCCCAGCGCTGTCACAGCGATGCCGCCGGCGGGGAAGATCAGCACGCAGGCGATCGCAAATGTGAGCAAGATCACAGCCGAGTAGGCTGCGGCCGTTGCCGTTTCGGTCCAGACGCCATACCCAAGTGTCTCAGGTTCTAGCTCTGCAGCTTTCTTAGCACGCACGGATGCCGAGGCGACGGCCGTCGCCTGTCCCTCAAACGGGCTGCCAGCGATGGGTGCCGAATCCGCAGCTAGAAAGACGTCGTCTGCTGCCTGAGTGTCGGTGGCAGTTGCTGTCAGCGGTTCGGGGGCGAACGGTGAGCCGACGCGATAATCGCTAGGGTTTTCCAAGGTCGCTTTCCTGGCAGTTTGGGCAGGCAGCGGCTATGCTGGTTTTGCCCCGGCAAAGCTCGTTTTACTCGCTGACACAGCCTTTTTCTATGCAATTCTATCCCGGCCCGATAGCACCCTTTGACACCACCCGCCGCTTCGTCAAATGCTTGGCAGTCGTCTTCTTGATTGTCCTCGGATCGCTGTGGTATGTGAGCGGATCGCGATCCAGTGCCGCTGAGCTGGCCAGTTCCACTGCTGCTGAGCCGGAGGTCCAAGAGGCGTCGGATGAAGGGCTCCAGACGCTCGGCGCGATGCGGTTGCCCGACGGCTGGAAACGCGAACTGTTCGCCGCCGAACCGCTGGTCGCCAACATCGTGGCGTTTGACATCGATCCGCAGGGGCGGCTCTACGTCTGCGAGACGTTCCGCCAGAACCGCGGCGTCACCGACAATCGCGGACATGACGACACCTGGCTGCTGGCCGACCTGGCGGCACAAACGGTCCAGGACCGAATCGATTACCACAAGCGTCTGTTAGGAGACGAAGCGGCTAGCTATACCGTGCATGACGATCGAATTCGGCGGCTGCGCGACACCAACGGCGACGGGCAAGCGGATGAAACAATCGTCTTTGCCAAAGGTTTTAATCGGCTGGAGGAGGGGACCGGGGCAGGGGTGCTGGTCCGCGGCAACGACGTCTACTTCACCTGCATTCCCAAGCTGTGGAAACTGACCGACAGCAACGATGATGGCCAAGCCGACCAGCGGACGGCGCTGAGCGACGGTTACGGAGTCCGCGTCGCTTTCCGCGGCCATGACCTGCACGGCCCGATCATCGGCCCCGACGGCAGACTCTATTTCAGCCTCGGTGACCGCGGGCACAACGTCACCACCGCCGACGGCCGCGTGTTGGCCGATCCCGCCAGCGGGTCGGTGTTCCGCTGCGAACTCGACGGCAGTGGCTTAGAAGTCGTCGCCAGCGGCCTGCGCAACCCGCAAGAACTAGCATTCAACGATTACGGCGATCTGTTCACCGGCGACAACAACAGCGACAGCGGTGACAAAGCGCGAATCGTGCAGATTGTGAAAGGCGGCGACTCGGGCTGGCGGATGTATTATCAGTACGCGCCGGACCGCGGACCGTTCAACCGGGAAAAGATCTGGCATCCTTATGACCCTCAGGCTAATCCCGAGCAGCCGGCGTACATCGTGCCGCCGATCGCCAACTTCGCCGACGGCCCATCAGGTTTTGCGTTTGACCCCGGTACCGGGGTCGATGATTCACTTCGCGACACATTCTTGTTATGTGATTTTCGTGGCGGTGCGGGCAACAGCGGGATTCGTTCGTTCCGTCTGGAAGCCGACGGCGCCTTCTATCAGCTGACCGATAGTGACGATCCGATCTGGAATGTGTTGGCCACCGACGTGGCGTTCGGTCCCGATGGTGCGTTATGGATCAGCGACTGGGTGGAAGGCTGGAATGGCGAAGGCAAAGGACGGATCTACCGCGTCACCGGCCCGAACTTTGACGCCCACCAGGCGGCGGGAGTCGCTGAAATCTTGGCGGGTCAGTGGAATCAGGTGAACGCGGATCAGCTCCAGCAGTGGCTCGCGCACGCCGACCGCCGGGTGCGCAGCGAAGCCCAGTGGGAATTGGCCCGGCGCGGGGATGCAGAGCGACTGCTGCGAGTCGCAGCTGATACCGCTGCCGATCGCTTGGCACGGCTGCATGCGATCTGGGGCCTCGATCAGATCCTCCGGGTCAGTGCTGACAAGCAAACGCTGGCGGCGACGCTAGGGCCGGCGCTGATCGAGCGACTGGGCGATTCCGATGAGTTTGTTCGCGCCGCGGCCGCTGCCGCAGTCGGTGAACGGATGCTGGCGCAGGGACGCGAGCCACTGGTGACGCTGCTGGCCGATCCTTCGAGCCGCGTGCGGTTCCATGCGGCGATGGGGCTCGCCGGTGGACTGGCCAAGGGAGCAGGAGCCTTGCCGGCGGTACTTGCGATGCTGGTTGAAAATGACGACCGCGATCCGATGCTCCGACACGCCGGCATCATGGCACTTGCCGGCTCAGGCGATGCGGCGAAGCTGGCGGCGCTGAAGAAACATGCCAGCCCCAGCGTGCGGCGAGCGGTCGTCGTGGCGTTGCGGCGGCTGAAGGCGGCCGAAGTTGTCGATTTCCTCGCCGACAGCGATCCTCAAGTGGTGGTCGAAGCGGCCCGAGCGATTCACGACGTGCCCTTGGCCGTGGGACTAGAACCGCTGGCCAAGCTGATTCAAAAGCCAAGCGACAATGACGCCTTGATGCGGCGGGTGCTCAACGCGAACTTCCGGCTGGGAACCGCTGACGCGGCAGCGGCGTTGGCAGAGTATGCGACCAAACCGGCCGCACCGATTGCGCTCCGCACCGAAGCGCTGCAGATGCTGAAGAGCTGGGGCCAGCCCGATCCGCGAGATCGTGTGTTGAACGACTATCGCCCACTGCCCGAACGTCCGGCGGCGGTCGCTAAGGCGGCGTTGGCCAAAGCCTTGCCGATGATGCTCAAAAACGGCGACGAAGCGCGGGACTTTGCCGTTTCGATCGCCGCTGGGTATGGCATCGCGGAGGTGATTCCGGTGTTGCAGAAGCGGGTGGCGGACACGAGCCTGCGGCCCGAAATGCGCTCGGACGCGTTGGAGTCGCTGGCCGAGATCGCCCCAGAGCGGGCCGTCGAGGTGGCGGCAACGCTGCTCGATTCCAGCCAAGCTAAGCTGCGCATCACTGCGATCGAGACGATCGCCAAGATCACACCGGAGGCTTCGGTCGAGTTGCTCAGGAAAGGGACAATCAGTGAGGTGACGGCGCAGCGGCAATCCGCTTGGGACATGCTGGCCAAGATCGATTCGCCGCAGGCTCGCGAGCTGATCGCCGCCGGCGTTCGCGACTACCTCAACGCCAAGCTGCCGGCCGATACGGCGCTCAACGTGGTCGAGGCGGCCGAAGGCAAGCTCGATCCGGAACTCGCCCAGCAGCTCAAGGAACACCAGGAAAAGTTGGCGCAGAGCGACCCGCTGGGGCGCTGGCAATTGGCGCTCGAAGGCGGTGACCATTCTGCCGGTGCCGAGATTTACACTCGCACTCAGTTGTCCTGTGTCCGCTGTCACAAAGTCGGTGGTAACGGTGGCGAGGTGGGGCCTGATCTGTCAGCGGTCGGCAAGCAGCGCGACCGGCGTTACCTGCTGGAGTCGATCTGCTTGCCCGACGCAGCGATCGCTGAAGGGTTCCAAACCGTCGTGATCGCGGATGATCTCGGTCAGGTTTTCACGGGAATCGTCAAGCGAGAAGACGACGAGACGGTGGAACTGATCCAAGCCGATGGGCAACTGCAGGAAATCCCGCTGGACTCGATCATGGCTCGCAAGCGAGGCAAATCGGCGATGCCCGATGAACTGGTGACGTACATGACGGCCCGGGAACTGCGTGATCTGGTCGCTTACCTGGCGAGCCTGCAGGGCGACGCCAGTAAGTAGTCCATGGGTGGTCGACCGCTGTGTGGTCGACCGCTCCGCCGGTCGAAACTGATTTATGGCCGGGGTTCCGATCGACGGAGCGATCGGCCACGCTAGGTGGTCGAACGGCTGGGATCTGGACTCCGATCGGCCACGCTGCTCAGCTGCGGATCAGCAGGCGGCTGAGCCAGTTTCGCGGCAGTCCATCGCTGATCGTGGCCGGCGTTCCGCCGAGCTTGCGGAGCACCCCGTTGGCCGCCAGCCGACCGCTGATCACCGCGCCCTCCATCGTCGCTGGCCAGCCGGTTTGCACATAGTCGCCGGCTAGGTGCAGGCAGGGCAGGGCGGTTCGGGACGCGGGACGCACGGCATCGACTTCCGGACGAATCGAAAACACTGCTTGCGGGTCGGTGACGACGCGGCTGTGAAGCAGCTTCGCAGCTGCGGCTGGCGGAAAGGCCGCCGCCAATTCGCCGACGACACGCTGGACCACTTCAGCATGCGACATCGCGCGCAGCGGGTGTGCCGCGCTGATCACCACCTGATAGTAATGGCCCTGCGGAGATTCCTCCGTGGCCTGGCGCTGGAAGAGCCACTGGGCCAGGGTGCCGACGAGCACCGCGTGCGGTTGGGATGTGATCGGCCGGTCGAACCACAGGTGCACGCCGCTGATCGGCGAACTGGGAAAGGCGCATCCAGAGGTCGACGGCCAACTCGGCGCGGGCGGCCAGTGCGGGATCGACGACGTTTTGGACCTGGTGCCACGGCACCGCCAGGATCGCGTGGTCGGCTTCGAGTGGAGTGTCCCCTAGGTTGGCGAGTTCAATACTCAGCCGGTCGCTGCTTTTTGCCTGGGGCGAGATGCGCAACGAACGGACGCTGGCCTGCGTGACGATGCTGACGCCCAGACCGCTGAGAACCTGGGGAAGTCGCACTCCGAACAGCTCGCTGAGTGAGGGGCGAGGGATTAACACGTCGCTGGCTCCGCGGGCGGCGAGGAAGCCGTCGACGAAGACCTTGCGCGCCGCAGCCATCGAAACCGCCTCGCACGACTCGCCCAGAGCGCTGGTGATGATGACGTTCCAGTAATCCCGGATTGTCGCTTCCGCTTGGCCGGTGCGCTGCAGCCAGTCCAGGGCGACCACCGATTTGAGAGCCTCGGGTCGGCTGCGCATCAACCGCCAGGTCCCCCGGCGAATCTGACGATGCTGCTCAGGCGTCAGGTAACTGAGCGACCGGAGCGCGGGAAGCAGGTGCAGCGGCGCGGGCAGCCACGGACTAGCGGCTACGGTCGACGGCGGATCACTCCGGTGGTGAAACGTCAGACGACCATAGCGGGTCAGCGAGTCGGCCAGGCCGCAGGCATCGAGCAGGCTCAGCAGATTGGTGCAGCACCCCATTGCGACGTGTTGGCAGTAATCAATGCTCTGGCCGCTGAGCGGGTCGAGAAACGAGCCGGCGCGGCCGCCGGTGATGCGGCGCGACTCCAGCACCGTCACGACGGCTTCCGCTCCGGATCTCGCGATCGCTTCAGCGGCAGACAGCCCGGCCAGCCCGCCACCGATGATCACCACGCGCGGACGGCGGCCCGCGACGCTTCGGAATGTACCGGTCATGAAGTTACTTCGCTTGGCGGCACGGGCAGGCGGCGAAACAGCGGACCGACGAAGTGCTGAGAAGCCAGCCCGATCTGCTCGCAGCGGCTAAGGCGAACCCGCCGCATCGTGACGCTGCAGGGGTCGGCTTCGATCCGCGCCAACAGCCGGCGGTAGGTGCGCCACATCATGCTGAACATCGGCCGGCCATCAGGATGCAGCGAATCCCACACCTGCCAGCCGGAATCGTACAACTTCGCAGCCCGATGGACTTCGTCACGGATCAGGCATTTTAACCGATCATCGGGCCGCGGTTTGAGCAGGTCGTCTTCGCACAGTCCGTGCTCGCGCCAGTGCTGTTGGGGCAAATAGATGCGGCCACGCCGGGCGTCTTCGCTGATGTCACGCAGGATGTTGGTCAACTGAAACGCCAAGCCACAATCGATCGCCGCCTGCATCGGCAGCGGCGGCTGGAACTGCCAAATGTGCAAACATGCCAGACCGACAGCCGACGCGACGAGGTAGCAGTAATGTTCGAGCTGCTCGTAGGTATCAAACCGCGTCTTCCGCTGATCGGCCATCACGCCGTCGACGATCTCCAGCAGAAACCGGCTGGGGATTTCAAAGCGGGTCACCGCATCGGTCACCGCTGGCAGGACCTCGGTGGCGCGGCGGCGCAGGTCGATCGGCCACTCCGCGGCTGACCCCGGCAAATCCGGCAGCAGACAAGTCGGCCCTCCGCCGCGTGCAATCAGGTTCATCGCCGTCGCTTGCCGCCACCACAGCAACCAATTCTTCTTCAGCGGCATCGGCGCCTGGCAATCGCCGATGTCGTCGGTCACCCGCGCAAAGGCGTACAGCGCACACATCGCCTGGCGTTTGGCCGCAGGGAGCAGCCAGAACGAGCGATAAAAGTTGCTTCTCGATTGCCGCGAAATCCGCTGCACATGGCGATAGCTGTTCGCGATCGTGGCGGTGCGCATGCGGGCAGGATCATTGAGGCGGGGGAAGCGGGGGCGTAGCCTACCATGGACGCCGCCGACGCGTGATTCCTCATGTTCTTATTGTACGCGATGCGCTAATCGGCTCAGAGCCGCCTGCCAGGTCCAACGCAATTGCTGCCAGGGCGAAACGGTTGGTCGCCGCCAGAGCACGTCGTGGTCGGCCGCGGCGATGGCGTCTAAGGTTGCCAGGCCGCCGCGGATGAACAGGCCGATGTCGCTGGCCAGCCAGTGCGGAACCTGTTGGGCCAGCGGCATCCCAGCTTCGAAAAATCCGCGTGCCCGCTGGCATTCCGCCGCAATCAGCCGCCGCAGCGGCTCGCAGGCGCGGGGCTCATCGAGCATCGACTCGGTGACGCCGTGAGCGTCCATCGCGTCCTGAGGCAGGTAAATCCGCCCGACCAAAAAATCGCGGCGGATGTCCTGCCAGTGATTGGCGAGCTGCAATCCGGTGCAGATCCGGTCCGACAGCTCCACATTCTCCGGCGAATCGGCGGCGGCCAATCGCAGCACGATCCGTCCGACCGGGGCGGCCGATCGGCGGCAGTAGTCCATAAGTTCTGCGAAGGTCGCGTAACGCGTTTTAACCTGGTCCTGACGAAAAGCATCCAGCAACTGATCAAACGGTTCGATCGAAAGCTGGAAACGCGATCGGGTATCGTTCAGCGCGACGAAGATCGGATGCTCGGCTTGGCCGCTAAAGCAACGTTGCAGTTGCAATTGCCAGTCGTGCAGGCGGTCCAGGGCGAGTTGCGGAGAGCCGGATTCATCGGCTAGGTCGTCGGCATGGCGACAAAATGCATAGACGTTGTAAAACGGCTGGCGCAGCGTGCGGGGCAGCAGGATGCTGGCGACGAGAAAGTTCTCGTAATGGCTCCGTGCCAACCGCCGACAATAGGCCTCCGCCTGAGCCAGCGAAATCACTTTCGACTTTGGACCGTTAGACGAGTCGCCCCCTCGGCGGTTAACCTGAGGGTTAATCATTCTCTCACTCGATGAAGCCGTCATGCAAATCATTCTCGCCGCACCGCGCGGTTTCTGCGCCGGGGTCAACATGGCGATCGACAGCCTTGACCTGGCCTTAAAGGCTTTCGGGGCGCCGATTTACGTCTACCATGAGATTGTCCACAACCAGTATGTGGTGCGGACTTTTCGTGACAAGGGCGCGATCTTCGTCGACTCGCTCGAGGAGGTCCCGCCGGGCAGCACGCTGCTGTTTTCCGCCCACGGAGTCTCGCCACAGATTCGGGAATTGGCCCGTCAGCGGCGGCTCAACGCCATCGACGCGACCTGCCCGCTGGTCACCAAGGTGCACCTCGAAGCGATCCGCTTCGCCAAAGCCGGTTACAAGATCATCCTGATCGGTCATGAGGGGCACGACGAAGTGATCGGAACGCTCGGTGAAGCTCCCGAAGCGATCGTTTTGGTCGAGGATGAAGCGGGGGTGGCGCAGCTCGATTTCCCGCCGGGGACTCCGCTGGCGTACCTGACGCAGACGACGTTGTCGGTCGACGACGCCACGCGCATCATCAACGCCTTGCGCGAGCGGTTCCCGGACATCGCCCGGCCACCGAAGGAAGACATCTGCTATGCGACGCAAAACCGGCAAGAGGCGGTTCGCAAGCTGACCGAACTGGCCGACGCGGTGATCGTGCTGGGCAGTCAGAACAGCAGCAACAGCCAGCGGCTGCGCGAGTTGGCGGCCGAGAAAGGTCGCCGGGCTTATCTGGTCGATGGGCCACAGGACCTGTCGCCCGACGCGTTCGACCGCTCGATGACCGTGCTGGTCACCGCCGGGGCCAGCGCGCTGAATCGGTTGTGCGGGAGACGGTCGATTGGCTGGTGGAGAACTTTGATGCCACGGTGACGACGCAAACGATCCGCGAAGAAAAAGTTTTTTTCCCGCTGCCCAAGCCGTTACGAGCACATGCCGCCGCGGCAGCCAAGTGAGCTGGGCGGCGATAAACCGGCTGAAAAAAGTTGGCGATCGGCAGCTGCCGCGTTAGACTCAGCGCCTCACCATTGACGCCACTCCGCGTCGCGAGCTCCGTTTTCGGCCCGCCGGCGCTGCTGTGGTCCCACCTGTTCCTTGCCTGCCTTGGAGATTGCGGATGTCGTTTGAACAAGATCGGCGGCTGTTTTTAAAAGCCGGTGCCACTCTTTTTGCCGCCTCCGCGGTGACCTCTGAGCGGGCTGCGCAGCGGTCCTGGGCTGCGGATTCGACCTCGCCCAATGAGACCGTGCGGGTCGCGATCATGGGGGTCAACGGCCGCGGACTGGCGTTGACCAAGAGTTTTATGGCCGCCCAAGGGGCGGAAGTGGTCACGATCTGCGACGTCGATTCGCGTGCTGCAGATAAGGCGGCAGAGGTCGTCGCTAAAGGACAATCACGACCGGCGACCGTGGTGAAGGACATTCGCCAGGTGCTCGACGATGCCTCCATCGACGCTTTGGTCGTGGCCGCACCGAACCACTGGCACGCTCCGGCAACAATCCTCGGCTGTGCCGCGGGCAAGCACGTTTACGTTGAGAAGCCGTGCAGTCAGACCGCCGAGGAAGGCGAACTCGCGGTCCAAGCCGCGCGGAAGCATGATCGCGTGGTGCAAATGGGCTCGCAACGCCGCAGCTGGCCAGGAATCGTCGCCGGAATCGCCAAACTGCACGCTGGCGAAATCGGCGACGTGCTCTATGCCCGGAGCTGGTACAACAATCGCCGCGCATCGATCGGCACCGGAAAACAGGCCGACGTGCCGCAGTGGTTGGATTGGGATCTGTGGCAAGGTCCGGCGCCGCGGCGACCGTACGTCGACAACATGGTGCACTACAACTGGCACTGGAATTGGCACTGGGGCAACGGCGAACTGGGCAATAACGGGGTCCATGGACTCGACGTCGCCCGCTGGGGCCTGCAAGTCACGTATCCCACCCGCGTGACTGCTGGCGGCGGGAAGTATCGCCATGACGACGATCAACAAACGCCCGATACGATGATGGTCACCTACGACTTCCCTGAAGGTAAGACGATCACCTGGGAAGGGCTGAGTTGGTCGCCGCTGGGCGCACGTGATTCCGGCTTCGGCGTCAGCTTCCATGGTACCAAGGGCTCAATGGTCATCCGCGATGCAGGCTATGTCACCTACGACATGCAAAATCGTGAAACCGATTCGCAATCCGGCGGTGGCGGTGGTGATACCGAACACCTGGCCGACTTCCTCAACTGCATCCGCACCGGCGACCGTCCGCGCGCGGACATCGAAGAAGCCCACCGCAGCACGCTGATGTGCCATTTGGGCAACATCGCCTATCGCACCGCTTCGACGCTCAGCACCGATCCGGCCGACGGCCACATTCTCGATCATGCCGAAGCGGCCAAGCTGTGGGGACGCGAGTACGATCCGAAGTGGCAGCCCAAGGTGTAGCCGCTGAGGCGACACCACGAGCCTGCGCAGCGCTCACACCGACCGGCAACACCGCCGGCCGGCTTGCGCTGCGGTAGCTTTGAGCCGGTTTTTGATTCGATCGCACCGCCCACACCGATTAGCAGCATGAGGATTGGCAGCATGAGAAGTTTGCGTCACGCTCGAACTTGGTTAGGTGTCCCTGTAGTGGTCCTGCTCAGCCTCGCATGGGTTGGCACAGCCGCCAGGGCCGCGGATGAACCCGCTGGCCAGAATACCGACAACGTCATCCGGCTGGGGATCATCGGCCTGGATACCTCACACTCGATCGCCTTCACCAAATCGCTCAACCGTTCTCCGGCCGATCCCAAGTTCCAAAACTGCCGCGTCGTGGCGGCGTATCCCTACGGCAGCAAGACGATCGAGTCGAGCAGCAACCGGATCCCTGGATACATCGAGGAAATTCAAAAGCTCGATGTCGAGATCGTCGATTCGATCGAGGCGCTGTTAGCGAAAGTCGACGGGGTGCTGCTGGAAACGAACGATGGCCACCCGCGACTGGAGCAAACGCTGCAGGTGCTCGAGGCCGACAAGCCGGTGTTTATCGACAAACCGGTCGCGGCTTCGCTGGGCGATGTGCTGGCAATCTATGACGCCGCCGAGCGTCTCGGCGTGCCGGCGTTCTCCACGTCATCGCTGAGGTATGCTGGCGGCGTTCAGGAGGTTCGCGGCGGTTCGATCGGCAAGGTGTTCGGTTGTGATACGTACAGCCCGGCGTCGCTGGAGCCATCGCATCCAGATTTGTTCTGGTACGGGATCCACGGCGTCGAAATGCTGTTTAGCTGCATGGGGTCGGGGTTGGAGTCGGTCAGCCGCACCTCAAGCGACGGGATGGATGTAGTCGTCGGCAAATGGTCCGACGGCCGAATCGGAACGTTCCGCGGCATCCGCCAAGGGAAGTCGGGGTACGGCGGTCATGCCTTCGGCGAAAAGGACATCAAGCCGCTTGGGCCTTACCAAGGCTACGACCCGATGCTCGTCGAGATCGCGAAGTTCTTCCGCAGCGGTATCGCACCGGTGCCCGCCGCGGAAACGATCGAACTGTACGCCTTCATGGCCGCCGCTGATGAGAGCAAACGCCAAGGTGGCCAGCCGGTCAACATCGCCGACGTGCTCCAACGAGCTCGGGCCGAAATCGCCAAGGTTGAAGCCGCCAAAGACTGATCGGCGTGCTTCATGCTAAGCTGGAGTGCTCTTGATCACCCGCGCTCTCCATCAGCGAACCCGCGGCCATGGACGAAGAGCCGATTCACAACCCGCACGATCGGTTTGTTCGCTACATGCTCGGCAAGCCCGAGACCGCAGCGGCTTATTTGCGCCAGCAGCTGCCGGCCGAGGTGGTCGCCCAGCTCAACCTGAGCGAGCTGCGGCCGCTGCCACAGTCCTTCATCGACCAGACGCTCCGCGAGGGCCTGTCAGACCTGGTTTTTGAGGTGCCGCTGGTAAAGGGCGGAGCAGCCTTGGCCGT
Organism: uncultured Planctomycetaceae bacterium; assembly: GCA_963758085.1. Lineage (GTDB taxonomy): Bacteria > Planctomycetota > Planctomycetia > Pirellulales > Pirellulaceae > UBA6163. Next base: position 1,935,151 of record CAVWUB010000004.1, on the reverse strand, counting down.
GATCCTGTTCGAGCATAAGTCGCATCCCGACGCGCTGACCGTGTTTCAAATCCTGCGGTACATCGTGCGGATTCTGGAGCAGCGGCTGCGCGATGGGCTGCCGCTGTGCTGCGTCATCCCGCTGGTCCTGTATCACGGCGAGCAGCCCTGGAACGTGGCGCGCTCGATGGAGGAACTGATCGCTGTGCCGGAGCCGCTGCGGCCGTACGTGCCGCGGTTCACGCTGCCGCTGTTGGATCTGAGCCGCTATCCCGAGGAGCAGTTGCGTGAGGAGTCGATTTCCTTTGTGCTCCTGTCGGTGCTAAAATACAGCCGCCGCGAGGAGTTAGCTCAGCGGCTCGAAGATGCGTTTCGGATTGTAGCGCAGGGGCTGGAGCGTGACTCGGCGCTGCAGATGCTTGAGGCGATCTTGCGGTACGTCGTCAGCGTTTCGCCGACGATCACCCCGGACGCATTGCGGGCGTCCTTTACGCGCGGCGTTCAGAACCAACCATTGCTGACCGAGGGATTATCACTGATGCCGACCATCGCCGAACAATGGCTACAACAAGGGATTGAGCAGGGGATTGAGCGAGGGATTGAGCAGGGGATTGAGCAGGGGATTGAGAAGGGGCGTCAGGAAGGCGCGGCGCGTGGCGAGTTGATGGGGCGGATTCGCGCGTTCCAGGAAGTTCTTGGCCTGCCGGTCGATTCGCTGGAAACGCTGGCTTTGCGAGAGGAGACGGAACTGCGGCAGTTGGCCGAACAACTCAGAGCGGCGGTCTCACAGCGCTAAAACGCGGCCAACCGGTTCGGACGTCTTCGACGATTCCGGCTGACGGACCACACAATCTATTCGGCCGCTGGCCGCAACGTTTGCTTGCTCTGGAATTGAGGACAATTGTTCTACGGCTGAGGTTCAAGCAGCGGCCTGTCAATTTTCGGCCGCGGGCTGCTGCGCGGTGATCGGAACGACATCGATCCGCTGAAACACCAGATCGGTGGTCGGATCGTGAGCCTGAATCATCAGCGTTCCCGGTTCCAACCGTAGCCCCTGGCGCGGATTGGTGTGCGGAGCACGCGTATCGGTCCAATCGGTCACCTGTAGCCCGTTGACCCAGGCCGCGCAGGTCGGACCGTGGGCGACCAGCATCATCGTAAACCACTGGCCATCCGCCGCGGCCACGATCCGAGCGTTCTGACGGCGGAAAATGCCACCGGTGCCGGTATCGGCCGGCTCCAACGGGTTGCCGCCAACGATTTCGTTGCTGATCTGGCACTCGTATCCGTTCATCACCTCGCCCGGAATGCAGCGGAAGAAGATGCCCGAGTTGAGTTTTTCCGATGCGGTTTTGCATTCGCTCAGCAAGGCAAAGTCACCAAAAGAATCAACCGATTCGAGCTGCCCACGGCCGCCGATGACGCGTAGCAGCCCCTCATCTTCGATGCGAAACTCACCTTCCATCTCGGGGTACTGCTTCCACTGCGACAGTTCGTCGTCGAGCAGCGGTTTGAGCCCGATCGGGCGGACGCGGATGTCCCGAAACGCAACTAGCCCGCTGTTATGCTGCAGCCCGATACGGCCGGCGGGCAGGGGATTGGGATCGGTGTACTGCGTGATCTGCTGGCCATTGATCCGCACCGATAGCGTGTCATCGATCAACGAGATTTCATACAGGTGCCAAGCCTCCGGGTCGAGTGTTGGTGCCGCCAAAGCGCTCTGGCGTTTGACGATCCCACCGGTCGGGAACGGATTGTCCGGCGGCGCGATGTTGACTTCGTAACAATCGCTCTCCGGGTCGGCCGGTTCCAGCGGAGTGCGCAGGAAGATGCCGCTGTTCGTGTTGGCGTCGGCTTTGATTTCCAAGCGGAGCTCAAAGTTCTGCCACGGGACCGACGTGCACAGCAGCCCCATTTGTCCGGAATCGACCGTGATTGCGCCCTGTTCGATCCGCCAGTTCGCCGGCGCGGCAATTTCCCAGCCAAAGAATGTATGCCCATCGAACAGTCGTACCCATCCTTGGCGGGTTTCTTCGAGCGGCAATCGCGCGGCCAGCAGCTCCTCGGCGGTGACTTCGAAGGTCGGCGGTGTGGTATCGGTCGCCGGGGAGGCCGTTGTGTCGGGAGCAGCCGCTGTTTCCGGAGCCATTGCCGATGAAGAATCAGCCCGCTGCGGTAGGTCCCCTTCGTTCGCTTTCCGGCCACAACCGACCGTGGCGACTAACATCGACGCGGCCAGCAGCCATAACGCACGTAACTTGCTGCGTCTAAGCAGTGCCGCTGCGCTAGCTGGTTGTTCGGGACGCGTAACGAGAAATGAGCGGCCGCTGACGGCGACGGCAAGTGAGCGAAGAGCAAGCACAGCGTGTTGGACCTTCAAGAGAGCAAGCAATTGCGCCGGCTTGGCTTTTCAAAGGATGAACAACTGCCGGCTGCTTACAGCGTAGCTACAGCAGGCGCCGATTTACAGCTCTGGCGAGCGTCTAATGAGACAGCGTTTGACTTACCCAGGTACGATCGCGGCTTCCACCGACCGGCGACAGATCCAACCGCTGTTCTTGAGGCAGGTTCTCCCGCTCGATCAATTCCGGATCGTACTGCGTCCACGTTTCCCGTCGGCTTTTGGCGGTCACTTCGCGCATCACCCCTTCATCATGCCAGCGGACCAGCCAGGTGCCGCTGCGATGGTCGCGCCGCGGCAGCTGGTTGTCGGACTTGATCAGCCGCCAAGCACGAACTTGGAATCGTCGCTGTTGGCTGCTCCAATCATAAAAAATCAGTTGATCAAAAACGTGTTGGCCGCGCGCGTCGTGATAATGATTCACTTCTACCAGGTCGACCGAATCCTTTAAGACCGATCGGTCCGGTGCAGAGACATAAGCGGTGAGGGCAATGACCAGCCAAAGTACCGTATTCATGAGTGATGACCTCTCAAGACGTCTGAGAAAGTCGACGATGCCCCAGACATCGCCAATTGACGCGTCTTGTGCAACGCTTGGCAAGCGAAGCGAGTGCCAAAATCGGCCGCACGATTCCTTATGCAATCCCTGTAGGTCCACTTGCTGCCATTGCGGCCGGATGATGTGAATTAAGGGATCTGCGTACGTCGCTAAGAACAAGAATTTTTAAGTTGCCTTGACCGGAGCCGGAAGCGTGTCCGCCGCCATTGCAGGACTGTATGGAGGATGTTCAAGAGCAAGGCAGCGGCTGCTCAACGATCGGGCAGGGCAGTCTTTTCTAGTTTGCCTAGTCGTCAAAACGTCTCGCGGCAACGGTCTCCCGCGATACGCGCCGAGCCGGCGGTGGCGTATTCTTTACCGCGTGTTCCCTTGGCGGTGGCCGCCACGTTTCTGCCGCCTCGACTCCCTTTGACCCCTCGTGCCCTTGAGAGTTTGTAGCCGTGTCGCTCAGTGACCTACCGCCGAACCGTTTTCTCAACCGCGAGCTGAGCTGGTTGGAGTTCAACCACCGGGTACTGGCACATGCCGAGGCGGTCGATCTGCCGCTGCTGGAACGGGCGAAGTTTCTGGCGATCACCGGTGCGAACTTGGACGAGTTTGTGATGGTCCGCGTCGGCGGCCTGAAGATGCAGTATCAGCGCAATCCGATGGTCCGCGATCCGGCCGGAATGACGGTCGGGGAGCAATTACAAGCGGTTTCCGACCGCTGTCATCAGCTGCAGAACGAGCAGTACCGCATCCTCAACGAGCTGCTCGAGCCGCTCTTGGCCGACGCCGGCATCCGCCGACTGCGGCTAGAAAATATCGGCCAGCGGGCAGGTGACGCGGCGGACCAGTGGTTTCGCAACGAGGTGCTGGCAGTGCTGTCGCCCCAGACGCTGTACCACGACCACGCGTTCCCGATGCTGCAGGGGCTGCAACTGCATCTGTGCGTGCGGATGCGGCCGCTGGATGCAGATCAGCCGGCAGCGGCAGCCGGCGAAGCATCATCCGATCAGCCGCCGTGGCAGTTTTCGGTGATCCCGCTCGGCCGGGTGCTGAACCGACTGGTCAGCCTGCCGACCGAAAAAGGCTACGGCTTCGTGCTGTTGGAGGACCTCGTCATTCAGCACATCGATGAGTTCTTTCCCGGTCGTGAAGTGATGGAGTGCGTCGCCTTTCGCATCACCCGCAACGCCGATGTGCAACTCCGCGAAGAGGCGGCACCGGATCTGATGATCGGGATGGAAGAAGTTTTAGAAAGCCGCCGTGAATCGCGCTGTGTGCGGCTGGAGGTCAGTGCCGCGGCGAGCGACGAGACGATTGCGTTTCTCACTGAGACGCTCGAGATCTCTGCCCACGATCTGTTTCGTGTCGACGGGCCACTGGACCTGACCTACCTGTTCAATCTGGTCGCGCTCGAAGGTTTCCGTTCGCTGCGGAGCGAGCCCTGGCCGCCGCAGGGAAGCCCAGCGATCGATCCGGCAGAGTCGATGTTCGCCAACATCGCAGCCGGGGACATCGTCCTGGTTCACCCCTATGAGCGATTCGATCCGATCGTGCGTTTCATCGAAGAGGCCTCAGTGGATCCCGATGTCCTGGCGATCAAACAGGTCCTCTACCGCACCAGTCGCGATAGCCCGATCGTCGCCGCACTGCAACGGGCTGCTGAGCGCGGCAAGTACGTGACCGCGATCGTGGAGTTGAAGGCCCGATTTGACGAAGCTCGCAACATCGAGTGGGCGCGTGAAATGGAGCGTGCCGGGGTGCAGGTCATCTACGGCGTGCGCGGACTCAAGACGCATGCAAAGATCTGCATCATCGTCCGCCGCGAGCCGCAGGGTATCGTCCGCTACCTGCACCTCGGGACCGGCAACTACAACGAAGTCACCGCCGCGATCTACAGCGACGTCTCGCTGTTGACCTGCGAAGAGACACTCGGCGACGACGCTACCAAATTCTTTAACGCGATCACCGGAGCGAGCCAACCAGGCCAGATGCACCACCTCGCGGTAGCGCCGACCACGCTGCGATCACGCTTGTTGGGGTTGATCGAAGCGGAGACTCAGCGCCGCCGCGAAGGACAAAAGGCGGAGATCATCGCCAAGGTCAACGCATTGGTCGACACCGAGGTGATCGACGCGTTGTACGAAGCGAGCCGCGCTGGCGTCCGCATTCGGCTCAACATCCGCGGCGTCTGCTGTCTCAAGCCGGGCATCAAAGGGCTCAGTAAGAACATCGAAGTCGTCTCCATTGTCGACCGCTTTCTCGAACACGCCCGCGTGTTGTACTTCGAGCATGGCGGCGACCCGCAGCTCTTCATCAGCAGTGCCGATTGGATGCCGCGGAACCTTGACCGCCGCGTTGAATTGCTTGTCCCGGTGCTCGCGCCGGAGCATCGCAAACGGCTGCATTCCATGCTGCGGTGCTATTTCAAAGACAACGTCAACTCCTGGATGCTGCAGTCCAGCGGCCAGTATCGCCGCTTACAACCGACGGAAAAGAAGCCAGCGTTCCAGGCCCAAGCGGTGCTCTACGAGCGGGCCGTGGCCGCCAAACGCGAGGCCGAACAAACCAACCGCTCAACCTTTGAAACGCATCAGCCGCAGGCCCGTGGTACTTAAGCGAGTCTGCACTCGTTGGCCCAATGCCACTTCGTGTACGGTCTATCCAGTGGAGAACTCAGCTAAAGTGCATTGTGGTTGATTGTTGGACTGTCCCCTTTAGAAAGAATGGAAAGTTTGCATGGTTAAGGTGGCGATCGTCGGTGTCGGCTTCATGGGCTGGATTCACTATCTGGCGTACCAGCGCTGCCAGACGGCGAACCTGGTTGCGTTCTGTAGCCGAGACGCGAAGAAACGCGCGGGCGATTGGCGGGGGATTCAGGGAAACTTTGGACCTCCGGGCGAAGCGATCGATGTTTCCGCGCTCGCCGCCTACGAGTCGCTGCAGGGCGTGCTGGATGATCCGGCAGTGGACCTGGTCGACATCTGTTTGCCGCCGCATCTGCACGGCGATGCCGTCGCGCGATCGCTGGCGGCCGGCAAGCACGTGCTCTGCGAAAAACCGCTAGCACTGACGGCAGCCGAAGCGGCGGCACTGGCCGATGGCGCCGCCAGCCGTTTGATGGTTGCCCACATCTTGCCGTTCTTTTCCGAATACCGATTACTCGCCGATGCCGTCGCCGACGGACGTTTTGGTAAGCTGCTCGGCGGCCACTTCAAACGCGTGATCGGGCCGCCGGATTGGATTCCCGATTTTTATGACCCGACCACCGTCGGCGGACCGCTGATCGATCTGCATGTCCACGACGCGCACCTGATTCGCATGCTGATCGGGATGCCAACGGCCGCGCATTCGGTCTGCCGCATGAAGGACGGCGTTCCCAAGTATGTCGAAACCGTGTTCCGGTTCGCGGATACAGACGTGGTGGCGGGGGCGACCTCCGGTGTGATCGATCAAGCATCGCGTGGGTTCACGCATGGCTATGACGTACAGTTTGAGAAGGCCAACGTACAGTTTGAAAGTGCCGCCTTTGGGGATGGCAGCGGGGCGAGTATCCCGCTGACGATTGCCCACGCCGACGGCCGCGTCGAGCGTCCGGCCGATGATTCGGCTGCAGCCGGCGACTCGATCGCAGTATTTGTCAAAGAACTCGACGCCGCCGCGCACAGCATCACCTCGGGCCAAGTGCATCCGGCGCTGGACGCCGCCGTGGCGGTCGATGCGATCAAAATCTGCGAGATGCAGATTCCGAGTTAGCTGTCGTGCAGGCCGAACTCGGTCGCTTCTTCGAGTTCTCGGGCGACCTGCTGATGCGCGATCGTGCGGGCTCGTTCAAAGCCGAGCCGCGAGAGGGTGAAGTCGCGGTGCAGATGGTGCAGCACCATGCCGGCGCGGCAAAGCTGACAGAAGCCATCGAAGAACCGCACGGTGACTTCCGGTTCGGTTTGACTGCGAAAGGCGATCGTGCGGGTTTCATCTTCCTCGACGTAAATCGCCAATAGCCGCCCCGGAGCCTCGAACGCCGTCCGCACCCCGCGGACTTCGATCACGCCGCGATTGCGGGCCGCGTACAGGATCGCCAGCGATTCGTTGGACAGGTCAGGCTCCGCCGGCTCGGCCGGCGGATGAATGATCGCGCGGGCGCAGACCGCCGCCAGGGCGGCTAGCGTTGGGCCGCCAGAGCCGAGCGCTTCCCAGCTCGCGGCCATCTCACCGTGGAACGACTGAGCCGCTTCGAGACTCGATTTGATCCGACTGTCCAACGGGATTCCTCGCCTGAATGCCTGCGTCCGTGGTCCGGTTGCCGTCAAAGGTTAAGTTCCGATGACGCCCCGCTTGCCAAGACCGGGGTAGGGGAGGGCGATCAGGACTGGCCGCCGAGCAATTGCTCGATCTTTTCCTCCAGGTCCTGTGCATTGGCTTCGCCCGAACCGATACGGACCATCTGAATCTTACCTTCCTGATCAATCAAGACAGCATGCGGGATGCCGGTGACCGAGAAGTCCGCTTGGTAAGTGCTGTCGCTGGGCGTGACAAAGAAACCGTGGCGCAGCTTGTGCGCTTCACGGAACTTTTCGAGCATCGCCAGCTCTTCCTCCGGCGTCACGTCGGGCGCCCGAACCGCACGGCTCGCTTCGTCATCCCAGCGATACCCGTAATGCCGGGTCGCCCCGAGAATCACCAGGCCGCGATCAGCGTACTTGTCGTGCCACTGAATCAAATGCGGGAAGGTCTGAATACAAGGGCCGCACCACACCGCCCAGAAATCGATGAGCACGACTTTGCCGCGCAGATCCTGCATGCTGACCGGATCACAGGCGACGAACGATTCGGCATCGATTTCCGGTGCCTCGGTGCCGATCATCTCGGCGATCTTCAGCGCCGCATCGATCCGCGATCGCAGCGACTGCAACGAACGGGTGTAGGTGGCCAGCGCGGTGTGCGAGTTTTCGTCGAGTCGCTCACGAGCCGACTCCAGCGCTGCTTCCAGCTCATCGATCACCTTCGCGGCGGCTTGGGGGTCGGAGCGAGCCAGCGAGGCGGCCCGGGTTTGCCGCAGGCTGTAAAAGGCGATCACGGCCATCAAATCGACATCGTCTCGAGCCATCGCTTCGGCGGTCAGCATCTCGGCTTCCTGGGTCAGCTCTTCGAGCCGCTCGGGAAAGTACCGGCCGCCGATCAATTGATAGGTGTTGACCGCTTCGACGAATTGCCGAATCGATTGGCTATCCGCTGGATCGGCTTGTTCGCGCGGGCCTTTGACCAGTTCCTCCAGTGCCGCTTGGGCCTCGTCTTTGCGATCAGCATTGAACAGCGTGGTGATCCGCCGCAAGAGCAGTGATCGCTTCGCTCCCGCCAATCGCGGCTGGTCGTCAGGCAGCTTTTGATCGAGCCGGTCGAGCAGGTCGAGTTTTGCATCGGCACTGAGTTCTTGGTCCCGAGTCACTAACCGGTCCACCGCGGCCGCAACACCCATCGCTCGGGCCACGCCGAACGGCGCTTCTTGTTCCAGCCCCGAGTCGACGATTTTACGCAGCGTCGCCAGCGCCTCGTCCGATGGATCGCTGCCGACGGCGCCGCTGAGCATCGTGTACATCAGGCCGAGCGTCGTGTCGTCAGGGGCCGCATCGACGGCCGCGTCAAGGCGCTGCAGCGCCTCCTCATACTGTTTTTCGCCGATCAGCCGGGCCAGCGATTCACGGGTCAGCGGCTCCTCGGCTTCCGCGTCTATTTTCGCCTCAGCTTCCGCCGGTGCAGGAGCATCGGGGGCCTGGGCCGTGGCGGCTGGCGTCGCCGCCTGGGGAGCGGCGCCGTCGTCGGCGCCCGCGAAAGTGGAAACAACACAGCCGATCAACAAGCTGCAGGTCTGCAAGCGACAAAGGGACCATCTCATCGGATTCTCCCCGATTTCAGTGCGTGCTCAGGGCGCTGCCGGTGCCGAGCAGACGCGTCGGTGAACACCAGCGGGTCACCCCTAGCGTATCCGACAGCTGATCAAGCGAGGGGGTGCAGCAGCGCCGCGGCGATGATTTTTCTGAGTTTCAAGGCTGCAGTTCGACCCGCCGCCAGCACTTCCTGGTGACTGGTGCTTTGGAGCGCATCGGGCTGAGCAACGTTGCTGACGACCGATAACCCCAGCACCTCCATCCCCAGCGATTTGGCCACAATCACCTCCGGCGCGGTGCTCATGCCCACCACATCGGCACCGAAGGAGCGCATCATGCGGTACTCGGCACGGGTCTCATAGGTCGGTCCGAGCGTCGCTAGGTAGATCCCAGGGCAAGCATGAAAGTCACTGGCCCGCGCGGCCGCCAGAGCAACCTGGATCAGCGAGCGGTCGTAGAGTTCATTGACCGCTGCCGACGACCCGCGGCCACCGCCCGCCAACTCAGACGCTGCGTCCAGCCTGGCCAGCGGTTTTCCAGCCCGCCGGGCCAGATCGATGTGATCGGCAATGACAACGATGTCGCTAACCTGCAACAGCGGGTTGAGCCCGCCCGCGGCGTTGCTGACGATCAGTCTCCGAGCGCCCAAGGCGGCCATCAGCCGCACCGGAAAACTGACCGCCGCATCGCTGTGCCCCTCGTAGCGATGCACGCGCCCGGCCATCAGCACCACGTCGACGCCGTCCAGTGAGCCAACTAGCAATTGACCGCGATGTCCCGCGGCGGTGGAACGCATAAAACCGGGCAAGTCATCAAAATCGATCCGCACCGCTTCGACGACCTCGTCGGCCAATCCTCCGAGTCCGCTGCCGAGCACAATCCCCACCCACGGCCGCAGCCCGCTCCGCCGCCGCACCACTTGCACCGCGGCGGCCAGCATTGCTTCAGCGGTTGTGGTCATATTCATCGGCAGGGCAGGGGGCATGGGGCGGAATGGCCAAGCTGGGAGGCGGAGTCGTTCAACGTGTCAGCTCCTGCTCGCGTTGTCCACATCGATTCGCCATTTGGTCAGTTCCCGGCGGAACTTCAAGCAAGAGAACTGCTTGACCTAGCGGATTCACTGCCCTACTGTGGCCGGGGTGGTGGGCTGCCTCTTCGGATGGTCATTCTACCGGTGTTTAACCACCAAGAATTTGTGTCGTTCAAACCCCGTCATTTGTCTTCGAACGCAAATTGCCTCTAGTCCTAACCAGGTCATGACAGGTTCCGAGCGGAATTTTTTGCTCACCGAAACCCGCACAACAGCTTGAAGAGCTTGGAAGATGACAGCAGATGCGACAACCAGTGATAACGAAGTCACCGACAAGACTTTACGTAACCAACTCGTTGCTGTCGCAGGATGGCTTGGCGGTTGGGCATTGGTGTGCGCTGCACTGTTCAGCCTACGCATTGGAAAAATCTGGAATCTAGTCGGCGGATCGTGGCTAGGAATGTTCACAGCCTACGTCGCGTTGTTTTTCGGCGGCGCGATCATTGTCTTCACATTCACTAAGAAGCGGACAAAAAACCCATTCATGAATTGGCACAATATTTGCACCCTGTGATTCACATTCGTATTTCACAAGGAGTAAGCAATGGCCGATTCGAGAATGCCTGACGAGTTTTACGAAGTGGTTGCCCATCATCTGCCGCCCGATGAACCGGTTGGACCAAAAGGTGGTCGCCCAACGGTACCTAATTATACGATAATGAGGGTCCTCTGGTATGTTTTAACGACGGGCTGCCGCTGGCGAGATGTACCACCAGAAATGGGCTGTTGCGGAGAGACGGCGCGACTGCGACTGGAATTGTGGGAAGAAATTGGCGTCTGGGAGAGGGTAAAACTTGATATGCTTCGCCTCCTGCGCAGGCCGGAAAGCTGGATCAGCATACGGCGATCATTGATGGGGCATTGGTCAGAGCTCACGGTGGCGGCGAGAAAACCGGGCCCAGCCCCGTCGATCGTCGCAAAAAAGGCTCGAAATACACGCTGATGGTCGACAAAAAGGGTATCCCTCTGGCAATTCGCATTGCCCCAGCAAACGCCAGTGAACACACCCAAATCATTCCGATTTTGGTGGAGCAATTTCCAAAAGTTGGTGGCAAGCCGGGACGCCCACCGGCAAAACCAACCGACGTATATGCCGATGCAGGGTACGACAGCGAAGCCACGAGATCGATCCTCGCTTGGCTCGGCATGATACCACACATTCCCAAACGTGGACGGGTACATGGAAGCGGGTTGGGAAAAGTGCGTTGGGTAGTGGAAAGGGCCATCAGTTGGGTAAAGGGATTGCGGCGACTTCGAACTCGCTATGACCGCAAAACCGAGGTCATCGAAGCGTGGGGCGCATTGGCAATCAGCGTCATTAATTTTCGCATCTGGCACAAAGACATTACATTGACCTAACGCTGCACCAACCAAACTGTGACGCCCAAGATTAGATTTTAAAAACACCGGTTTTTTGTCTGCTTCTAAGCTCGATCGGATCCAATCCGAAGGCTTGAAGTTTCTCGCACAAATGTTTCTGTGCCTTGTCTTCGCCATTGTGGTTGGTGGGATCATTTTGGTTCTGTCGTTCTAGGTGCTGGCTTGTCCCTTCTCGACCGATGAAATACTGGCATCAATGTACTCAGGTCGTGTACACGCATCGAATGAAGCACCTATGGCGACGCAGTTCTATTCGGCACGGAACCGGATTGTTGTAATTGTATACTGCGTTTGACCCTGCGGCACATCGGTCGTACTTTGATGACTGCACCCGCGTCGCCGAAGGCGTTGAGAATGGAAGATAACAACGTCTTTGCGCGTGAACGGGCGACGACGTCGGTTCTGAAATAACATCGCACGCGCCCGCCGCGTGAACGCGGCTGTCACCCGGGTGAACATCATGAGCTCAAGCCCATACGCGGCTTCAAACGAGGTGACAGAAACAGCTGCGAGTCCTCTTGCCGCAGCACGACAACCAGGTCTCAGGTGGCGGTTGGCGACTTCATTGTGCTATGCACTTGGTTGTATTGTTGGCCTCCATGGGGCTATCGTTTATCAGCAAGGCTTAGCTCACATGTCGGTAATGATTGATGAGCCGTGGTTCATGTTTTTGGGCAGCGTTGGATTCGCCGCCTTCACTGTGTTTTCGTCTGCCATCACTCGATGGCTGTGGTCCAGGTTTTTGCTGGGTTACAATGAATTCCTCACAGTGCGTTTTTTAGTTGGCTGCATGTTTCCCGTTGTCTTTTTTCTAACGGTGTTTCCGGTTCAAAGGTATTTGATGGATAACATGAACTGGATTACAGACCTGCTGGCAGTGACAAGGCTCAACACAAGCACGTCTGTAGTTGCTTTCATATTTGCCCTGGTATCATCCCAGGCTTTTGAAGCAGTTGTGTCGCGTGCCATTTGCCCGGCCGCATCGGGCAGGCGGATTCGCTTCAAAGCTCTGTAGCTACTGCGATCGGTCGATCAAGAACGGCGGCTCGCCCCGCCGCCTGAACCGCATCAGCAAGCGTTGCTTCAGCGGATAGCGAGCGACTGAGCGGCAGAGGAGGGGGCATCAGGCGATGCGGACCGCTGCGGATTCGGCGACGATTCCGCGGACGAGCTGACGTAGACGCGGCTCGGCCTCGTTGGCGATGCGGATGATCTCTTCGACGTTCGCTGGGCGCAGGGCATCGGGCAGGCACATGTCGGTCACCACCGACAGCCCGATGAGCAATTGGTGCCAGCCGTGAACGACGTGCTCGCATCGGATTTGCCGATGAAGGTTGATTCACTCCGCCGATTGTATTGTGAGCGGTGAGCTCCCAATTCCTGTTCAACGGACCGAGGCAATTCTGCAAGTTAGCTCACCGGTGATGTAGATGATTGAATGCAGCGACTCCGGCAATCTGTAATCAAAAACCCGCTTGACCTAGGTAGCCGACGCCCCTACGATAGCGGTTGAGCGGAATGGTTTTTCGCGGCGGCAATTTAGCCGGCGTTGGACCAGCATTTTGTTGGCCGAAGGCACTTCTATCGGTCAAATCTAAGCAATTTGTCCCTAAAACGCCAGTTACACCCAGGTCTAGGCGAATGGTGACAAGTGAGGCGACGTGAGACGACCGTAAGCGACCCATCTCAGCAAGCCCGATTTGTCAATTTGTCGCCGTCGGTGCGATGAACTTTAGGTTAGTGCTAGTCTGAATCTATTATTACAAGGACATTTTAGATGGCACGAAAAAATAGTTCGAAGCGGCAGTACGATGATGGGCTAGAGGCGGCCCAAGAGGTAGGCGGCCAGACCGAGGCGGTTCGGCCGCGTGAGGGTAAGAAGTCGACGATCGACATGGAGTCGCTGGTTCATGTGCTCGGCCCTGGCAACATCTGTGACACCGAACGCAGGGGGTACTCTACCCCGCAGAACATGGACCCTAGTAGAATCGTGGTCGATGCCTCCGCTGGCTACGTTCCGCTTTGGGACATCGACACCATCCTTCGGTGGCGGTTCCGCGAGCGATCCATGGCCTACTTCGCCAATCCCTCTGCGGCCAGGACATACATCCAAAACCTATTCAGTGAGGCAGTGATCGCCTGGGGAGCCGCGGCGCCTGTCACGTTCAAGTATGACGAAGATGTATGGGACTTCGAGTTCGTGATGCGAAGCGCAGACGATTGTATCAACGGCGGCTGCGTCCTCGCCTCGGCCTTCTTCCCCGATAGTGGCCGTCACGAGCTGACCCTGTACCCAAAGATGTTCACCCAAACCCGCAAGGAGCAGGTGGATACACTTATCCACGAGATCGGCCATGTGTTTGGGCTGAGGCATTTCTTCGCCCAGCTGAGAGAAGGCGCGTGGCCGAGCCAGGTCTTTGGCCGGCACCGCGAGTTTTCGATTATGAACTATGGAAACCTCAGCGAGTTGACCAATGAGGATAAGGAGGACCTGACGCTATTATATCAATCGGCGTGGAGCAGATCGTTGACGCACATCAACGGCACGCCGGTCCGCTTTTTTAGGCCGTATAGCTCCATGACCAACCGAGTCCAGTTCGGTGCGGCCTCATTCGACCAGTTCCCGTCGGAAGTGCAGCCGCGAATGGCTTTGACGCCTGCCCTCGCTCAAGCGTCGTCCTTGGCGGCCCGGCCGCAGCCACTTGCGATTCAATCTCGGGCAAATACGACTTACCTGTCTGACGAGTGTTGAGCGATTGGGTGGTACCGACGACTGGGCCACAGTGCCTCGGGCCAAACGAAGGCACCAGAGGTCAAGTCACAAGTGACACTCGATTGGAAGTTCACCAAACCTCGCGCTGCAGCGGAACTGGCGCCTCGGCAGGTTGTCTTACGTGCACAGCTTGCCCTCGGCGGGGCGGTCAGCTGAACTTGGGCGTTGAACTAAACCGCTCGGTTAAAGATTTTAGTGTCGAGATAATGCTATTAGTGACATGCGTGGGCATTGCGGTCGGTTGGCCGTTAAAGCGATTGTAGGGCTTGCGCAGTTCGGGCTCTGAGTCAGTTTGGGGAGTTCGCATGCGAGAAACTTGCTGGCCTGCAGCCTGATTGTTCTCCATGAGGTTCAGTGCCGTAACTCGGCCGGTGCTATGTCAGCCCAGGGCACGGCTTTGGAATCTGGGAGCAATAGAAGCTAGCCAGCGGCCTACTTTAGATAGTGCGAACCGTTGCAACCGGCGACCAGGCGGCTCGGCCGTGAGAACCGATAGCACTAGGCTCTGGCTCGCAGAGCCGTCTAACCACCGCGACGTTGCCCTCTACCTGTCTGCCCCGCTAAACTGCGGCAGGTCGAGACGCAAGGGGCAAAGCATCCGCATAGGTGACGCCTGACTTGGGCCAGGCGTCTCAGTCCGACGCCCGATTCATTCGTCTCATTCGTCCGAGTACAGACAGATAGATGGTTATTCGTTTCTGCCACTGAACCAATGACACGAATTGAACACGTCAACTTCGGGTGGCTGCACAAGCCACCGCTGCCACCGGCCTCGTGTCACTGTTTGGTGGTTCACACCGAAATGGGGGTGGTTCTCGTCGACACGGGGATTGGGATGCACGATGTGGCTGACCCCCAACGTCGAATCGGTGCCGCGGCGATCGAAGCGGCAGGGTTCAAGTTTCTGCCTGATTTAACAGCAATCCGCCAATTACAATCACGCGGGATCTCTGCGTCAGCGGTAACCGATATTGTGTTGACGCACTGTGACTCGGACCATGCGGGCGGTCTTTCTGATTTTCCTGGAGCCCGCGTTCACGTTGCATCGGAAGAAAAGAACAGTCTCGATTCTGGCAACCCACGCTATACGCCTCATCAGTTTTCACATGAGCCAGACTGGCAAGTTTACGCGGAAGATGATAGCGCCATGCTTGGCCTGCCGTCTCGCCAAATCAAAACCTCAGCGGATGTCGATATTCGCCTGGTGCCGCTGTTTGGACACACGTATGGGCATTGCGGGGTCGCGATACATAACAATGGTTCATGGATCCTTCACGTTGGTGACGCCTACTATCTCCGCGATGAGCTGACGAATGGCAATCATCCGGTCAATGAGCTTGCCAAATCGCGAGCCGACAACGACGAACTCCGTCAGCAGTCACTTGACAAACTACGATGGTTGACAGAGCGCTCCGGTGCCAATCTGACCTATTTCGGATACCACGACATCACGGAATTGCCCGACAGTATCCTGACCTTCGAAGATGGAAGACGGGTAAGGGGCTAGCAGCCAATTGCTCTAAGCGGGCCTGCCGGTGCTGCGTACAATTGACTCCTGACCCCTTGATCATTCACAGGAGATAGTCATGCAGATTGTGGCATCGCGTTCGCTTCAATCTGCACTTGTTCTACCTGGTGTCCAGCGTCGCGCACATTCTGGATCGCAGAGTTGATTGCCGCTTCCAATGATGGCGCCTCACGATGAAAGTCAATACTAAACACCCCATTGCAGGTGCCTGGTGACCCGTCGTCACAACCGCACTCGAAAAGCTTGTCGGCAATTTCTTCGGTCAACTCGACCGGTCCCTTGAGCACCAAAGTGAACTCGTACTTGCTCATATCGTTTTTCTTATTCGAATACTAGCCGTGCGGACACCGATCAACTGCGCGGCGAATATCCTTTGCGTGGTCTTCTGGATTTCTTGGCGTCGAGTACACGCCCTTCGCGCACCCCTCGCGGTCACGGACCGAACAATAGATGCGGCCCCAAATGTGAGCCCGGGCGTTCGCTTTGACCACTCGCCATCCATTTAACTCGGCATACTCAACCGCCTCACGGATGTGTTTGTTCGGGTGGTCTGGCAACGTCTCTCCCTCGGCTGGTGCCCATTTAGTTTTATTGTACCGATGATGCATCGCTCGGCAAACGCTATCCTGTTCTGGCTACCAACCAGTGACTCCTGCCGGCATCAGCATTTGGTTGAATACCAGTTTTAAGGGAAACAGAGAACCAAAACCAATAAGCGGCTTGCTTGAACAACGCCGTCCCCCGGAGCATGGCATCGGGCGGTCTGAATTGAGAGTCGATCTGGCACGTTGCTTGACGGCGGCTGTTCGCCGTCAGATCCGTGGTTGGTCGACGGAGCATTACGGCTGCGATGTCATTACAATGATCCTGTCACTTCCGATTCCGCCCACCTAGCGAAACCGTACAAATGCTCTACACCCTCCTACTTGAACCGTCACCGGAGGGATACGCCGCCTCCGTCCCCGAACTGGCGGGTTGCCACTCCCAAGGGGCAACCGAGGGTGAGGCGATCGAGAATATCCGTGAGGCCATTCGTGAGTACGGCGAGGTGGTTGAAGAGCTGACGCATACGTCGGACGCAAAGCGGGGCACAGTCGAGGTCTAAGGTGCCAAAGTTAAGCAGGTGTGAATCACCTGGACGCGATACGTGCGCTGGAAAAGGCTGGCTTTCGCGTTGTGTGTCAGGGCAAGCATGTTGTCATGACAGACGGCTCACGTATCTTGACGATCCCGCGGCACAGTCCTGTAAACGCCATCACGATGGGAAACATCGTTCGCGACGCCGGTGTCACGAACGAACAGTTTCGCAAGCTCCTCTAGCGAGTGGCTCAGCGGGCATCAGGCGATGCGGATCGCTGCGGATTCGGCGACGATTCCGCGGACGAGCTGCCGTAGCCGCGGCTCGGCTTCGTTGGCGATGCGGATGATCTCTTCGACGTTCGCAGGCCGCAGGGCATCGGGCAGACACATGTCGGTCACCACCGACAGCCCGATCACCTTCAACCCGCAGTGCACCGCGACGATCGTCTCGGGGACCGTGCTCATGCCGACCACGTCGGCGCCGATCATCCGCAGGAAACGGTACTCGGCGCGGGTTTCCAAGTTCGGTCCTGCGACCGCGACAAACACGCCCTTGTGCGCTTCGATCTGGTTCTGGCGGGCAATCGCGATCACGCGGTCGACCCACTGCTGGTCGTACGGTTCGCACATATCGGGGAAGCGTGGGCCGAGGCGGTCATCGTTGATGCCGATCAGCGGGTTGTCGCCCATCAGGTTGATCTGGTCCTCGATCACCATAATGTCGCCGGAATGAAAATACGGATTCAGGCCGCCGCAGGCGTTGGAGAGGACCAGCAGCTCGGCCCCGAGCGAGCGAAAAACGCGGATCGGCAACGTGATCTGCTTGAGCGAGTAGCCTTCGTAAAGGTGGAACCGGCCCTCCATCGCCACCAGCGGCACGCCACCCATCGTTCCGCACACCAGCCGCCCGCGATGTCCCGTCGCGGTCGACTGGGGAAAATGTGGGATTTCGCCGTATGGGATCGCCGCTTCCACCTCGATGTCCTCGACCAAGCCGCCGAGGCCGGTGCCCAGGACAACGGCGACTGACGGAGTGCGGTCCCAGTGACGCTGGATCAGTTCTTGGGCGTCGCGGATTTTATCGTGAAGGTCGAGCATGGTGAGCGAGACGCGTGAGGTGAGGGACGAAAAGTGAGGCTAAATGGCCAGAGGACGGAATCGGCAGGTAAACCATACTCAGCGATCGTCGGGCGGTCACTAGCGGGCTCAGGAGGCCCGGTGATTACGCGGCGCGAGCGTTTTGAACCTTTGCGGTCTGTAGGGGCAGCGGTACACTGAAGCGGGCATTCTGCCGGTCCGCTCCCCGTTTGATGATGGTTTCAATGGGTTTTTTTCGATCCGTACTCAGCTTGACTCGATTGACGTTTGCTGCCTGGGTGCTGCTCGCCGGCTCGCTGCTGTGGGCTGGTCCGAGTGCTGGCCAAGACGCAGCCGACAACGAACAGGCGATGGCCGCTTACGCCGATGCGGCCAACTTCCAGACCAACGGCGCCATCGAACTGGCGATCGATGCTTGGAAAAAATACCTGCAGAACTATCCCGATGAGCCGCTGGTCGCCAAAGCCTGGCACTACCTGGGCGTGTGCTACATGCAGCAGGCCCAGCCGGATTATGTGTTGGCTGCGGAGGCGTTTGGGCACGCGGTCAAAGATCCGCAGTCGGAGCTGCGCGAGGAGAGCCTCGTCAATCTCGGCTGGTGCCAGTTTGCCGCTGCCGGCCAGCAAGAGCAGCAGGATCAGCAGCGGCTCCAAGCAGCTCTGGCAGCGTTCAAAACGCTGATCAAAGAAAAGCCGAACAGCAAGTATCTCGACCGGGCGCTGTTCTACGCCGGGGAGTCGGCTTACGCGCTGGGACAGCCTCGCGAAGCCGTCGCCTACTATGACAAACTGCTGTCGCTGGAGTCGAGCAAAGAATCGCCGCTGAGGTGTGACACGTTTTACGCCCGCGGGATCGCGCTGGAGGATCTGCAACGCTACGATGACGCGATGGGCTCCTATCGGCAACTGCTCGAAGGCTGCAAAGACGACCGCCTGATCATCGACGTGCGCATCCGGATGGGTGACGCGAGCATCACGCACAACCAGTATGACGAAGCGATCGCGCAGTTTGTCGAAGTGGCCAAAGTCGATGGCCCCGATCGCCCGTACGCACTGCTGCGACAAGCGTTCGCGCTGGTGCAAGCCAACCGCGCCGGCGAGGCCTCGGCGGTCTATGAGCGCCTGGTCAGGGAGTTCCCCGATTCGCCCTATGCCGCCGCCGCCGTGCTCGCGTCGGCGCAGTCGGCCTACCGTGCCGGCGACCTTGCTGCAGCGGCTAAACGGTTCGAACGCGTGCTGGGGCAAAACGATCCGGCTGCGGCAACCGAAGCCGCTCACTGGCTGGTGATGATCTCGCTCCGCAGCGGTGACCCGGCAGCGGCCGCGGCAACGGCACAGCGACAGATCGATGCGGGGCCGGTCGGTCCTTACGCTGCGACACTCCGCATGGACCTCGCTGAAGCGACGATGCTGCTCCCTGGCAAAACCGCCGAAGCGATGCAGTTGTTCCGCTCGCTGTACACGTTCGATCCGAAGGCTCGCGAGGCGCCCGCGCACTGTACAACGCCGCCTTTGCCGCAATGCAGTTGGGCCAGCACGAACAGGCAGCCAAGTGGGCTGAGGAATTCCAGTCGCAATTTCCATCCGATCCGTTGTTGGCCGATGTGCGGTACATCATCGCCGAGTCGCGGTTGATGACCGGAGCGGCCGGAGAATCTGCTGAAGAGTACCTGCGGCTGATCGACGATCCAGCGTCGGCAGAAAAGATGCAGCGCCCGCTGTGGGTGCTTCGCGCCGCTACGGCGCTGTCGGTCGCCGGCAAGCAGGACGCGGCGATTGAATTGTTGGAAAAAAACCGCAGCGATTTTCCTGACGCCAATCAGCAGGCCGAAGCGAGC
The DNA here is from genome assembly GCA_963758085.1 of uncultured Planctomycetaceae bacterium. Lineage (GTDB taxonomy): Bacteria > Planctomycetota > Planctomycetia > Pirellulales > Pirellulaceae > UBA6163. The sequence goes on along the minus strand of CAVWUB010000004.1, from coordinate 1,915,556 downwards.
TACTTGATCGGCACGATTCAGCTGGGGCAGGGGCGTGGTGAGGAGGCGATCAAGGCGCTGGAACAAGCGTTGGCCGCGGCGCCGAATTGGCCGCGAGCCGATGAGGTACACCTGCAGTTGGGACAGGCACATCTAACCGCCGGCAACACGGCGAAAGCCGCTGAGGTTTGGGAAAGCATCATCAAACGCTCCGCCAGCAGCCCCCGCGCTGATCAGGCGCTCTACCGGCTGGCGCAGTTGTCGGCTCGAGCGGGCGATCACCAGCAGGCCGCGGCACGCTTTGAGCAGTTGCTGCAGTCCAAACGCGATCCGTTGCTGACCCCGTTTGCGCTTTATGGCCGCGGGTGGAACCTGATGCGCGCCGATCAGCCGGCCGAGGCGCTGGCTGCACTGGACCAGTTGATCGAGCAGCACGGTGAACATCCAATCGCCACCGACGCGAAGCTCGCTCGCGGAATGTGTCTGCGGGCACTCGGCCAGCTGGATGCGGCAGCCGAAGTGTTGCAGGATTACTTGGCGGCCGATCCTCAGGGAGCCAATCGCGGTCATGCGCTGTATGAACTGGCGCTGATCGATCAGGACCAGGAGCGGCCTGCCGAAGCGGCAGAGCGGCTTGAACAGCTCGTCGCTGCGGTCCCGAATTACCCGCTGATGGAAAAGGTGCTTTATGAGTGGGCTTGGTCGCTGAAAGAAAGCGGACAGGAAGACGAAGCTCAACAGCGATTCCGGCAGTTGATCGACCAGTACCCTCAAGACCCGCTCACCGCCGAAGCGTACTACTTCATCGGCCAGCGGCATTATGTCCAGGAAGCGTGGGAGGCGGCGGCTGAGAATTATGCTGCCGCGGCCACTGCTGCCACCGCGGCCGAACTGCGAGAAAAATCGCTCTACCGCCAAGGCTGGTCGCTTTATCAAGCGGCCGACTATGGACGTGCGATCGAGGTTTTCTCGGCTCAGGCCAAGGAGTTCCCCGAGGGTAAGTTCCTGCCCGACGCGCTGCTGATGGTTGGCGAAGGCTACTTTAGACAGGCAAAGTACGAACCGGCCGTCGAAGCCTATCAGGTCGCTCGCCAGCGGATCGTTGACCGCAATGAGACCCAGCAGCAGTTCGCCAGCGTCGCCGATCGCCAAATCCGCGAATTGGTGTTCTTGCACGGCGGGCAGAGTCTCGCTCAGCTCAAACAATATGAAGCTGCCAAAGACTGGTTTAACGAGTTGGAAAAACGTTTCCCAGAATCTCAGTACCTTCCTCAAGCACGCTATGAAACCGCCTTTGCGCTGCAGCAATCGGGGCAGGAGGACGAGGCGTTGAAGCTTTACGAAGTGGTCGCGGCCGAGCAACGCAATGAACTCGGGGCGCGGGCGCGGTTCATGATGGGCGAGATTTATTTTGGCCGCCGTGATTTGGCCAATGCGATCCCGGAGTTCCAGCGCGTGATGTATGGCTATGGGGCCGAACGCGCACCCGAGGCGGTGCGCAACTGGCAAGCCAAGAGCGGTTACGAAGCGGGACGCTGCGCCGAATTGATGATGGAGCAAGCCAGCAGCCCGGATCGGCGGCAAAAGTCAGCGGAGATCGCGGCGCAGTTCTTCCAATACGTGGTCGACAAACATCCTAAACATGAACTGGCTCCCAAGGGACAAGAGCGTCTTGAGGTTCTGAAACGCCTGCAAGCGAGTACGCCACAGCCACCCGGCCAAAATCCGTTGCGGACAGGACGCTAGATGAAACGCATTGCTCACGCCGCTGGCTTAGATCGATCGCCCGACTGCCGCACGCCTGCGACGATCCACCGCTTGGTTTTCGCCGTGACGTTGTTGGTCATGGCGATCGGGGCAGGGCATCAGGCCGGCGCTCAGCCTCCCGCGGCTCCCGGCGCGGAGGGGTTCCAGCCCGGACAAGTCGAGCCGGGGCAATTTCAGCCGGGGCAGTTTCCAGCGGGGCAGCCTGGGCCCGAGCAATTCCAACTGGGACCCATTGATTCAGGCGAGCCGGAGCGGGTGCCGGTCGACGCCGACACCGTCCGCGAGCTGCTTGAACCCGGCGGCCAGTCCGCGCCTGAGCCGGCGGAGGCCGCCAAGCCGTCGGGGATCGACCTCTTGTCGCTGATCACGCGCGGTGGCGGCTTCATGATTCCGATTGGCCTGATGTCGATGCTGGTCGTTACGCTGGTGGTCGAGCGGATGTTGAAGCTGCGTCGCAACCGGCTGATCCCCAAGGGGCTGGTTCATGAACTGCGAGAACTCTGCGAACCCGTCGACCGCTTTAATCCGACCACCGCCTTGTCGATTTGCCGCGACTATCCTTCGGCGGCGGCGACCGCCGTTGAATCGATGCTGATGCGGACCGGTCAATCGCTGGCGGAGATCGAGCGGGCCGCGACCGAAACGGTGCAGCGCGAGGCGGACGATCACGCCGCGCCGATCCGCTGGCTCAGCTTAGCCGCCGCGGCCACACCGCTGATGGGCCTGCTCGGAACGGTCTGGGGAATGATCGTCGCGTTCCATGAATCGACGACGCTGACGCCTGACCGCAGTCGCAGCGAGCAATTGAGCGAAGGGATTTATACGGCGTTGGTGACGACTTTGGCGGGACTGGTGGTCGCGATTCCGGCAGCCATTTTTGCGCAGTACCTCGAGAACCGTTTGGCCAAGCACTTTCATCGCATCGAGCGGCTGGCGTTCGAGATCGCTCCGGGGCTGGCGCGGTTCGTGGGCCGTGCGCGACTCGATGGCGATGGCACCCTGCGGACGCTGAACCTCAACGGCCAGACGGACGCGATCAGCACGTCCGTCGACAGCCCACCGGTTGCCAATCCTCCGGTAACCATCCCGCCGGTAGTCAGTCCGCCTATTCCTGCGGCTCCGCCGGCCCCCGCGGCTTCCAAAGCCAAAGCCAAACGCGTGAGCCGCTGAGGAGTTTGCGATGGCCATTTCGATCAAACGTTCCAGCGTCATCGCGAACCTCAGCCTGACACCGCTGATCGACGTGGTGTTTTTGTTGCTGATCTTCTTTCTGGTGACCAGCGAGTTTGAAGAGGAGGAGCGACGGCTGGATATCGTGCTGCCGACCGCAACCAGTGCCGCGCCGATGGTTCATCGCCCCCGTGAAATCGTCATCGACGTCGACGCCCAGGGTGAGATCTACCTGCGTGGGCAGCCGATTGAGCCGGAGGAGCTGGAGCGGATCTTGGTTGCCGCCGTGGCCGAGAATGCGGCTAACCAGTCGGTCGTCATCCGTGCTGATCAATCGTCCAACTTTCAACCGGTTGTTACGGTTATGGATTTATGTAATCGAGCGGGGGTAAGCGACTATTCCGTAACCACTCGCGAAGGACCCGCACTTTGACGGGATGCTTCAACCAATGATTCAGGAATGTCTGCATGGCTCGCCCGTCTCCGCCGGTTGATCGGTCGCTTGCGAACGAACCGATGTGGCCATTGGATCTCGGGATCGCCATCGTCGGGACGCTCGTCGGCTACACGATCATCTCGCAGCTCCGCTTCGATGACCCGCGGCTGCTCTACAACGCCTGGACTTATGTCGTTGGGGTGCTCGGCGGCGTCGTTCTGCTGTCGCTGTTGTCTCGCCTGGTCGCTTCGCGATTTCTTGAAAAGTCGGTCCAGCTCGGGTTTCTCGCCAGTGTGTTTGTGCACCTGATGTTGCTGTTGATGGCGGTCAATGTGATCGTCTTCGGACGCTACTTTCCCGAATCCTTCACCGGCGTCGAGCCGAAGCGAACGGTCGAGCGGAAGACGGTGCCAGAATACCTGTTTTCGGCACCCTCGCAGCAGCGGACAACGCCTGACTGGTCACAACCGACCGATGCGGAAACGGCCTCCAAGGTGATGCCGATCGAGCAGCGTTTGGTCGCGCCGGTCGAGAAATCGGCGTCACGGCTGGAGATGCCCAATCATGAGCCGGTCCGGCCCCGTGAAGTGGAAAAGTTCCTGTTGTCTCGGCAAACGCCAGAATCCGCTTTGCCGATGCCGGCCGATGCGCCCGGCGTGCGGTCCAAGAGTCCCACGCGGCCGCAGTGGGAGGTATTGCCGTCGGCTCGGCCGACGATTCCAGTGCCCGAGGCACCGGCGACTGAGTTGCCGCAGGCGGTACCGCTGCAACGGCCGGCCGAACCGCAGCGTCAGCAGCCGGCCGCAGCAGCGATCGTCACGCCGCCGGCATCTGAGTTGCCGCCTCGTGATGCGGTCGCTCCGTCGGCCTCCGTCGCCGCTCGCGCGCTGCCGTCGCGCGAAAATCAATTGCCGATCATCGGCAATCTTGGAGCTTCGCCGCAGCGGTCGCCGGCGCAGCAGAGGCAACGCACACTGGATGCCGCTGGCCCCGCGCCAGCACCCTTATCGGTGGCCGTCGCGCGGTCGCAAGCAACGGCGGAACGGGTGCTGTCACCGATCGATACACCGCTGACTCGCGGCCAAGCGTCGGTCGGAGCGAGCTTGGCGCTGGACAGCCAAGCGTTGCCAGCCGAAACCCCTGCGCAGGAGTTGCCGCATCGGAGCTGCGAGCTTCGATTGCCGACACCGCCGCCGGGGTGCCGAGCATCTCCGCAGGCGCCGTAGCGGAGGCGACTTCCCGGCACACGACCGGACCACTGGGGCTGCCAGGAGTGGGCACAGCTGGCATGGCGATCGCGGGAAGCGACCTGAGCGGCGCTGCGGGCGAAACAGTCAACGATCCGGCCGCGGTCGCAGCTGCTGCTGGCTCAGGAGAACCCACTGATCGGTTGGCGCAAATCGAGGCGCTCTCGCGTGAAAATGCACGCCCGAGTTCCGCCGTCAGCCATGACCTCGCCGCCAGCGCGATGCAGCTCGATTTCAACTTGCCGTCGGGACCTGGCGGTTTGGCCGACACGCCGACCGCTCGGGCCGGCATTTCGGTGGCTCTGGACGACCAGCCGCAAATCGGCTCAATCTCGCTCCGCCCCAGCCAGCGCCAACGGCTGGATGTCGGCGGCCCGATTCAACCAGTCGGCAGCGAAATCGCAGCGGTGGAATCGTTTCGCCGGCGCGTGATGCGAACTCAAGGCAGCGGCGCGCCGACGCCGCCGGGCTCAGTCGGGCCCGAGACCGAGGAAGCGATCGAACGCGGGCTCAAGTTCATTGCTGACCGCCAGCACCCCGACGGACACTGGTCGCTGCAGAGTCCCGATGAACCGGTGCTGCTGCGGAGCGACACCGCGGCTACTGGGCTTTGCCTGCTGTCGTTCCAAGGAGCTGGCTACACACACCAGCAACACCAGTACGCCCCGGTCGTCTCCAGTGGCCTCAGGGCACTCTTGGCAATGCAGCGTCTCGATGGCAACCTCTACCGCTCCGAGGATCCGGTCAGCGACCAGAACGTCATGTTCTACTCCCACGGCATCGCTGCCCTGGCGCTGTGTGAAGCGTATGGGATGACCGGCGATCCTGCGCTGCGCGAGCCGGCTCAGCGGGCGATCGATTACATTGTCAACAGTCAGCATAAACAGCGTGGCGGCTGGCGGTACCAACCGCAGGTCAGCAGCGACACCAGCGTCAGCGGCTGGATGATGATGGCGCTCAAGAGCGGCGAGTTGGCGGGCTTGAGCGTTCCTCCGGCGGTTTACAAAGGCATCGACCACTGGCTGGAACTGGCCAAGGTCAGCAGTTCACAGAGCCATCTGTACCGTTACAACCCATTTGCTCCCGACACGCCGACACAGCGTCACGGCCGCGATGCGACGCCGTCGATGACGGCCGTTGCGATGCTGATGCGGATGTACTCCGGTTGGCGGCGAGACAATCCCGAGATGCGACTCGCCGCCGATTATCTGGCGATGACTCCACCAGCGATCGGCGACCCACGGCGACCACAGCGTGATACTTATTATTGGTATTACGCCACGCAGGTGATGTTTCACATGGGCGGCGAGCACTGGGAAAACTGGAACCAGCAACTCAAGCCGATCCTCGTCGATGGTCAAATCAAAACCGGGCCCATGGAAGGCAGTTGGGACCCAAAAAATCCCGTCCCCGATCGCTGGAGCCAGCATGCCGGCCGGCTCTATCTGACGACCATGAATCTGCTTTCCTTAGAAGTCTACTACCGCCACCTGCCGATCTACGAAGACGCGGCGAAGTAAGGCATCCGATAGCCACTGGTTTAGCCTTGGATGGCACATCTCTGGGTGGCACGTCCCTGAGGCACGAAGGGCGTGCGGTAAGAATGATGGCTGTTCATCAATCGTCGTCACTTCGAAGTATCCAGCACCACTTTAGTCGCAATCGGAACCGCGTAGCGGTGGCAGCGAGTAGACAGGTCGCTGACTGTTGCACAAAAAGCTTGACTTGAAAAAAGACATCTGTCTATAATTCCGCCGGCGTCTCACTGTTTCCTCCGCCGAGGCACACCGCAATGAGCAAGCAGCCGGACCGATCGTTGGTCGAAGAGCTCCCCGAGAGCGAATTAGAAGTCTTAGCTGCCCTGTGGAATGGAGGCCCTCAGACCGCAGCCCAGTTGCGCCGGGCCTGGATCGATTTCGACCGATGGCTCATGGCAGCGTGCTGACGCTGCTCAAACGATTGGCCGAAAAAGGGCTGGTGCAACGCAGCAAGAGTGGCCAGGGGAAATCATTTCTGTACCACGCCCAGGTCGACCGCGCGGCTGGACATCGACGGCTGCTGCGGCGAGTCACCGATCGCATTTTTGCGGGCAACTTGGCGACGGTGGTCGCTTCGTTGCTGAGCAGCCGCAAGCCGACACCGGAAGAGCTTGCCGAGATTCGACGGATGCTCGACGCGGTCGGCGAGCAGGCAAGCGACGCGGCGGTGCGACCGGCTCGGCGGCTTGATGGTGAGAACTCCGAATCATGATCACGGAACAACTGAGCCAGTGGTTGTGGGATGCCGGTTGGCAGTCCGCTGTGGTTGGCGCCGCTGCACTTCTGATCGCTGCGGCGGTGGGACGTCGCCGGCCGGGGCTGGCTTATGGCATCATCCTGCTGGCGCTAGTGAAGTTTCTGATCCCGCCGCTGTTGCCGATTCCCGGTCCGCTGCGTGCCAGTTCGCTGCTTTCCCCGCGTACGGTCACGGGACCGACAAGCGACGTGCGTCAACGAATGTCTGCTGAACGCCTGCTGCCCGCGGGCGATGAAAGGGATAGGCAGCCGAGTTCCGCCTGGGACTTGCTCCCTGGGGCTGAAGTGGCGGATGGTTATTTCCGTGCCGGCAGTGAAGCAGCAGGCGACACTTTCGCGGTTCAAGCCACCACGGACGCCGCGGCTGACTCAGCGGGTGAGAGCACCGGATCAAGCTGGCTGATGACTTGGATAGTGATCTACTTTCTGGGAGTGGGCGTCACAAGTTGCTGGATAGTGATCGGGTGGTGGCGAGTTCGGCGACTCCTAGCGGCAGCCTCATCGCCAAGCGTAGCGATGGCCGAGCTATGGCAGCAGACTCACCAGCAGGTCATGCCGCCTCGCACGGTGCGACTGCTGCTGAGCGATGCACAGGTCACTCCGTTGGCGTTCGGGCTACTCCGCCCTGTCGTCGTCTTTCCTCGTGGGCTGCTCGAGATACTCGACAGACCACAGCAGCAGATGGTGCTCACGCACGAACTGCTGCATCACCGTCGCCGCGATCCCTGGGCAATCGCTCTGGAGTTGGGGGTGATCGCGCTGTGGTGGTTTCACCCGGTGGCGTGGCTATTGATCCGCAGCTCGCGCAACGGGCGCGAGCGGTGTTGCGATGCCGCCACGGTACAACTGCTCGACCGTCCGCCGGTTCAGTACGCCGGTGTCTTGGAAAGGGTCGCTCAGTGGCTGGCTAACCAGCCAACTCACCTTGCCTTTACGTCAGCTACGATGCACCCGATCGGGACTCGCATCCGGCATTTATTGCACCTCTCCGAGGAGACGCGTCCGATGAAACTACGAACCCTGTTCTCATTGCTGGCGATCTGGGCGCTGGTCTGCCTGCCGACACTGCGGACTGGTGAGATCGGATCGGCGACCAGCGGCCGAACTCATGCCAGCGACGACCTCACGCCGGCCGCTCCCCCGCAAGCTGCAGCGGGCAGCGCGGCTGTGGCAGAACAGACCTCTCCGGACAGCGGGGCAAGTTCAGATGACGTCACCACCGATCGTTATGGAGACGTGCTGCCTCCAGGTGCGATCGCCAGGTTGGGAACGAGCAGGCTACGACATGCGCAGATGGTCCGATGCGTCGCGTTCTCCCCTAACGGGCGAATCATCGCGTCAGGTGGCCTGGACGGCGTTATCCGCCTATGGGATCCCGAGACTGGTAAAGATCGTGGCACGTTAACAGGTACCGTCCATCAAATCACTGAAGCGATGGCCTTTTCACCCGACGGGACCCTGCTCGTTTCCACATCCGAACCTGGCCTTGTCCGCCTATGGGACGTAGCCACGGGTGTGGAGCTTTGGAAACAACAAACCGTTGATCGAAACATTGTGAATGTTGTCTTCTTCCCGGATGGGTTGCGGTTTGCTACCGCTGGTGGCCAGGATGGCGCCGTCGACAGTGCGGTCCGCATCTGGAACGTCGCCAGCGGTGAACAAACCGTGCTCTTCAATTTTCCGATCCGTAGCCCGCAAACCTTCGGTCTGGCGATTTCATCCGATGGATCGAAATTGGCCTGCGGCGGTTTGCAAAGCATCTTCATCTTCGATCTCCTAACCGGCACCGACCCACTGGTGATCGAGAACGGCCATGGCCGCGACATCGTCTCGCTGGCGTTCACGCCCGACGGCACCGAACTGATCTCCGCCGGACAATCCGAGCGCGTGCTCAAAACGGATGATCGCGGTCAGAGAGTATTGGAATCGTTTGCGGAGATCCGATCGTGGAACGTCGCCGACGGCACGCTCATCCGCAATTACATTGGTGATGAGAAGGACACCTATAGTGCGGCAATCGCCCTCAACGACGATGGACGCACTTTGGTTTCCTACCACCTCGACCACCTGCATGTCTGGAACCGAAGCACCGGCGAGCGGCTTCGCACCATCGCTTTAAGCCAACTCCGGCACGGCCCACGCTCGCAGGTGGTAGCGTTAGCTCCGGAGCAAACCCTTGTGGCTGTGGCTTCGGCTGGGCGTCACGACGTGCAACTGTGGAATTGGCAGACCGGTGAGCGTCATCTGCCCTTCACTGACACTCACCACGGGATGGTCAGAATCCTAGCCTACTCACCCGATGGTAGTAGGATTGCGACGGCAGACACCGGGGGAGAGTTCCGGCTGTGGGATGCTCAGACTCAGCAAATGACAAAGTTGCTGCCTCTGAGCAGCGAGCATCAGGCGTCGCATGTCAGGGCGCTCGCCTTCTCGCCCGACGGACGCTTCCTCGCTGCTGTCGGTGACGAGCACTCGCCGTCCGGATTCGGTGGCGTCGTGACGCTCTGGCAGCAAGACGGAACGCAAGTTTGGTCGCAGTCCTTCGCCGGTCGCGGAGCGTCCCTCGCCTTCTCGGCGGACGGTCAAAGGATTGCCGTCGCGCAAGGGCTGGGGATGGTCATGCTCGATCGAGGTGATACCGAACCGATCGTTTCCATCTACACAGCCGCATCCGGCATGCTGGAGCGACAGATCGAGGGCTTGCATCAAGAGGTCCTGGCGATGCAGTTTTCAGCGGACGGCGCGACGCTGCAGATTGTGGATCGCAAGATGGTCAGCACGTGGGATAGCCAGACCGGAGAGAAGCGGAACGAGTTCGCGCCCACCGCCGAATATGAGCGCGGCATCGGCCACGCCGCTTTTGCGCCCGGCGGCACCATGATTGCCACCAGCGCTCATTGGGAGCAACTGGTCGTCTTGTCGGATCTGACCAGTGGCGAGGAAATTACCCGGTTCTCGACTCCTAATACCAGGGGAAACCAACTCTGCTTTTCCGCCGATGGAAAGCAACTTGTTACCGCGTCGACCCGGTTCGTGATGACACGTCCGGGCACCGACGTGAACGTTCATTTCTGGGACCCAGCGACCGGAGCGCATCTGGCCGCGTTGGACGTCGGCGCCGATCCGCCGAGCGGCCTGGCGCTGCACCCCGACGGCGAGCAAATCGCAACCGGCATGGCAGAAGGTTTTACGTTGCTCTGGGACTTGTCGTTGCTGGACAATCTTCGCGGCACTGCGCCATAGATGAGTTCTAACCACTTCAATCCGCCAGCGACTCGCTCACGGATATCGAGCTTGGCTCACTTCAGCGGCCAGATCCGCGACGGATCGCGTTCCCACGGCTCTCGCCGTGGGCTACTTGCTTTCACCGCTGCGCGGTTTCGGCTTCACATTCCATAGCTGATGGCCAGCCTCAGCCGCTGAACTCATACGAAATCACACAACGAAAAAAGGTGCCTGGCTTGCGCCGGGCACCTTTTCGTGTTTCGCATCTGCGTCGATCAGCAGCTGGCTACCGCTGTTCGCCCGTCGCGTTCAGCTCTTGGCCGGAGAGGATGATGATCTGCGAACCGCCCCGTTGCTGACGGCCGCCGAACACGTAGCCGGCTTCGAGAACCTTGGAGACCCGTTCGAGCGACTCGCTCAGGTGAGCTGAGGAGTACACGTCCATCTTGTCACCACACGTCTCCATCGACTTTTCGATCACGTCCTTCAGGTTGCGGAGTTCCATTCGAGCCAAGGTGCCGATCGGCTTGTAGGCCGCGGTGTCGCCGTGGTCGTTGAGCACCAGGTCGATCAGCCGCTGAATGTGCTCGCGCTGCAGGTTGCGGCGCAGGCTGCTGATCATCGGCCGACGGTCGTTGCGATCGTCGGGGCATTCTTCGTGGACCTCGGTCCAAACCGCGTTGCTGATCGAATCGAACAGCTCGGGCAACGTCAGCGTGTCGGTCTCTGGCGGCAGCCGCAGCTCATTGTCCAGCACGCGGCGGAGCGTCGTTGGGTTCATCAACAGCGTCAGTGCCGAAGCTTGGATGCCGAGCACGCGGTCGTGGATCGGCCAAGTAGCTTCTGACGACATTGCGCTGTTCGGGCTGCGATCGAGCCATTTGTCGACCGACATCCGTTCGAGCAACTGCGGCGTCAGGCCATAGGCTTCGTCGCGGAACGTCATATCGATTACGAACTTCAGCGCGTTGCGCTGCTGCTGAGCGGGCACGACTTCGACCGGTGGTCGGTTGCCGGGGTCGCCCTTCTTATCGCGATTGACGAACGCACCGCCGACCCAGCCGGCCATCATGTTGACGCTTCGCATCTGCAGCGACAGGGTCAGTTCATAACCGCGACGTGCACGCGCCCAGCTCTCGCCGTCCTTGACGAACTTGTCGAGAATGCGATCGCGGTACAGCCGCACCAGCTTCATCTGCTCCTGGGCATAATCGAGTGGATTGGCGCTGAAGTCATACCGCATCGCCAGCGGATCGGGACCGGAAGTGTCTTCGTCGGTCGCGTACTGCAGTTCCGGTTCGCTACAACGCTTGAGGATTTCCGGCAACTTCTTTTCGTCGAAGGTGTAACCGTACTCGATCGCCCAGAAGTCGTAGGGGCCGATGCCGGTCATGCCATAGTCGCCTTGGATCTCACCGGCTTCGTAGCGGTAATTGACCGGCGTGTAGTCCATCACCGATGCGGTGATCGTCTTCTTGCCTTTGACCTCGTTGCTATTGATCTTGTCCAAGGGCAGGGCAGCGGAGGCTTTGAAGTTGTGCCGCAGGCCGAGCGTGTGCCCGACTTCGTGAGCCACCAAGTCGGCCAACAGCGGTCCGACAAACCATTCGGGAATCCCGTCGAGCATGTCGGGCGTGACTTCCTTGGCGTCGACCAATTCAGTCGCGTCAGCAGCGGCCTTCTTTTCCTCTTCTTCGCTCTTAGGCTTCTCTTCCGATTTTTCCTCAGCCGGCTTTTCGCCGTCCTTATCTTGCTGTTCCTTGTCAGCTTCTTCCTTGGCTTTGGCTTCCTTTTCCTGTTCTTCTTGTTCCTTCTTCTTTTTCTCTTCTTCAGCAACCTCGTCGGCCAGCAGTGCCAGCGACCAGTTCATCCGCGCCAAAGCGAGGTCCAGCTGCAAGCCGCTAGCGGCCATACAGAGCCCGTTTTTCTGGCTAATCTGGCCATAGAGTCCACCGAACTCATGGTCGCCAAGCAGCGACGACTCGGCACCGGCCATTGGAAAACCGGCCATCGGCTGCTGCGACTGGCGAGCGTATTCCTGACGCAGGTAGTTGCTCTTTTCACTGGAGGCCAAGCGGATCCGTGGATCCCAGCTGGGGTTATTGCCCAGCCATGCCAACGTTTCGGGGCTGGTGCCCTCCATCGCCAGCTTGGGCATCAGATCGTTGTAATTGAAGTTGAAATGCCGGATCCATCCGTCGGTGAGGATGATGTCCGCGTCCAGGATCTCACCGGTTTCGGGATGCACGCGGCTCGGGCCGATCGCGGTTCCGACGTCGTTGTTGAGCCAGCGGATGAAGTTGTAGCGAACGTCCTCGGGGTCCTTCTCCATGTGCGCCCGACTTGCCGGGTCAGCGTCCTGATATTCGACGACGATCGCGTCGAGGATGCCAATCTCTTCAAACGCCTTATTCCAGTATTCCGCGCCCGCTTTGACCCAGCGGCGATAGCGGACTGGGGTGGTGTGCTCGATGTAGAACCGAATCGGCTGTTTGGGCGGGCTGAGCTTCAGCTTCGGATCGCGCTTTTCCAGGTGCCAGCGGTTGATGAACCGCACGCGGGTATCGTCGTCCTGATATTTGCTCAGGTCCGAGAAGGCGGTGGTGAAGTAGCCGACGCGCTCATCCGCCACGCGCGGCTTGAAGCCATTGTTGGCGGCGGGCACTTCGCTGAAGGAATAGTGAATCGTTTGCAGTCTTCCACCGTTGCCGACGATCTCGAAAGCGATTTCGACATTGCCCGGAAACACTTTGGCGGAGGAAATCGTTACCAGCTGCGGATTGGTGACGCGGACTGAGGAGCCAAAGAACTTGGTTGCGTTGCTAATCAGCAACTGGTCCAGGTCGATCACCGGTCCGCCGCTAGGGCCGTTGGCCATGATCGGCATGTCCATCAGCACTTGGTCGGTGAACAGTCGCTTAACCGATGCCTTGGCTTCGGCTTCGCCTTCGGCACGGATCTCGAGGTTGGGCGAAATCAGCGCCAGGCGATTGTTGTAACGGCGCCATTCGACCACCCATTCACCCGACTGTAGGCCGGCATAGCGATCACCGCTGCTGACCGTCAGCGCGATGAAGTAACGTTTGCCAGCAAAGTTCTTGGGCAACTCGCCGATCAGCTGCGAGTCCTTTTCACGCTTCCAGACGTTGAACAAACCTTTGGGGTTTTGCTGGTCCGATGACGCAATCGCCTCGTAGCCTTTGCTGGCCTCAGCAAATGGAGGCAGGTCATCCTGAGCCCTAAGAGCGGGCCCAAGCCCAGTGAGGGCGGCGAATAATAGCCACGCGGTAGTCGACTTCATCAGCGATTCTTTGGGGTTAGCACGTGTTTCCGGAGCAGGTGACGCAACATCGATGGGCTCCCACCGGCCAAAGGCGGGGGCCCGGCCCTGTAAGTTTACCTCGGTGAGGTCCTGACCAGCTGCGACGGCAGGTTAACTGGGAGAACACTTTTGGAGGCAACGTCCGTTTTACGCAATCTTTATCGATTTTGCGAGCGATTTTGTTCGCGGCGGCGCGTATTCATTGAGTTAGTTGCCGCGCATTGACGTCGCCCAGCTCAGAATCGACAATCGCCTCAGTCGTGCGTCGTGCCCGTGTGCTGTTGGGTTTGGCTGGAGCGAAAGGTCGCTCGGCTCGCATGGGATCGTTTTCTCCGCCACTTTTTCCGCAAAGACTCTGTTATGACACCGCTGCAGCAGCAGGATCCGGCCATCTGGGACGCTATCAATGCCGAGGCGCGTCGCCAGCAAGAAGGGCTCGAGATGATCGCCAGCGAGAACTACACCAGCTTGGCCGTCCAGCAGGCGGCCGGCAGCGTGCTGACCAACAAATATGCCGAAGGCTATCCCGGTCGGCGGTATTACGGCGGCTGTGAACACGTCGATGTCGTCGAGCAGTTGGCGATCGACCGTGCCCAGCAGTTGTTCGGCGCCGAAGCGGCTAACGTCCAGCCGCACAGCGGCTCGCAGGCCAACACCGCTGTCTATCTGACCTGCCTCAAGCCGGGCGACTGCGTGCTGGGGCTCGACCTTGCTCAAGGCGGGCACCTAACGCACGGCATGAAGCTCAACATCAGCGGCCAGCTGTACGAGTTCATCAGTTACGGGGTTGATCCGCAGCAGCACCGCTTGGACTTCGACCAGCTGGCACGCTTGGCCCGCGAGCACCGGCCGAAGCTGATCGTAGCTGGAGCAAGCGCCTACCCACGCGAAATCCCACATGCGCGGTTCGCTGAGATCGCCCAGGAAGTCGGCGCGAAGCTGATGGTCGACATGGCCCACTACGCCGGCTTGGTCGCCGCGGGGATTCACAACAGCCCCGTCCCGCACGCCGACTATGTCACCACTACCACTCACAAGACGCTGCGCGGCCCGCGCGGTGGCTTGATTTTATGCCGCCAGGATGATCTCAAGGCGATCAACCGCAGCGTGTTCCCCGGCATCCAAGGCGGCCCGCTGATGCACGTCATCGCCGGCAAGGCCGTCTGCTTTGGCGAAGCCCTCCAGGACGATTTTAAAACCTATGCTCGCCAAGTCGTCGCCAACGCCAAGACGCTCGCCGAAACGCTGCTGTCCAACGGTTTGCCACTGGTCAGCGGCGGCACCGATAACCATTTGATGCTCGTCGATGTAAGCGCGGTCGGCTTGGGCGGCAAGCTCGCCGAAGCGACGCTCGAGCGCTGCAGCATCACGGTCAACATGAACATGATTCCATTTGATACCCGCAAGCCGATGGACCCTTCGGGGATCCGTATCGGCACCCCGGCGCTGACGACGCGCGGGATGGGTGAAGACGAGATGCGGAAGATCGGCGGGTGGATTTACGCCGCCCTGACTCACGCCGAGGATGATGCGGTGCTGGCTCGCATTGGCGGTGAAATTCGCGAGCTGTGCGAGAGTTTTCCGGTGCCTGCCGAGCGGCATGCGACGATGATCGGCTAACACTCGCCCGCCAAGTCTCTTTCCCCTGTTCCATCGCCTCACTGCAGATCGCAGCCTACCGCATGTCCACCAACCGTATCTTGATCGCCGACGACAATGCGGCCAACCGTGAACTGCTGGAGGCTTATCTGGCGGGTTTTGATTGCGATATCGAGATCGCGGTCGACGGCCAGGACACGCTCGACAAGGTCCGCAGCTTCAAGCCGGACCTGGTGCTGCTCGATGTGATGATGCCCAAGCTCAGCGGGTTTGAAGTTTGCCGCAAGGTGAAGGACGACCCGGAAACGTCGAGTGTGATGGTGTTGATGGTGACCGCTCTGAACGAGCTTGGTGACATCGAGCGGGCGGTCAACGCGGGAACCGACGACTTTCTCAACAAGCCGATCAACAAGGTCTCGCTGCTCAAACGCGTCAGCACGATGCTGAAGTTCAAGAGCGTCACCGACGAACTCGAACGCCTGCGCGCCTACATCCGCGAGATGGAAGACCAAGCGCGCTGAACCGCTAGGTCGTGGGGTAAGTGCGGTTTCGCCGCTTGACTTTACTTCTGCTGCGCTCCTCTTAGGCCCGCAGGGCCGGCATATCCACTGCCGGAGTCGTCAGGCTCCGGATTCGAGCAGCAACAAGGACGTCTTAGGCCGTATGGCCGGCACAAGCGGGGCCCACCGCCGAACCTGTGTCGGCCCTGCGGCCTCCAGGCTCTTTCTCGCTCCTGTTACCGGGCCCTCACGAGCCCGGCAGAAGATGCATCGGGCCTGCGGCCCTGCAGAGCACGGACCGATCGATTAGGGCTCAAGCCTGTCGGCCGTCCCGGCAAGCAGCCGCACCGGGGGCAAGTACACGCCGGTTCGCTGAGCTTCGAACTGCATCACGCGTTCGAAGTACGGGAAGGGAAACCGTGGGTTCTTTTTGATCGCGTAGCGCTCGATCGCCAGGATCCGACCTTGGTCGAACAGCCCTTGTTCGGTCTTGGCCACGATCAGCCGGATGTAACTCTGCCGCTCTTCGCTGGTCGCGCGCAGGCGGTTGATCAATTGCTCTTCGAGCGTCGCCACCCGCGGCCCGCTAGCACTGGTCACACGGGGCGCTGTGATCTGCCCGTAGGCGACGGGAGCCAGTGCCAACAAAATGAGCCAACAGAACAGTCGCGCAAGCATGATCGGTCCTCCATGATCCTTTGGCCAGCGCGGCCGCGAGAGACCGTCGCCAGTGACTGGGTCGATGATCCGCAGCCAAGCGCCGCGTCAGCCTGCGTGCTACCAAGCCGAGACGCAAACCGGCAACCCCGAAATCGACGCAATTCACGCGCAGTCCAAACGGCGGCTCGCAACCTCTGCTCAGCCGTAGAACAATTGTCCTCAATTGTTCCTGTTCCTCACACGGGGCGTTTTAGTAGGCTGAACAATTGAGACAATTGTTCTACCACTGGGTCAGGTATGATCTGCTTGCTAATCGAGGAAGAACTCCTTGAGCGGGCGATAGCCCAACTCGGCCATCAGCGTGTCCCAGTTGCTGGGCAGCTGAATGGCCGTCGTGACGTGACTGCCGCCGGGCATCGTCTGCACCTTGTTTCGGTCTGGATCGCCGGTCACGAGGATCGGCGTCACGCCTGACTGCATGACGGGGACGGTGTAGAGCTTCTCCATTCCCCGCACTTTAGGGAACCATGGTGGCGGGTCGGTCAGCTCGCCGTCCTCTTGTCGGATGACCCGCCGCGTGTGCATGTCGACCGTATACCGGGATGGGTCAAAGGAGCTACCGGGGTTAGCCCAGTAATTCGAATAAGCCCGTTCATAGGCAGGCCTGCGGGCGGTCGCGACCAAAGCCTCTTCCAAATCGAGCTTTGATTTGTAACCCCGTGCTAAATTGCGGGCGACGTACTCGGTGATCAAAATGGTGCGAGGCGTGAGCTTAGGACCGCTGCCGGTGGCAAATTGACCTTTCTCCACCACATCCCAGGCGACAAGCTGCATGATTTTCTCCGGATCGTCCGTGGCCGGAGTGAGATTGTTTCCCCACATCAGCGCAGAGGCCGCGGTCAATGCGCTCTCGTTCAGATCATAACCGAGTTGCACATGATAGGGCTGCCAACCGATGCGCAGGCACGCTTCCTCATCCTCGGTCAGCGACCATGGCATGAGATACCCGAACGTGCCCATCCGATCTTGCTTCACGTAATAGCCGCCCAGATTCATCATCGCCAGATTGATGAATCGGCCGAGTGCTGCATTTTTCGGTTCGTTGATCTGACCCTGTTGTGAGTCGAGACCAAGCTGCCTGGCTACAGGGCCGTTCACCCAGCAGTACGGCGTCCACGCGTGCGTACTGGCCAGCGTCCGCCGGTAATTGCCATCGGCCAGAGCTTTGGTGTAGGCGAGGAGCAGCGGCATGAACTCTGGCGGGCAGCCTGCCATTGCACCATTAACGGCGACATGCCACACCAGCGTGTCGCGGTAGGCAATGGGCAGCACTCCCACGCTCTGGTCCCACTGCAGGTCGCAGAACTTAAGGAACTGCTCCACCTTGGCCGCCGTGGGTGGGATGACCGGCAGCCCGTCGGACCAGCGATTCTCCACGAAATACTGTTGCACCTGGTCGATCGTGCCAGTAAACACAACATCTTTGGGGCTACCGACCGCTGCTTTGCTCAAGTCCGCCATTTCATCTTGGGTGATGGGCTTGGTCAGACCGTCGATCAATTGAGGCCAGAGAACTTCCCGCGTGTTCTGAAGCAGCTCTTCTCGTGTATGCACTGCGAACGCGCCGGGATAAGTGGCCGCCCTTGGAGCCGGCACTCCGTTATTAACAGCAGTCGAATAAACCTGCTGTACAAAGGTTGGACCGGCGATGGTGACGGCAGGAATGCCAAGGTACTCGGCGGCAATGCTGGAACCGGTCTCTTTCGGGGTGCATAGCCCGCAGCCACCGTTTCCAGAGATCACGGCCTGCACACCCATTTCCTTGAGGTTGCGCTGGAACTCGTCCTTGGCTCTCCTGACAACGCCGGGACCGGGAAAGGGGCCCCCCGATCCAATCTCCTCTAGCAAAATCACTTTTGCGGTGGGGTAGTTCCGCAGGATCAGTCGCTTGATTTCCGGATGGGTCACGTGCGCCATGAAGCTTCCGCCCACCAGCGCGATCGTTTTTCCATCCAGCGTGTCCAGGCGGGTGCTTGGGTGATCATCGAAACCGTCTGTTTGCCAACGGGCGCTACCACCGCATAGGTCGATGCATTGCCGATCAAGCAGTTGTCATCGCACACCTCAGCCTTAGCATTTGCGCCTTGCGCCGCCTGAGCGCACAGGAGACATAATGCGTCTACCGTGCTTTGAGTTCCGCTCGCAAAGATTGTCCCGTGCTGATGTGCGCCTGCCGCACCGGCGGGTGGAGACTCTTCGCCGGTAGAACGTAATGCCGGGCTCAGCGCGCAAGCCAGCAACAGCCACATCAGTGGACGACATTTCAACATGCGATTTCCTTTCTCGGCGGAGTTCTTCTTCATGAGTTCGCCGCCTCAGCGCATGCAAGGCCTCAACGCATGTAGCATGCGGTTCAAGTGCCTGCGGGACGAAGCAACACCGATTACAACACGCCTCAGACGCAATGGTTCCGCTTGCCTATTGTTAAGGAGTTTATTCGGCTGCGAACAAGCACGTCCAATGCTTAAGCGGTGAGCACATGAAGCGGCGCTGGATCCGAACCCGACATAGCTGCTGCCGGCGAATAAGTTGCACCATTCCGGCCCGCCCTTCGTACGCAGGACGTGCCACCCGTGGAAGAAAGCCCAGCAGGCCAGGCCATTCGGCTCACACCGCTCTCCGGACGTGGTGCTCACGCAAAGGCGCGAAGACGCAAAGATGTATAGTCCCAGTGCTAGCCTTTGCAGCTTTGCGTGAGTTCTGCTGTTTTGCCTGCGCTGAGCATCTATCGCAGGCTAAGCGGTGGAGTTTATTCGCAGCTAGGCGCGGGCTCAGACCGGGACTTCGGCGAACTTCTCGCGGACCACGGCCAGGACGCGTTCTTGGACTTCGGTCAGCGTCCCTTCTTGAAAGGCTCCGGCGGCCGCTTTGTGGCCACCGCCACCGAAGTGCCGCGCGACCTCGTTGCAGTCCACGTGACAACGGCTGCGGAAACTGAGTTTAAAACCGCCGCGAAGCTGCTCGACGAAAATGACTGCCGCCTTGGTGCCGTCAACGGTCAACGTCAGGTTGATCGCGTCTTCGGTATCGCTCGGGCTGGCACCGGTCTTCTCAAAGTCTTCCTTGAGGACGTGCGTGTAGACCAGCGCCTCCGTCGAGGTCCGACTGAGTCCGTGCCAGGATCAAGCCGCGCAGCCGCAACCGGCCGAGCGTGTCACGTTCGTACAGGTCGCCGTAGATTTCGGCTGGAACCGCACCCGCTTCGACCAACCGAGCGATCACGCGATAAGTCGCCGGAGTCACGCTGCCAAAACGAAACCAGCCGGTATCGGTCGCGATGGCGGCAAACAGCGGCACCGCGGACTTCCGCGTCAGCGATACACCGAGCGCATCGGCGGCCTGGACGACGAGATGGCCGGTCGCCTCGGCGGTGTAGTCCTTGTACATGATTGCGCCCAGATCATCTTCACCGACGTGGTGGTCCAGCACCATCTTGTCGTGCGCGAGCGGCGAATCACGTCGCCCATGTCGCCCAGCTGCGCCCAGGCACTGGTGTCGAGAATCATGATGCAGTCGGCACTGATCTGTTCGGCCTGCACGTCGTCGCCGAGGACTTCGATGGTCCCTGCCGGATCGATGAACTCCAGCGCCGGTGGGGTGCGATGCGCATTGATGATGCGGACCTTCTTGCCGGCCGCCCGCAGCACTTCGGCCATCGCCAACTCGCTGCCCAACGCATCGCAGTCCGGGCGAATGTGGCTGGTCAATACGAAACTCTCGTAATGACCGAGTTGGCTGACAAACGCTTTCCAATCGACGCTCATAGAATGACTCAGGCAGGGCAGGGCGGTGGGGTTTGAAAGAGGCGAGTATATGCCACTTTGCGGCCGCTCAGCAGTCGGGTAGCTCTGCCAAACAGCGACGGACCTGCTGCAGGTCTGCGTTCAGCTGAGCCTGTAAGGCTTCGGCGGATGGAAATTGCTGGACCTCGCGTACCTGGCAGAGAAACTCCAGCTCGATCTGCTCCCCGTACAGATTGTGCGAAAAATCGAGCACGTGCACTTCCACCTTCGTGCTGCTGTCGCCAAACGTTGGGTTGGGACCGATGTGCACGGCCGCCGCGTGTGGCTGGCCCGCGATCAGCGCTCGGCAGGCATACACGCCCGGAGCCGGAACGAGCGTCGGGATTTCAGCGAGGTTAGCGGTCGGGAAGCCGAGGGTGCGGCCACGACCGGCCCACCGATCCGCTCGGCCAGCCGGCACAACCGCTCGATCAGCAGCGCGTGTCCGCGATGCACCCCATCAAAGTTGCCGATGCTGATCGCACCGCCAAGCAGGCGAGGGTTCGGGGCGTCGGTGTGATGGTCAGCCTGCTGCTGCCCGCTGTGCAAGCCGCGAGAGAAGCTTCGCGCCGCATGCAGTGCAGCAACCATTTGATGCAACTCACCCTTGCGCTGCACAATTATCAATCGGCCTACAAAGCGTTTCCGGCTGGCCGCACCGCGCTGGGGTTATCCGCCTATGCGGCACTCCTGCCGTTTCTTGAGCAGAGCAATGTCGCGGCCATCGCCGCCCTGGGCCGAGCCAATCAACGCACCGATCCACCTCCAACCTCATGGACGATGTCCTGGCTGGGCGGTGTGATCAACGCCCAGCAAGGTCACTTGGACGAAGCGATGGGCAACTTTCAGGCGGTCCTGGCAACCAAGGTGCTCGAACGTGGGTTCGATTTCGGCCGTGATTCCACTATCATCAATGGGTTGGGCTAGGTGCAATTCCAACGGGCAACGTAGCTTCGCATCAATGCCTCCACAACCGGAACGCCGTTGGCAATATCGCTTGGTGTTACCTTCCATGACTTTGATCGCGACAACCGGAGCGCGCCGACGTCTGTTGCGCAACGACCAACAGCTCGACCACCACTGGCTGCGGCTTCACTTGGTCGGCAAGCGAAGATCAGCTCGAGTCACTTTAGATTACCTGACCCCATGGCAGCGCCCAAACGGTGGCAATGCCGGAGGTCGATCGCCTGGTCGAGGTGGTGCAGCAGACGCGGGGCGAGCCGAGCGTCGCAAGCGCCTGAGCTGCCCGCGGGGTGCTGCTCGCAGAACCACCGGCCGAGCGACCTCCGCCGCAGACGGCGGGCGATGCGAAGCCAGACGCTGCAAGAGAGCGCCATACTCGGCTCGGCAGGCATGACACCTGACGGTAACTGTGCCGTCACAGATGAATAGTCGCAGATGAATCCTGGATCGCTAACGCTGGCATGGTGAAATGTTGGCTTCGTCCGCAGCGACCCCGAACGGAAAATCTTCACTGAAAGGCACCCCTGATGATCACCGTCAACGCGCAGCTGTTTCCTCGCATGCTCATCGGATCCCTCGAGCGATCGCCGCTGACCTTGCGCGGTCAGATTCGAGCGGCGTTCCTGGCGCTGCTTGTCCTCATCGCGGCTTCCAGCCAAGCAGATGACAACACCGCCTCTGACGAACCGGCAGAACCCAAGTATCCGCTTGCGGTCACGGTCGATGGAGACACGTTGTATGTGGTCGATCTCGACCTTCCCGGCGTCTGGGCCGTGCAAGGCGAGCAACGCGAACTGTTTGTCCGCGGAACCAAGCTCCTCCGCACACCGCTCAACCGCCCCCGATGCGTCGCCGTCCATCCGGCGGGCGGGATTCTGGTTGGCGATTCGGCGACCCGCGAGGTTTATCATGTCGCCAGCAGTGGCGCCGAACCAAAACCGCTGAGCAATGGCGGGATCGGAATCGCGATGGCGATCGCTGTTTCGCCCGACGGGCAGACGATCTATGTAGGCGATGCGGAAAAAAGGTCGGTGTTGCGATTGGCAATCGAAGGCGGTGATCCGGAACTGGTCGTGCGCGTCAACGCCAGAGGGTTAGCCTTTGATGACGCCGGCGCACTCTGGGCAGTGACCCCCGACGATGCCGCCGTTCACCGCATCGATGTTGCAGCCAAGACCAATGCGGCAATCGTCACCGGGCGTCCTTATCAGTACCCGAACGGTTTGGTCTGGGCGGGCGATCATGGCCTGGTGACCGACGGCTATGGCCAATCGATTTGGAAGTTCACCGCGGACGGAAAAACGGAATCTTGGTTTGAGGGAGCTCCGCTGCAGGGGCCAGTGGGTATCGCTATTGACGAGACGTCGCTGTGGGTTGCCGATCCAAAAAAACGACAGGTCTTCCAGTTCGATCGAGCCAGCAAGGAACACCAGCCACGTCTGTAGGACGGGGAGGATCTGTCGGCAGTGAATACCGCGGTCGCCGGTGATGTCGACGCCGCCGACGCCGTTTTGCGTTGCAACGCCGAACATCTCAGGCAAACCCAATGCTTCCGAGACTGTTGGCAACGCTAGGGCAGGGGGCCGTGCTGCGGTTCGACCAGCAGCAGCGATTGGCGTGGCTCGACATGGGTTAGGCGTTGCTGCTGACCACTGGGCCAGTCGACCAAGACTTCGATTGCCTCGCCCTGTGGCCAGCGGAAGAAGAGGTCCGCCTGGCTCTGCGATAAGTAACTGCCACCGCCGTAGAGTTCGCGCATTATCTGATGATCACCAACGCTCACCGTGACGACCGTCCCGATCGGCGTTCGCGGGCTTTGCGTGCCAACCAATTGCACTCGCAGCCAAGGTTTGCTGGTATCCGATAGGTTTTCCAGCATGACCGGCGGCTCCAACAGGTGCGTGATGATGACGTCCGGATCGCCATCATTGTCCAGATCCGCCACCGCTAGCCCGCGGCCGCACGACTTGCGATGAAAGTACTTGCACTGGGGCTGATGGCGGCGGAAGTGACGGCCGCGGATGTTACGCAGCAGCACCGGTTCCTGCCGTATTTCGCCATGGTTGGCAAGGTATTGCACATGACCGCTGGTCAGCAGAACATCCTCCCGGCCATCGCCATTGAAGTCGGCAGCGACGACGCCAAAGCCGATCACCGGAGCGTTCAAGGTATTGAGCCCAACATCTCGGCTGCTGTGGCGAAAGAGCGAGCCACCTTCATTGCGATACAAGGCGATCTCCTCATGTTCAAAATTGGTCACCAACAGATCAAATCGCTGGTTGCCCTCAAAATCAAGCAACGCAATGCCCATGCTGCCATTGGCATTCCCCAAGGCGTCGACAGCGACTCCTGCGCTAACGCCGACTTCATCATATTTCCCGTCTGCGCCCGGCGGAGCAGGAAATTGGCCGAGAGGTCATTGGCAACATAAATACTCAGCGGCTCGCTTGGCTCCAGTCTCGCCACCAATACCCCCAGTGCCCGGCCCCTGAGTGCCGCATCCATCCGGCTGCTCTCGTCAGCAAATAGCCCCTGAGCATCCCCCACATAAATGGCGTCTTTCGTTCCGGCGAAAGCGTTGGGAGAACAAACGTCTGGCCGGCCATCGGCCGTCGGGCAAGTCCGATGCGTGCTGAAGTCCCACTGCACGTAGGAGCCGAGATAAAGATCCAGCATGCCATCGCCGGTCAGGTCGCCCCACGCGGCCGCGGTCGTCCAAGGCGCGCAGTCCAGGCCAACCTCGAGCGTCACATCCACAAAGGTGCCATCACCTTGATTGCGCAGCAAGCGGACGCCCTGGTACCCATACACCAACAGGTCGTTGAAACCATCGTGGTTGTAATCCGCCGCGGTCACGCCATGGGTATACAGATCGGCGACCGTGGTGGCAGCGGGAACGGTAACATCCACCGCTGAAAACGCTGGCCCCCCGCGCAGCAGCAGGGAGCTGACGCCAGCCACGCGACGCGCAGCGCCGTCGATGGTTCCGCCGCCGGGAAAAAACAGATCACAGTAACCGTCGAGGTCGTAATCAAGACAGGCCACTCCGCCACCGACGATCTCGAGCATCGACATCAGGCCGGCCTCACGCCCCGTTTGATAGACGAACTGCCGCAGCGGTGGAGAGGAAACCTCACGAAACTCGATCGCCGGCTCGAGGTCATCGCTTGCGGCTCGGTCGGTGGAGGAATCCGGTACGGTGGAGGAATCCGGTACGCTTGGCGCCGATTCCCGCTGCCCACATCCACTGATTCCTCCCAGCAGCCCCAGGCCCAGCCAAAACGCCAGCGCCCCAGCACGTACCGCGATCACCTTGTGTAAAAAGTTCATCGGCCGATCTCTTGCTAAGGCTCCGCCGAACCGGTACACCGAGATGCCGTTTTTGCCTTCTCGTGATAGATCTTCCCCAGCAAACGGTGGGCTGGGCGGTGGGCTGGATCAAGCTCAAGAATCGCCTGTAGCGCGAGTTGCGATTCGGCTAATGACTCGCACTGAAAGTACAGCTCGGCCAACTCATATCTTGCCTCCAGATCGTCGGGATGGTCACCGATCCGCGTGCGCAGATCGATACACCGCCGCCTCATCGCTAACATCTGTTGGTGGATCATCGCGTATTGATCGGCCTCTTCGCTCCGCCCAACCCGGCGAAGCGTTGCGGCCAATAATGCATGGGCTTCAAAATTACGATGGTTGTAAGCGAGGACGCGCTGCAGCAATCCGATCGCTTCGTCAAGCTGTTCTTGGCTTTCACGGATGCGCGCGGCGACGAGCGCGGCGCGGTCCTGATCAACGAACTCGTCGACCTGCACGTACAGATCCGATAGGCTGGCTGGCTCCAGGGCGAGGGCCGGTGCAATTCGCTCCCAAGCGGCCTGGTTGTCATGCCGCTGCCAGAGGCAATCCGCTACCTCAATCATCGCAATCCACTGGTAAGGTGAATCATCACACTTGAGGAAGAACGATTCTGCTTCCTCATACGACCGCTGCTGCTTAAGAGCCATTCCTAGGCGGTAAGCAGCTCGCGCGAGTGAGGGTTGACACTTAAACGCTTGGCGATAATCGGCCGTTGCCAGCTCGAGCTCGCCACGAATTTCCTGAACCCAGCCGCGATGGTAGAAAGCAAGACCGTCGTGTGGGAACTGCTGCTGCCATTGGTTGGCCACGCTCAGCGCCCAATCAAACCGGCTATGGAACAGAGCGCACCGGACGACCGCCTCAAAAATCGCCTGAGGCGGCAGAAACTCCCCGCCCGCGGATGAAAGCTGCTTGACGGCTTCCAGGTCCCCACGCTGGGCCTTGGCCAAATCGTGGTAGCTGCGCAGCCGACGCGGGTCACCGCCTCGGCGCTCCGCTTCCGCAAGCGCCTGCATCGCCATCGTGTGGAGATTCAGACGCAGCAACGCCAGAGCTCGCAGCCGCGGCGTCGCATCACCGGCCGCCAGCGGTGCAAAGCGTTCACTCTGGCTCGCCCGATCGATCCACCGCAGCGCCGCATGGGGACGATTACCATCCAGTGCAACTTGGGCTAAGGCTCGGCAGGATCGTCCCGGCAGGTCGACGCACCAGGCAATCGCCAGCAACAAGCCGCCCACCACGACCAACAGGCGTCTTCGGTCGGTCCTGGTGGGCCGGTCCAATCGCTGCGGTTCCGGGCATGATGATGAGGAGGAGGCAGGCGGATCATGGGAATCGACACGCCGCGCCGGGTGCTTTTTTCGTGTCAAGCTGATCGCACCAATGAAAAGGAGGCAGGCTATGCGAGGCCGTCGGAGCAGGCACATTCCTCGTGGTGCCAGCGGTCGACGATGCGTCAGCCCAGCGGGGCACGGCCCCGCTGAGCTGACGCAAGCATTCACGGCTGGCCGGAATGTGGCGTCACATCATTCCAAGTCGATCGTGAAGTCGTTGTTTTGCCCGGCGACGACCGACCGTCGGATATCGCTTTCCGCCGCACTGGCATACTTTGCCGGCACTCCTGTGGAGTTGGAAGCCTTTTTAGGACGTCCCGATGCAGCCTCCATCATCATTCGTCCATAATCGGCACCGACTGCTCCGGTCTCTGGATCGTAGGAGGTATCAGCTTTCGCAACGGCCGGATCGATTTTCTCGACTGTGACCAGATATTCGCCTGGAACCGCACCATCATTGGTGGAGACGGTGGTGAGCTGAAAGGCTCCCTGAGCGTCGGTCTTACCGGTAGCCGATCGGCCGCCTGGCCCTCCGGTCCAGTGAAACGTGACCCGAGCATCCTGGACCGGCTTGCCCTGATACATGATTTTCCCCGAGACCGGCACAGGCTCTGCCATTCCGTCGCCTCCACAACCGGTAAATAAGAACAAGGGAGCCGACAACAGCACGCAGAACAATCGCGACATCAAAATAATCCTTAGGGTATTAACAATTGGTCAATCACTGGAGTATCAAAACACGCGTCAGGCCTTTCATCTCGAGCAGGAACGCCAGCGAAGTGAAGTCGCTCACGCGATTACGCGCTGCCCTGTACGAACCTGGAGGTTGCTCAGACCGCAACACCTGCTTGACGACAAGGGCTCGCATCGGTCGCAGTCAAATGCTCGGTGGAACCACCCCTGCATCGTGCCGTCGCGTTTGACAGGCCAACCGAGCGGGGCGCCCGGCACATGATCCTCGACGCGCCGCTGATCACCTCACGCCGGCAAGCAGCTGATGGTTTCTTCTCCGGCTTCCCTGCTTCGGCCTCAACCTCCTTGAATCCCCTCAGCCCGGCATCTGAGGCGGCGACCAGCCTTTGAGTGACCGTCAAGGTCACGCGCAATGCGCCCGCTGCGTTGAAGCCGCTTCCCCCGCCGCTCGCACTGCGAGCACGGCGGAGGAGGGCGAACAGCGCCGCAAGGACGCCTCTCACACTCACCTGTTGGTGATACACGCCTGAAAACCTACAAGGCGCTGCGGAGCGGTTCACCGGAACTGCGATCTCCGAGTTGCTGATACAGGACGTAGTCGACGGTTTCGCTAAGGAAAGTAACCGACGCGTCACACAACACGAACTGAGCACCACCGGGATGGTCCGACTTGAAGGCCTGGGAGGTCTGCCAGTTACTGAAGTCGTTGCAATTCTGCTGGTTGTCAGCCACCTGCCGCTTACGACAAGTATTGAAATTGATCCCGCCGGTGGTCGCGGTCCAAAGTGCGTTGGCGTTGTACCAACCGCCACGGTGGTGGTCACCGCAGGAGGGAAGGATTTCGCCAAACATGATGGTCGACGTCGTTCCATCGGTGATGTCGCTGAACTTGGCACCCCAGTTAAAGCGGGAGAAGACACCGGAGATATTCTGCCCCGAATTGACGCTACCGTGGCCGACCGACCCGTTCTGGAACAGATTGCCGCCGTACACGCCAGTGGCACGAGTGAGGTGCGAGTTATTGGGATAGATGTCGCACCATCCCCGGCCGTCCATGTTCTGATTACCGATGCTCGTCGCGTAATTGTAGAACTGCTGCGCGCCGGAGAGCCGGGTCCCGGTCGTGCCGTCGCTGGGGCAGATGTAAACCGGCATCTTTTTGCCGTCGGTCCCGGCGAACCCGAGGGTGATCAACTGCTGCTCAATGTCGCCTCTGAAATCGAGTTGATCGTACAGCGGTTGCTGTTCCAAGAACGGCAGGATCTTGACCAACACCGAACCCTTGCGGTGCGGGCCCGCGGTCCACGGATCATTGGCTCCCCCCGAATTGGCCGGATCGCCATTGCGCGTCCCCGGCGGGAACCGCTTGTACGTGTTTTCGTAGTTGTGGACCGCCAAACCAAGCTGCTTGAGATTGTTCTGGCAGCTCATCCGCCGTGCCGCCTCGCGCACGGCCTGAACGGCAGGCAATAACAAGCCCACCATAACGCCAATAATGGCAATCACGACTAGTAGTTCAACTAGCGTGAAGCCAGCCCTTCGTCCCGACCGAACCATAAAGCACCTTTTTCAATTGATGAAAAAAACAGGAAAACTCGCCCTAAAAAGGGGCTGGTGGTGTACATCCACCTCCCGTTGTAGCGAGTGTTGATTCAGA
Organism: uncultured Planctomycetaceae bacterium; assembly: GCA_963758085.1. Classification (GTDB taxonomy): domain Bacteria; phylum Planctomycetota; class Planctomycetia; order Pirellulales; family Pirellulaceae; genus UBA6163. The sequence continues at coordinate 1,887,514 of CAVWUB010000004.1, read as the reverse complement.
GTCAATTTTTTTTTCAAAAAAAAGCAAATCTGGCGAAACCTGCTGTCCCACCCTGTACACGATCCGCCGGCTTTGACACAGAGCAAAAATAATCTGCGCAGCACACGGCGCAGTGTTCTAATCGGCCCCCTACTCCGTCGTCGCAACATAGCAAAGCAGAAGCCTGTGCGCTGCGTTGCAGCGCAGCTCCGAGCTTACAGCTGGCGAGCGAGGACGATTCAACCGCCCTTCTGATCCCGCCCACTTCACATCCGGTACAGAGTGAGACAGCGGCAGCTAACGTGTCCTTGAGCTGCGACAGCCGCTGGAGCGAGTCAGGCTGCCGGTTGCGACAGCCGCTTGATCGCTTCGGATGCTTCAGAAAGTTCCGGGTCGAGTCCCAGCGCCGCTCGATACCAGGTCAACGCAGCACGCTGCCGCCCCAACCGCTCAGCCAACCGCCCCATGCGCATCCGCAAAGCCGCATCAGCGGGTTTGGCGATCGCCTCGATGTGCAGTTCGGCCAACTCCAGGGCCATTTCTTTCAGCTTGGTCGACTGATCCAGCTCGGCCTGACCCAATTCGCGCTGGCCAGCCTGCAACAGGGCGCGGCCCAACAGAAACCGCGGCTCGTGAGCGGTGGGGTCCGCCTCGACCGCGATTTTTAGATGTTCGACTGCCTCGGTCCACTCGCGCCGAGCCAACTGCAAGCGACCGGCCGCCAGGTTGGCCCGCGGATGCCGAGGTTCCAGTTCCAGGGCGCGTTGTGCCGACGCAAACGCCTTGGCTTCCTCTCCGGCGGATTCGTAGCAGACCGCGCGCATGGCATGCACGGCGGCCGACGGAGGACAAGCCTGCAGGACCGCCAAGGCTTCGTCATGTTTTCTCAACTCTCTCAGCGAGTCGGCCAACTCCAACCGCACCTCGATCTCCATCGGCTCGGGCAGGGGGCGTTGGAGCGCTCGGCGGTAATCCTCCACCGCCTCGTCATACTGTTGGTAGTCATAATGGATCAAACCCGATAACCGCAGCACGCGGTAATCCTGAGCATCCAAGTCGGCGACCGTGCGCAAGTGTTTAACCGCCTCCCACATCGCTCCGGTGTCATAGAGGATTGCCCCCAGCCAACGATGGGCGCGAACATGATCCGGGTGAGTTTCCAGAGCTCCGCGGAAAGCGCCGATAGCGTCCGCCCACAACCGCTGCGAGTGAAAGGCCTCACCGGCAATCAGATAAGCCTCGGCTTGCATGACCGGAATCTTGGAGACTTGCTCGGCGACGGCGATCGCCTCTTTGGGCCGGCCTTGCTTGACCAGTGCAAAGCCCGCAATGGCATCGGCCAAGACTCCGTACTGAGGATGGCTGGCCAATTGCGCGCGGAGCTTCTCCGCCGAAACCAGATCGCCGGCATCGAGTGCGGCGATCGCTGCTCGGTAGGTGCTGCCTTCGGCAAGACGGTCGATCGGGTGAATAAAGCTGGGCCGCTGCGCGGAGCCGGCGCGGGATGAGTCAGCCGCCGAGACCGCCGAACGCTCCGACGCGGCCGGTGGCGATGACGCGCCGGTCGCCGACTTCACCGCCGCAGCGCTGCTAGTCACGCGGTCGCCGATATCGCCGGTAGGGGGCTCTTTTCCGGGCGTTCCAGAAACGGGCAACCGAGAATCACCGCAACCGATACACGCCATCAACAAAATAGGCCATAACCGACAACGCAGGGTTTGCTGGATCCGCATGATAAGGCGTCGAGAAAGACGAACCGATCGGCTCGCACGGTCATGGCCGGCAACGGTGCAGGCCACTGCGTAACCGGGCGATCAAATGATGGAGCTCGGAGCGATCCATTGGGCGTGATGAGGTCAACGATCACTCGGAGCGAGCACAAACTCGGGTTGCCCTTCCACCCACAGGACGCTGGAGGCAGCGGCGGGAAAGGGATACTTCTGTTCCAGTCCCGACGGCCAATGCACATGAACCCAAACCTCGACATCCGCAGACGAAGTTCCATCAGAGTGCGCGCGGATGCCTTGGCCCGCAGGTACGTGAGGCGACGGATCGGCATTGGCGATCGCTTCGGAGCGAGCCGGCGGGGCGACGATGCGAATCCGCCGGTCGCTGTGCGACAGGTAGCTGCCACCACCATAAGTTGAGTATACGCCATCAACACCGGGACCGCTCACGCGCACCGTCGCGCCGACCGCTTCACGGTTAGCATCACGACCAACCAGTTGCACCAAAGCCCAGCGGTCGTGCGGCGGCGGGCTGCCGCGGAGGATCGCAGCGGGCTCCTCAAGATGCGTGAAAACAAGGTCCCAGCTGCCGTCGTTGTCCAAGTCGACGTGGGCTAGCCCACGACCGCTGTGGGATTCGGCGAAGTACCCCTCGTGCTCGGCGCGGTGGAACCGACCATCGCCCTGGCTGCGCAGCAACAACGGTTGCTGGCGAAAAGGTGTCTTGGACGAGTGATAGGAGACGTGGCCGTTGGCGACGACCAGGTCCTGATAGCCATCGAGCTCGAGGTCGATCGCCACGGTCCCAAAGCCAACATACAAACCCTCGATCGCCGCGATCCCCGCCCCACGGCTGACGTGCGAAAACAGATCCTGGCCCTCGTTGCGATAGAGCGCAAACAGCTCGCGTTCAAAATTGGTGACCCAGATATCCGGCAAGCGATCCTGGTTCAAATCCGCCAACACAAGCCCCATGCTGCCGGTGTTGACCCCGCTCGCATCGCCCGAGACGCCGGCCAAAATCGCCGCTTCGCGAAATCGGCCGTCACCGTCATTGAGATACAGGAAGTTGTCGGTCGTGTCATTGGCAACATACAGATCGGTCGCGCCGTCGAGGTTGATGTCACCGGCGACAACCCCCAATCCCTTGCCCGACGCGACCAAGCCGACCTCCGCCTGAAGCGGACGAAATCCTCCGCGGCCATCGCTGAAATAGATCACGTCGGAAACACCTTGGAACTCCCGCGGTGGGCAGACTTCGCGAGGCACCGCCGAACCGCCGGAACAATGCGGGTGATTGTCCCACGACCAATCGACATAGTGCGTGACGTAGCAATCCAGATGGCCGTCGCCATCGTAATCGGCCCAAGCCAAGCCAGTGCTCCAGGGGTGACTCGGGTGCGTCACCCAGTGATCGGCAAGCTCGAAGGTGCCGTCGCCTTGGTTGCGCAACAGCTGCACACCGCCATAACCGCTGATCGCCAAGTCGGCGAAGCCGTCGCCGTCGAAATCCGCTGCAAAGGTGCCGTGATTATAGAACGCCGCTGCCTGGCAGCCCGCATGCGCGGTGGTGTCGGCGAATGACCACTCGCCGAGGTTGCGAAACAAGCCACAAGCACGGCCGGTAACCTGGCGATCAGCCAAATCGCCGCCACCGGCAAACCACAGGTCGAGGTTGCCATCCAAGTCAAAATCGACCGCCGCCACACCGCCGCCGAGCGACTCGATGATCGCGTACTCATCGGCCTCGCGACCGCTGTGAAATACAAAACGAACGCCCGTCTGCGAGGTGACATCGGTGAACAGGCGTTCGGCCGCCACGGCTTGACCGGGCGAAGCAGTCGCCGCGTCAGTTGGTGAAGCGGACGCCGCATCGGACCCGCCAGCGGCTTCGTCAGCTTGCGACCGAACCGGCGAAGCGTCCGAGGAGACCGGGGGATCGAGCGCCGACCGGCGGCAACCGCCCTCTGTGCCCACCAACAACAGCAACAAAATGGCGAGACAGGCAGGCTGCCGGATCGGTCGCATCATCGCTTCTTCGTTACGCCGTAGCATGGCCGGTTGCAGGAACTGCACGCTTCCTGTCTCCGGTGGTGACCATGAGCAGGGTGATCAGGACCGCCAGCAGCGCCAGCCATAAGCCCGACATCGCCGGAGTCATCGGAGGAAAGTCCTTGGTGTTCTGGTGCGGCAGCAAGAACGACGCCGTCACCGGATACAACAAGCCCGCAACCACAGCGGCCAACGGTACCGAAACGGCAACCTGCGACCCGCCGACGACGCGCATCATCAGCACGCCGATCATCACCGGCAGAGTCACCACGGCGCCAGCGAGGGCGAAGACAAAGATGTCGCCCGCCAAACTTTCATCGGCATGGCCGATCAGTGGCAGCTCCACTCCGGTGTTGAGCCAACTGCGCAGTCCCGCTCCGACAACAAACGCCAACGCACCGAAGACCAATCCGGCCACGATCCCGCCGATCGCTGGCCCCACTGGGTTGCGAACGCCCGAGCCGAGCACCATCAACAATGGTGCAAGTCCCCAACTGACCCCGAGGACGGTGAAGTAGATCAGACTGTTTTTCCAGTAGACCTCTTTTTCACTTTCGGCCAACGCGTCCTGCATCGCGCGCGGGCTGTACATATCGACCCCCAACAATTCTTCGGGAATCGTATACCAAGCCGGCATGAAGGCATTGATGGACCATCCCAACAGCGCTGCGACGACGATCGCGAAACCCACACGCGTGGCGGTTAAAGCGGTCGAGCCTGGTTGTGGGTCAGCAGTCGGCGACAACGGCTGAGCCGTCGCGGGACTCGCTCCATTGATCGTTTCAACATCCGACGGTTCGGCCGGTGCAGTTCGCTCAGTCGCCATGAGGAGTTTCCAAGATTGGAAGAGGCAAGATTGGAAGAGGTAGGAGCACAGATACAGCGAGACCGGCGGTTGGACGGAGCCGCCAAGGTCGCCCAGCACCGCCGTGATTGACTTATGAGCGATCGATCCTAACCCCCGGCGTGACCGCATTCAAGTCAATGGGGGATTTAGCCACAGACCATCGGCGTGGCCGCGCCACTTGATAGGAGCAGGGCAGGGCAGTGTGGTTCAGCGCACCTGAAGCACAGGGCAGGGCGGTGGGGTTTGAAAGAGGCGAGTATATGCCACTTTGCGGCCGCTCAGCAGTCGGGTAGCTCTGCCAAACAGCGACGGACCTGCTGCAGGTCTGCGTTCAGCTGAGCCTGTAAGGCTTCGGCAGATGGAAATTGCTGGACCTCGCGTACCTGGCAGAGAAACTCCAGCTCGATCTGCTCCCCGTACAGATTGTGCGAAAAATCGAGCACGTGCACTTCCACCTTCGTGCTGCTGTCGCCAAACGTTGGGTTGGGACCGATGTGCACGGCCGCCGCGTGTGGCTGGCCCGCGATCAGCGCTCGGCAGGCATACACGCCCGGAGCCGGAACGAGCGTCGGGATTTCAGCGAGGTTAGCGGTCGGGAAGCCGAGGGTGCGGCCACGACCGGCCCCGCGGACGACTTTCCCTTGCAGTTGGTACGCGGCGGTCAGCAGTTGATTGGCGGCGCGGAGCTCGCCGTTTCGCAGCAGTTCACGGATCCGTGTGCTGCTGACCATCCGGTCATCCGCCGTCGTCGGCTCCACGATCTCGCACTCGATCCCCGACTCGCCACACATTCGCTGCAGCAGGTGAGGGTTGCCGGCGCGGTCGCGGCCGAAGAAGAAGTTCGGCCCTTCGACCATCCCGCGCCCTGCAGGCCGCCTTGAACGACGGAATGAAAGAATGTCTCCGGTGACTGTTTGAGCAGATCGGCCGTAGTACGAATCACCACCACCCCAGCGGCTCCACAGCGGCGGAGCAGCGTCTCGCGCCGCGCAATGGTCGTCAGCGGAGGCGGGACCTGGCCGGGCCGCAGGATGGCTGCCGGTGGTGGATCGAAGGTGACGGCAACCGCCGGCCCACCGATTCGCTCGGCTAGCCGGCACAACCGCTCGATCAGCAGCGCGTGTCCGCGGTGCACCCCATCAAAGTTGCCGATGCTGATCGCACCGCCAAGCAGGCGAGGGTCCGGGGCGTCGGCGGTCGAAAGCGGGATCACAGTCGCATCAATCGGGGCAGGGCAGGGGCATTCGATAGCAACTGATTATGCCTTGAACAATCGCCTGGTCGAGAGGACGCCTACCAGGCGGCGTGTCGGCAATGGGGCAATCCGAATAGGCATTGGATCCGTTGTCGCCGCTGAGCAGGCCAGAATTACTCCATAAAAGTGTTGACTAGAGTTGCAATTGCGTCATACTCGACGCCAAGGGGTCTCCATCTCCTCCTTCGAACATTGGCTTAACGAGCTTCATGAAGTGGCGAATGGCTGTTTAGGCAAATTTCCCTGCGATCGAGGATTGGATCTTTTCCGAGTCTTTTCATGAATAGCCAGGCCTATCAACGCGATGGCGAGCGGCAGAGAGTGTCTCTCTTCGTCGCTGCGTTGTTTATGGCAGCTGCTCTCGCCGGACCGTCCGAGTCGCTGGCCAGTTGCGGCGACTACCTGGTGCATGATTGGCCTTCGAGCAACGCAATGGCTGCAGCGAACGACGCGGATGGAGCCCGCGACCGCTCGCTCGATGATCGACGGAATAACGCCACCCCGATCGATCCTACCGAACCGGTGTCGGCTTGCGCCGGTGGACGCTGCCAGTCGCTGCCGATGTGGCCGCCGTCTCAACATCCGAGCCGGATGGTTTTCTGGAGGCAGGCTGTAACGCTCTCAGCTGATTCGGAGCTGCAGTCAAGCGACGACACCGTTCGCTGGGGCCATCCCGCCAACGGTTTGCTGCCTCATCAGCCTTGCTTGACGATCGACGACCCGCCGCCGCGATGTGCTTTTCTGCAAGCCTAGTGCTTTGTCTGCCTACCGTTGAGAGGCAGTGAGCGACCGGTCCGTACGCACACGACGCTGTCAGTGCTCGTGACACGACCGCGGCTATTTTTGCCCGGGCTGCGCCCCTTGGCCAGGCCTACGGCACATCCATCTCGTCTATTTCCTGGTCGTCGGAGGGAACGGTTATGCGTCCTCAATGGCATCGTCCTGCGCCCGCGCAGGTTTTACTCTGGTCGAGTTGCTCGTCGTCATCGCCATCATCGGCGTGATGGTCGGCCTGTTGCTGCCGGCCGTGCAAGCGGCACGGGAGTCTGCGCCGCATGCAGTGCAGCAATCATTTAAAGCAGCTCACCTTAGCGCTGCATAATTATGAATCTACGTACAAGATGTTTCCCGCCGGGCGCACTTCCTTAGGGTTGTCAACCCACGCGGCTTTGTTGCCGTTTCTCGAGCAGGTCAACGCCGCCGATCTAGTTGATGCTGGCGTGGCGTGGAACCATCCCAACAACGTACTTGCCACCCAAACAGCAATCCCAACGTTTAACTGCCCATCGGATCCCCAGCGTCCCAATCCGGTCGGCTGGGCAGGGACCACTTACCGGGCCAACCAAGGTTCGGGTGTGCTGTGGGGAAATCCTCCGACGGATCCAAGTGATCCTAATCACGGTATGCCCGCCCCGGATGGAGTGTTTTTCCTGAACCATCGACTGAAGTTCGGGGACATTCTTGATGGAACCTCTAACACGGCCGCTTTCAGCGAGCACAATCAGGGCGATTTTAGTAACGCCATCAGCAGCCTGACAGATACCTTCTGGCCTCAGACCAATCCGCTTAACGCTGACGAAGCCTACCGCGACTGCGAAGCGATCGATCCGGCGGACCTGCAATATCAACGCGTCAGCGACGTCGGGGCTCCGTGGCTGCAGGGCTACCATTCCACCACCATCTACTTTCACGTCGCGCCACCGAACAAGCGTTCCTGCATGTTTCCTCCTGGCCGGATTGCAACCACGGCGAAAAGTTCGCACGTCGGCGGCGTCATGCTAGCCAAATGCGATGGGTCGATCGCGTTCATATCCGAGAGCATCGATCTGGCGATCTGGAGGGCCATCGGCTCACGCGACGGTGGCGAAGCGATAGGGAGTGCACCATGAGACTCTTTGCCAAAAGAGATGACGCGCGAATCAGAACTGCGTCCCTTGCTGCGATCCTGGCCATAGGCGGCTGGCTTGTCCTGTCGGCTGGATGTGTGGGTCAACCGGCGGTCGCCGTTTCGGACCCCGAAGCCGCCGTCAAGCTTGTCGACGAATCGTTTCAAGCTTGGAAGGCAGGACGCTCGCTCGATGAACTGCGTCAGCAGGTCCCGCCGGTTTACGTTGCCGAAGACCTGTGGAGGCAGGGCTTTCTCCTTACGGACTACAGCATCGATGGTGGTGGCGAGACGTTTGGCACAAACGTTCGTGTCCGAGTCACCGTCAAGGGCAGTGGCCCGAGAGGAGAATCGGTCAGCCGCCGAATGAATTATTTGGTCACGACGACGCCGGCGTTGACCATCGCTCGCGAAGATCGCTAGTCAATCAGAAAACCTCGAGGGAATTTCGTTATGAAACTCATTTCCATCTGTTCCGTTGCTTTGCTTGCCTCACTACTGCTTGATCCGCCCTCGGCCAACGCCCAGACGGCCGCCGGTCCCAAGCCTGTCCCCGAGTCGCGTCTGGAAATGCTCAAGGCTCTCGATGCCTTAAAACATCGCCAAGCCCGGCTGCCACTTCCACCGGCAGACGCGGATGCCGTTGAGGCTCCGCCGGCAAGTGGATCGGTTGGTGGACTCGGCGTGGTCAACAATGGACGAATGCGATCGCTCTACCTGCCACCTGAATTGCAACTCCGCCGTGCCGCTAGTGCTCGCTCATCACAAACGAACCTTTCGTATGAGTTTGCTACCGAGTTGTTCTGGATTGTTTCGCGAGTGAACAACTGTCACTACTGTCTCGGGCATCAGGAGAACAAGTTGTTGAACGTTGGCGTCAGCGAAGCGACGTTACTGGACCTCGATACCGACTGGTCCAGTTTTCCACTGCCACAACGCGCCGCATTTGCGTTTGCGCGAAAGCTTACACATGCACCACATGCAGTCGGCGATCAAGATATCGAGTCGCTGCGTGCTCATTTCAACGACGACGAGATCCTCGAGATGGCTTTTTTGGTCGGCCGGTACAATTCCACCAATCGCTGGACCGATTCACTCGGGATTCCTCAAGAAGGACATCGAGAGTACAGCTCTGAGTTGGATCCGGCGGAGTCAACAAAAGCCTCGACAGTTGCAGTGGGCGTGTTTGGGGAGCGGCCGACATTCAATGATTATGCATCATGGCGATCCGAGTTTGAAAAACAGTCCAAGCGGCAAGCGAGACTGACGCCGTCCCAGGCGGTGGCAAGCAGCGACGAAAGTGAGCCTCATGAGCGGCTACTCGCTTCCCTCCCCGCCGCGGGCGAGCCGTGGGTGGAACAGCTTCGAAATGCAAGGTCCGCTGGTGAGCTGCCCGTTGCGCTGCGGGACAAAATTGCTTATGTCGCCGCTCGTGAAGATCATGCCTGGTACATGCAGCATCACTCCCGGAAACGGCTGCTCGATGCCGGTATGTCCGAAGTTGCGATTTTCTCCCTCGGTGACCCGATCGTTGCAGCACAGGATGCTGCGGTCGACCAAGCCGAAGCGCAGGCACTCACTTTTGCCAGAAAGCTGACCGTCCAGCCACAGTCGATGACCGATGACGACATCGCAACGCTGAGCGAGCATTTTTCGCCGCAACAGGTCGCGGAGATCGTCTACCACACCGGGCTCGCGGCCGTCTTGAACCGGCTGACAGAAACAGCAGGTCTGCCGTTCGCAGATTGATCGTAACTGCCGTAGTCGAACTTCCTTCTCGGCCGCCGAGAGTCATTATTTGATACCCTATGGTGATCGCAGCTTGCCGATCACCATCTGCTAAGTTTTCCTTCTGAGTCGTGTATGAATGCCACAGTAGCCGTTTCCCCACCCCGACGGAAAGTTGTTAAGGCGATCGGTCCCAAGCTTCGCCGATTGCTTTACGCGGTGTTGTTTTTACTCGCGGTTTTATTTGCGAATTCCGCTTACTTAGCGACGATCACTGGGCTGGAGTGGGCCAGTGGCCAGACGTATCAAAACTACTTTTACCAGTGCATGTTCCTGGCCCATTTGGTGCTTGGCCTGCTGGTCATCGTTCCGTTCATCATTTTCGCCGCAGTACACCTCGCCAACACGCGGTACCGTCGGAATCGACGTGCTGTCAACGTCGGTTATGCACTGCTCATCGCCTCATTGGCCCTGTTAGGCTCCGGGTTGCTGCTGTTTCGCGTCGGCGGGTTCGAACTGAAGAATCCCACCGGTCGCTCGCTGGTGTATTGGATACACGTCGCTAGCCCGCTGGTAGCGGTTTGGCTCTACGTCCTGCACCGCCTCGCCGGGCCTAAAATCAAATGGAAGTACGGGGTTAGCTACGTAGTCGCTGTCGCCGCAGTGGTTGTACTGATCGCCACCATGCACTCACAGGATCCGCGGCAATGGAATGTGGTGGGGCCGGTAGAGGGGGAGAAGTATTTTCAACCCTCACTCGCGCGAACTGCAACAGGCAACTTCATCAGTGACAAGACGCTGATGATGGACGATTATTGTAAGTCCTGTCACGCCGATGCTCACAAGGCATGGGAGCAGAGTGCGCACCGGCTCAGTTCCTTCAACAACCCGGCCTATTTGGTCAGCGTCCGAGAGACGCGCCAAGTGTCGCTCAAGCGAGACGGGTCGGTCCAGGCTTCGCGTTGGTGTGCTGGTTGCCACGACCCGGTGCCGTTCTTTAGCGGAGCATTTGATGATCCCAATTTCGATGACATCGGCCACATCACCGCCCAGGCCGGTATCACCTGTACGAGCTGCCATGCGATCACCAACGTGAACAGCACTCGCGGCAATGCCGACTTCACAATCGAGGAGCCGCTTCACTATCCGTTTGCGTTCAGTGAAAACAGTGTCCTACAGTGGGTGAATCACCAGTTGGTGAAAGCAAAGCCCGCCTTTCACAAAAAAACTTTCTTGAAGCCGCTCCATAAAACGGCGGAGTTCTGTTCAACCTGCCACAAAGTCAGCTTGCCCAGCGAGCTGACCGGCTACAAGGAGTTTCTCAGGGGCCAAAACCACTATGACACTTGGCTGCTCTCGGGTGTGTCCGGGCATGGAGCCAAGAGCTTCTATTACCCGCCGGTGGCGCAGAATGACTGCAACGGATGCCACATGCCGCTCGCTGAATCGAATGATTTCGGAGCCAAGTACTTTGATGAATCCGGTGTCCTTAAGGTTCATGACCACTTGTTTCCTGCTGCCAACACCGGACTCGCATGGCTAAAAAATCAGCCCGATGCACTCGCGGCGCACACCGAGTTTTTAAAGGATTGCATGCGCGTCGATTTATTCGGTATCAAGGAAGAGGGCAAAATCGATGGTAAGCTTCACGCTCCACTGCGCCCTCAGGTCCCGACGCTTGAACCGGGCAAGACGTATCTGTTGGAATCCGTCATTCGTACACTCACTCTGGGCCACCCGTTCACGCAGGGAACTGCCGACTCGAACGAGGTTTGGGTGGATGTGACGGTCACTAGCGGCGATCGTGTGATCGGCCGCAGCGGCGCGATTGACGAGGCAGGTGAAGTCGATCGCTGGTCACACTTCATCAATGTCTTCATGCTCGATGAGCAGGGGATGCGAATCAACCGACGTAATCCGCAAGACATCCGTGTGCCGCTGTACAATCATCAAATCCCGCCCGGTGCCGGCCAAGTGGTGCACTACGCACTGGAACTGCCGGAGGAATTGACGGATCATGTAACCGTCGAGCTGAAGGTGCAATACCGTAAGTTCGACCAAGAATACATGTCCATCATTGCCGACCGCCTTGGTCCCAATGATGCACCGCTTCGCGGCGCGGTGCCGGGGCAGCCCTATGTCAACCCATTGCCGATCGTCACCATGGCAACCGACCGGATCACCTTCCCAGTCAAGGGAGTTGACAAGCCGCTTGTGCCCCAGCAGGATCGAGACATTCCTACATGGCAACGTTGGAACGATTATGGAATTGGGCTGTTGCTCAAAGGCAAAGCTGAACTGAAGCAGGCCGAAGAGGCTTTTCAAGAAGTCGAGCGACTTGGTCGGTATGACGGACCGCTGAACTTGGCTCGCGTTTACCAGATCGAAGGCCGGCTCGATGAAGCCGTTGCGGCATTGGGCCGGGCAGCAGAGCACACCGATCCGCCGCCGCCACCGTGGACGATGTCATGGCTGGCCGGTGCGATCAACGCGCAGCAAGGCCACCTGTCCGAAGCGATCAAAAACTTCGAAGCGGTATTAGCGACCAAGGTCCCCGAACGTGGATTTGACTTTAGTCGTGACTACTCGATTATCAATGAATTGGGTCAGGTTCAGTATCAGCGGGCGACGCAGTTTCGCGGCGAAGCCGACAAGAAAGATCGCGATGCCTGGTTGCGCCAAGCGATCGCGACTTTTGAGCGAACGCTGTTGTTCGATTCGGAAAATGCCGTTGCCCATTACAACTTGGAGCGGGCCTATCGCCTGTTGGGCGATGAGCAACAAGCAGATATCCACGGTGGTCTGCATTTGAAGTACAAAGGTGATGATTCGATTTCGGGTATTGTGATCGGCAAGGCGCGTAAACGTTATCCGGCGGCCGATCATGCAGCTGAGGCGGTCGTGATTTATCCGCTGGATCGCCACCAAAGCACAGCAGGGAGCGAGTGATTAGTGATGGTTGATGACGCAGGCTTCAATGATGGGCTGGAGGAGGAACGAGACGACGCCGTGATCGGCGTTGCCGTTCGATACTCGCTGATTGCTTTCGGTCTGCTGGTTCTTCTGGGCAGTATTCTGTTTATCTCGTGGAACTGGCGAGGTTCGGATGCGGTACTGGCCGAAGTTGAACCGGTGGATTTGCCGACGGTTCGCAGTGCGGTCGAACGAGAGCTGCCCGTTATCCCGTGGACCGACGTCACGCAAACAAGCGGGATCGATTTTGTGCACGTCAATGGAGCGAGCGGCGAGAAGTTGCTGCCCGAAACAATGGGAGGCGGGTGCGCCTTCTTTGACTATAACGCGGACGGAGCTGCTGACATTCTGCTCGTTAACTCGAAATCCTGGGACCATGATCAAGAGTCAGCACTGGAAGAAGCGGATGTAAAGGGTAGCCCCGCTACGCTCAAGCTTTATGAGAACGACGGCACAGGTAAGTTCCGTGATGTCACCGAGGAAGTCGGTTTGAGCGTCTCGATCTACGGTCAAGGCTGCGCGATCGGTGACTTTGACAATGATGGCTATCCAGATATTTTCATCAGCACCGTCTCCGAGAAGCGTTCCACTGCGAATGCATCCGGCGACGACCAACCGGATGCCACCACCAATGGACCCAATCGGCTGTTTCGTAACGAGGGAGGCAAGTTCATTGACATCACTGAGTCATCGGGTGTCGCAGGCCAACCCGGCGACTGGAGCACCAGTTGTGGATGGTTTGATTACAACAATGACGGTAGGCTCGACTTGTGGGTGTGCAACTATGTCGACTGGTCACGCGAGTTCGACCTGGCACAGAACTTTCGCCTGACCGGTGGCGAGCGAGCGTACGGCCGGCCGCAGGCCTTTGGTGGCAGCTATCCGCGACTGTACCGGAACGACGGCGATGGTCGGTTTACGGACGTTTCTGAGCAAGCAGGCATTCAACTCGATGCACCCACGACGGGTATGCCGCTGGCAAAATCGCTTGGACTTTGCTTCCATGATTTTGATCGCGATGGATACCTCGATGTCTTGGTTGCCAACGACACAGTGCAAAACAACTTCTTTCGCAATACAGGCGATGGGACGTTTAAGGAGATGGCAGCTTTGGCTGGCGTGGCCTTTGATCTCGAGGGCAATGCTCGAGGTGCGATGGGCATCGATGTCGCTTGCGCCGCAGGAGCCAGATAATGCCTGTGTCGCGATTGGCAATTTCTCAAACGAAATGAGTGCATTCTATGTGTCCGACGGAGCATCCTGCATGTTTTCCGACCAGGCAGTGGCTAATGGTTTAGGGCCCAGTACTCGCTTAGCTCTAACGTTTGGAGTGTTTTTCTTGGATGCCGATCTCGACGGCTGGGAAGATATTTTCCATGCCAATGGCCATCTTGAGGAGGACATCGCGAAGGTTCAGGCTAGTCAAAGTTACGCGCAGCCGCCTCAGTTGTTTTGGAATGCCGGCCCGGGCTCGGCGACTGAGTTCGTTCCGTTGTCAGCTCGTTTCACCGGTGAGGATTTTGCGCGGCCGCTGGTAGGACGTGGCGCAGCGTATGCTGACATCGATGGTGACGGCGACCTTGATATTCTGATTGCTGCCACGGGCGCAAAGCCGCGTTTGCTGCGCAACGACCAGCAACTTGGCCATCACTGGCTTCGGCTCCGGTTGATCGGCAATGGTACAACGTCCAACCGTGATGCCATCGGCTCCCGAATTGAAGTGTTGCTTGCGTCGGGGCGGACGATTTGCAAGGTCGTCAATCCTACTCGCAGCTACCTTTCTCAGGTGGAACTGCCGATTACGCTGGGGCTCGGCGAAGACCAGGTCAAGTCGCTGCGCATCACCTGGCCCGACGGAAGCAGCCAGGATGTTGTTGTGCCTGGCGTGGATCGTTTAGTTGAGGTGAAGCAGGAGTTGTAGAAGAGTTGGCTGGACGGGCAGCTTCGACTGGAGGATGATGTTGTTTGCCGTTTTGATAAGTCCGTTTCATCCTCGCCTGTGGTTTCTCAATATGATGTCGATACTCGGTCGATGGATTAGCTATCTGTTAATTGTGTCGCTCGTGATCGTCGTACCAATGAGCTGCCAAGCGGATGAAATGGCCGCCAACTCTGACGTGGCCACGACGCTGCAGTACCCGGTTGCCGTTGCCGTCGATGGAAGCACACTGTATGTCGTCGATTTGGACCTGCCCGGAGTTTGGCAGATGCGAGAGGGCCAGCAAGAGCTATTTGTTAGAGGCTCTCAGTTACTGCGCAAGCCTTTGAACCGCCCTCGATGCGTCGCTGTGCATCCCGCTGGAGGTATTCTTGTGGGCGATTCGGCGACGCGCGAGATCTATCACATTTCCAGCCGCGATGCAGAGCCTAAACCGCTGAGCAACTCGGCAGTCGGAATCCCGATGGCGATCGCTGTGTCACCTGATGGTGAATCGATATATGTAGGAGATGCAGAGCGAAGATCGGTGCTGCGTCTACCGATCGGTGGAGGTGAGCCTCAAGAGGTGGTTCGGGTCAATGCCAGAGGGCTCGCTTTTGATGGTGACGGGATGCTCTGGCGCTCACACCGGACGACGCAGCGGTTTACCAGATCGATGTGAACGCCAACACCAGCGTTGCCAGGATCACGGGGCGGCCCTACAAGTATCCCAATTCGTTAGCGTGGACAGGCGATTATGGGCTGGTGACCGATGGATACGGTCAATCGATCTGGAAGTTCACGGCCGATGGTAAAACGGAACCATGGTTCGAAGGAGAGCCTCTAAAGGGACCCGTCGGCATTGCAGTCGATGGCGAGTCGGTGTGGGTCGCGGATCCAAAGCAGCGACAGGTTTTGCAGTTTGACCGGATGAGTCGAGAATATCAGCCCTGAACGACAGTGTCGCGGATCGCGTGTGGTAGGTGGCTGAGCAGGTCGCGGGCGGTCATGCCGGGCTCGCCGAGCGCTTCGGCGGCAAGGTCACCGGCCAGGCCGTGCAGGTACGTGCCCAGCTGAGCCGCTGCCAACGGAGCCAGGCGCTGACCCAACAGTGATGTGATGATGCCGGTCAAGCAATCGCCGGTGCCGCCGGTCGCCATGCCGGGGTTGCCGGTGGAGTTGAACCAGCGGGTGTGCCCATCGGTCACCAGTGTTTGAGCTCCCTTGAGCACGACGACCACCGCCAACCGCGTGGCCAGCTCCGCCGCGGCCTCAATCTGGGCGGCGCGGTCCTTTGCCGCCGCTCCGGTCAAACGCTGCAACTCGCCGGGATGCGGCGTGAGCACTGCCGGCCCAGCGAGCGTCGTTGAGTCGGACAAAGCCGAACCAGCCGTGCCGGACTCACGGCTCCTTTGAAGGTCACGGGCCAAGATGTTGAGCGCGTCGGCATCGAAGACACGGGGGATCGACTGCTGCTGAGCGAGTCGCCGCACCACCAGGATGCTGCCTGGCCCAGTGCCCATGCCGGGGCCGATGCCGATCGCGTCGACTCCTTGGGTATACCGGAGGAGTCGTTTGGCAGTGGCCGGAGCGAATTGTCCGCTGGCGGTATCCGGAGCTGCCAATGTCATCAGGCAGGGATCAAACCCAGCTACGGTTTCGAGGCAGCGATCAGGAACCAGCACTGACACCAGCCCCGAACCGGTCCGCAAGGCGGCCATGGCCGACAGTGCGATCGCTCCGCCCATCCCGCGCGAGCCGCCGACCAGCAGCACGCGGCCGACGTCGCCTTTGTGGCTTTGCCGATCGCGCCGCGGGAACGGCAGGGGAGGGGAGGGCGGTGCGGTCATCGGCCGGCTGCTAGGGTTGTGGGTGCCACAGTCGTCGGTGCCGCGGATGTGGGGGCAGCCGTTGGGCGTTTCTTGTCCAAGTCCCGCAGCTGCGTCGCGATCAGTCCAGCGACGTAGCCGCCCTTGAACCCGGCATCGATTCCAACCACGGTGACGTTCGGAGCGCATGACGTCAGCATGCCCAGCAGCGGGGTCAGTCCCGCGAAGGCGGAGCCATAACCGACGCTGGTCGGCACGGCAACGACCGGGCAACCGACGTGGCCGCCGACCGCACTGGCCAGCGCTCCTTCCATCCCTGCAACGACCACGATCGCCGAGGCGGCGCGCAGTCGCGGCACAATCTGCAGCAGTCGCTGCGGGCCGGCGACTCCGATATCGGTGAACTCGGCAACCGGGACACTCATCCACCCGAGCGTCTCGATCGCTTCAGTAGCCACCGGTTGATCGGTGCTGCCGGCGGTCACGACGGCAACATGCACGTCGGCTGCAGTTGCGGTCTGGATAGGACTGGGCAGGACATGGGGAGGCTCGGCAATCCGCACGTTACCGATCCGCACCGTCCGCGCATCGGGGTGGTAGCGGTGATGCGTGAACCGTTGGCACAGCGCCTCGGCGACGGCCGGTCCGACGCGGGTGACCAACACGCTCTGGCCAGCGGCAAGCTGCTTTTCAGCAATCGCGCTGATTAGTGACTCCGGTTTGCCCTCGCCGTAGATCACTTCACCGAAGCGGCAGCGGGCGGCGCGACCCAGATCGATGGTCGCTCCTGGGACGGAGGCTGTCATCGCGGTATCAGCACGCGATACGGCTTGGTCGACACTCAGACTGCCGGCAGCGACAGCTTCTAAAATCTCACGCAGAGCAGGGGATGACATAGCAGACGGTTGACTTGGTAACGAGAAACATCCAGTGAGCGGACAAAGAGACCGACTCAGTCGTCCTCCCGGTGGAGCGACTTGCAGAATATACTTCGTGAGCGTTTCTTGCTTATTTACCGCTTTCGAAAGTCGCTGTTCCATGAAGAAAAGTTGCGTGTTGGCCTACTCCGGCGGACTGGACACCTCGGTCATCCTCGTATGGTTGCAGGAGCAGGGATACGATGTGCACGCGGTGTATGTCGACCTTGGCCAGCCGTGCGAAGATCGCCAAGCGGTGCTTGAAAAGGCCCAAAAATGCGGTGCTGCGACGGCACAAATCATCGATGTCCGCGAGGAACTCTGCCGCGATTTTGCCTTCCCCGTGCTCGCTTGGCGAGCGAAATACGAAGGAATCTACCTGCTGGGAACGTCGATCGCCCGGCCGCTGATCAGCAAAGTCTGTCTGCAGGTCGCGCGCGATGTAGGAGCAACCGCCTACGCCCACGGAGCAACCGGTAAAGGCAATGACCAGTGCCGCTTCCAGCTTGCTGCTGAGGCGCTCAATCCGAAGATCGAAATGATCGCGCCGTGGCGCATGCCGGAGTTCCGCAAGGCCTTCCCGGGGCGGACCGAGTTGATCGCTTACTGCGAAAAGAATGACATTCCGGTCAAAGCGAGCGCCGCCAAGCCGTATAGCAGCGACGAAAATGTGCTGCACATCAGCTATGAGGCTGGTCAGTTGGAGTATCTCGATGTCCACGGTGTCCAACTCGTCGACTTCGGGATGGGGGTCAGCCCGCAGCAGGCGCCCGATGCATCCGAAGAAATCACGATCGGGTTTGAATCTGGTGTTCCGCGGACGCTCGGCGGTCAAGAACTGACCGCACTAGAAATTGTCGAGCAGCTCAATGCGATCGGCGGACGCAACGGGGTAGGGCGGATCGACATGGTCGAAAACCGTTTCGTTGGTATGAAGAGCCGCGGAGTTTATGAAGCTCCCGGAATGACGTTGCTGTATGACGCCCACATGTATGTCGAGCAGCTCACACTCGACCGCGACCTGGCCCACCTGCGAGACCGTTTGGCTCCCGAAGTGGCAGAAATGGTCTATTACGGGTTCTGGTACACGCCGAAAATGGATGCATTGATGGCGTTCAACCGCCAGGCTCAAAAGCCGGTTACCGGTGAAGTTACACTCAGTCTTTACAAAGGTAATGTCTCGGTCGTCAAACGCTCCAGCCCGCTCAGTCTTTATGATGCAGAGATCGCTACGATGGAAGGCGGCGGTAGCTACAACCAAGATGACGCCGAAGGTTTCCTGCGCATCCAAGGACTGCCCAGCCGAGTCCAAGGCGTCGTCCAGCCGCGAGCTTACTGAGCAAGACGGTCGACCGCTCCGCCGGTCGAACGGCTTGGACTGCAGCTCCGATCGCGGAGCGATCGGCCATGTAGAGCGATTGGCCACGTAGAGCGATTGGCGACTGAGGCGACCTACCGGTCCAGCACATCATCGGCGAGCGGTTCGCCGCCGGCGATCGTGATGAGCGCCATCACGGTCAGCGGTGAAGTCCGCTCGTTCGAGAAAGTGACCGCGGCCATCCACGGTTGCGACGACCGCTCCGGCTTGCGACCCGCCGCCGATCTCGCGGCCCGGTGCCGCCCCCACAGTGCCTTGCATCAGCCGGACATCCAAGTCGCTCGGCTGTATCCAACTCGTCCACGTGTTCGGCAGAGGCAGCGACTGGACGACCAGCAGCGTCTGTCCAGGATCGTCGATTACATCGCGCGGACCGAGCGACCGCAGACCGCGGGGCAGGGCAGGGGGGAACAACGTTCCGGGCCCGATAATCAATGAGTAGCCCGCTTCGATTCCCAGTACCGTTTCTCCAGGAGGACGGAAGACTTCTGGCACCTGTTGGGTCAGAGCCTGATTGGTCGGCGAGTCCCATGACTGGTTCATGTCGTACTGGTTGAACAATTCCTCTTCACCGAGGTACGGCAAAATCAACACCCGCCAACTGTGCAGTGGCGTTCCGTCGGGCGCGTCGATCTGCGGCGGCGGGTAGCTGCCGTGGTCGGCGGCGTAGGCATTGAGCGCCGCGGCGATGCGTTCGATGTTGCGAATACCCTGGGCGCGTAGCCGAGCGGTCTGCATGTTGGATAGCGCTGGGCTGCCATACCGCAGCACGGCGACCACCACGCATCCGATCAGCGTCAGACAGATCGCTGCAGCGAGTATCCGTCTGCCCCGCGGACTGAGCGTGCTGATCCGCCACGGGACTGGTCGCGGCCCCTTGCCGGCGCTTGCTGCAGACGCGGTACCGGGAGATGTGGCACCGGCGGGCGCGAAGTGTGGCAACTGAATCGCGCTGGCACAGGTCACGCACCTGCCCGACTCCCCGCTGTAGCGGTCATCGACAAGCGTCTGGGTCTGGCAGTGCGGGCAAGTGAACAGGTACGGCATAGGACCCCGGACAGTAAAATGATCACCAACCCGTCGCGGCTGCTGCGATCCCCGTTTCGTCGGACCGCCGCTCGGTAGGATACCCCAACACTGATGATACCTCCAGCGAACCGGCAGCGGCATGTCATGCGTTGGCTCCGCTTGGCTGTTTTATTAATCACCGCTTGGTGCGTAATGGTGCTCAGTCATGAAATCGGACATCTCCTCGGTGGCTGGTTGGGCGGCGGTACGCTCCGGCAAGCGGACCTGCGGCCATGGGCGCTGCCGCACAGTCACTTTGATCCTGATCCTCATCCGCTGCTGACGCTTTGGGCTGGACCGTTGTTCGGGATCGCATTTCCGCTGGCAATCGCTGCGGCAAGCAGACGCGACTGGGTATCGTTCATTGCCCACTTCTGCCTGCTTGCCAACGGATGTTATCTGGCCGCGGCCTGGTTGGATGGCGGAGCTCATTTGGATACAACTCGGTTGCTTGCCTACGGCGCGTCACCGCTAGAGATCATCGCCTACTGTGTGGTCACAATCAGCTGGGGCTACGTCCGTTTTCGTGCCGACTGCATTGCGATGCTATCTTCTTGAAAACTTTAGGATCTCATGCTTTGAAACTGGTACTGCAACGTGTCACACAGGGAGCCGTCCGAGTGGACGGCCAAGTGGTCGGCGCGATCGATCGGGGACTCGTGGTACTGGTGGGGGTAGGGCAGGGCGATACCGATCGAATCGCTACGCGGATGATTGAAAAGCTGTTGGCCCTGCGCATCTTTGCTGACGAAGCCGGCAAGATGAATCGCAGCGTGATCGACATCGGCGGCGGAGTGCTGATGATCAGCCAGTTCACCTTGTATGCGGACTGCCGCAAAGGACGGCGTCCGGCTTTCACGCTGGCGGCGCCTCCCGACGAAGCGGAGCGGCTGTATCAGCACTGCATCGACTGTGTTCGCCACTCGGGTGTGCGGACCGAGGCGGGCATCTTCGCTGCGGACATGCAGGTCTCGCTCATCAACGACGGCCCGGTCACGATCGTGCTCGATTCCGCCGAACTCAAACTTGAGTAATAGCCTACGCAAGAACCTCGACCCACAATCCATCTCTCAGGTTCTTCCACGAATTTTATGGCTTATCACTTGGGGCATGGTCGCTTACCCTCTGGGTGGCACGTCCCTGAGTAACGAAGGGCGTGATGGGGTGAACTGACTTTAAAAATGCAGCGTCTTAACTCGACTTTTTCCGTTTTCGAGCGATGGACTGGTATAGGTAAAAGGGGCCCCCTTGCGCAAGAATTGTGACTTCTCACAGTTCAAACCCCTGGCAAGGAGGCCGCCATGCTCCGCGTGCCCCGTGATTTTAAACCGCTCGTCGATGATTTGTCAGCAGCAACTCGAAAACCCCAGACTGCGCGACGGCTGACATTTTTCTTCGCCGCTGCAATCCTTGTGGTCGGCAACCGAACCGTTTCAGCTGTCTTGCGGTTGCTCTCGCTGGTCGAGCCAATCAATCCTTCGACCTACCATCGCCTCTTTTCACATCGGCAGTGGTCCGCGTGCAAACTGGCCAAAATCATTGCCACCTTTGTAATCAATCGGTTAGTCCCTGAGGGCGAAATTCGTGTCGTCGGTGATGAAACCGTTGACGGGCATCGTGGCAAGAAGGTCTACGGCAAGGCAAGACATCGTGACGCGGTGCGAAGCTCACACTCCCACACGGTCTATCGCTATGGCCACAAATGGATCGTCCTGGCGATCCTCGTCCAATTGCCGTACACCAATCGGCCGATGGCGTTGCCAGTCGTGATCGCCCTGTATCGTGATCAAAAAACCAACAATGCCCAGGGCCGGCGACACAAGACAGCGGCGGAACTGATGTGTGGCTTGTTGGCGATGCTGATGCACTGGTTTCCAGAGCGAAAGTTCGTGTTTGCCGGGGATAACGCCTACGCAACGCACGCTATGGCGAGATTTGCCGCGCGGCACAAGCGCCGCCTGACGCTGGTCAGCAAGATTGTCGAGGATGCCAATCTATTCGCTCCGCCGCCGAAGCGCAAAAAAGGGCAAGAAAGGTCGTCCGCCGGTCAAAGGCCGTCCGCTGCCCAGCCCCAAGGATGTGGCAAAGTCAGAGCGAGGCGGCAAGAAAATTCGTGTCCGTTGGTATGGGGGAGGCTGGCGGAACGTGAGGGTCTATACCGGTGTGGGCTGTTGGTACAAGAGTGGCAAAGGGATCGTGAGCATCCGCTGGGTGTATGTCATCGATCTCGATAGCACTCACCGCGATGAGTGTTTCTTCTCGACCGATCCGGCGATGACTCCCGCAGCGATCATCGAGATGTACGGGGGGCGATGGAATATCGAGACGACGTTTCAAGAAATGCGCGAACACTTTGGCCTGGAAACCACGCGTGGCTGGAGCAAGCAGACCGTGCTGCGAATGGCTCCGAGTTTATTTCTGCTCTACACGATCGTAGTGTTATTTTACGACACGATGGCGGATTCAAGCCCGCATCTTCGTCGTCGCAGTTGGGCGGGCAAAGAGGGGATCACGCTGAGTGATATGCTAGTCAGCGTGCGTCAGCATTTATGGTGCGAATGGGTTTTTACACAGGTGCCAGGAGGCAGGGCTGTTCAAAAACTCCCGCGCCTATCCGCAAGCTGCTAGACTTCGGGCTTGCCCAAGCAGCTTGAACGGAAAAAGTCGAGCTTAACGTCTTCCCGGAAACCACTGCTGCCATGGCGGCGGGGCCTCGCGCTGCTCTGCCACATAAGGACGTTGCCAGTCGTCGGGCCGCTGCCAGCGATCTCGCTCGCGCAACCGCTCGATGATTGCTTGGTCACCCCATGCCAGATAAGCAAATAAGAACAGCTTGGCATAGACCGAGACATTAGCTGACAGGTCTTTGCCCCAAAACTTTAGGGCGGTCCCAAAGGATTTCTTAAGGCGAAACCGGCCGCGCCGATAATCGATGCTCCAGATCTCATCAAGAATCAAATGCACCATGAATCCCAACACCACGGCAACGCTCTTATAGACACGGGCGCTTTCGGCGGGACTGGGCATGACGAGATAAGCTAAGATGCCGACGGAGGCTGCCGCCGGGATGCTATGCCACATCCCGCGGTGGACCGTATAGCGCCGAAAGATCTCGACAATAAAGAAGCGGATGGTGATGTAGATCAACATCGCCGCCAGCGCCATCGCTTCGGGCGATAGATCCAAGTCGCGAAAACGGTTGATCATCAGCATCGGAACGACCGCAGAGGCGAACATGCTGGTCTCGCGCAGCGGCACCCCGGAATCGCTATCCAGGTCGGGCAGCATACCTGCGACTGAACACAATCCGGCCGCTAGCAACCCGCTCTCAACCGACATGCCCTGGTGAAACGTTCCCCAGTAGCCGTAAGCGGCCCCGACGAGCGTGCTGCCAGAGATGTGTGTTTTGAAATCGGCCACGGAGCGACGCCGATGCTGGCGAAACGGATGCGGATGCAAGACAGACTTGAGGCGCTATAGCCGATTGTGAATGAGTACCGCTAGGGGTTTATTTGCATGCTCAGCTGCGTTTTGCTCTGCCTGCCGCGACTTTTGATCTTCGCGGCTAAGGGAGCAAGTGCTAAACTCTGCAGCGGTAATAGCCCGATTGATCCTGCTGCACGGAGGCGGCACGCGTGGAAACGTATGACATCGTCATGTTGGTGGTCCTGATCGGGACCGCATTGTTTGGCGCCATCAAAGGGTTTGCATGGCAGCTCGCCTCGATCGGCTCGATCGTGGTCAGCTACATGGTCGCGTACAACTTCCGCGAGCCACTGAGCCAGTCGATTCATGCGGAGCCGCCGTGGAATCGTTTCCTCGCGATGCTGATTCTGTTCATCGGCACTTCGCTGGTGATCTGGGTCGCCTTCCGCATGGTCAGCAACACGATCGATCGGCTGCGGCTCAAGGAGTTCGATCGCCAGATCGGCGCGTTGTTCGGTTTGGCCAAAGGCGGGCTGTACTGCATCTTGGTGACGATGTTCGGCGTCACGCTGCTCGGTGACGGGGTGCGTGAAAAGATCGTTATTTCGCGGAGCGGTCACTACATTGCATCGGTGCTGGATCGCAGTGAAGCGATCATCCCTGAAGAGTTCCAAGAGGTTGTCGGTCCGTACCTGGAGGCGCTTTGACGAGAAGTTCAAGGCCAGCGATCAAGAGCAGCCGGCTGACGAAGAGTCGCCAGCAGACAGCGACGGCCCGCTCCCGGATTCGTACTGGGATCTCGGCGGACCTGCCGCTGCAGCGCCGCTGCCGGCCAGCAACCGCGGTTGGCTACCGCCGGGATCACCCTTGCCAGGCTACGCGCCGCCTGCCGGCGGTGCGCAACCCGTGTCCCCGCAGCCAGGTTTGCAGCAGCCTGCGTCTCAGCAAACAGGTCTGCGGCAGCCCGACTATCAGCAGGCCGAGCGACCTGCGGTCCGACCGTGGAGCAATAACTACCCGGCCGCGACGCGGTAACTAGGCTCAAGCTGTGTGGCCGATCGCTCCGTCGATCGGAACTCTGCCGACCTGAACAGATTCGACCGGCGGAGCGGTCGACCAAACTGCTGTAGCGGAGTGAGTTCGACCGGCGGAGCGGTCGACCACCTTGGTCGACCACCAAAACGCCGTGAAAATGCGGGTCTCAATACAACATAAGAGGCATTATCGGACGTTGGCGGTGGCCGAAAAGCGGCTGCCAAAATACCCCTGACCGCCCTCCGGCGGCCGATGATCGACTGAGCTAGGCCGCCGGTTCGGCCACTTCCAAGAACTGGCCCATCCGACGGAACTTGTCGTAGCGCGCTTCGAGCAGCTGGTCGAGGTTCTGCGACTCCAGTTCATCCAGCGTGTTGGACAGGTACGTTTTCAGCCGCGTCGCCATTTGGTGATGATCGCGGTGGGCGCCGCCGAGCGGTTCGCTGATCACATGATCGACCACGCCGAACCGCGAGAGATCTTTGGCGGTGAACCGCAGCGCTTCGGCCGCCTTGGGTGCAAACTCGTGGCTCTTCCACAGGATCCCGGCGCAGCCTTCGGGACTGATCACGCTGTAATAGGAATTCTCCAGCATCGCCACGCGGTCGCCAACGCCGATGCCCAGTGCGCCGCCGGAGCCGCCTTCGCCGATCACGACGCAGATGATGGGCGTCCGCAGGCGGCTCATCAGAAACATGCTCTCGGCGATCACCTGAGCCTGCCCGCGTTCCTCGGCGCCGATCCCCGGGTAAGCGCCCGGCGTGTCGATCAGACAGATCAGCGGCAGCCGATACTTTTCCGCCATCCGCATCTTGAGCATCGCTTTGCGGTAGCCTTCCGGATGGCGCAGCCGAAGTAGCAGGCCGCACGCTCTTTGTACGTGCGTCCCTTTTGATGGCCGACGACCATTACCTTGAAACGGTCGATTTTGGCAAACCCGCTAACCATCGCTCGGTCGTCGCCGAAGAACTTGTCGCCGTGCAGTTCGACGAACTCGTCAAAGGCCAAGCTGAGGTAATCGCGCGTGTAGGGGCGGTTCTTGTGCCGAGCGACCTGAACCGTTTGCCATGACGTCAGATTCGCATACGTTTCCCGCAGTTTCTCAACTCGGGTCAAACGCAGGTCTCTTAGACGCGCATCTTCGACATCCGTTCTTTGTGTCTGACGTTCGATCGCTGCGATCTGCTGTTCCAGTTCGGTAACATCGCGCTCGAAATCCAATCCTGACCCGGCACTCATATCTCTGTGACTCGCATAAATTACTATTCGCTTTACGGCACGCTTGGTACGCCATGGGCAGCTGCGGATTCTGATCCGGCTTGTTACGCGCCCTTCTTTTTGTCTTCGCCTGCTTCTCTATCTTTCTTTTCTTGCTCGCTTTTCTTGCTTTGCTTTTCTTCTTGCTCGTCGAACTCTCGGTCTTGATGGCTTCCTGGTCTCTTGAACATATCTTCAGCACTCTTAATGCCGGGAATGTTGTCAAAGACGCTCACCTCCGGCGGCTTAGGACGTTTCTTGAATACCTGAGTGGTTCGGTAGATTTTTAAGAACTCCCACATTGATGGCGGTCGTTGTGAAGGCTTCTTAGACATCATCCGTTTGACTAGCGCCGCAAACTCAGGCGTGACGTTGTCGTTGTGCATCACCGGGCTGGGGATCGACGCGTTGAGGTGTTTGGTCAGCAGGTCATTGGGCGTTTGGCCGGTATAAGGGGGCTTGCCGGTGACGGCTTCAAATAGCACGCATCCAAAGGAATAAACATCCGTCCGCTCATCACAGACCTTGCCCTGGATCTGCTCAGGCGCCATGTAACTGCGAGTGCCCTGCACGGTGGTGCCGCTGCGGTGAAAGAGTTTGCTGAGCCCCGTCTTTTTCTTCTCGGCGATGGTAAAGTCGATCAGCTTGGTCTCCCCTTCCCGGCTCACCAAAAAGTTGTCTGGCTTGATATCGCGATGGATCCAGCCTTTGGTGTGGAGGTAGTAGAGCCCTTCGGCGGCCTGCTCGACGATCTTGTCAAGCATGAACGCGAGCGATTCCGGCCCCCGCCGCAGCGCCTGCTTCATGTTCAGTTCGCTGAACAGTTCCATCACCAGAAACGGCGTCCCACTGTCGACGCGGTACTCCATCACGCGGATGATCCGCGGGCTGGTCAAGTCTTTGGCGACGGTGTATTCGAACTTGAGCGAGGCAATTTCGGCCTTGTCCTCGCGGAAGCGGTTGTTGAGGACTTTCAACGCAAACCGATCTTGAGTGCTCTCTTCGACCGCTTCCCAAACGTCGCAGGTGCTGCCTTGGCGGATCAGTCGTGCCAGTCGATAGGGGCCGAGGAAGTCGCGGGATTTAGTCATGGGATCCGTTGAGGCCGACTCGCAACGTGTGCGATCGGCCGGGGATGAGGTTGCGGGCATGAAGGTCGCTGCCAGGCTGCCGTCAGCCGGCTCACCACCGTAGCATAATTGATACAACCGTCAGAAAGAAAGGTCGCCAACGCCCTGCCCTAGCAATTAGCGGCCCTGGCTGTTAGCGACGCGTCCGCTGGTCCAGCACCCGCTGATAGATCTCGCGAATCTGGGCGGTCATCTGCTGATGGCGGAACTGCTCGGTAAATTGCTGGCGGCCCGTCTCGCCCATCCGCAGCCGTGCGTCGCCGTCGGCTGCCAGATCGCTGATCCGCTGAGCCAGCATGCGTGTGTCGCCGGGAGCGACCAGATAGCCGGTTTGGCCGTCGATGGCGACCTCCCTGCGCCCCGTCGACGTCGTAGCTGATCACCGGGCGGCCGGCGATCAGGGCTTGTGGCAGCGCCCGCGCCAGTCCCTCCCGAAACGAGGTGTGCACCAGCGCATCCATGGCTCCAATCAGCGCCGGAATCTCGCTCGGCGGCACCAGACCGGTGAACACGAAGTGGTCCTGCAGTCCCAACTCATCGATACGGCGCTGCAGCGACTGCCGCAGAATGCCGTCTCCCACCAGCAGGAATCGTACCTGCGGGTTGAGCTTGACGACTTCGGCCGCGGCAGTGATCAAATCGTCGTGCCCTTTGAGGTGAAACAGCCGGGCGATCTTGCCGATCACGATCTGTTCGTTGCTAAACCCTAGCCGCTGCCGCACGGCGGCGCGGTGCGTGTCGGCGGCGAGAAACGGCTCCACGTCCATGCCGCTGTAGACCGTGATGAACCGCTCGCGGGGCGCGACGTTCGCCTCGACCAGCAGGTCCGTCATCGCATCAGCGACGCAGATCAGTTGATGGCACCAGTTCGCTGCCAGTCGCTCGCAATCTCGAAACAGCCGCCGTGCGGCAGCCGACTGATAAGGATGAAAAGGCGCCCCGTGCACCGTGTGGACGACTGCGGGAACATGCTGGACCCAGGCGGCTCGGCGACCCAAAAAACCGCCTTTGGCACTGTGGGTGTGAACCACGTCGGGCTGGAAGCTTGCGATCAAGCGCCGCAGCGCCGGCAGTGCGCGCACGTCGCGAGCGGGATGAATTGCCCGCCGCAGTTCTGGGACGAGTTGGATCGGCAGGTCCCCTGCCCTGCCCTGCTGCAAGAGATCTCCTTCAGGACCTGCGGCCGGTCCGGTGACCAGCAACACATCGTCGCCGTGGAGCTGACGCAGGTCGAGGCAATTGTAGAGCGTGTTCTCTTGCGCACCGCCGATGATCATGCGGGTGATCACATGCATCACGCGCATCAGCGTGTCTCCGGTCCACAGGAGCAATGGGCCTGGGTGGTTGAGTCATCGGCTTGGCACGTGGAGCGGTAATTCACGCGAAGCAAGAACAAACCATGCGGCGGCGCAGTCGGGCCGGCAACGGTGCGATCGCGGGCGGCGAGCACGTCGGCCGCCCAGGCCGGATCCCGCTTGCCCCGGCCAACTTCGACCAGCGTGCCGACAATGTTACGCACCATATTGTAGAGAAATCCGTCGGCTTCCACTTCGATCGCCAGCCGTTTGACGCCTGCGCTCCCCTGCCCTGCTCCGCTGGCTGCGTCCTGGTCAATGATTTCTAGCGCACGGACATCGCGGACGGTCGTTTTACGGTCGCTGCCAGCGGCTTGAAAGCTGGCGAAGTCGTGCAGTCCGCGAAGTCGCTCGGCCGCCATCCGTATCGCATCGACATCGATCGGACCGGGTAGATGCCAGCGGTAGCGGTATTCAAATGCGTCTCGGCCGCCACCAATCTGCAACTGATAGCGGTAGC
Organism: uncultured Planctomycetaceae bacterium; assembly: GCA_963758085.1. GTDB lineage: Bacteria > Planctomycetota > Planctomycetia > Pirellulales > Pirellulaceae > UBA6163. Next base: position 1,859,295 of record CAVWUB010000004.1, on the reverse strand, counting down.
GTTTGCCGACTGCGTCGCGAATCGCGTGGAAGTCGGCGGCCGCGTCGGTGATCTCGCACACAGCGATGTCCGGCGGCAGTTTGCTGTTGAGCGCTCGTGCCAGGTCCTCAGCCCGAGCACGCCAGCGGCTTAGCGAGAAGCTGACGACTTGCGCGATGGCATGAACTCCCGAGTCGGTCCGGCCGCTGCCGGTGACGCGGACCCGCTCATTGGCGACCTGTGCGATCGCCTTTTCCAGCGCGCCTTGGACCGTCTGCCGCCGCAGTTGCACCTGCCAACCGGCGTAGCAGGTGCCGTCGTAGGCGACAGTCATCTTAAACGTCCGCACGGGCGATCGGCTCAAACGACGCTGACTTGCTTGACCAACAGCTCCGCGATCTGCACGGCGTTGGTCGCGGCACCTTTGCGGAGGTTGTCGCTGACGCACCAGAACGCCAGGCCGTTGGATTGCAGATGTCCTTCGCGGATGCGGCCGATGAACACATCGTCGCCGCCGTCGCAGTCGCTCGGCATCGGATAGCTGCCGGCCAGGTCGTCGATCACCTTGATGCCCGGCGGCAGCGAACAGCTCGCGGGCCTCGCCGCAGCGAATCTTCCGCTCGGTCTCGACCAGGATGCTTCGCTGTGGCAATTGCGACCGGCACGCGGACGCAGGTCGGGCAGACCTGAATCTCGTCGTCGCCCATGATCTTGCGGGTCTCGTACACCATCTTCATTTCTTCGGAGGTGTAGCCCTGCTCTTTGGCGCGCCGATCTGCGGAATCAGATTGAACGCGATCGGATGCGAACGACCTTCGTCTTGGCGGTTCTTCCTGCGAGCGCCGCACGGGTGCTGGCGATCAATTCGTCGCTGCCGCCCACGCCGGCGCCGCTGGTGGCCTGGTAGGTGCTGACCACGACGCGGCGGACGCGGCCTCGTCGTGGAGCGGCTTCATGGCGACGACCATCTGCGTGGTCAGCAGTTCGGGCTGGCGATGATGCCCTGATGCTGCAGCGCCGCTTCGGGATTCACTTCGGGCACGACCAGCGGCACGTTCGGGTCCATCCGCCAGTAGCCGCTTTCGTCGACCACGACGCACCGGCCGCGACCGCCCAGGGGACGAAATCCTTGGCGACGGCATCGGGCGTGCTGCCGATGGCCAGGTCGACCCCTTCGAAGGCCGAAGGCTGCAGCAATTCCACCGTCAACGTCTGATCGCCGAATTGCACCTGCGTGCCGGCGGACCGCTCCGAGGCGAGCAAACGCAAACGCTTGTAGGGGAATGCCCGGCGGGCGAGCTGGTCCAGAACAATGCGGCCCACCGCACCGGTGGCGCCGACTAAGGCAACATGATCGTACACGGAACTCGACTTTGAAAGGGAATGGAACGGAGCGGTCAATGAACTACTGGTTGGTAGCGGCCTTGATCAGCGCGGGCAGCTCGGGATCGACCAACCCATAGCCTCCTCGGCCGCCGAGAACTCGGCTCTCCACCTCATCGATGGTGTTTGACGCCGAAGTTTCCCAAAACTTCGTGATCTTTTCTTTGTCGAGTGTCTCATAGGAACGGAACAGGCGGAAGCCGACTCCCCGCGCCGGATCGTCGGTGAACCACCAAGGGCTGCGGGGGAAGTTGGGGTCCGAGTCTTTCCAGAGTTCATCGTCTGAAGCCAAACGCGCCGAACAGCGCAAGTCCTCGGCGTCCATTTCCCAGCTACCGCCACGGATCACGCAGGGGTAGGACAAGGTCGGCCACTTCACCGCGTCGATCGCATTGAGTGAGCCTTTTTCAGCCACCAATTCGGCGAGCCAGGTATAGCCGTCTTCGGTGTATTGGTTCATGGTCCACTCGGCAACGTTGCCGTGCATGTCATGCAGACCAAACGCATTGGGCGCCTTGGTTCCCACGGGCATCTGGCCACTGTCCGCGTTGTCGAAATACCACGCGTACTGATCGATTTTGTCCGGATCGTCGCCCCAGTGGTAAGCGGTGGTCGCACCGGCGCGGCAGGCGTATTCCCATTCCGCTTCAGTCGGCAAGCGGAACTGCTGGCCGGTGATCAAGCTGAGCCACTTGGTGTACTGCTGGGCGGCGTACTGGGTCATGGTGACCGCCGGCTGATTGAGCGCCTCGCCGTACTCGAATGTGTGTGTAGGCTCGTAAAGTTCGGTGGGAGCGGTGATCGCATCGGCCCGGTTCTCATCGGTGACGATCCGGATGCCTTGTGCCTCGAACTCCTTGAAGATCGAGTACAGCTTCATGAACTCCTTGTACTCGCCCCAACTGATTTCGGTCTTGGCGACCCACATCGGCGAAACCTGCAGCTCGACCTGAGGCGTTTCGTCGTCCTTTTTATTCGGATCCGACTCGCTCGCACCGAGTTTAAAGGAGCCGCCGGGAACCGGGATCATCTCGAAGCTGACATCGGTACCCGGAATCCGCTGGGTATAAGGGACCATGAACTTGCCGTCGACCTCGACAAACAGACCCTCGGCCGGTTTCTCAGTGACAATCCCGACGGTTTTCGCAGCATCGGCCACAGTGACCGATTGGGCCGACAGTGGGCTCCCCAAAAGTGGCAAGATCAGGAAGCCGAGCAAATGAATACGTGCCATGGTTGGATAGACTGGGTAAGCGGCAGACGAAACGAAGTCACAGCCAGTATAGTCCTCACCGCCAGAACGACCACGCCAGCTGACCCGTTTCCGCCATTCTTCCTGTCGCGGCAAGCGGGTGAGTTGCTGGAGCAGCCGTTGCTGAAGGTTAGCGCGAGGCGACATTTTCGGGGCGTCGCCCGATCGTCACTTCCAGTGCGATCGTCTCGGCGCCGCGGCGGACTTCAAGCGTGATGCGGGTGTCGGCCAACAGATTACCGGCCACTCGCATCAGATGACCAACGTCTTTGATCGGTTGGTCGTCGATCCGCAGGATAATGTCTCCGGTTTGCGTCCCACCACGGGCCGCTGGGCTGTCGCTGCCGGCAAGGCCCGTCACCAACGCTCCACGCACCCGCAGGTCATCGCCGACGACCAGTTCGTCCGGCACCTCCGCCAGCGCTAGCCCAAGCCAACCGCGGTCGAACCGGCCGTTGGCCTTGAGGCGTTCATAAACGGCCTTGGCGACGTTGCTAGGAATCGAAAAGCTGACTCCGCGGAACGAATCGCCGACGATCGCCGTGTTGATCCCGATCAATCGGCCGGAAGCATCGACCAGCGGTCCGCCGCTGTTGCCAGGGTTGATCGCCGCATCGCTCTGCATGAAATCCTGATAGCGGGTGCTCGCCTTAACGACACGATGCTTGCCGCTGAGGATCCCGAACGTCACTGTGCGGTCCAGCCCAAACGGACTGCCGACAGCCCAGACCGGCGACCCAACTTGGCTGCGATCGCTGTCGCCCCACTGAATCGGAAACAGCCCTTTAGCGTCGACCTTCAGCACTGCCAGGTCGGTCAGTGGATCAGTTCCGACTACGGTTCCAGCCACCCGCCGGCCATCACTGAGCCCGACGAGAATCTGCTTTCCATCGGCGATCACGTGGAAATTGGTGAGGATGTAACCGGCGGCGTCGACAACCACGCCGCTGCCTTGATCCGACAGCGGCATGTAGCTTTCAAAATGGCTCGCTCCGAGCAGCTTGGCCACTTGTTGACTTTCGTCAGAGTCGCGCTGCACTTCGATGTGAACCACGCTTGGCCCGACATGCTGCGTCACCATCTGATACGCCTCGCTCAGCGCTGAGCGAGGCATTCTTGAGTCCCTCGCCGCTGGCTTCGTACTGCGCCCGCAATTCTCCTCGGTACCACGCATAGCGAGCTTCCTCAACGATGCTCGGCATGATGAACCGGGCCGCGGCCAGCATCGTCGTGACGGCGAACAGAAAGAACATCGCCTGCCCCAGTGCACCGGAGCCCGAGGGCGCACCGGAGCCCGAGGGCGCACCGGAGCCGGCGGATCGAGGTGGCAGTCTCTCCTCAGCCACTCGCACCGCTGGTGGGACGGAGACAGCTGGCAGGACGGAGGCAGTTTGCGAGACTGGCTCTGACGGCGGCAAGTTCGGCGGTACCTGCGGATGGACCGGCAGCGCGGGACGGATTGGTAGCTGCGCTTCTTCTGAGCGGTAGGCATCAGGGTTGAAGTGAGGCTGGATCATGGGCTCCGACTCGCGAGGCTGCCGACAACGGTCACGGTCCTCATTGTAGGCTCTTGGCCGGCGATAGGGTGAAACTTTCTGTTGTGTGGTTGACCGCTCCGCCGGTCGAACAGGGAACTCCGATCGGCGGAGCGATCAGCCACACTGGCGATCGGCGACGCTGAGCGAATAGCAACTCCGGTGCCGGCAGTGGCCGGCGGCGAAATCAAACGGCTATGATGGGGCTTTGAAACAGGACGTCCGCTGGTCCGCAACTGCGAACTCGATCGTCCGCTCAACCCCCTCCTCACTCGCCACCGACGCCATGTCATCGCCCCGTGATACCATCCTTCAGGCGCTGTGCGACATCACGCTGATCGATCCGCACACGCACATCAATCCCTACAATCCAGCTTCGCAAACGCTGGCCGATATGCTCGGGTACCACTACTACACCGAGCTGGCCCACTCGGCCGGGATGCCCAAAGATCAGATCGAAGTGCCGGGGATTGAGCCAAGGGAACTGGTGGGGCGACTGGTCGGCGCGCTGGGGCACTTGTCCAACACGATTCAGTCGTCTTGGCTGGTCGACATTTGCCAGCGTTTTTATGGGTTCGAGGACGACGCGATCACGCCGGATAACTGGGAAACACTGTACGATCAGGCCGAAGCGACGATGGCGGCGGCGGATTGGCCGACGACGGTGCTGCAGAAGTCGAATGTCTCGGCAGTGTTTTTGACCAACGATTTCGACGACCCGCTCGAAGGCTTCGATACACGCACTTATATTCCCTGCCTGCGGACCGATGACCTCGTCTTTCATCTCGCTAAGCCCGAGGTGCGTCAGCGTCTGGAGCGGCCAGCGGTATCGAGCTCAGCGGTTCCCTCGATTCGCTCCGCGGTGCTCTGGAGCAGCGGGTTCAGCACTTCATCGCTCACGGCGCACGCGCCTGCGCGATTTCGCTGCCACCGGACTTCACGCCGACACCGGTCTCCGATGGACGCGCGGTGACCGCTCTGGATGCCGTGCTTCACCATGGGCTCGGTGCTGACCCGGCCCATCGAGCGGCGTTGGCCCGGCGGGTCTTCTGGACGCTGGCCGAATTGTGCGACCAGTACCGTCTGCCGTTTGACCTGATGATCGGCGTCAACCGCGAGGTCTACCGCGAAGGTGTCCATCAAGGACGCGATCTGTACGACAGCCGCGTATCGCTGATCCAGTACCGCGAGCTGTTCAATGCGTTTCCAGGCGTAACGTTTCCCGTCTCGGTGCTGGCCAGCGTGACCAATCAGGAACTGGTCAGCTACGCCTGGATCTTCCCGAACGTGGTCACCAACGGGCACTGGTGGTACAGCAACACGCCGACCTTCATTCGGCACGATGCTGCTGCGCGGCTCGAAGCGGTGCCGCGAACCAAGCAGATCGGCTACTACAGCGACATGTACAAGCTGGAGTTCATTGCGCCGAAGTTCGCGATGTACCGCCGCGTGCTGGCGGACATCTTGACCGAGAACTTTATGGGTCTGCGAGGCTGGAGCGAAGAACAGGCGATCGAGTTGGGGACGCAGGTGCTGCGCGGCAACGTCGAGACGATCTTCCCGGACTTAAGCGATGCACCTCCGGCCGCAGCCCCCCTGCCCTCCCCTGCTCGTTCCGGTAACTGGACGACGGCGACCGCCGCGGGATCAGGCTTGGGGAACTCAAACGCTGTCGGCGACTCCGCCGCCTTGGTCTCGGATCCGGTCACCGGCGAACTGACCTGGCCGGTCGTCGATCAGCAGGATCCCGGGGAGGACTATCAGCTGGACGAAGAGTCCGATCTGCCAGAGCCCTACCCCGTCTCGCCGCTCCCGGACGACCTGCTCGAAGCGATCGAGCAGGATGACGAGGATGCAAACATCAATCCGCAAGCGGACCGGCGTGAGGATCCGCTCTGACGGGTAATCGTACTCATGCTCGAAAGCGCGTGCGGCCACCGCCGGCTTTCGAGTGCGAGTACCGTTGCACGGAGTACGACGCGACTTACTTCATCAGAAAGCCGTCCAGTGTCCAGCCTTGCTCGGTCGCGCGCGAAATCCCGCCGGCAGGCCGGAAGTATTTCTCGACCTGTTCAAACGGAGGCAACTGATCGGTGCCTAGATCGTCGCGAGCTTCCTCGTGGGCTTCAAAGATGCGACGGAACAGCGAGGCGAGAATCGAGTCGCTGTCCCGCAGTCGGCCCTCGCGGACCAGCGAATACTTCGCCCGAAACGCCAGGTTGGTCCGCGTGATTCGGTCAAACATCCGCTCGCTGCCGCCGAGTGCCAGGAGTTGCTCACTGACCGCTTGCACATCCGGCTGGTCGCCAAAACCGTCTGCGGCAGCCGCTGCGGCTCCGAAGCGACCGATCGTCTCGAGCAACAGTTCCGGGTGCGATGAGAAAATCAGGTAGCCGGGACGGCCGCTGGCACTCGCAGCAGCCGTATCTTCGATCACGGTGATCGCCCATTGGTTGAGCAGCGGCGGTGGGGCCTCCGAATCGAGATCCGCTCCTAGCCCGAGGTCGTCGAACAGTTCTGCCTCAAAATCGTTTGGATCGTTGGTTCGCAACACCCGATAGACGTCGACGCCAGCAATGCCGCTGGGGATCAGCGTCGCATCTGGTTCGACCTCCATGGCTTGGCGGACCGCTTTACGAACAGCCGCTGCATTGGAGGTTTCGACCGCTACCAGGACACGCTCGCTGCGCGGATCCGCTGGCATTAAATTGTCGGTCAAAATGATCAACTGCGTTCCCAGGTTGGGAATCACCTCTTTGGCGATGTCGATCCGCGGACCGTCCTGGTCGTCGCGAATGCCGTCGAGAATGTCGCGGAAGATCTCATCACCAAAGGCGTCGTTGATCAGCGACTCGGTGTGCCAGAAGGCATCGGCCAAGTTCCAGTTCAGTCGGGTGAAGGTGGCGATTGAGGCGCCTACCCACTGCGGCACCGGACGCGCCTCGGCGTTGCTCGTGGGCAACATTCGCGCGGCTAGCCGAAACCGTTCTTGCTGGCCGGGTACCGGAGGCGCCCAAACGAATCCGCGGTGCAGCAAATCGTATTGAGGGTGGCCGACGGTGAGGTGCCCGCCCACGGCTTCGATCGCGTCGAATCCCTGCCGCTCCAACAGATTGAGCACATCGACTTGCTGGCCGCGGTCGACCCGCGCGGCTTCTTTGACGATCCGGCCCATCGCCAGCGGGCGAGCAAACCATTCGACGCGCGGCTCTTTCGCATCGGCCACTTGCGGATTGTCACCTGCCACATCGGCCTCTTCCGCGGCCGGTTGATCGCCGGCCGCTGGAGCCGGAGCAGCGATCTGCTGCTGAATTCCAGCGAAGGCAGGTAATTGATCGATTTTCGGTTGTTCGTCTCGACCAGCGACGGCGTCGAGCATCGAATATACGAGCGAGTCGCGGTCGGTAGCGATCACCCGCGTGTCGTTGATGGTGATTGCGATCTGGTCGATCTTGATTTGACCAGGGGTCGGCCGGAGTGTGTAAACCAGGACTTTCTCTTCGCCGTAAGGGGTCTCCTTGAGTGTCGCGCCGGCGGCACGCAGGTCGGTGTCGACCTGTGCGATGACTTGATCGGCCTGAGCGCGGCGACCACGGATGTCGACGATCAGCGCCAGGGCGAAGGGGCGGCGCTCGTCGCGATACGGCAACCAAGCCACCACCGCTTCGCCGGAAGCCATCTCCAATACGTCGCGCGGGCGGAGGCCGATGTTGAATCCCAGCATGCCAGCGCGCTCTTCCGACCGCTTGCGCTGCAACTCGATGAATGGCTGCATCACCGGATCTTGGGTCAGCGATGCCAGCGTCGTCGTCTTCCAGGCGTCACACAAGTCGGGAACGTCGGGAATACGGACCACGCCGGCCGCCGTGTCCGCGATCAAGTTCAGGGCCGGGACATACTCCTGCGCATCGCTTGCGCTGTTGCCGAAGCTTCCGCTACTGGCGGCCACGACGGTGATCGCCAAGGCCGCGCGGCGGAGGATGCCGCAAAGCGAATGTAAACCCCAACCGCTTGGGATCAACCGCTGTGAGCTAGTTTGAATCATGCCATTCCAAAGCACCCGAGGTGCATTAACGTGGATCATAGGGGACAGCCAAAAAAGATAGGCAGCCAAAAACAGCAGGCGACAGGAACGCGGATGGACAGCAGACCTCTGGCCCGAGCCCGCCGGTCAGCCGCAGTCCGCTGCACCAGCTGTCGTTCACTGTGCCGTGTGTTGTAACGTGTCGACCGCCTAGTCCGCCCCAGACGGTCGCTCTATCCTATCGCAACCGATTTCTTGCCGGAATGCCGTGTAGTCTGCTGACACATGCCGCCGCGTTTGCAGGGCAAATTGTGTGCCCTCAATTACCCCGCATCATCAGTCAATCACCGAACGATTCCCGCACCACCTCCGCACGACCGCTGCTCGAAGGCCCTTCATGACCGCCCTGCCCGCTTCAACCTATGAAAACCCGCTGATCAGCCGCTACAGCTCGCGCAGATGGCCGTCCTGTGGGGAAATGACCAACGCTTTCGCACATGGCGGATGCTGTGGGTGGCCCTGGCCGAAAATCAACAACGACTCGGGCTGGAGATTACTGACCGCCAAATCGAGCAGCTGCGGACCTACCGAGACAAGCTGAATCTCGACGTGGCCGCAACTTACGAACGCAAGCTGCGGCATGACGTGATGGCCCATGTGCACGCCTACGGCGACCAGTGCCCCGATGCCAAAGCGATCATTCACCTCGGCGCGACGAGCTGTTACGTCACCGACAATGCCGATCTGATTCTGATCCGCGACGCCCTGCGGCTGGTCGCCTCCCGCATCGCCGCGGTGATCGATCGCTTGGCGACCTTTGCTCAGGCCTACCGGGCTCTGCCCTGCCTCGGCTTCACGCACCTCCAGCCTGCCCAGCCGACCACGGTCGGAAAACGCTGCTGCCTGTGGATTTATGACCTGGTGCTCGATCTGGAAGCGGTCGAATATCGCTTGGCGACGCTCAAAGCGCGCTCGACCAAGGGGACGACGGGCACGCAGGCGAGCTTCCTACAGCTGTTCGGCGGCGACCACGCCAAGGTTCGCCAATTAGAAATGATGGTCGCTAAGGAAATCGGCTTCGATGAGGTTTATCCCGTCACCGGCCAGACCTACCCGCGCAAAGTTGACGCGCAAATCCTCGACACGCTCAGCGGGATCGCTCAGGGCCTGCATAAAACCGCTACCGATCTGCGGATCTTGGCCAGCCGCAAAGAGGTCGAAGAACCGTTTGAAGAGAGCCAGATCGGCAGTTCGGCGATGGCCTACAAACGCAACCCGATGCGCAGTGAGCGGATCTGCGCGCTGTCGCGGTTCGCGATGAGCCTGCAGTCCAGCGCCGCGGCGACCGCAGCGACCCAGTGGCTCGAACGGACGCTGGACGACAGCGCCAACCGCCGGCTGGTGATCCCACAAGCGTTCTTGGCGATCGATGCGTCGCTGGTGTTGATGCAAAACATTGCCGAAGCGATGGTCGTCTATCCCAACACCATCGCCAAAAACCTGGCCGCCGAACTGCCGTTCATGGCCACCGAAGCGATCTTGATGGCCGCAGTGACGGCCGGTGGCGATCGTCAGGAACTGCACGAATCGATCCGCCAGCACAGCCAAGCGGCAGCCCAGCGGGTCAAGACCGAGGCTGCCGATAACGACCTGCTGGACCGGCTGCGGGAAGACCCCGCCTTCAGCGGTCTGGATATCGACGCCGTCACCGACCCGTCACGCTTCATCGGCCGCGCCCCCGAACAGGTGGATGACTTCCTCGCCGAACACGTCGCTCCAATTCGCGCTCGCTACGCCGGCGAAGTGGTGACCGCCGAAGTCAACGTCTGAGGCCGGTCTAGAAATCCTCGCCGGAATTTCGCCGGGCGGGCCAGCGATGCCGGAAAAATACCGAGCGGGCCTGACCATTGTAGGCGAATGCGTCCGCGCTGGAGCGGCAAGCAATGTGCTAGCGGCGCAGGTTTTACTGCATCATGTAGCGTTCGGCGACCAGCATCGCAGTGACGATCACCGAAGGGACGGCCAACGCCCCGAGCAGCGGATCGTCACTGATCGGCCTGAACGCTCCCCTGCGTTCCGCAATCACGTCCTCGATGATGATTTCGACTTGTTCTTTGACGCCCGAACCTTCACCCGAGCGATAGGTGCGTGAAAGCTGCTGTTGCAGCCTGTCCAGTGCTCGCTGTTTCATCCGCGCAGCAGATCGCCGAAGGTAGGTCCCCGCGGCTAGCAGCGCCAGAAAGAAACCCGCGAGCACGACGATCACCGCCGGTGGCAAATAGGAGGTGTCGATCAGATGGTGACGTGCCAGAAGCATCACAGTCAGCAAAATGAACGGCAGGTAAATGAGTCGGCCGACCACGCGGGTGCGATCGGCAATGAACCGTATGGTGACCAACTCGCTCAGCGCGTCAGCTTGGGGGTTCAGCCGATCCTCGGTCGGCTTCCCTTCAGTGGTTTTTCCGGCTGTTGGCTGATTCCAAAGGCGCACTTTGGCTTCCCTGTAGTATTCCGATTCCTCGATGGTGGTATTCCAGCGCTGGGGTTTCCTGCCCAAGTGGTCTGCTAGTCGCTGACACACCAGCAATGCATCGAGTGTAAATAAGATCATAAACATGACTGCGAACGAGGCTGCGTAGAGCACTGTGGTCGCGGTCCAGAAAGAAAGGCTGCCACGGTACGAGATCGCCGGATACTCGGTAGCCTGGAAAATCACGAGCAGGAAAGCGAACAGTGTGGCCGTCCAGATTGCAACACGTACCAAGCGGGCGCCGCCGCGCTCGTACTTAAAGTATTGCTGGCAAAGTGTGACAGGATCTGCGCCGTCGGCACCGTGTGTCCACAACGGTCCTTGTCGCCAATTCGCGAAGGTGCCTTTCAAATTCGCCTCGAGGCGTCGAAGGTGTTGCAGGAAGCCGTGACGCCAGTCGGCAACGGTATTGCTGGGTTGTACGGGCTCCTTCCCAGTACGCGTGATATGATAGTCACGCTCGAGTTCGACTTCATTCTTGTCCAATTTTCGTATTGCTTTCTCGGCGAAGACAACTGCCAAGATAAGAGCCGAAAGGCGGATCAGTGTCGGCGGCCAAACGCTGATGCCCGTGGAGAAAGTTAACGGTTGCCCGTCGGCATTCTGATGGTCCCTCGTGATCAATACCAGCAGTAACAGTGCCGACAGTGCGGTCGCGGCCTGAATGCTGACGCTGGTTGTTTTTGTGGTTCTGTTGTGTGAAGGCTCATTGCCTGCAAGGGCGACGCGTGAGGGGGCGGTTAGCGGGGCAAAGTGCATCATGGTGAGAACCGTGACATACACCAGGATCGTCGCTGACATGACCGTTGCCATTTGGGTGAACTTGCCGGTTGTGACGGGGGTGCTGGTGAAAAGCAGGTACGCATACGTTAAGCCGAGCCACAGGATGAGGAACACAAGCAGAGCAAACAAGCATCCCCTAAGAAAGGCTGCTTCTCGGCCTCGTTCTTTATCCTTTGTAGTAACTGGATCCGTAATAGATACCGGCTCCGTATTAGGTATCGAATTCGATGTAGGTGCCGAATCCTGTGTAGGTGCCGAGATTTTTGTGATCAACGCTGCGATGGCGGCCACGAGGAGCACCATTACCATCGTGACGATCCGCCAGAGCCACCACCATGATGGCCAGTGGGCAAGCTCACGCGGACTGCACGGATGGATCGACGGCCTGTTAGGAACGGCAGATCGCGTTAACTGGTAGGGACCACCTCGGCCAATCTCAAACATCAACGGCTGGAGATACGCTGGTCCATCGCGTAGCCCCCAAGGATCCAGAGGATCTCCCGAGGGCAATGATTCTTTCAGGCGTGATTTCCAATCGCGTTGTTCGTGATCCACCGCCAGACGCACTGAGAAATAGGTCGCGGTTTGGTAACTGTCGCGAAATGGCGGGGCGGTTGGACCGAATGTGCCACCGTTGAGCTCAAGAGCAAAATGTGAGGCGACCAGCAGATTGCGGGTATAAGGCAACTCATCGTAATGAGCAAATCTTGCATCGAGATCGGTTGTGAAGAACTTCGCTGCGGGGAAATGGGGGCGGAGCGCTCGGAGAACGAGTAGTTTGTCGAACAGATCGGTTCCGACCACGCCGATCGCTTTGATGTCGCCTTTACCATTGATTTGCAACTGCTGTCGTAGATCGCCAATCCTGCGGACTAACCGGCGAATGTAATCGAACTGTCCCGCGCCGTGTGGCAATTCTTTGAACGTATTCTGTGGGGCTGCGTCGCCTTTAGATGGGTCGGTACTGCGAGCAGGTAAGTCCTCCAGGGTATCGCTGCGCGGATACTGGCCATCGATCCCGCGCAGGTAGGTGAAGTGGTGGAGGCGAGTTGGCACGCACTCCGCCTTGAGCAAGGTCTCAAAGGTCCGGCGAAACGCTTGGCCATAGAGTGTATCACGCTCGGTGATCAATACGACATGTTGTTTATCAGCCAACGGCAGCGACGGATTTGGCTGTGGCCAGGCACCACGCAGGCGGAGCTCTTCCTTGAGCAAATGCGCCAGGCTTCTATCATCCCCGCTAGTCCGCACAACATTGAGTCCCGAGCGGGGATTGGGGTGCTGCATGAAGTTCTTAAGTTGCTGCTGATTATCCCTTCCTCCTTTGCTCAACGCTTTCCGATCGATGGTCGCCCGTGGCGAATACAACGTTGCCTCACCAAATCGACCGCTGGAGAAGTATTGCGGCGTTGCGGCAGGTTTGGGCAAATCGCTACGAGCAGACGCTGCGGTTTTAGACATCGGCCACTTCTCATCTTCGCGAGCCATCGCCAATAACACGTCTGAGCTCGAGGGGCCGATGATGGCGATATCGACAGCAGGATCGTTGGTCCCATCACCGCCGCTGTTGTTGGGTTGCACGTTAGCGAACACATGCTCGATGACTTGGCTGATGGTGCTCAGTGGTTCCACACCCAGCTGATTTTCATTGATCCACAGAACGACAACAGCTGCATACTTTGGTTTTAAGTTTGCATCTTGGGCGTTGCGCGTTGAGGATGGATCGACCTGACTGCGGTAGTGGATTTTGATGGGAACGACCAAATTGATCGACTTTCGACTCGGGCGTGGGCCGGTTTGCACGCAAACAGGCAGCGTGATATAGCTCATCCGTTCTGGGTGCAGCAGCGAAAAACCGGCGTCGCCGAGTGCCGACAGCGATGCGTAGCGTGTGCGGCGACGCTGCTCTCGCGATTCGACGTAGGGGCTGCCGGGCACCATGACAGGCATGCAAAGGACTTTCCGGTTTTTTTCTTGTAGTTCTTTTACTCGCCGAGCGATCTGTATTGCGACCGGACAAACGATCTTTAGTTCTGGACATGGCGGGGGAGGATTAGCGGATAGCTGATTGACTCGTGCGTAGTCGCCACTAAACGGATCCTGCCAAAGCCGTGAAAAGCCGGATTCAAAGCCCTCAGCGCCGACCGGAACCGGTGGCTGCTGAGAGTCATCGGCAATTTTAGGGCGTCGACTCTCCAGCGTGCCGGTCAGCGTCAGATAGCTGAACCCAGAGATCGCAACCACTAACAAGGTCGGAATGATTGCATCGGACGGCATCGAAAAAGGTGGGGAATGTCGCTCACTCATCGCACGAGCCTTTCATATAAAAGAGTCGCCAGAGCTGAGGTCGCCTCAGCAGAACGCCCCGCGGTGCCGCAGCGGGCGATCTTGGACCTACTATCGCAACTAGTGTCGCCCCCTCAGGTGGATGTCATCTTACCACACCCGCTCGCGCCCTCCCACTCGCGGTTGATCCGTGCTAAGCGCATAAACGCTGACCAGGTGCGCCTGCCGGGTCCGTCGGCGGGGACGTTTGATCCGTGCGAATTGTCGGATGGAGAAACGGCAGGCTGTTTTCGACCGTCAACGCAGCGTCGCTCGAACGGAGTACGATGGATATCTATTCGCTCAACCAGGAGAGATTTCCGATGAAGTGTCTTGTCTACGCGTGCTTGTGGACCGCTCTCACGCTGAGCGGTTTTCCGCTGGCCAGTGCTCAATTGGCAGCGGCCGCTGAACGCCAGGCGACGCCGGTCAGCTCAATCCGTGCCCACGACGGATTTGAGGTCCAGTTGCTGCGATCGGCCCAAGAAGGTGAAGGCTCGTGGATCAGCATGACGTTCGATGCTGCCGGACGGATCGTGATCGGGCTCGACGACCGCGGGCTGGCACGGCTGACGCTCGACCCCAAGACCAATGCAGTTTCCTATGAGCAGCTCGCCAACACCGAGTCGCTGCGCCACGTCCGCGGAATTCTCTACGCTCACGATTCGCTGTACGTTTGTGCGACCGACAGCCAAGGAGTTTACCGGCTCCGCGACCTTGACGGCGACGGCCAGTTCGAGCTTGAAGATCTGCTGCAGCACCTGCCCTACGACAGCCGTTACGGTCATGGGACCAACCAAATCGTGCTCGGCCCGGACAACATGCTGTACCTCGTCTGCGGCAACGATGTTGTGTTCCCCCAAGCGATGGCGGAGGACTCGCCTTATCGCGGCGGCCGCAATGACTGGTTGTTGCCCAGTCCGCATGATGCGGGGCATGATGACCGTGTGGGCTACATCGCTCGGCTTGATCCCGAAGGCAAATCGTGGACGGTGCTCGCCGGCGGCCTGCGCAATCCGTTTGACCTGGCATTTAACCAGGACGGCGAAATGTTCACCTGGGACGCGGATATGGAGTGGGACCTCGGCCTGCCCTGGTACCGCCCTACCCGGCTGAACCACGTAGTGTCCGGTGGTGAATATGGCTGGCGCTGGGGGACCGGTAAATGGCCAGCGTGGTTCCCCGACAGCCTGCCATCGACGCTCGATACCGGTCTTGGATCACCGACCAGCATGGCCTTTGGCCACGCGAGCAATTGGCCGGAGCGTTATCGCAATGCGCTGTTCATGGCCGATTGGCAATTAGGACGTATTTTGATAGTCGATTTGGTGCCCCGCGGGGCGACTTACGAAGCGTCCGCCCAGTGGTTCCTCGAAGGCGGACCGTTGAACGTCTGCGACCACGTCTTCGGACCTGACGGGGCGCTGTACTTCATTACCGGAGGCCGAGGCTCGCAGTCCGGTTTGTACCGGGTGATTTGGAACGGTGAAGGCGACGAGTCCCCCGAACCAGTCAGCGGGCAAACGCATGCTGAGGATGCGCGGGCCCAGGCAGCGAGGCAGACACGGCGAGAGCTGGAAAACTACCAGCGCCAGCGCGATCCGGCGGCGCTGGATTTCATCTGGAAGTACTTAGGCGACGAAGACCCGTGGCTGCGGTTTAGTGCTCGGGTGGCGCTGGAAAACCAGCCGGTCAGCAGTTGGCGGGAGCGTCTCGGCCAAGCCGGTGATTCACTCGCGGCGCAGGCCGCGCTGCTGGCACTGGCCCGCGTCGGCCAGTCGTCCGATCAAGCCCGCATCCTCAGCGAACTGGCCGATCTGCCGTGGGCCGACATGGACGCGCGCCAATGGTTGTTGCCGCTGCGAGCAATCCAGTTGACGCTCATCCGTCACGGTGAGCCTGGTGAACACCTCCGCCAGCGGTTGCTCGATCGTCTCGACCCGCTCTTCCCGCAGCACGATTTCGCGGTCAATTGGTTGCTGCAGGAGTTGTTGGTGAAGCTGCAGGCGCCGGAGATGGTGCCGCGGTCGTTGGACCTGCTGGAAACCGTAGCGACGCAGGAAGAGCAGATCCAGTACGCCAAGACGCTCAGCCAAGTCACTGACCCGTGGGACGTCGCAGCAGCCCAGCGAGTTCTCCGGTGGCTGGCTAGCACCCGCAATTTGTCCGGTGGAAAGCTCGCCGCAACGGCGTGGCGCAACTTAAGGTCGGATCTACAGGCGCGGATACCGGCGTCCGTGTTGGCGGAATTGCAGGCGGAACTGGCGCTGCTCGATGCCCCGCTCCTCGACGAACCGGCGGCCGATCTCGCAGCTCGGCCGATCGTCCGCAACTGGAGGATCGAGGATCTAGTCGACGATGTGGTCAAGCTCAAGCCCGAGGAGTATTCGCTAGCGGCCGGTCAGCAGGCACTGGCCGCGGCCGCCTGCTTGCGATGCCACCGGATGGGCGACAGCGGCAGCCCGGTCGGTCCAGACCTGACGCATGTCGGTAAGCGGTTTGACGGTCGAGCGCTGTTGGAGTCGATCATCGAACCGTCGCGGCAAATTGATCCCAAGTACCTCAATGCGACCTACTTGCTCAGCGATGGCCGGATCGTCAGCGGCCGCACGCTGGGCGTCAGCAAGCATGAGCTGACGATCGAGATCGACCCAATGAACGGTCGAACGATTGCGATCGACCGCCAGGAGATCGAAGCCTCCCTGCCGACGTCCGTGTCGCCGATGCCAGCGCAGCTGCTCGACACGCTCACGCGGGAAGAGGTGCTGGCGCTGATCGCGCTGCTGCGCCGCTGAGCAGATTAGACGTTCTGCCAGTTGGCGCATACAATGGTGCCAACTGGCAGAAGGCATGAATGATGATGGAGCGAGCGATGGTGGAAGTAAAATCCAGGCAACCTGGTGGCAAGGTCACGGCTGTACCTGCCATTGCCGGAACCAGGTTGCTGGGCATCCAGTCCCGCCGGGCCAGCGAACTGGTGGGACAGGTGCAAGCCGGTTTTCCCTTTTCGTACTTGGTTCATCTTGAGCAGCAATCAGGGCTGCCGCGCCAGCGGCTCGCTCAGTTTGCTGCGATCCCCCCGCGCACGCTGGCGCGTCGGCAGCGAGCAGGTCAGCTGGCACCTGAGGAATCGGACCGTCTGCTGCGGTTTGCCCGCATTTTTGAATCGCTCCTTGAGTTATTTGAAGGGGACCAAGACCACGCTAAGCGTTGGCTGCTCGCATCGAGTTTGGCCCTCGGCGGAACTTCCCCGCTGGAATTCATGTCGACGGAGGTAGGCGCTCGCGAGGTCGAGCAACTGATCGGGAGGCTCGAGCACGGCGTGTTCACGTGAAGCTGCACGCCTTCCGGATCGTGAAGCAGCGGTTGGCAAGCGACGCATTCACGGGCGACGGCGTCCGGCTGTACGGCGGTCGCTGGAATCGTCCTGGACGAGCAGTCGTTTATACCTCTGCCAGCACGTCGCTTGCCATGCTTGAGATGCTGGTGCATCTGGACGCTCGCGATCTGCTACGCAGCTACGTGCTGGTGGAGGTCGAATTTGATGACTCGCTGGTCACGGCACTGGACATCCAGGCGTTGCCACGCGACTGGCGATCATCTCCGGCGATGCCTGAAGTCCAGCAGCTCGGCGACGACTGGTTAGCGTCCATGCGATCTGTAGTCTTGCAGGTTCCGAGCGTGATCGTGCCCCGTGAGTCAAACTACTTGCTTAATCCTCATCACTCGCAATTCGTTCAACTCACAATCAGCAAGTCGCAGCCGATCGCATTTGACCACCGCCTCAAGTAATTTGCCTGCTATCACGGGCGAGCGATTGATGATGAAAGAATGAAAGATTTGAAAAAGCAGACCTATCTGATCGCTATGCTGCTGTCATCGATGTGGCTGGTGTGGATGGTGGATCTGATCATTCCCGTTGATTTCAATCGGCTGGGGGTGCTGCCGCGCACGCTGCAAGGGCTGCCAGGGATCGTGCTGATGCCGTTTTTGCATGGCGGCTTGGGGCACTTGATCGCTAATACGATTCCGCTGGCGATTCTGCTAGGGCTGACGGTCGCCTCACGGCATCGCGCTTGGCCGGTTGTCGCCACGATCGTCCTCCTCAGCGGCGTATTGGTGTGGTTGTTTGGTCGCAGCGGTTATCACATCGGTGCCAGCGGATTGGTATTCGGCTTGATCGCCTATCTGATCACCGCCGGTGTCCGTGAGCGGCAGTTGATCTCCATCGCGGTTGCGCTTCTGGTCGGCTTCTTGTTTGGCGCGACGTTGATTGGCGGAGTCATTCCCCGCTTCGGCTCGGCTGTTTCTTGGGATGGCCATCTGCTTGGCGCGATCAGCGGCATGGTGGTCGGGGCGGGAGCCTCGCGGTCCACTCGCAAATAAAATGTTCTCTCGCTGGACTCTGGCAGTTGAAAGGATCTGGCCCATTTGCAGATCGGGTAGTGGTGACGACCTTCCGGTATTGATAGCAATGCGCAACCGGCCAGTTGATTGCCAATTTTTCGCTTGAGCTTGTATTGCAGCCTGGCGGATCATTTTGCTAGCCATAGTGGAGACTTGAAGCGTTTGCCAAACGTTAGACCGACCGCGGTATGCGGAGGCTGCCCAGTGGGAAATCGGAGCAGCTTTTCTTGACATGCTTTCGCTTGACTGCCAGAATCAGGTTTACCCGGTGGGCGTTGCCCCCCGCTAGGGGCTCTTCTTGTCTTGCTGTCTCAGTCAGCCAACATGAGGGCGAACTTCTCATCCAATCATGTGCTCGAAATGGGTTCCCATGTCTGCACTTTCCGGAATCAACGAGCTTATCGCTGCATGTGGCGGTCGCATTCCGGTGCGGTTGTTGATTTCCGGGGCCGATGGCAGCGAACGCGATTACGGAGCGCCCACACGACCTTTTCTGATCGTAGGCCGTTCGCCGCAGTGCGATATCCAGCTCGACGGCTCCGATGTCAGCCATCGCCATGCGTACATTCAGCTGATTGGCAATCGGATCTTTTGTGCTGACTTGGGCAGCCGGACCGGTGTGCATTGGTACGACGGAAAGCGGGCACTGAGTTGGGTGGGGCTCAACGAGCACCTGGCGATCGGCCAGTACGGTTTGCGATTCGATTTCGCTGCCCATGAGTTTGCCGTGGCCGAAACCGAAGCAACGGCATTGTCAGTGCGCCACCGTCCGGAAGTGTCGCTGCGGTTTTTAAATGCCAGGGTCAACACCGATCGCAGCCGGCAGTGGCGGCTGCGACGATCGGTGACGTTGCTCGGGCACTTGTCGAGCTGTCACATTCCGCTGTTGGATGCGAGCGTATCGCGGGTGCATGCGAGTCTCCTGCGGACGCCGCTGGGGGTGTGGGTGATCGATCTGCTCGGCAAAGACGGGGTGGAAGTCAACGGAGAACGGGTCGCGTTTCGCGCCTGGCCAGTGGCGACGTATTGAAGGTTGGGCGGTTTCGGATGGCGGTCGAGCACTCGCTGGAAAACGAGTCGCCGCAAGCCAGCGACCACCTCCGCAGCCTGACGTTGAGCACGCTGTATGTCCACGCGAACACCGATCGACTTAGCCCCAGTCTCCATCAGGTAGCTACTCGCGGCACCGCCGCGCGCACACCAGGCCGCCTCCCGCGAACTGTCCCGCCCCAGCAACGCTCTGCCCAGCCCGCCGGCGCAGCAGCCCGCAGAAGGACTTTCCGAAGCGTTCGTGCTGTCGCTTCTGAACCACTCGACGTCGATGCAACAACAGATGGCGGCCCAGCAGCAGCAGATGATGTTGTTGACGATGAAGATGCTCTCGGCGATGCAAGGCCAACATGCTCAGCTCGTGCGCGAGGAGCTGAAGGCGATCGAGACGCTGACCCGCGAAATCCAACAGATTCGCGCGACCCTGGAGAGCCAAGCGGCGGCGCCATCGGCGGTCGATGAGCACGAGCCTGAGTTGGATCCGCAGCAAGCGATCCTGCCGCTGATTCCGCCAGCGGCCAAGGCTGCACCGCTGGCCGGGGGGAAACCTCGGCAGGCTGAACCCGTCCGCAAACAAGAGTCAGGCGGCGGTGGTCGCCCGGCCAGAGTGGCACTCGCCAAGCACACCGCTGCGGCAGGCCAGCCGGCCGGACTCGATGGCGATGCCCTGCAGGCGCACCTCGCCGATCGCCTGGCGGAACTGGAACGCAAACGCAGCGGCTATTGGCAAAAAATCACCCGCGTGATGATGGGCTAACCGCGTGTCGCCGCAGGCAATGATGCGGTGACGGGGCACCGTGGTGGTCTACTAGCCAGCGGCGGTGATTTCACCAGCCGTTCATGCCAGGATCTCGTGAATCACATGCCCCTCCACATCAGTCAAGCGGCGTTGGATGCCGTTGTGTTGGATGGTGACTTGCTCGTGATTGAGCCCGAGTAGATGTAAGATGGTTGCGTTAAAATCATACAGCGGGCGAACGTTCTCGACCGCTTTCAGACCGAGTTCATCGGTAGCCCCATGACTAACTCCCGGTCTTACGCCGGCACCGGTGAGCCAGCAAGTGAATCCGTCGGGATTATGATCACGGCCATGGGCCCCTTTTTGGAACATCGGCATCCGGCCAAACTCGGTACACCAAACGACGAGCGTCTCTTCTAGCAGACCCCGTTGTTTGAGATCTCGAATGAGCCCGGCGGCGGGCTGGTCGAGGATCGCCGCATGCTTGTCGTATTGTTCCTTAAGCTTGTTATGGCCATCCCAGTTTAGATCGCCGCCGCTCGCGTAAGCACCATTGAAGAGTTGCACGAATCGCACCCCTTGTTCGATGAGCCGCCGGGTCAGGATGCAATTTCGCGCGAATGCGGCTTTGGTAGGGTTGGATGGATCATCCGCGCCGTAAAGCTTCAAGATATGTTCGGGCTCAGAACTTAAGTCGGTGACTTCTGGGACGCTTAATTGCATCCGTGCGGCAAGCTCATAACTGGCAATGCGAGCCGCTAACTTGCTCTCATAGGAGCTGGCTTCCAGGTGTCGCTGGTTCATTCGGCTCAGTAGCTGACGCGCCGCGTCGTCCGCGGGCGCTGAAATACCGTAAGGTTGGAGATGGCGGACCGGATCCGTGGCGCTCAGCGGCGTGCCTTGGAAGGCCGCCGGCAGAAAGCCGGGGCCCCAGTTGTTGGAGCCATTCTGTGGTACGCCACGCGGATCGGGAATTGCGACGTAAGACGGCAGATTCTGATTTTCACTGCCCAAGGCATAGGTCACCCAAGCACCCACGCTAGGAAACCCGTCCAGCACCGAGCCGGTGGAGAGGAAGTTCTCGGCGGGACCGTGCGTATTGCTTTTGCTGGTGAGCGAATGGACGAAGGCGAGGTCGTCGGTGAGCTCTGCCAGGTGCGGGAGCATGTCGGAAACCATTTTTCCGGACTGCCCGCGCGGCCGAAAACCGTACTGCGGTTTGGCCAGTTCACCGGCAGGCCCCTGGAACGTAACAGCCGGGCCGCCTTTGAGTAGCTGACCATCGCGCCGGGCAAGCTCGGGCTTATAGTCCCAGGTCTCAAGCTGACTGACTCCGCCGGCACAAAAGATGACGACCACGTTCTTCGCCTTGGCAGGAAAATGCGAAGGACGCGCGGCATAGGGACGCGCGGGATCGATCGCCGACACCTCACCCGCGTGTAGCGGATCGCGACCGAGCAGACTGGCCAGAGCGATGGAACTCAGGCCCGTAGCGGCATCGCTCAGGAAGCGGCGGCGATCAAGGAAAGACTTAGCCAATGAAGCTGACTGTGGGGAGACATGCCGCATCGGGAACCTCTAAGGAATAAACAGGAATTCGTTGCAATTGAACAGGACTCGGCAGAGAGTCGGCAGTCCATGTTCGGCGACCACGGCCCGGGCGTCGGCCATTTCCTCAGCACTGGGGAGGCGCGATAGTACCAGCTGGTAGGCGCGTTCGATTTGTTGGGGCATGACTTGATCAGCATCTGCCTGGCCTGCACCGACGTCTGCTTTCACGCGTGCTGCCAATGCTTCGGCCTGCTCGACGACGAATCGGCTGTTGAACAGATTGAGCGCTTGAATGGGGGTCGTGGATTCCTGTCGGCCCGGTGCGCTTTGGCCCGCATCGGGACAGTCAAACGCACCAAACACCGCATCGCGCTCACGACGGACTTTGTGCGCGTAGATCATCCGCCTCAGGCCTTCATCGCTGAAGGATTCTACCGGATTGAACCCTGTCAATCCGCCGCGCCGGTCAAACAGATTGAATCCGGGACCGCCCATTTTTAAGTTGAGCTGACCGCTGGCCGCGAGCAGGGAGTCGCGAATCATCTCGCCCATCAGCCGGCGCAACGGATAACGCCACAACAAACGCCCGGCGGCATCTTGAGCCATGCCGGCATCATTCATTTGCGTCGATTGGCGATAGGTCGCGGAGAGGACGATGCGCCGGTGCATGCGTTTGATTGACCAACCCGTGCGGACAAACTCGGCGCTCAGCCAGTCCAATAGTTCAGGGTGCGAAGGACTCACGCCGTTGCGACCAAAGTCGTTGGCCGTTTCCACCAGCCCCGCGCCGAAGTGGCCCTGCCAGATGCGATTGACCATCACGCGCGCGGTCAGCGGGTTTGCTGCATCGGCGATCCAGTTGGCGAGGGTCTGGCGGCGGACGTGCTCCTGGGCGTCCCGTGGCAATTCCAACTCGCCCAGCACGCGGAGCACCGCCGGGGCCACTACTTCTTGCGGCAGCTCCGGATTGCCCCGCCCCAGCACGCGGATCTCATCAGGTTTGCGGAAAAGTCCCGCGAACACGCGTTGAGCGTTGGCCGCGGAAGCGATTTTTCCCACCAGCGCCGCTTTTTCCTGGATCAGAACCTCCGCTTCAGCCGCCTGCGCTTCAGGAAGAGCGTCGAGCGGGAAAGCCACGGGTTCGCTCGCGCCGGGTGCGTAGGGGCGGCGGTCACTGGTGTCGGCAACGGTTCGCCATTTCCCGGGTTGTTCGGCAACTTCCAGAGTGTATTGAATTGCCAGGCGGTCATTGAATTTGCCTTGGCGATCGCGCCCCCACACCACACAGTCGATTGTCTGCTCTTGGTCAAACTCCAGCACGATCCAGCCCCGGCCATCGGTGTCGGACATCCAGCTGCTCGAATTGCCGTAGATGCCATCGTTGATCAAACGCAGCTCGTGCCGGTTGGCAACGGTGGTATTACCTGATGACGACACTGTCGTGCCGGCGGCTGGCCAGTGCAATGTTTTCCCCGGCGGCATTAAAAACCTCCAGTTCGTCAATGCAAGGCTCCAGATGGTTGGTGGCTTCGATGGTCAGCCGCACTTGGCGGGCCTTTGCCGGTGCAAATCGCTCGACGTTCTCCCGCGCGTTGACCATCGGACGCTCGACACCGGACAACGCCAACGGCAGAAAACGAGTGAGCTGAGCATTGATCTCTGCGATGCGATCCTCAAAGCGTTTGGCTTCGCTCCGCAGCGCCGTGACCTCAGGCGTGATGAGTTCACGATCCTCATATTCAACTCCCGCCACAAACGCCTGCATCGCGTAGTAATCTTGATGCGAGATCGGATCGAATTTGTGATGATGACAACGGGCACAGCCGACGCTCATCCCCAGAAACGTTTGACCAATGTTGATCACAATCTCATTGAGCGCATCTTGTCGAGCGAGCCGAATGGAAGGCTCATCTTTGCCGATTTGACCGGGTAACAATACCGATGCTGTGACCAGAAATCCGGTTGCGGCATCTTTGCCGAGTAAGTCGCCGATCATTTGCTCGCGAATGAACTGGTCATAAGGAGTGTCCTCGTTGAACGCCGCGATGACATAATCGCGATAAGGCCAAGCGTTGGGACGCTCCGTGTTGACCTCAAAACCATGTGTATCTGCGTAGCGGACGACATCGAGCCAGTGCTGTCCCCAGTGTTCACCGTAGCGCGGCGAACACAGCAGTTGCTCGACCACCCGCTCATAAGCATCGCCGCGTCGATCGTTGATGAACGTCTTGACCTGTTCGGGCGACGGTGGCATGCCGGTTAAGTCGAACGACACCCGCCGCAGCCAAGCGACGCGCTCCGCCTCGGGCGCTGGTTGTAACCCCGCTTGCTCAAGCCTCGCCAAAATGAAGTGATCGACTTCGTTTCTGGGCCAGGAGGAATCAGCCACCGCCGGAACCACCAGGTTCTGGACAGGCTTGAACGACCAGTGATCGGTCCGATCGACGAGTTCTGCGGTGTCGACGCCTTTGGGCCACACAGCGCCTTCTTCAACCCACTGCGTCAGGATTGCGACCTCATCGACTGAAAGCCGCGGATCATCGGGCGGCATGACCAGGTCGCCCTCGTCGTCGCGCACGAACTGAATGAGCGGACTGTCCGCCGGTTCCCCGGGAATGATCGCCTCACCATACAGCTCTCCACCCTTGAACGCTTCGGACCGAATATCCAGGCGTAGACCGCTCTTCTGCTTGTCCGCGCCGTGACATGCGTAACAGTGCTGCTGCAAGATTGGCTGGACGTCTCGAACAAAATCGACAGGGGCCGCGGCCGCTGGAGCGCCCATCAAAAGCGTCAGGCAGATGGAAAAAATGAGCTGATTCATGGTTCCAGTTTCCGAACTACGCAGGTCCCAACCAAGCCGGATGCGCGACCGCTAGGGAGGATCCATCGGATTGCGGTCGCTGGCCAGCATCGCTGCCGGTATCGCCAATCACAAGAATAGCCGAAGTTGGTCTCGACCGGCTGCAAGAGATTCTGGTAAAGCGATTCAAGCGAGGCGAAAGGACGGACCCGATAGCTCGCGAATCGAGGAAGCGATGACCATGAAACGCTTTGGCGTTCAACTAGCAGCCGGCGGCCTTGTGATTTTGCTCGGAGCGCTCGGCGTTGCCCAGGCACAACGGGATACGCAACAAGCCGGATCGGATGAATGGGATCTGCAGCAGCCGCCGGCGCTGAGCACTCCGGTACCGATCGCTGCCATAGACGACTCCCCTGCCCCGTCGGCCGACGAAGCCGACAGCAGCGATGCGCCGCCAGCGTTTGGTCAACCCGCATTCCAAAATGCGGCCCTCGCCTACCCGGCACCTGACTCCGCGGGCGACGGGTTCGCCGCCAGCCAAACCCCGGTTCGCCAAGCAACCCACCAGGACGCATTCGCGCTGCCGCAGTGGAGCAACGACTTGGCCTCGGATGCTGAGCCGGTTGAACAGGCAAGCCATGAACAAGATGAAGATGCCGCCGCCGGTCCGGCAGCGGCCTACGCGTTGCCTCCTGCCGCTTCCTTTGGTGTCCCCGTTGCCGCGCCGGCAAGCCTGCTCGATTCGCCCGCCGCGGCACCTGTTGCCGAGGAAACCGGCAGCGGCGAACAGGCCGATCCCCAGGCCGCCGCGCCGCAGTACCCATACAGCGCCCCTTATTATGATTCCGCTGCGGCCTCGCCGGGTTTCGATGTAGCCGCTCAAGCTCAAGCCGAATCCACTGCCGAGTCAGCGGCCGAAGCCACAGCACCGGCCGCTGAAACCGACTACGCCGCTGCGCCGATACCGCAGTTGGCGTCCGGTCCGGTCAATGAACTCCGCGCCGCACCATCGTCGGACGCCGCCCCGCAGTTCTCCGGCGCCGAGGCGGGCGCGATGGACCCAGGCGATGTCCCATCGCTGAACCCGAAAGCGACCAATCCTGTGCCGACGAATGACCCGTCGGCCGGCCCTGCCCCGCTGCAGTCCGCGCCGGCGGCCTTTGATCGGGCTGCACTGGATCACGGCATGATGGCAGGAGCAGCAGCGGACACCCCACCGAGCATCGGTGCAGGTGCCTATGAACAATCTTCCAGCTATGATTCGCCGCGCTACGATGCCGCCCCGCCGGCCGCTACAGCGGAGCTGGCGCCGGTGTATGCACCGTCGGTTCAGACAAACGCAGCCGCTGATGCCAGCGAAGGCTTACGAACCGGCCAGCCGCTTGAGCCGCTGCGATCGTCCGAGGCTTTTGGACAGCGGCAGGTGCCGCGCGAAATGGCCGCTGCCGCCGAGCCTCCGCCTGCAGCCAGCCCCGCCGCTCGCGTGGCGTCGGTGATGCCGGTTCCACTGGCAGGTATCGACGAAGCCGCGATGGAGATCGTGCTCAATGAGCCTGGCGACCGGCGACTCGAAGGCATGCAGTCGCCGAGCATCATCATCCAAAAACGTGCTCCCGATGAAGTGAAGGTGGGCAAGCCGGCGTCGTTTGTGATCCAGGTCCAGAACGTCGGCGGCGTTGAGGCGCTGGGTGTTCAGGTCTACGATCGGGTCCCCGCGGGAATGCGGCTGATCGATGCTTCGCCGCAGCCGCAGCAGCACGGTGACGTGTTGATCTGGCAGCTCGGGGCGCTGGAACCGGGCGGAGAACGCACCGTCTCGATGCAACTGGTCCCTGAGCAAGAAGGGGAACTGGGCAGCGTGGCTCGAGTGACCTTCGAGGCCGCCGCTTCGGTGCGGACGATCAGCACCCGGCCGGCGCTGAAGATCACGCAGCAGGCGCCGCAGCAAGTGTTGATCGGCCAACAGCTGGAAATCGAACTCGAAGTTTCCAATCCCGGCACCGGCGCCGCCACCGGAGTGATCATGCAAGAGGACGTTCCTGAGGGCCTGGAGCATCCCAAGGGCCGGCAGCTCGACAACCTGATCGGCACGCTGGCCCCCGGCGAAGTCCGCCGTCAGGTCCTGCGGCTCCGCGCCGTGGCCCCGGGCGTGATCGAAAACCACATCCGCCTGGTCGGTGATGACGGTCTGGCCGCTGAACATCGCGTCTCGATCGAAGTCATCGCCCCGCAACTGGCGATCGAACTGGAAGGGCCGTCGCGGCGGTTCTTGGAGCGGCAGGCGACGTATCAGATCAGTCTGGCCAACACCGGTTCGGCCGAAGCGACGAACGTCGAGATCGTCGCCTATCTCGACCGCGGATTCTCGTTCGTCGGTACCGAATACCAGGGGCAATACGACCCCAACCGGCATGCGGTCTACTGGTCACTGGCAGAATTGCCGGCGGAGGGCCGGGGGACAGTGCCGTTGACCCTGCTGCCGATCGAACAGGGTGAGCGGGCGATTCGGCTGGAGGCCCGCGGCGACTTGAACCTGATTTCGCGACACGAAAAGAAGGTCAACATCGATGCCCTGGCGGAATTGACGTTCGCGGTCACCGATGATGTGGACCCGATCGAAGTCGGCGGCACGGTGACTTACGAAGTGCGAATCACCAATCGCGGCTCCGGCGACGATGGCGACGTCAAGTTTCAAATGCAGCTGCCGCCTGGGCTGGAACTGGTCAGCAGCGACAACGACGCTTCGACCGATGGCCGCGGGCTAGTGGTGTTCGCTCCACAAAGCGTGATGGCCGCTCGCAGCGAGACCGTGCACCGTATCCGTGTTCGCGGGACGACGCCGGGGACGCATGTCGTCAAAGCGGTCATCAGCAGCCGTGAAGCTCCGGTGCAAGTCACCAAAGAGGAAAGCACGACGGTCTACTCCGATCAGTGAGCCGCCGCGAGCTCCATCAGCATTCGCCAGGATTTTACCTGGTGAATGGGTTCCCGATGAGCTAAACTGCCGCGCCACCGGTCTTCGGCCGGCCTAGTCTTTTTCTACCGGCTCAGTGCGGCGAGGCGGCTCAGTGATCTCATCGGCGGTGATGCGCGGCGCACTTGCGCCTTGGTTGTTCGGTCTGGGATGGTTGAGCTTCGGCGGGCTGCTAGGGCTGAGCGGTCTTCAGCGGCTGCACGCGGGCGACTCTGAGGCGGCCAATAGCTACGATCCGGAAACGGTTGCCGACAATGCCACCGCCGAGGTGATTGAGCTGACGGTAACCGATCGGGCACGAAACCGCGAGATCGTGCTGCGGGTGCTATTGCCCAGTCCGCGACCGGCGGCACCTGCGCCGGTGGTTTTATTCAGTCACGGTCTTGGCGGCTCGCGGAAGACCAGTCAGTACCTCGGCAGGCACTGGGCAGCGCGGTTATGCCGTGGTGTGCCCGCAGCATGCCGGCAGCGACGAAGCGGTCTGGCAAGAAGTTCCGCCCGAACAGCGTCGGGCGGCGCTGGTCCGCGCCGCTTCGCCGGAAAACGCCCGCCAGCGAGTCGCGGACATCCATGCTGTGCTGGAGCAACTCGATCAGTGGACGCAGACCGAGGAGCACGTGTTGGCTGGCCGGCTCGACCTGAACTGCGTCGGGATGTCGGGGCACTCGTTCGGGGCGCTGACCACGCAAGTGCTCGGCGGCCAATCGCATCCCGTCGCCGCGCAGGCGGACCGCGAGCAGCGTAACTGGCGGATTTGCGCCGCGATCGTGATGAGCCCCAGCCCTCCAGTAGGCGATCTCGAAGCCGCGTTCGGATCGGTCCGCATCCCGTGGATGATGATGACCGGATCGAAGGATCACTCGCCAATCGGCCACATGACGCCAACGATCCGCCGCGACGTGTTCAATCATCTGCCGCTGTCGATCGATCGTTACGAGCTGACGCTCGGCGGCGGACATCACTTTGCGTTCACCGACAACAAGCTGCCGGCTACCGCGCCGCCGCGGCACGAGAATCACCATCAGACGATCCTGCGGGTTTCCACCGCGTTTTGGGACACGCACCTGCGGCAGGATCCGGCCGCCAAACGCTGGCTGCAGGGCGACTCCGTCCGGTCAACGCTCGACGCGGGCGACCGCTGGCGGATCGGGATCGCCACTGCTCCCTGAGCAGCCTTGCCGCGGTCACCAGCCGCCTGTAATCTGAATCGCTTAGGCGAGTTCCCTCCCCAACCAACCGCTCATGACACATGCTTCCCAGCGCCGGCCGCAGATCAGTCTTGCGCTGATGTTGCTGTTGATGGTGATCTTTGCGGTCATGTCCGCAGGGATGTTTTACGCCAGCCGCGTGGGCGCTGTCCAAGATGAACTGTCGCTGCTGAGTGGTTCGTCTACCCGTGGAGCTGGCGAAGCGAATCGGACCGCTCACCTGGTCTTCTTGCTGTTCACCTACACCTCGCCGTTGCTGTTGGCGATGGCCTTGAGCGGTGTGGTAGCCTTGCTGCGCTACCGTCAGCGCCACGCGGTGCGCTAGAAGAACCTAGCGGCATGTGAAGCGAATATGCGAACCATCATCTTGTTGACCATTTCCAACATCTTCATGACCTTTGCCTGGTATGGGCATCTGAAGTTCAAGCATTCGCCGCTTGCATGGGTGATCCTCATCAGCTGGGGCATCGCCTTTTTCGAATACTGCTTCCAGGTTCCTGCCAACCGCTACGGGCATGGGCAGTTTTCCACGATTCAGCTCAAAGTGATTCAGGAAGTGTTGACGCTGAGCGTGTTCGGCGTGTTCGTGATCACCTACATGGGCGAACCGCTGCGCTGGAACCATTTGGTCAGCTTCGCATTTCTGGTCGCAGCGGTGTATTTTGTGTTCGGCTTCGGCCCGCCGCCGGAGCGTTAGCGCTGAGCACCCGTGCGGTTGCCGCCGGTGGCCAGCGAGACCACGATCAGCGTCAGGTATGCCAGCGGGATCGTGACGATGCCCGGCTGGCTCAGCGGTGCCCAGGCTTGGTCGGCCCGCATGCCATAGACCTGTGTGAAGGTATCGGCGCTCAATAAGATCCAGCCGAGGGAGCTGACCATGCCGACGATCACGCTGGCGATAATTCCTTGACGCGTGGTGCCTTTCCAAAACAGCAGCATCGTCAGCGCCGGCAGATTCGCGCTGGCCGCGATACTGAACGCCCAGCCGACGAGGTAGCTGACGTTCATTTCCACGAACGCGATCCCCAACAGGATCGCGATCCCGCCGACAAACACCGCGGCGATTTTTGCGACACGAACCTGTTGTTGGCCGCTGAGCGGAATGCCCAAGAAGCCGCTGATCAGATCGTGAGCCACCGCGCCGCTGGATGCCAAAATCAATCCGCTGACCGTTCCCAAGACCGTCGTAAAAGCGATTGCCGAGATGATCGCGAACAGCAACGGACTGAGGCTGCGGGCCAACAGCGGCGCCGCCATGTTGCTGTTGGTCACATCCAAGGCACCGCTGGTCATCGCGCCGAGCCCCAGGTAGAGCGTCAGCACGTAGAAAACGCCGATGCTCGTGATCCCCACGATCGTGCTCTTCCTGGCCGCCGCTTCATCCTTGACGGTGTAGTAGCGAATCAGAATGTGGGGCAGCGATGCGGTGCCACAGAACAGCGCCAACATCAGCGACAGGAATTCGATCCGGTCCTTCGTCTGACCGCTGCGGATGCCGGCAAACGTCGGGTGTTCTCCGGGCGCAGGATGCGACTGCCTGCGGTCGGCTTCTGGTAATAAACCGTCGTCACCGATTGGTCCGCGTGCACGAGTCGCCGATTGCCCCAGAGCACGACTTCGCTTTCTTGTAGCGTGCGGAAGAACTCCAGCGGCCCCAGCGGTCCGGTCTCGGTTTGGCCATCGGGCAGGCTGGCGACGTGGCCGACCGGGCGCAGCAACCGCTGGCCAGAGCCATCACCTTTGGGCAATCCATCGATCTGCTGATTGCCATCGGGCGCCACCGTCACGGCCTGAGCCTGATCGAGCCACACCTGATCATCCTGCTGCCGGACCGAGAACACGTCAAAACCGCCGCCAGGATTTTCCAGACGCACAAATCCGCTGTCGATCCACTGGTCGACTTCCGGCATCGTGGGCCGGCCGTCAAACGCTTGTAATTGAGCGAACTCGGATACCGGCAATGGGCCGATTGTCTGCAGCGCATCTGCGCCCGTCCCCTGCGGCACAACTTCCAGCCCGCGGGTGAGCACCATCGCCGACAGCACGAAGCTGAAGATCACCAGCATCGAACCCTTGAGGAACTGCACCCAGGTCGTCGACACCATCCCGGCGGTCACCACGATCACGATTACCGTCGCACCGACGAGCACCACTCCGGCCCAGTGCGGCAGGCCCAATAGCGGCTGAATCAGCGCCCCGGCCCCGACCATCTGCGGGATCAAATAAAACACGCTGACGGCCAGCGTGCTGATGCCGGCAGCGAGCTTGATGCCGCGCGAATCGAACTGGCTGTCTAACGCGTCGGCGAAGGTGAACCGGCCCAGCCGCTTCATCGGCTCAGCGATTACGAACAGCGCCACGATCCAGCCGGCCAGGTAGCCGATCGAGTACAGAAAGCCGTCGTAGCCATAAAAGGCGATCATCCCGCAGATGCCTAAGAACGATGCCGCGGAGAGATAATCGCCGGCAAACGCGATTCCGTTGACGGCCCAGGGGACCTGGCCGTGGGCGGCGAAGTAACCCTCGGACGTTTGCGTTTTGCGTCCGAGGAAGAAACTCAGCCCGATCGTGCCGCCGACAAACAGCAAGAAGATCGCTACGGCCAGCGGTGAGACTTCGTAAATCATCGCCCTGCCTTTGCCACGCGGGAGAACAGACCGTAGACAAAAGCCAGCAGGATCGCGACCAGGATCAACCCGAAGCCGGATAGCAGCGCGAGGTTCAGGCCGCCCCACGGCCGTGTTTCCATCACGTGGGGGTAGAACGCATTGACCATGACAAAGGTGCCATACAGGGCTGTGTAGAGCACAAACAGGCTCAATCCCAGCCGCATGTTTTGCTTCCGCGCCGCGGCGGCAGCAGTGGTCAAGTCGGCATTCGGATCGATCGGCATCGGCACAAGGCTCCGAAAACTCGGTGGGATCAGCAAGGGGATGAGAGAGTGAGGCGGGAGCGCACGGGCACGCAGTCCCCAGAGCATACTCCGCCGCGGCCCCGGAAGGTATCCACCCCAGCCACCCTGCCCTGCTCAGTGGTTGCCGCCTCGGCCCTGGGCTTGCCGCCGCCCTGCCGAAGGTTGTCATGTTGTTGAAGCGGTTAAAACTGGCAAGCCGGACGTCTTGCCTGAGGAAAGCAGAACCGATAATCTTTGCTTACCGAGAGCGGCGAGCGCCGGCGGCCTGAAGTGGCAGCCACAGCCGCCGCTGCAATCGGCATCGGGCAATTAGCTCAGTTGGTTAGAGCGCTGCTTTCACACGGCAGAGGTCACCGGTTCGAATCCAGTATTGCCCACTCGTTGAAAACGCCGATAACCTGCATGGTTGTCGGGGGTTTTGGTTGGCTGGCAGCGTGCGCTCATTCGTCTTTGGCGGTCTGAGTTGAGTGCGTCGACTTGGTCTAGCCGCGGCTGTAGCGATGCTGCGCCCTGCCCTGCCCCTTGTGTCGCTGCTGGCAGTTGTTTCGGCTCGCCTGGACCGATTGCGTCTTCGCGAGGGCCTGCGCTGTTGGTGGCCGTAAAGCGACTGCGCGACGGCACTGTGGCTTGGGAGGATGCGGCGGCGAAAGCCGCTGCGCCGCAT
Source organism: uncultured Planctomycetaceae bacterium (assembly GCA_963758085.1). Lineage (GTDB taxonomy): Bacteria > Planctomycetota > Planctomycetia > Pirellulales > Pirellulaceae > UBA6163. The sequence goes on along the minus strand of CAVWUB010000004.1, from coordinate 1,827,174 downwards.
TTTTCAGAATTGGCAACTGCAGATTTTAATTTTCTCGGAGCATTGAGAAATCGCACTGCGCTTGTCTGGCCGGTGCGCGACATTGCTGCCCTGGGGCAATTCAGATGGTGTCGGTAATCCCCTTGTTCTGATCGGCGTTCGTGATCGCGCGGAGTCACTGTCCGTCGCGGGACTGAAGTCGCGACGCCCATGAAGCAGGTTGAACGGGTTGTGTATCGCCTGAAGGTTGCCGCGGTGCTGTGGCTTTGCTATTCTTGGCGGCAACATGCCCAATCAGACGATTTTCTCTTTGCTGTCGCCGCGCGCAGTCTTCCAACTTGAAGACTTTCTAGGCTGCTGGCTTGATCCTCATCGCTTCATGAGATGCAGAGGCATGACTCCGCGTGGATTCTAGTGGACCACGCGGAGACTCTTGGTTTGCCCAATCTTATTGTTAATACACCGGTCTAACGTTCTGTTTATGTTCAATTATCTTGTACCCAATCCGCAACACCTCAGAGCCGATGTGCTGTCGGGGATCACCGTGGCCTTAGCTTTGGTTCCGGAGGCGGTGGCGTTTGCGTTTGTCGCGGGTGTTTCTCCGGTGATCGGACTGTATTCCGCGTTTTTCCTCGGGCTGATCACGGCGATCTTCGGTGGGCGACCGGGAATGATCTCCGGTGCGACCGGTGCGATGGCAGTGGTGGTGATTTCGCTCGTCGCCATCCACGGCATCGAGTACTTGTTTCCCGCGGTCATCCTCTGTGGACTGATCCAGATCTTGGTCGGAATCGGCCGGCTCGGGGTGTTGATCCGGATGGTCCCGCACTCGGTCTTGCTCGGCTTTGTCAACGGATTGGCGATCGTGATCTTCTTCGCCCAGTTTGGCAGCTTCCAAACCGTCAGCAGCTTGGGCGAGCTGACTTATATCCAAGGGCCTGCGCTGTGGATCATGCTCGCGTTGATCGCGGTGACGATGGCGATCATTTGGCAGTTGCCGCGTTATACCCGTGCCATTCCGGCTTCCTTGGCGGCGATCTTAGTGGTGACTGGCATGACAGCAGTGCTCAACAGTACCTTAAGCCCGCAATGGGCAGCCGAGAACCAACAGCGGGTGGTTCTGACGGTCGGTGATATGCTGCTGACCAATGAGAAGGCCAAAGTCGCAGACGACCTGCGAGCCGACGCGGTCGCGGACGCCGGGGCAGTCGCCTTCGCTGAAACGGACCAGCTCGCTGAGACGGACAAGGTGGTGCAAGCGACGCTCCGCGCAATAAACGCCGATTCCGTTACCTTGAGCGCCGGGTTGCCAAGGCTGTTTTTGCTCGATTACATGTTGCCGCCGCTGAGCCTGGCAACGCTGTGGATCATCCTGCCCTTTTCCTTGGTTCTGGCGGCGGTGGGGCTGATCGAATCGCTCATGACACTCAGCCTGGTCGACGAAATCACCGAAACGCGCGGACAGGGCAATCGTGAGTGCATCGGCCAGGGTCTGGCTAATGTGACCTGCGGGCTATTCGGTGGGATGGGCGGTTGTGCCATGATCGGTCAGTCGCTGATCAACGTGAACTCCGGCGGGCGTGGCCGCTTGTCGGGAATCGTCGCCGCGGTCTGCTTGCTGATGTTTGTGCTGTTCTTAGCCCCGTGGATCGAGATGATCCCAATGGCCGCATTGGTCGGTGTGATGTTTATGGTTGTCATCGGTACGTTTGAATGGGCATCGCTGAAGATGTTTGGCAAAGTTCCTAAGGCCGACTACTTGGTGATGATGCTGGTCGCAGGCTACACGGCGGTCATGCATGACTTGGCAACCGCAGTCGTCCTCGGCGTGATCGCCTCGGCATTGGTATTCGCTTGGCAGCACGGCAGTCACATTGCTGCAGACATCAAAATCGATGAACTTGGCCGTAAGAGCTATCAATTGCATGGAATGCTTTTCTTTGCGTCGGTGTCGTCGTTCAAAGATCTATTTAACCCAAAAACTGACCCGGATGATGTGGTCATCGACTTCTACTACATGCGAGTCTACGACCAGTCGGGTCTGGAGGCGATCAACTGGGTGACGGAGAAGTACGAACAGCACGGCAAACGGTTGCATCTGACGCATCTCAGCCCTGACTGTCGTCGGTTGCTCGACCGTGCCAGCGACTGGGTCGAAGTCAATCATTCGCAAGACCCTCAGTATCACGTCTTGACCGACCGGATCACGCGATTAAATGGAGAACCGAGGTCGGTCGCGATCGAGGAAGACGCGATTTCGACGTCCCAGGCATGACCAGCAAACGGTGGCCGGTTTGAAAGAGCATGCAGACCGTAGACCGGAACGCCCGCTGGCAGTTGGCACTTACCCAACGGTAAAGACGCAGCGTGTCAAGCGTTCGGTTGTGCGGAGCGTTGCTGGATAGCGACGCCGAGGACGATCAGCACCAGTCCGATCCAAGTCGATGGCAGAATTCTCTCGCCGAGGATGTGATGGATCAACAGCAGCGATAGGAACGGAGACAAAAAGATCAGGTTTGCAATTCGGCTGACATGCTCGGCTCGCCGCATCGCCGCCAGCCATAGCATGAAGGTCAAACCCATCTCGAATACGCCGACATAGAGGGCGCCTGCAAAGCCGCGGAGGCTCGGTAATCTCGCGTTGCCTTCGAACACGAGGGCTAGCCAGACCAGCGGTGTACCGACGGCGAAGCAGAGCAGCAGCGTGACCGCGGGTGGTGCGGTGGCGCGGGTGTTGAGGATCCAAAACAGCGACCATAGGACGGTGCTACCCAGCGCGAGTGCGACGCCGGTGCCGCTGATCACCTGCAGCGCAAACGGGTTTCCGCCGGTGGCGATCACGACCGCGCCGCAATAGCCAACAGATAGTGCACCGATGTCTCGCAGCGCCAGCTTCTGTTTGAGCAGCGGTACAGCGAGCAACGAGAGGGTCAGCGCCCAAGTGTAGTTGAGTGACTGTGCCTGCTGGGCCGGCAGCAGGTTATATGCACGTAGTAAGACAAGGTAGTAGAGACAAGGATTGAGCGCACCCAACAGCAAGTATGTAAGTGGCCGCTGGCGAAACGTCGCGATCACTTGGCTCCAGCGCCGCTGGGCGCTGACAAACACGGTCAGCACCACCACCGACGCCAGGCTTGCCCATGCAAGCAATGCCGTCGGTGTCATCTCCTGCAACGACCACTTAAAAGCGGTCGCGACGGTCGACCAGAGGACGACCGCCGCGAGGCCGAGCAGCATTGCCTGGCGTTGGTTGCGTTGAGGTATCTCAGCTGGCGCCACTGCCGTTCTTTCGAGCACTGTAGGTGTTAGCGGCGCCGGTGACTAAGATTACCAAGCGGCTTCGAGCCCGAAGATGCCGCCGTGCATGAAGAAGAAGCCATCGGTGCTAATGCCCGACCTGGTCTCCGGCTCAAGGAGAGTTGCTTGGTTCGTCGCCAGCGCAACCCCGCCGATACCGGTCGCCTGATAGCCGAGTTTCAGCGCCCAGGTGTCGGTGAGCTGACGACGTCCGAAGATCCCAATTTCTCCCAAGGCAGCGACTGATCGGTCGTCTGCTGAGGAGGTGAGAACCGTGGTCACTGGTGGTGGGGGAAATGGACCCGTCACGTCGAAAGTATCCACAAGCCGCTGAGACGTGCTGGCATCATTGAGGAAAATGCCTGCCTTACCAACGGTTTGGAGCGACCAGCGGCCTAAAGGTCGGCTGTATCGGCCACCAATCTGGTGGCCGAAAAGGTTGTTGCGGGCATCGACGTCATAGGTGCCGATTCCAGGCGCCAGAGCTCCAATGATAGGAACTGTCCTGGTGTCATCGGAAGTGATTCCGAGGCTCTCATCGAGGTGAATGTAACGGAAGCCACTGAGGAAGTCGATCTTCGCCCCTCGATAGTAGAAGCTCCGCACGTAGTTGAATTCAGCATTATACAGATCGGAGCTGTAACGGACATCAACCAGAGATGCGTCATCGAAATTCGGGAATAGAACTCCTGAGATTCCGGGGACAGCGAGATCACTGGTGGGATCGGTGAAGGTTGCGTTTTCGTTCCAGCCGTAGAGCCCGAAATAGCTCAGTTCGACCGCGTGATGAGCTGATCCGAACAGTTGCCAGCCGAGCGTGGTCTGGAATCCGCCGGTTAGGTCGTCGAGGTCGCCCGACTCGAATACGCTGTCACCATCCTCGGTGACGATAGCACGATCCAGACCGGTACCGACGCGGTGCATGAGCAATCCGCTCGCCTCCGCATAATGCGTCGGCACGCACAGCGTGCGCGCCTTCGGATACTCAGAAACGCAGGCACAAGCGGATTTGTCGCTGGCGGAGTTTTCGGCCAGGACGCCGAATGGGCGTTCATAATCGTCGCTGTGCTCGGGCAACGGGACATGCTGCGTGCCGCCTCCCAGAGCGATGAACTTGATCGGAAACGGTTCCTCAGCCTGCAGCGAGCCAGTGGTCAAGCCGGCGGCAAGAAGGTACGCGAGCAGCGATTTTTTCATCAATAACCATCCGTGGACAGGTAAATGAACTAACTGGAATCAGGCTTACCAGGGTGGGGCGCAAGACCAGCATTGCGAGAAACGAGCACACGCGACAGAAAGAAGATGTCTGCCGCGGGGTCTTGTCTGCATCGACCGAGCTAACCCGGCTAGAGAAAAGGATCCGGGTCTGAGTCGCTGGTTTCTGGAAGCGCGGTAGGGTTGTATGTTTTATGCATGGCGTTCCGAATGCTCCGTGCGATTCGCTATCACCCGCCTACCCGTGGGGTGGCGGTGTGGCGCGTGCCCGGAGGGTCCGGCGATCCAAACCCAGCCGCTGGGCCGCGTGTTTGTAACTTCCAGTTTTCGCATAGGCAATTCGAGCGTACTGGGTCAGCAGTTCATCCGCCGTCAGCTCGAGTTGGTCGATCTGCCGAGCCAGTTGCGCGGCAACGCCCACCGGCGTGGTATCGGAATGGCGCAAATTGTCGCACAGGGGCAAAGCTGGCTGGTAGTGATTGCGAATCATGATGTTCCGCGCACACTGTTCGAGCTCGCGGATGTTGCCGGGCCAGTGGTAGTCCGGCGGCAAATGCTGATCGATCCACTGCAGGATCTGTTGCGTCAGCTGCACATCCTCGTCAGGGGCGATGCGTTTGGCGATAAACCGAACCAGGTCGCTCAGCGCCGCGGAGTCGTCCCGCAAGTGCTCGGCCAGTGCCGGTGTGGTGACCACGTCAGCGCAGAGTCGATAGTAGAGGTCTTCACGAAACGTCCCTTTGCGAATTTCCTGTCTGAGATCGCGATTGGTCGCCGCGATCATCTTGCCATTAAAATCACGCAACTTGCTTTCGCCCATCCGTTGGTACTGGCGGTTCTGCAGCACACGCAATAGTTTGACCTGCGTCAGCGGTGGGAGCTCGCCGATTTCATCTAATAAGATCGTGCCACAACCGCTGCAGGTTTCCAGCCAGCCGGCACGGTTTCCCTCGGCGCCGGTAAAGGCTCCTTTGGCGTATCCGAACAGCTCCGACTCGATCAGGTTGGCGGAAAAAGCAGACACATTGAGGGCGATGTAGCTGCCGGCGGCCGAAGCCTCAAACCGCCGTTCCTTAACCGCAAACGGAATGTAGCGAGAGCGTCCGATTGCCTGAGCGACCAGCTCTTTTCCGCTACCGCTGGGGCCCGTTACCAGCGTGGTGACTTCATGCAGGTTGCGGTACAGGCTGCGCCGATAGCGCCTGAGGTCATGGGTGAAGATCGATTGCCAGATCTGTGAACGAAGCTGTGCGGCGGCGGTGGAGTGGCCGGCGACGCAGTCGAAGATGTTGAAGAATGCGCGGAACACCTGATAGAACAGCGCAAACAGATGTGCCTTCTCGTTGCGACTGGGCAAGCGGACGCCGGGCAGGAGCAGCCAATGGTCAAACTGGCGGCTGTAGGTTTCCCAGTGCCCGCTGGCATCACGGGAGTCGCCGCCAGCATGCAGTTCGCGCCAGTTATCAAAGAGTTGATAGAACAGCAGGTAGAGCACCAGATCATCGTACAGGGCTGGCTCGCCCTCGTCTGACGCCCTGCCCTGCCCGATCCTGAGACGCACTGCCTCGACCAGTCGCTCCGTTTTAGCAGTCAGCTTGCGTACGTTCCCGCGGGTACTATCGCCGACCCCACGAACCATCGCCCAGTACGGATGCGGCTCAGTTTCAAACTCTTTACCCAGCGCCTGCCGCTCTAGCTCCAAGCGTTCGGCCGCAAATGGGTTGGCGTAGTTCAGCTCCGCCACATGGCGGGCGAACTTCAGTTCGGACTGGCTGAACAGGGCCATCGGGTGATTCTCCGCGAGCATACGTTTGGATTGGTGACGTAGCGAACGTGGTACGGCAGCGACAGGGTCTCGGCGTGTCGCTTAACTGGTCCGAGCCAAGTGGCGAGAACGATTGAAAGCAGCATCACCCGAAGTACATCTATTGTACATCGCAAGCGCACCGGATGCACACCAGCGGTGTTAGCTAGTCTTGCTGCGGACGTAGCTGCTAATGCGTAATCTCCTTCAAGCAAAGGGGTTACGGCCGCCGTTTGAGGGCGTGGTACAGGTCCTGCTTAACAGCTCAGGCAGTTCCAAACCTTTCCCCCTCCAAAGCGAGAGAAGTCATGTTAACCAGCGGCTACCTGCGGCGACTCTGGACCGGTATCGTCGCCACCAGTTGCCTCGCACTGGCAGGCACCCCGTCACCCGCTTCCGCGGCCGGCTTGCTGGTCGCCGACGGCGGTTTTGGCGGCAAGCTCGAGATCCAAGAACAGAATGTGCATGTGACGATCAACAACGGCATTGCCGTGACGCAGGTCGATCAGGTGTTTCTCAATACCGAGAACCGGATCGTCGAGGCGCTGTACACCTTTCCGGTCCCCAGCGGAGCCAGTGTGAGCAACTTCAGTATGATCATCGGTGGTAAGGAGATGATCGGCGAAGTGGTGGAGAAGAAGCGGGCCCGGCAGATCTATGAGAGTTACAAAACCACCCGCAAAGATCCCGGCCTGTTAGAGCAAGTCGATTTCAAGACCTTTGAGCTGCGCGTCTTTCCGATCGCAGCCGGAGCGGAGCAGCATTTGAGTATCACCTACTCTCAGCAGCTCAATTTTGATCATAACTCGGCAACCTACGTCTATCCGCTGGCGACGACGACGCAGGGGTCGATCGACGCCACCACCACAGGTAAGTTTTCGCTGACTCTCGATGTCAAGAGTATCATTCCGATTGTCGAACTCAGCAGTCCCTCACACATCGACGACTTTGCGATCACCAGTCATACGCCGGACTATACCCGAGCGAGCCTCGAACTGCCGGCCGGCGATCTCAGCCGCGACGTGGTGATTTGCTATGATACACAGCGTCCCCACACCGGCATCGATGTGGTCACCTCAAAGCAAGCGGATGAGGATGGCTATTTCATGCTGTCGCTGACCGCCGGCAAGGAGCTCGAGGAAGTTGCTGCTGGCATGGATTATGTCTTCGTGGCCGACATCTCCGGCAGCATGGCTAATGAAGGCAAGCTTTCGCTCTCGCGCACGGCGATCGGGAGCTTCATCGATGCGCTCGGTCGTGACGACCGGTTTGAGGTGATGGCCTTCAATACGCAGCCGACTTTGCAGTTCCAGTCGCTCAGCGATGTCAACGATGCGTCCAAGCAAGCTGCTAAAGATTTTCTCTTGGACCAACGCGCCCGCGGCGGCACCGTTCTGCGTCCGGCAGTCTTGACGGCTTATAAGTACAAGTCGGACGATCGTCCGTTGAACGTCGTGATCCTCTCGGACGGAATGACGGAAGTGCGCGAGCAAGCCGAGTTGCTATCGGCGATCCAAGATGCTCCTGCCGGGACCCGTGTGTTCTGCATTGGCGTTGGAAACGACATCAATCGGCCGCTGTTGAAACAGCTAGCTGAGGGGGCCGGTGGGCTGGCCGCCTTCATTTCGCATCAGGACAACTTTGAACGCCAGGCCGAGGCCTTCCGGCGGAAGCTGATGCGTCCGGTTGCGACCAATGTGAGCATCCAGATCGATGGTGTCGGTGCACATGACATGGCACACGAAAAACTGCCGGATCTGTACTATGGAGCGCCGATTTGGATGATGGGTCGCTACCGAAATGCCGGTACTGCCAAGGTGACGATCTCGGCGGAAGTACTTGGTCAACCGTTCCGGCAGGAGCTGGAGTTTGGCTTCCCCAAAACCAACGACAGCAACCCTGAAATCGAACGGATGTGGGCATTTGGAAAAGTGCAGACGCTGATGGACCGAATGCGGGCTTCGCGAGAGGATCAGCAGACGGTGGATGAGATTGTGCGGCTGTGCGAAGGCTATTCGATTGTCAGCGAATATGCGTCCTTCATCGTGCTAGAGAACGACGGCGAGTACGCCCGCTGGTCGATCCAACGCCGCAACGCCACCCGTGTGCAGCGGGACCGAGCGGCACGCGAGACGCTGCGCCAAGAACTCGAGCGTCTGCGAGATGCATCGTTGTCGCAGTTAGGTCCAGCAGAGGCGAATCTGGTGTCAACACCGGTACAAGCGGCCAATCGTGTACCGGCCGAAGGCTCGGCCGTCCGTCAACCGCAGATGCCGCAGACAACACAGAATCCAGACGACATCAACTTCATGCCCACCATGCCCAGTGGCAATCCAGGTGCAGGTGGGGGCGGTGGGGGCGGCGGAGCGATCGATCCGCTCAGCGGCCTGATTGCTGGCGGTTTAGCCGCCGCGGCGGCACTGGCTGCACGCCGCCGCCGGCTGCGACCCGAAGCGTGATCGACGTCCCGAGTTGACTTGCCGTTGGCGCATGACCGGCGCTCGCAGGTTGCGAGCGCCGGCCTATTGGCCCTGCGGTATTAAGCTTGTGATTTACGTTTCTCTCTTTGGTGCATCCGCTGATTGAGTGGCCGCCCATTCCGGAGCGGGTATCGCTATGGCTTTGGGTGGCACGCCCAGAGCCCCAGCGATTGGCGTGGCCTCGAACGGATACCGTGGCGATGAGACATTTCACAGTTACCTTGCAGTTCTCCCCAGCACGCCCTTCGTTCCTCAGGGACGTGCCACCCAGAAGATCAGCGTCCACGCCCCGAGTGATAAGCCACAAAATTCTTGGAAGAACCCTCTCTCTTGTCCGCTAAACAAGGTCTAATCAAGCATGCGAGCGACCACACCTTTGACCGCGTTTCCCTTAACCATCGTGGTGGCAGTGGTCGCCATGGCAGCTGATCTGATGCCGACCCTGACAAATCTGCTGAGCATCAATCTCGCCGATCCGCAGCGAATTGAGCTGCATCAGATATTAGGATGTCATCTGCTGCACTGGTCGGCGGAGCATCTCTTCTGGGATCTCATCATGTTCTGCATCCTCGGTGGATGCTGCGAACGGTGGTGGCCGAAGCAGTATTATCTGACTATCGTGACCTCAGCATTGGTGATCCCGCTGTTGATTATGATTTTGCAGCCCAACATCAGTAGTTATCGAGGGCTCAGCGGGATCGACACGGCGATTTTCTCATTGATGGCGGTGAAGGTGTGTGCCGCAAGCCTGCGACGGCGTGACTGGAGCCAAGCGGTGCTGTTTGCGACACTGCTGACGAGCTTGATCGGAAAGGTTGCCTATGAGTTTATGACGGGAGACTTGCTGTTTGTCTCGGAGCTGAACTTCGTTCCATTGCCGCTCGCCCATTTGGCGGGTGGCATCGTCGGCGCGCTTGTACCGCTTGCTTGCCGTGGATTGCGGGCGAGGGAAGATTCAGGCAAGAATGATGGTGTCCTCCGATCTCATGAGTCGATCCCGTGCCGCCATCCGGAGCTTAGCTGTGAACACGTCTCGAAGGAGTTTTCTTGGTTTAGCGAGCGTCTTGCCGCTGGTACCGCTGGCGCAGGCCACCGCCGCCCGCGCGGCTGAACCGGCCGAGAAGCCGCGGAGCCCCGGAGCGCGACCGACGTATCCGATCGCGCTTTCGAGCTATTCGCTGTGGCGGTTTCGCAACGAGGAGTTCCGAGACTTCGACAAATGTCTGGATGTCGCTGACCAGATGGGCTTTGATGGCGTTGAATTGTTGCTGTATCAGCTGCAGCAAAATGAGTTGCTCAGTCACGCCAAGCTGATGTCGTACAAGCGGCGGGCCGTCGCGCTCGGCTTGCCGTTGATCGGGATGTCAACGCATCAGGGGTTTCTTTACCCGGACCGCGAGCTGAGACAGCAGAACATCGACCGGACGATCGGGCAGATCGAGTTGGCCTATAAGCTCGGCATTCCAACGATGCGGATCAACACCGGGCGGTGGGAAACGTCAGAGAGCTTCGACGCTTTGATGGCCAACCGAGGTCTGGAGCCGCCTGTGGAGGGTTATTCCGATGAAGACGCTTATCCCTGGGTGATCGAGGCGCTGGAAACATGCGTCAGGATCGCTGAGAAGTGTGGCGTAGTACTGGGCCTGGAGAATCACTGGGGTTTAGGATTGACGCCCGAAGGGTTGCTGCGAATCGTCAATGCCGTTGATTCGCCCTGGCTGCAGATTACCACCGACACCGGTAACTTCTTGGATGATCCTTATGAGCGGCTAGAGCAGCTGCGCGCCCCAAACCATCTTGGTGCAGGCCAAGACGTACTATGGGGGCGGCCAGTGGTACACGCTCGATCTGGACTACCCGCGGATTTCGCAAATCCTCGCCAAGCATGGATACCGCGGTTACATCTCGCTCGAGTTTGAGGGGATGGAAGACTACCGCACGGCGATTCCCAAAAGCCTGGAACTGATGCGTCAGGCGTTCACGCGTGTTTAAAGGACGCCTGCACAAGGCTTGCGGTCAAATCAGCCGTTGCCCACTAATGGTGGTTCCTGAGTACCGGACGCTAACGCGTGCCGGCTGATTGAATTTCTGCAAACATTCATCTCCTGCTCCGCTGAGATCGGTAGAGGTTGTCGATGACAAAGCGCGATCAAAATGGCTGCAGTGCTTCCTGATAGGCTCCGCCGATCCGCGTCAGCATGCGGAGGATCAAAGCGACGATCAGGATCACCACGCCGGCCCAAACGATGCCGCTGGCCAAGCCGGCAAGTGTTTGAATGGCTCGGCGGGCGCGGTCGTCATAATCGGCGGCAAGGTGATGGATCGCTTCGGCATCGGTGCCGGAGAGTTCGGCGACTTCAACCAACGTGATGAACTCGTCGGGAAACACGCCGGTGGCTAACAGCGCTTCGCTCATCGTAGCGCCGCGACGGATAGCGTTGACGACGTCTTCTTTGCCGGAGCGGTAAAAGTCGCTGTCGGTCGCATCCAGGCCCAGATGGATCGCGCGAATCGGATCGACGCCCGCTTCCAACGACAGTGCCAGCGTCCAGGTGAAGCGGCTCAGCGTGATCGTCTGCAGCGCGGACCCCGCGACCGGGATGCGGTACAGCAGCGGAATCAGGTTGTGGACTCCCGCGAAGTTCTTCTGAAAGGCGACGATCGCTCCGATGATGATTGCCGCCACGATAAAAACGTAGCTATAAAACTTGGCAACGCCGCTGGGCCCGCGGAGGCCGAATCCCGTGGGGTCGAACATCTCGCCACCGGTCGAAGGCGTCAGTACGCCCAGCAGGTAAATCAACAACGCAATGATGTTCACGGCGAAGAACAGCTGGAGCATTGGCCAGGAAATGCGCTGCAGAAAGTCGCGGCGAAGCTTGACCCGTTGTTCAAAATGGTCGGCCAGGGTCAGCATCGTCTGCTCGAGCTTTCCCGTCGCCTCGCCCGCGTGGGCCATGGCGATCAACAGTTGCGGGAAGTACTTGCCCTGTTTCTCCATCGCGGTGTGCAGCGTGTCACCGTCACGAATCGCCTGGTGCACCGCTTGCATCGCCGCGCGCTGCCGGGGCGGTCCATGCTTGGCCTCGCTTTGCAGCAACCGCAGAACATCCAATCCGGCGCGGACGCCGGTGCCAAACCGCCGACAGAAGTTGGCGGCTGCGTCGAGAGGCATGCGGTTAAAGAACACGGCGAGTGGGCTCAAAGATTAGGTGCGAGGCAACTGGATAGGTCATTAGGGACGACCGCTCCGCCGGTCGTTCGGGCAGGACATAGGCAGAGTTCCGATCGACGGAGCGATCGGCCACAAAGGGCGATCGGCCACAAAGGGCGATCAGCGACACAGGTGGAGTGGAGTCATTCATCTTCGGCTGCTGCCAGTTGGCCGCCATCGGCGAGCGTTTTGAGCTGCTCGGTCAATTCCTGCTTGAGCGCGTCCAAGCCCGAATAGCCGATGTGTACCGCTTCGATGCGACCGTCCTTGCCGATCAAAACGGTTTGAGGGATTGCCTCCGCGGCATACGTATCAGCGAGTTTGGCCTCCGGATCCAACAGCACCGGCACGTCGATCTTTAGCCGCTGTAGAAACTCTTTAATCTCTTCGGCTGACTCGCCGATGTTGACGCTATAGAGCACCACGTCGCGATCGGCGAACGCCTCGGCGACTTCCGCAATCACCGGCATCGCTTCAACGCAGGGGCCGCACCATGTCGCCCAGAAATCGAGCACCACGACTTTCCCTTGCTGCTTGCTCAATTGCCACTGGGTGCCGTCGAGCAAGTTGGCGGTGAAATCCGGTGCCGGCTTACCGACCAGCGGGTGTACCGTCGTTTCCTCGGCAATGCTCTGAGCGTAAGCCTGCAGCGATTCAAATTGTTGGGCGTCGGCCGGCGGTTTGAACGTGAAGATCGCTTTGTCGAGTTCGCCGTCCATTCGCCACTGCGTGAACTTGAAGTCGAGTTCGAAGGCGAAGTTCGGTGGTAGACCCGCTTCGCCGTCGCCGACGACCACGGCCGTCAGGTCGACTTTCATCCGCAGCGGCCGGGGGGGCGTTTCGTCGGTGGCCAGCCACAGCACCCACGTCACCCCGTCGGCCTGTGTCCCACGCAGCTGTACCGCCGGAACGCCGTCGTACGGGTCACGGTCGACCAGTTCGAGGTTTTGCATGTCGACCAGCAGCGAATCGGCAACGTTGACGCCGGCCAGTGTCAACGCCATCAGCGGCTCGGGGTACGGCCCAAGCGGTACCGGCAGTTCAGTGACAGCGTGCTGAAGCGTTTCCGGTGCCGGGGTCTGGTAGTAGGCTTGACCGCCGAGCAGCACCGACGCTTGTTTGCCATCGCAGACCACCTGAAGCTGCTGCTGTTCGGCTTTGAGATGTACGCGGTACAAGTTCGGTGTGTGCGAGGCGATTTGAAAGTTGGAAGTTTCACTGGCGACGACACGTCCGTCGATCATGCTTCGCGTGGTTAGCTCGACCGTAGCGCGAGAGCGGGCGGCTCGCTTGATGGCCTCGGCGACCGGTCGCAGCGCATCACGGACCGCCGCCTCGCCCGGCAGTGCTTCTCCGGCAGGCGGCTCTTCGCCGGGCACCGCTTCGCCAGGCGGCGCGTTTGCCGTGGCGTCCGTTGCCTTTTCCGTCGGGTCTGTCGGCGCGGTCTCTTGTGCCGCGGAAGCAGCCGAGGCCGGTGGCTGCGGAGGATCATCAGCCAAGGCGGCGTGCGCAGCGACCGTTAAACAAACGCTGCCGATCCCCAGCCGTAAGATCAATTGCCAGTTCATGTCGTATCGCAGTTCGATCGAGTGAGGAGGTTCGTTGCCGGGTGCTTAGATTACCAAGATTTGGTTACTCAGCGTCATTGCTCCATCTTCCGGAGTCCGAAAAAGTTCGGACGTCCAGATAGCGATACTGGCCACCGTTATCGGCAGCCAAACGACGAACGAAGGTGTTGGGATGGGGCGCCGCGTCGGTGCCGAACTCAATGCCATGAATGACGGTTCCGGTGCGATCGGCGAGGCGGCGGACTTCGGCCATTTCCGCAGCGCTGAGGCTGGGGGTGTGTCCATCGGTGAGGAAGAACACGATGTCCGGGCCCATTCGCAGCGCCAGCCGCAGGGCAATGAGATGATTGGTGCCGCCGAGAGCTTCAAAGGAATCGATGTATCGCCGGGCTCGATCGACTGCATCGGACTCACCGGAGAGCATCTGTACCGGTCCAGCAGCGCTATCGCGAAACGGACGGGGTTGGTCGTTGTAGAGCACCAGCTGAAACGACTGCGCCGCGGTCAGCGTGGCCAGGCTGCGCCGCAGTTCTGCTTTGGCGGCGCGCAGCGGCCGGCCACCGAAGCGGTTCATGCTGTCGGAGCGATCAACGACGTATACGAACCGCGATCCGGTGCCCGAGACGCCGAACAGTGATACGGTGCCCTTGGAGCCGGCGGTGGCGGCTCCGAGTCCACGGCCGCCAGGTCCCGCTTCGCCAACACCGGCCAGCCAGCCGGTGGCGTCGAGATCGGCAGCGGGTAGGCCGGCATCAGCTGGAGGACTGGGCGTAGCGGTGAGCTCCGCCAGCACGCCCGCCAGATCGATCGGGGGAGCAAAATCCGGTGGTACCGAAACGGCCGGCGGCTGCCGGGGCGACGGCTGTTCCGTCTGAGTGGCAGTGCCCGCTGCTGCGGCGGCGGCGGTCTCGTGATCCTGTGGAAGTTCTTCTCGGTTTGGCAGGCGATGGACCACCGCCACGCTCAGCGGCCGATCCGCGGCACCCGCCGGAGCCGCATCGCGACGTGGCTGAGCGACGTACAGTCCCGCCGCCGTGATCAACAGAGCGTGCAGGCACAGCGACATGCCCCAAGCCCAGAGCGGTCGCCGGGAGCTGGTAGCCCAATGCGACGGCGGCGCAAGTTCGGGGGGAATCATGACAAACCGGTGGAAAATAATCCGTCGGGAAAGTACGCTTTGTCGGTTCCGAATATCTTAATCGATCAGAGTCACCCGCTGCCGGAGAATTGAAAAGCGTGAAAGGCGACCACAACACCTATTTGTTCACCAGCGAATCGGTCAGCATGGGCCATCCCGATAAGCTGGCCGACCAGATTTCCGACGGCGTGCTGGACGCCCTGTTGGCCCAGGACCCGCATAGCCGCGTGGCCTGCGAAACGATGGTCACCACCGGGCTGGCGATCATCGCCGGCGAAATCACGACCAAGGCCGTCGTCGACTATCAGACAGATCGTCCGCGATGTGATCCGCGAAGTCGGCTACACCGACGACGAGATGGGCATCTGCGGCGACACCTGCGCCGTGATGGTCGCGCTCGACGAGCAGAGCCCCGATATTGCCCAGGGCGTCAACGAGCGACGCCAGCTCAGGGCAAAGACATCGGCGCCGGCGACCAGGGCCTGATGTTCGGCTACGCCTGCAACGACACGCCAGAGCTGATGCCGCTGCCGATCGCGCTGTCGCACCGGATCATCAACTCGCCTGACCGAAGCCCGCGCAGAAGGGCGAAGTCGACTGGCTGCGGCCCGACAGCAAGAGCCAGGTGACGATCGAATACGACGGCGTCACGCCGGTGCGGATCGACACGGTCGTCGTCTCGACGCAGCACTCGCCAGATGTCGATCAACGAGACGATGCGCAAGTTCGTGATCGAAGAAGATCATTCAAGCCTTGCCTGCCGCCGGAGTTGGACAAGGGCGACATCAAGTACCACATCAACCCGACCGGCCAGTTCGTCGTCGGCGGCCCGCACGGCGACTGCGGGCTGACCGGCCGCAAGATCATCGTCGACACCTACGGCGGCTGGGGCCGGCACGGCGGCGGCGCGTTCAGCGGCAAGGACCCGACCAAGGTCGATCGCAGCGCGGCCTACATGGCCCGGTACGTCGCCAAGAACATCGTCGCGGCGGGCTTGGCCGATCGCTGCGAAGTGCAACTGGCCTACGCCATCGGCGTTTCCGAGCCGGTCAGCGTGCACGTCGACACTCAAGGCACCGGCCGGATCGACGACAGCAAGTTGTGCGAGCTGGTGCGCGAGCACTTCCCGCTGAGCCCTGCCGGGATCATCAAGCACCTGGAACTGCGTCGGCCGATCTTCCGCAACACGGCCGCCGGCGGCCACTTCGGCCGCCAGGGAGATACGTTCACCTGGGAAAAGACCGACAAGGCCGACGTGTTGGCTGAAGCCGCTGGACTGACCGTAGGCGCTGCCGAACCGGTGTCGATTTAGTCCATCACCTGCTGAATCTCGCGTCGATTGCCTTGACGGCTTTTGACGCGTGGCGGTATTCTTTTAGACCCGCGAATTTTGCTAGTTCGCGGGCTGTGCTTTCCTTTCTTTTTGGTCGTTCCTCACGGACGAAGGGTTTTCGCGAGGCTTGTTGCCCGCGAACATGCCCTGAATCGATTGAGTCAAGCTTCAGCGGGATGCTGGCGTGAGCGGTTGTCGCCGCGCACTGCTTCCTGCTGAACCGGTGAGTCGATTTTGTGCCTGAATGACCGCTGCCTTTGGAGTTTTCGATGGCTGGTACCATCATTCAAGAGATGATTGAAGCCGGTGTCCACTTTGGTCACCGCACGAGTCTGTGGAATCCGAAAATGGCTCCGTACATTTTCGGCCGCAAGAACCAGATCCACATCCTGGACATTCGGGAAACGCTGCGCGGGCTGCTGCGCACCAAGAAGTACCTCAGCCAGGTCGCCGCTGGCGGCAGCCTGATCCTGTTTGTCGGCACCAAACGCCAGGCGGGCGAAGCGATCGAAGAGCAGGCTCTGCGCTGTGGGATGCCGTTTGTCGCCGAGCGTTGGTTGGGTGGAACGCTGACGAACTTCCGCACCATCCGCAATCGGCTGACCCGCCTGGAAGAGCTCGAAGAGCTTCGCAACGGCGAGGGCATGAGCAACTACAGCAAGAAGATGCAGTCTTCGCTCAACCGCGAATATCGCAAGATGTATCGCAACTTGAACGGCCTGCGAACCATGAATCGGCTGCCCGAGGTCATGTTCCTGGTCGACCCAGGCAAGGAACGCAACGCCGTCCGTGAAGCCAAACGGCTGGGCATTGTCACCGCTGGCTTGATCGATACCGATAGCGATCCGACCGATATCGACCTGCCGATCCCCGGCAATGACGACGGTCTGCGGAGCATCGAGCTGATCCTCAAGCAGTTGGCCGACGCGGTCATCGAAGGTAAAGGCGGAGCCGCGCAGGTCGCCGCCAAGTCCGGCGATGCACAACCACAGCGCGGTGAAGCGAGCGAGCAACAGCCTGCCGAGACCAGCGACGCCGACGTAGCGGCGACCAGCTGATCGCAGCGGGTTGCTGGAGCAGATGACACGTGTTTCTCGGGCGACTCGGTCAACGGTCGCCTGAGCTCGCGGCCGCTCGGTCGTCGCACTGCCTCGATTACCTCGGACAGGAAAGCGATCGCAGTGCGAATGCGGCTGCGTGCGGTAACTTCATGCCGCAATCAAATATTTCATTTTCGGAGATAAACTCATGACAACGATTTCGGCTTCGGCCGTTAAAGCCTTCCGCGAACGAACCGGACTCCCGTTGATGGACTGCAAGCAAGCGCTGCAGGAAGCCGGCGGTGACGAAGACGTGGCGTTCGAAGTGTTGCGCAAGAAAGGCAAGCAGCTGTCCGACAAACGCGCAGACCGCGAAACCGCGTTCGGCCGCTTTGGGATGTACATGGGCACCGACAAAAAAGTCGGCGCGATGGTCGAACTGCTGTGTGAAAGCGCTCCGGTGACCGCCAACGACCAGTTCATTCAGCTCGCTCAGGACCTGGCCACGCAGTTGGCCACCGGCCCCGGCGCCGCCACGGGTGAAGAGCTGTTGGATCAGGCCTCGCCGAGCCAGCCCGGCACGACGTTGCGTCAGCAGAAAGACGACCTGTTTAACCGGATCCGCGAAGTCTTCAACGTCGGACGGATTGTCCGCGTCGAAGGGACCTGCGGCGGGTACCAGCACAATGCCGGCACCACCGCCGGTGTCCTGCTGCAGATCGAAGGCGGGACCGATGAGGCGGCGAAGGACGTGTCGATGCACATCGCCGCGATGAAGCCCCAAGTGCTGAACGTCGCAGACCTGGACGAAACGCAAGTTGAGCAGGAACGCGAAATCCTGCGAGCTGCTGCCAAGGCAGAAGGCAAGCCGGACAACATCGTCGAAAAGATGGTCGAAGGCCGCATCCGCCAGTACTGTGCCGAGCGTGCACTGGTCGAGCAGCCGTTCGTCAAAGACGACAAGCTGACCGTCGGCCAGTACGCCAAGCAGAACAACATGAAACTGCTCGGCATGTGGCACTGGGTCATCGGCGAAAAGACCGCCTAGTTGATCGTTGGTCGCGGAGCGACCGTGTGATGGTAGCCGTGGCATTCATGCCACGGTTGCCGGAGACCTGTTCGGGCGTGGAAACGCCCGGCTACCATCAATGGTCGCTCCGCCACCGGGTACAGCGTGGACGACCGCTCCGCCGGTCGTACGGTCTGGCGCCTGAAGCACCGACCGGCGGAGCGGTCGGCCATACTGGTCGTTCTGGAAAGACTCCGATCGACGGAGCAATCGACCATGCTGGTGGTCAATGACGCTTCGCCGGCGCAAAACTTCTGGCCCCTCTGGTACTTCTTGCCTGGCCGACGGTTACAATGGGGTGGCGCCCAACCAGCGCTTCTGCTCTGTTCACGCTCCTAGGGATGAGGGCCTACCCGATGTTTTCTGCTGCGAAACTGCTTCTGATCGGCCTGGTGCTGTTGGCCGGATGTTCTGACGGAGCCGGCCCGCTGGCGACGGCTTCTGCGGACCAGCCACGCTCGCCGGCTACTAGGAACTCGACCGCCTCGACTCAGGACACTCCGATGGAAAAGAAAGACGATAATGTGCGGCTGATCGATTCCGAGGATCAGTACAACACGCTCAGCGCCGAAGAGAAGCGAGTCCTGCTGCGCAAAGGGACCGAGCGGGCGTTCATTGGTGAGTACACTGATCTGGAAGACAAAGGGACATACATCTGCCGTCGCTGTAACGCGGCGCTGTATGAATCCGACACTAAGTTTCACAGCGGTTGCGGCTGGCCAAGCTTCGACGACGAGATCAAGGGAGCGGTCAAACGCGTGCCCGACATCGACGGGGTGCGTACGGAAATCATCTGCGCGAACTGCGATGGGCACCTCGGCCACGTCTTCCTCGGCGAACGGTTGACGGCGAAAAACACCCGGCACTGCGTCAACTCGATCTCGATGAAGTTTGTGCCCGAGAGCCAGCCGCTGCCGCCGAAGTTGGTGCTCAAGAGCAAAGCTGAGAAAACTTTGGCTGACGCGAGCGATTCCAAGTAGCTTTGGCTCCCCGCCCTTCCACCCCCTTCTACAGCGACATCTCTGATGAAACCTGCCTTCGCATTGTCTGCTTTTCTGTGCTTGATCGCCGTTTCTGGAACGCTGCTGCCGACGCTCGGCCGCGCCGATTCGCCGGAGCCGCTGAAGCTGTTGTTGGTCACCGGCGGTTGTTGCCACAACTACCGATTCCAAGCGCTGGCGATGCAGGAAGCGGTCAAAGAGGCGGGTATCGAGGCACAGTGGACGGTGGTCAACGAAGGTGGCACCGGCACCCACGCCATGATCGACCTGTACAACGACCCCGATTGGGCCAAGGGTTTTGACGTTGTGATCCACAATGAGTGCTTTGCCGACACGGCCGACGCGGATTACATCCGCAAGATCACCGCAGCCCACGCCGCCGGTGCCAACGCCGTGGTGATTCACTGCGCGATGCACACCTATCGGTCGGCGAAAATCGATGACTGGCGCGAGTTTCTAGGTGTCACCAGCCGGCATCACGAACACCAGAGTCGCTATCCGGTCGATGTCGTCGCCAGCGATCATCCGATCATGCGCGACTACCCGACAGGCCAAAAAATGGCGATGGACGAGTTGTACATCGTGGAAAAGGTCTGGCCGGCGACGACGGTGCTGGCGACTAGCACCAGCGAAAGAACGGGTGAGAAGCAGCCGGTGTTCTGGACCAACCAGTACGGCAAAGCGCGCGTATTCGGCACGACCTACGGCCACTCCGATGACACCTTCCGCGATCCCGTGTTCCTACGAACGCTCATTCGCGGGACGCTGTGGGCTGCCGGACGCGATGTGGAGGCGCCCCGGTCGGCTGCTGCCGCCAGCGGCAAGTAACGCCCTGCCCTACCCGCTACTGGCATTCCGCGAAGTTCATGGTTCATGACTTCGTGGTCCATGACTTGGGGCGCGGACGCCGATCCTCGGGGTGGCACGTCCCTGAGGAACGAAGGGCGTGCTGCGGAGAACTGCAGGGTAAACAGGGAATGTCTCATCGGCTCAGGATCTGCTCCCTTCGCTCACGCCCATCGCCGGAGCTCTGGGCGTGCCAAAGGCAGAGCGATACCCGCTCTGGGACGGGCGGCTACGCAATCAGCGGAAGAACCAACCGTGTTTGTGGCAGCCTCAATCATTGCTGACCGGCACGAACTCCAGCGGCTGGTTTTCGCGCGGGTTGGCGACCTTGATCGCCAGCTTGCCTTGAATCAGTTGCCGAAACGGCTCGCCGACGATTTTTCCGCGCCAGCCCTGCAGCAGCGCCGGCAGCTCGTCTTGGTGTGCTCCTTCAAGCTCATAGGCGATCATGTCGCGGATGTCATCGGTGTTGCCGACGATCATCGGCGCGATGTGGTGCTGACGGCAGACGCAGGCGATCGAGGTGTTGAGGAACTGAGCCAGCATCGGGGAGGTGGTGGAGTGACGTCCGCGGTTGCGGCGCGGCAGCTCCGACTCGGGAGCGTCGAGCGCCCGCTGAACCGCGGCCGCTAAGTCATCATAGTGGTCGTGAAAATTGCGGAACTCCATGCCGCGGATGCTGCGGATCGATTTCGGATCGGCGGAGCCGGCACGGGCAACTTCAACAATCAGATCGTCGCGGAACACGCGCCGCACCGGCACGTCGAGTTGGCGGGCGCGGCGATCGCGCCACCGCCACAGCTGGCGGACAATCTCCAGTTGCCGCGCCGGCAGTCCCGAAGCGCCGCTGACCCGCTGCCAGTTCTCGCGGTTCTCCGAATCGTGAATATTCTGCTGAAACCGCTGGCTCTCTTCAGCCATCCAGTCCCAGCGGCCGGCCTCGCGAATCGCTTTGTTCAGGATCGCAAACATCGCCTCCAGTTCCGTCACGTCGCGGACGGCATACTGGAGCTGCGATTCGCTCAGCGGCCGGGTCCGCCAGTTGGTGCGGGTCTCGCCTTTGCTGATTTTGACATTCAGCAAACGGGCCACGAGATTCGACAGCGAGCTGGGGTATTCCAGACCGATGAAGCCCGCTGCCAGTTGCGTGTCGAACAAGCCAGCGATGGGTTTTCCCGCGTAGTGGTAACAGAAGCGAACCTCTTCGCGAGCTGCGTGAGCGACCACTGTGCGGCCGGGCGTCGCCAGCAGTTCCCAAAATGGCTCGGTCTGCGGGACGAGCAGCGGGTCGATCACCGCGACGATGTCTTCGGCCGCGACTTGGATCAAGCACAACTGCGGCCGGTAGCGATCTTCGGAGACAAACTCGGTGTCAAAGGCGATGACGGGTTTAGCGGCCAGGCGTTCGCAGAGTCCGTGGAGCTCGGCGGGAGTGGTGATTGTCTCGAACTTCAAGGGGGTTCCGGTCCTGGGCGCCATGACTTGACTTGCTGAGCTGTCTAAGGTGATTTGTCGTGCTGGATCTGTATCGGCCGCCGAGGCGACTGAGCGTCAAGGTGATTGACGTGGTAAATGGCCGCAGTGTATCGACTGTAATATCCGCAGACAGCATCGCCTACCCGTTATCACTCCGGACAATAAGTCGATTGAAGTTCGCAGAAGATCCCATTTCTTTCATGCCACCGTCATACTCCAGGAACTACCGCTATCATGACCGCCGCCATGCAGCCGACTCCCGCAGCACAGTCTCTTGCCGCTCCTGGGTTGTTGGTCAGCGTCCGCAGCCTTGACGAGTTCCGCCGGGTCGTCGGTCAGCAGGTGGATGTGTTGGATTTCAAAGAGCCGCAGCGCGGAGCACTCGCCGCGGCCGATCCGCACTTGTGGCATCAGGCGGCTGAGGAGGCGCCGCGGGCGTGTCGGCTGTCCGCGGCACTGGGTGAATGGGACGGCGCGGCCAAACTGGCTGCTCAGGTTCCGCAGCGGTTTGCTTACGCCAAGGCCGGACCGGCCGGAGCCGCAACCACCGCGCAGTTAGCGGCCACCTGGGCGGAGCTGCTGCGGCGATTACCAAGCGGCGTCGAACTGGTCGCCGTCGCGTATGCCGATCACCAGAGGGCGCAGTGCCCGCAGCCGGAAGCGATTCTGAATGCCGCTGCCGCTGCTGGGCTGCAGACCTGGCTGATCGATACGTTCGACAAAACCGCGGGCCGTGATGCCGTCAACTGGCTCGGCATCGACCGCCTACGGGACATCCAACGAATGGCCGAGCGAGCCAATGCCCGCTGGGTGCTAGCCGGATCGATCGGCCGGCAATCTGCGTTGAACGTCATTAACCACGGTGTGCGGCCAACTCTGTTCGGCGTTCGTGGTGACGTCTGCGATGGTTCCAGGAGCGGCGACATCGTTCGCGCTAAGGTCCGCCACTGGTTGGATTGGCTCAGCGGGTTTGCCGAAGGTGTAAACCATGACGATGATCGCCAACGCGCCCAGGCTGAGACAGAGATACGGTGACACGCCGGCGGCAACCGGCAGCGTTCCACAGAGGATGCTGATCGCGCCGACCGACAGCGCATAGGGCATCTGCGTTCGCACGTGCACCACATGGTCACAGCCGCACGCGCGGCTGGAGAGCACCGTCGTATCGGACAGCGGCGAACAGTGGTCGCCGAAGATCGCTCCGGCCAGCACGCTGCCGACCGTCGCGACGCAGATCGGGTTGAACGGATCGGCCACGCCGTCAGCTCCAAGAGGCCCAATCTTCATCGCCAGTTCGATCGACATCGGGGTGAGGATTGCCATCGTTCCCCAGCTCGTGCCGGTCGCGAATGCGACCGCGGCGGCCACGAGGAAGACGGCCGTGGGCAGATAGAAGGCCGAAATCTGGTCGCTGATTTGAGCACCGAGGTAGCCGCCGGTGTTGAGCTGCTCTTTGCCGGTCTGGTCCGAGAGGCTCCAGGCTAGCCACAGGATCACCATCGCCGGCAACATCTGCAGCGCCCCGCGATAGGTGCCTCGCCCCAGCACTGTCCAGGGCACGCGGCCAATCAAGCGGTGCAGGATGATCGCCACCAGCAGTCCTACCGCTCCACCATCAATCAGTGCTCGGTAAGAATCGCCGGCGCTGATGATTGCTCCAGCGGTGCGAACGAATCCCACAGGCCCTTCCGTCACGCTGCCACGCCCAGAAAAACACAGGCTGGCGATCACGACGGCGATGCAAACGGCAACCGGTACGACTGCGGCCCAGCCAAGCATGGCGGTGGCTTGCTGAGGCAGCGCTCCGGCAGCAGGCTCGCCGGCTGACCAACCGGTTGCGGTCCCCTGCCCTCGGTCCTGCTGGCGGTCATCGGCGCCGTCGGCGTAACGCATCGGCCCGAAATCACGGTCGCTGATCGCGATGGTGAACACCATGACCAGCGCCAAGATGGCGTAGAAGCGGTACGGCATCGAGGCCATGAATAGTGAGAACGCCGATACATCTGCGGCCGAAGTCAGCGCCAGCCCAGCGGCGACGAAGCTGATTTCGGTGACCACCCAGGTGCTGATCGGGGCCAATCCAGCCACCGGTGCCGATGTCGAATCGACCAGATACGCGAGCTTGGCCCGGGAGATTCCAAAGCGGTCGGCGGTGGTCCGCATCGTGCCGCCAACGAGCAGCGTGTTGGCGTAGTCGTCAAAAAAGATGCTCAGTCCGAGCGAGGTGATCAGGGTTTGACCGCCGCGGCGCGTGCGGACGTTTTGAGCCAAGCGGGCGATCAAGGCTCGCATCCCGCCGCCCGCTTCGAGCACCCCGACCATCGCTCCGAGCAGCAAGCTAAACACCACGGCGCGGCGGCGGTCGTAGTCCGTCACCGAATCCCAAATCGACGTGACGAAGCCAATCGTCGCTTGCACGCCCCACTGCAACGGGCTGTCAGCGTCCGAATGTAGGATCACCGAGCCGCAAAAGACGGCGATAGCTAAGGGGATGAGGATTTGCCGCGTCGCGATCGCTAGGGCGATCGCCAGGAGCGGCGGCAGCAAGCTCAACAAACCGTAGTCCACTGCGGAAACTCTTGTTCGGTACAAAACGACTTGCGGACTGCCTTTGACAGATAGGCCATCGTCGCCGCCGCCGATATATTGTCAAGGTGAACCTGACCCTCTCCTTCCGATCGCAACAGAGTGACCCACACATGGATGCTGAACTGACGCAACGAGCCGACGCGATTCGCGACCGCCTGGTTCAACTCGGAGACTCTCTTTGACTACGCTGCTAAACGTCAGGATATCATCGACATTGAAAATGAGATGAGCCGCCCAAATTTCTGGAACAACAGCGATGCGGCGCAGCAAGTCGTTTCCAAGCTCAAAGGGCTCAAGGCGATCGTTACGCCGATGGACGAATTGACTCGGTCCTCCGGCGACCTGGAAGCGCTGTTGGAAATGGCGGACGAGGACCCTGGGATGGCCGAAGAGGTCCGCGGGGAAATCGAGCGTCTCGAAGGTGTGCTCGCCAAACTCGAACTCAAGGCGCTGCTCGATGGACCCAACGATGCGGCCGGCGCGCTGCTGAGCATCAACGCCCGCGATGGCGGTACCGACGCCAACGACTGGGCCGAGATGATGCTGCGGATGTACACGGCCTGGGCTAACCAAAACGATTACAAGGTGGAGCTGCTGGATCGCAGCGACAACGAAGAAGCCGGGATCAACGGCGCGACATTGGCGATCCGTGGGCCGATGGCCTACGGCTACCTTAAGGGTGAAGAAGGCATTCATCGCCTGGTCCGGATCAGCCCCTTCAACAGCGAAGGTAAACGTCAAACGAGTTTTGCCGCGGTCGACGTATCGCCGGAAATCGATGACAGCGTCGAGGTCGACATTCAGGAAAAGGATGTTCGCGAGGATCGTTATCGGGCTGCGGGGGCTGGTGGCCAGCACGTCAATAAGACCGATTCAGCGGTTCGTCTGACCCACATTCCGACCGGGATCGTCGCCGCTTGCCAGAGCGAACGGAGCCAACACCAAAACCGCGCTACGGCGTGGAAGATGCTCCGCGCCAAACTCGCTCGGGTCGAGGAAGAACGCCGCGAAGCCGAACAGGCGGACAAGTACGCCGCCAAGGCTCGGACCGGTTTCGGATCGCAGATCCGCAACTACTTCCTGCATCCGGACCAGCGCGTCAAAGACACTCGCACCGGGTACCTGGTGACGAATTTCCACAGCGTCCTGGACGGGAGCGAACTGCAAGGGTTCCTCGACGCGTTCCTTCAGCTCCGCGCCAAAGGAGGGGTGACTACCCCGGGACAGTAAACCATCATGACCATCTTCGCCAAAATCATCGCTCGTGAAGTGCCCGCCGACATCGTCTATGAGGACGATCTTTGCATGGCGTTTCGGGATACCACGCCCCGTGCGCCGACGCATATCCTGGTAATTCCGAAAAAGCCGATTCCTTCGCTCGCCGATTTGACAGATGAAGATCAGGCGATCGTCGGTCGCTGCGTGATCGCGCTGGCGAAGGTGGCGGCCGCACAAGGTCTCGATAATGGCTACCGGATGGTCGTCAACTGTGGCAACGATGGTGGCCAAGAGGTTCCGCATCTCCATTTTCACCTGCTCGGCGGCCGGAAGATGACTTGGCCGCCAGGATGAGGGCCGCCGGGGTGAGGGATGTTCGGTGAATGACCCGTTTTCGTTTCTGGCTGACCGTCTGCACGCGCTGATCCCGCGTCACGCCCTGCGGCGCCTGCGGCTACGTGACGAGGGCCTTCATCCGCTGACGCTCTCCGGCGGTCGGATACTGATCAATTTCGCGTCCAACGACTACCTTGGTTTGGCCAGTCGCGTGCTCACAAGCAGCGAGAACCGCTCCGCAGGTTCCGGCGCCAGTCCGCTGGTTTGCGGTTACACGACCGCGCATGACGAGCTTTGCCGGCTGCTGGCAGATTGGGAACAGACCGAAGCGGCAGTGCTGCTACCCAGCGGGTACGCGGCCTGCAGCGGCGTCGCGGCCACTTTGCCGCAGGCCGGCGATTTGATCCTCAGCGACCAACTCAACCACGCCAGCCTGATCGATGGTTGCCGGTTGTCGTCTGCACAAAAGCTGGTTTACCCGCATAGCGACGCGCAGGCGGTCGGTAAACTGCTGGCCCAATACCGGTCGCAGTTCAACCGCGTGTGGATCATCACCGACGGCGTCTTTGGGATGGACGGCGACCTGGCGCCGCTACGTGAATTGTGCGATCTGGCCGATCAGTATCAGGCGATTCTGATTGTCGACGAAGCACACGGCACAGGGGTACTCGGCCCTGATGGTTCGGGAGCGTGCGCGCACCTGGGCGTCAAGTCGCGTGTGCCGATCCGCATTGGGACGCTCAGTAAAGCGATCGGCTCGCACGGCGGTTTCGTTGCCGGCCCGCAGGTCGTGATCGATTATCTGGTGAACTTTTGCCGTCCGTTGGTTTTCAGCACCGCGGCCTCGCCGCTGACCATCGCCGCAGCGGCCGCCGGAGTCGAGACGATTCGTACGGAGCCGGAGCTGCGCGAGCGTCTCGGCGCGCTCGCCAGGCGGGTCAAGTCAGCGTTGGGGCTCGGATCGGGCGCGGTGGAAGAAGATCCGATTCCAATCATCCCGGTACCGTTGGGGACCAACGACCGCGCTTTGGAAGTTTCACATCAAGCCGAAATGGCGGGCTTACTCATTCCAGCCATCCGGCCTCCCACGGTTCCCGAAGGCACCGCGCGGCTGCGGATCAGCTTGTCGGCCGCTCACAGCGACGAGCAAATTGATGCGCTGATCGAGTTCCTCGAAACCGTTCCAGAATGTCATCACTAATGCTCTGTTAAAGCATCAGTTTAGGATGTTCTTCCGCTAATTTAATTGGCGCCCGTCCGGGGGCGGGTATTGCTAGGGCTTTGGGTGGCAGGCTCAGAGCCCCAGCGATGGACGTGAGTAGCGGAATCAGACACCGAGCCGAGGAGAGATTTCATAGACGCCCTACAGTTCCCCCTGCACGCCCTTCGTTCCTCAGGGACGTGCCACCCAGAGGAGCAGGGCTCCCGGCCTTACCAACCCGAAATTCTACCTATAACAGACCACTAGGTTCTGACCTTGCTCGACCCGGGCCAGAACTTGCTCCAGCGCTGGGCGCTGCTGCCCTGCCCCGCCCCAGTGCTACCCTGCGAGCCGTCGCTGAGCGCATTGAGCCGGTTGATAAAATCGCGGAGCGCGACGGTGACCGGAGACTCGGGCGCCTGAACCTGTACCGGAACGCCGTTGTTGCGAACCGCGGCCAAGGTCCGCACATCATTGGGGATCGTCGCGAAGATCTCGCGTCCGAGTGTCTCTTTTGCCTTCTTCAAACCGATCTGGCCGGCATCGAGCCCGACGCGATTGACGACGATTTCAACCTTGTCGCTCAATCCCTCGATCTCTTCAAAGCTCATCAACAGCCGGACCGTGTTCCGCAGGCAAGCCAGGTCAAGCTGCGTCACCAGAATCACGCGGCTGGCAACCTGCATCGCGGCAACATCAACCGCTGAGTAGGTCTTGGATAAGTCGACCACGACGTGCGAGAACGACGCTCGCAATAAACCGAGCACTTGCTGTATGGCGTCTTCGGTGATAGTCGCGATCTCGCGCAGCTCGACGGGACGCGATAGCAGGTGCAGGCCCGACGGATGTTTGGTCAGCGACTTCTTGAGCAGTTCAATATCTAGCCGCGACGTGTTCTCAACCACATCGGTGAGCGTGTAGTCAGGGATCAGATTGAGCAACACATCGGCGTCACCCAACGCTAAATCGAGGTCTAGCAGCGCGACCGAGCGGTCCGGCTCACCCGCCCACATGCACCCCAAGTTGGTAGCGATGCTGGTGCAACCAACGCCTCCCGTGGCGCCGCCGACCGCAATGATTTCGCCCGCGGCTTTCTTAGACTCCGCAGTTCCAAACTTTTGACACCGCACGCGCTGGAGCACGCCCTGCAGTTCCTCGCCAGACACGGGCAACGTCAGAAACTCACGTGCACCCGCCCGCAGCGCGCGAAGGATCAGGTGGCCGTCGTTGCTGGCGCTGACCACCAACAGGGCGCAATCTGGATGCTCCTTGCTCAGTCGCTCGACCAACGAGATCGCTTTGCCCGTGTCGCTGTCGAGCACCAACACGCCGGCATCGGGTTGAGCTTGTGCGACGACATCAGGGAAAAATTCATAATAAGAACAGTCGGCTTCCAGCCAGACATCGTCCATGCCGAGCAACAGCGATTTCAGCTTTTGACGTGAAGCCTCATCGGGATCGGCTAATACTAATCGCAGAATGTTGCTCATGACGCCGGCCCTTCGACCGTGACACCGGGACCAATGACGGTCGGCGTGGGTGCCGGATAGATCAGTTCATCATCATGTAATGGCGATCGTCGGATTTTCTCGGGCGAGTGCTCAAATCCACCAGGGCCGACCTCGAAGCTCGGACCCGATTCACCGACCATGCAGCCACAATCTCCGTAGAGGTTCGGGACTTCCATGTAGCCCTTCATAAAGAACTCCTTGTCAGTCGGATCAGTCGTGGACAGCCCTGGGCCACCGCAGGGGACCTCGTGCGGATCCATCGGTCCGGCGAACTCCGGTGTCACGGTGATTAACAATTCGACGTCATTGCGGCGATCCCGGACCCGCCGAAACAATGAACCGACGTAGGGCAGTTCACCGAGCAAGGGGACCTTCTGCGTCGTCGACTCGGTGCGGCTCTGTAGCAAGCCGGCGATGGCGAATGTCTGACCCGACTGCATTTCAACGGATGTTTCAACGTAGCGCGTTGCAATCGCGGTTACGCTAGTGTTAGCGGTTACAATCGACAGAGAGGAATCGGGCTCGCTGACTTCAGGACGGACCTCGAGACGGATTCGGCCTGGACCAATGACAAAGGGAATGAACTGGACAGATGTGCCATATTCTTTGTATTCGACCGTCACAGCGCCGTTCCCGCTCGGAACGATATAAGGAATTTCTCCGCCGACATTGAAGCTCGCCGCGCGACCATGGGTTGCCACTACCGTGGGTTCTGCTAACAGCTTGACGAGGCCATCACGGCGAAGCGCGGCAAGTAGCCCTGAGAAATCACCAGAAACCAAAGTGCTGGTGGTACTAGGGCCGGCGATAGGTGCCCGGCCAAGAACCCCCGCGCCGAGATTTCCCAGCCCGCTTCCAATTGCCAGTGTGGTGCCCTCAAGTTGCCAGTCGATCCCCAGGTCACGGAGTTTCGTCCGTGACACTTCCATGATCTTGGTGTGCAGCAGCACCTGTTGCACACCGACGACTTTGATATTGTTGATCACCTTGGGGTAGAACTGCTCCGCGATCGCCATCGCCAAGTCGACGTCTTCCACACTGGTGACGGTGCCACTGATGACCGCGCCTTCTCCGAGCGGCGTGACCCGCAGGCTGGCGAACGTCAACTGGCTGCTGAGCACGCCTTCGACCATTCGCGCATCGGCGACCACCGTGACGTCGACGGTGTATTGCCGCTGGTCGGTGTCCCACAAGTTGATCTGCGTGGTGCCCGGCGCTTTGGCATACAACTGAATTTCGTTCTCCGCTACCGGTGTGGCGGAAATCAGCTCCTCATTATGAACTTGAAATCGGGGGATGCGGCCCTTGGTTTTCACAATCCGGCTGCTTTTAACAAGCATCTCCAATTGTTGAACCGGCTGCGTGACCTCAAAGTTCGCGCTGGTCAGCGTTTGTTGCTGCTGTGCCCCCGCGGTACTCGGCGGCGCTGCAGTCACCAAGCAGACGACCAAGAGAATGCCGCGCCAGGGCAGCGTCGATTTTCCTTGGGTGAGCATGTCGCTGTGATCCATCGCGGCTAACATCCTTATGAGATACCCGACATCATGCCGTGTATCGGTCTGTACTTTCGTGCTGCCGCGCAATCGCCGGCAGCGTTACGGATCAATCCATTAAAAGCGTCAACTCACCATGTTCAGTGATCGGCTGAGCGTCTTGAGCTGGAGGCTGTTGGTTTTGACTGTCGCCGTCCTTGCGATCGTCGTCATTGGGACTGACGGGGCGAGGGAACGGGCTGGGCATCGTGCCGTTCTCGCTGCTGCCGGTGACCACCACCGGCTGTTTGCCAGCGGGGATCTCATATTCTGTCCAGCTACCGCCGTGCAGCTTGAGCATTTTGAATCCTGGCGGCTCGGGTGCGGGCGGCGCCGCAGGGGCTGCGACAGGAGTTTCAAACGGTGTGGCAATGGGTGCTGCGATCGGCGCCGCCACCGGCTCGACAACTGCTGGCGGCGCGGGGGTCGCGACCGGCAGCATTTCGGCGAGCTGTCGCGCCCGCTGATGGTCTTCAATCCAGTTCAGGAAACTGCTGCCGGAGCGATTGGCTTGTTCCGTTGCGGCTTCATCTGCTGGGCCGCTGAGCGATAGACGAATTTTTCCGAGTTCCGACGCCAGCGCCCATGCTTCTTCGTCCTCTCGTTGGATGAGCAGCGAGACAGTCGAGGGACTGCGGTTGGTCTCGGCTTCGCTCAGCCGACTGGTCTGTCCGTCAACGGCAAACACTTTCACTGCCCGCAGCACCGTTCTGATGCCGGTTTCGGGAATTTGATCGCTTTTGGTGAAGTAGGCCATGACGTTGACGCGGTCACCGGGGCGAACCAATCCGGCGACGCTGGTGGCTGCGTCGGCCCGCATCGAGACGACACTGAAGCCGTCGGGAATCTGAACGCTGACCGCACTGGCGGTATCGGCGATCTTGGCCAGCATCATCGGCTCGCCCGCAAAGAATCGCTGCCCAGCATATTTCCCTTCCAGCAGCGCCAGGTCACTGGTCGCGCCGCCCGGAACGCGGTCGGCCGGCCATGACTGGAGCGTCATCATGCCGGCGGTGATCCGCTCCGAGGGCTCGATCACTCGCGAGGCGACAAAGATGTCGGTCGTCTGGGCGATCGGCTGGGCGCCCTGCCCTTGTATCAGTTGACTCGCTCCTACGGCGGCGATCGCCCCACAGACGCAAGCAACAAGGAGGAACAATGATTTGGTTCGCATTACCACACTCGCTCTTGGCCGGGGCACTCATCGGCGAAGCTCGTGCCCCAGATGAGATGAACGGGCATGCCGTGGCCGGAGACCACCGGCGGGCCTGCGCAGGACAACGCACTACTCTGGCGACCAGCGCGTCTGTTCCCTGATTCGACAGACTCCGAGCCAGCTCTTCAGAAACTGGCCGCAGCACGGTGCAATTGCCACAACTGACAGAGTGTCGCCACTTCGCCCAAGTTCACAGCGGACTGTGGAGCCTGTCGGACAGAAGGTCAGAGCCGTTCTCTGATCGGCCCTCAGGCAGAGGAACTGAGGTCCAGCCGGGTGCCGCAAAGGTCGGCCGGCGGTACCGGGGCGTAAGCATCAGCCCGATCGGCCCAGGACGCTGCTGTCTCCGCGCGCTGGGCTATCCGGGTCCGCCGCTCGCTCAGCAGCTGTTCGGCAGTTCGCTCCCGTTCAAAGAGCTGCTCGTAGAGGCCAATCACGAGCGCCTGCTGCTGCCGGTACGTCTCTCGCTGCGTTTGGCTCAGCGCATTGGCGGTCACTGCAGCGGCTAGGCTGCGCAGCTCCGTTGCGGATGCAGCCAAGTGACCCGCCAGGCGCTGCTTGCTTCCGAGCACGCTGCGCAGCGACTCCCAATCACCGCAGCTGATGCAGTCGACTTGCTGGCCAGCGAGGTCAATGGCGCAACGGAGCAGTTGAGCCTGGGTGTGCAGCAGAGTGATCAGCTTCGCTTCGAGATCACAGTGGTCCAGCTTGGGGCTCACCGGCGAGGTCATAGGCACATCCATTGATCCGGTTCCGCTTCACCAACAGATTACCGATTTGCCAGCAATCGTTCATCTCCACAGCCGCGACCTTAGCGTGTTCGTCACCACCGTCACAACCGGAAACTGGGCCGACCTACTGGACTGCAAATTCTCGGTAAACCCACCGCAGCCGGCGTGCTTTGACTAAGCGTCGTGCTAGGTTTGATCGACAAAGATTCCCTCGCCTGCAAATGCTTCCACCGGCTGGAGCGGCGTTGTCTTTCCACACTCCCTTTACCGAGAGAACGAGATGCATTCCATCGTTACGTCGACCGCTGCTGCCGCTGCCGCTGAACTCGTGACCCTGGACCGTCGCCGTGGCGACCGCCGCACTGCGGCATCTTCCGCCAGCCGCTCGGCTCGGGTGCGGCAAGAAGCCAAGAAGTCGCGCCGTCGCCACATCGATCCGACCACCTGCGAACGCGACTATCGGCAAGACGAGCTGGATTTCATGCGAGCGATGGACGATTACAAGTGCTCTTCCGGCCGGATGTTCCCGACGTGTAGCGAAGTGCTTGAAGTGATCCGCTCAATGGGCTACGTTCGACTCACCGCTGAGCAGCGAGAATTGCTGGGTGAATCGCTGGAGCCGAGCACTGAAACCTATGTCGATCCCAGCCACGCCGACGACGATTTCGATTGTGAAGACTAGTCGCCGCAGATGAGCGCGCCGCACAGACTGATCCGGTTGGCGGCGTACGGCTGGGCCGCTCCCAACACCTGCCTCGGCATCCTCATCGGAGGCTTGTTGGGCGGCCGGTTTCGCATCGTCGGCGGTGTGATCGAGGTTCAGGGGCCGCGGTTAGCGTGGGTGCTGGACCATCTGTGGGTGCCCGCCGCAGCGCTGACGCTCGGGCACTGCGTCCTGGGCCAGTCACTCGACGCGCTGGCCCGGACCCGTCCACACGAGCGGATTCATGTACGGCAGTACGAACGTTGGGGGCCGCTGTTTCTGCCCGCGTATCTGGGGATGAGCGCCTGGCTGTACGCCACCGGCCGCGACGGCTACCGGGACAATCCGTTTGAAACCGAAGCCTTCAGCTGCGATCCCAACGGCGCGGCAAGAACCTACCGCGACAAGGACGACCACTAATTGCCTGGTAGCAGCAAAGCACTCGGCACTCAGTCTGGTCAGGGCCTGATGGCTTAGTCCGCTGGAGTTCAGGCTTTAGCCCGGCCGCTACGAATCAGGCTAAAGCCTGGACTCCAACATCCCGTTGCACAGCGACCAGTCTTGTCACTTGGGAATGTATCCATACCACTGGCTAGAACGGCCACAATTGCACTTCCGACCTGGCCTAGGCCGCCCGAGTCTGGTCGGTGCCTGCGGCCCCGTGTTCAGCGGGCAACTTGGCAAAGCCGCCTGCGGGCGACGGCACCGCTTGGCCGCTCTTACCTGCACCGCGGCCAACGGGCGAAGTCGCGCGGTCGAACCCTTCATCGTCGCCTGGTTCGTCCTCAGTCGCCGCAGCGAAGTTGCCTGCCTCGGCGTCGTCGACCAGCGTCACCCCGAGCCCCTTCAATAGGCCGGTGAGCTGCCGATCCAGGGCATCGAGCTGGGCCAGGACATCGTCTTGACGACGTTCCAGGTCAGCCAACAACGTTCCGCTTTCGCAAACATCCGCTGATGCAGCGCCCAAGTGCCGGTCCTTCGCCACGAGCTATCGAAACTGGCGGCATCATCCTTGAGGCCGCTGACTCGAGCATCGGCCGCAGTGGCGGGGCGAGTTGACGGTTGCTCCGCGAGGTCGTGTTGGTCAAGCTGGGCAAACTTTAACGTCGCGGCTTGGCGAACTTGATCTTTTCGATCAGCTGCACCGCTTGATCGCCTTGCTTATAGCCGCTGACCGCGGAGATCGCGTCGATCACATGCTCGTAGCGGAGGTTGTAATCGGTATCGATCTCGACTTCGGGACCATCGCCCGCCGCGTCGCTCGGGGCGGTGCCGCCGACCAGACCGAGCACCATGCCCTGCAACCGTTCAAAATTTGTGCCCAGTTGCACCTCATTGAGCTCGATCGCAGCCAGCCGTCCCTGCTCATCGGCGCGCAGCCGCAGCTTGATCGGCAGGTCCGTGTTGTCGACGACGCCGCTATTCTGGCTGGCCAGCGGCATGCGGACGCTGAAGTCACCTTCCAATTCAACAATCTTGAAGGTCATCACGAAAAAGATCAGCAGCAAAAACACGATGTCAATCATGGCGGTCATGTTGACTTCCTGCTTGATCCCTTGCTGATGATTGCGAATCTTCATGAGCGATCCTCTTTGCGCAGAGCGCAAAGCGTTCGAACTGCTGTTCTTGAGCGACGCGAATCACTTCCTGAACATCGCCGGCAGCGGTGTCTTTATGGGCGCGGATGATGATATTGGCATCACCAGGCGTCTTTCCTTCGGCTCGAATCACCGCTAGCTCACGGCCCAGTGCGATCCGCAGCGTCTCAGTGGTGTAGCCTTCGCCGCCGACGATGATCTCGCCATCGGGAGCGACGTGCAGCACGATCGGAAACTCCAATACTTCCTCAGGCGGCTTGACCAACACGCTTTTGGGCAAGACGACGCGGTCATTCGCCTCGCTTTGAGAAAAATTGATCAGCACCATGAAGAACGCGATCAAGTTGAAGACCATGTCGATCATCGGTGTCATGTCAATTTCTGACACCTCCTGCTTTTTCGACTTTACGCGCATGGCTCAATTCACGAATTGAATGTTTATTTCTTGTTCATCTGCGGCTGGAAGTCTTCGAACCGGCTCATCAAGTTTTCGCTGGTCATCCCGACTTCTAATAGCAAGCGGCTGACGCGATTGCGGAGGATGTTGTAGGCCGCGATCGCGGGAATGGCGATTGCCAACCCGACCAGCGTCGTGAACAGGGCCGTCGAAATGCCGCCGGCGAGTTCCGCAGGCTTAGGCGTTGCGCCGCCCAACGCAATCACCTGGAAGGACGAGATCATTCCTTGAACCGTCCCGAGCAGACCGATCATCGGGCAGAGGTTGCCGATCAATGCCATGTAGCTCAGGCGATGCTCGAGTTTCATGCTTTCATCTTCCCCGACCTCCTGCATCGCTTCGATCGCTTTGTTGTAGCCTTTGGAAAGCTTCGCCAATCCCGCCGACAGCACTTGTCCGAGAACCGATTCGTCGGCACGCGCCAGATCATAGGCAGCTTGAAACTCTTTGTTGTTGAGCTTTTCTTCGAAGTCGTCGACCAGTTCCTGCGGCAGCAGCGTTTCGCGGCGGGCGGCTAACAGGTTCATCACGAACAGCGACACCAGCATAAAGGAGAGCGCCAGAAACACGATCACGTATGGCCAGCCAAGCGACTGAATGGTCCAGCTGAGCAAGCTCGGCTGCGATGCCGGTGGACTGCCAGCCGCCGGTTGTGCGGCCGCACCGCCGGCTGCCGGCTGGGCCGCAGCGTCCGGTTGTGCGGGGGCCGCCGGTTGTACGGGCGCCGCTGCAGGCTCACCAAACTCAGCCGCTTCGTCTTGTGCAAACGCGGTGGAGAGCGGAAGGGCGAAGGCCGCCAGAGCCACCGCCAGCATCAGCCGCAGTGAGGAGCCGGCTCCGGGGATGTGGATGCACTTGATGATCATGAAAAGCGTTCCTGCGGACTTTCAAACCGTATGAGAAAAATGGATTCGCCGGCTGAGATGTGGATGCTCCACTAGCGTTTCCAGCCGGGATACCTTTGTTGCAGTTCCTGCCGAGCTTGATTGGCACGCTCCGGCTTACCGACCTTTGGCCACAGCTCGACGAGTCTCGATAGCGCTTCGGCATGCGCATCGGCCTGGCCCGAAAACATCAGGTGGGTGTGCAGGTACGCCAGCACGGCTCCCTCGTGATCGCCCTTGGCCTCATAACTGGCACCTTGGGCGTTGTAGATGTGCGCGGCCATCTCGGCGTCGGCGGGATTCAATTCTCCGATCAGCGAGTTGACCAGCGTGAGTGCGTCGTCGGGTTTGCTCTGAGCAGCAAGTGTCATTGCCTGGCCGGCTTTAGCCAGCGTTTGCAAGCGAATGCCGGCGGGCGATTGAACGCTTGCTCCGGCGACCTTCGTAAAACTCGCCTCGGCCTCGGCGGCATTGCCTTGCCTGAGTTTAGCGACTCCGATCAGATACTCCGCCTCAATCTTCAGCTCCGCTGCGGGCGCGGCGCTGAGGGCTCCGTAATATTTCAGCGCTTGATCAAAGTTGGCGGTCGCGACCGCCAAGTCGCCGAGCGTTTTGGCCGCTCGATAGAAGTGAAAGTTCTGCGGATTGGCCGTCACAAAAGCGAGCATTTTGCGAATCGCATCACCGGTGTCGCCACGGCCGACCAGCGCCAACTCCGCTTCGCTACGGGCCAGATAGTACATCGCATCCGCCTTGACCGCGTCGCGCCGGATAGCCGCAAAGTCCAGTCGCCGCAGTTCGTCGGCCGCCTGTTCGTACTCCCCGTCCAGCGCGAACTCACGTCCTTTGACGAGCCCTGGTGGTTCACCATCGAATAGGATTCTGCGGATTTTGTCGACGCTGACGGTTTGCTTGTTGCTGCCCGATTCGACCACCACGCGGTCGCGGTGCATCTCCGTGATCTTACCGACGATCGGATTGCCGGTCACCGGATAGACGCGGTCGACTTGAGCCAGTGCAGGGTCGGCCAGCAGCGAGACGGCGGCGACCAACAGCAGCAGACGGCCAGCGCCGCCGCAGCGGCGCGGTGAGCCGCTGGCTTGGCGTTTGGTCCTGAGCCGGGTCGCGGTGCGGGTAGCCAGCGCAAGTTTCAGCGGCAGTTGCATAAGACGATGAGCAGCACAAGAAGAGGAAGAGAAAGCGGAAGCAACGGGAACAGTGTGGGGCCGTGCAAGTCTAGCCCTGCTTTTGCTCAGCGATGGCGAGTCCATCAGCTTTTCTCCCTAAGGCTTTTTGAATTTCCTTCAGCAGCAGGTCGAATTGTCCGCGTCGCTCCGGGCCGCCGAGCTCCGGGTACAGCGCCGCAACCTGCGTGATGTCAGTGATCGCTTTCTGCAGCACCTGCTCGTTCTGGCTGGCTTTACCCATCAGGAATCGACATAACGCAACCCGGTAGCGAGCTTCGAAAAACTGATCTCGAAACTCGGGCCGGCCGCTGACCATCTGACTGATACGTCCCCAACCCCAAATAATGTTCTTGCCGTCGGGGCCGGGGCGAGCACCGTTGAGGGCTGTCTCGTAGGCTCGCGCGGCGTACTTCGCATCGACCGCTCCGGCCCACTGTTCGTAAGCTTTTGCCGCTTCGACCTGCGCATCGAGCATCGTCGGCGAACCCTTCAATATTTGTTCAAACAAGTCGATTGCCTGCTTGTACTCACCCGACAGCCGGTAGGCGCGGCCGAGCTGAAACAGCAAGCTGGCGGGAGTCTTGTCGCCAAGTTGCTCGCGGAGGCTCTGGAACGTGCGGATAGACGAGGCTAACAGCTCAGCGGCTTGTCCTTGAGCGCGAGCTTCGTTGCTGCCCATCGACGATTCCCCCAACTGCGACAACGTCTGCGCCGTCCACTGCAGCGTTGCCGGCTCGGTTGCGGAGCGGCCGATCGAATCGAGGAACACCCGAAAGGCGCCGATCAACTGCGTTTTCCGGTCCGGGCTCGCCGATTCCAACTGATCGCGAATGTCGCGGGCCAGCCCAATAAAGATCCGCACCAAGCGTTCATTGGCGTCGGGTTTGTCCTTTACGCTTTCCTGCAATTTGTGCATCACCGCGGTGGCTCGTTGCAGCAGTGCATCGGTGTCACTGCCAGCGGACGTCATCACCCCGACGACCGCCTGCAGCTCGGTGCTATAGAGGTCGGATTTAAAACCGTCGCTGGGCTCCCCGAGCTGATCGACCAATGCCGCCGGACCGTATTTTTTGTTGTCCAAGACTTCCAAGGCGGCCGCTGGATTGCCCCGCCGCAGTTCAACTCGGGCCAAGACCAGCGCCGCCTGCAGCGCTTCGGCTCCGGTCAGAGCGCCGGGGATCCCTTCCAGCCCCGCCCGCAGTTCGGTGGCCGCATCGGCCAGCAATGCATCCGCCTCAGCGACTTTTTGCTCCTGGCGTAGCATCAGCGAGCGGTTCCACAGTAGCTGCCCCATCAGCCGCTGGTACGTGGCCCGTTCGTTACCAGCTGGCACCTCGGCCAGCAGTCTGCGGGCGTCGTCCCAGCGGTCGTTGTCCAGCGCCAGCCGAATCATAATCCCCTTAGCCGCAGCCGCTTGCGGATCGTCAGGCCAGGTGCGGACCAAGTGTTCGCCGAGAATCTGCATCTGATTGACGACGCCGGCAGACGATTCTTCGGGCAGGTCGCGCAGCAGGCTCTGCATCGCCGAGATCGCCAGCAACCCGCCCCTGAGGCCCTCGGGTTTGTTCGCCGCACTGCGGGAGAGAAAGTGTCCGACGGCGGCCGATTCCCAGTAATCGCCGCGCTGGAAGAGCACGTAGGCGAGGTATTGCCGGGCTTGGTTGAGTCGCTCGTTGTCGTCATCGCCGATCGCCAACCCGCTGCGCAGCAGGTGGACCAGCGTCGCCCAGCCGTCTCGCAGCTGTTGATCGATTGTTTCCAACTCCTTCGCCGCCTGCTCCGCCTCGGGCCCGCTTTGCGCCGCCCGGTCGGCCAACTGTTGGCGGACCTTGCTCATTTCCTCATTGATCTGCAACAACTCGCGTGAGCTGGTCAGCGCTTCTTCGAGGCTCTTGGGCTGGACGTCGGCGGCCGTGCCGGTGTTTTCCGGCTTCTCGATCCCCAGCTTGGCGAGCAATTCCCGCGCGTCGGTTTCGTGATTCCCCGGGATCTTGATGGCGGCGGTCAGCAGTGGACGGGCGGCCGTCGTGGAGCGGGCGCATCGGCCTGCTTGCCGTCGGCTTGTGCGCGATCGGCAGCGGCGAAATAGGCTTTGGCCAGCGCCACCTGCAAGGCGGCATATTCTGCAGTGCTTTTTTCATTCGGCCGTGCGGTGTCAACGATCGGCCTGGCCTGGGCGATCGCCTCATCGATTTGCGGTGGATCCGCAGCAAGTCGCAGTTCGATCAAGCCGACCGTCGCCTGCATCCGCGCCGGGCGGAGCGGATCGACGGCGTCCTGTTCGAGCAGTCGCTGGTAGCTGTCGATCGCCTCGGCATGTTTCCCCAGCGCCTGTTGCACTTGGGCACGGCTGAGCATCGCCAACGCCCCGGGCAGGTAATCGTTGTACTTTTCACTCAGTTCCGTGAATGCCGCCAACGCCTCTTCGAGCAGCGGTTTGCCCTCTTGAGCCGGATCGCGGTAGGTCTGCGCGGCGAGCTGTTTGGCCTCACCGCTGTGCAATTGAGCCTGCAGGTATTCATAGCGGTGCTGATCGCGCTGGGCGGCCTTTTCGGGTTCCTTCGCAGGATCGATTCGTTGCCCGCGCATGCCCTCGAGAATCTCTCGCAGCTCGGCCGTGATCGCATCGAACGTCGCCGCGGCATCCAAAAACGACTGCCGCGCCGAGGCCCGCGCTTCGTCGCTCGGATCAGCGGCCGACATCAGTTGGCGGGCGCGGACCAGTTGCAATTTCCCCAGTTGCAGTCGCGCCTCGGAGAGCCGCGGATGGCTGCTTTGCTGCAGGAACTTCTTGAGTTCCTCTTCGGCCGAGACGAAGAACTGATCACGGTCCGTCGTACTGCGTGCCGCTAGCGCCGCATCGATGTGAATCTGAGCTTTTTCCAGCGGAATCGCATCAAGGAAGGCTTGCGGCACCCCGGGATAACGGTCGATGCGGTCGAGGTAGGCGATGGCGGTGTCGAAGTAACCTACAGTGCGCAGCTGATTGACGAACTCCTGGGCCGGTTCGCCGGCAGTCACAGCGCGAGGCATCAGGCTGATGACGATCATCCCCAATACCGTCGCAGCACTGGAGCTCCGCATCCTTCGCCTCCTCAGCAACCGAGCACTCACTTCGGGCATTGTCTCTGCAACCTGACTAGAAAAAGAAATCGGACGAGAGGGTGGGAGAGAAAGGCCGGTGACTCAATAGTATAATCTTTAATTCTTACCGACGGCCAATTTGACGATGCGAATTCGTTCCTCCTTTGACGACCAAAGCCTCTACCGCAGCCGCGGGCGACCAGCGGCTCATGGCCAGCTGTATCGGCGTTTGCTGCGATTGTTGCTAGCAATGGTGCTCGTCATTGCCCTGATGCGTCAGGCCGCCAACCCTCGCATTTATGAGGTATTCTTCACCGCGCCGCCGGTCGCTGCGGACTTGCCCGCAAACCAGGGGCAGGCCGCAACACCTGTAACACCCGCACAACCCGCTGGCGGTGGCGGCGGTGAAGCGGCCGCTGAGCCGGCACCGGCCGGAGAACCGGCACCGGATCAAGAAACCGTCGATCAGATAGTTACGGCGCTGGACGAGGCGACCAACAAGCGACTGATACAGGCACTTGCCCAGGCGCGGACCACTGAGCGTCCGCCTGATCGGTTGGATCTGCCAGCGGAGCTTGTCAATGCACTGGAGGCGGGCGCACGCGAGGCCGGACTCAGTGGACCGGAGCCGGTGCCAATGCCGCAGGTCCAGGAGGCGCTGGACCGCTGGGCGCTTCAGAGGGTCGACCCTGCGGCGATCTGGAAGGCGTCGGACACGCTCGCTTTTTACCGACTGCTCGAAGAGCCGACTCCCGCTTGGCTGGCCCGGCAAAATCCGCTGCAGGCAAGTGTGACGTCGCTGTTGCAGCAGCCGGAGGTCTATCAGCACCGGCGGATCATTGTGCCCGCGACCGTGGCCCGAGCGATTCGGCGCCAAGCCGCTGAAAACCCCTTTGGGGTGAGCGATTATTGGGAGCTGTGGCTGCGGCCGCGTGACGGCAGCGACCATCCGCTGGTGTTCTTCACTCGGGAAGTGACGCCGGAGATCGTTCAGGTTCCCGCTGACGCGGCGCTGCTCGACGGTCCGGCGGTGTGGGCTGACGGGGTATACCTTAAACGGCTCGCCCACCGCTCCGCTGGCGGCGGTGAGCTATCGCCCGCCTTAGTCGGAACGCTGCACTCGGTGTCTGCTTCAGTTGCCAGCACCGCATCCACTGAACCGGCGTCGGCTCCGAGCGGTTGGTTACTGGTGGGGCTGGCAGCGGTGATCGGGTTCTCGGCGGTGCTACTGATCGCCCACCAAAACCGCAAACTAGCCGACCGCACTCGCGCGCTCCGCCGCGCCGCGACCGCGCCGCCGCC
Organism: uncultured Planctomycetaceae bacterium; assembly: GCA_963758085.1. GTDB lineage: Bacteria > Planctomycetota > Planctomycetia > Pirellulales > Pirellulaceae > UBA6163. The sequence goes on along the minus strand of CAVWUB010000004.1, from coordinate 1,786,165 downwards.
CGAGTTCCTGCATTCGCTCGACGATCATCGTGACGGCCAAGCCGGAGCCGCGCCATGACCCTCTGTAGCGCACTGAGGCCAGATCGCAGCAGAGCGATGGCACTGGAGGGCATGGCATTGGGAGGCATCGTCCTGACCGCTGTGCTAGTGGGCGTCGGCATCCTTTTCGGCAGCACTGCTGCGGCTCAAGAGTCGCCGGAACATTTGTCGGTGGTCGACCGGATCAGCGGGTTTGACACGGACAGAATCGCAGCGGTCAGTCGGTGGTTGCAGTCGCCCGCGGACCCCGAGCTGCTCGGTGAAGCCGCTAAGTTGCTGTTCCAGGTGAACCGGCTGGCCCGCACCAGCCTGGCCGCAGCGCCCGCCGGGCCGGCTCCTCAGGACCGTCCTGATCTGCAACTTGCTGTCGGCGATGCGGTCGCGATCCGTGGAACCGCCGTCGCTTTGGCATCCGCTGCGTTGCCTGCGGAGCTCGCTGAGGTATTGGAACTGCAGCGGATTTATCGTGTGGAGGTCCAAACAACTTATCAGCACTCCGGTGACGACCCCGCAGCGCAGTCGCCTGGTCCGACGGTTTACGTCCTGACGACTTCGGTCCCCTCGCCCTGGTTGGCGCAGTGGGCCCAGTCGCAGCGACTCGATCAACCGACGGCCGCGACCGGCGTCGTCGTGCATGCCGCTGCGCAGGGCGCCCCCAGGTGCTCGCGGCGCCGACGATGGCTTGGTTCCCGATTGCCGACTCGCCCACTGCCAATCCCTCGATTGCCAAAGCCTCCATTACCCGAGACTGGGCGCTGTTGGCCGCTCAAGGTTTTGATGTCTCGCTGCTCGAGCAGGTCCGGTCGCTGCACCGCGAGCCGTTGGTGGCGGCAGACCAGCAGGCGTTTTATGGGATGTTGCGGGCCGCCAGCTCACTCGCGGCGGAGCCGACGCCCGCGCCGGTCGAGGCCGACGCCGCCGATCTGCTGCGCGGGCGCAGGAATCGGTGGGCCGCTACGTGCGTTTGGACTGCCAATCGGTGCGACTGACCCGGATCGCCATCACCAGCGCCGAGACACGTGCGGCGGTCGGTGCCGATCACTACTGGCAACTCGACGCCCAGGGCGAACTGGGCAACATCGTCATCCAGATCCAGTCCGAGGATGCCGATGCAGAGCCGGCAACCTTTCAAAATCGCTATCCGCTCTCGATCGTGATGCTCAGGCTGCCGGATTTTCTCCGTCAGCTCGCCGGCGCCGGTCCAGCGGCCGATGCCCATCAACACAACGTCTTGATGGTTTCGCGGCAACTGCGTGTCGAGGGCTTCTTTTACCGGTTGTGGAGCTACGAGAGCGATTACATGAGTCACCATGGCGGCGGCAAACAGTTCGGGCCGCTCGTGATGGCGACCCGGATCGTCGACATCGAACCGCCGCCGGGCGACCGCGTCGGCGTGGGCAGGATCGGGCAGACCGCCGCCGCTACGGTGCTGGTGATGCTGCTGGCAACCGGCGTGTGGGTGTATGTCAGCGGCCGGCAGGACGCCGCCGCTCGCGCTCGCCGGCTTGCGCAGACCGAAACGCTTGCCTGGCCCGACGACTCGGCGTTCAGTCGCATTGACCTGCCCAGTGCCCCTGAGCAGCGCAGGAAAGTCGACGATCATCCGCGGCCGCCCGAGGTGGGATCTGGCTGAAAACGCCGCACCGCGCGATGTGCGCCGCTGCCTCCTCTTGACCGCTGAGCGTTACGCCTCAGGATATTACCCCGAACGATCAACCGATCACAGAGCGAGTGTGGCTTCGGCGGTAGTGCCAAGAAAACGCACCGATGGCTCTGAGCGTTGCTTTCAGACCGCAGTCAGATCGGCTCCGTCACCCCGCCCGGCTCCATCTTCAACACAAACAAGGTTATCCATCATGCGACGCGCGAAAATCTCGATCATCGGTGCAGGCAACGTCGGCGCTACGTGTGCTCACTGGTGCGCCGCGGCGGAACTGGGCGACATCGTGCTGCTGGACATCCCGCAGACCGAAGACATGCCGCGTGGCAAGGCGCTCGACTTGATGCAGGCGTCGCCGATCGTCGGTTTCGATTCCAACATCGTCGGCACCAACGATTATGCCGACACTGCCCAGAGCGATGTGATCGTCGTCACCGCCGGTATCCCGCGCAAGCCCGGCATGAGCCGTGACGACTTGCTGAGCACCAACGCCCGGATCGTCACCAGCGTGGCAGAGCAGATCAAGGCGACCAGCCCGCAGGCGGTGGTGATCGTGGTCAGCAACCCGCTGGACGCGATGGTCCAGCAGATGTGGAAGGTCACCGGTTTTGAGCCCGCACGCGTGATCGGCCAAGCCGGCGTGCTGGACACCGCACGTTACCGCACGTTCCTGGCGATGGAACTCGGGGTCAGCGTCGAAGACATCAGCGCTCTGCTGATGGGCGGGCACGGCGACACGATGGTCCCAATGCCCAGCTGCACCAGCGTCGGCGGGATCCCCGTCACCAACCTGATCAGCGCCGAGCGGCTCGAGGAAATCGTCGCGCGGACCCGCAGCGGTGGAGCGGAGATCGTCTCGCTGCTCAAGACCGGCAGCGCCTACTACGCCCCGGCAGCCGCCTGCGCAGATGGTTGAAGCGGTGGTCCGCGACAAGAAGCGACTGATTCCGGTCGCGGCCTACTGCGATCAGGAATACGGCGTCGGCGGATACTACGTAGGTGTCCCGGTTGTACTCGGCAGCGGCGGTGTCGAGCGGATCGTCGAACTGCAGCTGACTAACACTGAGCGGGCAGCGTTTGACCACAGCGTCGACGCGGTCAAGTCGCTCGTCGCCACGATGGACTCATTGCTGGCCGGCTAACGGCTGTATCACCGCTTGATATTTGAATCCGGCGGTGACTCAATCCCCTCGTGCTCGTGCTCGTGCTCGTGCTCGAAACGGCGCGAATGGGATCGAAGCGACCACCAACTCCAGCAGATTTTGCTCTGGCGGTCGATGACGAGCATGAGCACCGCGATGCTGAGCATGCGCACCGCGAGTCTCGCCAGATCGATCGCCGCAGCAGTTCTGCCATGCATAAGGCCACGTGGCGCGGCGATTGCTCGTTGTATCCGGGCTACCGAAACGCTGATTTGCGGGGGCGCCAGCACCGCAGACAGCGCGGCCTCGGGCGGGTAAACTCTCGCTAGGGCTTGTCGCCGACCGCTCCGCCGGTCGGAGCCTTGTGGCTTGCCGTTCGATCAGCGGAGCGATCGACCACCTTGGGGCCCGTAGATTCCAAGGCGACTGGCGGCTTCTTTCTTTGACCATTTTCACCAGAAGATTAAGAATCGTGACTGTTGATCTTTTCGGCGCGGGACACGTTTGATACCGGCAATGGTCGGGCGGCCATCTATCGGCTCAGCCGCCTAGAGGACGCCGGGTTGGGCGCCGTCAGCAGACTTCCTTATTCGATCCGCGTGTTGCTCGAATCGGTGCTGCGGAACTGCGATAACTTTGCGGTAACCGAGCAGGATGTGCGCAACTTGGCGGCTTGGTCGGCGGCCGAGCCAGCGACGCAAGAGATTCCCTTCAAGCCCTCGCGGGTCGTGCTGCAGGATTTCACCGGCGTGCCCGCGGTGGTTGACCTAGCGGCGATGCGGGCGGCGATGCAGCGACTCGGCGGCGATCCAGCGAAAATCAATCCGCTCATTCCCGTCGACCTGGTCGTCGATCACTCGGTCCAAGTCGACTTCTTTGGGGCCAGCGACTCGCTCAGCCGCAACGTCGAGGTCGAGTACGAGCGCAATCGCGAGCGTTATGAGTTCCTGCGCTGGGGCCAGCAGGCGCTGTCGAACTTTCGCGTCGTGCCGCCCAACGTCGGCATCGTCCACCAGGTCAATCTCGAATACCTGGCGACCGTCGTGTCGCTGCGCGACGTCAACGGCCAGATGGTCGCGATGCCCGATTCGCTCGTCGGTACCGACAGCCATACCACGATGATCAACGGCCTGGGCGTGCTCGGCTGGGGTGTCGGCGGGATTGAGGCCGAAGCGAACATGCTCGGCCAGCCACTGTACATGCTGATGCCCGAGGTGATCGGCTTTGAACTGACCGGCCGTTTGCCCGCCGGAGCGACCGCCACGGACATGGTGTTGCGAGTCACCGAAGTGCTGCGGCAGGAAGGCGTGGTCAACAAGTTCGTCGAGTTCTTCGGCGCCGGCATGAACAGCATGAGCGTCGAGAACCGGGCGACGATCGCCAATATGGCCCCGGAGTACGGTGCGACGATGGGCTTCTTCCCCGTCGACGATCTGACGCTCAAGTACCTGCGGGCCACCGGCAGGAGCAGCGAACAAATCACGCTGGTCGAACGCTACTGCAAAGAACAAGGCTTGTTCCGCACCGACGCAGCGGACATTCAGTACACCAAGCGGCTGTCGCTGGACCTGGGCACGATCGAGCCGAGCCTGGCTGGACCCAAGCGGCCGCAGGACCGCGTGCCGCTGCGCCAGATGCAGTCGGCGTTCCGCTCAGCCCTCACCGCCCCGGTCGGTAAGGCCGGCTTTGGCCTATCGCCCGATGAGCTTGGAGCCACCGCCGAAGTCAAGCAGAACGGCGACGGAATCGAAATCGGCCACGGAGCGGTGGTGATCGCGGCGATCACCAGCTGCACCAACACGAGCAATCCATCGGTGATGGTCGGTGCCGGGTTGTTGGCCAAGAAGGCGGTTGAGCGCGGCCTGAAGGTGCCTTCCTACGTCAAGACCAGCCTCGCCCCCGGCTCGCGCGTCGTGACCGATTACTTCGACCGCGCCGGGCTGACCGAACCGCTCGGGAAGCTTGGCTTCTTCACCGTCGGCTACGGCTGCACCACCTGCATCGGCAACAGCGGCCCGCTGCCCGAACCGGTATCCGCAGCGATCAGCGAAGGCGACTTGGTCGCTTCGGCCGTGCTCAGCGGCAACCGTAACTTCGAGGGCCGCGTCAATCCGATGACCCGGGCCAACTATTTGGCCAGCCCGCCGCTGGTCGTCGCTTACGCCCTGGCCGGAACGACCGACATCGACTTGGTCAACGAGCCGCTGGGCACCGATCCGGCCGGCGAAGCGGTGTACCTGAAAGATATCTGGCCGACCGCTGATGAGATTCAGCAGGTGTTGGCCGAAGCGATCGATCCGCAGATGTTCATCAACCAGTACAGCCACGCTGTCGAAGGCGACGAACTGTGGAACTCGATGCCGGTCACCGGCGGAGCGATTTATCAGTGGGACGAGTCGAGCACCTATATCCAACATCCACCGTTCCTCGATTCGCTCGGCGGGGATCAGCAGCCATCGATCGCTCCGATCCGCGGCGCCCGCGTGCTGGCGCTGTTGGGCGACTCAGTAACGACCGACCATATCTCGCCGGCTGGAGCGATCAGCGCCGACAGTCCCGCTGGCCGCTTCCTGCAGGAGGCCGGCGTCGAGCGACGGCAGTTCAACAGCTACGGCAGCCGCCGCGGAAACGACCGTGTGATGGTTCGCGGCACGTTTGCCAATATTCGCATCCGCAACCAAATGGCTCCCGGTACCGAAGGCGGTTGGACCCGGCACCTGCCCGATGGCGAGGTGATGAGCATCTATGACGCGGCGATGAAGTACATCGCCGAAGAAGTGCCGCTGGTGGTGATCGCCGGCCATGAATACGGCACCGGCAGCAGCCGCGACTGGGCCGCCAAAGGCACGATGCTGCTCGGAGTCAAAGCCGTGATCGCCGCCAGCTACGAACGGATCCACCGCAGCAACTTGGTTGGCATGGGCGTGCTGCCGCTGCAATTCGCTGAGGGTGAAACCTGGCAGTCGTTGGGGATCAGCGGCGCTGAGCTGATCGACATCCAGGGGCTCGACGACTCGCTTCAGCCGCGCAGCACGATCCAGGTCACGTTCACCGATGCCTCCGGCGAAAGCCGTCAGGTGCCGTGCTTGGTGCGGATCGACACACCGGTGGAAATGCAGTACTTCCGCAACGGCGGTATCCTGCCGACGGTGCTGCGGAACATGCTGTAGGGTGCTGAGCCTCGGGGTGGCACGTCCCTGAGGAACGAAGGGCGTGTTGGGGAGAACTACAGGGTAACGTTGGAATGTCTTACCGGCTCGGTATCTGCTCTCGGCGCTCACGCCCATCGCTGGGGCTCTGAGCGTGCCACCCAGAGCCCTGGCTTGTTAGCCGCTGCGCAGCTTGGCGACCGCTTCGGCCAAGCCGATTTCGGCTAGCTCCGACTCAACGGCCGAGGAGTCCTTGTTATCGAGCGTCTCGACGATTTCGCCCAGCAGGATCTGGGCGAAACGCCGTCGCGCCACTGGCAGGAGCCGCGCGATCGTGTCCGCCTCCACGCTCACATCCGACTCGGTGTTGATGCGGATCGCGAGCATCGCTGGGGTCTCGCGCGGGTACGCCGACGACCAACGCAAGATCGTGTACAGCGGCGATGATCGGTCTTGGTGCTCTCGGCGCTCCAGCGTCCGCCAGGCTCGTGCCAGCACGGCGGCGCGCCAGTGGTCGCGCCAACTTTGTGCGTCGGCGGTCCAGTGGCTCACATCGAACTCCAGTTGCTGTCCGCCAGCCTCGGCCTGCTCAGCGATCACGGTTTTGGCTGCGGAGCGGATCGCGCGCATCAGGAAATCGCGCAGTCGCCCCTTAGCATGACCACCAAAACCTTGCGTCACCAGGTGACTGATGATCCGTTTCAAGCACTCGTCCGCCAGCGGTTCGCTGCCGAGCCCCTGGATCAACTGGTCACGCATCGGGACCAGGTAGCGGAGCACGAAACCAGCGGCATTATGCGTCTCCGTCCACGGTGAGGTCTGCTGTGCTGCGTTGGCCGCGTCAGTATCATCGCCGGCGGTTGTCTGCTGGGCGTTGTCTGCCCACCTGGAGCTCATGGCAATCCCATTCAAAAGACAAAGATCGTACTCATGGACCCGCTCGCAGCGCCAAGGCGGGCGACTCGTCCGCCTTGCCCTCTCGCGAGACCACTCGCAGCGGTTGGTCGGCAGTGTTGGTCTGTACCAGCAGGATGGTCACGAACTCGCCGTTATTGCCGCGCAAATAATCATCGAGGCCACGACCGAACAGGCGGATGGCATCCGCTTGCCGCTCGAGTTGGCCGCCGCTGTTATCGAGCTCGACGCGCCCCAGGAAGGGGTAGCTCTCGATCTCGCCGGCCGAAGGTGAAGTCACCCACTTGATTTCGCCCTCCCCTTTCTCAGCCCAATCCGCGCTCATCAGTTGGGTGACGCCGTAGGCGGTGAGCGTCGCTTTGCCCTTGTGTCCGCCCGAATCGAGTGTCAGCAACAGCATCGCACGATCGATTCTGTCGCGCTGGCTAGCCCACGGACCGAGGTCAAACCGCAGATAGGCATGTTTGGCCGGCTCGGTTTGCTCGGGCTTCTTGACCGGTTGATGGATCTCCAGGTAGGGACCAGCCCCAAACCCGGTATCGGAGCCCGACGCGACGTAGGTATCAGCGCCGCGCCGCTGCTCGGTTCGCACCCGCTCAAACTCGATCAGATCGGTGACTGCCAGGTTTTCGTTGACCGTCAGCATGGTGGTCACCCTGCCGACGCGGGTGCCGCTGGGCGATTGCAACTGAAATTCCACCTCATACTCGCCCGGCGAAAGCGTCGCAGTCAGGAACTCGACATCGATGACCTGGCTTTGCCCCGGTGCGGGAATCATTGCAGGAGAGAGCTTCTTGGGGAAACCGGGCGAGGACGGCAAGCCGCGGCCGGTCGCATCGACGCGGCGCAAGTTCGTTGCGATCTGAGCGATCACGCGAGCGCCTTGGTTGAGCACAATCGGATCGTTCTGCGGGGATGTCGCGTGATTGGCCAGGGCGACTTTGAATCTCGCTTGCTCTCCGGCAGTGACGTCGGAGGTGGCGGCCGGAACGTCGCTGAGCCGGAGCACATCGAGCGTTTTGGCCAATACCCCGCCCGGAGCGACCGTTGGCGGTGCTGGTGGAGGCGGCACAGTCGCCTCCTGCCGCAGTGACCATGCCGCCACGCCGATCAGCAACGCCAACACCGCGACGGCCGCCGCGGCCCAAGCCGGTTTCATCACCGTCCGCCGTTGCTCAGCCGAGGCGGTCGCCCCGCCCTGCCCTGCTCTATTTCCGGTTTTGGTCGGCGATCTCGGATTGGCCGGTGCGTCGGGATCGAGCACGATCTGCGCCACCGCCTGCGACTGCCGCTGGAGTTCATCGGACACCTGACGAATCGCCTCCCCGAGCGCGGTGGCCGAGCGAAAACGGTCCCGCGGCTCCTTGCTCAGCAACCGCATGATCAGGTCGGCCAGTGCAGCTGGAACATCTGGGTTGACCTCGTCGGGGCGCGGAGGCTGATGGGCGAGGATCTTGATCAACTGCTCCGGTAGCGTTGGTGCCGGGAGCGGTAACCGTCCACAAGCGAGCTGATAAAGCACGACACCCAGGCTGTACAAGTCGCTGCGGTCATCCAGCGGCTCACCGCGTGCCTGTTCCGGCGACAGGTACCCGGGTGTGCCGATGACCGACCCGCGAGCATCGGCTGGATCAATCGGCCCGGCTGCCAGAGCGAGCCCAAAATCCAGCACCTTGGCCCGGCCCGATGGCTCCTGGATCCAAATATTTCCGGGCTTGATATCGCGGTGAATGATGCCGCGCTGATGAGCCGCTGCTAAGCCGCTGACCAGCTGCGCAGCGGTCTTTAAAATCCAATCGGTCGGCTGCGGCTTGCCTTCTGAGATCCAGCGCTGCAGGGTTGAGCCCTGAAGCAGCTCCATCGCCATGAACGGAATCCCGCCCGTTTCACCGACCTCAAAGATCGTTACGACGTTGTCGTGGTGCACCGCCGCAACCGCGCGGGCTTCATCCAAGAAGCGTTGGCGGCTGTCCGGACGGGATGAGAACCGCTTGTTCATCACCTTCAGCGCCACCTGCCGCTTCAGACGCACGTCCTCGGCCCGCAGGACATGTCCCATACCGCCTTTGCCAAGCTTCCCCAGGACCCGGTAATGCCCGAGCCAACCGAGTTCCTCCGCCGCTGTTGTGTCCGATTGCTCGGCGGCTCTGGATTCGCTTGCCATCGCTTATACCTATTGTCGCATGAGCCACTGGTGGACGACGTACACGACCGTCGCCAACGAATGCCCGCTGCAATTCTCCGGCACATCCTGCATCGTGTGCCAATACTGCGGCGCTCCGATACCCGGCCGTGGGTAATCAAAATCAATCAGATCAATGGTCGGAATGCGGGCAATCTGATTCAGCGGCAGGTGGTCGTCGCGGATCTCGTGGCGGATCCGCGGCACAAAGGCGTCCACCCCCAGTGACGCCGCGGTTGCAAAAACCGACTTACTCACCTCGCGAGCGTAGTTCCAGCTGTTCCGTTCGTAGTAAATCTTCAGCTCCTTGTCGCCGATCATGTCCAACAGCACCCCAGCGCGATACGGAACCGCCGGCGGATTGGCCAGATAGGTGCGGGCAAAGTAGGTCGAGCCGAGGAAGTATTCATCGCGCCCCTCTTCGTAAACCAGTTCCTCACCATCGAACATGACGATGTCGATTCCAACGTCTGCAGGCAGCAGATCAATGTGATTGGACAGTTCCATCAATCCTGCCACACCGCTGCCGCCGTCGTTGGCGCCGACGAACCGGCCCCGTGGGTTATGCGGGTCGCGATCCGGAAACGGCCGAGTGTCATAATGGGCACAGAGCAAAAACCGCTTCGGACGCTGCGGATGCCAACTGGCGATCAGATTCGCCAGCTCGACCGCATCGCCCGTCTGCGGATGCCGAACGTCGAATCGCTGCAGCTCAACCGCCGCCCCGCGCTGCTCGAAAAACTCGGTCAAGATCTCCTGCTGGCGACGCATCGCCGGTGTGGCGCTCGGCCGGGGGCCAAGGTCACAGATCTGCAGCAAATAGCTGTACGCACGATCGGCATCGTAGGGAGCTGGAATCACCGCGCCGCTGGTGGTCGCCGCACGCTCGTGACGATTGGACCAGGGCATTACCACAAGCACTCCCACAACCGTAGTGACCGCCAACGCCCCACAAACCGTCCAGGCCTTTGCCGATCGGCCGCGCTTCGCCCGTTCGCGTGCGCTGACCTCAGCGCGGAGCTGGGAACCTTGAGAGTACATCGATGCGGTCATGAAAGCGGAATCCTTTACCGAGTCGGCAGATTGAACATCGTCATCTTACCAGTCTCTGCCTGTTGCCGCACCCGCAACCCCGCGCCGACGCGAGTAAACCCGCTGACCGCTTCAGGTCCTCGAAAGAGATTGAATGCCGTCGCATCTTGCCAATTCTTCCGGGGTAGCCCCAATTGCCAAAGCGATACCGTCTGAAGTGCCGATTTTTGCTCTGGCATGATACCCCCCATGCCAGAAAGCGGCCCGATTAGAACAATTTTTGATCAAAACCTCTCATTAGCCGTTGACCGCGGCCGCACGCGCCGATAACTTTTCGCTTCCTCCAACCGAGGAGATTGTCTTACCTGTTGACCGCATGGGTGTCTCTTGACGACCGGAACGAACGAAGTAATCCGCATCCGCATGGAAGCGTACGACCATTCTGTGCTTGATCAGAGTGCTGCCGAGATCGTCAATACGGTCAAGGCGACGCACAGCGAAGTGCATGGGCCGATCCCATTGCCGACGCGGATCGAGCGTTACACTGTTTTGTCGAGCCCGTTCATCGATAAGAAGGCCCGGCAGCAGTTCGAGATCCGCACTCACAAGCGGTTGATCGACATTGTGCAGGCGACAGCCAAGACCATCGAGGCGCTCAACAAGCTGAGTCTGCCGGCCGGCGTTGATATCAAGATCAAGGCCTCGGCTCGCTAGGCTTCTGCCGCAGCTTCTGATAGTTATTTTTTTGTCGGTTCCCGCGTTGGGTGCCGGCGTTTCCGGCGATCCTTTGGGTCGCTAGTAATAAACATACAACGGTTTCCTATCGAACGGACGTCTGCTCGATATCCTTTTCCGCGGCCATGGGTCGTTGGGGCTGGATCGGGCGGCAACCCCAAGGTTGAAACTGCTACTTCCTTCACCGGATGAGGCGTCTAACGATGTCGCGCGGAATACTTGGCCGTAAGGTCGGGATGACACAGGTTTATCGCGAAGACGGCACTGCTGTTCCGGTCACGGTCATTGCGGCCGGGCCTTGCAGCGTGCTGCAGGTGCGTGATCTGGACCGAGACGGCTACGAAGCAGTTCAGCTGGGGTTCCTCGATAAGCCGCGTCGTCTGGCTGCTCGCAGCGAGCGTGGTCATGTGGCCAAGCTCGACAGCAAGCGGGCCAAGGCGCGAGCTGCTGCTGGTGTGCAACTGCTGCCTAAGGCCGGTTGCGAGCCGAAGCGGTTTGTTCGCGAGTTTCGCGGGCCGGCTGCTTTGGAAGTCGGTGCTGAAGTTACAGTCGATATCTTTTCGGCTGTCAAGCGAGTGGATGTGGCGGGCACCTCGAAGGGCCGCGGTTTCACGGGTGTCATGAAGCGGCACAACTTCGCTGGTCAGCGTGCGACGCACGGCGTCAAAAAGGTTCACCGTCATACCGGTGGTACCGGCTCCAGTGCTGACCCGAGCCGCGTCATCAAGGGTATGAAGATGGCCGGTCAGTACGGCGGCGGCAGGACGACCGTCCGTAATCTTGAGGTTGTTCGCGTGGATGTCGAGAACAATCTGCTGCTGGTCCGCGGCGCTGTGCCCGGTCCTAATGGCGGCTATCTCGAGATCCAAGAAACCAACGTCGTCCGATAATTTGCGTCGTCTCACCGAGTTGCTCTATCATGGCTACACTGCCAGTTTTTAACATTGCCGGCGACGAAGTCGGTAGCTACGAGATCGATCCCGCGGAGATCGCGCCGCGGATCAGCAAGCAATTGTTGCACGATGTCGTGGTGATGTATGAGGCGAATCTTCGCCAGGGTTCGCACTGTGCCAAGACCCGCGGTCAGGTCAGTGGCAGTACGAAGAAGATGTATCGCCAAAAAGGTACCGGTAACGCCCGGGCTGGCAGCAAGCGTACGAACATCCGTCGTGGCGGTGGTGTGGCGCGGACGATCAAGCCGCGGGATTACAGCTATCGCTTGCCCAAGAAGGCGATCAAATTGGCGACGCGGATGGCGATCGCTTCAAAGATCGCCGACAACGAACTGGTGGTGGTCGACGCTTTGAGCCTCGAGTCGCCGAAGACCAGGCAGGTTGCTGCGGCGCTCGAGGCGCTCGGTCTTGACGGATTGTCGACGCTCGTCGTGTTGGGGGCGCCGGATCAATCGGTGTACCTCAGTGCAAGAAATATTGAAGGTGTGGCCGTGTCGCCGGTTCGCGACCTCAACGCTCTGTCGGTGCTCAAGCCGCGGCGGTTGCTGGTTACGCGAGAGGCGCTGGACCAAATCAAAGATGGCACGTTTGCTTCGCCTGTCGTCGCTGTGTCGGCTTAACGAATATCGCGGTCGGATTTTGTTGAAGTTTGGAATGAAGTTATGAGTCAAGTTTCTGCACCGCAAAATGATGCTGCCGGTTTGACGCTGCAGCCGCATCAGGTTCTGCTGCGTCCGCTGGTCACCGAAAAGGGTGTTCACCGGGCGTCGAGAAATAATCAGTACGCCTTCGAGATACATCGAGACGCGACGAAGCAAGATGTTCGCGCCGCAATCGAAACTCTGTTCAATGTGCACGTGGAAAAAGTGTGTACGCAGAATCGGAAGGGCAAGTCGCGGCGTTACCGCTTCCGTTTGGGCCGGACGAGCGACTGGAAGAAGGCGATCGTGCACCTCAAGGGCGACGACAAGATCGACTTCTTTTAGTGTGGTGCTTCGCGCAGCATGAGTCTGCAGGCCGGCGGTCCGTGACCAAACCTAAGAATCATTGAATCAATTATGGGCATTCGAATCTACAAGCCGACGAGCGCCGGGCGACGCAACGCGTCGGTTAGCGACTTCGCGGAATTGACCCCCGGGTACACTCCCGAGCGGAGTCTGCTGAAGCGTCAGCGGAAAACTGGCGGGCGGAACAACCAGGGCAAGATCACTGCGCGGCACCGCGGTGGCGGCCACAAGCAGATGTACCGCATGATCGACTTCCGTCGCGGCAAAGATGGGGTCACCGCTAAGGTCGACAGCATTCAGTATGACCCGATTCGCACCGCCAACATCGCGCTGTTGAAGTACACCGATGGCGACAAGGCGTATGTCATCGCTGCTGCCGGCGTGACCGCCGGTGATGTGCTCGAAAATGGTCCCGAAGCGGCGGCGACGGTTGGCAATTGCCTGCCGCTGAAAAATATTCCGCTTGACACGACGGTCTGCTGCATCGAACTGCGACCGGGAACGGGAGCCGCGTTGTGCCGCAGTGCCGGTACTTCCGCGAAGCTCAAGGCGCGTGACGCCGGCTGGGCCCAGTTGGAATTGCCCAGCGGTGAAGTACGCCGCGTGCCGGCTAACTGCCGCGCCGTAATCGGCCGGGTCGGGAATGCCGACCATATGAAGGTTGTGATCGGAAAGGCGGGTCGTAACCGCTGGATGGGGCGTCGTCCGCACGTCCGCGGCACGGCGATGAACCCGATCGATCACCCGCACGGCGGTGGTGAAGGTCGAACCAAGGGCGGTCGCCATCCGGTCAGTCCGCAGGGCAAGAGTGCCAAGGGCGGCGCCACCCGCCAGAAGCGTAAACCGAGCAACAGCGCGATCGTTCGGCGTCGCAAGAGCCGTCGCTACGGGCAGCTCAAGCTGCACAAGTAGTCTGGTTGTTTGAGCGGTGTGTTTGTTCAGGTCAAGAGCGTACAAAGCGAATTAAGTCGTCATGAGTCGAAGCAGTAAAAAAGGGCCGTACGTCGACCCCAAGCTCTTCTTTAAGGTTCAGAAGCAGAGCGGCGGCCGGTCTGAGCCGATTAAGACGTGGGCGCGGCGGTGCACGATTGTGCCCGAGTTCATCAATGTCACCTTCATGGTTCATGATGGCCGCAAGCACGTGAAAGTGCTCGTGACTGAAGATATGGTCGGACACAAGTTGGGCGAGTTCGCGCCGACCCGGACCTTTAAAGGTCACGGCGGCAAGGGCGGCAAGAAGTAGTCTGAAAAGACATCACCGGCAGATTGAGATTTTCGTAAAGCAGTTCGGTTCATCATGGTAATGCAAGCAGTTCATCGCGGCGCCCGGATCAGCTCCCGGAAGGTACGGTTGGTCGCCGATCTGGTGCGAGGCAAGTACGCGGACGAGGCGCTGGCGATTCTGAAGTATCAGCCGCAGCGTGGGGCGCGGATGCTTGAGAAGGTTCTGCAGAGCGCCGTCGGCAATGCACAGGACCCGAACCAGAACGAAGGCCGCAGCTATAAGATTGAAGATCTGGTCGTGACGGACGTCCAGGTCGGCCCCGGGCCGATGTTCAAGCGGGTCCGGCCGCGGGCACGCGGCATGGCGTTCATGATTAAGAAACGCACCAGTCATATTTCGGTTGGCCTGACGCCAATCGACGAACTGTAGGGGCACGCTCGGCGTGCAGCTTTGCAGTCAGGGATCGGTACAGAAGACCGTTATACAAGCAGACGTGAACTGAGCTATGGGACAGAAAGTCAACCCAATCGCATTTCGGACCGGCGTGACCCGTGGCTGGGGCAGTCGTTGGTATGCTTCGAAGAAGGATTTTGCGGATCTTCTGCAAGAGGATCTCAAGATCCGAAACTTCATCACCAAGCATCCCAAGCGGACTCAGTACAAGAGCGCGGGGATCGATCGGATCGAGATCGAGCGTACGCGTGACGAAGTTCGCGTGATGCTGTTCGTCGCTCGGCCTGGTCTGATTATCGGAAAGAAGGGATCGGACGTTGAGGTTCTGCAAAACGAACTTCAGAATCTGATCGGACGCCGCGTCAACTTGAAGGTCGATCAAATCGAACGACCTGAGATCATGGCGCAGTTGGTGGCCGAGGACATCGCGCAGCAGCTCGCCAAACGGTCGAGCTTCCGCCGGACGCTCAAGCGATCGCTGGAGCAGACGATGGATGCCGGGGCCAAAGGCATCAAAATTCAGATGGCCGGGCGTCTAGGTGGAGCCGAAATGGCTCGTCGTGAAAAGGCGAGTATGGGTTCGGTGCCGCTCAGCACGCTGCAGGCAAAGATTGATTACGGATTCACTGAAGCGATGACGCCGCAGGGGCACATCGGGATTCAAGTGTGGATCAACCAAGGAACCTACGGAGACGACACCGATGGCGCTGATGCCCAAACGGGTCAAGCATCGAAAAAGCCAAAGAGGTCGCATAAAAGGTAATGCGACTCGCGGCAACACGGTCGTATTCGGTGACTATGGACTGCAGGCTCTGGAAGCCGGTTGGGTCAAAGCCACAACGATCGAAGCGGGACGTATCGCCGGCCAGCAATATGTTCGCGGCGAAGGCAAGCTCTACATCCGAATCTTCCCCGACAAGTCCGTCACCAGCACACCGCTGGAAACGCGAATGGGTAAGGGTAAGGGTGAGCCTGACTTCTGGGCTGCGGTCGTCAAGCCTGGTACGGTCCTTTACGAACTTGGCGGCGTGACCGAACAGCAGGCGAAAGTCTGTTTTGCGCGGTTGGCTGCGAAGATGCCAGTGAAGGTCCGGTTCGTTAGTCGCCGCGCCGTTTGACCATAACCTTTTAGTAGCAATCATGACCAGAGCATCCGAACTTCGCGAGATGAGCGACGAACAGCTGGAGCTGACCGCCAAAGAGGCGGCAGAGAAGCTATTTCGTCTCCGCTTTCAAGCCGAAGCTGAGCGACTCGACGTGCCGAGCGAACTTCGCAAAAGCCGTCGGCTGATCGCGCGCATCCGTACGATTCAGACCCAGCGCCTTCAAGCGCTGGCCCAGTAGTAGTTGAGTCGGCCGCCGGGTGGCGGTTGGCGGTAACCTGAAACAAATTTGATTCGGCCCCAGCGCCGTCCCAGTCCGAGCAAAGAAAATGCCCAAACGCGTTGTTCAAGGAACCGTCACCGGCGCGAAGACGAGCAAGACCCGGCGGGTCGAACTGGCTCGTCTGACCAAGCACCCGGTGTATGGCAAATACGTTCGCAGCAAGACGATTTGCTACGCACACGATGAAAATAATGAGTCGGCGGTCGGCGACCGCGTTGAGATCATCGAGTCGGAGCCGTTGAGCAAGCTGAAGCGTTGGCGATTGGTCAAGGTCGTTGCCAAGAGCACCGACGTCGACCTGGCGGCGCTGCGAGCAGCCCGTAAAGGCGGCGCCAATCCCGAAGTCGAAGGGCTCGACGCGGCGGTTGAACCGAGCAACCCTGCCTAGCCCCACCGCCGGCCTCTGGTGGCCGTTCGGCCTGACCCTTTTTACCCTTCGTACGATTCACTGCCACGATAACGATCGACCATGATCCAGCAAGAAACAAGACTTGATGTCGCCGACAACACGGGTGCACGTGAAGTGATGTGCATCAAGGTGTTAGGGGGCAGTCGTCGCCGGACCGCCGGCCTGGGCGACGTGATTGTGTGCAGCGTCAAGAGCGTCATCCCCGGCAGTGAAGTGAAGAAGAAGGCGGTCGTCCGGGCGGTGGTCGTGCGGGTCAAGCATTCGACGCGTCGCGGCGATGGCAGCTATGTCCGTTTCGACAGCAACGCTGTCGTGCTGATTGATAAAGACAAAGGGCCCCGCGGGACCCGAATTTTTGGTGCCGTGGCCAGGGAGCTGCGGGACCGCAATTTCATGAAGATCGTCAGCCTCGCCAACGAAGTGGTCTGAGCGGCGGTTGTCGGGTTTCGCTTGCGGTTATTAGAGATATCCATTCCGGTTTGTGACTGATATGCTGTTAAAAGTTCAAGATACTGTCGTCATCATCGCCGGTGCCGATAAGTCCAAGCAAGGCAAGATTCTCAAGATCGATCGCGAGAACAACAAAGTGATCGTTGAGGGCGTCGGACGCGTCTGGAAACACGTTCGCAAGAGCCAGAAGAACCCGCAAGGGGGCCGGCTGAACAAAGAGATGCCGATTTCGGCCAGCAACGTGATGTTCGTCGATCCGACGACTGGCAAGCCGACGCGATTGGGCGTGCGGTTCTTGGCCGACGGTACCAAAGAACGCTACGCCAAGAAGAGCGGCAAGAGCATCAGCGTCATCCGGCCGGCTGCCGCGAAGCAAGCGAAGACATCCTAATCGAGCGGCCTTCAGCGGGTCATCACTTAACAATTCAAATGGCATGCGACTGGCCCTGAGGCCGGTTAAATTAAGAGTCGGTTGTAGATCATGTCCGTACAAAAGCCCCGTTTGCAAGTTGCCTACGAAGAACAGGTTCGGCCCGCACTGGTCGAGCAGTTCTCGTACACGAATCCGCTCCAGGTGCCTCGCCTGGAGAAGATCACCCTGAACATGGGTGTGGGCGACGCCGTCAGCGATAAGAAAGTTCTCGATCTAGCCTTTGACGCGCTGAGCGAAATCGCCGGCCAGCGTCCCGTGTTGACCGTGGCACGCAAATCGGTGGCGACCTTTCGGCTGCGTGAAGGTATGCCGATCGGCTGCATGGTGACGTTGCGTCGCCAGCGGATGTATGAGTTCCTCGACCGACTGACTTCGATCGTACTGCCCCGCGTGCGTGACTTTCGGGGGATCAGCCGCAAGGCATTCGACGGCCGGGGTAACTACAGCATGGGCTTGAGCGAGCAGTTGGTGTTCCCCGAGCTGAACCCGGACAAGTTCACTCGGCCGCAGGGAATGAACATTTCGATCGTGACCACGGCTCGGACCGATCAGGAAGGCCGCGCACTGTTGGAGCTGTTCGGAATGCCGTTTCGACAGGACGCGAAGAAGACCGGTGCTGCCTAGTCAGCCTGTGCGTTTGTTTTGAGCCAGTTGTTGTGTTTCGATAGATCCGATAGCGCGTCGCCGACAAGCTCGCGACCGAATATCCACCACCGCGTCAGGTAATCGCCCCGTGGCAAGTAAATCCAAGATCGCTAAAGCTGAACGAAAGCCGAAGTTCTCGACACGTCGCGAGAGCCGCTGCAGGAACTGTGGGCGTCCACGGGCGGTGTACCGTAAGTTCGGCCTGTGCCGAATCTGTTTCCGCGAAAAGTCCAATGCCGGACTGATCCCGGGCGTCCGCAAGGCTAGTTGGTGAGAAGAGACGACAGGGACCCCTTATTATGATGACCGATCCGATCGCCGACATGTTGACTCGTATCCGTAACTCCGTCCGCGTTGAGCGGCCTTTCGTTGACATCCCAGCCAGTGGTGTCAAGAAGGGCATCGCCGACGTCCTGAAGCGAGAAGGCTTCATCTGGGACTGGAAGGAGATCGAGGAACAGCCTGTATCGCACATCCGTATTGAACTCAAATACGGTCCCAATGGCGAGCGCGTAATCCAAACAATCAAGCGTGTGAGCAAGCCTGGCCGGCGATTGTACTCCGGCAGCCGAGATCTGAAGCCAGTCCTCGGCGGCTTGGGCATTCGCATTATCAGTTCAAGCAAAGGCGTGATCAGCGACCGCGAGGCCCGCCGCGATAACGTCGGTGGCGAGGTGCTTTGCGAAGTCGCATAAGCACGACCTTCGCCTGAGCATCGAGTTAGCAGATTATTAACCTACAGTGATTCAATCATGAGTCGTATTGGCAAGAAACCGGTCCCCGTCCTCAGCGGTGCGAATGTATCGATCGAGGGTCGGCAGATCACCGTGGCGGGCCCGAAAGGCACGCTGACCTATGAACATCGGCCGGAAGTCTCCGTGGCCCTCGATGACGATGGCAAGCACGTCGTCGTGACCGGTGACGATAGCGACCGCGAAGCCGGAAAGTATCACGGTCTGACCCGGGCGCTGGTCGCGAACATGGTCACCGGTGTGACGCAGGGCTACGAAAAGCGGCTCGAGATTGTCGGCGTGGGTTACCTGGCTGCAATCCAAGGCGACACGCTGCAATTGCGAGTCGGATTTGCCAACGAACTGCACAAGAAGATCCCCGCCGACTTGAAGGTCACCTGCCCCGACCAAACGCACGTCGTCGTCCAAGGCTGTAGCAAACAACGCGTCGGTCAGTTCGCCGCGGAAGTTCGGGCGCTCAGGAAGCCGGAGCCTTACAAGGGCAAGGGCGTTCGCTATCAGGGCGAACAGGTTAAGATCAAGCCCGGCAAGTCGGCAACCAAATAATCAGTCATTGTGAGTTTCGCTTACGCGTCGTAGAACCATGGATAAGAACAAGAAGATCGGCGGGCAGCGCGAACGTCGTAGCTTCCGTGTACGGAACAAATTGCGCGGCGATGCTCAAAGCCCGCGGCTGTGCATTCACCGCAGCCTGAAGCATTTCGGCTGCCAAGTGGTCGATGATGCCAGCGGTAGGACATTGCTGAGCGTCTCAACGCGCGACAAGTCGGTTCGCGATGAGGTGAGCGTTGGCGGTAACTGCGACGCAGCAGCGGCGATTGGCAAGTTGCTCGCTGAGAAGGCGACACAAGCAGGGATCAGCAAGGTCCGGCTGGATCGCGGTCACAGCAAATATCATGGGCGAGTGAAGGCATTTGCCGAGGCGGCCCGCGAAGGCGGATTACAGTTTTAATTTAATCCCAGTAGGGTAGTCAGAATGAGTGCCGGACAGCAGCGCGGGCGCAAGACGCGAGACAGAAAAGACAAGAACGAAGACAGCATGCCGGGCGATCTGCTCGATCGCGTCGTCAAGATCAAACGCTGTGCGGCGGTGGTCAAGGGCGGCCGTCGATTCAGCTTTGCCGCCATGGTCGTCGTCGGTGACGGCAAAGGCAAGGTCGGCTGGGGCTATGGCAAGGCCAACGAGGTCCCGCCAAGCGTGAGCAAGGCGCAGAAGCAGGCCTCGCGGTCGATGGTTGACGTGCCGTTGATCGAAGGCACAATCCCGCATCAGATCTGGGGCCACTTCGGTGCCGCCAAGGTGGTGTTGATCCCTGCCGGTGCCGGTACGGGTGTTATCGCCGGTCAAGCGGTGCGTGCGGTTTGCGAAGCCTGTGGAGTGCGCGACATTTTGACCAAGAGCTTTGGTACCAATAACCCGGTGACGCTCGTCAAGGCCACCATCGACGCGATGTCGAAGCTGCGGACTCACCAACAGGTCGAAGCGCTGCGTGGTGTCCAACTCGAGTCGGCTAAGTAGGCGAGCACCACCTGACTCTCCCGGTCAGTTGCGGTATCCTACCGAAACGGCGGGGCCGCGTCGAACCTTTCCAGATCGTTTGACTGCTGGAGCATGGGCTCGGCAGCCAATCAAACAGTTCATACGCCGGCCGCGTGATGGTCGGCTCAAGTTTAGTGAATCGCAATGAATCTCAACGACGTCCATCGCGGCATTACCAAGTTCAAAAATCGCAAGCGGATCGGCCGCGGTGTTGGATCGGGTACCGGTAAAACCGCCGGCCGCGGTCACAAGGGCCACAAGAGCCGCAGCGGCTACAGCCGTAAGCCGACCTTCCAAGGCGGCGCGATGCCGATGATTCGCCGGATTCCCAAACGCGGTTTCACCAATCGCTACGCCAGCGAAGTGTTCGCCGTCAACGTCGGACAACTCGGCGAAGTTTTCGCCGATGGCACCGAAGTGACGCTCGAATTGTTGGCTCAGCACAACATCGCCAAAGGGACTTTCGACGAAGTCAAGGTGCTCGGCGACGGCGAATTAACTGTCAAGCTGACGGTCGCTGCACATCGCTTCAGCAAGTCGGCTGAGGAAAAGATTGTCGCTGCTGGCGGGACAGTGGTGAAGTTGCCCGCCAAGCGGACCCCTGCTGAGCGAGTGGCGGCTCTGGCCTCTGCAAAGTAAGTAACACTAGCCCGTGTTGATTGACGCGTAAATTCTACGTCCAGTGAATCATCGGACCGGGGAGTCTTCGGGGGTGATGGCGGCCAGCTTGTGCGGTGATTGCCGCGGACAACAAGGACGTCGCAGAACGAGGGCGGCTGCTGCGGTTAACCCAGCAGGATGCGCCGTTGGATCTGCGGTGGACTTCCACTCCGCGGGGATACGGTTTGCTAAATAGCTATCGCCCCGGATTCTGTCGTTCGGTAGACTCCGGGACCATCTGACGGATCGTGGCCTGGTTGGTTTGAATTATGTTTGAGAAAATTCGCGTCATCTTCTCGATTCCCGAACTGCGTCGAAAGATTCTGTTGACGTTGGCGCTGCTGGGTATCTACCGGATCGGATTCCACATTCCACTGCCGATGGTATCGCAGGGGATGGATGATGCCGGTGGCGGGGCGGCAGACTTCTTTGAGAAGGTTAGCTTGTTCGCGGCGAGCGACTTGAGGAATGCCACGATCTTCGGCCTGGGCATCATGCCCTATATTTCCGCATCGATCATTTTTCAGCTACTCGGCAGCGTGTATAAGCCGCTGGAGGAATTGAAGAAGGAAGGCGAGGCCGGCCGCAAAAAACTTAACGAATACACCCGCTACCTGACTGTGGCGATTTGCTTGGTGCAGAGCTGGATGTATTTGAAGTTCATGATCATGACCGGCGGTGAAACCGGTTATGGAAACATCAACCCGAACTTTCTCAGTGCCAGCGGTGACGGCTTGTACTGGGGATGGCAGGTCGTTGCCGTGATGGTGATGACCTGCGGTACCGTGTTCCTGATGTGGCTCGGTGAGCAAATCGATGAATATGGGATCGGCAACGGCATTAGTCTGTTGATCATGGCGGGGATCCTCGCGCAGATGCCGATGGCGCTGTACGAACTGATTCGCAACATGCGGGTGGAGTTGACCGGGCTCAGTCGTGGTCAGGTGGGCGTCGAGACGCTGGTGGTGCTGGTGCTGTTGTTTGTCGGCGTAGTGTTCGGTGTGGTGTTCATCACCATGGGGCAGCGCAAGATTCCGACGCAAAGCGCTAAGTTCACCCGCGGTCGCAAGATGTTCGGTGGTACCCGCCAGCACCTGCCGCTGCGAATCAACCAGGCCGGCGTGATGCCGATCATTTTCGCTAGCAGCCTGTTGATGATCCCGGGCGTGATGTTGGGTTTCCTCACGCAGTATTTCACGGTCGGAAGCACCACGTTCCGCTCGTTAAACCTGGCGAGCTCGACGCTGAACGATCAGGCGTCGTTTCTGTTCAACCTACTGTACATCGCGCTGATTTTCTTCTTCTGTTACTTTTGGACGGCGATCACCTTCAATCCGAAGGAGATGTCGGACAACCTCAAGGAGAGCGGCACGTTTATTCCGGGCTATCGGCCTGGGCGGCGGACCACTGATTATCTCGAGAAGGTGATGGTCCGAATCACGTACGTGGGAGCGGCGTTTTTGTCGTTGGTCGCGATCGTGCCGACAATCGTCTACGGCTCGCTCGGCGTGCCTTATTCGATCGCGGGGTTCTATGGTGGAACCGGGTTGTTAATCGCCGTCAGCGTCGCATTCGACTTGATTCAGAAGATCGACAGCCACCTGGTGATGCGCAACTATCGCGGCTTGCTCGAAAGTGGCAGCGGCGGCGGGCCGACCGGCAGTTAATCCTGTTCAGAGCCTCAGATGCGTTCCTGAGGCCAGTTGTGTGCATCTGAGCGGGAGGCCAGTGATGCGAATCGTCTTCATTGGTCCGCCCGGAGCCGGCAAGGGCACGCAGTGTAAGCGGCTAGCGGAATACCTTAACATTCCGCATCTTTCTACCGGCGAAATGCTGCGAAACGCTCGCCAGGAATCGAGCTTAGGGCGCTCGGTCGCCAGCGATATCGACGTCGGACGCCTGGCGCCGGATGACGTCGTAATGCGGATCGTTAAGAAACGCCTGGAGGCAGCCGATTGTCGAACGGGATGTCTATTCGACGGCTTTCCGCGAACGCTGGTTCAGGCTCGGCTGCTCGACGAGCACCTGGCTGAGTCGGACGAGCGGGTCAATGTCGTCTTGGACCTGCGAGTGAAGCAGGATGAGCTGATCGCGCGGATGCTTAAGCGTTCACAGGTAGAAAACCGGGCGGACGACACGGAGGAGACGATTCAGGCACGGCTTGAGGTCTTTCACACGCAGACCGCGCCGCTGTTGGATTACTATGGCGCTCAGGGAGTGGTGGAGCAGATCAATGGCATGCGATCGCCTGATGCCGTCTTCGATGATATTCGCGCTCGTGTGGATCGTCGCCGCGGGTGAATCTGCCGGCAGCGGGGCGGGATGAAATGGTCTTGAGACAAGGGTTGCTAATGAGCTCCCGTTGCCGCTTGAGAGACCGCGGCAACGGGAAGTCGAAGTCAATGCTCGGGATCGACGGTTAGGGCAGCTCGATCGTGATCAGCTGTAAGCGGCCGTCGTTGTCGATCATGGCGACACCGTGCTGGTTGTCGAGCTTGGCAAGCTGGACGACGTTGCGCAGCGAGTCGATCTTCTCGAACGGCAAACCGGCTGTTCCACCGCCAGCGACCGGCTCGGTGATTTCCGACTGGCCTGCGACATCGGCGGTGTCGATTTTCATCACGCCGCGAGCGCTATTGGTGACCAGTAGGTAGGTCTGATCGTTTTTCTCATAAACGATCATATCCAGCGGGCGGTTTTGGTTGCCGAGTTCTGCGATGGTGGTGCCGCGAACCTTCGAACCGGTTTGCAGCGAGTCGAGCGAGAACTGAACCAGCGGGGTGCAGGTAAAACCGGCCAGCAGGCTTGGCTTGCCATTGATGTTGATCGGGATGAACGCCCGAATGGCGGCATAATCTTCGGCTCGGCCATGGGCACCGTGATAGATTTCCAGGTTTGCCAGGGTGCCGCTATCGCGGAAGGGAAACTCGAACGCCTGAACGCTCGAGAGCGGTGACTGTCCCGAGAGACCGGATACCAACACGGAGCCTTCGGCGTAGGCGAGGTCGGTGATCGATTCGAGCCGCTTGTTGCTCGCCCGGCGGCCTTCGCCCGTGACCTTATCTTCCGGCGGGTTTTGCAGTTTAACCGAGGAAGCGTTTGCCTTTTCAAGGTTCACAAGCTGAGGCTCGTTCTGGCGGTTGAAGGTCACCAGTTTCGCATCGTCGCCGATGGTGACCGACAGGTACAGCCTGCCGGCTTCATGGTCGATCGCCATGTCGGTTACCTTGACCGCGTCCGCTTCGGCCGACGACACGGCTGCAATTGCGGCGCGGACATCGGCGATGTCATAACCGACCGGGGAGGCATCGGCGTTCACTGGGGAGCGGGCTGGTTTCGTATCGATCGCATAAACGGTCGCGGCTTTGGGGTCACCTACGAACAGAATACCGTCGGGACCGAAGGCCAGTGGACCAGCCGATGAGAGCTTGATGCTCTGCGGCGACAGGCCGTAATGATCGGCGGCCATGGCCGGGACGGTTGTCCAAGCAAGAGCGGCAAGGGCAACTGGACGGTACCACTGCGTCAATTGAAGCTGCATCGTGAATCTCCCGTGGAAGGATCAAGGAAACCTGCGCAAAAGCTGCGCGGCCCCGCGGGAGATTATAGCGGTGGGGCTAGCCGTAGCGGGGAATGCTCGACCAGTTCGGTGAAAAAGATGGCGAGCCGTTGTCCGCGGACTCACGGAGGGTCAAGAGCCTGGCAGGCCGTCGGATGCCAAGTCGCCTTCGGTGATCAGCCGAAAGCCCTTGCCGCTGAGTGTTTCCATCGCCAGCTCGGTGTTTTCAACCATGATCGCAATCGCGGGACGGCCCAGCGGCAGCGTGATCAGCGGGTATGCCTGCTGGATGTTCAATTCCAGCTGCAGCAGCGCAGTACAGATTCGCAGCAGCGGCTGAGGACCCTCGGGAAGCTCAACGCCCACTAGGTCGGTCTCGATGATTGCCAGCCCTGCCCGCTCAAGGATCTCGCGGCCGCGCTCATAATCGCTGACGATGAACCGGACAACGGCACACTCGGCCGAATCGTTGATCGATAACCCGACGACCCGCAGGCCCGAGGTTTCGAATCGACGCAGAACTTCGAGCAATTGCCCGACGCGGTTCTCAAGGAAAATCGTGAACTGTCGAATGGTGGGGAAGTTGCGCCCGCGAACGGTTGCGAAGCTGGTGCCCGCTCCCTCTTCAAAAGTCATGGTGGTCTCGTCGCGAGAGATGTTTCGTCGTGTAAGAGGTTCTGATCGGATTTATCCCCTTGTCTGTGACAGGTTGACGGTCAAAGTGTAGGCGCGTCGATTCCGTTAGGTCAATTCAGAAGCCGTTGAACTGTTGACAAAATGCACGTCCAGACCGACCAGCAGCCGAACCGTGACAGCACGATCTTTCAGATGACCGTGCGTGTGGGCTACCACGAAACGGACGGCCAGCGACGTGTTCATCACGCCAATTATTTGAACTACTTCGAGCAGAGCCGCGTGGAGATGCTGCGCCGTTGGACTGGACTATCGGCAATTCGAGAACGATGGGTTGATGTTAGTCGTCACTGAAATGCATGTTCGCTACCGTGGCGCAGCGGAGTTTGACGATTTGCTGCGGGTGACAACTCAGGTGGTGGAGATGCGTGGGGTTCGCATTCGGCACCATTACAAAATCGATCGTGATGGTGAAGTGCTGGTCGAAGCCGATTCGACCATCGCCTGCATCGATCGCAACGGTAAACCCCGCCGCCTGCCGCCGCAGTGGAGCGAGCTGTTTCTCAGTGCTGGCAAAGTTGCAAGCGACGCCGCTGATAGCAGCAGCGGGACCTAATGCCGCTTTGGAACCGCATTGATGGTCCAGTAAACCTCTTCCGCGAATGACTCGCCGAACTCGCTCATGACGTTCAATCGCAAGTGCACCTGATCGACCGGCTTCAGATCAGAGATTTTGAGCAGCACGCTGCGGCCGTCAGTAGCCACTTCCGCCGCTGTGAAATTCATCGGCTCGATGCCGACTTCGCCTGTGGTTGGCGAATACATCTCCGAGCCGTAGCTGGCCTGCCAGCGATAGTTCCAGTGGTGGAGCTGGTAAGCCGTGCTCTGCCCTGCCTGCTGGCGATCAAGCGGGAAGTTGAATGCCACGCGCAGGCCCTCGGGCTCGACGGTGCAGTCGGTGACGATCAAATACGGTTTGCCGGTGTACCGCAGCCGCTGGACGGCATGGTCGATCAGGCCTGGCCGTCCGCCTCCATTCCAGCCGTCCAGTCCGACGGCATAGACTTGGCCATCAGCCGGGTTGACTGCGGCGCGCATGATGCCGCTGGCGAAGTTAAACGGCAACTTGATGATCGCCGCCTGAGAGACCTCCTGGACATCTTGTTGCATCAGGTAGTACAGCGAACCTCGGCCAAAACTGGTGTGCAGCAGTCGTCCCGTCAGTGGTCCCCACCGCGGATCATCGACCCACAGTTGGCCGCCGGACGAGTTGTCCAGCACCTGCGGCATCCACACCAGTGGCGGGTCAAACGTCTTGGGCGGCACCACGCGGTCTAGCGCGATCGTGCCGCCACCCTGCGACCACTTGCCTCGGCCGTCATAGGTTTGCACCCAACCATAGAAGCCGCCGGGACGCAGCAAATTAATCTTCGACGCCGGAGTCCACTGGCCTTGGTTATCGCTGGCGGTGATCCGGTCCCCCGGCATGCTGCCCATGCCATTGGGTGTGCGAAATCCTGTCGAATAGACCTCACGATACTTACCGTCGGGCGAAATCTTATAAACCACGCCCGGCAAATCGGTGTCGGCGCCATGACCGCTCTTGGCATAGTAGAAATTGCCCAGCGAATCGACCTGCAGGTCGAAATTGAAAGCATGGAAATTGACCGAGACGTCGGGGTCGGCCGCGAAGCTTTCGTAAAAGTCCGCCTCGCCGTCGTTGTTGAAGTCATGCAGCCGCGTGAGGCGGTCCTTGCAGGTCACATAAATCAATCCATCGACCACCTTGACGCCCATCGGCTCATATAAACCGGCCGCATAGCGTTTCCAGCGCATGTCGAGCAGCTCCGAGTCGACGCCTGAGACAATCCACACATCACCGCCATAGGTCGTCAGCACCATCCGCCCATCGGGAAAAAAGTCGATCGCTGAGGTGCGGAACCAGGTATTCCAAGGCGTTTTCTGGGGGACCGTGAGCGTGTCCAGCGCATAGCCGCCGGATTCCAGGCCCAAATAGCCGACGGTCGACAGTACATCCGACCAACGCTCGGGGCCGCCGACGAGCAGCGCCGCGGGATCCGCCAACGGGACATCATTTTCGGCGACTCGGCGAGCGAGGTCGCCGATATCGAGGCTCTTGCCGGACTGACGGACGACCTGCAGTAGCCGCTCGCTGTCGCTGGCGGGAATCTCGATGACCAGCCGGTCGGAATCGTCCGCCGCCCAGGTAATGCCTTCGCGATCTCCGAGCAGCCCCACGGCAACGGACGCCGCATCGGGCGAGGCCGCTTCACCGGACTTGAGATCTGCGCCGTGGTGCGTGATCAAACCATGGGCACTGGCGTCCTTGATGTTCCACTGTCGCCGCAGTCCCTCGCGCTGGGCAACCGCTAAGACGAGCCGCTCCCCTGCCCCGATCTTCAGCGTTTGCACCAGCGTGTTCGGCGCATTGGGATCACCTGACGCGATTTCCGCTTCTGCCATTTCGAGGATCTCACGGCGGTCGATCGCGTAACTCATGATCACGCGGTCGCCGTGGAGGTAGTGGCCGTAATAGTCCAGCCACCGCTCGGGCATTGGCCCCCGCGGCGGCAAGTCGCTGGTGTCGTAATCGAGCGTTCCACCATGTCCCCAGCGCCAGTAGGACAACGCGTCGATCATCGGTCCGGCCGGATCGGCGGTCCCTTCGCCACGGCCGCGGATATGCTGCGTTTGATCGAGATTCAGAAATCCATCGCGCCACACAGCGGCGATGTTCATGCTGTGTAGGTCGTAAGATAAGCTCAGCGGGCCGAGTCGCAGCGTCAGCGCGCTATTGACGTCGCGGCCTAATTGTGATGCCAGGGCCGGTCCAAAATCGCGTTCGACGCTCAGCACGCGCTCACCGGAGTCTGTGCCTTTGGGCAGGCTGTCCAGATACGCGCGGTCGACCTTCACCTCCTCGAGTTTAGCCGGCTTGACGAATTTCTCACGGATGTAGTGAGCCACCTGATAACGCTCTTTCGGTGTCAGGTGGGTCATCGGCGCCATCAAGCCGTTGCCCCTGGAGAGCGTCAAAAACATCCGGTACGGGTCTTCACCGAACTTCAGCTTTTGGGTGCCGAACGCCCGAGCGGTCGGCAGCGAAGGCGTATTACCATCGGTGCCGTGACAACTGTAGCAATAGCCCTGGTAGATCAGTTCACCGGCCGCAAAATCACGGCTGGTGAGTTTGCTGATGATGCCGGCGTGATCGATGTTGTTGATGTCATCGCCAACCCGGAGCTGTTCCGCCGATGGTTTGAGTTCCTTAGCTCGTGCCGCGCCGCCCCGTGCGACCTGAATCACATAACTGGCTAAATCATAAAACTCACGTTGACCGCCAATCGCCGTGGCCAATCCGTCAGGCATCATCGAGGTCGGCAGTGCGCGAACCGATTCGACTTCGTCCGCAGCGATGGCGATCTCACGCATCAGATCGTTTGCATCGCGCAGCACCACTTGCTGGTCGTCCTGATGCACCAACATCCCGGTGACCAATTGCCCGTCGGCAGTCAGCACGGCGACGGTTCCAAATCCGGCACGGATGTGTTTGGAGGGGAACAGAATCGACTCAATCAGATGCTCTGCCGTCAGCGGCTGGGCGGCCTCGTCTGCTCCGAGAGTTGCTAGATCAGGACCGAGCGGCGATGCCTCTGGCCCAGACGCGTGGCACTGCGGCACGCTGCAGCCGATCTATAAAACAGCAGGGCGCCACGATGCGGGTCGCCGCGAAGTTCCACCTCGCGGGCCAGCACCGCAGGGTCGGTCGCTTGGAGTTGTTGTTCCAGCGAGTCGGGATGACGGAGCGTATCGGTCGCCGGTTGGATCTGCGCTGGCAGCGAAGTGGTGTGCAGCGCCAGCAGCAGTGCTGCGCAGACTCCGGCCATGTAACGCATGGCTTGTACGGCCAATGTTGCGGACAGAGAGAAAGTCGAATCAGTCATGTTCACGGTGGGCTGACGGTGGGATTTCAATTGTGTTCGCGATTACTGCGGATCGCTGCCAGACGCTCTTCAACACCCGGGATCAGCTTGGCGGCGTTCAGAGAATAAATTTTTTGCAGCACCTCGTCGGGCAACTCCATGCCGTGGATGCGCCACAGTCCTTGCGGCGGTGGTGATTTCTCACTGTAGTCGAAGGCATCGTCAGCGGTTTCCAGGAATCGCCAATAGATGTGCAGCCGCGTCTCTGGCCACGGTCCGTCGGTGCCAAAGAGCACCCGGTCGGCGTATCGAATCAGGAACTTGCGAGCTGTCGTTGGCTGCCGCCCCAGTTCATTGATTCGCGAGGCGATGTCGAGGTGCAGATTGGGATACTGGTCCAGCCATTGGGCGGCGGTGGCCAGATCGTGTTCGCTGCTGGCGACGTGGGCGCCGATGAACTGCGTCTGCGGATGACGCGCCAGTACGCGGTTGCGAGCTTCGAGCAATTGCTGCAGCGAGGGAAACTGCGGTCCATGAAAGCTCCAGTCGGGGTGCCGGCTGAGTTCCTCCCAACGTTCATTGAAGCGGTCGACCGGCTCGAAAAAAGCGGCCGGATCCCCAGAGTGAATCAACACCGGAATGCCCAACTGGCCACAGGCTGCCCAGATCGGATCCCAGCGCGGGTCGTCGATCCGTAGCAAGCTGCCATCCGCGTCGCGATACCCGAGGCCGAGCTGCTTGAAGATCTTTAGGCCCGATACGCCTTTGTTCACCGCCTCAGCGAGCTGTTCGGCGGTGCGCTCGGCAAAGCCGGGACGCTGGCATGCCCATGACGCCGGATCATCCGCCCTGCCCTCTCCCTGCCAGTCGATATTGGCGAAGATTATGAACCGATTGCGGTGCTCACGCCATAGAAACTCTAGATGACTGTCGAGTTGGTCACCGAGTCGGCCGTCGAGCGACACGCAGATCTGGATTCCATTGCGATCCATCGCCGCCAGGTAATCGTCCAGCGCCTGCTGGTTGTGTCGCAGCTTGTAAAAGAAGTGCGTGTGGACGTCGACGACCGGGAACCGCGCCCGGCGGATCTCGCTGCGCGGTACGATCAGCTGACTGCGGGGGGTAAAGGAGCGGACCGACAGCTCGCGACCGTTCTCGCCGTCCAGCGGCAGTGATGCGGCGCCCGTTGCCGCTTCGCCTGGAGCTTGTGCGGCAGCAGCCGGTACAGCAGCGGCCGGTACAGCAGCGGCCGGTACAGCAGCGGGCTGTGCGGGAGCCTGTGCAGTTGCCGACGGGGCCGAAGTCAGGGGGCCGACGCAGACAGCAGCGACAGCGGATAGAATGAGCGCAGTCGTTCCAGTGGGATTCATCGTGTTGATACGCGAAGGCAAAAGGAAGCCTGTGGCTGGGGAGCAGACCGAACAACAGAGCCTGGGAGAGCAGTTGCTGGCCGAGGAATTGAGCCTCCGGCCGACAACGCCCCCAGCGACATTGCCGGGCTACCGTTTAGAGCGGTTCATCGGTGCGGGGACGTTCGGCCAAGTGTGGTACGGCCACGACCTGAATACCGGTCGACCGGTAGCGATCAAGTTTTACCTTCACCGCGGCGGTGTGAACTGGAGCTTGCTGTCGCGTGAGGTCAAAAACCTCGTCCAGTTGTCGGCCGAGCGGTCGATTGTCCAAGTACTCGATGTCGGCTGGGATGCCGAACCGCCATTCTACGTGATGGAGTACCTGCCCAACGGGTCGTTGGAGGATTTACTTCAGACTCACACCCGCCTGCCGGTTGGGCGGGCCGTCGAGGTGTTTCGGCAAATCTGCGTCGGCCTCAATCACTGCCACGGCCGCGGGATCCTGCACTGCGATCTTAAACCAGGCAACATCCTGCTCGATTCGGACAATGCCCCGCGGCTGGCCGATTTTGGCCAGAGCCGGATGTCCAACGATCAGTCGCCGTCGCTCGGCACGCTGTTCTACATGGCGCCGGAGCAGGCGAATCTCGATGCCGCGCCGGACGCGAGTTGGGACGTGTACGCGCTGGGCGTGATTCTGTATCGCATGCTCACCGGAAAAATCCCGCACCGCAACGAGACTTTGATGTCCCGGATCGATACGGCCGGATCGCTGCCCAAGCGGCTGGAACATTACCGCCACGCGATTTTGCACGACGCTCGGCCGGCCGCTCATCGTGCCCGCCGCGGCGTCGACCGCGAACTGGCAGCGATCGTCGACCGCTGCATCGCCCCAGACCCCGCCCACCGGTTCGCCAATGTCCAGCAGGTGTTGGCGGCGCTGGACCAGCGCGATCAAGTGCGCGCAGCGCCGGCCGCTGATGTTATTGGGGATCGTTGCCCCGCTGCTGTTGATGCTCGCCAGCGGAATCTTCGCCGCCCGCAGCATCATCGGCGCCAGCAGCCGCGCGACTGAGGCGCTGAGGACCGAAGCCCGGGCCAGCAACCAGCTCGCTGCCCGCTATGCGGCCCGCTTGCTTGAAAACGAACTGCAGCGTTACTTCCAGATTTTGGAGCAAGAAGCGACCGCTCCCGAGACGCTGGCAGTGCTCCGCGAACTGCTGCAATCGTCGGAACTGACGGCGATTCGGCGGCGGATTGTCGAGGATCCCGCCGCCGCCGAGGCCAACCGCTTGAGTTTTCTCCGCCACCCCGACCGTCTGCCGATCGACGAGCAACTCAAGGCACGGCTCGCTCCGCACCTGGGCGATTCCAGTGGCAATCGCGGCGACCTATCGACGATGTTCATCACCGACTCGCTCGGGACAATGGTCGGGATGGCGCTGGACGAAGAGGTCGAAGAATCACAGATCAGTACCGGACGCAACTTCACGTTTCGTACCTATTTTCACGGCGGCCCCGATGATCTGGGGTCCGATTTTCCACCCGCCTCGATCCCGCCGCTCACCCGGCCCCACCTTTCATCGGCATTTCAGAGCACTGCGACTGGGCTCTGGAAACTGGCGTTCAGCATGCCGATCTACCTCGATGCCAACAGCAGCGATGCCGCGCCGGACCAGCGGCGTGCCGATGGCGTGTTCGTGATCACCACCAACCTCGGTGACTTTGAATCGATGCGTGGCGGCCAGCAAGCTGATCAGCTGGCCGTGGTCATCGATGCCCGCAATGGTCCGCTGCGGGGGACGCTGTTGCAACATCCGCTCATGGACCAGCAGAGCTCCGCGGGCGAAACGCTGGCCGGCAAACGCTTTCAAATTCCCGGTCAGGTGCTCGACCAATTGCTCGCCAGCGGCGACGTCGATTACCGCGACCCGATGGCCAAAGTGCCCGGTGGCGAAAAGTATGCTGGATCTTGGTTGGCGGCAATCGCGCCGGTGACGCTGCCCCGAGAGATCCGCTCGGGGCAAGTCCAGCAGCCCCATTCGGCCGCTGCCACCAATCTATTGGTGCTGGTGCAGTACCGGCTTTCCAAAGTCTTTGAGCCGGTCGGCGAATTGAAACGTCAGCTGTTGTATGAAGGAGCCTTTCTCCTGGTCACGATCTTTTTGCTGACCTTCGCGATGTGGTGGTACGTTAACCGGCTCACCGACCCAACACGTTTAGATGACGCCCCCGACCGCACCCCCGATCCCCAGCGCGATCCGACCATCGATATCCGGTAACACAAACGCTGCCGCGACCTCGCCTTGCCAAAGCAGCGCAATCGACATTCCCTACGTCGTGCTCGTGCCTCGTGCTCAGCCTCGGACGCCGTGCTGGCATGCGAGTAGGGTTCGTAGGCCGGAGGGCTTGTGCTAGGGGGGAGCAAAGCTTAAATGCACCTCGTCGGCCAAGGTCGCGACTCTTGGGTCAGGAGAATTGCGCAGCGTGCTGATCTCGGATTCAAGTTCCGCCTGAATCCAGGGGACCACTTCTGGGTTAGTCCTGATGCCATCCGCCAGCATCTGCAAGCATTCAAACTGCTGCTCGGGATCAGGCTGCCTGAGCGTCATCCGAACGCCTTCGGTGATGAACGCGGTCACACCTTCGCCCTCGAACTGGATGTTGATCCGGTTAGGCAGTTCCGCAGCCCAAGCGACAAGGCGAACCACACCCCAGGCGGTCAGAGCCAGCAGCAGGCACAGGACGGCAGCAGCAACGATCAGCAGGCGATGGGTTGTAGTCGTCATGATCGGTTCTCGCGGCGGAAATACTGGCATTCATCGCACAGCAAGTGGCCGTCGACCACGGTCGCGCCGAGCAGTCCAGGAATCCGGCGTGGCTTGCGATAATCCGAGACAAGTCGATGGCAGTCAACACAACGGCCGAAATTCGTTCTTGGGTCATTCAGCCAGTCGAAACCGATGCCACCTGTTGGCTGGACGGTGTCGTCGGATGCAAAGGCGTCGTCGATTGCATCCAGCAGTTTCTGCCCAATCATCTCCATCCGCGGTGAATTGCCATGCTCTTCTGCGTCGATGTCGACGACAATGGACGTCGTGAGGACAACCTTGTTTTCGAGCGCCATTTCAGGGGAGAGCCGCGTCTCCGGGGTAAGTGTGCAGGCCGATAAACGACTTGCTGACAATCGTTCATTGCTGTTTCATTCATTCTCTAACGTCTGGACATCTGCATTGTCCTTCGGTCGGCCAGTTGCTCGCTTGTTCGTTAATAAATCATCACATCCTATAACGGTGATGGTCACATTGTCGAGCGTAAGCTTAATGCAGCGAGGCCAAGTGGATTCAAAATCAATCCCTGAAATTTCCGTTAAGATATCAATTCGACCAGGTGCAACTCCGATTTGGTAGGCAACTCCCGGTTTTGAGAAGTCTTCGGCGGTTACATTGCCTACGGGGGCTCCAAATTTTGCCAACGCAGCAAGTGTGCGTGGAGCAGTTTCCCGATCCGCTCGAACCCAGATGTCCGGGGCGCCAGTTGCCCGTGGATACCCGTGAGCTGCCATCGCATACGCCCCGACGATGATGTAGTCAACTTTGGCTTCGGACAACGCGGATAACATGTCTTTGAAGTCTGGATTGAGCAAGCGTAGGATCCTTAAATGCCCATGCGTTCAACGTTAGAGGCCAAACCATAGCGAAACGTGCTGCCGGAGAATGGCAGATTACCTTCTGGTCGTCGCCTTGACGATCAAGTGTCGTAAGCTTTGCAATTGTGTGGTCGACTCTAATAGGCGTGTCTCGATTCATAGGTCGATGTTTCAAGGATGAATGTTGGGATGTCACAAACAATACAGTCGAGCATGCCTGTGTTTGAACGATAAAAACCAATTTGGTGGTCTTGATTAGTATTGTTAGATCGACGCGTTTCATGGCACGATCAAGTCCTCGACCCGCCGAGCGCCAGGAATCAACCCCGCAGAGAGGTCCGAATAAAGATCCTTCAAGTGCTGCTTGAGGTCGTCCAGACTGTCCCCCTGGGTCCAGTAATCTGGATACTCCTGAAGATAGCCGAGCCACCCATCGTCTTCCTGCCAAACCACAATTTTGACCACTTGCATGCTTTTACTCTCGTTCAATCAGGCGTCTCAACCTGATTGTATGCGTTGCGGCGATCGCCGGCCAAACCGAGTGCTTGGGAAGGAGCACAAAGTAGTGTCCGGTGAACTCACTCTGGCCATTGGCCGTCGACGATCGGTTTCAAGGTCAGTTTTACCGGATCGATGACGACGTGCTTCACCTTCTGCCGGTTCCAGGTGTAGGTGACATGCACCCGGCCGTCGGCGGTCTGGATGATAGCCGGGTAGCTGTATTCGCCCGGAGCGTCTTCGAGGACTAAAGCGGCTTGCCACGTTGTCCCGTCTCTGGAAACGGCGAGGTTCAGCGGGGTGCGTTTGCCGCCCCATTTGCCGGGCTCACCGCCGATGTGGTTGTAAACGATCAGATGCCGGCCGTCCTTAAGCGTGACCGCGTCGGTGCCCGAGTTGTTGTTGGGCAAGCTGCCGAGCGTCAGCTCACCCCAGGTGTTGCCGCCGTCCGCGGAGCGAATCTCGAACACTTTGTCCTGACGTGAGCGGCCCAGGGCGAGCAGGCTGCCGTCGGCAAGTTGTAAAATGCTCGGCTGAATCGCCTGGATCTCGGTGCCATCGTGGAGCGAATCCGTGCGCTGCCAGGTTTTGCCGAAGTCGCCGGTTCGTTCAAAGTGAACCGTCCATTTCTGCTTGCGGTCCTCCCCCGGTGTCTCTTCACTGCTCGGGCAGAGGATGCTGCCGTCGGCCATCTGCACCGGCTTGTTCTTGACCGGCCCAAGAATGCCCTCGGGAAGCCGTCGCGGGTGTTGCCAATTCTGACCGCCATCGTCGGACGTCGTCAGCATGCCCCACCACGTCTGCGGCGTCGGACCCGCTTTGTAGAACAGCATCAGTGGGCCGTCCTGCGGCTGGAACAACACCGGGTTCCAGGTCGGGTGGCGAACAACGCTGCCGTCGGGCTTGGTGTACTGCACACCATTGGCGACCTCGACGCTCGGCGTCCACTTATCGTCGACATTGCGGGACACCCAAATGCCGACGTCGGGATGCTTTTCATGGGTGCCCCCGAACCAGGCGGCCACCAGCCCCTGCGGGGTCTCGACAATGGTCGATGCGTGGATCTGCGGGTAAGGACCGGAGTTGTAGATGAACTCGCTGTGCAGAATCGCCGGATCGGAGGCCCAGGCCGCAGGTGCCAACAGGCAAAGCAGCAGGCCGGTGAGGCAGGGACGGTGCATATCGTGATTCGCCATGGGAGGAGACATGCTTAGGAAAGGTTCGAGTCCGCAAAAGCCCGGCGAAGGTGTGGTAAACTTGCCCTCTTCGAGCCAGCACTTAGCGTACTCCAAAACACCGCTGGCGATGTGAATCCAAGCCAACCACCGAGACCTTCCCGCGGGAGAAAGATACCGATGCTCCGCCTCACTCCGTTCCGTCCATTGGCCGCACTGCTGGCAGCGGCTTGGGTGTCCGCGCTCGCCGCGGCGGAACCACCTGCATCGCTGCAGGGATTGCCGCTGGTGCTTTCCGATGACTTTCAGTCAGGCAATCTTGATCGCTGGGAGCCGACTGATGCCAAAGCCTGGAAGCTGACCCGTCAGGGCGACAACCAAATCTACAGCCTGACGGTGCGGCAAAGCGACTTCACACCGCCGGTTCGTTCGCCCTTCAATCGTGCGCTGATCAAGGATCTCATCCTCGGCAGCTTCGTCTTGGATGTCCGCCTGCAGTCGACGCTCGATACCGGAGCGCACCGCGATCTGTGCCTGTTCTTTGGCTATCAAGATGATGCGCATCTGTATTACGTGCATCTGGGGCGGGCCACCGACGACCATGCCAACCAGATTTTCATCGTCAATGATGCGCCGCGCAAGAAGATTTCGATGCAGACAACCGAGGGGACGCCGTGGACCGATGACTGGCACCATGCCCGGGTCGTGCGCGATGTCGTCAGCGGCAAGATCGAAATCTACTTTGACGACATGAACACGCCAGCGATGACGGCGACCGACAAGACGTTCACTTGGGGACGCGTGGGCATCGGCTCGTTTGACGACATGGGCAACTTCGACGATGTCCGCGTCTACGGAGAAGTGGCCAGCCAACCTGCACCCTGATCGCCCGACACACGCACAGCGTTGCGGAATGGCCCGGACGCCTGTTGCCGCGTCTGATACTGCTGCAGATACCGCTGGTACGCGGGCGAATCGGGCCGCTTGCGATCTGCGGCGACCGGATAAGACTCCATCTCGCGATACGGCAGTGGTTCGGCTGTTTCACCGTAGATCGTGTTGAGGTCGCCGTCTTTATCCCAGCCCCAGCAGTGCAGCACAAAATCGCGCCGCCACCCAGCCGGCGGCGGCTCTGGCGGAGCGACAAATCGCAGCGTCATCTCATCGCCGGTCCCCATCACCACCAGGTGGTCATCGACCTCGGCAACCAACTCGGTAACATCGCCGAACCTCGTAAAGTTCCCCTTCATCGGCGGCCAGGCCGGTTCTTGCAGCACGCTCTGGTAATCATACCGCTCGGGTCCATTGCCTGGGTGCTCGATCCGCTGCGACACCCCGCGGGCATGCAGGTCGGCCGAACGAAGCACCAGCGGTTGTTCGATCAACTCGACCTGAGGTGGCTGATGCGTAAAGAAGATAGCATCCCAGTAGATTTCCGCACTGGTGCAAATCCGTAGTCGATAATCATCACCTGCAAAGTCAATCTCGGAGAGATCCACTGCGATCGTTTTGGTTTTGCCACCGGGAAAGCCCATGAAATCCTTCACCTCACGCCACTGCCCCTGGGCGTCGGGAGCCATCAGGTACGGTGGCCGTGGGCCCGGGCGTGTCGGGTCTTGCGACAACTGCACATTCAACGACGTGTCCGTCGGATAAATCCAACCGGCGAGAAACAGCGTCAACTGCTCGTTCGACTCCAGCTTCCCCAGATCGATCTCCACATAGTGATCCGAAACGTAGCCCTGACAGAACTTATGCTCATAAGCTTTCAAGTATTGATCGTCTTCGGCAGCGATCCAGGACAAGACGTCTCGGCCCTGCGAATCGGTCGCGGCCTGCGGCACTTGGCGCTGGGCAACGATGTGCAACTTCGGCTGGGCGAGCTCCGCGGGCCCTACCTTTTCATTGGTAAAGATTTCGATATCTGCGGGATGGTCCACTGCGATCAAGCTAACATGATCAAAGTAAGCGGCTTCCCATAGTTCTTCCGTAATCTGCAGACGATACTCCCCGTCGATCGCCTGCAGCGCGTCGCCGTCAATCTTCAGATACTCCCAGGGCCGATCCGGAGCGATGGTGCCGGCGGCAGTTTGCAATCCCAGCGGTGCCGACCACAGCAGGTCGGTGACAAAAGTATAACCCTCACCGGACCAAGCGTAGAGATACGGACAAGATCCCTTGAGCGTTTGTTGTTCGGTGATCGTCTGATTGCCCGCCGGCTCGATCACGTTCTGAGGAACGCCGTTGGTCCAAACGACGCGGACCACATCGGCACGATTCTGCTGGCCGATCCCGAAGTGTGTGCTGGTCGACTGCACCACGCGGGACTGGTAGGTGGTGCCGGATTTGAGTTCCAGCAAACTCCCGAGGCCATAGGAATTGACGCGTCCGCTGGCCTGAGCGTCGGTACCCTTCACCTGTTGCGCCAGCAGGACCACATCAATCCAACCGTTGGCATTACCACCTTCGTTGCTCAAGATCTGCAACCGGCCGTCTCGCAAGGTTATTAGATCCAGGTCGCCATCGCGATCGAGATCCGCAGCCTGGGCGGCCGTCACCGAATGCAGGTCTTCTGGCAGCACCGCTTGCCGCTGGTATTCGCCGCTGCCCAGGTGCCGCAACAGAACCAGTCCGTCTTGCTGCTGGACCAACAGATCCAGCGCACCATCATTGTCGTAATCCAGTTGCGTGAGGATTCCGGAAACCGGCGGCGACAACGCCCGCCGATCATGTGCCAGAACACGTCCGGCGGTGGGCGTTTGGGTTGTGATTAACTGGCAACCGTCGGCCCCGCAAGCCAGCAGATCCCAACTCGCGTTTCCGTCGACATCGTCGATTGCCAGTTGCGCAGCGCCGGAGGCCAGTTCGAACATTTCATCTAGCGGCTGCCAACGCATCCGGGAGTGCCGCAGGTTCTCCAGGTAACCCACCGGACCACCGTCGGCTCCGGCCAGCAACAAATCCACGTCAGCATCACGGTCCCAATCCACCACGATCACTTGAGTGGGACGCAGGTCTGCGGCACCGATCAACGCCTCCGCCTCCCAAGGCTCAAACCGCAACTCACCGCGGTTGGCCCAAACACTCACGCCAGACGCCGCACTGACGAACAAATCCAAATCGCCATCGAGATCAAAGTCGCCCGTCGCCACAGTGAGGATCGGCTCGGCCGCCACAGCCAGCTCGCGCCGAACCAATTGCCGTGTCTGGTCCGCTTGCAACTGGTTTTCCAAAATTATCCAGCCCTGGGGGCCAAACAGCACCAAGTCCAGGTCCGCGCTCGGCTGCAAACCTCCCTCGGCAGCGGCGCTGCCGACGACGACATCGGCGTCCAAATCGACGGCCAGCAGCGATCGGTAGGGTTTGTCCAGATCGTGAGAAGCCAGGATGGACCAAGTGGGCTCACCTGCTGCTCGTGACCATACCTGCACCTGCTGTTCGCTCAGCACGATCAAGTCTGGAACGCCATCCAAATCAAAGTCGCCGACGGTGAAATCGAGCAGGTCAGCATGCTCGGGCAGCGAACTGCTTTGATCCTCGACGAAAGAAACCGGGATCGGAGCAGAGGGCTGCACTCGCTGGAGCGCGTAACGCTCGTAGAAGGCATCCGGAAAATCAATGATCACAAACTCCAACACATTGCGATCGAGCTGACCCAGATCGCTCCGCACCAGTTCCTCCGGACGGGTCACGTTGACGATCATCCGCACCCAACGGTTCACCCCCTCCCAATCAGCAGCTGCGGCTGACTGCTGCGCGTTGTCGATCAGTTCCAGGAGCGACACGCGAACACGCTGCTCGATGCTCGGGGATAACGGAGCAAGCACCTCACGCGTTTGCGCGAGCGTTTCCACAATCGACTCCTCACGCGTTTCCGCCTGCACCCGCAACCATTCCAGCAGCGCCGCGCTGTTGCGCGGCGCGGCGGCAACCGCCGCGCACAGCGCGTCGTGCGACTGCGGCGAATTGCTGTGTTGCTCCAAGCGATACGATTCGAACCAGATGGGAGCATGGGCAGCGGGGG
Source organism: uncultured Planctomycetaceae bacterium (assembly GCA_963758085.1). GTDB lineage: Bacteria > Planctomycetota > Planctomycetia > Pirellulales > Pirellulaceae > UBA6163. The sequence goes on along the minus strand of CAVWUB010000004.1, from coordinate 1,746,564 downwards.
GAGCCGATTGCAAGGCAGTCTGGTAATGCGCTGCTGCGGCCGTCAAATCTCCTGCCGCCGCCGCAACACGTGCCGCCAGAATGTGCGTTTCAGCCGCCTGCGGATCAGCCGCCAGGAGCGCCTGCACCGCTTGCTCGGTTTGCGTATAGACTTCTTGCCAGCGGTCGGCCTCAGCGCTGCGATCGACCGACTGCAAGATCATCAGCTGCGCTACCGCCAAATTGCGATAGCCCAGTGGCTGCTCAGGAAATGCCTGGATCAACTGCTGGAATGCTGCCACGCTTTGCCCGGCTTGGTCATTCTCCAGATAACCGACGCCGGTGACCCGCAACGAACCGAGTTGATGCAGATCACTGACAGAGGGGGCCGGGGGAGACGCATCACGCCACCACCAAACCAAGCCCAGCAGCACCAGGCAAATGGCTGCCACACCAAGCACAGCCAGCACCATACGGCGGGTCATTGGTCACCTTCCCAGATCAGCACCTGACTCGCTCCGCCTTCCTTCAACTGCAGGACACGCGCCCCTGCAGGACAGGTGAACTCATCTGTCCCGCCGCCGAGCCAGTCGACCTCAATGCGATCGACCCGCTCGGCTTCTCCGAGACCGAAATGCGGATGGAGCCCAAAATGAGATTGGTACCCGCGGCCACTGTAGACCTCGGCAACCTGAACCCGTTCGCCGCAGAACACTTTCACCTTAGCTCCGACGGCGTCTCGGTTGGTTTGCTGGCCGATCAGATGCAGCCGCAGGGAACGATTGCTGGTCTGCGTCTCATTGCGCAGCAAGGTCGGTGGGCCGTTGGCATTGAGGATCACCACGTCGATATCGCCATCATTGTCCAAATCGTCAAAGGCGGCTCCGCGGCTCGACTGGGCGATCGCCATCGCGGTGCCGGCATGCCTGGAGACGTCCTCAAAGCGGCCGTTGCCGAGATTTTCCAGCACAAAGTTGGGAACGCGAACCGCGGTTCGATCATCGAGCTGCTCAATGTGTTGGATAAAGTGGCCACAGGCGACGAACAGGTCGCGATCACCATCGGAATCAAAATCTACCAGCCCCGTGCCCCACTTCACATGGGGCAGCGAGCTTGAGCTTGCTCCGGTCAACCGTGAAACGTCACTGAAAAAACCGCCGCCGACATTGCGGTAGAGCACCGACAGCTCGCCTTGATAATTGGTCACGTAGAGGTCGATCCGTCCATCATTATCGAAATCGCCCGCATCGACCCCCATGCTGCCATTGTTGGCGCCCTGAAGGTCGTGCGCGATCCCTGAGAGCACGCCGGCTTCTTTGAAATTTCCTTGACCATCATTGCGCAACAAGAAGTTGGGTGCGTTGTCGCAGCAGATCATGATGTCGGCTGCGCGATCGTCATCGGCATCGAATGCGATGATGCCCATCGATGGTCCGACAACCGCCGCGATTCCGCTTTGCTGGCTGATGTCGGTGAAAGTGCCATCGCCATTGTTGCGAAACAGCACATCGGGCTGTGGGTCGTAGTCCGAAGGAGCCGCGGCATACTCAAACTCGCCTACAGTGCGGGAGATGTAATTGTCATAAGAAAAGTCGATATAGTTGGCGACATATAAATCCAGGTCGCCATCACCATCGATGTCGACAAACGAAACACCCGCCCCCACACCTTCGCACTGCACCCCAGCCTCCGCAGTCACATCGGCAAAGGTTCCATCGCCGTTGTTGCGATAGAGAGCATTGCTGCCAAAGTTATTGACGTACAGGTCCGGAAACCCGTCCTGATTGTAATCCGCCACTGCGACTCCCATTGCAAATCCCTGATCGGCAACGCCGGCCGCGGTCGATACATCGGTGAATGTCCAGTCGCCATGATTGCGAACCAGTGAGTTGGTCGGCGACGTCGGTAACGGATTACCGGCAACCTCGCTGCCATTCAGAAAATAAATGTCAATCACGCCATCGAGGTCGTAATCGAATGATGCGATACCGGCGGTGACGGTTTGGATGATATAAGGTTTATCGCCGCCGCCATCGGTATGAATGAACTCGATCCCGCTGCCCGGCAACGCATCGACGAATTGGATCCCTCCGGGCGGCGCGTCTTGGTAGAGACTCGCCGAGGTCACCTCGCCGGTTGTGGTTGGCTGAGGCGATTTCGCATCGGCATCCGGCGGCACGCTCAGCGGCGAGGGGACGGTCGCGGAGTTGCCAGAGGCGGGCTGCCGCTCGGCTTGGCGGGGATCGGGTCGCGGGCAACCGCTCAGACACAGCCCGGCCACCGCCAAAGCGATCGGCGGGATCAGCAAGCGTCGTACTCGGGTGCGGTTCATAAACTGGCGTCGGCAGGGAGGCGATTGCGGGCGAATTGCCAAGGAAATACTACCCTGGACCATCACAGGATCACAGTCTGGCAACGGTCGCTTCGCTCGCCAGAGCGTGGCTGACTACTTCACCGACTTCACGGCCCGGCACCGGCGTTGCTTTTGGTTTCGCTGAGCCGGCGAGCATGCTCCGCGGCAGCACGCGCAGCCGGTTGATCGCCCATTTGCAGACACAGCTGGCTCAATAATTCATAATTATCCGTGGTGCTCTGGAGGCGTGCGAGGTGCTCGGCGTGGTCACGTGCTGCGGCGAGATGGCCTGTCTTTTGATACAGAAACGCGAGGCCTCGGTGAGCATCCAGCGAACTGGGATCCAGTTGCAAGGCGGCCTGCAGCGCGGCCTCGACTTCGGCGTCTCGGCCGAGTTGAAGAGCCAGGCTGGCTAGTTGGATCAGATGGATCACGTTGGGTTGGATGTCGACCAACCGCTGTTGTACCAGATGCGCGTCCGCCAACCGCGCTTGGTTGCGGTAGAGATCGACCAAAATGCGGCAGGCATGCGGGTTTTTGGGATGCAGTGTCAGCGCCCGCAACAGCGTTTGTTCGGCTACAGCAAGCTCGCCGTGACGTAGATATTCCTGAGCGGCATTGACCAAGGACTCGACCACGATGGCTTGCAGCGAGGCGCGATAGATCGCTTGGAAACGAACCTCAGCCAGCGGGTTCTGCTGCTGCAGTTTGTCAGCGAGATCGCGATACCGTTGAGCCTGATCGGTGTCGCCTGAGCGGGCCGCGACGGTCGCCAGCGAGAGGTAGGCCGCCGTGGTTGCCGGCTCCAGTTGCACTACCCGCTGAAAGCTCTCCTGAGCCTGATCGATTTTGTCCTGTTGCAACTGCAATTGTCCCAGCTCGAGCCACAGGGCGACATCGTCGCCGAAGCGCTCAAGACCTTTCCGGCAGACGGTTTCAGCGCGATCGAAGCTGCCGAGTTTTTGCAGCGCTTGACAAAGGAACTGGTAGATCTCCGCCGTTTCCGCTCCTCGGCTCAGCGCCGTCTCTAAAACTTCGACGGCACGCTGATCCTGTCCTTGTTCCATCAGCACCATCCCCAAGCCGGCTTGCGGGCCTGGAGAAGTGGGAGCCAACTCGATCGCCTGTTGCCAGAGCTCGGCGGCCTGCTCGTACTGATGCATTTGAGCCGCCTGATTGGCCGCAATGTGCAACGCGCTGGGCGAATCGGGGTAGCGAGCGACTAGGGTTTCGGCCAGCTGGTCGGCTTCGGCTCGCAGTTGATCGACCTCCGGGTAAACGGGTTCGCTGGGCAACGAAACCAAGAGATTTTGCGGCGCCGGCTCAGCGGCATCGGGCAGCGGCCCACTGGCCATCATGCTCCGGTACCAAAGCTGGGCCGGGATCATTAAACCGATCAGACCGACCAGCAGGATCAGCAACCACGCCAGACGTGAGGTGCCCGCTGCGGCAGGCACCGAGGATGAGGTTGAGGATGACGGCTCAGAAGTGAGCGGCGGGGCGGCGTGAGGCCGCCGTTTCGAGCGGTGGTGCTTGCTCATCGTTGACCCGAACCTTGGGTCAATACGACAAGGCGATCGACACCCTCAATCGCGAATGTTTCCCGAGCGCCGTCGGGCCAACGGACCTCGACGGCATCGACTGACGTCTGTTGGCCGAGCCCAAAATGGATCCGGGTTCCAAAATGGCTCTGGTAGCCACGTCCGCTGACCGAAATCCCCAGCTGCGACCGATCGCCGGTCACAACGCGAACCTCCGCTCCGATGGCGAAACGATTGCGGTCTGGGGCATGCAGTTGGACCTGCAGCCAATGGTGGTCGCTCTGGGAATCATTGCGGAGGATGGTCGGTGGGCCGCCGGAGTTCAAGACCACTGCATCGACCTTGCCGTCGTTATTCAAATCACCAAAGACGGCGCCACGGCTGCTGGCGACGACCGCCAGCCCATCACCGGCTTGTTGGGAAACGTCGACAAAGGTTCCGTCACCACGGTTCATCAATAGGTAATTGCGAACGTGCTTCGCCGTCCGATCATCGATCCGTTCGACCGGATCGAAGTGACCACAGGCGATGTACAAGTCTTGATCACCATCGTTGTCGAAGTCAGTGAATCCGGTTCCCCAGTGGACGTGGGCAAACAGTTCGCCGCTGATCTTGGCCGAACTGGTGACGTCGGCAAACATCCCCTTACCGAGGTTGCGATACAGGACCGGCATCTCCGACTGGTAATCGGTAACAAATAGATCCAGTTTGCCGTCGCCGTCAAAGTCGCCGGCATCGACGCCCATGCTCGAGTTCGCCTTGCCATGAAAGTCATAGGCCAGCCCTGAGATCAGGGCCGATTCCTCAAATTGGCCCTTGCCGTCGTTGAGGAACAGAAAATTGGGCTCCAGATCGTTACAAACGAAGACATCGGGGTAGCCGTCTTCATTGAAGTCCCAGCAAAACGTTGCCATGCCAGGGCCCACATGCTTGCTGATCCCCGAACTCTCTGAGACGTCAGTAAAAGTTCCGTCACCCTCGTTGCGAAACAATGTGTCGGCAACAGGATCATAATATTGAGGACTGGCTTGAAAGTGATATCCCTTGATCACGATCGGGACGTGGTTTTCGTACGTGAAGTTAACGTAATTGGCGACGTAGAGATCGAGATCTCCATCACCGTCGAAATCAAAAAAATTGCAGCCGGCACTCACCTTGTCGCCACCTGAGACACCCACCGCCTCGGTGACATCGGTAAAGACGCCATTGCCTTCGTTACGATACAAAACGTTGGGACCGAAGTTGGCCACGTACAGATCGAGGTCGCCGTCGTTATCAAAATCACCGACCGTGGCGCCCAGTGCGAATCCTGTATCACCGACGCCTGCGGTTTCGGTCACATCGGTGAAAGTCCAGTCGCCGTTGTTGCGATACAGAGCGTTACGGGGCACTTCATCTGTCGATACGCCTTTTAAAGGTGCTCCATTGAGGAAGTAAATGTCCTCCCACCCGTCCTGGTCGTAGTCGAACAGGACCAATCCACTGGCAACGCCTTGGACCATGTAGCCTTGATCGCTGCCACCGTCGAAGTGGCGAAAGCTGATGCCGGTTTGGGCCGTTACATCGGTTAGCCGAATCGCGGTCTCCGGCGCCGGTTCGGCAACGGCCACTGAGGGGAAGTTTGCGGTTATTGAAGCGGGGGCGGGCCGTCGAGTGGGCATTGCCGAACCAACGGCCAGCCGATCACCGGCCGATTGCGTCACGCCGCCGCTGACGCCGGCTGATCGACGCGACGAAGTCATATTAGGAGAAGCTGGGGCTGGCGAAGTTGCAGCGGTTGCCGCAGGGGGCGGATCGGCGGGGCGATTGCAACCGCCCCCGACAACGCCGGCGGTGCCGTAGACGAGCATTACCAGGACCCATCGGAAAGCGTTCTGTGCCATCATCGCTGCCTGGGGATCAAGGTATTCACTCGGCGACGCCAGATTTCGGAACGACCGCGGAGCGAGCGGCAGTTGACGGAATGGACTGGGTACCGCGTCGGAGTTGTGTGGCTCGCTGCTGAGCCGCGGCAGCACTCGCCTCATCACCGCCGAGCCGACAGGTTTGGGCCAGAAACTCATAGCCTTCGGCAGAAGGAAAGCGACGGACCGCTTCCTGGGCGTACCAGCGGGCTTTCCCAGCCATCTCCGCTTGATAATAAAACTCTGCCAGCGCAACGTAGCCGATCGCCGCACCGGGCTGATGAGCCAAGGCGAGTTTCAGACTCGCTTCGGCGTCTTCCCAGCGACCCAACTCCGAGGAAACTTTGGCAAGGGCCAAATGATTATCAAAGCGAAACGGCTCGAGTTCTGTTAACCGTTCTCTCACGACCCGCTCTTCGGCCAGCGCATGGGATGCCTGGTAGAGGTCGGCCAGCGACCGGCAGGCGGCCAAACTCTGCGGCGTCAGGGCCAGGCGCGGAGCAGGCTAACTTCAGCCCGGACGGTATCGCGCTGTTGAATGTCGACGGCTGCGGCTTCGATCAGAGTCGCAGTCGCCGTGGCCCGCGCCTCTTCCGTGGAGAGGACTTGGAACCGCTGGTCCGCAGCCAGCTCTCGGGTTTGTTTCCACTGTTGAAAGCGTTGTTGATACTCCGCGGCTCGTTCCTGTTCGCCAAGGGAGCGATGGGCGTTGGCCAACTGGAAATAAAGATCGGCCGACTCGGCGCCGCGCTCCAGTGCTGTGAGCAGTGCGGTTTTTGCGGCGGCGTATTCGCCACGTTGCAACTGGGTTTTCCCGAGCAGCAGCCAGTGATCGGCTGACTGTGGATAGAGTGTCACGGCTTGCTGCAACACCTCCACTGCTGCTGCATTTTCCCCCAGGTTGCTCAACGCCAGAGCGTAATGGTGCAACACATCCGCTGATGTATTGCCCTGGTCAACCAAACTTTGCAGCGTTTGCTGCGCCAAGGAATAATCGCCACGGTCCATGGCAACGACCGCCAGATTAACACTGTACCGCTGATCTTCGGGTGCACGGGCGAGCGCCTGCTGCCAAAGCGCGGCGGCTTGTTCGGTCTCCCGCAGTTGCGCATGGAGGATCGCGCCGACATGTAGCGCTGCGGCAGCTTGGGGATAACGCGCCTGCAGATCGGCCGCAACCTGGCGGGCCTCCTGTTCGAGCGACTGGACGCTCGCCGGCACCGGCACCCGCGGGAGCCGGACTGTTGCGGCCCGAGTTGTTGAAGCCCCGGTTGTTGAATCCTGAGGAGCCGCCGGCGATGCAGTGGACTGGCCAGCGGAGGCTGTGGCTACTTCTGCGTCGAACCGCTGCGATTGTGAGGCGACAGTCGGGTTCAGTTCCGATGCCGGCCCCGGCGGGGGCACCTGCTCAGGCAGCGGACGCAGCAGAGCAATTCCGGCCGCGATGACTGCGGCCGTAAAAAAGCAAATCACGATCAACCGACCGACCGAACCCTGGGGGTTGGCCGCAGCTTGCGATGGGCCGCTGTCGTTCACGCGATGATGCTCTCAATTCAGAGCGGGTTAGATGCTCGGCAACCGGTCGAACGCGCTTCGTCTTCCTTAACTGGATGTCAGTTCGAGGTTGATCTCGTTCTTGCCGCTTTTGACCTCGTGTTTCAGTTGCGACTGACTGTTGTAGCGAGCGGGAATCGATTCTTTGACAGTCGCCTGGTTGTAATCGCTGGCGGCACCGCCCATCGCTTGTTTTTCATATGCTTCGCTATCACTGGAAACCTCCGCCACTGGTGCCGCAGAGGGATCGGGGGCTGTGGTGACGACGACGGTGTGGGTGCCGATTAAGGCGCCTGCTTCTCCGCGGCGATACAGCTCATACTTCCCTGTCGCATCGGTTTTACCCATCGCCGGTTGCCCACCGCCTTCGGGAACGAACGTGACCAGGGCATTAGGCAACGGGGCGCCATCCATGGTGACGGTTCCAGTCACGGTTCCGACCGGAGGTCCACTGTCACAACCACTGGCAACGAACAAAGCCAGCGCGGTTGCAAATGCAAAATAATAACGATTCATAAGATTACATTCCCAAAAAATGGACATCAAAATCGGAAGACAGCGCACTTTCCACAGCGATGGATGAGCGTGATCAAAACAGAAGAAATTCGCCGCCCGCCCGATCATACGCGCCGGTTTTAAGCCGAAGCAGCCAGCAGGTTCGCACCAAATGCTGGCTCTGGGCACAAGCCGCTGCGCAGCCGAGCCGCGGCTGCTAGACCCGCACAGCACCGAATTGATCGGTGCTGCGGGCTCCTAAATGACGACTAAAACGGCTTGCTGATTCCGCTCCCTTGGTTAGGGCAGCTGAACTGCTTCACCGCCGGCGCCGAACCGAGCGCACCCCACACCCCATACGGCGAACGTCGACTACCTGGATCTTGAATGTCGTCAATGGTCAGGTTGCCGGTATCAATCGTTTCGCTGACGAAGGATACCGAACCATCGGCCATGGTGACTTGAGCACCGCCGGGGTGACGCGATGCAGCGGTCCCCATATGTTCGTTGCCGTCAACACCGCCCCAGTGACATGAAGGGCCATTGGGGCCGACCATCGTGGCAAATCCAACAAAGTAGGGACGACCATCCCAAGCACGACCGTTGGTCGGGCGGAAGGGTTCGCGGGTCGGGGCGATCAACCGCCTGGTCAGCGGGTCAACCCGCGCCTCACAAGCTGCCGGGTTCCAAGCCTGCATATTCAACGCGACACCACCGATGATGTCGTCCCGGCCTCCACCGCCGGCGACCTCGCCGAGCATGACCGTATTGGACAGTCCATCGGGAATCTCGTTGAATCCACGCCAGCTCATTACCTGGAAGATCCCGCGATTGCTTCGGTTTTGATCGGGTCGGAAGTGGTTTTGATGGTAGTCATCCCCCACACAAACTTTGTAGGTCAGCAGCGAGGGGCTTTCACCGCGGTTATCCGGTGGCATATCCGTCGGACAAATGAACGTCGGGATGTCCCCTCGCCAGTTGGCATTGTTGAACGGCGTGTTAGCAGTCGACCACGGAGTGGGGAGACCAGGACCCGAAGGACGCGCCTGGGTCATCATGGCGTCGTACCGCGGTTGCTGCTCGACGTACGGCAGTACCCCGATTGTCCAGGCGTACCACCAGCCCGGATCCTCACCTACACCGCGGAAGCCCATCGCGGGCAGCTTCTTGTAGGTCGATTCGTAATTGTGCATCGCCAGGCCGAGCTGCTTCAAGTTATTGCTGCAACTCATTCGCCTCGCGGCCTCACGGGCCGCCTGCACCGCCGGCAGCAACAAGCCGACCATCACGCCGATGATGGCGATCACCACCAGCAGTTCGACCAGCGTAAACGCCGCCCTGCCGTTTTTGTTAGACATTTAGCAGACCTCTGAAAGAGCAAGAAAAGGAGATTTAAAAATCCAAAGCAGGCGTTGATTCCGCCTCTAACCCGCTTAGACAGTCATCTTATGGGCCGATCGCAAACGGGCAAGGCGATCGTTTTTAGAGTGACAAGAAGAAAGACTCAAAAACCAGTGTTTTTTTGAGTATATCAATGGTTTCGGTCGTTTCCAAAAATTTTCAAGAATTTATTTCGCCACTTACGCACCTGTTGGGGCGCAGACTCGTCCCTCAATAGGGGCCGGTACCGCATCATCATAACCCTTGAGGCTATAAGCAGTCTCCCCTCTGCGGAATGGGTAAGGTGACGCGAGGTACCAAAAAGCCGATAGAGCCAGGCGACAGGGCGGGTAAGAGATGGCCTGCCGCTAAGAGATAAGGAATGCGGCTGAAAAGAAGCAGCTGGTCTACCGGAAACTTCGCAAGGCAATAGGCTGATAGCGGGGGATAAGGGTTAGATCCCCAACTGCGCCAGCGCATCGGCGATCCGGCCAACCGTGTTGGTTAGCGCCGGGTGCGAATCCTCAAAACGCGTTGCCGCCTGACGCAATTGCGCAATCATGCCTTCGGAAGTCTCGTCGGTGGTTGTTTCCGGCTGTTCACGGTCAAGCGCCTGGCGGATTTCAGCCGTCGTGGTGCGGAGCTGCTCGCTCAGCTCCTGATCCAAGTCCTCGGTGCTGGACAACTCAACCTGCAGCTGGTGCAACAGATCCGCAAGCCGTTCTTTACTCATTGGTTTCCTAGTCCCCTGCCCTACCGAAAGAAGCGTGTTACTCCCCAGCATAAGTCACCCAAGACCGGTCGACGAGGCCAAGGTAACGCCGGTTAAGCCCAGGTCCGCAGCCATTTTTCGAGGATCAGCAGGCTCCACAACCGGTAGCAGTGGTTGTGCCGCATCGTCTCGTGCTCCGTGACGAGCCGCTCCAGAGCGGGGAGCTGAAAGAAGTCATGGATCCTAGCTCCAGGGGCCAGCAGCAGGTCGTGGAGCATCGGATTGAGCTGGCCGCGAAACCAGCCCGCGATCGGAACGCCGAAGCCCATTTTGCGGCGGGTCCAAACGGTTGACGGAATCCGATCGCTAAATGCGTCGCGGAGGATCCGCTTGCCGCGGCCACCCCGGAACTTCAATCCCACCGGCAGCGACGCAGCCAACTCCACCAGACGATAATCGAGCATCGGCGAGCGGACTTCCAAGCCGTGAGCCATCGAGGCGATGTCGACTTTCGTCATCAGATCGCACGGCAGATACGTTTCCAAATCGACCAGCGACGCTTTGCTGATCACATCGCGATCGCCAGAACGCTCCCAGGCACGTTGCAAAAACTCAAACGGGTCGGTCCCCGGGAGCCGCTCCACGAACTCGTCGCGGTACAGCCCGGCGCGGAGCGACTCGGGAAAGATCTGTATCCAAGACAGGTACCGCCTCGCCGGCTCCTGGCCGTAAGATTCCAAGAACCGCTTGCCGCGGCGGATCAGCGAGCGCTGGCGCGACGAATCGGGCAGCCGTTGGACGAGCGCAATCCCCGGCAGCCGGTGCAGCGGCAGAGATGTCTGAATCATGCGGCTGAGCCACAGCGCGCGATACCGATCGTAACCCGCGAACAGCTCGTCGCCGCCGTCACCAGACAAGGCAACGGTGACCTCGCCCCGCGTCAGTTCCGACAGATACCATGTCGGGACCGCCGACGAGTCCCCAAACGGCTCGTCGTAGTGCCAGACGAGCTTGTCGATGATCGCCACACCGTCGGGCGCAACTTCGAACCGCGTGTGGTCGGTGCCGAGGAACCGCGCGACTTCGGCGGCGTAGCCGGTTTCATCGTAATCCTTGTCGGGAAAGCCGATGCTGAAGGTGCGAATCGGACGATCGAGGTGCCGCTGAGCCAGGGCGACGATCAGCGACGAGTCGATACCGCCGGACAAAAACGCACCCAACGGCACATCGCTCTGCAGCCGAATCCGCACCGAGTCCTCGAGCAACTCACGCACTTTGTCGATCGCGTCGCTGCTCGAGAGGTGGGCTTCGTAGGCGGGGTCGTAGTTCCAGTACCGCTGGACCCGCATGTGGCCGTTGCGAAAGGTGGCAAAATGGCCAGGCGATAGTTTGTGGACGCCCTTCCAGATCGTTCCCGGGTGTGGGATGTACTGGTAGGTCAGAAACTCATCGATCGCCCCGGGATCAATCTCGGGTTTGAAACCAGGGACTTCGGCGAAGCATTTCAGTTCGCTGGCGAACAGCAGGCGGTCGTTCTGCTGGGTGAAGTACAGCGGCTTCTTGCCCAGGCGGTCACGGGCCAGCACCAGTTGATTGCGGCGGCTGTCCCAGATCGCCAGGGAGAACATCCCGTTGAGCTGCTCGAAGCAGTCGGTTCCGAGATCTTCGTAAAGGTGCAGGATCGCTTCGCCGTCGCCGTCGGTGGCGAAGCGATGGCCGGCTCCTTCGAGTCGGCGGCGGAGTTCGCGGAAGTTGTAGATCTCGCCGTTGAAGACCAGCCAAATCGTTCCATCTTCGTTGGACATCGGTTGGCGTGCGCCCGCCACGTCGATGATGCTCAGACGGCGAAAGCCCAGCGCGACGCTGGCCAACCGCCCTTCCCCGTCCCGATGGGCGAGGTCCAGATGGGTTTGGCAATCATCCGGTCCGCGGTGGCTCACCGCATCGGTCATCCGCCGCAGCGTTTGCGGATCGATTGCCGAAGCGGCATCGCTCCAGAGAGCGCCTGTTATTCCACACATGAATTCGCCCGGACAGGCCCTAAAGAGGTTCGCTGACCGCGACGGCGCGGGAGGCGATGCGAAGTTCGTGGATCAGGTCGCGCATGGTCTGGAATCGCTGCGCGGGTTTCTTTTGAATCGCTTTCATCACCACGGCATCGATTTCGGGAGTGATCCCGGCGTCGGGCGATCGTTCACTTGGCGGCGAAACTTCGGCGTGCTTGATGTTCATGAACGTTTCGTCAATGTTCGCACCGCGGAACGGTTCCCGCAGGGCGAGCGCTTCGTACAGCACCACACCGACGCTGAAGATGTCGGTCCGTTCATCAATCCCGCGTTGCCCGTCGATTTGTTCGGGTGACATGTACAGCGGAGTTCCCGGGCGTTGACCGTGGCCGGTGAGGGTCCGCAGTTGGCTCTCGTCTTCCTGGCCCTTGCGGACCGCCAGCGAGCTGTGGCGAACCGGCTCGTTGTCATCGGGGTGACCCCAAACTTTAGCAACGCCCCAGTCCAGCAGGACGACTTCACCGAAGTTCCCCACCCAAATGTTTTCCGGTTTGACATCGCGGTGGATCACGCCGCGGGCGTGGGCGTAGGCGAGCGCCTGGCAGGTATCGGCGACGATGTCCAGCCGCCGCGACAGCGGGTAGGCATCCATCGTCCGCTGATCTTTGCGGGCGATCCGTTTGAGCGCTTCGAACAGGTTTTCGCCGGAGATCCGCTTCATCGTGAAGTAGATGCCCCAGTAATCATCATCGGCGATCTCGTACACCGGCACGGTGCCGGGGTGTTGCAGTTGGGCTGTGACGCGTGCTTCGCGCAGCAGCCGGCGGCGCTCGACACGGTTGTTCATCTGCTCCGGCAGCAGCGACTTGATGGCAACCGTGCGGCCAACCACGGTGTCGAATCCGCTCCGCAGCTGAGCGGTCGCTCCACGGGCCATGTCACGGACATTGGAATAGCGCAGGTGCCCTACCGGTGGCGTCGCTGGGAGATCGGGATCGGTTCCCGAGAGAATGATGGCTGGTTCCATCGGCTGATCGGTTGCAAGAGGAGGCGTCGCGAACGGGCTGCCAGTGGGCAGCAGCGGAAAAGCTTGATCGTACCTTGCCAGCGTTCGCGCGGTATGGCTGCGGCATGAAAAAACCCGGCACCACCATCGGGTGATGCCGGGTTATCGTAGACCTCGGATCAGCTGTGCGAAACCTTAGACCGGCTGAGCAATGTCAGCGGTTTTCATCGTCGCGATGATGGCGCTGGCGACCATGTAGGGGTCGGCGTTGCTGGCCGGGCGGCGATCTTCCAGCCAGCCCTTCCAGCCCTTTTCCACCGTCGCGATCGGAATCCGGATCGACGCTCCACGGTCCGAGACGCCGTAGCTGAACTTATCGATCGACTGAGTTTCGTGCAGACCGGTCAGACGCTGGTTGTTGTCGGCGCCGTACACGTCAATGTGCTGGCGGATGCGCGGCTGGAAGGCATCACAAACCGCGTGATAGACCTCTTTGCTGCCGCAGGTCCGCAGCAACGTGTTGCTGAAGTTGGCGTGCATCCCGCTGCCGTTCCAGTCGCCCTGGACCGGCTTGCAGTGGAAGTTGATGGCGATGCCGTACTTCTCGGCGGTCCGTTCCAGCAGGTAACGAGCGACCCAGACCTGGTCGCCAGCGAGCTTCAGCGCCCTTGGCGAAGACCTGGAACTCCCACTGCCCCTTCATCACTTCGGCGTTGATGCCTTCGACGTTGAGGCCAGCCTGCAGGCACAGCTCCAGGTGTTCCTCGATGATGTCACGGCCAACGGCGCGTCCGGTGCCGACGCTGCAGTAGTAGGGACCTTGAGGTGCCGGATAGCCTTCGGCCGGGAATCCCAACGGCTTGTTCTTGTCGGGGTTCCAAAGGGTGTACTCTTGTTCGAAACCGAACCAGAAGTCCTCATCGTCGTCGTCGATCGTCGCCCGACCATTGGTGCGGTGCGGCGTCTTGTCGGGGTTGAGCACTTCGCACATCACCAGGAAGCCGTTGCCGCCCAAGCGACCTGGGTCGGGACAAACAAACACCGGCTTGAGCAACAGGTCTGAGCTGCCGCCGGTTGCCTGCTGGGTGCTGGAGCCATCGAACGACCAGATCTCGGCGTCTTCGACTTTGCCGCTGAAGTTCTCAACAATCTTGGTCTTGCTGCGGAGCGTCTGCGTAGGCTGGTAGCCGTCCAGCCAAATGTACTCTAACTTGCTCTTGGTCATGAAACCGGTTCCTCAAATGGATCCAAAGTTGTGATAAAGGACGCCCGCCTTGACGACAGATAGCCCGTCGTCATTTGGGCACACCATCCCAAACGTCTTCTACCTACCACCGCAGAAGCAATCCGGCATTGCGATCACTCATAATCGCGACCCCAACCGAGGACAACCGCTCGTTAACAGGGTGCATAACACTAGACAATAACCAAATTCTACCGCTCCGTAAGTATCGGCAGGGCGATATTTTCAGTCGCAGCAGTTCTTCTTCAGTCGGCTGAATTCCTGCCACCTTCACCCGCGGTTGACCGCAGCAATAAGGGATTTGCGTTGTGTTGGAGCGGCTGCCGCAGCTAAGGGTTCCTCGCTTCCTTCAGACCCGTCGGAACGGCTGAATCAGCAACCGTGCGTTCCCCAGAGACGAGCGGGTCAACAGCAGCCCGAGCGTCAGGCATCTGCCCAAACTCCGGCAGACTCGGTTCCCAGGGATCCGCCTTCAATCCGTCGGCGGGAACCTCGAGAGCGCCTGAAGCCGCCTCGACTGGGTTGGCTTCCAGTGCCAAGCCTCCGAGCATCTCGCGGAGCGAATATTCGATGGCGGCCATCAACGGGTCCGCAGCGCCGCGCGGTGGCCGATCCTGCGGCACCACAATCGCCTCACCGAACTCGATCACCGCCTTCAGCGGCCCAGGGTTATCGACCCGGCCCATCAGCCCTTCCTCCATTCGCTCGAGCGTCTCGAGAATCTGCGTGTCGGTGGTGGGAAACTGGAACAGATAGCGATCGGGGTAGGAGTAGAGCTGCTGCGAGAGTTCCACCGCATCGATGAGGTGGTAGTAGTGTTCCTTTTGGTCGGCTGTGCAGCTCGCTAGCGCTGCGGTCAGTTTGGAACGCAGTTTTCGCACCCGGCCCAGCGGTCCATTGCTGCGGTCCGGAACGATCGCGAACTCGTCCTCTGCGGTGCTCAGCAGATGTTCGACGAGCGCATCGCGGCGGTGGGACAGCGACTGGTCGGTTGGCTTTCCCAAATAGCGCACTTCGTGAATGGACAGCAGCGCTTCAGCCAACCGGGCAATTCGGCTCAGCAACGGTGCGTTGTGGTTCGGCCGCCAACCGAGACGTTCTTCGAGCTTGGAAGCCACTCGGTCGCCCCATTCTTGGATGTCACCAAGGAACAGGTACTTGATGGCCACGGGATGGATCACGACGCGGCCGCCGGACTGTTTGGCCCGCCGCTTGGCCGCGGTGCGAGCGATGAACGCGACTCCGTCGAGCAGTGGTTGCAGCACGTCGTTGGTACGATTGGTCGTCCCCTCGGGAAACAGAATCAGCGGCCGCTCAGCCGAGCTCAGAATCTCGACCGCCGTCTCCAGCGATTGCCGGTCGGTGCCTTCGCGGAAGATGCTAAAACCGCCCATCTTCTGTATCGCAAATGCCTGCAGTGGGCTGCGCAAACAGATGCCAGCTGGCCATCGCGTACAGGTGCGTCCGCAGTTCCCGGGCCGGCCAGCCGAGGACCAGCGGATCGGCATACCGGCAATGGTTGGGCGTCAACAAAATCGAATCGCCGGCCGCGATGGAATCGCTCAGCCGTTGCAGATGGCGGCATTCGTGATCGACAACCCCATCGTGCTTGGCCAGGTAACGATCGACCAGCCGAAAAGTCTGGATGAAGGATGGCCAGAGGTTCCCGCGATGCGGCGGCACAAACTGGTAGGGCTTCTCAACAATGACGGTCATGGGGCGAGGCGGCGCGATCGGAGTGAGGCGTCAGCTGGAGCGGCTTACGAGGTCAGACGAGCAAGAACGTAACCGATCACGATCGCCAGTAGGAAGAAGATGCCCAGAGAAAGCCCGATCAGGACGGGGTTGCTGAAAAAGCCGGAGCTGCGATGTTTGGCCGCTGCGGGTGAACCGCTCGGCACCCCGTGGCTGACTCCCGAGCGTCCGGCGGCTGGCTGAGGCGTCTTGAGCGAATGATAACTACCGCTGCCGCCAGCGACGTCGGCACCGATCTTGGAGCCGCTGAGTAATTCTGCAGTCGCTTTTGCCCCGCCGGGCACAATCCGCGCTCCATCACTGCGGCGGCCCGAGAGCGTCGACGACTTGCTACCCGCCGAGCGGCTCGAAGACGCCGCCTTGCTGCCCTTGTACCCCGATTCCACTTCCAGGTCCAAGAAGCTATCGCCAAACAGATCGACCGCGGATTTCGTGGCGGTATTGACTAGCCGCCCGCTGTCCGAAGCCGACAGGCCACTGCCGCGGATGACGGCGGCTCGGTCGCCGGCCATCGTCGCATCCCCCTTCTCACTCACCGTGTCGTGATTGAGCATCGACGAGGGCGATGTGCCGCCTGCTGAACCGCGCGAGGACGCTCCGCGCGACGCCGAGCCGACACCGCGGCTGGGCAAACCACTACCACCGCGGCTCTGCCCACCACTGCGGCTCGGCCCGCCGCCGATGTGGGCGGCGACGAGCGATTTTTCCGCGGGTGCGTGGGCGGCGAACCGGCGCAGCACTTCGGCCACGTCGGCGGCCGATTGATACCGGTACTGCGGGTCCTTCTGCATCATTTTGACGCAGATCCCTTCCAACTCACCCGGGCAATCGCTGCGGATTTTTCGGATCGACGTCGGCATCTCGTTCTGATGCTTGGCGATTCGCTGAGCCAAGCTGCCCTCGGGAAACGGAGGCCGGCCGGTCAGCAGGAAGTACAGCGTACAACCCAAACCATAAATGTCGGCTCGGTGGTCGACGGTGTGGCTGTTGAGCGCCTGTTCGGGAGCGAGGTAGTCGGCAGTTCCGAGCACATTCTCATTGTGAACGACAGTCAGCGATTCTTCTTCCTGAGCGGAAACCAGTGCCAATCCCATGTCGAGCAGACGCACGCGGCCTTCCAGGTCCAGCAGCAGGTTGGCCGGTTTGACGTCGCGGTGAATCACGCCTCGTTGGTGGGCATGGTGCAAGCCGTCGGCGGCCTGGGCGAGCAGCAGTGCCGCTTCACCCGGGGGCAGCGGCCCGTCGCGGCGGACGAGCACTTGCAGATCGACCCCCTCGACATATTCCATCACGATGTAGTGAACATCGCCCTCGTTATCGATGTCATAGGCCAGGACGATGTTCGGGTGGCTCAGCGACGCGATCGCCTTGGCCTCCAGTTGGAAGCGCGCTAGATAAGTGGCATCTTTGACGCGGGTCCGCGGCAGTACCTTGATGGCGCGTTTGTCCTGCATCCGAATGTGTTCGGCCAGGTAGACGCTGCTCATCCCGCCGGTGCCGATGTGCCCGAGCAATTTGTACTTGCCGAGGAAAAAGCCCTTGTACTTGCCGGTCAGCAGCTTTTCGGTGTGCCACTGGGTCAGCAGCCCAGCCTTGACCGCCGCCGCAGCGATCGGGGCTGCGTCCTCGGGTAACGTCTCGCCGTAGGTCTCGTGCAGCTGGCGGGTGAACTTCGCCAACGCCTCGGGCGCGACCAGGCGGCTTTTGGCCACCATTTCGAGAAATCGCTGAGAGTTGACTTGAGTCGTCATGCCTGCAGTCGCCGCGACGGGACGTTCACGCCGCTAGGTGGATCGGTCGAGCGTCAAAAAAGGGCCTATCCGAAAAGGGGTCTGACCCTTTGGAGGCGAGTCGATTTCATCACGTTTCTGGCCTCTCCGAAGAGGGTCAGACCCCTTTTCGGATAGGCTCATGAGAATATGCGTGCTGGATCAGAAGGAGGCGGTGTGGAGGCGTCTCCGCCGATTTGGGTGGGTCGGCGGGGCCACTTCAAAAAATGGCGCATTGTGCAAGTTATCGCGAACCGTTTGCCATTGTAAGTATTGGTTGAATCAATTGTCGAAAAAAACTTTGCTGATGATGGCCAAGCACTGGCAGCCAGGCCGCGTCAAAACGCGGCTGGCTGCCACGATCGGTGCGCTTGCCGCTGCAGAACTGCACCGGGTGTTCGTGCGTCAGCTGGCCACGCGGCTCGCCACTTGTTCCGATCAGCGCCGCGTTTTGACGTCGCCGGATGACTGCTGCGGAGCGCTCGCAGCAGAAATCGATCCGCTGTGGGCGGTATTTCCGCAGGGTAATGGCGATTTGGGACGGCGGATGTGGCGTGGGTTCCGCCGCGAATTGGCTGGCGATGGCCCCTCGGCGATTGTGATGATCGGGGCCGACCTGCCAACACTCACCACAGCAGACATCGAGGCAGCGTTTGCGGCGCTGGCCAGCCACGATGGGGTGCTCGGGCCGGCATTTGATGGCGGTTACTACCTAATCGGACTGCGCGGTACGATAGCGCACCGCAATGCCGCACGTGCGAACAACGGACGGTTGGACAGTGCGGCGGCCGGGCGTCTGCAAAACCTGTTCGTAGACATCGACTGGGGCACTCCGGCGGTGCTTGATCAGACGCTGGCCCGCGGCCGGCAGAATGCACTGAAACTATCGCTGCTGGAACAACGTGAAGATATCGACACCAAGGTCGAGCTGGGGCGATTACTTCAGCACCTGCGTCAGGCAACCTCGCCGGACGACGTCGCCCTGGCTGAGCAGGTTGACGAAGTTTTGCAGCGTCACCGGCTGGACCACCTGTTTCCCGCATAAACAAAAATAGCAGATGGAAATCATCGTCCTGGGCGGCGGAGTGATCGGATTGGCAGTCGCCTGGGAATTGGCATCCCGCGGAGCGGACGTGACGCTGCTGGACCGCGGCGCGATCGGTCAGGGCACAAGCTGGGCGGCGGCGGGAATCCTGCCGGCGGCGCAATCGGATCACGATCGAGCGGCTGGTCAACGCGACCCGTTTGATACGCTCCGCGCCCACAGCCACGAGCTGTACCCGCAGTGGGCTCAGCGGATTGGGGAGCACAGCGGAATCGATGTCGGCTTTCGCCGCTGCGGCGGGATCTACTTGGCCAGCACCGCTGGAGAAGCGGCCGCGCTGGTTGCTGGGCTCGACTACTGGCGCAGCGACGGGATCGCCGCAGAATTGCTTTCGCCTCAGGAACTCGCACAGCGGGAGCCGGCGCTGGCGGGCTGGGCGCTATCGCCGCGGTTCCGTGCGGCGGTGCGGCTCGAGGATGAACGGCAGGTCCGTCCGCCGGATTTGCTCCGCGGGTTAGCGGCCACTGCCGCCGCCGCGGGCGTACGGATCCGGGAGCATGTCGAGCTGCGACTGGAGCGCCACGGCGATCAGGCGGTTGTGCAGACCAGCGACCAATCGGTAATTCAGCAGACAGGCCGCCAGCCGACCGTAGTGCTTTGCGGCGGTGTCTGGGCTGGGCAGGCCGCGGCTGACTTTGGGTTGGGAATGAGTGTCGTGCCGATTCGCGGGCAGATGCTGCTGTACCGATTCGACAGCCCCCGATTTCGAAATATCATCAATGAAGGGCATCGCTACCTGGTGCCTCGCGATGACGGTCATGTCCTGGTCGGCAGCTGCGAAGAGGAAGTGGGTTTTCATCTTGGTACGACGGACGAAATGCTTGCGATCCTCGCTCGTTGGGCCGGCGGGGTGGTACCGGAGCTGCAGTCGCTCCAGCCGGTGCGGAGCTGGTCGGGGCTGAGGCCGGCGACGTTTGATGGCTTTCCGATCATCGGCCGTGTGCCGGAGGTGGAAAACCTGTTCATAGCAGGCGGTCATTACCGCAGCGGCATCCACTTGGCCCCAGCGACGGCGGAAGTGATTGCCGATTTGATTCAGCACAAGCCTCCTGCGGTCGACCCGGCGGCCTTCGCCGTCGGACGCATGCTCTTAACCCAGACAACAACCGTTCGATGACTGAACACCAACACGAAATGACGCTTGACCCGCCTGGCCGCATCGCCGTGATCGGTGCTGGACCCCTCGGGCTGGAAGCGGCGCTGTATGGGCGGTTCCTCGGTTACGACGTGACCGTGTTTGAACGCGGCGACGTCGGGCAATCGCTTCGCGATCTGGTCGATCAGCCACTGCCGATGTTGCCCAGTGCGTGTCTGTCGCCGCTGGCCTGGTCGGCGATTTCGGCGCAGCACGGCAGCGGCAGCACCTTTCCCGCCGCTTCGCTGCCGCTGACCATCGGCCAGTGGCTGGCGGAGGGGCTCGAGCCGCTGGCAGGCAGCGATCTGCTTCGCAACCGCGTCTGGACCGGGCACGAGGTCACCGGCATTGAACTGGTCGAGGTCGCGGTGGGCGATGACGACGCGGATCTGGCCGACGACGCGGATGATGAGGATTTCGTTGATGGCGATGTCCCCGCCGACTTCCGCCTGAGCGTCCAGTGGGATCAGCAGCAGGCCAACTACCGCAGCGGCAGCATGTGGCCGGCGGACGCCGCGGTCGATTTTGAAGCGGTGATTCTGGCGATCGGCAGCAACTCACCGGCAACGATCGCGGGCCTTGACCAGTGTGAGCAGTCACCTTACTTCTTCCGCCTCGGTG
This sequence comes from uncultured Planctomycetaceae bacterium, assembly GCA_963758085.1. GTDB lineage: Bacteria > Planctomycetota > Planctomycetia > Pirellulales > Pirellulaceae > UBA6163. The sequence goes on along the minus strand of CAVWUB010000004.1, from coordinate 1,726,007 downwards.
GCTCTGCTGCCGGCGGCGATACTGCATCGGGCGGCTCTGCCGATCAAGCTCTGCGCAGCGGTTCGGCGCGAGATTGTGCAGATCTACGCCCAGCTCGGCGGACGCAGCGATCTGGACCTCTACCGCCCCTTGCGCGTCTAGCGTCCGATGCCGACGAATCCTACTCCGTGAGCCCCGTGGCTCTGTGAGAGATCTCGATCAGGAGCGGGGAGGAAGGGGGGCTCACGGAGGCGCGGAGGATGAACATGGTCGGAGACACCGCTTTGTTGCCTGCTCACGCCAACGGCGTCTAACAACTTAGCCCAGGGTCGGGCAACGCACCTTGGGTGCGACTGTTCAATGCTCCCCCACCGTGGCGGGCCATGCGCATAATGGTTAAGAGTTGTGGGCCCAGAGCCCCGTCTCGCTCTTCTCTCCAGCCCTAGGGAAACCATACCATGGCCAAGTGTGTGTATTGTGGAACCTACATCCTGTTTGGTGGCGAGCGAGATGGCAGCCGGCGGTATTGCAACGCCAAGTGCCGCCAAGCCGGTTTCATGGTTGCCGTTGCCGATCATGTGCCCCAGGAGGATTTGGCTGAGCAGTTGTATCTGTGGCATAACAGCCATTGTCCTAAGTGTGGTGGCCCAGGGCCCGTGGATGTGCACACCTCGCACCGCATCTGGTCGGCGCTGTTCATGACATCTTGGAGCAGTCGCCCGGACGTTTGCTGCAGTCGCTGCGGGATCAAAGCCAAACTCGGCGGGATCACCAGTTCGGCAATCGTTGGCTGGTGGGGGTTTCCTTGGGGCGTGATCGGAACGCCGATCCAGATTTCCCGCAACTTAGTGGGGCTGGTGACCATGCCCGACGCCAGCCGGCCATCGCCCTTATTGGAAAACATGGTCCGCCTGCACATCGCCGCCGAAATGATCGCCGAAGATCAAGCGGAGCAGCAACAACACCAACAAAAGACGCTTGCCAGCGCACCTGGCCGCGACACCCAGCAGTAACCGCCCTGCCCCAGCCCCTCCCCACCGTTGGAGTTCAGGCTTCAGCCTGCCTGTTTTTCCCTGACTTTTTGCTTGCGGACTTTCCGTTTGGCGGCTTCTTAGTCGCTGTTCGCTTGGTCGGCTGCTTCCCTGGCTCAGCCGCGCTCAGTTCGGCTTCAAGCTGCTCTACCGTCGGGAGGCTGCCGGCGAGTGATTCGGGCAGCTTGTCGACGAGCTGGGTCTCCCAATCCGCTACCCCCAGTGGCTGCGTCATCCCGCGCAGCGCGTACTCGACAGCCACATGCTGCTTGCCGCGACAGAGCAACAATCGGATTGTCGGTCCATCATCGGGTTGCTTTAGTAAGTCATCCACGGCGGACAAATAAAGATTCAATTTGCCCACAAACGCCGGATCAAACGGAACGGCTTTCAGTTCGACCACCACAAACCTTCGCAGCCGGTAGGGGTAGAACAACAAGTCGATCACGAAGTCCTCATCCCCGACTTCCAAAGTCATCTGCCGACCGACAAAGGCAAACCCCTGACCCAGTTCCAGCAGCAGTTTTTCCACCTGCTCGATTAGGGCCTGCTCGCTCTCGCGTTCCCGCCGAGGATCAGCCGTGCCGAGAAAATCGAACAGGTAAGGGTCTTTGAACGCCTGGACCGCTAGATCGCTGTCGGGCGGTGGGAGAACCGCTTGGAAATTGCTGATTGCCCGCCCCGATCGGAGGTGCAATTGCCCGCTGATCTGCATCGCCAGGATGTTGCGTGACCAGCCGTTTTCCCTGGTTTTTGCTGCGTACCAGAGACGCTCTTCGGCACGGTTCAGCTTCTCAAGCAGCGTGATGTTGTGATACCAGGTGATTTGTGCAAGCGCCTCTTGCACAATTGCCCGGTCCGGCCAGGCTTGAGCAAAGGCCTGCATGTACTTCAGGTTTCGCGCGGACAGCCCGGACATGTCCGGAAACGCTTCACGCAAATCCGCGGACAGCCGGTCGATGACTTTCGCTCCCCATCCCTGCTGCTGTTGACGCTCGAGAATCGTCTGGCCAATATCCCAATACAGCAGCACCATGGCCGAGTTTGCTGCTAAGACGACACGGACTCGCTCGGTTGAAATCTTCGGTTTCAACTCGTCGAGCAACGGCCCATAGCCATCCGACATCTCATGACGAGGCGGCGGAAGCGGGATTAACGCTTCATTGCGTGCTCGGCCGAGCGATCGGCGAGATGGCTTGCCGGCACTGGATGATCGTTTTTTTGCCATGGCGCCTCTTTGCCGGTCAAGCGGAGGCTGGCCCGGAGCTTCATCTAGCGACCAGCCTTCGGAACCTAGAAAGCTTACGTGGGGCTGGGCACCGGCTCAAGCAGCTGGGAAACCTGCCACCTGCCACCTGTCCGATTGCCCTTGCTGTAGTGGCGGATTTCGGCGACATGTAGAGCACCGCGGCAGGACGCGCGTCGTCTGCCGCGCTAGATCGCTCAATACAGCTGCCGGCGCAGGTGCGCCGGCGGGCTCGCATGGAGGCTTCCGCCGGATGAATGACACTCAAATCCGTTCGCCCAAGTCGGCTGGCGCGATCGAGAAGCTGCTCGATGAGACCGCTGCGGCGCTCGATGAGGCACAGTTGGATGACCTGACGGGCGAGCACCCTGCGCAGCCGCTGCAGCGGTACCAACTGGAAGATCTGCAGGGCACACCCGACACAGAGCCACTGCACGGCATGGACCTGCTCGGCGATGTCGAACTCGATCTGCGGATCGAACTGGGGCGGACCCAGATGAAGCTGGAGGATGTGCTGAAGCTGCGCAACGGTTCGGTGATCGCGCTGGATAAGCTCGCCGGCGACCCTGTCGACATCTACATCAATGGCCGCCTGATCGCTCGCGGTGAAGTGCTGGTGATGAATGAACATTTCTGCGTCCGCGTCACGGAATTGGTCGGTAGTGTTGTTTAGCACACGCCGAACAAACCGCCGCCGATGGCTGGCCCAACGGGTCTCGCTGTCGCTTGGAATCGCCGTATTGACGCTCACGAGCACCGCGTTACCAGCCGACGAGCCTGCGGCGCCCGCGGTATCGCTGGAGCGGCGCGGTTATGCGGCGATTTCCCTGCAGTCTCCTTCGCAGAGCGGCGAGCCAGCGCCCACCGGCAGGGCGCTGCGGCCGGCGCCCGGTTCAGAGGACGCTGACGGCACGCGGCGGTCCGCGGCGATGCCGCTGGTGACGATCGGTTCGAGCCTGGCGGTGGTGTTGGGCCTGTTCGCGGCGCTGGTCTGGGTGTCGAAGAAAAGCGGCGTCGCAGCTCACCGCAGCGGCACGATCCCTGACGAAGCGCTGCGGTTGCTGGGGCAAAAGTCGCTCGGCACGGCCGGTTCGATCGCCCTGATCCGCTGCGGCCGGCGCGTGCTCGTCGTCGGCCTGTCCGCCGCCGGGATGCAGCCGTTGGCGGAAATCACTGATGAGGAGCAAGTTCGCAACCTTGAAACGCTCTGTTTGGGCGAGAGTCCAGCGAGTTTTCGTGAGGTCCTCGGCGATCTGCAGCTCGATCCGGCCGCGGGCGGTTTTGTCGGCGAGGATTTCAGCAAACCACCGGCTCGCCGAAAGCTGTTTGCCGAAGGCTGATTCGTTTCCGCGGTCAACCTTCCCCGCGCCGTCAACCTTCCCCGGGCGATGAACTTTCCACGGGCGGCAGTGGACCGGCTCGCCGCGCGCCTACCAATCGTTTGGGTACAGGGAACTCAATCACAAACTTGGTCCCGCGTCCGACTTCGCTTTGGACGTTGATCCGCCCACCGTGCGCTTCGATGATCTTCCTCGCCGTCGGCAGCCCCAGTCCCGAGCCGCCGTCTTTGGTGCTGTAAAACGGTTCGAACATGTGCATCAGCGTGATATCGTCGACGCCGCAGCCGGTATCAATCAATTCCAATGCCGCACCGTCGCGGGTCAGCGTTGTCCGCACCCAGAGTTGACCACCGCCGTCCATCGCCTCAATCGCGTTTTTGACCAGATTCGTCAGCGCCGCCTGCAGCGAATCGCTATGCAGCAGGATCGCCGGCAGGTCGGGGTCGAGGTACCGTTGGATTTCCACCCCGGCCGCATCGGCCTGGGCGCCGTACGCCCGCAGGACCCGGTCGATCTGGTCGTTTAGATTGCCAGGCACCAAATCGATCTGGCTCAGCCGCGTGTAACGCAAGAAGTCGCGCAGCAGCCCCTCCATCCGTTCGCACTGTTGGCGGACGATCTCGACCTTGTTCAGCGCCCGGCGACGGATCGGCGAGTCGATGTCGGCCAGATCCTCGCTCAGCAGATCGATGTTCATGTGGATCACCGATAGCGGGTTTTTGATCTCGTGGGCCAGCGATCCCGCCAACTCGGCCAATTCCTCGTACCGGTTGCGAATCGCGGCGACTTCCGCCTCGGCCTTGTCGGTGGCTGTCATGCAGAGCGTTTCCTGGGCGGCAAAGGGGTAAGCGACGCAGAGACTGGCGGTGGACACGGGCCGTCGCCCAAGGCTGGCGATTCTAGCATCGACCGGCGGCGGGCTACAGGAACCGATCGCCCGGATGAACGCCGCGGATAAATCGCGGTCCGCCGCCTTGTCTTCGACAACTTGGTGCAGATGCTCAAGTGCTCGTGCTCGTGCTCGTGCTCGTGCTCGTGCTCGTGCTCGTGCTCGTGCTCGTGCTCGTGCTCGTGCTCGATCGACCCGGCCTGTTCGAGTACCCGTACGAGTACGATGGCCGATGATCAATGCGGGTAATGACATCCCCTGCCCCTGCAAGCCACCCCGACGCTTACACCTTCAAAACCATTGAGATCCTGCTAGGCTTAAGCCGCTGTTTTTCCATTCCCGTTCCACTGAAACCCGCTTGTTTGCCATGTCGATCGCCCCTGCCAACGCGTCGTCCCAGGATGCAGCCGCTGATCCGTACTTCCAGCAACTGTTCGCCGAGCGGATCGGCGGCGCGAACTACGGCAAAGACACCGAGATCTACAAGTTCGAGAAGATCAAGCGGGCCAAACGCAAGGCGTTGGCAGAACATCCCGAGCGGCAGCTGTTGGACTTTGGGATCGGCGAGAACGACTCGATGGCCCCGGCCGACGTTCGCCGCGTGATGGAGCACGAGATCAACCAGCCGGAAAATCGCGGTTACGCCGATAACGGTGTGATCGAGTTTAAGCAGGCGGTCGCGCGATTCATGCAGCGGCGGTTCGGTGTTTCGCTCGACCCGGCCCGCCAGATCAATCACTGCATCGGCAGCAAGCCAGCCTACGCAATGCTGCCGGCCTGCTTCATCAATCCCGGCGACGTCACGCTGATGACCGTGCCGGGTTATCCCGTCGCCGGAACGCACACCCGCTATTACGGCGGCCAGGTTCACCGCTTGCCGCTGCTCAAAGAAAACGGGTTTCTGCCGGACCTGGATGCGGTGCCCGAGGAGATTTACCAACGCACCAAGCTGCTGGTGCTCAACTATCCCAACACACCGACCGGGCGGACTGCGCCGCCGGAGTTCTATGAGCAAGTCGTGGCGCTGGCCAAGGAAAAGCAGTTCGTCGTCGTTCAGGACGCCGCCCACTCGCTGCTGACCTTCGACGGACCGCCGCGCAGTTTTCTGCAGACCCCCGGCGCGATCGACGTCGGCGTCGAAGTCCACTCGATGAGCAAGGGCTTCGACATGATCGGCTGGCGGATGGGCTGGGTCTGCGGCCACGAGCGGATCGTCTCCGCGTTCGCCGACGTCAAAGACAACAGCGACAGCGGCCAGTTCATCGCGACGCAAAAGGCTGCTGCTGCGGCGCTGGATGACGATTCGATTCCGCAGCGGATCAATGACAAGTACCGTCGCCGCATGACCAAGTTGGTCGCGGCACTGCGGCGCTGCGGCTTCGATTGCCAGATGCCCGGCGGCACCTACTTCCTCTACACGCCTGCCCCCAGCGGCACGGCTGCGGGCGGGCGGTTTGCCAAGGCCGAGGACGCAACGCGGTTCCTGATCGAGCAGCACGGGATCGTCACCGTGCCGTGGGACGATGCCGGCGCCTACCTGCGATTCAGCGTCACCTACGTCGCTGCCGATGAGCAAGCCGAAGACGCCTTAATGGAAGAAACCTGCCGCCGCCTCGAATCGGCCGGTCTGCAGTTTTAACGCAATCGGTTTTTGTTTGCTCCCGTCGATGAGCGAGCATTAGAATCACCGCCTGTTCCGCTTCACAGCTCAAGTTGAAACGAGTTGAACCATGAACCGTGCCGTGCGCGTTGTCGGATGCCTTATTTGTTGCTGGAGCTTGGTTGCAAACAGTGGTGCTTCGGCCCAGGACTGGCCTCAGTGGCGGGGACCGAATCGAGATGCCAAAGCATCGGGGTTCCAGCCGCCGAGCCAGTGGCCTGAGCAACTGACCGAAGTCTGGCAGGTCACGGTGGGCGATGGAGTGGCAACGCCCGCCCTGGTCGGCGACCGCATCTTTGTGTTCGCGCGACAGGATGGCCACGAAATCCTGCGCTGCTTGGAACTGGAAACCGGCGAGGAGATTTGGCAGGACAAATACGCGGCGCCGGGCGCCTCGGGGCCGGCATCGGGCTTCGCCGGCCCGCGCAGCTCCCCGGCGGTCGTGGCGGGTAAGGTCGTGACGCTCGGAGCCAACGGAACACTGTCTTGTCTGGATGCCGCCAGCGGCCAACTCGTCTGGCGGAAGACCGGCACCGGCGATGTCCCGCGGTTCTACACCTCCAGCTCGCCACTGGTTGCCGGAGGGCTGTGCATCGTGCAGATCGGCAGCGAAAACAGCGGAGCAATCGTCGCTTACGACCTGGCCAGCGGCGAAGAGAAATGGAATTGGGCTGGCGACGGCACCGCTTACGCTTCACCGGTTTTGTTTGGCAGCGGCCAGGCGGAGATCGTGGTCGCCGAGACCGCTCGCAACGTCATCGGGTTGAGCTTGGCTGACGGCGAGTTGCTGTGGCAAATCCCGTTTGCCGTGGAAGGCCGTGGTTACAACGCCAGCACACCGCTGGTCGATGAGCAAGTGGTGATCTTTGCCGGTTCCAACCGTGGGACGCGGGCGGTGAGGATCGAAAAGCGCGGTGACCAGTGGGCGGTCGAGCAGCTTTGGGCCAATGAAAACTCGGTCCAGTACAACACGCCGGTGCAGGTCGACGGACTGATCTTTGGGATCACCGATCGCGACAGCCTGTTCTGCATCAACGCTGAGACGGGCCAGACCGCGTGGGTTGCGCCGCTGGAGGGCCGAGGACGCTTGCGCGGCTACGGGTCGGTCGTCGATGGCGGCTCAGTGCTGGCAGCGCTCAACCCGACCGCGCAGCTGATCTTCTTCAAGCCTTCAGCCGAGGAGTTCCAGCAGGTCGCTCGCTACAAGGTGTCTGAGAGCGAAACGTTTGCCTATCCGGTATTGACCGGCAACCGCGTGTTGATCAAAGACGAGAACTCATTGATCTTGTGGGCCATCGAGTAACGAATACCTGGCCTTGTGTCACAGCTTGATTGCAGCATCCGATTTCATCGTGCTCGTGCTCGTGCTCGTGCTCGTGATTGCATGCTCGTGCTCGGTGCAACGGTGCTCGAAACAGAGCAAACATGACCGAAGCAATTGTCAACCTTGATCAAGTCGAGGTTGATCGTCTCTCGATTCAGTCCTCCAGCAGATTTTGCTCGGGCGGTCGGTTGCGAGCATGGCGATCAGCCGTAGGGGCTGCAGCCGGCCGCCGGGCGGTCGTCCGCCTCGGCGTTGTGCGCCAGGGCCGCTAATTCGTGCAACTGCTCGTCATCCAAAACGCGCAGCGCTTCCGCTGCCGTGGTTTCCCCACGGAGCACCCGGGCCTGCGCGGACTCCGCCAGGCTGACCATGCCCGCAGCGGTCGCCATCTGGTGGAGTTGCCCAGCTGGCAAGCCCGCAACGATCGCTTGCTCCAGATCGCGATCGGCGACCATGACCTCTGTCAAGCAAGTCAAGGTGTCAAAGCCGGTATGCATACAGGCATCACAACCGACGGCGCGATAGAGCTTCGGGATCGTGTCGCCGAGCCGGTTGACCACGTGCGGATTTTCGACAAATACCCCCGCGCTCGAAATCTCCTGCCGACATTCCGGACACAACCGGCGGATCAACCGCTGATTGATCACGCCGATCAGGGTCCGCGCCAGAAACGTTCGATTGATCTCGTATTGCCGCATCGTATCGATCGCTTCGGCCGCCGAATCCGAGTGCACGGTCGCCAAGACAAGTTGCCCGCTGCCGCCGGCGCGAATTGCCGTGGCCGCAGTCGGAGTGTCGCGGATTTCACCGATCATGATCACATCGGGACTATGCCGCAGGACCGTGGTTAGCAAATCAGAAAAGTCGACTCCCGCTTTCAGATTGATCTGAGACTGATTGACGCCAGCGATCACATGTTCGACCGGATCTTCCAACGTGTGGATCTTGCGCGTGCCGTCGTTGAGTTCGTTGATCGCCGAGTAGAGCGTGCTGGTTTTTCCGCTGGCCACCGGACCGCTGACGAGGATCACCCCCGAGGAATGGTTCAGCAGCCGCTTGAGCAGTTCGACCACGTCGGCGTCCATCCCCAGCGCGCCGATGCCGCGATTGGCCCAGGCCGAGTTGAACAAGCGGAGCGAGACGTCTTGCCCCAGCAGCGTCGGCAGCGAACTGAGGCGGAAGTCGACGACTTGCCCGCCCGGCAGCCCGACGGTGCCACGGCCTTCGGCAGGATGGATGATGTCGCCAGTATCCGCTCCGGCTAACGCGCGGAAGTAGCCTTGCAGACGGTTGCCGTAGCCACGCGCCAGGCGACGTACCATTTGCACTCGCCCCAGGCGCCGCACCGTCACGGTCACGCTCAACTGATCATCGGAGATGAAGATGTCGCTGACCTGGCGTTCCACAGCCCATTCGATCAGGTTATCGCCATAATCCTCCACCGGCACCAGTTCCGTTTCTCCTTCGAGCTCCTGAAAATCGATCGATGTTTCATCAGACACGATGGCGCTGCCCCGCTGCGAGAATGCTGGATGGATGACCCCGGACGATAAGTTGAACAGAGAGCGCGTGCGGCTGCAGCAAATAGGTGAGGGAAACACACGGACACATCGGTGCGTTCCTTTCATGCCGCCGTCATCACGAGCCCGCCGATAACTTGCCGGTGGACCCCCAGTTTAGCCGATCTGCGCGGCAGTAAGCAGCAACCGGCGGTTCATTCCACCACGGATTACCACGCTCACCTCACTACCGTCGGGACAACCGCTGCACCTTCCTGAGAATCGCTGCGCGCTCAGTAGCTGTGTGGGTCCAGCTTCACTTTGCCACGGAACACCCAGTAGACGATCGAGGTGTAGGTGAGCACAAACGGCATTCCGATCGCTGCGACGATCAACATGATGCCGAGCGTCTTCTGGCTGCTGCGTGCGTTCTCAATCGTGACCGAATAGGCCTCATCGATCGATGAAATGACGAAGTAGGGAAAGATCGCGACACTGAATAACCACGCCAGCGCTGCGATGATCATTGAGGAGGTAAAGAAGGCGTAACCCGGACGGCCCAGGTGCATTGCTCGCGGGATATTAGCGATCGCCAACACATTCAACACCGGAACGATCCACAGGATCGGAAAATCGCTAATGTTTTTCGTCGCATGCGGTACGGTGACCCAAGTGGCGACGGTGACTGCCACATAAGTCACAGCAAACAACACCCATAACGTCGGGATCCAGCTTGCCACTCGCTGTTGCAACGCATCTTCAGTCTTTAAGTAAAGGTAAATCGCTCCATGCAGAGCAAAGAGAGTTGTGGTTAGAAACCCGACCATCAGCGGGTACCAGCCGAGCTGCTCGATTAAAGAGCCTTCGTAATGGTAACGTGGGCCGAGCGCCATCCCTTGCAACACATTGCCGGCCGCGATGCCCAGTAGCATCGCCGTGGCGAGCGACGACAAGAAGAACGAAAAATCCCAATAACCTCGCCACAGCTTGGAATGCACCTTAGAGCGAAACTCCAAACTGATCGCTCGGCCGATCAAACACGCCAGCAACAAGTGAAAGGCGATGTAAAAGCTGCTGAACACAGCTGCATAGGCATTGGGGAACGCCGCAAACAAAGCTCCGCCAAACGTCACCAGCCAAACCTCATTGCCGTCCCACAATGGTCCGATCGAGTTCATCGCTAGTCGGCGTTCTTCATCGCCTTTGGCAACGAAGGGATGCAAAATGCCAACGCCGAGATCAAACCCGTCCAAAATCGTATAGCCGATTAGAAGGAATCCCAGCAGTACAAACCAAGTGAGCGAATACCAGTCATAAGTCGACATCACTCAGGCTCCAGCAGTGATCCGGCCCGTGAAGCGGCACGGTGCGATACCCGCTGCCGCAGCGACTCCGGATCGCGTTCATGTGGCGCTTCAGGACCATGCTGAATCTTGCTGTTGAGAACAAAGATCCACAGGAAAAACAGTGCTGAGTAAATCACACCAAACATTAGGATCGAGGCCAGGACCTGCTCCGCCGTCACGCTCTCGCTCAAACCTTCGCTGGTCCGCATGCCCATCATCTCAACACCGTTTTGCACCGAGGGGTAAACGATCCAAGGCTGGCGGCCGACTTCCGCGGTCACCCAGCCGGCTTGATTAGCGGCCATGGCCACGATCGGCGAAAAGACCAAACACCACAGCAGCCAACGCCGGTTCTCCAAGCTGCCTCGGAATCGAAACCAGCAGCTCGCCGCAGCCAACAAAATCATGGCTGTTCCCGAGGCCACCATCAGGTGAAAAGTCTGGAACGGAAGCCACACCGGTGGGCGATTTTGCGGAGGGATCTGGTCCATCGCCGGGACCGGTCGCAGCGGGTCGTCGTAAACCAACAGGCTCAGCAGAAACGGCACCTGGACCCCAAACCGAACCGTCTCATTTTTCGCGTCTGGCCAGCCAAATAAATACAGGCCTGTCGGCTCATCGGTGCTGTGAAAATGAGCTTCAATCGCCGCCAGCTTCGCCGGCTGCGTCTCTACCAGCCGCTGGGCCGATTGATGCCCGGTCGCCGCGGTCAACAGCGTTGTGACGAGCGCCGTCGGCAGCGCGATCTTCATGCAACCCCTAGCAACCTCCAGATGCTTGCCGCGAAGCAGGTAATAGGCTGACACTGAGGCGACGAAGAATGCACCCAGGACCAACGCTCCGAGCAAGGTGTGTGACAATCGGTCCATCGACGAGGGATTGAAGACCATCTGCCAAAAGTCGGTGACTTCCGCCCGCGGGAGCATCTCGCCTTGGACCTCGTGCCAGACGATGTGGTAACCCGCCGGGGTTTGCTGCCAGCTGTTGGCGACCACGATCCAGACGGCGCTGAATACCGAACCGAGGAACACCATCAGCGTGCTGAACAGGTGCATCAGCGGAGACACTTTGTCCCAGCCGAACACGAGGATTGCCAGAAATCCGCTTTCTAGGAAAAAGGCAAAAATCCCTTCGGCGGCCAAAGCCGAACCGAACACATCGCCAACAAACCGCGAGTAGGCAGCCCAGTTGGTGCCGAACTCAAACTCCATTACGATCCCAGTGGCAACGCCCAAGCCGAAGTTGACTGCAAAGATCTTGGTCCAAAACCTCGCTGCCGCTTCCCAGGCCGGGTTGCGAGTCCTGATGAACGCCAACTCGTTCAAGAACAGCTGTAGCCCCAGCCCGATCGACAGCGGCGGGAACAAGTAGTGGAACATAATCGTGCCGGCGAACTGCAGCCGACTCAGCAATTCCACGTCCATCATGATCTCATCCCCGACTTCGGTTTGCTGCACCCGCTGCTAAATAGATAACATCGCTCTCGCCGTGTCGCTCGGACAAATCGTCGCGGTCGCTTACGGCGCTAAGATCCACTGCGCCGCTGTCGCCCATGGCGGTTGACGGAGAATGGGAATGATACGCTAGCACCCACGATGCAGACGTCCTCACGGCTTACTGAACGATTCCACTCCTGCCTTGAGCACGTCAATGTATATATTGGACAGCGGAATACTTGCCCCGACTGACCCACCGAGGATTGACTGTGATCGTTTGTTGCTCCCGTACTATGCCTAGCGGCACTTGTCGTCGCTGGATGTTGGCCTCCTGGATTGGTGCGTTGTTGGGACTCGTGCTGACCCTTTCTCCGGCACGGGCGGAGTTCGATTTTGAGCGCGGGCCGATTTTTTATCGCGACGCTCCGGCCAATAACGCTGTGGCGCGGCTGGAAGAAAAACTCCGCCGCGGCGAGGTGCAACTGGTCGCTGACGAACACGGCAGCTACTTACGGTCGCTGCTGGAGGCGCTGGACATCCCGGTGTCGTCGCAGACGTTGGTGTTTTCCAAAACAAGCCTGCAGCAGAATCGGATCGCGCCCGAGATGCCTCGCGCGGTGTACTTCAACGACGACTGCTATGTCGCCTGGGTCCAAGGCGGTCTGATCGAGTTGGGAGTGATGGACGATCATCTCGGCGGCGTGTTTTACACCCTGCGTGACGGAGGCCGTTCGCCGGCGCTGCTGCGTGACCGCGGCGGCTGCATCGCCTGCCACGCCTCAGGCCGGACGCAGCAGGTACCCGGCTTCTTCATCCGCAGCGTCTATCCCGACGCCGATGGCAGGCCGCGCGGTTTCGGCACGGTCAGCGACCACCGCAGCCCGTTTGAACAGCGCTGGGGCGGCTGGTACGTGACCGGCACGCACGGCCAGATGCGTCACCTGGGCAATGAACTGGCTACCGACCCGGACGACGATGAGAAACTCAACCTCGAACGTGGAGCCAACCTGTTGTCGCTCGACGGCAAGTTTTCCAGCCGCCGTTATCTGTCGCCGCACAGCGACCTGGTCGCGCTGATGGTGATGGAACACCAATCCCAGATGCACAACTACATCACCCTGGCCCGCTATGAGACGGTGCAGGCGATTGCGAGCGACCAGGTCATGAACGAGGCACTGGGGCGGCCGGAAGATCATCGCACCGATTCGACCCAGCGGCGGATCGCGAAAGCCGGCGACCAACTCGTCGAGTACATGCTGTATTGCGACGAAGCGCCGCTGCACGCGGAGATCTCCGGCACCTCGACCTTTGCCGAAGAGTTCGCCGCGCGGGGACCGTTCGATTCACAGGGCCGTAGCCTGCGGCAACTCGATCTGAAAAGCCGCATGTTTCAGTTCCCCTGCAGCTACCTGATCTATTCGCCCGCGTTCGATGCGCTGCCCGAGCCGATGCTGCAGTACGTCCGCACGCGCCTGCTGGCGGTGCTCCGCGGCGAAGACCCGAGCGAGCAATTCAGCCATCTGTCGACCGCAGACCGACAGGCAATTCTGGAAATTCTCGCCGAGACCAAGCCAAGCCTGTTTGAAGCGAAGAAAGCGCAGCCCTGAGTGTGGCCAGCGTGGCCGACCCATGCGTGGCTGACCCAAGTGTGGCCGACCGCTCCGCCGGTCGGAGTACAGGTTTCGGTTTCGATCGGCGGAGCGATCGACCACCAAGTGTCACGGCTCGCGGGGTGGTGTCGCGAACGTGATGATCTGAAAACCATCCTCTTGCGGAACGATGAAGCTGCCGGTGGACTGCAGGTAGCGGCTCATCGAGGGAAACGGCGGCAATTTTTCAAAGTCGAAATTGAAGATTTGCCCGGTCAATCCTGGCAGGCCACCCGCGCCTAGCAGCCCCGAGCGCAGGCTTTCATACAGTCCCTCCATCCGCGCGTCTTGACGTTGGTAGGTGATCATCGAGGTGCGGCTGGGGAACTGAGCGGCGATCTCTCGGTATCGCGGCGAGTCAGCCAAGGCACGCCCCGCATCACGATTGGCTAACGTGGCTTCTAAGTACTCGGCGTTGGGCGAAAACATCACGGCGTCGTCAGTGACACTGACGGCAAGTTCCAGCGGCGGCAGGTTGGGGAGCTCCGACGTGTCAAAGCGGTAGCGATACAGCGCCGCACCGGCGACCTCGGAAGCTTCGGCCCCAGCCCGCGCAGCGATCGAGTCGGCCAATGCACGCAACCGCTCGGGGTCGGTGACTTCGATCGCAAAAATCGCCCGCTGGCGAGTCAGTTCCATCGCACTCTGCGGGATCTCCGCAGTGATGTGAATCGGTCCGGCAAGCTGCTGCGCCAAATCGCTGATCGTCATTCCCGAATCGCCGATTTGCATTGAGCCGACCAATTGATCGAACGTGCCGGGGCCTTGTGTTTGATCGATTAACTCACCGACCGCCTGCAGGAAGCGATCGGCGCTCCAGTTGATTTGGCTGTAGATCGATACATCGTCCTTAACCCAATCGGGCGGCTGTTGCTCGGTCGCCGGCAATTGCAGCGCCTTCCAAAATCCTTCAACCGGTGTCTCGAGGTAGCCGTAGGTACTGGCGACACTATCCATCCCGCCTTGGCCAAGCCAAAACGAACCTCCAAATCCACGGAACTGGTCCAGACGCAATCGCTTAATCAGCGTTTGGGCGAGTTCCGGATTCGCATCCCCGGTCAGGTTCATGCCGGCCGCCGTTTCGATCACGGCCGTCGGATTGACATACCAGTTGAGTCCCGTGGTGTCGCCGCGCGGCGTGACTCGCTCGATCACATGCGCATAATTTGGGTTTTTAGCCAGCGTCTCGTCGGCGTCGCTGTCCAGGCGAGCGGTTTCGGCAAGCGTCTGCAGGCTGTCGCTGAAGATAATCTGGCCGCCCTGTTGGAAGTAACCGAGGCTGCGGATCACGCGATCGCTGCTGTGCCGCCAGGAAGTCAGCTCTTGATCGCCAAGCTGCACGCGGGTCGCAACGGCCGCGTCATCGCGGAGGCTGGCTTCCAGTTGCTCAATCAGTGCCGCCGCATCCTGCTGGCTCGGCAAATCAGCGACCGCAACGATGGCGAGGTCGTTGGAGGATGTGCGAATGACGCCTAGCGACAATTCCCCCTCGGCATGTTGCCAGATGCGCACCAGATCGATCCCCAAATCATCGGAGAGACCGGACAGCCGGGCGGCAACAGCATCAAAAAACTCCGCGAATGCAGGATCGGCTGCCTGGGCACCGAACGAAGATGAGCTCCACTGTTGGCGAAATTGTTCCACATTCGCAAACCGGGCTAGGGCCAACGTATCAGCCGGCAGCCAAGCCGCTGCGTCGCGTCGTGGGGCATCGGTTGATTTCTGTGACGCAGCCGGCGTGGCGACCAGCCACAGCATCAGCAGCGTGAGCAGGGGAATAAAATAAGAGCGTGCCATGATTGAAATTCGCCTTCGATGGTGCGCAAGTTGCCGAATTAATAATGGCTCGCGAATGCGTTTTGCACTTCCAGTCTCGGTTGGAGGCGGGGCGAGTTGTGGAACCTTTTCACGACTCAGTGATTAAGGGCAGATTGATAATACAGATTTCCCCATTCTATGCGCCATATGTAAAATGCCCAGTTCAGACCGTTGCCGCGTTGCCTGCAGGCTGATCCCCGGCCCATTCAAATGGCGCTGGTTGGTGCCGCTGGTGGCTGCCTTCGTTGCCGGAACCAGTGAGCTAGCCGCCGCTGCGGAGGTTCGGGGGAACACCAGCCGCGTAGCCGTCGCTTCACCGGCCCAGGAGGAGAGCGAGGAGAATCGGAGCAAGCCGTTCAGTCCGTTGCACGATTTTTTGGGAATCGATACCGAGACTGGACAGTTTAAACCGCAGACGCAGCGGCCCGCGTCGCCGCCTGATCGTAGCAGCGAGGCGGCACGTCGCGATGCCGAAGCGGCAGAGGGTGATCAGGCCATTGGCGGTCATTTGCCGCAAGCTGAGTCGCAGAGCGACGCCATGCCATCGCGTCCGCCGCCACCGACCCTCGATGATCTGCCGCGAACGGCAGAAGAGGCCAACGAGGCCTTTCGCCGCGTCGCCGAGCGCGTCAGCGAAGGGTCATTTGACGATCTCGCTTCGGTCTGGGGCGAATCGATGCAGGGAAGCCCCTTGTTGCGCATGCACCGTCAAATCGTCTGGGCCTTGGTGGCACTGATGTTGATGTATCCGCTGGGGATGATGCTGGCGGAGCTATTAAGCTATCTGACAACCCGAAACCGCGCCGGGCTGACTGCAATGGACCGGCAGTTTCAGCGCGCCCAGCTGTGGCGGCGAGTGACGGTTGCCATCTCGCTGGCCGCTGTGATCGTGTTGTTTGGCTACGGCAATCTGCATGGCTATTGGTGGAATCAGCCGACTCGGATGGCGATCTTTGCAGTCACTGTCCTGATCTTTGGATCGCTGGCGGTCGTGGTGGGCAATCTTATCCGTCAAGCAGCGCGCACCTATGAGCTGGACCTGCTCCGCGATATCCGCCGCGAGCAGTTAGAAATCCGCGCGGACCTAGACGAACTCAGGAAACAATCCAAGCAGGCCACAACCTCATGACGTCGGCATCTCAGGACCAACCCATCGAGCAGGCTCCACCGCAACCTGTTGACCAGCTCCGCCAGCGGATCGAGGCGGCGGAGCAGCATGTGAACCAGGTGGTAGTCGGTCAGCAGCGGTTGGTGCGGGGAATGATGTTGAGTCTGATCTGCGGCGGCCATGTCCTGATTGAAGGCGTGCCGGGACTGGCCAAGACAACGGCTGTTGCGACGCTTGCTGGAACGATCCAAACCACCTTCTGTCGGCTGCAGTTCACCCCGGATCTGTTGCCCAGCGACATCATCGGCAGCGAGATCTACCGGCCCGATGAGCATCGCTTTGAAGTGCAGCGGGGACCTATCTTTGCCAACTTGGTGCTGGTCGACGAGATCAACCGCGTGCCGGCGAAGGTCCAGTCGGCGCTGCTCGAAGCGATGCAGGAACGCCAGGTGTCGATTGCCGGGCAAACGATGAAGCTGCCCCGTCCGTTCATGGTGTTAGCCACGCAGAACCCAATCGACCAACAAGGAACGTACACACTGCCCGAAGCGCAGATGGACCGGTTCCTGCTGAAACTGTTGGTCGACTACCCCAGTCCCGAAGCGGAGCAAGCGATCTTACACCGTTCGCTTCACGGGCCCGATGCATCGGCAACCCCACCGGCGATTCTTACACCACAAGACATCGCGGCAGCGCACCAGGCAATGACGACGGTGCGTTTTAGCGAGATCTTGGAAAAATATATTTTTGAACTGGTTCATGCCACGCGCCATGCGAGTCAATACAGCGCCAAGCTGACTCCTTATATTCGGTTTGGCGTATCGCCGCGGGGTACCTTGGCACTGGCTCATGCTGCACGTGCCTTTGCATTTTTATCACAGCGCGATCATGTCACCCCTGATGATGTGAAGGCTGTTTTGAACGATGTCTTTCGCCACCGCATCGTGCTGTCTTATGAAGCGCTGGCAGACGATCAAACCGCCGATGCAATCCTGGACGAACTGGTCCAACACGTGCCGGTGCCCTGATGATCCGCTCGAACGACGAATTGCTGCGCCGCGTCGATCGACTTCAGATTCGCTGCGCCTCATTGATCGATGGCAAGCTGATCGGTAGTTACGACTCGACGTTTAAAGGCGAAGGGGTGGAGTTTGAAGAAACCCGGCCCTATCAGTCTGGCGACGATGTGCGAGCGATCGACTGGCGCGTGACGGCCCGATTCTCCAAGCCATTTATCAAATTGTTTCGCCAGCAGCGTCAATTGACGATGCACCTGCTGGTCGATGGCAGCGGCTCGACGCGTGTTCCCACACCCGGACGCACACCGGCAGACATCGCCGCCGAGGTGGTCGGTATCTTGTCATTAGTCGCATCCGCCGAACAGGACCGAGTGGGAATGACGTTGTTCACCGACGCGGTGGAACATAGCGTGCCGCCGCAAAATGGAATCGCACATGTCTCCCGGCTGATACGCGATTTGGTTTGCTGGCGGCCGGCGGGCCAAGGAACACGGCTGGCCCTGCCGTTGCAACGTCTGCACCGCCTCGAGCGCGGGCGATCGATCGTGGTTCTGATCAGCGATTTTCTGTCGGTCGGTGACCAGCGCCCGCTGCGCGTGATTTCCGCGGCACATGATCTGATACCTGTGATCGTGCGTCACGGCAGCGAAGAACATTTGCCGCGGTGTGGGCTGTTACACGTCCGTGATCCAGAGACCGGCCGCAGGCGCTGGATCGATACGCTGCACGCCAAGCAGAGGCAGCAGTTCGATCAAGCCGCCCGTCGGCAACGCAGCCGGCTGGATCAGATGTTCGCGAAACTCGGGTGCCTGCCACTGCATCTGCGACCAGATGATGATGTTGTCACGGCCTTGCACCGGTATTTTGACCAGAAAGGCCGGCTGCGATGAATACCGAAGGCATCGCGAGGCTGTTGCAGCGACTTTTCCAAACGCAGCAGGGGCTGCGCGAGATCGATGGCCCGTTGAGCGTCCCCTGGACCGCAACCCAGTGGATGTTGTGCATCACCCTTAGTGCGCTCGGCCTAGTCGCGATGCTGCGTCTTTATCGGTATTTGCATCGCGGGTGGTCTAATCGACAGACCACGTTTGCATCGCTGCTGAGAGAATTGGACGGCATCGACCAGGCACGGTTGCGTCGCCAGTTGGAACTTGACGAGGTCATCGTTGCGATCGCTGATGTGCTTCGCGCCGCACTACGTCTTGCTGATCGGCAGCGCGGGGGAACCGGAGGCTATCGGACCAGCGGCCAGTGGGCGAGTTGGAGCGATCAGCATTTACCCACAGACCAGCAGCAATCGGTCCAAACTGTGCTCAAACTTGCTGATGATTTGAAGTTTTCAAATGGCCGGTCGTCGCTGAGCGAAGTTCGCATGGCGATCACAGCCGTCAGGGAACTGCTCGTGGCATGGCATGATGCACCGCTTGCGGGGCCAGAGCAGGAGGTTATGCCGCGAACTTCGTGGCTCATCACCGGGGGCGGAGGGCCCTGATCCTCGGGGTGGCACGTCCCTGAGGAACGAAGGGCGTGCTGGAGAGAACCGCATGGTAACCATAAAACGGCTCATCAGCTTGGCATCTGCTTCCGGCGCTCACGCCCATCGCTGGAGCTCTGGGCGTGCCACCCAAAGCCATAGCAACACTCGTCGCAGGCAGGCGGCCGCTCAATTAGCGGAAGAACCAGCGCCGGAGGACGCGGCATGAGCTTTGAGCAACCGCTGGTGATCCTCTGGATCGGTTTTTTCGTCATTGCCTTATACCTCTGGGGCCGGTACACGCGCGCTGCGCCAGGTGTTATTGGCCTGAACATCGAACATCGGCTCAAGGATCTGCGCTGGACGTGGCGACGCGCAACGATCTGGATTCCTCACCTGCTGGGCGGGTTGGGGATCGCAACCTTAGCGATAGCGGCAGCGCGACCTTATGATGAACTGGCAGTCGATTATGTGGATGTTGAAGGGGTTGTGATCCAGTTGGTGATCGATCGCTCCGGCAGCATGCTGCACGATGATTATCAACTCAATGGCCAGCGGGTGTCGCGACTGGGCGCGGTTGTCGATGCCGCATCAAGGTTCGTCATCGGTGATGAAGCGCTGGGGTGGCGAACTCAGGACATGATCGGTTTGGTGGTCTTCGCTCGGTTTGCCGAGCAGGCGTGTCCGCTGACGCTGGATCATGAGCAGGTGGTTGCCCGCTTGGAGCAGTTAACTGTCGCTCGAGATTTTCGTGAAGATGGGACCGCCATCGGCGACGGCCTGAGTCTGGCGATCGCGGGGCTGGAAAGCTTACGCGCGAGCTTGACCAGTGAGTCCACGGAGGCGGATCTCAGCCGTGTTGTAATCTTATTAACTGATGGCCAAGACAATGCGAGTGAAATTGACATCCCTACCGCCATCGACCTGGCGGTGCATTATGGTGTGCGGGTGTATGTATTAGGACTGGAGAGCGAGTTTGCTACGTCGGCTGCGGCCCAGCAGCGATTGCAGGCAGAGCGCGAACGTTTGGCGGCAATGGCCGTAGCGACTGGCGGCCAGTTCTATGTGGTCGGCGGCAGCGAGTCGCTGCGTCAGGTGTATGCGGAGATCAATGAACTGGAGCGGCGCACGCTGGGCAATCAGCCGCTGCGGGTGAAACGTCACTGGGCGGTTTCCTGGTTTGAGATCGGCCGCTGGACCGTCCCGCCGCTGGCGCTGGTCGGTTTGCTCTGCCTGACCTTGGCGGCATTGCTGAGACGATCGATCTATTTGCAGCCCGTGGGGGGCCAATGATGATCGGGCCATGGACTGAGATCATAATGGCTGAGCCGGCGCGCCTGTTATGGGGTTTGCTGGCCGTCGCTTTCCTGATCGCATGGATGTTGAGCGCCGCGGTTCAGCGGCGCTGGGCGCAGCGATTGTTTGGAACCGCGTATCGCCAGCGGGTGGCAGTTTGGCCCGTGATGTTATTGAGGTTCGTCGCACTATTCTTGGTTGCCCTGGCGGCGACCGACCTTCGCAGCGGCAGCGAGGTCGTCTCCACAGCCCGACTATCACTTCAACTCGTCGTGGTATTGGACCGATCGCGGTCGATGTTGGCCCAAGACATTGCCCCCGCGGCCTCAAGACTTGAATTGGGTAAGTCATTGATTCGTGAACTGATGGCGACCTCAGCGGGCACGCCGGTCGCCTTAGTAACCTTCGCTGGCGACGTGCGGGTCGACGTGCCGCTGACACGCGATCATCGTCAGGTTGCGGAGGCACTGAATCGGATTGATCCCAATGACAATGTGTTCTTCGGAAGTAACTTCGGCGAAGCGGTGGCTCAGGGGGTGGAATGTTTTGCTGACCGTATGATGGGTGAGAAACTCCTGATCGTCGTCAGCGATGCCGAAGTACCCGCGGGGCTCGCCCCGCCGGTGCTGCCCGATTTGCCGGCTCGGACCAGCATAAACTTTATCGTGCTCGGCAATGCGCAGACCGGTGGACGCATCCCGGTGGAAGGTCAGGCGGCGTATTTGATCCATAAAGGGCAAGTGGTTTGGACTCGGGCGCAACCACAAACCGCTCATGCTATGGCAGCGATCATCGGCGGCAGCGTGATCCACGTGGAGACTCCCGCCGCGTTGGAATCGGCCACGGACCATATTCAGCGATCGATCCAATCACAGCTGCAGCAAAGCGACGGTGTGATCGCTTCGATCAGTTTGGCAGAGCCGCTGTACGACTTGCTGATTCTCGCGTCGCTCGGCTTGTTGCTGGTAGCGACGCTGGTCACCCTGTGGCAGCACACCCGTCCGCGGCCAGCTGGACCGTTTCGTCCCTCGGCGATGCTTGGGCTGATTGTAATAGCGGTTTTGCTGGGCGCAGACTCTGGCCCGGCTAAACCGGCCAGATCGCCAGCGTCCTATCGGCAGCGCGTGTTGCAATACAACGCGGCCGTCGAGGCTTATCACAATCAGGACTATAACGTTGCGGAAAGGCTGTTTCGCGAAGGCAGTCAAGATCGAAATGCTGAGCTGCGAGCGCGTTCAACGTTCAACTTAGCCAACACGATCTATCGCTCGGTCAGTCGCGGTGGGCAAACGAAGCAACAAGCGATCGACCGACTAGCGGTCGCGATCGAACTGTATCGCCAGTGCATGCGCAGCGGCCACCGTGGCGAGGACGCTGCAGCCAATGTCCGCATCGTGCAGGCGCTGATCGAGCAGATTGAGCGGCAGGAGCCGAGTGAACGCGAACAAGGCGGCGATGCCGGTGCAGGCGACCAACCGTCCTCACAGGATCAGGATGCCGATCCGGGGAGCGATCCACCGAGCAACTCCGGGGGCGCGGATCAACCTGCTGGCGGACCCGGCGATGGTACTGAGGGATCGCCGCCTCCAAGTGCTGGAGGCGACGGCACGGACCGCGGTGGCGGCTTGGCCAATGGCGATGGCGCGTCCGGCGGTCATGACGGGCCAAACCGGACGCGGCCCACGCAGGGACAACGGCAGCCGCAGACGTCGGCGCCGCAAGCGAGACCGCCGCTACAGTCCGATCAAGCCGAGTCGCTGCTCGATGACATTCGCCGCCGCGCTGCGGATCGTGCGTCACCGCCGCCCAGCGAAGCAGCACCGGCGGCACCGATCAGTTCCATGCCTTGGTAGCGTTATTACCCGCCGCTTCGGTACTGAGATTGCAGCGTTTGATACTAAGAACCATTGTGATTGCTTTTAGGCTGCTCACTATAGAAATGTTCCGATTGGAGCTCTGACAAATGCATAGCCAACAAAAATGGGTTGCTCCCGTCGCTCTTGTGACCCTGTTTTTCTACGCTGGGGACGCGAACGCTGACTCGGTTCGCTTGACCAACGGCGACATCATCCGCGGCGAAGTGGTGTCGCTCGGCGAGCAAGAGTTGACGATCAAGAGCGAGAATTTTGGAGAAATGACGATTCCTCGCGACAAGGTCGAATTGATTGCTTTGGGCGACAAATCGATTGAAGAAATGCTCCGGTCCACCTCTGGCCAGCAGCCGGCACAGCAATCCGGCACGAGTGCGATGCCATCAATGCAGAATCCTCAGGTGCAGCAACAGCTTAATCGCCTGATGCAGGAAGCGCTTGGAGGCGGATTTGGGGGAATCGGCACGATGCAGCAGGACCTGCAAGAAACCGAGCGCGGCCTACGTGAGCTGCAGCAAGATTTGGGACCCGGTTCGACGGCCGACGCGCTGGACGGTTACATCAAGCTGTTCCAGCTGTTTGGTGGCGGAGCCGGTGCCGGTGACGGCGAGGCATCTGTGACGCCGCCTGGACAAACCGCACCGCAGCCATAGGTTAAGTTGAATACAGACCCAGCGTGGCCAGCGTGGCCCTCCGCCGGCCGGAGTTCAGTTTTGCCGTTCGATCGGCGGAGCGATCGACCACCGATCGCCGACCGCTCCGCCGGTCGGAGTGCGGTTTGCCGTTCGATCGACGGATCGACCACCGATCGCCGGTTTGCGGTAGCTGAATGCCTTGCGTGATAGAACGATGAACGCTGCCCATGCCTGAAACCCCTGTTTCGCTTGTCTCCGCGGATACGGATCTCCAACGCGCGATCGGCGTGCTTGGGGCGACGATGATGGGACTGGGATCGATCATCGGCACCGGTGTGTTTGTGAGCATTGCGATCGCGGCCGGAGCCGCGGGACCGGCGGTGATTTTGGCGATCGCTGTGGCTGGATTGGTCGCCACGTGCAATGGGCTCAGCAGCGCTCAACTGGCCGCGAGTCATCCGGTCAGCGGCGGGACGTATGAGTACGGCTATCGGTGGCTCAGCCCAAGCCTCGGATTCACCGCCGGTTGGATGTTCTTGTGTGCCAAATCGGCGTCGGCGGCAACGGCGGCGCTGGGGTTTTCCGGGTATGTGCTGAATGTTTTTGGGCAGGATCATTCCCGCTGGCTCGTGCCGCTCGCTCTGCTGGCGATCCTGATCGTGACCGCCTTGGTGCTGAGCGGAATCCGCCGGTCGAGCAACTCGAACATCGCTGTCGTCAGCCTGACGTTGCTGGCACTGATCGTATTTGTTCTCGCCGGTTTGCCCACCGCGCTGCAAGCGGGAACGCGTCATTTGATGCCGTTTTTTGATCCGGCGAGCGAATCGCTCTCTCCGGTGGAGGGATTTCTCAGAGCTAGTGCGCTGATGTTTGTCGCGTTCACCGGCTATGGGCGGATCGCGACGATGGCGGAAGAGGTGCATGACCCACCTCGGACCATACCGCTGGCCATCATCATTACGCTGCTGGTGTCGGTGGTGTTGTACTGCGCTGTCGGAGTGGTCGCCCTTGCTGTGGTGGGCGCTGAGGCGTTCGCAGCCGCCGGAGTTCAGCAGGCGGCTCCGCTGGAAAAGGTTGCTCGTCAATTCGCACGACCAGGCGTCGCGACGATCGTCGCCGTGGGCGCGGTTACGGCCATGCTCGGCGTGCTGCTGAACCTGGTCCTGGGGCTCTCGCGCGTCGTCCTGGCGATGGGACGGCGGCGAGACATTCCTGCTTGCTTCGGCCGTCTTCGCGGAGCCTCGCCTGCGCCTCAAGCCGCGGTGCTGCTCACCGGTGTTTTCATTGCTGCCTTGGCGCTACTCGGTGATGTCAGGGTCACCTGGTCCTTCAGTGCGTTTGCGGTGCTGATCTATTACGCCATCACCAATCTCGCTGCCACGAAGTTAGATGAGCAGCAGCGGCTGTATCCGCGCTATCCCTTGGCTGGGCCTGTTCGCGTGCTTGTTCTTAGCGTTCTGGATCGAGCCGTGGATCTGGATGATCGGGCTGGGGTTGATCGCTGCCGGGTGGATCTGGCATTCCCTGGCACAGCATCTGAGCCGTGCAACGCCGGTATCCTAAGCTGTGCTCAGAGTGGCTGATCAACATTGGATGATCACCACTGAGTCAGATGGAGTTTGAAATGCTGCTCGGGAACATCTCTCCCGTGCCGCTAGGCCATGCAGTAAGCTTGCCTGATGAATACTCAACAGATGTTTTTCGAAGCCTATGACCGTGACGAAGTCGCCTACGGTCTGACGCCATCGGCCGAACTGGCCAGTTGCCTGCAGCAGTTCAAGCCGACCGGTCGAGCGATTGACTTAGGCGCCGGAGCCGGACGCGACACGTTGGCCCTGGCAAGAGCCGGCCTAAATGTCTGTGCGGTTGATCTGGCCCGTCGTGGACTGAGCCGGATCGTCGAGCGGGCTCGAAAACTGCAGTTGTTGGATCGCATCGAAACGCTGGTCGCCGACGCCCGTCAAGTCGATTTGCCGCCGGGCCAGTTCGCAGTCGTCGTGGCTACGACGGTGTTGTGTCATCTGCCGCAGGCCGATGGGCTGCAGCTTTGGCAACGCATGGCCGCAGCGATCCGGGGCGATGGGATCATCTATGCCGAGGTGCACACGACCGAAGATCCCGGCAGCCCTGTGCCGCCGGGCTGTGACAATCCCCACCCGGTCAGCGAAACCGCCGGCGCGGTCGTGCACTACTTCGAGTCCGGCGAGCTGCTGCGGTGGGCGATGAGCACACCGTCGCTGCGCGTGCTGCGGTACGAAGAACGACTGGAATGGGATTACACCCACGGTCGCGAGCACCAGCACGGCAAAGCGGTTCTGCTCGCCGTGCGAAACGACTATTTCCCGCCGTGGTACGGTCACCCGGCCGCGTTCCCACGACGAGTCGATAAAACGCTGCCTACCGCAACGGCACCTGCTCCCGTCCGTCCCGCGTGAGCAGCGCCTTGAAGACCTGCAGATCGATCGTGTCGGCAATGAACTTCACCGACCCATCGCCGATCGCGGCGTGGAAACCTCCTGGGCGGGCGCTGCGGAAGTTCGCCAGCGGATCGGTGTCATCGATCTCCACATACTTGGGCGAGGTCCAGGGAACTTGCGAAGCAGCGTTGCCTTCCATCACCATCAAGGTGTTGCTCAATCCATCGGTCACGTCGCGGAATCTTATCTCGCGGTCGGGCGGGAATAGCATCCTCTCACCGGTCGCCGCATGATAGGTCGTGTGACCGGGCATCAGCGGCAGGCCCGGGTCGGCGAACGTCTGTGGCATCTGCTCCACCAACGCGAGGTTGTGGGGGCTGTCCCAGGGTTCATCTAAACGAAACTGCTCATACAGCCCTTGCTCGTCGAGGAACGGCAACAGCGACACCCGCCAGCTCAGCAGCGGCTCACCCGTGGGACTAGTGATCGCCGCCTTGGGCAGCTTGTTGTGGGTATCGTGGTAGTTGTGCATCGCCAGAGCGATCTGCTTGAGATTGTTCGAGGATTGCATTCTGCGCGCGGCTTCGCGCGATGCCTGAACCGCTGGCAACAGCAATCCGACCAGGAAGCCGGCCCCAGCCACCGAAAGCGGCGCCTGAAAATCGATCACCAAGCGGTCCTTTCGCAGCGTTGGCCGCAGCGAGCTGATGAATTCCTCCGCCATTCGCTGCAGGTAAGCTGCCATCGCATCAGCCACCGGCCCGGGCTCCATCTCCTGTGTTACCTGCCCCAACTCAGTGATCAGTTGCGTGCCGAGATACTCGATCGCGTGCTCGACGGCGCGGAGCAACTTTTCGGCCCCTGCCTCGTCATCGGCTACAATCTCAAACCGGGTGATCATCCTGCCGTTGTCGAACTTGGTCCGCAAGACGAGAGAGTTGACCAATACGAAGCTCTTAAGCAATTCCGCCCCCTCCGCTGGCATGTCCGGCGGAGGATTCTGCGCCGCTTGAGCCAGAATCGGCCGCAGCGGCTGGATCGCGACCACCGCATGCACGTTGGCGGTGCCGATCGGATTTTGCTTGAGCAAATCCGCTAACGGGCCGACGCCCTCAGTCGCGCCGTGCATTGCTTGCAGCATTAAAGGGTCAGCAATCAATCCCGTCTTGGAATTGATCATGTCGAGCACCAACTCGGGACCGCGGGGTGGCGTCGCCAGCCGATACACTTGGCGTCCATTGACGGTCCGAGGTGCGTCTGCGGCCAGCAGGTCGGGCGAGATGTTTGCGGGATCAAAATCGTCGATGAACGTCAACACGAAGCCGACCTGAGGTGGCTGCGGCCCCGTGGGCATGCCGAAGATGATCTTCAGTTCCGCTAGCCCCAGCGGGTTGATCCCCAGGTTCTCATGCCCCCAGGCCTCGACCACCTCCAACGGCAGCCGGCGCAGCTCCGGGGAAGGTATCTCCGGGTACTGGATGACCGACTGGGGCCGGATGACGATCGCGCCTAATCCCAATGGCGGCACATAGGCGGCCGGTGCTGGAAGCGCGGGCTGCTGTCCGCGAGCCAGCGGGATACTTGTGGGGATCATCAACAAGGCGAGGCCCAAGGTGAGCCATTGACGCATGCATCGCATCGATTGTTTTCCCAAAGCGGTTGAAACTTGTGAAGAGAATGGGTTGGTGATTCAGGGTTTGCGGGCGAGCGAGCCGGATGAGCAATTCAATCAAGGCGGCCACTTCGCCGGGGGATCAAGTCTGCCCCCAATGACCACGATAGCATAATCGTTTACGATCGCCGACTGTCGTGCTACCGCTGGGTCAGTCTCATTTTTTTCGGCACTCCCTTCTGAACTGCGACATGTCCACTTCTCCGAACTCCGGCCGCAGCCCCTTCTCGCTCGCCGGCCACGCCGCCTTCATCACCGGGTCGACTCAGGGCGTTGGTGCGGCGATTGCTGAGGCGCTGGCCCGCGCCGGCGCCGATCTCTGCCTGCACGGACTGCACGCCGACGAGCGGGCCGAAGCGACACTCACCACCTGCCGCAGCTATGGTGTTCGCGCCCACTTGATCACCGCCGATCTGACCGCGCCGGGTCATTCCTTGGCCGCGCCCGGCAACACGCTGGCAGCGTCGCTGCTCGAGCAAGTCCTGGAGCTGTTGCCGGAAGTCGACTTGCTGGTCAACAATGCCGGCACTTACATGGATGTGCCCTTTCTGCAGATGCCCGCCGAGCGTTATTGGCAAACGATGCGGCTCAACGTCGACGCGCCGTTTTTTCTGACCCAGGCCTTCGCCCGTCACTGGGTCGCCGCCGGTACAGCCGGGCGGGTCTTGATGACCGGTTCGATCAACGGGATTTTGGCCGAGCCCGATCACGTCGCCTACGATGCGAGCAAGGGTGCGATCGCGGCGATGGTCCGCTCGCTATGCGTGTCGCTGGCCCCGCACAACATCCGCGTCAACTCAATGGCTCCCGGCTTAGTCCGCACGCCGCTGACCGGCGCCGTGCTGGACAGCGACGCCGACGTCGCGGCCTGGATGCGTCTGCACACGCCCAACGGCCAATTGCCCGACGCGACCGTCTGTGGCGACACCGCCGTGTTCTTGCTCAGCGATGCCGCCGCGCACATCCATGGCCAGACGCTGCTGGTCGATGGCGGCATGAGCGTTTGGCAGCAACCGGACCTGCCGGCGAGCTTGCGCGGCAAACTCGATTAACTCACGCTGCGAATGATCACGCCTTCGCCACCGCGCAGCTCCACCGGCCCGTCCACCTGCTCTTGATCCCGATCCAGGTGTGTCGACAGCACGATTGTTCCTTGAACGAGCACTGGCGAATCGAGTGTAGCTGGGCTATTGGTCAGGTTCAGTGCGATGATGAACCGGTTATCCTTGTACCGCCGCACATAGGTCAGCACTTCGTCGGTGGTCGGTCCAGAGCTGAAACCTCCGATCGATAGCGCCGGTTCCTGGCGGCGTAGCTGGAGCAATCTCCGGTAAAGTGTCAGAATCGAAGTCGGATCATCTTTTTGTTCCGCGACGCTCACGCCCTCCTCCTGTGGCCCGATCGGCAGCCAGGGATCAGCGTCGGAAAAGCCGGCCAGCGGCGTGTTGTTCCAGCGCATCGGTGTTCGCTGCGGGTCGCGCCCCACCCCCTTGCCCGGCACGTTCTTTTCAAACGGATCTTGTATGCGATCCGGCGGGATCGGAACGTTTTGCATCCCGATCTCATCGCCATAGTACATCGTCGGCGTCCCGCGCAGCGTCAGCAGCAACATCCCGGCAACGCGTGCTTGTTCGGGTCCCAGCCGCGTCGCCAATCGCGGCTGATCGTGATTGCCCAACACCCAATTGGGCCAACCGTGGGCGGGTAGCGCCGATTCATACTGCTCAATCAATTCCGCAATGGTCCGCGCTCGCCAGTCGGTCAAAATCAGATGGAAATTAAACGGCAGGTGAACGCCCGATCCGTGGGCTCCGTAATAGGTGATCAACCGCTCTACGGGCAAGTAGATTTCGCCAACCATCATCCGATCGCCGTAGCTGTCGAGCACCTGCCGCATCTGACTGATGATCGTATGCACTTCCGGCCGGTCGGTCGTGTAAGTCGCCAGCAGTTGATGGTGCGGAGGCTCGTGCGGTTGGAAATTGGGATTGCGCGGGTTGTCGCGGTACTCCTCGTCTTTGACGATCAGCCAGATCACGTCGATTCGGAATCCATCCACTCCGCGGTCCAACCAAAACCGCATCACATTGAGCATCGCGTCGACGACTTCAGGGTTGCGCCAGTTGAGGTCGGGTTGCTTGGAGAGGAAGTGATGGTGGTAGTACTGCTGCGTGTTCTCATCCCAGGTCCAGGCGCTGCCGCCAAACGAGCTGAGCCAGTTATTTGGCGGTCCACCATCGGGTGCCGCATCGCGCCATAGGTACCAGCCGCGTTTGGGATTGTCGCGCGAAGACTTCGACTCTTGAAACCAGGGATGTTCGTCAGAGGAATGATTGGGGACAAAATCTAATACAACCCGGATGTTGCGGCGGTGGGCCTCATCGAGCAGCCGATCAAACTCGGCGAGGCTGCCGAACAACGGATCGATGTCGACATAGTTCGAAACGTCATATCCGAAGTCGGCCATCGGTGACGGAAAAATTGGCGATAACCAAATTGCATCGACACCGAGCCATTGAAGGTAATCGAGCCGCTGGATGATTCCGCGCAAATCGCCGACACCATCGCTGCCGGTATCCTGAAAGGAGCGGGGATAAATCTGATAGATCACACCCTGTTGCCACCACTCATGCACTTCACTCATGTTGAGATTCCTGTAGACGGATGACCATGCCTTCGCGCGGTTTTAAAGTAACGACCGCAGTGAGCGGCGACGGCTCTGCACAAAGCGTTGAAAAAATGCATTGGTGACCGCAGCACGCGTAGCCGATTGCCTCCAGATCCAATGCGCTCGGCTCATCGCTGAGGTTGGCTGCGACGAGCAATTGGTCCGCTCCCTCACCGCGCACAAACGTCAGGATTGGCTCGGGCGTTTCCAGCGGCGCATAATCACCGATCTGCAGCGCCGGCTCCCGGGCACGCAGTCGAAGCACGTGGCGATAGAAGTTCAGCAGCGACTGCGGATCGCGGAGCTGGCCGGCGACATGACGCTCGCGAGTCGCTTCATCCATCGGCAGCCACGGTTTGCTGCTTGAAAAACCCGCTCCAGGGCTGTCGTCCCAGGGCATCGGTGCCCGATAGCCGTCTCGCCCGTAGCGGGGATCGGCCTTGCCCGCTGGATCCTGGAGGCGATCCAGCGGTACCTGCATGTCGCACAGCCCGAGTTCTTCTCCGTAATACATCGTCGGCGTGCCGCGGACGGTGAAGTGCAACAGCGCCGCCAACCGCAGGTTCTCCTCGCCCACGCGACTGGCCAGACGCGGAATGTCGTGGTTGCCGGAACTGCGCGACGGCCAGGCCCCGACCGCCGTGCGGCCTTCTGCCAAGTCGATCACGTTACGCTGGTGAGGCGTGTCGAACTCCGATTGCAACATCGATGTTGTCAGCAACAGGTGCGCTCCGGCACGCTGGTACGCGGTGATTTGCTCCGCCGTTTGATAGACTTCGCCGAGGATTACGCGGTCCTCGTACTGGTCGAATAATGCGCGGAACTCCCCAATCAGGTCCAGCAGCTCCGGTTGGTTTTGATGATAGACCTGGCACAATTTGTTGTTGGGTTCCAAATTCTCCGTATAGTCTAAGTTGCGTGGGTTGTTCCGCAGGTGTTCATCCTTGATCAGATGCGCCAACGCATCGATCCGTAGCCCGTCGACGCCACGCCGCAGCCAAAAATGCATCGCCTCGGCCAGCGCTCTGGCGCACCTCGGGATTGCGCCAGTTCAGATCGGGCTGCTGGGAAGTGAATGAACCGAAGTAGTACTGGCCGGTTGCCTCGTCCAGCGTCCAGGCGCTATCGCCAAAGCGATTGATCCAGTTGTTCGGCGGCCTGCCACCGACTCCCGGATCGCTCCACAGGAACCACGACCGTTTGGGGTCGTCGCGCGACTGCCGGGCTTGCTGAAACCACGGGTGCTGGACCGACGTGTGGTTGGGCACGAAGTCGATGATGATCCGCAGTTGCCGCCGGTGAGCCTCAGCGACGAGTTGATCGAAGTCCTTAAGCGTGCCGAAACGCGGGTGGACCGCCATGTAATCCGAGACGTCGTAACCGATGTCATACAGCGGTGACTGATTGATTGGTGAGAGCCAGATGGCGTCGATGCCGAGGTCCTGGAGGTAGTCCAGTCGCTGTGTGACCCCTGGCAGATCGCCCCAGCCGTCGCCGTTGGAATCCTGAAACGAAGGCACCAGCAGTTCGTACACGACCGCTGTTTTCCACCACACCGCATCCGTCATCGAAGTTCCTCGTCACGCCCATGCCGCGCCCGCAGCGGAGATGATCTAGGCGGGCCGGCAAGCAGCGGAGCAACTGACGTACCGGGGGCTGTTGGGCGAGAGCCGCAGCGGCCAGCTCCCGCCGCTGCGTTCCCAGCGACCACCGGCGGCTGTCAGCTGAGAGATCACCCGAGGCGGCGGAGCCATTCCTCAGTGCCGACGACTTCGCTGATGAACATCTGCTGCGCCACCAGCACCGAATTCTGCAGTTCTTGGGCGGTCGCTGACCCCGCTGCGTTAGCAACGTCCAGCGTCCCGGTGGCATCTTTGAGAAACTCCACCTGGTAGCCGCGGTGAAAAGCCTGCCGCGCGGTGGTGTCGCAGCACATGTGGGTCATATAGCCCGAGATGGCAACGGTGTCGGCCCCGACGCCTTTGAGCCACTGGTCCAGCTCCGTGCCAGTAAACGAGCCAGGCAGCTGCTTGTCGATCAGCACATCACGTGGCCGCTGCTGGACCTCTGGGTGAAGCTCCCACATGTCGCTGTGGAGCCGGAAAATCGGCGATTGCGGATCGGCTTGGTGATGCCGAATCACCGCCGTCGGCACCTTCGCCTTGGCCGCTTCGTCCATCACTCGCAGGATCTGCTCAAGGTGCCCGCTGGGATGACTGATCGGCAACGCACCGTCGAAATATTCCCGCTGGATATCGATGACGAGCAACGCACGCTTCATGACAAGGCTTTCAAGCTAACAACACAGGAGCAGTTACCGGGGCACCGCAAACGTTAGGGATGCCCCGGTTTCAGAGTTTTAGGGGCACAATGCCTGCTAGTTCGGCTTCAGTCCCGCGATCGGCATCTCCGCCCGGTACAGTCCGGTCCGGGCAGTGATGTACAGCGTCTTGAACTCAGGGCCGCCGAAGGTCACGTTGGCCGGCTGTTCCGGGGTTTGCACCCGCCCGCGGTACTGGCCCTCGGCCGAGAAGATCTGCACGCCGAGGTTCGAGGTGATGTAGAGATTGCCCTGCTCGTCGACCACCATCCCGTCGCCGCCGGTGCCGGTTCGGCCCTGAGGCTGCCGCAGCGTGCAGAACACCTCCGCCGGGCCGATCTTGCCAGGGCCGGTAACCTCGTAAACCAACATTTCCGCTTGCTGCGTCGGGATCACGTACAGCCGCTTGCCGTCGGGTGACAGCGCGACGCCGTTGGGAGCGGCGATGTTGCCGGTGACCCGCGAAACGGTGCCGTCGGCCGCACGGTAGTAAACCGCCTGGATCTCTTGCGGCAGCGGCTGAGGGGCGAAAGAACGGATCGGTGAAGTAGATCCCGCCGTCCGCATCGACGACCAAGTCGTTGGGAGCGTTGAACCGCTGGCCATCGAATTGATCAGCCAGCACTTCCACCTGCCCCGTCTGAGGATCATAGGTCACGATCCGCCCGTCCATTTGGCAAGCAACGAGCTTGCCGGCGAACTTGCCGGACGCGCCGTACACGATCCCGTTGGCGTGCGCCGATTGCTCGATCAGCACGCTGAACTCGCCGGTCGCACTCATGGCAAAGACCTTGCTTGGCGGGATGTCACTGAAATACAGCACGCCTTTGGGATCGTAAGCGGGGCCTTCGAGAAACTCGAATCCGCCGCGGACCAGCTCCACCGGCCCAACAGGCTGGATCGTCTGCTGCGCCGCAGCATCCTGGGCGAGCAAGGGTGGTGCAGCAACTAGCAGCGCCAGCGCGGCGGCGCCGACCAACGGGGCAAACGCGGATAATAACGGCCGTGGCAAGCGAGAGCGGGAAAGGTGCATCAGGCTGTACATCAGGTGGCTCCGAGCAAGGAAAGGGACACAGCAGAAGGTCTTAGAGTCTATCCGAAAACGAGCTATGTGGCCGCGCAGCGGCGTCCTTCGCTCCCTCGCCCCCGGCTTTGCGGGGGAGAGGGTTGGGGTGAGGGGGATTCCAGAGAGGCACTTACTCCGGTCATCAGCTGATTCTACTCGCAACGCCCCTGCTCTGCCTGGGTCCACCTCCCTCGGCGTTCAAGCTCTGCCTGCCCCCTGCCCCGCTGCCCTTCTGCCACGGCCGGAGCTGCTAATAGCTCTGCAGGATCGGGCTGCTCGTTTCTGGGCCAGCGCCCATCACCGCTTCGCGCCGAGAACCCGCCGGTTCAATCCAAAAACTACCGGCCCAGTTGCCGTAGGAGCGGCTGACCACGCCGTGGCGTTCGCTCCCGCTGTACTGGCTGCGGCCGGGTAGGATCGTGATCTGCACCTGCCCCCTCTGGCCATCTGCTAGAACGCCGGCGTGCACGGCGGCGGTGCCGATATCGGAGTCATCGGTATACGCTTCAGCTCCCCAGAGCATTCCACCCGTCCTCCCGGTAGTCTGGAGCGTGACGACACGACCGAACTGCCCACGGAGTGCCCGCAAATCAGTAGTTGGTTGCTGCTCAGTCGCCCGCTCAATCCAATAACTCTGAGACCACGGGCCGTAATCGCGGCTGGAGACTCCATGGCGGCTGGAGCCTTCGTAGCTCTGCCGACCTGGCAAGAGTGTGATTCTGATCCGGCCGGTTTCTCCATCCTTCAGCACGCCAGCGTGGACGGCCGCAGTGGCCAGGCTGGAGTCGCTGGTGTAGACCACGGTGCCCCAGACGCTTCCCGTAGTATTGCCCGTCACCTCGAACTCGGCGACGTCTCCTGTGGCGTAACTTGACAGCGAGGATGATCCGGAACTCAGCCGGCTCACGCTTTCTTCTGCAATACCGGTTGCAGCTCCAAAACTGCCCCGTCCGCTGACCTCGACTGGCGGCGCCGTTGTCTGCTGCGGTTCGGCAGCAACCGCCCATGCCGGGATAAGGATCAATAATGTAAGCAATCCCCAAGACCGCAATGAGCACCAACGCAAAGTTTTCATCGGAGCGTCCGCCATACGAGGGAAAGATTAGAGCCTCAGCCTCATTCTCAGCTGGCCGATCCGCTCCGGTCAAGCAAATTGACTCTGCGGCAGTCCGCGCCATTTAGCCGCCTGATTTATCTAGTTTCGCGGGTCCGCCGCTCTTTCGCGAGCTTTGCGTTTGGCGTGCGAGAATGCCGCCAGCCAAGCTCACACGCTGTCCGATGCCGACTTCCAACGGGAGTTCGGCGGCAGGGGCTATGCGTCGCAGATCTCGCGATGATACCCAGCGGGTGAAGGCTGACCCAACCGCCACTGTTTCGGATGACGATCGAGGTGCGGTCTTCGGCCTCCACGTCACAAGATGTTCGACCTCGTTCGCCGAGCGAAATTCACGGCGCCAGCGCATGGC
The DNA here is from genome assembly GCA_963758085.1 of uncultured Planctomycetaceae bacterium. Taxonomy (GTDB): domain Bacteria; phylum Planctomycetota; class Planctomycetia; order Pirellulales; family Pirellulaceae; genus UBA6163. The sequence continues at coordinate 1,691,778 of CAVWUB010000004.1, read as the reverse complement.
TCGTGTACCATAAGTGGGTGTATTGCGACCTCCTCTGGTGCACGCTACTGCCTCGGGATTCAGCCAAATGAAGGGGTTCGTTCGATGGGCGATTACCTTGCGTTTTTTGTGCCCGCTTGCGGCTTTATTTTTGTGATTAGGGGGGCCTGGGAACTTTATTACGCTTTTCGAACACGCAGCGTAGTTGACCCGGCGGGAGAGCCGGGCTCAGGAACGTTAGTGGCCGTGGAAGCGGTGGAAGCGAATGTGCGCACGCGCCTCCGAGCGGAGCGAATCGGCGGCATCTTCTGGCTCTGCTTGGGAATGGCCACATTCTGGTTCTCCGACTTTCGCTCGCCATGGATCTTGTCGTCTATTGGCATATTCTGGATGGTCGTTGCAGTGTCGCGGCTTTACTGCTCTTTTCGCCCAGACAAGCAAGCTGTCCTCGCCGCAGAGGTGTACGCGGAGTCGGCCACGGCCTCACATGTCAACGGCCGAAAACCTCTCCTTGGAAAACCATTGCGTGGCATGCTGATGCTCTGCGTAGGGATCACAATGGTGTGCTTCTCAGGCATCCGTGTTGGGATGTCGCCGACAGCGGCGACAATGCAACCGGAGCAGAATAGCCGCCTTGCCGCAATCGTGACGGAACAGGTTCAGCGATCGTTCGAGCAGCAAGGTTATATCGGCGTCGTGGTCGGCGCCATTGCCAAGGACGAGGAGGTGTTGCTCGGGTTCGGCGCGCGTCGTCTGGGAGAATCACAGCCTCCCGACGCGGACACCGTGTTCGAAATCGGCTCTATAACCAAAACCTTCACCGGAATCCTATTGGCCCAAAAAATTGAAAGCGAGGAATTAGAGCTCAACGACCGCATCGCAGAGCTGCTACCACAAGGCTGGTCACTGGCGGAGTCGGCGCGTGAGGTCACGCTACGGCATTGCACAACCCATACGTCGGGAATCCCGCGACTTCCTGCGAACCTAGTCAGCTTTTTCGGCGCGTTTCGTCATGTTTTTGGTGGTGATCCTTACCGTGATTACAGTGAGGAGCAGTTTCGTGACGCGTTGGCGACGGTCGAACTCGACTTTGAGCCGGGGACGGATCGCAACTACTCCAATTTCGCCGTCGGCCTACTTGGGTTTGTTCTCGCCACTCAAGGTGAGACGGATTATGAGAAGCTTCTAACACGCGAACTTTGTCAGCCTCTGGGAATGCACCGAACGGTGATCACCGGCGACAAGTGGCTGCGCGACAAAATGCCCGAGAAATATCGATCAGCTCTTAAGCTGGGTCCGGTGACATGCGCGCTAAAAAGCGCCGAGTGGCAGATTCCGAATCATCTCGCCGGTGCAGGCGCCATTCGCTCGACGGGGCGTGACATGATGACGTTTCTTAAAGCAAACATGGGCATCATTTCTACGCCGTTGGATGCCGCGATTCAACGCTCGCACCAGGAGCTGTTCCAAGAGTATCCTGGCAAGGCCATGGGGATGAATTGGATCCGGTCCTACGAGGACAACATTTCGCAGAATATCATCTGGCACAACGGTGGAACCGGCGGCTTCAGAACTTACCTAGGCTTCACCGAAGACCATCAATTTGGGGTTTTTGCGTTGTCCAACACGGCCGTTGACGTCGACGAACTAGCGGAAGGCATCCTCAATACACTGGTCCGAGAGTACGCCCCCGAGAGCCGTAAGCCGGTTACGGAACACGGCTACGCCAAGGTGGCTCCCTACACGGGCGTCCGTTGGCAGAACGAACGGCCCATTGTCCAGGTAAATGGTCGTTGGTTCCTGCTCGCCTCGATCGACGACATCCCCATTGATCGAATCGTGGAATTCGCTCAGCGGCGGTTCGGTGAGAAAGCACGCAAGCGGTTTGCCGAAGACCTCGTCGAACTCTTGGCGATCATGGGCCACCAGCCGCAGTGGGAAGTGACCTTGGGCGTTGAGACGAGCGACGGACAGATCACACACCTGAAGGTAGTGATGACGGAAGAGAATCGCAGTCGCGTCCGAGATTAGCCACAGGCCCGACTGCACTGCCGGGTGTCAGCTGAAGCTGCTCGCAGCAGATGGCGGCCGCACGCAATGGCACTGCGGATTGAATGAGTTGTGAACGGATAACGACTCGGCCGCACTTCGGCCTCGGCGATAACGGTCGTTCAGCAACGTAACACGGACCTACCCTGCGTTCACAGGTCGAACCGTGCTGTGCAGCAAGTCGTCAAGCGGAAAGGGTGCTCCGCAGCGTCGAGACTGCCAGTCGAATGACCCCGAAGAATGCGGCTGAGAGGACTTGAACCTCCAAGGGGTTGCCCCCACTAGGCCCTCAACCTAGCGCGGCTTTAACTGATAAAAGCCGGGAAATAGCGGATATTGCTTGACGCCTTCCGCTCGCGGATCTAGATCCTTATGGACGCTTTTGACGGACAACAATCAGGGATGGCGGCACTTAACCTGGGGACGGTTTGTTGGCGAAGTCTTTGGCGGCCGTGGTCGACGGCTATGAAATTGCGACCGAAATCACTTCCGAGTACGCGTACCAGCTGCGATACGCCGTCGGTCGCTTCAGGCGGTTTCTCAAGAGAGAGCCCACGGTCGAGGACCTGACGGCAGACACCGTCAACCGCTGGCTTAAGCACGAACGCGACACTGGTGAGATCGGTGACCGATCACGTGCGAACGTTCGACGGTCACTGCTGACGCTTTGGAAGCGGTACGGTGACGGCATGAACCGCGACGCCATCCGATCCGTCGTGGTCACACCACGCAACCCAGAGGCTTGGGCATACGATGAACTGGAATTGGTTGCGAAGGCGGCCACGCAACTGCATGGCCGGCTGACAAACAACGTCCCGCGGTCGCTCTATATGTCGACCCTGTTGTGGTTTGCTTATGAGACCGGTCTTCGGCGGCGGGATCTGTGGCGGTTCGATCTGAACCAGTTTGATGTCAACCGCCGAGCTGCTCTGACGCAACACAAGACGCGACGCGTTCACGTGATTGAGATCACGCCGGAGACTGAGGCAGACGTGCGCAAACTCTCACAGCAAATGAGGGCCAATGGTGATCCTCATTGGCAAACGCCGCTCCGCTGGCCTCAGTCCGTGACGATGTTCTACTACTGGATGCGTCAGGTCCGGATCTTGGCTGGTGTCGATCCCGACATCCGCAATCGATCCCTGCAGCACATCCGCCGCACGGGCGCGACGGAGGTAGCGGCGGAGGGAATGCACGCGTGGAGATTTCTCGGGCACTCCCGTGAAGGGCTGGACCGGAAAAGCTATGTTGATGCGCGGAGGACCGTGACACCAACTACCCCAAGTCGCAACCGCCATGGACGAGACATCGCGTGAGCAAGAACGCTGCATCGCAATCGTGCGGTCGCAGATGGAAGGCGCAAGCCTTGAGACTCGCCGCGTGCTGACGCGGATCATCAACGACATCCGCCGGCCGGAACCTGAAGAGCCATCAGAGCCGGCCGACGAAGATCAGCACGACGGCTAAGCCGCAATCCGCAACGCGGGCGTTGTATCGGCCGACCTGATCCTCTCGCATCCGAGCCGATAGTAGTCGGCGTGTGACTCGATCACGGTAGCGCGGCGGCCGAGCTGCATCGCGGCCGCTGCGGTGGTGGCCGATCCGCCGAATGGATCAAGTATGCGTTGCCAGTCGCTGCGGAACTCCAGCAGAGACGCGATCACTTCCACCGGCTTCTGTGTCGGATGAACGCGTTTGCTTGGAGCGGGTGACTGTACGTAGGCCGGCCCGCACCGACGCTGGCTCCGGTCCGTCGCTCCCTTGCGTCCGACGACGACGAACTCGGTCTGGCTCGTCTGATACCAGCCGAGCCGCGGCCGGCCGCGAGACTTGAGCCAGGGAATCACGCCGTCATAGCACCAGCCCCCGGCCTGGATCGCGTCGACCATCGCCGCAACGTTGCGGTAGTCGATGAAGGCGAGCAGCGCGCCGCCTTCGCGAGTCAAGCGATAGGCAGCGCCGCTCCACTGTGAGGTCCAAAGTTGGAAGCCCCGCTGGTCGCGATGATCGCCATCGAACGGCACGAACTGCCGCTTTGCATCGGTGCTCGTGTACTTGGTGGAGGAGGACTGCCCGACACGTCCGCCACGGGTTGCGGCGCAGTAGGGTGGATCGGCAACGACAACATCGAACTGATCGGAGTCGGGCTGGTCGAGCATCCAGCGGAGGGAATCGGCGTGAATCAAGGTTTGGTCAGCAATCGATCGCATAGTATCTGGCGGTCTAGAGGGAGCGGGCAAAATGTAAGGGCTGCGTCGGAGCGTGCCATCCGTGACGCACGCGTCCCGCGCTGCTAGCAAAATCTCGACATTTGGCGTGCGCGCTTACTTACTTACCGCCCTTTTTTGACATGGCGTGCGCAAAAAATCGCAGCGAAAAGCGGGCTACGCCCCGCCGGCCCCCGGGGCCCGGAAGGACCCGCGTTTTCTGGGGCGGCCTGAGCAGCGCGGGACGCCCTCGCGAGGCCGTTGAAACTGGCGTGCATGAACCACATCGCACGTGCCACTCTGCTGCTTACGCTCGTCGTATCGTCCCTGCTCACTGGGTGCACCGTGCCCGTGGATCCGGCGCCGCGGATCGTGCCGGCGATGGCCGTGAGCGAGACGCCGGGGGCTAACCTGCCGGTCGACCTGCGGCCATACAATTGGACGGACCGCGGCGGCTCGGGGAGCTGTGCCAATGCGTCGAGCGTCTACAACCTGCAATGGGCTGCCCAGCCCGATGTCGCCGAGTGGTGGCGACGGACGCACGCGGGCGGAGAGACTGCCAGCTCACTTCGGGCCAAGCACGACGCGGCCAAGCAGCCCTACTACTTCACGCTCAAAGCTGATCCGACGCTGCTCGACTGGTGCACGCGCACCCGACGGTCGGCCGTGATCTGGTACTACCCCAGCCACGCGATCAACTTCTGCGGCTTTGGTCGTGACCCTGACTCGCCTGGCGATCAGCGGATCTACGCATTCCTCTGCGACAACAACCGGCCCACTCGCTTCATCAAGGTCGAGCGATCCGCGTTCCTCAAGGCTTGGGCTGGCTACGGCGGCTTCGGCCTGTCGCTCGCCGCCCCTCCCGTCCCACCGCCGCTGTACGACGCAGTGTCGCACGGCCCCAGCTAACCCCAACCCACCGCCGCCAGCGGTGAGGAGTCCATCATGAACCCCCGAGTTTTAGTGTTGATCGCCTTTGCGCTGGGGCTCGCCATGTGCGTGCTGACCGGTTGCAACCAAGCAGCTGCACCGCAGTACCAACAGCCTGATCCGTTCGGTTATCCCGGAATGCCGGGCTACTGCCCTCCCGGTGGCCAGTGCCAACCAGGTCAGTGCCCGCCCGGTCAGTGTCCGCCCGGCTGCTGCCCAGTGCCGCGACACGACGCCGAGGTGCAAGGCATTGAGATCGGCGGCTCCGCTCCGATGCATCCGGTCAATGCACTCGCTCAGAACGAGACCAAGTCCAGCAGCCCGATCAGTTCGATCGGCCCGCCGATTGACGAGGTCAAGAACGGTCAGTGCCTGCCCTGCCAGCAACAGCCGATCTACCGGCCGATGCGTCAGCCCATCGTTCATCCGCAGGTCCCTGTGCCCCAGCCAGCGGCGGTGCCCGTCTCCGCGGCCGAAGAGGTCAAGCAAGGCCGGTTCCTCTGTGAGACCTGCAAACGCCCCACCGTTGGCCGCGACTGGCAGGAGATCTGGAGCGACGACGGCACATCGATCCTTGCCATGTGCCGGAGCTGCTACGCCAACTCGACGCCTGCCCAGCGCGAAGCCACGTTCCGCACCTACCTCGCCCGCCATGGTATCGACCCGGCGAAGCGACCCTATGTCGAAGCAGCCGTCCAGCAGGCCGCACGCGGCCAATAACCCACGCAGCGTCCCCATCACCATCCCGCCGGAACCCACGCATGCGTGCCCCCATCCTGACGCTGCTCGCCCTGGCGATCGTCGTGATCTGCACCTCGATCGCCAGCGCTCAGACGCAGCCCGACGACTCGGGCCAGTACCACCTGATCACCGTCACCTCGACGCCGCCGACGCCTGCCTGCGTCCGCCTGCAGCAATCGCTAGCGCACCCGACGGTCGCACGTATCGCCTCTGCTTGCAAGCGATTCGACTTCACGCCCAACCACGAGATCTACCGGGCCCGGTATGCCACCGCACTACCACCCTCACAACTCCCAGTCGTGGCCTTAGTACGTCATGACGGCGGAGTCTTATATAAGGCTAGTGGTTCTAACATCCCTGGGCCTGACGCGCTCGCCGAGTCACTCATCAAGATGGCCACGGCCGACCAATCGCAGGTCCCTCGCCAGTCCTATCAGCCCAGCCCTGCCTACGGCCCAATGCGGCCCGATGGTGGCTGGCTGCCCAACCGCCCCAACCTGATCCCCGACACCATCGTCGTCTCGCCTCAAGTCAACGTGCCGTCCGGCCTGCTATGGCTGGCCATCTTCGGCATCATCGTCGGCCTGCTCACCATCGTCGCCGTTATTGGCGCAACCATCTACCTGCTCACAAGAGAATAATCGTGGCCCCAGCCGTCCCACTCGAATACGTCATCGCCATCGTTGTCGGCGTTGTGATCCTCTTAGCACTCGCCGCCGGATTGATTGCCGGCTTCGTCTACCTGAACCGTCGCAGCAGCGAGCAACGCTACGGCCAGCCGCCGCAGTGGATGGTCCAGCGGTGGAAGAACATGCACGCCGAGCGCACCCGTCGGCTCGAAGCCAACGCAGCCCTGATCGACCTGGTCGACGAGAACGCCGAGACCGGCGACGCGTCCTAAATCACAACCTACTGCTCTTCACCACTCTGAAGGATTCATTATGAGACGTAGCAACTCGGAGTTTTACGTTGGGTTCATCGCCTTCCTGGCTGTCGCCGCGCTGATCGTCGGAGTTTTCGTCGTTAAGTGCTCCGGCGGAGCGAACATCGAGTATGCCAGCGGGTCACGTTCCGGCGTCGTCCAGAAGCTCAGCAAAAAGGGCGTGATCTGGAAGACGTGGGAAGGTGAGCTGAATCTTGGCTACAACACCGCATCCTCAGACGGAAGCGGGCACACCACGATTGCGCCTGCAATCTTCTACTTCTCAGTAGAGAGTGATGATGTTGCTCGCGAAGTGCAATCCGCGGCAGAAAGTGGCAAACGCGTGACGCTGGAATACGTGCAGTACTTCCTGCGAGGCTACGACAAGGGCGGTACCAGCTACGACATCGTCGGTGTGGTTCCGCCGCGATAGAAGCGTCCGTTGGCCCGCCATGTTCCCGATACCATTTTCGGGAACATCCACCGCCCCATCCTCCAAGGCCCAGCAATGCCCCGATACGACGACACACCCAGCAGCAATAGCCTGGTTGCTCTGCAGACCTGCGTTGCCGTCATTGCTGCTTTGGTCAGCCTCGCCGTGGCGGCATTCAGCGTGATGGGGCCCAACGTTGCATCCACAGACCGGCTCGATGTTCATGCCGCCAGCCTCACGCGCCTGACGGCAGAAGTGCACCAGCTCCGCTTCCGAATCCTCCAGATCGAGCGGCCCAATGAGCCCGTCTATCTACCGCGTCATCCCGGCCGGATCGGCGGCTCGGCCGTCATTCCCTGGATTGAGCCCTGGTCGGGATCCGCAAGGCCGATCGGCTCCTCGATCGATTCAACCCCCGACAACGCTCCGTCGATCGGCTCGTCCTCTTCGGTCGGAACCTCCATCGACCGTCAATGACCAAGCAGCCGACTCGCGAAATCCTCGCCCTGCAGGCCCGCATTGCGCAGCTCGAAGGCAAGTCGCTCACCCGCACCCAGCAGCGAGACCTCACCTGGGGCGAGCGGCAGACCAAAGCCCGCATCATCGCCGAGTACGTCGCCGCCATGCCCAAAGGCGACTACTGCGAGCTCAGCGGCCGGCAGCACAAAGTCATCGATGACGCGGCCAGGCTCTACGACCTGCCGCTCGATGGCCCCGTCGTCGACCTGGGCGAAGCGCTCCGGGCCCTGCATGACCTGATCGCCTCCAACGCCAGCCGCATCCGTGGCGATTCGCTCAACGACTCCGACCGCGACGAGCTCGAAGACGAGAAACTCCGCCAACAGATCAACAAGCTGCAGATCGAGAACGACCGACTGTCAATCTCGCTCCAGCGCGACCGCGGCGACTCGATCCCACGGGGCGAAGTCGCCGACGCCCTCAACGCCGTCGCCGCCAAGATGCGTGAAGGCGGCCGAGCTCTTGAGCGGATCAGCCCCGCCGCACGCGATGCCTATAACGAAATGCTTGAAGCCCTGGCCACGGAAATCGAGACCGGGAGGCTCGCGTTCTAATGACAACCACCCTCCGCCGCACGCTCGCCGCAGGACTGCGAAACGCCAAGACGCTCCCGCCGCGGACCATCACCGACTTTGTCCAGCAGGACGTCACGATCCCCGACGGCAAAGCCAAAAACCTGCGGTTCCGCTTCCACCGCCAACCGGTTGTCGAGCTATGGTTCCGAGCGATCGACAGCGGCAACTGGAACGAGTTCGTGTTCACCGCCCCGAGCCAGTTCGGTAAGACGCTCGCCGGCTTCGTGGTACCGATGCTCTACCACACCTGCGAGATCGCCGAAAACTACGTCCTCGGCCTGCCCTATGCCGACATGGCCGCGAACAAGTGGGAAGCCGACATTGCTCCGGTGCTCAAGTCATCCACCAAGCTCCGGCGGTTGGTCCCAAAGCACGGCAGCGGTTCCGGCGGCGGCCGCGTCCGTGACTCCATCACATTGTCCAATGACGCCATCATCAAATTGATGTCGGCCGGCGCTGGCGACGGAGGCAAAGCGGGTTTTACTGCGCGCGTGCTCGGCATCACCGAAGCGTCACGATTCGGTGAATCGGGTACCGCCAGCGACGAAGCCGACCCGCTGCGGCAGCTGCGGGCCCGCCAGCGTTCATTCACCACCGATGAACGGGCCACCTACATCGAAGGCACCGTCACGCAGACCGACGCCCTGCCCTGGCGGCTCAAAGACCTGAGCACCGACAGCCAAATTCTGTCACCCTGCCCGCACTGCAGCGAAGCGATCTCGCCCGAGCGGGAACACCTCTCCGGATGGCAGGAGGCCAAGAGCGAGAATGAAGCGGCCGCCGCCGCGTTCTTCTGCTGCCCAGCCTGCGGCGAGGCGATCACCGAACCTGAGCGGGCAGAGGCGCTGGCCAAAGCCCGTCTCGTCCACCGCGGCCAGACGATGGACAAGAAGGGCCGCATCCACGGCACGCCGCCCGACACCAAACGCCTGTGGTTCCGCTGCAGCGCCTGGCACAACCTGTTCCTCAGTGCCGGCGACATCGCCCGCGACGAATGGAAAGCGGCCCAGATCCCCGAAAACTCACCCGAGCGAATCTCGGCCGAGAAAGAGCTCTGCCAGTTCGTCTGGTGCATCCCCTGGGATCCGCCCAAGCTCGATACCGACCTGGAACTCGACAAAGACACGATCGACCGCCGCCGGCTCGCTCTCCCGGATCGCGTCGTTCCCACCGACTACCTCTGCCTCACCGTCGGAACCGACTTGGGCAGCAAAACCGGCTGGCACGTCGTCCTCGCCACGCTCCGCGACCTATCGCGGCACATCGTCGCCTACGGCCCGTTCGACGTTCCCAGCCACGAAATGCCGCTCGACGAAGCAATCATCAAAGCGCTGCAGGAACTGCGAAAGCAAACCTCCGCGGGCTACGTCCTCGGCACCGCCGGCGGCCGCGTGGTGACGCCCGACGAGTCCTGGTATGACGCTGGCTACCAATCCGACGCCGTTGCCCAGTTCGTCCGCGTCCACTCCAAAACCCGCATCAACGCCCCGGACATCGCCGCCTATGGCCGCGGTCAATCGATGTTCCACCGGACGTCTTACACCCCGCCGAAGAAAAAGACGAACACGGTTCGCCAGATCGACCCGGCTCGGTACTGGTTCCTCGAGCGCGACTATGCCGCCCGCACCACCAAGCTCTACTGGGACGCCGACAACACCAAGTACCAAGTCCTGCAGGCCCTGACGCTCCAGCAGGGCCAACCGGGATCGATCACGCTCTTTGCCGGCACCAGCAAGACGCACGAGCAACTGGTCCGCCACCTCACCAACGAGCCGCTGGTCAACGTTACCACACCGCTCGGCGGAATCACTCAGAAGTTCATCCGCAAGGGCGACAACCACCTGCTCGACGCGTTAGCGATGGCCTGGCGAGCATCCGAGCGTTTCATGTGGCGAGCGAAGATCGGCCCACACGCACCCAAGCCTGGTGAGTCGACTGACTTGCCGGCCAGCGATCCGTCACTGCAAACCGGCGGGCGAGCACCCGAGAGAGCCGCAACTGACACGTCGGCTGGTGACGCATGGTACGGGCCAGACTCAGCCAATGCGACTGATGCTCTCAGCGACGACATGTGGTACGGAGTCGAGCAATAGAAGCCAATCCCAGAGCCCGCTATCATCGGGGCAAATCGCGCAGTTCAGAGGTCCTGATGTGAGCGACGCAGAAACACCTTGGTAGCACAAAATGTCTACTCCCCACAGCAATGACCGCCATTTCCTGCAGCTTGCCCTGGAAGGCGGCGAAATCCTTTACGATCACATAGCCGGTAGCGAGATTGCTAAAGCAATTCCGGTCGTCGGCACTGCGATCGAAGTCTGCAAAGGCATGGACAGCGTTCGCAATCGTATGTTCGTCGCAAAGCTTACCGCGTTCATCGACACAATAGAGCAGGCCGACGAACATACACGGGAACAGTGGCGTGCAAAGTGTGCTAGTTCGCCCGAAGAGTTGCATAAGGTTGGGGAAACTGTCCTGATCATCATTGATCGTGCAGACGATGTGCGGAAAGCAGAAATTTTCGGTGTGCTGTTTCTGGCATTCACCATCAACCGCCTTAGTGCAATTGATTTAGCCCGTCTCGTCCGAGCGGTCGATGCTTGCCTTTTTGATGATCTCCAAATTCTGCTTGACAGTCCGGCCGCTCCCGAGCGATCGCGCGACCAGAGGATGCAGTATCTGAGTGCTGCTGGTTTGACCGTTGTGTCACCACTCGTATTCGATGATGACGCTCTTACTAAATACGACGCCTCATCGCTAGGAAAGCAGCTTGCGTTGGCTTACTACGAGGGTCGCCGCGTAATGCAGAGCCGCTCGTAAAATTGAGCTTTCACGCCGCGATCTCGCCTCTCGCTGCCAGCGCCTCGCACGCGATGCACGGGCTTTGCGTCACCAGCCCATGCCGGGGACAGCGGTACGACGACACGCTCAGAGGCTGGAACGCCCCGGCGCGGCCGACGATCGACCGTCGCCGTGCCGTCACGTAGCGCTGCACCGCCGACCGGGACATTCCCGCCCGTTTAGCGGCTGCCCGGATCGTCAGCCCTTCGACCGTCACCGCGTGCACTGCGTCGCGGATCTGTGAGTCCGTCGGCCAGCCGTTGGTGTAGCGGATCCCGTGCGCGCGGCAGATCGCGATCAAACGCCCGAGTGAAATACCCAGAGCCGGGACCAGGCGGCAAAGATACTGGTCCGACGCCAACCGATCGCGGATGACGTCTGCCAAAGAGGCTTCACAAACGATTGCTGACAACCCTGTCTCACTCAGATGAGGAAGTGATTCGCGGCCGTTCTTCGACTGCGTGGCTGGAAGATGCTGCTGCTAAAGAATCGTTTGAGAATTCCATTTGTCCCGCGCTTTTCGTCCCTCCCTGGCTCAGCGCGGGACTAAGCCGGCCTCGGGGTCAATCTGGTGCGAATGAGCACCCCATCTTGCGACCCGATCTCCGCAATTAACGACGCGATGTCGATCGCCATCGACGCCCAGGAAGCCGGCGACTTTCGCACCGCCGCCAAGAAAGCACGCACCGCCTGGATGCTCTGCAGCGCCCTGCCCGACAGCGAGCTGGTCGACGAGCGGCTGCGATGGAAACCCGACTCCATTCAGCCCATCGTCAACGAGCTCTCCCGGCTCGCTCAGAGCCAGCCTGACAACGCCTGCGGTCGCGGCGCCTGTTCAACTCCATCGAAGTCGAGTACCTCCGCGGATGAGCCTTCACAGCCTGGCCGACCCGATCCAAGTCGCCGCTTTCAATCCCGAGATCTCCGCATCCGTGCCGCTGTTTCCGCTGGCGCCGCCGGCGGAGTCACGGACCGAGCTGCCAGCTGGCGCCGCTCCGATCGGCGACGCCGCCGGCGATGCTCCCCGCCGCTGGAACTTCTCCCGCTTCGACTCGTCCATCCAGACTGACCCTGAGAACCCTGACCTCGCCTGGTACAGCGGCCGCGGCAACTTCGAATCTGCCGAAACCAACCGACTCAACTCCGCCCACTGGTCCGCCGCACGCGACACCCCGATCAACGACGATCTGGAATCGCGTCTGGATACCATGCGGACGCGGTCCAACCACGAGGCCTGGAACAACACCTCGATCGAAGGCCTGATTCTGCAGCACTCGATCGCCGTCGCCGGCGACGATGGCCCACTGCTTGACCTGCAGGCCGACTCCGAGGCCGGTGACGCCTGGTGCGAGCGAGCCGAACGTGTCTGGGAAGAGTGGTGCGAGTACAGCGACGCCGCGGACGAATGGTCACTCGGCACCCGGATCAAAAATAGCTGGAACCGATCCTGTTGGACCAACGGCGAATGGTTCGACCAGATCTTCTTCGACCGCAAGGCCACCACGCCGCTGCAGCTGCGTCTGCATGCCATCGAGCCCCAGCGAATCTACTCGCCGCTGCGGCCCGATAAGTCCGCAGACGAGATCGTCATGGGCATCCGCCGCAACGCGCAGCGACAGCCCCTTTCCTACCACGTCGGCAGGTCCTGGAACGGGTACGGCGAGGGCAACTGGATCGATGCCCCCTTCGTCCTGCACGGCTTCGAAAGACTCGAAGCCGGCCAGGCCCGCGGCGTCCCTTGGGCTCAATCCGGGTTGCCGATCGCGGCCGACCTGCGTGACTACGACGACCAGGTCATGGACGCAGCCCGAGCTGCGGCCGACATGGCCATCATCGCGCAGACCAAGCACCCCGACGCCGAGTACGTCAAGACAAACGCGCAGGCACAATTCCGCCGTCGGCGAATCAACCACATCGCCCCGGGTTGGGAGATCGCCACGATCAATCCCAACCAGCCCGCCGCGACCTACAAAGAGCACCGCCACGAGCGGATGGGTGACCTCGGCCGCGGCCGTGGCGTGCCGTCGATGGTCCTGCGACTCGACGCCCGCGATCACAACTACAGCTCCGCTCGCTTCGACCGTGGGCTGTTGCACGAATCAGCCAGCCACGTGCGATCGACCATCTACAACCGCCGGATCACGCGGCTGGTGCGGCTCGTTCTCGCCGAAGCGATCCTCAGCGGCCGACTGCCTCCGGCACCGACCGGCTACAAGATCTGCCACATCTGGCCCGCCATGCCGCAGGTCGACGAGGACAAGAGCGCCAAAGCCGAAACCCGGTACATGCGCAACGGCTCGCTCAGCTACTCGGCCGCCTGCGTCGAGCGTCACGGCCGTCGGTCATCTGACGTGATCCGCATCCGCCAGCGAGATGAGCGACGCCTCGCCGCCGCCGGCCTCCCCAGCGTCCTCGAAGCGACCAGCACCGGCTCATCGCTGGCCGCCCAAAGTCAAACCCAAAGCGATAGCGACTCCTAACGTCCCGTCACACCAAGCGCCAATCAGCCGAATGGCGTTAGCCCCCGGTTCCCCGCACGCCCCAAGACCATCCACATGACCCCGTTCCTCATCATCGTCATCGTCCTCTGCCTCATCACCATCGCGGTCCTCTGGGAGCGCAGTCGCGACCTCACGATCGAACGCGACCGCTACCTCGATAACTGGGGATTCTGGGAAGGCCAGTGCAGGGCCGCCCGGAAAGAAGTTTATGCCCTGCAATGCGACGCAGGCGAAACGGATCGCCTGCTCCAAGAATCCCGCGCTGCCAACAAGCACCTCAGCGAACGCCTGAGCCGCGAAAGCCAGATCCTGATTGACGAGATGGAGAAGTGCTGCCGCTACGTCGAGCAGCTCAACGCCACCGAGGCCAAGCTTGCCGACGCCAATCTCCGCATCGAAGCCGCTGCCGAGAACCTCACCAACCAGCCCATCCCCGGCGTCGTCGTCGAGGACGAGTTCTCCTTCTGACCGTCCTCCGGCAGCCGTCCTCCGTCCACCGTCCCCCGGCAACCGTCCCTATGAAACTCGCCGAATTGCATGACCTGATCACCGGCCACCGCAACGCGCCGCCGGCCGACATCATCACGCGCGCCGCCGCGCTGGTCCCCTCGACGCTCAGCGACAAAAGCCGCTCGGTCCGCTGCACCCTGACCACCGAAGATCCGGTCCCGGTCTATGACTACCAGACCGGACGGATCGTTCTCGAAACGCTGATCGTCTCTGGCTGCCAGTACGACGATCAAACGCCGCTGCTGCGAGATCACAACCAGTACAGCGTCACCGCGATCCTCGGCAGCATCACTGAGGTCACCGACGAGAAAGACGAGCTGGTTGGTCTGCTCACCTTCGGCGAGGACCTCGACGAAACCGCCGAGGCGATCTGGAAACGCGTCAAACAAGGCCACTTGCGCCGCGTCAGCGTCGGCTACGGCTACACGCGAAAAGACTACGTCACCATTGCCGCTGGCCGCACCGCCGACGTTGCCGGCCGGTCCTGGACCGCCCCCGACGATCGTGACCTCCGCGTCGTCACCAACTGGCGATTGCGTGAAGTCAGTGTCGTCGTCATCCCCGCCGACGGTCGCGCTCAGATGCGAGGGGCTGGGGGCGATGGCCAAGACGACCCACAGCGCGGGACGCCTGGCACCGATCCCACAGACTTTGATTCTCGCGACCCCAGCGGCGCCCCAACTCGCAACCACCCCAGCTCCACCGAGCCCAAGAATCCACCCATGAACGAACTGCTCCGATTCCTGCGCAGCCACGGCCTGGCCGACACCGTCACCGAGACCGAAGCCGCTCTGTCGTGGGCTCGCTCGAATCTGGGGCACGAGCACGTCGCCCGCCTCGGCGAACTCTGCCGCGCCGACAACATTGCCTTTGACGCTACGCAGTACCGCCAAGCCCCGCCTGCACCCCCGGCACCCGCGCCGCCCGCCAACCCACCGGTCGAATCCGTCGCTGCCGAACGGCAGCGGCAATCCGCCATCCGTTCGCTCGCCGGCGACTTCCCCCAGGTCCCCGCGGCCACCGTCACCCGGTGCCTCGATGAAGGCCTGACTTTGGACCAGACCCGCGCCCTGTTCCTCGAAGGACTGCGCGGCAGCTCGCCGGAGCCCGTGCCAGGGGTCGCCCCCGCCGGTCATACCAAGAGCGGCATCAGCTTGCGTGCGCTGCAGGCCGGATTGATGCTCCGAGAAGGCCTCGACCCCGACAGCCCTGCGTTGCGAGCCCGCGAGTCGGACCTGGTCACCAGCCGCCGCGAGTTCAACGCCGATTGGCTCCGCGGTGCCGGCCGCACCGGAGAAACCCGCGATGCTGTCGAACAAGCGTTTGACGACGCCCGCCGCCTGCGGCTCCACAGCGGATCGCTGATGCGATTCTGCGAAGCGCTCGTCGAACTCAAAGGCGAACGCGCCCCGTGGAACGAAGACGAACTGCTCGAGCGGGCGTTCAGCTCTGCCGACTTCTCCGCCGTCTTTGGCTCGGTTGTGCACATGAGCCTCGTCGCCGGTTACACCGAAACCCCGGCGACTTACGAAGAGTTTTGCCGCGTGGTCGACGTGCCCGACTTCCGGCCCAACAAAGAAGCGATGACGGGCGGCGTCGGCCGTTTGAAAAAGCAAGGCAAGCCCGGCGGGCAAGCCGCGCTGCTCAACGCCGAAGATCCGACGCTCGCAGAGTTCGCCGCAGAGCGATACGCCGGGATGCTGAAGATCAGCGACCAGACGATCATCAACGACACGTTCGGCATCACTGGCCAGCTGCCGCGCGAAGTCGGCATTTCTGCCCGCCAGATCCCGACTGACCTGATCTATGCGATCCTGCTGGGCAATCCGAACCTGTCGGACGGCAGCCCGTTGTTCATCAACGCGACCAACATGCTGACCGCTGCCATGGATGAAGCCGGATTGGCCGCTGCGGGCGTGATGTTGAAAAACAAGAAGGTCGGCAACAAGCGGATCGTGGTAACCGAAGGCGTGCTGTTGCACGGAACCACGCTCAGCGTGGCTGCTCGCAAGTTGCTCAACAACTTGACCAAGGGCGGTGACGAAAACGTCATGCGCAACGCGTACCGTCGCGTCGAAGACACGGCCGTCGACTTGGGAGTTAGCAACCCGGCAACCGATCCGGAGACCGACGTCGCCGGCAAGCCGGGCAGCTATTGGATCTTCGCCAAGCCTGCTCGCTCGTTCGTAGTCGCGTTCCGCAAGGGCACCAACCGCGGCCCCATGACACGGACCGCGAAGCTCGATAAGGGCGAGTTCGGCGTTTGTTGGGACGTCGTGATCGACGTTGGTGCCGCCGCGACCAGCCGTCTGGGCGTCGTTCAGGCCAACGTTTCCTAAGCCAACCGGCTCAGTGAGTGCCCCAATGCCCTGTCTCTGGGTTTCCTCCTTTACCAGAGACAGGGCGGGGACTCGCTCAAAATTAAGTCTTATAACCCGCCGCAAATCTCATAACTCGCACCACGCCAACCGCTATGAAGTCGATCGTCATCGTCGCCACCCAAAACATCCGCGTGGATACTCACGACGTTGTAATGGGCGACAAGCTCGCCGAGGTGCGATCGGATCATCCGCTGTCCACCCTGACGCAGATGATCAGCCTGGGGCAAGCGAAGATTCAAATAGTCGAGTCAGTGGACATAGCACCTGGCACCATGCGTCTCCTGCCAGCAGGCTGGGAGCTGAACGACGTTATACGAAATGCCGATGCTGAGCCGCCGGTCGTCATCGACCTGAACGCGAATCCCGAGATCGTCTTACCGACTGAAAATCCCGCATCCCCGTTCCCGCAAGAAGCGGGTGAGGGGCCGAGCGAGCAACCGACCGATGCCGATCCCTCGCTCGTCCCCAACCGCCCGCTGTTCGACTTCCCCGACCTCGACCCGAAGTTGATCGAGTACCTCGCGGCGGCCGAGCCACCGATCACCACGCTCCGCCAAGCCACCGAGTACCTCAACGCCAACGGCGGCCACTTTCGCAAGCTCGCCAACATTGGCACCGCGGGCGACGAGCAGATCAAAGCCGCCCTGGGCCTGTAACTCGTCCCCCCTTTCATCCTTCATCCTTCCGCCTTCATCCTTCGCGAAGCTCCCATGGCCAAAGCCAAACTCGAACACCTTGACGGCCGCTACCGCTACCCGGCCGCTGCCGCCCATAAGCCCGGCGACCTGGTCGTCCGGCCCGACGGCACCTATGCCATTTTCGACGGCCTGGAAGCCTGCGCCGTCGGCGAGAACATCCAGCCGCAACCGCTCAAGCCCGGCCCGACCGCGATCTTTGAAAAGAACGCAGCCAGCGACAACCTCGCCGCTGGCACCACGGTCTACATCATCCCGGCCAGCGGCAAAGTGACCGCGACGTCGACCAGCAACGTCATCACCGGCAAGGTCATTCAGACCGCCGGCGTCGGTGTCACGCACGTCCACGTCAACCCACAAGCTTAATCCGATGAGCCGCTTCGCTTCCGCTCTTGCTGGCAGCGTTCACGCGGCCCATTCCCACTACTTCGCCACCAGCGTTGTCGTCACCCAAGCCGGCAAACCCGTCACCACTCCGGCGGTGCTCCACAACGCCAAGGCCGAGACACGCGTCGTCGACGGCACCACGCAAAGCGTCACCATTCGCCGCTGTCGGTTCACTGAACTGACCGAGTTGCGAGACGACGCTACCGTCACCGCCGACGGCGTCGACTGGTCGATCGACAGCATCGCAACCTTCACTGGCGGCTCCGTCGTCGCCAGCCTCATCCGTTACGCCGCCCAAGAACCCGCCCGCTCCGGATACCGTCGATGACCGCCGCCTCCATCATCCAGAAGCTCACCGCTCCGCAGCTCCATGCGTTGGCCTGCCTCGCCAAAGATGCCGCCAAGGTGCGAGGCAAACTTGCAGTCCGGTCCTACGACGTTGACTTCGGCGTGCAGATCACCGGCACGCTCAACGTCGCCGGCGATGCGACCTGCACCCTCACCAAGAAGCCCGCGGCAGAGCGGATCCTCGCGGCGATCCTCGAAACCTACGGCCCCCGAAAGCGCATCGAGATCGCTGAAGCCATCACCGCTGACAAGCTCGAGCAAGTCGACGAAGCGTCCGTGCAACTCGTCACCGACCTGATCAACCGCCTGGCCACCAAATCGACCAGCACCCGCCGCGGCGCCGTCGCCGGCCAGTTCGACGTCGCCGTCATCGACTGACCTCAGCCTTCCGCCTTTCCCGCGCAGCGATGCTTTCCACCGACGGTCCTCTCCTGATTGCCCTTGACGCGGCCAAGCGAATGCTCGCCGCCTGCGATCAGTGGCAAGCGATCGCCGGCGGAGAGGCCAGCACCGAGCGGATTCACTACGACGCCTTGCCTGCGCCCGATCCCGGTCCGCAGTTCACCCGCGCTCAGATGATCGCCGCCCGCCCGTTCGCACTCCTGTGGCAGGACATCAGCGGCGGCTACCGAATCGAGAGCGGCTCCGCCACCCCGCACTGCCCGAACCAGTCCGGCAAGATCATTTGCCAGATCGAGCTGAACGTGCCAGCCGAGCACGCAGGCAACCCGACCGCCCTAGCCGACTGGGCCAACCGCCTGATCGGCCGGCTCATCCGCACCGGCGATCCCGAAGCCCCAGGCCTCTGGGACCTGTCCCGATCGCCAGGATTTCTCCCCGTCACCGCGATTGACGTCGACAACTACGTCCGCACGAACCCAAAAGAGTTCCGCGAACTCGGCGACGCCATCATCTTCGAACTGGCCATCACCTGGAGCACGCGATGAGGGCCGAGTTCCAACGCATCTATGAACCCGCCTACTGTCTCCGCGTCTGGCCGGACGGAATGGGCTACGGCGATCCGTATATGTGGGCTGCCACGGCTCGGCTGATCGACGACGACTCGATGGAAGTGATGGGCGTCACGCAGCCACCGACGGGCGAAATGATGGATGCCATCAAGGCTGCGGCCGCCCTGCATGGATGCCTTCGCGTTGGCTCGCAGAAGATCAAACCCGACCGCCAGTTCTGGCGCTGGCATCGAATCGACCTCAACCGTTACCCCGCCCTACGGACCTAACACTATGTTCATGACCGACGCTTTCAAAAACCTGCTTCTCGCCGCCTCTGACGTCGACGCGATTTCGCTGCACTCCGGCGACCCCGGCACCGCCGGCACGGCCAACGAGATCAGCGGTAGTGGCTACGCCCGTCCGAGTGTCGCATTCGACGCTGCGTCCGGCGGCGTTCGGCCGCTATCTGCAGACGAGCCTGTCTCTGGCCCAGCCTCGCAATCGGTGACCCACCTTGGGTTCTGGGCGGGTAGCGTCTTCCGCTGCTCAGAGCAACTGGCCGCACCCGTCGCGTTCAACAGCGAGGGCGAGCTGCTGATCACGACCGACACGCAACTCACGCTAGGACCGGCGAGCTAAGTACCAGTCGCTGGCATCGAATCGACCTCAACCGCTACCCAGTCCTCCGGATCTAAAAGCCAGCTAAATGCCAGGGCCAATAAACCTATCGCCGCCGACGCTCGTCATTAACTCCGATGGAACATGGCACGGGTCTGTCGGCGAGTGGGGCGATTCCTCTGATATTTTCTACGCAGTGCCTACAACGGTGTTTTTCGATCCGAACTTCAACACTTACGTTGAACGCTCAGGCGATGTTGCAACGCTGACCCCAGCGAGTGTCGATGGGCCGGTGGGCACTTGGGTAGACCGCAGCGGGACGAGGGTTGCCCGGGCGCCGGCGGACGACATGCGGATGACGTTGCGCAGTGACGGGTTTGGTCGGAGGTACTTGGAGCGGACTGCTAACGCGGGCCAGTGTTATGTCTCCGATGAACCTAAAGGAAATTGGAAGTTTCTGCACGATGGGTCAACATGGTGTTCGGCGGTAGGTTTTAAGCCGACGCTTCCGGCCCCGAATAAGTTGTTCCCGTTATTTGCAACACACCTTGCTGCTCAATCAGCAGTCGGGGCAGCAATGTATTGGGACGATCGCAACAGCGCCAGTAGATTTATCGAAGCCGGATTTACGATCGGCGGTTCCAATACGTCACACGCAGCGGTAAACACCACCTTTCAGCCAGGGGTTGCCGGAGGAAGATGGCAACACTTGATCTCTCGATGCGATCCCGACGGAGACAGTCCCGAACGACTTCGCGTGTATTCCTTTGGCCGATTGTCTAGAGGCAACACCAATACCGGAGGCGTGAGTTCCGCCGATCCGCTGCACACCCTTCACTTAGGGGCATTAGGCGGTGCAACGGTATCCGCTGACTACGCGGCGGGGTGGTTCGCCGGGTTTGTCTTTTATGAAGGAGATTGGACAAACGAAGAAAGGACAGCCGTAGCCGATTATTTCGATATAGACAATTTTGGACTGTACGAAGAATTGATCCCCCCGACAAACATCTCGGGTCAAGTAGCGGCCTATGAAGCGTTCCCAACGCTGCACCGAAGCCCTGACGGCGACTTAATAGGGTTTTGGCGGGAAGGAGCTTCGCACATCAACGTCAAAGGTAACATCACTAGGGCTATTAGCTCTGATGGCGGATTGAACTGGACCAAGACTAGGAACGTTGTTAGCCACTCAACCTACGACGCGAGAGACTTCAACGGGCTGTTCCTGCCAAACGGAGACTTCCTTGGCGGTTGCAATTTGAACGACCAAGACATCACGGCAAGCAACGCTGGTGGCCTGGGGTTCTTGACAGTGCGCAGCAGTGACAACGGGCTTACCTTCACAGAAGTGTCATATACGACGCATGCCCTAGTTGGCGGTGTAATGACAGCGACCCAGATCGCCCCCTACGGTTTCTGGCACCGCCTGGCGGATGGCACGATTCTGGCATCAATGTTCATTCGTCAGTCCGTCAGTCCAGTGAGTTTCAACGCCGAAGTATGGCAATCCACCGATGAAGGCGTTACATGGTCCCGGCGATCTGTGATTGCAACGGGATCAAACGAGACGGTGATCTACAATTTGCAAGGAACTACTTGGCTGGCCTGTATCCGCAAAGACATCGGTGGGCCGATCATGTCGGCGGTGAGCACGGATGACTGCCTAACCTGGTCCACGCCAATCAACAAATCGCTTGACGGTGTCAGCCCTATGATCATCCGGGTTGGCGATACTGTTTACTGTGCAATCGGTGACCGCACCGGACCGTTCACAGGACTAAGAAACCTAGTGTGGAGTGCGTCGAGGCTTCACGGCCGGACCGGGGATTGGTTGACATACGAAACGGATATTGCCCGCACAAGCTCCGACCACGGCTACCCCGCCATTGTTGTAGATGGGAGAGAGTGCTACCAATTGTGCTTTGACGAAAATGATGCGTCGCCTGGCATCCAATTCCAAAAGTATAAATTGCCAGACTTCGGGAGCGTGCTATGAGCCTCGCATACGCATGGGAACTACGCGATGCCAGCGATGACAGTGTTATTGTTGATGGCGTCGGGTTGCCGCCTGACAGCGAATCGCCTGGTTCCGCACTGGCAGAGGGGTCGTACTATCTTTGGGTTGAGGCGACTGATGATGGCGGGTCAAGTAGCGAAGTCAGCAGCGTAGCTGAGTATTCGCCGCTGCCTGACCCACCAGAGATCCCCGAAGCCTCGGTCACGCTGGCGATGGCGTTTGGCGTCACGGCCGCTGCGGAGTCGCCGGCCGTCATCGACCCCGATCCGCCCGAGATCCCCGAAGCCTCGGTCACGCTCGCGATGGACTTGGGCATCACGGCAGCTGCCGAGTCGCCGACCGTCGTCGATCCCGATCCGCCCGCCGTACCCGAAGCCTCGGTCACGCTCGCGATGGCGTTTGGGATTGCCGCCGCCGCGGAGTCACCAGTCGTCATTGATCCGCCGGCCATCCCCGAGGCGTTCGTCACGCTCACAATGTCGCTCGGCATCACCGCGGCAGCCGAGTCACCCGAGGTCGAAGGCCCTGGGATGGCCATCTGGCCAGATCCGTCCGAGGTCGCGATTCATGTTGTGTACGGCCCAAACGGCGATGACTACATCGGCACGCTCGTCGCCACTGGTGGCACGATCGATACTGCGGCGATCATCGCTGGAGTTCTGGCAGGCCTGGAATCGTCGCACGTCCAGATCACCCGCATCGGTCCCGAGTTCGATCCGGAGACGTCGACGATCACGCTGATCGCTGGCGATGACTATCTGGTCGGCAACGGCAACGCGATCACGTTTGGGATCACTTTGCCCGACATCGACCTGACCGGGGCAACGGCCGCCTGCTCGGCCAGCGGCGATTACCTGCCCGTGGTTCCCGGCACGGCCGAACTGATCGACACCGAGACCGAAACGCCCAAACTCCGCATGCAGTGGACTCGCGAGCAAACGAGCGTCCAGCCGAGCTGCAAGTACCGCTGGGGCGCGGCGATCATCGATGCCGACGGGCTGGTCAAGACGATCATCGGCGGACCGCTGGTGATCAAGCCGGCTGCGGTCCACACCGACGCCGTCACCGCGGCGCTGGTGCAGCTGTGACCCGCGGCAAGTCCCGGCCACCATCGACGCTCGCGCGTCGCAGGTACGGCAGCCGCCGCGGCTACGCTGCCATCGGCATCCGCGACCGCGGACCCATCGGCCGCGGCATGAAGTCCGCCTTCAACGCGGCCAGCAAAACCGCGTGGTACGCTGCGGCCCTGCACTTCCACACCGAATTCCGCGATCGGCGATTCGAAGAGGACCACCAGCGAGCCGCCGGCTTTGCGCTCCGCAAAGGCCAAGGCATGGCGCGAGGCTCCAAAGCCTACCGGCGATCCTACACCGGGCGGAAAGAGGCTCGCCGCGGTCACACCCGGGCACTGGAATTCACGGGCGATACTCGGAAAGCCGTTCGCTCCGCCTCGATCAGTTCGACCAGCAACCGTGGCCGAGCCGCCTACCGTGGCGCCAGCAAGTTCAGCTTCCGTCACCCCAAAAGCCGCATCCGGATGCAGGACGAGTTCCGCCGGCTGCTCGACAGCGAGATCACGGAGCTGGCCGAGGTTTACGACCGCGAGTTGGATAAAGAGTGGGGCGAATAGTTGGAGTTCAGGCTTCAGCCTGCCTCATCCACTTGCGAGCTTCAAGCGAACCGCAGGCTAAAGCCTGAACTCCAACGAGGCCGCAGCGCGGGACTAACGCCGCGGCTCTGGCACCATCTCCCAGTGCCGACCGTCCCCCGTCCTCCCGCAACCGTAAGCGAAGCGTCCCATGGGTCTCAGCCAAGCCTTCGCCGTCCAGCACGGCACCGCAGTCCTCGCCGGCCTCACCGGTATGGATCAACAGTTCGGCAACGAGGTCCGGGCTGATGTTGGCATCGGATCGCTGTTCCCACAGTTCGCCGTCGTCGCCGGCGTCCGACCGCGGTTGCAATTCAATAGCCGCGCACTGGCCGCCGTGCTGGCCGTCACCGGCACCACCGGCGCACCGATCTCCACGGCCAACCCGCTCAAAGCCTACTGGGCCACGTTGGCAGACGGCGTCCCCGCCGCCGGCAGCGTCCACCAGATTTATACGTTCGACCGCGGGCTGCTTGTGCCTCGCCGGATTTCCTGTTCTCACCGCCAAGACGCCACGATCGACTGCGAAGCGATCACGTACAGCAGCAACGGCACCGACAAACCGTTGATCGAATCGGTCGGCGCGCTGCCGGTCATCCCGCAGGACAACAAGCGTCACACACTCAAGAGCGCCACCGTCGGTGGGTTGGATCTCGGTTGCCTCGTCGATGTCTCGATCGATTTCGGCGTCAACGCTGATTCGATCGGTTGCAAGAGCGACGTCTATGACAAGCACCTGTCGATCGACGGCGGTATCGTGCCGTCAATCACCATCACCACGCTCGACACCGCGGTCGCGATCGCTCTGGAAGGGATGGTCGGTACGCACGCCAACACCTCGATCGTCTTGCGCCAGTACGATCCGAGCGGGATCCTGTTTGCGGCCGACACCCAAGACCTGACCTTCACCGCTTCGGGCGTGCTGACGCGCGACAACCACAGCGGCCAGGGCCCGCAGCGCAGCCAGCTCTCCGTGCGGCTGACCTGCAACTGGGACGGGACGAACGCCCCCATCGTGATTGCCGCACCGGTTGAAGAGTAAGAGTCGCCGACTGCTCCGCCGGTCGGAGTCCCGCCGTTCGATCGACGGAGCGATCGACCACCTTTCATCCTTCGCCCTCCGGCCCTCCTCCTTCCCCGCGCAGCGATTTATGGCCAAAGCGACACCTGCCGCCTCGCCCGAACCCACCGACCCGCAGCCGGCATCCCGTTCGGACCGCGATTTGGCGGCCAATGCAATCCGCTGCATGTACGGTTGCGGATCGCTCGACGCCGATCGTCGGCTCGATGCCTACTCGCCCGAGATCATTACCCAGATGGCCGAGCAAGAACGGATCGGCCGTCGCGACCGTATCCCCGCAATCCTCGCCCGCGCCCCTAAAGCTCGACCGCGAACTAGAAGCAAACCTAATACTGCTGCCGCCAGCAAGTAAGTAGCATCGATGGCGGTCACAACACTCACGATCCACAGCACGGCAGTCAGGGACGCTGGATCGCCTGGAAAGTACCGGACTACTGGGCTTTTGCTTTGCGGCGATTACGGCTCGCACCCCGGCGAGGAAACGGCGTTTGCATTGCGGTTCGCATTGCCGGGCGACTTCGATAGCGGGGACACGCTCAACGAAGCAATCCTTAACCTGCGATCGTTTGTGGATCCCGGTTTTGGTGGCAGTGTCCGGGCGAAAGTATCAGTGTTGGCGGCGACGCCGCAGACATTGCCGTCCACTGAATCGACAATCTTGAGTGCTGCCGGCGGCAGTAGTTTCAAGTCGATCGGCAACGTGTCGTCTGGCGATCCGGTGGATTATGTGATCCCGGAGAACACGTACACGGCGATTGCAGTAGACATCACGGCTGCTGTTGCGGAAGCCATGTCCGCAGCGCGGCTCAGCGATGGGTACATCGTCATTCTCGTCCAGGCGATCAGTTACAGTTCGTATCGGTGCGTCATCGCCGATGGCATCGGTCAGACCTCGCCCCCGACGTTGTACCTCGATTACGCGTCAGCCAGCCCGCCACCCGACCCACTCGTGGCTCAGCCTGAGAACAGTCAAACGCGATCACATGGCAACCAGCCGCAGGTGATCCCGCACTGGACCGCCACGCCTGCCAACTCACAAGCCCAATCCCAGGGCAGCGAGCCGCAACCGATTGTCGTCGGCGTCCCCGCCAACGCGCAGAGCCGATCGCAGGGCAGCGAGCCGCAGGTGATCCCGCACTGGACCGCCACGCCCGAGAACTCACAAACGTGGTCGCAAGCCGACGAACCACAACCCTTCACAACAAATTTCGTCGCTCAGCCTGCGAACTCACGAAGCCGATCGCAAGGCAGCCAACCACAGGCTATCCCGAACTGGACCGCCACGCCTGAGAACTCACAGACCCGATCCCAGGCTGACGAGCCGCAGGCTGACAAGTCGTACATCGCTCAGCCTGCCAACTCACAAACGCGGTCACAAGCCGACGAGCCGCAACTCACCACGATCACGCCCCGGCGACGGCGATCACGAGCACTCTTTCCACACGCCCTCTTTCCCTCTGACCTGTTGAGTCACCGATGACCCACTTTCTCGCCGACGTCGTTCTCGACGCATCCGCCAACTACGCCAAAAACAACACCACGCGAATCGTGTTGTGCCAAGGCGCCCCAGCCTCATACAGCGAAGCCCAAACCAATCTGGGCACCAGCACCGGCAAGCGAATCGCCGAGGCGACGGTCGACAGCAGCGACTTCACCGTCGGCGATGATGCCGAAGACGGCCGCCGCGTCACGGCCGCCGCGCAGGCCTCGCTGCCCGTACTGGCCGACGGCGATGGCAACCACGTCGCTTGGGTCGACACCGCCAATTCCACGCTGCTCAAAGTCGCTCCAGTGCCTGTGCCGCTGGAAAACCTGACCACGGTGGCCACCGTCACCATCCCCACGCACTTCCACACCTTCCGCGACGCCGAGCCCTATGTCGCGTAGTGCCCAAGCCCTCCTGCTCCCCTCACCCCGGCTTTGCGGGGAGAGGGGCTGGGGGTGAGGGGCCGACAGCAACGTCCCCAGCCGGTTCGATCGACGGAGCAATCGACCACCTTCATCCTTCATCCTTCAGCCTTCAGCCTTCCGCCATGCTCGTCTCCCGCACCGCCGCGTCGCTCAATCTGCGGATCCACTTGCGCGACGATGACGACGATCCGCTGCCCAACATCGCGTTCAACAACGCTGACCTAGTCGTTCGTTACCGCCGGCCGACCGACACCGCTTGGCAAACGATCACGCTTGTCGCTGGCACCGCGGGCTCGTACACCGAGCGCGGCTGGATCGGCATTGGCGGCGGCTGGCATGAGCTCGGGCTGCCAGACGCTGCAATCGTCCCCGGCGAGCGAACCGACCTCGAAGTCACCTACGCGACCAACAAGCCGCAGGCCGACGCGGTCGACGCAGTCCTCGGCCTCTCCACCGCCGAGACCACAGCGATCGCCACCGCCGTCGGCAACAACATCCGCACCGCTTCGTACACGCTGCTCATCAATCGTGACATGCTCAACAGCGGCGAACTGCGAGTGACCCAGCGCGACGACTACGCGGCCGCTGACGGCCGGGCATACGAAGTACTCGTCGAGAAAGAGGGAGTCGATTTCACCGCGGCCACCGTCGTCGCCGGTGCCGGAGCAGAGCCCGGCGTCCCCGTCATCGTCCCCACCGCATCGCTCCACGATAAGACCGTGGGCAGCTGCGTGCTGCGGCTTGAGTTCACCAGCAGCTCGCTCAACGTCCAATCCGGACGCTACAACTGGGACGCCCACATTGTGCTCGGCGGCCGCAGGAACACGGTCATCAGCGGCACCGTGATCGTGGAGCCCAAGTACGCCGACGCCCCTTCCTCCTAGCCGATCAGCGCGGGACTGACGGTCTGCATCCGTTCAAACGATCGCGACCTGCAACCTGCAACCCGCGACCCGCGACCGGAGCGAAGCGACCGTGCTGTACTTTTTCCCCGCCGCCAAGAGCATTGCTGCCGTGCGTGCGGCCCATGCCTGGCTGGCTGATATGTGCCCCAGTGCACAGTCACGCGAGACCTCGCGAGGCCCTGGCGACACTGGCGGCCTGATCGTCGCCGCCGGCAGCGTCACGACTACCGACCTCCGCTACGACCCCGGCACGCAGGTCTGGACGAAACGTTTCGGCTCTGACGCCTGGATCGGACTGACCCGCAACCGCACGTACCGGCCGGCCGAGTTCGCTCGCGATGGCCACGTCCGCGGCGAATCGATCATCCTGCTCGACGGCAACGCCTGGACCGTACCGCGGTTGCTCGCCTACGACGCCGACCAGCTCGAAGGCCCGATCCAGTACAGCTGCCAGCTCGATCGTGTGTTGTCCCAGGACCCCGAGACCGGCCGCATGGTTCCCGGCGCGGTGACGCCTCAGTACCGCGAGGTCTGGGACGCGGCCGTCGCGATCGGCGATAGCCTGCTCGCTCAGATCACCGGCGGTAAGAACAAAGCCGAACTGTCGGACGATGCGGAGGAGCGATTTGTTGCCCAGCTGCTCGGCCTCAACTACCGCGTCGACACGCCGGAGATTTCTGCACTGGGGCTACTCAGCTCGAGCCTGGCCAGGCAGATCATCCGCATCGGGATCGACTGGGACACGCTGGAGACCAACCTAAAAAACCGGCTCAGCCGCCGAGTCTCCGGCGGCACCAATACCGAATCTGGCGAGCCGCAGCCGACCGAGGCCTCAGCCACCCTTACCGACCCACCGTCGCCGAACTGATCCTCTGGCTGGCGCAGTAGCCCTCCGGCTCATCCTTCCGCCTTCATTCTTCCGCCTTCCGCCCCATGGCCACTCAAGTCGTAGAACTGACCGGCGACGAAGCGGCCCTACTCCGGTCGCTCGACAAGGTCATCCAAAAAGAGCGCGAGCACGAACGCCAGCTGGCGCGCACCGGTGACGCTGGCGACGCCACGGGCGACAAGCTCGACTCCGCGTTGCGTCGGGTCGAGAAGGCCAACAATCAAGCGATGCGGGCGATGGTGCGCGACCTGCAGTCGCTCGGCCCGGAGGGCAAAGCCGCCGCGGAGGAACTCAAGGCGCAGCTGGCGGCCGCCGGCAAAGGCGATTTCAAAACCGTCGACGGCATCCTCACCGACCTGGCCAAGCTCGACCCGGCCGCCGCGGCCGCATCGCAAGCCGTCCGTGCGAAGCTCGCCGAGGTCGATCCTAAGGAAGCATTCCGCAACACGCTGGCCAGCCTGAAGGATCTCGGACCCGAGGGCGCTGCGATCGCCCGCGGGATCGAAGCCGACATGAAGGCCGCCGCGATCGAAGCAGCCGGCGGCCTCGATCCGATTATCCAAAAGCTGGCCGAGATCGAACCAACGGCCGCGAAAGCTGCGGCCCGCGTCCGCACTGAACTTCGCGAAGCGGATGCCACTACTCGGTTCGACAACTCGCTAAAGGAACTTGGGCGACTCAACCCCAAAGCGGCCGAAGCCGCACGTTCGGTCATCACGAAAATGTCCGAGGCAGATCAGCTCGTCAAGTTCGACGGCATGATCGCGGAGATTGAAAAGTTTAATCCGGTGGCCGCCGAAGAAGCTCGCAAGTTCCGTGATGAAATGAAGGAATCAGCAAAGGACGGTCAAGACTCCTTTGGGAAATTCAGTGACTTCACAACTACGAAGATAGCCGGCCTACTGGCGTCGTTCGGCGGCGTGTCCGCGCTGCTAAGCGAAATCAACAAATACATCGAAGAGAAAACAAAAGGCCAGGCAGACGCACGCGATTATCAAGTCCGCCTGGCCGAAGTCCAACAGGAGGCATTGAAGGGATTTGTAAGCCTGACGCCAGAGGAGCGAAACCACCTTATAAACGTTGCTCCAGAGCAGATAGCGAAAACGACCAACACCGATCGGATCGAGATCACTAAGGCTCTTGGAAACATCGATTCCAGTGCGACTGCCGAACAAGCCGTTGCGGCGGTTGAAGCGGCGGCTCGCATCAATCTACTGACG
Organism: uncultured Planctomycetaceae bacterium; assembly: GCA_963758085.1. Taxonomy (GTDB): domain Bacteria; phylum Planctomycetota; class Planctomycetia; order Pirellulales; family Pirellulaceae; genus UBA6163. Next base: position 1,662,524 of record CAVWUB010000004.1, on the reverse strand, counting down.
CAGGAAAAGATCAGCGATTTCGCTGTTGGGGCCATTACGCTCGGTCGTAGCACCGGTATCGAAGATCCAGCTAAAAACCTCGCTTTGATGATCAGCACCCGCGAAGATTCTGCGGTCGATGACCTGCAGAAGCTCGCCAACGTGCTCGGTCCTGTCGTCGGTGCCGCGGTGTCGACCGTCCCCAGTCAAGACAAAACCGAAGCGAGCCTCGACGCGGCTGCCACGTTTGCCGTGTTGAATAAGGCAATGGCTGATTCCCAGGGCAACGAGACGGCGACAGCATCAAACACGCTGAACTCCCGAATCGCGGCATTGTTCGATGGCCTCGATACAAAAATGGTTGAGGCGCGTAGCGATGTTGAGAAGATAAAGATCCAGATCGCGAAGTCAGAAGGTGAACAGAAAAAGGACCTCGCCGAACGTGATCGCCTGGCGAAATTGATTGCAAGCGGATCGCAGTCCATAGCCCCCGACCGGTCAGAACTCGACGCAAAGATTGCCAAAGCTCGTCAGGAGTTCGAAGGCAAGCAGATTGATGCGCGGCAACGGATCAGGGAAATCGATAAAAAGCCAGCGGGTGACGTCACGGAAAAAGACCGCTTCGACCGACGGACGTCCTCAGAGTTCCTGGCACAAGCCACCACATCATGGAATCAACAGCAGGCGAAGCTCGAAAAGGAATGGGAGCAGAAACAGGCACAAGCCGAGAAGCAACGCGCGGAGAAACTCAGGCTGGCTGCCAAGCAACTCGAAGCGATCAACCTGCGGTTGGCCAACGTCAGTGAGTTTGAAAAGCAGAGGTCAGAGCTTGCGAGACATCAGGCGTTTCTCGCCGATGCCGAAGGCTTTAAAGACCCAGGAACCCTGGCCGGACGGCTTGCTGCGTTGCAGCAGCATGAAGGTCTCCGTGCACAGTTTCACTCCACGGAGTTTGGTGGTGAAAAGGCTGGGCCGATTTTTAAGATGCTCACTGACCCCAATAGCCCGCTGGCGAAGGAGCTCGCCGAGATCCGCAGTCGCATTAGCGCCAATCGTGGAATCTACGACGGGCTCGTCGCCAGTCTCTCGGGAGGGAGTTCGGCTTTGCGAACCGCCACTTTTGGCGCCAAAGCCGATGCATTGTCAAGCAATCACAAAGCTTCCGACGATGAAGGCGCCGCAATCGAACAGGTGAGATCGACGCTTGAGAAGACGCTAAAGGACGTCCGCCAGGATGGTCTGCTGGGGTGGTTTGGTGCGATGTCTGTTGAGCGAGGCATCCGACCTGGTCTTATGAACGGATTCGCTGGTCTGGCGGGCGACTCGGCCGCGGAGGAGTCAGTCGACGCGATCAATCGCTTGCTGGGCACCCGATCCGAGTTGGCGAGAGACGGAATCGACGCCAGCGAAGCTCCGAAGGTCGAACGTCTGGAGAAAGCCATCGCGGAGCTTCTGACATACATCAACGAACAAGCTCCATCACTCAAACCGGGATCACACGCCCGAGCTGCTGATCGGGCTGCAGCCCTCTCCGGCGACTTCCGCCGTGCTGGCACGCATGACCGAGCCGACTACTTCGAAAACCTCGCCCGCGACTTCCGTCGCGTCGCCGACGCCATTGAAGCCCAAAACCGGATGATTGCCGAGCAGACCGACTTGCAAAAGCAGACCGCCGAGAACACCGCGCCACTGCCCGAACCGGTGCCGGACTATGACGGGATCAGCCGCTCACAGATGGCAGCGGAGGACGCTCGATGATCCGCATCGCCGGTATTCCGTTCGACACCTACGACGGTGAGATTCAATTGCTCAAGCGGTCGACCCACCGCTACAGCTCACCCGTAGTCCCTTACGCTGGCATTCAGGTGATGCCGGTTTCCAGCCCGGCGTTCACATTGCGATTGACCCGCTTTGCTCCGGCCGACACATTGCAACACGAGGTCGACCGGCTCAACGCCTCGGTCGGCAACGTTGTGCCGATCATTGATGACGGCATCGTCTATGAATTCTTGCCTTACCGGCTGCTGTTCGCAATCCTCGATGTACAGATCGTTGCGTCCTCACGCATCGTCCACGCCGCCGGCTCCCGCGACGGCATCGCCTATAGCTTTTCGCCCGCTGCCAAAGTAGTCGCCAACATCACCATGCAGGCCGTACCACTTAGCTGATTGCCCTTGCTGCTCAACCTCAACAACCGGATCCTCTACCCCACTCGCCTCGAAGCGAGCCCGGCCCAGGTCTGGACCAAACCCACCTGGTCGGCACCTTTCACGCTCCGGCCCGACCTGATCCCTGTGCAGTCAACCTGGTCCGCCGCCCCGGAAGTTTCCACCGCCGCGCTCGAGTATCGCTACGGCATGGTCTACCCGCCGGGTAATGCCGTCCCCGTCATCCTCGACCGCATCACCGCCCGCGGCTATTGGGTGCTCATCCGCTGGCAGGCTGACGACGGCACGCCGATCGACTGGCTCGGCTACGCCGAAACCCCCGTCACACGAGAACACACCCCCGCACGCCATGGCATGCCCGACACCGGGCGCCAGACCATCCTCTGCACCGGTCTGCTCAGGGCCCTGCAACACCACTACGTCGACACCACCGTCTACGTCGATCCGGCCGACGACGAGCAAGCCGCTCGCAGCGGCGGGACGGGAACCACGTTCAACGAGGGAGCACGCGGCAACCGATCGGCAAGCAAACTGCAAATCAGCGGCGAAGGTCCCGCGGCCCACGTCTTCGCACTGCCCCGTGACCGTGACGCGACGTGGTGGAGCACCCGAGACATCGTCGAACACCTGATCGCCTTCCACCTGCCCACGCCCACCAGCGTCGCGGAAGATGGCGGCGTCCCGTGGTCGATCCCCGATCTCTCGTCGCTGCCCACCTGGGACCGTCCCGTCATCGACAGCGATCTCCGCGACGTCGCCGGCATCCTCGACGAACTGCTGCAGCCCAGCCGGCTGCTCGGCTACGCCATCGGTTGCAGCGTCACTGGATCCGCTCCGCCGGTTGTGACTTCGATCACCATCGAACCGTTTACCACGCTGGTCGCACCGCTGTACCTTCCCGCCGGCGTGCTGCCCGCGAACCCGGTCCGCCTGGAGATCGCCGCGGAGTTCGATCCACTGACTCAGATCACGGCCGATGCGGACGCCAGCGGCGTGGTCGACCAGGTGATTGTGCAAGGGCCCCGCGAAGTCGCCGTCGGCACGTTCGCGGCCAGCGGGCCAGACGCGACCTGGGAAAAGGGCTGGCTGCCGGACGACGAGGCGGCCTACGCCACCGGAGCCAGCGACGCTGCAGACTGGGCCGCCATCGACCAGGACGAGAAACGCCGCCGCAATGAGCAGCTCCGCACCCAGGGCGAAGGCCTCCACAAGCTGGCCGACGTCTTCTCGCTGTTCACGATGCGCAAGGACTGGAACTGGTCGGCCGGCGGCAACTCGATTCTGATGGAGCAGGACGGCCAGCCGTACCGCCCCTGCCCATTGTCGGTGGAGTTCCTCTCCGATGAGCTGCCGCTGTACATCGGCGTCGACTACTCAGGCGATCCGGCCGAAGTCGACGAATCCAATGGCACCGATCGCATGCCGCCGGCTTGGTTCTACTCGCTGCCCGGGGCGCCCGACACGCTGTTGCCGCTGTTCCGCCGTAGCCATGAGACGGCCAAGCAGGTCCGCGAGGTTCCGTTCCGTGATTTCACGGTCACACCCAGCTTTGAAGATGGCCCCGCGGTGCGGCTGCGCGTCAGCGGCGCTCCGCAACATGCGATCGCCGGTAAGGACTTTGATGGCAACGACGCCGATGTCGACCAGTTCACGGTTTTTGGTGACTACCCGCCCGATACCTGGCGCGTGGTGATCGGCGTGCGAGGGGACCGCCGGCCACGGTACGCCATCCCCTCAGCAACCGCCGTCGCCGGGCTCGACGTGGTCCGCCGCAAAGTGATCACGTTTGACGATGCATCACTGACGGCCGTCCACATCGCCAAGGACACTGTACTTGGCTTCAAGGCCGATGGCAGTCCGATCCAAAGCTCCGGTGGACTGCTCCGCAACCCCGAGCCAATCCTGCGATCGCTCTGCCAACTGCTGCACCGCCAGCTCGGGCAGCCGCGGTACACGGCCAGCATGACCACTGCCCGCCGCCTGTCCGTCTTGCGCGTTGGTGCGATGATCGCCGCGATCGACACCGAGCGAGCTCCGATTAACGCTCCGATCGTATCGATGAGCATCAACGCACCGCTGGCCGAAGACGGTGCCCCGGTTGCTCGAGCAACGCAGACGCTGCAGGCCTCGGCATACCAAGGCGACGTCCTGCAGCTGCTGCGCGGCCAACAACCGCGCCGCGGCGTCTGGCGACCGGACAAGCACAAGCGAAAGACGCGTCGCAAAGAATGAACGTTGGAAAGACGATCACGATCGAAGTGGCAACGATGCAGTCGTTCGCGCCGCGTCAGCCCAGCGATCCCGCTTCACTGGTCGGCACGGCCCGGTTCGCCGATTGCCCGATCCTCGAGCGCCGGCTGGTGAAGGACGGAGCAACGCCGACGCTGGAGTATCACCGCACCGGCGAAACGGCCCGCGTGTTCTGCATGAGCGAGAACGCGGATGAGATAGAGCCCGCCAAAATCGGAATCGCCACTATGACGGTTGAAGGTTACTGGGAACTGACCGCGGTGTTCTGCTGATGGGATACAACCGATTTGACCCTGGCTGCGGCTGTTGCCAGAAGTGCCTCACGTTCCGCATCGGCATGTCAGACGACAACTACACGCCTGCCACAGGTGCGGAACTAGCGGACCAGATCACACGGTACTCCGCCGATCCCGCTGTCATTGTCGAACGCACCGACCGCCCGTCGTTTCTTGGCAAGCCCGCCATCGCTGGGCACGCGACGTGGACCGCAAAACGCCTCGCTGCCCCTGGCGGATTCTTCCTAAAGCAGGCCGTCCAAAATTGGTCGTTTGGAGAAACCTCTGGCATCGTCACCGACTACGACTACTCCATCATCGCGGCCCCAGACGACGTGCATCCAGATGACCTGGAGACAGACCCGCAATCGATCATCCTTCGCGCCGCATCGGCCCCCGGCACTGGGCCATGGGAGGGCTATACACGCCACACGCTTTCGCTCCGCGGTGATGGCTGGACTGCTCCCGATTACCCGTTGGCCGACGGAGTCCAGAGCACGGAATTTGAGCGGCCGATCATTCCACTCTGGATGGCGTGGCTGACTGACTCCGTGGAAACATCCTTCTTCTCAGGTCCTGCCGCTTTTGTGTCACTGCCCGTCATGAACGAATCCGGCATCTTCGCCGCGTTCCTGTCTCGACAGCTCGCTGCAAACATTCCCCGCCGCGTGCACATTCGCAACCATCGGCCTGAACCATTGGTGATCTCGTTCAGCGGCACGCGCATTACTGACGATCGCACCTCGCCCCGCGCCGGCAACATCCCGCCAAATGAAAACTTCCCGCCTGTCGCCGGCCCGGCGGCGAGGTGCCCCACTTACGTCCCCCTTTCCCCTGGCACCCGCCGGAATGACCCGATCGCGATCGCCGCCACGATCGCCGGCGGCCAACCCGCCGTGCCTCGGCATTATGTGGCCCCATTCACATCGATCGAGTTGCCCTCGTTTGGAGGCGTGTACACGGCTGAAACCGAATTTGCTCTCGGTGACCCACCTGCCAGCATGGACATCACCGACGCCCTCTACGCTGGCGAAACGGTTACCATCCCCGTCGAGCCGGTCCACGGTGTCCGAGTCACTTTCACGAACCCGCATCCACACACCACTACCGGTGACTCCCATCCTCGTGAGTTGATCGATTCCACGGTCACGCTCGCGATCGACATCGTGATCCGGCTCTACTATCCGGCTGTCGTCGGCCCCTTCTCGTTCCCCGTCAACTGGTTCGACGGGGAGTTCACACGCGACGACAACCTATTGCAGCGAATCGTGCTGGCGCTCCGGTTCCCACCGTGGGACCCAGGCAAAATGCCGCCGCTGACAGTGACCGGCTCCGTCGCCGTAGGGCAGGACATCGGCGATTACGAAGTGCTGAGCGTCGAGAAGCCTGCTCAATTCGTTCTGCCGACCGCCCTCCGCATCTGGCTGGACTTTGACGCTCCGCCGAACGATCGGATTCGCCGTGAATGGGTGACCGATGAGTTCAACCCATCCGTCACGATCACTCAGCACACGGGAGCGTAGCTGGCATCCTCGTCGCCCGCGGCCTCCCCGGCCGCCTCTGGCACCACCGCGGCCTCCCCAGCCCCACCGCAAGATGCCCGGAGGGGCGGTGGTAGACGACGAATTGCAAGAGCGGACTGCCGGTCTGACGACGTCTTCGTGTATTGACTCTTTCTTGCTTTCTTTCGCGAGCCACACGGAAAAAGTACTGACTTACCGTATGGCGGTAAGTTTTCGCGTTGCATTGCAGCAGCTGAGGCGATAGACTTCACTTTTCAAGATTCACGAATTCGGAGTTATGCCGTGAACAAGAACAACGCCAGCAGGACGCCAGGCGATGTATTGCGGGAGAAGATGGCTAATCGGGGCTGGACCCAGGCCGATTTGGCAATGGTACTGGGGCGTCATGTTCCCGCAGTCAGTGAAATACTGTCTGGAAAGCGCGGAATTACACCAGAGTCAGCCAAACAATTGGCAATCGCACTGGACACTGACGCTCATGAATTGATGGCTTTGGAGACTGAATACCGCCTTTCTCAAGTTGAGGTGGACACAGCGGCTATTGAGCAGCGGTCGCGGCTCATGGCGATGGCACCAGTGAAAGAAATGGAGAAACGAGGCTGGATCAATGCAACCAGCGACACAACTTCTCTTGAACGCGAGTTGTGTAAGTTTTTCAGCGTTCCGAATTTGGACGTCGAGCCCAGTGTCATATCATCATTACGTTCTACGATTACAGGACCGGTCAATACTGTCCAAAAAGCGTGGTGCGCGCGAGGCAAGCAGTTGGCACGCGGGTTAAGTGCTGCGGAGTACTCTGAAACGAACCTCAGAAACGGCATCAAGCAGCTTCGCCGTCTAGCCGCATGGCCCGATAGCGTTCGAAAAGTTCCCACCGTACTCGCCCAGATGGGGATTCGGTTCGTTGTCATCGAACCGCTGCCGAAAACCCGAATCGACGGCGCCGCGCTTTGGCTCGATGAGAACTCGCCAGTCATCGTGATGTCGGCAAGGTTTGATCGTATCGACAACTTCTGGCACGTATTGGGACATGAGCTATCACATATCCGCCATCGCGATGCGGACAGCATTGACGTAGAAATTATCGGCGAGAACCGATCAGCGCCGGATACCCTGTCGACAATCGAGCTTCGCGCTGAGACTGAAGCAGCGGCCACCTGGATTGACCCTGCGGAACTGCAATCCTTTATTCTTCGGGTAGGACCACTCTACAGCCGGGACAGAATCAATCAGTTCGCTAATAAAATCAAGATTCATCCAGGCATTATTGTTGGGCAACTGCAATATCGCGGGGAGCTGGGGTATCAAGCTATGCGAGACATGCTTGTGAAAATTCGTGAGCCACTGCTTGCAGAATCGCTTGTCGACGGATGGGGACACTCAATTAAGCTGTAGGAGCAAAGCTATGGTAAATACGACGCGAAAAACAAAATCCGAGTACTTGCAGGATATCGTTAATGACTATATCGCTGCCGGTGAACCATGGCCCGCAGATCGGCGAACGATTGCTGCTTGGGCTGTGCACAACAAGCGATGGGAAGCTCCAGCAAAGTCGAGGATTGATCAGTGTGCACAGGAGCTTGCAGACGCAATGCGAGCGGAGATGGAAACAGATCCTCAGGGACGAACAGTGCGCGCCAAGCATTGCGTTAAAATCACCGAGACTGACGAGAACCAAAGGACAGTGCAGAAGACTCTTTGGTTTGACCGCTCAGCCCCACCTGACCTCATGCATATTTCGCTTCAGCAAAGACGCAAGGCAATTCTCGGTGACAATCGCCAACTGAAGCTAGACCAAGATTCTTACAATGACAACAATGTATACGGCGCACATATTCAGTTGAGTTTTAATTATGAAGACGACTTGCTCGAACTGGATCACGCGTCTGAGTACGATCCTGGCTTAGACGACGATGATGAGGACAATGTGGGCGACGACCTGCTCTAGTATAGAATGGACGCTCATCAGGCCGGCGGCTGGTGCTGGGGCAGCGATCACGGTTTACACCCGCACTGCTCGACCAGTTCGCCGCAACGGCCGCGCTGTGTGTGAAATCTGCGAGCATCGGATCGGCGAAACCTGCGGTCTGCTGCGAGCCCAAGGCAAACCCGGCCACCTCTGGCACCCACTCGGCCTCCCCGACCCCGCCGCCCGCTGTCCGCCGCCCGCTGTCCGGACGGGCGATGGTGAAACGATTCCCAGCGATGCTGGACAACCTGCAATTTCCTGGCTGGGCAAGCCCCCCCCGGCCTTGCCTCTGACGCGGAAACCGACGATAACCGGCTGCAAGCTGGGGCGGAAGAGCTCGCTGCCGACCTAGGATAAAGAGCCGCTTTGTTGTCGGGGAATGCATGTCATACCAGTGGAATCAAGAGAACATTCCTCACAAAGGCTGGCGTTGTGTCGACGTTATCGACCTTCGCCCAAACAATGAGCCCGTCGAATTGGTTAACTATGCGACTTGCGAAATGTGCGGCCACGAGAAAATTCGGTACGTCCACGTAATGGAACATGATAATTTCGAAGGGCAGCTCGACGCTGGTTGTGTCTGCGCAGAGAAGATGCTGGACGACTACGTTGGCCCACGCGAGCGAGAGCGGCGTTTAAAGAACAAGGCAGCCCGGAAACGCAACTGGTTGCAACTCCAATGGAAGACCTCGCGAAACGGGAACTCGTACATCAAAAAAGACGGAATGGTCCTCACGGTTTTTCCGAATAAGTTTCGTCCCGGACGCTGGAGCTTCGGGATTGATGGTGAGTTTTTCAATGGCAAGTACGAATCAGAAGATGCGGCAAAACTCGCGTTGTTCGAGGAATACTGGAACAGGCTGGAATAGATTTAAACAGTGGGATATCTCGCCCTGCATGATTGACCGCATCAGTTACTCCTGTTCGTCGCGGAACTAATCACTTCCAACATCGCCGCACGCTCCCGCGGATCCATTGCCGCCAGCATCGTCGTCACCGTTTTCTGGCGGCGACGGATCCGCTCACGCTCACGCCTGGTTCGGCCCACATACCGATGATCGTGCAGCAGCTCGGGCTCCGGGTAGTTGAGCCAGAGCACTTCGTCCTGCAGTCCGCCGCGCGTCGGCACGCGGTGATGAATCTGCCGCCAAAGCTCGAGCGACGCGTACAGAGGCGACGCGTAGCCGCAGACCATCACGGAGTACTCCGCCGCCGAAAGCTGCGTCAGGATCTCGAGTAGCCGCAGGTGATCGCCGTCCGTCAGCTCGTGCTCATAGATCCGGCCCGCCGACCGCTCGCTCATCACGTACGGCGGATCAGCGAGGACGAAGGCCTCCGCCGCGTCGATCGGCGACTCTGCAGGATGGGGCCCCAGTCGCGGAATCTTGCGGCTGCCGCGGCCGCCGCATAATGCGGCGGCGGTCGACTGACGCTGATCCCCGCGACCTCGGCCGGTGACGCTCTCGCCGGCGGCGCCAGATGGATCAGCGACAGAACCAGGTCCAGAACCGACGGGTGCGACGCCACTTAACGCGTCACAACCGACGGGTGCGACGCCCGGTTCCGCGGCGGAACCTCGAGGTAACCGGGTCACGCCGCACCGATACCGCAGCCACTCGATCCCGTCGCAGTGGTGGATTTCGACGGCGCGGCCTGCAGGCAAGCGCGACCAGTCATCCCACCACTGGCAGACGTCCGCATCGCGATCGATCAGGATCGTATGCTCCGCAGGACGGATTCGACGCGTGACCCCGCAGCGGCCGGCGAACGGCACGATCAGGACCCGGTGACGCGGAATCAGGTTGATCAGCCGCTGATAGATCCCGGCTCCCGACTTTCCGCCCGGGTAGCTGCTCGTGTCGCTCCTGGAAGCGTCGCCGGATCCGGAGACGGTCGATCGAGCATTTTGCGATCGCACGTCGCAACAATCCGCGGCTGATGATGGCGCAATCATCCGATAACTCGCAGACTCGGCTTGGTGTCCCTGGCTCGCCGCTGCGCCTGCTTGCTCGCTAGCTTCGCGCCGAAGGCCAACTGCACCAGCTGCTTGGCATGTGTCGCGCACGGCTTCCACTCGGCCTTAGGGTTGGCGTACTCGATCGATTCGAGAGTGTTCCTGACCCGCACCTTGCCGTTTAGGAATTGAACCCAGAATTGCTGACCCCAGGCTTGGATCGTAAATACTGCGAATCGCACCTCCATCACTCGGGCTCCCGTGGTGCCGGAAGCAGACCAGCGATCCCGGGAGGCTGCTGGCCGGTGAGGTAGGCCCGCTCGATCTGCGGCCGCATCACTTCGCCGACCGTGTCGCCGCTGGGTAGAACGATGTGAGCCATGAACTCATCCTCGAACGTGCTGATCTGGGCCTCGACCGCTTCGAGCTTCGCCTTGACGCACAGCACGAGCGCCCGCCAACGCTGCCGGCATGCCTGCTCCCATGCCTTGTGAGCCGCGTCTGCCGATCGTGGACCACGCGAACTTTGGACGAACTCCTTCGCCTGCCGCGAGGGAAGCACGAGCAAGAACCGAACGTGTCGGCCGTTCGCTCGGAACTGGATCGAGGCCAGCCCCCGCGAATCGTCGCGGCCGTATCCGAACTGGTCCGCCCCGTAGCGTTCCAGAATCCGCTCGATCTCGGCGCGTGACTTTTCAACGCTGACCGTGGTTGTAGATGCGTAGGTCATTGTTAAACGACTTGCTCGTCCTCGGTTGCAAACACACTATCGCACTGCGAACAACGCACCCAATCAGGACGTTGCACCATCTCGAAGCATTTCCAGCCTGGCGGCAAAACATGCCAGTGATCGAGTTCGTGAAACTCACGGTATGCCGCCTCAGCCTCCTCGTCTGTCAATTCTGCTTTTTGAGGGAGCGAGAAATTCTCAGCCCCGCAGTCATCACAATGCCAGTGAAACGCTGTTTTCAGCTCGACGCTTCTCATCGGTTCTCCGTTCCTTTGCAGTGCCCACACTTTTGGACTGCGTACACTCCTGGCTGTAGCCTAGTCCCAAAGCAAGCCGGGCAGCCGACCGAGGCGGCGAGCGGCTCATCCACCGGCGACACCATCGGCCGCAGCTCGTCGAGCGTCTCCGGAAACCCCTCGGCACCATCCGGCAGATCGACGTTCACGCATCGCAACGCAATCGCTTCGGTCCCCTTGCCGGCCGCCGTGACGATGTCGAGCGCGAACGCCGTGCTGCCTTCCCACCGCCGCAGGCCGTCAACGTAGATCGCCTGCTGAAAGTCACTTGCCTCGGTTGCGACGATGACCTGTTTCAGAACCATAAGACCTCACACTAAGAAATCAGCTTTGCCCATTGGCGAAAACGCATCTTCTTCGCTGCAACCAAGAACGGAGAACGCTGGATGTCGCGTTTGCTCGCCCCGACGCTGATGGCCTCATTGGGGAACCCGTGCTGCACCATCACATAAAACGGCTTGCCGAGGCCCTGATAAAACGCCAATCGGAACGCGGTTCGGAGCGACCCGGATCGTTCTCGACCATTCGCTAACCGCACGTACGGCCGAAACTTTTTATGACGTCGCATCACGCTCCCCAATCGCTTTGGTCATCGTCGAACGGATCATCCTCAGCGTCATCCGCATCGCGCACCGCCAGCCGCGGCCGCTCGGGCAATTGCCAGGCCTCGATCGGTGCCTCCCGCAGATTCGCAGCCAGATGCCGAGCGACTTGCTCCTCCACCGGCGTGATCGCATAGATGCTCCCGACGCCGAGGAACTTCGTCCACTTTGGCTGTCCCTCGACCGCTGGCACGCTGATCCGGATGAATCCCTGGCCTGCGATCACGTGCTCAGTCACCCGGCCCGCGAACCGCTTATGCCCCATCACCTCGACCAACGCCCACTGGTCAAACCCCTGCGGCTCCTTCGCCACACCCAGCGAGTCTTCGAAATCTTCTACCGCTGCCATCGCAAAACCTCATAAGTAAAAGCAAACCAATCAACTCGCAGCCAGCTTCGCCTTTAGATCTGGCTTCCATTCCAGCGTGTCCTCGTTGGGGTCGCACACGTTGTCAATCAGCAAGTCGCACCCCCACACGACCCGTCTCCACGAAGTATCGACTGCGTGGCCAGCAGAACGACCGGACCACAGTTCTCGCAGCTTTCCCATGAACTCCTCATCGGTCAGTTCAACCGAGGTTTCCTCGTGCTCATCGTCCTCTGGCGTGTACGTCCGGTACTCCATGAACTCTTCCAGGAACTCAAAAAACTTCGCGCAGCTTCGGATATCGTCCTTGCTCGCTTTCGCCATCTTCATGTCAAAGGTCCCCCATAATCGAAAGCTAAAACCTAGTTACGTTCCGCAGCAGCCAACCAGGCGTTGCGGTTTGCATTGATCGCGGCCTCGCGGTCACGGTTGGTCGCGTCGGCTGCCGGTGGAGCCCGGAACGTGGGCGGTCGATCCGGCGGACGCTCTCGCTGGGGCGGACCGCCGGGCAACACCGGAGCGATCCGCACTCGCCGCAGCAGTTCGCCGATTTCGCCGAGACTGAGCCCGCAGGATTCCGCCAGAACCGTGCGGAAGTAGGCTGGCGGGCTCTTGGGCCGAATCGCAGCAACGGCCGTCACAGCGGACGCTAGGGCGTTCTCGGGGATCAGCCCAGCCTTAAACGCAGCCGCGGCTTTCCAGAACGTCTGGCCGTCGGACCCGGAGTAGCCGCACCGGGCGAAGATCTTGGCTGCGGTGTCTTCGCAATCAGTGACGGCGATTGTGACACGAGCTGTCGAGGGCGAAGCCGAAACCAAAACTCTATGGTCCGCGTGTCCTCGGTCCTCGGTTTCCGGCGCCTCGGTCCTAGGACCATGAATTTCCTTGTTTCCAAGGAGTATAGGAGCGACTTCGTTTTTGACGGTGCCGTTGGGTGTGCCGTTGGGTGTGCCGTTGGGTGTGCCGTTGGGTGTGCCGTTGGGTGTGCCGTTGGGTGTGCCGTTGGGTGTGCCGTTGGGTGTGCCGTTGGTCGCGCGACTGAAACTGAGGCCGCTAGTGGGCTTCAAAAGAAACAGCGTCTCAGCCGCTTCGTGGTTGTCGACATCGCCGGCCAGATCGGCCACTCCGGCGGCCTGAATCGCGATCGTCGACGCCGAGCCGCGGCCGCGGTTGCGGAACTCGCGCCGCCGCTCGACCAGGCCCCAGCGTTCCAGCGCCCGCAGCGCTGCACGAGCACGGCTGCCCGAGTGGCCCGGAGCCAGCGCCTCGGCCGACGTCGCGGCATTACGCGGCCCCCATAGCAACGCCTGCAGGATCGCGAACTCAGCCTGCAGGCAATCGAGCCCCACGGCCGCAGCGGCTCGGTAGACCGAGTGTCGCCAAGCCCGCCGGCTGCGTTGCTCCAGTCGCCGCTCGCGCTCGATTGCATCGAACCCGAGCGAGTACTGGTGGCTGTCGTTTGGAGTTTCCCGCTTCATCATTGTCACTAAAACAACATCCCCTCGGGCGCCGCAGTCATTGCGGCAACGCTCGTTGTGGTCTCCGTACCGACGTCTGGATTGGCCGGGCAGTCCAGATCTTCACGCCGCCAGATCACCCGCGGCTTTTCGGCTTCCGGCTCCATCACGCTGATCCCCCAGGACATGCCCAGCCGAATTTCGGTGTGCTTCACGAACCGGCCGATCGCCAGGATCGTCCAGCTCGGCCGTGTCCGGTTGATGTGCTGCGCGAGGTCGAGGCATTCGAGGAAGTGCATCAGCTCGTCTCCTTCCACTCGATCAGCGTGGCATTGGCGAACGTGCCCACACCGTGGAACTTGAGCCAGAACGCGTGCATGTCGGCCGCGTCCGCAAACCCGTCGCGGCGGGCGAAGCGCGTCACGTTGGAGATCGGGAAGCCGCCCACCGTGATCGATTCGATCCGCTCGGGGCCGATCTCCATCACGATCTCGTGCGCGCCAGTGCAGACCGGGTCATCGGCGAGGATCTTCTCGCACAGCTTCGAGCGTTGGTTCACGTACAGCTGCAGGCGTTCGCCGGTCCTGGCGTGCCGCCGCTTGCCGTTGCGACGGATCGTCTGTCGCTTGTGTCGCAACCGGATCGGTTCAACAAATCTCGACTGGAAGTTGTAGGCCACCATCAGACGCCCTCCTTCCACAGCTCGGGCAACGTCGCATCTGTCCGCAGCGTGCAGAGTTGCCGGGCCAGCGGTATCCGCGGCTTAGCGTTGAGCACTGCGGCCCGTTGGCGATCGCTCAGCGGCGCCGCAAACGGCCGCTTGAAAAACTCGTCAAGCGAGCCGCTGGTCCGCAGGATGTTGCTGGCCGTGTCCGGACCGATCCCTTTGACGCCGGCGATGTTGTCGGAGGCATCGCCGACGAGCACCTTCCAATCGACCCACTGCCGCGGCGTGACCTGGTGTTTCGCCTGCAGGCTGAGCTCGGTCACAAACTTGCAGTCCAGGCTCTTGCCGTTCTTCTTCACTTCCACCAGCTGCGTGACTTCACCGGTGGCGAGCAGTTGGTGCAGATCCTTATCAGCCGAGTAAAGCATCACCAGGCAACCATCCTCACGGACCGCAGCCGTGAGCGTCGCGAGGATGTCATCGGCTTCAAAATCATCCGATAGGAACGTCGCAATGTTCCGCTGCTGGCATTCGTCCTTAGCTGCCGCGATCGCATCGTCGATCCCCTCGAGCCTTTTGCGGCCAGCCTTATATTCAGGGTGCAGCCGATGCCGGAACGTAGGGCCACCGGAATCGAACGCGGCGACGATGGCCGACGGCTTCCACTTCGCATCCATCATGTCAATCCGCCGCCCCAGCGTTGCGGCCGCCTTGGCCACGCCGCAACCATAAGCATCCCGGTGGATCGCGTTGGTCGCATCAATCAAGATCCACAGCGGTGGTTTGTTTGCTCTGATCATCACGCTGCCTCGCCTGATTTGTTCCAGCGTGCCGACAACTGCAGGTGAGGCGTCGTCTCGATCACCTGGCCATCACGGAAAAGCAGTGCTCGGTCGAACGGATCGACCCAGCCCTCAACCAGACGCATTTCGCCGGCGGCAAAGTGAGGCACTGAGACGTACATCAATGAGGTCGGCAGGATGTCGGAGCCGAAGACTTCCGACATCGCCTTCGCTGCCGCCTTGCGAGTGATCGACGGCTTGATCGCGTCCGCATCGGTTTGTGGAACGCCGTCCTCAAACCCAGGCAGGTAGAGTTGCCGAATCGATCGTTCACCGAAGAACCGCGTTGCCTGCATCACTTCCAGCGATCGGGTCTCGTGCCGGCGAGCGACCGCGTCGAACCAACCGAATTCGACGTCATGCGGCCGGAGCTTCAGTTTGGGCCGCCCGACATCGTCAACGTTGCCGGTGAACTCCAAGTGTTCGAGCTCGTGATCAATCAGGGCTCGCAGTCTGTCGTCGTCAAACTTCTTGACGCGGTCCCCATCGACCAGCATTTCACAGTCGCCGCGGCCCATGACTCTGTCCTTGAGCTTGGTCACGCTGATCTGCGCCAGTGCCGCGTAGCCGCTGCTGGACTTCAGCGCCGGACCGGTCGGGAATCCATCGGCATCACGAGGCGCGTAGACGAACAGGGCATCGACCAGCAGCCCCATGTCACACAGCTCGACGTGATAGTGCGACAGCACGTCGCCGATCAGGGCCCGGAACTCCGCGGGGGCCTTTGTATAAGTCTTGCCTGCCATCAGTTTTCCCCTGGTTTGTTAGTCACTGCCCGGCGCCTGCCATCGACGCCCATCAACACGCAGACCCGCTCCCGCATCTGATCGTGGGTCTGATGTTTGGGACTGAGCATCTGCGACACATAACTCTCACTGACGCCGAGCCGCAGCCCGATCTCCCGCATCGTCAGCCCGGACGCCCACCAGAGCATTGCCCGAACCTGGGGCCATTCCTGCTCTGCGCGATCGAGCACGTCACGCCACTCCAACTCGGGCAGCTCCTCACCGATGCACGGCGGATCGAGCGACTTGGACTCATCACTGTTGAAGTCGAGGCTGTAGTGTCGCTGGTCCCGCTTGGCCTTGCTCTTGCGGGTCCACTCACCATTGGCACGCTTCACGTCGATGCCCCGGTGCCGCAGATGCTTCAGCAAGTACGCCACCCAGGGCACCCGCCGCGCCGGATCAAAGCTGGTCGCTAGCTGCAGGGCTTGAATCCGCAGTTCCTGGCAAATGTCATCAACTCCCATGCCTGGAAGCTCTCCGATCCGCTCCCCGGCTTTGCGGATATGAGGTTCCGCCTCGGCAAGCATGTCATCGATGCTCACGTTTGCCGCGATCATATTGAAGCCTTCGCACACTTCGTGGCACTAACGACGCGGACGAGGCCTGGACAAGTCGCGTCAGCGCACGTGTCTGGATGCTGAGCGACCTGCAGATCAATTTGCGCCCGGAGAACGGCCGCACTCTTATCATGGATCGGCCTCCACCTCACCAATGCTTCCGCCGTCTCATCGCTTACATGAATCTGAATCGTGACCATTGTGATTCCCCGTCCCGTGTGCGTACCGATAGCGTCCCGAGTGCAAAATCTCAGTCAAAAACCTAATGAGTGAAGTTTGTATAAACTTCACTCAAACACAGTCATCAAACCGACTGCGCATCACGGGGGCGATCTGTCGCGGACGCGACTTAATCCGACATCGATGTTGGTCCCGCCAGCGATCCGAGCTAAGCCGCTGGCCAGCGGCCGGCAGCTCGGGTACGAGGGCACATGGCTATCGAAGCACGCCGGACAGGCCAGCGTGAGAGTTGCAAATGCGACGAACAGGGCGACGAGGATGCCAGTCATGATGCGGCTACCTCCGTCGATCCGGAGCCATCAAACAACCCAAGCTGGAACGCCTGGGCCTGCTGCTTTTTGAGATAGTGCTCGGTGGTGATGGCGCTGCGATGGCCGAGCAGTCGCTGGACCACGCGCACCGATGCACCTTGGACGATCGCGAGCTGGCAAGCGGTGTCGCGGAAACAATGGCTGGTCAGCGGTATCCCGAAGATCTTCCGAAAGACGCCACAGGCATCGCGGTTGAATGCGTTAATGCTGAGCTGGTTACCGGTCCGCGATGGGATCAGCCATTGGCTATTGAGCACGACAGCACGATCTCCGCGCCAGTTGAAAGTGAGCGACACCAGCCGCTTGGACAGATCCACCTGACCGCTCAGGCCGCCCTTTGATCGAGTGATGAACGCCGAGTAGCCGGCTTCCGAAACGTCGCACACTTTCAGCCGCCGCAGCTCCGAGAACCGAAGCCCGCAAGCCGTTAGCCAAAGGCACGCGATCGCATGTCGCCTCACCGTGTGCACGTGCCCGGCTTGCCTCAGTTCGGGCCACTGATCGACGTACTTCGCGTCCGCTGCCAGATCCCACGCAACCTGGAAGAACCTTTCCACCAAGTGCTCAGGGATCGGAGCGGTCGGCCGGCGAGTCATCGAGTGAACTCCCGCAACCGGTGGACATCAGCGAGCAGCTCGCGGCTATCCTCCGCGGCCTGCATATACGCGTCGCGCCAGTGATCAGCATCGGCCGTCGTCGCACGCAGCTCGGCCGCCAGCATCAGGCAGCCACAGCATGCAATCAGTGCGCAGGCGGCGAGGATAAACGTCCTCATGCTGCCCTCCCGCCACCGCCGCCTGGCCGGTTGCTACCTTCCTCCGCCACGATCGCAAGATAGTTTTCTTCGCAGTGCACCGGCGTGTCCTCCGGCGCATCAATGCCGATCCCCACGCGGGTCGGTCGAATGCGTGCGACCGCGACGGTGATGTCGTCGCCGATCTTGATCGTCTCGCCGGCCTTAAGCGAAATCACATACATCCTGCGCCCTCCCATGCGTGTTGAAAACAGAATAAAAGAACCACCGATGGGACTTGAACCCACGCGCGCCGGCGTACCAGACGCCGACCATTGCTGCCGCAACCTCAGGCTCTGCCTACTGAGCTACGGTGGTCCCGCCGGTGTTGCGTGAATGCGGCCCGTGCTGCTACGTCCCTGTAGCTGGACACTGAAAGCCATGAATCCGTTCTGCATTCACGAACACCGACGTTTTCACATATAAGACGGGAGGGCCGGAGTCGAACTCGGCGACCGTCGCAGACGCACACGGGACAGGTTTGCGTCTACCTGCTCTACCACTGAGCTACCTCCCGGTTTGCCCGGCCGTCTCAGGAGACACGGTCGGGCTGGAGCGGATACGCACCGCCCCGCATCGCACGTCAATTCCGGCTCGGCGTCGCAAACACATCGACGCGAGCCGAAAACTTGTCCTCGAAGTGGGCCAGGCGGGCCATCATCTCGCTGACGTGTCCGCTCGTCACATTGAGCAGCGACTCCAACTGGGCGATCCGCTTACCACGTCGGTCCGCTGCATCGCGAGCCATCGACAGCGCGGCCTTATGGTTTTGGGCAATCGTCTGCAGCTCGCAAATCTGATCACGCAGCACAGCGAGGCTTAGGCCATCGGACGCCGGCGACGGGCCGGCGAGGTCCAGCAGACGCGTGTGGATCGTCTCGATCGAATCGGCCAAGTCATCGCTAAGATTGCCGATCAGCTCGCAATGCCGTTCGGCCCGCTCCGCAACAACCATTGCGTTGGAGCCAGCCATCCAATCTCGCAGCCAAGAAAACGCACGCACGGTCCCGTCCTCCGTCGTAGATGAAAAAGACTGCCCGCCGCCGGCCAGGAAGTAAACCAGCGGCGGACAGCCCCAACACGCCGGGACGGCGGCGCATGTTCGTGCAGCGATCCCGCTACCACCGTCCCGACCGTCACACGTGTGACGATGGGGGCAAGGTATTACGGAATTATGTAACGGTCAAGCGCGATTTCAGAAAAGATTTTCGCTAGCCCGAACACCAAGGCAGGCATTAGGCACTTGTCTTGAGATCCGCAGCATGCGGAAGATGACGGAAACGCCCGTGGTTTTTGGGGAAAACGCAATGGTCGCCTTGGATAGCCACGCCCGAAGAACGGCCGCAAAAAAAGTCGCGGCGTCTGATCCTCGGATCCCAGAATGCTACGCCCCAGTGCATCTGCGGACGGTCACGCCATGGGACCTGGGGCAGGTGGGAGTCGGTTTAGAGACCGAAGAAGGAACGCCGATCCGCATTCGCTTGACTCTGGCCGACGCGGCAGCATTGGTGCGGTTGCTGCGATCCCGATAGACTGGCGGCTCACCCCGGAGAACAAGCAGTGGCCAAAACCGAATCGGATTACATCAGGCAAGGGACGCATGCCCCCGTCTCAGAGATCGCGGACCAGGTGATTTGCGGACTTCCCGACAGTATCGGCGAGATTACCGACGAACAATTCAGCTTGCTGGTAGCAGAGCGTCGCTCACTGGGACGGATGCTCGACCAAGATGAGGCATTGGCTGTGCTTAAAGTCGGTCGCGAGAACCTGGCCTCCGTCACGGACTAAAGCAATGGATGCGTATTTGTGGGCACAGGTTGTGGCATCGCGTTCATCTTCGCTAGAAGCCAGCGGCAAGCTTTAAAGCATAAGTAGGCAACCAGTGACCAACGGAAGAACGCCAGGCTATGTGCGATAGAAGCTATCGCATTATCGGACTCAAAGCCTGACGACTCGACCATGTTATAAAACGCTGCCACAACACAGACGATGCCGACGAACCCCGTCGATGCCATCGACAGCCCGAGCACAGTCTCGATGCAAAAGCGTGTCCAGTCAGTTCCGCCAACGCCTAGAATTGGGTGATCTAGTGACCTGGGCGGCAGTCCGACCGACTTGACTGCCTGTGACTCCCGCCAATCACGGAGAGGGTCTTTTGCCTGGCACTTCGGACATGTTACCGTGACGTCGCCATCCCTGCTGATGGTTTTGTCGGATGACAATTCATGACCGCACCGGGGGCAGGTGAGCCACTCCCTTGCGGTGGCAGCCACTACCATCAGTGCTGCCCGGTCAGCAACTCACCCGTTGTTGTGTCCATCGCCGCCGCGATCTTGTCGCAGGTTTCCAGCGAACAGTTGCCGGACTTCCCGTTGAGTAGATTGCTCATGTGTCCCGGAGCCATACCAACACGCCTAGCCAGCTCACCCTGGCTGATCCGGAGCAAACGAAGCCGGCGACGGACCGCATCGCAGAAGACGGCCATCGAATCACTGGGCGGAGCGTAGGTAGTCATGTCAACCATGCCGCTAGTCTACTTAGCGGCTCTCCAAATGAGTATGCTTCGCTTTTCACTTCCGACACAAAAAACGCAACAGACCAGCCCTATGCCTGAAGACTTACCGAAAATCGTTCAATCCATCGCTACGTTGCAGGCGCTCGAACCATCGCCCTCGCCGGCCGAGGTTCGACTGGAACTACTCAAACTTCTGATCTGCCCAAACGATCTCTCCTGGACGGCCCGGCAACTCCACAAGTACGGCGATGGATTTGTCAATTACGTCCTCACCGGCCAGTTCGCTCCCGAAAGCGAGCAGCTGGAATCGCGAGAGCAGCCGATCAGTTCGACTGTTCCTGATCCGAGTACCACTCACCAACCTTCTTGCGTGTAGCAGCGAGTGACTCTTCGAGTTCAGTAAGTTCCCGGAGCACCTTGGCGAAGAACTCCACCGTGTGCTGTGGTCCAGCCGTCGAGTTTGCCCGAATCCACGCAGTCGTTAACGCTGTCGCGGTGTCCCAAAGCTTTTCTCTGTTCATATTTGCGATCGCTGCCAGGGTTTTTCGCACCACCTCGAACAGGTTCCGGGCCCTAGTCACGGGGCCAAGTGGCGCCCAAAGCAACACTTTTCGCGTTTTCGGTTGACTAGGCCGAAACGCAAATTAGTGTTGCTGCACTCTTCGGTAACGGTAGTGCGGCTGAGAGGACTTGAACCTCCAAGGGGTTGCCCCCACTAGGCCCTCAACCTAGCGCGTCTGCCAATTTCGCCACAGCCGCTTCAATTGCAATCGACAGTCTGCGTAGCATTCCAAAAACAACGAGCAGCGTCAACGCCCCCAAAGACGGTAATTTTTGCGCTGCCGCTCGCGAAAACCGGCAACCTTCTCAGACTAAACCCCACCGCCGCCGCAACACCCACTCGGCCGACAGCAGGCCGATCAATAGCACAAACAGCGGCCAAGCGGTCGCGGGAGTGTCTCCGAGCCGATACTTGATGACCACCGGCGAGGCCGACGTGCGGCGGAGTTCGCTGATCCGCTCAATCAACTCACCGACCTGTGACGGCAGAAAACTGGCGCCCCCGGATGCCGCGGTCTGGCTAGATAACTGCGCCAAATAAGTCAGGTCGGCGTAGGGCCGTGCCAGTTCGCGATCATTGGCGAGCACCTGAAAGGATTTCGTAGCGGTCACCTCGGTACCGGCTAACGTCGCTCGCAATTGGTACAGTCCTGGTGCAAGCGTGGGCATCGTCCCTTCCAAGGTCGCCGTGCCCGGCTCACTCGCCTGATCGGGAGCCCGCTGGACATCGGACACGTCTGGCTCCACCTCAACGGTTGATCCATCGGCGGCGACAATCTGCAACGCCACGCCTGTTCCTGGATTCTGGCCGGTGTGGGTCACTCGCCACGGAGCCGGTTGGCCGGATTCAAATCGGCGTTCGGGCAGTTCCACGACCAAGCCGACGTCCGAATCATCGCTGCGGTCCAGCAGCCACAGCAGCATCTGCCGCCAAAACCGACGATGAGCGACATGATCGCCCTGCCGCCACCACCGCGAGGTGCTGTCGCCAGCAAACGCAATCACTCGCCCCTGGCCATATTCACCGATGACCAACAAGGGATCTTCTTCGGGCGATTGCAGCAATACGTTGACTCCAGGAGCGACTCGCGGAGGACCGAGCCGATTGGCTCCGGTCAGCGGCGCCAGCGCATCCCAAGCGGCTTGCTGGGCGGCGAGCGTGCCGGCGGCAGGATCGAGCGTGGTGATCGGGTGCAGCGCGGTTACCTGCGGGCGGATCAGGCCTTCAAGCTGGAGGTTGCCGGCTGCATTGCCGCCGGCAGCCTCGCCGCTCATCTGGATCGGCAACACCCTGGCCAGTGGCGACCGGCCATAGCCGCCGGCCTGAAATGCCTGAAATCCGCCGATCGCCAGCAGCCCGCTGCCAGACTCGACCGCAGCGGCCAAGGCGGCGAGCTGGTCGGCCCCCAACGCCTCAGCTGGCAAATCGCCGATCAGGTAGACGTCGAACTTGCCTGGCTGCAGCGAATCGCTGACGTCGACCGGCCACTGGGCGGCTTTGTCTGCCGCGATCCAGCGATAGGTGACTTCCAGATCGGGAAAACGCCGCAGCGCCCGCCGGATAAACTGCTGCTCGGGCCGCGGCTGGCCCTCGAGGTACAGGATCCGCCCGCCCCCTTCGCGCACATCGACGAACGCGGCTTGCGAGTTGTTGGCCAGCAGCGTTTCACCCGGCTGCGGTTCGACCTCCACCTCCAGACGATACGATCCCGGTGCCGGCGCAATCGAGCGGAATTGACATCGGCGCCGAATCGGTGGGGCGGGCAGGGTTGTAGCGGCGAGTGGCGACTTCGACCGAATTGGACGGATCGTTTTCGTCGCTGAGCCGAATCCGGATCGGCATGTCGACGCCCTGCAAGGCGCGGCTGCGGAGCACGAAGTCGACATCGAACTCGTTGCCCGAAAAGACATTAAACGACTGCGCCAGTTCGTCGACTTCGACGTCACGCACCTGATCGGCATCGCCCGGTGGCCCGATCCCGACCGACCATAAAGGGACATCCATCGCAGCGAGCGTGCGGGCGACGCTCTGCGGGTCCGCCGCGGTCGAGCCGCGCGTGGATGTTGGCTGGACTGCGACCTCGCCACCGCTGTCCGCCTGCGCACGCCCGCTGCGCGGCGGGTTATGCACGCCATCGCCGATCAGCACCACACCGGCCAGCGGCTGACCGGCCGCGGACCGCAAAGCTCCCGAGAGCGCCGCCGCTAGATCGGTCGCTGTGCCCTGAGGAGCAGGATTTGCACCGCCCGCAACGTTGTCGCTGAGCAATTGAGCCGACGGGATCTCGGCAACGTCGCCGCTGTAGCCGAGCACCCGCAGCTCAAGCGTATCGTCGAGCTGTGACACAGCCGGTGCGAGCGATTCCCAGACCTCTTGTTGAACTTGCCAACGCTCCCGCCCGTCTTCGGCTGACAACGTCATGCTGCGCGAATGGTCCAGCAAGATCGCCAGCGTCGCCCGCATCGGCAGCGAATCGGTAATGAGCAGCGCCGGACGGAGCG
The DNA here is from genome assembly GCA_963758085.1 of uncultured Planctomycetaceae bacterium. GTDB lineage: Bacteria > Planctomycetota > Planctomycetia > Pirellulales > Pirellulaceae > UBA6163. The sequence continues at coordinate 1,639,178 of CAVWUB010000004.1, read as the reverse complement.
CCGCGAGCAACAGCAGTACGGCGCTGGCGACCCGCAGCAGCAACAGCGTGCGACGGCGGCGATCGTTGAGCTGGTCGCCGTGGATCGCGACTAGTAAAGGGACGCCCAGCAATGCACCTGCCAACAGGAGCAGCAGCGGCCAGGAGTCGAAGATAGGTTCAAAGGCGATCGTGGTCATGCCAGTGGCGCCTTTTCCGCGATCATATTGGCCTGCCCAAGTTTCGACCGGGAGCTCCGATCGGCGGAGCGATCGGCCACGCTGCGATCGGCCACGCTGCGACCGGCCACGCTGCGTGCACGGCGCGACGAGGCGTAGAAGCGATTGGCGATGATTTGTTCCAGCACCAGGGCTGCTGCCATGATCAGCAGGATCCAGCTGTACAGCGGCCGTGTCGGCTCGCCGCGGCCTTCCGCCTCGCGAATCTCTTCGCGGTCGCGCACCAGATCATAATTTTCTGCTCCCAGCCATAGATCGAGCTGCTCGAGATCGACGCGGGTTAAGTCGGTTTGGCCGGGCAATAGGTTGATGCTGAACCCGGTTTGGCTGCCGGGACTACGGAGCCAGTAAGTTCCAGGCCAATCAACGTTGCCGATGGTGACAAGATTACCGCTAGCCCGCAGCGGCACCGCCGGCCCTCGCGGTGGGAACATCTGCACCGGCACGTCCTGCAGCGTCTCACTGCCTCCCGCCGCACCAGCCTGCGACGCAGCGGTGCCGTCACCGCCGTCACCGCTGTCGCCAGCGGGCGCGTCCGCATCGCCAGTGGGCTGGGACGCTGTGATCGGGATGCTGGGCAGATCGCTGATCAGCAAGGTGTGTGTCCCCCTGCCCTGCTCCACCAGCGACTGGACCATGCCGCGGAGCAGCAAGAACGCCGGCCACGCATCGCTGCCGGAGAACAACTCGTTCCAGGCGCGGGCCGGGCCGACCAGCGCCGGCAGCGGTGTGGTCAGGATCAGGTGCGCTCCAGCTGCGGCAGCCTCGCCTGCTCCTGCATCGGCGGCATCGACTGCCGGCAGCCGCTGGATCAGCGCAGGATGATCCGTTCCGGCGTAGCGCATGATGACCGCGTCGCCCGCGCCGGGAGTGAGTTGCCAGTACTGCGAAATGCGGAACGCGTTCCAGGGCACTCCGCCAGCGATGTCCGCAAACGCGGCAACCGCGGGATGAGTTGGCTGAGCGATTTCCAAAAAGCTGCCTGGCTCGGGGACGCGCCAACGTCGCACCAGACCGGCCGGAAAGGCGGGTGGAGCCGAAGCGGCCGACTGACTGCCGCCCAGTGCTGGTCCTAACAGCGAAACCAGTTTGCCGCCGCCGGCCAAATAAGCCTGCAAGTCTGCCGTTGCCGCTGGCGAGAGCGACTGGGGGTCAACCAACAAAATCACTTCATACTTGTCATACGCTTGACGGTCCCTGGGCAGCCATTCCGAGACGTCCACGCGGTACTCCGCCAGCGGATCGTTCATCGCCAGCGGCGCCGTCAGCGCACCGCCGATCACATCAGCGGAATCGCGATCAGCGGCAACGATCAGCACCGAAACCGTGGGCCGGACCTGCAGCGTGAAGTAACGTCGGTCGTCGATCGGCAACTCATCCTCGCCGAGAATCTGCACGATGCCGTGATGCGTGCCCAGTTCCAGCGGTGGGACCGACAGCACGACGCGCGTGGCGGTGGACGCGAGGTTGACGGTCATGCGGTCGACGCTGCGCAGCGGCGGCAAGACGGTCTGCGAGTCGCGGATCACCGGCAAACCGGCTGCTTCATCGGCGCTCGTGTCGTAGAGCTGCATCTCGACGGTCACCGAGGTTGATTCAGCCAGTCCCTGGCCGTCGACCGAGATCAAGGTGGAGATCGCCGAGGGGGTTAGACGCGGCGGCGACGGGTCGCTCAGGGTCAGTTGGCCGAGTTGACGGTTGCTGGCCGCGGGTGAGCCAACATCGAGAATCTGCAATCGGATCGGCGGGTCTTGGGACAACAACTCCGCCATCTGCGCATCCTGCCACTGCTGCTCCGCGAACGACTGCTGCGTCAGATCGGTGATCACCATCACCATTCGCCGCGGTAAGTCACTGGAGCGGACCAATCGCACCGCGGCGTCGACGCGTTCGGCCAGCGGGCGGGTCAGCGCCAGCGGCTCGGTCCGCGCGATCTGCCGGTTGGCAGACGCCAGATCTAGTGTGAAGGCAGCCGGCCGCGGCGAGCGATCGATGATGGCAAACCGGCTGTCGGTCGGATAACGGCTGAGCATCCACGCCGCATGTTCACGGGCCAGATCGATCACGCGCATCGGCTGCGATGGCGGCGGCTCGTCGTTCTGACTGTCAGAGGTGTGCAGACGGCCGGTGCGGACGGAGTTGTCGATCACGATCGCCAGCGCTACCGGCGACTGATCGGTCACAGTGACCGGCGTGCTCGAGGCGGCCGAAACGCCGGTGGCGATCAGTGCCGCCAGCAGTGTCAGCACACCTGCAGCGGTCAGCCCATACCGCAGCCCCGGCGCAAGCCCACGCACCACGGCAACCGCAGCCATCGCCAGTAGCACCGCGCCGAGCACCGCCAGCAGTCCGATCGAAAACCACTGGGTCGACATCGCCGTTTCGATCTGCGGCCGCGCAAGTGCCGCGGCAAACGCCAGCACGGCCAGCACCCGCAGCGCCAGCAGCCACCAACGCTGGACCCGCAGCCGGGTGCGGCTCGATTCCAGGTGGTTTTTTAGAAACCGAGTGGCGGGAAAAACGACTCGCCGTGGTTGCCGACGCGAAATCAGATGCACCGCGATCGGGATCGCAGCGGCAAGAAATCCGGCCAATAACGAGGCGTTGAGAAAGGTCATTAACCCGCCCGATCCTTCAAGGTTGTTCTGCGAATTTAATCGCAAGTCGCCCGGAGACAAAACCCTTGGACGGCACGTTCAGAGCCCGAGCGATGGGCGTGAGCGGGCAGGGTAATGTACGCTAACCGACAGGACATTCTGTGGCAGCCACGCCGTTCACTCCAGCACGCCCTTCGTTCCTCAGGAACGTGCCACCCGAGGGTACAGAAGTCCCTCGCCTCATGTGCCACAAAGTCCGCAGTAAAACCATCCTTAAAAACGAGACTGGCGGTTGATCAAGTACTCCGTCAAGGCCTTGTCGAACGGCATGTCGGTGCTGAGCGGAACATAATCGACTTGAATCTTGCCGCAGCCTTCGCGATAGGCCGCTTGGAACACTTCGAGCGCTGAGAGGTACTGGTCGCGGAATCCGCCGGCATCGACCTGGAACAGTTCACCGGTTTCTGGATCTTCGAACTCGACGGGACCAGAAAATGGGAACTCGACTTCGGCTTGATCGAGCACATGAAAGACGATCACGTCATGGCCGCCGTGCCGCAGCCGAGCAAGCGCCGAGAGCGTTTCGGCCGGTTCCCCCAACAAATCGGAAAACAGCATGATCAGACTTTTGTGGCGGAGCATCGCGGCCACGCGGGTCAGACAGCCGGGCAGATCGGTTTCTCCGGCGGGCGTCAGGTTCGACAGGTGCGCCAGCACATCGGCAAAATGCCCACGGCGGCTGCGGGCCGGCAAACTGGCGTGCACCTTTTCGGCGAACGTGATCAGCCCGACCGGATCCTGCTGCATCGTCATCAAGTAGCACAACGAGGCGGCCAAGCAGACCGAGTACTCGAACTTGGTCATCTGCTGAGATCCGGTAAAGCCCATCGAGCGGCTCAGGTCGACTACCAGATAACCGGTCAGGTTCGTTTCCGCTTCGAACCGTTTGATGAAGTACTTGTCGGTCTTGGCGTACACCAGCCAGTCGATCAGCTTGGGATCATCGCCGCGGTGGTAGCGGCGATGTTCGCTGAACTGAACCGAAAAACCATGAAACGGGCTGCTGTGCAAACCTTGCAGAAATCCGCGAACGATCATCCGGGCGCGGAGATCGAGCCGCTTGATCTGGTTGAGCGATTCCGGCGAGAGTTGTGACGCCACGGGTGCTTCCTAGCGAACGGTGGGCTCGGTGCGAGCCGGCGGTAGTGCCGCAGACGGCTGAGACGCAGGTGATAGGCCGAGCAAGGATTCAAACCGGCGGAGCCGAAAAGCGGCTGGCGGGATGGCTGGCAGACCGCTGACGGCCAGCGCACCAACGTAATCTTCTGCTGGATGAAAGGCGATGAATTGCCACTGTTCGCCGGTTTCCAAGGCGGGGTTGAGCATCCGGACCCGCGGGCGATCGGAGTCGATTTGTTCAAATGCAAAGTCGCCCAGCGGCATCGTCAGTCCAGTGCCGATCGCCTTGATGAACGCTTCTTTCAGCGTCCAGACCCGCAGGAATGCGTAATGCCGAGCGTCAGGGTCGCGGTGGTCCCAGACGTACTGGACTTCCGGCGGGGCAAAGTACCGCTGCGCGAGTTCGACATCGGTTCGCCGCGACAGCCGTTCCACGTCCACACCCAGCGCCATTTCGCTGATCGCCAACTCGCTTTGGCAGCTGGCGAATAACACTAGGCCGTCGGTATGGGCGACGTTGAACGGGCGAGCGGCCTGTGGGGGAGCGACGACAAACGGTTTGCCATGCGGCAGGAACCCCAGCTCGATCCGGTCGGGGTCGAGCGCACGGTCGCAGAGCAATTTGCGGGTCATGCCGCGGCCGACGACGTGTTGGTTGCGCGTGGTGTCTTTGCGAAACCTCATCGCCCGCTGGCGTTCGTCCTCGGTCAACCAAGCTTCGCAGCAGCGTTCCAGTTCACCCGGCCGATCCGCTGAGGCTGCCGCCGACCAGACGTCGATGAGCGACTGAGTTTCTTGCACATCACATCTCGCGGGCTGGAGCATCGGATTGGAAAAGAGTTGAATCAGGTCCGCACATCAGAGCGGCGCGCCGCCTGCGCGTCAGACCGGCGTGACGATTTCCAGCAACTCGATCGCAGGTTCGCCGTCACAGAAGATTCTTGCCGTGCGGCCGTAGGTGGTCGTGCCGGGGGCGATTTCCAGCAGTCTGGCCAGTTCCTCGCCAGCGGTCACTCTCCAGAGCGCGATCAGTTCGACTTGGCGGAAGACGTTGTGTTGGATCAGCACCTGGCCCAGCGGCGTCCTGCCTGCTTGGATCTCTTGCCACACCTCAGGCTGCAGCACCGCGGGACGTAACCGCACGATGCCGTATTGCACCACCTTGCTGGTCTCGCGGGCGACCAGCACGATTTCGCGGCTGTACTTGCCGCTGCCAAGCGTGGTGCGATGAACGCGAACGTCGACCGGCGAGTTATGAAACGCTTCAACCGTGATCGTCATGTGCTCGTCGTGTTCGAGCAGCTGACGATACGCCGGCTGCATCGACGATGCATCGGCCGGTTCAAACGTTGCCAGTTTCCCCGGCTGATCGGCGTAGAACAATTGCAACAGCGAACCTAAGTCAACCGCATCGGCTGGCCACGACGCCTGCGGGGAAGTCAATGCCATCGAATCGCTTACTCCGCGGAACTGGTAATCGGCAGGCTCAGCGGCACCACTTGCATCGGCGCGTTTCCTTCGCCGCCTTCGCTCCGCTGCAGCACGGTATCAATCAGGAAATAGAACAGTCGCCGCAGCGGTTCGGGCTCGATCTTCTCAGCGACCGCTTCGGCTCGGCTTTGGTGCTTGTCGACCAGCCGCTGGGCAAGATCAAACACGCCGGCCGACTCGTACAACCGACGTGTCGCAGCGATTCGTTGCGAATCGGGCAATTCGCAATCGTCGGCGATTATCCGCAGTAATTCCTCGCGGTCGGTTTCGCTCAGCGCCTCCAGCGCTAACGCCAGCAGCAGCGTCGGCCGGCCGCCGAGCACGTCACCGGCGGCGGCGACTTTGTTGTCCGCGTTGCTGGTCCAGTCGTCCAAGTCGTTGAGAATCTGGAAGGCGACACCGAGGTTGCGGCTGAACTCCCGCACCGGCTCCAGATAAGGCGCCGCGTCACCGGCGAGGCGAATGCCGCTGTACAGAGCGGCTTCGAACGCCGGAGCGGTCTTGAGGGCGTAGATCTTCAGCGCGTCGAGCGGCTTGAGTGACTTTTCCAACGCATCACGCCACAGCAACTCGGCCCCCTGCCCTTCAGCCAGCCGCATGTGCGCATTGGCCAAACAATCCAGCACATCCACGCGAGCCTGTGGATCGAAGCGGCGGTCATCGTCGATCCGGCCGCTGAGCAAGCGGTAACCGAGGCCGATCAGGTAATCGCCGACGTTGATCGCGGTCGAGGTTCCGAAGCGGCGGTGCACCGCGGGCTGTCCGTAGCGAAATGCATCGTCGTCCTCGATGTCGTCGTGGACGAGGCTTGCCTTGTGGAACGTCTCGATGCTCAGCGCCGCTCGCCGCACCGTCGGAGGAATCTTGGCGCAGTGGTCGCCGCCGTCGGCCATCGTGCCCAGATCACCGGTCAGCGCATCGTAGGCCGCCAGCGTGATGAATGGACGCGAGTGCTTACCGCCACGGGCCAGGAAGTCCATCGCGATGTGTTCGGTCGCCATGATCGGGTCCATCGACACGATCGAATCTCGTGTGACCGCTGTTTCGGTCAGCGGTCCTTTTCCGCGGAGCCGCGGCGAAAATCGGTCCAGCGACTCCTCGGTAAACAGGTCGGCGGCTCCGCATCAGGTGCACGTAAGAGCGTGTTTCCTGCCGAGCCGGAACGTACGGGGTGCGCACCATCTGCTCAACCCACGACTCGTCAACCGTCGTGTTGCGGCAATCGTCGCTCAACAGCGGCACCGCCATGCACGGGATGCCGGCCAACAGAATTTTGTCGATTGCTTTTTCGAGCACGTTAAGACAGGCGACGCCAATGACCGCGTCCACATAGCCGCCGATGATGATCTTCATCACCACTGGCGAGCCTTCGGCGACGAGCACGCGATAGCCCATCTCCTCGGCCGCGCCGCGGAAATCGGCAATGCTGCACGCGCCGCACTTCTTGCAGTTCATTCCGAACTCGTCGTAGTCCGCCGGACAGCCCTCGGCATGCTTGAGGCAATGCGGCAGCAGAAACAGCCGCCGCTCCGGCGGGACTGCCGCGACCGCATCGCGCCAGAACTCGCCGCTGATCATCACCATCACCCAGCCGAGATAGCCTTCCGGCTGCTCCAGCGACGAGAGCAAATCTCGCGCGATCTGCTCCAACTCATCCTTGGTCATCGGTTTGGAGCGGTCGAGCGTGCCAGCTAATTCGGCGCAGCGGGCGCGGAGCGACTCGCGCAGTTCCAGCGTTGGCGGAACAAGTTTGAGATGACCGGTGGCGCGTCGACGGCGTCGGGATGTCGAGTTGTCGGGCGAATGGCCAGCATCCGAAGAGGTGTCGGCGGGGGGCGCGATCGACAAAGCGGACTCTCGGTTGGTGTGAAGCGGGGTGGGTAGTCTCGGCGTCAGCTCGTTACTTCGCAGCGATGCCGTCAGGACTCACTCCCGAGGCGAACTCGCCGAAAACAGATCGAGCGCGGCTCCCAAGGCAGCCATCGGCAGTACCACCGGGTAAAGCCTCTCGTGGTACCAAAGTTTCGCAAAATAAAACCCGATCGGCCAGGGTTCCTGATGCTCAGCCGACTCGATGGCATTGGCCAAGTAGTCGACGCCTCGAATTATAGCCTCCCGGCAACCGGCAACTCTAGGTGACGAACCGTTTTCGCCTGCGAGCGATGCTGCGTCTGCTGCCGCACCATTTGGCTGCAGCCCGGCCTGCAGCACCGCGACCAGTCCTTCCACCGCGACCGCTGTTTCTTCCACACTGCTGGTGACCGATTCCTTGCCCGCATTTTCCGCGGCATGATAACCGCGGGCGATGAGCCACTGACGACGCGATCGCCCGCCGCCCCAGCCGCCGTCCGGGTTCTGCTGGGCAAGCAAATAATCGATGGCCCGCGCCACCGGTTCGGCCATCGACGGCTCGTGCGCCACCGCCAGCAGCACCCGACCGGTTCCATAAATTGGATTATCTTCCTCGGGATCGTCCTGATTGCCAAACCACAGCGGTACCCACCGGCCATCGGACCGCTGCCTGCGGCGCAGGAACGCTAACGCCCGCTGGCGGGCGCGGGCCGACTGAGGAGCCAACTCCGCCAGCCGCTTGGCCTGGCCCATGTTGGCGTCATCGGCCGAGACAGCGGCTTCCGCGGCGGACGGAGCAGTGTCGATGGCGCGAATCAAGTGCGCCGTCAGATCGGTGCTGCTGCGGTCAAAGGGCAGCTTACCCCAGCCGCGACAGAACGTCGGCAATCCGCCGTCGCGGTTCTGCAGCCCGATCAACCACCGCAGACCGTTAGCCGTTGCCGCTCGGGTGGCGCGAGCGAGCTGCGGCGAATCGATGAACTTTTGATAATGCCCGATCGCCAGGATCGCCGCCGGCGTGTCGTCGCCATCGGGGACCGCGCCGGACAAATCCGACCAGCCCCAACCGCCGGGGTCGGCGCCGGTGAACGGATGCCGCTGAGGGTGCTGGCAGGACAAATGCCAAGCCATCAATTCCGGCGTCGCCCAACTGCCATCGTCTTGCGGATCTTGCGCCAGAGCATGTACAGCCAGCGATGTCACCCAGGTCGCCAGGTTTGTATCGATCGGCCAAGAGCCGTCTTCGCGAACGGAGGCGACGAGGAACTCGGTGCAGCGTCGGGCGACGGGATGATCACCACGCCCACTGGCTGCCAAACTCATCAGTACGAACGCCGTCAGCGGGGTGGCTTCGAGATACCCGCCGCTATCGGGCTGCATTCGCTGCAGCACCCGCATCGTTGGGGTAACGGCGGCCGATCGCAGCTTGTGGATTGGCCACAGCGGCCGTGGTCCGAGAAAATGATGCACCTGTCCAATCGCAACCAGCGCCGGAATCGCGTAGCTGACGACCGGCATCTGCAGGAAGCGGTACATCGAGCCGGGAAACACGGCCGCTTCAAACGGCAACCGTGGCACATCCGCCCATGGAACAAGCCCTGCGATCGCCAGATTGGTCATGATCGGGACGATGAACGTTTTGTCGGTGCCGTAGCGTTCCCTGAGTCCCTGCAAACCGCCGGCCCGGGTGATGTAGGATCGCAGCGAGTCGAGCTGCGCCTGATCATCGCTTGGTGTCGGAGCTTCGTGAGACTCTGGCAAGTTGGCGGCTAAGGTTCGCGCTGCCAGCACCAGATACGAAGTGGCGATGTTGCTGTGGCTGCGATCGGTGTCGCCATAACCGCCGTCGGCATTCTGCTGTGAATCGAGATACGCGATTCCTCGCCGAATTAGTGCCCGCAGTTCGCCCGTCTGGCCGATCCCCGAACGCACCACAGCAGCCAGTGCGCTGACGGCCGTAGCGGTGCTCAGCGCTGAGGCCGAGAGCTCGCCGCACCAGTACCCGCCGGGCTCGCGCAGCGCCAGCAACTCCTGACGCAGGCGATCGAGCGCCTCGCGGGCTGCGGTGAGTGTGCCATCGGGATCGGCGGTCGATAACGGCACAGCTTAAAATCCCCATGCAGGTGTTCTGATGCAGTTGGAGCCGAACAAACGCTTCCGCATCTCAGCACAAAGCCCTGCTCCGTTCAACCACCAGGAGCGGAAGCGTGGGTGGCAACACGGGATGTGGCTAATGGTTCGTCCGAACTACAGTTTCGAGTTAGCGGTGATGCAAGTTGCCTCAACGTTGGCGTTCCGCAGGGCCGCAGGCCCGATACATCTTCTGCCGGGCTCGTGAGGGCCCAGTAACTGACTCGCTAATCAGGCGCAGGCCCGCAGGGTCGACACAGGCTCGGTATTAGGCCCAGCTTGTGCCGGCCCTGCGGACCTGAGGCGTCCTAGCTGCTGCTCCAGTCCGGCGGCCTGACGACCCCGGCAGATGATGTGCCGGCCCTGCGGAGACTGCTGATTTAATCGGCAGAGCAGAGGATGCGTATAATGAGGGATTCGTCGCTCGCTTAGGAGTGATTTCCCATGCTCTCCCCAGATCGTGATCGGCTGTTTCGGATCCGCGAGCAAGATCGCAGCTTTTACGGCGCGCTGTTGCCCAAGGAGCATCCGCTGCTGGATGCCTTGGAGTTGATCCCCTGGGACTCCTTTGTCCCAGAGCTTGAGGCGTTTTATTGCCCTCATCGCGGCCAGCCGGCCGTGACGCCGCTGATCATGTTCAAGCTCGAGTTCCTGCGGTACTTCTGCCGTCTGTCGGACCGCGAGGTGATGCTCCGAGGGCAAACTGACGTGCTCTTTCGCTGGTTTCTGCAGATACCAGTCATTTATAGGCTTCCCGATGCCAGTCTGCTCCCGAAGTTCCGCGGTCGGCTCGGTGCCGCAGGTTTTAAAAAACTCTTTGAGCGCCTGGTCAGCTACGCGCGTCAGGCAAACCTGATTCGAGATCGATTGCGGCTCAAGGACGCCACGCATGTGGTTGCCAACATCGCCGTCCCCACCACGCTCGCCTTGCTCGCTCAACTGCGAGAAAGAATGCTCGGTGTGATTGACAGCTTCGATCCAGAGGTTGCAGAGGGCTATCGTATCGAGGTCCAGCGGATTACCCAGGAAACCGAACACGCCAGTGCTGAGATCAAGCTGCAGGCACGCTTGTCACTGGTCAACGATCTGCTGGGCTGGATTCAACAGCAAACGCCCCCAGCCGAGGGCGCCGATCGGCGGTGGGCCAAGCTGCAGGCGGTCCGTCAGTTGGCCGAGAAGATCACCGACGACATGTTTCACCCGAACAAGGGCCATCGGACGCTGAGCGTCGTCGACCCCGAGGCGCCCGCGGTAAGCACGGTGAGTTTTACGACGGCTACTTGTTGGACGTGATGATCGATGCCGAGAGTGAATTGATCACCAGCTTTGACGTGCTTGCAGCGGACGGCGATGAAGCGGCTGATGCGATTGATTTGGTCAAGATGGAGCAGCAAACCTACGGCAACCAGATTGAGCAGCTCTCCATGGACGGCATCGGTTTCAACGGCCACGTGCTGCGAGAGCTCCAGGATCCGCAAGGGCCCAATGTCGAAGTCTTCGTTCCGCCGAGGGACTTCCGCAGTGGTGAAGGCTTTGCTGCATCGATGTTTGAACTCTCCGCCGACGGCACCAGCGTGACCTGTCCCAACGGAGAAACATCGAAATACCGCCACCAGGGCAAGCACCTCACTACGTTTAAGTTCAAGCGTTCGCAGTGCCAGAACTGTCCTCTGCTGTCGCAGTGCCACCTAAACTTTAGCCCGAAATCAAACTTGGGCAGATCGGTATCCAAGAGCTTGTATGAAGCAGAATATGAGCAAGCCCGAGAGCGGGCGAAGACTCCGGGGTATGCCGAGGTCCGGCGCAAGCATCCGGCGATCGAGCGGAAGCTCAACGAACTGGCACGTCACGGCCGCGGGCGTCGGGCCCGGTACTGGGGTCGAGCAAAGCTCTGCATTCAGCAGTGCATGACTTGCCTGGTGGTGAATGTGAAGCGGATCAGCCGCTTGCTCCAGGCCACGCCCTGTCCAGCGACCTGTTAAGGGCGGAGAAAGGAGGTGATCGATCGATTCTTCGCTGGAAGAGGTTTTTAAAGCGCGATTTCGCCTAAGCGAACGCAGGTCGGCTCAAGGCCCTGACGAAAACCAGCCGCAGCGCGATGCCATCGAGCAACGCTCGATCATCGCCTCCGCACACATTGCTATTATCTCAGCAGTCTCCTGCGGGCCTAAGAGGGGCTCTCAGCTTCTAAAACCATACTGCGACGCGGCATTAGCTCGTCGCCTTTCCCCGCCAAATCGTTTCAATCTGCTCCAGGCCCTCTTCGGTCGTGATCGACGGTCGGTAGCCGAGCACGGTTTTGGCAGCAGTGATGTCGAAGTAATGGTCGCGTGCCAGCTGCGCGGCAACGAACCGCGTCATCGGCGGTTCGCTGCGAATGCGGGCGACGCGGTAGACGGTTTCGAGCGTTGCACCGATTCGCCAGGCAGCGTTAAGACTGATCCGCCGCCGCGGCGGCGGTACGTGCGCGATTTCCAGTACGCGGAAAATCCAGTCCCAGCAGCGTACCGGTTGATCCTGAGTGATGAAGAACGCTCGGCCACCTCCAGGCGGCGAAGCTTGGTCAAGGTGATCCAGCGCAGCCAAATGCGCAGCCGCCGCATTTTCGACATGCACTGTGTCGATTACGTTTTGGCCACTACCGACAACTGCTAAGCGGCCGCGCCGCGCCCGGTCGATCAGCCGCGGGAACAGGTGCGGATCATCGGCGCCCCAAATTAAATGCGGCCGCAGCGCCGCGGTATGCAGCACGCCGTCGCGATGTGCCGCCAGCACTGCTTGCTCGGCGAGCGCCTTGGTGTGCGAATAATGACACAGGTGCTTGTTCGGATAAGGCGCCGATTCGTCGATGCCCGATTGGTCACCGCCATCGAAGGTGACGCTCGGGCTGCTGCAGTGAACCAGCACCGGCACGCCCGCGGCGCGGCAGGCGTCGATCACATGCTGCGTCCCGCGGGTATTGATGTCGTAGTAATGCGACCACGGTCCCCAGACCCCAGCTACGGCAGCGCAGTGGATCACCGCGTCGACGCCGCGGCAGGCACCGGTGATGCTGTCGGCAGCGGTAATATCGCCGCGAATCAGCTCCACGCCGGCTCGCTGCAAATCAGGGTAATCGCCGCGGGCTAAGCCCCGGACGCGGTCGCCGCGAGCGAGCAGTTGCGTTACGACCCAGCGGCCAAGAAATCCACCGCAGCCGGTTACGAGCACATGCATCAGCGACAGACCATGAGAGAATCAGCGAAGAAGAACGCTGCATCTTATCAGCGGTCAATCAATTCCGGCAGGTCGGCCACGCGGATGACCATCAACACCTGGTCGTCGTCACCATCTGCGGTCGTCCCGGTGAACATCTGCTGGCCTAGCCCAAACGCCGGATAAATGCAGCCGGCGACGAGGATGCCACCTTTTTCCAGCGGAATCTCCGCAGCCAACTCATCGAGGCTCCAGGTGGCGCGGCGGTTGTCGATCCGCAGCGCTGCATCGCTGCCGACCCAGGTCTGCCGCATCGCACCATGCTGGATCTCGGGCCGCAGCGACAGCTTGATCGAGTTGACGTCAGCGGCCGTGGCCCGCAGGGCGAACAGTGGTTGGGCTTGCGAGAGCGTTTGGCCGACGGTTTTGCCACCGAGCGTCACCAACACTGCCTGTTCACCGGCGCTCGGTTGTCGGACCGGCAACTCATAGCGTTTGCCGATCCGGCAGGTGATCATCCGCGCTTGATGCGACAAATCGGAATCGACCTCCGCAACCTCCAGCACGCTCGCTGGTTGGCCGGGATTGCGCCGAATCCGGTTGAGACGCTCGGTGAAATCAGCAACGCGCTGGGCCTTGCCGAGCCTTAAGCCGTTGCGACGGAGCGCCTGACGGACTTCAGGGGCAACGACGGTTTCGTCGATCCACTGCCAGATGTCTTCGGTTTCTCGGGCTGCGGTGGCAGTTGCTGGACTAACATCCGTCGCAACATTGGATTCGACTTCGATGTCAGCTGCCGAGTCCTCGAGTTCGACCAGTGTATCGAAATCGATATCAAGTTCTGCTGGGATCTCAACGGTGCTCTCGGCTTCGTCAGCAGTGTCGCCGACCGCAGCGTGGCCGACCGCTCCGCCGGTCGGAGTTGCCTGTTGCTCGGTTCGATCGCGGAGCGATCGACCACCTTCGCCGACTGGCGCCGGTTTAGGCGGCTGGACCGACACAAACGCCACTTCCAAAACCGCTCCGCCCGGGTGCCGCCGAGGTGGCGGCAGCCCACGGCTGAGCCGCTTCTCGTCCGGCGTGTGCCAGCTGGCGCAGCCGCTGGTTGCGAACAACAGCAGTAGAGCAAAGCGGCGGATGATGCGGTGCAAGTTGGACATGGCAAGGTCGGCTCAGACGGTCAAGGAGTGAGGGTGCCGACGTCGCGTTTGGCGACCTCCACCGGAGGCAACACGCCCATGTAGGCGAGCAGATCGCTGATCTCACCCAGCGACAACTCGTCCAGCAATCCCGCCGGCATAATGCTGCTGTTGTTGGGCAGGATCTGGTCGACATCCGCTTCGTTGATCCGCGTGATCTGATTGCGTGAATCGCGAACGGCGATCAACCCTTGGCCATCTTCGCTGACCAAGCCGACGTAGACCTTGCCATCGAGCGTCAGCACCTTCTTGCTCATGTACTGGTCGCTGATCACATGAGCGGGATACAGGATCGACTCCAGCACCTCGCGGCGCGTAAACCGTCGGGCGAGCGACGTCAGTTCGGGACCCACCGAATCGCCTTGATTGCCGAAGCGGTGACAGGCAGCGCACTGCGCTTTGGCGTAAATCGACTTGCCGCGCTCCGCGTCTCCCGCACGTCCGCTGTCGGATTCGATGTAGCGAACCAGTTCATCAAGATCCCACTTCGACTCCTCGCCAGTAGGCAATTCAGCCGTCGGCCGATCGGGATAAGTGCGGGCATACCAGTCCTGCCACAGACTCATCGAAGGGTCTTTGGATTCCGGCCGCTGCATCCCGGTCCAGTGCGCGAGCAGTTGCTCGACCGGTTGGATCTTGCGGCCCTCTTGCTCAGCTCGCAGGCCGATCAAGATCAATTGCCGCAGCGCCCCGGGATCGTCGGTAGCGACACGAACGTTCTTGAGTTGGCGGATGACTTCCATCGCGGCCTCGCCTTCAAGCACATTGAGGCTGCGGACAAGGTAGTCCCAGTTTTCGCCGTCAGGCTGTTGGGCGAGCCCCATCGCGATCATCTGGCGACGTTCGGGATCGTTTCGCCACAGTTGACGCAGGTACTCATGCGACGGCTCGTCGCCAGCGGATGAGAGCATCGCCACGATGCCGGTCCGCAATCGTTTGTAGACATCGCTGCTGAGCCCGTCGGTGACGATCCGCCGGTCGAGTTGCCGCAGCGTCGCCGCCATTTCCGGAGTGACCGGACGCGGCAGGCGGTAGATTCCGGCCAACGCCGCGTTGGGCCAGTGAACTCCCTGTTCCAGGATCGCCATGGCATCGTCGGGGGTGAAGGTCGCCGCGAAATCACGGGTGACGGCCATCAGGTACAGCGCCAACGAACCGCTGTCGGATTCGCGGGCGGCGTCTTCGTAATACTTAAGCAACTCAAATCGCTGGGCCGCAGTCCACTCGTGCGAGAGGAACTGCATGTACATCGCGACCAGCGTTCGGTCGGCTCGCGGGGCGTCGCTGCTGAGAAACTTCAGCGCCCGTTCGGCCACACCGTCGGCGTCGAGGTAAGCGGCCAACCGTATCAGCTCGTGGTTCATCCGTGTATCGCCAGCTGGAAACTCTTCGGCGACTTGATCACGTAACGTTGTGATCTTGGCTGGATCGATTTTGCTGCGGTGCAAAGCGACCTGGCAAACACGCAAGGCATCGACGAACTCCGCATCGCTGAGAAACCCGGTCATCAGTTCGCTGCAAGTCGCCAGCGCTTCGACCGCGGCTTCTTCGCTGTGGTCGGCGTTGACCAGCGCCAACGCTCCGAGGATGCGAGCGCGGGGATTATCGCTGCTCAGCGCCGCCTCTTTCCACTGCGTCGTCGGCATCCGCTCCAGCACGCGGCGGGCTACGAACGCGATCGTGCGGTCATGTTCGCCGAGCATCGTGATCAGCGGCGCAGTCGACTGAGGCCACTGGGCGCTGCGGAGAATCGCCTCGCAAGCGGCTCGACGGACGCGTGGGCTGCTATCGGTGAGCAACTGTTCGAGCTGTTTGCGGCTCCGCGTCCCTGGGTGCAGGCCCATAATCGAAGCTGCCTTGGCACGCACCGCTTCGGACGGCGTGCTGGTCAACTCGATCAGCAGGTCTTCGCTCGGAACCGGTCCAAACAGCTGCATCAGGTCGAGCGCCCGAGTGCGGTAATGCGATGGGTTATCGTTGCTGTAAGCCACCCCGGCGACGAGTTCTGCCCACTGGCTGCCAAGTTCTTTCTTGATCGCCGCGATCTCTTGGCGGCCCCAAGCCGAGGAGACTTGCGGTTGGCGAATCGCCTTGGCGACTCCGGTGCCGAGGTTGCTCATCCGTTCGGGCGTCTGGCCGTTGTAGACGATCCGGTAGATTCCGCCGCCAGTGCCACGACCGCCGGTGCTGAAGTATAGCGATCCATCGGGCGCGACATCCAAGTCGGTGATGTTGAGCGGCTGACCTTTGACAAACACTTCGCTGTCGGCAACGTATCCTGCACCGTTGGGTTTGACACGCACCGCTAAGATGCGGCCTTCGGACCAATCGGCTAAGAAGATCGCATTGTGATAACGGACGGGGAAGCGGAAGTGCTCATAACAGACCGCTCCCGTCGGGCTGCCGCGGCCGGTATCCAACAGCATCGGCAGGCGGTCAGGATAATGCTCTGGCCACTGTGCCCAGCCGCTGCGCCAACCGTACTCGCCGGCTTCCGTGATGTCATACAATCCGGTCGGCCGGTACCAAGCGGTGTTGATATCCGATTCCATGTCGCTGTCATGGATGAACAATCCACCATCAGGATGCGTGACGAGGTCATAAGCATTGCGCAAGCCACCAGCGACTTTTTCAACGATCGAACCATCGACGGTCGTGCGGATGACCGTGCCGCCCGGGGCTTTGATGCCGCGAGCGTGTCCACCCGGATCCTCATAACGTGGTACCAAGTCACCTTCATAAGAATCGACGAGTGTTTCGCCGGGGCCGGTCTTTCCAGTGACTTGGGTATGATTGCCGACGACGACATAAATCATGCCGTCGGGGCCGAGTGTAATGCCATGCGGACCGTGTTCACCCGGCTGGCCTTTGAAACTGACGATTTTTTTAACCGCTTCTAATGAACCGTTGCGATCTTCATCGGTTAGCCGGTACAGCCCTGTGCCTTCCGGTCCGATGCCGGTGACGAACACTTCGCCATTGAGCGCAAGAATGCCTTGGCACGATTTGACTTGGTCGCAGTAGACGCGGGTGCTATCGGGCACGCCGTCGCCGTCGCGGTCGTGCAGCAACAGCAGCGGGCCATTTTCTTGTGAAGCGATGATGTGTCCGAACTCGTTGAACGTTATCGCGATCACTGCGCCGACGGTATCGTCCCCAAACACGCGCTGGACGCCAAAGTTCTTTTGGACCTGAAACCGCTCGGACTGATCGGCAGCCGCCTCGACCGAGACATCGGGTTGACGGTCCCATGGAGCCGTTTCGCCGAGCACACCGAATGACTTGGCGGGGCCCCAGAGGTGATCGTTGAACAGCACGCTTTGCCAAGTCGGTTCTTGCTTGGTCGCCGTTTTCCAGGAGGCGTCGGTGCTGAACGTGTAGTACTGACCGCCGGCTTTGGGCCTGACGCTGACCCGCGCGGCGAGGGCTGCTGTCGTGCCGGAGGTGTTGCGAGCGCGGACGGCGACAAGATTGCGGCCGACGACCAGATGCTCGGTGATGTTGTACTCATCGAGCACGCGGCTCGATTTTCCGGAGCCGACCGGCTTGCCGTTGACGAACAGTTCGTAGTTATCGTCGGCCGCGATTTCGATTTGGCCGACCGCTTCGACGCGCAGATTGATCACCTTGCGGAAGTAGCAGGATTCGCCTTCGGGGATCGACGCGCTTTCCGCCGCCGTCGCCCAGATCCACTGCGCCTCGCTAGCCGCCAGCGGTAGCGCGAGCCAGGGAATCAGCAGTGCGGCGACGAGGAATCGCGATGAGAGGGTTTTTAAGAGGCCGTCCATGGCGTTGGCAAGCTCCCGCGAAGGCACAATCGGACGTATGACAAACGATTCGGCAGCCGCAGATCAGCTCCCACTATTGGGGTTCTTACCAAGAGCTATTCCCAGGCGGCAAGAGAAGAAAATCCGCCCCAGGAGTGAAATGTGCGAGCCGTAGGCGTAAGGACGGTAGCGGATAACGGGTAGCGGGAGGACGGAGGACGGAGGACGGAGGACGGGCAGAGTGGTCGATCGCTCCGCCGATCGAAGCGGGCGGGAGGATGCAAGGCGGAAGGCGGGAGATGGGAGATAGGTGGCTGGTAGCAGATGGCGGGTGGACGGGTAGCAGATGGCGGATGGCTGGAGCACGGGGGACGGTAGCAGTTATGCTTCGAATGCAGACCAGCCCGCAGGGCGACACAACGTCTGCCGGTGGCGTGAGCCACCGGACCCCAGCACCTTATCTCCATGAGCCCGCAGGGCGGCACATCACGGGCTCGCAGGGACAAAGGCCACCTCTCCCTAGGATTTCCACCGCCAGCCTTGCGACATCGTTTCTTTCACCCGCGGCTCAGCCGGCGTGGAAATATGTTTCCCCCAAGTCGGGGTTGGCATAAACTGGCGTCAAGACGCGACCGACCCGCATGAAATCACTGGTTGGCCAGCAATTGAGGTAGTCATGGGGAAACCGCAATTCAATCCGCTGGTGTGGAATGCTGAATTGGAAGAGTGGAACACGACCATCCCCGTTCCGGAATTGTCAGGCTTTTAAACGAGCCAAATCATCATGGACGCAAACTTCGCCGCTCTCATCACTGCCTTCGGGCAACCGACGCAAGCTTTGGTCCTTTTCCTCGCGGCGGCGATTTTCGCAGCTTGGATCGTCAATGCCGTTTTGAAGGCAACTATTTGTCTGCTGAACCGAGTGCAGCGATACTGCCGCGACTCGCTAGTGGTGAACAGCACCGTTGACGATTGCTGCTCGATCCGTGGTCGCGAGGTTGGCAGACTGAGAGCAAACGTTGAGGCGATGCAACGGCATGAGATGGAACGCGTCGATTGCTACGCGCGAAGCGGATGCGCTGCCGAAGATGTGATCCGGGCGAAGTCGTTGCGGCTACTGGCGGAAATCCAGCTGTTGCGATACGAAAAGATGCCCAAGTCCTGGTCCGAGAAATGTGCTGCACATAATCCGTCTGGTGGACAAAGGATCTAATTCTCAACAAACCTAGGTAACGAGCGGCGAATCATGTCGTCCATCGGAGATGGAAAATCTAGATTCTTGAGATTGAATGCTATCCGCGTGTCCCCACTGGCGCGTTGTGTGCTGTCGCTACTTGGCCGCAGTGACTCGTTTATGGCTTCCCAGCGTTCAGCTGCGAGGCGCAGCAGCGACAGAAGGTAGCCAGGAGTGAATCTGCTGGGCCTCCGGCGAATGTGGATAGAAACATCCGGTACTCTGCGCTTGCCCCCAAGTTTGCGAATCATTTTCTATGTCGCGTGCTACATGCCTTTGGGGCTGATGCCGTGCGGAGCATCATCGGCTGCGGCCTTCGCCGGGCCGAGCATCCGCTGGAAAAACCGCCGCATGCGGATCGCCCAAATGGACTGTTTTCGCATGTAGTTGAGAGAGTTGTAATCGTCAATCGACTTGGCTGGTAGAATGCTCATCGAGCGTGGCAGATTGGTGACTTCGAACGCTATATACTGTTGTTGAGCATACGACAGCGGTTCGACGATGCTTACGTCTGCCAAATCCTGAAACGGATGCGACTGTTGGTCCCATGGCAACAGACTATTGAGAATCTCGGGCGAGTCCGATGGCGTAACCTCATGCAACTGGATCTGCAGCCGATAGTGGATCGGCTCCTGCCGCAGTTGGCCATGCCACTGATGCTGCAAGTAATTAACGCTTAAGTGCTCATCCTGAGGTAGACAA
This sequence comes from uncultured Planctomycetaceae bacterium, assembly GCA_963758085.1. Taxonomy (GTDB): domain Bacteria; phylum Planctomycetota; class Planctomycetia; order Pirellulales; family Pirellulaceae; genus UBA6163. The sequence continues at coordinate 1,619,616 of CAVWUB010000004.1, read as the reverse complement.
GCCTGTTGCCCTAGTCGTTCCGCCGCATCGACGTCCTGTTCGCACTGCTCCACGTAGGCCTGATCGGGAGCATCGAGCTCCGGTTCGCCGTCACCGCGGACGAGTCGGAAACGCACGTACCGCATTTTTCCATCGCGGGCGTGCCATCCGAAAGGTGTGTGACTGTGGTAATGCATGGTTGCATACGACGCGGGCGCGCGCCGAAATGCGGACGCAGCTGAACGCCGTCCCCAAGGGTACCTTCGATAGTACTTCACATACTGTGTCGTTCCTTTGCGATGCCGCCAAAACGCAAATTGCAGGAACGTCCGGGCTGTCCAAAAAAAGCAGTGTTCCCCCGTGTTCATTTGAATGTCCAGCGGAGATCGAAAATCGCTGTCAGCAAACTTCAATGATGCGCTGCGAACTTCCGAGACCGCGTCATCGAGAAACGACACGCAGCCATGTCGTAGCCGACACGGGAACTCTCGCCCGGGTTCAAAAAAGTCGGTTGGTGGGAACTGGGGGCGATCGACAATTTTCAGTTTACCTCGTCCGGCCACTCCTTGATTGTGAGACATACGTCGTCGGCGGGTTCCGCAGCCGATTGCGATCAAAACGATGAAAAACTTGCCCCAGAACCAGAGCTGGGCATGCTGCCAAATCGCTCTCATAAGACCTGAACCTTTATGTTTGGAAACTAGAAGGTCATCAGTCGACAGAACTTCGCTTTAGGGTCTAGGAGTTGCGAATCCATCGTCGCTGGTCAGGGAGAGTTTAAGCCAGTTCATCAAGCATGTAATGCGCCTGGACCAACTCCGGCGTGTCGAACCCTTCGGTGAACTCCCCAATCACTTGCTCCAGGCAGCGGCGAGCATCCTGATGGGCGTCCTGGTGGATCAAAATTTGGCATAGCTGCAACGTCGACCGCAGTTCATAGGAAATCGCTCGCTGCCGTTTCGCGACGTCGACAGATGCCATATACGCCGCTTTGGCAGCCGCGGTGTCACCTTGGTCACGATAGAAATCGCCTTGCAGGCGGTGCAATTCCGCTTCGAAGTAGCGTTCGCCCTCAGCCAGGTGCGCAAAGGCTTCGCTGAGCATTACCCATGCCGCCTGCCGCGCGTCGGCATGCCAGAGGGCATCGGCTAAATGCCCCTTGTATTTAGGAAAGGTAATGCTTGCGCCGGTCGCCTGGCACAACGAAATCGATTCCCTGATCGCTTCGACGGCTTCATCATAGCGACCCATTAGTTTCAAGCCGACGCCTTGGCATCCCAGGCCCAACGCCGTCCAGAAAGCGAACTGTTGCTCTTTAGATAACTCGTATGAGCGACGTCCATACTGATAAGCGGCTTCTCCCTGGCCAGCAAATTCACAGATTTGGCCGGCTTTCCACAAAGTCACCGCTTGGGTGAATGGATGCTGCAGTTCATCGGCTAATTGTAGCGCCTCGGCGACACGCTCAAAGGCACGCTCGGGGAAACCCAAATGCCACAGCGACATGCCCTGGTGGACCAACAATAACGGTCCAGAATTTTGTTGGGTGTAACGTATAAAGTCAGTGCTGGCGTCACGGTCCCAGGTGGCAAAGCCTGCCTCGGCATGCGCAGCGCTGTCGGAAAATCGCCGTGATAGTACGATGTGCACGCCTGAGCCCAATGGGCCTCGGTCAGCATCCCTGCGTCGCCGGTTAAGCTCGCGGCCTGATGCAATACGTCGCAGCGTTGGAGGCAGCTATGGGTGCGCCCGCGGATGAACATCCAGGCCCAATTGGCCATCAGCACCGGAAAGTGCTGCGTTTGGTCGCCAAGCTGCTCAGATAATTCGATACACCGCTTCTGGACCGGTTCGACCTCGGGCGCCGCATATCCTTTGACGCCCATCAACGCTGCGCTCAGCGGCAATCCAAATTGTAGCTCCAGCGCATCGCGGTTGCGGCCTGGGGGCAGATCCTTGAGTAACTCTTGTCCTTGCTGCAGATGGCTGATCGCCTCCGGGTTGGCAGACTTCTGAAGCGATGACAGGCCGGCGGCCAGCCAATACTCGGCGGCCCGCCGGGTCTGGCCAGCCTTGGTCAAGTGCTGGGCTAATAGCTCAGGCTGCGTGCGCACGACTTCGGGAAAATGTTGCTCCAGCGCATTGGCGATGCGCAAATGAAATCGCTGGCGCCGCTCGGTCAGCAACAGGTTGTAAGCGGAATCCTGTAGCAGGGCATGTTTGAAGATATAATAGGCATCCTGATTCCGGCCCTTTTTAAAAAGCAACTCGGCCTGCGTCAGCTTGTCGAGTTCCGCCTGCAGTTGGCCAGCTGGCAAGTCGCTGACCGCGGCCAATAGTCGATAGGCGAACTCCCTGCCGATGGTCGACGCCAACTGGACGACTTCGATGTTGCTGGCCATGCGGTCGAGCCGCGCCACCAGCATTTCCTGCAGCGAAGGTGGCACGATGGCCAGCAGCGCGTCGCTCGATGCGGCCTCCTGCTCAAGGATGCCCGACTCCTGGATCAGTTTGCTAAATTCCTCAATGAACAGTGGAACGCCGTCGGTACGCTCGACGATTCGCTCGACTACTGCCTGAGGCAAACCGCGGTTGTTTAATCGTCCACAGAGCATTTCATCGATCTGTCGTTTTGTCAGCCGGTTGAGCGTGATCAGTGACTGATGCGAAGGTCCCCGCCAGGGCGTGGTAAACTCATTACGGAACGTGAGGATGCATAAGATCCGTTCTGAATGGCATTCTTGCACCAGCCGGCTTAAAAATTCGAGCGTGGAGGGATCCGCCCAGTGGAGATCTTCCACAACCAACAACAAGGGCCCACGCGCCGACAAGCGGCTCAGCCACCGCAGCAGCAAATCTTCGGTGCATTCCCTCAAACGTTGGGGCGATGACTGCTGGCCCAGTCGAGTATCGGTGGTGATGCCCAGCAACGCCGCCAATAACGACTGGTTGTCACCATCGCCCAGATCCAGCTCGGCTAGGAATTGATGGATTTGCTCCAGGCGCCGCTCGGGCGCCGGTCGTCGTCGCCATGGAGATGGTGGGTGAGATACGCCACCAGCGGAAAGAATTCAGTGTTGCGATGGTAGGAGGAACAACGTAGTTCGATGGCGGTAGTGGTTGGATTGTCATCGCGGATCCGTGCCGCGATTTCTCTAGCCAGCCGCGACTTCCCCATCCCTGGCTCACCCGCCAGCAGCACCACTTGCCCCATCTGCTCACACGCCAGTTCCCACTTATCCGTCAAGATTCGGATTTCGGTGTCGCGGCCGATCAACGGACCGGCGTTTGCGGGTGAGAGCAGGTCGTCGTGAACCAGTAATTGGTTTTCTCGAATGACCCGAAACAACTCAATTGGTTGTCGGAAGCCGCGTGGCTGCTGGCTGCCGGCGGATTCGCATAGGAAGGAGTTTCGCACTCGGGCATGAGTCGTGGCGCTGATGGTGATCGCGCCTGGCTGCAGGGTTCGCTCCAAACGCAGCGCGGTGTCGCGAGCTTCACCACTGAGCAGGACCTGCTCCACCGAGACACCACTGGCGTCCTCGGCAATGGCTTGGCCGCTGTGGACGCCTCCCCAAAATTCAATGATGCGTCCTGTCTTCGCTCTCAAATCCTCGCCCCAGTTGCTGGCCATTTGCAAGATGTCCAGTGCCGCCCGGACGGCCCGCGTCGCCGCATCTTCAAAGGCGATCGGATAGCCAAAGCAGGCCATCACTTCGCCGCCGGTGGACACCATGGAACCGCCCAGTCGGTTCACCCCATCAGCGACCAGCGCAGCGAATTCGATTCGGATGGTGTGACGCTCTTCAATACCGGCGTCGGCCCCCTGATCGCTCACATCAAAGTTAAAGATCAAGACGGTCACATGCCGCAGTTCTGCTTCGCGCCGGAATCGCAGCGACGCATCGGATTCTCGGACGGCACTAGCTGTTAACCGGGAGAGCCCACGCTCTTCAGGAATGACCGCACGAATCGCTGCAGCGAAATCGCCTGCCGTGGTGAACCTTTCGTCCATCTCTCTGGACATCGCACGCAGACAAGCGCATTCTAGTGCGGCTGGAATCTCCGCTACCAATTGCCGTGGCGGCTGAGGATGTGCTTCTTCGATACGTCGGTACAGATCCGGTTTACTGCTGGCGCGGAAGGGAAGACAGCCGCAGAGCAGCTCGTATAAAACGACTCCTAAGCTATAAATATCCGTGCGGCCATCGACTCGGTGGGCTCGCCCATGCACCTGCTCAGGGGACATGTAGGCCGGTGTCCCGGTCCGCAGGCCCGGCATCTCCTCTTCCAAGTCTCCAATCGCAAGTCCGAAATCCAGCAGTACGGGGCTGCCTTCAGTCGTAATGAAAATGTTAGCCGGTTTGATATCACGGTGGATCATGATTCGGGCGTGTGCATGGGCCAGCGCTTCGGCAATGCACGCCACCAATTGCGCAGACTCCAGCCAGCTTAAACGGCGTTTCCGCAGCAGGGAAGCTAAACTTTCACCTTGCAAAAGCTCCATCACAATATAGCAGTGACCCGAATCAGCTCCAACGTCGTAGACGCTGATGATCGACGGGTGTTGCAGCCGGGCCAATCGCCTCGCCTCGCTCAGAAACGCCTGTGCCCTCTCGTCAGTCGGGGCCCGATGCGGTACTTTGATGGCGACCTGGCGGTGCAGCAGGGTGTCATTCGCCAGATAGACGGTGCCGAACCCGCCTTTGCCAAGCGGATGTACGATTTCGTATCGGCCAGACTGAAGCAGGACGGGCGCGGCGGGCGTCTCGCTATTTTTCTCTGACCGCTCGTTCTTGCTCTCGCCTGTTGGCGTCTGTGGACTATCCCGCTGGGTAACATTGCCGAGATGGTCTCTTGGAAGATTACCTGTATCTCCTGCGGTTTCGTCGGCGGGACCGCGAGAACCTCGGGTCTCAGGAATGTGTGGTTCGTCTTCAGGCCGCACCATGTTTGAATTAGACCATTTGCGATGTGCTCGGAATTCGTAATCCGACACGGCTCTCGCTCGTACTGTGACGAATCGTAGCAGCTCAGATTAAGGTTTCCTAAATATTGATACTTTGAGGAATGCCAGCGGGTGCCAGTGTCTGATAGGGACGAAACCGCTTTTGGTTGCGGGTTGCAATGGTGTTCCCGATGCTTGCGACTTGTTGCTGAAAACGCGTCAGGCTTGCTGAAATACGCGGGTCACCGAACTGCTTACGTGCATACTGGCCCAGTTGAGTATAATGCACCGAGCCAAGCAAATACCCAAGTTCCATTTGCAGTTCCGCCATGTCCATCGGTGGCAGCATGGCGAGGTAGTCTGCTTGGCTGGCGGGAGCTTTGCTGGCCGGCGCAGGGGCGTACGAAGCCAGCGGCATACCGGGCACATAACTCATGATATCATATTGCGGGAAATTCACAGCCGCATGCTGCACACTTGAGGTGTAAATCACGAGGCTAATGATATCCGTCAGCTCCGCGAACGTGCGCAGTTGGCCGCCGTTAGGCAACCCCCGAAGTCGCCCGCCATTAGCCGCACCCAATTCCCGCGCCCACCCCTGCAGTTCATGATCCTGCTGGACATCCAGGTCGGTGTTGTAGTAAATATTCAAATAGCTCTGCACCCATTGCACAATCGCGTTCCAGTAGAGCATCGCATCGTCGCGATAGGGATAGTCCGGCAGGGCATCAGAATCCTGCACGCCGCGTTGTCGGAGCGTGTCGGGCAGCAGCATGTCCATCACGCTCGCAGTCTGAACGCCCGTGACCGCCACGGCGCGAGAGGTTTCGACCGCGCCTCCGAAAAGTGCATCGATCGGTCCTTTTGTGGCGATCAGTTTTTGCCAGGCTGCCGCATTGATCGCTAGGGTCCCTTCAAAGTGCGGGACAAGTAATCGGGCTAAGGGATGGGTTGGGGCGAGTTGGCGGAATGTGGTGACAACAAACGGTTCAACAAACAGGTGCGTCCTACCCAAGTGCGTGTGCGCTTCATGTAGATTCGCGTCGGCGATCTCAACGATCGTCTTCGCAATTAACCAATTGAATCCATCATCCGGTGTGAAAATAGGATTATCCCGAGCCGGAGTTTGCTTGCACTGGATGGCCACCGGCAACAGCGTTTTGGACGTCTGCTCGACGACGAAAGCCGCCAGCGGAGCGTACAGATACTTTTGGCCATTCGGAAAGTCATTCCACTGGGCCCCGTCCAACAAAGAATAATCAGCCAAATACATGCGGCCTTCAGCAAACGCGGCATCAAGGGAGTCGGTCGGTACCGTTGTGCGGAGGTGCGCATCGCTCAGGGATAGGCGATCATCCTGCTGCGTCCATTGTTGCAACACCACGGGATTAGGACCAGCCAGACGCATCCAGGCGAAGGCCCGATCGTTCTGGTAGCCGTTGGCCACTGGTGGCAGCCCGATGGTGCGGAACAACTTCGCGTAATCGGCCAAGCTGGAGGCTGGGACCGCGCGTGCGCCGATCCGCCCTTCAAACCGCAGTGCTTCACCGACAATCGTGCGGACATCACGAATAGCGGTTTCGCCTCGCCGCAACAGCGCGTTGAGCATGGTGATCTTCATTTGGTGGTGGCCGCGCAGCAATGAACTCACTTCCAACGCCGCCCGATTGGAAAGTACCGTCAAGAAACGCTTCGCAACCTGCTCCATCCACTGACGCGAGAATTCATCTCGTAGGGGCACCCGCTCGACAATCGCCAGCGGTGAGACATGGGTGTAATTAAACTGATAATCCTGCTGCGCAGCCCTGAGGGCACGGGACCGCTGAGCCAGGTTGGGGTCACACTGCGGAATGAAGGACGACATTTTGCGGGCCTCATAATCCGTCGAGCAAAAAGGGCATAACAACGACAAGCATCGGTCAAGAAAGACATGACACCCACAGCCAAGCCTTGACTCAGTCGCCGGTTCCGCTAGCGGCTGCTCAGCATGAACCAACTAGTTGGCCCGAATCCGACAACAGAAATTCATTGTCACTCAGCTCATTTCGACCGGCGACCGCAGCAGGCTCGGCGGACGATGAGACCGTAGCGAGGATGCATCATGGAGGCATCCAGAGCAGGTGGCGTCGCGCCTCTTGGCAACACCAGCACCAGTCGAGCAGCTCGATGCAGTAAACACTTAGCTCGCAGAGCAGACCTGCGAAGATTTGGTTAGAAGTGCAGCGGGACATTCAACCTAGCCTAATGGGGTTGCCGGCCGCCCCCAATTTAACGCTGTGGTTATTGTTAAGCAAGCGTCAGCGAGCAGGCGAAAGTGTCTGGCGCTGCTGCACAGCACGGCATAGCTGGCGGTTAAAAGCCCAGTGGCCAAGACGCCGCAGCAGGCCGTGGTCGATATAAACGCCTGTATAGATAGCGACCTGATGCGGAGCTTTTGAATTCGTATTCACTGGGTGTCGCTCAAGTTCAACCGAAGCGATGGCCATAAACGCAAGATGCACTGGTCGCACCCGGCATGGGGTCAGGAGACCTCCTACGCCCTCGTCACCGCGTAAACCAGCTCAGCTACCAAGCGTCGCTACGCGACGCACTAGACAACCGAGGATTCTTGCATCCGTGGCGTAATGCCTCGGCTACCATCACCCGGCTGCTCCGCGACCACGGAGCCGCTACCCACGGTACGCAAGCTGGCTCTGGGGCTCGGAATTGCGACCCCGTTAGTGTGCATGCCGGAGCCAATGTGCGGCGACAGTCTCAAGGAAATGGCTGCGCCATATGCACGTCGCCTGGACAAATCAGCTGACACCGAATGCTACAATGGCGAAGGACGCTCAGACGATCAACCCAAAGCAGATGCTCTTCGCGCAGCCGCGGTTGCCGGAGCAGGACTTAGCCTAGCTTCTCCAGCCAACGTCGCCTGTCCACGAATGTTATTTTATGCGATATGTAGCCGTAGCCGTCGCTTCCGTGGCTATTTTCGGCTTTGCCGTTATCCTGCTCCATCGTCCGCCAGATCTATCGGTGGCCGGTGTTTCTGAAGTGGCGGGCTCGCCGACTTTGACGGTTCTGCTCAAAAACAGTTCGGATGAACCCGTTTGGATTGATAGCTACCAGGGAGACCTGCGGGTGTATCAAATTACCGACACTCAACGCCGAGCTATTGCTTGGCGATCAACGAACGTTCCGGGATATGATCGCGTCGACCCTGAAGCACAGATTCGAGTGACTTTCATCGCGGATAAACCGCCAAAATCGCTTGTCCTTCATTACGAATCGCAAAATCAATTTGGATTTAAGTTCAAGCATTCGGTTGCTGTTGAGCTTCGGAAAGATTAGGTATTGCACGGAGATTCTCTGCGGGACTGGCATCATTAGCTGTTATGAAAATGCCGCGGCCGTCTGCGCTGCACGACGCTCGACAGTGCCGCTATGCTCTTCACTGGTTCCCACCCCCGTCGCCTGTGCTCATCTGGATAGCCAATGCCTGAACAAGTTAACGAAAAGGTGCTGCTGCGCGGTGCGCGGTTCAGCGTCAATGCGCTGGAGATGGTCGACTCCAACGGGCGGCACATCGTCCGCGAAGTGATCCGCCACCCGGGCGCCGTCGTGTTGCTGCCGCGGCTGGACGATGGCCGTATTGTGCTGATCGAAAACCATCGCCGCACCGTCGGAGAAACGCTGCTGGAACTGCCGGCCGGAACAATCGATCCCGGTGAAGCTCCAGAACAAACGGCGGCTCGTGAACTGACCGAAGAGACCGGATTCCGCGCCGTTAAGCTCGAGAAGATCCACGAGTTTTATTCCTGCCCAGGGATCTGTGATGAGCTGATGCACCTGTATCTGGCCACAGGGCTGACTGCCGGCGATCCGGCGCGAGGCGACCGAGCAGATCGAAAACCGGATCGTCCGTCACGATGAAGTCGCCGGGTTGATCGCTTCCGGGGCAATCCGCGACGCCAAGACGCTCGTCGGTTTGTACGCGCTGCTGAGCCGTTTTCCCGGCTGAGGTTCTTGCGTGGATTTCGTCATCACTTGAAGTGTGGACGTTTATCCTCCGGGTAGCACGCCCCTGAGGAACCAAGGGCGTGCTGGGGAGAACCGTATAGAAACCAAGGATTTTCGCATCGGCTCGTTATCTGTTTCAGGCATCTGTTGCTGGAGCCCACGCCCGTCGCTGGGGCTCTGGGCGTGCCACCCTAACTACTATGGGTTTCCAACTCACGACTATGCGATTCCATCTCGCGGACCTCCGACAGGCTGCGGCGGATGTCGGGTGCGGCGGTCCAGTAGAAGATCATGCCGAGCACTGCCATGACGACCTTCACGATCTCATACACCAACGCGACCAACATGCCCGAAGCGATTGTCGGCTCGGCCGGCACGACGCGGTAGAGCCACTCCATCGCCGCCTCGAGCACGCCCAACCCGGCCGGCGCGATCGGCATCGTCGAAGCGAGATTGGCGATTGGAAAAATCAGCGCGTGATCGCTTAAGCTCGGCGACGCCGCTCCATACAAGCTGGTGGCGATCCAAAACGCCGACAGCACCAGCAGGCTGTGCACCGCCAGGCTCATCAGCAACGACAGCCCTACCATGATCGGGTGGCGACGAAAAACCCGCAGCGGCCCCGCGATGCGACTGACTGCGGCGCCAACATATCGCAGCCGAGAACCAGTAACGATCGCTCGATCGATGTGGCGGCCGCCGAGCACCAGGGCCGCCAGCGTCACTAGCCCGATCACCGAGAGTGCCAGCGCTGCGTTGCCGATTTTCGTCAGGTCGGGATTGCTGCTGCCACCACCGGCTGACATCGCAAAGGCGACCAGCAACAACAGGCCCAGCAGCCCGATGCCACGGTCGACGATCACTGACGCGACCGCCTCGATCCCTTTGCCAGGACTGCGGCGGGCCAAGAAGATGGTCTTAAAGATGTCGCCACCGACGCTGCCGGCCGAGACGAAGCTCAGCAAAAATCCGATCGAACCGAGCCGGCAGGCTTCGATCACACCCAAGTCAATTCCCTGGCAGCGGACCAGCGCCCACCAGCGGATGAAGCTGACGCACACCGCTGTCAGCGCTGCCGCTATGCGCCGCGCCCAATAGCGGATAATTCCTTGGTTGATCCCGCAGCAGCTCCCACTGTTGCGGCTCCACTCGCCACAGCAGCCAGCCGATGATGATCACCGGCAGGATGAACTTCAGCACGCGGAGGAGATTCGACTTGAGCCGCGGCGTCATGGAAGATTCATACGTGCATCAACCGTTTGCCTGAGCGAGTTCCTCGAGCTCTTCCCAGCGGCTGTAGCTCGCCTGAAGCTGCCCTTCGAGCTGCGCCAACCGAGCCTGCGTTTGGCTGATGCTCACGCCCGAGCCACGGTAGAACTCCGGCTTTGCCATCTCCTCATGCAGCTTCGCGATGTCAGCCTCGAGTTGGTGAATCTTGCCGGGCAGGTGTTCCAGTTCGTGCTGGTCCTTAAAGCTCATTCGCTTAGACTTCTGCGCCGCTGGCTTGGGTGCCTGTGCCGCCGCAGTTCGTGAGGCGGACGCAGTCGATGCCGTACTTAGCTTCTCAGCGCTCTCGGCAGCCTTTCGTCGTGACGCTGCCGCGACCCAGTCGTCGTAGCCGCCGACGTATTCATTGACTTCGCCGTCTTCGAACACGATCGTGCTGGTGACGACGTTGTTGAGGAACGTCCGGTCGTGGCTGACCAACAGAATCGTCCCACTGAAGTCGACCAATTGCTCTTCCAGCAGGTCGAGCGTTTCGCTGTCCAGGTCGTTAGTCGGTTCGTCCATCACAATGATGTTCGCCGGCCGAGTCATCAGCCGCGCCAGCAGCACGCGGTTGCGCTCGCCGCCGGAGAGGAACTTCACCTGGGTGCGGGCGCGCTCGGGCGTGAACAGGAAGTCCTGCAGGTAGCCGATGATGTGCTTGGATTTGTCGCCGATCTTGACCGTGTCGTTGCCTTCGCCGACGTTGTCCTGAACCGTTTGCTCGGGGTCGAGTGTGTCGCGAAGCTGATCGAAGTAGGCGACTTGCAAGTTCGTGCCCTGCCGCACGCTGCCCGACTGCGGTTGCAACTGGCCCAGCAGCAGTTTTAAAAGCGTTGTCTTGCCTGCGCCGTTGGGGCCGACGATGCCGATCTTGTCACCGCGCATGATCGTCGTCGAGAAGTCCTTTACGATCGTGCGGTCGCCGTGAGCAAAGGTGATGTCTTTGGCTTCGGCGACGAGCATCCCGCTTTTGGCACCCTCTTGGATTTGCAGCTTGGCGGTGCCGATTTTCTCACGGCGCTCCTGGCGCTGATTCCGCAGTTCCTTCAGCGCGCGCACGCGGCCTTCGTTACGGGTTCGGCGGGCCTTGATTCCCTGGCGAATCCAAGCTTCTTCCTCGGAGAGCTTTTTATCGAACAGCGCGTTCTGCTTTTCTTCCGCCGCCAGCTTGTCAGCCTTGCGTTTGCGGAACGTGGCGTAATCGCAGGACCAATCAAACAGTTTTCCGAGGTCGATCTCCCAAATCCGCGTCGCCAGACGCTGCAGAAACGAGCGGTCGTGGGTGACGAAGATCAGCGTCCCGGGCCAGCGGAGCAGAAAATCTTCCAGCCATAGGATCGATTGAAGGTCGAGGTGGTTGGTCGGCTCGTCCAGCAGCAGCAAGTCGGGCTCCGCGGCGATCGCTTGCGCCAGCAGCACCCGGCGTTTCATCCCGCTGGAGAGCGTTTCAAACGGCACCCCGCCGTCGAGGTTCATCTTCGACAGCGTTTCTTCGACCGCCAAATCGACTTGCCACAGCTCGGAAATGTCGCGTCCTTCGGCCAAGTCCGCACGTACGACATCGGCGACGGTGCCGGCCACATCGGTCGGCACATCTTGACGGAGCTGGCGAATTTTCGTGCCGGATTGGATTACGACCGTGCCGCTGTCAGGCGTGACCTGGCCATCGATGATCTTCAGCAGCGTACTTTTGCCAGCGCCGTTGCGGCCCAGCAGCCCGATCCGTTGACCGGCATCGATCTTCGCCGAAACGCCGTCGAGCAGCAGCGGACCACGGTAACGAATCGAGAGGTCTTCGAGAGATATCAGCGGCATGAGAAAGTCAGTAGGAGCGGGTTGGCTTACCGCTGTTCGATCGGAATGAACTCGCGCTTCGTCGGTCCGGTATAGATTTGACGCGGCCGGTTGATGCGGCTGCCGTCGGCGTGCATTTCTATCCAGTGGGCGATCCAGCCTGGCAGTCGCCCGATCGCGAACAGGACCGTAAACATCTGCACCGGAATGCCGAGTGCTCGGTAGATCACGCCTGAATAGAAATCGACGTTCGGATAGAGTTTGCGTTCGATGAAATAGGGGTCGCGCAGCGCGGCTTCCTCGAGCTTCTGGGCGACTTCGAAGAGCGGGTCCTTCAGCCCTAATTTTCTCAGCAGCTTGTCGCACGCCGCCTTGATGATTGTCGCTCGCGGGTCGCAGTTCTTGTAGACGCGGTGGCCAAAGCCCATCAGGCGGAAGTTGTTCTGCTTGTCCTTGGCCATGTCGACGTACTTTTGCACGTTGCCGCCATCGCGGGCGATCTGCTCGAGCATGTTCACGCAGGCCTCGTTGGCGCCGCCGTGCAGCGGTCCCCACAGGGCGCAGATGCCGGCCGAGATCGACGCGAACAGGTTTGCGTTGCTGCTGCCGACCATCCGCACCGTCGAGGTGCTGCAGTTCTGCTCGTGGTCGGCATGCACGATCAGCAGCAGGTTGAGCGCTTCGACAAAGTCAGGATCGGCTACATTATCGCTCGGCCGGTGTCGCGAACATCATCTGCAGGAAGTTCTCGCAGTAACTCAGCGAGTTCTTCGGATAGACGAACGGCTGGCCGATTGATTTTTTGTAGCTGTAGGCTGCGATCGTCGGCAGCTTGGCGATCAGGCGGTGCATCGAAATCTCGACCTGATCGGGATCACCGACGTCCAGCGAGTCTTGGTAGAAGGTCGACAGCGCCCCGACGACGCTGCTGAGAATCGCCATCGGATGGGCGTCGCGCGGAAAGCCGTTGTAGAACAGCCTCATGTCCTCGTGCAGCATCGTGTGGTTGCGAATGTCTTCGCGGAACTCGTCGGCTTGCTCGCGCGTGGGCAGCTCGCCGTAGATCAACAGGTAGGCCGTCTCCAGGAAATCACAGTGCTGGGCGAGCGTCTCGATCGGATAGCCGCGGTAACGGAGCATGCCTTCCTCGCCGTCGAGAAACGTGATCGCACTGCAGGTGCTGCCGGTGTTGACGTAGCCTTCGTCGAGCGTAATAGCACCGGTCGTGCTGCGCAGCGTGCTGATGTCGATCCCGACTTCTCCCTCGGATCCGACGACCAAAGGCAATTCAACTTCCTTGTCATCAAGGATCAACCGAGCTGTTTTCGAGGTCGCCGAGACTGCTGATGTCATCACGATTTCCGCCGAGAGGGCTACTTCGAGGGGGCTGGTGGGAAGGAGAGCGGCAAGCCGCCGCATGCTGGCCGACCCCAGGAGTCTAGCGGCTGAGGCACATATCGACAATCAGCGGTAAACAGGGCCGACAAGCCTCTGCTGAGCGACCCGTCACGCCACCCAGACCGGATCAGGCACAGAGCGAAACCGCCACAAAAATCGGGTCAGCATGAGGAGTTCGATGACGGAAATTGCAGTTGCACAGACGGGAAATCGGCGAGCGGACAACAACACCGAGAGCGGCAACTGAATGGGGGCACGCGAAGGCGCAAAGTCGCAAAGGACGAACCATTGAACGATGCGCTGCGTCTTAACCCCTTCACGTTAACCCCTTCACGCGAGATTTTGACGTTGCGGATTCACCCGGATTCAGCGTTCCTCTTCCACCATTTCAGCTTCACCGGGGACGCGGTCGAGGTGGTGTAACCGCACCGACTCGATCTGGCGGTTGGTCGCTCGTGCGATCTCAAAGGCGATGTCGCCGATGACGATCTTCTGGCCGTCCTCGGGGATGCTGCCAGTGTGGTGCAAGATGTAGCCGGCCACGGTCTGGTAATCGTCGCTCTCGGGCAGGTTCCAGCCAAGTTGCTCGTTCAGGTCGTCGATCATCGCGCGCCCATCCGCCCGCGCCGTCGCTTCGTCGATGATGATGATCGACGACTCTTCCTCGGGATCGGATTCATCGACGATTTCCCCGACGATTTCCTCCAGCACATCCTCGATCGTGACCACGCCAGCGGTCTGGCCAAACTCATCGAGCACGATCGCCATGTGACTGCGGCTGTGCAGAAACTCACGGAGCAGCAGCTCGACGTTCTGGTCGATCAACACCGTCCACGCCGGCCGGATCACCTCGCGCAAGCTCACTCCCTCCAACCCCCCGTTGCATAGGTGCGGCATCAGGTCCTTGATGTACAGCACGCCGACGATCGAATCCAACGTACCTTCATAGACCGGCAACCGCGTACGGCCGAAGCGGTTGATCATCTGCAAGATCGAGGGCCAAGCGGCCGTCACTTCGATCGCCGCGACATCACCTCGCGGGGTCATGATGTGAGCAACCGTGTCTTCGTGCAGATCCATCACACCCTGAATCATGTCGCGCACCCCCGGCCCAAAGTAGCCTTCACGGGTTCCCGCCGTGACCATCGTGCGAATATCGTCTTCGAGCTGTTCCTCTTCTTCGAACTCGTACTGCGCGGTACCGGTCAGACGCCCGGTGATCACCGCCAGCAGCTCGCCTGGGGTCGCCAGTGGCGCCATTGCGAACGACAGCACTCGCCAAAACGGCCAGGTGTAAAACAGCAGCGGCGCCGATGCATGCCGCGTCAGCGCCGTCGGAATCCACAGGTGGGTCAGCATCATCGCGATGCAAGCGACCAGCCCCCAGCCGATCAGCGTTCCAACCGACGGCTCGATGGCATCGGCAAACAACGCCGCGGTGCCGCCGACGAGAAACAGCATCGTGCCGATGACACGCAAGTACTCCGACGCGGTGAGCGCCGCTTCGTGACCATCGAGCACCGCGCCGAATCGTTCGCGCCGACGGCGGAGGCGACAGAGCGCCTCGAGCGAACGGCCATTGAACCGATCTAACAGTTCCGTCCCCAGCCCGCCGATTGCACCCAGTAGTAAGCCGCTCGCCGACAGCAGCATCCAGCCGGTTTGCGTCATGGCTGCACCGCTCCTGGGTCACTGCGGAGCTCCGAATCGAACCCGCGACTCAGGCCGCTGGCGTCGCGGATGCCCAGCTGTGCCAGCGCCGCTTGCTCCGCGCCGCGCATCTGCTGCCGCTGTTGGGCCGTCGAGTCTTCTAAACCACAAATGTGCAGCGTGCCATGCACCACGTAGAGCAACAGCTCGGTTTGCCAGTCCCAGCCAACTTCATCGGCCCAACGCCTTGCGGTGCAGAGGCTGACCACCAGTTCGCCTTCGACTTGATCGTCGCTGCGGTCGTAGGGAAAACTGATGACGTCGGTCGGATAATCGTGCTGTAGATGCCGCAGATTGATCTGGTGGATTGTGCTGTCGTCGGTCACCAGAATGCCGATCTGACCGCGGCAGTAGCCCTGCGACTGCGCAGCGACGTGCACCGCGTGGCGAATCGACTGCTGCCACGCCTCGTCCGCGGCCAGCTCGACTTCATCGGGAGGCGGTTCGCTTTCGTCGCCAGCCAGCTCGGCGGTCGGGCTTCCGTCGGGTTCGGAGTCCTCACCGGATAGCTCAACGGTGATCGGAACCTCGATGAAGCAGGATGGTGATGCGGGCGGCGGGGAGTTCTCAGCAGGCATGCTTTATGCAGTTTATGCAGACTGTTGCCCAGGATATTTCACCCTGGCATGGTAGATCGCAGTCAGAGTTTTGACCAAGCTTTTCTTGATCTGATCGAGTTGGCGGAAGGTCATGCCGCACTGGTCGAGTTGGCCATCGGCGACTTTCTTCTGAGCGATCGCGTCAACCAGATTGGCGATCCGAGCCGAAGTCGGCTCCACCAACGTGCGGCTGGCGCTCTCGACGGTATCGGCCAGCATCAGCACGGCCGCTTCGAGGGTCTGCGGCTTCGGACCAGGGTAGCGGAAATCCTTGTCGCTGACCTCTTCACGATTGGGGCTGTTCTCGCTGCGCCGAGCCGCTTCGTTGTAGAAATACTCGACGAGCGTCGTGCCGTGGTGCTGCAAGATGAAGTCGATGATCGGTTGTGGCAGGTGGTTGCTGCGAGCCAGATCGGCGCCGTCTTTGACATGCGCGATGATCACCAGCGTGCTCATCGCCGGTTGCAGCGCGTCGTGCTGATTCTTGCCGTCGCTCTGGTTCTCGATGAAGTACTCCGGCTTGAACATCTTGCCGATGTCGTGGAAATAAGCCCCGACGCGGACCAGCAATCCATTGGCTCCGATCTCGTCGGCGGCCGCTTCGGCGATCGAGGCAACGTTGATGGAGTGGTTGTAGGTTCCCGGTGCACGCTGCGCCAGTCGCCGCAGCAGCGGATGGCTCGCGTCGCCCAGCTCCAACAGGCTCAGGTCGGTCTGAATGCCGAAGCCCTTCTCGACCAGCGGCAACAGCCCGGTCATCACCAGCGAACCGATCACAACGCAACCGCCGGCCCAAATCGCTTCACTGGTCAGCACCGTGAACACCGTCCCCACGCCAGTGACTGACATTAACGGCAGCGATTCGACAGCAACTTCGCTGACGGCAAACATCTGGCCGGTCACGATCCCTACGCCGACCACAGTTGCGGCGGTGATTACCGCGCTGCCCATCCCGACGTACAGCAGATGACTGCGGCTGCGGATCCTGCCCAGCAGCAACACGCACGACAACGCCGCGGCAACGAGTATCACCAAAGTCGCGATGTCGTCGCCTTCAAACAGCGTGATTGCCAAGCTGATCGCTGCCATCAACAGCATCGCCAACTCACGGCCGTAAACCACGGTGGCGGTGATCGCGGCGATCGACAGCGAAATCAGTTCCGCCCGCCACTGGTCGCGCGACGCCCAGTAGCAAACACAGACCGTGACCACGATAAAGCCGAGCAAGCGAGAGAGTTTCCCCGCATCGCTCAACAACGCCCGGTCGTCGACGAAAAAGATGTACGCTCCGCCCAACAGAAACAGCGCAGCGATCATTCCCGCGTAAGCTGCCAACCGAGCCAATCGCGGCGCTCGCCCCATCTGCTCGGTCAACGCTTCCCACTCGTACCACAGCAACTCGATCTGCGCGGCCCCCAGCGGCTGACCGGCCGGTGCAAGCACCGAAATGCCATTGCGGTAGGTCTTCATCACGTCCTCGACCTGGTCCGCCATCTCCTGTCGCGCCTTGCTCGATAGCTCATCGTCGTAACGCAGCGTCTCAGGCAGTCGGCTCGACAACCAGTAGCTGATCATCTCCGCGACCTTCTGGGCCGACTCGTCTTCAAAGCGCTGGCGGAATTGTTCTTTTAGCCGCTGCTCCAGTTCTGATCTCGCCTGCGCGATCCGCACCCGCGAGACTTCGACCACTTGAGCTTCATCGGGCCTGCCGGCCGGATAGACGCGGATCACCCGCAAATCACCCTGTTCGGCCGTGTGGGTGAGCGATTGCAGCAGTCCGGTTTCCATCGCCGGCAGCAGCGAGATCTGCACGGCGGTGTCGGTCTTCTGCAGATCCGGATCGGCCGCCAGGACCGACTTGAGAATGCGAAAACGGTCCGCAGCGGTATCGCCCGGAGCCGCCGTTTCGCTGTCTTGGTACAGCTCCGAAAACGCGCGGCGCTCCTCAGCCGTCATCTGATCGAACGACTGCGCCCCGAGCACCAGGAACAACTGGTCCTTCAACTCCGCCCGCCGCTGGACCAGCGGCTGGTTGCGGTTGACGTAGTACACCAGCGCTTCGCGGCGTTTCTGCATCCGCATCGCTTCGGTCGCCGTCTGATCGACAACCTGAAAATCGACGCGCAAATCAGATGCCGCGGCGGGTAATCGCCGGTGCGGTACGGAAACGGCGGCTCCCAAGTGCGGCAGACCACCAGCATGGTCAAGCCCGCCAACAAGGTCAGCGACAGCCGGCTCCAGAACCCGGTCTCCGCGTTTTCGGTCCACCAGTTCAGGAAGCGACTTTTGGGTAAGCCGAGCGACTCAAGTCGCTCTTTACCGGCTCGTTTATAGGATGACGTACTCATCAAGGCGGTTGATTCAACCTCGCCACCCGATCCTGCGGCCAAAAAGGCCATACAGAGGGCCGCTCGTCCTGAGGCGATTTCGGCGAGGATTCAACCTTCCTATTGCTCGTAGGCTTCGACGATTTTTTGAACCAGACGATGACGAACAATATCGGACTTTTGCAAATGCATCACCCCGACTCCCTGGATTTTGCTCAGACGGTGGATCGCGTCGGCTAGCCCGCTGGCCACGCCCTTGGGCAAGTCCAATTGACTGGTATCGCCGCTGATCACCATCTTGCTCCGCTGGCCCATTCGGGTCAGAAACATCTTCATCTGCGCCGTCGTCGTGTTCTGCGCTTCGTCGAGAATGATGAACGCATCGTTGAGCGTCCGGCCGCGCATGTACGCCAGCGGCACGACTTCGATCACTTCGCGTTCCATCAGGTTGCGGGCCTGATCGAAGTCGACCATGTCGTTCAGCGCGTCCAGCAGCGGCCGCAAGTACGGATTCAGCTTTGCGCGCAAGTCGCCCGGCAGGAATCCAAGGTTTTCACCCGCTTCGACCGCGGGGCGGACGAGCACGATCTTGCGGATCTGCTCCGCCTTGAGCGCTTCGACCGCGGTAGCGACCGCCAAAAATGTTTTGCCCGTCCCGGCCGGTCCGGTGGCGATCGTCAGGTCATGGCTGCGGATCATGTCGATGTACCGCGCCTGACCGTCGGTGCGCGGCTGCACCGTGCCGCCCGGCTTGTCGGATTTCCACTCCCGCCACCTCTGCCCTCATCGGGCTGCGACGCTGCTCGCCAACGCCTTCCAGCGCTGCCGCCTCTTGGACATCCAATGGGCTCAGCACACCTTTGCGGCGACTGAGCTGCTGCAAACGCTCCAGAACCCGTGTCGTTTGCTGAACCGCCTCGGAATCTCCCGAGATCCGGACTTCTCCTTGGCGGTGGGTGATCGACACGGAAAAAAGCCTCCGGATTGTGCGGAGGTGTTGGTCGCGAGCCCCGAACAACGCGAGGATCTCGTCCGGCGTACTGACCGCCAATGTTGCTTCTGTCATTCAGACCCTTTGGGACCGCGTGCCGCGTTGCCACCATGCGTGCTGTGTCGCGCTCTTGCGCGGCTAGCAGCAACTCATCACGACAGCTCGGAGTTGCGGAAAGTTGGTGTTGAAAAGTCACGTCGCGCCCAGCTGCTTGGGTTTCACTTGCTGAACACGCGTTTCCGTAATAACCGGCCAAACAGGGATCGGACAACGAATCATTGAACCATTGGACAACCGATGTCCGCCTTCATTCTACACGCCGCTAGGTCCAGTTCCTACTACGATCCGGCTAATCCAGCAGCTAGCAAAACCCAGGC
Organism: uncultured Planctomycetaceae bacterium; assembly: GCA_963758085.1. Classification (GTDB taxonomy): domain Bacteria; phylum Planctomycetota; class Planctomycetia; order Pirellulales; family Pirellulaceae; genus UBA6163. The sequence goes on along the minus strand of CAVWUB010000004.1, from coordinate 1,600,219 downwards.
CGGTACAACCGCGGCAATCAGCGAATCGCTCACGTCCCACACACCCCCGAGCCCCGGCAGCGTCTTGCCGCTGTCTTTGGCTCCGGTTTCGCGTTTGACGAGCGATTCGGCCAAATCACCGACGATCCCAGCCACTGCACAAGCCACGCCAAACACCAGCGGCCCCCAAATCGGCGGCGGCTGCGTGGTCTGAGCCAGCGCCGGGATCAGCCAAAAAAAGCAGCCGTAGCTGACGAGCGCCGCAGTGGTCACCCCGCCAACAGCCCCTTCCCAGGTTTTTCCGGGGCTCAGATGCGGGATCAACTTGTGTCGACCCAGTGCCCGGCCGCTGAAGTACGCTCCGGCGTCGGACGACTTCGTCGCCGCCACCATGCTGATCAGCGCCGCCAGACCCCAAGCACCATCGCCCAAGTTGACGATCGCCACCAATACCGCCATCGGGATGCCCACATAACAAGAGGCGAACACGCCGGTGAAGGTTCGCTCGATCGCCTCGCCGCGGTGCAACGCATCGTAGCGCGCCATCTCCCGCAGCAGCACGATGAACACGCCGGCAACCGCCGCGGCCACGATCCAGCCCGTGCGGCCCAGCGGGCAATCAGCCGGATACTCCTGACCCATCAACAGCGGCCAGAGCGACGGGACATAGGCGGCCAGCGGGATGATCGCCGTGGCCAGCAGCGTCGTCCTGCGGTCGATTTTCCGCCCCGACCCCAGGATCAGCCCGATCACGTCCAGCGCCGTGCCGATCGCAAAGAACATCAGCAGCGGCAGCAGCCAGATGCCGACAACGCCTCCCACAGGCCGCTGATGGTCCAACCACAGCAGCAGCGCGACAGCACCGATCAAAAACGATGCGCTCAATAGTCGATCACGAAGCAACGCGAATCCCTAGCTTTCCAATTTCGGCTGTTCTCTTCTCGTCCTCCGGAGAAGCCTTTTTAATTCCCGCTCCCCTCGCCCTCTGGGAGAGGGGCTGGGGGTGAGGGCTCTCCGACCTGCCAAACAACATTCAACGCACTCGCCAAACTATCCCCCGATCCCCAAGTTAGGACCAGGGGGCAGTTCGAGGACAACTCTGCTCCACACCTTTAGAAAAAACATCCTTCCCCGCATCGCTTGCCTAAAGCTCACTCTCATCTTGGCCGATAAAACCCCTACGTCGTCTCACGATCCACTGGATCGTCGCAACACGCTCAGGGTTTAGTCCGATGCCAGCACCATCCCACCGGATCTCGCCGCCGACCGGCTCCGCAACCACCCTCGGCGCACGCTCCGAGCGTCTCACTGCCAGCAGCGCTCTGCTCCGCGCAGGGCTCGCGATCCTCGCCCTCTGCGGAGCCGGCCTGGTGGGCGGTTGTACAATTCCTTCGGACTGCGGCGATCTCGACTATCCGACCTACGGCGGCGCCTGGCAGCGCACCGCGCCGCGATTCTGGCCGTGTCGGCAGCGTGTTCGATCCCGCCGGCGCTCGTTCCGCGACGCTCGTCCAGCGTGACCAAGACGACGATCCCGAGAACGTTCGCTCCCCGCGCGAAGGCATCCTCTCCACCCCGCCCTCCGCCCCAAGCGCCAGCGGCCAGCCCTCCGCCGCTGACCCCGCCGAGCCCTCCCCTGCTGACCGTCTCGACCCCGAGCGTCTCCGCTCCCTCGACTTGGACGAGATCAGCATCCAACCCGGCACCCCCGCCCCACCGGACTTGTACTAACCTTCAGGATCAAGATTTAAAAAAGTTCAAGCTTCAGGTCGAATTACTTTGTCAGGCGCAGAGTTTAGCAAGCGCCAATGAGCGTAGGGCTGAGGGCGAGCGGTTCGCACCTCAGCCATGTTCTGGCCGTTGCCTTCGCAACTTTCCCTGCTTTACATACGTGGGCAGCAGTTAATGCCTACTCTGATGGTTTGCCAAGCGAGACATCGACCGAGTCGACCCAAAGGAGCGCTGCGTGATCGCGATTTTGAACACCCTGATCCGCTCCTAAAATCAGGGTGAGATGCAAATCGCCCTCCTCAGGAATGTCCCATACCAACTCAGCTTCGTAATTGAAGCCCTTATCCGCCTCCTCTTGCTCAGCGCCCTGCTGATCCAGTTGACCTTTCACCGACTCGAGTACCGCTTCTGCTTCCTCGCGTCGGTTAACGCCGCCTGCTCTGCTCTGATCGGTGGCATCGGTGTCCGATTCTTCCAACGTAATCTCATGAAATCGGCCGTTGCCTTGTAATGCCAATATCGTGCGACCTTCGCCGGCGGTCTCGGTATAGCCGCGAATGTTAATCCGTACCTGCGTAGCCGTGCTTGCATCTTTCAACGGTAGCATGAAAGTCGCAACCGTAGTGGCAATCGGTTCACCCCCGTACGCGAAAGCATACATGCGGTCGAACAGTAGCGACGCAGTCTGACCGTCATCGCTAAAATTTGACACGTGGCTATTGGCGTCCGCGAGACGCACAATGCCTTGAAATGCTCCCTGCTGGGGATCGGGCGGATCGACAGCCTGTCCCAGCTGAAAAATCATCACTTCCTGCGAAGCTGAGATTCCGTTGATGTCTGGGCCTTTGGTGCCGTCATAGGCGTTGGATGAGGGAGTGCTATCGGGCGTCAGCCGATCCACGTGCCCACCGCGAAACAAATCATCAGCGTTGCCACGATTGATTCCTTGTTCCAGTTCAGAAAGCCCATCTGCCTGAATCAATGTCACTTGGTAATGACGCAATGGATCCGGCGCATTCGGATCGCCTGGATCACTGTTCCCATCCACCGAGTCATCAATGTGCCATATCGCCAAGCCACCTCGCCCGCTCGATCCTTCCGGAATGCCGCCATCAAAGTTTCCCACTGCTTGACGGTTTTCGATCAATAGATACTCACCATCATTTTCGTGGTCGAAGTCGATTCGATAGATACTGGCTGCCGAACTGGTGGCTGCGGCGACTTTGTATTGTGCCTGCTCTGAAATGACCTGCGCATGATTCCAGCCCAGCAGCACTTTACACCAAGCTGACATGTGTGGCGGGTGCAGTTGGCTGCCATCGAATCCCCAGCTGTTAGCCATTAAGCACCAAGATCCAATGCCCTCGCCACGGCCACTGTAGTCGTACAAGTCGGGCAAACTGAAGAAGTGCCCGAGTTCGTGACAGATTACTCCGATGCGACCGGGATCGCTGCCACTGGTACTCCATAACCCTGGGTTCACGTTGTAATCGCGAACCTTGACAGCTGACCGCGGATCAGTCCAAGTGTTGATATTCCAACGGTGCGACCAGATACGGTCCTTGTAGTCCGCGCCGCCGGCAACTCCTCCCCACTCGGCACCGTAACCGGAGTGAACGAAGGTAATCGCGTCGATCCACCCATCGCCCACGCCTCCGTTCTCGTTGTCAAACTTGGAGAAATCAACGAGCTGGTCACGTGCGAGGATATTTAATCCATCAGTGATCGCCTGCCGAACTCGCGTCGTCAGGCCACTTTCGCGATCAGCATAATACCGTTCAGGTTTGGGCAGCGTAATCCAGTCGATAACCGTCGACTCCAAGCTCATCTTGCCATAGGAATTTTCACTGTAAAAATCCTTAATACTCCCGGTCGGCGCAAACGCGCGTCTCCCCCCGACGCATTAAAAATCTTGTCAAAATCGTCGCGGGTTGGTAAGGTACGACTGGCGTGATCTTGGAAACGCAGTAAAACAACAAGGTTTTGAACATTGCCGACCGGGGCAGCGGATCGCGCTGGGAAATGAGTCTCCGGTTGTCTGGCCGCCACCATCCTGGCACGGTTTTCCGGTGGAGGTAGGAGGCGACGGGGCAGGTCTGACGGCGGTGCTTCTTCACCGACAACCTCATCGCTCGCCGTCCACTCGCCGTTGTCATTCAATTCCGCAAACACATATCTGCCTGCGTCGTCTCTAACCACTGTGTAGCCAGGCGTGCGCGCAGTTCTCGGTTCTCGGGCCTGGAGAACGCCTCGCGGCTCATATTCGGAGCTTCTGGTACGAATTCATACCAATTCAGCTTATCATTGCCGCGAATGAACAGAGTCACTTTGTCACCATCGGGCTGCGTGACTTCGACCGGAAAAGGACTCGACAACGCGGCCCAGGCACGGTCGCCACCGGGCATTAGCAAGCAGCAGCATAACCAGCCCATCGCCTTTGTTTGCATCAGATCAATCCTAAGAAAGATAAGGGACCACCTGCGCGGCACACACCGCGCTCCATGCGAAACCACCAATCCAAAAACCTATAGAGCCGTGGAAGCGTTATGATCGGCCGAGCGCCATGCGGTCATGGCGAAGCAGCGGTGGGCTTGATCTTTCGTTGAAATCCCGCCTCCTGTGGTGACATGCTTCCCACGGCAATTCCCGAACCAACGAGTATTCCAGCCGGTCCGCGCAGTGCGTACTCATAGCGCCCCGGTACTTGAATAACGGAATACCCCAGTTCGTCTTCGTACCACGAGTAGGGCGGGCCTCCGCGCAGCGTCAGCTTGATAACTGTGCCGTCCGGCTGTTGCACTTCCACCGGGTGAGGGCTCGGCGGCGCAAAACCACCTGGCCCGGCCGCGCGCTGCTGCAAGAGGAACTCAGGCGTGGGACGTAATCTTGGCGGCAGCGCGGACTGACGCGGATCGACACTGCTGACAAGCAGGCCACTCGACTTCAAGCCGCCACTGGCCCCGAGTACGGCATATTCATAGCGATCCGGCAGGCGCACCACGCTGTATCCGGCGCGGTCCTCAAACCAGCCTTGGTCAGCCTCTCGCATTGGAGTGAGCTCCAGAACCAACCCGTCCGGCTGACGATACTCATCTTCCGCTAAGACGATCGGCTCGAGCAGCAGCGACCACGCCACCAGGCCGCATAGCCCAACTCTCAAGTAGCAAACCAGAAATCGGTATGCGCCACTGAGGCGTCTTACCCCATTTTCGTTTCTGACTGATTGATTCATGACACGACTCCGGCATTCCATCAGAAAACGCGACACACTCGACCACCGAAGTAACTGTCAGCCGAGATGACGTCGAATGCGCTGAACCGAATCTTGTACGGCACGTGGTGCGATTTGCCCTGCGACTTCTATGACATCATGACGTGCCCGAAGCTTTGCAAAAGCCGGAAGACGGTACGTTGTCAGGGCCGCGCGGCCTGATCAGGTCGCCTTGGTGCGAGGACGGCGAGTGGATGCCTTCTTCTTACCCGCAGTCCGCGGAGTGGCTGCGTGAGCCCCCCGGTCGGTCGCCCCAGGCAAAGGATTTGCTGCCGGAAGAAAGAGTTGTATCCCAATCTGAATCAAGGTACCCGAGTCTTGAGATGCCTTATCCTCGACGCGCATCGTCCAGGTTCCGGTGCACTTTTTTCCGATGAGTGATTTGAGTGCCGGCGTGTTCGATGGATCATAGAGCATATTAATGTTCTTCCGACTGCCGCCGGCCCGATTGTGCAGGACGATGGGCCTGTTTCCTACGCCTGCGGGTGGCACGACTGTGATTACCAGATCGCCGATCCAGGTGTGGTCCAGTTGGATCGATATGGCCAGCTTTTCGGCGGGAACTGTTTCGGTGATATCGAGAGTCGCCTCAATGCTGCCCAAATCCGGGATCGGCTCATTAAGTAATTTGTTGACCAGGATCACCCGGCCGACGGCTTGCTTTGCGAGCGTGACCGCCGTGCCGGCGTTGAGTCGCCCGTAGCCATACAACTGGCTATGCCCGTCCGCGTCATACTGCCCATTTGACGGGTCGATTGGATCGCATGCGCGGCGGAGAATATCTTTGACTTCGTTCCAGCGGAGGGCCTGGTTTGCCGACAGGACAAGTGCCGCAACACCCGCCGCACCAGGACAAGAACTCGAGGTACCGCCAAAGTCATTGGCATAACTGCCATCCGCAGTTCCAAACTGTTGGCTGCCCGGATTATAGCCAAACCGCCCTAGCCGATCGACAGTCCAAATACCACGCGTCACCGGTTCCGGATGAATGAACGGTGGATGTCCAAAATCACTGCTGGGGAAAGCACACCAGATCGCATCGCCAAAATCGCTATAGACACTCCGCTTGCCTCGGTCGTTGCAGGCAGCGACGGCGATCACCTTGTCATAGCTCGCATAGCCATCCTTATCAACCGATTCATTTCCATTGCCTGCCGCGAACAAAATAAGGCAACCTTTGCCACCTCGGCCTTGCGCGACCGCATAATCGATGGCATCGCGAGTGCTCGCAGGCAACTGAAATACGCCGCTGTCGGTGGTGGTATCCCACCAGGAGCCGTCAGGCGGACCCCAGCTACAGGAAATAATATCAGCACCGTTATCTGCCGCCCAACGGAAAGCTTCCGCTTCGCGAAATGACCCCAAACCATTTCGCAGACGGATCGGCATCAGGCGTGCCAGCGGTGCAACGCCAGAAGCGCCATGGGTTCCGTCAGCACAAGCAACACCGGCGCAAGCGGTGCCGTGATTTTCGCCGAACCGCCGATCCGGCACAGTATCCTTTGGACGTGGATCCGAGGTCCCCAGCGTTGCATCTCGAGGAGCAACGATCTTGCCGACCCGGCTAAACTCCGGATGGTCAATGTCAACCCCATCATCAATCACGGCAATGGTGATTCCGGCCCCGCGGGTGATGGCATGTGCTGCTTCGACGTTGCAGTGCGCGTTGACCGTCACACCGTTCAGCGAGGTCGATTTGAGATGCCACTGCTCCGGGAAGATCTGCCTGGAGACGCGTCGTTCGATGAGTTCAGGATGGCAATACATCACATCGTCTCGCTTCAGCAAATTGAGCGCGATTGCAAACACTTCCTGCCCGGTGCCTTCGGGCGCAGCCACTGAATACGCATTGGTCGCATACTCGAGGCGTTCCTTCACGGTCAATCCTGCCTCGCGGATGATCTCCTCGCAAACGTCCGGATCGAGATCCTCCTTAAAGCGGATATAGATATTTTCGGTGTAGAGTACGGGCTCATCGGAGCCGGTTCGCACGAGCACGGAGCCGGCAAATTGCACGTCGGGCGCCGCGAAGCCCTCGTTTTCGCTCGTCCAATGAACGATCCGTGTCGGAAATCCGGTAAACCTCGACTCCGGCTTCAGGGAAACTGACCACGAGACTTCCATCGCTCACCTCAGCTGCCGCTGGCGTGGGAACGGGTCCCGCACCCAAGACTGACCTGCGGCTGTGCGTCCGAACTGCAATCAGGTCTTTACTCTCTTCGAGCTCGAACCCCGGTTCATCGTTAGTACCGAATTTGACTACAGGCATCTTGTATTCCACGGGAAAGTCGGACAGCTATATTAAGGAACTCGCAAACGCTTTTAGAAAGCCCGGCCCGCCTGCCGCTTGCTCACGAGAGCCGCTGCATCAAGCTGGTTGCCGGGGGGGCGCGAGACCGCCTGATGCGCCTCGGTTATAGGCGAAACAAGTGAATTGTCAACAAAAATTCACCACCTTATTCCTGCGGTCCTGCCACGTCTGCACCGGAGGAGATGAACCTACGTTTACCCATCCACGACGGGGGGCGGCATGAGCGGCCTTGAAGCGACTCAGCGGCGAGCTTAAACGATGTTGCTCAGAATCAGCGGGATGCACCATGCGGCATCAGCTGAGATTTGTTTTCGGCAGCGGAACGCATCAGCCATGTTTCCCCCCGAACGAGCAGTCTGTTAGAATCTCTTTGTATCGAATACTGAGGCTTAGGCTTTGTTGTCGGCAATTTCAGAAAACGAGACTTTTTATCAAGGAGAGACTCGCCGTGAAACGCTTAATTCTCTGCTGTGACGGCACCTGGAATAGGGCAGACCAATCCAGGAATGGCGAGCCCTGCCCAACAAATGTGCTCAGACTTGCCTGCCGCGTGGCCAAGCGTGACGAAGCGAAGAAAATACCGCAGGTGATATATTACCGCCAAGGCGTGGGTACGGGTAATTGGCTTGATCGACTCACCGGTGGCGCTTTTGGACATGGGTTAGAGGAGAACATCCATGACGCCTATCGGTTCCTGGTGGCGAACTATGAACTCGGCGACGAGATTTTTCTTTTTGGCTTCAGCCGCGGTGCTTTCACAGCCCGGAGCCTCGCTGGCATGATTCGCAAATGCGGGATTCTTAAGCGAACTTGCCTACAGAGTTACAGCGAAGCATTGGCCCTCTACCGTTCCGCCATTCATCCGGACAACGAGGAAGCCCGTCGGTTCCGAGCCACCCGTTGCATGACCGAAGGAAAAGAGATCCCGATCCGCTTCATTGGTGTCTGGGACACGGTTGGCGCTTTGGGAATTCCCGTGCGCGGGCTGCGGTGGTTGACACGTCATCGGTACGAATTTCACGATACCGAGTTGAGCGGTACGGTACAGACCGCCTGCCACGCGTTGGCGATCGACGAACAACGGGCGCCCTTCGTGCCGGCACTTTGGCAGGATCTTCCCAAAGCCAATCAAACGATTGAACAGGTTTGGTTCCCCGGTGCACATAGCGATGTTGGGGGCGGGTATGGTTCGGGCGGGATTTCTGACATCAGCCTTCAGTGGATGATTGATAAGGCCGCGGATGCAAATTTAATCTTTGACACTGAAGTCATGGAGATGACGCCGATTCAGACGCTCGACCCGCTGGCCCCGATCCATAACTCAAAGCTTGGACTCTATCGCCTGACATGGGGCATCGATCGGGTGATCGGCATCGCCAAGCGATGCTGCGAAAATGGAGGCCAAGAGGAGTTGTGTGAAGACGATACCCAAGACGCCCACCCTTGTTCCAAGACACGCTGGGACCAGGAACCGAACTACCGACCTCGGCCGCTACGGGACTTTCTTCGCCGCAGGCGTGGTTCATCGACCCCGAAGGTTCTCACCTCGCTTCCTGCTGAAACCACCGAGCCGGTACGTGGAGATTGATGGTTCGTCCTCCCATCGGCCATCGGCCTCCAGTCACGCCATAATTCCATTGTTTACCGCACGGTGGGGATCGACATCTCGTCCCATTTGGCATCCTTCTCGGCGCGATGGGCGGCGTGGTCTCGGTCGTGTTCCGCAGCGCGTTCGGCAAAACGGCTTTCCCAGTCCGTGCCGATCATCATTTGCCCAAACGGCATCATCGATACGAAGTTTTGCGCCGGCAGCGTCACCATGTGGGCGGCATCGGCAACCTCAAGCGCCGCACCCTTCAGTACAGTCGCGGAACGCCGGTGGAAGGTTTGTAGCTGATCTTGGACATCACGAGTTTGTCGGCTCAACCGGTCGATGTGGACGAAGTCACCGACACGCTGACGCATCGTTCGCCCCGTGCGGTACTTCACCTTGTGCGAACCGCCGTGGCCGAAATGGACGGTCGTGCCTTGCTCTCCGTAATCGAAATCGATGCTGTGGGCGGTGTACGTGACCCGCGGCGCACCGGGCATCATCTGCACCGAAATGTATTGCCGTTCGCCGCTCTGCGGATGATGAGCGACAATGATCGATGGCCCGCCCGGCAACATCGGCCCTTGAAACGAACGATCACCGGTGTAGTAGTAGCGATGAACCAAAACCACTGGTGGAATATCGACCTGCAGCTGGCCCTGCCGCCCCGGCTCCAGAAACACCGCAGGATTGCCTAGGGGATCGACGCCCGGATCAAGGACCTCAATTTCCAACGTCGGCGGCACCGTCGCCGGGTGGCGCTCGGCCGCCGCGGCATCCAGGGGAAAGGCCACAGCGGCCAGAATGACAGCAATGGCAGCCTGAGACATCCGGTTTCTCATGCTCATTCTCTCGTTGAATTGGTCATGATGACACGCTGGTGGGCTCCCTGCCCTAGATTGTACGATCATCGTCAGAATGTCCCGCCAGCCGATCAGCGGTAGAAGAATTCGATCTCCACGCGATCGATGTCCGCAAAGTGTTCTGCTACCAGTGGATCATAGCCCTGGTGACGCACGTATCGAGGCTCGCCATTTTCCACCCAGAAAGCATAGGGATCTAAATCCGCCAGCACCGGTTTTCCATTGGTCACGACTTCGGTCATGGGCGGATGATCGTAGGCTCCCAGGCATCGCAGTCGAATGAAGAACTCGTTGCGGCGAATGTGCAGGAACGGATTGTAACCGTCAGGGCCGCCATCCTCGGGCCGCCGGTTCTGATCCGCTCGCAAGCTCAGCACCCACTGGCCATCATCATGCAACTGAATCGCCACATCCGAAATCTCACAGTGGTTGATCTGGATCCGCGCTCGATCGAGTTGATACAGGTCGATGACAGTTTGCCGCGGTGGAGGCAGGGTGACGGTGAAGTTGTCACGGAACGTTTTTCGCGTGATCCCCCGGTCCTGCTCGTCGACGCTGAGACCGCGTCCTGAATCTTGAATCAGTGGATTGCGAGTGACATCGCTCCTGAATCTCTCCCAGGCGCTCGGCGGCAGGTAGTGATCCGCCTGCACCGAGTGCTCGATCGAGCGGGCCAAGTGAATGCCTCCGATGTCCGCTGGTTGGCGTACCGACTGATCGGTGTACCGGCTGCTAAGGGCCACTGGTGGCGGTGGAGCGATTACGTCGCCAACACGCGTCGCGCGTCGCAGTAAGATGCCCGTCTTGCTGACCTCGACCGCCGACGCTGATCGACCGCCGTATTTGTAGCGACTCACCGGGATACCATCCACACACGGCGGACGCGTGACATTGCGATAGCCCCAGGGCGGCTCGACGGCCGCCGCATGTCCGATGGGGGCCAACGTCAGCAACAGGGCGGTGATCGGTTTGGCGGTCATGCGTTGGGTACTTGAGAGAATTGTTATGTGCTAGGCGAGGGCGTCGAGCAGGCATATGGCTAGACTAGTTTTTTTCACATAAATGTCATTCCGATGGGACGCTTGCCCTCTCACCCCCAGCCCCTCTCCCCCAAACAAGTTCGGGAGGAGAGGGGAGCCAGAAATCAAGAATCTTAACTCCGGCTCCCCTCGCCCCCAGCTCGTCTGGGGGAGAGGGGGCCGAGGGTCGGAAAAGTGCTTGTAAGCACCCGGAAATCGGTCTATTCCATGAAAATCGTTCTATCGCATTCGCCCCATCGGAGATTCAAGCATCGGCTGCGGGTCAGGTCTTGCCGGCGCGATGCCCTCCAGCGGGTACGCTTCGATAATAACACCCTCAGGCAGGTCGCGATCACGTCGTGGCAGCAACGGCGAGCCTTCCTTGGACGCACCGGGAATGAACCGATCATCGGGATAGGCACGCTGCGGCTGGTAACCTTCCTGCAAGTGGCTGTCGCGCAGGTCTAGCCCTGGCCCTTGATAGCCGTTGGGATGCATACCCGGAATCGATTCTTGCGTACGGTACACGTCTGATCGCCGGTTGGCTTCGGGAATTCGCAGGAACTCATCAACCTGAGCACTCGAATAGTCATAAACACGATTCTCCAGCAACCGGTTTCGCGCCCGGACTACGAACTCGCGGTTAGTCACCCGCAGCGGATCCAGGTCAGCAGCGGCCGGGGCCCAGCGGAGTCCCATCAAATCGAACAGCGTCGGAAAAATCGTCGCCTGGCTGAGGATGATGTTCTGCTGCAACGACGACTCGTCGCTCGGTAGCGGCCGGAACAACACGCCAACACCGGGAATGTCTTCAAGCAGCGGCACGCCGCGGCTGGTCCGAGCAGCCTTGAGCGCCACGGTATAGCGGCTGACCTCGCGCAGTTCAAAATTGCTCAGTTGCACATCGGTGTTGATGAAATGCCGCTTGACGCGACCGAGGTGCTTTTCGTCGGCCCGCACCGGCTCGCGGACATTGGTGGTGTACATGTAGTGAAAATCGAACACCACCGCCTGGCCGTCAGGCTGGATCACGGGGCGGATTTCATAACCGGTGCCGGTCTCGAACTTATAGATCGCCGGATCGGGGATCAAGTTTTCGAGGTTCGATCCCAACTGCGGCCGTTCTCCGGCGTTGTGAGCCATCACGTGCTCGGCGGTGGAGGTTTGCAGTCCAGGAATCACGTTGCGGACGGCACCGTACCCGCCGCTTGATCCCCGCGCCATATCCGCAGGAGATCCCATCTGCGACTGGGCCATCGCCAGGAAGGTCGGATCGTTGGCAAGCGCTCCGACATCATTCATCAGCGCCTTCGCGCCGTTGAGCGCCTCCGAGATCACGATTCCCCGAGCGGGGAGGTCGAACTCCATCGTCGCGCTCGGTTCCACTTTTCCGAGTTCCCGGTTATTGGCCAGGATGTTCGTGGTTTCGGTTTGCCCGAACTGCACGTCCCACGACGAGCCGGTTTCGCGGATGTAGCGGAACGCCGGGTTGTAGAACTGGACGTTGAAATCATCATCCAACGCCGTCGTCACCCGCTTCAAGTAGTTGTCCACATTCGCCGTATGGGCCCGCGTCCCCTCCAGCAATTCGATGTACTTCTCTTCAAGGTCATCGATCAGCATGTCGAGGAATTTTTTGTGGTCCAGGGGACGGCGGGACTGCTCAGCTGAGCGATAGGCAGACTCGAGCCGAATCGTCGACGCAATAAGCGTCAGAAATGAATTCTCACCTTCGCGAAGTAAGGTAGCGAGACTCTCTCTTGCCTGTCCTTTGAGTGAGTCTCGAATTAGCTTGGAAAGCGAGAGCCATTCTCGGTACGCTTCCTCCACATTTGGTGGATTTTTGCGTAAGTTCGACAGAATCAACCCGCCCAGACGTTCGGCTTCTGCATATCGCGTAATTGCCACTTCTACCAAAGGGCGCAGCAGCGCAGCAGCGTCTTCTAAAGCAACTTGGTTAATGAATGTCCAAGGTGCGGAATCTCGATTTCCTGCTATCGATGACTCGGCGTCTGTGAGAATTTCATCAATCTCGGAAAAATCCAATGCGTTCTGCCCGGTGAACTCTACTCCCTCCAAGACAGCTAATATGCGACGAAAATCGGCCACGGCTTTTTCATAGTTGCGACGCATTAACTGCAGAATCACTGGGTCGTCCGGTGAAGGGACGACCAACCCGCTCCGAGGGTCGTACTTGAGTGCTACGTTATGTTCACCTAAGCGTATGGTTACACCGGCATCATCAGGACGAAAGTTAGCGAAAGGCTCATGAAACTCGCGGTAGCTTTCTTCGAAGGCTTGCAGTGCATGCTGCATTAAGTCACGTGACGCCAGTAATTGCGTCATAACACGGACCACCGGCTCTCTTTGTTGGTTGACCGCCACTTTAGCCAGCTCTAGCTCGGATTGCGCGACCTTTTCTTTTCTTTTGGCATCTTCAAGATCTTGCAGTCGATTACCCAGTCGTTCTTCAATAAGTGCCCGTTCTCGCACTCGCTGCTTGTACTCCAACTCCGTGATCAGCCGCCCTTTAAAAATTTGGGCCAGGCGGATAAATTCGCGTTGTAGCGGCGTCAGCGTATCATCATGCCCGATTTGCATGTCAAAGAAACCGCGGAGCGATTGGAAGGCGGCGTTCTGGGCCATCGGGTAGAACTTCGGCGGGTGCTTAAAGCTGTGCTTCTTCTGGCAAGCGGTCATGCTGGCCTGAATGTAGGCGGCTTCGGCCATCGGCAGCTCGCCCTGCAGCATCTCGTCGAACTGCTGGAAGATCTCCATGCGGGTGCTGTTTTTGGCCAGCGCCATCAGGTTCAGCGCTGACGATAGGCTGGTCGTGTCCATCGAGTGCAGCGACAGGATCTTGTTGCCCGTGCGCAAGAACTCCGAATCCATCGTTACTAGCTCATCGATGAAGTCCTTACCGAAGAACGAGTCGAGATAGCGGCGGTCACGGTCTTCTTGGGTGTCGCCGGGATAAAGCATTCGCGCGGTGTCGGCTTTTCGCGACGCCACCTGCACGACCGCCTTACGGAGCATCTCGGACGTTTGGGTTGTCAGAAACCGTGAGTGGTCGATGTACATCTGAATGATGTTCGCCACGTCCTCCATCCGCGCCTGCTTCTCGCCATTGATCTGCACCGTATGGACCGCCACGCGGACCTGGCCGACCGGTTGATCGATCTGGTCGATCATTGTGCGGATCGTATTGACCCCCTTGAGCGGTCCCCGCAAGTGGATCAGGCCCTCTCCAATCACCGACACCGAGACCTGTTCAACTGGGTCATCGGAGCGTGGTACGCCCGGAGCGTAGGTGTCCGGATCGGCGTGAGCCGCGGCTACCTCCCTACGAAACTGCTCCTCGCGGGCACGTTTCTCGCTCGCCTCCATTTGAATCGCTTCTTCGTTAGCAGCGACCTCCTGATCACGTAAGGCCCTGACTTGCACTCGCAGATCATCGGCACGGTTAGCGAAGGACTGTGTGAGCGCTTCCAATTGCTGAATGGTTTGATCGGTTGCCGGATCAGCCGTGGCTCCATCTTGTGGGTTCGTTGTTCGGTAGTTGCTCAATTCCTGGATCGAACGACTGAGCGACTGCTCCGCGGCCTGCAACTCCTGCTCCTTTTCCCTTGTTCGCTGAGCCAGAATGATGGCATTGCGTTCCGCAACCTGTCTTGCGTCGGTCCGCTTATCGGCTTCGGTACGTGCATTATCGGCAAGTTGACGCTGCATGTCGACGCCTGCGCGATTATAGGAACGCACCTTTCGATTGATGATTTGTGCGACACGATGCGCATCGCGGTAATAATAAAGACGAGCAACCCTTGTTTCGACTTTGTCATGAGGGTTGAATCCATCAGGTACATCGCGCGGTTTAGTAAATTCCGAATAAGTGACATACGGACCTGTAGAGCCTGTGATTCCTGGCCGAACACTAGGAGTTTCACCACCTATCGGCTTGAGAAGGCGTTCGGTGTAAAGATTTGTTCCAGCGGTATTGGTGAGAAGTAAGTTTCCGTAGAGATCCTTAACTCCCTTGATCTGCAGGATATAGAGCCCCGCGGAGAGCGCTTTGTCGACGATCAATTCGACGCTCGCTGTGCCGCCTATTGGGCTTTGCCCCGTCCAATGCGCAACACGTGTTTCGGCTCCGCTGTCGGTAACCGATTTCAGCTCAAATTCGGCTGCGGAAAGATCCAACTCAGGAGTGTCGAAGGTGATTCTGATTGGATAGGGATGCGTACTAAAGCTGAAACTCCCGCTGTCGACCCCGACTACCCTCACAGGAACAGTCCGAACGTTTAATTGAAATTGAAGCGGCCCGGCTACAAGTATTGGCGAAGCATCGTTTGTAACGGCGGATACACGAACCACATGAGGTCCCTGCGGGAGCGCAGGCACAGTGACCGTAAACGCTCCCTGCTCTGGCACGACACGGCGCCGAATTCCGTCGATATCTACAAAAACGGTGGTTTCGGCTTTGATGGATGCAGGTAATTGTCCTGTGATCGTTGCCGAATCGCTTGGCGCAAGCGGAGGACGGCGTTGCCTATAGCCTCGAGAGACTTTTGAGCTTTATCGATGTCCAAAAAATTAACTGTCACGTTTTGCAGATTGGCCGGTGTATTGGCCGCTATTCGTGGTGCGCCAGCTGGGGCCTGGTGAGCTGGAGTCGTGTCAGCTGGGGCCGGGTCATCTGCGGCCGGGTCATCTGCGGCCGGGTCAGCTGGGGCCGGGTCAGGTGGGGCCGGGTCAGGTGGGGCCGAGGCATCACCTTCTTGAAGCGGGGCAAAATAAACAACCGGTCGAATGAGGCCGTTGGACTGTTCAAGAGCCTGCAGTGGCATCCTGCTTACATCGTTTCGTATGAACTCTTCCGGCAGGCGTGAAAGCGGTTCTGCCCCTTGGTTGCTCAGGGCGTCCTGGAGAGTGTCAGTCTTTTGCTCATGAACGCTATTCGACCCGGACAACGAAAGGGTGCAGGTCACTGCGCTGACTGCGAGAACGACGCACAACGAAGTCCAACGCGCGGTCGATTTCATGGGATATTCTTCCGTTAGTGCCGACAAGTCAACGGTGCTGGCGTGGAGCAAAATCGATCAGACTGGATTCGAGTGCGAACAGCTTCGTGATCGGCACAGGCTCACGTTGCTTCGCGTCACACAGTGTTCAGTCGAGCGAATGCTGTGCCATCCGGCTCAGTCGGTATAATCGGCACAACTGAAACACAGCTGTAGTCTTTTGGCACCAAAAGGGGTGGTAGCTTACCGCTGTCCCAGGGCTCGGTGTTCCCAATTTTCCTTCGTAGCACTGTTTCGTCTCGTAGCGTTGATCGTCAGCTGCGACCCTGCCGGTGAGCTATCGGGCTTGTGGCAGAGATGCCGGGTCGACCGGTAAGAATGGTGGGGGCTCTGGAATTGGGAAGGCACGGCGGTAGGACACCTTGTTCCGTTGCTTCCCCGAGCGACTATCA
Source organism: uncultured Planctomycetaceae bacterium (assembly GCA_963758085.1). Taxonomy (GTDB): domain Bacteria; phylum Planctomycetota; class Planctomycetia; order Pirellulales; family Pirellulaceae; genus UBA6163. The sequence goes on along the minus strand of CAVWUB010000004.1, from coordinate 1,583,984 downwards.
GGCAGGTTCCTCCTTTTGTGGCATCTCTCCTAGCCGCCCGTTTAACAGGTTCAACTGAGGCTACACAAGCAATAGCCGCGGGCGATGGATGCTCAGTTGTGGAAAGCTTAAAACGCGGCAGCTTGCCTAGTTGCCTCAAACCCGTAACCGAAGCGGGCGGTGCCTTCGCGGCGGATCGTCGCGTCGCCAGCCATTTGCGGGTAACAGCGGCGCAGGATCTCGCTGCGGCCGCTGCATTTGTGGTTGTAAACCACGACGCACTCCTTCTCATCCGACTCGCCACCCGTCGCATGCCGTTCTCCCACCTCGGGCTTGAACTGCATCGGCGGCAGCGTGATCGTGTACCAAGGGGCGCCGCTCGACGGTTGGATGAGCAACTGCATCCGCACAGTGGCGGGAACCGCGGGCGTGGAGATTGCGAACTCCAGGGCATACCTCCCCTCACGGTCGAACGAGAACTTCATGTCCTCGTGGATGACCGCTCCTTCGCGGTCCAACACCTCGCCGTGAAAGCCAAAGTCGCGAACGGGAAAATAGGCTGCCGAGGCGAAATAGAAGGGGCTTGGCGGAGTATGTGTCGACGCCGCGCGGTCAATACGCAGTTGAGCCTCCACGGCGGCGATTCGTGCGTTGGCCTTGGCCTCCTCGGCATCCGCCGCTCGCTGAGCCGCATTCGCAGCCACTTGTGCCTGCCGTACGTCAGCTCTCGCAATGTCGGCGGTAGATTGTTCTAGTTGAGCGGCTTCAATTTGAAGGTCGGCTTCACGATTCGCGTCCCGGATGGTCGCCTGTCTCCAAGCTTCAGCAGTCTTGGCCTGCAGTTGTATTTTGAGGGCCTCAGCAGCGGTCTGTTTAGCCACAGCGAACGCACTTTTTGCCCTATTTGCGGCGCTGGCAGCATCGGCTAGCGCTCGGCCGGTTGCATTGTTCGCTCGTCGAGCGGCAGCCAACGCGTCTTCGGCTTGCGAAAGAGAATTCATTACAGATTGAAGGTTATAAAGAACGCGTGCATGCTCCTCAGCAGACTTGTTTTTAGCGTTATTGGCCGCGGTTAGTTCAGCTTGAAGCTTTTGCTCGGCAATCTGTGCAGACGCGTGATCTTGCATGGCAAGAAGTTCTTTAACTTCCTTGACGAGCGCCTCGGCGCTAGTCATTGCGGCCGCAGAATCATTCGCGGCCCTGTCGGCAGCAGCGCGTGCCCGTACCACAATTGGGATTAAAGCCTTTGCCGACGTCGCCAAATCGTTAGCCGTACGTAAATGATCCGCAGTCTTTTCAACGGTATTTGCCGCAGTTGTATACGCGCCAGGCCGCGTCGTTCGCACTGTTAGCGAGGATTACTGCGGAGCTTGAGATAGGTTTCGTTCCTTCCACCCACGCTTTTGTCTCTCGCCACACTCGTTCGGCGTTGGTTCTCGCTTCCAGCGCCTGTTCATGCTCGGCGGCCGCAGCCACTACCGTAGCGGCAGCCGCGTTCGCTTTTGCCACGGCATCGTCGGCTGTGCCGCGTGTTTCCGCCACGGCTTTAAGGGTCGAATGATGGATGATCCGAATTCGATTTAATGAATCCATGGCTACTGGCACAATCTTATCGGATGCTTGTTGCGCGATTAACCTGACTGAATAATCTGAAGGTGCATGCTCCGACCTCGTGGAGACCAATTCGTTTGAAATCGCGTGCGGTAGCGGTGCAGGCTCTGCGTTTAAAAATTTTGTTTTTGAGTACTGCGGTAAACTGCCCACTCGCGATGGGTCTACGGGTGGCCGCCATCGCTGGCCTGGTTGTGGTGTTGTTGGCTGTGTTGGTGTTGTTGGTGTTCCTTGTGCCGGAACACTTTGCGCATCGGACGCCGTCGGGCAATATGCACCAGTTTCACAGCCTCGCCCTGGGCGAAGCAGGTAGACGTTCTCGTCGTGGTAATGGAAGGCGACTTCATTGGATAGCTCGGTGGTGATGCTGCAACTGTCGGCGCCGTGAATCGAGCGGACGGCGATCCGATGCACGCCCGATGCCACATGCCCCTGAACCGGAACGGTTACGCAACAGTCGGCATTAAGATGATTTAGCGGCGCTATCACTCTGCCATTGATTTCTACGAGGATTTTGTCGCCGGCGACGACGTTGGCGAGCTTCAAAGTGACGCTCGATGAACGTACGCTGACCAGCCCGATGTCGGCCAGGGGCGCCGGCGGACTGATTGAATCAGCCATCGCGATGATCCGCGGCGGTTGTGGCAGCCGCACTTCATACCGCAGCGGCTCAGAAAGTTCGCTCCAGATACCACCGATCTTGTAGTGCGCCTGGATCAGGTGCTTGCCCAGCTCGGGACAAGGCAGGTTGTAGATGTAAGTCTGCAAGAGTTGACCGTCGGGCAACAACTCGGGCGGATCGATTGGCCCGGTCATATAGCGGTTGTTGCTGATCGGTTCGCCGTCAATCATCAGCACCACTTGCTCCACCGCCGCCGGCAACGCCGGATCGACCGCCTGATTTACTTCGACGGTCAGCGGTCCATACGGGACGGCTGTCCAGTAATGGGGCAGATCGGCCGAGAGGACGGCGCCGGATGGATCTGGGCGGAGCGGAGTTGCTTCGCACAGCATGACCCGCGGGGCCGGTGGGCGGAGCATCAGGAAATCCTGAGCAGCCTGCGGGATACCGATTCCTTCGGCCTGTTCCGGAACCGCTCCCGCAGGCGTCTGACAGTGCTGCGCCACATGGGGGCCGACTAACAGAGGAATGAGAAACGATAGGATCGCGTGGTGATGAGGCATGGCGAGACCGATGATGAAGCGGAATGTCCCCGAGGATGGCGGTGCGCTGTCGTGGCGGCTGAGCCGGACGCTGCTATTCTAGTTTGCTGGAGGTTGGCATCCCCCATCCGAAGATGGCGGCGGCGTCTAAAATCATCAGCGGGTACCGCTACGGATGCTACAGCCGGCACAACCGCGAGCAATTGTGTCAGCCGCCTTCTACTGCGGCGACGCAGTTCCCGCGCCACCGGTACCTACGGCGCGGCGGGAGTGTCCTTCGCCGGTTCGCTCACGGGCAGGCGCCACCGCCGGCCCAGTTGCGGCGAAGCTGTTTGTTTGACAACCGTTGGCGCATCAGTTCCATTGGACCCTTGGCTGTGCCTCCCCCATCGGGGGCTAGCGTGGGCGGTGCCGGCCAGGCTTTTTGAAGCAGCGGGAAAGCGGTTCCATGTTCACTCGGCAAAATATGTCTTCATCAGCTACGGCCGCGGGGACGCATCCGGCAGCGGCAGGGCGCCACCCTGCGAGGATCCACAATACCGTTAGGAGCTATCACTGATGCCTAGCAAAATGTTCACTTATAACGTGTTTCTGTCACACAACTCAAAAGATAAAGAAACACTAGGCTCTGTCTGAAAACCATCCCAGCCTCCCTTTCATACCACCTGAAGGCACATGCCAGTGTACGAGTTTGGAGAGGAATCGCGTGGTTCAGCGACATTGCTTAACGGACGACCAGTGGGAGTTGGTGGCGGACTTGGTGCAGCGGAACCCAAACCGACGGGACGACCGCCCAAGGACCGTCGGACAATCGTCAATGGCATCTTCTGGATTTTGTGTACCGGAGCCCCCTGGCGTGACCTGCCCGAGTGGTTCGGCAAATGGCAAACCGTCTATGACCACTTTAGCCGCTGGAGCAAAGACGGCACGTTCGATGCCATCCTCCGGCGGCTCCAGGGCGCCATGGTCGACGCCCAGGAGATTGGCGACGACCTCTGGTGCGTCGACGGAACGATCGTTCGTGCCGACCGCTGTGCTGCAGGGGCGGAAAAAAAGGGATCAAGAGTCAAATGCTAAGTTCCCGGCCTTGGGCCGCTGCCGTGGCGGTTTTGCCACGAAAGTCCGCATTCTGTGCGATGGCAAAGGTCATCCGCTGACCGACGTGCTCTCCCCGGCACAAGAGCATGAATCGCAATACCTGCCGGCCGTGATGGACAGCGTGCAGTTGACAGAGCCAGAATCAGGGGAGCCGATTGTTCCTGCGAAGCTCGCCGGTGACAAAGGCTACCGAGCCGAGCGGATCAACCAGTGGCTGCTGGGCCGGCACATCACCCCGGTCATCCCGAGCAAGAAGAACGAGGACCGTGCCTGCCGCAGCGTGGAGTTCGATACAGCTTCCTATCGGCGCCGGAGCATCATCGAGCAAATGATTGGCTGGCTCAAGGAATGTCGCCGCATGGCAACCCGTTACGAGAAGCTTGCGCTGAACTACCTGGCAATGGTCAAGTTATCGATGATCGGTCGTTACCTGCGGCTCATCGCTCCAGCGGATTCCTCAGTATAAGCGTTTTCAGACAGAGCCTAGCGCTACCGTGCCCTCTCCGTCGTTCCTCCAATTGGTTTTTTTGACGAAAAGTTTGCGATTTCTCCAAAGAGCTGCTACTATTCCACCCGAGCGGCGACCGCTCCGCCCCCTTCCCCTTGAAGCATCGCTTCCGCGCGGATGTCGGTAATTGGTTCGTAGCTGAAAAGATCAACTGGTATGGCACGCCTATCCGACCGATGCATTCAACAGGCCAGGCAAACACTTATCTCGCTGGCACGACAGTTCCTCCGAGCGGTTGGCCTACCGCTGTCGCTTTTTATCACGTCTACCGCCACCGCAGCGGATTCTCTGATTTTGCTCGATGCTTCACCGATGGTTGTCGATCCGTCGACGAATACTGCTGTCGGCCTCCTTCACTTAAAGTACCAAGCCGAAGGGGATACAGCTGTCTCCTTAAGCATAGGTGATTTTATTAGTAAGACGACGGGGCGAGGAATGGGCGCCAGTGTTTCGTTCGCGACGCCAGGTGAGAGCAATGGGAGCCGAGTATATGAACCTGTGGAGCTCGTGCCAGGCAAATCGGTGACGGTGGAAATCACAGCTAGAAATGTCTGGGAAGCGGGCGAAAGTGAAGCCGATCTATACAACAACGGGAATAAAATCGGCACCGTGAAGGCCGTGAAGTACCGGGTTCCTTTTGCCATCAAACTTGCGGTCGCCACGTCAGATCTTCCTGAAATTGCTTTTCAAAAAGGCGAAGAACAGCGCATATTGCTCATGAACGACGACGCTATGACATACCCCGCAACGTGGGATTTGACTGTGGATGGTCAAGCATTTTTTGGCGATCAAATTACTTTGCCGCCCAATGGAAGTGCTTCCATTACAATCAAGCCGCCAGACGCATGGTTTTCTGCGGGACTGAGTAGCACGTTCAAGAATGAAGTCAGAGATGGTGTGCTGACGATTCGCTTTGCGCCGTCGTACGAAAGCGATGATCCGAATCTTGCTAATAGGGTATTTCCTGTTAAAGCTCATCTCAGTTACTGGTCACCGGGAACGCAGTCCGTCGCGACAGCTCTGCTAACTTTTCTGGCATTGCTCGCTGGCGGAGTTTGTTCGTTGGTTCTTAGTCAGTGGGTACCGAATCGGTTGCGGCGTCTTGATCTGAAGGAACAGTTTGAGTCGCTGGCGTTGAAAACGCGAGGCTTGTCCGGACAGCTCGATTCAAGCCTGCGCGTTCTGGTTCGGGTGGAGCGAATGCGGTTAAATCGGTTGCTATACTCGCGATGGATCATGAGCCCTGACATGGCGACCGTCTTCACACAGTGTGTACGGCGTCTTGCACTGCTAAACCGGCAAGTCGAGATCTTGGAGAATATCGACTCAGCTTATGACCGACTGTTGGAGGTTCGGTTGGGCCCACCTTCCCTCTTGGATCGAATCGAGGCCGACTTACGCAAAGCGGCATCTATCCTCAATAACTCGGCTTTTCAAGATTCTGAACTTCAGGCTGCCCAAAAACTGGTGGCAGATGCCGTTCAGCGGCTATCCGAAATCAGTCAGCCGGATCTAGAACTTGCGGGTAAGCTGGTAGAAAAATTCGAGCATTTAAGACGAGAATTCGATTCGACAGCCACACCACCGCCCCCCGTTGCAATGAGCGTCACTCGGCAACGAATTGAGAAGGCAATTTCTGGACCTTTTACCTTCCTCAAAACCGCAAACCTGACAGACCCCACACAGATTCGTGCGATGCAATACGCCGAGGTCGACCGAGACCTCTGCAAACTCGAGCTAGTTCGGGATTATGTGTCCACCGTCGACAAGACGATAGATCCGACGTTTCGTGAAGCGATTGAATCGCACGAGAGGAGTTTTTTGGATGCACTGCGTCACGACAATTGGCGGTCGTTACAGTCAGCACGTTCGCTGATCGCCCAGATGCACGAGGGGGTTTTTGCCGCTGATATTGAAGCTGCGCTTCAGGCAAAGGAGGTGACGATCGAGACGGAGCCCCCAGTTGGCCGCCGTAATTGGCCGATGCGACTGAGTATCAAATTCACGCGCTCCGTGCTCGATACATCTACCGCCAAAGAAAGTTTTCGCTGCGACTGGGATTTTGGACAGCAGGGTCTTAAGGAAAGCGGCTGGACGGTGTACCACTACTTCCCCGAGGTCGGAACCTATACGCTGACTGCACGCTTTGCTAGGTCTGGCGAGCAGGCACGCGAGATTCCGCCGTTAGAACGGCCCATCGACGTGCGTCCAGACGGAAGTGCGGCACCCCGCGACCGCTTCTGGACGGAAATCATTCAGTTGTCGATTGCCCTCGCAGTCGCACTTTTTGCTCTCATGGCAGGCGCCCGCGAGCAGCTGATGCGGCTGGATCTAATTCCTGCTCTAATCGCAATCTTCGGAATTGGATTCGCTGCGGACACAATCAAAAATTTACTCGCACCGCAGCCAAAAGGCTAAAGTTTCTGGAGCAGGCGGTGTTGTCACCAACTGACGAACTGAAGCGACATGATATTCATTTTGATATCGCGCAGCTCGAAGCCGAGATGTCCGCGCTCGCCAAACCATTCTTTCACCGCTCGACGTTCTGGAGTTGGCTGGGACCGGCCTTCACTGCCGCCAGCGGTCTGTCTATGCAGTAGAGGAAGGGACCTTGTCAGAGGATTTGCAGCCTGATGCGCTGAAAGGGATCGGGCGAGTGTCGCGGCGCATGGAACGCAGAACGCGCTGTTGCATTACGGGGCTTGGGGATGTTTTTTAAGAGATGAATCAACGACGCGGGCGGGTGACTTCGTTCGAGTGGCTCTTTGGGCCCCTACTCAACTGCGTGTCGCGAAAACGGGACAATGCTTAAAGCATTCGGAAAGAATAAACCAGAACACCGGAAATCACGGCATGTCCGGTATTTTTTCCATACGCTCTAAGCTCGACTTTTTCCGTTTTCGAGCGATGGACTGGTATAGGTAAAAGGGGCCCCCTTGCGCAAGAATTGTGACTTCTCACAGTTCAAACCCCTGGCAAGGAGGCCGCCATGCTCCGCGTGCCCCGTGATTTTAAACCGCTCGTCGATGATTTGTCAGCAGCAACTCGAAAACCCCAGACTGCGCGACGGCTGACATTTTTCTTCGCCGCTGCAATCCTTGTGGTCGGCAACCGAACCGTTTCAGCTGTCTTGCGGTTGCTCTCGCTGGTCGAGCCAATCAATCCTTCGACCTACCATCGCCTCTTTTCACATCGGCAGTGGTCCGCGTGCAAACTGGCCAAAATCATTGCCACCTTTGTAATCAATCGGTTAGTCCCTGAGGGCGAAATTCGTGTCGTCGGTGATGAAACCGTTGACGGGCATCGTGGCAAGAAGGTCTACGGCAAGGCAAGACATCGTGACGCGGTGCGAAGCTCACACTCCCACACGGTCTATCGCTATGGCCACAAATGGATCGTCCTGGCGATCCTCGTCCAATTGCCGTACACCAATCGGCCGATGGCGTTGCCAGTCGTGATCGCCCTGTATCGTGATCAAAAAACCAACAATGCCCAGGGCCGGCGACACAAGACAGCGGCGGAACTGATGTGTGGCTTGTTGGCGATGCTGATGCACTGGTTTCCAGAGCGAAAGTTCGTGTTTGCCGGGGATAACGCCTACGCAACGCACGCTATGGCGAGATTTGCCGCGCGGCACAAGCGCCGCCTGACGCTGGTCAGCAAGATTGTCGAGGATGCCAATCTATTCGCTCCGCCGCCGAAGCGCAAAAAGGGCAAGAAAGGTCGTCCGCCGGTCAAAGGCCGTCCGCTGCCCAGCCCCAAGGATGTGGCAAAGTCAGAGCGAGGCGGCAAGAAAATTCGTGTCCGTTGGTATGGGGGAGGCTGGCGGAACGTGAGGGTCTATACCGGTGTGGGCTGTTGGTACAAGAGTGGCAAAGGGATCGTGAGCATCCGCTGGGTGTATGTCATCGATCTCGATAGCACTCACCGCGATGAGTGTTTCTTCTCGACCGATCCGGCGATGACTCCCGCAGCGATCATCGAGATGTACGGGGGGCGATGGAATATCGAGACGACGTTTCAAGAAATGCGCGAACACTTTGGCCTGGAAACCACGCGTGGCTGGAGCAAGCAGACCGTGCTGCGAATGGCTCCGAGTTTATTTCTGCTCTACACGATCGTAGTGTTATTTTACGACACGATGGCGGATTCAAGCCCGCATCTTCGTCGTCGCAGTTGGGCGGGCAAAGAGGGGATCACGCTGAGTGATATGCTAGTCAGCGTGCGTCAGCATTTATGGTGCGAATGGGTTTTTACACAGGTGCCAGGAGGCAGGGCTGTTCAAAAACTCCCGCGCCCTATCCGCAAGCTGCTAGACTTCGGGCTTGCCCAAGCAGCTTGAACGGAAAAAGTCGAGCTAAGGCAGAACATGGCTACAGGCATGCAATTAATTGAGAAACTTTTTGTCGCCTATCAGTCGCTCGACCACAACGCGATGGCGGCGTGTTACCAGGAGACGGCGCAATTCACCGACATCGCGTTTCACCTGCAGGGCCGAACGCAGATCCACGCCATGTGGCACATGATCTGTGCAAATGGGATCAAGGTCGAAGTGCAGGATGTCAAGGAACACGCCGAGGAAGTTCACGCTCGGATTGTCGACACGTACGTGTTTTCGGACACGGGGCGAACGGTGGTGAATCCGATCCTGTGCCGCTTTCAGTGTCGCGATGGGCTGATTCTGGAGCACGTTGACCAGTGTGACGCCGTGAACTGGGCGCGGCAGGCATTTGGCGGAATCAAAGGGCAAGTCGTCGGACGAGCCAGCTGGCTGCGCCAAGCCGCAGCACAGAAAAAGCTGCAGCAGTTCATTGCCAAACATCCCGATTATTCGTGAGCGCATCGCCGAGACCGGCGAACACTGCGCCACGCACCCTAACTTCACCCGATGGATCATGCCGCCGCATGCGAGCTTGCTGCCGCCATCCCCAGCCCTCGGTGAGCCTCTCTGTCCCAAACGATATCCCCCGCCTTTGCCGTAAACCCGCGACTGGTGGGCGGACTGCTGGATCAGCTGCTTCTGCGTCTCGATCGCATTTCTCACCGCAGCAGGCTCCACTTGTGGTAAGGCGGCGGCATTGCGGGAGGTGTACGCCAAGGCGGTTAGTCTGTGGGGCGAGGTGGGAAGGTTGGCCGGGCCCTGAATCTCCTGATTTCCGACCCATGAAATTCATCGGAAGAGCCGTTTGAATAGTGGTTATTGATTCGGGCGACTGCCGGGTTCCGTCATGCCCGTTTGCCCGCGTTTATCTGCTGCCATAGAGAGTAGATGACGGCAACAGCGATCGGGATGATGCCGCTGCCAAGAGCAGCAGGCTTGCCGAGCCGGTGACGGTGCCAGCACTGGCCAATTGATAGGTTGCAACGGCAATCCAGACTGCGGCGCCTGCAGCGCCCCAAAGCGTCGCGTGCCGCGGCGTATCGGAGCCCGCGCCTACGATACCGCCCACCAAACGGATATCCTCATCCCGCTCAGCGGTCATCGCGTATACACGGCCTAAATGGTTGCGTCGCTCCGTCAGCCAGAGCAGGCAGATCCCCGTTCCCAGTCCGATCAGTAGCGGAAATCGGGATACCATGAACTGCGCATCGAGCGAGATCAGGGCCAGCGGCTTGGCTAGTGCCGCGGCCTTTTCATACTGAGCTTTAAACTGCTCCACCACCGTCTCCAACTCAGTGGTCAGGACGTCTCGACTGGTTTCCGCCGCTTCATATGCCTGCTGGCTCGCCCTCTTCAGATCCCTGGCGATCTGCTCGGGAAGATCGGCGGCAAGTACGTTCGCTGCGTCGTCTCGCAACCCAGTCGCCATCCGCCCCTTGTCTTCAACGGATTGCCACCAGTCGCCGGCTGGAGCATTGATTTTAAGTTTCTTTGCCGTCTCGCGAATGTGGGCAACTTGTGTCTTGATCTGTTCAGCTTGCTCCCGCACATCCTGGGTAGCGTCATCCAGGCTATCAGCCGCCACCTCCACCCGCTGCGTCTCGTTTTCGATCTCGGTGACACGGCGCTGCCACACCGACGCCAGTTCGCCGAACCGCCGCTGGAGGATGTTGTGTTGGATCACACTTTTCAATTTGTCGTCCCGCTCGTTCTGCGGCATTTCGTTTATCTCTCGCACCTCCTCCGGCGACAAGAATTCCCAGTGCGGGGGTACTGGTGCAATCTGCATCTGCTGCATCTGCGGCTGAAATGATGGCTCCGCAAAAGACGTGTCGGTTAATTCGCTGTCAAGCTGCAAAAAATCGGACCGCAGCGATTCCACGAGCGAGTCGCCGAAGGTGTCGGTAACCGCTTTGTCTACCGTGGTGCGGAACGAAAGTGTACGCTGCGCTAGGTCATCGACAGCAGCCTTCTGCTTCGCCAGCTGTTCCTGCTGTTGAGCAGCAATACGCAGCTGGCGATCGATGCCTAAATACTGACTGAATGTCGTAATGTGTAGGAAAAGTAGGAATGTTACGGTGATGCTCGACCAACGCTGGGCAGTAGAGTAGCTGTCGCTTGCCTGCTTGTATGTTGAGATGATGAGGTCGCTCATGATCGGTCTGGTTTGTGATTTGGGTTTCGTGTTCGCTCGAACCGCTCAGGATATCTCCGCGGCAGCAAGGATGCTGACCGACGCGCCGAACGAAACTGCGGTGCATCGCGTGTTCCGCAACGCGGTCGGACAGGTGCTGATCGAGACACCACGCCTGTTGGTGCGATTTAAAAGCCGGCTAAAAACTGAGGAAGTGTTTGCGGCGTTGGCTGATCTGGGCTTGCGTCCGATCCTGCGCCTTTCGGTCCGCAAAAAATCTGTTCGAAGTGAGTGCTGAGTCCGGGCAGGCATTGGAAGCAAATTCTCCACGTGCGAGTGAGATCGAGTATATAGAACCTGAGTTTGGTGGACGCAACGATCGGTATGGTTATGGGCGGATAACTGCGGAGCGGGCGATCTCGGCACCCGCAGTTCCACCCACACGACCCAAGCGACGGCCCAAACATTGACCTGACTTTCGTGAGGCAGCGATCGGCGATACGGTTCATGCAGTGCGCCTGATTTCCGAGTAAGACACGGTCGGCTGGGCGCTGACTGCTGGGCTGTTGTTGCCAGATCGCGAGCGGGTGTGATAATGATCCTGTGCCATTTGCGATTTACTCGGACGGCACGTTGCTACCGTTGCTCACCGCAACGTGGAAAGGTCGAGAGCGATTTGGAAATCAGACCCATGCGTCGTGAGATTGTCGTCCGCGGGATAAACGTCGCCCTGGACGAGCTGGAAAACATCGCCGCGGTACGGTTTGACAGCCCCGAGATGCTTCAGCAAGTGAAACGGGGGACGCACGCGGCTCTGTGGCGTGGCCAGCGGCTGGTGCAGGCTAGCGTTCCGAGTCCACTCGTCGGAATTTAAGAGAAATTTTTACAAGCTGGCTGGATGCTCATGGAACCGGCTGACGCCGATCGCGTCAGGCTGTAGGCGTACGATGTTTTTGTAGGACCGTCAAGTTCGACCCATTGCACGACTGAGGAATCCTGATCGCGAAAGACCTGGAGCATATCAAAGCAAAGCTTAGCCATTTCGGCCGTAAACGGTTCTTGCTTAGATCCCAGCGCTTTGTCTTGACAGCGAAAACTAAACTCAACGACGGCTGGCGACTTGGCATCTCCTCCCTGCTGGTACCAGACGATCAACGCACACTCGGCATGGATCTGCTCAGTGATCAAGAATCGCACTCCTTCCAAAACCGTCTGCACTGCGATGAAATTACAAACCCGTAAGAGTTTCTCGCTTTCATTGTAGGTGCTGCCGAGCTGTTTCTTTAGAGGATTAAAGAAACTTTGAATATCCTTCATTGATTGAAACTTGGTGTCCGCATCCACTTTCTTCACCTTTCCGGACAGGCTGTGCAGTGAGATGAAGCTGTGAGTTTGCGTCGTCTTGATGTCTTCCTCGAACTTTGTCTTGCCCCCTGTCTTGCTGCCAGAAACGAAGAATCGGTCGGCCTGACGACGCTTCAGGGTTAATTCGAGTGGTCCCCCTGCGATCGGTTGACGCTGGCGAAAAACAAAGTCGGAATTTCGCAGCCTCCGATCTCTGGTGTCGAAGAACTGCACCGTGACCTGCTTCGCGTCTACCAGCGGTTTGAATTCACCGCGGAGGAATGAAACTCCGTCGCTAGTAACAACGGAGTTCCGAAATCCCTGTGCACACGCTTCGCGGAAATGTTCTGCCGCCGCAATAACGTCCTGCTTGCTCCCAGCGAATCGGTTCGCTCGGAGCATCACTTTATACTCGCGAGATGTGACAGCTCTGGTTTTGCGACGCATCGTTGTGTGGGTTATTTGGCAACAAGGTGGTACCGCACAAGCACCAATAGACTTCGCGAATGCGCGAGGCTTAGAGTGCCCTGATCTCACCTGTCACTTCGCCCACCACGGGGAAACCATCGACATCTGAAGGCAATTGCGACAGGACTTGTTCATTCTCAACATAAACAACAATCGCATCCGGGCCGCTCTTGGATATCCCCATCCCATGAACCCCCTTGCGGTGGGCGAGTTGTCGCTCCGCTTTAGCCAAAGCGACTTGGATTCCGCCGCTATGGGTCCGTTCATCGTCTCCCGGGTCGTACAACACTTCTGCATTCTCGTCGAGGGTCACGCGAAACTCCTTTGCTTCTCGCACGCCGAAAATCTTGACCAAACGCCGGATTGCTCCTGAAATTCTCAGAGCCGACCGCACGCAAATGCACTCTTACCATCGTACGGGCGATTGCCCAGAAAATCAATTTGTCAAGATTGTTATGAACGGAGCACGCTGACACACGCCAGAACCGTTTTTAGCGACTGCCCGCGCGTTCAAGGATTAATAGACGGGGCCTCGGCTGACCCCGCCACCAACGCAAGCTCAGTTCAGTTCGTTCAGCGTAATGTCCAGTGCGGACGGCGAGATCACGCGAGAGATTCGATTGCAGAACGTCGTGCCGCCGCCGCCAGCGAAAAGCAGGCCAACCGGCGGCATGCCGACTTTCCACTGCCAGACGATCGAACCCGAGTCGCCGCCTGCTGAAAAATTACCCGCACTCGTCTTCTGCACGGAAAACTGGTCGCGGAAGTGCGCCACGCCGGCCGAACCGAAATTGACGTTGATCGATACGTCGACCGCCTGAATCAATCCCTGGGTCAAGTCGGTCGTCCGGCCCGTCTTGCCCACAACCATATTGACGATCGGCTCGGCCACGGAATTGCCGATTTTGAAATACTTAGCGATCGAGTTGTTGCCGTGGTAGACATGGTCACGCCTGACTCGATCTACCCAGCACCATCCTGTGGCGGCGTCGACGAAGTTCACCGCGCCGGCGCTGAAATCAATTTTCACGAAGCGCTCGAGAATTGCGATCCGATCAGCTGGGTTCGCACCACCGTCGGCTTGACCGGGCTGGGTGATTGAATCGCCGAATTGGGCGGCGTTGGAATTGGCCAACACGTGGTTGTTCGACACCATCAGCAGGCGTCGCAGGCGGTCGCCACTGCGTCCACGAGCCCAGCCACCGATCGTGCCTGCCGTAATTTTGAAGTGTCCGACGGAGACGCCACCGGGGGCCGGCCGGAACTTCGATCGGTTTGTCGTGTACGCATCGATCCGGCCCGTGACTACAACCTCGACCGGTAAGTCGTCACCGGACGCTGCCTGGATGCCCATTGTGTCGACCATCTCGCGGCGCACCTGCTCCTCGTTTGCCGCGCTCTCGACATAGACCACCAGACTGCGTTGACCAGGGACGGCGGCAGAAATACCAACGCCCTGTACACCTGCGCTGTCTATGCTCCGGGCCTCGGCCAACGACATCGCGTTGGAAGATGCGGCCTCGACGAGCCGCTGCTCGATCTGAGTCTTTACGTCCAGCACCCGTTGAGCGGCAGCACTGGACTCACCATCGCTCTCGTTTTCGCCCACGCCCCCCTCATCTTCGCCGATTGGAGGCGAGTCGAATTCGGAATCGCTTCGTCTGACATTCTCCGTCGGAGGTGCGTCGTATCCGCCTCCACCTTCTCCAGACGCGTTGATTTCGGCATTCTCGTTGAAGTCGCTACCACCGCTGCTCATGATTGGCTCCTTAACGTAAGTATTTGGCTACCTATTTCCCTCAATGGGGCGGTAACACAGAGTTGCCAGTATCTTTGATGCTACGGCGCCGGATCGCGAGGACTACGGAAACGTACGGGTAGGGAGTCTTTACATTTTGGAACCAAAGCGGTCCCAGTATTTCGCTCGTTGCCAATTGCTGTTCAATATACGCATACGGCAACCAGCCGTAACCGGCATCGCAAATCCCGAACTTCTTCCTGGTCAGGAGTGTAGTCGCGTGGTTCCGGCAGGTCGGGCATCCAACCCGTCCCGGCGGGAATGAACTTCGACTTGGTCACGACAACGCCGCATAGGAAGGAGCGAAATCCGTAGGGGCACGTGCTGGCAATCTATTAAAGCCATTGGGCCAGGATTCGCTACGGAAGGAAACCGGGCGCCGACGTGAACGCCAGACGAGTGGCCTACCACGCGGCGAGCGAGCTTAGAGTTGCCCCTCAACGTCGCCTTCGACAACCTCCCAGATGATGCCCTCGCCGGTGCCATCGCTGCGGAAGTGGAGCAGGGGAGCTTTCTGCTTGCGGTTGAGGCACTTGATGGTGTCACTGAGCCGACGTTTGGAATCCTGGGCGGGCTGGGGTGGTAGCGGATCGTCGATGCGGAAGGCCCAAAGCTCTTCTTGGAAGGCGGCTAGAACCAATTCTTGATTCATTGCCGGCCACTTGAACTGCTTGATGAGAACGCTGCCTAGCCGCAGTTCATGGCGGTCAGATTCCCAGTGTGGACGCACCCTAGGATCGTACGAGCCGTTATGGGAGGCTTCTGCGGCGGGCTGCTTGTCATCCAACTCGGTAAGTGTCGCAGCGGCGCCGGCGGCACATCGCGGGGCAGGTTCGTGATCAAGTAACGAGCGCGCGAAGTCGCAGCCCCGTTCGGTGAGGACGAAGCAGTTTTGGGCGGTGAAGACAAGTGGATGCGTTGCTTGGAATTGGCGGTTGTGGTCGCCGACGCGGGTGACTTCGCAGGCATGCTGGACCAATTCCGCGCAGACGAGCCAGCGGAGGTCGCTCTCGGTCAAGCCCAACGATCGCAGTTCGTGAATGGTGACTGCGAAATCCCAGACATCACGGCCGATCCGCAGCGAATAGTGATTGGCCGCAAGCAGTTCCCGCAGCGCCTCATGGGCCAGCGTGCGATCGGCCTCCGGGGCTTCGCGCGAGAAATAAACGGTTCGCCTGTTGGCCGTACAGCGAGGATGCCCGTTGCTGAACATGTTGCTTCTCCAAAAGGAGCGGCAGAGGGTTTCAGAACAGTCTCTCGTACCGATCCCTGGGCGAGCCGGATCTAGCCACCCATCTAGTTCGAAATCTACCACTGCACGGCGGGAGTGCAAGTAAATTCACGAGGGCTTTCCGTAGCGACGACGATCTCGCTCGGGTACAGCTGATAAGGAGCTCGCGCGGAACCACAGAGTCACGAACGTCACCACCCAGTGATGGTGGACAAAGCGACGTTGACTACGGCGTTTTCGACTTTGCCTCGGTTGCTGGCGTACTGGCTGGCGTACTTGACAGCCGCCTGGAGGGAATTATCATTCTGGATGCGCTCGTCCTGGGGGATCCAAGATCGCCCTAGGGTGCCCATACGTGCCCAAAGAGTATTGGTATCTCGTCGGATGGCGATGGGCAGCGAGGGGGAATCATGCCGTTGACTGCCGCAGCTCGTAAAGTTTTGACGGGTCTGGCCCAAGGGCTTTTGCCGTTGAGCAAGTGGCTCGCAGTTACGGCCTATGTTCCGCCTGATCGCAATGCGCTTTCGTGGAGAAGCGGTGAAGTTCTGAACCACGAACGGCTCTTGACCATCGCCTCTGTGGAATGGCTCATCGCTGCTTCGGATGCCGTTGATTTTTTGTCCGCGCGCTGGGACCGCATCCAGCAAGACCTATTAGTCTTGTGTCCTCTGCCTGCAGTATGCGCGTGTCGCGACGGCCCGGCAATGCTTAGACGCGGGAAGGCGGCGAGAAGGCCTGCAAAAGTTTCCAAGCGGCCGTGGATGACAATCCGGCGGCGGACGAAAGTGCCACGGCTCAAGCACCGGTCGATGATCTGCACTATGCCACTCAATAGAAACCCGTCCATTCCCTCATCGGCATCCATATCAACTTAAAGGTTTTGATCATGCGCCTTGCCACCGAGCGAACCTCATTCACCCAGGATGTGTTGGGCCGGTTCACCATGAACCTTTATGGTGAGGCCATTGCCAGCACCAACGATCCCAATCGTCCGGATGTTCGTCCCTTCGATATCGTTGTCATCGGTGGAGGTTCATTCGGGGCTGTCGTGGCCCAAAAATTATTTTCCAACGATGCCACGCATGCCCATCGCATTCTGATCTTGGAAGCCGGTCCGATGGCCGTGCCGGAACACGTCCAGAATCTCCCGCTGCCCGGATTCAAACCACCCGGCCCTGTGGAAGCTGATCCGGGCGTGCTGAGGGGCGAAGTGTGGGGCCTACCTTGGCGTTCCGATGTCGCCAAAGGTTTCACCGGCTTAGCCTACTGTGTCGGCGGCCGATCCATTTTCTTTGGTGGTTGGGCCCCGCAACTCTTGGATGCGGAAACGACGACTTGGCCTGTGACCGTCATGCAGGAGTTGAACAACCCAGGACCCAATCGACCTGACAGCTACTTCCGCCAGGCGAGCGAGCAGATCGGTGTCACCGAGGCGAATGACTTCATGCACGGCCTCCTGCATGAAGCCATGCGGCAGCAACTATTCGATGCGCTCGGCGAAACACCGTCGGCCGTCACCGAAGCCATTCCTCTTGACGAACTGCCGTTGCACCTGGATCCCCCCGGCGGCACCAGTCCCGGCGAATTGAATCTACTGAAACTCGAAGCCCCGCTGGCAGTGCAGGGCCGAGCGCCCTGCGCGGGATTCTTCCCCTTCAACAAGTTCAGCTCGGTGCCCCTGCTGTTACAGGCCACCCGTGTCGCGGAAATACAAGCCAATCATGACGACGTTAAAAAGCGGCTTATGGTGGTGCCGGATGCTCGCGTAGTCGAGCTGATTACCGCCGACGAGGGCGGCCAGCGGCGGGTCATTAAGCTTAAGATTCGGCTGGTGCGAGAAGGAGATCGCGAGGTGGAGTATGAACTGCCGGCCAACGGCGTCGTGATCCTGGCCAATAGCACGATTGAAAGTACTCGCTTGGCACTGGAATCCTTCCAGGTCCTTCCGACCTGGAACCGCATGGGCACCAATGTGCTCGCTCATCTGCGTTCCAACGTGACCATTCGAGTGCCGTGCGCCGCAATCAACGGCCTTGCCGGCATGGAGGATTTGGAGTCTTCCGCACTGTTCCTGAAGTGCCGACACTCCTTCGCCGACGGCACCGTCGGACATTTTCATTTTCAATTAACCGCCGCCGGCCTCGATCGTCCTACCGAAGACAGCGAGGCGCAGCTGTTTAAGAAAATACCGGACATCGATACTGTCGATCGATTCGAGACGGCCAATGAGACGCATGTCGTGATCACGATCCGAGGCATCGGGGAAATGCAGCCGCACAATCCAGCCAACAGCATCGCATTGCAGGACGCGCAGCCCCGCGATGAGTTCGGCAAGCGGCGTGCCTTCGTTACGCTTTCTCCCCATGCCAAAGATGAAGAACTGTGGGACGCGATGGACGATGCTTCGAACGAATTGGTGGAAGTGTTTACTAACGGGCACGACTTTCAGCTTTTTACGCCGATGGGTTTCAAGCTGCTCTCGCCCGGTGCAGACCTGCAAGTGGAGCTGCCCTACACGACGGGGCCGCATGGTAGTCGCCGCGACGGCTTGGGAACCACACATCACGAAGCGGGTGGGCTCTGGATGGGCGACAATGCCGCGACGTCGGTTACAGACGCCGACTGTTTGATCCGCGGCACCACCAATGCTTTTGTCGCCGGACCGGCGCTGTTTCCGAGCGTTGGTTCGCCCAATCCGATGCTGACGGGTGTTGCCTTGGCCCGACGCTTGGCGGACAAGCTCATTCCAGCACCCCAATTGTTTCAACCTGATCCTGGCTTCACAGCCTTGTTTGACGGAGCCAACTTGGCTCACTGGCGAATGTCGAGCATTCGTACCGAGCCAGGCAATCCGGGCCACTTCATTGTAGTAGACGGTGCGCTGGAAGCGGTTCCCGGTGATGACATCGGGCTCTTCTGGTGCTCCCTTCCCACTCCGGCTGACTTCATCCTCAAGCTGGAATGGCGGCGCTGGAGGGACGACGATAACTCGGGAGTGTTCCTCCGGTTTCCACATCCGGACAGCAAAGAATACAAGCGCACGGCCTACGTCGGAGTGAACTTCGGCTTCGAAATCCAGATTGACGAGCAGGACCCTGATCCGCTGCGTAAGACAGGAGCCATCTACGGCTTTCAAGCGCCGACCAACCCTGGCGGTGTTCAGGTGAAGCCGATTGGCCAATGGGACAGCTACGAGATTCGCGTGCAGGGTCAGAGCTACACGGTCGACTTGAATGGCCAGACGATCAACACATTCACGTTCGCCGCTGGCTCCGACCCAACGTATCCTGACCGAGCGCTGCCATCGACCGTTGCCGTGCCTCGCTATATCGGTTTGCAGACGCACGGCGGACAATCACGCGTCGCCTTCCGTCACATCCAAATCAAATCGCTGCCCTAACATCAGAGGCTAGTCATGCGCGCGAAGAAGCTGTTTGTCTTGGCAGTGATGCTGCTTGTGCTTGGCTCAGTGACCTCAGCGCAGGATCGTCTTGGCGTTCAGCGCAAAAAGTTTACGTCCGGACCGCGTTATTTGCTCGTCGAAATTCTCGATGACGATTTGGCCCACTTCGAGCTTTCCGAAAGTGGTGCCGGTTCCGGCGAGGCCGATCCGGTCTACGTGACGCCGATGATCGATGTGCCAGCCTACAACGCGTACCCGGGGCCGCTAACCGCCGGTTTTTCCGCTACGGGGAATGTTATCGAGACCACCGAACTGACATTGACCGTGGATGCCGATGCTGGCGGCGTGACCGTCGTTGATAAGCTGCGCGGCGTCACGCTGACGAAGCTCCGTGGGGAAGACTTACATCGGCCGACCAAACGCCTGGTAATCGACCGGCTCGATATGCAGAATGCCTACGGCGTTGGCAATCTGTTCCATGATCCAGGCACTGCAGATGGCGACTGGATCGGGCGGCAATGGAATCCGCGAAACCACGGCAATTTTCGCTTCGGCTTCTACATTACCGATGCGGGTATAGGGAGCGATAACTTTCACGGAGGCGGTCCGAGCGTCTCGCAGTTTCCGGTGTTGTATGCAACTGGGCCGGAAGTGCCCGGCAAAGGGTTTCAAAACTACGTCCTGCTGCTGGATCAGGTCTACCGCGTTGGCTGGGACTTGCGCGAAGGTCGCAAGTGGTCGGCCACGATGTGGGGGGACCAAATTCGCTGGTTTATCTGTAGCGGTCCTGACCTCAAGGACTTGCGCCGGGATGTTATGGAACTGATTGGCCGACCGCCCGTTCCTCCTCGGAGCACGTTCGGCTTGTGGATTTCCGAATTCGGTTACGACAACTGGGATGAGATCGACACGGATCTCGACTCGCTGGCATTCAACCGGTTTCCGGTCGACGGGGTGGCTCTCGATATTCAATGGTTTGGTGGATCATTTGATAGCAACGAGGGCGATGCCATCTGTGAGCCGAACCGGATGGGAACACTTGAGTTTTCGACGGTCAATTTTCCGGACGCTGCCACACGGATTCCAAAGTATCTCCAGGACCGGGGGATTCGTTTCATGACCATCGAAGAACCGTATATCGATAATCGCTTGCCGATTCACGGTACCCTCAAGATGAACAAATACCTCGTGCGCGTCACCGATGGCAGCGACGACACCGTCGTCGTAACGTCGCGACTTTCGCCATGAAGGCAACGACGATCACTGCGTCTGGTGGGGAAGAGGGGGAATGATCGACTGGAGCAACCCGGCAGCGGGAAAGTTCTGGCACGACAACAAACGCTCGAAGTTGGCGTTGCTTGGAATCAATTCGCATTGGCTCGATCTGGGTGAGCCGGAAATGTATTACCAGGATGCCGTCTACCACGGATTCCCGGAGCTTGGGAAAAACCGCCACGGCGACATCCATAACGTCTACAACCTGCTCTGGTCTAAAAGCATCGCCACCGGCTATCAGGCTCCGGCCCACCGAGCTGCGCTCAAGACCGCTTTGGATCTGCATCAAGCGCCGCGCCATTTTACTTTGTCCCGCGCCGGCACCATTGGCAGCCAGCGTTATGGCGGCATGTGGTCGGGGGACGTGGGCCAGAATCTCGGCAACCTCCGCGCTCACTTGAACACGCAGTTGCATATGTCCTTAGCCGGCATGGACTACTACACGTCGGATGCGGGTGGATTCTCCGGCACCAACGGTGTGGGACATGAGGAGGGGCATAACTCCGACGAACTCTACACCCAATGGTTCGCCAATAACTCTCTCCTGGATATTCCCCTACGGCCGCATGCCTGGACAAACAATGAACTCAGCGGCAACATCCGCATCTCGCCCGATCAGCAAGGCCACAAAGAGAGCAATCGTGCCAATCTGGTCCAGCGATACGAACTCAGTCCGTATCTCTATTCGCTCGCCTATCGGGCGCATCTGCACGGCGAACCGGTCTTTCCGCCCCTTGTCTATCACTTCCAACAGGATCCTCGTGCTCGGCGCATCGGTAATGTGAAGATGATCGGCGACTCGCTCCTGTTCGGAGTGGTGGCTGGCTTTGGACAAACCGATCGACGGGTGTATCTGCCGTCGGGAGCCTGGATCAACTATCACACGAATGAATGGTTCGACAGTACCGGCGGAGAAACCGCAGAGATTCCCGTTTATCGTGATCGTGGGAGCGAACAAGGGCTCTTCACACTGCCGCTATTTGCGCGGGCAGGTGCCATCATTCCCCTCATGTACGTCGACGACAAGACCATGAATGTCTCGGGGCGTCGCCGTGTCGATCTCACTGCGCTTTCGACCGCCGAGCAAGCCTTAGAGCTGACCAAGCGGACCGAACTGCGGCTGCAGGTGTACGCTGACACCGAGGAAACGGAGTCCACGGTGTATGAAGATGATGGAGCGACCATCGACTATCTCACTGGAATCTTCCGCAAGACCAAGGTGTCGCAGAAGCGAACGGATAGCCAGGCCACCGTGAAAATTCATGCGGCTGAGGGAACTTATCACGAGGCCCCGGCCAACCGCGGAGCCATGATCGCCCTGGTGGTCCGAGATCGGAAAGCCACGGGCGTCCGCATCGATGGTGCCGATCTCGTTGAACTGGCGTCGCTCGACGAATTCAAAGCGGGCAACGTGGGATGGGTGAATGCTTCGCCGAACTTGATACTGACGCGCATGGCTGCCAAGGAAGTGACGGCCGAACGGACACTGGCAGTGCAGTTATCCGCAGAACTGCCCAAGACCGCGTCGGTCCACTTCGTATGTAGCAACGGCAAGACGGAACCAGGACAGGCCATCTACGTCCTGGGAAACATCGCTGAGCTTGGTGCTTGGGATCCCGCCAAGGCCATCCGCCTCACGCCGGTTCGCTATCCTAAGTGGTTTCGCTGGTCAACCACCGTGGCGGGCCTGCCGCCGTCCACTGAGCTGGAATGGAAGTTTATCAAGCGCAATGAGAGCGGCGGACCGCCGCTGGCGTGGGACGTTGAGGGACCCAACCACCGAACGACCACAGCGAGTTCCGGGTTCACTGGAACGACACATGCGAGATTCGCTGATTAGCGGCCTTGAACTGGGCGTCAGTGCCAGGAATCTAATGTCGACTGCTTGCACGCTGGGGTTTGATCAGGGGACGCTGGTGCTGGCGGGGGTGGTGGAGAAATTGTTTCGGCAGGGGCTGTGGGTGTTGGATCCGCGGGTCGGGGCGTTTCGGTGTGATGCGGTGGAGTATGTGAGCGTGCGGGAGACGCTGCGGCGGAAACTGGCGGGGCGGGTAGTCGATACGGTGCCTCGCTGGGTTGAGATGGATTGTGGTCGAGGTGGCGGTGGGGGATGAGTGCGGGGCCGGTGCTGCGGGAGGATCAGTTGGCTGCGGTGGCGGGGTGGCTGGAGAGTCGGCGGGGCTGCGTGATCATGCCGACGGGGACCGGTAAGACGGAAGTCGCGCTGCACCTGATCGCCCAGTGCTCGCAAAGCATTCTAATTGTCGCTCCGGTGCGGGATTTGATGTACCAGTGGAACCGGCAGGCGGTGGGGCCGCATTGGTTCGACAGCAGCCGCAGAAGTCTCGAAATGAGCCGGTGAAACTGATGATTCTTCCAGTTTTCTAGGGGCTGGTAGGGGTAGCTGTTCGATCGGTAAGAACTCAACTGGCACCGGAGACGGAGGATGAGAAGGCGCAGCAGGTGGAACTGGACACGGAACAGTCGCTGGCGGGCATGACGGCGTCGGGGTCTGCTGAAGGAGGATGTGTAATTGCCGAAGCTTCTCTTCCAATCGGCGTTCCGCCTCCTCCAGTGCTCTCAGTCGACTGGCAGCTGCCTCGGCACGCGCTTCCATCGCCTCATTCTCGCTGCTCGGACAAGATTGCTGCGTAATGGCCGACTTGCCTGCGGGCTGCATTGGGATCGCTAAGACTTGCTGTTGCGATGGTCCAGGATACTGCGTTTGCGGAACCGAGAGATACGCTTGAGATGGGGGCGATGCTGCGACAACTTGATGGGGCACAGTTGCCGCCGGATAGGCAGCTGGTGCGGGCGAGCCAGCCGTTGTCGCGATAAAGGGGGCGGTTGTATTGTCCAGCAACATCCTTGAATCCGTACGGGCACGGAATAGTGAGGGCAATTTGATCGACGGCAGTCGCAGTCGAAAAGCCGGAAACTCGATCTCTAACCCTCGAATTCCAACGGACATGCTCTCGCCCTCTAC
Organism: uncultured Planctomycetaceae bacterium; assembly: GCA_963758085.1. GTDB lineage: Bacteria > Planctomycetota > Planctomycetia > Pirellulales > Pirellulaceae > UBA6163. The sequence continues at coordinate 1,560,604 of CAVWUB010000004.1, read as the reverse complement.
CGTGCCCGAACCAAGGGGCGCAGCGAAAACCCCAGCCCCTGGTTCTTCGCACGGAGCGGGTGTTGAATGAGAAAGATCGACGTGAATGTGCTGCGGCGGGCAAGGAAGCTGGGCAGCTGGAGCTGGGCACACGGCGCAGCGCGGGACATGGCGGCAGGACGCTTGGCACCGGGCACAACATGCACTTTGAGAGTGCGAGCACCCAGCCGGGGGCGCAGCACCGGCGGTATGCACCATCAAGAGCAGTACCAGAACCGTGAGAAATCGCATAGAAATGACCTTTCCGGCAGCTATCACTCCCGTCATTCGGGTTGTTTCGGCCCTGCCGCATTAATCGGTTGAGAGCCGGCTGCTACTTAACGCGAAAAGTGCTGAAAAGCTGGTGATGCTGCTGAGGTACGGCAGCTCGGAAGAACTCAGCCTCGCACTGGCGGGTGTTGTTGACACCCCTGTTAGGCGAGGATAATTTGGGGCTTGCTTACTGCGGTGGTAACGCCTGAAAGTTTGTGCATTTTTCCAAATCGGAGCCTAATCATGCGGCGTCAGGCATTTGAAGAGAGCGAGATGGCAGAATCGTTCAGTCTCCAGCCGGAGGATCAGAACCAGGAATACACGGGCCGCACAATCGTTGTGTTTAAGGAACATTCCGGCGAGTCCGATGCTGACGTTTCTTCTCGAATGCGATCCGTGCTGCGCGACCGCGCGGGCATACACGAATTTGCTTCAACGACGGATTGGTCGATTGAATCCTATCCTGCAGAGCAATTTGCTGGTGGTGAAGCGGCAGGCCTTGCAGAGTTGGGTATTGCAGTGCTCTCCAACGATCCCGATCAAGCCACGGCTTTAGCCTCCGTAGCGAGCGATCCAGGCAGCGACATCGAAGCCGTGATTCCCGAGAAATACGACTATCTGAGACACCCCGGTGATCTCGGTGCGGAACTGGGGATAGCAGATACCGCAGAAGCTGATTTTCTCTTGCAGCTTGATCCTAGGAAGGTACGTCGCTTGGGCGCGGTACTGCGCATGTTGTTGCAGTTAAGTGACGCCCTGACCCCGGAGCAAGCGGAAGAGGCGGCTGCAGAAGTAGCTTCGGCCGCGTGCTTCCGCGATACAAGCGCCGCAACCTGGGGCCTCCAAGCAACCGGCGTGCTCAATTCACGTTATTCAGGGCGCGGGGTGCGAGTCGCTGTGCTTGACACAGGAATGGACTTGAATCATCGCGATTTCCAAGGCCGCCGAATTTTCGTGCACTCCGTTGTGCCAAACGTGTCCGTAGATGACATCAATGGGCACGGAACCCACTGCATCGGCACGGCGTGTGGCCCCCGAACCTCTGCTTTCGGCCCGCGCTACGGGATCGCCTACGACTCGGAAATCATTGCTTTTAAAGTGTTTGATAACACTCCTCCACCAAACGGGCCTCGGGCGCGACGTGGAGACGTGATCACAGCGATGGGATTAGCACTCCGAGCTGGTTGTAAAGTCATCTCGCTTTCTTTGGGCAGCCGAACGAATGGTGGAGTAGACCGTGATTACGAAGACGCGATCCGGCGAACCCGCCAGGCCGGCGCATTGGTCATAGCTGCCTCCGGAAACGATTCACGGCAAAACCTGATGGTGCGCACCGGGGCTCCGGCCAGCTCTCCGAGCGCCATGGCGGTGGGGGCTGTGGACGAGTGTTCACGGCGAGCTATCTTCTCGAATGTAAACAAACTCGAAATTTCGGGACCTGGTGTCAATGTGCTCTCGAGCGTCCCAGGTAACCGGACACGCCGGCTTAACGGCACCAGTATGGCGACACCGCATGTAGCTGGCATTGCAGCGCTGTGGCTCGAAGCTAATCCCAACTGGGGACCCGATCAGCTCGAACATGCCCTTCAACGCTCCGTGCGAGGACTTTCTCAGCCAGCTACCCAAGTTGCGCTGGGCTAGTGCAAGCGCCGTAGACACTCCTGGCCGCCGCAGTTGGCAAGAGTGGCAGGGAGGGGGGGACGTGAGTAAAATTGCGGTTGGTCAGGGGCGTTACGAAAACCAAAAGGAGCAATTCGATGCGAAAACGCGGTTATGTTCGACTCACGGATGATTCCCAACTGGATCAGATCGATTCGATTGTCAGCGAACTTCGTTCGCAAGGATTTGAAGTCAGCGAAGACAATCTGGAGAATGCAAAAATTACTGGTCAACTTGCAGGAGAGGCTGCTGAAGAAGCCCTCCCTGACATTCGCAATCGTGCTGCCGCATTCGGAGCACGATTCACCTCCGAGGAGGACGACATGGAACACCGTTTGCCGGATCCCCGATCCGATCTACAGTGAGTTCCGCTTAAGGCCGATGTCGCGAGAGGCCGGAGTAATGCCTACACCGTTTTGCTGAATTTTATCGATCCGGTTGTTTGACGGCGGTCGTCGAGCGACCTATCTTTGTGCGCCACGGCTACGGTGGACGCAGTCAACCATTCTAAGATCGCAACAAAAATGAACACACTCAATAGACTCTGCCTAACGGCAAGTTTTGCAACCCTTTTCTTGTGCGCACCCTGCACAGCAGGTTGGTGGCATCGACATCACAGGCATCATGGGTGGCGCAGGCATGACCGCTGCGTCAACTTCCAGCTACATGATGGCTGCACCAGCGGTCAGCTATGGATTTGCGGCGCCTGTACAAACTCAGATGTATACGTTGGCTCCCAGCTTTGCGTACGGTGCTGCACCCGTCGCTTATGGGGCAGTGCCGCACGTCACATATGGCGCAGCACCGAATGTCACCTATGGCACGGCGCCGAGCGTAGTCTTTGGGTCAGCACCGAATGTTGCTTTGGGAACCGCCTCGACGGCGGGCAGCTTCACTAACGGACAGTCAGCCTCGACCGGCACGATCATGTCCGTCGCTGATCTTCAATCGGTCGTTGACTCAGCCTTCGATCGAAAGCTGCAAGAATTTAACAGCCGTCGCGCTGACAGCAGTGTTCAAGAGCCAACATTTCTCGGCGACGTCCGGGCCATTCTAGATATCATCCGCCTCTTGCCACGTTTCCGAGATGAACCTGATTGTAACTCGGCAGGGAATGGGGGCAACGAATCGCTGGAGGATTTGAGAAGAAGCGTTCGAAGGCTCGAACTGGACGTGGAAGAATTGAGGCGATCGAGGCTGCAGGGCGACGACACAGGCCATGATGGCGCGGGCTCTCTGCAGGATACCCGTATTCGTAGTCGGCCGCAACAAAGCTTGACTAGCGTTCGTCATCCGACTGAGTCGAGTGAGAGAAGCAGAGCTGGAGCGACATCCTCGGACGATCCGCTCATGGACCAGTTTGATAGGGTCTCCCGTGAAGCTAAGGTGACGATAGCACGACTCCAGACGCTGAAGTAGCCAGAGTTTGGGTAAAGTATGCGGTTTACGTCGACCATCGGCTGCTATTCAGAAAAACTGACCGACTTCTTGATGATGTGGCGACTAGAAGGGAGTGTGGGGATGTAGTGTGCAATGACGCACGCGGCCTCCGCTAAGCCTGCTCCTTTCTCGGGGGATTCGTCGTGTCAAAGTATCCGTTTTTTCTTCTCCTGAGCGTTCTATTTGCAGTATTTTTCTCGCAGGCCTTGCTCGCACAAGGGCACTGCGATAGTGCTCCGGGCCATGATACCGGCTGCCCCCACCCCGCACATCGTTGCGGGGCGCCTCCTCAATGTTGCCCGCCGATGCAGGTGCATGTGCATATCCATCAGAGAAAGGGGCACGCGCTGGCTCCCCCACCGCCACAGGGCGTACTGGTGCATGCAAGTGCATCCGCATTTGCTCCTTCCTTCGCCTTCACGCCACAGATGGCCATGCCAGTGGCCGCCGCTCCACTGCAGATGCCTGCGCCCTTGGCTTCGCCATTAATGACGACGATGGCTGTGCCAGTCGGTATGACGTCGGCGCCGCAGAACGCAGCCCTATTCGCGGCGGCCGGCCAGACTCCGGCGGCTTCACCGCTTGGACTGCATTGCTTTTCTCAAGCGGATTTACAGGCATTACAGTCACGACTTAATGGAGGTGCTTCCAGCCTAAACGTCCAGTCTGCTCCGACGCGTCAGGGCGGACAGGCAGCGAGCACAGACTTGCTTCGAGAACTGTTGAACGCTCTGAAGAATGAACCCGAGCAACAGAAGCACGACGCAGCCGCGGTGAGTGGTGGGGCAAGCGGAACAACGGCGTCGCTCTCAACAGCAGATCTCGATCAACTCGAAGACCGCTACGACCGCCTTGACGAACGTATCGAGTTGCTTACACAGCATGCTCAACAAATATCGCAAATGACTGAACTCCTTCGGACCAGAGTGCAGGAGAACACTAACCGAATAGAAGCTTTGCAGTCGCAGGTGGGTGGGAAGGAATAAACCTGCATATCTAAGCCCACTGCGGGGCACGCGGCAGAAGTGATTCGGATGATTTCAGCAGCGTGCTATGCACGGGACTCGTTAGATTATCCGGTACAATCGGCACAAGGATATCTGGCCCCACGGCTTGTTACTGAATCATGCGAAGCGTACGTTTGCCCGACGAGCCGATACTACGGGATGACTGACGCAGGTACGTCTTAATTGCTTGATTTCTTAGAGCAATGAACATTCCTTGCACACTCGCGTTTGATCAGGGGACGTTGGTGCTCGGTGGAGTGGTGGCGGGGGTGGTGGAAAAACTGTTTCCGCAGGGGCTATGGGTGTTTGATCCGCGGGTGGGGGCGTTTCGATGTGATGCGGTGGAGTATGCGAGCGTGCGGCAGACGCTGCGGCGGAAACTGGCGGCTCGGGTGGTGGATACGGTACCTCGCTGGGTGGAGATTGACTGTGGTCGAGGTGGCGGTGGGGGGATGAGTGCGGGGCCAACGTTGCGTGAGGATCAGTTGGCGGCGGTGAGTGCCTGGTTGGAGACCTCGCGCGGGTGCGTGATCATGCCGACGGGGACCGGCAAGACGGAAGTCGCACTGCACCTGATCGCTCAGTGCTCGCAAAGCACCCTCATTGTCGCTCCGGTCCGCGACCTAATGTACCAGTGGCACCGCCGGCTGCACGAACGCTTTGGGATCGACGCCGGGATCCTGGGCGATGGGATCTACCGCGTCAGTTCGCTGTGCGTGACGACGTATGACAGCGCCCAAAACCACATGCCGCGGATTGGCGATGCGTTTGCGCTGATCGTGTTCGATGAGTGCCACCACTTGCCCGGTGAGCTGCGCCAGGATGCGGCGCGGATGTGCGCGGCACCATTTCGTTTGGGCCTCACCGCGACGCCGGAACGCAGCGATGGTCGGCACACGCTGTTGGACCGATTGATCGGACCGGTCGTCTACCGTCAATCGCTCGCCCAGGCCCGTGGGCAGACGCTGGCTCAGTACGAGGTGCATCGGATCGCGGTGCATCTCTCGAAACGCGAACGTGGCCGCTACGACGAACTGTCGCAGCAGATCCAGGCGTACATGCATGAGCGGCGGCAAGAGGATCCGGTGTTCAGCTGGCAGCAACTCTGCAGCGACAGCGGCCGTGATCCCGTAGCTCGGCGGATCCTCCGCGAGTTCCATGCCAAGGGAGCGATCGAGGACCGCGCCGAAGAAAAACTGCGAGTGCTCGAAGATCTGTTTCGACTGCATGTCGGCGAGCCGTGTCTGATCTTTACCGGGACCAACGCGATGGCCCGCGACGTCTCGCGGAGGTTCCTGATCCCCTGTCTGCTCAGTCACTGCGGCAAACGTGAACGGCTCGATGTGCTGCAGGGCCTGGAACAGGGACGTTATCCCGCGGTGGTCGCCAATCGCGTATTGGATGAAGGTGTCGATCTGCCGGACGTCAAGGTCGCGATCGTCATCGGCGGTAGCAGCAGCCCGAGGCAGGCGACTCAGCGGCTCGGACGCATCCTCCGCCGCAGCCGTTACGGGCGTGGTACGCTGTACGAAATCGTCACCCGTGAAACCCGCGACGTGGCCCGTTCACGCCGTCGCCGCGCCAGCGATGCTTTTACTACGGACAATAAGTGAATCACAGGGTCCGACCACCGGGAACCAGCTTCTTCTTGATGGTAGCGATGCTTTTTCCACGGACAACAAGTAAATCACAGGGGCCGGCCGCCGGGAACCAGCTTCTTCTTGATGGTAGCGATGCTTACAAGCGATCACGCCATTTTTGAGTTCGACGCTTCGGGCCTGATCCGCCCGGATCGGCTCTCACGCAAGCAGCACGGCCATTATTTGAAATTTGCCCAGCGGATGCTGCAGGTCTATCAGCGCGGCAGCGGACGCACGCGGCGAGAGCTGCACCGTGAGGTCGAAAACGTCTGCGCGGCGCTCGAGGATTGCCCGAGCCGGCGGATCGCTGCGTTCTGCAAACTGCTCGATGAAGTGTCGGTTTACGACACCGACAAACGCGGCGCGGCGGCAAAATTGCGGCAGCAGGTGTTTTCGCTTGCCGCACCGCTGCACCCGCTGGTCAGCAGTCCGGAAGGTATTTTTACGTGGTCCGAGACGGCTGCGAAACAGGAGATCGCCGAACAGTCGGGGATGACTTGGGAGGAGATCGATAGCCGCTTGTTCGCCGACGTGATCGAGTTCCAGCGGCTGAGGGCGTTTTCCGGTTATCCCGACCCGGCTGCACTGCTGGCCCGTTACAACGTCGCGCAAACTCAAGCCGCGCTGTACCGCGCTGAATCGCTGCACGTCTGGTCCTCGACGGATCACAAAACGATCCTGCGGGATGCGAAGCTCGCACGGCTGATGCACTCGATCACGCGTCAAAGTGATGGGAAGTATCTGTTCCGCTTCGATGGTCCGGCGTCGGTTTTGCGGCGGTCGACGCGGTATGGGATCGCGATGGCGAGGTTGTTGCCGGGCCTGCTCTCCTGTCGCGGTTGGCGGGCGGTGGCGAAGGTGCGTGACCGCCGCGGTCGCCGATTTCGGCTGGAACTCAGCAGCGATGATGGGCTGAGTTCGCCGGTTGCCGAGCCGGCGGATTTTGACAGCGACTGGGAGGCTGAGTTTTATCAAGCTTGGGGCGAAGCGCCGCGCGAGGGTTGGAGACTGGAGCGGGAGACGGAGTTGCTGCACCAGGGGCAGTGCGTGTTCACGCCCGATTTTTCGCTCGTGCATGAAGGGGGCCAGCGGGTGCTGCTGGAGATCATTGGGTATTGGACGCCGGAGTACCTGTTGGCTAAGGCGAAGACAATCGCGAAGTTTTCCCAGCAGGCGGTTCCATCGTCCGATCGGCGGAGCGATCGGCCACCGAAGTTTTCGCAGCATCCGATCCTGTTGGCGATTCCTCAGCAAGTGCAGTTTGATTTGCCGCAGGGGTTGGCTCCGCCGATCGTGTTTAAGAAGAATTTGCGGCCGGAGGATGTGCTGCAGCGGCTTGGGGAGGGGGTGGAGATTCGGTAAGCGCCCTTCCGTTAGCAATGTTAACGTCACGGCGCGAGCCGTGCGGCATCGCACCCTGAATGCATGCTGCAACCGAGCACTATTGCGTTGTTAAGCACACCTGACGGTACCTTTTCGCCAAACCCTCGTGCGAATCGGTAATTTTCGCTGATTCACGGTTCATGATGCCCTGCGACTCCCTCAGGTGTGCTTAGCCCAGGCCTGAGCCCACCCGGGTATATCTCAATACAAGCCCGAAGCGCAAGCGAGGTACACACACAGGCAGCAAAATGTCCCATTGCGACCCGAAGGCCAAGGCCGGAAAACCGAGATCAACCATGATTCAAATTGCCAGATCGAATGGCAAGCGAGAGCATTCACCGAATCACTCGCTTGCGCGTCGGGTTTGTATGAGAATCACTCGCTTGCGCGTCGGGCTTGTGTAGGAATCACTCGCTTGCGCGTCGGGCTTGTGTAGGAACCACTCGCTTGCGCGTCGGGCTTGTACGAGGTTAGCGCGAGTGGCCGGTACGGCTTGGGTGCAGGGCCTACTTGTGCCGGCCCTGCGGGCCTAAGAGATTATTGTTGCTGCTCGAGTCCGGGGCCTTACGGCCCCGGCAGAGAATGTATCGGCCCTATGGAGACTGCTGAGATAATAGCAATGTGTGCGGAGGCGATGATCGAGCGTTGCTCGATGGCATCGCGCTGCGGCTGGTTTTCGTCAGGGCCTTGAGCCGACCTGCGTTCGCTTAGGCGAAATCGCGCTTTAAAAACCTCTTCCAGCGAAGAATCGATCGATCACCTCCTTTCTCCGCCCTTAACAGGTCGCTGGACAGGGCGTGGCCTGGAGCAAGCGGCTGATCCGCTTCACATTCACCACCAGGCAAGTCATGCACTGCTGAATGCAGAGCTTTGCTCGACCCCAGTACCGGGCCCGACGCCCGCGGCCGTGACGTGCCAGTTCGTTGAGCTTCCGCTCGATCGCCGGATGCTTGCGCCGGACCTCGGCATACCCCGGAGTCTTCGCCCGCTCTCGGGCTTGCTCATATTCTGCTTCATACAAGCTCTTGGATACCGATCTGCCCAAGTTTGATTTCGGGCTAAAGTTTAGGTGGCACTGCGACAGCAGAGGACAGTTCTGGCACTGCGAACGCTTGAACTTAAACGTAGTGAGGTGCTTGCCCTGGTGGCGGTATTTCGATGTTTCTCCGTTGGGACAGGTCACGCTGGTGCCGTCGGCGGAGAGTTCAAACATCGATGCAGCAAAGCCTTCACCACTGCGGAAGTCCCTCGGCGGAACGAAGACTTCGACATTGGGCCCTTGCGGATCCTGGAGCTCTCGCAGCACGTGGCCGTTGAAACCGATGCCGTCCATGGAGAGCTGCTCAATCTGGTTGCCGTAGGTTTGCTGCTCCATCTTGACCAAATCAATCGCATCAGCCGCTTCATCGCCGTCCGCTGCAAGCACGTCAAAGCTGGTGATCAATTCACTCTCGGCATCGATCATCACGTCCAACAAGTAGCCGTCGTAAAACTCACCGTGCTTACCGCGGCGCGCCTCGGGGTCGACGACGCTCAGCGTCCGATGGCCCTTGTTCGGGTGAAACATGTCGTCGGTGATCTTCTCGGCCAACTGACGGACCGCCTGCAGCTTGGCCCACCGCCGATCGGCGCCCTCGGCTGGGGGCGTTTGCTGTTGAATCCAGCCCAGCAGATCGTTGACCAGTGACAAGCGTGCCTGCAGCTTGATCTCAGCACTGGCGTGTTCGGTTTCCTGGGTAATCCGCTGGACCTCGATACGATAGCCCTCTGCAACCTCTGGATCGAAGCTGTCAATCACACCGAGCATTCTTTCTCGCAGTTGAGCGAGCAAGGCGAGCGTGGTGGGGACGGCGATGTTGGCAACCACATGCGTGGCGTCCTTGAGCCGCAATCGATCTCGAATCAGGTTTGCCTGACGCGCGTAGCTGACCAGGCGCTCAAAGAGTTTTTTAAAACCTGCGGCACCGAGCCGACCGCGGAACTTCGGGAGCAGACTGGCATCGGGAAGCCTATAAATGACTGGTATCTGCAGAAACCAGCGAAAGAGCACGTCAGTTTGCCCTCGGAGCATCACCTCGCGGTCCGACAGACGGCAGAAGTACCGCAGGAACTCGAGCTTGAACATGATCAGCGGCGTCACGGCCGGCTGGCCGCGATGAGGGCAATAAAACGCCTCAAGCTCTGGGACAAAGGAGTCCCAGGGGATCAACTCCAAGGCATCCAGCAGCGGATGCTCCTTGGGCAACAGCGCGCCGTAAAAGCTGCGATCTTGCTCGCGGATCCGAAACAGCCGATCACGATCTGGGGAGAGCATGGGAAATCACTCCTAAGCGAGCGACGAATCCCTCATTATACGCATCCTCTGCTCTGCCGATTAAATCAGCAGTCTCCTATGGGCCTGAGGATCAGCTGCGGCACCCGGAGGATGCCTGCTACTTTTGGGACATCAACGCAATTGCCGGACATCTTCAACGCCGAATACCCGGCGGATGATCGGTCGGGTCACATTCTTCTCAAAATACTGAAACCCGAGGATGCCTAATAGCGGAATCAACAGCAACGCGGCGATGATGCCGAGCAGAATTCCGATCACGGTGCCCAGGAGTTGCACGAGCAACAGCGCGATGGCGATGCTGACCGCCAGTCCGATGGCGGCTGCCATGATCACGTAACGCAGTAGATTGCCGCGCGTCGTCGCCTGGCGATCCTCCGCAGCGACCGCTTGGAGATGCCGCTGATAGTAAACACTGATCGGCTCCCCGGTATCGGCCCAGACGAACTGGTCGATCGAGTCGTTCTCCTGGCAACTGCTGCACAGCGTCCACTCCATTTCAGCCAGCGGATCGGCAAGGGCGATGAACTCCGGTCCCGAAACCTCCGTCGGCTGACCGCAGCGCTGGTGGATGTAGACGCGTGACGTCGGGATGTCGGTGCTCATCGATGTCGCCTCCTGTGCGGTTAGCAAGAATTGATCTGCTGATATTGGGTTAGCACCATCGTACCGTCCCTCAGCCCTCGGATGTCTTGCTGGGACTGGAGCGAGGGATAAATAGTCTCGAGAGGATAACTGAGCAATTAATAAACGACCGAGGATGTGTCGGCCCTGCGGGCCTACAGCTCTTTTGAGTCTCAAGTCCCGGGGCCTGACTGCCCCGGCAGAGGATGTTCCGGGCCTGCGGTCCTCCGGAATACCCAAGCTCCTATCAATTGTACGGCTATTCACCCGGGCTTTTAATTGTTTCGGAGCGTTCTCACCGCAGTGGCACATCGGTTGCTCTGTGTGTTGCCGTCCGTCCTCCCTGAACAGCAGGTACACAAGATGACTCAGCAACCGAACGATCAACACCAGAGAAAACCGGGTGCGGGAACGAAACCTTCCGCCAGCGATCCGCTGGAACATCCGCCGGCCGATGCTGCGGAAGCATTTACCAGCGGCGAAGTGACCAGTCCCGATCCGATCGATGAGGTCGACGAAGCGATCTATGAGTCATTTCCTGCCAGCGATCCGCCCAGCTACACCGGAGGCTCGGCGACGCCGTCGGCTCCTAAGAAGAGCGAGTGATTTTCTTTGTGGTACAGTGCTTGCTGGCAGATTAAGGGGTCGGGAGTCAATTGCCGGAACGGCCCTGCGGGTGCTTTGCACAATTGACTCCCGACCCCTTAATCTGGTTGTTGGTGATGGAGCTCCTCAAACAGCGGGAAGCAGAATGACTCATCAGCCAAGCGATCGACAGCAGCAGGTGCCGGGGCCCGGAACCAAGCCGTCCGCCAGCGATCCACTGAAACACCCGCCAGCCGATGCAGCGCAAACCGTTGCAGGCGGTGCGGTGATCGATCCTGAAGCGATGGATGAAGTCGACCAGGCGATTTATGAGTCGTTTCCCGCCAGCGACCCGCCGAGCTATACCGGCGGATCGGCGACTCCGTCGATCCCGCGGAAAACAAAGTAAGCTGGCTTGCTACGTTGTGAAGCTTTTGTCTGCGCCGGGCACGCTAAATCTCTGAGTGGCGCGTCCCTGAGGAACGAAGGGCGTGTTGTGAAGAACCGCAAGGCATCCATACTACTTCTCAGCGGCTCGGTATCTGTCTCCGGCGCCCACGCCCATCGCTGGGGCTCTGAGCGTGCCACCCAAAGTCATAGCGATACCCACTCCGGGACGGTCGCACTCTACGCAGCCTTTGCCTGCGACCGGCACAGGGACTGTACCTGCTACTCTGAAAATGGTTAATCCTGCTTCGGCACCGCAACAGTACGGAAGTTCTTAGCTAGCTGGTCGAGGGCCGCACGCATCTCGGGGCCGTGCAGCGCTGGGCCATGGCCGGTGATGACACGCTCGGGCTGCAGCGCGGCGAGTTGCCCGACCGAGTGCTCTGCCTTCTGCCAGTCCGGCGTGAAGTACATCGGTGGGCCGTGTAATTCGGGATCTTGGCGCAACACCGCGTAGGCTGATTCTTGTGCGGTGGTGATGAAGGCATCACCGGCGATCAGAAAGCGATCAGATGGACGCCACAGCGAAATGTGTCCCTGCGTGTGTCCGGGAGTATGCACCCATTGCCAGTGAGGCATTTCCGGAATGCTGCCGTCCGCTGGCAAGGGCCGCAGCCACTGAGAAACGTCAACCGGGCCGCGGGGATAGAACCGCGAGAGCATCGCCATCAAACCTCCGCCGACGCTCGGATCTGGAGGCGGGTAGGATGACTGGCCGTTGAGGAACGGCGTTTCCAGCGGGTGCGCGTAGATCGGCACATCCCAGTGCTCGGCGAGCTGCCGCAGCGCACCGACGTGGTCAAAATGGCCGTGTGTCATCACGATGGCGGCAGGGCGTGCGTTCTCGCCAAAGCGGGCTTCGGCGGCGCGGCGAATGGCAGCGGCAGTACCTGCAACACCGGCATCGATCAGCACCCAGCCGCCGCTGTTCGGCAAACCGCAGTAAATCACATTCACGATCGCCAGCCGCTGGTAGGCTACGTCGTCGGCGATCTCAACCACCTCCCCCACGCTCGCAGCGTCGATGCCAACATCGTCACCCAAAGGAATCTGCTGAGTCATGGACTCGCCTCGTTGGTGGTGTCTTCTTATTTGACCAATTACCACACGAAATCGCGCAGCAACCGATCCTATGTAAGCAGCAAGGGGCGAGCAAAAGTTGTACCGGTGCTATCCGTGTGAAGCCGCTCGCATCACGGTCCGTCGAGTGGATTGATCAAAATCAACAAGCCGTAACGCGTTACGGGTGGCACGATTAAGTAGTGGTTCTCCCCAACACGCCCTTCGTTCCTCGGGGACGTGTCACCCAGAGAATCAGCGTCAACGCCCCAAGTGATGAGCCACGAAACCCGCGGATTAACTAAGTGGTGAGGCGAAAGTAGGTGGCATTGCCCGCATGGGTGCGGGCTTAGGTATTGCTGTTCTGCTCAGCGATCAACGCGGCGACTTGCAGTGCGATGGCGAGTTCTTCGTCGGTGGGAACGACCAGCGTGCGGACAGTGGCACCGGCCGGTGTCAGGTCGATGATTTCTCCCGCAGACCGCGCGGCGCCGTTTCGGTGCAGGTCAATGCCGATGCCAAGGTGCGCGTAGCGGCTGCGCCACCAGTTGCCGAATCACCGCCGCGTTCTCGCCGATGCCTGCGGTGAACACCAGCGAGTCGAGCCCGCCGAGGATCGCCAGGTAGCCGCCGATGTACTTCTGCAAGCGGTGCACGTAGATCTCGATCGCCAAGTTGGCCGCTGGATCGCCGACATCGCGGCGGTGCAAGATCGCACGCATGTCGACATCACCGCAAAGTCCTAACAAGCCACTGCGTTTGTTGAGTAAATGATCGACCTCGTCGACCGACATCCCGAGCTGGCGGATCAGATGCAGCACGACTGCTGGGTCGATGTCGCCGGTCCGCGTCGCCATCACCAACCCTTCCAGCGGCGTCATACCCATCGACGTTTCGACCGCAACTCCACCGATCGACGCGGTGACACTCGCCCCGCCGCCGAGATGCAGGGTAATGATTCGGGCCGCATCATCAGAATGAATATGCATCCCTTTTGTACTGGCGCCCCGTGGCGGCGCCGAAGCGAGGTACTCCATGGCGGCCTGCGTCACGTATTGGTGCGACGTGCCATGGGCGCCGTAGCGGCGGATGCCGTGCTCGCAGTAGAAGGTCTCCGGTAGCGCGTAACGAAAAGCCTTGGGTGGCAGAGTCGCGAAAAAGGCGGTGTCGAACACGAGCACTTGCGGAATGGGTAACCGCCGCGCGGTCATCGCTTCGATCACCGCTCGAGCCGGCGGGTTGTGCAACGGCGCGCGGGTGTCGAGCTTGCGGAGTTCCACCAGTACGTGTTGATCGACGAGCGTCGGCGCCGAAAACGTATCACCGCCTTGAACGACGCGGTGGCCAATCGCTGCCAGTGGTATCTCCGCGTGCCGGTCCAGAGCGATTCGCGCGGCGGAGAGATGATCGGCCGCATCGCCGCCGGATTGGCCGATGCGGTCGACGAGGCCGTGGGTGAGCCGCCTGCGCGAGCTTGTTTCAATGCAGGCAAACTTGAGCGTCGTGCTGCCGACGTTGAAGACCAGGATGTTCATCCGACCGAGGCTACCGCATCCGCAGGTGTCGTCATAGCGCTTCCAGGAGGCGACTGCGCTTGCACCGCGGTGATCGCCACGGTGTTGACGATGTCAGCGACCGTGCAGCCGCGGGAGAGGTCGTTGACCGGTTTGCGCAGGCCCTGCAGGATCGGGCCGATGGCGACCGCGCCGGCGGAGCGCTGGACCGCCTTATACGTGTTGTTGCCGGTGTTGAGGTCGGGAAAGATGAACACCGTGGCGCGGCCGGCGACTGCACTGCCAGGAAGTTTTGTGGCGGCTACCTGTGGATCGATCGCAGCGTCGTACTGCAGCGGTCCTTCCACCGGCAACTCGGGACGCTTTTGCCGTAGCATCGCCGTGGCGCTGCGCACGCGCTGGACATCTTCGCCAAGGCCGCTTTCGCCGGTCGAGTACGACAGCATCGCGACGCGTGGCTCGATGCCGAACTGAACCGCGGTGTCGGCGCTGCTGCTGGCGATTTCCACCAGTTGCTGAGCCGTTGGATTGGTGATCACGGCGCAGTCACCATAGACCAGCACACTGTGCTTGAGGCACATCAAAAAGACGCTGCTAACGACACTGATGTCAGGCCGCGTCTTGATAATTTCGAACGCGGGGCGGATTGTATTGGCGGTGGTATGAATTGCCCCGGAGACCATCCCGCCAGCGATGCCGCGCTGGACGAGCATCGTGCCGAAATAGTTCACTTCCAACATGGAATCACGAGCGACGTCGATCGTGATCCCTTTGTGCTGGCGCAGGGCGAAGTACTCCTGCGCAAACGACTCATGTAGTGGGCTCTGGCGCGGGTCGATGATTTCGACGCCGGTCTCTGGCAGCGTGACGCCGGCTTGGCTGGCGGCCGCACGGATGTTCGCGGGATCACCGAGCAGGATCAGGTCCGCGACGTCACGCCGCCGCAGCACGTCGACGGCCTGCAGGATTCGCGGCTCGCTCCCCTCAGGCAACACAATCCGCACTCGCTGCTGACGCGCTCGCTGGATCAGCGAGTACTCGAACAGCAGCGGCGGGGTGTGGTGTACGACCGGAGCCTGCAGCCGCTCGGCGAGTTGATCGGTGTCGAGATGACGCTCGAACAGTCCAATCGCCGACTCAATTTTGCGCGGGGCATGCTCACCGATTTGCGCCCGGACCATCGAAGCTTTTTTGGCTGCGGTGAAGGTATCGTCGGTTGTCATCAGGATCGGCAGCCCACCGGGGCTTTGCAGCAAACGCGTCACCGACGGCGGCGGCAGCAGGCCGCCGGTCAGCACCACCCCGGCCGGTGCCGGGCCGTCGGCGTGCAAGCTAGCCAGCGCGCAGCCGACCAAGATGTCGCTGCGGTCGCCAGGCGTGATCACCAGTGAGGAGGGCGAGAGCCGTTGCAGGAAGTCGGGCAACTGCATCGCTGCGACCTTCAACTGCGTGACTTCGCGGTCCAGCGCAGCATCATCCCCGCGGAACACTGAAGCCTGCATGCCCGTTTGGATTTCTCTCAACGTCGGCTGACGTAGCAGCGGTTCCTCGGGCAGTAGGTACAGCGGCGCCGCTGTGTCGAGCGCTGCGGCCGAGCAGGCCTGCCGCAGGGAGCGGTCGATGTCCGGGTGCACTTGGTTGATGACCGTCGCGAGCAGCTGGCCGCCATGATCATGCAAACTGTCGTTGCCGATGCGGACCGATTGCATGACGTCTTCGACCGAGCGGTTGAATGCCGAATAGATCGGCATGATTGCGCAGCCCAGGTTGATCGCAATTTCGGCATTGAGTTCGAACTCGATTTCGCCGGCTAGCCCTTGGTAGCTGGTGCCTTCGACGACCGCAAAATCGGCCTGCTGCTGCAGCGATTTGAACCGCTGCTGAATGCGTTGGATCAGCTCATCTTGACGGTCGGCGGCCAGCAGAGTGCGGGCTTCGCTGCGGGTTACGCCTGCCATCTGCTCGGGCGTTTCGGCGAGTTGGTAGCGGGACCGCATCAGCCGGATGCTCGTATCGGACTCCGCCGAAACTCGCACCACCGGCCGAAAGAAGACGACGCGGCGGAACCGTCGCACCGCCAATTCCATCACTCCCAACGCGACCATGCGTTTGCCGGTCGCGTTCTCGTTGGTGGTCAGATAGAGGCTGTCAGGCATTGAGTCTCTTTGGGCAGGAAGCAGATCACTTGCTACGGAGTCAGGAGCCAATTGTGTGAAGCACCATAGGGCCGCTTGCGGCAATTCACTCCTGACTTCGTAAAAGAGCCGGCGCTGTCAGCTCCAACTCCAGATCGTCACACTGTAGTGCCCCCGGGCCTCTTCGGGGTGCAGCGCGTTGACGTCGAAGCACACCGGGCCCCCCTCATCGACTTCGCAGATGTCCTGCGACTGACAGCCGGTGAAGTACCGTTGGCCGAGTACCATGGGCACGAGTTGATGGCGTTTGGCCTCGGGATACGCTGCGCCGCTGAGGTAATCGAATCGCGGGCAGTAGGCTGTGCACAGTGGCTCACCAAAACCCGGAAGCCAATTGACTTGGTCGACCGAGTAGGCGAACCGGCGTGCGACCAGCGGCGAGCCCGCGATTTCCAGGCGATTTCGCTGGCGTGGGTCGCAGACGAACTGCAGGCCATAGGCGAGCGGTTTGCCGTCGAGGCCGAAGCTGGCAAAGCTTTGGCCTTCCACCGACCGCAGCGAACGACTGTCACTCGGAGGTTGGGAGGAGACGGGCGCGCGGGCCTGGGCCAAGCGGCTGATCAACCGCTGTTCCGATGCGCCTGTGAGCCGAATCCGCCGCAAGATCTCGCTCGCCTGCGGCAAGCCGTCTGGGGGCGTGACATCGTAGTGGCCGGTCGATAAGGGGCTGGTCGCTACGGAGCCGGCATGGGCGATGCCGACCAATGAGGCCGCTAGTCCGCCGCCTACGACCACATCACGTCGATGGAGCGCTGTCATCATCTGACTCCAGGTAACTAGAAGAAGGATTCGTGCAAGACGCCGAGCGAACACTGCGACCCGTTAAGGTAGCAGGCACACTCCGTGTGCCGTCCGCAGCAGCCACGGCACACGGAGTGTGCCTGCTACTTTGGTAAAATACGATCAATCGCCTAACGAGCCGGTGCACTCTGCTCTTGCTGGACAGCGGCTTTGGGACTGGCCGGACCGAGTTTGGGAACACCGCCGCGGGGTTGCGCTTGCTCGGTCTTGAACTGGCCGCGGCCATCGAACGATTCGCCGGACGACCAAGCACCTTCGGGAACCGGTACGGAATCATCTTTGCCGGTCAAAGTGAAGGTGTAGCTGACTTCCTGGTGCTCTTGCTCCTGTGGGAAATTGGTCGGAATCGGGTGAGCCTTGGGACCACCGAGTTCCTCATACGCGGCCATCCACTGGTTCTGATGCATGGTGTCGCGGGCCACTAGGAACGCCAGCATGTCTTTCATGCCCGGGTCATCGGTCATCCGGTAGAGCTGGCAGGCGAGCATCCGGCCAGAGGCCTCGGCTGTCGCATTGGCGAGCATGTCATGCGCCAGGTTACCCGTCGCATAGACGTGGCTGGCATTGAACGGGACGCCGCTGGCGTCGACCGGTAGCGCCGCCATGCAGGTCGTGATCACGTGCTGGATGTTCATTCCGCCGAGCGTCGCCATGATGATTGGGTCTTGCGCGGCCTGTTCCATTTCCAGCGGTGCACCTTCGAGGTTGAGCGCCACAGCGGTGGCGAGCATTTCGATGTGCGCCAGCTCTTCGGTGCCGGTGTGCAGTAGCATGTCCCGGTATTTCGTCGGTCCGCGTCCACCCCAGGCCTGAAACAGGTACTGCAGGGCCACGCGGATTTCACCCTGGATGCCGCCGATCGCCTGCTGCAGCGCTTTGGCGAACACCGGATTGGGCTTGGTAACTTTGACTTCGTACTGCAGTTTGCCGCCGTCGTGGTAGAACATCGAGGAGTCCTCTGTATAAGGGAGCGGATAAAGGAACCTGCCGCGCCAAAGAACCGTGGCGGTCTTGATCACCAGCCGGCCCGTCGCGGGGGTGCAAACGAAATGCCAGAGGTGAGAGCTGCAGCAGCGATCGCCGTCGCTGCCGGCTGAGCCTTCAGCGATGACCGCTGAGCGCCCATGAGCTCCGGTGGTACCAACGGATGTGAAGTGCCCGGCAAGGTGGTCGACCGCTCCGCCGGTCGAACGAGCCGTGGGGCGCTCCGATCGGCGACGCGCAGGTGTCTTGGTCGCGGAGCGGCCGTGTGATGGTAGCCGTGGCATTCATGCCACGGTTACCAGAGAGAGCCAAACCCAAACCGCCGTCGCGGAGCGACGCCTGAGCCTCGCACAATCGAACCCGCCAGCCGCATGTGTGGGATCGGATTGCCTTAACCGGTCAAGCGTCACTCCGTGACGCCGGTGGCGCGCATGTCACATTGCCCGGGCGTTGAAACGCCCGGCTACCATCAGTGGTCACTCCGCGACCGGGAAGTTCCGATTGGCGACATAGGTGGACGACCGCTCCGTCGGTCGTTCGGGCAGCACCGATCGGCGGAGCGACCGACGACACTGCACAATGTAATGCCCCGTACGTCTTTATAGCGGATCCGCGAATGCTCCATGATTCAGTTCCTGGTTCTTCACCTGCCGTCAGCCTATCATCGACAAACGCCGTCCACCGAAGCACAAGCCTCAGGAAATCGGGCCTGCAACTGCATGACGAGTAACCTCACACACAAAGCCGAGCTCAGCGGCATGATGCGGATCGCGAACCTCCCAAAACTGTACATCACCGCCTAGCTGGATTCGCGCTCGAATATCGTCTAGATGCAACGGAGACGCAAAAACAACCGCATAGGGACAGACGCTGCCCGCTGGTTCGTCGATCCTAGCGACACGATTACCAAGACTGATCTCCAACTCATAGATCGGCATGAGCCGGCTGCTGAGCAGGGGCATCGTTGGAACTGCATGAATGATGGACGATTACGTTGGGTAATTTTCGGATCCCGGGGCTACGCCGAGGCTCGCTGGCCGCTTGCCCGGCTCACCCCGAGCTACTCGTGGTCGCCGCGCTGCGTTGGTAAACCGCTGAATACACATCATCTAACCGGCAGCACCATTGACGTTCCTCATCGATGGCGGCTATTTCTGCACCTGCGTGCCAATGGTGGCGGTTTCATGAATCGCACGTGCGTCATCCTCTGAAACGACGTCTGCAAGCCGTTCGAATTGCTCCCAATACGCTCCACATGCGGCGCAGCGATGCAGCAGCGAGTGACGCTGATCAATCGCCGCCAACATCGGTAGATACTTCCCGGTCAGCCATCCGTGGCGGCAGGTCACACATACCATTGATTCCTGAGGATTCAGCGCTAAGGCTGACCCGTCTATTCACAATGCTCTTTCGACGGCCAAGGCGAGTCCTTGGAACTCCAACGCCAGTCGGAAATTCTCAAGCAGCCTCTCCTTTTCCTCCTCCGGGATGGGCCTGCCATCGTCCCAGCGATCAAAGGCGGTTGGATCAACAATGATCGCTGGCACAGCGCCTCCGAGCAGTCCATCTTCCGACTCGATGGTGACGACCCGTCCCGCTTCGCGGTACTCAAAAGCGAATCGGTCGATACATTGCACTTCAAATCCCCTATCGCTGCGAACACCCTGTAAGTTTAGCCAACTAAATTCCATGGTTTTCGAGATACCGCTAAATATGCACGTTTAGCCTCTTTTCAGGTAGCCGCGAAAGGCGTGGTCCGGGTTTGCCAGTCGCCAAACCTCGCCGTCCTGTGTCTTGTAAACCTGCACGTACTTGGTCGGTTCGAGCGGATCGAGGCCGCACGCGTAGAGCTTGCCTTGTTGAACTAGTTGGTAAAGCCTATGTTCGGCATCATGATATTCATCCCAATTGTTGAATCTCGCTATCTCACTCATTTCATCTGGGGTGGTATGCATCGCTGAACCTGGCAAGGGATTGAAGCCTGCAGATTGGGCCGTATTGGAGCAGTATGTGTTCATTTGTAGTCGAGCGTGTAGCACCACGCCAACGCGTCGGCGATGACTTCAGGCAAGCTCGGATGACGCGGCATGAACTCGGGCGAAGCCGCTTTTCCAATCTCCGGAAGATTGGCAGCCGTAAGATGAGCATCCGAGTGATAGCAAGCGCCTTCGAGAGTTCGGATGGTGAGGATCAGTCGCGATGCAACCTGCGGCGGGTAGGCTTGTCGCACTGTGGCATCGTCGCGAAAGGGATAGGCTGACGACCCGTAGCCAGTCCAAGCAATTACTGCGTCGGGCAACGTAGCGAGGTCGATATCATTGATCGGGACCATTGCGATGTTCCGGTGATAGCCCGGTTCACCTCAGGCTACTCGCTGTCACCGCGCTTCGGTTTATGCGCTGTCGGAAGTTGGCCGCCGCAATCTACATTGTCTCCGACGCGTCGTTTGCTCTGAGGTCGCTGAGTGCTGTTGCCTCTTGTCGGGCCAACGACAACGCCTGTTAGGTCGTAGTTTGAAGCAATCGAATACTTTCGGCTGCCTATTCCTTTCTCTTGCCGCGAAATGTGCGAGATCGATTAAGTTCGACTATTTGGGTCGCATTCCTCTACATAGTCGCTGAAGTTTTCAATGATGTCTTGCTGCTGTTCAGGTTTCCAAACTAAAGAAAACTTCCATTCGCTAACTGAATGCGTCCGCACGAATAAACTCAGTTCATCTTCGTAACGCGAGAACATGCTGCACATAAATTGCCAAGATTCTCCTTCAGGATGCATGTCTCCATCGGCATCTTCGAAAGGCTTTGTGACCTTGTACCATGCTCCTCGCTTCATATGTACGGTTTCCCATGCCCAGTCCGACGGTGCGAATGAGCTATCGAATGTACCAGGGGAATACGGGCCGTCCATTGTAGCACCAGTGTCGCTTTCTATTGTTTGGAAATGGTTTATCTAGTGATTGCGATAAAGAAGCGGTTGTTAGGCACAAAGTATTGAATGCCGCCTCCTGCGCCGGAGCCAGGGACGACAGCACCTGGCGGGTAGATGAAGTCCGGCCGAGTAAAGGATTGCAGTGCCGGCATGTCACCTAAAGACTGAAACAATGTCGGATATTGTCCTAGATTAGGGATGCCCGATTGAAGCGGAGAGGACCCAATTGGTGCAAAATAATTTCCAGTGCCGCGTGGGCCTACAAACTGCTGTGCAACAATTCCGGGTGGTATTGTAACCTGGACTACAGGCTGGGTGAAGTCGATTCCATCCATGTGCTGGAACGCTCGAGAGGGAGAGAAGCCACCCACCCCCGTATAAAACTCATAGGCGGTGACCTTGTTCCTGGTTTCAAAATTAGGCGTAAACTTATTATTTAGTATATGTAGATCGGTAGGCGAATGCTTTAGTTCTGCGCCACCAAGCGATGATATCCGCTTGAGTGCTTTCCATTTAATTGCTGTAGCGACTCCTGCTGCTCCCACTTGAGTCAGGAGGCTGCTGGTGCCGAGCATGCCGCGGTCGAAACGATCGGCGCCGCTGAGGGTTTGGCCGGTGAGGAAGTCGATGCCGGTGGCGGACTCGTAGATGGAGAGCCCGCCGGTGAAGGCGCCGACAACGGCCAGCGTGCCGCCGGCGCGGTAATGCGCGTCGGCCACGCCGGCGAGCGACTGGGCAGTGCTCGCGGGATCGAAGAACACTCCCGCAACAAAGCCGAATACCCCTTCTGCGAGCTTGCTTCCAAGTACACCGAACCCGTACCACTGTGCATCGTTTGCGGCACCCACGCCCGCGGACCAGGCGCTGATCGATTGGCCCCAGCTCATGAGGCCCTGGGCATTGAGTGCCGCCTGCTGGCGGGTGAGGGACCAGAGGATGCCGGTGTACTGGACCAGCTCCTCGCCATAAGGCAGGTGACGGATGCGGTTGGCTTGAGAATTGACCTCGGCCCGGATCAAGTACTTGGCCATGTCCACCGCGCTGGCCGCACCGGTGTAGACGTACAGCTCGTCGGCGACGCCGGAGCCGATCATCGAGGCGCCGCTGGCACCAAAGGTGAATTGGGCCGTCAGGGTGTCGACCAGCGTCAGCGGAGCCTCCATAAAGGCGACCGGTCTTGCAATGACGCCGAGGCTGACAGCGGTGTTGTTGGTGATGTACGGCAGTTTCAGGTGAGCGAGCCTATGGGGAGCTGTCTCATCGGTATACAGTCTCTGAGCTGAATCGCGCCGCTGAGCGCGGGCAGCATTCTCTTCGGTGAGTGCGTCGGTTTTCTCATCGGCAACTTTGGAGAGCTGTGAGGACTGGGTGCTGGCAATGCGAGCTTGTGCCACGGTGCGCTCGGCGTCGATCGCAGCGACACGCTGATCCCGGCTGGTGACGGCGACAAGCCTCGCTTGTGAGGTGGCGGTGGTATTAAAATCGTCGCGGACAGCTGTCAGACCGACGATGACTGCATCGATGTCGGCGATCCGGTAGTCATGCAGGGCATCGGTCTCAATCCCGGCGGCGGTAAACTCCGCATTGATTTCCGCGGCGCGTAGCTCGGCGAACGAGTCGATGGCAGCGACGGAAAAGGCGTGGTCGCGTTCGGCCGCGTCACGCTCGGTATTGCGGCTGGCGGCCGCGAGGCCGCGGAAGTAGGCATCACGGGCGCTAGCTACCGCGTTGTCGCGTGCTCCGGTGGCGTCTGCCATGGCGCGCTCATATGCCTGCTGGGCCGTCGCCACCGCCTGAGTGTCGATGCGGTGAGGCTTACCCCAGCCGGCCGCTATCGCAGCATCGCGCCGCAACGTGGCCTTGGTATGGCCCAAGGTTGCACCGGCTGCGGCAATGGCCGTCTTGGATGTGGCGAGTGCGGCCGCATGAGCATTGACCGCCGTGCGCCAAAGCGAGGATCGGTTGTCAGTGTCAGACTGCTGGGCGTCGGCTATCCCACTGCCATAGCGATGAGCCGCATCGGTCAGGTTTTGGCGATGCTCGCGATGGGCGTCGATGACCGTCTGCGCGTAGCTCAGGTTGGCGTCAGCGATGGTGGTCTGAGTGCTGGCATACTGCGGCAGCAGCGCCTGGGCGTAGGCGTAGGCCCCGCGGACCTGAGCGACCGCGTAGCGCACGTTCAGATCGGTCAGACCGCTGAACGATGCGTACAGATCGCGAGCGGCCCGGTACTGGGCCAGCAACGTGTCGCGGACGGTCTCGGCATTGGCGACAACGTAATCCCGGTTGATTTTGGCGATGGAGCGGCCATATGTCTTATCGGCATCCGCATTGGCATTGCGGAGGTCGCGCAGCGCGTCGTTCACCTTGAGGTCCAAGCGATGCTGAGCGGCGGAGCCTGCGCCGACCGCAGCATGTTTGGCGTCAGCTAAACGCGAGACCTGCTCCCGCTGGGCCGAAGCGATCTCGCTACCGTAGGCGCCACCGGCGGTGGCCATGGTCGAGTCGATGTTGAAGTGGAGCGTTGCGAAGGCGCGGTTATACTGGTCGAGATAGCTTCCGGCACTGGTTGAGCCTGCGAAGCTGCCAGGCGGCGAGGTGCGGTCGTTGTTGATCTGCGCGAAGCTATAGACCTGTTCGGCAGCGCTGCGGTAGGCAGCGGCCTCAGCCGTGGCGTAATCGCGGCCGGCAGTTCGATAGGCCTCAGCCATCGTCGTTTGCTGCGCCTGGTCCGCGCCAGCGGTCGCTCGCACCCAGGCGCTTAGGTCACTTAGCACTGCGGTGGCATATTGCGTTGATGCACCAGCGACCTCCGCGATGCTGTCGGCCAGCGCGTTCTGAGTTGCGGTGACAAACGCAACCACAGCAGTGCCTCGGTCGGCCTGCAAATCGGCGCCAGCGTTGGCGGTACGACCATCGACTTCGGCGCTTTGGCGAGCTGTGGCCGCGATCGCACTGATGTAATCTTCGGCGGCGTTGCGGAAGAAGTCGGTGCGGGCGTTGGCGACGCGAATCGCGAACTGCTGGCTCCTATCACGCCGTGGGCCAAATTGATCGATGAGTTTCTGGGCGGCGTGCTCGGCGACGGCGATATGATGAGCTACGTCGGCGGTGGCCACAGCGCGGGCGTAATCGACGTCGAGTCGCCCGATGTTTTCGACGAGCGTGGCCCAGTTCACCGCCACGTCGTGATCAAAAGCCGCTTCGGCCCGCACGATTGCGATTGTCATCGCGGCGTCGAGCTGAGCCGTCTCGACACGGTAGCTCTCGCTGGCACGCGCGATTTCGAGTCCAGCGGATTGATAAGCATCGACTGTCGACTGCCAGGCTGTGGCCGCCGCCTCGACGTGCCGCGTCAAAGCGTTGTGATGATCGTCGGCACTGCTGTGGCCCCAGTTTTCCGCCGCATCCGCGCGCTCGATCGCAAAGTCACGGTCGAGCCCCGACAGTGCGAGCATCAATGACCTGTTTGTCTCCTCGCGACGAGCCTGGTAGTCCTGCGGCGAAATCTGCTTGGTGTGAAGTTGTGAGCGGTGGCCAACCAAGCTCAGTTCGCTGGCGGCCGATTGATTGGCATAACCTTCTTGCCACTGCTGGCGGCCAGCAGCGAACGCGTCGGCAAAGGTTTTTGCTAGATTCGATGAAGCTCTCGCCAGCGACGCATCGATGTTGGCCGCAGTCGCTATCAGTTGTTGATGCGCAAGCGCGGTGTCCCTGCCGAGTGTTGACTCGGCGTCAGCCACCGCAATCGTGAATGCTTCGTCAGCTACGACGCGTCCACGATCCGCCCTGAGGATTGCATCGGCGGTCGCGACTGTCAGTTGATGCGACTGATTGGCAATGGCATTGCGGTACTCTTGGATCTGTGGTGCAGCGGCTCGCTGCCAGGCTAAGGCGGCGTCATAGACGGCGATGGAATATTGAGCTTGAGGCGATAGGAATCCGGAAGCATCGCATTGGGTTGACGCCCAATCGTCGACCGCGTCACGTTTTCGCTGAGCGATTGCGACATCAAATGTCACGTCAGCAGTCGTTAGAGCGATCGCGTAGGCGCGGTCGGCGTCAGCGACAGCAACAGTAAAGTTGCGTCCCGCGTCGAGCACGGAGGTATCATGGCTGGATCCGATGCCGGCCAGCGAAGTGGCGAACGCCGATTGAGCGGCTGCGATCTGTGATGCAGCGGTCTGGCTGGCATCGGCCTGCGTGCGTTGTAGGTTTTCGACCGCATCCGCAGAGGCGATTTCATAGCTTTCTCTCAGGGCGGCGATGGCATCATGCAGATCTTTGTTCTCGCCAGCTAAGGTGATGAGATAATCCTGATGCGCACCGGCGACGGTACTGGCATAGGAGGTTCCGATGCTAACCTCCAGCGCCCGGCGCGATGCCTCAATCGCCGAGACCAGTGGATTAACCGCAATTGATTCAAAAATGGACAGCAGCAACGCGCCGAAGTAACCTGCCGAACGATCGAACTCAGCACCCTCTTTAATATCTCGCCAAGCTTGGTGTTCGGTGGCGATGGTGGTGTCGTAGGAGGAGACCGCGGAAGAGAGGTCGGTGTCGCGGGTCTGCTCGGCGCCGGCAAGCGTCGTCGTATAGGTGGCAATTGCGGCCTGGATGGTGGCGTTCGCAGCGATCTGTGCAACCGTAGTCTCTGCGATCAACGTCGCACGAGCCGCTGCTGCTTCGCTGATTGCAGTCGCTGAAGCACCGGCAGTGGTGTCGACCAAGGTGTTGTACGCTGTAGCGACGCTGGCAATCCGCGCCGCGTCGGCTGCTGCGGCAGCAGCTTCGCGTGATGCCCAGGGGTTGTCATTTCCGGTCGCAAAGGTCGCGACCGTCTCCGCTCGATCGCGCGAAACGGTGGTATAAAAATCGGCTGTTGCCCCGCTGAGGGCTACCGCGTGCGCTGCGGCAGCACCGGCAAACGCGGACTGATATTCCGCATGGATCCTGCTGGCAGACTGGACCCAGTCCTGAAGCGCCGATTGAGCTGCCGAGCTGGCCGTAAGACTGGCATCGGCAATCGTGGCTTTGTAGGCCTGCTGGGCCTCCGCCACGTCATGATCATGTGCTTCTGAGAGCTCGGCGGTGACACGGCTGGCCTCCGCTGCGCGCGCACGCTGCTGCTGATTGAGTTCGCTAATCGCACGGTTGTTCTTCGCTAACCACGTTTCACGAGCACTGCTTTCGGTCCCTGCCGCTGAGCTTGCGGGAGAGCGGGAGGAGCCAGGAGAACCGAACGTATCCTGCACAATTGCGAGTTGTAACTGTTTGGCCTCGCGCGCTAAGGATTCTGTCTCGGTAAGATACGTTTCCTGCGAAATCAGACCGTGATTGCGTTTGTTTTGAACCAGTGCGAGGGCTTGGCGATTGGGTTTCAGTTCGTTCGCACCGCGTGACGAGCGGGTTTGCTGAACCGCAGCCATCTCACCATCAAACTCTCGTCGCGCCGCATCGCGGTCCTGCTCGGCGTCGATGTGGTCGCCGGACGCCTCATCCGCATGCTGCTGAAGCATGTCAAAGTAGTCGGCGCGAAAGCGGCTTGCTGCGTCCGCGAAACTATTTTCACGAACCTTGCTGGCCGATGCGTCTTGTTTGCTGCGCTCGGCGCCGGCCGTCAATATGGCCATCTCAAGCGCCAGGTCAGCATCGACAATCGCATGTTGTTGGTCGCGTGACGCTTCGGCTTGTTGCACCTGGAGATCGCGCTGGGCACGAGCGGCTGCAACTCGATAAGCGGCTGCGGCGGAGGCATCGCCCGACGACGACGCGGTAATCGATGACACGGCAGCGTTCGCAATCGCAATGCTCAGAGTTGCCGAAGCGGTAGCGAGCGATTTGCTGCGAGCGGTTGCGGCCCTTTTGATTTCAAATGCTTTGCCCGCATCGGCATCAGCCTTAGCATGGGCATAGGTTTCGGCTGCGGCTGCAACATCCCGCTGGTACTGAATGTTGGCAGCTGCGGCTGTGCGTTGTTCGCGGTAGCGATTGGCGTTTTGAGCCAGAGCTAGATTTTGCTTGGCCTGCGCCAGAGTCGCCTGCTGGGCACGCCCAGCTTCGGCGATCTGCACATCAGCGAGCTGTTGCGAGGCTGCATTTTCGGTCAACGCGACCGCTTCATGATCGATCATCGCGTTATCATAGATTTGGCGATAGCCGCTCAGTTCCTCGGCGAGCCGCCGCTCTTCGGCTTGTTTCTCCGCATTAAGCGCTGCGGAGAGAGCATCAAACTGGGCTTGGTTGATTTGACGGTTATAGAGGCGATCCTGAGCTTCCATACGGCGCTGTTCGATCGCCATCGTGGTGTTCATCGACGCGCTGCGAGCGGCGTCGGATGCGTTGCGGTGCTCATTCTCCGCAACCTGATCACGCTCATTTCGGGCGGAGAGACTTGTGTTTTGTGAGGCCGTTAGTTGCGCCGTGGCTTGCTGCTTCACACGGTCGATTTCAGCCTGCAGTGCCTCGTCAGCTGCTTTGACCGCCTGCTCGAGCGCTACCAGTGTTTGCGGAGTAAATCCATCGATTGCCGCTTGTCTGGTGAGCGCTGCCAATGCAATGGCGCTAGAATGATTTGCACCGGCAGCAGCTAGATTCGCAGTGTGTGCCGCTTCAGCAGCCGCAACCGCTTGCTTATAAGCTGCCTCCGCAGTTGCAACCGCGTTATCATAAGCGGTTCGTGCCGCCACGGGAGTAGCTTGAACACTTGTGATCGGTTGTGGAAATTCCTCAACCTGTAAGTTGGCTGGGAGGCTGGGTAAGACAGTAAGCGTTGGCTCGTAACTAATTGGTGACGTAGGCCACCAGGCCATTTCAGGGAGCCAGAAGTCCTGAGCAACACTGAAGAAACTTGCCTCATTCAGCGTGACCGGGACGAATTCCGGTTCGTTGTCGGGGAGCTCGTTGGCCGCATTCACTACGACTGCGGCGGGTACCGTGCTAGTCGGCGTTGGCTCGGACTCTCGTGCAACATTGCCGCTGAGGTCGGGCTCAGGTTGGTAAGAATAAGTACTTACGTCGTAAGTGTTGGAGCCGTAACCGGTGCTGCTGTTGCCCGAAAGTGGTGTACTAGCAGGCGGTTGGATTGTGGCTGCTGTCGAAGTGGTTGCGGAGCCGTAGTTCGGGGTGCTATAAGGATTGCCAAGCGGAGATGACTGATAATCGATGCTCGAGGGTGCGGCTGGAGACTGTGAAGGTCCTGAGCTGGCGGGTGCGGTTGAGCTTGGAAGGTTATATGAAAGTGTAGTGGGTGGCGGAGCGGTGGTTGGGGCAAAGCCATACCCGGCGTGGTAACTGCTGGGCATCTGGTACGACGGCATTGCGTCGGCAGCCATCAACTGGCGTGGCTCCAGTTGTTGGAGCAGGAGTTGACGGCGGCGGTGCTGAGTCCGCCGCCGGTGCTGAGCGGTTGGCGAAATCAGCCGCAGCGAGAGAGACGATTTCCGCTTGGCAGTTCCATTGCCGGTAAAGCAAGCTTCAAGCATGGCCGAGGCCCTCGCGTTAAAGCAAAGAACTAAATCAACGGCAGCAGGCCGTTTGCAGTGGAAAAAGCAATGAGAAAATAGGCGGGAACTTCGCCAGCGTCAAAATCTACTGCAACGGTGTACACCCACCCGAGATGACTAAAACGCCGTTTTTGACGGGTGGTATGAGCATAATTCTGCCGGGTAGTTGGCGGGAGTTTTTCTGGACACTTGGTTTTTGCGCAAGGTAGCATTGGCTTATTTTCCGCCTGCTCGCGCTGTCGCGGCGATCGGTACTTTTCAGTCGTGGATGGTTTGAAGACGAACAGCTTGCATGCAGTGGGGGCCAATGCATCGCGGCTTGCGAGGGAGGTTATGGGCGAGGGTTCTCGAGGGGCACGTACGTTTCCAGGTGCCGCAAGCCGTCGCTTCCTCGACCGTGTCACAGCGACTTGTGTGGTTCAGGTGCGAGGGCCTATGTTGGATTTGATGGGGACGAGCGACTTGCTGCATGACCGGGAGGCGTTGGTTCAGCGGCTTTATGGCGAAGCGGCGGAACTAGGGTTTCATCTGTGTGGGATTGCGCCGGCGGTGACACCGCAGGGGGCGCATCGGCTGGTCGACTGGGTCGAGGCGGGCTACGCCGCTGGGATGGGGTATTTTGCCGATCGCTTGGAGGCCTACGCGGACCCGGGGCGCGTGCTAGCCGGGGTGCGAAGCATTCTGGTGCTCGCTTACCCGTACAGCACGGCGCAGCCGGTGATGCCGGCGTCTCATCAGGGCCGGATCGCTCGCTACGCCTGGGGCAGCATCGACTATCACGATCTGATCCACCCGCGGCTGAAGCAGCTGAAGGAGACGATCCGCACGGCCTGCCCCGAGGCCGAATCGCGCGGGGTCGTCGATACGACGCCGCTGATGGAACGCGAGTTTGCGCAGCTCGCCGGACTCGGCTGGACCGGCAAGAACTCGTTGCTGCTGAACAAGCACCAGGGCAGCTATTTCTTTCTCGCCTGCCTGCTGACGACGCTCGACCTGCCGATTAGCGAGCCGCATGGGACAGCGCACTGCGGCACCTGCACCCGCTGCCTGGATGCCTGCCCGACCGGTGCCTTCGCTGCTCCCGGAGTGGTCGACAGCCGCCGCTGCATCAGCTACTTGACGATTGAACATCGCGGCGCGATCCCTCGCGAGCTGCGACCTGGGATCGGCAACTGGCTGTTCGGCTGCGACGTCTGTCAGGAGGTTTGTCCGTGGAACCGGCGTGCCGCTGCGAACACGGCTGAGACGACTGCCACCACTCCGCAACTGTGGCCGCGCGAAGGGCATAATCCGGTCGACTTGATCGAGTTGTTAGCGCTTGACGAGGAGGGGTTTCGGCAGCGGTTTCGCCACACGCCGTTGTGGCGGCCGCGCCGCCGGGGGATTCTGCGAAACGCCGCGATCTGTCTTGGCAACGCGCGGGAGCAGCAAGCGCTCGTGCCGCTGATCCAGTTGCTCAGCGACCCGGAGCCGCTGATCCGCGGCGCGGCCGGCTGGGCGCTCGGCCAGATCGGTGGCCAGCAAGCGGCGCTGCACCAGCGGCTGCAGGTCGAGGACGACCCAGAGGTTCGCCAGGAGTTGGCAGCGGCGCTTAGCGGCGGGGAATCGTGAACGCTCTTGTGCTACGGTAAAATTCGCTGACAGGGAAATCGTAAAATGGTTCTTCCAAGGATTTCGTGGCTCATCATTTGGGGCGTGGACGCTGATCCTCAGGGTGGCACGTCCCTGAGGAACGAAGGGCGTGATGGGTAGAAGTGCAGGGTAACCCTCGAATGTATCATCGGCTCGATTTCGTTTCCGCTGCCCACGCCCATCGCTGGGGCTCTGGGCGTGCCACCCAAAGCCGTCGCGGCACCCATTCCGCTACGGGCGGCCACTCAATCAGCAGAAGAACCCCTAAAATCGAGCTGTGACACAGCACCAACGCGTAAACTGGTGAGCACGCTGCAGTAGTGATCTGCAGCGGTTCCCGACCTTCATGCCGTTTAAGGAGTCCTTCATCATGCGATGGCCACTTCGCGCTTGCCTCATGATCTGCCTGCTGCCGTCTGTGGGTTTTGCACAAGAGAACGAAGCGGAGAGCCAGGACCGAGAGCAGCGGATTGTCGAGTACCTTTCGGGCTCAAAATTTGTCGGCCGTTACACCATGGATTCCGATGAGGGTGGAGCTGGTAAGCCGGAGAGTTATACGATCAGCAAGGTCGATAAGCTGCCTGAGCCGGACTTGTATCGATTGACCAGCCGCATCCAGTACGGCGAGACCGATACCGAGGTGCCGATCGACCTGAAAATCCTGTGGTCTGGGAACACACCGGTGATCACGCTGGACAACATTTGGATTCCCGGCATGGGAACGTTTTCGGCCCGCGTTCTGGTGCACCAAGGACGCTACGCCGGCACCTGGTCGCACGGCGACAAAGGCGGTCACCTGTTCGGCCGAATCGAAAAAGCGGCCGACGAAACACAGGCGAAGTAGACGCTTGTCCGCAACTGATAGGTCCGGTGAGTGGCCTTGCTCCTCGTATCCACTTGGGTGCTCCAGAGGCCCGCAGGGGCGGTGCATCCTCTGCCGAGGTCGTAAGGCCTCGGTAACAGGGAGTCAAAGAGCTTATGGGCCCGTAGGGGCCGACACAAGTTCTGAGAGGCACCGCACTTGTGCCGGCCCTGCGGGCTTGAGAAGTTCCAGTTG
Source organism: uncultured Planctomycetaceae bacterium (assembly GCA_963758085.1). Classification (GTDB taxonomy): domain Bacteria; phylum Planctomycetota; class Planctomycetia; order Pirellulales; family Pirellulaceae; genus UBA6163. Next base: position 1,529,521 of record CAVWUB010000004.1, on the reverse strand, counting down.
CTGCTTGAATCCGGAGCCTCACGACTCCGGCAGAGGTTATGCCGGCCCTCCGGGCCTGAGGACCCTAAAGTTAAGCTGTTTCAAGGCACCGGATGTAGGTCACACCAACAGCTCCTGAATGACGCGGCCTTCGTCGGTCGGTCCGATCAGCCGCTGATCGAGGCCTTGGTAGGGGAAGTGGAAGCGGTGCGGATCGAGCCCTAGGGCGTGCAGGATCGTGGCCTGCACGTCGTGGATGCTGACTGGATGTTCGACCGGGTAGTAGCCGAACTCGTCGGTCTTTCCATACGCCAAGCCGCCTTTGAAACCGCCTCCGGCCAGCCACATCGTGAAGGCGTGCGGGTGATGGTCGCGGCCGATAAAGCCTTCTTTTAGTTCGGTGCGGACGTTGTTTTGCATCATCGGCGTGCGTCCGAACTCGCCGCCCCAGACGACCAGCGTTTCGTCGAGCAACCCGCGCTGGTCCAGATCCTTGAGCAGACCGGCGATGGCGCGGTCGACCTGTTGGCATTTGATCGGCAGCGTTTCGTCGATGCTTTCACCCGGCGAGGAGCCGTGATGGTCCCAGCCCCAGTCGTAGAGCTGGACGAACCGCACGCCGCTTTCCACCAACCGCCGCGCGAGCAGGCAATTGTTGGCGAACGTCGGGTCATCGCCGCGATAGAGCACACGCGGATCGGCGGCGCTTTCGGCCTGAGAGACAAAACCGGGCTGTGCACCGTACAAGTCCAGGATGTGCTGCGGTTCGCGTGAGATATCCATCACTTCGGGGACAGCCATCTGCATGCGGAAGGCAAGCTCGTACTGCGCGATCCGTGAGAGCGTCTCGGCATCGCCGCTGAGCTGCTGCTCGGCGTGATTCATCTCGGCGATCGTGTCGAGCATCTGGCGGCGGAGATCGCGATCAAGCCCTCTGGGGTCACTCAAGTAAAGTACAGGATCGCCGGTGGTGCGGCACTGCACGCCCTGATAAACGCCTGGCAAGAATCCTGAGCCCCACAATGACTTGCCGGCATCCGGAGTCTTGCCGCCGGAGAGCAGCACCACGAAGCCGGGCAGGTTCTCGTTTTCGCTGCCCAGGCCATAGGTCACCCAGGAACCGATCGACGGGTTGCCCAAGCGTGGTGAGCCGGTCTGCACGAACAGCTGCGCCGGGGCATGATTGAACTGATCGGTATGCACGGTGCGAATTACGCAGGCGCTGGTCGACCAGCTGTGAAAAGTGCGGCAGCAGTTCGCTGATCGACTGGCCGCTTTGTCCATGCTGAGCGAAGGAGAACTGGCCGGCCAGGATCTTGGGAACGCCCTTGATGAAGGCGAAGCGTTTGCCTTCGAGAAACGACGGTGGAGCGTCCTGCATGTGCAGTTTTTCGAGCTCCGGCTTGTGATCGAACAGCTCCAACTGCGACGGCGAACCGGCCATGTGCAGGTAGATCACTCGCTTGGCCTGCGGCGCGATCATCGGCGCCTTGGGAGCCAGCGGGCCGACGGCGGGCGCAGCGTTACCGCGATTGCCGCTGATCAGTTGTTGCAGCGCGATCGCGCCCAAGCCCAGACCGCTGTTGCGAAAGAAGTGCCGCCGCGTCAGTGAACGGATCCACTGCTGTGCGTGCGGCAAGGGTTGTTCGGACGGGCTCATATCAGTTCCGAGTCAGGAATTCATCGAGGTTTAAAATCGAATTGGCGACGACGATCCAGGCGGCGAACTCCGCAGCCGGTGTGTCGCCGCGATCGCCGCGACAGGCTGCGATCAGGGCCTCGGCTTGTTCGCTTTGGGCTTCGAAACGCTTTTGCGCCGCCTGTTGCAGCCGCACCAGCGGCTCGCACTCACGCTCGCGCGGCGGGCGCACCAGGGCCAGCCGCAGCCCATGTTCGGCTCGCGCCTGCGCGTCGGCAAACTCGGTCGTCATCCGCCGGGCTAGTCCGGCGGCGGCTTCCAAGAAGACCGGATCGTTGAGCGTGACCAGCGCCTGTAGCGGCGTGTTGGTGCGAATCCGGCGAATCAGGCAGACTTCGCCGCTGCCACCATCGAAGGTGGTCAGCGATGGATAGGGCGTCGTCCGCTTCAGGTAGGTGTACAGCCCGCGGCGGAAGCGATCTTCACCTTCAGCGTTGATCCACTGCTGGCCGCTGTAGGTCGACCGCCACAGCCCATCGGGTTGAGGCGGCATCACCGGCGGGCCACCCATCTTTAACGACAGCAGTCCCGAAACCGCCAGCGCTTGGTCACGCAGCGTCTCGCCACTCAAGCGGTACCGCGCCCGCGCGACAGCCATGCATTCTGCGGATCGACATCCGCGAGGGCCGCATCAACCGAAGAGACCTGGCGATAGGTATCGCTGAGCACGATCGTCTTGAGCAGTTTTTTCAGCGACCAGCCGCCGTCGCGATACTCAGCCGCCAACCAATCGAGTAGCTGCGGATGAGATGGTGGTGAGCCGACGGCGCCGAAGTCCTCTTCGGTTTCGACCAGACCCTTGCCGAACAGACGCGACCAGATGCGATTGGCCCAGACGCGCGGCGTCAGTGGATTGTCATCGCTGACCAACCAATGGGCGACCCCTAGGCGGCTTGGCGGCAGCGACTGGGGGAGCGGATGGAAGGCGGCCAGCACCGCCGGTTGCACTGCTTCACCTTGATCGAGGAAGCTGCCGCGATTGTGAATCCGCGTCGTCCGCTGCTTGGTCACGGCGAGCTCGCGCATGATCGGCAGTTGCGGCACTTGAGCCTTGAGCGCCGTCAACTGCTGCTGGGCTGTGGCGAGTTCCTCACGAAGCTTCTGACATTCCGGTGAGTCGGCCTGTACCGTGAGTTTCGCTGTGTCCGCTGTGCTGGTGCTGAGGCGAACCTTGGCCAACGTCAATTGATTGCCGTAGTGCTGCGCGATCGTGACCTGCACAGGAGCAGCGGACTCGAGTTCTAACGGCTGCGCCAACTCGAAGATCGCCACGTGGCGCTCGTGCTTGCGCGGGCTGACCGCCCAGCCGGTTTTGGTTTCGGAGTCGATTGCCGCTGCGACCGGCCAACCCTCCTGAGCAAAGCTCGCCCGCGGCTGCGCTAGTTGCAGCGGTGTTCCAGCGGCGTTGCCCTCGCCGTCCAACCGCTGCACGGTCAATTCGGAGACGACGAAGTTGGGATCGGCGGGATTACGTCCGACCGCTTCGCGTCCGTCTGGGAGCCTGGTCGGCAGCGCTTCGAGTCGCAGCGCCGTGTACCGTCCCGGCGGCAGCGTGAGGACGACCTCATAAACATCCTCCGCGGCTGAGGTGCCGGTTGCTTCGATGGCGTGTGCGGAGGTGACGCTCAAGGTTGCTCCGGCGCGAGAGTTCGCCGTGGTCACGTCGGCGAAGCTCCACAAGGTTTCGCCCGAGTGGCCTGTAGTTGCCGCTTGCTCTTCGGCGAGTTGCAGCTGCTCCTTTCAGCTCTTCCACGCGGTTTTGGAGCTCGCCAAGCTGGTGCTGCTGATCGGCCGAGCGGACTTCCATTCGCGGCGCATCGTCGGAGCGGTCGGCGTCTTCGGTTTGATCGAAAATCGCAAAGAAGCGGTAGTAGTCCTGGAGCGAGATCGGGTCGTATTTGTGGCTATGGCACTTGCGCAGCCCATCGTCAGCCCCATCCAAACTTGGACGGTTGTGTTGACGCGGTCTTTGACCGCCGCGACGCGGAACTCTTCGTCGTCGGTTCCGCCTTCATCGTTCGACATCGTATTGCGATGAAACGCCGTCGCGATGAGCTGGGCCGGCGTTGAGTTGGGCAGCAGGTCGCCGGCCAGTTGCTCAGTGGTGAATTGGGCCAGCGGCATATCGGCGTTGAAGGCGTCGACCACCCAGTCGCGATACGGCCACATCGTGCGGCCCAAGTCTTTCTCGTAGCCTTTGGTGTCGGCGTAGCGGGCCAGGTCCAGCCACATCCGTGCCCAGTGTTCGCCAAACTGAGGGCTTTCCAGCAGCTCGTCGACGAGCCGTTCGTAGGCTTCGGGGGACGGGTCGGCTGCCAGGGCGTCCGCCATTTCAGGCGTGGGCGGCAAGCCGATCAGGTCCAACGACAGGCGACGTGCCAGCGTGTGAGGTGCGGCAGCCGGCTGCAGCGTCCGTGAGTGCGCCTCCAAGGACTTACGGACCAAGTCGTCGAGCGAGCCGGCGGGTTTGACCAGCGGCTGAAACGACCAGTGCTGTTGCCACTGCGCCCCCTGCTCGATCCAACGGCGAATGATTTCCACTTGTTCGGGTTCGACTTGCCGGCCCGAGTCCGGTGGCGGCATCAGCTCGTGCGGATCGTTGCTCGTCAGCCGCGCGATGATGCTGCTGGCATCGGGTTGGCCGGCGACGATCGCAGCACCGGCGCCATTGTCCTGCTTTGCGTCGGCTTCCACATCCAGCCGCAGGTCCGCCTGACGCTCGTTTTCGTCGGGGCCGTGGCAGGAGAAGCAGTTGGCTGACAGGATCGGCAGCACATCGCGAGCGAACTCAACCGGCGCCTCGGCCGGTGCGGCAGTGGAATCGGATGGTTCCGCCGCAACGGCAGGTAGCGCGACCAAGGTCCAAAGCAGCAGCGCCGAGATGAGAAGGTGGGCAATTTTCATGGCGGCGTCAAAAACGTGCCGGAGATGGCAGGTAGGAGCAAGTGCGGTCGGTTAGCACCGCTGTGGGTTGGGCATCCATCATACAGGCTGACAGCGAGACTCGCCGCCCATAAGTCGCGTATTCCCAGTTCAGGGCTACGTATGCGTTCGCACGCATAATGGGTTTGACGCCGTCGGCGTGAGCAACCGTCGAAGTGGTAAAGTTTCCCCGGCCGCCATGTCCTCGGCCGCCCGGTAACGGGTCACGGCATGGGTTTTGCCGCTGGAGGGCGGTACGCCGGGCTGCCGTCACGCTCGGAAGCAACGACCTACCAGAGGTACATCACATGACTGGAGCCAATGCGTTAACCCCGGACGTTGTCGATATTCTCACGGTTGACCACCAGGAGATGGTCGAGCTCATCGGCCAGATTAAACTCACTCGCGATGCTGGCCAGCGCAGGGACTTGGCCGACACGGTGATCGCGGAAGTGATGCGGCATGCTGTCGCCGAGGAGATGTATGTTTATCCCGCGATGCAGAAGCACCTGCCCCGTGGGGATGAGGAGGTCGAGCACGACAAGCAGGAGCATCAGGAGATCGTTGAAGTCATGAAGCAGATTGAGGACGTCGATGCCTCGGGGCCGATCTTCATGGAGCGGATCGAGCGTTTAGAAGCGCTGCTGCGTCATCATGCGAACGACGAGGAGTCCAAACAATTTCCTCAGCTCCGGGCTCATCTCTCAGCCGATGACCTCGTCGAGATGGGGAAGCAGGTGGAGAACGCCAAGAAGCTGGCGCCGACGCGCCCGCATCCCAGCGCGCCGCACTCAGAACTGTTTCACAAGACGGTCGGTCCGGGCGTCGGGCTGGTCGACCGGCTGCTGGACAAGCTTACCGGGCGGCACACCGGGTAGAGTAGAAGCCAGTCGATGAGCTGTTGGAGTTCGGGCTTCAGCCTGTGTTCGCGAATCCGGATCGCTGGCAGGCTGAAGCCTGAACTCCAACGCAGAAAGAGGCGACGGTCGGATTCGAACCGACGAATAATGGATTTGCAATCCATCGCCTTAGCCACTTGGCCACGTCGCCTGAAACAGTCGCACTCAGCAGTGCCGACTGTGAAGTCCCTGAAGATTAGGAAAACTTCCCGGTCTGGTCAACACTTGCTGGCCGTGCAATCGGTGGTTGTAAACCGATTCTGCTTGTTCTATCGACCACGACCGGGCTCGGCTTGAGCGAGATCTTGGGAACTGGGGCAGTGAACTCGCCGCCCTGCCCTGCCTCGCTGAACGTACGGCTGGCGTGGCGTGTGGTTTGGGATCTGGCAGTCGAGCACGAGCACCGCTTCGCTGAGCACGAGCGCCGCGATGCTGATCACGATCGTGGGGAGCAAATAGAACTCAAGCCCAGTCCACCGGTGCTTCGGGGGCTGGGGCGGCTGGCGCGGGTTCTCTATTCTGTTGGCGTCCAACCATTCGGATTGCCCATTCGCTCCGCATCACCCCCTGATCAGTACCAATGTCTGACCGCCTTTGCCGCTGGGGACTGCTCAGCACCGCCGCCATTAGCCGCAAGAACTGGAAGTCGATCGTTCTCTCCCCGGAGGGCACGATCACGGCCGTCGCCAGCCGCGATGCCGCTAAGGCTCAGCGATTTATCGACGAGTGTTCGGCCGAGGTGCCCTTGGCTACGCCTCCGGCGGCGATCGGCAGCTACGAGGCGCTGCTGCAGCGCGATGATGTCGATGTCGTCTACATCGCGTTGCCGACGGCGGTGCGGAAAGAGTGGGTGATCAAAGCGGCTCAGGCGGGCAAGCATGTGCTGTGCGAGAAGCCGATCGCTTCGACCGCTGAGGACGCGGCCGAGATGATCGCCGCCTGCCAGCAGCACGGCGTGCAGTTCATCGATGGGGTGATGTTCAGCCACAGCCAGCGCCTGGCCGCGCTGCGTCAGGCGATCGACGCGGAGGACGGAATCGGGCCGCTGCGGCGCGTTTCCTCGCATTTCTGTTTCCACGGCGACGAGAACTTTCAGCGCAGCAACATCCGCGTTAACAGCGACCTGGAGCCGCACGGCTGCTTGGGCGACCTCGGCTGGTACAACCTACGGATGATTCTGTGGGTGATGCAGTACCGGATGCCGAACTTCGTTGTCGCTCACACGCTTAAGACGATGCAGGCGGTGGGAAGCCCGGAGCCGGTGCCGGGCGAGTTTTCCGCTGAGCTGTTTTACGACGACGGCGTGTCGGGCCATTTCTTTTGCTCATTCTTGGTCGAGAACCAGCAGTTGACGAGCATTTCGGGTGAGCGGGGTTACATCACGCTCGACGACTTCGTGCTGCCGTTTTACGACGCGGAGTTGAGCTGGCGGGAGAATCGTCATGTGCTGGAGATCGACAATTGCCGGTGGAACATGCGGCGGCATCAGCAGCGATCGGCAGTGGTGGAATATGCCAGCGGCGAAGTCAATGCGCAGGAAGTGAAAATGATTTCGGCGATGAATCGCTGCGTGCTTTCGGGTAACCTGGACGCTCATTGGCCTGAGATCGCGCTGAAAACACAGCGGCTGATGAACGCTTGTCGACAAAGCGCCGATCTCGGAGGCCAGCCGGTCACGCTGGTCGACATGTAAGCGTTTTACATTGCTGGCCGCGTGCCTGTCCTCGTCTTCGTACCGCTCTTCCTCCCTTATCGTCTGCCCGCCACATCATGCTCGCCATCACCTCGTTCATTTTCTTCACCGGCTTGGTCGGGTTGCTGACGTACCTGCTGACCCGCGGCAAGCCGACCGAAACGGCGGTCGGTTACTTTTTGGCCGGCCGCAGTTTGACGTTCGGCGTCGTCGCCGGATCGCTGCTGCTGACCAACCTCTCGACCGAGCAGCTCGTCGGGCTCAACGGAGCTGCGTTCGCCGACGGGTTGGTGGTGATGGCGTGGGAAGTGATTGCCGGGTTCTCGCTGGTGATGTTAGCAATCTTTTTCTTGCCGCGATATTTGGCCAAGGGGATTGCCACGGTGCCGGAGTTTCTCGCTGGCCGATTCGACGACACCACGCGCGTGCTCACCAACATCATTTTCGTCGCGGCTTACACCTTTTTGCTGCTGCCGATCATCCTCTACACCGGCGCGACGGGGCTGATCGACATCTTGAATCTGCAGGTGTTGACCGAGCTGGACCGCACGACGTTGCTGTGGGGATCGGTGTGGATGATTGGCATCCTGGGATCGATCTATGCGATCTTTGGTGGTTTGCGGAGCGTGGCGGTGTCGGACACGCTCAACGGATTTGGGCTGCTGACCGGCGGCGTGTTGATCGCCTATCTGGCGCTGCAGCGGGTCGGCGAGGGTGACGTGCTGGGCGGGCTGACGACGCTGCGCGACGCTCACCCCGAGAAGTTCAAGTCGCTCGGCGGACCGGAAACGTCGGTGCCTTGGCCGACTTTGGCGACCGGCGTGCTGCTGTTGAACATGTTTTACTGGACCACCAATCAGCAGATCATTCAGCGAACCTTTGCCGCCAAGTCGTTGGCCGAGGGACAAAAGGGAGTGTTGCTGGCTGCTTGCTTTAAGATTCTCGCGCCGCTGATTCTGGTGCTGCCGGGGATTTGCGCTTATCACCTCGACAGCCGCGGCGACCTGTTCAATTCACTCCAACTGACCGCGTTTAGCCAGCAGGTTGACGTGGCCTATGAACAACAACTGACGAAGGACCCAGCGGCGATGGCCGGGGTCTCTGAGGAAGAGTGGAAAGCGAAAAAGCTGTTCGACACCAAGAAGGACAAAGGGTACGGCACGCTGGTCAGTGCGGTGTTGCCGTGGTGGCTGACCGGGTTCTTTGCCGCAGCAATCGTGGGCGCGATTCTCAGTTCGTTCAACTCGGTGCTCAATTCGGTGGTTACGCTGGTCAGCCTCGATGCTTACCGCCGCTTCCTCCGCCCGCAGGCGTCTGAACAACAAACCGTGCGTTTCGGCAGGATTTTTGGAACCGTGGTGGCGATCGCAGCGATGTTGATCGCCCCGTTGCTGGCTGGCCAAGACAGCATTTTTGGCTATCTGCAGAAGATGAACGGACTGTACGCGGCACCGATCTTTGCGGTCGTGCTGATCGGTATGTTCACCCGCCACGTGCCGGCGATCGCAGCGAACTTGGCGCTGCTGTTGGGCGTGGCGGTGATCGCAGTGGTTTACTTTGCACCGGCCTATGCCGGGCCGCTAGCCGCGATGCACGAGTTCCACTTTTTGGGACTCATGTTCGTGTGCTTGGTGGGCTTAATGTTAGCGATCGGAGCGATCGCGCCGCGAGCCGTTCCGGCGCCTGATCCAGACGCTTCCGAGCATTCTGAAGCGGTCGATATTCCGTACGAGACCGAGTACGCCGTTCCGATGGAACCGTGGGCCGGTGCGATTCCCGGCGGGATCGCACTGGTGATGATCGTCGTGGCGATCTATGCCTGGTTTGCGGTGTAGGTGGTCGGTCGCTCCGCGATCGAACCTCTGCCCCGTTGGAGTTCAGGCTTCAGCCTGCGCCATAGGATGAACGATAGATCGCTCTGCCGATCGGATCCAGTAGCAGAGCTCCGACCGGCGGAGCGGTCGGCCACGCTGGCGCTGGGCGATTATTTGCCCATGTAGGGCAGACGGCGGCCTTGGCGTCGGGCGGCGTTGAGCTGGGCACGCAACTCCTCGCTCTGCAGGGGACGAATCGGCATCGTGACCAGCGACATCACGTCGACCTCGTTGCCGCCGTGCCGCTTGGCGATCATTTCGACTTCTTCTTCAAGCGCAGCCAGCCAAGCTGGCATATCCAGACCGACGCCCGTGGGATGCTGCGTCAGCAATTCCGCTTCGCGCTGCAACAGCTCGAACGCGCCGCTGGGCCGGTTCGCTTCGGCATCGCGCGTCGCCGGTTCGATCAGTGCCCGCATCCGGTCGATCGTCATCGGTTGCACGAACCGCTCGAGAATCCGGTCGGCCACCGTCGGCATCCGCATTGCGTATTCACGCTGCAGCGAACGCAACTTGGTGACGTAGATGTCGGCCTTGGCGCCGATGCGGTCTGACAGGCTGCGGCGCCAGATCGCAGCGGCGGTTTCGAAGCGGCTGCGGACGAGGATTTCGTGCGCCCAGAAGACCGGCTTGAGGTTCCAGGCGACGCGGTCATAGCGGACTCGCAGCCGCAAGAAATCGTGGAACATGTAAATCAAATCGCCGCGATCGCTTTGGGTCGTCGTGCTGTTGTAGTCGAGGAATTCGGCGTGGTGATCGAGGATCGATTCGAATACCAACCCGAGCCAACGTTCGGCCGATTTGCGGTTGAGCGTGCCATTTTCCAAGTCTTCAAACAGCGGCGTCTGTTTGATTTCGCCGTGAGACTGCAGCACGCTGTCGATCCAGTGGCCGACGCCTTGATGCAGGATCGCGCGCACATTGGAAAGCTTGAGGAACGCCTGCGTGAACAGCGGGTCGCCGTACTGGCGGATGAACGCCACCAGTTGCTCCCAGTTGGCGGCGTCCGCTACCGTTTCCAGCGCCGACAGCCGCAGCGTCTGACTGTGGGCCAGCCAACTGGAGAGCATCGTCTCGGTCAGCGACTCCAGCAGCGCGATCGATTCGCGAGTGCGGCTGTTACGGTTGGGTTCCGGCCACGACCGCACCGAGGCGACCAGCGACGTGACCAGTGAGCGGAAGCCGACGCGGAATAAGCCATCGAACTCGGTCACTGCGCCGGTGCCGATCGGGTTGTGCTGTTCCATCATCCGCGCCGCTTCGACCAGCTGGCACGCTTCGAGGAACAGCCCCCGGCGCGGCATGCGGTGCAGCAGATGATGCAGCATGCGTTGGCGGAGCCGGGTGGAGAAGATCCGCACCGGATCGCCACCGCGCGACAGCGGAATGTAGAGCAGGCTCGACTGACGCAGCGACTCGAGCATCTCCGAAAACTGCTGGCGGGCTGATTCGTGGTCGCCGGAAATCAGCGCCGCGAACATCTGGCCGGCCGCCGCATCATCGGCTCCCATCGAGCTGACCGATTCGTCGACCTGATCGGCCAGCGACGGATGGCGGTTCTGGTGAGCGATCAGCACGCCGGTGATGATCCGCCGTGCGTCGGACATCTCCACCGCCGTACCGATCACGCGTTCCAGCAGCGAGTCGCGCACCATTCGCCGGCGGTCGTAATTCCGCATCGAATCGTTGTCGGAGCCTTGTGGCGTGACGCGGTACGACTGCACTGCGTCGAGCAATTCCAGCAGCCCCTGACGGTTTTCGGCCGCACGGGCTGCCCAAGCCGAGAACGCCGCCAGTCGACGCTTGGCATCCTCTGCCGTAACACTCGCTTGCTTTGCCGCGCCGGGCTGACCGCTAGAGGTTTGGGTGCGGGCGACCGTGGTGTAGCCGATATCGGCAGCGATCGCCCACATCCGTGCCAGCGACTCGAGGAACACCAGATGCTCCACCAAGCGTTTGGATTCGGATTCCAGATCGTCTTGATCCTCATCCGCCTTGGAGTGGGCGTTGCCGAACACCGACCCCTCATGGCCGTCATCGGTCGTGTCCTCGTAGGTGACCTCGTCGTAGGCGGCATCGAAAATCAGATGATCGCTCAGCGGGGTGTCGACATCGGTTTCTGCATCGACCGTCCAGTCACCGCGCATGTCACCGAGTTCCGCATCCCAGTCACGGGGTTTGCGTTTGCTCGAGCCCAACGCGAACTTCGGCGCCGACCAGAGCGCTTCGGCGTTCGCTTCCAGGTAGTCGAGGAACTTGTGCGCCAGCGGCCAGGCATTTTCCACCAGCGGTTCTTGCGGCCCCGCAATTTCGTCACCGTGAGCGATGGTTTCAAAGTCATCGGTGCGGATACCTGCAGCCATTCGCAATCGCACCAGCCAGCGGATCGCCAGCTGCGGCAATGAGCTGCCGCCCAGACGCAGGCCGATCCGTGGGACGTGCTCGAGCCAGTGGATCAGCAGCGCCATCGAGGCGACAAAATCGCGGCGGTCCAGCAGGGCGTTGATCACCAGCGCGTAAGCGCGGGGCGAATCGAACAGGTCGGCGTGAGGTGCCCAAAAACCGATATCGCCGGCCGCTGCCCCGCCCCGATACCAGAGTCGCAAGGCACGTGCGACCAGCTTTGCCGAATCGTAGGACTCCGCCGGGTCGACGGCTTCCACTGCCTCGACGGTGTGAGCGGCGAACTGGCGCCACCACTTGGCAACAACCTCAAACTGGTGATCGATTCGCGAATAGATTTCCTCGTTGTCCTGGGCCGCCGCTTCACTCCAGACCCGCGCCATGTAGCCGAAGTACTGCTCGACCAGATGCACCAGTTCTTCAACGCGGTGGTCGCGAACGCCGTGCTCCGGACCGGGGAACAGATTGAAGTTCCCGCCGAAGTAGAGAATGTTCCAAGGATCGACGCAGGCGCCGCAGTCGATTGCGCGCTGCAACAGGTTGAACACCTGCTCGGGCACCGCGGCGGCGGCGGCAAGTTCGCCAGCTCGCAGGCTTCTCAGCCCACCGGACATCAGGCAGTCGATGCGGCACATCAACCGCGCGGACGTGACTGGCACGGCATCGGCTTGCTTCTGTGCCGCGTCGGGGTAACCCATGCGAGCGTAGATTCGGGCCAACTGTACGTGTTGCAACTGTTTGGCGCGGAGCTCCGCCAACATGGTGTTGAGATGTTGGCGGGCGGCGCCGAAGGGTTGCCGCCGCAGCCGCATTTCCTCACGGAGCCGTTCGCGATGCGGAGCCGGTAAACGCTGGATCCGGTCGTGGTAAAACTCGTCACGATACGACGCGATCGGGTCCATCAGCGACTTGAGCGTCACGTCGCTGGAATAGGCCGACGGTCCCCAGCCGCTGATTCCGCTGCCCATCAGGATCGTTCCGGCCAGCACCGAAGCGGCTTCTTCGAACAGCTCATCGGCGGATAAGCCTTCGCTCGCATCTTCGTTGACGCGGTTAAGCAGCGCTACGAGCGTCACCTGGCGGACGACGAACCGGTCGTAGTAGCCATCGCCATCGATGTGGTCTGGATCCCACTGGCCGAAGATGTAGTTGGCCCGCCGGTGTACCGGATGGTCGAAGTCATAGGCGCGGGGATCGAAGGCGAGTTCCGTCAATCGCGCCGGGTCGAAGGAGGCGGCCCGCAGGATACTGGCGTCGGTCTGCAGCAGCGCTTCAATCGTCCGGCTGATGATCTCGTGGTACGGTCCATCGGTCACTCCGGCCCCGGCGATGTACAGCGGGACCGGGCGTACCAGTTCGCCGGGATAGGGCGCTCCGGGAGCTTTATCCAACAGTGCGATCGGACGGTAACCGACGTAATCGTCCAGCCGCGCGATCGCGTCGGCGACCAGCGCCTGGACCTGGTCGGGCTCGTCGGTAGGCCACTGCGGCAGCGCCTGCAACAATTGCTCGGCGACCCTGCCCAAAAAGAAACCGCTGAAGATCTGCTCCGGCGGTTGATGAAAGAGCAGATCCTTGTGGTGGTCCAAGTAGGCCGGCAAGGTGTCGCTGAACAGCAGACGAATCAGCCGAAACGCCTGGTCATAGTGGCCGGGACGCTGTGACGACTCCGCCAGATCCGCTGCGGTCTCTTCCAGCCACTGACGGATGATCAGCCAGGCCGGCGGTCCGGACAACGGTTTGCCGTGGACAGCGTCGGCGTAGAGACGATTCCAAGCGGCGAGTGTCGTAGGGTCCGACGTGCCGCTGGAAAAGTTCAGATAACTGACGACTTGATGCAGCGCGTCGCGAAGCGTCAACGGAGGCGACGAAGCAGACATCAATACCGATTTGTGTGGGGAAGAATCAAACAGGACGCGCCGTGGGCTATTTCTTGCCCTTTTTGGTCACCGTCTTGGCCGGCGCCGATTTTTTGGCGGTCATGGACGACTTGCCAGCGGTGGCCTTGGCCGACAGCTTGGCCGACGATGACTTGGCGGCCGGAGCCTTCGTCGAAAGTGCCTTTGCGGTGGGGGCTTTGGCTGCTGGGGCTTTCGCCGACACTGCTTTGGCGGCCGGTGCCTTAGCGGCCGGTGCCTTGGCTGCAGGTGCCTTAGCTTTGGCCGTCACCGGCTTCGCCGATTTGGTCGAAGTGCTTTTGGCAGCGCCAGACTTCACAGAAATCGCCTTGGCCGAGGCCGACTTGGAAGCTTTGCTGGAGGTCGCTTTTGCCGTGGTGGTCTTTGTACCAGCGGCTTTGGCCTTGGTGGATTTGCTGTTAGTCGCAGTGGCTTGAGGAGTTTTGGCAGCTGGTTTTCCGCCGAACGCCGCATCCCAACCGTCGGAATATGCGGCGTTAGGGCCCACTCGTAAAATGGTCATCTTCGATCGGTCACTCTTAAAAAGGGGTTCATTCTCTGGCGGTCCAGCAATCATTGTTGGACCTGGCCAGACGGCCGCCGAGACAATTGGCGCCCGCTTCCGCAAACTTAGGTTCGACCCGGCGACAGGATGCCGCTCAGGTCGCGTGAATGCTCTTGTAACGTCGTTTCGCGCCTTCCTCAATATCCTCGCCGTGGCGTTCGCGACGGCCGCGTTCGTAAACCTCAAAGTTACCTTCGCACCAGTACAACTTGCCATCGCCTTCGAAGGCCAGGATGTGCGTCGCCAGACGATCGAGGAACCAGCGGTCGTGCGAGGTCACGACCACGCAGCCGGCGAAGTTCATGATCGCTTCTTCGAGTGAACGCAGCGTGTCGACGTCCAAGTCGTTGGTTGGTTCGTCCAGCAGCAATACGTTGCACCCTTGCCGCAGCAGCTTCGCCAGGTGGACGCGATTGCGCTCGCCACCGGAGAGCACGCCGACCTTCTTTTCTTGGTCGGGGCCCTTGAAGTTGAACTTCGACACGTAGCTGCGGGCGTGCATCGTCTTACCACCGCTGCCCATTTCGAGCACGTCGTGGCCACCACTGATCTCCTGGTAGACCGTCTTATCGTCATGCAGGCTATCGCGGCTTTGGTCAACATATCCCAGAGAAACGGTTTCACCGACACGGATCTCGCCGCTGTCCGGCGCTTCTTGGCCAGTCAACATTCGAAACAGCGTCGTCTTGCCGGCCCCGTTGGGCCCGATCACGCCGACGATCCCGCCCGGCGGCAGACGGAACGACAGGTCGTCGATCAGCACCTTGTCACCGTAGGCCTTGTGAATGTTGATGCCTTCGATGACCAGCGATCCCAGGTGCTTACCCGGCGGGATCTGGATTTCCAGCTCATCGGGCTGCTCGTGAAAGGTCTCCTGCGACATTTGCTCGTAAGCTTTGATACGCGCCTTGCTCTTGGCCTGCCGCGCCTTGGGACTCATGCGAATCCATTCCAATTCGCGAGACAGCATCCGGTCCCGCGCCTTCTGTTGGCGCTGCTCCACAGCCATCCGCTTGTTCTTTGCCTCAAGCCAAGCGGAGTAGTTGCCTTCGAACGGAATCCCGCGGCCGCGGTCGACTTCCAGGATCCACTTGGCGACGTTGTCGAGGAAGTAACGATCGTGCGTCACCGCGACGACGGTTCCAGGATAGTTGTCCAAGTGCTTTTCGAGCCAGGCGACGCTTTCGGCGTCGAGGTGGTTGGTCGGTTCGTCCAGCAGTAGCAGGTCGGGCTGGCGGATGAGCAGTTGGCACAGCGCGATCCGGCGCTTTTCTCCGCCGGAGAGGTTCGTGACCGGCGAGTCGCTCGGCGGCAAGTTCATCACCGCCATCGCCACTTCGACCTGACGATCCAATTCCCACAGGTTGGCGGCGTCGATTGTATCCTGCAGCTCGGCCATCTCGTCGCACAGCCGGGTCATCTCCGCATCGTCGGTGACTTCGCCCAACAGGCCGGAAATTTCGTTGTAACGATCGACGATCGCGCGGCGCTCAGCAACAGCGATCATGACGTTCTGTTCGACCGTCAGATTCGGGTCCAGCTGCGGTTCCTGTGACAGGTAGCCGACCGTGAACTTCTTGCCGAGCGTTGCCGTGCCTTCGAACTCGGTGTCCTGGCCGGCCATAATTTTGAGCAGCGTTGACTTACCGGCCCCGTTGGGACCGAGCACGCCGATCTTCGCACCAGGGTAAAACGCTAGGCTGACATCTTGCAGGACAACCTTGGTCCCGTGCTTCTTGGTCAGGTTCTCGATTTGGAAGATGTAGTGCTTGGTCGACATGAAAACTGCGATGGATCGCTCTTAAACGGATGATCGCGAAGCGGAAACGCAGTCGCGAAGAGGAAACGGCCGGCGCAGGCAGCAATGCCGCAGCCAGCGAAGAGAATTTAACGAAGGAAGGGCGTTTTGGCGATTGCTAATATCGCCGCAGATTAACCGAAGTTAGCCAATTGCCTTAACCCTGCTGCTCACTCCCACTCGATCGTCGCCGGTGGCTTGCTGCTGATGTCGTAGCAGACGCGGTTGACTCCGGCGACTTCGTTGATGATCCGCGTGCTGATCTGCGCGAGCAGCTCGTACGGCAACCGGCTCCAGTCGGCGGTCATGAAGTCGTCGGTGTTGACGCTGCGGATCGCGACGGTCTCTTCATAGGTCCGGGCGTCACCCATCACGCCGACGCTCTGGACCGGCAGCAGCACCGCAAACGATTGGCTGGTTTGCCGGTACAGGCCCGCTGCCTTAATTTCATTGACGACGATCGAGTCGGCTTCGCGGAGCTTGGCGAGCCGCTCGGGAGTGACTTCGCCGAGGCAGCGAACCGCCAGGCCGGGACCGGGAAACGGATGCCGCCACACGAGCGTCTCGGGCAAGCCGAGTTCACTGCCCAATCGGCGAACCTCGTCTTTGAACAGGTCGCGCAGCGGCTCGATCAATTCAAAACCGAGTTCCTCCGGTAGCCCGCCGACGTTGTGGTGCAGCTTGATCGTCGCGGCCGGTCCATCCAGTGCCGCCCCGCTTTCGATCACATCGGGATAGAGTGTCCCTTGGGCGAGGAAATGCGCGTCCTCGATCTTCAGCGCTTCGGCTTTGAAACAGTCGATGAAGGCATGGCCGATGCGGCGGCGTTTTTCCTGCGGGTCGGTCACGCCGGCCAGAACCGACATGAACTGCTCCTGCGCGTCGACGACGTGCAGGTCGGTTTTGAAGTGCGTGCTGAACTCGCTGATCACCGCCGCCTGCTCGTCCTTGCGCAGCAACCCGTTGTTGACCAGGATGCACGACAGCTGCGGTCCGATCGCCTTGTACAGCAACGCCGCGACGACCGCCGAATCGACTCCGCCGGAAAGCCCACAGATCACGCGGCGGTTGCCGACTTGTCTGCGCAAGTTCTGGATCGCGACATCGGCGAAGTCGCCCAGGTGCCAGGTCTCTTCACAGCCGCAGACACCGATCACGAAATTGTGCAGCACTTGGCCGCCCAACGGCGTGTGGGTCACCTCGGGATGGAACTGCATCCCGTAGACCGGCAGCTCGCGGTGACGGATCGCAGCGTAAGGGCACGTCGGCGTGCTGGCCAGCGTTTCAAAGCCTTCGCCGATGCCGGAGATCTGGTCGCCATGGCTCATCCAGACATCGGTCACATCAGGCAGACCGGCAAACAGTTCACCCGGTTGGACGATTTGGCAGCGAGCACGGCCGAACTCCCGGCTCGGCGTGTGCTCGACGCGGCCGCCGAGCGCTTCACAGGCTAGCTGCATGCCGTAGCAAATACCGAGCACGGGGATGCCGAGGCGGAACAGGCCGGGGTCGCACCGTGGGGCACCCTCGGCATACACGCTCGAGGGGCCACCGGACAAAATGATCCCGCGCGGAGCAATCTCGCGCAGCCGCTCCGCAGTCACGTCGTGGCGCAAGATCTCGCAGTAGACGTTCTGCTCGCGGACCCGCCGAGCGATCAGCTGAGCGTACTGCGACCCGAAATCGAGCACGACGATCCGCTGCTCGGTGAGTGACTGCATGGGGGCTTCGGGCGACACGTTAGACATGGGCGATTGAAGGGTCGGTTGCTGCGAGCGAAACGCAAGATTTTAGGAAGCGGGAGCAGTTCGCCCAAGGGGCGTGCCGATCAAACGGAGGAGCACCGAATAAATTGCCAGCCGCCGATTGAACCAGCGGCCCGGCCGGATAGATGACGGTGCGAAACTAAAGCATTGATCGCGGGTTGTATTGTTCCGTAGGGCAAGAGGCCCGATACACCCTTTGCCGGGCTCCGTAAGAGCCCGGTAACAGGGACACAATAAAGATTGCAGGGCCGACACAGGTTCAGCGCGGGGCCCGGATTGTGCCGGCCCTGCGGGCCTAGGAAGTCTGTGCTGCTGCTCCAATCCGGAGCCTCACGGCTCCGGCAGAGGTTGTGCCGGGCCTGCGGAGACTGCTGATTTAATCGGCAGAGCAGAGGATGCGTATAATGAGGGATTCGTCGCTCGCTTAGGAGTGATTTCCCATGCTCTCCCCAGATCGTGATCGGCTGTTTCGGATCCGCGAGCAAGATCGCAGCTTTTACGGCGCGCTGTTGCCCAAGGAGCATCCGCTGCTGGATGCCTTGGAGTTGATCCCCTGGGACTCCTTTGTCCCAGAGCTTGAGGCGTTTTATTGCCCTCATCGCGGCCAGCCGGCCGTGACGCCGCTGATCATGTTCAAGCTCGAGTTCCTGCGGTACTTCTGCCGTCTGTCGGACCGCGAGGTGATGCTCCGAGGGCAAACTGACGTGCTCTTTCGCTGGTTTCTGCAGATACCAGTCATTTATAGGCTTCCCGATGCCAGTCTGCTCCCGAAGTTCCGCGGTTGGCTCGGTGCCGCAGGTTTTAAAAAACTCTTTGAGCGCCTGGTCAGCTACGCGCGTCAGGCAAACCTGATTCGAGATCGATTGCGGCTCAAGGACGCCACGCATGTGGTTGCCAACATCGCCGTCCCCACCACGCTCGCCTTGCTCGCTCAACTGCGAGAAAGAATGCTCGGTGTGATTGACAGCTTCGATCCAGAGGTTGCAGAGGGCTATCGTATCGAGGTCCAGCGGATTACCCAGGAAACCGAACACGCCAGTGCTGAGATCAAGCTGCAGGCACGCTTGTCACTGGTCAACGATCTGCTGGGCTGGATTCAACAGCAAACGCCCCCAGCCGAGGGCGCCGATCGGCGGTGGGCCAAGCTGCAGGCGGTCCGTCAGTTGGCCGAGAAGATCACCGACGACATGTTTCACCCGAACAAGGGCCATCGGACGCTGAGCGTCGTCGACCCCGAGGCGCGCCGCGGTAAGCACGGTGAGTTTTACGACGGCTACTTGTTGGACGTGATGATCGATGCCGAGAGTGAATTGATCACCAGCTTTGACGTGCTTGCAGCGGACGGCGATGAAGCGGCTGATGCGATTGATTTGGTCAAGATGGAGCAGCAAACCTACGGCAACCAGATTGAGCAGCTCTCCATGGACGGCATCGGTTTCAACGGCCACGTGCTGCGAGAGCTCCAGGATCCGCAAGGGCCCAATGTCGAAGTCTTCGTTCCGCCGAGGGACTTCCGCAGTGGTGAAGGCTTTGCTGCATCGATGTTTGAACTCTCCGCCGACGGCACCAGCGTGACCTGTCCCAACGGAGAAACATCGAAATACCGCCACCAGGGCAAGCACCTCACTACGTTTAAGTTCAAGCGTTCGCAGTGCCAGAACTGTCCTCTGCTGTCGCAGTGCCACCTAAACTTTAGCCCGAAATCAAACTTGGGCAGATCGGTATCCAAGAGCTTGTATGAAGCAGAATATGAGCAAGCCCGAGAGCGGGCGAAGACTCCGGGGTATGCCGAGGTCCGGCGCAAGCATCCGGCGATCGAGCGGAAGCTCAACGAACTGGCACGTCACGGCCGCGGGCGTCGGGCCCGGTACTGGGGTCGAGCAAAGCTCTGCATTCAGCAGTGCATGACTTGCCTGGTGGTGAATGTGAAGCGGATCAGCCGCTTGCTCCAGGCCACGCCCTGTCCAGCGACCTGTTAAGGGCGGAGAAAGGAGGTGATCGATCGATTCTTCGCTGGAAGAGGTTTTTAAAGCGCGATTTCGCCTAAGCGAACGCAGGTCGGCTCAAGGCCCTGACGAAAACCAGCCGCAGCGCGATGCCATCGAGCAACGCTCGATCATCGCCTCCGCACACATTGCTATTATCTCAGCAGTCTCCTGCGGCCCTAAGAGAAACACTTCGCAGCTTAGCGGCAATCACGCCCACCGGTCCGGTAGATGGGCCTCCATGATTGAAAATCTACTAAGCTGAGTGTGGAATGAGAGAATCGGCGAATGAGCCGATGGTCTCAGCAATTTAAAGCCAAGTTCTGACCTGCTCTCGTCCGTAATCCACGTGCCACCACCACTCATCACTCATTCGGAGCTCATCATGCTGTTCGATTCACCCTTCACCCCGCGGCGTCGTTTCTTGCGCAGCGGTGCCTTCGGCGCGGCGGCTCTGCTGGCCACGCCGGGGCTGTTCGCCGAGCAATTGATGCGGACCGCAGCGCTGATGGAAGGTCCGTTCTATCCCGACCGCTTGCCGCTGGACACGGACAACGACTTGTTGGTGATCAACGATTCGCTGACTCCTGCGATCGGCGAAGTCACCTACTTGAGCGGCCGCGTGCTCCGTGAGAGCGGTTCACCGCTGCGCAACGCACTAGTGGAGATTTGGCAAACCGACCACAACGGCGCCTACATCCATAGCGGATCATCCAATGGGGAAAAGCGTGACGGCAATTTTCAGGGTTACGGCCGCTTCCTGACCGACAGCGAAGGCCGGTACTTCTTCCGCACCGTCAAACCGGTTCGCTATCCTGGCCGCGCCCCGCACATCCACTTCGCCGTCTCGCAAGGCGGCAAACGCGCGTTGACTACGCAGTTGCTGATCGCGGGTGAGCCGGGCAACGAACGCGACGGGCTGTTTCAGCGGCTCGGCGATGCGAAGGTCAAGCAAACCGTATTGACCGAGTTCAAACCGCTGCCCGAGTCGAAGCTGGGCGAGCTGACCGCGAAATGGGACATCGTGTTGGGCGTGACCGCGTCGGACGCGTAGCAACGCTTACGTCCGGATCACTTTTGCATCGGCAACTTGAGCGTCAGCGGTTGCCCATTGCGAATCAAGTGCACCTCAACGGTGTCGCCGGCGAAGCGATTTTGCACCGCGTGGCGGATCACGTCCGCCTCGCGCAGCAGATCGTCGCGGTCATCGAACTGCACGATCACGTCTTCGGCTTGAAAGCCGGCTTTGAGTGCTGTCGCGTGCGCGCCGAACTTGCCAAGTCCTTTGACCCGCAGTGCCATCTGCTCAGGCTCGACCTGCAACTGCTGCCGCTGCTGGTCATCCAACGGCACGAGCGTCATGCCGCCGGTCGCCATCCGCCGCAGGCCCCAGGTCGACACACGCCAAGTGATGTCGCTCGGCAACCGCCAGTCTGCTGGAAAGGTCAGCGTGACTGAGCGGGTCTTATCGCCCGAAGCGACCAGGGCGACGACGGTCCCGCCGCTGGCCGGCACGCTGTGCAGCACCCACTGCACATCGGCGATCGACAGGATCGGTTGCGAGTTGAGCCGCAGGATTTCGTCACCGGGTCTTAAGCCGGCCAGCTCTGCGATCGAGTCTGCAGCGACTTGTAAAACCGTCGCACGTTTGCGCGGATCGAGTTTGAGTCCAACGATTTCTGGATGCGGGTAGGGGAACAGCGTCTCGTCGGCGATCGGCTCCTTGCGACTGCGCCGCAGATCCCGCTCCGCATCGCCGATCTGATGGCAGTGAATGCAGCTGGCCACGACGCTGCCGGCCTCGGCGAGCTGGCTGGTGTACTTGTCGCGCAGCGACGGGTATTGCTCCGGGCGATCGAATGTTGCTCGGCCAGCGTACTTGCCCGCCAGCTGGTCACGGTTGGAAGGGTAGCGAGCATGCAGTTGCAGGGCGCCTTGCAATGCCGCAGCCAGCCCTTCGATCGACACGTCGTCGATCCAGTTGGTGCGGTGCGACCGGGTGCCGAAGCGGCCGTAGATCGTGCCGTCGGCATTGAGCATGAAGGCCGCGAACGACTGATCGGTGTCGAACTGGAACGTCTACAGATCGAGCCCGTTGGTCGAGACCTGACGGACGCAGACGAACTGTTCCAGCAGCGGACGCAGGACCGGGTCTTGATCCACCAAGTCGTCGTCCAGCTTGACGCACTCTTCGCAGGGCACGCAGCGCAGTACGACCAGCAGCGGTTTGCCGGTCTGCTTGGCCTGGCAAAACCGGCCTGCAGGTCGTTGTAGATCCAGAAGCCTTCGAGCTTCGACCTTCTCTCGGTCGCGGAGCACTTTCTGCTCGCGCAGTCGGTTGCTGCGCCGGCGCAGGCAACTGAAAAACCACCGCCGCCAACGCGGCCAGAGCTGAGAATCGAATCAGACGGAACATCGATCACCTCGTGCAGGGGAAAGGCATCAGCGAACCGGCCTGCCCCTGAAAGGGGTTCTTCCGCGAAGTTCGTGACTCATCGCATGGGGCGAGGGCCCTGATCCTCTGGGTGGCACGTCCCTGAGGAACGAAGGGCGTGGTGGAGAGAACTGCATGGTAACCATGGAATGTCTCATCGGATCGGTAACTGCTTCCGCCGCTCACGCCCATCGCTGGGGCTCTGAGCGTGCCACCCAACGCCATAACGATACTCGCCCTGGGGACGAGCGGTCACTCAATTAGCTGAAGAACCCTGAGAGGTGATGTTGCGCCTTCGCAGGATCAGTCGTTCGAACCGGTCTTTGCGAAAGTTTTACCCTTCTTCGGACCGCGTGTGGGCTTCGAATCGAAACGAGCCTGGCTCTTCGGCTTGCCGAACTTCTTGCCGCCCTGCTCAAAAGCGGGCCGCTCATAGCCGGATCGTTCCGTGCGTCCGGCAGGATGTGTGTCCTTGGAAATCCGCAGCTGTCGCCCGGAGACCCAAGTTCGCGACAGGGCATCGAACACCGCCGGCGGCATGCCGGCGGGCAGGGAGACGATTGAAAAACGATCGAAAATATCGATTCGCCCGATTTCGCCGCCGCCCAGACCGGCTTCGTTGGCGATCGCACCGACCAGGTTGCCGGGCATCACGCCGTGGATCTTGCCGACTTCCAGCCGATAACGTTCCATCGCCGCATCGGAGTTCGATCCACCGCGGCGGTCGAATTCCTTCCTCGGGCCGCGAGCATCGCGATCACGATCGCTGCCGAAACTCGGCTCTTCGATCGGCTTGGCGAAAAATCGCCGATCACCGTGGGCCATCACCGCTAGCGCCGCACCCACTCGCAGCGGCGATTCGCCGGTCTGCTCACAGTACTGCTCGATCAGCTGAGTGAAGGTATCGAGTTGCCGGCTTTCCATCGCAGCGGTGATCTGCTCTTTCAGCTTGGCGGCACGCGACTGATTGATCACTTCGACCGACGGTTGCTCGATCAGCTCGATCGACTGTCCAGTTGCACGTTGCAGCGAGCGGACCACGTGGCGCTGGGCCGGCGTGACCAGCAGGATCGCGGCCCCTTCGCGGCCAGCACGTCCGGTGCGGCCGATCCGGTGGACGTAAGCTTCTTGGTCATGCGGCAGGTCGTAATTGATCACGTGACTGATGCGGTCGACGTCCAGGCCGCGAGCGGCCACGTCGGTGGCGACCAGAATATCGATCTCGCCGGACTTCAGCTTCTCGACCGTCCGCTGACGCTGGGTCTGCGCGATGTCGCCGTTGAGCGGCGCAACGTTCAAACCGCGAGCGGCCAATCGATCGGCCAGTTCCACCGTACCGATTTTGGTTTTCACAAACACGATCACGCCGTCGGTCGATTCGACTTCCAGCAAGCGGCAGAGCACCTCGACCTTTTGCTTGGGTGCAACGACCAAGTGCTGTTGGCGAATCGTCTGCGCCACCCGTTGCGATCGCTCGACAGTGATCGACTGTGGCGAACGCAAGTGCTTTTCGGCGATGTCGCGGATCGGGCCGGGCATCGTTGCGGAGAACAATGCAATTTGACGTTCCGCAGGAGCTTGCGAGAGGATCCATTTGACGTCGTCGATGAATCCCATCCGCAGCATCTCATCGGCCTCGTCGAGGACGAGCGAATGAATGCCATCGAGCTTGAGCGCCGACTGCTTGACGTGGTCGATCAGCCGGCCTGGGGTGCCGACAATCACGTGCACGCCGCGGTGCAGTGCCGACAACTGCGGTTGATACGCAGCGCCGCCATAGACGGCCAGCACGCGGAGTTTCTTGAGTCCCGCACCGTACTGCTCGAACGCTTCAGCGACCTGAATCGCCAATTCACGCGTCGGGGTCAGTACCAGGAGTTGAGGGACTTTCTTATCGAGATCGATTTTGGCCAGCAGCGGCATCGCAAACGCGGCCGTCTTGCCGGTCCCGGTTTGCGAACAGCCAACCAGGTCATGGCCGGCGTTCAAAATCGGAATCGCTTGAGACTGAATGGTGGTTGCGTCGGTGTAACCGGCTTCGGCGGCGGCGCGCACGATCGCCTCGGGCAACCCGAGTTCTGAAAATTGCATCGTTGGTCTTTGTGTTCGGAGCGTCGGCTCCAGGACCAATCGGGGCGAGCACCACTAAGTAGGGAACTCAGACACAGAAATTGGGACCCTGGCAGTGGTCCCGCTGGATCCATCGCTCGTCAGGTGCTAATAGAACGCTGGAAACAATCTTCCAGCAGGCAGAAGGCTAACCGACAACCGGCCGCTGTCCAGTGCAAAACCGCATTTCATTGCGTTGTGCAAGGAACTCCGCCGCCAGCAGGCCGCAGCGACAGTTGGGCAGCGCAAACGCCTTGTGCCGCAGGCGTTGGGCGGAGGCGCATGTGGTCGAAAATCGTTGCGAGCTGTTACCTTTGTCGTCGCGCTGCCGGCGAAGCATCTGGGTGGAGTGAGTGTGGTACAACACCATGACTCACTCTTACCTACCGAGGATGCATCATGACGCGATTTCAGCATGTCTTTCCTGCCGGGTTTGTGCTGGCCGTGGCCCTGGCGGTGATCTTGCTGACACCGACCAGCAGTCTAGCTCAAGCGTACGGCGAGCCCGACCGTGACGCGCCGGGCGATGCGATGATTCAGGCCTACCTGTCGGCCGAGGCGCTGCGCCTGGATAACGGGTTCGAAGCTGATCTGGAATCGCTGGAACACTTGCAGCAGCGTCTGCCGCAGTACCGGCAGGAGTACATGCAGATGCTCGGGCTGTGGCCACTGCCGGAGCGAACGCCGCTGCAACCGACCATCACCGGGTCGCTCGACGGTGAGGGCTACACGGTCGAGATGTTGCACTACCAAAGCGTGCCGGGGCTGTATGTCACCGGCAACCTGTATCGGCCCAGCGAAGTCAAACCCGGTGAGCGGCTGCCGGCGATTGTTTATGTCTGTGGCCATTCGCACCAGGGACGCGACGGCAATAAGACCGCTTACCAGTCGCACGGGATCTGGTTTGCACGTCACGGTTATGTCTGCTTGATGCTCGACACCTTGCAACTCGGCGAGATCGCGGGCATCCACCATGGAACCTACCGCGAGCAGCGGTGGTGGTGGCACGGCCGCGGCTACACCTCCGCAGGCGTCGAATGCTGGAACGGTGTACGGGCGATCGATTACCTGACCAGCCGCGACGACGTGGATGCCGAGCAGATTGGCGTCACCGGAATCAGCGGTGGTGGCGCGGCCACGTTTTGGATCGCCGCTGCCGATGAGCGAGTCGCCGCCGCGGCTCCTGTCAGCGGGATGGCGGACCTGGAATCCTATGTCGACAACCGTGTTATCAACGGGCACTGTGACTGCATGTTCCTGCACAACACCTATGCTTGGCCTTGGACCCGGATCGCTGCACTGATCGCGCCCAGGCCGCTGTTATTTGTCAACAGCGACGCCGATGCAATTTTTCCGATGGACGCCAACGACCGGATCAGCAATCGGCTGGAGCGGCTCTACAGTCTCTATGGCGCCAGTGATCAGGTCGATGCGGTGGTCAGCATCGGAGGGCACGCCTACCGGCAAGACATCCGCCAAGCGACCTACCGCTTCTTCAACACGCACTTCAAAAATGATCCTCGACCGGTGACCGACAGCGAACGCGATCTGGTCAGTAATGGTCGCAATCCGCAACATCCAATCGCGCCGGAACGATTGCGGGTGTTTCCTACCGATAGCGACATCCCGGACGACCAGCTCAATGCGACCATCGACGAGCACTTTGTGCCGGTCGCATCTTGGCAGGTGCCGCATATGGATGGTTTCGCCAGTTGGCAAGCCGAGCAGCTCATCAAACTTCGCGACGTGCCGTTCCGCTCCCTACCGGCTGAGATTCCAGCGGCGAAGCGAGTGAGCCGCGATGGTCAGGTTGAAAAGGTCGAGACGCAGCCCGGCATTCAGTTGGAACTGCGGCACGTCGAGCGAGATGCGAATGCGACGGCACAGCGTATCCTGTTGGTGGTTCGGCAAGCTGACGAAACCGATGGATCGCCGGACTGGGTCGAACAAGTTGTTCGCGACGATGATGTGGTCGCGCTGTTGGACGTGCGCGGCATCGGCAATACGCGTTGGACTGTGAAAAACCCGCCGAACTACGTCGCACGCGCCCATGTACTGGTGGGTCAGACAATCGACAGCGGTCGCGTCCGCGATGTCGCCGCTGCCGCCGGTTATCTCCGCACAAGCGTCTCTGGCGGCGATGGATCGCTGCCCGTGCATGTGGCCGGCAAAGGGGCCGCCGGAGTCATCGCCGCTTACGCTGCGCTGCTGGCCCCTGATCAGATCGCGGAGGTCACGCTTGTCAACCCGCCCGCCACGCATAAGGACTCGCATGCGCCGCAGTTTCTGAGCATCCAGCGGGTTGGGGACGTGCCTGAACTGCTCGGTCTGCTCGCCCCACGCCCCTTGAGGATCATCGGCGGCTCAGAGGACGATTTCAAAGCCACCGCTGAAGCTTACAAGGCCGCTGGCGCCGCCGATCAGCTCAGCCGTTGATCGCGACAGTCCGCTGCTTGCCGCCGGGCGATCAACGCCCGGTGTCGCATTCTCTGTTTTCCGCAGGACGGCGCTAAAATTGCGGGATCACGAGCTTCGGAACTCTCAGAGGAAGACCGAAGCTGTGAGACACTGAAGCTGTAAGATAAATGGGCATGGGGACCACAAACCGCGATCGTCCGGTTGCCGCCGTCATCTTGGATATGGACGGCGTGATCACGCGTACGGCGACGCTACACGCGCGGGTTTGGAAGCAGATGTTCGACGCGTACCTTGCCGAGCGAGGCAACCGCGACCGTCGGATCTACATGCCCTTTGGCGATGATGACTACACGCAGTACGTCGACGGCAAACCGCGGTACGAAGGCGTCCACAGCTTCTTGGAGTCGCGCGGTATCGATCTGCCGCACGGCATGCCTGACGACCCGCCTGCGATGGAAACGGTGTGCGGTCTGGGGAACCGTAAAAACGAACTGTTCCATCAACTAATTCGACAAACCGGAGTCGATGTTTATGAGGATACGCTGGAACAGCTCGATCGCTGGAAGCGACAAGGGCTGAAGCTGGCCGTGATCTCGTCGAGTCGCAACTGCGAGGAGATTCTCACCGCCGCCGGCGTGCTGGATCGATTCGAAGTCAAGATCGATGGCGACGATCTGATGCGACTGGAGACGCCTGGAAAGCCGGCTCCGGACATGTTTCTGCAGGCCGCGGCGCAACTCGGCGTTGAGCCTGAGGAGGCGGTGGTGATCGAAGATGCGCTGGCTGGTGTGCAGGCCGGCCGCGCCGGTGGGTTCGCGCATGTCATCGGCGTGGCCCGCAAAGGGAACGCCCAACAACTGAAACAACAGGGGGCGGATTGGGTGGTCGCGGACCTGCGCGAACTCGGCGACTTTTCACAGCTCATTGCGTCTGCGTCAAATGCCGCCGACTCGCCACCCCCGCTGCCGGCGCTGCGGCACTTTGATGAACTCACCGAGCAACTCCGGGGACGCCGACTGGCACTGTTCTTGGACTACGACGGCACGCTCACGCCGATCGTCGACCGTCCAGAGGATGCGACCTTGCCCGGGCCGATGCGATCGCTGCTGACCGAGTTATCCGAGCAGGTGACGGTCGCGATCGTCAGTGGCCGTGACCTCGCCGATGTGCAGCAGATGGTGGCGCTGGAGAACCTGGTCTACGCCGGCAGTCATGGGTTCGACATCGCTGGGCCCGGCGGCTTGCAATTGCAGCACGCGGAAGCGCAGGCGTTGCTGCCGGATCTTGACGCCGCCGAGCAGAAACTGCAGCAGCGGCTCGCGTCGATCGACGGGGTGCGGATCGAGCGCAAACGGTTTGCGATCGCGATCCACTATCGCCTGGCCGCCGCTGCCGATCTGCCGCGCATCGAAACCGCCGTGGGAGAGGTGCAGCGCGAGCATCCGGCACTGCGCAAGAAGGGGGGCAAGAAGATCTTCGAGCTGCAGCCGGATGTGCCATGGAACAAAGGGCATGCTGTCCTCTGGCTGCGGCAAACGCTCCAGCTCGACCGGCCGGATGTGCTCACGGTTTACTTAGGGGACGACGAAACAGACGAGGATGCGTTCGCAGCGATTGTGCAAGCAGACGTCGGCCTGGGCATCATCGTCGGCTTGCCGGAGCGGCCGACCGCGGCCCGTTATTACCTCGAAGATTGCGAGCAGTTGCAGCGGCTGCTGCAGGCGTTACTGGAGCTGATACGAGGAGATAAATCACGCGATGAAGCGGTTTGAGACGACGCAGTGGAGTCTGGTTTACGATCACTGGGATCCCGATGAGCAACCGCTGCGCAAAGCGCTGTGCGCCCTGGGCAACGGCAACTTCGTCACGCGAGGAGCGGCCGAGGAGGCTCGCGCGGGCGATGTTCATTACCCCGGAACGTATTTGGCCGGTGGCTACAATCGGCTGGAGTCGCAGGTCGCCGACCGCATTATCGAAAACGAGGATCTGGTCAACTGGCCGAATTGGTTGTGCTTGAACTTTCGCCCTGCCGGCGGCAGTTGGTTCGATCTGAAGCACGTCGACCTTTTGGAGTTCCGCCAAGAACTCGATGTCCGCCGTGGTGTGCTGACGCGTCAGCTGCGATTTCGCGACCAGCAGCAGCGCGAGACGACACTGCTGAGCCGCCGGATCGTGCACATGGCTCAGCCGGATCTCGCCGCGATCCAGTGGACGCTGACGCCGGAGAATTGGTCGGGACCGATCGAGATCGATTCGGCGCTCGACGGCTCGGTCAGCAATGCAGGCGTGGCGCGGTATCGCGACCTCAACGGCCAGCACCTCGAGTTGCTCCAGGACGGACGCGTGCATGAGGATGGAATTTTCCTGGTCGTGCAGACCAACCAGTCGCAGATTCGCATGGCTCAGGCTGCTCGCACGCAAGTATTCGCTGAGGATAAGATCACTTCAGCCGATGGCCAGGACTTCGCGAGCATTGACCGCTCGAATTACTTTGAAGCGGCACGGGTCGGTCAGCGGATCCTGCTGCAATGTCAACAGCACCGGCCGATCTGCATTGAAAAAGTGGTCGCCATCTGCACTTCACAGCAGTTCGCACTGAGCGAACCGTCACTGCAGGCGCAAACTCATCACCCGGGCCGGCAGGTTTGATGCCTTGCTGGCCCGCCATGAACGGACTTGGTCACACCTCTGGAAGCGGTGCGACTTGGAGCTGCACAACAATGCGCGGACCCAGTTCGTGCTGCGGTTTCATCTGTTCCACCTGTTGCAGACCGCTTCGCACAATACCGTCGATCGCGACGTTGGCATTCCGGCTCGAGGCTGGCACGGCGAAGCCTACCGCGGACACATTTTTTGGGACGAGCTGTTCGTCTTTCCGTTCTTCAATCTGCGGCTGCCGGAGCTGACCCGTGAGTTGCTGATGTATCGCTACCGACGACTGAACGAAGCTCGCTTTGCGGCCGGCGCGGCGGGCTACCGGGGAGCGATGTATCCTTGGCAAAGCGGCAGCGATGGACGTGAGGAGAGCCAGGTCGTGCATTTGAATCCACGCTCGGGGCGATGGGTTCCCGATGAAACGCACCTGCAGCGGCACGTCAACGCAGCAATCGCCTACAACGTCTGGCAGTATTACGAAGCGACCGGCGATCATGAGTTTTTGGTCCAGGTCGGGGCGGAGATGATCTTGGAAATCGCGCGCTTCTGGGCGAGCCTCACGACGCTCAATACGGATCGCGGTCGGTATGAAATCCGCGGCGTCGTCGGCCCCGACGAGTTCCATACCCGCTACCCCGACAGCGATCAACCCGGACTGAACAACAACGCCTACACCAACGTGATGGCGGTCTGGGTGCTGTGCCGGGCGCTGAATGTGCTGGAGATCGTCGGCGAAGACCGCTGCGTCGAACTGCGGGAGAACTTGCAACTGACTGATGAAGAGCTGGCGACCTGGGAAGACATCAGCCGGCGAATGTTCCTGCCGATGCACGGCGAGGGAATCATCAGCCAGTTTGAAGGCTATGAACAGCTCGCCGAGTTTGACTGGGAGGGCTACCGCGAACAGCACGGCGAAGTTCCACGGTTGGACCGGATCCTCGAAGCGGAAGGCGATACCGCCAACCGCTACCAGGCCAGCAAGCAGGCCGACGTGTTGATGCTGTTCTTCCTGTTTTCCGTCGAAGAACTGCAGCGCTTGTGGGAGCGGATGGGTTACGACTTCGATACGGACATAATCGCTCGCAACATTCGCTATTACTTGCAGCGCGTCTCGCACGGCTCGACCCTCAGCCGCGTGGTGCATGCGTGGGTGCTGTCGCGCATGGACCGTGATCACTCCTGGAACCTATTCCGCGATGCGCTCGAGAGCGACATCTCGGATATTCAAGGAGGCACAACATCCGAAGGTATTCACCTGGGGGCCATGGCAGGCACGGTCGATCTGGTGCAGCGTTGTTATGCGGGCATCGAAACGCGGGACAACGTGCTGTGGATCAATCCGCAACTGCCCACGGAACTGCATGGGCTTCGCTTCCGCATCCGCTATCGCCGTCACTGGTTGTTGCTGGAGATCGACCATGAGCAGCTCAAGATCGCCTGCGAACGGGGCTGCGACGAAGTCGTGCGCGTCGGCGTGCTGGGAGCGATTCGCGAAATCTGCCAAGGCAAAGAAGTCGTGGTCCGCTTGCCGCAGAGCTGATCGGTTAAGGGGTCAGGAGTCAATTGCCGCCAGCGGCACTCCGGGTGCATTGCACAATTGACTCCTGGCCGCCTGACCGATCCCCGCTACCGCCGACAGGCTTGCAGCGATAGTTTGTCAGCAGCACCTAGGTTTGAGTTTCGCAGTGCTGCGGTTGGCGAAGCCGACAATGGTTCTACTCTCTGAATTGCCAGCGATTCAGGAACTAAAAACTGCGCAAGTCGAGCTAGGCTCTGTGACCAATTTATTGTCCGGAGTAATACAGGGTTAGGAGTCAATCGCGTGTCGACTTGCTTGGTGACCGGCGGTGCCGGCTTTATCGGTTCACATCTCACGGGGCGATTGCTCGACCGCGGCGATTCGGTGATCGTGGTCGATGATTTGTCGACCGGCCGGCTGTCGAATCTCAAAGCGATGCAAGGCCATCCGAACTTGGAATCGATCCATGGCTCGGTCGAAGACGAGGGATTGGTGGCCGAATTGGTCGACCGCGCGGACGTCGTCTACCACTTGGCCGCCGCGGTCGGAGTTGCCTTGATTGCCAAGCAGCCGATCCAGACGATCGAGCGCAATGTCTTTCCGACCAAGATGATTCTCGAGCGGTTGGGCCGGCGTGCTGCCGCGGGCGCGTTGATCCCCTGTTTCATTGCCAGCACTAGTGAGGTCTACGGCAAGAACCCAAAGCCGACGTGGTGCGAAGAGGACGATCTGGTCTTTGGCTCGACGACCAAACCTCGCTGGAGCTACGGCGTTTCCAAAGCGATCGATGAGTTCCTGGCGCTGGCTTTTTATCATGAACTCGGTGTTCCGGTGGTGATCGGCCGGTTCTTCAACGTTGTCGGTCCGCGGCAGACCGGGGCCTACGGCATGGTATTGCCGCGATTTGTGCAAGCGGCGATCGCCGGTCAGCCGTTGGTGGTGCACGATGATGGGCACCAACTGCGCTGTTTTGCGCACGTCAGCGATGTGGTCGGCGCCGTGATTCAGTTGGTGGATAAGCCGGAGGCGGCTGGCCGCGTGTACAACATCGGCAGCGATCAGCCGATCTCGATTTTGGAGCTGGCTCAACGGGTGATCGCGCGAGTGAACCCGGCGGCGAGCATTGAGTATCAAGCTTATGCCGACGCGTATGACGAGTCGTTTGAGGACATCCGCCGCCGCGTGCCCGACCTGACGCGGATTGAGCACACAATCGGATTCCGCCCCACGCACTCGCTCGATGCGATCATCGATTCGGTCGCCAAATCGATGCGCGGCGGCGACGGAGCGTAACAGGCACGCTTACATTACCGGGCCCTCACCGGACCCGGCAGACGACGTATCGGGCCTGCGGCGCTGGAGAGCACTACACTCGGCGCGAACTGCTCAGCCACTGACCCTAGCTTTTAGCTGAGATGAAGTGCTCAGGTCATGCTCGTGCATTCTGCGCGCCCGACGGACGAACGCTGCGAACCCCAAGCAGGCCCCCCAGTTTGCTTGGCAATGTTAGAGAATTGGACCTTCGCTTGTTTGGACGGTGGTTTAATTGCACGCTGCGCAGGCTGGGGTGTAGGGGGTTGGCGGCCCTACCTCATGCACATTCGGCATCGTCAGCAAAGGCAACAGCGATTCGCGAGCTGTTAAAAAATCCGTGATCATCTTTTTTTGACTGGCACCGATTCAGTCCTACTTTCCAGTAGTGCCAACGCTGAAGCCTATCCGACGCGTTGGCCGTGGCGAGATCTCACCGTATCGCGATCCGGCGCCGTGTCTTGGGGATCGCGAGGCGAAGTGATCTTGCCGGTGTCAATTTCTCTCTCCGCGTGTGGTCCTGTTGGATCACCGCACTAAACCTCAAGGACTGTGTCATGAAAAAGTTTGCGATGAACGCTGTTGCTTTCCTGAAGGAAGAAGATGGCCCGACCGCGGTTGAGTACGCGGTCATGTTGGCGCTGATCGTGGTGGTTTGCATCGTTGCCGTTCAGCGGATTGGCAACAATGCCAACGCGACGTTCGGTCGTGTTGCCGACGCTGTTGCTCCCACCGGCAGCTAGTCATCTCTCGTGCCGCAGGCACCTCAGGCAATTTTCTACTGAGCCGCCAGCAATCAGGGTAACTTGATTCCCTGCTCCACGCGGTTCATGACAAAGGGCTTCGCTGACCGCAAGGTTGCCGAAGCCCCTTTTTTGGCCACGATCGGCGGCTGATTCGAAAGCTCATTTCGCTTCGACCGCCTGTTCTGATTCTTCTCATCATCCAGCTCACTTCCATGCATACATTCATCGATGCCCTGGCGATCAACTGGCCCGTCTGGTTGGTCACCGCTGTCCTGGTTGTTGCCGCTGTCATCGACGGGGCGATCCTCAAGGTGCCCAACTGGTTGACCTTCCCCTTCATCCTCAGCGGCTGGGCATATGGTCTGGTTTCCGGCGGTGCCGCCGGTTTGGGTTACAGTCTGCTCGGCACGTTTGTCGGCATGATGTTGCTGCTGTTGCTCCGCAACCGTGGCGGCATGGGAGCGGGCGACGTCAAACTGCTCGCCGGCGTCGGCGCCTGGCTGGGCACAATGGTGACGCTGTACGCGTTCGCCGCGACCGCGATCGTCGGCGGCGTCATGGCGGTCGCGATGATCGCCTGGAGCGGCAACTGGTTCAGGCATTACGCGATGGCGCTGCAGATCGTCGAAGAGTGGAAAACGGTGCGTCGGCCTGAGGCGCTGGCCGCGATCGCTCGCGAGCGCAAGCCGCGGATGCTGCTGCTGCCCTACGGTATTCCCATGGCGGTCGGTTCGATCCTGTACTTCGCCTTCGCCGGCTTGTTGGTCTGATCGCCCCCTTTGCCTAATCAGTAACGACCACTTTTGCTCAGGCGGTGCTCAGGAAGCTGCCGAAGATAGCGGTATTGCGGACTGTGGCGCAGACTCGCCGCCGACATTCCTGCGGCGACTGAGCAACCGTCGCGGTCCGCCCGTCAACACATGGTCGCACGTATCCTGGGGGGATTCGCGATGTTACGTAGCCTCGTTCTAGCCGCCGTCTTGGTTGGCTGCTTCGCCTCGAGCCAGAGTGCGGATGCCCAGCAGCCGGCGTATGGCCGCACCTGGGGAGGTGGAAACAGTTCGATCGACTGGAACCGGTTCTACCATTACCCCTACGTCTATTACCCGCAGAACTTCTACTCACCCGAGTATTATCAAAGCGCGGATAGCTTGTACCACCGTTACCCGCCGGAGATGCAAATCCCGGTCTACAACAAGAAGTGGCACAATGCCTATCCGTCGAACCGACGATTCCACAGCGGCCACCACTTCATCCTAGACGTCTTTTAAACGGACAGGCTGGGGTTTAGCCAAAAGGTCCTGACGGACCGTGGTCACCATTTCATCCTGGACGTTTTTTAAGCGGACGGGCTCTGAGTTAGCCAATGTGTCCTGACGCACAGCGGCCACCGCTTCATCCTGGACGTCTTTTAAACGGACAGGCTGGGGTTTAGACAAAACGTCCTGACGCACCGTGGCCACCACTTCATCCTGGACGTTTTCTAAGCGGACGGGCTCTGAGTTAGCCAATGTGTCCTGACGCACAGCGGCCACACTTCATCCTGGACGTCTTTTAAACGGACAAGGCGGACATGGATCCCGCAGCCCGGCGAACTGCTGCTCGACGCGCCGCGCGTAATCTGGCGCGAGCACTCGACGGCCTCGCAGAGGCGGTGTGGGTGATCGATGCGCAGTACGAGTTGATTTACCTCAGCGGTCCGGCTGCGGCTTGGCTGCAATCGCCGGCCGAAGAACTGATCGGTTGCCGCTGCCATGTCGCCGCCGAGCGAACTTCGCCGCTGGACGAGATCGCCGCTGCGCTCGCTCCACCGCTAGGACTGCATGCCGGTGCGACGATCGTTGCTCCGCTGCAGCCGCCTGGAGCGACAGCTCGTCAGGTCCGTTACCTGCAAATCGGCGATGGTCTCGAGCGGTTGATCCTGGCGGTCTCCGGTGCCGCCGAGCAACGATTTGATGCCGTCGAGCTGGAAGTTGCGGAACGGCTGCGAAAGCGCGTGCAGCACTGGCGCCGGCAAGACGCGGCGGTCGGTTTGATCGCGGCGGCCGGGTCGTCAGCGCACGCGGTCCGGCTGCGTCAGCAGGTGATGTTGGCTTCAGCGACGCGGCAGAACGTGGCGATCGTCGGCCCACGCGGCTGCGGAAGCGAAGCGATTGCCCGCCGCATTCACGCCGCTGCTGTGCAGGCTGGCGTTGAACCTGACCCGGCGATCGTCGTCGACACGCCGCTGATGGACGCCGAGCTGCTCGAAGCGACCTTGTCGCCAGCAGCGGCGCATCTGCGAGGCGATTCCAAACGCAGCGTGACGCTGATCCTTCGCGGCGTCGACGAATCGCCGCTAGACGTGCAGCAACGCATCCTGGAGTTCGCTTCGCAGCGCAGCGCGGCCGTGCGGTTGATCGGGTTGCTGGCCGCTCCCGCATCCGCACAGGGCGAGCCGGTGACGCTGACCGCGGAGATGGCACTGACCCTGAGCGTGCTGGAGATCGCCGTCGCGCCGCTGGCCAGCCGCACGGAAGACATTCCACTGATCGCCACTGCCCTGCTCGACGCGCGACATGCCGCCGCTGATTCAGTCGCCGAACGGTTCAGTGGTGCAGCGCTGGACCGGTTACTGCTCTACCCGTGGCCAGCGAATTTTGAGGAACTCGACGCCGCCGTCCGACACGCCGCAGCGGTCGGTCGTGGTGCGGCAATTGAGCCGGAGCACCTGCCGCTGGCGATCCGCAGCTTTCGCTTGAATCCAGCTCGCAGCAGACCGGTGATTGTCGAAACGAGTCTCGATGAGGAGCTGCGGCGCTTTGAACTGGATAAGATCCACGAAGCACTGGACGCTGCCGAGGGAAATCGCAGCGAAGCAGCTCGGTTGCTGGGCATCAGCCGAGCGAGGTTGCTACGCCGGCTCGATGGACCGGACTCGTCCGAACAGGGCGAGCCATGAGCGAGAGGGCGCCGATATCGATGTGGCGCTGGACCGTCGTCGAGTCGGGCGACCGTTGGTTTCAGGCGGTGCTGCGGTTCACTGCTGCGTCGGTGCCGCACGACCGCGAATCGGTTCATCATCTGCCGATCGCTGCGGCGAGCGAGCTAGACGCACGCATGGATCTCAGTGACGACCGCCTGCACGTCGTGTTCTGGGAGGTTCCGGCCGAGCCACAAGCTTGGCTCACCATCATCGACGTGATCGCCAGCATCCGCCGCAGCAATCCTCACGCTGTGCAACTGGCTCACTTGCCCACGCCCCAAAGCCGAGCAGCAGCGCTGGCGGTGCAGGCAGCAGGCGTGACGGTGCTGCTGGATGATCTCTGGACGCTCGAACCGCTGGCACGCCGCCTGGCCGGCCGCCTGGCGATGGCTTTGGGTGGCACGCCCAGAGCCCCAGCGATGGGCGTGAGCGGCGGAAGCAGATAGTGAGCCGATGAGTTATTACACAGTTACCATGCCGTTCTTCCCAACACGCCCTTCGTTCCTCAGGGACGTGCCACCCTGAGGACCATTGCTCCAGCGAACGTTCAGACACCTTGGCCAAACGGCGGCAGCGGTTTCCAATTGGAGAGGCTTTCACTTTTTCCTCGCCTCAACTCACACGTTTCGATGACAACAGCTACGCCGGACAGCATTCGCCAGAGCATCGCCGATTATCCCGATCCCGAAACTGGGCGCGGGATCGAGTCGATGGGGCAGATCCTCGATATTCGCGTTGACGACCAGGACGCCCGCATCACGATCGCCTTGGCATCGCACTCGATGCCGATCGCGGAAGAAGTTCGCCAAGCGATTCACGATCGCGTGGTCGCTCGGCATCCGGGGCTGGCCGCCAGCGTCGACATCGCGCCACATCCGCGTCCGCCGGCGCGATTGGGCCAGCTCGCGCTGCGGGTCAAGAGCGTGATTCTTGTCGGCAGCGGCAAAGGCGGGGTCGGCAAAAGCACCGTTGCAGCCGGATTGGCGCTGACGCTGCGCCGGCTGGCGCGGCGGTCGGCTTGATGGATGCCGATGTTTATGGGCCGAGCATTCCGCATTTGCTCGGGCTCTCCGGACGCCCCGCGATCAACGAGCAGAAGAAGATTCAACCGATCCTGTTGGACGGCGATTTTCCGGTGATGTCGATGGGCTTCTTGATCGAGCGAGATCAGGCCGTGATTTGGCGGGGGCCGATGCTGCACGGGGCGATCACGCAGTTCCTGCGCGACACCCAGTGGGGCGAACTCGACTACCTGATCATCGACATGCCGCCGGGCACCGGCGACATCGCGCTGACGCTCTCGCAAGCCGTGCCGCTTGCCGGGGCGGTGGTCGTTTGCACGCCGCAGGAAGTGGCGCTGTTGGACGCGGTCAAGGCGATCGCCATGTTCCGCAAGGTCAACATCCCGATCCTCGGCATGGTCGAGAACATGAGCGGGTTTCAGTGTCCCGATACCGGCAAGGTGTACGACATCTTCGGCCGCGGCGGGGCGCGCGACCAAGCTCAACAGCTGGATGTCCCTTTTCTGGGAACGCTGCCGATCGACATCTCGCTGCGGGTCGCCGGGGACGAAGGCAAGCTGGCCGAAGTGATCGCTGGGGACGAGCGGGCGCGGGCACCGTTTGATGCGATCGCCCGGGCGCTGGTGCGAGGCTTGGCCGGGCGGCAGAAGAGTCAGGGGACGCGGCCGCAATTGCCGACGCTGTAGCAGAATTGGCGGATTAAACGAAAGTAGCAGGCACACTCGGAGGTTGTGAATCTAAAAGTCAGCGGAGGCAGGCTGAAGCCTGAACTCCAACGACGTAGGCCGCAGGCTGAAGCCTGAACTCCAACGAGGGGACTGTGCCGGCTGCTTTCGCCTACAACGAGAAAGCCACGCTGAACTCAATTTCAGCGTGGCTTTCGCAATTTCGTGATCTCGTCCGTTTGCAGGCGAGGTCAAGCGTGGCCTTACTCCGAAGCCTTCTTCTTGGTAGCGGCCTTCTTTTTGGGAGCCGCCTTTTTCACGGCTGCCTTCTTGGTAGCTGCTTTCTTGGGGGCCGCCTGCTTCACCGCTGCTTGCTTGGTAGCGGCCTTCTTGGGAGCCGCTTGCTTGACAGCCGCTTTCTTGGTGGCTGCCTTTTTGGGAGCCGCCGCTTTTTTAGGAGCGGCGGACTTCTTGGAAGCTGCCGTTTTCTTCGGAGCCGCCGTCTTCACGGCCGACTTCTTGGTTGCCGCTTTCTTGGGGGCAGCCTTTTTAGGAGCGGCTGACTTAGGAGTGGCCGGCTTGGTAGCGGCCGACTTTTTCGTAGCGGCTTTCTTGACTGCTGCTTTCTTGGCCACGTTGTTCCTCCGCGAAAAGGAATGGATGGCGGGTTCAAGTGATTCGCGATCTTGCGACCCAGAATCACCGGCCACGAACCGCCGTGTGGATAATCCGAATTGAAACCACCGGATGATGACGTCCACGTCATCAAGAGCCGATTATTTCAAATCGTAAACAGCGCGTCACTGTACGCGATAGCAATAATTACGCAACACGATTTCTACAAAAAAATGGTCGCGTTGCGAGAATAATAACGCGTTAAAAGCATGGCCGGCGCCTCACCGCCAACTGCTGCCCGGGTTGGCCGCTTGATAGTTATCGATGCCCATCCAGACAAAGAAAAAGGCCAGGAATGTATGGCCGGACTGGAACGCATAAATCGCGATCACCGCCGACACGATCACGCCCAACCACAGCGCTTGGCGGGGGTCGCCGCCGCCGATCGCGATCAGCGATTGGGCGATCCGCCCGCCGTCCAGCGGCAACACCGGAAGCAGGTTCAACAGACCCCACATGATGCTCGGCAAGACGTAGAAGTTCACCAGCGCAAACGCCGCTGCGCCGTCGATTTCATCGCCTCCCAACACCGCTCCCACCTTGGATAGTGGAGCCGGCATGAAGAAAAATGCGCTGACTCGGTATCCCATCGCCCACACGCCTAACGTGAGCAGCAGCGCTGAACCGATTTGGAACGCAGGGCCAGCAGCGGAGATGACCAAGTCCTCACCGCTGCGCAGCCGCGCGAACGAACGGCCGCCGGCACGCGCACCGCTGGGAATCGCCAGGCCACCGAAATGGTACAGCAAAATCGAGGCTTCGATCCCGTACCACCGGAACGCAACGGTATGTCCCAGTTCATGGATCAGAATCGAAACCATGATGCATGCTGCCCAGATCAACAGCAGTGGCAGGATGCCAGGGCTGGAAGCGCCGAAACTGCGATCGATGACGCGGGCTAAGTCATAGCCGAGCACCGCCGCGACGAGCCAAAAGGTCCAGGCAATCCGTGTCGAAAAGCCCAAAAAGGAGAACCGCAGATCATAGGGCGATTCACCGGGCTGCTGAAAAATCATCTTTGGCGGAGGCCTGCGTGCTGGGGACGTGCGTGCTGAAAGGTAAGGAAGCTGAGCAGGACGATTGGCTTGAATCGACCGCTCAGTTCAGAGGGAGATTGTCGATCAAGAAGGCCCACAAATCGGCATACTCGTTGATCGATTTACTGACCGGTGTGCCGGCGCCGTGACCAGCGCGGGTTTCGATGCGGATCAAGGTCGGCCGGTCGCACCCTTGAGCTTGCTGCAGCGCGGCAGCGAACTTGAAACTGTGTCCTGGCACAACGCGGTCATCGCGGTCCGCGGTAGTGATCAGCGTCGCGGGATAACAGGTGCCCGGCTGCAGTCGATGCAGCGGCGAGTAGGTCATCAGATTCTTGAACTGTTCGGGATCGTCGCTGCTGCCGTATTCACCGACCCAGGCCCAGCCGATCGTGAACTGATGGTAGCGGAGCATATCCATCACACCGACCGCGGGCAGGCATGCGCCGAACAACTCGGGGCGCTGCGTCATCGCTGCGCCGACCAACAGACCGCCGTTGCTGCCGCCACGGATCGCTAATCGCTCCGGCTTGGTATATCCCATGCGGATCAGCGTCTCCGCTGCGGCGATGAAATCATCGAACACATTCTGCTTGTTGAACACCATGCCCGACTCATGCCACTGGCGACCGTATTCGCCGCCGCCGCGGAGATTCGCAACCGCATAGATCCCGCCGGCGTCGAGCCAACCGGCGACCGCTGGCGAGTAGGCCGGAGTTAACGAAATGTTGAAACCGCCGTAGCCGTAGAGCAGTACGCGGTGGCTGCCGTCCAGTTCGGTGTCGCGGTGGCGCGTGATCACCATCGGCACGCGCGTGCCATCACGGCTTTCAAAAAACACCTGCTCGGTGAGGTAGCTGTCGACATCGAGCGCGACCTCTGGCTGCCGCCATAACGCGACCTCGTCGGTCGCCAGGTCCATTCGGTAGATCGCGGTCGGCGTGACGTAGTTGGTGAAGGAGAAGAACGTTTCGGTGGAGTCTCGCAGTCCGCCGAAGCCGGCGACGCTGCCCACTCCCGGCAATTCCAATTCGCGTTCCGACTGGCCGCTGAGCGCGAAGATTTTGACGACGCTGCGGGCATCTTTGAGATAGTTCACAAACAGCCGGTCTCGCAGCAGACTCACCCCCTGCAGCACGTCGTCGCTCTGGGCGATCACTTCACGCCGCTGGTCGCCATCGTGGACGTTGACGGCGATGACCCGCCGGCGCGGAGCGTCGGAGTCGGTGAGAAACAACAGTTCATCGCCATCGTTGTTGATGAACTCATATTCGGCATCGAACCCGGTGATCAACGGTCGCACTTCCGATTCGGGGTTCGTCAGATCTTTGACGAAGATTTGCGAGACCGGTTCCGTGCTCCGCCAATTGGAGATCACCAGCCAGCGTCCGTCTTCGGTGACGGTGGGTGAAAAACCCCACTGCTTTTCGTCATCGCGCCGATAGACCAGCTCGTCGGCCGATTGCGGTTGGCCGAGCGTGTGAAAGAACAGCTTTTGAAAATAGTTCGTTTCTGACAGTTCTTGCCCGGCGGCGGGCTGGTCATAGCGGCAGTAAAAGAATCCGCTGCCGTCGGGCAACCACGCGATCGGACTGAACTTGACCCAGCGGACTTCGTCCTCCAGGTCCTTTCCGCTGGCGACATCGCGGACCTTGATCACCCGCCAGTCGCTGCCGCCATCGGCCAGCGCGTAGGCGACGCGCGTGCCGTCGTGCGTCGGCGCCCACGAGGACAAGGCGATGGTGCCATCGTCACTGAGCCCGTTGGGGTCCAGCAGCACTTCTATGGCGGCGTCGTGGGAGCTGGATTGATAGAGGATGCTCTGGTTCTGCAAGCCGTTGTTGTGCGTGAAGAAGTAGGTCTCACCGCGGCGGACTGGAATCGCATACCGCTCATAGTTCCACAACTCGGTCAGCCGCTCGACGAGTTGTTTTCGCTGCGGGATGGCATCGAGGTAGCTGCGCGTCAACTCGTTCTGAGCTTCGATCCACGCGGCGGTCGTTTCGCTTTCGGTGTCTTCCAAGTCACGGTACGGGTCGGCAACGGACGTGCCGTGATAGTCATCCATGACGTCGCCGCGCGGCGACGGGGGATACTGAAACGTTGATTGCGTGGCGGCGGAACGAGTGGCCTGAGAGCGATCTGCGGACTCGGCAGCGGAAGGGTCCATATCTTGAGCTTTGAGGCTAAGGGGCTGGTGGATCGCCGCGGCTATGAACGCCAGCACGAAAAAGGCTCTGGCCCCCCACATGTCGGCGACCGGGGCGATATTCTGATAGCGCGGTTGCTGTGTCGGTTTCATGTTGGTTCACGGAGAAGGTACGGACAGGGCGTTATTTTTATGCCGCAGTAATCAACGGGTCGATCGGATTGAAACCACGTCGTAGCGAGCCGCGGTGGCTCCAAACGCGCCAGCAGCCATTCAACCTGCGGCGTCAACCGATGATAACGATTGCCGTCGCTGCCGCGATGGGCATCTGGGCCGATCGGACGATTGCCGTGCCTTGGGCGATCTCGGTGTTGGTTGGCTTGCTGAGCTTCTGGCGCTTGAGCGTCTCGGTCGGATTGGTTCGCTGGGCATGGCTGTTGTTGTTGGTCGCTGCGGCGCTGGCGATGCGATCGCAGTGGGACGAGCAGCATTATCGTGCGGCGTCCGTGTTGGCGATCGTGAGCGAAGATCCTCAGCCAGCGCTGGTCGAAGCGGACGTCACCTCACTTGTCCAGCGCCGTCCTAAACTCGGTTATGCGCTGCGCCGCGACCAGTCGCCTTGGCAGACGCAGTTTGATGTTGAGGTCCGTTCGATCCGCGATGGACAGCGGTGGGTGCCCGCCAGCGGACGACTGATGGTCACGATCGATGACGAGGCCAATGCGCTTCGTTATGGCGATCGCGTACGGTTGGCTGGAACGCTGACCGGCTTTGGGCCGCCGACCAATCCGGGTGTGAGTGATTATCGCCAGACGGCGCGGAATCGGCATCAGCACGGTCGCCTCCGCGTCGACAAACTCTCACAGGTGGAAGTCGTGAAGCCAGCCGCAGTGGGCATCTGGCGACTGGCCGATCAATTTTCTCGAGCGGGCGAGGCGACGCTACACGCCTGCCTCGGTGAGCGCACCGGCGCGATCGCGGCGGCATTGGTCGTCGGCCGTCGCGGTTCGATCGATCCGGATCTGCAAGATCAACTGCTGGAAACCGGCACCATCCATCTGCTCTCGGTCAGCGGGTTGCACATGGGAATTGTCGCGATGGCGCTGACCTATCTCGCTGTGTTGGCGGGGATGCGACCGTCGGCACAGCTGCTATTTGTCGGCGTGGCTTGTTTGGCGTTTGTGGCGGTCACCGGCGCAGGCCGCCGGTGATGCGGGCCGCGTCGCTGGTCGGGATCGTCCTGCTAGCGCGGATCATGGGACGACAGAACTCGCCGCTGAACTCGCTCGGCTTGGCGGCACTGATATTGATGTGGATCAACCCGACGAACCTGATGCAGGTCGGTGTGCAGCTCTCATTTCTGGCCGTCGCCACGCTGTTCAGTTGTGGCCATCGCTACAGTGGGATCGATGAAGAGCTGCGGGCCGAAACGCAGCTTGATCGGCTAGTCGAGTCCGTCCAGTCGCCGTGGCGGCAGCGGATCGACCGGTTGTCAGCGGGAGTCGCCAACGCGGTCTGGTACAGCTTGTGTGTGACGCTAACAACGACGCCGCTGGTGTGGATGCATTTTCATATCGTCTCGCCCGTTGCGGTGCTGGCCAATGTGCTGCTGGCGATCCCGATGACGATTGCGCTGATTAGCGGACTGATCGCGGTGCTGTTGGGTATGGCCGGGCCAGCGGTGGCGATGCCTGCCGCTGCGGTCTGTTATGGTGCGTTATGGATCATGCAGCAGATCATTCAGATTGCGGCTGAACTGCCGTGGGGGCATTTTTGGCTGCCGTCGCCGCCGGCCTGGTGGGTCGCGTTCTATTACCTCGCCGTCGTCGCCGGCTTTGCAGTGCCGACTGCCGCCTGGCGTCGCCGGTTGTTCTTCGGCGGCTCCCTGCTGTGGTGCGCGAGCGCTGGGCGCTGGCGATCTGGCCCGCGTACCGGCCGATTGATAACCTGCGAGCTACGTTCATCGACGTCGGTCACGGCACGAGCGTGATCGTCAACCTGCCGCAGCACGGCACGCTGCTGTACGACTGTGGCTGGTTAGGAAATGACAGCTACTCCAGCCGTGGGATTCAGGAGCCGTTGTGGGAACTGGGGCTGACGCGGCTGGATGCGATCGCAATTTCACATGCTGATCTAGATCATTACAACGCGTTGCCAGGACTGCTGCGGCGTTTTGAAGTCGGTGAACTCATCGTCCCCGACGGCATGTTGGATGTCCCCAAACCGGGACTGGTACCGGTACGCGACGCGATTGCGCGGGCGGGCGTTCGGGTCCGTGAAGTTTCCCGTGAGGATTGGCAGCTCTTTGGCGACCCTGCGGTCACGATCTTGCATCCGCCGCGCGGCGGTGTGGACGGCAACGAGAACGCCAACAGCTTGGTGTTGCGGCTGGATCACCTCGGCCGGTCGCTCGTGTTACCCGGTGATCTGGAGCCGCCGGGTCTGCCGCTGGTGCTGGACCTGCCGCGACCGCGGCCCGGCGGTCTGCTGATGGCGCCGCATCATGGCAGTTTGAGCGTCGATAGCCGGCCGGTGCTGGACTGGGCGCGGCCGCGTGAAGTGATTGTCAGCGGCGGCCGGCGGGCCGAGCGTCCGGAAGTCGAAGAGGCGTTGCGGGTTCGCGGCAGCGGCGTGCACATCACCGCTCGCGACGGCGCCATCCGGGCCACTTTGACGCCTGGCGGCATCGAGATCCGCCGCTGGCGCGTCGAGCCGTGGTGAGCCTGCCTGTGGCCAGACTGCGGGGAGCCTGGAGGCGGAAAAACGGGACCGAT
This sequence comes from uncultured Planctomycetaceae bacterium, assembly GCA_963758085.1. GTDB lineage: Bacteria > Planctomycetota > Planctomycetia > Pirellulales > Pirellulaceae > UBA6163. The sequence goes on along the minus strand of CAVWUB010000004.1, from coordinate 1,485,561 downwards.
GCTTGGACGCTGCTGCGGTTCATGGTACGCTCGCATGTCCAATTCGGGCCACTCCGAACTCCCGCCTGATCCCTTCCCAAAATTGACGAGCCCCTGATGCATCGTGTGATCCGTTTGCGATTGGTTTTGGTCGGCATACTTTCGCTCTCAGCCTGCTTGGCCGCCGGATGCAACCGCGGTGCAGGGGAAAAACGGGAGTTCATCAGCGTCGGAACTGCTCCTGTTGGCGGCGCTTTTTACACCGTCGGCAGCGCCATCTGTGAGGTCGTCAACGAACATCAAGATGGCACGAATTGGCGAGTCAGCGCCGAGTCCACCGGCGGCTCAATGGAAAACATTCGCCTGTTGACTCAGGGCAAGTTGCAGTTTGCGATGTCCAATTCCTCGATCACCTACTTCGCCGTTCGCGGTGAGGGAGATTGGGAACAAAAGCACGACGTCCGCGCGGTGATGACGCTGTTTCCCAACGTCGCGATGTTCGTCACCACGGCCGATTCGGGCATCAAGACGATCGCGGACCTGAAGGGCAAACGTGTTTTTGTCGGCCCCGAGGGAGCGGGATTCGAGTACTTCATCAATCCCATTCTCGAAGCTCATGGATTGTCGATGGCCGATCTGGAACCGCGGTACGGCAGTCAGCAGAGCGCGGTGGATTTGCTCGGCGACGGCGCGGTGGCCGCGGCGATGGTCGGTGGCGGCGTTCCCAATCCGGCGCTGGCTCAGATGGCTCAGGCCCGACCGGTGATTTTGGTCCCGTTTGACGATGCCGCGAAAGAGAAATTAATTGCGGACTATCCGTTCTTTGAGCACGCGATGATTCCCGGCGGCACCTATCCGGGAGTCGATGAAGATTACCACGGACTCAACGTCGGCTCGGCGCATTTGATCACGCACGCCAGCGTCGATGAGCAACTGGTTTATGACTTTGTTAAACGCGCTTACGAGCATCGCGACCAGATCGCGCAGCGCCACCGCGCGGCGAAGGATATTACCCCCGAGACCGTCGCCCGCGCCAACGGCACCGAGTTTCATCCCGGAGCCCTGCGATACTTTAAAGAGGTCGGCGTGTTGTCTGACACGGTGACCCATGACTGAGCCTGCCGTTGAAGGCGTCGTCACTCCGGAGCGGCCTGCCGCTGCGGCCGAGCGGAAATCGTTGCGCCGCTGGGTGATCGGGATCCTGGCCGCCGCGCTGTCGCTGTACGTTCTGGTGGAAGTCAACTTCTCGCTGTTGGCCCCACTGAAGGAGCTGGCGCTATTTGCCGCCGCCGGACTGGTTTTGTGTTTCCTCAGTTTTCCGCTGCATCCGCGCGTTGCTGGTTCGCCGTTGGCTGGCGTGCTGGACTGGGGGTTGGCGCTCCTGGCGGCCTTCTGCTGCGGTTATGTGTTGTTTTACGGTGCGGACCTGGGGCAGCGAGCCGGGCTGTATACGAACCAAGATTTGATCATCGGTGCGATCGGCTTGGTGCTGATCCTGGAAGCGACTCGGCGGGCGATCGGTTTGGCTTTGCCGATTCTGGCACTGTTGTTTGTGTTGTATGCCCATCAGAGCATTGCTCAAGATTTGCCCGACTGGCTCTTTCCGCACCGCGGCCAGGACTGGCAAGATTTGATCGGCCAGACCTACCTGCGCACCGAAGGGGTGTTTGGGACGGCGCTGAGCGTGATGTTCCGCTACGTATTCTTGTTTGTGCTCTTCGGGGCATTCCTGGAAGCCAGCGGCGCGACCGCCTACATCATTGCGCTGGCCACGCGGTTATTCGGCACGAAGTCCGGTGGCCCAGCCAAGGTCTCGGTGCTGGCCAGCGGCCTGATGGGATCGCTCTCTGGCAGTGCCGTTGCCAATGCCGTCACGACCGGCACGTTCACTATTCCGATGATGCGGAGCGTCGGCTTTCGGCCACATATTGCCGGGGCGATTGAAGCGGCCTCCTCCTCCGGTGGCGCGCTGGTCCCGCCGGTGATGGGCGCCGGCGCCTACATGATGCTGGAGATCATTAATCGCACCCCGCCGGTGACCTTTTTGGAGATCTGTCAGGCGGCGATCATCCCGTCGATACTGTTCTACCTGTCGCTCTTCATGCTGGTGCACTTCTATGCCCGGCGGCTGGATTACTTTCCGGAAGAAGCGTCCAAACCCGTCCTTCCGGAAGTCGGTCGCAGCGATGAATCGCCTGCTAGTTCGCCGCGTCAAGCCGCGGGCGATCTCGCAGCCCAAGCGGAAATGGAGAGCCTGCAGGTCCAGAATGTCGGAGCGGTTGTGGCCGCTAATCCAGCTGCTGGGCCGGGGATCCTGAGTCTTGAAGGATTGACCTTCTTTGGCGCGCTGGGCAGCCTGATGGGGTTCTTGATCGTCGGCAATTCACCGTTTCGCTCGGTGACGTTTTCGCTCGCCTTTGTGATGGCGATGATCTTGATCAATCCACGAATCACGGCCACCTTGCGAGAACGGCTCAGCGGGTTCGCGGTTTGGCTGATCGCGACGGGACTGGCGCTGATGTTTGCTCCAGGGGTGGGTCACTGGTCCGATGCCATGATCTGGGGCATGACGGCTACTCTGCTGGTCGGGACGGCGTCCCGATCATGGCGCAGCATGATCCTCGCTGGCTTCGACACCTCGGCGAAAGGCGGCATTCCGCTGATCGTCGCCGCCGCCTGCGTCGGCATCGTCATCGGCCTGGTGTCGCGGACCGGGATCGGGACCGGAGTGCCGCAGGCGATCATTCCGCTGGCAGGTGACAGTCTGTTCCTGGCGCTGGTGGCGATCATGGGCTGCTCGCTCGTGCTCGGTATGGGTTTGCCTTCGGCCGTCTCGTACCTGTTGTTGGCAACGGTGATCGGTCCGGTGTTTGAGAACCCGGCCTTGGGTGTCCCCATTCTGGCGGCGCACCTGTTCATCTTCTACTTCGGGATGATGGCCATGGTCACCCCGCCGGTAGCGCTGGCGGCCTACGCGACTGCATCGATTGCGGGGTCAGGCGTGATGCAAACCGGATTGGCGGCCTTCCGTTTCTCACTGGTCGGTTTCACGCTGCCGTACATGTTCGTCTACCGACCGGAGTTATGCCTGATCGGGCCCGACGGCGGGGCGCCTTCGGTGCTCAGCGTTGTACTTGCCGTCGGTGCCGCCGTCGTTGGCGTGGTGTCGTTGGCGGCCGCGATGGCAGGTTTTTTGTTCAGCCCGCTGAACTGGCCGATGCGGTTGGTGCTGCTGACCGCGGCCGCCTGCTCCCTGTTTCCTGACGACGCGAGTCTGACGCCCTCACGGCTGTCGCTGATCGACCTGTTTGGAGCCGTGCTGTTGCTCGTGATGTGCGTCGTCAGTTACCGCGCCGCAGCCCGCTCAGCCGCCGTGGAGCCCCTCGGGTAAGCGTCCTTCGGCCACTTCGTCGTCCCACTGGTCCATCAGCGGCCAGTCTTCGGCGAGGGTTCCAAAGTCGGCCATGTGCAGGTAGCTGCGCAGGCGGTCGATCGTCGTTTGCAACATCGCGTTGTCTTTGGCAAAGATCGGACCGTGACTAGGGGCCAACCAACGAACATCACTGTCGCGGATCCGCTCCAGTGAGCGGATGAAGGCCTTGATGTCGCTGCCGTGGTGCGCGTCGATCGCGCCGACGCAGCCATCGCGGTAGATGTTGTCGCCGCTGAGCAGCACGTCGCCGCAGCGAAACGCCAATTGACTGTTGGTGTGTCCCGGAGTGTGCCAAACCTCAAGCTTGAGCGAACCGACGCTCAAGGTGTCGCCATCGTTGATCTGATGGTCGATCTGCACCGGCGGCATCTCCATCTTCAGCCCTTGTGCTTCAATCACGGCCAGGGTCAACAGCGGATCGCCGGTCTGCAGCGCATGAACGGCCGCTGGGTGTGCCGTGACGGTTGTCTTGAGGAGTTGTTTGAGTTTGGCGAGCCCTTGAATGTGATCCACATCGGCGTGCGTGGCCACGAGCGTCTTGCAGCGCGACAGCGGAAAATCGAGCCGACGGATGATCTCGACGAAATCATCGACCGTCTCTTCGTACCCGATATCGATCAGGATCCATTCATCGCTATCGAAGACGAGGTAGACATTGCAACCGAGCACTTCGCCAATCTGGAAATTGAGTTCGATGATCCCGGGGAATAACGTTTTACGGTTGAGCATGGCAAAGTTAACGGTGCGGCGTGCGATCGATCCAGAGCGTAGGCTACCATACTCATCCTAGAAGGTCAGTCAGCCCTTGCAGATAGCTGGGGAAGTGCAGGCGCGGCAGCAAGTCGCGGCGCATCCGCCGGTTCCAAATCCGCTTGTTGCTTCCCGAGCGTGCCGACAGCGCCGGGTGGGCCGTGGGTAAAAACACCGGCTGCGGCGAGTCGGTCAACTGGGCGATCTGCTGGTAAAACGCGCGGCGGATCACCGGCTGATCGTCCGCGACCAGATACAGCCGGCTTCGCTGGCCGCCGCGCTCACGGTCCGCATGCTGCCAAGCCGCCACCACCGCTGCCGCCGCGTCTTCGCAGTGAATGAGGTTGAGGTAGCCGGCATACGGACCCGATAGTGGGAGACCGGCGACGACGTCGGCAGCGCGAGGAATCCGGCCCGGGCCGTAGATCCCTGCCAACCTCAAGATGACCCACTGTCCCGCCGCCCGCCGCCGGTGCAGCAGCGACTCAGCGCGCAGATGAGTCTGGCCGCCGCTGCTCAGCGGGCGAGCCGGCGAGCACTCGTCGACCCAGCGGCCATCGCTCTGGTGATACACCCCAGTCGTGCTCAGGTAGCACAGATCGGCGTCATTGGGGAGCGCATCGAGCAGATTGCTCAGCCCGCCGACCTGCGAAGCTTCACGAGAAATCCCGCGGCTCGGATCGTAGCTGACCGCGACGAGCACCCGGCGGCAGCGCGGTAGCGAGCGGAGGGTGCGGCGGTCGGTCCAGTCGGCGACGAGCGGACAAATGTGTTGCTGAGCGAGCGCAGCGGCGCGGTCCGGGAATCGCGTGATCGCATAGACCGCCTCATCGGGATATTCGGTCAGTATCCGCTGGGCAACCCGCTGGCCGATGTAGCCGCAGCCAACGATCAGTGTGTCGCGTGGCGATGATTTTAGAGCCATGAATTTTTCTTTCGCAGATCTGAACGTTTACAATGGCATGCCGGCCTTCGCCCCGGCCCTTCTTCCACCTGCCACACGACTCCCCATGAGTATCGGAATCGCTCCTCGACCTCACCACCGCTTTGCTGATACGGCGCCGGCCCGCGTCGCCGCAATGCTGCTGGCAATGCTCTTGTTCGCTGGCTCGGCCTTCGCCGCCGAAGTGTCCCCGCTTGAAGAGACGGTTTCCTCAGGCACCGTGGTCGAGGTTCCCGAGTCGCTTCGCGAACTGCTGCAGCGCGGTGGCACGCCGACGTCGCTCGAGCAGATGAAGGAACTGGAAAACCTGCAGCGGCAAGTCGCACAGCGGGTAGCCGACTGTACCGTCAACGTCAGGATCGGGCCAGCGCAGGGGTGTGGCGTGATCGTCGACGGTCGAGGTTACATCTTCACTGCGGCTCACGTGGCGACGCGGCCGGGTAAAGAGGCCGTCGTCACCTTTCACGATGGCCGCAAAGTGACGGGCACGACGCTGGGGTTGAACCGTTCGGTCGATGCCGGCTTGATCCGCATCGACCCAGGACAAAACGATGGCCAGCCTTGGCCGCACGCTTCGATCGGTGACAGCGATGGGCTAGTGGCGGGCATGTGGTGCATCGCCACCGGCCACCCTGGGGGATTTGACGAAGTCCGCGGATTGGTGACGCGGGTGGGCCGGATCCTCGCCGTGCGTCCCGATGCCCTGCACACCGACTGTGCACTGATTGGCGGCGACAGCGGCGGACCACTGTTCGACATCAGCGGCCGGCTGGTAGCGGTGCACAGCCGGATTGGTAACGACGTTACCGATAACCTGCACGTCCCGATCAAACACTATGAGACCGATTGGGACAGATTGGCCAAGGGCGAAGCGTGGGGCTACTTACCCGGCTTCAAGCCGATCCTCGGTGTCCGCGGCAAGCCGAACACCGAAGTCGCTGAAATCTCGATCGTTACACCAGGGTCTCCTGCCGAGGCCGCCGGTTTTCAAGAGGGCGACATCGTCGAGCAATTCGGCGACGTCACCATCAGCGATTTTCAGTCGCTGCGGGATGCGGTTGCCGACACGATGCCCGGCGAGCGGCTGCGCTGCTGGGTCCGCCGTGGCGAAAATCGCCTGCGGCTAAGCGTCGAGATCGGGCGCGAATAACCGCCGCTTTGATGTTGACGCTTATTCTCTGGGTGGCACGTCTTCTCTGGGTGGCACGTCCCTGAGGTACGAAGGGCGTGCTGGAGAGAATAGGTCGTGAATCGCTGGCGATTCAGAGAGTAGAACCATTGTCCCCAATGGTTCATCATCCCGAACGGGGCGATATGCGGAACGATTGGGGACAATCGTTCTACATTGTCGGCTTCGCCGACCGCAGCCTCGGCGTGCCACCCAAAGCCATAGCGATACCCGCCGGTGACGGGATGGGCGGCTTCCCGTCCCAGATTTATGCTGTAACCGACCACTACGGTGCGGCAGCTTCGAAGCGGTAAATTCTGCCGCCAGCATCATCGTGCTCATCAGCACTTCGCCGTCGTCGGTCTGACCGAAAGTGAATACCGGCAGGTTCAGCCATGCGATCTCGCGGTTTTCCAAAACGCGGCGGTTCTCGCGGTCATACTTCAACGCCCAGAGTTTGCCGCTGATGTAATCGCCGTAGAGGTAATAGCCATCGAGCAGCGGCGTGCGGCTGCCACGGTAGACCGCTCCGCCGGTGACGGATTTGCCCCAGTCATCGGTGTGCGGGTATTCGACGATCGGGTCGAGCAAGTCGGGGCGGTATTCTGATCCGGGACCTGCGCCGCGAGTGAATTTGTGAGCTCCCTCGCGCAGGCTCCAGCCATAGTTGCCGCCCTTTTCAATCAAGTTAACCTCTTCCCACTCGTCCTGGCCCACGTCGGCGGCCCAGAAGTCTTGAGTCTTGGGATCGAACGCCATTCGCCAAATGTTGCGGATACCGTAGGCAAAGATTTCCGGGCGGGCGCCGCTGCGATCCACGAACGGATTGTCGGCAGGAATCGAGTAAGCCTGGCTGTCGGTCGTGTTATCCACGTCGATTCGCAGAATCGAGCCGAGCAGCTGGCTGAGGTCTTGGCCGCTTTGCAGCGGATCGTGAGCGGCGCCGCCATCGCCCAGACCGATGTACAGGTAGCCGTCGGGGCCGAACAGGATCGTGCCGCCGTTGTGGTTCCAAAACGGCTGCTGAATCGTCATCAGTTTCACTTCACTGTCGACAGCCGCGGTCGCACGGCCTTCGCCGCTGGCCGTGAAACGGCTGATCACCGACAGGTGCGGCTTTGCAGTAGAGGTGTAATAGACGAAGAAGTGGCCGTTGTCTTTGAACTGAGGATGAAACGCCAAACCGAGAAAACCTTCCTCGTTTTCCCGATCCTTGTACATCACCTGCTCACTCAGATCGATCAACAGGCTGGGTTGCTCGACTTCGGAGTCGTTTTGCTCGATCCAGTAGATCTGGCCGAGCTGCGACGCGATGAACAACCGGCCGGAGCCGTCACCTGCGCCGGTGATCACCACCGGCCGCTCGATCCGCAAGTTGGGATAGGCTTCGACGACGCGGACCGGCATCGGCTGAGTATTCAGCTCTGCCGGCGGCTGCGCAAGGTTGATCGTCGGTGACTGAGCATGGGATACCGCAGCGGCTGAGATCGCCGTGCTTAGCAAACAACCCGCAGTCAGCATCGTGCGGCGGGTGAATCGTAACGTGACGCTCATGCTGTGGTCTCACTCAGAGGAAGAATTAGCGAACGATTTCCAGCAACTCAACTTCGAAGATCAGCGCCTCATTGGGCCCGATGCCTCCGCCGGGTCCGCCCTGGGCACCGTAACCCAGTTGTGGCGGAATGTAGAGCATCCACTTGTCGCCGACTTTCATTTCCTGCAGCGCCAGCTGCCAGCCGCGGATCACCTGGCTGACACCGAACTCCGCTGGTTCGCCGCGCGCGACTGAACTGTCAAACGTCGTGCCGTCGATCAGTTTGCCGGTGTAGTGAACGCGAACGGTGTCTTCGGCCGTGGGCGACTGGCCGTTGCCCTGCGTGATCACCTTGTACTGTAAGCCGCTGTCGAGTGTTTTGACGCCTTCTTTCTTGGCGTTCTCTTCCAGGAACAGCTTGCTCTTTTCGAGGTTGGCTGCTGCGACTTTGCGCATTTCCGAGAGCATTTCCTCTTGGCGAGCGCGGAGCATCGTTTCGATTTTTTCGGCGGCCTGCTGCATCTGCTCATCAGTCAGTGCGGCGTCCTTACCGGCCAGCGCGTCGGTGATCCCAGCGGCGAATCCCGCGCCGGTGAAATCGGTCGACTGGAAGCCCTGCTGAGCCATCTGCTGGCCAACGGACATGCCGAGAAAATACCCGACCGGATCGGTTTGGGTTCCGGCCTGAGCACAGCCTGCGGCGCTGCCGCTCTGGGCTGCGGCGCTGCGGCATCTTGAGCATCAGCGGTCATGGAACTGAGTGAAAATCCGATAAAGGATGTGAGGCAGAGCGAGGCGAGGGGACGGAAACAGCTCATGGCAGGAAAGATCCGGAAAGTGAACGGCGGGAGGCCTTCGTTGTGGAACCCGAGATTGGTAGTGACAGTGCGTAGAATAGCTGATCACCCCGCGAAAGGCGAACGACAATTCGCAACTGTTAGGCCAACTTTACCGCTGCCAGGCCAGCTGTACGGCTCAAGTTACCTGTGGGCTGAGCGAGCGCAGCATCGCGAGATTGACGTCGTCCCAGTCGCGGCCCGTTTCGGGGTCTTCGCCTTTTTCGGTTTCCAGATACCCCGGCAGCCGGCCCAGCAAAGGATCCGCCAAGAAGTTGCGAAAGCCCGCTTCGCCGATTTCGCCGCGGCCGATGTGTTCGTGACGATCCACTCGACTGCCCAGCGGCTTCTTGCTGTCGTTGAGATGGATCGCTCGCACCGCATCGCGCGGCAGCAAATCATCAATCTGGGTGCGAAAGTCGCGAAACCCCGATTCGGTGTTGATCGCATAACCGGCGGCAAAGGCGTGGCAGGTGTCCAGACACACCCCCAGCTTTTCGGCGGCCGTCGGCAGCCGCTGAGACACTTGATCGATCATCTGGCCGAGCTGCGCCAGGCTGTGTCCCAAGCAGGTCCCCTGCCCCGCCGTATTCTCCAACAGCAACCGGCACCGCTGCGGCTCGACCCGCTGAGCCGCCTCAACGATGCTGTCGACAATTCGGCTGATCCCGTCGGCCTCGTTGCTGGTGGTGTAGGCGCCCGGGTGTAGCACCAACCCATCAAGTCCCAGCGTCTCACACCGCTGCCACTCAATCACCAGGGCGTCGATCGATTTTTGCTGCAGCAGCGGCTGCGGCGAGGCCAGATTGATCAAGTACGACGAGTGAGCGATCGGGTGCGCCAGCCCAGAACCGTCCCAGGCTTTTTTCCAGGCGGCAACCGCGTCATCTTCCAGAGGTTTAGCCTGCCACGCATTGGCATTCTTGGTGAACAGCTGAATGCACTGACAGCCCAAATCCAGGCCGCGCTGAACGCCCAAGTGCAGGCCTCCGGCAACTGAAACGTGCGTTCCCAAGCAGTGCATCTGGCCCTCGATCAACTGGATCCGACTTGCGGATCGCCCATAAAAAAACCCCAGGCCGAGTTGTACTCGTTCTGGGGTGATAGTGCATCGGCTGAGAGGCCGAAGATGTCTTGAGACCGCCTAGCTTGCCAGCTGAGCGAAAGCTCACTCAGGCTGCGGAGCGGGCGGAGCGTCGCTGGCGCCATCAGCCTGTGGGGCTGGGGGCACGCTGTCGCTGGCGCTGGGCACTTCGGCTTCGGCGCCGACTGCGCCCTGCGACTGCTGCTGAGGCTGGCCCTGGTACTGCTGCTGGCCTTGGTACTGCTGGTCCTGGCCTTGGTACTGCTGATCGCCCATGACCGATCCGCCGTAAACGCCTTCAGCGCCACAGCAGCCGGACTGAACAACCGGAGCTGCATCGCAGCAGGTCGGTGCGGGGGTGCAGCAGACCGGTTCCGGGGTGCAGCAGACCGGTTCCGGGGTGCAGCAAACCGGTTGCGGAGCACAGCAAGACGAAGCCTTGCGAGCGTGCAGCCTGGAGAACAGACCACCACCACAGCCGTGCTGAACCGCACCGCCGCAGTGGTTGCCACGATGATGGCTGAACAAACCGCCACCACAGTTGTTGCCGCGATGATGACCGAACAGTCCGCCACCACCACAGTTGTTGCCGCGATGATGACCAAACAATCCGCCACCGCCACAGCCATGACCGGCCTTGACCGATTCGCTGGCGAGCATCGCGCCGCCAACCAACAGCGCAAACGCCACAGCAACACTAACTACATTACGACTCATTCCAATTTTCTCCGATACAATTTGAGTTACTAAGCTGCAAATCCTTGTGCAAATCAACCACAGCCCGATCCACGGGCTCCGACTTGGTTCGCGATCAAGGACAGCTTGAATCGCGACTTCAACTCGCCCACTCCACGGCCGTGGTAATTTAGGCAAAGATTGCCGAACACGCAAACTTCTCGACAAGCGTACCTTGGGGTATTTGTCTGTCAATTATCCAACGGAGAAAAACTGCAGGCCGCTGTAGCGGGGCAGAACGCCATCAGAGAGGTCCTCATTGCTGCCGGCCACCGATTGGCAGCTCACCTGCAGGTGGGACTCAGGCCGCGTTGCAGACGGCTGGCGTTGTAGATCGGCAGCCCCAGATGCTGCGTTAAAGGGCGATAGGCCTGCGTTATCTGGCCCCAGTGTGATTCCGGTGGCCATTGCGCTGCGGCGACTCGCTTCGCCCCCATCTGCATTCGCACCGCAACTGTGCGACTTGAGGAGCGGTTTTGACGCCGCTCCTGGAGTCGCGCTCAGGCCGAGTCGGGCCTTGGATCAGAATTTCGTGGGCTGTTGGGCGGCTTGAGATACTGCACCGGCGGGTTCCGATGAAGTGGAAGATACCGAAGATGCGGAGGATGCGTCGGCCTCGCTGCGGAACAAGTTCGCCATTTCAACATGATCTTCGAAGTCCACGATCATCGGCGGCTGCTCCGGATCGAGTTCCATCGCCAAGCCGGAGATTCGCCACTGGCCTTGCTGCAGCTGAAGTGCCCAGACGACCTGGTACGACTCGTTGGTTCCCTCGCCGGTCGGCTCGCTCCAGGTGCTATGGACCAGCGCCATGGTGGGGTGATCGGGGACTGCTTCGCTGCGGGTGACGGTGAAGGCGGCATCCGGCGAACCGATCGGTTGGACGGTGCGGCCGAGGCGTTCCAGCACGGCACAAGCTTCGGTCGTCAGCAACGAATGGGCGCGACCGGTATCGCCGCCACGGCGAACAGCGTCCAAAAAGTGCGAGACGGTATCCATCGCCGCGGCAACATCGGCTGAGCCGCTTGCCGTTGCCGCGCTGCCGCTGGGCTGCGGCTGTGCCGTGGCCTCAGCCTGACTGTTGGTGGGGCTTTTGCTGCAACCGGTCAGCGATGCCAGGGCGATTGCGATGCCCACGGAAACTGTGACGCCAAAATGTCGGACCATGATTCTGCTCTATTGCCTTGAGTGCGAGTGGACGACCGATTTCGAGGTTCGGTGGTACCAACTGCAACTCGGCGAGGTCAACATCGATGGTTTCGAATGGGCGGAAGATGACGGCTGGGGGCCAATCGACCGAGCCTCCGACGAGTGTGGCAGAAAGGTGCCGCTCCTAAACAAAAAAAGACCGCCGGCAGAAACCGGCGGTCTTTTGCGATCGTGATCAGCGGAGGGCACGGGGCTCGAACCCGCAACCCATTTCTGGGCAACTGATTTCGAATCAGCCTGCTAGCCATTCGCTTACCCTCCAGACTTCACCGCGATTACTCCGGACCATAAGTAGATCACAGAGCGAGTGCGGCTTCTGCGGTAATGCCAAGGAAACGCACGGACGCGTCAATGCGTTCCTTTCATGCCGCAGTCATATACTCGCTTTCTGAAGCCAACTCGTCAAGGCAGCTTCACGTCGGTCTGGAAGTGATATTCCTTGAACCAACGTTGCCAACGCGTGGCTTCGTCGGGCGATTCCAAGCTGATTTGGCGCCACTGCGGGCAGCGGTATTTGACGTCGATATGGCCGTTGTGGTCGGCTTTTTCGACTTCGCAGCCAAGCTTCTTGAGCACATCAGCAATCTTCTCGGCTTTCGCGGTGTCATGCAGGTGTTTGCGTTTCCAATCAGCCAAGCGGTAACGGACGACGGTATCAGCCAGCACTTCGCCAGCAGTGGCCAGCGGAAAGGCAAGTCCGAAAACGAGCAACAGCAATAACGGGCGAAACATATCGGCACACGCCTTGTAGTGAACAGCAAAGAGAGCAGGAATCACCGCGATCCCCGTACAAGCCCAAACAGACGCTAAGGATTACCCGATTTTCCCGGTCCCCGTCCAGCCACAAATTGCAGCGCCCTGTTGCCAACTGGCAGCGCTCCTATGGCTCTATAGAGAGTCGACCGTGCCGATCCGGGGTTTTAGACCAGGCGTTTGTAGCGCGTTAACCGACGCGATATTTTAATGCTCTGACTGCGTCCGACCCTCTCTCCGCTGCGGGGATCGCAGTGAACTCCCTGGCTTCGTCGACATGAACAGTGGACTTTTAGTGAAACAGCTAGCTGCCGCGAATGATCAACGAAGTTTTCCTGCGATGCTGCGGGACCGGGCAGCGGTTCATCCGAGTCGACCGGCAGTGCTGTTTGTTGATGAGGCGGGGGGCCAGCAACAGGTTGATTACGGGCAGCTGTGGCAGCGGTGCGTCGCGGTAGCGAGCGGATTGGCGAAGCTCACGCCCGACAATTCGGACGACGCCGCCCCACCGCGGGCGCTGCTGCTGTTTCCGCCGGGGCTCGATTTTCTACCAGCGTTTGTCGGCGCACAGCTGGCTGGCTGGATCCCCGTGCCCACAGGCTACCCCAAGCCGCATCGCGCCATGCCTCGCTTCGACGCCGCCGCACGCGATTGCCAGCCGGCGGCGATCCTCAGTGATGCTCAATCGCTGCTCACCCTGGACCGCACGAAACTCGATCCCATCGCCGCGGCGCTGCCGACGATCGCTGTCGATACGCTGCCGCAGGAGTCGATGGCCGCAGCTTGGGCAAACGACCTGCAAAGCGACAGCATTGCCTTCCTGCAATACACCTCCGGCAGCACCAGCGAGCCCAAGGGGGTGATGGTTTCGCAGTTCAATCTGATGAGCAACCTGGAGACGATTCGTACGAGCTTCATGTTACCGTGGCAGCAACAAGACGCTCCGCAGCTGAACACGGCGGTCTTTTGGTTGCCGCACTACCACGACATGGGTCTGATCGGCGGGATTTTGGCGCCGCTGTATCTCGGCTACCGCACGGTGTTGATGAGCCCACAGACCTTCATCCGCCGGCCGCTGCGGTGGCTCGAGGCGGTCGATCGCTTCGCCGCGTCGGTCACCGGCGCCCGAGCTTCGCCTTTGAATTGTGCCGCCGACCGGATCACGCCTCAGCAAGCCGAGCGGCTCAACCTATCGTCACTGCGGGTCGCGTTTTGCGGAGCCGAGCCGATTCGTGCCGCGGCGCTGCGGAGTTTTGCCAACCGCTTCTCCGGTTCCGGATTCCATGCTGACAGCTATTACCCTTGCTATGGTTTGGCCGAAGCGACTTTGCTGGCCGCTGGCGGCAAAGGACCCTCGGCTCCGCGGCTGTTGAACGTCGACCGCCGGACGCTCGGTGAAGGTCGCGTCCGTGTGCAACCCAGTCATGCGGCACAAAAGAGCACGACGTTTGTATCCTGTGGGACGGCTGCGGGCGACACGCAGCTGGTGATTGTCGACCCAGAGTCGCGCGTGCCGGTGCCAGAGGATCAGATCGGCGAGATTTGGCTGCGCGGCAACAGCCTGACGTCGGGCTACTGGAATCGACCTGAGGAAAACGCCACTCGCTTCCATGCCACGCTGGCCGAGGCCACACGTCCGGGTCTGGCGCGGCGACTTTTCAGCGGCCGGCGGCTGGTTAGCGGTTTGTTGAAGTCTGCGGAGACGAAGCCGGCTGCCGGTGGACGTCTTGGGCAGGCTGAATCGCCAGGCTCCGGTTTGCAGCGAACCGATGGCGGCTTCTTTCGCACCGGCGATCTCGGGTTCATGCATGACGGCGAGCTGTTCATTACCGGCCGGATCAAGGATATGATCATCATCCGCGGCCGCAACTACTTTCCCCAAGACCTGGAGGCGACGCTCAGCAACCTCACGGACATCCAGCTGGGCCGAGTGGCGGCGCTGGCGGTAGCCGGTCCGCGTGGGGAATCGCTGGCGATCGTTGCGGAAGTCGCTCGGGAAACACCGTCGGACCAATATTCTGCCATCACCCGTGCCATCCGCCGCGCGACCATTGAGGAACATGAGGTCGATCCGCGCCAGGTGTTGCTGGTCCGTATCTCGACCATTCCCGTGACGACCAGCGGCAAGCTGCAGCGCAGTCTGTGCGCAGTGGGTTGACTCGGAGTTTCGCGGCACGCTGCACCGCTGGCAACGCAGCGGCGGCAGCGAATCCCCGCCGTTGCCCTTGCCGGCGCTGCCCGCAGCTCCCACGGCCGCTGACTTTGACTTGCTGAAGGACACGCTTCGCCAGTGGATCGTGCAGTGGCTGACGGTCCGCGGCGGCGTCGAGCCGGACGAGATCCAGCTCGACCGGCGATTCGACGACTACGGCCTGGACTCGCTGATGGCGATCGAGTTGATTGGTGACCTCGAAGATGGCTTTGAGGTGGAACTGACCCCGAGCATCGCCTGGGAGCATCCGACGGTCGACGCCATGGCAGCGCTGGTCGCCGCGCATGTCTGCGGCCTGGATGAGCCTACTTCAGCTCACGCAGGTACGCGAGCAGATCAGCCGCTTGTTGGGCAGTGATGCCATCGAGCAATTGCTCGGGCATCAGCGATTTTTCGGCCGGCTTTTCCAGTTCGATCTGATCACGCTCGATCGTGTGGGTGCGCCCGGCAGCATCTCGCAACTCGATCGCCACCTCGCTGCGCTGCAGCACACGCCCGGTCAAAGCTTGACCCGACACGGTCAGCAGCATGACCGCCCGCTCCGCTTCGGCGACTTCAGCCGAGGGCTCGATAATCTGCCGCAGCAGCTCGAGATCCTGCGGGTACTTGCTGCCGATCTTCGACAAGTCCGGCCCGACGTTGATGCCTTGTCCATGAATCTGGTGGCATTGCGAGCACTGCCCACGACCGCTGAGGAACAGCTCTCGGCCTCGCTCGGCGTTACCAACCAGCTCAAGCACCTGTTGCGGATCGAATCCCGGGCCGAGCCGCTGGCTGCGCTGCGAGGGATCGGCCCACGGCTCGAATAGCTCAGCGATGTGCGGCGGCGCTTGCATCGCCTGGTCGATCAGCCAAGGGAATCGCTGTGTGTCAATTTGCTTGCCAGCGATCGCTGTGGCCAGCAACAGCCCACCGCTGGCGGTTTCGAGCAACTGCGTGGCAGCTTCTCGCTGGCGAGCATCCTGCGCCGCTGGCCCAGTCGCGGCAGACGCTGAGGAGTCGCCATGAGCCGAGTCCGCAGTGAGTTGTTGCAGCCACTGATGGTTTTGGGCCGCTGCGGCGTTCGGCGGCGCGGCCGCATCCAAACCAGCGATCCAGCGGGCGATCAGATCGACACCGGCATGATCAACCCGCTCGCTGGCCAGCGGCGGCATCCGGCCGCTGCCGAGCTTTGCGATGCGGTACAGCAATACCGATCGTTCCGGCGCCCCGGCGGCGACCAATTGTGCATCGTCCAGCTGCATATCGCCGCGCATCGCCCGAGTGTCGACCAAGCCGGTCTCCTGCAGCGTCTTTTCAAAACTTACGTCCAGCGCAGCAGATGAATTGCCACCGTGTAGATGACAGTGGGCACAGTTGGCGTGCAGGTACGACCAGGCGCACCGTTCCAAAGCATGAGCGTTATCGTGTGGATCGACCAGTGACACCAACCGATCATCTGGCTGCGGCGGCGGGTTGGGATCAGCCGCGATGTAGCCGCTAGAGAGCAGTTCCCGCCAGGAATCGCCGCTCGCCTGCGGGTTGCGGAGCTGCAGTTCCACAAACCCGAGCGACTCGCCGCGCCACGGCGTGTGGCAGGTGCGGCACTGGCTCCTGGCGGCAAACGACCAGTTCAGTGCGGTCCGCTGCCCGGCCGCCGATGCGTCTTCGACCTCGATGGCGGCGACTTCACCACCGGAGGCGACGAGCTCTGCATCGGTCGCGGCGTCATTCCAGCGGTAGGTGTAAAAGTTCCAGTCGCCTAATGCGAGGTTGTGTGCGATCTGTGTTTCGATCGGTCGCCGCGAAGCGGGATCATCGGCGACCGTTTGCAGCCAGTACGTTTTGACCAATACCGAGCCGGGCGGCAGCACGACCTGGGTGCGGAACCAGTCGAACATCGTCTGCGGCTGCTGAAAGAACGTCGCCTGACCGGTTCCAGGGATGGCGAGCCAGTACTCCGCCTCCGCCCCATCACGCCACATCTCAGCCTGGATGCGATAAGGCACGACGCCCGCTGCCGGGCGAAACGGCTGCATGCTGGAGGCGATGCCGGTTTCGCTCAGCCGCGTCGGGAACGGCTCGGTCGACGGTGGTGCCGGATTGGGGACAAAACGGTAGATGCCCGACGTACCCGCAGAGTTGTAGTCGAGGATCAGCAGTTCGCCATCGTGATCGAGTTCGAACGAGATCGGTTTTACAGGCCCGATCGCGATCTCTCGCACCGACCGCACCTGTTGCTCATCAAACCCGACTGCCCAAAACTTTCGCGTCACCCAATCGCCAAAGATGTATTGGCCCCGGATCTCGGGAAGCTTTGCGCCGCGGTAGACCACGCCTCCGGTTACCGACGCGGCTTCGGCATGCGGCAAGGCAACATCCGCTGGCAGGATCGGCGTCGGGCCCCGCACCGCGTCCGGCCGCGCATCGCCCGGGCCTTCCTTGATCGGCCAGCCGTAATTGCCGCCAGGACGCACGCGGTAAACCATTTCCCAGGCTTCCCAGCCGACATCGCCGACCCACAGATCACCGGTCACGCGGTCAAAACTCATTCGCCACGGATTGCGAAAGCCGTAGGCATAGATTTCCGGGCGGGCGCCGGGCAGGTCGACGAATGGGTTGTCGACCGGGATCGAGTAGCCGCGGCCATCGCTGGGACGGTCCATGTCAACGCGCAGAATCGCCGAATACAGGTCGCCGACGTTTTGTCCGTGGTTGTAAGGATCCGGCGGCGTTGGGGAGGCGACATCACCCGTGGAAATGTACAGCAGCCCGTCGTTATCAAATGCGACGCAACAGCCGTTGTGCCCGCCGGCGTCGAACCGCAACACCGTCTGTTCAGTTTCCATCATCAACTGCGGCGGCTCGGAGCGTGATAGTTCAAAACTCGCGATATGCGATCCATCGGCAAAACGCGCTCCGCCGCCCTGCACGACATAACAGATGACGACCCTGCGGTTGCGGGCGAAGTCGGGATGAAATGCGAGGCTGTAGATGTCGATCCGCGTCGACGCATCGGGCTCGATCTCGCTCAGCGGTGGCCGCTGGGCGTTGAAATCAGCCAGCAAATCGGCTTGCGCTGGATCGGCATCACTGGCGAACGAATAGATCTTGCCTCCCTGCTCACAAACTACCAGCCGCCGTGAATCCGGAAGTGGGTGAATTGACACCGGCTTGTCGAACTCTAGCTGCGGATACACGCGTTCCAGAACCAGCGGCAGCGGCGGTTCAGGTGAGCCGACGATCTGCGACTGCGTCCAGGGCACTCGGGCCGCGGCCTCCCCTGCCCTTGCCTCCCCTGCCCTGGCGGCGCCGAGCCCGCCGCAGCAGCAGCCCACGCTCGCGATCAGGACGCTGAACAGGCGAAGCAGGCATGCGGGACTGGCGGCGAAGCAGCGTTTACCGCTGTCGCCTAGCAAGCCGGAGATCATGATCGGCGATGGAGTACACATAGCGGCACTTCGACACGAACGGAGAACGACAAAGGACAAGGCGGGCATCGGCGCTGAGCGTGATTCCCGTGTTCTCGATGATAACTGCGCCGCGGCAAGCAGTGGGACGGTTCAGCATTTGCACCGGCCGCGGTTGGATCGCCCGCTGTCCCGCCTACCGAGGAGTCTTCATGTTCACGCACGCGCAGTCCCACCGATCACACGCGGCAGCAGCAACCGCCGTTCCGGTAGCATGCGATTTACCGACGGCGACGCTCGCGGAGACGACGGCGGTGCTAGCCGATATTGTCACTCCGACCTTGGCCAAAGGGGTGATCATCCGCCGGCCGAGTGTGCTGGCAGTGGCTGACCGGATGCAGTGGGACCGCCGCGCGATCGAGCGGATGCAGCAGCTTCGCGACAAATACCATGACGGGCCGCTGATGCTGCGGTTGCCGTTTCGCTCCCATGCCCTGATTTTGTCGCCGGCGCATGTCCATCGCGTGCTCGAGAATTCTCCTGAGCCGTTTGCCACGGCGACGGCGGAAAAGCACGCAGCGCTGTCGCATTTCGAACCGAAACAGGCGTTGATCTCCCATGGATGCCCACGAGCCGACCGTCGACGATTCAATGAACAGGTGCTCCAAAGTGACAACCCGATTCACAACCTCGCCGCCGGCTTGATCGAAACCGTGCGACAAGAGGCGGAACAGCTCATCGGTCGCATCCGGCCATGGAACGTGCTGGCGTGGAAGGATTTTTCGCAAACCTGGTTCCGCATCGTGCGCCTGGCGATCTTCGGCGAACCGGCACGGGAAGACCATGAACTCAGCAGCATGATGGCCCGTTTGCGCTCTCGAGCAAACTGGGCCTTTTTGGCGCCCAAGCACCGCCAATTGCGCGACCAACTGCATCGGCGGATCGATCATCTGCTTGCCCAGGCAGCGCCGGGCAGCCTCGCGCACGTGATCGCGCAAACCTGCACCACCGACGTCACCGCCCCGTCGCAACAGGTGCCGCAGTGGCTGTTCGCGTTTGATCCCGCGGGCATGACGACGTTTCGGGCGCTGGCCCTGCTCGCCTCCCATCCCGAGCATGCCGCTGAGGCGCGAAAGGAGACCGGCCATCATCCCGACAGCGTCGATCCCCTGCCCTACTTGCGCAACGCTGCTGGAAACGCTTCGGCTGTGGCCGACGACTCCGATGGTGCTGCGAGAGACGACGCGGGACGTCCAATGGAAAACCGGCATGATGCCCAAAAACACCAACATCTTGATCTACGCGCCGTTCTTTCATCGCGATGACCGACGGCTGGAGTACGCCAACCGGTTCACGCCTGATCTATGGCTTAGCGACGAGGTCGCACCGGGGTTCTCGGGCAGCCCGAGTCAGTGGCCGCTGATCCCGTTCAGCAGTGGACCCGCGATTTGCCCAGGACGAAACCTGGTGCTGCTGTTGGGCAGTTACATGCTGGCGTCCTTGATGGGTGAACACACCTTCGAACTGGTGCCGCAGGACCGGCTCAACCGCCATCATCCCCTGCCAGCGACGCTCGACCACTTTTCGCTCCGCTTTCGACTGCTGGACTGAATCGGTGAGGCCGCACGGCTCGCGCCGTGGCGTTAACGATGTTAACGGCAGGGCGCCAGCCCCCGGCCCTGCGTTGGAGTCCAGGCTTCAGCCTGCCAATATCGGCCCCGTTAACGGCAGGGCGCCAGCCGCCGGCCCTCAGCAGCGCAGGCTAAAGCCTGAACTCCAACAGGCTCTGTTAACGGCTGGGCGCAAGTCCCCGGCCTTACCAGCCCGAAATTTTACCTGTAGCAGAACACTAGCTGCCGGGGCGGCCGCGAGTGGCGACTGCGAAATTGACCAGCGGCGGAGCGAGGCGGTCGGCGTAGACCAATGCTTTGCCGGCCAACGACAGAATCGCTTCGCTGCGGCGGGCGGCGATCGCCGCCAACGTGGCCCGAGCAACTCGCTCCGGCGGCCAGCTGCCGAGGCTGCGCGAGGTCGTGCCCTGCGGGGTATCGATCACCGCGTCAAAGAACTCGCTCCGCGTGGTGCTGGGGCTGATCAGCGTGACCTGAATGCCGCTGGGACGTAGCTCGGCACGCAGCGCATCGGACCAGCCGTGCATCGCAAACTTGCTGGCGCAGTACTCGCTTTTATTCGGTACCGCCCGGTGTCCCAGCACGCTGCCGATGTTGCACAGCACCGGCATCCGGCCCTGGTGCAGCAACGGCAGCGCGGCCCGCGTGAGTTCGACCGGAGCAAAGAAATTGACTTCCATCACCCGTCGCAGGCGGCTTTCGCTTGCCTGCTCGAACGGTCCCAGCGCCCCAATACCGGCGTTGTTGACGAGCAAGTCGAGCCGTCCTTCACCGAGTTGCTCGGCCATGGCAATCACAGCGGCGCGCACCGTCGGGTCGGTGATGTCGCCGGCGACCGTATGCAGTTGGCCGAGTGCGGCAGTCGGCCGACTCGCCTGCTGGTTCGCCAGCGACTGCTGCAATTCGCTCAGACGGTCTTGGCGACGGGCATTGGCGACGACGATCGCACCGCGCTGGACCAGCAGGCGGCAGAGCTCCCTGCCGATCCCACTGGAGACGCCGGTGAGGACAACGATCGCTCCTTCGGCCTGCCAACGCATGATGATCAGGCGACCTCGTCGGCATCGTCGGCTCGCTGATCCGGGACCAACGAAATCGCATCCGGCGCCGAAGCATCGTCCGTGGCAGGCGGCGTGAGCAGTTGCGGCTTGCCGTTGCCAGCCTGGGAGCCGTTGGCCGGCCGGATCGCCGCGGCTCGCTCGCGGACCATCCCCATCGCCGCCGCGGGCATGCGTACATGGACTGAGACGCCGGATTCTGAATAGGCGCGGGATAGGATCTCGCCATGCGAGGCCAGGTGTGCCAGCAGCTTGCCATCGGCCGCATCGACATCGACGTGCAGGTCCAAGAACGCTTCGCTCAGCGCTTGGCCGACCATTTCGGTCAGCGCAGCGAGCCCCGTGCCGCTTTTTGCGCTGACCGGAATCGCGTTGGGATAACGATCGAGCACCTGGTTGAGCTTCGCTGGCGAGCTGATGGCATCGATCTTGTTGAGCACCAGCAGCATGTCCTTTTCTTCGATCCCCAGCTCCTTGAGGACTCCGTAAACGGCTGCGATCTGATCGAACACGACGGGGCTGCTGGCATCGGCGACGTGCAGCAACAGCGTCGCTTGGCGTGCTTCTTCCAACGTCGCTTTAAAGCTGGCGACCAACCCGTGCGGCAGATCGCGGATGAAGCCGACGGTGTCGCTCAGCAGGACGGTGCCCCAGCCCTTCAGTTCCCAACGCCGGGTGCGGGTGTCGAGCGTGGCGAACAGCTTGTCGGCGGCTTCGACACCGGCACCGGTCAGCGCGTTCATCAGCGTGCTTTTGCCGGCGTTGGTGTAGCCGACCAGCGAGACCGTAGCGACGCCATCACGGGCGGCCACCTGACGCTCACGCCGGTTTTCGACTTTGGCAAGTTCCTGCTTGAGGTCGTGGATTCGCTTCAGTGCCAACCGGCGGTCGGTTTCCAGCTGCTTTTCACCCGGCCCGCGCGCCCCGACGCCCATCGACTGCCGCGACAAGTGCGTCCACATCCGCCGCAGCCGCGGCAGCGAGTATTCCAGCTGCGCCAGCTCCACCGCCAGCCGCGACTCGTGGGTCCGCGCCCGAGCCGCGAAGATGTCGAGAATCAACTCGGTCCGGTCGATGACTTTGACGCCCACCCCCTTTTCGAGATTGCGGGTCTGCGCAGGGCTGAGGTCGTTGTCGAAGATCACCACGTCGGCCGACGTCGCATCGACCAGCTCCTTTAGCTCGGCGACTTTCCCCTTGCCAAAAAAAGTGGCCTTATCCGGCTTCGATCGGCGCTGGACCAGTTCCTCAACCACTTCGGTGCCGGCTGTGGTCGCTAAGCGGTAGAGCTCCTCCAAGGGATCATCTTCAACCGGTTGGTCGGGGAAGATAACGCGAACGAGGATGCTCTTTTCGCTAGCGACGCTGTCGATCCTGTTTTCGTCACGCACGTTTCGGCGGGTGCTCCGGGAATCAGAGGGTGGGCAGTGAATCCTAGATTATAGGCTTCCGCTCCACCGCGCGGTTAATAAATCTTGCTTCCTCGCTAGAGGCCCGGCCGGCGGCATAGGTTCGCGGGTCCATTGAATGAGGGTCGATCACCGCCTGTTGGACGGTACTGGATTTGCCCCTCGCTTTGCCCAGTCCAGCAGATTGAAGTGTCCTGGAACACGGCTTAGAAGGAACCTGGCGATGCAGTCCATGAAACGTTTGGCTGTTACGACGCTCGTGTTTGTTGCGCTGAGTCGCCGTTGCCTCCGACGGCTCCATACAGCAGGTGTTGGGCCAAGAGGATAAACCTGTCAGGCCGCCGGTGCCGCAAACGGATCCCGCGGACCGCCAGTCAGCCCTGCCTGCCCCTGGGGACGAACTGCTCGCCGAGCTCGAGGGGGTCTACAAGGACCTGCACGCCAATCCTGAGCTGGCGATGCAGGAGCAACGCACCGCCGGGATTGCTGCTAAGTGGCTCCGCCAGCACGGATACGAGGTCACGGAGCAGGTCGGCGGCACCGGCGTGGTCGGGCTGCTGCGCAACGGCGAGGGCGCGACCGTGCTGCTCCGCGCCGATATGGACGCGCTGCCCATGGAGGAGAACACCGGACTGCCCTACGCCAGTACCAAAGTCGTCACCGACCCGTCCGGTCAGCAGACTCCGGTGGCGCATTCCTGCGGGCACGACATGCACGTCACCTGGCTGATGGGGACCACACAGATCCTGGCCGAGAACAAAGACAAATGGAGCGGCACCGTCATGGCCGTGTTTCAGCCAGCGGAAGAAACCGGCGAGGGCGCCCGCGCGATGGTCAACGACGGGATGGTCGAGCGGTTCCCGAAGCCGGATATCGTCCTGGGCCAGCACGTGATGCCGATGCCCGCGGGCCGGATCGGCACGCGCGCCGGACTGCTGTTGTCGATGTCGGATACCTGGGAAGTGACACTATTTGGACGCGGCGGGCATGGCTCGTCACCGGAGTCGACCATCGATCCGGTGGTGATGGGCGCCGCTTCGGTGATGCGACTGCAGACGATCGTGTCACGCGAACTGGGGATGACGGACAGCGCCGTGGTGACCGTTGGCGCATTCCAGGCCGGCAGCAGCGGGAATATCATCCCGGATGAAGCCGTCCTGCGGATCAATGTCCGCACCGTCGACGAGCAAGTGCGCGATGCTGTGTTGGCGTCGATCAAACGCATCATCAATGCCGAGGCTCAGGCGTCGGGCGCGCCGAAGCCGCCCACGTTCACGGTGCAGAATCGCTTCCCGCCGACCTACAACGATGCCGCGGCGACGCGGAAGCTGGTGCAGGCGCTGATGAACCGTTTTGGCACCGAACAGGTGCAGGAAATCCCACCTGCGTCGGCAAGTGAAGATTTCAGCGAGTTCGCCCGCGCGTGGAATGTGCCGTCGGTGTACTGGACCGTCGGCGGCACTGACCCGCAACTCTATGCCCAAGCCGAGCAAGCCGGCCGGACCAATGAGATCCCATCTAACCACTCGCCTCAGTTCGCACCGGTCATCCATCCCACTCTGCGCGTCGGCGTCGAGACAATGCTCGCCGCTGCCGGTGCTTGGTTAACGCCCGCCGACTCAAACCCCTGATCGGGCGCCACAACAAGCCAATACAACGCGCCGCCGTCACGTGATCGCAGGCCAGTTGCTGTCATAGCGTTTTTCAACGGCCTTGCGCAAGCTGTTGATGAACGCCTCAACCGTCTCTCCATTCTTCAGTGCCGCCTCAAGTTGTCGAACTTCGCTGGCGAGGTTGTGATCGCAGAACAAAGTGGCGATCCAGCGAGAAAAATCGTGGTGACGGCTGTGATGGATTAGGACGTTCGCATCGACCCGTTCGACGTCGGCGGCCAAATCCCGCAAAGTTGCTGCACAATGGCCAATCGGCGTTCCCTTATCGGTGAACACGAACTCGTGCTCTTTCGATACCGGAACATCGAAATACTTGCTGCGATGGCGGACGTGCGTGGCCAGCCGAGGAGCAACGACAAATCGGCGCAGCTTCCCGCCGGCTTCTGCTGTCGGTGGCAGCAACGCAGCTTCAGTGATTCCTAGATTGGCAAGCTGCTCATACCAGTCATGCGATTCCACCTTGCCATCGGTCTTGTTATCCAGCAACTCCCGCAAGATATCGACCTCCTCATGTTCGGCGAGCCGAGTGACGACCACCACATCCACTGACCGCAAAACTTCTACCGCCAGTTTCGACGGTCGATAGGTCACCAGCGTGTATCCGTCGAGCTCACTATCAAGCAGGGGCTGCCCGAGTGTTCCACTGAGAAAATAGTGACACTCATCCACCAGAATTCGATGCGGAAATCCCCGCTGCCGACGGTGTTCGGCTACCAGTGGCAGATGGTGCTGGATGTATTCGCATTTCTCGTGATAGTGAAGATGTGACAAGTTTAGAACAACGCTGATTCCTTGTTGTAGCAGCATCTTGAGGTCCTCACCGTGGGGCAGCATGCGGCCGCCACCAAGTACAACCGTGTTCGGCAAGGTGGAAAAACTGCCGTAGTCGCCCTCTGGATCGAAGGCGTAAACGGTGTAGCCTTGCAGAATCTGCTGCTCGACGAAAAGTCCAGCTAGCCAAGACTTTCCACTCTTTGAATCACCTGCAATCAAAACATTGCGACCGCGGAGCAATATCTCAAACGGAGTGCGCCCTTCGATCTCTTCCAGAATGATCTTGCGATGACTGGTCGATTCAACCGGCATTCGGACCTCCGCCGATACCCGATCGATATAATCCGCAACTGCATCCGGCCCATCCCCGGTAATTACATAATTTGCCATTTCTTGCAAGCGAGACGAGCCCCAGGAAACGGCTACACCATGTTCGCAGCATGTGAGCAGCTCATGGTCGTTTTCAGCATCACCGATCCCAATGGCATTATGGATGGACACCCCAAGTGTGTCTAATAGATGGCGCAGTCCACTCGCTTTGCTGATCGATGCTGGCAGCAGCATCATGCGTCCCCGATTGAAGGTGATCGCCAGTGGCAACTCCATTTCTCGAATCAGCGAAATTGCAGTGTCCGCGAACTCGGCGTTCATCTCGACAACACATCGACCGACCTTGAAGTCGATACCTCGTTTTGTCAGTTTTTCGATTAGGCATATTGGCGGCGGCGCCCCAAGTAGCGTCACATGACCGCTTGGCAGTGCGACCACGGCACCGTTCTCGCAAACAACGCCATCAACAAATTCGAGGCAACCAGCTACGCTCCGCAGTTCCGAAAGAATCCGCCCCGTTACCAGGACGACCAACACACCTCGCTGGCGTGCTTTCGCGATCGCTTCTCGGACAACCGGATGGAGCACACCACCTGTGGCAATGGTCCCATCGTAGTCGGTCGCGATGACTCGAAGTCGCATCGATCATTCTTCTCGTAATGGGGTGATGCCAGAACTCAAACTCATCGCCGCGCCGGCAATGATCGGGCTGAGCAAAAGCCCAAACACGGGGTAGAGCAAACCTGCCGCCACGGGAATTCCCAAGGCATTATAGACGAACGCGAAGAGCAGGTTCTGCCGGATATTGCGCATCGTCGCTCGGCTCAGACAGATCGCTCTGGCAATCCCTCGCAAATCGCCTTTGACCAGCGTGATGCCGGCGCTCCGCATCGCGATGTCGGTGCCGGTCAACATCACGATGCTCAGCCCCAGCGAGTGCAGCTCACCAATCGCATCGGCCGTGGTCGCTTTGATCGGATCCGCAACGGCGACAATTCCGGTGGGCCTCCCATCGACCGCAGCGAACATCGCCGTCTTGCCGTCTTCCTGAAGCTTTGCTGCCTCGGATTCGAGCGGTTCCAGTCCCGCGACTCCCTCACCTCGCAAAAACGCGGGCATGCCGATCATCACCCACTGGCCGGAGGCGGTGCCCAAGACCCCTCTCGCAGTGACCGAGCGAAAATCGTGAACCTCGTCCAGGGCGATGCCCTGATCCTTGGCCCCGCGCACAATCGCCTCGGCGAGCGGGTGTTCGCTGCTTAATGAATTTTCACCCGTGGTACATCGCGCTCCGCATTATCAGCCAGTTCAAAATAGTCCTCGGTGTGAAACCCAAACGCGCCAGCGACGAGGTTGGTCGGAAAGCTCTGGCACAGCTGGTTCATTTCTCGGACATTCCCATTATAAAATCGCCGCGCCGCAGCGATCCGGTCCTCGGTCAACGCCAATTCTTGTTGTAACGCCAAGAACTGCGAGTCGGCTTTCAGCTGCGGATACGATTCCACCACCGCCATCAATTGCCGCAAACCACGCAGCAGCTCCGATTCATCGGCGGCCAGTTCCGCTGGGCCCGTATGTTGTGCCATCGCCCGGCTACGCAACTCGACGACCCGCTGGAGCACCTCGCGTTCGTGCGCAGCATAGCCTTTGACGGTTTCAACCAGGTTTGGAATCAGGTCATAGCGCCGTTTCAGCTCCACGTCGACGTCCGACCAACTTTCACGAATATGCAAGCCGACGCGCGTCAAACGATTGTAGATCGCGATCAACCACAGCAGCGGCAGGGCGACGATTGCCAGCATCACCAACAGTACAATCAGCGGTTCCATCAGCTCTGTAGCTCCAAGTTGCGAATCAGATGCCGCGGCCACAGCTCGAAAAACCGACCTGACCACTGGAGCCTGCTGCGAAATTCCTCCGCGCTCCATTGCCGCTGCGATTCACTCAGGCAGCAACAACCGTGCTCCATGTCGATCACCGGAGGCGGCGCGTCCAACAGAAACTCCATCATCTGCGGGTGCAACAGATCATAAGCAAACCGCTTATCGGTGCTGCTGACGTAGAACCGGCGATTGAACTCGGCTGATTCGAGTTCGACATCTCCAAAGCCTAGCGAACCGGCGAGCGAGTCCAGCAGGCCCTGCGGACGGATCAACAATCCGGCATCCGGCCTAAGCGGAAGATGAAGGATGATGTAGCTGAATCGATAGGTCCGCGTCCGCCGCTGCTTTCCTGAACCCGACGTCACGCGGTACTGATAATCTCCCATCCTGACAAAATAAGGTCTGCCGTCGATCGTGGTTTCGCCGGTCAGCGTGTTGTACGCATAGCGCCCGTGGCCACGGCGGAAGATCGCGAACTGAGCGTACTGGTCGTCGTGCGCATGATCCGAACCCGAATCAAATTGCCAGCCAAGTTCATCGGCCAGCGATCCCAGTTCCTCTCGCCGCCGCTTCTGCTGCAGATAGGAGAAGTACCCCACGGTGATCATCACCGCCAGGACCAGCAGCACCAGCGCGATTGGAAATCCAGGAACATTCATGCGTCAGTTCACCGCCAAGCAAAACCAGTTCGGGCCCAGAGAGCGGACAAGGTAACCACAGGCCAGTCTGCCGCGTCCCCGCCGCGCCGCCATTATACGGCTGCTGAGCCTGGCGCTGGGACGCACGGCCCGGCCCAAAATTGCATGCCACGACGCGTCAGGATATTTTACAGGCCGTCGGCTAGGGAAGCATTCGACTGTTCGTATTTCACGCCTGAGACTCCAGCAGCGGTAAAATGCTGCATTGCACAGGTCATACAGTCACATCAAAGACATCAACGAACGTTGCCAGCCGGCGTGTCGCCGCACCGATTCCAGGGCATCTTGGCCAGCAGCACGAGCAGCCGGCGGCAATCCGGACCTGTCGCTCCAGCGTGATCGCCTGTTTGCCGCGCACGACCGGCAGACCCGCTTCGATGGCGGCCGGCGGTCCGCCATGGACATTCACAACATTGGGATAGCCAGCGGCCGGGAACCGCTTGCACGCCTGTTGGCCTGCGTTGCCGGAACGACAGATGACATAGAGCGGTTGATCCGCCGAGTTGCTCCAACTCCAACGACCTTACTATGACAAGATGATCAGGAACAATTGGATTTAAATCACGACCCACCCGCTCTCCCCAGCAGTTCCCATTTTTTGACAGGATGGTCAGGATCGACAGGATTTTGGTCCATCAGCCTGACCATTAAAGATCGACCTTGCAAAATCCGCGTCACCAAATCTAAATCAGCTCAATGCCTTCCTCCTGCCTGATCCATCCTGTTCATCCTGTCTCGACCCGATTATGGCCAAGAAGACCACCAACAAGAAGAGCATTGCGACGCTCACACACGATGCGCAGAACGCAAGAATATCCCGACAGCCGAATACCAACCGATCGTGCACTATTAAAAATTGACGCCGGTGCCAGTTGCCTACGCGCGGCGCAACCGTGATCTCGACCCTCGACTTGCCTGACGAGGCAAGGACGAGCACGGGGGCATCCGAGGTGATCGCTGTTCACTGCTTCGGTTTCAAGCCTCGCGGGGTTGCGGTTGCGGTGCAGGGGTCTTCCGGCCAGTGATGTTTGGGATAGCGCCGGCGGAGCTCCTTACGTACGACCGCATAGGTTTCCTTCCAAAAGTTTGCCAAGTCTTCGGTGATTTGCTGAGGCCGATGGTTGGGGCCAAGCAGGTGCAGTTGCACGGGAACGCGTCCAGAAGCGATGCGCGGGGTTTGCGTCCAACCGAATAACTCTTGGATCCGCGCCTCGATCCACGGAGGTTTGCCCGTCGCGTAATGGATCACAGCCGTATTGCCGCTCGGCAAGGTGATCCGCGACGGCGCCTGCTTTTCGATCCACTGCAAGGTTTCATAGTCGTACAGCGCTCGCAAGTAATCGAGCCACGGCGCGGATCGCAACTGGGCAAAGGATGTTCGCGACTGGCAGAGTGACCGCAGCACATCTCGCAGTGCATGATCATCGAGTGGCGCTAGCTTGGAATCCGGAATCGACTCGCTTAAAAAGCCAACACGGGCGATGAACCGGTTGATCTCGATGTCATTGATAGGAAGGACATTGGCCAGATCCTGAGCCGCATACTGGGCCAGTAATTCGGCAACCTCATCACTGGGTTTGCACTCGATCGGTGATTCGTGCAGCAGCAGGTCGTCATAATACCGCCGCCGGCGTGCCACCACGGCCTGGAGCGACGGGTGAAAGAATGGCTCGTCGACTTGGCGGATCAGGCGCTCTTCTAACCAAGATGGGTCAATCGCCGATGCGATCCGCACCAGTGCTTCGGTGCCTGCGGAGTCGACGTCGAGACAGAGAAACAACTCGGCGCCGCGGCACGATGACGATCGATCCAGCTTTACACCCCGCCCACCGACCATCACACCGCGATCCTGGCTGGACTGGCGGAGGCGAGCGACGCGATCGGGATAGGCCGCCAGCAAGGCTCGCTGGAAGGATTCACCGGCCGCGGCAGACGCTGCTGGGCCTGCGGGCGTCTCTACAGAGCGACCAATTTGCTCAGCCACTCGTAAGATTCGCTTAGCTGCTGCCGCGCTCGATACGGCGCCAGCATCGCCGCCGCGAAATCTCTGTAGCCGCGTCACACGGTCCAGCAGGTCGCAGGGGCGTTTTTCTGCAGCGGCCGGATGCCGACCTTCGCCACCAAACGGACCGCGCTCGGTTAACAGTGCGGCTGCCAAAGCGGCGCGATCTTGATTGCCGGCCTCGGCTGCTTCGATCACCATCCGTGCCAAACGCGGGTGCAACGGCAAGCGGAGCATTTGATGTCCTAACGCCGTGACACGGTCCTGGTGATCGATCGCGTCGAGCTGGCGAAGCAATTTCCTAGCCGCATCGACCGCATCGGGCAGTGGCGGGGTCAACCAGGGAAAATCAAATACATCTCGCTCGCCCCAGGCAGCGAGCGTCAGAAACGCAGAACTGAAGTCAACCCGTTGGATCTCGGGAGTATCGGTTTGCCTGCGCGATCGATGAGAGACTTCCGGCCACAAGCGAACACAGCAGCCCGATTCGGTTCGCCCAGCACGACCAGCCCGTTGGTCCGCAGACGCTTGGGAAATCGGTTCGAGTTGCAGTTTGGGCAAGCCAACGCGTGAATCAAACCGCAACACGCGTGCTAGCCCGCTATCGATCACGGCGGTCACAGCCGGGATGGTAATCGAAGTTTCCGCTACGTTGGTGGCCAGGATGACCTTTCGTCGGTTTGATGGCTCCAAGACCGCGTCTTGATCCTGGGGCGACATGCTGCCGAACAACTCGCAAACGAAAACGTCGCCCAGTCGCATCGACTCGAGCACTCGCCGCGTCGAGCGGATTTCCCCGACGCCTGGCAGAAACACCAGCACGTGTCCCGACGTCGATCGGAGCAGACCTGGCAGGACCGCAGCCACCTGTTCCCCGAGGCGTGCTCGCGAAAGAGTGTTGCTGTAGCGGATCTCGACCGGAAATGACCGGCCCTCGCTCGTCAACGCTTTGGCATCACCCAGGAAGGCGACGATCGGTTCGGGGGCCAGCGTGGCGGACATCACCAGGAGTTTCAATTCCGGCCGCAACGTCGTGCGGACGCGGTGCAGCATGCCGAGCGCCAGATCGAGCTCGAGGCTGCGCTCGTGAAACTCATCCAAGATCACACACGACACGTTTTCCAACAGCGGATCGGTGGTCATGCGGCGGAGCAGCACGCCGGTAGTCATGGCAACCAATTTCGTTCCGGCTGAGACCTGTTTATCGAAACGAACGTGATAGCCCACTTCTTCGCCGACTTGGACGCTCATCCGATGAGCCAACTGGCTGGCTGCGGCGCGCGCCGCTAGCCGCCGCGGCTGAATCAGCAGTACCTGACCCTCACCGATGGCGTTTTGGCGGATCAATTCCAGTGGCACCCCGGTGGTCTTCCCTGCACCCGGCGGCGCTTTCAAGACAACGGGAACGCACGCATCGATCGCTGCAGTGATTTCCGCAAAGCATTCGGCTACCGGAAGCGCCTGGAAAATCGAGTGAATCATCGGTCGGTGATCAGGTAGGCACATCCACTTGATTCAGACTCGGCGGCATCTTGCAATGTGTCACTGTTCATGTCCTGACCTCTTAACCCGAACACAGTCACTAAGGGGAAGATGCGGACGGCCGGCGCAAGTGGCGGTCGAGTTCAGTCAGGATTCGCGGAGTGGCCACATCGGTTCGCCCGCGCACGAGCAATACAAAATTGTCGGCGAGCACTTCTTCGGGATGGATGATGTAATGGGTGTTCCGGCCGATCGTCTCCAGATAACTGGGAGTCGTTTCGGGAGAGTGCAGCCGCGGCTCGCCGTTGGGCTGTGCGACTTGCCAGCTGCCATGGGTGCGTTCGACTTCGAGCAGGCGGAACTGCAAATATTCGAAAAACGTGCCACCGCGCTGGACATCATAGGTTTCACTGCGCGAGAGCAGCAGCGGCACCACATACACACGCTCCTCGCCGATCGACAGGCGGACAACGTGCTCAATCACGGGCGCGTTGGGATTGGTGATTTTCCGCCGAGCCAGTTCTTCGGGCAGCGCGATCTCGCCGCACGGTTCAAACCCCACGATCCGGTAAAGCTGGTCCCGTAACTCGGGGTTCCGCCGACTGAGGACGTGAAACAGCTCGTGAATCACTAAATCGATCAGCTTATCTTCCGGCCAAGCGAGTAATCGATCGGGCAGTACGACAGCGTTGCCGCGGGTGTAGGCCGCATGGGCTTCGCCGATGCCCGTGGTCCGCACCAACAGCACCGTCTCGGGAAAGTCCAAATCCCAACGGGCAAGCTGATCAGCCACCGACACCAAAATCGGCCGCAGCTGCGACGTTTGTTCCTCCGACCACGGCAACACCTGGGCGGCCAGATGTGCTGTAAACTGCTCCAGCGTCACCGTTTTATCGGTCTCCATTCGCGCGGACAGATCGAAGGGGCTGAGCCGGGTGAGATAATCATCCGCCGCCGTCATGAGGTCTCGGCCGGCATCGACATCAGAGAACCGGATGATACTGCCTTCGCCGAGCCGCACCTCTTCCGCACCCACTGTCGACGCCAGTAGCATCACCGAGATGGCAGATAGAAAATTCTGTTTCATCGCTACCCACTTGGCTGTGGAACGGCGCATCAGCGTCACTCCTGTTCTTTAGCTTGTTGGCTGTCCCCATCGATGCCGGTCCACTCAGTTTAGCACTCGCCTCGCTCGTCGGCATCGATATGCTCGCCTACGCCTGTGCAGGTTCACACGAGATGATAGCGGCCAACGCGGTCACCCCGGCAGGCGATTGCCAAAACCGAACTGCAGGTCGTATAGCCCCAGATTCGTGCTCGCGTTGACTTTAAACTCCAGTTCCAGCTTAACCGTCTGGCCAGCGCCGATGTAGCGGAGCAATTCAGAACCTTTCCAGTTCGTGATTTCGATCCCCACGGACGACCACTTCGTCTTGGAATCAAAGATGATATTTCCGTTGATCCTGATGGCGGCCAGCTCTTTATTTCCAGATGCCCAATTCAGCATCAACCGCTCCAGGATGGCGAAGCCGCTATCGCTCGTGTTGGTTAGAT
Source organism: uncultured Planctomycetaceae bacterium (assembly GCA_963758085.1). Classification (GTDB taxonomy): domain Bacteria; phylum Planctomycetota; class Planctomycetia; order Pirellulales; family Pirellulaceae; genus UBA6163. The sequence goes on along the minus strand of CAVWUB010000004.1, from coordinate 1,453,042 downwards.
CGAGACTAAGCTTTTTACCCGACAAGCTGAGATTGCTGACTTCGATACTTGAGTCGAAGACCTGGGTCGGCTGGATGCCCACAGTCGCTTTCCCTTCACCAAGGAATCCCACAAGTCGTGCGCTACCGAACTGATCACCGGCCGGCACGCCCGTGTAGTTGGCTGCATCGGTGTCCTGGACCGTGAGGACCGGATCGCTGGCCAACACAGTCGCTAGGGCAGTAGCGATGTTTGTATGTAAGCCTTCGGAAAGCACCTGTTCCATCGCCTGGTAAAGCCAAACTTCGTCTGGTTCGAGTAGCCCATTCTGGTTGCTGTCACCGGCGTTAAATTCTCCGTTTAGCACGGGCTGCGGCACGATACCGGTACTATCTGCAACCTGAACGCCGAACAGTGACACCAACCCCGTGTTGGACACCGCGTACGTGAAGATCGCTTTGCCGCCCAGTGGGATCGATGGTCCGGGCCCCACGTCGGCGTCGTCGCCGAATCCTAACAACGCGGAACCACCTTTTCCGCCGCTGGTAATATCGCCGCCCAGCATGTTTTCGGATTCGAGATTATTCTTCGCGGTGTTAAAATCGCCGGTCGTATATGCTTGTTGGACCATGGCTTTAACTTGATCAATCGTGAAAGCATAGGCGACGTTGGGCTGTGAGGCATTCAGCAGAGCGGCTGCCGCATGTCGAGCAAAGGCCCTGTGCCCGCCGCCTCCGCGTTGCAACGCCCCGAGCAGCGTCAAGTCTCGATCTTCTTGTTGAGCTGTCAGGCCAAAAAGTGCGTTAAATTGCTGGTTCGTCGTGAAGGTGGTCCAATGCTGGAAGTGGTGTGACTGTTTCCAGAACCCAGGTGTGAATCCTTCGCCGCTGACCGCCTGTTCGTCGAATTCTCTCACATACTTCTCGACGTTGATCGCTGCTGGCAGCGTGGCCACATGGTAATGCGCCGGATCGGTGTCGGTGACGGATTGGCCAGTGGAATTCGCGATTGCCGTCACCGTAGCATCGTTGCGAAATACCCCGGTTGCGGTCGCGTTGATGGTGATGGTGTACACCCATTTCTCGCCGGGATCCAACACGTTATCGCCGTTGCCCTGATCGATCATTGTGACCACTGCTCCGAGAGGATCATCTGTCACTTGCACATTGGTCAGCGCGACATCTCCGAGATTGACGACCTCATAGATGAAGGCCACTTGATCGCCGATCCGCGCCGGCGGCCCACTGGGCTCATCGGCATCCTCTGGTTCGGTTTCGAACACACCGCCCGAGGCGGGCGTGTTTAGATCGGCGCCGAGTTCGTTCTGTTGGGCGAACTCGTTCTTGGTCGATTCGATCAGGCTCGCGTTACCGGACAAAATTGCTGCCCGAGTGTCGGTGATCACTTCGCCCAGCGAGAACTCATAGTCCACATTTGAGTTCGCCGCGTTTAGAAGCGCGGCCGTCGAGTGCCGCAGCAGCGCGTTGATTCCGCCGCCCCCCGCGTTGAGGGCATCGAGCAAGGTGAACTCGGCACCAATTCCAGGCACATCGACGCCAAAGACGGACTGATACAGATCGTCTGGACTGAAGCTCTGCGTGGCATTCTTAACTGTTTCGGGCCAGCCTTTCAGCGGCGCCGGCCCATAGCTCGAATGCGTCTTCCAAAATCCCGGGGTCAGCCCTTCACCTCCACCCGGTGTCTGACGCACGATCTTGACAAGCTTCTCCAAATCAATCTTGATGCTGACCAATCCAGCGTCGATTGTTAAATTTTGCTCACCGGACCGGAGGGTAATGGGAACGGTCATTCCCGTGATTGCATCCGCATCGCTGTCGCGGGCATCGTCGTCGCCCTGATCCTGAAGAGCGAAGTAGAAATCAGTTGGCAGATTAGTGAACGCGACCTGATACTGGCCCGGCGGAAGCTGCGTGAACGAGTACTTACCGTCGGCATCTGTATGTGTGGTATCGATCACTGTGCCGACGGCATTTTTGAGATTAACCGTAACGCCTGGAATCACCGGTTCCCCTGGATCCTGGATACCGTTGGCGTTACCGTCATGCCAAACATAATCGCCCAGCGCCGCCGGCAGATAGGCGCCGGCATCAACCGTGTCGTTATACTGCCCGCCCACCAGTGTATAGCTGACAGTCATACCGCTGGCCGGGCTGGCATCGGAATCCTTCGCATCGTCGCTGCCTTGGCCCTGGGCTGTGAACACGTACTCGGCGGGTAAGATGAACTGTACGGAGTAGTTGCCGGGGTTCAGGTCCGTGAACTCGTAGAACCCGTCGCTGAGCGTGGTGTAGCTGGAATCGACTTGATTGCCGTTGTTGTCAAACAACTTGACGGTTGCACCACTAATGCCAGGTTCGCCCAGGTCTTGCATCCCATTGCCATTGATGTCTTCCCAGACGAAGTTGCCAATTGCCGCCGTCAGGCCATAGTAGTTCGCGTCGTTGTTATCCGTCGGTGTAGCGATGTTGCCCGCGTCGTCGGTGAAGGAACCGGTGACCGTGGCCGTGTTGGTGTGCTGACCGCCGACCGCGATCGTTGAGATCACATCGGAGTAGTCGGATGCATTCGGTGCCAATGTGAGCACCACACCGGTAAAGTTCAGTGCGCTGCCGTTTCCGAGTTTGACCTGGTCGCTGATGCTGAGATTCGTCAGCGTTACATTGCCCGTATTGGTGACCTTGACACGGAAATGGAGCGTACTGCCAGCATCCGCACTGGGTCCTTGTGGGTGATCAGCGTCGTGCCAGGTGGTACCGCCATCGGCCGAAACTTGTTTGACAATGCTGACCGCTGGCGTGGCGCCGTAATAGTTGGCTGGGTCAGTGTCGCTAGGTGTGTAAGTGTGGTTGTTGGCATCTGTGAAACTGCCGGTGACAGTAGCGACGTTGGTGTGCTGACCAGCCGACCAGGTGCCGGTGTAGGTGAATACATACGTTTCGCCCGGCGCGAGGGAACCAATGGCGATCGCGGTTCCAGGTTCCGCGCCGTTCAGGTCAAATGTGCTGTCGTCAAGTACAACGTCTGACAGGGGCACGTTGCCTAAATTGGTGACTACGAATTGGAATTGCGGCGCGGCACCGGTAGCAAGCAGTACCGGTCCGGTCAGATCGTTGGCGTCGTTCCACACGTTACCACCATCGACCGAGACGTACTTGACTACGTCGATGACCGGGGTAGGTTGAACCAATCCGGCGTCAATTGTGTCGTTGAACTCGCCAGCGGCCAGTGTAAATGTGGCGGTCTTGCCGGTCAGCGAGTCGGCATCGCTATCGGTCGTATCGTCAGAACCCTGGTTTTGGGGTGAATAGGCGTAGCCGGTCGGGCGGACAAACTCGACCTGGTATTCGCCGGGGACCAAGTCGGTGAAGCTGTAGTAGCCGTCGGCGTCAGTATCTGTCGTGGCAAAGACGGAATCGCCGAATTGATCGGTGCCGGTGAGGTTGACGGTGATGCCGCCGATACCCTGCTCACCTGGGTCCTGGGTGCCATTGTGGTTGGCGTCGTGCCATACAAAGTTGCCCACGCTCGCTGGGTTGACATGGTACACGTAGACCAAGGTAACGGATGCATGGCCGGTGGTCCGGCGGACGATGTTCTGGACGACATTGCCGCCGGAGGAGACGAAGCTCGCACTGGAGCTGGCGGCGGCGGAGGTCAGGAAAGGCCCTACAGTCCCTGTCCCAATGAACGGAGTCAGGTCGTTGATGCCGGCGATTAGCTCAATGTCCTCGCTGCGCTCACGCTTTCGGAGATCGACGGAAGCGTGAAAACCTCACCTGGACTGAGCATGACGTTGATCGGATGCCCAGGAGTGCTATACGAGTACAACTCCGGGAGGAAGGAAGCCACCGTGCCAATCCCCGGCCCGCTCACGGATGTGCTACCATCTTTTGCTGAGGCGGTGTACCTGAAACTTTGGTTTGAGCTCGTAGCGATATTGGCGACAGTTCCGCTGAGGCTGGACGTGACCGAACTGGATGCTGTGATCCCTACCGAGTCGAGAGTCCGGTAGCCGTTCTGGGTGTCGAACTGATTCAGTGCCGGGGCAAGAGGCTGATCCGTGAAGTTGGTGAAGCTGGGACCGTAGGATTGGGATTGAGACTGAATGATCTCCGCGGCCAGCAACATCCGGTTTTCTAGCCGCTCCAGTCCAAGCGTCCGTCGCCACGAAGCCGATGGTCGCTTGCCGCGAGTTTCGGGGGTGTTGTGAGCACGGCGGAACGGCAGGAGATAAAGCTTGGTCATGTCGGGTCTCTGGTAGAGTACCTGCGGATAGGGCGGGGCTTTGATCGTTGAACGCCGAAGCCTAGGTAGGTCAGTCCGCCTCTGCACTCAGGTAAACACCTGACATGACAAACATTTATGCTCACCCCAGGAGGGCTGCTTGCGTTTCACAGACAGTTCAAATTGCCCGATTCTCCGACACGATCGCCTGCGGGAATGCGGCGGCGGCGATCCAGCCTTGATGGCCGAGTTGCTAACTGCCTTCACAACCGCGGTTCCTCAATCGCTCCGACGCATCGCAGAGGCGGTGGCGACAGGCGACCATGAGCGGTGGGCCAGCGAAGCCCATGGGCTGCGCGGGATGTGCGCAACGATCGGGGCCGACCGCCTAGCCGCCTGTTGCCAGCACGTGGAGGAACTGGGGCACGGAGCGGATATGACCGAGGCTAACGGCGCCCTCACCCGCATACGAGCTGAGTGGAAGGTATTCCAGATCACAGTAGGCCAACTCTGCGAAGGCTAGCGCAAAGCCTGTCCGGCAGTCCTTCGCCCTCCCCTCAGGGCGAGTGAGAGCATTCGGTATTGCTACGCGGCTGCTCGGCGCGTTCCCGGAGAAGCTCTTCGTCGCCGGTGCGTCCATGTGCGGCTTCCAATCTTAGTAGTGAAGCCGCTGCGCTGGCGTGGCCCCAAGCCACGGCTGGGAACAGCTTTTCGTTAGCTCAGGTGTTTACCTGAGTGTAGAGCCGCTCCCTGCTGGCTATTTTACCTCCCACTGAACGGCGTCCTACCTGGACGCCAGGTTGGTGAGCAGCACGTCATTAGGCTCGCCATTCGTTGTCGAACACGATGTACAGAAAGGTCCAACATGAAGCGAGTCTTGAGTTTTATTCTGGCGTCCGCTCTTCCCCTGTTGCTCGGCGGCGCCTCGGCCCAGGCCGGGATCATCATACAGACAACAACTTATGCCGATAATTTCACCGATTTTCAAGACCAACCGCTGTCACCGGCCCTATTAAGGTTCGATACCCTTGGCGGCACTCGGATTCTTGAGTCGGTGAAGATCACAGCCTCGAGCTGGGTTACCTCGGCAATTTCCGGAACGATTGAAAACCTGAGCAACAACCAGATTGCGATCTATGAATTCTCCGTCGATAACGTCTTTACCTCGATCGCGGGCCCGGGATTGGTTGGGCCAGTGAGTGAGTTTTCGCCGAATTTTTTCAGCCTCGGAGATCCGACCGTCAATCTTCTCGATACTCTGACGATCCCTTTTACGTCAGATAGGTTGACTGCCAGCACCGAAATTACTCTAACCGATCCGGCCGATTTGGCTATTTTCATCGGCAGCGGCAACCTGGCGGACTATATCACCACCGGGCAAGCCGAGATCACCAACTCGATCTCTGGATCGAGCAATACCATTGAAAATATCACGATTTCGACTACAGGCGGGGCCTCGGTGACGCTGGAGTACACCTACAGTGATTCCGCAGCGACCATTGTCCCAGAGCCCGGATCGCTGTTGGTGTTCGCGGGCCTAAGCCTGGGACTGATCTTTCATGGAGGTTGTCGTAAGCTGCGAACTCGCCGCTTGTCGCAGCCTGCGTGAACAGTAAACGATCGTTTATTGGTGAATCTCGCCGGGCTGAATCACACCGGACTGGATCGCGTAATGCACAATTTCCGCGACGCTGTGCAAATTCAAACGCAGCATCAACTGCGTACGGTGAGTCTCTGCCGTCTTCACACTGATCCCAAGTCGTGAGGCGATCCATTTCGTCGGTCGCCCCTCGGCGATCAGTTGCAGAATTTCGCGTTGACGCGGCGTCAAGCTGTCGTAGCGGCTGGTCACCGGACCGCCGCCGCGGCGCTTGTAATCGGTGACAAAACTGGCGACGGCTGGACAGAAATAGCTTTCCCCTCGCCGCACAGTCCGCACCGCTTTCTCGAGTTCCGCGACATCGGCGTTCTTGAGCACGTAACCTGAGGCCCCCGCGCTGACGGCTCGGATCGCGTATTCCTCGCTGTGGTGCATCGATAGCAAGATCACGCGGGTGCCCGGGAATTTGGCAACGCTCCGCGCCGTTAGCTCCAGGCCGTTGAGACACGGCATCGCGATATCGACTAAGGCCACATTGGGTCGGTGAACCTGGATCAACTCCAATGCTTCGTACCCGTCACTGGCCTCCGCGACCACCGCAACTCCCTGCAATGAACTCAGCAACCCACGGAAACCGAGTCGCACCAAGCTGTGGTCATCCGCCAGCAGCACGCGAATTTCATTCATGAGGCCCCCCTAGGGCCAGTCGACGTTACAAAAGCAGCGGTCCGCTCTTTCCCTGCGTCCGCTTCGTCCATATGGCAAACGGCCCTACCCGCGATAAGTACCCCCCCTTTTTTCGACGCGGCGGAGATGGTCTCGCTGTGGCCTGATCGAGCCGCTGAGTCACCATCGGCTCAACGGCGGCTGGCCAGGAACCTGCAGCACCACGCGGTGCCGACACGGACACAGCCGAGAGAACTTCACCGACTTTTGTCAGCTGTGTCCGACAAGTGCGTCCGTGCTGTGTCCCCGCCCGTTCTCAATGCTGATCCGAAAAACGTGACGAGCTCCTGAGCGGAAAACACGACGGCTGGTATCACGCTGGAACCCAGCGAGTCAGCGCGCCGAGTCATCGTCCGTGGCCGCTGATACCGAAGGCGGAGCATAACACCACCGAATCGGCAGCCGCGTGATGTGAGTGGTCGCCAGGTGTTGCCTCTGGGCCTGGTTGCCAGCGACGTAGCCCAGCAACACGTGGTCGTCGACGAAGTCGATAGCCGTGTAACAGTACCAGCCGTTGGGCTCCGCAGCGATGTTTCTCGCGAGCGACCAGGTGCTGCCTTCATCGCTCGAAATCGCGACGCTCAGTGGCGTGCGGGCGGTACGCTGGTCAACTGCCAGATCCGTGTGGTCATTCCAGACCATCAGCAGGTCGGCACGCCCCGGCACTCGCTCGATCGATGCTGGCGATCGCGGTGAAGCGACTCCCATTGGCTCCAGCGCCGACCAATTCTCGCCGCCGTCGGTGGAGTAGGCGCGGTATTGTTGACCGGCGCCGGTACGCACCCACATCATCAGCCGGCCATCGGCCAGCGCGATCACGCCGGGTTCTTGAGCGGCAATTCGTTTTCCATCCGGTTGCCCATCGGCATACGCCTTGAGGACGGTTTGCGAACGACGCCACGTGCCGCCAGCATCATCGCTCAAGTAGCACATCACCTGGCCTTGCCAGTCAGGTCGCTGCCAGTCGGGATGGTGGTGCAGCGCAACGGGGACGACCAGCCGGCCATCGCTCAACTGGATCACGCGATCGTTGTTCAGCACGTAGTAGCCGATCTCAGCATCGCCGATCAGCTCCAGCGGTTCACTCCAGCTGGCCGCCTCATCGTCGGAATATCGCAGCAGTGGTCGACAATCGGTGGCGGAGTTCTTGCGCAAGTAAAACAAGGCAATGCGTCCGTCTTGCAGCCGCAGCAGCGACACCGACATCACATTCCAGCCGCCCTCGTTGCCGAGGACCAGTTGATCATCCTGTGACCAGGTTCGGCCATGGTCGTGCGAGACGCGGCTGGCCAGCGACGCAGCATGGTGATCGTCGCTGCCGCCGGAGAACCGTGTATAGATGAATAGCAAGCGGCCATCACGGAGGCGGATGAAATCACCCTCACTGTTGCGTGGATTGCCTTGCGTTGGTGCTAAGACCAAGACGTTGCGCGGTTCAGCGGTCTCCGCCGCGGGTTGCGGCGGATCGCTGGGAGGCTGCGCCAACACAGCCGCTGGTAAATACATCATTGAGATAAGCAGCACACCAAACATTCGCATCATGAGTCAACCAGCGGTGATAGCGAACAAAATAACAGGACCTCCGTTCATTCCAACGGATCGGTGCTCACCTACCCTCAGATGACAGCCGAAACCGCCAGTCCTGCCGGCGGGAGCCGAGGCGTGGGACAGGCAGAGGCGGACGTTGATCCTTGATCATCGTGCACCGGCGTCTCCGGGCGACTGAGCAACGACGGGATTTCGCAGCACGCCGACTCCCTCAAGTTCCACTTCGACCACGTCACCGGGGCGGACCGCCTCCGTCGTTCCCGGAGTTCCCATAAAAATCAGGTCGCCAGGGTAGAGCGTCACATAGCGGCTGAGAAAGCTGACCGTGTTGGGGATGTTGTGGATCAGATGGTCCGAGTTTTCCTCCTGACGGAGTTCGCCATTGAGTTTCAGCCGCAGCATCAGCTTGTCGAAATCGACGCCGGTGGCGATGCACGGCCCGACCGGTCCGAAGGTGTCGGCCCCTTTGGCTCGCCACCACTGGACATCCTTGACCTCCTCATCGTTTTGCCAGATTCGCTCACTGACATCGTTCCCGGCGGTGACGCCGAAGATGTAGTCGCCTGCCTGTTCGGCGGAGACATTCCGGCACGTCTTGCCGATCACGACCACGATTTCGGCTTCGTAGTGGACATCCTCGGAATCGCTCGGCAAGACGATCGCTTCGCCGTGACCGATCAGGCAGGCGGTGCCTTTTTGGAACGGCTGCGGGATTTGCAGCTTTGGCGGGATTGTTTCCGTCCCTAGGTGGCTGCGGTAATTGCCGGCCAACGCCAACACCTGAGTCGGCTTGGTCGGCGGGAGCAACTTCACATCGGCGAGCTGATGCGTGGTCTCCGTCTTGGACCAATCGCCGAACAGGTCGCCGTCGAGCTGGATCACGTGGTCACCTTCCAGCAGCCCGTAAGCAACCGTCTCACCGGCTTGGAAACGAACGTATTTAGCCGTTGCAGCGAGCGCGGGGACCGTCAGTGTCAGGATCGTGGTCAGTGCCAAGCCCAGTCGCAGCGGTGATGTCATGTTGATGCTCCAGTTGAACAGCAGAGAGGAACGACGCGGTCGGTCGTCAGCGATGCTCCCTAACTTACTGCATCGGCGCGCCCGCGGCGATCAGCGCCGGCGGGCAGGAACGGCTGACACCCATCAGCCTCGTTTTGGCGGTGCAGGGAACCAAGCACGACGCCGTGGGGCTAGGGGAATCGGGTGCCGCTTGTTCCAGGATGATTTTCCGCCACAGGGTGGGGGCATCCGGAGACGCGGCGTGGTGTCGAGTGAGTGACCCGCAAACCCCGACGTGCCCCCCAGGGTTCTTGAGCCACGGTAAGTGCTACCAGCGGGGGCAAATACTCTCAGCGGACTGTACGGTTCTGGACAGAAATACCCCTTCCGGCGCGGAACAATACCACTGATTAATCGACTTGTTTCAGCAACCATCGACGGCAGCAGGTTGAAAGAATGGCATCAACAGATGAACTTTTGTGTGTGATAGTCGAACTGATCAGAATCAGGATGGATCGTGGGCGAGATGCGGTCTCGATTACAGAAATCGCCGCCGTGGCTCAGGGGATGGTGATGGGAGAAAGCCAGCAAAGCCTAGAGAAAAAGATCCGTGAGATCGCCTCAGCACCTGATTCGGCAATCGACATTCGCGACGACACCGTCTTTATCTCGGAACCCTGTGTTCGTCCGGACGAGCGGCTGATCCTATGGCCTGGTTGAGGAACGTGCCGGAAATGGCATCTATCGCTTTTGCCGGAAACCGTCGCTCCGAAGCTGCGACTTTTTGTGATCGGCGACGTAGTAGGCACTCTGCGGATGCTTCGCACCTGCGGGCTCAGGCAGCGCTTCCCGCTCAGCGCTCTCAGCGTTCTGCGTCTTGCGTCGCAGTCGTAGAGTAAGCGAAGGGCACTGCGGAGGTCCTCCGGCATTTCCATGGGTGCCCCGTATGCCGGTTCCGCGGCTGCCAGTACATCAGTGCAGGATTCACATACTAAGCGCGTGCCGAGCCGTTCGATTGGAACTCGTACCGAGCGGCCACAGGCGGCGCATGTGGTGGAGAAGTAGGTACGCAGTTCATAATCGTCGCGATCAGTAGCCCGGCCGAGTTCGTCACAGCTGCACATCCGCTTGTCATTCATGAATTATCTGGCAAGATCGCCGTCAGTGTGGGATAGGTGGAAAATCGAGTATGAGCTTGCCTAAATTGTTGCAGCAGGCTCTGGCAGTTCCGTCCGAAACCGTACGAAGGTTCCAATATTTTGGTGCGTGCATCCCTGACAACGACCGTTCGTAACGTCTCGCTGCTCGTACAGCACCGGCGTGGAGCCGCAGCCGATGCGGCTGGTACAGTAAGAAAATTGGGCGAGATCGTTGTGTTAGCCACAGTGCGCCGACTTGCAAAAACGGCTGCTGCCTCTAAGATAGACGTGTGCGAACCTCGCCACGGCGACAACGCATCAACCAGCCAACAGCTTAAAAAAAGGAACCTTCACAAGCTTTTTTAAAGAACATCACCCTTCAAATTCGGCTGTGTTCACGGCTGTACTCTTTGCCCGGTGGTTTTTTGATCAAGGTCCGAAGGACTGATCCCACTGATGAACACCGAAATAACGCTGCCGCTCTATAATCAATTGCTCAGTATGCTGCCAGAGCATGAACTTGAGCCGGTTTTGCCGCACCTGCACGCCGTCCAGTTCCAGCACGGCGATGTTCTTTACGACCCCGGCCGCGCGATTGAAGTGGTGTATTTTCCCCAGCACTGTGCCCTGTCCGCACTGACCGTGATGGAAGACGGCAGCGCCATCGAAGTCGGAACGATCGGCAAGGAAGGTGCGGCGGGACTAAGTGTGATTGCTGAAATACCGCTTTCGCTTCACCGCGTCGTTGCGCAAGTCCCCGGTCCGGCGCTGAAGATCAGTGCCACGGTGCTCAGCCGTCTGGCACAGCGAGAGGAAGGCTTGCGCGAGCGGTTGCTGAAGTATCAGGCGTACTTCTTAGCCCAGATCTCACAGTCGGTCGCCTGCAATGGCTTGCATCCGATTCAAAGACGCTGCTGCCGCTGGTTGCTGATGACCCACGACCGGCTCGACAACGACGTGATCCCGCTGACGCATGAGTTTCTGGCGATGATGCTCGGGGTGCGGCGAGCGGGCGTAACCGAAGTCCTGCAGTCGTTACAGCAGGCCGGGTTGATCGCGAATCAGCGGGGTAAAATCACGGTGATCGATCGCCAAGGGCTCGAAGAACTCTGCTGCGAGTGTTATCGCAGAACGACCAAAACCTATCAGCAGCTGCTCGGCTGATCCGCGGCGACGGAATCTCCATCCATGCAAGCGAATTGGCTTCAGATTCGCACTGCGAGTCATAATGGGCCTTTTTAAAGTCCTTGCCGCCATTGCGATCCGCAGTAATACATATTTTCAGAGAGTTGTAAGATGGATTGGCCGGCGAATAAGCAGAAGGGGCAAGAGCAAAACGGAAACGCCGGCGGCTCACCCGACAGTGTGACTTTAGCAGACGTCTGCATCGAGCCCGGCGAGCGGCGGTCGGTTGACCTGCCTGTCACCAGGCTGCCCACGGGCAGTTGGCTCTCGCTGCCCATTCATGTGATCTGCGGTGTCAGGCCTGGGCCGCGAGTTTGGCTCAGCGCGACGATCCACGGAGAAGAACTCAACGGGTTGGAGATCGTCCGACGGGTTCTGGAAAAACTTAATCCCCGCGATTTTGCCGGGCACTTGATCGTCACGCCGGTGATGAATGTGCTTGGCTTCATGAATCAAACCCGCTCGCTGCCCGACGGCAGCGATCTGAACCGCGCCTTTCCTGGTTCGAGCGAGGGTTCGCTCGCTGAGCGACTGGCGCATTGCTTCATGGAGCAGGTGGTTGCCCAGTGCGACTACGGCATCGATCTACACAGTGGAGCAAACAATCGCCTCAACCCACCTCAAATCCTGCGCCGACCTTGACGACCCGGAGACCCGGCGATTAGCCGAAGCATTCGCGGCGCCGATCCTAATGAACGCAGAACTCGCCAAGGGTTCATTGCGAGCAGCCGCCGTTAAGGCAGGCAAACGCGTTCTGCTGTTCGAAGGCGGTGAACCGCTGCGCTATAATCAGGATTCGCTCGTCGCCGGGACCGATGGAGTGCTGCGGGTGCTGCATGCACTAAACATGCTGTCCACTGCACCACGGCCTCCCAAGCGTCCACCCGTTGAGGTGACCGCGGAGGACGATTGGGTGAAAGCTCCGCGCTGCGGCCTGCTGCGTCTGGACGTCGGCGTTCAGGACGAGGTCCGCAAGCAGGATCGGATTGGGGTCGTGTCAGACGCCTTGGGTGAAGATGCAGAAGAGATTCATGCTCCGTTCGATGCCGTCGTGATCGGGGTCACGCTCAATCCTTTCGTGGCCAAAGACGGAGGTGTGGTGCATCTGGCTAAACGCGTTAAGCAACCAAAGGTTTGACAAAGCGGCCCGAAATAAGGTTCTTCCGCCAATTTCGTAGGGAATCACTTGGGCGTAGACGCATATCCTCAGGGTGGCCCGTCCCTGAGGAACGAAGGGCGTGCTGGTGAGAACTGCGGGATAGCCATGGGATGTCTCATCGGCTCGGCATCTGTTTCAGGAGACCACGCCCATCGCTGGGGCTCTGGGCGTGCCACCCAGAGCCATTGCGATACCTGCTCAGCAACGGGCGAGCGTTCAATTAGCGGAAGAACCTAAGAAGGATTTGCCTCAGTCCTCGGCCTTGCTGCCGTCGCCGCACATTTTGACGATCTTGGGGTCGAAGCGGCCGACGACTTCGACCAGGTCCTGCTGCGCGGCCATCACCGCCTCGATGTCTTTGTAGACGCCGGGCACTTCGTCGCTGCCGGCCGACAGCACGTGAACGCCTTGTGACTCCAACTCCTTGCGGACCGTGTTCCATGCGAACTGGGACTTCGCCGCAGTGCGGCGACATCCGCCGCCCGGCGCCGTGCGAGGCCGAGTCGAGGCTGGCCGGATTCCCCAGTCCGCGCACCACAAACGCTGGCGTCGCCATCGAGCCGGGAATCACTCCCAGCACACCTTTGCCGGCCGGCGTCGCGCCCTTGCGATGCACGATCACTTCGCGTCCGCCGTGCACTTCTTTCCAGGCGAAGTTGTGGTGGTTCTCCACGCCGGCGATGATCTGCACTCCCGCCAATCGAGCCACGTTCCGGTGAATCACGTCGTGGTTGGCGGCGGCATAGTCGCCCATCAGGTTCATCGCCAGCCAATATTCCTGGCCTGCCTCGCTGTCGAGGTCGAGCCACGCCAGCCGACCCAGTTCGGCGTAGCGGCGCGGCAGCCGCGCTCTGGGCGATGTTGCTGTAGACGTTGCAGACCGCCGCGCCGGCGCCGCGGCTGCCGCTGTGGCTCAGCAGCGCCATGTACGTGCCCGGCGCCAGGCCAAGACTTTTCTCGCCTTCGCCGGAGCTGTCCGCATCGCTGATCGTCAGCACGCCGAACTCGACGAAGTGATTTCCCGAGCCGGAAGTGCCGAGTTGTCGCCAGGCACGATCGCGGTGTTCGCGCGTGATCCGCGTGACGGTCCAGTCGCGATCCATGACCGCGTGCTCGTGAGGCTTCTTGTGCTCGACGCCGACGCCGAACCGCGTTCCCTTTTCGAGTGCTGTCTTCCAGCGCTCGGGATCGGCGATCAGCGACTGAGGCGGGGCGTCGAGCACCGACAGCTTCATTCGGCAGGCGATGTCGACGCCGACGGCGTAGGGAATCACCGCGCCTTCGACAGCCAGCACGCCGCCGATCGGCAAGCCGTAACCGACGTGCGCATCGGGCATCAGCGCAGCACCGCGGACGCCGGGCACCGAACAGGCTTGACGCATTTGGACGTGCGAACCTTCGTCGATGTCCTCGCCCCAGGTGCGGTAACTAATCGGCTGCAGCGGCACAAACCGCCCGGCTTCGAGAATCCCGTTGGCGAGCGACGCAAAATGCGGGTCGTCACGAAACCGCTCGGGCTCAGCAACGACCGCCCCAATCCGCTGCTTCAGTTCCCGAGCTGGCAGGCGGCCAGCCTTGACCGTCGACTGAATCCCGGCCAGCGCGGCGGCGTAGCATTCGTCGGGAACGCCGAGCTCTTTGAGTTGTTTAGTGCGCATGGTGAAGTCCTTGGCAAACGGAAGCAGCGACCGGAGATGACCACCGACCGCAGCAAAAGGTTCGCCGGTCGCGTCACAATTGCTACGCCTGCCCGTCGGAGGTCAGTTCACTTAGACGCTGCCGTTGAGCGTTTCCTGCAACTGCTTCAGGTCGACTGGTTTGACGAAGTGATGATCAAAACCTGCGGCGACGGCGGAGCGGCGATCTTCTTCTTGGCCATAGCCGGTGATCGCGATCAGCAGCAGGTTGTGCCGGCTGTTGCGGATGCAGCGGGCGACGTCATAGCCACTCATGCCTGGAAGCCCGATGTCCAACAGCACCACGTCGGGCTTGAACCGCTCCATCTCGTCCAATGCCGTCGTCCCGTCGTACTTTGTCTGCACCGGATGCCCGGCCTTGAGCAACAACCGCGCCAGGCTGTCGGCGGCATCGCGATTGTCATCGACCACCAGGATGCGCTGCCGCATCGCCGCAGGCTGCGAGCCGGAACTTTGAGGGAGTGCCGGCGGGCGAGCCGCTGGCTGTGGCACTGCTGGCAGCGTCACGCGAAACTCGCTGCCGTGCCCCAAGCCGCGGCTGCTCACGTCGACCGATCCACCGTGCATTTCCACCAGCCTCCGCACCAGCGTCAGCCCCAGCCCCAAGCCGCCCTGAGAGCGGTCCAGCGATCGTTCCGCCTGGCTGAATAGATCAAACACCCGCGTCAGCATGTCGGCGGAGATGCCCATGCCGTTATCCTGGACCGAGGTGGTGATCGACCCGTCGCCGTCAGACTGCACATCGACGCGAATCCGGCCTCCGGAATCGGTGTACTTGGCTGCATTGTTGAGCAAATTGGCGAACACCTGAGCGAGCCGGGTCGCATCGCCGTAGACGTGCATCGGTCCAGGGCCAAACGTCAGTGTCAGCTCATGGTGATGAGTATCGATCAGTGGCTGGGCTGTCTCCGCTGCTTGCTTGATCAGGGTCGGCAGGTCGAGCACTTCGCGCCGCAAGCCGATCTTGCCGCGGAGGATTCGTGATACATCCAGCAGGTCATCCACCAGGCGGACCATTTGTTCCACCTGACGGTCCATCATGTCGAGCACCTCGCGTGCATCGGGATCGGCACTGGCATCGAGCTGCAAAATCGAGACGCCGTTGCGGATCGGAGCCAAGGGATTGCGCAGCTCGTGGGCCAGCATCGCCAAAAACTCGTCTTTGCGATGGGCTTCCTCACGCAGTCGCTCAGCGGTTTTGCTCGACTGGAGCAACAGGTCACGGATCTCGTATTGGCGTGAGCGGGCGCAGAGCGCGGTGCGGACGGCGCTGACAAGCGTCAAGACACGCACCGGCCGCTCCAGCAGCGTCACGTTGCCGAGCGTCTCCAGCACCTGCAGCGCCAGTTCCGACCCGGCACCTTGGCAGGTGAGCACCAGGATCGGGAAGTCCGACCACGGCCCCTGACGATCCAACACGTCCAGCAGCGTGGAGACTACGGCCGGCTGCAGCGCTTCCTCGGCGATCACCGCGGTCGCCGCACCTTCCTCGATGCAGCGGCAGACCTCCGTTAAATCACGGCAGACGTAGTTCGGCAGTTGCACTTCCTCCAACACCGTCCGGCAATAACTGGCGTCTTTCTCCGTCGGAGCCAACACGAGGACGCGCTGCTGCAGGGCTTGCAAGTTCTGCTCGCTCATCGCTGCGTCACGCTCCCTCTTTCTCTTTGGAGATGAACGTCGGGGTGCCGGTCAGGACGCCCTGGAAGCCCGTCAGTGGTTCACCCACCCAAATCCCGCGGTTGGACAACCGCAGCTCGCGGAGCGTCGCCTCATGGAAGCCGCTGCGTTTCTTCACGACCGAAATCGCGCGGTGCAAACTCCCTTTGGACTCGAAGTAGCGAAACAAAATCACGCTGTCGGCGAGGTAGCTGGCGTCCACCGGCGTCTGCATTCCGCTCCCCAGGATGCCGTGCTGTGCCACGACCAGCAGCGTCACCACCCCGCGCTGGCCGAGGTAGGTGAGCAGCTCATGGAGCTGAATGATCAGGAACCGCTCTTCGGGCATCGCACTCAGATACCCGTTGAGGCTATCGATCACCACCACCCTGGCTCCAGAGGATTCGGTCCCGCGCCTCATCCGATGGACAAACTCACCAGGCGACAATTCACCCGGATCGATCTGCTGCACATTGATCATTCCCGACTTGATGTGCGGTGCCAAGTCAACACCCAGCCCCGCCATCCGTGTCATCAGCGTGGTCAAGCTTTCATCGAACGTATAGACGATCGCATGCTCGCCACGCTCGGCTGCTGCGACCGCGTACTGCAACGCCAATGACGACTTGCCCGAGCCGGCCGGGCCCATCAGCAGCGCGCTGGTGCCGCGATCCAGTCCACCGCCGAGCAGTTGATCGATCTCCTCGACGCCGCTGGGGAGCTGGCCGACCGGGAACGGCTCGCGGTGCTCCGACGCCACCAGTCGCGGGTAGACTTCCAAACCGCCTTCGAGGATCGAGAAATCGTGGAACCCGCCGCGAAAACGCTTGCCGCGCATTTTGACCACCCGCAGCCGCCGCCGCTCCGCCCCGTACTCGGGCGCAAGTTGCTGCAGCACGACCACGCCGTGGGCCAAGCTATGCAGTTGCAGGTCTGCCGACTCCGAAGTGCGATCGTCCAACAGCAGCACGGTACAGTTTCGGCCGCTGAAGAACTGCTTGAGCGCCAGAATCTGGCGGCGATAGCGCAGCGGGCTCTGCGCCAGCAGCCGCATCTCCGACAGCGAGTCGAAGACCACCCGCGTCGGCTCGATCCGCTCGACTTCGGCCAGCACTGCCTGGGTCGTTTCGCTCAGTTCCACTTCTGAGGGATGGAACATCCGCGACTGCGCCTCGGGCAGCAAACTCTCCTCCGATGGGATCAGTTCGCAGATATCGATTCCATCGAGCGACCAGCCATGCGACTGCGCCACGCCCTCGAGTTCTTCGCGCGTTTCTGAAAGGGTGACATACAGGCCACGTTCGCCTTGCTGACGCCCCTCCATAAGGTACTGCAGTGCCAAAGTTGTCTTGCCCGCCCCGGGGTCGCCTTCGATCAGGTACAAACGCCGGGGCGAAAACCCGCCACCGATGATGTCGTCGAATCCGGCGATCCCCGTGGCAACCAGGGAGTTTCGCTGCTTGCTTACTTCGGCCACAGTAGTCCTCTTAGACGCCACATCAGAATGAATTGACATTGTAGCCATCGCGTCCGGAAAGGGACCAGGAGATGCGCCGCTGCGGCCGAGCCGCTGCCCGATTGGCGCCAGCGAGTCGATTACTACTGCCAGCGTCTGCAGCAATTCCACCACCGTGAGTTCGCCGGGCAGTCGGAACTGAAGGTCGTGGTCTGGCCAGAGCCGTTTTAATCGGCTCTCTCCACTCCCGAGCTGCGGCGCGGAGATGCGAACGGGATCTTCTTTCGGACACTTCGTGAAGTGGACCGGGAACTGCGGTTACCGCTTTCACCGCGTCACGCTGCGTCCGCTCAGTGGCGAGGGTAAGCCGCTGCGGTCAGGTGAGTAACCCACGCAACGCAAACCCTATCGCTCGCCGCCCTGCTGACGGTAGTGCCGGTTGAAGATCTCCGGATCGAAAGGGTTGTCGATCGGAGGCAGCCGCGTGGGCCGGGGCGCCGCACCTGGGGTGATCGGCCGGAGCTGTTGCGGGGACGGAGGCACCAGTGGCGGCGGTTCGCCGATCGCTGCATCGTCCACGAACCCGGCCTGCTGGACCGCTGCGCCGGCTGGCGGCTGATTCAGGCCTGCCGGAACGACTGCGGCAGCATGCGCCGGCATTTCTCCCAGCGGTGTCAGTGGTGCCCACTGCTCGCCGGAGTGCGAGTTGATCGCCGTTTGCGTCCACTGGCGCAGCGCTTCCAGCGCCACATCGTCGCTGGCTCGCAACGGCGGTTCACGCCGACCGCCATGCGGCTGCAGGGCGTAACGCAGCAAATCGCTGTTGTCCGGTTGCGCTCGATCGATCAGTGCCAGCGTGGCCACCAGGTTCAGCCGCGTCATGCGGGCCGGCGGGCGAACTTGAACGCCCATGTGGGTCAGCTGCCACTGCGACTGACTCGGGCTGCGGTGACAGCCGTTATTGCCGCAGCGGTTGATCAGGATCGGCTGCACCCGGCTGGTGAAATGCACCAGCGCGTCGCTCGCCAGGTTCAGACTCATCAGTTCGTCGTCTGTCTTCTGCAGCGGTTGATCGCGGGCCGCTGTGGGTGACGCCGTGACAACGCCGACCCGCTCCGCAGCTTCCTCGAGCGGAAGCATCACGACCGGCTTTGCCGTGGCGTCGAGCGTGACCTGCAACTGGCGGCGCAAGCGGGCAGTTTCCGGGTGAGATGGATCGAATGTCTGCGCAGTATCCAAGGCCTCCGCCATTTCAGCGTACAGGCCATTGCGAAAGCACCACCGCGCGTCGTCGTGGCAGCTGGCGGCGTCGCGGATGCGGCGATTAGCGATCCGAAACTCGTACAGCTCACGTAGCGTCGCAGCGGTGTAGGCGACCTGCCGAGCATCGAGTTTCACTTCATTGCCCTGACCGTGACGAATCACCACCATCGGCCCAATCGATACCGCGGTCCCATGGATCACATTTCCGTTTTGCAGCAGCACGTAGTCTTCGCCGCGACTGGGCGCGGCGAGCATCAGTGCAACAGCGAGGAACAAGAGCAACCCGAGCGCTCCGCTGGTACAGCGGACTCCGAGCGGTCGCGAAGGGTGGAGATGCATGAGTGTGATTCAAGCTGACGGCCGTGGATTCCAACACTGCGTTGGTTACCGATCGCCGCTCAATAGAGGCAAGACCAATCTTGGCCTCGCTCTCACCCTCGTGCTCGTTAGCGTTCTCACTCTCGTGCTCAGCATCGCGGTGCTCCTGCTCGTGCTCGTGATTCCATTAGCCACCGAGCGAAAGCAAAATAGCTTCACGCCGCTGCCCAAACTTCAGCGGCTCTTGCTCGGACGGTCGATGACGAGCACGAGCACCGCTTCGCTGAGCACGAGCACGGCTTCGCTGAGCACGAGCACGGAAAGCGCCGGGATAAACCGGTCTGAAGTAGAGAATGAAAGAGTCTTACAGTGAAGTCCTAGCCAGATACGCTGGCCCCGAGTCGTACGCTGGCGCTGGTAACAGCGTGGGTGTAGCCACGGCAGGGGTACGTCTAGGCTCGGAGATTGAGTCCCGAAATGTGCATCGTTTCGTGTGCCGACCTTCTCGTGCAAAGGGAAGGCTACACCCGGGCGCTCGTCAAGGCGAGAGCGTCCGTGGACACGGCGGGATCTATGGCCCGAGCATGGATGGAAACTTCAAACGCGAGAACCGGGAGACCCTGCTTCGCCTGGCGGAGGAAGTCGCCGTCAGCGGTCCGAAAACCTCTCTGAGGGCACAACGGACATGAACGCGGACAGGGAGTCAGATGGACGCATAGTACCGACGAAGCCGACGAACAACGGTGGAACTGAACCACCGGCGGAGCCGGTCGAGGGAAGGCGTCCAGCAAGGAGGAACACCGCTCAGCCCAACCTCGTCCGGACGCAGAAGCCGGAACAACGCAGGTCACATGGACTGCACGGTGTGCGTGAGGCGGCCCGCAAGGACCGCTCGCTCAAGTTCACAACGCTACTGCACCACTTGGGGCCGGAGCTGCTGACTTCGAGTTTCTACGACTTGAAGAAACAGGCGGCACCGGGCGTCGATGGGGTGACATGGCACGAGTACGAGCAAGACCTGGAGAATCGGATAGCCGATCTGCATGGTCGCATTCACCGCGGAGCCTTCCGAGCCAAGCCGTCCAAGCGAGTGTACATCGAGAAAACCGACGGACGCAGACGACCTCTGGGGATACCCTCCCTGGAGGACAAAATCGTCCAGCACGCACTGCGTACGGTTTTACAGTGCATTTACGAGGTCGACTTCCTCGGTTTCAGCTACGGCTTCCGGCCCGGGCGCAGTCCGCATCAAGCCCTTGATGCGCTCTGTGTCGGGATCACCGAAAAGCGAGTGAACTGGATAGTGGATGCCGACATCGAAGGGTTCTTTGACAACATCGACCGTGACTGGTTGATCAAGTTCATTGAACATCGTGTCGCCGACAAGCGGATCGTTCGACTAATCCTCAAATGGCTCAATGCCGGGATCATCGAAGGAACCGACTGGAGTGACCATGGCAATGGGACTCCCCAAGGGGCGGTGCTCTCACCGCTGCTAGCCAACATCTTCCTACACTACGTGTTCGATCTCTGGATCGACCACTGGCGCAAGGCCCATGCCCAAGGCGATTGCATCGTGGTCCGCTATGCGGACGACTTTGTCATCGGGTTCGAGCATCAGTCGGAGGCCCAAGCCTGTCTGGACGCCCTGAGTGGCCGTCTAGCCAAGTTCGGACTGCGACTGCACCCGCAGAAAACACGGTTGATTGAGTTCGGCCGGCGGGCCTCGGATCGCCATCGTCGCAATCGAGCGGGTAAATGCGAGACGTTCGACTTTCTGGGGTTCACGCACATCAGTGCTCGGACCCGCAAGGGAGACCGTTTTGTAGTTCGCCGCATGACGATGGCCAGCCGCATGCGTCGCACGCTGGGACGTATCAAGGAGGAACTCCGCCGCCGTCGCCATCATTCAATTGGAGAGACGGGCCGCTGGCTCGCTAGCGTTGTGCGGGGCTGGCAGGGCTACCACGGGGTGCCCCTGAATTTCGCTCGCCTCCAGCAGTTTCGCGAAGGGATTTTCCATCTATGGCTAGCCCAGCTCCGCCGGCGTAGCCAGCGAGGCAGTCGCAACTGGAGCCACGAGCGGATGGGGCGGCTGCTGCGTAAGCATCTGCCCCCGGCGAAGATCACTCATCCCTGGCCCGCTATCCGGCATCACGCCCGACTCAGAGCAAGAGCCGTATGAGCGAATGGCTCACGTACGGATCTGTGCGGGGGGCCACCGGCAACGGTGGTCCCTACCGCGATAGCACGGCGGGACTGACTCGTGCTAGGCTCAGGAGCCGGCGGCGAACTTCGCCAGCGACCGGTCGAGCAACTCGATCGCCGCGTCGATGTGCTGTTCGGTGGTGATCGCTGGCGGCGGCAAAAATCGCATCCGCGTCGGATCGCTGCCGCACAGGAATCCCAGCAGCCCTTCGGCAAACATGATGTCCATCAGCGACTTGGCTTGGTCATAACTGCCGTCCCCAGGCGTGAAGGCGATCATCATGCCTTCGCCAAACGGTCCGCGGATGAAGCCGCGATACTTCGTCGCCAGCCGCTCCAGCGCCGCGGCAAAGTACCGGTGGCGACGGACATTCCAACCCTCCTGCCCAAAGCACTCACGCTGACGCAGCAGCTTCAGCGTCGCCAAGCCGACCGCGATCGAACTGCTAGCGCCGGTGAAGGTTTGGCTGAGGATCGGCGCGCTCGGTTTGAACGATTCGCGGTAGAGCGTCGCACAGACCTGCGTGATCTTGCCCACGGTGACGATGTCCGCGTACTGGTCCAACTGATAATGCTGGAACGCAAACGGCTGGCTGGTGCGGCTGAAGGATTGAATTTCGTCAAAGATGATCGGGATGCCGGCGGCGCGAATTGGCTCGCACAGCGCCTTAAAGAACTCGGGGCTGCTCGGGTAATAGCCGCCCTCCCCTGCAATCAATTCCGCCCACAGCGCCGCATACCGCCCGGGATGTCGCGCCAACAACCGGCGGAGGTGATCCAGTGCCAGTCGCTGCGACTCCTCAGGCCGCTCAAAGTCCCAAGCCGGCAAATAATCGACGTTCAGGGCCAGCGGCAACCCTTGGCGATACTTCGGCCGGTCGGTGATCGCTGCCAGCGCGAGGGAGCGGCCAGCGAACGCGTTGTCAAAGGCGATGACCCGATCGGCCGGTGCCGCCTTATGAAACGCCAGCTTCAGCGCAGTTCTCGTTGGCCATCGCGCCACTGGTGCTGAGCATGCAAAAGGAGAGCGGCGCACCGCCGGCAGAGGCCAGCTCGACCAGTTGCTCGGCGATCCGAATGCTCAGCGGATGCTGCTGCAGGTTGCCCTGCATCGCCACGTCCTCCATCGCCGCATCGACCGCGGCGTCGAGCAATTCTGCGGAGCTGTGACCGCAACCGTAGACGCCGATGCCGCCGATGAAGTCGAGTTTCACGCTGCCATCGGCCAACTGGACGTAGGGCCCATTTCCCAGTCCCGCCGACAGGTACGGCCACAGCAAAGGCCCACCACGCACAGCGGCCGCATCGGCCAACAGCTGCTCATACGGCTCCCGCAGCGCCGCGTCGGCTGCACGCACGTCCGTCAGGCTCCTCGCATGCTCAGCCACCGCTTGGCGGAGCAGTTCCTTCGCCTGCGCAACTCGTGGATCGGCTCGCAGCGCGTCAGCATGGGTACGGCCCGCAGGTGTCGCTGCCGAGGGCGTGGTCGATTGCGAGGCGAAAACCGGCTGATGAGCGTCTGGCATAGCAGAGAAGCAACGCGAGAGGTGAGGTAAGGCTCGTGCGGGAACAGGAGACTGACACCTGTTCCGCACTGAGGTTCGAAATCGATTGCAGTTTATCGCCTCGGCTCGGCCGCGGCGACTACGCATCACCAGTCGCAGGGGCAGGATCGCGAGCTTGCCTCAAGGCTCTTGCAGTCGCTAGCTCCACCCTCGTGCTCGTGCTCAGCGAAGCGGTGCTCGTGCTCGTAATCGACAGCCAGAGTTCAGATCCGTTGGAGGCCGGAGGACTCGCGCTCTGCCGTTAAAATAGTAACGCCACAGCGCGAGCCGTGCGGTCTCAACCGGAATTTTAGCTGCGACGAAGCACTAGCTGCGGAGCAGCGGAAGCAGGTAGCCCGGGGTGAATCCACCGAGCCTTCGGCGAGCGTGGATGTAACCCCGGGATCCGATACGCGTCTCCGTCCCGCCTCTTCCTTGTTCCCGGTGCGGGCGGCGAAGCCGCCCGCACCGGGAACAAGGATTTTCATTTACGATCGCCGATGACCCAGGGTTACGGCAGGCTCGCCTGGGGCTCGCCTTGCCTCACCCTGGGCTACCTGCTGCCGCTGCTGCGTTAGAGTTCAGCTTTAGCCTGTGCGTTGGAGGTCGAGCACGAGCACTGCTAGCTGAGCACCGCTTTGCTGAGCAGGAGCATGAGCGCAGGCGAGAGCCTGAATTGAGATCGAGCGGCGATCCGGGCGAAACTCGCCGCTGGCCACCTGTTGCGGCACATGAAAACAACTAAGATTCGATTGGGCCTGTCATCGCCTGAGCCGGCTCGTCGCTTGTCGCCGAGTTCGGTTGTCGCGATGCCGAGCAATCGTCCTGGGCATCTTTCGGAGAGTTGAGGATTTGCAAGTGATAGGATCGCCGAAGTGGAAGGAGGGAGATTGGGTCGTCTACCGCAAGCAGAAATCGAGTCCTGCGCCAGGACCGCGGGCCCAACAGGTCACTCCGACGTCCAAAGGCGAAGTCTATCACTACCTGGTCGATAAGTACTGGATCGTGCAGCGGGTGCGGGGAGATGGCCAGCTAGAGCTGCGCACTCGCCAAGGGAAAGTGCACTTGGTGGACGAATCGGACTTCCGCCTGCGCCCAGCCAAGTGGTGGGAACGCCTGTTTCTGGCCAACCGCTTTCCGGCCGCTGAACCCAAACAGCCCTCCGGTGAAGCCGGTCAGGCCGAGCGCTGAGCTGCCCGGGCCGCCCGCTCACTGCTGCTCTTCGTCAGCCAGAGTGTGGTCAGCCGGAGTGCTGCTCATCGCGGCGCGGACCTCGGGCGACCGTCTGCGGAACCGGTCCAGCAGCGCAACAAAGGCGGGCACGAGGATCGTGCGAACGTAAAAGGTGTCGACCAACACGCCCAGGCCGAGCGCGAAGCCGAGTTCCACCATGCCCCGCAGCGTCGCGTGCTCTTGCGACACATCTCTGCCGAAGAATTGCTGCAACATCGGAAACCAGGCCGAAGCAGTCATGCTGAGGAACGTTCCGGCCATCACCAACCCGCAAGCAGTGATGATGCCACCGGTTCTTGCCACCGCGCGCCGCAGCGCTGACAGCCAACCGCCGCGGCGACGCTGCTCCTCAATGATCCGGGTCACCAAATAAACGTTGTAGTCTTGGCCGACCGCCACCAGGATCACGAACAGAAACAGCGGCACCTTCCAATCCAAGCCGAGGTATTCGTCGCCGTAGACCCAGCGGAAGAACAGGATCGTCAGTCCCAGCGTCGCGAAATAACTCAATAGCACCGTGACGATCAAGTACGTGCATAAGATCACTCGCCGGATGATGACCAACAGGACCAGGAAGACCGCGATCACCACCGCGATCTTGATCCGGCGATGGTCTTCCAACGTGACCGATCGCAAGTCGACAATCGACGGCGTGGTACCCGCCAGCAGCACCTCCGCGCCTTGCCAACGCGAGCCGGGTTGGCGGGTTTGAGCGCGCAGCCAATCGCCCATCGCCGTCACATTTTCGGCGGTGCGGATGTCGAATGGATCGCCTGTCATCACGATATCGAGCCGAATCAGCCGGCCGGCATACTCCGGCGTCTCGGAAAAGAAATAGCCGCGTGCGATCCGGTGCGTCTTCAGCGCTCGCCGCTTCCACGCATCGGCGCTGAGCAGTCCCATCACGCGGTCCGGTGGAAAGTCGCCCAGCGGATCATCGACCGACCGCACCGCATGCACGCCCGGCAACTCATAGAGCATCTGGGCCAAGACCTTCGAGTCTTCGTTGAGCGTGCTTTGGTCGACCCGCTGGTCGCGAACGACCAAGAGCGTTGTCGGATTGACTTCGCCGATACCAAAATGCGCGTCGAGCATCCGCAAGCCGCGACGACTTTCCGCCGATGGCGCCAATTGGCTGCTGATGTCATAGGTGACATCGTGTTCATGCACCCAGCCGTAGCCGGCCGGCAGCAGCAGTAGGCCAAAACCCGCAACCAACGCGAGCACCGGGCGGTTGGTCAGGCGCAGAGCGATCAGCCCCCAGATCCCTGTCGGCGGCGTTCCAGTGCGTCGTCCCAGCGGCGTGGCTACGCGGTCATCGGCGCGAACGGTCGACGGCCAAAACAACTTGGGGCCGAGCAACAGCAGGATCGCTGGCGTGAGCGTCATGCTGACCAGCAGGCCGATCAACAAGCAGACTGCGATCACAGGCCCGGTGTAATGATACTTGCCGTAACTGGCAATCCACAGCGTCGCTAGTCCGATCACGGTCGTCAGCGCACTGCCCAGCAGCGCCTCCGAGACGCCCGCAAGCGAGCGGGCGACGGCGACATTCCAGGGCCACCGAGCGGCCTCTTCGCGCAGTCGCGAGATCAAAAACAGACAGTAATCAGTACCGGCACCGAACAGGATCACGAAGATGAAGATTCGACTGGTGGTGAAGATCCGCAGGTCCAAGCCTGGCAACCATCCATCCCGCGACCCGAGCGTCAACCACGCGATTAGACCTGTGGAAACGGCGACCGCCAATCCGATCGACACCAGCGGAACGGCGATCAGCAGCGGCGAGCGATACACCAGCGCCAGGATCAGCAACACCATCAACACGGTGAACCATTCGGTGTAGCGCAATGAGTCGCGTGCGGCACTGAGGGTTTCGCCGCCGATGGCAGCCGAACCGGTGGCCAAAATCTCCAGCTCCGGACGGGTGATGCTGGCATGCGTCAGCCGGACGTTGGCCGTCAGTTCCTGAATCGCCTCCAGAAAGACGATGTTGTGCGTCGCCGCCAGTTCCGCATCGGACTGTAACACGATCAATCGCGCCCGCGGCTGACGCAGCCGCGACCCGAGGATCCGGTCGTTCCAACTGAGCAGATCCAGCAGCGACGACCAAGCCGACAGATCGCGCTGCGCCAGTGGCAGGGCATGCTTGGCGATCTCGGGATCGAGGATCAACGCCGCCTGCATGTCGGGACCGGCGGCATCGGTTTCACCCAACTCCTGCAGCAGATTCGCTCGGTCCCAGTAGGCGAGCGTCAGCCGAATCGCTTCATCCGAGATGCTCTGCCGGCCGGGGGACTTCTGCAGCATGTCGTAATACTGCTCGTCGATCCGAATCGCTTCATCAAGCGACTCCCGAGCGCGGATCAACAGCTGCTCGGCTCGCCCCGGTTCCTGCTGAGCATCGGCGTGGGGAAGTTGCTGGGCCCGGACCAGCAGCACTTCGGCGAGCCGGTGATGCAGTCGCCGCAACAGGTCGAGCGATACCAACTCATCGCCGCTGTCGAATGACGCGTTTTCCCGCGCCAGCACGATCACGACTTGGCTGCGTGGCCGGTGGGCCGGAAACGCGACGTCGAGCACGTTTTCGGCGGCAACGCTCGCCATGCCGTCTGGCAGGTACTCGAAGTCGCCGTCCAGCGCGAGCGAACTCCAGTCCGGCGAAGTGCCGCGGATCAGCACCGCACCGACAAACCACAGCACCAGGATCAGTTTGGCGTGGGTGACAACGAATTGAGAAAACCGCCTAGAAAACCTGCCGGCTGCGGGATCATCCATCAGGGCCATCCGCAGCGGCGACCGGTTTGGGTGCCGCCGCCGGTTTGGGCACTGCAATGCCGCTGGACTCCGTGCCGGCGCGGAGCGTCCGCAGGGCCGCTTCAAGCGTTCCGGCGCTGATCGAACCCTTCAGATCGACGATTTGCACGCCGTCTCGCACACGACAGGCGTTATCGAGTTGATCGATCATATCGCACACGAGTTCCAACAGCGGTTCGCCCTCAGCGCTGACCAATAACGTGTTGCCCAATTCATCGATTCCCAGCGAGAGCTTCCCTTTGAAACTGAAATCGGCACCGCCACCTTGCTGACCGGTTCCGCCGGTATCGACCAACTCGGTCCCGCGGTCCATTTGGCGGCTTCGTGGCGTGTCATTTTTCTGTGGTCCCGACCCGGGTCCACCGCCCTGCCCTGGCTGGCCCTGCTGGAACGCTTTGTCATTGCTGCTCAACAAGTCGCGGTAGGTTTCCTTGATGGTGTCGGCGATGCGTTGAGCCTTGCCAAAACGCAAACTGACCAACCGTGTATACCGTACGCTGCGTTTGTTCACCGGTTCGGGAACGTCCCACAGGCGGATCAGTTCTTCGATGCTGCGGAGCTGTTCCGCTGTCGCATTGCTGACCACGATCGTTCCGGTATCGATATCAGCGATGAACCGCAGCTTGGCCGGCCGCCCCAATCCTGACGGCGTCTCGGACTTTTTCTCATCCTCAAAGCCGTAATACCAGCGGGCGAACGAGGGCGTATCGTCCTTATCAGCGTCTTCGTCCTTGAAGTAGTCTTCGAGGTTCAATTTGACCCAAGTTGCCGACGCGTAGCGAGTGGTGAAGACGTGATAAGGGCGCTTGGGTGGCGAGAATTCCAACATGTAATTCTCAAGCCGGTCCAGCGCCGCGGTGTCGCTGCTGCTGAGTACCAGGTTGCCAGCAGCGTCCCAGTGCATCTTGATCGGTGCACCGGAGCTGGATGCAGCGGCGTTCGCTTCGTTCCCGCCCGGCTTAGCTGCCGCCTGGGGTCGTGCGGCTCGCGAGCGTTCTGCTGGGGGAGGCGCAAGAAAGGCTCGATCGAAGTCCTCTGCCGAACGAATTTCGTCGGCCTCACCCCGCTGCGACTCGTCCGTCTCGTCCTCCGCTTCATCTCGGGTCGCCGCCGATTGCGTCGCTGTCAGCAGGTGCGGCGAAGACAAACCATTGGCCGTCGACAAGTCGCCACGGGAAAGCGGACGCGGCGCATCCTGACCGGCAGGTCGCCCACTGGGCGGCAACGACTTTGTGCCCTTGTCGTCGGCATCATCGACAGCGTCCGGCTGTGGCGCGGCGGCGTCGCTCTGCAACTGGAATGTTTCTCGCGCGGGTAGCAGCAGCGGATTGGGCGATAGCGTCTGCCACTGCTGCTCAAGGGTCTGCAGGTACTCGTACATTTCCGCAGTCGCGGCCGCATCGACAACGCGGATCGTGCGATCGCTGCCGCCCGGCGGGGGCAATTCGCCGAGCTTGACCAACAGGCTGCGGACCTCGTTCATCTCTGCGTCGGTCGCCCACAGCAGGACCTGACGAAAGCGCGTGTTGGCCGCCACACGGAACTCGTCTTCTTTCTTCTTTTCCGGCTCCTGCATGCCGCCAAAGTAATAGGAAGGGTAGCGCGAGCGGCTTTCGTCCTCGTCCTTTTTCTTACCCATCAGAAACGTGATCGATTCGGCGACATCCGCAGCCTCCAGGCGTCGCAACTGCAGCACTTCGAGCTTGCGACCGCTGCCATCGAGCCGCGTGATCAGTTGATCGATGATGAACCGGTCCGCTGCCGAACCGGAAACGATCAGCGCCCGGTTGGCCGCATCGACGCGAATCCGCGTCGTCGGCTCGAGCACGTTCATTTCCTGCACGATCTCGATCAGCTTTTCCGGGTCGAGCGAAACCAGCCGGAACACCTGCACGCGCGACTGCACATCCGACAGCGCCGTCAGCGCATTGCCGGGCACGTCGATTCGCTTGAGAAACTCGGTGGCAATCACCACGCGATCGGTCGGTGCCTGGATCAGGATCGAGTTTTGGCGCGAATTGGCGACGACGGAGATCTCGGCTTTTTTAGGCTCCGGCGTCGCGGCGCCGCCGCCTTGCTGAGCCCGCATTTGTGCCATCTGTTGGGCTTGCTGCATCTGCTGCGGCGTCATTTCCGGTTCGGGTTTGCTGCTGATGCCGAGAAACTGCTCGAGCAGTTTTTTGGCCTCCTCCGCCGGGATGTGTCGCAGTTTGAACTCCGGAACGAGCGCCTCACGGCTGGCGGCGTTTTGTTCCTGAGCCAACAACTGGGCCACCTGACGCAGAGTGACCGCTGCGTCGATCGCTTCGATGCGGTTGGTCGTCGTCAACGCGGTCAGCTTGCCGTTTTCGCTGATCATCGCTTTGAGTTCTTCGGCGAGCTTTTCAGCCGAGAGCCAACCGACTTCCAGCGACGTGCGAACGAAACTGTGCGGCGGGAGCGAGTGGAGATCTTCTGGCGCCACACGCGGAACCAACGCCGGATTGAGCGTCGCACATTTAACGACCGTCAGCCCGCCATCGAGCTCCAACAGCGTGTAGCCGCGGCCCAGGAGGTGGCGGTTGAGCAGGTCGATCACTTCGGTGACCGTATACCGCCCAGGTGTGGTGATGTTGACGCGGTCGCCGGGCAGTTCTTGCCAGTCCAGCGGTTGGTCGGACAGCTCGGCAAGCCAGTCGATCAACTCCGGCCAACCCTGATTGCGAAACTGGAAGGCGACGCGGCCATCAGGACCGAGTACCGCGCCAGCCAATTCCGCCGGATCCCCCTTCGGCTCCGGCAAGCTTTGTCGGCGAATCACAGCGGCGTCTTCGGGCTTCTTGGCTTCAGCCCCCTCGCCGGGAGGCTTTGCCCCGGGAGCGGCTTCGCCGGGCGGTTTCGCTCCTGGTGTTGGCCCGCCGGGACCCGGCGACGGGGACGGTTGACCTGCCGTCGGCCCACCAACGGGAACGGCTACGTTGCCAGGTGCGGGGGCGGTTACTGTGGCAACCGGTTTGGCAGCCGAATCGTCAGCCCCAGCGGCTGTCGGCAACAACAATTCCCACAGCAGAAAGATCAGAAGCAACCGGTACATGTCGACAGAGCCATTACGAGGAGAAGAGTGGGGGTGCCCGGTAGTATGAACGCATTGGCCCCCGATTACAAATTGGGTTCTTACGCGAATTCGTGGCTCAGCACATGAGGCACGGACGCTGATCCTCTGGGTGGCACGTCCCTGAGGAACGAAGGGCGTGCTGGGGAGAACGCAGGGTAACTAACACTTAGCCCAGTTCGGTCAGTCGCTTCTGAGCCTGCTCAATCACGCTCCTCGCCCAAGTTTTGTCAGCGTAGAGGGCCAGGATCCCCTGGAGCAGCCTGCGTTCCTGGTCCGGAGACAGGTTTTCCTGCGCCCATCGCAGGCGCTGTTCGAGTTCGGCGGCCTTCTGCGCAGCAACGTCGGCTAATCCGCGGTGAAGTTCCTGCAGCTGATCTTGGGCCGCGGCGACCATCGCGGCCTGCCGGTCGGGCTCGCTTTTTGCGCTGCCCAATCCGGCTTTTTGCTCCGTTTCGCCTTCGGCTTCTTGGGTGTGGCCAAAGACCGCCAGCCAGTGTTCCAGACGCTGTTGGCGGCGCAGGCCGTCGGGTTCCATCATCGCCTCAACAAACGCTTGCTCGGCTGGAGTGAGACTGCCGAGCCCGCCGGGACCATTCGCTTTCTTTTGGAGCTCCTGTAGCACCCCGTCCGCTTGTTGCTTGATGTTTAGTTCAGCCAGCCACTGCTTGACCTCTGCCGCTCGTGGATCGTCAGGATATAGCTTGACGAACTGGTTGCCCCGATTGCGTAGCTCCGTGTCATTTCCTGCGGCTGCTTGGGCTTCCGCGACAATTTCGTGTAGTTCATCGGCACTCGGCGGTTGCATCAACCAGATGCCGGTCCCGATTGCAGCTAACAGCGCTGCCGAGAGAGCGACGATGGAGAAGATGTGCCAGAAATGGTTGGACTCCGCCTCCTGCGACTCGTGTCCCCAGACGCTCCTGTGGCGGTCTTTGTCTTGGACGGTGCGGAAGTGTGTTCGCGTGACCGGCGGCTGCGACTCGTCGCTGGGGGATACCGCCGGCCCGGCTCCGGACGAACGCGTCAGCTTGCTCGGCACGGTGGCCTTATTCGTCAGTTGCTCGCTCTCGGGCTGCGATGGCCTAGTCCCCCTGCCCGGGTCGACTTGGCCCTCGTCGAAGTGCCCGAGCGTTTTGCTGTCGCCGTCGGACGCTGCGGTGGCTTGATCGGCTTGCGCACCTTGAATGCCCAAGGGAGAGGTCGGTGATGCGACCTGCGGGCCGATCGTGTCGGCATCATGAGCGCTTTCGCCCGCCGCGGTGTGTCTCAGACCCGCGCGGATCGCTTTCATGCGGTTCATCACGGCCAACGCCGTCGGCGGCCGATCCTCGGGCCGCTTTTCTAACAGGTCGTGGACCAGTTCGGCGATTTCCGGCGGCAGATCAGGAACGATCGCATCGACTCGGATCGGTTCCTCGTTTTTCAGCGCCTCGAGCACCTCGGTCAGCGAGCGATTGGCAAACGGTGGCCGGCCGGTAAAGCATGCATAGAGCACATTGCCAAGCGAATAGAGATCAGTGCGCGGAGTGACAGGAAGCCCCGCTGCCTGCTCGGGTGCCATGTAGTCGGCAGTGCCGAGGATCGACCCGACCGCGGTTTGGTCATGGCTGCCAAACAGTTTGGCAACTCCGAAGTCGACCAGCTTCACAACCCCGTCCTGATCGATCAACAGGTTCGCAGGCTTGAGATCGCGGTGAATGGCTCCAAAATCGTGCGCGTGCTTTAGGGCGGCGCAGATATCGATCGCCATATCAAGCACCAGCGGCCAAGGGAGTCGTTTCTCGCGGCGAAGCTTTTGTTGCAGACTCTCGCCTTCGACCAATTCCATCGAATAAAACAGCTGGCCACACTGCTCGCCTTGGCCGATCAAGGTGACGATGTTACGGTGTTTGAGCCGGGTCAACGTACGGATTTCGTCGCTGAATCGCCGCTGAAAACGCTTCTCATCCGCCACATGCGCAGCGATGATTTTGACGGCGACCTTTTCTCCGGTCACTTCGTGCACGGCGGCGTAGACGGTCCCCATGCCGCCGCGGCCGATCATTTTGCCGATCCGGTAGGGGCCCGCAAACTCAAACGGTGTCATCAATCCTCCGCTAACCCTGAATTCCTGCTCACATCGAGCGGCCCCCGCCGCGAGCAGGCAGCTCGCTAGCGAGCCGATAGCGCGATGGAGAGCTCTGCATTGTACCGCGAATCGGTCTACGCAGCGGGCGGCGATCTGCCTATCATCGGACGCGTGAAAACACTTACCCCCCATAACCGAACCAGCCGTCGACCTGCTCCTGTGATGCAAGAGCCTGTAGCCGCCACGCCGCGCGGGGAATCCACGGCACACATCTGGCTGCTAGCGGCCAGCGGTGCAGTGCTGCTGTGGCTCGCTCAGCCGCCACTGCGACTTTGGCCGCTTGCTTGGGTAGCGCTGGTCCCTTGGCTGCTGTTGGTTTTGCAGACCAACATCACTCGGCGGCATTATGTGATCTTGTACGCCGTGAGCCTGGTCTACTGGGCGCTCACCATGCAAGGCCTGCGTCACGCCCATCCGCTGATGTACGGACCGTGGATTGCTTTCGCTGTCTACCTCGCCGTCTATCCGGTGCTATGGATGGCGCTGGTCCGGGTCGCGTCGGCTCGGCCTGCTGAGTCTGTCGCCGGGACAAGGGGACAGCAATGGTTTCGCCTGCCGCTGTGGATTTCGGCGCCGGTCGTGTGGGTCGGGCTCGAATGCGTCCGAAACTACTTTCTGACCGGGATTTCCGCGGTGATGCTCGGCCACACCCAGGCTGATGTTCCCATGGTGATTCAGATCGCCGACCTGTGGGGCAGCTACGGTGTCAGCTTCGTGATCGTGCTGGTTAACGCGGCGATTGCCGAAGCGGTCGTCTCAGTGCGCCGCGGGCGACGCTCCAAGGCGGCGGAAGCGGCTGAGTCGGACGCCGCGGTAGCGGGTTCCAGCGCTGAGCCCATGGTTGGGCGGCGGCGTCGCAGTCGCAACCGTACTGACGACGCTCTCCTACGGGTACTGGCGCCTGGCGCAGGCCGACGCCCTGCCACAATCCGCTGCGGTCAACATTGCCCTAATCGGCCGCGATGAACCGATCGTGTTTGAACAGGATACCGACCGCGAACTGAAGATCTTCGACGCCTACTTTCGCCAGTCCTACCAAGCCGCCGAGCAGGCCGCGAAGCAAAAGCTTGCGCTCGATGCCGTGATTTGGCCCGAGTCGATGTTCACCGGCGGGCTGCCATGGCTTGCAGCCGATCCGGCGGAGCCGATCGTTGTGCCGCCAGGACTGGAAATGAGCGAGTCGGAGTTCCGCGAAATCATCCGCGAGCGGCAGCGGCAATTCCAACTCCGCGCAGCCCAGGTGCAGACGGCACTGCGACAAGCCACCGGCCAGGCAACCGGTCCTGATCTGATCGCCGGCTGCTCGGTTGTCAGTTACAACGAGCCATCCGGCGGTCACAGCGGCTGCGTGCACATCGGTCCCGACGGGCGCGTCGCCGATTGGTACGCCAAAACGCACCTGGTGATGTTCGGCGAGTACATACCGGCCATGGATTACCTGCCGTGGATCGACCGGATCATCCCGCCGGGCATGGGACTGCTGCCTGGAAAGCAGCCGGTGGCGATGTCGGTCGGCGGCCTGAACGTTTCGCCGACGATCTGCATCGAGACCGCTGTGGAGCGCGTGGCGCTGAACCAGGTCCGCGAATTGATCGCCCGTGGCTCCGCTCCGGATCTGTTGGTCAACGTCACCAATGACGGCTGGTTCGACGGCAGCGCGGTCGTCGAGCACCACCTGCGCTGTGCCCAGTTTGTAGCCGTCGCCTGCCGCCGTCCGCTGTTGATCGCCGCCAACGGTGGCCCAACCGCCTGGATCGACGGCAGCGGCAGAACGGTAGAGCGACTGAGCAACGATGCCGCTGGCTCCATCCTCGTCACCAGCCGACTCGACGGCCGCAGCGGCCTGTACCAGCAGATCGGCGACTGGCCAGCTCGCCTACTGGCGCTGGCCTGCGGCTTCCTCGCGATCGTCGGCCTGCGGCGCTCCCGCCGTCAGAAACGCAGCATGCCTGCGACAACGCCTTCGGCAGCAGTCACCCAGCTGCGTTGCGCGACCCGGGGCTGATAGCATTGATGCCGCCCCACGCACCCGTTCAGTTCCTGACTGCTTTGCCCCTTCAACCCACCGATGGTGCAGCTCAAGCAAAAAATAAACTTGACTGAGCAAACTTTTTCCCTGCCCTGGAAGACGGCTGGCGCGTTACCTTTAGAGGGGTCTGGTGTCGGTATTTAATTAGCATTTTACAGTTGAAAGACACTTCTGCCGGTCAAGGACCCGCAGTTTTCCCCGAAATCGCCAGTTACATCCGGATCCGGCCGGATAATGACAAGCTGGACGATCTAAGTACGCTCCTAAACTGTACAGCTACCTCTCCAAACAAATGAAGATCTTCATTTCATATCGGCGGGACGACACGAAAGATCTGTCGGCACGTATCTGCGATCGCCTCCGATCGAAGTACGGCGAAACGAACGTGTTCCTCGATTCTGGCTCAATTCGTAGTGGAGCCGAGTGGCGCAAGCTTCTTTTAAGCGAACTACACTCATGCGATGCGCTGATTGCTGTGATTGGTGACAACTGGCTTGAAGTGCGAGACAAGGACGGGAAACGTCGCCTTGATAATCCAGAAGACGAAGTACGTCGTGAGATCGCGACCGCCTTCGATCGAGGTATCCCCATCATTCCGCTTTTGGTCGAGGGAACCAAAATGCCGGAACCCGACGCATTGCCTCAACCTCTCCAGCAATTGCATGAACGTCAATGGCTGGAAATTCGGTCCGATCAGTATTTCGATAATGACGTAAAGTTGCTTTGCAGTCACGTCGATGCACTGCGCAAATCCAATCTCCGGCTTCGAGGGGCACTGTTAGTATGTATCGCAATTGTTCTTGTTTTAGGCGGAATTGTTTTGGGTCTAGTATTGTCGCCGCGATCCGGCCAGATCGCTAACCCCGAAAATGAAGTCGCCGTAGGTGCCCCTGAGTCGTCCAGTCCCACCCAATCTTCGTCCGAGAAGCTACTGCGCAAAAAGCTGTCCGAAATTGGGATCACGCCCAGCGCATTAGACGTAGACGAATCGGGCAATGTCGTTCGTGTTGAGCTGTTCGGTTATCATGTAACGGATGAGGCTGTTAAGCGAATAGCTCAGTTCGAGCAATTGAAAGTGGTGGGATTTACTAGTACTCTCGTTACTGGTAATGGACTCCGCCACTTAAAAGGACTTCGTGAAATTACTTCGCTTAGCCTGCACGAAACCGCATT
Source organism: uncultured Planctomycetaceae bacterium (assembly GCA_963758085.1). Classification (GTDB taxonomy): domain Bacteria; phylum Planctomycetota; class Planctomycetia; order Pirellulales; family Pirellulaceae; genus UBA6163. The sequence continues at coordinate 1,417,843 of CAVWUB010000004.1, read as the reverse complement.
AAGGGATTCTGATATTGAGCCTCTTTCCAGTCTTCGCACCCTTACATCTCTCAATCTGAATGGCACATCAAATATAACGGACGATGGGCTGCGCCACCTGCAGGGGCTTACGAGACTAGAGTATCTCGGGCTCTATCGCACAAAAGTCGGTGATGCTGGATTGCAGTATCTTTACGATTTAACCGATCTGCGGACGGTCGATTTGTATAAAACCGCGGTTACCGACGATGGGATTCATGAGCTGAAAATGAAGCTGCCTAACGTCGGCGTTAAGCGTAGCAGCGACCTCAATGCTATCGAATAACGCCTAGCAATGCAGGCAGCGTGCGCCTGGCAAGGAACAGCCGAAGGGATTAGGCGGCTTTGACGCCGCCCTTTAACCACTTGAACCAGTGGAGTCGCGGTATCTTCTATCAAATAACCACTCAGATTTCGCGGCAAACCTCCTCGCCCTCTTCCACGATCCTGCAGACGTTCGACGGTGCCTGCGATCAAGTGGGACGCGTAACCGAAATGGCCGATTTCGTTCCATTTGCTCCACACTTCAGCTTTGTGTGTGATGCCAGAAAGTAACTGCAATGGGAGACGCAGCAGCACGGCCATGAACGAAGAGCCGATTCACAAACCCGCACGATCGGTTTGTGCTGCTCTCGCTGCTAAAATACAGCCGCCGCGAAGAGTTAGCTCAGCGGCTCGAGGAAGCGTTTCGGGTCGTAGTGCAGGGGCTGGAGCGTGACTCGGCGCTGCAGATGCTTGAGGCGATCTTGCGGTACGTCGTCAGCGTCTCGCCGACGATCACGCCGGACGCGCTGCGGGCGTCCTTTACGCGCGGCGTTCAGAATCAACCATTGCTGACCGAGGGATTATCACTGATGCCGAACATCGCCCAACAGTGGCTGCAACAAGGGATTGAGCAGGGGATTGAGAAGGGGCGTCAGGAGGGGCGTCAGAAGGGACGTCAGGAGGGCGCGGCGCGGGGCGAGTTGATGGGGCGGATTCGCGCGTTCCAGGAAGTTCTAGGCCTGCCGGTCGATTCGCTGGAAACGCTGGCTTTGCGCGATGACACGGAGTTGCGGCAGTTGACCGAACAACTCAGAGCGGCGGTCTCGCAGCGTTAAATCGCAGCCAACTGGTTACGGCATCTAAGCTGGCAGCGTTCGCACGGGCATCGGCGGCAGCGATTCTAGAAAGGTCCGGCCATAGGGTTTGGATTTGATCCGCGGGTCGAGTACGACGACGATCCCGCGGTCAGTCGCAGTGCGGATCAGCCGCCCGAAGCCTTGGCGAAACTTGATCACCGACTCGGGCAGTTGATAGTCGCGAAACGGGTTGCCGCCGCCCTTGCGAATCGCCTCCAAACGAGCCTGCAGCAGCGGGTGATCGGGGACACTGAACGGCAACTTGGTGATGATCACGTTCTGCAGGGCGTCGCCAGGCACGTCAACGCCTTGCCAAAAACTGTCGGTCCCGAACAGCACGCTCCGCCGCGTGGATTTAAAGCGATCGATCAACTGCGTGCGGTTGAGTTCCCCGGCTTGGCTCAACAGCAACATCCCCTGCTCGTTCATCCAGGGCAACACCGCTGCCGCGGAGCGTTTGAGCAGGTCATAACTGGTGAACAGCACAAACGCATGTCCATCGCTTTGGCTCAAAAAACGCTTGATTTGAGTCGGCAGCGCCGCTTCAAAATCGACTCGCTGAGTCGACGGATCGGGCAACCCGGTCACGAGAATCACTTCGGCCTGGCGGTCGTAATGGAACGGGCTGCCGACGCGTTCCGACATCCCGCCGCTGAGCCCGATCCGTGAGCGAAAGAAGCTGAACTGATCATCTTTGCCGACCGCCAACGTGGCGCTGGTCATGATGACGCTCTTGATGCTGTCGCTTTGAAACAGTTCGCTGCGGAGCGCCGCTCCCACGTCGATCGGTGCTGCGGCCAGTGTGATTCGCTCATTACCGCGGCGGGCACTTTCACGCTCAATCCAATAGACCGCGTCTTCAATCGTCTGCTGATTCCAGTTTTTCAGCTCCATCGACAACCCGAGCAGGCGATCATGAGCGGCAGTAAAGTTCTTCTGTTCTGATTCATCGTCCAGCGATTCAGCGTACCGCTCGATTCGCCCAGCCAGTTCCTCCAGCGGCTCGCTGAGCGTGTTGCTGACCACCGCCGGTGCGTTGATGCGTCCGTTGGCCAGCCCCTTTTTCTCCCACCAATCCAACAAATCCGCGAAGAAATTACTCGTCGCATAGCGGCAGCGGTCGACCATTCGCTGCAGCGTTTCCAGGTTGTGGGTGACCAGCAAACCCTTTTGTGTGCGGTCGTTGTAGAGCTTGTTGAGTTGATAGTCGATCTGCGAACTGGTCACGCGGATGCCGAGGTAATCGCCAGCAACCGCTTCGATCGTGTGGCATTCATCCAACACCACCGCGTCGTAATCCGGTAGCAGCGAAACACCTTGCCGCCGCAACGCTAGGTCGCTGAAGAACATCGCATGGTTGACGATCAGCAGCTGAGCCCGCGAGGCTCGGCGGCGAGCTTGAAAGTAGTGGCACTGCGCGAAGGAATCGCAGCGTTTGCCGAGGCAGTTTCCGGTATCGCTGGCGACTTCATCCCAGACCGATGGGCTCGGCTTAAATGGCAGGCTCGACAAACTGCCGTCGGTGGTGTGCTGCGCCCACTGTTTGACTTTGCGGACTTCAGCGAGTTGTTCGTCGGTGTTGAACAACACCGACGCGCGGGTTTCCGCATTCTTGAGCCTGCGGAGCGAGATGTAGTTGGCTCGGCCTTTGACCAGCACCGCGCTGAACTCCCGCGGGATCACGCTGTTGAGCAGCGGAATGTCCTTGGCCACCAGCTGTTCTTGGAGGCTGATCGTGTGCGTTGAGATCAGCACCCGCGGCGGGCGGCGCTCCTGATCGGCTTCATCGGCCTCGGAGTCATTGGCAGAACGCGCCGGGCGGTGAGCGAGTTCGCCGCCCTGATCGGACGTCGCGTACAGGATCGCCGGCACGAGGTAGGCAAAGCTCTTGCCTGTGCCGGTTCCCGCTTCGGCGACCAAGTGCTGGTTGGTTTGCAGCGCACGGGCTACCGCGTCAGCCATCTGCAACTGCTGGGGGCGGTGTTCGTAGTGCTTCAGCCGCTTCGCGATCAGGCCATCGGGGCCGATGATGGATGCGACGTCGAGTTGATCAGGCATTCAAACCCGCGAAACGTATTGATGACTCAGTCGGCGGATCAGCTTGCGCATCTCCAGCACACTGATGGTGGCTAAGACTTGAGCGACCGGCAGGCGACAGGTCTGCACGATTGCATCGATCGAGATCGGCTCGGTCGTGACCGCATCCAACACGCAACACTCCCGGTCGTTGAGCAGCGCTTCAGCGGGGTGATGCACTTCGCGGCCACCGGCGACCGGCACCGCCTGAGCAAGCGGGCCGAGCGTCTCCAAAATATCATCCACGTTGCGCACCAGCTTTGCTCCATCGCGAATCAGCAGATTCGTCCCTTGGCTGGCTCGACTGGTGACCGCGCCGGGCAGCGCCAGGACTTCGCGTCCCTGTTCCTCAGCAGTCCGCGCTGTAATCAAAGCTCCACTGCGTTCAGGGGCTTCAATGACCAGCGTCGCATGACTGAGTCCACTGATCAACCGGTTCCGCTGCGGAAACGTCCCGGCGTGCGGCTTGGTCAGCGGATGGTACTCGCTAACCAGCGCTCCGCTGGCGGCGATCGCTTTGGCAAGTTCTCCGTTTTCCGGCGGGTAAATGTGCGCCAGGCCGCATCCGAACACCGCGATGGTCCGTCCACCGCCGTCGATCGCCCCCTGCTGAGCGGCTGAATCGATCCCGCGCCATCCCACTGACGACCGTAATTCCGGCCTGGGCCAACCCGTAAGCGATCCGCTGAGCCTGAGTCCGTCCGTAAGCCGTAGCGTGGCGGGTTCCCACGATCGCTACAGCCAGCGCATCGCTGGGGCGGATTTCGCTCTGGACGAACAGGATCGGTGGGGCATCGCAGAGCTGTTTCAGTCCCGGCGGGTAATTTGCGGAGTCGCTGGCGAGCATCTGCACCCCGTTCTCGCCGCACCACTGAACGATCCACGGCACATCGACGTGATCGTCCGCGTGCCGAATGGCCGAAACGAGTTTGGGCCCAACGTTTCTGACCGACCTCAGTGCCGCCGAGTCAGCAGCGAGCACAGCGGCCGCGCTCCCAAAACGTTCGAGCAGATCGGCCAACGTCCGCGGTCCCAGCCCCGGAAGCATCGCCAGCCGCAGCCGGCAGACAAGGTCTTCGCTGGCGTCCCACTGCCGCTCGGATAGTTCCGGCGAACCCACCATTTAACTCCGGGCAATCAAAAAGTCACAGCTGAACGCGGACGACGCGTTGCCGGAGAGTCAGCACCCACCATTTCACCCCCGGACAACCAGTAGGTCAAAGCTGGACACGGACGACACGTTGTGTAATAGCCGGCACCCATCATTTCACCCTCGGACAGCCACAAGGTCATCAAACTAGTGCGGTCGCTGCGGTGATTGCAGAGACACGCACCGCCGTGTGTCTGACCACTTATAACAGCCCAAAAAAACAGCCGCGATCGACAAGATAGATCTTGTTTATCGCGGCTGGATGAGCAGAAATCAACGGCGCCGCAGGTGGCGCCTGAGATTGGGTCGATCGACGCGTGGCCCTTACGGTGCCACGGGACCGGGTTCGGCGGGTGTGGCCACCGGTGGGAAGACGATCGGTCGGTCGTCGTTATCGCTCGCTGCTGCAGCTGCGACCGCTGCACCGATGCCGCCGAGGGCCAACAGGCCACCGGCGCCACCAAGGCCACCGCCTGCAGCTCCACCGAGTCCGCCACCGCCGCCGCCAACTGCGCCGCCGGCACCGCCTGCGAATCCGCCACCGGGAACCGGTGCAAACCCAGGAGGCAAGGGTTCCACACCGACTGCTGGCGGTTCTTGACCTTCACGAATCGCATCGACGACCGAGGGGACCATGGGTGAGGGAATGATCACCACCGGCAGCGGTGCCGCGCCGGGCTGATTCATCCGCACTAAGGCGGCGCCATTTTGTGAATCGGCAGACTCTTGGGCTTTAACAACGTCACCGCCGCCAACCACATCGGCATCAAAGGCAAACGCGGCGTAGCCAGCCGGTCCGGCAGCAATCAAACCATGGGTACCAGGGCGCAGGTTCTGGGCTGCAAATCGTCCTTCGTCGTCCGTAATCGCTCGAGCCACCAATTGATTACCGCTGTAGACCATCACGTTGATGCCGGCCAGGCTCGGCTGCGGCATTCCCGGAAGCATCGGCGAGACGATTCGTCCTTCCATTCGCCCAGCCGGTCCCAAGACGACGTGATAGAGATGGGCTGCAGCCACTTCGTCGCCAGCGACGACTTGGTCATCGAGGTCGGCCAATGATCCCGCAGCTGTGGCCGGAGGCAGAAAGGCAGTGGCCACTCGCAGCACTTCACGCGGATCGATCGGCATCACCGGCAAGTGCACCGTGGTCACTGCGTCATTGGAGACCAAGGCGGGATCTTCCGCCTCGGTTTCCTCAGAAGCTTCATCGGCGACCTCGCGGAGCAGCAACGGAATAGCAGCGTGTCCACTAGCACCGGAGACGACGATCGCATGTAACCCGGAAGTGACTTTGGACAGTGAGACCAAACCCTTGGAATCGGCGGTCAATTCTGTGGTCTTGCCCTGGGGACTGATGACCGTCACCGACGATCCGGCCAATGAGCCGGCAGCATTGTCCAGCCTCACCAGCTGCACGCGAATCCGCGGATCCGACTTGTGGAATGTGGCCGCATTCTCCTCCGGCAATGCCTGCTGAGGTTCCTGGACCAACGCCTTAACCAGTTCTCCGCCCGGCTCGGCGGCAACAACCGAACCAGTCGACAAGGCTGTGGAGAGGCACAGCGCAACGAAGCTGAAACCGGTTATCAAACGGTAAACCATCTGAATACCCTGAAATGTAAATTGAAAGCTCGAGAATCACCCAGCACTAGCTTAACTCGTAATCCGCCAGGGATGGAGCCCGCTACGCAGAAAAATGTGCAAACCTGACGCCGTTGCCTTGTCTCCCCTGAACAGCCCAGTTTGACGCCTCTGCCGAATCTGCCGCAAAACACGCTCTGGATCGTTGCATCATCGGTATGCACGAGAGCCTGACGCCATCGGAAAAAATTCAACCGGTGGGATAAACTTTTTGGCTGCTGCGGCGTAGCAGAGCGAAAACCGCACCAGAATGCTGGTCAAGTGACACGCTATTTTGACTTTTCTAGCGGTACTTCCGTGGGGACCGGCAGCAGCACCGCCACAGTGCTGTTATGCTGCTGACAGGGCAGGTAGGTCGGTCCCCACCCATGCAGTGACCGGCAGCGCGATAACCCACAGGAACGTGATCCGCTTCTGCCATTCGACCGTGCCGCAAGCTGCTGTGCTGCAAGCTGCGTTCGCCCGACGAGTTGATTACGTTTTTTCCGAACCATCCGAACCAATCGTACGCGAAACGAGCATCCCAAGAACAACTGCCATGAAATACGAACAATGGCGGGATGAGCTCTTTGGTCACCCGCCTGACAGCGACCCAGTCTCGCTGGAACGTTCATCGGAATTTTATGCCGTGCCGCCGTACCAGGCCTTCGATTATGTTGACCAGGTACTTATTGACGACAAACTCCACTCGATGTTCAGCAAGGACCAGCTCGGCAACGGCATCAACACGATTTACTCCAATTGCTGCAGCGATCTGCCGTTCTTATATACGGCCGAGTGTGACGAAGATCGCAGAATCAAGGGAATTCGAAACCTTTTCAACCTCTACAAGAATTACTTTGAGCGTTATTGCAGCAGCCAAGTGGCCAGCATTGGGAATGATCAAGCCGATGGCCCGATGGGGTACATCTGCTACATGTTCTGGGATGTCTTTGTCCTGTACCCGGGTAACAGTACGCCAGCGATGGTATCAGCCGCGGTCGACGTTATGCGAACCGCACTTGAATCACGCAATGATAATTGTCTTGCCTCCGCCATTCACGGGCTGGGCCACTGGGCGTTTGCCGTTCCCGAGGTGTCCGCAGTGCTGACGCAATGGCTACACCGACCGACGACCAACAACGCGGAAGTTCTGAACTATGCTCGAGCCGCGACAACTGGAATGATCCTGTGAGGGAAGAGCAGGGTTAATCGTTTCAAAGCCATAGGCATCAAATCCAACCCATCAATGGGCACTTTCCGAAAATATTCTGAGATGCATCGTACGACGGCTCCTCTCGTTGTCGTCTTCCTTACAGTTGCGGCAGTGCTTCCTTGTCACGGACAGGAGTCAACGGAACCTGCTTCAGCAACCCAGTCGAAGGTTCAGTCGATTGAGGATCTTCTGCTGTTCTTTCCGTCGAAGTATCCGAACGGTGACTGGAACCCGAGCGGCCTGCGCTTCCAAGATATCTTTTTTGCGGCTGAAGACGGGACGCAGCTTCATGGATGGTACTGTCCGGCGGACAACCCGCGCGCAGTAGTGCTGGCCGCCCATGGCAACGCGGGGCACGTTGCTTCACGGGCCCCGTGGCTGCGATACCTCCAGAATAAAGCCAGCGTATCCGTATTCATGTTCGACTACCGTGGTTATGGACGCAGCGAAGGCAAGCCAACCATTGCAGGCGCAATCCAGGATGCAACGGCCGCTCGCGCGAAACTGCGCGAGCTTGCTGCCGTTGAAGACTCTGAAATGCTGCTGATGGGCGAGTCGCTCGGCGGCGCCATCGTCGTTCAGCTGGCAGCCAAGTCACCACCGCGGGGCTTGATCCTCCAGAGCACGTTTTCGTCACTTCGAGAAGTTGCCGACGTTCACTTTCCCAGACTATCCTGGCTGGTTCGGCGGGACCAACTCAGCTCGGTGGCGACGATGGCGTCGCTGCGCGTTCCCCTGCTGCAAAGCCATGGAACCGCGGATCAAACGGTTCCTTTTCCGCTGGGCGAAAAGCTCTTTCGCGAGGCTAACGAACCGAAGCAATTTATCGCAATCGAGGATGCGGGCCACAACAACCGGTTAACCGAGCCATACTTACATGAACTCGATCAATTCCTCACCCGACTTTCGCCTCCGCCGCAATGATCAACGAACCGGATGCATGGCCTTGACAGTGCATTTTCTCATGCCAACGAATGAGGGCGAGTTGGGTTGGAGGTTGTCCCCAGTGCTGTATCGCAGCTTGATTTCAGGGGCAGCGGTCTGGTGAGCCGTTCTCGCACTCGGCAATAGCATTCCCAGGTTTGGCGTCGCAAATGGCCGTCGACGAACAACGAGTTACAAAGTAGTGCCTTGACTGCTAAGAGTATCTTTCAGGCCCGCAGGGCCGGCATATCCACTGCCGGGCCCGCGGCCCTGCGGAGATGATGGAGGTAAAACCGTGCACGTGCCGCTGAGGTTTTCGCTCAAGACGCTGTTGGCGTCGATTGCTGCTGCTGCGGTTTTATGCGCCGCTGTGGGGTGGATTCTGAACGCGCGGGCCCATGACTCATGGGGCTACGGCAAGCTCGCGATCAGCAATGGCACTGGTCAAGGGCCCGTGTACTACGTCGAGGTCCGCGGTGTGGGCGAACAACCGACGGTGGTTAGAATGGTCCGCTTCGCCAATCCCGCTGACACGCCGCGCAATGCTCTCGAGGTATCTCAGCGGGTCGTCTCGGAGCTTGCAGCCCACGTGCGCAACGGGAACCACTGGGACAAGACCATCACGATCATCGCCGGCAGGGCAAATGATGAACGGATCGAGCTGGAGATTGATGCGGCAAACGCTCGTAAGCTGTTCACAAGACCGGGGACGCAACTGGAGTCTTTTTGGTTCTGCGATGCATTTTGGGATAAGTATGTGGCGGAGCACATGCCGCCTGACCGCTAATCGGGATCCGTCACGCACTCCAATCCCTGTACACCATCATGAGGCGATCGAGAAAATGACACGAACACTCCTCCTGGCAGCGATCGCTACCGCAGGCATCGTTTACTCAGCAACGACGCCACCGGGCGACGCGTCGACCCGAGATATCCAGGCGGCGACGTTCCGCTCCGAAACGGTCACCCTGACACAGGCCGCGGCCGCACCGTCGCGCATGCCGATCTACATCACGCCGTATTACAACTCGGACCCGCTGAAAGTTGACGTCGGCCGCTACAGCCAAGAACTGGTCTCGGCCACGGCAGATTCGATCAGCGAGCTTGCGGCAACGATGAAGAAGGAGTGGGCGACGCTGCCGGTCGAAACGATGTATGTCCTGGCGATCCGGCTGTACGACCTCGGGCACAAAGATGATGCGGTTGATTGGTTCTATTCGGCCCAGTTTCGTGCGCGGCTGCTGAGCGCGCTGTTGCCCGCAGGTGCCCGCGGAGGGTTTGGGGACGAAGGTTTTGAACGCGCTCAGGCCCATCGCTCGTTTCAGCAACTGGCGGGCACCTACATCAACGGCTACGCATTCGGCGAACTCGATCAGCTTGAGAAAACGCTCCGGCAGGTCAAATCCGAGAGCGAACAACTGCCGCAATTCAAGAAGATTTACCCGCGACTGGAGTTGATCGAGGAAGATTTATGGGCCGTCAAAAATCAAGAGGTGTCCACCAATTTTGATAAGCTGTTGGGATACATTGTGGACAACGCCGAGGAAATCAAGGCGATTCGCAAGCAACGCGGTATGGAAGGTAAGTACTGACAAGGATGGCCTCAACGCCGCCCTGCCAGCGGGCGGCTTGGCGGTGCCGTGCCTTGCATCGCTGCGGTCCACGCTGGCAGGATCCACATTGACCGGCCGCTGATCGCCCTTGTTGCCGACCCGGCTGATGCTCTAACGTGTCGCCGTACGCGCCAGAGAGGCTGTCTCTGGCCCGGTTCGCCTGCTACTAGACTGGATGAAGGATCGTCCCATGCGACAGCTGCTCCCTGCATTCGCCGCCTCTCCTGCCGAGGACTCGGCAACGCGCCGCTTTGGCTCGCGCATTAGCGGGGGCCTGCTGTTGGCGGGTTTGCTGGTGGCGGGTTTGCTGATCGCTGCGGCGCCGCTTGCAGCTCAGGAAATGGCGATGCCGGCCGAGGGCGTGCCGCCAAGCTTACAAAACGCACCTGGCTCACCGAATCCCGCAGGCGCTGGTAATGCACTGCCGCGGCACGCTGCCGGGAACGCACCGGCCGGCCGCGGTCCCGCCGGTTCCGGCTCACTGCCGCAGGGCAACGGTCAGGAGCACCGGGTCTACGACCTGCGTCCCTACACCGGGTATCTGACGAAATACGACCGGCCGCACCAGGCGGTGGTCGACTGGGTGATTCGCGAGACCGGCTCGGACCTGTGGTTCACCGAGCCGTTCGGCTTCATCAGCGCCGATCGTGATTCGCTGTCGGTCTACCACACCCCGGAAGTTCACGATGTGGTCGCGGGGATGGTCGAGCGTTTTACGGCCGGAGATAAAGACCCGCAGGTGTTGCACATGCGGGTGATGACCGTCGGCAGTCCCAATTGGCGGAGCCGCACGCACATGCTGATGCAGCACGTGAGCGTCAATTCCGCCGGATTGCAGGCGTGGTTGTTGACCAAAGAAAACGCGGCGATGGTGCTTGCGCTGCTGCGCCAGCGAACCGACGTGCGTGAAGTGCAGGCGATCGACATGATCACTCACAACGGACAATCGCAAAAGTTAGCCAGTACGCGGGGCCGCAACTACGTCCAAAACATCCGCCCCGCGCCGACTGGTTGGCCGCCGTACGAGCCGCAGACCGGCGAGGTCCAGGAAGGTTACCAGATCGAGATCAGCCCACTGTTATCGGTCGACCGCCGGGCGATCGACTGTTTGATCAAGGTCGACATCGATCAGGTCGATAAGCTTGTTCCGGTCGATCTGGATCTGCCACTGCCCAGCGGCGAGATGTATCGGGCGAGGATCGACGTGCCGCAGGTCGTCAGTTGGCGGCTGAAGGAGCGATTTCGCTGGCCATCGGACATGGTGCTGCTGCTCTCGTGCGGCGTCGTTGCCAGCCCCGACCGTTCGGGCTCGCCGATTCCGCTGTTGAACCTCAACTCGTTGACCGGAACGACTGCTGGCCGAGCCGACGCGTTAATGTTCATCGAGTTTCGCGGCAAGGTGAATGAGAACTTGCCTTCGGTCCCGCAGGTCGCCGATCGGACCGGCTCTGCCAACCGCGGCCGTTACTGATTGTCTGCCCTCTCTTTAATCCTAACCGCCCGTGCTTTGCCGATCGTCACCAATCGCGCAAACTACTCGGCTCGGTGCCGCCGGAGTCGAAACGCCGGCGACCGCTTCGCACATCGTTTTGGTGACGACTCCGTTTTTCTGATCCATGCAAGCATCTGACCCGCAACGAATCGTCATCACCGGCCTGGGCGTCGTCAGCCCGCTGGGTTGTTCACCGGACCAATTGACGCAGCGTCTTCGCTCGCGCTGCAGCGGTGTCGGGCCGCTGACGCAGGTGCCCACCGGCGTGTTGTCGGTCGATCACGGGGCCGAAGCGAGCGATTTTACTGGCGCGATCGAGGACTACGGGCCGCTCGACAAGACGCTGCAGCGGACGATCCGCAAGGGCAGCAAGCTGATGTGCCGTGAGATCGAGATGGGTGTTGCGGCGGCGCAGCGGGCCATCGATCATGCCGGACTGACGCCAGAGGCGCGTGACCGCGATCGCACGGGTGTCGTCTATGGCTGCGACTACATCATGACGCTGCCTGAGGAGTTCGCCGCCGGAATCCAGAACTGCCAAGACGAAGACGGCAAATTCCAGTTCGCGCAGTGGGCGGCCAAGGGCCTGCCGCAGGTCAATCCGCTGTGGCTGCTGAAATACCTGCCCAACATGCCGGCCAGCCACATCGCGATCTACAACGACCTGCGCGGCCCGAACAACTCGATCACGATGCGTGAGGCGTCGCCGGCGGCGGTTCTCTCTGAGGCCTATTCGACGCTGCAGCGGGGCCATGCCGACGTGCTGGTGGTCGGCGCGACCGGTTCACGGATTCAGCCGTTTCGCTCCCTGCACGCTTCGATGCAGGAAGCGCTGGCGACGATTCCGCGCGGGGCCGACGCTGCGCAGATGGCAGCGGCTTGCCGGCCGTTTGACCGTGACCGCAACGGGTCGGTGCTCGGTGAAGGGGCTGCGGCAATGATCTTGGAAACGCTCAGCCACGCCCGTGCCCGCGGCGCGACGATCCTCGGCGAAGTGATCGGCAGCGGGTGCAGCACCGTCGGGCCACCATGGGGGCCAGGATACCTCGGGCGAGCGATCGGTAATGCGCTGCGGATGGCCACGCGAAACGCGGATTTGGCCAAGATCGGGCACGTCAATGCCCACGGGCTGGGGACGGTTCCCTGCGACAACGCGGAAGCTGAAGCGATTGCGGAGGTATTTCATAAGGACCAGCCGCGAGTGCCGGTCACCACTGCCAAAGGGCACTTTGGCAACCTTGGCGCCGGCGGCGGGATGGTCGAAGTGGTTGCCAGCGTTGGTTCGCTCGGAGGGGAGCTGTTCCCCACGCTCAACTGCGATCAACTGGATCCGGCCTGCGACATCAACGTTGTAACGGGTGCGGGAACGCCAGCTGGCGATAGCTTCGTCAGTGTCAATGTCACCCCCCAGGGGCAGGCTTCGGCGGTGTTGATCGCTGCTTTCAACGAGGTCTAGGTTTTCCCCGTCGCCTGGATCGCCGTTGGTTGACAGTCTGATTGGTTCCCGTTAATCTTGCGGATTCAATACTGATCCGCTGACGGGCCCGGGTTAGCTGCCTTGGGCCATTTTTGTTGGGGGACCACACAGCTGCCCTCGTCGCGCTACTGACAACGTCCGGTATGAATCCACAAGACATTCTTCGCTACGTCGATTCGCTACACCGCGAGAAAAATATCGATCAAGAGATCGTGTTCTCTGCGATTGAAGCGGCGTTGCAAACCGCTGCCAAGCGACAGTACGGAGAGGATTCCGATATTGTTGTCACGCTCGACCGCAAGAATGGGCAGATCCGCGCGTTCCTCCAAGGTGAGCCGCTGGGTGACGATCAGATCGGTCGCATCGGAGCCCAGACCGCCAAACAGGTGATCATCCAGAAGATCAGCGAGGCCGAACGCGATGCGTTGATGGACGAGTACCGCGAGCTGATCGGCCAGATCGTCAACGGCGTGATTGGGCGAGCGGACGGCGGCGTGGCCACGGTCCAGCTCGGCAACGTCGAAGCGATCCTGCCCCGCAGTGAGCAGATCCCCGGCGAAACGCACCACGCCAACGAGCGGGTGCGAGCGGTGGTGTTCGAAGTCGCGCCACGGGCAACCGCATCAAGGTCGTGCTCAGCCGCACACGGCCGCAGTTCGTGCAGCGCCTGTTCGAGCAAGAGATCCCGGAATTGCCGACGGCGTGATCTCGATCGACGCCATCGGCCGCGAGCCGGGCTACCGCAGCAAGGTGGCCGTCAGCAGCATCGATCACAGGTCGATTGCGTCGCCGCTTGCGTCGGTGTTCGCGGCAACCGGATCAAGACATTCGCGATGAACTCGCCGGCGAGCGGATCGATATCGTTCGCTACAGCGACGATCCGCAGGTGCTGATTCCCAACGCCCTGCAGCCGGCGACGGTCGAGCAGGTGCTGCTGTGCGACATGATCGGCCGGGCGATTGTGCTGGTGCGAGAGGATCAGCTGTCGCTGGCGATCGGCCGTCGCGGCCAGAATGTCCGTCTGGCCAGCAAGCTGTGCGGCTGGGACATCGAGATCATGACCAGCAGCGAACTCGAAGAAAAGATCGATATTGCCGTCGCCGGTTTTAGTTCGCTGGCCGGAATCACCGAGGAAGTTGCACAGGCCTTGGTTGAACAGGGGTACTTGTCGTACGATGATCTCTCAGTCATCGAGCCCGATGTGCTGATGGAGATGAGCGGGCTCTCAGCCGAACAGGTCGACGAGATCGTCGAGCAGGCTGAGATTCGCGCGCATGACGCTGAAGAGGCGGCTGCGGAGGAAAGGCGAATCCGCCGCGACCGCGACCGTCAGCAACAGGATCAGCCGTCGCCGCCAACCGATGGCGGGCAGGCTGATTCAGAGACAGCGGACGAGCTGCAGGCCGCCGCTGTACAACCGCAGGATGATGCTGCGGAGGCGATCGATGCCGGGACCGAGCCGGTAGGCGAGGCAGACGTGGAGCATGCAAGCCTCGGCCAAGCAGATTCCGGGCAGACGAGTACTGGGCCGACGAGTACTGGGCAGTCCGGAGCGTCGCAGACGGCCGCCGGAGCCGGTGAAGGATCGGAGGCCGAGATGGTCGATGATACGGCGGAGACGACCGGATCAACGCCAAAGTCGCCATAGGGATGGTTGTTGCCGCCGAAAAGGTGTCCATTCTGAAGGCTGATCGCCGACCGAGTTGACCCCTGGGACGCGAGCAGTGGTTCGCCGCGAAGCCTGACCGCAGTGTGTCAGCGCTTCGACTGCGTCCAGTAGAGGGTGTTTTTTATGTAAAATTGATCAATCGAATCCTGCCCAGACGCTAGTGAGCGAGCAATCAGCTTACCGCTCAACCGCGCCGGTGGATTCAGCCGAAGACCTTGATAGGACCGTTATTCCGTGCCCGTTCGCATTTACTCGCTCGCCAAAGATTTGAAGGTCGACAGCAAAGAGCTCGTCGATCTCTGCAAGAAGGCTGGGATCACCGGCAAAGGCTCCGCCCTTGCCAGCCTGACAGATGAAGAAGCCCAGCGGATGACGGAATATGTGCGGAACATGTCCGCCGGACCTGCCGCTGCCCCCGCGCGTCCTCAGGTCGTCACTCCGGTCCGGGAAGCCGTGCGAGAAACGGCCCCGGTTGCACCGATTCGCGAAGTGCCCGTCAGCGGTTCGCCCCGCCGGTCGATCGGCGCACCGCTGTCGACAACCCGTCCGGGAGCGGCAAGACCCGAGGGACGAAGCGGGGACGCTGCTGCTCAGCGACCGCAGGAGCAGCCGCTGGCCGTGCCCCCGCCGCCGCCGACTCCTGAAGAACTGGCCAAACGAGCCTCGTTCGGCAGCGTCAAGCCTGTCGCCGAACCGGTGGCCGAAGTGAAGCCGGTTGCCGAAGCCCCGCCACAACCACAGCCGACGCGACCGGAGCGCGTTGAGCGGCCGGAGCGACCCGTTCGTCCTGAACGGCCCGAGACCGAGACCCGTGCGCCGCTGGGCAGCCGTCCCGGTGTGCTCTCCGGCCGCAATCGCGGTTCAGAGCCGATGGAGCCGATCCGTCGCGATCCCTCCGGCCCGATGTCGGGGGCCAAGATCCGCGTGCTCGGCCGCACGCCGCGGCGCGAAGGTGATGCCGCTGGCGGCGGAGCAGGTCCCAAGCCGAACAAACGTCGTGAGCCGGTGATCAACCTGGCGGCACTGCCCGAAGCGAGGCGCCGGTCAGTCGCCCCACGCCCAATGAAGCTCCGGCGCAAAAACCGGACATCAAGCTCAGCAAAGATGTGATCGCCGGTCACAAGCAAGGTGTGCGGGCGCCACTGGAGAAACTGGCCAAAGCCGAGGACGAGAAGAAACGCATCGGCAGCGGTGGCCTGAGCGGCTTCTCCGGCGACAAAGGTAAAGGCAAGCGTGGCGGTGTGCCGGCGGTGGTCGAGGAAGAAGAACCGCGCCGCAAGCCAGGCCTGGCCGGAATGGCTTCCGCCCGTGCCGACCGAGCCAAAGGTGGCCGACGCACCGGCAGACGCAACGAAGTCGAATCGAGCTTCGGACGCGACGATGGTCGCCGCCGCCGCACGATCAAGCGCAAGGGCACCAACACCGCTGCGCCACGGAAAGACAAGGTCCACCTGGAATTGCCTTGTACCGTTCGGTCGTTCTCCGAAGCCGCTGGCGTTCCCGTTGCTCAGGTCCTGCGAGTCCTGCTGGGGATGCAGATGATGGTGAATATCAACGCCCAGCTCGACCTGGAAACAGCCGAAGTCATCGCTGCGGAACTGGACCTGGACATCGAACTGCGGGAAGCCGGATCGCTGGAGGACCAGGTGATCGCCTCGATCGATGAAGCGGTCGATGAAGAAGAGGATATGCTGCCTCGTACGCCAATCGTGACCTTCCTGGGCCACGTCGACCACGGCAAGACGAGCCTGCTCGATCGCTTGATCGGCAAGAACGTTGCCGGCGGCGAAGCGGGTGGGATCACGCAGCACATCCGCGCCTATCAAGTCGATCATGACGGGCGTCAAGTGACGTTTGTCGACACGCCCGGTCACGAGGCGTTTACGGAAATGCGCGCCCGCGGTGCTAACGTGACCGATATCGCCGTACTGGTGGTGGCGGCCGACGACGGCATCATGCCGCAAACTGAAGAAGCGATCAGTCACGCCAAGGCGGCCGAAGTGCCGATCGTCGTGGCGCTCAATAAGATCGACCTCGAAGGCGTGGACATCACCCGCATCCTGACGCAGTTGACTGAGCATCAGTTGACACCCAGCGAGTGGGGTGGTGACGTGGAAGTCGTCCGCACCAGCGCCACGACCGGCGAAGGTCTGGAAGAGCTGCTTGAGACGCTGCTGACGGTCGCCGAACTGAACGAGTACCGCGCTAATCCGAACCGCCAAGCGGTCGGTGTCTGCTTGGAATCTCGCCAAGACGGCGACCGGGGTGTCAGCGCCAAGCTGATCGTCCAGAATGGGACGCTGCGAGTCGGCGACGTTGTGGTCTGCGGCGGGTCATACGGACGCGTACGGGCGATGGTCAATCCGCTGACCAACCGGAATATCAAAGAGGCTGGCCCGAGCACGCCGATCGATATCTACGGTTTGGATCAGCCGCCGGGCGCCGGCGATCGCTTCCATGTGCTCGACGACATCACCAAGGCGCGTGAGATCGCTGCGACGCGAGAGCATGGCAGCCGTGCGCAGAGCCTGTCCGGGATCAGCACCAAGGTATCGTTCGAGAAGTTCCAGGAAATGCTCCAAGAGGGGCAACTGGGCCAACAGTTCGAACGGGCGCGACTCAATCTCATCATCCGGGCCGATACCCGCGGCTCGCTCGAAGCGATCGAGAAGGAGCTGTCGAAGTTCGATCACCCCGAGGTCGAGATCCGCGTCTTGCAGCGCAGCGTCGGCGGTGTGTCGTTGGCTGACGTGACACTGGCCTCCGCGTCCGATGCGGTGATCTTGGCGTTCAACGTGATTCCCGATGATGCCGCTCGCAGTCTCGCTGAAGAACGAAACGTTGAGATCCGCCGCTATGCGATCATCTACAAGCTTGCCGATGAAATCAAAGCGATGATCGAAGGCCGCCTGCGGCCTGAGGAACGCGTCGTCGAGTTGGGTCGCGCTCTGGTCAAACAGGTATTCCAGATCAGCCGAGTCGGCGTGATCGCGGGCTGCTATGTGCTTCAAGGTGTGATCCAGCGTGGATGCCGGATCCGGGTCAATCGCGATGGCCGAACCATCGGCGACTACCCGCTCGATACGCTCCGCAGGATCAAGGACGATGTGAAGGAAGTCTCCCGCGGGCTGGAATGCGGCATCAAGCTCTCCGGCTTCAACGACATCAAACAGGATGACGTGCTGGAGGCCTATCGCATCGAAGAGGTCGCTCGAAAGCTTGATATGTAGCGGCTGATTGGTTCACCGGCATTAACGTTCCTCCTTTTTTGATGTGCCTCCGAAAACGTGTCTAGTCGCCGCCAGCTTAAAGCCGCCGAGGCAATCCGTGAGGTTGTCGCTATGTCCATTCTCACCGACTTGCGTGACCCCCGAGTCCGCGATGTGACGGTGTTAGGAGTGGAAGTGACCGCTGACATGCGCGAAGCCAAGGTTTCGGTCACCGTCATGGGTGATGAAACCCAGCAAGCGTTGTCGCTTCGCGGGCTACAGAACTCGGCCGGCTTCCTGCAGTCCAAGATCGCCGACCGGATCGAGACGCGTTACATCCCCAGGCTCACATTTGTCTTGGATCAAGGCGTCAAGAACGTCGTCGCAGTCGGAGAAATCCTCGAGCGGATCCGACGAGAGAAGGAGGGCCGCCCTGCCAACGACGATGCCGCTGAGGATGCGGGCGAAGATGACACTGAGGCGATTCCTTCGCCGTCCTAAGCGGGCAGGACCTGACTTTCGGCAAAATTCAATCAGCCGGCACGCGGTAGCGTCCGGTTCTTGCCAACCGCGTGCCGACGCCTCTGCCTAACCATTCCCCACACAGCATGATTTTTCTCCAGCGATGACCGCAAAAAACCGAGCCGGCGCGATAACGAAGCTGCACGCATCACTCAAAAAGCATTATAAGCCAGCTCCGGCGGCCCCCGGTCGTCCGCTGTTGGAGCACATCCTGTATGCGGCGTTGCTCGAAGATGCTCCGGCCGAGCTGGCCGATGAGGGATTTGCAAAGTGCGAGCAGGAGTTTTTTGATTGGAACGAGGTCCGGGTGACCTCGGTGACTGAATTGGCCGAAGTGCTGACGCGTTTCCCGTCGCCGCCGAGCACCGCGGCCCGGCTCAAACGCTGCTTGCAGAGCGTGTTCGAGACCTTTTACAACTTCGACATCGATCATCTGAAGAAAGAGAATCTTGGCAAAGCAGTGGCCAAGTTCGAATCGATGAGCGGGATGTCACCCTTTGTGCTCGCGTATCTCGTCCAGCACGGCTTGGGCGGACATGCCATTCCGGTCAATTCGGCCGCCATGCAGATCATGTTCAAGGCAGGCATCGTCAGCGAAGCCGAAGCTCGCTCGGGCAAGGTTCCCGGCCTGGAACGAGCGATTCCCAAGAGCAAGGCGATCGAATTTTCCTCGATGCTCCACCAGGCAGCGATCGCGCTGCAGGCCGACCCGCAAGACAAGACCGTCTGGGAAATCATTCTATCGGTCAATGAAGACGCTCAGATGACGGCTCCTAGCAAGCCGCAGAAGAAGTCGTCCAAGCCGTCGGCCGCTCGTGTGGAGACGGCCGATCCAGCGCCGAGCGAGGAAAAGGGCGGGTCAAAATTGGGCAGCAAATCTAAACCAGGCTCCAAGGGAACCGCAGCAACGAAGACGGCTGCCGCCAGCAAAGATGCGGCTGCCAGCAAAGACGCTGCTACGACACCGGCCAAAAGCTCGTCCAAGGCCGCCAAGCCTGCTGCCAAAGCAGAGCCGAACGCTGATGCGGTAGCCACGCCCGAGGGTGCGGCTGACGCCGCCGCTCCAGCGCCTGCGAGCAAGGCGTCTACCAAACCGGCCGCCGCGAGCACGCCGCGGGCAGCCAAAGGGGCTGGTCCGTTAGCCGCTGCAAAAAAGGGAGCTGACAAAGCGCCCAAAAAGCCGTCCGCCGAGACCAAGCCGCCCGCCGAGTCCAAGCCGCCGGCAAGCAAAGGGACAGCCAAGACGACCGATGCATCCACGCCGGCCGCTGAAGACTCCGATCAAGCGGATGAAGCCGCCTCCGGCAACGCGGGCGGCAACCGCACCTTGACCAAGCAGAAACCACGCTAAGCACTCCACCACTCTTCTTCCTCTGCAGATGCTTCCATGGCAGGTCATTCACACTGGGCGGGCATTAAGCACAAAAAGGCGCTCATCGACAACAAACGCGGCAAACTTTGGGGGCGGCTGAGCAAAGCGATCATCATCGCAGCCAAGATGGGCGGTGGTGACCCCGACACCAACATCCGGCTGCGCAAAGCGATCGACGACGCCAAGGCGGTCAGCATGCCGAAGGACAACATCGAGCGGGCGATCAAACGCGGGACCGGTGAAATCGAAGGTGGAGACGTCGAAGAGATCATCTACGAAGGTTATGGCCCTGGTGGCGTGGCCGTGATGTGCGAGATCATGACCGACAACCGCAACCGCACTGCCCCGGAGATCCGCACGCTGTTCTCGAAGTACAACGGAAACCTGGGGTCCACCGGCTGCGTCTCCTACCTGTTCGACCGCAAAGGGCTGTTCGTGATGGCCCCGGGGACCGATGAGGAACGCGCGGTCGAAGTCGCCATGGAAAACGGCGGCGACAACGTCGAAACAAACGATCAAGGGAAGCTGGAAATCACCTGCTCGCCCGAAGCGTTCGCCGGCTTGGCCGAGGCGTTTGCTCAAGCCGGCTTGAGTTGCGAGTTCAGCGAAGTCACACGGATCGCGCAGACCGAAGTCGAACTCGACCCAGACACCGCTCGCAGTGCGCTGAAGTTGCTCGAGATGCTCGACGACCACGACGATGTACAGAGCGTCAGCACCAACCTCCGCCTCAGCCCCGAACTGATGGCTCAGCTTCAAGAATAACCCGCGCCAGCACATCGATGTCGAGGCGTCCGCAGAGCATTTTACCTGATCGACCAGATGCGGCAGGGAACGCTGCTGCACCTCGATCACCAGCCAAGCCACCTGGGCCAGATCTTTGCGTGGTAGTCTGCGGACATTCGGCAGTCGCTGCCAATTTTTGTCGGTGACCTCGCTCCAGTCCCACCGCCTGCCCGGCATCTTGCTGCGGAAATGGTCGCGGTCGCTTGCGTAGTCGTGGACAGGATCAGGGCACCCGGCAGGCTTCCATTCGCGACCTCGTACTCGCCATCGCTGCCGCTCCGGTGTGCCAAACCGACGCAGTTTGCGAGGCCTTCAGTTCTGTGAACTCGACAGCACCTTCTGAGCGTGCAGGCACTTGATCCGTCGGCGACCGCTACGTTGCGCGATCCGGACCGGCGGTTGCAATTCCTGCCAACCCGTTAAGTTTCGGGCCTGCCAGCCCGCAGCAGACGAGCTTCCGGATCGAGCAACTCAGGGCTTGAACGAGTTTGCTACTGATGTCCACGACTCGTGTGACTTCGACAGTCACTTGTCCCATTGTCGAAACGAGCGGGTCCCTTAAATCGAAGCCGCCAACGCAAGTTTTTCAGAATCAGCATTGACAGCCTGCAAGCGGCACCTAAACTAATAGTTTAGTTAGAGGAGGTCGGTATCATGACAGGTGCAAATCCCAGTGAGCGTGAGCTCGATATCCTCAAGGTGCTGTGGAACCTTGGCGAATCGAAGGTGCGCGATGTCCACGAGGCCTTGAACGCTCAGCAAAAAACAGCGTTTACCACAGTACAGACCCTGCTGCGGATCATGGCAGAGAAGGGTTTGGTCAAGCAGCGGACCGTCGGCCGGACGCTGTTCTACTCACCCGTGCACACCATCGAACAAGTGAGTTCGCGATTTCTGAAACGTGTGTTCGATGGGTCGCTGGACAAACTCGTACTGAACATGTTGCAAGCAGAGGATGTGTCCACAGAGGAAATGCGTGAACTCGAACGATTGATTGCTAAGGCCCGATCCGCAAAACAGAAAGCACAAAGGTAGTCCCATGATTTCTCCCCAACAGTTCGTAATCGGCTGGATCGAATGCGTGGTGGCTGGGACGATCTTGTTCGCTTCAGCCAAATGGGTCGTCGATCGACTACGGCAACCCGTTGACCGGGTAAACCTGATCGCCATGAGCATGTTTGCCAGCGCTGTCGTGCCGATGTTTTTAAGCTTTACCAGTCTTCCTGTTTGGAATTTGGGGCTGTTTACGAATGACGGTGAGCAAGTCGCGAGCATTCAAGCCCCTAGTCGCTCGCCTACTGCACGAAGACTACCGGAGGCGCCCGGCGCTTTGATCCTGCAAGCGGAGCAGCCAGAGCAGACCGGCGTATTTAAAACAGATCAACGCCATTCGCATAGCCAGACCACAACGATTACGACACAAGCGGACACTGCTTCAACTGTCTCCTCCTCTCCGCATGTTCCTGCCTCACCCGCTACTGGTCCAACGAGAAACTTGCTCAGCAGTTGGTCGATGGTGGCTACGATTTTGCTGCTGGGCTACGGTTTGGCGATCGCCTGGTTCTCCCTTCAATGGATGATCGGAACCGTCCGACTGCGAAATATTTCACGCAGGGCACTGGTTCCGGACCAATCATTATTGGATGTGTGGAAGCAAGTTTCAGATGGACGAAGCAGGTCAGTACGCCTGCTGGTGACCACCGAGATTGCAGCGCCCATGGTCTTCGGCTGGCGGCGGCCAGTGATTTTAATCCCGGGCTCGATGGCGACAGGCGATCGATCTGCACTTCGATTCTGTTTGGCGCACGAGTGGTCGCATGTGAATCGTGGCGACTTGCCGAGGTGGCAACTCATCAACCTCTGTCAATTGCTATTCTGGTACCAGCCACTGTTTTGGATGCTTCGACGGGAACTGCGAATCTGTCAGGACTTGATCGCTGACGATCTAGCCGCTGGAGCAACAGGTGATCATCTTGGTCGCGTCGAATATTCAAAACTGCTCATGTCCATCGCTAAAGACGCAATGAGCCCCAGGGTCGCCGGCGCAATGGCATTTTATGATCGCTCGAGCCAACTTTCACGAAGAATCAAGACATTGCTCACAGATGGGCAACCGCTGCGGTCTCGATCGTCCCAGACATTTTATTTGCTGTCGGGGCTCCTGTTGCTGATAGCTTCGCTGTTGGTCGGCAGCGTACGACTTGGCACCGCTCACGCGCAGGATGGTACTCAAGACCAATCGCAGGCGACTCAAACGGCTGATGTGAGTCAATCGTCAAGCGATAACGAGCAAGCGGCCAGCGAAGGGCGAATGAAGATCGTTCGCGGTCGGGTTACCAATGAGACTGGCGAACCCGTGGCTGGTGCGAAGCTTTGGTTGCCGCTGCAATATCAGCCCAGACGCACCGTCCAGGCAACGGCTGACGACGCTGGCCGTTTCGAGCTAGCTTGCCCCGCCGACTGGATCAACCCGCGCGTCAGTAGAAAGCGCGTGGACAGCCTGGGTTTACGCTCCTGGCTACAGTATCCAGTCGTAGAGTGTCTACGAAGTCATTCGTGGCAGTAGCGAAAAGGAGTATACGATCCAGTTGCCACCTGAGAGCAACACCCGCTTTAGAGTGTTGACGCCTGAAGGGCAGCCGTTGGCCGACGTACTCGTCCAGCCTCAAAACTATAAAACGTCAGTCGGTTATGACCTTGTTCCCGAAGAGATGCAGCCTGTTGTATCCGCCCGCACCGACACGAACGGTCTGGTGACTTTGCCAACGACTCAATCGGAGCTCTTGTTCCGTCTAGAAATGGCAGATGACAGTTTCGGACGACAATCCATCCGCACTGATCACAACTCTGATATGCCCGAACGGGAAATCCGCCTCCGAACGACTGCGACCATCAAAGGGCAACTCGTTGGTGACGATCCTAAGTGGGTGCGCGGTGTGAGATTGGCGTTCACAACCGACAATCGAGATGAAGGCAAGGAACCTCAGGGAATCGCAGAAGTTGTCACCGACGAGCAAGGTCGATTTGAAGTTCCGGTGATCGCTAGTGGCGGACCGCTGCGTACTTACGTAAATCTTGATCCCCAGTTACCGGTGCGCCCGCTTCTGAAGGACGACCGCTACTTAGCTGCCGGCGAAACGATGCAGCTTGAAATTCCGCTCGTCGCTGCGCCACGGGTCCATGGCAAAGTAGTCGTTGAGTCAACGGGCAAACCCGTTTCAAACGCGGAGATCTCGCTCGGCTACGGTGGTTTTCGACAGAACGATCTGGTCATCACAGATGAGAGCGGGCAATATCAGGGCCGCGCATTGCCTGGCGGCGTCCGTGTCCACATCATTGTATTGCCGGATGGCTTTGTGCAGTTGGGAGCTCCTTGGGCGGAGCCATACCAAGTACCCGCGAACGTGGATGAGTTCGAGCTGCCAACGATTGAGGTGGTAGGCACACGCCAAGTAAGCGGCCAGCTGATTGACACCAATGATCAACCATTGGCTAACATTTCAGTCATGGCTGTCGAAGGAAACCGGCGTTACAGTTTTGGCAAGAGCGACGCAGAAGGGCGTTTCGAGTTGTCTGTGCCAGAGGGTGTAGAAACCAAACTCAGTGTCCATATTGAAGGTCGTGGGGACGAACCTGTTGCGGTGGTTCAGCAAGATCCGCTGATCGTTCGCTATGGCGCCGATGTTCGTGAAAAAGAAATGGAAGCCGAACGAGCGTCGAAGGCGGATGTCATCTTGACCGGCCGCGTGCTCATATCCGATGAGCCCGTAGCAGACGTCCCCGTTATACTGCAACGGGGTGTGCCAGTCTTGGGAGGATCGCCAGAACGAACAGGCACACGATACAGTCCGGTCAGTGAAACGAAAACCGATGCGAACGGCGAATATCGGCTCGCGGGTTTGAAAGCGGGAGATAGTTATCAAGTCGAAATCAGGCCGCCATTCCCTGCCGCTGATCCAACTTGGCACCACCAATCGCCTTACATTCAGAACCTTTCCAATGACGCGAACGGGGAGGTTGTACTTCCCAATGTCAAGCTGGTACGACTGACTCAATCGCTCGAAGGCATCGTGGTCGATCCCGATGGGCATCCCGTCGAAGGAGCCACGGTGGCGGCTCAACTTCGCAGCGGTCGGAGTCTCCCTCGCATGACAGAAACGGGGCCGCCGCCGTGGACAAAGTCAGATCATCAGGGGCGCTTCCAGCTTAAGGAGCTTCCCGATCAACCGCTTTCGATTATGGCTTACTTCGCCAATCCGAAGGGTGGACCAATTCGCTATCCGGCGAAACTCGACGTTGAAATGAATCAACAGGACATTCGTGTCGTACTGGATCCATCGCTACGAGAAGAGGAGGAACAGTAACATGTCCACCGCTACGATATTTGTGTTAGCCGTCGCTGCAGTTATTTCCGGTGACGCGCTGTTAGGCGATGATCTCGTGGATCGGCTCGCACCTTCGACGCCGACGAGCTTCTGGTCGAGGCCGCCGTAGAAGTAGGTCAGGCGGTTCGGGTCGAGGCCCATCTGGTGCAGGACCGTGGCGTGCAGGTGCTTGACGTGGAGCGGGTCTTCGACGGCGGCTGCGCCGAGCTCGTCGGTCGTGCCGACGCTGACGCCGCCCTTGATGCCGCCGCCGGCCATCCACATCGTGAAGCCGTAGGCGTTGTGGTCGCGGCCGGTGCCCTTGGCGTACTCGGCCGTCGGCTGGCGGCCGAACTCGCCGCCCCAGACGACGAGCGTCTCGTCGAGCAGGCCGCGCTGCTTGAGGTCCTTGAGCAGCGCCGGCGATCGGCTTGTCGGTGTCGCCGGCGTGCTAGTTGTGGTTCTTCATCGAGGTCGCCGTGGGCGTCCCAGTTGTCGTCGTTGTGGGCGCCGCCGGAGTAGATCTGGATGAACCGCACGCCGCGCTCGACCAGCCGCCGGGCGAGCAGGCACGCGCGGCCGAAGTCGTGCGGTCTGCGTCTCGTCGAGGCCGTACAGCTCTTGCGTCGCTGCGGTCTCGCTGGCGCAGGTCGACCGCCTCCGGGGCGTGCTGCTGCATCTTGAACGCCAGCTCGTAGCTGGCGATGCGCGCGGCCAGGTCGCTGTTGTCGGCCGCGGCGGCCAGGTGCTCGCTCGTTGTAGCCTGCGAGCGTGTCGAGCAGCTCGCGCTGCATGCCGGCCGCGTCATGCCCGTCGGGCGGCGCGAGGTCGAGGATCGGCGTCGCCGTCGGCGCGGAAGATCGTGCCCTGGTAGGTCGCCGGCATGTAGCCGCTCGACCAGTTCTTCGCGCCGCTGATCGGCCCGCCGGTCGGGTCGAGCATCACGACGAAGCCGGGCAGGTTCTCGTTCACGCTGCCCAGGCCGTAGTTGACCCACGAGCCGAGGCACGGGCTGCCGCTGAGAGGATCTTGCCGCGAGTTCATCATCAGCATCGCCGAGCCGTGGATCGGCGAGTCGGCGGTCATCGAGTGGAGGAACGCGATGTCGTCGACGCACTTGGCCAGGTGTGCGGGAACAGGTCGCTGACCCACTTGCCGCACTGGCCGTACTGCTTGAACTTCCACTGCGGCTCGACGATGCGGCCCTCGTTCTTGTGGCCGCCGCGGCCGAAGGTCTTCACCTCGATCGTCTTGCCGTCCATGCCGATCAGCGTCGGGCTTGTAGTCGAACGTGTCGATGTGGCTCGGCCCGCCGTACATGAACAGGAAGATGACGCTCTTCGCCTTCGGGGCGAAGTGCGGCGGCTTGGGCGCCAGCGGATTGGCGAACAGGCGTGGTACTGGCCGCGGCGGTGCCGCCGAAGAAGCCGTCGCGTCGCAGCATCGACGCCAGCGCTGCGGCGCCGAAGCCGGCGCCGGTCTGCCAGAGGAACTCGCGCCGGGTGCGGCGGCAGAATGCTGAGCGAGTGGGTCGGTGGTCGACTCACGAAGGGACTCCTGGTTTCGGTTGCGGATTGATCCTTGCAAACGGCATGCAGCCACGGATCAATCCAGGAAGATGAACTCGTTCAGGTTCAGGACGGTAAGGCAATACAGATCAACGGCATCGCCGCGCGATGCCCGTGTTGGTCTTGCAGGTCTTGAATCAGCGTCGACGCCCTCGGCGACTTCCGCCGTCGGACGCCTCGCGAGCCAAGACTGTTTCAATGGCAGCGGTGACAACGCCTTGCATCAGCGAGATCGTCCGCCGCTTCGATCCGCACTCGCGCCAGCCGGCTTGCCTGCTCGGTGAATGAACTCGCCGTTGAGCAGCGCCAGTGCCTGGCCGGGCTGCAGCGTGATGAACCGCGCCTCGCAGCTGCGGTCGGCGTCGGGCAAGTCGAACGCGGTCAGCAGCGGCGTCAGCAGCGACCGCTTGACGTGGATGTAGACGCTGCGGCGGGTCTGCTGTTCCGGCGACGATTTGCCCCAGCCTTGGCCGGGCTGCGACTGCGCCGCCAGCACTTCGGCGGAGAGGTCGGGGTAGATGCTCGGGCCGTACATCTCGCGGTTGAGCGTGCCGTTGACGGCCAGCATCGCGTCGCGGATCTCCTCGGCGCTCAGCCGCCGTGTCGAACCGCCAGAACAGCTCGTTTCGCGGATCGATCGCCAGAGCGTCTTGCCGCGCGGCCGACGACATCTGGTAGGCGCTGGCTGGTCATGATCAGCCGGTGCAGCGGCTTGAGCTGCCAGTCTGTCAGCGACCAAGCGGCCAGCCAGGCAGTCGAGCAGCTCCGGATGCGTCGGCGGCGTCGCCAAGCTCGCCAAAGTTGTTCGCCGAGCGCACGATGCCGCGGCCGAAGTGGTGCTGCCAGACCCGGTTGACCATCACCCGCGAGGTAAGCATGTTCTGCGGGTGACGATCCATCGGCCAGGATCCGGCGACGACCGGCCGAGCGGGCATCGGGACCAGCGACTGGGGTTTCTGGTGCCGGTTCGCCGAACAATGCCGGGAATGCCAGACCGACTTCTTCCGCCGGCACGTGCGGATTGCCGCGGAACATCAGGTGCGTCGGTGGCGGCTGCGGATCGCTCTTGGCCAAGGCCAAAATCTGTTCCCGCGGAGGCAGTGCCTTCAGCTCGCGGTCGATCCGCTGCAGTTGCTCTTTGAGTTCAACGTGCCGCTGCCACTGCGCATCGTCGAGATGCTCGCGCAGCTTCCGGGCGAGCACCCGATTGCGCTCACGCCGTCACCTTCGGTGGCGCGCTGGTCGGGGGCCGACATCTTGGCGATCCCGAGCTCTTCGATCGCGCGCATTTCCTCTTCGGTTTCACGCCGCTGCCGATCATTTTCGGCGTATTGCTGCTTGAGTTCCTCGGAGGTGACATCGAGCTGGTTGTTACCGGTCTGATCGCCACGGGTGCCGTACGGCGTGACGTCGGCGAAGAAGGCCAACATGCTGTAGTAATCGGTCTGCGGGATCGGGTCGATCTTGTGATCGTGGCAGCGGCGCAGTCGACCGTCAGCCCGAGAAACACCTGGCTGGTCGTGCTGACGATGTCGTCCAATTCGTCGTAGCGAGCTTGCAACGGATCGGCCGGTTCGTCGTCCCAGATCCCCAGGCGGTAGTAGCCGGTGGCGATCAGCGTCTCAGTCGTCACCTCGTCGAGCTCGTCGCCGGCGAGTTGCTCGCGCACGAACTGGTCGTACGGCTTGTCGTCGTTGAACGAACGGATGACGTAGTCGCGGTATTTCCAGGCGTTGGGCTTGGCCCCGTCGCGCTCGAACGAATTGGTCTCGGCGAACCGGACCAAGTCGAGCCAGTGCCGTCCCCAGCGTTCGCCGTAATGCGGGGAACGCAGCAATTGGTCGACTAACTTTTCATAGGCCTGAGGATCCGCATCGGCGACAAACGCTTCGACTTCCGCAGGCGATGGCGGCAGGCCGATCAGGTCGTAGTAGGCGCGGCGGATCAGGGTGCGGCGATCGGCTGGCGGATTCGGTTGCAGCCCCGCCTTGGCGAGCGCATCGAAGATGAACGCGTCGACCGGATGAGCGTTCCAACTCGGATCTTCGACAGCCGGCGGCGTCACGTCGGTGCGCAGCGGCTCAAACGCCCAGTGCCGCGCCCACTGCGCCCCCTGCTCGATCCAGCGGCGGATCAGATCGGCCTCTTCTGCGGTGACCGCGTCGCCCTCAGGCGGCATCCGTGCATATTCATCGTCAGTCGTGATCCGCGCCAGCAGCACACTGGCGTCGATATCACCGGGGACGATTGCGAACTCGCCCGAGTCGGTTTCGGCCAGCGCCCGTTCCCGCTCCGTCAGGTTCAGTCCGCCTTCCGCTTCGCCGGGGCCGTGGCAGGCGTAACAGCGGCGCGCGAGGATCGGTTGAATTTGTTTCGTGTAGTCGATCGCCACTGCTCGCTCGGCGCTGATGGCTGCGGAGGCCGCATCACCGGCTTCGCCTTCGTTTGCAGCTGCCGAGGCGCAAAAAACCAACATCAGCATCAAGGCGATGGCGGTCCGGGTGTGACGAGCGGTTTGGGAGGGGACGCTCGCCGGCTGCTGGGTGTGCAAGGCGGAGCGACGGCTCAGTGGGCAGGAGTAGAGCGCTGGCAAATGGGCTGGCTCGACTGGCAAATCACGTATCACTGGCAAACTCGAATCGAGGTGTACTTGACGTTAACGACGATTGTCGCACGTAAATCTGCCAGTGCCAATAAGCAACGCTTGTCGGCAGGCGGAATAGTTTTTGGGTCCTGCAGGGCGAGTGGCGGAAATTCCGCCTTTTTTTGCTGGACCGCCGCCGGTTGCTGCGTATCATTTGCTCGTGCAGTCAGCCGATTCCGGTGGTACGGCACGAACCAGCGAGCGGTTTGACAGGTCGGCGGCACTTCGCGGTGGAATTTAGCTAGCCGGCGGGGGATAATAGCAGCAGTGAACAACTCGGCGGTCAGACGCTGATTTTCGAACTCGCTGCGGTATATCCATGCAGACAAGCTGGCTGGATCTAGGGACGACTACGCCGGTGCAGGCTGTGCTCGGGATGCTGGTTCTATGCATCCTGCTTGCAGCGGCAATTTCGCTGATGGCAAGGTTTCGCGACTACACCGCCGAAGACCGGCTCGAGCACGATGCGCTGCGGTCAAACTTCCAAGAAATGCTTCGCCGAGGTGACATAACCGAGGCGGAATACCGAAAGATACAATCGAAGTCCAACGGCGATAGCATTGCCGCGGGCTCGGAGCGTGTCGCCTTACGAGGCGATGCGGATCGGGCTCACGACGCTGCGAGTCGAGCGGACGGATAGCACCGCCCTGAATGGCCTCCTCCCCCAGTGTCTGCCGATCGATATCGGCGCGGCGTTGGTTGGCAACCCGACGAAACGGAGACTCCCTCCGCTGGTTTGGCTGCCGTGGGCTCACCAGACGCGTATAGATGATCGTTTACCCCAAAACCACGAATTGCTCGAGCTTCGAGGACACGGAAGCCCCGTCCCGGAGAGATCTGGGAAGTTATCGAGTTGTGGACCACCCAGTCCGTTGCCGTGGCAGTAGCCAGTCCGATCAGCGTCCACCGGAGCGAAGGCTCACGGTTGGTGGCGATGATTCGGTCCGGTTACTCAAGCATGGCGAATAAAGCAGCAAGGAGCCCGTGAATGTCTTCGAAGGATATCCCGAATAGCACCTCCCGTCGTGGGAGCGGAACGACCAAAAAGAATGCCTTTTGTTCGTTCTGTCGCAAAAGCTATCGCGACGTCGGACCGTTGGTCGAAGGACCCGGCGACGTCTACATCTGCGGCGAGTGCATCGAGCTGTGCCAGTCGATTCTCGACCAGGAACAGCGCCGGCGCGGCCCGTCCAAAACGCTGTTTACCGAGATTCCTGCTCCCCGGAAGATCGTTGAACATCTGGATCAGTATGTCATCGGCCAATCCTCGGCCAAAAAGATCCTTGCTGTTGCCGTTCACAACCATTACAAGCGGTTGACCAACGAGTGGCAGGGTGGCGGCGAAGTCGAGATCGAGAAGAGCAACATCTTGCTGGCCGGCCCCACCGGCAGCGGCAAAACCCTGCTTGCTCGGTCGCTGGCGCGCATGCTCAACGTCCCGTTTGCGATCGGCGACGCGACGACGCTGACCGAAGCCGGCTACGTCGGCGAGGACGTGGAAAACCTGTTGCTGAAACTGTTGCACGCAGCTGATTTCGACGTCGAAGCGGCCCAGCGTGGGATCCTCTACATCGACGAAATCGACAAGATCGGTCGCAGCAGCGGCAACGTCTCCATCACTCGAGACGTATCCGGCGAAGGCGTGCAGCAGAGCTTGCTCAAGATGCTCGAAGGTACGGTTGCCAACGTCCCGCCTCAAGGCGGACGCAAGCATCCTGAGCAGCAGTACATCCAGCTGGACACCAGCAACATCCTGTTCATCTGTGGCGGGACGTTCGTCGGCATCGAAGACATCATCCGCAAACGGCTCGGCAAGCGGATGCTCGGCTTCGGCAGCGATGTCGGACACCGCAATGAGCAGACCGAGTCACAACTGCTCGCTCAGGTCCAAACTGAGGACATCCTGCAGTTCGGGCTGATTCCTGAGTTGGTCGGCCGGCTGCCGGTGATCAGCTACCTGCAACCGCTCGATGTCGCAGGTTTGATCCAGGTGCTGCGCGAACCGAAGAACGCGCTGATCAAGCAGTACCAAGAGTTGTTCCGGATGGAAGGCTGCGAGCTGAACTTCACCGAAGACGCCATCCGCATGGTTGCCCAGCACGCACTTGAAAAAGGCGTCGGGGCGCGAGGCCTACGTGGGATCCTCGAAGATGTAATGCTCGACATCATGTACGACCTGCCCGACCAGCCTGAAGGCAGTCAATTCACGATCGATGAAGCGATTGTGGCCGGGCGCCGGAAACTGTTCCCGATGCCGACGACCAAGTCGGCCTGATCGCTTCCCGCTCGAAGTCTTTTCAATCTGCAGCGCCGCCGTCGCCCCCGCGACGGCGGCGTCTTTTCGTTTTATGTGGGGCGCAGGCTGAAGTCTGAACCCAACGAGGGAGCGCAGGCTGAAGCCTGAACTCCGACGAGGGGAAGCAGGCTGAAGCCTGGACTCCAACGAGGGGCAGGCTGAAGCTTGAACTCCAACGAGGGGCAAGCTGACGCGTGAACTCCAACGGGGATTGCGGCTGCTAGGCGAACAACGACTGAACGATTTTGCCGGAGGTGATGCGGTGGGGGCGGCCTTCGCGGTCGGGCAACATCGCCTCGGTCGGCATTCCCAAAGCGTGCACGATCGTGGTGCCGAAGTCTTGCGGGCTGACCGGATCGGTCGCTGGATAAGCAGCATGAGCGTCGCTGGACCCGTGCACGATCCCGCCTTGAATGCCGCCTCCGGCCAACAGTCCGCTGTAGCAGAATGGCCAGTGCTCGCGGCCAGCGTTTTCCGGCGTGATCGTCGGCCGACGTCCGAATTCGCCGACCCAGACGACCAAGGTTTCTTCCAGCATGCCGCGCTGGTCCAGGTCTTCCAGCAGCGCCGAGAGCGCTTGGTCAGCTGGCGGGATTAAGTCGTTCTTGAGCCGGTTGAAGTTGTCTCCGTGGGTGTCCCAGAAGTTCAGGCCGTCGTTGTGCCAGTTGACCGTGACCATCGGCACGCCATGCTCGATCAATCGGCGGGCCATCAACACGCACTGGCCATGGATATTGCGGCCATAGCGATCGCGTGTGGCATCGGATTCTCGATCGAGTTCAAACGCCCCACGAACGCCGGGTGAAGACAGCAGCTGGTAAGCCCGCGACTGATGCTCATGCAGCGCCAGTGAAGCGGCGGCGGAGTCACCCTTGGCCCGCCAGGTGTCGAAGGATCGCAGCAGCTCGTACCGTGACTGCAATCGCTCCAGTGGCATATCCGCCGGCAGGCCCAGGGCACCCGGTCGCCAGTCTACGGCGTTCGGGTCCCCGGTCAGCAGCAGCCCGTCATGGCTCGGCCCGAGCCAACCGCCGTGCTGGCCAGGTGCCTCGCCTCCGGGTGCGGCCGGATGCAGCGCCTTCCAGGGCAAGGTCACGAAGGACGGCATGCCGGTGTCGACTGGCCGCAAGCGCGAGACCAGCGAGCCGATGTGCGGCGAGTCCTTGTCGCTCGGCGGTGTCGCGTCGCTCTTGAGCACCGGAGCGGGCTGGCCGGTGACCGTCGCGTGTCCACTGGAAAGGTGCGCCGGGTCGTCGTGGGAGAGCGACCGGATCAGCGCGATCTTGTCGGTGTGCTGAGCCAGCTGCGTGAAGTGTTCGCAGATCTGCATGCCTGGCACGCGGGTCGAGATCGGCTTGAACGAACCGCGAACCTCGGCAGGCGCGTCGGGCTTGAGATCGAACGTATCGAGCTGGCTGGGACCGCCCCACATGAACATAAAGATGCAGGCCTTAGCCGGTCGCCGCGCCGTCATCTCCGCTCCGCTGCCTGCGGCCGGAGCGGCATGCAGAACGCGGTACCAGTCCGACAGATTCATGCCCAGTGCACCGAGCGCTCCGGCTTGCAGCAGGTGGCGCCGGCTGAGCCGATTGTGCCGGCGAAACTCATCACAGCCGCGGCTCTGGGAACCGCTTGCGGTTGCTGATTTGTGGACCATAGTCGTTTTCGGCGGGAGAGGTGGCGGGAGCAGCGGCTGCGGGCGGGATTAAGGGAGCAGCGGCGTGCCGGTAGGGGGGAGCTGGCGGAGATTGTAGCAGCTTTTTACTCCGGACAATAAAGTGATCACCCCGCCAGTGTGGCTGCTGCGGTAGGGCCCGTGTCAAACATCAACGTGTCGGTGCGCGACTTCTCTGCTGCAGTAATTACTCCGGACAATAAAGTGCTCACCGAGCCAGCGTGGCTGCTGCGGTAGGGCCGCTGTCAAATATCGACGCGTCGGTGCGAGGCTCTTTTGCTGCAGTAAGGAGCAGTTCAAAAATAACTTCCGCACTTCACTCTCCCTCCGGGAGAGTCGAGCCTCAGGCGAGGAGAGGGGCGATCCTGGCCCTCCCCGGCCGCTACCGCGTCCGACCCTCCCGCGGGGCGGGAGGGTGAAAGTAATGAGAACAAGGAACTTGTTTTTGAACTCTCCCTAATACGGGCGCAGCGGGTTAGCTTTGCCAGATCATCGGCAGGTTCACTTCGCCGTCGCGCCACGCTTCGAGAAACCGCGGCAAACTGGGCAGCACTTCGCTGGCCTGGCTGATCTCGTGCTGGTCCATCCAGTAAAACTCGGCCACTTCGTGCACATCGGGCAGCGGTTCGGCGGCTTCGTCCAGATCGGCCCACCAGAAGGCGAGTTTGGTGCCCCAGGGGGTGACGCTTCGCCAACAGCAGTGGACGGGCACGACTTGGATCGACAATTCCTCCTGCATTTCACGAACCAGCGCCTGTTCCTCGGTTTCTCCAGCTTCGATCGTTCCGCCGGGCAAACAGAGTTTCCCCGGTGCGGTCACCCACTGGCTGCGGCGGATCGTCAGCAGTTTTTCGCCGCGAATCATCACGCCGACAACGCCGCGCTTTCCTTTTACAAATGGTTTGGGGCTATTCATGATCGCGATTCTACTCTGGTGTCGTTGGCCGCCGATGATGTCAAGAATGTAGCGATCGATCGTTTTTTTGCAGACACCCTTAGTTGGGTTATCTCGTAGGCTGGTTTATCTCGTGTTCGACTTCAGTCCTCCTCCGGCTGCCGATGCTTTGAAAGTCACTCGGCGGCTGCAAGCGGAGGGTTTTACCGCTTACTTCGCCGGCGGGTGCGTTCGCGACGGGTTGCTCGGCCGTGCGCCGAAGGATTTTGATGTTGCCACGGACGCTACCCCTGATAGCGTGCGGGAGATTTTCGGTCAACGCCGAACGCTGGCCTTTGGAGCATCCTTTGGCGTGATCGGCGTACAGGGTTCGGCTCCGCAGCCGACAGAAGTGGCGACTTTCCGGCATGATGGCACCTACAGCGACGGTCGGCGGCCGGACCACGTGCGGTTCGGAACCGCCGAGGAAGATGCGCTCCGCCGCGATTACACAATCAACGGTCTATTCTACGATCCGGTTCAAGATCAGGTGATCGACTACGTCGGTGGCCGTGCCGATCTGGCAAAGCGGCTGATCCGAGCCATTGGCGACCCGCAGTTACGAATTGGCGAAGACAAGCTGAGGATGCTCCGCGCCGTGCGCTTTGCCGCGTCACTTGGCTTTGCCATCGATCCGTCCACCGCCGCGGCGATCCGCGCTGCCGCCGATGAAGTGACGGTGACCAGCGGCGAGCGGATCGGCGCCGAGATGCGGCGGATGCTTGGCAGCGCCGGGGCTGCGGTGGCGATCGAGTTGCTCGCCGATACCGGACTGCTCAAACCGGTGTGGCCGGGACTAGAGGACGCGCCCGAGGCTCTGCAACGGGCGGTGCGGGTGGCTGGGGCGATTCAGCCGCCGGACTTTGCGGTCTGTGTCGCCGCGGTGCTGAGCGCCAGTTCAGCAGATCCCGCAGCCTCCATCGAAAAACTCTCTCAGCACTGGAAATGGTCGACCGACGAGCGTAAAGCGATCGAACTGGCGGTCCGGCACCGGGAGGCGATCCTGGCCGCCCAAGAGCTTCCTTGGTCAGTGATCCAGCCGCTACTGATGCTCCCACAGCGCGACACGCTGCTGGCGCTGGCCGAAGCTTGGGCGATCGCGACGGGAGGTTCTGCGGCCGGTGTGCAGCACTGCCGCCAGCGGCTAGCCACTTGGACGGCAGAGCGTCTTGATCCGCCGCCGCTGCTGACCGGCGACCAGTTGATCGAAATGGGCTTTCGTCCGGGCCGTTCGTTCAAACAGGTGCTGCAGACTGCCCGCGACCTGCAACTGAATGGGCAGCTTGATTCGCCGGCCGAGGCCGCGGCGCTCGCCCGGCGAATGCTCGGCTCCGCGGAAAGTTAGCGGTTACTCAAAGATCCCTTCACCAAAACCTCCTGATCCGCCGGAGCGACGTTGGGCGTTGTCCGATGAATCGCGGGCGGAACGCTCCGGCTGTTCGCCGACATCCAAGTGAGGTGCTGGCGCCGCTCGGCTGCTGCCGGATTTCGGCTGCGGCTGCTCGCTGGAGTCGATGCGGATGATCGTTTCCTCCGCCCCCTGAGCTTGTTCGGAGGCTTGGCCGGGACCCTGCCCTGCCCCGGCCGGTCCTGCTTCCGCTGCTCCCGCGGCAGCTGCTTGGCCACCGCGGGACTGATCGCCCGACGGGAAACGGTCGTCTTGCGATTCGGCGATCGCATCAAAATCATCGTCGTAGCGGGAGCGGTAGCCGGGTTGGGCGGCTCGGGCCAGCTCGTTCTCGAACTCCGACAGCACGGCTGATGAGATCAGCTCTCGGCACTCGCTGTTGACCGGATGCGCCACGTCAGCATACAGCTTCTGCGGCGAGTCCGCGGCGACGGTCACCTTGAGCTTCGCGCCGCACTGGTTGCAGTAAGCTGCCCGCAGGTGATTCTTGTAGTTGCAGCGGTAGCAGTGCCCGGACAATTTGCGGCTGGGCATGGCGACAAACGGACCATTGGTACCATCGATGATCTTCAGATCACGAACAACAAAGCAATGGTCCAGGGTGATGCTGCAGAACGCCCGTAGGCGATCCTCGCTCCCTTCCATCAGTTTGATTCGAACTTCGGTTACTTGCACGTTCCGACTCTCCCTAACCGGTTGTCGCGGTATCGCGGCGAAGCCACCCGACAGTGCTGCTATTAACGCGCCTTGAACCCAGCAAGTCCAGGGCTGGCTATCGGTGCGAGGTAATCGCGCGATCGAGCTATTGTCCGTCTGTAAACGCCTGGTGCGTTGGAATTCAGGCTTTAGCCTGCGCCGTCTGCCACTGTAAACGCCTTACGCGTTGGAGTTCAGGCTTCAGCCTGGGCTGTCCGCCACTGTAAACACCCGGTGCGACTCAATGGCCTCGTCACGCTCCGGATTCATACAGTCGCAGCCGCGGCCTCGCTGACAAGCTGGACACCACCAGCACGCCGCCGGACTGGGCAGACTGCGACCACTGCTGACGCAGCCGCTGGGCTCCCTGAATCGCCTGCTGCCGCTGGGCAAAAACGCTAAAACATGCCGATCCACTCCCCGTCATCATCGCCGGAGCCAAACCGCAGCTGTCCATCAGGGCGAGCAGTTCGCTGACCCGCGGCGATAAGGTCTGGGCCGGGTGCGACAAGCGGTTCACCATCACCGAGTGTAACGCGCCGACATCGCCCGCTGTCAACGCCCGCAGGCAATCGCCGACGGCCACCGGCTGCTGCGGCACCCCAGCCCGCCCATAAACCGCGGCGGTCGACAAGCCGCCACGCGGAAAAGCGACCACGAACCACAGCCGCTTACCGAGCGCAAAGGATCGTAACTGCTCGCCACGGCCGGTCGCCACGGCCGCCCATGCTTTCCCCTGCAGCATGGGACCGGGCACGCGATGAGCCAGAAAAAACGGCACATCGCTGCCGATCCGCTGTGCGATCTGTTCCAGCTCCGGCCGCCTGGCGTCGATCCCGCCGAGCGCCGCGGCGGCTCGGATCGCGGCGGCCGCATCGCTGCTCGCCCCGCCCATTCCGGCTCCTGCCGGGATCCGCTTGCGGACCGCGACGTCAAAACCACCGCGGAGCTGAAAGGCTGACCGCGTTGCCTCGATCGCCCGATGAATCAAGTTGCTGTCGTCGTCCGGGATGGCCAGCAGCGGCTCAGCGGCTTCACCCAGCGTTTGCCGCCAATCCTCCGGCGAAGGCCACCAGCGGGTCTGGATGCGAATCTCCTCATGGCGGTCGCTGTGGGATACGCACAGCGTGTCAAAGCAGCTGACCGGCACCATCACCGTTTCCAGCTCATGGAATCCGTCGGGCCGCTTGCCCAGCAGTTCGAGAAATAAGTTGAGCTTGGCGGGGGCGCGAACGACGACACTCGCCGTCGCGACGGAACTCACACTCACCTTGCCCACCTCCTGAAAAGTCGCCCTGCCGCCCTGCCGCGTCAGGTCGCGTTGCGGTAGGGATTGAACAGCAGGTAATTCAGGTGCCGGTAGAGATCGCTCGACTGCAGCAAGCCGTTGTGGTTGCCTTCCCCGGCGAGTTTAGGACCGTTGAGCAGCACCACGCGGTCAGCCGCTCGCAGCGTCGAGAGCCTGCGGGGCAGCACCAGCACCAGCGATGACTGATCGGCCAATTGTCGCAGCGCCTCGATCGCTTGGTCACCCGCCAGTTCATCGGCCGGCAGCGCGGGTTCT
This sequence comes from uncultured Planctomycetaceae bacterium, assembly GCA_963758085.1. GTDB lineage: Bacteria > Planctomycetota > Planctomycetia > Pirellulales > Pirellulaceae > UBA6163. The sequence continues at coordinate 1,380,426 of CAVWUB010000004.1, read as the reverse complement.
TGAACCACGATCACCTGCGGCCGGTGCAACACGGCGCGGGCAATGCCGATCGCGTATTTCTCCTCACCCGAGAGTCGCCGGTCACCGGCACTCAAGGCGGTCTGTAAGCCATCTTCAAGCCGTGACAGCAGATTGTCCAGACCCAGCGATTCAGCGACCGTGATCACCTCGCGGGGATCGATCGTGACGTTCTCGCCGACCATGTTTTCCAACAGCGTTCCCTCGCCGATCGGCCCGTCGGCTCCGACCCAGAGCACGAGTTTCGCCAGCGCCCGCGGATGGAGGTCCTTCAGATCAATCCCATCAAAGACGATGCGGCCGCGGTTGGGCCGGCCGATGCCGAGAATCAATTCGGCCAAGGCGAGTGCGGAGACTGGTCGCGTGCCCATCAGGGCGACAATTTCCCCAGGCCGAAACTCCAGGCTCACGCCGCTGAGGATGGGGCCGGCACCTTCGACCCCCAGTTCCACATCCTGGACCACGATCGAATCGCGAATGGCGACCATGCCGACCCGCAGTTCGCTCGGCGCCGCATCGTCGCCGGCCTGCAGGAAGCGGGCAACCGCTCGGGCGGCTTCGTCTGCGGTACTCGCCAAGGTCATCGCTTGCACCAGCCGGGTCGATCCCGCGACCGCTCCGGCTAACGCCAATCCGAGCACCAGCGCCGAAGAAACACTCAGGCTCGATGGCGAGGTGAGCAGATTGACCCCCAAACCCAAAATCAGCAGGGCGATTACCAACGAGATCGCGATCGCCATCAGGGGCACCAACCGATTGCGGGACGCTTGGCCCGAAGCGATTTGCTGCATCAGCAGATCGAGTTCCACTTGGAAGGCTTGGTCGGCGGCACCACCGGTATGCGTTTTGGCCAACAGCGGGGCCTGGCTGACCAGATCGACCAGGCGGCGACGCGAGCGAGGCAATTCCCAAACGGATGTTTCCTCATCGGCTCGGCTTTTCAAGAAGCGATAAAACTGCCACAGCAGCAAGCCACTGATGATCGCCAGCGCCGCCAGCGGGACATCGACCAAGGACGCGACGATTACCGAACCGGCCAACAGCAACAGGCTGCGCGGGACCGCTTGCCACCAGGCAATCAGCCCGCGTGCGAGCTGCGGCAGCCGTTCTTCGATCAAGGTTTTGGCTCGTTCTCGCTGCGAAATCGCGCCTTCGATTTCGGCCCGGCGGAGCGACTGACGCAGCAGTTCCCGGTGCAACGCCTCGACCACGGCCCGGCTGCGGCGTTCACTGCCGCGGCGGTGTCCCCAGGTGGCCAACGCAAAACCAATCGCCAGCAGCAGCGCAATGGCGACCAGGTGACTCAGTTGGACCAACGGCGGTTGCTCCAGCCACGCCGAGGGCACGGGAATCGCCAGGTGCGTTCCCAGACGCACCGGCGATTGATCGATCGTGCGCTGCTCCAGCAATCTGGCGATCATCCCCACCACGACGACCAAGCAGGGGATCAACAGGCCGGTGGCGATCGCGCACAGGTACCAGCCAAACGTCCCCCGCGCAGCCCCCTGGCGCCGGACCCAAGCAAAAGCCTCAGAAAAAAAAGACAAGTTCAGCTCCCCCCGCGGTAAGCCACCGGTGATGACGGCAGTAACTGTTAGGATCACCCGCCTATCCTAACTCAAATCTTGCGGGGGCGATTCGGCCGCAGCGGAAAAAGAAGTTTCGGGATCACCCAACGAAAAAACCGCGCCTGAGCAGACGCGGTTTCTTCTGGATTCTTCCGGACAATCAGTTGACCGGAGCGGCCCTTAGCTTTTCTGCGGCGCTTGCTGTTGTTGCGACAGGCCGGGGCGAACCCGCTTGTTGATGTCGGTTTCCAGCACGCCAAACACCGCTTCGTGGCGGGCGATCGACATCTGCAGCGCAGCCAGCAATCGCTTGGCGGTGAAGAAGTTGACGATGATCCGCTGCTTGACCTGAATCGGATCCTTGGGCACTCCGATCGGCTGCGGGTTCAGACCGAAGTCGACGATCAGCTCTTCGGGCGATCCGGTCACGCGGCAAAAGTTCGCGTAGGTCGCCAGGGCGTGTTCGTCATTCACCTGCACCTGAACCGGCTGTTGAGTCTGCGCCTGAGCAGCGGGGGCTTGCGCGGCGGCCGGTGTCGTCAAGTCGTCGGATTTGATGTCGGACATCTGAATGGATTCTCCAAGAGCTTAGTGAGCGTCAAGCACGCGGGTTCCGACCAACGTTAGTCAGGAAGCGATGTTGATGACTGAGTGAAAGCAGTAGGGGGTGAGTGAGCGGATCACGGACAATGGCAACGGCTCGATCAGTCCGTTGTCACCCCTGTCCATTATCGGAAGTCTACCACCATCTCGGCTAGTTTTGGACGGCGAATTTGTAAATGTCCACGGCTGCCCATTGCTAGCGAGTGGTCGACTCGGCGGTCGGCGGTGCCATCGGCAACTCCGCGACCCGCGTCACCTGGCCGTCGATGAGGCTGATCGGCCGGCTGCGCACGATCGGTGGCGATTTGCGTCCCAACGCCGAGGCGATCGCCCCGGTGGCCGGTTCGTAGCCGGTTGCCGTCTCGCGCTGCTCGCGGATCGCGCCGCTGCGGAACGGGCCGACGCCGAACACGAACAGGTTATCGTTTTTGGTCAAGGCGGAACTTTGGCCGCCCAAGCCCACTGCGGCTCCGGTTTTAGGATCGTAGGCGACCAATCCAATTTTGGCTGTCCCCAGCTGCGTGTTTCGCGAAATCAGCTTGATGTCGGGAATCTCCACCGCCATCCCGGGAATCCCGACCGACGGGATGCCGACGAAACTTTCCTCGGTATCGGTGCCCACTCCGCCGCTGCGGACTTCAATCACCACATCGGCCTCGTTGACATCCTTTGCTAGTAGAGCTCCAGCTGCCAGTGCGCGGTGGCGGAGCGTCCCCATCAGATATCCCTTATCGACCGAATCGAGGTATTTGTCGTCCAAAAATACTTTTTGCAGCCGCAGTTGCTCAAACGACACATTCGTCAACGCGCGGTCGATCGCGCTGGAGAGCAGCACCTGTTCGGTCGCCGTCCGAGCGGTGTTGCTGGTCCGCGACGAGGCACAGCCAGCCAGAGCAGCGGCAACCACCATCAGAGCGAGGATGCGGGCGTGGTGCTGATTCATGTCGGTTAGGAGTTGGGGGAGGCAGCGCGGCGGCTCTGGCGTCGGGAGAGCGACGCGGACCGTAAATCAGCGGTGGCGCGCGTGGCAAGAGCAGAGTCATCGTGCTGCACCAGGCAGCGGCAAAACAGCGATGGGGTCTCGCTATTGTCGCGGACGGAGCCGGGAGCGGCCGCCGAGGTGCTGGCTGCGAAAAAGGCGCAATCCGCCCGACGCGGCGGCGAAACTTCTGTGACGGCTACGGGTTTTAATCTGATGTCTGCTTAATCGAGCCTCACAATCGCGGTTATCGCTACGGATGAGCCAGGCGATTGCCATGGCCGGGGGCGAGCAGGCACTCGATATGGAACAGATATGGATCTGTGAGCTAAAGGATTTGTACCCGGCCTGCTTCGACCGCCGGGATCGACCCCATTTTTCAACGCCGACCGAGCTGTGCGGCTGGAACACGAAACTATGACCGGATTGTTTGTCCGTTTGAATTGCTCCACGGCCGTCCTGGCTGCCGCACTTGCGCTGAGCGGATCCGCTTGGGGTCAGCAAGACGATACGGCCTTGCCACCGCAAGCCACGGAATTCCCCCAGCAGACCACTGCTGACAACACCGCAGAAGCGACTGACGCCGAGCAAGATGTTGCGGTGCAGGCGGATGACGCTGCGCAAGACGTAGCGGTGCAGGCGGATCCTGTGCGCTCCCCTGACATGACTGAGCGACGTGACGATGCAGGCGCCGGCCGGGGCTTCCGATCCCGCGGCTTCGGCCGACCAAGCGACGAAAGCCGCTTCGCTGATTCGCAGCCCGCATCAGCGAGCGACACCCGCGGCCAAGCGCCCGGCGTTCCCGCAGCAGCTGAACCCGCAGCAGCTGAACCCGCCGCAGCAACCGGCGGCTCAGCGGCAACCGCGGCTCCCGCAGCAACTGGGCCGCGCGCGGTGAGCGAAGCCGTTACGCCGGTCGGCAACGGCGCGACCGCCAGCAACGGCACGTCTGGTAATGGCACTGCCAGCACGCTGGAAAACAGCCGGCTGGTGTTTAACTTTGCTGGCGCCGACTGGCGGATGACGCTCGACTGGTTGGCCGAGCAAGCGAATCTGTCACTGCAGGTCGACCGCTACCCAGCGGGCACTGTCAATTACATCGACAACTCACGGACCTATACCGTCGCCGAAGCGATGGATGTGCTCAACCGTCTGCTGATGGATAAGGGGTTCGCGCTGGTCCGCCGCGACCGCTCGCTGATGCTGATCGATCTCGAAGCGGACAACGCGGCGGCACTGATCAGTGAAATCGCTGAACTGGTCACTCCCGATGAACTGGACAAACGAGCCAATTCCGACATCGTCCGCTGTGTATTTTCCCTCGGCAGCCTCTCCGCCGAAGCGGCACGCACCGAGATCACCCAGTTGATCGGACCGGCTGGCCGAGTGGTGGTGCTGGACAGCACCCGCCAGGTCGTCGTTTCCGAAACGGTCAACCGGCTCAAGGCGATCCGCACGCTGTTGGCCAATGCGGCCACCGCGAGTAGCGACGTGACAGAGATCGTGCTCAAGCACCGCGTTGCCGATGAACTGCTCGAAATCGCTCGCCCGCTGATCGGCCTGGAACCCGGTGCGAACTTCAACGACAAGATCCGCATTGCCGTCGGGCTTTACGGTGATCGCCTCTGGGCCACCGGCGATCCGTCGGCGCGGGCTTTACTACAAGGGATTATCGAACGGGCCGATACTCCGCTGCAGGTCGCTGCGGCCGATAGCGGCACCGAACAAACGCTGCCGCGGCTGGAGACCTATGCGGTCAGCACTGCGGGATCGTCAACCGTAATCGATGTGCTGCAGACGCTGCTGGCTGGCGTGCCCGACACTCGCATCGCTGCCGATCCGCAAACCGGGGGCATCATCGCCTACGCTCGCCCGGAAACCCATGAACTGATTCAGCAGACGATCGATAAGCTCGAAGGCCGTGGATCGACGTTCGAAATCATCCAGCTGCGCCGCCTGGAACCGTCACAGGCGCTGCTGACGATCAACAAGTTCTTCGGTGGCACCGCCGAGGCCGGCAGGAAAGATGTGCCGACGGTCGACGGCGACCCGGTAACCGGCCGGCTGTGGGTGCGAGGAACGCCGGAGCAAATCGACCTAGTCAAGGGGCTGATCGAACGGCTCGAAGGTGCCGATGGCGTCGGCGCCAACGACCGCGTGCGTGTGCTGCCCTACACCGGCCGGTCGGCCGAAGAAACGGTCGAACAGCTGCAGCACCTGTGGAATGTGATCGGACGTAAAAATCGGATCCGCATGGTCGCTCCCGCCACTGGCGGCTCCACATCCAACGGCAATTCGTTCCCACAGCGCCGCGTCGGTGGGTTGGCGCCGACCACATCGCAGGATACCGCGGATGATCGATCGCGGGCTTTGGAGTACCCCGCTTCCACGCCGGAGACAGAGCTGCAAGAAGACAACTTCGACCCCAGCCGCCAAGGAGACGCATCATCCCAAGAAGCTCAGCACCGTCAGCCAAACGAACAATCTGAACTCAGCAGCCAATCGCTAACGCTGGTCAGCGAAACAACGCCAGTCGCTAGCTCCCCGTTCACCAACCGTGACTCTCAGGCCGACGTCGCCGAAGAACCGCAGGCTGCCCCGGATGGGAGCGGTGACATCGTGATCACGATGACGCCCGGCGGCATGGTTGTTGCCTCCGATGATCCGATCGCGCTGTCGGATTTCGAGCAGATGATGCGGACACTCAATGAGCAGACCGCACAGGCGGGCGCCCAGCCGACCGTCTTTTGGCTGAAGTACGCCAAGGCTCCCGAAGCTGCCGAACTGGTCACCCGGATCCTCGGCGGCGGCGACTCGGCCAGCGGCGGCGGAGGGGATATCGCCAGCTCGGTGCTCGGCGAACTCGGCGGCGGCATGCTCGGCGGGCTGTTGGGCCTTGGCGGCGGCGGTAGCAGCAGCGGCTCAGGCCCGATTTTGACCACGACCGGCTCGGTGAGCATTGTGGCCGATGGCCGGCTCAACGCGCTGATCGTCCAGGCCAACGCGATCGATATGCTGACCATCGAAATGATCCTCGAAGTCGTCGACCGCGAGGAAAGCCCCGAAGACGTTCGCACGACCTCCAAGCCACAGCTGATCCCGGTGATCTACCAGAGCGCCAATGATGTGGCCACGATCGTCAAAGCGGTCTATGCCGAACGCTCCAGTGAGCAAGGTGGCGGCGGTCGTCAACAACAGCAGGTTTCACCCCAAGATCTGATCAACGCGCTCCGCGGCGGTGGAGGCGGTGGTCGAGGCGGTCGCGGAGGGGGCGGCGGCGGTTCGGAGCAGACAACTAAGCCCGCTCCGGTTAGCATAGCGGTCGACACGCGCAGCAACTCGCTGATCGTGACCGCCCCGCCTCAGGATGTTGAAGACATTCGCGAACTGGTCGAAGCGATCGATGCCGGCGGCATGCAGTCCGAAGAAACCGTCGAAATCGTCTCGCTCAAAGGCAACGTCAAAGCAGAGGTTGTCCAGCAGGCGCTCAATTCGGTCCTCGGCACCCAGGCCCGCTCGACCTCGACGACCGCCGGTTCGAATTCGGGATCGGCCAGTAATACGACCCCTGGTGGCGGCAATACGCCTTCCTCGGCAGATATTCAGCGACGAATGGAGTTCTTTCAGCAGATGCGTCAGCAGGGCGGTGGCGGCTTCGGCGGCGCTCCTCGCGGTGGCTTCGGCGGCGGAGCGCCAGGCGGGTTCCGTGGCGGTGGCGGCACCGGCGGCCGAGGTGGCGGCGGCGCCACGTCAAACCGCGGAGGCGGCCGCGGCGGTCGCTAACTGCTGATACCCGCCCTTCCCTCCCACCTTCCAACCTTTTGAATAGCCATGATTATGCACGCCGGTGAAATCCTGCGACGTCGCGGCCTGCTGACTGCCGAACAACTCGTTCAATCGATGTCCGACGATAACGGCAGCGTGATCCAGTCGGCCGTCAACCTCGGCTATGTCGACGAAGTCGCTGCTCTGCAGGCGCTGGCCGAGGAAGCGGGGCTCGACTACGTCGATCTGCGCGAGTACGAAGTCGATCTCGGGGCGTTGGCCGGCTTTCCACAAAAACTGATTTATCGTCACGGCCTGTTCCCGATCGGCCGCCGCGATGGATCGATCATCGTCGCCACCGCCGATCCGCTGGACCTCTACCCGCTCGATGAAGCCAGCGCCGCAACCGGACGGCATTTGATTCCCGTGGTCGCCGAACGCGACGAAATCGCGCGGCTGGTCAAGACGCCACATGGGCGTCGGCAGCGAAACGGTCGAAGGGCTGGTGGCCGCCGCGGTCGATGACGACGGCCTGGAGTTGCTCGACGAGATCGAGTCCGACGGCAGCGAACTGTCGGAAATGGCTCAGGAAGCGTCGGTTGTTCGCCTGGTCAACGAAATCTTGCTCGAAGCGATCGAGACCCGGGCCAGCGACATTCACATCGAATCGCAGTCCGACGGCTTGGTCATCCGCTACCGCATCGACGGCATTTTGCACCCGCAACCGGTTCCGCCGGAGATCAACCGCTTCCAGGCAGCGATCATCAGCCGCCTGAAGATCATGGCGCGGTTGAACATTGCCGAAAAACGTCTGCCGCAGGACGGCCGCATCAAACTCAGCGTCCACTCCCGCGAGGTCGACATCCGCGTCAGTGTGATCCCGATGATCCACGGCGAAGGGTTGGTCATGCGTGTGCTCGATAAGGGCAGCATGGTCTTCGAACTCCGCGGGCTAGGGATGGTCCGAAGATGTCTACAAGACGTTTCATGACCTGATCCGTATGCCACACGGCATCATCTTGGTCACTGGGCCGACCGGTAGCGGTAAAACCACGACGCTCTATAGCAGCTTGCTGGAGATCCGCGGTCCGGACAATAAGATCATCACGACCGAAGACCCGGTCGAGTATCAGCTCGACGGCATCAACCAGATCCAGGTGCACCCGAAGATCGGTTTGACCTTCGCCGCCAGCTTGCGGGCGATTTTGCGACATGACCCCGACGTCGTGCTGGTCGGCGAAATCCGCGATTTCGAGACAGCGGAAAACGCAATCCAGGCTTCGCTGACCGGTCACCTTGTGTTCAGCACGCTGCACACCAACGATGCTGCCGGCGCTTATACCCGTATGATCGACATGGGAGTCGAGCCGTTTTTGGTCGCCAGCACCGTCGAAGCGGTAATGGCCCAGCGGCTGATCCGGCGGCTGTGCCCGTCGTGCAAAGAACCGTATCAACCCAGCCGCAGTGACTTGCCGCCCGACTTCCCCTGGGACAAACTTGACGGCCGGCCGCTGTATCGCGCCGTCGGCTGCCGCGTCTGCCGCTCGGTTGGCTACGCCGGCCGGTTCGGGATCTATGAATTGTTGGTGACCACCGAATCGATTCGGCAAATGGCGCACGACCGTGTCAGCAGCTGGGAAATCCGCCGCGCCGCGCTGGCTGAAGGCATGAAACCGCTGCGAATGGATGCCTGGGAAAAAACGATGCTCGGCAATACCAGCGTCGAAGAAGTGGTCCGGTTGACCAAGGGTGATCGCTCCTAATGCCAGAGTTCGCTTACGTTGCCCGTAACATGACGGGCCAGAAGGTGGTCGGCACCCTCGATGCAGGTAATCCGCGCGATGCCACGTCGCAACTAGCGGCGCTGAATCTGTTTCCGATCGAAGTCAAAGCCGCTGAGGGCAAGAACTCCGCCGCGTCAAAGTCCGCGTTGACCAATCGCCGGGTCAAAGGCCAGACGATGGCGACGTTCTACTCGCAGATGGCGTCGCTGCTGCGCAGCGGCGTGCCGATGCTCCGAGCACTGACCGTGCTCTCACAGCAGAGCACCGACGCGACGCTCTCGGCCGTCCTGACCGAACTGAAGGGACGCGTGGAAGAAGGTGAGCCGCTCGGCCAAGCGATGGCCCGCTATCCGCGCGTGTTCAGCGACATGGGCATCAACATGACCCGCGCTGGAGCGGAAGGCGGATTCCTGGAAGACGCCCTGGAACGCGTCGGCACGTTCACCGAACTGCAGGAAGACCTCAAAGGCCGCACGATCAGCGCATTGGCTTACCCGGTGTTCTTGTTCGGTGTCGGCACGATTGTGATCACGATTCTGCTGGTGTTCTTCGTCCCCAAGTTTGACCTGATGTTCGACCGGCTGCGCGACAAAGGCCAAATGCCGTGGGTCACCGACGCGCTGCTGTCGTTCAGCCGCATGCTGCAGTCTTACGGCTGGATCGTGCTGGTGGCGATTGTTGCCGCGATCGTGTTCCTCCGAGCGCGGTTGGCCAGTGAAGCCGGCAAGGAATGGGCGGATCGCGTCAAGCTCAAGATCCCGGTGCTGGGCAGCATCTTGATGAACCTGGCGGTGGCGAGATTTTGTCGTGTTCTTGGAACGCTGCTCGGTAATGGGGTGCCAATCCTCAAGTCGCTCGACATCAGCCGCACCGCGACCGGCAATCGTCTGCTGAGCCACTCGATTGCCGATGCCGCGGAAAACATCCGCAGCGGCGACTCGTTGGCCTCACCGCTGCGAGCCTCGGGCCACTTCCCGATCACGATTGTCGAGATGATCAGCGTCGCCGAAGAAAGCAATTCGCTCGACTCGGTGCTGCCGGCGATCGCCGACGGACTGGAGAAACGGACGTTCCGGCGTCTGGATCTGTTCGTCCGTCTGTTGGAGCCGGTCATGTTGCTGGTCATGGCGATGCTGGTGATGTTGGTGGTGTTGGCTCTGCTCGTTCCGGTCATTCGCAGCAGCACTGCGATGTGATCGCGTAGCCAGGATCGGCATTGATGAGCCCAATTACAGCATTCTCTCCCGATTACGCCACCGCGCAAGCGCGGTTTCGGGAAGGAGTGCGCGAGCTCCAGTGGCAACTGGAAACGCACGGCGTCGGCGTCAGTGGGCCCGATGGCCAGGAACTGACGATCGACGTCGGTTATTGCCAGGGATGCGACGTCGATAAAGCGCTGGTCGTTTCCTCCGGTGTCCACGGCGTCGAAGGTTTCTTTGGATCAGCAGTTCAAGTGGCGCTCATGCAGCGCTGGGCGGCGACGCCTCCCAAGGGGGTTCGCTGCGTGTTGATGCATGGTTTGAATCCGTATGGGTTTGCGTGGCTGCGGCGCGGTGACCAAAACAACGTCGACCTCAATCGCAACTTTCTGCTGCCGGAAGAACGCTACGAAGGCTCGCCGGATGGTTATGCCGGTCTCGATGGGCTGCTCAACCCGCAATCCCCGCCGTCGAAATGGGAGCCGTTTATCGCCAAGGCGCTGTGGGCGATCGCTCGCAACGGCATGCAGCGGATGCGGAGCACGGTGGCAGCTGGCCAGTATGATTTCCCGAAAGGGCTGTTTTACGGCGGTGCGGAACCGTCACGGACAAATCAACTGCTGAGCGAGCAGTTGGTGCGGTGGTTGCAGGGCAGCCGGTCGGTTGCCCACCTCGACTTTCACACCGGCCTCGGCAAGTCGGGAACCTGCAAGCTGCTGATCAATTACCCGCTGAGCGAGCTGCAGCGGACGTGGCTGACCGATTGGTTCGGCGCCGATTCGTTCGAATCGGCCGACTGCAGCAGCATCGCCTACGACGCACGGGGCGAGTTCGGACGTTGGTGTGTGTCCCGGAAGATGGCGGACAACTACCTGTTTGCCTGTGCCGAGTACGGCACGGCAGAACCGGTCAAGATGCTTGCCGGCCTCCGCGCTGAAAACCGCGCCTATCACTGGGCCGCGGCGTCGTCGGCATCTACCGCGAGCGCCAAAGAGCAGCTCAAGGAGCTGTTTTGTCCGGCGTCGCAGCAATGGCGAACCCAGGTTTTGCAGCACAGTCTGGATCTGGTCGATCGCGCAATCCAAGGCCTGCGCTCGGCAGTTTAGGGAGAGTTCAAAAACGAGTTCCTTGTTCTCCTTGCCTTCACCCTCCCGCCCTGCGGGAGGGTCGGATGCGGTAGCGGCCGGGGAGGGCCAGGATCGCCCCTCTCCTCGCCTGAGGCTCGACTCTCCCGGAGGGAGAGTGAAATGCGGAAGTTATTTCTGCACTACTCCTTAGCCCTAACAGCCTGAAAAACGGCTGACGCAGACCGCCCTGCCGACGTACAATCACAGCATCACTTGCCTCGGCGTCCATTGCTTCGCCTGCCAGACTCCCCTCCTGATTCATCCCGCCTCTCTCCCCTGAGCCACGCATGAAATTGCTGCAGCTGGCATCCATTCTGGCTGTCCTTGCACTGATCGCCTCTTCGTCAAAGGCGGAGGAACCTGCAATCGATCCGGAGGTGGCCGATTTCTTCGAGCGCGAGGTGCGACCGGTGCTGATGGTCAGCTGCATCGAGTGTCATGGCCCCGACAGCCAGGAGGCCGAATTGCGGTTCGATGCCTTGGAACACCTGTTGGCAGGCAACGACAATGGTCCGGCGCTCGTACCCGGTGACGCTGATGCCAGCGCCCTCATTCAGGCGATCCGGTACGACGGCAATATCCAAATGCCGCCGGATGCAAAGCTACCTGAAAAAGCGATTGCAGCGCTGACACGGTGGGTGGAACTCGGCGCTCCTTGGCCAGCTACCGCAACACCGCTCTCCAAAGACGCTTCGGCCCAGTCGCATTGGGCGTTTCAAGCTGTCGCCGATCCCGAGGTCCCCACCGTTCAAAACCCGGATTGGGCAGCATCTCCGATCGACCGTTTCATCCTGGCGTCGCTCGATTCTGCAGGGCTGGAGCCAAGCGCGCCGGCCGACCGCCGCGTCCTGATCCGGCGGCTGTCCATCGATTTAACGGGACTGCCGCCCGATCCGCTGGACGTTGAGCGATTTGTTGAGGATTCGGCTCCTGACGCTGTCGTCCGGTTGGTCGATCGGCTGTTGGAATCGCCCGCGTTCGGCGAGCGCTGGGGGCGATACTGGTTGGATATCGCTCGCTATGCCGACACCAAAGGTTATGTGTTCGAGGAAGATCGCAACTATAAGTATGCTTATGTGTTTCGCGACTGGGTTGTCCGCTCGCTCAATGAAGACCTGCCTTATGACCAGTTCTTAAGTTATCAGTTAGCCGCCGATCAACTCCTTCAAGACGGTGACCGAGCGCCGCTGGCGGCGATGGGCTTTTTAACCGTCGGCCGGCGGTTCTTGAACAACACGCATGACATCATCGACGACCGCATCGATGTGGTCACACGCGGGATGTTAGGCATGACGGTCGCCTGCGCCCGTTGCCATGACCATAAGTACGATCCGATTCCCACTGCAGATTATTATTCCCTCTACGGTGTCTTTTCAGCCTCGCAAGAAACGACGTTGCCGCTGGACGATCTCCAGGAAGCTTATCGACAGGACCTGGAAAAGCGGGAACGCGTGGTCGCGGATTTTCTGGAGCGGAAGCGTCAGGAAGCCCAGGAGCAGGTCATCGATCAACTCGGTGCGTATTTTGCCGCCGCCTACGACGGCCGCTACGCCGCTCGAGACAGCGAGTATTGGAAACAGGAGGGGCGGCGCGAACCGTCGCGTCGGCAAGTCGAACGTTGGACACGGTTCTTAGAAGATAAAATCAAAGCCGATCATCCGGTTTTTGCCCCCTGGCACCGTCTGGCCGAACTGCCCGCCGAAGCTTTCAAGACTGCTGCAGGGCAGTTAGCTCGTCAGTTTGCTGCGGGTGAGTATGCGATTCCGCTCAATCCGCTGGTGACGGAGTTGTTTAAAGATTTCGAACCCGAAAACTTCGACCAGGTGATCGACCGCTACGGCCAGATGTTCGCCCGCATCCATCGCAGCTGGGAAGCGGCCAAAACCGCCGCAGCGGAACAGGGTCAGCCCAGCCCGACGGCACTGGATGACGCCGCTGCGGAACAGCTCCGCCAACTGCTGCACGAGCCGCAGTCGCCGGCCGTGGTCGCCGCCGATCAGGTTGAACGCTTTTTGCGTGGCGAAGATCGAGATGAGCTGCGCAAGCTGCGCGAACAGATCACTCAGTTGGCCGCCTCCGACCAGGCGCCTCAGCAGGCGATGGTGATGACGGAGAAAGAGGGCAAACAGGACGATCCTCGCATCCTCAAACGCGGCAACCCCGGCGCTCCCGGCGAGGCCGTGCCGCGTCAATTCCTGCGACAATTGGCCGGTGAAAACCGCCAGCCGTTCCAGCACGGCAGTGGTCGGCTGGAATTGGCTCAGGCGATTGTCGATCGCGACAACCCGCTCACCGCTAGAGTCTGGGTCAACCGCGTGTGGGAACATCTGATTGGGCAGGGGTTGGTGGAAACGTCCAGCGACTTTGGCCTGCGCAGTGATCCGCCATCGCACCCCGAGCTGCTCGACTACATGGCTGGCCAGTTGATCAACCAGGGTTGGTCAACGAAGCAATTGGTGCGGCAGATCGTGCTTTCCGCGGCCTATCAGCAGCGAAGTGATCACCGCCAGGACGCCGCAGCGGTCGATCCGGAGAACCGGTTGGTGTGGCGGATGAATCGCCGCCGGCTCGATTTTGAAGGGCTGCGCGACAGCCTGCTGGCGGTCTCAGCGACGCTCGACCACAAGGTGTTTGGTACATCGGTCGACATTACACAGGCGCCGTTCCCGCCTCGACGAACGCTCTACAGTCATATTGACCGTCAGAACCTGCCGGGCGTTTTTCGAACCTTTGATTTTGCCTCGCCCGATGCTCACACGCCGCGCCGCTACTTGACCACGGTTCCGCAGCAGGCGTTGTATTTGATGAACCACCCCTTTGCCGTTGAGCAGGCTCAGCGTCTGGTCGCGCGGGAGGAATTACAGCAGATCACTGAGATCGGCGAGCGGATCGCGTGGCTCTACCAAACCCTTTATGCTCGCTCGCCAAACGCCGATGAAACGGCCACGGGACGTCAATTCATCGAACAATCAACGACCACCGAAGCAGACAAGCTGGACCCGTGGGCGCGGTACGCCCAAGTGCTGTTGATGTCCAATGAGTTCACGTTTGTCGATTAGCCCCATTCGCTGCAGGGCTCACCTGAGGAAATAACACTATGTCGATTTATTCACATCGCCCCGAAACATTGGTTACGCGCCGGGAACTGCTGGCCCGTACCGGTATGGGTTTGGGAGCGTTGGCCCTGACTCAGATACTGAGCGAAACTGGCGGACTATCCCCTGTAGCCCATGCGGGGCCGACGATCACGCCGCTGGCGCCGCGGCAGCCGCACTTTCCCGGCAAAGCCAAACACATCATTCATATCTTTCTCAATGGTGGCTGCTCACATATCGACACGTTCGATCCCAAGCCGGCACTGGAGAAATATGCCGGGCGTGAGATCCCGAATACTCTGAGAACCGAGCGCAAAACCGGCGCCGCCCTGCCATCACCTTTCAAGTTTAAGAAGTATGGTGAAAGCGGGATCGAGGTCAGTGAGATTTTTTCCAACGTCGGCGAAGTGATCGACGAGTTCACGGTGCTGCGGTCGCTGCACGCCGATGTTCCCAACCACGAACCATCGCTATTGTTGATGAACTGCGGCGACGCCCGACTGGTCCGTCCAAGCTTGGGATCGTGGACCACGTATGGTCTGGGAACCGAGAACCAAAACCTGCCGGCGTTCATCGCGATGTGCCCTGGCGGCTACCCGATTCAGGAATCACAGAACTGGCAATCCGGATTTCTGCCGGGCGTGTATCAAGGCACGTACATCGACTCGCAGCATACCGACATCGAAAAACTGGTGGCGAATGTTCGCAACCACTACGTCAGCGATGCGGAGCAACGCCGCCAACTCGACTTGTTGCAACAGCTCAATCGCGAGCATCTTGATCAGCGAGTTGTTGATCCTCAACTCGAAGCGCGGGTGCATTCGTTTGAACTGGCGTATCGGATGCAGCAAGAAGCGGCTGAAGCGTTTGACGTCAGTGGTGAGCCGCAGCATGTGCTGGATGCTTATGGTGAAGGGCATCCGGCGCGTCAGATTCTGATCGCTCGCCGGTTGGTCGAACGCGGTGTCCGATATGTCCAGCTCTGGCATGGTGCCGGTCAGCCCTGGGACAACCATGATGACCTGGAAGTCAACCACCGCCGCTTAGCCGGGCAGATCGATAAAGCCATTGCGGCGTTGATCCGCGATCTGAAGAGCAGCGGTTTGCTTGAGGAGACGCTCGTGATGATCGCTGGCGAGTTCGGCCGCACCCCGACGGTCGAACTGGCCGCTAATAACAATGCCGGCAAGGTCAATGGCCGGGATCACAACCACTATGGTTTTACAATGCTACTAGCGGGCGGTGGTGTGAAGAAAGGTTTTGTCCATGGCGCGACCGACGAGTTTGGATTTCAAGCGGTGGAGAACAAAGTCCACATCCATGACTTGCACGCCACGATTTTGCAACTGTTGGGTTTTGATCACGAGCAATTCACCTACCGCTATGCCGGCCGCGATTTCCGCCTGACCGACGTGCATGGAAACGTTGTCAAAGACATCATCGCCTAAACGGGGCAGGACACGAACTTCGGTGTGGTAAGATCAGTTCTTCCGCTGATAGAGTGGCTGCCCATCCTGGAGCGGGTATTGCTATGATTTCGGGTGACACGCTCAGAGCCCCAACGATGGGCGTAGGCGCCGAAAGCAGAGATCGAGTTACTGGGACATTCCAGGGGTAGCGTGCCGTTCTCCCCATCACGCCCTTCGTTCCTCAGGGATGTGCCACCTGGAGGATATGCAGCCACGCTGAGCCACGAAATACGTGAAAGTACCGCACGGAGGATTCATTGCTCGTGGTCGCCAACGTACTTTTGCTGGAAACACCGCTGTGGGAAATCATTGCTCGTGGCACAGCGGTCTATGTCGCCCTAACGGTTGTGATTCGCCTCATCCCGAAGCGGCAAACAGGAGATTTGTCCGACAATGACATGATCGCGTTGGTGATTGTCGGCGCGCTGGCGGCCGATGCGATCTTGGGAGACACGACTGCGGTTCTGGACGTGATCCTGATGATCGTCGTGGTGCTGCTGCTGGATTACTTTTCTAATTTATTGGAATACTATTTCCCACGCTTCCGCCGGATCGCGCAGCACGCCCCGACGTTATTGATTCACAATGGACGACTCGTTAAGGAGAATCTGCGGAAGGAAAAGTTGACGGAACAGGAACTCGCTGCGAGTCTGCGAAAACACGGGATCGATGATCTGACGCGGGTGAAACAGGCGGTGCTGGAGGCAGATGGCCGGATCAGTGTCATTGAGATCGACTCTGGCGGTACGCAGGGGGGTGAACCAAGCTAATCACCGGTCTCTGCTGTTCGGCGTTTGAGGGCTGCCGGATCGAATAAGATCTGCTCTGGCGATCTTCAACAAACGACTCGAAGGTGATTCCATGCAGCGATTTGCGGTTATACGGGAGCGTCGGAGCTCGATGAGTGGTCTCCGCATCGCGTTGCCACCTGTGCGGAGCTTCTGTGCGGCGGTGGTGCTCTTAGTCCTGATGCTGCTAACCGGCAGGACGACTCTCGCTGCCGATGGCGAACCGCCGGCGATGCCACAGGTGCGGAT
Source organism: uncultured Planctomycetaceae bacterium (assembly GCA_963758085.1). Lineage (GTDB taxonomy): Bacteria > Planctomycetota > Planctomycetia > Pirellulales > Pirellulaceae > UBA6163. The sequence goes on along the minus strand of CAVWUB010000004.1, from coordinate 1,363,782 downwards.
CTCCGGCGACGGCCAGCGGTTTGTACTCGGCGAGTCCGGCAAGACGTTCATCCCCTGGGGATTCAACTACCTCGGTGAATTCGGCAAGCTGGTCGAGGAAACATGGGACACAGACTGGCCGCGGCTGGAGCGGGACTTTCGCGGGATGCGGGAACTCGGCGCCAACGTCGTGCGGATCCACCTGCAGTTTGGGACCTACATGACCGGGCCAAACGAGTTCGACTCGCAGCAACTCGAGCGGCTCAAGAAATTACTCGACCTTAGCCGCGAACACGGTCTATACCTCGATGTGACCGGGCTGAGCTGCTACCGCCTGGACCGTATCCCCGCCTGGTACGACGCGCTCGACGAGGCGGATCGCTGGGATGTGCAGGCCCGTTGGTGGAAGAAAATTGCTGAGACCTGCGCCGGTCATCCCGCAGTGTTTTGTTACGACTTGGTGAATGAGCCGATCATCGGCGGGCCGGCTAAAGAGGGAGAGCCGCGTTGGGTCGGGGGGGAACTGGGAGGCTTTTACTTCATCCAGAAGATCTCGGAAGACGCCAACGGGCGGACAGGTACCGAGATCGCCGAGGCCTGGGTTTCTAAGCTAACCCAGGCGATTCGGCAGGCAGACGCAGAGACACCGATCACCATTGGCGTCATCCCGTGGGCGCAAGTCTGGCCGAACGCTAAGCCCGTATTCTATGCGCCCGAGGTCGCCAAGCATTTCGATTTCGTCAGCGTGCACTCGTATCCCGCAAAGGACGAAGTCGATAAAGCGGTCGCTGCGCTGGCTGTGTATGACATCGGCAAACCGCTGGTTGTCGAAGAAACGTTCCCGCTCAACTGCACGATGGAGGAAATGGACCAGTTCGTGGAACGTGGCAAAGACCGCGTTGACGGCTGGATCAGCCACTACTTCGGGCACACGATTCAGGAGCACCGTGATGGCGCTGAACCGGTCGGCACGGCACCGGATGCTCCGTTTGTCGTCTCGGTCGCGGACTTCCTTGAGTATTGGCGCGACAAGGGCAAAACGATCGCGGGCACATCGCCGGTGGTACCACCGGCCCCGCGTGACCCGGCGGCAACCGCGACGTTGACGTCACCCGACGCGGCATCGACTTCGCCGGCCAATCCAACGGTTCGCGGCAGCGTTGAGCAGATTCAGATCGCTGGCGCCGAGCCCGGTGCAAGTGTCACTGTCCGTGGCGGCGGCCTGCAAACGATGGGGCGGACGGACGACCGAGGAGGGCTGGTGATCCGTGACCTGCCGCCAGGCGATGACTACAGCGTAACCGTCGAAGGCAGCGAGCCTTTTGTCGCCACCGGTCCGGGTGCTGGGACCGGACGAGCACCCCGAGGCGAACTTCTACATCATCGCAGCAACTGACGCCGACCAGCGGGTATATCGAGACCCGAGACGGCACGTTGCTCGCCTACCGCGTGGTCCTGCCGGATCCAGAGATCCACGGCGAAGGCCCTTACGACCTGGTGATCTCGTACTCCGGCTACCAGCCGAGCCTTGAAACGAGCGACGCGTTTCAGAACCGGCCGTTCGAGCAATTTTCTGCGCTCGGCTATGCGGTCGCTGGCGTCAACATGCGCGGCAGCGGCTGTTCGGGCGGTGCATTCGACTTCATGGAGCCGCTGACTTGGCTCGACGGCTATGACATGATCGAGGCCTTCTCAGCCCAGCCGTGGGTGGACGACGTTGCGTTCGGCGATCAGTCCTGGCCGGGCCTGACCCAGTTGTTCGTGGCTTCCACACAGCCGCCGTCACTCGACGCCATCGTCGCTGGATCAGTCGTCGGCGACTTTTACCGCGACGTGTTCTATCCCGGCGGGATCGCCAATGTCGGCTTCGGGTACGCGTGGGCGGGAGGACGCGACCGTGAGAACGCCTGGCCGAGCAGCCGCAAGGAGTTGATCGCGCGGGCCGCGGTCGATCCGGTGTGTCTGGCGAATCAGGCACTGCGCGGTCAGAACGTCAACTTGATTCAGACGATCAAAGATGCATCCATATGACGGTAGCTTCTGGCGGAGCCGCGCGGCAAAAGTGGCGAAGATCAAAGTTCCGACTCTGCAAATCGTCTCGTGGCAAGATCCGCAAACCGGCGGACGCCCCGCCATCATGGCCGAGCAATTCGCGGCCGATACACCGGCTCGTTTCGTCGGCGTGAATGGGTTCCACCAGTACTGGTCCGGTGACGTCTGGGACGAGATCGTTACGTTTCTGGATGTTTATCTGGGTGATCCCGATCTGGAAACCGTCAGCCGATACGAGGCACAAGACCCTGTCCTGGTGCTACTGGAAGCCGACAGCCAGGGCAAAGCGCGTGGCCGCTTGACGTTGCCGAGCTTCGCCGCTGCTGGGAACGGCCGGCGGCTGGCCCTGGGCACTGACCTGGAGCCCGACAACGCGGATGGTGATGCAGCGCAAAGCCGCTTTACCTACGATCCGGCCAAGCCAGGAAGCTGGGCCGATCCGGTGCAGGGCCGCGCGACGTTTACGTCCGAGAAATTGTCGGATCAGCTCATCATGGCAGGTTCCGGCTCAGTGGATCTTTGGGCCGCCGCTGATGCCCAGGACGTCGACCTGCAGGTAACGCTGTCCGAGGTCCGACCTGACGGCCAGGAGATGCTCGTGCAGAGCGGCTGGCTCCGGGCCAGCCACCGGGCACTCGATGAAGCCGCATCGACGCAGCTGCGGCCGCAGCATTTGCACACCGCCGAATCTGCGAAAAAGCTCACGCCTGGCGAGTGGACACCGCTCCGCATTGAGCTGTTTCCTTTTGCTCACGCATTCCGGCAGGGCTCGCGGCTCCGCTTGACCGTCTCCGGCCCCGGCGGCGGCAGCAACTCCTGGCCGTGGGCATTCGACGCGCTGCCGGGCGGTTTTGAAGTTCGCATCGCCCATGGCGACAGTGAGCGATCCAGCTCGATGGTGCTGCCGGTGGTGGAACCGACGGACCTGCGCCTACCCGAGTCGTTGCCGGCTCCCGACGGTGTCGTGATGCAGCCATCCCGCGCGGTGGACTGAGTGGATCGCCCCGGAACAACGGTAGACGAATCTTCATGAGCAACTGCCGCTTCGACCCCGACGCCTGCTATCAAGCTGGCAATTGCCCTTGGACTTTTTTCGCCTATCCCAAAAGCTTTGCCGACGAGCACGGATTGCCGCTGGACGACGAGGCCAAGCGGCTACTGTCGGAACTTGAAAGCTGTGGTCTACGCGTTGGCGTTTGGCAGACGTCGCCAGCTAGCGACTCGTGTTACTTCGCCTGTCCGCAGGAAGAAATCTCGCTGGTCAACCGAGGTATCAGAAAGCTTGAAGAACGGGGAGTCATCGAGCCGGGTTTCTGCACAAAACGCTGTGAACAGTTGTTCGCCTTGAGTCGCCTCCATCACGATCTGCCGCGCGACAGCGATGCGAGGCAAACTTGAACGCTCGCTGGGTCGCTCAGTCAGGATGTGGAACATTTTCTTCGGTGGCCTGTCGATCTCGGTTTCTGATATTCGATAACTCCTTGCATGGCCGGATGTGTGGCATACCGGCTGATCGAAGGTAATCGAGGAGTCAAAGCGATGCGAGTAATGGTGTTGATTAAGGCGACGAAGGATTCAGAAGCGGGAGTGATGCCGGAGGAAAAGCTGCTGGCGGCGATGGGTGCGTACAACGAAGAACTGGTCAAAGCCGGCATCATGCTGGCCGGTGAAGGCTTGCACCCCAGCTCGCGAGGCGTGCGGGTGCGGTTCTCCGATGACCAGCGAACGGTCATCGACGGGCCGTTTGCGGAGACGAAGGAGTTGATCGCCGGCTTTTGGCTCTGGAAGGTCAGCTCGATGGAAGAGGCGATCGAGTGGCTGAAGAAATGTCCCAACCCGATGAACGAGGAATGTGACGTCGAGATCCGGCCGGTATTTGAAGCCGACGATTTCGGACCCGAGTTCACGCCAGAACTGCGCGAACAAGAGGACCGGCTCCGCGCTCAAATCGAGCAACAGCAGTCGCTGACGTAGCCTACGCTCGATCCGAGCCTCTCGGTGGGTTCTTCCGCGAACGTCGTGGCTCATCACTGGGGCGGGAGAGCTGATCGATCAGGGTGGCACGTCCCTGAGGAACGAAGGGCGTGTTGGGGAGAACTGCCCGGTTACCATGGAATGACTCATTGGCTCCCTATCTGCTTCCGCCGTCCACGCCCATCGCTGGGACTCTGAGCGTGCCACCCAAAGCCATAGCGGTACCCGCCCCGGGGCCCGCGGCCATTAATAGCGGAAGAGCCTCTCGCTGCGATTCCTTCGCGGCAGCGGCATCGGGCAAGTGATACAATGGGCGCATGAACCCCTACCGGCCCCCGCAGGCGAACTTCAAGCCACTGAAGCAGACTCCGGTCGTTCCCAATCAAGCGATCATCAAGATTTGCGTTTTCGCGTTGTTTGGCACGTCGCTTCTGATCTCGGCTGTTGTTGCACTGATGGTGTTGCACTAATGGAGATACCCTCTATCTGTCCGCTTGGGTGGCTATTTCGCGGTTCTCCCTGACGCGATCGACAGGGGAAGGTTAGGCGTATGATGCCGGAATCCCAAGCTCGGACGTCTCGATCCGGTGACTCTCCTGAGCATCCGCCGGCCGTGTCGACAACTAGCGCTCGTAACGCCAGCGATGCGGGCCCCGACGTCGCTGCGGACGTGTGCGAGCAGAGGCGTTGCTCGTTCTCGATCCGGCAATTGCTGACGTGGACAGCCTTCTCGGCTTGCTACTTCTCGATTGCAGCCAATCTGCCGAACACGTCGAAGTCGATCGCTGCCGGCGCGTTGGTTGCTGCCGTTTTCGTATTGATAGATCTAAGCGCAAGTATCATCAAATTTATCTGTTGTCGATCGCCTTCTTTGCCTGCGGACTTGCTTACTGTGTCGCGGCGATGTTTTTGGCTCTCATTTATCTGCCCAACCCGACTCCACCCAAGCCGCCAATGCCATTTATTGTAGGCGTGGTGTACGTGGTATCCGGAGAATGGTTCAATGACATCGTTGCGGAGATCGGACGAGTGATCGCGATGATTCTTTTATACATCTCCCTCTTTTCGCTGCTTACCGTTTTCAGCAGCGTTTTGGCTGCCGTCGTCTTCCGTCGTTATAGTGGATGGAAGCTTGTCCTCGCTAATGCGCCGGGCTTGTCATTGATCCTGTACATCGTGTTAGGGATCACGTGGAATTGGGTGCAGGGGTGACGCGGCAGCCAAGGCCAGACGAGCGGCCGTTGGTCTGATTGAGTCATCGCTGATTTAACAGAACTTTCAATGACGACACGTGCCGTTTTCCTCTGCTTAGCTACGCTGACGCTGCTGACCGCTGGCGATGCCGTCGCTCAGTCGGTCCGTGTGGCCACATTTAATGTCAACTGGGGCAATCGCCGCGGCGATCAGGTGCTTGATTCGATTGCAACAGCGAGCGCGGACATCCTGTGCCTGCAAGAGACAACGCCACAGTCCGAGCGGTTTCTCAAGCAACGTCTCGCTGATCGCTATCCTGAGTTTCATGCGGTCGGACACAATGGCGCGTATGGTGCCGAGCGATTCGCGTTCGCATCTAGGCTCAAGCCTCGCGATCTCAAGTTTCACCCACCGCGTGCCGGACTGTTTGGCTTCTACGGCGCTACCTACCGTCTCGGCGACCAAGATGTCCGCATCTTAAACGTTCACCTAACGCCATTTGTGATCGCACGGGGATCGGGTTTGCGCGAAGCGATGGGGGCGCTGATGGCGACCGAAGAGAAGCACCGGCAAGAGATTGAAGCGGTTTTGGCGGCCGTTGATCAGGAGGTGCCGACGATTATCGTGGGCGATTTCAATAGCCTGTCGGGCTTTGAGGCACCTCGGCGTCTCGTTGCTGCGGGCTTCGTCGACAGCTTTGCCGCGGTGCATGCTGATGCCGATACCCAGCCCACATGGCGGTGGCCGACGCGCCCATTGCCGCTGGCTCTGCGGATCGACTACATTTTTCACTCGCAGCACTTTCGGACGCTCTCGTCCGAGATCATCCAGCTAGGCGGCTCGGACCATTTTCCGGTCGTCAGCGAGCTGGAGCTAATGCCTCCCTCACATTTGTTATCGCCGAGACCTGAACCGCATGTCGAGTGAACCGCTGATCGCCGTGTTTGTCGATTTTGAAAACCTGGCGATCGGCGTGCGCGGGATGAAATCGGGCGGCTTTCAGATCCGCCTGGTGCTCAAGCGGTTGCTGGAAAAAGGTCGGATCGTTTACAAGCGGGCCTACTGCGACTGGGCTAATTACGCCGACGCAGTGCGGGATTTTCATGCGCAGGGCATCGAGTTGATCGACATCCCGCAGAGCAAGATGAGTGGCAAGAACAGCGCCGACATCCGCATGGTGGTCGACGCGATGGACCTGTGCTACTCCAAGCAGCACATCGACGCCTTTGCGTTGCTGTCGGGCGACAGCGACTTTTCGCCGTTGGTTTCGAAGCTGAAGGAGAACAACAAGCGGGTCATCGGCTGCGGCGTGAAGAGCTCTACATCGAACCTGCTGATCGCCAACTGTGACGAGTTCATCTATTACGACGACTTGATTCGCGTCGCGGACAAGACACCCGAGCCGGCCGACCGCAGCCGGACCAGGCCCAAGAAACAGCAGGCGGTCGAGCAGCTGATGGAAGTCCTGCAATCGGTGGAGCAGGATTGGGACGTGGTTTGGGGCTCGGCGCTCAAGCAGGCGGTACGCCGCGTCTTTCCTGGCTTCAACGAAGGATACTACGGCTACTCGACCTTCTCGGAACTGCTGCAGGACTTGGCCGCCGATGGGCTGATCGACATCAAGTACGACGCCAGCCGCGGCAATTATGAGATCCGCCGCCGCCGGCGCGGATCGGGGGAATCCCGCTAGTTTCCAAGGTTCTTCCGAAATCTTATTGCCGCCCACCTGGTGCAGGTATCGCGATAGCTGTGGGTGGCACGCCTAGAGCCCCAGCGATGGGCGTGGATACTCGAACCTTGGCAGGCTGAAGCCTGGACTCCAGCGTTGGAGTTCAGCCTTTAGGCTGCGGCGTCAATGCCCGACCTCACCTGAACCGGCTGAAGCCTGGACTCCAACGATCGCCCGGCGCGGCGTGAGCGCGAGGACGCAGCGGCGTGGGCTATACTGACGGTTTCGGGGCTAACACATTGCTCCAGTATCACACGCCCTTGCTGCCTGACCCGCTACCTCTCCCTCCACTGCATGATCCTCCGAGCGACCGTTTTTTCACTGCTGCTAGGGTTCACGCTGCCGTTTGCGCAGGCCGCGCGATTCATCGCCGTGGTGCCTCAAGCGGCAAGCGGCCCGCGCGGCGATTTTCTGACCGTGGCGTCTGAGACGGCGGCGCGGCCGCCCGTCAGCGGCGAGTCGGCCGACGTCGCGTGGCTCGAATATCTGGCGACCTGGCAGCAGCATTTCGAGGACCCTGCCGACGCAAGCGTGCGTCAGCGGTTAGGGTTGCCGGCTGCGGAGGCGGTGGCGGTCGAAGTCGGCGACGGCGCGAGCATCGCGCGCGCTGCCAGCGCGGTCGCTGCGGGTCCGCTGGAACGATCCGCAGCGCGTGGAGACGGAGCATTTCCTGATCCTAGCCGATGTGCCGCGCGCCGCTGCGGTAGAAATCGCTCAGGACCTGGAACGGTATTTTGCAGTCTGGTCGCAGCTGTTTTTTCCGCTGTGGAAAGATCGGCAGCGGTGGGACCAAACGTCGCGGCGGCCGGCGGCACGCGGCGCGGTCGTCGGCGGGAAGCTGCGAGTTGTGGTGTTTCGCAATCCTGATCAGTACGCCGCGGCGCTGGCGGCCGAAGGCCCGGCGATCGGCCGCTCCACGGGGTATTACTCCAGTACCGCGCGAATGATGTTCTTGCGGCAATCGCTCGGCAGCGAGGACGCGAGCGAAGTGCTGGCGACACGGTATCACGAGCTGACCCACCAGTTGCTTGCCGAGGCGACCGATTCGCGGCTGCGCGTTCCGCCGGGAGAGCGGCAGGATTTTTGGTTGCTCGAAGGCATCGCCTGCTACATGGAATCGACGACCATCGATGGCGGCTATGCCACGATCGGCGGCTGGGAGTCGTCGCGGTTGCAGTTCGCTCGGCACCGGGCGCTCGTCAGCGGCCAGGCTCTGCCGCTGCAGCAACTGGAGTCGCTCGGGCGGCAGGCGTTTCAGCGTCACGCCGAGCTGACTCAGCTGTATGCGTTTGCCGCGGCCTATTGCCACCAGATGATCGACCACAACGATGGCGAGGGACTCGTCGAGGTACTAGGGCGGCTGGCCAAGCTCTACCAGGTACGGACTGCAGGCAATCCGCTGCAGCGGCGGGAAGAGGAGACGGAACTAGCCGATTACCTTCGCTTGGACGATGCGCGGCTGACGGCGGTGCAGCGCGACGACCTGATGAGCCTGTGCCTGGCGCGGTGCCAAGTTCAGCCTGAATCGCTGGTTCGCATCGCTCCGCAACGCTCGCTGCGTTGGCTCGATTTAACAGGCCTTCCGGTAGAGGTCGCGGACGTGACGCGGCTGTGCCCGGATCCGGCGGTTCTTCGTCAGCTCAGCTTGGAAGCGACAGCAGTCGATGACACTCTAGCCGACTGGCTCGGCGCCGCCGAATCGCTGCAGGAACTCGACTTGAGCTGGACGCGGACGGGCGACGCATGTTTGGCGAGCCTTGCTTCCGCGGCGCCGCTGGAGACGCTGTGGCTGACCGGGTCGCAGGTCAGCGATCGCTCGCTGGAAAAAATTGCCGCGATTAAAAGTTTGCAGCGCGTCGACCTGCAGCGCACTGCCGTGACCGCAGCGGGCCGTCAGCGGTTTAGCAAACTTCGTCCCGATGTCACACTCGATCCGCTGGAATTGGTGGCCTCCCCGTGAACGAATCGCTGCCTCGCGTCTTTAGGGTACAACAACACTTTGCCTCCGATGCGATTGCCGACGTCGCTGCCGCGGTCAGAGCCACCATCGCCGCATCGTCGTTGCCACAGCGACTCAAACCAGGGCAGTCGGTGGCGATCGCGGTCGGCAGCCGGGGGATCAATCAGTTACCGACCATCGTCGCCGCGGCGGTCGAGACGGTCCGGCGCTCGGCGGCGAGCCCTGGATTGTGCCGGCGATGGGCAGTCACGGCGGGGCGACCGGCCCGGGACAAGCCGGCGTGCTGGCCGAGTACGGCGTGTCGCCGCAAACCGTCGGCTGCGAGGTCCGCGCATCGATGGAGGTCCGAGAACTGGGCCGGACGCCCAGCGGTGTGCCGGTCTACTTTGACGCACTGGCGGCCGAGGCGGACCACGTGATCGTGATCAACCGCATCAAGCCACACACGCGGATCAGCGGTCCGTATGAAAGCGGTGTGGTCAAGATGATGCTGATCGGTCTGGGTAAGCACCGCGGGGCCGCCGAGTATCACCAAGCGATGACGCGTCAGCGGTTCGACGAGATTGTCGGCCAAGTTGCGCCGCTGATCCTGCAGTGTACGCCGATTTCGCTCGGGCTGGCGATCGTCGAGAACGCCTACGACCAAGTCGCGATCGTCGAGGCGATGGAGCCGGAGCAGATTTTAAGTCGCGAGCCGCAGCTGCTGGATCTGGCCCGAGGGATGATGCCTCGGTTGCCCTTCCAAGATGCTGACCTGGTAATCATCGACCGCATCGGCAAGAACATCAGCGGCAGTGGATTGGACACGAACGTCGTCGGACGCAAGTTTAACGACAAGCTGGCGGGCGAGCACGAGTGGCCCAAGGTCCATCAGATCTACGTTCGCGGGCTGACCCAGCAGTCCGCGGGCAACGCCGCCGGGATCGGCATCGCCGAGTACTGCCGCAGCCGGTTGGTGCGGGAAATGGATGTCGAGAAAACTCGCATCAATTGCTTGACGGCGCTGCATATCACCGGAGCGGCGATTCCCGTGTACTGGGAAACCGATCGTGAGGTGTTACAGGTCGCGGCGGGACAGTCTGGGCGGCAGTCGCCGGAGCAACTCCGCTGGATGTGGATCCCCGACACGCTGCACCTCGGCCAAGTGATCTGCAGCGAAGCCTATCTAGCGGAGACCACTGGGCGCGAGGATCTGAGTATCATCGAACCGCTGGCCGAGCTGCAGTGGGACGCCGCCGGCCAACTTCATGAAGCATTCGCATAACGGACGGCAATAGAACATGCAACGACTGACACGTATCTTGCTCGGCCTGGTGATCGCACTGGCGGTTGTCGCCAACCGCGCCGCGGCCGAAATTCCCTTTTCTGACGGCGACCGGATTCTCGTCCTGGGCGACAGCATCACGCAAAACGGCCAGTACGTCGCACTCGCCGAAGCCTACCTCTGGGCAGCCTACCCTGACCGCGACATCGACATCATCAACGCGGGCCTGAGCAGCGAAACCGTTTCGGGAATCACCGAGCCGGTGCATCCCAACCCGCGACCGAATGTTCACAAGCGACTTGCCAAAGTGCTGGAATCAACCAAACCGGATTGGGTGATCGTGTGCTACGGGATGAACGATGGGATTTATCACCCAGAGTCTCCGCAGATCGTCGACGCCTACCGCAATGGCATGCAACAACTGATCGACCGCGTGGCCGAGCGCGGGGCGAAGTTGGTGCTGCTGACGCCGCCGTCATTCGACGTCCAAGCGCCGCCGATCCAAGCCCGACTGGCGGAAGTCACCGAGGACGAACCGTATGGCTACCGCAACCCGTTCCGCGAGTACGATCAAACCTTGGAACGACTGGGTGAAGTCGTTCAGTCGCTGCAGTCGCGCAGCGGTGTGGAGCGGGTGATCGACGTGCACCAGGTGACCGATGCGTACCTAAAACGCGTCAAAGCCGCGAACCCGCAGTACGCGTACGGCGATGGCGTGCATCCGCCAGCAGACGGTCATCTGGCGATGGCGTTGGGGCTGCTGGAGGGCTTGGGCTGTGACGCTGAGGAAGCGGAAGCGACGTTAGAACAGCTCACCGGACTGCGGCCTGCCGACCAGTCGGGTGACGTGACAGAAGCACAGCAGCAGTTCCATCAGCGGTTGCTGGCGCGGTTCAACGAGCGCTCGGCTGCCTACCGCCAGGCAATCGGATCAGACAAACCGGCGGAAGCGGACGCGGAAGCTCTGCGGGAAATCGACGCGACGGCCGAGACAGCGGAAGCCGAACTGCGGTCGCTCGTGAGCACTTTGGCCGACAATGAACCGGTTTATGCTCCTTATGCCGAGGCGGCGGAAAAACGCTGGGCCAGCGAGATGGCCCGGATTCAGAAGCTCAACGAGTCCGAGACGCACTCTGACGATGCGGTGCTGTTCATCGGCAGCAGCAGTATCCGGTTGTGGGACACGATCAAGGCCGACATCGCACCCCACCAGCCGATTCAGCGCGGCTATGGCGGGGCTCGCTACAGCGATCTGGCGGTGTTCGCCGAGCGGCTGATCACGCCGCACCGCTACCAAGCGATGGTGGTGTTCGTCGGTAACGACGTGACCGGCAGCGAGGCCGATCTTTCGCTCGAAGAGATCGAGCGGTTGGCGCGGTATGTCGTCGGGGTTTCGCGGGCTCATCAACCCGCTGCGCCGGTGTTGCTCGTCGAGGTGACGCCGACATCATCGCGCTATCGAGTCTGGCCGCAGATTCGCCGCGTCAATGATCTGCTGCGGGAGATCGCTATGACCGAACCGAACACCTATTTCGTCCCAACGGCGGAATACTACCTCGACGCGGAGAACAAGCCGGTCGATCGCTATTTTCGCAGCGACCGCCTGCATCTAAACGAGCAGGGCTACACGGTTTGGTCGGCGCTGATCAAGCGGCGGTTGGCCGAAGTTCTGCGTGCCGAGGGGAAGGAGCCGTTGACGCCGCACTAGCCAAGCCGGCTGCGGTGTCATACAACCGCTGCCCGTAGTTCCTGAATCGCTGGCGATTCAGAGAGTAGAACAATTGTCCCCAATTGTTCATCATTCCGCACGAATCGATCTGCGAAACAGTTGTTCTACATTGGTCTACTGAACGATTGGGGACAATTGTTCTACATTGTTTTCTCCCCGACTGAGTCTTACCCACACACCACTTTCATGATTGATCCCGAGTTCGCCTCCGCACTGGCCGCCCACGGTTACGAGATGCCCGACCCGATGGCCGAGCAGATCGAGCAGTACGCGCGGCTGCTGTGGCAGTGGAATGAGCAGATCAACATGACCCGCCATACGACCTGGGATTTATTTGTCGGTCGCGATCTGCGGGATTGCCTGCAGTTGGCGGAGTTGATCGTGCCCGGTGAAGAGGTGCTCGATCTGGGCAGTGGTGGTGGCGTACCGGGCATTCCGCTGGCGATCTTGCGGCCGGACGTGAAGGTTTCGCTGGCCGAATCCGTCGGCAAGCGAGCTAGGATTCTGGACGAGATGGTCAGCGAACTGTCGTTGCCGGTATCGGTCTATGCCGCTCGAGGCGAAGAGTTGCTCGAAGACTTCCGCTTCACCACGCTGGTCAGTCGCGCCGTTGGCTCGCTGCTGAAGCTTTGCCAGTGGATCGAGCCGCACTGGGATTCGGTCGACCGGATGCTGGCGATCAAGGGGCCGAAATGGGTCGCTGAGCGTGGGGAAGCGCGGCATCACGGCGCGATGAACTCGCTGCAGGTCCGCGTCGCCGCCTCCTACCCGCTCGGTGACGGCGAGAGCGAAGGCGTGATCCTGCAGATTTGGCCCAAAGGCCGCGAACTCGACCGGCTGCAGAAGACGCAGGAATAACGGCAACGCTGCAACCAGCGTCCGCTGCCATGTTGGAGTTCAGGCTTTAGCCTGCGCTGCCGGGCACAAAAAAACCGGATCACGCCATGCGGCGCAGGCTGAAGCCTGAACTCCAACTCCTCCCTTTGACGCTCCACGAGCAGAATGATCCGCGAGGATCATTCGTCGTCGGCTTGAATGACCGGGGTCAGAATCGGCTCGTAGTCGCAGAAATCGGCCGGATCGAAATACAGTTCTAGCTCACGGGCGGCGGCTTCTTCACCATCGGAGGCGTGGACAAGGTTCATCTGGCGACTGCAGCTGAAGTCACCGCGGATCGTGCCGGGGGCAGCTTTGAGGCCGCTGGTCGCGCCGAGCAGGTTGCGGATCACGGTGATCGCCTCGAGGCCTTCGATCGCCATCGCGACCACCGGTGCGGAGGTCACGAACGCTTCCAAGCCTGGGTAAAACGGCTTGGAAACGTGTTCGGCGTAGTGCTGCTTCGATAATTCCGGCGTGATTCTCAACATCTTCATCGCCACGATCCGCAGACCCTTGGCTTCGAAGCGGGAGATCATCTGGCCCATCAATTTGCGTTGGACACAGTCGGGTTTGAGCAGCACAAGCGAACGTTGCATCGGACGGTCACACTTCGGCAAAGGGAAGAATAAGGCGGGCGTTACATCGGCGGGAAGTATGGCGACTCCTTCCCCAATCGCCAAGACGACACGTCAACGCTGACCTGAGACGACGTAGCCGAGCCATCCGCTGGCCGGCTTGACCAGGCGTAGAACAGCCCGCCAGCGGCAGCACCGGCGATGATCGCCAGCAGCAGCGGTTTGCCGGCGTAACTGAACCGGCTAAACCCGTAGTAGAGCGCGTAGGGCGGCAGGAACAGGACCAACAGCCCTTCTTTCACGCTGTCCATGCAGGCGCGGTAGAGTACGACGGCGTAAGCGCCGATGGCGAGGGCAGAGGCCGCAATGGCCGAGAGAAAAAGCATCCAGCCGATGCCATCGAACGACCCGCCTTCCTCTCGCTTGCTCATGTTCACTGCGATCACCGCGACGGCGGTGGCTGAGCCGAGCAGAAACAGGATCATGCCGAGCATCCACCACGGCAGGCCGGCTCCCTGAACCATTTTGTCCTGCATCTGTTGGCTGCGCTGCATGTCCAACGCGGCCTTTTTAAGATAGGCCTCACCGGATTGTTCGTCCTCAAACTCCGTCGTATGCGCCTTGAGCTTTTCGCCAGTCGTTAGGTTCAGCCCGCAGTGGGTGCAAATCACCGCGTCGTGGGCCACCGGTGCAAAGCAGCCGGGACAAGTCTTGCCGGTTCGCAGTTCGAACCCGGCCTCGTTGAACAGGTCGTCGAGCGAGCCGTCGGTGATGGAGACAGCGGGTTTAGCAGGGGCAGCGACCGGAGCGGACTTGGCCGCCACCGCCTTTTTCGCAGCTGGCGGCGTGGGTTTCGCAGCTCCGGCAGCCTTCGCCGGTGCAGCGGCCTGGCCGGGTGTGGCCGCCGCCGGAACCCGCAAAACGCTCTGGCAGCCGGGGCATTTGACCGCCTTGCCCGCCAATTCGTCACGGACGTTGAGGACTTTGCCGCAGGAGCATTTCAGTCGGATCGGCATGGACGCGATGAACCCAGAGGGGACGGCTAACGGACCTTGTTCTTCGTCGCTGCCAGAGCGACGGTGCTGGCTGAAACCTGCCGCTGTTCAGTTTAGCTCCTGCCAGCACGCCAGCGGTGCTGCTCTTAAGCATTCTGGTGATTTCATTGGTAAATCTATGCTTTGTCAAGAGTTGCAGCGGCTGTTTTCGCTGCCGGTGCGCCGATTGCTGTGCGTGAGCAGCGAACTTCATGGGGCTGCCGTTTTGGCTGCCACCATCGGAATCCAATTCGAACCCACCCAAGCAGAAGGGAATATGACGCCATGGCGACTGCCACCAAATCCAAACCTCAGGTCCGTTTGCAGCCTCTGGGCGAGCGCTTGGTGATTCAGCGTGAAGAAGGCGAAACGACGACCAGCGGCGGCATTGTGCTGCCCGATTCGGCCAAAGAAAAGCCGGCCCGGGGAACTGTGATCGCCATTGGAACCGGCAAACTGCTCGATGACGGCACCCGCTCCAAGTCGCAGCTGAAAGAGGGCGACCGCGTCCTGTTTACCAGCTATGCCGGCGAAAACGTGCAGATCGATGACGTCGAGTACCTGCTGATGCGCGAAGACGACATCCTCGCCGTCGTCGAGTGATCCAGCGGCTGCTTCTCCCTACCTGAACCACCACACACCTTTCACCCTTACAACGAGCGGAATCAACCCTTATGTCAAAAATCATTGCCTTTGATCAGGAAGCCCGCGAAGCCGATTCGCCGCGGCGTCAGCAAGCTGGCCCGCGCCGTCAAAGTGACGCTCGGCCCCAAGGGACGCAACGTCATCCTGCAGAAGAGCTTCGGCTCGCCCCACCGTGACCAAGGACGGCGTCACCGTCGCCAAGGAAATCGAGCTGGAAGACGTGTTACGAGAACATGGGCGCTCGGATGGTCCGCGAAGTCGCCAGCAAGACCAGCGACGTCGCCGGCGACGGCACCACGACCGCGACCGTGATGGCCGAAGCGATCTTCAACGAAGGCCTCAAGGCCGTTGTCGCCGGCGTCAATCCGATGCAGATGAAGCAGGGCATCGAGAAAGCGGTCGCGCGACATCACCGAAAAGCTGCACAAGATGTCGATCAAGATCAAAGACAAAGAAGCGAAATGGCGAACGTCGCCTCGATCGCCGCCAACAACGACCGCGAAATCGGCAACCTGCTGGCCGACGCGATGGACAAGGTCGGCAAAGACGGCGTGATCACCGTCGACGAAGGCAAGAGCCTGCAGACCGAACTCGAATGGGTCGAAGGGATGCAGTTCGATCGCGGCTACCTGTCGCCGTACTTCGTCACCGACCCGAGCACGCATGGAAGCCGTGCTCGAAGATGCCTACGTCCTGGTCTACGAGAAGAAGATCAGCAACATCAAGGACCTGGTTCCGCTGCTTGGAGCAGGTCGTCCAACAGGGCAAGCCGCTGTTGATCATCGCCGAAGACGTCGAAGGCGAAGCGCTGGCGACGCTGGTGATCAACCGCCTGCGCGGCACGTTCACACTGCTGTGCCGTCAAGGCGCCGGGCTACGGCGATCGCCGCAAGGCGATGATGGAAGACATCGCGATCCTGACCGGCGGCACCGCGATCTTCGAAGCGCTGGGCATCAAGCTCGAGAGCATCGACGCTGACCGACCTCGGCCGCGCCAAGAAGGTGATCGTCGACAAGGACAACACCACGATCATCGAAGGCGCTGGCAAGAGCAACGACATCAAGGCCCGCATCGATCAGATTCGCCGCGAGATCGAAAACACCACCAGCGATTACGACCGCGAGAAGCTCGAAGAGCGGCTGGCGAAGCTCGCCGGTGGCGTGGCCAAGGTCAACGTCGGTGCAGCGACCGAAAGCGAAATGAAGGAAAAGAAGGCTCGCGTCGAAGACGCGCTGCACGCGACGCGTGCCGCCGTCGAAGAAGGCATTCTGCCCGGTGGCGGCGTGGCGCTGCTGCGTGCCAGCTCCAGCGTTCAAGCCGGCTGCTGAGCTGAGCGAAGACGAAAAGGTCGGCTACAACATCGTGATCCGCGCCTGCCGCGCTCCGCTGACCATGATCAGCGAAAACGCTGGCCAAGACGGCGGCATCGTCTGCGAAAAAGTGCTCGAAGTCAAGGGCAACATGGGCTACAACGCCCTGACCGACACCTACGAAGACCTGGTCAAGGCCGGCGTCATCGACCCGACCAAGGTGACCCGCACGGCGCTGGCCAACGCCGCCAGCGTGGCGACGCTGCTGCTGACCAGCGACGCCTTGATCGCCGAAAAGCCCAAGGACGACAAGGGTGCCAAGAGCGCGGCCACGGCGGCGATTACGACATGTACTAAGATCCGCTCCTAGCCTCATTGGTCTATGGGCTCAGTGGGGCAGGATCTGATCTTCAGTAAAATCCAATCAGCCGGCACGCGTTAGCGTCCGGTTCTCAGGAAATGACAAGGCCAGCCTGGTAACAGGCTGGCCTTTTTTTGCGCCAACAACCAACAACCAACAACCAACAACTATCAACTATCAACTATCAACTTGATTGAGCCGAGTGACGGCATAACGGACCGCCCAAGGAGCAGCTACCGACAATCGCAGCAACCACCGCGACTGCACGGGGCTAGCCAGGGCGCTGCTGAGCAGCCGGCAGAGCCACTGACGACGGCGCATCAGCTGGGCGTAGCGAATGGTCCAAGCAACTCCGCAATCGGCGGCTGCTGATCGATCCGCCAGACACTCCGCTGCTGCGATCCCTGACTGGATCGCCCACGCCATCCCTTCTCCGGTGAACGGCTCGACGTAGCCGGCGGCATCACCCACGGCCAGCAATCGGCCATAACCCGGTCGCCGTGAGCGGCGCAGCGGCGGTGTCGTCAGCAGGGTGTCCAGATCGATCTCCGGCAGCGTTTCCTGAGCAGCGCGACGGAGGATGCCGTTGATCGACTGCAGCAGAACGCTTTTGGCGGGCTGAGCAGTTTTGCTAGTATCGGTGTCACCCCAACCGCGGCGGAGCGCTGCGGCCACATCAACGCGGCCATCCTCCAGCCGCACCAAGCCGACATAGCCGCTCTCATCACAAGCGATTTGAATCGTGCGATCCGATACCGAATCGAGCCCCTCGACGATTGTGCCGACTCCCAGCGGACCACTTGGCTGTTTACTCCACGGCAACCAGCGAGCGACTCCGCCGCCGGACAATCCGCTGGCCAGAATCGTCGCGTCGAACCGCTGCGTCTGAGCCGAACCGCCCAACCGCACGTCGACTGACCGCAGCCCGACGTCCACAATTTTGGCTTCGCACGGAGCGGCGATTTCGATCCCGCGCCTGGCGGCCTCCGCGACCAGTGCAGCATCCATCCGTAACCGGCTCAGCGCCAGGCCGCCTGGCAGCGACGTTTCGATGGTGCGGCCTGGAGTGGCCAGACGCCAGGTTGTAAGCGTCGTCGGGGCGAGGCGGCGGACGAGTTGGTCGCAGTCGATCATCGCCAGGGCCGACAACGCTGCGAGGTTGAGGCAGCAGCCGCAGACCTTCGGTCGTGGGAAAGCGGCTCGGTCGACCAACAGCACGTGCAGCCCCAATGCGTGCAGCCGCATTGCAGCGGCCACTCCGGCCGGTCCGGCGCCGATCACCAGCACGCGTTGCGGCGAATCGACCGGCGGCAAAGAACTCACGCTGGCTGGACCGCCTGAGCCAACAACGGCTGAGCCAGTCCACAAGTCGTGCCTTCGATCACTGCCATGTACCGGCACGGCGGCAGGGCGCGAACGGCAACCGGATGGCCCAGCGCAGACTGCGCGATCCGGCGAAACTCATCCCGTGTCAGCGCTCCGCGAACGCTCTTGATCGCGTCTTCGTGCACGATCGGCGAGGGCGTCACGGTATGGGCTGCTAACCAGACCGCGGCTAGATTTGGACGCGACCGCTCGAGGTCGCAGACGACCACGGCGTGCCCGGCGGCAGCCCGCATCGCGATCAGCAACTGAGCGATCTGTGCTTCTTGAAGATGGTGGATGAACAAGCTGCACGTGACCACGTCAAAACCGCCTGGCAGCCGCTGACCGAGACAATCGCGCTGCTGAAAGCAAACGTTGACGCCGGCACGCTGTGCCTGTTCCTGCGCATAATGCAGAGCGACAGCGCTGATGTCGATCGCCGTGATCTGCATCGACAGTCCGTCGGCCTGCGCACGTTTAGCCCAGCGAATCGGCAGATCGCCGGACCCGGTCGCCACGTCGAGCACCTTCAGCGGCCGGCGCAGCTGCGTCGCGTACCGCCTCAGCTGGTTGTAGATCGGCCAAGAGACACACGTCAGGCGGTTCAGTCGCGCCAACCCTGCCAACGCCAGCAGGTGATCTTCCCGTGGCAAATTGGGATCATCCATCCGTTCAGGTTGTAAATCGCGTTTAAAGGTCATCCCTCTTGCCCGAGTCTTACGCAGGGCTAGCCCCGCGTCTTCCGCCATCGTGAAAGCTCTTCGGCCGTTGCCGAAGAGCTCGCCCGCAGCCCTATCCGCAATGTTGGGGCCAAAACCATTATGGCGGCGGCAGCCAAATAACGCAAAGACACGCTCAGAGCCCTGGGTTGGAGTCCAGCCTTTAGGCTGCCGCGCTCTGCCGTTCGCTGCCCTCGCTCAAAGCCCCACGTTGGAGTCCAGCCTTTAGACTGCCACGCTCTGCTGTTGGGTGGCACGCTCAGAGCCCCAGCGATGGGCGTGGACACTCTAACTTTGGCAGGCTGAAGCCTGGACTCCAACGCGGCAGGCTGAAGCCTGGACTCCAACGCGGCAGGCTGAAGCCTGGACTCCAACGATTACCCAGCGATGGGCGTGAGCGGCGACGCAAGGGTTCCCGCGCGGCGGTCCCTGTCTGTCAAGCGTGATTGACTCTACACTTGCGTTAATCACTTTTTCTCGCGTTCCGCCCGGCCCGTTTTGGCGCTCTCCCTTTCTGTTTGGTCCCATGCCCGTCCCCCAAGTCGCAATCGTCGGTCGTCCGAATGTTGGAAAAAGCAGTCTGTTCAACTGGCTTGCCCGTCGCCGCTTAGCAGTCGTCGATGACTTTGAGGGTGTGACGCGAGACCGGATGACGACGCTGGTCGAGCACCAGGAGCGGTTTTTCGAAATCATCGACACCGGCGGAATGGGTATCGAGGATGCGGATAACCTGACCGCGGATGTTCGCAATCAGATCGAAGCCGCGCTCGATTCGGCCGATGTGATCTTGTTGGTCGTCGACATTCGTGCCGGCCTGATGCCGCTGGACTCGATGGTCGCCGATCGGCTGCGGACGATCCAGCGCCCGGTGATTTTGGTCGTCAACAAAGCTGACCATCCGAATCTCGACGCGGTCGCCAATGACTTCCATCAGCTCGGCCGTGGTCTGCCGATCCTGGTCAGCACCCGCGAAAGCCGCAATCGTGAGGAACTGCTGGACCTGATCGTCGAACGCTTGCCGCAGCGCAACGAGGAAGAGTCGATCGCCGAACCGCAGATGAAGGTGGCGATCGTCGGCCGCCGCAACGTTGGCAAAAGCACGTTCGTCAACACGCTGGCGCAGACCGACCGGATGATCGTCAGCGAAGTTCCCGGCACGACACGCGACAGCGTGGATGTGCGCTTTGAACTCGACGGGCAGACATTCTTGGCGATCGATACGCCGGGCCTGCGCAAACGCACCAGCATGAAGACCGACCTGGAATACTACGGCAGCCACCGTGCCCAGCGGAGCATCCGCCGCGCCGACGTGGTGCTGATGTTCTTCGATGCTGCCGATACGATCAGCCGAGTTGACAAGCAGTTGATGAGCTACGTGATCGAAAATCACAAACCCTGCATCTTCGTGGTCAACAAATGGGACCTGTTGATGGGGACAGTTCCGACCGATCGCTGGGTAAAATACATTCGCCACGAGTTTCCGACGCTGGCCTATGCGCCGATTGGATTCATCACCGGGCAAGCGGGCAAAAATGTCAAGACGCTGCTCAATCACAGCACGATGCTGTTCAAGCAATCGCGCGAACGCGTCTCGACCGGGGTGCTCAACCGGCTGGTCGAAGCGGCGGTGCAGCAGCACGCTCCGGCGATGTATCAGAATCGCCGGCCGAAGATCTACTTCGCCACGCAGGTCGCTACGCAGCCGCCGACGATTGTGCTGATGTGCAACGAGCCGAAGGCGTTCACGCAGGACTACCGGCGGTACTTGCTGGGGATCCTCCGCGACCACCTGCCGTTTTCCGAAGTCCCGATCAAGCTGCACCTGCACGGCCGGCAGCGCGAGGAAGCCGCCAAAAGCTAAAGCCCCCGCTGGAGTTCAGGCTTCAGCCTGCGGCGTACCTTGCCTTTCGCAACGATTCAAAGCCTCGGAAGGGATCCAGACCATTAGCCGGCGGTGGAGCGCAGCGAACATCGCCGGAAAGCCAATGGACTCGAGCAGCAGCTAGAACTCCTCAGATCCGCAGGGTCGGCACAAGCGGGGCTCGGTGCCGAACCGGTGTCGGCCCTGCGGGCCTACGACCTCTTTTATGCCGCTGTTACCGAGGCCTGACGACCTCGGCAGAGGATGTATCGGGCCTGCGGCCCTGCGGAGTACCAAAACGGACGCGACGGGTAAGGACAATTGTCCGAACTTTTGGCTGCGACAAATCCGCAGATCAGCCGTGCTCGCAGTCAGCCCCGTCGCGAGCTGACAATAAAATAGCTACCGCTGGGGCGAATCTCGGTGTCGCGCCAAAACGGGAACAGGTTTTCTTGGTACCAGGCCGGATGCTTGGTCACCAAGTACAGCATCCCGCCGGGGCGCAGTGCCGTCGCGGCGGTGTCGACGAACAACCGCGCGATGCGGAAGTCAGCGTAGTACGGCGGATTGGCGACCGCGATGTCATAGCTGCCGGGTTCGTCGCATGTTCCGGCACTGTCGAGCTTGGCCACGAGCGCATCGAGCACGTTGAGCCGCGCTGCTTCGGCGGTGCACTGGATCGCCCGCGCGTTGCTGTCCAGGCTTAGGCAATGCACGTTCTGCGGTTCGCTCTGGCGGGCGGCCAACGCGATTCCGACCACGCCTGCGCCGCAACCGATGTCGATGATCCGCGGTGCCGGCGACTGAGCCGGCCACGGCGGGACTGCGTCGATCAATTGGCGCGCCCCGGGATCGAGCCGGCGGTGCGAGAATACGCCAGGCCGAGTGACCGCCTGCAACAACCGCGATCCGTCGCGATAGGCGAACTGGCAGCGGAGTGATCGCGGTCGCCGCTGTTGGGCGCGTTTGTGGACCATGTAAACGGCCGCGTCATCGGTGGCGACAACGCTCACTTTGGGAAACATGTCGCGCAGCTGCGCATGCAGCCACTGATCGCTCGGGTTGTCGACGGCGGTGACCAGGCGGCCGCCAATCTGCAGCCGGGCAAACGCATCTTGGATCACGTCACGAGCCAATTCCGCTTCGCCACGAAACGACAGCGGGACGACCGCCAGATCAAAGGGTTCCTCAGGTGCGTCGGCTGCGCAGACGAACGTCAGGTTGTCTCGCGCCGGCTGAGCGGCGATCGCCAATCGCTGCTGGTACTGATCCAGAAACCAGCAGACGGCGCGGGTCGTAGGACGTTCCTCGGCAAGGCTCGCAGCGGCCTGGCCTCGGCCAAGCGTGGTGCACAAAATACTTTCGGCGGCAATCTCTCGCGCCGCTTGCAGCGCCCGCAACTCCGCGGTGCGTGGCGGCGGGCAACCGCTTGCCGCTGCAGAGCCTCCAGATGCGGACGGCTCAGCAGCGGCCGCAGACTGCGGATCTTCGTCATCGGGGTGATTCATGGTCGTAGCTCGAGTCAACCGCCTGGCGGTCTTGGCAGGTATTGAAAGGTCGCCGGCACAGTCATTCTTCCGCCGGCTTGTCCAGAGTCATAACGGAAATAACAGGCTCACGCGTTGACCCGCCGGTCAAGGCGAGGGAATCCACGTCCTGTCCCCTCGTTCACTTCTGAATCGAAGGTAAGATTCATGCCCATGACGAAACATATCTTTGTGACCGGCGGGGTGGTCAGTTCGCTTGGCAAGGGACTGACCAGCGCTTCGATCGGAATGCTGCTGGAAAGCCGTGGCCTGCGCGTGCGGATGCAGAAGCTCGACCCGTACATCAACGTCGATCCGGGGACGATGAGTCCCTATCAGCACGGTGAAGTGTACGTGTTGGACGACGGTAGCGAGACCGACCTTGACCTCGGCCATTACGAACGCTTCACCGCCGGCGAACTGACCCGCGACTGCAACTACACCACCGGCCAGATCTATCTGTCGGTGATCGAAAAGGAACGCAAGGGCCAGTTTCTCGGCAAAACGGTCCAGGTGATCCCGCACATCACCAACGAGATCAAATCAGTGATCCGTCGCATGGGCGGAGCCGACGTCGACGTGGTCATCACCGAGATCGGCGGCACGGTCGGCGACATCGAAAGCTTGCCGTTCCTGGAAGCGATCCGTCAGTACGCGATCGACATCGGCCGCGAAAACTGCCTCTACATGCACCTGACGCTCGTGCCGTATTTGAAGGCGGCCGACGAGCTGAAAACGAAACCGACGCAGCACAGCGTCGGTCAGCTGCGCGCGATCGGGATTCAGCCTGATGTGTTGGTCTGCCGCTGCGAGCACAGCATCAGCCGTGATGATCGCGAAAAAATCGCCTTGTTCTGCAACGTCGCCCCGAGCGCGGTGATCGAAGAAAAAGACAAAGACTTCTCGATCTACGAAGTGCCGCTGTTGTTGGTGGACAACGGGCTGGACGAATTGATCGTGCAGAAGCTCGGCCTGACCACTGCCAAGGCGCTCGACATCTCGCCCTGGACCGAGTTGCTGCACAACTTGCGCAACCCGCAGCACGAGATCTCAATCGCGGTGGTGGGCAAGTATGCGGAGCACAAAGACGCCTACAAGTCGATCTATGAAGCGATCGATCACGCCGGGATGCATCACCGCACGCAGATCCGTGTCGGCCGCGTGCAGTCCTCGGACATCGAGCGCGAGGGTGCCGAACGTTTGTTGGCCGGTTATCACGGGATTCTGGTTCCCGGCGGCTTCGGCGAGCGCGGCGTCGAAGGCAAGGTGCAGGCGATTCAGTTTGCTCGCGAGCGCGGGATCCCGTTCTTTGGGATCTGCCTCGGGATGCAGTGTGCAGTAATCGATTACGCCCGCCGCGTGGTTGGACTCCCCGAAGCTCATTCAACCGAGTTCAACAAGAATGCTCCACATCCGGTGATCTGTTTGTTGGATGAACAGCGCAACGTGACGGATGTCGGCGGGACGATGCGGTTGGGCAGCCAGCCGACCAAGCTGACGCCCGGAAGCAAAGCGGCGGGCGCTTATCAGTCCGAGACAGTCGACGAACGTCACCGGCATCGTTATGAGTTCAACAACGTTTACCGCGAACAATTCATTCAGGCCGGGATGCAGTTTTCCGGAACCAGTCCCGACGGCAAGCTAGTTGAGATTGTGGAGCTGAGTGATCATCCCTGGTTTGTCGCCGTACAATACCATCCGGAGTTCAAGAGCAAGCCGCTCAAGGCCCATCCGCTGTTCGCCGGTTTCGTGCGAGCAGCGATTGACCGGCACCTGCGCCGCAGCGGCCCTGATCCGATCGCCGCACAGCCTGCGGGGAGATAGCATTTCATCCAGCCGCTGTGGCCACGAGTTGCATTGGTTCTTCTGACGTTCTTCTTTCCATTCCCTTTACTGGATCGTGAGCAAAGCGATGAGCGAACCGTCCCAGGACCCACCGAAGATTATTGTCGACGATGACTGGAAAGCTCAGGTAGAGAAGGAAAAGCAGGCCGCGGCCGCCGCTGCAGCAGCTGACGCCGGGGCCGCTAAGTCCGGCGAGGCTGACAGCGGTACTGCCGCTGCAAGTGATGCTCCGGCAAGCGAACCTCAGGCCAGCAGCTCGCCGGCTACCGCTAAGACCAGCGGCGGCTCGGCGGCCGGCACGGCCGAAGACGCCCCGCCTCCGGCCACCTTTGAAATGCTGATCACGATGCTGTTCACCCAGGCGATGGCAGCGCTGGGCCAGTTACCCGATCCCAGTGGGCAGATGGGACCGGTCAACAAGCCGTTCGCCAAGTACTTCATCGACACCGTCGAGTTGCTCGGCGAAAAGACCAAGGGTAACCTGAGCCCCGACGAGTCGAAGATGATTTCCGAGGCGCTGCACGCGATGCGGATGGCGTTTGTTTCTGTGAAGGCAAAGTGACGATGAGCAGTTCGATGGGCTTGAGGTGTGTTGCAGTCTTGGCAACGTTGGCAATGGCGGGAACCGGATGGGCGCAAATGATCACCGCCCACCGCGGTGCTTCGTATGACGCGCCCGAAAACACCTTGGCGGCTTTCGAACTCGCTTGGGAGCAAGGTGCTGATGCGGTCGAAGGCGATTTCTACCTGACCTCCGACCGCCACATCGTCTGCATCCACGACACCGACACATTGCGGACGACCGGCGTCAAGAAAATCGTTGCGCAGTCGACTTTGGAAGAGCTGCGTCAGCTCGACGCTGGTCAGTGGAAGGGCTCGGCGTTTATCGGCCAGCGGATTCCGACGTTTGCCGAGGTACTGACGGCGATTCCCAAAGGCAAGCGGTTCGTGATCGAGCTGAAAACCGGTCCGGAGATCGTTCCGGTGTTGGTGGAGGAGCTACAGCGGCACAAACCCGATCCGGCCTCGCTGCAGATCATCGCCTTCAATGCCGACACCGTTGCCGCATGCAAGCAGCAGTTGCCCGAGATCAACGTCCACTGGCTGACCAGTTTTAAGCAGCCCAAGAGCGGCGGACCGTGGGCTCCCACGGCAGAGACAATCGCCGCGACGGTGCGGCGCACCGGAGCCGACGGAGTGGGCATGAAGGGCGAGCGCCAGGTGATCGACCGCGACTTCATCCATAAACTACATGTTGGCGGCGTCGACGAGTTCCATGTCTGGACCATCGATTCGGTGGCTGACGCCCGCTTCTTCCAAGCGCTCGGTCCCACCGGCATCACCACCAACCGCCCCGCCTTCATTCGCCAAGGCCTCACCGCCGCGGAGTGAAGCGGCACATTGTGGTGCCGGCACAGCCGGAGCTTCGTCGCGGAGCGACGGTGCGATGGTAGCCGTGGCATTCATGCCACGGTTACGGGAATCAGCTCAAATCGCTCCCGTCGCGGAGCGACGCCTGACGTTCGCGGGCGCCGGGACAGGACTTATTTTCCCAGCCGGATCGCGTACGACGGGTCTAAGTTCCAGAGGTGTACCAGCGAGGCTGCCCACCCGCTTTTGGATTCGCTAACCGGCCCCAGCTTCGCGGCCCAAAACCTTGTCACAACTCGGTGCTTCACAAAAAGCACAGAGCCCGAAGGACTAAGAAAGCAGCTACACCGTCCGGCCATCATGCTGGCCTCCACAACATGATCATGTTTGGACCGCCGGCGAGTGCTACCGCGATGTTGCCGAAGTGGATGCGTTCAGGGTCGCGCCTGCTCTTTCAGCATGATTCACTCTTCGCCTCAGCGCTCCTGTTCGGCCCCTCACCCCCAGCCCCTCTCCCCAAACAAGTTTGGGAGCGAGGGGAGCCGGAGTGGTGTCTGCAGTCTGCTCATGGGACCGCGTGCTCAGCTGAGCCGAACTTATACAGCTTTTGAGAGAGCGGTTCGCTATTCTTGATCTGGCTCCCCTCGCCCCGCTGCGGGGAGAGGGGCTGGGGGTGAGGGGCTTACGAGCATGCTTCGCCGCGACTCAATCGCCTGCTCGATCTCCCTCCTCACTCCCTGTGCATCCTGGGTGACCCGGAATCCGTTGATCCTCAGGATTTCAAAACCCAAGCTTCGCAGATATGCATTTCGAATCACGTCGTGCTGTTTCCCCTCCGGCGTGGAGTGATCTTTACCATCGAGTTCAAGATCAAGCTTCAGGTCCAAACAGACAAAATCGAGTGTATAGAGGCCGACCGGATGCTCGCGCCGAAACTTTTCGCCGAGGATCTGCCGGCCGCGTACCAGTTGCCAAACATCGTTTGAGAACTCATTGGCTCGCCGTCTTTGCTCTCGGGCGAAGCGAATTCCATCCGGATCTCGCTGGCTCTTGCGGTTTGACATGCTCGTCGCCTCATCTTCCCTACCGACGTTCCAGACACATCCGGGCCGCTTCCGCGGCGGCGTGGACGACGCGGCGGGGAGTCTCGACATGGAGCACTTCTTGAATCAGCTTGGCAGGGATCCCGTTGACGGACTCGTCGTTAAAGAGCTTTGCTCGGAACTCGGCCAGTTGCGCTTTCACTTGTTCGAACCGCTGGTGCAGATTCTCGCGCTCAGTATCTGTTAAGAGTTCGTCGCGCTCCGCGTCGGCACAGGCGGCGAGCGAGAGTTCATCTGGCCAAGGGGCGTTGGCGTCGGCTAGAAAATCGGCCAGCAGGCGGGCGCAACCGCCGAACCCGCCTAGGATCAGAACGGGTTTGCCGTGCTCCAGCGAGAATGCGACTTCTTCCAAGATGCCTGCCATCCATCCCTTGGCTCCGGCAATCCTGCCGCCCCACACGACGCGCAGATTGGTCTCCTGCGCCGACCGCTCACGCATCGCAGTGAGCGCGTCGGCCACGTACCGCCGGGCTTTCGGATTGGCGATCCACTTCTCGACCATCGCAGCCAATTCCGACTGCTCAATTCCGGGTGGATCGATGTTGACGAATCGACAAATGCCAACCAGTTGAGCTCTCACCTCCTCCGTGACTTTAGCGTAGAACGGCCAAGCGGCGTAATTCGTCAAAGGCCAGCTCTGAGGACGATTGATGTCACACTGCTCGGCAGATCGTTCGTCGACCCAGTTCCGCGCGGTGTAAATCAAAGTTTCCGTCAGAGATGGCTCTCCACCTCCGCCGCCTCCAGCTTCCTGGCCCATAATGCCTCCAAAGGCGAGCCGGTGCCCGTCCCTTAGCAGCTTCATCGACAGTCGCACTAGCAATTCATCGACGTGCTCAATTCCGATTCCCTGAGCCGCGAGTTCATCGGGTTTGCCGCCGGCGGAAAGTGCAATGAGGACTCCCGGTCGATCTTCTGTCATTGCCAAGCCTCCTCGAAGCTGACCAACTTAGTTTCGCGACGGAATGCGGAAATTATAGGTTCGAGTTCTGCAACTTCCGCAGTCGTCAAACCATATCCCGGATAGACAATGCGCCGCACGGATGACGCCCCTCGGCCCAGCCGCTGTCGCAGGGTAGCCAGCGTCCAAGCGTCCGGGATCCAGGTGATATAGCAAGTTTTTCGCCGATCCGAAGGACAATTATCTTGGTCACGTTGATCCAGTTTCAGTGCCACTTGGCGGTGGACATTTCCCAGCAACACCTCTAACACCAGGCGATCGACGACGCGCTCGACTTGATCGCTTGCTGGCTCGTTCGTCCAGCCGATTCGCGCAACACCGTCCAACATCGGCACTCCCCGAACCCAGCCTTTGCCCGGCTCGTGTACGGCAACGACAGGCTGAATTTTCCACACTCGATTGCCTCGGGGCGCGCTCAGTAACTGAGGCGTGCGGGCCAGCTTGGCCTCGGCCCGGCACCAGGGTCTTGTGGGATAGGCATCCGTGACCGTCACCACCATGGCGGCAGTATCTTCCGCAGCCGCTTTCTTCATGGGCGATTCCCAAGTAGCTCCGATCGGCAAGTCATTGGCGTCGTACCAGGCCACAATCTGGCTGAAGCGGCGCACGCCATCGCGGATTGCTTCGGCAATCTTCGTGCCGTCACGCTTGGCATGGCTGAGGAAGACGTTCAGCGGTGGCGGCGGATCCTGTGAATCCTTCACCCACATCGCTCGGGCGATGGCCTCGGTGGCGCCGCGGCGGATGGTGGCTTCCATTTGCTGGTCGTTCAGACCCAGCAGACGGACGGGGTTGAAGTTCTCGTAGAGCGGCCCGGTGCGATAGAAGCTGTCGTGCATCGCACCGGGCAGCAAAATGGCCCGCGACTCGGCGCTGACGTTGATGCTGCCCTGCAGCTTCTTGACTTCCTTGGCGAGATCCACAATCGCCTGCCGCCAATTCTCATCCACAACCATCTGGTGATTGACCAGCACGATCACCACATTCAGCTGGGCGTCTTCGAAACGAATCCGTGGCTGCAGCGACGTACCTGACAGTTGGCGGCGAAAGTAAACCGGTAGTCCCGCTGCGCCGACGTCGCCCGATAAGTACCCCAGCCGAAAACCAATCAAACAATTTCCCGGCCAGCTTCTCGGCCTGAGGGCACTGTGGATGATGAACAATGTAGATCGTGACCGGCGATTTCATTGCAGGCCGCTATTTCTTGTAGTCTTGGTCAAAGCTTTCCTGGTCAAACAGCCGAAAGTTGGGGTTCCCGTAGTGTTGGTAGGCGCCCAGGTACGGCCGCCTTTATGGCCGATGGCGATCCGCGCGGCACGCATGGCTTGGTGCATCGATTCGGGACACGGTGGGGTGTTCCTGTCTTGCGAGCGGCCCGATGCGCCCGCGTCATCCTTGAGCGTGTGACTTAGGCCGAGCAGGCCTGCGTACAGGCGGTTTGCAAACTCGCGGGCGGCAACATCCTCGACTGGCCACGCCGTGCAGACGAAGTTGGCCACGCCGCGTTCGAAAAAGGCTTCGGCAAAGCTCGGGGCTATGCGTGGATCTCGCTTCTCAGCTCGATCCGGTGTGACGCCGGATTCGCAAGCGTTGGAGAAGACGAACTTCGGCACCCGGTCGATGCGGTTGAGTTCGTTGGCCGACAGGATCAGGTTCTCTTTGGCATCGAAAATCCAGCCAGAGGCGGGCGGGTCATTTGCGTTGTAAAAGCAGTGGCCGGCGAAGTGCAGCACGTCCCATTTTTCCAATAACAGGTGCTTGAGGACGTTCTGAATGGTCGCTTCATAAGGACCGATCAGACGCTGGACTTCGACGCGATTATGGGTGCGGTCGGCGAAATGAGTGTTGAAACTTTCAAACAGATCCGCTACTTCAGAGCCCTCCTGTTCGGCGCCCGGCAGCGAGGCGTCAGCGGCTGGATCCGCAACGACCAGCACTCGGAGCACACGGCGAGGTGGAGGCGGAGGTTCGGGCAGCGGGGCCAGAATCGTGCGAAACTGGCGCGTTAAGCCGCGGGCGGTACCCAAGAAGCTGTCCTCATTGAACTGCTCCGGGTTGGCGGCGGGCGCCGCATCGCCGAGCGGGTCCGGCTGGGCGACCAGTTCCCAGTGCAGGCGGGCGGTAGTGCGATCCAGCACGACGACCAGCGGCGCTCGCGTGGCCAGATGGCCTCGCAGGTCGTGCGGTATCAGCAAGCGTTCAAGGAAGCGGCCCTGTTCGCGCTGTTCGAAGTGGTCCCAGGCAGCGGCGAGCATGTCGTTCGCTCCGAGAACGATGCGTGAGTCGATCTTGATCACGCGCTCCGGAATCGACGCGTCCTCGGTGATGGCGCCAAAATGGTAAGCGTCGCCTGCCATTTGTACCGTCATGCGGGTGGGTGCGAAATCGGCCGAGTTCTCCAACTTCCATAACTGACTTTTGTATTCGTCTCTTGCCCATTGCAGGGCCTCTTCTCGCCATGAACTGAGTTGCTCGTCCGTGGGCAGATGGAGCTGGACTTTGACGGTATCTGGCCGTGATGCAACCTGTTGAATGGCGTCTCGCAGTGGCTCCATCTGGCGAGGGTCGCATTCAACGAACGTCACCCTTTGCAGTCGCTTGGCATCCTGCTCAAATGCTCCGCCGATGGCTTGAGCAATGCCGCGACGCCAGGCCAGCACTGCGTCGGCAGTCGGCAGGTTGCCGCGGCCGCCGCCGATCAAGACTGTTAGTAAATGGCGTTTTCCCAATCGGCCGAGTGCCCACACAAGCTCACGCGCCAGCACGGTCAATTCGGGCATTCCGAAGCGACCGGGCAGCCCCATGCCGGCGATGGCGATCAACCGTTCGTCGGCCGGGGCTCGGGGGTCAGCCAGGAAGAACGGCTGACCGAGCTGCCCGTGCAATGTACCGCGGTCGGTAAACTGGGTCAGGACTAGATCGCGATCGGAAAAGCCGGCTAATGGATCGTCGCCCGGTTGCTCCGATTCAAGCGGCGTATCCGTTGCCGTGTCTGAGCGTCTTGCTCGCTGGAGCAGTGCCTGGCTCACGGCGGTGTCGAGCGCCCGCTCTGCCTGCTGTGGACGAACGCCGATGTAATGTCCAACGGAAATGCAATCAACCGGAGCGCCCTCGCCTGCGAGCATCTCGTACATCCCTAGATCTTCGATGTTGCCGCGGACCAAGCCGATTTCCACCGTTGGCAGCTCACCCTCGGTTTCCTGGCGCATCCGTTGTCGCGCCGGTTGCCGCTCATCGTATAAGAAGCTGCGCAGGGCAGCGTTCTCCAGGTTCCGCTCGTCGCGACTGACCGGCATTTGGTCCGCGGCTGCTGAATCGGGTGGCGGTACAGCGGTTTCATCGACACTGGGCGTGAGCGGAACCGCGCGACTGGCAACCGGTGTTGCGGCACCGCGTGCGCGAGTTGCGATCTGAGTGGCCAGTACCTCAGCCTGTTTCTCATCCGGTTCGTGCATTTTCCGCCACTGCTCAGCGAGTTGCCGTTCGTCGGTCGCCGTCCGGGAAGCAGGCTTGGTCGAGGGAAGAATGTTTGTCTCACCGGATTGCAGAAGCTCGACCACCGCCTCCATCACCTGGCGATTCACCGGCAGTCGGCCATGCTCTTCCTCTACAAAATAGACTTTGTTGAAGACCTGCTGGCCGTTGTTCAGGAACCCCAAGCTGTGCGGCACAGTTCCGTCACCATCTGCCGTAAACTGATACAGTTCCTCATTCTTTGCCCGCTCGAAGTCGGTGGTCTTGAACCTGTCGAAGTCCGGTTGCCCTTGCTGGTTGTGACGGATGTCGCCAGCGGTCGGTTTGTTGTAACCGGCGATGTAGATTGGCTGCGGGTCGACATCGTGGTTCAGCCAGTGCTGGAACTCTCGGGCGGCCTGCAGATGCCGGCGAGAGACACCCGGAAGCCTCGCCCAAGTATCAGCCTCATACAGCTTCTGCATGCTGGGCATGACGTCAGACGACGGCAGCATCTGATAGCAACCGGGGAAGGTGCTGGCGATCTCGCGAATACCGCGAAGGGAGTTCCACAGATCCAGCCGCGCGAGCAACTTGACGGTGCTTTCGGTCCCGGTCAGCACTTGCGTGATCGAGAACGAGCCAAAGTTGGGTGTGCCGAGCATGATCAATCGCGAGCCGGCTTTGGCCAGCTTCTGCCAGCGCTCCGGATATTGGCGTGCGAAGGTCCGCGCGACCAATCCGCCCATCGAGTGCCCGACCAGATGTACCGGCTGGTCGTCGTCGAACGAGGTGCTGATGAACGACTCCAGCGACGATGCCGCGGCCCGAACGTCTTTCCGCCAGTCGTACCAAAACGGTCGCACATTCCAGTTCTGCGCCGCCAAGTACAGCAGCAGTTCGCCGTAGTAACGTTTGAGGATTCCGGTGGCGCGGATGTCATGTTGTTCGCTGCGGCCGTCGTCATTCAAGCGGCAGCGGCTGAACTCGCCCCAGGCGATCCGTGGCAGGTTCATCCAAAAGTGGATGCCCGCCTTGCCCGCTGGCACCCGTGTCAGCTCACCGCCCATGATGCCGTGCAGCACCACGACGTTGCCGCGCGTCGCTGCGGTAGCGCTCCGCTGCGTCGTTTGCAGCGCCAGACTGCGCATGCTGCGGTAGCGCCCGTCGCCAAAGTAGGTCCGCAGCACCTCCTCGTCCCGCCGCGTCGGCCGCTGGAGCAATTGGGCCAACATCGGCACATCGGCCGACTCGATCCTCGCAATCAGGTCACGCTCGCTGTTCATTGCTTTCACTCACCAAAGCAGAATCCGAACCCCACCCAGAACGAGGGGAATCGTAGCCAGCGGTCGAGCCAATTGCAACTTTTTCCGCTGGGCCTCAGCTTCCGCTACAGGGTGCAAGGGCAAAGAAGACGTTCAACCGTATGAACAGCGTCAATGCCCGGACGATGTTCTCCATGCGGAAGGAATCAGTCACTCGCGCACTTATGCCTGATGATGACCGTAGCAGTCTTGCCGTGATCGACGAAGCCGACAATCTCATTCGGCCGGAACATGGATCGAACAGCATGAGCGGCATCGATTGCATATTGGAAATAGGACTGCCGATAACACTGGCCATCGGCGGTGCGAGCTATCCAGCAAAGTTCGCCACTTTCACAGAAATCGTGGCTGATTTTCAGCACGATCGTCTCGGACACAGGTTCCATGGTGCCGCTGCTCGTTAGCCCCTCGCGTGTGTTCGTGTCGACTCGAACTGACGCACGTCTCGTCGGTTCAGACTAGGTTGCACAGGATTTGCGAGAACTCGGCGATGCGGTGGTCGCCGTTACTAGTCAAACTTGTGCCCGCCAGCAAACGGCAAGCGATTTCGACGAACGCAAGCTTCAAGTGCATTCAGCTTCGGATGCAGGCGTCCAGATCCTCATTGGAACTTTCGGAGACCTTTCGTAAACCACGTTGCTTCATCGTCGACTCGGTAATGATTTACAAACGATGAGGCTTGATCTATTGACGCGAGAGCGACCAAGGTCGACCGTCCCACAAGAGAGTTTCGACACGCGACCACGAAACTAATTGTTTGCTGTCGGGCGAAAAGACCAATGCCAGAGCGTCAGAAGAATGTCCACGCAACGTCAATCGCAATTGGCCGGTAATGGGATCCCAAACTCGAATAACGCCACGACGCCAGTCAACCATTCCGAAACCAAGTCCGTTGCTGGCCGTCGCCAGTGATTTTCCGTCGGGAGAAAACGCCACCCAATTTACCGTCCCTCGCTCCGCATCAATCCGCAATGGTCGGACGGCAGGAGTCGCATTTGCTACACTCCAGATCTCAATTACGCCCAGGGGCTCTCCATTTTCTGTCTCGGGCTCGGCGGCACCACCGATGGCGAGCCACTCCCCATCGGGAGAAAACGCAAGTGACGTCGGATTGTGAAGATTCCTGTGCTGGCTCCAGTCGGCCTTCGAGGCGATATGCCGTAGGAACACTGATTTCGCCTTTGACGCAGATTCAGGAGTTGCTATGCATGCTACGAACTGAAAGTCCGCCGACACAGCGGCGGCCAATATCCTCGTTTTCACAGGCGGCGAAATTGCTGTGGCTACTGACTCAGTTTCCTCCGACTCACGAAGACGGATCTCATTTTCGACGATTGAAATTATGGATGAATCCGGGAAACCATCGACTATGTCCGAATTTACGGTGCTGCGGACGAATCGGCCCCAAGTCTTGACCTCGCTCGCTTGCTCTTCGCGAAGCACGCTCGAATCGGTCGTCGGATCGAAAACCGTTGGACTTCCGTCCTCGCGACCGCCGGGATTATCGCCGGTGGTCCAGGTAAACAGCCCAGTTCCGTCACCAATGAAGTTTACATAATGAAACTTCCCCGTTCCTCCCGTTACGAGCCCACCGTGCAAGAATGCCAGCGTTTTGGCGTTGGATACATCAATTACATTAATGGCTCCGGGTAGATCAAACCTGGGCAAGCCAATTGCCAAAACCTCTCCATCAGGCGAGAAATCTGCCGAGTTGCCGAGAGAGATTAAATCGTCGTGGTTGAATACTCCAATAATCCCTCTACGAGGCTGAATTGACATCAATGTCGCCGAACCATTCGCGTCAGACATAGCGATGTGGGATCCGTTAGGCGAGACTGCAAGGAACCGTCCCTCTTTTATCAGTTCAGACGGTTCTGGAATTGCCGCCCCATCATCCGCCATTCGTAGGACAGTGCACTCAGTGTCTGAGGCAGCGACGATTGTCTTCCCATCGCGTGAAACTTTGAGTTTCGCTACAGAGTGGATGATATTAGCGATCGGTCCGTCAGTGAGCGGTGCTCCATCGAGATAATTGAATCCATGCAGCTCTCGGTTGACCATCCAATACAATTCCGGTTGACTGGGTGAACTTGCCCAAATCGTTGCGCCAGTCTCAACAGGGAATATTAGCGAATGTGAATCGGGAGCCAGCGGCAGGTTCTGCAAACGTCCGTTTTGATCAACCCAGAGGAGGTATTTACTGTCGTTTGTGTAAGTCAGAAAGACTGGTTCGATCCCAATCACAGTCAACTTCTGAGCAGTCTCGTCAACTGCCAAATTCCACATAAAAAGCTCGAAGCTCGAACTTCCTGGTGATTCACGTTGCCACCAGGCAACTCGAGGCTCTGGTCCAGGTGCAATCGTCAATAGGTCGGGACTTTCAGGA
This sequence comes from uncultured Planctomycetaceae bacterium, assembly GCA_963758085.1. Taxonomy (GTDB): domain Bacteria; phylum Planctomycetota; class Planctomycetia; order Pirellulales; family Pirellulaceae; genus UBA6163. Next base: position 1,329,181 of record CAVWUB010000004.1, on the reverse strand, counting down.
AGTGGGAGCGGCGGTAGCGAGATTGAGGCTCGGTCGGCTCTGCGTTTCAGGTAGTGCCAAGCGAAGTCACGATTCTCCGGTAGATAATAGGCCGCGCTTGCCAGTCGGTTAATCGCATCGTCCGGATACGTGCGCCACATTCCTTCCGCGGCGGATATGCTTTGGTTGTATCCACCCATCCGAGCTCGTTTGGCTTGCGTTTCGGCCACCTCTGCGGCGTCGATTGCTTTCAGTTCTTGATCGCGCACCATCTGTTCGGCTCGCTCGGCTCTCGCCTGTGATCGCCAGGCGTGGTAGGTTAAACCCATCGCAACCAACGCCACGATGGCGATAAAAATTAAGAATTGTGTCCGTGTGCGCTCTCTGGCGAGGGCTCTTCGTGCTTGGGCTTCGGCAAATTCGACTCGTTGTCGCTGCTCTGCCTCCTTCGCCTGTTCGTCGGCAATGGCTTGATTCAGGCTACGTTTGCGAAGGGAGTCGGTCTGGTCGAACGAATCCTTCACTAGAGCATCAGCCCAGGCACGGGTAGGGCGGAAGTCTTCCCACCACTGGTTCAGGAACCCGAGTTCCGGGTTCATCAACAGGCCAGCGACCGGCTCATTCTCGGCGGCTTCGGCCAGTCGCCGATAGCGGCGGCGAAATTGCTCTTCGACTTCTAACCAGGACTGCGCCGACTCATGCTCGCCCGCCGCTTCGCTGCCTCCGCCGAATCGCTGCCACTGCCGAATGAGCGCTTCATGGCTGATGTCGAGTACGCTCTCCGCTGTCAGTAGCTTGTCGACGGCGGGAACTAAAAAGCTGCGGTCCTGGCGGCGAAAGACTTCGACGACATCGATCACCTCTTGCGGCGAGCAGTCGGCAATCGCCGCTACCGCTTGGACTTTCATCGGCCGGCGGACGTATTGGCCGCTGGCACCGCGCTCAGCCAAACAACGGAACAGCATTTGCGCAATCCGCTGCCGGCGCGATGGCTTGTGTGCAGGACCGTCTGCGTGGCTCTCAGGCCGCTGGTCCGCAAGCTCGAAGTAGGCTTCGTCGGCATGCTGCGATAGTGCGTTTTGGCCTCGCCGTACATCTCGTTCCACTATCGGTTGCGAGGCATCGGTCGACGGCAATGGCGGAAGACCAATCAGCCCGCCCACCCGCTCATAATCCGCACCACGCAAAACCTTCTCCGATGCCTCGGGCAGCAGGCTTTGTTCCTGGCTGAGGCGCTCGTTCCACATCCGCGCCAGGACGTGCTGGACCAGGGGTAGCTGGTCCGAGTTATCTCTCGCATCATTTACAATCCGTTTGACCAGCGACTGCTCGACTCGCCCGCCAAAAACTTCGGCCGGTCGTTCAATCGCTTGCGCCAGTTGATCACGAGTCAGCCGCGGGCAAAGGTACTGAGCGTCATTGAGCGCTTCCGGCAGGCCGGGAAAAAGGCTGCAGGTGCCGAGGTAATCCGAACGCATCGTCAGCACGACATACAGCCGCACGGAACGCTGTCGACTTGCGGCCAATAGCAGGTTGACGAACGCCAATGCTTCGTTTGGATCCTGCTGCTGAAAACGAAAGATTTCCTCAAATTGATCCGCCAGCACCAGCAAGTTCGTGTACGGCGGTAGGTCCGCCTGCAGAACCAGATTCACCAGCGAAACATCGCTCCGCCGCAGCGCCGCGGCGAGCAGCGCAACGCCTTCGGGTGTATCCGACCAGCGTTCGGCAAACACGCCGCACGTGATCAGTGCCTTGGCTAGATTCGTTAGCGGTGCATCGCCCGGTTTCATGTCGGCGACGAACCATGTTGAACCGAGTTCACCCATCAACCCCGATTCCAGCGCCGGCAAAACGCCCGCACGAATCAGCGAAGATTTCCCACAGCCTGACGTGCCGACGATGCCTAGAAACCCATGCGTCTTGAGCCGACCGAGCACATCATCGATCTGTTCGTCGCGGCCAAAGAAAATCACCGACTCGTCGCGCAGAAACGGACGCAGGCCCGGATATGGTGCCGCCACGTCGGGCTGAATGAGAAAGCTCATGGCGTCGCTCCGTTTCGCAGCGCCGCGACCCAGCCTGCAAGCTGTTCGCGGTGCCCTTTGACTGAGAGGTCAATCCACTGCAAACCAGGAGCATTAACACCAGGACGAGGCTTGTCGGGTGGATCACCATTGCAAATTGCTAGCGCACGGAGCGGGCGCGGTGGGTCCAGCCTTTGCCGCTTAGAAAGGCTGCGGGGCAGGGCGCGGAACTGGGTGCGGATCCAATCAGGGGTAATGTGGCCGTAGAACAAGATCAGACCGTCACACTCATGTAAGTTCGCCTCCAAATCCTGTCGAATCAGCTCCGGCGAGCCACCGATCAGCGGCGTGGCTGTGAAGCAGTCCAACTGTGCGAGCGCATCGGCCAGCAATTCGGCTTGAGACTGGTCCTCGACGCCGGCATGAATGAAGACCATCGGCGGAGGCTGATCACCCGCGAAGCAGGGCCGCTCAATAACCTTCACCGGCGCGGGCGGTTGGGCCAGCCGGCGGATTTCGGTCTTGAATTGTTCCAGCGGGCCAGAGTAATCGGCAGCGGAGACGAGTTCTCTCATTCGCGTGTCGCCGACCGACTCCGGAGCGACGCTGCGCCACGTCACGATTCGCTTGCCGGCGGCGCGAGCGCGATCGAACTGGGCGAGCACTAGTTTCTCATCGCTGCCAATGATTTTTCGACCGGGAAGTGCGCCCAACACTTGCACAAACAGGGTCGATGCCTGGAGCCCTGCGTTGACGGCTGCCTGCCACGCGTCGAAACGATGCGGGAGCGGTTCGTCGAGGGTCGGCAGGACCTGGAAGTGGTCCGACAAAAATCGGACAACTTCTTCGCGTTGTTCAGCAACGTCATCGGCGGCTTCCGCCACGAACAACGTCACATCGGGGCTCGTCTTCGGGGGCGGTGTCTGGGCCTGAGTTCCAGGTAGTTTTGTGATTCGCTCGCAAATATCTCTGGCTAATTGGTCGACTTGCGCGAAAAACTCCTTATGGTCTTTGTTCTCCGGGTCCGGCGTTGGAAACCCTAACCGCTGGCGGTCAGACGGGTCGGTAGTATGGGCAGGCTGCATGTAGAACAGCCGACCGCGTTTGTCGAGGAACTCGGGTGGCCGATCCTGTTGGTCCAGGTTGCCGATGTCGATCAGGAACAGACGACGCTCCGCGTCGCGCTTTCCCGCCACGGCTGCGAGGAAGGCTTCACGCTCCTGTCGGCACCACTTCGACTTGGAGTACCCGCGCGAGAGGATCACCACCATGCAGGCCGACTTTTGCACCTTGGAGCGGATTTGCTCGGTCAGTGACGCTTCCTCATCGATGTCGGAGCGATCCCACCAGATGCGTTTAGGATCTCGCTGACCGATCGCGGCGGCGAGGCTCTCGCTCAGCGCACTGACAAATGCCGACACCCAGCCGCATTTCGCGGGGTGATCGTCCACGGTTGCATAGCTGACAAAGACATCGTGGTCGTAGCCGGGAACAACAGAAGCCATGATTTGAGTCTGCTAACGGAGCCTGGGCCAGAGGCGACGGGTGGAACTTCAGCGAGATGGTGCCGCAGTTAAACTCCCCACGCTTGGGGAGGCTGAAGAGTGTATTGTGACGGCGCGGCGCGGCGAATGAAAGAGTTTTGCAAGCCTGCTGGAGCCGAATTGGTGCCGCCAGACCGACTACTTGTTTGACCTCACGGTTTGCCCGCTGCGGCGCCCGCCGGGCCGATTGCACCACCATGTCAGTGGGGGATATTGATCTGTCCGCAGCAACTGGGCGTTGGGAATGTGACAGCAGGCGTCCCGCGAGCTTTCTCAATGACTGGACGTGGAATGAACTGGAACGAATGGCTGGCGAAGTGGGATTTCGCGGATGTAATCAAGCTACCTGAACGCGTCGGCGCACAAGCATGAGCTCCGACGCCGGAGGATCGGAGAGTGATCGATAGATAAGCACCCAGATACAAGTTTGTTCCGTGTATTGATACTTTCCGAACGGTAGGGGGCGTGCTGAATTGCTTCGCTTAGAACAAATGATTTGTGCCCGGCCACTTGAGAGTTTCTCCGTGACAAAACGTAACAGGCGGTAGATTTCGACCGCCCGGCCTCCTCACGGATCCGTTGGCGAGGGTTGTTTGAGGAGTGCGATCAGATCGGCCAAATCTTGGGCCGAGAGGTTTTCGTGAAGACCCTCAGGCATCAGGGATATGTTGAGATTCTTCAGCTCCTCGATTTCATCTCGACCGACAATCCTGATGGTCCCGTTGGCACTGGCGATCGTCAGGCTGTTGGCGGTTTCGCCGACGAGAATCCCTGAGAGCACCTCACCGCTTTCTAATAGACAGTTGTAAACTTGATAGCCCGGTTGGATATCGGCATTGGGGTCAAGGATATTGGCCAGCAATTTTTCGCCGCTGTGGTGAATGACGGTTGCTAAGTCGGGACCGATAGGATGGCCCTCTTCACCGCGGCGGTGACAACTGGCGCAGATTTTCAGAAAGATTGCCTCGCCTTTGATCGGGTCGCCGGCCAAGTCCAGTGCTCCGCGGTACCGCTGAACAATGTCCTTAACGGTTGAACTTGGGTCGCTCGTGAATAGCTCGCGAGCTTGCTGGGCAATCTTCTGATCAGGATGGTTTTTCAAACGAGCCTGCTGGACCGGTTCTAAGTCGCTTGTAAGAATCTCGCGCCGCTCGATCCGCTGTAGCAAATCAATCGTCCAAGCGGTGCGCGTCAACCAGGCTGTCAAGGCTGCGGCGCGAAGCTGCGGACTCAGGCTCGGCCAAGCGTCGCCCAAGATTCCAGGAACCGAGTCCTCTGCGGTCTGAGCAAGACCGGCGATCACCTCCGATTGCAACTCGACATCCAACTGTGGTTGGAGCCAGCGGCCCAGCGCAGCGGCGGCAAAGGAACGATGCTCCGGGCTGCGGCTTAACAGCATCGCGGCGGCCAATCGCAGCTCCTCGCTCTGATCGGTAGCATCGACCAGCTCCATCGCCGCTTTGAGTCGGGCGTTGACCAGGTCGACTTTTGTCTTGACCGTCACGTCGGAATCGCTCGTGGCAAGTTGGCCAAGCGAGGCACCGACGCGTTCCAAGCCGATCAACAACTCGCCCAGCCGCTCCATGTGCTCTGCTGTTGAACCGGCCAAGGCGTCATCGAGCATGCGGCCGATCGATGAAGCGTCGCCACTGCCAAGCACCTGACGCAACAACCCTTGCCGATAAGCAGCGACCGTTTGCGGCTCGCCCTGAAGGATCGCAGGCAACAACGTATCGATATGTGGGATCGCCGAACTTAAGACCGCTGCAACTATCAGCGGGTCCTGCTCGGCCAACGCGGCGATGGTCGCCAGTGCGCTTCCGGCCAGCTCACCGGACCACTGCCCACAACTGAGCGCCAACTGCAGACGCACCTGAGCGTCGCCATCGTGGGCCAAGCGAGTTGCTGCTTGGATCAGATCCGGCTGTTCAAAATCTTCGGCCAGCCGCAGTGCAACCTGTCGCACGCGAGGATGCTCATCACGCAGCGCCTCGATCAACAGCGCCGGCTCCAGCGCATCGAGCCCGGCCAACGTCCACAGTGCCTGCACCCTGGCCTGAGGTCGTGCGCTGCCGCGATACAGCTCGATCAGCGGCTGCGCGGCGGCCGCATCGGCTTGCCAAATCAGCATTTGTTGAACTTTGTCACGCTGCCAGTCGTTGGATGAATCCATGGCCGCGACAAGTTGTTCCAGGCTCCGGCCAGCCAGTTGCACCGGTTCCCGCACCCCATCAGTGGCGGAGACCACGCGGTAAATGCGACCGTGGTTTTCTCCCAAACGGTAATGCGGCAGCAGTTCCGCCTTGCCCTCGTTGGGCAGCCATTCGGGATGCTCGATCATGTAGCGGTACATGTCCGCGATCCACAAGCTCCCGTCGGGACCGGTCCGAATCATGACCGGGCGGCACCAACGATCTTCGCTGGCAAAAAAATCGTGCTGCTCCTCACCTTCGCCGCGCTGCGCTGCAAAGCTAATACCCTGCTCACTGAGCACTTGGTGTTGGACCAAATTATGAAAGGGCTCACAGATAAAAGCATGCGCCCGAGTTGAATCGCCCAGCAGCCAATCATCGCCATGGATCATTCCGCTACAGGCCGATGTAAACCGACCGGATTGATTGAAGTTGTGATACCGTTTTTCCGGACTGCTGGCAGGAAAAACGATAGGGCTGTCGGGACTGAGGATGTGCCGGATCGGTTGCGGTGCCGGGACATAAGGGTTGCGGGCTAAGTAGCGATCGGCGATCACATAGTGCCACAGTGGTTTGGCATTTTGCGTTCCGAACCAGTTTCCCCACGCATCTCGATTGCGACCGAATTGGCTCGGTCCCGATTCCAATTCCAATTCACCGGTATCGGGCCGGAACCGAAAATCTCGGCTTCCGATCGCATACGTCCGGTCATTGCGGTGGCCGCGGACCTGCGTACCAACGCCGTGTCCGGCGTGATGGCCTCCGTTGGCGCAGTAAACCCAACCGTCCAGCCCCCAACGGAGTCCATTGATGCGCAGTTGCTGGTTGCCTTCGTTGAAGCCCTCGTAGAGGAGTTCTCGGCTGTCGGCGCGGCCGTCGCCGTCGGTATCACGCAGCAACCAAATGTGGGCGCAGCGGTCACCAGCACGCCATCGCGCCAGGTCAGGATGCCGGTTGGAAAATTCAAGCCATCCGCATACAAGCTGCTGCGATCATAGCGCCCATCGCCGTTGGTATCTTCCAACACGCGGATCCGTCCGCCTGCCTTGCCGTTTCCGTCGATGCCGAGCGGGTAATCGGCCATCTCGACAACCCATAAACGGCCGCTGGCATCCCAGTCAAAAGCGACCGGGTCGGTGACATCCGGCTCCGCTGCCACCAACTCGACCCGGAACCCCTGAGGTACATGAATTCCCTGCAGCGCCTCGGCCGGCGACAACGGTTGGCTGCTCGGCTGAGTGCAGCTTGCGACAGCGGCTCCGGCGATGGCTCCGCCGTCCCTGCCGGTTGGCCCGAGGCAGTGTGCAGTTGCTTTGCCTGCTCCGCGGTCAACGCTCGGTCGAACAACGCGAAGTGAGCGAGTTGACCTTGCAGCGGTGCAAACTGATCCGAGCGAGCGCCGAGGAAAAAGGGCTGGGGGTCAGCGGCAGTGACGTCAATTTCCGTATCGATCTCTGGCTGCGGATGCCCGTTCAACCAAGCTGTGACCCGGTTCCGGTCGCGAATCCAGACGACATGATTCCATGTTTCCGGCTCGATGACTGTTTGCCCAGCGACAGCTTGATTACTGCGGTTGCCGTTAAAGAACAGCAGTTTGCCGATATAATCTTGCCGATAATATCCGCCGATTCCCAGGTGATCACCTGGAGCTTGCTGGTCGCCATCGGGACCGCGCGAGAGCAAGTAAGCGGTGACGGGGTGGAGGTGGTTGGGTGTCTCACAGCGGAACCAAACCGATAGGGTGTAAGCATCGCCCAACGCAAGCGAATCGGTGGCGAGTCTGCCGCCAGTGAAGTTCGCAAAGGTGGCCGCTGAGAACGTGACGTTGCCGGAGCGGTGCAGTTGCTCCGGAGCGGTCGAGAGGGCGGCTGAGAGGATGGGACGCATCGCCGCAATCGCCGCATCATAATCCGCTGGGAACTGGGGTGGCTTGACCGCTTGAGCCCATTCTCGCTCCATCCGCTCGCGCTCCGCCTGCTCGCGGGCACGCTGTTCAGTGATCTCCGAGGATAGCCAAAGCGTCTGTACCTCAGGTAGGGTCAAAGCACGGCCGAAGACTGCAATCTCGTCCAGCTTGCCCTGCAGGTCGACACCCAACTGAACTTGCATGGACGCAGCTGCTCGGCGAGGAGTTGTCGTGAGGTTCGCAATGGGATCGCCATCGACGCAGACGCTCAGCTGTTGGCCATCGTAAGTCAACACGGCGAAGTGCCACTCGTCGGCAGCAAGCGTTCGCTCCGAACGCTGATCGCCCAATTGCAACTGCACGTGATGGTCGCTGTCTTGATGCGCGATCAATTGCTCACCGCAGGGCAGTGTGATCAGCGACCCGCTTCGCTGGCTGGCGCCGCTTCGCTCGCCGAGCCAGAACCAAAGGACGATGGAAAAGGGCTCGCTGGGATCATTCATTTCCGCTTGCAGGCTGCCGCCGGCGAGGTGGACGCTGCGGTTGATCTGCTCGGGCCCAGAGAAGGCCGAGGGAGTCAACTGCTGCTGGCGCCCGATCCCACTGCCGCTGCCGACCCCCGGCAGGTACCATGCGAACCCAGGGAGCAGCGTTGCCGGCGGTCCCACGGCAACTGCATTGCGTGCCGTCGTGCCGTGGGCATCATCCAGACGCCAGTAGCTCTCGGGGCTGGCTGCTGCAACCGCATCGGCATACTTTCCCGCGTGCTCCTCCAACTGGCGGCGCGGTTTACCCGTGGTCTGCTCCAAGGCCAGCAACAATGTTTCGACAATCCGCGGTTCGGCATCGGCCTCGAGCCCTGCGGTCCGCGCCGGCCAAGTCGTATAGCCGCCCAGGACGTGCTGCTCGGGCGGCGGGATATAACCTTCCGCCCCGTTGGCTAAGCCGAGATTGAAATGCACCGCCAGCGGTGCCTGTGCTTTGAGCTTCAAACCCGTCAGCGCATAGACTTCGTTAGGCAACGTCGTGATCGTGAGTTCACCGATGCGAATCGCTTGCAGTTTTATCTGCGTGCTTTGCCGTTCATGCAGGATCAACGCTTCCCGCGCGTAGACTTCCGGCAGGTTTTTCGGCAAGTCGTCTTCGATTTTCTCCGCGATCGGCTTCGCCCATTCCAGCCGCGCTGCATCGGGAACGCGGTAGCTGAGATGCAGTTGTTTCTCAACCATGGCCAATGTGGCGGAGTCTTGATAGCGGATTGATGACAAGGCTTGTTCGGCATACTTCGCCACCGCCTGTGCATAGCGTTCCATGCCGATCAGCTTGGCTGGCGAGCCATAATCCATCCACATGCTATCGCCGCTGGTGCCTTGCGACATCGCGCACACGAAAGGCCCATTGCCATCGCCTGGCTGGCCCAGCGTGTCGGCGATGTACTTACAAAAGCGGCCGTAGTAATCCGCTGAAATGGCCGGCGACCCATAGTAGTGCTGGGAGTAATTCGCCAAGACCGCCAGCGGACGCCCCTCCGGGCTCTGCAACGACAGCACCGTCAGTCCGGGATCCACCGGACCGGAGGGACCGATGATATCGGGGCTCTGGTATCCCGGATGCATGTGGGCGCGGCCTGTGGCTTGGCCGAACGGATCGACGATCATATTTTCAGGCTTGCGGATCCAACGCCGATTGTGCGTGTGCTCCCAATCGTCGACCCGCGCCCAGCCCACTTGCGCAGGTTGCAGGTTGTTGTTGGCGGCAACGATCGCTTCGGCGATCTTCCCCGGCAGCATTGCCGCATATTCCTTGTCCTCGCGTGTCCCCAAACAGCTCATCGCCGCCGGTGCCGAATGCGTGTGGGTGGCGGAGACCATCATGTGATCGACCGGAATATCACATTGCCCAGCAGCGAGTTGCTTGGCGTCATCAATCAACCGCTGCGTCATCATGCAGGTATCGACGATCACCATCGCGATTTTGGTTTTTCCATCGCCGAGCACGATGGCCCGAGCGAACAGTGGGCTCACCACCGCCGCAGCCTGCTGTTCCAAGAAGCCTCCAGCAATGATCCTTGGAAAGCTTTCGGGCGTAATCTCGATCGCGGCGGCACCGGCACGAAAGGGAACTTTGGCAGACGCTTGATTGCCAGGTGGCTCGGCAAAAAGCGACACCGGGTCGCCGCCGGATGCCAAAAGAATGCCTGCGAATATCAAAACTGCCCAGCGACGAGTCTTTGCGTTCATCAGCAAGCTGCCGGTAAAGAAGGTGAGGGCCGGAGGATCGCGGAGCCCGCTCAGCAAGCGGCCGAGCGTCGATAGAAGAGTGTAATGAAAGCGAGTCACCGCTTCACTTGCCAATCGCCTAAGCACACCCGGGTATATCTCACTACAAGCCCGAAGCGCCAGCGAGTGGTACACGCCGCCATCAAAATGTCCCATTGCGACCCGAAGGCCAGCACCGGAAAACCGAGATCAGCAAGGATTCAAATTGCCAGATCGTTTCGCCAGCGAGAGTATTCACCGAATCACTCGCTTGCGCTTCGGGCTTGTATGAGAATCACTCGCTTGCGATTCGGGCTTGTAGGAGAATCACTCGCTTGCGCTTCGGGCTTGTATGAGAATCACTCGCTTGCGATTCGGGCTTGTAGGAGAATCACTCGCTTGCGCTTTGGGCTTGTATGAGAATCACTCGCTTGCGCTTCGGGCTTGTAGGAGAATCACTCGCTTGCGCTTCGGGCTTGTAGGAGAGTCACTCGCTTGCGCTTCGGGCTTGTAGGAGAGTCACTCGCTTGCGCGTCGGGCTTGTAGGAGCTGCTGCGGCGCGAGTCCGAGGTGCGGGCCAACACCGCTGCGCGATGCACTGCTCTGGCGACCGCATCCGGCTTGCTTACGGCTTGCGCAGGGCGATGCGGCAGAGTTGGCTGTCGGCGGTCAGGTACAGCCAGGCGGCGTCGGGGGTCAGCGTGCAGTTGCTCACTCGGCCTTCGGTGATGATCCGGCCGAGCAACTTGCCTTCGGGATTGAAGACGTAGATGCCGCCAGGGCCGCTGCCGAAAATCGTGCCGTCAGGACCGACCGCCAGCCCATCGGGCAAGCCGGGAAACTCCTTCATGTTCTCCTTGGCGTTGTACAGCTCGCGGCCTTCGCCCAAGGTCTTGTCGGCGGCGATCGGGAACGCCATCCAGATCGGCAACTCCGGATCGCTCTGCGCGACATACAGCGTCTTTTCATCGGGCGACAGGCCGATGCCGTTGGGCCGCGCCAACTGCTTGCTCAACAGCGTCAGTTCGCCTGACGGATCGAGCCGGTAGATGCCGCAGAAGTCGAGTTCACGGCGAGGATCGTCGGCGCGCTGCGGCAGGCCATAGGGCGGGTCGGTGAAGTAAATCACACCGGCGGAATCAAAACAGAGATCATTGGGACTGTTGAGCCGCTTGCCTTCGTAGGAATCGACGAGCGTCTGTTTGCCGCCGCCTTTGGTTAGCACCGAGAGCCGCCGGTCGCCGTGCTCGCAGGCGACCAAGCGTCCTTGCGGGTCAATCGCCAAGCCGTTGGCCCCGGGTTCGAGCCCATAAAAGGACACGCCGGTGTAACCGCTGGGGAACATGAACAGCTCGATGCCGCGGGCCGCCGTCCAGCGAAAGATGCTGTTGCGCGGAATGTCGGTGAACAACAGGTGGCCACCGTGATCGTCCTGGACCCAGACGGGCCCTTCCGTCCACGTAAAACCGCTGGCCAGCACTTCGATCTTGGCGTCCGGCGCGACGATCGCATCAAACGCCGGGTCGATGCGTTCCAACCGCCCGATCGTCTCCGCCCGAGTCGGTGAGCCTGTCAGGATAGCGATAGCCAAAGCGACCACGGCGGTCGTTTTGGCGAATATCGACTTGAAGAACGTAACAGCGCGGGGGCGGGGGCGTCGCAGGAGGTTCACGGGCAGCTCTCGGGGAAGCGATGAAGGAGGGGAGGACACACAGCGATTTTACTATGTTAATCGCTCCCCAGGCCCCCCGCGCCAAGAAACTAGCGCCGTCGCCGCGTGACTCGGCGGTTCATCGGGTTGAGCCGCTTGCGGTTGTCTGCTGCAGCACCTTCCTCAGGCTCTGCCTCGGCTGCGACTGCGGCGGCTGCCAGCGCCGTGCCGCTGGGCGTCGGATCGAAGCCGTCGATCGAGTCACGGATCAGCTCGCGGTTGATCCGCTGCTCGATCGACGTCAGGATGCCGCCTTCGCCGGGAACGACGAACGTGAAGGCGATTCCGTCGCGGCCCATCCGCCCGGTGCGGCCGACGCGGTGGACGTAATCGTCGCAGGACTGCGGAATGTCGTAGTTGATGATGTGCGAGATCGTGCTGATGTCGATGCCGCGGCCGACGACGTCGGTGGCGACGAGGATCTTCAGCTTCCGATCGCGGAGTTGCTGCATCACGCGGTCGCGTTCGCGCTGAGCCATGTCGCCGTGCATGCAGCCGGTGGCAGGAAACTCATGCGACAGCTTGCGTTCCAGCTTGTCGGTACCGCGCCGAGTGCGACAGAAGATGATCGCCTGCTCGGGCTGCTCGCGCTTCAGCAAGCGGATGAGCAGATCGAACTTCTGGTCGGCGTCGACCGTGAAGTATCGCTGCTCGATCGTTTCGACCGCCATCGCCTTGGTGCGGCAGTCGATCACCTCCGGCTTGTGCATGTACGACTCGGCCAGGCGACGGACCGTCGGCGGCAACGTGGCCGAAAGCAGCAGCGTTTGCCGGTCCTTGGGACAGCGGCGCAGGATCCGCTCGATCTGGGGGCGAAACCCGATGTCGAGCATCCGGTCGGCTTCGTCGAGCACGACGCACCACACCGACCCGGTCCGCAGCGATCCGCGCTGCAAGTGATCATGGATCCGGCCAGGCGTACCGACGACCATTTGCACGCCGTTCTGCAACTGCCGCAGCTGGCCGGTCATGTTTTTGCCACCGGCCAAGACCGCGATCTCCGTCGGCACGCCGTAGGCGAGACGTTCCGCTTCACGGCCGACTTGATCAGCCAGTTCGCGCGTGGGAACGATCACGATCGCCTGCGGATCGCGGCAATCTTCGAGTGAATCGAGCTGCTCTAGGATCGGAATCGAGAAGGCGGCGGTCTTGCCGGTGCCGGTCCTCGCCTGGCCGATCACGTCGTAGCCTTCTAACGCCAGTGGGATCAGACCGGCCTGGATCGGGGTCGAATGTTCGAAGCCAGCTCGTTCAAGGGCACGAAGCGTAATCGGCGAAAGATCGAGATCTGAAAAGTACGTAGGGGTGGGAACAATAGGGGTGTCCATCGACAGGCGTGGGTCCGTGAAGGGGCGATCGCGTGTGCGATATCGCCAGGTGTGTGCATTCTTTCTTTAATTAAGTGAAAGTTTACGCGATCGGCCCCGATTTTTAAATCGCTATCTTTCGACTTCCGCAACAGAAGCCGGCCAGCAGCGAGCGTTGTGCGGGTTAACGATGCAGACTTGACGCTCCGCTAGGAATGCTTCGCCGCCGCCTGCTCACCGCGGTGAACGCGTCGCCGTGCCGACCAACGCACCAACAGTTCGTCGAGTGAAACCGCCGACAACAGCGCCGCGCCGATGATCACCATCTCCCATTCCTGTGAAATGCCGAGCACGACAATTGCTTTGTAGAGGCAGCGCATCACCGCGGCCCCAGCGATCACGCTCAGCACCGCCCCGCGACCGCCGCGCAGGCTGCAGCCGCCCAATACCGCCGCGGCGATCGCATACAGCTCATAAAACGAACCCGTCGATGCCGGCTGGACCGAATTCAGTTCCAGCGTGAACAAGATGCCGGTCAAACCGGCCAACAGTGAACAGGTGACATAAGCCAACACCACCAGGGCCGACGTATTGACGCCGCTGTACCGCGCCGCTCGCTCATTCTCACCGGTCGCCAACAGGTGCCGGCCCCAGACCATGCGATTGAGGAAGATCCAGGCGGCGATTGCGACCAGCACCAGGATCAGGCCGCTGACCGGAAAGTCGATCCAGGCGATCTCGCTCCACGACGTCGACGCGCCGCTGATCCGCGAGACCAGTGGAACCGGTACCTGCCACACCGAACCGGTGAAGGTGCTTTTAAAATCGCTCAGCGCCCCGAGCAGCCCGATCTGGTTGTCGCCGGTCAGCACACGAGCGACCCCGCGATAGATCAACAACCCGCACAGCGTCACCACAAACGGCTGCAACCGACCCCAGGTGATCAGCAGGCCGTGGATCAGTCCGATCGCGGCAGAAATGACCAACACAATCGCCGAGGCGAGGTACGGGTTGGTGTGCGAGAGCCGGTCCAGCCGCACACTCACGCCGGGGCGCAGCAACTGCAGCCGATCACGCAATTCGATCCAGTTTTGATCATTTACAGAGACGACGCGGCGGACGACGACCGCCGAACGCCCCGCCGTGCTCTCAAAACTCAATTGGTCGCCGGGGCGGATGTCCGGCAGCGGGTCGACCAGCCGCAGCGCCGGTACGGTCAGCGGCTGCATTGCCTCGGCGCGCGTGTCCACAATCCGGCTTTCAAAATCGCTCGGGACAAAGTGGACATCGACAATCTGCACCAACAACACGCCCGACAACGCGACGAGTGACCCGATCGACAGGTCGATCCCGCCGGTGATGATCACCATCGCTACGCCGATCGAGATCAAGCCGTACAGCCCGGTGTCGCGGACGATCGCGCGGAGATTCGCCGGTGCGGCAAAGCTGCCTTCGATCATGCTGGTCACGACCACGATCGCGATCAGCAACAGAAAGATCCCGAGGTTCTTGAATCGCATCAGATCACGGCTGCTGGGCCGACTCGTCGGTCTGCGCTTCTACCTGGCGTTCCCGAAACTCGTCTTCCTCGATCTGTTGCAGTTCCGAGTCAGGAATCTCCAGCGCCGCTTCATCCTCGGAAAGATCCGCCGGTGGCGTCGGTTCGCTGCGGCAACCGGGCTGAGCCGCAATCAATACCAGGAGCGTGCAAATCCAGTAGAATCGTTTCATGGCGCCGGACCTTTGCTAACGGGGTGACTCTCGCTTGAGCGAAGCCAGATAATACTTGTGATCGGTAGAGCATTGAACTGCAAAATCCAAAACCGCTCGGCTCGCTTGCCCGGTCAGTGCACCGCGGACATGGGGCCGCCGGTGCGCCAGTGGGCCGGCATGAAGCAGACAATCGCCTGGTTGGTCGTGTTTGCGTTCTTAAGCGTTGCACCGGCCCAAGCGGTCGATTTCGATCAGGATATCGCGCCGATTCTGCAATCGCATTGTCTTTCTTGCCATGATGCTGCGGCGGCCAATGGAGATGTGCGTTTGGACCTGCGCGAGCATGCGCTGCGAGTGATCGCGCCGGGGCAGCCGGACGAAAGCGTGCTGCTGCAACAGGTCGCAGGCGACGAGCCAGCCATGCCGCAAGATGCTCCACCGCTGTCCGCCGCCGAGGTGCAGTTGCTGCGGGACTGGATCGCTGCCGGAGCGGCGTGGCCGGAGCAGCGAGCGCTCAAGGATGATTCGCAACGCAATCTCGACTGGTGGAGCCTGCGCCCGCTCGCGGAGGACGTGCCTGCTGCGCTCCGCAGCGACGAGCTGCCCATCGGTGAGGTTCATCCGGTCGACGCGCTGCTCGAGCAGCAACTCGCTGCCGCAGGGCTGACCGCTCAGCGGCCGGCGGAGCCGGCTGTCTTGATTCGGCGACTGACGTTTGACTTGACCGGATTGCCGCCGACGCCTGAGGAAGTGGCCGCGTTTTCGATCGCCGATTACGAGCAGACCGTCGACCGGCTGCTCGCCTCGCCCGCCTTTGGTGAGAAATGGGCACGTCACTGGCTCGACGCGGCGCGCTATGGAGAAACCCATGGTTATGACAAAGATCAGCCGCGGCCGCATGCTTGGCCTTACCGTGATTACGTGATCGCCGCATTCAACCAGGACAAGCCGTATCCGCGGTTCGTTCAGGAGCAGATCGCTGGGGACGTGCTGTTTCCCGAAGATCCCGACGGCGTCATCGGACTCGGATTCTTGGCCGCGGGGCCTTGGGATTTGATCGGGCACAGTGAAGTCGGCGAACAAAAAGTCGATGGCCGGATTGCCAAACACCTTGACCGCGATGAAATGATTTCGGCCGTCTTCAATGTCTTCACCAGCACCACGGTGCAGTGCGCCCAATGCCATCACCACAAGTTCGATCCGGTGACGATGGAAGACTATTACCGGCTGCATGCGGTCTTCGCAGCGGTCGATCGGGCCGATCGCCAATACGCCGGGCCGACGCCGGAGCAGCAGCGTGGGCGAGAGTCGCTGCTCGCCAGGCTCGATGAGCTGAACCGCGAATGCGAGCAGATCGATGCTGCGGTTCGCGCCGCTGTCGCATCCCGTGCCGCTGGACACGCGGAGCGAATCGCGGAGCTCAAGCAGGATTCGCTCCCACCGCCGCATCCGGCCTACGGCTGGCACAGCGAGATCAGCCAACAAGCGGACGTGCCCAAATGGGTGCAAATCGACCTCGGCGAAAAACATGCGATCCATCAAATCCGTCTGATCGCTGCGTTTGACAATTTTGCAGACATCGGAGCGGGTTTTGGTTTTCCGGTTCGCTACAAGCTGGAGACCGCGGAGGATGCCGAGTTCACTTCCGCGGTACGGCTGCTGCACGACGCCAGCGGTGAAGATCAAATCGATCCCAAAGATGACCCGGTCACGATCGACATCGATGGCCAGTCCATCCGTTTTATTCGCATCACCGCCACGGAGTTAGCACCGCGGTCAGGCGATTACATCTTTGCCCTTGGCGAACTCGAAGCGATCGGCGGTGACTCCAGTAGCAATTTGGCTCGCGGCGCGCAGGTCACCTCAAGCGACAGTATTGAAGCCGGGCCGCGGTGGGGGCGGGCGAATCTGACCGACGGGATCTATCACCGTGAACTGGCAGACCCGCAGGCGCTGGCCGAGCTACGACGCTTGGAGCGGGAACTGGCGGCGATTGAGGCCGAGGTGCTGACGCCGGAGGTCTCGCAGCGGCTCCGCGAGATCAGCGAACAGCGATCGGCAGTTGAAAAACAACTGCAAGCGTTGCCCAGTGGTCCGGTCGTCTATGCCGCCACGAGCCGGTTTGATTCCCAGGGCCAGTTTATCGCCACCGGGGGAAAGCCGCGCACGATCCATCTGCTGCAGCGCGGCGATATCAGCAGGCCCGGGGAACCGATGCAGCCCGGCATGGTGCCGCTGTGGCCGAGCGCTGCCGACGAGTTTTCATTAGCCGATGATGCGAGCGAAGCGGATGCCCGTGCCGCCCTGGCCCGCGCGATCGCCAGCCGAGACAATCCGCTGCTGTGGCGATCGATCGTCAACCGGCTGTGGCAGTGGACGTTCTCGCAGCCGCTGGTCGGGACACCCAACGATTTCGGCCGGATGGGCATGCAGCCAACTCATCCCGCATTGCTCGACTACTTGGCGGTGCGACTGCGAGACGATCCGCGGCATTCGCTCAAGTCGATCATCCGGCTGCTGGTCACCAGTCAGGCGTATCGCCGCTCGAGTGAGCACGATGAATCTGCCGCGGCGATCGATGCGGATAACCGTTTGCTGTGGCGCGCCAACCGTCGGCGGCTGACCGCCGAGGAGTTCCGCGATGCGCTGCTGCAAGCCAGCGGAAAGCTGCGGTTGGAGGATCGAGGCGGGCCGAGTTTTCGTGACTTCGTGATCGAAAAACCGGAACACTCGCCGCACTATCAGTATCATCTGCACGATCCGGATGACCCGCTGACGCACCGCCGCAGCATCTATCGCTTCATCGTCCGTTCGCAGCCGCAGCCACTGTTGACCGCGCTGGACTGCGCCGATCCTTCGCTCAGCGTAGCGGCCCGCGATGAATCGACGACCGCGCTGCAAGCGCTGACGCAGTGGAACAACCGGCTGGTCGAGACGATGTCGCGACACTTTGGCGAGCGGATCGAGGCGGTCGCTGATGATCCAGTCGATTTCGCTTGCCGGATCGCTATCGGACGACCGCCCGACGCGCTGGAACATGCTGCGCTGAGCGAGCACCTGAAAGCCCACGGCGCGGCCAGCTTGGCGCGCGTCCTCTTCAACCTCAACGCCTTTGTGTATGTCGATTAACTCTCACCGGCTAGGCCGCCGACCGTTTCTTGCTGGACTGACCAGCGGTTTTGCCGGACTGGCGCTGACGGATCTATTGCATCGGGATGGGCTGTTGGCCGCGGAAAGCGGCGTCGTGCAAACGCTGCATCATCCGCCGAAGGTGAAACGCGTCGTGCAGTTGTTCATGGCCGGCGCGGCCAGCCATGTCGACATGTTCGACTATAAGCCGCTGCTGCAAAAGTTTGATGGTCAGCCGTGGGATCCCGGCGAGCAGGTCGAGCTGTTTCAGAGCCAGCCGGGTAATTGCTTTGCCAGTCCTTGGGCATTCAAGCCGTATGGCCAGAGCGGCAAGATGCTCAGCGAGATCGTTGCGCCGCTGGGCGATGTGGTGGATGACATCGCGTTCGTCCACAACGTTGTCGGCAAGACCGGCGTCCACAGCCAGGGAACGCTGCTGCAAACCACGGGCTTTCAGTTGCCAGGATTTCCAAGCGCCGGGTCGTGGGTCAGTTACGCGCTGGGCAGCGAAACCGAGAATCTGCCAGCCTTCGTCGTCCTGCCGGATCATCGCGGGCTGGCTTCCAATGGAGCCAAGAACTGGGCCAACGCGTTTCTGCCAGCGGAGCATCAGGGAACGGTGATTCGTCCTGGCAGCTCCGAGCCGATCGCTGACCTGCATCCGCCAGAAAGCGACTTCATCACGGCGGCGAGCGACCGGGCGGGATTGGAAACGCTGGCGCGGCTCAACCGAATGCATGCGCAGCAGCGGCCTGGCGACGACCGGTTGATGGCGCGGATCCGCTCATATGAACTCGCCGCCGCGATGCAGTTGGGCGCGACCGACGCGCTGGATGTTTCCGGCGAATCGCAAGCGATCAAGGATCTGTATGGACTTGCCTCGGAAGGACCGGGCGTCGACGACTCGACCATCAACGTCAGAGCGGAGACCGAGTTCTTTGGCCGCAAGTGCCTCGTTGCCCGGCGGTTGCTGGAGCGCGGTGTGCGGTTCATCCAGATCTGGAGCGGCAATGACAACGGTTTTCCCAGGCGGAACTGGGACAGCCATGAAGATGTCGCCCGTGATCACGCGCCGCTCTCGCTGGGCATGGCTCGCGGGGCCGCGGCCTTGATTACCGACTTAAAGCAGCGCGGGATGCTGGACGACACACTGATCCTGTGGACGACTGAGTTCGGACGGATGCCCTGTTCACAGGGCAGCAAGGGGCGCGATCACAATCCGTTTGTGTTCACCAACTGGTTTTGCGGCGGCGGGGTCAAGGGCGGCAGCTACGGCCCGAGCGACCACTGGGGCTTCCGGCCGCTGGACCGCGATCGCTCCACGTCGGTGTATGACATCTACGCCACGATGCTGCACTTGCTCGGCATCGATCACACGCGGCTGACGCTGCGGCACAACAGCATCGATCGGCGGCTGACCGACGTGCATGGCCACGTGCTGCAAGAGATCCTGGCATAAGTATGCTGCGATCGGCGAAGCCGACAACAATGTAAAACGATTGTCCCCAATCGTTCCGCAGATCGGCCCGGTGCTGGATGAAAAACATCCGCGCGGGATGATGAACAATTGGGGACAATTGTTCTACTCTCTGAATCGCCAGCGATTCAGGAACCAAAAAGTTACACCTCCAGTCCTCGCATCGTGCCGGTTGAACTGGCGAACTTCTCGGTTTCGATTCCCATCTGCTGCAACATGCTGACGAACAGGTTGGGCAGTGGGTAGTTGTTGTTCTTGTCGAAGGCCAAGTGCTGACCATGGCGGAACCCGCCGCCGGCCAACAGCACCGGCATATTGTCGGTCGTGTGTTTATTGGCGTCCCCAAAGTTGCTGCCGTAGATCACCATCGTCTCGTCGAGCAGCCGTCCACTGGACTCGCTGGTGCCCTTGAGGTCGCTGATCAACTCGCCCAACAGTTGCATGTGTGAGCGGTCGATCGCATCGAGCTGCTTGAGTTTCTTCTCGTTTCGCCCGTGGTGCGACAGGTTATGGTATCCATCAGATATCTCCGCCCCTGGAACGCGAATCGTCGGCGAGTTGTTGCTGTCCAACAGCAGCGTGATCGCGCGAGTCGAATCGGTTTCCAGTGCCAGTCGAGCCATCTGGTACATCAACCGGGTCTTCTCGACATAGTCACTCTTTTCCGCCGGATCGATCGGCATTTCCGCAGTCGGTGTCGGTTTCTTGCGGTGCTCCCATGCTTGCGACTGGACCATCCGCTGTTCGACATCACGGACCGCGGTCGTGAACTGGTCCATGCGGTCTCGGTCGCTGGCGCTCAGGCGGCGCTGCAGCGACTTGGCTTGTTCGGCCAGTGTGTCCATGATGCTCTGACCGAGCCGAAGCTTGCGCACCTGATCCTCGACCTCGGCTTCGGTGCCTTGCAGGAACAATTTTTTATAGACCGCCGCAGCGCTGTTTTCACATGGGATCAGCACACCGCCTTCGGTCCATGACAGACTGCGGCGGCCTTCCGCCGCGTTCACGCCGAGCGTCAGCGACGGGAATCGCGTTTGGTTTCCAACATGCGCAGCAATGGTTTGATCGAGCGACACGGTGTTGCGAAAACCGCCGCTACCGGGGTGCGGCGCCGCCGTGAGAAACGAAACGTCGGACGAGTGCGAACCATCGACGCCCGGATGGGAAACGCCGCTGAATACAGTGAACTCGGCGCGGTGCGCTGACAATTCACTCAAATAGGTCGAAAGTTGATAATCCTTGCCGGCCTCACTCGGGAAGAACCGGTCCGGCAGCAAGCCGAGATTATTACAGATCGCCAGCATCCGTTTAGGAGCCGCGGCACTGCGTTCGGACCCGAACGTGTTACCTGAAAATGCTGGCGTCATCACCTCGAGCAGCGGCAGGGCGAGCGTCACTCCGGCGCCGCGGAGAATCTGCCGGCGATGCAGCGGCGTGCGGATGGGCGGCATGCAGGTGGGCGAGTTAGGAAAGGCGGGTCTCATCGGTCAGCACTACTTTCGGCTCGTGAGGTGGTTGGGTTAAGGGGTCAAGAGTTAATTGTGCGAAGCACCCGAAGGGCCGCTGACGGCAATTGACTCCTGACCCCTTAACCAATCATCGTTACTTGCGGCGCAACATCTCGCTGCGGGCGACTTCGTGGATCAGCGTCCGCACGCCGTACTCGTTCGCTGCGGCCCGATCGAGCATCGCCTCGACTTCGGCTCGATCGCTGAAACCGACCGGAGCCCCGGTGGCGTAAACAATCAATTGGTGCAGTAGGTTTCGCGCCAGCTGCCGTTCATCGGACACCAGCAATTGCTTCAGTTCCCGTACATCCTGGAACGCTTCACCGCTGAGCAATGTCCCGCTGCAATCGACTGGCGGTCCTAAGCGAAACTTGTAGGCGTGGCCGTTCTTGCCGAGCCCTTTCACCGCCGCGCCCGATCCGCCGGTCGCCCGGTAGTGCTCACGCCAACCACCGGCGACATCGAAGCTTTCCAAAGCAAAACCGGCCGGATCAAAGCGGGCGTGACAGGCGTTGCACGAGTCGATCGATCGGTGTTTGTCGAGTTGCTCGCGAATCGTGGTCGCTCCGCGGATATCCGGTTCAACCGCCGCAATCCCCGATGGTGGCGGCGAGATGGGGACACCCACGATCCGCTGCATGACCCACACCCCGCGGACAACCGGTGAAGTCGTTGTTCCATTGGCGGTCACGCGGAGCACGCTCGCCTGCGTTAACAGCCCGCCATAGGGCGAACCCTCCGGTAGCTCGACGCGGCGCAGCTGGACGCCCTCAAGCGGCGGCAGCCCGTAATGTTCCGCCAGCCGTTCATTGACCATCACGAAGTTCGAGTCGGCGAGGTTGCGGACCGGTAAATCGTGGTCGATCAGTTGGCTGAAAAACCTCCGGGTCTCGAGGACCGACGACTCGGTCAGCAGTTCATCGAGGTAGTAATCCGGGTAGAGTTCGGCATCGGGTGTGTTGGCGTTGATGTCGCGCAAGTCCAACCAATAATCGAGAAACGCGTTGACGAATCGCTCGCGGCGCGGGTCCGTCAACATCCGCTCCACCGCCTGATCGATCGCAGCGGATGGGTCAATTTCGCGATCGAGCACCGGCTCAGGTTCCGGCGGCCCATTCCACAGAAAGTACGCCAACCGCTGCTCGAGCGCCGCTGGTGGCAAGGGACCGGGCTGAGAATCCAGAAATAGGAACTCGGGCGAGCAGAGGATCGCTGCCGCGGCCGCGGTCATCGCTTCGGTGAAGTCGTGCCCTGCCGCCGTTGCTGTGGCGAATAGATCGACATACGGCGCGACGGATGCTTGACCCATCGCGCGGCTGCCGACCGCTCGCTCGTACAGCGCGATGAGCAGTCGCTGCGCATCTTGCTGAGGTTGCTCTGAAATGACCTTCACCTGCCCATCATCGCTGACCTCAAAGGGCAATTCAGCGAAGATTGCCTGATAGCTTTGCGGCGGCCAAGTTTCGTGCAGCGGCCCCTCCACCTCAAGCCAATTCATGGCGAAACCGGGCACGCCTTCGGGAGTCGCATTGGGATTTCCAGACCAGCCGGGACGGGTGCGGACCAGCCGAGCGGCATCCGGCCGGATCCCTTCTCCTGTGCGCAGCTGCACCACGCACTCGAAGACGCTCGGCTCGGGAGTCGAGTCGAATGTCGTCAGCCAGCGACTGTCACCGCTGGAGGCCAATGCGTAGAGCGTGATCGGCTCGCTGCGTTTGCCAGGCATCGCTACATTGCGGTCCGGCCGCCACCAGGCGCGATTGCCGCCGGTGAGTCCATGATCGCCGCCGCCACTGGCTCCGTTGGGGCCCGCAAAGAAGGTGTAGGTTTTGAACCGCAGCCGGTAATCACCATCGATTGGCGCATCGATTCGGCTGAAGTCGTACTTGGTGGTCGCGGAGTAGACGCCGCTGAAGACACCCATCGCCTCCCGCTCGCGCGTCTCCGGGTCCGCGTCGCCCACCGTGAGCGGCTGCTTTTTGCGGATCACGTCCGGTTCGGGAGTGGTGCCGATCAGCGGCACGATCGAGCGCGTTGCCGCGGTTTGCCCGAACCGATAATGCAAATAATTCTGCATCGTCGGCTCTTCGCGAGCATAAAATTTCCGTGTCTGCGTCGGATGCGCCGCCGCGTTTACCGCCAATCGGATCGCCTGGTAGGCAGCGGCAAAGTAACGCGTGATTTGAACATGCGAGGTGTCCAGCCGCTCACCCGACTTATTGAACAGGTGCGCGATGCCATCCTCGGGCAAGGCATCGGCGAGTTGCAGCCACGGCGCCTGCAGCACACTGCGCAGCGTGTTCTCATATTCATAGCGATTGAGCCTGCGGACCTTTGACCGCCCCGCCAGCGCCACGCGCTGCCGATCGCTTGCGATCAACGAACCGGCCAGTGCTTGAAGCATCCGGCGCGTTTCGGCGAGGGCGTCGTCGCTGGTGTCACGGTCAGGGTCGCTGTGGGTTGAACTCCAACCGACCGGCACCACACGGACCGGAACACCATTGTCGGGCGGCGGCATTTCGCCGTCGCGGACGCGGTCGTGAATCAGCGTCCAGCGCGCTGAGACGTCGCGGCTATCCAGATCGAAACTGAGCGATTCCAGATCGAGACCACCCTCAGCGGCGTCACCGGCGTGGCAATCGAGGCAATTGGCCGCGAGAAAACCCTGGACAACCGCAGGTGGTGACGATCGCTCCGCGCTTTTAGCAGAACCGCCAAACAGCAAGGCAGAGAAGCTCAGGAGCAACGAAAGCAGGGGACGAAGGAACTGGTGCATCAGGTGGGTTGATCGGCGGAGGCAAGGCGAGACTGTAACCCGCTGCAGGCTATGCCTGAAGGGCAGCACCGCGATTCTACCCGACTGGTCCACGCAGTTGGCGACTTTTCTGTTCCCTACACCAGTCGGACCTTAGTGCAAGGCATGATGCTGGCTCTCTCTCGTGCTCGTGCACCGTTTCACGGAGCACGAGCACGACGGAATTGCCGCACTCCATCAGGCCGATCGAGCAGCTGGCTGATTACGGCTGATCAACCAGAACATGATCGGGCTGGCGATAAAGATCGAGCTGTAGGTACCAACCATCACGCCCACGACGAGGCAGAATGCAAACGCGTGGATCCCCTCGCCGCCGAAAAAGTACAGCAGCACCACTACCATCAGCGTGGTGATCGACGTCAACAACGTCCGGCTGAGTGTGGAATTGATGCTGTAGTTGATCATCTCGCCGGTCAGCCGCGGGCTCTTGCCTTTGGTTTCGCGGATGCGGTCGAAAACAACGATCGTATCGTTGAGCGAGTAACCGACGATGGTCAGCAGTGCCGCGACAACGGTGAGGCTGATCTTGAACTGGTCGATCATCAAGAACCCGAGGTAGTCCGCCAACCAGTAGCTGATCGCGATCGCTCCGAGGGTGATCAGCACGTCGTGGATCAAGGCCGCCACGGCCGCCATCCCATAGATCACGTGATTGAAGCGGAACCAAATGTAGGCTGCGATGCAGACGAGGCTTCCGAACAGAGCTCCCAATGCTCGATTGATCATGTCCCCGGCCACGCGGCTGCCAACGCTGCTGCTACTGATCCACACCGGATCCTGGCCCAGCGTCTGTCGCAGGCTGTTCATCACGGCATCGGCCTGATCGGACTCCAGCGGCAAGCCGACTTCCCATTCGCTGAATCGCAGTTCGCTTCCCGGACTCCACTGGTCAGCATCGTCGCCCAGCGGATCGAGTTCCACGCCGAGCAGGTCAAGTGCTACGCCGGCGTTCTCAGCAGCCGTTCCGATGCTCGAGATCAGCGTCGGAGCATTGATGCTTGCAGCGCCAAGTGTGCCGCCTTCAATGCCCAGGCGAAGCTGCGAACGAGTCATCACGCCCTCGGCACGTGCCGGCGCGGTCTCATCCCCCGCCACAGCGGGCGGTTGCTCGCTGGTTGCAGGCACGTCGGCCGCTGATGGTGACTCAGTGGTATTCGCGCCTGCGTCAGCAGCTGCCCCCGCGTCGGTAGCCTGAGTCGTTTCGGCCGGCGCAGCCTCACCTGCGGCTGGTTCATCCACGGCGGGAGCTTCACTCTCCTCTTGGGCACGCATCACCACCAGCGTCGTCGCCGACGACGGCAGGGAGCTTTGCGAGGATTCCGGAGCATCGGCCGGGACAACGTCGATCTCGTAAGTCACCAACTGCAGCGTTCCATCGGCAGCAAATCCTTCCTGAATGCGATCTTTCAGTTCGTCAACGCTGGCGATCGCCGAGTCAACTTTGAAGACGGTTCCTGCCGGAGCCGATTCCATGTTGACGTTGTTGACGGTGAACTCGCTGGTAGCACCATCATCCTGTGCGAGGCTCTTGGCCACGACAGCGCGCACCGTATCGGTGGTCGTCGGATCTTGAATTCGGAAGGTGACGGAGGAGCCGCCGGAAAAGTCGATGTCAAAGATGCTGCCACCGCGGGCAACCATGGCCACGATCCCGGCGACCATCAACACACCTGACAGCGTCAGCGCCAGCGGACTGAGACGGACAAAGTCAAACCCGCGCGGACCCGCTACGCGCATTCGCAGCGCGTTGACCATGTTGCTCATCGATAGCGACAGGAAGCCTCTGCGTTCGGCGATGTCAAACAGCGTTCGCGACATGTAAATCGCGGTGAACATGCTGAACAGGATGCCAAGGATCAAGGTTACGGCAAAGCCGCGGATCTGGTCGGTACCGATGGCGTAGAGCACGATCCCGGTGATCAACGTGGTCAAGTTGGAGTCGATGATGGTCGTCGTTGCCCGGGCGAAACCGTTGCGAACTGCCATCCGAGCGGCCGACCCCTTTTCAACCTCCTCGCGAATCCGCTCGAAGATCAACACGTTCGCATCGACGGACATCCCGACGGTGAGCACCAAGCCGGCCAATCCCGGCAGCGTCAGCGGCTGATTGATCAGGATCATCACCGCCACGATCATGACCACGTTGAAAACCAACGCGATGCACGCGATCACGCCGCTAAAGCGGTAGTAGAAGAGCATGAACAGCAGCACCAGCGTCAGCGAGGTGCCGGTCGCGGCCAACCCTTTGCGGATCGTATCGGCACCGAGCGTGGCATCGATTTGATTTTCGGCGATCGGTGCTTTGGTCAATGCCGCCGGCAGTTGCCCCGCTTCGAGGATCCGTACCAGTTCCTCGACTTCTTCGCGGGTGAAGTTGCCCGTGATTTGCCCGTCGCCGGAGATCGGTGACTGAATTGCCGGCGCCGAGAGCAGCATGTCGTCGAGCACGATGCCGAGCTGACGCCGGTGCTGGCCGTCCGGCGCATTGTTGGTGGTCAGCGCCAAGAAGCGTCCCGAGCCGCTATCGGTCAGCTTGAAGCGGACCGCGGGGCCGCCCGTGGTATCAAACCCGCTGCTGGCGAATGCCAGATCTTCGCCGGTGACATCCAGTTGCGGATCGACCGCCATCAAAACTTGAACGTTGGGAATTCCTTCCGACTCCATCCACTGCGCCATAGCGACGGGACCGACAACGGTCGGTGGAACTTCGATCAGCCGGCCATCGGTCGGGTTGCGGACGATCGACTGAGAAACGTCAACCCGCAGCGGCCGCACGCCGCTCGGGTCCGGGTTGATCTCGCGATCGACGAGTGCCCAAAAACCGAGCGGGGTGGTGCCGTCGATGTCAAACACAGTTCGTGCCCGCCGGGCTTGCTGCGAGCCTTCATTCGCTTGGGCGCGTGCAATCTCGATCAGGCGCTGGTGGTCACGGCGATTGGCCAGAATTGCGAACCTCAGGATCCCGGCCTTGCTGATCACGTCTTTGATGCGATCGACCTCCCGCTGATCGACCTCCGGGATGATGATCTCGATCTGATTCTCGCCATAGGGCCGAATCGCGATCTCCTGTGTACCCGCGGGATTGATCCGCTTGATCAGCGACGGGATCAAGGCACTGCTGGCGATGCGATTGCCGCCTTGATCGCCTTCTTCGGTGTTCAGGCCGACTGAGGGATCGATCTCATAAACCAAAATCGTGCCGCCGCGTAGGTCGACCCCCCAGCTCAATTCCCCGAACGCGATGACGGTCACTGAGGCGAGCAGCGCCAACAGAATGAACGCGATCCGCGTCGAATAATCGGGCATCCGCAGCGCGCGGGCGATCGGTTTGGCCAGCAGGAACGGGGCAATCAGCACCACTGCACAGATCAGCAGCGCGGTGTACTGGCCCATGGAGATGCCGTCACCCGGGGCGGGCGCTGCATCCGGAGAGACCTGGGCCAGCAGCGAAAGTGCGACCGGGGCCAACGGGAGGTTCAGACAATCCATGGTCTTGATCGGATGTGATGAAAGTGGGTGGAGGAGGTCGGTGAGTGAAGGTTGATGGCGTGGAGGCAATGCTCACCGAGGCAGTGCGGGGGCAGCGATGTTGCGCTGCCCAAGCTGCCCCGGCCGTATCAGTCTGCGGCGGGTTTTTCGGTGAGGATTCTCGCAACCGCCTTGCGGTCGATTTTCATCTTGTTGGAACCGCTCTCATCCAAGCGGATGGTGATCGTCTCGCCTTCACCGATCGCGGAAACGACGCCGTGGATCCCGCCGATGGTGACGATCCGATCATTCTTTTTGATTCCGTCCAGCTTCCGAGCCTCGTCGGCTTTGCGACGCCGTTCGGGCAACAGAACTATAAAATAAAACAGCGCCATCAAGCTGCCCAGCAGCAGAAAGGGGCTGCTGAGGACCTCTTGCAGAAACCCTCGCGGCGGTCCATCGGCGTCGCCACCCTGAGCCAGCAATACGCCCAACGGATCGCTGTGCCCCAGTAAACTACGGACAAAATGTGACGGCGAGGGCATGTGCGACGAACGGTTGAAGAAAATAAAAGGACCTGAAACCGGCCGATGACGGGCGGTGCGGGATGCGGCATAATATGGCTTCAAAAAAAACGTCACAAGCCCAGCCGTTACCGCTGAGGCCGCAGGCCATCGCAGAGATTCCAATCCGCGGCGGCGTTTCGTCAGCCTTCCGCACGGGCCAGCGGCGGGGGAAACGTCTCGCGGCACGCCACCGCCGGTGCTGCAAACAGAGAGCTCTACGGGGTTTACAACAAACGGTAAGCAGCCTACTCGGCTCGGGCAGCACCTCATCGCCCTGCACGCCCAATCGTTATGAAAGCGACGGAGGAATCCGGCTACTCATTTCCGGCCGAAATGGGTTAAAGTCTTGGCCTGCCTGCCAGGCTTCTCACCTTTGTCCCGCCCCCATCCCTCCCTGCTCAACCTCACAGCGCGTCCCATGTCAACGGCTCAACCTCAGCTTGCCTGGTGGAAACAACTCAATCGCTACCACTGGTTTGTGTTCACCGTCGCGTCGCTGGCCTGGCTGTTCGACTGCCTGGATCAGCAGCTGTTCTTGCTGGCGCAGTGAAAGCGCACTGACCCACCTGCTCGATCCCGGCACCGATGTGACCGTCATCAAGCAATATGCCGGGTACGCGACGAGCATTTTTGTATTGGGCTGGGCGACCGGCGGGCTGATCTTCGGTGCGGTGGGTGACAACATCGGCCGCGCCAAGACGCTGACCATGACGGTTTTCATTTACAGCGTCTGCACCGGGCTCTCCGCATTTTCCCAGGGGTGGCTCGATTTCGCCATCTATCGCTTCCTGACCGGTCTGGGGGTCGGCGGCGTCTTCGGGCTGGCCGTGGCCCTGGTCGCGGACAGTGTCCCCGATGGTGCCCGCACCGGCGCGCTGGGCATGCTGCAGGCGCTTTCGGCTGTGGGCAATATCACCGCAGGTGTGATTGCGATGGTGCTCGGCAACATGGCGTCCAGCGGCGTGATCGAAGACGGGAACATGTGGAAATACATGTTCCTTGTCGGCGCCTTGCCGGCGTTTTTGTGCGTGTTCATCCAGATTCGCCTGAAGGAACCCGAGAAGTGGGTTAAGGCGCGTGAAAGCGGCAGGCTGACCGGCGTTCGCTTTGGCTCCTATGCCGTGTTGCTCGGCGAAGCGCGTTGGCGAAAGCCGGCATTGTTCGGCATGCTCTTGTGTGTGGCCGGCATCATCGGGTTGTGGGGCATCGGTTTTTTCAGCCCCGAACTGGTCGGCGGCGTGATCACCCAGTCGCTGCGGGAAGCGGGAGTTCCGGAATCTGAAATCGGCGGGCGTGCCGGATACTGGAAGGGCATGAACATGATCGTCCAGAACGCTGGCTCGTTCTGTGGGATGATCGCCTTCACCATTCTGGCTCAGCGAATCGGTCGCAAGCCGGCATTTGCGATCGGCTTCGTTGCCGCCACCGTGACCACCATCGCCTACTTTCAGCTGTTCAATGGCATCCAGGACATCTGGATGAGCTTCTTCATGGGCGCCTGCCAGTTGGGGCTGTTCGCCGGATTTGCGATTTATCTGCCGGAGCTGTTTCCGATGAATTTACGCAGCACCGGAACCAGCTTTTGTTACAACGTCGGCCGCTTCGTTGCCGCCTCCGGGCCGTTCATCCTCGGAAATCTGCAGGCGTTATTTGCAGCCGATGCGGTCACGCCCACCGAGAAACTGGACGCGTTCCGCGACGCTTGCAGTTACATGAGCATCATCTTTTTGGTCGGACTCATCGCGCTGCTGTTCCTGCCAGAGACGAAGGGACGCCCGCTGCCAGAGGCCTAGTACCCGGCCGTAGGCCAGGGTTGGTCCGCATCAATCTCGCAGATGAAATGCAATGCTCCGACCACGCATGACGTTCGCATGTCCCAACTGGCCACCGCCCATGCCGGAGGTGACGCAGGAACTTGTGGCACTGGTCGCCAGCGGCGAATGGGGAAAGTATCAATCAACCGCCCAGCAACGTTTGCGCGACGAAATCGAGGACACACTCGGCGTCCGCCACGTGCGTTTGGTCTGCAGCGGTTCAGCGGCGATCGAGCTGGCGCTGCGCGGCTGTGGCGTGGGAATGCCGCAGCGGGCCGTAGCCGAGCACCGTCAAACTAACCCGGACCCAGCCGTTCGACCGGCGGAGCGGTCGACCACACAAGTTCGACCGGCGGAGCGGTCGACCACGCAGGAAGTGATCTGCCCTGCCCTGGATTATCCGGGCAACGTCCGCGCGGTGCGGCTGCTCGGGGCTCAGCCGGTGCTGGTCGACAGTGTGCCGGGCGGCTGGACGATCGACCCCGAAGCCGTGGTTGCCGCCGGCACGACGCAGACGACCGCCGTCATCGCGTCGCACCTGTACGGCGAAATCGCCGCGGTCGCAGCGCTGCGAGAAATCTGCGACCGCCGCGGCTGGATGTTGATCGAAGACGTTTGCCAAATGCCCGGCGGAAAGCTCGGCGGCCGGCCGCTGGGCAGTTTTGGACATGTGGCGGCCTGGAGTTTTGGTGGCTCCAAACCGCTGACAGCTGGTTGCGGCGGCGCGATCACCACCGACGACGACCGCATCGCCCAGCGGCTGGCCAGTCACATCGATCGCCCCAGCGACGCCTATCCGCTGAGCCCGCTGCAGGCCGCGGTGCTGCTGCCGCAGTGGAGGGCGCTGGGCACCTTTGCCGCTCGGCAGCGCGATCGGCTGGAGCGATTGCGCACTGCTTGCAGCGATCAAACGCCGAGGTGGCAGTGGCCGTCGGTGGCCGATCCGCAGCACCAGCCGGTGTTTTACAAGTTGCCGATCGTGGTTCGGCCGGAGCCTGAGGCGGAGGGCGCGGCGGCCGGCGATCCGATGAAGCAACTCCTCGCGGCAGCACAAGCCTGCGGGGTTCCGGTCGGCGAATCGTTTCGGATCCCACGTGCAACGACGAGTTTTCGTGGCCGGATCGCTGCGGTCACTCAGGCCCAAGCGATCACCGCTCGCACCTGGTTGATCGACCACCGCGTCTTGGCGGGCGATGATGCCGACATCGATCGACTCGCCGAAGTTTTGATCGATCTGCACCAGCGGTTATATGATCTTTAACCAAGCTCTAACCGTCGATCCGAAAAAGGGTTCTTCCGCGAAATGAGTCGCCACCGACCCCGAGCGAGTATCGCGATGGCTTTGGGTGGCACGCTCAGAGCTCTAGCGATGGGCGTGAGCAGCGGGGGCAGATACCGAGCGAGACTTTCCGTGGTTACTATGCATTTCGTCCTAGCACGCCCTTCGTTCCTCAGGGATGTGCCACCCACTCAGGGACGTGCCACCCAGAGCGGCAGCCCCTCGCGGATACTCAGTCGGTGAAGTTTCTTGCGTATCCTGTTGACTAATGATGACGGCTTTGATGCACCGGGATTGGCGGCGCTTCGCCAAAGCGTGCTTGCGGCATTCGGTCAGCGGATCACGCAGCTCTACACCGTCGCTCCGGATTCGCAGCGCAGCGAATACAGTCACGGCGTGACTTCGGCAGTCCCGCTGCGCGTGGACGAAGTTGAACCGGGGGTGTGGGCGACCAGCGGCACACCGGCCGATTGCGTCCGTCTAGCGGTGACGACGATCTGCCCCGAGGTCGATCTGGTTCTGGCGGGAATCAACGCGGGGGCCAATCTCGGCACCGATTTGATCACCAGCGGCACGTTTGCCGCAGCCCGCGAGGCACACCTGCGCGGGGTCGCTGCAATCGCGATTTCGCATTATCGTCGCCCGGATGTCCCCTCGACGTGGGGTCATGCTCCGCAGTGGCTCTCGGGAATCTTGAGCCGATTAGCCGACGCGATCGCCAGCGGCGACTGCCCGCTGTGGAACGTGAACTTGCCGGCCGTCGATCCGCAGTCGGCGCCTGTGGAGCAGTTGTGTCCGATCGATACGGTGCCGATCCCGCTGCAGTATTTTCAGTCGCCCTGCGGCGGCTACCGGATGACGTGCGACTTTCATGGCCGGCCGCGGACCGCCGGCTGCGACGTCGATGTCTGCTTTTCGGGCAAGATTTCGATCAGCCGAGCGGTCGGGTTTTGAGCGGCCGGTACTGCCCCTTGCGGGGCTGCCGGAGTGCTGCAAAACTGTCGATACCGACTGCCGCATGCATGAAACACACCGCTGCGTCCGCGCGTTTGTCTGGCATGGCCGCAGCAATCGCACGCGTTCTGTGATCTACTGATTGTCTGGGGCAATAACACTTGTCACCGAGCGGGCAGATCGTCATACTCTGAGCCCGCCCTCTGAGGCTGGCGGCGTCTGTTGCCGTCATTTCGCATACATCACCACCATATCCCTCCGCCGACAGTATCCATGGCACCAAGACCGATGACCAATCGGAGCCGCGCTCGGAAGCGATCGCGAGTCCGTTCACGAACCAAGCGAAAAGACCCGATTTTTGTCGATGGCCACCGTCCCCGGCCGATGTACGTCGACTACAAGGACGTCGAGTTGCTCACCAAACTGGTCAATCGCCACGGTAAGATCGTCGGTCGCCGCAAGAGCGGTTGCTCGGCCGTGAGTCAGCATGCGGTCACCGCTGCGGTCAAACGCGCCCGGTTCATGGGTCTCATGCCGTACGTCGGCGAATAGCTCGCGGGTATTTCTCTGACCACGATGACCTATTCTCACCAGCGGCGAGTCGAATTTCGAGACACCGACGCTGCGGGAATCGTTCATTTCTCGGTGTTCTTCCCGATGATGGAAGAGGCCGAACATGCGGCGCTGAGGCACATCGGCTTGTCGGTCATGCACCCCGCCGACATCACCGGGCACTTGACCTGGCCGCGGGTCGCAGCCCACTGCGAATACCTCTCAGCGGCCCGGTTCGAGGACTTGCTGCGGATCGACGTAATCGTCGAGCGAATCGGTGTGACGAGCGTCAATTACGCCTTCCACTTCTGGCGCGATGCCGGACTGATGCCGCCGGAATGCTTGGCCAAGGGCCGGATGACGGCCGTCTGCTGTCACTGGAGTCCTGGTCATACGCTGAAAAAGCAGCCGATTCCCGAGCGGGAACGCACGGCGCTGAGTCGGTTGATGCGCCACCAGGAAGCGGTGGACCGCTCACCGCCGTCGGCCGATAAGCCGTCGGCGGATGAGTCAGCAGCGCAGGGGACGGACTGGCCTTAAACGCGGCACGATCGGAATCGCGGCGTAACCTCCAGCGCGGCGGAAGCAAATATTTGAACTGTTTTTTTCGGCTGAGCGTAACGGACAGACCGGAAGCGGTTAATCTTTGCTAGCGGTAGTTATTACCCCAGACAATCAGTTGATCACAGAGCGCGTGCGGCTTCTGCCGTAAGCCTAGGAGTCACGCGGGCGTCTCTGTGCATTTGTTTCGTGCCGTAGCCATCGGTCGGCGTTTTCATTCTTTTCGGAACTCGTTGAATGTTCGCTTCTGTTGCCCTTTCAGGTGCACTGCTGGGTCAGATGGTCACGTGGATGCCGGTTTGGTTGACGCCGATTTGGGTGTTGTCGATCGGGCTGCTGTTGGGCGCACTGGCGTTGGTGATCACGTTGGGACTAATGGCCGGTTTGTCGTTCACGCCGCTGGGCCGACTGGCTGATTCGCGTCACGCGGGCCGCACGGCCTCACTGGCGTTGGGCGGGTTGTTCGCGGCGGTGCTGTGCGTGATCTACCTGCCGCGCGCCGGCGAGTATCAACACATGTTGGTGCTGCCGTTGATCGTCGCCGGCGTGATCGGCGGGTTCGCGGTCATTTATGGCGTCTGGCACCGGACACGCTCGGAACTGCTGTCGATCGTTCGCGAAGGGGTGATTCCGTACCTGCTGGGCACTGCCGCAGTATTCTCGCTGATCGGATTGGCAGCGACGCCGCTGATCGAAGAACCGAAGGAGATCATCGGCTCGATTTGGCAGGTCAATCTGTTCGGCGATGGCAGCCACGAAGTGGTGCGGACGCTGGAACCCGCTCCGCTGGAACTGGACAACCCCGACGAGGCAGCCTTCCAGAAGGTGCCGATGGATTATGTGATGTTCAACGTTTCGGAGCTGACCGTGGTCAGCGACAAAACGATCATCATCGCTGACGCCGATTCGCCGGCTAAGTTTCGCATGACCCCGGTGCGGATCGACGCTGGCGAACCGGTCCGTTATCTGCGAGAGGAGCCTGAAGCGCCGCCGTTGCCGCTGGACCCCAACAGCGTCTACATGCAGAACCGTGAAGTCGATCCGGCAACGGTGCGGATGACGTTCGTGACCCGCCCAGCGGTTCCCGAGGCGGCTTCGATCGTAACCACTGCCATTGCCTTCTTCCTAGCGTTCATGAGTTACATCGCGCTGCGACAGGCCGCTCCGCGGGTCGCCGCGGTCGCTCTGGCCACCGCCAAGAGCGAGATGGCTCAGCCGCTGTATCTGTTGCTGTTGCTCATCGGCGGCTTTGGCATCTTGTTATTCGGCATCCTGCCATTCAACACACTCGGCGAAGACATCCGCCTGATGAAAGACAGCGGTGTGACGCTGATCATGGTGCTGGGCATGCTTCAAGCGGTCTGGTCGGCCGGGACAAGCGTGAGCGACGAAATCGAAGGCCGGACGGCGCTGACGGTATTGAGTAAGCCGATCAGCCGCGCATCGTTTTTGCTGGGCAAGTACGTCGGCATCATGTTGACGGTGTTGGTGCTGTTCACGATCCTCAGCGCCGTGTTCTTCGTGGTGCTCGGATACAAGCCGATCTACGACGCGCGTGAAAACTCCGAAACCGTACCGGTCTGGCAGGTAGGCCACGAAGAAATCGTCACCTCGCTGCCGGCGCTCTCGCTGTACTTCATGGAGACGATGGCGATCGGCGCGATCGCCGTGGCGCTGGCCACACGGTTGCCGCTGTTGGCGAACTTTGTCGTCTGTTTCGTGGTGTACGTGATCGGCAATCTGACCGCGCCGCTAGTCCGCTCAACCGTGGGTGAGAATGAGCTGGTGGGGTTTGTGGGCAAGTTAATCGCCGTCATCATTCCCAACTTGAACACCTTCAACGTGCAATCGGCGGTCGACGCCGGCAATCCGATTCCAGCGATCTATCTGGCTGGAGCTTTTAATTATTTGGCCTGCTTCGCGGTGATGATTCTGATGTTGGCACTGCTGATGTTCGAAGATCGCGACCTGGCTTAAGTCGTTTGCTAGAAGGGTGTTCTGTAAACTGCGGCGGGCTGTTGGATTTCACGTTCGCAATCAGCGAAACTGATGTTGACGCGGACCGAGTGGATATGGAAACTCCTCGGTTCGCTCGTGGTGGACTCAGTCACATGATCCGCTGCAAGGATGCGAGTGCTGATCGAAACTTGTCTGTCACCGATGACGGATCGACCGATTGGCCAGCGGGTCATCGCGTGTGCGATGATTGAGCGATAGACAGAGCCCCCAGCGAGGAGTTTGTCGGTGTCCCCATTGACGGACTTCGACCTAAAAGAGCGGGTGCGAATGGCGGTCGACATTGTCGACGTGATTGGCAGCCACCTTGAACTCACCCCACAAGGGCGTGGCTTTGTCGCTCGTTGCCCCTGGCACGATGACCGCCGACCGTCATTGCAAGTCAACCCACAACGCCAGACCTGGAAGTGCTGGGTCTGCGATATCGGCGGCGACGCATTCAGCTTTGTGATGCGTCGCGATGGCGTCGACTTCGGCGGTGCTTTGCGCTCGCTTGCCGACAAAGCAGGCATCGAATACCGAACCGCCGGCGGCAAGAAAGCAGCTCCTGGCAGTCCCGAAGACAAGGCGACGCTGCTGGCGGCAATGAAGTTCGCGGCCACGGCATACGCTGAATACCTGGAGAACGACAGCACCCCGGAAACGCTGCGGGCGCGGCAGTACCTGGACGAGCGCGGGATCAGCCCGGAGAGTCGGCAACGGTTTCAAATTGGATTGGCTCCCAGCGGCTGGTCGTGGCTGTTGGACGAAGCCCGTCGTCCTGGGATCAGCGCCGAAATCCTCCGCGCCGCCGGCCTGGCCGTCGCCCGGCAAGGCGGAAACGGATTTTACGATCTGTTCCGCGGCCGCTTGATGTTCCCGATCGTCGATTTGCAGGACCGCCCGATTTCGCTCGGCGGCCGCGTCATTCCGGGGACGGATTCCGAGTCCGCAGGAGCCAAGTACATCAACGGGCCAGAGACGCTGCTGTTCAGCAAGTCGCGGCAACTCTACGGCATGAACCTGGCGCGGGCTGCGATGCAGCGGAGCGGCCAGGTGTTGGTGATGGAAGGTTACACCGACGTCATCGCGGCTCGCCAAGCCGGCATCGAACCGGTCGTCGCTGTGCTGGGCACCGCCCTGGGCGAGCGTCACATCGAGATTTTGCAGCGGTTCGTTGATCGTGTGGTCCTGGTGTTGGATGGTGACGAGGCCGGTCGCCGGCGAGCTGACTCGGTACTTGAACTGTTCGTCGGCGCCAAGGTTGACTTGCGGATCATCACGTTGCCCGGCGGCGCCGATCCAGCGGATTACATCGGCCAGCACGGCCGCGAAGCGTTCGAAAAACTCGCTGCCGACGCCCCCGACGCGCTCGATCACAAACTCGCCACGTTGATCGACGGCGTGGACTTGACTCACGATACGCACCGCGCCACCGCGGCGATCGAAAAGATGTTGGCGGTGTTGGCTCGCGGCGGCGATCCGAACTCACTGCGCACTTCGCAAATGCTCGTCCGGCTCTCGCGCACCTTTGCGATTCCGGCGGAACAGCTGCGAAATCAATTGGTACAGCAAATCAGTCGGCAGTCGCGCCGCACTTCGGTCTCGCAGAGCCGCGAGCCGGAGCGCGTCGAAAAACGTCCGGCCGTCGTCAAGTTGCAGCCGATCAGCGGGATCGATCGCGAGCTGTTCGAGATCATGATCGAATATCCCGAGGCCGCCGCGCAGATCATCGAGATGGTCGACCCGGCGTGGCTGCTCTCGGATAGCGCTCGGATGCTGCTGCAGGTGTACCAGGACCTCGAACTGCACGGCAGAGAACTCGACCTCTCAACCGTGCTGCTGAGCGTGGAAAACGAACAGCTCAAAAGCATTATCGTCGGCCTCGATGAAGCAATCAATCAACGCTCGGAGTTCATCACGCAGCCGTGTCAGCAGCGTTTGGCGGATGTCCTGCAGCGGTATCACCGCAGTCAGGCGACAGCTGAAACTCGCCGGCAACTGGCGCAGCTCGAAGCCTCCAGCGGCGACGACGACAGTGCCGCTGAGCTGCTCAGCGACATCATCGCCGCGCAGCGGTTGCAGATGGGGATCCGCCCCAAATGAACATCATGTTTCGGCATCTACCCACTTCCTTAGGTTTGCATTCCCACAGCCAACAGGAGCACCATTTCGGCTTGTAGTCCGCTGTGCCCGGGGCGAGCCCTGCCCCACTTGAGCCCGATTCGTAGCCCAGTGGTCGGTGACCCAGAATTCCGGCCATACGAAAACAGCCCATTGAAACTCAGGCCGCTGGCGAAGATCGCCAGATTCGGCCAAACCCTTACCCGCAATTCAAGGTTTGCCCGGACACGTCTCGACGGGTTCAGGCGAACGACAAACAGGAGGTTTGCCATGCAATTACTGGACAAAGAGCTTGATCAACTGATCGCCCAAGGCCGCGCCGCTGGATTCTTGACGTTCGACGCGGTTAACGCATATCTGCCCGACGAAGATGTTAGCCCCGAAAAACTCGACTCGCTGCTGCTGGCAATCGAGTCGCGCGGCATCGAATTGGTCGAAGCCGCACCGGCCACCGCCGGCTCCGCGGCCAAGTCGGCCCGCGGTCGCGACGCTCGTCCGCGAATCGCCACTGGCACCGCTCGTGGCAGCGACGCCGCAGACGTCGACGCCCTGGCAGGCCATCATGACGATGAGCACGACGATTCCGGTGATCTGGCGCTGATCTCACCGGGTGAACTGAGCAAAGCCAGCGACGACCCGATCCGGATGTACCTCAGCCAGATGGCCGAGATTCCGCTGCTCAGCCGCGAAGAAGAAATCTCGTTGGCCAAGAAGATCGAGATCACGCGCCGCCAGTTTCGCCGGGCGCTGTTGGAAAACGATTACGCGATGCGGGCGACGGTCGACACGCTCCATCAGGTGCATCGCGGCGAGTTGCCGTTTGACCGCACGATCAAGGTTTCGCTGACCGAGCGCTTGACCAAGGAGCAGATTTCCGGCCGGATGCCGCACAACCTCCGCTCGTTGGACCAGATGCTTGAGCAGAACAAGCAGGACTTCGAACTGTTGGTCCACCGCAGCGCTTCGCCGCGGCTCCGCGCTGAAGTCCGCAAACGGTTCCTCCGCCGTCGCCGCAAGGCGCTGCAATTGGTCGAAGAGCTGTCGCTGCGGAGCCGCCGCGTGACGCCGCTACTGGCGCAGTTGGAAAAGATTTCACGGCGAATGAACTTCATTCGCGAGCGTCTGTCGCAGCTTGGCGCCGACCCGGCCAGCCGTGACGAAGCGTCGGACCTGCGCCAAGAACTGCGCGAATTGATGCTGGTCACGCAGGAGAGCCCGACGAGCCTGCACAACCGGGTCACCAAAGCTCGCCGCCACTTCGACATGTACGAAAGTGTCAAACGCCAGCTGTGCAGCGGCAACCTCCGTTTGGTCGTGTCGATCGCCAAAAAGTATCGCAACCGCGGGCTGTCGTTCTTGGACCTGATCCAAGAAGGCAACACCGGCTTGATGCGCGCGGTCGACAAATACGAGTACCGTCGCGGTTTCAAGTTCAGCACCTATGCCACCTGGTGGATTCGCCAAGCGATCACCCGCGCCGTCGCCGATCAAGCGCGGACGATTCGTATCCCGGTCCACATGATCGATGTGCTGAGCAAGCTGCGTCAGGCACAAAAGAAGCTGACTCAGCAACTGCGGCGCGAGCCGACGTGTGAAGAACTCGCCGAGTTCACCGAGATCGCCGTCGAAGAAGTGCGGCGGGTGATGGATATCGGACGCCATCCGGTCAGCCTCGATCGGCCGGTCGGCGAAGGCGAAGACAGCAGCTTTGGCGAGTTCATCGAGTCCAGCGACAGCGACAATCCGGTCCGCTGCGCCGGCAATGGGATGCTTCGCGGCAAAATCGATGAGCTGCTGCAGACGCTGACCTTCCGCGAGCGGGAGATCATTCGCCTGCGTTACGGCCTGGTTGACGGCTACAGCTACACGCTTGAAGAAGTCGGCCGGATCTTCAAAGTCACTCGTGAACGCGTTCGCCAGATCGAGGCCAAAGCGGTGGCGAAACTGCAAAGCCCCAGCCGCGTGCAGCGACTCGACGGGTTCCTCAAGGAAGCCGCCTGAGTCTTGTGAACCGCTTCAATCGCTGACAGTCCAGTCATTCAGCATTCTTGCTAGGCCAAATTGCTGAGCCCTGATTTTCGCCACAGCCGCCTTTCGACTTCTGAGTTGAAATGCGGCTGTCGGCGTTTGTCGCTCTTGACTTGAGTCATTCTGGAAAACTATCCCCAAGTTCTGACGCAGTGCGAGAGCGTATGCGAAAAGGGGTCTGACCCTTTGGAGGCGTGTCGTTCTTACTGTGTTTCAGGCCTCGCCGGAGAGGGTCAGACCCCTTTTCGCATACGCTCTTAGCTCCCAGGGACGTTCAGTGTGACTCGGATCGGAATCGACCGCCAAACGACGCACCGCAGGCTCTGCCGGTCCGACTGTCGGTGGTGGATTTCGCTGGTGGTGATGGCCCAACTCCTGGTCGCGATCGACGAGCGGCGTTGCTCTGCGCAGTTGCCGCGCGATGTGCCGCTGACAAACTTGGTGCCGGTGCCTCAGCACACTCCCGCGCCACCGCCGAGCGGCTATCACTCGCCGTTGTACGACACCTATTCCTCTACTCCTGGAGCCGGCACGTACGCTCCGGCTGTGCCCGGCTTGGCGCCGCAGCCGCCCACGACGGCGTATCCCAACTGGCTGCCCGGCGGCACATCTCCGCAGCCGGCCGGCAGCTTCGGCGGCTTGTTGTCCGGTTCACCGGTCACGTCCGCGCCGCCCCCGACTTTTGGCCCCGGCAACCCAGGCTTTACGGGCACGCCTTACGGCCAAGGCGGTCTGGGCCAAACCGCCTATGGCAATCAGCCTTACCCGGGTCAGCCTTATGGGACGCAGGTGCTGCCGCCGACTGCGTTCCCGCCCGAGGCCTATCCGTCCGGTGCTCCCAACACGCTGTTCCCCGGCGGCATCTACGGTGGCGGTGGACTGTTCAACAACGGGCAGAGCGGCGGCCTGAGCGCGTTTCGGTTGCTGCAGGGGCCACGGATTCGTCACGGCTGGATTCGCGGTGGCGATGGTGATAAATCGCTGCAGATGAATGAAACCGATGTCTCGCTGCCATTTGCTTTTCCAAACTTTCTGTACTCCGGCCAACCGGTCTATGTCGCGCCTAGCTTTGGGCTCAATTTGCTCGATGGACCGCACAGCAGCACGGGCGCGGACTTACCCGGTCAGGTCTACAGCGCGTACCTCGATTCCGGCTGGCAGAGCGATCCAAACCAGATGCTCAGCATCGATCTGGGGCTGCGCGTCGGCGTATTCAGTGACTTCGACGCCCACGGCAGCGATAGTTTCCGCGCCATGGGCCGCGGGCTCGCCCACTTCCGCTTGTCTCCGTTTTCGACCTTCAAGGCCGGCATCTACTACCTCGATCGCGACCGCGCTAACTGGCTGCCGGCGGTGGGCATCTTGTATCAGCCCACGCCGATGACGCGCTACGACATCTTTTTCCCGGAGCCGAAGCTTTCCCACTACTTCACGACCCTGGGAACGCAGGATATCTGGGCCTACGTCGCGGGCGAGTATGGTGGCGGAGCGTGGACGGTACGTCGCGAAAGCGGGCAGGACGATTACGTCGATATCAATGATTTCCGGTTGCTGCTGGGCCTGGAATGGGGCCGCAACGATTGGCTCAGACAGGGACGACGCACCGGATTTTTCGAGGTCGGCTACGTGTTCGAACGCGAACTCGTCTACAAGCGAAATCCGCAGGACAACATCGATCCTAACGACACGATCATGGTTCGGGTTGGCATCGGTTACTGAGCCGAGCCGTTGCCGCTCAGATGGCTTCCCGCTGGGGGCCCGTGCGGTCATAATGGAGGCAGCCTGGAAGCGGCACTGTGAGCCGCTTTCGCTGACTGCTGGCGGTCTTACTGTGGCCGACCGGTTGATGGCTGTTCCGCCCAATCGTGCGGCGAGGCCGTGAGCGCAGTCCCCACCTCCAAATGGCATCCCCACCTGATGATGACCCCAACGCTTCGGCTCCCTCTGGCCGTGTGCTTGACCTTGCTGTTCGCTTCGTGGTCTGCGGCTCAAGAATCAACCAGCCCGCTGGATGAAGAAGGGCGGATGGTGCAGTTTTCCCGCGATATTGCACCGCTGCTGGCCTCGCGGTGTCTCGAATGCCACAACGAAAAGAACGCCAAGAACGACTTTCGCGTCGATTCGGCAGAGTCGATTTCCGATTACATCGAAGCCGGGGACGGCGGCGGCAGCTCGCTGCTGGTCGACTACTTGCTCAGCGAGGATCCCGACATGCTGATGCCGCCGACCACTCATGGCGGCCCATTGTCAGCCGCCGAACTGGCGCTGATCCGGGTCTGGATCGATGAAGGCGCTCATTGGCCTGAGGATGCGGTGGTTGGCGAGGTGGTGTCGCCGGAAGTGGTCCAGGAGTCGTCGCCTGCGCCTGCCGTGCCGCGATCACTGGCGGCGAGGCTGTGGGTGTTCCAGGGCTACTTTCACCCTGCGGTGGTCCACTTTCCCATCGCCCTGCTGTTGGTCGGCGGGCTGTTTGTTGTGATCAGCTGGCGCTACCCGGCTGTGGGCGATCAGGTGGCAATCGTCTGCTTGGCGCTGGGAACGCTTTCTTCATTGGTCGCATCGGGGATGGGATGGGCGTTCGCGAGCCAGCGCGGTTATGGCAGCTGGGACCGCGTCGATTTTGACTCCGAAGTCTTCTGGCACCGCTGGTCGGCTCTGTTCGTCACCCTGCTGGCAGTGCTCCTCTCGGTGATCGCCATCGCGGCCTATAAAAAAAGCCATTCGCGGCTGCACGTGGTTTGGAAGGTCGGCCTGCTCGGGTTGGCTGCGATGGTTGGGTTGGTCGGTCATCAGGGTGGTGAGCTGACCTATGGCAAGTCACATTATCAGCAGGCGTTCGAAGTTTTGTGGGGCGCCCCGCCGGTACCGGTCGGCGTCGATCCAACGCCAGACGTTGATCCGCCTGACGGCGTCGGCCAACCCGGCGGCGATTGATCTGGCAGTGCACCTGGGTGGCACGTCCCTGAGGAGCGAAGGGCGTGTTGGGAGAACTGTGTGGCGACCACGGCATCTCGCGCCGGCACCGTATCGATTCGCGCCCCTCATTGGGGCTCTGCGCGTTCCAGCTCACTCGCCCCAGATAACTGGCTACTCAAATCGCGAAACAACCACCTGTCTCTGGGACATCTACTATGAATCAAGCCGTCGTCGACCCTGAGCAGCTCCGTCAGTTCGCCACCCATCTAAAACTGTTCGCCGAGGAGCTGCGCAGTCGCAGCACGACGCTGGCGGCGCAGATGAACCAGCTGCAGCAGACGTGGCGAGACGAGCAGCAGCGGAAGTTCAGCGAAGAGTTCATGGACCAGCTCCGCGGGCTCTCCCGCATCGTGCAGTCGACCGAGCAGCATGTCCCCTACCTGCTGCAGAAAGCCGAT
Source organism: uncultured Planctomycetaceae bacterium (assembly GCA_963758085.1). Classification (GTDB taxonomy): domain Bacteria; phylum Planctomycetota; class Planctomycetia; order Pirellulales; family Pirellulaceae; genus UBA6163. The sequence goes on along the minus strand of CAVWUB010000004.1, from coordinate 1,286,900 downwards.
CAAATCGACGCCTACCTCGGGCGCTAGCCGCATCCTTTGTCGCCGACCGCTCCGCCGGTCGGAGCTCCCCGGCGCCGTACGGTCACAGAGCGATCACTTGTAACGCCACCGCGCCAGCGTGCGACCCTACCTCTTCCCCCGACCCTGGTCCGATCGCGCAGAAATCGATCACCCTCACCCGAATTAAAAATCCGAAAAACGGCCGCACCTATCTGCAGCAGGCTCCGTTACCCATTACCATTAAGGTTGTGAGCACCCCCTCCTCCAGCTGTCACGCGCCCGCCGGGTCAGTTCAGGCTGTCACCGACGCCACCGAAGGCCCGTTTAAGCGCACTCCTCACGCACGACCGCGGACGGTATTTATCACGTGCGTGTAGTTCATCGGCCAAGTACCAGACGGATCGCTGCACCCGGACTACACAGGCGACTTCCGTCGATTAAGGTTGCTGTAAAAGATGCGGCCTCGCCCGCATCGCCGAGCTCGCTTCCAGCTCACCCGGTTCGATCTTTCCAGGCTTTGTCCTGGCGCCGCGCGCCTTACCGCTTCCGCCATCTCACCTGGCTTCGTTTGAGCGGCAAAGAAACCGGCATTCACCTCTGTCCTAAATCATTGAATGTGAGTCCAGCAACGTCCCGGCAGAATGATCGAACTGCTGTGCCAGTGGGATCGCCCCCCTGCCAGGCTGTTCCTTTTATTCGCGGTTCAACGTGACCGAAAGGGTATTCTTTCTGCGCCAATCGGGTGGTAAAATGCTTTCGGCCTGATTGAACCGACACTAATTAATTGTTCGCCGATTGCTCGGCGGAAATTGGTATTTCTGCCTTCATCGATCTACGTTATGTTCTTTGACCTAAACATCACCCCTCTTTGGGAGTTCTGGAATGGTCGGTCACAAGTCGGTTATGGTCGGTGCCGTTTGTTTGGTTGCCCTCAGTTGGGTTTCGATCGGAAGGCACCAGGGAAAATCTGTAGCGGCTGAATCAGATACGAAAGCGCTGTTCAGCACCACGTATCGAGTGCTTGATTTACCCATCTGGACAGTGAAGAGCGACCAAGATCGTTCCGTCCCTCACCAAGACCCTTCCATTCTCATCGCATTGCTGAAGGCGAAGATCGGCGACGACTATTGGGACGACTCCCATTCGATCTCGCATTATGACCAGAATGTTTCTCTTGTCGTTTCGACGACCAAAGAGAATCATGCAGTAATCAGAAAGACACTTGACGACCTTCGAGTCGAGCGATTTAAGCGTAGTCCAGAGTTTCAAGGTTCCACACGATAGCGGCGAACCATCGATTCCACGGGAGACCTCGAGCTTCCGGTTGGTGACGCAAAGTCGTGGGCTCGGTCCCCGTGAATCGTAGCGTTCGTCGAGCCAGTGACCGCCAATCCTTACAATACATTGCTCCCTGATAGTGAATCCGGACGAGACAGTTTGCACCAGCAGCACGCGTGCACATTTATGCGGTGCCTGCAATTGGGAGTCATTTTGGCGGCGGGAATCTGTTTTGCCGCTGTCGTGTGGTTTATTGTGTGGTCTCGTATGGCAACAGCCTCAGGGCAGGCAAACATCGGCGCTGGGCTCGCCGCCCTCGTCGTACCTCCCTCGCTAATCGCGTTGGGAATCTCAATCGCTAGTTTACGATCTACCACGGAGCGCGGCCAAGTCGCTATGATTCTGCTTGCTGCGACTCTGCTGGTGCCGTCTATACTCCTGCTCTTCCTTATCGAACTGTAAGCCGCTTCGTTCCGATCACGGACAGCGAAAGCATGCTCGACGAACCATCGGGTCAACCGGAGCGGCGGATCAAGCGGTTTGTGAATGCCATGTCCACCGGCCGCCGCCCGGTTACCCGTCAACGCTATTTGCAATGGAATGGCTCCGCAGACTAATCCCGGAGAAGCAACACATTACTCCATCAGCTGTTGAGAATAATGGCGAGTCCTTTCTCACCCGCGATGAGGCAAATGCGTTTGCCGTGCGCGATTCCCATCGCGATTTGATCGTCGTGGATTCTCTTATTTCGTACGTCACTTACTCTGGTGACTTTGACGATTACTGCCGCGTCCAAATCACGTTCGACGAACGAGATCGCGGCACATACACAATTCAACTACTCCCATTAGAAGATCGCACGGCTAAAGAGTTAGTCGATGATTCTAAAATCCTTGCCATAGCAAAACGAGATCGGCGATTGAATGCTGTCCGGCTTTATCGACACCATCATCGGTGCACTCTTGCCGAAGCAATTGAACGTGTTGCAGAGCTTGAGCGATTGAACGACAATGACGATAAAATAAACAAATAACAAAGCGGTGAACGGGAGCCGCCCACGACGCTGTGTTAGACATCACAATTCTTTGGCGGCGGCCCCGTTACCGCCGACGTTCGCCGAACTTTGGGGTCTAGAGGGCGTAAAACCACTCTGGCTCTCCGGTTTGATCGTCAACAACAACGTTGCGCGCGGGCCGACCGTCAGGGTCGTCCTTTCGCCCAAATTGAACCATGATGTGACCGCTGCCGATGACGCCAATTTCAAGGTAAAGGACGATCGCTGATGTATGTCGTGACGCAACGACAACGAGGTTATCGTCATCGACGAACAGTGTAGCAATGTCGATACCCTCACGTTCGCAAAATTTGGGGTGAGGCGGAATTTTGAAATTCTCGTTCATTCAGAAATAATACCGCGTCGCCGCAATTGTTGCGCGGCCGATTCCGACGCCTGACGATGCGCGGTCCTCCGCCGTCAGCTACACTAAAACTTTCAACCCAAGCCCGTCGAGCGCGATCAACGAGACCATACTCGGCGAACCATCCGATCCACGGGAGGTCGCGGGCTGCCCCGTGGTGAGCCCAAGCCTGTCGTGCGACCCCCGTGATCGGCAACGTTCTGTTGCTGGAGAAGTCCGCTCGCAATGCAACTCTGGACTATTCAAACCGAAGCGGCACTTGGCAAGCTAGAATGTGATGGTCGCCTCTCTTCAGATCGAAGTCTTGCTGATGCGGACTTCCTTACGGCGTACGACTGGATCTCTGACCAGATGCGGCAACGCATCGGACCCTCGCCCGCTGGTGTCACCTCACCATTGTGGGCCTGGTACCAATGCAATTCCGAGTCGAAGAGACGCCCTGACTTGCGCCGAAGGGGTCACTTGCCTCGTGGCGAGACGGGTTTTTTGATTGAATTTTGGGGTGACGACGAATCGGTGGTGTTATGTGACTTCGATCTATGGCATTTCGTGCTCAACTACTGGTATCTGCCCGCTACAGTGGCCGACGGTGATCGATTCGATTCAACTCTTGACCGTCGATACAGCTGGAACGATCCTGCCCCGCACGTGATTGACCAAGAGATACGTGATAGTTGGCAACGCATATTCGATCTGGAATGGTATGATCCTGAATTGACGTGCAGCCCTGGTGAACGGCAGATCCAGGCTACGCTATGGGAATTAACTGCCGAATCAATTGTGACAATTCAAAAATTTGTTGCTCGCTAGAAACGATCGAATCGCAACAGAACAAAGCGGTGAACGGGAGCCGCCGTTGACGCGGGTTTTAAATTCGAAATCTTGGGCGGCGGCCCCGTTACCGCTGCCGTTCGCCGGGAGCTTCGACTACGCAGCCAGCGTATTGCCATAGCCAAGCCACACGTAGTACGGAAATCGTTTAATCCGATGGGGCGACCAACATCAGTTGAACGGACCGGACGAATTAAGCCGGCAAACGCTGGCTCATCGTTAACATTGGCTTCCTGGATGACATACATCTCGTCGACGGGGAACTGGTTGCCCTCCCGAAGTCGAATGATCACAGATCCCGTAAGTGGGCGCTCCGAACTACAGGCATGGCCAAAACACGAGGTTCGACTCGACAGTAATGGGCATCAAATAGGGATCTTCGCCTGGAATCCTGACGAGAACGGATGCATCGAAGTTGAGCATTTTAAAGGCTTTCGTGCTGAAGTTATTCAGCGGGCCAAGCAGATCGCGGATGCATTTAATGCAGAGTTTATAGACGAGAGCACGGATGCGTAGACAGCTCAGGTAAGAATGAGTCGACATGATCCGCGAAATTTTTTCGGCATCGTATCGCGGCGTTCCCAGCCACGGCGATGATTGCTGCGGGCTCGATTCCGACGTGTGACCGTGCGCGGTCTTCCGCCGTCAGTTACACTGAAACTTCCAACTCAACTACTTCGATCACGATCAGCGAGACCATGCTCGGCGAACAATCCGATCCACGGAAGGTCGCGGGCTGCCCGGTGGTGAGGCCACGCCTGGCGCCGACCCCCGTGATCGGCGACGTTATCGGGACGAAACAACGTAACCTAGCGGATACCAAGTATGCGACGTCTCCTTCGGGGATATCTCGCTGCCCTCGACCCGCGGCTTTGGTTGCCGATGGCCCGTACCTTCCGGACGTCCGAAGGATGGTGCCCGCCTATGATGCTAATCGCGGTGCTCGGTGTCGTTGGTTTTGGTGGCGGCTTCGTACGTAGGTCGGTTGTGGCGACTGCTTTTTTATACACATGGGCATTTTGCTGGGCTGTGGTGGCAACGATCGCGACTGCGTTCGCACTGTCTGATTCGTTTCACAATCTTTCCCGACTCGGGCTCGGCGGTTGCAGTCGCGCACGGTTCTGGTTCGAAGTCGCGCGATCCTCCTGCATTCTCGGTGCGGTCCTTGCGCTGATTTCATTTTTGTTCATGCTCGTTGGTCTGCCTGAATGGACGTCTTTTGGGAATCTACTGCTCCCGGCGATTGCGTTCTCGATTTGCACTTTCTTCGTCGCGTCCACGCTGGGTTACTTGCGACTGCTCGTTTCGCGACAACGGATTTCCGGACGAGCGACGCAGTGCGTTGGATTCTTTTACCCCTTCTGTCTGGCCGCAATCGCTATGGCGGCTTTCCTATACCTGTCTCGAAGCATTTTCGACGATCCGCTATTTGCCCTTGCAACTCTCGTCGTGATTTGCCTGGTCGGGGCACTGGCACTTACACTGGTGAATCGATCGAAACGCGAATGTTCGGTGAATGCCGAGAATGCCCGATAACCACGCCATCCACCGGAGTGGCGGTGGCAAGGGTACATTGAATCCAGAGCCAACTCCCGCCACCCGGTGATGGCGACCGTTACCCGGCTGCAAGCAAATGAGTATGGATCCATATCAGCCGCTGACAAGTGATTCAATGGGTTCGAAAGCGCACGAACTCAATGTGCCCGCCGCGCGCGTACGACGTGCTTTCGTGATCGGATTTATCTGTGCCTTCGTTTCGCCGACTTTTCTTTGGTGCTACTACGCGTACCACGGCGTTAGCCTCGGCATCCGAGACTCAATAGCATTTTTTGGAGGCGTGTATTTCGCTCCCGCAGTTATCGGTGCCGGCGTGGGCGTACTGCTAGCGCGGGCACTCGCGTCATTGTTTCCCTTGATCGACGCAACAATTTCAATTGTCGTTTCGGCCACTTTGATCGTGACATTTTTCGTAGGCCTCGTACTGGCCCTGCTGGCTGACCGGCTAAACTTCGCGGTATACCTATTTGGTTTTGAGTTCCCGGCCTTCGCTGCTGGCCATGTGGTCATTGTGACGCTCGGAACGCTGCTCGCTTCAATCTCGAAAAGGACAGCGGGTAACCATGCGATCGACTGGAGGCCTCGGGCTGCCCAGTCGTGAGCCATACTCACGGGCTCGGCCCCAGTCATCGCCAACGTTCGCCTACTTCAATCGGTGGTTTCAACAATGCGTAATTTAGGACTCGCACTAGCTGCCATTATTGGTATTGCATCGGTGGCACATGGACGCCTCGTTCCGGCACGCACGTACAAAGAACTGCTGAACGCGTCGGACCTGGTGTTGATAGTCCACGCTACTACAACACGACAGCCTGGTGTTGACGACACCATCGTACCTCTGGAAGAAGTACTTGTCCCGATGGGTGCGCCTGAATCGGTTCGTCCGCTCGATGCCCAAGAAATGAACCGTTTTACCGCGCTCATTACTGAGTTTGACGTGCTTGGCACTGTCAAGGGTACGCACGATGCCGATAAACTTACTCTCTGTCACTACGCCTATAAAGCTGGTGCACAAGAACTAGGGAATGGTCCGGCATTTGTATCATTCCCAACCGATACTTCGACGAAGGTACGTGGTGAACGCTGGTCTGGTGGCGTCGCAAACGACTATATCTTATTCCTCAAATACGACTCGCAAAAACGCTTAACATTTGTGACCGGCCAGTATGACCCTGAGTATTCGGTGAAGCAAATCACATCACCGTTGCCCCAGAATTAACCGATTTTTTACGGCGAGCCATGTGTTCGACGGGAGGCCTCGGGCTGCCCGGCCGTGAGGCTAAATCGTGGGCTCGGCCGCCCGATCAACGCCAGCGTTCGTCGGACTCAAATGCCAGCGCAGTGGCGATGACAGTTTCCTCTCGAACGCCAGAAGGTGAACTAGGCCACTGCCCGATCTGTGACTGGGAAATCGTCGTCGAGCCATCTTCCCTGCTTGGCGATGCGACATGCCCAAATTGCGGGCGGCTGATTTGGTTCGTGCGTCTGGCTGGCGGCGTTCTCGCGTTTAGCTCACGCGATGACCGACAGTTGCTGCGTTTTGCCGACTATTTGGGGCGGTGTGGGCCTCGCAATACAACACAGCGTCGGACGCTCGCGCAATTGGTCGCCGCGATCGACTCCCCGTTTTCATCGGAACAACTAATTGCAGTGACTCGCCAGCTACCAAACGATCGACGCGTCGCCCCGGCAACGGTTTATCGAACGCTAGGCGAGTTTGTCGATGCGGGCATCCTGACCTATTCAAATAAAAGTGGCGACGGTCAATGCACACTTGCCTGATGGTCGTTGCTCAGCGCCTGACTTTGCTCGACCGGCGAGCATCGGCTAGGATGAGAAGATCAACCATTAACTGGCCGCCGCGATCAGCAAACCAGCGCACGACGAACCATGGGTTCAACGGGAGCGACGGATCAGGCGGTTTGTGAACGCCAGGCTATCAGGCCGTCGCCCCGTTAACCCAATCGTTCCGCTGACTGAAGACTTTCACGTAGTTCAGCAATTGCACATCGCGCATACCAAATTGGAACAGGCCGTGCGATTCACGTTTACGACGACGTCAATGCTGTTCTGGACATGCTGGATTGGCGTGCTTCTCGCACATTTACGTCTTTCCTATCCCGCAATCGTGTGTCGCGGCCACCCGCCGCTCGCTCCGAATAACTTGATTGCTCTCTTCATCGGACCGTTGTTCGGGGGCTTACCTGCCATCTTGGGCGATACTGACCGTCGCCGGATCGGTGTTATGGTCGGTGCCGCAGGATTCACGATTATCTACGCACTGGCACTTATAAACCTGAATGATGCAAGGCCGAGTGTTGGCTATCTTGCCGGAATTTCGGGGATCGTGCGTACGTACCATGTCGGCGTCGTGTTGATCTCCGCTATACTGTACGTTCCGACTGTAATTGCTCTTTACTTTATTGAGCGGGTGCTCGGAGATCTGATACGATTGATCACCCCCGGTGTGCACCACAAGATCGCGGAACCATCCGATGCACGTGCGGACTGGCAAGGTCTGCTTGACAAGCGGGGGGAGATCCCGCCTGGGTAAGTGCTAGCCACACGCCCAGTGCCGAGTTTTGCAGCCAACGTATAAGGGTTCGCCGAAGTCGTTGGTTGAAGTGTAGACAGAAAGGTAGTGAGGATGAACGGATCGCAGGTGGCCCTGTGACCGTGAACGGGATTAGCTGCGAAATTTCGTAACTGTTGGACCCTGCCAAGGTTTGTGGATGCCCCAAGGCAATACTTTGCGCCGCGTTATCGGCAAGCTGCGCGAAGAGACCCGGAGTCGGCGCCCCGCCCGCGCTATACATCATGTCAATCAGGCAACCAGGGAGACCCTGAGGTTCTTGGTCATAACCAAGCACTCCAGCTTGACCGACCGAGTATGTCCTAGAAGTGGAATAAGCGACGAAGACAAATGACACTCAGGGAGTCGGACAGCCGCATAGTACCTCTGCCGCCCGAAGACCAATCGGGAGGCGACAAGCTGGGTAATACCGGCGCAGGGAAGGCGGTCGGGATTTCACGCGGTCCAGACCGGGCACCGTCCGTACTCAGTGACGGAACCTCGGTGATAACCCGGCTGGATCGCACCTCTCAACGAGCGAAAGCGGACCCGGAAGCGGTGTTTAATAACCTCTTCTCGATGCTCAACTATGAGCTCATGTGGTACGCCTTTCGCCGACTCAAACGAGGCAAGACGCCCGGAGTCGACAACGTCACGGTCGAAGACTACGAACAAGATCTTGAAGCGAACCTTCGAGCCTTGCTTGAACGTCTTCATCGTGGCAGCTATCGCCCGCAGCCCAGCTTGCGAAAGAACATCCCCAAGGGGAATGGGAAAACGCGACCGCTGGGCATCGCCTGTGTCGAGGACAAACTGGTCCAACGCGCGGTCGTGATGATCCTGGAACAAATCTACGAAGTCGATTTCTATGACTTTTCGTATGGTTATCGCCCGGATAAATCATGTCACGAGGCTTTAGCGACTCTTGGTGGGATCATCGCCACGCGGAAAGTGAGCTGGATCAGTGACGCAGATATCAAAGGTTTCTTTGAGAATTTGTGTCAGTCGCAACTGGTTGAGCTGTTACGTAAACGTATCAGCGATCCCAAGTTGCTTCGCCTGATCAATCGTTTTCTGAAAGCCGGTGTGATGGTCGATGGCCAGTTGCAGGCAACCGAAGAAGGCGTCCCGCAAGGGGCAAGCCTGTCACCGCTGCTAGCCAACGTGTACTTGCACTATGTGCTAGATCAATGGTTCGAACAAGAAGTGAAACCGAGACTTCGTGGCGAAGCGTACATGATGCGATTTGCTGACGACTTTATCTGTTGCTTCGAAGTTGAATCCGACGCGGTACGATACCAAGCGGTGCTGCCCAGGCGATTGGCCCGGTTCTCGTTGTCAGTCGCCGAGGACAAGACAAAGTTATTACGGTTCGGACGATTTGCCCGTCGCGATTGCCAGCGACAGGGTGAAGTCGCTCCGGGAACTTTCGATTTCCTTGGATTCACTCATTACTGTGGTCAAAGCCGAGCAGGCAAGTTCAAACTGAAAAGGAAGACGTCCGGCAAGAAGCTGCGTGTTAAGTTGATGGAGATGCGGCTTTGGTTTCATCATCAGTTGTCGACTCCAATTGGCGAGATGTGGCCGGTGCTGAATGCGAAGCTTCGGGGTCATTACCAGTATTACGGGATCAATGATAATTGGCCGATGCTGGAGGTGTACCGTGCGAAGGTTCGTCGGATGGCAAAGCGACACTTAAGCCGCAGGAGCCAGAACAGCTATGTGAACTGGGACGACTTCAACCGCTTTACAGATCTTCATCCGCTGGTAAGTCCGAAGTGTTTGACGGACCTGATCGCGATGGACCGCGAGTTAAGGAGTAGCAAAGGCAAGTGAAGTCTGGGAGCCGGATGCGTTAACTGCGCACGTCCGGATCTACGAGGGGCCGACGGTCAATGTGGCAAAGCACCGAAAGATTCAGGCACCTTCCAAGTACTGGATGGCAAACAGGGAATTGACTCGGTACGATACTCTGCAGAGACCTCGGTCTACTCACCCCCAGCCCTTGGGATGCCGTGTCCTGATCGCCACATTTTCGGCTCGGGCGGGGTGATTGTCGACGTTCGCCGACTCGAAGATGATTAACGACTTTCGTCCACCAACCGCGCTGCACGCCGCACTTGAGGCCAATGATGACGCGGCCGCAATCCGAGCGATCGAGGACGGTGACGACGTTAACGCTCGAGACAGGCGTTGGACACGCGGCCACGGCTTAACGCCACTACATGTTGCTGCTGCGAACAACAACGCCCCAATGATCGCATTCCTGATTAAGAATGGTGCGGAGGTTGATGCACAAGCCGAGCCGGGAATTACGCCACTTTGGGTAGCCTGCGATGGCCGTAAGTTCCGGGCTGTACAAGCTCTGTTGAATCACGGTGCAGATCCTAGCATTGCCAATTGGCATAAAGAGACGCCCTGCCGCCACGTTACGAGGATCATCGGCGAGTTTATTGCGATTTTAGATGCCCTTGAACAAGCCCAATCGGGTCAACTCCCATCCGGCGAACCATCGCGTCCACCGGAGAACGCGAGCGGAATGAATTGATCGCTAGAAACCTTTTCGCGCGTTCCCGGTGACGCGTTCGTTCGCCCTTCAATAACGAGGCACCCATGAATCGAACACCCATTTTGGCGTTTGCATTGGCCGCAGCCCTTTCTTCCCATACAGTCCTTTTGGCTCAAACCGATTCGACGAGGGAAAGTTCGCAATCCGACAATCTCATGCTTCGACTTAAGAACGTAAAGCATGTTGGGGTAAGGACTGACGAGAGACTGTCGGGATACATTTTGTATTTGTACACGTCGGCACAGCGTGAACAGAACGTTGCCTCACTTGCTGCTTATCGCGAAAATAGTGAGGTGTTCGCTGCTCGAATTAAATCGATAGACGAGAAACGCCAGGCCGCACAGCAGGAAAGAGCATCTGTCGCCGACCTGAACGCAATGACGCAGGAAAGAAACCGACTTCAATCTGAACGCCCGACCTCACAATTTGTAGGGAGCATTTACCTTTACGACGTTGTGAAGTTCGGTGTTGATTACGTTGAGTTGCGCGGTGCCGAAAAGGGAGGAGACCCCGTCCTGATTCCATTGTCAAAGATTTGCAAGGTGATTGTTAAAACTTCCGATGATGACCCAAAAACGGGCGAACCAAGCGATGAACCGAGGTCGCGGTAGCCGGGCGATTCGCAATGGATAGTCAATTCCCGCGACTCAGTTATCGCAGTCGTTATTGCACTAAGATCGTAAATGTTTGCACTCGTCGCCCTCACCGCAGTATTGGTAACACCCGATTACGATACTCTGATCGACGAGCTCGCCGGTGACCGGACGACTGCCAAATACGCGCATGACAGTTTGCATGACGCAGGGGCGGAAGCATTTCCGGCGCTATTGAAACGCACTGGCGACAAAACCGTGATTGACAATGGGCTGTTCCACGGCGCAACAATCCACAAGCCAACAATCGGACGCGTGTCATTCGAAATCATTCAATACCAAATCGAGAGCGCGTGGCCGAAAGGCTTTCGTGAACACTACGCGCTTAATCAGCAGAACGTGGCAGCTTGGTTGGCAAAGCACGAAGGTCTTTCGATCACGCAACTTCGTATTCGCGCTTTGGTTGATTCCATGGACTCGCTGAGTCGGGAAATTGAGACGCACGGTATGACTGACTTTCGACTTAAGAATCTATCGTTCTTTCGCGACCGACTCGGTAAAATCTTGGATGAAGCAGAGAAAAAGCAATAACAATGCCGTGCACCGAAGGACGGCTTGCGCGGTTTTTGAAATGGAAAATCAATCGTCCGTCCTCGGTGACGGCTGCCGTTATCCGGCTGAGATCTACACTCCACTTGCCAAGGCCTGTTATGAACGCTGTAGCTCTGCGCCTCGCCGCCTCGTTTAGTTGCGCCTTTCTGATCACAACATGGCTACCTGCCGCCGAGGGCGATTCTGACCGTCCGGCGTCACCTGTCTTCCTCGCTGCTGCATTAACGGGTGAACGCACAGTGGACGTCCGCGCCTCAGAAGCCACGACTGTCGAGATCATCAATGCTGTCCGCGACGCGTTCAATGACGGCGCCGGCGTTAGGGGTTCTATTTCTGTGGCTCCAACTATCCGCCGAGCCTTCTTCAAGGGCGCAGAGATTAAATCGCAGATCGTGTTGCGGGTCGCCGGAAGTAGGTTGACGTTGCAGCCAAGCTCCGGCTTGAATTTTGGGATCGTTCGGGCTGCTGCGACGCATCTCTCAAAGATTGATAGCATTGACGAGGTTTACATTGTTGGACTTGGTCCGTTCTCTCCGCCGAGTGACGTGGCCGATCAGGATCCGTTCGACACTGGGCGAGACCCCTTCGGTCACGTCAGCACGCTTGAGAAACCATAGTTCATCTCAGTGCTGAGTATGGAACACTGGTATCGCTTCCCGTCGCAATGTCCTTGCTCAGCCATTCGACTGGCCGCCCGAGCGGATAACCGGGCCAAGAACCGAAGCGGCCGATGAGTAGTTCTTGCAGACTGCCTTGATCGACGGCCACTCGGTTATGGCAACCGTTACCTGACTAAAATGGACTTAATCCCAATGCCACTGCGTAGACTCGCCCCGCGTTTTACTCTCATTGGACTCTTGATCGCAACCACACTTGTTGCGGTGACCTTGGCTCTTTTTGCGACGTTCGATCGATTCACCATTCTGCTGATGGTTGCTATACTTGCTTCCGTCGCGTTTTTGGGCCTTGCGTACCCCCGTCGGTTCTTTACCAAATGGCAGTCAATCATGTGCGCAATGATTGCTTCCGTGACGATGCTCTATCTTGTTTCGTCCGTTCCCGCGGCCTGGTTGATTGCGCGGTGTCACACACTTGATTCCGCCGGACGCCCTGATCTGGTCCAAGCATACCAAAACATCTGTGGCCCTGCGGTCGAGTGCTGGGTTGATGCCCCAACGCCGATACGTTCTATGTTCATGCAATCTGTGAGACTTGGCATGCCGTCGAACGCAGTCTTCGTCGAATATTCGCAGGGATTTGGTTACACTACGCTATCGTTGTCCGGCGGCCGTGCCGACGTCATTCTCGCCAGCTTCTATCGTGGCGGGTAACTATCCCGTGCACCTTACTTTCCGCACATCAGGAAAACCATAACTCGGTATTAGAACTCCGTCCGGCTAGATTTTGCGCCCGTAGGTGGAAGCGTCGTTGCCGAAGAGTTTGATCAGCTGTTGCTGCAGCGGCGTGGGATCAGTGTATAGGTCCTGCTGCGCTCCGTCTTCGGTGACCAGGCGATGGCGACTGATGCTTTCCAACGCATCGATCACCCGGCGAGCGGTCGGACGCCGGCAGTCGCGTGCCTCCGGGTACAGCGGCAGCGAGTCGATCTCTCCAGACGCCATCGTACGACGCAACTCCCGCTCCAACAGCGTCTGAAGCAGCAGTGCCATGAAGTACACACACAGCAGCGACTCGATCCGGCTGACCTCTTTCAGGTACACCGGAGCGACATGGAAATCGCTCTTGAATTGACTGAATCGCTTCTCAATGATCGGCTGCCGCTTGTAGGCGCGGAGCACTTCTTCCACAGTCAAGTTGCGATCGTTGGTGATCAGTGGGAAGACTCCATCGCACCGCCGGGCCCGTTCAAGTTGATCCGCATCGATCTGCCAGGTGAGATCGAACCGCAGTTTGACCTCACGAACGTATTGTGTATCGTTTGACCGGCGGCCAGGTGTTTTCTGCTTCAGTGTGACCTCTTCATCTTGCAGAATTTGCACCTGCAACAGATTTCCTGTCCCTCGTCGTTCCATGATTTTTTCCACCTCGCCAGCCACGCGAGGGCGGTCTCGCATGCGTGAACGTGGAGACTGAAGCCGGTCGCGAAGTTGGCTTAGATCCTCAACCGTTTTCCGAATCGCCTTCATCCGTGATGCGTCATCCGAGGCTGCCTTGCCCAGCGAGTGAATCCATAACAGGCGGTACCCATCAGCGGTAGCTTGCTCCTCTCTTAGCGTCTGGAACCGATGCCGCAACACTCCGTTTTCATCTTCCACTTCATACAGGACCACCCACCGTAAGGAATCCGGATTCTCAAGCAGCGTGGTTTTCATTGCCCGCGGCTCGCTGCGGTTTTTCGGCAAGATCGTGATAAATCGCCCGCCTTCTCGGTCGATGTGGCCGAGGTTTTCGGCGCTGGCCAACTTACAGTCAGCGACATACAGAAAGTCTGGTCTGCCCGTCATTTGGCGGAGCAGATCCCAGGTCGGGACGTGGGTGACGTCATCGTGCCGATCTCCATCATCCGTGGTGAAGTAGATTGGTACGCCGCCATCGTCGGTTACCGTCAAGATATAGAGCAGTTGCTTCAGGTCGGGACGGTGGTCTTTGCTATGTCCCTGGCGGATGGCGACCGTGGCTTTGCCGCGGCGCAACTGCGGCTGCTCAAACGCTTCATAATCTCCGAAGAACCGAATGGTGGTGGAGTCGTTGTGCAGTTCCGAAAGATTCAGATCGAACTCATGAATGACATTGCGAGTGATGTCCATGACGAGGTCCGGGAAATTGGCATCAAAGAGCCGGTCCAGAGCGCACCGACGCGGTCATCATTGAGGCTTTTCAGCTGATCTTCACGTAACTGCAGCAGTTCCGGGACAAACGCGGCAGCCCATTGCCCGACACCATAGAGCGGCTCTCTGCTAATGAGGATATTGCGTACGAGCAACAGGATCGCACTGGCAGTATCGATTCGATTCCTGCCATCTTCGGCCGGCAGGTGCCGCCAAAGGATTTCCTGAAGCCGGCAACGCTGCATCAACCGATTGATGATCGGCAGGGCGCCGATGGTGCGGGAGTGGAGCACGAGGTCGCTGCCTGACGCTTTGGGCGCCAGGGTAGCGGGGTCGGGAGCACGACGCTTTGGCTTTTGGTTGCGGTTCATGCCGCAATGGTACAGCGCGGGGTGTCGGGAAAATTGGCGGCGCCGCGAAGTTTTTGGTGGCCCAAAAAACTTACGGCATCTACCATTGACGTAAATCGTGCGGCACAAAACTTACGTCAATGGTGATCGGCGCAAGTGCCAAAACAGCGATTATTATTTTTTATAGCGCGCAGCCTGGACAGTCGGTAACGCGTAGACTGTTGCTCATTCGGGTAGTTGCATCCCAGTAAAATCCGGCGATAATGGTTTCCAGTAGTGCGGAAAAGAAGGTGCACCGGAGCCGGGCTTGCGAGCGTTTTGGCAATGGATAAACAACTTTCCCGGCCCGGTGACGGGCACCGTTATCCGACTGAGGAAACCTCGTTAACGACGCCTACTGCATCTCGATGTGCGATCCCAGTCGTCGACGTAATTTGCGAACAGATTTCAAGGAGAATAGAGATGAGCAATCCAGAGAACGCGACTCCCAGAACTCGCTGGTCGATCCAGGCGCTGCTGATAATACTAGCTTTTCTCATTCTTGCTGCAGTTGCGATACTCCAACATCGACAAAACCTAAAACTGCAGCATCGGCTTGAGATGCTTTCCTCAAAACTAGAACACTTAAACGCTTCTGACGACATAATGCGGGCGCGACAAGATTACCTACTAGACCTGGTCCGCACTGAGCCCGTATTAAACGTACAGGACGTGCTGAATAAGGGGGGCCGATAATGAGACGGCGGATAATCGGGTAAGGACGGCCCTTACGGGCCGCCCTCCCCACACCACCGGACATGCGGGTCCGCATCCGGCGGTTCGATAAAGATTGGACACGAGTCGGGCGATTGATAGCAGGTTAGTGGCATCGGTGTTGGTAGCACCGCTGGTCACTGCCGTTGTCAATCGGACGACTTGCGCAAGGCTGGTGTCTCGACCTGCGCCGACGCCGCACCGTCCTGTCGGACTATTGAACCTGTGGTCTCCATGCGTACGCGGCCGGGAATGTGCCGGTCGGCTGGCCTGGAGAGGTTCCCTGACGCCGAGCCGATCGAAGGCTCTTCCTTGTTCTTCATCGTTTGGTCCTTCCCGGTGTCGTTGGTATGCGACCGCCAGTACTACGACCTCTGCTGACTCCTGCACCGCCCGAGCCGGCTTGCGCCGGTCCGTACCACGCTTTCAGGCAAGCCTTACTCGCTGGAGCGACGACGGCACGTGTGCCGTCTGTGCGGGTCTCCCCGGATAAGGACATGATCTTTCGCTGCACAAGCTCGCGGTTTACCTGAGCGGTCGTCTGGGAACGGCTTCGTGATGATGTGCTCACTCGCCCGACCTCTCCGGCCTTGTACCACGTTTCTGTTCGTAGCCTCGCAGCTTTGGCTCCGGCTTCCTTCCCACCCCGGTCGCCCGGACGCAGTTGCCTTCGCCTCGTGCTTTGTCAATCGGAGCGATCATTTGGTATCCTGAACTCCTTGAGACTCCCAGTCTTGCACAGGGGACTCGCACCCCATAAAATCATGCCCATGTCGGGCGTACCCATCGGGTCAACCGGAGCGGCGGATCAGACGGTTTGTGAATGTCATATCAAACCTCCGCCGCCGCGGTTACCCGTAACGTTACGTGCATTGGATGATTCAACGCATGCCGCTTTTCCAATGAGCTTCAAAAACCCATATCAATCACCGGGCACAAGCGGATCGCCGGACTACTCTACCCCTATGAAACGGTCGAAATTGCAATGGGCACTGTTCGGGGGATTCATCGCCGCCGCATTACCTGTTGGTATTGGCATCCGAGGAGTTGCGTACCAATGGGCATACGCCGCAAGCGACATCCTGAGACCGAACGAGGCACTATGTGGAAATCCGATTCCATTCTTGTTGATTTGCATTGTCGGTCCGTTTTGCGGATCAATTGGCGCCGTCGGCGGTGCGCTGTATTCCGTTGCTGCTGACTCGCTGTTCCCGATCCTTACACCTAATGCCACGCTGCAAAGCACAGAACAATGACAATGCACGTGCGGACTGGCAAGGTCTGCTTGACAAGCGGGGGGAGATCCCGCCTGGGTAAGTGCTAGCCGCACGCCCAGTATCGAGTTTTGCAGCCAACGTATAAGGCGTTCGCCGAAGCCGTTGGTTGAAGCGTAAACAGAAAGGTAGTGAGGATGAAGGGATCGCAGGTGGCCCTGCGACCGTGAACGGGATTAGCTCCGAAATTTTGTACCTGTTGGACCCTGCCCAAGGTTTGTGCATGCCCCATGGCAATACTTCGCGCCGCGTTATCGGCAAGCTGCGCCAAGAGACCCGGAGTCGGCGCCCCATTTGCGCTACACATCATGTCAATCAGGCAACCAGTGAGACACTGAGATTCTTGATCATGTTGCCCAGTTTGATTTCCGCCGATTCCTCTCATACCACGGTTTACTTTGTCATTCCACTTTGCCGCGACGTTGAACGCGGTCCCAAACTTCGTCGAGGGACCTGACACTGCTCGGCAACGACGCCATACGCCGTGCCTCTGCAATCTCATCGCTGGATATTGGGTGACTGAAATATCCAATTTTCCGCCCATCGCTGGCGTACAGCTCGATTGGTTCACCAGCGTCTGCAATCTTTTTCACTGTTTCGGCATCGACCTCAATTCTGACCATATCGGCACCCGTTTTGGCAGCGTTCTTGTGACACTCCCAATTGTACCGAACCGCTCCGCGATCCGCTAGACTTAAGGCGGTTGTCCGCGTGCGGTTCTCCGTCGTCAGCAACGCTGCCACCTACAACCCAGCCTCTTTGATCACGATCAGCGAGACAATGCTCGGCGAGCCATCCGATCCACTGGAGGTCGCGGGCGTCCCAAGGTGAGGCCACGCCTGTCGCGCGACCCCAGTAATCGTCGACGTTCGACTGAAATCCAGAACCTTATTGCTTATGTTGAGCTGTGCCCGTCAAACCAAACCCCTACCAGTCGCCAGCAGCTATCCATGATCACGACACCTTGTGGTCTAAGCTTCGGCGACTGTTTACATCGCCGATCATCAAGTCTGATTTCAAACACGGCGGCAAGGTCATCACGGATGGCATTGCCTTCTATCTCGATGTTACTGACGCGACACGACTTTATGCTGCTTCCCCGTCGACCGTCAGCACGGATGCACGCATGAATTTGGTTGTCTCTGAAGCCATTCGCACATTTCCGCTTTTCCTAAGCGACAACCCAAGGTTGCAAGCGTTTGTTCGTGGTCGCAAAATTACCGTCCGCCTTATTAACACCTACGCTGACAATCCGACTAATTTTACCCGCGAACACGTACTTGGCTGGGACTACGTTTCTGGTGTTCTCGACAATACCAAAGACGACGAATAACAAAGTAAGGCTTAGATTTTGCGTCGCTACCTGGTGAAGTGCGAAGCGGGAGCGGAGTCTCTGGAGCCTTGGCGTGGAGCAGGCCGGCTGTCAGCCAACATTTAAGCTCGACTTTTTCCGTTCAAGCTGCTTGGGCAAGCCCGAAGTCTAGCAGCTTGCGGATAGGGCGCGGGAGTTTTTGAACAGCCCTGCCTCCTGGCACCTGTGTAAAAACCCATTCGCACCATAAATGCTGACGCACGCTGACTAGCATATCACTCAGCGTGATCCCCTCTTTGCCCGCCCAACTGCGACGACGAAGATGCGGGCTTGAATCCGCCATCGTGTCGTAAAATAACACTACGATCGTGTAGAGCAGAAATAAACTCGGAGCCATTCGCAGCACGGTCTGCTTGCTCCAGCCACGCGTGGTTTCCAGGCCAAAGTGTTCGCGCATTTCTTGAAACGTCGTCTCGATATTCCATCGCCCCCCGTACATCTCGATGATCGCTGCGGGAGTCATCGCCGGATCGGTCGAGAAGAAACACTCATCGCGGTGAGTGCTATCGAGATCGATGACATACACCCAGCGGATGCTCACGATCCCTTTGCCACTCTTGTACCAACAGCCCACACCGGTATAGACCCTCACGTTCCGCCAGCCTCCCCCATACCAACGGACACGAATTTTCTTGCCGCCTCGCTCTGACTTTGCCACATCCTTGGGGCTGGGCAGCGGACGGCCTTTGACCGGCGGACGACCTTTCTTGCCCTTTTTGCGCTTCGGCGGCGGAGCGAATAGATTGGCATCCTCGACAATCTTGCTGACCAGCGTCAGGCGGCGCTTGTGCCGCGCGGCAAATCTCGCCATAGCGTGCGTTGCGTAGGCGTTATCCCCGGCAAACACGAACTTTCGCTCTGGAAACCAGTGCATCAGCATCGCCAACAAGCCACACATCAGTTCCGCCGCTGTCTTGTGTCGCCGGCCCTGGGCATTGTTGGTTTTTTGATCACGATACAGGGCGATCACGACTGGCAACGCCATCGGCCGATTGGTGTACGGCAATTGGACGAGGATCGCCAGGACGATCCATTTGTGGCCATAGCGATAGACCGTGTGGGAGTGTGAGCTTCGCACCGCGTCACGATGTCTTGCCTTGCCGTAGACCTTCTTGCCACGATGCCCGTCAACGGTTTCATCACCGACGACACGAATTTCGCCCTCAGGGACTAACCGATTGATTACAAAGGTGGCAATGATTTTGGCCAGTTTGCACGCGGACCACTGCCGATGTGAAAAGAGGCGATGGTAGGTCGAAGGATTGATTGGCTCGACCAGCGAGAGCAACCGCAAGACAGCTGAAACGGTTCGGTTGCCGACCACAAGGATTGCAGCGGCGAAGAAAAATGTCAGCCGTCGCGCAGTCTGGGGTTTTCGAGTTGCTGCTGACAAATCATCGACGAGCGGTTTAAAATCACGGGGCACGCGGAGCATGGCGGCCTCCTTGCCAGGGGTTTGAACTGTGAGAAGTCACAATTCTTGCGCAAGGGGGCCCCTTTTACCTATACCAGTCCATCGCTCGAAAACGGAAAAAGTCGAGTTAAGCCCCTGTTCAAGAAGTCCCGCGGCAGTTTGAGTTGATCCACAGGAGGCCGTCGCAGCTGACAGCTTCAGGGGGGGCTTGACCGCTGTCGTTCCCGCGTGGCCGCGTTTTGCACCGATTGAGATCTCGAGATATCGGCTGGCTCCTGATTCAGAGGCCAGCGTCACTGGTCACGTAATGGGTGACGCAGAAGACCGCGCTGGCTCCCAGGAAGCCACGATGATCGGGAGCCTCAAGAAGTGAAGCTCAGCAGCGTCGCTTGTCGTCGCCCGCAAGCGGAGCAACTCAAGCTGCCGCGCAGCGGCTTACTTGAACAACCGGATGAACATGAGCCGAAATCGGCCGGCTGGCTCGCTTTGCTCGGCAACGTCAACTCCCGGCCCCGGTATCCGATTCTATTACCCGAGTGGGTAGAACAAGCTCTCGATTGACGTGAACGCTGTACTGCTCAAACCCGACGAGTTAACGCAGCAACTCGCTGCCAACGCAGTAACAGTCGTGCTCGTTGTCGAGTCCACAGACCGCGTTTCGTCGACGCTTGTCAATCGGCTGCGGGACGTCGCCAGGGAGTTTGGCACTGGCATTGGTTTCGGTTGGATTACTAACGCGAGCGACCTCACCCACCCCTCGATTGACCCGGATGATTTAGCCGTGACGCCTGTCTTTTTGATGTTTCGCGGCGGCACGCTACTCTCCAATGACGCGACTGGTCAACGGCAGATCGAACACGCACTCTCTCATGAACATATCGATGCGATGTTTGGGCGGACAAATGGCGGTGCCAGACTTGTTTACTGATTTACACGCAACAACCTTTTAGAATCGCTACAATAGGAACCGGGTGGCCAAGCGGTGAGCGGGACCCGCCGACCACGTAGGTTTTAAAACCATAGTGTTGGATGGCCGCGGCCTCGTCAACGCTACCGTTATCTCGCCGTTCGAGTCCTCACTGAATCCACTGTGGGACCCATGACGGCGGGTGGCGATTGTCGTCACAAACGAATGCGGGCAGAGCATTTCGGCCGCAGGAAACTTCCCCGCGTGTCCCGTGGTGTGTTCCTTCCTATCTGAGTGTTACAAAATGCGTTCGACGTTCCGCGACTGGTACGTCGAGCAATTTGCCGAGGCATTATCGGAGTCGCTGTCCGCTTCGGACGGAATTTCCGCTACGGAGATTGGCAAGTTGCTCGGCGGACGGGAAATCCCGCTGGCGCTGCATGACTACTACCGTGTCGCGGGACGGCACTGGATGAACTCCCACTACGATCGATTGCTGCAGCCAAACGATTTGCGCTCCGAGTACTCGCATGTCATTTTCATGGACGAAAACCAAAATGTAGGGCATTGGGGGTTCAAGCAAGAAGATGCGTCGGAGGACGACCCCAAAGTCTACTTCGGGCAATGGGAAGGCGATCAATTCGTTTGGTATGATCAGGAGCAAGTCCTTAGTCGATTCATTGTCGCTAGCTGGTTGGAGACTTGCACCGGCGGCGAGGAAGAAGCTGCGGATCGCTGAAACCGTCAGAAGCATGCCATGCGCGTGTAGATGCCTTGCATTTGGCATCACCGTGCGAATTGATGACCTGACAGGGACGCCGCGATACGCGCAGGATGAAGCAACATCGTAGCGTCCAGCGTTCGGCGGCTCCTTGGGGTGGAAAGGATGCTGCTAGGAAATGGTTCTTTCGATCATTGATTTGAGTGGGACGTTGTCGCTTTATTAGCAATGCAATTTAAACGGCCAGATACCATGAATGCTTATGCCAGGTTCAGATTGTACATCGTTCCGGTTCTTGCCGTGATGATCGTGGCCATTGCTGCTCAGCAGGCATCGGCGCTGATTGAGGGCGGTAAGGGGAATGATCCGATCCGCGATCCGGGCTGGCCGGCAGGCGCTGCCGCGATTTTCAACACGCAATCGCGAATCGCCTACTGGGTTGGCCCGCCGTTCGGTGGCGGGCAATGGCACGCAGAATGCCGGGGCGACAGTGAGGCGCTCGGTACCGTCCTCGCCGACTTCGCAAAGTTGGATGTGGAAAATAAGCGGGTTGTCCTGCACGACGGCATCGGACGCAGTTTCTGGCTCAATCCCAATGACGATCCGGCCAATCGAGACGCGGCGATGATGGATTGGGTCTTCATGGTCTGGCAGAAGGCCTCCTGGGAACGTCTTCGCCAGCTGCCACCGGAACTGAACCCGGCCGATCCCCAGGATCGCGAGAGCGGCCCGCCGGCGCAAATCGACATCTACACCGGGGGCAGCGTCAACTGGGACGAAGTGAGCGTGCCGGAGGGCCTCACTATCATAGACCACCGGCTGGAGGCGCATGGATTCACAGTGGCCGACGGCGTTGTGCTGGAAGGCAAGGTCGTGGATCTGGCGACTAAGTATCCGGTTACCGCGAAGGTAACTCTCGAACGTGTCGAGCCGCAGCCCGAGGGCGGTTATCGGCACCGGATCGTTGCGGAGGCTGTCGCCGATGCGGAGGGTCATTGGGTGCTGAAGCAGGTGCCCGCAGGTTGGCATCGCATTGTGGTTGCGACGGATGGTTTCGTGCCGCGAGTGGCAGGCTACGGCAGGTTCGACGATCAACCCCGGTGGCAAAACTTCGATTCTAGATTGTCACGCGCGGCCCATGTCGCGGGTAGAGTGATCGACGATGCTGACCAGCCGCTGGCGGATGTCGAGGTGCGGATTGGAAGCTTCGCGACCGAAGGCGGAGAGCGTTATGAGTCACCGCTTGGCCACTGGGTCAAGACCGACAAAGACGGCCAGTTCCGCGCAGAGCAGGTGCCGATCGGCACGGCTACGATCAGGGTTCACAAGCCGGGCTATGTCCGCCCTGGAGAGAGCCTGAAAACAACGACGCCCAGCAACGGTATCGAGCTGAAGATGATCCGATCAGCCCGTGTCGAGGTCACGGTCGATTTTCTCAAGACGGAGCGGCCGGAGGAATACATCGTTCAGATTCAACCCGAAGGCGGCAGCAAGGTCGGCGCCTTCGGCGGATCAGGGAATATCGATGATCAAAACCAGATCGTGTTCGAGCACGTCCCACCGGGCCGCTATGACCTCAGCGGCAGACCGAACCCGGGCTCCGATAACCAGCAGACCGAGCCGGTCACCGTCATGCTCAATCCCGGCCAAACCGCCAAAGTCACCCTGATCGCGATATGATTCACGGCAGGACGCAGACACGTGGGACTCGGAGGAGAATACTTGCATATCTGCAAATGCTGGTGGGACGGCTGTTACCTCATCAAGAGAGTATGTTGATGCCGAGGCTCACACGCCGAAGCTTCGTTCGTGGTGCAGTGGGCACCGTGGCCGCCGGTTTGGCTACAGGGCTCTACACGTGGCAAGTCGAGCCGCACTGGCTGCAGCTTGTGAAGCGCCCGCTGCCTGTGCGCAACCTACCGCAGCGGCTCGTTGGCAGCACTCTTGTCCAGCTCAGCGATCTGCATATTGGGCTGCAGGTCGACGATGATTACCTCAAGAGTGTCTTCGACGCTGTCAGGCCGCTGCGTCCCGAGCTTGTGGTATTGACCGGGGACCTCACGAGCTATGATCGAAATATTCTGCGGCACGCTGAAGAGCTGTTCGCATGCCTGCCCATCGGCTCGTTGGCAACGCTTGGTGTACTGGGGAATCACGATTATGGGCTGGGTGTGCGGGATTATCGTCATGCCGACGGCTTAGCTGCTTTGGCCACGGCTAGCGGCGTGCGAATCTTGCGGAACGAAAGAGTTAACGTCGAAGGGCTGACGATTGTTGGTCTCGACGATCTGTGGGCCGATCGATTCGATCCGGCAGCGGCACTCAGCGGCCTTGCAGATGACGCCGCATCGGTGGTGCTGAGCCACAATCCGGACACTGCTGATTTGCCAGGCTGGGGTGGTTATCGTGGCTGGATTTTGGCTGGACACACGCATGGCGGCCAATGCAAACCTCCGTTCCTGAAGCCTCCGCTGTTACCGGTAAAAAACCGCCGCTACATCTCAGGCGAGTATCCGCTCGCAGACGGCCGCCGCATGTACATCAACCGCGGCATCGGCCATCTGATGCCGGTCCGCTTTAATGTGCGCCCCGAGATCACGATCTTTCAGTTGACCCAAACGTAATCAACGCATGACCAAGCGACGCAACCGGGCGGCAAAGATGATCGCTTTGTAGTGGAGGATCAACCGTCGCCGACGCCTGATCGGAAATATTGGTGATCGGCTCTCTTTCCGGCTAGGCTGCGGCAAGTCGAGATGCGAGTGGCAGTAAATCCGCACAGCAATACCCTTGAGCTAAGCCTCTCAGTTCAACGCCCGATCTACCCGTCAGAGTACAGGCGGCTGGACTGTCACTATGCACAACAGCTATGACATCGCTACCAAACGCCAGCGTCAACCACGACCACTAGCGTTGGGTGCCACCCAAGATTGGCACTGACTGATGATCTGCATCCGATCGGTTCAACCGACAGGTCGTGCGCGGGTGGAGCGGCTGAGGGACTTATACCCTTTCAGTATGGAACGGAGTTGTGTCATTTCAGCCAGCCAGTGTGTAGCTGCAAGCGACGAGCCCCGCGAGCAGTAGATGCGGTCGCGTGTTCTGCTGCTTGGCGACCCACCCTCCTAGCGTTCGGTCGGCCTGCCGCTGCGAGTTAGACGGGTGAACAGATCGTATTTGCAATGGCCAGCCGGTACCGTTATGTTGCATGTTTCGCCTAGCGTACTTTCCTCTAAGAAATTGCCGGACATGCGATTCGTTTCAAATGCGTTTGTTGCGGCTGCCGTGATGTGTATGGTAGGCGTGACACCAAGCCAGGGGCTATCTCAAAGCTCGATAGGCCTAGGGGATCTGCCGGGAGGAGATTTCAACTCCCGAGCCCACGGCGTCTCGGCAGACGGCTCGGTCGTCGTGGGGTACGGCACCAGCGAAAAGGGGCGTGAAGCCTTTTGGTGGACGGTAGACGGTGGATTGCAAGGCCTAGGAGATTTGCCGGGAGGAGATTTTGATTCCCAGGCTTTTGGCGTCTCGGCGGACGGCTCGGTCGTCGTAGGAGTCGGCACCAGCGACAGGGGACTCGAAGCGTTTCGCTGGACGAAAGACGGTGGAATGGAGGGCTTGGGAGATCTACCAGGAGGAGAGTTCGGTTCCTGGGCCTATGGCGTCTCGGCGGACGGTCGAACTATTGTGGGACACAGCGAAAGCGACAAGGGGCGAGAAGGCTTTCGCTGGACGGTCGATGACGGAATGGAAGGCTTGGGAGACCTGCCTGGGCGTAGGTTCCTTTCCTGGGCCTACGGCGTCTCGGCGGACGGCTCAGTCATTGTGGGGTACAGCGAAAGCGATCAAGTTCGTGAAGCCTTCCGCTGGACGAAAGACGGTGGGATGCAAGGTTTGGGTGACTTTCCGGGAGGAGAGTCCAGTTCTATAGCGCATGCCGTGTCGACGGACGGATCGATAGTTATAGGCTACAGCGGTAGTGACAGAGGCTGGGAGCCCTTCCACTGGACGAGAGAAGGCGGAATGCGAAGGTTGACGGGTTTACCGGAAGGAATTCTGTTAACCACTGCCATTGGCGTCTCGGCGGATGGTTCAGTGGTTGTAGGGGCCGGCCTAGACGACAAAAAGGATTACCAAGCGTTTCGCTGGACGAAAGAGGATGGGCTGCAGGAAGTAGGGCATTTGATCGGAGAAGATTTCCTCCAGTCTCAGGCTTTTGGCGTGTCGGCGGACGGCTCGGTCATTGTAGGGGAAATTGCAACCGCCAAGGGTAGAGAAGCTTTTCGCTGGTTATACAGCGCACTCCAACTACCACCGTCGCGCCGTTAAAGAAAGCTACAGGCAGCAAAATGTCCCATTCGGACCCGAAGGCCAAGACCGGGAAGCCGAGATCAGCAATGATTCAAACTGCGAGATCGAATCGTAAGCGAGAGCATTCACCGAACCACTCGCTTGCGCAGTCGGGCTTGTACCTCTCGCCTGCGCGTCGGGCTTGTAGCACTTGCTTGCGCGTCGGGCTTGTAGCACTTGCTTGCGCGTCGGGCTTGTAGCACTTGCTTGCACGTCGGGCTTGTAGCAGTGCGCCTGATGTTATCTTTCCGCTAAACCCTCGTGCGAATCGGCAGCTTTCGCTGGTTCCGCGGCTCATGATGCCCTGCGACTCCTTCAGGTGTGCTCAACGACACATTCCGTCAGCAAACCATGACTGAAACTGAACCAAAAATTGAGACACAGGGCACAGGTGCAATGCCAGGTCGATCGTTCCTTGGGGGAATTGGACTCGCGATTGCCTTGCTTGCGCTCATCGCTGCTGGCATGTCGCCTTGGGTAATCGAGGCAATCGAACCTGAACGGAAGCCGGCCGATGAGGTGGCGGTAGATTTCGCGATTAAGATCAAAGACCGACTCGTTGCGAAAGCAAAGGGACATGAATATGTCCCGCCTGTTGAGCAGCAATCAGGGATCAACATTGCAAAATGGTATCCCCCAGGCACCATCGCTTTAGGATTATGTGGCGTCTGTCTTGGTGTTGGAGGATTTTGCCGAAATGAAGACGTTCGAATTGCCGGGGCTTCCGTCACTGTCGGTTTAGCGGCAATCATTTTTCAGTACTACTTGTTGCTGGCGGCTGCTATCATATTCTTAGTGTTGGTCGGGATCATCCTGTCGGTGCTGGGCATCGTCCTCCCGATCCCCTGACGATTTCCGACTGAAGGTCCGTATCTTGACGAATCCTTACGCTCCTTCGACTGTCGATCACGGTGGACCCCGGGAATGGTCTGCGAGACAACTGCACGTATTAGCGGGTAGTTGGCTGATCGTCTTTGGACTTCTGAATTTTCTGGCAGATTATCTGCTATCAAAATCTACTTCCGAATCAACGGTCGAATGGACGCCGATTCTATTGAGCGGCCTTGGCTTGTTGGTCGCCATGCAATTTCGACTTGCGATTGCCTTCGCACGACTACTCGGTTCCTTCACTATCCTTGGGTTCGGTATTGCGGTTGTCGTGTTGTTGGCCGACTTGGGCGATGGAGGCGAATTGACGTACGGGGACGTGACGGTCACCGATCCGCAACCGTGGCAGATTCTGCTCATGTTTGCAGGCGTGGGTGTTGCAATGATTCCGCCGTGGTGGATGCTTCAGCGAGCCCTGGCGGAGAATCATCGCATGTATCGGAAAATGCGATTTGATCGAATTGGCTGCTAGAGATCTTCCCGCGCACTCCCGGTGACGCGTGGTGTTCGGCAAGGGAGCCTATGACCTACACTGATGCGATATCGTCAGCACTGCTGGACACGCTTGATCGGCTTGTGACGCTAAAAGATCCTGATTTTGCAGGGCATGCCGCAAATGCCGAGTTTTGGGCGATGGAGGCCGCTCACTGCGTTCAGGTGCTCGATGGGTACCGTTGCCGGTTCGACAACATGTCTGCCGCGCGAGTTCGATTCTGTGCTGATCGTGGATTGCAAGCGCCGAAGCTCGAATCGGCACACGACAGTACGGATCAGCGATCGGCGCGAGTTCGAGAAACGATTGCACGGTTTCTTCGTCGCTGCTTCAAAGAGGGTCACATCACCGGCCCCGAACTGGATGACCTGTGCGAGAAGGCCACGATTGCATACATTCCGTGGCGTTGAAAACCTGACGATCAGCCGAATCGGGCAAGGACGGCCCTTGCGTGCCGCCCTCCCTACACCACCGTACATGCGGGTCCGCATACGGCGGTTCGGCGAAGACGGGAGACGACTCGGTCGATTGATGGCAGGTCAGTGGATCAACCATCGCTGCGGGCTGATGGGCGACCATGCCCGATGGAAGTATAAACACCTTTACGACAGTCGAGCTGGGCTTGGATCCATACGACAGTCCAGAGCTTTCTGCTGCTATCGCGCCACCACCTGTGCATAAACGGGTGAACCAACGTAAGCTGCCTTGGTCATTAGCGGCTACTGCGGTGGCAGCTCACGTCTGCATGCTTTGCATCGGCCTGATTGCTCGTTTCGTACCTCACTCCGTTATATCCCTAATTCTATTCGGCTCGTTTGGGCTCGCTGCTACTGCATCACTAGCTTGCGTTGTTCGCTTTCGACGCCCCATCTTGCCTTTTCTGGTCTGTTGCTTGTCGCTTGTTCTGGGCATGCTCTACTTTGCCTTCATGCTTTGGCTCACGTTGATTTTTGAGCTGCCAGGTCAAGACTGAATCAAGACGACACGAAACGGTATGCACAGCAAAAGATTTACGAATTACCCTTCTCCGGATGACGATTCAGCTTGGGATCAGTGGTCAACGCAGTGGGCGATCGAGCCGGGGGTAACGTACCTCAATCATGGGTCGTTTGGACCGCCGCCGCTCGTCGTGCGCGAGGCGCGGAGGGCATGGATCGATCGGCTGAATGCCGACCCGATGGACTTCTTCGTGCGGCACCAAGAGCAGGCGCTCGCCGAGGTGGTCGCGCGGCTGGCGACGTTTGTGGGGGCGACATCGACGGATCTCGCCTTGGTCGAGAACGCCACGTTTGGCATGAATACGGTCGCGGCCAATGTCTCGCTGGCTGCCGGCGATGAGGTCTTGTTGACCGACCACGAGTATGGTGCGGTCCGCCGCATTTGGCAGCGTGCGTGCGACCGCAGCGGCGCCCGGTTGCGGATCGCCACCTTGCCGTTCCCGCCACAATCGACCGAGGAACTGGTCGCGGCGATCACCGCTTGTTTCACGCCGCGCACGCGGCTGTTGGTGGTCAGCCATATCACCTCGCCGACGGCGCTCATCTTGCCGATCCAGGAAATTTGCGCGGCAGCCCGTGCGGCGAATGTTGCGACCTGCATCGATGGGCCGCATGCCGTGGCGATGTTGCCGCTCAACTTGGCGGCGCTGGATTGCGATTACTACACCGCCAGTTGCCACAAGTGGCTTTCTGCGACGTTCGGAACCGGATTTTTATACGTCCACCCTCGCCGGCAAGCCGACTTTCAGCCGCTGAACCTCAGTTGGGGACGCACGCAAGAGAACCGGCCGACAGCGTGGCACGAGGAATACCTGTGGCCCGGCACCCGCGACATGTCGGCGTTTCTCTCGATCCCTGCCGCCATCGATTTTTTGCAATCTGCGCCTATGGAAGCCTTTCGCGCCCGCGGTCATTTCTTGGCCAAACTCGGCGCTGAGATGATCAACGCGATGACTGGGTACGCTCCGGTCGGCGATGTCGACCGTTGGTACGGCACAATGGTGCCTGCCGAGCTCCCGCCCGGCGAGGCCCTGCCGTTTCGCGACGCAATCTGGCAACGCGCTAAGATTCACGTCCCGATCATTGCCTGGGGCAAGCGCCGCTTCGTGCGCATCTCGTGCCACTTGTACAACAGCCGCCGCGAAGTGGAACACTTGGCACGAACGATTGATGAGCTGGGAATCGCTACAAAGTCATAGCGTCACTCGCAGTTCAAGCAAACGACTCCAGCTGATCGGTGCCGGCCAAGGTGGTGGTGATCTCGAGCGGATTGTATCCAGATCGATGCTCAACTGGGCCGCCAACTGAGCCGAGTTGTTTCGCTGCCCCCGCAACTAGGTGGTGCAGACAGCCATGTCCGTATTTAAAGCGGCTGATTCAGCGGCAGCAATTCGTTCCGAAGCGGCCAGAACGCCTTGCCAGAACCGCGGTTGGTCACTAAATTGCTCGATTCAAACAGGCGGCAGATCCGTAATACCCTGATTCCTGTCATTTCCAACCCGATACCCCTTGCGGTCCCCTGACAGTGGTTGCTCAACGAACATACGTCGCCAAGCCCGGCGAACTTGAAAAGAAATGGTTTGTCGTCGACGCCTCCGATGAAGTGCTCGGCCGCTTGGCAAGCGACATCGCCACGGTGCTGATGGGCAAGCATCGCCCTGAGTACACGCCGCACGTCGATTGTGGCGACTACGTCGTCGTGATCAACGCCGACAAGGTCGGCATGACGGGCAATAAGATGAACGTCCGGCACTTCACCTGGTACACCGGCCACCCTGGCCTGCGGCTGGAAAGCTACGGCGACCGGCAGGCACGCAAGCCCGAAGATCTGATCTTCCACGCGGTGCGGCGAATGATGCCCAAGAACAAGCTCGCCCGTCACATGATGGACAAGTTGAAGATCTACGCTGGAGCCGAGCATCCGCATATCGCTCAAGATCCTCAGCCTTTCAAGCGGACCGGCAAGAAGGTTAACGCCTAAGTGGCGGACCGCCGGCCTTCCGTTTCATTCGATTCACCTCACGCTCAAGAAGCAATTCCTCCCGGCAAGTTCTGATGGTTGCAACAAAGAAAGATAAGATCAACGGCGACGCGCTGGGTACCGGGCGCCGCAAGTCGAGCGTCGCTCGCGTACGCGTTCGTCCTGGCAGCGGAAAGATCACCGTCAATCGCAAGTCGATCGACGAGTACTTCTTCAATGAACAAGACCGCGCGGCGATCCTCAGCACGCTCAGCGCCGTCGATCACGGCGACAAAGTCGACGTGCTGGTCCGCGTCAATGGGGGCGGCATGACCGGTCAAAGCGGCGCCGTGCGGATGGGCTTGGCCCGGGCGCTGGTCAGCTTCAGCGAAGGGCTGCACGACCCGCTGCGAGAAGGCGGCTTCTTGACCCGCGATTCGCGGATGAAAGAACGGAAGAAACCCGGTCTTCGCGGTGCTCGCCGCGGTGTCCAGTTCAGCAAGCGGTAACCTCGCTCGCCAAGTCACGCGCCCTGCCCTGCCGATTGCGGCGGCAGGATGCGTACCAAAGATTTACATCAACCCGGCCCAGTG
Source organism: uncultured Planctomycetaceae bacterium (assembly GCA_963758085.1). GTDB lineage: Bacteria > Planctomycetota > Planctomycetia > Pirellulales > Pirellulaceae > UBA6163. Next base: position 1,256,608 of record CAVWUB010000004.1, on the reverse strand, counting down.
GGCCGGGTTTTTGCTGCGCTGTTGCAGTTTCCGGATCATCGGATTGCACCCTCACGGCTTGCAACTCAACTGACCGGGCCGCATCGATTCTGCACCGGCCCGGCGGAAATCACGACGTGCCATCGCTGCGGTCGGCCTGTTCGGTTGCTCCGGTCAGCCTGCCGATGCGGATTTCGTCGCGCGTGCGACTACTCCACTGCGCCCCGGCCCCTTATAACTTATGGGTCGGCCGCCTGGCCGAGACAGGAGGGGCAGCGCCGCAACCTGCTTTCGCGTTTCACCCCAGCAGCGGATGCCCATCACGGTTGGGCGTTGCTTCATCCAACTGATCGACTCTCTGAAGGAGTGCTTGCACCCATGGCCACTACCCAGCTACTCGCCGCCCGCGCCGGCCAAATCACCCCGGAAATGGAGTTCTGTGCTAAGCGCGAAGACCTGGCCGTTGAACTCATTCGCGACGAGGTCGCCGCTGGCCGAATGGTGATTCCGGCCAACCGGGTGCACCTGCAACAAGCGCTCCAGCCGATGTGCATCGGGATCGCTGCCAAATGCAAGATCAACGCCAACATCGGCAACAGCGCCGTCACCAGCAACAATCAAGAAGAACTTGAAAAGTTGCACACCGCCGTGCACTTCGGCGCCGATACGGTGATGGATCTGTCGACGGGCAAAGACATCGACAACATTCGCAAGAACATCATCGCCAAATCGCCGGTTCCGATCGGCACGGTGCCGATCTACCAGATGCTGGAGGAACTCGGCGGCAACATCGAAGACATGACCGCGCGGCACTTCTTGGACATGGTCGAGCACCAGGCCAAGCAGGGCGTGGACTACATGACGGTCCACTGCGGGGTGAAGCTTGAGCACCTGCACCTGAGCGCCAACCGTGTGACCGGGATCGTCAGCCGCGGCGGGTCGTTGATCGCCAAGTGGATGATGGTTCACAAGAAGCAAAACCCGCTGTACGAGTGCTTTGACGACCTGTGCGACATCATGCGAGAGTACGACGTCACCTGGTCGCTCGGCGACGGGCTGCGTCCAGGCTCGATCGCCGATGCATCCGATGCGGCTCAGTTTGCTGAACTCGAAGTGCTCGGCGAGTTGACCAAGCGAGGGCAGGCAAACGGCACCCAGGTGATGGTCGAAGGCCCGGGCCACATCCCGATGCACCAGATCGAGATGAACATCAAAAAGCAGATCGAGATCTGCAACGGCGCGCCGTTCTACGTGCTCGGGCCGTTGGTGACCGACATCGCCCCCGGCTACGACCACATCACCAGTGCGATTGGCGCCGCGATGGCCGGTTGGCATGGGGCCGCGATGCTCTGCTATGTCACTCCCAAAGAACACTTGGGGTTACCCAACGAAGAAGATGTGAAGCAGGGGGTGATCGCCTACAAGATCTCGGCGCACGCTGCCGACGTCGCCCGCGGCCGCAAGGGCGCTCAGGACCGCGATGATGCCTTGTCTCGCGCTCGGTTTGCATTCGACTGGAAGGAACAGTTCCGTCTGGCGCTCGATCCAGAAACCGCTCAGCGGTATCACGACGAGACGTTGCCGCAGGACACCTTCAAAAGTGCCCACTTCTGCAGCATGTGCGGACCGAAGTACTGCTCGATGAAGATCACCGAGGACATCCGCAAAATGGCGGCCGAAGAAAAGTTGGTCGAACTGCCGACGGTTTAATCGAACGAAAGAGCCATTCATTGGATAATGCCAGCGACCTTCGAACGACTCCGCGAAAAGCGGTTGACCTCCATCTCTATGAGGCTCCGCCGCCCGCTGAAGGCGACCAGCCTGCGTCTGGCGAGGTCGCTCACCCGCTGAGCAATCCGTCGTTCGTTGGCTTCATTGCAACGCAGTTCCTCGGGGCGTTCAACGACAACCTGTTCAAGCAGTTGATGCTGTTGCTTGCGATTCCTGCGGTGGGACAAGCCGTTGGCGAAGCGGCGCAGGCAGGAGCGCAAGGGGTTGATCTGCAGGGCGTTGCGACGATCGTGTTCGGGATTCCGTTTGTGATCTTTGGCGGCGTTGCTGGCTACCTCGCCGATCGGTTCAGCAAACGCCGCGTGATCGTGCTCAGCAAGGCCGCTGAGATCGTGGTGATGGTGCTCGGCTTGTTCGCGTTTTTGCTCGCCCCAAGCATCGGCTTTTCGGGGCTGTGGGTGGTGATGTTCTTGATGGGCACCCAGAGTGCCTTCTTCGGGCCGGGCAAGTACGGCATCTTGCCGGAAATGATGCAGCCCAATCAGTTGGCTCGCGCCAACGGGATCGTGTTGATGACCACGTTCATCGCGATCATCTTCGGTACCGCGCTGGCCGGACCGCTCAAAGACATGGTCGACACCGAGGGAATGGACCGCTTGCTCGCCACGCGGCAGTTGTGGGTTGCATCCATCGTCTGCATCGGAGTGGCAACTGTTGGAACGCTCGTCAGCCTGCTGATCCGGCCGGTGCGTGCGGCTGAACCGGATTTGAAGTTCGGCCGCGAGCACATTGCGATCGCCAAGCCGATGCGGCGTCTGCTGCGGCAGGACCGGCCGTTGCTGTTGGCGCTGATCGCCTCGTGTGTATTTTGGCTGATCGCCGGACTGACGATCCAGGCGGTCAATTCGCTCTGCAAGGTCCAACTGCAGATGTCCGACACGCGGACCAGCTTGATGGTGGCGCTGATCAGCATCGGCATCGCGGCCGGCGGAGTCGCAGCCGGCTGGCTCAGTCGCTCTGGCAGTGACCAGCGCGTCATCAGCCTCGGTACCTGGGGCGTCGTGCTCTGCTGTGCCTTGTTGTCGGTAACTTTGCCCGGCGTGGGGTTGCTGGTCGGTGAGTTCGGCTTGCCGCTGATGCTGATTCTACTTGGTGCCGCCGCGGCGTTTTTTGCGATCCCGATTCAGGTGTTTCTGCAGGCGCGTCCGCCGGCGGAGCTGAAGGGGCGGATGATCGCGGTGATGAACCAGGCGAACTTCTTCGCGATCGTGATGTCCGGAGCGATCTACATGTTGCTGGACCGCTTGATCGTCGAGATGGACTGGCCACGGTCGGCGATTTTTGCTGCGATGGGGCTCCTGTTCTTGCCCGTAGCGATCTTTTTCCGGCTCGGATCGGGTGATGACACCGCTGCGATGCCCAACGGCGGCGATGCAAAAGCCGCTGATTAGTGGTAAGGTATCGGGGTGCTAATTCATCCTCAATAAAAAACCGCGGAGGCGGTGTACCACGATGACGGTTGACCTATATGCGACATGCCCGTGTGGCAATGGCAAGAAGATCAAGTTTTGCAAGTGCAAGGAATCGCTGCCTGAACTCGATCGCGTCATGACCATGCTTGGCGGTGGGCAGGTGGTCCCGGCGCTAGACCGAATCAATCGGGTGCTCGAGGAGCATCCCGACGCCGCGTGGGCGCTGGCGATCAAGGGCCGCGTCCTGTTGGACCTGCGGGAGTACGATTCGCTATCGGAAAACGCCGAACGCTTCGTCCGCTTGCAGCCCAACAATCCGCTCGCTCTGACCCAGCGGGCTGCCTCGCAGGTGTTTCGCAATCAGATCACCGACGCGACCGATTCGATCCTCGAAGCGCTGACCGAAAGCGGTCGCCACGTCGATTCGTTCGTACTCGAGATCGTTTCGGTGCTCGCTTATGCCCTGGCCAATACCGGTCAGTTCTTCAGCGCCCGGGCGTACGCGACGTTGGCACTGAGCGCCGAAGGGTTCGAAGGCGGTCGTACCGCAGCGGGCGTTCTGCAGGAACTCAACACCAGCCCGGCGGTCAATCATTTGCTCAAGGCGTTGCCGCAGACACGGCCTCGTCCGGAGCGGGCCGACTGGGCCGAGCGGTTCGACGAAGCGCTCGGGTTGCTCCGCAGCAATCAGATCGTGCTGGCTGAGACGAAGTTCGCGTCGTTGGCGCGGGCTTATCCGAACGAGCCGGCGATCTTGTCGGGGCTGCTGTCGTGTGCCATCTGGCGCGCGAACGGAGCCGCTCAAGCCGAGTGCCTGCTCAAGCTCAGCCGCTGCGAACAACTCGATCCGATCGAGCGGAGCAAGTTGTTAGCGATCAGTTGGTTGGTGGAGCCGGAGATGTCGCAACTCTCCGTTGAACTCAGGTCGCTCAAGGTAGAGATCGAGGACGTCTCGCAAATCGAGATGGCGATGCAAAGCAATCCGCTGTTTTCAGCCCTGCCAGAGCGGATGCTGCGGAGTTTTGCTGTTAGTGAAGATGATGTGCCGCCGCGATCGGCGTTCCAACTGCTGGACCGCGAAACTCCAGCCGATGAAGCCGAGCTGACCGCCGATTCACTGCCCGAAGCGCTGTCGGTTGTGCTCGTCTACGGCAAGCAAACCGATCGCGCAGCACGTCTCGAGTTGCCGTCGGTTCTGCCGATGTTCCTCGGTCAGGTGCGCGAGACGCTCACCGCTGCGCTGGGCGAGTTGCCGTGGAACGAAGCAGTCGCCTTCCCGGCGATGTTCGTCGTCGCCTGTGAACCGCGAGCGGCGATGATCAACCGCAAGATCACCCGGCAAGAAGTGGAGCCGCTGCTGCGAGATTTCCGTGGAAAGCGGTTTGCTCAGCGGCTCGTCGCACAGCCGCTGCCGGCGCTGGGCCAGCGCTCGTTGCAGGATTCCGCCGGCGATGCCGCGCTGCAGCTGCAGCGCGCCGCGGTGATCCGGGTGCTGGAGAACACCGAGCAGCTGAGCGAAGAAGCGTCGCTGTTGGACACCGTTCGCCAACAGGCAGGCGTGGAACCGCTGCCGCCGATTACGGTGCGGACTTCGGACGATCTGGAGGAAGTCGAAAACGCCGATCTGGTACGAGTCGACTGCAGCGGCCTGGATGCCGAAGGGCTGAACTACTTGCTGCAGCGAGCTCAACTGCTGCAGGCCTCGGCCGTGCTCCGTGGCGCCGCGAAGGAAATCCTCGGCCGCGACGAGTCGCAGATCGATCCGCAGCTCAAGGCGAGCGCCCACCTGGCGCTGATCGAGCTGACCGACTCGGCCGACGAAGCGTTGCGGATGGTTGCCGAGGCCAAGGAGTTCTTCGAAAAATCGCAGCTCGACATGGCAGAGCTGCTGTTGATGGAATTGCCTCAGCGGGCCAAGGCGGGCGACACCGAAGGTTTCCAAAACGTGATCCGCACGCTGACCACACAGTACCGCAATCGGCAAGACGTGATGGCGGCCCTGCAGCAATTGTTGGTGTCAATGGGCCTGATCAATCCCGATGGCTCACCACGCATGGACATGCCGCGCGGCGGTTCGGCGGCTCCAGCGGCGGCGCCGCAGAGTTCGGGCATTTGGACTCCTGGCAGCTCGCCGGCGGCTAGCGAGCCCGCAGCCTCCGGTGGCAGCAAGCTCTGGGTACCGGGTATGGACTGACGCATGTCGGCCACTGATGCGGATCGGATGTGGATGCGGCGAGCGTTACAGCTGGCCGCCAGCGGACGTGGCTACGTCGAACCCAATCCGATGGTCGGCTGCGTGATCGTCCGCGATGGAGCGATCGTGGGCGAAGGATTTCATGGCCGCTTCGGCGGTCCGCATGCCGAAGTGGAAGCGTTGCGTTCGCTTCCCGATCCGGCTCTGGCGCGGGCGCGACCGCTTATGTCACGCTCGAACCGTGCTGTCACACCGGCAAGACACCGCCCTGCTCCGATGCGCTGATCAATGCCGGGGTGGCTCGGGTGGTTGTTGCGCTCCAGGATCCATTCCCGCGGGTCAGTGGCGGTGGGCTGGCGCAGTTGCGTGCAGCGGGCATTGAGGTCGACGTCGGCGTGCTGCAGAGCGAAGCGGAACAACTGTCCGCCGCCTATCTGAAACGGCTTGGCAGCGGGCGGCCGTGGGTGATCGCTAAGTGGGCGATGACCCTCGATGGCCGGATCGCGACCAAGACCGGCGACAGTCAGTGGATCAGCGGCGAAGTGTCGCGCGGCGAGGTGCACCGTCTGCGCGGGTTGATGGACGCGGTTGTCATCGGTGCCGGGACCGTCGCGGCGGATGATCCGCTGCTGACCGCTCGCCCGCCGGGACCGCGCACCGCGACCCGCGTCGTCGTCGCTGGCAATCGCTTGCCGAGACTGGGCAGCCGATTGCTTCGCACGCTCGATCAGGCGCCGCTGTTGATCGTTGCGCCAAGCACGGTTTCGCAGGCTGCGCTGGAGCCGCTGGCGGCAGCCGGCGCCGAGGTGATGGTCTGCGACACGGCCGATCCGGTGAAAATGATCGCCGAATTGCTCGACGAGTTAGGTCGGCGGCAGATGACTTATCTGCTCGTCGAAGGTGGCGGCGGCCTGCTGGGCAGTTTTCTTTCGGCTGGCGAAATCGACGAGGTTCACGCCTACATCGCGACTAAAGCCGTCGGCGGCTCCACGGCCAAGGGGCCGGTGGAAGGGATCGGTTTTGTGCGGTTGATCGATTCACCGCAGTTCGAACTGGCCAGCGTCACGCAGCTGGACGGCGACGTCTGCATCACCGCCCGTCGCCGACGCGAAGCCTGAATAACCACCCACTACAAGCCCGAAGCGCAAGCGAGTGCAACTCCGGTCCATCACAATCACCGAAGCGCAAGCGAGTGCAACGCTGGCGCATTACAATTACCGCAGCGCAAGCGAATGCAACATCGGTTTCCCGCGTGCGGTCTACCGGCTGCGCGACTGGTCACTCGCTAGCGCTTCGGGCTTGTATGCGCCGAACTGCGTGACTGCGTTCTCATTTCCGGGTCGCCCAATAAAAACCCGAAGCGCAAGCGAGTGCAACTCTGGCGCATTACAATCACCGAAGCGCAAGCGAGCGCAACAGCGGTTTCCCATGCGTGGTCTACCGGATGCGCGACTGGTCACTCGCTTGCGCTTCGGGCTTGTATGCGCCGAACTGCCTGACCGCGTTCCGATTTCCAGCTCGCCCAATACAAGCCCGAAGCGCAAGCGAGTGCAACTCTGGCGCATTACAATCACCGAAGCGCAAGCGAGCGCAACAGCGGTTTCCCATGCGTGGTCTACCGGATGCGCGACTGGTCACTCGCTTGCGCTTCGGGCTTGTATGCGCCGAACTGCCTGACCGCGTTCCGATTTCCAGCTCGCCCAATACAAGCCCGAAGCGCAAGCGAGTGACCGGCCTCACACGCGAGCGAGAACAATCATCCCACCATGGCCAACGGCCCATTTAACGATGACGAACCGGTTGCATTCTTCCTTACCTGGACGACCTACGGCACGTGGCTTCCTGGTGACGAAAGAAGCTGGAATCGCAAGCATGAAGGCAAGGTCCAAGAACCGAATCCCAAACTCGAAGCGGCCGCCCGGAAGAAGATGACCGAACCGGAATTCCACCTAGATGAATCTCACCGAGCCGTTGTCAAAGCAACCATTGAGAAACACTGCAAGATTCGTGATTGGCATCTTCACGTCGCCAACGCACGATCGAATCACGTTCACGTGGTGGTGACAGCCCGCGGCTACGCTCCAAACGTCGTTCACGATCAACTAAAGGCGTGGTGTACGCGGAAGCTCAAGGAATCCGGAGTTATTCGAGAGAACATGTGGACTGAAGGTGGCAGCAAAAGGAGCATTAATACGCTAGAGGAACTTGACCGCGTCATCTTCTACGCGTCCGAGGGTCAAGATCGAAAGCATCGAGATGACCTATAGAGAACCTACCAGCCGAAGCGCAAGTGAGTGAAAACAGTCGGTACACGCTCGCTTGCATTTCCGGCTGGTCACTCGCTAGCGCATCGGCTGGTCACTCGCTAGCGCATCGGCTGGTCACTCGCTAGCGCATCGGCTGGTCACTCGCTAGCGCATCGGGCTTGTATGCGCCGAACTGCCTGACCGTTTGCTGATGACTATTCGACCGCGGAGCGAGCGGCTTCGGCGAGATTGCCTGCCGGTCGCAGCTCGAACCGTTTGCCATCAATTTCCAGGGTGACGAAGCGAGCGTTGACTTCGACCACGGTGCCGGACAGCCGGCCGATGTCGAACGTGTCGCCAGGGCGCAACTTGAGCGTTGTGCCTTGCGTGCGGACGTTCATCCACGCCGTCCAGTCGCCGCTGCCCTGTACTAAGGCAGTCAGGACCGTCTGCGTCGCGTCATCAAAACCGGCTGGTTCGGTCTGCGGCGGAGTCGGTGGATCGACGACGGCGAGCTGGAAACGCTGCTCAGTGGTTTGCGCCGGGTAGCCGTTATCGCTGACCCGCACGACCAACTGATGGGTCCCTTGCGTGTCCGGGCTCCAGCGAATCGATCCGCTACGTGGGTCGAGCTCCAATCCCTCCGGCGGCTCACCGACCAACGCAAACCGAAGCTGATCTTTCTCTGGATCCTCAGCCTGGAGGCTCAAGTTAGCCGGCTGACCGACGGTGACGGTCAAAGTTGATGGGCTGGTGAACCGCGGCGGCTGGTTGGGTGGCGAGAAAAAGTTGCGATTGAGGATCGGTTCTTCATAGGAGACAAACGAGTCAACCAGCGGCGACGGGGTCTCGGGCGATGGCAGGTCGGGCAGCGCACCGCTGAGCCCGATGACATCGACCTGCATGTCGATCGACAAACTACCTTCGCGGGTAGGACGAAGCTGAAGGCTCGAGATCCGGTGGAGGTGGTCCTTGCTGTAGAACAGGTGCAACAGTTCCAGCCAGCCGCGCTCATCGGTCTTGCCCTTCAGTTTAAAGCCGTGCACTTGGTACAGGTCGCTCTTACGGTCGGGCTCCTGCGCGACCGCCATGGTGTTGGCGAAAGTCACCGAGGCGTCGCGTAGATCAACCATCGTGATGATCTCATACAGCCAGCGCGTGTAGTCAGCCCGCGCCCGTTCGGGATCGCTCGGCAACGATCGCGCTAAGTACTCACCAAACATGCGGTCGGCGTACGCACCCTGCAGCAATTTTTCGCGGGCCTCGAAGATCTGTTGATCCAGCGCCTCGGCCCGTGCCTGGCGACTGTCAACCGCGTCGCGATACTGCATCCACACGTATTGGCATCCGGCCAGGAACAAGATCCCGCCCACGCCGTAGGTCAATATTTTTTCTCGGGGTGTCATTGTGTTAGTCCATCCTCAGTCGCGTCGGTCTCGGGCAGCGACTCTTCGGGGGCGTTCTGCTGGGGCGCTGCCGAACCCTGCTCAACCGTGTTTTCGGGTGCATCCTGCGGTGCCGGCGCCGTGTCGCTGGTGCTGCTCTCGGGCTGCACAGTCGCTTCAGCGGCCTGGCTCGCAGCCGACTCACTCGCTGTAAAGTTGTCGGTCGGCGGCGTATCGCTCGGCATCTCAGGCGGTGCATCAACCGCCGGCGTTTCAGCGGGCTGATCGTCAACCGGTTCGGCCGCATCGCTCTCCGGTTCAGCTGCGCCGGTCTGCGATTGGGCTGTTTCGCCTTCATCATCGTCGGCGGCAAACGCTTCATACCGTTGTCTGCGGATCGCTTCGCGAGCGACCGTCACCGTTTGTGTGAACCCCCAGCGATAGGCTTCCTTCTCGCCGCGATCATTCGCGCCCGATCCGCTGACGCTGTGCTCCTCGTCTCGCAACGATGATTCCATCTCATCGACGACCGTCGGCGAGGTCGCTGCGCCGGCAATGGTGAGCCGTCCGCCGCCTTCGCGTGGCACGGAAACAGCAGAGACGCTGTTGAGAATCGCCTGATCGGCCGGAGGCATCTGGTGAGCCAGGCGGCGGAACTGGTCGAGCCAGACAACGTTGGTGTCCAGAAACCGGTCGACTTGTTCGGTCCGCGCCAGGCTCGTCTCGGCTTCCGTGACCTTTGGGCGGAGCTCGTTGAGTTCGGCTTGGCGAGCGGCAATCTGCGCCGTTCCCTCCTTCAAGGACCACCAGCGCCAAAACCAAGCAGCAGCAATACCGCCGCTGCAGCCACGCCCACGCCGATCCACAGCCGCTTGTCGTCTTGGACCTCAACCGCTTTGCGTGGATTAAGAAAGTCGACCAGCACCGCGCTTTGGTGATCGTTGGATTCCGCAGCGGCATCGGCCACCAGCACACCGATCAGCGGCGCCAAACGGCCGGTGTGTTCTCCGGCGGTGTAATCCGAACGCCGGGCATCGACTTCAACGAGCTTCATGGGGTCGAGCGTCTCGACCTCGCATTTGAGCAGCTCGCGCAACTGCTGCGCCTCGAGCTCATGCGTCTTGGCCTGCCCCCAGATCACCACGCGCTGCACGCCGGTGGCTGCGTCGGTGCCGCACGCCATCAGGCTGCGGCGAATTTCGCCGGCGACCTGAGAGGTGCGTCCCTTCGTTTGCTCGGGCATCCGCACCGACCGCACGAAGATCAGCTTGCCCTTGCGAAACACAACGATTTCAGCATCATCGGCCAGCAGATCGACCAGGACGCAGTCGCCCTCGGCCTGTTGATTGGAGCGGTCTTTCAAGCTGAACAATGCCGCTGCCGCGACCGGGCGCAAGACGACGCGTTTGAGTTCCAGCGACACCGACTCGGCGATCTGCCCGATCTGCTTCATCGTCGCCGGAGCCACGCCGGCGGCGATCACCGAAGTGGAGCCTTCGGTGGCCTCGATCGGCAGGTAGTCGACCGCGACCGCATCACCCGAGTTGCTGAAGCTCTGCATCGCCTGGAAACGGACCATGCCCGGCAGTTCATTCTCGGGCACCGGCGGCAGCGTCAACTGACGCAGCTCCGCCTTACCGCGGCCGATCGCCACCAGCAATTTATATTTGCTCTTGTTCACCCCCAGCCTGGTGAGCAACTCGGTCAACGCGGCCGAGACGACGTTCGTATCGTCGCCCGTCAGCGTCATCGTGGCGGTGTCGGTGACCGTGAATCCGCCCGAGCCAGACCGACCGATGATCGCCCTCAGCTCGTGCGAATCCCAGTCGATCGCAATCAGGTTAGCCATGTTCTCGTTTCAGTTTCCATCAGGAATAAAGTGGCGGATGCCGAGCACAGACAGATCGAACCCGCGGCCCAGATGCGACAAGTCGCGATACTGGACGACCTTCGGATTGATGCCCGTGGCATCGATCACCACCTCCAATCGCGTGAAGGAGGCGCTCGTCTCGTGATAACCGATCACCTGAGCGCGATAGACATCGCCGCCGGCAGTGACCAGCGGCATCAGCGTCCGCATCGTCTCCAGTGTGATTAAGCCCTCGGCCAGCGGCCAGGTTTCGTACAACCGATTTTCCGAGCCGGTGCTCTGAGCACGGGCCTCGATGATCGCTTCGGCGGACTCCGGATCGAGGCCCGGAATCCCATACAGCAGCTCGACGGGGCACTCATTGATGTTGATCCGCCCCGGCATTTTGTCGAAGCTCTGAGTCGTCAACGCTTCCATCAGCAGCGGCAAGTACGCTGCCATCTCAATCGGATCGGACGTGAAGGGGGAGCGATAGCTTTGGCCGCTGTCACCCTCGCCAATCGTAATGGTCGCGTCGATCAGATCAAGAATCTGCGAGAGCTTCGTGCCACCACCGCCGGTCAAATCGATTTCCTCAAAATCATCTGAGGTCCAGAACGGATCGTTGCTTTGGCCGCCCTGCGCACCGCCGCCGGCGCCACCACCTGCTCCACCACCGCCACCCTGCTCTCCGCCGCCTTGACCGCCGCCACCCTGCTCTCCGCCGCCTTGTCCGCCACCACCCTGACCGCCGCCGGGTTGGCCGCCGCCACCTTGTCCACCTCCCGCCTGTCCCCCTGCGGCTCCGCCGGCAGCCAGTGCCCCCGCGGCCCCGCCACCAGCCGGCTGACCACCGATTCGGTAAGCGAGGATGAAGGTGACGAAATCGGCGTTGTCGATCGCTGTGCTCAGCTCGTCGTACAGCAGTTCCAGGTCGTCTTGATTGATGTTGATCCGCGGCGTGCCGTCCCGCCGCCGGTTCGCTTCCTGGCCATGCACAGTCAGGAACGACGCCCAGCCGAGTGAAGAGACCGAGCCGACATCGACCATCGACATCTGTTGTTCGGCCGCGTCGATCACGCCATTGCGGTTGGCGTCGGCACCGAACAGCAACTGGGGCGTGACCCCGCGGACCAGCAACAATTCTTCGACGCTCTCGATCGGTCCGTTCTTCGGCGCGTAAGGCGTCGGCAGGGTCGAGTAGTATTCCACTTCGGCGCCATAAGGTCTGGGCTCTTCATCTTCATCGAGCCAGTCCAGGATCGCGTCGGCGACATCGATACTCATACCCGGCAGCGTCATCAACAACGCCTGCGCGAGGCTCAGCTCGCCGCTTGCCGCTTCACCCAGTTCACCGGCCTGCTCCAGGGCGCCGCCAGCTGAATCGCCGGCCAGCGCACTGACAGCGGCCATCGCCGGCATCAGCGCGTCAGAACTCTCCTCAAGGGTAATCAACGCGTTAATGTTGAGCTTAGCCGACTCGTTCTGCAGTCCGAACCGCACACCGGCCAAGCGTCCGCTCTCGTCCATTCCTGGCGCGAGGATCGAGAAGTTCACCGCCCGGCCATCGTCCTGGGGAGCAACGATCGTGATCCCCTGAAACAGCGTCGGATTGTTCTGCACGCCGCCGGAGGCATCGCGGCTCTCAGCAGGCTGCGCCAGGACCCGCCGCGTCAGATCGATGCCCGACTCGGCCGCCGCCTGCGTCTGTACCCGGTCGCTTGCCAGGTGCGTCGCTTCGTCGTAGGCGAGCATCGTTTCGGTGAACGAGTACGCAGCCAGCGTCGCCACGGCCACCACGACCAGCACAACGACCAAGAAGAAGCCGCCACGTCGGCGGACCGGCGGAAGCGAGGTTCTCATAGCAACGGCTCCGTCGACAGCGTGTTCAAGGGCACCACACGACCAGCGGGCAGCGAAATGATCTGCGTGAACACGCGTGCCGCCGGGGCTTGTTCAGTCGATTCGGGGGCCGTTTCGCCGGTAGGCCGATCACCCAAGGTCAGTTTCACCTGGATCGCGACCGGCAGCGCCTGCCGATCGTCACTGTTCCAAAACGTCTGCCACTGGAGCCCATCGAAGTAGGAAAACTCGACCGCCACAATCTCAGCGGCCAGCAACTCACCGGTCGCTAAGATCCCGGAGATCCCGCCCGATTCCATAGCCCATTTGTTGGCCGCCCGGTCGAGCTCGCGCCGCACCAAGCCGCCCGGCGCGGCACTGTCCGCGGCGAGCGATTCTGCCGGCAGATAATCTTGTAGCGGATCGCTCACCCCGCCGACCGTGCCGACAGCTTGGACATAATAAGTCACCGTTTTGAGATCGCTGGGCACGTCGGCCACCTCGGCCGGTGAATCGCCGAGTGTTTGCTGCCACTGTTCCAGTCGCGGTAACCGGCTGACGTCGAACTGGATTTCATATTGGTTGCCGATCATTCCCGGGCGACGCAGCGTCAACATCGAGTTCTGCAAGTCCATCGCCTCGGGCTCCAGCGCCGGTTCCTCTAGTAGCGGCTCTTCGCCGCCCAAGCCGAGCACTTCGCTGGCCGCCGGGTCGAGCGCCTGAGCGACTTCACCGCCCGCTGCCGACGCCAAAAAGGCTTCCAAGGTCGAGGCGTCAAACGGCTCGCTGTGCACCGCCGCGCGCAAGTCATCGGCCATCATCTGCAGCAGCGAGGCGGCCAACTGGATGCGCCGCACGTCCATATCGCGGACGTTCATGTTGCGGGCGTAAAACTGCAGCGTCACGCCGACCAACGACATCAGCACCACTGCCATCGAGAGTGTCAGCACGACTTCGAGAATTGTAAAGCCACGTGACTTCATAGCGGTGCTCCTCCCGCATCTGCCGACTCACTGCTAGCCGCCGCGGCTGCATCCGCTTCCGCTTTGGCGGCTTCCGCATCGGCCTCCGCCTGCTCCAGGCCCAGCGCCGGGTCAATGATCCAGCGGACCAGGCTATAACTGGCCAGCGCCGGGCCACCGTCGGCGTCTTCGGCCTGCACCGAGACGCGGATCGCAAGCAGGCCCTCCATCGGCGCGGGGACCACTTCGACCGCGTAGCTGAAGACGGTGTCTGATGCCGAGTCCGGTGAGGTCAGCGGAGTGCTAGGAACGGCGGTCGGCGGAACATTTGAGACAAGCAGCTCCGCCAGCTTCGACTGGCACAGCAGCCGCGCCATCGCCAGTTCCTGGGCACTGCGGCCGGACGTTCCACCGGTGATGACGATCTGCGACAAAACCCCCAGCGAGCCGCCAAGGATTGCCAGGGCGAGCAGGATTTCCAGCAGTGAAAAGCCGCGTCGAGCAGTCAATTTCCAACCTCGTTGGGGTCTGCGGCCAGGACATCGGTGACGGTTACTTCGCCGGTCAGGCCGCGCAGCACGACGATGATCCGCCCGGCGCCGTCGGAGTTCACGGTAACCGCCGCCGTGCTGGTGCTCCCGTCAGGATAGAACAGGATCGGCTGGCTCCAGCCATCGGTGGCTTCGCCTTGGGTTTGCGATTCGATCATGAAACTCCGTGGTGACGACTGGACCCGCACGTCGGAGACCGCCATCGTCTCGGGCAGTTCGACTTCTCGCGCTTCCTGCTCTGCATCGACGGCCTGCATTGTCCCGCCGACCACGTTGCCGCCGGTCAGCAGTGCCGAAGAGCTACCGGTTTGATCGAGCGCTTCGGTCATATCGTTCATGTCCACCCACGGCCGAACCCGCACCTTGTTGCTGCCTTGTTGGAGCTGCAACAGATAGGTGCGGCCGCTGCGCATCGCAGCCAAGCGGGCCTGCATCATCTCGACCCGCAGCTGGTCGCCAGCACGGGCGACGCGGCGGTCGGCAAGCAGGGAGCTGAAGGATGGGACCACCATCGCGGCCAGCGTGACCAGAATCGCCAGCGCCAGCAACAGCTCGACAATCGTGAATCCGCGACGGTTTTCTCCGCTAACAGCACCACGGGGGTGGAAGGTACGCATTAACCACCTAGCTTGACGATACGGTCAGGTCGTCGTCGGTGTTCATCTGCCCGTCCAACCCGCCACTGCGCAGCTCAAAGCTATTGCCTTTGCGCTCGTACTTGACCGGGTTGCCCCATGCATCATCGGGGATGCGGTCGATGATCGATCCGGTCCATTTGGCCTTCTTGGCGGAGTCGCTCGGCCCGTCCTTCAGCTCGTCGAGCGACTGGGGCAGCGTGTTCATCCGGATCTGGTACATCTGCACCGACTGCTTGAGCGAGTTGAGCTGGGTGATCGTGGCGTTGACGTTGGCGTCGGCCTGCGCGCCGCCGAAGTTGACCAACACGATCCCGCCGAGCACGACTAAGATCGCGAGCACGAGCAGCAGTTCCAACAACGTAAAAGCAGCTCGAGAAGCGGCACGACGACGGGCAGGTGGTCGATGTGTCGAGGTCAAAATGGACCGTGAGCCAGCAGAGCAATAGCGGTTCATGCTTCAAACTATCAGAGGTAGGAGGGTGAGGTGGGCAAGGCGAACTGCAGGGCCGCCGGGCCTACTATTGTAACCGCGAACGGCCCGACGGGTTCCGTAGGCCAAGCGAGAAATCGCCAAAACCTCGGCCCCAACGGCGCAGGCCGTGCGGCCTCAATGCCAACGCAACGGCGCAAGCCGTGCGGCCGCAACCCCAATTCTCAGCATTGACGCAGCACTAGAGGCTTAGGTTTACAGGTCGAAGCCGGTGATGCCAAGCGGACCCACCGGCGTCTCCACGTGCAGCAGCCCCCTGACCGCATCGACTAGCACCCGTTCGACATGGGGGGCGACACGCGAAGCGGCTGGGCTCGTCTCGTACCCGCCCTGCTGGTAAGCGATCTCGGTGCCGATGTAGCCCGGCCCATAATCACCGTACGCCGCCATCGCCACAAATAGGTCAGGCCGCATTTCGGCGGCACTGAGCTGATACTCCACAAACAACTCACCGGGCAGGTGCAGCACCCGCGCTGTTCCCAGGCTTAGGCACGACACGTCGATCGGGTCTTTCAGTGTCGCCCGCCGCAACCATGCCAGCTGCGTCGCCGCTTGCAGGTAGCTCGACGGCGCGGCGTCCGGCCGCTGCAACTGAGCGACGAGCTGGGCATCGTCCAGATGATCGGCCACCGGCAACTGAACCGGAATCGACTCCCAGCCGACATCGCTCGCGTTGATCTGCTGCCGCTGTGTCGACTCCAGCGCCTGCTGCATCGCGGTGGCGACTTTGTCGGTGAGCACCTGACGGTTCTCTGGCGACCCGTCATTCCATTTGCCAGCCCCGATGTTGCCGCCGGCGCCGTTGAAATGCACGTGCGGAATCCCCGTCGCCTGCTGACGTGCGTCCCTCGCATAGCCGGGAAAATCGGGATTGGCCTTGCCGGTTCGGTAATAGCTCTGCGGGTGCGTCGCGTAATACGTCAGCACGACCAGCGGCTGATCGTCCATCCACAGGCTGATCGAACGCAGCAGCGGATCGATGGTGCCGGTTGGCATCGCGCGCAACTCGGGGTCGCGGCAAGCTGTGAACCGTGTGGCAATGACTTTGCCATCCTCGCCGAGCAGTCGGCGGTTGGATGCCACTTCACTGACCTCCGCCAGTCCCACACCGATCGCATTGAACGGCTTGGCTTCGGCGATCGCCTGCCGGACCGCTACTGCCGCGCGGTCAAAAACGTCTCGCGCCCAAGGGACGTCAAAAAATGAGTCTTCGATCCCGTGGTGTGCCAACAGACTGGCGGCGGAGAAGTCGCAGCGCGGCGCGTCATGCTGATGCAGCGCGTGCACCGCAACCCGCTCGGGCTGCGATTTGGCCGCTGCGGCGAGTTGCCGTTTGAGCGCTAGATGTGAACCGTTGGAAATTCCGATCCAGTCCACCGCGCACATCACGATCGGATCGCCAGAGCCGACGATCACAATCCCGCGCAGCGACAGCGGATCGAGAACCTCCACACACGGATCGTACGCCAGCGGCGAACCGATCGGCGGCGAGGCATCGATTTCAAAGTAACCGACGCTGAGCGGACCCACTGCCAACGACACGCCGGCAGGCATGGCCAGTACGCTGATGATGACGGCAAGCAGAGCATGTCTAACGTGACCCATCGGTACTCTTTTGAGTTGGAGCGGGCCTGAGGCTGACCAGGTAGCTGATCAGGTCGCGCATTTGCGTGGCATTAATTTCTTTGGATAAGTCTTCGGGCATCAACGATTTCTTGGAGGTCTGCAATTCGTCGATGTCGATCCGTGGCAGTGCATGGGCGACCCCTTGGCTGTCGACAATCGTCACGCTGCCTTCCGCTTCCGCCGTCACCACGCCAGCAATGATCTGTCCCGCATGTGTGATGATTTGCACCGTCGCATACCGCGCATCCACTTCCCGATTGGGATCGAGAATCGACAACAGGATCTGCTCCTTGGGCTGATCCACCACGGTGACAAGGTCCGGCCCCACGCGCGTGCGACCGGCTTCGGGTTGGTGACAACTTGCACAGACTCGTGTGAACACAAGCTTGCCCGCTTCTAAATCACCGGCTTGGTGAAGCGCTTGATTATAGGTTTCGTACAGCTGACCGGTGGCGGCGAGCGGCGATTTTATAAAATGCTTTTCAGCTGCTTGCCGTACAACCGGGTTGCGCGACTCGCTGAGCAAGGCTTTGATGTCGGCTGCCAGCGATTCGCCGGCGAGTGTGCCGGCGTCCAGTGCCTGGGCGATCGCCAGTTGTCCCTCCAGGCGTGACGCCAAGGCCGCCAGCGCGATCTGACGGGTTCCCGGCGTGAGCGCAGAGAGCCGCTCGATGACCAATCCGATCGCGGCCGGATCATTGCCGACCAGAGTCACCAGCGCCACCTCCTGTACCTGCGGCGACTGGGCTGGGGCGATCAAACTCGCCAGCAGCCGCTGAGCCGATTCACCTCCTGCCCAGCCGATCAACTGCAGCGCTGACTTGGACCCAGCTAAACTCGCGTCGTGCCGCTCGGCACGCTCCAATAATTCCGGAGCGATCTGTTCTCGCGCCAGACGGCAAGCGACTCGGCGGCGCCCGTAGGATGGATGCCCCCTAACTGCGCTACCACGGCTTGAAACAGCAGCTCCCGATCTCCATCGTCGGATGAACCGGATCGCAGGATCTCGACCAACCGCTCGACGGCGGCCGCGTGGTTGCTGGCCAACAGCTGGCAACTGACCGACTGGAAATACGCTAAGCGATTCGCCTGCGACTGTTCACGTAGCCCAGGACGCAGACGCTGAAAGAATGGCAGCGTCGCTTCACCGAGCGAGCCTTCGACGGCCCAGCGGATCCACGGGTCGGCGGGATCGCGCTGGGCGATCGCAGCGAGCGTCTCCGCCCGGGACTCGGGATCGGGGATCAGCACCGCTGCGGCGTAGGCGAGCGCAAACCGCACCGTCATCGCATCATCCGCCGCCAGTCGCTCGACTTGCTCGGCGGCAAGCTTCGCACCCTGTGCCGCCGCAATTTCAATGCCTCGGCGCCGCACCGCGGGGTGCCGGTCCGCCAGCGCAGCGGTGATCAGCGGTTGCTCGATACCACCGGGTAATAATTCTAAAACAGCAAGTGCTTCGAGCCGCGTTTGCGGCCGCTGGGCACCGCTGGCCAATTCCCTCAGCGCCGTCACGACCTGATCATCTTGACGCTCGACCAATAGCCGCGCCGCGGTCCGCCGCTGCCATTCGTTGGGATGTTCGAGCCACTCCACGAGAGCTGGCGAGGACATTGAATCGAGCCGCTCGACCTGACGACGCACCGGGGCGGCGTCAGCGACGACCCGCCAGATCCGGCCGCGATCGTTTCCACTATTGAGATCGACCTGCGACTTGATCACCGGCGGCAAGCTCGCCGGGTGCTCGATCACTTCGCGATACATGTCGGCCACGTACACCGCCCCATCGGGTCCATCGCCGAGCTGCACCGGACGGAACCAGGTGTCAGTTGAACGCAGGAACTCTGTCTGCTCGTCAATCCGCCGACCGATCTTCCACAAGCCATCATCATCAAGCCGTTTGCGATGCACCAAGTTGCCGCCGACGTCACACACCAAGGCGAGCATCTCGGGCTGATTGGGCCATTGGTCGCCGCAGTAAATGTGCACGCCGGTGGCGCCTGTAAAATATCCCGCCGCTCGCCCACCGCCTTCAATGATTCCGGGCACCTGGCCGCTGACTCGCAAGTGCGTTCGCAGCAGTCGCCATGGTTCCACCGGCGAACTGCGGTAGACATCCGCCGCCGGACCATCTGCAGCGATACTCCGCCGCAGCGGTGGTACGTTGGCGTAGCGTTGGGCGCGGCCCGCGACAGAGCGCAACATCAGCACCTGTTGCAGGTGGTCACTGTTGCTGGTGGCGTACTTGTTGCCCCAGGAATCGAAGTCCATGCCGTGTTGGCCGCCACCGGCGACGGCGCGGAACGCACGGTCACGCGGATCGATCGAGAAATCTTGGCGTCCGAGCCGCAGCGGCTGCTCCAGCGTGATCCCGCTGATGTCGCCGCCATTGCTGCTGGACGCTCCATGCAACCGCAGATCGGGCCCCCACCGCAAACTGTTCATGATCCCTTGCACATTGGAACGGCTGAACCCGCTGAACCAGGTTTCCGCAGGTCCCACGACAGCTCGGCCCTGTGCATCATCTTTGACGGAAAAGTACAGAATGTCCGGAGCCACGCCGACGACAATCCCTTCGCCCCAACACTGCACTGCCGTTGGCCACGACAGGCCATCGACGAGGGTTTCGGCATCATCCATCTGGCCGTCACCGTCACGATCGATCAGCCGCCGCACACGTCCGCTCATCGAGTCAGCTCGCTCGCTGTAGCCGCGCATTTCGACCACGATCAGTCGGCCCGCGGGATCGAAGCAAAATGCTACCGGATCAATCACCAGTGGTTCCGCTGCGACCAACTCTACACGAAAACCTGGAGCGACCTCAAACGCGGCCTGCGCCTCTTGCGGCGACAGCGGCTGGAACCTCTCCAGCACAGCGCTCGGCTCCTCGGCGGTCGACTTTGCAGGATCTTGCCCATAGGCACTGCTTGCAGCGATCACGCCCAACCCTTGCCCGCTGACGCACAACGCGACCAACACCAGCAGTTGACGCCATACATACCAATGCGCGATCGCGGTCTGCATTTCAACCTTTAGGGATAATCCTCTGGGTGGCACGTCCCTGAGAAACGAAGGGCGTACTGGGGAGGGTTGCATGGTAACCATAGAATGTCTCATCGGCTCGATGTCTATCTTCATCTATCTTTTTCCGCCGCTCGCGCCCATCGCTGGGGCTCTGTTAATTTAATCAGTCGCAACGCGTTAGCGTCCGGTTCTCGCGAACCGTGAGCCGCCGTTCAGCGACTGATGTGACCGAAGGACTTGACCAGCCATGCTTCGTAGGGACGCAATCGGACAAACTTAGGGAGAGTTCAAAAATAAGTTCCCTGTTCTCATTAGCTTCACCCTCCCGCCCCGTGGGAGGGTCGGACGCGGTAGCGGCCGGGGAGGGCCAGGATCACCCCTCTCCTCGCCTGAGGCTCGACTCTCCCGGAGCGAGAGTGAAATGCGGAAGTTATTTCTGAGCTGCTCCTTAGTCCTGGCGGAGATACGCCAGCAGGTTCGCCAGATCGGCCGCAGTCAGGACTTCTGTGAAATTGCCCGGCATCAACGACCGTCCCGACTCCACTCGCGTCTGCACCGCATCGCTTTCAACCACCACGGTTTTGCCAGCGGCGTCGGCGAGTGTAATCGAAGATTCGTTTTCGGACTGGATCATGCCGACAACGACCCGCCCGTCGTCCAACAGCAGACTCGTCGTTCGGAACGCTTCATCCACATTGCGATCGGGGCTGGCGATGTCTTCGATCAGCCGAGTTGTGCTGCGCGAGAGCGCGCCGTCGAGTTGCGGGCCAATTACCGAGCCCGCACCTCGCAATTGATGACAGGCGGCGCAGTGCCGCGTAAATACTTCTCCACCCGCGGCACGGTCCGCGATGAGGGTCTCGATCTGGGCCACCAGCTCAAGCTGTTGCTGATGCTGCTCGCGGTCAATCGGCTCAAGCCCCGTAGTCAACTTCTGCCACCGTGTCTGAGCGTCCTCGTCCATCTGCGTTCGCAACACGCTGCTGAGCTGCTCATCGATCAAGACGGAGCGGCTGACCCAGCCCAATTCGCACATCCGCAGCAACCGCTCGACCGCCGCACCACGCTCTGTCCACTGCCGCGCAAACTGCAGCTCTTCCTGAGCAGACAGGTGCGAGGTCAATAACTGACATGCCTCGTCCAGCGCCGTTTCGGCGCTCTCTGGTTGGTCAGCTGAGCGAGATGCCAAGAATCGCTCGATCGCTTGATCGGCAGCTGCAACGAGCGACGCATTCAGCTGGAACCCCGCCAGCGCCGCTTCCCACTGCCGCAGTTGCTCCGTCTGGGCCAGTGCAATCGCGGCCTCCAAACGAATCGACGGCGAATAGCGATCGGCCGTCAGCAGTTGCTCCAGCGGTCCGCGCAGTTCATGCAGCTGCAGGGTGCGAACCCACTGCAGCGCCGTCCGCAGGTTGGTGAGCGCCGCACTTTCGTTGAGCCACGCCGGATCGAACCCGCCGACCGCGATCCAGGCATACGCGCTTCCCGAATCACCATCGCGGCATTCCAGCCTCACCGCCTGCCCAGCAACATCGGCCAACTCCCAGCTGACCAGGTGCGCTACGTCATTGCGAGGCGGCGGCGCCTGACGCAGCACCGCACCGTCGGACACGCGCACAAGCCTGACATGGTTTCGGTCGTGAGCAGCCGAAGGCGGCATCCCGGCATGTCCAGCGATGCGAAAGCGAAGCGTTTTAGGTGCGGGAAACGGATCGGACACGAGTGAGCCGACGTAGCTTTCGCCACGCGTGTGACTGCTGCGGAGTAACATCGCTGAGCCACCCTTTGCCTCGCGCTGTTGATCCGCCCACGGTTCCCCGTCGCTGGCCGACCAAGCCAGCACTCGGTCGTGGCTTTGCGCCGAGCCGGTGAACTGCGACAGCGCCTGCTGAGCGAGTTGCACCGCCCACTGACGCAGCGGATCGACCGCCTGCGACTCCAGCGTCTTGCGGCCCGGTGAACTGTGCAATGCTGCAAGGATCTCATTCTGTTTCCCGATCGACTCGCCGGCGATTTCCCGAGCCCGCTGAACGACGCGATCGAGCGTTGACGCGCCGGCGTGCGTGGCAATGTGCCGAATCAAATCGCTTCGCCGCGGCGACTGCGGGCTGTTTTGCAAGTATCGCAAGATCGGCTCAACCACTTGCTCGCGCTGGACCGCGATCAGTATCGAAGCGATCTCATCATCGATCGCCGCCGTCTGTCCGCTGACCAGCTCATTCCAGAGCGGTGAGTCGGTCGATGCACTACTGAGCCGGTTGCGGATCGCAATCCGCAGTGTCTGACGCAGCACTGGGTCATCGCTGCTGATATTGATCAGCCGCCGAGCCAGCTCCAGAACATCGTCCGCCTCAGCGTTGATCCTGCCAATCGCCTCGGCCGCCGCACGCACCACATGCGCGCTGTCAGCATCCAAGCATGCTAATACTGCTTGATGTAGCGGCGCCGGCCAAACCTTCAGTTCGCCAGCGGCGGTAAGCAACCGCACGCGTTCGCGGTCACTTGCGGACTGCAAGCGTGTGGCCAGCGTCTCAGGGTCGCTCAGCGACTGCCGATCCGCCTGACCCGCTACCGGTTTTGAATCTTTGTCTGCGACGCTCGGAGCAGTTGCCACGGAAACATAGCGGATCTGCCAAATCCTGCCGCTGGTTCGGTCTCGATCTGGATGCTCCAGCGGCACCTCATAATGGCCGATGATCTTATTATAAAAGTCAGCGACATAAATGTTGTGCTGTTGGTCCATCTGTAGGTCGACCGGACGGAACCAAGGGTCGTCACTGGTCAGGAAGTCGGGCAATTCCTGTCCGCGCGCGGTCGCACCTTGATAGGTCAACGCGTTGCGATTGAGCCGTGATGTCATCACGTTGCCACTGAGCATCTGACCGCGCAGCGGAACCAGTGGTGAATCAGTCGACACATACAGCACGCCGGAGATGGCCGTGCTACCGTGCAGATGGTCAACCGTCGGCGGTAAAAAACCGAGTCCATCATGCGGCCGTCCAAAGCTTGGATAATTTCCGCCACGGATCAGTTGTGTGATCGGCTTACTGTGGCAATCGGCGGAATACCAATAACCCCAATCGTCACGGGTCATGCCAAAGGGGTTCACTTGCCCCTGAGTCACCTGCTCGATCCGACTGCCATCGGGTCGGAAGCGAAACGTATTACCCGATTCCAAATAGACAGCATGGCCATCGGTGCCTGCAACGGTCGACCGATTGTTAAACCCATGGCAGGCGTAAATCCAACCGTCGCCGCCATCACGAAGTGAATTGACCATCCCATGCGTGTCACGGCTGGTATCGAATGGTCCCAAGACGACGTCGCGGCGGTCGCAAACACCGTCGCCATCGGTATCGCGCAGATAGTAGATGTTGGGAATGCTGAAACAGATGCACCCCTCACCGTAGGGCAATACGCCGATGGGGATGTTCAACTGGTCGGCGAACGTTGTGACCCGATCGGCCGAACCATCGTTATCTGTATCCTCCAGCACCATCACCGCGTCGGTCGAGCTGGCACCCCCTGGCGCCGGCTTCGGATAGGCCGTGGTCTGCGTCACCCACAGCCGGCCCGACGCATCGATGGCCATGTTAAGCGGCTTGGCAATCTGCGGCTCCGCAGCGAACAGCCGGATCTCAAACCCCGGCGGCAGATGGAAACTCTGCTGTTCATCGCCCGGACTGAGCCATGGTGTCGGACGCACCATCTCGCCGTACACTTCCGCAGCCGTCCGCGGCTCGTCGGCTCCTATAACCTCAGCCGGTTCGGCTTGCGCCCGGCCGGCAGCAATCATCAACACTAGCAATGAAAGGTGCAGAACTTTTGCGAACCTGCCGCGGATCGGTAGCAATACGAACATAAACAGCATGATTTTAATGATCGTGATGATGATGGTCGGCGTGGTAGAGACGATCCTTGTCGCTGCCCCGAGCATAGAGATAAGCCACAAGGTCGATGATTTCCTCTTCAGTCAAATTGTTCAGCAAGCCTGCCGGCATGATCGAAACCGGTGACTTGACCTGTTGTTCGATCTCATCCCGCTCAATCGTAATCGGATCGCGCCTCGCCAGCGGATCGACCAACACTTTCAACTCCGCAGGCGTCTCTTCGAGGATCGTGCCGGTGATCACCTTGCCGGAGTCGAGCAAGAAGTTGAACGACTGATACTTTTCATCGATGTCCACCGATGGCTCAACAATTGATTTTAAAATGTGCTCGATCGTGTGCCTTGACGCTTCCATCGTCGCCAAGTCCGGACCAAGTTCATGGCCTTCACCATTGAGCTTATGACAGCCCACGCAGTTGGCGGCGCGGAACAAGTTGCGCCCGACCTCGAATGACCGCCCCGGAGGCAGGGGCGCCAGTTTGCTGATCAGCTCGTCGTACTGCCAATCGGTATCGCGAGCCGTAAACTTCAAAAGTTCGTCGTGCAATTCCAGCGGATGCTCGGCCAGGTAAACGTCCGGGTTGGCTTGGTATTGGTCAAAATCTTCAACTACATACAGCGCTCCGAACATCCGTCGCCAGTGTCCGGGATAGGTACAAACGTAGGGATAGATGCCCGGTGTGGTCGGCGCCTCAAACAATAACGCTTCGCTTTGTCCCGACTCCAGCAAGCGACTGGCAAGCATTACCTTGGCTGACTCGGGAACGTAGTGACGGTCCTTCGCATCGGCGTCCCGAGCGGTGGCCTCGGCCATTTCTCCGATTTCCTCGAGTGACCCCGGTTGCACGATCACAAAGTTATGAGGCATGAAGTCGGTGTTGGAAAATCGGAACTCAACCGGTTTGCCCGCCTGAATGACAATTAACTCTTTATCGTAAATCATCCGCTCCTGCACGGTGCCAATGGCGATCACCCGGACATCCAGATTCTCCAGTCGCGCCTGAATCTCAGCAGCTCGAGCAGCCGGTAGACGCTCTGAGAGCGAGCGAACCAATTCGATCGTCTCCGCTGCGGCATCACCCGTACGCTGCTGGACCGGTAATTCGCTCAAATACCCGATCAAATTGTCGACTAAATCGCCGGCGCCTTCCGCCGGACGCTGATCGGGCGGAATCGTTTTCAAAACGCTGATCGCGGCAGGCCGGCTGTGACCGGTCTTGATGAGCGTTGTCAAATCATTCCACTTCTCTTGATACCGCCCCGGCAGAATCGCCAGTGTGCTGATCGCCGTGTCGCGGATCGATTCTTCGCCGCCGAGCAGGAACAGGCGATCGGCAGCAATCGTTTGCTTCCTCAGACGCGGCCCCGACCATGTCACCTCCAGACCGTCGCCGCCTCCGTTATCGAAATAAGTCACGACAATCTTATGTTTGCCGGCCGTCAAATCGACCGTTCCGGTCTGCTCACGCATCCCGTGCAGTCCATCATTATCCACGAGCAGTTGATCGTTGATGTATAAGCGTGAGCCGTCGTCCGACGTGGTCGCAAAGGTGTATTTGCCGGCTCGAGGGACCGAGATCGTTCCGGTGAATCGCAGCGCAAATCCATCGTCCTGAGTACGCTGAGGAACATCCATTACAATCTGCTGGGCGACACCTGTAGCGTTCGGCGCCAACTTGTCGAGCGTTTCAACCGCGACATTGGGAGGATTGGGAAAGTAGAACTCTACATAGATTCCTTGCTCCTGCTCGGCCGACTGGGCACCCGCTGTTTCGCTGGCAGTCACGTTGTCAAAGATCAAATTGCGAATCTCGGGATACAGGCTCGCCCGCAGCGCCTCGTCCTTGAGCGTCGAGACCGCGGCCAGTAAATCCCGTTGGCTTTCGGGGCTGTCTGACGCGGCATAAAACGCGGAACTACCGGAGCCGTCGGCTTGGACCAATAGGGCAAAGGCGAGCCGTCGGGTGCGGGATTCCTTTCCGGCCAGCGCGAGGTGCTCGATCCGATTGCGCAGCAGCTTGAAATTTTCCACCGGTTGTTCAATCAGCCACTGCCCCAATCCAGCCAGTGAGTCGGCTTGGAGATTGGCATCCCGCTGTTCCAGCAGCGTGAGAGCGAGATCGAGCGGATTGACTTGATTGAGCTCCGCCAGCCCGCTGAGCGACTGCCCCAGCACGGCCACCGGCACGTCGCTGCGGCTCAAGATCGCTTCATAAATCGCGGCCGATGGAGGCAACTTCGCTAAATCTTCAGGTCGTGCGTGCTGGAGCGCATAGGCGAGCGCCGGCTCCGACAGCGGCCGTCCGGCGCCGATCGCATCTTGGACAATCTTTGCGATTCCTAAGGCATCGCTTGCGTATTTCAGCACCGTCTCAAGTTCCGGGTCAATCGGCTGGGTCATGACCTGAAACAGGACTTCCGCAGCGTCCATTCCCGAAAACTCGGCAGCCGCCTTGACCGCTTCGGCACGGACCAGGGCCGACTCGTCTTGGGCAGCACGCAAGAGCAGCGCTGCCCACTGAGGAACCCGCCCTGCCCAGTGCCCGAGCGTCCGCACGGCGGCAGCTCGCACCCGCGGCTCCTGAGCCCGCAGCACGGTGGCCAACAGCCCAGGCTGCGGCACCCGGTGTTCTTCAAACACCCACAAACATTCCAGCAGCGCCTGAGCATCCTCGGCGCTGGTAACATCACGCTCGTCGGCCCATTCCAGGACCTGCTCGACGACGTCGGCGGTCGATCGACCGCTGAGCTCAATCCGGGCTCGGTATCGGGCGGCGTTCTCTTCGGCATAGAACGCATTGCAAACGGTCGCAATCGGCTGATCCTTCAGACGCAGCGGTTGGAGCAGTGGTCGATCCTCATAGGTAACACGATAGATGCGTCCGTGTTGATCGTCACGGTTGGGGTCACGCATGTTGTGCTGCATATGGCCGATCAGCGCATTGGACCAGTCCGCGACATACAGCGCGCCGTCACCACCGATCTCCACATCGCTAGGGCGGAAGTTCGGGTCGTCCGACAGCAGGATCGGCTCGACTTCAACCGCCGTAATGTCGGCACCGGAGTATTTAACTTCGTGCTGCAACACGCCCAACACACCGATCGTATTGCAGATCAGGAAGTTGCCCTGGTTGGCTTCAGGGAAGTGGCTGCTGGACAGGATGCCGTTTGCCGAAACCGGACGCACACGCTGTTTAAACCACTGCTTGTTTCCAAGCCCTTTGCCGATGTTGATGTAAGATCCGGTTCCGGTGGTTCCATCATTGGCAAATTGATACCCCCACTGATCAAACACGTCGCCGTGAGGGTTGGGGCCGATCGGAACGTGAAACTCCATCTCAAAGGTTCGCGGGTTGAACCGGTGCACGCCTGACTGACCCGATCGATAGGTGCGTGTCGGCGTCTCGATGGCTGCCACATTGAAGATCCCGCGAGACCAGTACAGCCAGCCGTCGGGGCCAAGTAGCATCGCGTTGGCCGAGTGGTGTGAGTCGGCGCTGGAGAGCCCCTGGAGCATCCGCACCTTCAGATCCGCCTTGCCGTCGCCGTCGGTGTCCTTCAGGAACCACAATTCGGGCAACGCGGCGACAATCATGCCGCCGCCCCAGAACTCAAACCCAGTGACGCTATTGAGTTCGTCGGCAAAGATCACACAGCGGTCCGCCACGCCGTCACCGTCGTCATCGCGCAGACATAAGATGCGGTCTTCGCGCGGCTTGGTGGGATTCCAGTGCGGGTAACTCGGCCAGACTGAAACATATAGATGCCCGTCAGGATCGACCGCCATCTGCACGGGATTGACCAGTTCAGGAAACATTTCCTCCGACGCGAACAGATTGACCTGCATGCCTTTGGCCAGGGTCATCTTGGAGATCGCTTCCTGGCCACTTAAGTAGGAGAATCCGCCATCTTCCAAGTCGCCCGGCTTATTGGTTCGCACGGGGACTTCCGGCGGCAGGTTATCGTCTTTAACGACCAGGTCGCTGCCGCGCGCTGCCGCCCAGACCCGCCGGTCGCGGTTGGCGGTCATGACGTCGAAGATTTCCATCTCACGCATCATCACGTCGGCGTTGGATTGGCCGAACCACGCGAGTTTCGATCGTCCACCAAACACGTTGTATCCGTCGATCACGCGATAGCGACTGAACCAGTAGTAATTCCGCTCCTGGATTGCCTCACGCAGTTTCGCCAGCAGCGGTTCATCGAGCGCAAGCTGAGCGTTGACAAATAGTTCGCGTGTGATTACGCCAGCCAGTGCGCGGCCGCCGTCTTCGGACAGATGAATGCCATTGATCGTCAGCGGCTGCTCCGCCTCGGCGTACAGCGCTTTTGTCGGCTGGAAAAGGTCGACGAACGCAATTGACTTCGACTGGCAGACGTCCTGCATCGCCGCCGTGTAGTTCTGCAAATTACGGTTATTGGCCGAGCCATCGGGCAGGTGCGGGCTGTGAAGATTTTCGTGGGCGATCGGTGAAAACATCACCAACCGCGGAGCAGTCTTGCCATTATAGGTCTGCGCCAGCATTGCATCGATTGTCTCAGCGAGGTCGGCGCGAAACTGGTCCAACCCGGCATCGCCCCGCAGCGCTTCGTTGTAGCCGAAGAAGCAGAACACAACATCGGCCTGGACCTTGGTGAGCCACTGATCCGGATCGCCGAAGTTCTCTTCACGCATCCGTGTTTTGAGTTCATCACCGGGATAGCCGAGGTTGCGGAAGGTCAGGTCGTGCTCGGGGAACAGCGCGTGGATGTACGTTTCTAACCAAGCATCGTGCTGCATCCGGTCGGCCAGCGTATTGCCGATGATGGCGATGCGGTCGCCTTTGTCCAACGTCAACCGCGGCTCGGCAGCGAGGCTGCTGTGCGCCAGGCCGATCAAAAGAGCGATCAGGACAGCGGGCGTCCTCAGCATCCGCGTAGGCAATGAGCTGACGATCATCAGGAGATTTTCCACGAGAGGTTCAGGGAGTGCAGGTCACCGGTGCAGCGGTCATGGCAGGACCTCGCAGCAACGTCGGCAATGAAGGCGGGAGCGAGGCGGGCCGGTCGCAGCAACCGACCTGCACCGGTTACCGAGTTTAATTCCCAGCGGCAAGCGAGCGTAACACGGCACACGAAAGGGTGCAACTTTTCGCAACTTTGGCTCCGCACGTCAGCCCCCGAGTAGCGGGATAGCGACTGCCATGGGAACCCCGGCGGTATTGCCCGGAAATGGGACAAGCCGAACTTCCAAGACTGAGTCAATGCTCGGCCGGATGCCGCAATGTCGGCAGCGCGGTTTTGATGGCGATGGTAAAAACCATCAAGCCGAACGCCCAGATCCCCACCGTCACTTTCCATTCGAGTTGGCTGGGAACGTATTCGACGATCTCATGCAGCGTGCTGGGAATGAAACCCGGCACGATCAGCCCCATCCCCTTCTCGATCCAGGCTCCTACAAATGCCATCGCGCAGGCGGCGACCAGCAGCGGTCGTCGGTTGAGCGCCAGCAGTCCCGGCCACAGCAGCAACAACGCTGCGGTGATGTTCAAGACAATCGCCGTCCAGATCCAGGGAACCAGTGCCGTCTTGCCATGCAAGCCAAAGAACATGTACTTGGCTGCGCTGGCATCGGCGCCGCCGGTATAGAACTCCGTAAAAAGTTCCGACGCCACCATCAACAAGTTGATCAGGATGGTCACCCGGACGATCTTGGTCAGCGTGGCGATCGGCGCATCGAGGCCAGGCACGCCGGTCAGCCGTTTGATCAATGCCATCGCAATGATAATGAAGGCAGGTCCCGATACAAACGCCGATGCAAGAAATCGTGGTGCCAACAGCGCCGTGTTCCAAAACGGACGTCCTCCAAGACCGCAATACAGGAATGCCGTGACCGTGTGGATCGAGATCGCCCATACGATCGACAGCATCACGAATGGCACGTACCAGGTCGGATTCGGTTCGCGGCCGAGAAATCGCATGTACAGCAGGTAGCCGCAAATGTGTAGATTCAAAATCAAGTAACCATTGAGAACGATTACGTCCCAGGTCAGCATCGAGATCGGGAAATTGAACTTCCCGATCACCGGCAACATGTGCCAAAACCGATCGGGACGACCGAGGTCGGCGATCACGAACATCAAACACATCACGATCGCGGCAATGGCAAGAAGCTCGCCGATGATCACGACGTCATGCATCTTGCGATCGTGATACAGATACGCCGGGATCACCATCATCACGCCGCCGGCTGCCAGTCCAACCATGAAGGTGAAGTTGGCGATGTAGAGTCCCCAGCTGACTTGGTCGGTCATGTTGGTGCCGATCATGCCGCCCACGACCTGATTCGCCCAGGCGTTGGCGCCCACCAGAAACACCGCGGTGAGCATCGTCATCCAGGCATAGAAGGCAAGCGAGCCCTCGGTGGCCAACCACAACGAGCGCCCGACGAATTTCGGATAGCTCGTAACGTGAGACGTCCGTTCAGCGATGGCGGTCATGCTGCTGGGTTCCGCTGGAGTTAATGGCGCTGGATTTAAACTTCGGGAACACTCAGTCGGCTTGCACGCGTTGCCGCTAATGGAATAACCAGCCGGCGAGCCCGTTTCAAACCGGCTTTAATCGAAATAGTAGAAGAACGCCGGCTTGGTGCCGAGTTCCTCTTTGAGGATGTAGACGCGTTTGTGTTCTAAGATCCAGCGAATGTTGGAATTCGGGTCGAGAATATTACCAAACACACGCGCCGGTCGGACAGGCCTCCAGGCACGCCGGCAGTTTGCCGCGGCGTGTCCGGTGCAGGCAGTAGGTGCATTTTTCAATCACGCCGACCGGGCGAATGCGGTTGCTCAAGTAGCTCTGGTCGGGGTTGATCTCCTCGGCCGGCACTTCGGGCTTTTTCCAGTTGAAACGCCGGGCATGGTAGGGGCAAGCCGCCTCGCAATAACGGCAACCGATGCACCAGTTATAATCGACCACGACGATCCCATCTTCTTCCTTCCAAGTTGCCTCCACCGGACAAACGTCCACGCACGGCGGCTCATCGCACTGTTGACACTGGACCGGCAGATAGAACTTGTCATCTTTGGGAACGACGCCCGAATAGGTTGTCGATCCCTGCTCCATGTCCAGTGTGCCTTTGGGCATTTCTAGGACGCGAATGTAAGACTGATGGGTCGCGCGGTCGTGGTTGTTTTCCTTGTGACAAGCTTCCACACACTTGCCGTTGCCGTTGCAGACGCTCAGATTGATCGCGTAGACGAACTTGGTGCCCGGAATCGGCCGGTCGTCGGCGATGGTGACATCCGCGCCGTAGTTTTCCTTGGCCTCCGCTTCGAGTCGAGCGATCACCTCGGCTTTCTTTTCCGGCGTGAGCTCGGTGTAGTGCTGCTGCAGAAACTCCCCGGCAGTCATGTTTTGGGCAGCATGCCGCAGCGGCGAAACCGCCGCGACAAACGCGGCCGCACCGAGCGTCGCAAAGGCGCCTTTGACCGCTGCGCGGCGCGAGAAATTCTCGACGATCGGCAACTCGCGATCGGAGTCCGGGTTATTCGTTGCCATGCGATTCCGCTCCTGCGTGGCCGTGATCGGCAGGTTCATTGAAGCGATCTTTCGGTTTGAAGCCGACGATCATGTTGGGAAAGCTCGGTGCATGCGGGTCATGGCAATCGATGCAGTTGTTTTTCATCTGCGGCCCGCGACTCAGATCCCAAAATCCCGTCATGCCGCCGTGGGCACCGTGGGCGAACGCGGTCGCTTGTGAACCATGGCACTGCGAACACAGCGTCATCACCTCCTCGTACGGAACCGGGGTGCCATCGGCCAAACGCAAGCTGTCAGCATCCTGGGGATTGTGACAAGCATAGCAACCCAGCGTGCCGTGATTGAACGTCATCCCCTGGTGGAACTCGTCCAACGACGCAGCGGACACATTGTTGAAATCCGGCTCGCGGACGCTGTGGCACGTCGAGCAGGCCACGCTCGCCGATCGGCCCTGCGGGTCCGCACCGGCCAATTCGATCTGCGGTGGTCCCGTCGGCTTGCGAATGAGGACGGCATACTGCTGGGTGCCCGCGTGCGACGCTGTGCCGCCGCTCGCGTCCGGTGAGGGTTGCCGTTGTGCCGCTGCCGCTCGCTCGGTGGGCGACTCGGCCTGCTCCGGCGACCGCCCCATGGTGACCAAGATCATGGCAGCAACCAGACCGATCAAGCCCGCGAGCAGCAGATTGACGATTCGCGACATGTGGTCGGTGTCCCCAGGGAGGTATCGCTGATGAGAATCAATGTATACACTGTGGTGTAGATTTGCGAAACTGGGATTTTAGCACTTGCTGCCGCCGTCAGGAAATCAGATTTCATGCCGATCAGTGGTCTCGTGGTGACATTTCGTGGACCGGTGGACGAGCATCCGCATACAATCCGGTTGCTTCGTCAGATCCCCGAAATCGAAATTGGGCAAGCCGGCGGCAGTAAATTGGCGATTGTCGTCGACACGCCGACGAAGCGACGCGACCAGGAAATTTGGAACGCAGTCCAACAGTTGCCCGGGGTGATCGACCTGGCTGTCGCGTTGGTCGCCTTTGAAGACGATAACGGATCAACGGCATGATGGGGAAGCAAATATGATGGATAGCAAACGCCGGGACTTCTTGAAGTCGGCCGCGATGGCGGCCGCTGGGTCGATGGTTGCCGGTTCCACCGCCTTGCCGGTGGTGTCTGCTGACCAAGCCGTCCGTGATCTTCCCGACGGCGAGGGGCTGACGTGGAACAAGGCGCCTTGCCGGTTCTGTGGAACAGGTTGCCACGTCCAGGTGGGTGTGGAGGGCGGCCGTGTGGTCGCGATTGCCGGCGACAAGGCGGCTGACGTCAACAAGGGGCTGTTGTGCGTCAAAGGCTATCACGTCGGCGGGATTCTGTACGGCAAGGACCGGCTCACCCAACCGCTGCTCCGCAAGGACGGCCAGCTGACCGCGATCAGCTGGGATGAAGCGATCGAGATCATTGCCAAGCGCATCTTTGATTCTCCCGAGACATTCGCATTTTACGGCAGTGGTCAGTGGACGATCCCCGAGGGATTTGCTGCGCAAAAGTTCATGAAAGGCGGGTTGGGCAACAACCACATCGACCCCAACGCGCGGCTCTGCATGGCCTCCGCAGTTACCGGATTTTTGGCGACGTACGGGGTCGATGAACCAGCCGGCTGTTACCAGGATCTCGACGAGTGCGACGTCCTGATCCTGTGGGGGAACAATCCTGCCGAGATGCACCCGGTGTTGTTCTCGCGGGTGACCGACCGCCGCTCGCGGGGCGAGACCGTGCGGATCATCGACATCGGGACGCGCCGCACGCGGACGTCGGATGTGGCCGACGATTATCTGGAGATGCAGCCTCAAGGCGACGTGGCGATCGCGCTGGGGATCATGCACGTGTTGATCGCGACCGAGCGGTACGACAAGTCGTTCGTGGAACAGCACTGCAATTTCCGCGGTGCCGAAGCCGAGTCGCCGACGCTTCAGGGCGAGCAGATCAGCGAAGCCGAATTCCGCGAACGGATCGCCAAGTACACTCCCGAACACGTCGCCGATCTGTCGGGAGTCCCAGCGGACAAGATCCGGATGCTCGCCGAGCTGTTCGCCAATCGGGACATCCGCATCACGTCGCTGTGGTGCATGGGCATGAACCAGCACACCACCGGGACAGCCATCAACTCGCTGGTGCACGGCGTGCACCTGTTGTCGGGACACTTCGGCCGCCCCGGTGACGCGCCGACGAGCTTGACCGGCCAACCGTCCGCGTGTGGTACCGTCCGCGAAGTCGGCACGTTAGCTCATGCGCTGCCCGGTGGCCGCGTGGTGACTAATCCGGAACACCGGGCTGAGAGCGAGCGGTTTTGGAATGTGCCGGCCGGCCGGATCAATCCGGTGCCGGGCTACCACACGCTGCAAATGTTCCAGCAGTTCGTCAAGCCGACGGCCGAGGGGGGCGACATCACAACGATGTTCGTGCAAGTCACCAATCCCGGACAAACGCTGCCGAACCTCAACGCCTTGTTCAACGGCAAGCGCGGGCTGGACGACAAGTTCCTGATCGTGAGCGACGTCTACCCGACCGCCACGACCCAGCTTGCCGACCTGATCCTACCCGCCGCGATGTGGGTCGAAAAAAACGGGATGTACGGCAACAGCGAACGCCGCACGCAGCAGTGGTTCAAGATGGTCGATCCACCTGGTGAGGCTCGCGATGACTGTTGGATGACGATCGCGATCGCACGCAAGTTGTTCGACATGGGCCATGCAGGCATACAGGACAAGGACGGTGACTTCCTGTTTGCGATCAAGGATGCCGAGGGCCAGGAGATTCCGATCTGGGACTTTGCGCATTACTACGACACGAACGTGGACCAGCACCTGTTCGAGGAGTATCGCCAGTTCACGACGATGAAGCACAAGAACCTGGCGCCTTATGAGGAATACGTCAAAGCGCGTGGGTTGCGGTGGCCCGTCGTGCAGCAGGCAGACGGCTCATGGCGTGAGACCCGCTATCGTTTCTCAGCGTTTGATGACCCCTTTGTGACCGCTGGGCAGGAGTTCGATTTCTATCATTCAACCACCGGCGACGGGCGGGCTCAGATCTGGTTTCACGAGTACGCCCCGCCGCCGGAGATGCCCGACGACGAGTACCCATTGTGGCTGTGTACCGGCCGCGTGCTCGAGCATTGGCACTCCGGCACGATGACCAGGCGGCTGGCACCGCTGAATCGGGCCATGCCGACAGCCTATGTCGAAATGCATCCGGAGGACGCTCAGGCCGCCAACATCCGCCAGGGGGAGATCGTCACCATCGAGTCGCGCCGGGGAGCATGCGAACTGCCGGTCTGGATCAACGGGCGCGGACGCCCGCCGCGCGGGACTCTGTTCGTGCCGTTCTTTGATGAAACCAAACTGATCAATAACTGCACGCTCGATGCGCATGACCCGTTCTCCAAGCAGCCGGACTACAAAAAATGCTCTGCCCGGGTCGTCAAAAAACGCATGGAGCAGACGGCAACGGAGCGGGAGCAGGTGTCCTCATGAGGCGACTGACCACGATCGGCTTGTCGATGGTCATCGCCGTGGCGGTGATCGGCTTTTTCGTCGGTATCGATGACGGTGTTCCGCAGCCCGATGGGTTTTATGAATCGCCGATCATCGATCATGAGTATGCGCCGGCAACCGACGCCAAGCTGATTCCCGCCGTGAGCTACAGCGAGATCGCGCACACGCCGATGGGGCCGACCAAATCCTGGCAAGCGACGCCCCAAGCCTTGCCTTCAGCCACGCAAGACCTGTACGCGAAGATCGAGCCGAGCGCAGCGGACAAAGAAGCATCCAGCCAGTTGCGAGCCTCCCGACGTGCCTATAACGGCGCACCACCGGTGATCCCGCACGCGGTTGAGAACACGAGCGATGCAGCTTGTTACGCGTGCCATTCCAACGGCGTCGCGATGGGCGGGATGAAAGCGAGCGTCATGTCTCACGAGTTTCTGGCCAATTGTCTGCAGTGCCACGCGCCGATGGCTCCAGCGCCGTTCCGAGACCTGGAAGCCGCGGTCGAAACGACCTTCGTGGGTCTACCGGCGCCGCAGGCGGGAACGCGGGCGTATCCCGGCGCTCCGCCGACAATCCCGCATTCCACCTGGATGCGTGAAAACTGCCACGCCTGTCATGGCGGCAACGGTTGGGCGGGAATGGAAACCACGCACCCGTGGCGGACCAACTGCACTCAGTGCCACGCTCCCTCGGCCGAACTCGATCAAGCACCGACTGTCGAGTCGGTTCCGATGCTGCCGCCACTCGACGTCGTCAGCCAGTGACGCGGAGGCCGCAGGTTGTGGAGGCACCTCCGCAGGACCAGTAAACCGTCATGTTAGCTTTTGCCACCTTGCGGCGTCTGATCGGGGCGCTGCTTCGCGTCCCGATCGCAGCGTCGGCTGTGCTGTTTCGCCCGGTTCGAGCGAGCCAAAGCCGCAGGGACCTGCTGCAAGGGCGGTTTTGGAAGCTGACTCCGCAACCAAAGTTTGCTCCGCTGGTGATGCGGTACCCGCAGCCCGAGAAAGCCGCTGAGCCGCCCGTGAGGACGCTGCAAGGGATTTCAATTGAGCCGGTTCGCGTTAAAAAACGCTCCGGCAGCGCTGCACCACGCTCGCTCCCCGTCTTTCGGCCGCCGGGCGCGATCGCCGAAGACCAATTTTTGGCCGGGTGCACGCGGTGCGGCGACTGCATCACCGCCTGCCCGCATGCTGCCGTGATCCGCGCACCCGCTCGGCTCGGCCCGCTCGTCGGCACGCCGATCATCGAAGCTGACGCGGCAGCTTGCCTGATGTGTGAAGATTTCCCCTGCATCGCCTCGTGCCAGCCGGGCGTGCTCGTCGATTCGATCCCGCCGGTGATGGGAACCGCGAAGGTCACCGAGCACCTCTGTTTGGCTCACCACGGCACGACCTGCACGGTCTGCAGCGAGCGTTGTCCGGTAGCCGGTGCGATCACCGTCACCGCGGGCCGGCCAACGGTCAATGAAGATATTTGCACCGGTTGCGGCGTGTGCCGATTTGTCTGCCCTGCGCCGGAGAACGCGATTTTACTGATGCCCGCCTACTCCCGCCCCGGCTTGCCACGCATATGAGCTCCGAAGAACTCCGTCTCGAGCATTTTGATGACAACACGCCGCTGCCCGAAATCTTGACAGCCGAGTGGGCCGCCGACCAAGTCCTGCAGTTGTTTGACGACCTGCGTGATGGTGCGGAGGTGGTGCATGTGCAGCTTCGCACCCATGATACTGACGCGGCCGTCCGGCTCAGTGATGCTAGAGCCGCCTTTGCCCAGGGCGCTGCACAAGCGATCCAAGTCCGCTACCGCTTCGAGAACGAGATGTGGTGTGACACCATCCGCCCCGGCAACCCGACGACGCAAATCATTCGCAATCGGGTGCCGATGGTGGAGTGATCTGCAGCAACGAACATTGGAACGCTGCAGCGGGACTGCGTCGTTTTCAGTCATCCCCTGACGGAAGACGTTGATCCGAGGACGCTTTCTCCTGGCGGGCCGCAGGCGATTGGAAGTACAACCGCACCGTGGAAACTACGGAGATTTCCGGCTTCATCGGCAGGTTGGGTGGCAGAACGTCACCCGCGCTGAACAACCCGCGGTAGTACGTGTTCTGCGGACGGGCAGCACGGATCAGCGGCACGTCTCGCCGTGGCGCGGGAGCGACGGCTTCTTCGTAGCTGTTGGTAAACGAGTGGTAGAGCGATTCAGGGTAGCGGATGCTTGTCTGCTCCTGAACGTTGATGATTGGCGGCCGGTCGTCAAACAGCGGACCGAGCAGCGCGTCGGCTTTGCTGCGAGCGGCGCTGAGCGCCTGCTCACGAACATCCCGCTGCGTCTCGTCCAATTCCTGGCTCCAGTAATCAAAAGCGATGATGTCGGTCACGCCCTCTTCAAAGGCGAGGTTCATGGCCACCAGCGCCTGCGCCTGGTCCGACGCCGCGAGGTGGAGATTCGTCTGCATGCGATAGCCGGTCCGTTGTTCCGTCGCTACGTCGACATCGCCGCGTTTCTCCAGAGTCCACTCGTATTGCGGCAAAACGGCGATGAAGTCTTCGACAATTGCGTTACCGGCGATCCCTAACGCCGACCATGCCGCCTTCGCACGGTCGGCTGTGTCACGAATGCTCGCCTGGCATTGACGCGCGGTTTCGCCCTCGCTGGTCAACGCCATCACGACGCGGATCTCCGTCGGTGCGACACGCACCTCCGCCCGGCCCTCTATGGTAATGTAGGCTTCCGCGACCGCGGGCTCCAGGATCGGCAAGTTCGCCACGCCAGCGACATATGCCTCTTGTCCCGCACGAGAGCCGCCGAACTGACCCATTGCGAACGGGGCGGGTAGGCAGACGACGATTGGAATCACGACAATCGCGCGAGCGAGTTGCAACATCATAACCTTCCTGAGTAGACATGTGTTTGCTGACAGGAACACACGAGGTGATGGCCGCTGTTGTTAGCAAGCAGCACTGAATCTAATATTCGACAAATTTAACCAGCTGGCAGGCGTTAGCCCAATGCCACCTACTTTAGACCCACGGGAGCTACATACGTGAATCAGCCGGAACGCGTTAGCGTCCGGTTCTGCTGCGATTTGCAGTGATCGAAACCCGGGGGCTAACGCCCGCCGGCTGATATAACCATTCTACAGAGTGCAAAGTAAGTGGCATTGGGCGTGAGCCTCTGGTTCTCACGTACTTCGGCATGGTGGATTACCATTGTGGAACCGCCACACGAAGCACGCAACTGATAACGCCCGTTCAGATGAGGCAAGCTGCCATGTCATTTCGTCGTCTCTCCGTGGCCGGTTTGGCAGTTTGTTCGGCGGTGCTGTTAGGGCTGTTATTGGTCGGCATCCGTCGCGCACGACTTCACGCCCGGATGATGTCATCGAGCAACAACCTGCGACAGATGGGGCTCGCTGCACAAAACTACCAGGATACCTATCGCCATCTTCCACCGGGTACCACCGGAAACTCGATGGCCGAAGCCCAACACGGCCATCTGATCCGTCTGCTTCCATTTATGGAGGCGACTTCGATCTACAGCTTGGTCGATTTCGATTTCCCGTGGGATCATGGACTCAATCGCCATTTGTTCCGGTCAGTGATTCCCAGCTACCAGCGGCCCAGCGCCGATCGCCGGTTTACTACGGAAGGATTTGCTTTGACGCACTACATGGCGAACCCGAGGCTCATCCACCGCCAAAGCGATGTGTCTATGGATCGCCTGAAACGTCCCGCCGACGACGTCTGGCTGTTTGGCGAGGTCGCGGGCGGCTATGTTCCGTGGGGCTATCCATTCGGCTGGCGGCAACTTTCCTGGCCGATCGGTGGTGACTCCAACAGCTACGGCGGCTGGCCTCAAGGAGCGCAGTTTGTTACGGCCGGCGGGGCTGTGCGACTTGTCAGCACAACGGTTGATCGCCAGCTCGTCGAGCAAATGACCAATGCCGGTCCGGAAGTTCCCGCACCGCTGATCGAAGTCCCGCAGCACGAGTTTCAGACCGTCAGACACCCGTCAAGGGAACCGACCTATTACCCGAGCCCATCAGAAAGTCAGATGCTGTCAAAGTGGCCCGGTGGCACCACGGTCTATTTTGATGCAGCCGGAAACGCGGAAGTGATCCGCATCATCGCCTCAAGAAACGATCCTCATCTGATCGGTCTCGATATAAATGTCACCGTTGACCGTTATCCGCAGGCTCGTATGTTGGTCCTGGACGGGCTGCCGCTAACCGATCCGGTCGCGGCAAGCATCAACCGCCTGCGTGAACTCGAAGTGCTGGTGGTCGATTCATGGGCGCTCACAGCTGAGGGCACTGAAGTATTGGCGAACCTGCCGCGGCTGGAATTATTGTCAATCCCTCGCAACGCTGTCGCCGACGATGTGCTCCACCGGTTTGCCCATCTCGCGCTCCGCTGGCAGTGAACCGACCGGTTATGGTGGGGGCGATTGCCAGTCAGCGGTTTTCTCACCACAGTGAGGATGGCGGGGGGCGGTGTCGCCACCTTAGCAGAGTGTGATCGGTTACACTAACGCCTCAGCGCTTGGCAGAACAAACTCCAGTGAAAGAGGCAAGCAATGGCTCACAAACAATCTTGGTGGTCGATTTCGCTGGGCTTGCTCGCCTGGCAGTTACTGTTCACTGGCCCCGTTCAAGCTGACCCGCCACGTCAGGCGGAAACTTCGCGACCAGCATTCTCAGGAAGGATTACCGATGAGGTTGGCGAGCCGCTGGCCGGGGTGCGCGTCGATATCTCCACGGCGGCACCGAAGGTCGGGCGGGGAATCTTTTGTCCTAGCTGTTATTCCGATTGTGCTAAATGGGCGACGACGGATGAAAGCGGCCAGTTCGAAATCACCGATTTGGATGCGACGCTCAAGTTCCGCCTGGTAATCGCATTGCCGAAGTTCAAGACCGAACATACCGACTTGCTCGATCCGGGATCGGGGGCGGTGAACGTTCAGTTGCGGCGACTGCCGACGGACATCGATCCAGGCCGCCTCGTTACCGGCAGGGCTGTCAGTGAACAGGGTACCGCGATTGCCGGCGCGCTGATCTCACCCTATGGAGCCCGGACCGCCGAGCGCCGCTGGTGGGGCCAAGTGGACGGTGTCGATTCCACCGTGACCGATTCCGAGGGCAACTTTGTCATGATCGTTCCCAAAGATTTTCAATCGCTCGATATCGAGATCGTCGCACACGGTTACGCTGGAAAACTAGTCTATGAGCTCAAGCCCGGCGCGGAGCCAGCAAATATCATGGTGCCCACGGGGGCGACTGTGGTTGGCAAATTGACGCGTCATGGTGTTCCGGTTCCCAATCTGAGCATCGCAGTTGCCCAAACCAACCGGATACTCAGTCCGGATAATGGAATCTTTATCGCCGCGGTGGCGGCGGTGACGGACATCGAAGGTAATTTCGAGTTCAACAACCTTCCGCCCAGCCAACAATATTGTATTTACTCCGTGGTCGGCGATGCCAAACGAAGTGCTCACGATCAAGTGCTGACGGTTAAGAAGTTCAACGTGCCCGGCTCAGGACAACGCCGTGATCTAGGAACACTGGAAGTCACTGATCCCATTTCGATTCGTGGACGCATCGAGTCGATTGACGGTAAACCACTTCCTCCGAATCTGAGTGTCACGTTCGGACGGGACCCGGCCTGGGACCTGATCGCGTTTCCGGTTGGCGCAGACGGTTCCTTTCAGGCGGTTGGTCTGCCACCGGAAACCTATGAGATCAGGCTTGGGAGCCGCAATCTTGCCATCGTGACAGAGCGACTTCCCTTTCAGGCCTTGGGTGAGCAGGCATTCGGTGTTCATGCCACCGAGCCGATTACTGATTTGGTCATCCCCGTCATAGGAAAGTAAAAATGATTCGATCGCCCTCAAACGCGGTGGCGACATCGTTCGCCATCGGTGTGTTCGGCATGTTCTTAACCTCGGGGACGCCGCTGTTCGCAGTCGACGATAGCGATCCGGCAGAACTTGATTCGGGCATTGTTTGGCGTAGCGCCGAGCCGACTCCGGCAAGTCCGGCGATATCCGTAGCTGGGACGGTGGTCTTGCCTGATGC
Source organism: uncultured Planctomycetaceae bacterium (assembly GCA_963758085.1). Lineage (GTDB taxonomy): Bacteria > Planctomycetota > Planctomycetia > Pirellulales > Pirellulaceae > UBA6163. The sequence goes on along the minus strand of CAVWUB010000004.1, from coordinate 1,215,594 downwards.
GGAACTGGTGTCCAACGGGCAACAGCTCAGCGGTATGGTGGTTGATCCCGACGGTAAGCTGGTTGCGGACGTCCAAGTCAGCGCTCGCTTAGCGTCGGGCCGGATGCTGGCTCGGCCACTGCGGGGGCCGCCGCCGTGGTCCAAGACCGACAGCGACGGGCGTTTTACACTCGGCAATCTGCCCGATGAGCCCGTTCAGCTGATGGCCTACCGAGCGCAACCCGGCGGCGGCAGGATCCGTTATCCTGCGTACGCACTGCCACCGCTCAATGCCCGTGACATCCGCATCGTGCTCGACCCCCGCCTTGGCAGCGGGATCGAGGACCTGGACGCTGAGTGAAAGAACCAGCGGTCTTTGACGCACGCTTCTCACCCATGCGAAAACGGCTGATGTGTGCGTTTCTTGAGCGAATCCGTCGATTGACACGCCTCCCATGCTGTATGGGGTTGGTGCCAATCTGTCTCTTCGCCGCGACCGCGATGGGCAACGACCGGCTGAACCTGGTGGTGATCATCGCTGATGATCTGGGTTACGGTGAAACGGGGGCTCAAGAAAACTCAGGGATTCCGACGCCGGCGCTCGATCGACTGGCCGCAGACGGCGTTCGCTGCACGTCGGCTTACGTCACTTCCTCGTTCTGCAGTCCTTCGCGTGCGGGCTTCTACACCGGGCGGTATCAGTCGCGATTCGGTTATGACCACAACCCCACGGGAGCAAGAAACCTGCTGCCCGATGCTGGCCTGCCAGCAACCGAGTCGACGTTCGTGGCGCAGATGCAGCAGCACGGCTACCGGACGGGACTGATCGGCAAATGGCACCTCGGCGCCACGCTCGAAAAGCATCCGTTGCGTCGCGGTTTCAATATGTTTTACGGGTTCCTGCATGAAGGGCATTTCTACGTCCCCGGTCCGCCTTACCCAAACGTATTGACGATGCTCCGCACCAACCGCCTGCCGGCCGGACAACTCGAGCGCCGCGATGGCATTCTCTACGGCAACTACACCGGTACCAACGAGCCGCCGTATAACGCGGACAACCCGATCCTCCGCGGTAGCGAAGAGATCATCGAGCCGAAGTACCTGACCGACGCCATTACAGACAACGCAGTCGATTTCATTCGCGTGCACTCCGCAGAGCCGTTTGCACTGATCGTCTCATATAATGCCGTGCATAGCCCGATGCAGGCTCTGGAGTCTGACCTGGCAAAGTTTGCGCTGATCGAAAATCCTCAGCGACGCATCTTCGCCGGAATGCTGTCTGCCCTCGATCGCGGCGTCGGAAAGATCACCACTGCAATCCACGACGCTGGGCTAACCGAGAAAACACTGGTCGTGTTCTTCAGCGACAACGGCGGTCCAACCCAGGAGCTGACCAGCAGCAACGCGCCGCTGCGCGGCGGCAAAGGCGACCTGTATGAGGGCGGGGTGCGGATTCCGATGATCTGGTCATTGCCTGGTAGGCTGCCCGCTGGACGAGTTGAAAATCGCCCGATCCTGACGCTCGACATCGCGGCATCCGGCTTGGCCTTGGCCGGTGCCCCGTTGCCGGAAACGCTGGACGGCGTCGATGCACTACCGTATCTCAGCGGTGAGAACACTGCTGCGCTGCACGAGCAGATTTACTGGCGAATGCAGGGTGGCAAAGCGGCGTTCCGGCACGGCAACCTCAAGTGGGTGCGGCCCCGCGCCGACGCGCCGGCAGAATTATATGACCTAGCCACCGATCTGAGCGAAACCCACGACCTAGCCACAACTCGACCCGCAGATCTGCAGCACTTGACTGCGGCATGGGAACAGGCGAACGCCGCCATGGCCCCACCGATCATGGCAAACCGCCAACTGCCGGTGGAGTAACGCCGGGAAGCGAGTATTTCGTGTAGAAGTTACCCGTGCAGCCCGCACTTTCCCGTGCAATCGACAGTTATTCGCCGCCTGTGTCGAGCATTAACAAATAAAGCGTTCGACCGCCTCGAATTTGATCATGCTGGTTTTTGCCGTACAAGCAAACCTATTGAGTTTAGGGACACTCATTTCAATCAGGTTTTGCGGACAAACATTTCGTGAAACAATTGTTGACAGCGCTCGAGTCCTTCAGGTGTCAGCGAGACAGATTTTGCCTTTCCAACGGGATCATGGATCATGCCTTTTGCATACAATCGTCCAAGTGTGTCCCAGTCATGTCCTTTCCAAGCACGATTGCCACCGCACATCGTTAACCAGAGAAGGGCAAGAACTGTGTCATCAATTTTATCACAGTCAAGTTTACTTTGGTCGTCCATTCTCATTCATCACTGCATCGATGAAGGGGCAAACATGCATGGTTGTCAAGGAGCGGGAGAAAAAGTTCGAGAGTCGTAGTCCATAGGTAAGTAGCCAACGCGGCAGTGATGAACATTGCGGTACTGCCAATGACGCTAGTCGATTCATTTTATTCATTCTGCATCCTGCTATTTGCTACGGAAATCTGTAGAGTATCTGCGTGCACTAGCGATCAGAAACTCAGGCAACTGATGCGCGCCGCGGCAATTTGTATCCGATCTCGCTGCATTGGGCCTGACAGCGACCGGCTGCTTTCGCCGATGATAGTCAAGGTATCGCTAATCACCGGTTCACTCAGCGGGATGGGGTTCCAAAGCGTCGGTTTTCGTGTCACTGAACAAATCATATTCAGCTGACATGTCGAACTCGTGATGGTCGTGAATCAACGCACCAAATTCGATCCGCAGTGTTTCGCCCTGAGCGACCATGATCTCGCTGCGGGCTCCCTGCTGCATGGCTTGGCGGCCGAAGGGGTTGGCTACAAAGACGCCGTAGTCGCGGTTGTGCCACCAGCTTTCGCGGAAGTTGTCACGGCTGGCCATCAACATGATACCGCCAGAATTGGGGCCGGTTCCAGAGTAGTCGCACCACATGGCTGGTTGGCCCCACGTTTCCGCGGCGGACGTTCTTCCGGTCGAACTTCGAATCACTCCGCCACTCTTTTCGGTCAGCTGCGTCGCCACTCGGGCTGCGAAACCCATCTCTTCCTGGTCACCGAAAACCAGCGGGCCGTGATCGGCGTGGAACGTGGCACCCCAAATCAGCAGCCAACCGCACGGTCGCTGAATCAGTTTAAAATCGTTTGTCATTAAACCCACTGGCTCGCCGCTGCTGGTTATTAAACGGCTCTGCGTGGCAAAGGTAAGACGTCCATCCGCAATCTGTGGCTCGGACACGAATCGCAGATGTTCGATGGTCCCTTTGTTACGCCAGAAGTCGTGGCCGTTGATGTCACCGAATCCGAGCCAAATTCCGGGATGCATGGTGTCGTGATCGAGCGCGTCAACTCCGGCGATGGGCGGGTGATGACGAGTGACTTGCAAACCGTCCGCAAGCCGAGCGTTGGCAAAGTACGGACGTAGGATCTTGCCATCGCGAAAAACGAAATCGACAATCGCGTTTCCATCAAGCTTGATCAGCAAACGATTTTGCTGCGGTTCGACCGCAAAACCACTGTTTGATGAAACGCCGGCTGACACAAGATAAGCCTGCGCAAAGCGGCGACCGAACTCGCGATAGGAGGCCGCGTCAAAGTGGACTTCATCACCACCGTGTACCAGGCCGTCAGAGGAAACGAATGCGGTTCGCGGCACCCGCTGGGGAAGCTCCCGGTGAGCGCGATCAACTAGTCGCCTGGACTCGCTCCAAGGGCGCTCAGGGAACTGTCCTAACTGGCCGACAATCACAGGTACTTCGGAAGCATCGAGCTCCTTTCGCAAACGGTGGACGAGGTCGTCGAGCTTCTGTTGATAAGTCTCTGCCAGTTCACCTCCGCTATCGGATTCGCCTTGGTGCCACAGAATGCCGCGCAGCGTCCCGTGCTGCATCGCTGCTTTTGCCCTGCGGATCGCGTCATCCCAGGGGTGTGACTTCGTGGGGGCGTAGTACGTGCCCGGCGTCCAGGCGTCGATCGGCGACCCGCCAACAGCGCATGGGATCAGTCCGACGGTGACGCCCGGTGACCGCTGTGCGATCTCAATGCCGAAAGTACGTCCTAATCCAACGCCAACCACTGCGGGCTTGTCGAAATGCAGCGGATCGACCGCTTTTACCCACTGCTCATCGGCAGAGAACGTCAGCACCCTTGGATGCGGCGTCCGATCTTCCTCGGTGAGCTTACCGCGGCCAGCCATGTTCGACTGGCCAACGAGCAGGAAGAGGTCAAACCGATCAGGAGGCGGTGGCTCTTCGGCGGAGACTAGGTCTAGCGGAGTCAGCAGCAGGATCAGAAAATAGATGAGAATACGCATGGGACGCGGGCAGCCAGTTGATCAGGTGTTAATAACGCTACGCAAAGATTCAGCTTACCCGAGCCCAGCGAGAGCTGTATACATATCAGTTCCAGTGGGTCCGCGATCGACAGCTCAGATATAGTGATTTTGCGAAGTCGCCCCTTCTCGATACCCCTGGAAGAGTTGCAATCCGTACCGCAGTCAGGTCGTCATGTCGCTGATCAGCGTTAGACCAACCGCTGTTACCGGACGACCACCGAGAACTGTCGGCGCCGGAGTTCGCGTCCGCGGTCGATGGGCGCCTGACGGAAGAGCTTCAGTGTCTCGGTGGCGAGGTTCGCGTCATCGTTGGTCCCGAAGTGATCGAGGTTGACTGGCTCAGGAAGTCAATGAGAACGGCTGACCAGACCGCCTGGTAAACCCGGTTCAAATGCCACCCCACCAAGCACTTGGCCCTTCTGCGCAGCCGCATTACAGATAAGACGCGCTGGTTCAGATAGAGCCAAACATTTGCCACTATCCTCGAAAACGCTAGCGAGTACCATCAAACAGCAACGGTCAGACCGATTCCCAACCGTCGACCAGCGCTGTGTCGCTTGGGCCGATTGGGTAACCGCCCAATCGAGATGCTCATGTGCAGACGATTGCAGGGCACAGAGCGAATGTGAGGGCTGTGGTATTTACAGAGATGTGCATCAGCGAGTCCGAGCGATACTTTCCTGGCGCCGCTACTGCGCGTTCGCCAACCGCGGCTGATCTCTTTCTGGAACGACCCGATGATCCTGCACGTTGATATGGACGCCTTTTATGCGGCGGTGGAACAGCGGGATCGGCCGGAACTGGCGGAGCTGCCGGTGATCGTCGGTGGCTCCAGCGAAGGTCGCGGTGTCGTCGCTGCGGCGAGCTATGCTTCGCGGCGGTTTGGCATCCACAGCGCCATGCCGACCGCAACGGCGCTGCGTCTTTGCCCCAATGCAATCGTGCTGCCGGTGCGGATGAGCCACTATGCCGCGGTCTCAAGGCAGATTCGCAAAGTCTTCTTCCGCTACACGCCGCTGGTCGAGCCACTGTCGCTCGATGAGGCATTTCTCGACGTCAGCGGCTGCGAAGCACTGTCCGGGCCGGCCGAGCAGATCGCCCGACGGATCAAACGTGACATTCTCCAGGAAACCGGGCTGATCGCATCGGTCGGCGTTGCCCCGAACAAATTTCTCGCCAAGATCGCCAGTGACCTGGAAAAGCCGGACGGATTGGTAATCATCCATCCCGCGCGTGTCACCAAATTCCTCGACCCGTTGCCAATCAGTCGACTATGGGGCGTGGGCAAAGTCACCGAAGCTGCGATGCAGCGGCTGGGGGCCGCTACGATCGGCCAACTCCGCGCGATCCCCCTTGAGCTCTTGAAACGGCAGTTCGGTGAGTCAGGAGAGCACTTCTGGCGACTGGCGCGAGGGATCGACGATCGGCAGGTTGTTCCAGACCGGCAAGCGAAGTCGCTGTCCCATGAAACGACGTTCTCGAGAGATCTCAACGACATTGAGTCGTTGCGTTATCGGCTGTGGGAGTTGACGGAGCAGGTTGCCTGTCGGCTGCGGCGAACCGGCCGGTGCGGGCGGACCGTCCAGATCAAGGTGCGCTTCTCGAACTTCCGTACCATCACCCGATCCCGCACGCTGCCGAAGGCCAGTGACAGTACCGATCAGTTCTGGCAGGCGGCGAGCGCAGTTGCTTGGCAGCGCTGTGCCGGCGACCGCATTGGCCGGCGGTGTCCGCTTGATTGGGATGGGCATCAGCGGTTTGGCAGCGCCCCGGCCGGTACAGCAGACGCTGTTTGACGATCCGCAGGCCGAGCAGCAAGCGAAGCAGCGCAGTCTCGACCGGCTTACCGACGCCGTCCAAGCCCGTTTTGGCGCCGCGGCCATCAAGCGAGCACTGGGCGTACAAGCCGCCAATGACGACGCCGGTTGACTGCGACGTTTCTGTTAAATGCGGAGCCGTTTAACAGAAGCAAAGTATTTGGGCAACCCCCACATTGCGCCCCGTGTTGAGTCCCCAAATTGCGAAGTTCAACGCGCCTGCGAACGTGACCCAGGCTAAGTACGGCAACATCAGCCAACCGGCCGTAGGCTGATTTGGCCAGTTCTTCGGGCTCCTACGGTTGCCCCCATCAAGGTGGGCTGCGGCAGTACCCAGGCGATGGCGACCTGTCCAGGGGATTTGCCGTGCTTGCCGCCGATGCCGCGCAGCACTTCCACCAAACGCAGGTTGCGTGAGAACAGCGGCTCTTGAAACTGCTGGTCTTTTTCTCGTCGCCAGTCGTCGGCGGGAAGAGCGGCATGTCGCTCTTTGGTCCAGGCGCCGGTAAGCAGTCCCAATTGCATCGGCGAATCTTTAACGCGAGTGTCCAGAGAAGAGGCAACAGGGCCACTGTCGCGGAGCAGGTCACGTTTCCAGCGGTACAGCAGATTGGTGCCAGAGAGCCCCAGGCGGTCGACAACGAAGTGAGCCGAATGCCCATCAAGAAGCATTTGCACGGCATCTTTCTTGAACTCCTCCGTGAACTGCCGGCGTGAACTTGAGGTAGTCTTCTTGCTCTTTCCGCTCATCTGGACAGTCTCCCTGACCCGCCATGATAAGCCCTGAGCGCGCCCAGATTTTGGTCACCACCTCACTCGACCCCGCGGAGGTGCAAGCGCTCGTGAGCGAGCTAAGGCATTGGGCAACATGCTCCTTCGGTCCAAGCAAGTATCCGGCCAACCGCGTCTATAGCGAACGACTATTCCATCATTTGCGGCAGTTGTTCGAGGTGTGCATCCAAAGACTCCCAACTCCGCAGGATTTCAAGAGGCAACCGCCGTATCGAGCAGGGCGCAAAGGCGGTCGAGTTCTTGACGTGTCTCTTCGTCCATTGACCATCCGTAGGGCTTGCGGCGGTTGGTGGTCGGGAAGAGACCGTTTTGGTGGAGGAGGTATTTTTCGACTGCCAGAAACCCGTCTAGCCCCGCTTGCAGTTGCAACGAAACCAGGGCGCATAATGGCAGATAGATCCGGTAGATCATCGCCTCGTCGCCCCGTCCTAGTGCGCCCCAAAGTTTGACAATCGCCGGCAAAAACTCCATTGCCGGAATCGTGCCGACGATCCCGCGGCGATAACTGTCGACCAGGGCGAGGCCGCCAGAGCCTTCGAAGATTTTCGCCCGTCCGAGTGTCGCGTCTCGCAACTGCGACAGTTTGGGGCCGATCGGAGAGGCTTCTGGTTTAAACAGAATTTTCTCTTCCCCATACCTCCGCAGCAACTCGTTGCTGACCGCCAGCGGTATCTCCTGGCCGACGTACCCCGATGCGTCTTGAACGATCAGCGGTAAGGAAACCGCGTCGGCCAAGTCACAGAAATACTCAAGTACCGCCTCGGGCGGCAAGGCGGATGAGATCGGCGGGATCGCCATCACGGCGTCACACCCGGATTCCTCAGCACAGCGGGCATACCGGATCGCCTGTTTGGTGCTTTCAGCGCCGACGCCAATGACGACCGCGCCTCGATCCTGGCTCATTTCGTCCAATCGCCGCGTTAACTCGATTCGCTCATCGCATGTCAATTTCAACAGTTCCGAAACCATGCCGGTGCAATAACCGTCGGCGCCTGCGCGAATGCCCAGTCGACGAGCCTCTGAACATTTTCAAAGTCGATCGTGTCATCGTCTCCGGGGTGTGAACAACGGGCAAGACGCCGGATAGGGGTTGAGGCATGTTGGGGTGGAGATCGCGGTATAAGGGTGATTGGAAGGATGTCGTATGACGGATGTTTTAAGTGGCCGGGCACAAGTTATTTGTCGCCAGTGATGCAATCCAGTATAGTTTTCACTGTTTTGGTAAGAATGAATTGATGGAACAAACTTATATCCCGGTGCTGAGTTCTCCTCACTTGAGGCTCAACTCTCCCAGAGGGTGAGAAACGCGGAAGTTATTTCCGGACTCCTTCTTACCAGTCGCCGACGGCCCCGTCAGGATAGAAGACTCGTTGGATGATTTCCTGTTCGAAGGGGTGTTTGGCGATCTCGGCTTCATCGATCTCGATTCCCAGTCCTGGCTGGGTATTGGGCCGGACGATCCTGCCGACCGGTTCGACGGTATAACCCTCTCGCACAACGTCACTCCGCCATGGCACGTCAGCGTGAACAGTTTCACAGATCAAATAAGCGGGCTGTGAAAATCCGAACTCAAGCGACGCCGCAGTGCTGACCGGGCCCTGCGGGTTATGAGGAGCCAGCGCAATGTTGTAGGCATCGGCCAGCGCCGCGATGCGGCGGGCCGCGGTGAGGCCGCCGCAATGCGTGATGTCGAGTTGACAGATCTCGCACGCTCGAGCTGCGAACAGGTCCCGGAAGCCGGCCAGGCTGGTGATCCGCTCGCCTGTCGCGACCGGCGTGGACAAGGCGGCGTTAATCATGGCCAAACCTTCGATCGACTCGGGCCAACAGGGTTCTTCAAAAAAGTACAATCCATAAGGCTCGAGAGCCTTGCCGAACTTCAGCCCCATGGCCGGCGTCGGCCGCGCATGACAATCGACCATGATGTCGATTTCATCGCCGACCGCGTCGCGCATCGCCGCCACGGCCGCTTCGGCCAATCGGATCGGTCGTAGGCCTTCGATCGGCATCGTCGGCGGCACGGCCATGCTTTTGAACGCGGTGAAGCCATCGGCTACAGCCGCACTGGCCAGATCACCGAATGCTTTGGCGTCGTCGACGCTGGTCTCATAAAAATCTTCCATCTTACCGCCGCCGAGGTGGCAATAGGTTCGGACCTGGTCTCGGACGCGCCCGCCCCATAACTGGGAGCAGGGAACGCCGGCGAGTTTTCCGGCGATGTCCCACAGCGCGATGTCGATCCCCGAGATCGCGGTCGATCGGATGATGCCATGGGCGTGCCAGAAGTGTTGGCGATACATCATTTGCCAGAGGTGTTCGATCCGGCGTGGGTCTTCGCCGACGATCAGTTCAGCCAAATCCTCGATCGCCCCGACGACGCCGCGGGTGTGCCATTCGAGCGTCGCTTCGCCCCAACCGTACAGCCCCGGCTGGTCGGTGAGAACCTTGACGAATATCCAGTTACGCATCCGTGCGTGGCACACCAGTGCCTTGACCGCTGTGATTTTCATAATCCTACCATTGAGGGTTGTTTTAGTTCGCAGCGTGGCGATTCGCCGCTTAAAAAGTTTGGGCCGCTTCTTAAAACGTTCGGCTCGGCGCCTCGGCCGGCGTGGCGATCAGCTCGCGGATTGAGTGTTCCAGAGCATCCATCAACATCTCCAGGCTGCCGCGGGCCAGGATCGAGGCTTCTTCTTGATAAAGACCTTTGCCATAAGAGTCGGCATCGGGCAGGTACCAGACCTCCGATCCATTGGCCAATGTCCCAATCAAAAGGATCAGCTCAGGAAACCGCTTTCTCAATTCGGTCTGCAAAACGTTGTAATGTTCGCCATTGAGCGGTATCCAGATGGCGTCGCCGGTGTCGCCAGAGTTTCACTCGGTAGGGAAACCGACCGTTTGTGGGCAAATGGGCGACACGAATCAATCGCCGGGTCACGCGTTCGCCCATTGCCCGCGCCTCACCGGCCCGATGATCATCGCCGGCCGCGGTCGCCGCATCCAGTTCAGCTTGCCAGTGCGCCTGCTCGGTCAGCAGTTCGTTTCGCCGCGGCAGGTCGTTGCGCATCGGCAGATCGATGCTGCACTCGGCCGCTCGCCAGATCGCGGCGGAGGACGATTGCTCATCGGAGACCGGCTCGTATCGCCAGGTGCCGATTGTCGCGCCCGAGACGACCGGACCGGTGTAGACGAACTGAGTGCCCGGCGCGGGTAACTCGAGGATCGCCGACAGGGCTGCATGGCCGAGCTGTCGGCCGTTGCGATCGGCGACCGCGACATCACCAACAAAGCCTTCCCTGGGACCGACATCGCCCGACGCACCTTGGATAAACAAACAGGGCGCAGCGGTCGCCTGTTCGATCACCTCGCGCATCGCACCGACATAATCAGGACTGATCAGCGTGTTGTCCCACGCGAGTGTGGTCGGGTGGCAAGCGTAATTGACGATCGTCGCCATCGTCTGGCCATGCGAGTTGCTGACGCGTCCGACGATGACCGAATCGTCGACCGTGCCGTCTGGGTTATAGCCACAAACATATTTCTGCAACTCGCTGTCCCAATAATCGCGGTGAGTTGCCAGGGAGCATCGACCGGTGCCGTAGGTGATCGACGCCGGCTGTGCCGCTGCCAAGGCGTCACGGATCAATTCGGCGATGACGTTGGCCAAGTGATCCAGGTAGGCGCGATCATCTCGCCACCTGGCAATGCTTGGCGTTCCAGGCCCATCAGGCCGGCGCCGTGGGTATGGGAAAAGAAGACTTCTAGCGACTGGGCATCGACGTTGGCGGTTTCGGAAACTCGCCGCATCAAGGCTTGCATTTCCGTCGTCCACAGCAGGCAGTGGTCGACGGCGATGGCGATCTTTAGATCTTGAGAGTCGTCGGCGTCTCGCGGCGCCAGCGTTAACACGGTGGCGGTCAACGGTCGGTGAACGCCGGTGGATACGTCGTGCGTCGCGGCGCCCCACATCCGATGATAAATGCCGACCGGGGGTGTGATATCGCCACGGGCCACGCCCGCGATGACAAGACTTTGTTTGTGATCACAGGAGCGTTTCATAACGTGGCTTTGTTCTCAAGAGTGATTGGTCAAAGACCGTTCCCTGGGCCGACAATAAAAACCAACAAGCGGCCGCACCGACATACATGGCCGCGAATAACAGCAGCACGGCGTTCCAGCTGTTGCCGTCGCAATAGGCGAGCAGGGTAGGCGAGCTTTCGACCCAGATCTTGAATCGGGGCACGATCCAAGGGGTCAGGCCGGCGCCGAAGTTACCTAACATATTCATCGTGCTGAAGACCGAGGCGACGTGATTTCCTCCCATGTCCATGGTCATCGTGTAACCGCACGGCGCGGCGAGGGCAGCCAGTAGAGCGCCAACGCTGATGATGATCACAGCCTGGGTCGGATCGGCGACGAAGAACGCGGCGAACACAAGCGCGGCACAGAAGGTCAGGCTGCCGCCGGCGACCCCTTTGCGCGCTAGAGCCAAGCTGCCGGTCCGTGCGAAGATGAAGTCCGATGCGTAGCCGCCGAGCATGGATCCAGCGACCGTGGCGATCAGTGGCATCGCGGTCAATAGGCCGGACTGAGTGGTTGAAACGCCGCGAGTTTCCATCAGGTAGGTCGCGAACCAGCTGGCGAAAAACGCGTAGCCGCCGGCACGAAAGAACTGTTGGCCAAAGATCAGCCACGCCGCCGGGCTGGTTACCAATTCGAGCCACATGCGTTTCCGGTCTGGCGGCGGGTCCGGATCGCCGAGCGACCGAGGAATTGCGACTTCATCGGCCGCACCGGAGTTTGTCGCTGAGTCGCCACCCACCAGGGCCCGTTCGGCGGCGTTGACCGATGGATGTTCGCTGGGATATTCGCGAAACCAAAACCAAAACGCGGCGGACCAGAACAGCCCGGGGATCGCGAAGACGGCGAAGATCGTTGTGGCGGACATGAAGCCGAGCATCCATCCGGTTAAACCGGCGCCCAACGCACCGCCGACGGACATGGCCGCACCGAGCAAGCCGCTTGCCCCAGCACGTCCCGCCGGCGCGTTCCAAATCGCGATCGTGCGCACCGAAGCGGGAAACAAGCCTGCTTGCGAAACGCCGCTGGCCAAGCGACTGGCCAGCACCCACCCGAATCCGGTCGCCAACGCGATCAACCCGCTGGCGATCGACCAGGCGGTCGAAAACACGGGCAAGCAGCGCCGCGATCCGTAACGTTCGGCAAGCCATGCGGTCGGGATCTGTGCCAGGGCATAGGTCCAAAAGAATGCTGGGCCGAGGATGAATCCCATCTGCCCTTCGGTCAGCCCAAGATCAGCTCGCAATTCGCTTTCGGCGACCACCAGGCTGTTACGACAGAGATAAGCGAACACGGCCGCGACCGACAACCACAGCGTGACGTAGTGGCGTACGCGAGTCGGCGACTCGGGCGGAGCGATCGGCTGGGAAGCCGGAGCGTCATAGTCCAAGGCTGGAGACTCGCCGTTGCGATTGCGGAAGATGGGAAGCGGCGTTCGACTTAGGCGATGATGTCGTGGATGACATGTCCGTGGTCGATGTCCAGGCGTTTGCGTCCTGGGATCTCCAGCTTGCGAGAATCGAGGCCGAGTTGGTGCATGATGGTCGCGTGGATGTCGGTGACGTAATGGCGATCCTCGACCGCGTGGAATCCGATTTCATCGGTCGCCCCGTGTGCAATGCCGCCTTTGATGCCTCCGCCGGCCATCCAGACGCTGAATCCGAAGATATGGTGATCGCGGCCATCGGCCCCCTGTGACCCCGGAGTGCGTCCGAACTCGGTGCCGAAAACGACCAGCGTGTCATCGAGCATGCCGCGTTGAGCGAGGTCTTCCAGAAGCGCGCCAATCGGCTGGTCGACGGCCTTCGCGTTGTTCGTGTGATTGGCTTTCAGACCGCCGTGAGCGTCCCACGCCCCCGCGCCGCCGCCGTGTTGGACTTGAATGAACCGAACGCCCCGTTCAACCAGCCGTCTGGCCGCCAGCATTTGCGAGCCGAACGCCGCGGTCGCCGGTTGGTCGATGCCATACAGGGCATGCGTTTCAGCCGTCTCCTGTGAAAAGTCGAGTGCCTCGGGAACACTGCGTTGCATCCGAAACGCCAATTCATAGGAGGCGATGCGGGCGTCCAGCGCGGAGTCGCGCGGATAGGCCGCATCGCGAAGCGAATTGAGCCGTGCGATCAGCTCGGTGCCGACCGACTTGGCCGCGTCGGGGAATGGCCGTTCGGGGCGGGCGAAGTCGAGCGGGTTAGCGGGATCAACCCTCAGCGGCACAGCATCGTGTGCTGGCCCGAGGTAATGCCCGTCACTGGCGTTCCAGTACTCGCGATTTCCCATCGAGATGAACTGAGGCAAGTTGTCATTGAGCGACCCAAGTCCGTAGTGGACCCATGCGCCGAGGTTCGGAAAATCGCCATCGTTGCGATGTCGGCCTGAATGGAATTGGGACTGAGCCCCATGGTTGCTGTCAGTCGTCCACATCGACCGGACCACCGCCAAGGAATCAACATGACGAGCGATGTGGGGGAACCAATCGCTGACTTCAATCCCACTCTCGCCATGCTTCTGATAACCGACCTGCAGCGGATAAAGCGTGTTGCGTTGGTTGCCGTTGGCGTCGGGAACGACTAATCGCTCGATCGCCAAACGGTCGGGATTCTGCACCTCGGCGAAGGGCGTTTCGGCGATCGTCTTGCCAGCGTATCGATTCAGCATCGGCTTGGGGTCGAAGCTTTCCATATGACTGACGCCGCCGTTCATAAACAACCATATCACGCTCTTCGCCTTGGGCGGAAAATGAGGTTGCCCGCTCGGAGGGGCCCAGCCAGGTTCCTGGCCGAAACCGTCGCGTTGCAACATCGCGGCCAATGCGATATTGGCTAAACCGTTGCGGAGAAGCGATCGCCTTGAAAGGCGGGGCATGGCGTAGGTCAACATGAGTCAAGGCAAGGGCAGGCGGTAAGGGACGCAGCGGTACAGTGTGGAAACACGACAAGGTTATCGGAGCGTTACAAAGTCGTTGTGATTCAGAAGGGTCCATACCAGGTAGGCGCGCGCCTGCGACGGGGTCGTGCCGTCCTGGCCGCGCCAGGTAGCGAGCGCCTCGCGACAGGCGGCAATCTCATCATCGGTGGGCGTGAAACCGACCAGCGTCACGAACGACAAACAGATGAAGGCATCTTCATCGGCGACTCGATCGCCCGCCGCCGCTCGATCGCCCGCGGCCTCGCCGATTCGCTCAGCGATCGGCAGGATCGCGTCGAGCACCAAGCGGCTATTGGTTAGCGCCAGGGCCTGTTGAGGAACGATGCTCTCCTGACGGCGGTAACACTCGGTTACCGACGCCTCGTCGAACATGGTCAAGAACAGGTTGCGTTCGTTATTGGAGTGAAAGAAGTAGAGGCTGCGGCGGGGCGAGTCGGCTTGTTGTGCCAGCGGGATCGACGGTCCGCCACGCGTCAAATCGAGCTTCCCGGCAAGCGCCAGGATCGAATCACGAACGGCCTGTGATTCAAGCCGTGTGGGAACGCGACGCCACCAGTATTTGTTCTCGCTATCAATCGCCTCATTTGCCTCGCGACCGGCTGCCGACGATTGCATCCAATAGGTTTCCGAGCTGAGGATCAAGCGATGAATGTGTTTCATGCTCCATCCGCTGTCGATCAATTCCGAGGCGAGCCAATCGAGCAATTCCGGATGGGTCGGCGGAGTTCCCTGACGACCGAAGTCAAACACGGTCGGCACCAGCGGAGTGCCCATGTGGCGAGTCCAAATGTGATTGACGGCTACGCGGGCGGTCAGCGGGTTGCCGGGATCGGTGATCCAATCGGCCAAGGCTGTGCGGCGACCGCTGCTCTGTGGCGGGAAGGGGACCACGGGGTCGTCGGCGGACGAGGAAAGGAAACGCGTCGGCGTCCACTGGGCGCCCGAGATGGACGCGTAACGCTCATCGGGGCCGACGTCCGCCTCGGTCGTCATCTGGGCCGACGCGACGTTCTGGGTCGCGGTTTCAATCTCCTTGTCGATCGTTTCCCATTGGTCTTCGCTCGCCTGCAAACGTCGCAACTGGGCGTCCGCGAGCGTCCGCTCGGCGCTCGCGACCGCCACCTGGCGTTCAGCCCTGATCGCGCTGATCCTGGCCGCCTGTTCGCGGGCGACAAGGTCGTCGTCCGCGGCAGTGGTGTCGGTCAGTTGCCAAGCGAGCGAGAGGGCCGCGACCCGTTGACGTAAGCTTTCACGCTGGGCCTCGGCGACGGCCAGTGACCGTTGGGCCAAATGCAGTTTCGCCCTCGCGATGCCAACAGCGCGTTCCGCTTGCGCGGGATGGGTCGGTTCGGCCAACATCGCCGACGCCGGTTCGCGTCGCAGGGGATCGAGCGTCGTGAACTCGTCGACGATGCTCACCGGCGAATCGGGCCGGGCCGAACCGGGGCCGACTTCGTCGATTTCGGCCTGAGCTGCCTTCGCGATGAGATCTTCGTGAAGTTTCACGTTTTGCGCGAACGCGCCGCTGGCGGCTGCCACGGCGTTGTTTGCGGCTTCGACAGCAGACTCGGCGGCGGCAAGGTGGGAGTCTTGCACCCATTGCCGCCGCTCGGGTTGCCAGGCCTCAGCCGGCAGATCGACTGGACTGATTTCGAGTTCCTTGAACTGCAGGACGTCCGGAACGCCCGGCAGGATCGCGCGTGACTTGTCGGGCTGCGTCTCTTCGCCCCGGACAAACAGGTAGGTCGGTATGTCAGCCGGCCCGTCGAACGCCCGCGGGATCGCATTTCGCTTCAGATCGGTTTCGCCGGGCAGCATGTCGAGCCGAACGTGATACGGCTCAAAAAAAGCACGCATGCGGTAATAATCGTCCTGCGGCAGCGGGTCGTATTTGTGATCGTGGCATTTGGCGCAATTCATCGTCAGACCGAGAAAACTCTTGCTGACGTGCTCGACCGTTTCGTCCATCCACTGGTGACGGTTGAACAGAAAGAAGTTGCGGGCCAGGTAACCGGTCGCCCGTAACTTCTGTAAATCCTGAGGCGCCAATTCGTCGCCCGCCAACATCAAGCGAACCATCTCGTCATAGGGCAGGTCATCGTTGAGTGACTCGACGATCCAATCGCGCCAATGCCAGATGTGCAATTGGCTGTTCCGCAATTGGTCGCCCAATCCGAACCAATCGCTGTACCGCCAAATGTCCATCCAGTGGCGTGCCCAGCGTTCGCCGTGGCGAGGGTCTTCGAGCAACGAGTGGACCAGTTGGGTATAGTCCGACTCGTCCAGTGGCCCATTATCGGATCGACCCAGGATCGCCACGGCCTCGTCCGGAGTTGGCGGCATACCGATCAGGTCGATGTAAAGTCGCCGCACCTGCAATGCCGCATCGGCGGGCAATTGAGGCGTCAGCCCGAGGGATTCGTGGCGGGACGCGATCAAGGCGTCGATCGGGTTGCGGCCCCAAGACTGATCGGATCGCGCCGGCACCTCTGGGCGAACAATCGGACGAAACGCCCAGTGCAAACTGGGATCTGCCTCGGGTTCCTCGTCTGCGGGTGAGAGGGCACCCTGGGCGACCCATTGTGTCAATGCCTCGATTTGGCCAGCGGTCAGTGGTTCGCCCTCCGGAGGCATCCGAGACGCAGGATCGGGATCGGCGACCCGCTCGATCAGGAGGCTCCCCGCCGGGTCGCCGGCGACCAAGGCGGACCCGCTGTCGCCACCGCGCCGAAGCAGTTCAGCGGTATCGACGCGGAGCCCTGACTCTTGCTCCAGCGCCCCGTGGCACGCGAAGCAGCGTTCTTTGAGCACCGGTTTGACGTCACGCAAATAGTCGACCGCAGCGGCATCGATAGGCGGTGACCCAATACTGACCACCGTGGTGGACAGCGCAACAAGCAAACGCCTGAGGAAGACGGATTGGCACATCGAGGCGGGGCGAACCGAGGACATGGGGCGGGTTCCTCTGACAGCGGTGGGGCCCCTCCACTGTAACATGTCCGCGGGCATGGATCGATCACTGCGCACTTGGAGAACGTACCAATGGCACTCGCTCCAAGCAGGTATCATCCAAGCCAGATTGCGGACAAGATCCCACAGGACCCGTACCGGTTCCTGATCTGTGCTGACAAGTTTTAGACCGGCTATGACGAGCCGCTGTTGCACATGATGTACGTCGACAAGGTGCTCTCGGACATCAAGGCCGTGCAGACGCTCTCACGGCTCAACCGCGCCCATCCGAAGAAGCACGACGTGTTCGTGCTCGACTTCATCAACGACACCGACACGATCAAGGAAGCGTTCAACGATTACTACCGCACCACGATATGGGCCGAAGAGACGGACCCGAACAAACTGCACGACCTGAAGGACGCGTTGGACCGGCACCAAGTCTACGACCAATCCCAGATCGACACATTGGTGACCCGCTACCTGGACGGCTGTGTCGCCGCCTACATGGAGCAACTCGACGAGGACCAGCAAGTCGACTTCAAAGGCAAGGCGAAGGCATTTGTGCGCACGTATGGCTTTCTCTCGTCGATCCTGACCTACAACAACGCCCAATGGGAGAAGCTGTCGATCTTCCTGAACTTCCTGATCCCCAAGCTGCCCGCTCCGGTTGAGGAGGATTTGTCGAAGGGCATTCTCGAAGCGATCGACATGGACAGCTATCGGGCAGAAAAGCAGGCGATGGTACGGATTCAACTCGCCGATCAAGATGCGGAAATCGAGCCGGTGCCGACTACAGGTGGTGGATCCAAGGGTCAGCCGGAACTTGACCGGCTATCAAACATCCTCAAGACCTTCAACGACCAGTTCGGCAATGTATCTTGGGCCGACACCGACCGGGTGCGCAAGCTGATCACCGAGGACATCCCGACTCGCGTCGCTGCCGATGCGGCCTATCAGAACGCCAAGATCAACTCCGACAGGCAAAATGCCCGCATCGAGCACGACAAAGCGCTCGGCCGTGTGATGACGTCAATCCTGCAAGACGACACCGAGCTATTCAAGCAGTTCATGGACAACGAATCCTTCCGCCGCTGGCTGACAGATACAGTTTTTGGACTGACCTACGAATCGAACGCCGCTTAGCCTCTGGTGGTTCTTCAGAGATTTTAGTGGCTGATTGAATCGCCAGCGGTCAGGTTGTTTGTGGGGTCGCTGCGATGTCCGAAGGACAGTGCTGTGATCTTCCCAGTGCCGGGTGAAGCGGAAGCGGGCTCTGTAGAGGTGCAACTCGTCGAGCAGTAGCCTGGTCTGCGACGCGCCGAGGGTGCTCGCCGCCCCTCGCCGATCCGATTCGGCGGCGAGCGGTATGTGACCTTCCGCCGCTCAAAAAATCACCCACCATCAGGCGCCGGCGTCGAGATCGGCCATACTGACGTAGATTCCACCACCAAGCCGGAACATGGAGCCACGAAATTGCAACCAATCCTCTCCACCAGCATTTCCCTCACGCTGCTTGTTCTGTCCTGTTCCCCGCTGCGTGCGCAGCCGCATTGGCCTCAGTTTCGCGGCCCAGGAGCGGCCGGTGTCGCTGAGAATGCGAACTTGCCCGATCGTTGGTCCGCTAGAGAGAATGTCAGCTGGAAAACCGAGATTCCCGGTCGAGGGTGGTCGTCGCCGATCGTCTGGGGCGACCGCGTCTTCCTGACCACCGTAGTCAGCGCTGGCGAGTCGGAGCTGCCGAAAAAGGGGCTTTACTTCGGCGGCGATAGACCCGAGCCGCTTGCGGAAGTGCATCAGTGGAAAGTTCTCTGCCTCGACCTGCAGACCGGTGAAGTGCTGTGGGAACGCCTGGTTCACGAGGGGCAGCCCGAAACGGCAATTCACATCAAAAGCAGCTACGCTTCCGAAACTCCCGTCACGGATGGGCAGCGCGTCTACTGCTTGTTTGGGAATGTCGGTGTCTTTTGCTTCGACTTTGACGGCCAAGAACTGTGGAGGCACCGGCTCGAACCACGTCAGACGCGTCATGGTTGGGGGACCGCGGCTTCACCGGTCATTCATCAAGATCGCCTGTATTTAGTCAACGACAACGAAGAAGACTCGTATCTCCTCGCCCTGGATGCGAAAACCGGTAAGCAGGTCTGGCGAGTCCCGCGCGACGAGAAGAGCAACTGGGCGACACCCTTTGTCTGGGTCAACCAGGAGCGCACCGAGATCGTGACACCGGGCACGGGCAAAGTGCGTTCCTACGATCTGGAGGGAAACCTGCTGTGGTCGCTCTCGGGCATGTCCAGCATCACGATTGCGACGCCGCAGGCCGATAACGGACTGCTCTATATCAGCTCCGGCTACGTGGGGGACGCTTTGCGGCCCATCTACGCGATTCGCCCGGGAGCCCAGGGCGACATCTCTTTGGAAGGCGAGGCGACGTCAAACGATTTCATCGCCTGGTCATTGCCCACGGCCGCTCCCTACAACCCAACATCGCTGATCTATGATAAACGCTTGTATGTGCTCTACGACCGGGGGCTATTGAGCTGCTTCGATGCAAGTAATGGTGAGAACCTCTTTGGTCCACAACGGCTGCCCAACGGCCGCGCATTTACCGCATCCCCTTGGGCTTACGGTGGCAAGGTTTATTGCCTCAACGAAGATGGCACCACGTTCGTGCTCGCCGCTGGCGACCAATTCGAACTGCTCCATACCAACTCGCTAGCCGATGATGACATGTGCATGGCGACTCCTGCAATCGCAGGCGACCGGCTGCTGATCCGCACGACAGCCCGCGTCTATTGCATTCGAAACGTTGGCACGGCCACCGACTGAGCCGGGCAGTGGCACACCTGCGACGGTCCTCATGACTCCATCGCCCGGGGCCAGGTTAGTAGGTGTGCTCAGGCCGAGCTCCAAAATACGACCCGTCAAGCGTGCGTCCTGATCGGCCAAACGCCGCCTTCGGATGAGCTCGCTGCTTTCTCGTGGCGTCGGCAGGGAGGGCAGTTAGCGCGACCAGCCCGACAAGGAAGTGCCAGTGGCACTTTCGAGCCTGCCGACAAAGACGCCTTCCGTATTGAAATCTGGCACTCAAGCCGATCCGCAGCTCAATGTTGAGCGGCGACATTCTGGGGTGCGCCGGCGTCATCTGCTATCAAATACGGACTTCGTACTGATCCGGTACATGAAAGATCCGCCAGTACGAATGAACTGCGGAAGTGGCTTGACCGTCCAGCGTTTCCAGCGGTAAGCCAGCACGGCACCAGCCAAGGATTCCTGCGCGATAGTTTTTGGCGTCGACGCCGCCAGCAACAAGTCTCCTTGCGTAAAGGTAACTGCGTCCACCCACGGTACAGTAGACGACGACTTGTATGTTCGCTAGCGAACTCGAGTTCGCTTCATATTGCTCCTGCGTGATCGCCCCTGGAATTCTTGAAACGGCGAGTTCCGCGCTACTTCGAACATCGATCAGCACAAGCGATGAGTCGTGTTCGGCAACCATCTCGCGGAGCTCGTTCGTCGAGATGGCTTCCACCTTGGGTCGTCTTAGTGATCGGCGCACCCACTCGAACGTTCCAAAGCCCCAGTTACACAGTTGAATGATCAAGTCGCCGGTAGATATCATTGCTAGCCTTGGCTGTGGTTGCCAGCAGATCGTTTCAGGGTCTGTAGCAGCACGCGTCCTGGGCCGGTCAGCCGCGTCAGGAACAGTCCTTCATTGCCAAAGAGGATTTTGCGGCAGCCGCCCACACCTTGGATGTCGTAATCGACGCGGTCGGAAAACGCTGCCAGGTTCCCGGTACTGACCAACACCTGCTCCCCATGAGCCAGAACCCGCTCATGAAAGTCGCCGCTGCCGTGGATCAGCACTGTGCCCGAGCCGGAGATCCGCTGGAGGAACAGCCCTGCTCCACCGAAGATCGCGGCTCCCGCACGCCGTGCGACGGTTACGGAGATCTCGACGTTCTCGCCCCAAGCTGCCAGAAACGAGCCGCGAGTCGTCAACACCGGGCCTTCCGCCAAATCCCAAGCGGCGATCTTGCCTGGGGAACCGGCTGAGAGCAGGACCCACTGCTCTGCCGCTTTGGCTTCTATCAGTGCCAGGGCAACGCCCTCACCGGAGAAGGCACGCCGCACTGCACCGCTGACGCCGCCGGGAATTTTGAGGTGCCAATCAACGCCCGCGGAGTAGGCCATCAGTGAGCCTCTGCTAGCCCACAGCGGCATTCCCGGCGGCAGTTCCAATCGAGCGCACTGAGCGATTTCACCGCTAATGGAGTAGTTCACCGATTTTCCCGTTTCAGTTTCGGTCAGATCCTGAATTAATTTTTTGAATGCCATTCGAGGCTCAACTATGGCTGTCGCTCGACATCAGAGACTGGCTGGCAGTCTGACGATGAGGATTCTTCTATCGTACTGTTGAGCGGCTAAGCCATGCATCATCATCGCCAGCATCTCATCCGGCCAGCCACCACCGGTCCTGGCCAGGTTACCTTACTGGCGGCGGTCCAGCAGCAACGCCTGAAGCGGGCCGATCTCGCTGGGGCGTTGCGAAATCGCTTTCTTCAGACAGGCAGCTGCTAACGCCACAAGGGGCCCAGTGGCACCGTCTGGCTCGATGCCAGCCAACTCAACGTCCTGAGACGAGAGCGTACAGGACAGCGATGCTGCAACGCTTCCCAAGTCGTGAGGGGCTCGCTTTGTCAGGTACCAGAACGCCAGCCCACCGAGAGCGTAGATGTCTGTTTGAGGACAGATTTCACCGAAGGCACCATGAATTTGTTCTGGCGCCGCAAAACCAAGCGTCCCGCCGATGGGAGTTTCGCTCTCCGGCTGGCCCGGTTTTGATTCCCGCGGCTCAGCCTCCAACCGGCGCGAGAAGCCGAAGTCCGTAATCATGATCTGACCGGATTCTTGGACCAAAATGTTGGTCGGTGTTAGATCCCCATGAACGACACCAAATCGATGTACGGCCTGTAAGGCGTTGCAAATATCCAACATCCACGTCGTAAATTGCCTCGCTGGTACAGTTCCATGATTGGCCAGTGGGGTGCCGCTGATCCACTGCTGGACAACGTAGGGGCCACCGTGAGGCGAGCTGCCCCATCCGAGATAACGCACGATCGATGGATGCTCGATTCGCGACGCGTGGTCGATCTCTCGCAGAAATTGCCGCTTCGCGTCGGGGTTCGCCCACAGTCGCTTTCTTAGGAATTTCACCGCGACCGTTTGTGGTGTACTGCCTTGCGTGACCGCTCGGTAGACTTTTCCGAATCCGCCATGGCCGATCATCTTTCCGAGGACGAAATCGCGATAATGCCACTGCGGCAGCGATTCCATGCAGAAGTCTTGATCTGCTGCCCTCGTTTTGGCTTGGTTGGGTGTATCGGCTGCGCTGGCGAGCAGTGCTCGTAATCGTTCCACACGACGCCGGACGGTTCGCTCGGCAATCTGCTGCGCCTCCGCAATCTCTTGCTGCGTTTCTCCTCTCAATAACGCACGAAGTAGTTCGCGAAGATCCGGTTCCAGTTCACCGGCCATCGCGTGAAGCGCTTGCACCAGTTCTTCGGCGTCTTGCTGTGATGGTTCCTGCGACCACTGCGTCACCACCGCGTCTAACGGAACGCGTGCGACGTCACCCCCTCGCTTGAGTGCCGATTGTCGATCAATCGATCGCAACAGCTTTCGTTTGGCAATTGTTGCCAGCAGGTGCCAAGCCGATACCGATTGGCTGATGCGAATCCGGCTCTCTGCTACGGCGTGAAAAAAGCCGCCCAGCGCCGATTGAACAACGTCTTCCGGGGCGATCTCGTGTCGCCAACGCCGATCCAAACGGCTCGTTATGAAGGCGACCAGGCGAATGCAGTAGCGATCGACCAGCACCTCTGCCGCCCGCTCATCACCAGCTTTCCAACTGCGAACCAAGTCGCTGGCGGACAGGTCGGACAAACAGCAGCGGAAAACTTTTTCGCTTTGGCTGTCCGGTTCCATCTGTGGTTTCTCATCTCCTAAAGGTAGCCCGTCTGTACCGACCGATATCCAGGAGACACGCAAATGACGATGGTGGTAACCGAACCTTGCCGAGGGTGCAAAGACAAATCATGCACCTTGGTTTGTCCGACCGAATGCTTTCGAGACGGCGGAGACATGCTGTACATCGATCCCGACGACTGCATCGACTGCGACGCTTGCATTCCCGAATGCCCGGTAGACGCCATTTTCTACGAAGACGATGTCCCGTCCCAGTGGGCTTCGTTCATCGAGCTCAACGCAGTGCAATCAAAACGCTGCCCTCCGATTTAGAACCGCGACCGCCAGCAAAGAATGGCGTAGTTTTAGATCCGTAGGAAAAGTGCCGTGATCAAAGCGACTTTGTAGCGCTGTCGCTGGGGATAAAGTGAAACCAGCGATAGCCGTCGGGCAGTACGGCGTCGGCGGAAAACTCCAGGTGGAGGATGCGGCGGTGACGTATGGTGCCGGGCAGCGATGAGCCGCTGGAGTGGTCGATCAGCGGACGCATGGCCAGACAATCGCCCGCGGCGGCGTGGATCGTTACCGCAGCATCGACGCCGAGGCCGCCGCAGGTTTTCGACTGGTGAGACTGAGGGATGACTCGCAATGGCCCGTTTTCGTCGGTGACGTCGTCCAGATGGAATCGCATCGTCAGCATTCGGCGAAGAATCTCGTCGCCTGCGATCACGTGCGGAACACCCGCTTTGCGTGTCGGGCGTGAGAAGTGGGCCGAGGGGATGGCATTATCCATGACCGCGATCGACATGTCTTTGTGCCAGGGAAGCGCCCAGGTGCGGTCGGGCGGCTTGTCAAAAAATAAGGCACGGACTAGACCGAACCCGTCCCCCAGTACATGCCGCAACGTGTCGGAGACAATGCCGCCACGCCAGAGCGTGAGCGTTTCCGGAACCGCCTCGATCAGGTTGCGAGCAGCGTAGACATGGCCACGACTAGAGCGAGCATTCTGGCCACCACCCGATTCAGATAAGACGTCACTGCACCGAGCTCGCAACTGCTCGATGGTGGCGTCGTCAATCGCTCCCGTCAGCAAACAGAATCCCAGGGCATTGATTTCGTCGACGATCATGGAGGAGCATTGTATCGCAAACCACCCCGACCGTTGGTGATCACATCGCGGTAACCTGCTGGTCCTCGACTCTCTGCCATCGACTGACTGAAAGTGCAGCGATACCCACTGCCATTGGCAGTTAGCAGGTAAGTTACACCCAACTGTAGATCAGCCGGCGAAAACGCCTGTTGAAGTAAACCATGCGACCTTGAGTCAGACTGCTACGCATGCTGCACGCGCTTGCCGTTGCCGGTTTCCGCTCGCTCCAACAACTCGTCCTGCCGCTTGGACAACTGAACCTGATCACTGATCCCAACGGCAGCGGCAAATCGAGTATCTACCGTTCGCTCCGCCTGCTGGCTGATACAGCACGCGGTAACCTGATCCAGTCGCTTGCTCGCGAAGGCGGCCTGCAGTCGACGCTATGGGCAGGGCTCGAAGTGATCACGCGTGAAATGCATACCGGCCAGCCTCCCGTGCAGGGACAGGTCCGCAAGAAACCGGTCAGTCTGCGGCTGGGGTGCACCAGCGATGACTTCAGCTACACGATCGATCTCGGGCTGCCGATCGCCCATGGATCGCTGTTCGATCGCGATCCGGTGATCAAACGCGAATGTCTCTGGCGAGGCCACCGGATGGAGCCCTCGGCGCTGACGACCGACCGTCGCGGTGGCACGCTGCGGAACAGGAATTCAGCTGCGAAGTGGGAAGATGTGGACGTCCAAACGTACCCCAAAATATACCCCAGACACTGCAGGACAAGGGCAGACAAGCCGCGTCAGAAAAACTGGCCGATGAAGAAAACCCAGTAAATCACTGGGATTGTCTCGTGGAGTCCCTTGCTGACTTGCCCTTAAGCTGCCCGACTAGGACTGCAACCGACGATGAGATAAGCCCGGAATTTACGGGCTATTGTCCTTCTTGGTCCGCCTCTGGGGCACAGCTTTCACCAGAATCCACACCACCAGGGATTGGGCTGTTTTTGAAGCTCTGGAATTCGATCGATGAGGGAACGAAGCAAGACCTGCGGGGGCTAGTTGTGAGCTGCGAAGGTGAGGTGAAACGATGAGCGAGCCGCGTACATTGAAACGTCCCGAGAAACCCTATCCCGGTTTCCCACTGTTCCCGCACGCCAACGGACAATGGGCCAAGAAGATCCGCGGGCGAATGCACTACTTCGGCAAGTTCGCCAACGGATGGGAGGCGGCCGAGGCACTCTACAACCAGCAGCGCGAGGACCTGCACGCCGGTCGTAAGCCGCGGGACGTCGACGGAGGACTCACGGTCCCGGACCTGTTCACGCTTTACCTCGAGGCCGCCGAGGTGCGAGTGAAGACCGGGGAAATGAACCGCGACTCATGGACAGACACCCAGCGTACCGGCACGTACGTCTCCGATTACCTCGGTCGTAACACGCTGCTCGCCTCGCTGCGGATCGTTGACTTTGAGACGTTGCGCGGTCAGCTGATGACCCGGTTTGCACTCTCCACAGTCGCCGGCCACATCGCCCGCACCAAGGCTGTGCTGAAATGGGCCTACGAGGTCGAGCTGGTCGATGAGCCGATCCGCACCGGGCCCAACTTCAAACGCCCCAGTGCAACGCAGTTTCGGCGCGACCGTGCTGCCAAGCCGGCCCAGATGTTCACGCCAGCGGAGATCCAGGCGCTTACTGCGGCGTCAAACCGATCCATGCGGGCCATCATCCTCCTGGGCATCAACGCCGCGCTCGGCAACCGCGACTGCGGCGAGCTGGAGTTCCGGCACCTGGACCTCGACGGCGGTTGGCTCACCTACCCGCGGCCCAAGACCGGTATCGCGCGGCGGGCGCATTTGTGGCCGGAGACGATTGAGGCCCTGCGGGAATCGATCGCCAAGCGACGGGCGCAAGTGACAAGGCGCTGAGCCAGCGAGTGTTCCTGACCAAACACGGCCAACCCTATGCCAAGCTCGATTCACGCGATTCGCCGATCAGTAAGGAGATGACCAAGCTAATCCGCAAAGCCAAGGTGCCCACTGGGCGAAGCTTCTACGCTCTTCGGCACACCTTCCGCACCATCGCCGATGAATGCCGCGACCAGCCGGCAGTAATGCACATCATGGGGCACGTCGATGCCAGCATCAGCGGCGTGTACCGGGAGCGGATCATTGATGCACGCATCGAGAGGGTCAGCGACCACGTTCGGCAGTGGTACCTGGCAGGACTGAAGCGACCTTCCGAACCAGTCTCAAACCTGACTGTAACCAACGAGCTGATCACCTTCTGCCGATCATTGCCGGCTGATGATCAAGCCGAGGCCCTCAGTTTGTTGAAGCAATGGTCCCAGTCCCGGCAGCCGCGAGGCGGAAAGCAATGAGCAATGCAACGGCAGTACATCGTCCCGAGAAGCCTTACCCGGGCTTCCCCTTGTACGCGCACGGCCGCGGGTACTGGGCCAAGAAGATCCGCGGCAAGACGCATTACTTCGGCAAGGTCGAGGATGGCAGGCGGCGGAGGCTCTATACAACCGCCAGCGCGAAGACTTGCACGCCGGCCGCAAACCGCGTGACAACGACGATCAGATTACCGTCGCCAATCTCTGCGACAGCTACCTCGCCGCCGGCGAGGCGCGGGTCGCCAACGACGAGCTCCGCCAAACCAGTTGGGAAGACTCCCTGCGGACCGCTAAGCTCTTCTCCGCGTTCCTTGGCAAGACGCGGGCGGTTGACTCACTGCGGGTGCTCGATTTTGAGGAGTTCCGCGGCGACCTGGTCAAACGCTTCAACGTGACCACCGTGGCCGGTCACATCGCGCGTATCAAGGCGATGCTTAAATGGGCCTACGATGTCGAGCTGCTCGACGCGCCGGTCCGCACCGGGCCAAACTTCAAGCGTCCGCCGGCCGCACAGTTTCGGCGCCACCGGTCGAGCAAGCCGGCGCAGTTCTACCAGCCGGGCGAGGTTCACCGGTTGCAGGCCGCAGCTGGCCGGCAGATGCGGGCGATCGTCTTGCTCGGCATCAATGCGGCGCTGGGCAATCGCGATTGCGGTGAGCTGGAGTTTCGGCACCTCGACCTCGATGGCGGATGGATCACCTACCCGCGGGCCAAGACCGGCATCGCACGGCGGGCGAAGCTCTGGCCAGAGACGGTTGAAGCTTTGCAGACTGTCATCTCCAGGCGGACCAGTCCCACCGATCGAACGCTGCGAAACCGCGTCCTGATCACCAAGTACGGGCAGCCGTGGGCAAAAGCTGACTCCCGCGACTCACCTGTCGCCAAGGAGTTTGCAAAGCTGCTCAACAAATGCAAGCTTCCCAAGGGACGGGGCTTCTACGCGTTGCGTCATACCTTCCGGACAGTGGCCGACGAGGCAGGCGACCAGGTCGCCGCCCGCTACGTCATGGGGCACGCCGACACGTCGATTGATGACAAATACCGCGAATCAATCGCCGATGCTCGGTTAGAAAAGGTCAGCGACTATGTTCGGGCGTGGTACCTGGCTGGAACCCAAGACAATCGGAGCGTTGACACATGAAAGGTGCAGCGATTCTTTTTCGGGCCGGCGACGAGTTGAAGGCAGCGGTTAACGCGGCTGCCGGCCAAGCGCGGATCACTCAGGACGCATTCATGAGGGCGGCTGTCGAGGCTATGGTCGAACGGGTTCGACGGACGGGGCGCATCGATGCGGATGACGTCCGATCGGCGGAGGC
The DNA here is from genome assembly GCA_963758085.1 of uncultured Planctomycetaceae bacterium. Lineage (GTDB taxonomy): Bacteria > Planctomycetota > Planctomycetia > Pirellulales > Pirellulaceae > UBA6163. Next base: position 1,187,955 of record CAVWUB010000004.1, on the reverse strand, counting down.
CCCGGAGGGCTGTTTGACTGGCGGCGACCGAAGGTAACCAGCCGGAGGCTCTGGCCGGGCTTCTATAAAGGAAAATTATAGTCTGAGCGGGTGTGTTGATAGAAATTTATAGACCTTCCCGCGAATCGGCGCGGGCAGCGAGTTTAGCAGCGATTCCCCTCCATAGCTGCTCAAGATGTTTGCCGGTGGAGCCGGCGGCGTTAAGGCGTCGGCTGGCACAATGAGCAAGTCGTCTTCCACCATGCTGAGCCCGCTGCTTCTTTTCAAGCAGTTGCTCTAAGCCGTCCAAAATCTAGGCCAAACCTGCGGGTGACGAGAGTTGCCCGTTTGTCGCAGTTTTAAGCTCCTGCGAATCAACGCTACCCGGCCGACCCCACTCGCCATTGTCCCCTAGGACCGGAACAAATGCCCGTTTCTGCCTCTGCCTTGGCATCCGCCCCGCGCCGGCGCCTGACCCGCGAGGAAGCTCCGCGCTGTGAGAAATGCCATACGCGATACATCGCCCGCAATTCCTACGCGGAGCGCACTCGCTACCAGCGGGTTTGTGCATGCGAGGGCGTCCCGTTTGCGCGGTATCTGATCCGCCCACTCGACCTCAAGCGGCTAGACCAGATTGAACGTGTCCGTCTGGGAATTGCACGGCGATAGGCAGCGCCGCCCATCGCCCATGTTCACCTTTCTCTCCATGAATTCCTTCATCACACATCAAACGGTACCGTCTCACAATGGCAATCGAAGTATTTGAAGCCCACGACAGCCGCGCGACGACGATCACTGCTGACGGCTCAGGCAACAGCCGCGAGGTCAAATTCTTTGTCACCGGCACCGATGATGTTGACGACGCGACCAACGCGATCCTGAACCAACTCCAGGCGTCATTGCAACTCGGCAACGCGTCGCGGATCGTCATCGCCGACGCGCTGCAGCTCGAGCAGATCGGCCCCCAGTCGTTTTCGGGATCGATGGACTACGAAGCCCTCCAAACCGGCGGTGGCGGTGGTGGCGGCGGCGGCAAAGGTGGCAGCGGTGTCAACAAGCCGACGGCGGTCGGGGAAGTAGTATTTTCATTCGACGGCAGCGGTGGCACCCACAGACTGAAGGAAGCGTATTCCCAGACGAAATATGGCGTGCTTGCACCGGATCACAAGAATCTCATTAACGTCAATGACCAGGGTGAAGTTGAAGGCGTTGAGATCCTTATCCCGCAATTGACACTGACTGTAACGCAGAAGTTTGCCGGCGAGACGATTACGCTGCCCTGGCTCCGCTCACTTATTTTTGCGACCGGCGCCGTCAACAGTGATTCTTTTCTCGGCTTTGAGCCCGGCGAGGCGTTATTCCTCGGGCCGTCCGGTCAACAGCCGCTGCATTTCATGAGTGATGGCAGCGTCAAGAAAGGGGATCGTGACGTCACCTTCCGTTTCGCAATCAGTCCAAATCGCACTGACCTGGCGTTTGGCGACATCACTGGCGTTTCAAAGCCAGGCCACGATTTTCTGTGGCCGGCCTACATGACGGTTCCGGATGAAACCCATACCGCGATGACCAGGAAGCAGGTCGGCGTGTACGTTGCCCAGACCTATCCACGATTCGCGTTCGCCGACCTCGGACTCAAGAGTCCCGACATCGACTTCCCCGTTGTGGGCGTCTGATCAATCGCATTTCTGGCTCGCAAACCGCGTTTCGCGATCCACCCGCCGCGCAGAAAGGAAGGAAAGTGTGTCTCTACAGAGACCCTTTCCAGGCAAGGTCCTCCGTCGGCAACCGGCTGGGAAGGACCCGGAGCCCGCCGCCCCCGCCGCCCTGGCCGTCGGTGGGGGCGGCGCCGGTGCCTTGCACCCTGCAACGTTCGTTCAACCGCTGGGCCAAGGCCGCTGCCCACGGATCAAAAGACCCTTAAGCGGCAGATCGAAGCTCAGGGCATCTAGCGTCCTGTTCACATCACCTAGGAAAGAGAAATGCCAAAGGCATCTGTAAGCGAATCGCTACTTAAGGCCCTCGAATCCAAACGCCTCCAAGCGCACCGGAATGCCTGGGGCCGCTACCGCAGTATGTTGCGAACGCTTCACGACGGCGGTGCCGTCGACCCTGATGAAGCCAGCGACATCCTAGCCGCCGTCAACAAGTCCGACGAAGACTTGGCCAAAGACATTGCGACGTTCGGCCAGCGAGTGTTGTGGGCCAAGAAAGTCGCCGCCGGTGCCGAGGCCAAAGTCGAATACGCGGCTGTCGAAAAGGAAATCGCTCAATACGAAAAGGAACTCGCTGACCTGCGCGCTAAGCTGGCTCCAAAATTCGAACACGCCCACAATCGACATAGCGAGATCCTGGCGCTTTCTCTTCAGGCCCAATCCGCGCACACGCGGCTAATCGAAACGGTTCTGGATGGGATTCTTATCGAGGATGACGAACGCCTGAGAAATGAACTGGAGCCGCTGCGTAGCCGCCTCGGCCAGCTAAAACATGCCCAGTTTGCTGGCAAGGGCTACGAAGGCGATGAGCAGGAAATTAAGTCGCTCTCGCGAACGATCGCGAAGCTGGAAGCCCAATTTCAAGAACTGCAGCAACGAAAGCTCGAACCATGACATTATTTTTCGATGGCTCGCCGGTGGTAATCGAGTTGGGGGCGGCAACCCACCGAGCGTTTCACGCCCCCACGTTCTCCGCTGATGTGTACAACGGCCAGCCTATGTTCCCGCGGGTTTCTGGCGCGAATACCGGCGGAGCCCCGGTCATCATCGACATTGCGGGCGTAAGAGTTTCCCGGAATGGCCGCAAAACTCCCGTCCTGTATCACCACGACCGTCTTGACCCCATCGGCCACACAATCCGAGTGGATCTGCTGCCCGACCGGATCACGGCCGAGGGCGTTCTGTCCGTTCCTGGACGTTCGCGTGATCGTGTCGCAGGTGGTGCTCAGGCCGGCTTCAGATGGGCTGTTTCCCTCGGGTTTGAAGCAAGCGAAATGGAGTTTCTACCGCCGAGCAAGGAGGCGACAGTCAACCGACGGCGAATCCGGGGCCCCATCAACATCGCCCGCCACGGGAGACTATGCGAGTTCTCGCTGCTCGCTATCGGGGCCGATCCTACCGCATCGGCAAAGGTGGACAACGCGAGCGGATGATCCGCAGCCGGTCCCGGGGGTAAGTACCGTCGAAATTCACGTAGGAATTGACCTACTGGCTGCCGGCCGAAAGCGGGAAACCGCAGAAACCCCGTCGTTTCCCGGCTCAAAAGCGAATCTCTGAACGGATTTGAAATACGTTGCTCTATTGATCTTCACCGCGTGGTTGCATCCCGTTTTGTGCCGTGTTTTACGTGCTTTTCGGCCTGCTTTTGATGACGCTTCAGGGTTGGTGCTTGTGTGCGTACGCCTGCCGGTACGCCATCACCATTGGAGCGCCGGCAGCCCAAGACGCGACCGGAGGTAACCACGTCATTCCTCCAGTTGATCCAACAGAGGCTGGTTCGGATCAGGCAAGCCTGTTTTATACGGACCAATGGTTGGCGTGAGGCCATGCTGCCCGTCGAGCCGCTGAATTCCCACGTCGTCCGTCAATAAGTATTGGCATTGCGCCGCATCGGCGGAGACAACAATGATCGCGTCAGGGGTTTTGAGCGTTTTTGTAACACCGTCTCGCTTGTTGGCATCAATCAGTCGACGCCGAAGACGGCCCGCTTCCATGGCGATTGTCGACGTGAGGTCGATCAAATCGAACTCGGGACGCCGGAGGATTGCTTGAAATTTCTGGACTGCCGCGCACTTGGGCATCGCCGAAGCCTCCAGCACGACCAGCGTCGGAACGATGATGCGGCAACGTCGCTGCGCAGCTAATTTGAACCATCGCTCGATGGACTCAAGATCCTTGTCTTCTTCCCTGTTTAGGACCGCCGACCACGCGTTATTGTCAAAGCAAATGCGAGGAACTGACATCTCAGCCCCACTGATCCGACGCGGAATTGAAGTTGATCGGTGTCTCTTCGAACAGGCCAAAGAGGTCTGTAATCGGCGGCATCTGATCCAATGTCGGTAGGATCTCGATCGATTTCACGGCGGGGATTCGGTGAATCGTCACGCCACCAGGGTCGCGAATCAGCGTGCCACGAACGATAACTCGCTGCTTAAGCGCGGCCTGAACTTCCTCAAAGAGCGCGGAATCAAACGTGCATTCAACTCCCCGATCCTGCTCCTCGGGATAAAGGCGAAAGACGTTGCGAGCATGAACATTCAATCCATCAAGTGATCCGATCGCTTCGCCGATCGACTCCGAAGCAGAATCTAGTAGATCGTTGCAAGCCTGCACAAACTCGTTGTCTATCGGAATTGATTGAACTTCGATTGCTGACGTGGAATACTCCAGCGGCTTGCCCAACTTTTTAAAGGCTCGCACATCATCGAACGTAAAATGCTTCGGGAATCGGCGATGGCGTATGGACACAATCGCTTCTGCGAGATCTTCCACTGTCTGTGAATCTCCCTGGAGATCTACATCGGTACTGCCAATCTTCAGATCTGCAATTGAGAATTTTGGAAGTGCTCCCGAGCCCGGATGCCTCCGGCGGTAAACACTCCGGAGGCATTCGCGAAGCGCGCCAGAAAAGTACGTGAAGTCCGCGAAGTCGACGAATTCGCTGCTCCGACCCTCGAGCCTGAAATGAAGTCTTGCCATGGTTTCCCTTTCCCGCCTCCGTGTAGGATAATCCGCGTCTCGCCACCATGCCAGAAAAACGGACGCCACCGCCTCGAGTTCCTCCATCATCGCCGATCGGCTTCCTGGGCGGGCAGAATCGCGGACGCTCACCGACCGAGGAAAATTGGCAAAATGCGGCATAGCCGCTGTGACCGTTGCAAGCTCGCTGATCGTGATTGCGGCGCTGCTGATGCCCCGCGTGAGCCCCGCCCAGATAAACAGACTCGACACGGCTCTCCCGGTTCGCCGATGACGGCCGGTCTAACTAGGTCTGGGCAAGCGTTTTTTTTCAGCGCCCTCGCTGGGCCGAAAATCGGCCCTGTAATCCAGACGAAAAGGGAGAGCTCATGAATGAAAAACCGGACGGCCGACCCCGGCACTGGATACTCCAACTGCTCTTGGACTTTGCATCAATAGCAACGGGCATCGCTGCCATCGTCGCGATCTTCTTGGGCATCAGCCAGCAGCGGCAATCCGAAAGGCAGATGGACTTCACGCTCGCACAGGCCGCAGAGGATCGCCAGCGATTCGAAGCGGACCAACTCGACCGCGTGCTGCCGTTCCTTGCATTCGAGACGACCAATACCGCAATCGCAATCGAGGAGGATAAACGCGAACAATACAGGTTCGACTTTATTCGGGATGAGGCAGGACGCATGTTGGAAGCCGACAGCCTTCCCGTACTTCGCAACTATGGCGCCGGACGTGCCTTCGACGTAAGGGTTGAATACGTTGCAGACGGACTGCCCAAGCGGGACCTTCAAATGGCCCTGCTTACGGTTCCGCGACACATTTTTCCGGAAGTGGAATCGCGGGTCCATGGTTTTCCAGACGCTTTAAATGATCCGGCTAGCGATTCACGCGAGGCGCGCGGCAAGGCCGTCATCACCTGCACGGACATCAGGGGGAAGAAACTCAGCTTTCGACAGTCTTTTCGTGCGTTTATCACCCGTCGCGTTGATGGCAAGCTGGAGCTGATGCTTATGTTCGAAGAGATCGAGTTTCCCTTCGACTGGGGATCGGCAGGTCTAATTTAGGTGGGGGAAACTTCAAGCTTGCTTTCCACTTAACTCGGATCAAACTGACATCCGTCGTGATGCTGCAGGCTCGCGATCGCAGGGCAGACTTGACGCGGCCCTTGCTGATCGGTCACACTGCCAGCAGTCCGGCTGTCGGGCGGGCGTGGAAACCCAACCGACTAGGCGCCCCGCTTCTTACACAGCGGGCCGCGACGAAGCCAATCACGATAGGTTTTCAGTAATGCAAAAGCCCGGCGATCGAGGCGATAGACCCAAAGCAACGAAGGTGCACTGGCACTGGAGCAATAGGCTATCGGCGTGGGATTCGTGCCCACGTTTCCAACCTAGGTCGCCGGGCTTTTTCGTTCGCTCGCAGCTGCGGGCCGAAAGGTTTGACCCATGCAAGGGACACTCATTCCGAACGTTGATCCAGTTGGACGCGATGTCGCTGCAACGCCGGTCGTGGTCAACGTGCCGTTGATCCTCCTGGACAACGGAACCGACTTCCTGTGGTATCCCGAGGCGATGGACGCCTCGACCGCTGATCGCATCGTAGCGATGAGCCCCAGCAACATGATCGCTTACCGGGTGACGGTGCCGCTGATCCTCCCGGCCGCTCAGCACATCGAGAGCGCAACCGCGATGCCCGAGCTGCTGATTTGCAAACCGATCCGGGTCCAGATGCGGGCACCGGAGTAACGGCAAGGCTGCCGGTCGCGAACGTCAAGGCGATCGGCAAGAATGAAGCATCGCACCGACCGTCAATCGGTGCGTGATGTCGCGGCCTGACAACCGCGATTCCGTGGGTAGGCGGTTAGCTCCCGCCGTACGTGGGCTTGGCTGTGGTGTCCCTAGCGTCACAGCCAAGCCGACGGCCCCTCTTACCGATCACTAGGGGATTCTTTACGTGGAACGTAAACGAAAGACTGGCGCTGGTCTGGCACTCTGGTTTCGTCACATGGCTGGCGAGCTTCGTGAGATGCGTCGTTACGACACCTGGCGCAGCGAGGTCATTCAGGCAGTTAATGAGCTTGAGGAAGCGCTAGGCGATGCATACGCGGCTAAGCTTTTGCCTCACTCTATCTGCGAAGCAGTTGCGACACTTAATTCCGAAAAGTCGCGGCCGTTCCTATGGGCAATCTTCGGATACCTCGGCCCCTACGTCGGCCCCTACGTCGACGAATCGCTCAATTGCGAAGATGCAGAGGGGCTCTATCTCACGTTGGAGCCCGGATTCATCTCACTTGAATGGCCAGACGTGTTCAGCCCGCTCGGCTACCAGCGCCTTGATGATTTTCCCAGCATGTCCGATGCGGTCGATGTTGCAATAACTGAGCAGAGGTTCCGCATGCTCGGCTACTATGCGACCGCTTGCGACCTCATCGCCAAGTGGATTGAGGACCGTGTCGACGATCATCCAACCGTGGGACTGACACCGGCGAATCTAAGCGACGAGCGAAGCCATCACTTTTCATTTAACGTTCCAATCGAGGCGTTATCTGGGTTGTTGACTGACCGATCAAATGAACGCCTTGCGATCGTTGGGGAGCAAACTGAAGTTCTGAACGGTAAGAAAACCGACGAACCGATGCCGCTGTTGACCGTCCGAATGATTGAACGATGCTTCGTGAGGGCCGATGGAAAAACATTGAAAGATCAGGCGATTCGAAATGCCTTGAAGGGCACCGAAGCCGTTGACGGGTTCGAAGTCCAACACTTCACGCTGCATTCCGTTGCAGCCAGACTGAATCCAAAAGGTTACCACTATGATCCTTCGAAGCTTCCGTTTACCGACGCCTGAACGTTGTGCATCGCGTCCTCTTTCCTGCCATAAATCCTATTCCTGCCCATTTGATCCTACACCGGGCGGGAGCCTCTTGAGAACTTCGCGGACGCCGCCATGATGCGGACACCTTCCACAAACGAGGTGTTGCATGGTTTGCGAAGTTTCTTTTCGGTCGGACGCGTATTACGACCAAGCGGCAATCTGTCGGATGCTGCGACTCACGCCCAAGGCGATCGGCAACGCTTGCCGGTCTGGCGAACTCAAGTTCTCCCAGCGAGCTGGGACACGATTCTTCCGGGGTGAATGGCTGAACGAATGGCTGTCCCCCTCAATCACCGCCGAGTCGATGACGGCCGTCGCTGCCGATGATCGGCAGGGGGTGGCTCATGGTTAGCGCTGCGGTGGATCCCGCTCCATTGGCGGGCGAAGGCGCGGCCCAAGCAATCGCTGCCGAGCGAGCCAGGCGAAAGCCGGCCGTATCTACTCCAGAAGCAAGCGGAGTCACCCGTGGATAAGCAGCTGAAATTGTGGACGGATGGCGCGGCAGCGGAACCACGGCCCTGCGATAACGCAATGCCATCAAGCGACCTGACGGCCAGAGACGAAGCGCCGCGGCTGATCACATCAGGAGTGATCTCTCAGGAAACGGGCCAGCCGCTGCACCGGGTGCTCTGGGTGCTCAAGACGCGTCCCGACATCCGGCCCGCAGCCTACGCCGGCATCATTCGGTTGTTCACACGATCTGCGATTGCCCGCGTGAGGCATGAACTGAACGCAATCGATGCCAAGCGTTCAACGCAGGGAGGAAATGAGCGATGAGCTTGACACCTACCGAACTGGAAGAGATCGCACAGCGAGTCGCGGAAATCGTTTCCACGAAATTGGCTGCGGCCCCGCTGCTGATCGACAAGCACGAACTGGCAAAGCGAACGACGCTGAGCGTCTCAACGATTGAGAGACGGGTTAAGGCGGGAACGCTACCGGCCGTGAAGAGCGGCCGGCGAGTGATGTTCGCACCAGACGTTGTCTTAGCCGCCCTGTGCGAGAACGAGCAGGCCCTGGCGGGCGATTGACCCGCCAGGACCTGCAGTTGCGATGGCCACTACACCCCGCAAACGTGAATTAGAGCATTATGCACCCGACCGCAGATGATAACAATCGCCGGGAATTCCTCCGGTGCCGCGTCGCCCGAGTCAGGAGGAAGAAGGGCTTCGTAGTCACTCCGCAGTTCGCCGAACCAGGATCGGGGGCGGAGTGATGAGCTTGGCAATGCAGAAGGGCTGGGTCGCTGTTCATCGGCGGGTCACACAATCCATTGTCGGCGAGACAGATAAGCTTCTCGGCTTCTGGGTCCGCCTACTGTCTGTTGCAAACCGAGAGCAGATGGTTTTCAAAGGTCAGGTCATCCAACCAGGGGAACTGGTGCTATCAGACCGAGGAGCTCGTGAACGCCTTTACCCTCGCAGCGACTCGCCACCATCAATTGGCACTATCAAACGACGGTTAAAGCACGTTGAGGACGCCGGATCGATTGACGTTTCAGCGAAATTGGGACACAACGGCTACCGCATTGTACGGGTAAGAAAATGGGCGGAATACCAAGGAAAAAACGCTCCCAAGAATTGGGTGAAGTTTCACCGCCGATACTGTTGTGGCCTGCAAGGCGATACCGACGAACTCTTGGGCTTGTGGGTACGACTTCTGACTTCCGCAACGTGGGCAGCCAGTGCGGAAAGCGACATTACTACTCACCCTGGTGAACTAATCGTGTCCAACGAGGACATCCACCGCAAGCTTTACCCGATCTCTGAGTCTCCGCCGGATCTCGATGTCACACGAAAAAAATTGAAAATGTTCGAGCACGCTGGTCTGATCGAAATCGTGCCCGATGGGCCCTCCGACTTAATCCGAATCAAGAGCTGGGAAGAGGATCAGCCAACGCCCGAGAAGGCGAGCGCAAAGGTGAGCGCAAACCATGAGGCAAAGGTGAGCGCAAACGTGAGCGCAAACGTGAGCGCAAACGTGAGCGCAAACGTAAGCGCAAACGTGAGCGCAAACGTGAGCGCAAACGTGAGCGCAAAACCCGCGCAGATACAATAAGGGGTAACACGGTAGATAATGTCGAAAAGCCATACCAATTAGAAAATGAGAAAAAGGTACAACCATCATCAACAACGCGCGGATCAGAACCTCTGGATGATGATGGTGGGAATCTCGATTTTGATTTGACTGACTCCTCGGACTGGACCCCCGTCGACGACAAACTCGACGAGGCCGGCGTACTTCTTCGTTCGGACGCCATTGATGCTGCCCGCCAACGGAACCTGTCGCCAAGAGAAGTCCTCGATGACATCGAAGTGTTCATGAACCACTGCGACTTCGAAGGCAGTAGGAGACTTGAGCCTGGAGCGTTGCTGCATCGAATCAGAACCGGCGGATGGCCAATAAAGAACGTCCCCACCCTCGCTGAAATGCAGGATCAACGGGACGAGAGGAAGCGGCGAGAACTCGAATCGAAGCGTCTACAAACAGAGAATTCCGAGCGTCGCTGGAGCAAGGCCGACGCCATCCGCCAACGCGTCCGAAATGAGGCGTCCGGAATGATCCCGGTTCCCGAGGCGTGGATCGTGCGTGCACAAATTGCTTTTGAGCTGAAAGCCAACCGAGCGGAGTCGTTTATTGCTGACACCGAGCGTTCCGATTTCGAGCGTTGGATTGAAATTGATCGAGCACGGCGACGCAGTGAACACGAGGCCAAGGTCTCGATCCGCTACGTCCCATTCGATGACCGTGCCGAAGCAACACGCCAGCCGTTTTCTTACCGGGACTCCCACATCACCAGTGCCGAACAAGCGAGCGTTGCCAACCTGCGAAAGACGCCGCAACAGCCCGCCGACGTAGTCCTGCCCGCACTGCTCCAAGACATCCAGGCGGACTGCGGCCGCAATGGGTCTAGCGCGAGTCGGTACAAGAAACCGCCTGCATCCGGGCCACAATCTGACTGCCGGGCGAAGCTGGACAGGCAACTAGCCGTCCAGCACAGCGATGGTTGCACCGGTTTATAGCTGCTACTTTCTTTAGTCCCTGCGGCTAGCGCGACGGCGTGAACACCGGCTACCCGAGCCGGCCCGCCGCGGGGCTTTTTCGAACATCGGGAACAGCAACGGGAGTTGTTCAATGGCGTCAGTCGTCACGCGTGCTAATGGCACCCGCGAGGTGCGGTTCTGGATCCGCAAGGGCGAGCGGAAAAGCGTCTACCTCGGCAAGGTTACCAAGAAGTTTGCTGAGTCGTTTGGCAAGCGGTTGGACGCGTTGGCGTTCTGCGTTCGTCACGCGGAGACGCCGGCTCCCGACCTATCGGAATGGCTGCTCACCCTGGACGACGAATACCGTCCGAAGCTGGTGGCCTTGGGGCTTGCTCAACCCAAGGCTCCGCCGAAGGAACCGGTCGAAGCCATGACAGTCGGCAAATGGATCAACCGATGCATCGAGAAGGGCAAACGCAAGGCCTCGACGACTGAGCAACTGACGATCGCCGGCGCCAACCTGCGGACCTTCCTGGGTGAAGACAAGCTGCTGACGGCCGTCACCTGTGGCGATGCGGAAGACTTTCGTGTCTGGCTGCAGACCAAGGCTCGCGACGTTCCCAAAGGCGAGGCGCCGCAGGGGCTGGCGTTCAACACGGTCCGCCGCCGGATCGGCCGCGCGAAGCAGTTCTTCGCTGCCGCGCTGCGTCACCGGCTGATCGACGCCAACCCGTTCGCCGGCGAGGCCAGCGCTGTGGCGCGAACGTCGAGCGGCAAGTGTTCGTGCCGGCAGACTGGATCGAGCGATGCATCAGGAAGGCGCCATGCGAAGACTGGCGGATCATGATTGCATTCGCCCGCTACGCCGGGATGCGATCCCACGAGACGCGGATGCAGCGATGGGAAGACATCGACATCGCCAACGCCCGGATGATCGTTCGCAGCCAGAAGACACCACCAACGCGAGTTTGCCCGATCTTCCCTGAGCTGATGCCGCACATCCGCCGGGCTCGAGAGATGGCACCTCCGGGGGCTGAATTTGTGCAGACGCGGTACTCGGTCAGCGCGAACATTGGGACCACGTTCACGAAGATCATCGAACGAGCCGGCCTGGTCCCTTGGGAGAAGCTGTTTCAGAATCTAAGAGCGTCGCGCGAAACCGAACTGATGGCCGCCTACCCTGTGAAGGATGTTTCGGCGTGGCTCGGCAACTCCGCGCCCGTGGCGATGAAGCACTACGCCATGGCAATGCAGGATTCCTTCGACCGGGCCATCCGAGAAGGGGCATCGCCGGCGGCCGTGGTGAAGTTACACCAGAATCCACACCAGTCAGAACCCGTCACAGTGGCCCAGGGCGATTTACACCAGAATCCACACCAGCTGGCCGAGCTTGAAAAGGCCGCGAATCGCGTTATTTGCGGCCTTGTGACGCTTTATGACGAATTGGCCAGCTGCCCGACTAGGACTTGAACCTAGAATAACAGAGTCAGAATCTGTCGTGTTGCCAATTACACTATCGGGCAGGGTGGGAGGCAGCGGGTGCCGTCGAGCCGGAGCACGCGGTGAAATGCCGGGCAATCGCTGTGCCCCGCAAGCAGTTGGCTGCGGTGCCGCGGCGACTCTCAAAAAGTAGGTCGCCGCGGCGCCCACGTCAAGCGATCCTGGCGACAAAACATTCGCTGCGGGGGTCAATTGAGATAATCGCTAGGCGGGGCGTACAATCCAGACAGGCGCGGCCCCGGCTGCGCCGCTTCCGGTCCTGCCACTGCCTTCCCACCCATCGCTCACCAGGCCATCAGCCATGGCGTTCATGTCGACGCTCGACGAATCGGGCGCTTCCAAACGGTTCGACCTCGCCAACGGAGAAACCGTTATCGGGCGACACCCGCATTGTGACATCGTGGTCGAAGTCGGCGCCGTCAGCCGCTTCCACGCCAAAATCGTCCACCGCGGCAACCAGTACGTGTTGGAGGACCAGGGCAGCCGCAACGGCACGTTCCTCAATGGCCAATTGATCACCGACGGTCAACCGCTCCGCGAAGGCGACCGGGTGCGGATCTGCGAAATGGAACTCGTCTTTCATGACGACGCCGTTCCGGAATACCTCGGTGACCTGCAGCCGAACTTCGGCGGCCGGAACTTCGGCGTCACGATGGTCGACGACGAACCGTCGGACCACATGTCGGTCTCCAAAGTCGAGTTTCGCAGCAGCAGCGACGGTCTGAAAATCTCCGCGACGGCCGAAGCGAAACTCGCGGCGCTGATGAAGATCAATGCCAACCTCGGCCAAGCCCTGTCGCTCGATGAGGTCCTGCCGAAGGTCCTGGTCAGCCTGTTCGAGATCTTTCCCCAAGCCGACCGCGGCTTCGTGGTGATGAAAGATGACGACGGGACGCTGATCCCACGCTGGGTCAAGATGCGCCGCACGAGCGATGAGTCGCAATCGATCCGCATCAGCCGCACGATCCTGCGCGAAGCGATGAGCACCGGAGCGGCGATTCTGTCGCTTGATGCCTCCAACGATCAGCGCTTCGATTCCAGCCAGTCGATCGCCGACTTCAGCATCAAAAGCATGATCTGCGCGCCGCTGATCGACAGCGACGGCGAAGCGTTTCGCGCGCTGCAGATCGATTCCACCGAGGGCCGCGGCCAGTTCCGCGAAGAAGATGTCGACCTGCTGGCCGGTGTCGCCGGCCAGGCGGCGATCGTGGTCCGCAACGCCGAGCTGCACGAACAGGCGCTGCGGCAGCAGGAAGTTGAACAGGACCTGAGGTTGGCCACGGATGTGCAAGCCGCATTCTTGCCGCAGCACCCACCGGAGATCAAAGGCTACCGCGTCTGCAGTTACTACCAAGCGGCCCAGTACATCGGCGGTGACTACTTTGATTACATCCCGCTGCCCGGTGGCCGCTGGGGAATCGTCGTCGCCGATGTGGTCGGGCACGGTGTCGCGGCGGCGATGTTCATGGCGAAGCTGTCAGCCGAGACTCGGTTTTGTCTCGCCGCCGAACCGGATGTTGCCCAGGCGGTTGAGCGACTCAACGACCACATGAGCCGGCTGAAGATTGAACGCTTTGTGACCTTCCTGCTGATGGTGATCGAGCCCGGCAGCGAGACTGTGCAGATCGTCAATGGCGGCCACATGACGCCGATGATTTTTCATGCCGCCGATTCATCGATCTCCGAGCCGGGCGAAGAGGAATCAGGACTGCCGATCGGGATCGATGAGGGCATGAGGTACGAAGCGGCGACGGCGACGATGCGCCGCGGGGATGTGGCGGTGATGTACACCGACGGGATCAACGAGGCGATGAATGCCCAGGACGAACTGTTTTCGATCGACCGAGTGCGTCAGTGCGTGGCACAGGGCGGCGGTTCAGAGGTGATCCTCAATCGCCTGGTGTTGTCAGTCCGCGATTTTATCGGCGATGGTGAGCAGGATGACGACATGTGTATTGTCGTGATCGAGCGGGTTGACGACGAAGATCCAACGCTAAATGTTAAGCAGCATAGGATATGATATTCGGCAAAATACAATCAGCCGGCACGCGTTAGCGTCCGGTTCTCACGAACCATGAGCCGCCCAGCGGCGACCGATTTGACCGAAAGATAGTCGTTTGAGTTACTTGACCGATTTGACGCTGCGATTGGCCGCCGGGGCATCACTGATCGCCCCCGAAGTTCGCCAATGTCATGGTTCCTGGCTGTTGCGTCAGCAGCGCTCCGACGGTGGCTTCGCCGGGCGTGAAGGCGAGAGCGACCCGTATTACACCGCGTTCGCACTCCGTGGGCTGCTGATCGTCGACGGCATCGATCAGGATGTGGCTCAGCGCGCCGCCGGCTTCTTTCGCTCCCACTTCCATGACCAACTCGGCATCGTCGATTTGGTTTCTTTGGTGATGGGAGCATCCATCCTCGATCTGACCCACGGGATCAACCCGCTGGCCGAAGTGCCCGATGCGCGAGAGCGGGTGCTGGCGAAGCTTGAACCACTCCGGAGCAGCGATGGCGGCTATGCCAAGACGCCGGGCGGCGTCGCGGGCAGCACGTATCAGACGTTTCTCAACCTGCTGTGTTACGAGTTGCTCGATGCGCAGCCGCCTGATTCCGAGGCTATTCTCCGCTTCCTCAATGGCCAGAGAGTCGTCGACGGCGGGTTTCGAGAAATCCGCGTGGCCAAGCGTGCAGGCGTCAATCCGACAGCCGCTGGGATCGGAGCGCTGAAGTCACTCGGACAGCTCGACCCGAGCGCCGAAGGAATCACGATTGAGTTCTTGGCCGACATGCGCACCGACGAAGGCGGGTTATCGGCCAATGATCGCATCTCGCTGGCTGACCTGTTGAGCAGTTGCACCGGGATGGTCACGATGTGCGATCTGCAGGCCGTCGATCAGTTGAACTTGCCGGCGCTGCGACGTTATGCGCTCTCCATGCAGCGGCTCAGCGATGGCCGACCTGCCGGCGGTTTTCACGGTTTTGCCTTTGATCAGGAAGTCGACGTGGAGTACACGTTCTATGGTTTGGCACTGCTGGCCCTGTGTGAGGCCTATCTCGCCGAATCAACCGATGCTGCTGGAGCTAGCCGATGAGCGCGTTGTCTGTGGAGTCACTCAACAAGAGCTATCGCAGCGGCGAAGAGACGCTGCACGTGCTCCGCGATCTTTCGCTGCAGATGACTGCCGGTCAGTCGTTGGCGGTTGTTGGCCCCAGCGGCAGCGGCAAAAGCACCCTGCTGCAAATCCTCGGAACGCTCGACGAACCCGATTCTGGCAGTGTGCTGCTCGACGGCACCGATCCGTTTGTATTGCCGGAAAACCAACTGGCGACTTACCGCAACAATAACATCGGCTTTATCTTCCAGGACCACCACCTGTTGCCACAATTGACAGTATTGGAAAATGTATTGATCCCGGCGCTGGCTACCGGCAGCGCTGGCGCGGATGACTTTGCGCGGGCTGAGGAACTGCTGCAGCGAGTTTCGCTCGGCCCGCGGCTAACGCACCTGCCCGGCCAACTCTCCGGTGGCGAGCGGGAACGGGTGGCGATCGCCCGGGCGCTGTTCCGCGATCCGGTGTTGATCCTGGCCGATGAGCCGACCGGCAATCTCGACCGCCGCACCGCTGAGCAGGTCACTGAACTGCTATTAGAGCTGCAGCAGCATAGCGGTGCGATGTTGATCACCGTCACCCACAGCGACTCGCTGGCCGCGGCGATGGGGCGGCGAGCGGAGTTGATCGATGGCCAATTGGTCGAGTCGTAAGCGGGACTGGATACAAGCTTCTAACAGTTTGCTTTTGCCTCTGATTTGAGTGGCTGCCCTTCACAGAGCAGGTATCACGATGGTTTGGGGTGGCACGCTCAGAGCCCCAGCGATGGGCGTGGGCAGCGGCAACCGATACCGCGTCTTAGAGTCGTGCCAGGTTTACCCTGCAGTTCTCCCCGACACGCCCTTCGTTCCTCAGGGACGTGCCACCCAAAGAATCAGCTTCCATGCCCTCACTGAATTACTCAATCACCTCGCCGCCGGCGATCGTCAGCATCGCTGACAGCTTTTTGTTATCCAGCTCGTTGCGCTGCAGCGTTCTCACTGACCCGTCGAAGAACAGCGCCGCCACTTCCTCGCGATCGCCGAACACGTCTTTCATCGGATCGTCCGGTGAAATCTTCCACTCCGCCGGATCAGCCCAGCTGACCGCCGCCTCGGCCGGAGCATGAATCACCGCGATTGTGTTGGAAGTTCCATCAGTGATGTCCTGGAAGGTTTTTGGCGGCCCTTCACCATCCCAGGCCGATCCTGGGAAAACCGGCACACGGAACCGGGTCTTATTGAGATCGTCACCGCCTTCATCAGCATAGGTCGGAATCACGACTGCCGAAAATTTTGCATTAGCGGCCGCGTTCCAAGGCTGATCGAGTTTAAGACTTTGATAGAGCGCTTGCTGCTCAATATACGGCAAAATCGCAACTCGCCAGCTCACCAGCGGTTGCCCCTGGCGGTCAATGAAATACTTCGGCGGAAAGTGCCGGTAGGTGTCATGATAATTGTGGATGGCAAGACCGATCTGTTTGAGATGATTAACGGATTGGCTCCTATGCGTGATGCGAGCAAGCCCCTTCGCCTGAGCTAACAGCGCATCGATGGAAGCTTCGTTAAACTGCAGTTTTACATGCTCCCCATCCCGCTGTGGCTTGAGAATCGCAGCAACCGACGCTGCATCCTGTTCTTCATTCGCATGCGCTGAGACCAGCGTCAGAACCGACTCCAGAGCTTTCTCAACGCGCTCCGCAGCGGCCACGTCAACCGCCTCGACGGTTACGTCAACAGCTACCTCGGGCGGCAAGTTCCAGCTCAAGGTGATCCGCTGGATGTCGCTGGCCAGTTGCCGCGGCGAGAGTTGCAGCGGGGCATCTGCCGGGAGTGAATCGGGCCAGATGGCGACTAATTCCTGGCGGTAGGCATCGGCCAGTGAGAACACGGCCAGGTGATCCTTTCGCTGCGGATCGCTCAGCGGCTGGAGCAGATCGTTACGCGCGTCACCGGCCGCATCTTCGGCTGCCGCGTCCAATCGATCGACCACCTTTTGCGGGCCGACCAGCACGAGACCAGGGCGCTTGTGGATCTTGAGCACGGAGTCGGCTCCTGAGGTGCTGAGCAGCATCGCTGCCAGACCTTCAACGGCCGCGACGTCACTGCAGGGAATCACCACCAGCGGACCACCGTCATTGATGACCCGTGTCGGTACTAGAACGTAAAGGTGCTTTACGCCTGCCGTTTTCAGCGACTCGACCAACCCGCCGGCCATTTGAGCCGGAGCTTGCAGTGCATGGTTTTCTTCAGCGGCACCAGCGCGCTGCGTCACCCATGCAAATGCCGCATTGACGTCGAGCTTGGAAACATCGATGTCCACGACCAACGCCGACGGGCGTTCGACCAGCTTGGAAAGCACATCACCCGGCGTCCCAGTCGCCTCGCCCTGAGGCTGAGCGGCGAAGGCACCATCGGTACCGACGAGGAGGCCGACGGTGAGTACGAATATTGCAAGTAATGGTGATATCGGTGAGAAGGGACGGAGTAGCATCGGAGTGTCCTCAGCGTGGAATAAATAAGCGGGCGGAGATTATATAACGCAGCAAATTTCAATCGGCTGGCACGTGTTAGGAGCAGTTCAAAAATAACTTCAGCACTTCACTCTCCCTCCGGGAGAGTCGAGCCTCAGGCGAGGAGAGGGGCGATCCTGGCCCTCCCCGGCCGCTACCGCGTCCGACCCTCCCGCGGGGCGGAAGGGTGAGGGTAATGAGAACAGGGAACTTATTTTTGAAATCTCCCTTAGCGTCCGGTTCTCACGAACCACGAGCCAGGGCCCAGTAGCGGGTCTGAACGTAGGATTCTCGCGGTCACTATTGTGCAGCAACAGTGAAACCCTACTCAGCCTTATCAACAATCAACTCGATCGAGATGACGTTTTCAGCATCTCCTGACCAACGGGGAGCATGTGTCAGCGTGGCGGTCGTAGGCGAGGTGCGTTCATAGTCGAACGGTTTCTGTGCGATCGCGTCGGGCAGCGCTGGCACCGGCTGCAGAGTATCGAGCGATATGGGTAGTTCACCGCTTTGCGCCGCATGCATCCGCAGCGCTTCGAGCGTCATCCACAAATGTTGTTGCTGGATGCCACGACGAGAGGCCGTGCGAGCCGTATTGAGCGCTGGCATCAACAAGCCGGTTAGCACGGTCACGACATCTGCGGCGCGGAGATCCTGGTGTTTCAAATTAAACTTTTCTTCGGTGTTGATGTTCAGGTCCGTGGGCAGCAAATTCCATTTTGTCCAATCATCACGGGTCCGTAGCAGTCTTAACTGAGTCGCCAGTAAAACCACTTGAGCCGCTGAAAGATCTGCTGCATGTGCCGACCAATCTTTCGATTCGATCAGCAGTTCCCCCGACGGTTCTGCCATTGCCACAATGTACATGCCAGCCAGCAGGCGAGCGATCGCATCATCATTGTCATCACCGCGATCGCTGCCGCGATTACCACCCATAGAGCCAGCGTATTTGATGATTTGCTGAACCACTGAAACAAGCTGGTCTCGCGCCATTTCAGTGCTGAAACTGCCTGGCCGGTTGAGGTTTTGGACACGCAGGATACGAGCGATGTTGCCGATTTCAAATTCGAGAGCATCACTCAAATCAAAAACTCGCTGGCTCGGTATGGCAGCCAGCGCCCAGTAAAGATTTGGGCATTCAGGTTGTTGAATCGCCTCTTCCACCACTCCCAGCATCATGCCCGCAATCGCGAAGCCGGTCAACTTGTTGATCAGCAACGGTGCCGAGTCCCCCACGATCTCCGCAAGCCGAAAACCGACCCTCAGATCATCAACCGCATCATCCCAACGTTTTTCGGCGATCGCTACACGGATACGCACCTGCAGCAAACGCGCGAGCTGACGAGATTCCTGGACCTCCGGCAGCAACAGATCGAACATTTCCGTCAGTGACCGGTTTTCAAGCTGCAAGTCATAAGTTGTGTCCATCAAACGGTCGATTTCCGACAACTGGTCCAACGCCGTTGTACCATAACGCTGAAGGAATTGTCGCGTTTCCTCATTCGCAACTTGGTCCAGCGGGAAGTTGCCAACTTTGTCATAGAACTCGGGAAACTCGTTGCTACGATCCTGTGCCAAGGCTTGCGTTGCCAACAGGTTCGCTCGCGACAGGAACGGGTGAGGCGAGATCTGACGTCGCTGATCGATCGCTGGCCAGAACCGATAACGCAGTGCCGGGTCGGGCTCGCCCGCCGGGTGCAGTTTGATCACCTTGGGCACCGGCTCCGGAGCTTTCGCCGCCGCCGCTTGCGCTTCATCCTGGAATGCCGGCGACAACAACACCTGCCCGCTGGCAGGATTGGCCGATGAAAACAGCATCAGCAAAAACGCCAGTCCGGTGATGGTCAGTAGCAACCGGTTGGAAAGGCACCTCATTGTTTTTGCTTGTGAATCGGATGATAAAAACGGCTGCATGATGATGTCCTCTGATGGAGTTGAAGGGGGAGGATCAGTAGAGCTGGTGCTTGCTGTCGACGATCTCTTTCCAGTCGCTGGCGCGCAGTGGCTCTTGTGGTTTGGGCCGAGGGCGTGACTGATTAACGTCCGGGCTGGCGCCGGAGCCGGCGTCAAAGGACCGTACAACACCGTGAGGAGCGTTGTTGCGGTCGTTAAATGGATCACCGCCGCTGTGACTTGCGGTCAGCCGGCGGGTGAGCATGAAGCGGTGCTCGGAATTCGGCCGGTCAAAGGCATCGCCCCACAGCCAATTGACGATGGCGGCATTTAAGGCTGGCCATGACAGGGATGGCAGATCAGCCGGTTGCTTGGGTTCCACGTCCGTCTCTGCCGCGAGCGGCAGTGCGGGGATAATGGCGACGTCAGTCTGCTCCGGTTCGGCGGCGTCGCTGGTGATCTGCTCGGTGGCAGGTGCCGGCTTGCTTTGGGCCAGCATCGGTTGGGGCGGGCTCAGCGGGAGCATTTCTGCGTCGGGCGCGGCAGGTTCGCTGCGGTCGCTGGACGCTTGCCCGAGGCGGTAACCGACCGGTCCGACGATGACGGCCGAGAGCGAGGCGGCCAACACCAGCGCCGCCGCAGCGGGCCAAACGGAGCGGGTTTGCTGCTGCCGCCCGGCCTCCAGTCCCATGCGATAAAAGACCATCGCCGGATCCAGCGGCGTGCTGTTTGGCTGGAGCTGGCGGAGCGACTGAGCCAGCGGCTCATCGTCGGGGAATAACGGTGTCGGGTTCATTGCTGTGCGTAAGGATTGAAAGTGCTTGGTCAGCTGGTTCATCGGGATTGAATCGCTGCTTCAGTTGCTCCAGGCCGCGGCCATAGAGCCGGTGGACGCTCGACCGCGACATGTTCAACACGCCTGCGATCCGTTCAAACGTCATCTCGCCCCACAGGTGCATGACGATGATTTGACGCTGGTCCTCGGGCAACTGAACCAGTGCCTCGGTCACCGCGCGAGCATCGAGTTGCCGGTCGATTGCTAGTTGCGGATGGGTGAGCCAGGTGGTCGCTGGTTCACAATGGTTGTGGCGATCGTGTTCTCGCCGCTGGCGACGCCCATGGCTCCGTCGCCACTGCAGCAATTGGTTT
Source organism: uncultured Planctomycetaceae bacterium (assembly GCA_963758085.1). Taxonomy (GTDB): domain Bacteria; phylum Planctomycetota; class Planctomycetia; order Pirellulales; family Pirellulaceae; genus UBA6163. The sequence goes on along the minus strand of CAVWUB010000004.1, from coordinate 1,167,290 downwards.
CGTGTCACGCGGACCAGCCATGCCAACGGATCCTCTGGCAACATCGCCTGCGTCGCCAAGGCGATGAACGCTTCCTGAACCGCATCCTCGGCATTTTGCGAGTCGGTGGGATCGGCCATCGCGCGAGCGATCAAAGTCACTCGGTCGCTGTGCGCGTTCCAGATTTCTCGCAGCCGAATCGGATCGATCACGGAGTCATCCCAGGCGAATGCGTGGTCCCAGCGGGTAAAACTTTTGGGTGGCACGCTCAGAGCCCCAGCGATGGGCGTGGGCGGACGGGCAAATCTTGTCCACTGACCAGCCATGCTGTGGTAGCCACACGGTTCCCTCCAGCACGCCCTTCGTTCTTCAGGGACGTGCCACCCAAGTTACCAATACGCGGTGTTATCCACCTTAAAGATGCCGCCAACATCCCTTCGTTTCACTTAAAAGCAAATAACTTTCCGGGCGGAGCATGCCCCCAAGTTGGAGTTCAGGCTTCACCCTGCGTCTTGTATTGATTCGTGTAAAGCTTCACAGCCTAGCAGGGATGCACGCGATTAGCCGGCAGTGTTCTCTGCGCTCGGCCGCCGAAAAATCTGCCATCGTGCTTGGCCAGGCCACTCTAAAACGCAGGCTGAAGCCTGAACTCCAACAAAGCGATGTTGCTAGCACTCGCGAAGTATGGCTACTATGAACACTTGTTCACAAACCCAGCACGATCGTTGGCGCGGTGGTCATGGAAGTTCAGTACGTCGAACTGCATTGCAAAAGCAATTTTTCCTTCCTCGAAGGTGCGTCGCATCCCGATGAGCTGGTCGAGCGAGCGGCGGAACTCGGTTACCGGGGCATCGCGATCACCGACCGGGATTCGCTCGCCGGGGTGGTCCGCGGTTGGGGACCGGCGAAGGAAACGGGATTGACGTATTTGGTCGGTGCCGAAATCCATCCGCTCGACGGACCGCTGATGGTGCTTTGGCCGAGCGACCGGACCAGCTACGGGCGACTGTGCCGTTTGCTGACCCGAGGGCGGATGCGGCGCGAAAAGGGTGCCTGCGAGCTGTACCTGGATGATGTCGCGGAGCTGAGCGATGGGATGATCGCAGCGGTGCAGCCGTGCCGCCGCGACGATGCGGCGGCGTTGCTGCGATTTGCCGAGATTTTTGAAGATCGCGGCTACCTGCTGTGCGAACTGCACTTGGGAGTCGACGATGCGGCGAAAGTCGCTCACTTGCAAAGCCTGTCGCGGCACAGCGGGTTGCCGCTGTTGGCCGCCGGCGATGTGCACTATCACGCCGCCGCGCGACAGATCGTCCACGACTGCGTGACCGCGATCCGTTGCGGCACGACGATCGAGCGGATTCACGCTGAGCGTTTTGAAAATGCTCAGCGGCATCTGCGTTCGCTCGCTGAAATCACCCATCTGTATCGCCAGGTGCCTGCGGCGGTGGCCCACACGGTCGAAGTCGCCGAGCGCTGCAGATTTCGGCTCGAACAACTGCGATATGAGTACCCGCAAGAACTGGCTCCGTCGGGCATGTCACCGATCGAGCACCTCAAACGGTTGACCTGGGAAGGGGCCAAACAACGCTGGCCCGAAGGTGTGCCACCGAAGGTGATCGAGACGCTACGGCACGAGATCGGCCTGATCGAGGAACTACGTTACGAAGCGTATTTCCTCACCGTGTGGGATATGGTGCGGTTTGCTCGGGAGCAAAAAATCTTATGCCAGGGACGCGGCAGTGCGGCCAATTCGGTCGTCTGCTACTGTCTGGGGATCACCAACGTTGATCCGACGCTCGGTGATTTGCTGTTCGAGCGCTTTATTAGCCGCGAACGCAACGAAGCGCCCGACATCGATGTCGATTTTGAACATCAGCGGCGTGAAGAGGTGCTGCAGTATCTGTATGAGAAGTACGGCCGCGATTCTGCAGGGATGACAGCTGCAGTGACGACCTACCGGGCCCGCAGCGCAATTCGCGAAGTGGGTAAGGCGCTGGCGATGTCGGCCGACAAGATCGACTCCTTAGCGAAGTTGGCGGGCAGCTATTCGGCGGAACTGCAGCTGGACCAGCGCTGCAGTGATGTCGGGATCGCTCCACAATCACAGCTGGGCCAACAGTTTCTCTATCTCGTTCAGACGCTGATCGGTTTCCCACGGCACCTGTCCCAGCACGTCGGTGGGATGGTGATGACCGCTGGCAGCCTGTCCGAACTCTGCCCGGTCGAAAATGCGGCGATGCCGGGCCGGACGGTGATCCAGTGGGACAAGGACGACCTGGACGAGCTCGGGATCCTGAAAGTCGACGTGCTCTCCTTGGGAATGCTTTCGGCGATCCGCCGCTGTTTGGAACTGGTCGCCGAGCATCATCAGCGTCCGCTTTCGTTGGCGACGATCCCGCCGGATGACACTGCGACCTATGACATGATTTGCCAGGCGGACACGATCGGTGTGTTTCAGATCGAAAGCCGGGCGCAGATGAGCATGTTGCCGCGGCTGCGCCCGCGCTGCTTTTACGATTTGGTCATCGAGGTCGCAATCGTGCGCCCCGGGCCGATTCAGGGCCAAATGGTGCACCCGTTTTTAGCGGCGCGAGAAGATCCCTCACGGGTCAAGTATCCCAACGAAGCGATCGGCGAGGTTCTGAAGAAAACGTTGGGTGTGCCTTTGTTTCAGGAGCAGGCGATGCGGCTGGCGGTGGTTGCCGCCGGCTTCACGCCCGGTGAAGCCGATCAGCTGCGCCGCGCGATGGCGGCTTGGCGGCGTCCCGGCGTGATCGATCGGTTTCGGATCAAGCTGATCGAAGGGATGGCGAAAAACGGCTTGGCGGGTGAGTTTGCCGAGCAGGTTTTCAACCAGATCCGCGGCTTTGGTGAGTATGGATTTCCGGAGTCGCACGCGGCGAGTTTTGCGCTGTTGGTGTACGCGTCGGCTTACCTCAAGCGGCATTACCCGGCAGCGTTCTGCGCGGCGCTGCTCAACAGCCAGCCGATGGGATTTTACTCTCCGGCGCAGTTGGTCAGCGACGCGCGGCGGCACGGGGTCGATGTGCAGCCGCCGGATGTCAATCACAGCGATTGGGACTGCACCTTATTTGAGATGGAAATCACAGCCCGGAGCGAAAAAAGGCTCCTGCCCCCTTTTGGGGTGCGGCTGGGGCTGCGGATGATCAAGGGGCTGCCGGTCGAGGCGGCGCGGCAGATCGTCGACCAGCGGCAACGCGGCGGACCGTACCTCGATCTGACCGACTGCAAACGGCGGCTGCGGTTGTCGCAAAGCGTGCTGACGATTTTGGCCGATGCCGATGCGCTGCGAAGTCTGGCTCGCGACCGCCGCGCGGCGATCTGGCAATCGCTCGCTCAGGAGAAGACCGAGCACGACATGCCGCTGCTGGACACGTTCGACGAGGGCGACGAGTCGCTGCCTGAAGAGTTGCTGCCGATGTCGCCGATGGAAGAAGTTCATGCCGACTACCAGATGACCGGCATGAGTCTCAAGGCGCACCCGGTGTCATTCTTGCGCGCGAGCTGCAAAGGCGGGAGTGTGTGCCGGCGGCGGAACTGGCAGGCTTGCGCGATGGGCGGCACGTCCGCGTCGGCGGTCTGGTCCTGCTGCGCCAGCGTCCCGGGACGGCCAAGGGGATCACGTTCGTAACGCTTGAAGATGAAACCGGCACGATCAACCTGGTGTTGTTCACCAAAATCTGGGAACGCTTCTTCCGGATCGCCAAGACGAGCCATGTGTGGTTGGTCGAAGGCAAGCTCGAAAACCAAAAAGGGGTGATCCATGTGGTCGTCAGCCACCTGGAAGACCTCCGCGAGTTAGTAGGAACGCTAACGATCCCCAGCCGCGATTTCCATTAAGATAGCCGTAGCGACGCCGCTGCTGGGGTTGGGCGTGAGCTGTTGCAACGATGGTTTCCACAGAGCCAGTTTTCTCCCGTGGTGGGTAAAGGCGTCCCCTCGATCTTGTCGGCAGCGAGAAAAACGGACACAATTTCAGTCAGACCTTGAGTTACAACTCCGCCCAACTGCGGATACGTGCCTCGACAACCGTTACCTTCGGATGCCCATTTGGGATAGTCAAAAATTCACGACCATAGATGATCGATGTCAGGAATCTTGAAGCGTCTGTTGCCAAGTGACTTCGGACTACAACGTTGTCCGAACTGCGACGCGGTGATCACTGCGGACGCCATCAACATCAAGGAAGGTGTCGCACTGTGCCCTGACTGTGGCAAGTTATCAAGGCTATCTGAACTCAATACTTCGGGGCGTTCTATTGCTGATATTCTAGCTCGCCCGCCATCAGGATGTTCCGTAGTCTCCGATGGTCAACGGGTGGCAGCGACGGCTTCGTTGCGATCACTGAGTGGTTTTGCGTTTACTGCGGGATTTGCGCTATTCTGGAACGGCATCATCTCGGTTTTCGTTTTGATTGCCATCGCGGGACTGTACACCAACCTCATCGGTCCCCTTCCGACTTGGTTCCCCGCCCCGGGACTGAAAGATGGAAAGCCGGAAATGAATGGCGAACCAATGGATCTTGGGATGACGTTGTTTCTTTGTGTATTTCTAATTCCTTTTGTGACCGTAGGAATTGGCATGATGGCAGCGGCAGTCATAAATCTGATCGGGAAGGTCGAAGTCGTCATCGATGAGTTCGACTCATATGTTGCGACACGACTTGGGTTCCTGCGATGGAAGAAACGCTTTGATCCGTGCGAAGTACAAGCTGTGGAGTTTGGAGGTACACCTTGGCAATCCGATGGCGGAAGTAATCGACTCATCGAAATCAAGGCAAACCGAACCGTCAAGTTCGGCTCAATGCTACAATCTGATCGGATGGAATGGCTCTGCGCTGTGTTGCGGCAAATACTTTTGCCACCGATTGACGAAGGTCGGAGGTCGACGCGTCCGGCGGTGGCCTGGCTTTCGCGGAAGCCACTGTAACGCTGGTAATCCTGCAATATCACAGCCCGCTGGTCTCGAAGCGAGTGCTGAGTCACAGCTCTAAGGTCCGGTTGAGGCCGCACGGCTTGCGCCGTGGCGTTACTATTTTGATGGCAGGGCGCGAGCCCTCCGGCCGGGCGGAACCTAAACTCAAGCGGTGACGCAGCACTAACCCAGCAAGGAGTGCACGACGTTGCCATGCACATCGGTCAGCCGGTAGTCCCGTCCTTGGAAGCGATAGGTCAGCCGGGTGTGGTCGAAGCCTAAGGCGGTGCAGGATCGTCGCCTGCAGGTCGTGGACGTGGACTTTGTCGCGAGCGACCGAAAAACCGAGTTCGTCGGACTCGCCGTGGGTGTAGCCGCCTTTCATCCCGCCGCCGGCCATCCACATCGAGTAGCAGTCGGGATAGTGGTCGCGGCCGAGAATGTCGCCTTTGGCGGTGCGCCCCTCGCGAAATGGCGTCCGGCCGAACTCGCCGCCACAGATGATCAGCGTGTCTTCCAGCAGCCCGCGCTGCTTGAGGTCCTTGATCAGTGCGGCGACCGGCTGGTCCATCGTGGCGCACTTCTTCGTCAGACCGTCACGGATGTCCTCGCCTGGTCCGGTGCCGTGAAAATCCCAACCCCAGTCGAACAGCTGCACGAATCGCACGCCCTGTTCGACGAGCCGGCGAGCCAACAGGCAGTTGTTGGCGAAGCTCGCTTCGCCCGGCTTGGCCCCGTAGGCCTCGAGCGTCTGCGCCGATTCGCGCGAGATGTCCATCACTTCGGGAACTGCCGTCTGCATGCGAAACGCGAGTTCGTACTGCGCGATTCGGGTCAGCGTTTCCGGATGCCCCAGTTCCTGAGCCTGCAGCTAGTTCAGGTCGCGCAGCGCGTCGAGCGTGTGCCGCCGCAGGTCGCGGTCCATCCCCGGCGGATCGGAGACGTACAGCACCGGATCGCCCTTGCGACCGGCACTGCACCCCTTGAAACACCGACGGCAGAAAACCGCTGCCGAATGAGTTCTTGCCGCCGTTGGGCTGCACGCCGCTGGAGATCAGCACGACGAACCCCGGCAAGTTCTCGTTCTCCGATCCCAGCCCATAAGTCACCCACGACCCCATCGACGGCCGGCCCGACCGCGGCGAGCCGGTGTAGAACAACAGCTCCGCCGGAGCGTGATTGAACTGGTCGGTGGTCATCGAGTTGATCATGCACATCTCATCGGCAACGCTGTGCAGGTGCGGGATCGCGTCGGACATCCACATCCCGCCCTCGCCGTACTGTGCGAACTTCCGCGGCGTGCCCAGCAGCTTGGGCGTCCCCGATGTGAAGGCGAAGCGTTTGCCTGCCAGGAATGACTCGGGGCAATCCTGGCCGTCGAGCTTGACCAGCTCCGGCTTGTAGTCGTACATGTCCAGGTGCGGCGGCGAGCCGGTCAGGTGCAGGTAGATCACTCGCCGGGCCCGCGGCTGGAAATGCGCCGCTCGCGGGGCCAAGGGATTGGTAACGCTCAGCGGCGACGCCACGCCGTCACGCTCTAGCAGCGACGCCAGCGCCATGCCGCCCATTCCCAGGGCCGATTGCCGCAGGAAATTTCGCCGTGTCACAGTTTGCAGTTGTTCGAGTCGTGGATGCATGATGAGAAAGCCGGCGGGAGGTAATCAGGTCAATCTGGCAGATCGAAGCTGCTTTGTAGATGCGTCGCGGCCTTTAATAGGCTCAGCGGCGCATCAGGGTTTCATCTAAGTTCAATAGGACGTTGGCGACGGTTGTCCAGGCCGCCAGCTCGACCGCGTCGACGCCCGCAGGCAGCGGCCCCACAGGATCAGTAGCCAGTTGCAATGCGTGCTCGCGACGCGTGCTCAGTTCTTCATGCGCGGTCTGATACAGCTGCACCAGGCGATCGAGTTCCTCTTGCCGTGGGTGACGCGACAAGCAGAGCCGGAATCCGTGGACCGCGCGGTCCTCAAGCGACTGGCCACCGCCGAGCATCATTCGCCGCGCGAGCCCCTGGGCCGCTTCGACGAACACCGGGTCGTTGAGCGTGACGAGTGCCTGCAGCGGTGTGTTGGAGCGGCCGCGCCGCAGCGTACAGACTTCACGATTGGGCGCATCAAAAGTGGTCATCGACGGATAAGGATTGGAACGCCGCCAAGTGGTATACAGACCACGTCGGTACCGATCTTCTCCCACGCTGGTCTTCCAATCGATCCCGCTGCCAAACGCGGCGCTCAGCCCCGTTGTCGGTTGCGGTGGGTTGACCGGAGGGCCGTGCAGTTTCTCGCTCAACAGCCCGGCCACGGCGAGCGCTTGATCACGGATCATTTCGGCGCCCATGCGAAATCGAGGCCCCCGCGCCAGCAGGCGATTATCAGGATCGAGCTCATAAACTTTCGGGTCGACCCGCGACGACTGGCGATAAGTCGAGGACATCACGATCAGCTTCACCAGCGCCCGCGTGTCCCACTTCAGCCGCACCAGCTCCATCGCCAACCAATCGAGCAATTCCGGGTGCGAGGGCAATTCCCCCTGCGACCCGAACTCTTCACTGGTGGCCACAATCCCGGTGCCGAAGAGTCGTTCCCAGTACCGGTTGGCGATCACGCGCGGCGTCAGCGGATTCGCCTCATCGACCAGCCACTGCGCGAGCGCCAATCGATCGGCGGGCCGATCGGCCGGCAGCGGCGGAAAGACTTCGGGCGTACCAGGCTCGACCTCTTGGCCAAGGTTCATGAAATTACCACGCTCCTGCAACCGCGTGATGCGGCGTTGCTCCGGCGGCAGCTCGCGCATGACCGGGACGGTGACCGGCTGGACTTCGGCCAGAAGCTGACGCAGTTCCGCCGCCCGCTGGCGCTGGCCGGCCAACTGCGGAGCAATCGTCCGGTAGAACGCCGCGATCTGATTTTGTTGATCCTGTGATCGCGCCGCTGATGGAACCGCCAGCGCCTCGATCACTGCCGCGGGCGTCGTCGCCCAAGCCCCAGTTCGCTCATCCGCGGTCGCCGAAACACGAAACCGCCCCAGCGTGTGATGGGCGTGTACCGATTGTTGCTCAAGGGTGAGCGTCAGTCGGCTCCCAGCGGGAACCTCCACGGCGTCGTCGGCGAGCAACACCAGTTGGTGCGGCGAACCGATCGCGCCGCCGATCGCCCAACCTTTCGACTTCGGTTCTGGATTGTTCAACACGAATGCCGCATCGAAGCCGGACTGGCTATGATCGGCAATTGCTTGGCTAAAGCGGATCGAACGCGGCCCGCCTGGGGCCAGTTCGACATTCGGCTCCGGTGCTGTATCCACCATCTGCTGCCACAGCGGTTCGCGAGCGGCATTGAGAATGGTGATGCGAAAATCCTTCAGCCGCTGGACGGTCGTTAGGTCGGTGCGGTTCCAAATCACCACACGATCGATAGCTCGATTGGATTGCAAATCGACTTCCCACCACGGATTGTCCGAAATGGCGGTGTGCGTGGTCGACTTAGCATCGGCGAAACGCCCATCGGTATTGCCGTCGATCGCCAGTTGAGCCGGACCATCAAACGCCGTGGAACTCTGCGAAGCGGTGCCCTGGCGAGCGATGTTCTGCTCGCCCGCAAACACCTCGACTTCGGCGAGCGACAGGATTTTCTGTGGCCCTGGGATCTCGATCCGCACATAGCGGCCGGCGAAGGACGAGGATTCGGCAGGAACGAGTGTTGCCTGAATGCCGGTGATGACGAAGTTGCCGCCACCGTGCCCAGGGCCCTGCTTCGGCAAGCTGTCGTCGGTCAAAGTCTCCAGACGCAGCGCTCGCAGCGGTTGGGCTGGCAGCGGTAAGGTGAGGGTATACGTATCGGTCTCTGCCCCCGCCGCCACGGCGACCAGTGCTCCGTCGACACTCACCACACTGCCGGCTTGTGACTGGACGTCCATCGGCTCGAGCGCCTGCCAAGCTAGGTCGTGCGGGAACTCAGCTGCCCACGCTTCCTGCGCCGCGGCCAGTTCGGGCGTCGGTGTTTGCACGATCGTTTCGACCTCCCGCAACTCCTCTTCCCACACCTGGCGCTGCCGCTGTTGCTCTGCGGTGTAGACCGCATGCAGCGGCGATTCATCGCGTTGGTCGGCATCCTGTGTGTTATTGAGAATCGCAAAAACCTTAAAATATTCTTCTTGCGTAATGGGGTCGTACTTGTGTGTATGACACTGGGCACAGGCCATCGTGGTACCCATCCATACAGCCAATGTGGTGTTGACGCGGTCGACGATTGCCGCATTGCGGAACTCCTCGTCGTCGGTTCCACCTTCGTTGTTGGTCAGCGTGTTGCGATGAAACGCTGTCGCGATGAGCTGCTCGTCAGTGGCACCGGGCAGCAAGTCACCGGCGATCTGTTCAATCGTGAACTGATCAAACGGTTTGTTGGCATTGATCGAATCGATCACATAATCGCGGTACAGCCAGATCGTTCGCGCTGGATCATCGGCATAGCCTGCTGAGTCGGCGTAGCGAGCCAGGTCGAGCCACATCCGCGCCCAATGTTCGCCGTAGGCCTTGTCGCTCAGCAGCCGATCAACGAGTTTCTCATAGGCGGCCGGATCGGTGTCGGCGACAAACGCATCGACGTCTTCGATGCGCGGGGGCAAGCCGGTCAAGTCGAGGAACAGCCGCCGAACCAGCGACGTGGCATCGGCCTCCGGCGAGGGGGTCAGCTCCTGTTGCTCCAGCCGAGCCAGGATGAAGTGGTCGACCGGCGTTCGCGGCCAATCCGCTCTCTTGACGTGCGGCAGTTCCGGGCGGACCGGTGGCACATAACTCCAGTGTTCCGCGTACGGCGCCCCCTGCTCAATCCACTGGCGGAGCAGTTTGATTTCGCCGGGAGTTAACTTGTGGCCACTGTCCAGCGGCGGCATGATCACGCCTTCCTCGGCCGACGTGATCCGTTCGATCAGCATGCTGGCCGCGGCGTCGCCGGGCACGATCGCCGCGTGCCCGCCGAGATCCTCCAGCGCCCCTTCGCGGGTATCGAGCCTCAGGCCGTCGATCCCGCCCTGACGTTCCTCCGGATCCGGACCGTGGCAAAAGTAACAGCGGTTGGACAGGATTGGCTTGATGTCGCGGTTGAAGTCGACCGGTTCGGCTACCGCCGGGGCGAGTCCCAGCAGCACGGTGGCGACAGCGAGTGACAGCGATCGGAGGCAAAGGGAGTGCATACGGCACGCGTCCTAAGGAACGGGCGGGGCTTGAGGAAGGTGAGGAGGCGCGACCACCGGCTCACCGCGTGCGGCGGCCACTCAAGAATCGCGGGATACCAGCGTCGGGGGTGACTTCATGATACGCTATCAGCCACCCAAGTTGCGGCCCTGGGCATTAATGGTCGTTTTTTTCCGCATCTTTAGCCCTCCCCTCCCACGGAGACAGTTCCGGTGGCATGGTACGACCCGCGACGACACTTCGTCGGCTGGACCCTGTTCGGCTGCGTCTGCCTGGCAGTCTTCGGCCTGGCTTTCCAGTGGTACCGGACGTCGCCCGCGATCGACGTTTCCAGCCAGACCACGTTCCTGACAGCCCCCTTACGCAGTGACGGTCTGCCCGATTTTCACCTAGCTAAACGGCTTCGTCAGGGTCACGGAATTTTGCCCGCTCAGAATGCCGCTGTCCCCTTCTGGCAGGCGATGGGCCCACTGGATATGGATGCAAACCAATGGGCAGCGCTTTGTCGTGAACTCGAGATGCAGCCTTCCGGCGGTGGCCCAGGGCTTGCCGAGTTGGACAAGCACTCGCGGCACGCGATCGAGGCGTGGCTAAATAACAAGTATCCGTCGCCTACAGGCGTGGGCTGGGAATCGGCCGCCTACGAGATCATCTCGCGCTGTCAAGAAGCACCTTGGCGTGCCTCACAGTGTACGCCCCTGGCGGAGTTGCTCGCCCGCTATGCTCCCTACTACGATCGGCTCTATGAAGCGGCTGAGCAAGATGCTTTCTATAGCCCTTCCGCGGCTGCATTGGTGGACGAGACTCCCTTCGATTTGGCCTCTGAGCTGACCGCGGGCCTGCGCGATGGTCCGCGCGTTGGTCCAGCGCGCATGCCTGCGGATGGGCGAAGGGAACCTGCAAGGGGCATGGAACGATCTGCAGGTGGGGCTGAAACTCAGTGCCTTGCCTCATCAAGACACGAACATTGAAGTACTGATTCAAATCGCCTGTGAAGGCGTGTTGCTTGAGCCACTGAAGTATCTGCTCGCCGCCCCCGCACTGACGCCAACTTTGGCTCAAGAAATCCACCAGACGCTAAGTCAGTTGCCAGAACACATTAGCCTCTTGAGAACTGCCCTGAACGGTGAGCGGTTGTTCTCGATCCAGTATGTAATTTTGGCCAGCCAGGATCCTGCGGTGCTTGCGGAGGATGAATTCATGCTTAGTTCGGCTCGCGGGCTCTCCCATGGCGCCATCGATTGGAACGTGACGCTCAAGAAGATCAACCGCGTACATAATGAACTCGCGACCATCATTTCAATCAATGACCCGGCCACGCGGCAGCAAAGATTGAAATCCTGGGAGCAGCGGCTGAATCAAGACCATCAACAGCTCGAGTCGCGTTGGAACCGTTTTATCGGTTACCTTCATCCGGGAAAACGGTCGCGGATTATGGCCGATGGCATGGTAGGCAGCAGCGCTAGTTCTTATGCCATGATACTTGCGGCGGTCGAACATGCGGCTGTCAATCGCGAACTGGCAACGGTTGCCGCCCAACTGGCGGCTTATCGGTCACAGAGCGGAGATCTTCCAGAAAACCTTGCTGACGTCGTGCCGGAGGTCTTCGTTAATCAGCCAATCGATCCTATTTACGGTACCCCCATTCGCTATCGCCGCTTATCCGGCACCAACATCTTGCTGTATGGAGTTGGCCCCAACGGGCGAGATGACCACGGTTCTAATAGCCAACGTGCGATCTACCACGGACTCGGCGGTTACCACATGGATCCAGCTCGCCTCCGTCACGCATTAGAGGACGCGGGTGACCCCGTGCCGCCGACCGGTTCCCTCGACGTAAGCTGGATTCCCAAAGGAGCTGATGATATCAGCTGGCGAACCCTCCCCGAACCCGAATCGCTAACGGATTTAATCGACCGCTTGGTCACTCAGCACACTGTCAAGATTCCGTTGGAAGACTCTCAGCCGTGAATGGTCCATCCCGATAACCCATTATTACTGCGGCATGAAAGTTCGTGAGAACCGGACGCTAACGCGTGCCGGCTGATTGAATCTTGCCGAAGTTCATGTCCTGCCCCGCTTAGTACTCCGCATTTCCCCTTCCCTCTCATGATCCTAAGGAACTCTGATTTTGCTGACACGAATGTTTACCCTCCTTACCACCAGCTGGCTTGTGGTCCTGTCCATGCAATCTACAACCGCTGCTAAAGAAATCGATGTTTGGCTGGGCACCAGCAACGCCAAACCGAGCAAGGGCATCTATCACTGCACCTTGAATTCGGAAAACGGCAAACTTTCGGAGTCGCGGCTAGTTGCTGAGATCAGTGGCCCCGGCTTTCTGGCCCAGCATCCCAAAGTGCCGATGTTGTATGCAGTTGGGACGCTGGAAGGCGCGCCGAGCGTTGTCGCGTATAAAATTGTCAAAGACGATGCAGGCAAACCGAATCTCAAGCTTGTCAACTCGGCGGCGATCGGAGACGGTGGGGCAGCCCACTTAGCTATTGATGCTACGGGCAAAACTCTGATCACGGCCCAATACGGTGGCGGTTCGACCGGCGTGTTCTCGCTCAACGACGACGGATCGATCAACGAGCGGACTCAACTGATCAAGCACGAAGGCGGCTCCCGCGTGGTCGAGGGGCGGCAGAATGCTCCCCATGCTCACTGGACCGGCTTTTCGCCCGACAATCGGTTTGCGTTCGTCCCCGACCTGGGACTCGACAAGGTCGTGATTTACAAGGTCGATGCAGCTGGTGCGAAGCTCACGCAGCACGGATACGGCGAAGTGCCCGCAGGCGGCGGCCCACGGCACATGCGGTTTCACACGAACGGTCAGTGGATCTACGTGCTCAATGAACTCGACCTGAGTGTTTCAGTGTTTGACTATGATGCTGATGCAGGGACGATGAAGCTCAAGCAGACGATTCCCACCGTATCGAAAGAAGATCTGGCCAAAGAGCAATTCACCAGCGCATCAGAAATTCTTGTCCACCCTTCCGGCAAATTTGTCTACGCCGCCAACCGTGGCCATGACACCGTGACCGTGTTCGCGGTCGATGGGCGCAGCGGTGAGCTGTCGGTTGTGGAACTCGAACCGGTGCGCGGAGCCACGCCGAGGAATATCAATCTCGATCCCGCAGGTAAGTGGCTGCTCGCCGCCGGTCAGGACTCGCACACCTTGGCCAGCTTCGCGGTAAATGCCGACACTGGAGCACTCACCTACAATCGCTCTGTGGTAACGGTGCCGTCACCTATTTGCATTCTGTTTGATTCCAAATGATCCTCGATGATCGAGGACAAAGATGTCGGCGATATCATGTTTTACCTCCGGCTCCCCTCGCCTCCCGAACTTGTTCGGGGGAGAGGGGCTGGGGGTGAGGGGGCCGGAGGATTAGCCGCTTTTGTCCACGCGAGCTAAGAATAAGTTTATCGTTCTACAGCAACCTATTAATCCCGGCCATTTACCGAAAGCAAATACATGATTTTTTCATGCCTCCAGAAGCCGGTAGTGTTTTCGGTATTGGTCGCAGCATTGGTCAACACTCCTGCATTCACCCAGGAAATGACCGACTGGTATCCGTTCAAACCCACCAACACGCCGGCTCCGGGTGCAATCGGGATGGCCGATTGGCTCGAGAAACCTGCGGGCAAACACGGGAGGATCGAACGAAGTCAGGATGAGCTGGTTTATAATGGGCAGCCGATCAAGTTATGGGGTATGAACTTCTGCTTTGCCGCCTGCGCCGGAAAAGCCGCTCGCCGAGCGGCGAGCGGAGTTTTATACTAAGTACGGCATCAACGCGGTGCGATTGCATAAGTTCGCCGATGGCACCGGCTGGGCCGGTATTCAGTCGCCCGAGAGCGCAGCCGAGTATGACTCCGAAGGTCTGGACCGGATGGATTACCAGATCGCGTGTCTGAAGCAGGCCGGCATCTATGTGAAATTGTCGGCGCACTTCGGGACGATCAAGATGGGACCGGCTGACCGTCGCGACGTGCCGTACTTGGATGAGTTTGGCAAGCTGGGTGAACGACGCAAGCGGGTCGAGGTACCGCACAGTGCGCTGTTTTATTCGCCCGAGTTGCAGCGGTTGCATATCCGGCAGATGACCAATCTGCTGGCGCACCGCAACCCCTACACCGGGCTGACCTATGCCGAGGATCCGGCGATCTTTGCGATTGAGATGATCAACGAGCAGAGCATCCTGTTCTTCACTTCGATGCAGCCGCTAAAACAAAGCCCGACGCTGCGCGCCGATGTCGCAGCACGCTTCTCGCAGTGGCTGCAGCACAAGTACGGCGATCAAGCTGCACTGGTGGCGGCGTGGGGACAGCGGGCGATGGATAGTTTTGCCAGTGAAGGTTTGACGGACGGAATGGAGGACCTGCAGCAACGCAACATCCTGCCGCTGGGAAATCCATGGTATTGGGAACCGCAGCAGCTGGATGGTTCACAAGCCTATCGAAAGCAACGGTTGCTCGACACGATGACCTTTCTCTACCAATTGCAGTGCGAGGCGTATGAGCGGTATGTCGGTGCGGTGCGTCAGGCGGGTTACCAAGGTGAATTGATCGGGTCCAACTGGCAGGCTGGGAAGGGGCTGAGCCACTACGCCAACCTGCATAGCGACTACCAAGTTGGCCTGATCGACCGTCACAACTACTTTGGTGGCAGCAAAGATGACTTAGTCGACAACCGGTCGATGTTGTCACAGCCTGGTTCAGGTATGCTCAGCTCGGGCGTGCAGCAGGTCGAGGACCGGCCGTTCATGCTCTCGGAGTGGATTCACGTGTTTCCTAATGAATGGGGCGCTGAAGGGCCGGCGATCATCGGTGCGTATGGAATGGGATTACAGGGCTGGGATAGCTCGTTCATGTTCCAAAACCGTGATCAAGGCGAAATGAGCCGAGTGCTCGGTGAGCAGGCGTGGGACGTCACTGTGCCGCAGGTTTTGGGATTGTTTCCAGCCGTCTCGCGTCAGGTGCTCCGCAACGACGTGGCTCAGTCACAAACGCTTGCGCAGCGAAACGTGCATCTGCCGTCGTTACTGGCCGGAGAACTCGGCGTAGACGACCGAGTTGAGCAAGGTGGCGATCAGAAGCAGTTCGAGGGCCAACAGATTCCAGCCGCAGCGCTGGCCGCGGTTCGCACCGTTGTGAACTTCACTGAGCAGCCGGAGGAGACAGCAGTCTTCGACCTAGCTCGCTACGAGCGTGACGGAGCCATCCAGTCCTCGACGGAAGAGCTTCGCTGGCACGCCGGTAACACTGATTCCACTGGCGGTTACTTCACGATCGACACGCCGCGGACGCAAGCGATTGTCGGCTTTGCGCCCGGCATCACCCACCGTCTGCAAGACGTGACGATCACATCGCAGTCACCGTTCGCTGCGATCTACGTCACTGCACAAGGAAAAGCGGACGACCTGAAGGAGGGAAAACGCCTGCTGGTGGTAGCGATGGCGCGGGCCCGTAACAGCGGCATGCAGTTCAACGAGGATGGCGACCGGCTGCTGGAAAAAGGCGGTCCGCCGATCCTGCTGGAGCCGGTCAAGGCGACCATCCAGCTGAGCCGCTCAGGTGCCAAGGTGGTTCGGCTCGATCATGACGGCCTGCCGACCAGGCAGAGCATTCCGGTCGAGCAGAACAGCTTCACCATCGATGGCCAGCGCGACGGGACACCGTACTACCTGATCGATTTTGGTGCTGCTGATGACGGATTGTAATCGCGCATTTACTCTATAAACGAAAGACACAATTCACAAATTGGATTCGCACGCGGATGAGTGGCCGACCGGCGCAGGTGGGGTGGCACGCTCAGAGCCCCAGCGATGGGCGTGAACGGACGGGGCCAGGTATCGAGTCAACGATACATTCCGTGGTCGCCAAGCCGTTTCCCGAGCACGCCCTTCGTTCCTCAGGGACGTGCCACCCGGATGCGCTGCCCTGCACGCAAGGCAAAATGCCACCATTCTTACTGCGCGGGTTCGATCACGTTGGAAACGGTCTGCGTGATCTTCTGTTCCATCACCTGTTCGGGAGTAACACTGACTTTGATGGTGAAGGTTTGCTCAATGTCGGAGCGGCTGAGGCGGCCTTCTTGGTTGTCGAACAGCATCACGCCGGTGCTGTTTTGATCACCGATCTCGATGCGTGGGCCGGCTTCCGGCGTGTTGAAAGCCATTTGTGTAGCGATGTCGATCCGATGCACGGTTTGCGTGTCCAGCTGCATCGTGCCCTGATAGGTGTATTTGATGTCGGTTTTCATCACACCGACGGGAGTCGTGGATTCAGAACTCCGATCCCAAGAATCTCCGGGCGTGAGCGATTGTTCTGGGAAGACCGGCGAAACATTCTGAATCATCTGCCCCAGCTGTTCAGCCGACATGAATGCGCCTCCGGCGACGCCCTTGATTCCGGCCAAGGCCTCTTCGGGAATCGTGACATCGGACACTTTGCCGGTGGGAGCCATCACGTTCGTCATCGTGACGCCGATCAGTGGCCGAATCATGCCGTCAATCTGAGCGGGTTGGCCCTCAGCGGGCGGTTCTTGATCGGAATCGATGGCGAAGCTGCCGGTCAGCGGATTATTCACCTCCATTTTCACTCGGGTGATTTTCGAGTCGATCGTTGCGCTGCCGTCGGCGTGTACAGCGCGGGTGTGCCACTGCATCCAGGTCTTGTTCACCACGGTCGTTTTGAGGGTTTGACCGGGGATGTCCATTTCGGTTGTCATATTCTGGACCATCACGACATCGAATTTTTCATCTTCCCCGAATTTCCATCGCAGCTGAGCGGGGCCGCTGGCCGGTCGATCCTGGGCCGTCGCGGAGAGCGGCGCGGTTACCCCGCTCAGTAGAACTGCAGCGCCTAAACAGGCGGTACCAATAAACAGGGTGCGCATGATGAATCCTGGCAAGTAGTGGGGCGAGAGATGTGATCGCCTGAGTCTATCGCGTAAAGTTAGCCGAGTGAGCAAGGGACGTTACGTTTCACTTGCAGAAGACCTATGGCCGCTAGGCCAAGACCTTCTGAATGACATGCCCGTGGACGTCGGTCAGGCGGCGGTCGATGCCGTTGTGGCGGAATGTCAGGCGGGTATGGTCGATGCCCAGCAGATGCAGAATCGTCGCGTGCAGGTCGTAGCAATACGTTTGTCCGCTGACGGCTTGGTAGCTGAACTCGTCGCTCTCGCCATGCGATACGCCCCCTTTCACGCCGCCGCCGGCGAGCCAGGTGACGAACGTGCCGCCGTTGTGGTCGCGGCCGGTGGCGCCTTGGGTGAACGGCATCCGGCCAAACTCGGTCGTCCAGACGACGAGCGTGTCCTCGAGCAGCCCCCGCTGTTTCAAATCCTTCAATAACGCCGCAGTCGGCTGGTCGACTTGCCGAGCGATGAGCGGTAGTTCGGAATCGATATCGGTGTGATTGTCCCAGTTGCCCTTGGCTCCTCCGGTGCCGCTCCAGACCTGAACGAAACGCACGCCGCGTTCGAGCAGTCGGCGGGCGATCAGGCAGTTGCGGCCGAAGCCGAAGGTCGCTTCATCCTGCACGCCGTAGGCTTGTAACGTCGCCGCGGTTTCGCTCGCTAGATCCAGGGCCTCCGGCGCGCTGAGCTGCATGCGGGCAGCCAGTTCGTACGAAGCGATGCGGCTCGCCAGCCGCGAGTCGCCGGGGTGCTGTTCCAGGTGCTCCCGGTTGAGTTGCTGCAGCAAAGCGAGTCCCGCCTGTTCGCTCGCAGGGGTGATCTGCTCCACATTCCGTGGCGGCTGCAGGTTGGCGATCGGAGTCGGCGACGCGGCATGAATCAGCGTTGCCTGATGCATCGCCGGCAAGAACCCGGCGGAGAAATTGCCGGTATTGTTGTAGGGCAGGCCGCGGGGATCGGGCAGCACGACGAACGCCGGCAGATCCTCTGACTCATTGCCCAACGCATAGGAGATCCACGCGCCCATGCTGGGAAAACCGGGCAGCACAAACCCGGTGTTCTGCATGTAGCTGGCCGGGCCGTGGACGTTGGTCTTCGAGGCCATCGCCATCAGGAAGGCCAGCTCGTCCACGCAGCCGGCCATGTGGGGAAACACGCTGCTGACCCAGCGGCCGCACTGGCCATGCTGCTTCCAGGCGAACGGCGACTTCATGATCGCGCCAGGCGAACTGGTCACGGCGGTCTTGAGGCCGAAATCGACCTTCTCGCCGTGCCGTTTATTGAGTTCTGGCTTGTAATCGAACGTGTCCATCTGGCTGACGCCGCCGTTCATGAACAGCTGCACCACACGCTTGACGCGCGGCCGATGGTGCAGCCCACCGTGAACCGAGGACGACGCTGTGGCATCCGCGGCAGATAGCCGTTCGTCGGCCAGCAGCGCCGCCAACGCCACGCCGCCCAGTCCGCCGCCGGCTTGCCAAAGGAAATCACGGCGGTTGCCGCCGACGTGGTCGTGGTTAGCTGGCATCGGATTGACTCCCGTTTTCGAAGCGATCAAGCCTGCTTGGAGCCTCAATCGACAAACATGAACTCATTGGTATTGAGCAAATAGCGGCAGGCATTGGCCAGTCCGTGTTCGTCAGCGTACCGCGCAACGGCCGCAGCTTCATCCTCGCTCGGCTGCCGCAGCAGGATCAGCCGGAATGCCGCTGCGACCGCAGATTCGCCAGCATGACTCTCGGCGGCGGCTCGCGCAGCGATCGGTTCGCTCAGCCGCACGATCAGCTTGTCGTTGAGCAGCGACAAAGCGTGCAAGGCTGTCAGCGACTCACCGCGCTGCGGCGTCAGCTGCGATCCATCCGGGCAATCCAACGACTGCATGAATGGATCCGGTACCGTCCTGAACAAGAACCGATAGACGCTGCGGCGGCTCATCGCCGGCGCATCCGCGTCAAAGTTGGCATAGTCGACCACCGGGGTGACGTGCACGCCCGGCGTCTGCAGAAACTGCCTCACCGATGGTCCACCCATTTTTCGGTCCAGAGTTCCCGAAAGCTGCAGCGCCGCGTCGCGGACCGATTCAGCATCGAGCCGCCGACGGTTCATCCGCCACAGGAATCGATTGTCCGCGTCCTGCTCGGCCAGCGGCGAAGCATAACCCGACGCCTGGCGATAGACGGCGCTGGTTACGATCAACCGATGCAGCGACTTCAGCGAGCCGCCGTTGTCGCGAAGTTCGATCGCGAGCCAATCGAGCAGTTCAGGATGCGTCGGCGCACTGCCCATGTGGCCAAAGTCGTTCGGCGTATCGACGATGCCGCGTCCGAAGTGCGATTGCCACAATCGGTTGGCGATCGACCGCCAAGTAAGCACGTTTTGCCGGTCCGAGAGCCACCGTGCCAACGCCGCTCGTCGCGCGGCTTCGTCCTGCGGCTGCGGCAGCTCGAACTCGGGTGATAACTGCGTTACCAGCGCGATAGCGCCCGGTGTCGCCTCGGCGAGCGGACGATCGATCTCACCGCGAAGCAACACCTGCACGGGTCTAGGCTGAGCAGCTCTTTGGAACGAGCCGTCGGCTTCAAATTCATTGGTGCCGCAGTAGACCATTTGCTCCGCGGGGAGCGCTGCAAGCTCACGCTGGAGCCGCTGCCCGAGCACAAAGGCTGCCAGTTCGATGCGCTCGCTCGGGCTTCGCAGCGTGGACTGGGTCTGGAGGATTGCGGCGACCGCTTGTGGCATGGCAGCGGCTTCCAGCGGCGCCGGTGAACCGGTGACCGACAGCCGCAGTCGACCGATCAAATGCCCCTGGCCATGCAGCTGTTGGAGGTTAACTTGCAAGCGGACGGGGCCGGCGAGTTTTTCCTTCAGTGCAAACGTCGCGGTATGCGACTGGCCCACCTGTGGAAAGATTCCCCACGCCGTCGCCGGATTGCCGTCGATTGCATGAGCAGCGGTCCAGCCAGCTTGATCGAAGTCGGCGCTTGCCCCAGCCCATTCCAACGGCACCGCGGCAGGCGACTTGGCGGGTGTTACGTCTGCTGCCGACGTAGCGGTGACAGTAAACTCGCTGAGGTGCAAGTTCCCGTTGTCCTGTCGTCCGGGACCGTTGTGCGGCAGGCTGGGATCGGCCATGACTTCTAGCCGGAGCCCGGTCAGCTGCGGCATATCGCAGTCGACTTGGATGGTATAGGTGTCTTTCTCGGGTCGCGGGCCGTGAACCAGCAGCGAGTGGTCGGGCTGGACGCTCAGCAACGAACCGTGCTCGCTGCTGAACTCCGCGGGCTCTAGCACCTGCCACTGCGCCGCTGTTTCCTCTAGCTGCTGTTCCCACTGAGCGACTTCGTCTTGCACGATTGGACGCAGCAAATCCGGGTCAGAGCGGCCGCGTTGCTGCTCGAGCTGCTCCAGAGCAGTGGTGATCTCACGCCGCCGCTGAGCCACCTGAGGATCGGGATCGTATGGCCGATTGGCCTTATCGGTCCCGGCGAACACCGCCTGCAGGTTGTAGTATTCCTGCTGGCTGACCGGATCAAACTTATGATCGTGACAACGGGCGCAGTGGACTGTTGTGCTGATGAAGGTGCTGAGCGTGGTGGTGACGATGTCGTCACGATCGAGGTACTGACCGATCTGCCGGTCCCGCGAGTCGGCTTGGATGTCGCGCAGCGAGCTTTCGTCCCATGGCCCGGCCGCTAAAAACCCAGTCGCGACAATTGCCCAGGAATCATCGGGGATCAGTGCATCGCCAGCAACCTGCTCCTGAACGAAACGCTGGTAAGGTTGATCGCTGTTGAACGACTGAATCAGGTAGTCGCGGTACGGCCAGGCGTGCTCCCGTGGTCGATCTTGATCGTGCCCATGGGTCTCGGCGAAGTGCACGATGTCCATCCAGTGCCGTGCCCAGCGTTCGCCGTACTGCGGGCTGGCCAGCAGCGAATCGACGATGCGTTCATAAGCGTCGGGCGACGGATCCGCCACGAACGCATCGAGCAATTCTGGGGGCGGCGGTAGACCGAGCAGGTCAAAATGCACGCGCCGCAACAGCGTTCGCCGGTCCGCGGCGGGTGAAGGCAGCAGCCCGTTGCCGAGCAGTTTTTCCGCGATGAAAGCATCGATCGGCGATTCTGCCCAGTCCGCCATTTCTACTGGCGCGATCACCGGCGGCGGCCGCTTGGCCAGCGGCCGGTAAGCCCAGTGCTCCGGCCACGGCGCTCCATCGCTGATCCAGCGCCGCAGCAGTTCGATCTCGGCGGCCGTCAGTGGTTCTCCCTCAGGCGGCATCCGCTCATCGGGATCGCTGGAGGTGACTCGGCGCAGCAGCTCACTCTCCTCCGGCCGCTGGGGCACAATCGCTTCGACGGAGTCGAGCTGCCCTGTCGCCGCTTCTCGGGAATCGAGCCGCAGGCCGGATTCTGCTATGTCCGCTCCATGGCACCCGACACAGCGGCTGAACAGGATCGGCCGGATTTGATGGTCGAAGTCAACCGCTCCTTCCGCGTGTGACGAACCTGCCGGCGCCGCAACCAGACACAGCGTCAGCAGCCCCACCGCCATGAAGGCGCTCCGCTGTGGCCGAGCACCTTCACGGTTGTTCGCTGAATCGCTTCGAAGGGTGTGCTGAATCATCTCGTCCCACCACGTGCTAAGTTCGACTTTCGCAGTTTTCTCATCTTTCAATCGCTGGCGATTCAGAGAGTAGAACAATTGTCCCCAATTGTTTTTCATCCCGCACGGGCCGATGTGCGGAACAATTGGGGACAATTGTTCTACACTGTCGTCTTCGCCGACCACAGCACTGCGAAAGTCGAACTTAGGTCAAGCTCAGCGCGAACTGGTTTTGTGGCGATTGGTTATGCTGATCGCGCGTCGGCGAGTAGTCATAGACCTGAACCGTCTTGCCGTTCGGCTGAAATTCTAACAGTCGCAGCCAACCGTCGCCGCCCTGGGGACGCATCTGGAAGTTGACGAGCATCTGATGGACCTCGCCTTGGTCGGGAGCCGGCGACGTCAGTTTTCCCAATCCATCGCCCAGCACGTGACCGTTGAGTGTCATGATGAAGTTATCGTGCTTGCTAACGAGGTTCGTCCAGAGTTCCTCACCATCCATCACATCATCCGCAGTCGTACGGGCGACGCCATAGCTGTGTGGATTCCAGTTCTGTTGGGCACCATACTTTCCCCAGTCGTAGCGGGTGTCGTCGAAGTACATGTAAGCATGTGTGATGAGAATCGCCGCATGGTCGCGGTGTTTGGCGACAACTTCGTTGGCCCAGCGGACGACATCGCGGCGGGGACCAAACTCCAACGCGATGACCAGAAACTTGCGATCTGCGGCGGTGAAGCGGTGGTAGCTGTTTTCGATCCGATCCGGCTCCCGATCGTAGGTCCCTCCAAAGGTCGACTGCTTCTTAAAAGCGGAGACAGGGAAATAGTCGTTTATCAGTGTCGTGCGATCCGTGCACCGCCCTCCCTCGCTGTAGTCGTGGTTGCCGGGCGTCAAGCAGTAAGGAACCTTGCCGTCCAAAGTTCGCATCGCTCGGACCGCGTTCTCCCATTGCTCAGGAGTATTGTGGTTGGTGATGTCTCCCAGATGCAGGACGCAGGCGATCTTGCGGGCCTCGCGGTGCTCGACAATCCATTTCGTCTGCGCCGCGTAAATCTCGGGAAACTTCTCGCTGTAGTTTTGCGTATCCGGCAGGACGGCGATGCTAAACGCACCGGGCTGCGGCGCCGGCGGCTGGCCCTCGACCAAGACAGCGTCGGCGTAAGGATCGTTGGCGCGGGCGGGTGAGCCGCTCAAGCCGACGAGCGCAGGAGTCGCCAGCGCAGCGGCTCCGGCCCGGAGTAAATCACGACGCGAAAGTTCGCCAATGGGATCGAACATGCGATGGTTCCTTGTTTACAGGGAGGGCGGGTTACGTGAGCAGTGCCAGCAAAGGTTCAGCGGAACGGCTTCCCGAGGTCGGTGCCCGCGAGCAGACTGTCAGCTAAGTCGCGTTTGCTGGCGTATTCGCAGTCGCGCACTGGCAAAGCGTCAGAATACCAGTTGAGATAGGCCGATTGTACTGCTGCGATCCATCCAGAGCGAATGACTTCGGCCGCGGGGCCTGCGGGCGTAACGGTCGGACCGCAGCGGCCGTTTGCCTAACTTGGGCGATGCCATCCGCTTCCCATTCTCGTCGGAGGTTCAATCCGTCGTCGTCGATGCTCCCAACGGTTATGCGTACGTCAAAGATCATAATGTGTCGCAGTGGAGTAAGGCACCGCTGGAGATCATGGAAATCACCCGCGACAACTTGTTGAAAGCTTCGGCGGGCGCAAAGTCTCATGCCCAGCGAACGATTGGCCGTGATGCAGACCCATGACGGCTACGACGCCGCTCGAATTCTGATTCCAGAGATTCGCCGCGGCCTGCTGCAGGCGATCCTCGGCCGTCCTGACGGCACGATTCTCGTCGGCATCCCCAACCGCGACTTCTTGATCGCTTGGCCCGAGGAGGCAGATGAGGCGGTACAAGCTGGCATCCGCGAGCAATTGCAACTCGACGCCCAAGAGCAGCACCACGCGCTGACCGGCGTGCCGCCAAAGTAGAGCGATTGTCCCCAATCGCTCAGATGACTGGCGTCAGCATGCGAAACACGGCCGGATGGCGGCTCCGCGTCCGTCTCTTACAACTCGACCATGCTGGGCGTGACCAAAATCGCCTCTAAAACACTTACCCTGAAGTGTAGTATACAAGCGAAAGTAGGACTCAACAACTACGGTTCCTCCTTGTAGCTGTCTTCGCATTTTTGGTTCATCGATGAGCATTTCAGTATGATGAGTCGCCATGCAGAGCATTAACGACGCCCATTGAACAGATTTTCGGCATCGATGTGGATCAAGACACGGTCCCCCTCGACTTTAACCGCCAGCCTAGCGAGTAGTTCTACTTGTGCTTTCGTCGCCGAAGACGCTTCAGCGAGGGCCTGCACCATGGCTGGAAACTGGTCTGCAAGCCGCTGAGCAGCGTTGGCAGAGGCCGAGCAGATTTCCAGCCTCGCAACACCTTCGGGATCCCACGTAAATGCCGCCCATAGGAAACCGTCGGTTAAGAGTTTCGTTGGCCCACCCCCGAGTTGCCTCGGCAGGCTCGGCAGCAGTTCCCGAAAAGCCTGCCGGACATAATCAGGAGGTAGAATGATTGCCCGCAACGGAGCACCTGGCGGACAGGCGGCAACGGCATCCGCCAGTGACGGTCCACGGTTGGATATAATCGTGTCGTGGATTCCAAACTCGATTGCTAAATCTTTGCGTAGCTTTATTGCGTAGAGAAACTGCTTTTCCACACGAGTTGGTTCTCCCAGTTCCAAGGTGCCACTGAGACCCAGCACAGCTGGCAGGTCGCCGATGATTTCCGTGGGAGACCTGATCCGAATAAAGCCGTGGGCTGCAGAAAACGGGACATCCATTTCGACGTGGATCGTCTGCTGCTGGCAAGCCTCGGCGATTCCGTCGACACCGAGCCGTGACGTGTCAATCTGAGCCACCACGATGGTCGTTGCATTATCCATGGAAGCCCATCCAGTAACCGAATCAGCCATGCTCAGCCGCCGCATTTCAGTGGCTTCTCGATCTTGCCCGCATAGCTCCGTCAGCGGTAGAATCGCCAGCCATCCGACTATCCACAAGACGCGGAAACTATAGAGGTGGCTGATCGGTAAGGTTGTCAATGTCATGAGGTGCTCAAGTAACTTTCATAGGTCTTTTATTTGCAACAAGCCCCATAATTTCACGGGGCCAGTTTTAGCACCAAGCGGTAAAGTAAGGAACTGGTGGACGAATTGCTCAGGATGGCATGATCGTCGCGAAACTCATAGATGAAGGGTTTGCCGGTGGAAGGATCCATGGGGGCTGGCAGTCGCAGAGATTCGAGTTGCTCGGGAAATTTGTCGTTGAGGGCCGCATGGTCTCGGATTGCTTCCACGGCTTGCAGCATAGCACGCTGCTGTTCAGTGCGTATAAAGTCGTATCGAAATGAACTGTAAATGGGTAACAGCATCGTCGTCACCGTTGCGGTCCATCCATACCTTTCCTCATTTTTTCGTAGCGTGGCGGCATGGTTGGCTCGCATGTCGCTAGGTTGCTGCCAGATCGGCACATGCAACCATTTCCACATTGCATCTCGTTGATCTTCGTAGAGCGATCGGATGGCTAGCAGTACAGTTTGGACTTGAGCAAGGGATTCAATCCGATCGTGAGAGAGATCGGTGTTTTCCACCAGGTAGCGTTTTGCGCCGGGGTAAGCCGCCGCGATCGCTGCGACAAGGGCAACTCGTTCTCGCTCAGTTTCTCCCGATGTGGGTAATTTGGTCCGTTCGGCCAGCCCAGGTAGAAGTTGGCTCATCAGACGAAGCTGGACAAGTCGGTCGATCACCAGTTGCCAGTACCCGGTCGGACGTGGCATGTCATCGATTTCATCCAGTTCTGTTATATGCAAGAACAAAAGGTTGCGCTCGTGAGCAATTATGCGGTCCAGCGGGACCAATGGCTGAGGCAAGGTGGCTAAAGCCCAGTAAAGATTTGGGGTGCTTCGTTGCTGAACCAATTGCAGGAAGTCGTTCCACGCGAGATTGCTGGCCTCCACTGCCACAAAGCCTGCCAGCAGTAGGTCGTCTTGGCTGAGGTGATTCGCTAGCGCATATTGCTGACCGAGAATGCGCACCGCATCTTCAATGTCATCTTCCCGGATTGCCACCCGGCATCGTAGGCTTTGATATTGGGACATTCGCAGGAGTTCCTGCAGTTCCGACAGAACAAGTGGGGTGGCAGGATC
The DNA here is from genome assembly GCA_963758085.1 of uncultured Planctomycetaceae bacterium. GTDB lineage: Bacteria > Planctomycetota > Planctomycetia > Pirellulales > Pirellulaceae > UBA6163. The sequence continues at coordinate 1,141,442 of CAVWUB010000004.1, read as the reverse complement.
GTAGTTGCGTAAGTCGCGATCAAGCGAGTAGTGTTTTCGATGTGCGGCTTGAGCGAGCAACGGGCGCTGGAACTCACTTTGGGCAAGAAAGTCTTTCACTTCGCTTATTGGTAAGTCTCGTAAAGCCATGCCGATCCACGACTCTGGATCGCTTGCCGAGCGTTCCGAGTCGGGCCCTGGGGTTGCCAACCCATTGTTTTCTGAGTCCTCCACCACCACTTGCCGCGATGCCGTCGATTCGGAAAACCCAATAGCTTGCAGATAATAAAGTGCTGCATTTCCGTTCGTCCTTTCAAAATCATCGGCAATCATTCGGTAGCGAAGCGCGGGACGTGGTTCCTTCTTGCGGTGCAGAGACAGTTCCATCGTATGTACATATTGTCCCGTCTCCGGGTCCGTCGTCACTGTCCAGTTGCCCTCCTGGCTAGGCACCTGCCGCGAATCCTCGCTTGGTGTCGGTGCAGGCTGAGCGATCGAAATGAGTGGCATGGCGCTGCAGATCATCATGCAGATCCAACGGCTGGCCATGGTTATGCATCGCCGCTTATAGCTTGTCATAATGGAAGTTTCCTCAAAGCGTCTGTCGTTAATATTGCGAGTGGCGCAAAATAGCTTGAATGTTGATGACGGGTTGAGAAGGGGTTCATAGGGCAGTTATGTATTCCGGTTTTCAGTTCCATCGTGCGCCGAGGTTGCCCGCACTCGGGCGCATCCAGCACGGACGCATTGTTGTTGTTCGGGAGTCGGTTGCTGGTAGCGGAGCGCGGTGATGGCGAGAGAGCGTTACCGACTGAACAAACGCTTCTTTGCTTCCAGTTCCAAAAGGTTTTAGAAGTGATGCACGCTGCAGCCTATTTGCATCTCCAGATGATGCATTGACGAGCCACTGCTCCACGACAATCGTTCCCCACTCAGGGGCACCTGCCGTATCATCGAGCGTGCGTGATTGCGGCGATGTCGCGACCGCTGCCGAGTGTCGAGGCTCATGCATGGATGGTGTTACGAACTGCGTGGGCGCATCGCCCTGAGCTCGAACATGGTTATTCAAGTCGCTAAACTGAGATGTCGGTTTTCCCAGCCGAGATTGGAGTAGGGCCATCGCTGCCATTCCGAAGCCGATACCGACTAGCCAGGCGGCAGCGACAGACAGTGCCAGTGATCGGCGAGACAAGTAACGGCTGGCCGACGATGCCGACTGCACGACAGTGCAATCAATTTCATGGAGATCAAGTACCGCCGGCCGAGGATGTAGGCTGCGTAGTTGCCGTTCAAACAGACTCAGTTGGCTGTCGGCATCGAGCATCGATGTCTGCTCAGTGGGCTTGCTGCGTTGGGGACTGTGAGGTTGATGATCTCGTTGCATGAGCTTAAACCGATTCGTTGAGTGGGGTTTCTTCGGGCGTCAGTTTCCGTTGAAGAGTCGCGATCGCTGCATGGTAGCGGCGGTGCACCGTGCTTGTAGTAAGGCCAAGCAGAGACGCGATTTGGACAAGTGATAGATGTCCCCAAATTCGTGCAACTACGATTTGACGGTCTAAAGATTCGAGATTGAGAAGCGTTTGTTCGACCTCCTGCGAAACTAGGTCCGAAGCAGGGTCAAATTGGAACCAATCGGATTTCCCGGCGTTGGCGCGATGCTGGTGGTTGTGACGTCGTTTTTCGGATCGGGCAAGATTCATGGCGCGTTGGCGAGTCACAGCGTAAAGCCAAGCGACGGGATCGCGCGGCGGCAGCGTTTGCTGCGAATATTCGATCAATGCCTCTTGAACCGCATCGTCTGGGTCAGTGCACCATTGCCTGGCATAGAGCACGAGCGCATCGGCATGTAGATCCATAAGTTGCCGGATAGTTGGGCCATTTATGTGGCTCACGGAAGCATTGCTCAGGGCTAAAGAACGGTCGTCCAGGCATGTGAGGCACCTGGACACGAATTGGCCTTAAACTGGTTCTTTACAAACAATAGAAATCCCGCCGAGTTTCGTCGCTTATGTCAATTGCTAGTGCCCGACCACCGATACACCCGCTCAGGATCCCGCGGGCCTCGCTCGAATCCGTTCGTAAAGTCTCGGGTGAACATTCACCAGAGTGTCACCGGCCGCAGGTGACTTTCTCGGAAAAACTGGGATTTTTCAGACGGATCCACAATAAATTCTAGATTGGGTACGTCACCGGAAGTTGCAGGAGCTTCGCTGCTAGGGCATCAGCGGTACTGGATCAGCTGCGGTGCTGCGCTCCGTCGAACGGCTCTGAGAGCCTTGCATTCGTTCTGACGGAAGGGCTTTCACTGCGTAATAAGGCAGGGGCTGTTCGTCTTCGTCAGGCCGCGGGTCGCTTCATCACCCCATGCTGCTGCTCGTGTGCCAAGTACGAAGCAGGCGTGGTGGGGGACGCTATAGCAATTCGGCGGCGACGCTGTCGGCCATCAGGATGCCGGGTTCGGTTAGGCGGTGGAGCGGGCCGTCGATGTGCAGCCAGCCTTGTGCGATGCAGCGGGCGATGGCGTCGCGGCGGTGCTCCGCGACGTCGATGCCGGTCTCGCGGTGGATCTCAGCTAAGTCGACGCCGTCGATCATCCGTACGCCAAAGGCGGCGCGTTCGCAGGCCCACTGCACCGGGCTGATCGGCTCGGACTCGGCGATCGGTGACTGGCCGGCGAGCAACCGGCGGATGTAGGTCGTCGGGCTGCGGTGATTGACTTCGCGGCGGCCGTCGACGAATCGCGCCGCCCCGGGACCAAAGGCGTACCAGCCGCGCCCTTGCCAATAGGCGAGGTTGTGGCGGCAGCGACGGCCGGGCTGAGCGAAATTGCTGATCTCATACTGCTCCAGCCCCGCGTCGGCGGCGATCGCGCGGGCGTCCTGGTACATCTGCAACTCATCGTCTTCGCTCGCCGACGCCAGGTCGCCACGCAGCCGGCGGCCCCAAAACTGCGTTCCCTTCTCGTAGGTCAGCGCGTACGTGCTCAGGTGCGAGATCGGCGAGGCGACCGCCTCGCGCAGGTCCGCTCGCCACAACTGGGGCGTTTCATCTGGAGCGGCAAAGATCAGGTCGATCGAAACGTTGCCGATCACCTCGGCGGCCAGATCGATCGCAGCGCGGGCGATCCGTCGGTCGTGTCCGCGCTGCAAGTGCTTGAGTTTCGAAGCGGCAAACGACTGCACGCCAAGGCTGATGCGGTTGACGCCGCGGCGGTGCAGCTGGGCGATCATCGTCGGCGTGATGTTTTCCGGATTGGCTTCGGCCGAGACCTCGCCGCCGGTCTCCAGCGGCAACCAGTGGTTCAGCAGATCGAACAGCCGCTCGAGTTGGTCGGGGGCCAATTGCGTTGGCGTGCCGCCGCCGATGAACAGCGTCGTCACCGGTCGCGGACTACCTAGCTGAGTCAGCTCGGACTGCAGCGCATCGAGAAAAGGGACAGCCAAGTCGTCTCGGCCAGCAACGACGGCGAAATTGCAGTAGCCGCAGCGGTGGCGGCAAAAGGGGACATGAATGTAAGCGCTGCGGGACGCGGGCCAGTAGCCTGCTGCTGGCGGCTGTGCGGACTCCGCCGGCGGATCGTTTACAGCCATAACCTTAACCGGCCGCCCAAAGCATCGGGGATCCGTTTTTCGACCCAGCGTTTGACCTGCGCGCTGCTGCAGCGCGTGCTGAAGTGGCTGGCGATAATTGCCTCGTTTTGAAACCGCTCACGACGCTCCAGATAATCGTCTAGGTGCATGTGGCCATGCTTATGAATCTTCTCCCGCCGGTGCATCGGGGCGACGAACGTCATTTCGGTGATCAGGATCTTCGCCTCGTACATCTCCGGATTGTCATCGAGTCCTCCCGGTGCGGTGTCGCCGGTGTAGGCGAAGATCGGGATTCGCGTTTCGGTCGTCACCTCGGTGCCGGCCAGCCGCAGGTCGCGGATCTCCGGCCCGCTCAGTTCGAGGTACTCCGGCTTGAGTTTTTGCCGCCGTTGCTCGACGAGAAAACCGAGCGATTCGACGGTGTGCCGGGTCCGCAGCGCGGTGACGAGCCATTCTCGGCCGATCTCGATCTCATCGCCGTCGCGGAGCGGTTCGAGTTCGCAGGGCATCGCGCCGCGGTCCAGTTGCACGAACGCCTTGAGCATTTTCCAGCACGGATCGATCGCCGCTTCGGGCATGTAGATCACCGGCGGCTCCATCTTCATCATCCGCCGACGGGAGACGTACAGCGGCAGCGCGGCGATGTGGTCCAGGTGTGTGTGGGTGATGAAGCAGGTCGGCGTGCCGATGAAGTCCCAGGGCTGGCCGCCGAGGTCGAAGTTCAATTTCAGTTCCGCAATCCGCCAATAGGTCTGGACCGCCGCGCGCGACCACCCTTCGATGGTGTAGCCGTCGATGAGTTCTGATCGGAGAGGAACGTTTTCGACCATGAGGGCGCTGCGGAAGGGATCGTCGTCGGATGGATTTTCAGCCCAGAGCCTAGCCCGCGAGGGCAGAAATGACCACTCCCGGCAATATCGGTCCGGGTAGTTAAGATTTACACTTCAGCCAGTCCGTCCCGTTTCTTCGCGCAGGAGTTTGTTCCCGATGGATGCAGCGCCAGCCGCCAGCGGCCAGTGGGTCGAGATCGAGTTTGATTGTTTACCGCTGCGGACGGTGACGCGGGTCGATGTGCCGGTCGACGCTTCGCCGGCTTATGAACAATTTGTGCTGCGGGTGAAAGCGGCGCTGGAGAAGCACGGCTCGCACAACGCCTACTATCTCTACTCAGCCAGTTGCACCTTTCATCTGACCAACGACCCGCAAAACGGGATGGTCCGGTATGCGCTCGAAGGTGTGGTGCTGACCGATACGGACGACCAGAAAACGCGGGCCTGCGATCTGTCGATTCGGCTTGAGCGGGAAACGTGCCCGTGGCTGACCGAGCCGATCGTCGAGTTCCTTGCCGAATCGGTGAAGCACGCAATTATGGTCGAGTTCGACCGCTACATCCTCGCCGGCGACCTGGAGAAAACACGTCAGCGGATCGAGAAGGTGCAGGCTGAAGCCGAAGCCAGCGGCGGGTACATCGGGATGTATTTGTAGGTTGCCGGCGGTGATTGGCAACGTGGTAGATACTCCGAGGCTGTGAACGTCGCAGAAGCGAGATAGGAGGCAGGCTAAAGCCTGAACTCCGAGGGACTGTGGCTGCAACCCGGAGCCTGACGACTCCGGCAGAAAAGATGCCGGCCCTGCGGGCCTGAGAGGAATCTTTAGCGGCTAAGCCTCCAACTGCCGCAGAATCTGCTCAGCGATCTCCTCGATCGCTCGGCCGCTGGTGTCGAGCTGGAGGTCGGCAACCTGTTCGTACAGCGGACGGCGGTCGGCCAAGAGCTTTTGGATCTCTTCCCGCTGCGGCAATGCCGTCAGCGCTGGTCGGCGGTCAGCGGTCGTTGCATCGGCTGTCAGCCGTCGCATCACGGTGTCAGCATCGACGCGGAGCCAGACGCACACGCCGCTGCCACGAATCAGCTCACGGTTTTCGGCTCGCAAAATCGCTCCGCCACCGAGCGAAACAACAGCCGGCGGCAGTGCTGCGATGGCTGCGATCGTCCTCAGTTCTAAATCCCGAAAGCCCGCTTCGCCGTGCTGAGCGAAGATTTCTCGGATCGAACAGTCGGCTTCGGCTTCGATTTGGTCATCGCAGTCGGTCCAGGTACGGCCGAGGTGGCTGGCGAGCAGGCGGCCGACGGAGCTTTTGCCCGAACCGCGAAATCCGGCAAGGTACAGGTGTTTGTCGGCCAGTCGCGGGTAGGCGGCGGCAGGAGGCATTTGCGTCATGAGCAGCCTTCCTGCTGCGAACCATGGACCTCGCGCGGCACGTAGCGGCCCGGTGCGTCGCGAGGATAGTGCCGCTGCAACACCGCCTCCACGTCGGCCGGCGAAGCGACGCGGATCAGCGCTTGACGGACTGTTTCGTGATCCGGATGGCTGGCGGAGTACTTGATGCAGAACTTCCGCATCATGATCGCCGAACGTTTTTCGCCGTAGGTCTGTTGGCACAGGCGGTAATGCTCACGAATCACGTCGGCTTGCTCGCCGAGCGTCGGCGGCGGCGGCAGCGGTTCGCCGCGCCACAGTGCCGCAACCTGGTCGAAGATCCACGGATTGCCGATCGCTCCGCGGGCGATCGTGACGCCATCGACGCCGGTCTGGTCGATCATGTGGATGCAGTCCGCGGCGGTGAACAGATCACCGCTGCCGAAGATCAGCCGCTGCGGGCCGACGTGGCGTTTGACTTCGGCGAGAAACTCCCAGCGACTCGGACCGATGTAGCGCTGTTTGACGGTGCGGCCGTGGACGGTGATCGCCGCGACGCCGCGGGCGAACGCGCCATCGAGGATGCGGAAAAAATGGTCTCGCGACTCTTGGCTGTCATCCATCCCGCGGCGCATTTTTACCGTCACCGGACGATCCGCCGGGACGCCCTGTCGGACGCGGTCGATGATCTCCAGGGCCACCTCGGGCTGCGACAGATGAAAACCGCCGCGGCACCGCCCGAGCACCTTCTTCACCGGACAGCCGAAGTTGATATCGATGACATCAAAGCCCGCTTCGGCGAGTTTGATCGCTCCGGCGGCAAACTGCTCCGGCTCGCTGCCCATCAGTTGACCGCCGACGGGATGTTCTTCGTCGGCGATGTCAAGGAAGTGACGGGTCTTGGGTCGATCGGTCAGCGTGACGAGAAACTGGTCGAGCATCACCTCGCACAACGAGTACGATGCACCGTGTCGGCGGGCCAGAACCCGCATCGGCAAATCGCTGTACCCGCTCAGCGCCGCCTGGAAAAACGGAGATGCGATCGCGACGTCACCGATTCTCAGCGGCCGGCCCCTTTTTGGAACACCCCCGCTATGCCACGATTGCTCCCCAACCGCAGCGCCGGACGGACCGGGGCTGACGCCCCTGTGATCCTCAGCAGCCACGTGATCAACCCGATCCGCACGGTCCTCGCGACCTGCCTGCTGGCGGTGCTTCACTTGCCCATCGGCAACAACCTCGCTCACTCGGATACTCCCAAGAACCAATCTGGAACGGTTATGCAGATCCAAACCCTTCCCTTCGGACAAACCGCCGACGGTCAGGACGTTTCGCAGTTCATTCTGACCAACAGCAGCGGGAACTCGATCCGCTTGACCAACTATGGTGCGGTGCTGATGGATGTCAACATCGCCGACGCCGCCGGCAAAATCGCGAACGTGAATCTGGCGTTTGATTCGCTCGAGCCGTATCTGGATCGCCATCCGCATTTTGGCTCGACGATCGGACGCTTTGCCAATCGCATCGCCCGTGGTCAGTTTAAGATCGACGGCCAGCCGTACCAGGTGACGATCAACAGCGGGCCTCACCATCTCCACGGCGGAGCGATCGGTTTTGACCACTTGCTGTGGGATGCCGAGACCTACAACGACAACGATATAGCCGGAGTGCGGTTCCGCTTGGTCAGCCCCGACGGCATGGAAGGCTATCCGGGGACGGTGAACGTCCTGGCCGACTACAGTTTCAGCGAAACCAACGAACTGGCGATGACCTTCACTGCGACCACCGACGCGCCCGACGCACGTCAACCTCTGCAATCACAGCTACTGGAATCTCGGCGGCGCCGGCAGCGGCTCAGCGATGGACACGGTGCTGACGATCCAGGCCGATGAAGTGCTCGATGTTGATCACGACCTGATCCCGACCGGCAAGATCAACTCCGTCGAGGGCACGGGGCTCGATTTTCGCCAGCCGACCGCATTGGGGCTGCGGCTGCACGAGTTTCCTGCCAGCAAAGGGTACGACCACTGTTTCGTACTCCGCGGGCAACCCGGATCGCTGCGGCTAGCGGCGCGTGCCGAACATCCCGGTTCAGGCCGCGTGATGGAAGTCTGGACGACGCAGCCGGGAATGCAGCTCTACACCGGCAATCATCTCCAGGGCAATGCTCGCTCGGGCGGCCACCGCGCCCACGAAGCGTTTTGCTTGGAAACCCAGCATTACCCCGACACGCCCAACCGCCCCGAGTTTCCCGCGACGCTGCTACGGCCGGGGGAAACGCTGGTGCAGAAAACGGTTCACCGGTTCATGACGAAGTAGACGATTACGCTTCTTCGGTGACGCGAACCGTCTTCATCTGATCGCCCTGCTTGATCGCGTCGACCACGTCCTGGCCTTCGATCACTTTGCCAAACACGCTGTGCTTGCCGTCCAACCACGGCGTCGGCACATGCGTGATGAAGAACTGGCTGCCGTTCGTATTGGGACCGGAGTTGGCCATCGACAAGACGCCGGGCGAGTCGTGCTTCAGCGTCGGGTGGAACTCGTCTTCAAACTTATAGCCGGGGCCGCCGGTGCCGCGCCCTTCGGGACAGCCGCCTTGGATCATGAAGTCGGGGATCACGCGGTGGAACACTAGGCCGTCGTAGAATTTTTCTGATGCCAGTTTCTCGAAATTGGCAACCGTCTTGGGCGTCTTGTCAGCGAACAACTGAACGCGAATCGTGCCTTTGTCGGTATCGAACGTAGCAATTTTCATTGGATGAAGCTGTCGGTGAAAGGGAACTTGGTGGTGAAAACAGAGACGTGGAAGTTGATAAAAAACGAATGAACTGCAGGCAGACACCGCCGCAGCTCAGGCAGCGGGGTTGGCTTCGGCCGGCGACTCGGACTCAGTCGGCTCCTGGGGTTCCACATCGGCCGGTGCAGCCGGCTGAGCCTCCGGCGGTGTCGCGTTTTCAGGCGGCGCGTCGATGAGGCGCGGCTCGTCGAGTGCATCGGGATCGGCCTGCTCGGGATCGACCGGTACAGGACCGTCGTGCTGGGGTACCGGCGTGGGCCCAGTGATCGGAATCCGGCGGCCGTCGGGCAGAACCAGTTCTAGACCTTCGTCGATGGTGTTAGCGCCAAACTGAGCAGGATCGACAACGACTTGGCCGTTGCCCTTGGTGCCCTGGAGATCGAACACCATCTTTCCCGATTGATCTTCTTGCTGCATCGCCTGAGGATTTAAGGTCATGTCCTGGATCTCGCCGATATGCTCGACGATTTCCGGAGAGTTCTGCAGTTGCGGGCGTAGCTGATTCGCCAGTTGATTGCTGACAAAGGGAACACCCAAGTAAACAAAGCCGCAGCAAGCGATCACTCCAGCAATGAAGAGTGCCGCAATGATCCCCAACACCCAAAACAGCGTCCGATTGCCCGATCGAGGTGGCTGTTGGTGCGGGAAGTTCGGGTCGTTGTAGCTCTGCGGGTACGGGCGTTGGCCGCCGGGAACCGATCCGGGATCAAAAGAGCCGCCGTTACCGTATGACATGCTGGATCCTCAGGCCGAAGAAGGGCGGACGCGTCGGTGCGTCACTTTTAAGTGGCCGGACACAAATTGTTTTTCCTAAGTAACCCATTTCAACACGATTCCTACCGTGTGGAAAGAATGAAACCATGGAACAAACCTGTGTCCGGGTGCTTATGCCGCAGTAATATACGGCATTTTGCCCGCTGCTTGCAGGTGACGCCTCGGCGAAGCCTCCGCAGGATCTCAGCTCACGAACTGCAGGAAAGCATCGAACAGCCTGCGCGGTGCCGTGCCCACTCGGGACGTTTGGCAGCGTACTTTTCTTGCCCATCGACCTCGTCATACGGCTTGCGGAGCACATCGAGCAGCTCGCGAACTCCCGCCGGGTCGCCCTGATCGGCGCGGTCGATCGCTAGCTGAGCGAGATAATTCCTCAGCACGTAGATCGGGTTGACGGCGTTCATACCGCGTCGGCGGTCCGCGTCGGAGATCCCGGTGCGAGCGATTCGGCTGCGATAGCTGGCGATCCAACCTTGCAGCTTTGCCAGCGCCTCGCCTTCGAGCTGCTGCGGCTGGTAAAACGCTTCCAGCAGCGGTTGCGGCAAGATTTCCTCCGCAGCGGCCTGCACCGGCACGTCGGCCAACCTCCGGAAAAACAGCGTCATGTCGGTTTCGATGGCTGCAAAAACCTCCCACAGCTCGCTGACCAGCTTGTCATCGGTTTCCGCCTCGAACCGATCCAATCCCAGCTTGCTGGCGATCATCGCCTGCCAGCCATGCTCGAAACCCTCGGTGTAGGTCCGCAGCGCCGTTTCCAGCGGCTTGGCTTGGCCGATCAATGGCACCAGTGCGTTGGCCAATTGGACGAGGTTCCACAGAGCGATCTGCGGCTGGTTGCCGTAGCGATAACGGCGGCCACCGGCATCGGTCGTGTTCGGCGTCCAGTTCGGATCATAATCCTCCAGCCAACCATACGGCCCGTAGTCGATCGTCAGTCCCAGGATCGACATGTTGTCGGTGTTCATCACGCCGTGCACGAAACCGACGCGCATCCAGTGCACGATCATCTCCGCGGTACGGCGACAGACTTCGTCGAACCACTGGGCGTACACTTCTTGGCTGGGTGTCCCTAAGTGCGGGAAGTCGGTTGCGATCGTGTAGTCGGCCAGCTTCCGCAAGTTCTCGATGTCACCGCGGGCGGCGAAAATCTCGAAGTTGCCGAAGCGGATGAACGATGGCGAGACGCGGCAAACGACCGCTCCCGGCTCATAACCTGCATTGCCGTCGTAGAACATGTCCCGCAGCACCTGCTCGCCGGTTCGCACCAGACTCAGCGCACGCGTCGTCGGCACGCCGAGGTGGTGCATTGCTTCGCTGCAGAGAAACTCACGCACCGACGAGCGGAGCACGGCCAAACCATCGGCGGTGCGCGAATACGGCGTGGGGCCCGCGCCCTTGAGTTGCAACACCCAGCGCTGGCCGCGACGATTGACCACCTCGCCCAAGTTGATCGCGCGGCCATCGCCGAGTTGGCCCGCCCAAGAACCGAACTGGTGCCCGCCGTAGCACATCGCGAACGGGTCCATGCCCTCCAGCACGCGGTTGCCGCCAAAGACTTCAGCAAACGCATTATCAGCGTAGGGATCGATGTTGAGATCGAGCAGCTCGCAAACTTCCGCGGCATGAGCGATCAGCTGAGGATCAGCAACCGGGGTCGGCATGACGCGCGAGTAACAGGCACCGAGCACCTGTCGCCGCGAGTTGGTCGTGAGCGGATCGCCGGGCAGGAGGCGAGTGAATCGGTTGTCGAACTGGAGCCCCTGAAGTGCCGCCAAGTTGTCCGATGCGAGCGAAGGATTCATTTAATGATTAGCTGAAAGGTATCGATATTTGCGTACCTAAAGACCGACCGCGAGCCCGGCAGATAACCGCCTGTGGTGTGGTCTCTTACGCCTGATCGATATTCAGGTGCCGTTTCAGCTCGGCGTCGAAGGCGGCTTGCCAGCGATACGTCGCCAGCGTTGGTCCCACCGGCTCACGCTTGGTGATCACCGGCGGGGGCAAGGTGACCGAGGCGCCGGCGACGCGGATTTCCGGCAGCGCGTCGCTTGCGCGACGCCGAAGGTATCGCACAGGACCGCGATCAAGTCAGCCATTTGTTGCCGCGCCGCTTGTTGTTCGACGTGCGCGGCGTTCTTGCCACCGGCCCAAATCGAGGTCACCGCCGTCAATCCGCTGGCGGCCAACAGTTCCGAAATCGAAGCCGACGCGATCACCGACGTCCCCATATCAAACGGAATCATCACCACGGCCCCGAACGTCGTCAGCAACATCAACAGCGGTGCGGCAACCGCGGTGCCCTTCTTGAGCACCGAAACCTTGGCCCACATCTCGCTACAAGCCTGGTCGAGCCGGCGGGGGTCGAGCGTGGTAAAGTCGTCGCGGTCATAGCGGTGGATCGCCGCATAACACGCTTCCTCCCATGGCGCGTCCTCGCTCCAGTGCGGCAAGGGGTGCGCCTCGGCGTGGTAACGGATGCGCGAGCGGAGCATCTCCGCGGTCAGCAAGCCGCCATGCTCCCCGCGGCGGAATCGTCCGCGGATCTCCGCTGTCGCATGCTGCATCGTCTGCGTTGGCAGCCAGCGGCGAACGAAGTCCCCTGCTCCACCGACCACGCGGCGGAACGACGCATTCATGCGAACGCTCCAGCGCGCATACCAGGGCGCGGTGTTGATGAAGGCCTCGGAGAGTTGCCGGATGATCCGCTCGTTTTGGTGCAGACGCAGCTCGGCGATCTCGCCCCGCGCGTCCAGCAGCGCGAACACTTCCAGCGCGACCTCCATCAGACAGCGGCGGGCCGACTGGCTTTGCTGATCGAGACTAGCGATGTTGTCCTGAATCGCCTTGCGGCCTCGGTCCCAGACCGCCACTCGCAGATTTGTTTCCAGCGCGGTGCGAAAGCGGTCGAACAGCCGTCCCCGGTCCAGTCGCTCCGGCAGCGAACTGAGCAAGCGGTCGGCGGGAATCTCCTCCGGCGGGTTCTCAGACGCTTTTTTGGATAGCGAGAAGAAGATCGGCAGACCCTCTTGCGCGCCGATCTTCAGCCCGACCGAGTTGTGCAACTGGCGTGGAATGAATGGCTTACTGCTTTGGATATCGAAGTCGTAGGCGGCATAGATCGTTTCGATCTGAAACCGCTCGGCCAGCGGCGCAAAGGTGTTGTAAACCTGCTCAGGCGTCTGCTCGCGCGGCCGTACCTTGTTGATCGCCAGCAGTCGCGGCACGCCCGGCATCAGATCGCTGGCGATCCGCATCAATTCGCCGAGCGTCGAATCGCGGGACTGTTCCGCCGAGGCGACCACCAGGAACGCCGAACAGAGTGTGGCGCCGCGTCCGAGCAGTTCCCGTCGTTGCTGCGGTGCGAAGCCCGAGCGATTCATCCGAGACGATGTCCGGGCAGTCCAGCAGCCCCAGGCCAGCCCGATCTAGCCCCGGATCGGTAGCGACCAGCGGTACCGACAGCGCCCCGCGATTGTGGTCGCGGTTGTTGTACTGTTGGTGGGCAACCGCGGGGTCAGTGTCGAGCAGTTCTGGAGCGCTGCCCAGTGCCTCCCCGAGCCTGGCCAGCAGCAAGCTCCACAGCTCCGCATCGGCTTTCCATTTTTCCGGCAGCCAGAGCACGAAGCGGTGGGTTCCTTGAGCGTGGCCGACGCCGCGGAGCGTCCTGGCCCGGCCTTCGGGGCTGAGAAACGTCGCGACCAAGCTCGTCTTACCGCTGTTGAGCATCCCCGCGATGGCCACGACCGGATACTGCACCAGTTCTACTGCCCGGTGCAGCTGGTTTCCGGCTTCGAGCACTGCCGCAGCGGCCGAGGGATCGACCCGCCGCAGCGCTGTGAGGAAACTTTCGCTGGCCGCCGAAGGAAAGACCCGCGTCACCGGAGCCTGTTCCGCGTCGTTTTCCAGCAGTGCTCGCAGCGCCGGCCAGTCGGGTGAGGCGAGCGGGGCGGCGCGTGATTTACGAAAGCCGAACATCGCCATCCTAGCGAAACTGATAGTCGGGATTTTTGTAGTCAAAATCCGACTCGGTCAAACCGACGTTGGTTTTCACGTTCAGATAGGTATACGACTCCAGCAACGGCGCGGCCGCCGCATCGGCCGTTTCCAGCGGCCCTGCTGGCCAGCCGTAGGCCGCGTAGCGAAGCGGAAGATGACGCTCGCGGTCGAAGCAAATTTCGCGCGCGAGAAGTCATCGGGTTTGCCGTTGGGCTGGCGGCGCCGGACCTCGATCAGATCGCAGCGCTGGCCGTCGAGTTCCCAGTCGCGGGTGATCGTCACCGAGACGTTGGGATTGGTACGATCTTCTTCGCCCTTTTCGATCAGTTTCTTGACCAAATTGGTCAGCCCGATTTCGTAGATCGGATAGCGTTGACCGCGCATGGCGACCATGCCGGTCGGATCAAGATGCACGGTGAGCAAGCCGAGCAGGCCCGCTTCGTGCACGACCAATTTGCCGTCGTACATGTCCTCGGCATAGATCACTTCGCGCCCGGCCACGCTGGCCGGGCGTTCGAAACGCAGGTACACGCGGAACGGTTCCGATTCGTCGCGGCTGGCGCCGCGATGCCGACAGTGGACCTTCATCGACATCTGGTGCGCTTCGCCGAGCTTACCGCCAGTCGTTTCCTGCTGGACCAGCGTCGCCGTGTAGTCATCGACGTTCTGGTACATGTGCACAAGCGCCTCGCGGGCGATCTGCAGCACTTCGTCCATCGAGGACTCGGCCGCGCGACCGGATTGTCCGGTGGCGCCAATCAACTCGGGCTCAGCGCTGGTTCGGCTGCTTCCTCCGCGATAGTTCATCGCGATCAGTCCACCGGCCACGAGCCCCAGCAGGAAGCCGAGGATGAACTGCCCTTTTCCACGCCGCTGACGGGGCAGCGGCGCGGCTTGGTCATCGATGCCCGACACGGCTTCACTTCTCCTGGGAGCGATCAGAACTGCCCGCCGCGCTGCTGCATCTGCTGCATCTGGGCGTTTTGAGCTTCACGAATCGCCGCCCCGATCGCCTTGATCAGCCCTTCACCGATCTCGATGTTCGACGATTGACCGTTCTCGATCCCGTGATTGACGATGCTGAGGTAATCGTTGTCGCCACCGGTGGCGACCGAATCGATCACCGCGGCGAGCGAATCGTTCGGCTTGATCGATTGCACCAATCGCAGGATCGGCAGCAGTTTGACCCGGGCCTGACCCAGCGGCCGCTCGGCCAGATCGCCACGGTCGGCGTCAGCGGTATCGATCAGTTTCTGCATCGCGTTTGCCGAGCCTTCACCGAGCGCGAAGTAAACCGCTTGCGGTCCGGTGCCGAGCTGGATCTTGGCCTGCTCGCCGAACATCCGCCGCAGCTCTTCTTCCTTAGCGGGGATATCGAACACGATCGAGTGCATCGTGACCCCGTTGTACTGGCTCTCGTCAAAGTTGAACTTGGGTGCATCGCCGGCGTCACGCAGCTTGGCGGCCAGTTCCTTGACCCAAGCGGCGACCGCGTTGCCGTCATGGACGAAGCTGCCGCCAACGATCTGAAAGTTTTCGTCGTCAGCCTTGCCGATCACGCCGACGTCCATCTTGCCTTCTTGTAACGTTTTGACACCAATCTCGATCAGGCCGTCGAGCATCTCCTCGATTTCGCTGGCGCGTGATCATCGAGTTCCTCTTGCTGGGCCAGCGCATTTTGGATCGCTTCCTGGACGGCAGCGGTGCTGTCGCTTGCGTTCTGGGCAACTTCGGGGCTAATCGAGGCGGCAGCGTGATAACGCAGAGCAGCGTCTCCGGAGAGCACTGCGGAAAACTTCGATGCGATCGGCTGGGTGCTGGCATACATCTCTGCCAGCTCCGTTCCCGCGGCAGCGGTGAACTCGGTGTCGATGCTGATAATTCGCTTGTTCGGATTGATGTTCAAGCCGAACTTGAGCTGCTCAGCTTCGCGGATCAGCTGATTGAGTTGCTCCAGTTGCATCTGGCTCAGCTTAGAACTGGCTCCATCACCGCCCTGTTGGCGAGCCATTGCCTGCTCGAAGCCTTGGCTCAACTGCTCGACGAGCATCTCACGGAGTTGCAGCGGGATTTCTTGGATGTTGAGCCGCAGACCGATGTCATAGTTGTCACCGAGCCCTTCCATCAGCGACATCGGATCGGCAGGCACCAGATCGATCAGCTCGCGATTGCGAGCGACCACGGCCCAGCTGCCGACCTGGCGGATGTAGACCAGCGACGGGCCGGCGGCGATCACCAACGTGCCGTCATCGAGCCGATCAGCGGCCCCGGTTTGAGCTTCCAGACGCTTGAGCATCATCTCAACGTCATTGGTCGGCAGCACGCCGATCGGTTCGGGCGAGCCATCGACCATCGGTACCAGCACGGCGATCGGGCGGGTCGTGTCGAGCCCCTGAGTGAAGGTGCCCGCCATCATCGTGAACATCCCGCCAGCCTGCGGCTGGCCCATCACGCCGGTGATGTAGTTCACGTCCTGCATCAGTTTGTTCAGCGACGCAACCGTCACCACCAGCACGGGATCCGTGCTCTCGGGACGCGCGTTAGGCGTGGTTTCAGCCGGCTGAGGACGCTCTTGAGCGGCCACGCCCCGATGGGTTGCCGGCAATAACACCGAACCGACTAAGCAAACTGCCAGGCCGAGTGCCGAGAGGGGGCGGCGCGAAAATACAAACCGTTGCATGGTGAAAATGTCCTTGAGTGGGCGCGACGATGGTCAGCGCACAAGTGCCCTGTTCGCAAACTTCGCAAAGTGTACCCCTTGGGCCAAGCCTGCGACAAGCAACCGGCCCGTCAAAGTCGGTCCGAATCGTTAAAAAGGGTAGCGACAATCGCCCCTGGAGAGCTCCGAATCACTCACCGAGCCAGCGGCTGAGGCATGTGTGCACTTGGTCGCCCTCGATCGTTTCGTACGCCTCCAGCAGGTCGGCCACCTCCGCGATCACCTGCCAAAAGGCGTCGCCGCTGGCCAGCCGATAAATCTTCTCCGCCGTGATCTCGATCAGCGACCGGACCTGGGCCTCGCCGCGCACGAGCAGCGACGCGAACTGGCAGGCCAATTGCCAGTCACCGTCCCACTGCGGCAGGCTGTCCAGTGCACAGCGCTCGCCGCTGTGAATCATCTCGGCGACCGGACCGGCCAGCACTGCCATCAGCTCGCGTTGGCACAGTTCCCGCGCCGTCAGCCCGCGGTGGTGCCAGCGGATGGCCGCATCGCCGTCGCGCCGAGGGCCATCATCCCAGTCCGGCTCGAGCGTGACCGACACGACTTCGGCGCCCAACCAAGCGGCGACGACCGCGTGGCCGGCTTCGTGATACGCCACGGCCGTGCTCACAGAAATGCACTCATGTCAGCGGCTGAATATCGGCGAAGGCGAGGCGGAAGGACTTCGTTTTACCGTCGTCGAAGCGGATCGTCGCCGTGCTTTTTGCTCCCCGGCCGGTGATCGAGACGATGGTCCCTTCACCGTGCCGCGGGTGCAGGACTGCCATCCCGGCGGTGAAGCTCGCGGTCACCGGTTGGGGCGAAGCGGCCATCTGCGCTGCGGTCTTGACCATCGGCGGCAGCATGGGAACGGTTCGTTGACGGTTGGGCACGGCGAGTGTCGCCCGTTCCTCGTCATCGAGCTGGCAGATGTCGTCCACGTCTTCCTGCACCACCACGTCGTCACCGCCCAGATCCCACGATTCCGGATAATCGTGGTCTTCAAAGTAGTCGTCGTCGCGAGTCGCCTCGATCTGGCGCATGTCCTCGCGAGGCAATTCCATCAGGAATGGGCTGGGGATCACCGGCCGGAACTCGCCATGCACCGTGCGGCACTGGCAATAGCTCAGCTGCAGTCGCTGCCGGGCGCGGGTGATGCCGACGAACAGCAGCCGCCGCTCTTCCTCGATCTGGTCGTCGCTTTCTTTGCTGCGGGCATGCGGCAACAAATCATCTTCCACGCCGATGATGAACACCCGCGGGAACTCCAGGCCTTTGGAGGCATGCAGCGTCATCACCGTCACGCGGTCGTTATTGTCTTCCCAGTCATCGGTGCTGGACACCAGCGCAATCAGCTCAAGGAATTCTTCGAGCGAGCCGTCTTCGGGATGCTGACGATCAAACTCGACGGCCGCCGTGATCAGTTCGTCGACGTTTGCCAGCGGGCTGTTGTCCTGTTCTTCATCGGCTGTCCGCTGGAGATATTCGCGGTACTGCGTCTCCTCGAGTAGGTACAGCACCAAGTCCTCGACCGTCGCCGTCGCTTTGACGCACAGCGCGTCGTACAGTGCCACAAACGCAGCGACCTTGGCAGCCGAACGTTTGGGGATCGAAGGGATCAAACCGGCTTTGCGCGACGCTTCGAGTAGCGAGATGTTTTCCTGGTCAGCAGCATGGCGGAGCCGTTCGAGCGTCTTGGCTCCGATCCCGCGCGGCGGCACGTTGATCACCCGCTGCAAGGCGACATCGTGCGACGGGTTGTTGATCAGGTGCAGGTAGGCCAGCAGGTCCTTGATCTCTTTGCGCTGGTAAAACTCGGTCCCGTTGACGATCTGGTACGGCAGACTCCGCCGCCGCAGGGCGTGCTCGAGCGACCGCGTGAGCGCGTTCATACGGCAGAAGATGGCGAAGTCGCGCGCCTGGCACTCGCCGTTCATCACCGCCGTGGCGATCTGGTCGGCGATGTCGTCGGCCTCACCAGCAGAATCGGTGTAGCACTTCAGATCCACCGGTTCGCCTTCGGGGTTCTCGGTGAACAGCTGCTTGTGCTTGCGCCGCCGGTTGTGGCGGATCAGTTGGTCGGCGACGCGGAGGATGTTCGGCGTGCTGCGGTAATTCTGCTCCAGCCGTACTGTCTTGACCGACGGGTAATCGTGCTCGAAGTCGAGGATGTTGTTGAGGTCGGCACCGCGCCAGCCGTAGATCGACTGGTCCGGGTCGCCGGTCACCGACAGGTTGGGGTGGTCGATCGACAGAGCGCGGACGATGGCGTACTGAGCGAGGTTTGTGTCCTGGTATTCATCGACGAGGATATAACGGTAGCGGGCGTCGAGTTCGTGCGCGGATTTCCTCACTATCACGCAGCAGCGTCGCCACATGCAGCAGCAGGTCGTCGAAGTCGACCGCGTTGGCCGTCATCAGTTGGCGTTGGTAGACCGGGTAGACCCGCGCGGCCACCTGTTCGTTATGCCGGACCGAATTCTCGGACATCATTTCGGCAGTGACCAGGCGGTTTTTCGCCCGGCTGATCACGGTGGCGACTTGGTCGGGCGAAGTGTGCGACATCGAGACGTTTGCCGCTTCACAGGCTCGCTTGATCGCCTGACGCGAATCGGCCGCGTCGTAGATCGAGTAATTCTCGCTCAGTCCGACCTGTGGGGCGTACCGCCGCAGCAGCCGGGCGCAGAACCGGTGGAACGTTCCCAGCCAGACCGGCTGGTCCGGCGCGAGCGTCTGGACCCGCATCCGCATTTCGTCCGCGGCCTTGTTCGTGAACGTCAAGGCGACGATCTGCCAGGGCGGGATGCCGTGCCGCAGTAGGTTCGCGATCCGGTGGGTAACCACGCGGGTCTTGCCGCTACCGGGGCCGGCGAGCATCAGCAGCGGCCCGTTCACATGTTCGACCGCTTCCCGCTGGGCGGCGGTCAGTCCACTGAAAATGTCGTCCATGAGAAACGGCCGCCATTGCGCGGCTTACCAAAGGGTCAAACGGAGAGGCAACCAACGCGCCGCGGGATCGCTCCCGGCAATCCCATCGTAAGTCCTGAACACCCGTGCGCGAATCCGAACCGCCGGTTTTGTCTGGCCGCCATCGATTCAGCCCCGGCAGGGGCGCAGGCGGTAGATAACGAGCAACAGCCGATCAATGACCTCAGCCCCGGCAGGGGCGGCAGCAAGGGGATGGAAACAACCGAGCACCGGCCTCAGCCCCGGCAGGGGCGGCAGCAGGTAGCCCACGGCGCGAGCCGTGGGAACCTGAGCCATCACACCAGCAAAGCCCCGGAGGGGCGATAGCGATTCTGGTCAGGCATAATGCTCCTCCTCGAATACATATTTCGGATCATAGGCGATCTCGTGCGCCTTAAGGATCGCTAAAAACTCATCAGCGAAAGATTTCTTGGCATGATGGCGTTCCTGGTCTTGAATGTAATCCTGCACAGCGCGTTTTTGTGAATAGCTGACCGTAAACGCACCAAACCCGGGTTGCCAGGCGAATTTCTCCGTCGGTTTGATCGTGTCATTCACCCAGCCGGACGAATTGGTTTTGACGAGTCTCAGCATGTCCGAGACGCAGATCGTCGGTGGGATGCCAGCCATGATATGAAGATGGTCTTCAATGCCGCCGATCTCCAACAAGACGCCGTTCTTCTCGCGAAAAATGCCGCCGATGTATTGGTACAAGCGTTCACGAAACACGGAGCGGATGGTCTTGCGGCGGTATTTGGTGCTGAATATCAGATGGTAGGTCAATGAGGTGTAGGTGCGTCCCATGGCTGGACTCGCTGTCGCCCCTACCGGGGCTTGGGTGAGGTGTTCGGTTCGCGTTCCCACGGCTGACGCCGTGGGCTAATCGCTGCCGTCCCTGCCGGGACTGGATTGTTCGCTTTGGTTCACGTTCCCACGATTGACGCCGTGGCCTACTCGCTGTCGCCCCTACCGGGGCTTGGGTGAGGTGTTCGGTTTGTGTTCCCACGGCTGACGCCGTGGGAACTAATCGCTGCCGTCCCTGCCGGGACTGGGAACGTGGCTGCAGCCGGGTCAACGTTTCGTCGGCACTTCGAGCTGCAATTTGACGGGCTCGACGGATTGCTGATGCTCTTGGGCGGCGGCTATGAGGTCTGCGATCACCTCGGGATGCTGATCGGCGAGGTTCCTCTGTTCCCCTGGGTCGTGTTCGAGCTGATACAGCAGCGGCGGGTCATGTTCCTTGGCGCGGGTGTCGCCGACATACGATCCCTGGGTGACGAAATGCGCTTTCCAGGGGCCTTTGCGGATCGCCATCAACCGGGTGCCGCGGTAATAGTGGACGACGTCGCGGGGGCTGGCCTGCTGTGCCGTGAGCATTCCCGTCAAGTCATAGCCGTCGATCAGCCGGTCTTCGGGAAGCTCAGCACCGGCCAGTTTGAGGCTCGTCGTATAGATATCCATCGTGCTGCCCAGCCCAGGCTGCGTCTGACCGGCGGCGATCTTTCCGGGCCACCACGCGATCGTCGGCACCCGCATGCCGCCTTCCCAGGTCATCCCCTTGCCTTCACGAAGCAGCCCGGCGGAGCCGCCGTGCGATTCGAATGACAGCCACGGCCCGTTGTCGCTGGTGAACCAGACGATCGTCCGCTCCTGGATCCCCAGCTCTGCGAGCGTGCTGAGCAGCTGGCCGACGCTCCAGTCGATCTCTTCGATCACGTCACCGTAGAGCCCGCGCAGCTGCGGCCGGCGAACTCCGAGGAGCGGAACAGCGGCACGTGCGGCAAGGTGTGCGGCAGATAGAGGAAGAACGGCCGCTCACGGTTTTCGCGGATAAACGACACCGCTTCCTCGGTGTAACGCCGCGTGATGGTTGTCTGATCTGCGGGCTGCTCGATGACTTCCTCGCCGCGCATCAGCGGCACGTTAAAGTACTCGACTGCGGTTCCCAAAAAGCCGCCTTGCCCGCTGGGGCGTCGCTCGCCCGGTCCATGTCGTTGGAGTAGGGAATCCCGAAATACTGATCGAAGCCGTGGTGAGTCGGCAGGAACTGCGGCAGGTGGCCGAGGTGCCACTTGCCGATGCACGCGGTCGCGTAGCCGCGGTCGCGCAATGCTTCGGCGATGGTGACTTCCGCGGCCGGCAAGCCACCGCCGGAGTCCGGGAACAACACACGGCGGCGGTCGCTGCACATTCCGGTGCGGATCGGCAGCCGGCCGGTCAGCAGCGCCGCGCGGCTGGGCGTGCACACCGACGAGGCCGAATAGAACTGTGTCAGACGCACGCCCTCGGCCGCCATCCGATCGAGATGCGGCGTGCGAATGGTCGGATGTCCGAAACAGCCGAGGTCGCCGTAGCCGAGATCGTCGGCAAAGATGACGATGATATTGGGTAGCGGATCGGCGGCGGCTGGCGAAACACTGACGAGTAGGTAACAGGAGGTCGCGATCAGGGACAGAAAACGCATGCCGGCTACCTCGCCGCTGGAAGGATGAAAGCACAGAAGTAACGTAGGTAAAAGTGGGCGGACGCAGCCCGCTCCGCCGCGCCACTGAGGGGCTCACTATAGCTGCCTCGCTCCCCTGTTGGCTCGGCCTCTGACTGACGCGCTGCGGATCCGGCCCACGGTGTGCTGCGCCTATGGCCACCGTTGCAGTCCGCCACAGACCGGTGCGGCTGCGGCCGGCGGGTAGCTATAACGAATTGATTGCAGGTGATCTCAAAACATGACGGCAAAGCAGACCGGGACGATCGATCAGCGCAGCGACAGACGGCACAAGGGCAGACGGCATCATGGAAACACTGGAATGGGCGGTTCCTTACTTCTGGGAGATGGCCAGGGAAGACATTTTTTGGGTCGGACGCACGGTCTTGGCTGGGGTGATCGCTGCGGTGATCGGGATCGAACGTGAGAAAGCTGGCAAGGCCGCCGGAGTACGGACCCACATGCTCGTTGGCATCGCTTCGTGCACGTTTGCGAGCGTAGGCAACATGGTCTCCGGCGACGCCAATGATTTTCGCTTCGACCCCTTGCGTGCGGTCGCCGCAGTGGCGACCGGAATTGGCTTTCTCGGCGGCGGGATCATCTTCGTCACCGACCGTCGCGATCATGTCCGCGGGCTGACCACGGCCGCATCGATCTGGGCGACGTCAGCGATCGCTGTCACGGTCGCCTTCGGAAACTTTGTGTTTGCCATCTCGATGGCGATCATTCTCTACGGTGTGCTGCACTGGACCCGATTTTTCAGTGTTCGCCCACGTAATTTAGAAAGCGATGAAAGCGGCCCGCTCGCCAGTGCCGAGGAGTGCACGAATGATTAAAATCAGCAGCGCCAAGCTGATTTCTATCCATTCATTCACCCTTCCATTTGAGCAGCAGCGATGAGCGAGACGACGATCGATCGCGAAGACGACCGAGTGACGCTGACGGACCGCACCGCCGTGGACATTTCGCTGTTGGTGCTGCGCGTGATTGTGGGTGTGATCTTTATGGCGCATGGCGCACAGAAACTGTTTGGCGCCTTCGGCGGTGGCGGGATGCAGCCGCTGGTCGACAACATCGGGATGCTCGGCTATCCAGTCGCGATCGGCGAGTTTTTCGGCGGTCTAGGGATGATCGTCGGCTTCCTGGCCCGATTCTCAGCCGCGGCGAACATTGTGATCATGATCGGCGCGATCGCGATGGTACATGGCAAAAACGGTTTCTTCCTCAGCAATGGTGGGTACGAATACAACCTGGCGCTGATCGGCTTATTGGTGCCGATCCTGCTCGCCGGCCCCGGCAGGTATTCGATCGGCCGACTCCTGCCGCTTCCCAAAGCACGTTATTCCGATCGCCCGGTTGCGGTGCTGGAATAGCGTCAGAGCTGACAGCGGCCGCGGAGGGAAACGATTACAGGTCCGCCCAGGTCGCTCCGATGCCGACCTCGACCTTCAGCGGCACGCGGAGCGTCATCACGCCGATCATCTCCTGGCGGACCAACTGATCCAGCTCGCTCGCATGTTCCGGAGCGACTTCAAACACCAGCTCGTCGTGAATCTGCAGCAGCAGCTTGGCCTGGAGGTGGGACTGCGCCAGCCGTCGATGCAGCGCGATCATCGCACTTTTAATCAGATCGGCCGCGGAACCCTGAATCGGCGTGTTGATCGCGATCCGTTCGGCCTCGGTCAGATTGCGGCGTTTGGCGGGCTCCAGCTGTGACAGATCGCGGACGCCTTGGATAGCGCGTCGCCGTCCCAGAATCGTCTGCACAAACCCATTGCGACGGCAATCGAGCAAGGTCTGCAGCATGAACTCTTGCACGCCGGGATAACGCGCAAAATACAGCTCGATGTACTCGGCCGCTTCGTCTTTGCTGATCCCCAGCGTCCGCGCCAAGCCAAACGGGCTTTGGCCGTAGACGATGCCGAAATTGATCGTCTTGGCCATCCGCCGCATGTCCGGAGTGACGGCCGATTCCTCCACACCGTGCACTTCGGCGGCGACGCGGGTGTGGATGTCGCTGTCCTGAGTGTACGCGTCCAACAGCGCCGCATCGCCGCTGTAGTGCGCCAGCACCCGCAGTTCGATCTGCGAATAGTCCGCCGCCAGCAGCAGCCAGCCCTCCGGTCCGGCGCGAAACGCTCCGCGGATCGCGCGCCCCTCTTCCGTGCGGATCGGGATGTTTTGCAAGTTCGGATCGGTGCTGCTGAGCCGTCCGGTCGCGGCCACATCCTGTCGAAACGATGTGTGTACCCTTCCTGTCTTGGGATTGACCAGCCGCGGCAGCGAGTCGATGTAGGTGTTCTTGAGTTTGGTTGCTTGGCGGTATTCGATCAGCCGCGCCGGCAAGGGGTGATTGAGCGACAGGGTTTGCAAGACTTCGACATCGGTGCTCGATCCGGTCTTGGTCTTTTTGACAACCGGCAAGCCCAAGTCTTCGAACAGCACCTTGGCGAGTTGCTTAGGGCTGTCGAGATTGAACTCGCCACCGGCGGCGGCAAAGATCTCTTCCCGCAGCTTGGCGATCTTTTCAGCAAACACGCCGCTCATCGCGCCAGGTGATCGACATCGACGCGGATGCCGTTGAACTCCATCTCGGCCAACACCTCGATTACCGGCATTTCCAGATCGCGGTACAGGTCGCTCAGGCCCAAGTCGGCCAGTTGCGAGCGGACCAGCGGGACGATCCGCAGCGGGATGTCGACATCTTCGCAGGCATAGTGCGCGATCTGGTCCAACGGGACTTGGTCCATCGTGATCTGCTGCTTGCCGGTGCCGATCAGCTGCTTAATCGGCGTCATCGTGTGATTGAGGTACCGCCGCGCGAGGTCGTCCAGGGTGTGATTGCGCGCTCCGGGGCTGAGCAGGTAATCGGCCACCATCGTGTCGGTCAGCGGGCCGCGGAGGTCGACGCCTACGCCGCGGAGCACAATCAGATCGAATTTGATGTTTTGTCCGATTTTGCCGATCGACTTATTTTCCAGGATCGGCCGCAAGCGAGCGGCCACTTCGCCACAATCCAGTTGCGGCGCGCCCTCGGGCGAGAGTACCGGAATATAAGCCGCTTGGCCCGGTGCCCAGGCAATCGAAACTCCGACCAGGTCGCTCGAGCGTGGGTCGGTGCCGGTGGTTTCGGTGTCCACCGCAATCTCGCTGCAGGTCGCCAGCCGCTGCATCAGCGTGTCGAGCGCGGCCAAGTCGTCGATCAGTTGGTAGTGGACCTCGGGTGCCAGCGCGGCTTCGGCGACGACTGCTTTGACGCCGCCAAAAACTTCGCTGACGCGCGCCGCAACCGGCGGAAACCGAACAGGTCCATCAGCTCCGTCAATTTCGTGACGTCGGCCTGCATCGTCGACTGTTCCCACGGCGGCTCGCAGGGAACGTCGTCGCGCAGTTTCACCAGTTGCCGGCTGAGCATCGCCTTCTCGCGACCGGTCTTGAGGTTTTCCTTGCGTTTGGCGCCCGCGACACTGTCCGCGTTATCGAGGATGGCATCCAGCGTGTCGAACTGCGTGAGCAGTTGGCAGGCGATCTTGGGACCGATCAGCGGGATGCCGGGGACGTTATCGACCGGATCGCCGACCAGGGCCTGGTAGTCGACAACTTGATCCGGGCGGATGCCCCAGTCGGCCATCAACTCCGCCGCGGTCATCTCTTGGTTCTTGCGGATGTTGTACAACCGCACGCGGTCGGTGATCAGTTGCCGGCAGTCCTTGTCGCTGGTGACGATCAAGCACTCGCCACCGGCAGCATCGACCTGCTTGGACACGGTCGCCAGGATATCGTCGGCTTCGAACCCGACGCACTGCATGATCCCGATACCCATCGCTTCGACGACCTGGCGAATCAGCGGAATCTGCTGGCGCAGTTCCTCGGGCATCGATTCCCGCTGCGCCTTGTAATCGGCAAACAAGTCATTGCGAAAGGTAACCGCTCCTTTGTCAAACGCGCAGATCAAGTAAGTCGGCGACTTGCGCTGGATCAGCTCGATCAAATCGCTGACGAAGCCGTGCACGGCGGCGACCGGCAAGCCGCTGGGGCTGGTCATTGGTGGCAGCGCGTGGAACACCTGATAGATCAATGAGTGCGCGTCGACGAGCACGACCGTGGCTCCGGCCAGCGGTTTGGAGCTATCCGCGTCTGCGCCGCTAACTGCAAGCTGCTCGTTAACCTGAGCTTCGTCCTGGCCCGCGTCCTCGCCGCTAGTATGCAATTGCATGACTGTCCTAGTGGTGTCCCCGTCTTCGCCTGTGTCGCTGCCCACCGTCGTGACCATGAGGGGGGACTGGTCACTGATCGCGGCCTGGCCGGTGACGAGAGGCTGTTCATCCGCAGCTCCGCACGAGTCGTCCGCAGCTCCGCACGAGTCGTCCGCAGCTCCGCACGAGTCGTCCGCAGCTCCGCACGGGGGAGCCGCGGCAGGTTCCTCGTCCCCGTCAAACCCGAGCAGGTTGGGCTGGTGCATTCCTGACGAGCCGGCCGGGCGTCGCGGTGCTGCTGCGCGAGCGTCAGGCTGCTGTCCGGAGCCGGGCGTGGGAGATTGTCGTCGCATGAAAATCGCTTTGAGGATGCCTGCGGGTCGAGGAGGCGGTGCAAGTCGCGCCGGATCGCGGCGAAAAGCCGCCGAAATTTGAACCGTCTTCGTGGGATTTTGTCGTCTGGGAGCTACAATAGTGCGTAACAGTGATTAACGTAACGTGTTAACCGGCGGGGGCGGGCACGAATCCGGAGGACGGAAATCGTGACGCATCACCTACCGCTGGCTCTCCTCTGGTCCTCAAGGCATATTGCACATGGCCGCTCGTGATGACTCGGTAATCCGGGGCAGCTTGATTACCTCTTTGATCGTTCTGGTGCTCTCTTTAGCCCTGAACTTCTTCCTGTACCGCTGGGGTAGCACCAGTTCGCTCGAGGCCGAGCGTGCGCGCGAGCAGCTGACCAATACGCAGAACCAATTGCGGACCAGCAGTGAGCGGATCACGCTGATGAAGGCGATGATGGGTCAGGGGACGCTGAGCGACGCGGAGTTTGAGGTCTTGCGCCAGAGCACCAGCGGCGATCCGGAAATGGAAGCGATCGAGCGACAATTTGTCCAGGATATGGCTTACCTGGGACCGGACGTCGATCCTCAGAACCGGAATTATCCGGCCCTGCCCGAATATCTGGTTAATGCCATCCGGTCGCGCAACGAACAGTTTGGGCAGGCACGCGAAGAGGCGACCACGATCCGCACTCAGGCGGCCAGCAATGTCGACATCGCTCTCAAAGCCCAAGCCCAGGCCGAACAGAACCGTGATAACGCGCTGGCTAAATTGGAACAGGCCAATGCGGAGTTTGTGGCTGACCGCGAAAAGATGAAGCAGGTCGGCGAGCAGACTCGCGATGAATTGACCAAACTTGATCGCCAACTGGCCTCGGTCCGAAAGACTGCCAGCGACGAGAAACAGCAACTCACTGGCCAATTGACCCAGATGCGGTCGGTGGTCGAGAGCCAGCGTCAGGAACTGAGCCGGCTCCGCAACGATCGATTCGAGAACGTTCAGGGCGAGATCAGTTATGTCGTTCCGCCGGGACGGCTGGTCCACATCAACCTGGGCAGCTCCGATGGACTGCGCACCGGTGTCCAGTTCGGTGTCATCGACGTGAACGAACTGAGCGTCGAGAACGCGGAACTGAAGGCCCAGATCCAGGTCACCAAGATCCTCGGCGAGCACTCTGCTCAAGCGCGCGTGGTGGGCAATCCTTCGTACCGAAATCCATTGGTTCAGGGCGACAAAATCTACTCACCGTTCTGGGCGCCTGGCCGCCGAGTTAAGATTGCACTGGCCGGCGAGGTCGATATGGACGGTGACGGCCGCAGCGATGTCCCGGAACTGACCGCGATGATTCAGCGAGCAGGCGCTGAGGTGATCGAACTGACGGCCGGACCCGACGGTGAACTGCAAGGCGGACTCGACTCCAGCGTCCGGTTCTTGGTGATCGGTGAAGTTCCAACCATTGCCGGCGGATTGGATGCGAGCACCGATGACCTCCGCAATCGTGCGGCGGCCGCCATCGGTCGAGCGAAAGAGCGTGCGAATGAACTCGGTGTGACGCCGATTCCGGTGTGGAAACTGATGGATTACCTGCGCGGGATGAGCGACACCGTGACCACCCCGCTCGGCTCGGCAGCGCGAGGCGCCGACTTCCCGCCGGAAGCATCGACCGGGACGTCAGGCCGCGATGCATCGACCGTTTTGCCTGAGATCTACCGCAACCAAGTCGAAGGCCAACGAGGGCAACGCGAACGGTAAGCATCCGGCGACTCAGAAACGTTCCGCGATCAGGGCTGGGGACGCCATGCCCCGCAGGCACCACGCAGCCACACGACTAGGGATTCGCTTGCCGCCAGAGCTGGCAACAGACCGGCGGCCCTGGCACACGGTGGTGATGAGCCGGCTGGGACGCAACCTGCTTGCCCGGCGGCTCGAACTGGCAATGCTCTATTGCTTCACCGAGCAGGCGGTTGGCGATGGTCATGCGGTGCTGGCTGTCGTCGGTACCGCCACCCATCGTTGGTTGAAACGAAGCTGTGAGTTGCTCGCTGTCCCGCTGGTTGAAATCGCTCTGGCCCATGACGCAGCTGCGGTTCCACTGTCGCGAGACGCTCTGGCGGTGATGCTTGCCGATCGCGTCGACGCCACTTGGGTGCGGCCCGGAGGAACGATCCACCGACTCCTGCTTGCGCGGCTGGCCGAGGGCCCCTCTGCATCGGTCCGCGTGCTGGTACCGGCTGCAAGCGGCGAGCGTGTGACGAAGGCCGCTTCGGGTAACGCAATTGGAGAACTGCTCGCTGCCGGCGCTGTCGGCTACTGTTATCGAACGGACAGCGAGCCGGAGCGCGATTCAGACCTAGGTCGAGTCGGATCGAGCTCACCGGATGCTCCAGCCGCTGCCGGTGCAGTCGACGACGCGGTGTTCGCTTCGCTGATCCACTCACCGCACCGCTGGCTGATTCACTGCACGCGAGCTCCACAGGGACCTTGGCCGGGCCAATCGGAGCAGCAGTTTCGCGACGGGTTGTTGCTGTCACGGCCGCAGACCGTGGAGCCGACACCGCTGACGACGCTGCAGCGGATCCTGACACAACAGAAACTCGTCGGGACCAGTCGCACCATTGCGGGTCAGCGGGCGGTGGTCTGTTTCTCCGCCCTGCCGCTGCTGGAGGTGATCGCTCGCCGCCGCTTTCGGCCGCATCTGGGGCGCTGGGATGCGGAACCCTATGGACTGGCGATTGACCTGGACGCTGCCCAGCGATTGGGCGGGCTGCCGGTGATCTACAGTGACGCGGGTGCAAACGGCACGCGGCTGCCGCCGGAGGAGCGCTGGCGGCGTCAGGCGCGCGGCCGGACGTTCGACTGGACGGCCGAGCGCGAGTGGCGGTTGCCCGGTACCGCCGACCTGCGGTTATTACGACAATCTGAAGCCGTCGTGTTCGTTGATCGCGACGAGGAGATCACACGGTTGCCCAGTACGCCTTGGCCTGTGGTCTCAATCCAGTCGCTACGGCGAATCGCTGGCGAAGGTGTCGCCAATGAAAATGCTTTGCGATAAGCTCAAAGTGATGCCGGCAGTTTGCTCGCAAACGAATCACCGGCTTGCGGAACCTCTTATTTTTCAATCAGCCGATGCCCGCTACAGCCACCCCCGAGACCCTCTACCCACTGGCGCCTTACAAGACGGTTCCGGTTCGTGATCTGCAATCGCGGATTGAGTCGGTCCGTAAGCAGCTCGGCGATCGGCTGCTAATCCTGGGGCACCATTATCAGCAGGATGAAGTCATCGCGCACGCCGACCTGCGGGGTGACAGTTACCAGCTCAGCGAGATGGCTTCGGCCAGCGCCAACTGCGAAGCGATCGTGTTTTGCGGCGTGCACTTCATGGCAGAAACCGCTGACATCTTGGCCAACCGCCCGGAAAAGCTCGAGCAGCGAAACGGCAAGCGGGTGACCGTGATCCTGCCGGATATGGCCGCCGGTTGTTCGATGGCGGATATGGCTGCGATCAACCAAGTCGAAGCGGCCTGGGCCGATCTGGGCGAAGTGATCGACACGCAGCGGGTGATACCGGTCACGTACATCAACAGTGCCGCCAGCTTGAAGGCATTCTGCGGTCGCCACGGCGGCATCGTCTGTACCAGTAGCAACGCCGGCGCGGTCCTGAAGTGGGCATTTGAGCGCGGCGATCGCGTGCTGTTCTTCCCCGACCAACACCTGGGCCGCAACACGGCACTGGCGATGGGCATCGGTACCGAGCAGATGCCGGTTTGGGATCCCTATCAGCTGGAACTGGGCGGCAACACCGATGCGGGGATCCAGAATAGCCGCGTGATCTTGTGGAAAGGGCACTGCAGCGTCCACCAGATGTTCCGACCCGAGCATGTCGCACAGTTCCGGGAAAAGTACCCGGGCATCAAGATCCTGGTGCACCCGGAATGCCCGCGCGAAGTGAACGACATCGCGGATGTTTCCGGCAGCACCGGCAAGATCATCCAGACCGTCCGCAACAGCCCGCCGGGAACGAAATGGGCGATTGGGACGGAGTTGCACCTGGTCAACCGGCTCAAGGCGGAGCATCCGGAGCAGGAAATTCATTTCCTCAGTCCGGTCGTCTGCATGTGCGCCACGATGTACCGGATCGACCTGCAGCATCTCTGCTGGAGCCTGGAGAACCTTCGCGATGGTCACCCGGTGAACGTGATCGAAGTCGACCCCGAGATTGCGCACTGGAGCCTGGTGGCGCTGGAGCGGATGTTGGCGGTCAAATAAGCTTCTGTTACCGCGGCTCGCGGATGAAATGCCGCTGGCGCGTCGTGTCGTCCAGCGGCGTCACGCCCGGGCGGATCATCGACGCGCTCTGAGCCTGCACGCTCCGCTGCTCGCGCGTCCCTTCACCCGGCTTAGGCGGCTCCTGCGGCAGCTGGATCGGCGTGTACACGAAGCGGTCCTTGATCAGATCTTCGGCGGCCTCGATCGGGAGTTCTTGACGGGGATTGGCAGCCTCGCTGCGTGGATCGCGATCGGCCGACCCGGTGAGCACGCGGTCGATGTGGCTGGTGGGTTCAGCCGGTGGACTGCGATGGCCGACAGCGGCGCTGAACCGTCTGCGGATTGGATCAGGCTGCTCCAGTTCAAACGCCAGGTCATAGTACGAGTCCGGCATTGGCGGCAGTTGTGGCGAAGGACGCTCCGGCAGCGTGATCGGCACGGGCTGCCAGGCCAGCGAAGCGTCGAAGTCTGCGCTACTGGACCATTCGGCTGGCCGACCGGTCGAAACCGAAGCGGTCGACGTGCTTCGAGGTCCCGTTGCGATTCCGGGGACCGGTTCCGCGGAACTGTCCGACGAGGTACGGCGAAACGGAAGTGCGGCAAGAACGCCAGCGGCGACGAGCAAGGTAGCAGCGGTGGTGGGACGCACAGGTTCACTCGCAGTAACAGGGGCAATCGATCCACCCCGGTCAATGCAGCACTGGCAAAGCCAACCCGGGCGGGCCAACTTCGTCCCTGAAGCAATCAAACCGTACAACCATGCATCATGCACCCGTTGTTTTCGGTCGCGAGTCCAGCCGAACTTGAGTCCAACCTTGATAATTTTTGGCCGCCTGATCCAATCGAGATCGTGACCGGCACAGGGACGATACCAGCTACTCTAAGAGCTTACCGCCCTTCCGAGGGTGCCGGCACATCGCGGTCAACGTCGGCCCAGGGAGCAGCAAATCGCTGCTCACAGGCCGGGCAGCGCAGCGTCCGGCCGAGCGATTGGCCGCGGACCCGCAACCGTTTGCCGCAGTGGGAGCACGAGACGCGGAGCGCGTGCGGTTGCTGAACCAGCGCGTCGATTTGCGCCGGATCGGTTCCAGGAATCACGATGTCCTCCGGCGTCAGGCAAGTCATCAGGCTGTCGGTCAGCGGCACGATGCCGGCGATGCGGTCAGCCAATCGACGGACGCAGTCCTCAAAGGCATTACGGGCCAGGCGGCCGTTGCCGAAGTGACGATCGCGCTGGCGGTAGGCAGCATCGAAGGCGACCAGCAACCGGTGCCGGCATTCCGCCGGCAGCCGGTAGTCGTTGCGCTTGCAAAGCGATTCAAAGATCCGGCCCAGGTCCGCTGGCGAGTAATCATCAAACGTGATCCGGGTGTTGATCCGCGAGGTGAGACCGGGATTGGTCCGGATCATCTGCTCCATCTCTTCGGGATAACCGGCTAAAATCACCACCAGCCGGTCACGGTTGTTTTCCATCCGCTGGATCAGCGTCTGCAGCGCCTCGCGCCCGTACGAGTCGTCGGTGGCTGAGCCGACCAAGGCGTAGGCTTCGTCGATGAACAGCACCCCGTCCAGCGCTGAATCGCAGAGCGTGTTGGTTTTGATCGCGGTATGGCCGGCGTACTGGGCAATCAAACCGCTGCGATCGGTCTCGACCAAGTGTCCGCTGCGCAAGATGCCCATCGCCCCGAGGATTTGGCCCACGATCCGCGCGACCGTGGTCTTGCCTGTTCCCGGATTGCCGACGAACGCCATGTGCAAGCTAATCGGCATCGTCGCCAGTCCCGCCTGTTGGCGTTTCCGCTGCAGCAGCAGGAAATTGGAGAGCGATTTAACGCGCTGTTTGACGACGTCCAGGCCGACCAGGGCGTCGAGTTCCGCCAGCGCTTCGGCCAATCGCTGCTCGGCTTCAGCTGGAGACGGAGGCACGGGGACGCCACCGGTTGATGCAGGTGCTGCGGGCTCGCCGCTGCCGACCACCTGGTGCCCAAAGCGTTCACTCGGCGAGTGCAAGAAGTCGGTCTCGCGGGTTGCAGGCGGTTGCCGATTGCCGCTGCCCTGTGGCGTCTGTCGCAGCGCCCGGCTGATTTCGCTGCGGATTTCGTGCAGCGTGATCGTCTCTTCGGGCGTGGTCAGTCCATCGCTTTTGGCGATCAAATTGGCCAACCGCGAGGCGATGGTCTCGACGGCGCCGACGCGCTCGCGCAGCGGTTCATAGCGAACAAACGGGGCCAGCAGCGAATCCCAGCTTAGGTGATCCGACCGCTCCAGCAGCCCTTCGGCCGCTTCGCGCAGCTGTTCGCCGCGCAGGTGTTCATTCCACAGGTGCTCGATCAGCAGCGCCCCGATGTACTTTTCCATCCGCGACCAACGCCCATCGCTGCGAATGGTCAGCGTGTAGACCTTGATCAGCAGGCCGCGGTGCAGGTCTTCCATCAGCTCCGCAAACCCGCTGGCAGACTCGCCCAGCAGGGTCGGGTGGCGGTCGATCATGAGCTTGGCGCAGGCGGCATAAAGTTTGCGACAGTCGCGCATCACCCGCCGCAGCTGAGGCTCGACGGTTTGGATGTCAATTGACTCGGCCATGCGAACACGGTGTTTGGACTATTACAAATCGGTTACACGCCGCCCCTGGGCGGAGACAGAACTAAGACGAACAGCTGATATCGTACTGGCAGACCCAAGCCGCGGGACAAGCGGCAACTGTTTTCTCCCCAGCAAGGTTTACTTTTGGCGATGTCTACGACGCTTCCCACTCCGCCCCGGACCAGAACGCCGCACCAATCCGAGTCACTCAATCCCGGTGGCTCCCGTGACCGGAAAACGGATCAGCCCAGTGGACGACCGAATCGACGGAGCCTCCGCGCTGCTCGCAAAGCCGAAGTTGCCGCTTCGACCGAGGGCGTGACGGTAGAGCGTCGCTGGGGCAACGTCAGTTGGTGGGCGATCGGCTGGTTAACGATGGCGCACCTGGTCGTCCTAGCGGCGCCGTTCACGTTCACCTGGACCGGCCTGGCAGTTGCCTTGGTGCTGCACTGGTTCACCGGCAGCCTCGGGATTTGCCTCGGCTATCACCGCTTGCTCACGCACGACGGCATGAAGACTTATCCCTGGGTTCGCTACATGTTTGCGACCTTTGGAACGCTCGCCGGTGAAGGCACGCCGCTGGACTGGGTGGCCGATCACCGCAAGCACCATAAGCACAGCGATCAAGTTGGCGATCCGCACTCGCCGCATGAAGGTTCGTGGTGGTCGCACATGTTGTGGCTTGGCTATCACACCCACAACGGCGACCGGACAGCGCACCTGAAGCGTTGGGTGCCCGATTTGTACAAGATGAAGGGGATGCGGATGATGGATTACCTCTTCATCCCACTGCACGTCCTGACTGGCTGTGTGTTGGCAGCGATCGGCTATGCGATCGGCGGCACTGAAATGGCTGTCTCGCTCGTCGTCTGGGGGATGTTCGTTCGCCTCGTCGGTGTGCTGCACGCCACTTGGATGGTCAACTCTGCCAGTCACATGTTCGGTTACCGCAACTACGAAACGACCGACGACAGCCGCAACAACTGGTTGGTCGCGATCATCGCCTACGGCGAGGGCTGGCACAACAATCACCATGCCTACCCGCGGATGGCCAAGCACGGGCACAAGTGGTGGGAGTTCGACATCACCTGGATGGCAATCCTGCTGCTCAAACGGCTCGGCTTGGTTTGGGATGTGGTGGACTACCGCACGGCAGCGGAAAAGGCTCAGAGAGTCGGCGTCGAGCACTAAGCCGGCGCCCAGGTGCTCGGGCCTCTGCTTCCGCCGCGAAAGCAAGGGCAGTGAGAATTGGTCTGGTGTGGTCGTGCGTTTTGTGCCGATAAGGAGCCAGAGCGTCGATTTTGCGGATGAGGTTGCTCATCCGCAAAAAATCGGCTGCTGTGGCGTGGTCAGCCGTCGGTGACGGTGGGCCACCACTGAGTCGCACGCCCCGGGAATGGATTTCCATGCACGACAGATCGCTGCGGCCGTTTGCAGGCACAAGGGTCGATCGCCCTTGGCTCGGCCAGGCAGAAACTCTTGATCTTCCGCTAGCTGCGGATCCCTGCGGCTTACCAGCTCATGACGCAGGTAACCAGTGGAACTGCGAAGTTGGTCAAATTGCGACCACCGCTGCAGTTTTACCGCAATCAGTCACCACCGTGCGGGTGCTGGGGCATGGCCGGGCCGCGGAGGCTCGGTTGGTCCGCATGACGATTGCACCCGCTCCGTGTGGCAGTCACGGTCAGGATCAGCATGATCGCAGTGTGGACGGCGAGGCGTCGCAGTTGTGCGTCGAAAAGGTGTTCTGTCCAGGCCTGCTGACACGGCTGATCTACCGCATCGCCTTCCAGGCACCGTTCGCCTATCAAGACAATGCCGACGCGATTCTGGCT
The DNA here is from genome assembly GCA_963758085.1 of uncultured Planctomycetaceae bacterium. Taxonomy (GTDB): domain Bacteria; phylum Planctomycetota; class Planctomycetia; order Pirellulales; family Pirellulaceae; genus UBA6163. The sequence goes on along the minus strand of CAVWUB010000004.1, from coordinate 1,106,732 downwards.
AGCTTTTACCGCCGACGTGTAGCCGCCTCGATCGTCCAGGCGATGATCCCTGAGGCGCGTGTGGCTCAGCCGCTGTATGTGCGTTGGGATCAGCAGAGCCGCGCGATGGTGCTGGCCAGTGAATACATTCGCGGCCGGGGGATTACTCCCGCGTCGGCCGATCCTCGAATGCTGCGGCGGTTGGCAGCCCGGCTGTTGGGGCGGAGCGAAAAGGTCGCTGCCGCACCGGCCGAGGAAATCGACGATCTGCTGGATCTGATGACGCGGCTCGAATCGCTGCTCGTCGAGTGTGGCCTGACCGGTTCAGGCTGGCAGGTCTGCAAGCGGGCGATGGTATCGACCGCCAATCTGCTCCGCACCGATAACGGCTACGTAGTCGTCGATCTGGAGTCGGGGATCCCTTCGGTGTTGGTTCCGCGATATGTATGGGCTGGTCTGCGGTCGGCGACGCTACCGCTGTTCGACGATCTGGACGCCGAGAAGCTTCGCCACTGGGTGCGGGAAAACCGGCCGCAGCTGGCCTTTGCACTCGCGGCCGATCAGTTGGAACGGCTTAACGACGATGTTGAACGGTTGATCAGCCACAACGAAAACTGGAAACGGAGCGAACCGGCGATCGGTCGTCAGCCGTGGCGGCTGTTCACGGCCGATTTCCGCCAGCGGCTCAAGGCGCGGATCCTCCAGTCGTGGCGCCGTCGCGAAATCGTCGACGCGACCCATCACGCCGTGCTGCAGCGTCCGGTGCGGTTCTTCACCAGCCTGACGTTTCTGCTCGGACTGATCCCAGGACCGGTCGGGCAACGTTCGCAGCGACTTTGGGCCAACGCCGAGTACCGTCGTCAGATCGGCCGCTATCTGCGCGATGCAGCCTATCGCCGCGAGCGGCGGTGCCGATTCATAACTGCCAAATCGCAGCAGTGGCGCGAGCATGGACGCATCGCCCCGGACGCTCGGTTTCCAAGTCTGAGCACGGCGTTTGTCGGTAACTGGCTGCTGTCAAAACTCACGCCGACGGTGCTGCACCGGTTGATCTCCGACCGGGACTACCGTGGTGACCGAGTCACACGGATGTTCCTATTCTGCGTCAGCGGCTCGTTCCAAAGTCGGCTTGGCCGGCTGATGATTCAGACGCGAATCGAGCGTTGGCGCGAGCAGCGGCGGCTGACCGACACGGAAGCCGAAGCCTTGCATCGCCAGCTCGATTCAGCGGCAGTCGATGAGTATGTCCGCTGCTTTGGGCTGCATCTGGGGCTCAAGTTGCTGATGCCGGTAGTCATGTCGCTCAAGATCGGCGGGGCGGCCGCCTCAGTCGCCTCCGGCAATCCAGCCTACTTCCTGCTGATGTTGATGCTGTTGCCGATGCTGCGGACCGCAACGACGCTCTGGCGGATGATGTCCAGCGGCCGACCGGTGGCGGATTATCGTGACGCTTTGGTGGTTGGCATCCTGCCGGTGATCGGGTCACTCGCCTACCCGGTGCAGATGTACGCCAAGTTTCCGGCGCTGTCGCTGTTCCTGATGCGCGACTTTGCCGGCCGTGTCGGTTGCTGGCTGCCGATCTACGGTGGCAAAGACTCGCGCACCGAACTGGCCGCGATCAAGTCGGTCAATCTGATTGCCGAAGGGTTGGAACTGTGGCTGGCGGCCAATGTCTTTTCCCAGCGTGGCGCGGCAGCGGCCACGGCCCAGCAGGACGACGCGGTCTTGCCGATGAGCATCAAAATCAGGCGTTGGGATCGTCTGGCCAGCGAGCAACTCGAGCGGTTGTCGCAAGAGGCTGCGGTGGTCCCGTGTTCTCCTCGCGCCGACTCGGAGCCGGGATTGGTATACCAATCGCGTTCAGCGCCGCGGCGACGGCTTGAGGTCTTTAGGGGGCTCGTCCGAGCTGACCGGACCTATGCGGCCGGCTCGCTGGAAGGCTGCGGCAAGGATTACCCGTTTTTGCTCATCGGTGACCACCGGCCAGGCGGTGATCTCGTCAAGGGTGCGGTGGCAACCGCGACAGACGCGACTTGCGTCGACAGCGCACCTGCCGATACATGGCGAAGCGATCGTCACAGCGAACTCCGGATCGACAGGGGTCACGATGAGGGCAACGGCCCCTCGATCTGCAAACGGCTGCGGCACCGAGGGCAGAGGGCCGGGGTCGCTGAACGGTTGAGTTGCTCCGGCGGCGGGACCTGCCGCCAAGCAGCGCACTGCGGGCAATGCATCGCTGGCATCAGCGTGGGCTGACCGGTTTCGGGATGAATCGCCGGGTATTCTCCGCTGGCTGGGAACACCACGGCTTGCTTGCTGGCGGTATCAAAATAAACCGCCTGCGGCGGCACAGCGTCCTGGGAATCACCACAGCCGACTAGGCCCATCATCCAGCTCAGGGTCAGCGCCCCGCTCAGGGCGCTGGTCAAGATGCGCTGCCGGCTGCCGGCGGCCGCTCGTTCTGAGCGGTGCCGGGTTTGTCGGCGGTGAGCGTTATCGCAGGTCATAAAGTTCATCCTCACGCTCCGGGTCACCCAGATGACCGTTGCTGACAAACCCGAGTCGGCGTTCCCGCATCAAGGCATCTTGTTCGGGCATGAGGTAATTGCTGCCAGGCACTTCGGTGTAATATTCGTGGGCTCGCGATTCGATATGCCCGTCTAGGAAGGCAACATTGGCGGCGCCTTGATGGCGAAAGTGAATGCTTGGAAAATTGTTGCTCGGCGGTTCGAGCAACCAGTTTTCTTCAAAGCTATAAGACGGTGGGCTGAAGGTGACACTACGAACCTGCGCCGAGTCGGCAAAGGCAATCGTCTGGTTCGTCTGCGCCACCGCCGCAAGGCGCTGAGCCAGCGGCTTACGGCTCGGTGCCGCTAGATAACTGGGAGCGGGCCACTCGATGCCCGAACCCCGTGCCAAGTAGGTTCCGTTGTAACCGTAGCCCGATGCGGGTTTGCCATAACGGACCGCATCCATTTGCGCGGGGCCGAAGTCCGGACACTGGAACGCGGCATAACTGGTTTCGATGAACGGCGCCAGCGGTCCCAGCGTGTAATCGAGTTGGTTTTCAGGTGTCGGTTGATCGTAATCAAGCACTCCAAACCAAAACTGAGCTTTGCCTTGGGGGCCGCTGTAGGTGCTGATGTAGCGCAACCGGTTCGCGTCTTCGGAGACATACGGCACCAAATGTTCGCGATGAACATTCATATAATTGTGCAGCGCCAGGACAATTTGTTTGAGGTTGTTTTGGCACTGCATCCGCCGAGCGCTCGCCCGTGCCGCTTGGACGGCCGGTAGAAGCAGCGAGACCAGGACGCCGATGATGGCGATCACCACCAGGAGTTCAACCAGTGTAAAACCAGCGCGCGGGCGCATCGACTTTGCCATTGCAAAGACCCATTGCGAGGAGGGGACGGTGAATTGCCGATACGGAGCCCGAATCACCAGGGGGAACTTACCGAATTCGATCATGAGCAACGACTCGCCCCAACCCGAGAGGGCAAACGTCGTTATCGCGCTTGGTAGGTCTTCTGACTGATCGCGTCGGAATCGCTCACTGCCTTCTCACCAAACTCAACGTTTAGCAATGGCACTTCGATCAAGAAGGAGCATTTCTTTGGTCACCGCGAGCGGAATCGTAAGATCCATTCGTGATGACCGCGCGACTTACAGCGGCGGGGCCGTCCCGGACTTGCACCGGAGTTCCCTGTTTGCACCCATGACTCAGAAGCCATGGCGTGCCACCAAGCGTTGCTGGCATCAATGCCGTCGCCACGCGACGGAGCTGATACCCTTCCAAACTACCCTCCAGGCCGCCTGCGGGGAAGACGTCCCGCGAAAAATAGCCCTGTAAAAGATAAATGGGGCGTGAGGGGTTGCTAGCCGCCAGCCGCCAGCCGGCGGCAGCGAGCCGGCGGTGTGGGGCCGCCGGCTGAACTTGCTGGACCGCCGATCAGCGGCCCGGCTACATCAAGGTGTAGGCTTCTTCGCCGTGTTCGATCAAATCGAGCCCGCGTTGTTCGACCTCGGCCCTGACCCGTAATCCGATCAGCGCGTCGATCCCCTTGAGCAGGATGTAGCTGCCGACCGCGGCGAAGGCGTAGGTGATCACGACGGCGGCCGCTTGGCCGACGATTGTGTGCGAGTTGCCCTCGATCATGCCCAGCGGTTGGCCGTCAGCGATATCCCAGCAGGCCCGGGTGGCGAACACGCCGGTCAGCAGCGCCCCGAGCGTGCCGCCGACGCCGTGCACGCCGAAGGCGTCCAGCGAGTCGTCGTAGCCGAGCCGCCGCTTGAGCGTTGCACAGGCGAAGTAGCAGACCATGCCGGCGGCGGCGCCCATGATGAGTGCCGGCATCGGCTGCACAAAGCCGGCCGCCGGCGTGATGCAGACCAAGCCCGCGACCGCGCCCGATGCTGCGCCCAGCACGCTCGGCTTGCCGCGAGCAGCCATTCGGTCAGCGCCCAGGCGACCGCCCCGGCCGCGGCCGCAAAGTGCGTCGTCGCAAAGGCGCTGCTGGCCAGGTCATCCGAGAGCCAGTTCGCTGCCGGCGTTGAAGCCGAACCAGCCGACCCACAGCATCGCCGCGCCGAGCACGGTGTAGGTCAGGTTGTGCGGCGGCATGGGCTCGCTGGCCGAAGCCCATTCGCTTGCCCGATCACCATCGCCGCAGACCAGCGCCGACACGCCGCGAGCTGATGTGCACGACCGTGCCGCCGGCGAAGTCGAGCGCCCCGCCCAAAATCGCCTGTGCTTCGACCAAAGGCCAGCGGTCCGCCGTCCCACACCCAGTGGCAAAGCGGGACAGTAAACCAACGTTCCCCACAGGATCGATGAACACGACCATCGCGCTGAACTTCATCCGCTCGGCAAACGCGCCGCAGATCAGCGCCGGCGTGATGATGAAGAACATGCCCTGAAACAGCATGTGCGTCAGCACCGGAATGCCACTTGGCGATCGGCGTGACCGCGACGCCCGCCTCGGCGTCCCAGTAGCGCTGCACGTTGTTCATGAACAGGTAGTCGGTTGTTGCCGAGCCAGCCACCGGCGCCGCCGAAAGCCAGCGAGTAGCCGTAGAGGCCCACAGGACCGTCATCAGGCCCATCAGGAACATGCACTGCATCATCACGCTCAGCACGTTCTTCTGCCGGACCAAGCCGCCATAGAACATCGCCAGGCCCGGGGCGGTCATGAACAGCACCAGAGCGCAACAGGTCAGCATCCAGGCGTTATGCCCAGCCAGTGCCGCTTCTTCGACCGCAGCCTGCAACTCAGCTAACTGAGCCGTTACATCCGCCGCAGTTGCCGTTTCCGCCGCAGGAGCGGTGGTACCTGGACCCGGTTGCTCAACGGTGGTTTGTTGCGCCCAGGCGAGCGAAGGAGTGGCAGTCCACATCAGCCCTACCAAAAAAACCATGCTCACCACCAACAGCGAGCGAGACCGGAGCGGCGCGATCACGGCGGTAACCTTTCAGAAGCGTGGGATGACGAGCCAAGAAACCGTGGCGAAGAATGCAGCAATGGGGTGGATGTTCAGTAGCTCTCACTCGCCGTGCGTAGCGTAAACTGCGCCGCTGCGAGTGAACAGGTCCGGTCGCGGGGGCAACGCTTCGCTGTCCCAACGCTGCGAGCCACCTTTGCGGTACCGGCTGCGGTCGACATAATCGGACCTATCGTTCATTCACTCGCAATAAGGAATTGGTCATGGCTCTTGTGCCGCTACGCGTCGTTCTGGATCACGCCGCCGAAAACGATTACGGCGTTGCTGCGTTCAACGTTAACAACATGGAACAGATCCAAGCGATCATGATGGCGGCCGAGGAAACCGATTCTCCGGTCATCATTCAGGCATCGCGCGGAGCCCGGTCCTATTCGCAAGACGCCTACCTGCGGCACTTGATGTTGGCCGCCGTCGAGCTCTACCCGCACATTCCGATCGTCATGCACCAGGACCACGGCAACAGCCCGGCGACCTGTTTGTCAGCGATCGAGAATGGATTTACGAGCGTGATGATGGACGGCTCGTTGGAAGAAGATGGCAAGACGCCGGCCAGCTATGAGTACAACGTGCGGGTCACCGCCGAAGTGGTCAAAATGGCTCATGCTCGGGGCGTCTCGGTCGAAGGTGAACTCGGCTGCCTCGGATCGCTGGAACACGGCGAGGGCGAGCAGGAAGACGGTCACGGCGCGGTCGGCAAGCTGAGCCACGATCAACTGCTGACCGATCCCGAGGAAGCGGAGCAGTTCGTTGCCGACACCAACGTCGACGCGTTGGCCGTTGCGATCGGCACCAGCCACGGTGCATACAAGTTCACCAAAAAGCCGACCGGTGAAGTGCTGGCGATGTCCCGCATCGAAGCGATCCACGCCCGCTTGCCCAATACGCACCTGGTGATGCACGGCAGCAGCAGCGTGCCGCAGGAACTGCAGGACATCATCAACGAGTTTGGTGGCCAGATCAAACAGACGTACGGCGTGCCGGTGGAAGAAATCCAGCGCGGGATTAAGAGCGGCGTCCGCAAGATCAACGTCGACACCGACTGCCGCTTGGCTATCACCGGCGCGATCCGCAAAGTTTTGGCACAGGACCCGACGAAGTTCGACCCACGCGACTACCTCAAACCGGCCCGCGAGGCGATGAAGCAGGTCTGCGTCGACCGTATGACCCAGTTCGGTCAGGCGGGCAATGGTTCGAAACTCCGCGCCACCCTCGGCGCCGGCGTTTGACGGAAGCTACGACGCATTGCATAGCTTAGTTAAGCCGGCACTGGTCGGCAGGATGTGCGATTGGCCGCGGTGGGCGCTGACCCACGGCGACGGGCCGGCGCTGCTGTTTGAGCCCGCCGGCTGCGGCGCTGCGATGCTGCCGCTCGGCCAGCTTACCTGGAGTCAGCTCGCGGTTCGCGTGCAGCGGCTGGCCCGGCAACTCCAGAGCGACGGATTCGCCCCTGGCGACCGGCTCGTGCACGCCTGCGGCAATTCCTACGACGGCGTGCTGGTGGCACTGGCTTCGATGGCCGTAGGCGTGATCGAAGTGCCGCTCGACCCGCTGCTCGATATGTCGTCACGGGAGGCACTGGCGCGGCACGTCGAGGGCCGCTGGCTGCGGGGTTTTGCGGCGGATATGGAGGCTCGTGCCGACGCGGACAGCAATCCTGTGCTGGCGGCCAACTGGCTGCTGGAGCAGCATGCTTGCCGTGCCTTTGATGAGCCGGCGCTGATTCTGTTTACCAGTGGGACCGGCGGCAAATCAAAGGCGGTGACGCTCAGCCGCCGCAACCTGGACAGCAACGCTGCGGCGAAACTCCGCGCAGTGCCGCAGTCGCCAAACGATGTGCGCGTCTGCCTGCTGCCGATCTGCCACGCCTATGCGCGGACCTGCGACCTGGGGACGTGGCTGCTCAGCGGTTGCAGCCTCGCCATCACCAGCGGCTGGGACGGCTGGCAACGCGTGTCGCCGGTTGCTCGTCCGACGCTGGTCAACACGGTGCCAAGTGTGGCGATGCGGCTGCTGAGCCAGTGGCGCACGGCGGAAGCGGGTGCACCGGGTCAGGTGCCGCCGGAACTGAGCCGGCTGCAGCTATTGGGCTGTGGCGGCGCCGCTTTGCCTGCGGAAGCGTTTGCAGCCTTTGCCCAGCGCGGTGTCGTCGTCATCCAAGGTTACGGGATGACCGAAGCTTCACCGGTGATTTGTTCGGCCAGCCCCGACAGCGCTCGGCCGCAGCGGGTGGGACGTCCAGTCGACGGTTGGCAGACTCGAGTTGAGGCCGACGGGCGACTGTGGGTGCGCGGCGATGGCGTGATGCTCGGCTATTGGAATGATCCCGAGGAGACCGCGCGGCGGATCGTCGATGGCTGGCTCGACACGGGCGACTTGGTCGAGGTCGATCCGGTCGATGGCCAGTACCGGATTCTCGGCCGTGTCGATGATCGGATCACGCTGCCCAACGCACGCAAGGTCCACCCTGGGCCGATCGAGCAGCGTGTGCTCGGGCTCCGCGGCGTGCTGCACGCGTTGTTGGTGCCCAACGACCGACATTTGGAGCTGTGGATCGACGTTCAGCCGGAACTGCGGCAGCGCGACGACTGGGAGCAGCGGGTCGGCGACTGGTTAACAGACTTGCCGCCGTGGCAGCGACCGCGGCGAGTGCGGGTGCTCGTCCGTGCGCTCACCGAGATGCCTGGAACGCTGACCCGCAAAGGGAGCCCGATCCGTGCTGCCGTGATCTCGCAGCGTGAGAGCCTGCTCGGACCGAGCGAGACATCGCTCAGCGAGCGGCCGGTCGGACCGCGTTGAGTTCGTCGTTCATGGCGATTGTCGCCGCACGAGCCGCTTCCTGCCATTTGCTCGGACCGTAGCTGCCGTCTTGGAACTCAGGGCGTTGGTAGGCAAACAGGATGTTGCGTGAATTATTGACGACCGCTCCGCCGCCGTGGGCATCGAAGCCCGCGGCCACATCTGCCGCTGCCCCGCCCTGCGCGCCATAACCGGGAATCAGGATGAAGGCGCCGGGCATGGCGGCTCGCAGCTCAGCCAGCTGTTCGGGGTAGGTGGCGCCGACCACGGCACCGACCGGGCCATAGCCGCTGGCGCCCAACCGCGGCTGGTTGGTCCGGGTCACCCAGTGAGCGACGCGGCGGTAGATCGGCTCGTTGTCGCTCACGCGGTCCTGCAGAAAACCGCCGCCGGGGTTCGAAGTCTTCACGAGCACGAAGATCCCGCTGGCAGTCTGATCACAGGCGGCGACGAACGGATCGAGACTGTCGTCGCCAAGGTAGGGACTGACGGTTAAGCTGTCACAGCGCCATGGGCAGGTCGGTCCCAGATAAGCCGCGGCATAGGCTTCAGCGGTGCTGCCGATGTCGTTGCGTTTGCCATCGAGCACGACCAGCAGACCGCTGGCGACCGCATAATCGATGACTCGGGCCAAGGCGGTCATCCCGGCCGGGCCGAGCTGCTCAAAGAACGCCGCTTGCGGTTTCACGACCGGCACCAGGTCGGCCACAGCGTCGATGATCCCGCAGCAAAACGTGCGATAACTCTCGGCCACCGCCGACCAGTCGCTCGCGTCCGCAGGCCGTAGCGCTGGCGGCAGTGATGCGGTGCGTGGATCCAATCCGACGCAGACGGCGGATCGACGCTGCTCGATCGCCGCAGCCAGTCGGTCGGCAAAGGGAGGCGCTTGCGGGGATGACTCGGAAGATGAAGTGGTGTCGCTGCCGGAACTCATGGTGACGTTATTGATGGGAAGGAAAGGTGCGGCGGCGATCATCGGCTCGCGGCCGCTGCAGTGCAAGCGGTGCAGCGTACGTCGGCGGCACGGGAGAGTTTATTCTCCCAGCGAGTGCCGCGCCCGGAGCCGCAAGACCGTCGCGCCGAGCATCGTGGCCGAGAGCAGGCTGCTGGTCAGAAAGTACAGCGCGACCAAAGGCAGGTTGCCGATATTGGCCGGAAAATTGCCGTCACGGGTCAAATTGCTGTCCAGCGGCAGGGCAAACAGCGCCGCAAATGGGCTGGTCACACCGAGCCAGTCGGTCCATGCCAGATCGATCTCCAAAATCCGCAGCAGCGCCGTCACGGTCACCGGCAGTGTGTAGAGCAGCAGAATCACGGTGTAGGTGGTCATCAAGGCGATCGAGGTTTTATGAGAAAACGCCGAACAAAACATTGCAATCACGCTGTTGGTGACGCAGACCATGCCCACGATCGCGAACATCAGCAACACCGACATCCAGTTAGACCAATAGCTGTCGACGAGCCCGGCGGCCAGTAGCAGCGGCCACAGCAGGAAGCACGTTAGCACGAAGGAGACGCGGAAGCCGACCAGCAGCTTGCCCCACAGGATCTGCCACGACGTCACGGTGCTGGTCATCAGCAAATCGAGCGTCTGCCGCTCGCGCTCGCTGCTGATGCTGCCGGCCAAGAACACCGGCCCGACAAGCATGTTGAACACGACGACATAGACCACAAACCAGGGAGACCGCTGGACATCATAAAACAGCAACCACGCCATCAGCGGGATCGCTAGCAGCATGCTGATCTGGATCACCAGCCGCAGCATCAGCGTCCCCTGACTGAAGATCTCGCTGTGAATCTCCTTGTCGTAAATCGGATTGGTGCCGTCGGCCATCAGCGTCTGTTTCTTCGGCGGGGCGAAAAGCCGATCAGGGAACTGATCGCGCTGGATCACCAATCCGACCGCCTGCTCGTTCTCGCGATCCGGGTCGATCACCTCCTTGCCTTCGCTGCCCACATCCGGCGGGTAGAGCATCCGTCCGGCGGCATTGCCGCAGAGCAGCATCACCGCCGAAATCGCGTACGCCGGCACAACCAACAGCATCAGCTTGAGCCGCAGTTCCCCGCTGCCCTCGAGGCTCCGCCAAAACAGCACGCCGAGCATCACCAGCGGCAAAATGATCAGGTAGCTGACCACGAGCGACGCGCTGGTCCGTGAGAAATAGCTGCTGCAGGCAACTCCGATCGCGCCGAACAAGATGACCGAAATGATCAATCCAAGATAAGCCGCCAAGACCTCGTATAAACTGACTCCGCCCAGCGGCAGGCAGAGCACGATGATCGGCAACGAGGCGATGATCAGCATGCCGAGGTGGGTCAGCGAGGCGATCATCTTGCCGATCACGATCGCGGCGGGCTTGAGCGGGCTGGCCAGCAACATTTCATACGTGGCGCGCTCCTTTTCCCCGGTAATCGCGCCGGCCGCAAAGCTAGGGGCCATCAATGAAGCGATCACATACTGGCCAAGAAAAAACAGATCGACCAGCCGCCGCGCCGAGGGCGGGCTAGTCGTCAGATCCAGCCGCTGGTCCGCCGGCCAAGCCAACAGCACCACGCCGGCCAGCAGGATTTGATAAACCGCCAACAACAGAAATGCCCGTCCGGTGCGCAGATTGACCAACAACTCGCGCTGCAAGACCGGGTTTTCGGTGAGGTACATGTTGCGGATCCGCGTTGGAGTTCAGGCTTCAGCCTGCGCCGTACCCTTGTTGGAGTTCAGGCTTCAGCCTGCGCCCTACATCAACTTTTCCAAAAACGCACAGCCTTGGAAGAGTGTCTACTACTTTACAACCTATTCGTGTCGTTGATCACTTCACCGGATACCACCGTGTCAGATGAACCGCAGCAGCGCATAGTTGCGTTTCCCTTTGCGGAGCACCATCACGCTCTCGCTCGCCAGATCATCGGCCGTCAGTTTACGATTGAAATCTGAGACGCGGCGGTTGTTGACATAGATGCCGCCTTCGTTGATCGCCCGGCGGGCCTCACCTGAGCTGCTCGCCAAGGCGGCTTGTCGAAGTGCGTCGACGATCCACAGCCCTTCCCCGGCGAGCGAGTCTCGCGGACATTCGCTGCTCGGCACGTCGGCAAAAATTTCGCTCAACTGACGATCGCTGAGCTGATCGATTTCGCCGCCGAACAGGATCTCGCTGGCGTGGTTCGCCGCCGCCAGTCCCGCTTCGCCATGTACCAACTCCGTCATCCAAGCAGCCAACCGTTTTTGCGCGGCGCGCTTGCCAGGGTCGGCCTGCGTTTGCTCCTGCAGCGACTGGTATTCCTCGCGATCGATTTCCGTCAGGTACGCGATGCACCGCATCACATCGGCATCCTCGACCCGCAGCCAGTATTGGTAGAACGCGTACGGGCTGGTCCGTTCGGGGTCCAACCAAATCGCGCCCGACTCAGTTTTGCCCATCTTGCGGCCATCCGACGTCGTCAGCAGCGGAGCGGTCAGGCCGAACAGCTGCAGCGCCGGCCATCCGCCGTCCCAGGTCGATCCCGGCGGTGATATTCCCCCACTGGTCGCTGCCGCCAGCCTGCAAACGGCAGCCATAGGTTTTGGCCAAGTGCACGAAGTCGTATGCCTGCAGCAGCACGTAGCTAAACTCGGTGTAGCTCAACCCCGCTTCGCTCTCCAGTCGCGAGCGGACCGATTCCCGGCCCATCATTTGACCGATCGGAAAATTCTTGCCGACATCGCGGAGGAACTCGAGGTAGCTGTAGTGCTGCATCCAGTCAAAGTTGTTGAGCAGCAGCGCCCCGCGGTCGCCGTCAAAATCGAGGAACCGCTGCACCTGGGCGGCGATCCCCTGAACGTTCCGCTGCAGGTCCTCGACGCTGAGCAAATTGCGTTCTTCGCTCTTACCGCTCGGGTCGCCGATCATCCCGGTGGCGCCGCCGACCAAGGCGACTGGCCGGTGACCGGCGCGCTGAAACCGGCGGAGCATCATCAGCTGCATCAGCCCGCCGACGTGCAGACTTGTCGCGGTCGGATCGAAGCCGATATAAACCGTTTGCGGACCTTCGCTCAGCAGTTTGGTCAGGCCGCTTTCGTCGGTGCACTGATGAATCAGTCCGCGCCAGCGAAGCTCGCTGATCAGGTCGGTGGTGGTTGTCATGGAACGGGTGGCTAAGGGGATGAACGGCGACGAGCAAGGATCGCCTGGGCGAGTGTCAGGTCTTCGGGTTGTGTGATTTTCAGGTTTTCAGCCGATCCGGGAACCAGGGTGACCGAAATACCGCTGCGCTCAACCATTTCGGCATCGTCCGTCACCGGGCGGCCGCGCCAGCGATCGTAGGCGGCCACGAGCAAATCGAGGCGAAAAACCTGCGGCGTCAGCGCTTCCCATAACTCCGTCCGATCGACCGTCACAATCCCGGCTGGAGTCCGCCGCTTGATCGTGCCACGGATCGGCGTCGCCAGAATCGCCGCTCCTGAGTTGTAGGCGGCTGCGACCACCGCATCGATATCTTCACGGGGAACCAGCGGCCGGGCAGCGTCGTGAACCGCGACCCACTGCGGAGCGGCGTTCGGTTCGGTGGACTGAGCCAGTCGTTGCACTTCTGCCAGCCCGGCGCGCACGCTGTTATATCGCTCTTCACCACCGTCGACCAACCTCAGCCCCAACTCCTCGGCTGCACCGGCGACCTGTGGACGGTCGTCTGGCCGGATCACCAGCACAATTTCGCGAATTGCTTCACACCGCCTCAGCGCCTCGACGGCGCAGCGCCAAATCGGCTGCTCGCCCAGCGACGCCAGCACCTTGTTTTCGCCGCCGCCAAACCGTCGGCCGCGGCCAGCAGCGACCACAATGGCTGTTACAAGTGTGGGTGGTGGTTCGGTAGAAGTTGGCGCGGCGGTCAGCGGTAGGGCTCCGGTTGCAGGCAGCAGGTGAACGGTGGCAGAGTGGTCGATCGCTCCGCCGATCGAAACGGAAATCACGGGGGACGGTGGACAGGGGACGGAGGACGGAGGACCGTGGCTCTGAAACTAAACGCAGCCCGCAGATCTCGCAATCGGTTAAGTGTGAAGCTACCCTGCCGACGTCTCGCTGCGACCCCGCCAGGCCACCGAACGTCCGGTTAAACGGTTGAGCAGTGCGATCCACTGCAGGGCGATGAACAGCGCGACTGCCGGCGTGTGAAACAGCACGCCTTGCCATGACTGCTGGAATTGTTGTGCCGCCAGCGCCCGCGGCAGATGCGCCGCGATCAGAGCAACTACCGCCACGGCGGCTGCTGCCGGCTCGCTCAGCATCACGGCCACGATCAAAGCGATCCAAGGCAGCAATGCACCACCGAGCAAGATCGAGGTGAAGGGCACGATCAGCCGCGGCGAGGCGATCCCTTCGGTCGCATTCTTGAGCAGCCCACGCAGCACTTCCCTGGCGCTGCTGTACATCCGGCACGAGGCGATCGGTGTCCCGTCGACCACGTCAGTCGACAATCCGGCGTCACGATACGCGGCGGGTAATTTGATCCCGTCATGACGCGAGCCGCGGATCGCCGCATGCGTGCCAGCTTGCCGATAGTCCGACCGCCGCGTGACGAACAGTTGACCACAGCCGGCCGCATAGGCTCGTTGGCGACTGCGCCGCATCCGCGCGATCGGCAGGAACCCGAGCAGAATGAAATGCATCAGCGGGATCAGCCATTTCTCCAGCCAAGTCAGCGTGACCTGGCGCGGAAATGCGCTCAGCAGCGCCGCATCGTGCGTGTTTTGATAGGCGACCAAGCGGCGGAGCGCATCGCTGCGCAGCTGCACATCGGCGTCGATGAACACCAGCCGGTTGTACCGAGCGGCTTGGGCCAACTGGTGGCAAGCGAACTGCTTTCCGTTCCAGCCGGCGGGCAGCGGCTGACCTGCCAACAAACTCACGCGTTTGTCGTCGGCCGCGATCGCGCGGACAATCTCAGCGGTTGCATCGCTGCTGTGATCATCGAGCGCGATCACTTCGAGTTGTACGCCTTGTGCAGCGAGCGCCGCACGGACGCAGTCGCCGATGCCAGCGGCTTCATTCCGCGCCGGAATTAGCACCGAGACCTGCTCACTGCGGCGGTTCGTCAGCGGCTCATCCGGCGGCGGCTGAAACCGTTTGCGATTGCCCAAAAACATCGCTGCGGGAATCGCCGCGGAAGCCAGCCCGGCTACGGCGAGCGTCATGCTGAGTGTCATCAAAACCGGTCGCCATGCTCGGGACGAAACGGCTTGCCGGTCAGTCGGCACTTCCACCGTCGCATGAAGTCATACAGTCCACCGGCACCGCTGCGACCTTGCAGCAGCGGCTGAAAGGCTGCGGCATCGCGCGCGATCACGCTTTCGGCCAGCCGGTCCTGGGTCTGACGCAGGGCGTCGGTCAGCCGCGCGTTCCAACCCTGCTTATCCCGCCCCTGCCCCTGCTCTGCCAAGTCAGATGCTCGGGCCGGAGCGATCGGTTGGCCGAACATCACCAAGCAGAGCGGCAAGCGTTCTTGCCAAAACGCGTACTCCATCGCCATCGGGATCACTCTGCCGCTGCGCAGTTTGGAGCAGAGATGCGCCAGTCCAGGCATCAAAGGCTGGCTGCGATCACGAACGTCGCAAAACCGGCCTTCGGGCGTGATCCACAGTGTTGATTGAGCGTCCCCTAAGATCGCCATGCTGGTTTTCAAAAACGCGGCTGCGCCGGATGTGCTTTGCAAATCGACGCCGAAGAAACCGAGCCTAGCGAAGACTTGGTATTGCTGCAGCGCCGCGGCGTCGATCGGAGCATAGAACTGCCGCGGAGCGAACAATCGCGCATTGAGGTAATGAGCGATCAGTGGGTCAAACCAGGCGGGATGGTTGCTGTACACGACTGTCGGCTCACCGGTTGGTTCGCCGCTGGGCCAGTGACCGCCGCGGTGCAGCGCGATGCTCTGAAAGTGCCGCCGCAGGTAGGGCTTGAGGAATGCATGAAAACCGCTTTGCAACCATGCAGAGACCGGTGGTACTGCGCCGATTCGCAGCGGAGATCTGCCCTGCCCACCCGTTCGGCCCGCTGCCTCACCGGCGGGCAACGCCGTGCGCTGCTGCATCTCGGAGCCGTCTGCGGTCAAGACGGTACCGCCTTGCTTGCGGACGTTTTCAGCAAATCGCGCTGCACATCGGTGTCGAGCGAATCAGCGGCGATCCAGCCGCTCATCAGCACCATCGGCATTCCCGGCCCCGGATGGGCCGCTCCACCGGCCAGATACAATCCGGCAATGTCCTTGCGGCGATTACCCGGCTTAAACGCGCCAAGGAACTTGCCGTGGCTCGCCAGCCCGTAGATCGCTCCGTTGAGCACGCGGTAGCGGTGATGAATCCCTTCGGGTGTGAGCGACGCTTCGTAAGCGATCGACTCGCGAATCCCTTCCAGCCCCGCGGTCCGCTCCAGCTTGTCGAGGATCACTTCGCGGTACGGCGGCAACATCGCCTGCCAGTCGTGACCAGGGCGCAAGTACGGCGTGTGCACGAGCACGTACAGCGCTTCGCAGCCTTCGGGCGCGACCTCCGGCTCGCTGATCGCCGGGCGCAGACGTAGGCGGTTGGATCGGTGCCGGCTCACCACGACGGTAGATGTAGTCGAACTCCTCCTCGGGATCGCGGGAGAAGATGAAATTGTGATGCAGCAATTGATCGTAGCGGCGGTTGAGCCCAAGATAGAGCACGACGCCGCTACAGGCAGGCTCAGCCTTCGGGTACTGCTTGGCAAAGCGGCTCGCCGACGGGGTGCCGGCGAGCAATTCACGGTAGGTGCGGATTGCATCACAATTGCTGATCACCGCGTCGCACTCGATCCGCTCACCATCGACGAGCGTGACCCCAACGACCCGCGTCACACCGGCTTGAGTTTCCGTCGCGATCTGCTGCACATCGCAGCCGGTGCGAATCTCCACCCCCAGTTCCTCGGCGAGTTTTTCGAGCGCCTCCGGCACGGCCCGTGTGCCGCCGATCGGGTACCAGATCCCCTCCTGCGTCTGCATGTGAGCGATGCCGCACAACACCGCTGGCGAAGCCAACGGAGACGAGCCGACGTACTGCGTGAAGTGGTCCATCATCTGGGCGACGCGCTGGTCCGGTACCTGTGAACGGACGACCTCCGCGACGCTCCGCCCCATGCGCAAGGACAGCACGTCCTTGAGCACAGCGGCCGAGAACGCGCCACCGATCTGCATCGTGTCGCGCAGGCCCCCAACTGACTTCCAAAAGAAGAAGCGGTCAGAGACGCCGTGCAACTGCTCGCTGATGCCGATGAACTTTTCATAGCCCGCGCTGGAATGGCTCGAACCGGTGAACGCGTCGAGGTTCTGCTTCATCGCCGCGACATCGGCGACCAAGTCCAACACCACATTTTGCGACGGTGTGTCGCCTTCAAAAAAACAGCGCCACTGCGGATCGAGCGGAACCAACTCCAAATAATCCTGCAGCTCGCGGCCGGCTTCGGCGAAGACCCGTTTGAGCACGCCCGGCAACGTCAGGATCGTCGGCCCCATGTCGAAGCGATAGCCTGCGGCAGTATGCTGCGCCGCTTTGCCACCGACCCAGTCGTTCTTGTCGAGCAGCGTGACCTGATGCCCGCGGGCCGCTGCGGTGCAAGCGGCACTGAGGCCTG
This sequence comes from uncultured Planctomycetaceae bacterium, assembly GCA_963758085.1. Classification (GTDB taxonomy): domain Bacteria; phylum Planctomycetota; class Planctomycetia; order Pirellulales; family Pirellulaceae; genus UBA6163. The sequence goes on along the minus strand of CAVWUB010000004.1, from coordinate 1,089,840 downwards.
CCAAGCCTCCACCGACGACGACCACACGCAACGGAGCACCGGCTTGCTGAGCGATCACGGAAGCGGTCCTAGAAATCCTGGTGGGGAAGAATCGTTATCGGTTCGAGCCGAAGCTGCATTTAGGTAGGAGCCACACTCCGTATGCCGTAACCTCTGAACCCAATTTGACGGTGCCCCGCAATCCGCTGCAAGGCGGTTCAGCCCCGACGCCAGCGGCCATGCAACAGCTTTCGTGGCCGACCGCTCCGTCGGTCGGAGTCCTAGCGGCCGTGCAGGAGTTTCAGCGCCTGCATCAACCGCGCCGCATCCGACGCTTGCCGCGGCCGCAGGTGCAAGAAGGTTCGCCCGCGATGCCGGGCGATCACCTTGGGCCGCGTCATCGCCAGCAGCCCTTCGGTGCCGCGGGTGACGCCAAATCCGCTCTCCCCACAGCCACCAAAGGGGACCCGCGGATCGGCGGTCGGAAAGATCACGTCATTGATCGACACGTGCCCAACATCCAGTCGAGCCGCCAGCGACTGAGCCCAACTGGCGTCGCCAAAGATCGACGCGGCCAGCCGGTAACGGCAGCAGTTGACGAGCTGGACCGTCTGCTCGTCGTCCTGGGACTGCAGCAGCGCTGCGACCGGTGCAAACACGTCCGCCGCTGCGATCGGCCAGTCCGCCCCGACACGATCGATAATCATCGGTCGCAGTTGGCCTGGCTGGATCGCCGCGACGGCGTCAGTTTCGGGACACACTATATCTACACCGCCACGCGCGAGCGCATCGCTGACCACATCGCCGACCGCCGCTTGAGCCGACCGGTGCAGCGACTGGGCTGGGGCGTCAAAGAGCCGCGCCCGCAGCCGCTCGACCAGCGGTCGATGTTGCTGCGGGTGGACGATGATCCGCCGTGGACCGATGCAGGTCGCTCCGCCATTGAAGGTCAAGCCGAACGCCACCGCGTCGGCTGCCAAAGCCAGATCGGCACCTGGACCGACAATCAATGCGTCGCAGCCGCTGAGCTCCATAATCGATGGTGTGAGGGTTTTGGCGCACTGCGTCATCACGCTGCGACCGGTCTGCGAGCTTCCCGTGAGCACCACCAACTCGACTCCCTGCTCGATTCGAACGGCGGCTGCCTGGGGGTCTGACGGCAGCAGCCGCAGCGCCTCCGCTGGCACCCCGGCGCGATGAAACGCCGCCTGCAACAACTCGGCAGCACGCTCACAGCCCGGCGCGGGTTTAAGCCACACCCGGTTGCCTGCAGCCAGCGCCTGCGCCACCTGGACTCCTGGCAATAGCAGCGGGTAGTTCCAAGCCGCGAGGATCAACACCTCGCCCAGCGGCACACGATGTACCTCACTACGAACTCCCCACAGCCACAGCGGCCGTCCCCAGCCTCCGACTCTGCGCGGGCGAAGCAGCTGCGGGCCGCGGCGGCCAATGAACTTCAGCGCGTCGCACAGCGGCATCAGTTCAGCTGAGATCGTCTCTACCGGGTCGGGCCGCTGCGGCGTCGCACAGGCCTCGACAAGCGATTGCGCAAAGTCCGCGACCTGATGGCGAACGCTCGCAATGATGCGGCAACGCTCGCGGTGCGACCGCCGCGCCCACTCCGTTTGCGCGCCGCAGGGCATCTGACTCACGCTCGGCTCCAAAAAATCAACAGCATACCAAAAGTTGGAGTCCAAGCTTTAGCTTGCCCTGTTGGAGTTCAGGCTTCAGCCTGCGCCGTTGGAGTTCAGGCTTTAGCCTGTAGCGTTGGCACCGCTACGGCAGGCTGAAGCCTGAACTCCAACGTGCCAGCCTACAATCCCGCTGGATCCCAGGTGGTGCCGTAATCGTCGATCGGGTATTCCAGCCACAGCCGACGAGCCTGCTCACGTCCGACTTGATCCAAGAATGCCTTGGCGTTGCAGAACGGCCAGTCTTGCCATTTGGAAACGTATCCGTGCTTGACCGCGTTATGCAGCACATAGATGAGGCTGGCCCAGTAGTGTCGCTCTGACTGCATCGCCGTCTCCGCGGCGTTGAACCAAACTTTGCGACCACGGCAGTTTTCTTCGCCATTCCACTGGAACGGCAGGCTTCGCCAGGGTCAGGCCTTGTGTTCGGAACGCAGGCTTCGCCAGGGTCAGGCCTTGGCAGGCTTCGCCAGGGTCAGGCCTTGTGTTCGGTGTTGGTGGGAGGTGCGTTTGTGGGTGTATGTGGTCGCTGGACAGGCGTCACGCTCGGGCAACTCGGTCCGGCCTTCGGGCTGACCGGAACCCAGAGCGGCTCGAACTTAGTTCGTTGTGCCCAGCAGCAGTCCGAGAGATCCGCCAGTTGGCGAAAACGAGCCAGAGAAATCGACGCAACGCTCCACCTGAACACGCAACGCTCCACGTGAACACAAGGTCTAGTATCTAGAAAAGACAGCATTGACCCGAGCTTCCTGACCCGCGCGGTGCTGGCGCGGTGCTCAAGCCTGATCGCTGCTCTGTCAGCGACCGCGGCTATGCCAAATTTGAGCTATTCCATCCGATCAACGCGATCGAAAGCAGCTATATTTGCCGTGTTCGATACAATCGTCAGCCGAAGATTCCGAAGGATCGCGAGTTGACCGATGCCGCCTCATCGGGCGGCAGCTTCCATTCCGGACACGCGGCATGAGAATTGACCTGAAGATTGGCAACAAACGCTTCATCAACCGTTTTGATCTGCATGCATGCTCCCCTGCTTCAGGGAAATGGCGATCGCGATCTGTTCACGCCGTGCTGCGGCAGGCGACGGTCGCTTTCACGCTTCCATGCGCTTTGCTGATGGTTTCACTGCTGGGCTGTGGGAAGCAGGCGGGTAATGGTGCCGGTGCTCGGCAGGACGAACTCACCGCGGAGCAGCTCATCATCACGCCGGTGGACTACACACCGCCGCCGCAGGGAGGTTACGTCGGCGACGCGGCGTGCGCCGATTGTCATCAGGACATCTCCGATTCGTTTTCCAGCCATCCGATGGCGCGATCGATTGTGCCGGTGGAGATCGATGCAGAGATCCGCCGCATGGGCGGCCGCGAAGCAGCGGTCGGCCCGGCCCACCACCATTACGTGATCCAAGCCGAAGGCGAGGAACTCTGGCATCGCGAGCGGATGCTCGACCCAGACGGAGAGATCCTGTTCGAGCAGGGCAAACCGGTCCAGTACGCCGTGGGGTCGGGACAGCGGGCGATTGCTTATCTGTCACACCACAACGATTTGTTGTTTATGTCGCCGCTCAATTGGTACAGCGAAGCGAATCAGTACGACTTCGCACCGGGACATTCGGTCGGCGACCCCCGTCGGTTCGGTCGTCGTGCAGGCGAGGATTGCTTGAGCTGCCACGCCGGCCGAGTCAACCAACTGGAACGCGGTGGGTCGCGGTACGGCTCGCCACCATTTCATCAGCTGGCGATCGGCTGTGAGAACTGCCATGGGCCGGGCGAAGCGCACGTGCGATTCCAAACCGGCGGTGTTGCGGCAGATGACGTTGCTGCCACTGACCCGATCATCAATCCGGCGGATCTGGACCACCAGCGCCGCGAGGCGGTTTGTTATCAGTGTCACCTGCACGCGACCGCGCGTGTGTTACGGCCTGAACGCAGCCAGTTTGATTTTCGTCCCGGCGACCGCTTGGATGATGTCTGGGCCATGCTGGTCCACGAGCAGACGATCACGGCCGACGGAAAATCGAAAGCGGTCAATCACGTCCAACAAATGCACTCCAGTCGCTGCTACCGTGAGAGCGATGGGCGGCTGGGGTGCATCAGTTGCCACGATCCTCACGGAATCCCCGAGGCAAGTCAGCGATTTGCGTTCTATCGCAATCGCTGCCTGGCATGCCACAGCGTCGACGCCTGCAGCGAAGAACAGCCAGTCCGCATGGCGGTAGAGGATTCATGCACGGAGTGCCACATGCCGTCGCGCGACACGCATGGCATCTCGCACGTCAGTCAGACCGATCACCGGATCATGCGGTGCGCCGACGAGCCGTCGACGGCGCCAGGCGGCGGTCGAAGCGGTACGGCAAGTTTTACCTCGCCGGATTCGTTGCCGGCTCTCAAGTTTCTCTGGGATACCGCAGCGCGACTGCCGGATTGGGAACACCAGCGCACGCGGGGGATCGCGCTGTGGCTGGCTGGATCGCACGCCGGCAGCCGGCCGCCGCGGGAAATCATTCAACAACTCGAACCGATCGTCCGCCAGCGTCCCGAAGACGGAACGGTTCAAACCGTTTTGGGCGCGTACTGGATGCAGCTCGGCTCACCGGCTCGGGCTCAACCTTTCTTCGAAGCGGCGTTGGCCGACCCGCATGCCCGGGAAACCGCCGTTTCTAACCTGCTGACGATCTACTACCTCACTTCGCAGTGGACCAGTGCGCTCCAGTTGTCCGAACAAATGCTGCAGATTGAGCCGGACAGCCCCCGCGTGCATTCGCTGCGCGCTGACATCTTCGCAAACCTCGGTCAGCCGGAGAAAGCGATTGACGCCGCGGAAGTCGCACTGCGGTTGGATCCCACGCTGGTACCCGTGCGACAGTACTTGATCGGTTTGTATCAGCGGTTGGGTGCGACCGAGGACGCCACACGGCACCAGCACTTTTTGCAGCGCATGCGCGGTACTGGCCGGGCCAGGTGACAATGTGGCCGCCGGGCTACATGCGGTCGTGCCATAGCGGCTCGCCTTCGACAACCAGAACTTCGCCGGAGACGCGGACGTCTAGGAACTGCTGCTCCGCTCCGCTGGGCCAGCGGATGGTCAGGCGATCGATTCGGTCGGCCTCACCGGCGCCGAACACCAGTCGCCGCTCATTGCTGGCGTGGTAACCGTCTCCTGCGGACAGCTGGCGGGTGATCAGTCGGTCACCGATTTGGGCTTCCACCGTGGTGCCGATGGCGTCTCGATTGGATTCAATGCCGACCAGCCGGATCGCCAGAGATCGGCCCACGCCAGCGGACTCGTTAGTCAGCAGGCTGGAGGGCTCGTGCAGATGCCCCACGACCAAGTCCTCTCGGCCATCGCGATTCCAATCCAGCCGCGCCACGGCCCGGCCCAGCCACTGGCGCTGGAAGTAGGGGCCCAGCCCGGCAGCCGGAACTTCAACGAACCGTTCGCCTGCAAGGTGAAACAGCTGGGCGGGCATCTGATAGGGTCGTCCCTGATGCCGCAAATCGTCGACGTGACCATTGGCGACAAACAACTCCAGTCGACCGTCGAGGTCGGCGTCCAGAAATTGCGTTCCGAATCCCAGCACGTTGATCGACCCGTGGTGCAGCCCCATGGTCCGTGTGCGGTCCACATAAATGTTTCCGCCGCCGCTGACATACAGCGTATTGGACTCGTTGAGGAAGTTGGTCACCAACGCATCGATTTGTCCATCTTCATTGACATCGCCCAAGGCGATTCCCATACATCCTTCGGCTTTACCATCACCGCTCAGCGCCAGGCCAGCCAGTAGACCGCGTTCTTGTAGCAGAAGCTTCCCGTCCGGACCCTGCTCTGGCACAAAGAAAAAATTTGGCGTCGTGTCGTTGGCCACCATTAAGCTCAATCGCCCGCTGCCATCAGCATCCCATACGGCCACGCCCAGGCCTTTGCCCTCGGGCTTGATCGACAATCCTGTGGTGGTGGCGTCAACGAAGCCTCCCTGGCCGTCGTTCCGCCAGAAGCGATCCGCTTGGGCATCAAAAACGGTAGGACTGCACTGCACCGGGCGCCCTTCGCGATCCTTGCAGACGCGTTCAAAAATGTCCTCGCCAGTCAGATAATTGACCTCATAGATGTCCGGCAAGCCGTCGCCGCTGAGGTCCGCCATCACCGTGCTCGTGGTCCAGGCTTGTCCACTCAAACCCATCTGCTCAGTCACGTCCGAGAAAGTCCCATCGCCGTTATTGCGATACAGCCGGTTTTCGCCGATGGCTGCGACGTAGAGATCGGGAAAGCCGTCGGCATTAAAATCACCGACCGCGACGCCTTGGCCAAAATGGTCGTGCACGGCGGGGAGAGCCGAATTGGCGTGCTCGAACTGCGTGCCTCCGATGTTGCGAAACAGGCGGTCGTGGTAATCCCCAATCGCCGTACCACTACGCTCAGCGGGTGCCGCGGGAGGCCAGGGGCAACCCTGAGTGAAATAGATGTCGGGGAATCCGTCGAGATCGAAATCGAGCACTGCGGCACCGCCGCCGGTCAGCTCAAACATCCTTCGCGTCGTCGGCCCCGCAGTGCCATTGAAGTAGGTAAAATCCAGTCCGACGGCCGCCGCATCGTCACGAAAGGCAAGCATGATCTCTCCTTCGGAGGCTCCCACCGGTAGCGACTGCGGGCTCGCCGGGTAGCGCGGCAGCGGATACCGTGCGAGATCGAGCGTCCGGGCGATGTTGGCAGCGTCCGCGGTCAGTCGCAGCGGCAGGCTCGCCACGCTGTGTTGCAACTGCTGCAACTTCTGTCGCGCGTGTGGGTGGGCGGCGTCGACCTCCACTGCCAGTTGACACCAGCCATATGCCTCCCACAGGCGCCCGGTCCGCTCATAATGGTCGATCAGGTCGAGCAGTGGCTGGATGCTGTCGTGAGGGCCTGAGAAGAGGAACCGGTTTTGAGCATTGGCCAATTCCTGCAGACGGAGGGCGTGCTGGGCGAACCGCTCAGCGGCTTGGCCCTCGCCTTGTTTGCTCAATAGCTGCGCCAGGCGGACGTTGGCTGTCTCCGACTCGGGCGCTCGTCTGGCCGCCTCGCCGTAGCAACGGATCATGGCATGATCGTCGTTCTGGTGCTCCGCCACTTTCGCACGCACCAGCCAAGTCGCCGGGAAAGCCTCGGCCGCTGCAGGCAGCTGCTCGTTCCAAGCTGCGATTTCGCCGAACCGTCCGGTGGCGATCAGCTGCCCTCCGAGGGCAACGTAGGCGCTCGGACGGTCCGGCGCCAACCGGATTGCTTCGCGCAGCAGCCGGATTGCCTCGTCATTCTCGCCGGCTTCGGCTGCATGCCAGGCCAAACCCAGATAGGCGTTGGGATCCTCCGGAGCTGCCAAGCGGGCTTGTCGGAGCAGCTCAGGCGCGTGGATCACACCATTCTCCTTCGCCAACATGACCAGCAGGTCGCCCGCCTGGCCCTTACGCACCAGCCGCAGCGCGTAGGGCACCGCCTCCCAGCGACGGCCGCAGAGCCCGAGCAACTGCACCAATCCCGCCGCTGCCTCGACGTTCTCCGGCACCATCTCCAGGACCTCCCGATAAGCTTGCTCGGCATCGGCCAGGCGATGCAAGCGGTGATGATTCACCTGAGCGGCCAACAGGCAGGCGGTAAAGCGCAACTGCGGTTGCTCTGGCGTCACGCGTTGGGCATAGACGATCGCCTGCTCGAAGTCGCCGCGGCGAGCAAAACTGTGGGCCGCGATCAGCGCCGCTTCGCCGAGCGAGGGATCGAGCCGCCAAGCATCTTCAGCCGCCTGCTCGGCGGCCAGGGCGTCGCCGACCGATTGCAGCCAACGGGCGTCGGCTAATCGGCGCTGAGCCCGGGCTGCCGGGCTGCCCCAGAAATGCCAGATTCCCCAACCGCCAGCCAGGAGCATCAGCAGAGTGGCAGCCAACGCCAGACGGCGCGGCCGATGCGTGCGATTCAACCGATCTGGTGGCTGGAGTTTTGACGATCCCATGTGTGTGCGCTCCGCGACCGGCATGCCTCAGGAAGCTGGCGATGCGACCGGCTGCGAACCGTCGGACGAGGTTGCCCGGCGGGCTCCTTCCACCAAGTCGACGGTCGTGTTCGCCGACAGGTTTTCCAGAACGGTTGTTTCTCCCGAAGGCCACTTCACGTGCAGACGGGAGATCGAAGTCGCCTCACCAACGCCAAACTGCAGTACCCGCTCGTTGCTGGCCATCACCCCGTCGCCAGCGAGCAACTGCTTCTTCCAACTGCCTGAATCGGTGACGACTTCAACGGTGCTGCCGATCGCATCCCGCGCGCTGGTCGTGCCATGGAGCCGGACGTTCAGAAAGTTCCCTACGCTTTGCGAGCGATTGGTCACCAGTGATGCCCGTGTACCGATGTTGGAGACCACGAAATCCATCCGCCCATCCCCGTTCCAATCCAGCCGCGCCAGTCCGCGGCCGAGGTACTTGCGGTCGAAGTATTCACCGGCGGAATCACCGGGCGCCAGGGTGAATTGCCCTCTGCCGGAATTGCGGAAAAAATGGGGCTTCATGTGATACTGCCCCCCTTGGTCGCGGTAATCGGCGATGTGGCCATTGGCCACCACCAGATCGACGTTCCCGTCGAGGTCAGGGTCAAAGAATTGCGCCCCCCATCCCACCGGGGCGATACTGTCCGCGTACAAACCTCCCGGTCGAGTCGCGTCGACGAACAGGCCTGGGGCGTCCTGCACATACAGCGTGTTGGGTTCATCCGCAAAGTTGGTGACTAAAAAATCGGTCAACCCGTTGCCGTCGATATCATCGGCGGCAATACCCATGCAGGCTAGCGCCAAACCATCGCCGTTATAGGCGAGCCCGCGGAGTAGCGATTGATCGACCAAGCGGATGCCTGGGGGATCCGCGGAAGGTTCGGGACGTAAAAGAAAATTGGGAACTTGGTCATTGGAGACGAACAAGCTGGGCAGGCGGTCCTCGCCGAGCACCACCGCCACGACGCCCAGGCCATTGGCATCGGCCGCGGGGGTCACGTCGGCAACGTGCTCGAAGGAGCCATCGCCTCGACTAAGCCACATCTGATCGGGTGTGCCTTGAAATACCTTGGGGGAGCATCCTTTTTCAGCGCAAATCAGTTCGTAGACCTCCGGGCCAGTAACGTAATTGACGTCGAACAGATCCGGCAGTCCATCACCGTTGAGGTCGACCATCACCACGCTGCACGTCCAATCCTGACGACCGATCCCGCTGCTGGCGGTGACGTCGGAAAACGTTCCATCACCGTTATTGCGGTACAATCGATTTTCCCCGATGTTCGCCACGTAGATGTCGGGAAAGCCGTCATTGTTGAAATCGCCGACGGTGGCACCCTGACCAAAGCCAAGATTCGCAACGTCGGCTTGAGATGCGACTTCCTGGAACGATTGACCATCGATGTTGCGATACAAGCAGTCGTGCAATTCCGCCGAGGGACTTGGCTGTTTCGAGCCCGTTTTCCACTGGCCACCCTGCGGAAAATAGAGGTCGGGCCGGCCGTCGAGATCGTAATCCAGCACAGCCACTCCGCCGCCGGTCTGCTCAAACATGCGAACGCCCTTAGTCGCCGGATCGTCACCGTTGTGATAGACGAAATCGATCCCCACCGCCGTTTCTTCTTCAAAGAGGATCGCGGCATCATGAGTTATGGCATTCCGCTCATTGCTTCTCTTTCCATCGCTCTGAGCGAGCCGATCGGCGTCGAGGGCAAAATGCGACAGGTCATATTTTAAGGCCAGATTGGCAGCGTCGGTGGTGCGGGCGAGGTGCTCGTGAAGTCTGCCCTGGAGCCGCGAGATCATCTCGCCGGGCCACGCCGATTCCGGATGGTGCTCTGCCGCGGTGAGAGCCCAAGCCCATGCCTCCCAGCGCCGCCCCGTGGTCTCCATCAACTCGGCTGTCCGGCGCATCCCCGTCTCGCTCTGTCCTCGTGAACGCAACACGAGATCGAGCATCTGTGTCAACTCGAACAGTTGACTGGCCCGCTCAGCGAATTCCCTCCGCCCCATCCGCCTCCAATGCACTGAGCGCCTGGGCCAGCTGGTAATTCCCGCGGCGATGTTCAGGTGCCAATCGCAGCGTTTGCCAGAAACAGCGTGCCGCTCCAGTTAGATCGTTATGCCGACGCAACCACAGGCCGCGGATGAGCCAGATATCGGGATGCCGCTCGGCGGTTGCCGGCAGGGCTGCGTGCCAGCGGAGAAAGACATGCTCCTCTGAGTTCTGCAGTAATTCTCCCAGCATCGCTTGGGCCGCGATCAAGTCGGGCCGCTCGGCCACGACCTGCTGCAAAATCTCCTCGGCTCGCGACGTTTCACCGTCGATGATCGCATGGGCCGCAAGTCCCGAGCGGACGAGAATGTCATCCGGGGCGGCCCGTTGGCAATGCCGCAGATACTCGTGCTGTTCTACCGGACGCTCCAGGTCGCCCAGTAAGGCCAGCCCATCAAGATCCCAGCTTTCAGTGCGTATCAGCGCCATGAAGTGCGGCAATGATTCCCACCGCTGGCCGCTGACGCCCAAGACGAACGCTAACCGCGCATGCGTTGCTGAATCATTCGGATCGTGCGCCAGCACGTGCCGGTACTGCTCGACGGCGTCGGACAGCATGCCGACGCTGCGGCAGAGTTCTCCCAATGAGAAAGCCGCCCGGATGGCGATGGGAGAGTGTCCGCCCGAGATAGCGCGATAATGGTCGATCGCTGACTCCAGGCGCCCGGCTCGGCTGGCGGCTTCGCCGGCCAGCCAGCGGCCCTGCTCCCAGAGTTCATTGCTGCGATCGATCCGGGAACCCAACTCTTCGGCGAGCAGGTACTGACCCTGGTCCATGGCCACCGAGGCTTGCGACAGGGTCTCCTCCGCTGACGGCTCCGGCAAGGGTGCCAGGCCGATCGCCAACAGGATCAGACCGGCCAGGCTCACGGCAGTCAGCGCGAGAACCAGCCAACGCCGTCTCGGCAGCGCTGCCTGGTCCACATTTTTTTCCTGCCGGGATCGTTTTGCCTGTCGATCAGGTTTTGTCGAGGCCGCCCGCTTTGGGCCATCCCGTTTGTCGGAAGCTTTCATCCACAGAGGCAACGAGAAAGAATCTGCTTAAAGATCGAAATCGAATCGATTTTCCCCGTCCGCCGAGACCACCGCCGTCAGCGGGGTGGTGTCGTCCTTGGCGTACTGCTCAGGCAGCACCGAGCCACTGCCGCGAGACTGGCCTGGGTACGGCGGAGCCTTAAACGCACTGGGATTATTCGGGTCATGGCCTGCCGGAGGCCCGGGCACCCCCGCACCGCCGTCACTTTTGGTAATCCGCACCTTATAACTGCCCGCTGCCGCTCCATCGCCTGAGTCATAGGTTGTCAATGTATACGTTCCGTCGGTGCCAGTACGTCCAAAGGCCGGAGGTTGATCGCCGGTCGGGGAAAAGGTCACGGTCGCGTCCGCTACAGGGGCTCCGCCCTGTGTGATCTTACCGGTGACCTTGTGTGTCGCCTGGGCGCCTTCACGGGATGCGCCTCCACACCCCAGAAGTGTGGCACCGAGCAGTAACGCCGACAGATAATGAAACTTCAAACTCATGGTCTTTCGCTTTTAGCTGAACTTCACGTCAAATCAATGTCGACTCAACGAGGTGAGGGCTCCATGTGACCACAGGGCCCTCACCTCAAACTATGCTTTCTCGCTGACGCGGGTGCGGCGCTGAGAATTCGCGAACCATATCGCCGCCCTTGGCTGAGCCGAGCGATCCCCAGACGCCATAAGGGCTGGGGCCAAACCTCTGACCCGGAGCGTCTTGCGGCGGTGCCGAACGGTTACCCGTATCGATCGTGTCGGAGATGAATCGGGTGGCACCATCGCCGAGGAGGCAGTGCACGCCGCCAGGGTGACGGCTCATCGGTTCGTAAATCCCATCTTCCCCGTCCCAGCCACCCTGGGTGCAGGCGGCAGTGTTAGGCCCGAGCACCGTCGTACAACCGGTAAACGCCGGTGCTCCATCAGGCCAACGATGCCCGGCCCAACGAGCCGGCTCGTTGACATAGGACTTCGCCACAACTTGAGCCAAACAATCCAGAGGGTTGTTGTCTCGGAAGTTGGAGCCGACGTTGACGGCCACCCCTCCGTCCACAACCAGACGGCCGCGGACTGCCTTGGTCCGTTCAGACATCGCGATCGTGTTGCTCAGGCCGTCAGGCACATCGGCAAACCTTTTGGACCCACCTCGGTTTTGGTCGCTTTGGCCGGTGAACATTCCCCGCAGGCCGCGGCCGTCGTGTCCGGCCCATTCGTTGTGGTCCCAGGCCGAATCGCCACGGCAAAACATGTAGTTTGTCTTACCGATATCGCCTCCGACCACCTCGTTCGCCGTATCCGATGGACAATTAAAACTCGGTATGTTGGTTCTAAAGGGCTGAAAACCCCCGTCCCATGGCACTCTGGAAAAGTTAACCGCGGCAACTTGTTCGGCTAGCGGTTGTTGCTCGATGAACGGCAGCAGGCCTACGAACGCGCTGTGGCGTTGGGCTCCCGGTCGACCCACATGGTACGAGCCAGCCGGCAACATCTGGTAGGTGCCGTGATAGTTGTGCAGCGCCAATCCCAACTGTTTGAGATTGTTCGAACACTGCATCCGCCGCGCCGCTTCGCGCGCCGCCTGCACGGCCGGCAACAACAGTCCGACCATCACACCGATGATCGCAATGACCACCAGCAGCTCCACCAGTGTGAAACCGCTACGTGGCCTGCGAGATACGTTGAACATTACACCCTCGTCTACGTATGAGAAAAAACAATCCCCACTAACCCCGCTCATCGAATCGCTGAACGCCCTCCACTAGGGGCGTGCTCCGGCCCCTGCTTCTTCGCGTACCATCCTCCAAAGTGACTTGTGCAATCGGAAACTGCTGGGGAGGCCGGAAGACGGAAATAGAACAGCTCTTCAAGAAAACGGTTGGACGGAACGTGGGCCCCCCAGATTTTGCATAGACTGACTCTACACGTTGCCGCAGGTGCTGTCAATGATAAAGGGGGGGATGGTGCGCCTTGCGCTGCTGGTAAGAGCGATCAAAGGATCACTCTCGGGCGGCTGCCTCTGTCGAGAGGGATGCTGCATCCTGGCCTTCGACCAGCAGCCACTGGCCCGGCATTAGTCCAGGGAAGGTATCGGCGGTTCCCGATGGCCAGATGACTCGTACCGCGACCTGCGGGCGCATTCCCACCCCAATCGAGACTTCCGGGGCCGAAGCGGACTGGAAACTCGCCCCCCCCGACAACTCTCGAACCAGGGGCGGGTCGGCATCGACCACTTCGACGCGTGCTCCGTAGCCATTGCGATTGGAACTGGTGCCGACCAAGTGGAGCGTCAGTGCCCGATTCTCAGATTCGGTATCGTTCCGCAAGATTGCCGAGGGTGCCGATTGGTGGGAGATGACCAGATCCTGCCGCCCATCGCGGTCCAGATCGCCCGCCGCGACGCCGCGTCCGAGCCACTGCTGCTCGAAGTACGCGCCGCTGGAGGCGGAGACGTCGGCGAAGGCGCCCTGCTGCTGGTTGAGAAACATCTGCGGCTGCATCGCATACGGCTCGCCCCTTTGCATCCACCTCCGGTCCTCGACGTGCCCATTGGCCACGAACAGGTCCAGCCAGCCGTTGTTGTCTACATCGATAAAGGTCGTCCCCCAGCCGAGTCGTGAGCGGCTGGGGGCAGCCAACTTGGCGCTCCGCGTAACGTCTTCAAACGTCAATCCACCGCGATTTTGGTAAAGCGTATTCGAGTCGCCATAGAAATGGGTCAAGAACAGGTCCAGCGCTCCATCGCGGTTGTAATCGCCCACGGTAACCCCCATGCTGGCCTGCGCATGGCCGGAACCGCTGAGCGCAGCACCGTTGAGCAGAGCCGTTTCGACCAACGACAGGTTTGCTAAATCGGCCATCCCCGCCTGCCCGTCGGCGGCTGCATCCGATGATGCGGCTGCCGAGACGAACAGAAAGTTCGCCTGGCCGTCATTGGCCACGTAGATCTCGGGCCGCCCGTCCCCGCTGAGGTCGCTGACCACGACCCCTAATCCCTTTCCCTGCAGCCCACGGATGCCCGCCGTGGCCGAAACGTCGACAAAGCCTCCCTGGCCATCAGAGAGAAACAACACGTCGTCGACCCCTGCATACTTGGCCGGCGGGCACTGTTCGTAGCCGTCGGGGCTGTCTGGACGCGGGCACAACCGGGGCGACTCGCTCGATTCATCTAAGTAATTCACAACATACAAATCGAGGTGACCGTCGCCGTTGATGTCGGCAAAAGCTCCACTTGAACTCCACTGAGGGACCTGCGTCCCGGTTTCCTCGGTGATATCGGTGAAGGTCCCGTCACCGTTGTTACGCCACAACGTGTTGCGACCAAAGGCCAGGATGTACACATCGTCGAAACCGTCCGCATTAAAGTCCCCCACGGCGCAGCCCTGGCCATAGCCCCGCTGGACCAAGGCTGAGGAGAGGGTGACGTCAACAAATTGCATCTCACCCCGATTGCGAAACAAGGCAGACGGTGCGTCCTGATCGTGGTCATTTCTGGGCAGGGCGCTGCCGTTGGTCATCACGATGTCCAACCAGCCATCACGGTCGAAGTCCAGCAAGCCCACGCCTCCGCCGGTCGATTCGAAAATCCGCCGCCATGGTCCGATATCGTCGAAACGCTCGAAATCAAATCCCGATTCCGCACCGACCATCCGGAATGCAGGGAGCGTGCCTGAGGGAGCGGGCTCCGCCTGCGGTGATCGATCCCGCAGGAGCGTCTCAGGGACCGCACCGGCGTGGCTGGCAACCTCTGCCCGCTCGGTTTCCGGCCGGCAACCCGCAGCGGCCGCGGCGAGCAGCAGCAGCAACCAAGCGCCTCGCTGCATTCGATCCTGTTCGTGCTTCATCACACCTTCACGGTTCAAGTTCCGCAGTTACTGGGGCGGTCGCTCTCAGAACGGGCCCGACCGATCCGGGTCATCGCGAGATCGCCATGGCATGCCACCGGAAAATCTTCGCCGCATCTTCCAAGCCGATCCTCTCGCACTTAGCAGCGAGGTCGAGAATCGGTGCCGGATCGTCCCCTTTCACATTCGAGAGGTCGACGCGGATTTCTGCGAGCACCTCGACGCTGCGTAGCGCCGCTTGCCGCAACTCGGTTTCGGACAACTCGCCCAGCGCAGTAGCCAAACCCATCTGGCAAGGCAGGTACGCCGGCTCCTCCTCCAGAGCCCGTTTAAAGTGATCAGCCGCCTCTCTGTACCGTTCCTGCTGCAGGGCGAACTCACCACGCATCCGCGTCAGCAGCCAAGGCTCCGCCGGCTGGGGGCCCGGCAGCTCGGCTGCGAACTGGCGGAATGATTCCCAATCGTCTCCTTCAAAGCAGGCTTCTAGGAGAGCTGCCGCAACGCGTAGGTCGTCAGGATGCTGCTGGTGCAGCTGCTTTAAGAAAGCTTGCGATTCCTCTACCCGTCCTTCGGCGGTCCGATAGCGGCCCAGAGCGATCTGCAATTCGAGATTCTCCGGATCCTCCTCCAGAAACTCGAGCAATCGCTTCCGCCCAGCCGGCGAGTTCAAAATCAACAGGTTCGGAAAAAAATACTGTTTGGAATCGAACACGTCGGCGAAGCCGTACCGATGCACGTCGGCGAGCACCGGCTTGCGCTCTTCCAGTCGCATCTGGACCGAGAGCAGATACGTCAACCACTTGAAGGCGGTCACCGCGTGCTCCGCCGGTACCGCCGCAGGATTGGCTTTGGCCCGACGAAGGAACTCCCGCAGATGCTCCTCCGCCTCGGCGGCTCGATTGAGCTGCACCAAGATCACGGCTTGCTGAAACCTGGCGGCCAGGCCGTACTTAGGATGATCGCTAGGAATCTCCGCAAAGCTGGCGACCGCCGCCTCCAGACGCTCATCGGCAACCGCCAACTCAGCAACCAATGAAAGCACATCGATGCGATCGGGTTTCACTGAATACATTTCCTGGAACCGACGTTCCGCAGCCACATACTGCTCGTGCGTCACTCCGTTTGGCAGAGCGTTATCGTCTGCTAGCTGCCGCCATAGCATCACCGCGATGCCGGCCAGGACGGCGACCAACAGCACAGGCTTCCACCACCGCATCACGCGAACTCCGTGCGCTGCGTCCGCTTCGGACATGCCTCACCGGTCCCAGAAAAATAAACTTGAAGGAGCCCTGTCATCTTACCTGGCGCTCCCCCGGGTGCAACAAGTTCACCCCTGCGGCTCATGCCATCTAGCGAAACTCAGCCCTAAGTTCATTCCCTCGGACTGGCCTCATCCGTTGCCCCTGCCAAGTTTCGGCTCACATGATAAACGTCCACTCCACCGGCGTTTGTCAGGATCAGCTGGAGCGACACCGACTCCGAGTTCGCCTCGGCAGGGATCTGCGATGTCCACCGCGCGCGGTCGACTACCAGCCATTTGACGCCGTCGTCGACCAACCGCAGCAGCACCTCTTCGCTCATTCCGGAACGCCCGATGGCCTCGCGAATTTCAAAGTACGAGTGGGGAAAGAAACCCGAGTAACCATTGACCATGGTGACGCGGTGATGCGTCCCCCAAAACATCCACTCCGTGCACAGCTCGAAATCCAGTAACTGATCGCCCGCTGCCATCGGCAAACAAAGAATCGCAGCGCCCCGCGGAGTCTGGTCGCGGATCAGTGCGATCCATTGCCGATGGTCCGCGACATCCGGGACGACACCCAACCTCGGCGTGCTTGGCCACGGATCGGCCACGGCAGCCAATCCGGCCAACGCTAACATCCCTGTAGAACCGTACCGCCATGCCGGCGACGCATGGCGTCGCAGGCTTCGGATCCACAGCAGGTGGAGCCCCAGGGCAGCAAGTAAAACCACCGCCATCTGAACAAAGTAGGCAAAGCGAAAAACGTTGCGTACCTGCGACAAGCCGGGCACTACTTCAGCCAGTGTCCACCAAGGATGCCAGGAGCCGAGCCGCAGATTTGGCCCCAAAGAAAGCAGGAAGGCCAGAACCGCCGTGACCAATAGAAACAGTGTCCACCATCGCAGACGCCGGTGGCACAGCCCCAAGACGACGCCGACAACCGCCAAAGCAAACTTCACCAGCCCCGGCGAGAGCTGCCAACCCGGCCGCGCGGCCCAGGAGCCCAGGTCGGTCGGGGAATTGCCGGCCGCTGCGGTGTAATCACCCGGCATCGCCGAGAGACGCGAAACCATCACTGGCGGCCGCTCGAATTGATGGACGGCGGTCACTCGAGATAACTTTACAACCACCGGAGCGGTTAACACAGCCGCGACCGCGACCGCTGACACCAGGGCCAGCCATGTCGCGCCAGTGAGCAGACGTGTCCCCAGGGTCCAGCACGCACCGACCAGGAGTATCGCCAGAAATAATCCGTGATGGACGCAAGTCAGCAAGGCGACCGCGAAAGCGACACCCAGTTCGCAGCCGCGTAAAAGTGCCACTCTCCGCGCACGAACGTTACCTGCGACGCGTCCCACACCTCCGCTCAGCCGGGAGATCTTGAACAGGGCAGCCCAAGTCCAAAGGATGGCTCCTACCGGGACCAGCTGCAGGATCCCTAACTGCCAGTGAACAATTGGCAACAGGAGCATCGCGGCGCCACCACCCAAGGCGATCGCCCGACCCACACCAACCAGGCGCAACAGCCGTTGGGCAATCAGGCCGCTGAGCACCAGCGCCCCCCAGAGATAGGCGTTATAGGCGAGCACCCGTGAATCGGTCAGCCAGAGAACGGGCGCGACAAGCATCGTCGTCGGCTGAGGTTCGGAAAAAGCGAAGCTGTTCTCAGCCGGATGAAAAATGGGGGCATCCCAATATCCATTCCAGCCATGCAGCATCCGGTCGGCGTTCCACCAAATTGTCCATGCATTGAACAGCGGAACCGTCCGCGCCGGCTCCGTCCCAATGGGTAGCCGAGAAGTCGGAGACAGCACCAGCGGCCAGGTGGTCCAGAGAGCCAGCAGGACGTAAAGCACGAGGCTCGCGCCTCCGCGTCCGGCGCGTGAACCGATGATCGCTCGCAGGGCTGGCTGCATGCGGCAAAGCTCAAACAAGCGACCGGCGTCTCTCATAGCAAATTGTCGTTGGCCGGTGCGGCGATCCTCGTATTGCCTTAATTGGCAAATTCGTTCCAGCACTAATTTAGCACGATCGGCGGCGGACTGTATTCATGGCCAGATCGCCCCAGGGCAGCAGTCAGAGGCAGCAGGTCGGCTGGTCCCTGTCTGTCGGCCGGGACGGCATGCATAAAATTGAGCGAGTTGCTCGATAATCGGCCGCGACTGACACAGCGAGAAGCGACTGAATTAGAATCTGGAGTAACGATCCGCATTGCTAAGCGGATCGCCCGCCCCATCCATCCCGGTGTCGCTGTCACGCGCGCTCGGCACCGCTCGCCTGTTCTTAAATCCCTCGAGAGATCGATATGAAATCCGAAACTGCTTTTGCTTCGTTCGTCCATCGTTTGGCCGCCGCGGCCCTTGTGTTGTGCCTGTTGACCTTGGCAGCGGCACCGCTGTCGCTGGCCGCTGACGAGCCGGCGGACAAACCCGCAGCTACAGCCGGTGACGAGCCGGCGGAGCCAGCGGCGGTAGAAGCCAAGGCCGACGAACCGGAGCAATCGGCCGAGGCGAAGGCTGCTGAGGAGGCGAAGGCCGCCGAAGCGAAGGCCGCCGAGGAAGCGAAGGTTGCGGCAGAAGCGAAAGCTGCCGCCGAAGCGAAGGCCGCCGAGGAAGCGAAGGCTGCGGCAGAAGCGAAAGCTGCGGCAGAGAAGAAGGCCGCTGAAGAAAAGGCGGCGGCTGAAAAACAGGCCGAAATGGAAAAGAAGGCCAAGGAAGAACAGGAAAAGCAAGCCGCTGCGGCGCTGTTCCCTGATCCCGGCCTGGAAGCCGCCGTGCGGGCCGAGGTGTATGAGAAGCGGTACAATAAAGAGCCGCTGACCGCCGAAGATGTCAAAAATATCTCGCGCGTCGTCGGCCGTGGCAAAGAAATTAAGAGCCTCGCCGGATTGGAGCACTGCGTGGCGCTGATGCTGATCGACCTAGCCGACAACCAAATCGCCGATCTGACGCCGATCGCCAAACTCGCTCGCCTGCAGTCGGTGACGCTGGCCAACAACCAGATCAAGGACATCGCTCCACTCAAAGAGCTGACCGCGATGCAGTTGCTGGACCTCTCCGGCAACCAGGTGAGCGATCTGGCGCCATTGGCCGAGATGAAAAATCTTCGCACGCTGTATGTCGCTAAAAACGCGCTGGAGACGCTCGAGCCGATCGCGGAATTGTCCAAAATCTGGTCGCTGGACGCTTCGGCCAACAAGCTCACCAAGCTCGACCCGGTGGCGAAGCTCTCGTGGCTGACGATGCTCGATGTGCGTCAGAATGCGATCGAGTCGCTCCAGCCGCTGACGCAACTGCGTGAACTCGACTTCTTGCTGCTGACCGGCAACAAGATCACCGACCTGACGCCGCTGGTGGAAATGTGCCGGGTCGATGCCGAAGGCGAAAAGCGATTCGCTCCCTATCTGAAGCTGTACATCGGTGAAAATCCGCTGAGCGATCAGGCCAAGGGTGAGCAGCTCGAAGAATTGAAGAAGCTCGGCGTCAAAGTTTTTAACGAGTAAGCGACGGCAGCCAGTGTTAGCCGGGCCCTCCGGTGTACGGCTTGATGCGAGCACTCCCTCTCGTGCTCGTGCTCAGGATCGCGGTGCTCGTGCTCGTAATCGAACGCCAGTGCAACAGCGGCTGGCGTACGCGATCGACAATCGATGGGCGTCGAGGCGATCATGGTTAAGAAGTGTTTCGGCCATTCTTGCTCCGTTTCGATCGCGAGCACGAGCACCGTTTCACTGAGCACGAGCACGCTGGAATCGATTTACCGCCAGCTCCTTAAATCAAACTGTGCCGCTTCATGAGCCTGGGGTGTCCGGCGTATCGATCTCGACCAGCAGGATGACCAGGATATCGCTGCCGGAGAACGAGCTCATCGGGCCGCCAGTGCCTCCATGCGAGGAGATGTTGCCGGTCACCGACAGCACCCGCGCTCCGCTTTTGCGAATCCAGCGGTTGATGTCTTTCTCCAGCTCAGGACGCTCGCTTTCAATACTTTTGAAGATCTTGATCTGTTGCATTCTGAGTCCAAGGGGTATGAAGGGGCTGCCTGCGGCGCTGATCAGGTTGCTTGAAACAATAGCGGGCACCGCGGCGAAGGACCGATTCTTGTCGCCACGCCGGATCAGGGCAACAATCCTCGGCTCGTTTTCCGCAGTGCCGCTGCGCCCGGAGCTCGGCCGCGGCGTCAGCCATTTGTCGCCCGCTGGGCTGTCTCGTCTTCGATTCGCCTTTCCGCCATTGCCAACGCCCCTGCATGACCAAGCACGACACGACGCCGGCGGATGATCTCCGAGTGGACCCGACGATCAGTCGCGATCAGATCGCGGAAGAGTACTTCGCGCTGCTGCCGTTTACGCCCTACCCGGTTCAGGAAGAGGCGCTGCTGGCCTATTTCACGAGCGACCAGGGCGTGCTGGTTTGCGCCCTGACCGGCACCGGCAAAACGCTGATCGCCGAAGCGGCGGTCTACGAGGCGCTCCGCACCGGCTCGCGGATGTACTACACGACGCCGCTGATCGCGCTGACCGACCAGAAGCTCGATGAGCTGCGCAGCTCTGCAGTTCGCTGGGGGTTTGGGATAAACTCGGTCGGATTGGTAACCGGCAACCGCACCGTCAATCCCGACGCACCGGTGCTGGTGGTGGTTGCCGAAATCCTGCTCAACCGACTGCTCAACCGCGAAGCCTTTGATTTCTCGGGCGTTTCGTCGGTGGTGATGGATGAGTTTCACTCGTTCAATGATTTGGAGCGCGGTGTTGTCTGGGAATTGACGCTTGGGCTGCTGCCCTCGGCGATTCGCACGTTGTTGCTCAGTGCCACGGTCGGCAATTCAGTCGAGTTTACTGCATGGCTACAGCGCGCTCACGCCCGCCGGCTGACGCTAGTGCAGGGAACGCAGCGGATCGTGCCGTTGCAGTTTGAGTGGGTGGAGGATGAACTGCTGGCCGATTTCGCGGAAAAGATCGCCGCTGGAAATGAAGTCGATCGCCGCACTCCGGCGCTGTTCTTCTGTTTCAACCGCTCGCTCTGCTGGACGACGGCCGAGATGCTCAAGGGCAAAAGTCTGATCGACAAGGCCCGCCAAGCTGAACTGGCCGAGTACCTCAACGCGGCCGACATGAGCGAAGGTGCTGGGCCCAAGCTCAAACAGATCCTGATGCGCGGAGTTGGGGTCCACCACGCTGGCATCCTGCCGCGGTATCGGCGGATGGTCGAGGAGTTGTTCCAACGCAAGCTGCTGAGCATTTGCGTTTGCACCGAGACGCTCGCCGCGGGCATCAACCTGCCGGCCCGCAGCGTGGTGCTGCCGAGTTTGCTCAAGGGGCCGCGCGGCAAAAAGAAGATGGTCGATGCGGCGACCGCCCACCAAATCTTCGGTCGCGCTGGCCGGCCGCAGTTTGACGCCAGTGGCTATGTCTACGCGCTGGCTCACGAGGACGACGTCAAAATCAATCGCTGGCGGGTGAAGTACGATCAGATCCCGGAGGACACCAAAGATCCCGGCCTGATGAAGGCTAAAAAACAGCTCAAAAAGAAGATGCCCAAGCGGCGGACCGATGAGCAGTATTGGACCCAGCAACAGTTCGATGCGCTGCGCGAGGCGCCGTCAGCAAAGCTGGCCAGTCGCGGACGATTGCCGTGGCGACTGCTGGCGTACATGTTGCTCAAGTCGCCCGAGGTGCAGTTGCTTCGCGATCTGGTCGGCCGAAGGTTGCTCGATCCCAAGGCGCTGGAAGAAGGACGCCGCGACCTGAACCGGATGCTGATCACGCTCTGGACCGCTGGCTACGTGGAGCTCGAACCGAAGCCGAGGTTTAAAACATCCGCACCGGCAGCCGCATCCAAGCCGGGCTCGGTGGAAGCGGCGAAGCCCGAGGGGCTGTTCGGCGATCTGCTGGCGAAGAAGCGTGCCGAAGAGAACCTCACACATGCCGACTCGGCCGCTGAACCGGCGGCCAATGACGACAGCGACGGTCGCGGGTATGAGCTCGATGATTATCGTCCGGAGTTTGCTCATCCCACCGAGCGGCTGCCGTGGCTGGTACAGATGCGGAGCGTGCATCCGCTCTACGGCGTCTACTTGGCCGACCAGCTGGCGATCGCCGATCCCGAGGAACGGATCCTGGCATTCGAGAGCGTACTGGACGTGCCTGGCACGGTGGCACGCTCGGTGCGTGTCCCTAATTACGAGCAAATGCCGGCAGGCACACTTGCCAAATCGAGGCTTGACCCGCGATTGCTACAACTCGGCCTGGCGACGGCCGCGGAACTCGGCAGCCCTAGCGGCGACGAGGACGAGGAAGTGGTCGATCGCGGGGTTGGGCGAGTGATGTTCGACGAGCCGAAGGTCTGGCCATTGACGCTCGGCGAGAAGATCTACCGGCTGTTTCAGGCCGACTATCCATCGGTCCATGACGTCAGCGTCCGGCCGGTCTGGATCGCCGGTGAGCTGAAGGAGTTCGGCTTCGACTTCAACAAATACGTCACCAGCCGCGGCCTGCAAAAGGAAGAGGGCATCCTATTCCGGCATTTGCTGCGGTTGATCCTGCTGCTCGATGAGATGGCAAACATCCCGCCGCTGGAGACCACGGTCGAAGAATGGGAATACCAGCTCGATGACTTAGCCGAGCAACTGACCATCGCCTGCCGCCGCATCGATCCGCAGAGTACCGACGAAGTTTTAGAAACCGCCCTCGGCGGCGACGACCTCGCCGAAATCAAACGCCGCAACGTTAAATAGCCGCCAGCGTCTTCAAATCGGTTGCGGCTCAGAGGCCGCCGAAGCGGCGGTGGCGGGCGGCGTAGTCGCCGATGGCAGTCAGGTAATCGACTTGCGAAAACTCGGGCCAGGCCTTGGGCGTCACCCACAACTCCGCATAGCTGATCTGCCACAGCAGGAAATTGCTGACCCGCAGCTCGCCGCCGGTGCGGATCAACAGATCCGGGTCGGGCAGTCCAGCGGTGTATAGGCAGCTTTCAATCCGCGCTTCGTCGATCTGCTCAGGCGTTAACTCACCGTCAGCGACCGCTCGGCAGAGTTGCCGCACGGCGCCGGTCAGCTCATCGCGTCCGCCGTAGTCGATCGCCAGGACCAATTGCGTGCCGCGGTTAGAGGCCGACACCGCCAGGGTCTTGTCGATCTCCGCCAGCACGCCAGCGGGCAGGCGGTCGCGGCGGCCGATCACCCGCAGCCGCATCCCCTGGTCCATGATCAACTGCCGCTCTTCGATCAGGTACTGCTCCAGTAGCGCCATCAGGAAGTCGAGCTCTTCCTTGGGACGTTTCCAGTTTTCGCTGGAGAGACAGTAGAGCGTGATCGCTTCGAGGCCCAACTGCACGGACGTTTCGCAGACCATCCGTACCGTATCGACGCCCCGCCGGTGGCCTTCGATCCGCGGCAGGCCCTGTTGCTGCGCCCAGCGGCCGTTGCCATCCATGATGATCGCAACGTGCCGTGGGCGACTGGCCGAAGGGAAGTCGCCCAATAACGGTTCGTTTCCGGCTATTTCTCGCGGCGCGGCCGGCGGGTCTGAATTATCCAACCCCCTGCATCTCCGGCAGCGGAGGAGCTTGGGCGGTGAAAATCGTCTGCTTGCGGTCGGGACCGACCGACAGGATACCCACCGGGACACCCACTAACTCTTCGATGCGGCGGACATAGGCGAGTGCCAGTGGAGGGAACTCGCCTTCACCCCGCACATCATCCACCGCGTCGTTCCACCCGGGAAGCGTCTCATACACCGGCACGCATCGCCGCAGTTCATCGGCTCCGCTGGGCAGGCGTTGGATTCGCTGGCCGTCGAGTTCGTAGGCGACGCAGATCTTGATCTCGTCGAAGTGACTCAGCACGTCCATCATCATCAACGACAACTGCGTGACGCCGCTGAGGCGGGCTGTGTAGCGGACGGCGACGGCATCAAACCAGCCGCAGCGCCGCGGACGTCCGGTCGTCGTACCGAACTCGCGGCCGAGCTGCCGGATCTTCTCGCCGGTCGCATCGGTCAGCTCGGTCGGAAACGGACCGCCGCCGACGCGGGTGCTGTAGGCTTTGCAGACTCCGATCACGGTGTCGATCCAGCGCGGCGGAACGCCGGCACCGGCACACACGCCGACCCCACTGCTGTTGCTGCTGGTGACAAACGGGTAGGTCCCGTGGTCGATGTCCAGCAGCGCCCCTTGGGCTCCTTCAAACAGCAGGTTTCGGCCCTGCTCACAGGCATCGAGCAGGAACCCGGTGGTGTCCGAGATCATCGGCCCGAGCCGCTGGGCCCATTGGCGGCACAGTTCGACCATGGCGGCTGGCTGGATACTCGCCAGGTCCTCTTCGCTGGCTCCGAGCGACTGCAGCAAGGCAACTTTCTGCTCGGCCACTGCGGCGATTCGCTCATCACGCCCCGCGGCGACCAAATCCGCCACACGAATCGCATGCGTGCGGCCGACTTTATCACGGTAGCAGGGACCGATCCCACGGTTGGTCGTGCCGATCGACTCGCCGCCGACCTTTTGAGCATTGATCACCCGGTCTTCGATCATGTGCCACGGCATCACCAGGTGCGCCCGCTCGCTAACCTTCAAGCGTTCCAGCACCGGCACACCGCGCGCCACCAATCCGTCGATTTCATCGATCATCGTCGACGGGTTGATCACCACGCCGGGAGTGATGACGTTGTCCACGTCCGCGTGCAGGATGCCGCTGGGGATGTGGTGCAGCTTATAGGTTTCCGAGCCGTTGACGACGGTGTGGCCAGCATTAGCGCCGCCCTGGTACCGCACCACGACATCGAAACGGGGCGCCAACAGGTCGACCAGTTTGCCTTTGGCTTCATCGCCCCACTGCAGTCCAATTACGCAAGTACCGGTCACCGGTTGATTCTCGGGAGGGAGGTCTGGAAAGAAAACATGTAAAGATGTCCTCGCCTGGGACCCCAAGAGCGTAAGCCCCGCGCGGAGCACTGGCAAGAACGGGCAACCGCCGCGGACCAGCGGCAAGAGGCGATCGGGATGCAACTCCCAGCGGGCCAGTTGGGGCGGCGTGAGGAAGTGATCCTCGGCCGCCGCCCGGCTCGCTGTTTCCGCGGGTGATTATTCCAGGATCATGTCGTCCACGGTCATGCCGCCGGGGATCATCGGCAGCACGTGCTCCTGGTAGGGCACTTCGACGTCGAGCACGTAGGGGCCCGTCGTAGTCGATCATCTCTGCGAGGGCGGCGTGCAGGTCGGCCTTGTTGCGGACGTAGGCGGCGCCGCAGCCGTAGCCCTTGGCGATCGCGACGAAGTCGGGATAGCGCTCGCTGCGGGCCGAGGCCGTCGCCCTTGGCCGACGGCTTCGGGGTGGTCGATCGGGCCGAGGTACGTGTGGGCGCGGTTGCCTTGCATGAAGCGGTCTTCCCACTGCACGACCATGCCCAGGTGCTGGTTGTTGAGCAGCAGCACCTTCACCGGCAGCTTCTCGCAGAAGCAGGTGGCCAGTTCCTGGATGTTCATCTGGAAGCTGCCGTCGCCGTCGATGTCGATCACGAGCGCGTCCGGGATGAGCGGCCTGCACGCCCATCGCGGCGGGCAGGCCGAAGCCCATCGTGCCCAGGCCGCTGCTGGAGAGCCAACGTGCGCGGCTGGTTGAACTTGTAGAACTGGGCGGCCCACATCTGGTGCTGGCCGACGCCGACGGTGACGATCGGTGTCGCGATCGCTGCGTGAGCTCGCCACAGCGTCGCGGATCGCGTGCTGCTGCAGGATGCCGGCGAACGTCTCGTCGTACTTGAACGGCTCGTCCGCCTTCCACTCCTGGCACTGCTCGACCCAGTCGGAGATGTCCTCCGGGCGCCTCGACGATCTTGTTCAGCTCGGCGAGGGCGAACTTCACGTCGCTGCACGACCGGGATGTGGGCCGGCTTGTTCTTGTTGAGCTCCGAGGCGTCGATGTCGACGTGGACGATCTTGCCGTGCTTGGCGAACTCTTCGACCTTGCCGGTCACGCGGTCGTCGAACCGCACGCCGAGGGCGATCAGCAGGTCGGCCTCGTCGACGGCGTAGTTGGCGTACACGTGCCGTGCATGCCGAGCATGTCGAGCGACAGCGGGTCGTCGGCCGGGAAGCGCGCCCAGGCCCATCACGGTCATCGTGACGGGGATGCCGGTCTTCTTGCACGAACTCGCGGAGCTCGTCGCTGGCTTCGCCGCTGATGACGCCGCCGCCGGCGTAGATGATCGGCCGCTTGGCGCAGCTTGATCGCCGCGGCGATCTGGCTTGATCTGCTCGGGCCGGGCCTTGCGGATTCTCGACGTTGATAGCCGGGCAGGTTCATCGGCACGTCGTAGTCGGGCACGCGTCTTGTCCTGCTGGACGTCCTTCGGCATGTCGATCAGCACCGGGCCCGGGCCGGCCGGTCGTGGCGATGTTGAACGCCTCCTTCACCACGCGGGCGACGTCGTTCACGTCGGTCACCAGGTAATGGTGCTTGGTGATGCCGCGGCAGACCTCGACGATCGGCGTTTCCTGGAAGGCGTCGGTGCCGATGACCGTGCGTCGGCACCTGGCCGGTGATGGCGATCAGCGGGATGCTGTCGAGCTTGGCGTCGGCGATGGCGGTGACGAGGTTCGTCGCGCCGGGGCCGCTGGTGGCCATGCAGACGCCGACCTTGCCGGTGCTGCGGGCGTAGCCCTGGGCGGCGAACGCCGCCGCCCTGCTCGTGCCGCGGCAGGATCGTGCGGAGCTGGTCGCTGTAATCGCGTCAGCGCCTGGTGCAGCGGCATGCTGCAGCCGCCCGGGTAGGCGAAGATCGACTGTCGACGCCGTGGTTGACCAGCGATTGGACCAGGATGTCGGCCCCAGTCATCAATTCGGTCTTCTTGGCTGTTGCGGTCGTACTCATCTTGCTCGGGTTTTTCTGGAGGGAACTTCGATTCAGATCGGGGCGCGAGTAAAAACTGGCGTTTACACTCAGCCGCTAAATACCGAATCTAAAACCCACACACAACTTAGGCAATGGACAAAACCAAGCGGCGGCCGAGATCGGCCCAGTTTTCGCCCTTACAAACCTGACATTCGCCTTACCAGGAAGCTACCGGGACACGCATGACGCAACCCGCCCATCGGCCACCGCCGCAGCACCCTTGGCTCGCCCGCCTCTGCCGAGAACAAGTTTGGCCTGCAAGAAAACTGGGAAAGGAGATACTGGGGCACTGGATGCTCCCGGCCGACTCGACCTCCAGCCCCCTCACCCCCAGCCCCTCTCCCCCAGGCGAGCTGGGGGCGAGGGGAGCCGGAAAGCGATCGGGACGGCGCTGGGGACTTACCCCCGTGGCGGCGTTTGCGTATTGCTTGCTTTTAAGCACAGCTACCGCCGCCGCAGCGACACCGCACCAGATCAGCGACGAGGCGACGCTCCGCAGCGTGACCTTCATCGATGCGGACCGAGGCTGGTGTGTCGGCGACTTCGGCGTGATCCTGCGGAGTCAAGACTCGGGCCTCAGCTGGCAGCCGCTGGACTCGTCGACAACCGCCAATCTCAGCGCCATCGGGATGTTCAACAGCCAGCGCGGTCTAGCCATCGGCGGCTCGTACGAACCGCACACGCAAATCGGGCACGGCGTGGTGATGCTGACCGACGATGGCGGCGAAACCTGGAGACCAGCCGCTGCTGATAGCTTGCCGCCGTTACGCAACCTGCTGCTGGGGCCGCGCGGCAAGTGCATCGCCGCCGGTGAACTTTCCCCGATTCACTCCACGAACATTTTTACCAGCTTCGATGGCGGTCAGAGCTGGGAGCCAAGCCAGAGAGCCGGCGCCGGAGCAGTCATCGCGCTGGTGGGCAGCGTCGACGATTTCCTTGTGCTCAGCGACGGAGGAGAACTGACGCGGGTCTTCGAAGGCGTGCCGCGGCAGATTCTTCCGGCCGGTACGCGTTGGACCGGACTTGCCGCAGACGGTGATCTGCGCTTGCTCTGCGGCCCGCAGGCGACGATGGTGTCTGCCGACCGTGGAGCGACCTGGAAACTTGCACCAGGGGCCGTTGCTTCCAATCAACCGGCTCAAGCCGCCGGGACCGTCAGCGCCGCCTGCTTGTGGGAATCCGAGGTTTGGTCAGTCGCAACGGCGGGAACGACGATCAGCCGGCATGGAGTGACTCAGCCCCCGGAGCTTGCCGCTTACACCGCGGATGCGCCGTTGCGTGCGATTGAGCGGCTTGATGCTGACCGCGGTTGGGCTGTGGGCGACTGGGGAACCGTCGCCGTGACCCGCGACGGCGGACGGACGTGGCGGACCGTTCGCGGCGGCCAGCGGCGAGCGGCGGTGATGGCGGTTGCGCATGAAGGGTCCCAGCTGCCGTGGTCGCTGCTGGCGGTCGAATCGCAGCAGCATCTGCGTCGCGTCGCGGTGGTGACCGGCGGCGGGCAGGCGGGCGGCCCAGCAGCAGGCGGCGACGCGGAACTGCTGCTCCGCGATGCCGCGAAGCTGGTCGGCCCGACCAGCCAGCACCGCTGGGATGGGACGGCCAGCGAAACGCGAGTCCTCCTGCAGACGCTCGCTCCGGCCGTGATCGTGCTGGATCAAGCTTTGTCAGCTGAGGAGAAATCGGTCTGGACCAGCACGGCGATCGAACTCGGAGTCCGCCGAGTGATGGAGACCGGCCGGGCGAACGGCCAAATCATTCATTACGCCGCGCCGCTACCGGATGCCGGCAAGCTCGCCGGCGACGTCTGGACCGATGCATTGTGGTTGCTGCGCCCCGGCACACTGCCGCCCGATAAGCTGCAGCTCGGCGCACGCTATGACTCAGTCTCCAATCAATTGTCCGCTGATGGGCTGGCCAGCTGCGTCGGCAATGACCGCCGCTATGTCCGCCAAGCGGAAACGGGAACCAGCCGCCGCCATTTGCAAGTCCTGCAGGCGCGTTCCGGTGAAGCGGCCTGGGTGCAGTCGCTGGTCGAATCGCCGGCTCCGCTGAGCGAGCGGATGACGCAGTTCGAAGCGACCTTGCCACGGTTGCCCGAACAAGATCGCCAGCGACTGGTGTTCAAAGTGATCACGGCGGCCAAGCTGCGCGGGAAGCACGATCTGTACCGGGCAATGCTGAAGCAGGCCGCACAGCGTTGGCCAGACGAGCCGCTGGGCAGGCTCTGCGAGTTGTACGAGCAGGCGATCGACAGCAGCGAAGAGTGGCAACGGATGGCTGGCACGGAATCATTTTCCATAGCGACCGCGACGCGTGCCGCCGGCCCCTCAACTGTTCAGTTATCACCATTCCAGTCCGCAACACCACTGCCAGCAATCGGAAATGTGCTTGCTGAAGCTTCCTCGCAGCAGCGGCCGGCGACCGCGGGTGGCGTGCAACTGGCCGGCGCGGTGGAAGAAACCGCTACCTCGGCCGTCAGTCCCGCAATCTTCAACGATCTCAGCGGCCATGCCACGGCTGGCCCAACGGAACAACCGCTCCCAGTCGCTGGTGCCCCTGCGGCTCGTCCCTCAACTCAGCAGAGCCAGCGAAGGCCTGCCGACCTGGCGTGGCAATTGCACCCGGCGGTCCAGCTGGCGCGGGATTCGGCAGACAAGCAAGCTCGCCTGGCTCCTACCGCACTCTCCGCCGCAGTCCCCGCACCGGGAACCTGGGCGGAACTGTTGCAGACGATCCCCACACCGGCGGCGCTGCGCGCCTCGTGGGCCGCACAGCGACCGCTGTTGGACGGGCGACTGGACGAATCGATGTGGGCAGCTCGGCAGACCTATGCACTCGCCACCGGCGATAGCGCCCAACTGGCCGCTGCTTATGATGCCGATTTTCTGTACTTATCGGTGCAAGGGCCGGCGCTGAATGGGCTGAGCGACAGCGAAAATCGCCGCCAGCGCGACACCCCGCTGGATCGGAGCGATCGTTATGTGATCCGCATCGACGTCGACGGCGACCTGCTGACGGCGTATGAGCTGGAGTTTGATGCGGCGGGCAATACCCGTGATACCTGTGACGGCTTTACCCAGTGGCAACCGAAGTGGTTTTTGGCGGTTGCCGAAGAAGCCGGCCAGACGGTTACCGAGATCGCCATTCAGCGGTCCGATCTGATTGGTTTGCTGCAGAAGCCGGATCGTGCCTGGAATATCTCGCTCCAGCGTCGCCCGGCGGGCCTCACCCTGCCCGCCCTGGCGCTCAGCCAGCCCGAACATTGGCGGCGATTGATCTTCGATTGATCGCCGGACCGGTATGCATGGACGTGCGCGGGCCGGAGCGCCCGGGAACTGTGATTCGGCGGCGCCCCGGCCGTTACGTTGCTCGTGCCTTGGCAAGAATCTCATTCCTATTAGAGATTTCCCGCAGAGACATCGTCAGGAGTCTGCCGCACGCTTAACGGCATCTCGTAATGGGACCTTATCCATGGCCTCCAGCCGCAGACCATGGCAGAAACGATGGTGGCGGCCGAGCAGGTTATCGCAACGATGATCAGTACGGCACTCAGCCCAGCTGCGCCGGTCCAGTTCATGCGGAAAACGCCGAAGGTCAAAATCATTGCGATGGAGAGCCAAATGGTAACCGTTGCAATCGTTCGCGCGGAGTTGTCGCTCAAGTCGTTGGTCATAGCAGCTCCGAGTTTGTTGACCCACGGTAGGACCAGCCCGAGTAGACCTAATATCAACAAGCCGCTACCAAAACCGCTCGAAATAGATGCAATGAGGTGATCGTCTGAGGTTACATGGGTCATTGATGAGCGAGTCAGAGTTGTGGGATCAAAGAAATTGATTGGCGGGTCGAGCTTATTACTGAACGCCAACAACCCAGAGCCCACTGCAATCACAAACAGGCAAAACATCTGAATAAGATTCGGCATCATTCATTTTCCAGGAAGGATGATCTACATCGCCGTTACATGGCCTCGTGTCGGATCCAAAGCGAACGTTTACTACCCATCTTCGTTCATTAACTCGCGGCGTTTGTGTTGGTATTCCTGATCGCTGATCAATCCCTCCTCGCGTAGTTATTTGAGTCCTCGCATACGTTCATTAAATACAGATTCGGACGGTACGCTGGCCAATGATCGTCGATTCTTTCGCCAGCAACAAGGCCAAGGGGTTTTCAGCCCCTCCCGCGTTCAATCCTGTGGGTGTGACGCGTGCCGCGCTACCATCGCAGCGTGGCTCTGCAACGACGATCCGACTTTGCTGTTGTCGGTTGTCCGAGAACGGGGCCGAGTGCGCGATCCGAGGGGAGAGTTAGCGGAGAGCGCTCAGTAGAAACCTCACCCCCTCGCTGATCACCGTGGCGAAACAGGTGGGGGTGAGGCAATAGGGACCATCGCGATGACGGTGGAGATCAAATGCCTAACCTAACGGCAGGCAAGCTTACTTGCGGCAGGACTTGCCGTCTGCGCAGCCGTCGGCCTTGGTTGCATCACACGCCTTAGCAGTGCAGCAGGCGGTATCGCACTGGGCCGCAGCACAGGCGTCGCTGCCACACAGCGGACAGGCGCAAGCGTCGCAGGTACAAGCTTCGCCAACACAGCAGCCACAGTCGGGGGCACATACATCACAGGCGCAAGCTGATGCAGCACTGACTAAGGTTTCTGCCGCTCCGGCGGTGCAGGCAGCCGAGTCGCACTGGTCGCACTGGCAACCTTCACAGGTGCATTCGGCGTCGAGGCAGCAGCCGCAACCGACTTCGCAGACACCACACGGACAACCATCGGCCGCTGCCACCAATTCGGCAGAACTGGGTCGCAGGGTCAGGCCGCCAACAGTGCCCATCATCAGCATCGCGAACACAACCGACATCGTCTTAAACATCACAAAACTCCAAAATGCTTATACGTAAGGCTAAAACAAAACACTCCGCGCTATGGCCTGCCGCAACGTGCAGCAAATTCAGCCGGCGCAAGAGTCAACCAGGCAGTTCTACCGGTTCAATTCAGCCATCGACAAAGCATCGCGCAACGAGCGTGCGCGGAGAGAAATGCGGGTTTACGGGAATGTTCGCTCCAACTGGAGCGGCTTTCCCAAGGAGATCCATCCAGCAGCGCGGCGGGCAATGCATCCCAGTCGAGCGAAATGACTTGCTGGCCTGGAACATTCGCAACTGCCGGCGCTTGACCGACCTGAGTGTCACAGCAGGGCAATTCACAGGCGCAGGACTGCGCAGTGGCATCGGCAGGCGGCTTGCCAGTCGCCACGGCCGGAGGCGCACAGCAGGCGGGTGCAGCCTTGCTGACACAGACGTGTGCGGACTCGCTAGCACAGCAAGAGACCAGCTCGATGTGATCAACAATGGCCGGCGCAGAATCAGCCGCCTGCACCGTCGCAGTGTGCGATTGGCAGCAGCAATTTCCAAAAGCCGCCGCGGGCGCGAGCAATATCGCCCACGCCGCTACCACAGCGGTCAGCTTTTCGGTCTGGTTCCACAGCTGGCGATTCATGGCCCCATCTTACGTTCTTAGGAAGTGCCAAGGCAAGCGGCTCGGACGAGGGTGCGCCTGATGAGCCTCCGAAGCAGCTCGAGTCTTGCAGGCTCTTAGCGTTTCGCGGTTCGCACCGGTCCGTCGACCAATTGCTCGGTGACCCGAGCGCGGTACTCCATCAAGCTGTTGTGGCCTTGAAAGCCGACGACGGTTTCATCCCAGTCGAGTTGCTTGCTCAGCACGCGGCCAGCGTCGATGTCGAAGCGAACTGAGCCGTTGCTCAGTTGCTGGACGATTTGAGCTTTGACCGAAGCCTCTTCGACCGGAGTCAGAATCTCGCTGCGGATTTTCAGTGTGGCCACACCGGTTTGGACCTTTTCAAGCGTGTAGGTGTCGCGTGCTTTGACGACCTTGATCTCTCCATTTTCGGCTCGCGCTTTGATGTCACGCGGTACGCTCCAGGAATAGCCGACAGCGATCGCCTCTTCGGGCAGCGGCAACGTCAGTCCGCCCATGCCCAATTGAGCTTCGGTTCCCGCGTGTGTTTCTCGGCCGGTTTCCTGGCCACGGGGGTTGATGGTGACGGTCGACAGCGGCGTTTGCAGCTGCTTGGCCACCGACTCAAAAATCACAGGCGGTTCGTCGCCAGAGCGGCTGTCCCAGCGAATTTCGTCGGCTTCGCCAGCCTTCTGCATCATCTCGACCGACTGGACCGAGTGCACAAACGTGATCGCCCCATTCTCCTTGACGTCCCTGACTTCCCAAAGTTTCTCGCTCACGGTATGAACGTGCGAAACTTCCTCGGCGCCGCGGATTCGGGTTTTGGTTTTGGCGACGTGCGTGACCTGGTAGCGGATCGATTCCTCAGGCGAGAAACGGTAACGCAACAGGAAAGTGCCCTCGGCCGCCTTTTGATTGCTGGGTGCCTGCGGCTGTGCGGCCACAGCGAGCGAGCTGGCCGAGACGAGTATCAGTCCGAGCATCCCCGCTAGTAAACAGTCTTTCATCATTTGCCTCCGTGTCTGGCTGATTCGCTCCGTCGAAAACCAAGCAACGTGCACCATCGCAGAATCGTACGGTCGCGGCAACGTCGATCCTCCAAACACTTCCGATAACTCAGCCCGAGCTCAGACCTGATGCAGTTGATGGAAATGGTCATTTTGGCGATCGTGCAGGGGATCGCCGAGTTTCTGCCGATCAGTTCGTCCGGGCATCTGGTGATCGTCGGGGCGCTGCTGGGCGAGACGTCCGAGTCGGCTGCGGTGGAAATCATCCTGCACACCGGCACGCTGGCCTCGATCCTGGTGATCTACTGGCGACGCATCCTGATGCTGTTGACCAGCGACCGCCGCGTGCTTCCGCTGCTGGTGGTCGGGACGCTGCCGGCGGTCGTGATCGGCCTATCGATCAAGATCTACGCCGAACCGCTGCTCAAGAGCCCGCTGTTGGCCGGCTGCATGTTGCTGGTCACCGCGGCGCTGCTGTGGACGCTGCGCCACTTACCGCAAGGAGAGACGGAGTATCCGCAGCTCCGCTGGTGGCAAGCGTTAGCCGTCGGCTGTTTTCAGGCGGTTGCGATTTTGCCGGGAATCAGCCGTAGCGGGGCGACCATTTTTGCTGGCCGGTTGCTCGGCCTGCAGAGCGCCGATGCGGTCACCTTCTCTTTCTTGCTCGCCATACCCGCAATCTCTGGGGCGACGGTGCTGGCGGTCAAGGATCTGCGCGAGGACGGCGTCAGCGGCGATGACCTGATGCTGCTGATCGTCGGCGCCGTCATCGCCTTCGTCGTTGGGATTTTGCGCTTCGCTGGCTGATCCGCTGGAGCCGCAAAGGGCAGCTCCACTGGTTTGCCTATTGGTGTGCTCCGATGGGCGTGCTGGTCATCGCGCTGTATTACGCTGGGCTGCTGAGCTGACGACGGGATTTGTTCGCGTATATTGTTTAAAAGTGTGGACAGACGTTTAGGAGCCGGTTAGATTGGGGGGTGACGTGACTGCCCCGGACGCAAACCGGCTTCCCGAGCGAGCGTTGCCCCTGTGATCATTCCAGAGGAGCGCTGCGATCGGTCTGTTCCTGATGTTCAGGCCGCGGCAGTTTTTACTGGTGCCAGTCGTTTCAATGGATCCCTCAGCTCATGGATACCACACATTCACTCACGGCGCGTCAGCAAGCGATCTACGACCTGATCTGTAGCTTGATTATCGAGCGAGGCTATGGGCCGACGGTACGCGAGATCGGGCGGCACTTCGAGATCCAAAGTCCCAACGGGGTGATGTGTCATCTCAAGGCGCTGGAACGCAAGGGGCTGATCATCCGCCACGCAAAGCAGAGCCGCGCGATCGAACTGGTCGATCCTGTCGACCGTCAGGCGTTCGCGATGCCGATGGCCGGAGTCGTTGCGGCCGGAGCAACGACGCTCGCCTTTGAACAGAACGAGCGGATCGACCTGGGCGAAATCCTCTACCGCCAAGATCGCTTCGTGCTCCGTGTGTCCGGCGACTCGATGATCGAGGCCCACATCGCCGATGGGGATTATGTGATCGTCCAGCCAGCCGACACTGCTGAGCCCGGACAGATGGTTGTCGCGCTGACGCCCGAGGGTGAGGCGACGCTGAAGTACTGGTATCCCGAGGCCGATCGCATCCGGCTGCAGCCGGCCAACAGCGAGATGGAACCGATTTATGTCAAAGATGCCAAAGTGATCGGGCTCGCGGTCGGCGTCGTTCGCAACGGGATTTAAAAGGATTCGCGCCGCTGCGTCAGCGCAGCGGAACGATCGTCAACGTGGTGCGATATCGCTGCCCGCTGCGGTAGATCACCACCGGGACCTCTTGCTCCAGCGGCGTCAGCCCGACGCGCGTCACGAGGTGATCGTCGTCTTCGATCAGCGCGCCGTCGAACTCCAGGATCACATCGCCGCGTTGCAGCCGAGCCTGTTCCGCAGGCGAACCGGGACGAACCTCTTTGACCAGCGCGCCGTAGGGCGCTCCTGTGGTGCGAATCGAATCGGCGGCTTGGTACTCGGGGTCGAGCGTCACGCCCAAATAGCCGCGCCGCAGTGCGCCGAATTGCACCAGCTCTTGGGCAACGCGCATCGCCATGTCGATCGGAATCGCAAAGCCGATTCCCTCGCTACCGCCGCTGCTGCTAGCGATGGCGGTGTTGATCGCAATCACTTCGCCGCGGAGATTGAGCAGCGGCCCGCCGCTGTTGCCAGGATTGATGGCCGCGTCGGTCTGGAAGAAATCTTGCAACTCGATCCGCTCACTGCCGAGCGTCAAGTCGCGTCGTCCCTGCGCGCTGACGATCCCGAACGTGACGCTATGGCTCAGGCCAAAGGGGCTGCCGACCGCGAGGACAAAATCGCCGACTTCGACGCTCCCGCTGCGTCCAATCTGGGCCGCTGGCAGCGGAGCATCCACCTTCATCACCGCCACATCGGTGCTCGCATCGGCGATCACGCGGCTGGGACGCAGCTGCTGTCCGTCGCTGGTGCGAATCAAGATTTCCGACGGCTCGGCTCCCACGATTACGTGCCGATTGGTCAACACCCAATTCTGGCCATCGATCTGCACGGCCACCCCAGCGCCCGCTTCGTCAAACGCTTCGGTACGCCCGCGATTTTTCTCCACCTTCCTGGCTTCGATATGGATCACGCTCGGCTTGACCAACCGTGCCACGCGTTTAACGAGGTTTCCCAGGCGGTCGATGACGGCGTAGTCTTCCGCCAACTCCGCGTACAGCTGCCGGCGTTCTTGGTCGGTATCGAGCAATCCGAAATCAGGGACACCCGTCTTTTGCTCGCCCAGCGCAGGGACCGCCAGGCCGGGTGCGGGGACAGCCAGCGATTCTCGAGAAATCGCCAAGTCGCCTTCGGCAATCCGACGGCTTTGATAGGACGAGCCAACGTCTTGGGCAGCCGCCGTGTCGCTTAACAGAATCGCGACCAACAAGTACGACGCCCAGCCGAGCCGACAACAGCCGATGAACGCGTTTTCAGCAGGCAGGCGACGACCCGGGGGATCCGTGACTAGCAATTCGTGCATCGGCCAATACTCGTGGGGGAGGTGCGAAGCGGCGGCTTCTCATCCTACGCATCGGCAGCCGAGCGGTCATCAATTTGCTAGCATTGTGGTAGCTAGCCTTGGCCCCCACAGGCCGCTCGACTCTGCTAAAGCGAGCAATGCTTGCGTTCCGAGTGATGCGTTATCGCCAGCGAGAAAACAACAAAAAAGCGACGGCAGCAGGCTGCCGTCGCTTGACAAGCGGAAAAAGGGGATGGCGAGTGTGACGTCGGAACCACTGCCGCAACGTCAGAGAGTGAAAGGCGTCGAGCAGCACGCAGGGTCAGGAAGCGTAATAACCGTAGTTACCGACCGAGTCTTTCCAGCCTGTTGGACCGGCCTCACTGCGCTTTTCAGCCGCACGCCGACAGTCGATACAGTCGACCACATACGGCACCGCCTGCAGGCGACGCAACGGGATCGATTTGCCGCAGTCCTGGCAGGTGCCATAGGTGCCGTCGTTCATGCGCTCGATCGCGGCGTCGATGGCTCGCAGCTCATCGCTCTCGACCTCAAGCAAGCGGCTGTTGATCTCGTCTTGAACGGTATCAGCAGCCGAGTCCAGTACGTCGCCGGTCGTCTGGCCGTGCATATCTCTCAACAGGCTCAGGTCGCCCCTGATCGCGCGAGCCAACGCATCGCGCCGAGTGACCAAAACCTTGCGCAGCTTCTCAATGCTGTCTTTTCGAGCCATCAGTGTACCCCTTTCAATCAACCGCCAGTTCGCTGGTGCCAAAAAACGGTTGTCGGTGAGCGAAGCAGCGAGCATGACCGCTGCACCCAGCCGACCGACTTCCTCAACCGTTCTGCCTCCTGGTACGCAGGATTTGCCCGCTTGGTTCCTGCAGAGTTGACAAATTGCCGCAGGCCTCCAGCACTATAGAAACCGACCTCGCCTTTTGCATGTGAAAAAGCTCGCCGCCAGCGGAAATTACTCCAAGGCGGCTAGCTCAAACTGCTTGACCGGAACCTCCAACACACTTCAAAGCCCTGCCGGAGGACCGCATCAAGCCAACTCATTGGCAGGTGCTACGCAGGCTAGCATCCGAGTTTGGCAAGAGCAAATTCTGCCGGAACGCACCGGCGTCGGATTAGCCGCGACGGTAGCTGACTGTTCGGCCGATGTTTTGACTGAAAATTGTGTGCAGGCCTGCTCAGCCGGCTGAGCGACATTTCCGCTCGCTCGGCAGCCGACGAGAGGTTTAGCAAAGCCTGCGCCGTCTGCCTGGCGGCCGTAGATTTTATCGATTTTACTTCGTCGCTCACGAACTTCGGCGACCGAGAGGATCGACGCATCCGCTCCCGGAGTTGTGAGGCTCCAGATGGATGTCGCAGCTAGGACTGCTCAGCGAGCCTCAGTCGACTGCAGGATCGACTCGATCTGCCGAACGACCAGCTGCAGCGACTTGTTCGCCATCTCGAAGTTCGTGTGGCTGCTGACGTCGGCTTGAATCTCGTCGTAGAGCTCGGCGGCCTTGCGAAGTTTGGAAAACTTCTTCCGGGCCATCTTCATATACGCGTCGTCATCCTCGGCGAGTTTGGCCGGAGCGACTGCCAAGATGTAGTCATAAAGATCGCGGGCGATGTCCCGCAGGTCTTCATCTTCCTGAGCTTCATCGCTGTGTTTGATGAACGTCCTGACCATCCACAGGTGCGACAGCTGTTCGTCGATCGCTGTCACTGCGGCAGACGAGGAGCCGCTTTGTGCGCCATTGGATGAATCGTTCATAGTCGTCGAATCGCTCATGATCGTCTACAGAATCCCTCTGGTTTTGGACAACAGAAAAACGGGCCGAACAGTCAAAACGCTCGCCACCTTAGTGATAAGATTAAGGGCGGTCGATGCCATCCTAACGGGGCGGTCAGCCGGTCGCAATTGTTTCTCGCCCGCAAAATTGGTGCGATCCCATGCATTTTTTCCCACACCTGCTGGGTTGGAAGCTGGCCATCTTGCTGATCCTCGTCGCTGGCGTCGGTGCCAACGACGCCAGCGCTCAGCCGATCCCGGCTGCGGCAGGCTCAAATAAGCCCGATGACGGCGCGCGCACGGCCGCACCGGTGAACGTGCTGCTGATCTGCATCGACGATCTCCGCAATCAACTGGGCTACCTCGGCTCGCCGCTGGCTAAAACGCCGCAGCTGGATCAGTTCGCCAAATCAGCGGTCAGTTTTTCGCGGCATTACGTGCAGGTGCCGACCTGTGGCGCATCGCGAGCTGCACTGATGCGCGGCCGCTATCCTGATCGGCCTGAGCACCTGAGCAACAACGCGATCGCCGCAACCCATCAGCAGTGGGCCCATGAGAGCCTGCCGGGATGGTTTGCCCGCCACGGCTACCAAACCCACTCGCTCGGCAAAGTTACTCACTACCCGGGCAACCTGAGAGGCAAAAACTGGAACGCGCCGCCGGAAGAGTTTCCGGGCGTATGGACGCGGGCGGTGATTCCTCAGGGCCTTTGGCCGCATGCTGAGGCGATGATGCACGGCTACGCAAACGGCGCCGCACGCCAGCGAGGTCAGTCGTCGGCGATCGAAGCGGCCGCGGGCGACGACCATCTTTATCCGGACGCCTGGGTGGCCGATACCGCGATCGACATGCTAAAGGAACTGCACAGCGGCAGCGAGCCGTGGCTGTTAGCGGTCGGGTTCTTCAAGCCGCACCTCCCCTTCGCCGCTCCCCAGGCGTGGTTCGACCTGCACGATCCCGCTGACTTTCAGCCGCCAGCAAACGCTCAGCGTCCGCTCTGGCCATCAGGCTGGCATGCCAGCGGCGAGTTCCGCGGGAACTATGGCCACGGGGGGCGCGATCCCGCAATCGATCCCGCGTATGCCCGCGAGCTGCGCCGCGCTTATGCGGCCTCAGTCAGTTACGTGGACGAGCAACTCGGGCGGCTGTTGAAGACGCTCGATGAGCTGGACCCTGAGCGGCGAACCTGCGTCGTGATCTGGGGCGACCACGGGTTTCTGCTCGGCGAACACGCGATCTGGGGCAAACACTGCCTGTATGAGGAAGCGCTCCGCAGTCCACTGATGATCCGCGCGCACAGATCGGTGAGGGGCAAGTCGGCGAGCCAGCGATCAGCGAGGCGATCGTAGAAACCGTCGATCTGCTGCCGACGCTCGCTGACCTTTGCGGGCTGCCTCAGCCGCCACAGGTTGACGGGCAGAGTCTACGGCCATGGCTGGAAGACCCGCGGCGGGAGGCAAAAAAGCCAGCGCTGAGCTTTTGGACCGGCGGCTCCCGATCGATCCGCACCGATCGCTATCGCCTGATCGAGCACCAGAGAGCCAGACAGGCGGGAGCAACGCAAGCTGGCCCGGCGATCGAGCTGTTTGATTACCAGCTCGATCCGACAGAGTCCGAAAACGTCGCGGCAGAGCAGCCTGAGATCGTCAAGGAACTCCAGCGACTGCTCGCCGCGCGTGCTCCTCGCCCGGCAGGCGAAGATTGAGCCTGCCGAGCCTTTAGGAAAGCGGGTTTAATTTGCCGGAGCGGGGGCGGCTTCTTCCTTCAACTCGCCCGACTTGGTGATCTTGATCGGCACCCGAGTGCGACCTTGAGGCGAGCCTTGAGCTTCGATCTTCTTCACCACGTCCATCCCTTCAAGCACCCGACCGAACACCACGTGCCGACCATTGAGCCAATCGGTGGGTACGGTGGTGATGAAGAACTGTGAGCCGTTGGTGTTGGGGCCGGAGTTGGCCATGCTCAACAGTCCTGGGATATCATGCAGGAACTTGAAGTTCTCGTCAGCGAACTTCTCGCCGTAGATGCTTTCCCCGCCGAACCCGTCACCGCGGGTGATGTCGCCGCCCTGGAGCATGAAGCCCGGGATCACGCGGTGAAAGATGCTGCCTTCGTAGGTCAGCGGTTTGCCCAAACGTCCTTGACCTTTCTCGCCGGTTGCCAAGGCGCGGAAGTTCTCGACCGTCTTCGGTACGTCTTCGCCGAACAGTCCCATCACGATCCGGCCAGCCGGTTCGCCGCCGATCGAGACATCGAAGAACACCTTGTGGGTGACTTTGGCATTGGCAGGGCTCTCGCTAGGAGCCGAGCGTTGGCCAGTGCGGGGACTCTGGGCAAAGGCCGGTACGACGAGCAGCGAGGCGGCGAGTAACAGGTTCAATCGCAACATCATGAAACTCCAATGTTTGTAAGTCGGGTTTGGTGAGTTAACGGGACTTCATTGTCCCCACGCCACCGGTGATTAGCTCAATATGAGCCCGTTGTTCTCCGTTGGCCAGGCCAGACTACCGTGTGCTGGCGACCGGTTCGCCGACTTCCCAGCGGCGGAAATCGCTCGGGTCGCGGATCACGCGGTGGTAGAGCGTGTCGCGTTCGACCGGCTCGCGGCCGGCTTCGATGATCAGCCCGCGGATTTGCTCGACGGTGAGACACTCCGGCGTCGTCGCGCCGGCGTCGTGATAGATCAGCTCGTGGCGCACGGTGCCGTCGAGGTCGTCGGCGCCGTAGGCGAGGGCGACCTGGGCCGTGCCGATGCCGAGCATGATCCAGTAGGCCTTGATGTGCGGCGATGTTGTCGAGCATCAGCCGGCTGACGGCCATCGTGCGCAGGTCCATCAGGCTCGACGGCTTCTTGATGTGCGACAGGCCGGTGTTTTCGGGATGGAACGCCAGCGGGATGAACGTCTGGAAGCCGCCGGTTTCGTCCTGCAGCTCGCGGAGGCGGATCAGGTGGTCGATGCGGTGGTACGGCTTCTCGATGTGGCCGTAGAGCATCGTGCAGTTGGACCGCAGGCCGAGCTCGTGGGCCGTGCGATGGATTTCGAGCCAGCGGCGGGCGTCGGCCTTGTGCTCGCAGATCTGGTTGCGGACTTCGGGATGAAAGATCTCGGCCCCGCCGCCGGGCAGGCTGCCGAGGCCGGCTTCGACCATGTCTTCGAGCACCTCGCGGACGCTCTTCTTGGCCAGCCGGCAGAACCAGTTGATCTCGACGCCGTCCAGGCCTTGAGGTGCAGCTCGGGATAGGCCTCGTGCAGCATGCGGATGATGTTGACGTACCAGTCGTACTTCCTCTGGTGGTGCAGGCCGCCGACGATGTGCATCTCGGTGCAGCCGTTCTCGACCGCCTCCTGCCCGCGGGCGAGGATCTGCTCGTCGCTCATCACGTAGCCCTTCGGGTCGCGCAGGTCGGAGCGGAACGCGCAGAACATGCAGCGATAGACGCAGACGTTCGTCGGGTTGAGGTGCGTGTTGATGTTGTAGTAGCCGCGTTGCCGTTCTTCCGCTCGCGGACGAGGTTCGCCAGCTCGCCGACTTCCGGCAGCGGCACCTCGGGTCATACAGCACCAGGCCGTCGTCGAGCGACAGCCGCTCGCCGGCTTCGACCTTTTCGCGGACCTCTCGGAACCTCGCATTGACTTCTGTGGCAATCATTCTTGGATCTTCAAAGTTGAAACAATCTGTAACCGACAACCGCTGCATTGCCCTTAACCGAGCATTATCCCCAGTAGCAATCCAGTCCGCCGGTAATCAACAGGATCAAGCTAACCGCCGCGTTGACATTGAAAAAGGCGACGTTGACCCGCTGTAAGTCGTCGGGCGAGACCAGCCAGTGCTCATAGGCCAGCAGTGCGGCGACGACGACCAGCCCGCCGCCGTACAGTAGCCCTAGCCCGAGCTGCGGGGCCGCAAACGGCAGCGCCGCCAGAATCACGAGCATCAACAGGTGGATCGCCGCGGCCAGCCGCAGCGCACCGCCGACGCCCAACCGCGCCGGCACGCTATGGAGACCGGCAGCAGCATCAAACTCCGCGTCCTGACAGGCGTAGATGATGTCAAACCCGGTCACCCAGGCGGCGACCGCGGCGCCGAGCACCAACGGCGCGATCAAGTCGCCGACCGACAGCCAGCCGCGCAGCGCCAACCACACGCACAGCGGCGAGAGCGCCAGCGCGACGCCGAGCCACAGATGCGCTGCAGCAGTAAATCGCTTCGCCAGGCTGTAGCCACACAAGAACAGCAACACCGGCACCGCGGCGTACAGCGGCACGCGGTTGGGCAAAAACAACAGCGTCGAGCCGATAAAACCGGCAGCGCACAGCAGCGTGAATGCCCAGACTTCACCGCGGCCCAAGATCCCGGCCGGAATGTGACGACTCGCCGTCCGCGGGTTGGCTGCGTCAAACTCCGCATCGACCAAACGATTGAACGCCATCGCGGTGCTGCGCAAACACCATGCACAGCACGATCCCGACAAGCTGAGTGATTCCGAGCGTCACCCGCTGGTCCGCTGGAGAACCGTCACTGGGCAGCGGCGCCGTGATCGCCATCACCGTCGCCAACGCCGCAAAGGGCAGCGCAAAGATCGTGTGTGAAAAACGGATCAAGCCCAGCAGGTGGCCGAGTCTGCCCAGTGGATGTTGCTGATCGGCAGCCGATGCCATTACCCTTGTTCCTCGATGCTGCGGCCGCTGAGTTCTGCCTCGCCGCCTGGTTGCGCTGCGTCTTCGCCCCAGCGGGAGATGAGGCGGTTGTCGATGCCCAACTGATCGAGAATCCTGGCGACGATGAAGTCAACCAGATCGTCGAGCGACTGCACGCCGTGGTACCAGCCCGGCATGGCGGGCAGCACGACGCCGCCGGCAACGCTCAAACGGTGCATGTTCTCCAGAGCCAAGCTCGACAACGGCGTCTCGCGCGGCACGACGACCAGCTTGCGGCGTTCCTTCAAATGCACCTCAGCGGCTCGCTGGATCAGATTGCTCGATGCCGCGTGCGCAATTCCCGCCAGCGTCGACCCGCTGCACGGACAGATGACCATCCCGGCGGTGAGAAAAGAACCGCTGGCGATCGGCGTCATGAAATCCTGGTAGTGGTAGTAGTACAGCCGCGCCGCTTCATCGGCAGTCAAATCGGCAAACGGCCGAGTCGACCAAGCCGGTTGATGATTCAGCAGCGGAGCGGGATCGAAGCCGCGGAGCGATACGTCGACGCCGAGTTCCTGCTGGATCACCGCGGCTCCGGAGGGGCTGATCGTCAGGTGCACGTTGCGCCCGGCCGTCAACAGCGCTCGCAGCAGCCGCACGGCATAGAGGGTGCCGCTGGCTCCAGTGATTGCCAGGATTACCGGCAGGGAATCCACGGCGGTCGGTTGCGGTACGGTCATCGCGGCTTCACTTTCCCCGGCTGCGGCTTAATCCCGGTGTAGATCGTGGCCACGCCAAAGGTCAGCGGGCGAAACCGGGTCTCGACCAGTCCGGCGGTCTGCATCCGATCGGCCAGTGCCTGGCCCTGAGGAAACTGGCCCACCGACTTTTGCAGGTAGCGGTAGGCATCTTTGTCGTTGCGGGCAAACATCTGCCCGATCCGCGGCAGCACATGCTCGAAATACACTTGATAAACCTGGCGGAATCCGATGACCGTCGGATTGGAGAACTCCAGCACCATCACCTGCCCGCCCGGTTTGCAGACCCGCGTCATTTCTGATAGCCCGCGGTCGGTGTCGGTGACGTTTCGCAGCCCAAACGCAACCGTGACGGCCTGAAAGGTGTCCGACGGAAACGGTAGATGTTGGGAGTCGGCTTCGACAAACTGAACCGGCGATCCGTGCGCGCCGGCCTGCGTTGCCTGCTTTTGCCGCGCGATTTGCAGCATCGCGCCGCAGAAGTCCGAACCGACGACGGGGATGGCATCACCGACGTGTCGGCGGATCGCCAGCGCCAAGTCGCCGGTCCCCGTGCAGACATCCAGCACCGGCGATTGGTCGATCAGGCGGAGCGACTTGACTGCACGCCGGCGCCAGTAGCGATCGATGTTCAGCGACAGCAGGTGATTCATCGCGTCGTAACGCGGGGCGACCTGGCGAAACATTTCCCGCACCCGGCTTTCGCTCTTGTCGACCGGGGCTTCAGTGGCGGGCATGGCAAACTCTGCAGGGGCTTCGTGGCGGTTCATCGGGGGAGGTTGTCTCGCCACACGTTTTACAACGATTCCCTTGCCGCCCGCCAGGACCGATGTCACCGCCAGGCGGGTTCTGCCATAGTGCTCACTCCTCAGACAACCACAAGCTCACGTTTCTTTTTGAACTACTTGCGCTCGATTCACCATGGATGACCTCGTTGCCATCTTCTCGCGTGTCATGGGCGTTTTTCTGGTAATGGGCGTGGGGGCGTTTGCTCGCCGCCGCAATTGGCTGACGCGAGAATCCGACGTCTCACTGGCGCGATTGACTGCCAACGTGTTGCTGCCGGCGCTGTTCATCGACCGCATTCTGGCCGGCTCGCGGTTCGATTCGCTGATGGTCGCCTGGGTGCCGCCAGCGATTGGCTTGGCAACGACCACCGGTGGGCTGCTGCTGGCGCTGTTGCTGACCCGCCGCTGGGGACCGGCGATCGGCCTGGACAGCGATGCCTCGCAGCGATCGTTCGCGCTCAGCGTCGGGATCGCCAATTACGGCTACATTCCGCTGCCACTG
The DNA here is from genome assembly GCA_963758085.1 of uncultured Planctomycetaceae bacterium. Classification (GTDB taxonomy): domain Bacteria; phylum Planctomycetota; class Planctomycetia; order Pirellulales; family Pirellulaceae; genus UBA6163. Next base: position 1,045,142 of record CAVWUB010000004.1, on the reverse strand, counting down.
GCGCAGTACTTCTATCCCGAGGCCGAGATCAGCCTGATTTTGCACAACGTCGGCGTCGATGTCGCGCTGTGGAGCGTGGGTGTGTGGATCATCGCGGGCGGACAAGATTCGAGTCTGAAGCGATCGTTGCTCAGCCCGCCGATCCTGGCCGTTGCCTTTGCCTTGGTGGTGAAGCAACTCGGACTGGCGGGACAGGTTCCCGCCCCGGTGATGCAGATGACGCATGCGTTGGGCGAGTGCACAATTCCACTGGGGCTGGTGCTCAGCGGCGCACTGATCATCGATTTTGTCGGTCAAACCCAGTGGCGCAGCGCCGGAGCGACGATGCTCGCTGCCTGCGGCTACCGGCTGTTGCTGATGCCCGTGCTGATGCTGGGCCTGGCAGCACTGTTGCCGCTGTCGCTGGACGTTCGCCAAGTGATCGTGTTGCAAGCCGCGATGCCCTCGGCCGTTTTTCCGATCGTGCTGGCACGACTTTATGACAAAGACACCACAACCGCGCTGCACGTGATCCTCGCCACCGGCTTGGCCGGCATTCTCACCATTCCGCTGTGGCTCTACGCTGGCCGCCTGTGGCTGCTCGGTGGGTGAGAGGGGTGGAAAGACGGCTGGCTGCAACGCTCATCGAACGCTCACGACATAGGATCAGAAGTTGACCCGTCGCCTGACAACGCCTAGGATGTACGTCAAGCTGCCACACATCCAAGCCTATGTCGAGAACCTACTATGCCAGCTACGCGAGCCGACGCCAGGATTAATGTGCGGCTGTCCAGTGACCTGAAGCAGACGATTGAAGAGGCTGCAGCGGCCCTCGGGCAATCCGTTAGCGAGTTCACCATCTCCACCGTCATCCAGCAGGCTCGCCAGGTGTTGCAAGCAGCGCAGGTGACAACACTTACTCAGCGAGACCGCGATCGCTTCCTCGCAGCTCTCCAGGACGAGGGCGCCGATCCCAACGCTGCCCTCCAGGCTGCCGCTCGTCGCTACGAACAACATCGTGCCTGAGCCACGTGAGACGCGTTGGAGGGTTGAGCCGTTTGACAAAAGCCGGCATGATCGGACCGGGTTCGATTGTGGCAACGCCCTGCTCAACGACTGGTTGACGACCAGGGTCAGTCAGTTTGAGCAGAAGAATCTGGCGCGGGCGTATGTATTGACTGACGGTGGTCCGGCGGTCAAAGGCTACTACGCACTCTCCAATCATGCTGTCGTTTATGAAGCATTCTCCAAAGACCAACTCAAGGGGCTTCCTCGGATCGACATGCCGGTCGTGTTGATCGGACGTTTGGCTGTCGATCGTTCGGTACAGCGGCAGGGATTGGGGGAATTCTTGTTGATCGACGCTCTGCGCCGGGCCGAATATTTGTCCAACAAGATTGGCATTCGGGCCGTGGAAGTGGATGCCATCGATGAAGCTGCGTCGCGGTTTTATAAGAAATACGGGTTCCTCGCCCTCAACGACGATCCGCGCCACTTGCTCTTACCGATGCACGTGATCCGTAAACTCAAGCTGCCGCCGCTGTAGAAACCGGCGTCATTGCCTTGCCGGCGGTGTTCGCTCTTGCCAGCATGACGGTTGATTGACTATCGACCCCCTTGAGGTTGCAACCGCACCGGTCGCGCGCTCACCGTCAACGGACCCTTCGATCGCATTGTCGATGGCACTTCAATCATGACCTACGGATTCCGCTGCGTTTCGACGCGTCGCTTCTTCGGCTTACTCAGTGTGATCGGAGTGATCGCCTTTGTCTGCGGCCCAAGCAGAGCGGCGGATGTCTTTGATCCGTATCTGGTGTACGTTGATCAAGAAGGGGTGACCGCCCGCTGCGGCCCTGGCGGCGACTACTACCGCACCGATCCGTTGCGGCATGGGCAGCGACTGGAGGTGTACCTCGAAACCGAGGATGGTTGGCTCGGCGTGCGGCCGCCGGAAGGGAGTTTCTGCTGGGTTCCGGCCCATGCGGTTGAACTCGACCGTGGCCGGAGCACCGGCAAAATCACTGAAGATGCAACGCTCGCCTGGATTGGAACGCACCTCGGAAAAGCTCGCAAATACCTGTGGCAGATCCAAATGCCTCGCGGCGAGGAAGTCACGATTCTGGGCCGCGCCGAGCGGGAGGGCCCCGACGGGCCGCAGCTGTGGTACCGCATCGTGCCACCCTCGGGCGAGTTCCGCTGGGTCCATCGCGATCAGGTCGTCGATAACCCTGAACTGCTGCTGCGCGACAAACCACAGCCTGGCGAGCAACTCGCGAACGCGCAGCCGACGCCGCTGGAGGAGAATCTGCTGGAGCCGGCTAGGGAACGTCCTACCCCGGCGCCCGTGGTCACTCGCTCGGTCCTCCAGCCTTCGCCGGAGCCAGATCGCATGCAGCCCAGCGCCGCTCCGACGGTCCAGCTGCACGCGCTCAGCGCCCCCGAGGCGATTCCGCTGACCGACATTGCCAGTGCGCCAGCGGCCGTTGAAGCGTTGTCCGCCGAGTCTGTTCTCAGCCAAGCTCCGATCGGCTCAGGAATCGCAACTGCTCAGCAACCGCCACTGGTGGCGATCGCATCGCAGCCGAGTGTGCGTCCGATTGGAGCCGTCGCCAATCCCAGCGTGAACGTGTTAGCCAGCGATGCCGACTGGGTTGCCGGGGTCGGCCGTGCGGGGCTCGGACAGGGGCTCGCCGCCACCGAACATCCCAATCCGATTCGGCAGACCGATCATCAAACTCAGGAATTGCCGCCGAGCGTGACGCCGGCAGCGGGCGGCTCGATCGATGCGTTGCAGCTGGAACTGACTCGCCGCATGGTGGCTTCCGCGGGAGCCGCGGAACTGGAACCGCTGCGGCTGGCCGCAGAAGAAATTGCCCGTAGCCACGCAGCGGAAGCGGAACGCCAGCGCGCCCGTTTGCTGGTCCAGCGGGTACAGCAGGTTCAATCCGTCGCTCGTCGTCGCGATGGCCAACCGGAGGTGGCTCAATTGGCGACCACGTTGATTCCACTGGAGCGAGCGGCCGTCACTGCGCCCGCCGGACAGCGGCCGACCACTACGCTCGACGCTTCCAGCAGTGACCCGAGCGGCTATTTGGTTCAGGTGTATTCGTCGCGTCCTGACAGTCCTCCGTTTGCGCTGACCGACGCCTCCGGCCGAACCACGCACTACGTCAGCCCGGCTCCAGGAGTTAACCTGCGACGATTTCTGAATCAATACATCACCGTCAGCGGTCAGGCCGGTTACGCCACCGGGTTGGACACGCCGCACGTCATCGCCGTCGCGGCGGTTCGCGCGCCCGAGTCGCGATAGCTCGCCGCAGGTCGTTTGCGCTGCTAAACTGAGCGGGCGCCCACCACGGCGCACCTGACTCACATTTGCGAACGCCCCTGCGGAACACCGGTGATGAATGCTACCGTTCGAATGAGAAACCTGATGGTCATGGCATTGGCCGACGGGTCGCTGGGCGAACGGGAAGTGAACTACCTGACCGACCGCTGCGTTGAACTGGGGCTGGGTGAAGACGAATTGCGGGATGCTCTGCGGTTTGCGTTGGAGGATGGCGCATCGATCAGCCTGCCGAGCGAGCCTGTCGAGGCGGAATCGTTATTGGCCGACTTGCTGCAGATGATGGCAGCTGACGGATCGCTGAGCGAAAGCGAGAAGCGATTGTTCGCCGTCTGCGCCGCGAAGCTCGGCCTAGGACTGACGGAGATCGATGCCTTGGTCGATCGTCTGCTGCGAAAGTGACGAGAACCAGGCGTGGCTAAGATCCTGATCACCTCCGGCCCGACCCGGCAGTACCTCGACCCGGTGCGGTACCTGACCAATGCATCCAGCGGCCGCATGGGCGCTGCGCTCGCCGCGGCTTGCATTGCGCAAGGTCATCAGGTGGTGATCATCAGCGGCCCGGTGACGGTTACCTATCCAGCGGAGGCAACGCTTGTCCCGGTGATCACCACCGACGAGATGCTCGAGGCTGCGGTGCGTCACTTTGCCGACTGCGATGGCGCGATCGGCGCGGCGGCCCCATGCGACTACCGGCCGCAACAGGTATCGACGAGCAAGATCGCCAAAACGGGTCAGCCATTGACGATCGAATTAATTGAAACAGATGACGTTGTTGCCACCCTCGGCCAGTCCAAGCGGGCCGACCAGTGGGTGGTTGGGTTTGCACTGGAAACCGATGACCGGCGGTTCCGCGCGATCGTCAAACTCGAGAAAAAACATTGCGACATGATTGTCAGCAACGGCCCCGAAGCGATCGACGCGGCCGACAACCAAGTCGAATTGCTGGCCGCCGATGGATTGCTCGTCGAGTCGATCGTCGGCAGCAAAGAAGAAGTCGCTCGGCGGATCGTCGCTCAGATCGCTCGGCATTTGATTGAGCGTCCCTTAGGTGCAACCCGAGCCCCATGAACCGCACTACACCTACCCACCCTTCCGCGATGACAGCCTCTCAACTCCAGTCCGCCGAAGTCTCTCACGACGACCAACCGGCCAGCGACGTCGATTTAGCCATCACGCTCGGACGACTGCGGCTGGCCAATCCCGTCCTGGTCGCTTCGGGCACGTTCGGCTACGCCCGCGAAATGCAGCGGATCGTCGATTGCACTCGGCTCGGTGGGATTCTGCCCAAGACAATCACGGCGCTGCCGCGGATCGGCAACGCCCCGTGGCGCACGGTGGAAGTCTCTGCTGGGCTGCTCAACGCGATCGGACTGGACAACGACGGGGTCGAAACCTTCCTCGACCACCACCTGCCGTATCTGAGCACCATCGGCACGTCGATCATCGTCAGCGTGGCGGGCCGCACGGCCGACGAGTTTGTGCAGCTGGCTCAGCGGGTTGGTGACTGTGACGGGGTTGCCGCGATCGAACTGAATCTCTCTTGTCCCAACGTCAGCGGCGGCGTCGATTTTGGGACCAGCGCAACCTCCTGCCGCCAGGTGGTCGAGGCGGCTCGCCAGCACTGCCGGGTGCCGATCCTGGCCAAGCTCACGCCGAACGTGACCTCGATCGTCGACATTGCTCGGGCAGCGGCCGATGGCGGTGCCGACGCGGTCTGTTTGATTAACACGGTGCTGGCGATGGCGATTGATTGGCGACGGCGTCGACCGATGCTCGGCAACGCGATGGGCGGCTTGAGCGGTCCGGCGATCAAGCCGATTGCGCTCCGCTGCGTTCATCAAGTTCACTCCGCGGTGCCGATTCCGATCATCGGCATCGGTGGTATTGCGAACCTCGATGACGCCATGCAGTTCATCGTGGCCGGCGCGTTGGCGATCCAGATCGGCACGGCGAATTATTACGACCCGCAGGTCTCGATGCGGATCCTCGACCAGTTGCCGCTGGCGGTGCAGAGCCTTGGGGCGAGTTCGATCCGCGAAGTTGTCGGCACGCTCGACGCCTCCAAGGTCCCGGTGCCTGAAGGATCGCAGTAGCAGCTTGCGCTGGTACATCTTGCGCACGACTGGCTCGGTGCAGCCAGTGGGATCGCTTCGCGCGGTATCCCAGCTGCTATAATCCGGCGGTGTGTTTTCCCGCCTCCGCCCTTATGACTCTGGTCGATCTGCGATGAAACGATTCCTTGCCTTGGTGATGTGTGCAACCATGACGCTCTCTGCCCGCGCCGACGAAGCTGACCACGCGCTCGATTTCAAAGTGACTTCGATCGACGGCGAGACTGTCAATCTGGAGGATTACCGGGGGAAGGTCGTGTTGATCGTGAACGTCGCCAGCGAGTGTGGCTTGACGCCGCAGTACGCTGAGCTGCAGTCGCTCTACCAGCAGTACAAGGACGATGGCCTGGTGGTGCTTGGGTTCCCTTGCAACCAGTTCGGCGTTCAGGAGCCGGGCAGCGACGCAGAGATCAAACAGTTCTGCAGCACGAAGTACAGCGTGACTTTCCCGATGTTCAGCAAGATCGAGGTCAACGGCACCGACGCCGCACCGCTGTACAAGCACCTCACGGCGCAGGACGCTCAGCCGGTCGGCAGCGGTAAGATCAGCTGGAACTTTGAAAAATTCCTGATCGGCCGCGACGGCAAAGTCGTCAATCGTTTTTCGCCGCGGTCCAAACCGACCGACGCCGAAGTGGTCAAGGCGATCGAAGGGCAACTCGCCAAGAGCTAACCGTTCCTAGGAAAGCTGCTGATCACCCGCCGGTCCGCTGCCGGAAATCCGCTGTTCCACTGGAAATTGAATGACACGTTCCAGACATTTTGACGCGTTGCTTGCTCACGCCGCAACGTCTTTCATCGCGGTCGCATTGTTCGCCGGCTGCGGCCGCAGCGATCCGCAGCAGGAGCGAATGACTCGATCACCAGCTGCGCCCGTCGATCCGATAAGCCGGCCCGCCAGCGATGCAGCGGCACCGCAGAGAACTCCTGGCAATACGGCTGTGGAAGTCGACCTCCGCAACCAGAGCGTCTCGCCGCAACAGATCGAGGCGCTGGTGAACAATCCCGCGCTCCGCCGACTGCGGGTCGCCGGCAGCGACATCGACGACGCAGCTTTAGCACGATTGGCTGCCGCAGCGCAGCTGGAACTGCTCGACGCCGTCGGTTGTGAGCAGCTCACCGGCGCTGCCCTGGCTTCTATCGGATCGATGCGAAGCTTGCGCAACCTGCGGCTCAGCGGCCCTGCGGTGACCGATGAATCGATTGAGCAACTGGCCGGTCTGACTGGGCTGGCTGCGGTCCTGTTGCAACAGACCGAGGTCACCGATCGCGGCGTCGCTGTACTGACGAAGCTATCGAATCTGAAGGAAGTTAATTTGTTCGGCAGCAAAGGGGTCAGCGATGCATCGATTGCGGTGTTGGCCGAGCTGCCGGCGCTGGAAAAACTCCGGTTGCGCGGCACTGGCGTTACGGGTAACGACGCCGCGGCGCTGAGCCTAATGAGCAAAGTGATCGAATTGGACTTGAGCGAGACCGCCTTTGCCAACGCTGGCATGCCGGCCGTCGCCCAGATGCCGGCGCTGACACAGCTCAATCTGTGGCTCACCCAAGTCGACGACCAGGGGATTGAGTCGCTGCGTGGCAAGCAACAGCTGACGTCGCTCAACTTGGACAACGTCAGTGGAATCACCGACGCGTCGCTGGCCGTGATCGCTGAACTGCCCGAGTTGACGTTCCTGCACCTAGGCGGCACCTCCGTCACCGCTGCCGGGCTTCAGCAACTCGAGTCGCTGAAGAAACTCCGCACGTTGATCGTCACTCGGCTGGCGTTGACACCGGAGGATGTGGAGCGGATTCGGCAGTCGATGCCTTCACTGACGAAGCTGGAAGCGTAAGCCAAGTGCGCTGGCAGCAGTTCGCCCAGTGTGGCCCATCGCTCCGTCGATCGGAGGATTGCCTTGAAGTTCGACCGGCGGAGCGATCGACCAGAGTGGCCGATCGCTCCGCGATCGGAGGACGGCCGGGATGGGCAGGTTCGACCGGCGGAGCGGTCGACCACCTTGGCGATCGACCCGCTAGGGCCGCTTGCGAAACAACCAACAACTAACAACCAACAACTAACAACTAGCAACTAACAACTAACCCATGTTCGTTCCCTCTCGAGGTAGTTTTCCCGATGTTCGTTTGCGCCGGGTCCGGCGGCATGACTGGTCACGGCGGTTGGTCCAAGAGAACCAGCTGAGCGTCAACGACTTGATCTGGCCGCTGTTTGTGATCGACCAGCCCAGCGGCAGCGAACCGATCACCAGCCTGCCGGGCGTTAATCGGCTGGGAACGGAGCAACTGCGGCGCGCGGCGGCCGAAGCAGCGGAAGTGGGGATTCCCGCGATCGCCGTGTTTCCGGCGACCGATCCGCAGCTCAAAACCGCTGATGCCGCCGAAGCGGTTAACCCGGAAAACTTGATCTGCCGCAGCGTGCGCGCGATCAAGCAGGAGGTCGGTGATGCGGTCGGCGTGGTCTGCGACGTGGCACTCGATCCCTACAGCAGCCATGGGCAAGACGGACTGCTGCGCGATGGCTATGTCATCAACGACGAAACGGTCGAGGTGCTGTGTCAACAGGCGATCGTTCAGGCGCAAGCCGGCTGCGACGTGATCGCCCCGAGCGACATGATGGACGGCCGTGTGGGAGCGATCCGTAAGGCGCTGGAGCAGCAGGGGCTGCACAATGTGCAGATCCTGTCTTACGCCGCTAAATATGCCAGCGCGTTCTATGGTCCGTTTCGCGACGCGGTGGGTTCAGCCGCCAATCTTGGCGGCGGCGACAAGAAAACCTATCAACAAGATCCTGCAGCCAGTGATGAGGCGCTGCATGAAGTCGCGATGGATCTGCGGGAGGGGGCCGACATCGTGATGGTCAAGCCGGGGATGCCGTATCTGGACATCGTTCGCCGTGTCAAAGATACCTTTGCCGTGCCGGTGTTTGCTTATCAGGTCAGCGGCGAGTACGCGATGTTGTCGGCGGCCGCCGAGCGAGGGTGGCTCAACCGTGAGGCGGTGATGCTCGAGAGCCTGTTGGCGTTTAGACGCGCCGGAGCCGATGCGGTGTTGACGTATTTCGCAGCCGACGCGGCAAGGTTGCTGCGGGGTTAGTCAAGTGCTGTGCCGCAACCTAGGTTCCCACGATAAGTCAATTCCATCGTGCTCGTGCTCAGCATAGCGGTGCTCGTGCTCGTAATCGAACACCAGAGCAGTATCTGCTGGAGTACAGGATTGAGACGCGTTTAATTTTGAGTCGGTCAAGATGGCTTTGATCACGTTTACTCCGTTTCGAGCACGAGCACCATTTCACTCAGTACGAGCACGATGGGCACCGATCGGTATCGTGCTCTAAAGTTCGACCAGAGTGGCCGATCGCTCCGCGATCGGAGCTGAGCATGAGAAAGTTCGACCGGCGGAGCGGTCGACCGCCGTGGCGGTCGACTACCGTGGCCTGGATTAGCGGCGGGGGTTGGCGTCGGCAACCGCCTGACGCGTGATCGTGATCGCTGCGTCGGTATAGCGTGCGTACTGATCTTCGAAGTGCTTGAGGGCCGCTTCATCCGAGAAGAAGAACATCCGGTTGTGGTCCGGATCCTTAACGCCGAACTCCCGCTTGCCCGGTACGATTCTCTTTTCCTCAAAAAACCGTACAACGTCGATTCCGTTCAGAACCGGGGTGTATGGCTCTGGGTTGGCGAGGAACTTCGCCATCGCGGCTTCATCGACGAACAGATACAGGTTCCCAAGGTGGATCACCCCGAGTTCGGGATTGCCTTCGAGCCATTCGCTCTTTTCAGAGATCGAGACGGCGCAGTAACCGTCCAAAGCGAGTTTCGGAGGAGCGGCGGGACGCGACTCGGGCATCACGGCAGCCGCATTGCGATGGGAGGCCGCGATCACTGGGGTACCAGTGGACGATTCGCTCGCCAATCCACTCCCGCCGGCTTCTACCATGTTCTCAGCGGGCGCAGCCGCTGTTTGTGACGCGGCCGGCAGAGCGGGATCGCCAGCGACTGCAGTTGCCGGACTCGCGGCCACCGCATAGCGGCTGAGCATCGCAATGTACTTCTCCGCCGCCTGAGGGCTGGTGCCGTGGGCCAGCGCGGTTCCTGCAGTGGTCACGATCACGTCGGTGGGATAGCCGGCCACGCGAAACGTCTTGGCAACCGTCGGGTTCTGCCCAGCATGGATTTTGACCGGGACGTAGTCGCGGTGAATCGCCTCAGCGACCTCCGGTTGCTGAAACGCACCGGCTTCCAAACGGTCGCACCAAACGCAGTTGTCGTTGTAGAAGTGCAACAGCAATAACTTTCCTTCCAGTTGAGCTTGGGCATGGGCCACTTTTAAGCTGCTTTCCCAGTGGATTTCGGCCCGCCCTACTGAACTGATCAGAGCGAGAGTCAACACGGCCAAGGTGGGAGGAAAGTGACGCATCTTCGATCCTTAATGCGGTGACGTGTCCGCAAGCTTGAACAAGTTCAGGTTCTGGTCCAGCGGCTCAGCACCACGGGGCCGGTCAATAAATCGGATTGCTAGGGCCAAGCGATCATTCGCCGCTTTTGCTGTCGGCCGCAGCGCGCCTAGGGAATCGCTATCGGGTGTATCGGTCGCGGTGCAGGGTAGGCTGGAGGGGAAGGTAGGGATTATTTCGATTTTGATGCTACCGCGATTTTCGATAATGGCTGAGGAAGCTGGGCCAAAAGCTGGCTAAACCGGTGTCAAACAGCTAAGTTGGTGGGTTGACGCGGCTTATGACAGCCACCGAGATGCTGTGAGAGAAAGGGCCAGCCCTTCTCCGAAGACATTTTTTCGGGTTTCGGCCGAGCCCTCCGCAGGGTCCGACCCTTTTTCTGATTCGGTCGCGGCATTCTCGCTCTGCCCCGCCCCCGCGCCGCGTCCTGGTTTACGCCCGCTGAACATCTCCTATCGCGGAACCACCGATGTCCGTTGCTCCTTCGGTTGCCATTGTCATTCCATTGCTCAACGAGCAGCCGTCGCTGCGGACCCTGCATCAGGGGATCCTCGATGCGCTGGCTGTCGCCAAATCCGCTGGCGCGGCCGGCGAGTTCGAAATCATCTTCATCGATGATGGGTCGACCGACGGATCGTGGAAGACTATCTGTGAACTGGCCACCGAGTACGCACACACCCACGGGATTCGCTTGCGGCGCAACTTCGGCAAGGCCGCGGCGTTAGCGACCGGCTTTGATGCCGCGGATACCGAGCTGGTGATCACCATGGATGCCGACCTGCAGGACGATCCGAAGGAGATCCCTCGCTTTTTGGAGCAGATCCGGCAAGGCGACGACGTCGTCAGCGGCTGGAAGCAGGTCCGCAACGACCCCTGGCACAAGACGATGCCCAGCGCCGTGTTCAACTTCCTGGTCTCGAAGCTGACTGGAGTGGTGTTGCACGACCACAACTGCGGGTTCAAAGCGTACCGCCGCGAGATCTTCAATGAAGTCAAGTTGTACGGCGAACTGCACCGCTTCGTCCCGGTGCTGGCCGCGTCGCGCGGATGGACCGTCGGCGAGATCGTCGTGGAACATCATGCTCGACCCTTTGGGCATTCCAAGTATGGCGTTTCACGAATCATCAAAGGATTTCTTGATCTGCTGACGATCTACTTCCTGACCGGCTTTGCCCAGCGGCCGCTGCATTTGATCGGCTCTGCGGGACTGATCTGCTTTGCTGCCGGCGCCGTCGGGATGACCTACCTGAGCGCAGCTTGGGTGTGGACGCGGGCCTTCGACGGCTTTAGACCATTGCATTTGCACCAGACGGCGGTTTTTTACTATTGCATTACCGCCGTGCTGCTCGGCGCCCAGTGGTTGGCGGCGGGTTTATTGGCCGAACTGATTACCTCCATCGCTCGCCGCCAGGTCCCGCCGGCTTCGATCGCTCAAACCACCACCAGCTTAGCCCGAGAGACGTTCCGTGAAGCTCAAGCCGACGCCTGAGGCGATTTTATGCAGCCAGGTCGGCGTGATCATGATCGCGCTTGCGCTGGCGATCGCCGCAGGTCGGATCGCCGTGGTTCGCAGCGTCGAAGGCGACACCGCCTTTCTCAGCGCCAATGATCGCAGTCGCTGGGCGACCGTGGCGGCGTTGGTCGAGGACGGCACCTATCAGATCGACCGCTTGGTGGCGATCACCGACAAATCGGGACGCCGGCGTCCCTGGAACAGCATTGACCGGGTGCAACACACCGGCAGCGACGGACTGATGCACCACTACAGCAGCAAGCCGCCGCTGCTGGCAACACTCGTAGCCGGTGTTTATGCGGGCGCAAAAAGCGTGCTCGGTATGACGTTGACCGAGCAACCGATTTACATGACGCGGATCGTACTGGCGCTGGTCAACCTGCCAGTGTTATGGATCTTTTTGGCGGCGACCTGGAGCGTGATCAAAGGCAGCGCGATCCGGGAGTTTTCACAGCTGGCGGTGTTAGCGGCGGCGTGCTTCGGCACGATGCTGTTGCCGATGTCGATTTCGCTCAACAACCACCTGCCGGCCGCAGCAGCGACAGCGGTCGTGCTGATGCTCTACCTGCGCCGCGAAGGCCGACATGCGGGCTGGCCGCTGACACCTGATGCGTTCTGGGCGGGTGCGGCGGCGGCGTTCACGGTCACCTGTGAACTGCCGGCGCTGCTGATGTTTGTGCTCTGGACAGCCTTGTTCCTACGGCAAAACGTGTTGTCGACGCTCGTTGGATTTGTGCCCGGCGCGGCCATCGTCGCCGCTGCGTTTTTTGGCACCAACTGGATCGCGCACCAGACGTTGATCCCACCTTACGCCCACCGCAGCGATGGCCCGGTGATCGCCAGCCTGGTAACGAGCGAAGGGGACAGCAGCAGTAACGACGATCAATCCGCAGCTACTCCGCCGGCCGGCGCTGGGCTGCCGGCCACTGAACAAATCGCCGCTGAACTGCGGGCTGCCGATGCGCTGCACCCGCGCAATCGGGATCAGCCGCTGCGGATCACGCCGACCACCCAGGATGATCGTTGGCTGGTCGAGACCGAACAGGGACACCAGCGTTTTGCGCTCCGCCGTGACGCAGCCGACGAGAACCGCTGGAACGTGCACCGCTGGGACAACTGGTACGACTATCCGGGCAGTTACTGGACCACGCCCCGCCGCGGCGTCGACCGCGGCGAGCCGAATCGGGTCGTTTACAGCTTTCACCTGACGCTCGGCTATTACGGGCTGTTTTCGCTCACGCCGCTCTGGACACTGGTCCCTTTCGGACTTTACCTACGCTACCGAGAGCAGCGGCTGCGGAGCCGCTGGTGGCTCAATAACGCGATCATCGTCGCCACGCTCATTTGCTTGGCGTTCTACATCAGTCGTCCGTTGATCGATCGTAATTATGGCGGTGTGAGCAGTTCATTTCGCTGGATGCTGTGGTTTGCGCCGTTGTGGCTCTGGGCGCTGCTGCCGGCGGCACAGGCCTGCGGAGCGATACGCTGGGGCCGCTGGCTGCTCGTGCTGCTGATCGCGGGGAGCGTCTTCTCGGTAGCGACTTCGCTGGAGTCTCCCTGGCAACACCCCTGGATCTACCGTTACGTCAACTTTTTGGGGTGGCTCAGGGAGTGACGCCGGGACTAGGATCGCCAAGTTGTCAGGGGCCTCCGAACCGACACCCACGCGATTGCCCCGGACAACAAGTAGACCACAGAGCCAGTGCGGCTTTGGCGGTAGTTCCTAAGGCACGCTTCGACGCCTCGGTGCGTTATTTTTATGCCGCAGTAATACCGGTATGGAATCCCGACCTGTCGCACGATCATCCCGCTCGGCCCGTTGGCTGTTCGCTGCGCTGATTTTGCTGAACATCGGCGGCAGCGTTTACTTCCTCGCCCCGCAGACAGTCGGCAACCAAATTCGCCGTCATCTGCAGGCCCGGTTGCAAGCGCACTACCCTCATCTGGATGTCCGCATCGCCGCGGGGCGAGTAGCCAAAGACGGCGTGCTGATCCTCGACGGGATCACCTTTGACGCTCGCCCGGAAGGTCCATCGGGCGAAGCTAGGCCGGTGCTAAGAATCGCTCGGCTGACCGTGTTAAGCGACGTAGAGCTCGACCGAGTGTTCGACGCGTCGATGCCGATTCGGCCGCGGAAGATGATCGCCGATGGTCTGGTCGCCGATCTGTGGCAGGACGCCAGCGGCCAGTGGTCACCGCAATTGCTGTGGCCGCCGCTGGTCGTGGAAGATCACTGCCCGCGGGTCCAGCTCGCGCAATGCGCGGATTCGGCTGCACGCCGACGGCGCGACGCAATCGCGGCCGCTGGAGTTAGACCACATCAACGTGACGATCCAGCGCAGCGACGATCTGCTGACCACCGTCGCAGCCAGCAGCGAAAGCACGACGGCTGGGTCACCAGCTGTCGCGGCCGCTCCCACGCCGCGAGCGTTTCACGGGCGGTTCGCGATCACAGCCGAAGGAGCTTTTGTCGACAAAGTACGGCTGGAAGGTGAAGTCGCCAGTGGCCAACTCTCACTGCGCGGCGAAGCGGTGGGGCTGCGGATCGACCCGCTGCTGGTGCGCCAATTGCCACTTGTCACTGCACGGCGGCAAGAACAACTCGCTGGGCTGAATCTGCTCACCGATGTCCAGTGGTCGGTCACTGGGCCGCTGTCCGCCCCTTCAACCTCAATGACTGCGGCAATTCCGCCGGCCGAGGCAACTCCGGTCGCTGCGGCACAGGTCGGGGAACCGCCGGTGGAGCTGCCGCTCGCGTTTACTGCTAACTGGGCGGTCCGTGACGGCCGGTTCGATCACCCCAGCTTGCCACAGCCGCTGGAAAAGCTCTCCGCACGCGTTGCGATGCATGCTGGTGGAATCGACGTCCAATGGGCACAGGCGCAGTTTGGTGACGCTTCGCTACGACTTTCAGCGACGATAGAAGGCTGGCACGATACTGCCGACGTTCGCGGCCGACTCAGTGCCGGCGGGCTGTTGGTCAACGAGCGGTTGGCTAGAAAGCTGCCGCCAGCTGCGGGGGACGCCTGGGACAAAATCCGTCCGAGCGGCCCGATCGACCTCGATTTGCAACTGGCCAGGCTCGGCGGGGTGTGGGTGACTCAGGGAACTGCCGAGCTGCAGGGGGTCGACGTCCAGCTGAGCCGCTTTCCCTACCCGGTCTCCCAATTGATCGGCAAGCTGCGATTCAACGACTCGACCGTCTGGTCCGAGGGGCTGAGCGGCCGCATCGGTGGCCAACGGCTCAGCGTGGCCTTTGAAGAGAGTCTGCCGGGGCACAGCGGAGCGACATGGTTACAATTAGCCGCCGATGGACCGGTGCCGATCGATTCACCGCTGCTGGCGGCCTTGACCCCCTATGGTGAAGCGACTTCGACGCTGGAGGAGTTCGTCCGCTCGCTGTCCCCCAGTGGCAGCATTCACTTGGTGGCCGCGAGGTTCGACGAGGATGATCAGGGACAACAGCGTAAGTCGCTTGACTTGCGGGTTAGCGGCGGGTCGCTCCGTTACAAGGAGTTCCCCTACCCGCTGTATGAAGTCCGCGGCCAAATCACTGTGCACGATGACTGGGTCCGGCTGATCGGGTTTCAAGCGAGCAACAGCGACAACGCCCGGATTCGCTGTGAAGGCAGCTTTCTGGGAATGCCCGATGATGCCCCGCATCCGACCGATGGAAAATGGCAGCTGGCACTGCGCTTTCGAGGCCGCGATCTGCCGTTGGATGAGTCGCTTCGAGCGGCGCTAGCGGAAAGTTCGCGGCAGATCTGGGACAGCCTCTCGCCGACCGGTGTGCTCGATCAGATCGAGGTGGCGGTGTATCACGCGGAAACCTGGGCCGAGCCGAGGCTGACGATCGCGGCGCATCAACATCCGCGTTCGACGATCGATAACCGCACGGTCAGTCTGCGCCTGCCGACGTGCCCTACCGGCTTGATCTGATCGAGGGAGCCGTTCGCTTCGACGGGAGCAAAGTCATCATCGATGCGCTGGATTGTCGCCACGACTCGACACGGATCGCCGCCGATGGCAGTTGCGACCGCACCGCCAGCGGCCAGTGGCGTCTGGACCTCAACATCCACAGCGGCAGCCGGCTGCATCCCGATGCGGAACTGATCGCTTCGTTGCCGACCGAAGTCCGCGGCGCATTCCAACGCTTGCAGCTCCGCGGACCCGTCAGCGCCCGCGGAACGGTGTCGGTGATGCTGCCCGATGAGCGACATCTCGATCCCACGGTCGACTGGGCTGTGACGTTGCAGCTGGAGGGCAACCGGATCGGCGACGTCGGCCCAGTCCATGACATCCGTGGTGAAATCACCATGCAAGGCAAACGCGACAGCGCTGCGGTGATCGCCGACGGCGTCATCCAGATCGATTCCATGCACATCGACTCGCAACAACTGACTGCGATCCAAGGTCCGTTTGCGATCCGCGATGATCGGCTGCTGCTCGGTGAGTCGTTGGTGCTGGCGACCGCTACCGGTGTGCGCAAGAGGCCTCCGCGGTGAGGGAGTCGCTGGGGGCGGTCCGGCCGGCGGCATGGCGGGAAGTCAACCGATTCAGGGCAACCTGTTCGGCGGGCAGCTCGCCATTTCTGGTGATGTGCTGCTCTCCGATGGCGCCTTTGACGTCTTGCTGTCGATCAACGACGTGGATGTGGCCACAGCGCTATTGGAAATCGGTCAGGCTGACAGCAGTGTCAGCGGCAAGACGCAGGGACAATTGCGGCTCGAAGGTGTTGTCGGCGCCGGCCATCTGCTCAAAGGAGCAGGTACCGCGAAGCTCTCCGAAGCGAGCCTGTATCAGCTGCCACTGCTGATCAGCGTCTTTAACATGTTGAGGGTCAAACCGTCGGAGTCCGTCGCATTCACCGATGGCGAGGCGCGGTTCTCGATTGATGGCGACAACCTCACCTTCAATGAACTCAATCTGTGGGGCGATCTGATTGCGCTGCACGGGACCGGCACGATCAACCGCTCCCACGAGATGAACCTGTCGTTTAACACGCGGGTCAGTCCGCAAAACATCTGGAGTCATGTCGCCCGCCCCTTCGGCGACAACCAATACACGCTCTGGACTCTGAGTGTGAAAGGTCCGGTGGCCAGTCCGCAGATCGAGCGGTGCGCCATGGAGTCGGTCGGGGGAACCTTAGAACGCCTGCTGCCGGGGATCGCTGATCCACCGGCCTCTGATCGCCCGGCCCGAGTCGGCTGGCTCCGCGACCGCATCGGCCGTTAGCAGGCCGCGGAACGCATTGACCCTCTGGCTATGGAGGCTCAAGCAACGTTCTTGGTTCTTCCACTGATCGGCCGCCCGTTCCGGAGCGGGTATCGCTATGGTATTGGGTGGCACGCCCAGAGCCCTGGCGATGGGCGTGGTCTCCTGAAATAGATGCCAAGCCAATAAGAGATTCCTTGGTTATCCTGCAGTTCTCCCCAGCACGCCCTTCGTTCCTCAGGGACGTGCCACCCAGAGGATCAGCGTCCACAGCTCAAGTGATGAGCTACGAAAGTTGCGGAAGAACCATGTTCTTAGACGGCCCACAAACGTGGCAGTTTCTCGCTACGCGATAGCAAAAGCGAACAGCCTGACGGATGATCACACACAGTGCTCGCTTTTCTGGCAAGCTGCGGTGCTCTGTCATCCGGTGCGGATCAATGGTCAATCGAGAGGCGGAGCTGCTTGTGGCCGCATCAGAGCACTAAACGTCAAAATCGACAGAAGTTGTCGACCGTTCGGCTGAACCCCTTAAATCTGCGGGCTGCAAGGGGTTATGAGTTTATTTTAGGTGAAATTGAAGCTCGGGCCGGCCCGTAGAGCCTGTTATCGCAGTGCTTGGCACACCACTTGCGATACTCCACATGCATTGGCGGGTGGCCACGATCAATATTGGAAACCGACCACAGTCGAGGCTGTTGGTTTTCAATTGTGGTTATTCACTTTCACAAAACACCTCGATGCATGGGAGATTAATCATGCTTTCCTGGGCCGTAGCTTTTTTCATTCTGGCGATCATTGCAGCTGTCTTCGGTTTCGGTGGCATTGCTGCAGGAGCATCCAGTATTGCACAAATCCTGTTTGTGTTGTTCCTCGTGCTGTTTGTGATCAGCTTGATCACCGGTGGCATGCGTGGTCGCGACCCGATCTAAGCAAGCCGGTTAGCTGGGTGTTTGCAGGCGGTACTGATTTTCGATCAGTTCGCGCAGGCGTGCCCCATCGATCGGTTTAGCTAGGTGCAAGTCGAAACCGGCTTCTTGAGCCCGCTGGCGATCGGCGGGCTGGCTGTAGCCACTGAGCGCGACGATGTAAGTATCTCGCGTTGTTGGATGTTGGCGGAGTTCGTTGACAACATCATAGCCATTCCATTTGCCCGGCAAGCCGATATCGCACAGGATCAGATCCGGTGCGGTATCGATCGCCAGTTGCACTCCGCTCGGGCCGTCGTGAGCCTCAAAGACTTCGTGTCCGTCTTTGCGGAGGATCACGCGGATCGGTAAGATGGCATCGAGTCGATCATCGATCACTAGTACGCGCTGCGAACTGCGCGGCGTGCTGCTCTCTTCCATCTCAGCGATCGGCGTTTCCACTTCTACCAGCTCCTGCACTTCCACGGCAGGCGAAACATCGTTCGTCGGCGCAGGCGCCGTCGGCTGAATGGACAGTGGCAGGCGAATCGAGAACGTGCTCCCACAGTCCTCGCCTGGACTGGTTACGGATAGCTGGCCGCCATGCATCTCGATCAAACCTTTGGCCAGTGTCAAACCGATCCCGAGCCCGCCTTGGGAGCGTGCAATCGTGGTGCGAGTCTGCTGAAAGGGGTCGCAGACAATGTTCTGTTCCAGCACGCTCAGACCGACGCCTTGATCGATGACGTCGATCCTCGCCATCGGGCGCCCTTGGGTCTCGGCATCCAGCTTGACGGCGATCGGCTTGTTCTGCGGTGAAAACTTGCAGGCGTTGTGCAGCAGATTGGACAGACACTGCGTCACCCGGGTCGGATCGCCTGAAACCGTGTAGGCATCCCGAGCATCGGAGATTTCGACACTGAACTGACGCTCGGGATAATGCCGCCGGTAATCGTCAACGGTCTGAGTCACAATATGTTTCAGATCCAGTTCCGTGATCGCCAGCGTGATCTTGCCTCGTGCGATCCGTGAAACGTCCAGCAGGTCGTCGACAATCCGACCCATCATCTGGGCTTGGCGAAGGATCGACTGTTTCAACGCCGCGGCGTCGGGATCGTTGCCGTCGAGCTGCATCATCGCCTGAGCGCCGGTGAGCACGCCAGCTAAGGGGTTGCGCAGCTCGTGGCCGAGCATGGCGAGAAACTCATCTTTGCGATTGGCTTCGTGTTCCATCGCGGCGGTCAGTTTTGCGTTTTCGATGGCAACGGAAACCGAGTAAGCGAGTTGTGAAATCAGCAACCGATCATGGTCGGTAAACTCCTCACCGAACTTGCCCATCAGCACGATGCGACCGACTTCCCGCCGCGCTGAGTCGCGGAGCGGCGCCGACAGCACGCTATCGAACGAATCGCCCTTGAGGAGGGTCGAGGCGGAGGATGCGAGTTGCTCATCATCGTGGATTTCGTCGTGCCTGCGGATAAACGTGCTCTCGCCATGGGACATCCGGTCGACCAAATCAAAGATCCCACTGAGGTGTTCTTCGGTAGGCTGCTCAAACTCCGTCGCGACAACGCCTCGTTCATATCGCACGCCCTGGCTATCGTTGAGGCGCAGCAGTGCCTCACGTGCGCCGAGGAGTTGGCGAAACTCATTCAGGGCCACACCGGTGATCGATTCGATGTCACGTGCGGAAAAGATGCGCGAACCACGTCCGCGAACAGTTGTAACTGCCCGGTTCGCTGCCGAATCAGCTGCTCGCTCAACCGCCGCCGCTGCAATTCCCGATCGACGCGCAGCAGCGACCAGACGGTGGCGGCGAGCGTCATGATCAACGCTGCAGCAAAGGTCAGCATGGCATTGAAATAAGCCGTCGCACCGCGATTGATGCTTTTTTCCACTTCGGACTTGATGGTCATCTGGACCGTCACGAGGTGCTTCAAAATCTCGTCGATGGTCAGCATGTTCTCTTGCGACATGAGCACATCCAATGCTTCTTCTCGGTCCTCCGTCGCACGTTTTTGTAGCGCCTCTGCCCAGTGGGCGAACTTAACGTCTGCCAATTCCTCAACTCGCCTGAGCGTTTCCAGTGCGGCAGGCGGCTCGATCAACTTTTCCGCTTCTCGAATCCGCTCGGTGTAGCTTCCGCGCGCCCGATAGTAAGGTTCGAGATAATCCAGGTTGCCGGTCAGCAGGTACCCACGTTGGCCCGTTTCAGCGTTGAGCAGGTCGCGCTGCAGTTGTTCGATCAACCCGAGAGCGGTGTTCGCTTTTTCCGTGTCGACTTCGTTGAGACGAATGTTGCGCAGGCTGAAAAACGCGAGGATCCCAAAGAGCACGATCGCTGCGATCGGCGGGAAGAACTCCCAAGCAAATCGGTCTAGCTGGGTCGTCGGGCGAGCTTGGGTCGCTGGGTCAGTCTCGGGCATCGCGTGCGGATGGCTTGGGGCTGCGTGAAGTTCTTCAAGTACGGCGGGCGAACAACGTCACGGCGAAGCGATCAACGATCGAAAGCAACGCCGTCGATCCGTTCATTCAGCCAGTCGACCATGACGACTCCATTATCGCAACGCTAGATCAGTTGAACCACCACTTGCACCGTTCTGCGCGTCACCCGCCGGCCAATATTTACTACTCGCCGGCCAGGACTTCGCCGCCAGCCCGCGTCCCTAGCCCGCGCCACACCCCCAAGTCGACGCTGCTGCTATTGGTCCGCACCGATCCGTCAATCATCGAGCTATGAACGACGTCGGCGTGATAGCTGCGCGAGGTGATGACCGCAAAAGTCGCCAGCGACTCGCTCGTCCCTTCCTGCTGTGACGTGTAATCGATGTCGGCACCCGCCGGGCAGCGATCCGAGCCGCCAGCCAAAATCACGTGGCTGTTGGGTGCGGTGGTCGTCGTAAAGCCTTGATGATGCACCCGGCCATCAGGCCACTCGGTATGACCGTTGGGACGGCACCAGGCAAAGCTCGCAGGAATCCGGCTGATCACACTGTTCAAGGCAGCGGCCGGCGTTGCGGTGCCGCCGACGGGCGCCTCGTTTCGGCCGTAGTGCTGGTAGGCTTTGACTTCGCCCGCCATCAACGTGTTGGAGGTGCCGTCAGTGAAATCGCGAAAACCGATCCGCGAATTCGGCCCAAAGGCGCCGTCACCGATCTGACCGCTGACCGGGTCATAGACCAGCCAGGTTCCAAAGTTGAACCCGTAGGTGGTCGGAAACAGGGGGCTGGCCAGCTTGGGGCTGACGTCGCGAGGAGTGTCGGAGCCGGGGTCGCTCGGGCACGCGTAGACAGGAATCTTCAGGCCGCTGATCGCGGCCTGGTCATCCCAAGCGAGCGATAGATCGACCTGATTGGCCAGCGCGCCTTGCTCGATGAATGGCAGAATTCGGCCATGGATCGACCATGAGGCGTTGGTGTTGATCGACCCCAGCATCCGGATCGACGCCGACGGCGGGAAGTAGCGGTAGCTCGACTCATAGTTATGCACCGCCAGCGCGATCTGCTTCAGGTGGTTCTTGCACTGCATCCGCCGAGCTGCTTCACGAGCGGCCTGAACCGCGGGCAGCAGCAGTGACACCATCACGCCGATGATAGCGATCACGACCAGCAGTTCCACTAACGTGAACCCGCGTGAGGAATGCATCCGCTTGTGTTGCGTCTTCAAAGCCGTCGAAGTCCGTGTTCAAGGAAGGGTGAGGGAACGTGGAATGTGGATACCTCAAATGACTGAGGCAGGATGCATGCCAACAGCTGGGGGAATGAAATAAACGTCATTTCTCCACGTTTCTTCTAGCTTTTAACCGCTGCCGGAGAAAGCCGCGGCGAAAAAACCAGCGGTTGCGGATAATGTTTGATCGCCAACGGGTGCCGCCGTACGAGCGCAGCAGTGGCCAGGTAAGATGCCCGAACGTCCCCTGCCGCGACTCGCCTGAAAACGTCTACGTTCACTCCCCTGCGCTCAGGAAGAGTCCTGATTCTGTTGTCTCCGATGCCCCACTTTCGATCGCTCACCAGCCGCTTGATCTTGCCGTTGCTGTTGGCATCGGTTTTGGCGGCATCGTTGGTCGCCGCGGCGTCGTACTGGCTAGCCGATCGCGCAGCTGCTCAGCAGCTCGAGCAGCGGTTCGCGGCGATTCGCCAATCGCTTGAAGGCAGCCAATTCCCGCTGACACGCAGCGTCCTGACATCACTGAGCGAACTGACTTCGGCTCAGTGGATGACGCTCGGCCCGGACGGCCAGATCGTCGACAGCACGCTCCCCCTCCGAGCCGATGAGCGCGGCCTGCTCGCGAAGCGTTTGGCGCGATTGCCGGTCGATAAGGCTGCCGAAATCGCTGAACCGGTTCGCCTGGAACACGCCCAGCGAGTTTATCAAGTCAAGCGGTTTGGCCGCACGCCGGTGGGCCGCCGCGGTGCCGAGATTCCGATTCACGACGTCGTGGTCCTGTTTGATGATGCCCAGTGGCGGACCGCGCGCTTGCGAGCCGCAGCGGCACCGCTGGCAACCGGATTGTCGACGATTGTTCTGCTCAGTTCGGTGACGCTCTTGCTCGCTGGACGGTTGATCGGCAGGATCACACGACTGCAGCGGCAGGTGGAAGCGATCGCCCAGGGCGACTTCAGCAGCGATCTGCCGGTCAGTCCCGACGATGAAATCGGGCGACTGGGCCGAGCGGTGCAGTCGATGGCCGCGCAACTGCGGCAGATGTGGGCTGCCCTGGGTCGTGAACATGGCCAGCGGTTGTTGCACCAGATTGCCGGCGGCCTAGCGCACAACCTGCGAAACAGCATCACCGGAGCACGGATGGCGGTGGAACTGCACGCCCGGCACTGTCGTGGTGTCACTGGTGAACGGTCTGGCGAGCAGGACTTGCAGATGGCGGTGGATCAACTGGAACAGACGGAAGACTACGTCCGCCGTCTGCTGCTCGTTTCGGCAGGAAAACAGGAACTCAACCGCCCGGCGTCGGTCGGCGAGTGCTTGCGAGACATTCGAAGCAGCCTCGACAACACCGCGCGGCATCGCGGCGTCGCCGTGTCCTGGCAGGTCGATGATCGCGCCGCCGCTTGCCAGGTCGAGGACGGCCCGACGCTGACCGCGGCGGTCACGAACTTGGTGTGGAACGCAATCCAGGCAGGCGACGAAGTCCGCATCGACGCCGCGCTGGACGATCGCTCGCCCAGGCCACGGCTCTGTATCGAAGTTTCCGACAACGGCACCGGTCCGCCGGCCGAAATCGCGCACAGCTTGTTTGAACCCTTTGTGACTTCCAAACCCGAAGGGCTGGGGCTGGGCCTGCCGCTGGTGGCGCGCTCGATGGAATCGCTCGGCGGCACGGTACAATGGGATCGCCACCACGAGCGCACCCGCTTTCGTCTTCACATTCCCGTTTCAACATGACCTCGACCGCCAAAGCCACCGTGTTAGTCGTCGACGACGAGCCGACCATTTGTTGGGGCTTTGAGCGGCTGCTGCGCGAGGAAGGACATCATGTTTTGGTTGCAGCATCGGCCGAGGCGGGTTTGAAGCTGGCGCGGGAACACGACATCTCGCTGGTGCTGCTGGACGTCCGGCTGCCGGGCGAAAGCGGACTCAGCGCCCTGCCGAAGTTCCGCGAAGCAACCGCCGATGCGCCGCTGATCGTGATGACCGCCTTTGGTGATCTGGAAACCGCGGTGACCGCCGTTCGCCAGGGAGCGAGTGATTATCTCACCAAGCCGTTTTCGTTAGCCGAAGCGGGTGAGGCCTGCCGGCGGGCGCTGCGGCGAGCGGAAACGCATCTTGAAGATCCGCAGGTGGGCTACGGCAGCGCCGCCGGCCCGCTGGCGGCCCATCGCATCAACTGGTCGGCAACTCGGCGGCGATGCAGAAGGTCTTTCGCCAGATCGCATTGGTGGCTGCGAGCGAATTATCGGTGCTGATCACCGGCGAGACCGGGACCGGCAAGGAGTTGGTGGCCGCGGCGATCCACCGTCACAGCGATCGCAAAGATCAGCCGTACCTTGCCGTGGCCCCGGTGGCGTTCAATCCTTCGCTGTTGGAAAGCGAACTATTTGGGCATGTGCGCGGCGCCTTCACCGGTGCCAGCGAAGACCGCAAGGGGCTATTTGAAACCGCCAGCGGCGGCACGATCCTGTTGGACGAAATCGGCGACCTGCCGCTGGCGGCGCAGGTCAAGCTGCTGCGCATCCTCGAGCAACGGCAGTTCACCCGCGTCGGCGAAGTCCGGCCGCAGGCCTGCGATGTGCGGATTCTGGCCGCCACCCACCGCGATCTGCGGCGTGGTGCCAACGAAGGAACATTTCGCGAGGACCTGCTGTATCGCCTCAGCGCGGTGACGATCGACCTGCCGCCGCTGCGCAGCCGGCCTGAGGACATCACTCCGCTGGTGCACCATTTCCTCGGCGAGCTCGGCTATCCGGCAGCCGAAACGGCGATCGATGCGTCGCTGACGCGGCAGTTGGAACAGCGGCCGTGGTACGGAAACGTCCGCGAACTGCGCAACGCCGTCGAGCATGCGGCTGTCGTCGCCCGCGGTCGGCCGCTGGACATCAGTGATTTCCCTCCGCCGCAAATCAGCGATCTCGCCGTTGAGGCCTCGACCGCGGCGGTGGTCGCAGCCTGGGCACAACGCGAACTGGAACAATTCGCCGATGCGCCGCAGCCATTGTACGAGCGTTTCCTGCAAGCGACCGAACCGGCGCTGTTGCGAACGGTCTTGAAGCAAACCGGCGGCAATCGAGCTGCTGCGGCCGAACAACTGGGCATGCACCGCGGTACGCTCCGCGAGCGGATGAAGCGTTACGGGCTGGACTGACCCCGGCTACCGCTGCGACACTGCTAGGGGCGAAACAGGCTGCGTGACTTGCCTCGGTGTGTTCATTTTAGGGATGGGTGCTACAGATCGTGAGCAAGTCGTACTCTGCGCCAGTGGCTGCCGTGCATGCTTTGCCGTCGGAAGTGGTGCTGGCGGAATTGAAAACGTCCCCCAGCGGATTAACTCAGGATGAAGCCAAGCGGCGGCTGGACGAATATGGCCCCAATCTGTTGCCGCGCGGCAAGCCCGACAGCGTGCTGCTGTTGCTGTGGCGCCAGATCAAGAGCCCGCTGATTCTGGTACTGATCGCTGCGGGGATCGTCGCGATGCTCGTCGACTGGAGCGGCCAGGGGATCAAGAACGGATTGGTGATCCTGGCGGTGGTGATCTGCAATTCTGTGATCGGTTTTGTGCAGGAATACAAGGCTGGCAAAGCGATCGAAGCGCTCAGCCGCATGGTGCCCGAATACGTGACGGCCCTGCGCGATGGCCTGCAAGTGAAGTTACCCGCTGGCGATGTGGTGCCCGGCGATGTTGTCGTGTTGGCCGCCGGCGACCGCGTGCCGGCTGATGCGCGGCTGCTGCATTGCAAAAGCATGCGGGTCGACGAGGCGGCACTGACAGGCGAATCGGTGCCGGTGCAAAAGCAAACGGATCCCGTTGCCGCCACGGCCGCTTTGGGCGACCGCGGGTGCATGGTGTTTGGCGGCACGCTGGTCACCTACGGCACCGCCCACGCCATCGTGGTGGGAACCGGGGTGAACACAGAGCTGGGCAAGATTTCCACGCTACTAAAGGAAGTTGTCGACCTCGAAACGCCCATGACCAAAGCCTTGGCGGTGATCGCCAAGTACATCACGATTGCGATCTTGATCGCCGCGGCGCTGATGATTGTGATCGGGGTGACGCGGACGATGCTCTCGACCGAGACGACGCTGGCCGACGCGCTGCGGGAAACGGTGATTTTCGCCATCGCCCTGGCGGTCGGTGCGATTCCAGAGGGTTTGCCAGCCATTGTCACGATCTCACTGGCAATCGGCGTGCAGCGGATGACGCGGCGGCGAGCGGTGATCCGCAAATTGCCGGCTGTCGAGACCTTGGGCAGTACCACCATCATCTGCTCGGATAAAACCGGTACGCTGACCCGCAACGAAATGACGGTCCAGTCGCTGTGGACGCCATACGGGAGCTACACACTCTCCGGCGGCGGTTATGAGCCGCGGGGTGAACTGTCCCAGGATGGTCGCCCGGTCTTGACCGCTCCCGCAGCCGTGCTGGAACTCGTTGAAGCGGCCGCGCTGTGCAACGACGTTTCACTGCGAAAGGAGGCGGGCCAGTGGACACTCACCGGCGACCCGACCGAGGGCGCTCTGGTTGTGGCAGCCGAGAAGTTGGGCGTGGCAGTCGAGCCGCTGCGGCGCGAGCACCGGCGACTGGACGCCATCGCCTTCGACTCCGACAACCAGTTCATGGCAACCCTGCACCAGTTTACCGAGGGCACGGTAATCATCCTCAAAGGTGCCCCGGAAGTGGTGCTGCCGCGATGCGTCGACGTCGATGCGGAGCACGTGCTGCAGCAGGTTGAATTGCTCGCCGCGGAGGGAATGCGGGTGCTGGCGGTAGCCGTGAAGCCCGTCGCTGATCAACAGCAGCTTGACCTGGAGCACGTGCAGTCCGGGCTGAGGCTGCTCGGGATCGTCGGCATGATCGATCCGCCGCGTCAGGAAGCCATCCAAGCGATCAAGCTTTGCCACCACGCGGGCATCACCGTGAAGATGATCACCGGCGACCACCCCAGCACGTCCGTGGCCATCGCCGCTGAGCTGGGCATTCTCACCAGCGCCGGCGCGATCAGCGGCCCGCAGCTGGCAGCTCTGGACGACGCGCAGTTCCGTGAGACAGCTAGACGCGTGAACGTATTTGCGCGGATGGCTCCGGAGCAGAAGCTGAGACTGGTCAAAGCGCTGCAGAGCGACAACGAGATTGTCGCCATGACGGGAGACGGAGTGAACGACGCTCCGGCACTCAAGCAGGCCAACATCGGTGTCGCGATGGGAATCGCCGGCACCGCGGTTTCTAAGCAGGCCGCCGACATCGTGTTGACGGACGACAACTTTGCATCGATCGCCGCGGCTGTCGAAGAGGGGCGAAAGGTTTACGACAACCTCATTAAGTCGCTCGTGTTCGTGCTGCCGACCAATCTCGGCTTAGCACTGATCTTGCTCTGCGCGGTGGCCTTTTTCCCATTTAGCGTCACCACCGGTGAGTTGTTGCTGGCGATGTCACCGGTGCAGTTGCTGTGGATCAATTTGGTGGCGACGGTGTCGCTGGCGTTGCCGCTGGCCTTCGAAGCGGCCGAACCGGACATCATGCGCCGCCCGCCGCGGCGCCCGGGCACCCCAGTCCTGAGCCCGTTCGTGCTGCTGCGCACGGCCATCGTAGCCCTGTTGATGACTGCCGGTGGCGTCGGCTTATTTTTATTCGCCTATCACAGCCGACTGACAGATGCCTCCACGGCCGCTGCGGCTCTGGCCGAGGCGCAGACGCTGGCCGTGACGACGATCATCTTGTTCCAGTGCTTTTACCTGCTCAACTGCCGCTCGCTCCACAATTCGCTCCTGGCGATGGGCCTGCTGAGCAACCCAACGATCTTCATCGGCATCGGCGTGCTGCTGCTCCTGCAGGCGGCGTACATCTACCTGCCGTTTTTCCACAGGGTATTTGGCTCGGCACCACTATCGGCTCAGGAATGGCTGATTTCAGCGGCGGTCGGGGCCGTGATTTTGCCCGTGATCATGATCGAAAAGCGACTTCATCGCCGAGGTGTCGCCGCGGACAGCGCCCTGGGCAATCACTGAGCCCGCGTTTTAAACTCGCCAATTCCCCGTGGCACCGCGGCCCCTGCAGTGCCGCCGGTCGAAGCAGAAAATGTCTGGTGCTGATCTGCGAGCGTAAACTCTATCAGGCAAAGTCCTCGTACCTGACTTGTGGCATGAATTTAAAACGGCAATTGCTGGTAATCGTTTGCGTCCTGGTAGGGTGGGGGTGTCCCGCCCTGGCGCTGGCTCAGCAACCGCTCATGCTGCCACAGGAGCTGTTGGTCGACCACGCGGTGAGTTTGGTGGATCCGGCCGACGCCGTGCCCAACTTGGACAAGCGAGTCAACAACCCGCGAGCGCTTCAGGATACGCGAGTTGGCCAATTGATCGAGCGGTTCACCTACGTCGCGATCTTCGGTGTGCTGCTGCTCTGCGGGATGGGACTACCGCTGCCCGAAGAGGTACCGGTGCTGACCGCCGGTGTGCTGGCCAGTTCCGGACACGTGCGGCCCTGGTGGGCACTGGGGACGTGCTTGTTTGGCATCATGGCGGGAGACTCTTTCATCTACTACCTGGGACGACGCTGGGGACCCCGTGTCCTGGAGCATCGCCTGGCGCGGAAGCTGCTGACCCCCGACCGCCAGCAGAAGATCATGCAATACTTCGAACGCTACGGAGCCCGAATTATCTTCGTGGCCCGATTTCTACCCGGGATTCGAGCGCCGCTGTTTCTGACAGTCGGCATCATGCGCGTCCCGTATTGGTTGTTTTTCGCGATGAACGGCACAGCCGCCCTGCTGAGCATCCCTCTGGTCTTCTGGATCGGATACTACTTCACCGATAAGATGGAGGAGATCCTCAACCTCCGTGACCGGGCACACTTTTGGGGCCTAGGAGCGGTCACGGTCGGGTTGGTGCTCTGGCTGATCATCCATCGCTGGTGGAACCGCACCGCTACCAGTTGAAATCGAACCGTATCGCCAACAAGTCGGATTCGGTGTCCCCCACCACGGTCTCATTGCTGGTGATCGGGTGAATCCAGTCGAACATGATGCGTGTCCGGTCGGACCAGTACCAGTTGAATCCTGCGGTGAAATCGTGGTATCGGCCTGCGGCGGCATTGTCCAAATCGAGGTATGACCAGCGCGCCTTGGCCTCCCACGCGCCCCAGCCATGTTGGTGCGGTAGCGCTGAGAAATTCACATGCGGTTTGGTTCGCCCGAACTGCGCCCCGTGCTGACCAAACCGCTCAAACTTACGATTCTCGCCGGTCAAAAAGTAGCTCACGTGGCTGTAGGCACCTCCGACCTGAACGGTGTCGCCGGAGAGCAAGTCGACGCCGCACAGAAACGCTTCGTTCTGCACGGCGAGCTCTCCCCATACAACGGCCAACTCAAGATTGCCCGTGGTGTAGGTATCCGCAGCCAAGTTTCCACTGTCGATCAGCACCGGACCCCGTTGCACTTGGGGCCGAGCACGAAACCGCACGGTGTCATCATAATCCCTGGTGTGCAGGACACCGATTCCGGTGTGCACTAGGTACCGGCCATCCGATGGCTCATCATAATATAAGAGACTCGTCAGCCGTCCACTCAGGCGGTAGCCCTGCCTGCCGCCTAACCTTGCTTTGAAGGTGTCACTGATATCATCGAAAAACAATCCCGTTGCCCAGGTGATGTCTTCGGCTTCAGTGGAGCTATAAAGGGCGATTCCGACTTCCCGATCCGCGGCAAAAATTCCCTGAGTCGGAATGGAACGTTCATTAAAGATATTATTGGTGTCGTTGGTGACCTGCTCCAAACTGAATGGCACAAAGAAATTGCCGATGCGGACACGCCCGATGCCCGGAATCTCGTTCATCGAAAGGTAAGCGTCTTTCACATCGGGTGACGCCAGAGGACTGTCGTGAGAGCCTTGCCCCGGCTCCAATGTCATCTGCAGTCGAAAATCGAACTGTTCGTAACCCGTGCCGTCAGCGACCAAACGGAGCCGTCGATAGTTGAAGTAGTCCTCGGCGCCGATGATGCCATCCCGATCGGCCCAATCGATGTATTCCAGCTGCACATGGCCGCCGAGTTTGACCGTCCACTTGTCATCGGCGGCCTTCTTGGCCGCGCTGGCGACATCCTGCTCATGGGCGCTGTTGAGCGACGAGCTTTGCGGCCCATCGCAGACAACGAACGCGTCCGTCTCGCTAGCCGCAAGTAGCGGTGGAGGAAGGTCGGCAATCGCTGGCTGGAGTTCGTTCAGACGCGCGAGTAACCGCTGAATTTCGGCTTCTTGCTCGTCAAGCCGCTTCGAGATCTCTTGGTTAGTCTGGCTCGCCGAAGTGTCTTGGGCATGTACCGCCGCCGGAGAAACGATTGCGGCGATCGCAGACGCCGCAGCCAGCGTGCAGGTGCGGCATGCCTGTTTCCAATCCTTTTCCAGTTGCCCCATTTAATTTTTCTTGGCTCGCTGGCGCCGGCTTCGGATGACCGATCGGCTGCGCATCGCTATTGATGGATCGCCTCCCGGAACTCGGGTGAGCCACCTCCCTGCACACCGACGGCTATTGAGGTTGCTCGCTCATCTATCGGCTCGATCGGGTAAGAAAGTTTCGTCCGTTTGGGTAGTTTTTGCGGGTACTAACAATCCTGCCGATTAGCAGATCCGTGTCATCGCAGCGGAGGAGCTGAGCTCAGGAGGCTGGCTAGGGCCGGTGTCGTGCTAACCTTCCATTTAAGACCCACGATGACCAGTGGAATTCTTGACGCGGCGGGCCGCTGGTGATTGGAAGTACAAACGCACTGTGGAAACGACCGAGATCTCCGGTTTCATCGGCAGGCTCTGGGGCTGAACGTCGCTGTCGCTGAACAACCCGCGGTAGTAGGTGTTCTGCGGACGTGCCGCACGGATCAGCGGCACGTCTCGCCGTGACGCGGGAGAGACGCCTTCTTCGTAGCTGCTGGTAAACGAATGGTAAAGCGACTCAGGGTAACGGATCGCCGTCTGCTCCTGGACATTGATCACCGGCGGCCGGTCGTCAAACAGCGGCCCGAGCAGGGCGTCGGCTTTGCTTCGAGCGGCTGCTAATGCCTGTTGGCGAACGTTCCGCTGCGTCGCGTCTAGCTCCTTGCTCCAGTAGTCAAAGGCGATGATGTCGCTCACGCCCTCTTCAAAGGCGAGATTCAGGGCCGCCAATGCCTGCGCTTGACCCGATGCCGCTAGGTGGAGGTTCGTCTGCATACGATAACCGACTCGTTGTTCGACGCCGACATCGACATCGCCGCGTTTCTCCAGACGCCACTCATAGCGTGGCAACACGGCAATGAAGTCTTCGACAATCGCGCTCTCTGCGATTCCCATCGCCGACCAAGCTGCCTGTAAGCGATTGATTGTGCCGCGGATGCTCTCTTGGCATTGCCGAGCGGTTTCGCCCTCGCTGGTCACAGCCATCACGACGCGGATTTCGGTCGGCGGGACACGGACCTCGGCTCGTCCTTCAATCGTGATGTACGCCTCGGCAACCTTGGGTTCCAAGACCGGCAAGTTCGCCACGCCAGCGACATGAACCTCCTGGCCCGCGCAGACCCGCCGAACTGGCCGAGTGCAACAGGGACAGGTATGAAAAGGATGATGCCGAACGTCGCGATCGTCTGTACGAACTGAGACATAATAACGCTCCGGAAGAGATGCCTGCTTTCTGACAGGAACACCCGACGTGTTGTTCGCGGTTGCGATAGGAGTCAGGCGGCTTACAGAAAATTATATTACTCGGCCCGTGCATGAGCAGGAAACGAATTCGTACTTCAGTCGATCGTTCGCGCGGTTCGTTCCCGTCCGCTGAGCCCAAACTTGATTTGCAGTATTCCGCGTGGATTTACCTCGCATTCGTTCGGTCTGCCGCCCGTCGAAATGATTGTTCCGGCCGTGGTCGCGCCGTACACTTGCAAACATCCGTGTGGTCCGGTTCCTGTGCAGATATCGCCCCATGCAGTCGGGTTCGTGATCGATGACGCCAACAACCACCGCTCCAGCTGAAATGCGAACGCTTGTCGAGCATGTTCGCTGGGAAACGTATGTCGCCCTCGCGGATGACCGGAGCGGTAGCCTGCCTCGTGTCACCTACGATCGGGGGATGATGGAACTGATGAGCCCGCGGAAAGAGCATGAATCGATCGGCCATCTTCTGGGTCGCCTGATCGAGATCTTTACCGAAGTCCGAAATATTGAGATTGTGGGCGTTGCATCAACGACCTTTCGGCGGCCAGACCTGAGACAGGGATTTGAAGCCGACCAGGCCTACTACATTCAACATGCTGAGGTGGTACGGGAAAAGGATGCAATCGACCTGATGGTCGATCCGCCGCCTGATCTGGTGATTGAAGTTGAACTGACCGCTTCCCTGATCCACAAATTGGATTTGCTTGCTTCCATGGGGGTACCTGAACTCTGGCGGCACGATGCGCAGCAGTTACGACTCTTTCATCTGCAAGGGTCAGCATACGTGCAAACACAACAAAGTGCGGCCCTCCCTGAGTTTCCGCTGAGCTTAGCGCAATCGGTATTGCGGCGTCGCCGAAGCCAAGGGGAAACATCGCTCATCCGAGAGTTTCGAGCGGCGATCGAAGCCTAGGAGCCCGTCGTCACTGCTCAGCTACCCGGATCCGCAATCAACCCGGCACCGCGGTGGACAATATTGACATCTTCACCACCTTCCTTGAAGTCGATTTTTTCTGAACCCTACTACCTGCACTCTGAACCCTTTCCTCCC
Organism: uncultured Planctomycetaceae bacterium; assembly: GCA_963758085.1. GTDB lineage: Bacteria > Planctomycetota > Planctomycetia > Pirellulales > Pirellulaceae > UBA6163. Next base: position 1,013,220 of record CAVWUB010000004.1, on the reverse strand, counting down.
CATGACCGAGATCCTGTTCCCCGTTGAAGAAGCTGCCGAAGGCGACCGGGTTGCGCAATTGGCCAGTCGATTTTCACTGAAGCCGATAGACTTGAGGAACTACGGCAGAATGTCCGCGAGGCCGTTGAGTGTCACTTTTTCCGAAGGAGAAACGCCGAAGCTGATTCGGTTGCATATCGTGCGGGATGAAGTGTTACGCGCATGAGACATGATTCAAAACACATAGGAACTTGATTAGGGGTCTTGCCGGATATTGTGGGCTACATTGGCATCTCCCGTGACGAACTCGTAAACGAATTATTCGGAAATTCCAACTGATCATCCCAATTAAAATGCCACAGGGTATGCAGTCACGTTCTTGTGAAAAACATCATTGTGCATGCGTGTTCATTCTGCAGCGGAAAAATGGCGGTTCGTGATTGATGACGCCGCCAGCAACCACCGCAGTAGCTGAGGCACGAACGCCGGTCGAGCATGTTCATTTGGGGACCGGGACGGTGCTAACGGTGATGCTCCCATGGCCGGGCTCGTCCGGCGGACTCGCAATGATGGCAGCCTCAACCTGGTTTTTCTGGCGCACACTTTGTACCTGGTACGAACATGGTCCCGTCGACGCGCCGGTGCGAGCTTAGCCTTTGCTCGCGTGGGCTGCGCTATCCGGGCGAGCGGCGCGGATCCGTACGCACCGTGCTGAGCACCTGCCGTCACCCAGCCAAGCGCCGCAGCGAACGGTGCTGCTTCGTTCCTCATAATACAGTCGTTCGCTAATGCACTGCCCGTTCTGTCACGACGCGCTGATCGCCGAGGCGTCTTGTGGGCAGACCGTGGATCGCTGCCGAAGCTGTGGCGGTCTCTGGCTGGACGCGAGTGAGCTGGGCTCGCTCGTCCGCCAAACGCCTTCGCAGGCAAACACGGATCCAGCCCGTCGCAGGTGCATCAACAGGCTGCATTGTCCGGGGTGCCGACACACACTCAAGCCGTTCAATTATGCCCATGACTCCGGCGTGTACATCAACCGTTGTGACCGCTGTGACGGGATCTGGCTTGAGCGCGGGCAATTGGAACTGCTGGTCCAATACCGGTCCGGCACAACGGCGACGCGGGCCCTGGCCGATGCCTGGGCGGGTGAGTTGAGGGGGCGCAGCCGCGTCAGATTCGCCCGGCAACTTTTCCGCTCTCGAGTGTTGTCGGGCACGGTTGCTGCGGTGCAGGTCATTGGCCAATTTGTAGCCACTGGCGATCTGTATTTGACACTGTCGCTGTTGGTCACGCTGTTGTTCCCATTGCTCTGCATTTGGTTTGCCGATGCGCTGGGAAATTTGAAAGGCGTCGCATTTTTTGGACCGGGACATCCCAGGATCAACCGCACGACCCCCGGCGACTTCGTCGCCATTGGAGGCTGGGTCCTGCTGCTCGCCCGCCTCGTCGTCTCGCTTATGCTCGGCGTGTAAGCGATCCTGGCCTGACCGGTGCTGGAGCTGGGACAGGATGGACGGGAATGACAGGACGAGCGGAGGGGATGAGACGATTCCAATTAGCTGACTGCGCTTTGGCAAGGCAATCATCGGTTCAATAATCATGCATGGATTGGAATCCTGCCGGTCCTGATCATCCTGTCAACAGACGGGTACCGCGATTGTGTGGCAGGCCATAGTTTTAAACTTTCACTATTATTGGCGGTCAGGTCTAGTGGTGCCGTTCACCAAGCACTTCGCTCCGGCGGCGCCGGCGGAATGGGAGGTTATCTGCGGCGGCGGGTCTCGTATTGGTAGCCGGGGATGAAGAAGCAGAGCGCGGCGACGATGCCGAAGATCAGCATCGCGTGCGTGTCGGCCACCGCCATGACCGCGGCGCAGATCAATAGTGCGGCGGCTTGTAGATAAAACACGCCGCTGAACATCCCGGCCTTGATGATGAACACGCCGCCGCTGATCACTCCTAACAGCGGTGCGAGCGCCAGCGGATCTAGTTCCAGCCACCACTCCAACGGGAACAGCAACGCGATGCTGATCATGCTGCTGCCCCAGACGTGCGCGATCTGCCGCTCAACAAACGTCACCGGGCCGAGCCGCTGGCGCAGCTTCCAAAACACTGCTGCCCACGTCCCCAGCCCGATCACCCACACCGCAATATAGCTTAGTGGATTTTCGACGCCGCGCATGTGCAGCATCCAGGTCAGCAGCGAGGCGACCAACAACACCAGCGCATGCCACATCCATAGCACACCCCACTTTTCTAAGATCGGAGCGTGATGTGTTTCGCGGAACACACGGGCCACAATCTGGTCAAATCGACCGCTGCCCGAAGCAATTTGCTCGTCCCGTAAGAACGCCTCCAAATCGTCAGCCAGCTCGTCGGCGGTTCCATAGCGCAGATCTGGCGGCTTCTGCAAGCAGCGGATCACAATGACTTCCAAGTCACGGTCTAGCCGCGGCCGCAGTGCCCGCGGCGGCATTGGATCCTGTTCTAGCACCAACATCACCAGGTCCATCGCTGACTCGGCGACAAACGGTGGCCGGCCCGTGAGCGCGTGGTAGAGCACACAGCCGAGGCTGTAAATGTCGCTAGCCGGACCGATGTTCTCGCGTCGCCCGCTGGCCTGTTCCGGCGACATATAAGACGGCGTGCCAACGACGATTCCGCTGCGAGTCAGATCGTTCTCGACACCGAAACGTTTGGCCAAGCCAAAGTCAGAGACCATCGGCGTCATGTCGGAATCGATGAGGATGTTGGACGGCTTGAGGTCGCGGTGGACGACACCCTGGCGGTGCGCAAAGCCGATCGCTCGGGCGACAGCGGCCATCAATTCGGCGGCTTCGCGTTCGGGCAGCGGGCCATCGGCTAAGCGGTCGGCCAGCGTCAAGCCGCTGAGCAACTTCATGCTGAAAAACGGCCGGCCGTCGACGTCGCCAACGTCATAGACTGGCACGATGTTGGGATGCTGAAGTCGTGCGGTTGCGGAGGCCTCGCTAAGAAAGCGTCGCAGGTCCTCGTCGCTGGCCAGCCGCCCGCGGAGGATCATCTTGACTGCGACGCCGCGGTCCAGGCTGATTTGGCGGGCGCGAAACACCACGCCCATTCCGCCGCGTCCGATTTCCTCGAGCAGTTCATAGTCGCCGATTTCGGTTGGCAGCTGCAGCCGTTGCCAGCGGCGGGAGACGCCGGAGCCTTGGTCGACGTTTGGCAACTGCTCGGAGGCGACGCCAGCGATGTCGGTGATCAGCACCGCGCCCCAAAGCCGGCGAAGATCGCCCGCCAAGTCTGGATGAGCCCGGCAAACTGCGGCGAAATCAACTTCGCGGCCAGCGGCCACGCTGTCCGCCAATTCTGATAATACGTCCGCCAGTTTCCGATCGCGATCTGAAACAGTCAGATCGTCATCGGCCGTAGCGTGATCCACGGCGAAGGCGGCGGTCGATTCATGGACCTGCGACAGGCCCGTCTCCTGCTGCGCCGGATCCACAGGCCGCTGCGGTTCATCGGCTAGTCGCTGCGGATCATCAGGAGCGGCATCAGCGGGCACAGTCATCTCATCCAGATCGCACGGTAGCGCCGTCACCTTGCTCGGGCGATTCTTCCTCGAGCAACTGGCGCAGCCGCCGGACGGCACGTAAGTATCGCATGCTCGCGGCCGGAGGGTTGAGGCCGAGCACTTCCGCGATTTCCAGGTTTGACAGATGCTCGTAGTGTCGCATCAAGATGATTTCGCGGTCTTGATCATTGAGCTGTTCGATCGCAGCTTCGACGTTGTGCGCCAGTTCTCGCTGAGTCGCGGCCGTCGAAGGCGTCAGAGCCGGATCGGACAATTGCACCGCCAAGTCCATGGTCGAATTGTCATCCGACGGAGCTGACATGTTCTGCTCACGATCCATGCTCCGTTTGGCACTCATGCGGTGCCGCCGGTAGGTGTCGATGATCCGGTCCCAGGCGATCTGGCGCAGCCAGAGATGAAACGCCATCACCGGGTCTTGCAGGTACTTGTCCAGCCGCCCGCTCGCCTCAACCATCACGTCCTGAACCACATCGCTGACATCGACGCGCCGCTGGACTTTGCGGTCCAGACGCAGTTCGATTAGCCGCCGGACAGGAGCTCGGTGCCGCTCCAGCAGCCGATTGACAGCCTGCGTATCGCCCTGCTTGGCCGCAAGCAACAGCTCATCGGTCTGTTCGGACGTAGGCCAAATCGATTTAGGCGCAGCGGGCATGGAAGAGGCTAACTTGATTGGCGGGAACGATTGTCAACCCTATGTGGACGATTAGGCTTGTCGACCAGATGTGCAAAATGAATGCCAGCGGCAGATAGCTGCCGGATCGGCCATCGGGCAACAGACCTCAGTCCTTCAGCGGGCGGATCGTCAAATCACGGAACCGGACGACCATCGCCGGGCCGACGTGCAACTGCAACGCGATGATTCCGTCGGTGGCAGCCTTGTCGCTCTGCTCATCGATTACCTCGGACATCAGTTTCTCATTGATGAAGTGCTGCAAACGATTGCCGCGGGCGACGATCCGGTAGGAGTTCCACCCGTCGGTCCGCAGTGTCTTGGCGATCTCGGCAGCATCGCCGAACCTTTCAACGTTCTTCTTGCCATCCGCAGCAATCGTGACCCGCTCGCCTCGCTGAGCCAAAATCCCACGGCCGCGTTCTTCGTAGTTGATGCCGGTGTAGTTGTTGGCCGCTTCGATATCGGCTTGATACCCACCGACGACGAACTCCTCTTGGTTGACGACTTTGCTGCGGTACTGGATGCCGCTGTTGCCCGCTTCGATCTGATAGGTGATCAACAGTTCGAAATCAGCCGGGGCGTCGCCTGCCCAAATCAGAAACGTGTTGGTCTTGATCGGGTTTTCAGCGGTCGTGCGGCCGACGATCGCGCCATCCTCGACCGACCACAAGTCGGACCGGCCGCTCCAGCCTGTGAGCGTCTTGGCGTCGAACATCGAAACCGCGTCGCTGTCAGGCTGCTCCGCCGTGGCGGTCGCGGTGAGCAGCAGGAAGCAGGTCGAGAGGGTCAAGAAAGAACGAATCACGTTGTGGCTCCGAGAGTGAGTTTCTAAGCGCGTAGTTGAGGGATCGGCGGCTGAGGTCACCGCGAGCAGCATCCGAGGTGTCTGTTGCTGCCATTATAGACGCCGGCGGGCTCGCCGGGGTGAAGCGAAGGCCAGCGGCTGACGGTAATATAGTTGAGCGAGACCGAGTCCGCCGCCCTGCCTTTTTGCGCACTACATCCTGCCGCTGTCACGTCATTTCCCACTGCACCGCTGTTGCCGATGCCGACCTCGTCCCTGCCCGTGCCAACTCCTGTGACCACTGAGCAGTCTGCTCCGCTGCTGCAGGCTGAGGGGCTATGCAAGCGATTTGCGGGCGTTAACGCGCTTCGCGGCGTGGCGCTACACGTGGCCCCTGGCGAAGTGCTGGCCGTGATCGGCGAGAACGGCGCGGGCAAGAGCACGCTGATGAAGCTTCTCTCTGGTGTGCTGCAGCCGGACGCGGGGAGCATCCAGTGGGACGGCCGGCCGGTAACGTTTCGCTCCACTGCTGAAGCGATCGCTCATGGCATTTCGCTGATCCACCAGGAACTCAACCTGGTCGATAACCTGAGCGTTGCCGAAAACCTGTTCTTGGGCCGGGAGCCGCAGCGGTTCGGCTGGACCAACCGCCGAGCACTGATCGACAACTCGCGTCAGTACCTCGAACAAGTCGGCTTGCAGGTCAACCCGTCAATGCCGCTGGGCGAGCTATCGGTCGCCGAAAAACAACTGGTCGAAATCGCCAAGGCGGTGTCGACCGGCGCTCGGCTGCTGATCATGGACGAGCCGACCAGCAGCCTGTCCAGCCGTGAGACGCAGCGGCTGTTCAGCCTCGTCGACGCGCTCCGCGCCGCTGGCACGAGCATCCTCTACATCTCGCATCGGCTGGGCGAAGTGATGCGATTGGCCGATCGGGTGGAAGTGCTCCGCGACGGTTGCAACGCCGGTTCGCTGAGCCGCCAGCAGATCAGTCACGACGCGATGGTGCGGGCAATGGTCGGGCGCGATCCGCAGGCGATGTTTGCGCACTCCGCCGACTCCAGCGGCGAGGTGCGGCTGAGCGTGCAGGAGGTGCGCGTCCCCGGCACGTCGACGGACATCTGCCTGCAGGTCCGCGGGCGGGAGATCGTGGTCTTGGCCGGACTGATCGGAGCTGGACGCAGCGAGCTGGTGGAGACGATCTTTGGGCTGCGCGAAGCCGAAGCGGGACAGATCGTCGTCGATGGCAAGCCGCTGCGGCCTGGCCGAGTCCGTGAAGCGATCGCCGTGGGCCTGGCGCTGGTCAGCGAAGATCGCAAATCGAGTGGACTGCACCTGGAGTCATCGGTGCTGGAAAACATCACGATCGCCTCGCTCCCCTTCGCCCCAGCCGCGCCGCGAATCGATCGTCGCTGGGAATGCCAGCAGGCGGCGCAGCAGATCGCTGCGCTGGCGATTAAAACCGCTTCGCCTAGAACCGCCGTGGCGACGCTCTCCGGCGGTAACCAGCAGAAGATCGCGATCGCCAAGTGGTTAGTTGATCCGCCCAAAGTGCTGCTGCTGGACGAGCCGACCCGCGGCGTCGACGTCGGAGCCCGGCATGAAATCTATCTGGCCTTGCGACACTTGGCCGACGCGGGCATCGCTATTTTAGTGGTTTCAAGTGACATGGAAGAAGTGATCGGACTAGCCGACCGAGTGCTGGTGATGCACGAGCACCGGATCAGCGGCGAACTGACCGGCGCGGCGATTAACGAGGAAGCGATCATGACCCTCGCCGTGGGTGGAGCAGCTTGCGGCCATGATGCTCCCGCCAGCGGTTGAGTTCCTGAAACGCTGCCGGCTCGGTGGCCACGAAGGAGACAACCGCTGTCGTCGAGGTTTTCCAGAGCGGCCCGACCAGACTCGGTTGACCACCGGAGCGATGCAAGTCATCCAGCACGAGCGCCAGCACCGCCTGAAAATCGTCGTTCTCAGTCGAGATCTTCAGTCCTCTGCCGCTCCACCGCTGCCGACAGGCGATCTCGGTCGCGTTGAGATTCGCGTCGTCGGGAGCTGTCCGCAACCGGATCGCTAGCCGCAGTCGCAAGCGTGCCAGGGCCTGCCGCCGGTTGCGAGTCTGGTCGCGGCTCTCGCTCGCCTCAGCTGAGATACCCGTGGGCTCGTGAGCCCAACTGATCGCGGTGCTGACTTTGTTGCGGTGTTGCCCACCCGGACCGCTGCGGCGCAGTTGGCTCATGCGACACTGGGCGGCGAATTGTTCCGCCGGGATCACCGCCGGATGCGGCGCCGCGACCGGCCGCACGTCGGCCAGCGCATCGGCTGCCGGCCAAGTTGCCGCGGAGTCGTCAACAAATTCCTGCATTTTCCCTCGAACGTAGGTCACAACGCCGATGCACTATTTCCAGGGCGGGTAGCGACAGGGTTTCGGGTGGCACGATCAGATATAGCGGGTAGCGTTAGGGTTGTGGGCGGCACGCTCAGAGCCCCAGCGATGGGCGTGAGCAGCGGAAGCAGCTACCACGCCGGTGAGAAACTCCATGGTTACCATGCGGTACTCCCCCAGCACGCCCTTCGTTCCTCAGGGACGTGCCACCCGGATCAGTGGTGCAAGATTCCCAAATAAGGGGCGCGAAGTTTGCGGAAGTATCAACCAACAAGTCGGTTAGCACGTGCCGTGAATGATTGGCCGCAAGCTAATGTAACCGGCTGAATACGATTCGTCACACTCGGCCCATGATCCGGTCGAGTGAATCGGACGTCTGATAGATCAACGCTTCGGGATAATGCGGGTAGGGGTGAAAGTATTCGAATGTCAGGTAGCCGCGGTAGCCGACATCGTCCAGGGCGTCCATCAGCGCCGGCCAATTGGTGGTGCCGTCGAGCAGCGGCCGGAACGTCTCCAGCGAGTAGTCGGTGCCCTTCTTGGTGAACTCCTTCAGATGCACATTTTTGGTGCGTTTACCCAAGATCGGCACCCAGTGTTCGCTGTGCTGGAACATCGCGATGTTGCCGGTGTCGAAGTGCACACGCACGTGCTCGCTGCCAAAACTGTCGACGAAATCGTTCATCTCCATCGGTGAGAGCAGGTAACCGTTGAAGAAGATGTTTTCGATGTTCAGCGAAACCTTGAGCTTTTCAGCCTGCGTCGCCAACTTGCCGACCGCTTCGCGGGCGCGGCGGTCGCAGACATCGTTGGGCACCGGTTCGTGGTCGTCACGCCACGGGATATGCACCGCGCCGGGAACGAGCAGCACGTCTTCCACGCCCAAGTCGTGGGCCGCCTGAGCGATCAGGCCAGCCAGTTCCAGACCGCGATTGCGCTTGGCAACGTCGTTGCTGCTCAGCGGGTAGGGCCAGAATAAGAATGAGCAGAGACCGCTGATTTCGATGCCGATGCGATCGGCCATTTGACGGATCGCCGCGAAATCCTTGCTCGTCGCATTAGGCGAGAGGTCACTTTCCAAGTCATAGTTCAGTTCGATGCCATCGAAGCCCGCGTCCTTGGCCAGCTGCATGCACTCCTGCAGCGTCATCCGCTGCGGATAAGGGAACGCCCATAGATTGATCGACTTCTTCATCTCGTAGCGTTTGGGCGACCGCTTGCGATCGTCGGGATCGTTCGCGGTGTCGCTGGCCAGCGCAAGCGACTGACCGCCACCCAAACCCACGGCCGCGCTGGCGCCGAAAGCTGCTAAGCCGCAGCGAATCGCATCGCGACGACCGACGGCGACGGTCTGTGCAAAAGGAACGTTCAGGGGAGCACGGGAGTTCATCATCGGTTCGACCCGGAAACGAGGAAGCGAAAGAGGCTGGCTGCACCACAGAGTAACTTGATGCGGGCGCCGCAAGCAAACCGCTAGCTTTCTGGTGCAACTGACAGACCCTGGCCCAGCAGCGTTTCGCGAACCGCCTGTGCTTGCTTGCTCGCTGGGCCTGTGAGCGTGATGTGCCCCATCTTGCACCGATTTTGGCTTCGCCTTTATCGTACAGGTGCAGATGTGCTCCGGGCAGCTGTAGGATCGCGGTCCAGTCCGGTGGCTGGCCGTCGCACCAGCTATCACCCATCACGTTGACCATCGCTGCGCGGGAGCAGATCAATTCGGTGCTGCCCAGCGGCAAACCGCAGACCGCGCGGAGCTGTTGTTCGAATTGGCTGGTGTGGCAGGCTTCGATCGTCAAGTGGCCGGAATTGTGAGGCCGCGGCGCGATCTCGTTGATCATCAGTTCGTCGTTCTGATCGACAAAGAACTCGATGCAGATCAGTCCAACCAGCTCGATCGCCTCGGCCGCTTGCACGGCCATCGCAGCGGCTCGGTGTGCGAGCGCATCGCTGATGTTCGCCGGGCAGGTGGTGACGTCCAGGATGTGATTGCGGTGCCGATTCTCCAGCACCGGATAGACCGCCGTTTCACCGTTGTGTCCGCGGGCGATGATCACCGAAACTTCGCGTTGATAATGCACCCACGCTTCGGCGATCAGCGGGCGCTGGAAATCGAGGCCGTTCTCGTCCAGCGGGCGCGCCACCAGTTCGTCGAGCGCCGCCCGTGAATCGATCTTCCACTGGCCTTTGCCGTCGTAGCCGTCGCGGGTCGTCTTGAGCACGATCGGTTCACCTAGCTCGTCAAGCGCGGCCACCGCGTCATCCTGACTGGAGACGAGGCGGAACGGCGTGACCTTCAGGCCGGCGTCGCGGAGCGTTTGTTTCTCGATGCCGCGGTCCTGCGCAATCCGTAGTACATCGGCCGACGGATAGACGCCGACGCGCTGAGTCAGGTACCGGACCGACTCGACCGGGATGTTTTCGAACTCCAGCGTCACCACGTCGCATTGCCCAGCAAGCTGGTCCAGCAAATTGCGGTCGGTCAGCTCGCCGATCAGGGCCTGATCCGCCACCGCCACGGCCGGTGAACGCGGGTGATCGGCCAACACGACCACGCGGTAGCCGAGCTGTGCGGCGGCGATCGCAAACATGCGGCCCAGCTGCCCGCCGCCGAGCATCCCAATCACACCGCCGGGGGCAATCGTGCACGGCTCAGCGGGCGAAGCGGATCCGGTCGATCCATTGCTGTCGTTCATAGTTCGGCGGTCGCCAGGACGTCGTCGGTTTGGTCGTTGATGAATTGCTTGAGCCGGCCTCGCAGCGCTTCGTCTTCCAGCGCCAGGATTCGGGCGGCCAGCAGCGCGGCGTTTTTTGCGCCGCGGTGCCGATCGCCATCGTCGCGACCGGAATGCCGCCAGGCATCTGCACGATCGACAGCAACGAGTCGAGTCCCTGCAGCGCGCGGCTTTGGATCGGCACGCCGATGACCGGCAAGATGGTCTCGCTAGCGACCATGCCTGGCAGGTGCGCCGCCCCGCCGGCTCCGGCAATGATCACCTTCAGGCCTCGATGAGAAGCCGACGAGGCGTACTGCATCATCTGCAGCGGTGTGCGGTGGGCTGAAACGACCCGCCGCTCGTGCACGATTCCGAGCAGGTCGAGTATCTCCGAGGCAGCCTTCATCGTTTCCCAGTCATTGCGGCTGCCCATAATGACGCTGACGATCGGCGGCGGAGAAGCGTGTTCGGACATGCAGGGCTCTGGCGGTGGCGGAGTGCTTCGGTGGAGGTTCAAACGGCCACGATTCTAACGGAGCGACCGCCGACGTCTGTAGGGCGCTCCGGCGGAAGCGGCGTCCGAAGCAGGAGACCAGGGGCGCATTCGCAGCGACCGCCGCCCGCGGTGTCGGGATGCCGCAGGCGCGGTCAGCGATTCAAAGGCTGATCACCTGTCTTTGCCAAGGTCAGTCGGTTGCGCTGTAGTACTAACCACCCAAATGTTGCGGAACACGACCGGATTGCCGTGATCTTGCAAGAACAGCGATTCCTTGCCAGGACCTTCGGGGCGAAAACCCGGTGTTCCATTGGGCAGTTCCAGGTCATCGTGAATGACAAAGCCATTGTGCTTGATCGTGACCCGGGCGTTCTTGGTCTTTTTGTCACCCTCATACACAGCGGCGGTGAAATCGATGTCGTAGGTCTGCCAGGCTAGTGGCGGCAAGCACATGTTCACGATCGGCTCGGCGATGGTGTAGATCCCACCACACTCGTTGTTCTTGCCTTCCAGGCCAAACGAATCCAACACCTGCAGCTCATAGCGACCTTGCAGATAGACACCGCTGTTACCACGGGCTTGACCGCGGGCGGCCGGCATGAATGGGGTGCGGAACTCGATGTGCAGCGAGTGATCGCCGAATTTCTGTTTGGTGATTGCATTGGTGGCCCCTAGGTACTGGCCGTCGACCAGTTTGCCGTTTTCCCACTGGTCGACCGAACTGCCATCAAACAGCACGATCGCCCCTTCGGGTGCCTCTTTGCCGAGCGTCGAGCTCTTGCGTTCGATCTTTTCAAGCGTGGCGGCGGTTTCGCCCTGGACCAGCACCTTGAGTTTTCCGGCGGCGACTTCCAGGACCGCTTCCTCGGTCTCGAACACGGCTTTATTCCCTTCTTTCAATTCGCCGCTGTACTTCAGCACGTCGTCGCCGCGGCTCCAGCCCTCGCCCGGGAGCCCGCCCTTGTAGCCGACCAGATCGAACTTCCCGTTGCCGAGCGCGACGATCTGCGCGCCCCAGTGTTCATCGCGATCTTCAGTTTCGACTCTGCCGCGGTATTCGCCTTGAATTTCGTAGTCGATACCCCCGTCTTTGGGATCGGTGATCGTGGTATTCTGGGCCGCGCAGGGGGTGATGCTGGCGGCTGCCAGCGCGAGGACGAGGAGGGTGACCCTCGGTGTTGAGACAGTACGCATGAATTGAGTCCAGGGTGTGGGGGTAAATCCGGTTCAGCGGATGGCACGCGTTCGCGTGACCGGAACAGTTTACCACGCCGCAACCGGGCCCGGTTCTGGAGTCTGAACGAAGATGGATAGATCGCCCCTGCCTTGGGTGGCACGTCCCTAGGGCACGAAGGGCGTGCTAGGGAGAAATCCAAGGTAGGTATGGAATGCCTCAGCGGCTCGGTATCTGCTTCAGGAGACCACGCCCATCGCTGGGGCTCTGAGCGTGCCACCCAAAGCCACCCGGCTCGGCCTGTCCTGTCCCGCTCAGCCCTTAGCCGCCGCCGGCGGAGCGGGCTTGGGTGCGTAGATCAGAACCGTGACGGCCCCGGCGATTGTGACCGCCAGGGCAGCGAGGAACCGCGGGCCGATTTGTCCCCAGCTGGCGTTTTCGGTCACCGTGGTGATCGTGTTCATGACCGGCGCCATGCCAAAAATTAGCGGCATGACGAAGATCGGTTTGCCGCCGAAATTGAAGGCGTAGATAATCCCCAGCGCCCCGATCGCCCCGGCCGCGCCGCCTGCAAGGCTCCAGATCATCCCCTCTGAGTTCCACTGCCCGGCCGAAGAGAGCAGCGGAATCACCGCCAGCGGGATTGCCACGGCGATGATGAAGTAGGCGATGCCGACGCACAGGAACGGACGCAAGCGGCTGCCGTTCATCTTCATTTGGCCCTTGTGCAGGACCGGACCGTAAGCTCCCCAGCTGACCACCGCCATCACGATGGAAAACACGATCATCGGGTAATTCAGTTCACCGGTTGCGGCAGCAACGGCAGCGGGTTGGCTGACCGCATCGGCCACCGGCATGCGGGCTTCGGATGGTTTGAAAAACAGCACACCCGCGCCGCCCAGCGCCGCCATGGCAATGCCGACCAGAAACAGCGGCTTAACCTTCTCCAAGTTTCGGCTCATCGCCATCGTGACCAGCGTGTTGATTACCGGCGCACCACCAAAGACCAGCGGCATCACGTACAGCGGCTTGGCTTTGAAGCTAAATGCCAGAATCACGCCCAATGCGCCCAACGCCCCGACCGCACCGGCGATGATGCTGAGGATGATCCCGTCGCGCGACCAATTCCCCTTCTCGCCGCGGAGCCAAAGCAGCAACGCGGGCACGATCACGGCGATCGCAAAGTAGGCGAAACCGACACCGACGAATGGCCGCAGCGCATCGCCCATCGCTTCCTTGCCGTGGTGCATCAGCACCCCGTAATTGCCCCAACAGAGGATCGTCAGCAACACAAATGGGAGGAAGGCGAGGGCTTTGGGCATCGGTGGTAGGCTGTGCAGGCGGGAGGACGATCAGACGTTGAACAGAAAATGGCAGATGTCGCCATCTTGCATGACATACTGCTTGCCTTCGACACGCAGTTTGCCGGCTTGGCGAATCTCTTTTTCGGTTCCATAGGTTTCCAGGTCTTCGAGCGAATAAACCTCCACGCGAATGAAGCCGCGTTCGAAGTCGCTGTGGATCACCCCGGCGGCCTGAGGCGCGGTGGCGCCGATCGGCACCGGCCAAGCCCGCACCTCCTTTTCCCCGGCGGTGAAGTAGCTCTGCAGCCCCAGCGTGTGGTAGGTAGCGCGTGCGATCTGGTTCAGAGCCGGCTCGCTCAGCCCCACCGACTGCAGCATTTCCGTGCGGTCGGGCTCTTCCAGTTCCGCGATCTCGGCTTCCAGCTTGGCACAGACGCAGACCACGTCCGCACCGGCAGCGGCTGCTTTTTCACGGACCTTTTGAACAAGCGGTGACGTTCCCTCGAGGTCATCTTCATCGACGTTGGCGACGAACAAAATCGGCTTGGCGGTCATCAGCCCAAAGCTCGAAATCGCTTTGGCCTCCGGTTCGGGCAGCGCCAAGGTTCGCAGCGGCGCGTCCGTGGCCAAGTGGTCCAGCGACTTTTGGATCGCCACGGCGCGGAGCTTGGCTTCTTTGTCGCCGCTCCGCGCGGTCCGCTCGGCCTTGCTCAGCGCCCCTTGCAGCGTTTCGATGTCCGCCAACATCAGCTCGGTCTCGATCGTCTCCATGTCGGCGACCGGATTGACCGCCCCGTCGACATGGATCACATCGGGGTCTTCAAAACAGCGGACGACCTGCACGATCGCGTCGACCTGGCGAATGTGGCTGAGAAACTTATTGCCCAGTCCCTGGCCTTCACTGGCACCTTTGACGATGCCGGCGATATCGACCAGCTTAAGGGCCGCGGGGATGATCTTCTTGGGGACGATGTACTGGGTGATCCGCGTCAGCCGCTCATCGGGAACGCTGACGATGCCCTCATTGGGCTCGATCGTGCAGAACGGGTAGTTGGCGCTCTGCGCCGCCTGTGAGCTGGTCAGCGCGTTGAACAGGGTGCTTTTCCCGACGTTCGGCAATCCGACGATACCGGCTTCCATGGTGAAATCAAACAGGTCAAAGGTAGAGGACGGATTGCCCCGGACAATCAATGGATCATAGAACGTGTGCGGCGGCGGTCATGCCAGGGAAACGCACGGACGCAGCAGCGCGTTTTTTATGCCGCAGCAACATCAGGAACAATCAGCCGGGCTGCGGCTCGGTCATTCTCCAAGGATCGAGCGCCTCGGCCAGCGTGATCTCGGGCAGGATCCCTTTCTCTTTGCAGAGCTCGCGGATCGTCTTGCCGCTTGAACGCTTCCTTGGCCAGTGCGGCCGCCGTCTCGTAGCCGATGTGCGGGTTGAGGCTGGTGACATCGACAGGCTCTTTTCGACCGCCGCCTCGCACTGGCTTCGTTGGCTTCCAGTCCCGCCGTGCAGAACTCGACGAAGGCGTGGGTGCCGGCGGCGAGCAGCTCGATCGTCTCCAGCGTCGTGTGCCCCATCACCGGCATCATGATGTTGAGCTGGAACTGGCCGCCGGTCGCGCCGCTGAACGGCGACGCGTCTGATCGTTGCCGATCACGCGGGCCGCGACCTGCATCATGCTTTCGCACATCACCGGGTTCACCTTGCCCGGCATGATCGAGCTGCCCGGCTGGCGGTCGGGCAGCTTCGACTTCGTAGAAGCCGCAGCGCGGGCCCGATGCCGAGCCAGCGGATGTTGTTGGCGACGTTGAACAGCGTCGACGGCGATCGTCCGCAGCTGGCCGTGGCACTCGACCAGCCCGTCGCGCTGGGCGTTGGCTTCGAAGTGGTTGGCCGCCTCGACGAACGGAATGCCGGTTTCCTTCGGCCAGCACTGCGGCGACGCGGCGGCCGAACTCGGGATGCGTGTTGATGCCGGTGCCGACGGCCGTGCCGCCGGCGGGCAGTTCCAGCACGGCTCGCATCGCCCGCTCGGCCCGCTCGATCGACAGCTCGATCTGCCGGGCGAAGCCGCCGAACTCCTGGCCCAGCCGCAGCGGCGTGGCGTCGGCCAGGTGCGTGCGGCCGATCTTGATGATCTTGTCCCACTGCGTCGGCCTTCTCGGCGAGCGACTCGTGCGAGCTGCTGCAAGCGCCGGGATCAGCTCGGTTCTTGATCTGCAATCGCCACGGCGACGTGAATCGCCGTGGGGAACATGTCGTTGGTGCTCTGCCCCATGTTGACGTGGTCGTTGGGGTGGACCGGCTTTTCGCTGGCGAAGCGGTCGCCGCCGAGCATCTCGATCGCCCGGTTGGCGATCACCTCGTTGGCGTTCATGTTGCTCGACGTGCCCGAGCCGGTCTGGAAGACGTCGATCGGGAACTGATCCGTCGAACTTGCCGCTCGGCGACTTCGCGGCAGCCTGCAGCATCGCGGCGACCTGCTCGTCGGTCAGCGGGTTCTTGCCGGTGCCGGTCAGCTTGCCCAGGTCGCGATTGGCGCGGCCGCAGGCGTACTTCACCAGGCCCAGGGCGTGGATCAGTCGCCGGCGGCAGCGGCCAGCCGGAGATCGGGAAATTCTCGACGGCCCGCTGGGTCTGGGCGCCGTAATAGGCCTCGGCGGGGACCCGCACCTCGCCCATCGAGTCGTGTTCGATGCGATACTCAGTCATCGTTATCAAGTTTGGCAGGTTAGGAATGGTCTGCTCGCCGGTCGCCCTGGAGGGCCTGCGTCAGGGAATTTTACCTGGTGAGGAGATTACCTTGGCGATGTTACCTTGGCAGTCCAGAATCAGGTAGGCGGGAAGCCGGCGACACGGCGGCCCACGATGCGTTCCCACGCAGAATGGCTGCTCGGGCGGCGGCAGATTCGGGGGCGGCCGCTGGTCCGTACGACCGGCACGGCACCGCTTGGAGTATGCTGGGGCCGTGGTTTTGCCCCGGCACATTGACGAGGACGGATGGATGCGATCACTGTTGGTTATGCTCGTTTGGGTTGCAGCGGCGCTACTTGCCTCGGGAGGCACCGCTGCCGAGCCACCGATGAACGTCGTGTTGTTGGTTGCCGACGATTGGCGCTGGGATTCGCTTGGAGTCGCGGGCAATGAAGTCATCCAGACGCCGCACCTGGACCAGCTCGCCGCGGGCGGCGTTCGCTTCACACAGGCCTGCGTCACGACGAGCATTTGCATGACCAGCCGGGCATCGATCCTGACCGGCCAGTACATGTCGCGTCACGGGATCGACCGCTTCGGTGTCTCGCTCACCGCCGAACAGTTCGCCGACACCTACCCCGGCGTGCTCCGCGCTGCCGGTTACTGGACCGGCTTTGTCGGCAAGTACGGAGTCGGCGCGGCGAGAAAAGATGATTTCGATTTCATCCGCGCTTATGAAGGACGCCACTGGATGGAGCGCGACGGCCACTGCGTTCATGTGACCGAACTCAACCGCCGCGACTCGCTGGAGTTCTTGCAAAACCGTCCGCAGGACAAGCCGTTTCTGCTGAACGTCTCCTTTTTTGCTGCCCATGCCGAGGATCGCACCCCTGAGCAGTATCTGCCACAGGACTGGAGCGAGGAGTTGTATCGCGGAGTGAGCGTCCCTCGGTCTGCGCTGCTGGACCCGACCGCGCGCGAGGCGTTGCCGCCGTTTCTCGCCCATCCGTCCAACGAGGGGCGCATCCGTTATCACTGGCGATTCGATACTCCGGAGCGATACCAGCAGTACATGATCAATTACTACCGCTTGATCACGGAAGTCGACCGCGCCATCGGCGATATCGTCGCAGCGCTCCAGGAACAGGGAACCGATGAGAACACGTTGATCTTGTTCATCGGCGACAATGGATATTTTCATGGCGACCGCGGACTAGCGGACAAGTGGTACCCTTACGAACAGGCGCTGCGAGTGCCGCTGATCGTGCACGATCCACGACTTCCTGAGTCGCGCCGCGGCCAGACACGCGACCAGCTGGCGCTCAACATCGACATTGCTCCGACGATTGTCGCGGCCGCGGGGCTGGAGGTTCCTGACGTTATGCAAGGCGAAGACCTCGCGCCGCTGTACCTCGCGCCGTCATTGCCGCAGTGGCGAGAGGAATTCTTCTATGAACATCCGACGATCAGCAATCGTGACCGCATTCCGAGTTCTCAAGCCGTGGTTCGGCGAGACCTGAAGTATGTGTATTGGCCGGAGTGGGACTATGAACAGTTGTTCGATCTGGAGGACGACCCGGAGGAAAAAATCAGCCGCGTAGACGATCCGGCCTACGCACAGACGCTCCAACAAATGCGCGCAAAGCTCGACCAGTGGCGTGAGCGCGTGAAGTGACCGGCACAGGCTTCCCCTTGCGGCCGATCAGCCGTGCCCTAAGGACCTGTCGGTCCGCTTTCCACTAGGAATCTATCGCCATGCAATTGCCTGCTCATTGGTATCGATTTCTCTGGGCGGTTCGGTCCGTGATGAGCGCAGTGATCGCTTCGAGCGTATCGGTGGCCGCATTCGCTGGCCCGCCGGAACGACCGCCTAACATCGTGTTCATTTTGGCCGACGATCTTGGCTACGGCGATCTGGGCTGTTATGGGCAACAGCATATCCACACCCCAAATTTAGATCGGATGGCGGCCGAGGGGATGCGATTTACGCGTCACTATGCCGGCAATGCGGTCTGCGCTCCGTCGCGTTGCGTGTTGATGACTGGTCTGCACCCCGGTCAAGCCGTCGTTCGCAACAACGCTGGCGGGGCGAAAAACTTTGTCAGCGGTCAGCCGGATTCGGAGGGGCAGTTTCCGCTGCCGGACGAAGCCTTGACGATCCCCGAGCTGCTCGGCTCCGCGGGCTACACCTGCGGCGGTTTTGGAAAGTGGGGGCTCGGCGGTCCCGACTCCAGCGGCGCACCGCTGCGGCAGGGCTTCCACCGCTGGTTCGGATACAACTGCCAGGTCATCGCCCACAACTTTTATCCGACTTACCTGTGGGATAATGAGCGGACCCTTTCGCTGCCCAATCCTGCCTTCTCCGCTCATGACACATTGGGTGACGGCGAAGATCCGGCGGATCCTCAAAGCTACCGGCGGTTCCAGGGCGATGCTTACGCACCTGACTTGATCGCGGAACAGGCGCTGCGGTTCATCGCCGCGAACCGAGAACATCCGTTCTTTTTATACTGGCCCACCACGGTGCCTCACGTCGCCTTGCAGGTGCCGGACGATGCTCTGGAGCAATACGACGGCGCCTTTAACGATCCGCCCTACACCGGTGGCCGTGGCTACATTCCCCATTTCCGCCCACGCGCCGCCTACGCTGCGATGATCACGCGGATGGATAGCGAAATTGGCCGGGCGATGGATCTGGTTGCTGAGCTCGGCCTGACCGATCACACGATGTTCATCTTCACCAGCGACAACGGGCCGCTGCATGGGACTCACGAAGGTTTGGCAGGAACCGACAGCAAGTTCTTCAATTCCCACGGCGGTCTGCGCGATGGCAAAGGGACACTCTATGAAGGCGGGGTGCGTGTGCCTTGCATCGTCCGCTGGCCGGGCCGAATCGCAGCCGGCACGCTCAGCAATCGGATCTGTGGTTTTGAAGATTGGATGCCGACTCTAATCGAACTTGCCGGCGCCGCTGAGCGCGCCCCGGCTGAAGCCGATGGGATCAGCCTAGTCGCAACACTCTTTGGCGAAGTGCAGCCGGAGCGTGAATTCCTCTATCGCGAATTCGCCGGCTACGGCGGCCAGCAATCCGTACATGCGGCTAACTGGAAGGCGATCCGGCGCAATCTAAATCCGCGTCTCCGTAATCGATCTGAGCCGATGCAGATCCGCACGGAATTGTATGATTTAGCCACTGATCCAGCGGAGACCACCGATCTGGCTGAGCAGAACCGCGATGTGGTGAACCGATTGGAAGCGGTGATGCAGCGAGAGCATCGTCCTTCGGCTGCTTTCCCGATGGCATTACTCGACCGGCCGACGGCGCCTTAATGTTTGCCCACCGCATGCAGCGCTGCCTCCGCCACCCCACCCCTACCCCACAGATACCCGCCGATGCCAACCGCTGCTGATTCGCCTCAGGCCGCCGATCACCGTCCCGCCACGCTCGGAGATACACCTTCTTCGCCAACGCCTGCACCGCCGGCCGCACGCTGGTACCAGCGAATCGGGCCGGGGTTGATCACCGCCTGCGTCGTGATCGGGCCGGGCAGCATCACGACCAGTTCGCAGGTGGGCGCCAAGTACGGCTATTCCATGCTGTGGGTCATCGTGATTTCGGTAGCGCTGATGTTGTCGTTCATGACGATGGCTGCGCGGTTGGGTGTCGTATCGGCAGCCTCGACGGCCACCCTAATCAGCCGCCACGCCAGCCGCACATTGGCAGTGGTCATTGGCCTCTGTGCGTTCTTCATCACTGCGGCTTTTCAGTTCGGAAACAATGTCGGCATTCATGCAGCCATGGCCGAATTTGAAGAGTTCATCTTGCGGGTGCCCGGTCTGCAATTGTGGCATCTGGTGATTCTGTTCAATGTCCTGGCCGTCAGCTTCTTATTTGCCTTTAAAAATCTTTATAAGGCGATGGAACGTTTGATGATGCTGTTCGTCGGCATCATGCTGATCAGCTTCACGATCAATTTGATTTACGCGCGGCCGAATTTGGGAGAATTATTCAGCGGTTTAATTCCGCCGGTATGGCTGCTCTGGAGTGATCACGACGCCGCGGGAATCGACCTGTCGCTGCTGGGGCTTGTCGGCACGACGTTCGTGATCGCCGGTGCCTACTACCAAAGTTACTTGGTGCGGCAGAAAGGCTGGAACTTGCGAGAATTGCCCAGCGGAATGCTCGACGCGCGGGTCGGTGCGGTCCTGATGATGTTGATCACCGTGATCCTGATTTCAACAGCAGCCGGCGCGCTGCGGGGTGTAGAGATCGCCGCACCACGAGATATTGCGGCCGGCCTGACGGTATTTGGGACGATGGGACGAGCCGTCTTTTGCATTGGCCTGTTCTCAGCGGCGTATTCATCTTTTCTGGTCAATTCGATGGTCGGCGGCTTCATCCTGTGCGACGGCTTGGGCTGGGGAAGCGACCCGCGCAAGTCTGGCGCCGCGGCTGGCGACAACTGCCGTGCTGGTGGTCGGCATGATCGTGGCTTTGATCACCATCGCTTCGGGTAAGCCCCCGATGCCGGCGATTGTCTTTGGACAAGCGGTCACTGTGATCGCTTCGCCGCTGGTCGCCGGCGTGCTCCTGTGGCTCTGCAATCGCCGCGATGTGATGGGTGAGGAACGCAACGGCTGGGGGCTCAACGTGCTGGGAGGCCTCGGCTTCCTGATGCTATTGGCGATGGCGGCTTACACAGCGACCTATAAGGTTTGGCCAGCCGTTGCGCCGTGGCTGCAGCCGAACTGACCGCAGCGACGCTCTAAGCGATCACGTCGTGAATCACGTGGCCTTTTACATCGGTCAGCCGCATATCGCGGCCGCCGAAGCGATAGGTTGAGCGAGTGTGGTCCACACCGAGTAAATGGAGCATGGTGGCATGCAGGTCATGGATCTCGGCACGATTTTCGATCGCCTTATAACCCCAATCATCTGTAGCGCCATAGATCGTGCCCGGCCGCACCCCGCCGCCGGCCATCCAGACAGTAAATCCAAAGGGGTTGTGGTCGCGGCCATCAGCGCCTTGAGCAAACGGGGTGCGTCCAAATTCCCCTGCCCAGACCACCAGCGTCTCATCCAACAGACCGCGCTGATGTAAATCCGTCAGCAATGCCCCAATCGGTTGATCGACCGCGCGGGCATTGTTCTGATGCCCTGCCTGCAGATCGCTGTGCTGGTCCCAGCGGTCCGCGCCCACATTAGGACATGTCAGCTCAATGAATCGCACGCCGCGCTCGACCAACCGTCGCGCTAGCAGACACTGCGCCGCATAGATCCGCGTCGGTTCGTAAGCGGCATCCATCCCATACATGGTTTGCGTCGCCTGAGTCTCTTCACTAAGCGACATCAGGTCGGGGACCGCCATTTGCATCTGGTAGGCGAGTTCATAATTCTTGATCGCTGAATCGAGGCTGTCATGTGAGCCGTACTGCGGCAGTGCCACCGCGTCGAGCCGCCGCATCAGGCTCATTTTGCTCGCCTGCTGTTGCGGTGTCGCTTCGATCCGCTGGATATTCGCCACAGCCATCCCGGATGGCTTGAACACGGAGCCTTGGTAACTGGCTGGCAGAAAGCCGCTGCCAAAACAGTCCAGCCCGCCTGGCGGGATCAACCCTCCATTGATGACAACAAAGCCGGGCAAATCGTGACTTTCGCTGCCTAAACCATAATTCAGCCACGCTCCCATACTCGGGCGGCCCTGCAAACCGCTGCCGGTGTGCAGGAAATAATTGGCAAAGGTATGCTCGGGAAACTCCGATACCATTGAGCGGATTACCGCCAATCGATCGACATGCTGCGACACATACGGAAACAGTTCGCTGACCGGTATCCCGGATTGGCCATACTGCTGGAATTTCCAAGGACTGGCGAGCACCTTGCCATTGTTATTGAACTGCGTCGCTTCTACTTTAAACAACTCGCCGGGCTCCCTGCCGTTGTACCGATCGAGCAACGGCTTTGGATCAAAGGTATCGACCTGTGATGGGCCTCCATCCATGTATAAGAAAATGACCCGAGTGGCCCGCGGCGCATGATGAGGTCCGTGATCGGCCAAACCGCCCGGTGCGTCCGCGGGTCCGCTGGCTGCGAAGGTCGAGTCGCGGTGCAGCGCCGCCAGCGCGACTGCGCCGAATCCGCTGGCACAGCGGCCGAGCATCTCACGCCGGCTCAGCGGTAGGGGACGAAACCTCGCGCACGGATAGGTTTGGTAGGTAATCATCGCAGAAAAATGAACTCTTTGGTATTGATCAGCGCGCTGCGCAAAATCGGTCCACCGCGCCAGCGAGTCGGCCGGCTCGGCAGCGGGTCCGGCAGCATCTGCGGCCAGCAGGTAATCCAGTGCAGCGGCAAGTTCCTCAGGCTGCGGTGGGCGAGCGAAAGCCGCGCGGTACATTGCAGTCACCCGCGCCATGGCAGTCGCCGCGGGATCTGCAGCAACCGGCGCAGCCGGCCCATGCGCCTTCACCAGTTCCTCCGCGGGCATTTCAAGCACCCGCAGCGCCCACTGCCGGGCCTGCTCAGCGACAAATGGGTCGTTCATCAAAATCAACGCTTGCGCGGGCACGTTGGAAACATTCCGCCGTCCCATCGTGCTGAACGGGACCGGGGTGTCGAAGGCTAGCATGAAGGGCGAGAGGAAGTTGCGGCGAACGGCGATGTAAATCGAACGGCGGCCGTCGCCATCGAGCGGGCCGCTGTGCGGCGGCCGGCCACGACCCTCCATGAACGACGTCAGGTGAATCGGAACGCTCGGCCCCTGCATCGTCGCATTCAGCCGGCCGGAGACCGTGAGCAACGCGTCGCGGATTGCCTCGCCTTCGAGCCGCTTGGGCGGGCGGTGGTGCCACAGCAGATTCTTGGGATCTTGCTGCAGGGCCGCAGCGGAAGCGCGGCTGGACATCTGATAAGTTTTTGACAGCACGATGTACCGGATCATCCGCTTGATGGAGCGGCCGTCCTGGAGGAAACGCTCCGCGAGGTGGTCGAGCAATTCGGGATGCGTGGGCGATTGCCCGAGCACGCCGAAATCGTCCGTTGTCGCGACGATCCCGCGCCCCATCAGGTAATGCCAGATGCGATTGACGATCACGCGGTGCGCCAGCGGATTGGAGCGGTCGTTGATCCGCGCGGCCAGTTCCAGCCGACCGCTACGAGTGTTCATCGCCAGCGGCTGTTGGCCATCGAGCGCCGAGAGGAACCGCCGTGGCACGATCGGGCCCGGTTGTGAGGCATTGCCACGGATCAACACATGGTCGTCTTCGCCGCTGCCGTCGATCATCGCCATTGCCAGTCGCGACTCGGTCCGCACCTGCTGCCTGAGCAAATCACGCTCTTGAGCCCACTGGGCAACGAGTTGGCGAAGGTGATCACTGGTAGGTAAATCGTCAGCCCAAGCTCGCTCGATCCATTCCGCCGTCTGCTCCGCCAATCGAGCCTGTTCCTGCTGTCGCAGCAGCAAGTGTGCCTGTTGCTGCGGCGAGGCTCCTTGCGTGATCAGCGAGACCTCCAGCAGCGCATCTTCGTCCGGAACGAACTCCAGATGCAGCCGGTGACCGACGTAACGGTCGAGATTGACAGTCACCCACTGCCACTGATCGCTGGGAGGGATCCGCACGATCGTTTCACCATGCAGCGGACCTGCCACGAGGCGGTGTGAATCGACACAAGCGATGACATGTCCGCCGCCACGGACTTGGCAAGCCACCTGGCCGTGCTGGAGCAAGACGGTTGGCGTCCGCAGCGTCCGGCCGCTCATCGGCAGCGACCGGAGCTTGCCGTTCAGCTGCACGCCCGGGCCGCTGTGCGAGACCAGCCCATTCCAAAACGGATCGCTCGCCGCTGCGTGCTGCGTGACAACTCGCAGCCTCGGCCCAATTTCGGTGGTGGCCAGGTACAACTCGCCGGGTCGCCGTGGGGCAGGTCCAAACAGGTGCCCGTCCTGCATGTAATCGTCAGCGGAGACGTGAGAATAATCGACCAACACGTAGGGCTCTTGCTGAATCAACAACTTATCCCCATCGGCAGCCTCTGGGGCAGCAAAGGACGTGAGTTGCTGAGCAGAGGATGACGGGGCAGCGCTGGCCAGTGGATGATCGGCCAGGACGCTGGCAATCCGCTGGCGGTAGGATTGATCGAGCTGTGCCAGTTGCTCGGCGATCTGGCGATCCTGCTCCACCGTATCGAAGCGGACTTGGCGGTAATCGCTGCTTTGCAAGAACCCCGACAGCGCGTAATAGTCGGCTGTGGAGATCGCATCGAACTTGTGGTCATGACAGCGAGCACAGGCAACGGTCACACCGAGAAAGGCCTTGCTCATCACATCGATCATGTTGTCAAAGCGGTCCGCTTCATCCTTGCGGATGTCCACCGGCGAATGCACCCACTCGCCCAAGAACCAAAAGCCAGTTCCCAGGACCGACTCATTGAAGCCGTCTTGCGGGTTGAGCCGCGGTTCGCTGAGCAGATCGCCGGCTAAATGTTCCATGATCCATTGGTCGTAAGGAACATCAGCGTTGAGGCCGCGGATCACATAGTCGCGGTACTGAAACGCGTTGTCGGCGTCATTGTCAAACTCGTGCCCGCGCGACTCGGCGTAGCGGACCAGGTCGAGCCAGTGGCGTCCCCAGCGCTC
Organism: uncultured Planctomycetaceae bacterium; assembly: GCA_963758085.1. Taxonomy (GTDB): domain Bacteria; phylum Planctomycetota; class Planctomycetia; order Pirellulales; family Pirellulaceae; genus UBA6163. The sequence continues at coordinate 988,799 of CAVWUB010000004.1, read as the reverse complement.
ACCGAACTGTGGGGATTGCAACAGCGAGTCGACCAGCCGCTCCAGCGCTGCCGGTGAGGTGTCAGCCAAGAATGCATCGACTTGCGCGGGCGTCGGCGGGACACCGACAAGATCGAAAAACAGTCGCCGGATCAAGCCTTCGCGATCCAGTGATGCGGCCGGCGAAAGGCCCGCTGCTTCTAAAGCCTGCAAGATGAAGTGGTCGATCGCTGACGAGGGCCACTGCGTTTGGTGGACTGCTGGTGGAGTGACACTCCTGATCGGTTGCCAAGCCCAATGAGCCTGCCGCGCTCATGAATGTCAAATGAGGAGGAGTTCGCGAGCGCCGGCGGTGCCTCATCCGGCCAGGGCGCACCGCTGTTGATCCACTGCACCAGCACTTCGATTTCGTGTTCGGCCAGCTTTCCTTTGGGAGGCATCTCGTAGGATTCGTAGCGGATCGACTCGACCAGCAGGCTCGCCTGCGCGTCACCGGGGAGGATGCTCGGTCCCGAATCTCCGCCGACCAAAAAGCCGTCGCGATGATCCAACCGCAGACCAGCCTGCAACTTGGGTGACTCACCGCTGTGACACTCGTAGCAGTGCGTCACCAGCAACGGCCGCACCTGCTTTTCAAAGAACTCGAGCTGTTCCGCAGAAGCGACCTCACCGCTGCCGGCGGCAGCGACCGCAGGAGCCGGATTGCCCGCTGACGATGGCGATTTTTCCTGGCCGTTAGCCGGAGAAGACTCAATAACCGCTGAGCCGAGCGATAGCAGCAGGAGCAGGCGAATCACAGAGAACCGATGCGCCCGGACGCAAGTTTGTTCCATAGCCTCATGGTTTCCAATCGCTAAGAATCGTGATGAATTATTCCACCAGTAATAAATCATTTGCGTCCGGCCGCTTAAAAACATCAGCCTCGTGCGTCAGGTCGGTGGGGGCTTAGGAGAGGATACCGTCAATCACGCGAGCCGGTTCGACACCGGTCAAACGCTGATCGAGCCCCTGCACGCGATACGTCAGCCGTGTATGGTCCAGCCCCAGCAGGTGCAGGATCGTCGCATGCAAATCGCGAACGTGCACTGGGTCGCGAGCCACATTGAATCCCAGTTCATCGCTATCGCCATACGTCAGACCGTGCTGTAGGCCTCCCCCAGCCATCCACATCGTGAACGCATTGGGATGGTGGTCGCGACCGTCGCCGCCGGAACCTTGCGTCATCGGCGTTCGGCCGAACTCGCCGCCCCAAATCACCAGCGTCTCATCGAGCAGACCACGTGCCTTGAGATCCTCCACCAACGCCGCACAGGCTTGATCGGTATCCAGGCAATTTTTCTTCAGGTCGTTGACCAGATTGCCGTGTTGGTCCCATGCCTCATGATAGAGCTGTACAAAACGCACTCCCTGTTCAACCAGCCGGCGCGCTAGCAGGCAGTTATTGGCAAACGACGATCCGCCCGGCGTGGCGCCATAGGCATCGAGCGTCTGTTGGGATTCCCGCCGCAGGTCCATCACCTCAGGAGCCGTCGCCTGCATGCGATACGCCATTTCAAAGGCTTCGATGCGGGTCGCGATCTCGGGGTCACCCACCGTCTGCAGCCGCAGGTGGTTGAGGCGGTTGATGGCATCGAGCGACTCGCGCTGGGCACGCTGGTCGATGCCCTCCGGGTTAGACAGGTAAAGCACCGGTTCGCCGCGGCCGCGAAACTGAACGCCCTGATGCACCGTCGGCAGAAAGCCGCTGCCCCAGCATGAATTGCCGCCGCTGGGTCCTTTGGAGCCGCTGCTAAAGACGACGAACCCGGGTAGGTCACGCGACTCGCTGCCCAGACCATAAAGCGTCCAGGCTCCCATGCTCGGCTTGCCAAACAGCTGGCTGCCGGTGTTCATCAGCAGCTGCGCCGGGGCATGATTGAATGCGTCGGTATGCAGCGATTTGATAATCGTGAGCTCATCGGCGATCCGCGCCGTGTGCGGCAGCAGCTCACTGATTTCAGCACCCGAGTGGCCGTGAGTGGCGAACTTAAACTTCGGTCCGAGCAATTTGCTGTTGGGATCGATGAACGCCGCCCGATAGCCTTGCAGCAATTCTGGAGGCGGCAACGTTGCATCGAATTTAGTCAGTGCTGGTTTATGATCAAACAGCTCGAACTGACTCGGCGCCCCGGCCATGAATAGAAAGATGACGTTCTTAATCTTGGGAGCGAAGTGCGGCTGACGTTCTTGGGCTGTCGGCTCAGAGGTTGGAGCCGCAGCGATGGCCGACTCGCGGAGCAACGACGCCAGCGCAATCGAGCCGAGTCCCACACCGCAGTGTTTTAGAAACCAGCGGCGCGCGACCGACGTCGCGGACGTGGAGGGAAAAGCATTCATAGCAGGCTGGGCGGTGAGGCGGGCGAGAGCAGGAACGCCAGAGCGGCATCCTGCGTGGGTACGCCTACCATTGTAGCCGATGCGGGCGCCGAGATCTCGGTTGCCCGCAATCGTCGTCAATCCCTATCGTTTCCACCCGTTGCCGCTTCCCCCATTCGCCGCCAGCCTCTGGTGAGGCGTTGACGCCAGGTCATGGTGCCTGGGCTCGCCTCAAGAGGCGTGGCGGCCAGCAAGCGAAACGTGTGCATCGACCAAAGGTGAAGTCAATCCGCCAGCGGACTGCGGAGCCTGCGTGGAGCGCGAAGAATCTCCAGCGGCTGCATCGGGCAGCGGCGCCAATTCGCCCCGGACCACCCGCACGTCACGCGGGGCCTCGATCGCGATCGTCACACGGTTGCCAGCGATCTTGTTGATGACCAACACGATGTCATCACCAATCATCAGACGCTCGCCCGGTTTGCGACTTAATACCAACATAATGCAATACTCCCTGCAATTGGTTGAACTGTCGTATCGATTCGTACGGCCTCGCGACCTTGCGAGTTCATCGCGCAGCTGCCGATCGAGCAACCCGCGACTCACTAACGGAACTCAAAGGTGCAATTGGTGTGCCCAAACCGCAGCTGGCGAGCGGTCAAAGATCACTCCCCTGGGCAGCAGCTCACAGCAATTCGCTTATCCCGCTGATTTCCTGCGAATTATCTTCGATTTCGCCAAAGTCTGACCCGGAATCGACCGATACCCGTGCCACCATGGCTACGGGCCAAACGATCAGCAGGTTCACCGCTGCTCTCAAATTGAGATAAGCGGCTCATGTTGCTGATCTGCGGGAAGTATCGGGAAGCGGTTTGACACCTGAGGTCAAACCTGAGCCGGTTTTGAAAGAAAGCGAAAAATCGCTGCAGAGAAGTTGCTGCCACCAGAACCTATCCGCGGCCGTCACGGCGAGGGTACGAATGAGCTTCAGCCGCTGCCGAGACAACGGCTACCGAAACGACGTGTCCCCAGGGGTTAAAGCCTGAGGACGCGTCCATTTACGCAGTTCGCAGTGCCGGTTAGCCCTGCTGGCCTTCCGACGAAGCCTCATGGCCGCCGGCGGCCACCGCATGGGGTTCGCTGCCGCGCCCTTCAAACTCGCCCTTGAAGTCCAGCCGCAGCACCTTGCCCTCGTCGTCCTTGACGACGTCGACGCGGATCGTGTCCTTGCCTTGGAACTCGCCCTTGAGCAGTTCCTCGGCCAGCGGGTCTTCGATCGCAACTTTCGATCGCCCGGCGCAGCGGCCGAGCACCGAAATCGGTGTTCGAGCCCTTCTTGATCAGGAACTCCTTGGCCTCGTCGGTCAGCTCGAGCTTCAGGCCGCGTTCCTTCAGCCGCTCGCGGACCTTCGCCAGTTCGAGATCGATCACCTGCTTCAGGTCGTCGTCGTCAAGTGACGGAACACGATGATGTCGTCCACGCGGTTGATGAACTCGGGCCGGAAGACCTTTTCGATCTCGTCCATCACGCGGGTCTTCATGCTCTCGTAGCGACGCATCCTCGTCCGGCTTGGTGGAAGCCGAACGCCGATTCGTTCTTGATCGCCTCGGCGCCGGCGTTGGTGGTCATGATCAGGATCGTGTTGCGGAAGTCGACGTTGCGGCCGAAGCTGTCGGTCAGCCGGCCTTCTTCCATCACCTGCAGCAGCATGTTGAACACGTCCGGGTGGGCCTTCTCGATTTCGTCGAGCAGCACCACCGCGTACGGCCGGCGGCGGATCTGCTCGGTGAGCTGGCCGCCTTCTTCGTAGCCGACGTATCCCGGCGGAGCGCCGATCAGCCGGCTGACGTTGTGCTTCTCCATGTACTCGCTCATGTCGATCTGAATGAGCGCATCGGCATCGCCGAACATGAACTCGGCCAGCGCCTTGGCGAGCAGCGTCTTGCCGACGCCCGTCGGCCCGGCGAACACGAACGTGCCGGTCGGCCGCTTCGGATCCTTGCAGACCGCTGCGGCTGCGGCGGACGGCCTTGGCGATCGCCTTGATCGCCTCGTCCTGGCTGATGACCCGCTTGTGCAGCTCGTCTTCCATCTGCATCAGCCGCATGCGTGTCTTCGGTCGTCATCCGCGTGAGCGGAATGCCGGTCATCTTGCTAGACGACTTCGGCGATCACTTCTTCGTCGACCACGCCGCCGTTCTCGCGCGACTTCTCGCGCCATTCGCTTGGTGATCTGCTCCTTCTTCTTCTTGAGCTTGTCGGCCTGATCGCGGAGCGACGGCCGCCTTCTCGAAGTCCTGGTTGGCGACCGCCTCTTCCTTCTCCTGGTTGAGCCGCTCGACCTCGTCGTCGATCTCCTTCAGATCCGGCGGCTTCGAGTCATCGCTCGAGCCGCACGCGAGCACCGGCTTCGTCGATCACGTCGATCGCCTTGTCCGGCAGGCAGCGGCCGGTGATGTAGCGCTCGCGACAGCTCGACGGCCGCCTCGACCGCATCGTCGGTGATTTGCACGCGGTGGTGCTCTTCGTACCGATCGCGCAGGCCCTTGAGGATCTCGACCGTGTCCTCCTTGCGTCGTCGGCTCGACGATGACCTCCTGGAACCGGCGAGCCAGGGCCGAGTCCTTCTCGATGTACTTGCGGTACTCGTCGAGCGTCGTGGCGCCGATGCACTGGATTTCGCCGCGGGCCAGGGCCGGCTTGAGCACGTTCGCGGCGTCGATCGCGCCTTCCGCACCGCCGGCACCGACCAGCGTGTGCAGCTCGTCGATGAACAGGATCGTGTTCTTCGCCCGGCGGACTTCGTTCATCACCGCCTTGATCCGCTCTTCGAACTGACCGCGGTACTTCGTGCCGGCGACCATCATCGCCAGGTCGAGCACCACGATCCGCTGGTCGGCGAGCATCTCGGGCACGTTCGCCTTCGATCACGCGCTGGGCAAAGCCTTCGACGATGGCCGTCTTGCCGACGCCCGCTTCGCCGAGCAGCACCGGGTTGTTCTTCGTGCGGCGGCAGAGGATTTGGATCGCCCGTTCGATTTCGCTCTCGCGGCCGATCACCGGGTCGAGCTTCTTCTGGCGAGCCAGCTCGGTGAGATCGCGGCCGAAGCTGTCGAGCGCCGGCGTCTTGCTCTTGCGGCTCTTGCGGCCTGCCGCTCGCCGCTCTTCGCCGCCGCCGCCGCCGCCTTCGCGGCCGCCGCGTTCGCCCGCCTTCGCGCCTTCGATGCCGTGGCCGAGCAGGTTGAGCACTTCCTCGCGGACTTCTTCGAGCTTGAGGCCGAGGTTCATCAGCACCTGGGCGGCGACGCCTTCCTGCTCGCGCAGCAGGCCGAGCAGGATGTGCTCGGTGCCGACGTAGTTGTGGTTCAGGTTGCGGGCCTCTTCCATCGAGTATTCGATGACCTTCTTGGCCCGCGGCGTTTGCGGCAGCTTGCCCATCGTGACCATGTCGGGTCCGCTCTGGACGAGCTTCTCGACTTCGAGGCGGATCTTGCGCAGATCGACGTCGAGGTTCTTCAGCACGTTGGCCGCGACGCCGCTGCCTTCTTTGATCAGGCCCAGCAGGACGTGCTCGGTGCCGATGTATTCGTGGTTGAAGCGCTGGGCCTCTTGATTGGCCAGCTGCATCACCTTGCGGGCTCGGTCGGTAAATCGTTCGTACATGATATCCTCTTAGCCGTATTGTCGCTCAGACACGTGTATTGCTGCGTGGCCGCTAGCTCGGTCGCTACCGAAGCCACCTAGGCACTTCACCGAAAAGACCCAGTGCCGCTAAACGGCAACCCAATTTCTCAGACGAAAGACTCAGGGAATCTTTTCTCCACAGGCCCTCGCGATCAAATCAATCCCGGACCGGTCTGCATTCTACTGCATCCTCGCAGGCCTGAGGAGCGATCCAGCGGTCGCACCGGTCCCTCCTGCGAGACTGCCAACTTGGAATAACCCAAGTCGGTTTGCCGCAGCAAGTCTAGTGATTTCTCGGCCGTCGAGGATAGACGAGGGGCCTTCGCGGGCTGAGTTTCGCAAAACCGCGTCCCTGGCTGCCAATCCGGCAGGACTCAAGCCACCCGCGCGGAAACGTTATTTTCAGCGAAAATCGCTGGTTCCGCCAACTCGGTACCCACGGATGTTTTGCCGGGGGACTGAGACACTTCGCCGGAGCCGACGGGAACTGCCGGGGCTCGTGAGCCGGCAAGTTGATAGCTTCGGTCGCGCTGCAACCGCTTCTCCTCAGCTGCGATCTCTAACCACCAGCGATCAGCGGCCTCCGTGAGTCGCAGCTCTTCGAGCAACCGCTCGGCTGCTTCGGCGCGTCCGGTGTGACGGTAGACGCCCGCCAGGAGCAACATCGCTGGCGGGTCGCGGTTCTCGATGCTCAGGCAATCGGTCAGCAACGACTCCGCCTCGGGCCACTGAGCCCGCAGGTAAGCCTGATGGGCCTCAGCAAACCGGTCCGGCTGGCCGCTCGCCTGCCGCGGGTGAAGCAGGCTCGGCATGTCACGAACGCTTCGCAGTACACAAAACAACCACACCGCGACGCCCACCCAGCCGGCCATCCGCACCAGGATCAGCGTGAGCCACTCCGGGTAAATGAATCTCGCAACCAGCAGGAAATTGACCGCAGCGGCAAACGCGACCGCCGTCGGCAACGCCCCCAGACGTCCCCGCCACCACAGCTCCGGCAACCCCGGCCAGAGGCACGTTAGATAGAGTTTTCGGTCCACGCGGGGGTTGCAGCGACCAGCAGGAGAGGAAACAGCCGAACCGGCTCCGCAGCGTGTGTCGACGCCGACGGAGCTGACCGGCCCACCATACGAACTGCGACCGGCGTACGGCAACGTCGGATTCTTTGATCAGCCGCCGCTCCCACACCCTCCGCTGCTGCTCCCCCTCCGCTGTCAGGCCGCTGAGCTGCCGCACGCCGACCCAGGCTGCTCCGTGCTGCTCAGACTGCACGGGAGCCACAGAGGCGTGCCAAAAAGAATGAAAAAAACTCCACCGTTTCTACCCTTGCGAAATCGGCCCGGATTGCGATACTAACGCCCCCGAAAAAATTATTTTTACCACCGAATTCCAACGCGGAGCTTCTCACGGTGAGTGCGAAGGCTGAAGTCTTAAACGTCCAATTACGAGAGCAGACCGGTACGGCCGCTGCGGTGCGCTGCGCCGTACCGGCATGGTTCCCGCAGTTCTCTATGGCCACGGTGAAGCAAACCGGCACTTGGCGATTGCCAAATCCGAACTTCAAACGGCCATTCGCAACCACAGCAAGACCGTGACGCTCCAAGGCGCCGTCAGCGATACCGCCATGCTCAGTCATGTGCAGTTCGATCACTTGGGTATCAACGTGTTGCACCTTGACCTGATCCGCGTCAACTTGCGCGAAATGGTCGAAGTCGAAGTGGTGACGGTCCTGCACGGCGATGCCGTGGGTCTGCGCAGCAACGGCATTCTGCTGGAAAACCTGCACTCGGTCGTCGTGCGCTGCCCCGCTGGCCAGATTCCTGAGTCGCTGGTGCTGGAAGTCGCCGATCTAGACGTCGGTGGCCAGAAGGTCGCTGGTGACCTCGTCCTGCCCGAGGGTGTCGAGTTGGTGACGCCGGCCGAAACTGTGATCGCTCACATCGAGAAGCCTCGCGGTAGCGATGACGGCACCGACACAGGTGCCGAAGGCGCCGAGGTGGAGGCCTAGAGGGCTGCCGGTTGCGTTAAGGGCATGCAATGAAGTTAGTGGTCGGTCTGGGAAATCCCGGCCGCAAGTATCAGGACACTCGCCACAACATCGGCTTTACCGTAGCTGCTCGGTTGCTGCCCATCCTGGGCGGTCCGGCGATTAAAAATCGCTTCAGCGGCGAAACAGCGGAAGCGGTTCACGCGGGCGAGAAGATTGTGGTGCTTTGCCCGGAAACGTACATGAACGCCAGCGGCAGCAGTGTCCGCAAAGCGGTTGATTTTTACAAGCTCGATCCAGCTGATGACGACCTGTTGGTGATTTGCGACGATATGAACCTGGCTGCTGGCCGCTTGCGCTTTCGTGGAAGCGGATCGGCTGGTGGTCAAAAAGGGCTGGCTGACATCATCGCCCAGCTCGGAACCGATCAATTTTCCAGGCTGCGGATCGGAATTGATCGCCCGCCGACGCACATGGATGTAACCGATTTCGTGCTCAGTAAGTTTCCCGCTCAGCAGCGGAAACTGATCGACGAGGCGGTGGAGACGGCAGCCGGCGCGGTGCTGCAGTGGGCGATCTGTGGTGTCAATCACTGCATGAATCAGTACAATGCCGCATCGCCCAGTCGCTCAGATCCCGATCGGGAGCCGAAATGATTCACTTTACCTGTGTTAGATTTTAAGGAGCAAGATTCCGTGGCTCGAAACGTTTACGAAACGCTGTTTCTGCTGGACAGCAACCATTACAGTCGAGACCCCGGAGGCGTCAGCGCCGGTGTGAACAGCCTGTTCGAGGAACTCGGTGGCACCGTTCTGGCCAGCCGTTTGTGGCAAGAGCAGAAGTTGGCCTACCCGATCAACGGGCATCAGAAGGGAACGTATTGGCTGACTTACGCTGAACTCGATGGCGACAAGGTCCCCGAGTTCAGTCGCGCCTGCCAGCTCAATGCGACCATTCTCCGGCATTTGACACTGAAGGTAGAGCCCCGCTTGGTCGAGCCGATGCTCGCCCATGCCCGCGGCGAAGTCTCATTGCCGCGGCCCGATGCTTCGGCGATCGAAGTTGATGAGTACGACAAGGCCGGCGCCTGATCGCAGCACCGCTGCGTGCTGGCACCTGCGGCCGTTTGACTTTATGATTCAGGGTTAAAGGCGGGTGAAGTGCGGTTCGGCGGGTGCGGGATGATCGTCGGCGCGTGTGGCTTCGCCGCGGCCGCTCCAGCCCGCGCTGTTTTGCTCACAACCCTTGCGAGAACCTGAGTCATGGCCAGTTACAACCGCGTGATGCTGATCGGAAACCTGACTCGGGACATCGACCTGCGCCACACGCCCGGCGGCACGGCGGTGACCGATATGGGGATGGCTGTCAACGATCGCCGCAAGAACGCACAGGGCGAGTGGGTCGATGAAGTCACCTACGTCGATGTGACCCTGTGGGGCCGTACCGCCGAGATCGCTGCTGAATATCTTCGCAAAGGCTCGCCGGTGTTCATCGAGGGACGGCTGAAGCTCGACTCGTGGGAAGCCGAAGGGCAGAAAAAATATAAGTTGAGGGTGGTTGGCGAGCGGTTGCAGTTGCTCGGCGGCCGCTCCGAGGAAGGTGGTCGAGCCGACTCCGGACGCGCCGGCAATCAGTCCGGTGGTCGTAAGTCGACCGACCACTACGACGACAGCGACCTCGGCGGGGCCGACGATTATCCGACGGCCGGGCGGCGCGAGGCTCAGCCTACCGGAAACGGCCCAGGATATGACGATGGGGATATTCCGTTTTAGTAGTCAAACGCGTACTCTCTAGCGCTCGGCAGAAGTCACGGCCAGCGGCGGTCACGACGGGCCCGAGATGACCAGGCCCTGCAGCTGATCGTCGCAGCGACAACCGATTCAATTTCCGACAGATTCACGAACCTGTAATCATTCACCTACGCGGGCCGCGTTCATGCCCGCCCTTAGAAACCTCGAGGCTACGATGCCCCAAATGAAAACGGCTGGCAAAGCAAACAGGCGCACTCACAAACGACTCCCCCGGGGCAACAGCGGCGGCTTTAAGCTACTCTTGATCCACAACGTCGAGCATCTCGGCCGTCAGGGCGACATCGTCGAAGTGAAATCCGGCTACGCGCTGAACTTCCTGTTGCCACAGGGGCTGGCGACGGTTGCCACCGAGCACCATCAGCGGATGGTCGAGAAGCACCGCGAAAAACTCCGGCAGATGGAGTTGGAAAAGTTGGTGCACTTCCGCCGCGCTGCCGAAGAGCTTTCCAAGCAATCGATCACGATCGAAGCCAATGCCAACGACGACGGCCACCTGTACGGCAGCGTCGGGGCACACGAGATCGTCGATGCGCTGAAGGCCGTCGGCGTCACCCTGGCCACCGATCAAATCCGGTTGGAAGGGCCGCTGCGTGAACTCGGCTTGTACACCGTGAAGGTGCACTTCCACAGCGAAGTGCAGGGCGAAGTCAAGGTGTGGGTCGTTCCAACGGCCAATGCCGACGCGACTTAATGAGCAGTTGTGTGCTGGATCGGCGATCCTGCTTTGCGCAAGTACAATCCGCAAAGCAGCAGCCGATCCCCAAAAAGCACACCGACGGGGCTGTGGCGGAACTGGCAGACGCGCTGGATTTAGGATCCAGTTCCTTCGGGAGTGCAGGTTCAATTCCTGTCAGCCCTATTGATTGATCTTTCGTGCGGTTCGGGCTCCTCTTCATCTTTCCACAACATTCAGCCGTGATACTGATACTGAAAACCGGGGTAACCCAGGAGCAGGTCGAACACGTGATCCGACGGGTTGAAGAACTCGGGATGCGTGCCCACTTGAGCCGCGGCACCTATCGCACCATCGTCGGGATTATCGGCGACGAAAACGAGATCCGCGAAGAACCGCTGCGGGCGATTCCGGGTGTCGCCGAAGTCGTACCCATTCTGCCGCCGTATAAGCTCGCGTCGCTGGACGCGCATCCGGCTCCGAGCATCGTCGATGTGTCCGGTGTCAAAATTGGCGGCGGGCACCTGGCGATGATCGCCGGGCCGTGTAGTGTCGAAGACGAGCCGCGGATGCACCGCATCGCTGAACGGGTGCGCGACTACGGGGCGAACTTGTTTCGCGGTGGTGCTTTTAAGCCGCGGACCAGCCCTTATGCGTTCCAAGGGCTGGGTGAAGATGGGCTGAAGTTGCTCCGCGATGTCGGTGATCACTACGGCATGCCCGTCGTCACCGAAGTGACCGATGTTCGCTGTGTCGATGTCGTTGCACAGTACGCCGACATGATCCAGATCGGCGCTCGGAACATGCAGAACTTCGTGCTGCTGATGGAAGTCGGGCGAACCCAGCGCCCTGTGCTGCTCAAGCGCGGGATGAGCGCAACGATCACCGATCTGCTGATGAGTGCTGAGTACATCCTCAGTCAAGGCAACCCGAACGTCGTGCTCTGCGAGCGTGGCGTGAAGGGCTTTGACCCCGCGACGCGAAACCTGTTTGATGTCGCCGCTGTGCCGTTGGTTCATACTCTGAGCCACTTGCCAATCATTGTCGATCCCTCGCATGCCACCGGGCGGCCCGATTTGATCCCCGCCTGCGCCCTGGCCGGGTTGGCGGCCGGAGCAGATGGGGTGCACATTGAAGTGCACGACTGCCCGGAAGTCGCCAAGAGCGATGGCCCGCAAGCGCTGCTGCCGGAGCAGTACGGCGAGCTGGCGGAAAAGATCCGTCAGATGGCCGAACTGCTCGGTAAGACCATTTCCCCCATTCCTGAGGCCTTGGCATGAGTCGCCGTCCCTTCATCGCCGGCAACTGGAAGATGAATACTCGCCGCGACTCAGCCGTTTCGCTGGTGCGACAGCTGATCGAGCGGATCGGTGAGTCGCCGGCTGCGGAAGTGGCTGTCTGTCCGCCGAGCGTCTATCTCGTTGCGGTCGCTGATGCGCTAGCCGGGTCACCGGTTGAACTCGGCGCTCAAAACCTCTATCCGGCCACCGACGGTGCCTACACCGGCGAAGTCAACGCTGCGATGTTGACCGACGTCGGCTGCCGGTTTGTGATCTTAGGTCATAGTGAGCGGCGGCAACTGCTCGGCGAAACCGATGCCGATGTTGCCCAAAAGCTGCAGGCAGCGTTGGCAGGAAACTTGGTTCCTATCGTCTGCGTCGGGGAGACGCTGCAGCAGCGCCAAGACGACGAGACGGAAAAGGTTGTCGAGACGCAGATCCGTGGGTCGCTCGAAGGTCTAGACGAAATTCGTGCCGCTGGGATTGTCATTGCTTATGAGCCGGTGTGGGCGATTGGTACCGGACTGACGGCGACACCGGAACAAGCGGAGTCGGTGCACGCGATGATCCGTGACCTGCTTGGCCAGATGTACACACCGGAGATCGCGGGGCAGATCCGCATTCAGTACGGCGGCAGTGTGAAGCCCGACAACGCGGCGGATCTGCTCAGCCAACCGAACATCGATGGCGCACTGGTAGGCGGTGCCAGTCTGAAGGCGGACGACTTCCTCGCAATCGTCGACGCGGCTTCAGCGGTCTCCGCGGCGGGCGGCTAAACGCGGGGCGATCGGCATTGACGCCTCTGGCGCTCGCGACGACACTGCAGCCGGCTGCTCAGCGGAGGTGCCGCTGCTGTTTCTCACTTAAACGTTGATTTTTACCGGACGGATCGTATGACCCTTTCACCTCTTTTGGCGGCCCTTGTTCCTGCCTTGCTCGGCTGGTCGTTGCTCAATGCCTTGCTCGGCTGGGCATTGTTGTTGCTGTCGATCTTCCTGATCCTGTTGATTTTGGTTCAGCGCGGACGCGGTGGTGGCTTAGCGGGTGCCCTGGGTGGTCCGGGAGGTCAAAGCGCTTTTGGCACCAAGGCCGGCGACTTGTTCACTCGGATCACGAGCTTTGTTGCACTGGGCTGGATCGCGCTGTGCCGCTTTCACCATGTGGCAAATCGGCTCCCGTGCTCCGAGTGCCATTACACCCGAGACCACGATTTCCGCTTCGCCGGCGGACCAGGCACCTGCGAACGCAGATATGATCGATTTTGGCAATCTCGGCGGCGAGGGCGCGGCTCAGAGGGCTCCTGAGGAACCAGTCGTGCCTGCGACTGAGGATGCGGCAGACCAGGAACCAACCGCAACCAGTTCCAATGAATCCGGCACCGAAGATGCTGTAGAACCGGCTCCCGCGACGGATTCAACCGATCCTTAGTCGATCGTATTGTCCGTTCTGACAGCCTCTCTGATAGCGGACGTTATGATTCCACTGCGCGACAGCGTTCCCTCCCGGACGACGCCCTTTGTCACCTACACGCTGATCGCACTCTGCTCGCTGGCATTCTTTGCGCAGATCTCCAGCGGCGACGGGGGCCAGCGCATCGTCGAGCAGTATGGGATGGTGCCGCTGCGGCTCACCGATCCCGGCACTCCCGCAGCCTTGACCTTGCAGGAAGCGGTTCAGACGCCTTTTGGAGTTGTTATTCAGCAGCGGGTGAAGGTCCTGGCCGACCCTGCCGTCGCACCTTGGCTGACGATGATCACGTGCATCTTCCTACACGGCGGCTGGATGCACTTTCTGGGTAACATGTGGTTTCTTTTCATCTTCGGCGACAACGTCGAAGATCGCTTCGGCCACGTCGCCTACTTATTGATGTACCTGGGAACGGGGCTCATCGCTGGCGTCAGCCATCTGGTGACCAACGCATTCTCGCCGATTCCGACGATCGGCGCCAGCGGGGCGATCGCCGGTGTGATGGGAGCCTATGCGATGCTCTTTCCGCACGCTCGCGTCTTCGCAGTGCTGCCGCTGTTCATCTTCTTCAAGACTTTCGTGCTGCCGGCACCCATCTTCTTAGGGCTGTGGTTCGCTTTCCAACTGTTCAGCGGCATGTCGTCTATGGGAGTTTCGACCGGCGTGGCCTGGTGGGCGCATATCGGCGGATTCGCCGCCGGCGTGATCTTGGCGATCGTCGTTCGCGTGACCGGCATCGGGCGTCCCGAAGCGACCGCAGATGATCGGCCGCACCGGTTTTAAGCAGCCGGCTATATGTTCGACTTTCGCAGATTTTTCATCTTTGAATCGCTGGCGATTCAGAGAGTAGAAGAATTGTCCCCAATTGTTCCGCACATCCGCCCGCGCCGAACAATTGGGGACAATTGTTCTACACTGTCGTCTTCGCCAACCACAGCACTGCGAGAGTCGAACTAAGCAGCTGGTGTCTGGATGCTTTTTAGCGAGGCTTTGGCCTGGCGGTCTGTCGGCGATGGCGCGGCTCGACGATATCCGTCGCTAGGCCGAGCATGCCGAAGAGGCGAATCACATAATAGTTAGGATCCAGTTCCCACCAGCGATGCTGCACCGAGGCACTGGCAGGGTCAGCATGGTGGTTGTTGTGCCAGCCTTCGCCTCCCGTCAGCAGCGACACAAACCAGTTATTGCGGCTGTCGTCGCCGGTCGTGTAGTTCTGATACCCGAACAGGTGCGACAGCGAGTTGACGCTCCAGGTAATGTGCCACACCCACACGGTGCGGGCGACGATGCCCCAGATCACGACGCTCGCGGTCAGCTGCACAGCCGCACCGCTCCAGCCATACCAAAGCGTGGCGAGGCCGGCGACAATCACGGTGAGCACGAGCGTATGGGCGAGGAAGAACACGCCGGCGGGACTCGGCAATTTCTCGATCCAGCGATAATAAGGATCGGCTAAAATGTCCCGGGCGTATTTCTCGAACATCGAAAACGTTTGCAACCGGCTGCGGCTCTCATGCACCAGCCAGTTGACATGCGCCAGAAGAAATTCACCCGCGGCGTATGCGGATCGTCATGTTCATCGGAATAGCAGTGGTGTCGGCGGTGCCAGGCGACCCACTGAGCAGGGGTTTCCTGAGCCGTGCACATTGCCAGCGTCACTAAGGTGCGTTCGAACCACTTAGGGGTCCGAAAGCTCTTGTGAGCGAGTAGTCGGTGATAGCCGATCGGGATCGCGAACTGGCCGAAGACGATCACGCCCCCTAAGAATGCGGCGACGCCGAACCAACTGAAAAAATAGGGCACGAACACCAGCAGCGCGACAGCATGTAACGCCACGAAAAAGATCACATAGTCCCAGCGGATGGCCCGCTGGGAGGCGCTGTGGCGGTCCGCCGGAGCTGTCGCTTGGGTTGCGGTGACGACTGCTGGTTTGTCACGGGTTTCAAGACAGGTCGATTCCATAGCCGCTATTTTGCCTTCTGACTCGTACCGTGGAGGACGTGCCGGTGAACTCACCGAACACGGCGTCCCCCTTCTCTACCCACTGCTGAGGGCCGTGCAGAAGTTTTAGACGTTACGACCGTCCAAGAGGATAGCCAAAATCATAAAAACGAGGGGATTGCTTGAAGCCCAAGCGACTGATCGACACAAATCGCCTATCTTCAAACCGGCACGGTGTTCAGGTAACGCGGCTAATCCTCTTCATTGACACCATTGTTTTGAGATTCCCCGCTGCCGCGGCCACTGAGCAGCCAAAGCAGCGGGTCGCTGAAGCGGGCTGCATGGTTGGAGCTGGCTGAACTGACGAACAGCGGCAAGGATTTTACCATCACAGGTGATCTTTGGACCGGATCCAGCACCTCAGACACTTGCTTCGCTTTAACAGCTAGCAGTACATGAGGGGAGTCCGGCGCGGATCGGCCGGTAAGTATGCCCGGCTTTTCGAGCACCGCGAATGGCAACGCCCTCGCCTCCCCAGCCGGTCCCTTAACCGCTGCTTGAGAGCTCAACGTGTCGATGACGAACTCAGCAGGCGGCGGCAACAGGAGGTTGTTGGAAACTCCAGCGGTTGCCAGAGGAGGGTTCTCGATGATCTTACCGGAGGTCGTGCCGGACCAGGGTGCGCAGTGGAATCGATCGTGAGTTTCTGTGGCAGGCTGCGGCCCATCGCCAGCCAGTGGGCGACGGTGCATCGGAAGTTCCTGAGGCGGTGTTGCAACCGCCTTCGCAGCAACGCTGGGAGCCGCTACACGAGACGGTTCAGGCAGCCGCTGGGTCGCACTCGCCTGCGGCACCTCGTTGCGTACCGCGACCGCGAATTGCACCGGCACATCAGGCCTCGGCGCTGAACGGATGGGTTCCTGAATCTGCGGACGCCCAGCGCCGGCCTGGCGTGTGATCGAGCCGTCGATGGTCTTGTGTCCCGGCATCGGTACCGCGGAAACTGGTATGTCGCCCTCATTGAGCCGCACGCTCCCGAGCCCGACATGTGCTCGCGCGTCCTCGGGCGTACCCTCATTAAACATGAAGTCGATATCCAGCAAGGTTCCACTGGAAAGACTCATATCTTCGGTAGCGAAGATAAACGCGGTGATCTTACCATCCTGATCGTTTAGGTTAGCGATCGCCACGCCCTTGCCTTCCCAAATCGACCCGGCGCGAACGCTCGCCAGATCGGCCTGAAGGAGGTTCTGGTCATATAAGATTTCGACCGTTGCCGCTCTGATGCCTGCAGCATTATTGATCTCAATGGATGTAGCCACTTGAGGTTCGGCCGTCGCCTGATCGACCACTACATCGGCAATTCCCAAGGCCGCTGCGAGGAGTGATCGCGACTCCAGTCGCTCCATGCGCATCGTGCGTCGCAGTCTTCCCATGACCTACCTATATACCGTGAGCGGATTAACGAACGGGAGTTAGAAGAACCGAAGCATGATTAGAAAAGGGGCACGCATCCCTATGTGGGTGAATGCCTGTAAGGACGGTCCGACTTGCATAGGTGACGTAGAAGAATCGCGTCAACCCTGCGCGGTTGCTTAATTCCAAGCCGGTAAATACCCGCCAGACTCAGCTTTCGTCGGTGTATCGCTGCGATACCAAAACGATCAGCTGTGAAGGAACAGCAATCCGGTGAGAGGCAGCCGATCGTTGGCGAGCGCCGCTAGCAGGAGCGGAAAAGAAGGTCGCCGAAAGTCAGACACACTCCGTCAGCTGAAGCGTGCCAGCCGGGAGCAAGCAAATGCTACCACAGCCCCATATCGGCCAGCACTTGATCGACTGAGCGATAATCCTCGCCTTCTTCGTCCTGCTGCAGCTCAAAGAAGGGTGCTCCAGCCACCCCGGCGTCGCTGGATTCTGCTTGCTGGAGGCCTGCGTGCGGAGGCTCCGTGTGCTGCGAACTCGCGTAGCACACGTTCGACATGTCAACCAACGCAGGTTCTCCCTCTGGCTGGCTGTCCGACGAGGCCAGCATGCTGTCGACCAGCAACGATGCTACCGAAGTGTCCAACTCCGCTTCAGCCGAACTCCTGCTCAAGGTGGCCATTTCGGAGCTTTCGGCAGCTGACAGAGTTGAGCTAGCAAGCTCTGTACTGGCTGGTGCGGCCGTTTCACCCGCCGCATCCACATTGATCTGTTTAAGTATTTCCACCCAAGGGGGTGAGCCTACCGGCAGTGCCGTGGTGGTCAACAGCCGGTTATAGACAAATGCAGCGCGAAGCCCAAGTTCGCGAAAGTTTTGATTCTCTAGATTTTGCCCAGCGGCCAAATCGACAGTCAGTTCATTAGGACCGCCTTCCAGATATGCCAGTGGCTGGGTCTGTACAAGACGATAACGGCCGGCAGCCACCTGTGTGAACTCAAACCCACCCTGATCATCAGTCGTTGTTTGCCGCTGAGCACCGTTTTGCACATTGATCAAGGTGACAACAACACCCGGGATTCCCTCCAGAGCTCCAGGTAAGTTGTCGGTATTGGTGTCGGCGTAGACGAAACCAGCAATCCGGTCTGCCTCGCCCGGTTGGTCCCCGATGGTGATCAGGCCGTCGGTGGGGTCGGGCCCCGCGATCGGTGCTGGATTGACAGCGATTGCGCCTTCGTTGAGCCTCACTTCGACCAGATCGATCGCTGTTTCGCTGCCGGGAGTTGCTTGGTCGCGGACCCCGAAGGCGAAAATTACCAGCGAACCGTCGACGTCGGGTAATCCCGCCGACGCGGAGACGAACACGATAACGGTTCCGGTCGCCTGGTCGACATTCGCCACAACCTGTGTATCCTCCACAGATTCCCAAGCTGAGCCTGCGGTCACATCCTCGGGAGTCAGCGTCAGCAGCGTGGGGTCGTATTTGATTCGGATCTCAGCGCCGCGGACGCCCTGGGCTGAATCGATCACCACCGGTGCGGCCACCTCGGCCCCCACTTGGCCGACCAGATCATCGGGGATGTTGACCGCCGCCAGCAGGCGACGATTTTCAAGATTCTCCAGACGGAGTCGGCGAGCTAGCGGACGCATTAAAACTTTCCTAACGAGGGCAAGGTGCTACGATGAGAACGCGCAACAGGTGACCGGGCGATTACGCCGATTCAAACAAACATGAGGAGGTATCGGAATGAACACCTGTGCACAACTTAGTTTGCGGTCACAACATAGACCTGGGTCACATTCATTTTGTTTCACGATAGCGGGAACTTTTCGCATATTCCGGAGACTAAGGGTTGGTAAGTTGGCCGGCTTGCTGGAGTTCGGTAAACTCTGCCAATTTTGGCTGATCTGCCGCTTGGTTGCCTTGCACGGGTTAATCCGCGTCGAGTCGGTTTCTGCTGAACAAATTCCATCGTTGTCCCTGTTCGATCGCAAGCACCGCATGTACCGTTGTTGACGATCGTGTTAACTTTTCCTGACAGCTCACCAGTATCTGATATCAATAATCCCACGGAAGACATAGATGTTGCGTTCACGAAACTGGATTCGAAATCTCAAGCGGTCCCTCCTCCGAGAATCCATCGAGCGAGAAGCGAGTGCTCCGCGACGCGATGCTCGACGGCCTCGTTTTGAACCTTTGGAAGACCGCCGCGTGATGGCTGTCGCGGTGGAGGCATTTACGCCCACGCCGAGCGGGTTCACGGCTCAGTTGACCGAAGAAATCCGCGTGGAGAACCTCAATCTTTACAACACGCAAGGCGGAGCGATGGGCGCCGCCGACGTGACGCTGCGCGGTGAGACCGTCGGTGACGTCCGCGGCTCGCTCGTGGTCCGAGGCACCGAGTTAACCTTCGTCGCCACCGGCGGCGTACTCGCTCCGGACACCTATGTCGCGACGTTGCGAAGCGCTGCGGACGCGATTGTCGATGAAGCGTTGGGAGAGTTGCTGGATGGCAACGGTGACGGAACACCCGGTGGCGACTACGTGTTCAGCTTCACTGTCGGCGCCGTCGCTCCGGTCGTCGTCGGCATGCCGGACTTCTCTCGCGGACCCACCCAGAACGTGAACGTTCCGGCCGTGGGCAGCGGCCAGGCACCGCTGGAAGGACTGCCGATCCGCCTGAGCGAAACCGCAGGTGTCACGTCGATGACGATGACGATCACGTACGACCCCACAATGCTGGACGTGTCCGAAGTGCGACTGGGCAGTGACGCCCCCAACGGCAGCCAAGTCGAAGCGAACTTGACCGTCCCTGGCCAGATCACGCTGGCGTTTTTCTCACTGGACCCGATGACCGGTGGCGAAGCTGATCTGCTGGAGATCGTTGCCAGCGTCCCTGAAGATGCACCTTATGCCGAAGCCCATGTGCTGCGGGTCGAGTCGCTGGAAGTCAATGCGGGCTTGATCCAAGCGGTCGGTGACGATGCGGTCCACGTCGTTGCGTTCCCCGGCGACGCCAACGCCAACCGTCGCTATGACGCCGAGGACGCTCGCCTGATCGCCCGCGTCGGTGTCGAGTTGGATTCTGGATTCGTCGACAATGTTCCGACCGGGACCGGCTCGGGAGCTGGCACACGTCTGTACCCATTGATCGACCCGATCATCATCGGCGATGTGACGGGCCTGGATGGGATCAGTCCGCTGGACGCCAGCGACATCCTGCGCCGCGTTGTCGGTCTGCCCACGCCGAACATCCCCGCGCTACCCGCGGCACAAGCGCCGACAGCGCTGGCATTGTCGACCACGACGATCGCGGAAGGCCAACCGGTGGGGACTGCCGTCGCGACGCTCACCACCAATGACCCTGACCCGCAAGATACTCACACCTACAGCTTGGTCGCCGGTGAAGGTGACGACGACAATGAGTTCTTCACGATCGACGGGTCATCGCTGCTGACCACCGCAGTCTTCGATTCCGCCGTCAAGAACAGCTACCGCGTTCGCGTGCAGACGACCGACTCGACCGGTCGGACACTGCAGCGGACGTTCACGCTAACGATCACCGCAGCCAATCAGGCACCGACCGCAATTGCGCTGGACGGCACCACGATCGCAGAGAACGTCGCGGAGGGCACGGTCGTCGGTCAGCTATCGACCACTGACCCCAACGCAGCCGACACGCATACCTACACACTGGTCAGCGGTGAAGGGGCCAGCGATAACGCGGCCTTCCAAATCGTCAATAACACCTTGGTGACCGCCGCCGCGATCGACTTTGAAGAACAAAGCAGCTACTCGGTCCGCATCCGCAGCACCGATGCCGCCGGATTGTTTACTGAGTCGGTGTTTGTGATCACCGCCACCGACGTCAATGAAGCGCCGAGCGCCATTGCGCTGAGCGACAATGAAGTCGACGAGGATGCTCCGGTCGGTACGGTCGTCGGAGCGCTGAGCACAACCGATCCTGACGCTGAGGATTCGCACACTTACACGCTCGTTACCGGTGAAGGCGATGCGGATAACGCGGCGTTTGCCATCAACGGACAAAACCTGGTGATTGCCGAGGCTTTGGATTTTGAAGCCCAGAACAGCTACACCGTTCGTGTTCGCAGCACCGATGCCGACGGCTTGTTCACCGAGTCAGTGTTCGTGATCACGGCAACCGGTGTTAATGACGCTCCCACCGATCTGGCGCTCGATAACACCACAGTCGCGGAAGATGCTCCGGTGGGAACCGTGGTTGGCGCGCTTCACCGCGACCGACGCCGATGCGGGTGACACCCACAGCTACTCGATCGTGGCCGGCGACGGGGACACCGACAACGCTTCCTTCGCCATCTCCGGCAACACGCTAGTGATCGCCGAAGCCGCTCGACTTCGAAGCCCAGGAAAGCTACTCGGTTCGCGTCCGCGTCACTGACGCTGGCGGCTTGTTCACTGAGAAAGTGTTCGTGATCACCGCGGCTGCCGCCGAGAACTCCGCACCGACGGAGCTGGCAATCGATAACACGGCGGTCGCTCAAGACGCTGCTGTCGGCACCGTGGTTGGCACGTTCACTGCCACCGATGCCGATGCCGGTGATACTCACAGCTACTCGATCGTCGCTGGTGCTGGGGACACCGACAACGCTTCCTTCGCCATCTCCGGCAACACGCTAGTGATCGCCGAAGCGCTCGACTTCGAAGCCCAGGAAAGCTACTCGGTTCGCGTCCGCGTCACTGACGCCGGTGGCTTGTTCACCGAAGAAGTGTTCGTGATCACGGCGGCAACCGCTGCTGAAAACTCGGCGCCGACTGAACTGGCAATCGATAACACGGCGGTCGCTCAAGACGCTGCTGTCGGTACCGTAGTCGGCACGTTCACCGCGACCGACGCCGATGCGGGTGACACCCACAGCTACTCGATCGTCGCCGGTGCTGGGGACACGGACAATGAATTCTTCGCTATCTCCGGCAGCACGCTGGTGATCGCCGAAGCACTCGACTTTGAAGCCCAGGAAAGCTACTCAGTCCGCGTCCGTGTGACCGATGCCGGTGGTCTGTTCACCGAAGAAGTGTTCGTGATCACGGCGGCAACCGCTGCTGAAAACTCGGCGCCGACTGAACTGGCAATCGATAACACGGCGGTCGCTCAAGATGCGGCTGTCGGTACCGTAGTCGGCGCATTCACCGCGACCGACGCCGATGCCGGCGACACGCACAGCTACTCGATCGTCAGCGGCGAAGGGGACACCGACAACGCTTCCTTCGCCATCTCCGGCAGCACGCTGGTGATCGCCGAAGCACTCGACTTTGAAGCACAAGAAAGTTACTCGGTTCGCGTCCGCGTCACTGATGCCGGCGGCTTGTTCACCGAAGAAGTGTTCGTGATCACCGCAGCAACCGCTGCTGAAAACTCGGCGCCGACGGAATTGGCAATCGATAACACGGCGGTCGCTCAAGACGCTGCTGTCGGCACCGTGGTTGGCGCGTTCACTGCCACCGATGCCGATGCCGGTGACACCCACAGCTACTCGATCGTCGCCGGTGCTGGGGACACGGACAATGAATTCTTCGCTATCTCCGGCAGCACGCTGGTGATCGCCGAAGCACTCGACTTTGAAGCCCAGGAAAGCTACTCGGTTCGCGTCCGTGTGACCGATGCTGGCGGCTTGTTCACCGAAGAAGTGTTTGTGATCACCGCAGCAACCGCTGCTGAAAACTCGGCACCGACTGAACTGGCAATCGATAACACGGCGGTCGCTCAAGATGCGGCTGTCGGTACCGTAGTCGGCACATTCTCCGCGACCGACGCCGATGCGGGTGACACCCACAGCTACTCGATCGTGACCGGCGACGGGGACACCGACAACGCTTCCTTCGCCATCTCCGGCAGCACGCTGGTGATCGCCGAAGCACTCGACTTTGAAGCACAAGAAAGCTACTCGGTCCGCGTCCGTGTGACCGATGCCGGTGGTCTGTTCACCGAAGAAGTGTTCGTGATCACGGCGGCAACCGCTGCTGAAAACTCGGCGCCGACTGAACTGGCAATCGATAACACGGCGGTCGCTCAAGATGCGGCTGTCGGTACCGTAGTCGGCGCATTCACCGCGACCGACGCCGATGCGGGTGACACCCACAGCTACTCGATCGTGGCCGGAGAAGGGGACACCGACAACGCTTCCTTCGCCATCTCCGGCAGCACGCTGGTGATCGCCGAAGCGCTCGACTTTGAAGCACAAGAAAGCTACTCGGTTCGCGTCCGTGTGACCGATGCTGGCGGCTTGTTCACCGAAGAAGTGTTCGTGATCACCGCAGCAACCGCTGCTGAAAACTCGGCACCGACGGAATTGGCAATCGATAACACGGCGGTCGCTCAAGACGCTGCTGTCGGCACCGTGGTTGGCGCGTTCACTGCCACCGATGCCGATGCCGGTGACACCCACAGCTACTCGATCGTCGCCGGTGCTGGGGACACGGACAATGAATTCTTCGCTATCTCCGGCAGCACGCTAGTGATCGCCGAAGCACTCGACTTTGAAGCACAAGAAAGTTACTCGGTTCGCGTCCGTGTGACCGATGCTGGCGGCTTGTTCACCGAAGAAGTGTTTGTGATCACCGCAGCAACCGCTGCTGAAAACTCGGCGCCGACGGAACTGGCAATCGACAACACGTCGGTTGCCCAAGATGCGGCTGTCGGTACCGTAGTCGGCGCATTCTCCGCGACCGACGCCGATGCGGGGGACACGCACACCTACTCGATCGTGACCGGCGACGGGGACACCGACAACGCTTCCTTCGCCATCTCCGGCAGCACGCTGGTGATCGCCGAAGCGCTCGACTTTGAAGCCCAGGAAAGCTACTCGGTCCGCGTCCGTGTGACCGATGCTGGCGGCTTGTTCACCGAAGAAGTCTTTGTGATCACCGCAGCAACCGCTGCTGAAAACTCGGCGCCGACTGAACTGGCAATCGATAACACGTCAGTTGCCCAAGACGCTGCTGTCGGTACCGTAGTCGGCACGCTGGCCGCGACCGATGCCGATGCGGGTGACACCCACAGCTACTCGATCGTGACCGGAGAAGGGGACACCGATAATGCGTCCTTCGGCATCTCCGGTAACACGCTGGTGATCGCCGAATCGCTCGACTTTGAAGCCCAGGAAAATTACTCGGTCCGCGTCCGTGTGACCGATGCCGGTGGTCTGTTCACCGAAGAAGTGTTCGTGATCACCGCAGCAACCGTTGCTGAAAACTCCGCTCCGACGGAACTGGCGCTCGATAACACGGCGGTCGCTCAAGACGCTGCTGTCGGTACCGTAGTCGGCACGCTGGCCGCGACCGACGCCGATGCGGGTGACACCCACAGCTACTCGATCGTGACCGGAGAAGGGGATACCGATAATGCGTCCTTCGGCATCTCCGGCAACACGCTGGTGATCGCCGAAGCGCTCGACTTTGAAGCCCAGGAAAGCTACTCGGTCCGCGTCCGTGTGACTGATGCCGGTGGTTTGTTCACCGAAGAAGTCTTTGTGATCACCGCAGCAACCGCTGCTGAAAACTCGGCGCCGACTGAACTGGCAATCGATAACACGTCGGTTGCCCAAGATGCGGCTGTCGGTACCGTAGTCGGCGCATTCTCCGCGACCGACGCCGATGCAGGTGACACCCACAGCTACTCGATCGTGACCGGAGAAGGGGATACCGATAATGCGTCCTTCGGCATCTCCGGCAACACGCTGGTGATCGCCGAAGCGCTCGACTTTGAAGCCCAGGAAAACTACTCGGTTCGCGTCCGTGTGACTGATGCCGGTGGTTTGTTCACCGAAGAAGTCTTTGTGATCACCGCAGCAACCGCTGCTGAAAACTCCGCTCCGACGGAACTGGCAATCGACAACACCGAAGTCGCTGCTGACGCTCCAGCCGGAACTGTGGTCGGCACGCTGACCGCGACCGACGCCGATGCGGGTGACACCCACAGCTACTCGATCGTGGCCGGCGAAGGGGACACCGACAATGAGTTGTTCATGATTGTGGGCAACAGCTTGGTGGTTTGTGAGCCGCTCGATTTTGAAGCTCAAGACAGCTATTCGGTTCGTGTGCGAGCGACGGACTCCGACGGGCTGTTCGCCGAAGACTCGTTCTTGATCACGTTGGCGGGTGCGAATCAAGCGCCGACTGAGATCACGCTTGATAACGCGACAGTGAGCAACATGTCGCCGGCAGGCACCGTGATCGGAGAGCTGTCGACGGTCGATCCGAATGCTTCGGACACCCATGCTTATGAGTTCGTTTCAGGCGAGGGCGATACACATAATATGTACTTCGCAATCGTCAACAACGAGCTGCACGCTGCGGACACACTCGATTTGGGAGCGATTCCGGAGTTCAGTATCCGGATCCGTAGCGTCGACCAGAATGGATTGTCGGTCGAGCAGGTGTTGTTGATCACGGAGACGGTTGCGCAAGCGGCCACTTAAGATTCCGACCACTCCCTTAAAAGTGGTAGATCAAGCCGGTTTGTAACCCGTGGATCAACACGCCGCGGGTATCGAACTCAAAGCTGGGAGAAAAACTTCCAGCCGGTGGTTCCGGGGGGAACTGAGAGACGCGGCGGTCAATCTGTTCCCCCGGCCGCGCCGCTTCGCTCCAGTAGAGCAAGTGGTAGCCGATGTTGAACTCCCAGCAGCGGTTGAGGTGCGTTGAGAGTCCGAGCGAAAGTTCGGGCAGCAGTGCGAAGCGGTTCCGCGAATAGCTGCCGATGTTCGTCTGTTGGGCGAGCAGTCCACCAATCGTCGTGGACGTGCCATCCCCAGGAACAGAAGTCACTGTCGCACCGTCGATCGTGACTTCAGCGTCGTTGGTTCCCATGCTCAGCGTTCCTCGCGCGTTGAACATCCACGCGCCGAGGCGTTCGCGAACGTCTAGCCCGATCAGCAGGCCATAGAATCGGTTTTCGGTTTCGAACCGGTCGAGCAGGTCGAGCGTTGTGCCACCGATGATTTGCCCCTGGCCGATGGTGAAGCGTGAGGATTGCTCGATCTGCAGCGCCTCCTCGAGCGAACCGAATCGAAAGCCGATCAGCGAATCGACAGTGCGGCAACTCCGCTGGCTGATCCGGTCGCGGCGGAAGGCGCCTGCCAGATGCAACTGCGTTGAGTAGCTGACGTCGATGTCACCGGTAAGAAAATTTGGATGCGCCACCAGCATCGCCGCCTCGACACCGCCGAGCGTATCGAAAACCGGTCGCGCTAGCAGCGGGTAGTCGAGACTGCTGAACGAGTCGCGTTCGCTCTGGCGCGGCAGACCGGCATAAGAAAGCTCTAACGCTGCGGTTTGTGCGGCGTTGAGCCACCAGCCGCCGGCGATACGAAAGCCAGAGCTCACTTGATCGTCGAAATCTCCGCCGAGCGCGCGAGTTCCGGAGCGACCAAGGATCCCGGTCTGCTCGGGCGCAGTGCCGGTGGGACTGGTCGTCACCAGCGGCGGCAAGTCACTGCCTTCAACTGACCACAACATGTATTCCGCGGAAGCCCAGAAGCCGCGCGCTGAGGGGCTGAGCGTCAACGATTCCGCTGGGCAGCATGCCGGCTGACCGCAGCCGCAGCGCGGCCCGCAGGCCGGCAACGGATCACACGCCGAAAACGGGTCGCAGCCCGTCATCTCCTCACCGACGACGAACTCGCCAACATACGGCATCTCGTGGTACGCAGCCTGAGCCGGCGGCGCTGGGCTGGGGACCATCGACTGCGGTTGCAATTGCGGCGCAGCCGGCGTGGTGCGTGGGCGCTGCCGGCGACACGCCACTGCTTCACCGTCGGCGTAGGCTGCTGTTGACCAGCGACGGGTGC
The DNA here is from genome assembly GCA_963758085.1 of uncultured Planctomycetaceae bacterium. Lineage (GTDB taxonomy): Bacteria > Planctomycetota > Planctomycetia > Pirellulales > Pirellulaceae > UBA6163. The sequence goes on along the minus strand of CAVWUB010000004.1, from coordinate 962,376 downwards.
AGCGAACACCACCGCCAACGCAACCACAATCCCAGCGGTTGCTAGCTGTCGTGTCGAGTCCGCCCCTGAGGCTACTTGCCAGTCCATGTGGAGATCTACCATGCAGGAATGCCCCCCTGCAACGTTACGATCTCTTTTATCGGCACATCCGGCAGCTCGGTTGAATGTTCCTCGGCAGATTTTCTAAAAACCGTGCAGCCGATACGACAGGAGGCAGCTCGCCAGTGATTTGCAGCCATGTGGCCACGGCACCGCGCTGTCTACATCCGCTGGCTCGTGCCTTTGGTCAATGCCATGAACGCCGATTCCAAATCCAAGGCTTCCTCGCCAAAACTGCGCAAGTTCACTCCATTCTCGATCAGCAACCGGGGCAGATCGGTGTAATCGCTGACTTCGGTCCGCAGCACGACGCGCAGCGACGCATCGCCGATCTGAATCGCCTGAACTTTCTCGTGCCCATCGAGCAGCTTCGCAATCTGCGCCAGTTGCTCGCTCGTCGACGGCTGGACGACCAGCACGGTGTGCTCGCGCACTCGCCGCAGCACCTCGGTGACCGTGGCATTCACTTTCAACTCACCGCGATCGATGATCCCGACCTTATTACAGATATCCGCCAATTCGGGCAGGATGTGACTGCTGACGATGATCGTCTTGCCCATCTGACCCAGTCGACGCAGCAGGTTGCGCATCTCGATGCGGGCCCGCGGGTCGAGCCCCGAAAGCGGCTCATCGAGCAGCAACACCTGGGGATCGTGCAACAGCGTGCGGGCCAGCCCCAGCCGCTGAGTCTGGCCACGCGAGAGTGTGTTGGCGTAGGCGTCGCGTTTAAAATCCAGATCGACGACATCGAGCATTTCGTCGACGCGTTTGCGTCTGGCATCGCCGTTGATGCGATAGGCGGCAGCAAAGAATTCCAGGTACTCGACTACGGTCATGTCGTCGTAGACGCCGAAGAAGTCGGGCATGTAGCCGACCAGGCGGCGAATCTCTTTGGGATGCGTGTGGACCGAATGACCGCACACATAGGCTTCACCCCAAGTCGGCGTCAGCAGCGTCGCGATGATTCGCATCGTCGTCGTTTTGCCCGCTCCGTTGGGTCCAATGAAGCCAAACAGATCGCCTTCGCCGAGGTCCAAATCGATGGCGCGGATAGCGAATGTGTCGCCATACTTCTTGGTCAGGTCAACGGTCTTGATCACGCCGAAAGTCTCAAAAGAAAGTTATAGACCGAGCAAACAGCAGGCTCACTGCCCGACGGCACCTGCAGCGGCTACCGGTAAAATCACCCGCACGACCGATACCCGTGGGCGTTCTTCAGGTAGGTCGGTTTGCAATACCGGGTCGGGAAGTCGTCCATACAGGATCGCATGGCCATGAGCTAATACATGAGACAAATCGAGTCCCTGCAGCGGATGATTGCTCAGCCCCGTGTAATCACGACCTCCGATCGCCGTTTCAAACATCAGCACTTCGGTCAGCCGCTCCAAATCAGCGTGCATTTGAACGTCCCAGGTATCCATTCGCGACGAGTTCTCCAGCGCCTCACGTCGCGACAGGTGCCAGCGAAAGTTCTTCTGTCGCAGCGAATCGATCGAGTCGATCCGTTGGCCGGCGCGAAGACGAGTTGGCAACAGGTAGGCCCAATTGCCGTAAACCAAGACGCCGTTGAGCAGGTCGGTGCCGAGCGGATTGGCAATGCTGCCGGCGAGCAGTTCACTGCCGCGGCGCTGGGCCAGTCCAGAGATATCGCTCAAGGCAGGCCGAAACGCCCAGCGGCTCATCCAGCCTTTGCTGCCTGAGGGAGCGATCGGAAAGCCGAGCGGACCGCCTGCCAAGGAACTCTGGCCGCCGCGAAAAAAGTCCGCCGCATCGTTTGTTAAAGCGATGGTGTACGACGGCAGGCTGCGGTTTTCCCCTGCGATCGAGATCCCGCCAAACGTGGTTCCATGAAAACCATAGGGACCGGTGAGCGGCTGGGGCAGCGTGCCGTCCGCGCCCGAAGCATCCGCGCCTGTCGGCTCGCCGGCCACGACCGACAGCACGGGAGATAGGGTGGCGTCGAAGTCGACCAGGGCCGCGGCTGGACTGGCAACATGGGTCAAGCTCATGCCGCGGCCAAGCGGGCGCTGGGCCACGGCATTGATGTCGATGATCTCGATCTGGTTGCTCCGCAGCCCGCTTCCACTTGCTACAGCAGGAGCCGTCGCAGCGACTGTTGCTGCGGAGCCGCTACGGCCGTTGAGCAGCAGCACGACGGCTGAGGCCAACAGCACCGACAAGGGAAACGAGAGCCAACCGAGCAGCGGTTTACCCAGCACGCGGTTGACCAGCCAGTAGTCCAGCGGGCCGATCAGCGCCGCGACCGCCAACAGAATCAGCGAGACGATCGAAAACGGGGTGCGGCGGTGGGATTCAAACCGGTCCAGCGCCGATCGCACTTGGCCAGCCAGGTCATCATAGGCCACGGCCGCCGTGGCTCGCGTATCTCGGCGACGCTGCGTCTCGACATCCAATAATCCCGGATGCAGTCGGGCAAGGAGAGCGGTTCGCTGCGGCCACTGCGCCATTTCCGCCGAGTCGGGCGCAAATGCCGTGATCATCACTCGCCCCAAACCCACCAATTGCTCGACCACCAGCCGAGCCGGCTGCGCGCAGTGGTGCGTCCCGAGACCACAGTGCGGCCGCCTTGTGGAGGCAACGGATAGCCGTCCAGCGGCGACAGCGGCGATTGTGATGAGGTGTAGGTTTCCAGAGCCGCCGGATCGAGCCGGATCAACTCCGCATCGACCGGCAATCCCGCCAGTTCCGCTAGCCAACGTGACTGCGACAGCAACGCCGCTCCCTCTCTGCCCAGCGACAGGAACAACCGGCCGCCGCCACTGATCCAGTCAGCGACAGCCGCGATCTGGCGCTGGTTCAACTCGCTCAAAATCCCCGCGCCGCTGGCGTTGATGATCAGCAGGTCGACGCCATCCCAGCCGACGGCCTGATCGGGCAACGCATTCGCTGCATCGATTTGAGTGACAGCGACGCTCGACTCGCGGCCCAACAGCGCACTCCGCCCGATCGTCTCCAGTCCCAACGCATCACCGATGACGACGACCCAGGGTGTGGCCGGAGCAAGCGCGTTGCCAGTCAGCCGCCCCTGCCAGAGCAGCTTTTCGTGCTCGCCGTAAAGCTGCAGCGGCGATGCGGCCGCTCCCGCGACAATGTAGCTCCACGGCAGCTGACCTGCCGCGGCGGCCTGTGAAGCTGATTGAGGTTGCTGGTAGCGGACGCCGACACCGTCGTTGTCGAGCGTCTCCACACCGTGTACCCGTCCGTCCACAACTGCACCCTGCGGCAACCGCACTCCGGTCCAGTACCCTGGCCGGTAGTTCCCGCCGATACCGATTTGGGCCGAGGATGGTTGTGATTGAGGCGATTCACCATCGTTTGCCCCAGCGATCCGCGAATTCGCTACCCATGCAGCAACGAGCAGCGCGATCACGCTCACAGGGTGAAAGTATCGCTGCGTCACGGTCACGGCTTCTCTTCGTTGGGGCAAACACAGACCAATCGCGAGCAGCCAGGACAACCGCTGCCGTACTTTGCCGACAACGCCGCGGCCAAGTCGATCTCAGCGACGTTGGCGATCGTGACCAACCAGGCAATCACGTCGGCAAACTCCTCCGCCAAGTTCTGCCGGTCGTTGCCACGCAGCGCCGACGCCAGCTCTCCGATCTCTTCCATCAGCCACATGAACGTGCCGTCGACGCCGCGGGCAGCATCCTTTTCGAAATACATCTGCCGGATGTGCCGCTGCAAATCGGCAATCGATAAGTCGGCGGGAACCTCTTGCGGCATACGATTCTGGGGTGCTGGAGGAAGGGCGCGGGAACAGCTTCTACGGGGGCGCAGGCCGTGGCGGTTCGCACAGAATCCCTACCGCCCGGCCCGATCATGACGGCAGCCCGATCGTGATCGCCGATTGTAACCGGCGCGTGTCCGGCGAGGCATGGGGCATGTTTTGCCATCTAGGACAACGACGCGGGAATTGCTAAAACCACGCCGTGGCGAGCGAATCCTATCACCGTTATCCGTTTTACTCCCCGCGCTTCTGGCATGGGATGGGGCCGGTCGCGTGGTGGAAATTACTTCGCTTAGGCCGCTTTGCGGTTCATCCTTCGCGGTTGCCGATGGCACTGGCTGTCACCTTCGCCACCCCATTCAACGCTGTGATGGGGATGATTCAAAATTGGGTCTGGGGTCGGCGGCTGCGGACCTGCAGCCTCCACGGGCCACCGATCTTCATCATCGGTCACTGGCGCAGCGGCACCACGATGTTGCACGAATTGCTGGTGCTCGACGAGCGGCTGAGCAGCCCGTCGACCTACCAGTGTTTTGCACCGCACCATTTTCTGCTGACCGAATGGTTCTTCCGCGGTTTTTGCAGCTGGCTGTTGCCCGGGCAGCGACCGATGGACAATATGGCCGCCGGTTGGGATCGCCCGCAGGAAGACGAGTTTGCATTGGTGAACCTGGGGCTGCCTTCGCCCTATCGCCGGATCGCCTTCCCCAACTGCCCGCCGCCGGACACCGAGTACTTCGATACCGAGTCATTGCCGGAAGATGATCGCAGACGTTGGTCGACGACGCTGGCAACGTTCCTGCGCCCGTCAGCTACCGCACCGAGCGGCCGCTGGTGGTGAAGAGCCCCACGCACACCGGCCGCGTGGCGACGTTGGCCGAGGCGTTTCCTGGTGCGAAGTTCGTTCACATCACGCGGGACCCGCGAGCACTGTTCCCGTCGACCATCCGCTTATGGAAGAGCCTCGATGAGGTGCAGGCTTTACAAAAGCCAAATGGTGAGGGCCTGGACACGTATGTGATCGACTGCCTGGAGAAGATGTACACCGCGTTCCACCGGCAGCGAGAGGAAGTCGATGCGGCGAATCTGATCGACATCCGCTACGAAGACTTGATCGCCGACCCGGTGGGCCAAGTGGAAGCGATCTATCGCCAACTCCGCTTGGGCGACTTTGAACATGTTCGCGACACGCTCAGCCAGTGGGCGCACACGGCTCATCGCCAGTACAAGACGAACCAGCACGTGTTGCCTCCGGAGGACGAAGCGCTGATTCGCCAGCGTTGGTCAGAGTACTTCGAGCGATACGGTTATTGAGTCGCCGATGGAGACGATGTCGCCACGCCGCCGCCCGGAATTGACCGCGATCTTCTTCCTGGTCTTGGTCAATGTCTTCTGGGGCATCTCATTTCCCTTGACCAAGACGATCAGTCTGGTGATCGATCAGCATTTCGGCGTCGGTCTGGAGGAGGCTTCGACGGCGCTGCGGGTCTCGGCGGCCTGCTGGCTGATCCTGCTGCGGTTTACCACGGCGTTTGTGATTTTCTCGCTTTGCTTTCGTCCGCTCGTCCGCCGTGCTCGTGGCGCGGAGTGGCGGGCTGGTTGCCAAATCGGCACCTTGTTTTTCATCGGACTGATTTTTCAGATCACTGCGTTGGCAACCATTCCCGCGTCGCGCAGCGGTTTTCTGACCAGCCTCGTCGCGGTCTTCACGCCGCTGCTGACGGCCCTCGTGCTGCGAGTCCAGCCACGCGCCCAGGTGCTGCTCGGCGTTGCCGTCGCCTTATCGGGAGTATCGGTCCTGACCGGCTTGATCGTCTGGACGGGTTCGGGAATCGCCTTGGCCGACGATGCCTGGCAAGCGTGGACCGTCGGCGACAGTTTGACCACAATCGGCGCTGTGTTTTTTGCAGGCCAGATCATCTTGGTCGATTACTACGGTAAACGGCTCGACGCTGCCGCATTGACACCCGGGATGTTCGCCAGCACGGCGTTGCTCGCAGCGACTGCGTTCGCGATCCTCAGCCCGCTGACACCCGAAACGTCGTCGGCCAGTTGGCTGGCGCTGATAGCACAGCCGCGATTCTGGTCGCTGATCCTGGTCTTGAGCGTGTTCTCGTCGGTACTCGCCTTCGGGCTGATGAACAGCTACCAGCATTATGTCTCGGCGTCGCAGGCAGGCGTCATCTACACGCTCGAGCCGGTCGTTGCAGCCAGCGCGGCGATGATCCTGCCGGGCTTGATCAGCGCCAGCGTCGGTGTGCAATACGCTAACGAACAGGTCGTCATGCCGATGTTGTTGGGCGGCGGTTTAATCGTGATCGCCAACCTGATCAGTCTCTGGCCAAGGTCGCCTTCCGCCGAGCCGTCCGCCGTCGAGGCGACCGGTTCGTAGCCGCACCGTCCCCCGTTTTCCGTCCCCTGTCTTCCTATGATGCTTTGGGCGATTCTTCAATCGGATTCGCGGTAGGGACTGCGGTGGCGCGAGCCTTGTTTGCCGCCACGCTCTGGGGTTGCACCTCGCGTTCAAAATGGGCGATCTCGTGTTCCGGCAAAATCGTCATGCCCACCCGTTCTACCTCGCCCTCCTCGTTGATCGACCGGATGCGCAGGACCAGCGGTCCAAACCGCATCGCTTGATTGGTGGCAGGGCGATTGCGGTCAACCCGTCGACGCAGCACCTCATCGAGTGTCGTGTCGGCGGGCACGTCGAGCTGCAGCCCATAGAACTCCTGCATTTCGCCAACCGTGGTCGAGCCCCGCAGTGGGAACTCAATCGACATCGGCAGATCACCACAACCTTCTTCGTGACCGCCAAAGACTTGGTCGACCAGCGGCCGAGAGCCTGGACGGAGCACCACAATCACGTGATCGCCGGCGAGAATTTCGGTGCGTCCCTGCGGTGGGATGATCTGGTCTCCGCGAACCACCATCGCGATCACCACGCCGTCGGGCAAGGCGAGTTCGCGCACCTTGCGGCCCGCGGCGCGGCTGGCGCTATCGACGGAATAATCGACGACTTCTCCGTCGACGTGCCGCAGCGAACTGATCTCCAGCGTGGCCGCCGGAGTGGGAACCATCGGCGTGCTCAGGCCCAGCCAGCGTGCGACCATCGGCAAGCTCGATCCCTGCACCAGTGCCGATACCACCACGATGAAGAACACGACATTGAACAGCAGCGGTGCTTGCGGCGTGCCCAGCATCAAGGGGAACGTCGCCAACGTGATCGGAACGGCTCCCTTGAGCCCTACCCAGGAGAGAAACGTCAATTCCTGCCAACGCATGCGAAAAAACGGCACCAGGGTCAGCAGCACCGCGACCGGCCGTGCGATAAAAACCAGCACCACGCAAATGATTAACGCGTGGCCACCCACACTCAGCAGTTGGCTCGGATAGCACAGCAGCCCTAGCACCACAAACATCGTGATCTGAGAAAACCAGGCGGCCGCATCGTGGTATCCTACAATGCCGCTACGGTAGACCAACTTCGCATTACCCATGACCACGCCGGCAAGATAGACAGCCAAGAACCCGCTGCCGCCGATCTGCGCGGTGAGCCCGAAGGTCAACAGGCAGATCGTGCTGGTCAGCACCGGATAAAGACCGGAGTTGCCCAACTCGATCCGGTTGACCAGCCGTGCCCCGGCATAGCCCATTCCCAATCCGAAAATTCCGCCCAGCACCATTTGCGACAGGAACAACATCAGCAGCGACGGCCAATCCGCCGTCGGCTGCGCAATCGCCTCGATGAAACCGATGGTTAAGAAAATCGCCATCGGGTCGTTTGAACCGCTTTCAATTTCCAGCGTTGCTTGCAGCCGCTTCGGCAAGCCTGTGCCGCCGGAGCGGAGGATCGAAAACACCGCCGCAGCATCGGTCGATCCGACGATACTGCCCAACAGCATCCCTTCGAGCAACGTGATGTCCAACACCCAATAAGCGGCCAGTCCCGTCACCAGGGCGGTGATTAACACACCCACTGTGGCCAGCAGCATCGACGGCTTCCATACTGCCCGGACATCCGCCAACTGCGTGCTCAGCCCACCGTCGAACAGAATCAGCGCCAGGGCCAACGTGCCGATCCCGTGAGCGAGCTGATAGTTATCGAACTCTAACCCGCCGATCCCCTCCGATCCGGCCAACATCCCTAGCAGCAGAAACAGCACCAACACCGGGACGCCAACTCGCGACGATATCTTGCTGGACAGGATCCCAATCAGCAGTAGGACACCCGCAACAAGAATCAGTTGGTCGACAAAAAACATGTAGGCAGTCGGCAGTCGAGGCGATACAGCCGTATTAAAGGGAGTGGGCAAACAGAGTTGGTGGTGACGTTGGCAGCGTGAGAATAAGATGTACCGCAAAACGTTCCGCTGCTAGTCCCCTGTGCGGACGCTTTTCAAAAAAACCTCGTGATTTGCAGCACTTCTTTGCTTCGATTTTGGTACGTCATCCATGCGTCACTTGAACCCCACCGTTTGCTTGAGCTTGCTTTGCAGCTTAGCGTTGGCCCTGGCCGCTGGGCTCCTGGAGCAACTTGCCGCGACCGCAGCCGATCAGCCTCAGGCGGCCGCGCCCGACGACGGATCGACGTTGCCGCAGCAACTGGCGCCGTTTGCAGCTCCGCCACCTGAATTGGCCGAGCGCCGCGGCCAGTACCGCTCACCGCTGCTGATGGACGACGGTACGCTGGTGCAAACGCCACAGCAGTGGCAACTGCGGCGCAAGCAGATCCTCCAGCAGTGGACGCAACTGCTCGGTCAGTGGCCGCCGCTGATCACCCAGCCGGAAGTAGAAACCTTGCGAACCGAGCGGCGCGAAAACTTCACGCAGCACCAGGTCCGCTTCCGCTGGACGCCCAACGAAAAGACCACCGGCTACCTGCTGATCCCCGACGGCGAAGGCCAGCGCCCTGCCGTGGTGACCGTGTTCTATGAGCCGGAGTCGGCGGTCGGCCTCAAGGGCGAGCAACGCGATTTTGCGTACCAGTTGGCTCGTCGCGGCTTCGTCACCCTGTCGATCGGCACGACCGAAGCGACCGAGGATCGCACCTACAGCTTGTATTATCCCAGCCTCGAACAAGCCGATGTGCAGCCGCTGTCGATGCTCGGCTATGCCGCCGCCAACGCCTGGCACGTCCTGGCAGCACGCCCCGAAGTCGACTCCACACGGATCGGCATCGTCGGCCACTCCTTCGGCGGCAAGTGGGCGATGTTCGCTTCCTGCCTGTTCGACAAGTTCGCCTGCGCCGCCTGGTCCGACCCCGGCATCGTCTTTGACGATTCGCGTTCAAACATCAATTATTGGGAGCCGTGGTACCTGGGCTACCACCCCAAGCCCTGGCGCCCGCGTGGGCTGATCACGCCGGACAATCCAGCTCGCGGTGTGTATCCGCAGCTCCGCGCCTCCGGGCGTGATTTGCACGAACTGCATGCGCTGATGGCACCGCGACCGCTGCTCGTCTCCGGCGGCGCCGAAGACCCGGTCGAGCGCTGGGAAGCACTCAATCACAGCCGCGACGTCAATCGCCTGCTCGGCTACAGCGACCGCGTGCTGATGACCAATCGCCCAGAGCACAGTCCCAATGAACAGTCCAACGCGGTGATCTACGCATTTTTTGAGCATTTCCTGCGGTCGCAAGAGTAAGAGCCCGGGGACTGCCGAATCTTCGCACTCGCAGCGGCGACGCCGGTCGTTATTTGCCCGGCTGACCACTCGCATCGCGGCCTCGCAGCACGAATAACATCGCACCCTTCTCCGCAAGCCGGTGTCCATCGGTGGCGATGTGGTGCTTTTTTGCCGAGCTGATCAAGACGGGAACGACAGGCGGGATTGCTGGTTCGCCACGCAGGCTGATCGACGTTTCATCCGCCAGCGGCTCGGTTACTACTGCCAGTTCGCCGCTGTCAATCATCCGGCAGATTGCGGCATGATCGAGCGTTGAGGGCATCGCCCAGCGACCCGCCATGCGCACCGTCGATCGAGCCGCGTCACCACTGACCTTGGACAGCACCTGGGAGGTGAACAGTTCGCCAAACAGCGGCTCCGCTGCTTCACAGGCCAAGGTATTGACCGCGTCGTTGGGTGTCATCGCTACAAACTGACCAAACTTACTGGTTTCGATCTGCTCGTAACTTGCCGGATCGGTCGCATCAAAGCGATGCGTTTCAATGCCGCGCGATCCTGCTAGGCGGCACTGGCTGGGATTGGAATCGATCATGCCGACATAGATTCCCTGTGATTGCAGAATCTCGGCGACTTTCAGCGACCACGCATTGACGCCGACCAGCAGAACTCCAGAAGGTCGCTCAGCGGTCACCTTCAACCATTTGGCCATCAACCCGGCCCAGGCTCCTTCGATCAACACCGTGGCTCCGATCACCAAAAAGACCAGTGCCTCCACGCCATCGGCATTCTCGATGCCGTTGTCGCTCAGCCGGCGGGCGAAGTGGCTGGCCATCGCCGCGGCCACGATCCCGCGCGGGGCCAGCAACCCGATGTACATTTTTTCGCGTGTGTCGAGCACCGTTCCGGCAGTCGAGAGGAACACCGACAACGGACGGACGACGAGAATCAACCCCACCAGCAGCGCTACTTCACCCCAGCCAGCTCCTAAAAAAGCCGACAGGTTCAGGTTGGCCGACAACAGAATGAATAACACTGAGACGCCGAGGGTGCCCAGTTGGTCCTTGAACTTCTCCAGTTCTTGCCGAAAGGGAATCGGTGCGGCGGCCAACACCAAACCCGCGACCGTCACAGCCAACACGCCGGTCTCGTGGAAAAAGTGCTCGGCCGTGGCGAAGGTTAAAATCGCGAAGCCCACTGCTGCCAAGTGGACGAGGTGCTCGTTCTCCTTGCGGTAAAACATGGCGAACCGGGCGCCCAATGCCGCCAAACCGCCACCGGTGACGCCGATCAGCACCCCGGTACCGATCCGTCCCCAAAACCCCCGCATCGTGTCCTGCCAGTGCGGTTCTCGCGCGACAACGTATTCCAGCACCACGACCGCCACAATCACGCCGACCGCGTCGATCAAGATGCTCTCGGACTTGAGCACCGTGTGCAATCGCGGCCGCAGCCGGATCCGTTTCAAAATCGGAGCGATCACTGTCGGCCCGGTGACAATCACCAGCGAGCCGAAGATGAAGGCTTGTTCCCACGCCAAACCAACGGTCAGGCGGGCCATGACAGTCGCTCCGAGAAACGTGATCGCCGCCCCCACGGTGACCAGCCGCTGGACCGGCAGCATCGCGCCGACGAGCACTTTGGGCCGCAGCGAAAGACCGCCTTCGAACAGGATGATCGCGACAAACAGCGACGTCAGCACCCGCAAGCCGACGCCCAAATTGCCCGGCTCGATCACGCCCGCGCCGAAAGGACCGGCCAACATCCCGAGGATCAGCAGAAAAACGATCGCTGGAATGCGGGATACGCTCGCGATCACCTGCCCGACCACGCCCAACATCACGGCAACCGCGATGGTCATCATGATCGTTTGGTGCACGCGGGTAACGCCTTAAACAGGGATCGGATCGTCGCAGTGAAGCGACGAATACGATACTCGCGATGCAGAACCCGAGAAAGTGACCTGCCTCGGACAGCGAGGCGGCTCGCTGGCGCACTCAGGGCACGCCTAAAGAAATCACCGACCGCTGCCGTCACGGACCTGTTGCTACCGCTGATAAATCGGCAACAACTGATAGGCAGGCGTCAATGACAGTACCGCCAGCGCGGTGCTGTAGGCCGTGCCGAATGGTTTCTCATTGGTCGAACCGGCCGGCCACCCGCCTTGCGCCGTCTGCTCCTCCAATAAATTGCTAGCGATCTGAGGAAAAACCTCGTTCCAGGCTTCGCCGCCGACCTGAGCCATCGCCTGGCTGCTGTAGTACGTCGCTAAATAAAAGTAGTTGTTTTGCCACGGACGCGGGTAGGGTCGACCGCGAAACCATCGCACCGACGCGGCGACACCGTCGTGTTCGTGACGGCCGCCGAGAATCAATGTCAAAGTCGCCGACGCCGTGTTGGCTAACGTGATCTGTGGATTTGCATCGCCTTGCGACTCAGCCGGTCGGTATCTGAACACACCGAGCGCATTGTCGTCTGGGTGATAACAGCGCTCCACGAAGTCGAGCCCCTCATCGAAATACTGCTTGGGGACACTGAACTCGGCGTTCCGCCTGACCGCAGGAACATCAGCGCCCACCCGGTCACTGACATGTCCGATGCCGCATTGGGACTTTCGGGCAACCCATACCGCCATCCGCCGGTGTCCGAGGAGTACTGCTTGGTCCGTGTCTGGACCTCACGGTGATAAATCAAGGCGCGGTTGAGTGCTTCTTCGATCCGACTGGACCGCTCGCCCGAAGACATGCCGTAGACTTCGCCAAGCATCAATCCCGCGATCGAGTGGTTGTAGATAACGGTTTGCGCTGGAGTCAAATGCTGGGCTGGCGGCACGACGGGTCGAAGCGAAAAGTAGCCGCGAGGTCGTTGGGTGCTTAACACAAAGTCGATCGCTCGAGAGAGTTGCTCCCCATAAGGACCTTGGTCGGGGACATGGCCGCGTGACAGGAACGCCATAACGGCCAACGCAGTCACAGCGGGCTGAGCAATTTCATCGCTTGGGAATCGTCCGTCGGCCGCCTGCTGCTCGGATAGCCAACGCAGTCCCCGATCGACCGACGACTGCACTTCAGACCACTGGCCAGGGCCAAGCGCAGTGCTCAGGTTGGATGACAACGCGATGTTCGATTCACCGCGCTCTTGCCCGGATGCCGGTGCGATCATCACAGCCGTCAACTCGATGCTCATCACGGTCGCCGCTGCGGCTTGAGCAAAAGCCCTCAGCATCTTAAGCACCCGGACACAAGTTTGTTCCATCATATTATTCTTGCCGAGCCGGTAGAGAGTGTGCCGAAGTGTGTCACATATGGCACATAACATAAATCCAGTGACTTAAAACTCATCACTCGAACCCAACAGTGTCCCGATCTGGTCCTGGTACTGTTCAATCGCCTTGCGGTATTCCTCAGGCGGCCGCTTGCCCCGCCCTTGCCACAGTCCGTCATGGAGGGTCGACAACAGCTTATTCCATTGTTGGTCGGGAACGATTTCTCCACGCTGCAGCGCAGCAAGGATGGCTTTGGCGGTGTCGGTCTGCGTGATTTGTTGCCAGGTTTGCTTCCCGGTGGATTCTTCGCTGGACTGCCGAATGATGTCTTTTAACTCCGCAGCAAGCTTATCGAGTTGTTCTCGCTGCTGTGGCGGAGTTTCCTCGTTTCTGATTTGCTCCTCGACCGCCAGCAGGGCATTTTCGAGCATCGCCTGTGCCTCCTTCGCCTCAGCGATTGCCTGGCGCTCTTCTGCGGGCGCGCCTTGTTCTCTCTCAGCCCCCGCCGATCCTCCTTGCCCTTCTCGCCGCATCGCCTGCTTGGCGCGAACCATGGCCGCTTCGGCGGACTCGCCCAACAACCCTTGCCCAGTTTGTTGCCAAAGCATTGAATCGGCGTTGTGACGCAAGTTACGCGGTTGGTCGGGAATCCCAAGCTGGGCGGCAATGCTTGGTTCGCGTTCCAATCTAGCAAGGAATTCGTCTAAGGTTGGATCTCTTAGGTCAGCAATGTTTGGGTTTTCTGCAACATAGGCGTCCAGGGCATCCGCCACACTGCGACGGATACGATCCAGTAGCTTTTCAGCTTGATCCAGACGATCCATGGCAGACTGTTGATGCTGGGCGGCACGCGGCAAGTCTCGATTGCTCGCCGCATACGAGGCTGCCGCCTGGTTAAAGGCGATTGATTCCATCAAGCGGTGCAGTTGGTGGACTAACACAGCGATCTCGCTGGGAACATTGTCCATAGCCTGTTGTTGGAATTGACGGTTCAAATCCTCTTCGATGCTGAGCATCTCGGTTCTCAGCAACTGGGTTTCCGCCGCCATCCGCTGCTGGTCCACGGCCACAATGGAGTCGTAAGACCGACGGGCGAGGTCATTGGCCAACATCGCCCACACCTCAGCTTGGTCGGCAACCGCTCGACTTTCCAGTATCCGCGGCTGGATGAAATCGGTAAACTCGGCATTGCCCTCATGTTCGAATTGCAGGTGATCTAAAGCTGCATTGAGTTGCCCAAACATCGCGACCAAATCTTCAGCTGGCTGTACAAGTACCGGAAGATTCTCGGAGTGGCTGCTGCCCAGGGTATGTTCCGCATCAATCGCAATCGTTCGCGCTTGCTGGGCAACCGCCTTGCCGATGCGAATGATCCTGGCCGGCGTGCCGTCACCGGTGTCAGCTTCCAGTGGCATTTGTTTCTCGATCCGCTCTGCCAGTTCGGCGGCGTCCTTAGCAAGCTGCGTTACCGATGGCAGACGCATCTCTTTAATGATCGTCCACAAGGCATCCTGCTGTTCCTCATCGATCTGAAGCCAACCGTCCAACTCCATTGCGGCATCATGTTGTCGCTCAGCTAATTCCGACAAGCGGTCTCGCATCGACCGTGCGCGCCGCCTGACCAGTTCGAGATAGCGAGACAACAACCGTGGATCATCACCCAGCAGACGCGCAAACTCTTCCATCATCTCCTGCCGCAGCCCTTCTACCTCGGCATATCGATCGAGGTAATCCTGGTCGACCTCGATCACAGCCATCTTGCGCGCAACGGGTTGCGATTCTCTCTCGCTTCGCGCATCAGAGCTAGCCGCTTTTCGACATAGACGTCGTACATCGTCATTGATTCTTCCAACGCCCTACTCAGCTCGCGATCCCGTCGAACTTGGTCAAACCGCGCCAGCAGCGCCGCCAGCAACTCGCGAGACCGCAGCACATGCCCCAGCGCTACTTTCGCGTCGACATCGCTGGCATTGGGATTGCGAATTGCAGCAAAAACCCGGTCTCGCGCTGGTGTGACATGCGTGCGGATGATGTCAATCATTTGTAACCCTACGAACGCATATTCATTATCTTTCGTCTCCGCTCGCAGGTCAGCTGCATACTGCTCAATGCCGCCAAAGCGGGCGTCAAGGTTCGCAAATTCTTCACCGCGCCGGGCATCGGAAACCTGATGATCCACCAGCGTTTTTAAAGCCGTTTCGGTTTCCTCGAGCATCGTGTCAATCGCTGCCACACGGCCACGGAATCGGTCCGTCTGGCTAACTGACCTGTCCGCAAACTTAGTCGGGGCTAACCGGCCAGTGATCTTCAAGCGTCGTCGATTGGATTCAACATTCTGCCCGCTCTGACTTTGTTGAGGTGGCAGTGTTGCGGCATCCGGTTGGCCCGAGTTGTTTGCTAAACGATCGATTATTGTTGGAGCGGGGGATGCGGATTGGGAAGCGACTTCCAGTGGATCAGCAGTTGGGGCGGTATCTTTAAGGGGTTCGACCGCGGAACCGTCGATCACTGCGGAACCTTCGGCCGCGACGAGGTTTTTTGGCGCGGCGCTGGCGACTGATTGTTCTGACTCTTTCTCGCGTTGAGAAGGCTCAAGCTCGGGAGCCCTCGCCACCGGCGGATCACCGGCGGCTTGCGCAGCGGCGTCGAGGGATCTGTCGGATGAAATCCAGGCTTCTGGCAGTGGATCGTTTTGGGACGATGGCGCGTGGAGGGCAGGCGAACTCAGTTCCAACGGAGAGAAGGTTACTTCCCGGTTATCGGTAACACGAACTGCATAGCTAATGCTGCGTCCGCTATCGAGCCCTAAATCCTTCAAGTCCAGTTGAATGCTTCCGGTTACATGCTTCTGTAAAGATTGTTCGCCCAGCGGAATCAATCGGGTTGCGAGGACCTTGGGTTGACCCTCTTCAGTTACGGAATCGTCATAGATCACCAACTCCGCTGTTGAAATCCCATGATCGTCGTGAGCCTCAAACTCGATCTGGAGCACATCATCCGGTGCGACTGCCAGCTCATCGGTTGGTCGGACTACCCGCGCCACGGGAGCTTGGTCCGCAACCACTTGAACTTTGCAAAATGAGCGGCCTTTGTCGCTCAAGCCATGGGTACTGAAGAGTGTTGGGCGGAGCGTGACATCATCCAGCAGATGTGATTGAAATCGATACCAGCCATCGGCATCGGCAATCAATTCAACCTCACGCACAGTGGCATCGTGTTTAGGAGCCTCAGGGTCCGGTGTGGCCAGTGCTATTACGAAACGCTCCACCGGATCCTTCGGCTTAATAAATAAAGCGAGATGGGTTCCTTGAATCACCTTGACCTGTCGTGGGATCAGATCCTTTGTGACCACCGGGCGATTGACATATTCAGGGGCGGTGAGTGTGAATTGCACTTCAGCGATTTCAGGGTAGTCGATCACTTGGAGAGCATGCCACTGGGTTTGCCCGTCACCGGCACGAAATCGATAGTGCAGCGACTCATCGGCTCGGATTACACGGGCAAAGGTGTTGGGTTCGTCATCTTGGGCGGGGATGCGAAAAACCTCTGAGGCGCCCGAAGGAAACTCAACTATCAGCTCAGCCGCCGATCGTCGCAGACCGGATTGGATTGTGAGCAGCTCAATCATTTCACCGCGTGGGATCAGAAGGTTGCCGGTGATGCTCGTCAACTCCGTCGCAGTGATACTTTGCATCGGCGACAAAAACCGCTGCAACAGGATCGAAGTCTGTTCCCAGTGGACTGCGAGGAACGCTGCCATGGCTAGCGCCGACCCTGCCAGAGCAAGGGCGGCAGATCGCAGCGCCACAGCCGAGACAATTCGGTTGGGGTGCACCAGCGACTGCATGGCGACTGCCTCGCTTGCCACCTGCTCGAGCATCGATCGTGTGAGTGGGGATGTTGGCGTGTTGGAACCCTCAAAACTGGCGATCGTGGTCCAACGTTGCTGCAACTGCGGCACTGCCGCATCCACGACACAAGCCGCGTGTGAACGCTGCATCGCACGACGTATCGGACCCGCCGCCACAATGACCAAAGTGACTCCCGCGGTGGTGAGCGTAGAAATCGTTAAGGTGGTTCGGATAACCGGATCAAAAAGTGTCGCCAGCCAGTCGATGCTCATCGCTGCAATCATCGTCACGAGCAACACCGCGCCCCCGATCGCAAGCCCTCGCGCCGCGGCAATCAAAACAATACGCCGGCGCACCGCGGCGAGCTTTCGCTCGATTGCGGCCGGCAGAGTCTTAGGAAGACTGGTCGACATGGTCGGAATGCCTTAGTGACAGCTGAATAACAATAATGACTGTCTTAGGACAGCCCACGCCACTTGCGGATAATCCATTCGATTTGCAAACATCCAAGGACGAGCCAAAGGTATTTCCACTGGTCCCAAAGCGGCTTTCGCTCCGTCGCTTCGGTGACGACAGGCGTTAGATTGGTCAACGCTAGCACCTCGGAAACAGCCGTTGGCGGCAGGGCTTGGCCGCCGGTCAAGTCGGAAATCTGGTTCGCCATCATCCGGTTGCAGCGCGTGTCGACCAATTCCGCAGGCAAGTTTGCATGCACCGTAAAGACAATTTCGGCTATGTCCTCTGCGTCGATTTGCCTTAGCGAATCAATGATTCCGCCGATGGGCTGGCGCGATAAGCACCGGGTTTGGACAGATTGAAGTCGGCAAGGTAAACACCTGGGCGATTTGGATCCTGTATCATTGGTACCATTCGATCTTCGATACCTGAGGTCACTCGCAGTTCAATGTCATCCGCATCGGTTATCGGCATTCCTTCAGCGCTGAAGAGCTCCGTCTCCATATGGATCGGTTCCTCGGCCTGATAGCGAGTCTTATGACTACGGACACGAACGAACTTGGATCCAGTCGCCAGGTCCGAGGCGATAGCCCAGCGGAGCAATTGACCCCAGAAACGGTAATGCAATTGGTCACCGCGCAAGAAACGAAGCCGGTAGCTGTCAGGCCCCGAAAGATAAACCACCCGACCGCGTCCGATCGGCTGCCAACACAGAAATGTACTGTTTTCCAAAACCGATTCATCAACCGCGGCATGTCGCGGTACGGCGGCGATCAGGTTTCTTGCGGTGGGTTTGGGTTTGCGCCAGGGTGACACGTCATGTAGTGGTGAGAATCGGCTCACAAAGTCCCACGCCGTCCGCGTCGCCTGCTGGCTTTCACCGATCATCAGCGCCACGTGCGTCAGGCCTTCATCGGTGACATGAAATGCATATTCGCTGGTGGCCGCTAACGGATCGTTAGTGGTTGCATCGATGGGACTTACCGGAAGGATGGCTTCGAGCGGAGAGCCCATGTACTGGTGGGGCATCGCACGGTCGCCGGCGATCATTACCAGTGTCCCACCACGTTGCTGCAAATACTCAACCAACGACTCCTGGGATGCCGTGGGCAAATGCTCGGTCGGTAGGTCTCCCAGAATCACCACGTCATATTGATCCCATTGATCGACGGTGACGGGAAACGACTGACTTTCCTCGCGTCTGCCCGTCGCAATCATGCGTGGGCGAAACAGGATCTCATCGCACTGGACTTTTGAGTCGCGGCGAAACAGCTGTGCCAAATAACGGAATTCCCAACGCGGCAATTCGTCGGCGAGCAAGATCTTGATATCGCTCCGTGTGACGTTGACTTCGATAGTCTCAAAGTTGTTTTGATCCGTCACCTCACCGTCAATCGGTACGATTGCGATTTGAAACGACTGCTCGCCAATCTCAGGCACCCTTTGCACGAATCTCACTGTCCGACTGATGAAGTCAGAATCGATCTCCACTTCGCGAAAATCGACCACCTCGGCACCGGCGATCAACTGCACCACGCAGCGTTGGCCTTCGCACTGGAAGGCCTCCAGATGTGCTTCGATGATGATATCGTCGTTGCGCATTGCCACCGGCGGCGCCCCGACGCCGACCAGAGCGATATCGCGAAGCCGGTGAGGGTTACCGATCGGGACGACGTAGACCGGTGTATTGATGATGTTCGCGGCAACCTTAGCGGGATCACCGACGACATTACCTTGATTGCTGAGGGAACCGTCGTCCAGATCGGCGTCGACAACTCGTCGGATTCGTGAATCGTTGTGGTTGGCATCGGAAAAAATGAACGCTGCGGCAATCGGTTGCTGCTGTTCCAACCGCTGCAACTGTTCTAGCGCCGCGGAAAGGTTGGTCGCTGATTTGGATCGGTCGGTGCTGTCGCCGCTTTTGCCAGGCGGCAGCAAACGTTCCCGCGGCCCGCTTGAGCCGACCATTTGACTCAGTGATGTATCAAACCGGCTCCACTGCACATCCACCTGGCTGCCAAGTGGTTCCAACGTCGAGCGTTGGAAGTTTTCCAATACATCGGCGACGCGCTGGATTCTCGACGACTGACTCAGCTGGGCCCACTGAGATGGTGACTGCTGCGACACCATGACCGTCTCCAGCTGAGCCAGCGAGTGAGAAAGTTCCTGCGCCAGATTGCGAACACCGACGATGCGGGGTTCGAGGTCGGGCAAGCTTTCCCGCCATCCGGCTTGTGAGGGTATTCTGCCAGCGGCGAGGATTTGGCAAAGCTCGGCGAACGAGCTGAACTCGGAACCCTGTAGCATTGAGGAAACAACCGTTGCCAATTGGATTGCCTCGCGCAGCGCCGCATCATCGTGATTCGGCAAACGGCTCTGGCGGATCTTCGCCAGGCTGGACTTCGCTCGCTCGATTGCCGCTTCTGTGGCCAAGGCATGCTGGGTCATCCTTGTTTCGCTGTGGTGGCCGGCGAGTGCGCCGATTGCGGCGAGGAGTTCTCGTTTGGCGATCCCCAATGCGGCGACGGCTTGATCGGCCGCTTCGGTTGCGGTCAGTCCAATTGATCCTGCCGACATTAATGGCGAATCACTTGCCTCCGACGGCGGCAAAACATCACCAGCGATCGCCCAGCGCAGTTCATCGGCGGTTCCCATCGGATCCACGGCCCACATACTGCCGCTGATATCTGTCATGATAACGACCGCTTTTCGCGTCGATGACGTCTGTGTGATGACGCTGGTTGGCGCTAACAGCATCCACAGCACCGCGGCCACCGCCAGCAATCTAAGCAAGCCAAACCCGACGGTGGTACTTAGTCCTAGAATCAGTTGCTCTCGACGGAGCGACCAAGCAAAAACCGCCAGCAACAGCAGCGCCGCGGCGAACGCCAGCGGCAGACCAATGGGGCCTTCAAAGGCGAGTTGTTCGGCGGTTTTGACGTCCGTAGGATTCATCGCACCTCCTGCCCTTCTTCTGCAGTCCAGTGAGGTACACCGCGGGCGGGATTCGGAAGCGAGTGCAGCGGGTTGGCGGATCTCGCTGGTGCTCGAGTACCAAGCTCGGGCGAAAAGATTTTGTTGGTTTCTGTCAGTCCGCTGGAGCCGAAACGCTCTCGTGCCAGCAGGCCCGAGAGCAGCAGTTCGCCGGTAATCAATCCGATCAAGCCGATCAGCAAGTAGGGCCAGAGCGGATCGGCTCGCGTGGAACCGGCGAGAAAGGTATTGGATGAGGCCGGCTCCAATCTGGTCAATTCGGCAAGCTGGTTTCGCTCGGCCGACCGCAGCGGCGTCAGGTCCGATTCGTGGGGCTCACGATTGACGTGAAACGGTATCTGTTCACCAGCAATGCCGATCTCGAGGCGGTAATCGCCTGGCAAGCGGGTTCGGCTGCTGCGGAACACGACTCCACCATCAACGCTGTCCGCGGTCAGCTCAATCGGATCGCCCTGAGGAGGCGTCAGGATACCGGATTGCACCGCGGAGTTTGGCAACCGCAGCACAATCGGATCTCCGGGCTGCAGGTTATGATTCGTTGCACTGGGCTGGGCGAGGTAATCGATCCAATCACGGACCATGACAACGAACGACTGTGAACGCGCCAGACTACTCCACTGCAGACGCAGCGGGATCGCTTGCACGATCACTCTGCCACGGCCGAAAAAACTCTCGACAGCTAACGGCTGACCGTTGCTTAAACTTAGTAAAACCGAGGTGTCGTTGTGTTCGGGTGTAACAAACCGCAGCCGCCGATTCACGACCACCTCACCGATGTCCAGCTGCTCGATGTCCGCCAGCCACTTCGTCGCTGGGTGGGTTTGCCCGAACGGGTTGATCGTGGTTCTCGCACGCTGGTGTGCGGCATTTAGCTCCTCAGCGGTCGTCGCGATCTTTTGCTCAGCCGGTTCATCTCGCTGATGGGTTTCATCAACGATGCGGTCGATAGCTAACGGTGCCAGTCCATTGCCGTCGGCGAACCACTGTTGATTAAAAGCATCGATATCAACCCTCGCTCCTAGCCCTACCCAGACTCCGCCTCCAGAGGAGACGAACCGACGAATCGCCTCAACGGTCTTGTTGTCCAGCGCGGTCAGGTTGGGAATGATCACCGCGTGAAACTGTGTTAAATCCATCCCGGCGATTCTTTCGGGTGTGACCGACGTGGGAGCATAGACAGCCTTGGCATCCAGCGGTTCATTGCCGATCCAGCCCAATGCTGCTTGAACAAAGAATGCGTCCTGCTGCGTTTCCGCGAGTTCCGCAGCTCCCTCAACAATCAGAACCGAAACGCGGTCTACCACCTCGATGACCACACTGGCGCGATTGTCGGCAATCAGATCATCGTCACTCTCGATCTGGCAGGTGATAGCGTGAGCACCTGCGGATGAGAACGAGTGGGTCCACTGGACCTCTGAACTCTTGCCCGCCTGGATACTGTCAACGATGTCTTGATCGCTCTGAACGGCACCGACTGCGCCACGTGACCGGTCGCGAGGTTACGCTGGCAGTCCCATGGTTGTGGATCCGGGCGCTTAGCGTGACAGATTGATTGGTCCCGACGAGCATCCGACTGACGCTGATGCGATCGATCGCCACGTTCCCTTTGGACGCGATGTCGGTTTGCAGTTCAACCAGTTCCAGCTGCGTGGGAATCGAGGCCTCGCCGAGCGCTCTGACGAAATCCATTCCACCCTGCTTCATCGCCCAGTCTCCAGTCGGCCGCCTGGCCATCGGACAAAACGACGATTCGCCGGTTGTTTACGGTAGTTTCCACTTCCGCTTGGACGGCGGTGAACAGGGCCGCCAACAGATCACTACTTCCTAACGTCGGTTGCAGCTGTTTTACCTGAGAGGCGATCCAGTCACGCGAATGATCGTCGCTTCGCATGCTGCCAGCTTGATGCCAAACCGGGTAAGGTGCCGTCGTCATCAGGCGAATGCGATCACCGGCTTTGAGCTGCGACAGTTCCTGTGCCGCTCGCTTGATCGCCCGCTGCATCATCGTTTCATCACCGACGCGGCGCGTCATCGACATCGAGTTATCGATCACGACGATGGTTTCAGTGCGCTGTGATCCGGCGATCCATCCACCGGGGACGAGCGGTCGGGCGAGCGCGAGCACCAGTGTGGCGATGGCCAGTGTTCTGAGCAACAGCAGCAGCCAGTGCTTGAATCGCCGCGAACTCGTTCTGCGAGTGGCCGCTGCCATCAGGAACTGCATCGCTGCCCACTGGATCTCGTCGTTGCGCCGGCGGTCAAATAGATGCAGCAGCAGTGGTGCAGCAAGCAGAGGAAGTGCGAACAAGAAGCCAGCGCCTAAAAAACTCATCGGCCGCCGCCTCCTCGCCGGGCAAGACGACTGCGCAAAAACCAACCCAGGGCGTCCGACAAATCCTGATGGGTGGCCATGCGAACGTAATCCCCGCCGAGGCCAGTCACCATGTCCTCAAGTGCTGTTAGAAAAGCTTGGACGCGGGCGAGATATTCAGTGCGAACTGCTGGCGGATCAATGCGGACTCGCTCGCTGGGGTGTTCCAACGATCGAAACCACGACCAATGACGAAAATCAAATGTCAATTCTTCCGGCGCCATCACATGCATCACCACCACATCATGACCCCGGGCGCGGACGATCCGCAGCGCCGTGCCCAGCTCATCCAGGTCGCAGAAGCAGTCGGATAGAAGGATAAACAAGCCGCGGCGGCGCAGTGCAACACACCTTGATGAATCAAACTTCCGAGTTCGCCCGCATCACTGGCCTGGGCCATCTGCAGCGCTGCTAAGATTACTCGCAGATGGGCCGCGTGTTGTCGAGGCGGAATAAATGCTAGCTTGGACTGGTGCAGAATCGTCGCCCCCACGGCATCGCGCTGGTGCAGCAGTAAGCGGCACAGGCATGCTGCCGCTCGCTTGGCATGATCCAACTTGCTGATCGTCGACAATCCAAACTTCATTGATCCGCTGGTGTCGACCGCCACCATCGCGTGCAGATTCGTTTCTTCCTCAAATTGCTTGACGAAGTAGCGATCGTTACGGGCATAGACTTGCCAGTCGATCTGACGCACTTCGTCACCGACGGCGTACTGCCGGTGTTGCGAAAACTCGGAGCAGCCACCCTTGGTCGTCGAACGATGCTTACCGGCCAACAATCCGTCGACCACACTGCGTGAAAGAAACTCCAGATGGCCGATTTGATCCATCACCTCAGGATCGACAAGCCCCTCGAACTCTGCGAACGAGCTCGGAGCTGAGGGTGAATCGATTGCAGGGGCACTGCGACGGAAAAGGCCAAACATCATAAGTCGCCGGACATAAGTCAGTTGTTGTAAACGATGCTATCCGGCACGTATTTCACAGGCTCGGCAAAAATGAACTTATGTAAAAACGTGTGCTCGGGCGCAAAGCAAATCCACAATCATTCTCAAAATGTGCCTCGCGCGCGATCTCGCAGCGAGACGGTGTTTTCAATGATTCTGCGGAGCACGGAGTCGGCATCCACGCCAGCGGCTTCGGCGTTGAAGGTCAAGATGATTCGGTGACGCAGTACCGGTGCTGCGACGGCGATTAGATCGTCCGTGATCACATGACATCGGCGATTCAAAAGTGCCCGCGCCTTGGCCGCCATCAGCAGTGCGATGGTTGCCCGTGGCCCAGCGCCCCATTGCACCATGCTCGCCAACTCGGGCGACATCAGCCCTTCATCCGCACGCGTTCCTCGAACCAGATCGAGTGCAGCGTGATATACATGGTCGGAAACGACGACATTGCGGACCAAGCTCTGCATCCGGTGAATCTGCTGGACGTCGAGAACTCGCCGTGTTACGAACGCATAATCGGTTGTCTGGCGGCGTGCGATCTCGAGCTCTTCTTCGCGGCTCGGATAGGGCACGTGGATTTTGAGCAGAAACCGATCGAGCTGTGCTTCAGGCAACGGATACGTGCCCTCTGTCTCTACAGGGTTTTGCGTCGCCAGCACAAAAAACGGGTCGGGCAGTCGGTACGTTTGGCCGCAGACGGTCAGTTGCCGCTCTTGCATCGCTTCGAGCAGTGCGCTCTGAGTCTTCGGTGGTGTGCGGTTAATTTCGTCCGCCAAAATCACATTTCCAAACAGTGGGCCTTCGACAAAGCGGAAAACACGTTTCCCGGTCGTGTGATCTTCTTCTAATACTTCCGTTCCGGTGATGTCACCAGGCATTAGGTCGGGAGTGAACTGCACGCGGCGGAACTTCAGGTCGGTCAGCGAGGCAAGTGTGGCGACCAGCATTGTTTTGGCCAGCCCCGGCATCCCTTGCAAGATGCAGTGGCCTCGACAGAGCATTCCGATCAGCAGCTGTTCGCACACATCATGCTGGCCCACGATCACACCGGCCAGCTGCGTTCGCAGATCCTGAAGCTGATCGTTCAATTGATCAATCGCTTCACCAACGTCCAGCGTTTCCTGGGTGCCGCTCTGGTCGCGACCATTCATGCTGGTTTTCTCAACATCTGTCATGCGATTACTCATCGGGTGATCCATCGGTGACGGGTGGTCGATCGGTGGCTTGATCCAGTGCGGCCGCTTCGCTGGCGCTGATCAGGCCGTTGCGATCCATGTCCAGCTCGTCGAATTGCTCGTCGGTCCCGGGAAACTCGTCGCGAGTCAAATCGTCATCGCCGTTTCGGTCCATTCGCACAAACCACTCCGGCGGTTTTACCCGATCAGCTGTTTCGGTCACTGAAACATCACGAAGATTCGCCAGCTCACGATGCACTGTCGGGCCAAGCCCGAAGCAGATGCGAGTTGTGGCCGCGGTTTCATCCATCGTCAGTTGGCCGTCGCCATCGGTGTCAAACGTCCTTAAGTGCGCAATCAAGCTGCGCAGCTCTCGCACCGTGAACTTGCCATCATTGTTGGGATCGATAACCGGCAGGAGCGGGTATCCATCGACAACGGCACCAACTGAAAACTGGTCGCTGGGCGTTCGCTGCACAGCTGAAATTGCGACCGGATGCTGGTCCATCTGCAAAGTGATTGTACCAGGGATTTGTGATCTATTTTTCAATTCAACATTGAGACCTGGCGCAGTGGACACGAGTGTCAGTTTTGACTTCTCGTTGTCCTTGGAATCAAACTCAATCATGAACTCGAGGTCTGGCTCACCGCGGGAGTCTGCGATCAGCGACAGCAGTTGTACGGTGCGAACTCCGGACTGGTGACTGCCTGGGCCGCGTGGATCCTCCGCCGCCCGCTCGATCTCCAGCGCGTTGATGATGCCATCATGATTGAAATCGCACTGCTGAAATGATTGGACAGCCATCGCCAGTTCGTCGCTGGAAATGGCTCCATCGCGATTGCGGTCGAGCAGATGAAATACGGGCCGTTGGTCGGCACGAAAGCTTTGAAAGTGATTGTTCAGAAGCAGTAATTCTGGCCCGTCTCCCCAGTTCGCCAGCAACCACCGAGCTTCGTCGGCGCTGATGGGGTGACTCATTGCCGCGGCATAACGGTGCAACAACTCAGCCGAGTCCGTCGTCATACGATACTCAGCGATCTTCGGTGGCTGATCATCGTCAGCGTCCGGTGTAGCGGAAAGCTCGCTCGGCAGATTACCGCTCACGCTCGGGCCATCGCTCAACTGGTTGGAAGCAAGCAGCTGTTCGATACGGCGCCTGCGCGCGGTCGGAAAGGGTTCGCCGTCGATTGTGATCGTCGCCCTAATCAACAGCTCTCGATCGGGCAGAGCGATTGAAAGCAACAGAGTTCCTGTATCGCGATGCGCCTGCGTCAATCGATCGCGTTGACGGTGGCCCAGCTGGTACTGGGGCAGTTTTCCGCCGGGCATAGTCGGCTCCACGAGTCGCACCGCAGGCTGCTGCATCGGCATGGCGGCGTCCGGTGCAGTGGTGTCTTGCGACGCCAACGCCTTGGCGGCGACGGTGATCGGAAAGGCAGTCTCCTGCGCAGCAAGCCGACCCGCGAGAGCTATTGCGACGGCAGCACCTCGCAACCACTCATTTCGCAACATGCGCAACATGGCAGCTCGGCGGCTCATGCCAATATCTCCCTAATCGCGTTGCCTTCCGCAATCGGTATCGGGCGGCCACTGGGTGACATGTTGCTAGCAGCAGCTCCTACCCCCAGCGCTTGGCAAAGCGTAGCTAGCAAATCTTGTTGATTGACTTGGTCCTTCTCCACCGCCGTGCCATCGTCGCTCGTCTTGCCGTACGCTTGCCCGCCAGCGATTCCACCGCCAGCGAGTACCGTGGTCCAGGCGCGGGGGTAGTGATCACGTCCTGCATTGGCGTTAATGACCGGCGTGCGGCCGAACTCCCCCATCCACAAAATCGTCGTCGATTCCAATAACCCGCGGTCATCTAGATCTTGCATCAGCGTGGCCCAGCCGTTGTCCAGCGTTGTCGACAGCTCTCTGACGGTGGTAAAGTTATTGGAATGTGTGTCCCAGCCAACCTGTTCGCTACTGGTACCCAACGAGACTTCGATGAATGGCACACCGCGTTCGATCAACCGGCGCGCCATCAGGCAGCCTTGTCCAAAAACGGTTGCGCCATACTGTTGTCGCAATGCAGGCGGTTCCTTGGACAGATCAAAGGCTTCTGCATCTTCGCTGCTCATTAGCCGCAGTGCACCCTCATACACTTGATTATGAGTTGCTGCCGCGCCGCCTTGACGTGCCGTGACAAAACCAGATTGTAGATTGCGCCAAAACTTCAGCCGCTGCTGCATGCGCTGTTCATCGACATCAGCGGGCCGCTGCAACGATTGAACTTGCAGTTGCGGGAATCCCTCCTCGTCATTGCTGATCGCTCCAGGAACATCTGTTGCGCCAACAAACAGCGGCGCAAATCGCGGCCCTAGATAGCCGGGGCTGAACGCCTCTTCATTGAATGAGCGAAACGAGCCAATGCTGACATTGCTCGGCAACGAAAGATTTGCATGACCGAGTTGATTAGCCAATGATGCTCCGATACTTGGATACTGCTCCGGTCCCATCGGTTTGTAACCAGTCCGCATCAGGTAAGTACCGCGGCCGTGATCGCCTTCTTTAGTCGACATCCCCCGGATCACTGCCAGCCGATCGGCCATCGACGCGAGTTTTGGTAAATGCTGGCTCCATCGCAGTCCGGGAACGGACGTTTGGGCTTCCTGAAACTCGCCGCCATTGGCGTGGTTCGGCTTCATGTCGAACGTGTCGGTCTGGCTCGGCCCGCCACTCATCCACAAAAGGATACAATGCCGACGTCGGTCGGGATCGTTGGCCATCGCGTGCGCGAAGTCTGCAAACCAACCGCTAGTGCCCCCGGCGCCTGCGCCGGCAGCAACCGATTGCATCCAGTGGCGCCGAGATAACATTTGATTCATAGCATTGTGCCGGGTTGGTGGCTCGTAGTGGTGGAGGGCAGTTGCTTTACGGTTCGGTTAGAATCCGGGAGTGGCGGAAGAATGGGATTTCACAGACCATGCTTATGTCTCGGGGCCGCAGGCTCAGTGGTTCAGTGCG
Source organism: uncultured Planctomycetaceae bacterium (assembly GCA_963758085.1). Taxonomy (GTDB): domain Bacteria; phylum Planctomycetota; class Planctomycetia; order Pirellulales; family Pirellulaceae; genus UBA6163. Next base: position 934,836 of record CAVWUB010000004.1, on the reverse strand, counting down.
AACTCGGCGCTGTTGAGCAGCGCCCAGAGAATATCGGCGAGCCCTTGGGTTCGTTCCTCTTGCGACGCTGTGCTGGGGAGCGCTTCACGCAGCCACCACATTTCGTCGGGACGAGGCGCTCGGGCGAGCGTGGCCAGAAACAGCACCTCGATGCGTTGGTCGTCGGAGAAGAACGGAGCTTCAAGCGATTTGAGCAATCCACCTGTGGACGGTCCTGTTGCATTGCTGACCGGTTCGCCGTTCATGAGTGTCAGCGATTGTGGAATCCCTGTCAGGTACTCAACGCGATTGCCAGGGGGCGATGCAAACTGCTGCAAAAATGATTCGCGCTGCGGATTTCCAAAGCGGGCGACTGAAAACATCTCTGGGATGCGGCCGATTTGGTCGAGCGAGGTGGCGACGCTGATGCAGTCGTAAAGCTGCGGGGCGGTGAGCGTTTTGACATTCATTTGGGCGAAATGTTCGATACGTTTTGAATCCGGCGAATCCGCTGCGCTAGACAACCGATAGGCGCGCGAAAGTGCGATTGCCCGAGTCACACGGCGCAGGTCAAAATGAATGTCAATCAAATGGCTGGCCAGTAGATCCAGCAACTCCGGTGAGAGCGGCGGGTTTTGGGTCCCAAAATCATCCACAGGGTCAACGATGCCGCGACCGAACAACTGCGCCCAAACCCGATTGACGGTCGCTCTAGCGAAATAAGGGTTGGACTTGCCGGTTAGCCAACGTGCTAGCTGTTGCCGACGTGTGATGGTGTCGTCTGCCGAGGATTCACCGGTTTGGCCCAACAACCGCGGTGCAACAATCATTTCGGTTTCTGGCAGCATCACCTCACCGCGGTCGATATCGCTGACTCGCATCACCTTGGATACGTTTTCCAATTCTCCCTTGGGACGAGAAATCTGGGCGAAGAAGGCGGCGTAACCCCAGAAGTCGGCTTGCGACCAGGCTTCAAATGGGTGGTCATGGCACTGGGCACATTCTAGGCGAATTCCCATAAAGACTCGCGATGTTCGCGCCGCTAGTTGATCGGGATCGAGCTTCAGTGCCGTATAAAACAATAGCGGTCCTGGTTGTGACAACCGGCCTTCGGCCAGGAGTAGTTTGCGCACCACTTCGTCGTAAGGTTCATTTCGAGCGAACCGGTCGGCCAACCAGCGGTCGAATGCTTCGCGCCCGCCAAATGGCGACAGGTCGACACCTTCGGGGATGAGAAAAGTTCGCCAAGTGGTGGCAAAATGCGACGCGTGGTCGGGGCTTGCCACGAGCCTTTCGACCAGGCGTTCGTAGCGGCCCGGTTGGGAGTCCTTTAAAAAGCTGCGAACTTCGGTGACCGTCGGGGTACGGCCAGCCAAATCAAGGTAAACTCGCCGCAGCAACACTTCGTCGCTCGCGACCGATACCGGTTCAACCGTTTCTTTTTCCCACAGCCTCTCAAGTATCAAGTCGATTTGCTTGACCACTTCGTCATCGGTTCGGCTGACGACCTTTACCGGCCGCCAAGCGGTTGCTGCTCCCAACGGCAATGAAGCCTCAGCGGAAGACGCGTCGACAGGTTGCGCCTGTTGAGGATCGCCGGCCGAATGGTTTGCAGCGGCTTCGTCAACGCGCTGCGCTGTCGTCTCGGTGTTGGCGAGCTTTTCAGGCGGTACCGCGGCGACCGGCGACTGAGAAATAGCTGAATCGCTCTCGCCAGGATACGACAAGACCAGCGATCGAGACTGAGTCGGGCCGCCGCTGACGCGAACGGTTCGCGGCAGCGAGGTTGCTGGGTCGAGCGTCAGGCTCACGTCAATCTGTTCTGAATCAGCGGTTTTAAAACGCACGTGCAGTGCGATCGAGTCTTGTTCGCGTTTCCAGTGCTCCTCGATTACATGCAGGCCATCAAGGTTAGCTGACCCACCGTCCGCTTTGTCGCCGAGCAGAAGTGCGATGAACGCCCGCGTTCGCAATGCCTCGCTTTCATCTGCCGCATCGTGCAACATAATACGACGCACGGTTTCGCCACTCTCAACTTGCAATGAACGCTGTGCGGCGATCGCATCGAGCACCGTCGCCCAGGCGTAATTGTCCGTTCCACTTAGAAACATAATCGAGAACAGCAGGGTTGCAGCGAGCGCCGCGGCGATGGATGCCGCTCGTACGAAGCTTCTACCGGCCATCAACGCCGAGCCAACGGTTACCGCTGGCTTTTTGACCAGTCCCGGCGAGTGCCCCCACTGGGCCTCGATGCCCAGGTCGAGCCTGCGCATTAAGGACGTTGGCACCGGCGGCGCGGCGTAAGCGTCACCCAACAACGACTGAAGCTCATCGGCTTGATCGTCCGGCGGAGGCGGTGCAAAGGCAGTGGTGTTGGTCATGACCGTATTCGCGACACTTCATTCGGGGCTACTGGCCATCGATTCTCATCGTCTTCATCTTCGTCGCTTGCAGCGGTCTGAGCGACATTTTTGGACGGCGGATCGGCTGGATCCTCTTTGCGAAACTCAGTGCGAAAGCGTTTTCTGGCTCGGAACAGAATCGATTCCGCTCCTTTTTCCGTCGCATCGAGTCGCCGGCCAATTTCGCGCACGCTCAGCCGCTCGATGTACTTCCATTCCAGCGCCAAACGGTACATCTCGGGCAAACGATCGATCGCTGACCGCACTGCCTCACGCTTGATTTTCTTGTCATGCTCCGTGGCAGGGGTTTCCTGCTCCTCCGCACTCATGCTCTGGCCAGCTTGCTCAATCAAATGCTGAACCCGTGCGACGGCGCGAAAGTGGTCCTGCAGTTTTCGCAGGGCGACGCAGCGGAGCCAGGCACTGGGATGCTCGATCGCGACGCCCTGGCCGACCGCTACAACTAGGGCGAGCACCGATTCGCTGACGATGTCTTCAGCCAGATGGCGATCGCCATCGACGCGGAAATACACAAACCGCCAGACCGACGGTACAAAGCATTCGGTTAAATGCTTGGCCGCGATGGGGTCCTGGTTGCGAAGTCCTTCGACAAACTCAGCGTTGTTCAAGCTCGCCCTTTTGGTGACGCGTTGGTTTGTTCAGGCCCATCGCATGGCGTTCGTTGCAAGTGGAGTCGTTGTCGAGGCTGAAATCACGCGGCGATTTTAAAGAAATTGGTAGCGGTACTACGATAGCTGGCAGCTCCGCTGTCCTGGCAGCCGGCGTTTAGTAAAAAAGGGTGCGTGTTTCCACGAAGTCAGGCGACTAAACGTGGTTCGGAGAATAAGTGGAACCGACTGGAAGCCTGCCCCACTGATTTTCCGCAAGATGCTAAGCTTCCACGCATTTGCTCCCCCCGAGCCTGCCACGAGGGGTAAACTGCATCCACCGCCCCTTTTCCGATCAAGCCGCAATGGAAACCGAGCGATGATTTTCCGTCTTTTGCTGCTGGTTCATTTCGGGTGCCTAGCTCCGTTGATGACACAGCTGACCCGGCGGGCGGATGCCCAAGAGCCGCGATCGGCCCCCGTGGGCGTCACCAAACGTTCCGATGGCTGGGCGCTGGACCGGATTTTTGCGGGCCAACACCTGAACGAATCCGCATTGACAGTGCATCGTCGGGCGCGGGCGATGCAGCCAGAAGCCCGCTTGATCTATTTATCGCGGTGGGTGCTGCCGGGCCGGGACCACTCGGCGTTTCGACTCGCCATCGGCTTCGAACCACTGGATCAATCACCTGACGGACCGCCGAACCACGAGATTGCGCTCGGCTCAAATCGGTCGAGCTCACCGCTTCGCCTATCCGCACCGGTGGGCGGCCGGATCGTTTCGCCTGCGTTTGATTTGGTCGCAACGGCATCACAGCTGGGACGCCTGCAGAGCCTCCACGAATCCATTTCGGCCGCTGAAACACTCGACGTGACACAAGAGATCGAGCGGCTGGCAATGCTGGCGTTGGTGGCAATCGAAGCGAATGATACTGCCCGCGCCGCTACATTGCTTGAGCAAATGTTTGTGCAGGCGCTAACGGACCCAGCAACACTGCATCGTTCGCGAGACGCTGCATTATTGTGTTTGCACATCGCCACAGGCTCACCCAAGTTAGCACAAATCGTATTTGATCCAGCGCAGCGGATCTCGCAACAATATTTGACGGTCTACGACCGGCAAGCTTGGGAGCAGCATCTGCTGACGACGGTTGCGATGCTAAAAGAGATCGTCGAGGGCGAGCAGCCTGATCAAAAAGCAACCGCTCTTGAGGGAACTCAGCAATGGGCTGCGGTTGCCCGTTCGCGAGCGTTTGAGCATGGCACCGGCTTTCCCGCGCCTCAGTGGCGACTGGAGCCAACCTCGGCACGCAATCTTTCCAGCCATGGCGACGACTTTTTGTTCTTTAAGGTTCCGCTGCAAGGGAATTACAGTGTGGAGGCCGACGTCACCGAATTTAATTGGCAAGATAGCCATTTGATGGTTGCGGGAACCTGGGTCGCGCCGATTCACGGTCATCGCGTGTACGGTTTTGGTAGCGTCCGCGGCGAGCAGGCGCGGGTTGCGATTACGCCACCGCTGAGCAACCTCAATCGATCAGCGCCGATCCATTATCGCACGTCGGTAAGTGCGGCCCGGGCAATTACGTTTTTCAATGGGCGAGAGATTCACACGCAACCCCTGAGCCCGGTCCAAGACCCGTGGATCGCAATTCGCAGCTCCTATCGGCATAACGGCGGAGCGGATGATTTACGTATCAGCGGTACACCGACTGTGCCGGAAACGATTTCGCTTTCCGAATCGCCAGATCTTCCCGGCTGGTTTGAGTACTACCGAAAACCCAGCCGAGATGAGCTGGTCGATTGGCGGCACCAGGCCCCTGCTGCACGCTCCGGTTCACCAACGGATGCGACGCTAGCCGAAATCGTGGGCCCGCGCCGCGAGGAACTTCCTCGAGGCAGTCACGCGGAAAGCTTGCTCGTCTACACTCGGCCGATGTTGGAAGACGGAACAATTGAGTACGAGTTTTGGTATGAGCCGGATCAATCGATCGTTCATCCAGTGCTGGGTCGGACCTGTTTTTTACTCAAACCCGACGGCGTCGCCATTCATCATGTAACCGATGGCCAATATGACCAGTCCTCACGGCGACCTGACGCGATACTGGATGAACCCCAAAACCGTCGTGGGTCATCGACGCTTCCACTGCTCAGCGGATCATGGAACCGGATGACGCTTTCTCTCGTCGGCGACCAAGTTGCGCTACAGCTGAACGGCCAGAGAGTCTATGAACGTGAGGTCAATTCAGGTGCTCCCCGGACCTTTGGCTTATTTCACTATGCCGATCGCGAGCAAGCGCGTGTGCGGCAAATTCGCTGGAGTGGCAATTGGCCCAAACAATTGCCTGTTCTGAGTGATCAACAGTTGGCGGTCATCGAGCCGGCATTATCAGAGGACCGTTCGCAGGCACTGGCCGCGGAGTTCTCTGAATCCTTCAACGAGGATATTTTCAGTTCCCGCCGGTTTAAAGTCACCGAAGGAGATCCCGCCAAGCACTTTCTCGCCACGGCCGAGGGTCTAGCCGTCCGCCGCCCGGCTGAAGTAGGTTATCGCAATGCCATGCTGTCGCCGCACATCGAGATTGGGGGTGACTTTGACGTTACCGTACGATTTGAACAATTGGATACTCATGCACTGCCGGACATGACGGCCACGGTCATGTTGAACGTCGCTGCCAGCAACGAGGCCAGTGACGTTGGCTCGCTGCAGCGGAAACGGGATCGCCAAGGCGATCAGGTGATGCAATGCCTCCACATGCAGACAATCGCGGAAACGGAACGGCGGCACTACTTCAACCACCACTGCGTCGAGGCAACGGCAGGCCGAATGCGGCTATCACGGCGGGGCGGACAACTCTTCTATCAGTTCGCCGAAAACGATTCCGACCAGTTCCGTGTCATTGGCCGCGCAGATTTTTCGACCGCCGACTTGACGGGACAGGCCATCCGTTTTGGGGCTCAAATCCAGGGCACCACCGGGCACACCCATGTTCGCTTCCTAGACTTTCATGCGCGGGCTGAGCGAATGGAAGGCATGGCGTTGGATTCGATGGAATCTAAGCTCGCCGACCTCAAGCAGTCGAGTGAGAAATTGAGTGCAGTCTTGCATCATGACTTTGTACACGCGGCTCCGCCGGCTAGTGACTTCGTCCGCTGGAATGCAGATCGCGACTGGAGCCAGGCTGATCGAGGTTTAATGATCCAGGCGCTTGGGACCGAAGAGTGGACCAGTTCGGGGATTGCGCTGTTGCGACAAATCGAAGGGGATTTTGATATTAGAATCGAGTTTGATCCCAAACAACTTGCGATACCTGCGGCCGGCCAGGAGACGGCGATCTACCTACAGGTGGAATTGGCTGACGCCGACCGTACCCAGATCAACTCCACCCTAGTGCGGATGCCCAGCGGCACAGTGGTCGCAAACGCCAAGCTCCGGGCGTCACTCAGTCCCGGTGAGTTTCAATATCGGAGCCTGGGAGCGATTGAAATGGCCTCCGCCAAGCAACTGCGACTGGTTCGTCGCGGGGGACGCGTCTTTTGGATTGCCGGCTCTGAGACGGCCGGCGACGAAACGATCGTTTCATTCGCGGACGTTGGCGACGCAGCGGTGGGTTACGGCTCGATCCGGGCGCTCGTGCATACGGGCGGTGAGGGCCGAAGCTCACAAGTGTTGCTGCGATCCCTTGATGTAAACGCCGAAGTGATCATAGGTCGTCCCCAGATCGACGATGTCCAACCGCAACCCGTGCCCGGCGCACCGCCCGCTGCGAACCTGCCGCCTGCTAACGGCAAACTTCCATCGCAACGGCCAAAATCCTTATTCCAATCATTATTCGACATCTTTTAAGCATCAGACCGCAATGCACACGCCGTGTTACAAAATCACTCCATCGATTCGCCCTTCGGTTATTTTGTACGTGTGGGCGGCATGCATTCCTGTAGCTTTAGCCGCGTCGGCACAAGATGTTGCTGTGGCACCATCTTCGGCTGCCGATCAAGTACTACAGACGCTACAGGAGCAAGGTGCCCAGAGGGCCTTGGAGATTCTGCTGAACGTGGTCGACCGAGATGTGGCAGATGACGAAATCATCCGCTCGAGTCTGCCCGCGGCTGCCGCAGGTATTTTTCGGTCGTTGACTCAACTGAGCGCCGATGAGCAGTACGCACTGCTGTCAAAGTGGTCGCTGCCAACAGCGGGCCGAAACAGCGTTCGTCTGCTCGTTACGCCGGTGCCCGTTGAGGCTCCACCCAGGGCATTTGCCAGAGCGATAGGCGAGCGACCTCGCGACACATCGTTTCCGATTGCAGATGTAGGCGGAGTAAGCGGCTTGTTTTGCAGCGGATGGATGCTGGTCCAGACCGCTGAGCAAATCGGACGCCTGGGCGCATTGGTATTGGAACTCGACCGGTTGGCCGCCCAACAAGTTACCGGCGCAAAGAAATGTTGCTGTTAGCGCAAATCGCCGATCGACGCAGCGACACTAGCCAAGTTCAAACCTACCTGACGCACATCGGCGCCTCCGGACCTGCTGCGGACGCTGCGGCATGTCGACCTGATCGCGTGTTGATTCCCGTCGCGATTGCATCGGCGGCACTTACTCAAGAGACGCTGCGACCGCACAGCGAGCTGGCGCTACAAAGTCTCACCGCCCACGAGACTGCTCTGAGGCCGCTGATTCGGATTGCTCATGCGACGGCGGTGCAGATCAACCTCGGCCGATCGCCTGCGACGGTGCTTTTCAACAATCGTCTGAAACACTGGGTGCCTGTCACCGGACGAACGGCATCACAGTCACGCGGCGGCGTTCCAGATGCGATGTGGTTGACCCATGAGGACCATGTGCTCCATCTGGCCGGTGGCAGCGATGACGTCTTGTTTTGCCGCTACCCGCTGACCGGAGAGTTTGACTTCGTTTGCGAGACACAGGAGGGAGGCGAGATCGGCACCGATGGCGGATTGGTTTACGGTGGACTACGGTTTGAAGCGCTGGGCAGCACCAATCAGCTGACCATCGGGGATGCTGATGGGAATCACTCGGTGAAGCTACCATGCCCCTTTGTACAGCATGAAAGTACAGCAACCTTTAACCGCGTTTCCATCCGCACGACTGGGGCGAGCGTGGCGATGGAATCCAACTTTCATCCGCTGTGGTTCGACGACGCTGCGGCGAGAACAAGCCCGTGGATCGGTTTACGAAGCTATGGCATCAATCGTCCGGTGTTTCGAAATCTTCGCATCGAAGGAACGCCAACGATTCCGCGGCAAATCGCGCTGATCGCCAGCGACCAGCTGCGGGGTTGGGAAAGCGGATTTTTTGCTCAGAGCCAGTTGCCGTTTTCATCCGTTCGCGCACCACGTGAGCAAACTGCGAGCGTTGGCGTTGATTGGCAAGTTCAATCCGAGATGCTCCTTGCCAGCTCAGACGCCAATCCATCAATGGCTTCCCTGCCAGGTCTGTTGCGTTATCAGCGACCGTTGCTCGAGGATGAGACGATCAGCTATGAGTTCGAACACCGATCCGGTGAAGTCGCCACCCATCCGGCGGTCGGTCGACTGGTTTTCCTGCTTCGTGCCGATGGAGTGCAAGTTCGCTGGATGACCGATGGAAAATGGGATTGGACCGGGCTGGCGAGCGATCACTCGATGCTCGAGCCACTGAACCGTCGCGGACCGAAAGCATTGCCATTGAAAGAAAACGGGTGGAATCGCGTCGCGGTCAGCATCGCCGAAGGCAAAGTAAACGTCACACTCAACGATCAAATGGTTTATCAGCGTCCGCTCGATTTCGACGGCGCGACCCAATTCGGGCTCTACCGAGAGCATCGTCACGAGGAATTCCGCGCCCGTGAGATCGTGATGACCGGCAACTGGCCTGAGCAGTTGCCTCAGAGTTTCCTTGATAATCCCGTAGCGATCGATGATGAAATCGCTCCTCCTGCGGATTATTAGGTGCTGGTTGATACTGTCGATGATGAGACCCATGCGTCTAACATCCAGGCTGTGCCCATGACCGAGGTTATACAAGGCGCAGCGTTCAAGCTGTTGGTAAACGAAGCGGATGCCTCCACCCATCGGACTCGATCGCCCATCGATGATCTTTCTGGTGGTGCAGCCAGAGAAGGAAAGGTGGCCAGAGAAGGAAAGTTGGAATGGGTGCGTGATCGTATCGAGTCGATTCAAGCCCGGCGATCGGGTACCGGAGTTGATCGTCAAGCCTGCCACAGCCTGCCACCCGCTCAGCGGGGGCGAAATAGATCGGCCTTGCCCTGAATCGTCGATCTCGACGATCCTAGGCGGCGCTCTTCGCGTGAGGAGCCGCCGGCTTGGTGGGTTGACTGGGCAGGCGTCGCGCTGGAGCGGACCGATCACTGGACCCCTGATGACACGAATCGACCGCTACATCCTGGTGCTGTTCGCGCGCACGATGCTGATTTGCTTTCTCAGCCTCGGCGGCGTGTTTGTCGTCTTCCATGCGTTCAATAACCTCGATGAGCTGTCGCGGATGACCAGCAGTGGCCGCTCAGTGCCGGCGGTGCTGATCGGTTTTTACGGACCCTACATGTTGATGCTGTTCGACTGGACGGCGTCGATCATCGCGCTGATGGCGATGCTGTTCACCGTCAGCTGGCTGCGCCGCAGCGGCGAGTTGACAGCCTTGTTGGCAGCCGGTGTGAAACATGGGCGCGTGCTGCGGCCGATGTTGCTGCTGGTCGCGGTGGTGATCGGTGTCCAGTGGTTCAATCGCGAATGGGTGATTCCGCCTTACCGCGAGGTACTGACGAGCAAGCCGGACGAACTCCGCGAGGCAAAGACGCAGTCGATGTTGCCGGCCTACGACAAGTCCAGCGGCATCCTGATCGAAGGTGACGGGCTGCAGCCGCGGGAGTTACAAATCCTGCAGCCGAGCTTCCGGCTGTATGCTTCTTATCCTGGATTTGGCGATACGATCGACGCCCAGTCGGCGACATGGCGAGACGCAGCCGACGGTGTCCCTTCAGGCTATGTCGTCACCGGCGTGTCACGGCCCGCCGAGATCGACACGTTGGCGACGGGAACGATCAACGATCGGCCGGTGTTGATGACACACCATGATCTGCCCTGGCTGCAGAGCGGCCAGTGCTTTGTAGCGACGACGCTGGACATCGAGGTACTGCTCGACAATCCCCGTTCGACGCGGATGGCCGGCATGCCGGAATTGATCCGGCGGATTCGCAACGCGTCGGTCCACAGCAGCAAAGACCTGCACACGCTGCTGCACGAACGCATGCTGCGAGCGCCACTGGACTTTTGCCTGGTGCTGCTGGGCCTGCCGCTGGTCGTCAATCGCGGCGACAAGCGGTTGTTCAGCGTGATCGCTCAGGCGCTGGGAGTCGTGCTGCTGTTCTTTGGGCTCAAGACGCTGGCCGCAGCGATGGCCGGCGGCGGTTATTTTCTTTCGCCGGCGATGGCGGCGTGGGTGCCGCTGTTGGTGCTCGGTCCGATCGCCTACGTCCGCTACCTCGACGCGCAAGAGCAATGACGCCAGCGGACATCGGCGTCGTCATTCCCACGCTCAACGAGGCTGCTGGGATCGATGCGGCGATCCGCTCGGTGGCCGAATGTGGAGAGATCATCGTCGTTGACGGCGGCAGTGATGATGCGACACGCGCGATCGCAGCGGCCTGGCCGCAGGTCAAGGTGGTGATCACCCGCGGCGGCCGGGGCGTTCAACTCGCCGAAGGTGCCAGGCTTTGCCGCTCGCCGGTGCTGCTGTTTTTGCACGGCGACTGTCGTTTGGTGGCTGGCACCTTACAGCAGATCTGCACGGCGCTGGACCGGCATCCACACCGCGGCTGGGGCGCAGCACGGCAGCGGATTGATGCGGCCCCCTGGCGGTTTCGCCTGCTGGAGTGGGGCAATGCCTGGCGGGTCCAATACCGGGGCATCGCGTTTGGCGATCAGGCGATGTTCGTCCGCCGCAGCTGGTACGGGGAAGCCGGTGGTTTTGAGCCAATTCCGCTGATGGAAGACCTGCGACTCTCGGGGCGTTTGCGGCGGCAGGGCTGGCCGCTGCTGGTCGAGGGCCCGGTGATCATCAGCCCCCGGCGGTGGCAGCGGCGCGGCGTCTGGCGACAAACTTTGCTCAATTTTTCGCTCCAGGTCGCGCATGCGGCGGGAGTCTCGCCGCAGCGGTTGGCAAAATTTTATCGCTGACTGGGATGATTGGTAGAATCCAAAAACCAGCACGGAGGCTACAATCCAATCGGAGCGAAGCGGCCGGAAGCCATTCCCTTCTCGTCTTCGTCGCCCTGCAACTCCTACGCTGACACGCCATTTGTGAGTTCCCCTGGTAATCCCGACGATCTGTTTGTAACGGGGCAGCCCGCCGCCGGCCGCTCCGAGAATGAGCATCCGACGCGCGACGAGTCTGCGACTGAGTCGAGCGGCTCAGCGTTTGTCGAAGGCGAAACCTGTGCTCACGGCTCGGCCGTTTGGCAGCCGCTGGACAATGGCGAGTTCACTTCTGCTTCCGAAGGATTCCTCTGCGATGCATCCGGCGAGCGACAGACTGCCGAGATCCCTGCGCGAGTCGGTGAATATCGCATCGAGCGGTTGATTGGCAGCGGCGGGATGGGGCGTGTGTATCTGGCTGAACACGAGCCGATGCAGCGCACCGTGGCGCTGAAGACGTTGCCGCCGGAGCGAATGCAGCAGACCAGTGCGGTCCAGCGGTTCTACGGTGAAGTGCGTGCTGCTGCGCGGTTGTTGCACCCCAACATCGTGACCGCGTTTGATGCTGGCAACGTCAACGGCATCCACTACTTGGCGATGGAATTCGTCAACGGCCCGACGCTCGCCAGCTGGGTCGAGCAAAGCGGGCCGCTGTCGATTGGTGCCGCCGTTTCGGCGATTCGCGATGCTGCCCGCGGGCTGGCACATGCGCATGCAGCCGGCATCATCCACCGGGATGTCAAACCGAGCAACCTGATGCGAGCCGACGACGGCACGGTCAAAGTGGTCGATTTAGGGCTGGCATCGGTCGCGGCCAAGGCGGCAGCGAGTGCGTCGCAGGCCAAAGCGAGGGACGCCGGCCGGCTGGTTGGTACGATCGCCTTCATGTCACCCGAGCAGCTCGAGAACCCTGACGCGGTCGACGCGCGGAGCGACATCTATTCGCTCGGAGCAACGTTCTACTTCCTGCTGACAGGTCGGCCGCCCTACGAAGGTGAGTTCCTCGACCAGGTCCGCGGCCACCGCCACGATCCGTTGCCCGAACTCTTTGCCATCCGTCCCGACGTCGATTTGCGGCTCGAGCATGTCCTGCACCGGATGATGGCCAAGCGGCCTCAGGATCGCTATGGCTCGCTCACGGAAGTAATCGCCGATCTTGCGATCCATGACACCAGCGATGCGATTCCCAAATGGATCACTGGTTTCACCGCCAAGCAAACGACCGGCGACTTTTCGACGATGCATTCTTTGTCGACGCAAGGGGAAGTTCCGAAGGTGATGGCGATCGACTGGGGCATGTTCTACGCCAGCGCCGCAATGGCCGACCCTGCTGGCGAAGTTCAACTGCTCGCACCCGCAGGGCAACGTGCGGTGCAGCACCGGCTGGCGATCGCTGACGGCCAGCCGCTCGCATTCGGCGACGCCGCAGCGGCCCTGCGGCAAAAACGTCCCGGCACCGTGATTCACTGCGTGCCGCTGTACATCGGCCAGACGCGGATGGAGCATGTCATTGCTGGCCGGCGCTGTCCGGCCGAAGTGCTGATGGCGCTGCAGATGCGGCACTTGATGCACAGCTGCTGGACCGAACGCAGCTCCCCGCGAGCGGTCGCGATCACCGTTCCTTCGTGCTACGACCAACTGCACCGACAAGCGGTGTTGCAGGCCGCGGCGATTGCCGGCCTCCGCTCGGTGCGGCTAGTCGACCGCTCTCTGGCCGCGCTGCAGTCATGGCACTTGGATCTGGCGCAGCGCAGCGACCAGCGGCGCAGCAACTCCTCGATAGCAGGCGGTTCGGAGCGGGTCGACCGCGATCCATTGCTGCTGAGCGCCGACGACGCGGCGCGTCCCCAAGTGATCATTTCGATCTCCGGAAATGCGACCGAAGTGGTGATCACCCGTCGCCGCGGGCCCCGGGCGCAGCAGCTGGCGGCAGTCGGCCAGTGGCACCACGGCATGCTGCAGTGGCAGCAAAAGCTCGTCGATTTGGCCGCGATGCTCTGCCGCACGCAGCACGGATTCGATCCGCTGCAGTCGCTGCCGCTCGCTGCAGCACTTCAGGTGGCTTGCGAACGAGCGATGGCGGCGTTCTTGTTGTCTCCCGTGGCCACCATCCGACTGCCGCGCGAAGGCGGGGGGGTCGAAGTGAAGCTCGACCGCGCCGCATGGCTCGATGCCTGTGAGCCGTTGATGGAGGAACTGCTGGAAATGATTTCCGCGGCGATCGAAACCGCAGCGGTCGACCCGCAGCGGATTCGCCACACGCTGCTGTTCGGGTTGCCCACGCGGATCGCTGCCAATCGCCAGCGGATCCTCGCCGCGATCAATCCCGAGGTGACCGGCATCGCCGTCGACCGCACCGATCTGGCACGCGGAGCAGCCGCTTGCATCGCCGGCGAACTGCCCGGACGCGGCGACATCCCCTTGCCACCCCAGCCCTGTACCTGTCACGCCATCGGACTGTTGGTCGTTGATCCTGACAGCCGGCGGCGGATCCGGACCATGATCCCGCGCGGGACCACGATCCCGGCTCGCACCAGCCGCCGGATCGCAGCGAGCAAAACCGGTGGACAAAGCCTGACACTCGTCGAATCATCGACCTGGCGCGAAACCTCCTGGCGGTCGCTCGGAGGGCACCGGCTGGCCAGCTCCGAGGAGAACCCGAATCTGGAACTGACGTTCGAGGTCGATATGGATGGCCAACTGATCATCCGGCGCCGAGACCCGCTGTCGGGCACCATCGAGATGCTGCCCGATCGCCCGCAACCGAGCCTGGATGCGGAGGAAGTGGAGCAGTGGACGGAGTGGGTCGCCGAGCTCATGCCGGCACCCAAAAAAACCGCTCATTCCAAAAGTCACGACCATTCTAAGAGCTAGGCTTGTCAGACCCTTTTTAGGATAAGCCCTAGCCAGCCTACGGGTTGAGATCGAGCGTCTCAGGTTCGCTGCTGATTGACGCCTGGGGAATGTTAGTGACGGTGCTGGCAAGCGGGTTTTCGCGGTTTTCTTGAGCGGCAGACGGTACTCGTGCGACGATCACCGTAATGTTGTCCTCGCCACCTTGTTCGTTGGCCAAATCGATCAACGTTTGGCAGGCGTCGCCACAGGACTGGCCCAGTGCGAGGATCTTCAGCAGGGCTGCATCGCTGAGATAGCGGTGTAGGCCATCGGAGCAGAGCACGATGGTATCACCGTGTTGTAGGTGCACCTGATGCACCTCCGCCTTGAGTTGCTCTTCGCTCCTGCCGCCGAGCACGTTCCACAGCACATTGCTCCAGCGGCTGGCCGTCTCGTCTTCCGGTTTCAGGCCGCCGCTTTCCACCATCCGCCGCGCCAAGGTGTGATCGGTCGTTAAGCATTGCACCTGAGAATCACGGACGAGGTAACAACGACTGTCACCCGCATGCAGGACGTACAGTGTCGGCCAGACGAGATAGGCCATAGTCAACGTCGTCCCCATCCCCTCCAGCGCGCTGTGTCGGCGGCCTTCAAGCTGGATCTCGTGATGTGTGTCGCGTAGCAAGCTTTTGAGTCCGGCGATGAACTGCTGCTCTTCGCTGGGACTCAGCTGGATGAACCAGTGCACGTTGTTGAGCAGGCGTTTGACAAGGTATTGGATGGCCAGGGAGCTTGCACGCTCGCCCCCGGCATGCCCGCCCATACCGTCGGCAACCAGCATCAGCCATCCGCGGTCATCACCGAGCAGCCGCGTTCGGGGCTCGATCCCGAGGCTGTTGACGCCGACCAGCATCGATTTGGCCAACCGCCCGATCAGAAACGCATCCTGGTTGTTCTCGCGTTTCCGCCCGACATGCGTTGCCCCACAACAATTCTCAGAGTTGATCATGCAAGTAGGTCCCATTGCGAAGTGCCAGGCTACCCGCCGACAGGCGGCACCATCTCTGAGCTGTCAAGCGGCGAAGCGTCAGCATGATAACCGACCACGAGAGATTCTCGATGTGCTACCCGAGAACGATTTTCCCGTTTTTGATCGGTTCTTCAGCGAATTTCGTGGCTCATCACGCAGGACGTAGACGCTGATCTTCTGGGTGGCACGTCCCTGAGGAACGAAGGGCGTGATGGGGAGAACCGCAGGGTAACAACGGAATGTCTCATCGGCTCGGCATCTGTTTCCGGTGCCCACGCCCATCGCTGGGGCTCTGAGCGTGCCACCCAAAGCCATAGCAATACCCGCTCCGCAACGGGCGGCCACTAAAATCCCCGAAGAACCCATTTGATTAGGCGATTCTATCTCGCTCACCTGGTGCCACGGACTCCACTCCTCGCCGTCCCCGATGCCGCGGTAGCCGAGTCGATGGATTACACTGATCAGGTTTAAGGGGGCAGGAGTCAATTGCCGCAAGCGGCCCTTCGGGTGCTCCGCACAATTGACTCCTGACCCCTTAACCCCAACCAATGGTCCCTGAGCGGCAGGGGCCTATCCGAACTTTACTACGGTTTTACCCCATGATGATTCGCATCACGTCTTGCCTCATGCTCCTGTTTTCCGCGTCGCTGGCGACTTCGATCCAGGCCGCCGAGGACGGCAAGCTACGGATCATCGTGTTTGGTGCTCACCCCGATGATGCCGAATACAAAGCCGGCGGTGTGGGAGCATTGTGGGCCAAGGCGGGGCACCACGTCAAACTCGTGTCGGTCACCAACGGTGACATCGGCCACTGGGAAATGGCCGGTGGGCCACTGGCCAAGCGGCGGACCGCTGAGTCCGAACTGGTCGCGAAGCGGCTTGGCGTGACCTATGAGGTGCTTGACATTCACGACGGCGAATTGATGCCGACGCTGGAAAACCGGCGCACGATCCTGAGGCTGATCCGCCAGTGGAACGCCGATGTCGTGATCTGTCACCGGCCCTGGGACTACCATCCCGACCACCGCTATGTCGGGGTGCTGGTCCAGGATGCTGCCTACATGGTAGCTGTCCCCTTTTTCAGTCCCGATGTTCCACCACTGGATAAGAACCCGGTGTTCCTCTATTCAAGCGATCGGTTTCAAAAGCCTTACCCGTTCAAAGCGGACATCGCCGTGGCCATCGATGAGGTGTTCGAGCAAAAAGTTGACGCGCTGATGGCGTTGGAGTCGCAGACGTTTGAAGGGGGAGCGTTGGGGAGTGCCGAGATCATGGCCGCCAACCCGCCGGCCGACCGCCCCGAGCAGCGCCGCCAGTGGCTCTGGAAACGCTGGGATGGCCGGCAGAGCAGCGAAGCCAATCAGTACCGCGACGCCCTGGTCCGCTGGTACGGCGAAGAAACCGGCAAGCAGGTGAAGTATGCCGAGGCGTTCGAGATCTGCGAGTTCGGTCACCAGCCGTCCGAGGACGAGATTCGCAAGCTGTTTCCGTTTCTGCCACAGGAATAACTTGCCCGGCCATCATCGATCAAGATCCTCATCCTCGCGGCGGCGCGAAACTCAATCGGCGCTCGCGGCGACCTTCAGCAGCTGGATGGCATCGCAGATCACGAACCCGCTGGTCCCCGCATTGCTGATGGTGATCGTCGTCTGGGTGCCGGCGGGGAGTTCAAGCTCGCCGATGACGCGAAACGGCGAGCGGTCATCGAGCGGTTGACGTTGGTCGACACGAATGATTGTCTCTTGCTCACCGACGCTGACGATCACCGGGACGTCGGCGGCGCGGCTCGGGTGAGGCGAGTACGCCAAGCCGATTCGGTACCGCCCGGCTGCGGGAATCTCGGGCCGGAAGACAAGCCGCATCAGACCCTTAGAACTGTCATCGTCGTGCCGGTAGCCGATGCCGACGTACGGTTTAAAATTCGTGGAATGCTGCCAGGGACCGTCGCGCTGAGCCGCTTGATCGTCCAGCACGATGCCTGGCAGCGTGGCCGCATCGATGCCCAGGAGCGGCGGCGGTAGCTCAGGCAGTGGCAGTGGATCAAGGGCTTGGCCTTGCGCGAGCAGATGCTCTCGCAGCACTGGATAAGGAATCGCTTGAACCGATTCATTTCGCTGGCTTGCCAGTGCCGCGGCGACACCGGCGCTATGTCCCAACACCATCCAAGTCGGTTCCACGCGCACCGACGAAAAGGCCACATGCGAACAAGATAGCGCCACCGGGACCAGTAGGTTACGACACTCCTGTTCATGCGGCGTGATCGCCCGGTAGGGCAACTGGTGGGGCTGCCCCAGCCTGCGACCGTCCATCTTCACCGGAAAAATCGTGCCTTCATTGACAAAACCGTCACCGCCGGCGGCAACGACTCGCTGGACATCATGGGAATCGATCGGAAAAGAGCCGACCCCAATCGAATCGCTCTTGCTTACTTCGTGCAAGATGTCGCGTTCGGTCAATACGTAGCGACCGAGCATCCGCCGACCTTCGCGAACGTACAGCGCCGGCGAAAAGTGGCCGTGCCGAGCGAACTCATCGCGGGGATATCCGTAGGACTGCATCTCCTCGCGTAGCGCCGTCGGCATCGCCGGATCCGTGGCCATAAACCAGATCAGGCCCTGTGTGTAATCACGGTGCTCCTGCCAAATCTGCTTCCGCTCGGCGTAAGACGCTTCGCACCACCGATTACCGCCGCCCACCAGACCGATCGAAATCTGGCCGCCGATGCTGTTGTTGCCGTCGAACTTGTCGCCGGGCAGCGGGTAGGGATCAAACAGCAAGCGCCGAGGGGGATGAGCGGTGACGAAGCGGCGCACCAGTTCGTACCGCGCCGGATCATATCCCGGCGGCTGCGTGAATGGAATTTGGTTTTCCAGCTCCTTGGTCAGGCAGAGCCGAAAACTGTAGACCATCACGCGATCGTCTCCGGCCGTCTCATCACCGGCATCCTCAGCCGTAATCAACGGTAGCAAGCGGCCCTGGTCGTCTCGCGGGTTTACTGCGAGGACCGGCGGCTTGGGTGTCTGCCGACCGGCGTAGCGCTCGCCGTACTGCTGGCGACCCTCGCGCCCGATAGTCCAGTTCACACCGGCCCGCGCCATCAAATCGCCTTCGTAGCTCGCATCGACGAATACCTTCGCCTCAAAGCGGCGCTGCGAGGTCGTCAGAGCGGCGATGCCGCCGTCGCGCAGTTCAATCGACTCCAGCTCTTCCTCTAAGAAGACGCTGACCCCGGCTTCCTCGAGTAGCTCGTTAAAGATCTTTTCGGCGACATGCGGTTCATAGGTCCACGGCGTATGGTCCTTTTCCGCAACTCGGTAAGGCAGCACGACGCCGAGTTGCTGGTAATGCCGCTCAATCCGCAGGTGCACTTCCTCGAACAGTCCGAGCATCACGCGGCGATCCGTCTGATTGGAATCGCTGAAGCTGAGCCCGCCGCTCATCACGCCGCCGACAAAATCGGCCGGCTCCACGAGCGTCACGCGAACGCCCTCACGAGCGGCTCCGACTGCGGCAGTGATCCCCGCGGGTGTGGCACCCCACACGACGACATCCGCGGTTTCCGCTGCGAACAGCGAAGGCAGTGTCGACAGCCAGACCAGCGCCGCACACACAGGTTGTGTGACTAGCCAGAAACGACAAAGAAAACGGCAGGGAGCAGCCATCGATCTAGCCACCTCGAATTTTCTAGAAAGTCTGGGTGACAAGATATTAAGGCTGAACCTCAAAGTTTACAGTCTCGCCGGTTGACTGAGGCAAGTCGACGTTTGTGCGATACTCGCCAAACAACGGCTTGCCCAAGGGGAGTTCATCCGCTGGACGAGCCTCGCCGTCAAACCCGTTGATGACCACGACGTGAGCTCCGCCGACAGTGCCTTTGCCCGAAACAGTCGTGTCATACTTCCCCTGGACAATATTGGCGTTGACCGCCGGTCCTTCGTTTCCTTTGGCGGAGTCCGGAAGAAACTGGATCACCCCTTGTGGAATCGGAGTGCCACTATGGGTCACGGTTCCGGATACATGATACCGAGTCGGACCGCTTTCGCTGCCACAGCCACCGATGATCAACATCATCCATAATGCGCCCAGCGGCACGCACATCGGACGTGGCATTATCGACATCATGCTGGAGCACCGGCCGACTGCCATCGTCAGATCGAAGCCGAACATGCCTTTGCGGAGCATCATAAAATTCGCAGTCATCATAAATGCGTGCATGAGTGAGGTGATGGGCGTGTTCCCTACGAGCGTGATTATTCCGCCACCTTAACTTCTCTGCCGCTAGCGCTGGCGGTTGCAAGGTAGGCGTTAAAGTCGACAGTTTCCGAGATGAACCTGACCGAACCATCCCCCATTAGGAAATGGCAACCGCCGGGGTGGTTGCTGCCGAAGCTCATGTCGTTGAACAGGGCGGTGAAATCGGAGTTAATCTGCTGCGCCACGTTCTTTGCCCCAGCGTTCCAGTCGTTCTGCGCATGACCGCGAGTCCAAGTTCGGTAGCGGGTTCGCACGCCGCCGCGGTCATCCCACGAGATCTCGCCGAGGCAGATGGTATTAGATGTACCATCCAACAGATCGGCGAACTTCGTAGTGGCGTTCTGCTTGAAGAAGCCATCGCCAGAATAACCTCCGTGACCTCCCACAGCTGAATGAGGATAAGCCGTTGTGGTTGAGGCATTGATCCCCTTGGGGCCCATCGATCCATAGTAGTGCGTCGTCTGCGTGGCGACGCCAGCGATTGCCTCACCACCGTTTTCGAGCGACGATTGAGTGCTTTTACTCGACGGGCAGTGATAGCCGGGAACTTTAGTCAAGCCGAGGTTGTTGTTGACGCCCGCGTTGTAGTGGATGCCCATGTTGAACTGCTCATACAGGTTTTGCGCCTCGATGAACGGGAGTACATGAACGGTCCAGGCCAGCCTATTGGTGTTGTATGAATGCGGTGGGAACGCCCGTTGCGTGTCGTGGTAATTATGAATCGCCAGGCCGAGCTGCTTCAGATTGTTGGTGCAAGACATCCGCCGCGCAGCCTCACGTGCTGACTGCACGGCGGGCAGCAACAGCCCGACCATCACACCGATGATCGCGATCACGACCAACAGTTCAACCAATGTAAAGGCCGCTCGATTCGGACGGCAGACTCGGCTACGAATCATAACAACGACTCCGGAGAAAAGGAAAAGCAGGCGCAGCGGACAAATGGAAAAATATCACACATGAAAGTTGTCCGATCGAACTCGTCGACAACCTTCGCAGGGAACCTGAACGAGCGAAAAGAGCAACGCAAACAAGAGGCGGCGCATCCATTGATGCGTCCCTATCTACCGTCTTGAGCGGACGGATCGCATCAGTCACAAACCTGTTTCTATTTCACCGCCACAAAACCCGCCGTCATCCTCTGGTCGCGGTGAAAAAATGAACTACCGAGTCTTTAAATCAAAGTTCGCATCGGTCGAGCCGCTGTCGGGAACCGTGAACTTCAACTCGGACTTAGCGGCGTCGCTAAACTTTTCCGGCAGCAATTGCTTCGGGGCACTGCCCGGTGTGTCCGATCCACCGATCATCGTTTCGTCGAAATTAGGATCGGTGTATTTAACAATGTAGACCGTATTTTCACCCGGTTGCGCTTCCATCTGGAAGTTGCCGGAGGCATCGGTTTCTGCGATCCCCGCGTATTCCTTGGTCAGGAAGTTCACCTTCGCATTGGCCAGTGGTTTGCCATCGACCTGAACGGACCCGGATACCGGTGCGGTTTCAATCTTCGGACGACCACTGGGACCACAGCCCACAAGCAGCGAAATGCAGGCGATGAGCGAACCGGTGCGGAATAAAAGCTGACGCATGACACAGAACCTACAAAAGCTAAATACTATGGAATGATAAAATCAATCGCTGCAGCGCAGGGCAATACCCCCGCGCGGTGCAATTGCGGACGATACCCACACCTCTCAGCGACGTGCTGCGGTTAGAACGCACCGACCGGTTCGCCATCAAGAATGTAAGCCAGGCGGATCAGTGTCAGATAATCCATCGTTTCAGTCAGAAACCTGGCCGACCCATCACACATGACGAATTGCGCTCCACCTGGATGCTGGCTGCCAAACGTCCAGGCAAATTGGCGGCCCTGAGGGTCATTGTTGTAGGCCGAGTTGATGTGGTAATCACGCTGGTGCGCGGCGGTGAACGTCAGCGGCGTACCGGGAATGGCGGTGTTGTTGTCCGCCTGGACTGAGCCGAAGACCGAAGTTCGCGTCCCGCAGAGACCCCAAGGACCCCACTCGGGACCGGTTTTCTTGCGGCCGCCGTGTGATTCCCCAATCGCAATTGCGTTACTCGTCCCGTCAGAGACGTCACCGATCTTTGCCGAGCCCTCGGAACCGAAAGCGCCAAGACCGCGGATCCGGCGCGAAGCCATATTTGGATACGGCGAGTTGTCGTCAGTGTACTGGCCGCTGGAGAAAAAGTAGCTTGTCCGCTTCGCGTCGCGCATGCTGTACAGCTCTTCCGTCCCAGGGCTTTGCGTGCGCGATTCACCGGCATCGACGTGCGAGGGGCACTCCAGCACGCTGAACCGCTGGCTGTAAATCGGGTGATTGATCATGTCGTTGCCCATCACCGGTGCCGTAGCGGGAAAGTTGGAGCGCCGCGCACTGCTGGAACAAACGTTGAAGTCGTACTGCTCAAATGCAGCTTGCTGCTCAAAATACGGCAGCAGCAGCGCCCAGCCGGTGGTGTTTTTGACCGGCACAGCCAAGGTCGCGACGTTGTTATTGAGCTGGCCATTGCTGAGCCTGCCGGGCGGGAAAACGTTGTACGTCGAGTGGTAGTTGTGGATCGCCAGACCATGCTGCTTCAGGTTATTGGAGCACTGCATTCGGCGGGCGGCTTCGCGAGCGGCTTGCACTGCAGGAAGCAACAGGCCGACCATGACACCGATGATGGCGATCACCACCAACAGTTCCACCAACGTGAATGCGCAACGAGAACGAACCATGAGAAAATGCCTCCCTACGGGAAAAATGAAAGAGACCAACGAGTCCGGCGACGTGAAAAGATTGCAGGGGATGCCGACCGTGAAGCAGGAGACAAGCGGTCGCCGACCGCTGAAGTGATCTTGACACCCCTTGAAGGCCGCCTGCGGAAGTTTGTACTCCAATTCCCCCTGCGCAGCAACTAAATCGGCAAAAAAATGGGGGCCCCGTGACAGCGGGCTGCCTGTCCGCTCTATCTTACCCAGTTGTCCCGCCCGGAGCAGGGGCATCTTCCGCACCCTTTAGCGACCGCTCGGTTCGCATCGGCCGCATGAGGCTGGCGTTTGGGCGGATCAACCCGCCGGTCGAATGTGAGCGCGTCTGGCTAGCTCTGTGAGCGGAGCGCCTCGATCAATTGCGCTTCGCGCATCGTGCTGCGGCCGGCGATGTGGTGTTGGGCGGCCAGGTTTCTCAGCTCGGCAACTTTGCGATCTTCCAACGGCGTGTTGGGGTTGCCGGTCCCTTGCGTGGTTTGATTGGGCGTCCGGCCCTGCTCGCGCCGCTGCTTATTGACGGTGCGAGCGGCAATCTCCTTGGCTCGCTTGGGACTTTGACCGCGATCGAGGGCCGAGTCTTTGATATGCTCATAGGTCCGCTCGTCTTTGTCGCTCCAGGCATTTGGCATGATCGTGCTCTCAAAAAAGGATTGACCCTCTACGTGTCACGGCCGTGGAAACTCCAGGCGCTATGGCACACCTCTAAGTACTCTTGATGTCAATTCCTGTACCGTTTCATCGTGCTGACCTTAAAATCATGTCCGTCACCTCACACCAAGGAGTTGGAGATGCTGCGTTACACCTGCTGTCGCTGCGTTGCGGCGACGTATCGGACCCTGGCTAGCGCGTTAGTCATTGCTGGTCCTGTCGGCGCGCTGGTGATCGCCGCTGCGCTTGCCAGCGTCAGCGTGACTCGTGCTGACGAGGCGTCCGCCGAGCCGCGGCTGTACAGCGGCTTTGACGGCTACTCGCGAACGGTCACGACCGCTTCGGAGGAGGCACAGCGGTGGTTCAACCAAGGCATTCAGTTGCTCTATGGATTTAACCACGACGAGGCGATTCGTTCCTTTGAACAGGCCGCCCGGCTCGATCCGTCTTGTGCCATGGCCTGGTGGGGCTCTGCCTATGCCCGTGGCATGCACATCAATAATCCTGAAATGGGGGAAGAGCAGAGCCGGCTGGCACACGAGGCGGCGCAGAAAGCACTCGCTGCCCTCGATCAGGAATCGCCGGTCGAGCAGGCTCTGGTGCGCGCAGTCAGTCAGCGGTACCGTTGGCCTGCCCCGGAAGACCGACTACCGTTGGATCAAGCTTATGCCGACGCGATGGAATCCGTGTGGCACCAGTTCCCGGGTGACCCGGACGTGGGAGCGCTGTACGCCGAATCGCTGATGAATCTGCAGCCTTGGGATTTGTGGACCGGCGCAGGTGCTCCCAAGGGACGCGTGCTAGAAATCCTCGCCGTGCTCGAGCGAACGCTGGCGTTGACTCCAAAACATCCGGGCGCCAATCACTTTTATATTCACGCCATCGAAGCCTCTCCGTGGCCTGAGCGCGGAACCGAGGCCGCCGAGCGATTGCAGCAGTTGGTTCCCGGCTCGGGCCATCTGGTTCACATGCCGTCGCACATTTTCATCCGTGTGGGACGTTACGTCGATGCGGCCGAGGCGAATGCACGAGCCATTGAGGCCGATGAGGCCTACTTCGCGGTCGCCCCGAAGCCCGAGTTTTACAGCTTGTACTTCCTGCACAACGTTCACTTTCTCGCCTACGCGGCGATGATGGAAGGACGTTACCAGGTGGCGATCGATGCCGCTGGTAAACTTGAAAAATCGATCCCTGAGGAGTTCCTTAAGAACTATGTCGAGTTGGCTGATGGGCTGATGCCGACGGCGCTGCACGTGATGCTCCGGTTTGGACGCTGGGACGATGTGCTCGCCGTAGCGGAACCGCCGCAGTGGCGGTTGGTCAGCCGCGGGCAGCGGCATTTTGCTCGCTCGGTCGCCTGTTCGGCTCTGGGCAAACTCGACCAAGCGCAAGCCGAGCTCGATTTGCTCACTGCAGTGGCTGCCGATCTGACCGATACATGGAAGGTCGGTAATAACGATGCCAAGCCGGTGCTGGAGATTGCGTGCACCATGGCCGAGGGAGAGCTCGCGTTTCGGCAAGGTGAGAGTGAACGCGCCTTTGAGCTGCTGCGAACAGCCGTTGTAATGGAAGAATCGCTCAACTATGACGAGCCGCCGGGATGGATGCAGCCGGTGCGGCATGCATTGGGAGGCGCTGTTGTTGGCCGACGGAAAAGCCGCCGAGGCCGAGGCGGTGTATCAGGCAGATTTGGTTCGCCATCCCAATAACGCCTGGTCGCTGCTCGGGCTGCAGCAGGCTCTGCGCTCGCAGGGTAAAACAGCTGCGGCCGAGGCGTTGGCCGAGGCCGTCACGCACGCCTGGGCGCGGGCCGACGTCGCGCCCGTGGCGAGTTGTTACTGCCATCCGGACGCTCGGTCCCAGCCAACGTCGCCCGCCGCAAACGACGAAGCAGACTGAAAGCGGACCGACGCTCAATTATTGTGCGAGCACGGCATCGACTTCGCGAACGATCGCTTCGGCGTCGATGCCATGATCGGCAAGTAACTGTTCCGGCTCGCCGCTCCGCGACTTTTTGCGGATCGCCAGCGAGCGAACGCGAGCGGTTGTCCCAGCCAGGGCGGAGCGAACTGCTTCGCCGATACCACCAGCTTCGTAGTGGTCTTCCACGGTGATGATCGCGCGGGTCTGCCCGGCCGCTTCGCGAAGTGTCGCTTCATCGATCGGTTTGATGCTGTACAGGTCGATGACTCGGACCGACCGCCCTTGCTCTTGTAACGTCTCATACGCGCGCAGCGCTTCAAACACGGTGATCCCCGCCGCAACAACCGTCACCTCGTCCGAGTCCGAATGCCGCAGCACCTTGGAACCGCCGATGGGAAAACTCTCCTGCGGTCCATAGATCACCGGGGTGCTTGCCCGTGTGGTGCGGATGTAACCGATCCCCTCGGTCTGGGCCAACGTTTGGACCAGGGAGTCGGCCGAGTGGGCATCGCAGGGATAGACGATCGTACTGCCGGGAATGGTGCGAAACATCGCGATATCCTCCAGGCCCATTTGCGACGGACCGTCCTGTCCGATGGAGACGCCAGCATGGGAGCCGGCGAACTTGATGCTCGCGCCGCTGTGGGGCGCCATGCGGATCTGGTCAAAGGCACGGCTCAGGAACGCCGCGAAGGTGGAAACAAACGGCAGGTATCCTCGTAGCGCCAGCCCTGTGGCGGCACCCACCATGTTTTGTTCAGCGATGAACATTTCAAAGAAACGATCTGGATGCGCGTCGGCGAACTCCTTGGCTCCGGTGGAATTGCTTACCTCGGCGTCCAAGGCGACTAGCTGCGGGTACTCGCTGGCGATCCGCACCAGCGCCTTCCCATAAGCCTGCCGCGTTGCCACCTCGTCGCCCAGTTCGTACTGCGGTGGATCAGATTTGGCGCTTTGACCGAGCCGCTGCGGCGCCCGCTCAGGCTGCTCCAGCGACAACGGGCCGGAGAAGTCGCTCTCGCCGATTTCCTGCAGCGCCGTTTTCAGTTGCTCATCATCGAGCGCCTTACCGTGCCAGCCTCCCACGTCTTCGATTTGTGAAACGCCTTTGCCTTTGAGGGTCCGAGCAACGATCATCACCGGCCGGCCATCGGAGTCCAAGGCGCGTTCGTAGGCCTGGTGGATCAGTTCGAAATCATGCCCGTCCTCCACCGGAATTGCCGTCCAGTTGAACGCTTCCAGCCGGCGGCAATAGACATCCAGATCATGGCCGGTCATCGTCGGCCCGCGCTGGCCCAAGCGGTTAACATCTAAAATGCCGATCAAATTATCCAGTTTGTAATGGGCGGCCAGCTGAATCGCCTCCCACTGCGATCCTTCTGCCATCTCACTGTCACCGAGCAGGACGAAGGTGCGGAACCGCAGGCGATCGAGGTACCGAGCAGCCAGCGCCATGCCCATTCCGATCGATAGCCCTTGGCCCAATGAACCGGTCGCCGCTTCGGTAAAGGCGAACCGCGCGGTCGGATGGCCTTCTAGTTTGCTGCCAAACTCGCGGTAGCTTTGCAGTTGCTCGGGTTGAATGGCTCCGGCCGCCGCCCAGAGCGAATAGAAAAGCGGCGACGCGTGCCCTTTGGAAAAGATCAAGCGATCGTTATTGGGATCCTCGGGATTGGAAATATCGAAGCGAAAGTGACCGTGGAAGAACAAGGCTGTCATCAACTCGACAGCGGACAGCGATGACGTCGGGTGGCCAGAGGCGGCATGGTGGGTCGACTGCACGATCCAGCGGCGGATTTGGCGGGCGATCGCTTGCAATTGATCAACATCGTTTAACGTATGCGACATGTTTGACTCCCCTAATTGATGATTGCTTCGGCCGCGCTGAGCGCAGTCGCGTTCATCTCCGACGCGATCAGCCGCACCGATCCACATCGCACCACAATGCAACCAGCGCGCCGTTTTCGCGCAACCCTCTGGCATCAACGAAGACCAGGCTTCGCTCTGCGGCCCGAGCGCATGGCTCGAGCTCGCGGAGGAAGCCTCGTCGTCGTGTTGAAACTGTCGCTGGCAGAAATTCACTTGGAAACGCAGTGATCACTGCCGCGTGAGCAGGCGGCGCTCAGTTCGGGCTCGGCGGCGAGTCGGCGGGCACCTCTTCGACAGCCGGTTCTTCAGAGACCGGTGCCGGTGGATCCTGCGATTCACTCGCCGGGTCAGCGCCGGTCCCACTGGCAGCACCGGTTGCAGTGTCAGCATCCGCGTCGGTGCCGCCGGATGCACCCGCGCGTGAACCGGTGCCAGCGCTGACGCCAGGGCTCGTGCTGGCGCCGGGGCCTGCGGCGGGTGGCTGAGTCGCCGAGTCGGTCGCGCCAGGTTGGTTAGCCGCAGGAGCTTCCTCCGGCGGAGTCACCGAATATTCAGGCTGGCGTGCCGATTCCGGTCGTGGCAACTCCGCCTCGGGCGAAATGTAAGTGCGGTCGTTTACCGAGGGTTGGGTTCCCAGATCGGGCGAATCGACTTGGTTCTCGTCACAACCGATCAATAACAAGGTAGCCAAACTGAGGGTGGCTGAGCGGATCAAAAGGGACATCGTTTTCCTTCCTTAGGTACTGGGCGCAAATGCAACGGACATTTCGATAGCTGACGTTTGGGAACTCATCGCTGCTGTGGGTGATGCGGTTTGAGTCAATGCGGCTTGTTGGATGAAGCTTGGTCCGGAAAGAGACTGAAGCTCCCAAGAGTGAAACCCGTTTTCGGACCGAGCTGGGCCAATGGCGTCCTGGCCGTGTATAGAACACGCCAGGACGCCGGAACTTGTTAGAGAGCAACCGTTAACGGTCAGTGACCGTCAAACGCGAATCAGTCGGCTTCTTGACCGGTGGCTTCGTCGGCTGCCTGGTCGGTGGCTGCCTCGGCTTCTTGGCCAGTGGCTTCGCCGGCGGCGTCTTGGCCAGCGTACAACTGAGTAGGCTCAGCAACACGAACTGCTGAACTCAGCGCTTGGCTGTTGACCTCGACCTCGATCCGGACATTGCCTTGCTCGGCCGCCGTTGCCGTCACGCGGTACTCCAGTTCATCACCTGGAGCCAATTCGGGCACAGGCTCAAACACAACCTTTTGCTCCTGTTGTTGAAACTCGCTGGGGCCTTCGGCACTTGCGAACTTCAACTGGCCCGGCAGGGTCGCGGTGACCGCCAGGTTATGATCCGTCGCGTCACCTTCGTTCAGGACTCGGATGACATACACGACCTGTTGGTCGGTCGCCACCGGATCGGCCTCATCCACGACATAGACCTGGAGCGCGGGCAACCGCAGGATGCGAGTCGTGGCAGTTGCCTGTGCAATTTTTCGCGTTTCAGCTTCCGCTACATCGACCGCCTCATCGAACTGGCAGACATACTGCGCCTCGACCTGCGTTTCGATCTGATCCATGTTCCGAGCAACCAGCACATAGTCAAACTCGGCAGTCTGGCCCGGTTCAAGTCGGCCGATGGTGAAGCTTTCTTCTCCCGCCGCAGCGGCGGCCGCGGGTTGGGCGTTAGCAGCTAGCTGCTGCGAAGGATCGTCGGCGGGCTGCGCCGCTTGTCCGCCGGCTTGCTGAACCCGTTGCTCCGGGTCCTGTGCGCGTGCGAGGCGCTGGCCTGCTCAACAGCAGAGGGAGCCTGCTGCGTTTGCTGCTGACTGGCAGCCTGTTGATTGGGCTGAGCAGCTTGCGGCTGGTTGCCCTGAGTCATCTGAGGTTCGCTCAGCTGGCGCAGCCGAGCACCTTCAGGATAGCGAACCACGACCTGCACATTCTCGGCGACGGCGTTACCGGTGTTGGTCACGCTCGCGGTGAACACCGCTGGAGTGTTGCTGGGCACTGCGCCGCGACCGTTAACGGCCACTTGGAGATCGGCTCCGACGACGTTCGGGCCGACGTTTTCGCTCCGGGACTGGAGGTCGGATTCGGTGGCGCGGGCTTCGGCGCGGCTGTTGAACTGGCCGGTTTGCGTCGCGTAGACCCGGGCCACAAAGCGGCGAGTTTCGCCGGCTCCGAGTTCATCAACGGCGAATGCGAGTCGTTCTTCGCCTTCGATCGTGCGCAGCCCTTCAGCCAGTTCATCGATGATTTCGAATCGGCCGACCGCACCGGTACCGTCATTGTGGACGGTGTAAGTCAGTTCGATCACGTCGCACAATTGGCTTTGCTCAGGCGCAGCCTTGACGATGTTCAGTTCTGGTTTGACAGCGGTAGCCTGCAAGCAGATTGCCGGCAGGTAAGATTCAACCAACAGGCAAGCCTGGACCGGTCCGTCTTGATCTGCCGAAGCGCTGACCAGGAACGTGCGCGATTGGCCCGGTTCTAGTTTGTCGATCGACAGCGTGCGATTGTCGCCAGCTTGCTGCTGTTGCTGCTCACGTTGTTGCTGCTCACGTTGTTGCTGCTCACGTTGTTGCTGCTCACGTTGTTGCTGCTCACGTTGTTGCTGCTCACGTTGTTGCTGCTCACGTTGTTGCTGCTCACGTTGTTGCTGCTCACGTTGTTGCTGCTCACGTTGTTGCTGCTCACGTTGTTGCTGCTCACGTTGTTGCTGCTCACGTTGTTGCTGCTCACGCTGTTGCTGCTCACGTTGTTGCTGTTGTTCTTGTTGTTGCTGTTCTTGTTGTTGCTGCTCTTGTTGTTGCTGCTGTTCAGCCGTCGCTTCGGGCTGTTCAGCGGACGCTTCGGGTTGCTCGGCAGGGGTTTCGGGTTGGTCCGCAGTCGCCTCCGGCTGTTGGGCAGCAGCCTCTGGTTGTTCGGCATTTTGCTGCTGACGATTCCGCAGTCGCTGTGACGGCTGGGATTGGGACTGCTGGTCTTGCTGTTGAGCTTGCGACGGCTGATCCTGCTGCTGGCCTGCATCGGCTTGACGGATCGATTCGACCGTTAGACCGCTGCCTTCGGTGTGACGCAGCTTGATATCGTGCAGCGTGATGTTATCGGTGGCATTCTGGACCGTGACCTCATAAGTGAACTGCTGACCGGTGTGAACCTCGGCAGGGAAGTTGGCTTGGATAGCCAACATGCCGTCCCCGGTGCGGATCGATTGATCGGAATGCGGTTGCTGCGCCCGTTGTTGCTGCGACCGCTGTTGTTGAGCCCGCTGTTGTTGAGCTCGCTGTTGTTGCTGAGTTCGTTGTTGCGACTGGGCGCCGGGCAACTGAGTCCGCTGCTGCTGGGCGTTGGGCTGCTGTTGATTGGGCTGCGTCGTCGTTTGCTGCGCAAACGCGACCGCCGCTGGAGCATACGCACAGATTGCGAGGGCTGCTAAGCCTCTGCGCAGCGCGATGCTAGCATAGAATGTGTCATGTTTTATTTCTCCCTGTTGGCGTTAAAAAACCCGACCGGCGGAGGCCGCGCAAGATCTGCCTCTCAAGGACCGGTCAGTGCGAGTCGGCGGCAAGTGGGACCACCGGGTCGATCTGGACCGGCAAACTCCATACCACCGAAGTTATAAGAAGTCGCCCGCCAGCCACGGCTCAGTCGCTAAAGCTGACCGCTACAGACCAGCAGCAGGCAGTGCAAATCGTCGCCTGGAACTGTTTTTTGGCGGTCAAGCTTTCGCAGAGTTCTCGGCTGCTAAAGAAAATCTCAGTTGGTAGAAAATCAGCCACTGAGGGCGAATCAATCAATGCCTCTAGGTGGCAGGTCCCTGAGGAACGAGGGGCGTGTTGGGAGAGAACTACATAGTCACCATAGAACCTTTCAGCGGCTCGATATCGACTTCCGCTGCTCACGCCCATCGCTGGGGCTCTGAGCGTGCCACCCGGAGCCATAACGATTCCCGCCCCGCTTACCAGGCGCTGCCCGGATAGATCCACGATTCGAGCGCAGCGAGCGTGTCGTCATCGAGCTGCTCGCAGCGGAACTGAACCCGCACTGGAGGCCGAATGCTAGCAAACGCGGGGCTGTAGCGTGTTGCGGAGTTGGTGCGGGCGAGCGTAAGAATCGCCATTGGCCCGCGGCTCTCGATGGTGGCGACCTCCGAGTTGCGGTAGCGGTAGTTCAGCAATTTGACTTCGACCTTCGTCCCCAGTTGCCACTGCACCGAAAACTCGCGGTTCCAGATCTTTTCCGACACGGAGGCCGAATCGTCGAACAACGCTGCTTCCACGCCGCCGACCAAGACGCGCACGCCATGCGCACGGGGGCGATCGAGGCCTGAGGTACGGACTAAGGTGACGTGGTAGCGATTCGGCTCGAGCATTCGGCGAGCGGCGGATATCGCCCGCTCGATCGACGCCCGTTCGCTCGACGTGATCACGCTCTCCCAATCGTCGACATAGTCCGTGATCCGTTGCAATTTGCGCTGCAGCGAAGCGCTGTCCCAGACCACGATCGACTTGATCTCTTCGCGGGAGCGCAGCCGGCGTTTCTCTTCTTCGCTGGCCAGCAGCTGTCGTGCTTGCTGAGCATGAGGACCGTCGGGAAAACGTTTGAGATATTCATCGATCGAGCGCTGAATCGCTTCGACGTCGTTGCCGGCGACGGCATCCTGCACGCGCGCGAACAACAGCTCTTCCTTCCTTTGTTCGCCCTGCAGCCGCAGCGCCGACAATTCCTCATGCGCCAGCCGTTCGGCAGGCTCCGGCAGATCGGACAGCCGCCGCAGCACATCCTCCACTTCGCGTTCACTGCGGGCCGCGCCAGCTCGGCGCTAGCCTGCAAAGCTGCTTCGCGGACCCGCTGGCGGTAGGCCGATTGATTCACCGCGGCGACCCCGGAGGGCAAATCCTGCAGGCGCGCAACCGGATTTTCGATCCGCTGCAGTTCCTGAGCGACTTCGCTCGTGTGATAGTGATACCCGGCGGCGGCCAACAGGATCAGCCCGATGAAGCTTGCTGCGATCAACTTCCGTCGCCGGATGTGCGGCTGATCAACGAGCGAGAACCAGAACTCGAACAGCCGCTCAAACCCGGCCGGAGAAAACGTCGCCGCCTCCACCGCTGAGTTCGTCGCCTCCTCCGCCGCACTTGCTGCTTTTGTCACCGGCTGCTGGCCACACGGACCGCCGTAGCCGCAAACACTCAGCGGCACCCACTGGACATGGTCGAAGTGCGAGCGGAGGAACTCAGCCACCTCGGGCACTCGCTTGGTGACCCTTTTCTTCGCATCCCGTGGCGTCCGCATCCGGGAGCGTCGAGCCAAGTCGGCCTTGGTGACTACGACCGCCACCGGTACCTCGGGGTGAGCGGCACGACGGGCGGGTGCGGATGGTCCAGCGGGCTGAACGCTGATCCGCTGAGCCAGCGCCTGGATCAACGGCAGGCCAGCGATCTCGTCTCCGGAGTCGAGCTTGCCACCATCGATCATGAGCAGCAGCAAGTCGGCCTCGTGAGTCAGCGCCTCGACCCGCCGGCTCGCCTGGTCGTCGTCACCGTGCTGCATCGCGGCCAAAAACGCTTCGCCAGCAAAATCCTCCAACTGGACCGACACCGACTCGCGGCGGTGGTGAATCCGGAACTGAATCGGCGCATTGTGCGCCGTCTTCGCAGGCCACTGACCCTGGCGAAACGAAGCTCGCAACTCATCAAAGCGGCGTTTGGTCGCGCTGTCGATCGGGGTGACAAAATAGCCATGACGGGGCTTTTCGGCCAACAGCGCCAACGCCCCGATAAACGACGATTTACCGACCGTCGGTCCACCGATCATCTGGACGCGCAGCATGGGTTGCCGAGCACTCATCGGTGTTACTCCGGACAATAAGTAAATCGCAGAATGAGTGCGGCTTCTGCGAGAATGCTTAGAATGCGCACGGACGCCTCAGTGCGGTTCATTCGCGACGCCATAATGCCCGAGCTTCGGGCGAGTTCGCGAAAACAACACCGCCCACGCAGCCAGCCCAATCAAGAACAACACGCCAAAGTACACCACGCGGTGCAGTCCCCGGCCGACCAACCCCTCAGCCAGCTGCGGCAAGCCGATCAACTCCTTGATGGCGTCGACCTGCTTGCCGAGTTGCTCGACGACTCCGGCAGTGAAGTTGGCTGCGCCGGTCGCTACCGAACGCAGCATCGCCGGAGTGCGAGCTAACAAGCTGATCCCCAGCAGCCCGCGAGTCACCCACAGACGCACTAGCGGTGGCACGCGGCTGGCCGCGGTGAACACCACGCGGCTGGCCAGGTAAACCCGGTGGGTGACGGCCAATAGCGGTTGTGCGGTCAGCGCGACCACCCGTCCGGCGACCCGCAGCGTCGCCGCAGTCGCAGCGGCACGGGCTGTCGATCGCCCGGTTGCAGATCCCGTCGCGCCAGCGGTCATCCGGCTGAGCCGCTGCATTGCCGTCAGCGACCGTACCGGCGCGGCGCCACCGGCCAATGTCGGACGTCCGCCAGCTTGTAACGCCGCCTTGCGTCCGGCTCCCCGCGCGGTTGCCTTGATACCTTGCTTGCCCGCTTCGGTAACCAACTTCGAGGTACCGAGCGAGCCGACAATCAGCACCGCATCGACCACGTCCCAAGTCGCCCAGCCGATTTCAGACCAATCGCTCGGGCGATCGGCGGCATAGTTGCGGGCGACGTTGGCGATCCCGCCGACGACCGGCACAGCTTGCCACCAATCGGCCTGACGTGGATTGCCGCGGTCGTCGACCAGTTTGCCCAGGTATCGCGGATCGCTTGCCAGTTTTTCCAGTCCCACATCGCTTTCCATCGCCGCAACCATCACGGTCTGGTAGCCGCGGTCGCCACGCGCCAGCAGGTTCACAAACCGCGGCGAATCGGCGTAATGCACCAGCACCGCGATGGCCAATTCGCCGTAGCGATCGATGGCGACCGCAGCGGCCAACGGAGCTTCGGCGTACTGCGTTACGATCAACGCAGGAATGCCGTGCTGCGGGAACTTCTCGATCAACCGCTGTGAGTAGGCTGGGACGAGTTGATCGAACTGCAGCAACAACGGCTCACGCCGGGCTTGTTCCCAGATGATTTTTTTCTCCCGGTGAATCCGTACCAGTTTGGCGGCGGTTGCAGCGACTGACTGGTCCGCGTCCGCTGGCTCACCGGATTCATTCAGCCCTAGCGAGTCGGCATTGAGCAGCAGCACTTCGACCGCTTCGATCGCCGGGACGTTCTCCTGGCAGAGCGTCAACAGCAGTTCGCGGTGCTCCATGAAGGTCAAGAAGATCACCGCGGTTTCGCTCGGCGATGCCAGCGGCTCGGGGATCGCTGCTTTGAGACAGGCTCTGCTCTCGAGGGCCACTTCCAGCACCGCATCGAGGCTGATCGCAGGCGGCGCGACGATCTCGCTCGACTGCGGAGTGGCCGCCGTCGGGACATCGACGGTCTGCACCAGAGCAGTCACCAGGTTGTCGATCCAAGCCTGCTCAGCGGCGTAAAACGCGCGGTGCGACTCGCTTTCCATCACCAGATCGCTGCTCAGCGCAACCGGGTTGTCACGGACCAGACTCCACAACTGCGGATCCGCCTGTGCGGCTTCGAGCCGGCGGAGCAATTCATCCGAGAGTTCTCGATCGTCTTGAGCCACGTGCAGCGCCGTTCCATGGCTCCATAGGATCGCTTCATCGCGGAGCGGGTCACGCTCATAGAGACTGATCAAGTGCGCGGAATTGCGAATCAGTTGCTGCTGATTTTCAAAACTGGCCAGCGCCCGCGCTGGGTGCGGATGCTCGCTGCCAATGCCCGCTCGCCATAGTGATCCTGTTGCTGCTGGAGCCAGTTCGCTGACTCCGGGTGCCTCGCTGCCACCTCGCTGCGATATTCGGCAATGACTTGCTGGGCCGGGTCGACGCGTTGCCCGCTGAGCACTTGTTCGCCGTAGCGGAGCCAGAACAGCAGCGCCGCGGCGCAAGTGAGCAGCAACAGCGTGCGAAAGCGAGGGAGGCCCATGATGTGTTTTTTTGCGAAAGAGGTGGTTCTGCCAGCGATATTTCCCCGGACGATCAGTTGATTACAGAGCGAGTGCGGCCGCTGCGGTCATGTCAGGGAATTGCATGGACGCCTCTGTGCGATGCTTTCCTGCCGCAATCATGTCCGGACGGCTGATGAGCGGATTGATTGCACCCACGCCCCCCACTGCGTTATCATACGCTTTCGGGAAGCTTCCGGTTTCCCATTCCCTCCTACCGCATCCGCATCTTTCCTTCCAACCCCGCGGACCTGACCATGCTCTCGATCCTTGGTGGAGCGTCTCGCTTTTGTGACGGCGTTACTCGGCGTGGCTTCCTTAAAATTGGTGGGCTCTCTTGCGGGGCCGGTGGGTTTACCCTCGCCGATTTGTTACGGGCTGAAGCGGCGTCACCCCAACCTCAGTCGCACAAGTCGGTAATCAACATCTTCCTCGCCGGCGGTCCTCCGCACCAGGACATGTGGGAGATCAAGACCGATGCGCCGAGCGAGATTCGCGGCGAGTTTCGGCCCATTGCGACCAATGTTTCTGGCATTCAGATCTGCGAAGTCTTCCCGCGTCTGGCCGGCCTGATGGACAAGGCCGCGCTGCTCCGCTCCGTCGTCGGCTGCCACGGTGGTCACGAGGCTTTTCAGTGCATGACCGGCTGGGGCCAAAACGACCTCCGCAGCGTCGGCGGCCGGCCAGCGATCGGCTCAGCGGTTTCCAAGCTGTATGGACCAGTCGATCCATCGGTGCCCCCTTATGTCGGGCTGGCCGCCCCGACCAGCCACGTCCCCTGGTCCGATTCCGGCACGCCAGGTTTTCTCGGCTCCGCCCACGCGCCGTTCAAACCCGACGGACCGGGGATGGAAAACATGACGCTCAACGGCATCACGCTCGACCGGCTCAGCGATCGACGGCGGCTGCTGGGTCAGCTCGACGGCATGCGACGTGAGATCGACATCACCGGCGCCATGGAAGGGATGGATGCCTTTGGCCAACGCGCCCTGGATGTGCTGACCTGCAGCAAGCTGCTCGATGCGCTGGACCTGTCGAAAGAGGACCCGCGTCTGGTCGAGCGGTACGGCGACGGCAAGCCGTACCAGTTCCAGTACGACGGCGCACCGACCTGCAACGAACAACTGCTGATCGCCCGCCGCTTGGTCGAAGCGGGAGCCCGCGTGGTCAGCCTCAGCTACGGCCGCTGGGACAGCCACGGTCGCAACTTCGACCTGGTGCGCGACCACGGCAGCAAGCTCGACCAGTGCCTCAGCGCGCTGATCGAAGACCTGGATTCCCGCGGGATGCTCGACGACGTGACGATTGTCGTTTGGGGCGAGTTCGGCCGCACGCCGGTGATCAATGCCGAGGGCGGCCGCGACCACTGGCCGCAGGTCGCCAGCGCGTTTCTGGCCGGCGGCGGCATCGCGGCGGCCAGGCGATCGGCGCGACCAACCGCCTCGGCGAAGAAGCCAGCGAACGGCCGGTCCACATGCAAGAGATCGTCGCCACGCTGTATCACAACCTCGGCATCGACACCTCGGCCGTCACGATTGCCGACCCGACTGGCCGGCCGCAGTTTCTCGTTGACCACGCTCCGATTGCCGAGTTGATCTAATGCAGTGCCTCACCGGATCGAACCGCCACATGGCAACGGGGTTGCCACGGGGCGTGGGCCTGTTGTCAGCCCTCACCTTGGTGCTGTTGAGCCCAGTCGTCTCGACGGCCGCAGAGCCGGCCGAGTCAGCGACTTCGCCTTCTGCTGCGATCGCCGCAGAGACCGCTGCCGGTGAGCCTGACCGGGTGGTCGCCTTGCAGTTTGAAAACGGCGTGGAAGGCGCTGCGGCAACGCTGCGCGGCGGTGACGCTCGGCTGCAGTTGATCGTCAGCGGTACAGCTAGCGATGGCCAGGTGCGCGACCTGACACGCGCGGTCACGTTCTCGGCCGAGCCTGCCGATGCTGTCCGCATCGATCCGAGCGGTTTGGTCGTTCCGCTGTCCGACGCTGCTGTCACCATCACCGCGTCAGTGGCTGACATCTCTGCGACGACGGAGGTTCAGGTCACGGGCGTGGGCCAGGAGCCGCCGATCCATTTTGCTCGGCAGATCGTGCCGATCTTCACCAAGCTCGGCTGCAACGGCGGTGGCTGCCACGGGAAAATCTCCGGACAAAACGGCTTCCGCCTGTCGCTGCTTGGTTTTGAGCCGCAAGAGGATTATGAGTTTCTAGTCAAAGAATCTCGCGGCCGCCGGGTTTCTCCGGTCATGCCCCAGCGCAGTCTGCTGTTGACCAAAGCGACCAACGAGACGCCTCACGGCGGCGGTCAGCGGCTGGATCACGATAGCTATGAATACCGTTTATTGTGGCGGTGGATCGCTCAGGGTATGCCCTACGGTGAAACCGATGGACCGACCGTGGAATCGATCGCCATCGTACCGCCCGCGCGTCGCTTGCCACCGGGTGAATCTCAGCAGTTATCGGTCGTAGCGCGGTACACTGACGGAACGGTTCAAGATGTTTCACAGGCTGCGGTTTACGAATCGAATGATTCCTCCATGGCCGAAGTCTCGTCGACCGGCTTGGTGCAGTTGCATCAGCTCGTTGGCGACGTCGCCGTGATGGCCCGCTTCCAGGGACACGTCGCTGTGTTCAACGCCGACATCCCGCTGCGGCGCGCGGTGCAGGCGAGCGACGGCAGCGTTGCGTCCGAAGCCAATCCGTCGTTACCGACGCTGCCCGAACCGAGCAACGTGGTCGACGTGCATGTTTTCAACAAGCTCCGTTCGCTGTCGATTCCCGCCTCACCGGACTGCGACGACGCGACTTTCCTCCGCCGCGTGACGCTCGATCTCACCGGCCGCCTCCCGACGCTCGCCGAAGTGCAACAGTTCGCCACTGACACCGCCGCCGATAAACGAGCTCAGCTGGTCGATCGATTGCTCGAGAGCGACGACTACGCGGAGTACTTTGCGGGCAAATGGGGGACGATCCTGCGCAATCGTCGTACCTCCGGCTCACTGCAATTCTCCAACGTTGCCTTCCACGCTTGGCTGCAGGAAAGTTTCGCGACGAACAAACCGTACGACCAACTGGTGCGAGAACTGCTGACCGCTTCGGGGTCGATGAGCAGTAATCCGGCGGTGGCCTGGTTCGCTCAGGTCGGTGATGTTGAGCAGCGGACCGAGGATGCGGCTCAGCTGTTCCTGGGCCAGCGGATCCAGTGCGCCCGGTGCCATCACCATCCATTTGAGAAATGGAGCCAACAGGACTATGCAGCCATGGCGGCGTTCTTCTCGCTCGTCTCCAAAAAACCAACCGACAGCAACCTGGAGCCAGAGTTTTTCTCGCGCTCCGGGACACCCACCGGCCGACATCCCAAAACGGGACAACCCATCGCGCCGGCCGGGCTCGATGCGGCGCCGCTGGTGATCTTACCGGAAGAGGACCCGCGGGAACGCCTGGCCGACTGGATGGTCGATCCGGAAAATCCGTTCTTCGCTCGAGCGCTGGTCAACCGTTACTGGAAGCATTTCATGGGGCGGGGGTTGGTCGAGCCCGAAGATGACATGCGGGTGACTAACCCACCGTCTAACCCACCGCTGCTCGACGCGATGTCCGATGAGTTCGTCGCGCGGCGTTACGATCTCAAAGCGCTCATTCGGCTGATCTGCAACTCGCGGACGTATGCGCATGCGAGCGAGCCGCTGGCGGATAACCTCGGCGACCGCCGCAGCTATTCGCGGTTCTATCCCAAGCGATTGCCAGCGGAAGTGCTGTTGGATGCCGTCGATACGGTCACCGGCAGCCCGACTGTGTTTGCCGGCATGCCGCCGGGAACCCGCGCCGTGGCGCTGCCCGATACCGGCTTCGGCTCTTACTTCTTGAGCGTCTTTGGTCAACCGCAATCGACCACTGCTTGTGAGTGCGAGCGATCGCAAGAAGCGAACTTGGCGCAGAGTCTTCACTTGCTCAATTCGCAGGAGATTCAAGCCAAGCTGTCGGCCGATACCGGCCGTGCGGCACAGTTGGCGGCCGAGCCCACGGAAGCCGACGATGCGAAGATCGATGAGCTGTATCAACTCGCGCTGGCGCGGTTGCCGAGCGAATCCGAGCGGCAGGCGGTGCGGGACCACTTGCAGGGCCAGACCGATCGACGCGCGGCAATGGAAGACATCGTGTGGTCGTTGATCAACTCCAAAGAGTTCTTGTTCAACCACTAGCGGAGCGTCAACATCAATGTGCGGGTTAGGGGGTCAGGAGTCAATTGTGCGAAGTACCCGAAGGGCCGCTGGCGGCAACTGACTCCTGACCCCTTAACCCGATCCACCTACCGCGGCGTTGCTTGCAACACCGCTTCCCACCTCCCGCCCGAGTTCTGCGTGTCACTTCAACCTGAGTTTCCGGCTAGCCGGCGGCACCTGCACCGGCTGCTGTTGCGAACCTTCGGCAGCCTCGCCTTAGTCACCTCGCTGCTGCTGGCAGATTTCGCCGCGGCGCAGTTTCCTGTGATTGAACTGACTGCGATCTCGCCGCCCGTTGGCCAAGTCGGCACTGCGTTGGAAATGAAAGTCGCGGCCGGAGAGAATCTCGACCAGATCGATGGGCTGATCTTTTCGGACCCTCGGATCACCGCACAAAGGGACAGCCAAGAAACGCCGACGGAGGGCGCTGCAGCGGCGGCTCCAGCGCAGGCGGCGTTTCGTGTCACGATCCCCGCCGAGGTCGAGCCGGGGCGGTATGAAGTGTTTGCCGTGGGAGCCTATGGTGTCAGCAACCCGCGTGTGTTTGCGGTGACGCGTCACCCGGTCGTCGCTCCGCCAGCGGTGAGCCAAGAGGAGAGTCAGCCGACGCCGCTGGACGCGCAAGGCGAGCCGGAGCAATCGCTGGTAGTTCATCACCGGGCGACCCCAGTACGGATCGACTATTACCGTCTGAGCGGTTCAGCGAAGTCGCCCCGCCGGATCACCCTCGACGCACAGCGCCTCGATTCGCGAATGATCGGGCAACTCAAGTTGATCACTTCCGACGGCCGCACCCTACAATCCTCGCATGGTGCCGATGGCGTCGATCCCAAGAGTGTCATCATCCCTGCAGGACAAACCGGCGAGTTCACGGTCGCGGTCCATGATTTCCTGTATCGCGGCGGTGACCGGTATTTTTATGCGCTGAGGATCGAGGCCGACCCGGCGAGCGACGATCTGGTGAGCACATCGGTCGTAAACGGAAGGCTGCCCAGTGGCGACGGACTTGAGGCGATCAGCAGCGCTCTTGAGTCAGATCAAGAGGTGCAGCCCGTTATCGGCGGCGAAACACCGACTGAGTTGATGCCGCCTTGCGTTGTCCAGTCGCGTTTTCAGCCGGATCGCCGCGAACACGTCTATCACTTCCACGCTGAAGCGGGCAAGCAGCTGAGCGTCGAAGTCGCATCCCACCGGCTTGGCCAGCCGACCGATCCGCGGCTGAGCGTCGAGCGGCAGGAAACTTCCGCCGAGGGACAGGTCGTGTGGCATCCGGTGGCGAGCGAGGACGATCAGCCAGCGGTCGGCGATGCGGCGATGCGGCTGCGGAGCAAAGACCCGAGTCTACTGTTCACTGCCCCGGCGACGGCGACTTACCGCATCCGAGTTCGCAACCTCGATACAGGCCAGACGCTCGCCGATGACCCGCTGTATCGGTTAACGCTCCGTGAGCCGCTCGCCGATGTCCGCCTGGTCGCAATGATGCCTTATCCTCATAGCGACCCGGCCCAGTCACGGCCGCGTGGTTGCCAGTTGCTGCGTGGCGACACGCAGTCGATCCGCGTTTTGGCCGTCCGTCGCGGCAGTTTTGCTGGCCCAATCGAGCTTTCGATTCCGGAGTTGCCCGCCGGCTTGTCATGCCCACCGGTCACCATCGCCGCCAATCAAAACGAAGCGTTTTTGACCGTAATCGCGGGCGAGGACGCGGCGAAATGGACGGGCGAAGTCGAGGTGGTCGGCCGCTGGATGGTAGGTGAGCAGCCGCTGAGCAGCAAGGCCGCAGCGGCCACGATTGTTTGGGGCTCAGGCGAGCAACGCGATCTGATCCGCACTCGCCTGGCAACTAAGCTGATGCTGTCGGTCAGCGACCACCCACCGACCCCGCTCTCGATTCGCGTCAGCGGCGAGCAGCCGACGACGACGAAGCTCGGAACGAACGTTTCATTGCCGATTACACTGGCACGCCGCGACGGTGGCGACGCTCCGGTCGTCGTGCGGCCACGCAACTTGCCACCGGGAGTGACCGCCGGCGAAGTGACGATTCCTGCGGACCAGTCCGCAGGAACCATCGAACTGAAAGTCGCCGCGGATGCCAAACCAGGCAATTACTCGATCTGGCTGCAAGCGGAGACCAAAGTGAAGTTCAAGCCGATCACGCAGGCTGAGCCGCGCAATCTGACCGTTTTCATCTCTACCAACACGGCCAACATCGAGTTAACCGATTCGCCATGACTCAGATCCTGCCCCGCCTGTCGCTCGCCGCTCTGCTTTCGCTGGCTGTCCCCTTGGCGTCATCGAACGCTTTGCCGACCGCCTCTGCGGTAGATCTGCCGATCCCGGTCGCCAAACTGGAGGCGCTCCGAACCGGTCGACTTTCACAAAGAGATCATGCCGCTGCTGCGTCGCAGCTGCGTCGCTTGCCATCATGAAAAGCTCGCCGAAGGCGGCTTGATTCTCGAAACCCCCGAGACGATTCTTGCTGGCGGGGACAGCGGTCCGGCGGTGGTTGCTGGCGATGTCGCTGCCAGTCTGCTGCTGAGCCGGACCACAGGCGCCGAAGAGCCGCTGATGCCGCCGGAGGACAATGCGGCCGGTGCCCAGCCGCTGACGCCCGAGGAACTCGGACTGCTGAGCTTGTGGATCGAGCAAGGGGCGAACGTGAGCACGGAGATGGCGCAGGATCAGCTGCAGTGGCAGCCGATCGCGCCGTCGCTGCGGCCGATCTACGCCGTCGACGTCTCGCCCGATGGCCAATTCGTCGCCAGCAGCCGCGGCAATCAGGTCGTGATTCACGATTCGCGTTCGCATGAACCGGTCGGCCAACTCGTCGATCCCAGCTTACCCGCTGCGGCAGGCGAGAACGCAGCCGATATCGATCTGGTCCAGTCGCTGGCGTTTTCGCCTGATGGTGACCTGATCGCCACCGGCGGTTTCCGCTCCGTCAAACTGTGGGCGAAGAAGTATCCGGCGTTGGCCATCGACGAAACGCCATGGGCAGGCGCCAGCGGTCCCGTCGCCCGCAGCGGCGACGGCACTCACATCGCCGCAGTTTCTGCGATCGGCGACATCGAGATTTGGAATCTGGAGCAAAACCAGCGGGTGGCGGTTCTAACCGGGCACGCCGAGCCGATCTGCGGCATCGCGTTCTCAGCGTCAGGCGAGCGGATCATCAGTGGTGATCACAGCGGCCGAATCGTGCTCTGGAACAGTGGCTCGGGCGAGCCGATTGCCGAAGCGACCAGTCCTCAGCCAGTGCTGCAAATGGCATTCACAGCCGACGGGCAACTGGCAGCGACACTGGACATCGAACGCCGCGTGAGCGTTTACAAGGTCGCCGCCGGGGAAACCGTTGCGATTGAACCACTGCCGCTCGAAGCAATGCTGCCGGTACAGGACGCACTCGCACTGGCATGGATTCCTGGCGAACCGGCTCGCTTGGCCGTGGCGACCGAAGCCGGCGCGGTGCTGCTGATCGATACGGCCAGCGGCGCGACCAGCAAAACCCTGCAACCGTCGGCTCCGGCCGAGCAACTGGCCGCGGATCCCGCGGGTCAACAACTCGCCACCGCCGGCCGCGATGGTCAGATCCAGATCTGGAACACCCAGAGCGGAGAATTGGCTCGCACCCTGCGAGGCGATCCGCGGCGACTGCGTCAAGCCGAGCAGATCGAGCGGAATGTCAAACGCCAGCAAGGCCACCTGGAGCGTCTCAAGGCACAGCACGATGAGCTACAAAAACGGCTGACTGCCGAGGACGAAGCGATCGCCAAAGCGAAGGAAGCTCGCGACAAGGCGGCCGAAGCCGCCGCCGAGCAAGCGAAGAAAGTCGAAGAGGCGACCGCAGCGCAAACCGCCACTGAAACCATGATCACAGCGGCCAAGCAGCGCACCGAGGAGCTCGAAAAGCGGATTGCAGCGCACAACGCAGCGGCCGCGGCAAGCGCAGCTGCTGACGCCGCGCCCGCAGAACCAGCTGCTGACGCCGCACCAGCCGCCGCTGATGAAGGGGACACTCCACAAGTTGACTCAGTGGCAGTCGCTGCGACCGCAGGGGACGCCCAACCAGCTGACGCGGACAAAGGGGACGCCGCAGCCACCGCTGAGAAAGCGCCTGAGCCGACGCTGGCGGAATTGACCACGCAACTCGAAGCCGCTCGTGCCGAGGCGACCAAACTCGCCGAAGGGCTCGAAGCGCAAAAGAAGGCGGTCACCGCGGCCCAGGAAGCCAAAACCAAGAGCGATGCAGAACTGGCAAAGCTGCAATCGGCGCTCGACGGGCTCGGCGAAGGCCGCCAACGGCTGGTCCAGCTGATCGCCGACCATGACGGGCGGACCGCACGGGAAACGGGGCGCGGAAAAGCTTTGGAAACGTCACTGCAGCGGTACCAACAGCGGTTCGCCGAACATGCGGCAGCTGTCGCCACGATCACGTTCTCGCCGCAAGGCAAATCGCTAGCAACGGCGCACCGCGATGGAACCGTTCGCGTTTACGTTGGCGAGGAGACCACTGCTCGGATCGTTTTAGATGATCCCGCTGCACGCCACTTCACAGGTGGTCGGCAACTGCACTTTGTCGACGACAACAGTGTCGTCTCGCTATGCGAAGGGGAGCGACCCCACGGCTGGCAACTGCGTCCGGAGTGGACGTTGCAAAATACCATCGGCACGCTCGATGACTCACCGATCAGCGATCGGGTGACCGCGCTGGACTTTCATCCAACGCGTTCACTGATCGCGGTGGGCAGCGGGCCGCCGAGTCGCTCAGGACAACTGCAGATCTTCACGACGGACAGCGGACGGCTGCTGCGCGAGTTCGCCGACGTGCATAGCGATACGGTGCTCAGTGTACGATTTTCACCCGACGGGCGGACGCTCGCTTCCTCGGCGGCCGACAAGGTCGTTCGATTGTTGAATGTCACGAATGGACAGGTGATCCGTTCGCTCGAAGGGCACACCCATCATGTGTTGGCGGTTGCTTGGCATAACGACGCGGTCACCCTCGCCTCGGCCGGTGCCGATCAGAGCGTCAAGGTTTGGAATACCGAGACCGGCGAGCAGAAGCGGACGATTGGGGGCATGCCCAAAGAGGCCACTGCGCTACGGTTCGTCAAGGATTCCTCCGAACTGCTGACTGCGGGGGCCGATGGGAACGTTCGATTGCACAATACGGACAATGGTTCGGCAATCCGGTCGTTCAGCGCCGCGGGTGACTTCCTGTTTTCACTGACGGTGACTCCTGATGGAACGCACGTTCTTTCGGGTGGTCAAAACGGGATATTGAGGAGCTGGGTCATCGCCGACGGCAAACTTGCCGCAGAGATGAAGTAACTCGGTGGGCGGAACGGTCATCAAACGCATTCCCTGCGCGATGGCCGCAATGCTCCGGGAGTTTTTCTTGATGCTTTCGACGATCTGCCCGCATCGCTGCGGGCGGCAGCGAGCCGGCTCAACCAGCGATCTGGAGTTTCGCCCCAGTGCGGAGGAACGCCCGCAGCGGTGCCGCCTGGTCACGGTTCTCGTGTTCGCTGATGCGGTTCTTCGCGGTGTTGACGCGGAGTTTACCGACGAACAATCTCGATGAGCTCGGCTCGGGCGAATCGACGATGGTGGTCACCACCGCATCGTTTTCGTCGGCCTCACAGACGAGTCGGCTTTCGCAACCGACCAGGTCGAACTGACCGGTCCGTGCGACCGATTCTTCGGCACTGCCGCTGCGAGCTTCGCTGTGCGCCATTTCCGAGTTGCTGACGCCCGTAGTTGCCGAAGCGGCCTGGGCTTCTTCCCGGTCCAGTTCATCACGCACGACGCGGACTTCACGCGGGGCTTCGATTCCGATTCGGACCGTATTGCCCTTCACGCGGAGGATCGTGATCTTGATGTCGTCGCCGATCTGGATCGCTTCGTCGAGTTTACGGGTGAGAACGAGCATGGCAATCTCCATTTCGCCGGTGTGGCACTGATAAGATGGTGTTCCGATTCCTTCCTGGTTCTCGTCAGCCGCGGTTGGCAGCGGGCGAGAACGAATCAGGAGTAAAGCACGGGCTGTGCCGCAGGTCGCTTTCCCGTTGCAATTAGTT
Organism: uncultured Planctomycetaceae bacterium; assembly: GCA_963758085.1. Taxonomy (GTDB): domain Bacteria; phylum Planctomycetota; class Planctomycetia; order Pirellulales; family Pirellulaceae; genus UBA6163. The sequence goes on along the minus strand of CAVWUB010000004.1, from coordinate 889,985 downwards.
TTCTAACTTGTTGATCTCCCTAGAGTTAGCTGCAATTCCTGCGAACCGGTGACGCCGGCGATCGGCTTGCGGTTTTCCAGTTCTTACAAGACGTTGTAAGTCGGTTGAACAATTTTTGAACATTTCTCAGCCCTTCTGAAAGATTCTCAAGCGATGGCTTCAACCGCTCAACACCCGCTTGACCGCTCCGAGTACGTCGAGCAGGCATATTTCTACGGTTTGCTGGAAAATCGGATCGTCCTGGAGGTTCCGATCCAGGAACTGCTCGCGCAGGTGCACTACGAAATCGCCGCTAGCACCCGCTTGCCGATGGCGATCGACTTTTTGCTCACCGAACTGAAGCATCTCGGCGTGATGGCCCCGGCGATGGCCCGCCTGAGCCACTATTTCACGCCCTTTCAAACCTACCTGATCGCGGAGGCGGAGCGCGAGGAGGGCAAGTTTGACATGCGGGTGGCGCTGAAAATCTTGCAGGCTGAAGCCCAATACCGCGCCGATGGCGGCTCCTGCGAGGGAATGTTCTTCTTTCAATTCGAGGCGATCTGCCGCAATCGCTTGCGCTATGACCCCGGCCTGACCGCGATCGCCAACGACCCTGCCTATGATTCGCTCTGGAAGGGCTGGATTCTGCGACTCCGACGAGAAATCGGGCTGATCGATTTTGCTGACTTCCTGTTTTTGCACAGCGAGGACTACAAGCAGAAACTACTCGCAGCCGGCGAATCGATCGAGCAACGCGGGCCGTTTATCTTCGGCCAACATGAGGGCCGGATCGCGTTTGCCAGCCGTCGCCGCGATCCGCTGTACCTCTTCGGCGCCCTGCAGCGGCATCTGGGCTATCCGGCGGTGCCGCGTGTGGTGCCGGCCGATCACACCCGCGAGATCATCCCGCAGATGCTGCGCAAGATCGAGCGACTGGAGCAGCGGTTGCAATTGATCGAGCAAGAGAACCGGATGGGCATCGACATCACCAAGTTTTACGGCCCCAACCGCGCGGAATAACGTCTTAGACCGCTTAAATCTGCTCGTCGTCGGCCGGTTCCTCCTGTTCGTCGCTCTGCGATGTCCAACGGATTTCGCCGCGTCGCAATCGCGTTTCCCATTTCTTGATATCGCTGGCTCGCCGCGATGGTGTCTCGACCTCGGGTTTGTACAGCAACGTCGTGCCGGTGATGTGGCGCAGGTTTTCTGCGGCCAATACGCGGATCGTCATGTTCGAACTGTCCAGTGCCTGCACGAGCGCTGCGTCACCTCCGGCCGCCAGTTGGCTGTCCGATCGCAGCCAAAGTAGGCGATAGATCTCTTTGGCCTGGGCGGCATCCATCTGTTCAATCGCCGCTCGCACCGCAGCCGCCGTCTCAGGACCGCGATTGATCGCTTCGAGCATGGCGTTGAAGTGATCGGGCCAGTAGGTCCGCTGGCGGACTTGATTGAATACGCCTTCAGCGCCGAAATAGACGTCGTAGCGCCGAGCAACAGCAGCGTCTGTGCGGCCAGCGCTCCGACTTCGGCGCGGCGGAAATCCATCGCTTCGCGGAGCGACAACTCGCTCGCTTCATTACTGCGGACCAGGTCCAGCAGGCCCTTTCGAGCCGACGACTCGATCGAGGCGACCGCTTCGACCGGTTCAGCCACCCAGGGTGGAGTCGCGCGGGCATCGGTCAGTGAAACTTGATTACCGCTTCCCAGCGTCAACAGTTGGCCGGTCTCCAATGTCACTTCTGGGCGGTTGCCTGAACGCCAGCGTGGCATTCCTTCAGCCGCCCAGACCTGGACAAATCGCTGGGTCGCCGATTCGTCTTCGGGATCCATACCTGGCGGCCGCAGCGACCGCACTTCAATAGCGGCGACGTTTCCTGCCGCAGGTAGCGTCAGCACGCTGTCGGTGTTCTCGAAGCGAACGCTGATTTGGCGTTGCTCGTCACCGACGCCAGCCACCAAAAACCGGCCGTAGACCAGCACCAACTCGGCGGCTTTGTCCGCTGATGGCCGCAGCACAGCTCGCGCCGGCCCGATCATCGTCAGTTCGACCTGGCCATGAATTGACAACCGGTCGCGGTACAGAGGAGGACAAATCAGCTCGCTGCCCGGCTGCACCACTTCGCCGTTCTTGCCCAACATCCAAGTATCGGAATCCGGGTCGCGAATCAGCAGCAGCGACTCTTCGCTGGTGATCATGATCGGGTCGACACCGGCTCGTACGTCGCCCCCAGCTGCCGGAGGAGGTGCATCCGACACAGCCGGCGGAGCGACATTTGACAGAGCGGGCGGTGGATTATCCGCGGCGGTCGTCGCTGAGGGAGTTGCTGCAGAGGCGTCGCCTGCTGGTTCTGCCGCAGTGTCCGAACCGTCGGGGACTTCGACTTCTTCGACCACTGGCAGACGCGGTTGCTCCGGTCGCCTTCCGGTTGCTCAGTGGTCGCAACCGGCGGCTGAGGTAGCGGCGGCACAGCGCCCGGCTGGGTGCCTAGGCCTGGGCCAGGTGCCGGCGCCGTGACCGACGGTTGTGCGGCTGACGATTGATCGGTCGTCGGTTGATCCGTCGACGGCGCGGGTGCCGACGGCCCAGCCGGTGCTGGTGCGGTTGGTGGCAGTGTCGGACTGGTGGCTGCATTGGCACCGCTGCCCCGGCCGGCCGGAGCGGTCTGACGCGGCACGGCAGGCACGCGCGGCGGATCGGCAAGATTCGGATCATCTGCAGCTTCGTCCGCAGCTTCGTCCTCTGTCTCGGCCGGCGTGTAAGCATCGCTGAGCGTGAGCGCCTGATCGTTGTCGGCGGCGCACCGCTGCAACAGCGGAGCAAACGCCTGGCTGGCAACGAACAGGAATGCGGCGATCAACGCGAGGCTGACCAGCCAAGGCATTACGCGTGAGGGTCGGCCGGAATAATCCGACAAGTCGGAGCGTGACAATCTTCTCGACCCGGCCAACACCGATTTGGCGCGTGCGGCCGCTGGGGCCGCGGCGATCTCTTGTTTCAACCGGGTCGGAGCGTCGGAAACGCCCGAATCATCCGGCCCGACCGGCGCGATTGCTGGCGGCGCAGCGGTTGGCTTGGACGCCGCCGTCCCCGCCGGAGGAACACGTGTTGCGTTCGAGGAATGCTCGGCCGCACGTGCAACATTGCCATTGGTCGTGTTTAAATCCGTCGATGGATCCTGCCCCAGCTCATACAGTTGGTTGCGAAGCGCAGTTGGAATCTCCGCCGGCTTGGCCAGCACAAGCGTCAGGATCTGATGGCAGGCTGCGACTTCGGCCAAATGCGCATCGGACTCCAAACACATACGCTCCACCTCGGCCACCTGCTCGGACGCTAACACGCTGTCGAGATACTCGCCGATCCGATTGGCATCGTCAGCCGTTCCGGTTGCCAGCGGTGCCGGCGATTCCAGGCCATCGCTTTGCAGACAAGCCCGGACGCGATCGACCAGGCGCGAAGCGAAATCGCTCTCGCGCAGCTTGGCTGCAATCACCGCATCATCGTCAGCATCGAGTGTCCGGTCGAGGTGTGCCAACAGGGTGCGTAAGGTCAATCGCATCGCAGATCAACATCAAAGAGAAAGCTGGGCCGGCTGAGCAACCGCGCGACTGCTCTACTAGTTATTAGTGACATACCGCGGCGGAGTCCGTACAAAAAAACCGCTCGACCGCCAGAATTCTTTTCTTCAGCGTCTCGAACGGGTCTCCGCAAGCGCGGGCCTGCCTGCGTCCGGCACTGAATCACGCCTCCAAAACACCTGCAGCAGCACCGCAAGGCTGGCGAAATACAGCAGCTGGCTGCTCAGCAGACCGAGCACCACGCACCACAACGTCGCCGCCACGCACGCGGCTCGCCGGGTGCCAGCGGTCCACAGCAGCACCGGCGCAACGATCGCAACGATGACGATCGCATGTGTCAGGAGCTCATGCACCCACGGCGTGCTCAGCCGGTCAGCCCAGTCGATGTAACGGTTGTCGACTGGCGCGACCACAGCCATCACCCCGCTGCCATCCCACCAAATCAGTGACGACAGCATCGTCAAACCGGTGACGGCGATCAGGAACGACACGTGTAACTGCAGCAACCGCAGCGCCAGCGAGCCGCTCCAGTGAGGCGCATCATCGGCGGGCGCCAGCGCCAGGTAGCCCAGCCCAAACACCAGCACCAATTCCTCCAGACCGGCCAACATCAGGCTCCGGTTAGCTAGCCAGAGCACAGCCAGCCACAACGCGACCTGCACCGCACGGGTCCGGCGGACCAGTACCGTGGCAACCGCTAATGCCATCCCGACGATCAAGTAACCGCGCAGCACGGCCGGTGAGTCGACCCAGTACAACGGCGAGAGCCGCCAGCGGACCAAGTCGCCCAGGTCAGCGTCGCTCAAGAACCTGGCCAGCGACTGGCTTGCCAAGATCCCGTCACCGCTCAACCACAGGCCGATATCTGCCCAGTGCGAAGCAAAATACCACAGCGCCATCACCGCCATGCCGATCCGCACGATCCGCAGCGACCGCTGGCCATCGGTGGTGCAAAACCAGAATCGTGTCCATCCCGCGGTCGCTGCGCCGCCCGGCTCTGTTGACTCTCTCATCACTGCGACTCCTCCTGCGCAGCGGCTGCCGATCCGAGTCGCGGCGCCGGCACGCGCACCAGCCGCAGCGTGTCCTGCTCTCGCAAAATGACGGCAGTGTACGGGGTTGGTTCCGCGTCTTGGACGGCATTGGTCATGATGTTGGGCACCCGGATCACGCGGACCATCTGCGCGTCGGGGTATGACGCGATCAGCGGCAGCATCAGCCGAGCAGCCAAGGCGTTTTGATCGCTCTCGCCCAAATTAGCGATCGTCGTCAGATACCGCTGCTGGCGCCGACGGCGACCGCTGCCGGCCGCACCGCTGAACTGCGCGTCGAACCAGCCCTCGTCGCCGCGCTCGGTGGTCGGTTTGAACTGCAGCCGATGCACCTGTTCGTTGCGGTCACCGCGCCAGGAAGAATGAAACGCCCTCAGCCGTTGCGGCATCGACCGCATTGGCCTCGGGAGCCAGGTGCAACGTCGCCAGGTACGGTGCGAAACCGCCTAGCACCCGCCCTTGAACTTCCGACGGCCTGACCACAGCCAGATACGCCACCACAATCAGGGCAGCATGCAGCAGGATCGCTGTGGTGATTGCGGCGGCCACGCGCGGCGACGGCGGTTGTGGCACCCGCGATTCAAGAGGCGACATCTCTGTCGCCGCAGCAGCAGGGGGGGCAACCGGGGAACTTGCGGCGCGTTTCCGGTCGCCGGGTTTGATTCTGGCCAAGCTTAAAAATCCGTTTTGGAGAGCACGACAGGGAGCGGAGGATCGCCTCAAGAATCCTCCAGTGGCAGCCGCAGGCCAAGGCCGGGCGAGGCGAGAAAAATCTCAACTTCCGGCGCGGCGCGAACCGATCCAATCCTAATCGCTTCCTAACTCAGAAGTCAGCCCGTTAGCCGTTGACCCTCCTGATTGCCGAAGCTAAATTGCGGATCGCACACGGTGGGTGTAGCTCAGTTGGTTAGAGCGTCGGATTGTGGTTCCGAATGTCGAGGGTTCGAGTCCCTTCATCCACCCTAGCAGAAACCCCGGAAAACCCCGCGTTTTCCGGGGTTTTTTCGTGCACAGGCCGCGTCCGCATCGGCGATGCTCCGCGGACTTAAGCGGCGCGCAGCCAGAGGTTGCGGATTGACTCCCCCTTCCACTGGCTCATTCGTCGCCGATTCGAGTGGCGACAAGGAAAGTGTCGGGCGCATCGTGCTTGATGAGCACGAGGTTCCGGTCGGGGTTCCACGCAGCTACGTACCCCTTGCCCGCAATTACCACCGATGCCGGCGAGCTCATGTACCACGTTTCAGTAGGCGGCGCTCCATCGAGCGAAGTGAGGGTGACCGTGTCGTGGTCGATAAACGTATATCTCACGGGTTGGGTGTGTCCAGCGACGGAACCCGGTCGAACCTCCCAGGTGCCGACCAGATTGACGCCGGCGGCGATGGGCTCCAGTGGCACACCGAGGCCGCTTTCGGCCGGCTCCAACGCTCTCTTTACCCACGCCTCCCCTGCCCGGCGCATCGATTCAAGCTCCTTTTCTCCGGCTGCGACTGCGAGCTTCACGGAAGCGACATCAGCGAGAAATAATTCGAGTCCGCGATGGACGTCCGAAGTTGCATAGACTGCGATCGATTCGAGCCAGGGAAGCTTCCTAATCGTGCTTGGACCACCGGCCAATTCCCACTCGTCCGGATGGACCACCGATTGCGCAGCCGCGATGAGTTGTTCGATGCTCAGCGGCTCACCAGCGGCTGTGGAATCATCGTGATTGGCCGCGGATCGCATCAGGTCACCGATTTCATAGACTTTCGCAAAGGGCTCCTCCGCTTGACGTTTTGCGTTGCCCGCCGCGTAGCCCTCGGAGAATCCGGCTCGAAATCCCGCACACGTGCCGGCAACGACAAAGCAGACAAACAGCACGGTTGCAATGGAATAGCGGAATGCATTGCGATTCATAGTCGCGCTCGCGAGAAATCGATGAGGTGAACGAGACGGATCACGAGACCGAGCAACTGAGCATGCCTGCAATACCGGCGATGCCGCGGCCTTCCGTGGAGTCGATGTGTATGCCCCGCATCGGCATGATTCTACGGGATTCGATCCCCCCGTGCGACATTGAAGTCTAAGCGAGCTCTGGACACCGATTGATGACTCCGGTCGACAAAGCACGAGGTGATGGGAAAGCCAACCAGCGGACCCAAATCCACCACGGCACTCGAAACATGCCATCCCATCGTCCCCCGTCCCCCGTCCCCCGTCCACCGTCCCCCGTCCCCCGTCCCCCGTCCACCGTCCACCGTCCCCTGTCCCCTGTCCACTGTCCCCCGCCCACCCGCTTCCCGCTTCCCGCCACCTGTAACCGGTTCCCCCAGTGGCGATTTGACGCATGCATCTGCCCGTGTGCGGGAAGGGATTTTTTGTATAACTTGACGTCCTGGCACAGTTGTCTCCTCGCTCTTGCCCTCGCGGTCCCCGGCCCCTCGAAAACGTCATGGCATCCACCGAAGCGCTTCCGGAAACTCACGATTCCCATGGTCACGACCATGACCACCCTCCCTTTCTTGCGCACCACTTCGACACGCCGGAGCAGCAATACGACTCCAGCAAGCTTGGGATGTGGCTGTTCCTGGTGACCGAAATCCTGTTTTTCAGCGGCCTGTTTTGCGCTTACGCGATCTACCGCTGGTTGCGACCGGAGGTGTTCATCGGTTGCAGCGAGTTCCTCAACACGAAGCTCGGGGCGATCAACACCGGCGTGCTGCTGTTCAGCTCACTGACGATGGCTTGGGCCGTGCGCTGTGCTCAGACCGAGGAGTACAAGAAGCTCACCGGGATGCTCGCCGCCACGCTTTCCTGCGCGATGGTCTTCTTGGGCGTCAAAGCGGTCGAATACTCGCACAAAATCGACCTCGGACTGCTGCCGCCAGCGTGGTACAGCTACAACCCCGCGGCTCCGCACCACGAAGGCGTGTCGATGCCTTTGATCTACATGGCGATCCCGTTTGCGATCGGGCTGGTCGGGCTGATCATTTGGTTCTTAGTTTCTAAGGCGAAGGGGGATCGATTCGCGGTCGACGTCGCCAAGCCGATGATCGTGGTCTTCCTGTTTTTCTTTGCTGGCATCGGGCTGGGGACGATTCTCGAATCGGGCGACAGTCACGACGATCACGCCGTGGCGGTGCATGCCCATGACGAAGCACAGGCGCACGCGGACCGAATGACCGGCCATGGTGTTGAAGATCCAGTCACGCGTCACGGCACCACCGGCGATGCGGGGCTGTTGCAGCGATTGGCCGCCGATGAAGCTAATACCGGCATTCGCAACGACATGCAGGCTCGCGAACGCCAAGGCATCGCTGCCGGCACCGGGGTTGTACCACGCGGTGGCGAGATCGCGACCGCGATTGATGGCGTTCCGGTCGAACTCAATACCCGCAGCCAAGCCGGTGTGTTCTTTGGCATTTATTACTGCATGACCGGGCTGCACGCGATCCACATCCTTGCGGGAATCGGCGTGATCACGTGGTTGCTCGTCCGCAGCGTCCGCCGCGACTTCAACCGCCAGTACTTCGGTCCGGTCGACAACGTTGGCCTGTACTGGCACATCGTCGACTTGATTTGGATCTACGTGTTCCCGTTGATGTACCTGATTCGCTAGAGCCGACGGAGCCGACGGCAATTAGTCTCGGCGGCTCCGCACGGCCTGTAGCCGATCGACCATCCTCTACCACCGCTTCGAATATCACTGCACACGCGACACGATCATGGCAGCTCACGGACATTCTACGGATTCGCTTCATCGCGAAGGTTATGATTTTGCTCACCCCATGCCAGTGTGGGTTCTGCTGGCGGTGTTCTTCGCGTTGACTGTGCTGACGATCATCACGGTTGCCCAGGCGAGCTTTGACGTCGGCAATCTGGACATCGTCCTGGTGATGGGGATCGCGACGGTTAAGGCGGCGCTGGTGATGCTGTTCTTCATGCACTTGGCGTACGACAAGCCATTCAACGTGATCATTTTCCTCGCGTCGTTTGTGTTTGTCGCGTTGTTTGTGATTTTGACGATCAATGACGTCAGGCAGAACGCGGGCACCTTTGAGCCGGTTTATGATGAGCCACCGCCGGTGGTTTCTGGTAGTTGAGCAAACTGCGCAGATCTGACAAACTATGGCGGCACGGATGCCGATCCGCCTGTGCAGGCGTCGATCGGGATGAGGTTTCCTGTCTTCGGCGCGCCGCAGGATGGTTCTTTGGCGCACCTCCCGTTCTTTGAGGTGATTCGGCGTGGCTAAGCGTCCGACCGTGAATTCGACCGACCGGACATCAGGCTCCAACGGGCAGCCGCTGGAGCAAATGGGCGACCGCCTGCTGACGGCGCCGCTGAGGCTCGAAGCGCAAAGCCGCTACCTCAACTATTCGCTCTCGGTAATCACCAGCCGAGCATTACCCGACGTGCGTGACGGACTCAAGCCGGTCCAGCGGCGAATTCTCTACACGATGAGCCAGCAGCGGTTGGACGCAACCGCCAAGCACCGCAAGTGCGCCAAAGTGGTCGGCGACGTGATGGGTAACTATCACCCCCACGGCGACTCGTCGATCTACGAGGCGCTGGTGCGGATGGCCCAGCCGTTTTCGTTCCGCATGCCGCTGGTCGACGGCAGCGGCAACTTCGGCAGCGTCGATGGCGATAACGCCGCAGCGATGCGGTACACCGAATGCCGGATGACGGCGATCGCCTCGCAGTTGCTCGATGACCTCTCGACCCAGACCGTCGCCTTCAAGCCGAACTATGACGGCACCAATCGTGAGCCGGTGGTGCTGCCCAGCCGCATTCCTAACCTGCTGGTCAACGGCGCGATGGGGATCGCGGTCGGAATGGCGACGAACATCCCGCCGCACAATCTGAAGGAAGTTTGCAACGCGCTGCTCAAGCTGCTCAAAGACCCCGAGATCAAGGACTTTCAGCTCGTCGCCAACGATGCCGTGCAGGGCCCCGACTTTCCCACCGGCGGCGTGATCGTCAACACCAAGGACGAACTCCGTGAGATCTACCGCATCGGCCAGGGCACGATTAAGCTCCGCGGGACTGCAAAAATGGTCCCCCCGGCCAGTGGTAGCAAAGCGAGTGGCGGCAGCGGCGATGTGCTGCAGATCACGTCGATTCCGTTCACCGTCAACAAGGCGGTGCTGGTCGAGCGGATGTCGGAACTGGTCTACAGCGGCAAGCTGCCGCTGGTCGAGGAAGTTCGCGATCTGTCGAGCGAGGACATTCGCGTCGACTTGGTGCTGAAAAAAGGTGCCGACCCCGCGAAGGTGTTGGCGTACCTGTACAAGCAGACGCCGCTGCAGACCAACTTCAACGTCAACCTGACCTGTTTGGTTCCGACCGAGAATCCCGACGTCGGCCGACCGGAGCGGCTGGGATTAAAGGAGATCCTCTGGCACTTCCTCCACTTCCGCCTCGATGTCATCACCCGTCGGCTCGAAAATGAACTGGCGTCGCTGGAGCGGCGGATCCACATCCTCCAGGGCCTGGCGCTGATCTTCGATGCGCTGGATGAGATCATTCGCATCATCCGCAAAAGCGACGGTAAAGCCGATGCGGCGGCGAAGATCATGAAACGCTTTCCGGCGGATAAGGATGGTCTCGGTGGGCTGGACGAGGAACAGACCGACGCGATTTTGGAGCTGAAGCTCTACCGCCTGGCACGCCTGGAGATCAACTTGATCCGCGACGAGCTGAAGGACAAGCAGAAGCGCGCCCGCGAGATCCTCAAACTGCTCGCCGAAAACACGCTCGACACCAACGCTTCGGGACGCTGGAAAATCATCCGTGAGGAAATCGAAGAGCTGATCGCCACGTTCGGCTCGACTCCCGTGGCTCGCCGTCAAACAAAGATCGAAACGACCGCCGACGAAGCCGAGTACGCTGAGGAAGATTTCATCGTCGCGGAAGATTGTCACGTGATGATCACCACCGACGGCTGGGTCAAACGGCAAAAGCAGATCACCGATCCCGCCAAGAGCCGGCTCCGCCAAGGCGACTCGGTGCTCACCTGCGTCGCCGGATCGACTCGCTCGACGATCGCGTTTTTCTCGTCGCTGGGCGTTTGCTACACCGCACGGATGATCGACATCCCAGCCTCGACCGGCTTCGGTGAGCCGATTCAAAAGCTCTTCAAGCTCAAAGATGGCGAGCGGATTGTGACGGCGATGTCGTGTGATCCGCGGTTGCTCGGCGACGTCAAGGAGAACCCGGACAAACCCGATCTTTGTCCGCCGATGCATGGCATCGCGGCGACCAGCAATGGCTTTGCCCACCGCTTCGGCCTGCAGCCCTACACCGAAGTGTCCACCCGCAGCGGACGACGCTACGCGAAACCTGCTCCCGACGCGTTCGTGGTGGGTGTGTATGCGATCACGGGTTCGGAAACGATCATCGGCGTCACCCAGGCCTGCCGCGCGATCGTTTGCCCTGCTGAGGAGATCAATTACCTTTCCGGTCCCGGCAAAGGCGTGACGCTCATCCGTTTAGCAGCCGGCGATCACCTGCTGGGCTTCAAGCCGTCCACGGGCGACCGTGACCTGATGGTGGTGATGACCAACCGCGGGGCTAAGAAGACGATCTCGACGGCGAAGTACCGCACCACCGGCCGCGGCGGCCGAGGGATCGAGATCCAAAAAAATGGCCGGATCGCCGAAATCGTCACCCTGCCCCCCGGTGCTCCGCCGCCACTGGACGCTGACGACGCATAGCCTCACTCACTGTCAACTCGTAAAGTAGTTCATGAGCATCGTCGCAAAAGAGTACAGCGCCAAAGACATCACCGCGCTGGAGGGTCTGGAGCCGGTCCGCAAGCGGCCGGGGATGTACATCGGCGGCGTCAGCAGCGCTGGTCTGCATCACCTGGTGTGGGAAATCGTCGACAACAGCGTCGATGAAGCGATGAACGGCCACGCTTCGGAGATCAAGGTCACGCTGCACAAGGACGGCCAGACGATCACCGTGGCCGACAACGGCCGTGGTATCCCGGTCGATAAGCACCCCAAGACGAAGAAGCCGGCGCTGGAAATGGTGCTGACAATTCTGCACGCCGGCGGCAAGTTCGACGGAAACAACTACAAAACCGCCGGCGGCCTGCACGGCGTTGGCGCATCGGTCGTCAACGCGCTGTCGAAGGAACTGATCGCTACCGTCCGCCGCGATGGGGTGCAGTACCAAATGGAGTTCTCCAAAGGGATCGTCACCAAGCCGCTGAAGAAGCTGCCCGGTGCGATCCGCGGCACCGGCACGTCGATCACCTTCACGCCCGACCCGACGATTTTTCCCAAGACCGAGTTTGATCCGGAGATCATTCGCAACCGGTTGGAGATCGCCAGCTTCCTGCACCGCGGACTGAAGGTCACCTTCACCGACGAAGCCAAGGGGACCAGCGAAACGTTCCTGCATGAACAGGGCATCGTCGATTACCTCAGCAAAGTCGTGCAATCGCGTCAGGCGCGGCCGATCCACGACACACCGTTCGCGTTTCGCAAGGACGACGAAGAGCGGATCGAAGTCGCTCTGCTGTGGTCCGAATCGACCGACGAACACATCCGCAGCTACGTCAACGGGATTCCGACTGGAGACGGGGGCACCCATGAAAACGGTTTCCGCAGCGGGCTGACCAAGGCGGTTCGCAATTACATCGAAACCCACAACCTGACACCGCGCGGCGTCAAAATCACTCACGAAGACATCCGCGAAGGCGTGCTCGGCATCGTGTCGATCTTCATCGCCGAGCCGCAGTTCCAAGGGCAGACGAAGGATCGCCTCAATAATTCGGAGGCCCAGTCGTCGGTCGAGTCGGCGCTGCGTCCGTTGCTGGAGCAGTGGCTGAACAACAATCGCTCCGTCGGCGACCAGATCGTCGCCCGGATCATCGCCGCGGCGCGGGCGCGTGAGGCCTCACGCGCGGCGTCCGAAGCGATTTCACGAAAAGGGGGCGCCAAACGAACTGCCCTGCCGGGGAAACTGAGCGACTGCTTGGCCAGCGGCCGCGGGAACTCCGAACTGTTCATCGTCGAAGGCGACTCGGCCGGTGGCAGCGCCAAGCAGGGTCGCGATCGCAACTTTCAGGCGATCCTGCCGCTGCGCGGCAAGGTGCTCAACACCGAGAACGTGCCGCTAAAAAAGCTGCTGGAAAACAAAGAGATCGAAGACCTGATCACGGCGATGGGCTGCGGCATCGGGCCGGCCTTCAATCTCGCCAACCTCCGTTATCAGCGGATCATCCTGTTGGCCGATGCAGATTCCGACGGTCACCACATCACGACGCTGCTGCTGACGTTCTTCTACCGTCACCTGCAACCGCTGATCACCGCCGGCCACCTGTACATCGCCCTGCCGCCGCTGTACCGGATCGATATCGGCAAGGAAACGTACTGGGCTGCCGACGAACCGGACCGCGAGCGGATCCTGAAGGACCATGGAGGCAAGGCGAAGGTCGAGATCACCCGGTTCAAGGGATTGGGCGAGATGATGCCGCAAGTCCTCTGGAACACGACGCTCAATCCCAAGACGCGGCGGCTGGTGCGAGTGGAGATCGATGATTACCTGGAGACCGATCGCGTGATCAGCGATTTGATGGGGCGTGACGCCTCGGCTCGGTTTCGCTTTATCATGGATCGAGCCGAGGAGGCCGAAGAGATCGACGTCTGACCCGCGGGTTGGTTGTTGGTTGTTGGTTGTTGGTTGTTGGTTGTTGGTTGTTGGTTGTTGGTTGTTGGTTGTTGGTTGTTGGTTGTTGGTTGTTGGTTGTTGGTTGCGGAATTTGACCTGGACGAACCAATCAATATCAATTCAAAAAATTTTTCTGCCACCTGCCACCTGCCACCTGCCACCTGCCACCTGCCACCTGCCACCTGCCACCTGCCACCTGCCACCTGCCACCTGCCACCTGCCACCTGCCACCTGCCACCTGCCACCTGCCACCTGCCACCTGCCACCTGCCACCCGTCCCCGTCCCCGTCCCCGTCCCCGTCCCCGTCCCCGTCCCCGTCCCGCCACACCTTCCCACCGTTGACCCGCCGGCCTCGCCCATGGAATCGTTTGATTATCAGCTCCGCACTCGGATTATTTTTGGCAGCGGCGCGATCGAGCAACTCGGTGACTTAGCCGCCTCACTTGGAGGTCGCCGCGTGCTGGTGGTGTCCGATCCAGGAGTGGTCGAGGCCGGGCACTTTGAGCGCGGTGCTGCGCGTCTGCGAGCCGCTGGACTCGAAGTCGCCTCGTTTCACAGCCTCGGCGAAAACCCGACGACGGCGATGGTCGATCTCGGCGTGGCAGTTGCCCGCGACTTCCGGCCCGACCTGCTGATGGGACTCGGCGGCGGCAGCAGCCTCGACTGCTGCAAAGGCATCAACTTCGTCTACAGCTGTGGCGGGTCGATGCACGACTATCACGGCGTTGGCAAGGCGACTGGCGATCTGTTGCCGATGATCGCCGTGCCGACGACTGCCGGGACCGGCAGCGAGACCCAGTCATTCGCGCTGATCAGCGACGCCGAAACCCACGTCAAAATGGCCTGCGGCGATCCCCGCGCAGCCTGCCGAATCGCGCTGTTGGACCCCCAGTTGACCCTGACTCAGCCGCCACGAGTAACGGCGCTGACCGGCATCGATGCTCTTTCGCATGCGGTCGAGAGCTACGTCACCACGCGCCGTAATCCAGTTTCGCTGACTTACGCGCGGCGCGCGTTCGGCTGGCTCGCCAGCGGTTTTCCTGCGGTACTTAGCGACCCCGATGACCTGGAAGGCCGCTCGCAGATGCAGCTCGGAGCATGCTTTGCCGGACTGGCGATCGAGACCTCGATGCTCGGTGCTGCCCATGCGACCGCCAATCCGCTGACCGCTCGGTATGACATCGCCCACGGGCAAGCGGTCGGACTGATGCTGCCGGCCGTGATCCGCATGAATGGCATACATCATCCCTCGTGGTATGCAGAACTGCTGTCGGAAGTCGAACCGGTCGTCGATCCGTCGCAGGCGCCCGAACGGCTGGCTGAACTCGTCGAGTCATGGCTCCGCCAGGCCGGACTGGCAACCTCATTGACCGAACTCGACATCACCGGCGAAACCATCGAGCAGCTTTGCGAGGATGCCCTGAAGCAGTGGACGGGCACGTTCAATCCGGTGCCACTGGATCGCCAACGGGCACAGTCGCTGTATGAAGAGGTTCGCTGACCAGCAGCCGCGGCAGCACCAGCAGCAGCGCCGCCCAGGCCAAGATGACCGCCGGGGCCGTATTGACGCTCGGCCACCACGACAGATCGTGAGAGAACTTCCAATACGCAATCTGGATGCTCAGCGCGATCGGCACACCGACCGCAAACTTGGCAAATGCATCCTCGGCGCGGGAGGTCAGCAGCGGTAGCACCGCGCCGATGCCGATCGCCATCACCGATACCGGCAGTGCCGCTTGCCAGCCGACGGGAATGCTGGCGACAGCTAGCAGCAAAATCAGATCGATCAGGCGAGCGGTGCCCTCTCCCAGCGGATCGAGCTTCGGATCAGCGGTCGGACAGAGGTACCGCGCCAGCATGCGCCCCAACAGCCCGGCCATCGCCAACGACGTCAGCACGCGCAGCACCGCGTTGAGGTGATCTGCAAACGCCCTCCAGCCTGGTTCTGCGGTAACGGTCCAAGGCACGACCGCTAAGTAAGGGACAGCCAACATGGGAACGACGACCAAGCCCAGGCACCACGCCGCCAGGTTCCGCGGGATTCGGACGCCATCGAAACGGACCAGCGCCAGCGCCCAGACGGTCGCCAGGGCGGTGATGTGATACAGGATCAGCCCGATTGTTTCCGCCGAAAAATGTGGGATTCCCAGTACTCCGGCGTGTCTCGGGTGACTTGGGCCAAACGGCAGGTTCGCACCGTCAGCCCAATATGTCCGCATCGCTACCAGCAGCACGCACAGCCCGACCGCCGCCTCGACGATCGGGTAACGCGGCGAAATCGGCAACGCACACGAGCGACAACGACCGCCTAACACGATCCATCCCAATACCGGCACATTATCGCGCCACGACAGCGTGTTGTCGCAGCTGGGACAATGCGAGCGGCCGTTGATGCTCATGCCGCGCGGCATCCGCCAGGCGACCACGTTGAGAAAACTTCCGATCGAGGCGCCGATGAAAAAGAACCAAAGCGCGATCAAGACGTCCATGCTGCGCGGAATCAGCAAGTCCACAAACTCAATCATCGGCTGATCCGCCGCCTGCCATGCCGACGCCGCGATGACATAACCAACCGCCAGGCCTATCAACGTCAACAGCGACACCGCCAACCGTACTCGCCGCCGCCGCGCCCGTCGATTCCGACGGCGCCGGGCCCGCAGTTCCATCAGTTCAAGCCCCCCGATACGAGTTCGTTCCATTAACTGATTCTTTCCAAACCGTACGAGGAGCTAAGGGGCAGGAGTTGATTAAAGTGAGTTAAAGGGCTGGAGGCAATGATGCAGGTTATTCCGCGAATTTGACGACAAGTCGCCTGGAACTGAGAATCTCGGGTGTCACGTTCACTCGCCGACTTGGGTGGCACGCTCAGAGCCCCAGCGATGGGCGTGAGCGGAGGGGGAAAATACGCTAACCGACGGGCATTATGTTGTAGCCACGCAGTTCCCTCCAGCACGCCCTTCGTTCCTCAGGGACGTGCCACCCGTGGGTACCGAATCCTTCGCCTCATGAGTCACGAAGTTCGCGGTACGACCCTGTGCAAGGCATCCTCAGGAGTCGCTTGCGACCATCAGGGGTTGTCCCCCTACCATTCGATTGACTAGAGGATCGCCAGCGGGTTACGCGCCGCTTCGAGGGTGCCGCGCGTGACGCCGACGCGGTTGGCGGCCTGCAGCTGCTTCCATACCTGCCGCCCGTCAAGCTTGCCAGCGATTAAATCTTGATACGCGGCAACCGTCTTGGCTAGCTCGGCAGACGATTCCTGCAGCAACTCGATCCGCAATGAACCGACACCACGCTCCATCAACCCGCCGACCGCCTCGGCACCGCTTTGAGCAACCGCGTTATAGAGCGTGTTGCGGCAGCCGACATCGGCCTGCAGCGGATGCTCCATCCCGACTCGGTCGCGAAGGTTGACGACGTGCGAATCGCAAGGCCGACCGCAATTGGTTTTGTTCGTCCCTGGCGACAGCACCGAACAGAACACGCAATGCTCCATGTGGAACATCGGCATGTGCTGGTGGATGACGACTTCCAGTTTCTCGGCCGGCATCGCGCCGACTAGATCCATCAACTGATCGCGGTTGAGGTCGTACGAGGCCGTGACCTGGTCACAGCCTCGCGACAACAACCAATCCGCCGTGAGCGGGTTGACGACGTTCAGCGAAAAGTCGCCGACGACCGGCTTGCCGAGCTGGCGAAAGTAATCCAGCGCCGCCAGGTTGCGGACCAGATAACCATCAGCGTTATGCCGCGTCAAAACTTTGAAAAGCCCTTGCTCGCCCGGCTTCTGAATGCGCACCGAGGCGATGTAGATCGGCACTCCCGCTGCACGTGCGATCTCGACCGCTTCACGGTAGAGCCGAATATCTGCGAAGTCGACGTACACGCGGTCGATGCCCAATTGCGTCACCGCGCGCACTTGGTCGACGTTGCGGCACAGCACCCGCAGCGCCGGCGGATGCTTTGAAGCGACGTTTGTACGGCTCACGAGCAGCGGGTCCAGCGCCGCAAGCGAAACCTGTCGCTGCGGCGGACGGCTGAGCCGGTCGAGCAGTTTTTCGACCAGTTCACGGCGCACGCCGTTGAGCACGCTAGCCGGGATCATCGGACCGCCGGCGAGTTCGCAACGCATGCTGCCCAGTTCGAACGGCGTCCCGCCGAGTCGCCCCAATTGCTCAGCGATGGCCGCTTCGCTCGCCGGACGGTTGCGCGCTGCTTCCAGCGGTACCTCGCCTACTACTTCTGCCGTGACCTCACCGGCCGTCGCCGCGACCCGCAGCACTTCGCCGGCGCGGGCGGTCACCTCGATAGCGATAGGGGTGCGCCGAAGCGGGTCGGCGCTGGTAAAACTGCGCCGCAGCCGCCGGTTGAGTGCCGGGTCGTCGCTCTTCCAGACCCGTGCGCCGATCGCAATTTTCGTCGTGTCGATGATATCGCGACCGAACTCGATTTCGACTTCCGCGCCGCCGCCCGGATGCATCTCGACATCCGCGCCGGACGCTCGCAGGCCGTAGACGCGGCCGCCCTGCTGATGCCCACCGGCGCGGTCACCGTCAAAGGCCAACCCATCGCCGCGGCGCAAGGGGCCATCCAACTGAACCGTGACGCGCCCGCCGCCGGTCGCAACGACCTCGCCGACGACCACACCGCGCTTGGCCGAGTCGGTTCCAGGTACAAGTCGCTTGTGATCGTTGCCCTGCAGCCAGCCCGGTGTGAACCCGCGTGAGAACGACATTTCCATGTCGCGAACATCTTGCGTCGTCATTTGCGGCTCGCGCCCGGCAACCGCGTCATCGATCGCCCGCCGGTAGTGAGCGGTGATGTTCGCCACGTATTCCGGCGTTTTGAGGCGGCCCTCGATCTTCAGCGAACAGACGCCAGCGTCGATCAACTGGGGAATCAGCGCGTAACCGGCCAAGTCCTGCGGGCTGAGCAGGTAGCGCACGTCACCCAGCGGCCGATCATGGCCATCGACGACCATCTCGTAGGGCAGTCGGCATGCCTGGGCGCATTGGCCACGATTGGCGCTGCGGCCGCCGAGCGACTCGCTGGTCAAGCACTGGCCCGAATAAGCCACGCACAGTGCCCCGTGGATGAATGTTTCCAGCGGCATATCGGTGCTAGAGGCGATTTTGCGGATCTCGTCGACCGAGAGTTCACGCGCCAGCACCACGCGGCTCAGCCCCAGATCGCGAGCCGCGGCGATCGTCTCGGCGCTGGTCATCGTCATCTGCGTCGAAGCATGAACCTCCAGCTCCGGACAAATCTCCCGCGCCAGTCGGGCCACCCCAAGATCCTGGACCAGAATCGCGTCGACGCCTGCCGTCGCGATTTGCGCGATCACGTCGGCCAGGCGGCGAAGTTCATCGGCGAAGACGAGTGTGTTGATCGTCACGTAGCCCTTCACGCCGCGGCGATGCAGCGTAGCGACCAGTTCGTCGAGGTCGTGGAGCGAGAAGTTTTTCGCTCGGGCGCGGGCGTTGAAACCGGTATCGAGTCCGAAGTAGATCGCATCGGCCCCGTTTTCGATCGCGGCCTGGGCACAGGTCCAGTCTCCCGCCGGTGCGAGCAATTCCGGAGCGGCGTGCGGGGTAGGGTTCAACATCAAGGGTAATCAAAAGTCGGTCGTATGAGTCATTGGTTATTGCGGCATGAACGGAACACGCCGATGCGTCCGCGCGCTCCCTGGCGTTACCGCAGCAGCCGCAATCGCACTGCGAACTTCTTAATTGTCCGGGGAAATACAGCGGCCAGCAGGCAAGGAACGCCGCGGAAAAATCGCCTAGAGCCATTGCAGCAGGAAAGTCTTCCAAAAAACAGTCCCGAAACGCCGTTGCCAAGAAAATCAATTCCGCTAAAATCCGTTTTCAGCGAAAGCAATCGCCTCCGTAGCTCAGTTGGTAGAGCAAGGGACTCTTAATCCCTGGGTCCAAGGTTCGAGTCCTTGCGGGGGTACTCAGCACGCCGCTGCTGGTCATCACGATCAACAGCGGCCAAAGCCCGCCTCCGGCGGGCTTTTTTCGTTTCTGAGCGACCATTTTGCCCCTCTGTCGGCGGTCTGCTTCTGCATCGGGCTCACGAGAAGCTCATGACCGTGCGCAGCTGGTACATTCACCCGCTCGCAACGCCCAGTTGCCTGGCCGCTCCGACGCCATCCCAGTCTTGGTCCCCCATCGCCGCTTGGAGAATACCCGTAGAGGGCGAGATTGGTTAACGAGCCAACCCGCACATGCACGTCAACATCCGCAGCATCGGCGAAGGCAATTACAAGCTCGCCGTCGGCAGAGATGACGAGCCGATCGGCGAGCTCGATGAATTCGATTTGCTCCGCGAGACCTATCGCAACGCGATTTATCGTCATGGCGGCAAAGCGTACCGGCTCCGAGACGCCATTCGCGGCAGGCGTGAATTTCTGCGCGAACGAGAATACTTATGGAACGAGACCAAGGCCTTCATCAACAAGAAAATCTGATTGAAGCGGCAGCATCGCATTGCTGACTATCCATCCATCATGCTGGCGACGATCAACCTCGACGTGACCGAGTTTTTGGTCAACGTCACCGAGAAGGACCATGCGGGTAAAGTCGTTAGCTCCTGGAACGGAACCCTGGGAATGCCTACCCACACCGTGCCGACGGCAGCGACACGACTGCGGTTGCGGTGCCAGCTCTGAGACAATTTGATTACCGAGCTTGGGCCGCAAAGTGCTCGCGTCGCTGCAATCCTGTGAACGGCACTTCAAAAAAGGGCCAGTTCAACGCGGAAGGCATGTGTTACCTTGTTTGAATCCTTCAGCCGGAAACGTGTCCGGCTGTCATAACCGCTGGATCAGCGTTTGCGTACCATTCCGCTGCCTCAGGCGCGGGTGTGCGTGCCGGTCATGAACTGGACCCAGTTGCCGTCGTCGGTTTGCAACTCGCTGATCAGCAGCCAAGTGTCGTTGTTGACGATCTCGATCGTATCGCGATACGGGCACATGCCGTTGCCGTCGAATCGCGGGCCTTCACAGTTCAGCGGCAGGCGTTTGCCCGATGCGTCGACCACGCCTTCGTATTGCCAGAGGTGGGTCATCATTGAGCCGACGAACGTGCCAACGTATTGACCTTTGGCTGGATCGAAGCCGACGGTCATGATCGACGACCACTGGCCGCCATCGTCTGATCCACCGGTGCTTTCACAGATCAGCCACAAGCCGCCGAGCGAGCGGCATTCCATCTTGCCCGGAGTCTTGGTGGTCGAGCCGTCAGGCATCTTGCAATCGTGCTCAAATGACCAATTGCCCACGAACTGGTCGAGCCATTGATGTTCAGCTTGGGGCTTTGCAAACATTAAGATCTTCTCCTCATCCAATTGAAGCGATTTACGAAACAGCTGACTGACTTGCTGAGGTTACTGACCAACTGCCGACTGAATCGCCAGGTTGCGGGCTGCGATCAGGGCGTTGATTGACTTATCCGCAGGGCGGATTTCGAATGGCCCGTACTTGATTCCCGGATGCTTGGACATCAGTTCCACGGCATGGGCCATGTCGTCGGCTTCAAGGATCAGAATCCCACCGAGCTGCTCTTTGGTTTCGATAAATGGACCATCGGTGATCTCGGCTTTCCCGTCCCGGTGCCGCAGCGTCACCGCCTGATCGGCGCTCTGCAATGCTTCGCCGCCGACAAAGTGCCCGCCGCGGCGGAGGATATCGTCATAAGCGAAGCATTCTTCCATGGCGGCCTTGCCCTGCGCGTCGCTCATCGCAGCGAACTTGGATGGGTCGGCATATCCGAGACAGATGAACTTCATTTCGAACTCCGGTGAGGGACAGGGAACGCTGTTTCCACCTGTTGTCGAACAGCCGCCGACGAAATCGACAGCTGCGAAAAGATTTGTCCGACGGTTGACGCATCGCCGCGCTAGCCTAACATGCAACCAGAAGGTTGCACAAGTAGCATCGACACATAGCGAGCAAAGATGAACAAAACTTCGACTGACCGCATCGAAAAACAGATTGAGCTGAGCGCACCGCTGGAACGGGTTTGGCAGGCGCTGACCGATTACCGTCAGTTCAGTCAGTGGTTCCGCGTCGAGCTGGAGGTGCCGTTTATCGTCGGCCAACGAGCTTACGGTCAATTCACCTACCCCGGCTATGAACACTTGCAGATGAATGTCCAAGTCGTGGCGATGGAACCGATGTCCCGATTTGCGTTTGAGTGGCATCCCTACGCAGTCGATCCAAACATCGATTATTCCAAAGAACCACCGACCACGGTCGAGTTCACCTTGAGGCCAACCGAACGCGGCACGTTACTGACCGTCGTCGAATCCGGTTTTGATGCCGTGCCTCAGTCACGACGCAGCGAAGCGTTCCGCATGAACGACGGCGGCTGGACCGGGCAAATGAAAAATATCCAGGCCTATGTCGATACCAACTAACGTCGCGAGTACGCTCACTCAGAACGCACCGCTGTTCGCGGTGCTCGGGGACCAAACCCGCCTGGCGTTGCTCCTGCAGCTGGGTGAAGGCGGATTATGTTCCATCACTCAGCTTGCCGAGGGCCGCCCGCAGAGCCGGCAAGCGATCCGTAAACACTTGCAAATCCTCGAAGGTGTACGTCTCATCAGCGGCATTCGGCGCGGCGCGAACACCTCTTTCAGGTTGAACCCAAAACAATCGAGCTCGCAGCCCAGTCGCTGGCTGCAATTTCACGCCAGTGGGATGATGCGCTGTTGAGGCTCAAGGCATTTGTGGAAGATTCGTAATGGCAGCTGGAGGATCAGAACTTCCCGATCTTCTCGCCACTGGCGCGAATGTCACGGCAGAGTGGCGTGCGTCAGCGTTGACTGTTCGTTCGCCGTTTGGCTTCAAGCAGACGCTCGGTGTAGGACTTCGTATCTGCTGAGGGAGCGAAGGCATTGCCAGTGGATGGTGAAGTGCCGGTTTCCACAACCTGTAAGTTGTCTCTAAGCTGCTCTGTCGCCTCGGGCTGCCAAGCCGTGGGCTCGAATCGCGCTGCACCGCTGCTCGTCTTTTGCGACGTGGCCAGTTGTTCTTTGCGGGCTCGCAGTTGGTCGATCCGCACCATTCTTTGCCCTAGCTCGGTGTCCCGCCCTCGCCCCGCCTTACGAGTCGGCCCGAGCCATGCGAGCGATATCACGACGCGGCGGACGAACACATCGCCTAGAAACAAACAGCAACCGATCAGCACGGCCCACGACCAGATGTCGCGGATCGAGCGATCGCTGACCAAGCCACCGCGAAACGGGTTAAACGAAACTTCATCACCCGTTGCAGTTCCCAGCGGAGGCAACAGTTCACCTGTTTCCCCGCCCCGAGGAAGCGTCGATGCCAGCGCTTGCAAAAGCGGTTCATTGACCTCTTGCCGCCGATACTCATCGCTATAAGGAACTGTGATAGCTGTCGTCAAAACCTCTGCACCGGGTTCAGGGACAATATTGATGAAGTAGTTGCCAGCGGAATCGGAGGCAAAGGAGCCGGTGTAACGCCCGGGCGCGGTTTGGCGCAGCTGCAACGCGATTGGCTTAAGATCGGGGCCGAGCACCGACGCGTTCATCGGCAGGAAATTGAGAAAATCATTGTTGGGATCCAACGCGCTGACAATCACCTGAACCTGGTCATCTCGTAGCTGCGTCGCAACGTTAAAATTCCCGCTGTCGCCGGTCGGCCGCATCAGCCAGCGGACCAGCTGTGTAAAGAATGGTTCGTAATCAGGCGACGCCGTCCAGCTTTTCGCCCAGCGCTGGCCCGCGTCGGTCGTCAGCACGGCTGTCCGGCCCAGGCCGTATTGCCACAGCGCAAGCACCGCGTTTTCCTGCCCCTGGGGGACCGGCGACGTAATCACGGTTTGCACCAGCGGGTTGTCCTTAGGGGTGGTCATCACAAAACCGGTCAGCGGTTGCAGCGGAGTTTGAATGCCGCTCAGCACCGCATGCGGGTAGGTCACCTCCGGTATAAAACCCGCTGAATCCTCATGGATCGCTCCGCGCGAAACGCGTCGCGCCTTGCGCATCAGGATCTTGGGAATCGCACGCGGCGACAAAACCTGATACAGCTTGCCGCCCCCGAGCGAGGCGATTTCGCGCATCAGGTTGACGTCGGCATCCGCGCCCACGGCCACGGCGGTGACGGTGATTCCTTCATCCTTCATTCGCAGCGTGAGCTTGCGGAAATCCTGGGGGTGCGTTTGGCCGTCGGTCACCACGATCATGTGTTTGGTCGATGCATCCGACTTGCGCAGTCGGAGAAATCCCATTTCCATGGCAGGGAACATGTCGGTCCCACCATCGGCGCCGATCCGCGCGATCCTCGGCAGGATGTGGTTGCGTCCGCCGACCCGCTGTAACGGCACGACCTCGCGGACCTCGGTATTGAAGGTCAAGACGCCAATGGAGTCGTTTTCCTGCAGCGCTTTAACGGCTTCCATCGCCGCAGCCTTACAGAGCTGAATCTTCTCTCCCTGCATGGATCCGGACGTATCGAGCACCAACTGCAATGCACCGGTAGCGGCGACCTTCAAATTTTTAACGTCAAAATCGACCGGCATCGCTTCTTCGAGCCGTGTTCCGGCCCAGCCACCGGCGCCGAAGGCATCGGGGCCGCCGAGCATCAATAGGCCAGCCCCCAACTGCTGTGTGTTGCGGACCAGCATCTCGATCTGTTCGTCGGTGAAGCTGGTGATCGAGGTCGCCGAGTCACCGCTGGTCCGCGGCACACCGGCGAGCATCACCGCATCAAAAGCCTGCAACTCGGCGAGCGAGCCAAACAGGGCGTTGCTCGGTTGGACGACGACCTCGATGTCGGCCTCAGCCAAGCGGTCGAGGAGCACCTGGTAGTCGCCGGGCGAGTCCCAAGGCTCGATCAGCAGGACACGTCCCTTGCCGCGAACATGTGTGTAAGCGTTTGCGAAATTATTTTCCGCAATGGCGTCGTCCGCTGCGGAGCCGGGAGTAAACCGGGCTTCATAGGTATAAGACGCCGGTTCATCGATCTGATGTCGCAGCGGAAACACGTTTTTACCAGCCGCCAGCTCAACCGGTTGATCGAACAACAACTGCGTTTCGCCAGCCACGCGGCGCGTGATACTCAAGCGGCCTTTGGCGGATGGCTGGCGATCGGCGGCATCGTTGGTCAGCACGACACGGGCTTCAAACGGTTGCCCCTTGCGAATGTCGTTTGGCAAATCGATCTTCTCTACCAAGACCTCCGCCGGCGCATCGAGCATGACCGGTATGACATCGATCCCAATACCCGATCCGGCCAACCGCGAGGCGACCGCGTGGGCGTCACCGAGCGTTTCCCGGCCGTCGCTGATCAGCACCACGCGGCGACGGGAATCTTCGGGCATCGCAGCCTGAGCCAGTTTCAGCGCTGCTTCGAGGCTCGTCGCATCGCTCCCGCCGGGAAGCCCATCCGGCACCCGCAGCAGCGGCAGATCGTCTTCGAAGGCAGGAATTTCAACCGCTGCTTCACGTCCGAAAACGATCAGCCCGACGCAGTCCTGACGGGCGCGATTGCGGTGTTCGTGCGCGGTCTGCACCGCAAAATCCAGCATCTGACGGCGTTGCTCCGCCGGAATGCTATCCGATTGATCGAGCAGGTAAAAAACGGTCACGCGGTCCGTGACCCACACGATCTGAATGCCGGCCAAGGCGGCGATGATGGCCAGCACCACCACGGTCCGGGCTGTCAGGACGATGCATCGCCGCCGCCAGCCGATCGCTAACAGACAACGGTAGCTGATCCACCACAGCACCGGCAAGCACAGCAGCAACCACAGAAAACGAGGATCTTCGAATCCAACGCGGAAGTCGAACATATCAGGCAGTGCCCTACGAACAAGCCATCCAGTGGGAACCATCGACACAGTCTAAGTATACGCAGTCCGCCTACCTGCATGGGTTGAACGGTAGCGAGCCAACGGCAGCGAGCCCAAGCGTCGCGTCCAGATACGCTTGGCGAATGAATGTGCCTGCGGAGCGCGGGCCTAAAATCGCGCCCGCTGAGCGTGGAACGTCAGATGCGGTCGACGTGCATTTACGTCCACGTACTGCCAGTGCACGTAATTCGATAGCTGTCCCTTTTTGGTGGTTTCAGCCCTCCCCTGCGGAAGCTGTGTCTGCTTGACACTGGCTGTGGACATTTTTATTAAAGGCTCCGCCGCAGAGGTCACCGACGCGCCTCCGTGCTGGCCGCTCCCTTATGGTTGCGACGAGCGCAAGAAATTTGCGGATTGATGGTCAACCCTTGTTAAGTTCACAACTGGAGCAACTGGTGTCCACTAACGCATTGAAAGTTTACAAAAGCACACTCAGGTTTGTCACTGCTGCAATCGTTGTCGTTGCGCTCGCTGTGACAAGCGGATCTGCGAGCGCTACTAACTTGGAGTTCAGCACGCGGTTGATCCAGCTGCCGATTGGCGAGATGTCCAAACTCACCTATGACGGTGAAGAGTACCATTACGACAATAACAACAATGGGATTCCTGATGAAGGCGATGTGATGGAAGGGATTGCAATCATCACGGGCATCAGGGGCGTAGACAGCGAGCAAAATTACTCGCATCAACTCAACACGCGAGAAATTACTGTCGTTTTCCGGTTCACCATTACAGCAGGTTCGATCTATCCACTAGGGCACATCGATTTCTCGCTGGTGGAGGGCGATTTTTTCCGACTTTACGTCGGTCCTGGCCATTCAAAGAATTACAATCCGCTGGCGGCGGATGCCTGGGAACGGGCTGCCGACGGCAGCCTATGGATCAGCCTGGAGCCAGAAGCCTTCTTTGAGAGTGTGAACGATGTGCAGAGCGACGGCTCCACGCTCAATCGGGCTTGGGCGAACTTGGCCAACAATCAGACCGGCTACGTTTTTGTCGAAAGCCTGTTTCCCACGCGACTTGGTCTTGACCCCTCACACGTCTTCGATGGTCAGCCGCGGGGCGACATCCCGTCGCAGCTATACTTTGAGAACTTCATCGACGGTGCATCGGCCAACCCAGACTATACCTTCGCCATTTCGGGGCATTTTTATGTGGAAGCGGCGTCTGAAGAAAGTGATAACGACTACTGGGCGATTTTGATCAAGCTCGCGAAGTTGTTGATCAGCCTATTATTGTCCCTGTTCTAGAACGTGGGTGCTCCTCGGGTCCGGTGGCGACGGAAACCATGGTTCCCGTGGCTGCACCCATGGCGCCGCGACAGATCCGCCGGCGAGGCGATCAAAAATCTCCGAGCACCAAACCGCCGCGGCAGACGGTGCGGCATGAGTCCGCCGGCCGATGCGGGAGGCGCAGGCGCTCGCGGCAGGCGGCAGCGGATTTCGAGCCGCCGGCCGATGACGGGTGGCTTGCAAGTCGCTACTTATAAGGCACCGATTGCCGCTCATGTGGTGGACCTTGGCCCCCTGTTGATGCCGGAGTGCTCTTCCATGAGCGGCCGGACACGTGCTGGAGCTTGAGGTATTGGCTGCCGTTGCCAAGGCTTGTAGGAGCATTAGCCTGCCATAGCGATTATAAGGCGGTCTGGTGAGAACAGCGACGAGTACACGCTGGATGGCTGCACGTTCTACATTCGGAGTGAGGTGCTTACGGCGAGCTGCTGAATAGCCAGCAGGCAAAACAGTGGGAAAAACCGGGTTGCTGAATGAGCTTGTCTGCGGGCTTGTAATCTTTAGCGGCGCTCAGGGGCTGTCCCGGTTCACAATCCTTAGTCTAGGCGATTGACAGCCCTGGCAACTTTCCATACCACTACTTGGACGTAGAAGCTTATAACGTGCAGTCAGGCAAGCAGGTTGTTTAGACCTACAAGATTGTGCTAGCGCGTCTTTGCATCCCTATCCGTTTCTCACCGTTTTCTTGCCTTGGAGCTGCTTAGTGTCCGCGATCTTATTTGGGTTTTGTAAGAACAAGCAATGTTCTGTATCCGCTGCAATTTTCGCCGCTGCGCTCGCTGTGGCGACCGCCCCGACCAGCGCGAGCCGGTGGCAGTGGCAAGGGGCTGATCCGACTGCCAGTCGGCGAGATGGTTCGGCTGACGTACGAGGGCGAGGAATATCACTATGACTACAACGGTAATGGGATTCCTGATCGGGGCGATGTCATGGGCGGCATCGCGATCATCACCAGCATTACAGGTGTTGATAGCAAGCAGGATTACTCCCATCAATTAAAGAACCGTGAGTTGACCGTCGCGTTCCGATTCAGCATTACCGAGGGCGCGATTAACCCGATGAACCCGCAGGGGGACGATAGGCATATCGAGTTTTCCCTACTGGATGGCGATTTCTTCCGCTTGTATGTCGGTACCGGCAACCGGAAAAACTATAATCCACTGGCGTTCGATGCCGTTTCTCGCGCCACCGACGGCAGCCCTTGGGTCAGCATGGAGTTGGAAACCTTCTTCGAGAGCGTCAACGATTTGCAGCAAAACGGCTCGACGCTCAACCGTACCTGGGCTGACCTGACGACCAATGGGACACGGTACCGGTTCCTGGAAGGTCTATTTCCCACGCAGCTCGGATTCGATCCGTCACATGTTTATGAGGGCGAAGCACGCGACGACCTGGCGGTTCAGCTGTACTTTGAAAACTTCATTGATGGCCCGTCGCTCAACGAAGATTATTCCTTTGCTATCTCGGGGCACTTTTACATGGAAGCCGTCAATAGCGGCAATGGCCAAGGAAATGGCAATGGCAACAACTAAACTTAGTCGTCGCTAACACGAGCGACCGCTTTGACGGTTGCTCGACGACTCGGAACCCGTGACTTTGCTTGCTGTGGGTCATGGGTTCCGAGATGCTGACTGCCACTGGGAGGCTGTTGCGGTTATGCAACCGTGGAGCGTGCGAGCACGCTCTCCACCGGCGGGACCAAGATGACTGGCCGCGTTACCTCACCTTGCATTTGAACTCCACGGTTGCGCCTTCGCCGACCTTAAGTCCTTCGGTGAACTTCCAAGTCAGGCGGAGCGAGTTGCCTTCGTTCTCCAGCGCCTGAAATTCGGCGGTGCGGGTGCTGGTTTGGCTCTCGGGCAGGTACTCCAGGCGGGTTGTGAGATTGTCGGTCAACACGATGTCGTGCAGCGGCGAGTCACCGACGTTGTCGATCCGTAGGATGAACGTCACGATCTCGCCGGGCAGGGCGTCGCGTTTATCAGCCAGCTTGCAGACGCGCAGCCGTCCAGCGTCGGCCAATTCATAAACGACCAGTTCATGAGCCGCTTGGTCGCGAGTGACCGTGGCGGCGGCTTGGCCGGCGACAGCCACCACGACCTCCATGTCAACTGACCAGATCGTCGCGGCGATGGATGCTTCCTCGATCAGCGCCTTGTCGCTGTCCCTTAAGATCCCGCGGTTAATGATCGATAGGTTGGCCAACAGTGCGAGCGATTCTGCGGCCAGGACCGGCTGCAGCACGTTTTCCACGGGCACACCGCGATCGCGTGCCCGCATCGCATCGGGCCCGCGTGTACGTCCGCGAAGGACCAGTTCGTCGCGGCCGGTAACGGTCAAGCCGGGCTGTTCCATATTGATGCGGATCGGTCCGTCGCGGTGTAAAACCCGCTGGGGGCCAACCGCCAATTCGCCGAGTTCGGCTCCGGTGACTCGGCGGACAGTGCCGAAACGCGGGGCATACAGGCAGACTTGGTTGCTGGCGGTCACGTTGACTTCGCCGCGATCGGTGGTGTACCGAGCGACGGTGTCCTCGAGTCCAACCCCGATGATCTGGTCACCCACGCGTGCCCGTGCCGATGGAGACGCGTCGCCGCCGTCACAAAGGAACTCGTTGCCATCGATCCCCTGTGGATTGGGAACGAATGCCGGATAAGGGGCATAGCCGTGGGCAGCGCCGGCCACGGGACCGCTGTAGCACGGTTCTTGATCGCTAAAGTGGTGCTGGTGCGCGACCTGGGCGATGGCCGATGTGGCACCGGGAGACGGCTGCGCCAAGTGTGCCTGCTGGGCGT
Organism: uncultured Planctomycetaceae bacterium; assembly: GCA_963758085.1. Classification (GTDB taxonomy): domain Bacteria; phylum Planctomycetota; class Planctomycetia; order Pirellulales; family Pirellulaceae; genus UBA6163. The sequence continues at coordinate 860,746 of CAVWUB010000004.1, read as the reverse complement.
ATTCGCTCGACCGCGGCAGGAGCGCTCGGGCGCTCCTCGGGGCGATCGGCGTTCCCGGTGCGCTCACTGCGGAAGCCATCGGCGGCGCTGGCGTATCCGGTGATGGCGCTGCGGGGCGGCCGGTGACCGCACATCCGCTGAACGAGAGAGTGCTGGCTAAGGCGAACGCGTGGACCGGTGTCAGGCCGCGGGGTAGGGGTCGAAGGGTACGCATAGGTCGGGCCGGCTGACGTGGTTGGATGAGGATCGACAACGGAGGGTCGCTCGCAGGGGGCGTCTTCGGCGATCACTGCGGGATAACGTTACGTGCGGACGCGTCGGGGTGTGACGCTGGCCCTGTCGCAGCAGCCTCGCTAGCTGGCTGGTCGATTGCTTGTTCAGTGTCAAAAACCGGGATCGCGACCCACGGCGGGAAACCGAAGAAGAACTGCGGCATCAGCGCTTCGTGCGACGGTGGCGTGAGCGAGCCGATGCGGACGATCGCCACGGGCCTGCCGAGCGTGTCGGCGATGTGCAGCGGATCCTGGTAGGCAGCAACATCCAGCGCCTGAGACGACTCCGGCGTCGTCGCAACTGGCAGCGCCGACGTCGCATCCTCGAGGTAAATCACGCGTGTGACCAATTGGCCGCCCAGAGCAGCATACAAATCGTCCAGTTCGAGATTGATCGGAATCGGGTACCGCGCCGCCAGGTGATGAGGCGGGTAGGTGCGATCGATCACTTCCACCGTCGGGTAGAGTTCTTCACCCTCGTAGCCGGGAATGGAGGTGATTTTGAATCGGTACACGGCACCGACGAGCAGGCCGGCGTGCAGCGGACTGGCTGAAGTCGCAGGCTCTTGAAAAACTCCGTCGGCGGCCATCGCGAACGCCGTCGATTCAGGACCTCGAAATGCGACCGGTTGGTAGTAACCACCGACAGCGCCCCAGCGTTGCAGCCGGGCAGCACCGACGACGCCCGGCGGACTATCGGCGGTGTAGATCCGGTGGATTCCCGGTGAGCCAGCCGGGGCTGGCAGCGGGCCGCCAGCGAACTGGCCATACCCGATGTCCGCGGAAACCGCTGCGGCCAGAGCCGCCAGGCAGACGAGCGTGACACAGCGAGTCAGAGAACGCCAATCCAGTCGCATCGGATCTTCTTCCACGTTGAGCTTACCGGTGTCCCCAGCGGCGAGGTTCGCCACTGAGAACACCCACTTGTTGAATCCGCAGCCGCAGGACTACTGCACTCGCTGGCTGGCAGCGTCAAAGTGCGGCCGACCGTGCGGGATTCCCGGATGAACGTTCTGTTCCGTCATGTGAATCCGGCTGACCGGGTTCGGATAGCTCTGGCCCGGAGCCTGGCGAACGTGCATCTTGACGTTGCTGACCGGCTGCGGCAGGTGCATCGGCGTGTGATTCTTGATCACGTGCTTCTGCAATCCGGCCGGAGCACCCAAGGGGATGTGCGGCGGACCAGGCAGCCCGATCGGTGTTCCCGACATCGGCATCCCGTACTGCGGTGCCGTCACACCAGCGACCATTCCCGGCAGGCTCGGTGGCATCAGGTTGCCGCCCATGCCGGGACCGACCGGACCACAACCTTCGGTCATCGACGGAGCGAACGGCATCGGCATGCCCGGTACACCCCCACCGATCATCCCACCAGCGACCATGCCGCCCGCTTGACCGGCACCGGCCATCTCGATGTCCTTATCACCCAAGCGGATGATCGCCAAGATCGAGCCACGGCGGTCAGCTTCGACGATCGGGTCGATGCCCGGATCCAATCGCGTGCTGACGATCGTGTCGATCCCAGCCAGCGCCGGCCCTTGGAAATCGGGATCCGGCAGGTAGATCACTTTGGTGACGAAGTTCCCGGTCAGGACCTGATCGAAATCCTCGTCCGTGAACTGGACCGGAATCGAGTTGTGGGCCAAGTATGCGCCGCTCCGCGGATTGGCATATGCCAGCTCGAGCGTCGGATAGAGTTCCACTCCTTCACGGTTGACGATATTGGTGATCTTCAGCCGGTACAGCCCGCCCTGCGGGAAGTTCTGTCGTGCTGGCACGATCAGCGGTTCGCTGTCGAACAGTCCGCTGCCGGTAACGTCATAGCGAACGTGCATCGAGTCGGGGCGACCGAACGTCACTTGGACCGTCGGCATCGCCGCTGGCATCATCGCACCGGTTTGCAGCACACCGCCGCCCAGGGGCACGTTCCCCATGCCGCCAGCGATCCCGCCACCGAGTCCGTGCGGTCCGCAATCGGCGTAGTTGGTCTGCTGGATCTCGCCGGTGGGCGTGCCATCGGGACCGACTGGCCCTTGATGGGCGCCGTACTGTCCCGCTGGGTAAGGCATCTGGCCGGGTGGGCAATCGCCCATCATCCCGCCTTGGCCCATCATGCCCGGCGGCATCATACCCGGGCCCATCATCCCGGCGCCGGGGCCGACCGGTACGGGCCGGATCACGCCGGGGCCGGGGCCACCGACGCCCGGGCCGGGCTCCATCAAACGTTGTTCTGGAGGCAAGTTGTGTCGGACTGGCACACAGCCAGTGGCCACGGTAGCCGCTGCAACGAGCAGCGTCAGTTGGGTGACAGGGCGTCTCATTAATTTCCCCCGGCCTCGGTTGGCCATCCTTGGTGATGCTCGGCCGTCGCCGTAAACAAATCTTCAATTGGAACGGTGGTCACGGATCGAATCAGTTCTCTCCGTTGCAAAGCGGGGTGCGGATCTGGCTGGACTCACGGAGACCACGATGTTTACGATCGCGATTACCCGATGTCCCACGGACCCACGTCCGCGGCAAATCATCCGGCGCACCTGCTCCCGGCTTTCAACATCGGCGCCCGGCAGTCGGATTCTTTGGCAAAACCCACATAACCGGTCCAAGAAGTTGAAGCGCTGCAATCGCCACAACGCCTACCACGTCCCAACACTGCCAAGCCGGCCGGTCAATCGCCCGCGCCGCCTGGCAGCCGTGGCGCTGCGGCGCGTGGTGATCGCCGTTGGCTGCGCGGCTGCACTGATCGCTCGTCCGGTATTTGCCGACCAGTCACCGCGCGCGGTGCGGCAGGTGATTTCGCCCCAGGATCAGGCGGCGCTATTGGTCCAGCGCACGATCGAGCGGCTAGCGCTCGGAGACGCGTTCGATGCGAAGCTGCGCCAGCGGATTTGGGTCGGCGGCCGCGAGGTGACCGGGATCGGGCATTACGAACAAAGCGGCGGTGGGACAGGTCGGTTCAGCCTGGAAATGACCGTCCATGATGGCGACGCCCGGCAAAGCATTCGCCAGATTTCCGACGGTAAGCTGGCTTGGGTCCGCACGCAGCTCGGCGCAGCGATCACGCTGCGGCGCGTCGATCTGGGCAGGATTGACGAGGTATATCGCGAACTGGCCCGCGCGGACGCGGCCTCGACCGCCGCAGTCGGCGGTCAGCGGACGATTCTGGCAAACGATGCGGTAACGCCGCCCTGGATGCGGGTCGGAGGGTTGGTCGAACTGGTCGACCAGATTGCTCGAGATTACGACTTGCGCGTGGGCAAGGGGACCATCGATAAAAAACCGGTCTGGATCGTGCGAGGTGTGATGAGCGAGCGGGCGTGGTCACGCATTGAGCAAGCGGGTGATGAAGTAGCGCTGTGTCCGTTCGAAGTCCAACTGGCGATCGCCGCCGCAGGTGACGCAGCCGGGTTCGGAGCCGGGCTGCCGGTACAAATCGAGTTCTACAGCCGGCCGTCAGAGAAGCCAGAAGCCGCTCCAAGCGGAGTCAGCGCCGCGGAGCCACCCACGGAAACGCCTCGGCCCAGCGCAGGTGACGCACCGCGAGGCCGCTTGATCAGTCTGCTCGAGGTGTACGCACTCCGCCGAATCCAGCCTTCGCCCGAGGAACGCTTTCGCTATAAGGGCGACGAGCCCGACGTCACCTTCTCCAACGACACCCGGATCTACCTGGACCGGCTGATGCCCTAGCGCAAGCCTAGAGTCGGGCTTCACACGCCGATCCAGTAACCCCTGCGACTGTGCTAGCGGCACAAGAGTTGCTTAAGCCTCAGCGAGACAAACTGATTTTCAGTTTTGCAAATCTCAGCATCCGCACCATTGCAGGGGTTCTCTCGTGAACAATCGAACAAACTCTTCTCGCGCCGACGACGTCAGCACCTGGGATCGAATCAAAAAGGCCTTTGCTAACGACTGGGAGCAGACGAAAGCGGACTTCGGTGTCGAAGGTGCTCGCGACATGGATCAGGATGTCGACGACACGCTCAAGCAAGCCGCTGGTTCAGACGACGCATTTGAGAACCATGAGCAGGCATTCCGGTTCGGTTACACGGCCAGGGGACGGTACCAAACCGATCATCCGCAGTGGAGTGACGATCTCGACAGCCGACTGCGGAAGGAATACGAAGGCGATTACGACGCCGACCGTCGCTATATCCAGCACGCCTATGGCTACGAACCGAAGACGTGATGGTCTAACCCGAGCTACTACCTCAGATCGGGAACGGGGCTACTCAACCGCGCGGCATCCACGGGTTGCGCGATAACTGCAACGCAGTCGCCCTGTTGGGTCAAACAGGGAGCGCGCATGCAGACCAGGTAACCCGACTTGGGTGAAAGAATGGTCCGCGGTTCACGCTCCGGACATTCCAAGTGGTGAATGTAACCGACCGCTTGGCCGGCAGTGACCTGCGTGCCGAGTTCGACGGCGATCTCAAAGATTCCCGACTCCGGTGCCAGCAGATAATCCTCGGCATCCAGAGCAGCGGTGAGGATTGTCGGTGGTAGGTTCTGCTGAGCGCGGCTCTGCGGCTCTCCCTCGAGCACGCCGACATGCATGAGCACGTTCCTCAGGCCGTCCTGGGCGATTCGGTGGACGTGGGCGGGAATCGCTTCACCACCGCCCAGTTCCGTCGTCACCACCAGTTTTCCTTGCCGCTCCGCTTCGACCGGCAACAGCCCTGTGCCGGCGATGTCGGTGTATAGGAATGCGAACTCAGTGTTCCAGGCCAGCATGGCCGCTAACATCCGCTGACGCTGATCGAGGTCCGGCACCACATGCATGTGGGAGCAGGGCACGAACTCCATGCTGCGACCGCCGGAATGAATGTCGATCACAATGTCGCTGAGCGGAAACAAGACCGTCGTCAGGAAGTGCGCCATTTGGCTCGTAACGCACCCGTCTGGATCGCCCGGAAAAGCTCGGTTCATATTCATTCCATCCAGCGGCGAGAGCCGCGTGGCTGCGCGGGCCGCTGGAAAGTTCAGCGACGGGATGAGAATGATCCGCCCGTTCACCACTGCGGGCTGTAGCTCGCGGCGAGTTTCATCGCTGCGATCTGGCCCTGGTACTCGTCGCCGTGATTCCCACCGAGAATCAATGCCGTTGGTCCTGAACCGCGAGCGACGGTGGTGATCGGGACCATCACATTGGCCCAGCCGCCGAGGTTGTGCGAATAAGGAATCCGCAGGTAGCCCTGCTGCTTGCCCGGTTTTTCGAAATCAATTGGAGTAATGACCATTGCGTCGGAGTTCTCCAGGACAGTGCTCGCTCTTTTGATAGCATACAGCGTAACGCAGCTGGCTGCGCATGGTAGGCGACGAGGGTCTCAGCGACCGACTGCGGTCACCTGGCGATCCTTGGTCTGGAAAATTAGCCGGCCCCTCGCGGCGCTGAGCGAGTAAGGTAGGTTGGATTGGAGCTTCGGCACTGGGATCCTTTTTACCTGGCGCCGAAGTGCAAAACCGCCCGCCTCACTCCCTGCACCGACCGTTGTTGTGAAGTCATCTCGATCGCCACGCCGCCAGCACCGCGGCCGCCTGTTCCGGTTTGAACGCCTCGAAGCGCGCTGCCTGCTGGCCGCCGATGCTGTCGAAATTACCGCCGCGCCGCTTGTCGAAGATGCGCCGCCGGCTGCTGAAGTGCGAGTGATCTACGTCAACGATGCGACAGTCAACGACGGCGACGACTGGACCACGGCGCCCGGCGACGATGCCAATGACGGCCTGACGCCCGATGCGCCCATGGCTTCGATCCAAGCGGTTCTCCAGGCTTACGACCTTGGTCCTGGCGATGTGATCATGGTGGACGCCGGAAACTACGTTCTGAGCGACGCGATTGTGCTCGACGCGATCCAGTCGGGTGTCACCGTTCGCGGTTATGCCGATGCGTACTATGCCGACCGTGCAGCGGTCGTCGACCGGGACGACGCGTCCTGGGGAACTGCGGTAATCGAGTTGGCTGGAGCCGAAGACGTCACGATCGAGAACCTAACGCTGACCGGCGGCGCTTATGGGATCTATGCCCGCGAGGCCGCGGGTAGCCACCGATTGACTGTGCGTGGGACGACGCTGGCAGGCAACGGCATAGCCGGCCTGTGGCTGGACAGCGGCAATGACCATGTCACGGTGGTGGACAATCGCATCACGGCCGCGTTGCCGTCAAGTACGGGCCCTCGGGCCCACGGAATCGTGATCTGGGGAACGCACGCGACGGTCGAGGAGAACACGGTCCGCGAGCATTCTGGGACGGGACTGTCTGTCACCAGTGAAAGCGTGGTCGCAAACAACGAAGTCTACGGCAACCGGCTCGGCATCTCCGCTCAAGGCAACAACATTACGGTTCGCAACAACTCGGTGCATGGCAATGAAAGCGGTATTGAAGGCGCCATTTATGGTGACCTTTCAGTCCTGCTTGTCGACAACCTGGTGTATGAAAACCGCGATCATGGCATTATTGGCGTTGGAATCATTCGCAGCAATGTGATCCACTCCAACGCAGTGGGGATTAAGGCAAGGGGGCACATCGCCGACAACCAGGTTTATCAAAATGGAACGGGCATTGCGTCCCCCGGTGTCAATTTTGGCATGACCGTTGAAGGCAATCAAGTTTATTCGAACGAACTCGGCGTTGAAATTGCATCAGGCCGGTTAGAACACAATTTGATCTATGCCAATAGCCAGGCCGGCGTGCGGGTCGTCAATAGCCGGGTCCAGCTGCAGCGGAATACCATCGTTCAACACTCCGGTAATGCTCTGGAAGTGCTTGGCCGAGAACTGAGTCTGGCTGATAACATCCTGTCGGCTCCAAGTGGCTATCCGATCGTTGTCGCCGGCGAAGGCGCCACCGGCTTGATCAGCGATTACAACCTCTTCCATACGGGCGATGCCAGGCCGATGGCACTGTGGGGTGACCACGAGTTTGCGGATCTTGAGACATGGATTTATGAGTTGGGGCTGGACCGCCACAGTGTGACTGGCGATCCTCGATTCGTCGATCCACCCGGCCCCGATGGCGTTTTGGGATATGATCCGGCCACGGGTGTCGATGGAGGCCAGGACGATGACTTTCGCCTGCGACCCGATTCACCGGCCATCGACGCCGGAACACCGTCGAGTCACTTCCTGGAGGAGCCTCAGCCCAACGGCGGACGCATCAACCTTGGCGTCTATGGCAACACGGCGTTAGCTACGCCTGGTTCGCCGCAATCGATACAAGTGCTCGGCCCCGCCGGGCTGGAAAAGGTGACCGCTGGTAAGGAGACACAGATCACCTGGCGCACCTTCGGCCTAACCGCCGAGCAACCGGTGGCGTTGATCAGCGTCGGCAGTATCGCGATCGGGCATTGGTCGGCTGATCATTACCGAGCCGATAACGATCCATGGTCGCCTGGGTCGATCGAGACCGTCTCGGTCGATCAGGTCGTTAATCCAGCGCCCGAGGCGGTTTACCGTACCTATCGCCTTCGTGACGAGCTGGGGTACCACCTGCCCATTGATAATGGGCAGTACACACTTCGTCTCCATTTTCAGGAGCCCATGTTGCACGCGGCTGTTGGCTCCCGCGTGTTCGACGTGGCACTGCAAGGTGAGACGGTGTGGGCAGATTACGACATCCTTGAACAAGCCGGCGAGCCACAAACGGCCGTCGTCGCCGATTTCTCGGTCACCGCCCGTGACGGGCAAGGAATCGAATTAGAACTTCTGAGCAAGACCGCCTGGCCAGCGGCCCTTTCGGCGATCGAAATCGTGCGGGGCAATCCGCAAGGCGTTCCCTCACCCACCGTTGACGTCGAATTGTCGGTCGACAGCGGCAGCACTTGGTCGACGTTGGCCAGCGATGTGCCGCTGGACCACCATGGCCGCGGCAGCTACATCTGGACGCCACAGGAGCCCACCGCCGGCAACTCGGCGCTGATTCGGGTCCGTGCCAGCAGCGGCGAGTTCCCGGCCAGCACTTCGCTCCGCCCATTTCAAATCGCTCCCGAAGGCAGCGTCTATTATGTGAATGATGCCAATACCGCTGACGATCAATTCACCACGGCTGTTGGTGATCATCGCAACAACGGCAAGCGCCCTGATCAGCCGATGGCAAATCTTGCGACCCTGCTGCGCAGCTACTCGCTCAATGCTGGCGATGCGATCTATGTTGATGCCGGTGCTTATACCCTCTATAGCGATGCGGTGGTCCAGGCTCAGCACAGCGGGATAACCATCCTTGGCGCTGATTCCTCCCCAGCGGTTTTGACTCGCGAGCAAGTGCCTGGCTCGCGCGCGATTCGCTTGTACCAAGCCGATGACGTAACGATTGAAGGTTTGACGCTTCGCAGCGGTCAGATCGGGCTTGAAATCGATTCCAGTGAGCGAGCAACCATTCGTGGCAACACCATTTTGGAGAGCGATTTCACCGGAATTCAGCTATGGCGTGAAAGTCCGCACGCACTGATTCAGGACAATCAGGTCTACGGCCAAATCGATTTCAGTAGCACAACGATACGATATGGGATCCGCCTGTGGAGCCCCGATGCGATGGTGGTTGGCAATACCGTCTGGGGTTTCGACGACACGGGTGCAGTCGGAATTGACATTCCGACAGGTGCGGGAACGATTATCCGCGACAACCTGGTCTATGAGAATCGCATTGGCATCAGTGGCGGCGCTACGAATGTTGTCATTCAAAGCAATGACGTGCACAGCAATACAACAGGAATCAAATACGACCGCTGGGGACGCATTTTCGACAATCACGTCCACAATAACCATGACATTGGCATCGACGCTGGAGGTGAAATCCGTGGCAACAGGGTTCATTCCAACCACTGGGGCATCTACAGCGGCGATTACATGATTGACAACCGCATTTACGACAACGCCGTCGGAATCGTTGCTGGCAAATTTGGAAATTCATGGGCCCTTGATAACCATGTTTATTCCAATCAGGTCGGCATTGAATCGCGTGGGGGACGGCTGGAAAACAATTTGGTTTATGCCAACGCTGACATTGCGATTCATCTGACGGGGCATGACGTGCAGATGCGCAATAACACGATACACCAAGCCGCTGGTGATGCTGTCTCAGTGACTCAGCGTGGAGCCCAGTTGTATAACAATATTATTTCGGTCGGCGATGGGACCGCGCTCGCCGTCAGCGGCGCCGGGGCAGAGGGTCTGCAAAGCGATTTCAACCTAATCCATCTGGACTTCCATCCCAACGCCCAAGCGGCGTTCTGGGACGGTCGGGCGCGGCAAACACTCGCCGATTGGGTAGCGGCCAGCGGCTTCGATACCCATAGCCTACAAGCCGACCCCGTGTTCGCAGATCCCGCCGGCGCCGACGGAGTGCTGGGCTACGATTCGGCCAATGGCTTCGATGGCGGCGGCGATGATGATTTTCGCCTGCAGCCCCATTCGCCAGCGATCGATCGCGGGCACAGTTGGTATGGATCGCCGGTCGATCGCGACGGAAATCGGCCGCGCGCGACGCAGGAGTGACGCCTGCCGGCTCGCCCGACTACATCGCTGAGCCGCTGGATGTGTCGGTGTTTGATGATGGTCCGGCCGGAGAAGCGCAGGGCTGGCACGGCGTGAACCAGCTCTGGCCATTGCAACTGCCCTTCGCATTTCCGTTCTATGACGCGCGTCATACCCACATCTTCGTCAGCAGCGATGGTTTTCTTCAATTCCAGCCATCGCCTCGTCCGGACGCGCCACAGAGCCGCGAGGACAGGCTGCCGGTCGCCGTCAGCATTGCGCCGCTGTGGGCCGATTTGCGAACCGACGGTGAAGGAAATGACATTTTCATCCACCGGTCCATCGCTCACGGCTACATCACCATTCGCTGGCAAGCGACTCACGAACCGGACGGCTCCGCAGTCAACGTCGCCGTCACCTTGTACCACGACGGCCGTATCCGGTTCGACTATGGCAGCGGCAATCAAAACCTTGCTCCCGTGGTCGGTGTCTCACGTGGCGACGGCGGTCGATATTATTTGACGCCTTATAACGGCGCGGCAGATCTTGCCGACGTTCCTTCATTGCTCCTGTCGCTCGCACCAGGCGTGGTCGACATCGGCGCGTATGAGTTCCAAGGCGACAGCCCGGGTCCGAAACCACCGCGTGCGGTCTTCGACGCGATCCATACCGCCCGTGACACGGCGGTGACCGTGGACGTGATGGCCAACGATCTTTTCGAATCGGAACTCGGTCGGGAACAACTGCAGGTGCTGGCGGTCAGCAGTGACGACGTTGCGATTACCGTCGAGGCGGACGGCCGGTTGCTCATCGAGCCCCGCGAAGGTTTTGCGGGCACGGTGATGTTTCAGTACCAGATCGCGGACGCCAATGGTCGCACCAGCAAACCGGCTACTTCGTTGATCCGTGTCCGGGAGAACCTGGGACAGAATCCGCGCGACCCGGCCGATGTGCTCAACAGGGGCGTTCCCACGCCGCTCGGCGCGCTGTCGATCCTCAACACGATTCGACGTTATCGCAGCGGCGGGCTGAGCGAAGTCGAGGTCGAGATGTTACGCGACGACGGAGCCATCAATGCAGGAGATGGGCCGTTCTATGATGTCAATGGTGACGGCGTGATCACGCCGCTGGATGCGCTGTTGGTGCTGGTAGCGATCAGTCGCAAGCAACGCGATACTGCCGCAGGCCTGGGTGAGGCGGATCCGCTAGCGACCGAGGCGACCGATACTTTTTGGCGATCCGCTGCCGCGCCCGCCATTGACTGGCTGTCCCCAACCCACCGCGAGCCCCACCGTGAGCGAAGCGGCGAAGTCCTACTCTTCTGATCGGTCAGCAACGGCCTCGATCCGGCTACAAAACGTGGATGGCACCACCCGTAACCCGCTAACTGCAACCCGTACGGGCGCTGACGCCCCCAGATAGAGATGAAGTTTGGAGGATGGGTCCCGGTGGGCGCGGTGAAATGGCCTTGGTAGGCTGCGGTGTCGCTCCGTGGACCTCCGACGCGATTTCCGCCAATGATGCTGTTGATCCTTGCCGTTTTCCTGGTCGCGATGGCGTCTCCTGCAGTGGAACGACTGGCCGGCCGCTGGGCGGGGACCCTATTAGCACTTGTTCCCCTGGCCCTGTTCGGCTGGTTTGCGACCCAGATCGCTACCATCCAGTCCGGTGCGAAGGTGAGCCAGTCGCTGGTTTGGGCACCGGCTCTGGACGTGAACCTGTCGTTCCATCTCGACGGGCTCAGCCTGCTGTTTGCCCTGTTGATCACAGGGATCGGGACGTTGGTCGTGTTTTACGCCGGCACGTACCTGCGCGGCCACGCCGCCCGCGGTCGCTTCTTTGCCTGGCTGCTGACGTTCATGGCCGCCATGCTAGGGTTGGTGTTGGCCGATAACCTGGTCGTGATATTCCTGTTTTGGGAGCTGACCAGCATCAGTTCCTATTTTCTAATCGGCACCGACCACCACCGCGAAGCGGCGCGGCGGGCCGCCCTGCAGGCGCTGCTGGTCACCGGTTTGGGCGGCCTGGCGATGCTGGCCGGCCTGTTGCTGATGGGCGCCGCCGGCGGCAGCTTCGAGATGTCGCAGTTACTGCTCAGCGGAAATCGCCTCCGCGAGCATGCGCTCTACCTCCCGATCCTGGTGCTGATTCTGGCCGGCTGCTTCACCAAGTCGGCGCAGTGGCCGTTTCATTTTTGGCTGCCCAACGCGATGGAAGCGCCGACACCAGTGAGCGCCTACCTGCATTCCTCGACGATGGTTAAGGCCGGGATCTACCTGATGGCGCGGGTCAGCCCGGTGATGGGAGGAACCCAGTGGTGGTTTGGGGTGCTGACCGTAGTCGGCGGGGTGACCATGCTCACCGGGGCTGTGATGGCGATTCGCCAGAGTTACCTCAAGCGGATCCTGGCGTACTCCACGATCAGCGCGCTGGGCGTGATGACGTTTTTGTTGGGGATCGGTGCGGCTGGGGCGTGGTCACCGGAGTCGGTCGAGCCGGAGATGGCATTGTATGCGGCCCAGGCGTTCACGATCTTCCTGCTGGCGCATGCCCTCTACAAAGCGACCCTGTTTTTGGTCGCTGGCAACGTAGCCGCACAGGCCGGCACCGCCGACGTTGGCCAGCTGGGAGCTCTGGCGAGAGCAATGCCGCTAACTGCCCTAGCGGCAGTTCTGGGAGCGCTATCGATGGCCGGATTCCCGCCTCTGTTCGGTTTCATCAGCAAGGAACTGCTGCTGGAGGCGACGATGAAGCAGCCGGTGCTGGGCGAGATGTTAACCGCTGCGGCGATGATTGCCGGCACACTGTTTGTCGTCGTTTCGGCGTTGATCGCCTGGGGGCCTTTCTTCGGCCGAACCGCCGGGGAAACCGGGCAGCGGCCACGTGAGACGCCGCTGCCGATGTGGATCAGCCCACTGCTGCTGGGAGCGGCGGGATTGGTCTTCGGGCTGCTGCCGCAGCGGATTGGCGGGCCGTTGGTGGGGCCAGTCGTGACCGGATTGCTCGGAGCGACTGAGCCGGTCGCGGTTCACTTGGTTGTCTGGCCGGGTTTTAATTTCGCGTTGCTGTTGGGTCTGATCGCCATCGCCGCTGGATTGGCGATCTATGCGGCCCGCACGCGTGTGTTGCGTCTGAGTGAGCCGCTGGCGCGACTGGAGCCCTGGGGACCAGGGTCGTGGTATGACCGCGCACTGGGTAGCTTGATCGCGGTCGGGGAGGCGCAAACGCGATTGCTGCAAAGTGGCTACCTCCGCAACTACCTGCTCATCGTCTTGATCACCGCGCTGGGGCTGATCGGCACCGCTGTCTGGCGACTGGAATCGCTGCCGATCGCATTGGACTGGCCAGCGACCGATATGCTGCGTTGGTCTTATGAGCACTTGTACCTGTTGCTCATAGCGTGCTTGATCCTGATGGGGGCCGCCGGCGCCGTCCATTCGCGATCGCGAATCGCGGCGGTCGCATCGCTGGGAGCCGTCGGCTATGGAGTTGCATTGATTTATGTATTCTACGGGGCTCCCGACTTGGCGTTGACTCAAATCCTTGTGGAGACGCTGACCGTTCTATTATTCATGCTTGTCTTTTACCGTCTGCCAGGGACGAAACTGCGTTCATCATCAGCTCTTCGCTTGCGAGATACGATCTTGTGCGGAACGTTCGGGCTGTTGATGAGCGTGTTGGTGTTGGTGGCCGTGAACATCCAGTTGCAGGACAAGATCTCAGACTTCTTCATTGCGCAGAGCGTCGGCATCGGTCAGGGGCGCAATATCGTCAATGTGATCCTAGTGGATTTCCGAGCGTTAGATACTCTGGGTGAGATCGTCGTCCTCTCGGTTGCTGCGTTGGGCGTGCTGGCGCTGTTGAAGCTGCGTCCGGGCCGGGAGGCGAGCGTATGAAATCGATCATTCTGCGCAGTGCCACCCGTTACCTGTTCCCGATCATCGCTTTGTTTTCCATTTTTTTGATGTTGCGCGGCCATGACGAACCCGGCGGCGGGTTCATCGGCGGGTTGCTCGGCGCGACGTGTTTTGCACTCTACGCGTTGGCCTATGATGTTGCGACGGCTAGGCGGATGCTGCGTGTGGAGGAGCACCAGCTGATCGGCATCGGATTACTATTTGCCGCAGTGGCCGGTGGCTTGGGGCTGGTGGTTGGCGATCCGTTTCTCAGTACCTACTGGACCAGCGAGTTTCCTGTCCCGGCACTGGGCCAGGTTAAACTTGGAACTCCACTACTGTTTGATAGTGGAGTTTATCTCACAGTCGTCGGCGTCGTGTTGATGATCATTTTCGCGCTGGCGGAGGAATGATGGAAATTGTGCTTGCCGTGGTGATCGGCAGTCTCTACGGAGCAGGGTTGTACCTGCTGATGCGGCGCAGCCTGATCAAATTGGTAATCGGGTTGGTGCTGCTCTCGCAGGCCGCGAACTTGCTGATCTTTACCGCGGCGGGGCTGCGCAGTAGCCAGGCACCCTTGATTCCTGAAGGGGCCGCGGCGCCGCTGGGCGAGGTTGCCGATCCCCTACCCCAGGCGTTGATCCTGACCGCCATTGTTATCGGCTTCGGTGTCATCGCCTTCACCTTGGCGCTCTTTCACACCGCTTACATGCGGCTGGGGATTGACGACGTGGATCAGATGCAGGCGACCGACACATGAACTGGCTGCTGGCGTTACCGATCCTTCTACCGTTGTTGGTTGCTTGTGTGACCACGATGCTCCTGCGCAGGCGTTCTGCTCAGCGTGTCGTGAGCCTCGTGGGGATGGTGGGGCAACTCGTGGCAGCGATTGCGCTGCTGGTGATGGTCTATCAGCAGGGAATCGTAGCGGTTCAGGCCGGTGGCTATGCAGCTCCCTTTGGCATTACCTTGGTCGCGGACTTATTGGCGGCGATCATGGTCCTGCTGGCGGCCATGAAGGGCACCGCGGTCGTCATCTATTCGGCGGCGAGCATCGACAGTAAGCGCGAAGCTTACGGCTATCACCCGTTGTTGCATATCTTGATGATGGGCGTCTGCGGTGCGTTTTTAACGGGAGACATGTTCAATCTGTATGTGTTTTTTGAAGTGCTGCTGATGTCGTCCTTCGTGCTGCTGACGCTCGGCGGTGAGCGTGGCCAAGTCGAGGGGGCGATCAAGTACGTGACACTCAATCTGCTCAGCTCTGCGATTTTCTTAGCCGGAGCGGGTCTGCTCTACGGGATCACCGGCACCTTGAACATGGCGGATCTGGCAGTCAAGCTTCCGGCTGCTGATCGACCGGCGCTGGCGACGATTCTATCGATGATGTTTCTGGTCGCCTTCGGAATCAAGGCTGCAATTTTCCCTCTGTTCTTTTGGCTTCCGGCTTCCTACCACACGCCGCCGGCCGCCGTCTCGGCGATTTTTGCCGGCTTACTCACTAAAGTGGGCGTGTACGCGATCATCCGCGTGTTCACCTTGATCTTTGTACATGACATCGGCTTCACCCATAATCTGATCCTGCTGCTCTCGGCCTTGACAATGGTGACGGGGGTTTTGGGGGCGGCCGTGCAGAGCGAGTTCCGCCGCATCTTGTCATTCCATATCGTCAGCCAGATCGGCTACATGATCATGGGGCTGGGGATGATGGCGACCTTGGCGCGGTCTGACAGCGAAGCAACCCGAGCGGCGGTGACATTGGGATTGGCAGCCACGGTGTTCTATATCGCCCATCATATTGTCGTGAAAACGAACCTGTTTTTGATCAGCGGTGTGGTGGAGCGGTTACAGGGGACCGGGCGACTGCAGACGCTCGGTGGGTTTTATACGGCGTGGCCTGGGCTGTCGTTGTTGTTCTTGGTGCCGGCGATGTCGCTGGCTGGTCTTCCACCACTATCGGGTTTTTGGGCCAAGTTCGCGTTGGTTAAGGCGGGCCTGCAAATGGAGCAATATGCGATCGTGGCAGTCGCCTTGGTCGTGGGGCTACTGACGCTGTTTTCGATGACCAAAATTTGGGCGGCCGTGTTTTGGTCCTCGGCACCGCCTCAGAGCCCAATGGGCGCCGACAGCGACGAATACCACGGCGCCCAGCAGGGAATTGGCGTGATGCTCTCACCGATCGTGGCCCTGGCTTGCGTGACCATCGCTCTGGGATTGGCGATTGGTCCGATCTTTGAAGTAGCGATGCGGGCTGGGGAGCAATTGATGAACCCACAACTTTATATCGATGCGGTCGGCCCGCAGTCGGCTGTGTCGCACCAGGGGGCGGAGTGATGCGATTATTTATCGGCAACGTGATGTTAACGTTCGCTTGGACGCTGATGATCGGCGAGTTTTCCTTGTCCAGTTTGGTTGTGGGATTTTTCTTCGGATACCTGCTGTTGTGGTTTATCCAGCCGTTGATTGGCGGCTCAGGGTATTTTGGTAAGGTCCGCCAGGTTACACGATTTGGCTTGTTCTTTATAAGCGAGATGGTACGTGCCAATTTGCGAGTGGCTTGGCATGTCGTCACGCCGTCGAGTTTTTTCAAACCTGGGATCATTGCGATGCCGCTGGAACCGCAAAGCGACTTTGAGGCGACGCTGTTGTCCAATGTGTTGACGTTAACCCCCGGATCATTCGCCGTCGATCTTTCGGACGACCGCCGGGTGCTATATGTGCACGTGATGGATGTGGACGATCCGGATCAAATGCGTCGGCAGTTAAAGGAGCAATATGAGAAACCGCTGCTGGAGGTCTTGAGGTCATGAGCGAGTTCGCTGTGGCGATTGTGCCGGTGGCGGCATTATTGGCACTGAACCTGTTCGCGCTGGCGACGATTTTGGCGATGCTCCGCATGCTGATGGGACCCAGTCTCGCTGACCGCGTGGTGGCGTTGGATCTCGTTGCTGCCTTAGCCGTGGGCGCAATCGCTTCGTTTGCCATTTTGACCCAGCAGCCGATGCTGTTGGCGCGGCCATCGTCGTGGCGTTGGTGGTGTTCGTAGGGACGGTGGCGTTTGCCATGTTCTTGGAAAAGCGAGGCACGCCGTGATCGATCTGCTCGCCGCCGGCTTGACGTGCTTTCTGATGCTCGCCGGCGCGGTGCTCAGTTTGATCGCCGCGCTGGGGATTTTCCGCATGCCCGATCTGTACACGCGGATGCAAGCAGCGGCGAAAACGGCAACGCTGGGCGTGGGATGCACGATCCTCGCCCTCGCCATCCACTTCGGCGACGCCAGTGTGACGATGCATGCCGTGTTGGTCATCATCTTTCTATTCCTCACCGGCCCGGTGGCCGCACATATGATCGCCCGTGCCGGTTACATCGGCGGGATCGAGCTTTGGGAAGGATCGGTGGTCGACGAAATGAGCAGCTGCTACCATCCGTTGACCCGCCACTTGGCCAGCGAAGATTCGTACTCAGACGATGGCGCGGCCGCGGCAGCAGTCGCTGATCCGTCAGCGGGGTCGGTCCCAGGCGACGGGCCGGGAGAAAAGTAACCTGCGGCTGCCAGAGTTTCTCGCGGCAGGTTGTTTGCTGCTTCGGTATTTCAGTACGCTCGCAGCCCCAGAGCCGCTTGCCAGCGCCTCGCGGGGGGAGTCGCCCGAAACGCGCGACTGTTTCGGCCGTCAACCGGCAGCACAGCTGTATCCGCTACCGGAACTGAAGGAGCAAAAGCAGTTGACGCCACAGCTGTTGCCGCTATACTGCACTGGAAGTACTATACAACCAGTACCACAAGGGCAGTAGCTATGGCGGCGGAACCTAGCGATCTTGAGTTGCAAGTGCTGGCCGTGCTTTGGCAGCGTGGCGAAGCGACCGTTCGCGACGTGCTGACGGCGCTGCCCGACGGCCGGCCTCGGGCCTACACCACCGTGCTCTCGACACTGCAGACGATGGAGCGTAAGGGGCTGGTGACGGGGCGAAAGGAAGGTTCCGCGAACCTCTACGCGCCCGTTGCTGCCCGCCAAGCGGTACTCGGGCCGTTGCTGCGGCGGCTCGTCCGCCATGCGTTCGGCGGCCAACCGACAGCTGCCATGCAGTGCCTACTGGAAGAAGCTCAGCTCGACGCCGACGAGCTAGCCCATCTCAAGCGGCTGATTGAGAAACACTCCGCAGCAGCGAACAGCTCCGCAGCGTGGCCAGCGGCAAATCGCTCGGAGGAAGTAACATGAACCTCTGGCTGGTACCGCAGTGGGACTGGTTTCCACTGACATCGGCGTTGCTGCATTCGCTCTGGCAGGCAGGGCTGATCGGTGGCCTCCTTGCCCTGACGCTGCGACGATTGCCGGCGGACCGAGCGAGCCTGCGAGCAGCACTCAGCGGTACGGCACAAGTCGCCGTGCTGTTGGTCTTCGTTATGACCTGGGCAGTGACAAGCCGGGGAATGTCCTCGGCTGCTGGCGACCCGCGCACGATGCCCCGACCGACCGCGGCGATGCGTCCATCATCTGATAACACAGCGGTGTCGGCGGAACGATCCGCCGAGCAGGCAACGCACGCGGTATCGACTTCCCGTCATCGCGGCGGCGCCCCATCGCCGGCGGCGGCCCATCGGTTTCAGAGGTCCACAACCCAGTGGTCCAGCCTGATCGGGATCGGTTGGCTGGCCGGCGCAGTGCTGATGCTGGTCCGCATCGCGGTCGATTTGGCAGCCGGCCGACGGGTGGTTCAAGCTGGCCGGCCGGTAGACGCTGCGCTGGCGGCGGAGTTGACGGCCCTGGGCGTTCGGCTGCAAGTTTTCCGCCAGTTTGATGCGGTTTGGACGGACCGTCTAAGTGTGCCAGCGGTGTATGGAGCCTTTCGGCCGGTCCTGCTGTTACCCGCGGGAATGATGCAGGTGCCTGTGGAGTATTTCGAAGCCATCGTTGCTCATGAGCTGGCTCACTTGAAGCGTCTGGACTGGTTCTGGCACATGGCCGTGCGGGTGGTCGAGGCATTGCTATTCTTCAATCCATCGGTGTGGTGGATTGGGCGGCTGGCGAGGCGTGAACGTGAGGCAGCGGCCGACGCGCTCGCGGTGGCTGTGACGCGCCGGCCAGTGGTGTTTGCCCGAGCGCTCGTCGAATGGCCCTGCCAGCGGTCGACCCAGGCGGCGTTCGGCGTGGCTTGGACCGGTGACCCAGGAAGCCTGCCGGATCGGGTGATGCGCGTCTTGATGCCAGCGGTGCGTCCGCCGGTCCGCCTTTCGCCGCTAGGCCTAGCCGCCATGTTGCTGGCTGCCGCGATCACACTGACGGGGCTCTGGAGTGGCACGCAACGAGTCGTCGCCGTTGCTCAAGAGATTCTCTCTCCGGCTCAACGGATCGAGCAGATTCAGATTGTGCGTCAAGAAATCGAGCGGCCAGAAGCCAATCCGGAACGGCAGCCGGTGACGGTCTCGGGTACCGTACGCAGCGACGACGGCCAATCGCTGGCCGACGCAGGAATCACCGGATATGGCACGGTTTCGATCCACTCACGCTACCGCCGTGGCCCGGTTTCGAGCGGCGGTGGTTATGTCGGCACTGTCGGCTCAAGCGATGGGAAGTTTTCGGCCAGCGTCGGCGACGGAGACATCACGGTCGTAGTCGATTGGGAAGGTTATGCTCCGGCTCTGGTCGGTCCGCTGCCTTCGTCGGCTGCGGATCAGCTAAAGGACTTGGACGTCGTGTTGTCACGAGGTTTTACAGGCAACGTTCGGTTAGTGGCCCCGGACGGCGAGCCCGTGGCAACAGCCGCACTTAAGGCGAGCTTGGCCGCGCCGGCGCAGTCACAACCGCGGCACTACCAGGTAAGCGAAGATGGCGTTGTGGCTGTGACGCACGCGGCGCCGTTCCCATACGCCCTGACGGTCACCGCGCCGGGGTACCAGCGGCAGACATTCGATAATGTAAGCCTGGTGCCGGATGAGACGCTCACGCTCGTGCTCACGCCGGCCCAGCCCGCTACAGGCACCGTGACCGACGTCCAGGGTGCTCCGATTGAAAACGCCGAACTGCGGCTCTTCGCCAGTTCGCTCAAGCCCGGGTCAGTCCAGTTGCACGGCCGCACCGCGGGACCGTTGGCGACAACGGACGTGGCCGGTCGCTTCCGCATCGACACGTTGCCCGATGGCCAGCGGCTGGTGGTGCTATTTGCGGCCCAAGGGCATGGGAGCGAACTGGCCGAGCTCGCGCCTGGCCAATCGGACATGGTGGTCCAGCTCGGACCGGAGCGGATGGTCCGTGGCGAAGTCTCTGGCGACCTAACGAAACTCAGCCGCCGATCCAACGATCGGCCGACCGTAGAGTATTCGGTCCGCGTTCCGTTGTTCGAGGGTGCTTCGGAGTTCGAGCGATTTTATAACCTCGGTGACCTCGCCCCCGTCGAGCCGATCGAACCCTCGGCTGATGATTTGCAGCGAGCTGAGTTCCAATTGCGAGATCTGTTGCCTGGGCAACTCACGATTACGGCAGGACCGGCAAAACGGATCATCGATCCGTTTGATGGGCTCTTGGAGCAGGTAGTGATCGCGCTCGACGAACCGCTCAGTGACGAACCAACACGCCGCAGCGTGGTGATCCGCTTTGTACCGCCGGACGCTGAGGCGCTGCCGCCCACAGGTGACCTGCGCCTCGACCTAAAACCGCTGGGCGAACAAGCCGAACAGCGTTGGGAGCAGTTCCGCAAGCCGATCGACAACGGCCAGATCGAAGTCGAAGCTTTTGCCCCAGGCATCGTCAGCCTGCAAAACCAGGGCATGATGGGGTATTGGTTTGATGAAGCGGTGGTCGGATCGGTCGACAATTACCGCGCCTTTCGCGTTCCCGCAGGCGAAGGACCTTTTGAGTTTACAATCCCGGTGGTGCCTGCCGGAGCGATCCGCGGACGGATCGTCGCCCCCGCAGGGTCGCTGTCGACCGATCTGCGCGAGATCAATTTGCAGTGCTACCGCGGTGCGATCAAAGGCCGTGGCGCGGAAACAATCACTTCGGCCACGGTGCATCCCAACGCCGACGGTGAGTTTCTGATCACGCCGGTACCGCTGGTGGGAACGTATTATGTGATCGCCGATTTTGGTGTCACCAAAGTGTTCAGCGAGTCGGTAGTAGTGACGGCTGCACAACCGGTTCAGGAAGTCACTATCCAATTGCCAGAGTTGACTGAGGCGACGGTGCGTGTGGTGGATCGAGGCGCCCGTCCGCTGCCCGCTGTTAAGGTTCAAATCGCTCGCAGTTACCCCGATTGGTTTCACACGTCGACCTCACGCCAGACCAATGACCAGGGACAAGTGACCTTTCCCGATCTCGCCGCCGATGCGCTGCAGCAGTACCAGGTGAGTGTCATCAATGACCGCTACGAATCCCTGGTGGAGGCCTCGATTGAAGAGCACGGTCGCGAGACCACGCTCACCCTGCCGAAGCCGAGCCGGTAACTCGCACTACCAACTCATTGCCAAACGGCGCCACCGGTTTCATCGGGTGCCAACGATCAAGCCGCTGTCCCTTGGCTGTATCCCCACCCGTTAGCTCGAGCCAAGCGCCCCTCGTGCCTCCGTGAGAGACTTTCCGGCGGCCGGCGGGAAGGGGCTCTCACGGAGGCACCGAGGCCACTGAGGTTTCTTGCTCGAGATGATGGATGATCGGTAGCTAGGCCAAAGTCGGCCTCGCCGGAGGCTCGGAGGATTCACCCTGGGATAATTTCTTCTGTGCCTACGGCACTCGCAGCCTTCATCACCGGCGATCGTTCTGGACAGGCAACGGTCGCCTGGTGGGGATTACCGTGTGGTTGGTAAACTGATGGGTTCATATTCCGACTCACACCAGGCGAATCCATGACCGCTGCCCCTTCGCGTCCTCCGCATGCTCAGTCCGCTCCGCCGCCGAACTCGTTGGTGCCCGAAGAAGGTTGGCACTGCGGGCATTACTTCTATCGCTTCTGCCGCGATCGGTTGGATGGCAATCAAGGGCGCGAGGAGCTGATCGCGGCGCTGCAGCCGCCGGATGACCAGCGCACGCAGCGGATCCAGGGCTATATCATCAGCGGGCACAAGGCCGACTTTGCGGTGATGGTGATGGACCCGGACCCGCTGAAGGTCGACTCGGTCCACCAAGAGATCATGGCCGGGCCGCTGGGCCGAGCGATTGAACCGGTGTGGTCGTTCGTCTCGTTGAGCGAAGTCAGCGAATACGTGCCGACACTCGATCAATTTCGTGAGAGCTTGATCGCCGAAGGGATGCCGGCCGATTCGCCGGAACTGGAAAAGCGGGTCCAGGCCTATGGCGACCGCTTGCCAATGATGAACTTCCAGCGGCTCAACCCGGAGTTTCCCGATTGGCCGGCAGCGTGCTTCTACCCGATGAACAAGAGCCGCGCGGTCGGCGCCAACTGGTTCACCACGCCGTTCTCGGTCCGCCGCAGCTTGATGTCCGAGCACGCCCGCAGCGGAATCACCTTCGCCGGACGCGTCAGCCAACTGATCACGGTCGGCGTCGGTCTGGACGACTGGGAATGGATGGTCACGCTCTGGCGCGAAACCCGGAATACCTCAAGGACATCGTGTACCGAATGCGATTCGACGAGGCGAGCGCCAAGTACGCCGAGTTCGGGCCGTTTTACACCGGCTACAAAGCCACCGCCGAAGAAATCCTCAAGCACTGCCGCATCGGGGTCTAAGCTGCCGACGTGACGATGCGATGTCTCACGCGAAGGCGCAAAGCTTTATCCACCGGCTTGTCCTTTGCGACTTGGCGCCTTCGCGTGCTCCGTTCTCATTCGGTTCCCGCGATTCCGTGGTTGTGAGAAGTTGATGGGGGATGGTGCTCGGGCGGCGAAAATGAGTTTTTCTTGCCGGTGCGAAAGGCGCCGGTGTCACGGAGGTACTCGCGCAGGCGGTTGCGGCACTGCGTCGCGAACTCGGCGACCTCCGCAGTGCGGTAGTCGGGGTAGGTCCAGCGATGATCGATCCAGCGGCCGCCGACGTAGCTGAGCGTAACTTCGGCAAAAATGCCGTCGTGCAGGTACAAGCGATGGTCGCGGTCCTTGACCGTAGCGAGCACGAGTTTGGCTTGTGTGATGTAGCCAGGATCGAGATTCAGCGGCCGAACGTGATCGCTCGGGAACTCGGCAGCAGCCTCCCGTTCCCACTCGTTGGTCGCGATCTTCCAGTCAGCCAGCTCCGCTGGATCGGCGACTCCGGCGACGGCGACCAGAATCTTGCGCAGTCCCGGCCCCATCTCGTCGGTGTAGTGGCCGCCGGCCTCAAAGGGCAGCGGCGGGGAAACTTCGCCGAATTCACCCCAGTGCGACTCGATTCGCTCGCGCGCCCAGCGGAGGACGGCATCATCGCGGGTGATAATGGCCACGAAACGAATCACCGGTTCGACCAGACGGGTTTTCGCCAACGCCTTTGCCTCCAACAATACTTGCCTACCGGCAAACCCATACCTACCGTGAGTACCATGAAAAACTGGATCGCAGATCGTATCGCATCGTTTGATTCCAGTGGCATCCGCAAGGTCTTCGATCTGGCCGCGAAGATGAAAAACCCGATCAACCTATCGATCGGGCAACCCGATTTTGATGTGCCGTTGGAAGTCCAGGACGCCTGCGTCGACGCCATCCGCAGCCGCAAAAACGCCTATTCGCAGACCCAGGGGATCGCGCCGCTGCGCAGTCGACTGAGCGAAGATCTGCAGCAACGTCTGGGGCACGCGGACCGCGAAGTGCTAATCACCAGCGGGACCAGCGGCGGCCTGCTGCTGAGCATGCTGGCGATGGTTAATCCGGGGGACGAAGTGATCTTTTTCGATCCCTACTTCGTGATGTATCCGGCGCTGGTCAAGCTGGCTGGCGGCGTGCCGGTGGTGATCGATACTTATCCCGATTTCTCAATCGACGTACAGCGTGTCGCCGATGCGATCACCGACCGCACCAAGCTGATCCTCGTCAACAGCCCGGCGAATCCGTCCGGGATCACCGCGGGCGAGACGGAGATGCGCGAGCTGGCGCTGCTCGCGCGCGAGCGCAACGTCGCCTTGGTCTCTGATGAGATCTACAGCCAGTTTCAATACGATGAGCCATTTGTGTCGCCGGCGCAGTTCAATGATCAAACGATCGTGATCGACGGGTTCAGCAAGAGCCACGCGATGACCGGCTGGCGAGTCGGCTACATCCACGGCCCGGCGGAGATCATCGCAACGATGACCAAGATGCAGCAGTTCACGTTCGTCTGCGCGCCGCAGCCGGCGCAGTGGGCGGCGCTGCGGGCGCTGGACGTTGACCTGTCGGACTACGTCGCGGACTATCGCCGCAAGCGAGATCTAATCGTTGAAGGACTGGCAGAAGACTTCGAACTGACGCGGCCCAGCGGAGCGTTTTATGCGTTCCCCAAGTCGCCTTGGGGCAGCGGCAGTGAGTTCGTGGCCCGGGCGATTGAAAATGAGCTGCTGATCATCCCCGGCAACATCTTCAGCAGCCGCGACACACATTTTCGCATCAGCTACGCCGCCAGCGACGAAACGTTGCAGCGCGGCATCGAGGTTCTGCAGCGGCTGGCGCGGAGCTAGTGGCAGTCGCAAATCCTGGCTTCCGGGGCCTGACGACCCCGGCAGAGGATGTGCCGGCCCTGCGGGCCTAAGAGGAACCGGCAGGCCTGGCTTCCGGGGCCTGATGACCCCGGCAATTGATGTGTCGGCCCAAGGGCCTAGGAGGTTGGTTGGACGACTACCGGTTCGGGTGCCGCAGGAGTGACTTCGTAGTCGATGCGGCGTTGGCGACCAAACCGACGCAGCACCACGTAGAACACTGGTGTCAGCAGCAAACCGAAGATGGTCACGCCGAGCATGCCGCTAAAGACAGCGGTGCCCAGCGCACGACGCATTTCGGCCCCGGCACCGGTGGCGATCACCAGCGGCACGACGCCGAGGATGAACGAGAACGCGGTCATCAGCACCGGCCGCAGCCGCAGCCGACAGGCCTCGACTGCCGCTTCAAATCGCGTCTTGCCTTCGTCTTCCTGTTGTTTAGCAAACTCCACGATCAAAATCGCGTTCTTACAGGCCAAACCGACGAGCACCACAAAACCAATCTGCGTCAGGATGTTGTTGTCCATCCCGCGGAACCAGATCCCGGCCAGGGCGCAGAGAATCGCCATCGGCACGATCAGAATCACCGCCAGCGGCAGGAGCCAGCTTTCGTACTGTGCCGCCAGGCCGAGGAACACGAACAGCACGCAGAGCACCACGATAAATCCAGCGGTGTCTTTTTGTTGGCTCTCCTGATACGACAAGTCGGTCCATTCGAACGCTACGCCCGGCGGCAGCTCCTCGGCCGCCAGCCGCTCCATTGTCACCAGCGCATCGCCAGTGCTGAAGCCCGGCAGGGTCGAACCCGTCACGTCGGCCGCGGGATAGAGGTTGTAGCGAACGACGCGGTCGGGCGCGGTGATCCGGCGGACGTCGACGACTGAGCCCATCGGCACCAGCGCGCCGCTGGAGCTGCGGGTGCGCAGCTTCATCAAGTCTTCCACCTCGTCACGATGCTCCGATTCCGCTTGAGCCGTCACACGGAAGGTGCGGCCGAGAAAGTTGAAATCGTTGACGTAGACCGACCCGAGATAGATCTGCAGGGTTTCCATCACGTTGCTAATCGGCACGTCGAGCATCCGCACCTTGGTCCGGTCGATGTCCGCATACAGCTGGGGTGTGTTGGCGGTGAAGGTCGAGTACACCTGCACGAGGCCCGGTTGCTTGTTGGCTTCACCAGCTAACTTCTGAGCCACCTGTTGCAGTTCTTGCAAACCGACGCCGCCGCGGTCCTGAACCTGCATCTTAAAGCCACCGCCGGTGCCGATCCCTGGTACCGGAGGCGGTGGAATGACCACCACTTGCGCTTCGTTGACCTGCGACATCCGGCCCCGCAGATCGGCGATGATGCCCTCAGCGGAGAGATCCGTACCAGAGCGCTTATCGAAATCATCGAACAACACAAACACCGCCGCTGCTGAGGACGTGTTGCTCCGGGTGGCACCGGAGAAGCCGACGATCCCAACGGCGTGGCCAACGCCTGGCGTCTCCATTGCAATTTTCTCGACCTGTTTGGTGACCGCATTGGTGCGGGTGAGCGACGCAGCGCCGGGCAATTGAATGCTGACGATCGCATAGCCTTGATCCTGAGCCGGAATGAAGCCTCCGGGAATCTTCTTAAATCCCCAGCCGGTCAGTCCGAGCAGCGCCACGTAAATCAACAGCGCCACGACACTGATCCGCAGCACCCGTGCGACCAGTCCGGCGTACAGGTTGCTGGTGAAGTTAAACACGCGGTTGAACCCGGTGAAGAACCACCCGAATAGAAAATTGCTGACGCGGTCGAGCAGGTTCGGTTTGGCGTGCTCCGATTTGAGCAGCAGCGCACACATCGCCGGGCTGAGCGTCAGCGACACAAACCCAGAGATCGCGGTGGAAACGGCGATCGTCAATGCAAACTGGCGATAGAACTGGCCACTGATCCCGGTCAGGAAGGCGGTCGGCACGAACACGCTGATCAACACGATCGTCATCGCGACCACGGCGGAGCCGACTTCATCGATTGTCTTGTGCGACGCCTCGCGCGGTGAGAGCCCTTCGGAAATCAGCCGCTCGACGTTTTCGACCACCACAATCGCGTCGTCGACCACGATTCCGATCGCCAGCACGATCCCGAACAAGGACAGATTGTTGAGCGAAAAGCCGATCGCATGCATGACTGCGAACGTGCCGATCAACGACACCGGGATGGCGACCAGCGGGATCAGTGTCGCCCGCCAGGTCTGCAGAAAGACGAACACGACCAACACCACCAGCACCGCAGCCTCAAACAACGTGTGGTACACCGCCGAGATCGACGCTTCCACATAAGCGGTGGGGTTGTAATAAATGCGGTGTTCCAACCCCGGCGGGAAGTTCTTGCTCAGTTCTTCCATCTTTGCGATCAGCCCCTGGGCGGTGCCGACGGCGTTGGAGCCAGGGCGCTGAAAAATCCCTAGTCCGGCCGAGTTCTGCCCGTCCAGATAGCTGTTCGATGCATAGTCGACCGCCCCGAGTTCAACGCGGCCGACGTCCTTGAGCCGCACCAGTTGCCCATCGGAACCGCGTTTGACGATCACCTCTTCAAACTCATCCGCGGACGCCAGGCGCCCCTGCGCCTGACGTTCAATTGGAAAGCCGTCTCGTCCTCCAGCGGTTGCTGGCCGATCACACCTGCGGCCACCTGCAGGTTCTGTTCACGCAGGGCCGCCACCACGTCGCCAGCGGTCAGGTCGAGCGAAGCGACTTTGTCCACGTCCAACCAGACCCGCATGCTGTATTCGCGGCTGCCAAAGACTTGCACGTTGCCGACGCCGTCCAGCCGTGCGAGTTGGTCACGGATCTGCAGGTTGGCATAGTTGCTGATGTACAGCTGATCGCGGCTGCCGTCAGGCGAGATCAGGTTGACCACCATCAGCATGTCAGGCGAACTCTTTCGCGTCGTAACCCCCATTTGCCGAACTTCCGACGGCAGCCGAGGTTCGGCGATCGCAACCCGGTTCTGGACCAACACCTGTGCGGCGTCTAGATCGGTCCCGAGCGCGAAGGTGACCGTTAACTGCATCGCGCCGCTGGCCGTCGTCTGCGACGACATGTACAGCATGTTTTCGACGCCGTTGATCTCCTGCTCAATCGGCGCGGCAACCGTGGCGGCAATCGTCTCGGGCGTGGCTCCGGGATAGCTGGCGCTGACGATCACCGTCGGCAGCGCGATTTCCGGGTACTGAGAGACCGGCAACGCCACGTAGGCGAGGCTGCCGACCAACACGATCAGTAGCGCCAGCACGGTCGCGAAGATCGGCCGCTCAATGAAGAAGTGCGAGAATCGCATGTATGGAATAATCCCGGTGTACGGGGCGTTGTGAAACCGACGAAAGAGATGAACGCGAGGGCGAAAACGGGAAGGCGGCTAGGGAGCGGACACCGGCTGAGGAGCGGGCATCGGCTGAGGCGTCACGGTCAGCCACTGGTCGCGGGGCACCGGCTGATAATCGTCGGGCAACTCGCTTGTTTCGACCACCGTTAGCTGCTCCTCCGTAGCCGCGACTTGAACTCCGTCAGCGGCCGCCTGCAGACCGCGGATCACGATCCGCTCGGAGCCATCGAGCCCGCTGCGCACGATCCGCAGACCGTGCGAGAGCGGGCCAATTTCGACCACGCGGCGTCCAATCCGGTTTTCGTCGTCGACAATCAGCACGTACTGCTGAGCCTGGTCGGTCCCGATCGCCTCATCGGGAATCAGCACAGCTTCATAACGAGCGGTGCCAGGAATCCGCAGTTGGGCGAACAGCCCCGGCACCAGTTGAAGATCGGAATTGGGGAAAATCGCTCGGCCCCGCATCGTGCCCGTATTGGGATCGACACGGTTGTCGACGAAGTCCATGTGCCCGTGATGCGGCAGCCCTTGCTCATCGGCCAGTGCCAGGTACACCGGGTTTTTGGCTTCGCGCGAACTCGGCCGCTGCCCGGCGCGGTCCAAACGCATGTATTTCAACAGCTCGCGTTCGCTGGCGTCAAAGTAGGCGTGGATCGGATCGAGCGAGACGATCGTCGTCAAGAGCGTCGACTGCTCGCTGCCACCGCTGATCAGGTTGCCGATGTCCGTCCGCCAATCGCTGGCCCGGCCCGCGATCGGCGCTCGCACCTGCGTGTATTGCAAATCGAGCTCAGCGCTTTGCACGGCGGCTTCGGCGGAAATGATGGCGGCATCCGCATTGGCGATTCCCGCCCGAGCCGACTCAATCGTGGCCTGAGCGGATTCGACGTCCGCGCGGGCGACCAAAAATTCGCTTTCACGCAGATCTAACTCCTCGGTCGCCGCTGCATTTTGCTCGATCAGGCGTTGGACTCGGTCTCGGCGGGTGCGTGCGAGATCGAGGTTAAACTGAGCCTGCGAGGCTCCAGCTTCCGCCTGGCGTAGTTCGGCCTTGGCCTTTTCTAGCGATGCGCGTGATTCCTCCAACTCCGCTTCGGCGATCCGCAGCAACGCCTGGAACGGGCGCGGATCGATTACAAACAGCAGTTGCCCTTCTTGAACCAGATCACCTTCAGCGAAATGAATCGAATCCAGATAACCACTGACCCGGGCGCGGACTTCCACCGACTGCACCGCCGCGAGTCGACCGGTGAAGCGGTCCCATTCAACGATCGGGCGCCGCACCGGCTGGGCGACGGTGACCTGCGGCAGCGGCGGTTCAACGGTGGTCCGCTCGCTGCGTCCGCAGCCAAGGGTCGTGATCGCGATCAAGGCGGAGCAGCCGATCAGCCATCGCACCATGCAAGTATTCCTAATTGAAAGATCAATCCAAAGCAGTCGAAGGGCCGCTGCAGCGTGCGGGCCCAGTCGCTAGTTCATGTCCGGCCAACCCACAGCGGTTGGCCGGCAGCCGGAGACGGAGCAGTCGGACTGGACGAACTAAACTGTACGGTGTAGTTTAGTTTTGCTTGGGGAGAAAGTAAACCGCTCGCCGCAGCTAGTCCTAGGAAAACTCGACATGACCGAAAAGACGCGGCTCAGCGATCGCAAACACGCCGCGATTATCGAAGCGGCCGTCGCCGAGTTCGACGCGCAAGGCTTCGAAGCGACCAGCATGGACTGCGTGGCAGCCCGCGCCGGCGTCTCTAAACGGACTGTCTACAACCACTTCGCGAGCAAAGAAGCGCTGTTTCGCCAGATTCGTGACGCCCTGGTCCGCCGCGCGCGACGTCCAGCCGGTGCCTTATGACCGCCGGGGCTGTCTGCGGGAGCAACTCTGCGAGATCGGTCAGCGCGAAGTGGAACTGCTGGTTTCCAAGGACTTCATGACGCTGGCGCGGGTCACGATCCCCACGTTTCTGACCTGCAAAACTTTCGCTTCAGAAACGTTCACCGAACTGCAGGGCAGCCACGAAGGGCTGGTGAACTGGATCCGCGACGCGGCCGCGGATGGTCGCTTGGTTGTCAAGGATATCGCCGTCGCCGCGCGCCAGTTCCTGGTCCTGCTCCACGGCTTCGCGTTCTGGCCGCAGCTCGTCGGCGGCCAGCCGGTGCCCAGTCCGCCACAGCTGAGACAGATCGTCGCCGCAGCGGCCGGACTCTTCCTCGATCACTATACGGCTCGCGAGCCAGCCGCTCGCGAGCCGGGTTCATCGGCTTGAGCCTGCGTTAGGGCCGTGTCGCACCGACGAAGGTCTTCACATGCACCGCCCGGCCGCTGGGGTTGGTGTCCATCACTTGATCCGGACCGAGAGGATCCGCTTCGGCCGGCTGCACGGGAGTTGCTTCGATCATCTCAGGCGAAGTGGTGCCGGTCGGCGGCTGGGTATGCTGGGGTACCGATGGATCGAACGGACCGGAGCTGACCGGCGGCGGCATGTGAACCGCTTCGGGATGGTGTCGCGTATCGAGGAAGCGGCCCATTTCGTAAGCGTCGCGGTGTGCGCCATTGGCCCATGGGCCTTCTGCCAGGGTCACGCCGTTGTAGGCCAACAGCGATCCCTTTTCCCGGTGCAAGTCGCGGATCGCCAAGTTGTAGTTGGACAGCGCTTGGTAAAAGTTGATTTCGCTGTTGACGACTTGGCGTTGGGCGAGCAGCAGGAAGTTGATGTTATCGGTTCCGTCGCGGTAGCGGCGACGCAACACATCGACCTGCCGCAAGTCGGCCAGGAATCCGTTGTAGTTCGTTTCCAGCAGCGTATGAGTCAAACCGATGCGGCGGACCGCGTCGGCCAAATCATGGCTGACCCGGAGTTCGGTTTCGTTGAGTACCGCGCGTTCACGGTTGAGCGCCAGACGAGCGTGCGCCACGGCGTTGCTGGCCGCACGCAGACCGACCGGGAACGATAATTCCATCCCTGCCTGCCACTCCTGGTAGTCACCGCTGAGGATTTCGGCAGTCAGGTTGTCCAGCGGCGCGTTGCGGTCGCTGTCGATCAGGTGATCGCCCAAGCCTCGCCAACGATAGTTGCCCAGGAAGTCGAGTTGTGGACGACGATTCAGACGGGCAGCGTAGAGTTCCATCTCGCGGCGTTTGATGTTGAACCGTTGACGGCGGATTTCAACGCGGCGTTGGACCGCTTGCGACAAGGCGCTTTCCCAGTCAAACACGACACGCACGTCGCTAGCCGGTGTGACCGGCTTGATCAGCCGACCGTCAGCCGGCGGCATCCCGAGCAGGTAACGCAGCCGCTGCTCCAGCGCGTAGAGTCCCTGAGGGCCTGAGAGTGCCGATTCAACTTGGGCCTTGAACTGGTAGTACTGCGACTGGGCCTGAGCCTCTTCGTCGCTGCGGCCAGCGCCGACTTGCAAGCGAACTTCCTGGTACTGGAACGTCTGCAGTGCCGATTCGCGGCCGCGGAGCGTTGCTTCAAGAATGCGGTAGGCGGCGCTCAGGTCCCAGTACGCTTGTTCAACGTCGCTGACTAAGCGGATCACCGCCAGCTCAAAATCGGCCAGGGCCACGTCTTCGTTGACCCGTGCGATCAGGACGCCATTGTATTGGCCGATGAATCCGCCAGGACCAGCGATCCGGTTGAACTCTGTACCGGCACCGCGCATCAGCGGTTGACGCCACTCGGCCTCAACCCAGCCAGTAAAGTCGCTGGGGAACTGGCGGAAGGGGCGGTTGTTGCGATCGTAGAGCGTCACGTGACGCAGCGCAAACGTTCCGCCCTGCGCGGTCCGCTTACTCAGCTCCGACTGGTAGGTCGCTGTGGTGGCCTGGAACACTTGGGGCGTGAACGCACCGCCGAGGCCACCGGTCTCGATGTTGTTGGGCTGATCGAGCTTTTGCCAGAACAGTTGGCCGCGGTACTGGGCATCAAACGCCGACAAAGCGGCTTCGACCCCGAACTGCGGGTTGGCGTGGACCATCGAAGGGTCGTAGATCGTGCTGACGAATCCCGGCTGGGTAATGATCGCGCCGCCGATGTCACGGAGCACCGGGCTCTGTCCGACCGCCATCTGTACGGCTTCGGCCAGCGTCAGATCAAAAGTGGGGATCTGCGTCGGGTCCTCGTTCACCAGCGGCGGCATCGCCGTCCGGGCCGCGTGGGAGACTTCGGTCAAGCAGTCGGCCACCTCGGGATACGAGATCTGCATCCCCACGCTATCGTTGTACGATTTGATCGTGTCGTGGGGGCCGGGCTGCGGGGCGATCTTGTGAATCAGCCCGCATCCGCTGGCCAGCATCGCTCCGAGCGCTACCGAAGTTCGGGCAGCAACTTTCAGACGACGCGGTTTCCGGCGAGAGTGGTCGATGGGCATGGCGGCTCAGGTCGGCAAGTGGACTTGCTTGAGACCATTCCGACCACACCGACAGGTTCATGCGGCGCAGGTCAGAATGACCGCTAGCCTTGTTGCTGGCGGCAGAAGAATCATCGACCGCACAACCCCAACATCTCGACCCACACCGACAACAATTACGCCGGGCACAACAGCGTCCGTCGTTACAACCGTTACAAACCGGCGCTCACTGTGGCGCGGCGAAGCGCCGGCCGCTGCAAACCCTGCCACAGAGCGAGCGAACCGAAGGTGATCGTTGTATACAGCAGGTCGCTGGCGACTGTGTATTGGAAGAACGGCAGCGCGGCGGTGTAACATGCGACCAAACCGGCCCAGCTGGCAGGATAAAATCCTGCCGCCCACACGCCGAGATTGCTCAGCACAAAGAAGCAAGTTGAGCAGGCAAGGGAAGCGGTGGCGATCCGCAGCGCGGTGCGGCGGTTGCGCAGCTGCATCCCGATCACGGCGCTGGCCGCGATCCCGGCGTAAACACACGCGATGACGATCGGCGGGTAGATGCCGGTCGACAGCAGGCCGGCATAGGAACCGATCAAGTCGCTGGCCAGCAGCGCCAGCAGTGGGACCGCGACCGCCGAGGCGCTGCGCAGGTGGCAGCCGGCAAACAGCCCCAGTGCGCCCAGAAACACGAAGTTCGGCGGATGGGGCAACATACGGCTGACAACAGCTAAGGCGACCAGCGCATAAAGAGTCGGTCGGTTAAGCATCGGAGAAACGCCAATATCGGTTCGAGGGTAACCTGCCGCGGCGCGGCGCACCGGACCCACTGTCCAGAGGTGCAAAATAGGTTATTCCCTGAACCGATGATCGGGAAGGGCAGCCGCAAAATAGTCGCTGCCCCTTGAGCCGGATCACTGGCACGGGTGGCACTTTGGCCGGATGGTTTTCGCTACGGGAGCACCACGGCTGCACCGGTGATGGCAGCCGCTTCCACGATCGCCGCGTTCCGCACATACGGAGGGCGCTGCACGTATGGGTACACGCAGTCGCCGACGCGGAAGTGACCCATCTTGTACTCGCAGCTCGCCGGCGGCCGAATCGTCGCCAGGTACGGCAGCATCGGCACCGTCGCGAAGAAGCGGGCGCCGCTGATCATCGGCTGCAGTTTCGGGAACCGCTCGTGACCGTGACGCTCGAGCATCACGTCTTCGAAGTACAGCGGGTGTGAAAAAGTATTGGCCGCGGCGAACGGGTAGACCGACCA
Organism: uncultured Planctomycetaceae bacterium; assembly: GCA_963758085.1. GTDB lineage: Bacteria > Planctomycetota > Planctomycetia > Pirellulales > Pirellulaceae > UBA6163. Next base: position 827,564 of record CAVWUB010000004.1, on the reverse strand, counting down.
CACCCAGGCCGCATCGCGCTGCTGGACCGATTCGAACAGCGGCGCCTCGGGCTGAGTCTCTTCGTCCAAAAACGGTTTGGGGATGCTGCCGTTGCCGATCATTGCGGTCGAGGTGGTGGCGGTGACGATCGGCGGCAGTTCGATTTGCCCGCTCTCAGTAATCTTCGGAAGCCTTTCTTCACCACCAAAAATCGACTCGCCGCTCAACCGCGTCGCAATCGCGTCGGCGCCCTGTGGTGGCGGCAGGCGCAGACTGCCTTCCTGAGCTCCCACCAAGCTCGAGGTCAAGCTGGCGCAGACCAGTGCAGTCGCTGGTAACTTGTTGCGGCGCAAGCAAAACAGGGCGGCAGCCCTGGCTAGTTCGGTGGCAAATAACATCTATCCGTCCCTGGAGTCGACAACACAGAGGCGGGCGAACCTGTCCGGCTCACCGCTTGAACGTCCGGTCTACGTCTAGCATCGGCAGCAAACACAGCGCGCCCCCAACATCCTGGGTTTATCAGTTTGAGCCAACGCAGTCCGCAAAGCTTGCGCAGGTTACTTGTCGGCAAGCTCCGCCGCGGCTTGGCTCGTTTCGTGCTTCTCAGGATCATGCGGGTAAAACTTGAGCGACGCGCTGTTCATGCAGTAGCGTTTGCCGGTCGGCGGTGGGCCATCGTCAAATATATGCCCGAAATGAGCATTGCAGCGCGAACAATGCACTTCGATGCGGCGGAACACGAGGTGCCAATCGTTCTGGTAGCCGACAGCTTTGGGATCGATCGGCTGGAAGAAGCTCGGCCAGCCGGTGCCGGATTCAAACTTCGTCGCGCTGTCAAATGCCGGCTGATCGCAGACGATGCAGTGGTAGGTGCCGGCGCGTTTGTTGTTCCAGTACACGTTGCGAAACGCCGGTTCGGTGCCTGCATTCTGCGTGACTTTGAATTGCATCGGCGTGAGTTGTTTGCGCAGCTGTGCCTTCGTCTTGGGAACATACGCCTGCTCGGTCTGCGGTGGCTCCGTGGCCGCGGGCTCCTGATCGGCCGCATGTCCTGCTTGCCTAGGCAAGGTGCTGACCAGGGCAAGAAGCACCAGAATGCCGACTCCGGCCGCCAACGTTCGACTGATCCAACGCAACATGATTGAGTTCTCCCGATTGTCGGATACTTGATCATCCCGTCGTCGGACATCATTGTACTACTGCGGCATGGAAGAAATGCACCGCTGCGCCCCTGTGTTTCCCTGGAATGACCGCCGCCGCACCCTAGGCATCCGGGATAATCGCAATTTTGTCTTCCCCCGGCGTACCGACTGGAACCGATGGCTGACCTGACGCTCTCTGACGTGCATAAGCGATTTGGTGCAGTGTCGGCGGTGCAGGATCTCAGCTTCGATGTTCCCGCCGGCCAGCGGTTGGTGGTGCTGGGGCCGAGCGGTTGCGGGAAAACGACCACATTGCGGATCATCGCCGGCCTGGAAAAATCCGACAGTGGGAGTGTTCGGCTCGGTACGCTGGATCTCGGACACCTCGCTTCGGCGCGGCGCGACATTGCGATGGTTTTTCAGGATGCTGCGCTTTACCCCCATCTTAACGTGCGCGAAAATCTCGCATTCGCGCTGCGCTCGCAGAAGCTCGCCGCACCGCAAATCACGGCTCGAGTCGACGAGGCCGCGACTGCGTTTGAGATCACCGATGTGCTCAACCGCTACCCCGAGACACTGTCCGGGGGCCAACGGAGCCGCGTCGCCTTTGCTCGTGCAATCGCCAAACGCCCTCGTCTGCTGCTGTTGGATGAACCGCTTAGCGGGCTTGATCCGCCGTTGCGTTGGCAGCTGCAACAGCAGTGGTTGAGCTGGCACGAGCGCGTGCCCACCACCACCGTCCACGTCACCCATGATCAACAGGAGGCGATGTCGATGGGCGACCTCGTAGCAGTGATGCGAAACGGCAGGCTGGAGCAACTCGGTCCGCCCCAGCAACTGTACCAGCGTCCCGCCAACCGCTTCGTTGGCAGCTTCATCGGTGCGCCCGGCATGAACTTCGCCCGTGGGCAGCTGACCGCAGGAAAGATCTTGCTCGGCTCGTTTACGATTGACCCGCCGGCTACCTGCACGGTCGCTGACGGCGCGGTCGATGTCGGTGTGCGTCCCGAAGCGATTGAGCTCATTGGCCCGTCGGCGGTGCAGCTGGCAAGCCCGCAGCGAATTGCGATTCCGGCGACCGTCCGAGCGCGGCGATTCAGCGGCGCCCGTTGGCTAATCGGCGTAGCCTGGTCAGATCAGCTTTGGTGGGTGAGCTGCTCCGCTGCCGATTCATTTCAAGTCGGCGATGCGATCTCTATGCAGTTTGACCGGGACCACCTGCACTGCTTCCCGGTGCCGGAAGCAGCTTAGCTGTGATAGACCTCTACGGTCGTCCGAGCCCACGACGGAAGGCATCAAAGGCATCGCGATAAAGGGTCGGTGCTGGCGGGCGATTGCCGCCGTCTCGCAGTCCGCGCAGTGCATCGTCACGGCCGCGGGAATCGCCGATCGGGCCGTCCGTCGGCTTGCGAATCCCCAGGCTCCGCAGCACCTCTTCGACCTGCTGGGCATCGCCGTTGCCGGCGCCCGCGTCGGTTTGTGACTTGAGCAACTGTTGCCAGCGGTTGGTGAAGTCGCGGAGTTCTTCGGGTGTCCAATTGAGCCGCTCCAGCAGCTCCGGATCAGGCGTTTCGCGATTCTGTTCGAGGTAGTCGAGCACCAAATCGGTCGCCTGGCGGGCATGTTCCAGATCAACCGGATCGGGAGGCCGTGCATCGTTGCCGGCTCCCTGACCTGCCTCACCGAGAGCACTTGCATCGCCACCGTCGCCGCCGCTGGCCTGACCGGGGGCGTCACCGGGTTGATCGCCGCCACCCGGTGGTGGCGACCCCGCGGTTCCGTTGGGCTGAGGTTGCCCGTCGGCGGAACCTTCTGCTGGAACTGCACCGGACTCCGAGGCACCACCTTCGCCGCGCGGCTGCGGAGTTCCGCCTTCGGCGGCGCCGTCTTGTTGAGCCGCGCCATTTTCTCCCGCCGCGCCGTCGCCTGCCGACGACTGATCGGCCGGAGCGGTGCTGTCTCCGCTGGAGCCTGGAGTCGCGTCAGCGTCGGCGGCTGAGTCGCCTCTGTCGGGCTGGCCTTCCTCGTCGCCGGCGCCACTGGGATCAGCGGACGCACCGTCCGCACCTTCGTCAGCTCCAGTTGCGGGTTCCGGTTTCCCGGCGTCGCTGCCGCCTGAAGTCGCAGCCTCTGGCTCGCCGGATTCTGGATCCGCCGCACCGGCCCCTGCGCCGTTCTGGTCCGACGGCGCGTCCTGGTCCTGCGGTGAACGTCCCCCAGCGCCATCTTGAGCGCCGCCGTCGGGTGACTGACTCGATTGCTCGCCTGCTTGGCCGTCGGAGCGGTCGCTGGTCTGTTGCTGGTTCTGCTCAGCGGGTTGACCGGAAGGTTGATCGGGTGAGGCAGGTGACTGCTGGCGTGAAGACGGCTGTTTTTGCTTCTGGTTGAGGTAATCGCGGATCCGCTCAAATGCATCGCCGTCGTGCTGTGGCGGAGCCGATGGTTCGGCGTCCGAGGGCTGCGCATCGCTTGGTGATTGACCGGCACCGTTGCCGCCTGCGCCAGGATTGCCTGGCTGAGCATCATTCGCTGAACCGGAATCGGCTGCGTCACCTGGCTGCGCATCGGTGGCGGCTTGTTCGCCCGCTGCCGCTTCACCGTTTTGCTCAGCCGCGGCCTGATCGCCTGCAGCGCTGCCATCGGCCGGACGCTGGCCGCTGGCCGCTGGATTTGCGGACTCACCAGCTTGCGAACTGTCGCCGGCTTGAGGTTCTGCGTTGCTGCCGCTTTCGCCCGGACTATCGCTGTTCCCTGTGTCGCTGTTGGGCTGGGGCTGCGGCGCGGTGCTGTTATCGCCGCCCCTATCGCTCGCGCCACCGCTGGCCGATTGACCTTCCGCGGTGCCGCTGGTGCCTTGGCTGCCGGCGTCCGGTTGCTCGGTGGCTTGGCCGCTTCCGCCTTGTTGATTTTCGGAGGGCGATCCTTGATCGTTGCCTTGACCGCCGCCATCGCCGGATGATTCGCCCTGCTGTTCGCCCTCGCCTGCCGGAGCGTCATCGCCGCCGGCGCTGCCGCCGCCGGCTTGGCCGTCACCTTCGTCGCCTTGGCCACCGCTTTGGTCGTTCTGCTGCGATTTGCCACCGGTAGCCGGTTCGTCGTCTGGTTCGCTCAGCCCATCTTCGGGCGCATTGACTGGCGGAAGCTGTTGCGGCGGAACGATCAGCAGTTCGATCGGCTGCGTCTGGCTGTGGTTCGCAGCGGGCTGGCCGTCGAGATCCTCACGGTTATCGACTGCGATGGCGGAAACGAGCAGTTTGTCGCCGACTCGCAAGCCGAGCGGTTCGGGACGAAACCGGTACTCGGTGACCTGGTTGCCGCGGACCGCATCGGCCGAGGACCAGAGGATCTCGCTGACGGGCAGATCGACGCCGCGTTGCCACGTCAGTTCGATCCGCCGCAGCCCGTAGTCTGGGTCCAGCGCCGCGATCTCGAACAACTGCTGAGAATTGAAGGGTACTTCCTTCACCACTTCGCGTGGCGACACGATGCTGATTTCTGGCGACAGATCCGGGATCACCCGCACCGGGTAGACAATCGGATCCGGGTTTTCATTGCCGTCGGCATCCCAGACGCGGACGCGGTACGAGTCGATCGCCACGGCCGCATGTTTGTCTCGCGGCAGCCGCAGCGGAACCGTCGCCGTGGCGGTCAATCCGTCGGCTGCAATTTGCATCTCGACACTGCCGGCCGCAGGACCGGTACGCTGAGCGGTTTTGCGCGGATTGAACTCCAGCCGCGCTCGCTCGATGGGGCGATTGATCGTCGCTGTGATGGTGACCTGCGAGTTCTCCTCCGCCGTCACTGCGCCGCCAGTCGACTGACGTGCCGGCAGCTGGGTGTACTTCGGCGGAACGATTTGCACGCCGCGAACTGAGGCGACCGGCACATCACGGGCGGTGATGTTAAACGGGCCTGCCAAGGCATCTCCGGCAGCGATTTGGTACTGCGTCGACCGCGGCACGCGCACCGCTGCTACGAAACGTCCGGTGGAGGCATCCAACTGCATCGATTGCCGCTGGGCAAACCCTTGGCCGTACTGCACACTCGGCTCGTCGCGGCTCGCCAGGCCTGCGATTTCGGCAGTGATCTCGATCGGGCGGTCGGCCAGGACTTCACAATCACCGGGCGAAACACTGCGGATCTCGACCCGCGTCGGGGCATCGATGCTAGCCAGGGGCAGCAGCAGCCGCTGGGCCGATTGCAGCGTGTCCTTCGGGCTCAGCAGCGCGTAGGCCGCTGTGACGGCAAGCGCTACCGCCAGCGCGATCCACCAGCTGAACGTGCCCGTCGCTTCGCTGGGAACTTCCAGGCGATGCTGCTTCATCTGACCCGCAGCACGAGCGCCGATCGAGCGGACAATCGCGCCGCGCGGCCCCATGACCTCCACATCCCCGCGCAGCGACACGTAGCTGGTCAGCGCGTGCCGCAGTTCCGGCAAATCGTGCTCGATGCTTTGTGCAGCGTAGTCGGCACGGATCCGCGAACGCAGCAGGGGCAACACACGCGTCGCGATCCAACCGACGATACCCGCCGCGGCGGCGAGCAGCACCGCGAGCCGCACGAGCGGGCCGGGCGACCAAATCCACTGATCCACGATCGCCCAGCCGACCAGGGCGACCAGGACTCCGATCACTAGTTTGAGCAGTGAACGCGACAGTTCCGCTCGCCACAGCGCCGCCTGAGCGTCACTGATTGCCGTGGCGATCACCTCCTCACCAGCGCTCAGCCGTGGCGTCTGGCTCGGCAACGGCGGCGCCTGGGGCTGCGACTTAACGGTCGAGGTCGACATGCTCATCCGTTGGTGCGGAGGGTCCGAAAAGGAGCGGGCGAGCAACACGCTGACACCCGCTGGTCCGGCTCACAACGCGGGACCGATGCATTATAGGCCGCCAGCGGCGCCGCGAGCCGATTCGGAACCGTGATTTTGCATCTTGAGCGACAGCGCAACAAAACAGCCGCGCGGAACGTAAAGCTCCGCGCGGCTGATGAAGTTCAATCGATGTCGGGCAGCGATTAGACGATCGCGGCTTGCAACTGGCTCTTGGGCCGCACGCCGACAAAGCTGTCGGAGACCTGGCCGTTGCGGAACACCATCAGCGTCGGAATGCTGCTGACGCCAAACCGTTCCGCGGCGCCCGGATTGTCGTCGATGTTGACTTTGCCAATCTTGACCGAGGGGTTTTCCTTCGCCAGTTCTTCAATGACCGGCGCGATTTGTCGGCAAGGACCACACCACGGCGCCCAAAAATCGACGAGCACAGCCCCATCGGCCTGCAGCACTTCGGTATCGAAGTTGTCGTCGGTGAACTCAAGGACCGCGTCGGAAGCCATAACAAACCCCTCATTGGCAGATGTGAAAAGGCGACTGCTGGTTAACAGTCGCCTCCATTTGGACACTTACAGCCGCGTGACGCCAAGTCCGCGACAGCAAAAATTGTAGAGCTGCCGGCGCCGCTGTCAATTTGCCGCAGGCCACTCGACCCGGCAAACCGTTGGAGTCCAGGCTTTAGCCTGCCCTGCATCCGCTCGCCAAACCGTTGGAGTCCAGGCTTTAGCCTGCCCTGCATCAACCCGTCAAACGTTAGCCCAACGAGTCCAGTGCGACCGTGAGCGTGTTGACGCTGTGGGCCGAAGCGCTTGGACGGGCCGTATTGGTCTGCCAGTAGTCCGGCGCGTAGCGGCGATATTCGATCACCATCGCGATCACGGCAATCAGCAAGAACACGACGCTGACGATCAGCATCACCGTATAGACATTAGGCGGCTGCTTACGAACCGGTTCACTAGTAAGTTGTGTCGACACGGTCGCCTTCCTGGATGGAGCCTTGGTGATAGTCTTTGAGGATTTCTGCGACCGCTCGATTCGGTTCGGTCCGTCGGATTCGCAGTCGGCCGACATAGCGTCCGCTGCGGGTTACATCCAACAGATGGCCGTCACGAAGCCCGTCATCGAAACCGATCGAAACCTCGACCAGGTCGGTCGGGCGATCGACCACCAACACCGTGCCGTTGCGTTCTGGCGGAGCACCATCGAGCGGCTCGTCGATGTCAATGCCTTTGAGATCGACAACCTCGCGGTAGCGGCTCACCTGAGCCATCAACTGCGTGTTGCGTTCGGACTGTTGTTGCACGATTCCGCGGAGGCGATTCATCTGATCGGTCATCTGCAGCGTTTCCGCGAACAGCATGTCGCGGTCTTCCTGCTCGCTGCGAATCTGCTCACGCAAAGTGCGAGCTTCTTCCGTCAGTCGCTGCAACTCTTCGGCGCGGCTGCGGTCCAGCTGCGCCAGTTCGGTGTTCTTGGCCTCCAGCTGTTGGACCGTTGACTCGCTTTGGCGCAGCACCTGCTCGATTTGGTCGAGCTGCGTTTGCAGTGCGGCCAGGGCCGTCCGCCGCGCCGCTCGTTCGCGGTCCAAAGCCGCCTGAGTCCGCTCACGGTCGGCTCGCAGTTGGTCATTGGTCGTTTTGGCGACTTCGACCTGTCTTTTTAAGCCGGAGCTGGGGTCGAGCACGACATCTCGCCAGTTGCGGTGAGAGGCGTTGACCGCAAGCGCCAAGACCATGAACGCGGCGCTCAAAATAAAGATGAGCATCGCCAGGAATTTGCCCAATAATGTCATCGCGATTAGCTCTCGATCGACCGGTAACGACAAAGTGAAAAGGAGTGGAGGGGACCGCCGGCGCAGGTGACCACCGGACGATCGGCAAGTGGAAAGTCACCATGCTGGGCCGAGGCGAGCTTGAAACAGCGTTCACGGCTCACTCGACGTTCAGTCCACTCACCGAATTATAGTTGCGCATCAAAAGAACTGTCAAAAAAAATCGCTGCAGTTGCTCCGTTGGCCCCTTTGCCGTCCTCCTAACCGGAAAGACGGCGCTGACCGGCCGAGTCGCCCCGACCCGCAGCGGCTACCTGATCTGCCGACATGGACTGGGTTTACAACCTAACGTTGAGGTGCCGCTGTCTAGCGGCGAAGCGTGTGACAGCCGCGGTGGTTCTCGTGCCAACGCCACCCGCCGCGCTTCTCCCGCACTTCACAACCCGCACCCGTGGCAGTCTGCTGATGAATCGACGCCCCTTTTTGGCGCTGTTCCTGATCCTGTTGGCTCTGATTTTGGGCAGCGTCGCGGCCGCCGCGATTTCTCCTCAGGTCACCCGGAATGAACCACCGCTGAATGCCGTCGTACCTTCGCAGCGGGCTTCCGCGCAAACGCCAGCCGAGCTGCGCTGCCCGGCGACTAACCGGAAGCCTGGCACAGCCGGCTGCACCTACGAAAACCATGGACACTGCGTATGATGGCGCGTCCCAACGCCAACTTGATTCGGCGCAGGGGCCGGCGGCCCGGTTCACCGCCAGCGGACGAGTTTTAAGTTCACGATTCAGAGGCACGACCGACGGATGGCCGCACAAATACTTGATGGCAAAGCAACCGCTGCGACGATCCGCGAGGAGATCGCCAGCGAAGTGCGACAGTGGGTTTCTCAGGGCGGCAGCGTCCCGTGCCTGACCGCGGTCTTGGTCGGCGAAGATCCGGCCAGCCAGGTCTACGTCCGCAACAAGCACCGCGCTTGCCAGCAAGCCGGAATCGACGGGCGGATCGTGCAACTGCCTGCCGACGCCTCACAGCAACAATTGCTCGATGTGATCGAGTCGCTCAATGCCGATCCGGCCGTGCACGGGATTCTGGTTCAGTTGCCGCTACCGCGAGCCGCCAATCCGGCCGACTCGATCGACCAGAGGACCGTGCTCGACGCTGTCGACCCCAACAAAGATGTCGATGCCTTTAGCCCGATCAATGTCGGTTTGATTTCGCAGGACCGGCCTCATTTTTTGCCCTGTACGCCCCACGGCATCGTGCAGTTGCTCGCGCGGTACGAGCTAAAGACGGCAGGACGCCACGTTGTGGTCATCGGCCGCAGCGATATCGTCGGCAAACCGATCGCGATGATGCTGGCCAGCAAGGATGGCGTCTGCGGTCCCGACTATGCCAACGCGACCGTGACGCTCGCCCACAGCCGCTCCAGCGACCTGCCGCAGATCGTTGGCAGTGGCGACTTCGTGATTGCCGCAGTCGGCCGAGCCGAAATGATTCGCGGTCAGTGGATCAAACCCGGAGCGGTGGTGATCGACGTGGGCATCAATCGTGTCGGCGACAAACTGGTCGGCGACGTCGAGTTTGCTGAAGCCGCCAAAGTCGCCTCGGCGATTACCCCTGTGCCCGGCGGCGTCGGGCCACTGACGATCGCGATGCTGCTGCAGAACACACTGCACGCAGCACGTCATGCGGCTCGTGCGGCGACCGTTTGATTCGCAGCGGGCAGATTTACTTCGCGGTCGCCTGCGAGGGCGAGGCCGGGACAGCGGGACTTTTCATGCGCGTTCGTGCGGCGACTAGCGTCACAAACGTGCCTTGCTGGACCACGCGGTTTTTCTGGTTGACCAATTGCCGCTGCCAAGTGACGCGTCCGGCGCGGCGTCCGTGGCAGGCCAGTTCGGTGATCGTGGTTACGACGTGCACGACGTCGCCAAAGAAGATCGGCGCTTCGAACTTCCAGTCCTGAATGCTCACCAGGGCGAGCGTTGCAACCGTAGGGCGAGCGCTGGACAAACCCGCCATCACGCCCAGTCCCAGCAGCCCGTGTACGACCGGCTGACCGAACGGCGAATCGCCGCGGATCAATTGGTCGGTATGCAGCGGGTCATGGTCGCCGGTCAGCACCGCGAAGTCGGCGACGTCATCGCCGCTGATTTCGCGTTCGTCGCTAGTCCAGCAATCGCCGAGCTGGAGGTCTTCAAAATATAGCGGCTCTTCCATGGCAATTTGGTTCTCGTGTCCGAAGATGGGCAACTTGCAGACTAGCAACTTGCATTCCCCAGCCGTCAAAGGTGGAGCAGCAGCCAGTATGATGAAAGAGGGAAATGCCGACGACGGGTCAGAATCCGCTAATTCCGTAGCGATTGTTTCGCTGAGGTTGGCTTTACCGTACTGCCGCAGCCAGTCTCCAGACAAAGCCGATACGCAACACCCCGGTAGCTGGCGGCGTTATTCCTGGATCCGGTACAGCGCCTTATCGGTGCGGATGAAGATCGCTCCGTCGGCGACAGCCGGTGAGGCTAACGTCGCCTCCTGCAGATCATTGCTGGCGAGCTTATCGAACTCGCGGCCCGTGCGGATGACGGTGGTGACGCCCTGTTCGCTGCTGAAATAGATGCGATCGCCGACGAGTACCGGCGAGGCAGAGTAATTGCCGCCCAGCCGGCCACGCCACACGACTTCGCCGCTTTCGCTGTCGATGCACAGCGCCAAGCCATCGTCGCTGACGAGGTAAACCAAGCCCTCATGCGCCAGCACCGACGGCGTTTTGGGAATTCCCTTGTCGACTTCCCAGTCGACATGCGACGCAGTGACCTCGCCGCTGCCGCCGGTGCGGATCGCCAGCAGTTTAGTCGGCCCAAAGCCGGTCGCGACCAACACACGTTCTCCGCTCAGTACCGGCTTGGGAACGACCGAGTAGCCGTTATACCGGACCCACCAGCGGATTTCGCCGCTGCCTGGATGGAGTGCCATCACACAGTCGCTGCCCGGAGCAACCACCAATGATCCCTCTTCTGAGTCGATCACGGCCGGCGTCGCGAAAGAAAACTTCTGCTTGGCCTCAACCGGACGCGGCGTCCGCCAAACTTCTCGCCCCGTCTGCGCATCGAGCGCCAGTACATACGCTTCGTCGCCGCCGTCACAAGTAAAGATCAGCCGCTGGCCGACCAGTACCGGCGAACCGCCATTGCCGTGCACCGGATTGAACGAGTGATCGCGGTTGACCCACAGCACGTTGCCTTGGCGATCGGTACAAGCGGTTCCCTGGTGGCCAAAATGGACAAACACGAACTCGCCGGCCAGCAGCGGAGTGGGACTGGCGTGGCTGTTCTTTTTGTGAATCGCCGGCGATGAGTCCCCGTCCTGCTCGATCAGTTTGGACACTCGCAGAATCTCGCCGCTCCCCTGGTCGACCAGAATCAGCGCCAAGTCATAATCGCCATCGGCGGCCGCATCGCGGTTGATCGCGGCAGACACGTACACGATCCCTTCGCCAATCACCGGCGACGACCAGCCTTGACCCGGCAGCTCGGTTCGCCAGCGGATGTTCGTTTCCTGATCCCACTGCAACGGCACATTTGTCTCCGCGGCGATTCCATCGCCGGCAGGCCCGCGAAACTGTGGCCAGGCATCGGCCGCACGTGCCGGCAAGCCCGCCGCAGCGTCACCAAAGAGCAAAACGCAAAGCACGAGCAATGAGACCGTCCCGCGGCAGTTGCTCAGCAGTCGCTGGTAACGGGTCACACAAACCGAGGCAGTAGGAGCGATCACATGCATGATGGGGTGCGCCTCAGCGCAGCAAAACCGGTGGACAGGGTGGAAGCGAACGGCGCATTCTATGCCGCCGGAATCAAATCCGCTTGTCCCCAATCCGCCGCTGCTACTCGGTTTCCCAGCGGATGGCTAGCACGCGAGCAGCGACCAGGAACACCGCACCGCTGAGCATCAGCACGCTCATCTGCGGCCACAGCTCCGCCACCGGCAATTGACGCCAAAAGACTTTGTTGTACCCATCCAGCGCCCAGGCGTTGAACGTCCATAACCCGGCATCGCGGAGCGACTGACTCATGACGTACCGCGGGACCATCGATCCGCCCAAGGCGCTCATTGAAAGCACGGCGACGATCGACAGACCATTGAGCTGACCGCGGGTCCGGCAGAGCGTTGCCAGCAGCAGACCAAACGCCGCTGCCGCCCCGGCTGTGACGATCGTCATGATCAGAAATCCGTCGAGATGGCCAAGCAGATTGATTCCAAAGACCGCTTGTCCCCAGGCAAACATGATCGTCGTCTGGACCACGCCGAGCGACGTCAGGAAACACCATTTGCCCAGCAGCAGCTGATCCATCGTCAGCCCTGTCGTCAGCAACCGATCGAGTGTCTGGTTTTCGCGTTCCTCCAACAGCGCACCGCCTCCGTTGCTGGCTCCGAACAACAGAAACATCACGGCGATCCCCGCGGCGTACATGGAGATCACTGGATTGTGCCGGCCGCCGCCGATGATGTCGATCACTTGGACGGCGACGGGCATGACCGCGGGCGGCGCAGTTGGCAAGGCGGCGCCGGCGGCCTGAACCACCGTCGCTGCGCCGGATTGCGATGTCGCGGCGTGCTGCATCTGTGCAGTGCCTGCTGCCACTGGGCCCGTCATCATCAGCGCGCGTTGAACCAGTGCCGCGGCAACTTGGGGTGCGACTTGATCCGAAGCATCGCTGAGTAGCTCTGCGCGGAAGTCGGCATCGCTGTGACGGAGCACAATCGCCATCGCGGCTGTGCCACGCCGAACCATCGCCGTGGCTTCACGCTCGTTAAGCTCCGGCCGGCGATCGTCAGCGGTTTCAGCGGCGTCCAAATAGTCGACAAACAGCAGGCCGCGCGTTTGACGGAGCAACTCGATCACCCGGCGACTGTGGGCATTGCCGACTGTATCAACGGCGACGATCTTGATCTCCGGCGTTGCTCCCGACCCGCTTGCGCCGCCGAAGATGACTGCAAAGATGCTGAAGAACACGATCGGGACAACGATCGTGAGCAGCAATTCTGTGCGGTTGTGCAGCAGCCGCTTGATGCACACCGCCATCACAGTCCAGATCATCGCCGTGCCCGCTTGTCATGGGTTCAGGGGTCAGTCGCGCAGTTCCTGGCCGGTGAGATGCAGAAAGACATCATGCAGCGACGGAGCCTGGACCTCGATACTCGCCACGCCGTAGCCCGCCTCGGCAACTCCTTGTAGCAATTGTGGCAACTGGCCCGCTACGTCGTCCAATCGTGTGTGCAGGCAGTCGTTGTGAGCTGCTGAGCCGCTGGCGGTGGTGAGCTGCCATGGTGGCAGGGGCCGGGTCAACGGCCGGTCAATTCGCACACGGACGTGCCGCGAGCTGCCGATCGACCCCTGCACCAATTGCTCAAAGGTGCCGTCGGCGACGACTCGGCCGTGGTCGACGATCACGATCCGGTCGCAGCGCTGTTCGGCTTCGTCGAGGTGATGGGTGGTCAGCAGGATGGAGGTGCCGGCGTCGCGAAGCTGGTCCAACATCTCAAAAATCCGCTGGCGGCTTTGCGGATCGACTCCGACGGTCGGCTCGTCGAGCAGCAAGACTCGGGGCGAGTGCATCACGCCGCAGGCCAAGTTGACGCGGCGTTTCATCCCGCCGGAAAATCCGCTGACCAGCTCCCCGCTACGATCGGCCAGCCCGGTCCACTGGAGCGCCCACTGCACGCGGCGTTTGAGTTCTGCGCCGCGCAGGCCATGGAAGCGGGCAAAGGCGGTGAGGTTTTCCGCAGCGGTTAAGTCTTCATAGATCGCGATGTCCTGCGGCACCAACCCCAGCCGTTCTCGACCGCCGCAAGGAGGCAAGCGTGTGCCGAGCAGCTCGATTGAGCCGCCATCGGGCTTGGTGCGGCCAGCCAGGCAGCGAATCAGGGTCGTTTTGCCGGCGCCATTGGGACCGAGCAGCGCCAGTCGCTCGCCCGCATGCAACGTGAACGAGACGTTGCGGAGCGCTTCGACTTGGCGGTACCGTTTGCGGAGCTGATCGACGCGCAGCGCAACATCGCGCGGAGCTGCGGCAGGTAGGTTGCCAGACCGCGTTGCCGCCGCGACTACGGGCGACGCGACTACGGCAGGTGCGGCGATCGGGGTAGCGGTCTGGGAGGGGCCCTTGTCGATGGTCATAATCTATGAATGATGGCATTTGCCGGGGTGGCTGACATTCTGCAAGGACATTCGCTCCGCAACCGCCCCACTGTGCTCAACGAACCGGTAAGTTAATCCAAGCGTTACCTCTTGTCTCATCGGATCGATCCTGCCGTGAGGAATATGGAATTGCCGGAATCATCGCCAAAGGACACGCTGCTAGCGGAGTCGAGCCCGTGGCAGGAGAATCATGGCAATCTGCTGTTGGGTGTCGTCGCGACCATCTTACTGGTCGGCTCCGCCGTCCTCGCCTACCGGCAAATCGCCTCACGGACTCCGCGGATGCCGATCAATGTACTGCCGCAGGAGTCCGATGAGACACTTCTGCTCGATCAGGCTGGGTTAGACAAGGCGGGCAACCGGCGGATGGTCACCGTGCGCATCTTCGGAGCCGCATCGGACCGCGGCGTTATGAAGCTTGCCGTCTACATCGCCCCGGAAGGGTTTAACGACCCCAATCGCGCGTTAGGGCTCGATAATTGGACGATCCAGGGGGGAGTTTGCGAAGGACAATTTGGGCTGCCGGCGGAGGTCGAGGAGTTAGCGATCGCCGCCTACCACGACGAAAACAACAACGGTCAACTCGACCGCAATCCGCTGGGGATCCCCGCCGAACGCTATGGCTTCAGCGGCGGGGCGCGAAGCTTAGTGGGAGCGCCGGAATACACCGAGGCGGTCGTCCGCATCAGCGACGAACCGATCGACATCTCGATCCGGTAAGCGCCAACAAAAACGGGAAACGCATCTGAATGCGTTTCCCGCAGGGAAAATCAATCCTGGCGAGGCACGGGTGCCTTACTGGAGCATTTTCTCGACTTCCTTCAGCACGGCGCTGCTGTCGACGCCGTCGGCTTGGAAGGAGTGCGACGCGACGACCTGGCTCTCGTTGGCCAGAATCACGGTCACTTCCGCTTTCGGATCCAAGCGATAACTCGCCGGTCCGTTCTGGCTGTCCGCAGCGACGGCCACTGGCACCTGCTTCGCTTCAGCGGCCTTGGCAATCTCCTTAGCCGAATCTTTCAGCGAGCTTTGATCTTCACCCACCACGGTGACGAACGCGCGCAGCTGAGCATCGTCGTGTTTGATAACGGCCTTATCGAGTTCGCTGACCAGCTGGGTGAGCTTTTCGCTGTTCTTGCGAGCGAACACCATCACCATCGGACGCTGACCGTACTTGCAGCGATAGCACAGTTCTTGACCGGTCTTGACGCCATCGTCTTCGGCTCCGGCAACCTTGGTGACGTAGAACGCGCCGATCGGATCTCCTTGCTTGAGCCCAATCGGCTCCGATTCCGCAGCGATTGCAACACCGGCAACGAGGGCTGCCGTCAAAACACTGCCCAAAAACAATCGTGACATACGTAGTCTCCAATACCAGGGGTTAGAGCGAGTCGAAAATCGACCGGGGCATTATCCGCTACGTCGCAACCGGGGGCAAGCGACCTAGCCGGTTATGCTATCGCTGCGGCTTGACGAGCGGCCGCAGGGGCTGCAGCGGTTTTCAAGCCGCCGCACATCAGGCATGCTGCTGCCTTTCCTCTCCCTTCCCCTAAATCACAGCTGCGGGTAACTCTCCGATGCAGTATCGACGTTTGGGCTCCAGTGGGCTGTCGGTTTCCGATCTTTGCATGGGCACGATGACCTTCGGGTCGCAGTGCGATGAGCCGACAGCGCACCGGATCATGGACCGGGCAACGGATGCCGGGATCGACTTTCTCGATACCGCCGAGGTCTACCCGGTTCCGCCTCGGGCTGACCTGGTCGGGGTCACCGAACAGATCGTCGGTCGTTGGCTGAAGACACGCCCGCGTGACTCGGTCTGCATCGCGACTAAGGTGACCGGTCCACGACACGGCTGGTTCGCCGCTCCGGTCCGCGGTGGGCGCGGCTTCATCGATCGCCACCAGATCATCGCCTCGTGCGAACAATCGCTCCGCCGACTGCAGACCGACTACATCGACTTGATGCAAATCCACTGGCCCGATCACGGGTTGCCGTACGAGGAGGTGCTCGGGGCGCTGACCGAGCTGCGCAACCGCGGCAAAGTCCGCGTGATCGGCTGCAGCAACGAAACCTGCTGGGGTGTGATGAAGAGCCTCTGGACAGCGGACGTGACGGGGCTCGATCGCTTTGAGACGGTGCAAAACAACTTCAGCCTGATCAACCGGCGGTGCGAGAGCGAACTGGCTCAAGTGCTCCGCCAAGAGAAGCTGAGCCTGTTGCCTTACAGCCCGCTGGGCGGCGGCGTCCTGACCGGCAAGTACCAAAACGGACCTCCGCCGGGGGGCGCGATTCTCGGAGTATCTGACCGGCGGCGGCGAGCGTCAGCGGCGGATGGCGGAGCGATTCGTCAACGCCCGCTCGCTGGAGACGACGGCTAGGCTGATGAAGATCGCTACAGACATCGGCGTCACAGTGACCGCACTGGCGCTCGCCTGGAGCCGCCAACACGACTTCGTCGCTTCAACCATTTTCGGTGCGACGAGTGTGGAACAGCTCGAAGAATCATTAGCCGCTGCCGACCTGATCCTCGACGCCCAGACGCTCGCGCGGATCGACCAGATCGATGCCGAAATCCCCACCCCGATGACCGAAGACGGCCTCCGCCGGCTGTAATCACGTCGCTAGCGTGGCCGACCGCAGCGTGGCCGACCACAGCGTGGCCGACCGCTCCGCCGGTCGGAGCTGTATGGCCGACCGCTCCGTCGGTCGGAGTTGTGTGGCTGCCGTTCGATCGGCGGAGCGATCGACCACCGTCGCCGACCGCTCCGCCGGTCGGAGTTGTGTGGCTGCAGGTTCGATTGCGGAGCGATCGACCACTATGGCCAATTGTGCTGTTACTTCTGCGATCACTGCGGTAAGATTTGGCTACTCCCGACCCGGTCTGACTTCCAGTCTCGGTCGTCGCATCCCGCCTATTTCGCATCCTAACGGCGGCCAGTCGTCCTCTGGCTCCGCATCTCCCCGCGCACTATTCGATTCATGAGCACACAACACAATCTCGGCTGCGGACGATGGAGTCTGGCGGCCCTGCTGCTGGCTTGTATCAATCCCGCCGCGCTGCTTTCCGCCGCTCAACCCGGTTCGCCCACACCGCAGCAATCTCCGGTGCTGGAAGTGAACGACGGTGACAAGCTAGTCATCATCGGCAACACGTTGGCTGAACGGATGCAGCACGACGGCTATTTTGAAACCAATCTGCACCTCCGCTTTCCTACCAAACGCCTAAGCGTGCGCAACCTCGGTTGGTCGGCGGACGAGATCGACCTGCGGCCGCGAAGCGCCAATTTCGAAGACCACGCACACAAGCTGAGCGATCACGCGCCGCAGGTGGTTTTGGCGATGTTCGGTCTCAACGAATCATTCGCTGGCCCGGCGGGACTGGATGCGTTTCGCAAACGATTTGAAAAGTTTATCAGCGATACTCAAGCGGAAATCGGTGACGCGGCGCAGTTGGTCGTGTGTTCCCCGATCCCTCATGAGAATCTCGGAAGCCGCACCTTGCCGGACGGAAAATCGACCAATGCCAATCTGCAGATCTACAGCGATGCGATGCGCGAGCTCTGCGATCAACGGTTGGTTCGGTTTATCGATCTATTCACGCCGCTGCAAGCTGCGATGGACGCCGCCACCGAGCCATTGACGATCAACGGCATTCACTTGAACGAACGCGGCAATGAAGTGCTGGCCGCTGTGCTCGACGTCTCGCTGTTTGGCCCCAAACCTGAAAATGTCACTGCCAACCGAGAAGCGATCCGCGCTGCAGTGCTCGAGAAGAACAAGCAGTTCTTTTATGACTATCGCGCCGTCAACGGTTATTACATCTACGGCGGTCGCAAGAATCCTTATGGCGTGGTGAACTTTCCTGAGGAGTTCGCAAAGCTTCGCAAGATGATCGCCGTTCGCGATCAGCGGATTTGGGACATCGCCCAGGGCAAACCGGTACCGCCGGAAATCGATGATTCCCAGACCGGCGAACTGTCGCCGATCGAAACAAATGTCTCCGCAGACGTTAAGTACCTTTCACCCGCTGAAAGCAAGGAGATGTTCGATTTAGCGGATGGATTTGAAATCGATTTGGTGGTCTCGGAAGAAGAATTCCCCGAGATGGTCAATCCGGTCGCTTTAGAGATCGACGCCCGCGGGCGGTTATGGGTGACGACCAACCCGAGTTACCCGCAGTACCTGCCGGGCACCCCGGCCGACGACAAAATCCTGATCTACGAGGACAGCAACGGCGACGGCAAGGCTGACAAGCAGACCGTGTTCGCGGATAAGCTGCACCTGCCGATCGGAATCGCGCTGGGCGATGGCGGCGCGTATGTTTCGCAGCAGCCCGACCTGATGTTTCTCAAGGATACGACGGGCGATGGTGTTGCCGATGTGCGAAAACGCGTGCTGCATGGTTTCGATACCGCCGACTCACACCATGCGCTGAGTGCGTTTGTCTTTGGTCCAGATGGTGCGTTGTACTTCCAAGAAGGTACCTTTCACTTCACGCAAGTGGAAACCCCTTATGGTCCGCAGCGGGTCCGTGACGCAGCGGTGTTTCGTTATGAACCGCTGACGGAGAAGTTCGACATCTTCGTCTCCTATAACTTTGCCAACCCTTGGGGACACTGTTTCGATTACTGGGGGCAAAACTTCGTCGCTGATGCTTCTCCCGGCGCCAATTACTTTGCCGCTCCCTTCAGCGGTGATGTGATCTACCCGCATAAGCACCGCCAGATGAAACAGTTCCTGGTCAAACAGTGGCGGCCGACGGCGGGCTGCGTGATTGTCTCCAGCAGCCAATTTCCTGAGTCGATGCAGGGTAACTATCTGATCAACAATACGATCGGCTTTCTCGGGACATTGAATTATCAGATGACCGAAGAGGGCAGTGGGTTCAAAGGCTCGCCGGTCCAGCCGTTGCTGTCCAGCCGCGACACCAACTTCCGGCCGATCGACATTAAGTTTGGCCCCGACGGGGCGCTGTATATCGTCGATTGGTTCAACCCGCTGATCGGTCATATGCAACACAACTTACGTGACCCCAAGCGAGACAAACATCATGGACGCATCTGGCGCGTGCGTTATAAGGACAAGCCACTGTTGGAAGTGCCGCAGATCGAAGGCGCTCCGATCGCTGATGTGGTTCGTCTGCTGGAGCGTTATGACAATACGGTGCGCCATCTGGCGCGGATGGAACTCCGGCAGCGCAAAACGGAAGATGTGATCGCAGCGATTGATCAGTGGCTCGGCGAGCAGGTTGGCAATGACGAACAGACCGAGCACAATCGCCTGGAAGCCCTGTGGGTGATGCAGCAGCATGACGTGGTCCGTCCTGAGTTGCTGACAACGGTGCTGCAAAGCCGCGACCACCGCGCTCGCGCCGCCGCCACCCGCGTGCTCAGTTATTGGCGCCAGCGCGTGCCCGGCAGCACCGAAATGCTGGTGAACTTGGCGATGGATGAGGCACCGCGCGTGCGACTCGAAGCGGTCCGGGCGGCCAGCTTCTATGCCGATGCGGATCAGGGCCGGATGGTGGTCGCCGCGGCGCTCGACCCAACCGCTGGACGAATACCTCAACTACGTCATCACCGAAACCAACACCACCTTGGATCGCCGCGGAGGCTCGCGGTCCGGCGGGGATGACCTGCTGATCAAACGGATCGCCGATGGTCAGGTGCAGGACACGCAGATCGTTCCCATGGTCCGCGCCGCGGTTCGCAATGCCGATGCTGCGCAGATTGGGCGTTTGGTCGATGCGGTCCTCGGCGGAAAATATTCTGCTGAGAATCGTGCCACTGCACTCAACGACCTGCTGGTTGCGACTCAGGCCAAACGCCTGCAACCGCCGGTCAACATCGATCTGGCGATCGAGCAGATCGCTGCTGCCCGTCAGGCAGGCGACACCAATGTGTTGGTCAAGATCGCTGAGATCGCAGCGGCGTGGGGCGTTGAAGAGTTGACTGCGGCGCTGCGCGACACTGCTCGTGATCCGGCCACCGCTGGCGAAGCGGTTGACGCCGCACTCGACGCGCTCGCCTCCTTTCAGTCTCCGGCCGGCCACGACACCCGCGGTCAATTCGTCCGCGACGATCTGCCGAGCGACTTGAGGCTGCGGTTTGCCCGCGCAGTGGCTCCGACATCGGTGCAGCAAGCAGCACTTGCCATTGGCATGGCGATCAAGTCCGGCGAGGCTTCCAAGCACGGCGACTTGCTGGCCCGCGCCGCTCAAGCGGTGATCAGCCGTCCTGGAGGAGTGGATCAATTAACCGCAATGGTGAAGCAAAACCGCCCCGACGCCGACGGCGCGAAGTTGATCTTGCGAGCGCTGTTTGCTGCGGAAATCAACACCGGACCGCTGGTTGAAATGCTCGGTGAGACCGCAGGTATCGGCGGTCCGACTCAGCCGCTGACCGAGGAGCAACGCAAAGCATTGGTGCAGCGGATTGATAGCCAGGGTGATCCGCATCGCGGTCAATTGATCTATCGCCGCAAGGAACTCACTTGCATCCAGTGCCACGCCCTATCGGGTGCTGGCGGCAACGTGGGACCGGACCTCAGCGGCATCGGCGTCAACAGCCCGACCGAGTACCTGCTGGAAAGCATCCTGGAGCCGAGCAAAGGGATCAAGGAGGCCTACATCACCCTGCAGGTGCTGACCAGCGACGGCACCGTCTACCGCGGCGTAAAGATCGATCGCGATGACCAGCGGCTGATTTTACGCGATGAGAACGGTCGCGAAATCGTGATCGCCGAAGCTGACATTGAGGACGAGGCCGAGGGCAAATCGTTGATGCCCGAGGGACTGCACCACCTGATCACCGAGGATGAACTGGTCGACCTGGTGGCCTTTTTAGCAGCGCTTGGAAAGCCCGGCGACTTTGTGGTCAACAACCGTCCGACGGTCAATCGTTTTGATGTCTTGGCGGATGAGAAACTCGCCGCCAAACTCGCGTCACTGCCGGAAGGGAAACTTGAGAGCGAGCTCGATCAGTTGCCGGCCGAAGCCTGGCAAAGCGTCTACGCCCTGGTCGATGGCACGCTGCCCGCCGACGCGCTGCCTGCGGCTGCCTCCGAAATGATCGTGCTCCGCGGTCAGTTCGAGGTCGTGGTCGCTGGTCCTATTGGTTTTCGAGCAACCAGTCAGAGCGATGTTCAGGTCGTCGTCGACGGCAAGTCGATCAACAGCAACGGCCAGCAGATGATCGATGTCGCTTCCGGTAAGCATGCGTTCTACATCGTGATCGAGTCGCCGGAGCAAGTGAAATCGATCACCGCCGAGTTGACCAAGCCGGCCGGAGCGGGAACGCAGTTCACGATCCTCGGCGGGATTTAATCTCACGGTTACAGCCGGTGCGGCAGGGGACGCAGAGATCCTCTAGCCTCAACTATTGAAAACCTCGGCAAACCAGGTGGTTGCCGAGGTTTTTTCGCGCTTCCGTCCAGTAGAGCGGAATCGGGGCACTGCAGCGAGCTTTCCGACCTTTACGCCTACGGCGCAGTTCCTCTACGCTGGCGGGTAAGTCGGGGCGGTGCCTCGTCGGCTTTTGAACTGACTCGCCGAAGGAACGGCTATGTATCGTTGGTTGCTCTGTTTGCGTTACTTGCGCACCCGTTACATCGCGCTGGCGTCAATCATCAGCGTGATGCTGGGCGTGGCGACGTTGATCGTAGTCAACAGCGTGATGGCAGGTTTCGCCGCCGAAATGCACGACCGGCTCCACGGTCTGGCCTCGGATATTCTGATCGAGTGCCACGCCAGCGGCGGCATGCCGGACCCGGACGCCCATCTGGCGGCGATCCGCGATGTGCTCGGCGACCGGGTGGAAGGCGCTTCGGTCAGCGTGCATGTGCCGGGGATGCTGGGCATCGAGTTCAATGGCCAATTGATCACACGTCACGTCAATCTGGTTGGCATCGACCCAGAAACTTATGACAAAGTGAGTCAGTTCGGCCGCTTTCTATTGCACCCCGAAAACCAACCGGGCGTCAGTTTCGACCTGCGCGATGGCGGCTATGCCCCTGGCCGCGAAGGGTTCCCGGAATCGGGGTGGGAGTACCGACGCCAGCGCGCGGCTTATGACCAGTTGCTCGAACTGGAGCGCCAGCGGATCGACGCGGCAGTGCGTCAGGCGCGCGGTGCCATTGCACCTGGGGCAGATACCGCCCCAGCAAGCGATGACGCCTCAGCCGGCCCCTCGATGGCCATGGATTTCTCCTCCAGCGCGTTCGTCACGGCCGATTCGCCCGGACCCAAACAGTTCGATCCTGCGGTTGATCAGTTCCCGGGGATTGTGCTGGGGATCTCGACATGCAGCACGCGGATGCGAGACAGCGATAATGAGATTCGCGATCACTATTACTGCCGCCCTGGCGATGACGTCCGCATGATGTTCCCCAACGCATCGGACAACACCAAAGTGGTCAACCAGAAATTCACGGTGGTCGACCTGTATGAGTCGGGCATGAGCGAATACGACAGTACATTCGCCTTCGTGCGGCTCGATCAGTTGCAAGAGTTCCGCGGTATGATCGACCCACAGTCAGGTACCCGCAGCGTGACGACCGTGCAGCTCAAGTTGGTCCCCGGCGCGAGTCTCAACGACGCTCGCGATGACCTGCGGCGGCGTTTTCCGCCGGACCAGTATGCATTCAACATCCAAACCTGGCGCGATATGCAAGGTCCGCTGCTGGCCGCCGTGCGACTGGAAACGACGATTTTGAACATCTTGTTGTTCCTGATCATCGCCGTTGCCGGGTTCGGTATTTTGGCGACCTTCTTCATGATCGTGGTCGAGAAGACCCGCGACATCGGCACGCTCAAGGCGCTCGGCGCATCGGCGCCGGAGTGATGAGTATTTTCCTCAGCTACGGGTTGTTGCTAGGAATTGTCGGCAGTGGTGTGGGCATGGTCGGCGGATTGCTGTTCGTCCGCCACATCAACTCGATCGCCGCCGTCATCGAACGGATCACTGGCCAAGAAGTGTTTGATCCCACGGTTTACTACTTCAGCTCGATTCCAACGATTGTCGAGCCGACCACGGTCGCCTGGGTGATCGCCGGTTCGATTGCGATCGCGACGACGGCGAGCGTCTTGCCGGCGCTGCGCGCCGCGAGAATGAACCCGGTCAGGGCGCTGCGATTTGAGTAAGGGAGAATTCAAAAATAAGTTCCTTGTTCTTCTTGCATTCACCCTCCCGCCCCGCGCGAGGGTCGGACGCGGAAGCGGCCGGGGAGGGCCAGGATCGCCCCTCTCCTCGCCTGAGGCTCGACTCTCCCGGAGGGAGAGTGACATGCGGAAGTTATTTTTGAACTGCTCCTAACCGTGTGTCTCCGCTTTCCTTACTTTCCCACCTTCCTCTCAACCTGACATCGCCGCGATGAACGACCAACCGGTGCTCAGCGCCCGTGGCATTTTTAAAAGCTACCAGAAGGACAGCATCGAGGTGCCGGTACTGCGTGGGGTCGATCTGGACGTTGCTCCGGGCCGAATCACCGCGATGGTCGGACGCAGCGGCAGCGGCAAGAGCACGCTGATGCACCTGCTGGCGACGCTCGATCATCCCGATCAGGGCGAGGTCTATTTCCGTGGCCAGCGGATCGACAATGCGGCCAGGGCGGCGCGCGATGCCTACCGCAACCGCGACATCGGGGTCATCTTCCAGTTCTATCACCTGCTGCCGGAGCTGTCGGCGGTCGAGAATGTGCTCGCGCCGCTGATGATTGGCCGCAGCACCTGGGAGTACTTCCGGCATCGCAAAGAAGCGCGTCGGCGGGCCGAGGCGATGCTCGATCGCGTCGGGCTGTTGCACCGCGCCAGCCACAAGCCGAGCGAACTGAGCGGCGGCGAAATGCAACGCACCGCGATCGCCCGGGCGCTGATGACTGAGCCCGCGGTGCTGTTGGCCGATGAGCCGACCGGCAATCTCGATGCCGAGACCGGTACCGAGATCCTCAAGCTGCTGCGGGGACTCAATACGGAGGATGGTTTGACGATCGTGATGATCACGCATGACGACTCGATCGCTGCGGGCGCCGATACGATGCTGCGGATGAAAGACGGCCGCATTCAGGACGGACGTGTGGCGCTGGTTGCGTAGCGTTCCACCAGCCAACGTTGCAACCGGGGTTTCTCTCGTCATGGCTTCGGGTTATTACCTGTAGCGAGAAATCAGACGGTCCCGGTACGCCCGTCCCAGATTTAAAGTAGCAGGCACAGTCCCTGTGCCGTCCGCAGGCCGCCGTCTCCAAAAAGCGGAGCTCTGATAGGGCCTCGGCAGTCGGACAGTGCCTACTACGTTGCTTACCGCCTCGGAGTCATTGCATGTCGCCCTTTCGCCTGGCCCTCCACTGGCAGATCCTGATCGGTATGGTGGCCGGTGCGGTGATCGGCGTGTCATTGAACCTGTTCGCCAGCACGCGTTCGGTGCGATTGGTCGAAGACCTGCCGCCAGGCTTTTCCGCGGTTGAAATCGACGATGCATCGGGGCGAGCCGAGATCCGGTTTTATCGCGGCGACGAACTGCAGCGACGTTTGACGATCGATCCCACAGCGGCCGGTGAGGACACATTCGCTTCGCTGGATGAGCTGCAAAAACAAGAGCCGCTGGCTGCGAACTTGTACCGAGCGCACGGCGGGAGCTGGGCGCAGACGCTGGGCAATGGGTTTCGCCGCCTCGGCAATCTGTTTCTGCGGATGTTGCAGATGGTCGCTGTCCCCTTGATCATCACGTCGTTATTGACCGGCGTGATGGGACTGAGCGGCCAGGCGGTCGGGCGAATGTTTTCGCGCACGCTGACGTATTATATCGCGACTAGTTTTCTGGCGATCACGACGGGACTCGTCGCGGTCAACCTGATTCGGCCGGGCTTGCGGGGCGGCATCAATCCCGGAGCGGCAGCCGGGGCAGGGCAGCCTGCTGTGGCGCCACCTCACCTGAGCGAGATCGTGCTCGCGCAGATCGAGGCGCTGATTCCGGCCAATCCGCTCGGGGCGCTGGTCGAGCCGAACTTTTTGTCGATCATCGCATTCACCATTGCAGTGGCGATCTTTGCGCTGCGAGTCGGCGGTGCGACGGCAACGCGTGTGCAAGCTGCAGCCAATACTGGGTTTCAGGTGATGATGGCGATGACGACCGCAATCATCCGCCTCGCCCCGCTCGGCGTCTTCTTCTTGATGAGTTATGTGACGGCGACTCAAGGGGGGGCCGTGTTTCGGTCGCTCGGCTGGTACGTCCTCGCCGTGGCGCTGGCGCTTGCCTTTCATGCCACCATCACTCTGCCGCTGATCGTGAAGTACATCGCGAGGCGGAGTCCGGTTGAGTTCGCCCGCGCGATGAGCCCGGCATTGCTGACCGCGTTCAGCAGCGCCAGCAGCAATGGCACGCTGCCGCTGACCATGACGTGCGTCGAGCAGCGCGCCAAAATCAGCAACCGCACCGGCTCGTTCGTGTTACCGCTGGGAGCGACGATCAACATGGATGGCACGGCGCTGTATGAGGCGGTCGCGGTGTTGTTCATCGCGCGAGCTGCACTTCGGTGCCAATCTACCGCTGTCGCAGCAGGTGGTCGTGGCGATTACGGCGCTACTGGCTAGTGTCGGTGCGGCGGGCATTCCGCATGCGGGTTTGGTGATGATGGTCATCATCCTGCAGGCGGTGAACTTGCCGGTGGAGCTGCAGGGGATCATCTTGGCGGTCGATCGCGTGCTCGACATGGCTCGGACGACGGTTAACGTGTGGAGTGACTGCTGTGGTTGCGCGGTGATCGAGACGCTGGAAAATCGCCCAGCGTCCAATGCCGTGGCGGTTGAGGCGGTGGTCTAAGCCGAGAGAATCGGCGAGAATCCGCGGCTCCCTGTTTCACATTCCCACGTGCTCTTGGAACGCCATGGAAGCCAGCGCCCTTGAATTCTTTCGTTCAGCGATTTTGACCCCGAGCCCTTCGGGATATGAACAGCCGGTTCAACATCTGGTCCGCCAGTACATCACGCCGCATGCCACGGCGATTCGCACCGATGTGCATGGCAACGTGATCGCGGCGGCGGGCCCGTCCGATGGACCTCGCCTGTTGCTGGCCGGACATTGCGACCAGATCGGGATGCTGGTGACCTACATCGACGACGATGGGTTTGTCTATGCGCAGACCATTGGTGGCTGGGATCCGCAGCAATTGATCGGCCAGTCGATGACGATCTGGACCAGCAAGGGGCCGGTGCCTGCGGTAATCAGCCGCAAGCCGATCCATTTATTGAACGAGGCGGAGCGAAAACAAGTGGTCCAGCTGGAGCAACTGTGGCTCGATATCGGGGCGCGCGATAAAGCGGCTGCCGAGGGCGCGGTGAGCATCGGTGACTGCGTCACGTTGGATTTGCAGTACCGCCCGCTATTGGGCAATTTGGTCAGCGGTCCCGGCATGGATAATAAGACCGGGATGTGGACAGTGATCGAAGCGCTCCGCCGCGCCACCTCCAAACCCGATGGCCGCAGCTTGGCCTGTCACCTTCACAGTGTCAGCACGGTGCAGGAAGAGATCGGTCTGCGCGGCGCCAAGACGGCAGCCGGCAGCATCGACCCGCACGTCGCGATCGCGGTCGATGTCACGCACGCCTCGGACTGCCCAACGATCGATAAGACGCAGCAAGGCGACATCCGGCTCGGCGGCGGCCCCGTGATTTACCGCGGCCCAAACATGAACCCGGGCGTGTCACAGCGGCTGGTCGACCTGGCCAAGCAGCACGGGATTCCGTATCAGCTGGCGGCGACCGGACGAGCGACACCCAACGACGCCAACGTCTTGCAGATCCATGGCGGCGGGGTGGCGACCGGTTTGGTGGCGATCCCTAACCGTTACATGCACTCGGCCGTGGAGACGATTTCGCTCGACGATATCCACCACGTCGCGGAGCTGCTGGCGCAGTTCGCCCTGTCGCTGACGAGCGATTGCGATTTCACGCCGCGGTAGATGCCAAGCAATCCTATCAGGCCCGCCGGGCCGGCACATCCACTGCCGGAGTCGTCAGGCTCCGGATTGAAACAGCAGCAAGGGCTTCTCAGGCCCGCAGGGTCGGCACGAACAGGTGCCTCCGCCGCACTTGTGTCGGCCCTGCGGGCCTATCAATCCCTTTGCGATCGGGTGACCGGGCCCTCACGGGCCCGGCAGAGGATGTACCGGGCCTGCGGCCCTATTGAGCACGAGATTGAATTTGAAGCGATCGTGATCACTATCAACGCAAAAACGCTCGGCCACCCCCCAGCGGCCGAGCGTTGATCGTTGCTCAGTAGTCTGCCGTTTCGCTCGTTGGCTTTCTCCAGTCGCCGGAGCATTTGCCCCTGCAATCCGCACCGGCTCCCGTTCGGGCGCTGCGGCGACTGGCGATCAGCCGGTGAGCTCCATCACGGAGACGATGCCAAGAAACGTCGCTTGCTCAGTGCTTCCAATAACCCGAAGTCATTGGAAGTGATGCTCTGTCCGATCCCGAGCGTCAGGCCCGGGATGATGCTGTCGCCGAGGTTGCTCACCGGGCGGCTATCGCCGGGGTTTTCCAGTCCGTCGAGCAAGCCTGGCGGACGCACGACCTTGATGTCGTAGTTGCCCGCGGCCAGCTCATCGAACAGGTACATGCCTTGGCTATCGGTCGTGACGGTCTTGACGACCGTGCTGGTCCCGGCGGCCAACAGGTTGACGGTGATGCCCGCCAGGCCGTTTTCCCCAGAATCGAAGATGCCGTTGTTATTGCGATCCAAGAACACACGGCCCGAGAGCGATGCGGAATTGGTATCCGGGACCGCCACCTGAGTCACTGCCGACGCGGTGTTGTTCGCCGTGTTGTTGCCCTCGTTGGTCGTCGTCGCCACGGTCACTGGGTTGGTGATCGTCCCGGTGAAGCCCGAGTTGATCTGGGCGACGATGGTGATCGTCTGACTCGCCGCCGGAGCAAGCGAGTCGATGTTGACGGTGACGGTCTGACCGCTGGCCGTCAGCGGCGTTCCGCCAGGGCCGGTGCCGCTGACGAAGGTTAAGCCGGCAGGCAGTACGTCGGTGACCGTGACGGCTTGAGCGTTGGACGGTCCGGTGTTGCTGACCACGATCGTGTAGGTCAACTGAGTGCCCGGAGCGGCCGTGGCAGCTGAAGCCGCCTTAGTCACACCGACATCGGCGAGCGGTGTCAGAGTAGTGGTCACGCTGCTGGTGTTGTTCGCTGGATTGGTGTCCCCGGTAGCCGTGACGGTCACGGTGTTCTCCAGCGTGCCGGTGGCGGTCGCAGCGATGGTCGCTGTGATCACGGCAGTCCGTGCGTTGGCTTGACCGGCGAGCAGTTGCGGGATCACGAACTGGACGTTGTTTCCGGTGCCCGTGTTGGTTACCGCGACGCCATCGAGCGTCACCGACTGCAACGTCAGGCCCGCGGGCAGAACGTCGCCGACGTTCACGTTGGTCGCGGCACTGGGACCGTTGTTGACGAACTGCAGGGTGTAGGTGATCGCTTGGCCGCCGGGGACGGCGGTCGCAGCAGCGGTCTTGGTGACCGCGACATCGACCTCCGCACGAACCTCGGTTGTCACCGAGGCGGTGTTGCCTTCGGTGGGATCGCCCACGCCGCCGCCGCTGATCGTCACGGTGTTGGTGATGTTCCCCGAAACTGTCGCACCGATTTGGGCCGTGACAAGTACGGTCACCGCGTTGGCGGCCCCGGTCGGCACCGATGGCAGCACGAACGACAGGATTCCTTGGTCGGGATTATTGTCCGTCACCTGTGTGCCGTCGACAGTGATCGACGTTGCGATCACGCCGGCGGGAAGCGTATCGGTGACGTTGACGTTGACCGCGTCGCTGACGCCGGTGTTGGTGACGATGATTTCATAGATGATCTGTTCACCGGGCGTGGCGAACTCACCGGCCGCGATGCCGTCATCCTTGGTCACAACCAGGTCGATCTGGCGGGTCGGCGTGATCGTTTCATCATCTTCGTTGTTGTCGAGGTTGCTGTCGACATCGGCGCTCACGCCATCGTCGAAGACAGCGACAACGGCTGTATTGGTCAGCGAGGCGGCGGCAGTCTGTGCGATCGCAGCGGCGAAGGAGAACGTCACCGACTCTCCAGGAGCCAGAGGCACACCGGTGAAGGTCAGTGCTTGGCCGGTGGCGCTGAGCGTCACACCGCTGTCCTCGTCATCGAAGCTGCCGGCGACGAGCGTCAATCCGGCTGGTAGCGTGTCGGTCACGGTAAAGCCGCGTGCGTTGGCGGAGCCGGCGGTGTTGGTCACCGTGATCTGATAGGTGACCGTGCCACCGAGCGCCGGCGTGGCCTGACCGACGACGGACTTTTGCACCGCCAAATCGACCTCGTTGGCCAGCGACGTTTCCACGGTAGCCGTGTTGTTGCTCGGGTCCGGATCGGTGGACGGCGAGTTGCTGACCGTGGCCGTGTTGCTGAACGATGTGGAGGCGCCGGGGTTGACCGTGGCGGTGATCAGCACGACCGCGTTGCCGCCGCTGGCGATGTTGCCGATCGTGGCGGTGAGGGTTCGTGTGGCGGAATCAAAAGCGATTCCCTCACCGGCCGCCCCGCCGTTGATCGTGGCATTGACGAAGGTCACGTCAGCGGGCAAGGTGTCGATGACCGACACACCGGTGGCGCCATCCGGGCCGGAATTGCTGACGACCAAACGGTAGACGAAGGTATCGCCGCTGGTCAAGCTACCCGGAGCGATCGGTCCGCCCGTAGGAGTCTCCGCCGTTTTGACGATTGCCAAGTCCGTTGCGGGCAGCGTTACCGTGGCAGTGCTGGTGTTGTTATCCGGTACAGCATCGCCCTGATCGCCGCTGACCGTCGCCGTGTTGACGCGGTCACCGGTAGCGCCATCGGCAACATCGACGATGATCAAGAATGACAAGCTTTCGCCGTTGCTCAGATCGATCAGGTCCAGCGTGACCGTGTTGCCGTCGACGCTGGTGTTGGTCACTCCCGTGGGAGGAACGCTCGGATCGGCAACCGTGCCGATGGAGTTGAACGTCAGCCCGGCCGGCAAGGTGTCGACCACCACAATTCCAGTCGCATCTTGCAGACCGTTGTTGGTCACATCGATGCGGAAGGTCGCCGTCCGCGCACTGCCGCTGACGTCCAGCGACACGAACGTCTTCTCGATCTCCAGGTCCGCACTGCCAACAAACCCGAAGTCGACGGTATTGTTGACCGTGACGGTTTGGCTGGGATCACCGCTGGAGACCAGCTGGAACGTTTCGGTGATCACGAACAGTTGGCCAGCGACCTCGCGGCCATCGGCGTCGTTGTCGATCCCGGCATTGGCACCAGCGGTCGGTACCGCGGGATCGCTGACGGTGAACCCGACCAACGTTCCGGCGCCGGCGGAGCCGTCCGCTGCATCGAACTCCCGCCCCGGAATCACGGCGGCGTAGAAGCCGGGTTCGAGATCGGTGAATTGATAGATCCCATTGGCATCGGTCGTCGTGGTGGCGATCGGCGTTTGTGTCAGCGGATCGACGACGTCACCCAGCGCGGTGAGCCGGTACAGCTCGATGTCCACGCCAGCGATCCCCGACTCGGTGGCCGAGTCGAACAGGCCGTTATTGTTCTGGTCGAGGAACACCTGATTGCCAAGCGTGATCGGCTGGAGGTTCTGCAGGTCAGCCACGACCGCTTCGGATGATTGCCGCGTTTCGAAGATGGTGACGCGGACATCTTGGTTCGGCGCGTTCTGAAGCGCCAGCTCGATTGCGCCGACGTCGGTGAAGTCGGCTTCGCCGCTGGCCCCGGCGCCTTGCACAAACTCAGTGAACGGCACGAACAGCCGGAAGACGTTGTTGAGCGACTCAGCCGGGTAAGGAACGTTGATCGTCGAATAGTTGTCGGCGTCGCTGTAGATGTTCAGATCGAACGAGTTGCCGAGATGATCGGTAAAGATTTCGAGCACGATCCCGGCCAGCGGATCACTCGCGCTCAAATCGGCGCCACCGAGGCCCTCTGGGTCGAGCTCGATGCTGCTGTCGTTTCCGTCATAGCGCACCACGCCCAGGCCGAAGGTACCGACTGTGGAGCTGAGGGCAAACTCCGAATTGATGACGTCGACAAACATCTGCACGCTTGAGGGGCCCGACAGATGCGTGAGCTCTGCTTTGCGGACTCCGCCGATTGCGTCCGGAGCGATGCTGATGTCGGTGAGATATGGATTATCTTCCGTGGCATTGAGATTGAGCGGCGTCTGGTCAAACGCATCGATCGTTTGGACGCGCTGGCCTTCGTCATTGACAACCGTGACCGCAACCGGATCGGGAACAAACAAACCGTCAGGCGTCGTCGCCGCGTCCTGTTCCACAAAATACAGGCCAGGGCTAAGTCCTCGGAACACGAACTCACCGGGAGTCTCGCTGCTCAGTGGCGCCGAAAAGACTTCGTCGACCAACGTGTCATCGCCGCCAAAGACACCGTCGCCGCCGTCGCGATAGAGCCTGACTTCCACCGCTTCCAGCCGTGTATCATCAGCGGTCAGGCCGTCGCCGGCCAGGTCGATGTAGACGGTGCCAGCAACCGAACCGAGGTCGGCGGCCAGCAGTTCTCGCTTGGCCAATGTTTCGACGCCCAGCCGTCTGCGGATCGGCTTGCGACGCTTTGCGGGGATGGACGGAGCAAGTCGTTGAAGTAGAGATCGAAACATCGCTTGATTCCACGCAGAAGATTCGTAAGCAGCGGCACTCAAAGCGCACCTGCCGTTACCGTTCATCGGATGATCGCCACGATCATCAACAGAGTTCTTGGCGACAATCCGCCGCCGCTAGCGTTTTGCCTCGGGCCAAAACCGCTTGGGTCATCACGGCACGCAGCTCGCTTAGCCCCACATCCACCGGCTCCCGATCTCGTAGCCATTCCACCGGCCCCACATTTCCACCGGCTCCCAGACCACAGCCTTCCACCAGCTCCCGATTTTCCACCGGCTCCCGATCTCGTAGCCTTCCACCGGCCCCACGTTTCCACCGGCTCCCAGACCTCAGCCTTTCCACCGGCCCCACGTTTCCACCGGCTCCCAGACCTCAGCCTTTCCACCAGCTCCCGACTTCCACCGGCTCCCGCTGCCTTCCCCCACTGCGTCGGTTTACCAGGTGTAGACCGCCCCGAGGTTCACGCCCTGGACCCAGTAGTTCGACTCGTCGAAGTCGAAGTGCGGCCTAGCAGCACCGCCGACCACGGCGGGAGGAAACAGGTTCGGATTGACGTCGCGGTCAATGTGATCGCCAGGGCGAACCACGCTCGACCAGTAGATCAGCGTGTAGCCGACCTTCAGTTGCAGGTTGTGCGTCAGCTGGTAGCCGACATTCGCCCCCAACTCAGGCAGCACGCTGAACTGATCCCGCGAGTAGCTGCCGATGTTCGTCGACTGAGCGAGCAGACCGCCGGTCTGAGCTGCCCCTCCGGCGATCGACGTGGTGCCATTGATGTCGACCCGCTGCCGGGTGTTGCCGATCGCCAGCTTGACCAACAGGTCCGTCGACCAACAGCCGCGTTGGCGGTTGTAGGCCATCCCCATGTCGAACCCGTTGAACTGATTCATCGTGCGGAAACTGTCATGGATGCGGAAGCTTTCACCCGCCGTCGTCCCGACAAGGTTCTCGGTGACGCCAATCGACTCTTCCAGTTGCACATAGCGGTACCCGAACAGCGCTTCGGTGCGGCTGTGGTAGGTGCCGCAGCCATCGCACAACAGCCCGCGGCCACAACCGGTGTTGCTGTTGGTTTGCCGACGCAAGTGGAACCCGCCACCGACCAACTCACTGGTCACTTCGGCACTCAGGCTGCCGGTTGCAAAGTTCGGATAGGAGACGATCTGCGAATCTTCCGCACCAGTGAGGATGTTGAAGAACGGGCGAGCGAGTACGGGAAAGCCGTTGGTATTACCCGAGAACGATTCGGACTCGCTGTTGAGTTCAAAAAACTCACCGACCGCCGCCCAGGTGTGGCAGCGATCCAACCACAATCCAACCTGAAAGCGGCCGCCGGAGAACCCGCCGTCGAGCATTTCATCACCGCCGAACAGCACTCGCGTCGGACCGCCCAACACGCCGGCCTGATTGCGACTTGGCAATGGTCCGGTGCTGGTGGTAGCCAACGCCGGTACGTCCATGCCGCGCTGGTACCAATTCAAATATTCGAATGACACCCAGCCGTCTTGGGGCCAGCAGAGGGTGAGACATGGCCGCCAGGCATCGCTCACACACGGGCCACAGCCGGCGGGGCCACAGCTGCCGGACATCGAGTCACAGCCGCCGTCACAGCTGCCATCGCACGAGTGACCCTCGTGGCCGCTGAACTCGCTGTAGCCACCAAACTCGCTGTACTGGCCCAGTGGAGCACCTTCGTAGATGATCTCACCGTCGAGCGGTTCGTGGTAGATCTCGGGCCGCGACTGCATCACCGAGCGGCCGTGGGCATCCTGCATCGGCACCCCGCTGTGGCCGTTCATGTCGACCAGTGGGGCCGAGTTGGCGGGCCGGCGAGACTGCGATTGCGGCCGCGGCTGAGCGCCGTTATCAGTCGGTGGCGTTGGCAGTTCCTCGGTGGCCTGGACGGTTCGAACCGGCTGCCAACGAGCACGAGCGGCTTGCTCGCTGCGGGCTCCGGCCGGATAGACTCCTCCGCGAGCGCTCTGCTGAGCGGTTGCGGACGAAGCGCTGTTCATGGCCGCAGTGGCCAGCAGACAAAAGCTAGCGAATTTTCGGAAAAACACGGTCGTGCACCACAAGCAGGTGAAATGACAATGGGAGTGACCAATCGGTTGGTCTTCCCGTTCGAGACTCGGTTTCTCCCCCCAGACCAGGAAAAGTCGCGATCACGTCGCGGTTTTTCTTGGCTAACCTAGTCATCGGCCACTACGACCGGCAAAGTTTGACAAACTTCCCGCAAAATCGGAAAAATCCGCATAAGTTGCCGCAGCGACGGAAAACCGCCCAATCGGTAGAGTCCGCCGGTGCGGTGCAGTCGGAGCACGGGCGGTAGCAGGTATGGCGGTACTTGGCCTCATTCCACGAATCCCGCTCAGGCCCGGAGGGCCGGTATATCTAATGCCGGAGTCGTCAGGCTCCGGTTTGGAGCAGGAGCTAGGACGCTCTAGGCCCGCAGGGCCGACATAAGCGTGGAAATTTGGCGAGGGTGTGTCGGCCCTGCGGGCCTAGAGCCGTTCGCGGCGCTGTTACCGGGCCCTCACGGGACCCGGCAGAGGACGTACCGGGCCTGCGGCCCTGCGGAGCCCTTGGATCGAGTCGTGCCCGCATAGATCTCAGAAAACGCCCACTGCCTACAGATAGCTGAGCACCGGCAGGACGAAGATTTTGCCGTCACCCATACGGCCGCTGCGGGCGAGGGTCACGAGCTTTTGCAGCATCTCCTCGACGCGCGAGTCTTCGATGTACAGCGTGATTTCAACCTTGGGCAGGAACGCCTCGCTGAACTCGCTTTCGCGGTACTGGTCCAGATAACTCTTTTGCCGCCCAAAGCCCTTGGTTTCCATGACGCTGATCGCTTCGACCGGAGCGCGTTTGAGACTGGCCAAAATGCCCTCGGCCAGGTGCGGACGAACAATGGTCACGATTTGTTTCACGGCAATGCATTCCCAACGGCCAAAGCACTGGACAGTCACTTATACTAGCCGCTCTCGCCCTCGCCTGGCAGACACGGCTGTGATGACTGCCCCGGCGAGCTTACCCTCCGCCGGATAATGCCGAAGTGATGATCAAACCTCTCGCCGCTGCTGCG
This sequence comes from uncultured Planctomycetaceae bacterium, assembly GCA_963758085.1. Taxonomy (GTDB): domain Bacteria; phylum Planctomycetota; class Planctomycetia; order Pirellulales; family Pirellulaceae; genus UBA6163. Next base: position 792,894 of record CAVWUB010000004.1, on the reverse strand, counting down.
TCACTGTTGGATCTGCCCCGCCAGTTGGCTTGCACGATCGGCCTGCTGGCCACCATCGCTGGCCCGGTGCAAATGGCGCAGGGCCAGCCCGATCCACTGGTAGCCCCTGCGGCCGCGAGCGCGGATCAAGGTCAAGCCGCGGATCAGGACGTCTATCGCTGGCCGCAGTTCCGCGGAGGCGATCACGATGCGAAGGCGCCAGGCGACGCCCGGCTGCCAGTCCGCTGGAGCGAAACGGAAAACATCCGCTGGAAGCTGCCGACTCAGTTGCGCGGCTGGTCATCGCCGGCGGTCTGGGGAGACACCGCCGTGTTGACCGAAGCGACCGAGGATGGACGCGAGATGTTCGCTCTGGCCGTCGATTTGGAAAACGGCAAGGTCCGCTGGCGCAAGCGAATCTTCGAAAATGCAGAGGTCGAAGAAGCGCATCTGATGAACAGCTATGCCTCGCCCAGCCCAGTGACCGACGGCCAGCGGGCCTGGGTGCACTTTGGCAGCTACGGCACCGCCTGCTTGGATCTGCAAACCGGCGACGTGATCTGGCAGCGACGCGATCTGCCCTGCGCCCACTATCGCGGTCCCGGCAGCTCGCCGCTGTTGGACGACCAGGGCCGCCTGTTTATCCACTTCGACGGTTTCGATCTGCAGTACATCGTCGCGCTCTCAGCCGATACCGGTGATACCCTGTGGCGACGCGATCGCGACATCGACTACGGCACCGACAACGGCGATCAGATGAAGGCCTACAGCACATCGAAGCTGATCGACGTCGATGGCCAGTCGCAGCTGATTAGCCCCACCAGCAAGGCGACGATCGCTTACCGGCCCGATACAGGTGAGGAAATCTGGCGAGTGCTCTACGACCAATTTTCGGCCACGGGCCAGCCGCTGTTTGACGGCCAGAGGGTGTACATCTCGACCGGTTTCGGGAAGTCGCACCTGATCGCGGTCGACCCACGCGGCAACGGCGACATCACCGACACGCATCTCCTCTGGGAGGCCGCTAAAGGGATCGGCAGTAAGCCGACGCCGCTGTTGCACGACGGTCTGATCTACAACGTCCACGATGCCGGCGTGGCTTCGTGCATCGATGCTCAGAGCGGTGAGGCCCTTTGGACGCAGCGGTTTGGTGGCGAGTTCAGCGCTTCGCCGCTGGGCGGCAACGGGGTCGTGTACTGGTTTGATCATGACGGCACCTGCTACGTCACCCGCCAAGGGCGTGAGTTCGAGCTGGTGGCCGAGAACCGACTGGATGACGGCTGCATGGCCTCACCGGTTCCGCTGCCCGATTCGCTGTTGGTCCGCACCCGCTCGGCGCTCTACCGCATCGACGCTCACTAAGATCCGCTACAAGGCGGCGTGAGAACCTTTGGGTGGCACGCCCAGAGCCTCAGCGATGGGCGTGGGCGCCGGAAGCAGATGCCGAGCCGATGAGCCATTCCATGGTTGCCCTGCGGTTCTCCCCATCACGCCCTTCGTTCCTCAGGGACGTGCCACCCTGCGTCGCTGACGCTAACTGAAAAACGTGCATTGACAGATTTGTAGCCATTGCTACATTTCAATCCGTAGCAGTGGCTACGGTTGCCGATTGGCGTGCTGCCGAGCCGACTGCGGTTTTGAAGTGGAGCCACCGGAATCGCTATGCGAATTCATCATCCGACGGAAACAGCTGCTGAAGCGTGGCGGCGGACCGCATTCACGCTGGTCGAATTGTTGGTCGTAATCGCGATCATTGGCGTATTAGTTGGCCTGCTGCTGCCGGCGGTGCAATCAGCCCGCGAGGCATCGCGGCGGATGAGCTGCTCGGTCAAGCTCAAGCAGATCGGGTTGGCACTGCACAACTACGAATCGGCTTACAAACGATTGCCAGCTGGCTACCAGAACTTTGATCGCTACGACCAAATCACCGCGCTGCCGGCCGAGGACTTCGATGCGGTGACCTGGGATGCATCGGCTGGCTGGGCCTGGTCGGCGGCGATCTTGCCGTTTCTGGAACAGCAAGCGGTTTACGAGGCCTGCGATTTTGGCTCACCCCTGTGGGAACCTCGCTTCGCGGCGACACGAGAGCTGACGCTGGCCAGCTTCCTCTGCCCGTCGGCGACCGGCGGCGATGATGCGTTCACAGCGGTTGACGAGGGTGGGGCCGAGCTGCGCAAACGCGGTGGAGCGGTCCGCCTAGGGCGCACGCACTACGTCGCCAGCCACGGCCAGGAAGAATGTTGGGGCGAGCGGTCAGGTCCAGCGGGCGGATTTCAGGGCGATGTCAGCCGCATCGCTGACGGGCCATTTTATCGAAACTCCAAAACTCGCTTCGCTGACATCACCGACGGTCTATCGACCACGGTGCTCGCCGGCGAGCACACGTCGCGGCTGAGCGACAAGACTTGGGTCGGGATCGTTCCCGGTGCGTTCGCTCATCCCAAGGTTTCCTCGCCCGAGAACGCACCGGAGTCGGCCGCGGCGCTGCTGTTCGTCCACAGCGGGCCCTCGGGCGGCGAGCTTGATGTGTTTGGCAACGTGATCATTCATCCGCCGAACTTCCCCACGCTGCACGTTTGTCAGATGCAATCCGAGCACCCCGGCGGCGCTCAACTGCTGATGGGCGACGCGGCGGTGCGGTTTGTTTCCGAGTCGGTCGATCGCGAGCTGTTCGCGGCGCTGACGAGCATCAGCAAAGGCGAGGTCACCGATGAGTACTAGAAGCAAGCAAGCCGCAAAGTTTGTATTGGTCACCGCTCTGTTGCTGATGATGGTGGCCGGTTGCAGCAAGCTCGCGCTGGGACCGGACGCGTATGCGCTTGCGACCGCTTTGGACCGGGTGTTTGAAAAGCAGGATCCGGTGCAGTTGGCGCGGGCCACGGAGCTAATCGAGGAATATCTCCAAGACAATCGGCTCACTCCGGCCGAAGCGAAGCGGCTGGGCGCGCTGGTTGCGCAGGCCCAAGCCGATGACTGGTCGGGCGCACGCGCCCAGCTGCGGCGATTGCTTTTCGACCAGACGCAGTGGTAGCGTTAAGCTTAAAACCTCAACTCAGCCTCAACCGGGTGCGATTCCGCGGAAATCTCCAGCAACAATTGATCCCATTGTCGCTGAGCAGCCGACTCCGGTGCCGACGAGAGAGCAGGAACTATCGTGACGCTCCGCTGAGCCTGAGCCGCGTGGCGGCCACGTTGTCCCAGAGCTTGCTCTGGCAACGGAGCGACCGCTGCAGTCGGTCGTTGCAGCAGGGGTATTTCACTGTCGCCAATAGGCCGGGCCAGAACAGCCGATTGCTCCGCGAGCACGGCTGGGGCGATGAATTGGACCGCATCGTACTGGCTGAAGAACAGACCCGCTCGAGTTGCTCCGCCCTCCCTGCTCAAGCCAGCCTTGGAGTGATCCCTCACCGTGAAGCTGTCGTTGTTGGCGGTCGACAAGGTATCGACGGAGGTTGACTGATAGATCTTGACGTTAGCGAAGTAGCCTTCGGCGCTAGGACGCGAGACGTCGTGGTCGTTGCCGAAGAACAGGTATTTGAAAGAGCCGGTGTAGAACTGCCCCACCGGAATCCGGTAGTGCTTCCACTGCGGGGCCGACGCCGCGTAATCGCGGAAGTCGGTCACTCCCCAGGTCTGTGTGCCGTAGAGCATCAGTCCCTTTTCCGGCGAAAGGCTCAGATCCCTATCGAATCCGATCGCATGGACTTCACCCTGCGCGGGGCTGCGGAAGTCAAACTCTAAGATCGTGTCGGCCGTGACCTGGTAGGGCATGGTGATCTGCTTCCAGGCGTTACCGGTGACGTGCAACGTTGCTCCCTCATCCACCACGCTTGCCTTCCCTTTATCCTGACTGCCCGCATACGAACCGATCGAATAGTTGCGGAAGTCGATCGCGGCGGGGCCATGATCGATTTGACTCGCTTCAACTGTCACGCTCACCGTCGCGGTGCTGGCGGCGCCTAGAGGGTCGGCGACCGTGTAGCTGAAGCTGTCGATACCGGAGAAGCCGACCTGCGGCGTGTAGGTCACTGTCCCGTCGTTGTTGCGTACCACCGTGCCGTTGGCCGCTGTGCTCAGATCGGTGACGCTCAGGGCGTGGCCATCGGGATCGGAGTCATTGGCCAATACATCGATCACCACCGCTTGGTCCTGCAGGGTACTGGCGGTGTCGGCCTGCGCGAGCGGGGCCGAGTTGCTCAGCCGCATCGCCGCCTGCACCGCTGCTGCGGCGTCGATGATCCCGTGCCCGTAGTAGCTGTCGACTCCCGCGGCACCTTTGTCGCGAGCGGTCGACTGAAGGATCGACCGTACCACGGCCGGATCGGCGACGCCCGACTGCTTGAGCAGTTGCGAGGCCACCAGGGCCGCGACGCCGCTGACGTGCGGAGCCGCCATCGAGGTGCCTTGGAGGAAGTAGTAGCCAAAGTCGGCTGTGTTCTTGGTACTGGGGTTAAAAGTGTTCTGCAGCACCCCATCGACGTAGCCATCGCGGTTTTGGTCAACGCGCACGTCACCCCCAGGGGCGGCCACGTCGATGCTGCTGCCGTAGTTGGAGTAACCGGCCAGCGCCTCGTCGAACCGCGTGGCGCTGACGGCGATGACATAGTTGTCGTAGGCGGCCGGGAAACTGACGGCATTGGCGCCATCATTGCCGGCCGCGGCGATGAGCGTCGCTCCCTTGCCGTAGGCGTAGGCGACGGCGTCGTGCAGCGTCTTGCTGCCGACGGAGCTGCCGAGACTGAGATTGATGATCTGGGCGCCCTTGTCAGCGGCCCAGCGGATCCCTTGGGCGATCGACGTGTGGGTGCCGCTGCCGTCGCGGCCAAGCACTTTCACCGGCATCAGCGAAGCTCCATACGCGACCCCAGCGGTGCCGGTCGAGTTGTTGGTGCTCTGGGCGATGGTGCCGGCGACGTGGGTGCCGTGGCTGTGATCGTCGTTGGCGTACGGGTCGTTATTGATGAAGTCGTACCCGGCGACAAAGCGTGTGCCAGCCAGGTCGGGGGCGACATAATAGGTACCGGTCCCATCGCTGCGGTTTTCATAGGCGACTCCGGTGTCGAGCACCGCGACCGTCACGCCGCTGCCATTGGTGACGTCCCAGGCTGCGGCAACATTGATACTCCCAGAGGTTGGGTTTTGCAGGTGCCACTGGAAACCGTAGAACGGATCGTTGGCGACACGGAGATCGGCGACGCTGTGATTCGGTTCGGCGTATTCGACCAGCGGGTTGTCGCGCAGGGCGCCGAGTACAGCGTCGACGGCCTGGTTCGGCAGCGTCGCAGTCTGCACCGAGCGTGCCTCCTGGCCCATGTAGAGCGACTGCAGGTTTGTCAGCCCATGGGCCTGGGATAACCCGTGGATCTGTTCGCTGCTGACCCCGTGGCGAAAGCCGATCACGATTTCACTGGCAGGTTGGTCCTGTGGCAGGCGAGCGCTGGCAAAGACATCCTGGCCGGTCGCCAGGGGAAGGATCTCCGCAGCCATTAAGTTCCGCGCTTCGAGCCGCTCGACGCCCTGGAGCGGCTGAGTGCGTTTGGCAGTCGCCGTGGCGGCGTGCCGGCGGCGAAAAGGTTTCCAGGAGGAGCGACGGGAATTGCCTGCAGGAAAACGCACCATGAACCGGTTCACCAAAATGAAAGGAGGGAGTACAAAGAGAACAGCTTGAGAGGCTAACGCTCGCGAAGCGCGTCCCAGCGAAGCAGTCGTTGGCTGCCGACGCGTTGGCTGCCAGCGCAGCCCGCTGCGGCTTCAACCGAATGCTCGAGTTTCAAGCAACCACTTAAATCGCTAATCCACCCGCCTCGGTTTCCAATGGCGGATGTTACCGTATGAGCGGCGATCGCTGAACCAGAAGGCGTGCCGCGAGAACACGTCACGACGGCTCCACGCCGCGGACCGCCGGACGGAGCCAATCCTGCTCAGTCCGGTTCGGTTCACGGCCTCGCCGCAACGGCTTTGCCCGAGGTGTCATCATGTGTGGGAACGTATGCAGAGTCGGGTTGCTCCGCAGGAACTGACCGTCACGCTGATTTTTGGCTGCTGCACCCTTGCCACCTGAGCCGTTTTTCTGGACAGTGCGGGTTAGTTCACCAGGGGTTATCCTACGGTGTTCGATGCCGGCGACAGCGGAACGCCGGAGAGTTCGACTGCGGTCTACCCTCACTCACGGCGGTGCGCACAGCACTGCTGCCACAAAATATGCTCCCGGACCTGCTGCTACACACCAAGGTCGTCTCGATCATTGGTGATATCTTGACCGTCCGAGCGACCGATATCGGCCTCGGCGAATTGGCGATCGTCGAGTTCGGTGATGGCGAGCAATCGCTCGCCCAGGTCATCGAGATCAAACAAGATCGTGTTTCGCTGCAGGTCTTTGCCGGCGGCAAAGGGATTTCCACCGACGCTCGCGTCCGCTTTCTCGGACACCCGACCCGCGTCGCGTACTCCCCCAACATCCTCGGCCGGATCTTCAACGGTGTCGGCGAACCGATCGATGGCGGGCCGGAACTCATCGGCGAGCGGCGGATCGACATCGGCAGCCCGACGGTCAACCCGACGCTGCGGATCGTCCCCAAGAAGATGATCGAGACGAAGGTCCCGATGATCGACGTGTTCAATTGCCTTGTGGAAAGCCAAAAGATTCCGATCTTTTCGATCGCCGGAGAGCCTTACAACAAGCTGCTGGCGCGGGTCGGCATTCAGGCCGATGCGGACATCGTGGTGTTCTGTGGGCTGGGGCTGATTTTTGACGAGTTTCATTTCTTCCGCACGCTGTTCGAAGACGAAGGGATGTTGCCGCGGACGGTGATGTTCGCCAACCTCGCCTCCGACCCGATCGTCGAGCGGTTGATGGCTCCGGACCTGGCATTGAAGGTTGCCGAGCGGTTTGCGGTCGAAGAGGGCAAGCGGGTGTTGGTGCTGATGTCCGATATGACCGCCTTTGCCGACGCGCTCAAGGAGATCGGCGTGGCGATGGAACGCGTTCCGTCCAACCGCGGCTACATGGGCGACTTGTATAGCCAGTTGGCTTCGCGCTATGAGCGGGCGTGCGATTTTAAGGGCGCTGGCTCGGTCACGCTGCTGGCGGTGACGACCATGCCCGGCAATGACGTCACGCACCCGGTTCCGGACAACACCGGCTACATCACCGAAGGTCAATTCTACCTGCACAACGGCATGATCGATCCGTTCGGCTCACTCTCACGGCTGAAGCAGCAGGTGATCGGCACGGTCACGCGCGAAGATCATTCGCAGGTGATGAACACGATGATCCGTCTGTTCTCCGGGGCGCACGACGCAGAGAAGAAGCAACAGATGGCGTTCGACCTCTCGCCGTTTGATGAAAAGCTGCTCAAGTTCGGCGAGCTGTTCACCAAACGATTCATGGACATCGATGTTTCGCTGCCGCTCAACGACGCGCTGGATCTCGCCTGGCAAACGATGGCCGAGTGCTTTGAGCCGCAGGAGCTGTTGATGCGCGACCAATTGATCGAGCGTTACTATCCGAAAAACGTCCAGTCGGCGAGTGCCTAGGCAACCATGGCAATAGCGCTCAATAAAACCACGCTGAAGCAACAGCGAGATCAGGCGAAGACGTTCAAGCAGTTTTTGCCTTCGCTGGATCTCAAACGCCAACAGCTGCTCGTAGCGCTCGAGCAAGCGCGCAAAATTCACGCGGACGTCGAAGCGGAAATCCAATCGCTCGCCCGCGAGCTGCAGCCGCTGTACCCGTTGCTGGGCAGTACCACGATCCCAAATGTCAATGTTTCAGGGCTGATCCGCGTGCGCAGCGTCCGTGTCGAATCGGAGAACATGGTTGGAACGAAGCTGCCGGTGATCCGCGAAATCGATTTTCAGGTGCTGGACTATTCGACGTTGGCCACGCCGTTTTGGCTCGATCACCTGGTCGATGCCCTGCGGCGGATGTTGCGGTTGCGGATCGAGCATCAGGTCAGCCTCCGCCGCGTGGAGCTGCTGGAACTGGCAGCTCGGCGAATCACCCAGCGGGTCAACTTGTTTGAGAAAGTCTTGATCCCGCGGGCTCAGGACAACATTCGGCGGATCTCGATCTTCTTGTCTGATCAAGAGCGCGCCGCTGTGGTCCGGTCCAAGATTTCCAAAGGCAAACAGGCTACAGACGCTTAACGCCACCATGGCCATTGTCAAACTCTCCAAAATCACACTCTACGGCCGCAGTTCGCAGCGGGACGCCGTCCTTGTCGGTCTGCAGTCGCTCGGCTGCCTCCATCTGGTCGATCTGCATGGTGTGGCTCAGCCGGAACACCTCGAAGATACGGCGCGGACCGAGGTCCATGAAGCGATCAAATACTTGACCGCCTGCCCGGACCAACGCCCCAGCGCAACGCATGACAGCGGATACGATCGCGAGCGGATCACGCGGCGCACGCTGCTGAATAAACGGGCGCACGCTGATCTTTCCCAAGAGCGGGAGACGCTCGTGCGGGCGATTGCGGCGACTCGGCCGTGGGGCGATTTCAGCTTGCCACCGCCGGAGTCGGTCGGCGGACAGCGGTTTTGGCTTTATCGGATCCGTCACAGCCAAATGCGGGCGCTGGGAGGCTCCGAGTTTTCTTGGCAGATCGTCTCCAGCTCCAGCCGTTTTAATCATGTGGTGGTCATCAGCCGAGAGCAGCCGGTCGGGATTCCAGGGCGACAGGTGGTGCTCGATCCGCGGTCACGCAGCGAACTGCAAAAGCGGCTGGAAGAAGTCGATCAGACGCTCGAGCGGCTGGAACTGGAGCGGATTTCGTTAACTCGCTGGCTGTCACGGCTGATCGACGACCTGCAGGCTGCCGATGACGACCGGCGGCTCCACGAGGCCGCTGACCACCTGCTGACCGACGAAGAGGTGTTTGCCTTGCGAGGCTGGGCACCACAGCAGACGATTGCTGCGATCGAGGATTTCGCTCGGCAGCATCACTTGGCGATGACGGTGCAGGCGCCGGAGGCCGACGAGATGCCGCCGACTCTGCTGACCAATCCTCGAGCGGTGTCGGGGGCCGAGGGCGCGGTCACGTTTTACATGACGCCGAGCTACAACGCCTGGGATCCGACCTGGCTGATGTACGTCTCGTTCTCCTTGTTCTTTGCGATGATCATGGCCGACGCCGGCTATGGGATCGTACTGGCGATTGTGTTGGCGGCTCTGGTTCCCAAGCTCAAACGCACCGAACAGGGCCGCCGGCTCTTAGGGCTGTTGATCGCCATTGTCGGGATGACGATTTTCTACGGCGTCTTGATCGGAAGTTATTTTGGCGCCTGCCACCGGCCGGTTCGCTGCTGGACCGGTTGATCTGGAAGCGCGGCGGCGTAACGATCATGAACGATCAAGCCGCGATGATGTTGCTGGCGGCGACGATTGGGGTCATCCATTTAATGATTGCCAATCTGATCAACGCCTGGAACTCCCGAGGCAGCTCCCGGGCACTCGGATATGTCGGCTGGGCCGCTGCGCTGGTCGGCGGACTCTTGATGGCGATCGCCACCCTTAAATCCCCGCCGCTGGTACCCTGGCTGGCGGAGCGCTGGGGAAACTCGCCGGAGCAGTTGTCTGCGGCATTATGGAGTGGCGGCATCACTGCCTTGGGCGGTGGATTGGGCGCGGTGTTTCTCTTTAGCAGCGGTCGGCCACTGTTTTCGCGGCGGGCATCGGACTGGCTGTGGCGCCCGTCGAAGGGCTGCTGGGACTTACGAATATCTCCAAGGCGTTCGGCGACACGCTCAGCTACCTGCGGCTGTTTGCCCTCGGGCTGGCCAGCTCGCAGTTGGCCGTTACCTTTAACGGCTTAGCGGCCGGAGCGATGGAGATTTCCGGCGTAGGCCTGCTGCTTGGATCGATCATCTTTCTGGTCGGCCATGGCTTGAACCTGGTATTGGGAATCGTCGGGGGAGTGGTGCATGGCCTGCGTTTGAACTGTATTGAGTTTTTCAGTTGGTCCCTAACGGACGAGGGATATCCGTTTCGTGCATTTTGTAAAAAGGCAGATCGTTGATGGGTGATTCATTTTGGCTGATGCTCGGCTGGGCGGGGATTTATGCTCCGCTGGCACTTGGCGCGATCGGCAGTATTTTGGGATGCAGCGCCGCGGGCCAAGCCGCTTGTGGTGCGATGTTGGATGTGGAAAGCGGCTACGGCCGGCTGGTGGGTCTGTCGGCGCTGCCGTCATCGCAGACCATTTACGGGATCGTGGTGATGCTCTCACTGAACCGTCTGGTCGATCAGACTTCGGCGCCGGGTTTATTCGCGATCGGCACGTTGTGCGGCGTGGCGCTCTTGTTCAGCGCCTGGTATCAGGGTAAGTGCTGTGCTTCGGCCATTCACGCCACCAAAAACAAGCCGGAAATCTTCGGTCTCTCGGCTGCTCCGGCGGCCATCGTCGAAGGCTTTGCGGTGTTCGCGTTCATTTTTGCACTGATCGTTGCCGGCGGCTTGCCCACCGCGGCGGCTTTGTAGGCGGCTTTTGTCCGAGGTAAAAAAATATGGCTACTTTGCAAACGACGACATCAGCCGGTGTTGAGGATCTGATCGATCGGCTCAAGACCGACGGCGTCACCAAGGGCAAACAAGAAGCCGAGGCGCTCATCGCCGATGCCAAGCGGCAGTCGCTGGCGATCCTCGATGCCGCCCAGGCCGAAGCGGAACAAATCATCGCATCGGCCAGGGCTGAAGCTCAGCGGTTGCAACAAGCGGGGAACCAGGCGCTGCAATTGGCTGGACGCGACGCGCTGCTGAAGCTGCGTGAATCGTTCCAGCTGCAGTTCGAAAACCGCTTGCACAAACTGGTCGGCAAGACGGTCCAGGACCCGCAACTGCTGCGGGAAATGATCCTCGAAGTGGCCGGCAAGGCGCGTCCGCAAAACGAGGAAAAAACGGAAGTGCTGGTGCCTGCGAGCGCCGCGGGTGATGATCCGCTGACCGCCTACGTCGCGGGCTTGTCCGGCGAAATGCTTCGCGAGGGTGTGACTTTCGGTGTCGGTGAAGACATCGCTGCAGGCGTGCGGGTGCGGCTGGTCGAGCACGACGTTGAAATCGATCTGAGCGACGAGGCGCTGGCCGCATTCCTGTCGCGGTTCCTGGTGCCCCGCTTCCGGCAGATCATGGACTTCTGAACTGACTCCGTTGCCCGCTGCGTCGGCGTCGACGCAGCGGCCTGACTTCCGTTACCAGTTTTCACAGCTAAGCGCGACTGTGGCTATGAGCCGTTCGTATTACATGCTGGTTTCGAGTCTGCCGCAGTTGCCGGTGCGCTTCGACTCGGGGCGTCTGCCGATCTCATGGCCGACGCTCCGCGACCGGCTGCGGATGCTCGAACCGGAGGACCAGTTGGTAACGCGGCAACTGGGTCTGTATTTTCTGTGGGACAGCCAACCGCTGGACCGGACCGACGCCGAGGTCATCGCTCGCTATCACGAACTGCTCGCAGAGACCACCAATCCGCTGGTCCGTCAACTCATCCAGAGCCGCACTGAGATGCGGCTGCTGCTCAGCGCCGTCCGTCGCCAGCGCGGGATTGGGTCCGCCGCCCTGGGCCGGCAAAGTGATCGGCTCCGAAGAGCTGACCAATCACGTTCGCAAACATTGGCACCAGCCGTATTTTAACCTGGGATCTCGCTACCGCTGGGTCGAAGCGTTCACCAAGCTGTACGATTCAGGCGATACCGTGGAGGCTCAGCGAGTCCTGTTTGCGCAGCGCTGGAGCGATTGGACGAAGATCGCTGAAAAACACTCATTTTCATTTGAGGCGGTCATCGCCTACCTGGTCCGCTGGGAGATCGTCGATCGCTGGGCCAGTCAAAACGCTGAAGCGGGCCAAGCACGCTTCGCCAACCTGATTGAGGAAACGTTAGGTGAGTACGCAAAACCCGTCTAGTCAGTCAACCACCGAGTCATCCTCCGGTGGCCAACGCCCACGCGCCCGTGTCCTGGGCGTCAATGGCAATATCGTGCGGATCCAGGCCGACTCCGGGACACTCATGAAAAATGAGGTGGCCTTCGTGCGCGTCGGCCAAGAGCGACTCAAGTCGGAGGTGCTGCGGGTGTATGGCGACATCGCCGACTTGCAGGTGTTCGAGGAGACCGATGGCGTCCGCTTCGGCGATCCGGTCGAACTGACCGGACAAATGCTGTCGTTGACACTCGGGCCAGGGATGCTGGGCGTGATCTACGACGGGCTGCAAAACCCATTGGGTGACCTAGCCGAACTCGATGGCTTCTTCCTCAATCGCGGTCGCGATCTCTATCCGCTAGACAAGCAGCGCACTTGGGACTTTGAGCCAAGCAGGCGGGTGGGTGAGCGTGTTTCGGCAGGCGACACCCTGGGCTACGTTAACGAGAAGAACATTCGTCACCGGATCATGGCTCCGTTTGATTTGCAGGGGACCGCTGAAATCCTGTCGATCGAAATGGGTTCGCAGACCGTCGAACAAACCATCGCGCGGTTGCGGGATGACCGTGGACGGGAGCGCGAGGTGACGATGACCCAGGACTGGCCGGTGCGCCGCCCGATCCCACAGTACATGCAGCGGGCGAGGTTGGTGCAGCGCCGCTTCCCGACCGAGCCGCTGATCACCACGACACGCACCATCGATACGTTTTTTCCGGTCGCGCGCGGCGGAACCGCCTGTGTGCCGGGGCCGTTCGGCGCCGGTAAAACGGTGCTGCAGGGTCTGATCGCCCGTTACTGCGCGGTCGACATCGTGATCGTGGTCGCCTGTGGCGAACGCGCCGGCGAGGTGGTCGAAACGATTCATGACTTCGCGGAGATGAACGATCCGCGCACCGGCGGCAAGTTGATGGACCGCACGATCATCATCTGCAACACCTCCTCGATGCCGGTGGCATGCGCGAGGCATCGATCTACACCGGGATCACACTGGGCGAATACTACCGGCAGATGGGGCTCGACGTCTTGTTGCTGGCCGACTCCACCTCGCGCCGGCGCAGGCGATGCGCGAAACGTCTGGCCGGCTGGAAGAGATTCCCGGGGAAGAAGCGTTTCCTGCGTATCTCGACTCGGCCATCAAAGGTGTTTACGAACGCGCAGGTGTGTTGCAGTTGACCGATGGCTCGACCGGCAGTTTGACCATGATCGGTTCGGTCTCACCGGCGGGCGGCAACTTTGAAGAACCGGTGACGCAGGCGACCCTCGGCACGGTTAAATGCTTCCTCGGACTCTCCTATGCTCGGGCTTACAAGCGTTTCTACCCGGCGATCGATCCGCTGATCTCTTGGTCGCGTTACCGTGAACAGTTGCAAAGCTACTTTGACCAGGAACTCGATCCACACTGGACGGCCAGCGTGACCGCGATGCACGACCTGATGCGCAAGGGCGAAAGCATCTATCAAATGATGCAGGTGACCGGCGAAGAAGGGATCACCATCAACGACTACGTGACCTATCAAAAGTCGCTGTTCTTCGACATGGTGTACCTGCAGCAGGATGCGTTTGACAAAGTCGATGTGACGGTTCCGATCGAGCGTCAAAAGGCAAGCTTTTTGCTCTGCAAACGGCTGATCGATCGCGACTACGAGTTTGACAGCAACAACGACGTGCGCGACTTTTTCACGCGGTTGACCGGGCTGTTCAAAAACCTCAATTATGCCGTGTTTGATTCGGCCGAATATCACAAGTACGTTCAGCAGATCGACGAACTTGAGAAGGCCGCCTACGCTGGGCAGCCGCGCGGAGCACTGACAACTTGATCCTTTCTTCGAAGTGAGTTCATGAAAACGACCCGTCACGATTTGGTCATTCTCGGCGGTGGCCCGGCCGGTTACGTCGCTGCGATCCGCGCCGCCCAGTTGGGCATGAACGTCGCCTGCATCGATGAGAATCAGCGCTTCGGCGGAACCTGCCTGCGGGTCGGCTGCATCCCCAGCAAGGCGCTGCTGGAGTCGAGCCATCTGTATGAGGAAGCCAAACACCGCTTCGCCGACCACGGCGTAAAAGTTGGCGGCTTGGAACTCGACCTGTCGACGATGATGAGCCGCAAGGAGCGGATCGTCGACGCGCTGACCGGTGGGATCGACATGCTGTTCAAGCAGCGCGGCGTGACCGGCTATCGCGGCCGTGGTAAGTTGCGCGACAGTGAGTCGGTCGAAGTCGCCACTGCCGACGGCCCGCTGCTGGTTCAGGGCGACAAGTTATTGCTCTGTCCCGGCAGCCGTCCCGCCTCCTTGCCCACGGTTGAAGAAGACGGTGACCGGATCGGCAACAGCACCACCGCGCTCTCCTTCCCCCAAGTCCCTCAGCGGTTGGTGGTGATCGGGGGCGGCTACATCGGGCTGGAACTGGGCAGCGTTTGGAACCGCCTGGGCAGCGAAGTGATCGTGCTCGAGGCGCTGGACCGGATCCTGCCGGGAATGGACACCGACATTGCGCAGATCGCCCACCGGACGTTCCGCAAGCAGGGCATCGAGTTCCGTACCAGCACCATGGTCGCCTCGGCCAAGCGCGACGGCGAAGGCTGCGTGGTTGAGATCCAGGGCGGCGAGCCGATCCGCTGCGACCGCGTGCTGCTGGCAACCGGACGGGTGCCGCTGACCCGCGAGATTGGCCTCGATGCGATCGGCCTGCAGACCGATCGCCGCGGTTTTATTACCGTGGATGAGGATTTTCAGACCCGAGTGCAGAACGTCTATGCCGCGGGCGACTGCATCGGCGGCATGATGCTCGCTCACAAGGCGATGGAAGAAGGGGTGGTCTGCGTTGAGCGGCTGGCCGGTATCAGCAGCCACATGAACTACGACGTGATCCCGGCGATTATCTACACGCATCCCGAAATCGCCTCGGTCGGCCAGACCGAGGATCAATTGAAGGAGGCAGGAATTGCGTATCGCAAAGGCATCGGCTTCTTCGGCGCCAACGGGCGGGCTAGAACTCTCGGCGAACCCGATGGCCGCGTCAAAATTCTCGCTGACAAAGCGACCGACCGCGTATTGGGCGTGCACATCATCGGCGCCGCGCCGGCGATTTGATCGCCGAAGCGGCTGCGGCGATGGAGTTCGGCGCCAGCAGTGAAGACATCGCCCGCACCTGTCACGCGCACCCCACGCTGGCCGAAGCGTTTCACGAAGCAGCCCTCGCCGTCGACGGCCGCTCCATCCACACCGCGTAGGACGTTGCCATATCACCAGTCGGTGAGCGGACCGGTGGAGTGGGTTTTGAAGTGGCGGTGCTGGGTGTCGCAGAAGCGGTCGGTCATGCCGGCCAAATAATCACTCACCGCCCGGTGCACGCCGACTTCGCCGACCCGTGTGCGGAACCGCAGCGGCAGCCGCTCAGGATTCCGCACTAGCCCCTGAAACAGCTCTTCCAAGCGGTCGCTCGCGGACTGGCGGACCGTCATCAGCCGCGGGTGGCGATAGACGGCATCAAATAAATACGCCTCCAGTTCCGCGCGCTCGGCAGCGATCGCTTCCGAATGGCCAAGCCGCACTCCATCGCTGCGGATGTCGTCGGCGGTTCGGCCGTCGCAACTGCGAAGCCGATCGGTCGCCGAGGCTAGCAAGTCGCCGACCTGCAAGTCGACCAGTTCGTGCACCAGCGCCTGCCGCCGCCGACTCGGTGGCAGGTTCCCATAGCGGCCGAGCACCTGCGCGGACGCTCGCCGGATCAGCGCCAACCGCTGCAGTTCGTCATGGTCGATCACGCCCATCTGCAGCGCGTCGTCAACATCATGAGCGTCGTAGGCGATCGAATCAGCCAGATCGACGACCTGAACCTCCAATAGCGGAGCCATGCCGACAGCGGCCTCCGCTTTGTGGGCGCGAACGTCTTGGCCCGAAAGCACTTCGCGGGAGAGGTTGAGCCCTGGAAAGGAAGCGTGCCGCTGTTCCAGCTGAGTCACGATCGCCAGCGCGAACCCGTTGTGCGAAAATCCGCCGTGACTGCGCATGGCGTCCGCCAAAACATCTTCGCCGCAGTGCCCGTAGGGCGGGTGGCCGATGTCGTGCAGCAGCGCCAGCGTCTCGGTCAGGTCCTCGTTGAGGCGCAGCACGCGGGCGATGGTCCGCGCCACCGAAGCAACCTCAAACGTGTGAGTCAGCCGCGTGCGGTGGTATTCGCCCATTTCGCCGGTAAACACCTGCATCTTTCCCGACAGGCGACGAAACGCAGAAGAATGCAGCACGCGGTCGCGATCGCGCAAACGGCCCGCGATAATCGTGCTCCGGTTCTGGATGCAGCCGTCCGACCGTGTCGCGGCTGTGCATCGCATAGCTGGCCAACAGCAAATGCTCACGATCGGCCACGCGGCGCAAATCGAGCATCCAGGTCGGATTAGCCAAATCGGTCATAGCTAACGGGGATCATAGGCTTCGCTCCCCAACCCTCGCCCTTTGGGGATGTACTTGCACATCAAGACGCCGAGGAAGTAGAGGAAGATCAGCGGGATCATCAACGAAATCATGCTGGTGAGGTCGGCTGGAGTAACCAGCATCGAAATCACGGCAATCACCAGAATCGCGATCCGCCACGAGGCGATGTAGCCTTGGACCGTGATCAACCCAATCCGTTCCAAAAACAGCATCACCAGTGGCAACTGAAATGCCAAACCGAAGCCCAGCGGCAACAGCAACACGAAGTTCACGTAGTAGGTCAACCGCGGTTCGACGGCGACGTCGAGCTGACCGTTGAACTGCAACAGGAAGGACAACACGTACCGCAGCACGAAGTAAAACGCTAAGCAGACGCCGCTGACAAATAGGCCGACGCTGACCGGCAGGTAGAGGTGCACGTACCGCCGTTCGTGACTGTGCAGCCCGGCGGCCACGAAGCTCCAGAGGTGATAAAAGATCATCGGGCTGGCAAGCACCGCTCCGACGATCAACCCCGCCTTCACCCAGATCATGAACGGCTCTTCGATCTTCAGCGAGCTGAGCCCGACCTCGTGTCGCCGCAGCTGCAACCGCGGTTTTAACTCGCTCGCATCCGGCAGCTTGGACAGCAGTTCGACCATCTGCACCGGGCCAGCGGTGCGAATCGCCTCGTCGCCGGTCAGATTGGTCTCCGCCAGAATCTCCTCGGGAACATCATAGACCAATTCCCACTGCAGCCCGTTTTCCCGCAGCAGGTGCCGCAGGCCCTGGACATCTGGATCGTCCGGATCGACTCCGAAGCGAGCCAAGTCGCGATCGGTGTTATACTCCTGGATCGCCGCCTTCAACGGCTCTTGGACGTAGCGGACGACGCGATCGGCGAAAAATACCAACCCGACGACCAGCCCGACCGCGAGCCACAGCAGCGCTTTGCCCAGCGACTTGCGCAGCTCCTCGAGGTGCTCCCCGAAGGTCATCGTCGAGTTATCGAAAAGATCGTCTTTAGGGCGTGCGGGTCGGTCCACGGGTATTATTCTGGCGGATCTGGGCGATAGGCGGAAAGCGAGATAGTCTAACAGCAGGAATGGAATTTTGTTGTCAGCAGACTCACAAATTGCCTGGACTGCTCCAATGTACCCCCTTTTTTTCCGCCCGATCCTCAAACGAACGCTATGGGGCGGCCGGCGGCTGGGCGATCTGCTCGGCAAACCGATCGGCCCGGAAGCGGACTATGCCGAAAGCTGGGAAATCGCTGACCACGGCCAGGATCAAAGCGTGGTCGAAAACGGTCCGCTGGCCGGTCAGTCGCTGCGAGCGCTGCTCGACCAGCAGAATGCGGAGCTGTTGGGACGCCACGCCGGTCTGGACGCGTTTCCCCTGCTGCTGAAGTTTCTGGACTGCGACCGGGTGCTGTCGGTTCAGGTCCATCCCGACGACGCGTATGCTCAGCAGATGCCGCAGCCGGATCTGGGCAAGACCGAAGCTTGGTACATCGTCGCCGCGGAGCCCAATAGCCGAATCTATGCGGGGCTCAAGTCCGGCGTCGACCGGCAGGCGCTGCAACAGGCGATTGTAGCGGGCCAAACGGAGCAGGTGCTGCACGCGCTTGCGCCGCAGGTCGGCCAGTGCGTGTTCATCCCGGCGGGCACCGTGCACGCGCTGGGCGGCGGATTGGTCGTCGCGGAGCTGCAGCAGTCTAGCGATACCACTTTCCGGCTGTTCGACTGGAATCGCGTCGGCGACAACGGCCAAGGGCGGCCGCTGCATATCCGGGAAGCGCTGGAGGTGACTGACTTTGCGCGCGGCCCTGTCGCCGTGCAGACGCCGCTTCCCGCAGAGGATGGCACCGAAACGGTCGTTGTTTGCGACAAGTTCGTGCTCGCCCAGGCCCGCTTTGATCGCACCGCGGCGGAGAGGGGGGATGGCAGCTCCGATCCCGATCGCGAGATCTCGATTGGTGGGGACGACCGCATGCACCTGCTGACGGTGGTCCGGGGCAGCGGCGAACTGGTGGACAACCATGGGCAGCGGGTGGCTCTGCCGCTGGGCCGCTCGGCGCTGGTTCCGGCTGCGGCGGGCGCTGTTCGTTTGCGTGCTGGGCGGAGCGACACCACGGTGCTGCTGGCGCATCTGCCCTGAGCGTCAACCAGTCTCAACACGTTATCACAGCTTGATTTTAGGAGCTAACAGCAAATCCATTCCGTCGTGCTCGTACTCCGCAGCGGCGAAAAACGCGGGTAGAGACAAGTCCTGAATCCTCTGGGTGGCACGTCCCTGAGGAACGAAGGGCGTGTTGGGGAGAACGGCAGGGTGACCATGAAATGTGTCATCGGCTCGGTATCTGCTTCCACTGCTCACGCCCATCGCTGGGGCTCTGGGCGTGCCACCCCAATCCGCCCCAATATCCTCTCCAACGGCTCACCGTCCCCGGAAGGGTGGACGCACACTTAGTGAAGGAGTCTTTCGGGGCGGTGCGGAACGGAAACGAAAATCGGCTGAAGCTGCATTTAGCCCTGATCCGTCGACAGTTCTCCGATTACACTGGCGGCCTCAAATAGCTTCGTTTGCTCTTCCCCGATGGTGATGTGGTATGAGAATCGCGATGATCGGAACCGGCTATGTCGGCCTGGTTACCGGCACCTGTTTCGCAGAAAGCGGTAATGATGTTATCTGTGTGGATATCGATCAGGCGAAGATCGACGGCTTGCGGAAAGGTAAATTGCCGATTTTCGAGCCCGGCCTGAAAGAGCTCGTGCTGCGAAACATCGAGAACGGACAGCTCAACTTCACCACCGACATCGCTGAGGCGGTCAGCGTCAGCCGCATCATTTATCTCGCCGTCGGCACGCCACCGGCAGCCGACGGGTCGGCGGATCTCAGCGCCCTGCGGCAGGTTGTCGACACGATCGCGCCGCATCTGACCGATGATGCGATCGTGGTCACCAAGAGTACGGTTCCGGTGGGCACGAACCAGTGGATCTTCGAGCGACTCCAGCAGCAGCTGGGCCGCGAGGTCGACGTCGCCAGCAATCCTGAGTTCCTCAAGGAAGGGGCCGCCATCGACGACTTCATGAAGCCCGACCGCGTCGTCGTCGGCGTCCGCAAGGAAGAGACCGGAGAGGTACTGCACGAACTGTATCAGCCGTTCTTGCGGACCGACCGGCCGTTCTTGACGATGAGTCCCGAATCGGCGGAGTTCACCA
The DNA here is from genome assembly GCA_963758085.1 of uncultured Planctomycetaceae bacterium. GTDB lineage: Bacteria > Planctomycetota > Planctomycetia > Pirellulales > Pirellulaceae > UBA6163. The sequence continues at coordinate 773,370 of CAVWUB010000004.1, read as the reverse complement.
AGTATGCCGCCAACGCAATGCTGAGCACCAAGATCTCGTTCATCAACGAGATGGCCAATTTGTGCGAGCGGATGGGCGGGGACATCAACGACGTTCGCCGCGGCATGGGCCACGACCAGCGGATCGGGTTCGCGTTCATGTTCCCCGGCGTCGGCTACGGCGGCAGCTGTTTTCCCAAGGATGTCCGGGCGCTGGCGAGCATGGCTCGCGCCTACGGCCTGGAACCGCGGATCATGGACGCGGTCGAAGAAGTCAACCAGAAACAAAAACACGTGCTGGTCGATAAGATCGAGTCGCATTACGGCGGCAGTTTGGCCGGCAAGCGGTTCGCTGTCTGGGGGTTAGCCTTCAAGCCGCGAACCGACGACATCCGTGAAGCTCCAGCGCTGACACTGCTCAATTACCTCGTCGAAAAGGGAGCGGCCATCCAGGTCCATGATCCCGAGGCGATGGAGCATATCCGTGACATCTACGGCAATAAATTGATTTACTGCGAATCGGCAATGGATGCCCTCAACGGCGCCAGCGCCCTGGCGATCAACACCGAATGGAAGGTGTACCACAACCCGGACTTCGACGAGATGCGGACGCGGATGAACGAACACGTCATCTTTGACGGCCGCAACCTGTACGAACCCGAGCGGATGCAGCGACAGGGCTTCACCTACCACAGCATCGGCCGGCCGGCGGTCAACGTCACCGTCGATAGCACCACCCTGACTGGCTGAGCGGCGTGGGCCGGCTGAGCTGAGCGGCGTGGGCCGGCTGAATGGCGTAGGTTTTGAGTTAGCGCCGGCTTGCGGTCCGGCGCCGCTTTAGATCCGGCGCGGTGTCGGCAGCGGCAGCGGATCGATGCCCAGCAGCGTGCCGGTGCGCAGCAGCATGATCTCCAGCGGCGTCATCTCGGTCCGCTCGTGGATCAAGTCGCGCAGTAGCGCTGGATTGTCGGTGATGATGCCGTCGACTCCGGCGTCGATCAGCCGTGACATGTGCAGGCTGTCGTTGATCGTCCAGACGTGCACTTCTTTGCCGCGCCCTTGCGCGGCTCGGATCAGCGAGCGACTGACGTTCGCGGAGCTGACGGCCAGGAAGTCGGCGTCGATGCGGGCCGGGTTACCGACGGCCACCGGGATCAGCAGCCCGATCGGCCAGTCGCGTCGCAGCGTGCGCACTTTCCGCAGCGCGGCGAGCTTGAGCGAGATGATCGCCACCTCCTGCTGCATGTCGGCCGCTTCGACGATTTCGATCACCCGCTGCTCGAGCTGCTGGTCGTAGCCGTACGACTTCAGTTCGATCATCACGCGGATTTTCCCCTTGCAGATCGCCAGCGCCTCGGCCAGCGTCGGGATCCGCTGATCGGCCAGCGCGGGATCAAACCAGCTGCCGATGTCGAACGATCGCAGTTCGTCGGCGGTCGCTTCGCGGACCTTGATCGCGTTGCCCGCGATCTTCTTCAGGTCGCTGTCGTGAATGACGACAACCACGCCGTCGGCCGATTCTTGCACATCGATCTCCACCCAGTCCGCTCCGGCGTCGATCGCCCCCTGAATCGCCGCCAGCGTGTTTTCGGGAAACTCCAGCGAAGCGCCGCGGTGAGCGATGATCTGCGGGAAGCGGTCAAGCGGCGGGGCGGTCAGCTGATGGTAGACCACCAGCGCGCCGATCAGCATCGCCAAGCAGGCCAATGCGATCCGCTGGCGCCACAGCCAGCCTCGAACCAGCGGCACGCCGCGGGGCGGCCGCAGCTTTCCCAGGTGTTTGAGGCACTGGTCGGTGGTCTGCGTGCGAACAAACCGTTCCGCCAGAATCGTGGCCAGCGATGCGGTCGCCAAGAACGAGGTGAGGTAATTGACCGTAGCCAGCACCAGCCAAGTCAGGCTCGCTGCCGGGACAATCAGCATGGGTTGCGCAGCCGCCGCGCGGACCAATTCGCGACCGCTCCAGGTCACCAAGGCGCCTGACAGCGAGGCCAGCAAAAAGTTGCTCAGCCCCCACACAGCCAGGCACAGCATCAGTTCCCAAACACCTCGCGGAGCTGGCCCGGCAGCTCCGGCGCGAGGTGCGAAACGCCCAGTGAACAGGGTCCGCGGCAGCATGTCGATCCACGATCGAAACACCGGCACCAACAGCAAAAAACCGATCGCGGTCAGGATGCCGCCGCAGCCCAGCGCCAGCCAAAACGGCCACGGACGCTCCACCAGATAAAAGTTGATGTCGTACTCGCTCAGCAGCTGACGGTAGACCAGGTAGCCGACTGCCAGCAGCGGGATCACGACCGGGGCGGCCGCCAAAAAATGCCTCGCGGTGACGTACAAAATCCGCCAACTCCGCCGCAGCGTGTACAAAATGGCGGCGACCGGTTGAATGCGAAATCCCTGATCGGCGCCAAGGATGATGCACATCAGCGTGGCGCAGTCGAGCGTCCGCATCGTGATCGAGATCAGCACGACCAACAGCAGCAGTGGACCGCCGCGCAAGCTCAACAGCGCCGCGAGCAGGTCTTCTCCAGCCAGCGCCGGTTCACCCGAGAGCGCCACCAACTGGTTGATCAGCATCCCGACGAGCGGGAAGAGCATGATCGCGGCGAGGATGTTGTAGACCGCATCAGCCACCAGCAACGAACGGCCCTCGCGCCGCAGCACCGACACCACGTGCCGGGCCAGGTCGATGATCGGGCGCTACCCGCTGGACGTCGCCGTGTAAGCTCATGCCGAAAAGCGTAGCCCAAAGGGAGCCCGCTTCGTAGCCATACAATCGCGAAACGTTGCTCCGCCGGGTTATTCGGCCACGGTCGTGGCTGATGGGACGCGGGAATCCGGGCCCCTGGGGTAGCACGTCCCTGAGGAACGAAGGGCGTGCTGGAGGTAGTTGCCAAGCCACTACAGGATTGCTTGTCGGCTGGGGTATCTCACCCCGTCGGCCCACGCCCATCGCTCGGGCTCTGAGCGTGCCACCCAAGACTTTTAGCCCATGGGCGCCTCGCTGTTAAAATCCGCGGAAGTACGCGCCGCCGCTTCGCATGTTAAGCCGCTTGCCGATGAACTCGGACTCCGGGCGCGGCTTCCCTCATGGCGATCGTGTCGGCGACTTCCTCCGGCCCGCGCACTTGCTCAAACCGGAGCGTACGGACCACTGCCGGTTCCTTGAGCAGCACGCAAGCCTGACCTGCGGCCTGCATCCATGTTGCGGGCGAAAACGCGCTGCCCAGCACCGCCAAGGCGACGGCGGGCAACACTGAACGTTCATCGATCTCCGCGGCCAAGCCCCGCAACGTCATGCCGCGCGAAAACGAAGGCCGTGCGACCAGCGAGCCCGAATCGGCCAGGACCAGCGAATCTTCCGCCAGCCTGCATCGCCAGCCCGCTGTGGTCAACAGGCGACACCAAGCAAACTCCGCCGCGACCCGGTCGGAAGTGCTCATCGCGCTGGTGACCGCCAACAGTTCTTCGGTGCGCCAGAACGACGCCGTCAGGAACGCCCCGCGAATACGAGCCTGATCGCGGCGGCCGAGCGCGGTTTTGCCTGCGCCCAGCGGCGCCGTCACACCCACAGCCGCATCGGTCCAGCCGGCAGCGGTGATCGGTCCCTCCAGGCTGGCGCGGACCAGCGGCGCCACCACCGCGGTCTCTTCCTGTTCGAACTGATACAAGGCGGCCTCGGTCCAACCATGCGTGGCGCGAACGCCGTCGCCGATCAGGTGCACCACGCGCCCGCGGGCGACCGCCGCCGCCGAAGCGATCAGCGTCGGCAGATCGGCTCCCGGTGCAGTCACGAACCGGACTTCATCGCCCAGGTCGAACGGGTCGCAATAGGTGCCGTCATGGACGACGCAGATCTCCGCGTCTCCGGGGCGATTTTCAAGTACCGACACCAGGCTTTCTTCGAAAGCGGCGTCGTTGCCTAAATAGGGAACCACGATCGAGATTCGCACGTTGGATTCTCTTGGTGACACGGTCGCGACCTCATCCAATGCCGACAGAGCGGGTTAAAAAACGTTGTATCCCGCCGCCGCAAATAGTTTCGGAACAATCCGCTTGCCAAGTTTAGCCCATCGCCCTGCTACGCTGGAAAGACGCGGCAGCTGCGCAAAGTCGCCACATTCACCTTTTCCATGCAGCCCAATCTTCCCATCCGCTACTTCCGCCCCCCGCCCCCCGCCCTCCGTCCACCTGCCACCTGCCACCTGCCCCCTGCCACCTGCCCCCTGCCCCCTGCCACCTGCCCCCTGCCACCTGCCACCTGCCACCTGCCACCTGAATTCTGACTTCTGACTTCTCGCACTGCCACGCTCCCGCCGACCCGGTTAAGCTACCGGCCGACAAAACGTAGCGGTGCAACTGAGAACAGGCGGTTGGATGAAACAGCGATTTTTGGGCGGGCAGGGACCGCGGGTCTCGGAGATCGGTTTTGGCGGCTGGGCATTGGGCGGCCAGTGGGGCAGCCAAAGCGATGCCGATTCGGTCGCAGCCCTGCACACGGCGATTGATGCCGGGGTCAATCTCGTCGATACCGCGCCCGGCTATGGCGAAGGTCGCAGTGAACGGGTGATCGCTCAGGCGCTGCGTGATCGCAGCGAAGAGATCTTCGTCGCGACCAAGACGCCGCCGGCCGATGGACCGTGGCCACCCTCGCCCTATTGCCGTTGGGAAGATCGCTACGGGGCGGCGTATCTGCGAGAAAATGTCAATGAGCGGCTCCGCACGCTCGGCACTGAACGGCTCGACCTGTTGCAATTGCACAGCTGGACCCGTGCCTGGAACGATGATCCTCAGCCGCTGCTGGTGCTGCGGCAACTGCGTGAAGAGGGAAAGATCAATCTGATCGGGCTGTGCACGCCGGAGCAGGACCAGAACTGCGTGATTCAGCTGATGCGCGATGGTCTGGTGGATGTCGTGCAGGTGATTTACAACCTATTTGACCAGGAGGCTGCAGCGCAAATTTTCTCCACCGCCGCCGAGACGCGGACGGGGGTGATTGTGCGAGTCCCCTTGGACGAAGGCTCGCTGAGCGGTAAATACACCGCCGACCACCGGTTTGCAGAGGACGATTTTCGGCGTGCGTACTTCGCCGGCGACCGACTGCAGCGAGCGGTTCAGCGGGTGGAGGCCATCGCCCAGGAGTGCCGGCGGTATGGCCTGGGCGGTGACGATTACACGCTAGCCGATGTGGCGATCAAGTTTGCACTCTCGCCGTCGGCGGTCAGCTGTGTGATCGTTGGCACCCGCAATCCGGCGCAGGCGCTGGCCAATGCTCGCGTCAGCGACTTGCCCGACCTGCCCGAGGGATTAGTGCGCGATTTGCGTCGTCACTACTGGTTGCGGGGAGTCTGGTACTCTGGAAAATGATCCGCGCGGCCAAGGCATTCTGCTGATTTGGCGTTGCATGGCAGTGGCTGAGCGTTACACTACGCGTCCATATCAAACGATCATGACGGAAACGATAACCTGATGACGATTTCGAAAGAGAAAAAGGCGACCGTGGTCGCCGAACATCGGCATGACGAGAACGATACCGGCTCGCCCGAAGTTCAGATTGCCATTTTGACTGAGCGGATCAACGGTTTGACCGAGCACATGCGGACTCATCGGCGTGATTTTGCATCGCGTCGCGGTTTGCTGGGACTGGTCAGTCGTCGACGTCGCTTGCTCGATTACGTTCGTCGCCACGACCCGCAGCGATACTTAGACATCATCGGTGCACTCGGTATCCGCAAATAAGCACCCGGACGCAGTTTGTTCCATGAGCTGATTCTTTCCACACGGCAGGAGTCGTGCTGAATTAAGTCACTTATGACAAGTTACTTGTGTCCGGCCACTTAAAACAGCGGTCACGCAATGGTGGACCGGCTGCGGCGCGTTAGCGTGTGTGGTCGGTCCGGTGCCGGTGTGCTGGAGCGGGCTCAGGCTCGCGACTAGTCGCCGGTTACCTTGGGACAGAAAATCGATGCTCTTAAATCCGGACTCGGCCCCTGGCTTGCGGCGACATCGCTGCTCGCAGCACAGCTGAGCGAGGCTTTTTCAGCAGCCGGACGCAAGTCAGTTGTCTTCAGTGACATCCTTGAGCCCGATTCCTACCGTTTGGGAAGAATCGATTCATGGAACCAGCTTGTGTGCGTTGCTTAGGCGATGCGAGCCATCGCACTTATCGGCATCGAGTACCCACTCGGCTTCGATCCTCCTCCTTACGCTGCTCGGACACCAGTCTTTGGGGTCTGCGGTCAGGCGAATCTACATTATGGACGGACGTATCTTCTCGAAGCTGTCTTTTGTCTTTCTCGTGCAAGGCCAAAGTGAATGGGGTTTGATAGTTGGAATTGACTGAAGTTGTTAACGGTTGGAAGAAGGAAAGAGTAAAGTGAGTCAACAAAAAATCCGTGTCGAGCGAAAAATCGGCAACCACGTTTTATCATTCGAAACGGGGCAATTAGCCAAGCTGGCTGAGTCTTGCGTCGTGACCCAGTACGGCGAAACGGTCGTGGTCACCGCGGTGGCTACCGGCGCACCGAGAGTCGGCATCGACTTTTTTCCGCTGATGTGTGATTACCGCGAGCGAATGGCCGCCGCCGGTAAGTTCCCTGGTGGATTTCTGAAACGCGAAAGCCGGCCGACGACGAAAGAAACGCTTGCCAGCCGCTTGATGGACCGCCCCATCCGCCCGCTGTTCCCCAAAGGGTTCAACGACGAAGTTCAGATCCAGGCATTCGTAGCCGCGAGCGACCAGCAGTCCGACGGCGACGTGCTGGCGATGAATGGCGCCGCGGTGGCGTTGCACATTTCCAGCCTGCCTTTCGACGGCCCGATTGCATCGGTTCGCGTCGGCAAGGTGGAAGGCGAGTTGGTTGCGTTTCCGACGCATGCCGATTTGGAAAACAGCGAACTGGACATGATCGTCAGCGGCTCCAAGTCGCAGATTGCGATGGTCGAGGGCTTCGCTCAAGAAATGCCCGAAGATGAGATGCTCGAGGCGCTGCAGTTTGCTCACGGCGTCATCCGCCAAGTGATCGAATTGCAGGAAGAACTGTACCGCAAGGTCAATCCGACCAAGCGAGAATTCATTGCTCCGGCCGATGACGGGCTGCTGCAGCGGCTGACCGACACCTATTACAACGAGTTCAAGGCTGCCAAACAAACCGGTGGCAAGGCCGAACGCACCGCCAACGTCCGCGCCCTGCGCGATCGGGCTAAGGGCGAAGTCATTCCCAACCCGGAAGCCCCCGACGCGATCACTGCCGAACGGTTCCGCGCCGTGTGGCATGACCTGGAAGAGAAGGTCGTCCGCGACCTGATTCTCGCCGGCACGCGTCCCGATGGACGTGATCGCACCAGCCTCCGGCCGATCCACTGCGAAACCGACGTGCTGCCTCGCGTCCACGGTTCGGCACTGTTCCAGCGTGGCGAGACCCAGGCGCTGATCACCGTCACGCTCGGAACGGCGCGCGATGAGCAGCGCGTCGATGGTTTGCATGAAGACTTCAGCAAGAAGTTCATGCTCGATTACAACTTCCCTTCGTTCTCGGTCGGCGAAGTTCGCCCGATCCGTGGGCCGGGCCGCCGCGAAATCGGTCACGGGATGTTGGCCGAGCGCAGCGTTTCGCCAGTGTTGCCCTCCCCTGAAGAGTTCCCCTACACGATCCGCGTGATCAGCGACATTCTTGAGTCCAACGGCAGCAGCTCGATGGCCAGTGTCTGTGGTGCTACCCTCGGTTTGATGGCCGCCGGGGTGCCGATCACCAATCCGGTGGCGGGGATCTCGATCGGCTTGGTCCGCCGCTCCGAAGAAGATTGGTGCCTGCTGACCGACATCCTCGGCGACGAAGATCACTTCGGCGACATGGACTTCAAGATCGCGGGAACGCAAAACGGGATCACCGGCATTCAGCTCGACCTGAAGGTCACTGGCATCAGCGAGGACATCATCCGTGCGACGCTCAAGCAGTCGCGAGAAACGCGGATCGAGATCCTCAAGAAGATGTTGACGACGATCCCGCGGCCCCGCCGCGAGACGGCGCCGACGGCGCCTCGCCTGCTCCGCACTAAGATCTCCCCGGATAAGATCGGCGCCCTCATCGGCCCCGGCGGCAAGAATATCCGCGGCATCCAAGAGAAGACCGGCTGCGTGATCGAGGTCGATGATGACGGCACCGTCCTGATCGCCAGCAGCAACCGCGAATCGGCTGCTGAAGCGATGCGTCAGGTCGAAGCCTGCACCGCAACGGTACAAATCGGCAAGATCTACGACGGCGTGGTCAGCAGCATCAAGGACTTCGGCGCGTTCGTCGAGATCCTGCCCGGACGCGACGGCTTGGTGCACATCAGCGAATTGTCCAGCGGCTACATCAGCAGCGTCGACAAGGTGATCGGTGTCGGCGACAGCATGAAGGTGCTGGTGATCGATGTCGATGAGCACGACCGCGTCAAGCTCAGCCGTCGCCGCGCTCTGGAAGAGCTCGGTCTCGAAGACGAAATGGCGGCTGCGGTTTCCGAAGACGACCGCGGTGAGCGCGGCGGTGATCGTGGCGAACGCGGTGGTGAAGAACGCTCCCGTCGCGGAGGCGGCCGTGGTGGCCGTGGCCGAAGCGGTAGTGGCGGGGGCGGTGAACGCTTCCGCGACTAATTCGCCAGCAGACGCGTATTGATACGGATAGGGTGCAATTGGCATTTGCTAGTTGCACCCTTTTTTTATGACTCTTCTCAGATGGTCGGTTGCGGGGAGGCTCACGGCGCAGGCCCTACAAGAGGGTGCGACACAGGCGCGGCGGAAATCAGCTGACCGGTTGCTCGGTCGGACGAAACACCGCTGGTGCCGTCCGAGCACTGCCAGGTCGGAGTGATTGACACGGGCTGGCGGCTCCAGGTGAAACGCCATCACGAAAAACTCACAGAGTTTTCATCGTCTTCAACTATGGGCGGGACCACGCCTGAGGCGGTACCCTGGGCATCGCGATAAACACCCGGACACAAGGTTGCGCCACAAATCATGCTTGCCGAGCCGGTAGGCGACGTGGCGGATTGGGTCGCTCGTGAGAAGTGACTGGTGTCCGGCGACTCAAAGCTCCCGCTCAATTGTGAGACACTGCATGCTTCATTTAGGTACGTCGCCCTTTCGCTGCCCGGCCGTGAGCTGCTCGAGGCTCTTTTCTTTGTTCGCCTTCACTGCCGTTTGCTGGTTGTCGGTTCCGAATCAAATGTTGTCCGCTCATGAACACGGGCACTCGGCGACCGAACAGGAACTCTCAGGTACTCTCCAGACGGCAAGCGGGATTGTCTTTCACGACCAGAACGGCAACGGCCGATACGATGACGGCGAAGTGGGTTTGGCGGGCATTCGTGTCTCCAATGGGCGCGACATCGTCGGCACCGACGCTGCGGGTCGCTACCAGCTGAGCGTCGATGATGACCAGATCCTGTTCGTGATTAAGCCGCGCAACTGGAGGACGCCGGTCAGCGAAGACCAGTTGCCTCAGTTCTATTACATCCATAAGCCGGCGGGGTCGCCCCCTTCACGGTTTCCCGGCGTTGAGCCGACCGGCCCGCTGCCCGAGTCGGTCGACTTTCCGTTATATCCCAGCACGGAACCAGACACCTTTCGCGCACTGATGTTTGGCGACACCCAGCCTCGCAACCTGCAGGAGGTTGACTACATCACCCACGACGTCGTGGCGCAGATCGTTCGCGAGCAAGGCCACGATGCCTCCTTCGGTGTCACGCTCGGAGATATTGCCTTCAACAACCTCGACACGATGGAGCCGCTAAACCGCAGCATTGCGCTAATCGGCATCCCTTGGTACAACGTGATCGGCAACCATGATCTGAACTTCGAATCGCTCGATGACAAACACTCCGACGAGACATTCGAGCGGATTTATGGGCCGAACTATTACTCTTTTGATTACGGAACGGTCCATTTCATGGTGCTCGACGACGTCACCTGGGTCGGCGGAAACGAGCAGCAGAAAGGGCGATACCACGGCGGGTTGGGGCAGACGCAAATGGAGTTCATCCGCAACGACTTGGCGATGATTCCTGAAGATCAGTTGGTTGTGTTGATGATGCACATCCCGCTGGTAAATGTCGAAGATCGTCATGAGCTGTACCGTCTCATCGAACAGCGACCCTTCGCGCTCTCCTTCTCGGCCCACACGCACTATATGGAGCACCGCTTCATCGGCGAGGATGACGGGTGGCAGGGTGCTGAACCGCATCATCATGTGATCAATGTCACCGCGTGTGGTAGCTGGTGGCGAGGCGCACCGGACGAGAACGGCATCCCGCACGCCACGATGAGCGATGGTGGGCCCAACGGTTATTCGATCATCACTTTCGATGGCCACAACTATTCGATCGAGTATCGCGCGGCTCGCCGCCCCGCCGATCACCAGATGAATATCTTCGCACCCGACGAGGTGGCGGCCGATGCGACCGGTGACACGGAAGTTCTGGTCAACGTCTTCGCTGGCTCGGAACGCTCCAAAACGGAGATTCGATTTGCGGCCAATGAGCCGTGGAGGGTAATGGAGCGAGTGGTTCGCAACGACCCCTACTTCAAGCAGCTCAAGCGGCGTGAAACGGCTCTTTCGGAGCAACTCCCGGCGAGCGAGAAGGGGGCCAATCTGCCCTGGCTGCCATTGCCCCGCCCGCACGCCACGGAGCACCTCTGGAGGGCAACTTTGCCGACGGACATGCCGGTTGGCATTGCAACCATCCAGGTCCGCACCACCGACCTCTTCGGTCAGACCTACCAGGACCAGCGTTCCATCCGCGTCGTCGCCCCCGCGACATCCGACTCGCATTTGTCCCCAGCCGTACCGTGATAGTGAACTTCACGGTCGGACTGGTCAGGCGTTGGTAAGCCCTTATGACTTGTCGGGCAGGCCGCCAACCGGCGCCGCTAGCCGCATTGCCAGCAGTATCAGCAGCGCCACGGTGCTGCTTAGCACCACCGCCGAAACTCCGATCGAAACGCGCTGCAGGACCAAAAGCGGCAAACCGATCGTGATCACGCCGCCGCCGACAAACGGCGCCGATAGCGGTGCCGCCAACGCATAATGCTTCGCCGCATCGGTCTGCAGTTGGGGATCGACCAGCCGCAACAGTACAAATCCCGTTGCCGTCGTTCCGGTGCTCATGCCGTAATTGATCAGCCCCAGCTCAAACCAGTGCGACCGCGGCAGGATGCGCGGCGAGAAAACGAACAGGCAAACCGCCGACCAGATGGCGCCGCCGGTGAACAGGATCGCGATCGGAAACAGATACGCCACGACCGCGTCCAGATTGAGCGTGGTGATCGCGGCGACCACGAGCAAGTCCATCGCCGTACCGCTGATCCGCCCACTCGACGGTCCGTCAAGCCAGTCGCCTCGTCCCGCAAGCGTCAGCGTTTGTCCAATCAGCAGCCCGCCAAAGAGCGTGTAGATGAACAGCGGAAAGCTGCCGACCAAGCCGACCCACCGAAGTTTTTCCAGCACCGGAGCGGCTTGCTTGGCGTCGCCCTCGGCAACGACACCCTTCGGTTGCGTACCAGCCGCATCCAGACTCGCCGCCACACCGCCGACGCCCGCCTGCAAGCCGAGCCCGACCAGGTAGGCCGCGAACACCCAGACAAGCTGCAGCACCAGTCGCTGGGGCATAAGCCGTTGATGCTCAAGCTGCTTCGGCTCAAGCTGCTGATCCGCCTGCGGAGGTTCGACGACCGGCGACGGGTGATGCCGCCGAGCGTGCTCCCCCCGCGGCACCGCCAGCCCGGCTCGCACCGCGACGTTGATCCAGACAATGCCGGAGACGGTTCCGTAGACCAGGCCGGCGGTGGCCATCAGCAGCCCCAGATCGAGCCCCGCGGGAAACGCGATTTCCGGCGTCATAAAAATTTGGCCCATGGCCGCCGCGGTGCCATGACCACCAGCGAAACCAGTCTCGATCAGCATCCCAAATGCGTTGGGGACATCGTAAAACGGCTGAATCACCAGCCAAGTCAACGTCAGGCCGATCGCTGTCTGGCCCAGCGCGATGATCCACACCATCACCCCTTCACACAGCGTCGGCCGCATGCCCAGCCGCAGCGCCCGTGTCGACCGCTGCAGCAACATCGCGGCGAACACCACGGCGATCATCACTGCGGGCCACTCCCGCAGTGCGTCGGCGGCTCGCGTGAGAAAGCCTGTTGCCGGGTCGGGCAGCGAAACGCGATCGGCCAGTTGAACGAAGATCAGGCCGAGCGTGCCCGCGATCACCGACGCGGGGATGTAGATGCGGTCGAAGATCGCAAACCGGACCCGCAGCAGATGCCCGACAAGCAGCAGAACGGCCACCAGAACGCAGGCGGCAATCATCGGGATCTGCTATTGAGCTTGGGCGAGTTCGAACTGGCTGATCTTATCTTCGTGCAGCAGCGTCTGGGCGATGTCATCCAGTCCGTGCAGCAAGCTGTGACGCCGCAACGGATCGACTTCAAACGAGCGGACAAAGCCCTGCGAGTCCGAGATCTGTTGCTTTTCCAGATCGACCGTCAGCTCGTAACGCGGTTGCGCCGCCGCCCGCTCGAACAACTCATCGATATCGGCTTCGCTCAGCGTGATCGGCAACATGCCGTTCTTGAAGCAGTTGTTGTAGAAGATGTCGGCGAACGACGGAGCGATCACGCAGCGGAATCCGTAATCGTCCAGCGCCCACACCGCGTGCTCGCGGCTGCTGCCGCAGCCGAAGTTTCTGCGGGCGACGAGGATCGACGCGTCGCTCAACTCCGGACGGTTGAGCTCGAACTCTGGGTTGGGTGTTTTCCCGTCTTCGAGAAACCGCCAGTCGAAGAACAGGAACTGCCCGAAGCCGGTACGCTCGATCCGCTTGAGAAACTGCTTCGGGATGATCTGGTCGGTATCGACGTTGGCGCGATCCATCGTCGCGACGATGCCGGTGTGATTGGTAAACGGTTTCATGACTTGTAGTTCCACTCGCGGATGTCGACAAAATGCCCTGCGACAGCGGCGGCGGCGGCCATCGCGGGACTGACCAAGTGCGTGCGGCCGCCTTTGCCTTGGCGGCCTTCGAAGTTGCGGTTGCTGGTGGTTGCACAGCGCTCGCCGGGCGCGAGCTTGTCGGGGTTCATCGCCAGGCACATGCTGCAGCCGGCTTCGCGCCAGTCGAAGCCGGCTTCGTTGAAGACGCGGTCGAGTCCTTCTTCTTCGGCTTGGCGTTTCACCTGGCCGCTGCCGGGAACGACCATCGCGTTGACGTGACCCGCGACGCGGTGGCCCTTGACCACCGCGGCCGCGGCCCGCAAGTCTTCGATCCGGGCGTTGGTGCAGGAGCCGATGAACACGCGGTCGAGCTTGACGTCGCGGAGTGGCGTACCGGGCTTCAAGCCCATGTACTCCAGCGCCGACTGCGGTCGATTTGCGTTCGGTCGGGTCGTCGAAATCGCGCGGCGATGGGGATTGGGTCGCCGATCCCGCGCGACCTGGCCGGGGTTGGTGCCCCAGGTGACCTGCGGCGCGATCTGTTCGCCGCGTTGAACACCAGCGACTCGTCGTACTTCGCGCCAGGATCGGTCGGCAGCTGTTTCCAGCGCGCGACCGCCTTGTCGAAATCCGCACCCTGAGCGAACTTGCGGTCGGCCCGCGGAGGTAGTCGAAGGTCGTCTCGTCCGGGGCGATCATGCCGGCCCGCGCCCCGGCTTCGATCGACATGTTGCAGACCGTCATCCGCTCTTCCATCGACAGCACGCGGACGCACTCGCCGGTGTATTCGATGCAGTAGCCGGTGCCGCCGTCGGTGCGTGATCTGGCCGATGAGGTACAGGATCATGTCCTTGGCCGTGACGCCGCGGGCAAGTGCGCCATCGACGCGCAGCTCGAGCGTCTTGGGCTTGGACTGCAGCAGCGTCTGCGTGGCCAGCACGTGCTCGACTTCGCTGGTGCCGATGCCGAACGCCAGAGCGCCGAACGCGCCGTGCGTCGCCGTGTGGCTGTCGCCGCAGACGATCGTCATGCCCGGCTGCGTGTAGCCATGTTCCGGGCCGATGACGTGGACGATTCCCTGCGCGGACTCGTCGATGTCGTACAGCCGGATGCCGAACTCTTGGCAGTTGTTCGCGCAGCGTGTCGATCTGCTTGCTTGGAGATCGGATCGGCGATCGGCAGCGAGCGGTCGGTGGTGGGCACGTTGTGGTCGGGCGTGGCGATCGTCCGCTCCGGCCGGCGGACCTTGCGGCCGGCCAGCCGCAGCCCCTCAAACGCCTGCGGGCTGGTCACTTCGTGCACCAGATGCAGGTCGATGTACAGAATCGTCTGGCTGGCCCGGTTCGGCATGTACGACGTGCTCGTCCCAGATCTTTTCCAACATCGTTCGCGGGCTGGAAGACGCGTCGGCGTGAGCGGACATCAACAGGCAAAGTTTTAAAAGGGGAAAGTGCAAAGCAGAGACCGAAGGATGCGCAGTGCGGTCCAACGGAATGGAAGTTTAGTCAATGACCTGCAAAAAGGGCAGGGCTAAGCGGCTCAGGGGCCGTCGGTTGCGTTCTCAGCCGGCTCGTCGGCAGCTTCCACTGTCTCGGCATCGCTCGCAGCCGGCTCGGCGACTGTCGCGGGCGCCGGTTGACGCTGCGAGCTGTGCGTCCACTCCACCCGCGCCGGCGGGCTCAGGACATACGAGCCAACTCCTTGATTCGAACGCCGGCCATCGACGCTGAACGTCCAGCCCTTGCCTCCGGAAATCCCCAGCTCGCCGATTGATTTAACAAACGTCATCGAGCCTGACCCGGTCATCACCACCGGCGGGTCGGTGATCTCCGCCATCACCTGGGCAACCGTGGTGCCTTGTGGTACCGCTTCAATTTCGCGCTCCACCACCGAATCGCCCAAGTCGATCACCACGGTGACGGTGCCTGTTGCCACGTCGGTCCCAGCGCTACGGTCAATCGGGGCCGTTGAGTTGGAGCAGCCGGTAATCCACAATGAAACGCTGATCACCAGCGGCAGAATTCGAAGACATTCGTTGAGGGTTTGCATGATTTCTGGTGCCGCGCACCTGCGGCGGATTTCGAGGAGCTGCCAGCGATGGGGACGGGCATAACAATCCATGGTTTACCATAACGCCGTGCATCTGAAACCGACCCACCAGCGCGATGTTGCCGCCATCCCGAGTGTCCTGCTGGTCGGCGCTGGCGTAGTCGGTCGGGCGATCTTGGCCGAGCACCTGCGGCACGGTTTTCCGGTGCTGCTGCTGGATCTGAACCCGGCGGCGCTGCAGCAGGCCGCCGTGGAAGCGGTCGGCGAGTTCACTGAGCTAAAGTGGTGCGAGGCCGCCAGCCCGCTGCCGGGACTCGCTGCGGTGCGTTTGGGCGAGCATGTCGAAGGTGACTGGGCGCCGGAGTTGCTGATCGAATCGATCCCTGAAAACCTGGAGCTAAAGCGGTCGTTTTTTGCCACCGCGTCGGCGGCTCTGGGCGCATCCTGTATCCTCGCGTCCAACACATCAAACCTGCGGATCGCAGAAGTGTTTGATCAGGTCGCCGACCGCACGCGATGTCTTGGCATGCACTTCTTTATGCCCGTTGGAGAGCGTCCGCTGGTCGAGCTGATCCCGTGTCATGTGACGGACCCGGAAATCATGCAAAGCTGCCGCCAGCACGCTCGCCGGCTCGCTAAAGATGCTTTGGTGACCGGCGACAGTCCTGGATTTGTCGTCAACCGCTTGTTGGTGCCGTACTTGAATCAGTCGCTGCTGCTGCTGGGCCGCGGCGCGTCGCCGGAGCTGATCGCCGGCGCCGCCAGTCGGTTTGGGATGCCGCTGTCGCCACTGCAACTGATCGACCTCATCGGCATCCGGACTGCATTTGACTCCGGCCGCGTCTTTTGGCGCTCATTCCCTAAGCGGATCGATCCGGCGCCGATTCTCTCGGGGATGATTAAGGCTGGCCGGTTGGGAGCAGCCTTCGGCGGCGGTTTTTATGGTCCTGGCCTGCAGCCGATGCCAGGTTCTGACGCGCCGGATTCGGCTCATGGCGGCCTGCACCCGGATGCAATCGCGGTGATCGAGCGCTACCAGCGCGACGTGCGGAACTGGACGACAAGCGAAATCGTGACGGCGCTGTCGTTATCGATGTGGCTCGAAGCGGCCGAAGTGTTGGCTGCCGGCGTGGTCGACTCACCTGAGGCGATCGAGCTGGGGCTGCGTGGCGGACTGGGCTATCGCGGCGTGGGCGGGTTCTTTGAGTTCTTCGACCGCCAAGGCAGTGCTACGATATTGACCCAGTTGCAGACGATGGCCGACCGAGCGTCACTCGCGGCACCGGAACTCCTGCGTGAGCAGCTGCAGCAGGGGCGAATCGCAACCGAGGCGGTGTTGCAGTACGCCCGTGTATGCCGCGAGCAGGCGGCGGTGTCGGCTGCGGGGAGCAAAGCGTGAACCGCCCGCAAGTCTCGATCCGCGATCTGTTGCTGCTGGCCGCCCTGGTGGCGCTCGTGCTCAGCTACGCCAACAACCTGCGCCGCATGCGGACCGCTGAAGCCGAACTCGCTCGGCTGCGCGACGAGGTCGGTTACCTGCAGGCCGGCGGCGAGGACGAAATCGCCGCAGTGCGGATCGCGTCCGAGGAACCGCTGACATGGCAGACCCGGGTGCGAGTGCCTAAGGGAAAGCCGTACCGCGTCGCCTACAGCGCGCTGTGGCGCCAGTCGACGCAGGCGCCGCAGTGGTTTTCCGCGCAGCCGGTTCCCGCTGGCGAGTCGATTGTCACTGTTCGCGTGCTGCGCGACCCGCGCGACGATCGCTGGAAAATCACGACGATCGTGCGGCATGTCGACGGTGTGAGCCGCAGCGGCACCACGCTGCCCGATGAGATTTCCGCTGTGTTCCGCGGCACACACGACATCATGAGCACCGGCGTAGGACGCCAGACCGTCATGCGGCCGAGCGGGCAGTCGCTGCGGCTGCTCGATGAACGGTATTTTTCTGGCCAGTCGCTGATGCTCTACGGTGACCGCGCTCCAAAGGAAGATCTGGTGGGAATCTATGCCGAGCTGCAACCGGATGTCGGCCCACTGTGACCTTTGCAGCGGAACCCTGCTCGAGCGGCGCCGTCAGCGGGTATCTTAGAACACCATGAACCAACCTCCTCTCGATGAAGATCCGCTCGTGTCGGCCGTGCGCGGCGGCGGCGCGGATGCTTGGCAGACGCTGATCGACCGGTTTGAAGGACGACTGTTAGCATTTGTGGGCAGTCGCATCGGCGACCGCACGGCCAGCGAGGATATTGTCCAAGAGACGTTCATCGGGTTCCTCACCAGCCTGCCCAACTACGATGCTTCGCGGCCGCTGGAAAGTTACCTGTTCTCGATTTGCGCCTACAAAATTACCGACTACTTGCGGCGCCAGGGCCGGCGGCCGGTGCTGGTCTCAACCAGCGGTCGCAGCAGCGAGGACGATCCGATGCAGCTGCCCGGCGGCGGCCGAGTCGCCAGCTCGATGGCTCGCAGCGTGGAGCGGCGGAGGCTCGAAGAGGCGGCGATCCGCGACGCGCTGGAGCAATCGATCACCCGCTGGAGACAGCGCGGTGACTGGACCAAGCTCCGCTGCTTGGAGTTGCTGTTGGTCAGCGGCTTATCCAACCGCGACGTGGCCCTCCGCACCGGGCTGAGCGAGCAGCAGGTCGCCAACTACAAGAGCGATTTTCTGCTGCGGCTCAAGTCGATCCTGACCCGCGCGGGCCTCAACAGCGACGTTTTCCCCGAGCTGCAGTGACAGCAACTAGCAAACGAAAACGCATACTTCGTGAGCCCCCTGCCTCCATGAGAGATTTTTGCAAGAGACGTACAGGTTGTGATTCTTATAGAGGTGTGCAGAATTCAGAGGTATAACAGGGGCTGTGGATTAGACTCTGAGCACACCGCGGAACCCTCTGGCGGCGTAATAAGACTGCGCACCATTGTGGTACAGAAACACGTGGTCGTAGCGGCGATCACAAAACAGCGCGCCGCCGAGCTTGCGGATCTCAGCCGGTGTTTTCACCCAGCTCGATGTCTTTAAATCAAAGCTGCCCAGCTGTTGCAGCTCGCGGTACTCGGTTTCAGTCAACATCTCGATCCCCATTGCCGCGGCCATCTCCACGGCGCTGTCTTTGGGCTGATGTTCTTTGCGTGACTCGAGGCCCTTGCGGTCATAACACACACTGCGGCGGCCTTTGGGGCTTTCCGCCGAACAATCGACGAACAGATACTCGCCACTGGTCGGATCTTGGCCGATCATATCCGGCTCCCCGCCGGTCCGCTCCATTTCATGCAGCGACCAGAGTTTCGCAGGCTTAGCTTCCAGCCTGGCTCGCACCTGCTCCCACTGCAGATCCTCATGGCGGTTGACGTACTTCTCAAAGCGGTCCTGGAGCGTCTGGAGCAACTCTTCCCGTTCCTCCATGGCTAGAACTCGGTTGGCATGAGCAAGTTTCACCATGATCTACTTTTCCAGGGGAGCGGTCCGAGGCTCCGTCACGCAGACAGCGAGAGCATCAGTGTACACGACTGAACCGCCCGCGCTTTTGCCACCGGCCCCGAGACTTTCCGCTGTTTACGACCCATGCACCGGGTCGGCCACGGGCGGGCGCCGCGAAATCGTCAGAATTGGGTGATTTAGCCCAGATGGTTTTGACGATCTGAACACGACGGCGTAGCCAACTTTTCCGACGAGGCCCTCCACACATGCTGCTTGATCGCCGAAACGTTCTCCATCGCTGGTTACTGCCGGCGGGGCCGATCGGGTGGCCGCTGGATCGTTGCCAGCGGTGGGGGCGGGCATTTTGGCTAGTGATGTTGCCAGCTCTCCTCACGGGGTTTGCCACTGAACCGGCGGCCGCCCAGGTGGTCTACCACGCCGAGCCCGAAATCCTGAACTGGGTGGTTGTCGAAGAGTTAACTTTGGACGAGGAAGCGGACCCGTCCATGGAGTCGGTGCTCAAACGGCTGGAACGTGCCGAAGAGAAACTAAAGGAACTCGAAGACGAGGAGTCGGAGAAGGAGAAAGACGCCGCTGAAGAGCGCAGGGCCGCAGAGCCCGATAAACCCAAATCCAGTCTCAAATATGGCGACAACGGCTTTGAGTTCACCAGCGAGGACGAAAAATTCTCGTTGGCGATTCAAAACCGCATTCAAGCTCGCTATGCGACGCCGTTCGACAGTGACCCACGAGTGCTGAGCGATCTGGATCGCGACGAGAACTCCTTCATGATCCGCCGGGCACGGACGAGATTTACAGGCCACGCCTACGTTGACTGGCTGGAATATTATCTCCAGTACGACTGGGCAGACCCGATCCTGCGTGACCTGAACTTAACCATCTCCAAGTTCAAATGGGCTTCATTAGAAGTTGGCCGCGGCAAGGTGGTCTACAACGACGAAAGAAAAACGTCATCGGGCAGGCAGCAGTTTGTCAATCGCTCGATCGTCAATGACATCTTCACCGTCGACCGCCAGCAAGGCTTGCAACTGTTCGGCAATCTGTTTCCGCACACCTGGTATGACACCACTTACTATCTTGGCGTCTTTACCGGCTTAGGAGTCGGCGAGCGAAACAACGAGGACGAGAATTTGATGTACAACGCCCGCCTGCAATGGAATGCGCTGGGCGGAGAAATGTCGTTTTCTCATTCTGACATCGAATTTCACCAGCACCCGGCGCTCAGCTTTGCGATAGCGGCCAACACCAATCGCAGCCCTTATCTAGCTTTTGCGACAGCTGACGAGAGCGGCTTGGCGTTGCCCTGGGCGCCGTATGATGAAATTGGCGCCCCCGGCCAGTACCGCATCAACCAAATGATGGGCGAGATCCGATTCAAGTGGCAAGGCTTCTTCTTACTGCATGAGATGCACGCCAAAGAGATTATTGATACCTTGGCCCCGCAAAACAGCCTGTTCAAAGAAACGACGATGCTAGGCGGCTTTATCCAAGCCGGTTACTTCCCCCACTACCTCATGCCGATCATTCCCAAAAAGCTGGAGGTCGCAGGGCGATATGCCGTCGTCGATCCCAACCTTGCCGTCGGCAACATTGAGCAGCAAGAGGCCAGCGGGGTCATGACCTACTTCTTCGACGGTCATAACAATAAAATTAATTTCCAGGTCAGCCAGTTGACTCTCGATCCCGATTTCGCGGACAGCAGGTCCGAGCAACGCTATTGGGTGCAGTGGGATATTACCTTCTAGGTTCTTCCGCAAGTTTCGTCGCTTATCGCTTCGGCGTGGACACTGATCCTCTGGTGGACGCTGATCCTCTGGGTGGTAAGTCCCTGAGGACCGAAGGGCGTGCTGGGAAGAATCGTAGGGTCACTCTAGAATGACTCATCGGCTCGGTACTTGTTTCCAGTGCCCACGCCCATCGCTGGGGCTTTGGGCGTGCCACTCAAAACCATAGCGATATCCGCTCCGGGACGGTTGGCTGTTACCAGCCTAGGACGTAAGCGAAGACCAGCGGGGCGCAGATGGTGGCGTCGCTTTGGACCATGAACTTGGGGGCTTCGGGAAGCAGCTTGTGCCAGGTGATCTTTTCGTTGGGCACCGCGCCGCTGTAGCCGCCATAGCTGGTCACCGCATCGCTGATCTGGCAGAAGTACGCCCACAGCGGCGCTTTGATCTGCAGGTCCTGCACCAACATCGGTACCGCGCAAATCGCATAGTCGCCGGCGATCCCGCCGCCGATCTGGAAAAATCCAATCGGTGAATCGGCCGCGCCCTGATACCAACGAACCAGTTCGAGCATCTGCCCGATGCCGGTGGTCACCGCGCGGTCGGACTTGATCACGCCCTGGAAGACCCGCGCCGCAAAGATATTGCCGAGCGTCGAGTCTTCAAATCCCGGTACGAACACCGGAATCCCAGCTTCTTTGGCCGCCAGCATCCAGCTGTGCTCGCGCGGCACCTGGTAGTGTTCCACCAGGCTCTCGTCGTCCAGCAGCTGGAACAGGTACTGGGCCGGCGTGTGCGACTCACCTCGCTCGGCCGCTGCCTGCCAGAGCTTGACCATCCGGTGTTCGATGTGCCGGACCACGGTCTCGGGAATGCAGGTGTCGGTGACGCGGTTGAAACCCGAGTCGCGGAGCGCCACTTCGTCTTCCACCGACAACGCCCGCCAGTCCTGGATCACCTTGTAATCGTCGTGAGCGACCAAGTTGAAGATGTCTTCTTCGAGGTTCGCCGCGGTACAGGTGATCGCGTGCACCTTGCCCTGGCGAATCATCTCGGCCAGCGAGACACCGATCTCGGCGGTGCTCATCGCCCCGGCAAGCGTGACCATCATCTTGCCCCCGTGCTCGGGCGACACGAAGTGCCGATACGCCTCAGCGGCATCGGCTAGTTCCCGGGCATTGAAGTGGCGGAAATGATGCCGCATGAACGAGCGGACCGGCGACGACTGCATTGGTTCCTGACTGCGGTTTTGGTTTTGATTTTGGTTTTCGGAAACAGTCACTCTAGATCGCCTTCACTACAGAACGGACAAACATGGATCACAACGGCTGCACTGTAGCCTGCCGCGGAAGGGGTTCAAAGTCCGGTGGCAAGCCAGAGGGGCACGTCCACGCGAGTCGCTATGGCTTGGGTGGCACGCCCAGAGCCCTGTGGCTTTGGGTGGCACGCTTGGCTTTGGGTGGCACGCTCAGAGCCCCAGCGATGGGCGTGGGCACCGGAAACAGATGCCGAGCCGATGAGTTCTTCCATGGTTACCCTCAGTTCTCCCCGACACGCCCTTCGTTCCTCAGAGACGTGCCACCCAGAGGTCATCAGGGACGTGCCACCCCCGCGGCAATGAATCGAACCCTGCCGCGTGATGGTCTAACGCGACTCAAACCGATAAAGGCGGTATTCTACTTATCGTCCCTTTCATGACTAAACCGTTTGTTTCGTCCCTCAGGCACTCCCGCTCATGAGCTTCCCCTTTCGCGTTGGCATCGGTTATGACACCCACCGGTTGGGCAACGGCGGTCCGCTGCGGATCGGCGGCATCGACGTTCCTGCAGAGTTTCACGCGATCGGACACAGCGACGCCGATGTGCTGTTGCACGCGATCACCGACGCGCTGCTCGGCTCGGTCGCCCAAGCCGATATCGGGCGTTTGTTTCCGGATACCGACGAGGAGAATCGCAACCGCGACAGCGCCGATTTTCTTGTCGAGGCCGTCCGCCGAGTGCGGCAGCAAGGGATGGAAATCGGCAACATCGATGGAGTGATCTTGGCTCAGCAACCGAAAATGGCGCCGCACATCGACGCGATGCGGCAGCAGATCGCGGAGATCGCCGACATTCCGGTCGACCGGATCGGGCTCAAAGCCAAAACCGCCGAAGGGCTCGGAGCGATCGGCGACTCGGCCGCGATCGCCGCGCGTGCCGTGGCTCTGGTCTATGCCCCGCAGCGCGGCAATGGTCCGTCGCCGGGGTAATCGCTCTCGGTCTGGCGGCAAAGTTTTTCTATACTTCCGGCATTGCCGCTTCCAGCCGGGTCCTGGCGGCAACCACCATTCGACCCACACGAGCATCCCAACCGAACTGTTATGAGCACCGCGACCGCCCCTCAATCGTCCGCCGCGGCCCAAAAACCAGCCGAAATCCGCGTCTACAACACGCTGAGCAAGACTAAGGAACCGTTTGAGCCGCTGCGGCCGCCGCACGTCGGCATGTACCTCTGCGGGCCGACGGTGTATGCCGAGTCGCACATCGGGCACATGGTCGGTCCGGTCATTTTCGACACCATCAAGCGGTTTCTGCGATACAGCGGCTACCAAGTCACCTGGGTAGTCAACATCACCGACGTCGACGACAAGCTGATCGCCAAAAGCCGCGAACGCCGCATTCCGATGAGTCAGATCGCGGTCGAGATGACGGCTGATTATCTGTCCAACCTGAAGGAATTGGGCGTCGATCAGATCGACCACTTGCCGCGGGCGACCGACCACATGCCGCAGATCATCGCATTCATCGAGTCGCTGCAGGCCCGCGGATTTGCCTATGAAGTCGATGGCGACGTGTTTTTCGAAGTCGCCAAGGATCCGAATTACGGCAAACTGTCCAACCGCACGCTCGAGGCGATGCAGGGCGAAGGCGGTGAAGCGGCGGGCAAGAAACGCGCCTCCGGCGATTTCGCGCTGTGGAAATCGGCGCAGCCCGGCGAACCAGCGTGGGACAGCCCTTGGGGCAAGGGCCGACCGGGCTGGCACATCGAGTGCTCGGCGATGAGCCACGAGATCCTCGGCGAAACGTTCGACATCCATGGCGGCGGGCTCGACCTGATGTTCCCGCACCACGAGAACGAACTTGCCCAGAGCGACTGCTGCCACGACGCTCCGATGGTCAAGTACTGGATGCACAACGGCCTGATGCGAGCTGGTGAAAAAGGCAAAGTCGGCGGCAAAAACGACCGCGCCGCCGATGCCTCCGGCAGCGCTAATGCGCTCGACGCAGCGGCCGGCGACGCAGGCAAGATCAGCCGCAGCAAAGGCGCCGGCGGGCTGGCCGATCTGATCCGCCGGCACGGTGGCGAGCGCATCCGCTTCTTCCTGCTCCGCACCCACTACCGTTCGACGATTGTCTTTGGCGAGGAAGGCCTCGAAGAAGCCGCCACTTCGCTCGACGCGTTCTACCGGTTCTTTGAGCGGTTCACGGAAATCACCGGCGAATCGTTTTACTCGCTGCCCGCCCCGGAAACCCGCGACCAAGGCCAGATCGACGCCGACAGCGATCCGACGCTGGTCGAGGTCGTGGCCTTGCGCGACAAGTTCCTCGCGGCAATGGACGACGATTTCAATTCCGGCCTGGCGATCAGCACCTTGTTCGACCTGCTGCGGACCGCCAATCGCCACATCGATAAGCATGGTCTGGCCACCGGCGCCGACCGCAACTCGGCTCCGGTGAAAACGCTCCGCGTCGTCGGCGAAGTGCTCCGCGACCTGACCGCCGTGCTGGGGCTGTTCCGCAAGCCGCCGCTGACCGCCGCGGGTGGCGAAGCCGACACCGAGACGATCGAGGCGCTGATGCAGCTGCTGATCGACCTCCGCAAAGAGGCCCGGGCGAAAAAGGACTTCGCCACCGGCGATATGATCCGCGACCGCCTGGGACAGATTGGCATCGCGCTGCTGGACAAGAAAGAAGGCACCTCCTGGGAACGGAAGTCGTGATGCGATGGCCGTGATCCTGGGGATCGACCCCGGCCTCAACACCACCGGCTACGGCGTGATCGCCTGCTCCGGCAGCTCGATGCGGCTGATCGAAGCGGGTATCGTCCGCACCCGCGCCAAAGGGACGATGGAGTCGCGGTTGGCGGAGTTGCACGCTGGGGTGACAGAGGTGATCGAGGCGCATCATCCCGATCGGATGGCGCTGGAACAGCTGTTCTCGCACTACGAACGTGCGCGAACCGCGATTCTGATGGGGCATGCCCGTGGGGTGATCTGTCTGGCCGCAGCCCAAGGCGGCATGGCGGTGACCAGCTATGAGCCGACTCGGATCAAGAAGACGCTGACCGGCAACGGCCGGGCCGCGAAAGCGCAGATGCAGCTGGCGGTGAAGTTGCAACTGCGGTTGACAGCGATCCCCGAGCCGCACGACGTCGCCGATGCGCTGGCGATCGCGATCTGCAGCTTCCACCTGGAACGCCAGGCGCCGCAACGGGTATGATCCGGCGGATTCGACCGCGGGTGACTCTGGGCGGTGCCGATTGTGAATCGGTGATCCTGCGGCGTTTGAACTTTTTACACAGGGACGGCGAACGCGTTGATTGTTTCACTAACTGGAAAATTGCTTCGCGTTGGCGAGGAAGCGGTCGTCATCGAGGTGGCACCTTTTGAATACGAGGTGCTGGTCGCCGACTACACCCGCCGACAATTGCAGCCCAAGCAGGGGCAAGACATCCGCCTGCCGACGTTGGAGTTCATCGATGGCAATGCGGCGCAAGGCGGCCGATTGACGCCGCGGTTGATCGGATTTCTGACTGAGCCAGAACGCCAATTCTTCGAGCTGTTCTGCAGCGTCGATGGCGTGGGGACCAAAAAAGCACTGCGAGCGATGGTTCGCCCTGTGAAAGAATTGGCGGTGCTGATCGAACAGCAGGACGTCAAGGCGTTGTCGGCGCTGCCGGGTATTGGGCCGGCGACGAGCGAGCGGATCATCGCGAAACTGCGCCGCAAAATGCCGCGCTTCGCCCTGATGGTCGATCGTGGAAAGGTCGGCGATGCTCCGGACCTGTCTGCCGCCGTGGTGACCGACACCTTTGATGCGCTGCTGGCGTTGGGGCACAACGAAAGCGACGCGCGGACGCTGATCGACGAAGCGGTCGCGGGCGGCAAGAAGTTCAAAGACAGTGAGTCGCTGTTGACGGCCATCTACCAGAAGCGACATGGGTGACCCCGATGTTGATCACCCTCGATGGAATCGATGGCGGCGGGAAGTCGACACAACTGGCGAGGCTCGGCGAGTACCTGCGACAGCAGGGCACGAAGGTGCTCACGGTTCGCGATCCCGGCGGCACGCCGACCGGCGAGGCGATCCGCGGTCTGCTGCTCGACTCGCAGCTCTCGATGCACCGCCGCTGCGAAGCGATGCTGTTCATGGCTGCCCGCTGCGAATTGGTCCAGAGCCAAATCCGGCCGGCGCTGGACGCCGGCCACGTCGTCCTCTCCGATCGCTTTCTGCTGGCCAACGTCGTCTATCAAAGCGTCGGCGGCGCACTGGCCGCGGATGAACTCTGGAACATTGGCGACTGGGCCAACGGTGGTTTGCAGCCCGACATGACGTTGCTGTTGGACCTGCCCGCCGAGGAAGCGCTGGCACGAATCGACCGCCCAACCGACCGCATGGAATCGCGTGGACTGGCGTATCTGCAAGCGGTCCGCGAAGCGTTTTTGCAGCAACTGCCGCGATCGGCGCGGCACACGGTAGTGATTGACGCCGCCCAGGCTCCGGACGACGTCCACGAGCAAATCGTGCGTGCGATCCGCGACTGGATCGTTTGAGATTCCCGAGCCGGGGCTGAGGAAGTTCATCAAATAAAATCTCGCAGCAATCGCGCGGGTTAGCTGCTAAAAGCACCTCTCAGGCCCTCTGGGCCGACACTTCCAAGGTTTTCCGCCACACCGGTGCCGGCCCTGCGGGCCTAAGCGCTCCTTGTCGCTCCTGTTACCGGGCCCTCACGGGGCCCGGCAGTGGATGTGCCGGCCCTGCGGGCCTCAGGAAAAGCAGCTCAGCCCTCAGCGACTGCTGCTCCGCTTCGGCCCAAGCACTTCGCTGACCGAGCGGACGTTGGGCGATTCGATCACGCCTAGGTCCGTAATGATCGCGGTGATCAGTTCCGCGGGCGTGACGTCGAATGCTGGATTGAAGACGTCGCAGTCTGCCGGAGCGGTCTGCAGACCGAACCCGCACGTCACTTCTTCGGCTCGGCGGTGCTCGATCGGAATCTCTTGGCCATCGCGCAGTGCCATGTCAAAGGTCGAGTGCGGCGCCGCGACGAAAAATGGGATGCCGTGATAACGCGCCAGGATCGCCAGCGGGTAGGTGCCGATCTTGTTCGCGACATCACCGTTGGCGGTGATCCGGTCGGCGCCGACGATCACCGCCTGGATTTTGCCGGCCTTCATTACCGAACCGGCCATCGAATCGGTGATCACCGTCACCGGGACACCCACTTGTTGCAGCTCCCAAGCGGTCAGTCGTGCGCCTTGCAGCAGCGGCCGCGTTTCGTCCGCGAACACGCGGACCGCTCGGCCGCGACGATGCAGTTCATAAATCGGCGCCAATGCCGTCCCCACGCCACCGGTGGCGAGCGCTCCGGCGTTGCAATGGGTCATCAAGGCGGCGGCATCGCCGAGCCGGTCAGCACCATAGCGGCCAATCGCCGCACACAGTTCACGGTCCTGTTGGTGAATCGAGCGCGCTTCACGCACGAGTACCTCGCGCAGCGGCGCGTCGTCAGACGTTTGCGTCAGCACAGCACGCATCCGGTCCAGCGCCCAGAATAGGTTCACCGCCGTCGGACGACTGGTCGCCAGATGCTCGATCGCTGCCAAAACACGTTGCCGAGCCGAATCGCGAGACGGTTCGCCGGTCTGCTCACCGGCTGCCAGGCAGACTCCGTACGCTGCCGCGATTCCGATTGCCGGAGCACCGCGGACGCTCAGCCTGGCGATCGCGTCCCACACCTGTTGGACGCTGTTGCAGGAGAGGTACGCAACCTCAGCCGGCAGTCGCGTCTGGTCCAAAATGATCAACTGACCGCTCGCATCATCCCAGTGGACCACAGCCGGGTGGCCATCTTCGATCAGCGGCGTGGTCGTTGGCGATGCTGCATTCGCAGACAGTTGGTCAGGAGTCACGCATCACGCAGAAACTGGGAAAGGGGAACTGGGAGGCCGTCATCACGGCTAGTTTATCCCTCGGACGCCGGGTCACAAGTCGCGGCTTCGTTACCGGGCCAGCACCGATTCGCTTACCTTCCCGCCGTTTTGAGGTTAATATCTCGCCCAGCGGTGACGTTGACCGCCTTCGAGGCTGTGCATCACTGCAGAAGTCCATGTAGAACGCAGGCTGAAGCCTGAACTCCAACCGTAGAACGCAGGCTGAAGCCTGAACTCCAACCGTAAAGCGCAGGCTAAAGCCTGAACTCCAACCTGGGGAGGCCTGCTGCTTTGAAGGTTCGCGCCCGCCTCGCCCGCCCCGCCACCGTCGAGATCCACTTGATGCTCCGTCTGTACTCTGTTTTCTGCGTCGCTGTTGGATGGCTCGCCGCTCAAGGGTCGCTGCAGGCCGAGGCTCCCCAGCCCACCGCGGATCCTTACGCCCACCTCGATTACCAGCAGGACGTGCTGCCCTTGCTGACGACCTACTGCGGTGACTGCCACTCGGGCGCCTCGCCGGACGCGGGCGTCGCCTTTGAGCAGCTGGACATCGCTTGGGCGCGGACGCTTGACCGGGCGATCTGGAAAAAAGTCCACACGCAGTTGGACAATCACATCATGCCGCCGCCGGACAACGAGCAGCCGACGGACGAGCAGCGGCAAATGTTGATCGGCTGGATCGACACGCATGCCCTGACCGTCGACTGCGATGGGCCGACATTCCCGGGCCGCGTGACGTTGCGGCGGCTCAATCGCAACGAGTACAACCGGACGATCGCACACCTGACCGGAATCGACTACCGACCGGCGGACAACTTTCCCTCCGATGACGTCGGTTATGGGTTTGACAACATCGGCGATGTGCTGACGCTGCCACCGGTGTTGTTGGAGCGTTACCTCGACGCGGCGGACGAAGTGGTCCGGCGAGCGATCTTGGTCGGTGAAGCAGACTTTGCTCCGGTGATCAGCACGCCGGGCAAGACGCTGGCGTCGGTCGGCGAGGCAGGGGACGATTTTGAGCTGGTCGCGACCGCGGAATACCTGTTTCGCGTGCAGGCGTATGGTGATCAAGCGGGTCCTGAGCCAGCGAAGATGGCATTTTTACTCGACGGCGAGCAGCTACAAGTCGTCGATGTGCCGGCCACGTCCCAGCAACCGGGCACTTACGAAGTGCAGGTGCGTGCGCCACAAGGCAAGCACCGGTTTGCCGTCAAGTTTCTCAACGATTATTACCGCGTCGATACCGACGACCCGAAAGTCCGCGGGGACCGCAACCTGCACGTCTCGACGTTGTCGGTGATCGGTCCAATCGGCGCGCTGCCCGAGGACTTGCCTGCGTCACACCGGCGGCTGATCCGCAGCATGCCGGCTGCCGAAGCCGATCGCGACGCGGTGTTGACAGCGGCACGCGCCAATTTGGAAGCCCTGCTGCCGCGCGCGTTTCGCCGCCCGGTGGAAGCCGAGGATGTCGATCGCTACGTGCAAATCGTTCAGATGGTGCTGGACGACGGAGCATCGTTTGAGCGGGCGATGCAAGTCGCTGTCCAGGCCGTGCTGGTCTCGCCACGGTTTTTGTTTCGCATCGAGGCCGATCCACAGGCACCCGATGTGATCCGCGAGCTGGACGATTGGGAATTGGCGACGCGGATCAGCTACTTCCTCTGGAGTGGTCCGCCGGATGACGAGCTGTTTTCAGCCGCCCGCGCCGGCAAGCTAAGGGACGCTCAAGAACTGCAGCGGCAGGTCCGCCGCATGCTGGCCGATCCACGCTCGTCCGGCCTAGTCGAAAACTTCGCCGGGCAGTGGTTTCAGTTGCGGAACCTGGAAACGATTTCGATCGACCAAAAGCAGTTCGCCGCGTTTACGCCTGAATTGCGCCAGGCGATGCGGCAGGAAACGGAGCTGCTGTTCTCATCGATCATCCGCGAAGACCGCAGCGTGCTCGAACTGCTGACGGCCGATTACACGTTCATCAATGAGCCGCTGGCGAAGCTCTATGGGATCGAAGGCGTGTCCGGCGACGAGTTCCGCCAGGTTTCACTGGCGGGTTCGGCCCGCGCGGGGCTGCTGGGTCACGCCAGCATTCTGACCGTGACCTCCAATCCGACGCGCACTTCGCCGGTTAAACGCGGCAAGTGGATCCTCGATAATTTGCTTGCAACCCCGCCGCCACCGCCGCCGCCCAATGTACCGGCACTGGAGGCGCAGAGCGGTCCATCGAAGCAGGCGGTATCGCTCCGCGAGCAGTTGGAGTTACACCTTTCCGATCCCGGTTGTGCCGGTTGCCACCGCTTGATGGACCCGCTCGGCTTTGGGCTGGAAAATTTTAACGCCATCGGCCAGTGGCGGGATCAGGATAAAGGGTTGCCGATCGACGCCCGCGGTGAACTTCCCGGCGGGCAAACCTTCACGGGGCCGACTGAGCTGCGGCAGGTCTTGATCGAGCGACAGGCGGACTTCCGCCGCTGCGTCGCCGCCAAGCTGTTGACCTACGCACTGGGACGTGGGTTAGAGTATTTCGACGAGTGTACGCTCGACGAGATCACCGCAGCGATGCAGCAGCACGACGATCGCTTTGCGGCGTTGGTCATTGCAATCATCGACAGCTCACCCTTTCGCAGCCGCGCCGCCACGGCGATGCCCCAGTAGCCTGCCCTCGCCCCAAGAGGGATAATTCCGTTGTCCGCATTAGCTGAGCTCGCGGACGATGGAACGAGTCAGTAACCTGCCCGTCAGTAACCTACCCGCCTGCCAGTAACCCACCTCACGCACTCTGCAACCCAAGGTACGGAAATGAGTCTTCCACGCATCTCTCGCCGCGCAACGCTCAAGGGACTGGGAACGGCGATCGCATTACCGCTGCTCGATGCGATGGTGCCGCGGTCTTTATTGGCGGCTGAACGGGCGGCGGAACGGCCGTTGCGAATGGCGTTTTTGTATGTCCCCAACGGCAAACACATGCCCGACTGGTTGCCGACCAGCGAAGGCGCCGGTTATGCGCTGCCCAAGACACTCCAGCCGCTCGCGGGGCTCAAGGACGAGTTCTGCGTGCTCTCGGGCCTGACGCACCAGAAGGCTAATGCCAACGGTGACGGCGGCGGCGATCACGCGCGTGCCTTGACGACGTTCCTCACCGGCACCCAGGCGCGCAAGACCGACGGGGCCGATATCCGTGCCGGCGTTTCGGTCGACCAAATCGCCGCTCGCGAGTTCGGCAAGGTGACGCGGTTCGGGTCGCTCGAAGTCGGGGCGGACGCCGGCGCCCAGTCCGGCAATTGCGATTCCGGTTATAGCTGCGCCTACTCGTCAAACATCGCCTGGCGGAGCGAAAACCAGCCGGTCGCCAAGGAAGTCGATCCGAAGTTGATCTTCGATCGGCTGTTCACTTCTGGCCGGCCCGGAGAATCGGCTCAGGCTCGCGCCCGCCGCGAACGCTACAACAAGAGCATCTTGGACATGGTCGGTGAGGACGCTCGGCGGTTGCAACGCAACGTCGGGCTCGCCGACCAGCGGAAGCTCGATGAGTACCTGACGGCGATTCGCGAACTGGAGATGCGGATTGAAAAAGCCGCCCAGGCTCCCGATGGCAAGGCACTGCCGCTGGACCGTCCGAGCGGCATCCCTGCGTCGTACGAGGAGCACCTGCGGGTGCTTGGCGACCTGGTGGTGCTGGCCTTTCAGACCGATACCACCCGTGTTTCGACGCTGGTGTTCGCGAACGAAGGCAGTAACCGCAGCTATCCTTTCTTAGACGTTCCCGAAGGGCACCACGACTTGTCGCACCATGAAGGAAAACAGGAAAAGCAGGCGAAGCTGCAGAAGATCAATCATTTCCACGTCACGCAACTGGCGTATTTCCTCGAACGTCTGCGGTCGGTGCGCGAGGGTGACCAGACGCTGTTGGACCGCAGCTTGATCGTCTACGGCAGCGGGATTGGTGACGGCAACGCCCACAACCACAACAACCTGCCGATTATCTTGGCGGGCAAAGGCGGCGGGCTCGTCAAGCCTGGACGCCATGTCGCCTACAAGGACGGCACACCGCTGACCAACCTCTACCTGTCGATGCTCGACGGTGCCGGCATCCACCTCGAAGCGCTCGGTGACAGCACGGGCCGGTTGGCTGGTCTGATCGCTTAGCGATCAGCCTCGAGTCGGTCTAGCGAGAATTGACACGCTCGACCACTACCTCACTGGCCGGCTCATGCCAACTCCCTCGATGACTATCAACGGGGTTACTGGCGGGAACCTTTAAAACCTGCGGCAACCTATTGAACTTGTACGACACCGTACGAAATACTTGTACAGTACTGTACGTTAGTTTTAGAGTGCTGCAGGGTGGGAAGAATCAAGCGTTCGCAGCGACCACCCTTCGGCATTCTATAAGCTTTTCTAATAAGCTTAAGGCTCCACCGCAATGCCTCGGAAATGTCTCACTCAGCACAACGCAGGAATCGGTGCATTTGAGCGATGAGGCCGCGCGACGCGTCTGATAGCAGTTTTTATGACTTTTCTCGTAATATCCGGCTGCTGCTCCACGCTCCAAGCGTGCTCCGTCAACCGCCTTCGTAGGTTGTAGTCGCATCCCTCCCAATTCGAGCTTGACTCGGCTCCAAGGGATGTGAAGACTGTTCAGCGACGGGACCTAGGCGGTTTCGTCGGTCGCCCTAAATACAAAAGAAAGCTGTCGATCGCCCACGGCGCTCGACTACATGGGCTACAGTTCGGCAGTACGCATTCATAACATCGCGTTCGTTTAGGAATCTTTAGAATATGTTGCGCTGGAATCAAATCGTTGTTGCCGCCTTGTTTGTAGCAACGCTTCCGTTAGCGGCACAGGCCCAAAATTTTAGCCTTGTCGGGGGCGAGTTCACCTTCGAGCATGCGCCAGTCGATCGAGACCACCCGGACTGGATGGATTGGAGTATACCAGCTGCAGTCTTCAACGTCGCCAGTCAGAGTTTTGGCGGACATCTCGTCGCTTCCCTTGTAGGGGATAAAGGGACCGCTTTCCCAGGCAAGGGTGCTCCCATAACGCCATCTCAGCTAGCATTTACGGGCAGTGGAGAGGCGATCGGCTATGTTTATTTGGATAACACAAGGCCTCAAGCAACGGATTTCTCCGGCTCCTTCCAGTGGGAAATCGGAACGGATACTCTGCACGGAACGTTTTCCATGCAGAACTACTCCACTGATGATCCAGACCTTTTTGGAGCTTTGATTTTCATAAGGTTTCAGGGTGGGACCGGGCGGTTCACAACAGCGAGCGGCCATGCATATGCTGAGGGGATCGATCGTCCGTTTGGCGGTTTAGGCGACGCTGCTGGCGTGACTGCGAGCATCGTCTCCGGTAACCTTAAGTTCAAATAACGGACAAACCGCCAGCGCATCTGAGGCCGAGTTCGGTGGAACCGTATTCGGCGACGGTGCGATGCGTCTTGCGGCGGTGCCGCTCAGCGTCTCACTCGGCCTCGGACAACCGCTTGACGTGCAGCAGGACGCGCTCGTGAATGCGGTGAATCAGGAAGTCCGACCACAGTGTCCAGTACGTCTGTGGGAACATGTCGAGCTCGTACCAAGTGCTTCCTTCCAGCCGCGTGCGGCCCTGCGGTAACGCAATCAGGCGAAACTCGCCACGATTGCTCCGTAGGTACCCGTCCAAGTGCGGCGGATGAATGTGGCGATAAGGACTCAGTTCCACCATCGGTGCCGGTTGATCGGTGACGTCAAAGGCGAGTCGGCGGCCAGGCTCCCAATGCGTGATCGGCTCGACAAAGGTGCCGGTGCTGAACTCGCAGTAACGGATCGCCCCGACCCCTTGGCCCTCGATGCGAGCACGCTCTGGGCAGGCGATTCCCCAGCGGAAATACCACTCGCTGGGCGGTGGTAAATCGGGAAAACCGATCACATGCTGCCAGACGACCGCCGGTGGAGCATTGATTTCGACCGACGTGATCACCTCGTGCCGGGCCGTTCCGGTGCTGTAGGACTCTGCTAACGCCCACACCGGCAGCAGCGTCAACGCAGCCAGCAGCTCACTGCCCGGGCGCCGGGTCGACTCCGCGATCGCCTTGCCCATCAGCCCGCCGAGTCCACCGAGCGGCAACATCAGCGGAACAGCCATCGCCACACAGATCAGCCCCTCCAGCGCGAACAGCAGCAGGCCTAGACCACCGACCGAGACCGCCGCCAGGCCCAAACCGATCGACGCTCCGTAACTGCGAGAATGAACGCGGTTGTACTGGAACGCGGCCACCGCCCCCATCAGCAGCGGCGTGCCCATGAACAGCGATGCGCCGTAGGATGCCAGCAGGTACACGCTGATGAACAGCATCAACGCTCCGACCACGAGGCTGGTCCCCAACGCCATCGCCGCACTGGTGGCGCGTTCTTCCTCGGCATCGCCGTCGCCGTGCGGAGACCAGTTCGCGCCTTCGGACGGCGGCGGAAAGCACATCAGCGGCATGAACACCAGATTCACGATCGGCACCAGCACCAGTAGCCCGAGCCACGGCGAGCTACCCGCATCGGCCGCGCGGCGGACACTCATCGAAATCGCTACCCACAAAAACGGCAGTGACCAAGCGAACAACACCCACCCCAGCCACAGCGGAGCCGGCTGCAACACACTCGCCCGCACGCTCAGCAGAGGACTGAAGAAGTGCCACGGCATGTAGACCGCGGAGGTGTAAACCCAGATCAGCAGCGCCTCAGCGGCATACTTGAACAGCATCAGTCCGAAGCCGGAGAGCGCGTAGGCGCGTGGCCCAACCGGTTCAGAAACGCCGCCCCAGAGCCGCAGGAGATAGCTCAGGCTGAGCGGCTTTGTCGGGCCCGTTGCGGTGTGACTCATGGGCTCTTCCAGCAGTGACGGGAATCAGCGATGCGCGAGGAACGATCAACCGCAGCGAAATTGTTGTGCGTTGGTCGCCGCTGGTAAAGTGTGGCCAGTGGCGGCAAACGCGGCTACATTGAACCGACGCGCGTCGCACAGAATAGGGGCATTCGATGCACACGGTTCTCTCCTCGCCTAAGCCAGAGCTACAGACGCAATTCGGACTGTCGGCCCTGATCGAGTTTATGACGGTTTGTGCGCTGCTGGCGCGATTGTCCACCGAAGTCGGCATCGCGCCGAGCATTTTCTTGGCGCTGATGGCGCTCGCCTTGGCGACCAAATACGGACTGCTCGCGATCCTGTCATGGGCAGCCGCTTTGCTAGCGGCCGACTGGGAGTCGCTCGCCTTGACGGAGTCCGGCTACTTTCGCCTGTTTCTGGTGTTGTTGATCGCTGGCTCGCTGTGCACCTATTACCACCTGCGGACGACGGTGCAGCTACGCCGCTCGCGACAGCGATGCGGCCTTGCCGAGCGGTCGTTGTGGTGAAATTGCCTCGGCGGCGGCCTTGCGGTCCATCTCCACGGCCCGCTGCGCTACAATGGGGTTGAGTCGTGTCCGCTGAGGCGGTCGCGAAAATGATCAGCCGAGTCCGTCAATGCGAAAGGCCATACCATGGCAGCAGCCAAAACAGGCGATACCGTCCAAGTTCACTACACCGGCAAACTGGATGACGGTACCGTGTTTGATTCTTCCCGGGAGCGAGAGCCACTGGCATTCCAACTCGGCGCCGGCCAAATCATTCCCGGATTTGAAAAAGCGGTCGAAGGTATGGCCCCGGGCGACAAGACGACAACGGTGATTCCGGCCGCGGAAGCTTACGGCCCGCGCAGCGAAGAGGCGCTGGTGACGGTCCCGCGGAGTGACCTGCCACCGGATATCGAGCCACAGGTGGGCCAGCGGCTGCAGATGGAGCAGGAAGGCAATCACCCGCTGACCGTCGAGATCATCCAGGTCGACGACCACCAAGTGACGCTCGATGCCAACCATCCGCTGGCTGGAAAAGATCTGTCGTTCGATATCGAATTGGTTGCTGTTCAGTAACCGCCCTGCCGACCGCCAGGTTGCACCTGGTGAATCCCTCCACAACGAAAGCCGCTGAGCGATCGATCGCCCAGCGGCTTTTTTGATGTCAGTCGCAGCAATCGGACAGCTAGTGCTGCGGAGTGCTGTGGTCTGTTGATCGCGCTCGCTAGAGGTACAACACGTTTTCCACTCTACCTTCTACGACTCTCCTGCTCCACTTAGACCTTCGTCTTCAAGCAAATGTGCGAAGGCAAATACACCGACATCGGCTTGGCGGCTGAGGTTGATGACCCGTCGGAGTGGTTCGTTGGAGTTCAGGCTTCAGCCTGCCGCAGCACCGCAGGCTAAAGCCTGGACTCCAACCACACCGCAGGCTAAAGCCAGGGCTCCAACCACAGCTCAACAACAAAAAAAGCCCTTCGGCGCATTCGCCGAAGGGCTTCGTTCTGAAAAATAATCGGGGTGACAGGATTCGAACCTGCGACCTTTTGACCCCCAGTCAAACGCGCTATCCAGGCTGCGCCACACCCCGTGGTACTGATCCGGCGAGCTGGGCTCGCAGGCGTTAGTGTACCGATCTGCGTGCGGAGTATGCCAGATCAACTCCACTTGAGCAACCGTGCCGCTGGAGAGCTTTTTCTCAATGGAGCGGGAATGATTCCGGTCGCCAGGGCAGCCCAGGAGTGCGGGATGGCGGTATGGCGTTTGCAACTTGCCGTTGCCAGTGTTGCTCTGCAAATCAGGCGGCGGGCGTGGTCCTAGCTACAGGTCGTCGCTGCCGGCCCTTGTTTGTTTCCCCCTGAGGTCAGACCATGAAACGAGTAGTTTTTGCCCTGTTATTTGGGCTGTTGGTGACCAGCGTCCCGGTCAGCGCGGTCCAGCCGCCGCAGTCTCGTCCAGGTCAGCGCGGATCGGTGCCCCAGTCCGCCGAGCAATGGGCACGCCAGTTGGAAAACGAACTCGACCATCTTGAGGAAGATCTGTATTACGAGCGCGGGACCTACCCGCCGGGGCTGGCCGAGCAGATCGATCAGACGTCGCGGGCGGTCGCGCGGTTTCGCCAGCTGCTTCGCCGCAACGAGAGCCCGCAGCGCCTAATGCGCGAGTTCCGAGACATGGATCAACAGGTCCACCGGCTCGTCCATCGCCTCGAAGAGAGCGGCGACGGTTGGCTACGCCGTCAAGCGGCGCGAATCCGTTATCCCGATGAGCAATTGCATTACGTGTTGCGGAGGATGGAGGGCAATCCGCGAGATGCCAATCGCGAGCTGATCGCCCGGCACGCTCATCTGCTCGAGCGCGAAGCACGGAGTCTGCAAGACTTGGTCGGCCGGGTCGCACGCCGCGACGATGACATGCGTCGCGCTATCGGCGAGTTTGCCGAGGCGGTCGAGCACTTCCACCAAACCGCGGAGGGCGGCGCCGATCTCTCGCATCTCAACCGAGATTTCCGTGAAATTGACGAGACCTGGGAGCAAGTCGTTCAGCGGATCAACCGCTCCGCTTACGGGCTCTACCTGCGGCGCAACGCACAGAACGTCAACCGCGTCCACAATCAGATTTATGAGCTGCTGGCCGCAGCACCAGGCCCCCCGCCACGCGTGGCTCCACCGCAAGCGGTCCCGCCTCAACAGGTTGCGCCCCAGCCTCCGCCACGGCGGCCGCGGCCGACGATCGACATCGAAATCCCTGGCTTGGGACGCTTTAGCATCCCACGCTAAGCTCTCAGACGGTCGCCTCAGACGACATCGACGGCCGCCTCGGTGAACACCCAGTCGGTACCGTCGAGGAAGCTGGCCAGCGACTTGGCGCGGTAGGGCTGCTGCAGCTTGCGGACGGCCTTGGTCTCGATCTGCCGGACGCGTTCGCGGGTGACCTGGAAAATCTTGCCGACTTCTTCGAGCGTGTAGGTGTAGCCGTCGGCCAGGCCGTAACGCAGCCGCAGGATTTCGCGCTCGCGGTAGTTGAGCGATTCCATGACGCTCGTCGAGCCGCTGCTTGAGGCCTGCTCGGTTGGTGTCGTACAGCGGGTCGTCGTCGCGGTGGTCTTCCAGGAACTCGCCGAAGTAGCTGTCTTCGTGATCGCCCACCGGCTGGTCGAGCGACAGCGGCTGGCGGCGTCATCTTGATGATGCAGCGAGCGTCTTCGAGCGACAGGCCGGCGCCAGCGGCGATCTCTTCGGCGTCGGCTCGCGGCCGTGGTCCTGCACGAACTCGCGGTGATCTGCGCGGACCTTGCTCATCGTGTCGATCATGTGCACCGGCAGGCGGATCGTGCGGCTCTGGTCGGCGATGGCCCGGGTGATCGCCTGGCGAATCCACCACGTGGCGTAGGTGGTGAACTTGTAGCCGCGGGCGTGCTCGAACTTGTCGACGGCCCGCATCAGGCCCGGTGTTGCCTTCCTGAATCAGGTCGAGGAAGCTCAGGCCG
This sequence comes from uncultured Planctomycetaceae bacterium, assembly GCA_963758085.1. Classification (GTDB taxonomy): domain Bacteria; phylum Planctomycetota; class Planctomycetia; order Pirellulales; family Pirellulaceae; genus UBA6163. The sequence continues at coordinate 735,666 of CAVWUB010000004.1, read as the reverse complement.
CGGTTGCGATACCGCTTGGCGATCGAGACGACCAGCCGCAGGTTGCCGGCCGACAGCTCCCGCTTGGCGGCGTCGTAGTCTTCGCGGTAGAGCATCGGTCTGGGCGATCCGCCGGTCCAGCGTCGCGGGCGTTTCGAGCGTGATCCGCATCAGGTAGTGCAGTTCGTCCCGCATCGCCTCACGGCTGGGCATGCCCGGAAGTGCCGGTGAGTTTTCGTCGGCCAGCAGACGGCTGCAGCGTCGGCCATCCGGCTGTTGGCTTGCCGCAGCTGCTCGAACAGCGGCTGCAGTTGCCGGTGCGGAGGTTCATCTCTTCGATCAGCCGCACGCGCCTTGTTGCGGCGGCGGATCAGCCAGTTGCGCCAGGCCGCGCGGCGGCGACGCATCGGCGTGCTGCGGCTGACGGCGATCAGGAAATCGTCCTTGTTCTGCTTCAGCAGGTGCCTTGAGCGTGCGGCAGGTTCGGGCCGATCCGCTGCATGATCGCGCTTTTTCTCGGTCGTGTTGGTGACGCGAGACTTCGATCGTGCGGTCCAGCCGCAGCTTGCCTGTCGCGGACTTTTTCAAGCAGCTCGACGGCCCCTTGCAGCACGTAGTCGGTGGCCAGCATCCTGTGGCGGTAGCGGTCGCGCGTGCGTTCGATCTGCCTGGCGGCGGAAATCTCCTGTCGCGGTTGAGCAGCGGAATCTGGCCCATCTGCATCAGGTACATGCGGACCGGATCGTCGGTCGCATCGGATTGTGACGGCTCGTGTCGCAGGTCAGGTCGATCGAGCAGGCCCTCGCAGTCATCATCGTCGACCAAATCATCTTCAAGAAAATCTTCCACTTCAGCCTGCCCCATCACCCGCCCGCGACGATCGATCGACTCTTCGGCGTCAAAGGCGTCGTCTCGCAAACTGCGGCGGCTGATTTTCTTTGGCATGAAGACTTCCTCATCATCTCGGGGATATCGTGATCGGCTGCCAGCGACCGTGGTGCAGGGCTGATGCCGCAGAGCGACACGGAGGCCGAACTGGTCGTGGCAAACCGTTGGTATTGACTGATTTACAGCGCAACCATCGGTTGCGAGGCGACGGCTCGCTGTTGCAAAAAATCAACAGTGATGTGGTGCCCAAGCATCGGTGGAGGCGGAGTCGTACCGAGCTGCCAGTGACGCTCTGTCGAGCAACCCTAGGTCGCAAATCGCAGCGACGCTGCGTCTGAGAAAAGGGATGAGGAAAAAAACGGTTAGTTGCTCTTAAGTGGCCGGACACAAGAAAGCTGTCGTGATTGACGGATTTCAGTGCGGTTCTTACCGTGTGGAAAGCATCAGTTGTGCGGCATCGACCGGCGCTGCGGCAACCGCTACTTATACGGGTGGCGCTGCCGATCAGTTCCATCGATCGGCCGCAGCGGCTCAAAAGCGACGCCCAGGCACGTCGCTCGGCTCGGCAGGTCGGCAAAGTGCAGCGTAGGTAAGCGGTAACGTGGTTTATGCCGGGGTAACAATGAATGAGGTTTTGGACGACCAGTTGCTCGGTTCGATCGCGTCAATGCCTGTACCGGTGGACCTCCTGCGCAGATTGCAGTCCCAACTCCAGCAGCGGCTGCCACAGACAGCCGATCCGAATGCGGTCGCCTCGCGCCTGCAGCGGTTCATCGCCGCATCGCGCAGCCCGACGTCGCTGCTGGCCTTTTTCGAACGCGACGAGGAAGCCTTAGCCACGCTGCTGCGGCTGTTGGGCACCGGCAACCGGCTCGCCAATCAGTTAATTGCTGACCCGGAATCGTTCGATCTGGTGCGGGCCAGCGGCGGAGCGGACGTGAAGCGCGAGGTGCTGATCGACGAAATCGTTGCCGAACTCGATGCCTTGGCCGCCTGCGGCGGCGGATCGGCGGCGGCCGCATCGCTGCTCCGCTCAGTCGCCGGGCGGGAGCGGTTGCGAATTGCCTACGGCGAGTTTGTCGGCGGCGCCTCGACCGGCCGCGTCACCTCCCAACTGACGGTCTTGGCCGAAGCAATCTTTGAGTCGGCGCTGCACTTCGCTAGCGCCCAACTCGCCAGCCGCTACGGCGTCCCGCGCACGCCAAACGGTGAAGCGGGACGACTGAGTGTGATCGGCCTGGGTGCCTTTGGAGCCGGCGAACTCGGCTACGACACACCGTTGGAAGTGATGTTCCTCTGCGACCTCTGCGGCCCGACCGATGGTGCGGTGAACTTGGCTGGCGACGAATATTTCCGCCAGCTCTGCGACCATGTCGTCGCCCTGGTCCGCGGCGACGCGGCATCGGCAGCCATCGCCGACACCGTAATCGATGTCGGCGCTGAGGACGGTGAGAAACTCATTTCAGCTTCGGATGTCAGCTTTGGCGGAGAGCCCGCCGCGGACACCGCTGCGGATATTCTGACGACGAGCCTGACGCCACCCGCGACGCCGGGGCCGCTGTTCGATGTGTCGCTCGCGCGGCGCCCACTCGGCGAAGACGGCCCGATCGTAACCACCGTCACCGAAGCCCATCGCCACTACCAACTTGTCGGCCGTACCTGGGAGCGGGTGTTGCACGTTAAGAGCCGCGTGGTCGCTGGCGATGAGCCGCTGGGCCGCTCGTTCCTGGAGCTGATCGAACCATGGGTGTACCGGAAGTATCTGCAGCGTGCCGACCAAGAGGGTTTGCAGACACTGATGCGCAAGTTTGCTCGGCGATTGGCGGATGAATCCGAAGCGGCTGCCGATATCCGCCATCGCGTCGGCGGGCTGAGCGATATCGAGCTGATCGTCACCCTGCTGCAGGTGATCAACGGCGGTGATCTGGAAGGCTTGCGCGTGCGCACGACTTCTGAGGCGATCCAGACACTGCTGGTGGCCGATTGCTTGACGGTCCAAGAAGCGGCACTGCTCAGCGAGCATTACCAGTTCCTCAAGCGTTATGAGCATTGCCGCCAAGTCGATTCGGGCGGCGATTTTGGGCAACTGCAGAGCGTGCGGGCCGATGGCGATGCCAGTGCTGCGGTGACCGCGTGGAACCTCGGCTATCGCGACGCCGCCGGCAGAGGCAACGCCCAACAGCTGCTCCAAGCCGTCGATGTTGCCTGCCAACTCAATCAGCAGACGATCCGCCGGCTGCTGCAAGACGCCGCCAAAGGGAGCCAGACGGAGCTCGAAGAGACGCCGATCGAGACCGAACTGGTGCTCGACCCGGAGCCGGACCGCTCGTTGATTGCCGAGGTCTTTTCCAGGCATGGGATGAGCGACTTGGACGCGGCGATGAACGATCTGCAGCGGCTGGCGACGGAGCCGGTCCCGTTTCTCTCCAGCCGCCGCTGTCGCCACCACCTCGCTGAAATCGCTCCGGCGTTGCTGGGCGAAGTCGGGCAGACCCCGGATCCTCACCACACGCTTCGGACGCTCGCTCACGTCAGCGATTCTCTCGGCGGCAAAGCGGTGCTGTGGGAGTTGTTTGGTTCATCCCCTGCGGCCCTGCAGCTGTTCGTCCGACTATGTGCCTGCAGCCCGTATTTGACCGGGATCCTCGTCGACTACCCGGGCATGATCGACGAGTTGATCGATTCGCTGATCCTCGACCGGCTGCCGTCGGACGCGTGGCTAGAGGCTTCGTCGATCGAGCTCTGCCGGACCGCGGTCGACATCCGCACGATTCTGCAGAGCTTTAAAAATGGGGCTCACCTGCAGATCGGCGTGCGCGACTGCTTGGGCAAGGAATCGCTGGAGGCAACGCACGCGGCGCTGGCCGCCACCGCCGAATGCATCCTGCGGCGGATGAGCGAAGCGGTGCAGCGCGGTCTCGCCGAACAGTATGGCGATCCGATCACGCCCGAGGGTCAGCCGGTGGAACTGGTGATTCTTGCTCTGGGCAAATTGGGAGCGAAAGAACCGAACTACCACAGCGATCTGCAAGTGTTGTTTCTCTACACCGCGGATTGCCAAACGCAGCGGCGGGTCGGCGGTCATCGCCACACCACCACCACGGCAGCATTCTTTGGCGAAGCGGCGCAGCGGACCACGGCGCTGATCAATGAGGCGGCCGAGGGCACGCGGCTGCTGGAATTGGCGACACCGTTTGATGCCGCGGGCGCGGCGGCCGACCGCCGACTCGCCATTTCGATCGATGCACTCGCAGCTTATTTCCGCCGCGGTCAGGCGTCGCTCGCCCAGCGGCTGGCCTTATGCAAGGCGCGAGCGGTTTCCGGTTCACTACAGACTCGCAAGCGTGTCGAGGCGCTGATTCACGAGCTGATCATCGGCGGCGAGTGGTACCCGATGATGGCGACGCAGATCAATGAGCTGCGGCTGGCGATGGAAGCGTCGGCGGGCGAGGACAATCTCAAACGCGCCGCTGGCGGCACGGTCGATGTCGAATTGATCACCCAGACGCTGCAGCTGTGTTACGCTGCCAAGCATCCGGAGATCCTGGTGCCGGGGACGATGGAGGCGCTGGCCCGGATCGCGGACGCCGGGTTGATCGACCGCGAAGTCGCCGATGCGCTGCGGACCAACTATCGGATACTGCGAGAAGTCGAATCCAAACTGCGATTGCTCGACACGCCCCAACGCCACGAGATCCCCAGCGACCCACTGTCGCTGCAACAACTTACTTTTCTAATGGGCCGCCGCGACGCTGACGAAATCGTTTCGCTTTGTCGTCAGGTTCGGGCTTCCAATCGCCAGATTTTTAACAACTTGATTCGAGAATTGTCGTAAATGCCTGCTGACGCTCCTGAGTCCCGCGATCCTTCCCAACTTCGCTCTGCCCGCTGGTTTGCTCCCGACGATTTACGGTCCTTCGGCCATCGCTCGCGGCTGAAGGGGATGGGTTTCGATGACATCGATTACCGTGACCGGCCGATCATCGCGATCCTGAACACCTGGAGTGAGCTCAATACGTGCCACTCGCATTTTCGTGAGCGGGCCGGCGACGTTCGCCGCGGCATCCTGCAGGCGGGCGGCTTTCCGGTCGAAGTCCCGGTGCTCTCACTCGGCGAAATGCTGATGAAGCCGACCACGATGCTCTATCGCAATCTGTTGGCGATGGAGGTCGAGGAAGTGCTTCGCTGCCATCCGATCGACGCGGCGGTGCTGATGGGCGGTTGCGATAAAACGGTGCCGGCGATGTTGATGGGCGCGATCAGCGCGGACATCCCGAGCATCTTCTTGCCAGCCGGACCAATGCTCAAGGCGCGGTGGTGCAATGAGACGCTCGGCAGCGGCAGCGACGCCTGGAAGTACTGGGACCAGCGCGGAGCCGGGGTGTTGTGCGATGCCGACTGGACACAGATCGAAAACTGCATCGCCCGCAGCGCCGGGACGTGTATGACGATGGGCACGGCCAGCACGATGGCGTGCATCGCCGAAGCGATGGGATTCACGCTGCCAGGAGCCGCGGCCACGCCGTCGGTGATCGCTGATCACGGCCGGTTGGCGGTGCGGACCGGACGCCGCGCCGTGGAGATCGCCTGGGAAAAACTCTGCCCCTCCCAACTCGTCACCCGCGAGTCGATCGATAACGCGCTGGTGACCGGCTTGTCGATCGGTGGATCGACTAACTCGATCGTCCACCTGATTGCGATGGCGGGCCGCGCCGGTATCCCACTGACCCTCGACCGTTTTGATGAGCTGTCGCGGTCGACGCCCGTGATTGGCGACCTCCGCCCCGGTGGACGGTTTCTGATGGAAGATTTCTTCAACGCCGGCGGGCTGCCGGCACTCTTGGCACAGATCCGCGATCTGCTGCACACCGATTGCCTGACGATCTCGGGACGCACCTTGGGCGAGCAGATTACCGACGTTCCGCGCGCACGATCCCGAAGTGATCCGCGACCGCGACAATCCGGTTTCGGCCAGCGGCGGCACGTGTGTGCTGCGCGGCAACTTGGCACCGGATGGCTGCGTGATTAAACCGTTGGGAGCCGACCCGCGGCTGCAGCATCATCGCGGTCCTGCAGTGGTGTTCGAGGATTATCCGGATATGAAGGCTCGGCTGGATGATCCCGATCTGGATGTGACCGCCGATTCGGTGCTGGTGCTGCGTTCGGCGGGGCCGCTCGGTGCGCCGGGATTGCCGGAATGGGGCATGCTGCCGATGCCCAAAAAATTGCTGCGGCAGGGCGTCCGCGACATGGTGCGAATCAGCGACGCGCGGATGAGCGGCACCAGCTACGGCACCTGCGTGCTGCACGTGGCGCCGGAGAGCTTTTTAGGAGGTCCGCTGGCGCTGGTGCAGACCGGTGACGAGATCGAGATCAATATCCCGCTGCGGACGATCCACTGGCACGTCGACGAAGCCGAGATCGCTCGCCGGATGGCCAGTTGGACGCCACCCCAGCCGAAGTTCGAGCGCGGTTACGGGCAGCTGTATTCCAAGCACGTCACCCAGGCCAACCAGGGCTGCGACTTCGACTTCTTGGCCGGCAGGACTCCCGGCGCTGAACCGGGAATCCATTAAACGCGTTTGGCAACGCTTACGCCTGCAGTACCGCTTCGGGTTCCGCTTCCTCGCCCTCTGCCATGATCGGATCATCGGTCACGGTCGGTGGCTGCATCGGGTCAAAGTACGGCACGCTCTCGATCAACTGCGGTGTCAGCGACCCGATCAGCATGCCGAAGAAGCTGGCGACGAGCCCCACCAACTGCGGCGGCACGACCACTTCATCGCCGAAATAGTACAGGCAGAACAACCACACCGAGATGCCGAACAGAATCGACGTCATCGCTCCTTGGGTTGTCGCCCGTCGCCAGTAGATGCCCATTACCAGCGGGATGAAAGCGCCCACCAGCGGCACGGAGTAGGCTCCCTGGACCATCTGGTACATCGTCGCATTGGAGGTCACCGCATAGCGGGTCGCTCCGACGGCAAACAGCAGCAGCACCACGCGCAGCAGCAACAACATGTTCCGTTCGACCAGCTTCGGAAAGAACGGCCGCAACACGTTCTCAGTAAACAGACTCGCCGGTGCCAGCAGCGTGCCGCTGGCGGTCGACAGGATCGCCGACAACAGGGCGCCAAAGAACACCGCCTGGGCCCAGAACGGAGTCTGCTGCAGGATCAGCGACGGCAAGATCTCCTGGATGACGCGCTCGTCCTCGGATTCGAACAGCCGGGTGAACGAAGGATCGATCACGATCGCACTGTAGGCGATGAACATCGGCACGAACGCGAAACCGAGATAAAACAGTCCGCCCAGCAGCGTTCCGCGGACAGCGGTCTTTTCGTCCTTGGCGCTGGTGACCCGCTGGAACACGTCTTGCTGCGGAATCGAACCCAAGGCCAACGTGACGAACGGGCCGATGAACAATAACCACGACCGCCAGTCGCCGGTGGGAAATAGCCGCAGCTTGTCATTGACCCGCGCGTGTTCGATCACCGTGCCGACGCCGCCGGCTTTATCGGCCAGGAACAAGGCAATCATGACCAGACCGACAATGATGACCGCGGTCTGGATCAAGTCGGTCAAGGCGACCGACCACATCCCGCCTAAAATTGTGTAGATCACAACGATAGTTGCCCCCACCAAAATCGCCTGGGTCAGCGGCAGCGTCCCGGGCCCAAACGCCCCGTCGGCCAATACGTGCAGCACCAACCCGAGCGCGGTCATCTGCGCCGAGGTCCAGCCGAGGTAGGACAGCGTGATCACCGCCGCCGTGAACGTCTCGACGGTTTTGCCGAACCGTTTGCGATAAAAGTCGCCGATGGTCAGCAGTTCCATACGGTAGAACGCGCGGGCGAACAGCAGGGCGACGAGCACCAGGCAGGTCGCTGCCCCGAACGGATCGCCCGAGATCCCGACCAAGCCGTCACGGGTAAACGTCGCCGAAATCGACAGCACCGTCTCAGCGCCGAACCAGGTCGCAAACACACAGGCGAAGTTCATGTACAGCGGCAACGAACGGCCGGCGACCATGAAATCCTTCGCCCCGTGCACCCGCGTCGAGGCGTACAACCCGATCGCAATGGTCGCTAACAGATAGACAATGACAGCAAATCCAAGCATCGCATGCAGCTCCCGCGACGTCGCCTCGGTCCTCCGGAAAGATAATTTGGCGGGAAGTGTAGCGATCGCGTCGCTGTTTGCGCATTCCAAAATCGGATCGTTCGGTGCCGAAATCGGAAAATTCCCGCGCGCGCTCGATTGCTTTCCCTTAGCCAGACCCCCAAGAGCCTGCTATAACATTGGCCACTGAACACACAACCCGATCGATTTCCCTCGATTCCAACCCAGCAGGATTTTTTACACTTGGCCAAAAAGGAAGAAGCCTTCGAAGTCGAAGGCACCGTGACTCAGGCGCTGGCGAACACTCGCTTTCGCGTCCAACTGGAAACCGGCACCGAGGTGATGGCGCACGTCGCCGGACGGATGCGCAAACACTTCATCCGTATCGTTCCCGGCGATAAGGTGCGGGTTGAGCTATCCCCGTACGACCTCAGCAAAGGCCGGATCATTTTCCGCGAGCGATAGCAGTTAGCGGATAGCGCTCATGTAGAAGCTGAAAATGCGCTTTTCGTCGCCGTCGGCCTTCGTCACCGGATAAGCGAAATCGAACGCCAGCGGCGCCGGCCCGAGCATCGGGATCGCCACCCGCAGGCCTAAACCGGGCGCGACACGGAAGTTTTCTCGGTTCACTTCGATGTCCCGCTCGACCGTGCCGAAGTCGACAAATGCTACGCCGCGAAAGGCATCATCGGCCGTGATCGGGAACATGTATTCCAACGTGTTGAGCCACTGAAAGCGGCCCCCGACTTGGACGCCGCCGACCACCGGACTGGCCCCGCGAAAGTCGAACCCGCGCATCGTCGAATAACCACCGGCAAAATAGTTTTCAAACAGCGGCGTTTCGCGTCCGCTGAAACCCAGCCGAGTTCCCAGCGACAGCGTCTGCTTGCCCGAGCCGTCGGCCCGCTGAGCGAGGAGCAGGTAGTTGCGGTTTTCGATCTCATACCGCGAGTAGTCGAAATCGCCGAATGCGCGCTCGTAGCCGAGTTCCAGAAAGTGACCTTCGCTCGGCTGAAAGGGGCTGTCCCGCGTGTCGTGGGTCAGTTTGAACTCGCCGGTGTACAGCTCGTTGTCGCCGAGCACATCTCTTAGTTCCTGGACATTTAGCACGCGCGGCCGATGGATTTTGACGTTCTGGCCCGTTAGACCGGCTGACACCGACAGGTCGGGAGTGACTCGGTAACCGAGACTGAGCCGGGCACCGAGACGTTCTTCGTCGTAGTCTTGAAACCGGCGATCATAGAGGAAACCGGACACGCCGAGGCTGATCGGCAGGTAACCGAACAGGTTGGGATCGGCAAAACTGACCGTGTAGCGTTTGAACAGCGAACCCGGCACCGCCTCGATTCGCAACGTCTGCCCGGCACCGCGAAACGCCGTTCCATTGGCGAAGTCCTGAAAACTCGTCGGCCAGCGGGTGATGTCAAAGTTGCGCTCGTCGATCGTCACCTGGCCAGTCACTCCCGCGTCGCTGTTGACCGCACCGCCGAACATGATCCGTCCGGTGCGAGCCGGAACGCCGGTCAGCTCCAGATCGGCCATCCGCGTGTTGGGCATGTAGACCGGCGGCCCGGTTGGCGTACCCAGGTAGGGATCCAGTGAGCCCTGCGGACCATAAATCGAATCGGCAAGCGGACCGCCGGGGTAAAACGGCAGCGCATCGGATGGTGACGTCATCGAATCGGCGGGCAGCGGCGCTGGGGCCATGCCCGGCGGCGTCGCATAACCGCTGGGCGGTTGAACCTGATAGCCGCTGGGCGGTTGAACTTGATAGCTGCTCGGCGGCGCCTGGTAGCCGCTGGGCGGCTGACCGGCACCGTACGGGTCTTGATAGGTTGGTGAGCGGTAGGTCGGTGGCGGTTGATACCCGGGTTGGGGCGCGGGAGCCGGCAGCGAGCCGGAATAGGTCTGTGGGTACTGGCGCACGATGTAGCGCTGACCCTCGCCATCATCCGCACCGATCAGCTCACTATCGGCAGTGGGTGCGTCGGCCGAGCCGTCGGCCAGCGCTGCCGGATCGGACTGACCACCGCGCCACGGTTTGGCTGCGACGGTGGACTCCGCGGCTGGAGCGGCGTAATCGGCGTAGGAGGGCGGATCACTGGCGATCGGATTGATACCGGGGGCCAATTGGTTGCAGCCGGCAGCAATCACCAACGGCCCGATGGCGGGCAGCCAGCGTCGCAGCGCGGTCATGCGGTTGGAGTGGGTCATGAGGACTGTCTTACCTCGGACAATAACAAGGTCATCGAGCCGGTGCGGATCATGCGGTAAGTCCAGAGGCCTGCATCGACGTATCTGTGCGTTGTTTTCATGCCGCAAATGTTTCCCGTACCGGAAACGACTATTCGTGTGCTTCTCGTTGAGACGCTCAAAGGCGCCAGCTCGGCCGAGGCGAGCGCGTCACCGAGGCGATCAATAATGTTCATCCGCTTCGTCCAGCGGGATCACACGGATGTCTGGCGGCTCGGCGATCGCAGGATTGACCTCCAATAGACTGAGCCGCTCAATCCGCCGCCGATTCAGTTCCAGCGTCCGACGGTTGATGTACTCACCTTCGACTAGGTCGATTTGGTTCAGCAGCGTCGTGTCTTTCATCAAATGCGGATCGCCGTCAATATTGATGTTGATATTGCGAATCTTCCAGCGGTCGCCTTCGACGATGTTATAGACTAGGTCAACCAAATCATGCTCGTCTCGCATCACGGTTTGTGGCTGCACTTCGGCGTAAATAAAGCCAAAGGATCCATAGCCATACATAATCTCAGCGACATCTTTTCGCATCAGCGTGCCGTTGAACATGTCGCCTTGCTTGAGCGACAGACTGTCCATCAGCGACTGGGTTTCGATGAATTGGTTGCCGATGATCTTGACATCATTGACGCGATAACGAACGCCTTCGTTAACCACAAAGGTGACTGTCAGCAGCTCGCCTGAGTCGTCGTATCTGATGTGGCGTCCGACTGTCGCCGTCAAAAATCCGAGATTGTGGTAGTACGACTCGAGCACCTTGACGTCTTGGTCAATTTTGGGCAGATCGGCAATGTTATTGAGATAGCGAAAAATGCCTGCCATCGGTCCTCGACTATTGATCACCTTCTTAAGCCGTGCTTCGCTAACGATCGTACTGCCTTTGATCTGAATCGACTCGATCCGCTCTTTTGGACCTTCATTGATGCGAAACAGCACCGCGTTGGCATCCTCGCCGACGCCACGAATGGTCGTCACAACCGCTTGATTGAACCCTTCCTCGTGGTAATGATCCAACAACCGTCGGCGTCCCGATTCGATCGAGAACTCGTTGAGTGGATCACCGGCGTTGATACCCGAGCGTCCGACTAGGTCACGATCGTTGATCCTACGGTTGCCGTGATAGTAAACCGCGGAGATCGTCGGTCGCTCACGGACCTTGAAATGCACAGCGATGCCGTCCGGCCGTTCCTGCAATTCGTAAGTGGCATACTCGAACAGCTCATGCAGCCGACGAATGTCCGCCAGCACGGTTTCAAACTCGTAAAAACGATCTTTGCGAGTCTGTAGTTTCTGAAACACCTTGTCGGTCGAGATGCTCGAGTTACCGCTGACGGTGACATCGGCAACGATCGCATCGCCGGACTCGCGAACCGGTTTGACGCCGCCGCGCTCGTGAATGAAATCACGAAAGGCGGGTTTTTGTTGGGGTCCCGGTGGATCACCACCGCCGCCGCCCGGTCCTCCGCCACCGAGCTGCCCACGCGCATCGCTTCCCCCGATCAGAGCAGCGAAGAGCGTGATGATAGCGAAGGAAAGGGCCAGCCTCTGCGGCATGCCTCGGCTCCTGTAGCGGTGTGCGTCGGATTGATAGCGAGTGGTTACTACCAACGACGCAACCGCCAAGACAAGCCGAGTTTGTTTCTCGGCAATTGCTCGCAAAGGCAATTTTCCTGATCGAACAGCCACTTGTCCCGTGGCGGGTATCGCAATGCGCTGGGGTGGCATGCTCAGAGCCTCAGGGTGGCACGCTCAGAGCCCCAGCGATGGGCGTGAAGGGACGGTGCCGGACATCGAATCGACGAAGCAGCTCTTCGCAATTTGATCGCCTTCACCAACACGCCCTTCGTTCCTCAGGGACGTGCCACCCAAGCGAATGCTCACTTCCAGATGGAGGCCAACTCATGGACGCTCAAATGCCCGAACGTTACCGGCGCCCCTTCGGCGCGCACGTGCACATGGTGTGAATCACTGGCCGGCCGGACGCTGCGCGAGATCGCGATTTGGCCGCTGTTGCCAAAGCACTCGATCGATCCGCGGTCGACCAACAACTGCAGACGCACCTGCCCATCGACCGGCGGCAGCGGCACCCGCAGCCCCGCGCACTCGACCGTTTGGTCCTCCGCAAAGTAGGTCACGACCGCACCGCGAAGGTTGAACACCACGCGGCCCACATCCGCCGGTGCAAACGTCGCATCGAGTTCCACCAGCTCCACATCGAGGTGTGCCAACGGGTCGGCGTCACCCGGAGCCAGCGTCAGCTCCTCCAGGCGGTGAGTCTGCCGGCGAATCGTGGCCAACTCCTGCACCGGCTCGACGAACATCCGCGGCCCGGCCGCGGTCGACCGCAGCGTCAACTCGACCGGCACCGCCATCTGCTGGTTGAACGGCATCCCGGGGAAATTGATGTCCCGAGCCCAACCGATCTGCACGCGGCGGCCATCGGGAGCATCCGAATACGACTGCGCGGCATAGTAGTTCCCATGCCACACCTGGTGCTTGCCTTCGTGTTCCGGCGTGAACCGCTTGCCATCGAAGTGCCCGATGACGTACTGTGCATCGGCGGCGTGCAGCACCCATTTGGTATTGGCAGGGTCGCCGTCGACCGGCAATTCGAATAGGTCGGGGCACTCGAAAAAGCCGGCGATGCGGCTCTCCGATGTCCAAGCCTTCAGATCCGGCGAGCTGTAAAACGCGATCCACTGCTGCTCGTCGGCTTCCTGATACACGGCCATCACCCACCGCTGCGTCGGCTCGTGCCACAGCAGTCGCGGATCGCGACCGACGTGCTTGACGACCGGATTGCCTTCAAACATTTCAAACGTGCGGCCGCGGTCGTTGCTGTAGGCGATGATTTCACCGGCCTGCGTATCGGTCAGCGCCGCGACAATCACGTCTTCCTCACCGGTTTTCCAGCCGGCGGTGTTGTTGCGATCGACAATCGCGCTGCCGGAAAACGCACCGCCGCGCGTGTCTTCGCCAAAGGGATGGAAACGGGTTCCCAGTTCAGTCCAGTGAAACAGATCGCTGCTGACCGCGTGACCCCAGTGCATGTTGCCCCACGGCCAACCGTAGGGATTGTGCTGGTAGAACAGATGCCACTCGCCGTCGTAGTGCACCAGGCCGTTGGGATCGTTGAGCCACCCGCGCCGCGAAGTGAAGTGGAACTGCGGGCGGTGCGTCTCTTGGTAAAGCTGATCCGCACCGGGCAGCTCGTCCGAGCTGCGGATCAGGTGCAGGCCGCTGTTGCCACCGGACGTTAGCAGTAGATTGGCTTGTTCACCTTGCCACTCGGAAACGTCGCTAAACACCCAGAAGTCGGGCGACTCGCTGAGCACGATGTCGAACTGCCGCACGACCTGGTTGTCGACGCTGATTCGCATCCGCACCGGCGTTCCTTGGGCGCTGACCGGCAAGTGCAGATACCGCTGCGTCAACTTCATCGTCCGCGAGTTCGCCTGCTCAACGGCGCGGCGGTCGCTCAGGACGATCTGGTCGACGTTGATGTGTCCCCAGCCGCCGGTCGCTGAGTCGATGATGCGGATCCGCGCTTCGCGCGCCTCGTGCTCCGCCAGATCGAAGCTGTACCACAGCAGCCCTTCGTCGTCGTGGCCGGTAGCCCGATCGACGACCTGATCGCCGATCAACAGTTGCAGTTCGCACTGCTCGGGCTGATGGCCGCCTCCGATGAGAAAGTTCAGGTACTTGCGCTGCAGCTGAATCGGCGGGCTGAGCAGCGTGCCGATCGACACATCGCCGCCGTGGTAGCTGTTGACCAGCCGTTTGCCTTCAAATCCGCTGACCGGTCGCTGACGCGGCAGCGTGCCGGCCGCCGGCCCGCCGCCGAACGCGTCGCCTGTGGTTTGCCACTCGCCGTACGACTCGGACTCAAAGTCGCTGATCAGGATATCGGGCCGCTCGGCCGCAGCTGCGAAAGCTGCCGCTAGAAGCCACACCAGCGTGAACGGGACAAGGAACCGATGTCGCATGGGAGTCCGCCTGGGTACGTGTTTCGTGGTGTAATCGACCTGATCCACCACCCAGGCTATTGCGACGCTGAAGTCCGATCAACCCGAGCGGCCGCCGTGAGCGCTCAACACCAGGAGCGCGTGAGAACGGATGAAGCGGCAGCTGCGAGTGTCGGAAGATGCGATCGCCGCTGATTAAGCGTCGGGCTCGCCGCGTCGCTCACGCGGAGCGCGGCGTTCGCCTTCCGCACCACGGCGTCTTCCGTCCTCAGCGGCACCGTCACGATCACCGCCCCGTCGTCCGCCTGCGGCACCCGGTCCACGGTCGCCGCCGCGTCCACCGAAGGCACCCGGGCCGCGCCCTTCACCGGGGCGCTGAGGTCCACGGGCCGCCATCTCGCGGAGCTGCGTCTGTTGTTCTTCGGTCAGGATCTGCTCCAAGCGGGTACGAACTTCCTGCTGCAACGCTTCGAGTTGTTCGATCTGTTCGGGGCTCAGCGCCAGCCGCTCGACCACCGGCGGCGGCAGGATCTGACCGGGGCGGAACATCGGTGGGCCGCCCTGTGGCCCGCGTGGCCCTCGCTGGCCGAAACCTCCGGGCCGGCCTTCGCGTGGCCCGTCGCCGCGACCTTCCCAGCCTTCCGCTCGACCTTCGCGGCCCTCTCGACTTTCAGATCGACCTTCGCGGCCTTCAGCTCGGCCTTCGCGACGTTCCTCACGTCCTTCTCGCCGCTCTTCTTGCCGGCTGCCTTCTTCGGGAGGCTGAGCGGTGGCAAGCGGTGCGGCCGTCAGGCAGCAGGCGGTCAATGCGGACATGACAAAGGTTCTTACGCGCATCAGTTCGTTCCAAGTGAGGGTTGGGTAACGGCAATCAAGTTCAGCAGCGGTGGCACCGACAGGCGCCGCGGCGAATTGCCCGTCCCCATCGGTTAACCTCACCGCTGGCCAGAAGTATCGGGGCAGCTGACTAGAAACTCTCGCTCGATGGCCTGGGCTGCTTCGGTTCCAACCCTTCAAGTCGTGTGCACAGCAGCGGTCGCACGGTCTCTGTGAGCTTGTGATGGTGCGAAGTAAGATAACCGCAGCAGCCAGCGCACCGGTGTCGCTGGGCATCTGTGCTGCTGAGCTTCATCCCGCCTTCCTTCCGCTCTTTTCTGGCGAACTGTCATGTCACGTTTTGCCTGCCGTGCCCTCGGTGGCTGTTTGCTGCTGCTCGTCTGCACAATGGCCCGATCCGCCGACGATTTCCCGGTCCCGTACAACAGTGAAACCGATACGACGCAGACGCTGATGTCGGCCGCCGATGCAGCTGCGGCCCTGAATGTTCCGGATGCGTTTGAGGTCACGGTGTTCGCGAGTGAGCCGGATGTGCAAAACCCGATCGCGATGAACTGGGACGCGCGGGGCCGATTATGGGTTGCAGAAAACTATACCTATGCTGAGCGGACGCAGCGGTTCGATCTGTCGCTCCGCGACCGCGTGTTGATCTTCGCCGATACTGATGGCGATGGCGTTGCCGACCGCCGCACCGTGTTCACCGACTCGGTACAGATGCTGACCAGCGTCGAAGTTGGTCACGGCGGCGTGTGGTTGATGTGCCCACCGCAGTTGTTGTTCATACCTGATGCCGATGGCGACGACACGCCCGATGGACCTGCTCAAGTCGTGCTCGATGGATTCGATGTCGCCAATGACAATTATCACAACTTCGCCAATGGCTTGAGGTTTGGTCCCGATGGCTGGCTGTATGGTCGCTGCGGCGGCTCGTGCCCGGGCCGGATCGGCCGGCCCGGAACGCCGGATCATCAGCGGTTCGCGCTGGAAGGCGGCATTTGGCGCTACCATCCAGTGCACGGCGATTATGAAGTGCTCATGCCGGGACGACCAATCCTTGGGGACATGACTGGAACGAAGTGGGCGAGTTGTTCTTTGTCAACACGGTCAACGGCCACCTGTGGCATCAGATCACCGGTGCACATTATATGCGTCCCTTCACGCTCGACCCCAACCCGCGGGTCTATCAGATGCTCGACATGCATGCTGACCACTGGCATTTCGACACCGGCAGGACTTGGCAAGACTCGCGACACGGCGCCGCCAACTCCCTCGGTGGCGGGCACGCGCACTGCGGCACGATGATTTACCAAGCCGATCAGTGGCCAGAGGAATATCGGGGCCGGCTGATGACGATCAACATCCATGGGCGGCGGGTCAACCAAGAACTGCTGCAGCGTACCGGCAGCGGCTATGTCGCTAGCCATGGTGAAGACATCCTGCTCAGCGATGATCCATTTTACCGTGGCATGGATCTCAGCTATGGACCCGATGGTGCGGTCTATGTGATCGACTGGAGCGACACCGGCGAGTGCCATGAATCCACCGGCGTGCATCGCACCAGCGGACGAATTTTTAAAGTCACCTACCGCGGCGACTCAGCTGACAACGGGACACAAAGGGATGAGCAAAAGGGGACACACCTAAACGTAAACGTTGATCTGCGTCAAGCGTCGAACGAGCAGCTCGTGGCGCTGCACGGTCACGTCAACCAGTGGTATGTCCGCCAAGCGCGGCTGATGCTGCAGCAGCGTGCTGCCGCAGGAGAACCGATGCCGGCGGTCGCCGAGTCGTTGCGGTCGATCGTGCAGTCCAGTGACGGCGTGCCGGCGGTCAGCGCGATGATGACGCTGCACGCGATCGGCGGCGTGCAGCCAGAGTTCGCTCTGTCACAGCTGAATCATCCGCATGAGAGCGTCCGCGCGTGGGCGATCCGCAGCCTGTGCGACCGCTGGCCGCTGGATGACTGTTACGGACCGGTTTACACCGTGGCCGGGATCGATGCGGAGGTCAAACGCCGCTTGGTCGAACAGGCAGGACGTGATCCATCAGCCTTGGTGCGGTTGACGCTCGCTTCGACGCTCCAGCGACTGCCGCTGGTCGACCGCGCCGAACTGGCGATCCCGCTCGCCTCGCACAGCGAAGATGCCGACGACCACAACTTACCGCTGATGCTCTGGTACGGCCTGATGCCGCTGGGCGACACGCATCCGCTGGCGCTGGCCGAGGTTGGCCTGCGGTGCCAGTGGCCGCTGACCCGGCAGCTGATCGCCCGCCGACTCAGCGAGCGCATCGGCGAGGACGCCGGGCCACTGGAGTGGTTGATCGGCGAAGTGGCGAAGAGCGGTGATCCGCAGGCAGCTGGCTCCGTGATGATGGGTGTCGCCCAGGGACTCAAGGGATGGCGGAGGCGCCGCTGCCCAAGAACTGGGACAAGCTGGTCGCGATCACCCGTGGCACCACTGACGATGAGACCAACGAAGCCTTGCGAGAATTATCGATCGTGTTTGGTGATGGCCGCCAGCTCGAACAAGTCCGGCGGATGGTGTTGGATGAAAAGGAGGAAATCGGCGTCCGGCGTTCGGCGCTGTTGGCACTGGTCAATCAACGTCCAGACGACCTCAAACAGATCTGCACCCGGCTGGTCGGCGATCCGCGGATCAATCTGATCGCGGCTCAGGGACTGGCGCTGGACGATGATCCGGCTTCCGCGCAGCTGTTGGTCGATT
This sequence comes from uncultured Planctomycetaceae bacterium, assembly GCA_963758085.1. Classification (GTDB taxonomy): domain Bacteria; phylum Planctomycetota; class Planctomycetia; order Pirellulales; family Pirellulaceae; genus UBA6163. The sequence continues at coordinate 717,896 of CAVWUB010000004.1, read as the reverse complement.
CCTATCGCAAGTTCCGCAGTCCCAACCGAGCTGCGGTGATCGCAATTCTGACTTCGCGAGCCTCGTTCGCCGAGGTGCTGCTGGGCGCGGTCGAGTCGGGCAAGATCCCGCGGCAAGAGGTCTCCGCGTATGACGCTCGGGCAATCCGCTCGCTCGGCGATGAACGACTTGCGGCAAAGCTGGGGCAGGTGTGGGGTGAGGTTCGGCAGACGCCCGAGGATCGCCAAGCGAGCATGGCGTCGCTCAAACAGCTGTTGACCAGCGACACCGATTCGGCAGCGATCGATTTATCAGCCGGCCGAGCGATTTATCAAGAGCTGTGCGGCAAATGCCACAAGCTCTACGGCGAAGGGCAAGCGATCGGGCCGGACCTGACCGGATCAAACCGCAGCAACCTCGATTACCTGATCGAAAACGTGATCGATCCCAGCGCGGTGGTCAGCAAAGACTACCGGGTCAGCCTGTTGATGATGTCCGATGGGCGCGTGCTCAATGGTGTAATCATGTCGCAGAACGAGCGCACCGTGCAGTTACAAACGCAGACCGAACTGGTGGTGATTGATAAACAGGAAATCGATGAGGTGAAATTAACCCCACAGTCACCGATGCCCGATGGGCAGTTGGAAAACCTGACGGCCGAGCAAACCCGCAATCTGTTCGCCTACCTGATGCACCCGGTCCAGGTCCCGTTACCAGCCGCAGACTGACGCTGTCCCTGCAAAAAATCCAATAGACATCCGCATCGATCCGAAAGTATGAGATACCGCTTTGGATCAGCAAGGCGCAGGGATGGACCCACAAATGAATGATCATGTGCTCGAATCGGACGGCCGTGGAATCCATCGGATTGATCGGCTGACGCAAGATCGGCCGCCGCGGCGACGTTGGAAAATGCGAGCGATTGTTTTAACAACGCTCGCTCTGGCCGCCGTCGGGCTGGTCATTTCACTGCGGCGACCGACCGTTCCTGAGCCGATGGTCTACCTGCCGCCAGGTAATACGAAAGTCGTCGCGTATCATCCCGCTGATGAAGGTCCGACGTCCGTTCGCGGCTACGAGGTGACGGACGTGCTGGAACGCATCCGCCAGTCGCAGCCAGGTGTTGATGCGGATAAATTGCTGCTGGGGATCTGTTCGGCACCGACATCCGCCGCAGCGGTGCGGCTCGAAGGCGGCACGCTAACCACGGAGCTAACAGCCAAAGGACACGAGCGTCTGGAACAGATGCTCGACGCCTGGCGCGAGGGCGGACCGCAGCAAATCGTCGTCGAGCTGCGGCTCATACAAGCGGAGCTTGCACTCGCCGACTCTATTGATTGGGCGGATGCGAGCGTCAGCAACCTCTACCAGCACGGTTCACGCCCAATGGTTGCCGCACGCATTTCGGATGATCAACTGCGAGAGTTCATGCAAGACGTTCAGGCGGATGCTCACAGCAACATCCTGCAGGCGCCGAAGGTGACTCTATGGAATGGTCAGACGGCGACGATCACGGACCACGTTGAGCGTCCCTTTGTGACCGCCGTGGAACCGCAGGAAGGCGGGTGGTTGAAGCCGGTCATCGAGGTGCTCCAGGAGGGACTGGCGGTGACGTTGCGGGCGGCAACGACCGGAGATGGCACGATTGAGCTAACGTTTGATCTACAGACGTCACGGATCGATGAAGTCTCACTGGCGAATCTGCCGTTTCGGAACCCTGAAACACCGCAAGGTAAGGTTACTGTCCAGGTGCCCTCAACCTCCACCGTGTCAGTCGCTTCGACGGTGCGGCTGCCGGCGACGCAGAGCTTGCTGATCGCGGTACCGCAGCTATTCCGGTCCAGCAGTGACGCAGAAGCGTCGTCAGCCACCTTCTACGCGCTCACACCGCGCCTGCTTGATTCCCCTGAAGTTGGCTCCGAAGTTGCGCACGTAGCCGCATCGCCGCTGAACGTTCCCCCGCCAAATCCGCACTAGCATCGATGAGTGTTCGCAGCGTGGTGCCGACTCTCATTCTCTGCCTCCAACCGTCCGCCGTCCAACCAATCTCTACTGTCCGATCCGTCGCGGCTCGGCCGGGGCCGGTTCGTCGCTGCGGCGGAAGTTGGCGTCGATTGTCTCACCCTCGTCGCTGTACCGCTGGCTGCTACCGATGTAGGTTCGCACCTGGAACTTCCCGCTGAGTCGCCGCAGCAGCCAGCCGCGGATGTAATGGCGGCTGGCGGGAATCAACAGCGCTAGTCCGATCAGGTCGGTGAGCAATCCCGGTATCAGCAACAGCGCTGCGGCGAGCACAATCAGCACCGCGTCGGCGGCCTCCGCCGCCGGCGCACGCCCCTCGGCCAGCGCCTGGCGAAACCGCCAGACGGCCAGCACGCCCTGTCGCTTGGCAAGCGCTGCGCCCACTACCGCCGTCAGGATCACCACAGCAATCGTCGTTGGCACATTGGTGATACTCGCAAACTGCAACAGCAAGTACAATTCGACCAGTGGAACGGTGAAGAATAGCAGCAGCAAGCGAAAGAACATCGGGCTCTCAAATGACGGAAAGGGGTCGCAGGGCGTTTGCTCCATTGTGGGCTCTTGATCGCCCGAGCATCAGCGACCATTGTTCTAACCGGTGGACCGATTGACTACTAACCTTGACGACTGCGACTTGCGCCCAGTGCTTAGAGACCTCACGGATGGAACCTGCATCGCCAGAGTTAACCCTAATCGAAGAACCCTTAGGCACCGGCATCGAGGGCAACCTGTATGCGCGGTTGTGGCGGCCGGTGGACCGGGCCAGCAGCGGCTGTGTCGTGATTGTGCATGGGTTGGGCGAACATGGTCAGCGATATCGGCCGGTGGCGGAGCGGCTGGCCGAACACGGCTGGGCAACGTTGACCGCCGATCTGCCCGGTCACGGCAACTCACCGGGACGGCGCGGTCACATCCGCAGCTACCGCCGACTGTTGGTGGAGATTTCGACGATGCTGCGAGCGGCCAGCGAATGCACCCCTGGGGTGCCACTGGTTCTGCTGGGGCACAGTATGGGCGGCAATCTGGCAGCCAATTACATCCTGCGGCGGCATGAAGTCGCCGCGGAGGCGCCCGAGCCGGTTGGGCTGGTGCTGTCCGGCCCGATGTTCCTGCCGCAACAACCGCCGCCGCGTCCGCAGATCTTTGCGGCTTGGCTGACCGGTCAGCTGCTGCCATGGTGGACGATTCGCACCCCGGTCAAAACCGATCAATTGTCACACGATGAGACGGTCCTACAGTGCGTTCGCGAAGACCCGCTGATGCACAACCGACTGTCGTTGTACTTAGCGACCCAGTTGCTTGCTCAGGGGCGGCACGCGCTGGACCACGCCGAGCGACTCGACCTGCCGGCACTGGTTCTGCACGGTGAAGCGGATCCGATTACCAGTTACCGGGCCAGCGAGTCATTTGCGGTGCGAGCCGGAGATCAGGCGACATTCGTCTCCTTCCCGGGCATGCTGCACGAGATTTTTCATGAGCCCGATCGCGAACAGGTGTTCCGCGTGCTGCAGGATTGGCTCCAGAGCGTGAGGGTGGCGACATGACGCGGCACACGAAGGGGCGAGACTGGGACGATGAGGACGATGACGAGGACGGCTACGACGATAGCGAGGGCTACAGCGACGACACGGACGAGGACGAGGATTACCAGGAGTTTCTCGACCGAGAATTCGGCAGCGGCGCGGGTGGCTCGCGGCTGAGCCCGCTGCAATACGCCACCGTCATGGTGCTGCTTGCGATCTTTATCATTCCGCCGCTGCTGTACCTGCTCTCGTCGCTCGCTCAATGAATCCGCCGCCAGAGGAACCTTTGCCAAACCAGCCTTGGCCTAGCCAGCCTTCAGGCGACCCCGAACTCGTCCGCGATCCGAGCGTTGATGCTCGCGGGCTGCGGGCCTGCCGCCAGGCACTGCAGTCCGGTGACTGCCGCTCGATACGCTACTACGCCGAAATCGATTCGACCAATTCGGCGGCCTGCCGCGATCTGAATGCTGGCGGCTGCGACGATGATGCGTTGCTGCCGCGACTGTACCTCGCTGATGCGCAAACCGCGGGCCGCGGACGCAGCGGTCGCCAGTGGCTCGCCGATGGAGGCACGCTCACCTTTTCACTCGTGTACGCGGTCGGTGAAGCACATCCGCCGGCGCTGCCCGCGGCGGTGCTGCCGCTGGTGGGATTAGCCACCGGTGTGGCGATTGCTCGCGGAGTGGAGTACCTGGCTGCTCCCGTGACGGCGCGGATCAAGTGGCCCAACGACATCCACGTCGGCGGCGGCAAAATCGCTGGGGTGCTGGTTGAATCGGTCGCCAGCCGCAGCGACCGCGTGGTGATCGGCGTCGGCCTTAACGTAGCAACCGACCTGCAGCGGTTTGCCGATGCGGTCAACGCACCGGCACGCTCGCTGAGCCAGATCGTGCGCGGCCCGATCGAGCGTTACGAGTGGCTCGCGGAGCTGCTCTCGCAACTACGTCAGGCCTACGAGGAACTGGCGGTCGAGCCGCAGCAGTTGCTCCAGGAGCTGCGCCGCCGCTGTTTGCTCACCGGTTCCGAAATCCGTTATCAAAGTGGCGGAGCGATCCGGCGCGGCGCTGTGTCGGCATCGACGGCCAGGGAGCACTGCTCGTCCAGAGCGACAACACGATCCAGGCCCTCCGCAGCGGCGAAGTCTGGCAAGTTCGGGCGTGGTCTTAGTTCCTATCTGAAAAGGGGCTTCCGCTCATTGATTGGTCGCCTGCTCGCCGCGGGTATCGCTATGGCTTTGGGTGGCACGCTCAGAGCCCCGGCGATGGGCGTGAGCGGCTGAATCGATTCCGAGCCAATGAGACATTCCCGGGTGACCCGACAGTTTTCCCCAACACGCCCTTCGTTCCTCAGGGACGTGCCACCCAGCAGGTACATGCCACCCTAGGGGTGACGCCCTCGGCCCAATTGATGAGCCACAAAGTTCGTGGAAGAACCTTTTCGGATAGGCTCTGATTTGAGCGTGGGTTAAGGGCTCAAGAATGCATTCGCGGCAGCGGACAACCCTCGGCAATGATCGCCGTTTCCTCCGCGGAAAGCTCGTCCAGTCGCTGGCGAACGGCTTTGCGGTCACCGCCGGTAAAATTCTCGGCCAAGCGGACGTAGGTGGTGTGGTGGCGGGCCTCGCTTTCAAACAGGCTGCCGTAAAACTCCGCCAGTTCATCATCACGGCCGGCCATGTGATCGCGCAGCAGGGCGAAACGTTCACAGCTGCGGGCTTCGATCAGGCCGGCGACCAGCAGCCGGTCGATGCCGCGAGCCGGCTCGCCGCTGCGGACCAACGCGTTGAGTTGACGGCCATAGGGGCCCGGCACGAGCCGGCGAAACGGGATCTGCCGTCGCTGTAGCAAGTCGATCACCATCCAGTAGTGTTCGAGTTCCTCCTCGACAATGCGGCTCATCTCGCGGCCCAACTCCAGGTCATCGCTGTAGGAGTTCAGCAGGTTGAGCGCCGTCGTTGCCGCCTTGCGCTCGCAGTGGGCATGATCGATAAGGATCTCGTCCAGGCCGGCATCGACTTGTTCCAGCCAACGCGTCGCCGATGCGGATCGTAAATGCAGCATGTCGGGTCAGAGTGTTCAGTGAGTCGGAGAATCAGTAGGCCAGAGCGTGAGCAAACCGCGAATGGTCGGTCGGCCGGTTGTCGGATAGCTTCGGGATCGGAACAATCGAGCAACAACTGACAGTGTGGCGAGTTTTGTCTTGGGAGCGTAGTGGGATGGCATTTTGGAGGTCCAAATCGGAACCAAAGGCGGCTGATTCGCCAGAGACGACGGCACCGGCTGCTGGCTCGGCAGGCGGCAGAGCCGGTGGGCAAGCGGAGGGTGGCAGTCTGCTGGCGCGGATGCGCCGGACTGGAAAAGACCCGCGCGGTCCTCAACACCGACGTCCGCGACCTGTTCAAGTCCGAGGGCCGACTGGTCGACGATACGTTGCTCGAAGAGCTGTTCGCCCGGCTGATCCGTACCGACATGGGCGTTGAGCCGGCGACCGAGATCTGTGACCGGATCGGCCGCGACTACCGCGCTCGGATCGTGCACTTTGACGAACTCCTGCAGACGATCGCGCAGCAGACCGAGGAAATGCTCAGCGGCGCATCGACGGAGTTGGCCCGCGCGGAATCGGGCCCGACGATCATCTTGGTGGTCGGAGTCAACGGCAGTGGAAAAACGACTTCGATTGGCAAGTTGGCCAACAACCTGCAACGCAGCGGCCAGCGGGTGTTGCTCGGGGCTGGCGACACGTTTCGGGCTGCGGCGGTGGAACAGTTGACGATCTGGTCGCAGCGGATCGGGTGCGACATCGTCACCGGGCCGCCGGACTCGGATCCAGCCAGCGTGGCGTTCCGGACCGCCCAGCGCACTGTCGAGGAGCAATACGATGTCGCGGTGATTGACACGGCAGGGCGTTTGCAGAACCAGACTCACCTGATGCAGCAACTGGACAAGATCCGCCGGGTGGTCAGCAAACAAGTTCCCGACGCGCCGCACGAAGTGTTGCTGGTACTCGACGCGACCGCCGGGCAGAACGCGATCAGCCAAGCCCGCGGGTTCAGCGAAGTCGCCGGCTGCACCGGCATCATCCTGGCGAAGCTCGACGGTTCGGCCAAAGGCGGCGTGATCTTGCCGATCCGCCGGCAGTTTGACCTGCCGGTGAAGTTCGTCGGTCTCGGCGAAGGGATCGAAGACCTCTCGCCGTTCGACCCGGCCAGCTTTGCGGCGGCGCTGTTTAGCCGCTAAGCCGCCCCGCTTTTCAGCTGTCTCGGCTCAGCTTCCAGGCTGCGAGGGAGCAGCTTGCAAGCCCCCTGGGGTACCTTCTAAGCCGCATGCGCGGAATGACCCGCGCTACCGGCGCAACTGTTTTCGCAGGAACCGGTCGCGCGCTTGGGACAGAGTTTTGCGGACTATCCCAAGAAAATTGCCAGCATCATCTCGATAACAATTGCGACGGGAAGTCGCAACACATGGTTCTTGGGACCTCGGACGCCGTGGCGGCGGTGTGACGCACGTACCCATCAGTGACTAGCCACGGGAGACCATTCGTTCCGGTAGGGCGACAGCTGGTCTCAGCGGCAACTTTGGTCACTTACCTTTGAACCGACTCAGGGATTGGGAGCAGATACAGATGAAGCTTAGCAAAATGGCGCTCGTCGCCGCGATCGCATGCGGGATCCACGGTAGCGTCGCATCGGCCCAGCAGGTCACGTCCGGCGTCACGCAGGTGTCGCACTTCGCCGCGACCTGCGACTGCGGCCAGCCGGCCTGCGGTTGTGAAGCACCGGCGGGCTACTGTGGCACCGGCGGCTGCGACTCAGGGTTTAACTTTGGCAGTTGCTTTGATGGCCTAGGCGACGGCTGCCTCGGCGAACCGTGGACGCTGTTTGGCGATCACTGTGGCTGGACCGCGGGCGGCTGGGTGCAAACCGGTTACCACACGTCACGCCTGGAAAACTTCAACACGCGGCCCGACGATGTGCAGTTGCATCAGGCGTGGCTGTATGCCCAGAAGCGAATCGACACTCGCAACGGCTTCGACATCGGCGGTCGAATCGACTATCTCTACGGCACCGATGGCCAAGACCTGCAGGCTTTCGGCACCAGCCCGCGAGGCTGGGATAACGACTGGGACCACGGCAATGACTATGGCCATGCGCTCCCGCAGGTGTACTTCGAAGCCGGGTACGGAGACCTGTCGGTCAAGATCGGCCACTTCTTCTCGATCGTCGGCTGGGAAACCGTTGCCGCACCGGACAACTTCTTCTACAGCCACTCCTACACGCGGTACAACAGCGAGCCATTCACCCACACCGGTGCACTGGCAACGTATAACGTGTCGGACGACGTGGCCGTCTATGGCGGCTATGTGATGGGCTGGAACAGCGGGTTTGATGACAACGGTGACGCCTTCCTCGGCGGAACCTCACTTCGGCTGACCGATACCTGGACCTTCACTTACGCGACCGTCGGCGGTGTGTTTGCCAGCGGCAACTACGGACCGCGTGAGACCGGTTACATGCACAGCATCGTCAACCAGTACAAGCTCAGCGATCGGTTGAGCTACATCAGCCAAGGCGACGTGCTGCAGACCGAAGGCTTCGACGGCCTGACCCAGCGGGACACCTACGGGCTCAACCAATACCTACTCTACGGGCTGAGCGATCGCTTGGCCGTTGGGGCGCGGTTTGAATGGTGGAGCGTCTCGAAGGACAGCGTCGGCTTCTACGACATCGACGCGTTGGGCGGCGGCGGTCTCGACATTCCCGGCCGTGCCGACGTTTATGCTTTGACCACCGGCTTGAACTACCGTCCGCACGCCAATGTCGTGATTCGACCAGAGGTCCGCTACGACTGGGTGCGTGGCGCGTCCTCCGATGAACTGAACCTCGTGGACGCATTCAACGGCGGCGGCGACCGACCGCTGTTCGATAGCGGACGCGATGAGTTCACCTTCGGGATCGATACGATCTTCACGTTCTAGGCTTGCTCGTGAAAAACGCAGCAGTGCTCATGCAGAGCCCGGCAGCCGCAAGGTTGCCGGGCTCTTTTCGTTTGCGCTGCGTACTCCCGCCAATCACCACACCTGCAAGGAAGTGCGCGGAGGAATCTTGACGCTGTGGTGGAATGGCCCGGCCGCACGTCCATCCTTGCGCAATCGATACAACCTGCAGAAAATGAGCTGAATGAACAAAACACTTGTGTCGCTGGCAGGCGACAGGTTCAACCCGAATCGTTCTGCGGGTCGATAGCCAATTCGGATGTTTCACGAGCAAGGAAGGTCCGAGGGCGGCGAGCTTTCCAAGTTTACCTTCAAGTTGGTCATGCGAATCCTCTGTGGGATTTTAGGAGTTAACGTAACGATGAAGATTAGCAAGCTGGGATTACTCGCGGTTCTACTCGCCGGGACCGGGGCGGGAGCACACGAAGGACATTTTCCTTCGTATGCGGCCGGATCTCCAGACACCTCGGCACAGGTCGGCTACTGCGACTGCGGCCAGGCCGTCTGTGGCTGTGAATCGGTCGGCGGCCCTCAGTGCGGCGCTGAGCCGATGGCCTGCGACAGCGGCTGCGATGCCGTCGGCGGTGGTGCACTCGGCCTGGGCAGCCTCGATTTGAGCAAGCTCGGATGCTCTGATCTGGAAGAGCCCTGGACGCTGTTCGGCGAACACGGCGGTTGGTCAGCCGGCGGCTGGGTGCAAACCGGCTATCACACCGCGGGAATGGCGAACTTCAACAGCCGCCCCGATGAAGTCCAACTGCACCAGGCGTGGCTCTACGCCCAAAAGACGATCGACACCAGCAACGGTTTCGACATCGGCGGCCGTATCGACTATCTCTACGGTACCGATGCCCAGGACACACAGGCGTTCGGCACCACTCCGCGAGGCTGGGATAATGACTGGGACAACGGCAATGACTATGGTCATGCGATGCCACAGTTGTTCCTCCAAGCCGGCTACGGCGACCTGTCGGTGAAGGTCGGACACTTCTTCACGATCATCGGCTGGGAAGTCGTCTCGGCACCGGATAACTTCTTCTACAGCCGTGCCTACACGATGGTCCACAGCGAGCCGTTCACGCATACCGGCGCGCTGGCGACCTATACAATGTCGGAAGACTTGAGTGTCTATGGCGGTTATGTGATGGGTTGGGACAGTGGCTTTGACGACAACGGCGACGCTTTCCTGGGCGGGGCTTCGTTGCAGCTGACTGACGAATGGAACTTGACCTATGCGACCGTCGGCGGCGTGTTCGCCAACGGCAACTATGGGCCGCGTGAAACCGGTTACATGCACAGCATCGTCAATCAGTACACGCTTACTGAAAAGCTGAGCTACATCACTCAGGGCGATGTGCTGCAGAGCGAAGGGGCTGATGGGGAAACCTACCGAGACACGTATGGAACCAACCAATACCTGATCTACACGCTCAATGACCGCCTGGCCGTGGGCACTCGCTTTGAGTGGTGGAGCGTCGCCCGGGACAGCGTCGGCTTCGGCGGCGTGGCCGGTGCCGACAGCCGAGTTGACATCTACGACTTGACCGCAGGCCTGAACTACCGGCCGCACGCCAACGTCGTGATTCGTCCTGAAGTCCGCTACGACTGGGCGCGCGGAGCCAGTTCGGCTGAGCTCTCAAACCTGAACTATGGCAACGGCCTGTTTGAAAGCGGACGCGATCAGTTCACCTTCGGCATCGACTCGATCTTCACGTTCTAAAGCGACCGCCTCAGCGTCTCAGGCCTTTACGGAAACCAACTCCGTGGCCACGCAGAGGCGCCCTCGGCTTCCTCGCCCCGGCTTTGGAGGTCGTGCAGTTTTTAAGTTGGTGCGGTCCATGCATTTCACTCTCCCGCTTGCGGGAGGGTCGGACGCGGTAGCGGCCGGGGAAGGCCAGACCGAACCCTCTCCTCGCTTAGGCTCGACTCTTTCAGGGGGAGAGTGAAATAAACATCGGTCAAGACCCAACCTAAATATTGCACGACCTCTTTGCTGCGGAGAGGGTTAGGGTGAGAGGCTGACGGAGAGACGCTGAGTCCGCTGCCGCAAACAGAGCACTCGTCAAAGACAAAGCCTTAGCCGGCCACCGCCGCAAACGCCCTCCGGACCTCAGGTTCCGAGGGCGTTTTTCATTGGCACATCTCACCTGCCAACCACCTGCCTATTCTTTGGGCGAACTGCCCCGCTTCCTCGCCTGCGGCTTAAGCAACTTTGAGCTTGATCGTAGACTGTCACTGCTGATCGGGATTTTTTTCTAAGATGCAAGTGCTTCTGCAGCAGGAACTTGCGCAGACTCTTGAAGCCCTTGCTCTAGCCACGGCCTGATCGTTGCGATGTCCCCCGCAACGACGCCCAGCAGCATGAACTGACAACTTGGAATCCTCATTCTCAGTAGAAGGCCCAGGCAGGAACTGGCGGACAAGAGTTGAAAGGTGCGAGTCCGGGGCGTCACCCGCTGGCTGAGTTTTATTGGAATCTCGCATGACTGCGAGATGGCATGGTTTAGCGGTCCACACTTTTCGATTAGGCGAGAATCATACAAATGACACAAGCATTAAGGGGGATGCCCCTCTGGATCGCTCTCCTCGTGGGGATGTTGGGGGTTGGCATGTCACTCGCGTCGGTCGCGTCCGCACAGGACGACGCACCGGCGGTGATGGAGGCCGTAGACGAGGCCGACGCGGGTGACAGCGCCGTTGCCGGCGCCTCCGACATCGATTACACGATCAACACCCTGATCATGTTCGTCTGTGCCGTCCTGGTGCTGTTCATGCAGGCCGGCTTTGCCATGGTCGAGGTCGGGCTCAACGCAGCCAAAAATACCGTCAACATCCTGGCCAAAAACGTCATGGACTTGGCGGTCGGAATCCTGCTCTACCTGCTGATCGGCTACGCCCTCATGTATCCGAGCGAGTGGACCGTCAACGGTTACCTCGGCACCACCGGCGCGTTCGTCGAACGTGATGGCGTGGGCGAGGTGGCACGTGGCGAAAACTACAGTAATTCTGCTGACTTTTTATTCCAAGTCGCATTCGCAGCGACCGCGGCCACGATCGTCTCCGGTTCAGTGGCGGGCCGGATGAAGTTCGGTGCGTACCTCGTTTACAGCGCCCTGTTGACCGGCTTGATCTACCCGATCAGCGGCTCGTGGAAGTGGGGCGGCGGCTGGTTGCAGGAAATGGGCTTCCAGGACTTTGCCGGCAGCATCGTTGTGCACGCGGTCGGTGGATTTGCCGGCTTGGCAGGAGCGATGTTGCTCGGGCCACGCCTGGGTCGTTACACCGCCGATGGCAAGAGCATCCCGCTGCCCGGCCATAACATCACCTTTGCGGCCCTGGGCGTGTTTATCCTCTGGGTCGGTTGGTACGGCTTCAATCCCGGCAGCCAATTGACCTACTCCGGTGCTTCCAACGCCGAAGCGACAACGTTCATCGCGGTGACGACCAGCATCTCGGCAGCCGCCGGTGCGATTGGCGCCTTGCTCTTGGCTTGGGTGCTGTTCGGCAAGCCGGACCTAACGATGGCCCTCAACGGCGTGCTCGGCGGGTTGGTCGGAATTACAGCTAACTGCGACCGCGTCAGCCAACCCTCGGCCTTGATCATCGGACTGGTCAGCGGAGCCCTGGTCGTGATGGGGATCGTGCTGCTGGATAAGGTTCGCATCGACGATCCGGTCGGTGCCTGGCCGGTCCACGGGCTGTGCGGAATCTGGGGCGGCCTGGCCACCGGCATCTTCGGCGAACTGCCCGAAGGCATCGAATCGGTCGGCAGCTTTATTGGAGTTCAGTTGATCGGAACCGTAGCGATCTGTGCTTGGTCCTTCATCTTGATGTTCGGCCTGTTTTTCATCCTCAAGTCGATCGGCATGCTGCGGGTCTCGCCCGAACATGAACAGGCTGGGTTGGACATCTCCGAGCACGGGATGCACGCCTATCCTTCGGACGCCATCGCTGGAGGTGCCGTTCACTAGTAGACCGGCTTCGCAGCCGCAGCGGCGGGGCTGCTTTGCGAAGCGTTTTAGAATCCTTGATCTACCCACCGCCGCTTCGCCGTCGAAGGCTTCGGTCTTCGGCGGTGAAGCAACCGGCGGAAGTCAAACTTGGACCCGGTTGTGGTCCTGACGCGTTCTTCTTGGCTCTTGCCTGGGCCAGAAGGATCCCCAATGGCCCGTGGCGGGTGTCCGCCTCACTCGCCCGGGCCGGGGTTTCCTCTCCGTCGATTCTCGACGCAGGATGCACTCCTCAATACAAGCCCGATTCGCAAGCGAGGGACACACACAGGCAGCAAAATGTCCCATTGCGACCCGAAGGCCAAGACCGGAAAACCGAGATCAGCAATGATTCAGATTGCCAGATCGAATCGCAAGCGAGAGCATTCACCGAATCACTCGCTTGCGCGTCGGGCTTGTATGAGAACCACTCGCTTGCGCGTTGGGCTTGTATGAGAACCACTCGCTTGCGCGTCGGGCTTGTAGTAGAACCCACGGCAGCACGCGTGCTGAACGACGTCACTCGTCACCGATGACTCGTACCGGGCAACGTAAAACGCCTCCATCGGTTCGCGCCGGGTCAATTGCTGGGTAAAACCTCAGTTCATCGACCAGGGCACCTCCAGGCGTGATCACTCCGGCACCGGCCGTGCGATGCGACCCACGTGATCGGCCGAGCAACCCACTTTCGATCCACTTCGACCACTCCACCCGACCTCGGCATTTTCGTCGCACCAGGCGGCAAGGCGCAACGTGAAGCTCATCATTGCAATCATCCAACCGAGCAAGTTGGAAGCGGTTAAAGAAGCCCTCACCAAGGTCGAAGTCTTTCGCTTGACCGTGATGGACTGCCAGGGATTCGGCCGCCAGAAAGGGCAAACCGGGGTCTACCGCGGACACGAGTTCAGCGTCAACTTGCTCCGCAAGGTTCAACTGCAGATCGCGGTCAACGAGCCGTTTGTGCAGCCGACGATCGACGCGATTCTCGAAGGCGGCCGCTCCGGCCCCGGCGGTGAAATCGGCGACGGCAAGATCTTCGTCCTGCCGATGGATGACTGCATCCGCATCCGCACCGGCGAACGCGGCAGCGAAGCAATTTAAGCCAAGGTGGTCGACCGCTCCGCCGGTCGAACAGGTAGATAAGACGAGCACGACCTCCGATCGACGGAGCGATCGGCCACGCTCAGCCACCTTGCCTATTTTTTAATCACCAGTGACAGCTCGCTCTGGCCGTATTTCTTGCCCTTGACGCATTCCATCGACAACTCCAACCGGTACTCGCCCGGCTCTAACTGCCCGGGCAAGTGCATCTGATAGGCGATGAAATAGTCGCGGAGATAGTGGTCGCACAGCTGGCGATCCGCCGGCAACACCTGGCTAGCAACCTTGATCCCATCGGCGTCGAAGATTTCGTAGCTGCCCTGCAGCTCGGTTTCATAACCGTCAGCCGTTTGCTCCGCGACAAAGTTGTCGACTTCACAATACAAAATCACCCGCTGACCCGCTTCAAAGCGGTTATTTGTAAAACGTTTAACCTGGCCGTAACTGAGGATCTCCGTGCAGAACGCAAGCGAACGCAAATCCAGTTGCTCGCTCGCTTCACTCAGATGCTGAACGGCCGAGCGGAGCTGCGGCAGCGCCGCGGCAAACCGCCGACTGGCCGCCGGATGGCCGCCGGCCTGCGTGATCATCCCCAGCGTCAGCAGCTGGTTGTGCAAGAACTTCTGCTCGCTGGCGCCGAGTCCTGCCAGCGGCGCGGCTGCCGTCTCCGCATCACCGGAAAGCACCAGCAGGTAGCGTTTGATGATTTCGCGGCGCAAGCGGTCGCCGTCAGCTTCATCCGGTGGACCAATCTGCAGCCGCGTCAGCAGCGCTGCGTACAGTTCACCCTCAGCAGCCGTCTTCAGTCCGTCTGCTGCCGGTGGCGCCAACATCGTGGCAGCAACCTCTGACGGCTGCTCGGCGATTGGCATCAGCAGCATCGCTTCGGCAGGGCCCGGCGCGGTGCTGCTGGCCGGAGCGATCGTCCCCGGCGCATCGGCCGCCGCTGCGACCGCTTGATTGACGCTGTTGGTCGGAGTCGCCGCGGGAGTGGTGGTCGGCTGGGTGGTCGCTGCCAGTCGCATCGGCACCAGGGGCGAATCAAAAACGTCGTCGGGCAGCGTTGGCAGTGTATCGAGCGACAGCTTCAAATGTTCGCTGATGTCGCTCGGTTGCTCGGTTTTGCTGGCACGCGGTCCCACTGCGGCGACCAATTGCGCGATCGCCTGCTGTTGAACTTCAGGGGGACTGTCGCGGAGTGCCGCAATCAGTTCCGCCAGATCGTCCCGCGCCACGTCCGTATCGCTGTCAGGTTCAGCTGCAGCGTCGCCTGGCCCGTCGGTCGTTGCTCCGTCAGCTGGCGGCTGATCGGTAAAAACGATCGACGTCGCTTGTTGCGAAGCACTCGGTGCAGCGTCACTCGGATCCGTATCGCTCAGACGGTGGTAAGCGGGTGAGCTTTCCGAGCGGGCGGGTGAGGCCGCCGAAGCAGGCAAATTGGGTGTATTTGACGAAGCCAGCCGCATTGGCGGCGGCTGATCGGTGGAGTCGCTACCGCCGAGGTGTTGGCTGATTTGCACGTCACGGTCCAGCGGCACTCCCATCCGGCATCCGGCGGTGACTGCCAGCAGCAGCATGCTCATCACGTTCCATCGTTTGTCTCTCAAAGACATCAGTGCCTCGCCGTTCGCGCCAACTCCCGTATTTCGACCGTGACGCACGTTAAGAAATCGCCGGCAGGCGATGCAATGTCAAAGCCGCCACTTCAGGTCATTGGGATGGACCTGGAGACAGTCAGGCGGTGACGAAACCGCTCTCAGGACAAGGTCAGCACTGCGTGTGAACATCTGTAGCATCTCTACATCGGCTCTCCACCATTCGCCTGCCGGGTGAATCGCCATCCGGTAGCGATTCAGGAACGCCACGGCAATGCTAGCAAGCACCCCCTCCTCCGGGCTGTTCCTTTTATTCGCGGTTCAACGTGAGCGAAAAGGTATTCACGCTGCGCCAATCGGGTGGTAAAATGCTTTCGGCCTGATTGAACCGATACCAATTAATTGTTCGTCAGATCAAGTGGCAATCATCCTTCAGATCCTGCGAGCAGCAGGAACCATTTGCTCGGTCCAATCTCCAATCCCTTGTCGATCATTGCTAGCATCTATGAGACATGCTACGTTGCTAATGTCGGTGGTCCTCCTCATTTCGCCGGTCGCTCACGCCGATTCTTGGAATCCATGGGCCAACCGACGAACTGTATCACCTAATGGGGAGTACTACGTCGTGATGAAGCGAACCGGCGGCCCAAGAGTCTTTGGAGAGTGGGGGCCGGTCGAGTTCACCATCTGCCAACGTGGCACGGATACACCGAGGGTTACGCCCACGAAGTCAAGAATTGTTGAAGTTGAAAGCGATGAATATGCCCCCGAGCAAGACGGTCAAGCTTACGAAATCAAAGCTGACCCAGGTGTCAATGTGCGCGATGGTGACAAAATCCTCGGTCGTGGCACTCTCGTCCGGCCGCCGTTACACATCGTCATATCCGATGCCGGACTCGGCTTCGCCGGGCTGGACGTGTACGGTTATAACAACGCCCATCGTGATTCCGGCCGTAACGCTGACCATGCGGTGATCATCGTCGCGCGGACCGGTAAGATCATTCACCGAAAGCGCCTGGTAGACCTGTTTAGCGATGGCGAGCTTGCTGCCTTCGACACGTCAGCCGGTGGGATGTGGTGGCTTAATGATCGCACCCCCGGTTGGATTGACGATGCGAAGAAGCAACTAATAGTGGTCGGTGCTACCGGCGAAGCAAAACCAGATCACCGTTTGGTCCGGCTCGTTGATTGGCAAACGGGCCAGGTCACGATGCCGATCCGCAACTCGCTGGACGCTGTCAACCACCGAGGAATACAGCCCGCGAAAGAGATAGCTGCCGCGAATGCGCAGGCGGAAAAGCGAAGGCAGGTTCTATCCAATTATCTTAAAGCGATCACCCTTCTTGAGTGTGCATCTCAAGATATAGTCGTACCGGATCGACCTATCCGAGCTCCTTGCGCGACCGACCGGCGGGGCACGCTGACGAGCCAACGGAGCCGGCTATCAACTCTGCTTTAAAGTCCGCGCCGTCCCGCTGATGCGTAGCGTTCTTCAGATCAAGTAGCATGCGTATTCGTTACAACATTAAATGCTGCCTAGGTGCAGTCACATTGATCGCACTTGGCTCCTGGTGGCTCACGTGGCCGCAATCGACGTTTGATCGCTTTATTTTCTCTATTGAAACCGGTGGCCACGGCGCTGCACTGGCAATGATTGCACCCAGTAAATGTGTAGGCGTGTATGCATCATCCTCAGGTTTTCATCTTGCCGACCAGCAGGCTGGAGGCGAGAGCGAGTTCATCGCCGCGCACCTGATTCGGTCTTCATATCAACTGGAGTCGGCAACATTAATTGATATCCTGCTTTCGCAGCGTCGTTACCGAAGGCGGGCTCTGTACATGGACGGGGAGGTTATTGACATGCAGCCAAGTGCATTCTGTTTTCGAGTAAAATGGGGAAAAGTATATCCCAGCGCAGTCCAGTAGCCGCTATCGTGAAACACATCGTCCGCCGGTTGTTCCAATCAGCGATTAAAGCCTGACGAACCAAGTGATGCACGGCAGATCGCGGGCTGCCGATTGGTAGTGGCAAATCCTTCACGCGATCGCCGTGATCACCAACGTTCCCCGACTTCGATTGGCATGTTTCGAACGATAGCCACGCCCGCCGAATATTTATGGAGATCTACGGTGCGAATTTTAGCATACATGCTTGCTGCCTTTCTACTTTCCGTGTGTACGAGCGAAGCGTCCGATCCAGACCCAGATGCAAGACTGTCAATGGTTTACTCTGTAAAGGAACTTCCCGTTTGGTCAGCAGGCGGTGACTTCGATCCAAAGCTCCTAATTAAACTTTTGGAATCTGCAGTGGCTAATTCCGAGGCAACAAATGAAGAGCAGGTAAGAATTACCCAGGGGACGGCCGGAGCCGTATTAGTAATCGTGGCCAACGTTGAAATGCATGAAGAGGTTTGGGACATCCTTGCTGTGCTGCGAGGTAACAATGCCGACGAGCGTCCCGATTTCAAGAATCTGCTTCGACGCCAGCAAGCCGACGCAATTCACCGGGACAAATTGCAGTTGCGCATGTACCGAATGGAGCGAGAGCAACTCGAACGCCGTCGACGGATGAGCTTGAGAGATCAGCCATTTGAAATCCCGTGAAGCAACCATTGAATCCGAGGAACCATGTGTTCGACTGGAGGCCTCGGGCTGCCCAGTGGTGACGCCAAATCAAGGTCTCGGCCCCCGTCAACACAATCGGTTCTGTTGCTGGAGAAGTTCGCTCGCAATGCAACTCTGGACTATTCAAACCGAAGCGGCACTTGGCAAGCTAGAATGTGATGGTCGCCTCTCTTCAGATCGAAGTCTTGCTGATGCGGACTTCCTTACGGCGTACGACTGGATCTCTGACCAGATGCGGCAACGCATCGGACCCTCGCCCGCTGGTGTCACCTCACCATTGTGGGCCTGGTACCAATGCAATTCCGAGTCGAAGAGACGCCCTGACTTGCGCCGAAGGGGTCACTTGCCTCGTGGCGAGACGGGTTTCTTGATTGAATTTTGGGGTGACGACGAATCGGTGGTGTTATCTGACTTCGATCTATGGCATTTCGTGCTCAACTACTGGTATCTGCCCGCTACAGTGGCCGACGGTGATCGATTCGATTCAACTCTTGACCGTCGATACAGCTGGAACGATCCTGCCCCGCACGTGATTGACCAAGAGATACGTGATAGTTGGCAACGCATATTCGATCTGGAATGGTATGATCCTGAATTGACGTGCAGCCCTGGTGAACGGCAGATCCAGGCTACGCTATGGGAATTAACTGCCGAATCAATTGTGACAATTCAAAAATTTGTTGCTCGCTAGAAACGATCGAATCGCAACAGAACAAAGCGGTGAACGGGAGCCGCCGTTGACGCGGGTTTTAAATTCGAAATCTTGGGCGGCGGCCCCGTTACCGCTGCCGTTACCCGATTGAAGACCTAGCGACGCTACGTTGATGAAGACCACACACGCAGATTGGCCAACAATCGAGTATCCGGGTGTAGTTGCTTTCTGCATCCCACCCGACGCAATACACAGCTTGATCGACGATGATCGCACCACATTATGCGTGGGAACGCATTCTGCGTCACGCACGAAGCCACGGATGTGCTGGCGGGCCTTTTTCCGCTTGGGCAGGCACCAGTCGCAAGCCCGGACTCGCTTGAACTCGAACTGCGCAGACTTCACTGATCGCTGCGTTAGGCCGCGTGCCGAAGTCGCAACGGAATCTTACGAACCTGCGGCCGATGTTGATTTCCCCGACGTCGCCTGCATCCAATCCGTGCTAACGATCGGATCGGATAGGCTCTGGATTGCGCGTGCCTATGCCCGAATTGGTGGAGGCGATCTGCTGCTGGTACACTGGAACGGTCCACGACAACTAGCGCCGAGTTTTCCGATGGCATTGTTCGTTTCACTTGTCCCGCTGTTTGCAATCGCGGATGGCGGGTAACCATGCGGTGAACGGGAGCCGCCGATGACGCGGGTTTTGAAATCCTAGACGCTTGGCGGCGGACCCGTTACCGCCGTCGTTATCCGGCCGGTCGAGTCTTGCGCCAACGTGAAGATGAAACGCATACTAGCATTGGCCGCAGTCACTTCGCTTGTCGCACTGGCTTTTAAGCTTGCGGTGACGCCGACCGTTGGCACTAGTTTTGATCGTTCAAAAGTGCCAATCTGGGGGCTGCCGGAAATGGCCTCTGACGTCGACTTCGTGATGCGGCCGTATATGCCTATCTCCGCCTACAGCTTCACTACGGACGAGCCAAGCTTCGTCGCTTGGTCAGAAAACTATCTTGGCCTGGCCGGCGTTCGCACCGGTAATGTTTCAATCCAAGCTATCGACCCAATCTCGGGAAAATTAGCCCTAGTCCGTTCTGAAAATGGTGTGGAATACAGATGGACTGAGGAAGACCGCGGGCAATATGCAATGTTTGACCGCAACGGCCAGCGGGCTTACTATTTTTCCCATACTCGATAAGGCGGCGGATAACTATGCGTTCGACGGGAGGCCTCGGATCGCCGGTTGATGAGGCCCAATCATGGGCTCGGCCCGCCGTCAACGCAGACGTTCGTCGGTCATAATTTTCGCCAGCTGCTTGCTGCCTCATGCATCAGCGTTTCACAGCTTGCTCGGTCAACATCCGGCGCCTGTCGATGATTGACGGGCCGGCTCAACATCAAAGACGGCGTCCGACTGAAAGTGAGGCAACACGATCAGCGGATCACGTTGCTCGGTCTTCTGTCGCCGTGTTCTCGGCGGGCGCGGTGTCTCACTTAATGCGAACATTTGCGATGAACCTTGCTCGGTCAACATCCGGCGCCTGAGCTTGCTCGGCCGATCGTCCAACGCCTGACTTTGCTCGGCCATCGGGGATCGGCTACGATGACAGGTTCAAACAACACGGTGTCGCTGCGACCAGCGAACCAACACTCGACGAACAATGCGTTCGACGGGAGGCCTCGGATCGCCGGTTGATGAGGCCCAATCGTGGGCTCGGCCACCCGTCAACGCCGACGTTCGTCGACAGAGCATGAGATTACGCGATTGGATCGACCCTCACACAGCGGATATCTTGATACCGATTATTGGGCTCACGATGCTGCTGGCGCCGTTTATTGGTATGGCGATCGGCGCCTGCTTCTGTGACGCGTCAGGCTCACGAAAACTTGGCGTTGGTGTCGGATTTGCGGTAGGGTGCCTTCTGTCGTTTGCGTGTCTTGTCCTGACGGGTTCAATGGTTCGCGAGTATTGGGCTGGGTAAACCACTGACCTCACTCAAACCGATCTCCAACGTCTGTCTTTGCTCGGTCAACATCCGGCGCCCGACCTTGCGCGGTCGAAAGTCCAGCGTCTGACTTTGCTCGGCCAGTGAGCATCGGCTACCATGATAAAATCAATCATTAGCGGGATGCCGCGGTCAGCGTACCGACGCCCGACGAACCATCGATTGCACGGGAGAACGCGACGTGCCGGTTGATGTTGCCAGATCGTGGGCGCGTTCCCCGTGAATCGTTTCGTTCGTCAGATTAATAATGCAATGCGTTTCCGACTACGAAGCTTATTGGTAGCCGTCACTGGTGCGGCGGTGATTGCTGCTGCCAGCAGCATCGCTACCCGCGACCTTCATAAACGGAACGCCGCTGAGCGCGATCTGAAATCGATAGGAGCCTATTATGTAGGATTCGACGAGAAAAGTAGGCCGACATGGGTGGGATTCGTCGAGCCAATTCGCTCTGGCCGCATTTCCGACTATCGCTCATTGCGTCAGCTGGATCTCGCTGGTGCAACCATTGACGACTCAACCGCTGAGCATATCGCCGGTTTTCATCAGCTAGAAGCGATCCATTTGTCAGGCGCTAGGCTTAGCGACAGGCAACTCCAACTCATCGCTCAGATTGGAAGTCTAAAGATCCTGCGCTTGGGCGGGACCTCAATTACCGATTCTTCAATTGATGCTATTGCATCGATTAACGGACTACTCCTTGTTGATCTGTCAAACACCTCAGTAACCGACGATGGCGTTGCTCGATTGCGGAACATTCTCCCAGACGTCACAATACGCCGTTGACGAACGCCTTCCTGCTGACGAACAACGGGTTGAACGAGAGCGACGGATCAATCGGTTCGTGACCGCCAGCCCATCAGGCCGTCGCCCCGTTAACCCCAGCGTTATGCGAAATGTCTGATCTCGAAACAAAGACTGTCGATGTGCGGTACCTCAGCCGCAACGGGGTGCTGATCGCGTATGGTCTTTCAGACAGCGATCTATACCGCGTCGCTCCATCGCTCCGCGACAGATCCGACAAACAGATCCAGGTCGTGACAGAAACGGTTGGCACAGCACACGGCGAGGTTTTTGATTGGTCGAAGCATGGTGGCCATTCATTCACGCTTAAACTTCACTGGGATTGTCCCCGTTGCAGGCAACAATGGTTTGTGGACTTCAACGAGTCCACGCCGAATCCAGCATTCGAGCCATTGGGCTGCGACTGTGTTTCGTACTGGTTCGTGCACTGGAACGCCGCGCAAGTAGAAAGTGAGTCCCGCAAGCAACTCTGACCATCGCATAACAATGCCGTCCACCGGAGGACGGCATCACGCGTTTACAATTGGAAAACCGACTTGCCGTCCCCGGTGACGGCTGTCGTTCGTCGGTCAAATGATGCACGGCAAGCGATTCACCGTTGATCCTTCACGAAGCAGAACGTTGTCCGTAAATGGCATGGCTTTCCGCTGGATGACCTCTGACTCCGGCCATGTAGTAATTCAGCACGGGTCAGGCCACGGATGTGCGGTCGTAATTGAACCGAGTGGCGAATTCAAGTCTGACCAGGTGCCGGAAGTTGTCAGACTGGCTCTCGATGCCGATTGGGAGCCACAGCAAGACGGGCCGAATCAATACTACATCTTTGACGCCCGCAACGGCTTTTTTAGCCAAAGGCCTACGTAAAGCGTGCTCGGTCGAACGGCCAAAGCGTGACTTTGCTCGGCCATCGAGTATCGGCTACGATGACAAGATCCAACACCAACGGGCCGCCACAATCAACGTGATGACCCTCGACGAACCATGCGATCGACTGGAGGCCTCGGAATGCCCGTTGATGAGGCCTGCTCATGGGCTCGGCCCCAGTCATCGCCCACGTTCGCCCATGACAGTGACATGTTGAAACGACCGAATAGCTGTGGAGGCACGACGTTGATTCTCGCCGAGGGTGACGATCTTGACGCTGTGCCTGATTCACATCGCGATATCGTCACGGCGGCAATTCGTAACGCGTTCGTTGATCCAGCGTCACACTTCCGTCAAATCGCAGCTCGAACATCGCTGCAAAATCTTCGCGACTATATTGCTGCGTTTGTTGATCAAGGAAAGTGGTCGCTGATACTCGCTGATACATACATGATGAAACGTGCGACAATCGCGGCTTTTCAATGGTTCCATCCGTCCATGTACGGATGTATGTTCGCACCCGCGACTACGAGTCCCACCGACCCGCAATTTGCACCACTTTATGCAGATGTAGCGATGGCCCATTGGGATTCCATTGGGTGCGCGGGCGGCATTCTGCCTGCCCATGAACACATACCGCTTTCCGTTTACGGTGCACCGTCAACAAACCTGGTGTTTCCCGTTGACTCTTCGACCGTTTTCGCAACTTCTCCTTGCGGCGACATGATGATTTACAACAGGCATGGTGACGCAGGCTACTTGTCCCACGAAACCGGTGGCTCGTATGTTGTGGGCTCGGTTCCCGAAATGCTTGAATGGGTGTTCGGCCAATTGATGCACGATCAGTTGCCCGAGTTCGACTACTCACGCTGTTAACCATTGGGCGAACCATGGGTTGCAACGGAGCGGGCGAGTCGAGCGTTTTGACAATGGCACATCGTTCACGCCCGCCCGCTGAACCCGGTCGTTCTGTGATTGAGATGAGGTTTACATGATTAGTCGATGCATATTTGCATTGTCCTTCTTGGCGTTCACAGTGGCGGCGTACGCACAGGAGACCGATCGCCCGCCATCGATGATTGGTTTCCTAGAGCCTGGCACGAAGGTGAGCGTCCACATGCTGTCAAACACAGGCGACATCATGTTGAGAGTCTTTTCGCCGGAGCAATTCCAAATTGCCTTAGATGCAAAGGAACTTGAGCTGGACGCTCTTGTGAATAAATACCCGTCCCTTCAGGAGCGAATCCAGGAAGCGACCGACTTCGTGGCAAAAAACCATGCCGATGCTAAACCGAAGATAACACTGGACAAGGTCAAGCACAGCTTTGGGACGGTTCAATCTACCGGGTCGGATTACGTTGTGATTGAAATGGAGAGTCCTTCCGGACGCAAACGAGTGTTTTCCCGTGACGCAATCAAGCGAATCTACCTAAATGAACCTGGCGTTCAATTGCTTGCCAGCTTCAACGGATACGTAATGTTCGTCGATCGCGATTGACTACAAAACAGCACAGAACCACGGGTTGAACGGGAGCAACGGATTAGGCCGTTGGTGACCGCCGGGTCCTGTGGCCGTTGCCCCGTTAACCCAGTCGTTCCCCGACTGAAATGAGTTCACACGACGCTCTGGCTGACGACGATCCCGCTAAGATCGCTTTGGTGTGGGCTTACATCCTTCCGGTCGTTGCGGCGATCGCTGGGGCGATCTGGGTTTCTCAACTTGATTACGGATCGCGCGAGCGAATTTTAGTCGCCGCGATTTTTTTCGGTGTCCCCATCTGCGTGCTGCTTGGCTTGCTTGGCTCCTACGCTAAACACCTGGGATTCATCCTTGTCGCGACCGTCCTCTGCTCCGGGTTGATGTATTCTGGTGACATGGGAGGTGGATGGTCGCATGGAATCGCTGGCGGGATGACCACTGCGAATGCGATTGTCGCCGGATTTGCTCTGCTGATTGCATCTGCCGTCCGTAGACGCGTCATTCGATGGCGTGCCACACCAATCACTCCGGGAAACTGCGGGGAACCATGAAATCCACGGGAGCGACCGACGGGGCATTATCTGCAGCTCTAACTCGTCGGCGGTCGCCCCGTGATTTCCACCGTTCTGCCCCAACAACCCTCGGTCCCGTCGCTGATCGATGCCCCATCAACTCGGCTTCTTAATCATCGTAGCTGCTGCCGGAATAGCAGAGATGACGCAACAGGAACAACGCGGAACGGCCATCGCGATGTTTGTCGCTTCGCTGATCCCGCTAATTACATACGCATTGATGGCAGGTATATTCTGGATTGTTCTGTACAGGCGACTATTCCTTTCCCGACGAGTTTCCGTTCAGTCGATTCTTGTTGCAACCGCGTTGATCGCGCCAATGCTTTTGCTCATGAAACTCGTCACCGTTCCGTATTGGTGGTACGACTAATGACGACTGGATACTGCTACCGGCCGAGAAACAGCAGAACAATCGCGTCCACCGGAGAACGCGAGCTGAGCGACTTGGCCGTTAAAAACTTTGCTGCGCGTTCCCGGTGACGCGTCGCGTTCGTCGACAGAGCATGAGATTACGCGATTGGATCGACCCTCACACAGCGGATATCTTGATACCGATTATTGGGCTCACGATGCTGCTGGCGCCGTTTATTGGTATGGCGATCGGCGCCTGCTTCTGTGACGCGTCAGGCTCACGAAAACTTGGCGTTGGTGTCGGATTTGCGGTAGGGTGCCTTCTGTCGTTTGCGTGTCTTGTCCTGACGGGTTCAATGGTTCGCGAGTATTGGGCTGGGTAAACCACTGACCTCACTCAAACCGATCTCCAACGTCTGTCTTTGCTCGGTCAACATCCGGCGCCCGACCTTGCGCGGTCGAAAGTCCAGCGTCTGACTTTGCTCGGCCAGTGAGCATCGGCTACCATGATAAAATCAATCATTAGCGGGATGCCGCGGTCAGCGTACCGACGCCCGACGAACCATCGATTGCACGGGAGAACGCGACGTGCCGGTTGATGTTGCCAGATCGTGGGCGCGTTCCCCGTGAATCGTTTCGTTCGTTGTCCAAGACTAACGCGAACTTCTTGCTCGGCCGACGTCGCCTGTCATGCGCTCGGACCTTGATGGAAACTTCCAATAAGATTTCCGCCGTCGCTTGAAGCGATCAACAGTGTGTGATGTCGCCGGTCGGGTGTTCGGTCGATGTCTCCGGTCGCGTGCTCGGCCAAGCGCCTCGCGATTTTCTTGCTCGGCCGATCCGGTGCCGGTAAACTCCCGTTCTGACCTCAATGTTGATCCGGCTGCAAGCGTAGCACCGGCAACGAACTACCCAATGCACCCCAGCCCTCGGGCTGCCGGTTTATGGTCGCCATCTCCTGGGCTCGGGCGGGTGATTGGCCGTGTTCGCCCAGATAGATGTCGCGTCCACGAGTTGACATTACTGACTTCATTCTGAACGGCCGCTTTGGACCGTTCGATCGTTGTACGCCAATTGATACGATCCGTTCGTGGCTCGGGCCTTCGGACGATTGGTTGACGTATCCCGGGATGTACGGCTATGGCAACATATGTTTCGAGGCGGTAAATATCGACATCGACCATCAGCTGAATGTTCAGTTTGCGTTCCAGCATCCAGAGCATTTTCATCTATCGTGCGAATCGTGGCGATCAACCGCCGAGCGTTCATGGACCAAAATGCTCTACGATTGGCCGGATTCCAGATTTGATATCGAACTCGGACCGTTCAAATCTGGAGCGACACTCGACTCGCTGTACGAAAAGTTCCTCGCCGATGCCGAAGAGGTCGAATTCATTGATGCTGGTCCTACCCCATCCTGGCGGATGTTCCAGATGGGCTCCGGGATCGCCGTGCAATTCTCGAACGTCGATATGAACGGCGACTACACACTTTACAATTTGATGACGCTGCACCGATGGGGACCGGATTGTAGGGCGAACCAAGCGTTGAACGCGAGCGGGCGTTCACGCCGGTTTTGAAATCGTAGTCCACCGCGCCCGCCGCGTTAACGCTAACGTTCGTCGGTCAAATGATGCACGGCAAGCGATTCACCGTTGATCCTTCACGAAGCAGAACGTTGTCCGTAAATGGCATGGCTTTCCGCTGGATGACCTCTGACTCCGGCCATGTAGTAATTCAGCACGGGTCAGGCCACGGATGTGCGGTCGTAATTGAACCGAGTGGCGAATTCAAGTCTGACCAGGTGCCGGAAGTTGTCAGACTGGCTCTCGATGCCGATTGGGAGCCACAGCAAGACGGGCCGAATCAATACTACATCTTTGACGCCCGCAACGGCTTTTTTAGCCAAAGGCCTACGTAAAGCGTGCTCGGTCGAACGGCCAAAGCGTGACTTTGCTCGGCCATCGAGTATCGGCTACGATGACAAGATCCAACACCAACGGGCCGCCACAATCAACGTGATGACCCTCGACGAACCATGCGATCGACTGGAGGCCTCGGAATGCCCGTTGATGAGGCCTGCTCATGGGCTCGGCCCCAGTCATCGCCCACGTTCGCCCATGACAGTGACATGTTGAAACGACCGAATAGCTGTGGAGGCACGACGTTGATTCTCGCCGAGGGTGACGATCTTGACGCTGTGCCTGATTCACATCGCGATATCGTCACGGCGGCAATTCGTAACGCGTTCGTTGATCCAGCGTCACACTTCCGTCAAATCGCAGCTCGAACATCGCTGCAAAATCTTCGCGACTATATTGCTGCGTTTGTTGATCAAGGAAAGTGGTCGCTGATACTCGCTGATACATACATGATGAAACGTGCGACAATCGCGGCTTTTCAATGGTTCCATCCGTCCATGTACGGATGTATGTTCGCACCCGCGACTACGAGTCCCACCGACCCGCAATTTGCACCACTTTATGCAGATGTAGCGATGGCCCATTGGGATTCCATTGGGTGCGCGGGCGGCATTCTGCCTGCCCATGAACACATACCGCTTTCCGTTTACGGTGCACCGTCAACAAACCTGGTGTTTCCCGTTGACTCTTCGACCGTTTTCGCAACTTCTCCTTGCGGCGACATGATGATTTACAACAGGCATGGTGACGCAGGCTACTTGTCCCACGAAACCGGTGGCTCGTATGTTGTGGGCTCGGTTCCCGAAATGCTTGAATGGGTGTTCGGCCAATTGATGCACGATCAGTTGCCCGAGTTCGACTACTCACGCTGTTAACCATTGGGCGAACCATGGGTTGCAACGGAGCGGGCGAGTCGAGCGTTTTGACAATGGCACATCGTTCACGCCCGCCCGCTGAACCCGGTCGTTCGCCGACATTAGAGCCCGCATATTTTTACAGTCTCCCACATCGCTTGTTGCGGCAAATTGAAAAGCGCTCTACACAAATCACAATTCGCAATTCGGCACCTGCTCGCTGCAACGCTGATGGTGGCGTTCGCGATTGTGTTTGCGCCTTATCTTCGTAGCGTGCTTCCTGATCACCAAACAACGATTTATTGGTCGGCCACGATTCTGGTCGGCATCTATATTCGGTGGCTCGGTTGGTCGCTACGCTGGCCACCCGGATCGCTCGGTCGCCATGCCATCGCGTTCTTTTGTGCGACGACTGGATGTGTCGGGATGATCTTCCTGCTGAACTATGTATTCTACTATGAAGGATCATCGAGCCGGCTCCTCCGCGATGTCCCGGAAGGCCTTGGTGCCGCAGCGATGATATTTGGAATTCTTTGCGGTGCGACGATTGAACTTGTGTTTTGGTTGGCATCTCAATTTCGCCCGGTAAGTTTCAGCACATCACAATAATGATTGACTCGGACGAATTTGGCGAACCATGAAATGCACGGGAGGACGGGTGGCCCGTTTCTTCGTCTGCTTGCAAGTCTTTCGCCCGTCCCCCGTGATTTCTACCGTTCGCCGACTCTAATCCTCGTCATACAACATGGCCGTCTCCGCAGACCAAGATGATCATTGCCTTGCTGAATCGATTCCCGCGCCATTGGTGATCGCGAGCTGGCGGAACTACGTCAGTTGGATCGGCGGACCAGCCGTCCTTTTTTGCCTCGCGATATCGATTGGCGCGTGGCTTCATTCCGGATGGCAGGCATGCCTTCTCCTGTCTGTGATCCTCTGGAGTTGGGCTGCGTTTTTGTTGTTCGGCACCGCTGGTGTCCTAAATCGCAATCTCAGAAAACGAATTCCAATTGTCAAGTTGCGGAACGACGAGATTTCGATTGTTTACGGGGATCGCACATTGGCGGCCAAGGTTAGCGAGTGTCAGCTACATCGCGGGCGTGCATTCAGCATGCACTTGGTTGGAGGCGTCAAGCTGTACTCGTGCCTTCCCGTCATCCTGATCGACTTTCCCCCTCGATGGTATCCGTGGATCGGTATAACTCGTCCACGCCTGAACACCGTTGCTGTCGGCTACACCAACAAGATGCGAGACAAGTGGGAGCTGGCTCTGGTACAATGTACGGCGAACCATCCGATGCAGCCGAGCGGCGAAGTCAGGCGTTTTGAAACGGAAGATCAACCGTCGCCGCCGGCTGATCGGTGACGTTCTGCTGATTTGTTGGACGCAATGTGAGTAACGTCATCGCGGTACTGTTTATCGGCTCAATATATACTTTGCTGGCGCTGCCCCACCTCGTTGTATTATCGTTCTGCCGCCGCGTTTCGGAACGATCGCTTCCGATTCATCTCCGCGTCGCGTCATACGGCGGTGCGCTCAGTATTAGCGCAGCAATCGTAATGGGAGTGTCCGCAGGTGCACCGGTTTCAGAATTGGCCGCGTTCTTCGTGCCGTTTAGCATCGTGATTCTTGCTTGGTGGGCCACGATCTTCTTTCTGATTCGCCGCGCCCGCGGGCTTTCACACGGCGCCGTACTCGTGATCCCCGCGGTGTTTGTTCCTGCAGTGTTCGTCTGCACATTTTTCTGCACCTTCCCAACCGATAAGTGGCGCGTTGGCAATTTTACCGATCGCTTTCAGATGGAACTGCAGGCGGCATCAGCGTACCTGTGGCCAAGTTGGCTCATTGCTGCACTCGGTATCGTGATTTATACATGGACTCCGTTCGCTCGTCGGCGGTCAGAAGGTCTACAATTGGAGCCGCAGCCCTACTCAGACGTGGGTGAAGACGACGGAGTCGCGACCGAACGGACCCCTAATCCATATTCGCCGCCCCTTTCCTTGCGATGAAGAGCAGAACCACGGGTTGCAACGGAGCGGGCGACTCGGGCGTTTGGACATTGGCAAATCGCTGACGCCCGCCCGCTGAACCCTATCGTTCCCCGACCAAAACGTAGGCTTGGACGCAAACGATAATCCGTATCGATCTACCAACGTCTCCCAACCCTTGCAGTTGGCATTGTCAGGAAGCCCATCAGGCTTTGTGACAGTCTTTTTTTGGGTTGCGGTCATCGTATGACGACGGAAAAGGGGACGGACGGAAAAGGGGACGGGGGCAGTTTCCGCCTTCCGGACGGAAAAGGGGGACGAAAGGGGACGGGGGCAGTTTCCGCCTTCGGTGCTGGTATCGTGATGGCTTTCGCTACCGGGATAGAGCGTACGCGATGTCCAGGCAACGACGCGCCGACGAAGCTGGCATGATTTACCACGCTCTAAACCGCGGTAACCAGCGCCAGGCCATCTTTCATAAGGATGAGGATTACGAAGCGCTCATTCGGGTCCTGGCAGAGGGGCTCGCGAAGTACGCGGTCGAGATTTTCGCGTTTACGTTGATGCCGAACCACTGGCATCTGGTGCTGCGCCCCGCGAAAGTCGGCCAGATGGGCGCTTTGCTGCGCTAGGTGACCGCCACACAGACGCTGCGCTATCACGCCCACTACCACACGCGTGCTTATGGGCATCTCTATCAAGCCAGGTTTAAAAGCTTACCCGTGCAAAGTGACCAACACTTGTCAGCCAAAGAATTGGCCGGAGGTAGGAACGCTGATCGAGCTTAACCAACAGCGTTGACACTTGAATCAACCCTCGGAGGCCGCGAAATCCATCAAATCTGAATCGCCGAGGTTCGCGTCATTTTCTCCACCGGCGGCTTGAAGACCACACCCACCTGGAGTAAAATCGCGACACCACCAGGGGCAAAGATATGTCGAAAAGCTGGTACGTTGAACACAATGGCAAAGTCGTCGGTCCCGCAACCAGTACACAACTGAAGCAACTCGCTTCATCGGGACGGATCAGTCGAGAAACCAAGGTCCGGCTGGGTGAGGATGGCGATTGGGTCTCCGCTGCTTCAGTTCAAGGGCTGTGGACTCAGGTGGTTGCGATTAAGCCAAGCATTGAGCAGATTGCTGAACAGGCACTGTACGAGCCATCTGTGCCGGCTGATCCGCCTCTGGCAACGCTGGTCCCGATTCGCGGTCCGGCTCCCACCGCGCCGTTTCCGAACGCACCGCCGCCTGCTCCTGCGACGTTACACGAAGCGCGTTATGATGTTCCCACGACTGCCGCGCAACTTCCACAAAAAGCATGTCTGTTCTGTGGTGAATTAATTGCGCAAGCTGCGATCAAATGCCGTTACTGCAATGAGTTTCTCGATGGGAGACCCCGTGGAACGCCATTACAAGCACCACAAATCGTCGTCACGCAGAATGTTGGAAGTTGCAATCAGGGACTTGGACAACCCGAAGCTGTTACGCAAAGCAACGCGATAGCCGGACTTTTGAGCTTGTTCATTCCGGGGCTCGGTCAGCTATGCACGGGACGCCCGCTAGCTGGAGTCGTTTGGTTCGGTGCAACGATAGTGGGTTATGTTGCTTTTGTAATTCCTGGACTGATGCTACACCTCGTTTGCATAGCCGATGCGTCACAGCCAAACGGTATCCGGATTGGCTGATGCAACCATTTTGGAAGATTCTCCGAGGTCGAAATGCCGCAAGTTCATTGCCTTTTCGATTCGTTGCTTGCTTTTCGCCGTTGCGGTAGAATTAATCGCAGGAGATGCGAAATGAACGTGAATACTGAAGCTATTTTGGCGCTGCCGACCGCAGAAAAGCTGGAACTCATTGGGCTGATATGGGACAACCTCTCGGAATCTGAGAGCAACCTGCCTAAGGAAGTCGAGTTAGAGGCAGTGCGACGACGCGATGAGATGCTCGCTGACCCGAGCCTCGGTCTCACGCACAACGAAGTTTGGGCTAAGATCTCAAAACGCAATGGATAGCCAGCTTCGATATCACCCTCGCTTTGACTCCGACGTGGTTGACGCTGCGAACTGGTACGACAAACGCTCCCTGGGACCCGGCGAGTCATTCGCTACCAACGTAGGAATTGCAGTCGACGCGGTGCTTAACGATCCGACTCGCCACTCTCCCTCACCGCTTGGTGTTTACTACTATCGCGTCAATCGCTTTCCGTACTACGTGCTGTTCGACGTATTTAATCAAGAGATCCTCATGCTCGGCGTTTTGCACGCATCTCGCTCGGTTTGAGAGTGGCTCAAGACGCGAGGATAAATCGGTGAGGACGGGCCTTGCCGGCTGCTCTCCCGGCACCAGCTAGCTTAGTGGTCCGCTACGGGTGCGGTTCGATGAAGCGAAGCAGGTTCTGCCCCGAGACTCTGCAGGTGATCAGTCTTTGAAGCACGAACCACGCCTGTGGCATCTCGACCCCGCTGGCGACGGTTCGTGTCAGTGATTCCCATGTCGCCCGGTTCGTGCGCCGCTTGACGGGGAAAAGGGGACGGGGGCAGTTGTGTTCGGCACTCGCCTTGCTTCGGGCTGAAGATCGGCGAACGATTCCGCTGCCATCGCTTGGTATTTGTTGGGTCTAACAGATACTAGGCGATCTGCTTTGTTGAGCGCGCAGCATCAACCGCAGGTGAGCGTAGGGGGCAGCGATCGAACAGTTCAGGCGTCTTGAATGTGGCTGCTTGAGCGTTAATGATCCGGCTTTGTCATTCTCGAGAGCGACATCCGCTGCGAAACCGCCAGCTACTGTTGACGCGGGCCGGCTTGAGCATGCGTTGAATTGTCGAACAGTTCTCTCAACTGTTTTCTGCCGGCGGGGCGGAAGGAGATGAACAATTGGGGCTAATTGTTCGACTGCTGAGACCCGAAGGACCATGCGCTAGTGCCTGTTTTTTGGCGGCGTTACGGAAGCCGAATGGCAAGGCTTGCCGGCTGCTCGGACGACGATTCTGATCGGCCGGAGTGGGATTGTGCTCCGTTTGGAGCCTTTTTCGCCAGACCGACAGCGCGGTCTTAAAGGCAGATTCCCTACCTCTGGCTGCAGCTGTGGGAGATGCATCACCCGCACTTGGCGGCTTGGCCGTGCGGTTCCAGGATGCGGTTCAGCTAGTGCGGTAAAGCGATAGCCGGGCGCCTCAAATCTGCAGAACTAATTTGCTATCCTGGGGCTGATTTGCTTCCTATGCGTCACCTTCAAGTTCTCGCAATCGAGCTGGCTACATGAATCGATTCAACACACCGGAAAGACTGCAGCGCGCCCTGGGATGGGATCGGGAGCGAGCCGACGAGCCGGTGGAGCGGATGCACCTGCGCAGCTACATCGCTCTGCAACTCGCCGCGGCGGGACTGTCACCGCCGCTGGACGATACCGATTCCGCAATGACCTTGTTTTGCGCGGGATGCTCGAGAGCCTGCGTGAGAAAACGCGACTGCTCAGCGGGCACCTGCCGCCGGTCGACCAGCGGATCGAACGCTTCTTGGCCAACTACTTCGGCGACATCGTCGGCGAGTCGCCGCTGCGGCTGCCAACACGTTCGCTGGTGCTTGATCGCCACGGCATGGCCCGCGAGCTGAGTTTACCATCGCGCGGCGACTGCTTCACCAACAAGCTGGTCAGTTCCTATCGCTGTCACAACGGCGTGCTCAACAATCCAGCGAGCGATCGCCGCACGACCTCGGGCACCTTTCACATCGTCGAGGAGGGGCTGACGATCCCCGGGGATAAGCGGGCGGTGCCACGGGCCGTGTTCGCAGAACTGTTCCGCCAGGCGGTCAACCCGCCGGAGGACCTGCTACTGCTGCCCTACACCAGCAACAATTCACAGCCCGCTAAGACATGGGTGTCGCTGCTGCTGCGTCCGGTCGTGCGTCCGCATGTTCCGGGTTATTGCCACGAAAAATCGATGGAAGTGCGATTTTTTGCGCCTGCGGCACTGATCAGCAACCTCGACTTCGTGGAGTCGATTTTCGGCAACGCCGGTGACCCGCTGATCGCTGAAAACGATGCTGGGCTGGATGTGTATCACTGGAGCGGCCATACCGG
This sequence comes from uncultured Planctomycetaceae bacterium, assembly GCA_963758085.1. Lineage (GTDB taxonomy): Bacteria > Planctomycetota > Planctomycetia > Pirellulales > Pirellulaceae > UBA6163. Next base: position 684,502 of record CAVWUB010000004.1, on the reverse strand, counting down.
CTGTGTGATTTTGGCCCCGCACCTGGTCGAGCTGACGAAGAAGCAGCTCGGGTTGCCACATTATGATCAGGCGACCGAGCGTCAGCGATCCGATTCGATGTGCTATCGCGACGAGAATGAAAAATATAATGATGGCACCGCATTCAAACTGACCTGTCGCGATGGGGCGGGCGTGGTCGTGACGCTGATCGCCGACAACTACTACGGTTACTGCAAAAAAGAAGTCAAAACGCAAATCAGCTATGCCGCCAACCTGATGGGCGGTGTTGAGGAAGAACATGCCGGTGGCGCACTGGCCTTTTCATCCTACTCACTGGGTGAGGAATTTCAGGCCAACAGTCGGCGGTACAATCAGCGGACCTTTGATGACGTTGCCCGGGACTATGCGTCCTTCATCGACATCAAACCGGAAGGTTATGGAATCGACAAGACCTGGCCGAGCGTGATTTACATCCCAGAGGATGCGCAGGCCAAGCTGTCGCTGCGCTGCATTCGTTGGACGAGAAACGGCCGAGAACACAGCATCCCGCTATCACCCGAGAACATTTACATCGCTCCGAGCGGTTATAAGATTCGTCTGGAGCGGCATCCCAGCGCGCCGTCCTGGCGGCTGGTCGGAACCGTTGGCGAAGGGGTGTTCTGCCATAAGCCCTGTACGGTCTCTGGCGGCGGCAAGAGCGAGATTAGCAAGAGCCTCCGTGATTACATGCTCTACGGACCGATCTTTGTTGCGGATATCGATGAGGATTTCGCCATCCTCGATGAGATTTTCTCCCGCGACTATACAGACCGCTGGCGCGAAGATTACGCGAATAAGCCTGATTATTCTCGCAAGCCCAGCCGGAGCGCCCTGTCCGGCGAACGCTCGCTGGGCAGCGTGATTCAGCTGTTGACCCCTTCGCCCGATTACAGTCACGCTTATAACGCATGGTTGGAGAGCATTCCTGAGCATGTGTACGCGATGGCGCTGATCATCAAACGCTTCACGCAGCCAGAAATCCACCACAACTGGCGTGACCATTTTGGTGTCGACATTGTCAATGGTGAGCCGGGCCACGAGTTGAAGTTCGGCGACCGCGCGCTCGTGGGAACTTATCTGCGAATCGGGCTGCAGCAGTCCCGCTGGCGAACGTTCAAGCTTCGCCAGGACTTCATTCCCGCTGCGAAGGTTCAGCGAGAGGATGACATCAGCGCCAGCGTTGTCGTCCCCAAACGGCGTCTGGGACCGCTCGGGCCGTCGGTCCCTGATGCGCTCAGTTATAAGTTCGTGGAGAACTGCGAGTACCGGTTGTTCCAGCGGCCCGATGATGCGATTCATCGCGGGTTGGACAAGCAGACCGAGATCGATCTGGCTCGCAGCGGCAATTTCATGAGCAACATGGAGCCGCTGGATGCCGAGCAAGCACGAGAGATCGTGCGCGACGTGATCGACTTTGAAAAATTCACGCCGCCGATGCAGCAGATGCTCGCAGCAAGCGTCGAAGCGAAGTCTGCCTATGTGGTCAGCAGTGCGCATCCCCGGCGGATGCCCGATGGCAGTCTGACCAAGAACCCGCGCTACCTGCAAGACCGGCCCGACATGGTCAATGCCCGCGAGACGTATGTCGCCTACCGCGGCATGCAACTGTTCCGCAGTCTGCCGGACGACGAACCAGTCCACGCGCCGGTGGGCGCGATCCTCTGCGGCCGGCGCAACAACCCGCCGGATAAAGAGGCCGGGATCCGATCACTGGCTGTCTACAACCCCGTGCATTATCAGCAATTGCCGGAGTTGGTCATGGATTTCGTCTGCTCGCTCACCGGAAAAAGCCCGAGCACGACCGGGGCGGGCAGCGAAGGGGCGTTGACTAAAGGGCCGTTTAACATGTTGCAGACGACCGCCGATCTCAACACCGCGATCGTATCGATGATTCTGACCGGCCTGGGTGGCTTCAGTACAGCAGCCGGGCACATCGGTCCGAACTTCGAAGTCGGCCACGATATCAGCTTGCTGATCCCGGAAGTCTTCTGCCGCATGGGACCCGAGGAACGCGATCCGGCGGCGCTGATCGCGGCCGGAATGCTCGAGAAGATCGAGGATTTTGAATATCAAGGACAACCGGTGCCGGCGAGCCGACTCGGCTACCGGATCACGGCGAAGTTTGTGAGAACGTACTTGGCAAGGGTATTTGATAACCCTGCCAAAGTATTCACCGATGAGATCCTGAAACCGGAGCTGCAAGACCTCGAATCATATGCCGATGGAATCTTGCACATCGCCGACGCACAGCGGAAAGTCGCTCAGCGGTATTTTGATGATGGAACGTATGATTCGGCCTGCCCGCCGTTGCAAGCGATCTTGAGCATCATGGCTTTCGGTGAATACCAGGGCATGGACGCTCATCGCCCCGAAGTCCGCTCGATGTTTACTGCTGAAGCCTTGTTGCAGAGCGACTGGTATCGCGAGCGGCTGGAGACGAAGCAGAACCGCGACGTGGCGTTGTGGATCGAGGCCAAGCAGCGAATCGAGCACTACTTGGCTGACCCCGATCATGCTGATGTGGTGGAAGAATTGGACCTGCATAAGCGGCTCGGCTACGCCGAGCGGCAGTTAGCGCGGGTCAACTCGCCCGATTATCTCGACCACCTGGTCGGAACGATCGGCGCAGACCCGTTGCGTGGGCCCGCCAACGACATCGGACTGCTGGCCGAAAATTGATGAGGCGGCAGAATCGGAGTTTCTTGTCCAGTTTGCCTGTTGCGTACAATGCCGGTCTTCCTACAGCGGCCGGCCGCTGTAGGACGATTTTGCAGCTGAGCGGCGGTGCGTGAGCGCCGGCGTCTATTGATCAACTGGACTAATTCTGCTTCGACTGGCGAGGGACCGCATGGTGAGGCGACGACTGCTCGTTCTGCTTTTCCTTGCGATCGGAGCACCGGTTGGCCAGGCCGCGGCGCAGCCACCGGCTGGCTCGCTGCAGGTCGCCGAGCCGATTCAGATCGGCGAACCGGCGATCGCCTCACCGGCCGATGTTCGGGTGCTCAGCGAACGCGAGATCACTGCGCTTACCTTGGCACACGCCTGGCCGGCGGCGCTGTTGGACCGGCAGGCCGATCACATCGCCGCTCAAGCCGTCGGTCGGCATCGCAGAAACGCGGATTCAGGCAAGCTGACGCAGGCTTTTTTGCACGGACAAGCAGCACGGCAACGCGGCGATGCGGTCGCCGAAGCGCTCAAGGGGCATTACGCTTTGGTGATGCTCGACGCGCACGCAGCGCTGCTAGAGACGTCGCTGCAGACGGCGACGGCGCTGCACGGTCAGGTCGAGCGGTCGATCGAACTGGGCCTGCTGCCGCCGGCGGACGAGTCGCTTTGGCAGGCCGAGTCGGCGCTTGCGGACCTGCGGGATCGGAAGGCACAGGTAGAGGGCCGAAGCAGTGAAATCCGGCAGCAGATGGCGTCGCGGCTGCAGGCGTCTTGGCTGTGCAATTATCGTCCGGCTGATCCGCTCCAAGCGTTGCTTCCCGCAGGCGACTGCCAGCAGTGGTGCCGCGACGCGCTCGTCCACCGGGCCGACTACCAGGCGTGGCAGCAAATCCGTTGTCTGCTCGACGAAGCGTCGCTGCCCGAGGCACAGCGTCTGGTCGATCAACTGATCCCCGCCTGGACCGCCGGAGCTCCGGTGCAAGCGTCGTGGCTGCGTCACCTCTCGTTTCGCTTCGCTTCGCGGCGCAGCAGCGAACTGGGACAATTGCAATCCCAGCTGGCGCGGGCCGTTCAGGGACTGGGTAATCAGATCTGCAGCGATGTGCAGACCGCAGCCACACAACTCGAAACGGCGTTGGTGCGGGTCGAGTTGGCTCAGGAGCAGCTCGAGCAGATCGATGGGCAACTACATCGAGTCCAGCAGTTGGCCGAACTGGGGCAGAGTCCTTCCGCCGATGAGTCTCGCTGGACGCTCCGCCGCCAACAGGTCCTGGGCGAGCGGCTGGCCCGGCTGGGCGAAGCAAAACAGGTGGAACTGGAACTGCACCGGCTGATGGGACATTTTGATCAGTAAGCAGGATTCACTGGGTGGCAGGTCCCTGAGGAACGAAGGGCGTGCTGGAGAGAATTGCAGGGTAATCCAGGAGTGTCACAGCAGCTCGGTATCGGTTTCCGGCGCCCACGCCCATCGCTGGGGCTCTGAGCGTGCCACCCAAAGCCATAGCGATGAGCGTGCCACCCAAAGAGTCGCAGTTCCGCTTCACATCGACTCCGGCGCCTCACAGCTTTGGGGACAGCAATCATTGGCTCAATTAAAACAAGCTCGCGGGGTCGGCGGCCCACAGCCGGCGGACGGCGATCAGGCCGCTGATCAGGCACATCACGGCGGTCAAGACCAGCACCAGTAAGATCCGCGGCAAGGTCAGCAACATCACCAAACCCGTGGTCTCCGAAAGCAACGCAAATAAGCCCCAGGCGATCAGCAGGCCTGGGAAAAAACCTAAGAGGGTGAGGTACAGCGACTGGGCCAATACAATTTGCATGAAATACGTATTGCCATAGCCCATCGCCTTGAGCGTTGCGAACTCGGGCAAGTGATATGAGATTTCCGTGTGCAGAATCTGGTAACAGATGATCGTGCCGACGATCCAGCCCATTACGGTGCCGACCATAAAGATCATCCCGATCGGTGTGGCCTGGCCCCAGAACCGTTTCTCCCGCGCGATCAGTTCGTCTTTGGTGTAGACGTCGAACACGGTGGGGCCTAACTGACTCAAGGTCTGCTGCACCGCCTGCACGTCGGCTCCCTCGACCAGCTGGACCACCCCCAAATCGACACGGTCCAGCGGATCGCCCTGCGGATTGCGGCCCGGGAAATAGTGCGCGATTTCGTCGCTGCGAACGATCAGCGTGCCGTCGTGAACAAAGTCGGTGCCGATCTGTGTCAAGCCGACCAGCTCGATCCGCTTGCCGGCCAATTCGACCACCTGCTCGGCCAGACGCTCGGGATCGCGCAGTTCGAAGCCGTAAAAGGATTTGGAGCGGCGGTCGACCAATGCCGTTCCAGGACGGCGGAGCCGGTTGATCTGCGCTGCGGTCTGCGGATCAGCGATCACACCGGCTTGGTCGGAGATCCCGATGACACGGATCGCGCGGCTGCGGTTTTCGGCAACCCGCACCCGCGCAAGCATCCGTTCGATGTACACCGGATGCACAGCCTCGACTTGCGCGACGGCTGCGGCGCGCTGCAGCACCGACCGGTCTAGACGTTCTTCGCTGGCCAGCGTGTTTCGGGCGCGGCTGAGTAGGTACAGGTCCGCATCAAACAGCTCGATGATCTGCACCGTGCTGTCCAGCAGCGCGTTGCGGAACCCGGTCTGCACGAACATCAGTACGACGGCGAAGCCGATCCCGCCACAGGCCAGCGCCATCTGCTTCTTGCTGGCAGTCAGGTTCTTCCAGGCGAGCGGTGTCGAGCGGCGGAACATCGTGCGGCTTTTTTTGGCGATGAAGGCGTTTGAGCACTCGAATAGAGGTTTCTGTATTCGGCCATTTAAAAGAGTGCGGCCGGCTCGGCGCGGTCCAGTTGCCGCAGGGCGCCCAAGCCGCTAAGCGTGCACATGCCGACGGCCAAAATCGCAACCAACCCCAACCGCCCGGCCGTCATTGTAACTTCGATCCCGGAGAGCCAGCCGACGACCTCATAGAGTAGAAGCGCGAGCAGACTGGCAGGAAGGAATCCGAGCAGCGCAAACCACCAAGCCTGAGCCAGCACAACGCTTCGCAGGTACGATCCACCGTAGCCCATTGCTTTGAGCGTCGCGTACTCTGGCAGTCGATTGGTGACGTCGGTCGATAACACCATGTACACGATGCCGGCTCCCACGACTAAGGCCAGTGCGGTGCCCATCTGAAAGATCATCCCGATCGGCGTCTGGCGAATCCAACGATGACGTTCCCACTGGATCGCTTCGTTGCGGCTGAGGACCTCAACGGGCGCCACGTCCCGTTGCAGGCGAGTGGCCAGCCACGCTCGCACTTGCTCGGCCGCTTGATCGGGATCGATACCGGGCTTAAGCCGCGCAGCCCGAGCGAGACCTGATGCCGCACATCGACCGGTGTGACGCGGTCGAAGGCGGCCTCGCTCATCAGCACCGCACCGTTGGTGGCCAGGCCCGTTCCAACCCGGAAGTGACCGACGATCTGCACCCGCTGTTGGCCGAGAATCGTGCTGCGGCCGATGTCTTCATCGCCGAAGCGGACGCCGTTAGCGGGGCCGAAGTCGGCCCGCGTCGCCCGGTCGATCAGCACCGTGTCGCTGCGCGTCAGACTGGCAAGTTGCTGGCGGATCTCGTCCACGTCGAAGACCGGACGATCCAGCCGCATCCCCATCACGGCAATTCCTTGGTAAAGCTGATCATCGCCGAGGCTCTGCCAGCGCTGCAGCATGATGTAGAACGGCGCGACGTGATCGATTTGCGGATGACCGCGCAGCAACTGCAACACGCTCTGATCGACCAAGCCGGCTTCATACAGATGCAGGTATTCCGGCGAGCGGATCAGCAGGTCGAACTCCAGGCGGTCCAGCACGATTGTGGCGGTGTGACCGACGGCGCCGAGAAACCCCAGTTGCATGAACACCAGCACCAGAGCAAAGGTAACTCCGGTGATTGAGACCGCCGTGCGCAGCGGCTGATTGAGCAGATTCAGCACGGCCAGAGGCGTCCGCCGGATGCTCACGAGGCGACACCTACGGCGCGGGGAGCGGCCGCAGTCTCGCCCTGCGGTTCCGGCGTCTCGTCAGAGCTTTCCGCAGGCGGCTTGTCTGCGGGCTGCGGTGTTTGGATCGTTACGTCGACTTGCAATTGAATCCAGCGGGCGGCGCGGGCGGCGCTCTCGGCGTCCAGTTCAATGGTCACGCCGACGGCACGAAAATCGACCGGGGCCAGCGGGTTAGGCGACCGCAGTTGCGGCCGGCCGACGACGGAGTCGATCCGCACGACGCGTCCGGTCAACGGCTGTTGCAGCGCGGCCGATTGCATACTCGCCATTTGTCCGACTTCGACCCGTGGGGCGTCTGCTTCGTGGACTTCTGCGATACAGTGGACTGCGGCGAGGTCGGCCATCTCAACCAGCGGTAGTTGCCCGACGCTGTCGCCTACCTTGGCTTCGACACGGAGCACCGTGCCGTCGATCGGAGCGACGATCCGGGCGATCTCCAGCTGTGTCTCCAGCAGCACCCGCTGTTGCCGCAGCACGTCGAGCGATTTTGCGGGCTCCAGCCGAGTTCGCATCTGCTGGGCCGCCTCGAGTTGGTGCTGCGCCGACTGGACCGCGATCTCGGCGGCTTCTTGAGCCTGCTGGGCCACCAGGTTGCTCTGTCGCCATTGTTGGTCGGCCTGCTCCACTGCCAAACGTTGACGATCGAGTTCCACGGCGCTGATTAACGTGCGGGTGGCAGGGTTCTGTGCTGCTTGTTCTAAACGTTGCAGTGGACGACGAGCGAGTTCGACAGTTTGCCGCGATTGGCTGACGAACTCGACTTGCTGGGCGGCATGACGTCGGCTGAGTTCGGCTTGCTGCACCGCGCGCTGCGCCTGCGCGATCGTTTCATCGGCTTCGGCGACTTCAAGTTCCCACATCTGCTGGGCTTCGGCGATCCGTTCATCCAGCAGCTGCAATTCTTCTTGCCGAGCCCGATCACTGGCCAGCTGGACCAGTTGTTCTCCTGCCTTGACTTGCTGCTCCGGTTTGACCAGTACCTGTTCGATCCGGTTGCCCGGCGTACCGGTCAGCCGCAGCACACCTTGGGCTGGCAGCAGCGACCCTTGCGCGTGCACCGTCGGCAGCCACTGCCACTGGTCAGGGGCCGGCTGGGCGGTTTCTCCTGGAGATTTCGATAGGACCGTCGTCCACGGTCGGTCGCAGCCGAGCGTCAGCCCAGCGAGCACGACGCAGGCGACGCTCAGCGGTCGGCGAACGGCACGCCGAGATGCATCGTGTGGTCGATGAGGTACAAACACTGCCAGTCCGCGCATAAAGTCAAGGTGCTTGCTGGGCGGGTCGCTGCGCAGAGCGATGCCTACGGCTCCAGCGGTTGTCACTGCTTTCCCATTTTGCGCAATGCTTCGCCGCGCCGCCGGAAAAATCTGTAGGGTTGGCAACTGATTTGGCGATTCCGCTATCAATTCTGCAGTGGGGAGGTGGTTTTCTCGTTGCAGTCAACAGGGGCGCAGTAAGCTGGCTGCGACACGGCAACGTGGGACACAGGCTGAAGCCTGAACTCCAACAGGGGGCTTCGCCTGCTGTTCTGGGAAGTGCGCAGTCTCAGCGAACTGACTTCCGTACCGCTTGAATTCAACGCACCGATTCATGATCCACCGGTCACCCCAGCGATCCACCTCGTTTCATCCGACGCTCCGCCAGCGGATGACGGCGGATGTGCAACCGTCGGTGGATGTTCGCCATCTCGATCACGCGTTTGGCGCCGGTGAGCTGCGCAAACAGGTGCTCTTTGACAATGAGCTGGCGATCTACCCGGGTGAGATCGTGATCATGACCGGGCCGAGCGGTTCGGGCAAAACGACGCTGCTGACGCTGATCGGGACGCTGCGGCGAGTGCAGTCAGGTGAACTGTGGGTGCTGGGCCAGCCGCTGCATCAGGCCTCGGACCGCGGGCTGGTGCGACTTCGCCGTGAGATTGGGTTTATCTTCCAAGCACATAATCTATTTGCCTCGCTGACGGCCACGCAGAACGTGCGGATGGCGTTGGAACTGGTCGACGGCGGTCACAACTCGCGGGAGCAAACGGCACGGGCGCGGGAGATGCTCGCCGCGGTCGGCTTGGCCGCACGTACCGATTACAAGCCCAAACAGCTCTCCGGTGGACAGAAACAGCGCGTCGCGATCGCCCGGGGCTTGGTGCATCGCCCGCGGCTGGTGTTGGCCGATGAACCGACTGCCGCATTGGACGAAGAGAGTGGCCGGGCGGTCGTCGAACTGCTGCGCCAACATGCCAAGGAGCAGCAGGCAACGATTCTGATCGTCACGCACGACAACCGCATCCTGGACGTCGCCGACCGGATCGTGAACCTCTGCGATGGGCGGATTCACAGCGATGTGCTGGTGCAAGAAGCGGCCATCATCGCGCAGATGCTCGCCGGCTGCCGCGTGTTTGAGTCGGTGAGCCCCCGGACGCTGACCGAGATGGCCGATCAAATGGTGGCCGAAACCTGGGAACTCGGCCAACAGGTGATTCGCGAAGGCGACCCCGGCGACCGCTTTTACCTGATCCGCGAAGGGAGCGTGGTGGTCAAGCAAGGGCCGGAGCAACGCGAAATCGCGCGGCTGCAAGCGGGCGATTTCTTCGGGGAAACGGCGCTATTAACCGGCCAACCGCGCAACGCAACCGTCGAGGTGCTGGAGCCGACGATTCTCTACAGCTTGGCCAAAGAAAAGTTTCAGCGGGCGATGGAGAACCGCGCCACGCTGGAAAGCGAAGTCCGCAGTTCACTGTTCGACCGCTAAATCAGGAGGGCTGTGCCGCCTCGCGTGCTCCAACTTGAGTTCGTGCTCAGTGAAACGGTGCTCGTGCTCAGTGAAACGGTGCTCGCAATCGAATCGGAGCCGAACGGACCGAAGCAGACTTCGGCCATGGTCAGCTTAATTTCAACCAGCTCTCGGTTCGGTACTCCAGCAGATTCTGCTCGGCCGGTCGATTTCGAGCACGAGCACCGCGATGCTGAGCACGAGGACGATGGAATTGACCCGCTGCCTGGTTCTCGAATCAAGCAGTGACACCGTCTCTAAGCGGTCAGGAAGCGGCCTTGAGCGCCTCCAGCGCCTGGGCGTAATTCGGTTCCTGAGTCACTTCGCTGACGATTTCCTTGTAAACCACCTTGCCGGAGGAATCGAGGACGAACACCGCGCGGGTGAGCAGCTTGAGTTCTTCGATCGTCACGCCGTAGTCGTCGCCAAAGGCATGCGTTTGATAGTCGCTGGCGGTGCGGATTTTGATGTTTTCGGCGCCGCAAAACCGCGCCTGAGCAAACGGCAAATCGCGGCTGACCGTGACCGCGTTGACCTTGTCGCCCAGTGCCGACAATTCTTCATTGAAGCGTTTGGTTTGGGTGGCGCAGGTCGGGGTGTCGAGGCTGGGAACGACGCTGAGGATCGTCGGCTTGCCTTTGAGGTCCTCCAGCGTCAGCTTCTTCAGACCGTTATCGGCATAATGCAACTCGAACGCTGGGGCGGGGCTGCCGACATTCAGCGCCTCGCCGGCCAGAGTCATCGGGTTACCCTTGAACGTAATCACACCGGTTTGACTCATCGATCTTCTCCAGATTCAGGGATTGGGCTGCGGGAGTCGCTGCCGCGGACCGGCAGAGTATCGGCTGAATGGCCGCGTTGGAAAATGGGGTAGGACGGATAGCAGCCACGGCCACCGGTTTACCGGGCGTCTGACGATCGGCCCAGGCCCGCAGCCACGCAACGCGGGCGTCGACGCTCGGATGCAGCCACGACGCGCTGCGGTTAGCAGCTGTACTGCGGCTCATCCAGCGGAGTGCCGCACACAGATCTTCCGCGGCGGCGCGAGCATCTTCATCACCTCGCGGTCGGTCAGCCGCTGCAGCAGGCTGGATCGCCAACTGGCAGGCCGCGCGGTCGGCATCGAACTCGGTTCGGTGGGCCGCCAGCCGCAACAACACCAGCGTCGTCGCGATCGCGGCACCGTTGCTCAGCAGCAGCACCGCCGGCTCAGTGCCATAGCGATGGATCAGCGCGGCGGCCGCGAGGCACCCAGGTGCTACCGCCAGCAGTCGCAGCCACAGATGACCACGCCGGATGTGGGCAACTTCATGCAGTACGATCAGCTTCAACTGCTCTTTGGGCAGGTCGCGGACAATCCGGTCGGTGAGCAGCAGCGAGCGGAGCCCGGGGAAAAAACCGACCGCCACGGCGTTAGCGCTGGTCATGCCGGTATCCCACAGCCGCACGTCAAGCCGCGGCGTGCCGGCCGAGGCGATCCATTCAGTGATCCAGCGGTGTTCGTCGCCATTCAACGGCCGAGTCCGCCAAATCCGCTTGGTCATCCAGGGCACCAGAACCGGCACACACAACAGCGTCATCGCGACCAGAGCGACGCCGGCAGAGGGTGCGTAAGGCGCAGGAAGCAGCCCCAGCAAATCCGAGAGCGCCAGCATCGTCAGAATTGGCGCGAGCATCCAACCGTCCAGCCGCACCATCGCGGCGGCGAGGTCACGAGCGGCCGGTCCAAAACCGGTTTCGACATGGCCGATCGCGCTGTCGAAGCGGCGCTCCGCCCAGACCGTCGCGGCGATCATCAGGTGGGCCGGAGCGAGCAGGACGATTGCCTGCAACACCATCGCCTGTGCGAAGACCGGCCAAGTCTGGACCGCTGCGGCCAAGCCGAAGCCGAGCAAACCAACGACGGCACCAGGAACTGCTGCCCAGCGCAACCATTCCAGTTGGCGGCGGAGCTGATCGGCGGCCGTCGAAACCGCAGCGCCGGTGTGGACGCGATCGGCGGCTCGGTCGGCTGCGGCTCGGGCCAGCAGGACCCATAGGCTCACCAATGCCGCCAAGCCTGCCAGGCAAGGCGCAACCGCGACCGGACGCGGCTGCGGACTCCCGCAGGCCAGCGAGACCACGACGATCAGAAACACAAACATCGGCATAGCCGGACAGGATAATGTGCGTTCGCCGCCGAGCGGGGAGAAGTTGCTCAGATGCGCTCAAATCGGCGCAGCGGGAGTGGGGTGGTAACGGTTGTGCGAGCGCTGCGTCTGCCGATAGCGGCAAAAAAGTTGTGCGGTGAGGCTTGCAATCGGCAGCCACGCCGCTACTATCGATCGCTAATGAGAATCACTCTCATTTGATCCGGCGCCTTAGCAAGCCATCGATCTTTTGGGACAGCCAGCCAGAAGCGCGCGGATGAGGACGACGTCATCGGTTGTGACGCCGCCTCTCCCCGTTTCCCCTTCCTAGGAATCTGTCCATGCGCAGCTTGCCCTCCCGGCACTCGGCCGCGACCCCGCCTCAGCTCTCCGCCACCACTCCTGCCTCGCGCGATGTTGCTCGCCAACCGCTCGGCTTCACGCTGGTTGAACTACTCGTTGTGATCGCGATCATCGGCATCCTGATCGGGCTGCTGTTGCCCGCCGTGCAAGCGGCCCGCGAGGCAGCTCGACGGATGCAGTGCCAGAACAACCTCAAGCAGATCGCGCTGGGGATGACCCAGTTCGAACACGTCAACGGTTATTACCCGTACTCGCGCACCGGTTCGCTGTGGCGGATCCTGCCATACGTTGAGCAGGTGCGGATTTATGAAGATATCGATCGCGCCGTGCACCCCAACGGGCAACATGGGTTCAACGGCCAACTCAATGCGGGCTGGGAGCCAGAACTCAAAGCGCTGCTCAATACACAGCTGTCGACCTTCCAGTGCCCCAGTACACCGGGCGACCGAACGATCATCCAGAGAGATGCGGCGGGCGAGTTTCCGGTCCAGGCTGCCGATTACGCGACACCCCGCATCCCGGCGCTGCGACCACAGGGGCATTCGCTGTGGTATCAGCCGGGTGAGCCTCAGATGAACCAAAACACCGCAATGAGCCCGCCCGACTCCCGCAGCACCGACCCGCGGCGGCAGGGGGCTCGTGCTGCAGCGATCACCGACGGCTTCAGCAACACGCTGATGTACTTTGAGTGCGCCGGGGCGCCGGCGTTTTATGTTCGCGGCCGGGCCATTGGCGGCAAGACCACCACCATGGCGTGGGCTGGCGCAGGCGACGGCATCAAAATGCGTGCCTACCGCTCCGATAACACCGAGGCGGTCACCTCGCCGACCAACAGCGGGCGCGGCACGGAAGGATCGCCGTCGCAGCCGGCCACCGCGACCGACCCGAGTCTACCTTCGGCATGGGAAGCGACAATCGACACCGCCCCCGGGACCTATCAATTCCTCTCGCACACCAACTCCGGCCAGCCCTACAGCTTTCACCCGGGCGGAGTGAACATCGCGCTGTGCGACGGCTCGACGCGTTTGATTTCCGACTCGATCGATCTGGCCACGTTCCTCAACCTGATGCTGCGCGACGACGGTCAAGTGCTGGGCGATTTTTAAATCGAGCAACGCCTGATCGGAGCTTTTCCTCGGGGCGGAGTAGCGGCAGATGGCATTGCCAGCGGAACATTTTCTGCTACGCTACTCGCCCCGATCCCTTTTTGGTATGGCTGCCTGCGTGGGCAGCGGCCGTGATTGTTGAACTCAGCAACATCCATTCAACCGCAAAATACGGAGCATGTTCTAGGTGGGCACGAAGAAGACAGGCAAAGGTCGGCGCAAGGTTGGACGTAAGAAACGACGTATGCGAGCGCGGATTCGCCATCGCAAGCGATAAGTGACTGACGGTTGTGGCACGAAAGAAAACAGATCCTTCCCAGCCGGCCGACGCAGAGGTTGCGGCAGCACACGAGCTGCGCAGCTTCGAGTGCGCGTTGGCCGAAGTTGAGCAGATCGTCGGTCGCCTCGAGAACGGGCAGCTGGAACTCGCCGAATCGCTGGAGCAGTACCAGCGAGGAATCGAGACGCTCAAAGAGTGTCACCAGTTGCTTGCCGGTGCCGAACGCCGAATCACGCTGTTGAGCGGGTTTGATGCCGATGGTAATCCGGTGACGACGCCGTTTGACGAGTCGGAGATGTCCTTGAGCGAGAAGCAGTCGCGGCGCGGCAGTCGGCGGGGTGCTCCCGCAGCTGGCGTGGTCGCAAAAGCGGACGATGATCAGGACGACGCCCCAGCCTTGTTTTGAATCGGGTTGGACGGTGTTCCGCCGCCGACGTTCTAAAGCCTGCCATTTGACGAGTTGGTCGCTTGAGCCGCCCCCCTTCTGAGTCTCACCCGCAGCCCGGGACTGTTGCAGCCAACGCTGCCCCGTCCGCTGCTGATGGCATCAGCGAGCTGCTACCCCAGATCGAAGCCGCTCTGGCTGCCGCTTGCCGCTGGAGCGAGCACTGCCCGCCTCGGCTGGCCGACGCGATCCGCTACTCCTTGCTCGCCCCAGGCAAGCGGATTCGCCCGGCATTGGTCTTGATGGCCGCCGAGGCCGTGGGCGGCAATCTCCAGGCCGCCATTCCCGGCGCGGTCGCCGTGGAGATGGTGCACGCTTATTCGCTCGTGCATGACGACTTGCCGGCAATGGATGATGATGACCTGCGCCGCGGCCGTCCGACGACCCATATCCAGTTCGATGAAGCGACGGCGATCCTCGCTGGTGATGCACTGTTGGCGTCGGCATTTGAGCATCTGGCCAGCCAAGTTGCTCAACCGCTGCTCAGTCATCGCTGCATCGCCACGCTCGCCCGTGCCGCCGGCCCGGAGTTTTTGGTCGGCGGGCAGGTCGAGGATTTGGCCGCCGAAACCGGTGGTGAGCAGTCGATCGAGCGGTTGGAGGCGATTCACCGTCGCAAGACCGGGGCATTGATTGACGCCTCGGTGCGGATCGGAGCGATCTTAGGCGGGGCCGACGAACCGGCGCTGCAGGCGCTTGAGGGTTACTCGCGTCCGCTGGGGCTGGCGTTTCAGGTCGTCGACGACTGCTTGGATCATTCCTCCAGCGCCCAAGCGATGGGCAAACGGACCGGTAAAGACGCCGTCCGAGGAAAATTGACCTATCCTGGGCTGATCGGCCTGGAATCTGCGACAGCGTATGCAAACCAATTGATCGACGAAGCCTTGGGATCGATCACCGTTTTTGGAACGGCTGCTTGGCGGTTACAGTGGCTAGCGGGGTTTGTACGTGACCGCACTCGCTAGACCTGCCTCTGGAGCAGCGCCATCAGCGGGAAAAGGTGTCGGCCACCTTTTGCCGCAGGATACTTGACTCATTCAACATGAACTCTGAGACCGCAGCGATGAAGATTGGAACTCACCCATTGCTTTCGAGGCTCGATGATGCGGAGCCGCTGAAGACGTTTTCAGCGGCTGAGCTAGAGCAGGTGGCGGCGGAAGTTCGCGATGTGCTGTGCAACTTGCTGGCAACGCGAACGGCCCACTTCGCCAGCAATCTGGGCGTTGTCGAACTTTGTTTGGCGCTGCATGCCGAGTTCGACTTTCGCCACGATCGCCTGATCTGGGACACCGGACACCAGGTTTACCCTCACAAACTCGTCACCGGCCGCTACAAGACGTTCGACACGATCCGCTGCCAGGGCGGGTTGATGGGCTATCCCAACCCGGCTGAAAGCCCATATGACCTGTTCATGACCGGCCACGCCGGCTGCAGTGTCAGCACCGCCATGGGCTTGGCCAGCGGCGATGTGTTGGCCGGCGAAAAGCAGCGTCACAGCATCGCCGTGATCGGTGATGGAGCGCTGCCCAGCGGGATCGTGTTTGAGGCGATGAATAATGCCGGGGCCTCGCGCGACAAGCTGACGATCATCCTCAACGACAACAAAATGTCGATCTGCCCGCGCGTCGGAGCCGTGGCGGCCTACCTTGACCGGCTCCGCAGCAACCCGTTCTACACCGGACTGAAGCAAGAAGTCGTCAAGGTGCTCGGCTGCGTGCCGATGTTTGGCGATCCGGCCGAGCGGATGCTGGCGCAGCTCAAAGAAGGTGTCAAAGCCGGCTTCCTCGGCGGGATGCTGTTTGAGGAACTCGGCATCCGCTACATCGGACCGATCGATGGGCACGACATCGGACTGCTGCGCAAGTACCTGCGGATGGTCCGTGAGCTGCCCGGGCCGGTGCTGCTGCATGTGGTGACCGAGAAAGGCCATGGCTACAAACCGGCTGAGCAGAATCCGGTTTACTTTCACACCCCGCCAGCCTTTTTGGATGATGGTGGCAAGCCGGTGACCTTGCGCAGCGACGGCAGCCCGCCATACACGAACTTTGTCCGCGATGCGATCGCGGTGCAGATGCAGAAGAACCCACGCGTCACGGTGCTGACCGCGGCGATGTGCCAGGGGAACAAGCTCGAGCCGATCCGGGAGCGTTTCCCTGAACGGTTCTTCGATGTCGGCATCTGCGAGTCGCACGCGGTGGCCTTCGCGGCCGGGCAGTGCAAGGCTGGCATGCGGCCGATCGTCGATATCTACAGCACGTTCCTGCAGCGCAGCTTTGACCAAATTTTCCAAGAAGTCTGCCTGCAGCAGTTGCCGGTCACCTTCTTGATGGACCGCTCGGGCTTGACCGGTCCCGACGGCCCGACCCATCACGGGGTTTTTGATATCGGCTACCTACGCTCGCTTCCCAATTTGGTGTTGATGGCTCCGGCCTACGCCGACGAAGTCGCTCCGATGCTCGACTTTGCGCTTGCGCATGATGTGGCGGTTGCGATCCGCTATCCCAAGGCGTCGGCGCTACACCTGCCTCAGCGACCGAGCGAAATCGTGCTCGGGCGCAGTGAAACGATTCGCACCGGAACCGATGGGACGATCATTGCCTATGGTGCCATCCTCGATCAAGTGCTCGCCGCAGCTGATTTGCTCGAGGGTGAGCTGAGCGTGACGGTCATCAATGCGCGGTTTGCCAAGCCGATCGATCACGAGATGGTCCAGCATGCATTCGAGAACGGCGGGTTTGTCGTCACCGTCGAGGAGGCGGCGAAGATTGGTGGTTTTGGAACGGCCGTTCTCGAATCGGCCGCCGATCAAGGTTTGGACACCCGTAAGCTGCGCCGGTTAGCGTTACCCGATGTGTTCATCGAGCATGGCAGCCGCGAAACGCTGCTCGACCAGGCGGGTCTGGGGCCGAAACAGATCGCCGACGTCTGTCGCGACGTCGTTGCGGCCGGTGTGCCGAGTCCCTCGTAGCCCTTTGCAACCGTCAGCAACCGGAGCCGTGGCGTGAGCCTATTATCGTCGCATCCTGGCGGTGCTTTACCGGCCCATCATCTCGACCCCGCCGACCCGGCAACGCACTGGCTCCGGAACCAAACCCGTCCGAAAGTGGCGATCCTCGGTGCGCCCAACCGCTCGCGGGTCACCACGGCGCTCGAACGGCTGCGTCCGGCAATCGCCAGCCATGCGGACATCGTGGTTGAGGACTTGGCCTTCACCTGCGACTTCTCCGAGATGGAGCTCGACATGGTGATCGTGCTCGGTGGTGACGGGTCGATCCTGCAGTCGGCCCGGCAACTCGCTGGCCGCGAGATTCCGGTGCTGGGGGTGAACTGCGGGACGCTCGGATTTTTGGCAGCGCTCTCGGCTGACGATTTTCTCGACGCCTGGCCAGAGGTTTGTCGCGGCGGCTTTAGCATCGTCGACCATTTGATGTTGCGAGTCGCTCACATCCGCGACGGCGAGGAGATCGCCCATCAGCTGGCGCTCAACGAAGCGGCGATCCTCGGTGGACCGCCTTACAGCATCATGGAAATCGACCTGTACGCCGATGAGATCCTGGCGACGACCTACCGCTGCGACGGCTTGATCGTCAGCACGCCCGTCGGTTCGACGGCGCACAATCTTTCGGCGGGCGGGCCGATCCTGCGAAAGCACCTCCGCGCGATCGTGATTCAGCCGATCAGCCCGCACACATTGACTTATCGTCCGTTGGTCGATTCGGCCGATACTTTGTTAGAAATGGTCGTTGCTCGTCCGAACCCGTCAACGAACATCGTCACCGACGGCCGCGTGCTGGGGCAGATTCAGCGCGGCGATCGGGTGGCGATTCAGGCGTCCAGTCATCGCTTTCGCATGCTCGCTGTCGCCGGACAAAACGAGTATCGGACGCTGCGTGAGAAGCTCGGTTGGGGCGGCAGCGTACTGAGGTAGCGGCTCAGCGATGATCGGTCAGCCGCTCGCGGTCGGAGAGTTTTGTCGACTCAGGGCCTAGTTGGGACGTATAATCGGTGTTTCCCTGGATAAGCGTCTGGAAGCAGATTTGTTCCACGAACCGCTGCTGGCGGGCAGCAGTCGAGCTCTGTGCTATCATTTATCACAAATTACTTGGGTGCAGCCGCTGAAAACTCTTGAACTGTCCTGCTGCCGTGAATAGACTCAGCCGGTGGGTTTACCTAGACCTCTTATCTTATCGCAGGCAACCCGAGCGAACGACAACCAGTAACCACTGCGGAACAACCATGAACACATCCTTTTTGCGGCAGATCGTCCCCTGCGTGGCGTTGGTCGCCTCGGTCGCAGGATTTTCGCTGTCGGCCCAGGCCGACACCAGTCCAGCCCCCTTGCTTGTTAATCAGTGGATCCAGCAGTCGGCTGATGGAGCGATCAGCGGCAAGCTGGTTGTGCCGCAAGCTGAAGGTGCTGCGGTGGCAGCCAGCGCGGCGACCGTTGGGCTGGTGAGCGAGCAACGAGAAATGAAGACGACTCGCACCGACGGGCAAGGCCGCTTCCGCTTTGAGGGCGTGGAGCCAGGCGTCTACACGCTGATCGGTCGCGGCGCGCAGAACGTTTGTTCGGTCGTCGCCCTGCACGTGATGCCCGCTGGTAAGCAGGCGATCGATTTGCCGCAGGAACTTGAAGTTGCAGCTGCGCAGGTCGATTTCGCCTCGATCAACATGATGATGATTCGCTACCTGCCCCCGGCGGCGCCCTCCGCATCGGTCGATGTCGACTGGAGCACGGTCGCCTCGCACATCGGCGGCCGCAGCATGCACCGCGTCTTGCA
The DNA here is from genome assembly GCA_963758085.1 of uncultured Planctomycetaceae bacterium. Taxonomy (GTDB): domain Bacteria; phylum Planctomycetota; class Planctomycetia; order Pirellulales; family Pirellulaceae; genus UBA6163. The sequence goes on along the minus strand of CAVWUB010000004.1, from coordinate 665,884 downwards.
AAGCGAAGGCGGATTGACCGGCCAGGTCTATCGGGCTGGAGCCAGCGGCAGCGGCTTGATGCCGAGCAGCCAGACCAACATTTTCTTGTACCGGGATTCTGAAGAAATCCGTCGCGTGGTCAGCGACGAATCCGGCCGGTTCGAAATCGAGTCGCTCGATCCGGGCGTGTACTCCGCCCTGTTCGTCGGCAGCTCGGGAATGGGCTTGGTCGGCTTTGAGCTGGTTGTTGAGAACGATCCGCGGATGGCCGCCAGCAGCAAAGATGGCGCATTGATCGCTGCTCAAGATTCAGCGGCTGCCACCCAGCTCGTGATGCAAGTCGCTCCCGGCGGCGCTGTAGTCGATGGACTGCAGGCGATGGGTCCTGGGGTAGTGGTCAGCGACGTTTTGGTTGACGAAACGGTTGTCAGTGACGAAGTTGTCGGCACCGGCGTCGCCGTCCCGATGGGCGGAGGCGGCGGTGGTGGATTCGCCGGCGGTGCTGGCGGTGGCGGCGGAGGAGGAGGCATTGGCGGCGGCGGAGCCGGCGGTTTGCTGGGCGCCGCTGGCTTGGCCGTAGGCATTGTTGCCTTGGCCACCGATGACGACGATCGTCAACCGCCTGTGGCCACTCCTGCCGATCTGTAGGCTGCCGCCTAGCAGAGGCAGCGACAAACCTGAGAAAATGCAACAGGGGCTAACCGCGAGGTTAGCCCCTGTTTTTTTTGTTGATGTTAGCTGTTGCCGCACAGCTTAGCGGTGAACTGAGCGACGTGACGGCCTTGGGCGCGGGCGACGGCTAGCTCGTTTTCGGTCGGCTGACGCTCACCGCGCGGTCCGGCGATTGTCGAAGCGCCGTAGGGGGTTCCGCCACTGACTTCGTCTAAATAGGTCAGTTCCGGCGCCTGTAGGGTACGCCTAGAATGGCCATCCCCTGGTGAAAGAAGAATGTCGACATGGCGAGCAACGTCGTCTCTTGCCCACCGTGCTGGCTCGCCGTGGATGTAAACGCGCTGCCGACTTTACCGATCAACGCCCCGGACGACCAGAGAGAACCGGTTGCATCCAGAAACGCCCGCATTTGCGCGGTCGCGGAACCGTACCGCGTCGGTGACCCCAGGATGATCGCATCGGCTTCGGCCAAACGCTTGGCATCAGCGACGGGAATGTGCGCAAATGCCTTGCGCGCTTCGGTCGCGCCCATCTTATCCAGCACCTCCGGCGGCAGTGTCTCGGCGACTTGCAAAACCTCGGCTTCGGCGCCGGAGACCTCGCGAACCCCGACGGCGATCTCCTCGGCGAGCCGGTAAACATGCCCGTAAGTGCTGTAAAAAATGATCTGGACTTTGATGCTCATCGCTGTGTGACCTCTGGAGTGTTGTTCAGGTGCTGCCGCAGATCGCATCGTAGCGGCCCGCACAGGCACAAACCAGCAGCGGCAAACCGGCGACCGGCTCGACCACCCGCGACGGTGACGCTTATTGAGGTGCTCCCCAGCCGCCACCGCCAGGTGTCTCTAGCCGCAGCCGGTCGCCGGGCTCAACCTCGATCGTCGTCGCCGCAGCCAATGGCGTCACTGAACCATTAGCGCGAATGAGCGTGTTGCGCCCGGCCGCGCCCGGTTGGCCACCGTTCATTCCCCAGGGACGGTTGTCGCCGCGCCGATTGGTGATCAGTGAGAGCGTCAGCGGACGCAGGAACTCGAGCTCGCGAATCAAGCCATCGCCACCGGCGTATCGGCCCGCTCCGCCACTGCCGCTGCGAAGGGAAAATCGCCACAACCTTACTGGATAACGCGACTCATAGACCTCGGGATCGGTGATCCGCGTGTTGGTCATGTGGCAATGAACGCCGCTGGCTCCCGGTCCCGCTGCGGTCGCCCCGGAGCCGCCGCCGATCGTTTCATAGGAGCCAAAGGTTGCGTCGCCGATCAGCACGTTGTTCATCGTGCCTTGGCTGGCCGCCGCAACGCCCAACGCTCCCAGCAGCACGTCGACCACTCGCATGCTGGTCTCGACGTTCCCAGCCACGACCGCTGCACATTGCTCCGGCGTGTCTCCCGGCGGCGGGTTGAGCAAACCAGAGGGAATGACAAAGTCGATCCGCGCGGTGATGCCGCCGTTCATCGGCAGCGTCCCGCCGATCAGACACCGCAGCACATACAGCGTCGCTGCGGTCACGATCGCCGGCGTGGCGTTGAAACAAAGAGGATGAACCGGCGACGTGCCGGTAAAGTCGATCTCCAACCGGCCATGCTTTGGCGTCAACCGCACGGCGATGACCGTCCCGTCGTCGAGGGTATCGGCAAACGATCGCGGCGACGTGCCGAGCGAACTGATCCAGCGACCGATGGCGTCTGCGGCCTGCTCGAGCATCCGCGCGGCACAGGCATCGACCACGTCGTAGCCCAGCCTTTGGACAAGTTCGATCAGGGCTTTGCTGCCGGCAACACCCGCTGCACGCTGAGCCGCAATATCGGCCAGATTGATGTCCGGCGTGCGCGATGGATATCTTCCGCCGGTCAGCAGTTGCCAAAGCTGTTCCTCAAACTCCTGTCCACCGCGGCGGAGTGCCAGGGCACGGATCACGACACCTTCCTCGGCCATATTGGTGGCGCTGGGCGGCATCGATCCGGGTGTCTTGCCGCCGATCTCGGCGTGATGGGCGCGACTGGCGACGTAAAAATCGGGCTGGCCGCTCCGCTGGCCACAGGTCCCACCCGCCGACATGCCGCTTTGAGTTCGCGAACCACAAAAGACCGGCGTGACGACCGTCACGTCGGGCAGGTGCGAGCCTCCGGCATAAGGATCGTTGGACAGGTAAACATCACCAGGGCTCATCTCCGGGAACACCCCGCGCAGATGGCGGACAGTGTGGCCCATCGCCCCTAGATGCACCGGAACGTGCGGCGCATTGGCCAGCAGCGTGCCGCTGCGATCGAACACCGCGCAGCTGAAGTCGAGCCGTTCCTTGATGTTGACGCTGACGGCCGTCCGCCGCAGCATCTCGCCCATCGAATCGGCAATCCCTTGCAACCGCCGCGCAACAACCTCGACCATCACCGTGTCGGCGCGCTGGGCAGCGGATTGATGGGTGTCCCATTTTTGTCCTTCGCCTTCAGCTGTTCGGCTTGCCCCTGCCTGAGCCTCTTCCGGCGGCACAGCGACCGCCTTTCGCAGTTCAAAACTGCCACTAGGCAGCTTGGTCGCCGACCAATGCGGGTCGATGACCAGCGTGCTGGTGGAGTCGACAACGATGCAGGGACCGACTAGCTCGATGCCAATGGGAAGCTCAGCCCGCTGATGTAGCGGTACGGCAACGCACTGGCCGCACAGCGTCATCTCGGTCTGCTCGCCAAGCGCTGCAGACGCCGGTTGCGACCGAACGGGGGCATCCAACGGTGCCGCTGAGGCGATGGTCGCTTCACAGCGAATGGCGGCGACTTCGACGGCTCGGTGCGGCTGGTGATAGCCGAATGCCGCCTGGTGAGCGTCGTGAAATCGCTGCTCGAGCGTCTCCAGCGGCGCTACTGGCAGCGGCAGCGTCGATTCGGTGCCGAGGTAGCGAAGGTCAGCCTCACGGTGGACCTCAGCCACGGCAGCGACGTCGACACCCGCAGCGATTTCCTGATTCAATTCACTCAGCACGTCGGCGTCGAGCGCAGCAAATGCTTCGTCCCAATACGTATCATCCAGTTCGGCCAGCGGCCGATACACGCCGCTGGTGCGCACGCGGCCGATGTCAGCCAGGCCCATACCCAGGGCGCTCAATAGGCTAGCATGCCGATGATCGATTGCGCGCGTCATGCCGATCGCGTCGGCGACCGCGCACAAATGCCCGCCGGCCGCCCCGCCGAAACCGACCAGCGTCATGCCACGCGGATCGCTGCCTTCGGCGGTGCTGACCGTGCGGACCGCCTCGGCCATGTGAGCGACCGCGATTTCTAAAAAGCCTTCGGCGGCTTGCTCGATCGACGCAAACGCGTCTTCTCCAAGTCGCGCATTGACCTCGCTCAACCGCCTACGCGCTGCATCGAGATCGAGCGGGAAAGGGAACCGATCGGCGGGCAGCCGTCCCAGCACCACGTTCAGGTCGGTGACCGTCAGCGGCCCGCCGCGACCGTAGCAGGCGGGGCCGGGATCCGCCCCGGCGCTGCGGGGTCCGACGGTCATGCGGCCACTTTGCACATCGCAGATCGAACCGCCGCCGGCGGCAACGGTGTGGATCGCCATCATCGGCGTCAGCACCCGCACGCCCGCTTTAAGCGACTCGTACTGCCTGGCCACCCGTCCCTCAAACCGGCTGACGTCGGTGCTGGTGCCGCCCATGTCCAGCCCGATCGCTGCCGGTGCGTTGTAGGTCTCAGCGATTTTGCCGAGCGACACCACGCCGCCAGCGGGCCCGGAGAGGATGCTGTCGCAGCCGCGAAAGGCTTGCGCGTCGACGAGGTTTCCGCCGCTGGTCATCAGCCGCAAGCGGCCGCCACCCTCGCCGCCCAGCTGCTCGCGAACCTTCGCCAGGTACGAGCCCAGGACGGGATTGAGGTAGGCGTCCAGGACGGTTGTTTCAGCCCGCGCAACCAATTTGATCAGCGGAGCGACGCGGCTCGACAAACTGATGTTCGCAAACCCCATCTGCTCGGCCAGTTCGCCGATCCGCCGCTCGTGAACATCGTTGACATGAGCGTGCAGCAGACAGACGGCGATCGAGCTGACACCGGTGTCGCGGAGGTGGCGAAGCGCGGCTGCGGCGGCAACTTCGTCAAGTTCGCGAAGCACGGTTCCGCCAGCGTCCAGTCGCTCGTCGATCTCGATCACGCAGCGCGTCAGCGGCTGCGGCTTGCGGATCGTCAGCTCGAACAATTGCGGCCGCGTTTGCTCGCCAATCTCCAATAGGTCACCAAAGCCGGCTGTCGTCAGCAGCGAGACTTCGGCGCCGGTGCGGGTCAGCAGCGCGTTAGTCCCACGGGTGGTCCCTAGCCGCATGTCGAGCGGTGGCAACGGCTGAGCAAGTGGGACACCCATCAATCGCCGCGCGGCCAACACCGGAGCTTCAATCCCTGCATCGAGTTCCAGCGTGTCTCCCGGCGACACGTCAGCGGAAATCCGGCGTTCAAATGTCAGCGTCCGGCTGTGGGGATCGAAGCTGGCGACGCGCGTCGACAGCAGTGCTTGATCCACATCGCCGCGGCGACTGATGAAACGTGCCTCTGCGCCGCACCAGAAATCGGCGACGTCTTGCAGTGAGTCATCGACCACGACGCTCGAATCGGCGACCTCGACCACCCGCGTCCGCACCCGACCGCTGCTGAGCACCTTCATCGACAGCCGTGAGCTACCGGTGATGACGAAGCAGTCGGTAAACGTTCCGCCGACATCGGCCCAAACTTCGCTGCGTGCCATCGCGCCACTAACCACTAAGGGAGAGTTCAAAATTAAGTTCCTTGTTCTGCTTGCATTCACCCTCCCGCCCCGCGGGAGGGTCGGACGCGGTAGCGGCCGGGGAGGGCCAGGATCGCCCTCTCCGCGCCTGAGGCTCGACTCTCCCGGAGGGAGAGTAAGATGCGGAAGTTATTTTTGAACTGCTCCTAAGCTCGACTTTTTCCGTTTTCGAGCGATGGACTGGTATAGGTAAAAGGGGCCCCCTTGCGCAAGAATTGTGACTTCTCACAGTTCAAACCCCTGGCAAGGAGGCCGCCATGCTCCGCGTGCCCCGTGATTTTAAACCGCTCGTCGATGATTTGTCAGCAGCAACTCGAAAACCCCAGACTGCGCGACGGCTGACATTTTTCTTCGCCGCTGCAATCCTTGTGGTCGGCAACCGAACCGTTTCAGCTGTCTTGCGGTTGCTCTCGCTGGTCGAGCCAATCAATCCTTCGACCTACCATCGCCTCTTTTCACATCGGCAGTGGTCCGCGTGCAAACTGGCCAAAATCATTGCCACCTTTGTAATCAATCGGTTAGTCCCTGAGGGCGAAATTCGTGTCGTCGGTGATGAAACCGTTGACGGGCATCGTGGCAAGAAGGTCTACGGCAAGGCAAGACATCGTGACGCGGTGCGAAGCTCACACTCCCACACGGTCTATCGCTATGGCCACAAATGGATCGTCCTGGCGATCCTCGTCCAATTGCCGTACACCAATCGGCCGATGGCGTTGCCAGTCGTGATCGCCCTGTATCGTGATCAAAAAACCAACAATGCCCAGGGCCGGCGACACAAGACAGCGGCGGAACTGATGTGTGGCTTGTTGGCGATGCTGATGCACTGGTTTCCAGAGCGAAAGTTCGTGTTTGCCGGGGATAACGCCTACGCAACGCACGCTATGGCGAGATTTGCCGCGCGGCACAAGCGCCGCCTGACGCTGGTCAGCAAGATTGTCGAGGATGCCAATCTATTCGCTCCGCCGCCGAAGCGCAAAAAGGGCAAGAAAGGTCGTCCGCCGGTCAAAGGCCGTCCGCTGCCCAGCCCCAAGGATGTGGCAAAGTCAGAGCGAGGCGGCAAGAAAATTCGTGTCCGTTGGTATGGGGGAGGCTGGCGGAACGTGAGGGTCTATACCGGTGTGGGCTGTTGGTACAAGAGTGGCAAAGGGATCGTGAGCATCCGCTGGGTGTATGTCATCGATCTCGATAGCACTCACCGCGATGAGTGTTTCTTCTCGACCGATCCGGCGATGACTCCCGCAGCGATCATCGAGATGTACGGGGGGCGATGGAATATCGAGACGACGTTTCAAGAAATGCGCGAACACTTTGGCCTGGAAACCACGCGTGGCTGGAGCAAGCAGACCGTGCTGCGAATGGCTCCGAGTTTATTTCTGCTCTACACGATCGTAGTGTTATTTTACGACACGATGGCGGATTCAAGCCCGCATCTTCGTCGTCGCAGTTGGGCGGGCAAAGAGGGGATCACGCTGAGTGATATGCTAGTCAGCGTGCGTCAGCATTTATGGTGCGAATGGGTTTTTACACAGGTGCCAGGAGGCAGGGCTGTTCAAAAACTCCCGCGCCCTATCCGCAAGCTGCTAGACTTCGGGCTTGCCCAAGCAGCTTGAACGGAAAAAGTCGAGCTAAGTGGTGTATTCGGAGTTGAACCGAACGTATTCGACCGTGATGTCGCTGGCCCAGCGGGTCGCGGCACCGGGGCCGTTACCGACGACCAAGTCGATCAGCACGGTACCGGATTGCTTGATCCGGCCGCTGACGTCCGCCGCGTCGAACGGCAATGGCGTCCCACCGCGATAAAGCGGGACACCCATCATTTCGAGCGAAGTCGCTGCCGGATCGATCGGCCGGCCAGCGTATCCGGCTGCGGAAACGATCCGGCCCCAGTTCGGATCGCCGCCGGTAATCGCGGTTTTGACCAGCGGGCTTTCGCCGATCGTGCGGGCAATGTGGTCCGCATCGTCATCCGACGCCGCACCCCGGACACGGATCTCCATCACATGCGTCGCCCCTTCGCCGTCGGCCACGAGCTGTTTGGCCAGTTCGATGCAGGTGGCACAGAGGAAGTCCCGGAACACCTGCAACGACTCACCAGACAGCGTGCCGCCGGCGCTGCCGCCGCTGGAGAGCAGGACCAGCGAATCATTGGTGCTGGTGTGTCCATCGACGCTGACGCGGTTGAAGCTCCGGTCCGCCGCATAGCGGAGCAGATCGACGAGATCCTCCTGCGCCAGCGGTGCATCGGTGAGGGCCACGGCCAACATCGTCGCCATGTTCGGCGCGATCATGCCGGCTCCCTTGGCCATCGCAGCGACGCGGTAGGTCTGGCCACCGATTTCGATGGAGGAAGTGACCGTTTTGCGAAACGCATCGGTCGTCATAATCGCCGTCGCGGCCCGTGTGAACGCTTCTTCGCCGCTGGCTAATTCGCCCGCGGCGCGCTCGATTCCCGCGCGTATGACGTCCATCGGCAACGGGCGTCCGATCACACCGGTGCTCATCACCAGCACGTCAGTCGGACTGCAGCCGATCGCCTCGGCGACGCGCGCGGTCATGTCTTCGGCGTCCCGCATCCCGGCGTCGCCGGTGCACGCGTTGGCATTGCCGCTGTTGATCACCAGGCCGCGAACGGTCGAAGCAGGCGTCCGCTGCCGGCAGAGGGTGACCGGAGCAGCGACGATTTGGTTAGTAGTATAGACGCCGGCGGCAACGAGCGGCCCGTCGCCGACGATCAGGGCCAGGTCGGGTTTGCCGCTGGCCTTGATGCCGCAGGTGATTCCCGCGAACCGAAATCCCGCAGGCAGCGGATCAGAGGAAGAGGAAGCTTCGGGCATGGGGCAGGTCTCGGAGGTAGTTGGGAAACAATTCGCAAGTGGGGCCAGCTGCTAGCGTCGGCGGTACAATGCCAGCGGCACCTATCGACGGCTCGATAGATTACTTTCATGCCGCAGGCATAACACTGTTCCCGGTCGGCGATCGGGAAACAATGGGGTGTCGAGCCGATCACGAGCTTCTGCCGCGACATCCTTTCGCTAGTCCCTTCATCACTTAGATTGAAAACATTACCTGAGTGTCGATCCAGCCAAACCCAGTCAATCGAGGCCCGGCGGTGGGCGAGCCGAGTTCTCAATCCAGCCTGCGCGATGCGGAGGTGCATGACTCCGACGTGAGAGTTGCCCAGTGGGCCGTGCGGACCGAGCGGCTGGGCAAACGTTACGGGTCTTTTGATGCATTGGTCGATCTGACGCTGCGGGTGGAGCGCGGCGAAGTGTTCGGGCTGCTGGGCCCCAACGGAGCAGGAAAAACGACGCTGCTCCGTACGCTGCTGGGGTTTCTGCATCGCACCTCGGGAACCGCCGAAGTGATGGGCATCGATCCGGCGGTCGACTCGGTCGCGGTCCGCCGGCATGTGTCGTACCTGCCGGGCGACGCGCGGTTGCCGCGGCATATGCGGGGACGGGCGGTGCTGCGATTCTTTGCGGAGATTCAGCCGGCGGGCGATCTGGAAAACTGCTTGGACGTCGCCGAGCGTCTGGAGCTCGATCTGCGGCGGTACGTCGGCTTCATGTCGACCGGCATGCGGCAGAAACTAGCGATTGCCGCAGTCGTCGGCTCCCGCGCGCCGTTACTGATCCTCGACGAGCCGACTGCGAACCTCGACCCGACCGTCCGCTCGCGGGTGTTGGAGATGGTCAGTGAGGCCAAAAACGAAGGACGCACCGTGATCTTCTCCTCGCATGTGCTCTCGGAGATCGAGGACGTTTGTGACCGTGTGGCGCTGCTGCGCGGCGGCCGGTTGGCCCATCAACAATCGCTGCACACGCTCAAGGCGAGGCACCGAATCGTGGCTCGCTGGCAACCGCCAGTGGATCAAGGTCGGCGCAGCGGCAATTCGGGGCATGATTTGCTTGATATCCCTGAATCGCTTGGCGACAGCGTCGTGCGAACCCGTGTCGACGGCGACAACGTCACGATCGAGACCGCAGGTGATCTAGCGCCGCTGCTGTCGTGGTTGGGATCGCTGGGACTGAAGCAGATGCGCGTGGAAGCTTATGGTCTGCGGGCGGTTTATGACTCGGTACATGGTGAACAGGTCGTCGAGGTATGATTAACCGCGTTCTCGTCCGCACTTATATTGGCCAAGCGTTGCTGCTGTGGTCAGCCTGCGCGTTGGCACTGTTCGCGTTTGCTTGGGTGCGTGTGTGGGTCAGCAGCCTCGTCGACATGGGCCAATTCCGCACGATCGTGGAGCAATTCCGCGATTTTGAACGCTTCTCGCCAGTCAGCTTCGATTCGCTGTTCACGCACACCGGCCGCTTGGGGATGACTTTCGATGAGCCGATCGTGATCCTATGCACCATCATCTGGGCGATCGCTCGTGGGTCGGATGTAGTCAGTGGTGAACTGAGCCGTGGCACGCTGGAGATGCTGCTCGCTCAGCCGATTTCGCGGACGCGGCTGTTGCTTTCACACGCGGTCGTCGCTGTCGGCGGTTTGGCATTGCTCGTGTTCAGCGCTGTGGGCGGGGCTGGCCGTCGGCGTGGCGCGGACGACGGTGACCGAGACGATTCCGCCGCCGTCGATCCGCATCCCGTTCACCGCGCTGGAGTTGCCGCTGAGCACGGCGGGGCCGACGACGGAGTCGTTTGCGATGAGCAGCGTCGTCGATCCATGGACTTTTGGCACCGCGGTGTTCGCGCTGTTTGCGCTCGGGTTCTTTGTACTGGGTCTGTCGACGCTATTGAGCAGCATGGACCGCTACCGCTGGCGGACGATTGGCGGGGTGATGGCGATCTACGTGCTGCAACTGGTGATGTTCGGACTCGGCAAAGCAACCGACCGTTTGGACTGGCTGCGCGGTTGGTCGTTTTTCAACTGTTACCGGCCGCAGGTCCAGATCGCTCATGTGGTCTCCGGCGGTTGGACGGAGCCGTGGCGATTGACTGATCCCGATCCGAACTCCTGGTTTGGCCCGGGGGTTTATCCGCTGATTTTGATCGCCGGTGGATTACTGTTTTATGCCTTGGCGATCGTGATCTTTCGCCGTCGCGACCTGCCGGCGCCGCTTTAACGGCGCTCGGTGGTTGATCGCCACGGTGGTCGATCGCTCCGCGATCGAACCGGTGTGACTCGGCCAATCGAACATGCCACGGACCTAATTCGCTAGAACGATTAACGATCGAGCCCTCCGACCGCGGAGCGGTCGGCGACATAAGGTCCGACCGGCGGAGCGGTCGGCCACGCTGCGGTCGGCCACGCTGCGGTCGGCCACGCTGCGGTCGGCCACGCTGCGGTCGGCCACGCTACGGTCGGCCACGCTGTATCAGAGCACGTCTGGGTCGGGCATGTGCGATTCGGCGTGGCGGTAATGATCGCGGCGGGTGAGCCAGGATGCGGCGGCTTCATCGAGCACCGCGATCGTGTCACGGTGCAGTTGCAGTGCTGAGGCCGTGTTCTGGCTCGTGATGGGGCCTTCGATGGCGCCGCGAACCGCAGCCGCTTTGTGTTCGCCGGTGACCAGCAGCAGGCACTGGCGGGAGTCGAGGATGGTGCCGACGCCCATCGTCACCGCCAGCACCGGCACTTCCTCGGGACGATCAAAGAACCGCGCGTTATCGCGCACCGTCCGCTCGGCTAAGGTTTTGACGCGTGTCCGGCTGGCCAGCGACGATCCCGGCTCGTTGAAGGCGATGTGTCCGTCGGTCCCAATGCCGAGCAACTGCAGGTCGATTCCGCCGGCCGCGACGATCGCCTGCTCGTATGCGTCACAGGCCGCCTGAATATCACTGGCCATGCCGTTGGGCAGGTGGACTCGCGAGCGATCGACGTTGATGTGCTGGAACAGGTTTTCATACATGAAGGTGTGGTAACTCTGCGGGTGTTCCGGAGGCAGCCCGAGGTACTCGTCGAGATTGAAGGTCGTGACCGCTGAGAAGTCGAGTTGCCCTTCGCGGTGCAACCGGATCAGTTCGCGGTAGCACTGCACCGGCGTTCCGCCAGTTGCCAGTCCCAACACGCTGGTCGGCTTTTGACGCACTTGCTGAGCGATGATTCGGGCCGCGGTGACACAAGCCGCCTCGGCAGTCGATCGGACAATAACGCGCACAGTTTACTCTTTAGCTTCAAACGATTTCACGCTGGACCGTTTCGATGGCGCGATGCAGGTACGAATCATCACTCATCAGTGGCAGCAGCGCCTGGCGAAACTCGGGGCGAACAAAGATTCGCACCCGTTTGACGTGATCGTCAAATTGTTGCCGAGCCAGTGCGTCGGCGACCGGAGAAACATCCGCCAGCGCCCGCACGCTGCCATCGCGGCCGACGACAGTCACGTTGATGTCGACTTCCAGCTTGACCGGTGGAGCGTCAATCAAAACGTCCCCGGGCCGAATCGGCAACCGGGCTTCCCTGGCCAGCAGTCGCGCCAGTTCATCGGCGCACAGCACGAGCCACGGGTAGGGGCGGCGAGCGAGTTGGCGGTGCAGGTCACCGCGCTGCGAACGATTGAACTCCGCGACGCGTTTGTAGAGCACTCGCGTCGGCCCGAACAGCCCTTCGACCAACTGCTGCTGAGCTGAGTCTGCCGCCGCTTGTCGCCACCGCGTGATCCACTGCGCATCGTCCAGCCGCATCAGTTGCTCGAGGTCGACGCGGTCGCGCAGGTCATGAACGCTCCGCTGTAGCATCGCCGTTGCCGCCCGCACGCCGTGGTGCCAATAAACCTCGCTGAACATCACGTAGCGGGCAAACACCATCATTTCTGCCGCTGTGCGTCCCTTTTCAGTGATCGCTAGCCGCGGCTGATCGGGGTCGACTGTCATCGCTGCCACCAGCCGGGCCGAGTCAAAATGTCGCCCGTAAGGCACGCCCGCATGCAGGCTGTCGCGGACCAAATAGTCGAGCTTGTCGACATCGATCGGACCGCTGAGGCAGCTGGATAACAATTCGATCGCGGCGCCGGACAATTGACTGCCGCCGATGCGCTCGCCCAGCAGCAGCGACATCACGTCATCGCCGTCGCATTGCCACTGCCGCGCGATCAAGTCGGCGACTTCGCCTTCGCTCAGCAGCGCCGCCACGCGCCGCTCGTGCCGGGGCAGATCGGGCAGCCGCATGTCTTCGATCGCGTGGCAAAACGGCCAGTGCCCCGCGTCGTGCAGCAGCGCCGCCAACACGAACGCTTCGGCAGCACGAGGTTCCTTCGCGAGCATCCCCGAGCCGCTGGCCGACAGGTTGTGCAGCACCAACAATGCGTTGCGGTACACGCCAAGGGAGTGCTCCAGCCGCGAATGCGTCGCTCCCGGGTAGACCAGATGGACGAGCCCCAATTGACTGATCCGCGACAGCCGCCGCAGCGCCGCCGTATCGAGCATCGCCATCGCGCGGGGCGACAACGGCACGTCGATCTCCGGTGGAATCCGCACCAGGTGCCGCGCCGGACCGATCAGGTTGAGTTCTTCGATCACGCTCAAACGGTCACTAAGGGGACACCAGCTAACAACGCCAGGGCGAGCGTGGCGGCAACGTAGACTCCGGCGATGACTAGCCCACCGAGAAACTCTTGTTCAAAGAACGTCATCGCCGCGATCGAACCGAAGGCCAGCATGACGACCAGCGCGATCCCGAAGGACAGCAATCCCATCTCAGAGGCGTAGTCGTAATCGAGCACATAAGGGGCCATCCAGGCATAGATCAGCCAGCTCGCCGCCAGCACCGCGGAAGTCAGCAGCACTCGGTTCCACAGGTCCTGGCCCATGAACGGCTCGAGTTCTGAGTCGCGGGTGATGGCGTAGCCGAAGCGGACCAGCGGCGGAGCGATCAGGATCGCCACCAGGATTTGCACTGCCAGCGGTGCGCCGCCGCTGAACCGCAGCGCCAGCGCCAGACCGATCGCGCCGAGCACTGCGGCGACGCAGATCAGAATCAGACGCCTGCTGATCACGGTCTCGCGCCGCTTGATCGGCTTGAGTATGCTCTGGCCCTTGCTATCCTTGGGGGCAGCATCCGGCGGGGCGTGAATGACCACTTGCTCGGCAAGCGTCGGCACGGTCAGTTCGGCCTTGCATTTGGGACAAGGTCCCTTTTTGCCGGCGAACTTTTCGCTGACCGAAAACCGGGTCAGGCATTTAGGGCAGGTGACGGCGATCGGCATGGGAGCAGAAGAGCGAGAGGCGTTGGCGATGGACAATCCGGGAGACGACGCTTCTGGGGCAGCGGACAGTTTGCTCGCTGCAACCCCTGTTACGCAACCATACCCCGCGCCGCTGGCTCATGTCGTCCTCTACCAGCCGCAAATTCCTCAGAACACCGGCAACATCGGCCGGTCCTGCGTCGCCACCGGTTCGATGCTGTGGATCGTCCAGCCGGCGGCGTTTCAGATCGATGAAAAGCGCGTCCGCCGTGCCGGCTTGGACTATTGGCAATACCTGCAGTGGGCCGAAGTCGCCTCTTGGCAGCAGCTGCGCGAGCGGTTGCCGCAAAAGCGCTACTGGTACTTCAGCCGCTTTGCCAAGCAAACCATTTGGGAAGCGGACTTGCAGGCCGGCGATGTGATCGTCTTTGGCAGCGAGACCAGCGGTCTGCCGCGGACGATCTTCCAGCCCGACGGCGCTGACGCGGTCCGGCTTCCCACCGATCCCCGCGTCCGCAGCCTTAACCTCTCGGCCACCGTCGCCGTGGCGCTGTACGAAATGATGCGCCGCCGCGATCAGGGATCTTTGTCAAACAACTCGAACGCAGGTTAACGCAACAGGGCTAGTGCTTTGTCACAGTTAAATGTTTAGGTCAGTGCTGTGATCTGGCGCCGGCATGGGTTCTTCGGAGGCCCGCAGGGCCGGCACATCCTCTGCCGGGTCCCGTGAGGGCCCGGTCACAGGGCGCAACCGAGTTTCCAGGCCCGCAGGGCCGACACAAGTTCGGCGCAGCGCCCTGCTGTACCGGCCCTGCGGGCCTGAGAGGAGCTCCTAGCAGCTAACCCACCACCTTCTCCCATGACCTTGGTGGACGGGCTTTCGCAACGGGAATGGGCAAAAAGGTAACGGACGCGCAAAAGGTGAAGGGGTGCAAATTTCAGCGGCGTAGCGAGGTCTTTCGTAAACTACCTCGGTCACCTTTCCTTCGTCGAAGAGGGGAAGATAATGATGACTTTGCGATCGCTAAGCTGGCTCAGACGACTCCCGGCGATGCTGGTAGTCGCGATGCTAAGGTGCTTGTTCGGCGAGGACTCGAGCCTTGAGTTTCAGCCAAATCAAACTGTGCAGCAGGCACTCATAGAGCTGTATCCTCTCAACAGCCAGGAAGACCTTCATTCCAAGGCACGCAGGCTTGAGGCACTCAGTGGCGGGCGGGACCGATTGATGCGTGACCTTGTCTGGTTCGGCAGCCGGACTGCGGATACGCGTGGGGGTATGGTTCCTGCTGTCGTAGTTAACACACTCGCGATCTCCGACCGCGAGATCGTTTCCGCATTAGTAACCATCCTGGGGGCACGTGACGACGGGTTCCGCAAGGAAGCTGAGCAGCTCGTACGCGACTTGGAGCCCGGTCTGCGGCAATGCCGCGGGACATTTGAGATTCTAGGAGACTTCATCAGGTCCGGCGATCAGCAAACTGCGGAGCCCCCTCTGCCACTGGTCCAGTTCATCTTTCGCACCCATCCCGCTAACGCCCTCCGCGCGATGACGTCAGAATTCCTGCGGGATAGCCCTGCGCAAACTCGAGAGCTTATCTGGGCAGAACACGTGGTAGCAGATGCGATTTGGAAGAAAGAAAATCAATTTACCGATGCGCTCGCAGAGGTCGGACGCGACGTGGCGGAGCAGTTGGATGCTTTGGCAAAGCATCGCCAATGGTGGGTTCGCCTGTACGCGGCCGAAGTTCTCCGGAGGCACCCTGAACTCGGCGAACCGGAAACGATTAAACAGCTCCGGCAGGATGCTCATGAACTAGTCCGTGAGGCAGTTTCAGGTAGCGGCAACCGGTCGAACTAACGTGGCGAGGCAAAAGACCGAGACAATACGCGTTGGGAGTAATTCCATCGGGTAAGGCATTTCGCACACAACTCCCGCCCCCCTTTTTGCGCTTCCATTCTTGCTCCGGCTCCAGGCGACATCAGCCCGATTGGGCAGAGCAGAAACGGGTAGCCACCGGCAAACGGCAGGCCCAACGGGCCGGTGCCATGCCAGCCCAGGTTGCCCCGTTGGGGCGATAGCAGAGCGCCGCTGTGGCACATTGTGCCGCGAGATTCCTGCTGGGGTGCTAGCTCGATGTAATGCCGTGTCACCTCTTGGGCGTTAAGAGGATTAACAGAACCTGTCCAAGTGCCGGATGGGGAGGAGATGGGCGTCGAGTCGATCGTGGTCGATGATCGCTTCGGTCACGTTTGCTCCGTTTCGAGCACGAGCACCGTTTCACTGAGCACGAGCACGAGGGAGTTAACTAACTGTCAGATTCTAAAACCAAGCTGTGACACAGCCCCAGCACCAGCGAAGTGACCGGCAGCTACGTGCAAATGGACATTGAGTTCAAAAAAAGCGGGCCTCAGGTAGTGCCGCTAGAGGTACGCGTGCACCCTGAAAAACTGAATCCGGCAAAGACCGTGTTTTTCTTATCAGTCGGTCAGTTCGAGCCGCTCAGGTTGCCCTCCCTCGACAATCCGATAATAGGCACCTCCTTCTAGCGTCCCGAAATCCTGCTCGGTTCCGCTGGGCCATCGGATGTGAACGTTCTCGACACTGGAAACCTCGCCCAAGCCGATCAGCAACCGCGGATCATGACTGGCTAAGTAGCTGGTGCCCGCTACGAGACTCCGTTGAATCGTACGACCTGCCACGCTCACCCGGACCACCGCGCCGACCGGGCTGCGCGAGCCGCCGGCGCCGGTCAGTTGCAAGCCGAGAAACTGACCTCGCGGCTGCGTGTCGTTTCTCAGCAGCGCGGGGTGGCGACCGAGGTGCGAAACAACAAGATCGGTCGCCCCGTCGTTATTTAGATCACCCAAGGCGACCGCGCGACCGAGCCACTTGCCGCGAAAGTATTTGCCGCAGCTAGCTGAGATGTCTTCGAACCTGGCATCTCCCGTGTTGCGAAACAGTTGTGCGGGTTGCTCATACGGCCTGCCGATTGAACTGTAATCGTTGAGTACCCCGTTGGCGACAAACAGGTCGAGCTGGCCGTTATTATCCGCGTCCAAGAATCCGGTCCCGAACCCCAACATCTTCCAACTCGGCTCTTCCAACCCCGCATGTGAGGTGGCAAACTCAAACACTCCTGGATGGCGCTGGCGGAAGAGCGAATTGAGCTCGTTGTAAAAGTTGGTGACCCAAATATCGAGCAGGCCATCGCCGGTGTAATCACCCGCCGCGATCCCCATTCCAGCCTTGGCCTGCCCATCATCGCCATAGGCGACGCCAGCCAGCTTGGCTATGTCTTCAAACTCAAAGCCGCCAAGGTTTTTCCATAACTGATTGGGCTGCATGTCATTTGCGACAAAGATGTCCAGTAATCGATCGCCGTCGAGGTCGGCGATCAGGACACCTAATCCCGGCGCTGGCGCAGCGGCGATCGCCGACAATTCGCTCACCTCGGTGAAGGTGCCGTCACCGTTATTGCGATAAATCAGGTCGCCCTCTGGTGAGTGTGCAGTCGGTGGGCAGTAGGCGTAGGGAGGCATGGTCGGCTGATTGGTAGGGCACAGAACGGTTGGCTGGCCAGCCTCATCGATCGTGTTTGCGAGATAGCGGACGACATACAGGTCGAGGTAACCGTCTCCGCTCAGGTCGGCAAAGGCGCATGAGCTTGCCCAGCCCGCGCCTGCGACGCCGGCGGTCTGCGTGACGTCCTCAAAAGCCCCTTTGCCCGTGTTGCGATACAAAACGCTTCGCTCGAAGCCGGCGATGAATAAATCATCATGCCCGTCACCGTCGAAATCACCGACAGCCATGCCTTGCGTGAACACGGTAAAGTCGAGTCCGGCCTGCTCTGACACATCGGTAAAGGTGCCGTCGCGATTGTTACGGTAGAGAAAACAACTGCGGCCTCCTGGACCCACATCACCAGGCAAGTCACCTCCTTGGCCAACGGCGATATCAAGCCAGCCGTCGGAGTCGTAATCGATCAGCGCCAGTCCCGTACCCATCGCTTCGATCATGCGGTAGCCGCCTTGGGCGCGATTGTCGGTGACGATAGTCAAGCCGGCCTGAGTCGAGACGTCGGTGAACCAAATGCCTTGCTGACGCGACAGCAACCAGTACGCGGCACCGCTGGCGAGCAGTGTGCACAAGACCAGCAACAAACCGCTGCGACGGCGGTGTAGTGAAGCACGCATTCGAGAAACCCCGTAGCCAAAACGTAGTGCTTGGTGCCAGTTGAATTGCAGCGGTCGGGCGAACCCACTGGCAATGGCAGATTCTAATGGAACGCTCGACGTCGCTGGTTGACGAACCTGGAAACCCCACCGATCCACGTCGTGGAGCATCCGGTTAACCACTCGTCGATGGGTTGTCCATGATCATCTGCCGGCGCATTGCCTCGGCAGATGATTTTGTAGCGATTGACATGGCATAGGCTCACTGCCAGGCCCGAAAAACCAGGCTGTAACACAGCCCTAGCAACAGCGATCCGACACAGGTCTTAAAGCGTCGGTCCGACAGTCCAGGGGACGAACTCGTTGTCGCCGAGGCCGAGTTTTTCACTCGCGGTGCGCTCGCCGCTGGCCACGCGGAGGGCGAACTCGAAGAACTCGTCGCCGACGCTCTGCACGCTCTGCCCCTGAGCGATTGGGCCGGCGTTGAGGTCCATATCTTCTCGCATCCTTTGGAACAGCGCCGAGTTGCTGGCGATCTTGATCGAGGGGACCGGTTTGCAGCCGTAGCAACTGCCGCGGCCGGTCGTGAACAGCACGAGGTTGGCGCCGCCGGCGACCTTGCCGGTGATGCTCGCTGGGTCGAAACCCGGGCTGTCCATCACGCCCATCCCGGGCGTGTCGATCGGCTCGGCGTAGTCGTAGACCGCTTCGAGCGCAGTGCTGCCGCTCTTAGAGACGGCACCGAGCGATTTTTCGGTGATCGTGGTCAGTCCGCCCGCCTTGTTGCCGACCGACGGATTGTTGTCGATCGTCCCGCCGTACATCGCCACGTGCTGCTTCCACCACTCGATCCGATCCAGCAAACGCTGGGCGACTGCGGCGCTGCGGCTGCGGGCGACCAGCAGGTGTTCGGCTCCGTAAAGTTCGGTCGTTTCGGACAGCACCGCACGGCCTCCACAGGCAACGACCCGGTCGGCGACAACACCCACCGCGGGATTGGCAGTGATGCCCGAGTAGCCGTCGGACCCACCGCACTCCAGCGCCACCGTCAGGTAGCGGGCGTCCACCGTGGTGCGCTCGGCTTCGTTGGCCTGGTCCAGCAGCGACTCGACCCACTTTTCCGCTTTGGCGATCGTCGCCCGTGTGCCGCCCATCTGCTGCATCGTCATCACCGGCGTGCTGCCCTGGCGCAGCAGCGGTCGGTCGTCGCGAGTGGTGATCGGCACGACCTGGTGCGACTCGGCCAAGTAGTCCGAGGTCGTTTGTTCGCAGCCCAGTCCGATGACCAGCGAAGCGCCGACATTGGGATGGCGAATGTAACCGGCCAGCGTGCGTCCGAGCATCTGGTGTTTCAGCGATCCATAGGCCAGGGCACAGCCGGTCGTGTGCGTCGCCGCAAAGATGCCGTCGACATTGGGCCAGCGTTTCATCCGCTCGGCGTTGAACCGGTCGACGACCATCCGGCAGACCGACGCGCTGCAGTTGACCGTGGAGACGAGACAAACGTAGTTTCGCGTTCCCACTCGACCGTCCGGGCGGACGAAGCCTTGAAAACTGCGGCTCAGCGGTGCCGGGGGCGGAGGTGGCGAGGTGCCGCCGACGAGGTTTTGAACGTGGTGATCGTCGCCGAGGTTGTGAGAATGAACGTGCTCCCCGGCGCGGATCGTCGTCGTCGCCTTGCCGATCCGCTGGCCATATTTCAGCACCGCCGCGCCGGTTGCGATGTCACCGACGGCGAACTTGTGTCCGGCGGGAATGGCACCGAGGACGCGAAGTGAGCGGCCGCCGATGTCGATCGACTGCCCGGCGGTCAGCGGTTGAACCGCGATCGCAACGTTGTCATCCGGGTGCAGGTGGATCAGCGGCGATGCGGCGATTGTAGGAGCATTCATGGGGGGAGCGTCACCTTTCGGGGCTGGGGCGGGATTCCTATAATCCCGCTGCCGTTTTCACCCCGGATAACCACCAGGTCACTGAGCGAATGCGGCTGCTGCGGTAGTTCCAGAGTCATGCCTCGACGAGTCGGTGCGTAACTTTCATGCCGCATTCATAATCGACCAGTTTTGCTACCAGTCCCGCAAGTCCCGCAAGCGATATGAAAATCCACGAGTTTCAGGGCAAGGAACTCTTCCGCGACGCCGGCGTCGCCGTCCTTCAAGGGCATGTCGCCCGCTCGCCCGAGGAGGCGGCCGCGGCTTTCGAAAAGCTAGGCGGCGGGCTGGCGGTGGTCAAAGCGCAAATCCACGCCGGCGGCCGCGGCAAAGGCACCATCAAGGACAACCCGTCGCAGCACGGCGTGGTCCTGGTGCGCTCGGCCGCAGAGGCGCAAAAGGCTGCCGAGGGGCTGCTCGGCAAGAAGCTCGTCACGATCCAGACCGGCCCCGAAGGCCAGACCGTCAACCAGGTCTTCGTCGAAGAAGGCTGCAACATCGCCCGCGAGCTGTACCTGGGCATCGTCCTCGACCGCGCCGCGGCGATGCCGGTGCTGATGGTCTCCAGCGAAGGCGGCGTCGAAATCGAAAAGGTCGCCGCCGAAACGCCGGAGCTGATTTTCAAAGAGCACTTCGACCCGGCACGTCGGGCTTGAGAGTCGTACCAAGTCCGCAAGCTCTGCGAGAAGCTGGGCATCGAAGGACCGAGCGTGCGCGGGCGCGGAAAGTTCATGAAGGCGCTGTGCCGGTTCTATGTCGACTCGACTGCAGCCTGGTCGAGATCAATCCGCTGGTCGTCACGCAAGAGCGGCGAGCTGATCGCCCTCGACGCCAAGATCACCTTCGACGACAACGCCATGTTCCGCCACAAGGACTCTGGCCGAGCTGCGCGACCTGACCGAAGAAGACCCGGCCGAAGTGCGGGCCGGCAAGGCGGGGCTGTCGCTACGTCAAGCTCGACGGCAACATCGGCTGCCTGGTCAACGGCGCCGGCCTGGCGATGAGCACGATGGACATCATCAAGCTGCCACGGCGGCGAGCCGGCGAACTTCCTCGACGTCGGCGGCGGCGCGAACGACGGAGCAAGTCACCGAAGCGTTCCGCATTCTGCTCGCCGACAAGAACGTGAAGGCGTGCTGGTCAACATCTTCGGCGGCATCATGCGCTGCACCACGATCGCCACCGCGATCGTCGAAGCCTACAAGGCAGTCGGCTTCAACGTGCCGCTGGTCGTGCGGCTGGAAGGCACCGAAGTCGAAGAAGGGCCGCAAGATCCTCGCCGAAAGCGGCGTGAAGATCATCACCGCCGACGATCTGACCGACGCGGCGAAAAAGTCGTCGCCGCCGCGAGCTGACGCATGCCGCTCTGACTTGTCAACGGGTAAACCGAACTGTCACCTTCCACCGACCTCTGAATTATCGCAACTCCATGAGCATCCTTGATCAACAAGAAGCACCCGCGTCATCTGCCAGGGCATCACCGGCAAGGCGGGCGAGTTTCACACCAAGAACTGCCAGGAATACGGCACGCAAGATGGTCGGCGGCGTCACGCCGGGCAAAGGCGGGCGAGACGGTCGACGGGCTGCCGGTCTTCGACACCGTCGCCGAAGCCGTCGAGAAGACCGGCGCCGACGCCACGATGATCTTCGTGCCCGCCGCCGTTCACGGCCGATGCGATCCTCGAAGCGGTCGACGCCGGGCATCAAGCGTCATCTGGCGATCACCGAAGGCGTGCCGGTGCTCGACATGGTCCGCGTGTACGAGCTCGTCCGCGGCCAGCGACGCCGTGCTGATCGGCCCGAACTGCCCCGGCGTCATCACGCCCGGGCGAATGCAAGATCGGCATCATGCCGGGCTACATTCACAAGCCGGGCAAGGTCGGCGTCATGAGCCGCAGCGGCACGCTCACCTACGAAGCCGTCTGGCAGACGAGCAACCTCGGCCTCGGCCAGATCGACCTGCGTCGGCCTCGGCGGCGACCCGATCGTCGGCACGTCGTTCATCGACCTGCTCAAGCTGTTCCAGGACGACCCGCAGACCGAAGCGATCCTGATGATGGGCGAAATCGGCGGCACGGCCGAGGAAGAAGCCGCCGCGTTCGTCAAGGAGCACGTCACCAAGCCGGTGGCCGCGTTCATCGCCGGCCGCACCGCGCCGCCCGGCAAGCGGATGGGCCACGCCGGCGCGATCATCACCGGCGGCAAAGGCACGGCCGCCGAAAAGATCGCCGCGCTGGAAGACGCCGGCATCATCGTCGCTCCCACGCCTGCTCAAATGGGCGACGCCGTGGTGCAGGCGATTCAGGCGAAGTAGGGATTGAGGGCGGCTGGCCCAATGTAACCTCTGCCGGGCTCGTGAGGGCCCGGTAAGCAGTTCATAAAAACAACAAGCCCGCAGGGCCGACACCAGCGAGGCGATTCGCTGAACTTGTGTCGACCCTGCGGGCCTGGTCCTGTTGGCTGTTCCTGCTGTCCGGAGCCTAACGACTCCGGCAGCAGATCTGCCGGCCCTGCGGGCCTAAGGCGCTCGCCTACGAGCCGAGTTCGATATCGATCTTCGACTCATCGGCCGCTTCGCGAAGCTTGGTCAGTGCCCGAGCTTCGAGTTGGCGGATGCGTTCCTTAGTGACGCCGAGTTCCTCACCGACTTCTTTGAGCGTTGCCGGTTCGTTGCCGCGGCCCAGTCCGAACCGAGCGACGATGATCTTCTGCTCCCGCTCGTCGAGCCGGTTGAGGATCCGGCCTAGTTCGCGTTGCCGCCGCTGGTGCGCATTTTCCTCGGCATACGGATCGGTCCGATCGTCCTGGCGAGCCAGAAACAGTTCTTCGGCGGTCGTACGGAAACGGTCGCGGTGCTTGAACTCGTTGGGAATCGTCCGCGCGAAGTTCTTCATAATCGCCCACGAAGCGTAGGTGCTGAACTTGTTGCCGCGTGAGTAGTCGAACTTCTCCACCGCGCGGATCAGCGACATGTTGCCATCGCTGACCAAGGCGAAGAAGTCATCGCTGCCGCCCATGTGCCGCTTGGCGATCGAAACCACCAGCCGCAAGTTGGCCTGGACGATCTTGTTCTTCGTCTTGACCGCTTGTTCGTACAGCGCCTCGATCTCGTCCATCAGCGCCGACTTGTTGCCGCGCGCCGTTTCGAGCGATTCACGGATTCGACTGGCCTTGTGCTTCAGGTAGTTCATCTTGCGGAACAAGTGATACTCCTGCTCACGGGTCAGCAGGGCGGCGTCGTAGAGCGAAGCCAAGTAGCTCGGCAATCCGCTCGGCGGACGGACCTTCCGCGGCGCAACGGCAGCCTCGGGCGGTGCTCCCAAGAACTCCGGTTCGCGCGCAGCGTCCTCAAAGTCGGCGTTGTAGATGTAATCGAGCGGCAGTTCGTTAATCCTTTCTTTACGCATGTCAATCAAAATCCTTTGGATGCTGCTCCGTGTCCTGCCATAGCGCTTGCATAACTGTGGTACCGTGCTGCCTCGTCGGAACAGCTGGTAGATCACCCGCTTGTCATCATCGCTGAGTGCTCCCCGGTGGTTCGGGAAGATGGCGAGCGACGGATTATCGGAATCAAAATTCTTGAGTGTGTAGCGGATCGTTTCGGGACTTCGGCTCATCACGGTCGCCAATTGGCGGGTAACCTCCGAGAGGCTCGCTCCGCCATCGGCCAACTGCCGGGCGCGCTGGATCATCTCGCCCTTTTCATCTTCACTAACTTGGCTGAACCGCTCGCCGCGGCGAATCCGCTCGCGGTTGCCCGCAGTGAACCGCTCGACAGTGCTGTGCAAAAAGCCGACCCGTCGGCGGTTGCCGAACAGGAACTTACGGCCGATCAGCCCGGCGTCTCGCCAGCGGTTGATCGTCTTGGTGGAGACGTTGAACATGCGGCTGAGGTCTTCGACCGAATGCACCGGTTCATCCACTTCCGTAACCGACACCGCAGCCGATTCGCTCAGATCTTCCACCAACTGCCGCAGGTCCGAAATCGCATCGGCGGCGGCCAGTGTGTGTCGCGAAGCCTCTTGGGGCCGGTAATTGGTGATGCGGTAGCAGAGGTAATCGTAGGCATAGGAGCGATCGGCCTCAATTTCGCCGAGCAGCTGTTCCGCCCGAGCGGCCTGTTCGACTTTCTGTGCCTTGGGTGCAAACCGCACCAGTTGATCTCGAAGCTCTTTCAGCTTGGAGTCGCGATAATGTTCGTGCATATTTCCTAAGTTCCCAGTGCTCCGCACTTCGATAGCCGATTTTTTCCATGCGACCCCGGCGGATCGCTCGGCCAGATGTGTCTTTTTGGCCCGGGGGTGAACATTCCGTCGTGGAATGATGGTCCTATTTCCGATGACGACTGCCTGCAGGCTCCCTTGGTCCGCGATCATTCGTTCGCCAGAGACCAGTGGAGCGACACAGACACTCCCAAAACCCGATTCCGTTCTCCTAAAAGGGTGCGGGTTGATCCGCCGGCGCAAAAACGTCGCTTGCCCACAGGCTTTTCTAAGCTACGTGTACAAGCGGGTTGCAGTTCTCGATTGGACACCGTTACCTGATCGAAAGTTCATAGAATCGTGTTCGATTTGGCTCAAGTGTCTAACCGGAAAGTTGCCGCAGGATTAACTTTGCCCAGTCGTTGATTCACCAAGTCTGAGGCTGCCCTGCGCGGCGCGGGGGACGCCACCTGGATGACCGCAGACTAACTGACCAGATCACAGTAGAAAATTTGGGACCAAAAAACAGGAAACTTCGTCAAGCTGTTCTGCTACGCAGCGACTAAGTCATTGTCCAGCCAGAACTAGCGAACTGAAAATTACTTCGATGACGGTAAAAACAGCGATTGACTTGCGCCGCAGCGCCGGAAAAGCTTTCAAAGGGTTGTAAGTTCGCGCGTTCGACCGGCGACCGTTTGCTGCCCAGCATGTCATTTTTCTGGTCGATTTGGCAGCTGATCAGACACGTCCGCTGCCAGAGCGACAGGCCACCCAACAGGCTTTTCTCGCCTCCCTGGGCGTTTGCTAGCCGCTGGATCAGGCGAAAGCGATAACCGCCGGTGGTCTCGGATCTCAACGCTGCTTGAGCTGTAGTGACCCGTGCTGGAGCTTGCCGCATTCAGGGTACAGATTGCGGCTTCGAAATGCCGAAGTTCAGTGGTGTCAGAGCCGGTTTCTGGTTCTATGCCGCCTCCCCCTTGCGAGAGACGCTGAACGTCATGTTCGAGTCACCCGAAAATCGTCGCCAGTGGATCAAAACCGCCGCCAGCGCCACCGCCGCGGTTCTGTGCGGTCAGGCCATCGCCGCCGAGCCCAACGCAGCATCCGCCGCTGCGGTGCAGTTGGTTGCCGACCCTGCCCGCCAGCTGCACCGCGTGCGTGTCGAGATGGACATTGAGGGCAACATCAACGTTCCCCGAAACGCGCTGGTATCGAAAGAAAAGGCGACCCAGGTTCCCGTCAACAGCCGCTCGGTTCTGGACTGGGAGGAGCGGATCATCGGTTTTGCCAGCGACCGGACCGCCCATGCTGCCGAGTGCTTTTATCACGAAGCTCGCAGCACCGGCAAAGTCGGCAAAAAGGAGCATGCGTTGCAGCTACGGCCGCAATCACAGCACATTCGGGTGCAGCGTGAGGAGCCGAAGTGGGTTGTGTACTCGCCGGAGTCGTACCTCGAGGGCCAAGAGCTTGATCTGGTGAAAGTGCCGGCAAGTAGCTTGGCCGTCGACGCACTGCTGCCGAGCACTGCGGTTGCGGTCGGCGACTCTTACCAGCCCGACCAACAGGTGCTTGCCAAACTGCTGTCGCTCGCCGCGGTGCAGTCCAGCACGGTCAGTGGCGAAGTCGTGGAGATCAACGACAAGACCGCTCGAATCCACTTCAACGGCAAGGTCGAAGGATCGGTCGCGGGCGTGCCGACAACGATCGATCTGGTTGCCAAACTCGTGTTCGACCGTGAACTGGCCTGCTGCACCTGGCTGGCGCTGGCGATCCGCGAAGCTCGGGAGATCGGCAAATCGGAGCCGGGATTCGACATTGCCGGAACCATCCGCATGATTCGCAAACCGATGGATGCACCGGTGCGATTGCCGGCCACGCCACCCTCGGACATGGGGACCATTCCGGCGGACCGGTTGTACAGCGAATTGACTAGCGCTGCGGTCGGCTATGCGGTGTTGATGGATCGCCGCTGGAAAATCATGACCGACGTGCCCGGGGCAAGTATGATGAGGATGATTCAGGACGACACCGGGATTGCCCAGTGCGACCTGCGTCCGCTGGGCAAGATGGCCGCCGGAGTCCAGTTGACGCTCGAAGCGATGGTTGGCGAAAGCCGCACGTCGATGGGCGAGCGTTTTGTTGAGGTGTTGCAGTCGCGTGAAGAGGTCAACGAAGCCGGCCTGAGGGTGCTGCGGGTGACGATCCAGGGGGCCGTGGAAAACGTCCCGATCCAGTGGATCTTCGTCCATTTTTCGGACGATTCGGGTCGCCGACTGCTGGCGACGATGACCGTCAGTAACGATCACCTGGAAACGTTTGCCGGCTCCGACGAGCAGTTGACCGCTTCGCTGCGTTTCTTGCCGCTCGAAGATGAAACGCTCGGTGTGGCGAACCGTCCGCAGCGATCCGACGTCAAATAGATGTGAATTTTTCTTTACCTGATTCTGCCGCTCTTCGGAGCGACGAGTGTGATGCCGTGACGGTAAAATCGATGCTTAGCTCGATCAGCTTACTCTGGGCTGGCGTACTCCGAAGCCAAACCGCGCGGCAGGCGCAGGTCTCTACAGAGGCTCGGCACCGACCGCCGCGACCTAGCCGCTGGGCCTGGACCGCGCCTGGTGGCTCGGCAGCGACGCTGGCGCTGCTCGGGCTGCTCGGTTGCGGTGTCGCCGTGGGACAAGATGCCGCCGGGCAGCCAACTCCGACCGATCCGGCCCCGGTGGCCAATCAAGAGCCGGCGGCAGTCGAGCAGGACGCAGCGGCGGCCGGGCTTCTCGAAGAGCTGACCGAGCAGGAGCCAGTCCAGACGCAGACGACGCAGTTTGCGCCCGGCGTCGTCAACGTCATCGCTCCGGCACCCCATCCGGAAGAAACTTTTTCTGGGCCGATGACGCTGCAGTCGCTGATCGACGCCCATCCGGAGATCCAGTGGAAAGCTCCTGATTATGCCGAGGGCCGGCCCTTTTTTGACCCACGGACACGGACGCTGGTCGAAATGGCTCGCCAGGTGACGCTGCGGCGCGAAATTTACTGCTTGGAGTTTTCATTCAAGCCGCTGCGGATGATCTACCTGGACGTCCCTCAGCCCAATGGCCGGATGGCTCGCAAGCTGGTTTGGTACATGGTCTACCGGGTCCGTTATCGCGGCGGCGACTTGCGCCCAGCGGCCGATTTGGTCGGTAATGCGCCGCTGTTCAAGCGCGTCGAGTCGGTCAGTTATGATTCCCGCCGTGCTTTTCCGATGCTGGTGCTCGAAGACTTCGTCCGTGGCAAACAGTATTTGGACCGGGTGCTGCCGACAGCGAAAGAGCGGATTGCGGTGCGCGAACAAATCACTGCTCCGCTGTACGACAGCATCGAAATGCCGGGGGTCGAGATTCCGCGATCGAGCGATGAGGACGCACCAGGGGTGTGGGGCGTGGCGACGTGGGAAGATGTCGATCCAGAAATCGATTTCCTCTCGGTCTACGTGTATGGGCTGACCAATGCATTCAAGCAGGAAGGCGAGGGAGACGACGCGCCGTATCAGAAGAAGGCCCTGCGGTTGAACTTTTACCGTCCCGGCGACACGATCAATCAGCCAGCCGACCAAATCCGCTTCGGTGTCCCCGCCTATTCCGATCCCCAGGAGCAGGAATACGTACTGCAGCAGTACGGAATCGAGTCACGGCTTGATTACGAGTGGGTTTTCAGATAACTTTCTGGAAAACCACCTTCAACTGCACCCACATCCATTCAGTTTGTAGAGACATGGCACACAAGAAAGGCCAAGGCAGCAGCCGCAACGGTCGCGACAGCAACGCTCAACGCCGCGGAGTCAAGCGGTTCGGTGGCCAGAGCGTCACCGCTGGCAGCATCCTGGTTCGCCAGGTTGGCACCAAGTTCCACCCTGGCCGCAACGTCGGCTGCGGCAACGATTACACGCTGTATGCCCTGGTTGACGGCCATGTCCGCTTCGACCGCGAAGGGCGTCGGGTCAACATCGACGCACTGGCTCAGTAATCGCTGAGCCTTCGTGTGATGACGTTCAACGGCCGGCCCACTGGGGTCGGCTGTTTGCATTTCCAGACTTCGCCGCCGGGCGGAGCCGAGTGACCTGGCCAGTTGGCCGGTGGCACCGATATCCCATCGTTAGTTGAAGAACTCATTCACATGTTTGTTGATCGCGTCGAAATCGATTTAAGAGCCGGCCGGGGCGGAAACGGATGCGTTAGCTTCCGGCGAGAAAAGTACGTCCCTCGCGGCGGACCCGACGGCGGCGACGGTGGGGATGGAGCGAGCATCATCCTGGAAGCGCGTGAAGGCGTGAACAGCTTGGCGCAATTCGCCAACCGCAAGTTCTGGCGCGCCCCCAATGGCTCTCCGGGCCAAGGCTCGGGCTGCAACGGCCGCGCCGCCCGCGACCTAAAACTGTATGTCCCGCCGGGGACGGCAGTCATCGATGCCCACCAGCACTTCGTGATCAAGGACTTGCTCAAACCAGGCGACAGCGTGATCGTCGCCCGCGGCGGCAAGAAAGGCCGAGGCAACGTCTCCTTCAAGTCCGCACAGAATCAAGCGCCGCGCGAATCGACGCGCGGCGAAGAGGGCGAAACGCGGCTGGTGATCTTGGAACTCAAGTCGATCGCCGATGTCGGCCTGCTGGGCATGCCCAACGCCGGTAAAAGCACGCTGCTGAGCCGTATTAGCGCCGCTCGCCCCGAGATCGCGAATTATCCGTTCACGACCAAGCATCCCAACATCGGCATCGTCCATCCATCGCCCGATACGTCTTTCGCGGTGGCCGATATTCCTGGACTGATCGAGGGCGCCAGCGAGGGTGTGGGCTTAGGGCATGAGTTCCTGCGGCACGTCGAGCGGGCGGGCTTGTTGGTGCACCTGGTCGAGCCGCTGCCGAGCGACGGATCCGACCCGGTGCTCAACTACCAGACGATCCGCCATGAACTCGAAAACTACAGCCCAGAGCTGGCCAAGCGCGACGAAATTGTCGTGGTCAGCAAGTGCGAACTGCCCGGTGCCGAGCAGGTGCGTGACGCGCTTGTCGAGGCCACGAAACGCGAGGTCCGCCTGATCAGTGCGGTGACCGGCGAAGGGCTGACCGAGCTGATCCAGCGGATCGCCACGCGGCTGGCCGAACTGGCCCCCGCTTCCGCTGCGGAACCGAATGCGCCTGAAGTGGCCGCAGACACCGCAGGGCGCATCACAGCACCGGCCGGCGATCGATCGCCCAAGCCCCGCCGACTGCCGCCTCACTTGACCGGACTGACCGCCAATCTTTCTGACCAGCGGCAGCCACGGGACTTTGACGAGGCCGCGCAGTGAAGCAGCCTCGCAGTGTTTGCGTGGCGGTCGATTTGGGAAACACGGCAGCCAAGTGGGCGATTCGCACAGCGGACGACCCTGCCGTACCGGTGCTGCATCGCGCTCCGCTGCGCCGCTGCCGATTGGCCGGAGCAAATCATTTGCGGCGTCCGGAAGCAGACCGGTGGCGCTGCGGTCTGTTGGCGGATCGCGGCGGTCAACGCTCCTGCCCGCGATCGGCTGGTCGAGCAACTCGCTGCCAATGATCCAGATTCGGGAGTGACTGTCATCACTCGCGCTCACGTGCCGATGGTGACTCGTCTGTCGCAGCCAGAGCGGGTCGGCATCGACCGTCTGCTGGCGATTTGGCAGGCGAGTCGGATTTATGCCGCCGGACGAGTCATCGTCGTCGATGCGGGGTCGGCGATCACGATCGACTGCGCCAGCGAAACAGGTGAGTTTCTCGGCGGGGTCATCATGCCGGGGCTGATGTTGCAGTTCGATTCATTGGCTCGCGGTACCGACGCGTTGCCGGCGATCGAGCCGCCGGAGCTAGGCGACGAAGGGGCGCCGGCGCTGCCGATCCCCGCGACCGACACCGTGGCGGCAATCCGCAGCGGGATCATGCTCGGAACCGCCGCTGCGATCGATGGGCTGATCACCCGTTCGCTTGCTGGCCTTCCGCACCAGGTGATTCTGACCGGGGGTGACGCCCGGCGGCTGTCGCCGCTGGTCGCTCACCCACACGTCGTGTTGGACGGTCTGGTGATCGACGCGATCCTGGCTGCCAACCTGGCCCCTTAACCAATCCGCCTTTACCCCAAACCTGCTAATCGGATATTTCTCCAGCGGTAGCAGGTTTGCAATTCAAGGTTGGGGCGCAGATGATCGTTCGCTTATTGTCGTGGCTGGTCGTCGGCGTCGTGCTGCTGATGCGGACCACCTGCCGGATTCACTTTCACAACGACCCGCGGGGAAGGTTGCGAGACCAAAGCTGCGGCTACTTGTTCAGCTTCCTGCATGCTCACCAATTGTCGGTGATGACGGGCTCAGAACCCGGAACGGCCGCGATGGTATCGCGAAGCAACGATGGCTCTCTGATCGTGCCGGCACTGGAGCGAGTCGGCTGTGTCGTCTATCGCGGGTCCAAGAAGTCCAACAGCCGGGCTCGCGGCGGTCAGCAGGCGATCGACTCGCTCGTCGCCCACGTCGCCGGGGGCCGGCCGGCGGCGATCGCCGTCGATGGTCCGCGTGGGCCTCGGGGACGCGTGCACAAAGGCGTGGCGCTGGTCAGCCAGCGAACCGGCGCGGCGGTGCTCAACATCGTGGCGGTGCCGCGCCGCCGCTGGATCGCCGGGAAAGCCTGGGACCGGATGCAGATCCCGGTCCCCTTCCACCGCATCGACGGCTATTTCGCCGATCCGATCTACCCGCTTGAGGGCGAGAAGCTCGAGACCTACCGCCAGCGGATCGAGGCGTCGCTGCATGAACTCAAAGCGCAACTGGATCCGTCTGAGCATCGCTTTCAGCGCTGGTCCACGCTCAGCGCGCGATGCGGCAAATGAGGCGCCGGAGTCTGATGAACCGCAGGCTTTGGAACCGGCAAGGCTGCTGAGCCGCGGCCAAGTGGCGTAGCGGAAACGTTCGCTGATGCCAAACCGTCTGCAAAACCGAAAAAAAGCGCATGCCAAATCAATTTGGCGTTGACGCCTCTCGTGTTCGGCTTCATCATTGCTGGCCGATGGTGACGTCAGAATCGTGACGTTTACCGGATCGTTTGGCAGTGGGAGAGTTCGCCGCCACAGTTGCTGGAAAAAAATCGTGCTTCGTAGCGCGAGTATCCGCGGCCGGTTGTGGGGCAGGTGACTCGGGGACCACCTAAGACAAAGGAATCGCCCTATGGGCAAAAAATCAAAGCGATACCGCGCCGATATCGAAAAGCAGCCGAAGGCTCCGCTCCCGTTGGGTGAAGCGGTCACGGCGCTGAAGAAGTTCAATACGACGAAGTTCGATCAGACCGTCGAAGTTCACATGCGGTTGGGTGTCGACCCCAATCAGGCCGACCAGATCGTCCGCGGCAGCATTGTCCTGCCGCACGGCATCGGCAAGCAGCAGCGTGTGGTGGTATTTGCCAAGGGCGATGCTGCGACCGCCGCTGAGCAGGCTGGTGCCGATGCCGTTGGCGGCGACGACCTGGCTAAGCGGATCCGCGAGGGCTGGACCGACTTCGACGTCTGCATCGCCGCTCCGGACATGATGGGCCTAGTTGGCCCACTGGGACGCGTGCTCGGCCCTCGCGGCTTGATGCCTAGTCCTCGCGCCGGAACGGTCACCCCCGATGTCGGCAAGGTAGTTGCGGAGTATAAGGCCGGTAAGGTCGAATTTCGCAACGACAAAGGCGGCAACGTCCACGCCATGGTCGGCAAGATGAGCTTCGACGAGACCAAGCTCGGCGAAAACATCGAGGCCTTCATTAACCATGTTCTCAGCCTGAAGCCGCAGGCGGTTCGGGGAACTTACCTCCGCGGTGTCGCGATCTGCGGGACGATGAGCCCCAGTGTTCGCGTGGTCGCGTAGCCTCGCAGGATTGCGGCCTGTGGTGACATTGCACCGCGGGTGGTGACTCGCACTCTGGCCCGGAGTTTACCGGCTCTGGCTAGCGGCGATGAGCATGGGCATCCGTTCAGAATGCCTGTCGGGCAGTTTTCCTTCATTTCAATCGTTGCCGGTTCAGTTAGAGCTGAAGCATGAGTAAGTTTGTAAAACAATTAGTCACCCGGGACATCTCCAAGCAGTTGGCAGAAGTTCAGGATGCGGTTTTGGTCACCACGACCGGCATGGACGCCAACACGACGAATCGGTTGCGCGGCGAGTTGCAGCAAAAGGACATTCACCTTTTGGTTGTCAAGAACTCGCTCGGCCGTCGGGCCACCGAAGGCAGCGCTTTGGCGCCGCTGTTCGAAGGCGCATCCGGTCAGGTCGCGGTTTGTTGGGGGTCGACCGACTTCGTGGCCTTGGCCAAGGAAGTCATTCGCCTCGACAAAGACACGACACAGTTTGGCAAGTTCAAGGCCGCCGGCGGGGTGCTCGACGGTGAGCGGCTAGACGCTGAAAAGTTAGCGGCGGTCAGCAAATGGCCCAGTCGCGAAGAGCAGATATCGATTTTGGTCGGACAAATCCTCAGCCCCGGAGCGAACTTGGTCGGAGCGTTGCTCGGCCCAGGTGCGGCTCTGGCCAGCCAGATCAAGCAGAAGGGCGAGGAAGCAGAGGGCGAAGCTGCCTAAGCTTCGCTCGCAGCCGACCGCATTTACACCCGTCTACCCTGTTAGCGAATCCACCCACTTAACCGTTTCGAAGGAATCAGAGAGATGTCTGAAGCAGCAACCATTGAATTCAGTGCCGAGGCCAAGACGCTGGGCGATCAAATCGCCGGCATGACGCTCAAGCAGGCCAAGGAGCTGAGCGATTACCTGAAAGAGACCTACGGCATTGAGCCGGCCGCAGGCGGAGCCGTGATGGTCGCCGCTGGTGGCGGTGGCGACGCCGGCGCACCGGCTGCTGTCGAGCAGACCGAGTTTGATGTCGTTCTGACCGGCTTCGGCGAGAAGAAGCTCGACGTCGTCAAGGTCGTCAAGAACATCACCGGCGCTTCATTGATGGACGCCAAGAAGATGGTCGAAAGCTGCCCCGCCAAGCTCAAGGAAGGCGTCAGCAAAGAAGACGCCGAGAAGGTCAAGGCCGAAGTCGAAGCGGCTGGCGGAACGGTCGAACTGAAGTAACTTTTCGCCTGGTTTCAGCAGGGTAGAGCCGGCCATAGGGCCGTCCGGCAAGTTATTGGCGAGCCGGCCGGCCTTTTTTGCGCAAGTTAGGCTCGCTCCAAGGCACGGACGTTCAGCTGACAGCGAAACTCGGGCCAAAATTCCGTACAGGGGTTTGCAGCCCGGGTAATTATTGATAAGTTCTTCGGCTGGATCGTCGTTCGCTTCGCGTAGAGTGCTTTGACTATTTTCTCCACTTGCATCTCGCTCGTTTCGCGCCCCGGCGCGTTGGGGCCAATTCGTTGGCTGCCAGCCCGTTGTCGGAGCCCTTTGGCGCGTAGGTCCCGAGCCCGTCTGGCTCGTGGTTTGCCAACTTCCGGCTTGCGTTGCGTTAGCGCTGTGCTCTGGTGGCCGCTGTGTTAGTCCCGCTTGGTATTTTCCGATGTGGGGAAGGTCCGTAGCCGGAATCGCTGCGGCCCCTTCCGCCAAGGCAGTCTCGGCCGGTCGCCGTGCGTCAACAACCGTTCACTCAAGTCCCATCCGTTTCTCATTACCTTCGCCGGGCCTTTGGCCTTTGATGGAGCGTTATCAAGATGGCATGTACCTCCAAACGTTGCCTCGAACCCACCAGCATCCGACGATTCGGTTCCGGCCACGGGACTTATCCGCTGCCGGATCTGACCGAGCTGCAGACCGTCTCGTATGCTGCTTTCCTGCAGGAGGACGTTCCCTCGGATAGCCGCGCCGATCAGGGCCTCGAGGCAGTGTTGCGAGAGATCTTTCCGGTGCTGAGCTATGACGGCACCGCCTCGCTGGAATACCTGCGCTACGAACTCGGCAAGCCGCGCTACACCCCAGCAGAATGCCGTCAACTGCGGCTGACCTACGGCCGGCCGCTGCGGATCTGGCTGCGCCTGAACCGCGAACAGCCGGTCGAAGAAGAAGTCTATCTGGGTGACTTGCCGGTGATGATGGGCGGCGGCGAGTTCATCATCAACGGTGCCGAGCGCGTCGTTGTCTCGCAGCTACACCGTAGCCCTGGCGTCGACTTTGTCTTCGAGCAGGAAGGCACGACCGATCGCAAGTTGCCCAGCTGCCGGATTATCCCCGAACGCGGTAGCTGGATCGAAGTCAACGTCACCAAGAAGGACTCGTTGACGGTCAAGATCGACCAGAGCGGCAAGTTCAGCGCAATGACGCTGCTCCGCGCGATGGACCCCAAGCTGTCCAACGATTCGGATCTGCTGAGCGTGTTCTATGAGCCGCAGACGATCAAAATCGCCGGCGGCAAGTCGGCAGCCAGCCTTGAAGGCAAGGTCTCGATCGACGATGTCGTTTACCCGTCGGGCAGCGATCGCGCCGGCGAAATCATGGTCGAAGCCGGACAGCGGATCACCAAAGACATCGCGGAGCAAATCTGCACCTCGGGCGCTAAGTCGGTCGAAGTGATCGACATGCCCAAGACGCCGCTGGTGTTCAACGCGCTGGCCGATGACACCACCAGCAGCCACGAAGAAGCGCTGCTGAGGATTTATCAGCGGCTGCGTCCCGGCAATCCGCCGCAACTGGAAAAAGCCAAAACACTGTTCAACGAGAAGTTCTACGATGCCAACCGCTATCGACTCGGTCGCGTCGGTCGTTTCCGTCTGAACCGTAAGCTCGGCCAGGAGATCGACGAGTCGATCATGACGCTCCGCCCGGAGGACATGATCGCGTCGATCAAGTACGTGATCAATTTGATGGATCATGCCGACGGGGCCGAAGAGGACGACATCGACCACTTGGGCAACCGCCGGCTGCGAACGATCGATGAACTGGCCGCTGAAGAGCTGCGCAAGGGTTTCCTCAAGCTCCGCCGCACCGTGCAGGAACGGATGAGCCTCAAAGACGTCGAGGACATGACCCCGCGGTCGTTGATCAACCCCAAGAGCGTTTCGGCGGCGATCGACTACTTCTTTGGCCGCGGCGAGCTATCACAGGTCGTCGACCAGACCAACCCGCTGAGCCAGTTGGCTCACGAGCGGCGGCTGTCGGCGCTCGGTCCGGGCGGTTTGAATCGCAAGCGAGCTGGCTTTGAAGTCCGCGACGTGCACATCTCGCACTACGGCCGGATCTGCCCGATTGAAACGCCGGAAGGTACGAACATCGGTTTGATCAGCTCCTTGGCGATCTACTCGGGTGTCGATTCCTACGGATTCTTGGTGACGCCGTACCGCAAAATCCAAGACGGTAAGGTCACCGAAGAAGTGGTTCTGCTCCGTGCTGACGAGGAAGACGAATCGTATGTCGCACCGGCTGACACCGAGGTGAAGGACGGCGCACTGGTGGCCGGTCCTAACTTGATCGCTCGGCACCGCAGCGACTTTCTGATCGTTCAGCCGTCGCAGGTGTCCTACATGGACGTCTCGCCGAGCCAGATGGTCGGGATCTCCGCCGGCTTGATTCCGTTCTTGGAGCATGACGATGCGAACCGCGCGTTGATGGGCAGCAACATGCAGCGGCAAGCGGTGCCGTTGCTCGTCGCCGAGCCGCCGATCGTCGGCACGGGGATGGAAACCGAAGTCGCGCGAAACAGCGCGATGGTGATCCGGGCGCACCGCGCCGGCAAGGTCACCTACGTCGATGCCACTCGGATTGAGATCGGCAGCGACCACTATGATTTGAAGAAGTACCACGGGCTCAACGAGCGGACCTGTCAAAACCAGAAACCGATCGTCTCGATCGGTGACAAGGTGGAGAAAGGTCAGATCATCGCTGACGGTGCCGCCACTCGCGATGGTGAGCTGGCGCTGGGACGCAACGTCCTGGTCGGCTTCATGTCGTTCGACGGTTTCAACTTCGAAGACGCGATCATCATCAGCGAAGAGCTGGTGCGGAACGACACTTATACCTCGATTCATATCGAAGACTTTGAAGTCGAGATCCGCGAAACGAAGCTCGGCCGCGAAGAGTTCACCCGCGACATTCCCAACGTCTCGGAAAAAGCGCTGGCCTCGTTGGATGAGACGGGCATCGTCCAGGTCGGGACCTACGTTCGCCCCGGCGATGTGCTGGTCGGCAAGGTCAGCCCCAAGAGCAAGACGGAACTGACGCCCGAAGAGAAGCTGCTGCATGCGATTTTCGGACGCGCCGGTGAAGACGTAAAGAACGACTCGCTGGAGGTTCCGTCGGGGATTGAGGGGATCGTCATCGACACGCAGAAATTCTCGCGGCGGATGAGCCTGGGCGAAGACGAGCGAAAGGCATTCGAAAAGGAACTGAAGACCGCGGAGACCGAAGGGAACGCGGAAATCGCCAGCACGTTCGAAGCCTTCGTGCGCGATATGGAAACCGCCGCGGACCAGAAGCTCAAGGACATCGAAGGCGGTCCGCTGGCTGATGGGCAAGATCCGAAATTCGTTGCCGAACGCGCCAGCAGCTTCCGCTTTGACCACATCCTCGACCAGGTCAAAGACCCGGCCAAGAAGAAGGAAGTGGAGAAGGTTTACAAGCAGCAGTGGGAGAACGTGGAGCGAGCAATCGACCAGCGCGACCGCAAGCTCAACAGCATGAAACGCGGCGACGAGTTGCGCAGCGGCGTGTTGCAGATGGTCAAGGTGTACATCGCTACCAAGCGGGTCATTGGCGTCGGCGACAAGATGGCCGGTCGGCACGGTAACAAGGGCGTGATTTCCAAGATCCTGCCGATCGAGGACATGCCGTTCCTGCCCGACGGGACGCCGCTGCAGATCATGCTCAACCCGCTGGGCGTTCCGAGCCGGATGAACGTGGGCCAGATTCTCGAGACGCACCTCGGCTGGGCCGGTGCAAAACTTGGCTTCCGGGCGATCACTCCGGTATTCAACGGCGCGACCGAAGAGGACATCAACAGGCGCTGGACGAAGCAGGACTGCCGCGTCACGGCAAGGTTCGCCTGTTCGACGGACGCAGTGGTGAAGCGTTGGGCCAAGAGACGACTGTCGGTTACATCTACATGCTGAAACTGCACCACTTGGTCGACGACAAGGTCCACGCTCGCAGCACCGGTCCTTACTCGTTGATCACGCAGCAGCCGCTGGGCGGTAAAGCCCGGTTCGGTGGCCAGCGATTCGGCGAGATGGAAGTCTGGGCCCTGGAAGCCTACGGCGCCGCGTATATCCTTCAGGAGTTGTTGACCGTTAAGAGCGACGACGTCGAAGGCCGTACGAAGATTTACGAATCGATGGTCAAGGGTGAAAACACCTTGGAAGCCGGAACACCGGCCAGCTTCGACGTGTTGACCAACGAAATCCGCGGTCTCGGCCTGAATATGCAATTGGAAAAACGCCCGATCTAACGGACCAAGACGAGGGGGCGCCGGCAGCGTGCGCCCCTGTTTGAATGAGTCCGATTCAAGTACGTCAGCGGACGAGCTGTCCCCCGCGGCCCCGCTGGCGCTTATTTCAACGAATCCCGTCCCGCCGCGCCTACTCACAGGGCGGCGATCACCCAGGAGTGTTCCGTTATGTCGACTGGCGAAAACAGTAATTACGATCGCATCAACGACTACGCGGCTGTCAAGATTTCGCTCGCCCGCCCGCAGGACATCAAGAGCTGGTCGTTTGGAGAGGTAAAGAAGCCCGAAACGATCAACTACCGCACCTACCGTCCCGAAAAAGACGGTTTGTTCTGTGAACGTATTTTCGGACCGGAGAAGGACTGGGAATGCGCCTGCGGTAAGTACCGTGGGATGAAGTACAAGGGCATGATCTGCGATCGCTGTGGCGTGAAGGTTGCGCACAGCCGCGTCCGCCGCAAACGCATGGGTCACATCGAGCTGTCTGCGCCGATCGTGCACATCTGGTTCTTCAAGGCGATGCCCTCGCGGCTGGGCAACCTGCTGGAGATGAA
Organism: uncultured Planctomycetaceae bacterium; assembly: GCA_963758085.1. Taxonomy (GTDB): domain Bacteria; phylum Planctomycetota; class Planctomycetia; order Pirellulales; family Pirellulaceae; genus UBA6163. The sequence continues at coordinate 628,098 of CAVWUB010000004.1, read as the reverse complement.
GACCAACAGTCTGGAGAAGGTGATTTATTTCCAGGACTACGTGGTCATCGATCCCGGGACCACTGATCTGGAAGAACGCCAGCTGCTCAACGAAGAAGAATACCGCGCTGCCCGTACTCAGTACGGCGAAGGTGCCTTCGAAGCCGACATGGGCGCCGAGGCGATCCGCAAGCTGCTCAACCGCCTCGACCTGGTCAAGCTGAGCGTCGACCTGCGGAAGGAGTTGCAGGAAACCGGCAGCAAGCAAAAGAAGAAAGACCTGATCAACCGCCTTAAGATCGTCGAGTCGATCCGCGACAGCGACAACCGTCCCGAGTGGATGGTGCTGGACGTGATCCCGGTAATCCCGCCGGACTTGCGTCCGTTGGTGCTATTGGACAGCGGCAACTTCGCGACCAGCGACTTGAACGACCTGTATCGCCGGATCATCAACCGCAACAACCGTCTGCGCAAGCTGGTCGACCTCAACGCGCCGGAAGTCATCATCCGCAACGAAAAGCGGATGCTGCAGCAATCGGTCGATGCGCTGTTTGACAACAACCGCTGCAAACGCCCGGTGCTCGGTTCGAGCAACCGACCGCTGAAGTCGTTGACCGACATGATCAAGGGCAAGCAGGGTCGGTTCCGCGAGAACCTGCTCGGCAAACGCGTCGACTATTCCGGCCGGAGCGTGATCGTGGTCGGACCGCGGCTGAAACTGCATCAGTGTGGTTTGCCCAAGAAGATTGCGCTGGAACTGTACCAGCCGTTCATCATCCGCCGGCTGAAGGAACTCGGGCACGCTGACACGATCAAGTCGGCCAAGAAGATGCTCGAGCGCAAAGACGAAGAGGTGTGGGATATCCTCGAACAGGTGATCACCAACCACCCGGTGCTGCTCAACCGTGCTCCCACGCTGCACCGCGTCGGGATTCAGGCGTTCGAGCCGATCCTGGTCGAAGGCAACGCGATCCACTTGCATCCGCTGGCCTGCCGCGGGTTCAACGCTGACTTCGACGGCGACCAGATGGCAGTTCACCTGCCGCTGTCGATCGAAGCTCAGGTCGAAGCCCACACGCTGATGATGAGCACCAACAACGTGTTCGCGCCGAGCAATGGCAAACCGATCATGAGTCCGTCGCAGGACATCGTCATGGGTTGCTACTACATCACGGTTCAGCTGCCTGGCCGCAAGGGCGAGGGAATGGTGTTCGCCAACCCCGATGAAGTCGACTTGGCGCTCAATCAGGGCGTGGTCGATCTGCACGCGTCCATCAAGATGCGTCTGCCCAAGCACCGCAAGCTGAAGATCGATGCCTCGGAGAAGGAAAAGAACTCGCGGCATGAATATGGCGCGTTGATCGAAACCACTCCGGGCCGCAATCGCTTCAACATGATGTTGCCCGACGGGATGGATTACTACAACCAACCGATGAAGTCATCGGACTTGGCCAACGTGATCAGCGACTGCTACCAGCGACTCGGCCGGCGGGCGACGATCCACCTGCTCGACGACATGATGCAGATGGGCTTCCGCGAGTCGACGCAAAGCGGTCTGTCCTTCGCCACCGACGATCTTGTGACCCCGGATTCGAAGGTCACGTACATCAAGAAAGCCGAAGAAGAGGTGATGCGTCTGCAGAAGGCGTTCCGCCGTGGTGAAATGACTGATAAGGAACGCGCCGGTAAGGTCGTCGACTCCTGGCAGCGCGTGCGTAACGAAATCACGCACGACATGATGGAAGCGATGCGGAATGACGTCCGCGGCGATGGCTCCTACGTCAATCCGGTGTTCTTGATGGCGAACTCCGGTGCTCGAGGTGGTCAAGAACAGATCCGCCAGTTGGCCGGTATGCGTGGGATGATGGCTAAGCCGAACGGCGAAATCCTCGAAACGCCGATCAAGGCCAACTTCCGCGAAGGCCTGTCGGTGTTGGAGTATTTCTCCAGCACGCACGGGGCGCGTAAAGGCTTGGCCGATACGGCGCTGAAGACGGCTGACAGCGGTTACTTGACCCGTAAGCTGGCTGACGTTGCCCAGAACGTCGTGGTCACCCTGGACGACTGTGGGACAACCCAAGGGATCACCAAGGGAACGGTTTACCGCGGCGAGACGGTCGAAGTGAAATTGGTCGACTCGATCACCGGACGGGTCAGCCGCCAATCGATCGTTGACCCCTTTAAGGACGAGTTGATCGTCGCTGAAAACGAGATGATCACTCCGGAGATCGCTCGCCGCATCGAGGAACTCGGGCTGGAGAAGATCCAGGTCCGCTCACCGATGACCTGCGATGCGCCGCTGGGACTTTGCCGCCGCTGCTACGGAATGGACATGTCCACCGGGTCACTGGTCGAAGAAGGGATGGCGGTCGGGATCATCGCTGCCCAGAGTATCGGCGAGCCCGGTACCCAGTTGACGATGCGTACGTTCCACATCGGCGGTAGCGTGTCGAAGGTGCTCGAAGAGAGCGACCTGAAGTGCAAGCGCGGCGGGACAGTCCGGCTGACGCGGATGCGCGTGGTCCGCAACAACGAAGGTTTTGACGTTGTTCTCACCCGGAACGGTGAGATCAGCGTGGTCGACGATCGTGGCCGCGAAATCGAATCGCACGTCGTGCCGACCGGAGCAAAGCTCCGTGTTGCCGATGGCGATGTGGTTGCCGACGGCCATGTGCTGTGCGACTGGAACCCGTACTCGATCCCTGTGATCACGGCGTTCGGCGGCCGCGTGCGGTTCGACGATATCGTCGAAGGCGTCACGATGCGCCGCGAGCGGGAGCCGAGCGGCCAGGACCGGATGATCATCATCGAACACAAGGGCGAACTGCACCCGCAGATCACCGTCGAGGATGAAAACGGACAGGCTGTCGATGTGCAGTACCTCTCCGAGCGAGCGATCATCAAGGCGAAGGACGGCGACATCATCGCCCCGGGTACCGTGCTGGCCGAAAACCCGCGTGAGACCGGTGGCGTTTCGGACATCACCGGCGGTTTGCCTCGGGTGACCGAAATCTGCGAAGCGCGTAAGCCGAAGGATCCGGCCGTGATCGCCGAAGTCGACGGCGAAGTCGAAATCCTCAACGAGCGCAAACGTGGCAAGCGCACGATCGTGGTCCGCAGCGAATCGGGTATCGAGCGGGAACACATGGTCCCGGCCGGTAAGCGGTTCCTGGTTCACACCGGCGACCATGTTGAAGCGGGTCAAGCGCTGGTCGATGGACCGCTGGTGCCGCACGACATCCTGCGGGTCTCCGGTGAGGAAGCGGTGCAGCAATACCTGCTGCACGAAATCCAACAGGTGTATCGCATCCAGAAGGTCGAAATCAACGATAAGCACTGCGAAGTGATCATCGCGCGGATGCTGCGGAAGGTCAAAATCGAGAACGCGGGCGATACGAGCTTGTTGCCCGGTTTGGTGATGGACCGCTTTGAGTTCCGCCGCGTCAACCTGGAGCTGGCCAAGTGCATCAAGGTCAGCAACCCTGGCGATACCGACTTGACCGAAGGCGTCATCATTCCCAAGACGACGTTCGAGGAAAAGAACGCCGAGGTCGAAGCGATGGGTGGAACACCGGCGAAGGGCAAAAAGCCTAAGTCGGCGACCGCCAGCACGCAGCTGCTCGGGATCACCAAGGCCGCGGTTCAGTCCAACAGCTTCATCAGCGCCGCGTCATTCCAAGAAACGACGAAGGTGCTGACCGAAGCGGCGCTGGCCGGGAAGGTTGATAAGCTCGTCGGCTTGAAGGAAAATGTGATCCTCGGGCACCTGATTCCGGCCGGGACCGGATTCCGGATGTTCCAGGACGCTGAGGTCAGCTACCGGCGCGAGGCTCTGCAAGAGCTGGCCGATACACCTTCGGCGCTCGAGGAAAGCTTCCCGCTGTTGGCCGGTGGTGATTCCGACACGTCGGTAGGCTCCGCCGAGGAGGCTCCCAAGACCAGCGAGTCGCTCGACAGCATGTTCGGCGGCGGCCAGGACTGAGTAGCGCATTACCTTTGGCGGGCGGATTCCCTTGCACACCGTAGCGCTCGCACTGTTAGCACTGCTGCCGATCCTGTCGGTGGCGGTGTTACTGGTGCTGCTGCGGTGGCCGGCCAGCCGCGCGATGCCGATCGCGTACCTGATCACCGTGGCCCTCGCCCTGTTCGTGTGGCACGTTCCACAGGTACAGGTGGCCGCGGCGACGCTGAAGGGAATCATCATCGCGCTGGAGTTGCTGTTCATCATCTTCGGCGCGATCTTGCTGCTGGCGACGGTTACCCGCAGCGGCGCCATCGGCACGATCCGCCGCTGTTTCAGCGACATTTCGCCCGACCGCCGCGTCCAGGTGATCATCGTCGCCTGGCTATTCGGGTCATTCATCGAGGGGGCAGCGGGCTTCGGTACGCCGGCCGCGGTGGCCGTTCCCCTGTTGGTCGGCCTCGGATTTCCGGCCCTGGCGGCGGTGGTCGCCGGCATGGCGATTCAGTGCACGCCGGTTTCTTTCGGCGCGGTGGGGACACCGATTTTGATCGGCGTCAGTTCGGGATTGGCGGGCGAGGGAACGATCGAAGACGTGGCGACTCGCTTCGCATTTGAATCGTCGCGCGAAATGCTCGCTCTGATTGGCGTTCGCGTCGCGTTGCTGCACGCGATCATCGGCACTCTGATTCCGCTGTTCGTGGTCGCTTTGATGACCCGTTTTTTCGGTGTCAATCGGTCGCTGCGGGAAGGGCTGGCCGTGTGGCCGTTTGCGCTATTCGCAGCCATTTCGATGACGCTTCCGTACCTGGCGGTCGCCTATTGGCTCGGCCCCGAGTTCCCGTCGTTGCTCGGCGGGCTGATCGGCTTAGCGATCGTGGTGCCCGCGGCGCGAGCCGGTTTTCTGATGCCTCCAGCGGACCGCATTTGGCAGTTCGGAAATCCGGAGAGCTGGGAACCGGAATGGAGCGGCAAGGCGGTCTCCGCGCCGCCCGTGACGCGGTCAGAACTCGGCGTTGTGAGCGCTTGGCTACCGTACCTGATCGTCGCGGTGCTGCTGGTGTTGACCCGTCAGACCTCATTGCCTGGCAGCGACCTCTCGCCAGCGGACTTAGTGAAGGCAGTTCGTCTGCCGGTCGAGAACATCCTGGGGACCAGCACGTCGCAGATCGTCTTGCCGCTCTACTCACCCGGGGCGATCTTCATCATCGCCTCGCTGGCCACCTGGTTGCTGCACCGGATGAGTTCCCGCGCCTACGCCGCCGCTTGGAGTGACGCGGGGCGAACGGTGTTTGCCGCTTCCGTTGCACTGATCTTCACAACACCGATGGTGCAGGTATTCTTGGGCAGCGGCGACGGGGCGGCGGGTTACGAGCGAATGCCGATCGCACTGGCTCAAGGCGTTGAGCGGCTGGCAGGATCGGCTTGGCCGCTGTTTGCTCCGCTGGTCGGCGGCATCGGCGCTGCGGTCGCCGGCAGCAACACGATCAGCAACATGATGTTCTCGCTGTTTCAGTTCGACGTCGGCACGAAGATCGGGGTGGATCCGTTCTGGATCGTTGCCTTGCAGGCGGTCGGAGGTGCGGCGGGCAACACCATCTGTGTACACAATGTTGTCGCCGCCTCGGCGGTTGTCGGCATGGTGGGACGTGAAAGTCTGGTGATCCGCAAGACGTTGCTTGTGTTCGTGTATTACGTCACGCTCGCCGGCGGGATCGGCTACAGCATCGTTTGGCATCAGCAGCAGGGTTGGTCGAACCTTGGTACTTGGGTCGCCGTAGCGATCGGCGCGGCTGCCATCGTTGTGCTCGTGTGGGGACCGCCCCGACGTGCTGCCGCCGGAAATTGACTCCTGACCCTTTAACCTGATCCTGACCCTTTAACCTGACCCACCGCTGACGTTTTGACGATGACCCGCGTGGTCGCATGAGCATGCAAGGACGCCCCATTACCGCCGCGAAATCGTTGACCGAGGGACTCAATCCGGCCCAGGCTCAGGCGGTCGCAACGTTGTCCGGGCCGCTGCTGGTGCTCGCCGGTGCGGGAACCGGCAAGACGAGGGTGGTGACCGTTCGGATTGCCAATCTCATTCGTCACGGCACCGCCCCGGACCGAATCCTCGCCGTCACGTTCACCAACAAAGCGGCCGGCGAGATGCGCGAGCGGATCGGGCACCTGTTGGGCAAACCACGCGGCGGCAAGGGTAAGCAGGCGCCGCCGGGGCCCGCGATCGGTACCTTCCACTCGCAGTGCGTCGGAATCCTCCGCCGACATGCTCAGCGAATCGGCTATCCGGCGAAGTTCACGATCTATGATCGCGGCGATCAGGAATCGCTCGCCCGGAGCGTGCTGCGGGACCTGCGTCTGTCGGGCACCGCGCTCAACCCAAGCGACATGCTGTCGATTGTCGGCGGCTGGAAAAACGCCTCAATTGGCCCAAATGCCGCTGCCGGTGCCGCGCGGACCGATAAGGAACACCTCGCCGCCGCCGCCTATCGTCGTTACCAGGAAGGTCTGAAGATTCGCGGGGCAATGGACTTTGATGACCTGCTGCTCAACACCGAAATGCTGTTCGCTGAGCATCCCGACGTGCTCAAGCAGGAGGCGGACCGGTTTGATCACGTGCTGGTCGATGAGTACCAGGATACCAACGGCAGCCAATACCGAATCATTCGCGGGATTGCCCTGGCGCACCGCAACCTATGCGTGGTCGGCGACGACGACCAATCGATCTACGGCTGGCGGGGAGCCGATGTGACGCACATCCTGAACTTCCGCAAAGATTGGCCGGACGCCAAGATGATTCAATTGGAATCGAACTATCGCAGCACCGGCGCGATCCTGCAGATGGCCAACACGCTGATCGCCTACAACAGCGATCGCTATGGCAAAGTGCTCAAGCCGCACCTCCCCGACGGCCCGCGGCCGCGGATCTTGCAACTGAAGGATGAGACCGAAGAGGCGAAGATTGTTGTCGATGAGATCGCACGCCACATCGAGCAGAACCACCGGCAACCACGCGACATCGCAATCCTGTTTCGCACCAACGAACAACCGCGACTGTTCGAAGTGGAAATGCGAAAACGCAAAGTTCCCTACGTGCTGTTGGGGAGCCAGTCGTTCTTTGACCGCCGCGAAATCCGCGACATCCTCGCCTATCTCAAATGGATCGATCAGCCGGACGACGAAGTCTCGCTGCTGCGGATCGTCAACACTCCGCCCCGCGGGATGGGCGCCCAAACGATGCAGTTGCTGATCGCCCGAGCCGTGGCACGTGGTCAGTCGGTGTGGCGGATCATGAACGATCCTGCGGCGATCCAAGACCTCACCCCGGCCGCCAGACGTGGCATTGAAGACCTGCGGGGACTCGCCCACGATGTGACCCTGGCGACGCGAAGCGGGTCGATGGCCGATGCGGTACAGATGCTGATCACGCGGACCCGTTATCTCGACGAGATCGCGCGGCTGTACGACGAGCCGGAAGAGCGCCAGTCGCGGACAGAGTCGTTGGGCGAAGTCTCCAATGCGATCGCCGCTTATCAGGAACGCACGCCAGACGGAGATCTCGGCGGCTTTCTGTCGGAAATCGCGCTGGCGGGCAAGGAGATGGGAAGTGAGAAAGACAAAGCGGCGGCGAAGAACGCGGTCTGGCTGTTGACGATGCACGCTGCCAAGGGACTGGAGTTTCCGATCGTCTACCTCGTCGGGATGGAAGACGGCCTGCTGCCCCACAGCCGCGCCGTCAAGAGCGGCTTGGAGAAAGACATTGCCGAGGAACGGCGGCTGTGTTATGTCGGGATCACGCGTGCGCAAGAAACATTGACCCTGTCGATGGCGCTGACGCGGATGAAGTGGGGCAAACCACGGCCGACCACACCGAGCCGCTTTCTTTACGAGATCACCGGCAAAGCCGATAACCCCAACCGTTACCGCCGGCGATAACGGCTGGAGTCGCTGCGCCACAAGCTGGCTGAGTCTGTGTCCCTTTACGGCTGGCGAAACACCATCAGCCCGGCACGCTCCAGGTCCAGCGGCCGGCCGGCCAGCGCTCGGCGGATCGCTGGCAGCACCGGACAATCGGGCTTCACGACCGCCTGCCGCACGACGTCGGCCCACGTTGACTGCGTCAACCCACTCGTCGTGTCCAGCACACCGCGGTTAACCGCAACGAGCGCCTCACCCGCGTGCAGGCGAAACTCCGTGTGCGCCAGGCGGCAATCGATCCGGCTGGCCAGCGGATCACTTTGCATCCCGCTGCACAAAGGCCGAAACCCGCGTGACCCGGCGATGATCGCTTGACAGGTTCCGGCCGACGCCACACTGCCTTCACCGCTCTCTGGATTAAGATGCCCATAGAGCATCGACACGATTTGGTCGCCGGTGTTGGTTTGCCACAGCGAATCGCTCAGCCGCGAAAGCATGTCGGTGACGTTGTGCCGGTAATGGCTGTGTGCGGCAAACGCAGCGCGTGCCGTCGCGGCAATCATCGCGCCGCAAAGTTCGTTCGAATCCGCTTCGGCCAAAGCGAAAGCGATGATGCCGTCGGGCAGGATCTCCCAACTGTGCCACGAGCATGCCCAAGGACGGGGCGATTCGGTCCAACCGTCGACAAAGTAGCCCGGTGACAGTTCCATCGCCGGTGGTAGCTGACGCATCTGCCACTGTGCGGCTGACTGAATCGTGCTGCTCGTCATCGTCCAGCGGTGGCGGTCGCGGATGAGCTTGGTGCGCGCCAGTTCGCTGGCGGCTGCGGCTGCGGCAACCTGTGCCGCGGCGCCGTCACGATACGAGAACGTCCGCGGATCCGTCGACCACAGCCAGAACGTTCCGATCGGAAGTTCGTCTTCTTCGATCCGTACCACGATCGCCGCGGCGAATGACTCAGGGCTGTTCCAAGTCGTCGATAACGTGCCGCTGAGGTCATCGATCAGCACGACATCCCGGACCAGCGATTCCAGATCACCCCGGCTGCCCCGCAGCGCCCTCGCCGGTCGTAGCAGACGTGCCTGCGGCAACCCCGCACACGCTCGCATCTTCAGCGACGTCGTGTGCTCGTCGAGCATGTAGATTGCCGCGGCATCACAGCCGGTTGCAGCCAGCGCCCGGTCCAGCAAACGCTGCAGGCGCACAGCAACTTGATCACCCGTGGTATTGGATGCCACGGGCGTCGCCGTCGCCGCCAATTCAGCTTCTTGGCTTTCGAACGCATCGAGCGACTGTTGAAAGAGCCGGGTTAAATCCGCCCCGGCGATCGCCAGTTGCTCAGCCGCCTCATGACTGACCGTCGGCACATCCGCCAGCGCGTCAAGATCGCCCATCAGTGCATTGTCGATCACGGGGCGAAGTCGAATGAACCGCGCCGCTTGGTCGGTATCACCGGACTTGCCCGCCGTGCGACTGCCGCTGAGCGGGTCGACTCGCCAGCCGGTCGCCTCGGTATAAGCCTGCCAAAACCTCGAGACCGGGTCCATCGCGGCCCGTGAGGTGAAGGGACGGTGACGCTTCGGTCCAGCGTGCAGTCGCAGGTAATTGGGAATGGTCGTCTTCGGCATGGCAAAGGTCTCGCGGCATTGGGTGGAGTGGCGGCGTTCCTCGCCCGGTTCGAGCTAAGGCATCCGTCATCCCGACATCCGCCCGTCGTCTGCGGATCTCATCGACCTACCGCCAGAACTTGCCCCATCCAATCACCCTTCGGAACCCGAAAACTTGGCCCCGCCTGCCCGGATAACCCAAACACACTCAGCATCCCGGATATTCATTACAACCGACAGCGTCAGCGCACCTTGAATCTGGCCCGTCCACGTTGCCGCCTACTGCGGCACGCGTTTCCAACGCTGGCGCTTAGGAAAAAAGCTGAGCCCATGGAGTGCAACCTCCACGGGCTCAGTAGCGTTAAGACAACTAGGATCCAATGAGGGAACTTAAATGCCCTCAAGCACCTCGCCCGCGTTGGAACTGGAAAGGCCCCGCCAGATCACCAGGTTCATCGTTTCGGAAAAGAATCGCACCCACCCGTCACCTAACACCGAGTTGACTCCGCTGGGATGCGGGCTGCGAGAAGCAAACATCGCAGGGTTATCGGCCGTCTAGTTTCGCGGCACTCCGGATCGCGTCAACAAACCGAACATCGCCACCGCCTTCGGTACTTGCGTACAGCGTAAGTTCGGAACCGTCGATTGATTTTGCGATGCCAGCGAGGCGACAGCTTCGCTCGGCCGGGCTTCCAGTTTTTCCGACGCCGGGCGATGCCAGCCTGACCTTCGGCGGCTTGGGTGACAGCCAAGGCTGAACACCAAGGGCGAAAGACAACCTACTCCGCGGCCTTGAACAGGTCCCGAGCGTCGTGCCGCTCTCAGCCCACTTTCGGATATGCGTCTGCCCGCCATTGAGTACAATGGCGGGGTTCGTTCCCTTTGAGAGCACGAGCCATCTGTAGGCCAAGCCGAAAAATCTACCCAAGGTCTTGTTATTTATGAGCCAGTTTCGCCAGTTTGCATTGACCCTGCTCATGACGGGCGCTGCTGCGGTGTGCACCGCTGCGCACGCCCAAGACGGCGACCAGGGCGCTTCTAAGCCCCGCGGGCTCGGGGTGACTCCTGCCGAAAGGTTTAAAGTCGCTGACGGATTTGCCGTTGATCTGATCTACGAAGTGCCCAAGGACTCGCAAGGCTCGTGGGTCTGCCTGACTGTCGATCCAAAAGGACGGCTGATCGCGTCGGATCAGTACGGGGGGCTGTATCGCCTCGATGTTACACAGGAACCCGCCACCGTTGAAAAATTATCGATTGATCTCGCCGGCGCCCGAAGGCCTGCTGTGCGCGTTCGACGCCTTGTACGCCAACGTCAACCTCGGCGGTGATCAGGGGGGGCTGTGGCGACTGACCGATACCGATGGCGACGACCAATACGACCAGAAGGAACATCTGGTGCCGCTCAACGGCGGTACCGAGCACGGCCCCCACGCCGTAATCCTTTCTCAGGACGGCAAACGTCTGTTGTTCTGTGCCGGCAACAATACGGACTTGCCGGAAAACATCCAGCGCAGCCGGGTTCCCAAAGTGTGGTCCGAGGATCATTTGCTGGGCCGGATGCCCGATGCTCGGGGACACAACGCTGACCGGCTCGCGCCGGGCGGCTTTGTGATGTCGCTCAACCCCGATGGCAGCGATCTGGAACTGATCGCGACCGGATTCCGGAACCACTACGACATCGCGCTCAATCACGATGGCGAACTGTTCACGTATGACGCTGACATGGAATGGGATGTTGGCGTGCCCTGGTACCGCCCGACGCGAGTCAATCACGTCGTCAGCGGTGTCGATTTCGGCTGGCGCAACGGCACCGGGAAATGGCCCGAATACTACCCCGATAGTTTCGGTGCCGCTGTGAACATCGGTCCCGGTTCGCCTACGGGAATCCTGTTCGGTTACGGCGCGAAGTTCCCGGCCAAGTACCAAAACACGCTGTTCCTGTGCGACTGGAGTTACGGAAATATCTATGTGGCGCACCTCGAAGCGGATGGCAGCAGTTACAGCGGGTTTTATGAGACCTTTGCGACCGCGGCTCCGCTGCCGGCTACCGACTTGGTGATCCACCCGGCTGATGGAGCGATGTACCTGAGCGTCGGTGGACGCAAGACCCAGTCCGGTCTGTACCGCATCCGTTACGTCGGCGATGAATCGACCGAGCCGGTGGCTCACGCCGCCACGCCGCAAGCCACGCAAGAGCAGCAGTTGCGGCAGGTACGTCATCAGCTCGAGCAGCTGCACATCGACCACTCCGCCAGTGGCCTGCAGCCTGCGATCGAGCACCTCGGTCACGCCGATCGGGCGATTCGCTCAGCGGCACGGATCGCCTTGGAGCACCGCCCGGTCGACCAGTGGCGGGACAAAATCAGCTCGCTGAACAACTCGCACGCCGCGATCACCGCCATCGTTGCTCTGGCTCGCTGCGGCGCGCCCGAGGATCGCGACCTGGCGATCAAGACGCTGACCGGACTGAACTGGGAGGCCTTATCAGAAACCGAGCGGATCGACTTGACCCGCGCCTATGCGCTGACCTTCCTGCGATTGGGCGCACCGACGGATGAGCAGAAGCAGCAGGTCCTGGCGCAGCTCAACGACCATTTTCCCGGTTCGAGCACCTCGGTGGAGCGTGAGCTGGCACAGGTGCTGATCTACCTCAAAGCCCCCGGGATCGTCGAGCGAACGGTGGCGCAGATGCAGCAGGCTCCTAGCCAGGAGGATCAGATCCACTACGCGATGGCGCTCCGCGAAGTCTCCGAAGGCTGGACCGAAGAGCTGCGCCGGCAGTACTTCCAGTGGTTCATCGACATCGCCGATGCCCGTGGCGGGATGTCCTTTGGCGGCTTTCTGGACAACATCCGCAAAGTCGCCATCGACACGTTGCCGGAGGAGGAGGGCCTGCGGTCGCGACTGGCCGACGTGCTCAATCCGCCGCAGCGGAGCGAAGCCGATGCCGCGATGCCGACGCGAGAGCTGGTCAAAGCATGGACCGTCGATGATTTGGCTGAAGTCGTCAGTGCCGAAGGTCACCGGTACGACTTCGACGAAGGCAAGCGACTCTTTGCGCAGGCGCAGTGCTACAAGTGCCACCGCATCGGATTGCAGGGCGGGATTTTGGGCCCTGACCTGACCGGTTCCGGCGGACGGTTCACGCCGCGTGACTTGCTGGTCGCGACGATCGAACCGAGCAAAGAGATCAGCGACCAGTACGGCGCCACGCAGTTCTTGACTGAGGATGGCCAGGTGATCGTCGGCCGTGTGATCAACATGAACAACAATACCCTGCAGGTGTTGACGAACATGCTCGATCCATCGTCGCTGGCCAACATCGATCGCGACTTGATCGAAGACGTTCGCCCCGCGACGACCAGCATGATGCCTACCGGGCTGTTGGACACGTTCACCGAAGAGGAGATCGTGCAGTTGATGGGCTACCTCCGCTCCGGCGGCCGGCAAGACCATCCGCTGTACCAAGAAACGGTCGCGGAGAATTAACCCGTAGGAAATCGCATTGTGCTCGTGCTCAGTGAAGCAGTGTTCGTGATCGAGCACCGCCATGCTGAGCACGAGCACGAGTGAGGCTGTGAACACAGCCTCTGCGGGCTGGCGGCACTAACGGCCGGCCGGTTCGCTGCTGCTGCGGCTGATCCGCTCGTTGCGAATCTCGACGAACACTGTCGCTTCTTCGGCGATCAGCACGCTTTCACCGCTGCGTACTTCGGCGCGGAAGCGGTGGTCGCCCGCTCGGTCGGCCTTGGCCACAATCTTCAACTTGAACTGGCCACCGCCGGCGATCTGCGGGATCGTCTGGAACAGCACCTGTCCGGTCAGCACGTCCCCGGCATGTCCCTCGGCTCGGATCGGCTCGATGCCGTTACCAAACTGAGCGACAACGCGAACGTCCTCGGCGGCTTTGCTGCCACGATTGTTGATCTCGATTTCATAGACCACTTCCGTGCCCACAGGTGCGGGAGCTGGCGGATCAATGACCACAAGTTTCAGGTCAGCGATCGCCTGGACCGCGGTTTCGATCCCGACGCTGGCCTGGCCGCCCGCTGAACCACTGCACTGCACGGTCAGCGGATGGTTGCCGGTCACGTCCATCTTGCAGGTAAACTCGAACTCCTTCGTTGCTCCGGGTGGCAAACTGCCGACGGTCCAGACGAGCCGTTCCCCTTCGACACGAGCCTCCGGCAGACCGCCGATGTACGTGATGCCGGCGGGCAGTTGGACTTCACCACGTACCAACTCGGAGGCTGCACGACCGCTGTTGGTCAACTGCAGTTGGTAGACCGCGTCGGTGTGCTGGAACTTCATTTGAGGACCCGACAGCGTCGCTTCGAGTTTGGCTGCGGCGACCGCCACCGACCTGTTGGCCGAGGCGGTCAGATCGAGGTCGGCGGTTGCTGAGCCATTGATCTTGAGCTGCCCCAGTTCACGAGCGGTCAGCTCGATCTCGAAGCTCGATTCCTTGCCAGCGGGAATGTTTCCGACCGACTGCTCCACCGGCTCACCGGACTCCGAGACGAGTTTGAACAGCACATTCGACGCGGCCGCATCACCGGGATTGAGCACACGGACGTTGTACTTCTGCGATTGTCCAAAGATGATTTCATCGGGACCGTCGATCTCGATCGCCAGCTTCGGTTCACGCACCGTGACCTGTGCCGTCACCGTCTGCGGCAGCGTGGTCCAGTTGGTTGACACGTCGAAAGTGCCGGAGCCTGTGGGCTGGATGCGGACAAATAATCGCTCGACAACCCCGGCGGGCAGGTTGTCCAGCGTCCACTCGAGCCGTCCTGCGGCATCTTCCGAAACCGGTTTGATCGTGCCACTGGTGACGTTGTGGCCTTTGACCTCAGCCCACGACGGCAGCGAGGTTTGCACAACGATGCCGGTGGCATCCACCGAGCCGCGGTTTTCAACGCGGACTTCGTACTGCGTCAGCTCGCGGATCAGGATTTCCGATGGCCCTTCGGTGACCACCCGGATTCCCGGCATTTCGGACGCGGCAAGCTGTTTGCTAGTGACCGCTGTGGCAGCACTTTTCGCTGGCTTGACGGCTTGGCCGCGAGCGACAAACCCGCCCGTGCCGGTGCGGGTTTCTGCGTCCGGGACAGCTGGGATGGTGGGTACGGCCGGGATCGTCGGTACAACAGCGGCAGTCGATGGGCTGCCGGCGACGCCGCTGCCGATGTAATTTTCCGCTGAAGCCGGTTCGCTGCTGGCGTTTTTGGGCTCAATCGGACGCAGCGGACTCAGTTCGGCCGCGATCGTTTCTGGCGGATAGGCCTGAGCATTGGGGGCCGGAACCATCGGCTCGGTGCGGCTCACTGGCGAAGGAATCGCGGCATCGGCCCGAGCCGGCGAAGTCAATGGCATCGGTTCGAAGGAACCCTCGCCCGCTTCGCGGGTTGGCGCTGGTGGCGCGGCTTTGGCTTGTAGCTCCGGCTCGGCCTTCGCCTCTGGCGCAGCCGGAGCCTGCGGCGCAGCCGGAGCTTGTGGTTCTAACTTGGCTTGTGCTTCAGGTGCCGGTTTGGCCTGTGGCTCTGGTTGAGCGGATTGCTGGGCAGCGATTTTGGCGTCGATCGCCGCCAGCGATGGCGGCTGAGGGATTGCTGCGGGTGCAGCCGGACGCGGTTCGGCGGTCGCGGCTGTCGTCGCCGGAGCCGCCTTGTCACTGCGCACGACGGGTGGAATCGGAGCGGTCTCGGGTTCCAGCGGACGACGCGCGAGGCTTGGATACGTCGGAGTCGTCGCGGGCGCAGCGGCTTGATTTTGGGCCGGTGTAGCTAGCACCTCATCAGGGCTCAGCGGGTCGATCGCCCGCCGACCGCTGCGGCGACTGCTGGAGCTGGTCGACAATTCGGGTGGCGCCGTTCCAATTGCGGTTGGCAACGATGGCGGCGGCACCGGCAGGGCAGCGGCAACCCGTGCCGAAGCGACACCGGCGGCCGGCTCACTGGCCTTGGGTGGCTGAGGGATCGCGCTGCTGAGCGTCGGTTGGGCCGCGGTCGCAGGTCGTGCCGCAGCGGTGGAAGTGCGTGAAGTGGCCGCAGAACTCCGTGTGCTGCTGGGGCTGACATCGCGAATCGGCTGATCTTCGCCTGCCGAAGACGCCAGCGCGCCGGTCTTGGGTGCATGATAAGGGACACCACTCCAGTTCACCGAAGCGGGGTCGGGCGGCGGCAGCGGGTAGGCTTTCCGGCCGTCATCCTTGGGTCCCTTCGCAGTTGGCTCCGATCCAAACAGTTGCCCGAGCATTCCTCCCGCCGTTGGGACAACGTCGCCGCGGCGCTGGGTGTCGCCCAAGGCGATCGCCTGCGCCACCGGAGCGCCAGTCGCAGTGTTTGGCGCTGTCCTGGTCGGAGTCGGAGTCTGCGCAGGCTTTTGCTGAGCAACGGCTTGCGGTGATCCTGAAAGCCCGGATGCGGCTAGCCAAGCGAAGACCAACAGCCTACGACCGGTGGACTTGCGGAGGCGACGCCGAAGTGCTGCGTGTTTGGAACCGTTAGCCATCGATACTTGCTCTTTAGAACGGAATGGATAACCGATTGGGCGTCGAACTGGCCCACCGCCTACACTGTCTGCTGTCGGTCTACGGTTAGCGTTTGTATCGGATAGACCGGTTGCAAGAATTGAATCAATTCGATCGATTCATACCGGTCAAAGCGCCGCGTGTGCCGACACGTTGTCCATCCCATCAGCGGCATTCCCGTTGGACGCGGGCCAATCGTCCCGCCGGTCCAGACCGGCCGTTTGAGCAGCTAAGGAAAAACACCATGAGTCGACGCGAAAAGATTGAGCAAATGCTCGCCGAAGAGCCCGGCGATACGTTCCTGCGCTACAGTCTGGCGATGGAACTGCGCAGCGAAGGAGATCACGACGGCAGCGTCAAGAAGCTGACCGAACTGACGCAGGACTCACCGCCCTACATTCCGGCGTTCTTCATGGCCGCCCAGCAACTGGTCGACCTCGGACAGATTGACCAGGCGAGAAGCTTTTTGCGCGATGGCATCGAGGAAGCTCGCCGGCAGGGCGATTCCCACGCAGCGGCCGAAATGAGCGAACTGCTTGCCTCGCTGGGTGACCTGGGCGAACTCTAAGGCGGCCGCCGGCTCACGACTGTCCCCTGACTCAGTCGCTGCAGGTTTGGCTGACGCGAGGGAGGTGGAACGTGGGAAGGGGAGTGGATGAAACTGAACACCGATGGCAAGTGAACAGACCGAAGCGATCCTGCTGCGCCTCGTCGAGTTCAGCGAAACGAGCCTGATCGTCACGCTCTATACCCGCGACCTAGGACGGATTTCTGCGATCGCCAAAGGGGCGCGGCGGCCGAAAAGCGCATTCGAAGGCTCGCTCGATCTGCTCTCGGTCTGCCGGATCGTGGTGATCTCCAAGGCAAACGATAGCCTCGACATCCTCACCGAGGCAAAGCTGCAGCGGCGGTTTCGCGCCGCCGGGCGCAATTTGATCCGGTTGTACTGCGGCTACTATCTGGCGGAACTGCTGCGGCTGTGGACCGACGATGGCTCACCCAATCCGGAGCTCTACGAGCTCAGTCTGCAGACGATCGGCGCGATCGATGGCGATGCTGAGGCGCTCTGGCGAATGCTGTTTTTCGAACTGCAGGGGCTGCGTTTGCTGGGCCACGCTCCAGCGACCGCGGCGTGTGCCAGTTGCGGCCAACCGGTGGACCGGCAAGCGCCGCGGATCGGGTTCGGCTACCAACTCGGGGGTGTCGTCTGCGAAAGTTGCCGCACCCGCAAACGCGATGTCGTCACACTGCGAAGAGTCGTAGTCGACCTGATCGAGCAACTCCAGCAGCCCGCAGCGGATCTCCCCGAAGCACGTCCGGCCAGCGAGTACCGCGAGCTGCGGGCCGTGCTCAATCGCTACATCTCCACGTCGCTAGGCGCCGCCCCACGAACCCAATCGCTGTTGCCAGCCAGCTGGATTTCGCATTAGACAGCATATTGCCACGTATCGGCGTCCGGTCCTCAGCTTACTGAGACGAACCACCTGGTGTCTGCTGCAGGTAGCGAACCACTGCCTGAAGTTCTTCGCTGCTGATGAGTTCCTCAAACCCTTCGGGCATCACCGACACGCCGCTGCTTTTGATCTCCGCGATGCTGCGCCGATTGACGAGCGTGCGGGTACCGTCGGGGCGGGCCAAGGTGATCGTATCCGCCAACTCCTGCTCGATCGCTCCGACCAAAATCTCATCGTCTTCGGTGCGGATCAAATAACTCTGAAACGCCGGATCGACGGCTCGATTGGGATCGAGAATCGCTTCCACCAATGCTTGGTCGCTGCGGTCGCTCAAGTTAGCCAAGTTCGGTCCGACCGTGCGTCCCTGGTCGTCTGGCGTGTGACACGCTCCGCAGTGCTTGGCAAATACACGGGCGCCCAAGGATTGATAGAGCGAGGATTGATCGCGCGAGTGATCGCCGCCGGGCTTGAATTGCGCCAGCATGGTCTGCACGAGTTCCTGCTTTGGCGATGAGCCGCCAGGCGATTGCAGCAACCGTTGAGCGCGGACCATCATCGATCGCGTTCCGCTGTGCAGCAACTGTTGACGGGCCGCGGCGGACAGGTCGCGAACATCGATCACGCCCTCTTCAAGTGCCGTCAGCAGTTGTCCGGTCCAGGCTGCGCGAGTGAGCATCTGACTGACGCAGTGTGACCGCAGCTCGTACGACAGTGATGGCCAGCGGCCGAGGATGCTTGCCACGAACCGCTCCGGGTCACAGCGCTGCAGAGCGCCGATCGCTTGCCGCTGGACCGCGACCGCGGTCGATGGCGATATCAAGTCGTCCAGCAGTTGCCGCTCTTTATCGGGTGTCCCTAAGCCGATTCCCACCAGCTCAAGCGCTCGGCACCGCCGGGCTTCATCCTGGTCGTCATCTGCAGCAAGTTGCAAACTGCGACGGTAGACCGGTTCGAGCAACCGCCAGTCTTCGCGGCGATCCACGCCAGCTTGCTGGAAACTGCGTGCAGCGCTGATCGCCAATGTCAGCTGCGCATCCAGCGCGGCGGCGTCCCGCGGTTGCCCAGAGAGCGCCGACTGCAGCAGTTCCGTCACGTTCCGATCGCTAGCAATCGCGGTGGCAATCAACCCTGCGAGTAACACCTGGTGCGACTCGGCCGAGTGCGCCGGCCGCTGTGCGACCTGCGCGAGCAAGTCGCCCAAGATGGTTCGCGCATGCGGTGCTGCAGAGCTGAGGATGGCGGTGGTAACCCAGCGATCGAGGTCCGGTCGACCGGCGATCTGTGCGAGCAACTTGCCAGCAGCCGGATCGGCGGTTTCTCCTAAGGCGAGCGCGACACCGAGCACCACGCCGAGATCCTCATGAGCGGCCAGAGCGCCGAGTAGCTGAAGGATTTCCGCCGAGCCTTCCAAGCGGCTTTCCGCTAGCCGCGTCGCCACGCGCAACACGCCCGGGTGCGAATCCGCCAGCGCTGCGACCAGCACCTGCTCAGTCAATTGTCCCGTTACCTCCAAGATCGACAGGGCATGCACACGGCCCTGCGGCGTGCTGCCACCGCTGGCGAGCCGCAGCAGCGACTCGGCCACCGAATCAAACGCTGCCGTGTCGCTGGTTGGCGGTTCGCCTGACCGAACCGCAGCACGCTCGACCAAGAGCTGGCTGGCCAGGTCGCGCAGCGGGCCGATCGGCGAGTCGAGCATCTCGATCAACTGCTGTGGACCGGCAGCGGTGATTGATGGGGGTAAAGGGACATCCATGTCGCTCGGCACAATACGGTAAATCCGGCCGCGGTCGCTGCCGGCAGTCAGGTCCAGCTGTTGCTGCCAAGCTTCCGGAATCCAGGCGGGATGCTCAATCGTCTCGCGATACATGTCGACCACCCACAACGCCCCATCAGGACCAATCGCACAGCGCACCGGCCGAAACCACGGATCGGTCGAGGCGAGGAACTCACGGTCCTGTTCCCCTGTGCTTCGCGTCGCTCGGTAGCTTGCGCCGGTGGGCACGAGCAGGCCGCGGTGCACCAGGTTATGGACCGGCTCGCAGATGAAAATCGCTTGCTGGTCGTCCACATGGAAATGGTGCGAACGCGAAAGGATGCTGCTGCACGCCGACGTGAAGCGATTGGCCGCAAACAGGTCATTGTAGCGGACAGCGGTCGAGGTGATCGGGAACACCGGCGGCGCGACCGGTGGATCGAACAGTTGTTGCGACCCGCTGGCGTACTGGACCGACGGATTGCGCCGCAGGTAGGCGGCTTCGATCGGGTATTGGTACATTGGTCTGGAATTGTCGTTACCAAACCACTGGCCCCAATCATCTCGGCTGCGCACGAACTGCGTCCGGCCGCTGATCGTCGCGATTCGTCCGTCATCAGGCCAGATTTGCACATCGTGCCCTGAGGCATTGATCACCTCGCCGCTGCGGTGGCTGGTAATCTCGCCGAGATTGTCGCCGCTGGCGCAGTGTAGGGAGTGATCGAGGCCGTAGCTGAATCCATTGATGCGGTGCTGCGGATTAGCCAGTGCAAAACCGCTGTACAGCGGCTCGATCCGATCCGCTGTGCCGTCGCCGTCGGTATCGGAGGCAAACAGAATGTCCGGAGCGACTGATATCAACACGCCGTCGCGCCAAGGAAAGACACCGGTCGGAAACGAAAGGTTGTCAAGGAAAATCGTCGCCTGATCGTATCGGCCGTCCCCGGTGGTGTCCTCCAGGAACTTGACGCGGCCGCCGCGGGTGCCGCGAGGGTAGTCGCCCATTTCGACAACCCACAGACGTCCATCGGCACCGAAGGCAAGATTGATCGGATCTTGCACCAGCGGTTCAGCAGCGACCAACTCGACACGATACGCATCGCTGCTGAGCTGAAGTGTCTCCAGAGCCTCGTTGGCTGACACGGGCGATTGAGGAGTGTTGGATTCCAATAACTCACGGATCTGGCTGATCAGGTGATCTTCGCTGCCGGCAGCCCAAGGACCCGGCAAGCCGTAAAAGATCGTGGAACGATCGTACTCGTAACCGCCTTCACGACGCATCCGTTCACTGGCAATATATCCGAGCACATCATTCGCATAGGCGGTCACCCACAGGTCATTGTCCTGGAGTTCGCGTTTAAGTCGCAGCGCATAGTCGACCACCACTTCGCCGCCGATGAAGATCATCGTCAACTGGTCACCGAACTGCCATGCCTGGATCGGAACCGGGTAAGTCGCTGGCAAACGACCGTCACGTTTGTAGATCGCATCGAGGGTGAGGGCGTGACGGCGGGTTTGAGGATTCGGATCCTCGCTGCGCTGGCGGACTTCTTCGATCGTTGGCAGCTCAAATGACAGGCTGGCATGATCGAACCTTGAATCCAGCGGCGCCTCGATGGGCCGCATCGCTGCGTTGATAACGCGCTCCACTTCATCGGCAAGGTTACGGCCGTGAGTGACCGCGTCCTCCAGCTTGCCGCGTGGCTGCGGGTTGGCATCGGCGCCGCAACCGATCGTCGACAGCGCCACGATTCCCTCGTGCCGAGCTTCGAGCATTTCAGCGGCATATCCCGGCCAGTCGCCATTGATGCGGTAATGATCGCCGCCGAGCGTCGTGGCGTGGCAAGCGTAGTTGAAGACGATCCCGCGGAGCTGCTCATCCGGTGCGGTGATCCGCAGTACGGCCGCCGTGTGATCGACCGGGCCATCACCCTGGACACCGAAGCCCGACCAGCGACCGCCGGTCAGCACGCGGCGGTTGGCCGCGAAAGTTGCCTTGCCGCTACCGTAGTCGAGCTTGGCCGGTTGCAGATCAGCGATCGCTTTCCCCGCCGCTTCAATCACCGCTGCGGTCAGTTGGGCTTTATAACGCAGCCCCGCCTCACGCTCGGCTTCGCTCAGGGGCGTCGCAAAAATGTTCGACAACTCGCTGACCAGATCCGGTCCGCAGTGCGTGTGCGTGCTGGCTAACACCAAGTGGTCGCGGCCGACGCCGTGTTGCTGCAGCAGTGTTTGGGAAATCTCACGGCTGAGCGACCCGGGCAGCCCAATCGTGTCGATCGATATCAGCAGGTGCGGTGCGTCGTCATTCTCCGCGTGCTGCAGCGCCAGACAGCGAACCGCCAGCGGCGAGTCAATGCCTTCGCTCGGCCGGTCGCGATTGCCGTAGCCCGCCATCCTCACCGGCTCTTTAGGCGTGATGTCGACTTTGGCAAACCCCGCCCGCCAAATCGCCACCTCGCCATCGCCAACTTCCGCCGCGGCTGACAGGGTGGCGACAGCTGCCGCGAAGCTGAAAACCAGGATCCCTACAAGCAAGTTGTTCCACTTCATCGATCGTTACTATTGGTTGGGACAAGATGCATTACCACTAAGCGAACAGTCTCGCCACCGGTCTCCCGCCGTCGGTAATCGGCACGGGACGGTCGCCGTCGTAGAGCGATTTGGCGTAATCGATTCCCAACGCGGCGTGAATGGTCGCAAAGAAGTCCGGTACGGAAACGGGATCGGTAACGATCTTCTGCGACAGCTCATCTGTCTCGCCATAGGCACCTTGATGTCGCAGCCCACCACCGGCCAGGACACAGGTGAACGTGGAACTCTGATGGCCTCGCCCGCCGCCACCATCAAACCCTGGAGGCCGCCCAAATTCCGTAGTGATGACCACTAATGTTTTATCCAACAGCCGTTTTTCTTCTAAGTCGAGGATCAGGGCCGAGACGGCAATGTCCAACTCACGAATCAGAGCGTGCTGGTCGAGGATTCCGCGGTTATGCACATCCCAGCCAGCACCATTGAGGAAATTGAGATTGTGGGAGACTTCGATGAACCGCACTCCGCGCTCGATCAATCGTCGCGACAGCAGGCAACGCTGACCAAATTCACCGCCATAGCTTTCGCGCAGCTCAGCCGGTTCGTTGTCCAGCTCAAAGCTCCGCATGAACTCGGGACTGCTCAACCGCAGACTGAGTTCGGCAGCGGCGTCATAATCCTGGAGCCGCAGATCTTCGACAGGCGGTTGCGCACCGCGCAGGTCCGTCAGATATTCCAGGCGGCGGGCACGCCGACGCTCGTCAATTGAATCCGGAACCGCAAATCCTGCCGGCCCACGACCGGTATCGGTCAGGTACAAGTAGTTATGCTTGGCGCCCAGGAAACCGGGCCCGCGAACCGCTCGGATAGCCGATCAGGACATAAGCGGGGACACCTTCCGCTGCGGCTCCGCGCTCGTGCGAGATGATGGAGCCGAGCGATGGGTAGGTCACGGTGCCGCTCACCGGCCGACCGACGTGCATCCAGTTGGTTGCCGCGGCATGCTCGTCAATCACCGAGTGATTGACGGTTCGAACCGCGGTGACTCGGTCCATAATCGCTGCCATTTTTGGCAGGTGCTCGCACACCTGAACACCTTCCACGGCGGTGGGAATGGCGTCGTAGTAGGAGCCGGGTACCTTCTTCTCAGGATTACCGCGGCGTTTTGGATCGAAGGTGTCGATTTGTCCCATTCCTCCTCCCAGCCAGATCGAGATCACATGCTCCGCCTGGCCTCGAATCAAATCGCCGCTGGCAGCGGCCCACTGGGGCGCGATCGACGTGCCAGCGGCGGCACCCGCAATCAAAAATTGCCGACGGTCCAGTTGCGGAATAGGCATGAGGTTCGTCCTGATGAGGGAGGGATCGGGCAGGTGGGATCGTTTCTAGCACAGTTACAAGGACGCGGTTTGACTACGGCATCCATAGGAACTCGCGGAGGTTCACGACGCTCCAGACAAAATCTTCATACCGCTGACGCCACTCAGGCTCCAGCCGTGGGTCCGCCTGCGGCCCCTGGCGGACGCGCCGCGCATGTTCCAGCTGAATGCTATTGGCTTCGTTGCGGAGGTGGTTCGACCACGTGACCTGAGGCAACCGCTCCCGAGGTTCAGTCAATGGCAGTGGATTTTGGGATTGTACCAGACGTTGGTTGAACCCTTTTGCGAGTTCCTGAGTGAACCGCTGCTGTTCCTCAGCATTGGGTAACCGGGTCAGAAAACAAACGAAAATCGAATCGACTAATGCTTCTGGTGTCTCCGCCTCGACGGCCAAGTCGGCAAGTTTGCTCCCATGCGCTGCAGTGGTGAGCCAGAGCGTGAGGTGACTGTTGGCGATCACGGCCGGCTGACGAACATTAGCTGCCTGTTCTCGATCGGTGATTGGGCTTTGCCGGTCGGCCGACCAGCCGAATGCCGTGAGCACTTCGTCGACCATCGCCGCGTAAGGGAACGTGAGACTGGGCCGGTCGCGCTCATTGGACAGGCTGACCAGCATCCAGCTGCGGTGTGGCTTGCCGAACGTATTGCGGCTCGCTGCAG
The DNA here is from genome assembly GCA_963758085.1 of uncultured Planctomycetaceae bacterium. Taxonomy (GTDB): domain Bacteria; phylum Planctomycetota; class Planctomycetia; order Pirellulales; family Pirellulaceae; genus UBA6163. The sequence goes on along the minus strand of CAVWUB010000004.1, from coordinate 604,314 downwards.
CCCGGCGACCGTCTGGATCGATCGTCATCTCCTCGACATTCATCTTATTGCCCGAGGCAACGTAGAACGAATCGACAATTTGTTCGGCCGTCATCCGCCGGCGTTCCGGTGCGTTGAAGAGCCGCTCCAGCGGAGGTGCCGCAAGATTCTCGCCTACCGCTTCGCGCTGGTAGAGTTGCGAGGTCATGATCAGCTTTGTCAGATGCTTCAGGCTGTAACCGCCAGCCACCCATTGCTTAGCCAGCCAGTCGAGTAGTTCCGGATGACTCGGCGGGTTTCCCTCCCAGTCGTGCGGAGGTTCGACAATTCCGGCCCCGATCAGACGCCGCCATAGCCGATTGACCATCACCCGGGCAAAACGGGTGTTTTGCGGAGCGGTGATCAGCGTTGCCAGTCGCTCGCGGGAATCGTCCCGGTTCTCCATCAAGCTGTGCAGCTGCTCATTGTCTTCAACACCCGTCACATCGGCAAAGTGCCAGATAGGCGAAATGTTTTCCCCAGGCTTGAGGGTCACCTGAATCAATGATTGGCGTCCCATATTCTTGAAGAATGCGGCGGGAACCGTACTCGATTCGGGAACGCTGACCGGTGTGCGAGCCAACATCGCTGCCAAAGAGAACAGTTCGCGTTGGCTGGTCGTGTGATAAGGGGAATCGTGGCAGCGGGCGCATTGCATTTCCATGCCTAAGAAGGCGCCAGCTAAGATATGCCCCTTGGAGGCAAACGGAGAATCATTCTGGGAGGCTTGTGCAAAGCCCGCGCTACCGCCCTCAGGAGCACCGCCGCGCATCATCACTAGCTCCGTGACCCAGCGATCGACCGGCTTATCATCACGGAAAGCATCATATAAGAACCAGCGAAACGGTCCGGTGCTGTTGAGCGTGGCGTTGAGCATGGTGGGATTCTCTGCCAACACGTCCTGCCAATAGCTCATCCAGTGGTCCGCCCAACGCGGATCTTCTAACAGTCGGTCGATCAGTCGTTCGCGTTTATCGGGGGATGGGTCGTCAGCGAACTGACGAGCCTCGGCCTCGCTGGGCACCACGCCAACCGTATCCAGGTGTGCCCGTCGCAGAAACTGAAGGTCATCGATCACTGGGGGAATTTCGGTCTGGCTGGCCGAGAGCGGAATCTCCGGCCACTTAGCGCCCGCAGCAATCCACTGCTCAAGGACTTGGATCTTTTCTTCGGCGAGCGGCGCGCCCGAGGGCGGCATTCGCTCCTCGGGGAACTCGTTGCGGAGGCGCTCAACCAGCGCACTGGCATCGGGATCGCCGGGCTCGACTGCCGGCATTCCCGAATCACCACCGGTAAGAGCCGCTTCGCGGGAATTGAGCTTCAGGCCACCTTGGTCCTTATCGCCATGGCAGCGGAAGCATTCACTTCTCAAGATGGGCAGCACGTGCGCATGGAAATGCTGCGATTCCTCCTCGGGAGTCTCGCTTGAGCCGGCTCTTGCCTGTTCTATCCGCGCCAGAACGAAGGCATCGATCGGGTGCTCGGCTGAGCCTGCAACTTTCGGCACCGCGGGCGGCTGATGATCGTCGACCCACCGCTTCGCCGCGGCGTGCCGCCTGTTCCAATAGCTGTCGCGACTGGCCGCAGCGGCGCGGCGAGCTGCGTCATTGAGCGCATTGAACGATGCCGAAATCTCAGCCAACTTGGCTTCAACCATCTGATCGGTCAGCGGCAAGAATTCCTCACCTAAACCGCTCGGCCGCAACAGCGAATAAGATTGCCCATCGCCGCTGCGCAGTGCTACGGTCAGTTCACCCGGTTCAGGACGAAAACGTTGACCGCCAGCGATCGCTTCGAGGATGACGCGAACCGGGCCGTCCTTTTCGATGGCAACCATTCCGATCATTTCTTGCTGGCGATGCCACTTGGGGCGGTGGCCTGGAGCAGGAGGATCGGAGACCGGAGTCATCGGTTCTTCACCATCGGGCGAGCCGGTCAGCGGCTGCGTGCTGCCGACTAACTTCCCGTCGACCCACAGCCGAGCCAAACCGCGGGAGCGCATCAAGATCGTTTGTTCTCCGGCCGGCAGATCGACATCCGCCGCCATCCTCACCACTACCGGTGCATTCCAACCGGTACGGAGCCCCCAGTCGTCATACCGCAGCGGCAATTGGTCGAGCAGAAATGCGTCCCCTTCCCAGCGGGCGGCTTCCGCGGGCCACGATTCGTCTTCCATCAGCCAGCGGTCATGGGCCGGGAAGCCGGGGTGGAAGGTGACGACAACCCGATCGCTCGGCAATTGACCTATCTGAGGCATCACCTGCGGAGCCAAACCCGCGAGCGTTATTTCACCGACGCGGCGATAACGCTTCTTCAGAGTTGCCTCGTCCAGGATTTGGCGATGGATGGCTATCGCATCCAAACCACCGTCCCAGGTGGCGCTTGCCGCACCGCCCATGGACGAGCCAATCCAGATTTCGTCATCATCCACCACCGGCGGTTTCTTCGTCGGTCCTCCCATATCCCATTGTCCCGGAAGCCGCTTGCCGTTGATCCAGGTCTGAATGCTGTCCGGATCGCCAAAGCGATAGGCGGCCGCGACATGGTGCCAGCCGGTCCGCGGAACAAACCCGTCGTTGGTGGTCCACCGATGCCAGTGTCCCGCCTGTTCGCCAGCGGCCGGATCGGTAGCGAAGAGAAAGTTGAGGCAGGCCTTCCCGTTTCGGCCCGTGACCCGCAACGCCCAATTCTGATTATCGCTGGCGAACCCCGGCCGACCGGTGCGGCCTTTGCCAATGATGTAACGGTTTTCCCCATCTCGTAGCTCCCGCACATTCACCCACGCTTCCAGCGTGATCTCATCGCCGTTGGTGAAGTCGAACGGACTGTGAACACCAGAATCCCCAAACGTGAACCGTGCGCCGTTGCCGTCAAGCCGCACGGCCGTATTGTGCTCCGAGAAGTCGGGATAAGTCGGTGGACGCGGCCCTTCCATATCGCGATGAATGCCACCATGCGGTGTCAGCGGCGTTTGCTCTTCGGCGCCAAAATCCCAGCGAGCGACCGGCTCAGCGGCGAGAACCGATTCGGATCCCGCGAGCAAGAGACCGTTTAACAGTAGCAAACGGAAGAACAGACACATGCGGACTCTCAGAGGAGCGTAGGGGGAGGGATCAGGATGACCTGAGCGTTCGACGAGCCCAATCAGTCTCAAGGAAAACCGAGCTGCTGAGGTGTGTTTTTTTGAGGGGGAGTGGACCAGGGCGAGCTTGCTGAGCCTTGCTCACGCTTCGCCGGAGGGTGGGCACCGCTCTAGCATACAGCCGATTTGTGTCCGAGGGTTCAATATGGAGGTGTTGGCACCGGGCGTCAAACACAGCGGCAAGCCCAATCGCCGCTTTCAGTCTTGTTGCGGAGCAGCGAGCGCTGCTAGGGTCCGAGCGGAAAAGACCGTTCAGGATTCGGGAATCAGAACCGATGGCAATGCTTCAACCGACCATGACCACTCCAGCGACTTTGCGGACGTTCGCCGCTTCCGGACAAGGACCGGTTGCTGGGGTTGTCGGTGCGCAGGCCGCGGTCACTGTCCGACGCAGCGGCACACGCACCGCGGGCAAATCGTTTTTGATCATTGCCAGCTTCGCTGCTGGGATGTTGGTCGCCATCGCCAGCGGTTGCCAGTGGGCGGCCAGCGGACAGAACGCTCAGGGCACGCGGCTCTATCAACAAGGCCAGTACACCGCGGCGTTGCAGGAGTTCCAAAAGGCGATCTCATCAGACCCGCAAAACGCCGATGGATATTACAACTTGGCGGCCACCACGCACCGCTTGGGACTGCAACGCCAGGACGCGGCGCTGATCAGTCAGGCCGAAGCGCTCTACAACCAATGTTTGGATCACGACCCGAACCATGTTGAGTGCCACCGCGGGCTAGCGGTGCTGCTGGTCGATACCGGCCGGCCGGACCGAGCGTTTGCACTGATCAAGAACTGGGCGACCCAAAACCCAAAGTTTGCTGAGGCGCGGATCGAGCTGGCGCGACTGTATGAAGAAGCGAATGAACCGCAAACGGCGCTGAAGTATCTCGAAGACGCCGTGCAGATCGACGCCAATAATTCTCGCGCCTGGCTCGCTCTGGGTCGACTGCGTGAGCAAGGCGGCGACTTGGCCCAAGCGCTGCAAAACTATCAGCGGAGCTTCGCGGTCAATCCGATGCAGCCGATGGTTTCTGAGCGGATTGCGGCGATCAATCGCCAGATCACTTCGCAGTACGATGCCACACTGTCCTCCGGCGGCACGCGGTTGGCTCAGCCGCTTTCGAGCCCGGTAACCCGCTATTAATTGCTTGGTCCCGCGGGACACCGACACTTCGCCTGTGGCCTGGCACTCGGTACACTCTAGCGATCTTACCCCGGTCAACAGCATGCTGACCCAGCCAGTGGAGAGTGCGTGGCGATATGACTATTCGTGTCGGAATCATCGGAGCGACCGGCTACACGGCGCTGGAGACCTGTCTGTTACTGCTGCGCCACCCGGATGCAGTCGTGACGGTGGCGACGAGCCGCAGTGAAGGCGGCGAGAAACTCAGCGATGTGCATCCGATTTTGACCGGCCGCCTCGACCTAGCAATCACCGCCTACTCGGCCGCTGAGATCAAGGCCAACTGCGACGTGGCCATGTGCTGCCTGCCGCACGGTGCCTCGGCCGAAACGGTCCGGCAATTGGTGGAAGTCGGCGTGCGGGTGATCGATTTCAGCGCCGACTTTCGACTCTCGAGCGTGGCGGAGTACTCCCAGCACTACGGCATCGAGCACCCGTGGCCCGAGCGCGTTGGCAAGACCGTGTATGGCTTGCCGGAGTGGTTTGGCGAGGAGATCGCCACCGCCGACCTGGTCGCCAATCCTGGCTGCTACCCGAGTTCAGCGATCCTGCCGCTCGGACCTCTGTTGGCCGAAGGGCTGATCGAAACCGACGACATCATCATCGACGCCAAGAGCGGGATCAGCGGTGCCGGCCGAACTCCGAAGCTGAACACCTTATATTGTGAGTCGGCCGAGTCGATTTCGGCCTACAGCGTCGGCAATCATCGTCACCAACCCGAAATCGTTGACTTGCTGCAACGTTTCAGCAGCAAGCGTCCTGAAGTGATCTTCACGCCACACCTAACGCCGATGGATCGCGGCATCCTCTCGACGATCTATGTCCGGCCTCAGGCTGGTGCTGGCGGCCCCGAGCAGGTGATGGAGGTTTGGAATCGCTATTACGGTGACGGACCCTTTGTGCGAGCGGTTAGCCATCTGCCGGCGACCAAGCACGTGATCCACACCAATGGAGTGCAGATGGCGGTGAGGCAATCCGGCAATCGCTGGGTGTTGGTCTGTGCGATCGATAACCTTGTCAAAGGCGCCAGCGGGGCGGCGGTGCAGAATATGAACGTGATGTTCGGACTCGACCCGCGGCTCGGTCTTTCCTAGCACCCGCAAGAGAACACATTTGAACCAGGACCCCTATTTGCCGCCTCCTCCAGTGATTCCGCTGGACGACCCGTGGTCGGAAGCCGGCTCCCGGATCGGAGCCGAACTGGCGGAAGGTCCTGCTCGCCCGCGGGTTTGGCCGATCCCCTTGGTGCTGATCGCGAGTTTTGCTGCCTATCTGCTCGCGTCGATCGCTGCGGTGGTGTTGGCGGCGTGGCTGGTCGGTGGTCCGGATGACGTCGCGATGTTCGGTGACGGCGGCAGGATCGAGCAGGTCACGAAGTCGCCGCTGGGACTGGCGATCATGCTGGTGTTGCCGCAGATCGCGATGGCGACTCCGGCGGTGTTGGCCGCGATTGCTTCGCCGGTGCCGATTGCTTGGCGGTTGGGACTGGTGCGGGGGAACTGGCCAATTGGGCTGTGGCTGACCGCGGCGATGGCGACGCCGCTGATCGGAATGATTTCCTCTGCGATTGTCGGAGCGCTGATGGGCGAGAGTGAGTCGCTGGAGGAGATGTCAGGCGTGTTTCGCTCGCTCGGGGAAAGTGGCTTCTTGCTCCCGTTGGCGCTGATGGTCGGTGTCACCCCAGGGATCTGCGAGGAACTGGTTTTCCGCGGCTACATGCAGACCCGGCTAGGTGCGGCGTGGAGCGCACCGTTGGCGATTGTGTGTACATCGCTGGTGTTTGCGGTGTTTCACATGGACCTCGTGCACTCGGCCGCAGTGATGGCCCTCGGCGTTTATTTGGGCTGGGTCGCATGGGCGAGCGGTTCGGTGTTGACGGCGATGCTGGCCCACTTTCTGAATAACTTTCTCAGCGTGCTGGCGGTTGTGTTGCTCCCTGAAGCGGTTGCCGAGGGCGTGCCGCCGGCGGTTGATGAGGTACCGGTCGCCGCAGCGGGCGTGTTGGGCAGTGTGGTACTGATCAGCGGAGTGTGTCTCGTCGTCACGTTGGTCCAGAGCCGGCGGTACCGGCGGCGTCCGCTGGCCAGCGGCGGTGAACCGAAAATTTTGTCGGAGTCGGGGGGACGCAATTGGTCCAGTTAACCGAATCAACGTTGATCCGCGCTGCCAGCTTCCCTAGTATCTATAGGTACCACTTTTGTTAATTCCCCAGCCGGAAGGCATTCGTATGCGATTCCTCGGTTTTTGGTCGGTTTCCCGTTGTCGCCCGCTGCTGCTCACCGCAGCGACTGGCGCGATGCTGCTGGTCGGCCAATCCCTCGTCGGCCAGGATCGCCTGGCACCTTCGACCCTGACGCCTCCGGCGGTCCCTGGTCAGGCCGCTTCGAGCCAGCCCGCCTTTCCCGATCAACCTCTGAATGTCGGGCAGGAACTCGCTCAAGCCCGCGATCTGAAGCCTGGAGACCAGGATAGCCTGGTGGCTCGGTTGGTGATGCAACTGCTTCCCAAGCGGCACATCTCCGGCCAAAAAGTCGATGACCAAATCAGCTCCCGCGCGCTGGATATCTATCTGAAGGCGCTGGACCCGATGAAGCTGTACTTTTACCAGTCCGACATCGAGGAGTTCGACCGCTACCGCAGCCAGATCGATGATCTGACCCTCCGCGGTGACTTGTCGCCAGCCTACCAAATCTTCACCCGCTATTTGACGCGCGTGAACGACCGTCTGCAGATGGTCCAGGAGCTGTTGCAGCAAGATTTCGATTTCACCAAGCCGGAAACGATCATCACCGATCCCAAGGCAACGGCTTACGCTCAGTCGACCGACGAGGCACGTGATCGCTGGCGTCGGCAACTGAAGTTCAACATTTTGGACCTCAAGGATGAAGGCAAGACGGTCGAAGAAGCTCGCGATCAGCTGCAGCGCCGCTACGCCCGCTACGCACGGCGTTGGGCGCAGACCGACTCCGATGAAATCCTCGAGCTGTACCTGTCGGCGATCACGATGGGTTACGACCCGCACACGACTTACATGTCGCCCAGTTCGCTCACTGACTTCACGATCCAAATGAGGCTGAACCTCGAAGGGATCGGAGCGGCGCTCCGCGAGAAAGATGGCTACACCGTCGTCAGCAACGTGATCCCCGGTGGTGCCGCGGACAAAGACGGCCGTCTGAAGGAAGACGATCACATCGTCAGCGTGGGCCAACAATCCGGCGAAATGGTCGATATCGTTGAAATGCCGCTCAAGCAAGTCGTCAGCCTGATCCGCGGTAAAGCGGGCACGGTCGTGCGGCTGGGCGTGAAGAAGGGTGGCAGCGGCGAAACCGAGGTCTACGAAATCACCCGCGCCCAAGTGCAGTTGGAAGACAGCGCGGCCCGCGGCAAGGTGATCGAACATGAACTGCCCGGTGGCGATGGCCAGAAACTTAAGATCGGCTACATCAACCTGCCGAGCTTCTACCTCGACATGGAAGGGGCCCGGCGAAACACGGTCGACTTCCGCAGCAGCACGCGGGACGTTCGCCGCTTGCTCGACGGATTCCGCAGCGAAGGTGTGGACGGCGTGGTACTGGACCTGAGCCGCAATGGCGGTGGGTCGCTGACCGAAGCGATCAGCTTGACCGGCCTGTTCATCGACCGTGGGCCAGTCGTCCAGGTCAAAAACAGTGACGGCAGCGTCCAAGAGTATGCGGACGATGATGCAGGCGTTGCTTGGGATGGTCCGCTGGTCGTGATGACCAGCAAGCTGTCGGCAAGCGCCAGCGAGATTCTCGCCGGAGCGATTAAGGATTACCGCCGCGGCATCATCGTCGGTGACCCTGCCACGCACGGCAAAGGGACGGTGCAGACGTTGATGGACCTGGGCCGCGAGATCTTCCGCAACGACCGCAGCAGCAATCTCGGTGCGCTGAAGGTGACGCTGCAGCAGTTCTACCTGCCCGACGGCGATAGCACTCAGCTCGATGGGGTCGCCGCCGACTTGATCCTGCCGTCGATCACTTCGGTGATGGACATCAGCGAATCGGACCTTGACTATGCTCTGCCCCATGACCGCGTGCCGGCCGCTCGACACCGCGTCTACAACATGGTGCCTGCCGATTTGCTCGAATCGATGCGAGAGAAGAGCGTCGACCGCGTCGGTCAGGACAAAGAGTTCATCGACCTGCTCCGCCGCAAGGAAATGTACGTGCGGCAGAAGCAGGAAAAGACGCTTTCGCTGGTCGAGGAAGACTTCGTTCGCCGCCGTAAGGAAATGAACGCGCAGAAAGAAGAGGAAAAAGAAGGGCTGGAAGCCGAAATGGCCAGTGAAGTGGTCTACCGCGATTACTACTACAACCGTGAGGTGTTGAACGTCGCACACGACTACATCCTGGGCCTGCGTCAGCAGAACCTGGCCACCGCCAGCGTCGCCCGATAACGGCAACGCGCAGGCCGCCGGCCTCGTTAACGGCAGGGCGCCAGCCGCCGGCCATACCATCCCGAACCAATGCGCTGTGGGCTTCTTTGCGCCGAGCAGCGCAGGCTAAAGCCTGAACTCCAACACCTGATCGCGCAACCCTGGGTCATCTTTGGATCAGGTTCAGCGATCGAGAACGCTCCGAAACGCCTTCGCCGCCTCGGTCGGATCACTGGCCGAGGCGATTGCGTTTGATACCGCCACGCCGTGGATGCCGGTGGCAAGCGTCTGGGCAAGATTGGCCAGCTCAATACCGCCGATCGCGTAAGCCGGCAAACGCGTCTCACTCGCCGCGGCTTGCAAGAAAGCAGTGCCCGGATAGTGGTCAAATGCTTTGGTCCGGCTCGGGAACGTCGGTCCACAGCCGATGTAATCGGCGCCATCGAGCACCGCGGCACGGACCTGCTGGAGGTCATGGGTTGAAACACCGACGATCGCATCGGCACCGACAATGCGCCGGACGGCTTCCACCGGCAATTCGTCCTGCCCCACGTGCACACCCTGGGCACCGGCCGCCGCAGCGATGTCGGCTCGGTCGTTGACGATGAACAGCTTGTTGTGCCGACGCGCAATCGCAGCGGCTCGTTTGCTGAGCCGGTAGAGCGTCGCATCATCCGCACCCTTATCACGCAGCTGAATGATGTCGACGCCCGCGGAGTAAAGGTGCTCCACGTGCTCCGCAAAGCGGTCTGCATCCTGACCGGCAATGAGCAACAGGTAGAGCTTTGCTTGAGAGAGCCGCTGCGATTTTTGATCGAGCTGCAATAGCGCCGCCGTGAGTGTGTAGGTTCGGTAACGCAGGCCCTCGATGCTGGTCGCGGCTGGGGGCGAGAGCGGCTTGATGTATTCTTCGAGGCACCGCAGCGCCTGCTGCGTCCGCGAAGCGGCTGCCGCAACGACAGCGAGCAAGTCGCCGCGGCTCATTTCACCACCGGCCACGATCGCCGTTCCACAGTCGCTGGCGACCGACCGGGCTGCCAATCGCACGTCCAGCGGCACCACCTCCAAGACCTCTCGCAGTTCATGCCGGATTGATTTGGCAGATGCGTTCAAGTAGTGATCTTCCAGCACAAAACGCGCATATTCTTCCAGTGTGCGCAGCCCTTCGGCAGCCCGATTGGCCGATGCGTCGAGGATCCGGTAGATGGCCAACTGCGAACGGTGGTCAGTCATGAAATGCGGACAAGTAACGTAGAGGTCTGGGGTGCTCAGCGGCAAAGTGGTTTCAGCCTCTGATCAAGCAGGGATAATAGTCCAGGTTTGCAGCAGCGGACAGTCGCCCGCGAGGAACTCCGGTTCCGTGTAAGATCAAGTTTTCACGGATGGGAGGCATTGCAAACGCTTGGAGAGATCCTCTGTCATCGGGCGGTGAGTGATGGCTGAACATCATGCTGCTGAATCGGCGAAGGATCTTAATCCGTACGCTTCACCGACTGTTGTGCAGGATGCGCTGCTTCCACCGACGGAGTTGTTTGTCGATGGGAACTGCATTGTGGTGGGCAGTCAGGCTGACCTCCCACAGCGCTGTATTTTCACTGACGAGGCGGTCTCGCCGACGGACCGCCGGCGACGTCGTTTGGACTGGGCGCCGACGTTTCGGCTGGTGCTGCGCCACCGCCATTGTTACCTGTCCTACTGTGTGAACCGCAGGCGTCGCCACCGCCAGTATCGCAGCCGCATCCTCCTGGGACTGGTCGCAGTGGGCGTGATTTGGGTCGTTCTGGGCAATCAGTTCATTTGGGTACTTCCGATCGTCCCCATCGTATTAGCTTCGCTACCGATGGATGCCGTGCGGGTGGTCGCGTACCGCGACGGCCGATTTTGGGTCACGGGATTCAGCGACGCCTTTCTCCGCTCCTGTGCTCAAGAGTACGGATCAATTGAACAACGATCGGCAGCGCAACAGCGCTGACTTCGGCATCTCGCTTATTCGCTCCCGTACTCACTCCGTCCTCTGTTTACTGTCCCCCGTCCCCCGTTCCCCATCCCCGCTTCCGTATCCTCCCTGTTCCACCAGCCTACGCCGCGTCGATCCGCAGAAATTTCTAATCCAGTGGAGATCCGTCTGCCGATGGGGTACGCTCATAGCTTCGACGACCACTCGGCGGCGGCAGCCAGCTGATCCTCCAGCCAACGCTGCTTTGCCGCCGGTCGACGAACTTCCCGCCTAGATCATCCCGCCACTCTCCTACGGAACTGACCCATGCGTGCTTCGCGAAACTGTGAAGGCTTCAGCCGCCGCGATTGTTTGCGTCTCGGACTAGGAGGCTTGTTTGGGGGCGGGCTGGTCAACGCGCTCCGCGCTCGCGGTGTTTCCGCAGCCGCTACCGACGGCGCACGTCGCCCGGCCAAAGCGAAGGCTTGCATTCTGATCTGGATGGACGGCGGGCCGACGCACTTTGAGACGTTCGATCCGAAGCCCGATGCGCCGCTGGAGATTCGCGGCGAGTTTGAACCGATTGCGACTAAAATCCCCGGCGTGCATTTCTCACAGCACATGACGCGGCTGGCAGCATCGCTAGACAAATACGCCATGATCCGCTCGATCCGTCATGATCAGGGAAATCATGGCGCCGGCAATCATTACATGATGACCGGTGCGCCGCCACGGATTCCCGTCGGCTGTGGAGCGTTTGTCAGTTTTCACCCGAGCATGGGCTCGGTGGTTGCTCAGGAACGCGGTTCCGGGGGAGCTCTGCCCAGCTACTTCTCGATGCCTCAGATGTCGCGCAGCGGCGGCCCAAACTTCCTCGGCGCGTAAGTACGCACCGTTCGTCGTTCCCGATGACCCCAATAACGCCAAGTTCCGCGTCCGCGACGTCGCCGTGCCGATCGATCTGCTCGGCGAGCGGTTTGAACGCCGCAACGATCTGCGCCAGTTCGTCGATCGCATGCAGCGGTTCCGAGACGGGTCGGCGGGCGATCCGGTGCTGGCGGCCGACGAGTATTATCGCCAGGGCCTCGAACTGGTGACCTCGCCGGACGCTCAGGCCGCTTTTGACATCAGCCTTGAGAAAGACTCTGTGCGCGATGCCTACGGCCGCAACTCATTCGGCCAGCGCGCCCTGCTGGCACGGCGGTTGGTCGAGGCGGGCGTGCCGTTCATCACGATCTACGACGGCGGCTGGGATCACCACGCTGACCTGTTTGGTGCGCTCAGCAATCGGTTACCGAACTGGGATCAGACGGTCGCGGCTTTGATCAATGACCTGGATGAACGGGGCATGCTCGAGTCGACCTTGGTGGTGGCGCTGGGCGAGTTCGGCCGTACGCCAAAGATCTCCACGCTGTCCGGGCAGTCCAAACCGGGCCGCGACCACTGGGCCAATGCGATGAGTGTGCTGATGGCCGGCGGCGGAACACGGGGTGGCACGGTCGTAGGCGCCACCGATCGCAACGGCTACTCAGCGATCGAGCGTGTGCTCTCGCCGGAGAACTTCGTCTCCACGGTCTACACGAAGCTGGGGATCGATCCCAACAAGATTCTGTACACGCCGCAGGGGCGGCCGACACACTTGGTCAGCGACCCCGAACCGATCGCTGAACTGATCTGAGTGCCCGGTTGAGCCACCTACATTTGGCCAGCACGTTCACCTCTCACGCCGATTGAGAGTTCGGATGTCTCAGCACCCCCTGCCGCTTCACAGTTCCCGCCCGCCGTCCACCGCGAACTTCATCGGCGGGTTGGTGGGCGGCTGCACCGGCGCTCTGATCCGCGGCGGGTTCACCTGGCAGAACTTGCAACAAGGCGAGTTGTTTGGGCTGCTTGCCTCCTTACCTTCAGCCGGCATTGGGCTGCTTTGCGGCGCCATCGCCGGCGCATTTTGTCGCCCGGTTCTAGGCGCCTTGGTCGGGGCGGGTTTGTCGGCCGGAGTGTTCGGACTGTTCCTACTGCCGATCGGCTACCTGTTCGTATTGTTGGGTAGTCCGATTGTTGTAGCTGAGTTCAGTTGGTCCTACTTTCTGCAGAAGGCAGTTGCGGGTGCAATTGCGGGGGCCATTGGCGGCTACGTCGGCAAACGGTACCAGCCACATCGTGCCGCCGAACTTCAGCCAGCTGATCAAACACCCATTGTCGACGGCAGGTTATAAGCCTGGGCAAATGGAGTCAGCGGAAGAACCTTCGCAGTCAAGCCAGTGAAAATTTGCCAGCCAGCTCTCGGCCGGCTAGTTTGGTATGATTAGCCGCCCGCGTGAGGTTAGCCAACCGCTCGCGGCCGCCTTCCCGCCGGCTCAGCGATTGCCCCCTCCCTCCGGACCGCCCCGCCGTGAAACCGACTCTCCGCCTGTTTGCCGCTGTGTGTGCATTTCTTGCCGGTGGCGTTTGGGCTCGGGCCGCCGAGTTGCCCGCCGATGCAGTCGCCGCTGAGGAAGCGACTTTTACATTTGAAAAGCATGTGCGGCCGATTTTCAAAGCGCACTGTTTTCACTGTCACGGCGAAGAGCCCGAACTCGCCGGTGAGTTGGACCTGCGTTTGGTGCGGCTGATGCTCGCGGGCGGTGACTCGGGGCCGGCTGTTGCTGCGGGCCAAACCGACGAGTCGTTGCTGTGGGAGCGGATCGAGAGCGATGAGATGCCGCCGGGGCCGAAGAAGCTGACCGACGCAGAGAAGCAGACGATCGGCCGCTGGATTCGCGGTGGACTAGCGACCGCACGTCCTGAACCGGAAGACCCTAAGCAAGCCAGGTTCACCGAGGAAGAGCTGAACCACTGGGCGTTTCAACCGGTCCTTGCCGTGTCACCACCGATTGCGCCGACGACGACTGGCGAAGCGGAATCGCCGCTACCAGAGCAGACGAATGCGCGAGCTGGCGCTGACATCGCCAATCCGATCGATGCCTTCATCGCGGCCCGGCTGGCGGCGGCCGGTGGTTCGTTTTCGCCCGCCGCCGACCGGCGGACGTTGATCCGGCGGTTGACGTTCGATCTGCACGGCTTACCGCCCTGCGCCAGAGGATGTGGCTGCGTTTGTCGAAGATGCTCGCCCCGACGCCTATGAGCGCTTGGTCGATCGGCTACTCGCTTCGCCGCACTACGGCGTACGCTGGGGACGGCACTGGCTGGACGTCGCGGGCTATGCCGAGAGCGACGGCAACCTAACCAAAGATCAACCCCGCCCCCATGCCTGGCACTACCGCGACTATGTGATCACGTCGCTCAACGACGACAAACCATATGATCGCTTCTTGCTCGAACAACTCGCCGGTGATGAACTGATCGCCGGCCCACCCGATCCGAACAACACGGAGCACGTCACGCTGCTGGCCGCCACGGGACTGCTGCGGATGGCACCGGATATCACACAGACCGATGACACGCTGCTGGATCGCAATCAGGCGGTTGCCGACGTGATCCAAGTCGTCAGCACGGCTGCGCTGGGCCTGACGGTCGGCTGTGCTCAGTGCCACGATCACCGGTATGACCCGATCACGATCGAGGATTACTACCGTTTCCGGGCAGTGTTCGATCCGGTGATGCCGATCCACCAGTGGAAGAAACCGGCTCAGCGGTTGGTCGACATGACGGATGATTCAACCCGCCAAGCGTCCGCTGCGATCGAAGCGGAAGCGGTAGCGCTGCAAAACGATATCAACGAGCGGCGCAAAGCCCACTGCCAAACGATCCAAGATCGCGAGATCGCAGCCGCCCCTGAGGAGTTCCGTGAGCCGTTGCGGGCAGCGATTGCCCTCAAACCAGCCGATCAGTCCGAGGAGCAGAAGGCGCTGTTGGAGCGGTTCCCTAAGGTCCGCACCGTGCAGTGGATCATCGGCCAATTGGTCGAGTACGACTCCAAGGCACATCGAGCGTTTCAAGAAGAGGAAAAGCAGGTCGCCGAGATTCGCAAACGCAAGCCGATCGAGCGATTGGTCATGGCGGTTCAAGAATCGCGCGAGCAATTGCCGGCCAGCCATGTGTTTTTTCGCGGCAATCCAGAAGCGCCGACCGAGCCGGTCGCTCCCGGTGAGTTGACGGTGTTGGTCTCCGCTCGGCCCACCGCGGCGGTTCCACCGCTGGACGAGTCACTTCCGCGGACCAGCGGTCGCCGCTTGGCGTATGCCCGCCAGTTGACCGACGGGACTCATCCGCTGGTCGCTCGGGTGGCGGTCAATCGTGTTTGGATGCACCACTTCGGCCGCGGACTGGTCGAGACGCCTGGGGATTTCGGCCTCAATGCCGCTCCACCGTCGCACCCCGAGCTGCTCGACTGGCTGGCCGACGACTTTGTCCGGCACGGCTGGAGCCTCAAACGACTGCATAAACAGATTGTCACTTCGACAACCTATCAGCAGACGGCGAAACGGCCTGCTGAAAATGCTGAATCGTTGGCCAGCACCAGCAGCGGCGACGGGACGGCGTCGCCTGCCAGGAAACTGGCCGATCCCGACAACCTGTTGCTGGGGCGGATGAACCTCCGCCGCCTCGATGCGGAATCGATCCGCGACGCGATTTTGCAGGTTTCCGGTCAGCTCAACCCCGCAATGGGCGGCCCGAGCGCGCCGGTCGCCGAAGACGCCGAAGGCAAAGCGGTGGTCGGCACGCGGTTGCTCCGCGACGGCTTGTTTGCCGGAATCGAAGACGCTGGCGGCCAGGCGCTGCGGCGGAGCGTCTACATCAGCGCGCTGCGCGGTCTGCCGCTCAATGAGTTGCAAACGTTTGACTTGCCAGCGATGACGCCCAACTGCCAGCAGCGTGATTCATCGACCGTCGCGCCCCAAGCCCTATGGTTCATGAACGACGCGTCGCTGATCGCTGCCAGCCGCCAGATGGCTGCGGCGATTTGGTCGGAACCATCGCCTGAGGCGCGGGTGCGAGCCGCCTTTCTGCGGGCCTTTGCCGCTGAGCCGGCGGACGATGAACTGGCCGAATGCCTCGATTTCCTAGCTGAGCAAGCCACGCTGTTTCGTGCCGCTCCGCCCAAGCCCGATGAACCATTGCCGCCGACACCCGCAGCAGCGTCGTCCGCCGATCCGGCTGAGTTGGTCGCACTGGCCAGCCTGTGCCAAATGATTTTGTCGTCCAACCGGTTCCTGTACATCCCTTGAGGTTGTACCACAACTGAACTAGCCCTTCCCACCTCTGCTATCCGGTCACCTGCGATGAACCAGCCCAACGCTCCGTTTTGCTCACGCCGTCATTGGTTGCAATCATCAGCATTCGGACTGGGGAGTTTGGGAGCCGCGTGGCTGCTGCAGCAAGACGGGCTGCTGGCAGCCGACTCGCCAGCCTTCGACCCGCTGGCTCAGCCCCCGCTGGAACCGATCTCGTATAACCTGCTGCCCAAGCAACCGCCGCAGCCGGCCAAAGCGACGGCAATGATCTCGATGTTCATGATGGGCGGCCCCAGCCAAATCGATCTGTTCGATCCGAAGCCGGAGCTGATCAAGCGAAACGGACAGCAGTTCGAAGGGGATATTCGCTTCGATAACGCCGCTCAAGCGAGCCGTCAGATCATGGGATCACAGTGGGCGTTCCGCCCGCGCGGCCAATGCGGGATGGAGATCTCGGATTTGATGCCCGAGCTGGGCAACATCGCTGACGAGATCACCTTGATCCGCTCCATGCACTCGGCGGTTAATAATCACTTCCCGGGGTTCTATGCTTTGAACTCCGGCAGCGGTGTTGGCGGCCGAGCGACGTTGGGCAGTTGGTTGGTCTATGGCCTGGGCAGTGAATCGCAGGAACTGCCTGCTTATGTGGCGCTGACCCATCCCTGGGGATTGCCGATCGTCGGCGGTGACAGTTGGACCAACGGCGGCTTGCCGTCGATCTACCAAGGTACCGTAGTTCGCCCCAAAGAACCGCGGATGTTCAATCTAGAACCTCCGGTGCATCTGCGTGGCGCGGCGCAGCGCGGCCAACTCGATTTTCTCGAGCGATTGAACCGCCGTCACGCTGAAGCCTATCCCGGCGAAGATGAATTAGCGGCTCGTATGGCGAGCTATCAACTGGCGGCCAAGATGCAAGTTTCCGCCGCGGAAGTGTTTGATATTTCCGGTGAAACCGAGGAGACGATCCGCCTCTACGGCATCGATCAAGACGTCACCCGCGACTATGGAACCCGTTGCCTGATCGCTCGCCGACTGGTCGAACGCGGAGTGCGGTTTGTCCAAATCTTTAATAATGGCCAGAGCTGGGACCACCACTCATCCATCGCTACGGAATTGCCCAAACGCTGCCAAGAAATCGACCGGCCCGCGGCGGCACTGGTGCAAGATCTCAAGCGTCGCGGCTTGTTGGATACCACCCTGGTCCACTGGGGAGGCGAGATGGGACGTTTGCCGACGATCCAAGTGCCTGTCGGTGACACGGAGCTGAAAAATGTCGGCCGCGACCACAACACCCACGGTTTCAGCATGTGGGTTGCTGGCGGTGGCATCAAAGCGGGCTGCGTTCACGGCGTGACCGACGAGTTTTCACATCATGCCGTCGAGGATGTCGTCACCAACCATGACTGGCTGGCGACGGTGCTGAACCGCTTTGGTTTCGATCACCGGCAACTCAAGTTCCGAGTCGGTACACGCGAGCTCGCATTGGTGGAGAATCCTGCCGCCGCGGTGGTCGAAAAGATCTTGGCGTGATGGCTTTGGGTGGCACGCTCAGAGCCCCAGCGATGGGCGTGGTCTCCTGAAGCCGATACCGAACCGATGTGACATTCTCTGATTACCCTGCCATTTTCCTCAGCACGCCCTTCGTTCCTCAGGGACGTGCCACCCAGAGGATCAGCGCCCTTGCCCCGAGGGCTTGTAGATCTGCTTGGGACAAACAGAAACGTGTCCCCGAGACAAAAGGTTCACCTATCAAACCGCTACGGGTTCGCTGACTCGGCTTTCGCAGCGATCTCTTCCAGCCAACTCGCCGCGCGCTCGGTCCAGCGCGTGACCGCCTGGTCGGTCGGCCGCAGCCCGTAGCCGTGGCCGCCGGTGGTGAAGATGTGCAGTTCCGCCGGCACGTCGGCTTGCTTGAGCGCGGTAAACAGCGCGACGCTATGCAGGCAGCTGACGTTGTCGTCGGCTGCATGCACGAAGAACATCGGCGGCGTCTTCGCATCGACAGGGTAACTCTCCTTGAGCGTCCCATCCTCCTCCGCGATCCCGGCCGGATAGATCAACACTGCGAAATTGGCGGCACATGAAGCGTGATCGGCTTCATCGACCGGCTCATACAGCCGCTGGCCCTGCTGGACCGCAGCCCGAGCTGCTGTTTCGCCGCCGGCGGAAAAGCCGAGGATGCCGATGCGGTTTGGATCAAGTCCCCACTGGTCGGCGCGGCTGCGGGTGAGGCTCAGCGCCCGCTGGGCGTCCATCACCGGTCCCTGCCACTTGCCTGAACCGCCATGCCGGCGGGTCGGCACGCGATACTTCACCACGACGGCGACAAAGCCCAGCGAGGTAAGCCACTGCGCGACTTCCGTTCCCTCCAGGTCCCAGGCGAGGATACTAAAGCCGCCGCCAGGACAAATCACCACAGCGCCGCCGTTCGCTTGTCCTTCAGAGGGCAGAAACACCTGCATCTCCGGCTGAGCAACGTTGCCGAGTTTGATGATCCGCTTGCCGGCAATTAATCGATCATCCGGTTTTGTCAGGTCCTGCTCCTCACCGGCCACCAGCGCCGCCGGCCCCGGCGGCGTGCCTGGCCACAGAGCCTCGGTCGGCGGCTCAGCAGCTCCGGTCGTGACGCAGACGCTGCATACCACCAGCAGGCAGACTGCCAGCGCCTGAGCCAGCATCCTAACGTTCTGTCTGGCAGCGCATCGCACACCAAGCACACCTAACTCAGGCTGCTGAATCATTTCATTGACCTTCAATGCTCCTGACGCTCCCCAACGAACCATCCAATCAAACACCATGATCAATCAACCTTTCAAGATATGCGGCAAGTGTCGCGACCAGCAGCACAGTTTAGCCAGTTCCCACGCCACACGCAGAGCGCCGGCCACGCCCTACCATGTATGCTTCACCGTTTATGACCGATCTAATACAGCCGCAGCGTGTTGAAATTCTGTCTGTCGTATAAGGTCACTAAGAAACGGCCATCGGGGGAGAAGCGGGCTTGGGTGATGTCGCCAGACAGCTCAAACTCAAGTTGTTTTTCCAGCATCAGCTGGCTTGTTTTGACATTCCAAAATCGCAGCACTGCCGCTTCGTCGAGCGTCATCAGGGTACGCCCCCCTTGGGAAAATGCCATCGCTTGCAGCCTGCCACTGTGCATCAGGACCGGACCGATGCGGCGATCCTGCTGCCAGTCCCACAGATGCACTTCACGGTCGGTCAGCCCCACAGCGATCAACCATTGATCATTTGACAGCTCAAGGAACTTTGGCACCCGCGAGAAAGTGACATGGTGCTGCGGAGCGTCCGCCGTCGCGATCAGCCGAGACATCAGCGCATTTCCATCGTTCCAAAACACACGGCCATGCTCCGGAGCCACCGCGATCGACTGCGAGTGGTGCGCCGGCAAATGCAAGGGCGCCGCCAGACCGACTGCGTCGAGCAGCCATGCATGACCGCCCTTCGGCTCCACGCCACAAAGCCAGGCACCATCGTCGGAGCGATTCACGCTGTCCGAAGCATGGACCGGTACTTCGCTTACTGTGCCAGACGTAAGGTCAAGCAGCTGTGCCGGCGGTTGGCTGCTGCCGATCAGGAGTTGGTTCTTGGCAATCGTGCTGACATACATCGCCGGTGGGCCGTCATAAGCAATCGCCTGGCGCTGTCCAGTTTGCGTTGCGAGCGAAAACACTTGCGTCCGATTAACACTGACGAGCGCCGGCCAGCTTTCCAGATCGCCGCCGGAAATGAAATCGAACTGGATGCTTTTGGATTTAGACGGACCTCGATGCTCCGTGCGCACCAGCGGCGCACTGTGCCATTTTCGTAGCGCCCCTTCGGCATCGGCACTGAGTATTTCGCCGCTGCCAAGGTCGGTCGCAATCGTGAACACTCGCTGCCCTTCATTCGCCCACTGATCGACGGGCGTCAGTTCACCATCATCAGCGATACGCAGGCGTTGAAAGACCCCACCTTCCATCGAAACGACAACCGACTGGTTGACCGAATCACAGGCCATCGCCGTCAATTCATCGGTGGCGGTCCACGGCTTTGCGAAAGTCGTTGTCTCAAGATCGAGATAACGAATGGAATTGCCTGCCATCACCCAGAGCCGATGAGCCTCTGGATCAAGTGTTAACGCTAGAATGGTTTGATAATCTTCGAGCTTCAGTTCATGTTGGACCTTCCCGGTAGCGACGTTGTAAATATGCAATAAGCCAGCGGCATGCCCCACTGCGAAATGACGCGGGCCAGCAGACGCAATGGACCGTGCCCCTTCCTTGTGTGCAGGCCATCGGCGGCGGATCTCGCCGGTTGAGCTGTCGATCGCAGCGATAGTTCCCTCGCTGCTAAAACAAATCAGTTGTTGGAGTTCCGGGAAGTGAACCAAATCATAGGCCCGAGCATCTTCGAAAACTTGAGCCCGATAGAGCTTCGCGCCTGTGCGGGTGTCGTAGGCGTGTACGGTTCCATCATCGCCGGAACACCACAGTCGCTCGACTTCTGGATCGAGCACAATCGAATTGACTTCGGTTTGCTCCGTCTGCCACTGGTGGACCGCATCGCCACTAACGCGATCCAGCAGCGCCACCCGACTAGCGGCTCCACCGATGGCCCGCTGGCGATCGGACTGCGCAATGCAATACAGCGCTTGATCGGCCTTCCATAAAATCGTCGATTCGCGAGAGATCTGAAATCTCGCGTGCTCCCATTCAACGTCGCGATGGTGAGCCAGCGGTTGGCCATCGGCATAGGTGGCTAAAATAGTCCGGGCGTTGCGAAGGCGCATCTCTTGGATGGCAGTTGATGCTTTGAACATCTCGCCGGCGTAGATCGTCTGCTCATAATTATAAAGTGTGCGCAGACCGGCTTGAATGATGGATTCCCGTTCTAGATTACTGGCCAGGAGGTCTGCGTTGACCTTGGAAAGCTGGCGATTCATTAACGCGACTGCGAAGACGACGACCGTCACCGAGATCGCGGAAATGGCGATGGTCGCTGCTTGCGTCGGGCGGCGCCGCGTCCAGCGCAGCACGCGTTCGATCGTTCCGGGTAAGCGAGCGACGACGGAGTCGCCATTGAGAAAACGGGATAGGTCAGCAGCCAATTCGCCAGCTGATGCATACCGGATCCCTGGGCTTGTGGCCATGCAGCGCAAACAGATCGCTTCGAGATCTCGTGGGACCTCGGCACGCAGCACGCGGGGCGAAGTGAAGTGCCCGTTGCGAATTTGCGGATAGAGCTCCCCGAGCGTTGTGCCAGCAAACGGGCGCCTGCCGGTCAACAACTCATAGAGCACAATGCCGAGCGAATAAATGTCGCTGGCACGGGTATGACCGTCAGCGCTATGGCTGAGGAGCTCAGGTGGCGTGTAGTGCCAAGTGCCGATAAATTGCGAATGGGTTTCCGTTGCACCGTCGTTACGAATGATCCTAGCAACACCGAAATCTGTGAGCCGGGGACAGAAGGCCAATTCACCATCAACAACCGTTGTATCGAGCAAGATGTTGGATGGCTTGATATCACGGTGCAGCACGTTCTGATCATGGGCATGTTGCACAGCCTGAGCGATTCGCTGGACGATGGTTGCAGCGATGCGCAGGTCGCAACCGTTTGGGAACCGGTCAAGCATCTGCGCGAGTGTCTCGCCCTCGACCAACTCGTTGATCAACAACGATTGGTCGCCACAGGTGACGAAATCGTGCAACGTCACAATATGCGGATGACGCAACCGTGCGGTCGCGGCGGCTTCTCGTTCGACTCGCCGCCGATTGGAAACCTCGTCCAGCAGTCCCCGATGCGGCACTTTGACGGCTACAAAACGCGCAAGCTTGCGGTCGTAGGCGCGATAGACCATGCCAAATCCGCCACGGCCCAAAAGCCCGTGTCGCTCAAACCGCTGGCTGAGATCATGATCCAGAGGCGACTGGTCTCCAACGGGATTGTCCGCAAAGAGAGAGCCGGACCTCGAAGACACCGTAGCGTCGGGATGTTGATCACCTCGCGTCGACGCATACCCTTGGGTGCCGCGCTGCGGATCGTTCGCTGCGGCCCAGGCGTCGCCAGAGTCGGTCACCGTTGTAGGCAGCAGGTCGAAGGGCCGGGGCATTGACGTCCAAGTAACACAGGCGGAGCGGGACGAGGAGGCCTGACGCGACGTCAAACGCCGGTGGTAGTGTATCAGCCCGACGGAGCCCCCTCAACTCGATTTGCTCGCCTCGCTGAGACGCTAAGCAGCACCGCAATACCGCTGCGGTGCGTTGCAATGACGGAGGAGTTAGCGGATCGGACCGCGACCGCCGATGGCGATCATTCGCGCCGGCACGATATCGAGCGTGCTGGTGCTTAGCACGGATAGGTCGCTCAGCGAGAGCAGTTGCACTGTCGAATCGCCGGGATTGGAAATTAGGGCGAAACGCCCAGCAGCGTCGGCGACCATATCATGATGCCCGCCGTGCCCCTGGACACGGCTGGCACCAACATCGATTTGTTTGAGCAGTTTCGCATCAGAGAAATCGCCATTGCGATTGGGGTCGAGTGCGATCACGCTGGCAACGTTCGGCGCGTCAACCCCTTCGGCATGATCGTGAAAAACGAACGCCAGCGGTCCGAGTGCACGCGTTGAAACCGCAAACGGCGCGCTAGCTCTTGAGTTTGGATCGACGTCCAGTGCGACTTGCATGACATTCGGTGTCGGTTGCCGAGCATCGATCAAACCGAGAAACGACTGAGAACTTTTGCCGGACAGGAACAACACATAATTCTGGAAATTGAGGAACGAGCCGGTGCGTCGCGGCGTATCGTCGTCGCTGCCCAGATCGAGATGCTGCACAACGATGTCGCTGGCGAGCGCTCTTGGCCGATGTAGGGGCCTCGATCCAGTCGATTCCCGCGGCTGGAGCGAAGAACACTTTGCCGGCAGCGGCGGTCGCGCCATGCAAACGGCTGCTGTTAGCATTAAACGAAAAGGCGATTTCACGTGTGCCAGCAGCGGAGAGCGAGGTCACGTCGATTCGCCGAGCATGCTCTTCTTCGCGGCTCATCCAGGTCGAAAAAGCTAGGTCGCCGGAAACGGCCAGTGTGATGTGACCGTTACCGCCAGCATGGAATGCAGCGAGCCGCTCAATCGTGGCCTGGTCGGCGTCGGCGGGAATCGCCGCTGGATCCAGTCGTGTGAATCCACCGATGCGGTCGTTGGCCAGATAGAACACACCGTCGTAGCAATACAGGTGCGCAGGGTTTCCCTGCTTGTCATCGAGCTTGCGTGCCAGCACCCGGGGTGCGGCAGTGTAGTACCAGTGCGAATGGTCGCCATGCTCTTCTTCCTCCACACCTGAATCGACCAGCACCCAGCCGCTTTGAAACTCGCCGTCTTCATCATCACGCACGCCAAGCATGATCTTGCCGCTGGCAGAAACCATTTGCACCAACGACTGACGCTCTGGATCGAGTTCAGGAAAGCCTGCGACCGGCTGTAAATCGGATAACGTCGGCGGAGTGGTCGCTTCCAAGTCGGCCCACATCAATGTCAGTTTGTCAGCGTCCTGAATAAACAATCGCGTCACGCCGCGACGGGTGGTCGGTGCGGGGCTGGCAGCATCACTGGCCAACAAGTCGTCGGCTGTACACAGGCTGATGGCTAGCGTCAGGATCGCAGGCATCAGGCCGACGACCCAGCGGCGTGGGACTACGGAGGTGTCAGCAAGCAAGGTCAGCATGAGATCGGCCCTGTGGGTGAAACGGTGGGAAATTCGCGGTCAGATCCGTAGACGAAAAATGTAGACAGCTAGAGTCGTTCGTCAATGCACCTGCAATTAAATTGCAAAAAAAGAAGCCGCGATCGGCATCAGCGATTGGCCGCTGCGCCACGACCACCTCTGCGCCCAGGTCCGCAGTATCCGCGTTCGCAACTTCCTCTGCTGCACAACGGTCACCGTCACCAGTAGCCAAGGCGGTCAAGAGGACGGGCAGAGACAGCGCCAACCGTTGTCGTGTGATCGTGGTAGGATTCCTGTCTAGGACGGTGCGGGCCCATGGGCATGCCGCCGCGCGTTTGCCATCACTGATGTTCTCCAGCCCACCCTGCGGATGGTTTGCACCGATCGTCCGGTCGCCATCGCGTGATCCACCGGTCTGTGACCGCAGCGAAATGCATGCGCAGCTGAAAAGGAATGCAACTCGTCAGCGCCTGCAAACCCCCTTGCGATCCTTTTTGGGGAAAAATGGGGTACGTTCAACCGTTCACTGCGTTTTGGCGTGTGTCAGCACAGGGACATCAAACCACGCATGGCGGTACGGGGACACAACATCACTCCAGACCCGCTTCCCAGGCTCCTCCGACAAGAATTCCTGGTTCTCCCCTTTCAACCTCTGCGCCACGGGCGCTCGGATTCCGCTTATCCTCTCGTTCCTGCCGCCTTAACATCCCCTTGCTGCAAAGGCCATTCGCATGTTGCACGAAACTTGGCGGACCAGTCATCGCCGTCTCAGGGTAAATGCAGTCGAGGACGCAGCACCACGCGAGGCTCGGTTCCCGAAGATCACCGCGGCAGCAGCGTGGGTGCCTGATCAAGCTCTCCGTCAAAGCTGCGGCGCGACGTGACACGCCGGAGACCGCTGCTCAATTCCCAGGGCCGGATGATTTGATGGCGCCGGCACATTTCCTGTTGATTCCCTCCTCATCGTATCCAGGTATCCGGCTGACAGGTCCGCCGCGACGCGGTCGGAACCCTGTCATGCTCCCCTCTCACGCTCAAGATGGTGAACCATGAAGTCAACCCCAGCCAGACGTCGCGCGTCTTCATCCCGCCGTCGCCTTCGCATGGAGCCACTGGAGAACCGACGTGTTTTGGCCGCCTGGATCGTTCCTGTAGCATCTGATGGCACGATCTCGGACACGAATAATGATGGGGTTTTTGAGACCACCGCGACCGCTGAACCGTCATTGGTCGTGCGGCGGTTTGACCAGACACTAGACGGGATTCATTACCACGACATCGGCATCTTGGAGTTTGATACCGCCAATGTCCCAACCGGTGCGGTCCCCTCCTCGGTCGTGCTGGAGTTCCAGATCGTCTCTTACACGTCATCTTCGGGACCAATCAGGATTGAAGGTTTTCTCGGCGATGGTGTGATCAACGGTAGCGACGGGACCGCGTCCGGCGTCCTGCTAGCCACCGTGAATCCGGTTCGGGCGGGTCTAGGTGTTCATAGGGTAGCGTTGAATGACCCTCAGTGGCTGCAGTCAGCATTTCAGTCCGGCGCCGTGACGCTCCGCCTGGTGGCGGATCGGCCTGTCAACGTCTCCATTGCGGCTCAGGAATTGGGGGGGCAGAGCACCCGGCCGCAACTTTTGGTGCAGTATCCTGATCCCAACCGGCCGCCCAATGCCGTAGACGATCAGCATTCAATTTCTCAAGACGAAATCCTCGTGGTTGGCTCACTGCCCTCGGTGTTGGTCGATCAAGCCAGCGAGGCGCACGACCACGTCACCACTCCCACCTCGCCACTGCAGCAGCGAGTCGTCGCTGGCGTCAGCGGCCAGCTCGATGCGATCGACTTGCGGATCTACCGCGACGCCGCCGTGGGCAGCAAGGTGCACCTCTCGGTTTACCGTGGTGCGCCTTGGCAGAGCGGATCCCCAGCAATTGAACGAACCTTGAACATTGAAACCAGTGGCAGCGACCGCTGGGAAACGATCGATCTGTCCGCAGCCGACTTCTACTTGAACGCAGGCGAGCAGTTCACCATCGCCCTGAGTGGCTCTCGCAACAGTACTAACGGCCTGCCATACGTCTCGATGTCGCGTGAAGAGAACGCCGGTAACGCTTACCCACCGGGTGAAATGTGGCGTGATGGCGCGATCTATGTACCGGGCTCCTCAGGATTTGACCTGGCATTTCGGACGCACATGAGGAGCGTTAGCGGCACGCTCAGCGGGGTTCTGACCAATGACTCTGATCCCGACGGAGACGCCCTGGCGGCGAGCCTCGTTACCGAACCGACAAACGGCACGTTGACCCTGTGGAATAATGGTGCTTTTGTTTACACACCCGATGCTGGCTTTCACGGCAATGACCAATTCCGTTACCGCGCCAGCGACCCCTCGGGTGCCTATGCCGATGCCACGGTCTTCATCACCGTCGATCGTGTGAACCGGCCACCCGTAGCGGAAGACGCTAGCGGTACCATCGACGAAGATAACCTTCTGCGAGGGCAACTTGTCGCCACCGATCCCGATGACGACCCGCTCACCTTCCAGTTGGCGGCCACACCAACAAACGGCTCAGCGCAAGTCGCCCCAGATGGCCGCTTCGTCTATGCGCCAGCCCTTAATTTCTACGGCACCGACAGCTTCACCTACCGCGTCAGCGATGGCCAAGGAAGCAGCGACACCGCAACAGTCCGAATCACCATCAATCCTGTCAACGACGCTCCCTATGTCGACAATCCGGCGTTCACCACTGCAGAAGACCAGCCGCTGACCGCTGAGATCGAGTATCGGGACGTGGAAGGGGAGCCTGTCAGTTTTGCGGTTGAGTTGCCACCGGCACACGGGACGGTCGCGTTCGCTGGCGATACCCCCGGCACCTTCACCTATGTCCCGGCGCTCGACTTCCACGGCACAGACAGCTTTGTGTTCCGCGCTAGCGACGATCAAGGCAACTGGCGATTGGGCACCGTGTCGCTCAACATTACCCCCGTCAACGACGCTCCGGTGGCCAGCGACGATACCTTCAACATCAACCAAGGCGAAACATTAACAATTGATGCCACGCCCGTCTTCCAGCTGACGATGCAGAGCGAACCGGGCGACTGGGTTGGTGCCGGACGGTCCTGGAGCTTCAGCGATGACGACGCAAGCATCACGGCGCGGCGCAATTTTGACTCCGGCGTTTCCCTGCAGATCAACGGCAGCAGCTTCTGGACCCTTGACTTTGCTGCCCCTTTGGAGGCTCAGCTGACGCCCGGCTTGTATGCTGATGCGATGCGTTTTCCTTTCCAAGACGCCGACAAACCTGGGCTGAATGTCTCCGGCGATGGCCGCGGGCACAACACCTCGACAGGTCAGTTTACGGTTCATGAAATCGACTATGGGAACGCCACCTCAACAGGCCACGCAATCCATCGCTTTGCCGCCACGTTCGTGCAGCAGGGCATCACTTTCGATGGAACCGTCGCTCCACCGTTGCGTGGATCCGTTCAATACAACACGGCAATCGGCACCGGTGCTGGAGTTTTGGAAAACGATACCGACGTCGACGGCGACTTTCTCACCGCATTGTTAGTGGATGGGCCCCGTCACGGTAGGCTGACGCTGAATCCAGATGGGACGCTCAGCTACACGCCGAACGAAGATTTTCACGGTACCGACAGCTTCACCTACCGCGCTAGTGATGGAAGTCTCCAGTCCGAAGTCGCCACGGTCTCGATCACGGTCGATCACGTGAATCGAGCTCCGATCGCGAACGATGACAGCTACAGGGTCGACCAAAGATCAACCTTGGAGATCGCGGCTCCAGGCTTGCTCGGCAACGACAGCGACCCCGACGGCGATGCGCTGAGCGCTCTTCTGGTCGACGGTCCGACCAATGGCACGCTGACGCTCGGGGATAATGGCTCGTTCGTCTACACGCCGGACGCTGACTTCCACGGTAGCGACAGCTTCACCTATCGAGCCAGCGACGGAAATCTTCAGTCCGAAGTCGCCACGGTCTCGATCATGGTCGATCACGTGAATCGAGCTCCGGTCGCTATCGATGACAGCTACAGCGTCGACCAAAGATCGACATTGGAGATCGCAGCTCCAGGCTTGCTCGGCAACGACAGCGACCCCGACGGCGATGCGCTGACCGCTTTTCTGGTCGATGGTCCGACCGCTGGCACGCTGAAGCTCGGGGATAATGGCTCGTTCGTCTACACGCCGGACGCTGACTTCCACGGTAGCGACAGCTTCACCTACCGCGCTAGTGATGGAAGTCTCCAGTCCGAAGTCGCCACGGTCTCGATCACGGTCAATCATGTGAATCGAACTCCGGTCGCGAACGATGACAGCTACAGGGTCGACCAAAGATCGACGCTGGAGATCGCGGCCCCGGGCCTGCTCGGCAATGACGCCGATCCCGACGGCGATGCACTCAGCGCCATTCTGGCCAGCGGCCCGACCAATGGCACGCTGACGCTCGGGGACAATGGCTCGTTCGTCTACACGCCGGACGCTGACTTCCACGGTAGCGACAGCTTCACCTATCGAGCTAGCGACGGAAATCTCCGGTCCGGCGTCGCCACGGTCTCGATCACGGTCAATCACGTGAATCGAGCTCCGGTCGCTATCGACGACAGTTATCGCGTTGACCAAAGATCGACATTGGAGATCGCGGTCCCGGGCTTGCTCGGCAACGACAGCGATCCCGACGGCGATGCACTGAGCTCCATCCTGGCCAGCGGCCCGACCAATGGCACGCTGACGCTCGGGGATAATGGCTCGTTCGTCTACACGCCGGACGCTGACTTCCACGGTAGCGACAGCTTCACCTATCGAGCCAGCGACGGAAATCTCCAGTCCGGCGTCGCCACGGTCTCGATCACGGTCGATCACGTGAATCGAGCTCCGGTCGCTATCGATGACAGCTACAGCGTCGACCAAAGATCGACATTGGAGATCGCAGCTCCAGGCTTGCTCGGCAACGACAGCGACCCCGACGGCGATGCGCTGAGCGCTCTTCTGGTCGACGGTCCGACCGCTGGCACGCTGACGCTCGGGGACAATGGCTCGTTCGTCTACACGCCGGACGCTGACTTCCACGGCGCCGACAGCTTCACCTATCGAGCCAGCGACGGAAATCTCCAGTCCGGCGTCGCCACGGTCTCGATCACGGTCGATCACGTGAATCGAGCTCCGATCGCGAACGATGACAGCTACAGGGTCGACCAAAGATTAACCTTGGAGATCGCGGCCCCGGGCTTGCTCGGCAACGACAGCGATCCCGACGGCGATGCGCTGAGCTCCATCCTGGCCAGCGGCCCGACCAATGGCACGCTGACGCTCGGGGACAATGGCTCATTCGTCTACACGCCGGACGCTGACTTCCACGGTAGCGACAGCTTCACCTATCGCGCTAGTGATGGAAGGCACCAGTCCGAAGTCGCTACGGTCTCGATCACGGTCAATCATGTGAACCGAGCTCCGGTCGCTATCGACGACAGTTATCGCGTCGACCAAAGATCGACATTGGAGATCGCGGTCCCGGGCTTGCTCGGCAACGACAGCGATCCCGACGGCGATGCGCTGAGCGCCATCCTGGCCAGCGGCCCGACCAATGGCACGCTGGCGCTTGGGGACAATGGCTCGTTCGTCTACACGCCGGAGGCTGACTTCCACGGTAGCGACAGCTTCACCTACCGCGCTAGTGATGGAAGTCTCCAGTCCGAAGTCGCCACGGTCTCGATCACGGTCGATCACGTGAATCGGGCTCCGATCGCGAACGATGACAGCTACAGGGTCGACCAAAGATCGACCTTGGAGATCGCAGCTCCAGGCTTGCTCGGCAACGACAGCGATCCCGACGGCGATGCGCTGACCGCCATCCTGGCCAGCGGCCCGACCAATGGCACGCTGACGCTCGGGGACAATGGCTCGTTCGTCTACACGCCGGCAGCGGACTTCCACGGCGCCGACAGCTTCACCTACCGAGCTAGTGACGGAAGGCTCCAGTCCGAAGTCGCTACCGTCTCGATCATGGTCAATCACGTGAATCGAGCTCCGGTCGCTATCGATGACAGCTACAGCGTCGACCAAAGATCGACATTGGAGATCGCAGCTCCAGGCTTGCTCGGCAACGACAGCGACCCCGACGGCGATGCGCTGACCGCCATCCTGGCCAGCGGCCCGACCAATGGCACGCTGACGCTCGGGGATAATGGCTCGTTCGTCTACACGCCGGACGCTGACTTCCACGGTAGCGACAGCTTCACCTATCGAGCCAGCGACGGAAATCTTCAGTCCGAAGTCGCCACGGTCTCGATCATGGTCGATCACGTGAATCGAGCTCCGGTCGCTATCGATGACAGCTACAGCGTCGACCAAAGATCGACATTGGAGATCGCAGCTCCAGGCTTGCTCGGCAACGACAGCGACCCCGACGGCGATGCGCTGACCGCTTTTCTGGTCGATGGTCCGACCGCTGGCACGCTGACGCTCGGGGACAATGGCTCGTTCGTCTACACACCGGCAGCGGACTTCCACGGCGCCGACAGCTTCACCTATCGAGCTAGTGACGGAAATCTCCAGTCCGGCGTCGCCACCGTCTCGATCACGGTCAATCCGATCGGTGGAACGCTAGTGGTGCCGATCGACATCCGCCCCGGGGGCGGACCGAACCCGATTAATCCAAGAAGTGGTGGAACGGTGCAGGTTGTCATTTTGTCGACGGAGACGTTGGATGCCACGCGCGACCTCGACGTGGAATCACTCACCTTCGGCCGGACGGGCGAGGAGTCGTCGCTGGCGAGGAAGAAGAAAGACCGTGCGCCCGATACCCGCTATGTCGACCTCAACGGTGATGGACGACTGGACCTGCTGGCAATGTTTGTTATCCAGGAAGCGAACTTCCAGGCTGGCGACGCCGAAGGGATCTTGCGTGGGCGGACGTTCGATGGCCGCACGGTGGAGGGCCGCGACACCGTCATGATTGTCGGTGTCCCGCAGGGGGATCGTGGGGAAGGCGAACCGGCTCTGCCTCCGGAGCTGTTGGATGCGATCTGGCACAATTGGGCGCTACCGATGGACGCCAGCGGGGACGGAATCGTCACTCCGGCTGACGCATTGATGATCATCAATGCCGTGGGTCGCGGCCCCAGCGGCGTGTTGCCGCAGGGAGCAAGCGCTCACCGGATCGATTTTCCCTATCTCGATACCAACAATAGCGGCTCGGTGACACCGCTGGATGCATTGTTGGTACTCAACCACCTCGGTCGTCAGAGCCGGGGCGGGGGTGTTCAGGCGAGCGAGGGCGAAAGTGGGTGGGCCGAGCAAGTCGACGCCGCGCATGCCTTCAACGGCTCGGCGCTGGCTAGCCTGCTCCATGACGACGAAGTGGATCGCCGCCGCCGCCGCGGTTAAGCTAGCTGGCTGCGCAGCCGGCGACACAGCAAATCCCTCGGAATAAAGGGCGGGACCACAGCGCCTCCCGCCGCTCAGCCCCTCGCGGGCCTGGAGCCGAACCGCGATCCAGGCCAGAACCTGTGGAGGCGAGCCATGCCCATTCATTGTGCACCGGCTTGTGTGCGTATGCGGCATGTGGAATCCACACCGATCTTCTTGTTTCCCCAATCTTTTTACTGAGAAGCAGCTGACGAAACCTCGCTTGGTCGGCAACAGCAACTGGTACGGCATTCGCCTAGCCGGGAAGCCATGGCCATTCTCGGAGCCGATGAATACTGAGGATCGAGGTTTGCGCATGCGGTGGTCTAAGCTGCCAAGTGATAATAGGATGCAAGGTTTTGACCAACGGAAGAACATCGTGGTCATTGGCAACGGGATGGTCGGTCACCGCTTTGTTGAAAAGCTGATCCAATTCGACGATGCGAAGCAATTCAAGATCGTAACGTTTTGCGAAGAACCGCGTGCAGCGTACGACCGCGTCGGGCTCACTTCCTTCTTTGCACACCGCGATGCCGAGAAGCTGATGATCGCGCGGTTGGATTGGTATAAGGAACATGGGGTTGAGCTGCACCTTGGAGATCGAGCAAACGCGATCGATCGCAAGCGGCGCACTGTGACGTCCGATCGCGGAGCCAGCATCCGCTACGACCAGATCGTGCTGGCCACCGGATCCTATCCGTTCGTGCCGCCGGTGGAAGGCATTCATAAACGGGGTGTATTCGTCTATCGCACCATTGAAGATTTGGAAAAGATCCGCGAGCTGGTGACTGAGGAGCTGCCTGAATTGCGACAGCGGGCGAAGGCTCGATTGCGGGAACTCCGTGATGCTGCGGCGGTGTTCGCCGAATCGCGAAAAGTTCGGGAGGCTCAAGGGCTGAGTCTCGGCGATGTCCAGCGTTTGACTGGGATCGATCGTTCCGCTCTGTCGAAACTAGAGCGCGGCGAGCGGGCAAATTTTACCGTGGATACGCTTACCCGTTACGCCGCAGCGGTGGGTAAGCACATGTCTTTCCAATTGACAGATGCCACGGAAGCCTAAGGCAGACTCTGATTGAAGCTCCGATAATAGCCTTGCCTGTGTATGGGTGTCGACAATTGAAGCGGAGCAAACGACGCCTTCGGTCTGGCTTCCGAACATATTCCCGGCACAGCACGATACCCGACGCGGCGACGCGGCAGGCAGCCGCCGGTCTGCGTTGCAGCGGCTCCGCCGGACGGTTATAAAATTGGGTTGATCCCGCCTTGCACTGCCTGTCGGAATGTGCGTTTGTTTGGTGCGGCATGCCGCAGTGAACGAGCAGCAACTGGAGCCGAAAGCCTCGTCTCCTATTTCTCCCAGGCATCCCGCCCCGACGCCTCTGAGCAGGAACCGTCATGATGAACCGCTCGTCCCTTTCCCGCCGAACCTTGCTGCGCGGTGCTGGCGCTGCGGTCGCCCTGCCGTGGCTGGAAGCGATGCATCAAGCCGCCGCAGCGGCTCCTGCCACCGGTGCTATCCCGACGCGGATCGCTTTTTTCTACGTGCCCAACGGTGTCCACATGCCAGCCTGGCGTCCCGAGCAAGCGGGCCTGCTGGCGGAATTGCCGCCGATCCTCCAG
Source organism: uncultured Planctomycetaceae bacterium (assembly GCA_963758085.1). GTDB lineage: Bacteria > Planctomycetota > Planctomycetia > Pirellulales > Pirellulaceae > UBA6163. Next base: position 571,705 of record CAVWUB010000004.1, on the reverse strand, counting down.
CCGCTTGATCCGGTCAAGGACAAGGTGGTGGTGATCAGCGACACCGCCGCGGCGCACTGCAAGGGCAAAGGAGGTTCGCACGAGCCGACCGGCGGCGGGTATCTGGTGGGCGGAAAGTGCAAGCACTCGGAGGTGCCCGAAGTCGCTAACGCTTCGGTCGACCAAGTCGCCGCGCGCGAAGTCGGCTGGCAATCGCCGGTCGACTCGCTGGCGCTGGGGATCGATCCCGGCAGCCGCGGCGATCACGGTTATAGCGGAACCTATATGTCCAATATCTCCTGGCGGAGCAAAACCACTCCCGCCGCTCTGGAACTCAATCCGCGGCAATTGTACGACCGGCTGTTCCGCGGCCAACCGCCGCGGCAACCCGATTGGAATGCCACGGCCGCAGTGGAAACGACTGAGGAAAAACCAACCCCGGCGTCGAGCGTTCTCGATCAGGTCCGGGAAGAAGCGCGCGACCTGCAACGCAAGCTGGGCTACAGCGACCGCCAAAAACTGCAAGAGTACCTCGACGGCTTACGAAACGTTGAGCGCCGAATTTTGCAGGCCGACAGCGATGCGTATGGGCACCACGCCGATGGCTTGGCCGCCGATCCGCTCGCCGGAGTCGACGATCCGCGTTTGCCCCAGCTGATCATTCCCGACGGCCGCGGAATCCCACCGACCTACGCCGAGCATGTGAACCTGATCCTCGACATCCTGACGCTGGCTTTCCAAACCGATCAGACCCGCATCGCCACCTTCATGTTCTCCTATGAGAAGTCGGGACGACAGTATAAGGAAGTCGATGCCTCGGGCTCGCATCATTCGAACTCACACCATAACAATGAAGCCGAAAAGCATGCCACGCTGACCCGCATCAACACGCTGCACATGGAGCTGTTCTCACGAATGCTGCAGCGGATGTCGCAAATCAAAGAAGGCGACGGCACGCTGTTGGATCACGTGATGATTTCCTATGGCTCGGGGATCAGCGACGGCAATCGGCACAACAACGACGACCTGCCGCTGCTGGTAGCCGGAGGCGGCTCAGGTCGCGTGCGGGGCGGCAGACACCTCGTCGCCGATGCGAAGACGCCGATCTGTAACCTGTACCTGGAAATGCTGGCCGCCGCCGGCGCAGAGCGTGGCCACTTCGGCGACAGTACCGGCAGGCTGGAGCTGGCGTGAAACCTCGTTCCCTGCGTCTGGCTTGCCTGACCAAGCCGATCAACGCTGATTCTCGACCCGAAGATCGGGCGACGATTCAGCGATCGCTCGACCGGTTACTGTGCGTCCCTTTACTGCTCGCTGCCCGCTCGGCCGCAGCGATCGGGTTGACGTTGCTGGCCGCCGGCTCGGGCCACGCCCAGCCAGGTCAGCAAGACAATCCGCTGTCCTGGGACCGCAACGTCCGCGGCCTGTTTTCGCGGTACTGCCACCGCTGTCATCAGGAAGTTGATCCGTCGGGCGGCATCGACCTGGCGAGCGACACCGACCCGCGGATGATCCTCAATCATCGCGACATCTGGGAACAGGTCCAGTTCGTGCTCCAGGATGGCTCGATGCCTCCTGAAGATGCCCGGCAACCCAGCGATGAGCAGCGCGGGTGGATGCTCGGCTTCCTCGCCGAGACACTGGAGCAGATCGATTGCGAAACCCTGAACGATCCGGGGCCACCTCCGCTGCGGCGACTCAATCGCGTGGAATACGACAATGCAATTCTCGATCTGACAGGCTTGGACCTGTCGCTGGCGATCAATACGTTTCCGCCGGATGTCAGCAGTTTCGGCTTCGACAACAACGGCCAGACGCTGGGGATGACTCCGGTTCAGGTCGAGCAATACCATACGGCAGCACGCCGGGTGGCAGCCGAACTGGTCGCCGCCAAGGGGACTTCGCCAGAGGCTTATCGTCGTGTCTTCGGTCCTGAGGAACCGGCCAATGACAAGGAACTGCGGACGCACTTTCAAGCTCTATCAGATCTCGCGTTTCGCCGCCCTGCTCAGGCCTCTTGGATCGATCGGTTAACGGAGCTCTACCGCTACAGTCGCTCGGCGGACGAAGACCACCAGACGGCGATGGGACACGTGATCACAGCCGTCCTGATAGCGCCCCAGTTCTTGCTGCGCATCGAGCAGAATCGTCCCGATGAAGTTGCACCGTATCCGGTCGACGATTACGAGCTGGCGAGCCGGTTGAGTTTTTTCCTCTGGTCGCGGCCTCCTGACCGGGACTTGCTCGATCTCGCCGCGAAGCAAGAACTGCGGAACCCCGAGGTGCTGCGGCAACAGATGATGCGGATGCTCGCCGATCCGCGCAGCAAGGCGCTGGTGCAGCATTTCTTCGGTCAGTGGTTGGGGTTTCGCGGCGTGTCGACGCACGAAGTCGACAGCGACGTGTTTCCGGAGTTCGACAACGAACTGCGTGCCGCGATGCTGGCCGAAGTCGAAACGCTGCTGTCCGAAATCATCATCGAGGATCGCCCGATCAGCGACCTGCTGGACAGCGATTACAGCTACTTGAACGCGCGGCTGGCAAGGCATTACGACCTGCCGGCGGACGGCCTGTCGGAGACGGTCCAGCGGGTCCGCCTGACCGATCGTCGTCGCGGCGGCGTCCTCACCTCGGCGGCAGTGCTGCTGGTTCAGTCTGATCCCAACCGCACCAACATCCCGCGGCGAGGAAACTACGTCGCTGACCGGATTTTCGGCGATCCGGCTCCGCCTCCTCCGCCCGATGTGCCCCAGCTTGAAGCCGTCGCCAGCGGAGGCAACGTGACGCTGCGGGAATTGTTTGAAAAACATAGTGCTTCACCAGCATGTGCCGGCTGCCACGAACGCATCGACCCGTTCGGTTTTGCACTGGAAAACTACGATGCCTTGGGGCGCTGGCGCGAACAGGATGCCGGCCAGGCGATCGATCCGACAGGTCGCCTGCCCGACGGCAGGGAACTGGATGGTCCGGTTTCGCTCAAACAGCTGCTGCTGGATTCGCCCGAAGGGTTCACGCGGACGCTGGCAAGAAACATGATGATCTACGCTCTGGGTCGCGCTCCGGTCGAAGCGGATCGCTGCGTGCTGGACGAGATCGCGGCGGCGGGCAAAGATCAGTCACCGCGTTTCTCCGACGTCGTCTGGAGCATCGTCAATAGCCGCCCGTTTCTCTACCGCTGCAATCCGGAATTTTAAGTGGCCGGACACACGTCATCTGCCATTAGCAACCCAATTCAGCCCGATTCCTACCGTGCGGAAAGAAAGAAACCATGGAACAAATTTGTATCCGGGTGCTTAGCAAGCCGTGATGCGCACTTATGCCGAAGCCGCTGTGGTGCACGCTCGGCAGGTGCACGATTTAACGCTTGGCTTGTGCAGCGAAGACATCACGCTCGTCGACCACATCCTGGATCTCCATCGAGCACAGGTCGACCGCGGCAACGATCAATCGCTGGCCCTCTGTTACGGCAGTTGGTTTGGTGAAACGGTCATCGCGCAGTGGGGCGCCCAGTGGGTCGGACTGCACGAACCGCATCCGCCGCGGCTGTCCGTCGACGGCTTTCTCTGCAGCCCGATCGAAGCGGTCGCCGCACGGTTGCACGATGGCGCGGTTCGCCTCGCACAGCGGTGGCAGGAACTGGCCGATTGGATTGCCAGCCGTCGGCAGTCCGTCTGCGATGCGGCAGCGGGCAATGCCGCGGCCTGGGACGAACTGGCAATGGACGCGCGGTTTCATGCGGACCCGCATGAACTGCAGCCTCCGGATGCCGCCGCCGCGCGGGCCGCGATCGATCCGTGGCTCAGCGAATTGCCGTTGCCCGGCAGCAAGTTGTTGCTGTTGGCTGCCGGCGGCGGCACGCACAGTCTGCTGCACGCAGCCGCGGGCTTCGACGTGACGGTGGTCGATCGCTGTCGCCGGATGGTAGCCATCGACCGGCGATTGGCTCAGCAGTTCGGGCTGGCGATCGACACTCAAGAAGTATCGCTGCAGGATCTATCGCCCCTGCCGTCAGCCGGTTTCGACGCGGTCGTCCAGCCGGTCAGCAGTTGCTATGTCCCCGATCTGGCCGCTGTCTACCGCCAGATCGCCCGGGTGCTGCGTCCCGGAGGCCTGTATATCGCGCAGCACAAGCAACCCGGCTCGCTGCAAGCGAGCGGAAATCCGGCCGGTGACTATCGCCTGCGGCTGCCCGCCTTCGCCGGTCTGCCGGTATCGCGGGAATTGGCAACCGACGAACACCTGGAAGCCGGAACGACCGAGTTCATTCATCCACTGGAAGCGTTGCTGGGCGAACTGTGTCGCAACGGCTTCGTCATCGAAGACATCACCGAACCGCCGCGCGGCGACGCCTGGGCCGCTGTTGGAAGTCCCACCCACCGCGCCTGCTATCTGCCGCCCTACCTCAAAGTCAAAGCTCGCCGCCGATAGGCCAGGGCTACGTCTATGCTTTTGGCTAGTGATGAGAACCTTTGATGAACGCTCATAGACGCTGATCTTTAGGCAGCGGTGCTGTCTGCGGCATTACACGTTAAAACGATTATAGAGATAAATAAGATGAGTGCGAGGCTAGCTCTGACGAAGTCCAATTGTTGTTCCGACTGCATCGGTCGTTGATGTTCTACGTTAATGAGCAACTCGAGATCGTGCCGGGGATTGTCAGCCCTGAGGTGTTTTCTGGGTTGCCGCCGGAGGCAAGGGTGCAAGTGCGGGATGCTCTTGTTGGCCAGCCGGAGTTGATCGACCGGTTCGTCCAAGAAGATCCCCTCTCCTTGTCGGGCGAAGAACTTCAGATCGTTAAGAGCTCGCGACATTTTGTAGCCGGTCAATTTTTCATTTTTCGCCACCTGAAGAACTATACGGTCTTTCTCAGCGAACAGCGGCAGACCGCGTATGGCGTGTTGGCGTTATGCGACCCGTTTGAGGAGCTTATCGGCCCATCCTTACCTGTGCTGGCCGAAGCCTTATTATTGCCGTTTCGGGACAAAATCGTCTACGACGGGGTGTTAGTAGGGTTCAATATCTCTTTCGGCGGGGGAGTCAAGCAGAGTTTGAACGAGATCTATCAGGAAGCGAAGGAGCAGATGGGTGGTATTGTCACGTCGCTGCCGGCAAAATCCCAGGCCGCGACGAAGCGCGAGCCGCGGAAGAAAGCTCCGCGACAGTCCTCGCGGGCGGCGGACGTGCGGCCGTGCGTAGACGCGGTTGTCGCGATGACGGATGAGTTCTGCCGCGAGTTCTCTCAACGACGAATATGCGGAGCTTTGCCGAAAGCTGGCCGATAAGCTGGCGCGAAAACGGCCATCGCCGCTGTTGCGCGGCAAGCCGGTAGCCTGGGCGAGCGGGATTGTGCGGACGATCGGCTGGGTCAATTTTCTGAACGATCCAACACAAACGCCTCACATGCTGTTGAGAGAGATCGACGAGCGGTTTAGGATTGCCGAAAAACACGGGGCGGCAAAACCTAAGGGAAATCCGCACCATGCTTCGAATTCACCAACTCGATCCACAGTGGAGCTTGCCGAGCCACATCGACGAAAATCCGCTGGTTTGGATGCTGGAGGTCGACGGGTTCCTGATGGACATCCGTCATGCTCCCAGGGAGGCCCAGGAGATCGCCTTCGAAAAGGGACTAATCCCCTACGTTCCGGCTGATCGGGAATGATGCATCACTCGGCATCCCGACCACAGCTGATCCAGTTTCACTCGCAATAGCCGGTTGACAACGTGACCCGCCAGATCATTGGCGGCAACATGCTGCGAGTGTCCGCGAACCGCGAGTAAACCTGCCACTCGGGGACATCGTCGTCGCCATCAAATCGATCAGTCCGCTGCACATCGATTTCGATTTCAATTTGCGTCAGCAGGGTGCGAAAGATTGCATAAACGGCGGCTTCGTTACGCGACGTCAATTCCAGTGATTGAGATGTCTTGGTCAGCAGATGCTCGGCGATGTCCTTGACGACGGCGAGTTGTTCGGTCGAAGTGACCGCGTCAAATGCAGCGGCTCCGAAGGTAAACAGACGCTGGTCATGATGGAGGTTCTCTGCGATCTGATCGACCGTCACTGCGAGAACGTCGCGGACCAATTCGCCTTCAGCTCCGCAAAGAACACGATCTCCATCGGGCGTCTGCCATGTCATCACTGTCCCCTTAGTCGCGGTTACTGGATTGGCGGTCGCTAAAGAAAATACTTGACAGTGGCGTCACGAGGCGAAATCGAGTCCGGTGAGCGTCCCGGTGCTGGAGCCGAACCTGTCCGACTCGATGCCCAGCCGCTGCAGCATGCTAACATAGAGGTTGCACAGCGGCGGGTGTTTGTCGGGTCGAAGGCCAGGTGCTGGCCGTGCCTGAAGCCGCCGCCGGCCAGCAGGACCGGCAGGTTCTTCGTGGAGTGGTTGCTGGCGTTGCCGAGGTTGCTGCCGAAGAAACCATCGTGCGGTCGAGCAGCTTTCGCCCTCTTCCTTGCGTCTGCTTCAGCTTGGCGAGGAAGTCGCCGCAGGGTCTTCATCTTCTCGAGCTTCGACGATCTTGAGCTGGTCGATCTTGGTCGGGTCCTGGCCGTGGTGCGACAGGTCGTGATGGCCGGCGACACGCCCGGGATCGGCGGCACGCGCTGGTGCCGTCAGCAGTAGATGGTGATCGAGCCGCGTGGAATCGGTCTGCAGCGCCAGGTGGATCAGGTCGAACCAGAGCCCGGGTCGGCCGATGAGGTCGGCCGTTCTGGGGATTTTGCGGCGGCTTGGCATCGACCTTCGGCTTGGGCTTCTTCGACCATTCCTCGGCGCTGACCAGCCGCTGCTCCAGTTCGCGCACGCTGGTGAAGTACTCGTCGAGCTTCTCGCGGTCCTTGGCTGCCGAGGCCGGCTTGCATCTGCTTGGCCTGGTCGCGCGACGTGTCGAGATGCTCTGGCCGTAGCGAGCCGGCGGGCCTGGGCCTGCGACTTCCTCGGGGCTGCCTTCGAGGAACAGCCGGGCGAAGACGTTGGCGGGAGACAGGTCCGACGGCACCAGCACGCCGCTGCGGGTCCACGACAGGCCGCCGCCCTCGAGGCCAGCGACAGGCTGGGAAAGCGCGTCTCGGCCGCCGATGTGCTCGGCGGCGAATTGATCGAGCGAGATGCGTGTTGCGGAAACCGCCCCGCATGAACTCCGGTGTGGTGGGCGCCGGTCAGGAAGCTGTAGCTCGGAATCGTGCCCTCGAGCCACCTCGCGGATGCGACAGCCCGGAGATGACGGTGAAGTCGTCGCGGAAGTCCTTGAGGACCTCCAGGTAGGGCGACAGCGCGTAGTCCTTGCCGGCCTGCTCGGGAAAGAAGTACGGCGGGTGCAGCCCCAAGCGGCGTGCAGATGCAGACCATGCGGCGCGGCGGCTCGCCGGCGTCGGCCGCCGAGCGCCGTGCGGCAGCAAGCGCATCCAGCCAGGGCAGCGCCAGCGAGACGCCGGCGGCGCGGAGGAAGCGCGCGGCGGTTGAGGTTCATGGGAAGTTCCTCGATAGGATTCTGAACGTTCTACTTGTTCTGGAACATCTTGCTCTGCACGATCTCGTGGACCAGCGTGCGCAAGCCGTAGTTCTTTGTCGCGGTCTTGGCGACGATCGCCTCGATCTCCGGCTTGTCGGCCGGCTCGGGCACGCCGCCGGTGGCGTAGGTCACCAGCTTCTGCGTCAAGGCGCGGGCGATCTGGTCCTTGTCTCGCAAGCAGCAGTTGCTTGAACTCGTCGATGTTGTCGAACGTTCTGCCGTCGGCAGTGACTCGCCGGTGGCATCCACGTTCGGGCCCTGCAGGTAGGGCATGCGCCGGCCGTCCATGGTCGACCGGCTGCCCAGTTCGCCGTGCGCGGTAGTAGTCGCGCCAGCCGCCGATCACGTCGAAGCTCTCCAGCGCGAAGCCCGGCGGATCGATCTTCGCATGGCAGCGAGGCGCACGGCTGCGATGCTGCGGTGCTTGGCCAGTTGCTCGCGGATCGTCGTCGCGCCGCGGATGTCCGGCTCGACGGCCGGCACGTCTGCCGGCGGCGGCGGCGGCGGCGTGCCCAGGATGCGGTCCAGCACCCAGGCGCCGCGCATGACCGGGCGAAGTGGTCGTGCCGTTGGCGGTCACCTTCAGCACGCTGGCCATCGTCAGCACGCCGCCGCGATGGCTGTCCGGCGGCAGCGGCACTTTGCGGAACTCCCATACCCGTCGACGCCGGGAATGCCGTAGTGCTTCGCCAGCCGGCCGTTGAGCATCGTGAAGTCGGAGGCCACGAAGTTCGTCAGGCTCAGGTCGTTCTTAGCACCTCGTCGAAGAACAGCTCCGTCTCCCGGACCATCGAGACCTTCAGCATGTCGTCGAATTCGGGGTAGAGCACGTGGCTGCGGCTCGGTGAAGTCGATGTCGCGCAGGCCGAGCCACTGGCCGGCGAAGTTCTCGGTGAAGGCCGCCGCCTTCGGGTCTCTGGCAGCATGCGCTCGACCTGCTGGCAGGAGCGTCTCGGCTCGGACAGCTTCTTCTGCTCGGCCAGGGCGAGCAATTCCTCGTCGGGCATCGTGCTCCAGAGGAAGTACGACAGCCGGCTGGCCAGGGCGAAGTCGTCGAGCTTGCCGGGCTTCTCCTCGAGAAACAGGAATCTCGGCGATGACAGCGACCGCCGTCAGGCCGACGCGCACCGCCTGCTCGAACGTGTCCTTCTCGGCCAGCCGGCCGTTGACGAGCGCGAGGAACGGCTTGAGGTCGTCGTCGGTCACGCGGCCGGCGGAAGGCCCGGCGGGCGAAATGCGCGGAGGATGCGTCTCGGCGTCGGCCTCGGGTTCTTCGAGACGACCTCCAGGCGGTCGCGTCGTGCTTGAGCCGCTGCCTGCGGTTCAGGTCGCCGAAGATCCGGCGATGGCTCGCCGGCGGCCAGGTGTCGTGCAGCGGCCCTTCCACCTCGACCCACTGCACGGCCAGCCCCGCCCCTTGTAATTGGCGGCTTTCCCTGGCGTTTGCGTCACCTCCTTGCCCAGTCCGTACGGGAGCGATTTGCAATGCTGCCCCGTGCGGCCTCCGATGCCGGGTCGACGAACTCGATCACCGTCGGCTTGTCGGCCGGCACGTCGAAGTAACCGACCAGTCCGACGGTGCTGCTGTGGACCGCGAACGTGACCGGCTTGCCGGAGCTTTGAAATCCCGATGCCGAGATGCGGAAGCGGTAATTGCCCCGCTCCCGCGGGTAGAACTGCGAAAGCCAGACCGTGGTGTCGTGGGTGGAGACGAACATCACCACGGTGCCGTCGTCCAGCACGCGATAGAACTCATTGCCATAGATTTTGACCGCGTGCTGGTTCTTGAGGCTGTAGTCGCTGCTTCGTCTTCGGCCGGCGCCGGGGCTGGCGATGGCCACATTCAAGGCGGCGTCGGCGGCTTCCAGGTAGCGCTCCAGCGCGAACGAGGAAAGGTGCAGCGCCGAGCCGACGTTATCGAAGCCGTCCATCGAGCCGTCGAGGGCCAGCTGCCCGCGGAGGTCGAGGTCATTCCCAGCAGGTCGCGCACCGTGTTGGTGTACTCGGCGCGGTTCAGCCGGCGGAGGACCACCCGGCCCTCGGCGGCGCGGCGTCCGCCTCCGATTCGCCGTGCGATCGGCGATCCAATCGGTCAGAGCGCGGACCTCCTCTTCCGGCGGTCGCGGCAGGGCATTGGGCGGCATGGCACCGGTCGTCAGTTTTTGATGCACCAGTTCCCAGCGAGTCCGCGACGAGGCGAAGTCCGCGGACAGCTCATTCAGATGAAATTGTCCTTCAGGGGCCTCCGTGTCGTGGCAGTCCGCACAATGTTGCGACAGAAAAGGCTCCAGCGGCTCCCGAGGTCGAGCCCGCGGTGCCCCAGTCGCAGATGGTTGCACGGCGGCATCCGAAACCAATGCCGCCGCTGCTAGGGTGAGCAGCGTCGCCGGTATTGGAATCTGATTCATAAGGCGACCCGTTCATGAATGGATCATACTCGTCCGGCACATCGACTTGGCCGACCGCAACCGATCGCAACGATTCGGTCAGCTCGAGGACGGACGCTCATTTGAGAGCGTTCTACGAAGCGTTCGAAGGGTTGTATGGATGGAATCATCAGTTTAGCTGATGGCGGAAGACAGCGCACCGATCACCCGTAAGATTGTTGGCAAGGTGGCTGGCACGCATCGTCCGGATCGTCGCTTCGCAAGCTCCGGGCCGGCTAGCCGAACTGCTCTGACCAAATCTGCACGGCGCCTCCAGCAGTGCTGGCGGTGAGAGAAGAGGAGCGCATAATAAGGTTCCGAGCAGCACTCAGGTGTGGCGGCTGAGGTGATGACGACGGAGAACCTAAGCCTTGATAATCGGCAGCGTGTCGAACGACGCTCCCAGCACGTCGCGCGATGGGACGTTCAGCCACTTGTCCAGGATCGTGGCGTACACCTGGCGAAAGTCGATTTGGACCTTCAGATCTCCATCCTCCAGTTGCGACAAATCGGCGTGGTCGCCGAGCAATCCGCCCTGGACTGCACGGCCGGCCAAGAACACCGGTCCGGCCGTGCCGTGGTCGGTGCCTTGAGAATCGTTTTCCTTCACACGGCGGCCAAACTCGCTGAATGCCAAGACCACGACCCTCTCGTCAAGCTTCGAGGCCTGCAGGTCGTGTACAAAGGCCTTCAACGCATCGGAAAATTCGCGCAGCAGCCGGGCGTGCGTGAACAGCTGCTGCGAATGGGTGTCATAGCCAGTTTGCGCGGTGTAGAACACGCGGGCCTGCGAGCCGCTGTGCAGCAGTTGCGAAATGAGCCGCATGCGCGAGCCGAGTTCCGTCTGCGGATAGCCACCACCTGGGCCCGCTGGCAGACGGGCCTGGTGCTGGGCGAATTCGCCAGCGGTCGCGTATGCCGATAGAGCCTCACGCGAAACGAATTGATTGAGTGATCCCTCGACCGCCGCTGAAGACGGCAGGGATGCCATTGCGGCGTCCAGCCGCAGTTCCAAATCGGCGGCCCGCGAAAGCGACATGGCCGCGGAACGCCTGCCCCACAAAGCGGTAGGCGTTTCTTGTTCTCCCACATAAATCGCATCTGCTTCGGCGGAATCTTGCGACGGACGGACGCTGTAATCCAGTGTTCGTCCTAGCCAACCGTAGCCATCTTGTTGAGCATCCTGGACGAAGGCGGTTTGCCAGATTCTCATACTCTGAAAGTGGGAACGACTGGGGTTCGGATAACCTACTCCTTGCACGATCGTCAGCTGTCCTTCGTCATACAACTCCTTGGCCGCGCCCATGCTGGCGTGCAGGCCGACGTGATCGTCGATCCGGTGCAGTCCGGCGGGATCGAGTCGCAGCTGATCACGGTTGCGTCCATAACCGTCGTCGCCATGTGGCACGACCGTGTTGAGGCCGTCGTTGCCGCCATCCAACTGAATGACTACCAAGACGCAAGCGTCGGACTCAGCCGAGGCGGCGCGAGCCGCCTGGACCAACATGCTCGGCACAAGGGGACCGATCGAGACCAGCGAGCCGGTTTGCAGAAACTTGCGGCGCGATAACATGGTCATTCCTCCAAGGCGATGGAGCCGAGCGAAAAACAAATGAAACGATCGAGTTCGACAGGCGTTGGATGATGAATTGTCTCGCGCCGCGTTGCCCTTATGCCACTTGAGACTCCGGTCTGGCGAGCAACAAGGCGACGACCTGGGACAGCGGATGCTCCGTTCTGTTCTCTTCCACCGCCGCGACCACATCGGCGGCGGCCGACGGTGACTCCAATCCCCACAGCAGCTGAGTGAACCAGGACGCGGACTCGCGCCAGCTTCCTGTTGCACCGCGCCGCGCCGGCAACTGTTCCAAAGCGGGCTTGCGGATGGGTTGCCAGAGCTCTCCTGCGGCCAATGCGGCGGCAAAGTTGGCCCGAGCCACGATCGTCCGGGAACTGAGCCATGTACGGCCTTCGTTCCAGCCTCCGACATTCGGCGGATAGAACAGGTCCTGGCCCAAGCGGGCCGACCAACCGGCCAACATCAACGTGCTGGGGGGCGGATCGCACAGCTCCAGCGACCGCAGCGCGCCGACGATGTATTCAACTGGGCCGACGACCCGCGTGCTCAAGTTCGCTGGCGAGAAAAACAGATTTGATCTCAGCACAGTGGCGACTCCCCAGCCGACATCGAGCCGCCGAGCGCGCAGCCCATCGGCCAGTTGATCGATCGCCGCCTGGTCGGCCACGTCTTCGCCCAGCAGCGTGTGGCAAATCCGCCAGGCGATTCGGTGTGACGTGGCGGGATGTTCCAATAGCAGTTCAAGGAGATCGTCGCCGCTGAGCGGCCCGTGCTTGCCGAGCACCTGCTTCTGCCCGTCGTCGTGGCGGGCAGCGCGAAACTCGAATCGCTTGTCGACAACGCTCCAACCGGTCAGCGCCCGGGCCGCTTCTTTCACGTCGGCTTCGGTGAAGTTGCCGATTCCGAGGGTGAACAACTCCATCAGTTCACGGGCGAGGTTTTCGTTCGGCTGACCTTTGCGATTGGAGTCCGCGTCGAGCCAGATCAGCATGGCCGGATGCCTGACCACCGCGGCCAGTAAATCGCCGAACTCGCCGCGGGCATGCCGGCGCAGCAGCTCATTCTGCTGGCGCATCAGGACCAGGTCCTGAACCTTGCGGTTGCTCGTGGCGAAATGGATGTGCCACATGAGCGTGAGCCGTTCGCCGAGCGGATCAGGGGTGTGGAGCATCCGAAAGATCCACCAGGCCTTGAGTCGATCGGCGCTACCCGAAGCGCTGGCGGCATCACCGATCGTGCGCGCCAGCGATTCAAAATCCTCGCCCGCGGCGGCGGTCCCCGACTGACCCCGGAGCAAACGGTCAACGGCCGCCTCCGGCCCGTCCTGCAAGTCGCGCTGGAGCATGTTCCAGGGCGCGGCGAAGCCCGCTCGCCGATGCAAGTGCACCACGCGCTGCAGGTTCCAGGGCGCTGACTGCGTTGGCTCGTAAGGAGTCCAAGCGCTGGCGACAGGATCGTTCACGGCGATGCAATTGCTCATTGCGGACGCTCGACAAGCAGGTCGCCCAAGTCGAGCGTTTCGTTCGCCTGAGCCTGAAAGTCCTTGGCGACGTGGAATTGGCCATCGCGGTAGGACAGGATTCGATAAGTCGCACCAGGAATCAGCGCCGGAAACGTGATGAACCCCTGCGGGTCGCTCTTCGTCGAAGCATGGTTGCTGCGATCGACGTTCTCCACGAAGTCGGCATCGGCCGCCAGCTCTCCTCTTTGCATTGCCGCACCGTCGTACTGAAGTGCCCCAGGGGTGACGACCAGATATAGGTTGGCTTCGTAGCCAACAACCGGTTCCCCCTCACTGTCGACCATTCTCAGGCGGGCCTTGCCGCAGGGCTGCAGCGCCACGTCTACTTGTTCCGGCCCGCCCGTCTTGAAGATTGCCGTGGCGCCCAGTTGACGGCGCACGTTCAGGAAGTGGACGGGATACTCCCGGTCGTTGGCGAGTCCTGCCAGCTCGAATCGCCCACCGAGCGTTGGCGCGGTGTGACCGCGCCAACTGAGCGAAGTTGGGAAAATCTTGAGTCGCGAGATGACCAATGCCTCCTCGACAAGTTCACCCTGCGGGTCAACGATTTGGCCCGCCACGGTTCCGCCGGATTGCAGTTCGATAGCGACTTCCAACGGTTCCGCATCGACTTCCGGATCGAGTAGCTCGATCGCATGGGCGTAACATCGGACTCCTCCAGGCTGTCCCTGATCAAGCTGCCGGCTGCCGATCTCTTGGAGCACATGGTTGTCCTGACCGTGGACAAGCAAATGCCCAGGGCCGGGAAGAACCGTGATCGAGAAACGCCCTTCCTCGTTGGAAAGCTGAATGTCCTGCCAACCGGTAAGGATTTCGTCTGACACGTTCGGGTTGTTAGCCGATTGAGGACGATACTGCACCGCTGCTCCGGCGACCGGCTCTCCTGTTCCCGCATCCCTGATCGTACCCCGCACCAACACGCCGCGCGGCAGGGTGATGTCGACTTGTTTGACTCGATCGCCAGCCTCCCAGCGGATGGCTTTGGACAGCGGCGTTTGGCGGGCGAGATACGTTGTTCCAGCGGGCGGATAGGCGGTCAAGCCAAAACGGACCCCCGGTTTCGGATTGATGCGATATCGTCCCTGTTCGTCCGCCTGGCCGGCCACCGACGTCATCGACCCAGACCCCTCTTGGCTGGCCCAGATGGTGATCCGGGCATGCGCCGCCGGTTCGCCGCTGTCTTCATACCGCACCACTCCCTCGAACCACTGGGCGGGCGGGACTGTCAACACCGCCTCTTCGCCCGGCTCGACGTTCTTGACTAGGCTGCGATAGGTCGCATCGCGCTCGCCGCGTTGTTCCGGCATCCCGGTGTTGAGCGCGATGTCTTCGGGCGCGAAACGATCGCTGCCTTCGACATGCATGTGGACACCATGACCAGCCGGGACGCCGCGAATGGTGAAGCGACCTTGCTCGTCGGACGTGACCGGCGGCAACCAAGCGGCTGGAGGTTCGTCGCCGCCTGGATAACCCACGCCTTCTTGGCCGAACCGGTCGGTCGCATTTTGGACGCCAACCGTCTTCAGTGTCACGCCCGCGGCCGGCTGGCCCTCGATATCAATCAGCTTGCCTTGAATCGGCTCCTCGCGAGGCAGTTCCAATGCGATCTCGACGCTTGGCGAGTCAAGATTCAACATCCGCCACGCGATCGCTGTCCCCTCCTTCCTCGCGATCAAGCCGACATAGCGGTGAGTTTTCGAGGAGGCGCCAGCGACGCTCAGTCGGTAAAGGCCGTTTTCGTCTGCAATCTCCGCGGCGATCACCTCGCCGCCACGGCCCAGATCGCTGCCGCGCATCGGCTGGATCCGGGATCCAATGATTGCCACATGAGCGCCTGCCGCGGGCTGGCCGCCGTGGGTGACGCGGCCCGTGACGATTCCGGTTTCGATGGCCGCCGGAATCGGTCCGGTTTTGCTGGCCTGGTCATTCGCTGCGTCTCTTGTCGCCCGCGACTTTTCCCGAGCCGAAAACTCCGCTTCATCGGCCAGTCGCACGTCGCCTAGATCCAATGTTTCACCGGCCTGGACTTGGATCACGGCGTCCAACGGCTGGAAAACCTGGGGAGGAACGAGCGGATTCCGCTGGCGATCCATCGCCCGCAGCCGATACTCCAGGCCTGGCGCCAGCCCATCGATTTCGAAACGGCCATCAACGCCAATCTCGTGTTCGGCGTGGTGTCCACGGTTGGGCGGCAGCGGACTGCCGATCAGCTCCACACCGTCCAGTGATGGCATATCCGCGGGGCTGGACTGCGGCGGCATCCACGGCACCAGCTGCAGATCGGTCAATGGTTGGCCGTCACGGTCGACCAGTCGTCCTCGGACTTTGCCAGCGGGCAGCAGTTGGGCGACCAGCGGCTCTGGGGGCTGGCCCTGGAGCAGCAAGCTGCCGGCCAGATTCTGCTGGGGGTCGTAAAACACCAGTCGCCGGGGACGTGCCGCTTCGTAGCCGATCACTTCGAATGAATCGCCGCGAGCCAAATCCCAGCTCATCGAAAACGCGGCCAGCCTGCCCGAATAGTAGATGCCGCTTGTATCGCCCAGCGGTTGGCTGTCGCGATCCGCGAACCGTCCAACCAGACTCCCGCCGGAATCGAGCTGCAGATTCAACTCGTGACGTCCGGAATCCTGTTGGGGATTGACCTCCGCGATCACGTGATAACTGCTTATGGGGAGCAGCGTCCGGGAAGCACGCAGAATCCCGCCGGCGACCGGCAAGGATTGACCATCGGCTGTGGTGATGCCGGTGGCCCGGGCGTATTTTTCATGGTCATCCGCCTCGAATGTCACATAACCCGGACCGGGCAGGCCCGGAACCCGGAAGCGGCCGTCTTCGGCGGCTTGATGACGGTCTCGCTCGTCGACCGATCCCAACCCGGCGGCGGCGTCGCGATCAGGATTGTCCTCATTGACGAGATACGAGATCCGCCCGGGCACGCCTTTGCCGGTGCTCGCGTCGGTCACGCGTCCTTCGAGCCACACCGCCGCAGTTAACGCGAAGTCGATTTCGAGTTGCTCGGCGTCAATGTCCGTGGCGGCCCTGTGGCTGGTGGAGAGATAGGCTCGGTCCTCCGGAGCGATGGCCGCGATGCGATTGTCCGACCCGATCGGCATCCCTTCCAGCCGGTAGCGCCCCTGGTCGTCGGTTACGGTGCGTACGAAATCCTGCCCCCAACCGCTGATCGGATTTCCATGCCGCTCTTGGCTCTTGATGGTAATGCCCGCCAATGGGTCGCCGGTTCTCTTGTTACGAACCCGGCCCACGATCGGCTTGGAGGGGCCAGCGACATGAGTCAGCTCGGCGGGATGGTAGACGAAGTTGCCAAGATTGGGCGAGCGCCTTTCCTGGAGCAGTTCGATCCGCTCGCCGGCACGCGTGCGAGCGTAAATCGTGTCGGCTTGAATGCCCGGGCCTTCCACCAACAGCTGGACGATCCGCTCGCGCCCCACGCCGCGGAGCGTGAATCGACCGTCCGGTCCGGTCACCGCGGGAGTCACTAGCGAGCGGACTTGCGGACCGTTCAGCATCAGGGGCGTCTTATCGCGAGCGGAATAAAAGTCAGCCTTTTCACTCCCGGCCTCCTCAAGCCATGCATCAAGGCTTTCGTCATAGCTGAGGTCGGTGCGCAGCAGCGTGAGTTTGGCGCCCATAACCCCCTGGCCATTGATGTCGACGACTTGCCCGCGAAGCGGCTGGTCGTCGGCCACCAGCCGCAGCGGCTGGCCCGCTTGAGCGAGCATTTTTTCGAAGCTCTCTCGAAACGGTACGGGGATCTCCTTCAACCGCTCGCGCATTTCTTGCACCGCGTCGCGGCCCGACTCGAAAAACATCGCTGCGGAGCAGGCGAAGCCGTGTCCTGGAGCCACGGCACAGAGGGCGGCATGCTTCCACTCTCGCGCCGACGCGCCCTCGCCAAAGTCACTCTCGCCCATCGTAAAGCGAAAGTCACCGGCCGCGTCGGTAACCGCCAGCGGCTTCCAACTAGGAATCAGCGGCGCCGTGGGTTCGGGCACATGGTAAACCAAATAAAGCTCCGCCCCGGAAACGGGAGATCCCATCGGATCAACAACCTTGCCCGCGTAAGTGATCGCGCCATTGCCGGATGGCGTTTCCGGTTGGAGGCTGGCGGCCGCAGACGGAAGACTCACATTGGCGGTGCTTTCGTCGTCCCTGTTTGCGTCGGCCGTGGCGTTCTCCTCTGCACGTCCTTCCACAGGCGTCCCGGCGGTGACCGGCTCATCCGCGGCCGCGTCGGCCAGGGACGAATGCGGTCCCAAGCCCACCAAGCCCACGGCCAGCGTGAGCGCCAAACCGCCGGCGATCACCACCGCCAGCAACAGGTTACCGGCCCGAGTGGAAAGCGAACGCGAGGTGTCCAGGATGCGCGACACCCGCTTGGCCAGAATCGAACGCAGCGACACGATGCCTACCCCCGCCACACTGGCCGGTGTGGACGAGAACGCGGCGATGTCGACCAGTCGATGCGCATATGCCTCGCGGTCGCCGCCATACTGGACGACGAAGTCGTCGCACACTTCCTCAGCCGTCTCCTCCAACCTGCGCGACAGCTTCCATAACAGCGGCTGGTAGAACAACAGGGCCCCCGCCAAATGCCGCAGCAGGTTCCAGTGACAATCGCGGCGGCGCAAATGCGCCAGCTCGTGGACCAATACGTCGCGAATCGGCGATGACGGGTCGGCTTCGGGCAGCAGCACCGCCGGACGCGTTAGACCTGCCAGACAAGGACTGGACAAGTAAGGACTACGCAGCACTTCCGGAGGGGATACCGACAACAGCGCCGCCAGCTCCTGGCAAACACGCTGCGTAGCCGCCTCGGCCGCTGTCGCGGTGCTGCGGAGTCGGTTCATCCGCCGCCAAGCCATGGACAAACGAAACAGCAAGACTGCAGATACCGCCAGACCGAACAGGCTGATGCCGATCGCCAACCAACCAAAGGGCCTGATTTGGAACAGCCACGTTTCCGCGGCTGCGCGGGCCGTGGCTTCTTCGCCGTCAATAGCCGACGTAGCCGACCGACGATCTACAGCATGACTGTCAGCCACCGGCAAGGCGGCCAGTGCATCCTGCCGCGGTTCCTCGCCAACGAAGCCAAATGCGGCCGCCGTACCGGTGGGAAACGCCGATGTCTCAACCGCGGGCCAATCATCAGCGGGAAAAGGCGGTGCATCTGACCTCGCGGAAACAATGGCGGCCGATGCGAACTCCGTTTCCGGGATTTCAAGCGGGACAGCGTACCGCTGGAGCGTCCAGGCGGCAGGCATCTCCAGCGACCAGCCTGGGATGTCCACCAGCGCCAGCAGGGAAGTCGCCAGCGGGCAGACGATCACGGCCAGGAGCGTGGTGCGGTAGACGGCCGATTGCACAGCCGATCCCCGGCGGCGCAACATCCAGCCGATGGACAGTCCTGCTGCAATCAGCAATGTCGACTGAAGCAGCCAATTGGCGGCAAACCCGACCAGCGCGGCCGCGGCGTCCACCAGCAACGTTTGCACTGAGAGCCCGTTCATTCCGATCCCCCTTTCTTGGCTTGCTGATTGATGAGCTTGCGGATCTCGTCGATTTCCTCTCGGGAGACGTTTTCGTTCTTGAGCAAGTGCGCCACCAAGCTCCCGACACTGCCGCCGAACACCCGTTCGACTAGGTCACGCGTGGCGCTTTGCTTGAACTCGTGTTCTTTCACCAAGGGGAAGAAGACGAACGTGCGATCCTGCGATTCGTGCGAGACCGAGCGCTTTTCCTCCAGCCCGCGGAGCAGCGTCTGCACGGTGCTATGGGCGATCGGTTCGCTGGCATTGATGGCCTCGGTGATTTCGCGAGCGGTTGCCCGCCCGCGATCCCACAAAACCTGCATAATGCGCAACTGGACTTTGCCGAGCTGAGTGGATGTCATGCAACGCTCTCCGGGAGACGGCCTGATGTTTAGTTGACTAAATCTATCTGAGTAGACGAGAGAAGTCAAATGTATTTTCATAAACACCGACATCGCCTACACCTCGCAGAACGGTGCGGCAGAGAGATGAACGCTCATCACGCCGTATGTGTTAGCGTCCGGTTCGCAGGCACTTTGCCGTCGATCGGAGGCGTAGCTGCCTTAATTCAACCGGCGGAGCGGTCAACCACCTTGGCCGGTCGATGCAGGTGGGCGGTTGGAGAACATCCTTAAGCCATTATCTCCTTGATCACCCGGCCATGGTCGATGTCGAGGCGTTTGCGGCCGGGGATTTCTAAGCGGCGGTTATCCAGGCCGAGTAGGTGCAGGACGGTAGCGTGCAGGTCGGTGACGTAATGCCCTTCGCCCAGTGCGTGGTAGCCGAGTTCGTCAGTCGCACCATGGACGTGGCCTCGCTTGAGGCCTGCTCCGGCCATCCAAATTGTAAAACCGTTGGGATGATGATCGCGGCCGGTGGTGCCGCCGCCGCGAAGTTCCAGGCCCGGCGTACGGCCGAATTCTGTAGCAGAACACCACGACGACATCGTCCATCAACCCGCGCTGTTTCAAATCCTGAATCAGACCGGCAACGGGCAGGTCCACGGTTGCGCACAATCTTGTGTGATTGTCCTTGAGCTGCTGGTGCGAGTCCCAGGCACCATAGGAGGATGGAAAAACCTGCACGAATCGCACACCGCGCTCGACCAGCCGCCGCGCTGCTAGCAACTGTTTACCGGCGACCTTCGTTGCGTCGTTGTCGAGCCCGTATAATTTTGTCGTGGCTTCTGTCTCCTGCGCAAAGTCGATCGCTTCGGGAACCGCGGCCTGCATTCGAAACGCCAGTTCATAAGCTCGGATCCGCGCCCGCAAGTCCTGGTCATCAGGGTATTCGACCGCCGCCAGTGCATTCAATCTGCCGATCACCTCGTACTCATGCCGTTGCTGCGCGAGCGTCTGGCCGGCCTGGCGCTGTGCGAATGGCAGCGGGTTGGCTGGAT
Organism: uncultured Planctomycetaceae bacterium; assembly: GCA_963758085.1. Lineage (GTDB taxonomy): Bacteria > Planctomycetota > Planctomycetia > Pirellulales > Pirellulaceae > UBA6163. Next base: position 551,730 of record CAVWUB010000004.1, on the reverse strand, counting down.
CGAGCGACAGCGGCACCCCCGTGTACTGCGGTCCCAGATAGAGCGAGTCGATCGATTCCCGCGTTTCCGATCGCGTCGGGCCGCCGAGCACGACGAACTTCGGCAGGTTGTCGTTTAGCGATCCCAGACCGTAATGGGCCCAGGCGCCGATGCTGGGCTGGGACTCGTCGAGTCGGTGGCGGCCGGTGTGAATCTGGTTCTCGGCGGCGTGATCGTTGTCGGTCGTCCACATGTTGCGGACGAAACACAGATCGTCGACATGCTTAGCCAGATGCGGCCACCAATCGGTGATTTCGACGCCGACTTCGCCGTGCTTTTTCCAATCGACCTGCATCGGGTAGATCGTCGGATAGACGTCGCGCACGTTGATCTCTTCCGACGGCACCGACCGGAAGCGTTTCTTCTGCAGCGGCGAATTGACCGGGTTCTCGAGCGGCGTTTTGTCGAACGTCATCCCCGCATACCGATTGAGCGCGGGCTTGGGGTCGAACGTCTCCATGTGGCTGTAGCCGCCAGAGAGGAAAATCCAGATCACCGACTTCGCTCGCGGCGGGAAGTGAGTCGGTACAGCCGAACCGGCCGGCGCCGTCTCTGCCGCTCGCCCGATGCCGTCTTCGGCCAACATCGCGCCCAGCGCCATCCCGGCCATGCCCATCCCGAGATCGGAGAAAAACGCTTTGCGTGGAATGCGCATGCTTACCTCACTGTCACAAAGTCGTTGTGATTGAGCAGAATCCGCGTGAGACTTTCGCGGGCCTGGGTGATCGCAGCGGCGGATTGCGGGTCAGTCGCTAGTTGCTGTTGTTGGTCGAGAATTTCGCGGCAGAGGCGACGTTCTTCCTCGCTCGGCGACCGGCACAGAATCCGGGCGAACAGCTCCGCGATGAACGGAGCCGTCGCGTCGCCTGGGGTGTTCGTCGCCGTCGGACTCGTCGCCCCTTGCCACCCTGCGACAATCGCCACGCTCGACTGATGGACGAGGTCGCTGTTGGTCAGGGCCAATGCCTGCTGCGGAACGATGCTGCTGGTGCGTCGATAGCAGTCGAGTGGATCGGGCGCATCGAACAGTTCGCCAATCGCGCTCTTACCTCCGGATTCAGGATAGCTGCTGTAGTACAACGTGCGGCGGTTGGTGGTCAGGGCATCCTTGTTTTCCAGCTCGACGCCGCCTTGCCTCATATCGAGCCGTCCCGCAACGGCGAGCAGGCTGTCACGTACGACTTCGGACTCCATTCGCCATGGGTTCATCCGCCAGAGCAGTTTGTTTTCGGGATCGGCCGCCACAGATTCATGGGCGTCCCCGACCGAAGAAACTCGCCGATAGGCCGCGCTGGTGACGATCAACCGGTGCAGGTGCTTCATGTCCCAGCCCGATTCGATGAACTCGACCGCCAGCCAGTCCAGCAGTTCCGGGTGCGTGGGCTGTGCTCCGTTGCGGCCAAAGTCGAACACGCTGGCCACCAGCGGCGAGCGAAAATGCCGCATCCAGATATGATTCACCGCGACGCGCGCGGTGAGGGGATTGGCTCGGGAAGTGATCCACAGGGCAAGCGCCCGACGACGACCGGTGCTCTCCCGCGGAAACTGAGGTGATAGCGGTTCGTAAGTTTCGGCGAGCTGCTCGTCGTTCAGCGCAGCGCGAGCGGTCTCAACGGCCGCGCGCGCTGTCGCGATTCTCTGATTCGCCGCTGCACTCTCCTGGCCACGACTGGCATCTTCAGCCGGTTTCATCTCGGCGTCCAACAACACAACCTCCTGAGTCAGCAGGTCGCTTTCGGCGCGCAACAGCTTAGCCTGCCGCTCCGCGCCACTGGCGATCCGCATCAAGTTCGCCAACGCCTCCCCTGACAGCAGTTCGATGTATCTCGTCCGTTCAGCCGCGATGCGGGCTTCCAGACTCGTCAGGTCCGCCCGGGCCGCCACCACGCGTGCTTCCGCGGCCTGGCGCCGCAGCACAGGGGCGGCGGATTGTCGTCGAGCGAGCTGCAATTTGTCGGCTGCGGCGCGCAGGGCCTCATTGCCGGCCGTTCGCGAGACGACCGCCACACCGCCGTTCTCGGAAAAAGTCGAAGGGAGCCAACCTTCGATTCCTACCGGCGTAGCACGATCGGTGTACTGCGGCGGTTCAAAGTCCAGCGCCAGCAACCGCGGCGCCGGTTCGCCGCCCGAGGATGGTGCCGAGAGGTAGACGCGGTCAATCACGGCGACGCTCCCCGGTCGGGCGTCGAAACCGATCGTCTGGATATCGTTGCCGACCGGGGTCCAACCGCTGAGCTTCGTCGATACGCGATCGACCAACGGCACTGCGTCGGCGACCGAACGGACTGTTAGAAACGCCTCGTCGGTGGCCGGGTGAAGCTCCAGCGAGACCTCAAAACGGGTCTGTCCGGCGGCGAAGTCGTATTTCCCGACGACAACCGATGCTGCCTCGCCGGTCTTATAGGTCAGGATGCGGCCCTGCTCCCAGCCAACGTAGCCCGCAGTCAACCCTTGCTGGTTATCCCTGATCAGTTGAAAGTTGAAGTGAGCATCCCGCAGGATCAGCAGATCAAACGAAATGGTCAGACCATCTTTGATCATCGCGAGCGAACTCAAGCCATTCTGCACAATCGCCCGGCCGTGGGTGGCGTCCAGGAGCAGCGACTGCTCCCCGGCAAGTGCCGCTGGGTGACCGGCCGCATCGGCCTGCTGGAGCGTCTGAGCATACTCGGCTTCGGCTTGTTTCAGTTCCTCCGTTGGAACGGCATTCGGGACGGGTAAGCTCGCCAGCGATTGTTCGGCAGTAGCCACGACTTGCTGGGCGGCGGCCAACATCGCTTCCTGCATCTCTGGACGCAGCCCCGGATACCAAGCCACCGGCGGCAAAGCGATCGGTTCGATTTCGAGTATGCCGGACTGCAGGATCGCAGGAACGCCCGGCGCGATCGAACCCCGCTGCGTCACCCGGTACCGCTCATCGCCTTCGGTGTAGAACCAAGTCGGCGCATCGGGCTGGCGATCATACACGCGCACCGCTCCCAGCCGCTGTACGCTTCGCGACCCCGCGTAAACGTAGTCTTCAAACGGCCCCGGATCGGGCTCACCCGCGACCCGGTCCTGCCGGATGTAGATCGGTTCGAAGAACGCGCGCAGGCGGAAGTAGTCGTCATGCTCGATCGGATCGTACTTATGGTCGTGGCAATGGGCGCAGTTGAACGTCAGCCCCAGGAACGCCTTGCCCGTATGTTCAACAGCACTCCGCATCCAGTCATTTTGATTGAGCGAATAATAGTTCCGGATCAGATACCCGGTGGCAACGCCAGCTTCGTAGTCGTCCGGGAACAACTCATCGGCGGCCAGCATCTCGTGCAGCATCCGGTCATAGCCTTTGCCTGCGTTGAGCGAGCGGACGATCCAGTCGCGCCAACGAAAAATCTGCGAAGCACTGTTTCGCACATCGTTGGCATCCCGCCGACCGTACCAGTCGCTGTACCGCCAGACGTCCATCCAGTGCCGACCCCAGCGCTCGCCGTAACGTTCATCGCTGAGCAGGCGGTCGACGACCCTCTCATAGGCGCTGGGCGAATCATCGACGAGAAACGCCTGGAGATCCTCGCGCGTCGGCGGCAGCCCGACCAGATCGAGATAGACCCGCCGCAACAGAACGTGCTTTGCAGCCTCCGGACGAGGCGTCAAACCGTGCCGCACCAATTCGACGTCTAAAAAGGCATCGACCGGACTTGTGCCGCTGCTGCGGTCCTCCAGCGACGGCACTGCGGCGCGTCGCGGCAGCTGAAACGCCCAGTGATCCCGCGGGTCGACTTCCGCCTGTTCCGCTTCGGGAGACATCGCCCCGTCAACAATCCAGGCCCGCAGCCGTTCGATCTGCGCTGCCGACAGCGGTTCGCCTTCGGGCGGCATCCGCTCGTCCGATTTGTCCGCTGACACTCTCTCCAGCAACACGCTTTCAGCGGGCTGCCCCACCTCGACCGCCGCGCCGCTGTCACCACCTTGGCGAATGAAACTTCCCGTATCGAGCCGCAGCCCCGCTTCCTGCTTCAGGGCGCCATGACAGGCATAACACCGCGCTTTCAGCATCGGCTTGATATCGCGCTCGTAGTCCACGCTTTCGGCCCGCGCGATCCCCACTGGAACCATCGCACCGAGCGCAAACGCTGCCAAGAGCGACCCGGCAAGAGCTCGACTGAGCGTCATGGCATTCAATCCTTCTTCAGCGTGCAGGGGCCAGTGCACAATCCAGCATAGCAAAAACAGGCCGCTAGGCTATTGATCTCATGCCGACCGCAATGCACCAAATCAGGATTACCGGAACACAGGAACAGCATCGCCAATGTCTTTCCCGGGCCTGCCCAAAAGGGCTTGGAACGCAAGGCGAGAACAAAGATTGCTACGCTCAAACCGTCCACCATCGCCACCAGGCCAGCGGCCAGATCAACGCCGGTTGTCCCAGCAGGTCCATAGTAGTAGCTGTCGGGAACACTGCGGATATTCAAGATGCCGCGCTGAAACGAAAATGCTAATGCGACTCCCGCAGTAACCACCATGAATTGCCAAATGCTCAGCCGGCCGCTGTTTTGCGGGCGTTCGCTGATTGGCTCGCTGTTGGAAAGTTGTGGGGGTTCCACGGATTGCATGCTCGGGCTCTCCATCAGTGGCGGGATGTGAATGTGGCTATTCAATTCGGCGGATTATACTAGCCGCGCAACTACCAGCGGCATTGCCCCAAATCCCCCTCCGTCGGCACGCGTTACGACTCGTTCATTCAATCAGTCACAATGCGATTTTCAATTGTGAAACATCCGCAAAATCCCACTCGATCGTATCGCTTTCTTTGCATCACTGACGTGTCACGGGTGTAAGAGACGTTGCAGCGGACTGCAGCCGAGAACGCATTGACACGATTGCTATCACGTACAACCCGATCAGGATCGAGGTGAAGGCGAAAAAAACGGCTATCACAATAGCTTGCAACCACCGATCATCCAGTGCCCCGCCCATTGTAAAAGGGACTCGATAACTCAATACCAACACTTCCCAAATCCAAAATGCTACCAATATCAAAAGCGCAACTTTAGCGGCCCACAACTGCCCCCGAAGGGCAATGCTGCCTGTCCATATCAACACAACTCCAGCAAGAAAAAACACGGTAGCGGCAAACGCGAAGCTCGTTGGGTCCTGCATCGCCTCGCTAGCGCGCGGAGAGACTGTCAGAGCGAACAATCCAAGTGCCTCTAGCGTGCATATAAAGCCTCCAAAGACAATCGAAGTAACTCCCGCGATCACCTGATGCTCCGTGCGATTGAACCAAGCGAGGATCGTCGCCCAAATTCCTTGTCGTCGTCGCAGCCATACTCTCAGCGGCGGAACCAAATAATCATGAGTTAACTGGAAATACAGTCCATCAGACTTGGTTTTGCCCATCGCGTCAGGAAGGGCAGGCACTTCTTCAATATTGTCTGTAGGTGTGATCAAACGCAGTTCGGCACCCAAGACCCGCTGAAGCGTCGACCAATCGTTCGAGTTGGGAGAAAAACGCACCAGCCGGCTCAAATCTTCTACGGATCGCTTCCGTCCCTTGATATCGCTGCCGACGTCCGGTAGCAGTACGCGTAAGATCCGCTCCGCCGCCCACGCGTAGCGACGGTGTGTCGGATTTGCAGATCTGCCCGAAAACGCTTCCTCAAGAAACCGCACGCCGATGCCCTGCATACCCCCCATCTCGCGAAGCGTGGCAGGGTGCCAGGTTTTCGATTTGACCATTTCCGCGAACAATGCCAATCGCACCGGGACCACTCGCCCATCTTGCGCCAGTCCTTCGGCGACCTTCTTCACAAACTCTCGTTGCATCACGCTCAGCGGTTCAGGCTCGGGCGGCAATTGTCCGTAACCGCGGCCAAATTGAGTCAACACTTTGGCCGCATGTCCGATCTCGAATCGATCGATGACGCCGAAATTCTGACCCTGGAGGATAGGTACGTCGACAGCGTCCATGAAGCGCGTCGTCGCCATCGCGAAATCGTCACGAATCATCAAGATTGCTTGTAACCGACCGCCGTCACACTGCCGTAACGCGGCCACCAAGGGACTGGCCAAAGTCGGCGGGTTGGCTTGTAGCCATTGCTCGAACTGGTCAATCGCCAGCAGTATTTTAGGCTTGGTCCCATCTCCCGCCCGCCTGCGGACAGCCGCCAGCATCTGCGGCAGGCTATCATCCGGCCTCAGGTCGGGGATACGATTGGTCAATGCACGGATCAGCCGTGGCTCCGTTTCATCGGGTGACGCCTCCACCAAGATCGGCACGACGCCCCGCAGTCTTGGAAGTAGCCCGGCCTTGACAAGCGACGACTTGCCACAGCCGCTCGGTCCGTAGATCAAGCCCACGCTGAATGTCTGCTCGGGATCTCGCTGTTCGACCCGCTCTTGCCAGAAGGCAAGCCCCTCGGGCACGCCGGCGCGGTTCCGGGGCCCCGGTAATAGGGACAAAAAAAAATCCTTGTCGTCCGCGTCGAAGCACCGCAGCCCCCGAGGCACCACCACAGGCACAATCGAACGACCGCTATCGGCCAATCGCTCCGCCGATATCCAGGCCGTCAGATCTTCAACCAGCGCGGTCGCCGAGGGATAACGATCAGAGGCCTGCTTGTTCAAGAGCTTCAAACAGATACGTTCCAGTTCTGTAGGTATTTGAGGAGACAGCGCTCTGGGCGGCGGCGGTTCCGTTGCAACGATGTCTTGCAGGACCGCGCTGCGCGAGGCACCAGTGAACGCACGCCTGGCGGTTAACAGTTCATAAAAAACACTGCCTAGTGAGAACAGGTCGCTGCGTGCGTCCAGGCGATGACTTTCTCCACATGCCTGTTCGGGACTCATATAAGGCGGTGTCCCCGCGACCTGATAGCAATTGGAATCTGACTCCTCTCGAACTGCCAATCCAAAGTCGGTTAAAAATGCCTCAGCAGTAAATCTGTCGATCAATATATTAGCTGGCTTAATGTCTCGATGAATCACTCGACGGCTATGTGCGTGCTCGAGAGCAGACGCGATATCGCGAACCAGATTCGCTGCTAACGCCGGGGCCGCCGGTCCTTGAGAAATCAGCTCGGCCAAGGTTTGGCCGTCGATAAACTTCATGACGACGAAAACGGCTCCTGCTTCCGCCTGCCCAGCATCGTAAACCGGCACGATATGTGGATGATCGAGTGCCGCCGCACTGCGCGCCTCGATCAAAAAACTTTCTGTATCCTCGGGACTCCGAAAGTGTTCCGAGTCGGGGACCTTGATTGCCACCGCGCGATGCAGCTTCAGGTCAAAGCTGAGGTAAACACGACCAAAGCCACCTTGCCCGATGAAGCGGTCGATACGGTACCGACCCGCCAGAACCTGCTGGTCGGAGAGCTCCCATTTTGCAGTCTTCACCCCGTCCTGCGATGGCCATGTGCTCGCGCCTTGATCAACCTGTGTCACCGTCCGCTGCGTATCCCGCTGATTTAGACGGGCTCGAATATCGACGGCACATCTCGGAAAGCGATCCAAATATTCCTCAACTGGCGGAAAGCAGCCCGCGGCAGCCCGCGCTATATTCACCGGCAATGAAATCCAACAACACGTTACAGTCGTCTGCGAATTCCGGGAGGTGCCGCAGGTACTCCTCCACCGGAACCGGTTCCGCCTTACCGACCCGCTCCCGCTGATCCAGCAACGCAAGCGCTAGTTTCTCGGCCGGTGACAGATCAGGATGCCGGACAATAAAATCGCCATAATCAACACGATCATGCCTAAGCAACGATTGGTAGTGTTGATAGAGCGTGGATGTCATCGAAAGCCTGACCCGGACCAAAAAAGCTCCTGTGTTGCCAAGGGGCTCGCCATCGCCAACACCACCGCTACAGTCCGCTCTGCAGATTGGGCTGTCCGGCAACCACCCAGCTGTTTTAGCCCCCCTAGCCGTCGGCTGCAATCGGATTGACTCACTGCCAGATCCGAGAATCAGGCCGTGATTGAACACCAGGCGTCTGATCGTTGAACAGCGCAGCCTGCAGGTCTGGTCCCTCAGCCCCGGCTGCTGCTATGATGGGGGGGAAATGGGTTACCACCTAGGGTTGCGTGCGCTGCCGTATGGCTCAAGACGATCAGCTACAACCGCGCCCCGTTTTGGAGATCACAGAGTGAAGTTGGGTATGACGCTCGCCGCCTGTCTGTTGCCCCTGCTGGCAACCGGTCTCGCTGCTGCGCAGGACTTAGAGCCTGCGGCAGGCGTGTCCGTGGCGGCAGCCGACCAGTCGCGGCCAAGGCATGTGCTGATTGTGGTCGGGCTTCCCGGCGACGAGGAACGACTGGCCGGCTTTCAGGAGATAGTGACCTCCGTGCAAGAGGCACTGCAGTCCGCTGGCGCCGAGGAGTCGCACATCCAGACTTTGTTCGGCCGAGGTGATGATCGCTATTCCGCTGCCACGCAAGAAAACATCGCCTCGGCGGTCGATCAGCTGCGCGGGCAACTGCAGCCGTCATCGTCGCTATGGGTGTTCCTACTAGGCCATGGCAGCGAGGACGGCCGCACATCGGTGATCCACCTGCCGGGACCCGATCTGGATGCCCGCCAGTGGGCCGATCTGTTTGCAGGCATCGAGTGCCGGGAAGAAGTGTTTTGGCTGACGCAGTCCGCGTCCGGCGGATTTGTAAAGGCGCTGTCGCGCCCTGGCCGCGTTGTCATCACAGCCACGGCGGCGAGCGGCGAAGTGAACGAAACGGAGTATCCCCGAGTGCTTGCCAAAGTACTTCGAGACAATGCCACCGACACAAACGGCGACGGCGTCATCACGGTCTTGGAGTTGTTTGCCGCGGCACGGTTGGGCGTGGCCGCACATTACGAGCTCCGCGATCTGCTGGCAACGGAACATCCGCAGCTGGATGACAACGGCGACGGTCGAGGGAGCGAAGATGTCGATCCGACCGCCGAGGAAGACATCGCCGACCCGCTTGCTCCCAAACCAGACGGGTTACATGCAGCCAAGTTCATTTGGCGGAGCGTGCCGCTGACCCCACCTGCCACAGAGGACAACGATCAATGAACGACACTGCTCAGCTCGAACGTCCCGAAGCCATCGCCCGCCTGACCGCCGCGCGGAAGAAGCTCAAGGAAGAGCTCTCGCAGGCGGTGGTCGGGCAGGACCGGGTGATCGATCTGTTGCTGATCACGCTGCTCTGTCGGGGGCATGCACTGATGATCGGTGTCCCAGGGCTGGGAAAGACGCTGATCGCCCGCTCGCTGGCGCGGATGTTGGAGATGGAATACCGCCGCATCCAGTTCACCCCGGACCTGATGCCGTCGGACATCACCGGCTCAGACATCATTGAGGAGGACCCGGAAACCGGCCGCCGCCGGCTCGAGTTTTTCAAGGGGCCGCTGTTTACGAATTTCCTGCTGGCGGACGAGATCAACCGCGCTCCGCCGAAGACTCAGGCGGCACTGCTGCAGGCGATGCAGGAGCTGGAAGTTTCTGTCGGCCGCGAGAGCTACCGCCTGCCGCCCCCGTTCTTCGTCGTCGCCACACAAAATCCGGTGGAGCAGGAAGGGACCTATCCGCTGCCGGAAGCGCAACTGGATCGCTTCATGTTCGACATCCCGGTGTTTTATCCGAGTCGGGAAGAGGAGGCCCAGATCGTTAAGGCGACCACTGGCAATCAATCGTTCGACCTGCAGCCGGTGATCAAGATGCAGGAGTTGATCGAACTCCAGACACTGGTGCGGGGCGTGCCGGTGGCGAACGACGTTGTCAACTACGCGGTCGATTTGACAGCCGCCTCCAGGCCTGACGGCGCGGGTGCGCCGAACGGGGTCCACAGGTACATCCGGTATGGGGCCAGTCCGCGGGCCACGCAGTGCCTGGTCCTGGGTGGCCGCGCCCGGGCCTTGTTGATGGGACGCTACCACGTGGACTTTGAAGACATCCGCGCCGTCGCGCAGCCGGTACTGCGACATCGGCTGGCTCTCACCTTCCAGGCTCGCACCGAGAACGTGACGGTGGATCAGGTGATCGCCGGGCTGATTGGGAGCGTACCGGTCAAGTGATCCAGCAACGGCAAAGAACATGATAACGGCCAACATCCAACCGGCTGATCTAACTTCCTCGCAGCTGATGGCCGCGACGGATGATCTGGAGCTTGTCGCCCGGCTGGTGGTCGAGGGCTTCCTGCACGGGCTGCACCAGAGCCCGTTCATCGGCTGCTCGGTGGAGTTTGCTTCGCATCGCGAGTACATGCATGGGGATGACCTGCGCTACGTCAACTGGCGGCTCTTCGGGCGACACGAGCGGCTGTTCGTCAAGGAGTTCGATGCCGAGACCAACCTGGAGCTGCACCTGATCGTCGATGCCAGCCGTTCGATGACGGCTGAGCATAAATGGACGACCGCCAGGATGCTTGCCGCAGCGCTGACGCAGTTGGCCGCGCGGCAGCGGGATGCAGTCGGCCTGACGCTGTTTGCTCAGCGCGTGCTCGCGCATCTCCCACCGCGCGGGACGATCGATCACCGGCTGGACATCCTGCACACGCTTGCACGTTGCTCCACGCATCCACCGGCGGAATCGGCTCGGGTGCTGCACAACATCGCGGAAATCGTCCCCCGCAGAGGGCTGAAGGTGATCATCAGCGACTGTTATTTCGAGACCGAGGAACTGCAGCAGGCACTGCAACATTTTCGGCACCTCGGGCACGAGGTGATCCTGTTTCACGTCTTGACGCCGCTCGAACAGCGGATGCCGGTCAGTGGACCAATCCGTTTTAAAGACCTGGAGACGGGCGAGGAGATCATCACGCAGGCTGAGCAGATTCGCGAGGAATTTACTGCAACGGTCGATGCTTGGCAGCAGGAGATCGACAAGCAGTGCGGCGCCTGCGATTACGACTATGTCCCTGTTTCCACCGAGACACCGCTGGCGGAAGTGCTGCGGGAGTATTGTCAGTCGCGCAGCCGGGCGCTGTGACGCCGGACATCAAAACCACCTGTCCCTGAGCCATGCAATTTATCCATCTAAGCTATTTGGTCGCCGGCGCCGCTGCCATTGCGGTCCCGATTTGGATTCACCTGCTGCTCAGGCAGCGGGCTCGGCCGATGGAGATCGGATCGACGCGGTTTCTCAAAGTCGTCGTCAAGCGGACGAAGCGGCGTCAGCGGCTGCAGCGTTGGCTATTGTTTTCCCTTCGCTGCCTCGCCGTGCTGCTGTTGGGGCTGCTGTTTGCGCGGCCGTTCCTGCCGGCTATTCCTGAGGACGGCAGCACTCGCGAGACGGTGGTCCTGATCGATCGCTCTGCCAGCATGCGCGTCGCCGATGACAGTGGAATGAGCAGCTTCGAGCGCGCGAAAGCAGCGGCCCACCGACTCATTGCGGCCCAGGGAGAGCAGGCACGCGTGCTTTTAGGTCTGTTCGACTCCGGCGGAGTGGAGATAGTCGATGCTGGCGGATTGTCGGACGCAGCCGTCGGCTTAGGCGGGACCGGTTTTGCCGAAGCGATTGCGTGGGCCGGAGACGTGCTCGTCGACTCCCGCCGTGCCCACCGCAGCCTCGTGCTCTACAGCGACCTGCAATCGAGCGGACTCGGGGTGCAGCCAGCCGGGGCGTTTCCAGGCGACGTGCCGGTCGAGATCGTCGATGTCGGACAGTCGCTGGCGCACAACCTGGCGGTCGAGCAACTGGCTGCCGTACAAGTCGAGCTGCGTCCTGGGGTTCCAGTCGCCGTCGAGGCAAGGATCTATAACGCCGGCGTCGCACCGGTCTCGGACACCCAACTGACACTCCGGCTGCAGGGGTCAGGCGGAAAGCTCGAAGTCCAGCGTGCCGTCACGCTCTCGCCCGGATCCCGGCGGTCGGTGACCTTCACTTGCGAGCTGGATCAACCGGGCCTTTACCTGGGAGGCGTAAGCATGGATGACGCGGATGATCCGCTGACGTGGGATGACACCCGCTGGCTGGCGTTTGAAGTGCGGCGACCCGATCGGGTCCTACTGGTCGATGGTGATCCGGGAGGCAACGAATACGCCGGCGAAACTTACTACCTCGAGAAGGCACTGCGGTTGCAAGCACCGATCGGCGATGCTCCGCCGCGGACATTTGAGATTGAGCGGATCGTCTGGGATCGCGGCGAGGGCTTTCCCGACCTCAGCGGATTTCCCCTGGTCGTACTGGCAAATCCTGGCCGCTTTACGATGACGGACGCGGCGCGGTTGCGGGATTACGCGGAGCAAGGCGGAAACGTGCTGCTGCTCGCCGGAGAGCGGGTCACGCGAGGCGTTCTGGAGCCCATGCAGCAGGCGGGACTGTTCCCGGGCGAAAAGCTGCCTGCTCCCCGAGACGTATTCGCACGCGTCACCCGATTTAACAAAGATCATCCTGCGCTATCCATCTTTTCCGACGTGCAGCAAGGCGACCTGCGGCGGCTGCATGTCGAGCGTCTGCTGCCGCTAGGGACGCTGTTTTCCGAGCAAGAGACGCTGCTTGCGATCGCAGATGAGCCGCTAATCGCGGAACGAAAGGTCGGCAGCGGGCGGATTGTGGTGGTGGGCACGACCGCAGATCTCGACTGGAACGACTGGGCACGGGGGAGGCTGTATGTGCCGCTGATTCGTCGGCTCGCTGCCTGGCTGACCGGCCAGCTGGAGCCGCGGCAGCTTGTGGTGATGCAGAAGATCGCCGGTGCCCAGCAAACACCCGGCATTGCCTCAGCTGACGAAGGAGCCGTTGTGGTGTCGAACGTCGACTCACGCGAGTCGGAAATCTCACGCGTCACTGCCGAACAGTTTCGCGAGTCGCTCGGCCTACCGGCGGCCGCGCACAGCGAAACCCAGCGCCGGGCAGAAGCGCTTGCACCGGCAGAAGTCGTACGCTCTGATGAACTGTGGCCGTGGGTGGTTTGGTCCCTCCTCACGGTGCTCATGGGCGAGACCCTCTTAGCGAGCCGGATCGCCGAATGAAATGGCCGCGCGCTGTCCCCGGCAGGTAGTCCGACATCGGGAGCAAAGATGATACAGGCAACTCGGCAGTCTCAATCGCGAGCGGCCGCCATTGAGCCGCGAGCGGTGGCCATTGAGCCGCGCAGAATGCATCACGCCCGCCTGGCGGCAATGGCGCAACAGGTGACCGCGCTACGCCACAAGGCATTGTGGATGAGTGTTGCTGCGGCAGCGGTCCTGGTCCTGTGTGGACTTGCAACGCTGGATTACTTTGCAGAGTTGTCACTGGCGGTGCGGGCACTTGGATTAGTCCCCGCAGTGCTGCTGGCGGCGATCGCTTGGGGGTTTCGGGATCGACTGCGATTTTCGTCCTCCGATGCCGCTGCCGCGATGGAGACGGCTTGGCCCGAACTCGGTCAGCGGATACGGACGAGCCACGACTACCAACTGCTGCCCGAGGAGGCAGCCCCGGCCACCCCGGCGCTGGTGGCTGCGTTGGAATCCGACGCTGATCGGTCCGTGCGCGGACGGGAGATCGAGCCGCTAGTGAATCGCTGGCCGTGGCGTCTAGCGACCGGCGGGCTCGTCGTCGTACTGCTAGGCTGGCTGCTCGCTGCACTCGCCCTGCCCGAGTTTCGCATCAGCACGGCCCGTTCGCTGTTGCTTCCCGTCGACTACACCGAGGTGGAGATCAGCACGCTGCCCGAGTCGTTGATGCTAGGCGAGCAACTGCATGTCGTCATGCTGGTGCGGGGGCGACCGCTTGAGGAGGCGCAGGTCTGGCAGCGGAGCCTAGCAGCAGACGGTCGGCCCGCGTCGGCATGGACACCGGTCGAGGTCCAGCCGGAGCGCCCGGGGCCGCTCGTAGGCCGGCTCGCGGCGGTCATTCAGCCGCAGCAATCGTTCGAAGTGCGTGTCGACGCCGGGCCGCGGCGGCATCCGCTGCACACGGTGGTCGTCCGTCAGCCATTGGCGATCGAAGAGTGGACGGCGCACGTTGAGCCGCCCAGTTACACTGGGCTCCCCGCGTCCGACGGTGACGTGGAGTCGCTCAGCGTACCAGCGGGAAGTTCGCTGAAGTTTTCCGCTCGTTACAACCGTGCGCCGCAAGACGTCAGCGCCCATGTCGATCCCGAGGGCACCACCGGGCCGCTCCACCAGACGCTCCACCAAGCCGTGTCAACGGTTTCGCTCGGGAACGTCCGGGAGACATTTTCCTTGCGACTGCACGGAAGAGCCGCCGACGGCGTGACCGGTGATTCGTACCCGCTGCGAGTGCGCGCTGTACCCGATGAGCCGCCGCTAGTGGTCTTTTCCAGCCCCGTCGAGGACGCCGAAGCACTGCCGACACAGGAAGTCTCATTTGCGGTCGAAGCAAGCGACGATTACGGGCTTTCGCGAGTGGGGATCATCTACAAAATCAACGGCGGCGAAGAAATCTCATTGTGGGAACAGACGCTGGCAGATGCTCCGAAGCAGATACGGCATCGAGCGATTCTGCCGCTGGAAGACATGGGGCTCTCGTTCCACGACGCCATTACCTACTATGCGTTCGTCGAGGATAATCGTCCTGAAATGCAGCGGACGCTGAGCGAACTGCGGTTTCTGGACATCCGTCCGTTTCGACGAGAATACGAAGTGCAGGAGGCCAGCTCCGGCACCTGCTCGGGAGAATGCCTGACCCTAGAGAAGCTGATCGGCGAGCAACGGGAAATCCTGCAACGGACTTTTGCTGCGCAGCTGCGAGAGGAGGCCAAGCAGGGGCCGGAACTCGCTCAGGCACAAACGGAACTGAAAGAGAAACTGGAGTCGCTGGCTGGTGCGCTGGCACGCGAGGTTAGTCCCATCCCAGCTCTGGAGACCGCCGTGAGCCTGATGGTGTTGGCCTCAGGCTCGTTGCAGGAACAGGATCTGGCGAGCGGGGCGACGCTGGAAGAGGGCGCGCTAGCCGACATGATCCTTGCGCGCCAAAATCTGCGAAAGATCCTCAAGCAAGGAAGTTCCACCGCCAAGCAGGCCCGGCAGATCGACCGCCAGGAGACGCAACAGCTAAGACTACCGCAGAAGAAACAGGAGACGCAGCAGGAGCAGCTTGGTGAGCTACGGCGGGAACTGGAACAACTTGCCAGAGAGCAACAGCAATTCGCTCAGTCGCTATCACAGCTGTCCGACAATGGCCCCGAGGACGCTGCCTCTCGGGGCGATCTGATTGAGCAACAAATCGCCGCCACCAAACAGGCCTCCTCGCTTCATGATCGATTTGCCTCGGGAACCTTCGGCCAGCTGGCCCAGCGGCGGATGCAGGAGGTCCAAGAGCTGATCGACGGCAGCGCCCGTCAGGTTGCCGCGGCGCGGGATGACGCATCGGTCCAGGGCGCCCAGCAGGCCGCCTCGACACTGTTGCAACTTTCGGAACACTTGCGCGGCGCAGCGATCCCGACTTCGACCGTAAGTTGTCCAATGCCCGGCGCACGGCAGAACGCCTGGCGGGAGACCAGCGCGCTCTCAACGAGGCCATGATCACCGCCAGTGGCCAATCCTCTCAGCCGAACGTCGGCCGCGACACGTCCTCGCATAGCGATCCTCAGCAGCCGCCTGCAGGAGAAGGTGGCGGCCCCGTCGGACTGAGGGAGCAGCAGCAGCGGCTCGCCGGTCGCGGCGAAGAGCTCGCGGATCTGTTCGATCAAATACACGCGGACGCCGCCGACGACGACCCTGCGTCAGCGCGAATGCTGACCCCGGCGCTGGCGGCTCATCCGCCGGCTGAAGCGGCCGCCGCCATGCGCTCGGCTGCGGAAAGCCTTGGGGCGGGCCAGCCAACTCCTGCAGCCCGCGAGGGGCAACGAGCCGAGGCAGATCTCAGTCAACTGGCTGCAGCGCTACGCGGCATCGAGATACAACGAGGAGATGCGAGACTGGAAAGGCTTGTGGAGGCCGAGCGGCGCGCAGGCGAGCTTTTGGATGCCTGGCAACGCGCAGGCACGTCCGCCGAGCAGGCGCTCACTGCAGCCCAAGCACAGCGACTGGCCGTCTCGCTACAGCCGCTGGCGCACACCGACACGGGGCTGACCAACGCCATCACATCGCTCCAAACTCTTCTGCAGCAGGCAGGTGCTGAGATCGATTTGAGAGATACCACAGACGCGCCACCGCAGACGGCCTTTGAGGGATTGCGAATGCTCGATGCGCTTCTTCAGAAGCGGATCCAGGAGGCGATCCTGGCAGGATCTCTGCAGCAGACGGACGATCGAGTGCCGCCCGACTACCTCCCGATGGTCGAGGAATACTACCGGGCTCTGTCGCAGGACATCGAGTAGCATTCCATGAACTGGCAGCCGCTGTATTCCTCCTGGACCTATTGGCTAGTGGCGGCCGTGTGCGTCGGGGTCATCATGATCGCGCGGCGGATCGCGATCGCCCCGCGATTGCGTTCATGGCTGCTGCTTGCTCCTCGAATGGTTCTGCTCCTGGCGCTCTTGGCCCTACTGCTCAATCCCGTCGAGCGTCGTCAAACCGAACTGCCCCCGCAGCAGCCGACGGTGGCGCTGCTGGTGGATTGTTCGCAAAGCATGCTGTTGGGGCGGCCACAGTCCCGCTTGGCAATCGCGCGCGAGGCAATTTCGTCGGCGACTGCCGTCGTTTCGCCGGAGGTCCGGCCTCGTCAGGCGGTATACCGTTTCGGCGAGCATCTGGCGAAGTCGCCAGGGCTCGCGGAACTTGACGCCCGCGACCATGCCTCGCGCCTAGGAGCGGCGCTCGAGCGGCTACCCTCGCGTTTTGCTGATGATCAGGTGCGCGCCGTTGTCATCTTCTCGGATGGAAACCTCGACGATGCCGAGCGGTTGCCGGCAGCAGCGGAGGCATACGCAAAGCTGGGGATTCCGATTTATGCGTACACCCCGCATGAAGAGCCGCTGCAAGGAGACGTCGGCATTACCGAACTGACGGTGCCTCAGCACGTGACTGCCGGAGAGACGGTGATCGTGCGAGCGAGCGTCTCCAGCCGCGGCTATAGCGGACAACGTGTCGAGGTATCACTTCGAGGGGAAGGCAAATCCGGACCTGCGCTGGCTTCTCTTCCGATCACGCTCAGCGATGGTTCGCTGCCGGTAGAGATTCCCGTTAAAGCCGATAGCGACCTCAGTCGCCTCGTGCTCGAGATCCCCGAACTTCCTGGGGAAGCCATCGGCGACAACAACCGGGTTCCTTTCCAAATAAATCAACGCAGCTTGCGACTGAAGGTCCTGTACATGGAAGGCACGGCGGGCAGCGAGTACCGCTGGATGCAGGAGGCCCTGCACGAGGATACCGAGATCGAGTGCGTGTCGATGGTGGTGAACGACCAGTACGCGGCGCGGCCGAGGCTTCAGCGGGTGGACGACATCTACCGTGGATTTCCCACCACTCGCGAGGAACTGTTTGAATATGACGTGGTCATCTGCAGCGACATCTCGCAAGCTGCCTTCACGCCCGAGCAGATCAGTTGGGTTGTGGAACTGGTGAACCGTCGCGGCGGCGGGTTTGCCATGGTCGGCGGGCATACGGCGTTCGGGTCCGGCGGATGGGATCGCACCGCTTGGGAAGAGCTGATCCCTTTCGATATGTCCGGACAGCGGAGTTACCTGAGCACGTCTTTTCGCGTTCGCGTTCCCGAGGCGGCGCAGTCGCATCCAATCTGGCGGCTCTTCGACGATCCTGCGGCCAACCGGCGGGCAGTCGACGCCATGCCCGCGTTCCTCGGCACGAATCTGATCTCCCGTGTCAAACCGGCTGCCACGCTGCTCGGCGAAAGCGACAAGGCCCTTCTGCAAGTGGGTGTGATGCCAGTGTTCGCCTGCGAACCCTACGGCAGGGGCCGCACGTTCGCCATGTCCACCGACACCACCGCGGCCTGGGGGATGTACTTTGAAACGCAGTGGGGTGAGGGGGACAATCGCTACTTCCGCAAATTCTGGAGAAACGTGGTCCGCTGGCTCGCGGCCAACTCACGGGCCTCGCAGCGACGACTGTTCGTTGAAACCGACAAGCTGATCTACTCGCCGGGCGACTCGATTCAGATCGGCGTGGAGGCGTTCGATGAGCGTCAAAACCCTACCACAGAATACCGGCTCACGGCGCAACTGCACCCGGAGGATCCCGTCTCAGCGGAGTACAGCCAGAGCCATGGAGTCGAATTAGAAGTTCAGGCCAATACACACGACTATCGCGGGCATGTCGTCGCTGGTTTACCGCAGCAAACCGACCAGGTGATGCGGCCGGCACGGCTGGTGGTGACAGCATGGCACGGCGATGATGAAATTGCCACGGCCGAGAGGACTCTACAGATTCTCCAGGATTCTAGCGAATGGATTGATCCCGAAGCGCGTCCCGAGAACCTCGCTGCACTGCTAGATATCACTGGCGGCCGTCGTCTGGGCTCGAAGGCGGAACTGAGTGAGTTATTGACCACCTTCCAACCCGTTCCGGGAGAAAAGCTTGTTCACGAGATACCCCGGTGGAACTCCGCGTGGTTATATGGAATTCTGCTGGCGTTCCTAGCCAGCGAATGGTCGCTTCGGCGCCTCGGACGATCCCCCGCAACAGCCGACAAATAACCCCAAGGCGCAGTGCACTATCCAGCGGTTCGTCCTTTGCGACTTTGCGCCTTCGCGTGCCCAGTTCTGCTTCAGCTGCCGCCCCGCCACGATTAGAAAACAAGTTCTTGCGACGATCGATCAAATGGTACAGCAATTTGACGTTAGCGCGGGATGCTAACGCCGGCGTCCGCGCTTGAGCTCGGGAAGTTCCGCCGGTTCACGCTTGGCCAGCGCTTCGCTGCCGACCACTAAGTCGTCTCGTGGCAGTTGACGCTGCATCAGCTGATAGTGATCCAGCGTCCTGGCCGCTCGGTCGGGAAACAACGGATGCGTGCGAAGGAACGCCGGCATGCCTGTCGGACCTCCCCGGCCGGCGCGCTCACCGAGGCGCTGAAACAGCCGAGCCAGCTCGCGACCATCATAGCCCAGGCGGTGCATCCACGCGGTGCCGTCCAGATCCGCCTCCTCCTCTTCCTCGGGATGAAAGGGATGGAAACTGTGCATCATGTTCTGACCCAGCGCAATGAAATCGCCAGGGTGCATGCGATTGGGGCGACTCAACTGGTTGCTGGCGCGAATCCACTGCTGAACCGGTTTAAGCTGATGTTTGCGGTCAAGGTGTGACAGTTCGTGACCAATGATTCCGACCAACGCCGCCTCGCTCCCGGCGAACTCGAGCAGCCCGCGATGAAAGATAAGATAGCCACCGGGAATACTGCGAGCATCCACGTCCGGGCCGTCGGCGACGTAGACTTCGATCCGCCGATACCGCCGGTTGTTCTCCATCAGCGGATGGACTCTGGCGACCAGTTGTTTGAGATACTGGGCGTCGGGGCTGCTATCCGAGAGGGTGATTCCAGTCTGTTGCAGATGGCGCCGATAGGTCTCGAAGGTCTGCCGTCCCTGATCCCGTTCGACCGGCCACGGCACGTCGACCTTCCGCAATTCCGCCCGCTGCTCCGGCGACATCCGCATCCAAGAGCCGAAGAAATCGTCCATCGGATTGGTCGGGTTCTGCGCAAGGCAACTGACGGCGGGCAGCAGCCAACGGACGAGCAGAAGAAAGCCGATCACTGCGAAGCGACCGGTCCGTCTGCTCGCTAAGCGAGCGACGGTATGATCGAGCGAGTTCGGGAACCGTGCGCACGCACAAATCATGACTACCATCAGATTCTTCCTCCGCACTCAAGGCAGATATTGTGATCGAGGTTTCGAAGGTTGATAGCGCCATCCATGTTTTACGAATCAGCGATCCTAGCTCAGTAATCGGGCGTTAGCGTGTGGCGGTGCCGCACCGGTTCGATCAGAGTACCTCGGCGAGCCGCGTACGGAGCTTGCGAAGGATTCGGCACTTGGCCTGATAGACGCTCGCGACCGATAGCCCCGTTGATTCGGCCGCCTCCGCGGTGGTCCGTCCCTCGACGGTGGTCATCCAGAACGCAGTCCAGGTTTTCGGTTCAAACTCCTTGCGAAGACTCTCCAGCACGCGCTGCGCGATCGCTCCACGGATGCTTTCCGGGCAGATCGACGAATCCAGTTGCTCGGCGTGTTGTTGCAACGCGGAAATGGCGCCGGTCCCGCCACGAGCTTGTTCGCGTCCGGCCTGGCGTCGAAAATGGGCGCGCACTTGATTTCGCGTGATGGTCGCCAACCACGATCGAAAACTGCCGACCGGCTTTTGACGTTCGAACCGGTCAATCCCACGGGCCACGGAAACGAAAACCTCCTGGACGACGTCAGCAGCGTCATCAGGACGCAGACCTGAACAGCGGCACCAGCGATAGACGATACCGCCGAATGTGTCGACCAAACGCCCCCACGCAGCTCCTTCCATCTGCTGGACCCCTCGCAGCAGCGCGGTCGAGGCGGTCGGATGTTCGCCCGGCTGAGGATGTTCGGCGGAATTTCGGTGCGAAGAGGACAGATCGTCGGTATCCATGACTGACATCGTAATCGATTCCCACTGGCTCACGAGCATGAAGCCAATCGGTCACTCGCGCTGTTCAGCAGAGAAAATTTCAGACCGTGTCAGACGTTTGCATTCATCCCGGTAGGCCCCATTAAACTACCGCTAACCTGGAGGCGCTGACCGATGATCGCCACGCAATGCCCGACACCTGATACCCTGCACGCCCTGTCCACGGGCAGACTCGAGGAAACTCAGAGCGAACCGCTGCTGGAGCATCTGCGCGATTGCCAACGGTGCCGATCCGAACTCGAAACGCTGCAGGATGCAGAGGACTCGATCGTCGCACTGCTCCGGCAACCGAGCGAAGGGTGCGAGTATGACGTCGAACCGGACTGCAAACGTGCACTTGCCAAGGCGCTGGGTGCGTTGGCGATTGCCGGGGAGACAGCGCCTGATAGTGATTGGCAACAACTGCCCGAAACGATCGGCGAATACGAGATCTTGCGTCCGCTGGGACGCGGCGGCATGGGGCGAGTTTTTCTCGCCAGGCACAGCAAACTTGGACGACAAGTCGCGCTGAAGCTGGCGTTGATCGATCGCCTGGCTGATCCCCGTGTCCGCCGACGGTTCGAAACGGAAATGCGTGCCGTGGGCAAACTGAGTCACCCCAACATCGTCACCGCCCATGACGCCCGCGAGATCGATGGGACCGCGGTCTTAGTCACCGAGTACATCAACGGCCTCGACCTGGCGCAGCTCGTCCGCCGTGCCGGGCCGCTGGCGATTCCCGATGCCTGTGCGATCATTTGCCAAGTCGCCTATGCGCTGCAGTACATCGCTGACGAAGGTTTTGTGCATCGCGATGTCAAACCTTCGAACATCATGCTCAGCAGCGACGGCCAGGTGAAGTTGTTGGATTTAGGGCTGGCGCGGTTTCACGGCAACGATGATGCTTCGGAGATGACCGGAACTGGCCAGGCGATGGGAACCGCCGACTATGTGGCACCCGAGCAGGTCACTGACGGCCGCAGCCTTGACATCCGCGCCGATATTTATTCGCTCGGCTGCACGCTGTTTCATCTGTTGACCGGCTCGCCGCCGTTTGACAGTGAGGCGTATCCGACGGCGTTCGCCAAGATGAATGCGCATGTGTCGACGGCGGCCCCGAGCCTGGCGTCGCGGCGCGGTGATTGCCCGGTCGAGGTTACAAAGCTCGTCGACGCCATGCTTGGCAAGCAGCCTGCTCGCCGCCCATCGCAACCGGTCGAAGTGGCAACCCGCTTGGAAAAGCATGCCACCGGCGCCAATCTGCAGGCCTTGGCCGCGCGCGGCCGATCTGGCTCTGGCACCGCAGGTCGAGGTGGCACCGCGGATCGCAACGGCAGCGCGACGTCAGCCGCTGCCGTGGATGCGGCGCAAAATCCCAGTACCGGTCGCGATTGCGGCGGGCCTGCTGGGGTTTGTTGGCGGGCTGGCACTGGGGATCATCATCACGATTACCCGTCCCGACGGCTCCCAAGTCGTCGTTGCCGCGCCCGAGGGCAGCGACGTCAACATCCTCAGTGCAGAGGCGGCGCCGGTGCAGCCGCCTGTCGCAGCAAAAGCAAGCGATCCGTTGGAACCCGCCCCCGTGCCGCAGCCAGCCGATCGGTTCCAAAAGTACGCCGGTTACTGGCGGGTCCGGGCAATCAGCAACCACGAGGAGCAGCCCGGCAGTGGCGTCGACCATGTTGTCGTCGAAAAGGGGCGCCTTTCACCTGCTGCAAGACGGCAAACTGGTTGCGTCAGGTCGACTTGAAGAGGCAGAAAGAGCATCGGAGGAGTTTGTTCCGCCTACGAATTTTACTTTTATTGACGAAATCGGTGGGGTATCCATCGCAGGGGACATCACCAGTAACGATCCATTCACATCCGCTGCCGATCCATTTACTGGCGTGACGCTACGATTGGTCGACTTCGAGAACTTAGCAAATGCGCCGGCCGACCGGCTGATAGCTTATCCATTGGTACTGCCGGCAACGTTGAATCTGTCGCCGTTGACCGGATCGGCAGCGGCAAGGATCGAGGCAGTCCTGCGAGAGCAACGCACGACAGTGGAACGCGGCGACGACAGCAACGCATCGACATCGCAACCGCCCAAGACGACAGACGACGGCACAGTCAAGCGGCTGCAGGGAGTTTGGTTGTTCATGCTGGCTACCGCTGAGCTGTCGGCACCGCCGGTTCCTGCCGTACTCGCCTTCCAGGACGACCACTTCTTTCTTGCCCGGGCTGATGGGCAGCGGCTTTTCCAGGGAAAGATTCAACTGGCGGAGCCGAGCCAGTCGGGCGAGCTGCGACATCTGGTGTGGACGCTCGACGATGCCGGCGTTCGTGACGGCAACAGATCCTCCGACCCGGAGCAACTCAAGACGCTGGACATGAGCGTCCGGTTCCTGCTCGACAACCAACTGCAGATGTTTGCTCATCAGTTTCCCGTTCCTGGTGATCCGATCAGCTACGACGCATTCGACCCCAAGTCGGGGCAATTGAGAATTCTGAAACGAATCGGCGACCTGCCGCGGGATGCCGCAGAGCTTGCCTCACTGCAGGCTGGCCAGCCGCCCCAGGTTGCACAAGCCGTTGAGTACGTCTGGGTATTGCTTCAGGCTACTGGCGGCGGTCCAGAGGCCGACGCAGCAGCGATCAAGATTCGCAATGCCGCTTATCGGTCCCAGACGCAGGACAACCTGAAGCAGATCGGGATTGCGATGCAAAACTTTCATGATACCTACCGGAAACTCCCCGGTTCGAGCAACGTTCGCGAAGGCGGACTGCGTCCCAGCAGCGGTGAAATTCATCCGTTCAGCTGGCGGGTCGCGATCCTGCCGTTCGTTGAAAACCAAGAGCTTTTTGAGGCGTACCGTTTCGACCAACCCTGGGACGGACCAGATAACCTCAGGCTGCTGGAGCGGATGCCGGAGGTTTACCGCAGCCCGTTCGCTAGTGCCGAGTTTGCCGAAGTGCCCGATGGACACACGCGGTACCAGGGATTGGTTGGGCCGCAGACGGCCCTCGGTCCAAGCCACGGGGAAGTGTTCCAGACATTCACCGACGGGCCGGCAAAGACGCTGTTGATCGTTGAATCGATGGTAGCCGTGCCGTGGACGAAACCCGAGGACATTCCATATCAGTCCGCGGAAGACGCCCGGCGCATCCAACCGCTCTCGGGCCAACCGCTGAATTTCGTCACGGCCGATGCAGCGCCACGCTTCATGGACCCGGTCGATTACGATCGGTTGGCCAAGCTGATCACACGCAATGGGGGCGAATCGATCGATCCCTAACCCGGCCGGCACTTCAGAGGCAGAGTCGTCCGCAGTGCCGTGCCCCAGAGCATCTTACTCGCGTCCAGTCGTGAGCAGGCGTGGCAATCGAGGTGACGCTAACGCCCTGACTACTTCATTTCATCGCGTTCGGACTGGGTGAACGAATTGTCAACCGCGTCGCCTTGGGCTCGAGCGGTTCGCATTCTCATCACTTTATTACCCGTTCCGATCCATGCACTGGCTACCTTGGCGGAGGCGAAATCCGCGGCACCCGCGGACGGAATTCCGATTCCGCCTGCCTCGGCAAACGCGTCTTGGTTTGCACCCAAGAACGTAAAGTGCCAATTGAAAACACTCTGCTGCCGCTCAATCATTTCCTTGATTTGAGCCCTGGTAAACTCCCGACTGGAGTTCTCTTCACCGTCGGTCATCACCACAAAGATGACGAGCCCTGGGCGATCTGCGTCTTGCAGCTCTGCCAGCCGCTGTCCGGTTTCATTAATTGCTCGACCAACGGCGTCCAAAAGCGCCGTCCCGCCGCGAGGGTGCAGCTCATACGGTGGGACGTCGCCAAGAGGCACGCCTTTGTGGATAAACTCGTACTCCGTATCGAACTGCACCAGGGTCACCAATACCTCGCCGGGCAGCTTGCTTTGTCCTGCAATGAAGGCGTTGATACCACCCTGTGCGTCGTTGCGGATCGCCTGCATCGATCCACTACGATCGATGACCAAGGTAATGTCGGTTAGGTCGGAACGCATGGAAACCTCCAGGAAGTCTAGTGATAGGCCGCTGTCCGTCAGGCCCGCGGACTTGCGCGGTAATGACGGAGCTGCGTGTGCAGCGAAGAACGCGTACTCCGTGCTACAGCTTCTCGGCCAGAACTGTAAGACTATTAAGTGTAACGGCGCGGCGTCCGGACCTGCAGCCTCGAGGAGACGGACGGCGGCTGGTCGTCAAAAGCGGGGCAGCTTGCCAGCGAGGCAGATCCTCACCGGTTCCGGGCCGATCGAGGCTAGGCAGGGGAGAGTGCGTGACAACACACCAGACCTGCAAGGCTTCGTAAACCAATCAACTTGCACCACCGGGACTGTGCTGCTCATGCGTTGGCGATAGCGATGAGCATTCAGCAAACAAACTCTCCCGGTTCGCAACTAAGCGGCCACGATCGCCTGTTGTCCCCGTGCTAGGGGAGAAACTCACTTACTGTCGTTGTTTGCCTGCGTTGGGTCTGGTAGGCTGGCTGCCCCTTGTATGGTCTCGCCTAAATCACTCCCGCCAGGATCGTTTTATGCATTCTTCTCCGCTTCGACGAAGTCGAGGCTTTACCCTCGTAGAACTGCTGGTAGTCATCGCTATCATTGGCGTCATGGTCGGCTTGTTGTTGCCGGCCGTTCAGGCAGCTCGGGAAGCCGCGCGACGGATGAGTTGCCAAAACAACCTGAAGCAACTCGGGCTGGCGCTGCATAATTATCACGACGTCATGGGCCAGTTTCCGATCAACAGATTCGACGCCACCGGCGGAAATAA
This sequence comes from uncultured Planctomycetaceae bacterium, assembly GCA_963758085.1. Classification (GTDB taxonomy): domain Bacteria; phylum Planctomycetota; class Planctomycetia; order Pirellulales; family Pirellulaceae; genus UBA6163. The sequence continues at coordinate 526,461 of CAVWUB010000004.1, read as the reverse complement.
CATGACGGTGTTCGTCGGGATGTTGCCATACATCGAACAGACGGCTCTGTATGAAGGGATCGACATGGCGACCAGGAACATTACGGTTTATCCGGTTAACGGAAAACCGGTTGGCCAACACGTCATTCCCGGGCTGCAATGCCCCAGTGACCCCGATGTGACGACCCCTGATCCTTCTACGGGATACATGCGGGCCAGTTATGCGCCGAGCATCGGAGCCCAATACATGCAGTCGGCGGCGGGCTGCAATCTTCTGGAGACTGCCGGCGCTTATCCTGCCGGCATGAATCTCGATAATGATAACGACGGAGAAGACCCGTTCAACCGAGGAAATGTGCGGTCCGACTACGGAAATCAGCAGATTTCGGGGCCTTTCGGGCGGGGTTATTTTTCATCGTATGGGGCGCGTCTAGCGGCCATCACCGACGGAACTTCCAACACGATTGCGATGGGTGAAGTGCGGATGGCTTGCAATCTGTATTCCCCCTGGGGGTGGTCATGGCCGGAATCTCTCTGGTATGCAACGACCGCGCCGATCAATTTTCCTACATGCATCAATGATCCCGCCTACGGGACCCACACCTGTTACTCGAATGCCGGCAGCAATTATAACGCTATCTTCGGGTTTAAGTCGGCACACCCCGGGGGCTGCCAATTTGTCTTTTGCGATGGTTCCGTCCACTTTCTTAGTGAAACGCTTGACCGGCTGACCTACGCCCGCCTCGGCGATAAAGCGGACGGGCAAGTCATCGGCAACTACTAAGGTTTCAATGCCATCAATCGATCTCGCGGTTTCCTTTGTCCCGGATTGTGGCATTCCATCGCTCAATGGGTTTCATAACAAGGTCGAGAACGGGCATGTTTATGCGTTTGTGTCTTATATTTATACCTGTACTTCTGCTTCTACTTGCGGGTTGCTTCGGTGACGGCTTTCCTGAGACCTATCCTGTCACCGGAGTGGTCACGCAGGGAGGAAAGCCGGTCGAAGGCGCCTCCGTAGTGCTCGTGCATAACAGTCCGGAAGGCCGCTCTGCCAGTGGCGTGACCGATGCAGAGGGCAAGTTTACGGTCACCACCTACTTTTCGCCCGCGCACCAATCCGTTGGCGCTTTGCCAGGCGATTACGCCATTACTGTTAGCAAGAAGGAAGTCTATCAAACGACTGAAGGCCTTAAGCCTGAGGAAGAAATGGCTCTGTTCACCAAATCGGGACCACCTAAGAGCTTACTGCCGACGGTCTATGCAAATCCAGCCACCTCAGGTTTTAAGGTGACGGTTGAGAACGCACCGCCGGAGCCGCTGACACTGGAGGTCGATGGAAAGTAGAGGATGATTGACTCCCTCGCCCCTCCGATTGTAGAGATGTTAACGGCAGGCCTCCCCCCGAGGACGCAGCGACACTCAGCGTAGCACGCTGTCGCAATTCCCGGCTTTCGATCGACCTACTTAGCTTGACGCCGATGGCGTCGGCGTAACGCTTGAGCGTACCGAGAGTGGGATTGGGGGCCTTGCTATTTCCAGGCGTGAAAAGACAGATTTGCGGCTGCCGCTTCGCTCTTCGAGCTGAGCCAAGGAAACGCTGGCCACCTCGCGTCTTGCGCAGGCGACCCACGAGATCCACGGCCGGTTGATAGCGAGCAACGGAGGAGCCAAGCGTTTCGCTGCAGCGATGTTCTCGTTTCCAGCCGCCATCTCCTCCGCCACAGTCGCCTCAAACTGCCGCCGCTCCTCTAGCGTCATTCTCGGACAGTTTGTCACCGCCGGTTTCAACATGGCGGGGCACTCCTGCACCACAGCTTCGAACTCTTCTGGCGTTACGTCATATTCCGCGATGAGGCCGCAGGTTGGGCAAAAATGCGGTCAACAGACCGATCAGGGGAAGGTACGCACAGACTTCGTAGACGTAACCGATGCTGGTCTGGTCGGCGAGCCAGCCGAGTACGGCCGCGCCCACGCCGCCCATTCCAAATGCAAAGCCGAAGAACAGCCCAGCGACCATTCCCACACGGCTGGGCAGCAACTCCTGTGCGTACACCATGATCGCCGAAAACGCGGATGCCAGGATCAGGCCGATGGGGATCGTCAGTACCGTGGTCCAGAACAGATTGACATGCGGCAGGATGAGCGTGAACGGCAGCGCTCCGAGAATGGATCCCCAGATCACTGCCTTGAATCCGATCCGGTCGCCAACCGGCCCGCCCAAGAATGTGCCAGCCGCGACGGCTCCCAAAAACACGAACAGCCGTAACTGCGCGTCCGCCACGCCCACTCCAAAGGTGTCGATCAGGTACAGCGTGTAGTAACTCGACAGACTCGCCAGATAAAAGTATTTGGAAAAGATCAGGCAGAGCAGAATGCCGATGGCAAACGCAACCCGCTTGGTCGATAACGATCCCCCGGCCGCTACCGGCTTGTTCGCCGTTCGCCCCGCAAGCTGCTCGCGGTACCACATCCCGACCCAGTACAGCAGGAGGATCGCCGCCACGGCGGCGATCGAGAACCAAGCCAGACTTTCCTGCCCCCAGGGGACAATGATGAAAGCTGCCAACAATGGGCCGAGGGCCGACCCGCCGTTGCCGCCGACCTGAAACAGCGATTGCGCCAGTCCATGCTGCCCCCCAGAGGCCAACCGAGCCATTCGCGATGCTTCTGGATGAAACACCGCCGACCCGATTCCCACTAGCCCAGCCGCGATCAAAATGGCTGAAAAACTACCGACGACCGATAGGGCCAGCAGCCCCAACAGCGTGACGCCCATGCCGATGGCCAGCGAAAACGGCAGTGGCCGGCGATCGGTGTACACCCCGATCAAGGGCTGCAGGAGCGAAGCGGTGATCTGGAACGCGAGCGTGATCAACCCGATCTGAGTGAACGAGAGCGCGTAGGACTCTTTCAGGATCGGGTAGACCGCCGAAATCAACGACTGGATGGTATCGTTGAGCAGGTGCGAAACGCTCAAAGCCACCAACACGGCAAACGCCGTTTTGTCTTCTTTCGCAACTAACTCCACAACCATCCCCGCTCAAATTGTCAAAAATCGAAGTTGCTCACCGGTTCAGCCTGACAGCCATGCCAATCAAAGGCGAGCAACGGTGGCGGCAGGATGGGGGCCAGGCGGCGCTGGACAACGTTGGCTGTTGTACCCCGGACAATGAATCGATCACAGTGCGAGTGCGGCTGCTGTGGTCATGCCAGGGACACGCACCGGCGCGGTGGTGCGTGTCGATCGTGCCGCAGCCCTAACCGCCAGCGGGATCTCGCATTAACACGCCCCGGCCGCCCCAGACAACGTGCTCGACAAACGCACCGCCACCGCGACAACCCGGTCCAAAGCATCAGCATCCCAGCCTTGCGTGCTGTACAGACTCAGAACAGCAGCCCATGGTTCGCGATCAGAAACAGTCTTAAATGGATAGCGATCATCCATTGCCGGAAGTCAGCGAAAGCCAGTCAAAGCCGATCATTCCGACAGCAGGCCCATCGCGTCCAACGCAATTCCGGAATGCGCGTACGCCGCACCGGCGCGCATTTCCGCAGCCACCCAAATCGCCTCCATAATCTCCTCGGGTTCCGCACCGCTCTTTCGGGCTAGCTCGGTATGGCTTCGAATGCAATAGGGGCACTGGGTAACGTGCGCGACGGCCACGGCAATCAATTGCTTGGTCTTTCCCGGCAGCGCTCCATCCGCGAAGACCTGCTTGCTAAAGGCCCGAAACGCCTGCTGCGTCTCCGGAGCCAACTCAGCTCGTTTTGCTGACACCTGCGGCGTCGACGGCGGAAATAGGTGCTCATGCATCGCACATTCTCCATTGATAAGGATCGGAACTTTGACTGAGCCTGAGGGCAGCATCTTTCAAGCCATCAGCCAGTAGAGCTTCAGCAGGCAGAGCCGTCTGCTGCCGTGGTTCCTCTTGCGATGCCGACTCACTTCCAGCGTGTTAGACGCGAAGCACCAGTTTGCCCATCACTTGACCTGACTCAAGCAATCGATGCGCCTCCGGCGCCTCTGTCAGCGGAAAGATCGCATGCATGATCGGTGCGACCTCACGGCGTTCCAGCAGCGGCCAGACATGAGCTTCTAGCTCGCGCGATCGCACCCTTTTCGTCAGGAGTTCGCGAACGCAGCGTTGAGCCAGTGATCGTCAGGCGGTTTCTGAGTATGGAAGCGAGATCAAGTTCTCCCTTTGCACCGCCGATTAGGCTGATCTGGACCAGCCGTCCGCGTGATCGCAGGCACTTGATGTTTCGCGGCAGGTAATCGCCACCGATGATGTCGAGCACAACGTCCACACCGCAATTTTCCGTGACGGACTTGATTTCTTCAACGAAGTCCCGCTCGCGGTAGTTGATGGCGAGGCTGGCGCCGATCCGCTCACACGCCTTACATTTGTCGTCGGATCCCGCAGTCGTATAAACCGTGGAACCCAGTGCACTGGCCAGCTGGATCGCCGTCGTCCCGATGCCGCCAGAGCCTCCGTGTACGAGGACAGACTCGCCGGGTCGGAGGCGGCCGTCCTGGACGAGATTGGTCCAGACGGTGAAATACGTTTCCGGGATCGCTGCTGCGGTGAGCACGTCCATTCCCTTGGGAATGGGAAGGCACTGGACGGCGGGGACGGCGCAATACTCCGCGTACCCACCGCCGGCCACCAGCGCGCAGACGCGGTCGCCTACTTGCCAGCGGCCATTGCCATCAGCATGTTCGACGATGCCGGCGATCTCCAGGCCCGGGATGTCCGACGCCCCAGGTGGAGCTGGGTATTTGCCTCGGCGCTGCATCAGATCAGCAGGATTAACGCCTGCGGCCTGGACCTTTACCAGGACTTCCCCAGGCCGAGGCACAGGAATCGGACGCTCGACCGCCTTCAACACGTCCGCACCCCCAGGCTCGCTGATTTCGATCGCAATCATCATGAACCCCCAGTTATGCATTTCGCCGTTCAGGAATCCTGCTGCGCATCGTAGTCGATGATGTCTTCACGCCCTCACGAGAACGCCGACCGTACATCCGGTTGTAATAACACGATCAAGCTCCAGATGCCAATCGGCAGGCCCAGCAGGCAGCACGGCGAGATTCCCGGGATGATCGCCAGGACCGACCCAGCGACGGCCAGCGGGTACCACCGCAGCGACATCATCGAGACCGCGCCGGCGAGTACGACCCCGCCGCTGGCGATTCCCAGCAGACCCGCGACAAGGCTCATCGACCCCATCGACGAGAGCATCGAGGAGACCAGGCCCATCGACTCTCGAACCTGCTGCGCATGCTCGTCGCTTACCCCAGGCTGCTGCCCTACAAACTCGCCCATGTCTTGGTACATCGGTTGCATCGATTTCATTTGGAAGAAATTGACTATCATCATGATCGACAGTCCGACTCCGATGACTGCCGTCACGATCAGCGCAATTGCCGGTGCCTGCACCTTCGAGCTAGGCGATCCAGGGTCAATAGCTGACTGGACCGGCACCCATGGTTCGGGAGCGGCGGTCGGATCGTCGACGGCGAGGCCATCGATCGATGTCGCAGATGGATCCGTGACAATCATCTTTAAGCCGCAAGCGGGGCACTTGACTGTGTGGCCAATCGTGCCATCGGGTACGTTTCCGACCTGCCCGCACTCTGGGCATTTGATTTCTAAGGACATTGTTATTCTCGTTTGAATGGCGGCCCCGGCTTCCACCGCTTGACACAGAATCTCAGCGGACCGGCGCCGCCAAGGGAATTAAAACACTTCGAAAATCGGTGATGTGGGGCTTAATGCGCTTTGCACCCGGTTAGGCACTCAAGCAACTGCTGATCGAACCATACCCGCCCCACCGTACGTGACGACGGGACGGCACCACCAACACGCTCGGCCAAGAGGTCGGCGGCGCCCCGACCTTCACAACTCAACAGCCAAGACCGATGGATTGGCGACGTCGCAGCCGGCATCCTGACAATCAGCCATTGATGATGGGCGCACCATCGATCCCGCCATCGGTAATGGGTGATGCAATCCAACGCTTCCCCGATGTTGTTAGCCCACGTTATAAAACTTATGAACTTTGTTCTTGGCAAGCTCGACGACCTGCTCGTAATCTGCGTACCCAGCGAAAGCGTGCTGTGGTAACCAATGGTAAATCTGATCAGTCTGGTAGAGCATGAGGCCTGCAGGCGTGCGAACGGCCTTAGTAAATGTCTGCCAGACATAGTCTCCGTGTCCCAGGCCGCTCCTGTTTACGAGCTTGGTTGGGCTAACGAGCCACTCAATCTTGATGTCCTGGTCAGCTATTTGAGCGAACTGTTTGTGAGCCATCCAATCCGCCGCCCGGCGGCGCTCGGCTGGCAGAATCGCAAACCAAGAAATGCCAGCGATAATTTCGGAGATTCCAGTTGCAATCTGGTTCCCGCGGAAGAGCAACACGCAACCGTTAAAAATCAAGAGAGCGAACCCAGAGTGCAGGATCAAGCGAAACACCGGGCGACACCATGTATGACTGACATGGTACCGGTGCGCTTGACGGAACTCCGCTTCTGTTAAACGGTAGCGAATGGTGATTGTGGGCTCCATGCTGTGTGAACTTGGGGTAACGATTGTTTCCTCGCCCTCGCGATTGAAAGAGGCTTTCCGGTCGCCCTGTTGCTCTGGCAGGCGAATCACCAGGTCTACTCCCTCCTCCACTTGCGTTTGAGCGCCAAGGCCGGGTCGACCAGGATCAGGTTAAGGGGACGGGAGCCAATTGCCGTCATGGCCCTGCGGGTGCTTCGCACCCTTCACTCCTGGCCCCTTAACCCACCTTAACCTGAACGTTTGATGTTGACGCTCCACTCGTTGTGTCGGAACGACCAACGCTTGAATCGAGCAAGGATTGATCGGTTTATAGAGCCTATGGGCGAGGCTTGCTCCGCTTGGTCGAACCGCACCAGTTGCGGACCCACATGCTTGGTGGTGTGGGGAGGAAGGTCCGCAAGGGCTATTCTCGCCGGGCTATTTGTCGGCAGCTTTTGTAGCGCGACGCCACTCCTCAGACCAAGGATTACCAATACCGATCTGCGTGTAGGTTCCGTCGTTTACAGATATCTTGAACTTCGTCTCCTGGCCAATCATGTTGGCCGTTGGTGCTGTCGCAAACGTTGTCTTGGCGGTCAGTATATCGCCTTCAAGCGTATAGGTCCCACCATGGTGAAAAATAACGACACCCGTATTGGGATCTGCCTGTGTGATTAGCCAGTGATGCTCACCAAAGAATCGCATGCGAACTGCGGGAGCAGGTCTGTCAGTCGTTCCTGGTTTTCCCGCGAGTAGCCAGGCCCCAAGCAAGCTAGAATGCAGTTTAGATGTTCCAGCTGTGACGCTTGGAGAAGAGTTGATTCGAACTGCGTCTTGCGCAATCACGAAGCTTGACGTAGTGAGCGACGTGATGATCATCAATGAGCGAAGCAGCAGTGTTCTTGGTGCGAACATGTCCTAACCTTCAAGTCAAAGAGGAGAAAAGCTGTTATCTGAACGCAACGATTCGCGGAGAACGCGCCGAGGGCTAGCTATCATCGACCGGCAGCTCGCGGTCTCCCGGGTAGTCGATGGTTCAGGTAAGCCGCTGCGAGGCGGATGCCGGGGAATTGTAGCATCGCCGTCAGGCGCGGGCATCTTCACTTGTAGCTGCTGCGACGCTACCGGAGTACTCACCAGCGACTGCTCATCGCGGTCGAGTTGCGCGACCACAAAGGAATTGTCACAGTGTCCACCGCAATCTGTGCTGTTACTCGTTCATCACCGGCTCGGCCTCCGCCAGATGGTTCGAGGCCTGGAGCAAGAGCGCAAGTTGTTCAGGGCGATAGCAACCTTCGGGTGCTCGGCGCCGAACGACTGCTCCCAAATGGCCAATGCGCGACGCATCAGCGTCTCGGCCTCCGTCAGCCGATTTTTCGACTGGAGCAACATAGCCAGGTTGTTCAGGCCGATTGCGACCTTCGGGTGATCGGCACCGAGCGACCATTCCCATATACCCAACGCGCGGCGGAGCAGCGGCTCGGCCTCCGCCTGCCGATTTATGGCCTGGAGCAACATAGCCAGATTGTTTAGGCGGCTGGCGAGGTTGGGGTGATTTGTTCCGAGCGACTGCTCATCAATGGCCACCGCGCGTCGTATCAGTGGCTCGGCCTCGACGAGCCGATTCATGTCCAGAAGTAAAAAGGCCAGATCGTTAAGGCGGCTAGCGACGGTCGGATGTTCGGCGCCGTGGAACTGCTCGTCGATGGCTAACGCACGGCGCATCAGTGTCTCGGCTTCCGCCTGCCGGTTCGTGGCCTGGAGCAGCAAAGCCAAGGTGCTGAGGTCACGGGCTACCTTGGGGTGCTCCGCGCCAAAAAATCCCTCATCAATGGCTAGCGCGCGGCGGATCAATGGCTCGGCCTCAGGCAGCCGGTGCATGGCATGGAGCAACAGAGCCAGAGTGTTAAGATCGCGAGCTACACTCGGGTGATCCTTACCCAACGCCTGCTTGTCGATGGCTAGCGCGCGTCGTATCAGCGGCTCCGCCTCCGCCAGCCGATTTGTAACCTGGAGCGTCTGCGCGAGATTGTTTAGCCTCGTCGCGACTTCGGTCGATTCGGGACCATAGTGCAGCTCGTCGATCGCCAGGGCGCGGCGTTGGAGCATTTTCGCCTCCTTATGCAGCGCCTTGGCCCCCAGCAGCGTCGCCAATTCGCCCAGCAGGCTGCTGGTGGGAATGGCAATGTCCAGGCGGTCGGCTTCCGCCGTGGCGAAGACAACATGCGGCCGCAGCGGCTCCCAGACTGGCCAGGTGCGCACATCGTCGGAGTTCTCGGCGGGTCGAGCCATATCCAGTAGACCCAGCGCCCCCGTCAACCACAGCTGAGGCTCTGCCTGACGGTCACGGAGGATTTCCTGCACCACGCGATGAACGGCAATCGTCCCGGCCTGCGGGTCCTGACGGATCACGCTGAACTCCGCCAGCCTGGCCAGAGTCCTGCAAACCTCATCGTCCGTCCAGTCCGCGACAGCATTTTCTGCTTTTGCGTTTCCTTCAGAACTCAAACGTAGAAAACATAAAGACGAAGCGGTCAGCACATTTTGCGGGACCGGTTCAGGGGCGAACCAAGCGAGCAGATTTAACAGCTCAATTTCTCGCGGGCCGAGATGGTCGAGCGTCGTCTGCAAGGTGACGGCGACGCTGCACGGATACTCCGTATCGTGATGGCGATGCCACTCCTGTACGGCCAGTTGTTGATCTTTCCAGCGCTTCAAGTAATCCGCTGGCGTCATGCGGCGGGCGACAATGTAGGCTGCCGCCTGTTCCAGTCCAAGGCTCCAGCCGCCCAATTCCGCCGCCAATGCCGCCACATCTGCCTTGCCTCTCGGCTGCTCCCACCATTCGCAGTCGCCGCTGCTCGGCCGGGTCCGTTCGAGCAAAAAGTTCGCTACCGCCCCGGGCTCCAGGACGTCTAATTCCGGCGGCTGAACGAAAGGTTGTGCGGCGGCGACGCCCCTTGACGTGGCTTTCCGTACGTCCAATTCCAACGGGTGAACAGTCGGTTGTGCGGCGGCGATGGCGGCCGTTGACCTCGGCTTCAGCCCATCCGCTTCCGTTGGCCCATCCGTGCCCATACTGACCGTACTATGACTGGCTGTGACTCGCTTATCCACATGCTTGAGCTCAGCGACATGCCCAACAATGATTCCCTTGTGGTTTAATGTCCCAATCGACACAACCATAGACGCAAACGCCGACACTCCGACCATACCCAGCAGAATAAATTTGCCTTGATCGGATACTGCTGCGAATTGCTCCAAGAGTCCTGACGGAGCGATTGCTTTCGCTAACAAAGCCTTTTCCGATTCGTTGATCGGACCTTCTTTGGAAAGCATCGCCGCCTCGAGCACCAAGGCCGAGTCAGCCTGACGTGCTTTGCGCCACTGTACGGCGACAACACAGACACAGATTGTTACTGCGATGGTCAGCGATGCGATGAGCAGCGCTGCGTGCTGGTTGAGCACCTCCAACAATTCCACAGTCATTGCAGATTCCCTTTAAGCACGGCCGGAATCAGTGGGTGCATGCGTCTTCTTACGGAACACGAACGTGAGCCTGCTCGCCACGAAAGCACGTTGGCTAACAGCGCCGCATGCGGCCCTTGCTATCAGTAGCGATAGCCGTGAGCAAAGCGCTCGCAAAATTGTGGCCTTTGCTGGAATTTTTTTCGCGCTTCACAACCGCGCGTAAACCAGCAAACCGAAGAGGGATTGAGCAGCCGCAGCGGTGCTCATTCGAGCACCCAAAGCAGCAGCCACCACAGAGGCACGTCGAAGTTGACGCCTTTGTGCCCGCAACCACTCAACGCTGCTCAATCGCGATCTTAATTTCATCCTTGCCCACCCGGCTGAAAACGAAGACGCCCCCGGGTCCAAAAGTGAACTTCTCGGTCTGGCTCACGCCCGTCGGGCCATCGATGTACACCGAACCATAACCCGGGTTCAGAAACGCCAGGAAGCTGACAAACAAGAGTACCCAGATGAGCATCTGCCGACGAGAACGTGACATTTCTAATTCTCCAGTTAACTTTCAGCTGCCTACGGAACTCATGTAAGTCTGAGGTTTGCTGGGCGAGAGCCAATCGCAATTCAACGGGTGACTCGTACACGTGATCATTGTCCTGCAGTGCGTGGCACCATTCGTCAATCCTATTGTCGGGTCCTCTACTTGCAACTGCGTGCGATCAGACGACTCGGCGGATCCTGCCGCGTCCGCCGAGACGATGCGCCAGCCAAATCGTCAGCCGCTTGGGCGGCTCCTCTTCATAGGTAACGAGCACCGCTGGGTCGAAAACCTTGTATCGCAAACTGACGATCCAAACCTGATTTTGTGACAGCGTCCAGCGGCAGAACATCGCCTCCCACCGCGCCAGTTCGCGCACCCATGGTGGCAGCTCATGTTGGACGGCAATGAACTGACTAAATCCAATGCTGTCCCGAACCGGGGCACGATATCCCGAGAAGTGATGTTCACCAGCATAAGACCGGAATAATGACGGTAGCCGGTGGCCGAGCGCCGCCGTTGTGCGAGGTAACTGTGATCGGACATGGGACAGACGTTTGCGGATCAACGTTCGACCGGCGCTGCAGTTCAACTCTGGAGATACCAGCGAGGGCAGGATCGTCCAGCGTCTGATTGTCGGTTAAGGCAATTGGGCCGGTGCTGGGACGCGGCTTCGTGACGACTCGCGCCTGCGCCAGTGCCCGCTGGAGATCCTCAAGGTTGGTCACATTTGTGTCTCCAGCTGTGCCGCGCTCGCTCCATTTCAGCAACCAGCTCGCTCATTGGCGGTAGCTTCTCGTCCCGCTCTAAGATGACGCCTCGGACAGGCGCAAATTTCAGGACTTCATCGAGCAGTTGCCAAATCTCTTCAGGCGTCGCGGCGCTGTGACTATCCAACAACTGCCCGTCCTCCCAGTGCCCGCCAACAAAATGCAGCTGCACGATGCGCTCGGGCGGCAATTTCCAGAGCACCTTCAGCGGATCGAAGCGGTGGTTGACCGAATTGATGTAGAGGTTCGTGACATCTAGTAACAGCCCGCAATCATTTTGCTCGGTCACCTCCGTCAAAAATTCCGCGTCATCCAGTTGCTCGTATGGAAATCGGATGGTTTCGGTGATGTTTTCCAGAATGAGAGGGCGCTGGATCCGATCGCAAGCACGGCGAATGTTGTCCCGCAACACGGCCAGCGTCTGCCGCGTCTTAGGCAGCGGCGTGAGATGCCCGATATCGATGCCGGCGGCCTTGGTGAACGCAATATGCTCACTCCAATACGGCGGTTCAACGCGCCTAATCAGACTGGCAAACCGATCCAGGTAATCATCGTCGAGCCCGTCAGCAGTTCCGAGAGACAGGCCCAATCCGTGAGGAATCAGGGTGAAATGCGCCTGCAACAGGTCGAGCTGCCGGGATCGAAGGGGTACGGGGTCAAAGAAGTGGTCAGCGATGATTTCCAAAAAATCGATCGCTTCACGGAACCGATACACATCGGTTTGGTAAGCATCCCGGTAGCCAAGTCCGGCACCCAGAGGCGCGATCTGCTGCAAGCCGGCACAACCTTCATCCACCACAGCCGCACCCTCCGCCACCGCAGCCTCCACAACCGCTGCCTCCGTCCCCGCTGCCTCCATCGCCGCTGCCGCAACTGCTACCGCAGCCACCGCCACACGCCGACCCCGCGTCTGCAGACTTTGCGTAATGTTCGAACATCATGTCTAACGGCCCGCCCTGCAGCGCCGCCACACCGAATACCCCCATCGCCAACACCGCATCATCGGTTTCCTCAACTGGTTGCGACGCATCGGATGTCGCCGATGCAACCGACTGTGGACGCTTTAGACTGGCAAACGCGGTCTGTAAGTTGTCGATGAATCGGCGGCCGCGATCGGTGCAGCGGGGCAACCGCGCATCTGTGTTTAATCCGATAAGGCCCAAGGCTATCCCAATGCCAACCCCAAAAAACAAAATGTGGTATTGCCCCATCGTGTGTGCGGCCGCCAGCGCTTCGGCATGGGGCAAAGAGTACAAATACTCTATCGTGTGTGCGAACGCCAGTTCATACCGCTCGTCATGAATCCCTCCCTCCCTGGGCGTGGCAAGTATCTTATAGATCCCCAGTGCAAGATATCCAGCCAACACGAACGTCTGCAACGCGTGATGGGAAGTTTTAGCGGACTTTGAATGGTGCAGCCGTTCGTTTTCGATCCAACGATCCCAGATAGCGATTTTTTCGTTAAAACCGCTCATTGGGCCGGTCTTCAATAGTTCCGTCGGCTTGTGCGGTGTGCGATAGAAGATCGCAACCGCCCGTAGCAACGGATCGAGGTCAGTCAGATCGGCCTCTGGAAGCAAGTGCAGGCGCTTGGCACCGGATGAGTCCGGCGTGGACTCGGCAATCAGGCCACGTTGATACAGATCAACGGTCGCGAGCCGGGAGACCTCCGAAAGACCGCCTCGCAGATAGGCGATTGGATAGGGGTCTATCTTTGATGGCATCGGCAAGTCGCCGAGTTCCATCGACTGATCGACGCGCCTGCGATGCCACCGGATCAGCGCAAACAGGACCGCAAATACCAACGCGTACAGGACCAGGAAGTAAGGCCCCCACATCTGAGCAATCGGGTTATTGAGCCAAGTCATCGGAAATCCCTCCTGCGTCAGCAGATTTGAACGTCCCTTGAATCAGCACAGCGTGCTGTCCCTGCTATCAGTAGCGACAGCCGTGAGCAAAGCGCTCGCAGAATTATGGCCTTTGCCAAAATCTTTTCTGCGTTTGGAAGTTGCGCTAGAGTGGCCGACTGAGAGGGGACTGAGCAGCCGCAGCGGTGCTTATCGGAGCAGGCGAATCACCAACCGGCAAAGAAGAAAGACGAGGAAGAGGGTGAAAACAAGGAAGACAGAGCCTATCCCTCTGACTCCAGTCTTAAGTGTTCCCAAGGGGCCGCCGATCAGGTTGCCATAGGGTTCCTGCACGATGACCACCAACCCCGTCGGCTGACCGCGGACTTGTACCGGCTTTTGCGCCGCCAACCACCGTTCCGCATTTTGGCTGATTTCGGCCAGCGGATCGCAAAAGTTGGTGTGAGTGGTCAAGTCGTAGTCACCGTGAATGTCCCAGCCGTTGACGAGATCGACCGCATGATCCTCGTCCTGCGAACGATCGAGCAATTCGCGCCGAGCGGGGCCGTCGAGTACGTTAAACGATGGGTGCTGCAGGATACGTCCTCGGTTTGTCTTACGGGCATCAACCAGTACAGCAAAGCGGCTGTCGTCAGAGCCCGCAGGTCTGCCAACCTCGTTGCCGGGTAACTCAACGAACTTTCCCAACTCGATCATTAGCCCGATCACTCCCAGAAAGCGGTCGCCGTCCATGATGGGCGTAGACACGACCACAACCCATTGGTCGGTGAACTGGCTAACGAACACCGGAGAAAGCTTTGTCGTGTGTAAACGCTGTTCAGGCCGGGGTCGCCAATTATCCTGTTGATCAGTTGACGCGTTATGAAAGTACGATCGCCACGCATAGTTGCGCCCGATGGTTTGCGCATCCTCGATGGGATGACGAACGAGTTGTAGGCCGGCGGCATCTAATAGAAACCAGGCAAACACTGGTGCCGCCTGATCACTCGGCTGCTGCACTAACCAGTCTTGCAGCTCACGCAATTTGGGATGAGCACGCAGGGCCGACCGCCGGCTCTCCTGCACGACGGCGTCCTGTTGCGGGTCGTTCAACTTTCCTAGCAGCGGCAATAGTTGCGGATCGCTGGCAAGTTCATCGAGCAGTCTAACCAAGGGCCGTTCTCGTGCCGCCTGTTCGACAAAATCGTAGTGGTCTTCTAGATCCCGCCCTGCCGCTTCGGCAACTAAAGCGGCGGCAAAAGCGTCGCTTGTCAGCGCTCCGGCCGTGAGTTGAGTATCTAAGGTCGTGTAAGCTTCGTCAAATTCGTACCAGCCCCAGCCGAAAGTAAAAACCATTACAAAGATTACCGACGCTAGTAAGAAGGATGCAACTCTGTGCTGCCGGCACCAGCGCACGAGCCGTTCCGACCTGCTGACGGGGCGGGCGAGGATTGGTTCTCCCTTCTGAAAGCGTCTGAGTTCATCAGCCACCGCCTGCGCGGTGCTGTACCGCTGCTCAGGATCTTTTTCCAGACACTTCAGGCAGACCGTTTCCAGATCCGGCGGCACGCTGCTGTTCAGCTTGCGTGGGCTGGGCGGCTCATCGTTGATCACTTGCTGGATCTGCATCGCTGGTTGGCCGCGAAACGGCAGTTCTCCGGTCAACAACTCGAACAAGACCACGCCCAGCGAGTAGACGTCGGTGCGGCGGTCGCACCGACGTGAATCGCCGCGCGCCTGCTCTGGCGACATGTAGCCAGGTGTACCGAGAATGTGCCCGTCGAGCGTCACAACTTCGTCGGCTTCCCACTTGGCTAGGCCAAAGTCGGTCAGATGCGGCTGGCCCTGAAGGTCAATCAGAATGTTCGCCGGCTTCAAGTCACGGTGAACGACCCCTTGCTCGTGGGCGTAGTGCAGAGCCGAGGCGACTGCGGCAATCAGTGCGGCGGTCTCATCAAAGGTCAAAGGCAAGTCCCGCCGCCACTCCGACAGCGGGGCGCCTTGAATCAGATCGCTGACGATGTAGACCAAATCGCCGTCACGACCGATTTCATGAACGCTGACGATATTAGGATGTTTCAATTGAGCCGCGACACGTGCCTCGTGCAAGAAATCTTCTACCTGGTCGGCAGCCAATTGGCCATAGCGCGGGACCTTGAGGGCCACCATTCTGTCAAGCCGCGTATCGCGAGCAGTCCAAACCATCCCGAAGCCGCCGGTGCCCAGCCGCTCGACGATCTCGAAATGGGCAACGGTGCGGATTGGCTCCGCCTGCGGCGGCGAAACCGAGAAGTGCTGTTGTGGCTGTTGAGATGTCTGCCGAGCCCGTTCGATCAGCAGCAGCTTGCGCAGCTCTTCCGCCAGTTCAGGCAACAGGTCGGGGTGCGCCGCCGTCAGCGACTGGTCCGTGAGCAGCTCACCATTGGCCCGCCGACGAATGCAATCGTCTAGAACGACTCGCACCCGTTTCATGCGGTCATTGGGGGTATTCACTGGGGC
The DNA here is from genome assembly GCA_963758085.1 of uncultured Planctomycetaceae bacterium. Classification (GTDB taxonomy): domain Bacteria; phylum Planctomycetota; class Planctomycetia; order Pirellulales; family Pirellulaceae; genus UBA6163. The sequence continues at coordinate 510,809 of CAVWUB010000004.1, read as the reverse complement.
GATCGGTGTAGAAGAGGGCGACGTCGGCTTCACGCTTACACATTATCCTTCGCATTCCCGCAATCGATCTTGGCACGCCAGCAGCTCGCTGGCCATCTCCGCGGGCGCTATTTCTTGCTCAGCCACTGTGAGGAATGTCCCAGGGCTTCACGCAGCTGGCGTTTGGCTCGATCCACCAATCCGCGCACCGCGTCCTTGGTACACTGAAGTTCTTCCGCCACTTCTTCCAGGCTTTTGCCCTCCAGGCAGTGCAACTGTATTGCGCGGCGTTGATCGCCGGTTAATTTGTCAATCGCGATCTGGATGGCCAGGACCGCCTCGTGACCTGCCGCGGATTGGCTTGGCGAGCGGCCATCGTCCGATAGGATTTTAATTAGATCCTCGATTGAACCGGCGTTGGTGTGTGGGGGGAGGCGGTTCATGTCTCCACCACGTTTCTTGCGGCGAGCGGAACGCACTGCGTCAATGGCGCGATGATCAGCGATCCTGTTCAGCCAGCATTGAAAAGACTTATCTGTACGCGGACGAAATTTTCCAATATCGCGGAACACCTGCATGAACGTCTGTTGCAAGACATCATCGGCTGCGACGACCCCGTGCCCCATCGACGGCAGCTTGGCGGTGATGCGTCGCGATAGCGGCGTGTAGTACATCAGTAACAACTGTTCCAGGCTCGCGCGGTCCCCCGCAACCGCTTCTAGAAGCAGTTCGTGCTCGTTCTGCTCATGCAACATCGACGATCTCCCGAGCATCTGCCTGCTATGGTGAAGCGGTAAGCGAGTCCTGCTGAAACCGAATCCGAAATTGCCCTGCTTGGTTGATCGGTCAGATCAGGACCAAGGACGGGTTCTTCAAGGCCAGTGTATCAGGTCGGTGTGGGGAACGCCGCAACAGTTCCTCAGCGGTCACGGTGTGGCCCTTAACCGAGTTCTGCAAGGTGGCAAGGCCGTATTGGGCGATGGCCGACGAACACCGCCGCGCGCGAGTGTAGTCCGGAATGGCGACCATGGAGCCGGGACAGCCATGCAAACCACTGTCGCAATGAGTTGTTGGATGGGACGCCAAATTGCATTTGCGGTTTTATCCGGCTACGGGGACGAACGCTGGCTCGGGTACGTGAATATTCCGCGTGTTTAGGTGACGAACGCTTCGACTGCTTCTCGCCGAACAGCAGTGGGCCGATCGAACTCGCCTTCAGCTGCGCAAACGCTTTCCATAATACGTCGTCGCCGGCCATACCGAAGTGCAGTGCCTCAGGGTGGAAGTGATAGGTCGCTCCTGCCCAAGAATTCAGTCCGGCGAACTTGCCCGTCACCTTGCGTCCCTGTCCGCCCAGAAGCACGGATGTCGGATCGGGTGTGCTACCTTGACGTGCTCAACGCTGTAGGGTGACTTCAGGAGATTTTATCCAAGCGTCATACGGTATTTTGAGTACGCCCGACTCGTGGGGAGTTGCGATTTTCTGCCGGCGCAGGGCAACCAGCAATTGCTCGACCTCATCGAGGACCAGTTGACGGTCGGTGATGGGAACGGCATGACCGCTGTTCCGCGCCAGGACATGCCTCGCCTGAGGGAGATTTTTCTCGAGCCAATCATCGAAAAACCGAATCTTGTCGTCCATGATGGAATTGGTCTCCCGGCCGCCTGCACCGGTGATCTGGACGATCTGAATCTCTGGCGACAAGACGCAGCGCTGGGCCATGGCACGTGTGGTTTCCAGGGCGTCCCATTCGGCGGCACGCCCAGGTTCCTGCACACTCATCAGCCGATCCATGAGGGCGTCGCCATCCAACACCAGCTGGCGGTAAGTCTCGATTCGGCTCGGTGCATGGATGGCCGCCCATTCGATCAGCCGATCCCATTGGGGAGTCGGATCGATCAGGATCAATCCACTCGTTTCCTCAGGGAACTCGGCGGCGAAGATGCGGATGTATTCAGCGCCGATCGAGCCGCCGATCAGCACAAAGGGAGGCGCCAACCCGGCGCTGTGCAGTGCCAGTCGAAGTTCGTGCGCGATTCGAGTCGCATCGCGTGGAAACGGTCCTGGATCCGAACCGCCGGTGCCGGCGTGATCGTAGCTGACCGTCGTTGAGAGCTTCGCCAGCTCGGCCTGCAATTCAGCCTGCAATTCGATGCCGTTGCCGATCCCGTCCTCCAGAACAATCGTCGGACCGCCGCTTCCGGCGATTAGCATCCGCAGCTGATGCTCGTTCACGGCGACCAGCCGGCTGGGGGCCTTCGCGACCTGAGGATCGATCCGTGGGCAGATGGAATCGCGCTTGGCGAGACGGCGGCGAAGTGTGGTTGCGCCCTTGGCAGACCGCTCAAAATGAAACTCCCCGGGCAGATGGTTCGAGCTGAAGTGGCGGGTGGTCTGAGGCAGCAACTCGTAGAGGGCCGCTCCCGCCAACAGCCGCTCTCCATCGCGCACTACCGGGAAGTGAGCCCCCGAAGCGAGTCGGTAGGTTCCCGCATAGGTATCGAGCACCGCCGGCGCCACATGTATCCTCCCCCGTGCAAGCGCGTCCTTGTCCGAGTCTGCGGCCGGTGGCCTGCAGCCTGCACCGATACAACTGGCCAGCGCAAACACCACCAGATATTGATACCGCATCATGGCTCCACCCGGCGAAGGTACGACAACGTGCCGATCACAAATAAAGCAGCCGCAAGGATCGGACAAAGCGCAAAGTAGACTGCTGAGAAAGCCAGCTCATCCGGTGCATTGAACGCAGAATTAGTCGTCATCAGCACGCCAAATAGCATTGCCGGTGCGGCCAGCGCCATCGCGACGGCCGGGCCGCCGTTGTCGAGGTTCGCCGAAGCACACCAGCCCGCTCCGGCCGCCAGTAATCCGATGGCCGCAAACCGCGGCAGTGAGGCCATGTGGCTTGTCAGTTCATGAGCTGCCGAAGAATCCGGTGAAAGCCAGTAAGCGATCCAGTGGATCGACAGATTCAGGCCCCAGATCAGACTAAAAGCACCGACCAACACGAGCCACTTGCTGAGCAGGATCGTTGCTCGTGAAGGCGGTAGGTATCCCAGAAACTCCGCCGAGCGGTCGCCGCGCTCGACCGCGATCAGATGACCGCTAAGGATCGCGAGCGTTGGCTGTGAACACATGACGCTGAAGTGACAGCCGCTGGTAAGCAACACTGCCCAAGCGCTCGCCGCGGTCGCTTCGTTCCACAGCGGCATGTTGATCACGGCGACAGCCACGATGACATAGGGCACCACAAATAACAGGATCCCCAGCAGCAGCGGCAGGCGGTTGATGCGGAGGTCTTTCCAGATCAAGGCACGGAGCATGAAAGCGTCTTCTGAGGAGGGTTCGAATCCGGTCTTGAGCTTGACATTTGGGATGATTGACCACGAATCAGGTCCTTGAAAATGTCGTCCAAGCTCAGATCATCGACATCGACCCGGTGAATGGGATTGGTTGCTCGCAGACGTTCTAAAATCTCGCTGGAGAAAGGATGCAGCGTCAGCGACCACTCGCGACGATTCACCTGTTGCCAAACCGCTTCGCGCGGCGTCTGGACCGGCAGCCGTCCGTCCTGGAGCAAGGCGCGCACCCGTTTGGCCGACCGCAACTCATCGAGCGAACAGTGCGTCAGCAGTCGTCCGGCATGAAGCACGGCCACCGAGTCGGACAGCCGATTGACTTCATCGAGTTGGTGGCTGGAGAAGATCACCGACCGCTGACCGCTACAGAGACCTTGAAGAACCCCGTCCAGGAATTCGTCGCGGGCAAGTGGATCGAGCCCTGACAATGGTTCGTCGAGGATCAACAGATCGGGGTCGTGCCCCAGCGCGATGACCAGCGATAATTTTGCCAGCATACCTTTAGAAAGTTGACGAACTTTTCTTTGGGCCGGCAGCTGGAATGCATCTACCAACAGCTCTGCTTGCGCGTCGTTCCAGTCTGCGTAGAGGCAGCGGCAGAAACGAAGCACCTCACGGGTCGTCATCCAGCGGTAAATCTGCGGCGTCTCCGGGACGTAGCCGATCCGCTGGCGGACCTGACTGGGAGTCTTGAAGGGGTTGAGTCCCAGCACCCGGATGCGGCCGGCGGTCGGACGCAGCAGCCCCATGATCATCCGCAGCGTGGTGCTCTTTCCGGCCCCATTTGGCCCCAGCAGCCCCAGGACGGTGCCGCGAGCAACAGTCAGGTCGAGGTCGGCCACCGCGACGGCAGACTTGTAGCGGCGGGTTAGTCCCTGCACCTCAATCGCAGGCGGAAGCTTGCAGGCTTCACTCATGATGGGCGCCTCACGATCGACAGACGTGCACGCAGCGCCGTCTCGAATAGTTCGCGAATCCGTGAAGGCGTCATCCCGGCATCCAGGGCTGCGTCGATCGAACCAGCCAACGCAGACTCGCAGGCCCTTTCCGCCGCTCCGCGTGGCGTGACTGCGCCGACGATCGACGACAAACACACCGCGACCCTTGTGAGACTCCACCACACCATCTCGCAACAGCTCGTCGAATGCCCGCTGCACGGTATTCGGATTGACGCGCAGCTCCACGGCCAACGCGCGCTGCGAAGGCAGTGCCTCTCCAGGCCGATAGACCCCCGCGTCGATCGCGCGGGTCACCTGTTCGACGATCTGGCGATAGATCGGAAGTGTACTTTTGGGATCGATGATCATGCCCGCTCCGAAACTCAACTCACGGCGCTGCCGCATTGGACTAGTGCACTAGTTCAGTTTAGTGCGGTGCGCTATCGGATGTCAAGTAATCCGATCCAGTCGTTCTTCTAGAAGCGAATAGCCCTGATGTAGCATGAATCGCTAACGGAGCGGGCGACGACGAGGCCATAACCGGGAAGGGCCTGCTGGCGATGGAGCTACCGCGGCTGCACTTGGCGGCTCAACTGAGTCCAGTGCGGCCCGCTGTTGCGATAACGCAGCGCGTCAAGTCGGGTATCCCCAGACACGCCCGTATCAGACCCTCAGCACTTCGCTCGCACCGGTGCGGCTGGCGACGCTCAGCGGCAACTGGGTGCCGATCATCCGGCGGTGTGTCTCCGCAGCCAACTCCGGGTGGTTGTTCTCCTCGGACAGATGGGCGAGGCAAACCCACTGCAGTCGACGGCAGCCAGCGGCGCGGAGGAGACCGGCCGATTCATCATTGGAAATGTGACCACCCGGACCGCTGATCCGGTTCTTGAGCATCTGCGGATACAATCCGGCGTCGAGCATCGCAGTGTCGTAGTTGCTCTCGATCACCACGGCGTCGAGCGACTGGACGATCGTCTGGAGCCCCGCGAAGACATGACCAAGGTCGGTGAGAATGCCGACGCGGTGCGTGCCGTCATCGACGACGAAACCGACGCCATCGACCGCATCGTGCGCCGTCGGAATCGTCTCCACCGCGACGTGCTCAAAGCGAAGCACCTCACCGGCGCGAAAATGCCGAACATTGCTGAGCGTGCCTAGACGGTTCGCCCGGTTCGCTACCTGTAGAGTCGGCTCGCTGATATAGACGGGCAATCCGAACTTGCGCTGGTAAACTCCCATGCCGCACACGTGATCGCGGTGCTCGTGAGAGATGATCAGCCCCTCTACCTCGGTGATGTCCCGGCCATGCGAGGCTAGCCGCAGTTGCGCCTGATGACCGCTGATTCCGGCGTCCAGTAGAAGCCGTACGCCGCCGGACTCGACATAGATGCAGTTGCCGTTGCTCCCCGATTGCAGTGGGATTACTTCCATGTGCTAAAAACTCGCGCCGCCAGTGGTTGAAAGATGTGCCGCATCGCGTCGGTCCGCGGCCTCAATGTAGCTCTCCTCTTGGACGCGAGCCATGGCTCCCTACATACCCGCGATCGGTCATACTCCGCTAACATGATCCAGTTAGTGAAGCCGCGCAGTGGAGCGTCGACCAACCCTGTGGATTGTTTTACGGAGCGACCGGATGCAGACCCGCAATCTCGGCAACTCGGACTTGGCCATCACGCCAATCGGATTCGGCGCCTGGGCGATTGGTGGCGGAGGCTGGGCCTTTGGCTGGGGGCCACAGGATGACGCCGATTCCATTGCCGCCATTCACGAGGCACTCGATTGCGGCATCAACTGGATCGACACGGCCGCCGTCTACGGGCTGGGGCACTCCGAGGAAGTCGTGGCCAAAGCACTGGCCGGCCTGCCTGCCGAGCGTCGCCCGTACGTCTTCACCAAGTGTGCCGCGCGTCTGGGATGAGAATCGGCAGATCGGCAAATGCCTGAAGGCGGACAGCATCCGCAGGGAATGCGAAGCCAGCCTGCGACGCCTGAATGTCGAAGTCATCGACCTGTACCAGGTCCACTGGCCGGAACCCCCGGAAGACATCGAGGAAGGTTGGCAAACCGTCCAAAAACTTAAGGAAGAAGGCAAGATTCGGTGGTGTGGCGTATCGAATTTCAGCGCAGCGCAAATGGAACAAGTCGCGCCCTACGGTCCCATCACTTCGTTGCAACCGCCGTACTCGATGCTGCGGCGGGACATCGAAGCCGAAACGTTGCCTTACTGCCAGCAGCACAACATCGGCGTGATCGTCTATTCGCCGATGCAGTCGGGACTGCTCACCGGGGCCTGGACGCAAAGAGCGACATGCCGCTCTTCCCGCCGACGACTGGCGACGAGAAAAGAACAAGCAGTTTCAAGAGCCGCTGTTCTCACGCAACCTGCGGTTGGTGGAAGTGCTGCGCGGCATCGGCGGCCAGCACGGCAAGTCGCCTGGAGAGGTCGCCATCGCCTGGGTACTGCGGCAACCCGCAGTGACTGCGGCGATCGTAGGAGCCCGAAAAGCCGGGCCAGCTCAGCCAACTGATCGGCGCTGCACAGTGGCGGTTGTCTTCCGCCGAAGTGAGTGAAATCGAACGATTTCTGGCGGACAACCCAGGCTGAGGAAATGGCTTCTCTCGTCTCCCTGCGGATTCATTAATTCAATGCCCGCAGCAGACCAGCGTTTCGGCGAAGTCATCCGCCCGGCCGTGGCTGTCATTTAGCTTGCGGTGCCGCGCCGATACTCTTCTTCTTCAGCGAGCTTTGCTTCGCCTGTGGCAGTGTCGATCACAAAAAGCAGTTTAAGATGATCGCCAGGTGCAACTGTGAACTGTTGCTCTAGAAGCTCCTGGCGCTGGTCGCGCAAGGTCAGACGCAACACGAATCGTCCCTGAGCATCCGTGAACACACGCTCGCGAGCCGGAGGAGAAGCAAAGAGCGAAGCTGCCCAGACTTCCGCCCCCGCGGCCGGCGAGCCGTCGACATCGATAATGGTCCCACGCACTTCCACTGTCTCTTCCAGAGAAGTGCGCAGTGCCGCTGCAGGCGTTTCCAGCGAAGTCGAGACGACGTTATTCAGGTACCAGGGCACATCTGCCATTTCACCAGGAGCATCGTCCTGAGCCGCTTCCCGGAGTATGGGTAATGTGATTAACGCCAGCAGCGCTAAAAAGCATACTCGGCTGTTCATGGCAGTACCCGCTCGTAGATGAATCGCGACAAGACCACCGGACTCAACCGATCGCGAGGCCACCGTGGTTCGGCGTCGATTATGGGGGCACAGGGTTGTCGACTCAAGGCTTTGCGGGCTATGAACTCTCGTAGCACACGGATCAGCTTCCGGGGACCATTCCGAGGCGAACCTCAACTCCATGTCCAAATTGCCCATGCAGCTACTGACCCGATCATAACGAGATATGCAGCAGCGCGAATAATTGGCCGCCACTGCCGGATCACACCGGTATGTGTCAGACCTATCAGTCCGGCACCAACGATGATGGGCGCTATCAGTTGGCCCCACCCGGTGGCAAACCCAAGGGAGACTTTCTGCATCCCCATGATCAGGGCGATTAGGCACCAAACCAACAGGCCGGCAAACGGTAAGTAGAGTTCCAGGTAACACGCGCCGCGGGCCGCAATCCCCCGGCCAGATCGACTGAGATAGTCCGCAGCCCATGTACTGTCCAAGGCGAGCCCAATGAAGCATACCGACACGAAGAATAGGACCAGCCACGCGCCGATGACTGCGGCATAGGCCCGATTTGCAGCCACCGCGCGCCGGTGCAGTTCCCTTAGTTCCAGCTGACGCCCCGCGGCACCGGGCGGCTGATCCTTTGACTGAAGGTACTGCGCCAGGTAAGCGGCTTCGGCATGGGGCAGGTCCTGCCAAGGGAACATGCCCTGCTTGACAAGTTCCAGTGGATCGCTCACAGGGTGCATTCGCAGTTTGAGAACATTGTACGCTTCGTCCCCGGCCACTGGCCCGATGAAGGAGAATGCGACGAGGGTGGCGAGCAGCCCGGTCGCGGCCGCCGCCGCCAACGCGGCCTGTGCTGTTCGCGGGCGTGCTGCGAGTCGAATCAACCAGCCGTTACCGATCGCCAATACTGCGGCGGCGGCGAGGACTAGATGCCGAAAGGCGGTCTCTTGACCAGCAAGCTGGAACCAACGCAGTAGGTTGAGCGGCCCTAGGTCCGGCGGGTAGAGAAAGTGGTCCTTCGGCTGCAGCGCAACGAACGTCAAGACCGCCGTCAGCCCGGCAGCTGTGCCCAATGCGATGACACCCGCTGCCGCTGCCGCATTGCGTTTCAGCCACCGCCGTGCGCGGCCGCCCAGGCTCGGCGGCCGAGCCTGCGTCGGCTCTCCATTGAGCCAACGCTCCAGGTCATCGGCCAGCGCGGCAGCAGATTCGTAACGTTGCTCCGGGGCTTTCGCCAAACACTTGAGCGCAATCGCGGACAGATCGCGGTCCGCTTCCGGGTTGATGGACCTCGGGTGTTCCGGTGTTTTCTCGATAACCTCAAGGATCGTGTCGACCACTGTGCCGGCTCGAAAGGGAGGTCGGCCGCTGAGGAACTCGTAGAGCATCGCACCGAGCGAATACACGTCAGCCGCCGTGGTAACCTGTCTTTCCGACCGGGCCTGCTCAGGCGGCATATAGCTCGGTGTGCCAAGCACTGCCCCGGTCCGGGTCAGTCCACCGTCCGAATCGATCCGTTTGGCCAGTCCAAAATCGGCAACGTACGGCGTGCCATCTCGGTCAAGAAGCACGTTGGCCGGCTTAAGGTCACGATGCAAGACACCACGTTCGTGTGCAAAATGCACGGCGCGGGCGAGCCGCACCATCAAAGCCGCTCCATCGCGCGGCCGCGACACCAACTCTGGTACCTGCTGGTCGACGCTACCGCCTTCGATCAGTTTCATGCTGAAGTATGACTGTCCCTCTTGCTCTCCAACTTCGTAAATGGGCAGGATATTCGGGTGGTTCAAGTTCGCCGCCGCTTCCGCTTCGGCACGAAATCGGCGAATGTCGTCGACGGACGCGAATTGACCTGACAGGATCATCTTCAATGCCACCGGCCGATTAACGCTGACTTGCCTGGCCCGGTAAACGATCCCCATGCCGCCCCGGGCAATCTCCTCCAGCAGTTCGTAATCACCGAAACGCCGCACCTGAGCGTCAACTGTATCGGTAGCGTCTGAGTCGTTAGGCGGTAGGACGACGGTCTCCGAGCAACTGTCGTCGGCGCTGCCCTCGGCACTAACGCTGCTCAACTCACCCGAAGAAGGAAGGTGCGGAAGAGCCGGTGCTTCATCCGGCATGGTTGAATCCTTCGCGCGGCACGTTGACTCATGATCGCCTCCCGCACTGAACTGTCGCGGCTGCTCAGTGACTCGGGCATTCAATAACCACGTGACGCATCACGCGTTTGCTGAGGCGCGTTTGGCCGGGTATTCACTTGCTGGACCGTGCGAGGGTCATAACACCTAGATCTGACCCAGCGGGTGCTTTGAATTCCTTGGGCCGCGCCTTTGCATCTCTGTTCGGCAGACAGATTCTTAGCTGATCGCCGTCCAAGTGATAGATGCCTAGCAAATTCTTGCCTTGGAACTTTCCATTTAAGGCGATCGCGTCGAGAGTCTTGGGCGTCTCAGACGGGTTTAACTTGACGGCGAATGCCGGCTTGACCGGCACTTCACCGGCGGCTGCCGCCATTGGCCCGTCAATCTGCATTCGATCACCGTTAAACGTGACGGTCAGCTTCTCCATAAGGTCTTTCGGAGCCGCTTCTCCATTCATCTCCATTGCCGTTAAGGTCCAGGTACCCTGGAGCATGTCTAAATCCTTCTGGGCATCGTCGTCGGCGAGTACGGCAACGGAGACAACGAAAGCGAGCAGAAGTGCCGTTGAGAGTCGATGCACCATAATTATCAGCCTTTCGATAGCACAAAAACGGAACTGGATGCAGGATAGTTTACCCGATTTAATCGGACGAACTGCAAGCGCCAGGTGGTAATTGTCGTAATGCAGCGGCGACTAGTCCAGGAGCCACTTGCTCACCTCGAGGATCTTCTGGGCCGAGCAATGATTCATCTTGGTTTAAAAGCACTCACCTGAGGATATCGCGTGGCAAAACCGTGAGTGCTTTCTCTTTGCCCGTCTTTTCAGGCAATTTACTCTCCTAGCACACGGCTCAGCTTTCGGGGAACATTCCATCCCGTCGTCGATCCCAGCGAATGTTCCGGGGGCAGTGTGTGGAGCAAACCACCGCAACCCGGGCACCGGAGATTCGATGACGCCGACTCCGGGCAATCCGATGCGGGTGCCACCCAAATGTTCGACGCGCTCAGCCGGCACCGGATCGGCCACCAGCGGCGGGCCGGGGGCAATGATCGAATCGGTAGCCGGAGGACCGATGAAGGCTTCGACCGGTCCGGTGCTGATCGCTGCGGGTGCGACAGTCGCGGCCGGGGCCGCGGCCGTCGATCGCTCGACAAGGAACCGGCAATCGGGCTCACTGAGCCGCGCGATCGGAACGAGGATCGTTCGCCCGTCATCGGAACGCTTGAGCGTGACGGTGTCGCTGGATCGACCGATTACCGACGCCCGGACGCGAAATTGGCCGTCAGCGCTGGTCCAAATCCGATCCTCTGCGGCGACGATCGAGGCAAGCGAGCAGCATGTCGATAGCCAGGCCGCCACTTGTAAGCGTCGCAGCCTTACTAGGCTCGGTGGCGTCGACATGGAGACATTCTTAGGAGTAGTGCTGGCGAATCCACAGTCCGATTTAAGACTCTGGACCGCCGCAGTGGTCTCTCTGGTACGAGAGTGTAGTCCAGTTGAGAACGTGTGGGGTAGTCGGTGGACATTGGAACCAAAGGGCAATGGCCAATTCATTTCTAGTCACCCACAAACGCTTCTCGTTGGTTATGGTAACCCGCCGGTTCGGACTCGAAGCATCCGTATCGACCGTGCGGACGAAACAGCCGAATAGTACCAGACGACCGGGCAAAGCGAAACGATCAGCAGAGTATGGGCATTTTGCGAAAGCGAATATTTACCGGCAAGCATGTTCGAGAGGTCGACGTAAGTCACAAACGCGATTAGCCCGGTCACCAGCAATAAAGGTAGCAAGAACAATGGCAGTGAAACCAAGCCGACACCTTTAGCATAATGCTCACAAATAACCGCGATCACTGCAGCGACGACGAGATACGCGGCGGGCGCAAAGCCGAACCACCAGTTTTGCCAGCCCCACATCGCAGTTGGCGACGTGAGAAATGGGGGAAGGTGTATAGAGCCAATTAGGATCGCGAAGGCAGCCAAAACGTACGATAACGTGCGCCGATCTCGATATGTTGCCGGGGCAGGTGCCGTCACACTACGACTCAATTCATACGGATTAGCCATTGGGTTATTTCAGTCGACTAATGAATCCCTGTAAATCCAAGGTTTGATGGGTGGGAGCCATTCGTAATTCAGCTGGCGACTCGGACCCGTGATCATGGCCGCTGGAATCTGAGGGCCACACGCTCAGTGAGATCAGGCGTATAGCTCTCGCTTACCCAGGCGAGATTTTGCCGCGAGCCACCAAGCCAATTCCAGTCCATAAGATCGCGGCGTTATTCAATCGGCCTCTTGTGGCACGGCGGATGCCAGGGCTCTCACCAGCGGCCCCACCCATTAATTAAGTCTGGCTGCGTATGCGAATCCAAACGGCCCGTCGAGTAGTCGGATCGCCGCCAGCACGGCATCTATGCTGAGCACCGGCTTCCCCTTCTCAGCCTGAAGGTACTTGCCGTCGATCCCCTTCTCCTGGATACGTCCATAGTTGAACAGGTCGGCCGGTGGGTCGTCCAATAGCCTCTTCAGGTCCAACCCCTGCCCAGGCTCCAGGCGCGTGTCGACGATCCTGAGCAGGTTACTTGGCACCAGTCGCTCTCCCTTCAGAAGCTCTTCCAGCTGCGACATCATAGCGAGCCATCCGTTGATCCGCTCGTCGGTCAGCGGCAAGCCCAGTTGGTCAGTCTGTTTCGGGTGCGGGAGCCACTCGTAATCGTTGTCGGTCTCCATTCGGATATGTGTCCACGTCTCGCGGTTAAGTTCGCACACTGCTACTAGGTGCAGCCGCATCCTACGCATGCGCGGAGTATCCACCACCCTGAGCCCTTGCCACCAGTCGCTTTCTGGCTTCGTTGTCGAGACCTCGACCTTCGGAAAAATCCCTTCCACCCGCTGCTCGAACCCAACCTCTTCATCCACCGTCCGGTAACTCTCCACCATTGCGCAGAGTAGGTGGCAGTAAGCCCGCAGCCATGCCACGTCCCCACGGTCGAAGTGGATGCGGAAGGCCGGATTGGCCTCCTGGAAGTTAAGCCTCCCGCCGGTCAATTTCATCAGTATTTCGAGCAGCGTAGCAGAGTTATTTCCGGCTCCAGTAAAGTCGAAGGTGATCTGGGCCAACCGCAGCCGCAATTTTACGTTGTCGTCTTTAATGTCAGCCAGAGTGGCCTCGGCGCGGCCGAGATCGGCGGCCAGCGCGTCCAGCACCCGGCCGAGCTCTTGATAGCTGACAGCCGATGGCTTCTCGTTCCTCGGCACCGGGAGCCGTAGGAACGGCTGCGTTGCGTTCTCCGACACCGCTCCGTATTCATACATCGCCTTGCCTAGGTTCTCCACGGCCCGCACGAACTGAATCACTCCCAGCCCAAAGCGGGCCTCATCGTCTGCCGGGTTGGCGTCTAGGGCGAGCAGTGAAGCCGTCTCACCGTCGGCGGACCGACCCTCGTGCAGGAATCGCTCTGCCAGCGGCGAAGGTGGATCAGCCGCATAGCTGGGACCGGCAAACGCCAAGACGGCGACGACCAACAACAGGCGGTTCATATGATATCTCAGGTCTGCGGATTCATTACGGCACAGTGATGCTTTCTGCGACCCAGCGAATAACAATCCATCCGGCTGTACTCGGACGGATAGATTGGGCATTGAACTAAGGCGTGTGGCTTGGGCTGGAGGGCCGCTATGCGGATTCATTGCCACTTGCGTCTGGACCGACCGCAGTTTATCGGAGCGGACAGGCGTAGGCAACGTTCCCGCGGCGAAAAGGCTCGTAGCGAGAGGGTCACGTGGCGAGGCTGTTAACGCTTGAGACTCTTGACCGCTGAGGCAATTGTAGACCGCTGGCGAGATTCGCCAATTTGAGTTGCTGGTGAGAGGGGGCCGGGGCAACATCGTTAATTGGCGGGCATGCCAGCTGGTGCTGCTTTCGAGATGTCCAACCGGCTGGCCACCCGAGGACGATAGCAAGTCCGGCGCCTTCTGGTTGATCGCTAGGATTGACATGCTGTACCTGAGTCAGAACGTGATCCAAAATGCCAGCTATCGGTCGTTCAGCGAAGCTACGGAAAAGGCGAGCGTGACCTTGTTAGAGGGCCGTTGGGCGTCTCGCGGGCAGTGAAGGGGGAGACGATGACTGAGCCATTCTTCCGCGTCCGTCCAGTCGCAGCTAAATTGCACCACGAAGGCAGTTAAAGCGCCAACTAATCCGCCGGGCCTGCGCGGGGACGCAGCAATCACAGGTCTCTACTCGGCTGCACGGTATCCTCGCTGAACGCCGTTTCGATGATTGCGAGCAGTTACTCCAGGTCTGTGACAATCTTCAGTCCAGCGGCTTCGGCATAGGTACGTTTCTATCTCCGATCTCGCACCAGCCACGCCGAGTTCCGTCACTGCTCCCGGGACGCCTGTCATGCCGCTGACGAGCCAGTCTGCAGGGATGCGGCCAGTCAAGTAACCTTCAGGCTTTCGTTCGTTGGCCACGTGATCCTGACGCTCGTGCACGAGGTGCTGACCCCATTCTGCGTCGTCAGCGCAAAGCACCTCGACCATATCCTCAAGATCAGCGCTGATTGGCACAATCACTCCGGTCCAGGCCATCTTCCGCCGGTGCGGGATGACGGCGAGCCCAGGGTAGTTGGTTTGGCGAAGCACAAACTCGTCCGCCACGCCGATCGCGGTGGGCATTCGAAGTCGTATCGCGGCGTGACCTGACTGCTTTGGCGACTTAAAAAATTGTCAGCACCCGCGTTTGCTGCTTACTTATTCAACGTCGTGGCCGCGCCGTAACCGCGGTCGAAGGCCTCCAAAGTTGCGCTTTTAAACATTCCACCAGCCGCAATCGGCCCCAAATTTCACGCCGCTTCGGTGTGGCGACATTTCTGTACCGCGCGCCCGTGGGACTCACGAGGATGAGGGCCGCTCCGCTTCAAGCAACTCGTCTAATTTCCTCCGCCTGGCGCGTTCCCGCTTTCGGGTCAGCCGATCTTCTTCGCGGAGTGATCGCATCAGGGAGACGCATATCAGTACCATCACCACGGCAAAGGGTGCGGCCGCGACAATCGAAGCCGTTTGCAAACCTTTGAGGCTTCCACTGAGCAGCAGGACCGCGGCAATGGAAGATTGAAGAAACCCCCAGGTCAGCTTCACGCGGTTGGAGGGAGTGAGCTGTCCATCGGAAGATAATATGCCCAGGACAAAAGTTGCTGAATCGGCAGAGGTGATAAAGAAGGTGATAATCAAGATGACCGCGATCAGCGAGATGATGCTGCCCAGAGGAAGTTGAGCGAGTGTGATAAAGAGGGCGGAGGTAATGTCCTCCTCGACCGCGGCAGCGATTGGTTGATGTTGAAAGATCTCCATGTGGAGCGCAGACCCGCCAAACGTGGAGAACCATAGAAAGCTGAACGCGGTAGGGACCAGCAGCACCCCGAGCACGAATTCGCGGATCGTCCGGCCTCGGGAAATGCGAGCGATGAAGGTCCCCACGAACGGCGCCCAGGCAATCCACCACGCCCAATAGAAGATCGTCCAGTCGGACACCCACGTTCCCGAGGTGAAAGGGGTGAGCCGAAGACTCATCCGAACCAGATTGTGAATGTATCCGCCAATCGTGGTCGTGAGAACATCAAACAGAAAAGCGGTGGGCCCGACCAGAAGCGCAAAGAGCAGGAGTATTGTCGCCAGCAAGAGATTGACGTTGCTGAGGATCTTAATCCCTCGGTCCAATCCAGTCAGCGCCGAGATCATATAGAGCAAGGTGACGATGGCGATGATCCACAATTGAACGCTGGCGTTGACAGGAAGTCCCACCAGATGGGCGAGTCCGCCATTGATCTGGAGCGTTCCGAGCCCCAGCGACGTTGCCACTCCGAACACCGTTGCAATAATGGCGAGAACATCGATCGCCTTGCCGGCCGGACCGTGGATGTGCTCACCGAGCAATGGATAAAAGGTGCTGCTGATCAGCGAAGGATGTCCCTTACGAAAACTGAAATAGGCGATCGCCAGGGCGAGGATCGTATAGATGGCCCAAGCGTGCAGCCCCCAATGAAAAAACGCGTGGAGCATGGCGGCCCGCGCCGCTTCGGGGGTCTCCGCCGCCACACCTGGCGGCGGCGATCGGTAGTGGCTGATCGGTTCGGCCACGCCCCAGAATACGAGCCCAATTCCCATGCCGGCGCTGAATAGCATTGCGAACCACGAATGGCTGGCGTATTCCGGCTCGTCATCGTCCAGCCCGAGCGTCACATCGCCGTACCGACTGAAGGCTAAGTACAGCGCGAACACGAGGAATCCCAGCGCGGCGACTAAGTAAAACCAGCCGAAGTATTCCACGGTCGCAGCCAGCAGTCGCGCGGATGTTTCCGCTAGACCCTCCGGATCGAGGGCACCCCAGACGACTAACAAAAGCACGATGAGGACAGAGACGTAGAAAACCATGGTGCTCCTATCGGTGCATGCTTGGTGGAGTCACGCCCCCAGCGAGTCCCGGAGCCCAAGTTGTTCGGCGGAGCCCGGACTTCTTCAGAGACGTTGTTGCCGCTCCAGGGAATCGGGCGGGGCATTCCGTCGATCGGGGAAGGCCTCAGGGATGCACAGTCGTCTCGGTACGCGGGCCATGTCCCCATCCCGTTGTCCTGGAGCGAGCATCCTCGGAGTTGCCTTCGGCTTCAAGCCCCCGCTCCAGAGCGCCCTCTCACGCGCGTCGCCGCTTTCCGAAGGCCGCGCCGTTCATCCATCGGGGCGTTTGAACTTATTTTAGAACTTTGCGGGGAGGGGATAACAAGAGGTCGCATTGAGAATGAGAGTGACAGCCTGGTTAACACAAGTCCGTTAACCCCGTTGTCACCTCAGCGCTGTGCCGGGCGTCGTCTGCTCCCCGCGTCATCGCCGATCTCACAGCTGAAGATCTTCTGCGAGAGTCGCCAGTTGCGTTCTCCCCAACGCAGCTAATTCGTCTGCGGAACCGCGATCTTCGCCATTCAGTTCGCATAGCAACTGGCCCCGCTCTACGGCGGCGCCCAGCTCGAAACCCTTTTGCCGGGCCTGCAGGTTCCGGGCGCGTTCGTCTCGCTCTATCTTCAGCCGCTCGTTGTACAACCGGCGTTCTTCGGGCTCCTTGGCGGTCATCTCCGGCACTCCTGTGGCTCTGGCAAACGGGACACCAATTCCTCGGCCGTCGACTCGTCGGCCCGGGAGAGAAAGTACAACCGCTGCTCGACCGGGTCCGTGATCACTCGATTATCGCTCGCCGGCACGTACTTGGGTAGCTCGAACAAGGTCAATCAGCAGACAGTCGGTCAGCGACAGGCCGCCCTCGGTGCGGAGTTCGAAACTGTGGTGCAGAGACCTCCCCATACACAACCTTTCAAAAATGCTTGCAGAGCTTCCTGCAAGCGTGTGGCTGCCTAGAGAATGCGACTAACAGGCCGGTAAGCGTTTGGCCGCTAACGTTTGCCTCGGAGCCGTGATGCAGCCTGATGGCATCATCCTGATGCTGCCACCAGCCAAGTCTATGAGTGCCGCCTGTAGGCCACTGCCTAGGTTCCAGCTTGCGGAACAGATCATAACAGCATCCCATGACTGCCACTGATGATCTCCAGGACATAGCAGCCATGCTCATCCATCCCGAACCTCGAGAAAATTAGCTCACTCGTCGATCGTCGCATCAGCTAACTCCACGCCTTTCCATCGCGGACCATCTGCATCGGTACCCATGGCCTCCAGCATCACACCAGGATGTGACTCGGCCAGCTCGCGGACAATCAGGCGATCGAACAGTGCAGCTCGCAGCAGCGCCTCAGTAGCATACTTTTGCGTCTTGGGCGTGATTGGTTCGATCCCGTCCATCGTTGCGGCTCCAGTGAGGTGAGCGGGATGGGAACGATGATAACCGGCGGCATCGCTGCCCGCCCGATTCATTTTTCAGCCACCCCCAGCCATTGCCGCACCAGCTCGCGCGTCACGCCCAGCGGGCCGTCGAAGTGCCACGGTAGGTCTTGCCACTGGTCGCGGTAGTGAATCTGCCATCGCTGGCCGGTGACGCCGATCCTCGAGGTTTTTCCTGGGTCGCAGTACCGCAACCGAACGGCGTCGATAGCGAGGTCCCGAGTGATCAGGTGTCGCATCCCCTCTATCACTTCGTCGACGCTCGTCGCGGGCCGGCGGCTCGGGTTAACGTGATCGCTCATCCCGGGCACCTATGCTGCGTCCAGTCCGCTATTGCCGCTCCGGGGCAACGCGCAACTCGGGGCCATCGGGCAGACTTCCCGCACGCGATGTTCACGAAGCGTTCAGGTGGAGCAGAGCCGATCGAGCTCTGCTCTGATCTGCTTGGACGTCGACGCGACGTTTAACACGGTCGGCAGCGACTGGGCAGCGGGCGTCGGAACACTAATCAAGTCGGCGGCGACGTCGATATCCGTTCCCTGGGAGTGCAGCGACGCAACCTCGCAAAGCTTCTGGTGAAAGATCGCGGAAGCTTCCGTCGGCGTGTTGTCGTCGCCGTAGTTGAGTCGCAGACGAATGCATCGCATCAAAAGGCTTCTAGTGGGAGCAGTAGCAGGTTCGGGAGCGACCAAGCCGAAATCGGTTTCTGCGCCTAAAACAGATCGTCGGTATCACAAGGATTTGGGCCGGTCGCGATGTGGTAGCGCGCTCGCAGTCGTGCCGCGATCTCGTCCAGGGATTCCAGAGAAGGGCGTTGCTTGTCGTCGTTTGTCGCGATTAAGATGCCGGAGATGATCCTCGACTCGCGACGGATCAATCGGCAATCGGTCACGGTTCCTTCTTCGCTGGCGATCACCTCCATGATGGCCGGCGACGCATCCGGGCGAGTGTCCCACAGGAACAGTCGGCCAAGTGACTCGATCGACGCGACTCCAAAGGGCATCACACCAGCAGTTGCAGCAACCGCTTCGAGTAGCGGCAGCAACGGCAGGATTTGGCGGACCTGGGCCGGTTCGTTCGGCTTCACCGGATCGGCTGAGTCGTGTGGATAGAGCGTTGCGTCTTGCATTCGCCGCGGGAATGATCGCCGATCACGGGGCGGGCCACAATCGCGACTCATCGTTTCCCTCTCTGGCTGCTCGCTCCACTCATGTCAGTAGGCAGTCAAAAGGGGCCAGCGACCGACCGGCGATCGGCGGCAGGGCGTAACGTAGCGGCATCGCGGGCGGCTTGAACCGTCGTGGAATCCGTCTTCGCGGCCACCGTTGGCGACTCCAGTAACTCATCGAGCCACTGACGGCCGAACCGATAGCCGCCGCGGGACTGGCTGGGGACTTTCGCGTGTCGGATCAAGCCGCGTTTGCAAAACGTCCAGATGGACCGTGCGGAAAAGCTGGAATATTGTCCAGCCTGCGCAGCGTTTAGCGGCCGATTCGCCGGCGTATCGGTCTTGGCGATTGGGGGCGGGTTCATTCTGCTCCTCGGGTATTGGTGCTAGTTCCAGTGCTGCCGCAGTCGCAGCTAACAACCACGGAGCCGCAGCGGGACATCCGCCAGTCGCCGGCCGCGATCACTGCGTCTGCCTGAGCAACCGACTCGGGCGTTCAATAAACTGCGTATAGGTATCGAGAGCCGTGGGACGATACGTACACCAGCCGAACCGTGCTGATCATGTCGTCAATGCGGCACCGACGGCCGTTACTCGAAGGGCTCACGGTGTGGCTTCCAGGGGAAGGGCTTCGGTGTTCATCAGGCGGGCTGCAATACTCGTGCCGCGCCGACTTTTATCGCGGCATCGCTGACGTGCTTCCGGTGCCGGCGTAGGTGGCCATTGTGCCGGGCAATCACGCGCCATCACCGCGACGGTCGCCACGTCCACGCCCACGATCAGTGCGTCGGTAAGCCTGCCGGGGCAGCATTGCTGATTAGGGAGCATGCCAGCTCGCGGTGCTATCCGAAGCACACTGGCTAAGGCCCGTGAGAAGCTGGAGAATCAGATAGCACAGCTCAAGTCGGAGCGGGCATCGGTCGCGGCCGACCTGCGACACGACCAAGCTGAACTATGCCGGCTAGCAACATCTAAGCCCAGCGACCCTCGCCTTGCCGACTTCAACGGGATTAGCGTCGGGCAACTACGAATGAACGAGATCACCGACGAGCTGGTGGCTCTCGATGGGCCGCCGCTTCACTTGCCAATAGCCCGAATGCGTAAAATCCCGGGGGTATGGGGGCTGGCCCCTATAAGAGCAAGCCACGAGCCTTCAGTACTACTTCATTCCCAAGCTAAACAAGCACCTGTTTACGCACGTTCCGCTGAACCAATACAATCGACCGCGTCGGTTCGTCATGTCAGCGTGTCGGACCGGAGCAACTCGCTACTCGCCGTCCTGGCTGGGTCTCATGATCAGATCGTCGACCTTCAGTTCGCCCTCGGCGGGAACATCGATCGTCACCTCGGCTCGATACGTTGGATGGATGAAGCCAGAGCGAAATCGCTGCTCCGGCGTCAACGGCACGTAGGCTTCCGCCTCGAGCCTGTACTTGCCCGGCAGGAGCCGCTCAGTCTCAAATGTGCCATCCTCGGCGGCGGTGTGTGAAGCATAGACGACTGGCCACTCGTGTCGGTCGAACGGACTCTTTTGATCGAGCAGGCTGCGTACGGAAATGATGATCCCCATCAACTTCGTATCCGTTGGCCAATAGCCCTGCCGCGGACGCGAGCGCCCGTGGCGCGGACCAGACGAACAATCTTGGTCTCGCCGGCTTCGAGCTCAAAGAATTCCCGTTCGAGCATGGCCCCCATGCCCACCTCTCCAAGATTGTTCATCACGTTGCGGCTCAGCTGATATCTTCCCGGCGGAAGAGCAGCCAGTGACAACCTGCCAGGATTGGCGATTGTTACCTCCCTCTCCAATCGCACCCCCTTAAACTCCTGCCTGCCTGCTGTGAGGAACTGGTAGAAGATGATGCTCTCTTTATCGGCGCCGTCGATGTCCAGCTCGATATCCACGCGGGCCGGCTTGGGCAATCGAACCGTCACCTCTCCGTCCGCCGGGATTTCGGTAGGCCAAGCATCGAGCGTGGAGTGCGAGACGGCCAATAATTTGGCATCGCCGGCCGGCAGCTCGAAACGACCATCAGCACCGGTCCGCACGGGCTGAGCGCCACTGTCGCTGCCACCAATACTCGAGCTGGCCTGACCCGCCGCGAGGTTAATCCCGGTCGGGCCGACGGCGAAAACCGCGGCGTCTTGCACGGGATGGCCCAGATGGTCGAGCACCACGCCGCGGACGGTCGGACCTCGTTTGAGCCGGATCACTACTTCAATCTCGTCCTTGTCCGCAGGCGGGGCGGAGCTGATCACCGGTTGTGGAATATAGCCGTCGGCCAGGATGCGGGCCGTCCATCCCTCTGTCCAGCGGATCGTGGTGGAGAACGAGCCGTCGCGGGCGCTAGAACGTCCTTCGCTATAACCCCAGGTGATCTTCGTGGGATCGGCCGGATCGAACTTGCCCGCCTGCGTGATCAGTCGCCCGATGGGTTCGCCGGTGGCGTCATCGATCACCTTACCGCGGATGGTTGTGATCTTGGCGGCAGGTTCTTCCGCTGATACATCGGCCGGCACGACGGCTGTGGCAGCTTGTTTCACCACGGTGATCTCTTTTAGCTCGAGAGGAGCGGGCAGTTGGCCCGGCACCTCAGGATCGACCTCGACCAACGAGGAAGCCGCATAGTTCTCAAATCCCGGGGCTGAGAGGAAAAGCTGGTAACGGCCCGGCAGCATTCTTTCGATCGTGAATGTGCCGTCCTGGTTGATCGTTTGCTTCTCGCGAAACAGCAGTTGGCCGATCGAGCTCGCCTTCAGCTGTGCAAACGCTTTCCATAACACGTCGTCACCGCCAAAGCCGAAGTGTGGCGCCTCAGGGTGGAAGTGATAGGTCGCTCCTTCCCAAGAATCCAATCCGGCGAACTTGCCCATCACCTGACGTCCCTGCCCGCCCAACAACACGGACGTCGGATCGCCTGGGGCTACCGTGACATGCTGGAACATGCCATTGAGGATCGCATTCGTGACGCCAGAAGAGTTTGACTCAGCCACCGCGATCGGCCGCGAGATCTGCACCAGTCCCGGCAGCACGCTATCGAACGTGAACTTCCCGTCCTTGTCGGTGCGCGCCCTTTCGTAGCTGGCAATCATACCGGGATATCCATATTCATCGCGATGTACCGTGAGGCTGATGTCTTCGTTCGCGCCCGGCTTATCTTGCCAGAGGATTTGTCCCGTAATGCTGCCCCAACGCTGTAGCGTGACTTCGGGAGATTTCGCCCAAGCGTCATACGCTATTTCGAGTACGCCCGACTCGTGAACAACCAACACGGCTGCGGGCTCGATTTCCGTATGTAAATGAAACGCGCCCGTCAGGTCGGTCGTCACAAAGTGCGGCCGCTGCCAGCGATCGCCTGGCTTCGCGGGGAGTGGCTCTGCCGCGCCGCGCAGCTTGCCGTCCTCCCACACAATCTCCTGATGGGGTATAGCCAGGGCCACAATCGCCCCAGCCGCTGGTTTGCCAGCGGGAGTAAGTACGCGACCGGCGACGCCTTTGTCCTCGGTAAGCAGCAAGGCGATGTGCTGTGCACCGTTCACCTTCTTTAATCCCATGACGACTTGCGGCTGATAACCGTCGGCTTCGACGCGGAGAGCCATCTCGGCGTAAGCTTTATCCAGCGGCCACACGAGTGCGCCATCTTTGCCGATGCGGCAGGTATGCGGCTGCCAATTGATAACGGTCTTGCCCGTCCGTTTTTCATACTCGTCCGCAATGCCGCCAGAACTCACGCCGGCGATCACGCGAAACTCAGGGATGCCGCGGTCTCCCGTCGCGTTCATCACGCTGATCGTGATGCCACGGTCCACTGACTCCGTTTTGTCTGAATCAGTATCGCTGGGAGCAGGCGTCTTCGCGGCTGGTTGATTTGCACGTGCCGGGTTGTCTGCGTTGGGCGGAGCGGCACGGAGCGTGGCCAGCGGGGCGATGGCTGCGGTAGCGAGTGCAGCGACCAACAAGACGGCAGCTGTGGTGAGCGCCGCGCGGCTGCAGTGGCTATCAAGAATATTGCGGAGGCGATCTTCAAGCCTGCCGCGGCTAGCCGTCGGGCCGGCCACCAGGGTCGATGTCGGTGTGCTCGACTGTGGCACGCTACAGCCTGTGCTGCTCGTGGCCGATGAGGACGCGGCTTGAGCCGACAAATGGCGACCGCGGGGAGGGATTTCCGGAGACACTAACATTTCCGCCTCGAGTTTGAAGGTAGCTTGCCACACAAACACACGGGTTTATCAACCGCCGCAATGCGTTGAGCGATAAGACCCAGAGCAGGAGCCCTGAAGCGACTGCCGCGTCACATGGGACATTGTAGCCATAAGGGGCTAGCGTCAGCGACGATACTGACGCCGGCTCGTCAACCCGCACTTCGGTCACATCGCCCTCGGCTACGGGGTCTCGGCAAACAGCCGTTGGCAGCAGGGGCACTCGTCGTCGGATCCGCGGAGGAGGCCGGTGAACGCCGATGGCTACTTCGAAATTGGCTGCGCGCTTAACGACAGCATGAAGCTTGCGCGGCACCTCACGTTCGACTTTCAATCCGCCAACTCGAATGAGTGACGGTGAAGGCTACGTGTCGTCTTCTGTTAAGGCATGAGCCGCTCCGCCGCCTAACACTTCTTCCTCAAAACGTACTGTCGGAAGCCTCGGCAATGAGGATGCCGGGCCGACTCATAACGAACAGCCCACCCTCGTCGCGCGGCTGGCCTCGGCTAGCGGCCGGAGCGTTGGCGTTGGCCGCATCGCTGTGCACGATCCTGCTGTGGCGATCGGCTTCAGATCCGGGGACGGCACCACAAGTACCTACGGTTGCTCAGCGCCACAGCCCAGTCCACCAGATACCGCCATTGTGGTGCTGGATGCGGATCTCGTGCAACCACTGATCCAGATCGAAGCGGGGCTCGACTGGATCGACGTAGAACTGTCGCAGCTCCGCCGCGACGCGTCGCTGCTCGATGCCCGCCACATGGCAGATCAATTGCTCGCCCGGTTTTAGCGGTTTCGTTCCCCGTGCCTCGAGCTTTCTTGCTTTCGAATTACTACGGCTCTTGAGGAGCAGTTTCCATGATCACGCCTCACGTTATTCATCTGACATTCGTCATGCTTTGCCTTGTCGTTTGGTCTTCGGCCAGTGCCCAGGGACCTGCTGAGAACGAACGGTTGGAGAGCACCGTAGCTGCTCCGCCGAATACCAACAGCGTCGGTAGCGCGCTGGGCGGAGCGTTTTTCGTTGACGAGACGCTGCTGGATCGCTACGAAGCGCTCAAAGCCAGGCTGGTGCAGATTCGCGAGGACATTGCGCTGGGCAACGCCAGCGGCCAGGATACCCTAAGTTCGCTTGCGCAAATCGAGGAGGAATCCAAGCGACTTCGGGCCGACTTGGAAACCGCGAAAGTCCTGGTCTCGGCGTTTCAGGTCTATTCCAAAAAGTCGGAGCAGGTGTTTGACCTTGGGCGGGAGCGATTGGTCATTATCACCGGCGACGATGTCGTCGTTCGTGGGTGGGAGGGCCCGGGAATCAAGTGTGTGGCGGAAAAGATCATCCTCGCCAAGGAGCAACCCGACGACAGCGATTTCGACGCCATCCAGGTGCATCACGAGTTGACCATCGCCACCGACAAAGTGGGACTGACACTTCAGCAGCGCGACGATCAAGAGCGAGAGTTCCTGCAATCCGAGGCGGGCCGCAAGTTAACTGACCAGCAGCGGGCGGAGCGGCAAAATATCGTGGCCACCATTCATCATGGTTACGATGATTACGAGGCCTTCCAAGGCCGCGAAGCGAACGTGCTGCAGCTCCAGGGGCTGGCGCACCAGGAAAGTAACCGCAACCTCACAATGCGAATCAGCTCACCCGGCAGAGGCCAGACAGTAAGCTCCCAGTGGCAGAGGCATGCGACCATGACGGTCTATGTACCACCGTGCAAAGCCCTAGCCGTGCGTGGCTCCCTGGTCGGGTTGGACGTCCAGGACGTTGTCTGTGATCTAGTGCTGACGAGTCACGGTTCGCGTGATCGAAAGTACGATGGTTCCTTCGCTGTCAGCGGCGTGACAGGCAACATCACGATCAGCCACGTGCCAGTCCGTACACTATCGCAGGTTACCGGCAACGTTCGCTTTATCGCGACGAATGAGTTCGTCAACAGCGGCACCCGGCATGTAGGCGGCACGCGGACAGTCTCGCCCTATGGGACACAAGCCACCCAAATCGATCAAATCAGCGGCGATCTGCAGGCGGCGTTTGTGCGCACCGACCTACGGCTTAGCAGCGTCACCGGCACGCTGGACATCGTCAACGAATATGGGCCGACGCACTTAACATTACGGGGTTTGGATGCCGAGCGGGCACATCGCATCATCTCTCAGACCGGACGGATCCAAGTCGAAGGGCCCGTGCAGCTACTAACCGCAACACCTATCTATGCATACACACAGTGCGGGCGCTTGCACACCGACCTTCCTCGCGAGGTTCTGGAAAATACGGCTTTCAGCACTCTCCTGCGGGGATGGCACGGCCTTGTGACACCATCCGAGGACCGCTTCGACTTTCGGAGGCTAGAGCGTCCCGAGGCTGCTCTGGCCAATGGCGACCGCGCTGCCGGATTAGATTTGGTCAGCCACGCCGGCATGGTATCAATACTCACTAGCTCGGCAGAGGACCGGCAGTAAATCGCTCAGACGCCAGCCACACCAATTGCCCATGCAGGGCCATGATCGGTGTGGTAACCGTCTTACGAGCATCGGGCGCAAATGCCGACGGAGGGACCACTGAGGTAGTGACCAAAGAGCGACTTGCCGCTCTTGCCGCCGACGACTGGCGACGAGAAAAGAACCAGCAGTTTCAAGAGCCGCTGTTCTCACGCAACCTGCGGTTGGTGGAAGTGCTGCGCGGCATCGGCGGCCAGCACGGCAAGTCCCCTGGAGAGGTCGCTATCGCCTGGGTACTGCGGCAACCCGCAGTGACGGCTGCCATCGTAGGAGCCAGAAAGGTGGGCCAAATTAGCCAACTGATCGGCGCTGCACAGTGGCGGTTGTCTTCCGCCGAGGCGAGTGAAATCGAGCGATTTCTGGCGGACAACCCAGGCTGAGGAAATGGCTTCTCTCGTCTCCCTGCGTATTCATTAATTCGATGCCCGCAGCAGACCAGCGTTTCGGCAAAATCATCCGACCGGCCGCGGCTATCATTTAGCTTGCGGTGCCGCACCGGTACGCTTCTCGTCCGAGAGCTTTGTTTCGCCTGTGGCAGTGTCGACCACAAAAAGCAGTTGAAGATGATCGCCAGGTCCAACCGTGAATTGCTGCTCTAGAAGCTCCTGCCGCTCGTCGCGCAAGGCCAGCACGTAGGCGCCGCCAGGTAGATTGCTGAACCGGAATTCGCCGTTGTCACCGCGTTCCAAAACATCCCAGTTGCTTTGCTGTCCGCTGGTTTCAAGCGAAACGGAAAGATTCTGCATCGGCGCGCCTTCCACCGAACGCACCTCGCATTCAATCGATGCCTCCGGAACCAGTCGCACGGTGAACTCCGATTCGCCATTCCGCCAGCCGACACGCGCGCGGGCTATTCCCGCCGGTGGAAGCTCAGTGGCTTCAGAACCACGGTGCCTCGGCATGATGTACCTGACGTTGAGCGAAGAAACGCTGCAACGCGCGAAGCCGCTTTCGTGTTTCCCACCGAAAGACTGCAGCCATAACGGGATGAAGCAGCCGGCGTAGCCACGAGGGGCGCACCGTGAAATTGTATTTGTACTCAACAGACGAAGTGCCATCGCCCAAGTCGCGGTGCCGAATCGAAGCAGCAAATGCGTCAAACAGCGGCGGTCGGTTGAGCATCTTGACCGCAGCAACTTCTGGCGATCTGAACGACACGTACTGCGTCTTCAGGGATAATCCGCCTAAATACCACCGCCCTGTGCAGATCGATGTCGCATGAAGTTGGGCCTCTGTCCAACCTTCGCAGAGACGGGCATCCTGCAACAGCGTATCCCATTCGAGTCGACGGTCGTAGTCGTGCAGCAACCGAAACACCTCGGTGCTGGATGCCGACACGATCGCACTTACAGAACCATGGGGCACCGTTAGTCATCTCCTGATACTGATAGATGCAGCCATTGAATCGAGCAATTATGCGGCAATCATGGAGATCCTTGATCAGTGGCGACGCTGCGAATCGCATTCACCCAATACGTGACATCTTCAGCCAGAGTCTCGGCGTCAAGCATACTGCCGAACACTTGTTCAAGCGAAGGGCTCAGAGCAACATTTGTTTTTAGCTCAGGATCATGCAAGCACGCGCGGTGCGATTGCAACTCCACAAATTTATAATAGTGATAGGGGCGATCGCATTGTGGCGTTGTGCATCGATGCGAGACGATACCCAGATAGAGCCAACTCGAAACGACCAGCGTGTTCTTGCCATCCCGAAACTCGCACCCGCATCGATAATACACCTGACCAACATCGAGCCGCGCTTCTGGAGTATCCATTACGATTGCGGTTGAGCATTTCGCCGGGAGTTTTGCTACATCGCTTCAAATGTTCGGTCCCAACGAATGACAAGTGCGTATAAGATGCAATTTACAAGAGTAGTCATGGCTGTTGAAAGGACGTGCGCACCCATTTTGAAAACCGTTGCGCGGGTGACAAGCAGAGACGCGAGTAGAATGAAGCTGCATGCGATCGGGTAGAAAATGGCTAACAATCCGAGCACCTCAGTGCGATCGTCGGGCGTTGTCACGTACCGGATCAGCACAATCATCGCAATATCAACCATCGGTAGCAGCATCGCTGCGAAGAGCAGCAATTGCGACGGATGGGCAGTGGTGCCTCTCAGCTTCATCGAGGGTCTTCCATCGGCGACGGTAAAGTGGTTCTTTCATGGGCGCGGGGTCTCTCTCGATAGGCTCGGAGGTGCCGTGCTGTGGTTGAAGCAGAATCGGCTGGGGCGAGCGGATGTGCCGGCCCCGCGGGCCTGAGTCTATCATGGTAGCCGGTATCCGGCGGCTCACGCCGCCGGCAGGCGATGTACCGGCCCTGCGGGCCTGAGAAGATCGGAGGGGCCGGTACCGTCTCACTGGCGCAGCAGTGGGCAAGAATGCTCGCTTCAGCAGAGGCACGAACGCCGCCAGCAGGCAGCGCCGTGGGGGGAAGAGATTGGGCGATGAGGGACTCGAACCCCCGACATTCGCGGTGTAAACGCGACGCTCTAGCCAACTGAGCTAATCGCCCGGTGGTTCTTTCAAAAACCGGGTGCCTGGTCAAGATGAGGCCTAGTCCAGGCTGGCGGGCCCCGTCGATGGCTGGTCGTGACGAGGCGGATGGACAGTCAATCGGAGCGGTTGTCTTAGGCGCGCAGCATGCGGCTGTGGCGTCCGCGACGCTCGGCGCACAACTTGGTGCGGCGTTTGGTTTCGCTTGGCTTTTCGTAGTACTCGCGGCGGCGCATTTCTTTCTTGATCCCGCTGCGCTCTACCAATTTTCGGAATCGGCGGACGGCTTCTTGAATCGATTCACGATCGCGAACAACTAACTTAACCATCGGTGCTCCAACTGCATGTTACAGATACTCCCGCTTTGAGTTCTCTTCGAACCGGCGACGACGGGGGCCGCCGAGTTTCAACGATTCCCAAGAATGTACTCGTCACCCGGTGGGGTTGGCAACCGCAAATTCAACGCCGCCCGACGAGATTGCGGATCTGCGCCGCGACCGCCGGATCGGCTTCCACATCCAGGCGTTTGCGCAGCGTCTGTTTGACCGCTGCGTCGTCCATCGACGCCAAAGCCGCGACCGCCTGCAACCGCACGTCGCGGTCGCTGTCTTCGGCCAACCACAACAGCCAGGGCCGGGGGTCGATGTCGGTCCGCCGCACAATCGACTCGAGTAACCCGAGGCGAACTTCGGTCTGCGGCGCGGCCAACTGCGAGGCAATCCGAATCTCTTCCTTGCCCAGGCCCCGGCGCGTCAGTTCCTGGACCGCCTGATCAGCGGTGACGGCCTGCTTGCTCGCCAGCAGAGCGATCACGCCCTTGGTGCTCAGCGTCCGCATTGGTCGCTCCGAGGCTACGTCCAGCGGCGCAGCCTGCGGAGTTCCGGCCGATGGCTGCTGAGGCTCCTCGGTCGCGACGCGGTGAACCGCCTGCTGTGTCCCCGCTGCAGCCAGTGTCCCAGTGGTGGCTGCCTCAGCGGCACCTTGCCAGCGCTGTGTCCTGGTTGCCGCGGGTCGAGCCGCGGGCTGCGTCCTCGCGGTGGCTGGAGCGGATGTGGTGAGGTGCTGTGTCCCCAGGGCCGATATCTCTGGGGCGGATACGGCTACCGGTTCTGCGCCGGGGCGAGCGACCAGCACCGGTAGCTGTTGGTCCTCAGCGATAGACTGTGACTTGCGGTGGGTCGGTGACGGGCGGGCAGCGGTTTCATCGCTGAGGCTCTGCATCCGTACGGGCAGGGGCACCAATGACGGTGGAGGCAAACTGTCGCTGTCGGCGTCAGCGAGTGATGACTTCGATACAGCCGAGCCGTTTGGGCCCAGCCGTGACGCCAGCGCGTTGGCGGCCGCATAAGTCTGATTCATCGAGGCGCCGCGCTGGTCGACGCACTCGATGATGGTTTGATTGATCAGTTCGGTGACCCACGACAGACGGTCAGGAGGAAGCTCGTCGACGATCACTTCGAGCCCGGTCAACATGCGGCGGTGAGCAAGCGACAACGCTTCATCATCTCGCAGCGACCAGGCCGATTGGCGTTCGCGGACCAACTCATACGCCGTCGCTGCCACGGTCGGATCGGCCGCGGCGATCTGCCGCGAGAGCGTCTCGGTGGCCAGGTCGCCGAGCGCATGGATCTGTTTGAGCCGCTCGATTTGCTGCTCCGCTGGCAGTTCGGACATGCCGGCCACCCAGCGCCCGAGCAACCACTGGCGGGTCTGTGACTGCGCGACCAGCACAACGATCAGCAGCGCCGCGACGACGAGCAAACCTTTGAGCGACACGACCAGCGGCCGATAGCGGCCCTGGGGCCGAATCGCGAACGGATTGTCGGACGCTTCAAACATAGTTGCCGCAGACGGGGGAGCAATGAACAGATGACCGGGGCAGCGGGTAATCACCGGCCGGATTGTTCGCGAAATCCGGCCAGCGAAACAAGATCAGTTCGGATGCGGCGATGCGGGAGCGGCAAGGTGGTCGACCGCTCTGCCTGTCGATCTGAGGCAGCTGGATTCCGATCGGCGGAGCGATCGGCCACGCTGAGCGATCGGCGACAAAGTTGCCTACCGCCGATTCGGTTGCGTGCCGCTGGCCATTTGGCCGCCCTGGCCGCCGCGGAGCAGGTATACCTTGGGATCGTCGACGATGAACGTCGTGCTCCACTGCTTCCCGTTGTCAGCGCTGCAGACGTTGTAGAAGAACGTGCGGAGCCGCTCAGCCCGGTAGCTGTAGGGGAATTGGCTGGTGATGTAGGCGTCTTCGGTCAGTTCATCGACCCCGGGGGCGGCATAGTAGTGAACCATGCCATCAGGCGTGACCGACATGCCCAGCGTCCACCAGCCGGTCTGAGTGATCTGCGGCCCGCGGAAGTCGCCACCGCGCTGGTTGCTGCGGATCCGCAGGTAGGCGTAGTCGTGTTCCTTCTTCGATTGCTGCTTGCTCTCGAACTCGACGAACATGCCTGGCCAGTAGATCTCATTGCCCTTGGATTTCCGCTTCAGCTTCAGCGGACCGATTTCTTGTTCGATCATCGCGGTGGTTTCTAACGCGAGCCGGAAGCCGAAATGCGGCCCGCTGCGCGGCTCCCACTCCGCCACTGGCGGCAGAAAGATCCGCGTCGTCACGCTGGGGACTTCCGAGACATTGATGGTCCGCTTCAGCCGGTACTGGACGTTGCAGATGAAGTCATCTTGGTGCATCGTGCCGCTGGGCCGGCCAGGAATGCCGGTGTCGCGGCTGCGCATCAGCAGCGCGCCCTGACTGCCCAGAAGCCCGCCGGCCGGCGTCGGTACGCGTTGGACGATGTCGGGATGCCCGCGTTTGACCCCTTCGTACCATCGCCCGTTGGTGCTGCGGCCCATCGGTGGACGCTGATTTTCGTCAATATCTTCGGTGCTTTTGGGATTATTGGGGATGTAGTCCCAGTTGGGATCCTCAAAGTCGTCAGCCACGCCAACGATCTCGGTGCCAGTGCCGGGGACCACGGGGCGCTGAGCGAGCGCGGGGACTGCGCCGCCGACGACCACGCCGCAGGCAATGGTGAGTTGGGCGGAGAGTGACTTAATCCAAGAAGTTGGCTGCGCCATGGAACCCTCGCTAGTATCCGAACCGACCGGTTGTCGGCAAAATCGACTGCTTACTCTGGCCGATCAAATGATCACCGAGCCGTTGCTGCTGCGATAAGACCAGCGACACGCACAGGCGTAACTTTTATGCCGGAGTAATAATCCTGTTGATCGGCACTGTCGGCGCGGCATCTTGAGTACGATCAGCTAAAACGGATCGCGAGCTTGACTTTCGCCTAGCGTTCTTCACGATTCGAGCCCCTTTAAGCAGGGCTGCACAAATTTTTGGTCAAATCAGTCGCTCGATATCGGCGCATGGTTCGTGAGATCCGGACGCTAACGCGTTCCGGCTGATTGAATTTTGCGGCAGTCCATGTCCTACATCGCTTACTAACCTTTCACTTGCCCCGCCCGATGATGCGACTGCTGTTTCAAGGCGATCTGCCGCTGACGATCACCGTGGCTTTGGCCGCCGCGGTCGCAGCCGGCCTGTTTTGGTTTTATCGCCGGGAAACAAGCGTCCTCGCTCAGCCGCTGTCGTGGGTGCTGCCGCTGCTGCGCGGCGCGGCGATCTTCCTCACGCTACTGATGCTCGCCGGCCCGGTTTTGCAGCACCGCACAGTCACTGGCAACATCCCGCGAGTCGACGTCTACATCGATGCCAGCGGTAGCATGTTGGCCACCGATCCGATCGCGCTGCAGACGGCACTATCGGCGGACCCACTGGCAGCTGAGGCGACAGGTGCTTCGCCAAGCCCCTCAGAAACCTCCAGCTTCTCGCCAGCGCTCATTCGGCCGACGCGGTTGCAGCGAGCGTCGGAGGTGGTGTTGGGGGGCAGTCCCGACAGCAGCTGGCTGCAGTCGGTGCGTTCCACCCATGACGTGTATCTGCACGCGCTGGTCGGCAACAACGCTCGGCTGATTTGGGAGTCGCGTTCGGGGCTGCCGGTTCCCGATTCCCTCGAGCTCGACGGACCTCCGTCGCCGCTGACGAATCTCTCCGATCCGATCGCTGCCGGAGTGCTGGGAGCCGCTGCCGGAGTGCTGGGAGCAGCGGCCGGCGCGGAGCCCGGCCAAGACCGGGCAGGCAGCGGGGACACTCCAGGCAGTCAGGACGCTGACGCAGCAGCATCCGGTGGCGGACCACGCCGCGCGGTGCTGCTGCTCTCCGATGGCCAGCACAACGCCGGTTCGCCACCCCAGCCGCTGGCGCAGCGGTTGGGTGATGCCTCGATCGCACTGTATGCGATCGGAGTCGGCAGCCCGGTGGAGCCGAAGGACGTGGCCGTGCTGGGCGTCGAGGCGCCGGGCAGCGTGTCGGCCAGCGGCCGGGCCACCGGCTCGATCACCATCAAGGACCTAGCTGGCGAAGGGGAATCGCTACGGCTGCGGATTCTGCTGGGCGACCAGACGGTTTGGCAGCAGACATTGACGAGTGAACACCAGCTGGTGCGACGCATCCCATTTGATTTCTCGGTCGCCCCCTGGGTGAATCACGTCCGCGGCCGCGACGCCGCCGGGATCGAGCGAACCCGGGTTACGCTGCCGCTGCGGGCGGTGATCGATCCAAGTCCCGGGGAGTACGACGCGGGCAATAACGAGCATACGTTTCGACTGGCGGCCAACCTGCGCCAGCGGCGGTTGTTGATTGTCGATTCGCGGGCGCGTTGGGAAACCCGTTACCTCCGCAACCTGTTCGATCGCGATCCGACTTGGCAGGTGCAAACGGTCCTGGCGTCGCGGCGATCGAGCACCGGTGACCTGCATCTGAGCGAAGGAACCTTTCCGGCCGATTCGCAGACGATGGCGAGCTTTGATGCGGTGATCTGGGGCGACGTCGGGGCCGAAGCATTCAGCAGTGATGAGCTGAGGCGGCTGCGCGAATTTGCAAGCCAGGGCGGCGCGGTCGTGTTCATCGATGGCAACCGCGATGCGCTGCTCGGGCTGAGCGGCTCTCCAATCGGTCCGCTGTTGCCGGTCCGGTTAGACGATGGACCGCTGGTCGCGAGCATTCGCTCGCTCGTCCCGACAACGATTGGAGATCAACAGGCGGCATTGCGACTGACCAGCAACGGACAGGGCGACGCGGCGGGAGGCGGCGATGAGAACCGCACCCTCTGGAGCCAACTGCCGCCACCGACAACGCTCCGCCGCGCTCGCGTCATGCCGGGGTCGGAAGTCTGGCTCGAGGCCACGACCAGCGACTCCGATGCGCCGCTGCCGGTCCTGGTGACGCGATTATTTGGCGGTGGCCAAATCGTGTACTTGGCGACCGACCAGACCTGGCGTTGGCGTTACCGAGTTGCCGACCGCTACCATGCTCGGTTTTGGAATCAGTTGCTCGAAGCGATCATGCAGCCGCCGTTCGAGGTTCGCGACCAGTACGTCGCACTGACCACCGGTGCGCCCCAATACATTGCTGGCGAAGCGGCGCTGATCCGGGTTCGTCTGCGTGACGGTGACGGCCAAAACGTTGGCAACGCGATCGTCGAGGCGGTAATGCAGGACCAGGATGGTGGCTCGCAAACCGTGCTGCTGCACAGCGTCGACGCCGATCGCGGAGTGTATGAAGCTCGCACCGGGCCGCTAGCGGAAGGCCAGTATGAGGTCTCGGTGCGTGCGGCGGGGTATCATTCCTCTGGTGCGGTGAAGACGTCGCTGTTGGTGGTGCCGCCGCCGGATCGCGAGACCGCGCGGCTGGCCGTTAACGCCGAGCTGCTGCAATCGATGGCCGAGGCGTCCGGCGGCCTGTATGCGAGCGAGGACAATGCAAATGAGGTCTTGCGGGCGATCGCCCCGCTCAGCGACGGCCGAATCGAAATCCGGCGGTTTGCGATTGCCCAATCGTTTGTGTGGTTTTTTGCGGTGTTGGGACTGCTGACGGCGGAATGGTGGTTAAGGAAGAAGGCGGGCTTGGTTTGACATGCGGACGACAAGATCACACTTGAAATAATAATTGCATGAGCGCTGTTATCGACCCGATCATTCACAGCCGACTGACCCAGTACATCCGTCGTCAACGGCGGTGGGTGCTGCTTCTGCGCTGCTCATCGCGCTAGCGGTTTGGATCGTGGCGATCTTGGCCGTCACTTGGATCGACGGGGCCTGGGTGATCGAGCGGGGCACGCGATTCCTGCTGACGCTGACGGCTTATGGCTTGGCCGCGGCGGCATTTGTTCGGCTGGCTGTGGTGCGGCGAAGTGAGCAGGAAAAGCTGCGCCAGGCGGCGATCGCACTGGAGGGCGCTAGGCCGGAGATGCGCGATCGGCTGCTCTCGACGGTCGAGTTAGCCAATGCGGCCGAGCGCAATCGACCGGTTGGTTCCCACGCCTTCATTCAGGCGGCCCAGCGGGATGTGGCCGGAAAAATCCGCCGCTTGGACATCCGCGAGTTGCTACCGCTGCGGTTGCTGCGAAAGCCGCTGCTGATCACCTCGTTGCTGTTGGCTGGCGCTGCATCGTTGGTGCTGATTCCCGATCTGCACTACGGCAGCCGCTACGCCCGCGCGATCATCCCGGGAATTGATCTGGACCGTGTGTCGCAAACGCGGATCGTGATCCTGCGGCCTGATCCGGCGTCGCGTGTCGTCCCCGCAGGCGAGTTGACTGCGGTCGCGATCGAGACCCTCGGCCGGCCCGCGTCCACGGCGCAGCTGCAATGGGAATCTGATGAGGGGCAGCGCGGCACGTTGACGATGAATCCGCTGGACGACTCTCTGTCGCGATCGCGGCTGGACGAATCTCGCGTGCCGCTGGCGGTGAACCTGCCGGTGCAACACACGCCGGTGCGTTACCGTGTGCAGGCCGGCGACGGCGTGACTGCTTGGCACCATCTGCAGCCGCAACCGCGCCCGTCAGCGATCGAGTTCGAGAAGGAACTGTTTCCGCCGCCTTATGCGCGGTTGCCGAGTGTCAGCGAAAGCTCCGCCGACGGCGCCTTGCAGGGCCTGCGCGGCAGCACGGTGCGGCTGAGCGTGCGGTTTGACATGCCGGTCGTCGATGCGGTCGTGCGACTGCTGGGCGATGACCAGCGAGTTGCGATGAGCGGCTCAGGCGATCAATGGACGGCGGCGATCGTGCTGGAACGCGATGACCGCTATCAGGTGCTCGCCCGCAGCGAAGCGACCGGGTTTGATAACGCTCTGAGCCCCCAGTACACGATCACGGCCATCACCGATCAGCCACCGCTGGTCAGCTGGCTCGAACACGACGGCAGCGGTTTTTCGGGTGTCAAACCGACGCCTGCCGAACGGGCACGGCCGGGGTCGGGCGGCACAGCCGAAGAGCATCGCCGTTTGGTGACCTCACGATCGACGCTCTCGCTCGGAGCGCAGGTGGTCGACGAAATGCCGATCGAACGGCTGTTTCAGGAGACCGCGATCAATGGCGGCCCGTGGACGCTGACACCGCGCGACCAGTCGCTTCCCGGGGGCCAACCGCAGGCCACTACGACGCTGGACTGGGCCTGGGACGTGACGGGACTGGCGACCGAGCAGGCGCCGCTGCGTCCAGGCGATCTGATCCGCACCCGCATCGTCGCGATCGATCGCAATGGCCAACGAGGCAGCTCCGAGATTCGCCAGTACCTGATCAGCGACCAGACCTGGGACGCGCGTTGACGGGCGAACCTGCAGGCCTGGAGCGACTTGGCCAGGCAAGTGACGGACTGGCATGAAGCGGTCCGCGATGAACTGGTGCGACTGGAAATTGGACAGCCAGCCGGCGAACCGGCAGTGGGCAATGGACAGACAGCGGAAACGGAGCCCGGCGACGGTGCGGCAGCGGCCACTCCGGTCGCCGAGCAGACAAAGGCCGTGCTGGAACGCATCGCCGCGATGACCCGCACCGCGGTGCCTGATCCCGAGGCGGGTGAGCTGGAGTTGCTCGGCCGAAGTGTGTCGAGGATCGGCGTCAGGCTGGCCAGCGCCGCAGCGGTCTCCGATCCTGCAGAGCGACAACCCTTCAGCAGCCTGAGCCAGTCCGCACAGTGGACCGCCAACGCCGCCCGCTACGCCACGGCGCATCGCTTGGCGGTGACGTTGGCGGATAACCTGGACCGAATGCTCCGCGCCATGCAGCCGCTGGTCAGCGACGATTCGGCGATCCAGTGGGAGTCGTTCGGACGCTACCACCAAGTGACGCAACAGCAGTTTCGGGACCTCCTGGAGCTGATCGCCGTGATGCAGGAGACGCTCCCGGACTCGACCCGTAATCACAACGAGCAGCTCCGCCGCTGGATCGATGGCTGGCTCAACCGCTTGGCGGAGAACAGCAGTCCGGACGTCGGCGAGCAGCGGGTGCGAGCGACGACGCGAGATCTGGCGACCGATCTCGGGTCGCGGCGCCGGATCGCGATGCTCGACGGCCGCCTGCCGTCGCTGTTAGTCGACGCTCACAATCGCCTTCACGAGTTTGCCGGCTGGAACGCGCCAGAGCTGAACGCAGCACAGAAATTAGCCGTCGGCGTTCGCCGCGCGAGCGAGCAGGATGGCGATAGCGAGCAGGCCAAACAGGCGGCAGAGCTGCAGCAGCAATTGACGCAGCAGCTCGCTGCAGTCGCGACACAACTGGACCGCGACGCGGAAATGAATCTCCGACGCAGTGAGGCCGATCGCCGCTACGTTGCCGATGCCCGTATGCTGCGACGGGTGCTGGAGATCATCGCCTCCCCCGATTTTACGCCGCCCGCAGACAAATCGATCGATCAAGTGCTCGACGAACTGGCGCTGGCGTTTCACCAGCTCGAAGCCGGCCATTGGTGGACGCAGTCGCTCGCGGAACTACGAACGTTGGCCGATGTCGAACGGTGGGATGTCGATTCGGCCGACTCGCGGCTCGATGCGCCGATGCGGTGGGAACGGGTTCAGCGAGGCCTCGATCATGCGTTAACCGGACTTGAAAAAGCCAAACTCTCGTGGGAGCTGCGGCGGGGCCCGCACGAAGTCCGGCACGATCGAGACACCGCGCGGATCGCGCAAGCGTTGACATCCAGACGCTGGCAACCGGTTGCAGCGGTTTCGCTGGCCGATGATTTGGACGCCAAACACGCGGCGCTGGTTGCTGCTGGCCAGGCGATTGAACCGGCGCTGGCCGACGCGCGGCGGCGGATCGCGGCGTACCTTCCGAATCTCGCGGAGATGGCACGCGGGGCCGCTGACCGCCTCCGCCAAGCCGAAAAAGTCGCCAAACAGCAGCAAAAACAGGCTCCTCAATCGGCCGCTGAAGCACTCCAGCAGCAACAACAGCAAGCTCAGCAGCAGGCCCACAAGCTGCGCGAGGCGCTGGCCGACGAGGCAATCACCCAGGACCTGACGACCAACGATGGGCTGCGCAGGCGCGCGATGCCGACATCGCATCGCGAGCGATCGAACAGCAAATGAAAGCGGCCGGCGACGCGGCCGCTCAGGCGGCTCAGCAAGCTCAACAAGCGGCCGATGCAGCCGCGGCCGAAGCGGCGCTGCAGACTGCCGCCCAGCCGCTGGCCGAGGCGGCGGAGACGCTCGAGCGGATCGCCCAGCATTATGAGAACGCTCAGGCCGGCGAACCGGGTGAGCCGGCGGCCGCGCCCGTTTCCTTGGCCGACCTCGAACAAAAACTCGGCCTGCGGGAAGCGCTCGACGAGCAGTTCGCGCGCAGCAAATCGCTTGCTGAAACGCTGAACTCCGACCCCCGAGATCTGCTCAAAAAACTCGCTGACGAGCTCAAACGCAATCAACGGATGCGGCAAGAGCTGAGTGACATCGCTAAACAGTCGATCGAGGACGCCCAGCGTTCGCTGGAACAACAGGCGCAGCGCGAACTCCAGCTGCGTCAGGATCTGGAACGCCAGGATCCGAGCCGTCTGACGCAAAAACGTGAGCTGGAAGAGACGATCCAAGCCGCCTTGGACAGTGCGTCCGCCGTTCAGCGATCGATGCTGCACGCCGCCAAGCAGTCGGCGTCGCGGCTGGGAAACCTGCCTGAGGAACTCACTGAGCAGGCTCAGCAGGTCCAGCAACAACTGGAAGAAGCATCGCGGCACCTGCAGCAAGCCGCCGATGCGGCCTCGGCGACCAAGCCGGCCGAACAGGAACTGCTCGCCGATCTGCGGCAGCGCGCTCAACAGCTGCACGACCAACTGGGGCAGGCCGTGCAGGCGCTCCAGCAAGGCGAACAGCTGCTCCAGCCGCTGCGGCAAGATCCAGCCGCGGTCCTCGAAGGCGATCGCCAGCGAGCCGAGCAGCGCGACATGCAGAATCTGCAGCGGCAGGCACGCGATACGCTCGCCGGTGCCGCCCGCAGTCACCAAAACCGACTCAGCCAAGCGGCCACCAGCGCGGAAGATCAGTCGCAGCGGATTCGCAGACAACTGCAGCAGGCTGAGCAGCAGCTGCAAGAGGCAGAGAAACGGCTCGCGCAAAAGCCCGATGATAGCGAGCTAAAGAACCGCCGCGAGCGTGCCGCGGTGCGGGTCGAGCGTGAGAATCAGCGATTGAAGTTCGCGCAAGACGATGTCCAACGCCGTCGCGAAGCTCTCGAACAGGCCAAAGAACACTTGGCGGAAATCTCGCGTACCCCACTGACGCCGCTAGAAAGCAAGCGGCCAGCCGCAGAGCTCACCGAGTCGATGCAGCAGCGGGCCAGCAGCAACTTGCAGCAGGAGTTGGACGCACTCGCGGCCACTGTGGCCAGAGCGGACCAGGCGCCGACGCTGCGAGCCGAATCCGAGCAGCTCGTCACGGGCGAACGGGTGCAGCGCGAGGTCCAAGGCGAGGTCAAGCGGGCGGCAGAAAACCTGCAGCGGGCCGCTCGGCACCAAGAACGCATGGGCGATACTGACGGCGCCGAAATGCTTGCGTCTTCTGCCTCCGCGGTCGAGAGCGTCGCCGATCTAGAAGTTGCTCAGGCTCGGGCAGCGATCGGCCAAGCTGCCCAGCAGGCCGCCGCTGACGAGGCTGCCGCCGCCGATGCGGATATCTCCGCCCAGTCGCTCGATGCGGCCCAGCAAGCGATCGCGGCACAAGCGGCAGCGCTACTCCAGGTGCTTGGTGGCTCCGCCAATGAGGGCGCACCGAAAGATGGCCAGGCGGGTGATCCTCGCGCGACAGCGGCCCAGCAAATGGCCCGGACGCTTGATGAACTCGACCGGTCGCTGAATCAGTCACGACGAAATCCGTCTGAGAATCAGCAGGCCGAGGGTGCTCAACCTGCTGGCGAAGCCGGCAAACCCGAGGGAGAACCAGGCGAACCGGGGAGCGAACCAGGCGAACCCGGCGGCAAACCGGGGGAAGGACAGGGTCAGCCTGGAGCTGCTTCGCCGACACTCGAGGCCGAAGCTCGTCGCCAGATGCAGCAGATGGCGATGCAGCGGATGCTTCCAGGCGAAGGGCAACCGGGCGAAGAGCAGCCCGGGACGTCGCCTCAAGGCGATCCACAAGCGGGGCAGCCTGGCGAAGGCCAGTCGGCGCAGTCCGGTCCCGGTAGTCGGGGGCGAGATCCGGCTCAGTTCCAACTTTCTGACGTCGATGTCGAGGGTGACGGCGATTGGGGACGTCTCCGCGCGCTGCAGAGTGAAGACACCAGCGTGCAGCGGCGGGTCGAAGTTTCACCGGAGTTTCGCCGCCAGATCGAAGCCTACTTTCGAGGCATCGCCGAACGCGCACAAGAAACCTCGGTGCCGAGCGATTCGGCGCCAGGAAGCTCTACGCAGGGAAACTCCACGCAAGCAGATTCACCGGACAACGGAAGATGATCGCAGACCGCCGCTCGGTTGAAACCTCCGCCGCCGCACAGCCTCAACTCTGTCCACAATCGCGCCAGGCGACGCGGCGATCGCTGAGAGTCCATCCGGAAACGAGCTATGTGGTTGCGCAGCGGCGTCCTTCGCTCCCTCGCCCCCGGCTTTGCGGGGGAGAGGGTCGGGGTGAGGGGGATTCCGGAGAGGCGCTGAGGATCATCCGCAGCATCGTCTTAGCCGTGTTGTTCGCGGTACTCTTGCTTGGACTAGACGCGTGCGGGCTTCCACTGGGCACCGGCAACGCGGCCCGCGGCCAACAGCCGGCCAGCCCGGAAAGCCGGCCTGAGTTTGGCAATTTGCAGGGGCTCGACGACGCGGCAATCCGGCGTTCCGTCCGCGGGGGTGTCAACCATTTGCTCTCGCTGCAGCACGCGGACGGTTCGATCCACGACCGCGGCCATGAGACGACGATGACCTCGCTGGCGATCATGGCGATGGCCAGCATCGGGATTTTGCCTTCAGACCCCAGCGGTGAAGGGATCGCGATGCGGAGGGCATTGGATTACGTGGTCAATCCCAACGCTCCGGTCCGTTCGCCGCGGCAGGATTCTCAGGGCTACTTCGGCCGCGCCGATGGCTCGCGGATGTACGGTCATGGAATCACGACGCTGATGCTCACCGAGATGGTCGGCATGGGGGCCGATGAGCAGCAGGATCATTATATTGGCGAGGCACTTGATGGGGCGCTGAAGGTGGTCTTGGCGGCCCAGCAGGTCAAGAAGTCGCCAAGCAACCAAGGTGGCTGGCGGTACACGCCTGAGTCGACCGATTCAGATTTGTCGGTTTCAGTCTGGCAGCTGATGGCGCTGCGGTCAGCCCGAAACGACGGCATGGCGGTGCCGATCGAAGCGATCGACGCGGCGGTTCATTATCTGGAAATGTCCTACACCGGTGCACTGGACGCCGACGGAAAGCCGCGGGACCTGTCGGGCTTCAGCTACACCCCGGGACAAAATCGGCCTACGTTTTCGATGACCGCGGCAGGCTTGCTGGCGATGCAAGTCTGTGGGCAGTACGATGCCCCGATCGCGCACAGCGCCGCGGACTGGTTGCTCGAGTATCCGCTGAAGCTGGACGAGCGATTTTTTTACTACGGCGCATATTATTACTCACAGGCGATGCACCAGCGCGGTGGTCGACACGCCCAGCACGCCGCTCGAGAAATCACCCGTCTGTTGTTGGTCGAACAAAACTCAGACGGTTCATGGAGCAGCACGCAGGGGGAGGAGCGCAATTACGGCTCCGCCTACGCGACCTCCTTGGCCGTTCTGAGCCTGAGTGTCACCTACCATTACCTGCCGATTTACCAGCGGTAGCCCGGCATCCGTTATTTGTCAGTGAGTTTCGATTGTGACTGAACCAGCGTCTCCTGAACCTGCTTCCCCTGATGCCGCGGGGAGCGATTTGCCGCAAGTGGCACCGGTCACCAGGCTGTCGCCGCGCATGCTGACGATCCTGCTGGTGAGTTCCTGTTTGGTGCCGCTGATCGGGCTGACCGCCTATGCCGCGTTTTTTGGCCGGCCCAGCGACGCCCCCCTGAATGTCAAAGTGATTGTCGGCGACGAACCGGTAGAGGCGGTTGGTAGCCAAGGAGCGATCCTGACCGAAGTCGTCATCATTGAAAATCTCACCGGCCATGAGTTACCCAACCTGACAGTCGACCTCAACGGCCAGTATTTCCTGCACCGCCAATCGCCGGTTGGGATCGGTGAGCGGCTGGTGTTGCCGCAGCAGATCTTCGCCACCAAAAGCAACCAGCGTTGGGTGCCGGGCACCTATCCGCTGAGCGAGATCACCGTCACCGCGAAGCTCCCCAGCGGTCGCCGAGGGGTCAAGATCGTCTCGTTTGAGTGACGGTTACTGCGCGTCGCTACCTGCTCTGAGCAACTGGCCGCCGCAGTTGTTCCTTGTTCCACGGCCGTTGCCGCACTTTTGGGTTGCTAGGGGTGCACTGCGAGTGCTGTGTCGCGGTTCAGCCCTCACGCTCGTGCTCAGCATCGCGGTGCTCGTGCTCGTAATCGACCGCTAGGAGCTCGTGATTTCTCGGCTGCTGTGGCAAGTCTGCTTGCTCGCCCAGCTCTGTAGCAGCCATACGACCTGCGGACGGCCCACAATTGCCGCCGCTCAATCCCCACTACCGAGTTTGCAGGCGGTAGCAATTGTAGGCATACTAGGACCGCTCAGAGCTGTAGGGGTAGCAGAGCAGCCCGCAGCGTGTGGAGCCCATTCTTTTTATTGATTTCGTTCTTTCTATCTCGTTAAGTAGGCGGCACCATGACCCTTCGACTTCCGCGATGGCGCTTTAGTTCCCCTGCCTCCCGTGACCGTCGGCGAGGGGTCATGGCCAAGCCTACCAGCGCCTTTCGCCCGCTGCGATTTCAGGCGCTTGAGCAGCGTCAGCTGTTGGCAGCGTACATCAATGAGTTGATGGTCAGTCCGCTGTTCACGGGTACTGACGTCGGTCAATACATTGAAATCCGGGCTGAGCCCAACTCGACCTTGGCCGACGGCACCTATTTCGTCGCCGTCAGTGAGCGCGGCATCGGCGATAGCATTGGGCAGATTCACAGCGTCTTTGATCTCTCCGGCCAGAGCGTCGGCAGCAACGGGATGCTGGTCATCCAGCAGTTCAATAGCCCGTACCAAATCAGCGAGCACGTCGCGCCGGCGGGAGTCGGTCCGGCCGTGCTGCAGTCGGGCACTAGGGGGTTTAGCGGCCTGCCCGGAAACATCTTCTCGAGCATGTGGCCGGATCAAGGTGAAATCGATTCCATCCTCGGCTCCAACGGTTATTTTCTGTTTCAGAGCGATGTCGCACCGCAAGTGAGTCAGGATATCGACGCTGACAACGACGGCCTGATCGATCCCGATGGCGTGGCTTCGACCTGGAACATCTATGATTCGATCAGCCTGCATCACGGCGTTTTCCAGGGCCCGGTCGCCTACGGCCAGATCGTGTTTGTCGAGGAGCACCTGGGCAAGCCGCCGGTGACTGCGGCCGAGGGTGTTGAGGTCATTTACACGCCCGGCTTCGGCTATGCGGCGCGGATCGGGGATTCAACCGGTCACACAGCAAGCGATTGGGTTGCGGGCACCGCTCGTAATTTGGCCGTCACGGGCCAAGTTCCGGACTATCGCCTGGAAAGCGGTATTTTGGGGACGCCGGTGCCACCGGTGTTCGCCGGTCGGCAACTGGATCACCTCGGCGAAAGCAATTTCATCGGCGGCATCCGCGGCACATTGATTGAAGAATATGAAGACGAAGACGGCGAACTAGCGACGCGGCCGTTTTCCGGGGTTGGCTTCCTCGCTGACACCAATGGCAATGGCAACCGTGATCTGCTGACGCATATCGTGGAGCCGAATAGTTACGCGCCGGGGACCGAGCTGACGAACTTATATCCGGGTGTCACACTGCGGACCGCCGGCTCGCAGAACCAGGACCATGGCTTCGAAGTGCGGGCGACGCGGCTACCGGGACTGAATCAGCAGGAGATGGTCTTTTCGCATGGCGGCATCTACTTCTTCAACGACTCCCGGCGGCTGCGAGCTGACTTTTATCGCCCCGTCAGCTCGGTCTCGATCGATGTCGTGGGAGACGGCTCGGCGTCGGCCACGATCGGCCGATTGGAAGCTTATAACGCTCAGGGTGAGCTGCTGCAGATGGTCCGCAGTCGGCCGCTGTTCGGCACGGCGCGGGAGACGATTACGGTATCGGTCCCCGGTGAGCAAATCGCTTACACAGTCGCCTATCCCGATGATAACCCGGCTAACGTTCCGCCCGGGCAACTCATCTCTTCGCCATTTGGGCGGCTGGATCGGCTGGTGTTCCGTCAGAACGAGGCGGTGGCGGTTTCGGACGAGAACGGCGA
Organism: uncultured Planctomycetaceae bacterium; assembly: GCA_963758085.1. GTDB lineage: Bacteria > Planctomycetota > Planctomycetia > Pirellulales > Pirellulaceae > UBA6163. The sequence continues at coordinate 467,248 of CAVWUB010000004.1, read as the reverse complement.
GTTCAAACTCGATACGCTCCAGCCGGGCAACTACAACATCGTGCTGCATCACCAAAGCGATGTGTTACTCAGTGAGGCGCTGCCGTCGCGCCCAATCGTGATCGACCGCTACGAGAACTTCCGCATGGATCTGCTGCTGCGGCGGAACTCGCCGCCGCGGGTCGAGCCGGCGTCGTTCACGATCGATGAACACATGCCCGTCGGTACGTACATTGGCACGATTAACGCGACCGATCGCGACGAAAACCAGACGCTGTACTTCGCGCTCGTCGATCCCGCCAACTCGCCGGTGACAATCGATCCGCTGACCGGCGAGCTATTTGTTCGCAACCCCGAGCAACTCGACTTCGAGGTTTATCCTCAAGCGGTGGTGACGGTGCTGGTCATCGACTCGGCCGGCGCCGTGGCCAGTACCGCAGTCGTGATCGACCTCAACGATGTCGACGAGCCACCGGTCGTCACCTTGGGGTCTTACTCGGTGTTTGAGGATTCCAATCCTGGTTCTCCGATCGGCCGGATCTTCGCCACCGATCCCGATGACCCCAGTGCGCCGCTGCAGTTCACGATCGTTGGCGGCAGCGGCGCGGCCGCGTTTGCGATTGGGCAGAGCAGCGGCGTGATGACGGTCACCGATCCGAGCCTGATCGATTTTTCCAGCGCCCAATCATTGACGCTGATCGTCGAAGTCGCCGATGCGTCTGACCCGCCAGTGGTCACCACCATCGAGGTTCCGATCGCGGTCAACGATTCGAACGATCCGCCGCTGATCCTGACCGAGTCGATGGACATCATCGAAGACGCGGAAGTCGGTTCACCGGTCGGCGGAATCGATTTTAGCGAGCGCGATCTCGGCCAATCACACACGTTCCGCATCATTGGCAATGCCGGACCGTTCGCGGTCGATGCTCAGTCGGGCGTGATCACCATCGCCGAGCCGCTTGATTATGACACGACCGCGTTCTATGACCTGACCGTCCAGGTGGTCGACAACGGGCAGCCGCCGATGGGGCACCAGAAGTCGATCCGCATCCACGTGATCGCGGCCCAGCGGCCTCCGGCGCTGGTTCAAGACAGCTTTACGGTCGAAGAGAACTCGCCTGCTGGAGCGTCGGTCGGCACCCTGGTGGCCCACAGCCGTCACGGCCAAACCGGGTACGCGTTCCACTCAACTGATGCTGAAAACCCGCTGTTGCTCTTCGGTGGCAAGGTCACCATCGATCCGGTCAGCGGTGAGATGTCAGTTGCCGAGGGAGCCGAACTCGACTTTGAAGACAGCCAGCTGCCGCTGACCGATCAGGTCGTCCTGAGCATCGCGGGCGAACAGGCGGCGGTGCTGGATGTGACACTGCATCTTCTGGACGTCAACGAGTCGCCTTTGATCCTGTCGACGCGTCTAGAATCACCCGAAGGCTTGCCGGCGGGACGGCCGTTCGCCGAGCTAGACGTGTTCGATCCAGAGGGTGACGAACTGACGCTGGAGTTGCTGCAGGGCGTGACTCAGGGCCTGCGCCTGGTCGACGGCAATCGGCTGATGGTCGAGCCGGGCTCGCAGTTGGACCTGCAGGACCTCTGGCCGTTTGAAGTCCTGGTGCGAGCCAGTGACTCGTCGGGATTGTCGACAGTAGCGGCGATCGAACTGGTCCGCGGCGAGCCGCTGCGGTTTGGAGCTGCCGTCGGCAACGTGATCGCCACGACCGGCCAGCTGCTCAATTTTGCCCTGCCAGTGGAATATCGCAGCGCCCTCATCCGCTCGTTGAACCTCGTCAGCCCGAATGGGGCGCTGCCGCACGGGCTGAGTTTCGATCCCTCCAGTGGACGTCTGAGCGGGATCCCGATGCCACAGCCGACGAGCAACCTGCGGCTGACGGTCGAGGTGATGGAGTTTGACGGCGAGGTCGAGATCCTGAAGCAAGAAACGTTTGAGTTGGCAGTCCTGCGTCAGCAACTCCGCTGTTCAACCAGTTCAATCCCTTGGATGTCGATGGCAATGGGCGCATCGAGCCGATCGACGCACTCCGCGTGCTCAATGTGATCGCCCAGCACGGTCCCGGCGAAGCGCCGCTGCTGTCGGATCTGGTGACGCAGTTTGTCGATACATCAGGGGATAACCAGGTCCATCCGATCGACGCCCTGCGCGTGCTGAACCACCTCGCCCGGCGCAACTTGTCGATGAGAGCCAACGGCGAGGCCGTACTTGCCGGTGGGGCGGCGGCGAGCGAAACTGACAACGAACGAGACGGCAACGCCAGCGATCTTGCGATCCAACAGTGGCTGCATGAGTCATCGTTGTTCTAACGCTTGATCGGAAATTTTTCCTTTGCCTCAGACAGCAGCACGCAGCCGCCTAGCGGTCCATACGATGACGACCAAGCCGTGGTCGTTGGCCGAGGCGGCGAAGCAGTATGCGGCCCGGGGCATCGGCGGAATCAGTGTTTGGGTCGAGGCGCTGCAAGACATCAGCGTTGCAGAGGCTCGGCGAATCGTCGACGACTGCGGACTCAAGGTACCAGCGCTGGTGCGAGGCGGTTTCTTTTGCGATCCTTCGCCGACGCAGCGGCTCACCCAGATCGACCACAACCGCCGGCTGATCGCCACGGCGGCCGAACTGGGAGCCGACATGCTGGTGCTCGTCGTCGGGGCCACGCCCGGTCACCCGCTGGCTCAACAGCGGGGCTGGGTCAGCGACGGTATCGAACAACTGCTTGATGATGCGCAGTCCAGCGGCGTCAAGCTGGCGATCGAACCGCTGCACCCGATGTATGCGGGGGACCGCAGCTGCATCAATCGCATTGCCGAGGCGCGGCAGATTTGCGAGGCGCTGGATCATCCGCAGCTCGGTGTCGCCGTCGATGTCTATCACGTCTGGTGGGATCCCGATCTGCAGCGCGAGATCGAGCAGTTGGGCGAAGCGGGGACCTTGTTCGCCTATCACCTCTGTGACTGGCGCGTGCCGACGCGGGACCTGCTCAACGATCGGGCGCTGATGGGCGAGGGTTGCATCGATTTGCCCGCGATCACAGCTGCGGTGCGTGCCACCGGCTTCGATGGCTGGGAAGAAGTCGAAATTTTCTCCGACGATCATTGGCGGGAAGACCAAGGTGATTTTCTCGATTCCATCGTCGCACGCTACAACCAGCTTGCCCTCGCATTGGCGTGATCGTAGCTTGGCGGTGCATTTCTTCCGCCCATGGTGCTTGTTTCCCAGAGATCGATTGTGGACGAGAAAGTCCTACTGCAACGCTGCCGAAGCTTGGCCGGCTTTGCTCCCGACGCCCCCTGTGACGGCGATTCGCTGATCGGCGTGCTGCAGCAATTTCGGCCTGATGGGCATGGGCTCGATGGGCTGTTTGACGATCTGCCGCTAGGTATGCAGTTACAACAGCGGCTGCGTCAGCTATACGACGTCGCCGGCGACTCGGCACGTCCTGGCGGCGGCCAGGATGCATATTTCATCGTCCGCAACCCGCCGGAGCTGGACCCGCGGCGTGCCCGGACCATCGCGCTGGCATGGCTGCGTTCGCTGCTGGCCTTGGCCCGGGAGACGCAGTTTGATGACTTGGTCGACAATCTGCAGCCGCTGCCCGAGGTGCGGGTTCTGGAGGGGATCGCGCCGAAACAGACCAAGGATGATCTGCACAGCATTGCGCTCTACCGGGCGATCAAGCGGCAAGGCGCCGTGCTCTGCGAACGCTTGAGCAATGATGATCCTGTGCTGAATCTTTTGCGTCCGGCGTACTATTATGCCGCCTGCGACTGGGCGCTGTGCGATTACCTGTTGTGGCCACTCTACAACCGGTTCACGCAGTTGGATGATCCTTTTCTGGCGTACTTTGAGCTGTGGCGCCACGGCGTGAAGCTGCGGGCGTTCACCGATGACCGGTTGGACGTTTACCTGCCGCACCGTCGCACATCGCGCTAACACCGGTGCTGCCGGTGTTGCTGCTCCGTCACCGTGATTCACTCTTGCCGCGGCACGTGCTGTGCTGTGCAAGCTCGGCACGAGGTCCTGCGCGCTGGCGTGGATCTGCCGGTATGCCCTGAAGGTACTTCTACTGATGTCCGCGCGACTTTGGATGGCCTGGACGGCGACTCGCGACAGCCTGTGGTTTATCCCCGCCGTCATGACCTGTTTGGCAGCTGGCTTGGCGGTGCTGCTCGTCGAGGCCGAACGCAGCGGGCGAATTCCCCCAGGCGATGTCAATCATTGGCTGCTAGGCGGTGGGGCCGAAGGAGCTCAGCAGGTCCTAAGCACCATTGCCAGTGGCCTGATCACCGTCACGGGCGTGGTGTTTTCAGTCACCACCGTGGCGCTTCAACTGGCCAGCAGCCAGTTCACCCCAAGGGTGCTGCGGAACTTCACCTCCGACCGTGCCAATCAGGTTGTCTTGGGCGTGTTCATCAGCACGTTTACTTATACCTTGCTGGTTCTGCGGGTCGTGCGTTCGTCGGCGCCGGAGCAGACGCCGTTTGTTCCGCGGTTCGCGATCCTGGTGTCTCTGGCACTGGTTCTGGTCAGCATTGGCTTCCTGATCTACTACATCAACCACGCCGCCCGCTCGATGCAGATCGCGTTCATTCTCGAGCAGGTGACTCGGCGTTCAATTGAGCAGGTGGAACGTGTCTTCCCTCACTCCATCGGTCGGCCGAGTCAGCACGATTTTGCGGATTTCAAGCTGCCTGACACGCAGGGACTGTCGGTCTACCCCCACCGCGCCGGTTACCTGCAGGCGGTCGATGAAAACAGCCTTTTCGGGCTGGGGCAACGGAGCAACCTGCTGATTCGCATGGAGCGGCGAATCGGCGAGTTTGTGCTCCCGAGCCAGCCGGTTGCTACGGTCTGGCCACCCGAGGCCGTCGACGAAACCATGCTGTGGTCGATCCGCGAAAGCTTTGTCTTGGGCCATGAGCGAACGCCCGAGCAGGATGTCGAGTTCGGCATCATCGAAATCGCCGACATTGCGGTGAAGGCATTGTCGCCCGGCATCAATGACCCGACCACGGCGCTGAACTGCATCGACCGGTTGGCAGAGATCCTCAATCTGCTGGCCCTGAGACATTCACCACACACCACACGCACGTACCAAGGGGTCATTCATTTCCTAGCGATCTACACGGATTTCGATCGAGCCGTTGACCTCGCCTTTCGCCAAATCCGCCATTTCGGTGCCAATAATCCGGTGATCAATGAAAAGTTGTTGGTCACACTGGAGACTTTGGCCGCAGTGGCGCCGGAGCCGCGGAAGCCGCCGCTGCTGGCCCTGGCCGCCGAAATTCGTGCTGATGTAAAGATGCCAACTTGATGCTTGTTCTGATATGATTTGTTAACGACAGCTGGCGAACCCGATTGGATGATTCTACTGAACTGCATGATTGATTAAGGGTGATCACCATGGACAGCCGCGCGAAGATTCTCGGTCATTCGATTCATCAACAACTGATCGTGTTCCCCCTGGGGCTGCTGGGAACCGCAGTGATCTTTGATTTGATCCATCTGCTCAGAGACAGTGAGACCATGGCGATCGTTGCCTTTTGGATGATCGTTGCTGGGATTGTCAGCGGCTTCGCGGCGGCTCCGTTCGGCTGGATTGATTGGTTTGCGATCCCAGCGGGTACCCGTGCAAAATCCGTCGGGCTAGCCCACGGCCTGACCAATGTCACTGTGCTACTGCTCTTCATTGCCGGCGCTTGGTTGCGGTGGGATGCCCCGGCTGATCCGGGAACGCTAGCGCATGTATTGGTGTTTGTAGCGTTCGCTCTAGCGATCATCGGCGGCTGGCTCGGCGGCGAGTTGGTCAGCCGGCTAGGTGTGGGAGTGCACGACGGGGCGCATTTGAATGCACCCAATTCCCTCAGCGGCCGGCCAGCCAGTGAGTTGTCCGACGGTGCCAGCAGCTAGTGTTTCACGACGGCTGAACCTCAAATCTCCGAGCGGTTGAGCGCATTGTCGGCGGAGCCGACACGGAACCAACGGTAACCGTAGGGCGCAAGTTCGATTTGATGATTGCCGGCCGGTCCGCGACGGCTATCTTTTTGAAAGACATCAACGAGCAATTCGGCTTCCTCGCCGAGCTCGACCTGCGCGGTTCTTGCGGCGGCGGCAAAGTTGTGCAGAACGACCAGTTCCGTGCTCCGCCAGGTGTACTTCAACGCCAACACATCGGTTGCCCCCGCTTCAAGAACAGTGACTTTGCCCCAACTGATCTCGGGACAAACGCGGCGCGTGCGGATCATCCCTGTCGTCCAGTTCAGCATCGAGTTAGGATCGCGGCGCTGATCGGCAACGTTGACCTGCTGATAACCGTATTCCGCGTCATCGATCACCTTTCGCACCACCTCATCGGCCCTGGAGAAACCTCCGTGACGTTCATTGGTCCACTGCATCGGCGTGCGGGCACAGTTTCGTTCCGGAAGCGACAGATCGTCGCCGATGCCGATCTCATCTCCGTACTGCAACATCGGTGTACCGGGCAGCGAAAACAATAAGCTAAAGGCGAGTTCCAATCGCCGTCGGTCGTTGCCGAGCATCGGCGCCAACCGGCGGCGAATGCCGCGATGATAGAGCTGCATGCTCTCCTCCGGCGCCATGTCCGCAAACACGCGCTCACGCTGTTCCTCGGTCAACCGGCCGAGGTCACACTCATCGTGACTGCGGAGGAACTGAACCCACTGTGCCGCTTCAGGGTGCTTTGCCGTTTGCTCAATCGCCCACTTCAGCGGCTCCAAATCGGTGGTCGCCATAGCATAGAATAACCGCTGATTGACCGGAAAATTAAGCATCATCTGCAGATTGTCACCTCGCTGGCCAAAGTATTCATTGCTCTCGTCCGGAGGTACATTCGCTTCGGCTAGCAGGATCGCATCACGGCAGCGCCACTGCAAGAAATCTCGCAAGCTGTGCAGCAGTTCAAAATCCTTGACCGCCTTGACATTCGCCCCCTTCCGCTCGATCAAAAATGGCACAGCATCCATGCGAAATCCCGATACTCCTAATTCCAGCCAGAATCCCATGATCTTGGTGATTTCGTTGCGCACCATCGGGTGGTGCGTGTTGAGGTCCGGTTGGAACTTATAGAAGCGGTGAAAATAGTACATTTTCGCCTGCTTGTCCCACGTCCACGTGGTTTCCTGCACACCCGGGAAAACGACTCCCTCAGCGTGGTCGTCAGGTCGCTCCTTAGACCATACATACCAGTCGCGGTAAGGTGAGTGAGGGTCCGACCGCGCCGACTGGAACCACGGATGCTCAATCGAGGTGTGGCTAACCACTAGGTCGACGATTACGCGGATGCCGAGGGCCCGAGCATGATTCATGAACTCGACGAACTCGCCAAAAGTGCCGTGATTCGGGTGGATGCTGTAGTAATCACTCACGTCATAGCCGTTGTCGCCATTGGGCGATTTATAGAACGGCTGCAGCCAAATGCAGGTTACACCGATCCCGGCTAAATACTCGAGTCTTCGGCTGAGTCCTTCAAAATCGCCAATCCCATCACCGCTGGAGTCCAAGTAGGTCTCGACATCGAGGCAATAGATGATGGCATTCTTGTACCATAAGTCATTGGGCGACACGGAATCAGGCGAGATTGCACCGGGGACGGACGTGTCAGAAGTCATTGAATCAGAAGACATCGAGCGGTCGCCTGTTGAAGGAGTCGAGCGGTTGTCCCTAGGTTCCACGCGCCATGACGAATGGTTGGAGCCGTATTGCACTCCCCCGCCAGCCTGCGGAACATAGAGATGTGCCCCCTTTCGCGAGCCAGGCGACGAGCGTCTGACGTGGAGCCAAAGGAGTTCGCGATGGGCGATGCAACTTTCGGACCAGACCGGACCGTCGGCGGCGGTCGCGAGTGGCAGGTCGCATCGTGCGGACGCAGTTCAGCCGATCACAGTCCCAGAAACGGCACGGGAACGAGGAACGCATGCTGCTCAAATACATTCCAGGCACCGTTCCAGGAGATGAACTGAGTGAAATAGACGATCAGCACATAAAAGGCGATTACGGGAATCGCTGCCAGCCGCGCCAGCGCGCGAACCAGAAAGTGCCGCGGTTGCTCGCGGCGCCGCGCTCGTCCCAGCGCCCACCCGGTGATCGCCCGCGCCGGAAAGATGAACACCACAAAAAACAGACTCGGGATCCAAGTGATCTGCTGAGGAATCGTCTCAATCTTCAGCAGGTACAGCGGCACGGCGAACATCAGGGTCACCAACAGTGCGAACCAATAGGCCAGCGGAGCGCGGCGAAACTGCTCGCGCACCTGCTTCCACTGGAAGATCGCCGCCAATCGGCGCTCAGCCGCCAATTGCGCTTGCAGGAACGGCAAGTACATCAACACCGTCGCCAGCAGCAGCGCACCGAGCGAACCGACCACTGCGGCCCCACCTCCGCTGAGCCGCGTCGAACCGACCAACAACAGCAGCGGCACGAGCAGCCATGCCATCGCTCCGACGAATCCTTGTAGTCCGAGGCGAAAATAATACGTCAGCCGCAGCGAGACGAAGAATCGCCACAGCCCGTCGCGGGCCTGGCGATATCGAAAACCAGTCCGCAGTCGCCGGACGAACAACAACGGCGCTGGCCAAAAGAAATGCCTCAGTTTTCCGCCGCGATACCAGGCCCATAGCAAGTGTGCGACCGTCAGGATTGTCAACACCAATAACCCGGCTCGCCATTTCGCTGCGACTGGACCACCGGAATCGATCTGCTGAGCGTCGTACCAGAGGCTCGAGACGATGCGTAACGGCATCAGCATCAACCAACTGCCGAGCACCCAGCCGCCGATGCGGGCTGCCTTACGCACACCGACAAACGCCTCGCGCAGCCGTCCGCTGCGTGTCACCCGGCCGCTGACCTCGAGCAAGTAGCCGAGGCTCATCAATTGCAAAACAGGAATCGTCGCCAGAAACGCCAAACCGACGATCAGCGCCAGCGCCCCGAAACACCAATGTGCGGCCGAGGCGAGTGAGCGAAAGGTCCTCACCGACCACCGCCGCGCCGCAGCCATTCGCTGACCGCTAACCGATCTCTCATCGGCCGGAGCACACATGTTCCCCATCAGGCCGCAGGTCTCGGCGCTTTGGTCACGCCCGCCCGCCGCTGGCTCGCACGACGTGGCAAGCGGCCCGTTGCCCCGAACCGCCACCGGTAGCGGCTCAGCAGCATGCTGTCGTTGAAGTTCCACCGTTTGGCTTTCAGCAGCATGAAGTGATTGACGGCGATTGGACGCACCTGGACAATGTACAGCAGTTGCGCTGCGTATGACCTAAAAAATATGCGACGACCGCAGGTCATTTTGGTTACCTTCATCCTCTTTGGGAGAGACGCACTCCATGTGGGTTCGCGACCTCCTGTTCTTCGGCCTTGGGCTGAGCGGTTTAGCCGCACTATCAACCGGTCTGCTGTCGGAGCAGCGGATTGAACCGCCGGCCGAGTATCGCGCAGCGTTTCAGTGCCGGCGCATCAGCAAGCGGTCATGGAACTGGACGCAGAGTTTCAGCAGCACTGGGAACAGCAGCAACTGACGCCGGCCCCTCGTGCCGATGACTTGGTGATCGCGCGGCGCCTGTCGTTAGCGTTGACCGGCACCATTCCTTCCTTTGAAGAGATCCGGGCGCTGGAGGCTCAGCCGGCTGGCCAACGGGTGCACTGGTGGGTCTCACGCCTGCTGGCCGATCGCCGCTATGCGGATTACGTGGGGGAGCGGCTGGCGCGAGCCTACGTGGGAACACAGGGCGGACCGTTTCTCATCTATCGCCGCAGCCGCTTCGTCTCGTGGCTGAGCGATCATCTGCAGCAGAACACGCCTTACGATCAGATCGTCCGCAAGCTGATCGGCGGCACCGGGCTGTGGACCGACGCGCCCGAAGTCAATTTCCTGACCGCGACGGTCGTGGAAGACAGCGATGGTCGGACCGATCCGATCCGTTTGGCCGCTCGTACATCACGCGCATTTCTAGGCATGCGAATCGATTGTCTACAATGCCACGACGACTACATCGGCAATGTCTCGCTGGGAAACGCGGAAGCTCCTCGCGAAGGTTTGCAATCCGACTTTCACCAGCTGGCGGCCTTCTATTCGGAAGCCAAAACATCGCTGTTGGGAGTTAAAGATGACAATCAACCTTATCAGTACAAATACTTGGGAGCGGAGTCTGAAGAGGAGGTTCAGGCGGAGGTCCCGTTCGATTCGGAGTTGCTCAGGTCAAGCGGAACGCGCCGCCAGCAGTTGGCCCACTGGGTGACGCATCCGGAAAACAAGCCGTTCGCTCGGGCCAGCGTCAATCGGATTTGGGCGCTGATGTTTGGTCGGCCGCTGGTTGAGCCGGTCGACGATATCCCGCTGTTCGGTGATTATCCGCCAGGTTTGGAAACGCTGGCCGATGGGTTTGTACAGTCGGGATACGACCTGAGATGGCTAATACGCGTCATCGCCGCCAGCGAAGTTTTTCAGCGCGACAGCCGCGCAGCGTTTGAAGTCACCGACGAGCATGAACGTCACTGCGCAGTCTTTCCGCTGTCACGCCTGCGGCCCGAACAAGCAGCCGGCAGCTTGATTCAGGCCAGTTCGCTGAAAACGATCGATGCGGACGCGCACATCATCAAGCAGCTGACGCGCTTCGCCCAGCAAAATGAGTTCATCGTGCGTTATGGTGACATGGGTGAAGATGAGTTCGATGACCGCGGTGGCACCGTCGCTCAGCGGCTGTTGATGATGAATGGCAAACTGACGCGCGAACGCACCAGTCAAGATCTGCTGATGAACGCCGCTTCGCGGATCGCACTCCTGGCCCCGAGCGACGAAAAGGCGATCGAAACCGCCTACCTCTGTATCCTCACTCGGCGCCCTTCCGAGGCCGAACGCTCACACTTCCTCGCCCGATTCGAGCAGCAAGCCGCGCGGTCGCAAAGCGTCGAAGATCTTTATTGGGTGCTGCTCAATAGCACCGAGTTTTCTTGGAATCATTAAGATGCAGATCAGCCGCTGGGCAAACCTTCCGCACCGCGCCGCCATGGCGACCGACAAGGCCCGTGGCTGCGGCAGCGCCGATCACATCCGCCGCCGCAGCTTGCTCACCGCCGGCGCGGCAGCCGCAGTCGGCTGGCTGACCCCGCTGGGCGAGGCTCTAGCGAGGGCCGAGCAACAGCGTCCCGCTGCACGTCCGCGCTCGGTGATCATGCTGTGGATGCAAGGTGGACCGAGCCAACTGGAAACGTTCGACCCGCATCCAGGCAGCATCATCGGCGGCGATACGCAGGCAATTCAAACATCCGTGAGCGGCTTAAAGATTGCCTCAGGACTGCTGCAGACGGCTGAGCAGATGCATTCGATGGCACTGGTCCGTTCGGTCATCAGTAAGGAAGGCGATCACGAGCGAGCGACTTATAATGCCAAAACCGGCCATCGCCCTGATCCGACGTTGGTGCATCCGGCGATCGGTGCAGTGCTCTGTCACCAGCTCGCTGACAACGTCGAGATCCCGCGCCACATTTCAATTCTGGGCAACCAGTGGTCGGCGCGCGGTGGTTATCTCGGTGACCGCTTCGATGCCTTTCGCACCGGCGATCCTTCAGGACCCGTTCCCGACGTCACTGCGCCTGTCAAGCAAGGTCGATTCGATCACCGCCTGGAAAGCTTATTTGGCGTGGTCGAGACCGAGTTTGCTCGCGGACGGCTGGCAAAGCTTGACGAGCAGAAGACATTGCACCGGACGGCGATGCGGTCCGCCGTCAGCATGATGTCGTCTGATCAGCTCAAGGCGTTCGATGTCGGCCAGGAGCCGCAGCGGCTGCGGGATGAGTTTGGTGATACGCCCTTTGGTCGAGGCGCTTTGGCGGCGATCCGCTTGATCGAAGCCGGCGTGCGGTGCGTCGAAGTGACGCTCGATGGCTGGGACTCTCATATCAATAATCATTCGCTACAAACCCGCCAGACGGAGATTCTCGATCCGGCCCTGGCAGCCCTGATTCGCGAACTCAAGCGCCGCGATCTGTTTGACCAAACCGTGGTGATTTGCGGTGGCGAGTTCGGCCGCACACCGCAGATCAATCCGGCGTCTGGCCGAGATCACTGGCCACACGGCTTTTCGGTCGCGCTGGCCGGTGGAGGCATTCGCGGCGGCGCCGTGATCGGCGAGACCGCAGCTAAACCGAAACTGGACAAAGCCGAACCGCTCGCCGATGTGCGCTCGCCACATGGCATCGAAGATATCCATGCCACGGTACTCGCTGCGCTGGGAATCGATTACCAGCAAGAACTCCAAACGCCGATCGGTCGGCCGATGGCGATCAGCCATGGCAACGTGATTGAGGAACTGCTGAGCTAGATGCGGTCAGACGTTGGGGCTGGTGCCCTGCAAAGGGTCTGATCCCTTTGCTGATAGCGCTTAATCGGAATGATGATTTGAAGACTCAGTTGTTCATGCTCTTATTGGTTGCGGCCCTGGTGCCGGTGTCATTCATCGCCGCACCTTATCAACAAGAACTGCTGCTGCAGCATCTCCCGACGACGTTCGCACTGGTCGGTCTGGCAATCGTGATTCGGCGGCTGCGAATTTCGATGCTATCCTTCTATTGTCTGATTGCCTTTCTGATCCTGCATATCATCGGGGCACGCTGGATTTACTCCTTTGTTCCTTATGATGCAGTGGTCACCTACTTTACTGGGACGTCCTTGTCGGAAACCTTTGGGTGGCAGCGGAATCATTACGATCGGCTGGTGCATTTCGCATCCGGGATTCTCGGTGTGCCGCCGGCCAGTGAGATGCTGCAGCGGCTGGGCAACATGCGTCCGCTGGGCGCCGCGATCATGGGCGTGGCATCGGTGTTGGCGATCGGTGCGATCTACGAAGTGCTGGAATGGCAACTGGCAGTCACGCTCTCGCCGGCCCATGCCGAAGCCTACAACGGTCAGCAAGGCGACATCTGGGATCCGCAGAAAGATTTGGCGTTGGCCTGGATCGGTGCCATGATCTCAATGGTGTTTGTTTTCCGTCGCAGGGTCGTTTGACGCCCCACCCCCGCACTGCTGGCGCGATTCTACTCGGCTGTACGGCTCGCCGAAGCTCAACGTGAACCGGTCGCGCTAGTTCGCTTCGGGGAATACGTCGGCCAGCGGGATGCGCATGAACGTCAAGTTAGCCAGACTGCCTTCGAACAGGATGCCGAGCGTCTGTTCGTCGATTAAGGTCAAGCAAGAGTAGCCGGCGCTGACGCCTTCGTCGATGAGCAGTTGGTGGGTTGCTGGCCAGGCCATTCCCTGGTCCACCGAACCTTTGATCGTCAAATTCCGCCGTGGCCCAGCATCCACCGCAGGATTGCTGAACACCAGCCATTCTGGTTCGGCGCGATAATCAGGCCGAGACAAGTTGTGCGGCGGGATGCTGATCAAGCTTGCTTGGCAAACCGGCTCAGGCAGAGCTGAGCGGCTGGTCGGGTGCTCTCGCCACGACTGCTCGAGATCGTCGCTGACCGCCACGGCGCGGCTGCCGCCACGATTGTCACGCATGTTGAGCATCAGCGCGCCATCGGTCAACTCGACCACCTGCGCCTCGGTCGTATTGGAGCGAGCGCTGGTGCCGGTTTTCCAAGTCTGCCCTCGATCGTGGCTGTACATTACGGTTGCGTGCGGTAAACCATCGGCGTCAACGTACTGGACTGGAAACACCAAGACACCGCTGCGCGTGGTGATGCCGCGGCCCGGTCCCTGCAGCAACAGTCGCCAAGCCGGATCTTTAACTTGACGGGTGATGTTGATTGGCTCGGACCAAGTGAGCCCGTCATCGTCGCTGCGCACCAGCATCACCTGTGCGGTTTCTTCGGGATCGAGTCCTGGGCCTGAGCCATGGAACCCGTGGTTGCCGTGACTCCAGAGCCCGGCCACCCACAGCGTCCCGGTCTGGCGATCGACCAACACGCAGGGGTCGCCGACACCGTCGCCCAGCCAGCGGCGGTCGTTGCCGAAATCCATGATCACACGCATCGGTTCCCACGAACGCCCCCCGTCGGTGCTGCGGCTCATACCGATGTCGATATCGCCCGGCAGATCGCCCCAACCGTCGCGGCGGATGTCGTACACGGCGATCAACGCGCCGGTATTCGACGTCGCCAATCCCGGAATGCGATAAGCCGCAACACCATCATCGCCGCTGTTGCGCAGCGCGACTCCGATCCGTTTCCCGCGGTCTGGCACCGGCGACTGGACTTGGTGCACTCGGCCATCGCTGGTCTCAAGTTCTTCCAGCCGCGCGTGGATCGTGCCGCCTTGATCGGCATCCGGCGCAAGCGCGGCGGTCAGCCAAAAGGTGTTGCGGCCACTGGCCAGTTCCACTTCTCCCGAAAAGGTCAGCTCTTCTGATGGTCCAATGGGTTCGCCGAGCCGCTGCGTCTGAGCAAAAAATCGCTCCGCGTCCTGATAACTCGGCTCCGCCGCTGCACCGCTGTACCGCAACTCCAACCGCTGAATGTCATCCAGCTGCGTGGTTCCTGCGAGCGAGACACGGATCCGGCGGACACTCATGAGCTGCCGGTTACCCGAGGCCTGCACGCTGATTCGCAACAAGGGGCTGAACTCGCTGCCGATCAGCGCCGGCGTCACCCGTTGGCCCGATGCCACCTGCTCGATCCGCATCGGGACCGCGCGCTGGATTGCGATGTCGTCCAACAGCACGCCTCTGTCCGCTGGGCTCGAACAGCTAAACCGCAGTCGCTCGACACGTCCTTCTGGCCAAGGAACGACAAACCGCTCATATCGCCCGACCGGAACCGCGTCGTGATCGTCAAACAACGTTTGCCACTGACCATCGATACGCGCCTCGACATGGAATACGAACGGAGCTTGCCGAGTCCACCGCTGCGCGCAAAACGCCAGCTCAACCGGTTCAGCACCAGTCAGATCCGGCGCCCACTGCACGCTTGAGGACTCGCCGCCGATCAGCCGCAGCGCCTGACTGCGTCCCCGGCCACGGTTTGGATCTACGAAAGCATCGCCCGCTGCGGCACTCCACAGGTCGTTTTCCGATGTCCAGCCCGTCAGCGGGCCGGGCGGTGCCGTGTCGAATCCGCTGCCGGTGATCCGCTCGGCGCGTTGCTCAGCCGGCTGCGCAGCAGCATACGACGCATAGGAAGCGGTCAGGGCTAAGGCAACTAGCAGTGCGATTCGCATGAACAATCTTCAGTCTTTCTCAACTCACTGATGAGGGGCTTCCGCGAACTTCGTGGCTCATCATTTAGGAGGGGGATTTATCCACTGGGTGGCACGTCCCTGAGGAACGAAGGGCGTGGGCTGGGGGAGAACGCCATGGTAACCTTGACAGGTCTCTGCGGCTCGGTATCTGCTCCCGTCACTCACGCCCATCGCTGGAGCTCTGAGCGTGCCACCCATGATGAGTGATTATTATGCGTGCGAACGCATACCCACCCCAGGCAGGCGGGAACTCGCTTCCTGAAAGAACCCACCGCCAAAGGACGATTGGTTGCGACTAAGGGGTTGGCGGTTTGTGCTCTTTATGGCAAGCAGCACAATTGGTCGCCGCCTTGAGCAGTTGCGTACCATCGTCGCGTCCGACCGCGACCTTCGCCGCAGCCACCACGACCGCGTTGGATTTCTCGCGCCATCCTTCGGGACTACCTTGAGGAGGCTGGCTCTCGGTGAGACTGACGTAGTGGTCCAGCAGTGTCAGCTTCTCCTCTTGCGTCGCCTCACCGTCGAGTACCTTCTTCAGCAGCCCGCCCTTGTGAGCACTCTCCATCACGGCCTTAATCGAATACTTTGCCAGCGGTTCCTCGCCGGGCACGGTTTGTTGTGCCCGAGGTGTAGCCGGTTGTTGTCCCTGAGGCGTTGAAGCTTGTTGCCCCTGAGCCGTAAACGCAGCCGCCACACTCAATACGCCACAAACCAGACCGAGTCCAAGCCATCGCATCGTCGTTCTCCAAGAGGTGTGCATGGATAGGGAACAGAACCCGCCGTGTGGCAGTTTCCGCGGTCCGATTATAAGGCGCCGACCTGTCACGCCAAGCAAAATCCGCAAGGTTTACCGCCGCTGTCGCCAGCGTTCCGGCTACTTCACGACTCAGCGGCAAACTCAGCTCGCGTCCAGTACCTGAAGGTGAGTACCAGCGTGGTGACGGCCAGCAGCCACAGGCCGGG
The DNA here is from genome assembly GCA_963758085.1 of uncultured Planctomycetaceae bacterium. Taxonomy (GTDB): domain Bacteria; phylum Planctomycetota; class Planctomycetia; order Pirellulales; family Pirellulaceae; genus UBA6163. The sequence continues at coordinate 451,106 of CAVWUB010000004.1, read as the reverse complement.
GAGCACTGCTGCGTAATGCAACACGTGACGCACCTCGGCGGCAGCAGCAGGTGACTCCCCGATTCCGGTGTCGATGACTACCAGACAGACCAGGCAAATGGTGAACATGCTCAGCAGGATGGCCGACACAACACTCGCAATCCTGTGGTTCAACATCACCCACAGGATCGTGCCCGTGATCAGCACCGTCAGCGCCTCCCATGGCGGCCACACCGCGCAGCAAACTCGCTGCCGAGGGGACGTCTATCAAAATGGTCCTCTGAATCCAGGCGACCAGCAAAGCAAGACAGGTGACGGCGGCTACTTGCACAAAAACAGTGGCAAAGGCACTGGTGATCAAATCCCGTCGCGACACCGGGTGCAGCAAGTCCAGCGGCAATGCGGAACTCCTGCCGAGGCATCCCATCGCGGTGATCACCAAGCCGATGTAGACGACGAAGAATAAGGCATAATGAACCGCAACCTGCGGGGAGTAGGTCGGTCGGATATTGGCAATATAAACCGATACGCAGCTGATCAGAATTACAGCCACAATCACTCTGACAAACTTTGTCGGCGGCTGACCGAGTTGCCACATCCGGCACAAGGCGAGCCATGAACCCTGCTGCAGCCGTGCCGAAGCGGCTTGTAAGGCGCGTTCCCAACCGGCCATCGATGCGAGTAGATTGTCGTCCCCGAGACGGCGCAGCGCTAAACTGGTGCTGCGTTCGTTGAACTCTTTGAGCGTCATCGCGGGCTCCAGCGATAGCTCCGCCCAAACTCGGTGGAGGCCCACAAACCGCAACAAACCGCTGACGGTTACGGCTATCGATCCCACCAGGATCACGCACGCGACCAGCGGATAGGAGCCGATCAGGAACTGATCCATCCACTGGAAATACTGCGGCGGTAAATGCTCGGACCACATAGGTATCAGTGCAATGCACAACACAATCGCTGCCGGGATGTATTGAGTCCACCGCTGTGGCGAAGTCATCATGCTATCCCACCAAACATTCAATGCCAGAACAATAGCGAGGCTGGTGGTGAACACGGCCAGTGCCGCGAGCATGCTGATCTCATGCTTCAAGACTGACACGACCATGGTGAGCAGCGCAAGGATCACCAGTAACCCAGCGACTGCCAGGTGACGCCTGGCAAAGCCGGGCACCAATTGTGATGCATGACTGGAAAACTGGCTCGTCAACTGCAGCACGACCAATCCCATCGCCACCAGTAAGGCCGTCGCACCGCCGCCAGCCTTCATGACCTTGCTGCTGTCATAAGTTGCGGCATTGACATTTGCATTTGGCAGCGCATCCGCGATCACTTTCAGGTGTTCCCGTTCCTCCTCCCTTTGATTCGCGCCCACCCAGAGGTAGGTCAAACGGGGATGCCCGCCGAGAAGCTCTGCTACATTTTCCTTCAGGATCGGATCACAGCTCGGATCGGGTTCATCACTGCCAGCGAAATAGCCGATGCCCGGCACGTAGGGAGGTTTTAGGGCGATGCGCTGAAGCGCGGGCAATTCCCGAAGCTCGCTCAGGGTCTGGCGGCTGTAGGGACTCACCGCCGGACGATCGGTCATGATGTAGTAGCCGCTGGAGATCACCACCGTCGCTAGCTTCGGCAACTCCTCCAGTGGCTGTAAGGATGCGGGCAGATCAGTGGTTTGCAGCTCCAAGTATTCAAGTGACTCAATCCCCGCGAGCAAGTTTACGTGGCGAGCGGTGATTGGCAGGTCACGAACTAGGACCGAATGAAGTTTCGGCAGGGCTGCCAACGTTTCAGGTTCGACATAGATCAGTTGCTGTGTGTCGAACCGCAGCGTCTGCACATTGGGAAACTGCACCAGCGCATGCTGCAGCTCGCTGAACAATCGCAACTCGGCCCGCCGAGTCACGGGGTCCTTGTTCTTTAAGGAGATCGTTGAGCCCATTGAAATGAAATCGATTGCTGTGATTTCCGGGTGAACCGTGCCATCGCTGACCCAGCGAAGAAACATCTCTCCATCATCGAGCACGCCGGGACCGTCCTGAACAAAGGGCGATGGAAAGGCATCGCGGAAGTGAATCGACCGCGATTGACTCAGCAGTGCAAAGCACCCAAAACCAACAATCAGGCAGGCCAACCACATCAGCGGCCGCATCGCGTAGGTTTTCAAAATAGCCAGCGATTGTGCCGTGATCGATATGCTATGCATCGTGAAGCTCCAAGAAGATGTCTTCTAGATTGAGATCTTCAACATCCACTGTCACATCCCAGCGGTTGCGGATGCCGTCGAGCAGTTGATCGTCGACCGAGGCCACGGCGACGACCGCGGTTTTGCCAGCCACTTCGGTCCGCAGCGATCCCGGCACAGCAAAGTCGATGGGCAGGTCGGCCGAACCGTGCACGCGAATCCGCTTGACGCTGTCTTTCAGTTCATCCAGCTCGCCGAAGAAATCGATCACGCCGTCACCCAAGATGGCAACATGCGAGGCAACGCGTTCCAGATCGGAGGTAATGTGGGTGGAAAATAAGACGGTGTGCACGCCGTCACGTGTGGCATCGAGCAACGAGCGCAGCAGACTGCGGCGGCCGATCGGATCCAGACTCGCCGCCGGTTCATCGAGCACATACAGATCCGGCCGATGCCCCATCGCCAGGATCAGACCGAGCCGCTGGAGTTCACCGCCGGAGAGATTGCGAACCCATGCCGAGCCATCGAGTTCCCACTTTTGCAATAGTTCGCCGCACCACTGCGGATCCCACTGTGGGTAGAACGCGCCGGTGTAGTCGATGACCTGCCGCACCTTCATCCAGGGATAGACTCTGACCGCCTGGGGAACATAACCCAGCCGCGCCTTGGCGGCTGCGGAGAGGTACCAAGGATCTTCACCCAACACCGTCGCGGATCCGGACGTGATTCGCAGCAACCCCAATAAGCATTTGATCAGGGTGCTTTTGCCCGCGCCGTTGGTCCCGAGCAATCCGACCACGGCGCCTTCGGGAATCACCAGGTCGACGCCGCGGAGCACCTCGGTCTTGCCGAATGATTTCCGCAGTTTTTCGCAGCGGATGACGTCAGGAGCCATGGGCGTTTACCTTCAAGACTTTGTGAACGACGCTCAGGATTTGCTCGTCGGTGAGCCCCAACTGCCGAGCGCGATGTAGCGCCGGGGCCACGTGTTCTTGGAACTCGCGTTTGCGGTCGGGCAACGAGTGGTTGATCTGCGGGGCTGCGATCCGCATCCCCGTCCCCCGCACGCGCTCGACCAATCCGTCGGTTTCCAAACGGGAATAAGCTTTGGAGACGGTCATCATGTTGACTTCCAGCACCCGCGCGAGCTCGCGTGTGCTGGGCAACATGTCGCCGGTCTTCAGCGTTCCGCTGGCAACCATCGCGTTGACCTGATCCATGATCTGGCGAAAGATCGGCACGCCCGACGACGGAGTGACTCGGAAATGTTCGGGCTCAACTATCATAGTGCATTACTATAGTGATGCACCTGAACTCGTCAAGCAAAATTTTTCGCGCGTCAAATTCTTGGGTGGCACGTCCCTGAGGAACGAAGGGCGTGACCGGGAGAACTGTAGGGTAACCATGGATTCTCTCAGCGGGTCAGGATCTGCCCCCGCCGCTCACGCCCATTGCTGGGGCTCTGAGCGTGCCACCCGATGCCATAGCGATACCCGCTCCGCAATTCTTGATTACATAATTTGACCAGAGAAGACCTGTCTTGACCTGCTTAGCGGCCTGGGCTGAGTTCCAGTGCGATCAACTCGCCTGCGGTCGCCGACGTGGTTCGCCGGCAATACAGCACTCCAGTGGCCAGCGCCGGCAACGACCGGTAGCTACCTGCGGGCAATTCGGCTTCAGCAAGTTGGCGGAAAGCCTCGGGATCGGCAGCGAACAGGATCAGCCGGCCGCTGGTGTGCTGCGCCAGCACGCGCTCTCCGGCAACGATCAGATGCGCGGTGCCAAAGTCGGGCTTTCGCCAGGCGACCTTCCCATCGCTCCAGCGGACGCACAGCAACCCGTCGTCGCCGATGTCCTCCCGGCCGCTGATCGCATACAGCCAATCGCCGCTGCGGACCGGAGTGACATACTGGCTGCTGATCACATCGCGCGATTCCCATAAGTCGCGCGGCGGATCGGCAGCCATGTCGAGCTGACGACAGCCAATTCCATAAGCCGCCGTTACCAGTAACTGCGATTGATCGACCAGCGGAGTGGCCGCGTTGACCGTTGGGCCGCGGCGCCCAAAGTCGAACTGGCGGAGGATTTCTCCCGATTCAGGATCGACCACGATCGTTTTCAAGCCCAGCACTGCAACGACTCGATCCGCCCCGTCCAGCTGCATGATCACCGGCGAAGCGTACGCAGCTTGTTGATCGCTAGCGGTCCAGCGTGTTTTCCCATCGCGGGTATCCAGCGCGACGAGCCCGGCTCCGTCACGGCCACCGACCGCGGCAATCAACACCGAACCGATCACGATCGGTGTGCTGCCGGCGCCGAAATAGCCATCCTCCGCTTCATAATCGGTCCGCAGTTCCCGTGACCAAAGCGGTTTGCCATCGGCCAGCGCGACCGCGTGCAGATCGCCAGCAGCACCGTAGACGTAGATGCGATCACCATCGACCAGCGGCACGCTGCGAGGCCCGCGATCAGCGTCAACTCCGCCACGGTAGATTGCCGGAAAGCTCGCCCGCCACAGCTGCCGACCGTCCTGTGCAGCCAAGCAATCCAGATGTTCGTTGTCGCCCAGCCGGTGCCACAAGAAAACCTTGTCGGCTGCGACCGCGACGCCGGAGTAGCCCGCACCGCAGGAGACCCGCCAACGCACCGCCGGCGGCTCGGTCCAGGGTTGGATCATTTCGCCGACCGCCTGAGCGTCTCGATTGGGGCCAAGGATCTGTGGCCAATCACCTGCCGCGAGCCTGCTGGTGATCAGTACGGCAGTGGCCAGCAACAACTTCCAAATTGGCATCGGTCGAGCTCATCGTGAGGTTAGGCGTGAGGTAGGGATTGGGGCGAGCTGCTGATTCTACCGACTTCGACCCCCCGTCACCGATCCCACACCCCGAGCAGCGTGAAGGTGTCGCTCAAACGCTTCGTCGACGCGTCGATCGAACTGTGAGAACAGTTCCAACGTTTCTGGTCGAGAGAGGACTTCTTGAACGCGAGTGGCACCGGTATCGACCTGTGGCCCCGGCTCTAACTGATCCGTTGTCACGTCCTGGCCCTTGGCGAGTTGCTTCGCGTCCGCCGTCGCCGCGGCCCGCCAGCCGCTGACGCTCGACAAGGCGTCGCTGACCGCAGCGCGGACCACACGAAAATCCATCCGCACGAACGCTTCACTGAATGCCGCTGCTAGGCGCGCTGCGGTCGCTGCGTTGGCCTCATTCTCGTGCGGGATCTTGCCTTCGCCCAGGTAGCGGTCGAGCGTCCGGCCCAGCAGCACGACCTGCAAAACATCCAGGGGCACTCCACGAATCGACGTGACCATCGCCATCAGCTTGCGAATCGGAAAAAACAGCAGCTTCAGCGGCACCTGCATTGCCGCAGCGGCGCAGCCGACCAAACAGCCGCTGCCAGTGGTGTAGTACGGTTTGAGTTCGTCGAGTGAGATCGCAGTGCGATGCGACGACAGGGTGCGTGAGACGACGAACCGGCGACACTGCACGCGGATGACATCATCGATAAACGGTATCGGAACAAACCGAGCCGCCGCGGAGATCAGCCCAGCAACGATCCATTGATGAAATAGAAACGGTGATGTCTCCGGTAGGTTGGTCGGGGCTGGCCGGTTTTCTTCGGTCACGGACTATTTCCTGTGTGGCAACGCTTGATCCGATGGCGTCCTCAGCAGACGTTCCCAGGTTGCTAAAGCAAATCTTGAACCGAATGCCGCCGGAACTCGCTACGGTGTCAATGAGCGGCCAAGACAGAGAAACGACATGAAACTCATGCCCGTTTCAGCTATGGTGAAGCGCTCGCCCGTTTGGTCACAGGGACACCACATGCACTCTATCTTCTTCCGGCTTCCGCTCTCGTTGGCACTTGCGACCCTCGGGGTCTGCGCTGGCAACGTCTGCCAAGCGGAACAGCCGATCGATTTCGCACGTGACATTCAGCCGATCCTGTCCGAGAACTGCTTCCACTGTCATGGGCCGGATGCCGCCAATCGAGAAGCGGACCTGCGGCTCGATCAGCAGACCGCTGCCGAGGCGATGCTGATGCCGGGCGACCGCGAAGACAGCGAGCTGTACCGCCGGATCGCAACGGCGGATGATGACGAGCTGATGCCACCGTCGGGCTCGAATCGCTCGCTGACCGCGGCACAGATCGAGCTGATCGGACGCTGGATTGACCAAGGTGCCGCCTGGGGAGAGCACTGGGCGTTCGCTCCGCTAGTGCGTCCGCAGATGCCGGCGGCCCAACCGAGCACGAGCGAGCATCTGCATGCCGCGAGCGAATCGTGGGACGAACATCCGATCGACCGCTTTGTACTGGCGATGCTCAGCCGCGAAGGCGTCGAGCCGGCGCCTCCCGCGCCGCCCGAGGCACTGTTGCGGCGGGTGAGCCTTGATCTGACCGGGCTCCCACCGACGCCTGAGGATCTCGATGCATTCCTGGCCGACCCGTCACCGCAGGCTTACGCCCGAGCCGTTGACCGGCTGCTGCAGTCGCCCGCGTACGGCGAACGGATGGCCTGGGACTGGCTCGACGCGGCTCGGTATGCGGACTCCAACGGCTACCAAGGCGATGGCGAGCGGACGATGTGGCCCTGGCGTGACTGGGTCATTAAAGCCTTCAACCGGAACCTGCCGCTGGACCAGTTCACGCTCTGGCAGATCGCTGGTGATCTGCTGCCCGATGCAACCTTCGAGCAGAAACTCGCCACTGGATTCTTGCGCAACCACATGATCAACGGCGAAGGGGGGCGGATCGCCGAAGAAAACCGTGTCGAGTACGTGTTCGACATGACCGAAACCGTGGGCACACTGTGGATGGGGCTGACGCTGAATTGCTGTCGCTGCCACGACCATAAGTTCGACCCGCTGACGCAGCAGGATTACTACCAACTGTTTGCGTTCTTCAATCAGACGCCGGTCAACGGCGGCGGCGGCAATCCGCAGACGCCTCCGGTGTTGGCCGTACCAGCCGATGATCAGCAGGGTCAACTCGACGAACTTCAATCACAGGTCGCTGCAGCGCGCAGCAACTCCAGCAGCGCGGCGAACAACTGCTAGCCGAGCTGCCGCAATGGGAGCGAGCGACGCTTGAGCGTCTTGACGCAGCCGGCCGATGGCGTGATCTCCCGCCAGTGGCGTACTCGGCCCAGACGCAAGACCTGACGCTGCTGCCCGATGGCTCGCTGCTGGCCAGCGGCGCCAATCCTGAGCAGGATACGTACAGCCTCACTTACCCGCTGCCGCCGTCGCGGTTGACGGCGCTGCGGATTGAGGCGCTGCGTCACGAGAGCATGACCGCGGGCGGACTGGCGCGATCTGACAGCGGCAACTTTGTGCTGACGTCGGTCGAAGTCCAACTGCAGCGCAAAGACATGCCGGCGACGCCGCTGAAGATCGCCTCGGGCAAGGCATCTTTTGAGCAAGGCGGCTACAACATCAGCGGCGTCTGGGACGACAACCCGGCGACGGGCTGGGCAGTGTACGAAGGCAAGCCAGTTGATCGCGATCACGAAGCGGTGCTGGTGTTTGCCGAGCCAGTCGAACTCGACTCGGATGCTGAACTGGTCGTCACGCTGCGACACCAATCGCCGCATCCTCATCACAACCTTGGACGCTTCCGGTTGTCGGTGACCGACACCGCCGAGCCTGTGCTGGCCAGCGATGACGACCACTTGCTGGCGGCGTTGAAGTTGCCTGCCGAAGACCGCTCCGAGCCGCAGCGGCAACTGCTGATCGAGCATCAGCGCCGCGACGACGGTCGCTACAGCGAGTTGGCGAAGACGGTCGAAACGATTGAGCAGCGGTTGGCGGCCGTGCGCCGCAGCGTGCCGCAAGTGATGATCATGGGCGACCTGCCAGAGCGACGGAAGACCTATATGCTGCAGGTCGGTTTGTACAACAAGACCGGAGCCGAGGTGAGCGCCGACGTGCCGGCGTTCTTGCCTGACTTGCCCGCGGGCGTGACGGCCGATCGACTGGCGCTGGCCCAGTGGTTGATCGACGACAGCAACCCGCTGATGGCCAGGGTTACCGTCAATCGGTTTTGGCAACAGCTGTTCGGTGTCGGTCTGGTAAACACCCCTGAGGATTTTGGCATTCAAGGCGAGCGGCCGCGGTACCACGAGTTGCTCGACTGGCTCGCCGCCGAGTTTCGTGATAACGGCTGGGACGTCAAAGCGCTGCTCCGCCTGATCGTCACCAGTCGCACCTACCAGCAGGCGTCCGGGGTGAGCGAAGGGAGTTTTGAGCGTGATCCAGATAACCGTTTCCTGGCACGCGGGCCGCGCCGACGGCTGCCGGCGTGGATGCTGCGTGACCAGGCGCTGGCCATCAGTGGCCTGCTGGTGCCGCAGATCGGTGGCAAACCAGTCAATGGGTATCAGCCGCCGGGGATTTGGGAAGAGGCGACCTTTGGCCAGAAAAAATACGTGCAAGATCACGGTCCGGCGCTGCACCGCCGCACGCTCTACACGTTCTGGCGGCGGATCGTCGCTCCGACAATGCTGTTTGACAATTCCCCGCGGCAGGTCTGCAACGTCTCACCGCGGTTGACCAATACCCCGCTGCACGCCCTGACGACGCTCAACGAAACCACCTATGTCGAATCGGCCCGAGCGATGGCTCAGCGAGTGATGGAAGCTCATCAAGAAGAGCAACCGAGGATCACTTTCGCTTTTCGGTTGGCCACGTCGCGCGTTCCCACGGAGCAGGAAACCGCGATCCTGCTGAGCCGCTTGGAGATCTTGCGCGATCAGTTTACAAGCGAACTAGATTCTGCTGAGCAACTGTTGAACATCGGCGAGTCGCCGCGGAACCAGAAGCTTAACTCGGTCGAGCACGCTGCCTGGACAGCGCTCTGTTCGCTGATCTTGAACTTAGACGAAACGATCACCAAGCCATGACCAGACCGATCAATCTGTCGCTGGATGCCCTGATCACCCGCCGCTCGCTGTTCGGCAAAGCAGCCGGCGGGATCGGAGGCGCTGCGCTGGCCAGTTTATTGCAGCACGACCTCGGCGCCATGCCAAATGCGGCCGCGTCAGCGAACGAAAGTCCCGGCGGTTTGCCGCGTCTGCCGCACCTGCCGCCCAAAGCGAAACGGGTGATCTACCTGTTCCAAAACGGGGCCCCTACTCACGTCGACCTGTTCGATTACAAGCCGATGTTGAGAAAGTGGCACGGCAAGCAATTGCCCGCAGAACTGCTCGGCGACAAGCGCTTCAGCACCATGACCGGTGGCCAGGAAGATAAACCTGCACTGGCTGAGATCACGAAGTTCAAACAGCACGGCCAGAGCGGCGCCTGGGTCAGCGACTTTCTGCCCCGTACCGCCGAGATCGCTGACGAATTGTGCTTCATCAAATCGATGCATACTGAAGCGGTCAATCACGCTCCCGCCATCACGTTTTTCCTGACCGGTTCGGAAATGCCAGGGCGGCCGAGTATGGGATCGTGGTTGACCTACGGCCTGGGAAACCAGGCTCGCAACCTGCCGGAGTTCGTGGTCATGACCTCGCGTGACAAGGAAGCGAGCTGCGGGCAAATCTTTTATGATTTTTATTGGGGCAGCGGCTTTTTGCCGACGAAGTATCAAGGCGTGCAGTTTCGCGGCAGCGGCGATCCGGTGCTGTATATCGCCAACCCCGACGGGATCAGCCGGCAAATGCGCCGCGGCATTTTGGACGACTTGGCCCGACTCAACACCCTGCAACTGGAGCACCTCGGCGACCCTGAAATCGCGACCCGGATCTCACAATATGAGATGGCTTATCAAATGCAGGCCAGTGTTCCGGAGCTGACTGATTTCAGTGATGAGCCAAAGCATGTGCTGGATCGCTATGGATCGGATGTGATGCGTCAAGGTAGCTATGCTTATAACTGTCTGATGGCGCGGCGGTTGGTCGAGCGGGATGTACGGTTTGTCCAATTGATGCATGCCGGCTGGGATCAGCACCGCAATCTCAATACGCAGCTCGAAATCCAGTGCCGCGACACCGACGCCCCGAGCGCCGCACTGGTCCAAGATCTGAAGGAACGTGGGCTTCTGGACGACACGCTGGTGATTTGGGGTGGCGAGTTCGGTCGCACTCCGTTTTTGCAAGGCAAGATCGAAGAAACCGGTACCTGGGGGCGAGACCATCATCCCTACGCCTTTACGCTGTGGATGGCGGGCGGAGGGGTTAAGCCTGGAATCAGTTATGGTGCGACCGATGAGTTCGGATTCAACTCTGTCGAGAACCGCGTGCATGTCCACGATTTTCAGGCCACGGTCTTGCACCTGCTGGGGATCGACCACGAGCGGCTGACGCACCGGTTTCAAGGCCGCCAGTTCCGCTTGACCGACGTCCACGGCCGAGTGGTCGACGAGATCTTGCAGTAGCCGCAGGCGTTACCGCGGCTGGTCGTGGGCGGGCAGCGATGGTGGGTAGTCCGCATGATAAGGTTCTTCCGCGAATTTCGCGGCTCATCACTTCGGGCGTGGACGCTGATCGTCTGGGTGGCACGTCCCTGAGGAACGAAGGGCGTGCTGGGGAGAACTGCAGGATAATCATCGAATGTGTGATCGGCTCGGCATCTGTTTCAGGAGGCCACGCCCATCGCTGGGGCTCTGAGCGTGCCACCCAAGGCAATAGCGATACCTGCTCCGGGACGGGCGGCCACTCAATCAGCGGAAGAATCCACTATAACTAGCAGGCTTTCCGGCACCACTTGGCACGCCCACCTCGCCCAACATGCTTCAACGCTTCCTGCTGCTCTGGCTGATCCTGCTTTCGCTGCTGGCTTTCTACTGGCCACAGTTGGGCTTGTCCGGTTTTGACCCCTTCGTGCTGACCAAAACCTGGAGACTGCTGATGCCGCTGATCGCCGTGGCGATGTTTGCGATCGGCTGTGTGTTGCCGCGGGAGGAAGTCCGGCAAGTGGCCAGGATGTGGCCGGCAGTGCTCGGCGGGACGGCCGTGCAGTATGCGGCGATGCCGATCCTTGGCTGGAGCATCGGTCATGCGCTGCAGCTTGAGCGGGATTTGCTGATCGGCGTGATCATGGTCGGCTGCGTGCCAGGTGCGATGGCGTCAAACGTGTTGACACTGACTGCCCGCGGCAATGTCAGCTATTCGGTCTGTTTGACCACCTCCGCAAATCTATTTTCGCCACTGGTGGTCCCGTTGGTGCTCGCCGTGGCGCTGGGCGTCTCCGGCGGTCTGGCACAGCCGTTGGACAAGCTGCAGGTCTTCCGTGAGTTGATTCTTTCGGTGGTCGGGCCGGTGCTGGCCGGCTACCTGTTGTGCAACGCATCGGACAAATTTGCGGGTCTAATGTCGCGGATTGGGCCGTGGATTGCCAACGGCACGATTCTCTGGATCATCGCCGTTGTTGTCGGCCTCAACCGCGACAAGCTCGGCAGCGCCACACCACAGTTGCTCGTCGCGTTGCTGTTGATCAACCTGCTCGGCTACGCCGCCGGCTGGTTTGGCGGCAGTGCAATGCGGCTGCCAACAGCGATGCGACGGGCGCTGACGCTCGAGGTCGGCATGCAGAACGCGGGGCTGGGCACGGGCTTGGTGTTGACGCTGTTTCCCGAACATCCGACCGCCGCGATCCCGACCGCCGCCTACACCTTTGGCTGCATGGTCACCGGCACCCTGCTGGCGCAGGTCTGGTCTGCGCCAGCCGCTCGCAGCCGGTAGACCGGCCGTTGACGATCAGCGTTGAATTGGCGACAGTGTGAGGCAGAAAGGCGGTCACTGAGCGGGGAATCACTTCCGCTCCGCTACGGCCATTATCGCCGCCCGCGTAGCTCAGGGGATAGAGCACCGCTTTCCTAAAGCGGGTGTCGCAGGTTCGATTCCTGCCGCGGGTAATCAACGGGAGCGATCCGCTGGCTCAAGCGGTCTATCCAACTGACCGATGCGTACGATGTGACTCAGACACCGATTCGATTGAGTGCTTCCACCACCCAGGAGCGAAGCAACGCATCATCGGTATTTTTTAGTGCCGATAGTCGCGGGATAGCGAGCCGGCCGTGGTCACCGACATTCGAAAGTGCGGCCGCCGCCGTTCTACGGACGTAGAGATCATCGTCATCCAACGCGGCAAGTAGTTCAGGAACCACATGCTTCACGGCAGCCCCGTAGATAAACAGTGTAATCCCGGCAGCACGCCGCACGGTCTGATCCGAGTCACGCAGCGCACGGGCAAGCGCAAAAACGATTGTAGCTTCCTCGGGGCTGACGACATACACCAAGGCTTTGGCAGCTGATTCTCGAACACACGGCTCGGCATGATCGAGTTGAGCGATCAACCTATCCGCGAACCATCGACAGCAGATCTCGCATTTTACAGCGTCGCGATCAAGCGGTTCATTGCAGTAGGGGCAGGAACTCATTGCTGTCATTTCATAATCTTTGCCATCACGAGGCAGTACCTGCTGCGTCTGACGCGGCACATGCGCTGGCCGCCGCGCCAGTGCATGTCGTAGCACGACCGTTCACGGACTTTGCGGAAGGATTCGTCATCCGATAAAGAGCACGAACAGCAGCAGACAACACACACAGGTGATTCCGTGTGCTGCGAGTGCCAACTTCCACCTGCCGCCGATCCATTGTGCAGCCGCGAGCAGGCAACTGGCGGAGACGCCAAAGAGCAGCAGCGGTCCCAGCGAAGCGTACGTCAGGTAGACTGCATCATAGCCATTGCGAGCATCTCTCAAAATATTCGGAATCACCAGCGCCGCGTACGCCGCCGCCAAGAACGCGACGAAGCCACACAGCGTTGCAGGCACGATGCCGAACCTGAACTTCCGCGGGTCAACGACGGCAGCGCCTGAAGCAGGCGTCCGGTACGGATTGAGCTGAGTTTGTGGTCGCATTTATGAACTTAAACGAAATCGATCATCGAACTGATCCGAATCCCAATTCACTCCGTTATCAGTGAGAACAGATTTCCACCACAGGCTTTTTGGCTGGCAGAAACAAACTGCTCCCCACGATTCAAAAAATGTCGGAAAATCAGCCGCCATCAAGAAGCCATTGTCGCCACTGCCACCGTCTAACCAACTGTGATCATCAAAAATAACATTTCCAAAGCCATCTTCATTCAAGTTGAGCGAGAAGTTGTCTCCGTTGCCGACAGCGTGTAACGGAATCCAATTGCGCATCAATCGATTGGTTACAAGAGCTAGTTCGGAATCATCGACGTAGGGGAATCCGTACTTGCGTGCGGATTCTTCGTTGTAGAAACGCCAATCGCGCATGCTGAGTGCCCCGCTCACTGCGGAGTCGACATCTTCCATGTCAAATGACGCAAAGGGCTCGGCGTCGGTGCTCCACGACAGCGACAAGCCGTTTGCAAACTGTGTCACAAATTGAATATAGGAGCTTGGTAAGGGTTGTCCAATACGCTCTTGCGCGGCGTCGATCTCAGCGGGGTCTGCCGTCGGATTGAGTGCGCACTTGAGGCGAATTCCGAGGCTTGCCAAATGTTTCGACACGCGATCAATCACGACTTGCATAGAGATGGCTGCCAATGGTTGAGTGGGCTGAGGTCCAGTTGCCCGCGCTCATGAGCGGAGCGTCACTGCGCTACTGAATAATCGATTCTAGAATATGGATTTCACGTCAGTTCGATGAGCGATTTTCTGGTGCTGGAACGGCGGACGCAACCTGACTACCACAAATGGCGCCAGCCATCGATTGTGAGCCGACTCGCGAGGTACCTTGGCTCGCGTCGCGGCGGATCTCGGCAGTCCCGGCAGGGACGAAAGACGGTAACCCTGGGTAGCCGAACGCCAAGCACACCCATGTCTCCTTGATGTCCTGGTTCCGGCGGCCATGCCGCCGGAACCAGGACACCAGCGATTGATTCGCACGGTGACTCCCAGGGTTACGGCAGGCTCGCCTCGGGCTCGCCATGCCTCACCCCGGGCTACCTGCTTCCGCTGCTCCGCAGCTCGTAGCGATTGCCAGCCATCAACTACGGGCCTCTACTGATAAACGTCTCGGCGGTGACCGATGTCTAGGACCGTGACGACTCGCACTACATCTTTGATTTCGTAAATCACACGGTACTGGCCAATGCGAATACGAAAACCGTCGCGACCAATCAGTTTCTTACAGCCAGTCGGTCTTGGATTCGTGGCTAAATCACGAATAGCGTCGCGAACGCGCTCGTATTCTTGCTTTGGCAGTCGCGCCATCTCTTTCTGAGCGCGTCGGAGGATCTTCACCTCGTAAGTCACTGCCGTCCTTGCTCAATCTCTTGAACAGCTTGCTCGAACGGGATCGCTTCATCTTCAGCGGCTTTGGCCGCGTCGAAGGCACGAACCTCTTCAAGCTCCTCCGACGCCTCTAATAATTCCTCGTATCGCTGGAGATCCAAAATCACAGCGACTCGATTTCCTGTTTCATCCGTGATAAAGCGAGTCGGTTCGGTCGTAGCAGACATCGATATAGCTCCAGTTATTCGGACTCAGCGTCTCCAACCTTTTCACGCCGTTCTAAACTTCTAACGCTCAACCCGCTGCCGACCGGTCATGAACGCCAGGCCATCATTCTCGTTTCGCCACGCAAGGTGTGCTGACGGCACGTAACCAGCATCGACCTTTTCCCGAATTTTGCAGTGTGATGATGCGTCGTCAACCTTTGCGCAAGAAGACGGGCCTCATCCAACTCAATCGAATTGTGTTGTCGAACGCTACGATCCACCAAGGTGGTCGACCGCTCCGCCGGTCGAACTGCACTCATGCTGACTCCGATCGGCGGAGCGATCGGCCACGCTAGGCTGGCGGCGGTGTTGCGGGTTCCTCCGGACGCCCCCTCCAACTGGTCAGTCGCTGGACCAAGACGAAAAACACCGGAACGAAGAAGATCGCCAGGAAGGTGGCGGCGAGCATCCCGCCGATCACGCCGGTGCCGATCGAGTGCCGGGCCGCAGCTCCCGCACCGCTGCTCAGCGCCAACGGCACGACGCCGAGAATGAATGCCAGCGACGTCATCACGATCGGGCGGAACCGCAGTCGCGAAGCTTCGATCGCCGCATCCCTCGGGCTGTGTCCCCGGCGAACCAAGTCGATGCAGAACTCGACGATCAGAATCGCATTTTTGGCCGCCAGCCCGACGAGCGTCAGCAGACCGATCTGAAAATAGATGTCCTGCACCAAACCCCGCAGCGCGATCGCCACCAGCGCTCCCAACACCGCGATCGGCACCGCCAGCAGGACGACGATCGGCAGCGACCACCGCTCGTACTGCGCCGCCAACACCAGGAACACGATCACCAGGCCGAAGCCGAGCACGATCGGCGCTTGGTTGCCGGCCTTGATTTCCTGGTACGTCGCCCCACTCCACTCAAAGCCGTAGCCGGTCGGCAGCGTCTCCGCGGCGAGCTGCTCGACCGCGGTGATCGCCGCACCGCTGCTGACTCCTTCGACCGGGGCACCGGTGATTTGGATTGACGGGTAGCCGTTGAAGCGGCTGACGACGTTCGGTCCAGCGCGGAAGCTGGTGTCGACGACGCCCGAGAGCGGGACCATCTGGCCCGTACTGTTGCGGACATAGATTCGTCCGACCTCCTGAGGGCTGTCGCGGAACTCCGGTTCGGCCTGCACCTGCACCCGCCAAATCCGGCCGAACTTGGTGAAGTCGTTGACATACAACGCGCCGAAGTAGGCCTGCAGCGTCTCAAACACATCAGCAACGCGCACGCCCATCATCTTGGTTTTGTCGCGATTGAGGTCCAGGTACAACTGGGGAACCGAAACCCGCAGGGTGCCGCGAACCGCTTCGAGCTCTTCCGACTCGCCGGCGGCGATACTGAAGTCATTACCGGCGTTGAACAGCTCGCTGACCGTGCCGCCACCGCGCTGTTGCAGTTCCATCTGGAATCCTGCTCGCGTGCCTAAGCCAGGAATACTCGGCGGGTTGAAGGCCAACACCATGCCTTCTTTGGCCATTCCAAACCTGCCGAAGGTTGCGCCGACCAGCGCCTGGGCGCTCAGCGCCTCGTCTTGACGCTCGGCGAACGGCTTGAGCGTGACGAACATCGTCGCCGCGTTGGTGCTGTTCGCACCGCCGGTGAGAATGTCAAAGCCGCCCAGCAGCGTGACGTTCGCGACCGCAGGGTGATTGAGATAGAACTCTTCAACTTGTCGCGTCAGTACGTCGGTCCGGTCCAATGACGCTCCGTCGGGCAGCATCACCGCTGAGAGAATGTAGCCTTGGTCTTCATCGGGCAAAAAACCGGTCGGGATCCGCTGCTGCATTCGCCAGGTGGCAAAGCAGAGCACACCAAAGATCGCGACGGTGGCGAGAGTGTATCGAATCCCCGCCGACACGCCGCCGACATAGCCATTGGTGATCACACCAAAGGCCGAGTCGAACCAGCGAAAGAGGAAGAACTTTTTGCCGTGAGGCGGCTTGAGCAACAGCCGGCAGAGCGCCGGGCTGAGCGTCAGGGCGACCAGTCCCGAAATCGCAACCGACACCGCGATCGTGACGGCGAATTGCTTGTACATCTGACCGGTCAGACCGCCGAGAAACGCGACGGGAACGAACACCGCCGAGAGCACCAACACGATCGCGACCAGCGCGCCGCTGACCTGCTCCATCGCCTTGATTGTCGCATCGCGCGGGTTCAGACCTTCGTCGTGCATGATCCGCTCGACGTTTTCGACGACCACAATCGCGTCATCGACGACGATGCCGATCGCCAGCACCAGTCCAAAAAGCGTCAGCGTGTTGATGGTAAAACCGAGCGCGAGCATCCCGGCAAACGTTCCCACGATCGCAATCGGGACGGCCAACAGCGGAATCAGCGTCGCTCGCCAGCTCTGCAAAAAGACGAACACGACGACCAACACCAGCACGACCGCTTCCAACAGCGTGTGGACCACTTCGGTCATCGAAGCGCTGATGAACTCCGTCGTGTCATAAGGAATGTCATAAGACATCCCTGGAGGAAAATCTCGAGCCGCGTCTTCCAGTGCAGCGCGAACGCCGGCGATTGTATTGAGCGCGTTAGCGCCGACTTGCAGGTTGACCAGCATCAACGTGATCGGCTTGCCGTTGACGCGCCCGAACAGATCGTAGCTGCGGCTGCCCAGTTCGATCCGGGCGACGTCCTTGAGTCGCAGCACCGTCCCATCGGACTCGGCGCGGAGCACGATATTCTCATACTCGGAGATCTCATTGAGTCGGCCGCGGGTGAGCACCGGCAGGGTCAGTTCGACTTCTTTGCCGCTAGGCCGCTGGCCGATCGTGCCGGCGGGGAAGTTCGCATTCTGCTCGCGGATCGCCGCGGCGATATCCGACACCGTGAAGCCTTTGACGGCCAGCTCATCTGGATTGAGCCACACCCGCATCGAGTAGTCTTTCGCTCCGAACACGCTCATATCGCCGACGCCCTCGACTCGGCGAAGTCGGTCGAGCAGGTTGATCGTCGCGTAGTTGCTCAGGTACAGCTCATCAAAGCGGCCTTCGTCCGATGAGAGCGTGGCCACCGCCAGAATGCTGTTGGAGCTTTTGACGACGGTGATCCCGTTGCGAATCACTTCCTCAGGCAGTCGCGGCTGGGCGACGGACAGTCGGTTTTGTACTTCGACGGCTGCCAAATCCTGGTCGGTGCCGATCTCAAAGGTGGCGGTGATCGTCACGGCGCCGTTGTTGGCCGCGCGCGAGTCGTAATAGATCAGGTTCTGAACACCGCTGAGTTCCTGCTCGATCGGCGCAGCGACCGCTTCGGACGCGGTCTGCGCATCGGCGCCCGGGTACACAGCGTTGATCTGGATGGTCGGCGGCGTGATCTCGGGATAGCGGGCGATCGGTAAGACGTAAATCGAGACGGAGCCAGCTAACAGAATCAACAGCGACAGCACGCTGGCGAAGATCGGCCGATCGATGAAGAAGCGGGAGAACATGCGGGCGTTTCCGGGTGAATGCGAACGTGGTGTGGATAATCCGCCTAGATCACGAAGCAGCGGACTCGGCCGCGACCGAGTCGCTGGTGGCCTCGGGCTCGCCGCTGGTCCCTGGCTCGCCACTGGTCCCTGGCTCGCCACTGGTCGCCGGCCCGGCAGTGGCCCCTGGCGTCGTGGCCGGCTCGGAGCCCGGCTCGACCGCTTCAACGGGAGCACCGGGGCGGAGTTGCATCAGGCGATCAACGATCACTCGATCTCCGGCGGCCAGTCCTGAGTCGATGATCCACTCGGAGCCGTGCCATGGCCCCGGCGTTACAGGACGAATCTGCGCAAGTCCCTGATCATCGATCACGTACACGCTCGTACCGGTCGGATCCTGCATCACCGCCGACTGCGGGACGATAAACACGCCGATGCGATGGGCGCCGGTCACCTTCGCAGTCACAAATTGACCCGGCCGCAGCGCACCACCGTGATTGGGCACGGTCGCACGCACGACGGCGGTCCCGGTCGAAGGATCAACGGCGACGTCGATGAAGCTGATCTTGCCGGTCTCCGGATGCATGCGTCCGTCGGGCAACATGATTTCGACGTCCATCTGCTCGACCGACGTATCACTGATCGCTCCTTCGCTGAGCAGCCGTTGCCATTGCAGCAGCTCTTGTTCACTGACTGAATAACGGACGTAGATCGGATCGACTTGCCGCACGGTGGCCAACAGCGACTCGCCGCTGGGGCTGATGTAGCTGCCCACATCCTGCAGGCTCTCGCCGATCATGCCGGTGATCGGAGAGCTGATCGTGGTGTAGCCGAGTTCGAGCTGCGACTGGGCGAGCCGCGCTTGTTGCAGCTGGACGTCGGCAGCGGCGACCTTCTGCTCTTCTTGCCACTGCTCAAGTTCATCCGCCGACGCGGCACGCTGGGCGACCAGTCGCTGAACCCGCTGCAGCTGCTGCTCAGCGCGCTCCAAGCGGGCTTGGGAAGCGGCTAGCTGGGCATCGGCTTGGGCCAGCGCGACTTCAAACGGTTCGGGATCAATGCGAAACAGCAATTGCCCCTGCTCAACCTGCTGCCCCTCGGTGAAACTGCGCTCCAACAAATACCCGCTGACACGTGCGCGGATCGGCACCAGCTGCGAGGCCTGGGTCTGGGCGAGGAACCGGGACTCCATCGGCACGTCGCGCGGCTGCATGACGCGGACGCCGACCGGCATCGGGCCGGTTGGACCAGCCGCTTCGACGGGCGCAGGGGCGTGGTCGGTGGCGCTGAAATAGAAGTAGATGGCGGGTAACACGGCGAGCACGATCACTGTAATCAGGATCTGACGCACGATGTGGAAGGCACGCCGTCGTCGGTTAGCAGGAGGGGCTACGTCGGTCATGATTACGCTCTGGAATGGGTCACGCGAGTAAATCCGCTAAGCTGGCTGCGGTTCCGAAGCAACGCTGACAGGCGGCCGGGCAATCGCCAACAGGCCCGATGGCGATGCTCAAGACGCAAAACAACTTGTTTGCCGGTGAATAGATCGCCGCCATACTAATTAGGTTCGGTAATTTGGACCGCAAAATCCGATTTGGGAAGCCGGGGAACTAAAGATCGTGAAGTGCTGGAAGACCGGCGTGTAACTTGCGCAGCAAGGTCACCAGCAGACGCTGTTCCGTCGCGGTCAAGCCGCTCATCACCCGCGACAGACGCGACAGGTGGCCGGGTAAGATCTTGTCGAGATAAGCTTCACCAGCGGGCGTCAGCGCGATTCGGCTGACGCGACGATCCTGAGCATCGGGCTGACGCTGGACATAACCTTCGCGTTCCAGACCGTCGACTAGCCCGGTGATCGTCCCCTTGGTCACGCCAGATTCTTCAGCCAGCTCGGAATGGGTGGCGGCGTCAGGGCGGTCGAGCAGGATCCCCAGCAACCGCAGCCGGCCTTCGCTGATCCCCTGTTTGGCCAAGCTGCAACGGAGTGCCGCTTCGACTTCAACGCCCACGGCGTGCGTGGTCGCGAAGGCGTAAACCGCCTCGGGATCGAGCGTCGGCAACCGCCGCGACAGCTCGCACAGCCGTTGGTAGTCGGGGATTTGGCGGACAGTGATTGTCACTCGGCCCTCTTCTTTCACGTCCGGCACCTCCAGCAGATTGGTTTACCGCAGAATGATATGCCACCATATCAATTGGTCAAGGGTTGATGGTGAACTCAGGCCGGCGACAAGGTGGTCGATCGCTCCGCCGAACGAACAGGAGTGATGCGGCAGTTTAAGTTTTGCTGCTGACCGGCACGGTGATTGCCGGCTCCACAACCGGAACACAACCGACTTCGACCGGCGGAGCGGTCGGCCACACTTCCGTCTGCTTAGATGGTTTCCAGACCAGGCCTGTCAGATCGTCGAAGAACGTGTACAGCACCGGGATCGCAAGCAGCGTCAAGATCAGCGACAGCGTCTGTCCGCCGACGACCAGCACCGCGATCGAGCGCCGCTCCTCGGCCCCCGGGCCGGTGGCGATCAGCAGTGGCAGCAGACCGGCGACGAATGAAATGGTCGTCATCAGGATCGGACGCAGCCGGTCGCGGTTAGCCATCATGATCGCATCGTGGCGATTCATTCCGCGGGCACGCAGGGTGTTGGTGTGGTCGACCTGCAAAATGGCCGCTTTCTTCACCACGCCAAATAACACCAACACTCCCATCGCCGAATAAAGGTTCAGCGTTTCACTGCCCCAGTAAAGACTCAGCAGCGCAAACGGGACCGCCAGCGGCAGCGACAGCAGGATGATCAGCGGATAGACCAGGTGCTCGTACTGGGCGGCCAGCACGATGTACATGAACACGAACGACATCAAGATCGTCCAGCGAAAATCGAGCAGCGTGCGGTCCAGTTCCTTCCCACCCCCCATCACTTGAGCACTCATCCCTTCGGGGAGCCCGATTTCCTCCGCCGCTTTCCACATCGCGTCAATGCCATCGGTCAGACCGTACCCGCCGGCGATGTTGCCGCGGACGGCGACCATTTTTTGACGTCCCAGGCGGTCGATCCGCGAAGCGTCGCGTCCGAATTTGAAATCGACCAAATTATCGATCCGGGTCAAGCCCGGTGGGATATAGGCCTCGGGCGATGCGAACGAGGTCAATGTCGTCGTCGCCGAATGGTTGCTGCCGACGTCGGTACCGGCGCCGGGATTGGTCCGCACGTAGAGCTGCGAAATCGCATCGATGTTGCGGCGGTCCAGTCCCACCAGGCGAACTTCGACGTCATAGGCTTCGTCGAATTCCTTATCATGATACCGTGAGACGCGGTCATCGCCGCCGACGGCGATCCGCAGCGTGTCGGCGATCTCGGTCACATCGACGCCCAGCGCCGCGGCGCGGTCGCGATCGATGCTGACCACCAGTTCGGGATTATCGAGCTGCAGGGTCGAATACGTGTCGGCCAATTGCGGCATCTGCTTAGCTTTGGCCAACAGCTTCTCGCTGAACTCCAGCAACCCTTCAATCGTCGGACCGGTGATGGAAAAATCGACATCCACCGCCGCTCCCTGTCGCAGCGAGGTGAGGTTGCGAACGGAGATCTGGAGGTCGCCGAGCCGGTTGAGCCGGCGGCGGACATCCGCCATTTTCTCGCGCTGCGAGTAGTTGCCGCGGAACGCTTCGCCGGGGTCACCGCGCAGGATGCCGCCGAAAAATCGTCCAAACGAGAACGTGCGCACATCGCTGTCAACCAAGCGAATGTAGAACGAGCCGCGGTTGACGTCGCCAAAGCCGCTGCTGCCGACGGTGGTGACAAACGTCTCGATCCCCTCGATTTGGGCCAGTTCCGCTTCGACCGCATCGACCGTTTCTTTCATCGCTGCCAGAGTTGCACCGCGAGCTGCTTCGACGCGAATCTCGAACTCCGACTCGTCGACGTTGAGCGGCACGTAGTCGCGCTGCACCCAGGCCTGCAGCGGCACGTTGGAGGCGATCACCAACACGACCACCGCCAGCACCAACCAACGGCCGCGGAGTGCCCAGGCGAGCATCCCCATATAGGCCGCCTCGACCCGGCGATACGGTCCGGTTCGCGATGCGACGGGGCCGTCGGTCGATTTGGCCGGCTTCAACAACTTGCTGCACATCATCGGCGTCAGCGTGAAGCTGACCAGCATCGAGACCAGAATCGCGACCGTCGCGGTGATGCCGAACTGGTACAGCATCCGGCCGGTGACGCTGGAGAGAAACGAGACCGGCAAGAAGACGATCACCAGCGAGAGCGTGGTCGCCAGCACCGCCAGGCCGATTTCGCGCGTTCCCTCGATCGGCGGCCTCGCACGGCGAGCAGCCCCTTCTCCTCGATGAGGTGGAACACGTTCTCCAGCACGACGATCGCATCGTCGATGACGACGCCGACCATCAGCACCAGCGCCAGCATGGTGACGTTGTTGAGCGTGAAGCCGAACGCATTCATGAAGGCGAAGGTGGCGATGATCGAGGTCGGGATGGCGACCGCGGCGATCAGCGTCGACCGCCACGACCGCATGAACAGCAGCACGGTGATGCAAGCCAGGATGCTGCCGGAAATCAGGTGCTGTTCGATTTCGTGCAGCGCCGCGCGGATGTAGCGCGACTGGTCCTGAATCACCTCGACCTCGACATCGTCGGGCAGCAATTCGCGGCACCGCGGCAACAACGATTTGATCTGCTCGATGACCTCAACCGTGTTTTCACCCGATTGCCGCTGGACCTGCAGCACGACCGCCGGAGTGCCATTCAGCCGCGCCAGGGTGCGCACCTCCTTGCTGCCATCCCGAACTTCGGCGAGGTCGCTGAGCCGGATCGGAGTTTCACCGCGCGTGGCGACGACGAGATCGCGAAAGTCGCGGGCGTCTTCGACGCGCCCGAGCGTCCGAACGATCCGCTCGCGCATTCCCTGGTCCATCCGGCCGCCGGGATCTCCGCATTCTGACGGGCAACCGCATCGCGGACCTCCAGGATCGACAGCTGATGGGCGGCCAACCGATCGGCGCTGACGTCGATCTGCACCGCGCGGTCGGCGGCACCGGCAATGATGACTTGGCCGACCCCTTTGGACGACTCGATGACGTTCTTCACGTAGTGATCGGCGAACATGTACAGCTCGCGCGAGGTGCGTGGCCCGGAGACCGCCAAGGTCATGATCGGCGACGAGTCGAGGTCGTGTTTCTGCACGACCGGCGGATCGAGTCCGGGCGGCAAGCGACGCACGACCGCGGCGACCGCGTCGCGAACGTCCTGAATCCCGGCGTCGATATTGCGGTCCAGTTGGAACGTCACGATCACGAGCGACTGGCCGTCCCTGGAGATCGAGCGGAGCTCATCGATCCCCGCCACGGTCGCCACCGCATCTTCGATGATCGCGGTGACTTCCGACTCGACTTCGCTGGCCGCGGCACCGGGCACATCGGTCCGCACATACATCTGTGCCAGGTCGATGTCGGGAAAGCGGTCGACGCCCAGTTGCGGGAACGACACCAATCCCGCGACCACCAGCGCCGTGATCAGCATCAGTGCGAAGACGGGGCGGCGAACACAGATTTCAGCGAGCCAGTACACGTCGGACTACCTGGAGAGAACAGTGGAAAAGAGCGGGGTGACGCTGACGCGGCGCCACCGAGCGGCCGGCCGTAGCCGCGGCGATCATCAAGCGTAGGAACGCATCAGGGGACGTTGGCCGCGTTGCCGCTCAACGCTGGCGATTGTTTTTTGTTGATTGTCCCTGAGCCAGTCAGCGTGTCGGCTTGCTCATTGACGGCGGCGTCTTTTGCCAAAGCAACGCGGGTCACTGCTTCGAACGGTTGCTGACCGGAGGAAACGGCTTCCCGGTTCAGCGGTGCTGGCGACTGCCGATCGGCACCCTGGGACCCGCTCGCTGGCGACGGACCGGCAATCGACGGGGCGCTTTTGCTGGACACGACCTGGGCCACCCGCCCGACCGCGGCATCGACGAGGATGTGGTCGCCGCCGGAAAGTCCCTCAAGGATTTCGACAAAGCCATCACGGCGGACGCCGGTAGCGATCTCAAATTGTTGTGCGACCCCGTCGACCAGCTTCCAAACCTTCTCGGAACCGGCGAAGTCGCTGACCGCGGATTCAGGGGCAACCAGCGACTGCGAATCCGCGTTGAGCACGACGTCGGCCTGAGCGAACAGGCCTGAGCGGTAGCTCTGCTGCGGGTTATCGATGCGCGCTTCAAAGGCCAACGAGCGACTGGCCAAGTCGAGCGAGGGACTGATACGGGTGATCGTCGCGGTCACCGGCTGGCTGAGCGACTCAGTCCGCACCGCGATCTGTAGGCCCGTTTTCAGTTGCGCGACGTAACGTTCCGGCAGCGTGCCGCGAAACCAGATCGGATCAGTCCGAGTCAGCGACACCACCGAATCGCCGGCGCTGATAAAACTGCCGGGAGCGACACGCCGATTTTCGACGTAGCCATCAAACGGGGCGCGAATCACCGCGTCTTCCAACCGCTGCTTGGCCAGTGCCAGTGCCACGCGGCGAACCCCGATGATCGCAATCTTCTCGCGGACGCTGTTGATCGCTGCGGCATAGCTCGCCTCGGCGACCCGTTCGGCGGAGGACGCTAAATCGAACTCGCCCTGCGAGATCGCGTTTTGTTCATACAGGCTCTTGGCCCGCCGCAGGCTTGCCCTCGCTTCATCCCACACCGCCCGCTGCTGGCGGACCGGCGGGGAGTTTTCGGGATTGAGTTGATCGCCGGAATCACTTTCGAGCAGCCCAACCGCTGAACGGGCCTGAGCCAATTCGGCCTCCGCTTGAGCGACGAGCAACTCAAATTCATCCGTTTGCAGGCTCACCAGCGGCTGACCCGCTTGAACCGCATCGCCGAGGTCGACGTGAACGGCGGCAACGCGACCAGCAACCCGTGCTCCGACCGCAGCCATCTCGTCGGCATACAGCGTCCCTTGGCAGCGGACAATCGTCGGCCAAGTCATCTGCTGAACTACAAAGGTCTCGGCTTTCAAGATCGGCACCGAATCGGGTTGATCGGATTTCTCAGCAACCGGTGCGGTTTCTCCACATCCCGCTGTCACGCACAGGATGATCGCGGCAACACCGAAGAGCAGCCATGTGAAGACGCCAATCGGAACCGTATGCGCCTGCTGCGATGCGGCGTGCACGCACACCTCGCGGGTCAATACATCACGGCCAATCACACGAGGCGAGACCGGGTCCAACGACACACTGGGTCGGGTCATGGATCGTCTGGGGGTGAGCGAGCGGGGAGTCAAAGGCGGGATCGATCAGCGAAAAGTCACTTGCCGAGGCGGCCGTACTCCCCTTCGATCGACAGCTGTATGATAACAGACCACCCCGACATTGGGATCACCTACGCTACATTTTCTCCCAATTGGATCAGGGTTCTTGCAGATATGCGCAGCTGATTTGAGGAGCGGTTTCATGAGGTTTAAGCGAGCTTTCGCAATCGGTGCCGTTATGTGGGTCACAACGACAGCTGGGCTCTGGAAGGCTCAAACGCTCGCCAGCCCGCCGGTCGCCGACGATCCGAACGGGCCCAGCATCCTGCAACAGCGACTGGACCACGAAGGCGTTGCCGGCACGCTGGTCCTCGGCGGCGGTGGCGGTTTGGGCGATGCTGCCAAGGAAGCGTTTGCCTCTGCGGTGCCAGAAAGTACCTCGGTGGTAATCGTTGCGACTGCTGCGACCAATCCCGACGTGGCCGCCGAGAGCGCGGCCCAGTGGCTCCGCACGGCCGGTGTTAGCCAGATCGTCACAGCCGCGGACGATCCGGTCACGCTGGCCGAGCTGCTGCGATCCGCTGGCGGCGTCTGGATCTGCGGCGGACGCCAGTCACGATTGGCCGACGCGTATGCCGGCAGCGTCGTCGAGGTAGAACTGCAGGCGCTGCTAAACCGTGGCGGAGTGATCGGCGGCAACTCGGCCGGAGCGGCGGTCTTGTCCGGCGTGATGATCGCATCGGGGGATGAACGGCCACGGATCGCGAGGGGGCTGGATTTGGTCCCGGGGGCAATCGTCGACCAACATTTTTCGCAGCGAAATCGCCTTAGCCGGCTGCGGCTCGCCGTGGCCGAGCATCCGGACCGGTTCGGGCTTGGGGTTGATGAAGCGACAGCGGTTGTGATCCAGGGTCGCATGCTGCAGGTCGTCGGGGCGGGGACGGCGACGATCCTGTTGGCAAAATCGAGCCGGCAGGAGCGCGTTGAGCAGCCGATTCCTGCCGGCGCCCTGGTCGACTTGACGCAGTTGCGGCGCCGCGCGGTGGCGGTGCGCCGATGGCGATCCTGGCCAGCCGTGCTTTGGACCGCCGCAAGTCGCCAGCGGCTCGTTGGTGATTGTCGGTGGTGGCGGGATGTCGCAGGAGATTGTCGACCGCTTCATTTCTCTCGCTGGCGGCACAGCCGCGCAGATCGTGGTCTTGCCCACCGCGGTTCCGCGTCGTGAAGCACTTCGCGCCCGTGTGCCGAGATTTCTCGCACGCGCCGAAGTGGCCTCGGTGACGCTGTTGCCGCACAGCCGCACCGAAGAAATCGCTGACGAGGCTTTCGAAAAGGCCCTGCGGGAAGCGACAGGTATCTGGTTCGACGGGGGACGACAATGGAATTTCGTCGACGCCTATGAGAATACCCGCGCGATCGAGCTGTTTCATGATGTGCTGCGGCGCGGCGGCGTGATCGGTGGCAGCTCGGCCGGGGCAACGATTCAGGGCGAATATCTGGTCCGCGGCCACCCACTGGGCAACACGGTGATGATGGCCGAGGGATATGAGCGGGGGTTCGCGTTCCTGCCCGGTGTCGCCATCGATCAGCATTTTTCGCAGCGGCGGCGACAGCCCGATCTGATTCCCGTGATCCAGCGGCATCCCCAGCTGTTGGGAATCGGGATCGATGAGGCCACCGCGCTGGTCGTCAGCGGATCAAGAGCTGAAGTGATTGGCGAGCATGCGGTTCATTTTCTGCGGATTCCCAGCCCGCAGCCGAGCGGCGCAGCGGACCCGAACGGTAAGCCCGCAGAATTGGCCGATACGCCTCAGACCGGAGCAGCGGAGCAGCTGCACGAAAACCCGTATGTGAGCGTTGCCGCCGGCCAAGCGATCGACCTGCAGACACTCAAGCGACTCCCCGACCCGCAGCAAGACGCTCAATGGGAGGACGCCCAGCCGGAGGGGGTTCAACCGGAGAAAGTCCAGCCGGCCCAAGAGTAGCCCGGCCCCGTACCGTCGCCCAAGCTGAGTGATCCCTGGTATAGTCGGTTTTACAGCCTCTCGTCTCTCAGCTCCGGTTGGTCTCGAGCGTTGCCCGCCGACAGGAGCCCCTGCAGGCGATGGTGGTATGACTGCGGCATGCAGGAATCGCACAGGGTCGTCCGTGCGTTTCCTTTGGCATCACCGTAGAAGCCGCACTCGCGCTGTGATCAACTTTTTGTCCGGGGTAATATGAGCCGTAGCGAGATCCCTGAACTGTTTCGCATCGGTAAGCGGATTTCTGTCTTGCCGATCATTCACGGCAGCGGAGAGTGCGCCTGTTGGTGCGCCGCTGGATGCTGGAGAATCCGTTCGACGTGGTCGCGGTCCCGTTGCCGCCATCGTTTCGCGACAGCGTGGAGCAGGCGGTATTGGAGCTGCCCAAGCCGGCGATCGTGATCCAGCCGACAGCGCCGCAGTACCAGAGATCGGAGTTCGCTGGGAGCAATGACCGCGACGACAGCGAGGATTGGGACAGCGACGACGAGGACTACGACGACGCGCCGCTGTGCAGTTACGTGCCGATCGACCCTTGCCAGCCGGTGATCATGGCGATCCGCGCTGCGATGGGCGAACACCTGCGGCGCGAGTACATCGACCTGGAGACCGATCCGTTTTTGCCGTTTGCCGCCGTGATGCCCGATCCGTTTGCGCTGCGACATGTGCGGCCCGAGCGGTTTGCCGCCGCTTTGCTTCCCAGCATCGCGCGGCCGCCCGATGAACAGACTCGCGATCGCATCCTCCACATGGCAATGCGGCTGCGCGAGCTGGAACAGCATCATGAGCGGGTGTTGTTCGTCACCAGCGTGCTCTATTGGCCGTGGATCCGCGAGGCTTATCAGGGGCTGGTGCAGGCCGCGCAGGACAGTCGCGCCGCCGAACCGCGCCCGCCCGGAGGCGATGACGTGCTGACGCCGCAGTGCTACGACGTCGATCCCAAGACGCTGATTTTCCTGTTCGATGAATTGCCGTTCATCACAGGATTGTACGAGCGCGCTCGGGCGGAACTGGAGGACGATGAGAACCTGTCGATCGACGGTGTCAAGGAATTACTGCTGGCAGCCCGCGATTCCTACCGCGCGGAGTTCGGTAATCGGGCTCGGCGGACACCGCCGCTGCTGCTGGGCCAGTGTTTAAAATACATCCGCAACCTGTCGCTGATTCAGCGGCGGATGACGCCCGACCTGGCGACGATTGTTACAGCCGCCAAACAAATCCTCGGCGACCAGTTCGCGATCCATGTCGTCGAGCAAGCGCGCGACTATTTCCGCGTTGTCGGCCTGGAGCCTCCGGTCGATTCGGCACCGGTGACGCTGGGAATCGATATGGCAAGGCTGCCGACCGGTGACACGGTGTCCCTGGTCAATCGCCTGGCTGGGCCGCCGCGTTACTGGCAATCGATCAAACTCAATCGCCGTCCCACAACGAGCGAACGCGAGAAATGGGCGTATCGCTGGAACCCGTTTGGCCAGTGCAGCTATCCACCCGAGGACGAACGCATCGAGTCGTTTCGCACCCGCGTGTTCGACCGGCGCAAACGATCGCCGGCAATGATTTGGCGCGAACCGAGAAATTCACGACCAGCGTGAAAGACGGAATCGACATCCGCGATACGCTGCGTCACTGGTACGAGAAGCAGATTTACGTGAAGGTCTTGCCGCCCCAGCGGGGCACGATCGACGCCTGCGTGATGCTGTTCGACAGCCCCGCGGACCCGCGCGATTATCCGTGGCGAGCGACGTGGTTTGCCGAACATGCCGAAGAGTCGACGCTGGCGTTCTTTGCCACCAATTTTCAGAAAGAGCTCGTCGGCCCCGGGATCGCCGTGGCCACTTACGGCGGAGCGCTGTTTCTCTACCCTCCGATTGCGATCAACGATGTCTGGGACGACCGCAAGATCGACTTCGCGACCACCTTGGAAGAACGCTTGATCGCCGCAGCTTGCCTGCACTCCCGCGGCCAGCAGGTCGCGGTGCTGTCATCGCTGCCGCCGGGGGCGGCTTGGCGGCGGATCGCTCGGCGGTTCAAGAAACACTTGATCCACGTTCCGATCGCGTCATTCAGCGACGAGCAGATCCAGCAGCTGCGCATCGTCCATGTGCTCAACGGCAAACACGTCCGCTCGTATGCGGAAGAGTTCATCCGCAAAGCCTGAGCACGGAGCAGCCTGCGCCAGCCTTGCAAAATAACTTCAGAACCTTCATCGTTTCGCACTCGTACAGCACCATCACGGGTGTTCGCACTATCTGAACTCAAGGACCGACTCATGCCTCGCCCCATTTTTTTCGCCTGCCTCGCGCTGATTGCCACTTTGCCGTTGGCGATGATCGGCTGTAATCGGACGGCCGATAATACGGCCGGTGACGCCAATCGTCCGCCGGTGTCGATCGACGAACTCGAAGGCGACCACGCCGCTCATGCGCATGCTGAGACGTACGCCGAAGCGGTAGCGGAATTAGACGCAATGCGGAGCCAAATCAGTCAGGCGTTCGCGGCGGGCGATATCGAAGGAGCTGATGAACCGATCCATGAAGTCGGTCACGTGCTCGAAGAAGTCGTCGCATTGGCAACCAAGCAGGGGCTCGGCGCCGATGCGGTGGCCGAAATCGGTGCCGCCGTCGACACGTTGTTCGACGCCTTCGGCCGCGTCGATGAAAAGATTCACGGCGGTGAAGGGGCCGAGTACAGCGAGGTCGAAGCGGACGTAGACGCCGCCTTTGCGACCCTGCGCAAGCACGTTCCTGCTACTGAGTAAGCCCAAGCACCGCCCCCACGGACGACCGCAATGATATCCCGCCAACTCCGCTCGATCGCGTTGACCGCCAGCCTATTGTGTCTGGCAATCAGCGGTTGCAATACCGAGAGCCAAGACCCGCAAGTGCTGGCGATCCGCGATCAATACGTATCGGCCACTGAGCCGGCGGGAGCGGTGACGCTGAGCGAATTGGCGCAGCGGCTGGACGGCAAGACCGCGGAAGCGGCTAACGCAACGGCAAGCGAACCCACCGCAGAAGTGGCGGCCGAAGCAGCTGCTGGCGGAGAAGCAGCTGCTGGCGGAGAAGAAGCTGCTGTCGTGACCGGGCGGGTGTATGCGGGCGATCTGGAACCGTGGGATCCGGGAAAGGCGTCGTTCTTGTTAGCGGAACTTCCCGCAGCAGGTCATGGCGAAGGCCACGACGCCGACAACTGCCCGTTTTGTAAACGCAAGGCGGCTCAGGCCCCGACCGCGATGGTGCAGTTCCTCGACGACCGCGGCCAGATCATCGCCCACGATGCACGGCAATTGTTTGGGTTGAAAAAGAACGACGTGGTGACCGTGCGCGGCCAAGCGACCCGCGGAGAACTCAACACGCTGATCCTCACCGCCGACGCGATCCACGTGCACCGCAAGTGACGGCGCACGGCTTGCGGGACAGGGACGCTGATCCGCTGGGTGGCGCGTCCCTGAGGAACGAAGGGCGTGCTGGAGGGAACTGCAGGGAACCTAAGGAATGTCGCGTCGGCTCGGTATCTGTTTCAGAAGACCACGCCCATCGCTGGGGCTCTGAGCATGCCACCCAAAACCCGTTCGCGGGCGGTCAGCTACTAAAATCCCCGAAGAACCCCCGGTTGTGACCTCCGCAACCGAGGCGTGTACAATGTTCGGAATAGTTGTCCTGAATTACCTCAATCCTCAATCCGGAATCGAACGACATGAGCCGACTTAATCGACGAGAGATGCTGGCCCTGACGAGTGCTGCGGGTGCGACCGTGATCTTAGGTGCTTCGGCGAGCACCGCGCTGGCGGAAGCCACGCTGCCGTCGCTGCCCTACGCGGTGGACGCTCTGGAACCGCACATTGACGCCCGGACGATGGAAATCCACCACACGCGTCACCATCAGGCCTACATCAACAACCTGAACAAGGCGTTGGCCGACCATCCGCAATTGCAAGCGCTGCCGCTGGATCAATTGCTCGCCAACCTGGACAACGTTCCTGAGTCGATTCGCACCACCGTGCGCAACAATGGCGGCGGCCATCTCAACCACTCGCTGTTCTGGCGGATGATGACTCCCAACGGCGGCCAACAAAATCGTGGTCCGGTCGGACAAGCGATCGACTCAACCTTCGGCAGCTTCGACAATTTCAAGCAGACCTTCGAAGCGGCTGCCACCGGCCAATTCGGCAGCGGTTGGGCCTGGCTCGCCGTCAGCAATGGAAAACTGCAGGTCATCGGCACCGCCAATCAAGACAATCCAGTATCGATGGGCATGGTCCCACTGTTGGGCGTCGATGTTTGGGAGCACGCCTATTATCTGAAGTATCAGAACAAGCGAGCCGATTACGTCAGCGCTTGGTGGAACGTCGTCAACTGGGAGTTTGTCAATCAGCTCTATACCCAAGCCAATAGCTGATCGGGCCAATTCCTTAAGATAAGAAATCGGCAAGATGCTGATCGACGCTCACCATCATCTTTGGCAGTATTCGGCACATGAGTACGGCTGGATCAACGAGCAGATGCAGGTTTTACGGCGAGATTTCCTCGTCGCCGATCTGCAAGCGATTGCTCAGGCGGTGGGCGTCGATGGATTTGTCTCGGTTCAAGCTCGGCAATCGCTCGTCGAAACCGAGGCATTATTAGAGGTCGCCCATCAAGATCCGCTGGTGCTCGGTGTCGTGGGCTGGGTGCCGATGGCCGCTGATGACCTTTGCGAACATTTGGATCGGCTTTGTCAATCGCCGTGGCTCAAAGGTGTTCGTCACGTTGTCCAAGATGAGCCGGACGATCGGTTTCTGCTCGGCGGAGCTTTCAACCGCGGCGTCGCAGCGCTGCAGCGTTATGGCTTGGTCTATGATATTTTGATTTACGCTCGGCAACTGCCCGCAGCCATTGAGTTTGCCGACATGCATCCGGCGCAGCCGCTGGTGCTCGATCATATCGCCAAGCCGACCATTGCCACGGAGTTTGATCACGCCTGGGAAAGCGGCTTGCGGGAACTCGCCAAGCGAGAGCATGTCAGCTGTAAGTTTTCCGGTGTGGTTACAGAGATTCGCGGTCGTGCGACAACCGGAGAGCGTGCGGGTGATCGCGAGGACTGGTCGATCGAGCAGATTCGTCGTTACTGGGATGTGGCGCTAGAAGCTTTCACGCCCAAACGACTGATGTTTGGCAGCGACTGGCCTGTCTGCCTGCTGCGGACATCCTATGATCGCTGGGTGGAGACGGTCCGCCAGTTGACTGATTCACTCAGTCCTGATGAACAGGCGGACTTATTTGCCGGCAATGCGATCTCAGCCTACAACCTGCAGATTTGATTCATGCAACTCGGTCTGCCACCCATTCTGTTTGGTGCCACCACGCTCGGCAACCTATTCGTCGCCCGCAGCGATGCCGAGAAGCGGGATTTGATCCGAGCGTGGTTTCGTCATACGCCCGCTGGCAAAGTCGTCATCGATACCGCCGGCAAGTACGGCGCGGGACTGGCCCTGGAGGTGCTGCGGCGTGAGTTGGAAGCGTTGGCTGTTGATCCCAATGACGTGCTGATCAGCAACAAGCTGGCCTGGCGCCGTGTTCCGCTGACGACACCCGAGCCGACGTTTGAGCCCGGTGCCTGGATCGACATCGAACATGATGCCATGCAGGACATCAGCTATGACGGGATTCTTCGCTGCTGGGCCGAAGGGTGCGAGTTGCTCGGCCCCTATCGCGCTCGCCTGTTATCGGTTCATGATCCCGATGAGTACCTCGCGGCGGCCAGCGATGAAGGAGATCGCCAACGCCGGTTGGATGATATCCTGGCGCGTATCGGGCGCTGACGGAACTGCGCGATCGCGGTGACGCCGCGGCAATCGGTGTGGGCGCCAAGGACTGGCAAATCATCCGCGAGCTCGACCAACACATCGAGTTGGACTGGGTGATGCTGGCCAACAGTTTTACGATCATGAATCACCCGCCGGAATTGATCGAACTGATCGACTCACTCGCCGCCCGCGACATCACCGTGATCAATTCGGCACTGATGCACGGCGGGTTTCTCACCGGTGGAGACCACTGCGACTACCGCCGGCTAAATCCAGCGGTTCCGGCTGATGCCGAAACGCTGCGATGGCGCGATTCGTTCTGGCAGACATGCGAACAGTTGCAGGTTCAGCCTTTTGACGTCGCCGTAGCCTTTGGATCGTCCCATCCAGGGATCCGATCCGTCGCCCTGAGCACCAGTCGACCCGAGCGGGTCGAGGCGCTCGTCGCCTCCGTCACGGCGAGCTTTCCGCCGGAGGTTTGGCAAACTCTCAAACAGCAACACCTTATCGACCCGGCGTATCCGTTCTTGCCTTGAGCGGCTCTTAGCCCAGGCATGAGCCCACCCGGGTACATCTCAGTACAAGCCCGACGCGCAAGCGAGGGACACACGCTCAGTACAAGCCCGACGCGCAAGCGAGGGACACACACAGCCAGCAAAATGTCCCATTGCGACCCGAAGGCCAAGACCGGAAAACCGAGATCAGCAATGATTCGAATTGCCAGATCGGATCGCAAGCGAGAGCATTCACCGAACCACTCGCTTGCGCGTCGGGCTTGTATAAGCTTAGTCGCTCAGAGCAGCGGTCGCCCGCGGCGGTGAAACCGGGCGCGCTGTGACGGTTGCGTTGCCAAGAGTCAATACGCGATCGGCGAGCGTTTCGGCTTCGTCGGCGCTATGGGTGACGTGCAGTGTCGTCACGCCGGTATTTTGTTGGACGCTGCGCAGCAGCTTTTGCATGTCGTGCCGTCTGGCCTCATCGAGCGCGCTGAGCGGTTCGTCTAGCAGCAGCACGGCCGGGCGGAACGATAGCGCTCGGCCTAGCGCGACCCGCTGTGCTTCGCCGCCGCTGAGATGTTTGACGCCGCGGCCGAGCAAGTGACTGATCGAGAGCAGATGGGCCAGTTCCTCGGTTCGCTGCGCAATCAGCTGTCGCGACGCCTTGCGCAGTTGCAAGGCGAACACCAGGTTTTCCCGCACCGTCATCGTCGGAAACAACGCCAGGTCCTGAGGGACGTAACCGATCTGTCGGTCCGCCGGTGGCCAGCGCGTCACGTCGTTGCCATCGATCAGGATGTTTCCCGCAGTGACCTTCCGCAGCCCGCAAATCGCCTCGAGGATGGTTGTCTTTCCCTGACCTGATGGCCCCATCAACACAGCGTACTCGCCGCGTTCGACCCGCAAGCTGAGCTCGCTGAGCAAGAAGCTGCCGGCGGCGATGCTCACCGTTTGGAGGTCGATCATAGATGTTGGTCACTACTGGATGCGGGACTGAGCAACGCCTTGATCCTGTTTCACTGTTGCCGCTTCGATTGCTCGGACAGGCGTTTGATTTTACAGCAAGGATCCGGATCGTGGGCCGCCAACGTGGCCGATCGCCAGTGTGGCCGATCGCTCCGCCGATCGGAGTTCTGCAATCCATCCTGTTCGACCGGCGGAGCGGTCGACCACCTTGCCGATCGGAGTCCTGCAAGCCAGCCTGTTCGACCGGCAGAGCGGACGACGGCGGTCGACCACGCTGCTTAATGTTCCCGCGATTCGACAGTGACGTTTGGCGGAGCGTCGGTTGCTGTCTCCTGCTCAAGCGTCTCTTTCAAGTCCCCGCGTTC
This sequence comes from uncultured Planctomycetaceae bacterium, assembly GCA_963758085.1. Taxonomy (GTDB): domain Bacteria; phylum Planctomycetota; class Planctomycetia; order Pirellulales; family Pirellulaceae; genus UBA6163. Next base: position 416,175 of record CAVWUB010000004.1, on the reverse strand, counting down.
CACCGCTTGGCGCGTTTGCTCATCGGTCGCTTGCTTGATCCTGCGAGTCGGGCTGTGCGACGACGGCGCGGTTCCCTCATCTTGCTCACTGAGCACTTCCTGCAGCGCTGCGGTCGCGATCAGGTTATGTTCGGCGGCGTGCCGCGCCATCGAAAAACTATCGGCTGCCAGCATCAAGGTACTGCCGCTGTCGAGCACCTCTTTGGCGAGTTCTTCGATTGCGCGGACGCGGTCATCCGAGCGAGTGACATTACGGATATAGACCGCTTCCACACGTCCCGGAAACTCTTGAACCACCTGCGCATAAATTTCCGGATCATGTTGACCACTGTCGCCGATCAAGACAAATGGCAGGTCGTGGTACCGTCGGAGCATGTCGCGGATCAAAGTCAACTTATGATCTTCCGCTCGCCGCGGGAGAGGCCGCTTCCACGAGATCCCCCATTCACGCAGAAATAAGATCGGTCCGATGGGGATGCGGTGCAGCAGGAAGAATTCCTGCAAAACCTCATAGATGCTCCACGGGGCGCGGGAGACGTAAAGCATCGGATTGAGTTGATTTCCTGACGGGCCGTCATGCAGCGCCCGGTACAACGACGCGACGCCCGGAAACGCCACCCGACTGCGTGGACCTTGCATGAACAGTCGCCACATCATCTTGGCCTTGTTCACCACGCCGGTGTACATGACCGTGTCATCAATATCGCTGATGATGACGCGTTGGGCCGTCTGTGGAGGCACAAAGACTTCGCCGTGGACTTTCGCCCCCTGGCTGCCCGCTAGTTCGGCCGGCTCAATCAACTGAAGTTCCACACGGTGCCAAAGTCGGTCGCCTGCAGGTCGCCGGTCCGGTCTCAAATGGACACGAAAGTAGCCGTCGCGGTCGGTCTTAAAGCGCGCGGTTGTGCCGACACCGGCTGAGGCGTCGGTCGATCTGGCCTGCGTCGCCGCGCCGAATCTCGCTTCCACCACTGCGCCGCGGACACCGTGCCGGAACACTCGCCGGACCACATCGAGCAGATCACGCCGCGACGCCGTCGTCCGCAGCGAGGTGCCGACCCGGTGCTGGCGAAACACGCGGCCCATCAGGAACACTTCATCGGCTGAGCCGTAGCCGCGGTAAGGCCGAATCAAGATCCCGCCGCTGCCGCGGTCGCGTTTCACGGGACGAGCCAGTACGTGCGCCAACCGGCCGAGCATGTGTTTGGCGGACGAGTAGATGCTGCGGATGCTCATCGGTTCCTTGTTACTGCGGCATGATTGAAGCACACAGTCCGTGCGATGCCCCCGCATTCCTGCAGAGGCCGCACTCGCTCTGTGATCAACGGACTGTCCGGGGCAGTCCGACAGGGTCGTGCCAGCTCTTGTCATGGAGCCACTAACTAGGCACGCCTGCAAACAGGGTGCCGCAACCCGAGAAGGACTAGGAGTTCAAGCCCGTCCCGAAGATCCGCAGCAGGACCAACACGCAGCCAGCCATCAGGACCATCATCAATGACACCGCCACCGCCGCGCTGAGTTGGCCGATGCTCAGCTCCAGAAAAACAGTTGTCGAGAGTACTTCGGTCCGCATCCGGGTGGCTCCGGCAAACACCAGAATCGGCCCGAACTCACCCAACGACCGTGCCCAAGCGATGGTAAAGGCGGTGATCATGCCGCGCCAGGCCTGCGGCAGGGCGACGTTCATGAATGCCTGGCCCCGCGTGCAACCGAGCGTCCGGGCGACATCCTCCGCCCGCGGGTTGATCTGGTCAAAGGTGACCCGCATCGTGCGAATCGCAAACGCACAGGCCACAGCAAACTGGGCCAGTACGACCGCCGGCCAGCGATAAGTGACGGGAAACCCGACCTCGTCTCGCAACCAAGCTTCCAGCTGCCAGCTGCCGATCGGTAGGTGAAACAGAATCAGCAGGCTCAGGCCCAGCACCAGCGGCGGCAGAACGATTGGGATGTCGACCAGCGTGTCGATCAACCAGCGACCTGGAAATCGATACCGCGACAACAGGTATCCCATCGGCGTGGCGACCCACAGGGACATGATCGCTGCCAAGGTGCAGGACAAAATCGTCAAGCGAAAAGCGGCCCGAATTTCCGGCTTGGCCAACGCGTCGCGAAAATCCTGCGCCGATGTGAACAGCAGGTCCGCCACCAGCAGCAGGACAATCAGCAGCACGAACACCCCCGACAGGCCGCCCATCACCAGAAAAAATGGCAGGTCGCTGCGACGCCGGCTGTTCAGCGTGCTGCCCGCAGAGCGCTGCGAATCGGAATCAGTCATTCGCCGCAACTTCATGTTGTTCGAACAACCCGAAGCCTTCGGTCTCGAACACGCGGCGTGACTCGGCACTGTTAATCCGCTGGAAAAGCCGACCGGCTAGCTGCGGGTGCTGCGACTCTTGCGACACCGCCCAGGGCTGCGTGGCGATCGCAGCGGGAATGTCTTCGATGGGAACCGAATCGAGAAACTCCGCCGCCGTCGTTGCATGACTGAGGTACACGATCGCGGCGTCAAGCGATCCGGCCTGCATCTGATTGACCAGCATATCGCCGCTCGGAGTTTCCATCGTCACGTTGGCCAGGAGTTGGTCCTGCAGCCCACTGTCGCGAAAGGTGTTTTGGGTCAGCCAGCCCATCGCGCTTTGCTGCTGATGACCGATCCCCAGCGAGATTCCCGGCCGTGCCAGATCATGCAGCGAACGGATGTTCTTGGGATTGCCTTTGGGAACAGCGATCACCAACACGTTGCGAGACACCGGCACCGGATTAGGGAACAGATCGACCACCTGGTTCATGAACTCCGCATCGCAGGCAAAGTAGGCATCTGGATGCAGACCGCCTTTGATCTGCGCAACCAGGATGCCGCAGCCGTTGTAAACGCGGGTCACCCGCACCCCTTCGCGTTGTTCAAACTCGGTGATCGTCTTCTCGACTGCCGGCCGGAGCATCGAGCCGATGAACAGCGACAATTCCGGTGAGTCGCTCCAGCGGTCTCCGCTGCCGGTCTTAAATCCGTGTTCTGCAAAATGGACCAGTCCGCGATCTTTGGCCGAGACGTACCGGGCGAAATGCAGCGCAGCGGCCGGCTGTTTGGAGTCGGCGATCACGCCAATCGTGACCGGCGACTGGATCGGCGCCAACACTTCCAGCTCGACCGCCACCAGATCCGGGTACCCGTGCAGCACCGCGTCGTAAACGATTCCGACATCCGCAGCACCGACCAGCACATCATTAGCCACTTCGCTCACTGTCGTGCGGTACGCATCGGTCGCCGCATTCAGCCGGTCCCAGTGCCCCGACCGCTGCAGCGTCTGCCGCGTCAATTTGCCGATCGCCGACGCATCTGGGCTGGCCTGCACCAGCCGAACGTCGGCTGCCAGCAGGTCATCAAAGGAGCTGAAACGCTTGGCCGTGTCACGATGCACCACCAGGACCGCCCGCATCTTGGCAACCTCGATCGTCTCCTCGATCAACGATTTCGCCTTGCCCAGTTCCAGAAAACTCTCGTCTGCCGGCAGGTACAGATCACCGGTGCCGCTGACTTCGATCGACGACAGCAGTGTCTGAGACGGGCCGTACTGGATCTCGACCTCGCGGCCAAACTCACGTCGGTAGTCCTCCCGAATCGTTTCGATCACCTCGCGATTGGCAACCGCGCAGTACAGCAGGATCGGAGAGGCGGAGGATTGGCCATTTCCGGATCGTGGCCAGAGTGAGCCGCCGCCGACGAGCGATGCGACCAGTAAGCAAGCGACGGCGAGCGATCCGAGCATGACGCCCAGAGAACGATTCATGGCGATGACTTGCGGTGGGGCTAGGCGGGCGCACGGGATCAGCCCCTCCGAACTTGCAGGTGCAGCAGCTCAGCGCCGCAGGGGCTCATCGTAAACGCCCCGATTGTAATGTCTGAGCAACCGGCTCGAGCACACCTTCAGCGATTTTTCATGGGTTGCCAGGCTAATGGCCACTCAGCAGTCCAGCGGAACTTCTACCAGTTTACGGCGATCGCCGAACGACTCGTTGATTCCGTGCCAGTACATGACCTGCGGCTCGCCGACCTGCCAGCAGAGTCGGATCGGACGGCAGTTGTGAGATGCGGGGAAGTCGAACGCACCGTCTTCGAGCGAATCGACAACGACTCCTAGATCCGACAGTTCCCGTTGTAACTCGCGCAGCCGTTCGTTCTGCAGCCGAAATGCCTCTTTGACGCAGTCGAGCTCTTCCGTAAAGATCCGAATTTCGGTCGGATGCGGTAAGTTGTGAATACCTCGGATTTGAGCCGCATCGTTTTCGAGGTCCCGCCAGGTGCTCAGCAAGTCCTGAGCAATGCGCCCGACCAGCGGCAGAATGCGGTTAGCGGACTCATAAGTAAAGGTACGAATATTCCCCGCCGAGACAGGTCCGCGTGCGTCTCGGGGGGCGAATCGGCTGGGGGCGATGGATTCAGCAGAATCGTCGCTGGATGAAAACTGGACCATTTTGAGTTCGGCCATAAAACGGTGAATGTGTTCGCCGTGATGCTGGAAAGCGAAACACCCCTGCGGTTAGCGGTGAACACGCTTAACTGCAAAAAATGTTTATCATTAAGACGACCACTGGTTGCCAGAGGTTCAGGAAATTCGCACCTGAGCGAGCGAGTTTAAGACGATTCTCTGTTGCTAGCTTCGCTCCATCCTACGGAGCTGAACCCCGTTGGAGTCCAGGCTTTAGCCTGCCGCCCTTGGGCTGCTAGCTTCGTTCTAACCGATAGGGCTGAACCAGCTGGTCTCGGTAACTTAAGAGCAACCGCATACCAAAGATCAGCACAATCAGAAAAAACTGGCAAAAAACAGTAGCAATTTCTCGATTTGGGCTTGCAATCGCTTGACGGCTGGACCTGATAACGTAGAGTGAAGGAGCGGAAAGGGCCATTGACGTTGCCGAAATATTGTCGTACCGCCCCCTGCACTCGATCGCTGACGGGTTGTTGTCCGTCACTTACATCACCGCAGCCGAGGAAACACCGGCGGTAGCAAAGGAATGAACCATGTTAGTACTGTCGCGAAAAAAGAACGAGAGCATCGTCATCAATAACGACATCCGGATTGTCGTCGTTGAGATCCGCGGTGACAAGGTCAGACTGGGTGTGGAGGCTCCGCGGGAAGTTCCGGTGCACCGCCATGAGGTCTATGAGGCGATCCAGGGCCAACGGCAAGCCGAAGCGGGCGACGCCGCTCTGGAATCCTAACCGGAGCCGGGCACGGGTGTAGCTTGTCCGGCCTCGCTCACGAGCGATCGGAGAGCGGATCGCGGGCAAAATGTCGCGGGTAAATTGTTTTGTTCATGAACCCTTGACGCCCGTCCGATGTCATGGTTAACTCTGAGCACTTCGGTTGGTGACAGCCAATCGCAGCAACGGCCCCTTCGTCTAGCGGCCTAGGACACCGCCCTTTCACGGCGGTAACACGGGTTCGATTCCCGTAGGGGTCATTTCGTTGCTATTCGGCAGCCATCGGCTGCCATCAAACCCCGGGTTTTCCCGGGGTTTTTTTATGTCTGCACCTTTCGAGGCGGTGTGCCAACCGTCGATTGCGTGTGACTGCGGCTGCCGGGTCGCTGGCCTGGCAGGCTCAGCGCGGTATTCCACCCGCATGTGGATGCTCGACCTCGGACCGGCAAGCGGGATCAAAAGTCCTTAAACCGGTGGGCGCCGCATGATCAGGGTGAGGAACCCGTGGATAGACAGGTGCTCGCCGGCACCCATTTTCCGCCCCGACAGATCGGCAAGCATTTGTCGGAGATGCTGTCCCTGGCTGTGCCCGATGAGCAGGGGGAACGTGGTGCTGCTGCGACCCGATAGGGACGTGCCGCTTGGCGGCCGACTTCACTAGCAGTCCGGCCGAAGTTCGGCGTGTCGGAAACAGTTGAGCAGGTGGTCATTGACCATGCCCGCCGCCTGCATGAAGGCGTAACAGATGGTGCTGCCGACAAACTTGAAACCGCGACGCTTCAGATCCTTGCTCAGCGCATCGGATTCTGCCGTGCGGGCCGGCACCTCGCTGATCGACTGCCAGCGATTTTGCCGCGGCTGACCTTCGACAAACTGCCAGATGTAGTGATCAAAAGTACCGAACTGGTTTTGCACTTCCAGAAACATCTTCGCGTTCTGGACCGCCGAAGCGATCTTCAGGCGGTTGCGGACAATGCCCACGTTACCCAGAAGTGCTTCGCGTTTGGTTTCGTCAAAGCGTGCAACCTTGGCCGCATCGAACTGGTCAAAAGCGACCCGGTACTGATCTCGCTTCTTGAGAATCGTTTCCCAGCTCAGCCCTGCCTGCGCCCCTTCGAGAATCAGGAACTCGAATAGCAGCGAATCATCATGCACCGGCACTCCCCATTCATGGTCGTGGTACGCGATATACAAATCGCCCTTGGCCCACGGGCAGCGATTCGGCTCGGGTATCGGGCGTGGCGGTATCATCTGTCGTGCGCAGCTGGTTGCCAGGGCTGGAACTCGGCCACAACAAACTAGCCGTTGCAGCAAAGGGATTGCGGTTGGGCAGTGGAATAAAGAACGCCACACCGCTGTTCTGGTACGCCTTATAGTCTTCCCCATAGGCTTCCCGCAATCGGACCTCTTCGTGCAGCGAGCCGAGCACGAGATAAGCCGTGGTGACGGTATTGAAGGCCAGTCGATTGGTAGTCATCCGTGGCCACAGCCAGATGATCGGCACCATGGCAAAGTTCAATGGGTGGCGGCTCCAGGCGAAGGGACCGGCGAAATGTCCTTGTCCCTTGCGGTCAAGTGCCGGGCCCTGGCCTGCCGGTTCCGGTTTGCTAGGGCCGTCGCCGATCCAGTCGAGCAGGCACTGTGCCCCGAGCAGGCGGCCGATGCCGATCTGATTTGCGGCCGCAGCCATATAGACCAGACTTCCAAGCTGCGCCACATGCATCGCTGCCGCCGGCGGCCCTTCGATACGGTAAAGTTCGTAGTCCGGTTGGCGGCGAACGTAGTCGGCGAGCAAGCCCAGGGTCACCAGCGACTGGCCGCTGTAGAAGACCCGGTAGAGGCCATTGCGGTTTCGCGTGCCCGCCCACCGGGCAGCGGCTCGCTTAACGGAGGAACCCGCCAAAGCGCTGTGAACGATTCCAAACGCCGTCGTCGCCGCGGCGACTTTGAGCATGTTGCGCCACATTGCAGGTTTCTCCAGTGCTGTATGGGAATGGGCTCTGGTGACCTGGCAGCAGCAAAGATTGCACCGACCACCGTCGAACCGCCAGGGGATTCTGCGTGATGGTTGCAACCTCGACTGTGGTTGTTCTCTCCACCGAGGGTCGCGCGTAGCCGATCGACTACCGGTAAAGGTCTCATGGCCGCAAAACGTCAACATCAGACTCAGGCTGAATGCCGAGTCGCGATTGGCGTCCACCACGAGGATGCACCAGAGCGGCGCCGTGCTGCTGCGGCTTCCTCAGCGAGGGGTTGCTGGATGCCAATGGACTGATGGGTGGGCGCCACCGGCAGACGCACGCTAGACTCACCGCCCTGGTCCGTTCCGCCGAGGCGGCATCGAAATGCTGTACCATGGCCTCGGCACAGCGTTACCGCAGGGGTGGCGAAGCACCACACGGCCCCATGGTGCAAACGACCCGCCGCCGAAGTCCCGTGCTCAGGCGTTATGCCTGGGCAATCATGGCTAACTTGCGCTGACTCGCTCCCGGAAATGCCGCAGCGGGATATGGCGGCCCAAGTTCGTTCTGAAGAGCAATCAACGTGCTGCCAACTTCGTCACCTACACCGCTCTCAGCAAAGGCCATTCTGTATGTGGTGGTCACGTATGTGTTGAGCCTGTTGCTCATCGGAATCTACTTTGCGGTTGGGGGAACAACCGGGTCGAGCGGTCGCTTTGCGCTCAGCGTGATCTACATGTTCGTGCCGCTGGTGGCCGCGATCGTGATCCAGAGGGTCGCTTACCGGGAGCCGATCGCGCTACCTCTACGGATCGGCTGGCAGATAAACCGCTGGTGGTTAGCGGCATGGTTGATTCCTGCCGTTCTCGCTGCCGCTACCCTGGGCGTTTCACTGCTACTGCCCACGGTGCAATTCTCTACGGAGATGCATGGGCTTTTCGGTCGTTATCAATCGCTGTTGACTCCGGAGCAGATGGAGGAGGCCCGTAATCAACTGAGCGGACTGCCGGTTCATCCGGCTTGGTTCATTTTGTTGCAGGCAATGATCGCTGGCGTTACAGTCAACACGCTGGCCGCTTTTGGCGAAGAGGCGGGTTGGCGTGGGCTGCTGCTCAGCGAATTGCTGCCGCTGGGGGCATGGAAGTCGTCACTGATGATCGGCGCCGTATGGGGGCTGTGGCATGCTCCACTGGTCTTAATGGGTCACAACTACCCCGACCACCCTGGCGTTGGCGTGTTGTTGATGGTCATCTTTTGCGTGCTGCTTTCGCCATTGTTGACGCTGGTAACACTTCGCGGCAACTCCGTGCTTGCCGCCGCGATCCTGCACGGAACGATCAACGGCGTGGCGTTTCTTCCCATCGCCATGGTCGAAGGCGGCAGTGACTTGGCCACCGGACTGACGGGATTACCAGGCATCATTGTCCTGCTCGCAGTGAACGCGGTCCTGTTCGCCACAGTGAGAATCGATCGTACGGACATGCCGGCGTCGGAGAAGACGCATCCGGTTTGGCTTCCACCGCGACGCCTGGAATGATTGGAACCAGTTTGCCAGTCCATCTTCAAGTTGAACCCGCAGTTGCCGGCATACTGGGTATTCACGCCGTCCTCAGTGCTTTCTCCCGACCGCCGATCTTATTATGCTTGCAATTCAAGAGTTGCAAGACACGAGGCCTCGAAGCTCGTTCCCATTTTAGAGCGACTGCTTCCATCGGATGGAATGATGCAAGAAGAACCATCTGCACTTGTCAACCAGCTCCGCGAACTAGCGGTGAAAGAAGTCGGAACCCACGCGCTTGTCTTACTTGATCCGCAGGGAATCGTCGTCGGTTGGCTGGCAGGATCGGAACGACTGTTCGGATATTCGGCCGAGGAGATCGTCGGCCAAGATTTATCCATTTTGTTCACGCCCGAAGATTTGCAAAAGGGGCTTTCAACTTGGGAACAGAACACGGCCATTCATTCGGGTGAATGCGAGGACGACCGTTGGCAGGTTCGTAAGGACGGGGGCACGATCTGGGTCAGCGGCACCCTGACAGCGCTGCGGGATGTCCAGGGTAAGTTGCTGGGGTTCGCGAAAGTCATGCGAAACCGCACCGACCAGAAATCGCAGGTCGAAACGCTGGAGAATCAGGTCAGACACCTCCAGCAGGTCGAGCAGCGCAAGGACGCCTTTATCTCGACGCTCGCCCACGAACTGCGGAACCCGCTTTCGGTGCTCACCACCGCTTCCCACCTGCTCAAAGCATGCGAAGATGTCTCCCCTGATCTGGAGATGGTCGTGGCGATGATTCGCCGGCAGACCGAGTTCATGGGCGGCATGATCGATGACCTTCTGGAGATCGCTCGCACCGCGGCGGGAAAGGTATCGCTTCACAAGCAACAGGTCATCCTGCAGGAAATTCTGCTACACGCGGTCGAGACCTGTCGTCCCTCAATCGACACCCAGGCTCAGGTTCTGCAGTCACTGATGCCCGACGTGGCGGTCGCTTTGGATGCCGATCCGGTGCGATTGCGACAGGTCTTCGTCAATCTCATCAAAAATGCCTCGAAATTCAGTTCTTCAGGCGGCAGGATCTGGGTTAAAGCGACGGTCGAAGGCGATGAGGCGGTGGTGCGAGTGATCGATACCGGCATCGGCATTGACCCCGATGTGATGCCGCACATTTTCGATCTGTTCACCCAGGCCGAAACAACCAGGTCCCCGTCGGGAGGCCTGGGGATTGGCTTGTCGGTGGTCAAGGAAAACGTGGCATTGCACGGGGGCAGCGTCCAGGCGGTCAGCGATGGCCGTGGCAAAGGGAGTGAGTTCCTCGTCCGCCTGCCGCTGCCCGGCGCCAATCAGGAGCCTGTTGAATCGGCGGAGATTCCCGATCGGTCCAGCGACTCCGCTTTGACGTAGATCTCCTGCGGCGCTTGGTCGAAGTACCGCAGCAGCGCTGGGCACAGCCAGCCCTCGCTCGGCGGCTGATCCGCTTGGTACCAGTTGCCTCCCATTTCGCTCCGGACCCAGCGCAGTCGCCGCTGGAAACCAGGGAAGGGATTGGCCGAAAAGAGCAGTCGGAAGCCGGCCCGGGGTTCCGTCAAATCCTGCACCAGGTCGTCGATCATTTCGGGTATGCCGGACACGAACGGCTCTTTCACCAGGCCAGTCGCCGCATCATCAAAAACCCATGTTTGGGCCGATGTTAGCCAGTAGGGTGCAATGACCTGGATCTGATTGTTCATCCTATCGCTCATCATTTCGGTGGGGTAGAACGAGCCGGTCGACCCGCGTCTCCCAGTGTCACATCACGGTACTTTAGGGGAAAGCAGTGCAGCGACTTTCGCCCGACCCTGGTTATTTTAAGGCCAGCGAATTATGTTGCACCACAGCAGAATCTTGGTCGCGATCCGCATCCCCACTGGCCGCGAGTCCTCGGGTTACCGATCGATGCAACGCCGACCGGTTGGTGCACAGGCACAATGAATGGCTCATCCACACAGTGACCCCGCTGACAGCGACGCTGAACTCTTTCGCCTGCTGGCCGAGAATGTCAAAGATTACGCCGTCTTTGTCGTCGACTGCGACGGGCTGATCAAGAATTGGCCGAGCGGCGCCGAGCAACTCTTCGGCTATCGGCCCGACGAAGTGATTGGCAAGCCGGCCGACATCTTGTTCATCCCGGAGGATCTCCAAGCTGGGGTTCCGCAGCTGGAGATGGAACAGGCTCGATCGACGGGACGAGGTGAGGATGATCGTTGGCATCTGCGCAAGGATGGCTCACGGTTCTGGTCCTGCGGGGTGATGACACCTCTGTGGAACAACGCTGGTCAGCTGCGAGGTTTTGCGAAGATCATGCGAGACCAGACCCCGCTGAGACTGCGGGTGGAGCAGGAGCAATTTCAGGCGACACTGCTCGATGCCGTCGGTCAGGCGGTGATCGCCACGACGCCAGACGGCACGATTTTTTACTGGAACCGGATGGCCGAGGAACTTCACGGCTGGACCGCGGCCGAAGCCATCGGTCGCCATGTGCTCGATATCGCGGTGCCCGCGTCGCACGTCTCACACGCCAAGCAAATCATGCAGCGGGTCGCTGCCGGTGAATCCTGGTCAGGCGAGTTTGTCATGCAGCGACAAGGCCGCGACGCCATTCCGGTAGACGTCACGATCAAACGGGTCTTGGATGAACAAGGTGCCGTCAAGGCATTCGTCAGTGTAGCCGCGGATATCAGTGAACGGCGTCAGGCCGAGTTGTTCATCGCTGGGCAAAAACGGATTTTGGAAATGATCGCCACCGGCGCGGAACTCAGCGACGTGCTGGTGGCGATCAGCCGCATCGTTGAAGAACAGGATAGCGATCTCTTGTGTTCGATCCTGTTAGCGGACGAGCGAAACCACCAATTCACCTTCGGCGTCGGACCGAGTCTGCCCGACCAGTACCTGCAAACGATCGCTTCTGCGGAGATCGAGCCACCGTTTTCGTTTCCCTGCTGTATGGCAATGCATGAACGCCAGGTGATCGTTGTGGCCGACATTGAGGCCGATGATCGCTGGTCCGACGGATGGCGCGAGTTGGTGTTGGCCCACGGCCTGCGCTCCTGCCGCTCCACGCCGGTGTTCTCGCCCAGCGGAACCGTGTTGGCTGCGTTTGCAACCTATCGCCACCAAGTCCATGATCCTCACACCTCGAATCCCAAGCTGCATCAAATCGCCGCTCATCTGACAAGCATCGCGATCGAGAAAAAACGGAATGAAGACGCTCTGCGAAACAGTCGTGAGACGCTCCATCTCGCATTGCAGGCGGCTGATTTAGGTCAGTGGGAACTGGACCTCCTCAACCGCACCGCCGAACGCAATCTCCGCCACGACCAGATCTTCGGTTACCCGGCGCTGCTGCCGCAGTGGACCTACGAGATGTTCCTGGAACATGTCGTGCCGGAGGACCGCCAGATGGTGGACGCAAACATGCGGCAAGTACTCAAAGGCCGAGGGGCGTGGGACGTGGAGTGCCGGATCCGTCGAGCCGATGGTCAGACGCGCTGGATTTGGGCGAAGGGGCAAACCTACCAAGACCTGAAGGGGCAAGCTCGTCGTCTGATCGGAACCGTTGCAGATATTACGGACCGAAAGCTGACGGAGACGGAACTGCACAATGCCCGCACACGGCTTGATGCAGCGCTTGAGGCCGGCGCGATCGCGACTTGGATTTGGGACATTCCCACCAACCGCGTGTACACCGATACCCACCTCTCGCAGCTATTTCGTTTGAGTTCAGCCGACGCTCATGGTGGTCTGCTCACCGACTTTATGCAGGCGATCCACCCCGCCGATTTGCCGAAGATGACGGCGGCTCTCGCTCATAGCGTGAAGAGCGGACAGGACTACGAAACCGACTACCGGATCATCCAGCCTGATGAATCGGTGCGGTGGTTCGTCGCCCGCGGCCGCGTGAAGCGCGATGAAACTGACAAGCCATCACAGTTGTCAGGCGTGTTGGTTGACATCACCGAGCGGAAACGGCTGGAGGAAGAGCTGCGCCAACAGACCGAGCAGTTGGTTGAGGCCGACCGCCGTAAAGATGAGTTCCTGGCCACCTTGGCTCATGAACTCCGCAACCCGCTGGCCCCGATCCAGAACGCGCTGCAAATTTTGAAAATCCCGCACGTCGACGCGGCGACCGCTCAGCAGATGCGCGACATGGCCGAACGCCAAGTCCATCACCTGGTGCGATTGGTGGACGACCTGCTCGATGTCTCACGTGTGATGCGCGGCAAAATTGAGCTGCGGAAGGAACCGGTGGAATTGGCCACCGTGGTTAACCGTGCTATAGAAACCGCGCAGTCGTTCATCGATGCCCAGGGCCATCAGCTCGATGTTGCGTTCCCGCCGGTCTCGTTGCTCCTGAACGCCGACCCGGTGCGGCTGGTCCAGGTGGTGGCGAACCTGCTGACCAACGCGGCCAAATACACGCCGTCCAACGGCCACATCTCGGTGTCAGCCCAGCGCGAGGCGGAGCAGGCCGTTCTCCGCGTGCGCGACAACGGCATCGGTATCGCGGCCAAGATACTGCCGCACATCTTTGACTTGTTTGTCCAGGCCGATCAAGCCACGACCCGGTCTCAAAGCGGCCTTGGCATCGGCTTGACCCTGGTGAAAAATCTCGTCGCCATGCACGGCGGGACGGTCGAGGCCACCAGCGAAGGCTTGGGGCGCGGTGCCGAGTTCATCGTCCGCCTGCCGCTTTCGGCGGCGAATGAGCGGGAACTGAGCGCTGGCCAGCGCCACGACCAGCCGCAGGAGGCTCGCCGCTCAAGCTTGCGTCTGCTGGTGGTCGACGACAACCGCGATGCTGCCACCAGCTTCGCGATGCTGCTGCGCTTGATGGGACACGAAGTCGCCGTTGCTCACGATGGACCAGCAGCGCTCGAAGTTGCGGCTGCAAATCGACCCGACCTGGTGTTCTTGGATATCGGCATGCCCGGCATGGACGGTTATGAGGTCGCACACCGCCTGCGAGCGATGCCGGAACTGCAACACATCGTGCTGGCGGCGGTGACTGGATGGGGCCAGCAGGAAGACCGCCAGCGCGCCTTTGAAGCCGGCTTTGATCATCATCTGGTCAAACCGCCGGAACCTGAAGCCGTCGAGAGCCTGCTGGCCGAGCTCAAATCAGCCCGTGACTGACTCACACCGCAGGCGCAGCATCCTGCCTTCGCAGGTACTCCTTGGCCGAATCCGCCATCGTCACCAAGGCGGCACCCATCATGATGGCGTCTTTGATGACCAGTCTCCCGCGGCCGCTCAAATACGGAAATCCATGCTGCGCATCACCGAGATCCGGAACCCAACATTCCGGCGTCGTGATCAGAAACGAAAGCGTGACGAACGACATCACGAATACCAGGAAACTGCCGACCGCCGCCGCCTGAGGAAGCCAAGGGTGCAGACAGAGCAACAATCCGTAGAGCACGATCACCGTCCCCAGACCGTAGGCAAACTCGTAAGTCCGATTCGCTTCATGCCACGCGCGATTCTCGGAAATCAGCGCACCTTCCGGGTTCTTGTGAGGCTTGTAGTTCCCGGGGTCGGCGTAGAAGAAACTCATGGACGGGCTGTTGGCGACGAACGGCACGATGCCGTCGGCTTCATATTGAAACGCCTTCAAGCCGCCGATCCACAGCAGCACGATAATCAAACCCACCCGGGTGACGGTCACGCCGACTTTGTCCAAACTCGCGGCCACTTCAAATAACTTTCGCACGCTGATCATTCCTCGCTTGCAGGAGACCGAGCGGTTTTACGGCCCGGTCGAACTTGTATGGGATTCCTGCAGCGGATTATCGGCGGCGGCGGCCGCGCCCAGAATGGACGGATGCGACGAAAACATGGACAGATTGCTTCCGCCTCGAATCTCCGTCTCGAACTCGCGGAAGAACGTGGGCGAGTACCCGGTCCCCTTCTTGAAAAACCGGCTGAAGTACAGTTCGTCGCTGTATCCGACCTCGTGCGCAATCTCCTTGACTGGCCTGAGCGTGTGCAACAGTTGCCACTTGGCGTGTATCAAAATGCGGCCGCGGATCAATTCCGTCGGTGTCGTCCCCAAGTTTTCGCGAACAATTCGGCCGAGCGTCTTGGGCGTCAGATGGAGCAGTCGAGCGTATTCAGCTGGACTGTGCAGACGGCAGTAATGTTCTTCAATCAGTTGCCGAAACTCAAGGATAACGGGATGGCGAGGATCGACACCGGGAGCTGAACACGCCTGCGGTACCGCCGATTTGCGCCGTGTGGCCAGGATGAGCAGCACCTTCAAGTGGGCGAGCATCATCTCATGGAACCCTAAGCCACACTGCTGTTGTTCGCTGCGAACTCGACTGATCAGTTCCGCCACTTCGGTGCAAGTCGCCTCGTCCAGTGTAACCGCGGGGACGCCCACGGGATCATTGAATAGGATCCCGCTGCAACCGGCTTCAGCGTGAAAAGTCTCGACACATAGGAAGTTGGCGTGGAACTGTAGCACTTCCCCCTCGACGGGCGAATCAGGAATAAGCCGAATCTGCTGGTAGGGAACGAAGAACAGCAGACAACCTGGGCCGAAGGCGAATCGCGCTGCGTCAGCCCAGAAAAAACCCGATCCCGAGCGAATCAGATAAACCGAAAAATAGTTGGTCCGCGCCGGTTCGCTCGGTTGGCCCTCTAACTGCAACCGGTTGAGACAGATCACCTGGCCGCCGCAGCGCGGATCGTAGAGGTTTCCGGTAGGATGTTTTCCGACCATGCGTCGAGAAGATTCTGCTGAATTAAAAGATAAATATTACCAGCATGTATAGCAGGTCGCCGCGGCCCCGGCGGACAACGGTCGCGATCGCTGCCAGACCGGCGACATTTTCGGAAGGTTCTCCCGCCAACTTCGTGGACCATCGCTTGCGGCGAGGGCGCTGGTCGATCCGGATGGCACGTCCCTGAGGAACGCAGGGCGTGTTGGGGAGCACTACCTGGTTATCAGGAAATGTCTCATTGGCTCCCTATTCGCTTCCGCCGCCCACGCCCATTGCTGGGGCTCTGAGCGTGCCACCCTCAACCTTAGCAGTATCCGGCAGCACCTGCGACGAGGCGCAATCGATCAGGGAGAACTAACCTTTGCCGCCGGTAAGCGAACGATGACGAACAGGCCATAGGCAGCGGCAACCAGAATAACCGCCTTGGCAATCAGCGGCAGAGTGCCAAACGCCAGCGTCGATCCCACCAGCAGCGAGACCATCGTGCAGGCCGTGACGCGGACACTGCGGCGTACGCCGTGCTGATGATGCCAGTCGCGCAGCGGCCTGCCAACAACCGGCCAAGCCATCGCTTTGGCATGCAGCGACGGTGAAACGCGGATCAAAAAGTGGCACATCAACAACAAAAACGGCGTCGTCGGGATTCCCGGCAAGACCACCCCAATCATCGCCAGCGTGAAAAAGAACCCAGCTAACGACCAGTCGACCATCTGCCGCACTCCAACAGCGGGTGCGACAGGTAGCGAATGATCAAACCCACTGGCCGACTCCGCGAGTCGACCCGGTTCGAAATGGTTGGCGGTTGGATACGGATTCATCGTCAGCCTCAGCTCACCTCACTAAATATGCACCTTGATGTATAGAATAGGAGCTCGCGGGCAGTCCGTCCAGTCCCGAGATGACCGGAACAGCACGCGGGCAGGGCGCAGCCGACAGACGTCCGCCGTTTACCCGCTGTTTCGATCCAACGGGAGACCAGGAATGGCTGCTCGTCGGCAGGAAAAGAGTGCTGTCAGATGCGTGAGATGATCAAAAAAGCCAGCGCCGCGAGCAGTGCGCCGCAGGGCATCGTGCTGACCCACACCAACAAAATCTCGCTGATCTTTCGCCATTTCGCCTGACGAGTGCTCGCCCCCATTCCCACCAGCGAGCCGACACTGACGTGCGTCGTGCTCACCGGCAGGCTGTGAAAGCTGGCGGTGACGACCAGTCCCGCGGTGACGAGACTGGCCGCAAACCCTTGACCGGGATTCATATCCGTCACCTTCTTGCCGAGCGTCTCGGCGACACGGTCCGCATCGAGCAGACCACCGAGTGCAATGATGCATGCCACCGCGATCCAACCTCCCTGCACGCTCACCCCCGGCGCGACGAGCAATAGTGCCGCCATTTTGGGAGTGTCGTTGAGTCCACGGGCGAAACTCGCCGCGCCGGTGCTGAGGAAGTGCAGTGAGTCCAAGGTGGGCGTGCGTTGGTCCGGCGCGAGCCCGATCTGCCTCAGCGTGCGGTACGCCACCGCACCCAAAATCGCCGCCACCACTGGACTGAACATCAGTGGGTAAAGAAACAGCTTTCCGGCGGCGCTGAGGTCGACGGCTGACCCGCTGCCGGCCCACCCCGCCCCGACCAGAGCGCCCACCAGAGCATGGGTGGTGGACACCGGAAATCCTAGCCGGGTTGCCAGGAAGCTCGTCAGCGCTGCCCCGGTGGCGACGGCGCTGAGGAACCGCGGCGACTGCACCAATTCATCCGGCACGATGCCGCGTCCGCTAAAACTCGACAACAGCCCCTGGGCGATGAACAGGCCAGCGATCGAACCGGCGAACGTGGTTGCGGTTCCCCAGTAGAGCGTCAGCCGCCGCGATGTGGTGCCAGTGCCATACAGCGAGGCGACGCCCTTGAAGTTTGCATTGGCCCCATTGGTGAAGGCGACAAAGAATACCGACAGGATCAGTAACGCCGTCAGCACTTAAGCACCCGGACACAAGCTCGTTCCATAAACTAATTCCTTCCGAACTGTACGGATCGTGCTGAAACACAATACCTATGACAGATGACCTGTCTCCGGCCACTCTGCACGCTTCACTGAGCGGTGCTCACTTTGGTCTCAGCCGGATATTGTTTCAGCGCTGCATATTCCTTCCACGATCCTTCGTAGAGCCTGACGTTCGGGTACTTGGCGATATGGCGGAGATAAAAGCGAATCAAGCTGCCTTCACGCGAAGTGCCGCAATACACAATGATCTCCTTATCCGCCGTGATTCCCGCCGCTTCCAAATCAGCCCGGATCTGCTCGACCGGCAGGAACTGGTGGGTGTTGTCGCTGTCCATCAACCGCGCCCAGTGGAAACTGATGGCGCCGGGGATATGGCCTTTGCGCAGCCAAATGTTGTCTTCACCGATGTACTCATCATAAGGCCGAGCATCCACAAGCAGCACATTCGGTTGGCCCTGCAGATCGATCAGTTGTTCCAGCGCGATGCCGATTGCTGGATGATCTTGCTCAGGCAGTTTTCCCGGCGGGTTGCCAAAGTATTCCTGCACGACGGGCAGGTTCGCACGCTCCCACTGCGGCAGCCCGCCGTCAATGATGCGAATATCCTGTACGCCAAACTTTTCCAGCACATAGGCCACCATGCTGGCGCTGAGCACCTCATCGTTGGGTAGTCGATCACCGGTGGCATAAATCAAATGCGTCCGGTCGCGGTCCACACCCGCACGGACCAACAGCGCCCGGGTGAGGTCGTCGGGAAGGTATTGCACAGGAACACCGCGATCGGTGCCGCGGAGGGTATCGAAGTTGAGGTGATGAGCCAGTGGCAAATGCCCGCGAAAATAATCCTTATAGCCACCGCGCGTATCGAGTACGATCGGACGCTTCGCTGGATCGGACACCTCCATGAGACGTTTGGCTTCAGCCGGAGAGATAATTCCAATTTCGGCCCGCCCCAGACTTGCGGAGCCGGTCCAGAGCGCGATAGCGACCAAGAAAATCTGCTTCATGTTGTCGTTCCTCAAGTGAAAGGGCAGTGATAAGGATCGATCATGAGTTGCTTGCGGCTTGAACTCATCGCGTCCTCGCTGAGCCTACGCTCAAACGAGCGTTTGAGCGTACGTCGCCCCGCAGCGCGTGTCAACTAGCTGGAATACGGCGACGAGTGGGCAGTTTAGCTGGCGTCAGTTCGGCGAGTGCCGCGCTCCGGTTGCACCCGCGCTGATCGCTGCGATAATTCGGGCCGGTGGAGATCCGAGGTTCAGCGTTCGCAAGGCGGGTGAGAGGGTGGCCGACAGTTCATCGACTCAAGCGGCCGATCGATGCGCAGGCTACCTGAAGGCGCTCGGCGATCCGGTGCGTCTGCAGATCGTCCGGCTACTCCAGGCCGGTCCGCTGAGCGTGACGGACATTGCCGAAATGCTGGAACTGGAGTTGCCGAACGTATCTCACCACCTGCGGGTGCTATTTCATGCCCAGTTGGTGACGACGCAGAAAGAAGGGAAGTTCAGCTACTACCAACTCAACGCCGACTTCCTCAAGGGGCGCGCGGTGATCAAGTCGCTGGACTTCGGCTGTTGCAAGATCGACCTGCGAGACTGACCGAAGCCATGGCTGGGCGGTCCGGTTCACTTGGTCGCGTGCAAAACCGCCGTGGCTGTCGGCAACGCGTCGTCGCCCCGGTCGGGCAGACGTAAAAAAAGCCACCCGAAGGTGGCTTGAAGTGGAGGATAGGGGACTTGAACCCCTGACCTCTTGCATGCCATGCAAGCGCTCTCCCAACTGAGCTAATCCCCCGAGTTTTTAATTCGGTCGGCGTCCGATCGCGGTCGGCTGTTGCCGCTTCCCCGTCGCCGGGTCGAGAAGAGTATCACGTCTGGCCAGGGCTCGTCAAGCGTGTTGAGGATGAAACTTTTTGTCGCGGCGGGAGTCGGAACGCAGGCGGTTTCAGCAGCGATCTTGACCCGGCGGCAGCCGGAGCGGTAGAGCCATTCACTACGGGTGCGCAGCGTTCTATCACCGCTTGGGCCGAGTTCGGAATGCTCCTTGATCGCATGGTCGCCTCGGCGATTATCTCCATCGCTCTGTCGGTCGCCCCAGGGTGCAATCCACTGGCTCCACGACCGATCATTGTCGATTCCTACCGGGTCGCTCCGGAACTGCTGGCCCTGACCAGGCCACCGATCGAACGCGGGCGGCCGCTGCCGATCATCGACTCGGTCGGCTGGGTGTTTGGCATTCCAGGCCGGCTGCTGTTGTGGGATCCGCGGATCGACAACCACCACATCTCACAGCACAGCGAGGCGGTGGTAGCCGGCTACCTGGCCGCCAACGACCTGGAGCACGTCAAGCTGCGGATCAACCAATACGCGCCGCTGGAAGATTGGCGGCGGTTGCGGGCCAATAAAACGGTCGGCTGGGGGTATCGCTATACGCTCGGCACGCTCTCGGTATTGGGTGAAGCGATCCTACCGGGTCGGATTTTCGGCGGCGATCACTACAACCCATTTACCGCAACGGTGCATCTTTACAGCGACCTGCCGTCGATTGCGTTGCACGAGGCGGCACATGCCAAGGATTTTTCGCGGCAGGAACATCCGGGAACCTACGCGCTGGTGTACCTGATTCCGATCGTGCCGCTCTGGCATGAGCGGGTCGCAACGGGTGATGTGATGGCGTATGTCGCAGCGACCGGTGACGCAGAGTTGCAGCGTGAGGCTTACCGCATCCTCTACCCGGCCTATGGAACGTACGTCGGCGGCGCGCTGGGATTTGTCCTCCCTCGTTATGCCGATCCACTGTACTACGGATCAGTCATTGTTGGTCACGCCGCCGCTCACCATCACGCTTACGCCATTCCCGAAGTCACTCTCAGCACCAAGGTTTGGGAACCGGCGGTGCCGCCACCGATCCGGCCGTTTGCTACGCGCGAGCAGTACCTCAGCGACCCGGTCGAGCCGAGTTCACTCGGTGGCACCAGCGGTACCGCGCAGCTGGGCGAGTTCCAGAGTCTGGGCGCTGTGCCACCTGACGGCCCCCTCGTTGGCAATTCGAGCAGCGGTGTCTTAACCACGGGTGATTCAGCCGTGACTAGCGAGTTGGTCACCGCTCACGAGATGAATCGGAGCGAGCAGCCAACACCGCAGGCCTTGCCGGATTCTTAACCTGCGGAGTCACCCTGTGTAGGTGTCCCCGAACTGAGCGCCTAGCGGTCGATGACGGAGCGGCCGCGCGGCAGGTAGATCCGAATCTCCGCCACTGATTTGATTTTGCTGTTTTGCCGTGGCGGAAGCGCCGCGAACTTTGAACAATCCCTTCGTGTCCACCCAATCCGTACAATCGGTACGGATCTGGCCTTTACCCGTACCTCGTGCAATATGTCCGCCACCCTTACGGCCGCGTCTTCCTCTGCTTCTGACCCGCTTTGCGATTCGTTTACCACATCGCCACAGATCGCGGTCCTCGCGGACTGGACCGTCAGCGAGCCGACTTCGCATCCCTTTCCGCTGGTTCACACGGACGAGCCACCGGTCTCGCCAGCTGTACAGCCTGCGACAACTGACGGCACCCGAGCGCTGACCACACGCGCCAACCTGTGCGCCAGCATGGCCGACGGAGCGACGTTCGGCGTGATGGTCGGAGTGGGTGAGAGCTACTTAGCGGCATTCGCGCTAGCGATTGGTCTAGGCGAGATTTCGGCTGGATTGGTGTCTAGTGTGCCGCTGCTCGCCGGCGGTATTTTGCAATTGATTTCCCTGCGCGCCGTGCACTGGTTCGGCTCGGAGAAACGCTGGGTGGTCTGTTGCGCCACGTTGCAAGGCCTGAGCTTTTTTCCTTTGGTTTATGCAGCGATTCAGGGCTCCCTTGCGCTCGTGCCGCTATTGGCGATCGCATCACTGTACTGGGCGGGCGGTTTGGCCAGTGGACCGGCGTGGAATACTTGGATGGAATCGATCGTGCCGTCGCGGATTCGACCGCGGTACTTTTCCTTACGCACGCGGCTGTCCCAGATCTGCACCTTGACCGGGTTGGTTGCCGGTGGAGTGACGCTGCAGTGGGCGGACACGCATGGTCACGCGCTGGTAGGGTTCGCGTGCATCTTTGCCGCAGCGGGTTTGTTTCGCATGTGGTCGGTGTCATGGCTGATCCGCCATCACCAGCCGGCTAGGACCGGCGAGCCGAGCGTTCACAGTCGCACCCGCAAGGCGGCAGCGACGGCTGCGGCCAGCACTTCCACGCGGCGAAAGCGATCGCCCGGCATTAGCGGCATGCGATTGTTGACCTACTTGGTTGCCGTACAGGGAATGGTACAGATCTCTGGACCGTTCTTCTCGCCCTACATGCTCAAGCAACTTCATTTCTCATACTCACAGTTCGTGACGCTTCTAGCGATCGGTTTTCTGTCGAAAATCATCGCGCTGTCATGGTGGACTAAGCTCACTCACAACGGTGGGGCGCAGCGCCTGTTGTGGATCGGTGGAGTCGGGATCGTTCCGCTGTCAGCACTGTGGATCATCTCGGACAACATTTATCAGCTAGCCATAGTGCAGATGATCTCAGGGATCATGTGGGCCGCCTATGAGCTTGGGTTTTTTCTGATGTTCTTTGAGACGCTGCCGATCGAGAAACGTACCCGGATGCTGACCTACTACAACTTGGCCAACATGATGGCGTTATGTGGTGGGGCCTTCGTCGGTGCAGGAATGCTGCAACTGCTAGGGGGAGGCCAATCGGCCTACTGGGTGCTGTTCGGGATGTCCTCCTGCGGGCGTCTGTTGGCGCTGGGACTGTTGTTCGGAACACAGCTGAAATCGATTTCGGCGATCAATGTCTGTTTGCGGGTTCTCGGGGTTCGGCTGTCGGCGTCGATGGTCGATTCGCCCATCCTCAGCACGGTCGAAGATCGCCCCCGTGATTGAGGGAGCGCCAATCTGGTAAGATCGCCTTCACCCGGTGAGCGCCTGGCTGGCGTCCATCGGAAGCGGACCCCAGCACTCACCTCCAACCAATAGTTTTCCGATGGACATGCGAAACACGGTTGCCTTGATTCTCGGCGGTGGCCGAGGAACTCGGCTGTTCCCACTGACCAAGATCCGCGCCAAGCCGGCCGTGCCGTTGGCGGGCAAGTACCGCTTGATCGACATTCCGATCAGCAATTGCATCAACAGCGGCGTCAACCGCATCTACGTGCTGACGCAGTTCCTGTCGGTCTCGCTTGCACCGTCACCTGCGTCAGACCTACCGCTTTGATCACTTCAACAACGGCTTTGTCGAACTGCTCGCTGCCCAGCAGACCGTCGAAGAGGGAATGGACTGGTACCAAGGGACCGCGGACGCCGTGCGGAAAAACATCCGCTACATCGAACAACGCTGGGTCGACCACGTCCTGATCCTCTCGGGCGATCAACTCTACCGGATGAACTTCGAAGACATGATGAAGACGCATGTCGAATCCGGCGCGGCGGTGACGATCGCAGGGATTCCGGTCCACCGCAAGGACGCCGAAGCGCTGGGGATCATTAAGGTTGACGACAGTGGCCGAGTAACCGGTTTTGTTGAGAAGCCAAAGACGGAAGATCAACATGCCGGCGTTCGCACGGATCCCGCTTGGATCGATGCCCATGGTATTCCTTCCGAGGGCCGCGACCTGTTGGCCAACATGGGACTTTATATTTTTAACCGTGACGTGATGGTCGACCTGCTGACCAACACGGATTATCAAGATTTCGGCAAGGAAGTATTTCCTGCTGCGCTGAACAATTACCACGTTCAGTTGCACCTGTTTGATGGCTACTGGGAAGACATCGGCACCATTCGGGCGTTCTATGAGGCTAACCTCAGCTTGACCCGCAAGTCGCCGCCCTTCGACTTCAGTGACAGTCGAGCGCCGGTCTACAGCCGCGGCCGCTTTCTGCCGCCGACAGTGGTTGAAGATGCCAAAATCACCAGCTCGTTGATCGCAGATGGGTGTCAGATCGGCCGCGGAACCGTCATCGAAGGCAGCGTGATCGGGCTGCGAACGGTGATCGGTGACAATGTCACGATTCGCAATTCGGTGATCATGGGCGCCGATTACCGCGAATCGAAGGAAGATCTGAAAGAGGGACAAATTCCGGTCGGCATCGGGGACGGCAGCGTGATCGAAGGCACGCTGTTGGACAAGAACTGCCGCATCGGTAAGAACGTGCGGATCACCAACGCAGGGGCGGTCGAGAACCAAGGCGAGGATGAGCCGATGCAGGTCCGCGATGGTATTCCCGTGGTGATCAAGGACGCCGAGATCCCCGACGGATTCCAGTTTTAATTCCTGTCCGCAAGCGAGCCAGCCATTTTCCATGGCAAGCATCGGCTGCGGTGTGAATCTCAGGCGGTGAGTTGTTCACCGCGTCTGCATCGCCAGCGCGGGTGCCGCCGGGTCAGGCTGCCTGGCGAGCAACTCGGTCAATTGAAAGGCGTAGTAGGGCTGCTCAGCGGCCGGGCTGCCATCGATGCCGGCATTGGCCACCCAAAAACAGGTCGAAGCCGGCTCGAACAGCACGTTGTGCAGGTTGGAACCCATTGCCACCGGTCGAGCCATTAAGCTGAGTGCCGAGTGAGCATCAAAGGTTCCGGCCCCTGCTTTGACACGCCGGACCAGTTCATGGTAGCGATCCCCGGCGCTTAGCAGTGCGCAGTGCTCGACCGCGTGGGGCAACAGCGGGTGGGCTTCGCCGGCGCGGATCACATCGACCTTTTCCCAAGTCGCTTCGATCCCAACCGACTGACCGGTCTTGCCATCAGCGATCACATAGAAGTACTGGCAAGTCCGCGGATGGTTCTTAAAAACAGCAATGGCATCATCGAGCGTTGCTGCCGTTTGCAGAACCTCGCGCATCAGCTGTGCCATCGGCACGCCTTCCCAATTGCCCAGGCCACCGCCACCCATTTCGCCAATCGAAACCTGCTGCGTATTCATCCCGGTGACGCTGCCGACGAACCCCGCATAAGAAATGTTTACAAACGGGATACCCTCATCGGGCTGAGCAACGATGATCACCGAATGCTCCTGCAGTCCCCAGTCCACCGCGTAGTCCAGCACGCGGCCGTGATATAAGGTTCCATCTGCGGTAGCACCCCCTGAGATGGCGAAGCCGCTGCAGTGAAACAACTCCGGGATGAAGTTCGCCACGCGGATGTCGCTGGCCGCCAGACCAGCACCGGCCGCCAAGCCGTCCATCTCCTGCGTGTACTTCTCCGGGACAAACGGCTCCTGAACCTTCATGATCATCTCGATCACGCCACGCGGCTTGACCTTCAGCCCCGCAAACTCCACTAGCGTCTCATCGCCTTTGATCCGCAGCAAGGTGTCAAAATTTTTGCGAACGCTGTCCCGCAGCAGCACGCCGTGCTGGTATCCCATCTCGTAGGGCGAACCTTTGAGGTGCAATACCCGGTAGCCGTTGATTTGCTCCAGCCACCCTTGGCCGCAGGTGGCAACTGTCGTTGCATTCTCACCGCCGATGCAGGAAATGATCGGTGGGCCAGCCGAATTGAGCGTGCCGTCGGCCAGCAAGCGTGCTGGTCCGACAGCCAGACCGAGCAGCAGCAAAAATAGTAGCACCCCAACGCGCCCATGTTGGTTCCCCGCAGACATCGCAACACCTTTTGGTTGATATCACCGGACTCAGTCGGAGGATCAGGATAACGCACCGCCTGCCAAAATGCACGTTGTTTCCGATAGGCTCTCAGAGCACCCTGGCTGCTGAATCTCCGGTGGCCAGCGGCTCGTCTTCGACCGATTCGAAGGTACTCCAGCCATAGCGACCAGATGGTTGAGGCAAGTCCTGATCCGGATCAACTTCTGTGTGCAAGTAAGCCTTGGCAACAAAATGGGCGGTCACAGGAGCGGTAATGAACAGAAAGAACGTGATCAGCAGCTCTTGGATCGACAACCGACCCTCGATGGCAGCAAAGTGGATCATCGAAGCGATCAAACATCCGCCGACGCCGAGGGTGGTGGCTTTGGAAGGACCATGCAACCGGCTCATCAGGTCCGGGAACTTGATCAATCCATAGGAGCCGACGGCGATGAAGAATGCCCCCACGATGATGAAAAACGTGATCAATATCTCAGTGTAAAGATTCATGAGTCTAGCTCTACTCGATTACGTCGCCGCGCAGCAAGAACCGGCAGCACGCTACCGTGGAGATAAAACTGAACATCGCCAGTAGCAGTGCGGATTCAAAATAAAGTGTGGTGTTAACCCAAATCCCATATAGAATGATCAGCGCGATGATATTGATCACCATCGTGTCAACGGCCACCACGCGATCCATCACAGTTGGACCGGCCGCCAGTCGCCACAGATTCATCAATAGTGCTGCGGAGACGGCGACAAAGCCAAATGCCAGGGCGTACTCGATCATGGCAAAAACTCTCCGATTCTTCTCTCGTAGCGATCCTTGACGCGGCGAATGAGCTCATCTTCATCATCCACGTCGAGGCAATAGATCAGCAGCGAGCTTCCATCGGCTGCCAAGTCGCTGGCTACCGTCCCAGGCGTGAGAGTGATGGTACCAATCAGGACGGTAATTGCCTCGGGGCTGGTTAAGTCTAGAGGTATGCTAACCCATCGGTTCTGCAGACGCGCCACGGGCCGAAACAGAATGAGGTATGCCACATGAATGTTGGCGACAATCATGTCGAATGCAACAATCCCAATAAGCACCAACACCTTGTGCGGTGATCGCACCACCGGGCGTTCTGGCCAGAAATGGGCGGTGTAGATCGGAATCAACATGCCAAGCACGATGCCCATCAACAGACCACCTACGGTAAAACTATTGAGCAACGCCATCCACAGCAACACCAGCACAAGCGTCAACAGCGGGTGTGGTAACCAACGTTGCAGATAGCCACGGCGGTGTGGCATGCCGGCACGCGTGTCGCGGCGGTCATTGTCGCGATGGTCGATATCACGCTCGCCCGTGTCGAGATCTCGCTGGTGCTTCACCTCTTGGCGATGACGTTGTTGCGCATGTTCACTCATGACGAGGCAAGCTCCGCTTCATCGAGGACAGCGCGGATGTATTGCTGAGAATCGAAGAGTTGCTCGGCGGTCGCATCGAGGTAGCTGTTGACTGCGGGTGACGCTGCCGTGAACAGAAACAAGATCGCGAGAACGGATCCAATGGCTACCATGGGCAACGCGATTGGCGGGCGATCCGCTGTGACCAATGTGCCCTCGACCGATGTGCTTTTCCAGAAAATCACACTCCCGCTACTGGCAAAACTGATCAATGCCAGCAGCGATGTTCCTAAAATCACAGCCCAAATCCACCCCCAGCCCTGCAGTCCCCTAGTTGCGTCGAGAATGAGCAGTTTGCCGGTGAAGCCGGAGAGTGGCGGCAGTCCGGCTACCGCAATCACAGTGACGAAAAACATCGATCCAATCAAGCCGATCTGAGCGAACTGAGGAGCGGTGGTCAACGCATCGCCAAAGCCGGGGCGGCGGATGGTCACCGCGTCGATGACGAGGAACAACGCCGCAATTGCAAGGGTGGAATGAATGAGGTAGTAGAGCGCCGCCGATTCCGTCTGCGGGGTAAAACCGGCAACCGCAATCATCACGGTTCCCATCGACGCCATGGCGGCGAAGCTACCTTGCTGACTGAGGCTGCGTGCGGCGACAACCCCGATCATTCCTAACACCACGGTGATGGCCGCCGACGGCATCAACCAATCGGCCATGAACCAACCGTTTTCACCTTCCGCTGGGCCAAACGCCAAAATAAAAACGCGGATGATCCCGTAAGCACCGACCTTCGTCATGATCGAAAACAGTGCCGCCACAGGGCCGGTCGTATTGGCATACGTTCCGGGCAACCAAAAATGCAGCGGGACCATCGCGGCTTTCAGACCGAAAACGATCAACAGCAGTGTGGCGCCGGTGTAAAGCAAGGCTCGATTGCCGCTTTCAACTTGAGGGACCTTTGTCGCCAAGTCGGCCATGTTTAGCGTGCCGGTGACACCATAAATCAATCCCAAAGCGAACAGGAACAGGCTCGAGCCGACGAGGTTCACAACCACGTACTGGATTGCTGCTCGCGTTCTTGCCGCACCGCCGCCATGAACCATTAGCCCATACGATGCAATCAGCAAAACCTCGAAAAACACAAACAGATTAAACAGGTCACCCGTTAAAAATGCACCATTGAGCCCCATCAACTGAAACTGAAACAGCGCGTGAAAATGTTGTCCGCGGCGGTCACACCCATTGATGGCATAGAGCAGAACGAACAATCCCAGCACGGCGGTCAGCAGCAGCATGATCGCCGCCAAGCGATCCAGGACCAAAATGATCCCGAACGGCGCCGCCCAGTTGCCCAGCGCATAGGTGCGCGTTGTTCCGTCAAACGCCATCCAAACTTGCAGGAGTCCAATCAGCACGAGTAAAACGGTCGAGCCGACTGAGTAAACGCGTGCCAGCACAATGTCGTGTCGGACCGCCATCGCCAGTAGGGGCGCCACAATGGCAGGCACTAAGATCGGTAGGATCAACCAATGGTTCATTGCCGGCTCCGCGCCACCGTTTCCTCGGGGCCAAGCAGGTCGACGGTGTCGCCATCACTCTCAAAGTACCCGCGCACGGACATTACCAGTAGCAGTGCCGTCATCCCGAAAGAGATGACGATTGCCGTCAGTACCAGTGCTTGTGGAATCGGATCAGAATGGGGAGCCGCCGGATCGAAGATAATGCCCGGTTGATTGGCAGCCAAGCGCCCCATCGTGAAGAGAAACAAATTGGTCGCATAGGTCAGCAGGGTCAGTCCGATCACAATGGTGAAGGTTCCTTGGCTGAGCGTCAGGTAAACTCCCGCAGCGGCCATCACCGCCACCGCGCTCGCCACTAGATATTCCATCTTCAGTGCTCTTTAGGGAAATCGGACGCTTCCGAACCAGTGATCTGGCCGGCTTGAGGTCGCGGCAGCGACGCCGCTGCACTTGCCGCTTGTTGATCGGCAGAGGCGAGCCGAGGCCGCCGCGCCGAGGGATCAAAATCCATCGGCTCTTCATTCATCTTTTCTCGAGCGGTGTTCTCTCCGAGGTAAGATAACTGCGCCAGCGCCAGCATCACCCCGCCAACTACTGTTAGAAACACGCCAAGATCAAATGCGACGGTACTGGAAAGTTCGACGTCGCCGATCCAAGGCAAATGAAAATGGTCATGGCCGCTGGTCAGAAAGGGGAGATCCAGAACCATCGCAGAAATCCCTGTCGCCGCAGCGATCAAGGCACCGCCGCCGATCAGCGCGTGGTAGTCGAATCGCACCTGCTTGGCGGCCCAGCCGAACCCGCTGGCCATGTACTGCATGATCAGCGCAATCGCCACCACCAATGCGGCAATGAAGCCGCCTCCTGGCATATTATGGCCGCGCAGGAAGATGAACACGCTGACCATCAGCGCCAAAGGTAACATCAGCCGCGTTACCACCACCATCACCAGTGGGTGGCGATTGGGTGAATACCGCTGGTCTGAGTTCCACATTGCCAGCTTCATCAATGCCTCCCCGCGCAGCATCCCCTCGAGCAGTGCGTAGATGATCAGCGCTGAGATGCCCAGTACCATGATCTCGCCGAAAGTGTCAAAGCCGCGGAAGTCAACGATGATCACATTGACGACATTCTTGCCGCCGCTGCCGGGAATCGCCTGTTGCCAGTAGTATTCTGAAATTGACTTGGAATCGCGTGTCATCATCGCCCAGGTCAGACCACCTGCGGCTGCTCCGGCAAACACCGACAACAGGCCATGCCGAACACGCACCGCCCGCGTTACCGCTGTCAGTGAATGTTTTGGCAAGAAGTAAAGCGCCAAGAGCATCAGGATCAGCGTCACCACCTCGACCGAAATCTGAGTCAGCGCCAGGTCGGGTGCTGACAGGTAGACGAACCCCAGTGACGCGATCAGCCCGATCACGTTGACAATGATCAACGCCAATAAACGGTCTGCATGATGGCGGATGATCAAGAAGCAAGAGCCCATCAGGAGCAACCAGGCAACGAAAACGACTGCGTTGATTGGCATCAGAGGCCGCTGGCCAGCGGCATGTTCGTGCCTTATAAATGACCACATGCCCAGGATGAGTGTGGTGGTGATCATCACAAACAAATAGCGCTGCAGCGAACCGTTGTGGAGTCCTGAGCCCACCGCCCGCGAAAGGGCGGCAAGCGCATCGATGAGGGCATCAAAGAGCGACTTGCCTACGGGCAGCGGCAGCCGCGTCCAAGGTTCACGAATCAAACCAAATGCGAGCAATGTGCTAAATCCGACGACGATTGCGATCGCCGACATTGTCACGGCCGGAGTCCAACCGTGCCAGATCGCCAGGTGAAACTCCGGCAGCGGTGCTTGCAGTACAGCTGACGATGCAAGTCGCACCGTGGTTCCCGCAAACGTTTCAGGAAACAACCCGACCAAGACCACCAAGACCACCAACACAGCCGACGGCAGCGTTAAGCCCAACCCTGGATCGTGCGGCGGTTGAGGGTAGTCATCGCGTTGTTTGCCGAGGTACAGGTGAGCGATGTAGCGCAGCGAGTATGCCATTGACAGCACTGCTGCCAGCGTGACCAGCACGGGAAGCACCCAAGTTGATCCCGCCCAGACGGTATGAGATGCCTCCTCGAGCATCATCTCTTTAGAGAGAAAGCCACTTAGCAGCGGTAAACCACCCATCGACGCGGCGGCCGTGATGCCGAGCGTTGCCGTCATCGGCATGAGGTGGATCAGCCCGCCAAGTTTGCGAAGGTCTCGGGTACCGGTCTCGTGATCGATGATACCGGTATTCATAAACAGGGCCGCCTTAAATGTCGCATGATTGATGATGTGCAACATGCAGGCAACCACCGCCATCGGCGTTGAAAACCCCAGCAGCATCGTCATCAGACCTAAGTGGCTGACCGTAGAATAAGCCAATAAACCTTTTAGGTCGTCTTCAAACAGCGCAATGGTGGCGGCGACCAGCATCGTCACCAGGCCTGTCGTCGCGACGATGTAGAACCACAGGTCAGTCCCCGATAGGACCGGCCACAACCTGGCCATCAGAAAGATGCCCGCTTTGACCATCGTCGCTGAGTGCAGGTACGCCGAAACCGGTGTCGGCGCAGCCATGGCATGAGGCAGCCAGAAGTGAAATGGAAACTGCGCACTCTTGGTGAAACAGCCAATCAGGATCAGCATCAGTGCCCACGGATAGAGCGCTGAACTGCGGACTGCCGCGCCGCTGGTAAGGATCTCGGTCAACTCATAGGAGCCGGCGATGTGCCCCAGCAGCATCATGCCAGCGATTAATGCCAACCCTCCTCCGCCGGTGACCGTCAGCGCCATCCTCGCGCCCTGCCGCCCGGCCGCCGTATGTCCCCAAAATCCGATCAACAAGAACGACGACAGGCTGGTTAGTTCCCAAAAGATCAGCATCAGCAGCACGTTGTTGGACAACACGATGCCGACCATCGCCCCCTGAAAGAGCAGTAGGTACGTGTAAAAGTTGCCCATCGTGTCGCCATCGGACAGGTAGAATCGGGCATACAGCACGATCAGCAGCCCGATGCCCAAAATCATCGCGGCAAACAGCAACCCGAGCCCATCGACGAAGAACTGGATATTCAAGCCCAGGCGAGACATCCACGGCCAATCGGCGCGAACGACCTCGCCGCGGAGCACTGCCGGGATGTTGGTCAGCAAAAGTGCCAGAGCGAGCGTGTTGATTGATCCGGTCGCGATCGCACACGCATCTCGTCCTGAACGAATCATCAGCGCCGGTAGCACGGCTCCGAGAAACGGGAGCAAAACGATCAGGGCAAGGCTCATCAGCGATCCGTCGACGGCTTCGGCGGGACATCAAATGCAACAATCCGGTGTGGGCCGGCAAAGTGTAACGGATTTGCCTGCCGCTACCCAGACTGCCTTCCAGCACAGTGACTGCCGGCGGCACCAGTCGAGGACCACCGGCACGAACATCGCGGCGACAGGCGTATTGTTCAGGAAGGCGAACATCGGCAGCACCACCCCGGCTAGGCGGAGCATCACACCTCATTCTGTTTTTGCCCGACCAGGGATCTGTTGTCCTGCCCAGCCCAGCAAGCCCGCGTCTCACGCACGCCGGCGACGACTACAAAGTCGAATCCGACCACGCCAAGCATGACCTAAGCTTCAATGCTCATGGATCTATTCAATGTCGAGACACAGTCCGGCTGTTGGGATTGACTTAGCCGAAACCAATCCTTAGTGGTTTTGGAAAAATCCGCTGACTGAACCCAATTGTTCCCGGGTGCTTAGCGCAGTTTATCCAGGGCGGCCAAGACCTTTTGGCTGTCCTGACGGGCGTTCACGCTCGGATCCTTATAGGCGATTTTGCCATCACGGTCGACGATAAAGGTCCAACGCTGGGTGGTGACGTTGCGGGTGAGATCGTGAGTCACTCCGTCAATGACCGCCTTGACGGTCTTCTCGCCGACCGTTTTCGGCACCCCGAACGCATCGGCGACTTTACCGTCGACGTCGGCTAGCAGGGTAAAGTTCAAGCCGTGCGCTTTCTTAAACAACTGGTGGTTTTCCACTGAGTCACCACTGACTCCAACGACTTCAACTTCCTTGTCAGCCAACTCGCCCATGTCATCGCGGAACGCGCACGCTTGAGCGGTACACCCACCGGTCATGTCCGCAGGATAAAAGTAAATCACGACGATCTTCTTGCCGAAATGTTCGGACGACTTCCAGGTTTTCCCTTGGTCATCCTGCGCCTCAAACGTAGGCGCCGGATCACCCACGCCAGGCGATTTGGGTTCTTCGGCATTCGCAGCTGGAACCGCGGCACTTACCAACAGTGTGACCAAAAGGGCGAAGGTGCGGGACATCGCAAGTCTCCATCGAAAGCGGGCGGAAATGGGTTCTCGGGCTTGTTCAGTTTAGCTGCACGATCACTCCAGGCGAAGACGGGCAGTCCCTAAGTCGGCGTTAGCTGCTCAGCATGGTGCGGTGCAAAATGGCCGGCGTCATCCGCAGCGGTTTATGAAACGGAAGGCCCCAGCGACCTGTAGGAGGAGCCAATCGCTGCTGGCGGCGGCTGAGTTGCGGTTCATCCGTTAATGCAGGGGAACGCAACGAGTTGGGCTAAGCAAAGTGTTATCACCGTAAGGTGCGAATGAAGCAGGTCTGCTCAATACCCATTGCGGCCGCGGAAGGCGGCCCACTGGACACCGAGCTTGCGCATCCGGGCGCGCAAGGTGTGCGGGTTGATTCCCAGCAGTTCCGCCGCGCCACCGCGACCTTCGATCCGGCCCGAAACACGCTGCAGGACCGACTGGATGTGCCGTTTCATCGCCTCATCGAGCGTCAGCGGCTCAGCGGACACTTGTTGACCAGCGGTCAGTCTGGACGGTGCACCCGAAGTGCTGGGAAGTGACTCGGGAATCACTTCATAGAAGGTCGGCTGCTCCTCCGTACCATCGGTGGGCGGCATGACGGGCTCAGTCGGCCGGCCCACTCCCAGTGCGGTTCCAATTTCCAGTCGCTGACCTTCGCCGAGGATCACAGCGCGGTCGATCACCGCGGCGAGCTCGCGGATGTTGCCCGGCCAGCGGTACTGTAACATCACCAACAAGTCGTCCGAGGATGGCTCGACGTAGGGCAGCCCAAACCGTTCGGACGCGCGGGCGGTGAAATGCCGCACCAACTTAGCGATATCCTCGGGACGATCGCGTAGCGGCGGCATTTGCAATGGAAACACGTTGATGCGATACCACAGGTCTTCGCGGAACTGGCCGCTGCGGACCATGGATGATAGGTCCCGGTGAGTCGCCGCAACGATCCGGACATCGACGCGTATGGGGTTCTGCCCGCCCACGCGTTCGATGAATGCGTCTTGAAGCACGCGCAGCAGACGCACCTGAGCAGCCAACGGCAACTCGCCGATCTCGTCCAAGAACAGCGTGCCGCCATCGGCGCGCTCGAACCAACCTTGCCGAGTGGCGTCGGCGCCGGTGAAGCTGCCGCGTTCATGCCCAAACAGTTGGCTATCGATCAATTCGTTTGGGATCGCACCACAGTTGACTCGGATGAAAGGTCCGCTGGATCGTCGTGAGCGGGTATGGATCGCTCGCGAGATCACTTCCTTACCCGTCCCGGTCTCGCCCAAGATCAGCACCGGCACATCCGAGGAGGCCACCATATCCACCCGTTGCATCACGCGGTGCAATCCAGACTCGGCCCCGATGATCGTCTCATCGGTTTTTTTTGAATGGCCTAAGCGTTTTAGGAGCGTGTGTTTCTCCGCAACCGCCGCTTCCCGCAGCGTCTTCAGTTCATGCACGCGCAGGTGATTCTCCAACGCCACCGAAAACGGCTCTAACAGTTGAGCCAGCAGCTGAGCATCCAAGGTGCTAAATGAACGATTGAATGGGGCGGTGAGCACCAGTGCTCCAATCGGTCCCGCCGAACCGGTCAGCGGACCGGCGATCACGTCGCCTTCTACCTCGGGCGGCACCAGCAGGGCCGTTTCCCCGCTACGCCGGTTCGCCGGACTCGACAGAGTCGCTCCGCGTTGCGCCCAAGCGATCAACCGCTGCCACCGAGCCGGAGAAGCGAAAGCGTCGGGCGTGGCGTGAAAGGGAGCCGAATGCGATTGCCCAATCGCAACGGTCTTCAGGGCGCAGCT
Organism: uncultured Planctomycetaceae bacterium; assembly: GCA_963758085.1. Lineage (GTDB taxonomy): Bacteria > Planctomycetota > Planctomycetia > Pirellulales > Pirellulaceae > UBA6163. The sequence goes on along the minus strand of CAVWUB010000004.1, from coordinate 382,058 downwards.
GTCGAAGTCGAACTGACGAACCATCAGCAACTCCAGTGGCAAACGCTCCTCGAGCAGGCACGCGATCACGGCTGCAGATTCGGATAATTCAATGTGGCGGCAAGCCTCACGCCACACGCTCAGTAAAAGAGACTGAAAGCGTTCCAAGTCGATCTCGTGTTATCTGATTTACTGGCTTGCCGTCACATATCACGGGAAGCCGTCGGGGGAGCCATAATATCTCACGGCGGCGCACGGCCACAATGCCTCTGCTGCACTGTTTGCAATTTCGTCGCCAATGGCAAGGAAGCAACAAAAAACGGCGTCAATGCGCCCTTCATGACGCCCCAAGAGGCTCTTTTTCGGGAGCTACTCATCATTTGGCACAGGTCTCGCGTAGACGCCGACTCAGAAGGTTTCTGACGGACTGAATCCCGATCTCCTCAAGCCCTCATACAGCACCCAGCGTGCGGTTTTAGCCACATACTCCACTCACCTGCACCGAGCACCACAAAATGAAATGGAATGCAACTCAACGGCGGTACTATCTCGATACTGCCCCGGTCAAACCTTCGACGACGCGCAAGCCGAGGCCGATCCCATCGTCACAGCCACCACGGCACTCAGCCAGCCATTGCTCTAGCGGTTTCACGCTCGTCGAACTCCTGGTCGTGATCGCCATCATTGGCGTGATGGTCGGACTGCTGTTGCCGGCTGTGCAATCGGCTCGTGAGGCGGCGCGGCGGATGTCGTGCAGTAACAACCTTAAGAACATCGGGCTGGCACTGCACAACTACCACGATACTCATAATAAGTTTCCGATCGGTCACGATTACCGTGGAGATTTTGACGGCAATCGGCTCAATGCCGAAGGCGGATCAGGTTTTGGTTGGGCCACCGGCTTGCTGCACTTCATTGAACAAGGCAATCAGTTCGATCGCTTTGATCCCAGGTACCCCGCGGGCGAGAATACGATCACACGAAACCGTGAGGTGTGCCAGACACCCCTGGCATTGTTCAGCTGCCCCTCTGATACCAAGCCGCCGCAGTGGAACGACGGCGCCATACCGAATTCGGCGACAAGCAGTTATCAAGGTGCCGGCAGTGCCTACGACGGCTGGGCAGGAGCTGCGGTCGGCGCGAACCGGCCGCCGGCCGGTTCAACGGTGTATTCTGCCGCAACAACCGCGGGCCGGCCGTCGGTCTACGTGACATCCTCGATGGCTCGACCAATACCATCATGGTTGCTGAAACCAAATGGGAGATGGATGCCAATGGTCGCAACCGGTCCCGGATCTATGCAGGCAAGGATATTGCGGAGTACGCGTCCGGTGCGACCAATGCGCTGATGGTCAATGGCCAGTGGGCGATTAACTGGACCCAGGACCAAGGAAACCCGCAGCCGCACCGCACCGCCAGCAGCCAGCACCCCGGAGGTGCGACGTTTGGGTTTGCCGACGGATCGGTCCGGTTCGTCTCGGAGTTCGTCCAGCACACGGCGACTGCATGGGTCAACGCGGCCAGCGCCTTCGAGCGTCCAAATCGTGGCGAGGGTTATGGCATTTATCAGCGACTCTACTCCATCAATGATGGATTGATTGTCGGCGAGTTCTAAGCTGTATGCAATCAGCCATCCGCTGCCCCTGTGTCCCATTGGAGTTGTGGGACACGGGGCAACGGAGCGGTTGAGATTTTGGTTCTTCCGGGCTTTTGATGGCGCATGGGGTGCGGGCTTTGAACTCTCAAGTGGCACGACCCTGAGGAACGAATGGCGTCTTGGAGGGAACGGCGTGGCTACCACAGCATGGCTGGTCGTTCGGGAAGTTAACTCTGTCCGCCCACGCCCATCGCTGTGGCTCTAAGCGTGCCACCCAAGAGGTTTACCTGACGGGTTGCCTGCCACGCAATTCGCGGAAGCACCAGGTTATTGATACCTGCGAGATCAATTGATATCTCATAACGTCCAGTGAATCCATCATTTTTTAGCACCAATATGAAAATCACCAAAGCAATGGACGCAGTCTCCACTAAATGGTCCAGCCACGAGCCGAAGTTGCGTCCCGTTGGAGGTGGACATGCAGCTTCGGCAAGGGTTTCGCAACGCTTGGTCTCCCGTTGCGCAGGTCGACCACGAACCGGCGTGTCCCGTCGCCTCCGGATTGGGCGGGCGTTCCTGCTGGCGCGCTCCTCTACACCGGCGGCTGCTCATCGGACTCCGACATCGGCAGGGTGGAAGGGACGGTTACCATGGACGGGCAGCCGTTGCCCAAGGCAACGGTCGTGTTCATCCGGGGTCAAGGCAGGCCAGCGGGTGGGATCACCGACGATCAGGGGCGTTACGTATTGAATTATGCTCAGGGACGGCAAGGTGCCGTGCCGGGCTTGAGTCGCGTTCGTATTACGACCGCACAGGGGCCGAGTGAAACGGCCGACGGGACTCCTGTTCCTGCCGTTCCCGAGCGGATCCCAAGTCAGTTCAATGCGGAGTCGACACTGCAATTTGAAGTCGTAGCAGGCAAGCGCAATGTGGCTGACTTTGACTTGGTGTCGAAAGGGAAGATCGCGTCCAGCGATGGCGGTTGAGAAAACCGAGGTACAGGTGCCCGGTCAGCAGCGCTGGTCGGCTGCGCGGGCATCTTCTTCGAGTCGCTCACGAGCGGTCCGCAGCAACTCATCGCATGCCTGAGCGATCGATTCCGGTTCGCTCATGCGGCCGCTGCCGGACTGCCGGCAACTGAGCCAGCCCTGTTCCGGTCCGACGAAGTGGCAGCCGTCATCGCGCAGCTGTTGGATATTTCTCTGGACCGCCGGCTTGGCCCACATCACTTGGCTCATCGCCGGAGCCAGGAGCACGGGGCAGCCGACCTGCAAGTACAGCGTGGTGACCAAATCGATTGCGATCCCGTGGGCGAACTGGCCGAGCAGGTTCGCGGTCGCCGGAGCAACGATCAGTAAGTCGGCGTCGGCTCGACGCGTTCCGCCGGCGAGTTCGATGTGAGGTCCAAGCGGCCACTGAGCCGGATCAAAGGACCCGGTTGCGACCGCTTGGCCCGAGAGCGCCGCAAAGGTCGCCGGTCCCACGAATTCGGTCGCCGAGGAGGTCATGGCGACACGGACTTCATAGCCGCTCTGGACCAATCGGCTACAGAGGGCTGCGGATTTGTAAGCGGCGATCCCGCCGCCGACAGCGAGAATCACAACAGGTCGGCCCGCAGCGGCCATAGAAAGCTCGTGGAAGTGCAGTGTTAGGTGGTCGATCGCTCCGCGATCGAACGGTTGCTGTCAGGGAGCACCGACCGGCGGAGCGGTCGGCCACATTCAACTCCGACCGGCGGAGCGGTCGGCCACGCTGACGCTTACAGGTCCATGGCGCCCAGATCAGGGCCTTCGAAGGCGGCGATCTGTGCGTCGAGCGTTTGGATTTCGTTGTCCAAGCTCAGCGTGATCTTGTCGGCCATGATCTCCTTGAGCACGATGCTCATCTTGTCATGGGTATCGACGTTGACCAGGGCGCGGCTGCCTTGGTTGAGCTGGACCAGTCGTTTCTGGATCAAAGTGCTGAGTTTGAACCGGCCGCCAACTTTGTTGACGATTTCTTCTTCTTTTAGCTCTTCGAGCATTCGTTCAGTTCCTTAGCGTGCAGTAAGATCTGGCAGATTTCGGTGACAGCTTGGGTGACCGACGCGTTGACCACTTCGTATTGGTAGCGCGACATGTACCGCATTTCCGCCGCAGCGGTTTTTAGCCGGGCTGCCAGCGATTCTTCGGTTTCGCTGCCACGGCCTCGCAGTCGGCGTTCCAGCTCATCCAAGCCGCCGGGATGGATGAAGATGGTGATCGGGTCGAAGTGAGGATTTTCCATCACCTCCATCGCGCCCTGAACATCGATCTCTAAGATTAACCATTTGCCGGCATTTAAGCCAGCGGCAACCTGATCGTGCAGCGTCCCGTACCAGTGCTGCAGCCCGAAGTTCTGTTTGCACTCGACAAACGCCCCCTCGCGCTGGAGCTGGGCGAATCGCTCCGGGGACATGAAGAAGTAATCGATGCCGTCGCGTTCGGTGTCTCGCGGCTGCCGCGTGGTCGCCGAAATGCTCGTCGCCAGCGGCAGCGGGCATTCCTGGATCAGCCGGCGCACGACGGTCGACTTACCCGCACCGCTGGGGCCGGAGACGATGATCAGCTGGCCGCGGGCCGGTTCGTTCCTAGTCATGATTCCGGCATCAAAGTTACGCACGTTCGTTACTCAAGATTTTGCACCAGTTCACGCATTCGCTCCAGGGCACACTTGATCTCGACCACCAGCGCGGCGATTTGAGCGTCGCTGGCCTTGCTGCCGATCGTGTTGGTCTCGCGGAACATTTCCTGGATGATGAAATCGAGTTTACGGCCGCTGGCTTCGGAGCCGCCGAGCGTGTCGGCAAACAGTTGCAGGTGGCTAGAGAGCCGCGTGATTTCTTCGCTGATGTCACAACGATCGGCGAACAATTGCACTTCACGCAGCAAGTCCAACTGCGTCACCTCCAAGCCGCGCTGTTCCAAGTAACGCGTAACACGGCCTTCGAGCCGATCGCGATGCTGGACCACGACCCGGGGTGCCAGAACCGTGATTTGCCGCAGCTGCTCTGAGATCGAGGCGGCATCCAGTCGCAGCTGAACAGCCATCGCCGCACCTTCGACAGCGCGCATCTCGTCAAGGCTCTGCAGCGCCAGCTCGGTCGCTTCCTGCAGCAGTGGCCACACCGCTTCGGGATCAATCGCCGCCCCTTCCGTCCCGCTGATCACTCCGGGCAACTGCAGCAGTCCGGTCGGATCAATTGGATCCTGGAGCCCGATCGAGGTGCGGATCTGACGCAGCTGGGCCACGTAGGCGATGACCACCTCCGAGTTGATCATTGTCGGCAAAATGGCCGCCGAGGGCGCAAAGCGAACCGAAGCCTGCAGCGCTCCGCGCTTCAACTGGCTACGGATCAGCTGCTCAAAGCGACTTTCGAGCGGCGATAGCAGTTCGCCCATCCGCGGCGAGACCCGCAGTCCGCGTTGGTTGACCGAACGCAACTCCACCGTCAGCGAACCGAGTTCGCTCTCAACGCGACCGGTACCCTGGCCGGTCATGCTGCGAACCGCTGAATCGACGGGCACTTTTAGAGGGCTTAGATCCTTGAGCATCAGCAAACGATTCCGACTCCGACTCGATCTTTGGGATAACTCACCGAAAGGCCACCGTTGTAACGCCGAGGGCACCGATGCGATATAGCTTTTGCGCAGTTGGTCCGCTTGAGCGGCGCATTCGAGCCATCTGGGTGAGGGTTGTGACCATCGTCGCCGGTAAGCCGTCAAGCTGTGAGCAGCGCTCACCGATCGGCTGGGCACAGGACCTGCGGTATGATGAACGGCCGGATGGATTCGTGCAGGAGCGGTTAAGGGGTCAGGAGTGAATTGCCGGCACGGCCCTTCAGGTGCTGCGCACAATTGACTGCTGACCCCTTGACCCGAACAGTCGGTGTTGACCCCCCACTCGCTGCTGTCGGCACCGGCTCGGTCCGTATTTTCCAGTCCCATCGGCTCGGCGTCTATGCTGCGTGAACATATTGAACGACTGCAGGACTTCTTTGCTCGTCCCGAAGACGAACTGACTCGGCTGCAGATCCGCGTTCGCAAGGCGGGACGGATTGCGGCTCACTGTTATCGTGAATTGGCGCGGGTACGGGCCGAAGGCATGGCCGCCGAGCTGACCTATCGGACGATCTTTTCGCTGATTCCGGTCGTGGTCTTGAGCCTGGTGATGTTTCGTGTCGTCGGCGGAGTGGAGGAAGTCCAGGCGAGTCTGGAAAACCAGCTCTACTCATTTTTCGGCGTCCCCGAAGTGCCCGAGACGTATGGGCTCGATCTGGAGGCAGCCGAGCCCGAATCGGGGGATACGGTGTTGGATACGGCGTTAGCTGAGCCGATCGCCGACTTGAGCGATGAGAGCCACGAAGTGAAGGCGAGCATCCGCCGGGGGCTGCGGGAGGCGACCGGCAAGGTCGCCAGCCTCGATTTCGCCTCGCTGGGGATCTTTGGTCTGCTGCTGTTCATCTACACCGCCGTGGCGCTCTCCAACGCTGTGGAATATCTGTTCAACATCATCTTTGAGGCGCCCACGGAGCGTCCTCTACACCTGCGGCTGGCGATCCATTGGTCGATCATCACCTTGGGCAGCGGCCTGCTGGCGGCCAGCCTCTATCTGTCCGGGCAGTTCATCGAGTACCTCTCGGGGGTCGTCCCGATCGCGACCACGGCGACGGTGCTGACCCGGGGCCTGTCGATCCTCGCTAGCTGGGTGCTGCTGTTCCTGCTCTACGCGCTGATGCCCAACACCCACGTCTCGCTTCGCGCCGCAGCGATCGGCGCGGCCGTTGGAGCGGCGCTGTGGGAAGTCGCCAAGCTCGGTTTCCAGCTCTACGTGGTCAAAGCACTCCCCTATTCGTCGTTGTACGGCTCATTGGGACTGATCCCACTGTTCCTGTTCTGGATCTACGTGACGTGGATGATCATCTTGTTCGGCGTGGTGCTGACCCACACCCTACAGACCCTCCGCGGACGTTACCCCGCCAAGCTGCAAACGCCACTGGCCAACCTTCCTACCGGCGACCCGATTTGGATCTTGCCGATTCTGGTCACGATCGGCCAGGCGTTCATGCGCGGCAGTGCGACCGACCAGCAGGACCTGTCCGAGCGGTTGCTGCTACCAACAACCGTCGTGCACTCGATGGTTCGCAAGCTGGAAGCCGCCGGCTGGGTCGCCCGGTTGGCTTGTTCGGATGAAGCTGACGAGAGTTACACGCTGGCATGTCCGCCGGAGTCGATTCAGATTCGCGATGTGTTGGAGATCGCTCACGAATTGCCCTCCGGCCTCTCGGGCACCGCTTGGCAGACGCTCGATGCGCTCAAAGCCGCCCAGCTTGCCGCCGCCGGCGATAAAACGCTCGCCGACCTCGTCTGCGATCAGCCAGTGCCGCTGGAACCTGAAGCCGCCAGTGACGCCATCGCGGCCGCCGGATAATCCTCGTCCACCGTCCACCGTCCTCCGTTCTCCCGCCACCCGCTCCTCGCCTACCGTCTCACTCTGAGCTATCGTGAACGCCTCATTCCTCTTGCTCCCTGCCGCCTATCGCCGCAGCGATCCCGAATGCACCTGAAATAGAAGGTCTTGCGTCCCATGGCACCGATTCGATTCATCATGCTCGGCGGCTTCCTTGGCGCCGGTAAGACGACCACCATTGCCAGGTTGGCTCGCACTTATCAGAGCCGTGGGCTGCGGGTGGCGATCGTGACCAACGATCAAGCGACCGATCTGGTCGACACGCAGACGCTGCGGGCGCAGGGCTTTGAGGTCGGCGAGGTAGCGGGCTCTTGTTTCTGCTGCAATTTCAATGAGCTGACTCAGCGGGCTGAAGAGCTCGGTCGCGATGGGCGGCCGGACGTGATTCTGGCCGAGCCGGTCGGTAGTTGCACCGACTTGGTCGCCACCGTGATCCAGCCGCTGGTGCAATTGTTGGGCGAGCAGTTCGACGTGGCACCTTATGGCGTCATCCTCAAGCCAAATCACGGTAAACGCATCCTTTCCGGTGGTCAGCGGGCCGGTTTCTCGCCCAAGGCCCAGTACATCTTCAAAAAACAGCTCGAAGAAGCCGACTTCGTGATCATCAATCGCGCCGACGAGCTGACGGCAGAGGAACTCGATGAGTTGGCGGGGCTATTGGCGACCGAAGCCGCCGGAGTGCCGATCCTGCGGACCAGCGCGCGTACCGGGGCCGGGTTCGACCTGTTGCTAGAAATGCTCGACCAGCGCGGCGACTTCGGGCGGCGGACGCTGGAAATCGACTACGACATTTACGCCGAGGGCGAAGCGGAACTCGGCTGGCTCAATATGAGTTTGAAGGCTACGGCCAATGAGCCGTTTGCGCTAGACGAATTGATCCTGGGGATTGTCGCGGCGCTGCAGGCGTCGCTGGCCCATGCCGGCGCTGAAACCGCTCACCTGAAAGCGATCGGGCTGTGGGAAGGTTTTTCCGCGGTCGCCAACTTGACCAGCAGCCTGTCGCCAGCCGAACTGTCATTGGCCTCCCAGTGCCAGACCGCAGCGGCCGATGTGGTGGTCAACGCTCGCGTGGCCATCGATCCGCAGACGCTGCAAGAACTGGTGCAGCAGGCGGTCGAGCAGGCTTGCCGGTCGGTGGGCGGGAGCTGCCAAGTCACTCAGACACAGAGTTTCCGGCCCGGCCGGCCACTGCCGACGCACCGTTTTTCGGCTGTGCAATAGGCACGGGCAGCGGGCTAGGGCGACCGCCGCAGTAGCGATGCCGCGGCTACTGGGCCGGCACATCCTCGACCATCAGGTGCAGGCCCAATTGCAGTGCGAACGCTAGGACTGCCATCGTGCCAATCACGATCACCGCGGCGATCGCGGGCTTGGTTTGGATTCTGTAATACGCGCGACGTTCTTCATTAAAGAGGTAGGAGACGACCCCGATCGCAAACAGGACCCTCCCAACATTTTTAAATGCAGTGTCCGGCGGAGCGGCCTCGAGCAGTGCGAAGATGATGGAGAAGATGCCGTCGAAGGCACTGTATGTATAGACCGTCGTGCCGAGCCACCAACCCCAGGGCTGGCCGCTGAGTAACCCCGCGCCGGTGGCTGCACAAAAGCCGCCAGCGATGAGTATCGTCACCGCAATGGCAGTGGCGACTTCTTGCAGGAACTCCACTTCTGCGAGGGCATCACCGAAGGCTTGGGTGCCAACCAGGAACAGCACCCCGAGCGTGAGCATGAGCGCCGCGATTAAAAAGTTGAGGACCGCCAGGATCGTCAGCCCCACCGGCCGCGGACCGGCACCGCCGGGACGCGATGCTTTGCCGCCTTTATCGGGGCGGTAGGCGGCCAGCGGATCTTTGACCGCGGCCTGCGAGTCCGCCGCCTGCTGATCCCGCTCACGCTTGGTCTGCAGATCCGATTCCGTCAGTTCATCAAACAGCGAACTGAGGTCATTGCTGCCCGCGATGTACGGATTGCCGCTGGCCGGTAGACCCGGTGCCGGGCGTGCGGTGCCCGCTCGGGCAGCGGTAGAAGTTTGAACAGCGGGTCGGGCAGCCACCGGTCGGGCGGGCACCGGCCGCGCAGGCGCCGGCCGGGCAGGACGTGCGGCGCCGGCAGTCGCCGTGGGAGCCGCAGCGGTTGCAGTGACGACAGCGCCGCACGGGCACTTCACCCGCTTACCGGCTAGTTCGTCTTTCACGCTGATCGTTTTGCCACACTCATGGCACTGAAACTGGATTGCCAAAACTGAAAGCCTTGAGTCGCTGCCACCAAGCCGGATCCGCCAACCGCGCTCCGTTGGCACGAGATTAGTCGACATTCCCGCACCCGGCAAATCGTTTTCAGCGAGCACGGTTAAACGACTGCTATTTGTCGACGGCCGATTCGAGTTCTGATTGCAGCCGCACGTAGGTATCGAGCATGCTGTCGATGCGGACGCGCAGGCTTTCCAGTTCACGCCCCTGCACCGTCGAGCCTTCGAGGATCGGGCGCAGCCATTCTTGCATCAGATGGAACTGGCCACGGATCAAATCGAGCATCACCCGTGGGACCTTGTGCTGGACCGTGACATTCTGCTCCGGTGGGTTCGCGGCTTGGAACTCGCTGATCTTCTGCAACTGCCCGGCGGTCGACTGCAGCACGACGGCGAGCTGATCGGTGGCGGTGACCAGTCCGCTGCGCAGCGCATCGAACCGCTCGTCCATCCGCTGCTCGGCGCCTTCGCCGTGAATGGTAACCGCTCGCGCAATCACCTGACGGATCGACTCCAGCCCATCGCGCATCGACGCGAGTTGACGCAGCACTTGGCCGGCTTGGTCTTCCGTGCTGATTCCCGACATTCGCACGTTTTCAACAAACGCGTACTTGATCGCATCCCAGCGTTCCTGCTCCTGAACCGTGAGCGTCCCGAGCAGTTCTTTGAGCTTCAGTAGATTGGCTTCGTTGTCCGTGGTGAGTGTCTGTGCATCCTGCTCGTAGCTCGCATAGATGAGTGTTGCTAATTCCGCATCATTCATGACCGGTGCGACCTTCTGCGCCATCCGGTTCATGTTGCGGTAGCTGCCCTGCAGCTTGAACGGCGGCTCGGTGCGATACGCATCCGCCTGCGCAGCGGACCGGATATAGGCGCGGTTGACCTTGAGCACGACATCGCGCACGCGGATAAGTTTTCGCAGCACCTCGAACATCGACCGCACTTGGTCCGCCGAGTAATTCCCCTTCAGCTCGGCACCCTCAATCGAGTCACGCCCAGCGGCGCGGATCAGTTGCCGTGCGTCTTCGGGATTGCCGGCCGCCAGTGGCGCCAAATGCTCATTGCTGGTCAAACAATTTTCCAAGTAGCTCATCTCGAATGCGTCGGAGGCATCGCCGATGATTTCGCCGAGGTTATAAACGTCGGCACGGTTGGCAAGCATGTCGGGGATCTGAAATCGCTCGCCGCTTTCGGTATAAGGATTTCCAGCCATGACGACGGCAAACCGACGGCCTCGCAGATCATAAGTTTTGGTGCGTCCGTTTCGCACACCTTCGATCCGGCGGGTGCTGTCGCAGAGCGAAATGAACTTTTGCAGCAACTCCGGGTGTGTGTGCTGGATGTCGTCGAGGTACAGCATCACATTGTCGCCCATTTCCAGGGCTAAGTTGATTCGCGCCACCTCTTCCCGCGCCGCCGCGTTGGGCGCTTCATCGGGATCGAGCGACGTGACTCCATGGCCGATGGTCGGGCCGTTGATTTTCATGAATACGACGCCCAGCCGATTGGCAACGTATTCCATCAGCGTCGTTTTGCCATAGCCCGGCGGGCTGATCAACAGCAACATGCCCGAGCGATCGGTGCGTTTGTTTTCACCGGCCGCTCCGAGTTGCTTGGCGAGGTTGTCGCCGATCATCGGCAAGTAAACCTCGTCGATCAGCCGGTTGCGGACAAAGCTGGTCAGCACCTTGGGGCGGAACTCATCCAATCGCAGTTCCGCACGTGAGCGTTCTAATACCTGATGCTTCGCGGTGCCCAAGCGTTTGAACCGCGGCACGACCCGAGCGTGATACCGGCGCAATCGCTCCAGCAGCTCGTGATAATGGACCACCAGCTTACCGCCGGCAATGCGGCGATGATCGCCTACCAGTCCCTCGACCTGCTGGGCAACGTGTGCGGTCACTATTTGCGAATTGCCCACCCCATCCTGCTGAATCAACAGCGCCAATTCGTCGCGATAATCCAACGGCGGGTCGATGACGTCGGCGGCAGGCGCCTGGCTGGTCAAGAATGCATCGGCCCAGTTGCGGGCCAGCACGAACGACTCCAGCGGGCGAGCGTTGTTGGCGCCGAGCACGTCCGTGACCCACGCCTTGCGGTCCTCCTGTGGCATCGACTCGCAAAATGACTCATACCACCGCGCCGCGGTGGAGCTAAAGACAGGCGTCGCCGCCGCCGCGGTCAGCACATCAAATAAATAATCGGCGACCATGGTTGCCGTGACGTCCGGAAAAATCTCGGCCAGCGAGCTGCCATGATCCTGCTGAGGGTCACCTACCAAGTCGACGATCCGCTGGCGAAACTCAGCGGCCGGGCGGGCGCCGGGGAAGGCTCTGGCCAGATGCGCGAAGCCGCCGATCCAGCTGGTCAGAGCATTGCGATTCGCCTTCGAGATCAAACGCTGCCACCAGAGCGTCGCCGCAGCACGGGCGCTGGGGCGGTGCCGGAGCAAGCCGATTTGCTGATCCAGACGCACCAGCGCTTCGAGGATCAGCGCCGCGTCGTGGTCATGCACGCCCTTGGCAAAGCCCTCAGAAAATCGACCCGCGATCTGTTGCTGGACCCAAGCGAGCGTGGGGATGGCCGCGCCGGGATGATCGGCGGACCGTTTCCAGGTTTCAAACAGATCGGTCGCCAGGAACTCGCCGCGATAAACCTCTGCATTCTCGCTGATCAGCTCCTGATTCCATAAATCTTGAGCGGCGAGCAGGTCGGGATCGTCCAGCGGCTCAAAGAACTGCGTGCCCGTCACGTGCAGACTCAACACGCCATCCCGGACAACACTCGTCAGATCGATCGGCTGCGTGTTGACCCCAAACCGGTGACGTCCCAGACGGATTGTGTCGCCGCCGTCCTCGAACAGCTCCTGGCGATCCTTGAGCTGCCGGACAGTGTCTTCGCGAACCGTTTTGAGCCGGCTTTCGATCTCTTCCGCGCGGACCGTATCGTCGAGCTTGCGCAGTTGTTCAATGATGCCTCGCGCCTTGTCGACCATCAGATCGGAAGCGAAATAGGCGAGGATTTCGTCGACGCCCTTCAACGACGAGGCTTTGGTCTGGATTCCCTGCAAGATCCGATTGGCCGATGACGCGAGTGTCTCAGCGCGGCGATTGCGCGCCTCGACGAGCTGAACCTTGCGCGACTCAAATGCGGTGTAGATGTCCTCGCGGCGCTGAGTCAGCTCGCTGACAAACTCGTCGTACTCAGCGAACCGGCCCTCGAGTTCCTCCAACTGGATCATCAGCCGGGTCAGATAGCTGTCGCATTTATCGGGCGCGTCACAGACGTCGAGGTAGCCGTTGACGGTCTGCTGCAGCAGCTTCAGTTGCGATGCAAACTCGGCTCTTCCCTCGCTGCCCATCAGTTCCGATAGCCGCGAGCGCAGAGCGCTGCGAACCCGATTGAGCGAGGCAAAAACCTCGCTGATGCCGTCGATGATCTCCGTTCGCTTGGTTGTATCTTCGATCTGCAGGTTGCTGACCGTCTCGGTCAGCAGTTCCAGTTGCCCTGCCGCTTCATCGATCGTTTTTTGCAACTCTTTCGCCTGCGTCACTCGCTCCAGCCCGGCAACTGCGGTCGCTGCCTTGTCGACACGCTGACGGTAGGGATCGAGCGCATGCGGCGTGGCAAGGAAATCGACGCACCGCCGACTGAGCCGTTCGGAACGCTCGGCCGTCAGCTTTTCGAGCGATTCGACCACTTGCAGATCGACGTACCGCAGCTCGCGAAGGGCGATTGCAGCTCCGCGCTGCTCGCGCAGTTTCGCCAGTGCATTGACAAAATCATCGACGGCCTCAAACCGGCCCAGGTCGAGCTGCTTAATCAGCGCTTCGATGGAATGCTTGACGGTTTCGGTGCGACTGCTCGTATCGCGTCGCAAGCGAACCACCTTCTCATACTCTTCGACTGCGGCGGAAGCTGCCTCGCGGATCGTGCGCAGCGGCTCATCGAGTTTGTGTGTCTCAGACTTGTCGATCCAGAAGTAGCTATCCAGCACATCGCCGCTGCGTTTGACAAGATCGACATACAAACCTTCGTAGTTGTCTTCCTTGTCGATCAGGTGCAAGATCTCACTGCACTCAGCCATGCAGCGCACGAGTTCTTTATTGCCGATCTTGAATAACAATGAATCGGAATTGCTGTCGGGAACAAAGTCGGGACCGGTGAACGGGGTTTGCCAAATCTGTACGGCGTGATGCTTCTGCGGCTGCTCATTCGCTTTGAAGGCGACCATCTTGCCGTCGCCAAAGAACGTCTGGCCGCTGGTGATCATCGGCGTGTCGACGCTCTGCCGGATCAGGTTGTAGCGCAGCTGGATGTAAGTTCCACTGTCGCGCTGATAGAACAGATACAGGAAATCCTCACCATTGGATGCTGGCAGTGTTCGCTCATAGAGCATCTGATTGAGGCCGTGATCGAACCGTTTATACTCTCCCGTCTGTAAGTAGTATCCACCGGGAAAGATGATCCCTTGATCGTCGGGCAGCATCACGCATGCATGCTCGATCTCATCCATACGGATCACGGTGTTCAGCTTGGCATTGAAGACGAGGAAACGGAACCGCTGCTCCTGATACGGGCGGATCTTGAGCAGTACGAGGTTGCCGAGCGATGCGTAGTAGATTTCGGCGTCGTCGAGTGTTTGGTCGGCATGATCGACCGGCTCGCTGTAAATCCCTTCACCGGATTCGGTGTTGTTCTCAACTTTGATAGTCAAGTCACCGCCGACGGTTTCCACAAACATGCGGTCTTCGATCGAGATGTGCGGATGGCGTCCGTAGTGATGTTGGTCGCGCGTGGTGCGTTTCCACACGAACTCATGTTGCGGTGGGTGGACAACCTCGTGCTCGCTGCGGTTATCGACGTACTGAAACTCGCCACCGGCTGACCGCCACTTGAACGCTTTGATATCCGCGGCAGTGCGTCCTACCTGGAACACGAAGTAGACGAATGGACCGTTGGAAAAGAAACGGGTGAACGCGGTGTGTTTGTAGTAGCGGTAGAGGTCAGAAAAATCGGTGGCGAAACGCTCGTCGCGCAGCAAACTCTCAAGCGGTTCAGGATGAAACTCTAAACCGTCGAATCGATAGCAGGCGAAAACGTCCTGCAGATGCGTCTCCGTTTTTAGGCCGAACTGGACGTTATATCCAAACAAGAAGCGGTCGCCGACCGCCACCAGATCTCGCGGTACACAATTGTGTTCCGTCGTCACCCGTTCGGTGGCAAGCAGTGTGGTTTGGATGTTGCCGAAGACCGCTGCACGATCCTGGTTAAGCCCGCCGAGGCGGTTGCGCAGCACGGTCGCTCCATCCCGAAGGCGGTTGCGCAAGATCTCATAAGTACCGCCGGAGAGGTCGTCGTTGGTCGTCATGTGCGGACGTCTAAGTGGCGGTGGAGCAGATTCCGAATCACAGTTTATTTCTTGCTATTGCCGTTGACGCTGGTTACCTGTGTGACTTTGGGGGCATCCAACACCAGTTTGGAGACCCGTTGGTCAGCGATTCCAGCCGAGCCCGCCATGCCGAGCAGACTGGTCAGCTGCGAGCGAAGGTCCTCACTCTTAGCCGCGCCCATCAACTGCGCGATTAGGGCCGCAATCGACAGGTCCTTGATATCGTCGGTGCTGAGGTTGAACTGCGCCACTAGCGTCAGCAGCTTGTCGCGGAAGTAGCCGGGGTTGCCATCAAAGAAGGTATCCTTAATGTCAGTTGCCACGCGGCTGTTGTAGACGAAGCGGTCGATCGCCTTGCCGCCCTTGACGGCTGAGGTGATCTGCTCGAAGAACTGGCCATCGCCGCCGACGATGTCGATTCGGGCCGCTCGCAGCGCTTCGCCGACGACGCCGGCTTGGCTTTCGGCGATATTCTTCTGGGCATTGATTGCCGCAATCTCGACGTTCTGCTCTTTCTCCAGTCGCAGCTTGAACTCTTCGTGTTCCTTGCCGACGCTGTCGAGTTGCTTCATCGCCTCGGCCTTTTCGGTGATGCCGGTCGCTTCGCTGTGGTACTTTTCCAGCGCCACGGCCGCTTCAGCTAAGCCTTGCTTCTGAAGGGCCTCCGCCTTGGCTTCGATACCCTTAGCTTCCGCAACGGCTTTGCGTTCCAGCACGGTGGCCTGAGCAATACCTTCCTTCTGCAGCGAATCGGCTTTGGCTTCCTGAACCCGCGCTTCGGCCAGTCCGACCGCTGCCTGTTTGGCTGATTCGGCTTCGGCCAGCATCTTAGTCGCAGCGGTCTCGCGCTCGGCCGCGTCCTTCATCGCCTCGGCCTCGACGCGAATCTTATCGGCCAACATTAGAGCAGCTTCTTTTTCGGCCTGAGCGGCTTTGGTTTGGCGGATGAGATCTTCTTCGGCACGCATTTGAGCGGCGGTGATCTGGACCGACTTGAGTCGTTCGGCCCCGGCCTTTTCTTCGGTGTCTTTGATTCGCTCTTTCTCTTCCACCACAGCCCGCTCGACCGCCACTCGCTCGCGAATCACTTCTTGGATGTTGCGGTTTTCAACTTCGATCGCCTTTTGCTTTTCGACATCGGCGACGCCGACCAACCGCAAGCGTTCGACCGCTTCCAGTTCGCGATCACGCTGGACGCGTTCCAGTTCGACCCCGTCGGTGCGTTCCTTGTTGCGCTGGGCGACGAGGATTTGCCGGGACTTGTTTTCCTCGGCGATGCCGATTTCTTCCTCGGTCTGAATCCGCACACGTTCGGATTCTAGTCGCTGTTGTTCGCGGACCTTATCGGCTGATGCCTTTTCACGAGCTCGGAGTTCTGCGATTTCGCGTTGTTGCTTCTCGACCGCCTGGACGCGTTGCCGCTCGAGTTCGAGGATCGTTTCTTCCGCTTCGACGTCTTGTTTCTTAAGCGTCTTTTCGCGGTCACGAGTGAACTGGTTTTCCTTGATCTTTTCGGTCGACGTCAGCTCGGTGATCTTTTTGATCCCTTCGGCGTCGAGGATGTTGTTGGGGTTGAGCAGCGACAGCGGCGTCTGCTCGAGGTAGTCGATCGCGGCATCGTCGAGTCGGTAACCATTGAGATCGGTGCCGATGACCTTGAGGATTTCGTCCTTGAATTTATCGCGTTTGTCATACAGGTCGACGAAGTCGAACTGTTTGCCGACCGTCTTGAGCGCTTCGCTGAACTTGGCATCAAACAGTTCGCGGAGCGTCTCGATCTCACTGCACCGCTTCGGGCCGATCGACTGAGCGACTTCCTTGATCTCTTCCGCCGTTTTGTCGACACGGATGAAGAACGCGACTTTAATATCGGCGCGAATATTGTCCTTGCAGATCAAGCCTTCAGCGCCTTGACGCGCGATCTCAAAGCTCTTGAGCGTCAGGTCCATGTACTCGATGTGCTGGACGAGCGGCATCCGCAGCAAACCACCATCGGTGACGACCTTGATCCCGCCCGCTCCCGACTTGACGATCGCCTCATCCGGTCCAACTTTGACGAAAAAGATGCTGACGTAAAACGCCGCCAACATCGCGAAGAACACCAGCAGCCCGACGGTCAGCAGGCCGTACATCGCCGCATCAGAAAGAGCAAGCAGCGGATGGATGATCATGTTTGGGTCCCGGAAAAGGTATTGATATCAGTATCAAGATCGAGGGTGACAGAGTAGATGCGTTTGGTGGGATCGAAGGAGACGATGCGGACCGGTGTGCCTTTGGCGAGATGAGGTCCATCGGTGCGGATGTTGAGCAGCAGCGGAGCGCCGCCGGTGTCGTACTTCGCTTGTCCAAAGGTCGGCGTCGCTTCACCCGAGGAGACGACGCACGACCTGCCGATCAGCGTCTCTACACCGTAGGCCGCTCCGCCGCCCAGGTAGGGCGCCAGCGGCGCGGTGACGAACCTCGTGATCACCGCCGCGATCACCGCGTTGCGCGTCGCCAGCAGCGCTGATACAAGCCACGTCGGGTCGTGCCGCGCCGAATCAAAAGCATTCCACAGGATGTAGGCCAGCAACCAGTTGATGCAGGCAAACAGACCGCCCCAGATGACCACTGGAACCGAATCCAAGTGCAGCCAGCGCAGCGTGGCAGTTCCAAGGCTTTGCCAAACGTGGGCATCGACCTCCAGGTCCGGACCGTCCACATCCCAAGATGTACCCAGCGACAACAACAGGTAGCCCAAGACCAACAACAACAGCACCGAAGCCGGCCAGACCGGACCGACGAACAACGATTCGATGAGCGGTTGTAGCGACTGCCACATGATTGCGGATTGCACTGAAGGAGTGGACGAGCGAGCGGGTAGGGTCGTGGCCCCCGAAAGATTCTAGTCCACAACTGGACCCGACGTCGCCCGCGATGCGGGTATGACCACGGGCCGATTTTGATCCGCTTCAGGGCGCGCAATCTGACCGAGCAGCTCAGTCGGCTGAGACGAGGCAGTGGCGATTGGCCATGCTGATGCCGCTGATAATGGCGCCGATGATGCCGACGAAGCCCTGGTCGGTGCCGCAGAGGAACAGGTTCTTCAGATGCGTCGTGCCGTCGAGCCGTTTGTCCGGCGCGCCGTACACCGCGCCGTTGTCGTGCCAGGTGAAGCGGCGGATCGTCGTGGGCGTGAACATGTCGGTGTCGATGACGTGCCGGCGGAAGTCGGGCATGAACCGCACCGCCGAGTGCGACCGCGGTCGTACCGAGCGACCTTCTCGGCCCGGTACATCGGTTCGGGCAACGCACACCAGCGGTCGTAGTTGGCCAGCGTGGTGATCCGGATGACACCGTCGGGCAGCATTCCGTCGGCGGCATCATAACGATAGTTGTTCGGCGAGCAGATGACGCCGGTGCGCATATCGCACAGTCCTTGTTCGGGCCGCCGCCAATGGAAGGTCTCGCTGTCGTTGTAAAACACGATCGTGCGGTCGTATCCGATGTCCTTGGGTTGAACATCGAGGATCGAGATCGACTCGATAAAGCTCAGCTGGCCCGCTTTGGCCACGTCGACTTCGGTGATGTCGTCGCACATCCGCAGCGTTTCGACCGTGCCGGCTGAGGACAGGATGCGGCGGCCGGCGAGCTCCGTCCCATCGTCGAGCACCACGCCGACGGCGCGGCCGTCCTCGACGTGGATCCGCGACACACCGCTGCGGAGTTTCAGTTCGCCGCCCAGGCCGCGGAACTTGCGCACCAGAGTCTTGAGGATCAGTCGCACGCCGGTGAACGGACGGCCGAACCCTTCGAGATAAATGCTGCGGAACATGATGCAGAACTGGCCGCAGTCCATGTCGTCCTCGCGGGCATTGCCGTACCACATCAGCGGGCAGAGCAGCATTTCGACGAGCAGCGGATCGGGATCAACTGCTCCAGCACCGTGCGGGCGCTGCGGTTGAAGTTCGGATCATCTCCCGCCAGATCGTCGTAGTCGACGAGCTGAATCGCAGCAGTTTCGCAAGTTGCCTCGACCAGTCGGGAAACTCGCGCGCGATCTCGCTTTGCAGCAGTTCGATGTCGTTGCCGAAGTCGAGACTGACGCCGGGAAAGCGAATCGACGAGCCGATCTGCGGCCAGGGCGAAGTCTTCCCAGTTGAAACGCAGCTGACGCAGCAACCGGGCCAGCGGCCCGTCTGCGGTCCCCTTGGGCGTGAAGTTCGTGACCGCGTGCAGGCCGACGTCGTAATCGCGGCCGCGCAGGCGGTAGAACGAGTTGAGCCCGCCGATCGTGTAGTGCCGCTCGAGGATGCAGACCCGCTGGTCGTAGTATGCCAGGCGGATGCCCGCGGCCAACCCGGACATGCCGGCGCCGATGATGATCGTGTCGTACATGGCGCAGGCTATGCCTTGACGATGTCTGCGCATCTTTCGGTTCGAGGTAGCTCACCGTGGTCTGCATGCTGGCCAATTGGCCGTAATCCTCCTCCGGAATCTGCATGCGATGGCGCTTGCGGAGTTCCATCACGATGTCGAGGAAGTCCATGCTGTCGAGTTCCATCTGCTCGCGGAAGTTCTTGTCGTCGACCATTCGTCGAGGTCCTCGTCCGGAGCGATGTCTCCAAGAATGTCGAGGATCTCATCGCGGATTTCGGCGGGACTCATGGTCGGTAGGTTCTCTGTGGTGAATGGATAAAGGCAATCGCAGATGCAGTCCGTACCGCTGGTGGGGCTGCCTGATAACTGGAAATTACACGCGCCGGATGATCACGACCGAGTTGATGCCCAGCATGCCGAACGAGTTGTTCAGAATGTAGTCGACGCCGCGGACTTCCTGAGCCTCACCGGTCACTAATCCCGGCAGAGCGCACTCGGGATCGAGGTCGTCGACGTTGATCGTGGCGTGGCACGACGCCGTCGTCGAAGGCCGGCAAGGTTGCCGGCCAATTCCAGCGCTCCGGCGGCGCCCATCGCGTGGCCGATGAAGCTCTTGGTGTTGTTGAACTTCACCGTCTTGCAATCGCCGAACACCCGCGCAGCGCATCGCACTCCTGGACGTCGCCGCTGTTGGTGCCCGTGGCGTGGGTGCTGACGATGTCGATCTCCTCCGGCTCCAGCCCGGCGCGCTGCAGCGCCAGCTGCGATGCACTGCGCCTGCCGCTCGGGATTGGGCAGCACGAAGTCGGTGGCGTCGGTGTTCATCGCGTAGCCGGCCAGCTCGCCGTAGATCTTCGCGCCGCGGTTCTTCGCGTCGCTGAGCCGTTCCAGCACGTAGACGCAGCCGCCTTCGGCCACGACGATGCCGTTGCGATCGCGGTCGAACGGCGCGACGGCTTGGGCCGGATCGCTCGTGCGTGGCCAGCGCGCCTTGGCTCTTGAAGCTGGCGAAGATGCCGAACGTGTGAATGCTTTCGCGAGACGCCGCCGGCCAGCGCCACGTCGCATTCGCCCAGCCGCAGCATCTGCGCGCCCTGGATCAGCCCGGCATTGCCGGCGGCACAGGCGGCGCCGATCGTGTAGTGCGGGCCCGGTGATGCCCATGTTCAGCGTGATTTCGCCGGCCGGGTTGTTGGCCACCGTGCGCGGATTGTGGTGGTGCGACCAGACCTTGGTGTCGTAGTCGTAGCCCTTGATCTCGTAGATCTCGTTCTCGGTCTCGACGTTGCCGTGCTCGGTCACGCCGATGTAGATGCCGACGCGCGAACGATCGATGTTTGCCCAATCGAGCCCGCAGTCGCTTGACCGCCTCGTTGGCTGCAGTAGATGCCGACGCTGCCGGCACGGGTGCCGCGGCGGAGGTCTTTCTTCGTCTGGTATCGCAGCGCGTCGAAATCGCAGACGCCGGCCAGCGTCTCGCCGACGTAGCGAATTTCGTATGGCCTAACGCCACTGCGTTTCTCTAACAGCGCTTGGCGAAAGGATTGCCAATCGTTGCCGTTGGGAGACGTCAATCCGATGCCGGTGATAACAATCCGCTGAGAATCGGGAAGCGAATCGACTCGAGAAGGGGCGATCACGAGGAATAGAAATCCGCAAAATGAACGGGAACGGAATGTCCGGTGCGGGATGCAACAACGTCGCCCGCTATGCCAAAAAGCTACTCGCTTAAGCGTTTTTTGACAATGAGCGGCAGGAATTGATCACGCCCCGCCACCGCTGAGTCGCCCGGTCGAGCATGCGCCGGTCGTTCATGCCGAAAACCGGCGAGCGACCACCAACGCAACGCACAGGATAATAATCATCGCCAGAATCGCCGCAAATTTACTCCAGGAGACCTCCCGGCGGGCCTCGCCGCCGAGCCTCGCCCGGATCTGACGCTGCAGCATTTGCCGTCCCATGTCCTGCACTTGGCCGGCTGAAATGTCCTTCATATTGCCAGCAGTCGGCGGCCGCGACACTTCGTCACGAAGGCCATATTTGTCCATGATCCGCAGCATCTTGCCCTGCACCTCGCGGGCATTGAACGGACGATCCTCGGGCCGCTTCGCAAGCAGATGGATGACGATCTCATCGACCTCCGGCGGGCACTGGATGATCCGGCTCGGCTTGGGCGGATCCGCCCGCAGGTGTTGCTCGAACAGTTGCGGGAAGCTGTCGGCGATGTACGGCTTTTGACCGGTGAGCATCTCATACAGGCAGCATCCCAAGGCATACAGGTCGGCTTTGCCGGAGATCGTCGCGTCGCCGGTGATTTGCTCCGGAGCCATGTAGGCGTGCGTTCCCACGGTCAGGCCCTGGTCGGTAAGGTCCGAAGCGCTGACATCGCGGGCGATTCCGAAGTCGCCGAGCTTGATCATGCCGTCGCGCGTCAGGAACAGATTGCCAGGCTTCAGGTCACGGTGAATGATGCCGTGGTTGTGGGCGCACTGGAGGGCCGAACAGATTTGAACCGCTGCGCTGACGACCAGCTGCCAAGCGAGGAAACCGCTACTGTCCAACAGGTCGCGGATCGATCCCCCCTCGACCAGTTCCATGATGTAGAACAGGTTGCCGTCGATGTCCTCGCCGCCACCGAAGTACCCAATCACATTGGGGTGGCGGAGCTTTTCGAGGATCATCATCTCGCGGCGGAAGCGTGCTCCGATCAGTGGATTACGGCTGACCGCAGGATGCAGCTTTTTGATCGCGACCGGTTTGCCGGTCGCCTTCTCCGTCGCCGCGTAGATGGTTCCCACGGTGCCGACACCGAGCACCGAGCCGACGTGATAATCATCCAGCTTCAGCCTGGACATGGTCGGCTCAGGGGAACGGAGGAATAACGTCTCTTCCCGTCAGCAGCGGCTGGATTAGGCTGCGCCGATCGATTCGATGCGAACGCGGGTGTACAGCTGGCGGTGGCCGGTTCGCTTCTTGAAGTGTTTGCGGCGGCGAAATTTCTGGATGAACAACTTTTCACCCTGACGTGCGCCGATGACCGAAGCGATCACCGCGGTGTTGGCAAGCGTCGGCGAGCCGAGCTTGAGACCATCCTCACCGCCGATGCAGAGGACTTTACCCAAAGTGATGTTGTCTCCGGCCGCGGCCTCCCGGAAATCCAAGTCGAGTTCCATGCCGGGTTCCACGCGGTACTGGCGACCGCCGTCGACGATGATGGCGTACATACTGGTTGCTTCGATCACTGGCTAAAGATTCGGTTAGGAGCCGCCTGACGCAGCTCGGTTAGAGGCACCCATTAACTTTTCCCAGCACGGGTCCCAGTCGGACCGATCGCGGTGGGCACTGCAGGAAAGATGCCGGTCGAGCAGTTTAGCGTTCGCGGTGGCGTCTCGGAAGCCCTTTCTAGAAGACATGGCACGATTTTAACGCTAGCATCCGTCCGGCTTGAGCCTCGGCTGCTCCGTTAAACGCGGTCGCTGCTTCTGCGGCCGGCCCGGCAGCGGGGGAAATGGACCGCTCTGAGTGGAAATCCAGTGAACTCGCGGTACCCCCGGTGACCTCTTATACTGCCGCAACCATCGTACTGCCACAACCATCGCCGCGTTTCTCGACGTTCACTCTCACCGCAAACACTTGATCATGAGCCTGAAGGTTTCCATCAACGGCCAATTGTTCGACAAAGAAGACGCCAAAATCAGCGTCTATGACCACGGCTTGCTCTACGGCGATGGAGTCTTCGAGGGGATGAGGGCCTACAGCGGACGAGTGTTCAAACTCGCCGAACACCTCGATCGGCTCTACGAATCGGCGCTGGCAATCGGCTTGAGCATCCCGATCGACAAAGCGGCGATGGCCGATAGCGTCCGCAGCACGTTGGAGGTGAATCAGCTTAGCGACGCGTACATCCGCCTGGTCGTCACCCGCGGCAGCGGCAGTCTGGGCCTGGACCCCAATCGCTGCTCCAATCCGCAGGTGATCATCATCACCGACCATATCGCGCTGTATCCGCCGGAGCGTTACCGCGATGGGATGGAAATCGTCACCGCGTCGACGATGCGCAACCACTCCGCGGCACTGAGCCCGCGGATCAAATCGCTCAACTATCTCAATAACATTCTGGCGAAGATGGAAGGGCTGCGCCGGCTGCGACGAAGCGCTGATGCTCAACCACAAGGGCGAAGTGGCCGAGTGTACCGGCGACAACATCTTCATCGTTAAGCACGGGATGCTGATCACCCCACCGACCGATGCCGGCATCTTGGAAGGCATCACCCGCAACACCGTGATTGAGCTGGCCGCTGCCGAAGGCATTCCGCTGGCTGAAAAAACGCTCGTCCGTCATGACATCTACGTCGCCGACGAGTGCTTCCTGACCGGTAGTGCGGCCGAAGTGATTTCAGTGACAAAGGTTGATAACCGCACCATTGGCGACGGCAAACCGGGTAAAATCACGCTCCGGCTCAGCGAAGCGTTTAAACGTCTGGTGCACGGCAAATAGCCCGACCCATCACGGCAACCTTCGCTCGGCCGGACTATTCACCTCTGCGGCAGCGTCCCCAACATCGCTGCCCGATCTTCCCACCTCACGAGGCGACTTTCCCTTGCGTTACCTTGCCCCCCTGCTGTTGCTCCTGCTCGGCGTCACCGTGGCCTGCCAACCGCCGGCCTCCGCAGACAAACAAGCCGCATCGACCGCTGCGGGCAGCGATGGTCGGCGGCTGCAGATCGCGATGATCCCTAAGGGGACAACTCATATCTTTTGGAAGTCGGTCCACTACGGAGCGCTCAAGGCCGGCGAAGAACTGGGTGCCGACATTCAGTGGCGGGGACCGCAAAAGGAAAGCGACCGGGACGAACAGATCAACGTCGTTCAGGGGTTCGTCAACAAGCAGGTCGACGGCATCTGTCTGGCGCCGCTCGACGCCGATGCGCTGGTCCGGCCCGTTCAAGAAGCTCGCCGGGGCGGCGTGCCGGTGGTGATCTTCGACAGCGCACTCAATGCCCCGTCCGATGCGTTTGCCAGCTACGTTTCCACCGACAATTACCGCGGCGGCCAATTGGCGGCCGAAGTGATGGCCGAGAAACTCGGTGGCAAGGGCAACGTCATCCTGCTGCGGTACAACAAGGGGAGCGAAAGCACGCACCAACGCGAAGAAGGTTTTCTCAAAGGCCTCGAGGCATTCCCCGACATCAAGGTGATCAGCAGCGACCAGTACGCCGGCACGACCACCGAGTCGGCGATGGACAAGGCGCAGCAGGTCCTCAATCGCTACGCCGATCAAGTCAACGGGATCTTTGCCGTCTGCGAACCGAACGCCGAAGGGGTACTGCGAGCGCTGGAGGATCGCAAACTTGCCGGCAAAGTTGTGTTCGTCGGCTTCGACTCCAGCGACGCGATGGCTAAGGCGCTGCGGGATGGCAAACTCTCGGCGATCATCCTGCAGGACCCGGTTCAGATGGGTTATTTGGCGATCGTCTCCATGGTCAAAGCGATCCGCGGCGAACCGGTCGAGCCGTTTGTCGATACCGGCGTCCATGTGGCGACGCAAGAAAACATGGACAGCGAGCAAATTCAAAAGCTGCTGAGCCCCGAAAAGGTTTGATGTCGCGTGAGCGTAGGCGAA
Organism: uncultured Planctomycetaceae bacterium; assembly: GCA_963758085.1. Classification (GTDB taxonomy): domain Bacteria; phylum Planctomycetota; class Planctomycetia; order Pirellulales; family Pirellulaceae; genus UBA6163. Next base: position 357,372 of record CAVWUB010000004.1, on the reverse strand, counting down.
GCTCCGATTGACCGGCCAGCGGCACGAGCCGGCGACCAGCCGCCGTTAGAGGCTCGCGGCCTGGGCAAGCGGTATGGCAAAAACTGGGTGCTGCGCGATGCAGACCTGATGCTCCGCAGCGGTCAGGTGCTGGCGCTGCTCGGTGAAAATGGCGCCGGCAAAAGCACGCTGGTCAAGATCCTCAGTGGTGCTGTATCGCCCGACACCGGATCGGTCACGATCGGCGGCAACGCTGTACCACCGGGCAGACCCGACTTAGCCCGCCGCTCCGGACTGGCGATCGTTTATCAAGAGTTGAGCGTTTGTCTGGACTTGAGCATCCAAGACAACATCATGCTCGGCCGGGAGCGCTCCCACTTCGGCAAGCTAGATCATGCCGCCCAGTCGCAACTGGTCAGCGATGTTTTGGCGCGAATGGGGCACGAAGACCTCGATCCGGATCGCCTGCTGGTGTCGCTGTCGATCGGTCAGCGCCAGGTGGTGGAGATCGCCCGCGCGCTGGTCGACCAGGCGAAAGTACTGGTGCTCGATGAACCGACCAGTTCATTGGCCGCAGCCGATGTCGCCAAGTTGTTTGAAACAATCCAGCGGCTATCGGCTCAGGGCTTGTCGGTGATTTACATCAGCCACTTTCTCGAGGAAGTCCGGCAGATCTGCGACAGCTATCTGGTGCTCCGTGACGGCCGCGTCGCTGGCCAAGGCGAGCTCAAAGGGGTCAGCGAACGAGAGATCGTGGAACTGATGGTCGGCCGCAGTGTCGACGAACTTTTTCCCAAAATTGCGCACACACCAGGCGAAGTTTGGCTGACGCTCCAAAATGTCTCGGGCGATCCGCTGCCGCGATCGGTTTCGCTGCAGGTGCGGCGGGGTGAAATTATGGGACTGGCTGGACTGGTCGGTGCCGGTCGCACCGAGACGCTACGGGTGATCGCCGGGTTGGCACCCTGTCACAGCGGCGTGATCACGGCCGGCGGTAAATTGCTCAGCGGGACGCCCGGAAGCCGGATTCGCCGCGGCATCGCCATGCTCAGCGAAGATCGCAAGCACGAGGGGTTGGCGCAGATCCTATCGATCGCCGACAACGCGGTGCTCAGTCGGCTGTCCCCTTTCTCCCGCGGTGGTTGGTTGCAGCGAGGCGAACGAGATCGGCGGGTTTGTCAGCTGATGGACAAACTGCAAATCAAAGCCAATGGGCCGGATCAGAGTGTGGCGACACTGTCCGGCGGCAATCAGCAAAAGGTGGCGATCGCCCGCGTGCTGCACCAAGAGGCGACGTGTTTGTTGTTCGACGAGCCGACGCGCGGGGTTGACGTCGGCACCAAGGCCGAAATCTACCGGCTGATGGGCGCGGCGGCCGCCGACCAGCGCGCGGTCGTGTTTGTCAGCAGCTACTTTCGCGAGCTGCTCGAGTTGTGCGACACGATCGCCGTGATGGCGCGGGGCCGGATCGTGGCGGTTCGCCCGGCCCACGCGTGGACCGAGCACGAACTGCTGTTGGCCGCGATGGGCACCTCTGCCGCCGCTACTTCACCACCAGGTTGACCAGCCGCTGTGGCACGACGATCGACTTGACCAGTTGCTTGCCTTCGATCAGTTTCGCAATCCGCTCATCCTCGCGAGCGGTCTGCAATACCGTCGCTTCATCGGCATCGGGCGACACGCTGATCTTGCCACGCACCTTGCCGTTGATCTGAACCGGCAAATCGATCGCGCTCTGAACCAAGGCCGCTTCGTCCCAGACCGGCCAAGGTTGCAGCGACACGCAGCCGCGCTCGGAAATATCGCCGCCGCACAGCAGTTGCCATAGCTCCTCAGCGATATGTGGCGCGTACGGAGCCAGCAGAACCACGATCGTCTCCATCGCTTCGCGCGGCCGCTGTTCGCAGCGCGTGAAGAAGTTGGTGAACTCCATCATCCGCGCGATCGCGGTGTTAAAACTCATCGACTCGATGTCCTCGGTAACTCGCTTGATGGTCAAGTGCATCATGCGAGCCTGTTCGTCGTCACACGGTGTGTCGACAACGGCATCAGCAAGCTGCATCTCGTCGGCGCGGTCATCGACGATCATCCGCCACACGCGGTCGAGGAAGCTGCGTACGCCGCCGACGCCGGTCATGCTCCAAGGCTTCGTCGCCTCCAGCGGCCCCATGAACATCTCATACAGCCGCAACGAATCGGCGCCGTACTCGCGGACGACGACATCGGGATTGACGACGTTGCCACGGCTCTTGGACATCTTGTGCGCCCGGCTGTCGATGCGGATCGACGGGTCGGCCTTGAGCACAAATCCCTCGCCACTCTTTTCCACATCGTCTTCGTCAACCTTCACCGCCGAGACGGCATTGCCCGCGGCATCGACGCGATTGCCGTCGGCGTCGCGGCGCAACTGCTGAGCCGAGACCCATTGGCCGGCCTCGCTCTGGTAGCCGGTGAATTCCACTTCGCCAAGGATCATCCCTTGATTGACCAGCTTGCCGAACGGCTCGGGTGTGCTGACGTGGCCGCGGTCGTAGAGCACCTTGTGCCAGAAGCGGGAATACATCAGGTGCAACACCGCGTGCTCCGCCCCGCCGACGTACAGGTCGACCGGCATCCAGGCTTTTTCCTTCGCCGGATCGACCAGCGCCGCATCGTTCTTCGGATCGATGTAGCGGAGGTAGTACCAGCACGAACCGGCCCACTGCGGCATCGTGTTGGTTTCACGTTTGTAACGCACGCCGTCGATCGTCACATACAGCCACGCGTCGCTCGCTTTTTCCAGCGGTGGCTCGGGACGACCATGCGGTTTGAAGTCGGCGAGTTCCGGCAGCAGGACTGGCAACTGCTCATCCGGCACCGCCCGCTTTGCTCCGGTTGGATTGCCCTGGGTGTCGAGCTCGTGCAGGATCGGGAACGGTTCGCCCCAGAACCGCTGGCGACTGAACAGCCAATCGCGCAGCTTGTAATTCACCGCTCCGCGCGCCAGCCCTTCACGAGCGAGTTGGTCGGTGATCGCGGACTTCACGCTGTCGCTGTCCTGGCCATCGAAGTCGCCGCTGTTGATCACTTTGCCGGAGCCGATAAAGCAGGCCTTGCCGGCGAGCACCTGGTCGCGCTGCTCGAAATCCGCCGGCGGATCGACCACCGGGATAATCGGTAATCGGAACTGGACGGCGAACTCGAAGTCGCGGTCGTCGTGCGCCGGGACCGCCATGATCGCCCCGGTGCCATAGGTTGCCAGCACATAATCGGCGACCCAGATCGGGATCGGTTTTCCCGTGACCGGGTTGATCGCATGGCTGCCGGTAAACACGCCGGTCTTTTGCCGATCACCTTCGGTTCGTTCGCGGTCGCTCTTGAACGACGCCTTCTCGCGATACGCGCGGACCTCGGCGGTTTGCTCGGCAGCGGTCAGCACATCGACCAATGGATGTTCCGGCGCGATCACCATGTAGGTCGCCCCGAATAACGTATCGGGCCGCGTCGTGTAAACGCGCAGCACGTCTGCCGGTGGCGGGTCGTTCAGCGGACCGTCTTGGCGGAGGATCTTCCAGGACTCGAAACTCTCCGCGCCGCCGATATAGAAGTCGACTTCAGCGCCGCTGCTGCGGCCGATCCAGTCCTGTTGCAGCTTCTTAATTCCCGCCGGCCAGTCCAGGTCGTCGAGCCCCTCGAGCAGCCGTTCGGCGTAAGAAGTGATCCGCAGCATCCATTGTCGCAGCGGGATCCGCTGAACCGGATGCGAGCCGCGTTCGCTCTTGCCGTCGATCACTTCTTCATTGGCCAGCACGGTTCCTAAGGCCGGACACCAGTTGACCAGAGCGTCGTCTTGATAGGCCAAGCGGTGCGCGTCCTGGTAACGTGAAACCGCGTCTTCGCCCTGCAGCGACACTTCCGGCGGGATTGGCAGCTCGGCGATCGGCCGCCCCAGTTGTGCCTGCGTGTCGAACCAGGTGTCGTACAACACCAGGAAAATCCACTGGGTCCAGCGAACGTAGGCTTCGTCGGTGGTCGCGATCGTCCGGTCCCAGTCGTAACTGAAACCGAGCATTTTGAGCTGGCGCGTGAACGTCTCGATGTTGCGATAGGTCTGCACGCGCGGATGCTCGCCAGTGCGAATCGCATGTTCCTCCGCCGGCAGTCCAAAGGCGTCGAAGCCCATTGGGTGCAGCACGCTGTCGCCGCGCATCCGCCCGTACCGCGATGTAATGTCGGTGGCGGTGTAACCTTCGGGGTGCCCGACGTGCAGCCCATCGCCGCTGGGGTACGGGAACATGTCCAGGATATAGCGTTTCTTGCCCCCGCGGCTCAGGTCAGGCATCTCGGCCGTGGCGAAGGTCTTGTGCTGCTGCCAATAGGCCTGCCAGCGAGGTTCGATTTCGGCGGGGTTGTATCGGGGCATGGTGATGAAGCAGGGCAGTGGTTGATTTGGAAAACGCAGCGCTATGGACAGGACGCGCGTCGTGATGGCTCGGGTTCGCGGGTCGCTGGCTCGGCAGCGCGGAGCGATGGTCGGCAGCGCCCGATGCGTCGGCATGTCTAACGGGCGGCGATTCTAACATGACGCCTTGCCAGCTGAAGTCCGCCCGCTGATATCAGCTTTATCCACGAATGTCGTGACGTCACTTGGGGCGGGTGTCCTGATCCCTCGGGTGGCACGTCCCTGAGGAACGAAGGGCGTGCTGGGAAAACTACTTCGCAACCGGGAAATGTCGCATCGACTCGGTATCTGCTCCTGCCGCCCACGCCCATCGCTGGGGCTCTGAGCGTGCCACCCAAAGATAAGGCGATACCAGTCCAAGGAGACTCACTCGCCGTGGTACATTGAGTTCAGATCATTTCCAACGGAGGTCGCCATGGGTCGTCCACTCGTCTTGCTGGTCATGCTGCTCGTCTTGGGTCAATTCTGGCACGGCATAACTTCCGCGCAGCAACCAGTCGCCGCGCCAGCGGTCACCGCGCGCGATGCGCAGCTACAGCGGCTTGCTGTCGAACGGGCCCAGCGAGGCGACTGGGTCAGCTCGATGCGGACGCTGGCCGGCGTGGCCGATGGGCGCGTGCTGGCTCAGGCGCTCGATCAGGTGCAGACCGCTTTGGGTCAGGCTTCCAGCAGTCCACAAGCGGCCGGCGTCGCGTTATTGCCCAGCGCAACCGGCGAGCAGCGCCGCAGCGGTGGAGCTGGCGGATCACCGTTTGCCGATTTCACTCCGCTGATCGATCTGATTCAAGCGACGATCGCGCCGGACACGTGGGAGCCGGCCGGTGGATCGGGGACCGCGCGACCGTATCCCGGCGGGATTTTGGTCGATCCTAGCGGACTGGTCACCGACATCTCGGAACAGCCCGTTGATGACAGTCTGATTGAGAACATCGCGGTCCTGCTGGCCGAAGAACCGCTGGACCGGACTGCCACGCAGCCGTCGGCCGTAGCGGATTGGCGATTGCCTGCGCGTCGCCGCTGCGTCTCGCTCCGCGGGGTCACCCAGCAGGTGCTGCGAACGCGGGTCAGCGGCCTGCCGATTGGCGACGAGCTGCGACACTTGGCTGGGCTGAGCCGGATCGATTACGTCGTGCTGGTCCCGCAGCAGCGCGATGTGGTGCTGATCGGGCCGGTCGGCGGGATTGAAACGCATCAGGGCTGGCTGCGTGACCGGCGAACGGGGCTGCCGGCGATGCGGCTCGATTTCTTTGCGGCCTGTGCCGCCGCAGTCGTTGCCGGGGAACCGCTCGGCTGCTCGATCGATCCGGCCCCCGAGTCATTGGCCGCGGCAGCGAATGTGAGCGAGCAGATTCGCCGCGGCGAAATTCCGCTCGGACGCGCAGCCGAGCATCTGCGACAGGCACTGGGCGAGCAGTCAATCCGCGTGTTTGGGACTGCGGGCGACACGCCGCTGGCTCACCTGATGGTCGAGGCCGATCGGCACATGAAGCAGATGTCGCTGGGCCTTCAGCCGATGCCGCGCGGCAGCCGCAACTATGTGGACATCGTCAGGGAGCATATCGACCGTGGGCCGCCCGACGGCCAACTGCTTCGGCTGTGGTTCACGGCCTCGCCGTTGGCGGTGCGCGTCGGCAGCAGCGCGATGGTTTATCAGCTCGGCGGACGACCGATGAAGCTGGCTAGCGAAACTCAGCTCGCCGGCGCAGACGGCGCTCGTCTGGATGCAAACGACGATTTTCGCCTGGTTGAGTTCGTCGATGCCTTCAATGCCGATCTCGGAGAAATTATCCGCACCTATCCGGCCTATGGCGCGCTGCAGTCGGTCTATCAAGCCGCAGCCGTCGCGGAGGTCATCCGCCGCAGCGACGCTCGTGATTGGATGGCCGAGTTATTGGCCCCACTGCTGTTGGACGATCCGTCTGGCGGTGCAATGTCGGTGCCCAAACGAGTTGACTCGATCGCCGTCGGCCACCGGATCGAGCACCGCAGGAAACGCCACTTCGTACTAATGGCCAGCGGGGGTGTGCGGGTCGAGCCAGCCGCTACGCTCGCGGCCCGTTTTGAGCCTTATCCCACGATCGATGCGATCAGCAACTTCGCCCAAATGCGTCCCGAAGGCGCGTCCCGCTGGTGGTGGAACGGAAAGTAGGAAACAGCGGCAACAGGCATGCTCCCTGGTTGGAGTTCAGGCTTTAGCCTGCGTCGTCCGTTAACTTCCGCAGAAAATTTATAGCTTCGGATTGTACCTACTCCGATATTCGCCGATCACCTCAGTGGCGATGTCCGCGGTGATAATGATGGTGATGGCGGTGGTGGTAGTAGTAGGCCGGCGGCGCATAGTGCGGGACGACGTATCGCTCCTGGACCACGACCTGGGGTTGCTGGACAACGACGGTCGGCGGAGCTGGCACGGCGGCACCGACACGTGCGTTTTGCATCGCCGTGATCACCGACTCGGGTACACCCTGTTGGTGCAGCAGGATGATGTCGCTGACCTGCAGCTGTTGTTGGACGCCGCGGGACTGGATTTGCGTGATCATCACCGACTCGCTCAGTCCACTGCGGGACATGTTGACGATGTCACCGATTGAAACTGCGGCTTGGGTCTGGGCCAGCTGCTGTTGCTGATACGCGTAGGCTTGGTGCTGCTGAGCGTAATACTGCTGCTGTCGCTGCTGGTTGATCTCTTTGTCGCGGGCGTTGCCGATCACCGCGCCGCCGACGGCACCGAGTGCGCCACCGATGGCGGCTCCGGCACCTGCTTTGTTGTTGTGATCACCGATCAGCGCACCGGCGATCGCGCCGCCGAGTCCGCCCACCACAGCTCCGCGCTGCGTGTTTTGCGCATGCGCTGCACCGCCTGACTTCATTGTCAAGCACGCCACTGCGAGCAGCGTTCCCGCTCGCCAGACACCACGTCGACGGACCAGCCGCATCATCATCATTCCGATCAAGGTGAAATCAGGACGGCTCATGCAAGCCGATGCCGATGGAATCTATCGGCAGATCTCTTCTTTAAAAGAAGACGCTCTTGCGCCGCAAGAACAATCGGATCGATCGGCAAATTAGACGAGGTCCTGCTTGCGCTTCTTTCGCCGCCGCACCTTGGCGCAGTCACCACAGAGGCCGTTGATGATCAGGCGGTGGTCGAGCACACGGAAGCCATGCTCAGTTCCGACTTGATTGCGCAGCTCAATCAACGCTTCACTGCGGAACTCGACCAGCGTACGGCAACGGGTGCAGTACAAGTGGTCGTGCTGCGGGTAGCCGTAGTCATGTTCGTAGACGGTTCGCCCGTCGAGCTGGAACGAGTTGAGCAGCCCAGCGTCGACGAACTCCTTGAGAGTCCGGTAAACGGTTGCCGGGCTGACATAACCGGGTTTGCCCTTCCGCGGCAGATTCTCGATCAGCATGTCAGCGTCGAAGTGCTCATGCCGGCTAAAGACCAGTTTGACCAAGAACCGTCGCTGCTCGGTGTGCCGCAAACCTCGACTTTGAAGGTACTCTTCAAAACGTTCTTGTGGCGTCAGCGCAACTTCCACGCTGCCGAGCGATGCTTGATCGATGGACACCCCAAACCTCAATAAACCGGCGAAAACAAATGCCGCGGGACGCTGAACGTCCGCGGCAGTGTTAGCATTGTAGCCGCCAAGCCTGTAGGATCAAAAGATGCGGCGACGACCGCCAGATGGTTTGTGGGCTCTGCTACCCGTATTGAGGCTTACCGGTGGCAGATTACCCGAACCGGTCGAGCATCCGCTCAAGGGCAAAGTCGAGCTTCTCAGGCGTGTCGTAGCTGCCGCTCGCGATTTGGCGGCGGAGATCGGCCACTCGATCGATGCGGATTTCACCGCCTCCGGCGATCGAGGACGTTCCTTCCGCTCGGCTAACGCTGCTGGAAAGATCGAGCTGATCGACGGGGCCGGATACACGCGGGTGACCGGCTTCTCGCGGACCTTGCGGCTGCAAACGCTGAGCGGGGCCGGTTGCCTGCGTCGTGGAAATCCGAAATGGGCCAAAAATCTGCATTGTGGAATTGCTCCCCAGGGACATGAACAAAACCAGCGTCGGAGTAGCCTAGCTACGTCCAGCGGTGGTGAATGCGAGCGCCAGTGTGGACTCAACCCGCACACCGTGGCAAGCCACAAATGCGATGGTCGATCTCGCCAATAGTCCGAGCGCCGCAATCCTTGTCCCAGGATGCAATCCGTAACTGAAAGAGACTTCGCCAGCGCAAAATGTCGAGATGCTTGTGTTATCGGCCCACACACGCCCGGCGCTGAGCGTTTCCGGACTGATCTCCGCGTGTCGCTGTTAGGCAAACATTCTCGGCTACGGGAACTGAATCGGGATCAAGGATGGGCCAAGGCTACCGACCCGGCGCGTCGTGAGGCAAGGCGAATCGAGTTGAAATCACGGCAACTTCAGGATTCTCTGGCCGCGGCAGCAGCGATCCCTATTTTTCTCTCCTGGACGGTTTTTCTCGCGGTGAAGCGGCGTTCTCGGCTTGACTCAGCCGCCAGCAATTTTGCAGGCTCGGCAGCGATCGCCGAAAACTTGATAAAAATCTTCAAGAATCTCGAGAACTGAGAGCTGACTTTGTCCCCACGTCCTCACATCCTGCTGATTGTTGCCGCGCTCGGGGCGGTTGGGTCTGCTTGGACAGGAGCGCTGCACCATGCTCTCGCCCAGCCAGCCGGTGCGGTGCTCTACGACCCAATCACGGCCGGAGCGGTTGACCCCTACGCCATCCAGCCCAACAGCTACTACTCCAATGTACCCACAGCAGGTCTGATCGACCGCCCGCTGTTGGGCTCCGTCGGCGGCGGCCAACCGCTGTTCGCTAACCCGGTGCCCTATCGCGGCCGAATGTTCTTGCGCGGTGAGTACCTGGCTTGGTGGACGTCGCCGCTGGAAACCCCAGCGTTAGTGACAACCAACCCCAGCGGCACGCCGCGCAGCCAAGCCGGCTTCCTCGGCGGCACCAATACATCCACGCTCTTCGGCGGCGACTTGAATGATGCGTTTCGCAGCGGTGTTCGCGTCCGCGGCGGCTGGTACGTCGACCCGTCGCGCTACTGGGGGATCGGCGGCGACTACTACCAGTTGTTCGGCAGCGGCGATGACTTCACCGCGTCGTCGGACGGCTCGCGGATTCTCGCGCGGCCGTTCTTCGACATCGTTGCCGGACGAGAAACCGCCGAACTGATCAGTTTTCCAGGATTGGTCGCCGGCAACACCAGCATCGAGTCCGACACGCGCCTGCGATCATTCGGCATCCACATCCAGGCCGACGCGCTCAACGCTCCCAATTCGGTGACTCAGGTCGCCAACGACTGCGGCCGTTTTCCTCGGCTCGACTGGACCGTCGGCTACCGGAACGTGATGCTCGACGATGAGCTGGTCTTCGCCGATAATCTGACTTCCTTGACCACGCCTGGCGGTTCGCTCAACCTGCGCGAATCTTTTGAAACCGAAAACCGCTTCCAGGGGCTGGAGATCGGCATCGTCCGCGAGATCCCATTCGGTCGCTGGTGGTTCGAGTCGGTCAGCAAGATCGCGGTCGGTAACAATGCCCAGCGGGTACGCATCGCAGGTACCACGCAATTGGTCGAGGCTGGGGTCGCCGACACGTTTCAGGGCGGCCTGCTCGCCCAGCGCAGCAACATCGGCACGTATGAGCGCGATCGCCTATCGGTCGTGCCGGAACTGGGGGCGACGCTCGGATTCCACGTCACACCACGTTTCAGTCTGACCGCCGGCTACACCTTCGTGTACTTCAGCAACGTCGTCCGCGCCGGCGACCAGATCGACACCGACGTCAATCCGAAACTGATTCCAGTTGAGGTGAATCCGCTGACCGGTCCGCTGCGTCCGAGGTTCGAGTTCCGCCAAGGTGACTTCTACGCGCACGGCGTCACCGTCGGCGGTGACTTTCGGTTCTAACCCGGCGAATTGAAACCCTGACGGCGAGGACTAGCTGGCGACGGGATTGCGGAAGATGTGCCCAGGCTTGGGACCGTGCTGCGTCATGGTCAGGATCTCGGGCCCGTCTTCGGTCATGAGAACCGAATGCTCGAACTGCGCGCTCGGCTTGCCGTCCTTGGTCCGCACGGTCCAACCATCGGCTTTGTCGAGCCGTGTGAATCGCGATCCGGCATTGATCATCGGCTCGACGGTAAAGGCGATGCCTGGCAACAACCGATCGATGCGGCTTTGGCGATTGGGGAAGTGCGGGATCGAGGGATCTTGATGAAAGGACCGCCCCAGCCCGTGACCAACGTACTCACGGACCACCGCAAAACCGCGACGATGCGCTTCGGCGACGATCGTTTCACCGATCACGCTGACTGGACAGCCGGGTGTGATCGCGTCGATCGCCAGGTACAGACAGTCCAACGCACACTGCGTAACGGCCAATTTTTCCTCGTCGACTGCACCGATGAGGAACGTTTCGCTTTGGTCGCCATGCCAACCGTCGACAACGGTCGTCACGTCGAGGTTGAGGATGTCGCCTTCTTGCAGCTCATAGGGACCGGGAATCCCATGGCAGATCACTTCATTGATGCTTGTGCAGCAGCTCTTGCTGTAGCCCTGATAACCGAGCGTCGCCGGCCGGTAGCCTCGCTCCAACGTCCACTCATGCACCCACTGGTCGATCTGCTCGGTGGTCACTCCGGCCGCGATGCGAGGCCGGACGTAATCCATCAACTCAGCGTTGGCGCGTCCGGCGGCGCATCTTGTCTCGCTGCGCTGCGGTCAAAACGATGTTCTTGTTTGGCTTTAACATCTGCGACGGTCAGAATTGACCGCAAAAATAAAGGGAGCGAAACGCTATCGGCAGGCGCCGCTGACGCCGGAGCCACCGCGGAGCCGCGCACCGCGGTGACCCTGCCGGCCGAGGTTTCCAGTATATAAACGATTCAGCGGCCGGACACAAAACATTTGTTTGATAACGCTGGCATCAAGCCCGTGCGCAGACGTGGTGATTAACTCAGCCAAGACGGCAACTGGCCCGCCGGCGGCAGATCGATCAGCTTGGCTGTGTGTACCCCTTCGATCGCGGTCAGCTCTTGCAGTGCTTCGGTCGAAGGCGGAGTGTCGAGGTTGAGCACGCCGATGGCGCCGCCGCCGGGCGTGTCGCTGCCGCGGCCGACGGCCATCTGTGCGATGTTCACCTTGTGCTTGCCGAACACCGTACCGATCTGGCCGATGATGCCCGGCACGTCCTCATGGCCGAAAACGACCAGCGTGCCGTCCATGAATGACTCCAAGCGATGCCCGTCGATCATGATCAGCCGCGGCATCTTCAGCCCCAGCGGCGCTCCGGATGCGCTGACCGAAACGCCACCACCACTGACTTGAGCGGCAATGCTCGAGGCAAATGCCGTCATTTCGCGGTGCTTCTGCTCGGTCAGTTCAATCCCTCGCTCGCGCAGCAACATCTCCGCATTGATCACGTTGACTTCGTCGCCGATCGCTCGCTGCAGCAACCCTGCGCAGAACGCGTTGTTGAGCATGCGGGTGTCGCGGCCCGACACTTCGCCGCGGAAAGTCAGCGCAACCTGATCGACCCCGCCGCCGTGCCACTGCGAGAGCAACAGGCCGAGCCGATACGCGATGTCGAGGAATGGCCGCAGCTCCTCGAGTGTTTTCGGATCCAGCGCGGCAACGTTCACGCTGTGACGAATTTCGCCGGTCCGCAGATAATTCAACAACAGGTGAATCCCTTCGACGGCGACTTGGGTTTGCGCTTCCTCGGTGCTCGCTCCGAGGTGTGGGGTGCAGACGACGTTGGGCATGCCGAACAGCGGGCTGTCGGTGCATGGTTCCTCTTCGAAAACATCCAGGGCCACGCCGCCGAGTTTGCCGCTCTTGAGCCCTTCGATCAACGCGGCGGTGTCGTAGATCCCGCCGCGCGCGGCATTGATCAGCCGCAGTCCCGGTTTGACGCGGTCGAGCTGTGCCTGACTGATCAGCCCCTTGGTTTCCGGCGTTAGCGGCGTGTGGACGGTCAAGTAATCGAGCTGCGGCAGCATCTCCTCGACGGTCTTGCAGAGCTCCACACCCAGGGCAGCAGCCTGCTCGGTGGTCAAGAACGGGTCGTAGGCGACGACCTTCATCTCGAACGCCAACGCTCGTGACGCTACCTCGCGGCCGATGCGTCCCATTCCCACGATGCCGAGCGTTTTGCCGGCCAACTGGGTACCCATGTAGGATTTCCGGTCCCAGCGCCCTTCGACTAGGCTCTGGTTGGCCGCCGCGATGTTGCGGCTCAGGGCCAACATCAACGCAAAGGTGTGTTCGGCGGTCGACAGCGTGTTTCCCGCTGGCGTGTTCATCACCACGATCCCGCGCCGCGTTGCCGCGGCCTTGTCGATGTTGTCCGTGCCGACCCCGGCGCGAACCAACGCCCGCAGGCGCGTATTCCCTTCGAGCGACTCGGCGGTGATTTTGACTCCTGATCGCAGGATCGCCCCGTCAAACTCATTGAGCGACTTGCGCAGCTCCTCGCCCTTGAGGCCGGTGCGAACCTCATACTGAATTCCTTCAGCTTGGTCGAGAATATCGAGGCCGTCCTGAGCGATGGTATCTAAAACAAGAATGCGGTGCATGGAAGCAGATGATCGTGGGGAAGTGGAGCGATGTGAATGAGAACCCGTGACACTGGGTCAGCCGATCCGCCGCAGCGCAGTCGCACGCAGCAGATCGGTCTAGTGGCGAAAACCGGCTTAGGACGCGTGCTCGGCAGCGAACTCGCGCATGAACTGAGCGAGCACTTCGACACCCTGGAGCGGCATGGCGTTGTAGATGCTCGCACGGATCCCGCCGACGCTACGGTGTCCGGCCAAGTTTTCCAGTTCGCGAGCTTTGGCTCCCTTCAAGAACGAGGCCTGCAGTTCGTCATTGGGCAAGCGGAAGGTGACGTTCATCAGCGACCGGCAATTCGGCTCGGCATGACCCTGATAGAAGTCGCGATGTGATTCGATCACGTCGTACAGCAGCGCCGCTTTCTTCTCGTTGTGCGCCTTCATCGCCGCCAGCCCGCCGATGTCTTCGCTGATCCAGCGAGCGACTTTGCCCATCGCGTAGATCGCGAACGTCGGCGGGGTGTTCCATTCGGAATCGTTCTCGGCGTGGTTGCGATACAGCAGGTAGCCCGGCAGGTCGTCACTGCCCTGGGCCAACAGATCGCGGCGGATGATCACCACCGTCACACCGGCAGGGCCAGCATTTTTCTGTGCACAAGCATACAAGATCCCGTAGCGATCCATCTGCACCGGTCGGCTGAGGAAGTCGCTCGAGGCGTCGCAGACCAGCGGCACGCCCTGAGGACATTCCGGTTCGCTGCCGAACTGCACGCCCTGAATGGTCTCGTTGCTGCAGTAATACAGGTAAGCGGCATCGGCTGACACTTGGTACTGATCGGAAGTAGGAATGACGTTGTAGTTGGTCGCCTTGGCGTCGTAGATCGCTGCGGCCGAACCTTCCTTGACCGCTTCGACCAGCGCCGTTTTGCCCCACGAGCCGGTCAGCAGATACTCTGCCCGCTTACCTGTGCCTCGCAACAGATTGGCGGCGACCATCGAGAACTGCAGCCGCGAACCGCCCTGCAGGAACAGCACTGCGTAATCGTCGCTCACGCCCAACAGCGACCGCAACGATGCCTCAGTCCCGTGCAGGATTTCCAGGAACCGTTTGTCTCGGTGCGACATCTCCAGCAACGAGCATCCAGCGCCGGGCAGGCAAAGCATTTCGTCGCGAATCTCTTCCAGGACCGGAACAGGAAGCACCGCCGGGCCGGGCGAGAAATTGTAGGTGCGCTGTGAGACCGAGGTCGTCGACGTGGACATGGAGGCTATCCGAGCGTTGCGGGTTGGGGGACATGCAGAGCGACTGGTCAGCATCGCGTCCGCAGGTGGCAGAAAACATGCGCCCAGGATTCTATCGGCCCAGGCTCAACTGCGGAACCGTGCCGCGGTTGGTTGGGGGTTGCAGAGCGGTCGATCGCTCCGCCGATCGAAGCAGAACGGGTTGCGGGTTGCGGGTTGCGGGTTGCGGGTTGCGGGTTGCGGGTTGCGGGTTGCGGAATTTGATCTCGACCAACCGCTCACGGCAAATACAGAATTCCGTCCACCGTCCACCGTCCACCGTCCACCTGCTACCTGCTACCTGCTACCTGCTACCGTTCCGCGCTTCCACAACTCCCGGTGATGCCCTAACAGCTCCCCAAACCGATCTTGCTCGATCGCTTGGCGAGCGGTGGCCATCAGCCGTTGGTAGTACGTCAGGTTGTGCAGGGAGAGCAGGATCGGGCCGAGCATCTCGTTGGCCATGAACAGGTGTCGCAGGTAGCCGCGGCTGTGCTGACAGGCCACACACGGGCACTCGGGATCGAGTGGCAGGGTGTCCTCGCGGTGGCTGGCGTTGCGGATTTTGATTGGTCCGGTCGAGGTGAACGCCATCGCGTTGCGGCCATTGCGAGTCGGCATCACGCAATCAAACAGGTCGATCCCGCGGGCAATCGACTCCAGCAGATCGATCGGTCGGCCCACGCCCATCAGATACCGCGGCTTGTCAACTGGAAGTTCCGGCGTTGTCGCGGCGGTGATGCGGTACATCTCCTCGGGCGGCTCACCAACGCTCAGGCCGCCGACCGCGAAGCCCTCAAAATCCATCACCGCCAGCTCCGCCGCGCATTGCCGGCGAAGCGTCTCGTCGAGTCCGCCTTGCACAATTGCGAACAATGCTTGATCGTCGCGATTGGAGGCCGCCAGACAACGTGCCGCCCAGCGCACGCTTCGCTGCACCGCATCGATGATCACTTCAGGCGAATTGGGCAGGGCGACCACGTGATCCAGGACCATCGCGATGTCGCTGCCCAGCGCCTCCTGGATCTCGATCGCATATTCCGGAGTCAGCCGAATGACTGCCCCATCGAGATGACTTTTGAAGGTCGCTGCTTCTTCGGTGACCTTGTTGAGTTCCCCGAGGCTGAAGATCTGAAACCCACCGCTGTCGGTGAGGATCGGGCCATCCCAGCGCATCATCGCATGCAAGCCGCCAAGCTTGCGGACCAGTTCATGGCCGGGCCGCAGGGCCAAGTGGTAAGTGTTGGCCAGCAGCATCTGAGCGCCGCTCTGCCGCACTTGCTCGATGGTCAGGCCCTTGACGGAGCCCTGGGTGCCGACCGGCATGAACGCCGGAGTCTGCACGTCGCCACGCGGCGTTGAGAAAACGCCGCGACGTGCGCCACAACCTGCATCGGTGTGGCGGAGTTGAAAGACAAATGATGACACGAGGCTCGGCTGTTGCTCAGTCGCCCCGCATCTTCAATCCGAGAGCCGCAAGCTTCTCACGCACCTCGTTCAAGCTCGTCACACCGAAGTTCTTGCACTCCAGCATGTCGTCGCCAGTCTTGCGGATCAATTCGCCAATCGTATTGATGCCCAAGCGGACCATGCACTTGCGAGCCCGAACCGACAGATTCAAATCAGCGATCGGACGATCCAACAGTGCCTGTTCGTCCGGCGACATGTGGGACGTGTCGATCGGCGGATCGCTCGATTTGCGTTCGTTGGCGAACTGGCCAAGCGACAATCCTTTGCTCGAGAGCACCTCGCGAATCTCATACAAGCTGGTTTCGCCGAAGTTCTTGCTGCTCAGCAGTTCCGCTTCGCTGGTTCGCGTTAGGTCCCCGATCGTCTCGATGCCCATCTTCGCCAGGCAATTGCGGCTGCGAACCGACAACTCGAAGTTGCTGACCGGTTGGTTGAGAATCTGAGCCAAACGGTCGTTGCGACGCTGCGTTTCTTCGTCGTAGAGGATATTGCCGGACGCCGAAGCGTCCTTCATGTACAGCAGCGCCTGTTTATGATCGGGGAACGCATCGAGAATCCGCCGATAACAAACCTGTGCTTTGTCGTACTGGTTGTTGTCTTCGTAGAACACGCCGAGGTTCAGCAGTGCCCCGAGTCCGGTCGGGAAGGTGTTCGCTGCCCGCTCGTAAAGAGCCAGTGCCTCTTCGTCGTTGCCCTGACGGTCGTTTTCGATGCCAGACCAAACAACGCGCCAGAATGATTTTTGTCGGTTTGCACCGCGCGCTCGTAGAGTGCGATCGCTTCCGACAGGTTTCCGCCAATCGCCGAGACAGTGGCGGCACGCTGAGTCAAATAGTTGGCGGTCTGCTCGATCGGCCCGAACATGTTGTCCAGAATGTTCATCGCTTCCTGCAGGTTGCCCTGGTAGCGATGGGCTTCGGCAATTCCTAACAAGCAGTGATCGCCGTCGTAGCCTGATTTCCGCGCCTGCTCGTAGCGCTCGATCGCGCCCTGATAGTCGCCCATCTCCAAAGCGCAGCGGGCCGAATAAAACAGGGCCATCGCGCCGCCATCGGCATGCGCGAGTGTCTCGCTGGCCGCCTTGTACCGGCCGAGCAAGTACAGGCAAACGCCCAGCTTGGTTCTCGCTGCCGGCGTCAACCCCGGATCGTCTTCCAATTCGCCGACCGCATCGCGCAGTTCGATGAAATGGAGATGATTATCCACAATCGCTTGACGGATCGCTGCCACTTCGGCAGGGCCGAACGATTGGTTAGCGACCACAAGCTCCCGCAGATCCACCTGGGTATCGACTTGGTTGGCCACGGATGCAAGAACTCCAGTAAGGAAAGACGAACCGTAGGAAAGCCAGCGGTGGGACTCGAACCCGCAACCCTCGCATTACGAATGCGATGCTCTACCAATTGAAGCTACGCTGGCACCCAATCGGGAAGGCTAAGGATAGGAACCGTCTGCCGTTTGCGTCAAGTGGCCGCTGCGCAAACCGACAAGAGCAGTGCCAAAAAACGGATTCGGCGATTTTTTTTTCGCGTTCTAGGGGCCGGTTCATGCTCGAGTTCTGCCCGGGGAGAGTTCCGAGAGGATTCTTCCGAGATCTTCAAGGCTCATGGGCGCGAGAATTGTGAGCCTGCGGGTGGCACGTCCCTGGGGAACGAAGGGCGTGCTGGATGGAACTGCGTGGCTACCACACCATGTCTGGTCGTTCCAGATCTTCTACTCCGGCCGCTCACGCCTATCGCTGGGTCTCTGAGCGTGCCACCCAAGCGTGTTATCAGCCGGGTTACCTGCCTCGCGGAAGAACCTTCGAGAGAGATCCGGCAACAAATCTGCTAATCACAACAGCGGCGAGACCAGCCGAACACAACGTTCTGCAAATCGCACAAAAAATGACGGGACGATGATCTGGTTGGCTGACAGCACGTCCGACTGCGCGACGTATTCCTTTTGTAAGGCGATCAAATCGCGTGTGAATGTGTCGTCATAGATCGCCAACATCAACTCAAAGTTCAGCTCCAGGCTGCGGGGATCGAGGTTCAGCGACCCGAAAAAACTGGTGTCGTGGTCGATCGTGATCGATTTGGTGTGCAGCATCCCGCGGTGGTATTCGGCCACTGTCACGCCCGCCCGTACCAGTTCCCGCAAGAACGGTCGGCTAGCCAACCGCACCAGCCGCGAGTCGACTTTCTTGGGGACCACCAGCGTGACATGCACCCCGCGCCGGGCTGCGGAGATCAGCGCCCGCTGCAGCGACTCGTCGGGCACGAAGTACGGTGTTGTGATGGTGAGGTGTTGATCAGCCATGTAGATCGCATTGAGCAGGATCTGCACAATCGCTTCGCTATCGATGCCTGGTCCGGCGGGAACCACTTGGACCGGCACCGTGCCCTCGGCGGCCGGAACAGGGCGAACTGATTCCCACTGGTTGGCCGTCTCAAAATCGCTTTGCTCGAAGTGCCAGTCCTCGAAAAACACCATCGACAGCGAGTCAACGGCAGGCCCAACCATCCGCACCATCGCGTCGACCCACTGACCAAAGCCCGCGCCGTTGCGAAAGATTTTGGGGTCAGCGATGTTTTGGCTGCCGACGTAGCCGATGGTGTCGTCGACGATCAGTGTTTTGCGGTGCATCCGCAGATCGAACCGGTAAAACAACGCCCGCAGCGGCCAGACCGGCAGAGCGGCACGCACTTCAGCGCCCGCTGCGCGAAGTTCGGCGCATTGCCGGCTGCGCAAGAAGCCGCGGCTGCCCACAGCATCAACGAGAATTCGCACCTTGAGCCCCCGCGATGCTGCGTTGCGCAGGCTCTCGCAGAACTTATCTGCCCAACCACCGACTTCCCAGATGTAGAACTCCATGTTGCAGGAGCTCTGGGCGTGATCGATGTCGTCGATCATCGAAGCGAAGATCGCCCGGGTCGACTCGAGCAGTTTTAACTTGTTGCCCCCCAGTGGCTTTTCCCCGCTGGCGGCAGTGATGATCCGCGATAGCTGGGCGGGGTCGCCGAGACGCTCGGGCCAATCGTTAAACACCCATTTGGCCTGGCGGGACTTCCACGCCTGGTAGTGCTGCGGCATCCGCGCGGCCCATTTGGACCGCATGATCCCCAGCCAGTTTTCCCCCAGCACCAGGTAAATAGCTGGCCCGACGAAAGGGAACAGCAATACAATCATCAACCACGACAGCGACATCCCAATCGACTGCTTCCGCATCACGACATGGATCGCAAAGCCGATCCGCAGCGTCCAGTCGAGCGCAAGAATCCAGGCGGCAGACTGCCACATCATTGACGCGCAGGGTTGTGGGTAAAATGATTTGGAGACGAGATACGTGTTCTGAGGACGGGCCGGCTATGATGATGCTACGGGTAATGACGTACAATATCCACAAAGGGATTGGGGGTATCGACCGGCGTTACCGTCCGCAACGAGTCATCGACACGATCGGCCACTATCAACCCGACGTTGTGTTCCTGCAGGAAGTAGACGAAGGCGTTCCCCGGTCACGCTTTGACCGGCAAGCGGAGCAGATTGGCGCGGCGTTGGGTTTTGAGCACCACGCTTTTCAGGCCAATGTGAAGCTGACTCAAGGACACTACGGTAACGCCATCCTATCGCGGTTTGCCTTGGCGGAGACCTGGGACATCGACTTGACCATCCGGATGAAGAAGCGCCGGCAGGCGATTGTTGCCAAGGCACTGCTCCACCACCAGGGCCACTCGCGCACGCTCGTGCTGACCAACGTGCATCTCGGCTTGGCTGGATTCGAGCGAGTGATTCAGCTCGGCCGCTTGCTCGCCAGCGATCCGCTGCTGCACATCCGCCGCGACACCCCTGCGCTGATCGGCGGCGACTTCAACGATGTCTGGGGTTCGCTCGGCAAGAAGATCATGACCGTCCAAGGCTTCGTCAACGCCTCGGGCCAGTCCCGCACGTTTCCGGCTTATCGACCGATGCGCAGCCTCGACGCGATCTACTACCGTGGCGGGATGCACCTGCAATCCTCATTTGTGGGGCATACCGCACTGGCCAAGCACGCATCGGATCATCTGCCGCTGATCGCCGATTTCGCTGTCGAAATTGCTCCGGACGACGCGCCGCAGTCCTAAGGCCCTCGTGCCCCTGTTCGCGCACCTGCCCCGCTCGCATCGCAGTGTGCTATCGTCGGAGTACCGGCCACGCCTTTTCCTCCTACCTCCTTCACCCATCCCCCCTCGTCCGCGGAGTTGATCACTCATGCGTCTTCTTCATCACGTTTCACTCCTGTGTCTGGCGCTGCTCGCGGCGCTGGGGCATTACCCAGCGGTCGCGCAGTTTGGCGACGGAAACGATCGAGCCAGCGCAGCGGGTCGCACGGCCGCCAAGCCGCCGAACATCGTGTTCATCTTTTCCGACGATCACGCGTTGGCGGCAATGGGCAGCTACGGCTCACAGGTCAACTCGACGCCTCAGCTGGATCGATTGGCCGGTGCCGGCATGGTGTTCGACCGCTCGTACTGCGCCAACTCGATCTGCGGTCCCTCGCGCGCCTGCATCCTGACGGGCAAGCACAGCCATTTGAACGGGTTTATGAGAAACGAAGACCGGTTTGATGGTTCGCAGCTGACGTTTCCCAAACTGCTGCAGCAGGCGGGCTACCAGACGGCGGTGATCGGTAAATGGCACCTGGTCAGCCAGCCGACCGGCTTTGATTACTGGCAAATCCTGCCGGGTCAGGGCAGTTACTATAACCCTGACTTCATTCACATGGATGGCTCACGCAAACGCTATGAAGGCTACTGCACCGACTTGATCGGAGACTTCTCGCTGCAGTGGCTGGAAGATCGCGATCCCGACCGCCCATTCTTATTGATGAGCCAACACAAGGCGCCGCACCGCAACTGGTCGCCGCACCCGCGGCACTTCGGGAAATACAAGCTCGGCAGCATTCCCGAGCCGGAAACGTTGTTTGACGACTATGCGGGCCGCAGCAAGTTGCTGCAAGAAAACGAAATGACGATCGCCAAGCACATGTACTGGGCCCACGACATGAAGTTCAAAGGCGCCAATGAGTTTCCACAACATTTCCAAAGCGGTATGGGCAACGGCGAATATCAGCGGATGACAGCCGAGCAGAAACAACAGTGGGATGCTTATTATCAGCCGGAGAACGAGGCGTTTCTCAAGCAACTGCGAGCGGGCGAGCTTTCCGACCAGGACGTAACCCAGTGGAAGTATCAACGTTACATGCACGACTACCTCGGCTGCGTCGCAGCGGTCGACGATAACGTCGGACGGATCCTCGATTATCTCGATGAGCACAATTTGTCGGACAATACGATCGTCATCTATGCCTCCGATCAAGGTTTCTATCTCGGCGAGCACGGCTGGTATGACAAACGCTGGATGTTTGAAGAATCGCTGAGAATGCCGTTCTTGATCCGTTGGCCAGGAGTGATCGAAGCCGGCAAACGTTCGGGTGAGCTGATTCAGAATATCGACTACGCACCCACATTTTTAGAGGTTGCCGGTGTGGAAGTGCCTGAGGAGATTCAGGGCCGCAGCCTGTTGCCGATCCTGAAAAATCAAGGCGAGGCCGTCGAAGGATGGCGGGATGCCATCTACTACGCCTATTACGAAAACGATGCAGTGCACATGGTGCCCAAGCATGACGGCGTGCGGACAAAACGCTATAAGGCGATGTACTTCCCGCGCACGCAAGAATGGAACCTGTTTGACTTGGAAACCGATCCTCAGGAAATGCAAAGCGTTCACGACGTGGAGCAATATCAGTCGGTACTCGCCGAACTGCAACAGCGTTATCAGCAATTGCGCGATGAGTATCAGGTCAACACGGCGATCTTTCCCGCCACCCGCGGCGACGAAGCTTGGTGGAAGCAACGCGACCGCGCTAAACGCGAGCAGGCCAAGGCCAATGACCACGATCTGGTGTTCATCGGCGACTCGATCACCCAGGGATGGGAAGGGGTCGGCAAGGAGGTTTGGGAGCAGCACTTCGGCTCGGTCAAGGCGCTCAACCTCGGTTTCAGCGGCGACCGGACCGAGCACGTGTTGTGGCGTTTAAAACATAACCAAATGGGCCAGAACCAGCCGCAGGCCGCGGTGGTACTGATCGGTACGAACAATACCGGTCATCTGATGCAGCAACCGGAACAGATTGCCGCAGGAGTCGCGGAGATCATTCAGACGCTGCGGCAAAAGTCGCCGCCGACTCGGATTCTGCTGTTGGGTGTTTTTCCCCGCGGCGCAAGCGCCGATGACCCCATGCGCGTCAACAACGAAGCGGTCAACCGACTGATCAGCGAGATGGCAGATGGCGACCACGTGGTCTACCAGGACTTGGGCGAGCTATTCCTCGAAGACGACGGAACATTGCCCACCGAGGTGATGCCCGACCGGCTGCACCTCAGCGCCGAAGGCTACCGCCGCTGGGCCGAAGGGATTGTACCGACGCTCTCGCAGTGGGGTGTGCTGGACTGACTTCGCAGGCACTGCCGTCGGGATCGGATTGAGAAATTTGCCGCGGCTGGCCTAGCCAGCCGTCACCGGTCCGGGCCGCTCGAGCCGCTCCCCGTGAGCCGAACGCAGCGGATCGGCCTGCACTGGGAACAGCTCTTCCTTGTGCGGCTGGCCGCCGTTGCGGTCGATCCGGATGGTCAGATGCCGCCGCCAGTGCAAATCATCGACGGCCGGATAGTCCAGCCGAAAATGGACGCCGCGGGATTCCTGACGAGCAAACGCGGCGCGGGTCATCATCTGCGCCGTGCACAGCAGGTTCTGCAACTCCCAGCCAGTGATGCTCGCGAACTGCCGCGGCATGACGTAGCTGCAAAAAGAATCGACGCCTGCAGCGGCTTCGCGCAGTCCCTCCGCATCGCGTTCGACCCCCACCAGCCGTCCCATCAAACTGCGCAGCGAAGCGCGGACGTCGGCAACGTCGAACTCATTGGACGAGGGATTGACTGGCTGCTCGATCCGCAGCGCCTTCATCGTGTCCGGCATTTCCCCCGCGGCCCGCGATGCCGCTTGACCGGCGTGTGCCCCATAGACCAATCCTTCGAGCAAGCTGTTGCTCGCTAGGCGATTGGCGCCGTGCAATCCGCTGCTGGTCACCTCGCCCGCAGCCCACAATCCCGGCAAGCTCGTTTGGCCCTGGCGGTTGACCGTCACGCCGCCGACCATGTAGTGCGCACCTGGCCGTACCGGAATCGGGTCGCGGGTGATATCGAGGCTAAACTTTGCGCAGGCTTCGGCGATGCCTGGAAAACGGTTTCGAACGACGTCGGCTGGCAGGTGCGCCAGGCTGAGGTAGACGCAACTATGGCTGTTTTTGGCCATCTGACGGACGATTGCTTGGCTGACGACGTCGCGCGGCGCCAGCTCGCCCCGCGGGTCGTACTCGAGCATGAAGCGGCGGCCGTTGTGGTCCAACAGATGAGCCCCTTCACCGCGGATCGCTTCGGTGATCAGCGATCGCGACGCTCCGGCGATGTATAACACGGTAGGATGAAACTGGCAGAACTCCATGTCGCGCAGTTCTACCCCGGCACGGTACGCCGCCGCGAACCCGTCACCGGTGGCGACCGCTGGATTGGTCGATTCGCGGTACACTTGCCCGCTGCCGCCGGTACAGAGAATCGTCTGTTTAGCCCAGACCAGCGATGGCGGACCGGCGTCCCGGCTGATCACCGCCCCGTGACAGCGTCCATCGTAAGTCAGCAAGTCGATTGTGAAGGTGCGTTCCCAGATCTCGATGTTGGGCATCTCGCGCGTCCGCTGCATGACTGCTCGCATCACCTCTTTGCCCGTCGCGTCGCCCAGCGCGTGGACGATCCGCTCGCGGCTATGCCCGCCTTCGCGACCCAAAGCGATTGCCCCGCCGAGTTGGTCGAACTGGGTCCCCCACTGAATCAGCTCCTCGATCCGCACGGGAGCTTCGCGGACCACCATGTCAACAATCTCGGGATCGCACAGGTTTCCACCGGCCGAGAGCGTGTCGGCGACATGATCTTCAAACCGGTCCTCTGGATCGAGCACACCAGCAATCCCGCCCTGAGCGTAGTGGCTGTTCGATTCCTTCAACTCGTCCTTGGTGATCACCAGCACGTTTTGATGCGGTTGTGCAGCATTGGCGGCGCGGAGTCCGGCCAGTCCCCCACCGATCACCAGGATGTCGGTGAAATAGTGGGCGGCGCGGGTGGCGCGGAAGGGTACCAAGTAGCGAGGAATCATCCGGGCGGTTTCCAGGAAACGAAAAGGCCTTCAACAGCATGTTATACCAGGTGCTATCGGCGTTTGTCGCACAAATCCGTAGCGCGCCACAGCAGCTCAGCCGCCTTTGCTCCGCAACGACTCAGGTCGCTCCTGATCTTCAGTGACAGCCCCTGGAGCCGCAGCGAGGGGTGCGTGACCCCTGCCGATGTTGCGGTGGGCACATCGTTTGCTTCTTGCGAAGCGGGAATCCCTTGCCTGTGGAGGATGAGCCTTTACATCCTGCGTAAGATCCGCTTCGGGGCTACCCTGGGACGCGAAACCCGCTCAAATAAGCAGCCTGATCGGCGGCTGCGAATCTCGGTAGCAATCGCACTGGATTGTTCCCACTGGGTCGATCGGCAAGCACAATGGGTCGGCGATCAAGAATTAACTTGCTCCTTCGTCCGCCTCTCTCATATCCTCCAGTAAATGATCGTATGACTTTGACACCGTCGCGAACTCCTTCATCCCCGGTCGACGGCGGCAAAGTCCATCCAGTCGACGGATTGTCCGACACCGCAGCGGGCAAAGCTGCCGGCTTAGAGACCGGTAGGTCCAGCTCCCAGGCCGATCCGGCACCGAACTACGGGGCGGCGTTGGGAACCGGGGCGGCATCGGGCGCCATGGCAGGCATGGATCCGCGGTTGACCACGATTCAGCCTGGCGGCGGCATCGTGATGTCGATCGAGTTGGCGTGGGGCCGCCTGCGACGCTGGTTGCTGCGCACGTTTCGACCCGGTTACGTCGAGCAGATGCGGAAACTGCGACAAGGAGGCCGTGGCTCGCTGCCGTTTGAGCCGGTCGATTCGCGCGACTTGAAGTTCTATCGCAATCAGGAAACGTACTGGTGGCCGGACAGCGACGATTCGTTTCGCTGGCGGGACTCGTTGCCCTTTGCGCGGGTCGGGCTAGCTGAGCTGATTCTGATCGGCGGCTTTTTTTGCTTGCTCGGTGTGCTGCTGTTCTGGGTGTGGTGGCCGCTGAGCCTGCCGCCGTTGGTCGTCTGTGCCCTGGTCGTTTGGTTCTTTCGCGATCCCCCGCGGGACATCCCTACCGAACACGGTCTCGTCGTCTCGCCGGCCGATGGCTTGATCGTGCAGATCGATCCGATCGAGGACCCGGAAATCGGCCCAGCTGTGCAAATCGGCATTTTCTTGTCGATTTTTAATGTCCACATCAACCGCAGTTCGCTCGAAGGCAGTGTCGTGGCGGTGCGTTATCAACCCGGCAAGTTTCTCAATGCCCTGCGGCCACAATCGGCGCGGGAGAATGAAAACCTTGACGTCGTGTTGCAGAGTCGGGAACGGCCGTTCCGGCCGTTCCGGATCCGCCAGATCACGGGCCAGTTCGCTCGCCGGATCGTCTGTTGGGCCCGCCCTGGTGATCTGCTGAGCAAGGGTGAACAATACGGCATGATCAAACTCGGCTCGCGGACCGAACTGGTAATCCCCCGGGACGAGTCGCTGGAAATCTGCGTCGCAATCGGCGATAAGGTGGCTGCCGGGGCAACGCGGCTTGCTCGGTACCGATTCGACGTCGACGCCAGCGAGGCCGCCGCCAGCGCTGCGCCGGTAAGTGAACCCGAGCCCACGGCCAATGCATTCGATGTGGCAGCGGCCGAAGCACTCTCGCCCCCCACTGCGGCGAAGGAATCCGACGAGCGGTGATGATCAAGAAACGCCTTTATGGAAAAGTGCCCACGATGAGCGAGATCCGACGCGGAGCTTGGCCGCGTGAGCCTTCGGACCGCTGGAAAGGCCCCGGAGGGCGTCGCCGCCGACGGCTGACGCTGGCGGTGCTGCCGACTTTACTGACCCTCGGCAATGGTGTCTGCGGGATGGCTTCGATCGCCGTCGCAACCAGTGCCCTACTTGACTGGACGAACGAAGAGCAACTGTTTGTCGCCGGGCTGCTGATTTTTGGCGGGATGTTGTTCGACGCATTGGATGGTTCGGCTGCCCGGATGACCGGCCAGTCCAGCGAGTTCGGTGCCCAGCTCGACAGCCTCTGCGATGCGATTACCTTCGGAGCGGCTCCGGCAGTGATTGTCTGGAGATTCAGCGACTTACTGCCGCACCGGCTGTCTTGGGCGATCGGAGTGATCTTTGCGCTCTGTGTGTTGATCCGCTTAGCCCGGTTCAACGTGCAGAGTGGTGAAGACGATTCCCACGAAGGATTCGAAGGCTTGCCTAGCCCAGCAGCTGCCGGCACGATCGCGTCCTTCACCATCGCCATGCCGCACCTCGAGTCGCTCACGCACTACAACGACAGCCGATCGGTTCAGGAGGCCGCCGCTTGGGCGCTGGCGTTCTGCGAATACCTCCTGCCGATGCTCGCTGTCATGCTCGCCTACCTGATGGTCTCGCGGTTCACCTACCCGCATATCGTGCAGCAATGGATTAGCGGGCGGCGGTCGCCCAATCAAATTGGGCGGGCATTGTTTGCACTGGGCGGTGTGATTGTGCTGCATGAACTGGCGCTGCCGCTGCTGTTTTGCATCTACGCGTTCACTTCGCCGATCCGGCAGTGGCGTAGACCATTCCAGAGCATCGGCCCGGCGAGCGATTTGCAGTCTGAAAGCAGTGAGCCAACGCTGCATGAGGAGGCGGGTTAGCGAAACCGTAGCCACTGCAGCGGTCTTGCGTCCCGGCTGTGTCACAGCGGTGTAATATTGCTCTCGATCCGCACACGGCGTCTTTAGCACGGTGGCCAGTTCCGTTTATGCTACTGAAAGCCCAGTGACCCTGGGGACGGTCGCGCAAATCTCCGACTCCCGCATTAACCGCTGAGGCTGGCACGGTACGTGCTCGCTACGCGCCCTGTTACCTGCCATCGTGGTTGGGACGGGTGAGCCCCACCAACGGAGCCTTCACAACAATGGTTGTCAGCACAATCGAAAAGCGTTCCATCAAGGAGCCCCACGCGAGCCGTCTGTATCGCGAGCTGGTTCCGGCCTACGGCGCTGTCTGGCCGATGCTCGCACGGCGACGGATCCGCGCCGCCATCGGCGACCTGCGAATCCGCCCAGGCCAAAGGGTACTGGAAGTCGGCGTCGGTACTGGGATGTCGTTTCCCATCTATCCCACCCATGCTGACGTGACGGGTGTTGATTTGTCGGAAGAAATGCTGCAGCAGGCACGCCGGCAAATTGAGGAAGAGCACTGGTCGCACATCCGTGTGCAGCAGATGAATGCCGAACATCTGGAGTTCGACGATTCGAGCTTCGACGTGGTCACCTCGTTCCACGTCATCAGCGTGGTGTCGAACCCTCGCCAGATGATGCGCGAGATCATTCGCGTCTGTAAGCCCGGCGGTCGAATCCTGATCGTCAATCACTTCCGCAGCAGCAATCCGTGGATCGCTCGCATGGTCGACTCGGCCGGAGCGGTCACGCGGCACCTGGGCTGGCGGACCGATCTGGACCTCGCCGAGATTGTTGCCGAACTTCCGCTGCGCGTGGAACGCCGCTACAAGACCTCGCCGACATCGCTGTTCACGATCCTGACCGCTACCAAGACTGCGGAACCAGCCGTTGCGGCCATTCCCGTGATTGCCGACAGCCAGAACGTCGTCGCTGCCGGTTGAGCTCGGCGAGGCGGGGTTGAGGAATCCGTACGACCGGACAAAGCGCAACTTCGCCCGATAGTTCGCTTTTCTTGAGCGGTCTGGCCGATAGACCCATAGTCGAGATGAACGCTGTGGAGCCGTCGGGGCCTACCCCACTGGTCCACCTAGGTGTCGCTCGTCTTTGTCTAACTATCCGGACCACATTTGAGAAACAAGAAGAGGGCACCATGCTGGTCCTTTCGCGACACCGTGACGAGAGCATCATGATCGGCGACGATGTCGTTGTAACGATCGTGGACATCCGCGGCGACAAAGTACGCCTCGGGATTGATGCGCCGCAGTCGATTCCGGTTCATCGCCAGGAGGTCTACGAAGCGATCCAGCGCGAGAACCGCAAAGCTTCGCAGACCGATCCCGAGGCAACCCGCGACGTCTGTCCGCCGCGAGAACCGCGACTGCAGCGTGGCCCGCGGCCGCATCGCAACGATGCCTGAGCGATCGTAGCGCGGGCATTTTGATTCGAGCGGTCGCGCACCGACCGACGGCACAACTCTGAGCGGCCGGCTCCCCGAGTCCAGGGCTGCCGCTGCTGGCGGCGACCGACGGTGGTCGGTTAGTCCGCTCGGCCGGCAATACCACAGCTGAAATTCTGCAGTGGCTCCCTGTTCAGCCGCTCTGGGATGCTTAGGATGACGCAAAATCTTACGACGCTGTCAGACGCTCTGGCCGTCGCATGCCTCGCATGCGCGAGGCACATCCTCTAGGGTTCCTCCGGAATGCTCCCGGCCATCATTGTTGTCTTCATCGCTGGCTATCTAGCGATTGCTCTGGAACACCGCATCCATATCAACAAAGCTGCCTCGGCGATGTTGATCGGCGTCTTGTGTTGGACATTTTACGCCCTGGATGCGAGCAATCTGGTGCGGCCGGAAATGATCAGCCAGGCGTTTATGGAGGCGGCTGAGGAGGAAGGCGTTGCGGACGTCGCCCACGCCTTTCTTGTCGACGAACAACTCCTGCGACTGACCGGTGAAGTCGCGGGGATTTTGTTTTTCCTGATGGGCGCGATGATGATTGTCGAAGTCGTCGATGCCCACGAAGGCTTTCGGGTCATCACCAAGTTGATCCGGCCGACCACGAAGGTTCAGCTGCTGTGGATCGTCGGTTGGCTGTCGTTCTTTCTCTCGGCCGTGCTTGATAACCTGACGACATCGATCGTGATGGTGTCGCTGCTCCGCAAGATCGTCCCGCACAAAGCCGATCGATTGATGTTTTCGGGTCTGGTGGTGGTTGCTGCCAATGCGGGCGGGGCGTGGACCGTGATCGGCGACGTGACGACGACGATGTTGTGGATCAAACATCGCATCGGACCGGTGGAGGTGATGCAACAGCTGTTTCTGCCGAGCCTCGCCTGTTTGTTGGTTCCACTGCTGGTACTGAGCACGCGTCTTCGAGGTTCTCTGCCCGTGGTCGAACATTCGCAGCGCGAACTTGCCGGTGGCGTTCGGCCTTGGCAACAGGCGGTGGTACTGGCGATTGGTGTCGCTGGGTTGGTGAGTGTTCCGGTCTTCAAGACCTGGACGCACCTGCCGCCCTACATGGGCATGATCCTGGCGCTGAGTGTGTTGTGGATTGCTTCGGAACTCATCGGCCGAACGATGGACGAGGTAACGCGGTCGAGCACGGGGGTGCTGGCGGTGCTCAACCGAATCGATATGTCCAGCGTGCTGTTTTTCCTTGGCATCCTGTTGGCCGTGGGCTCATTGGCGGCAACGGGCGCACTTGGCGATCTAGCCCGCTGGCTCGACACGGTCGTCCCCACACGTCAGTACGTGGCGGTGATTGTTGGTCTGCTCAGCGCGGTGGTCGACAACGTTCCGCTGGTGGCAGCTGGAATCGAGATGTACGATTTGCCGATCAACGATTCGTTTTGGATGCTGTTGGCGTTCACCGCTGGCACCGGTGGCAGCTGCTTGATCATCGGTTCCGCGGCCGGCGTGGCGGTGATGGGCATCGAGCACATCAACTTTGTTTGGTACCTCCGCCACGTCGCTCCCTGGGCTTTGCTGGGATTTGCCTCAGGTGTGATTGTGTTTTTCATTCAACAGGCGGTGGCGGGCAACGCTTCGCTTTATTAACGACGTTACCGGCAGCGGAGTTGTCCGGTCAGCAGGTCCAACCCCACTGCTCGACTGCATGATCGAATGTCACTTCTTCGGCGGACGATCCTTGCCCGTCAGCGCGTCTTTCACCTTATCCACCCCTTCCTTGGTCTTGCCGGCAGCCTTGTCGATCGCTGCCTTCCTGCTTCAGCTTCTCATCGCCGGTCAGTTCGCCGACCGCCTTTTTGGCGCGGCCTTTGATTTCATCGCTATTCATTTCACCCACCTGTTTTTAGAAAGTGAACTACCCACTGACAGGTCGAGAGTGCATTTTGTATACCGGCTAGCTCAGGGTACTGCTGGGATTAGCTGCTCCGCATGCTGGTCGAGCAGTCGCCGGGACTCGGTCGCCCGCTCGAGCACTTCATCGCCGTCCAGCGGATGGTGATGCGATAAGCACAGCGGAATGCTGACCTTCTCCGGCACACGCATCCCAGCGTCGGCATTGAACACGTAGAACACACCCTTCTCCAGTCGCCCAATCCCTTCGCCGCTGCCTCCGCGCGCGGCGAGTTGCTCGCGGATCGTTTGGATCGCCGCCGGCGAACTCGCCTTGCCGTAAAACTGCGTCGAACAATTGCCGATGATGGCGTTGTCGATCTCCCGCGGGTTTTGGGTCGCGAACACGACCCCCAGATGGTACTTCCGGGCCTGCGCCGCCAGCCGCACCAGGCTTTCTTTGCAAGGCGTCGAGTTCCGCGCCGGAACCAGGTCCTTTGCCTCGTCGATGATCAGCAATCCTCGCAATGCCCTACGCGGTGGTTTGGGATGTTTTTTGATCCATACAAACAGCGTGGTCGCCAATTGCCCGACAAACCGCTGCTGCGTTTCCAGCGTCCCTAGCGCCCCGAGATTGATCACCGAGACGCGAGTGTTTGGACGCGGCGCATCGTCGCCAAACAAGATCGCCGGATCGAGCACCTCACCGGCATCGCTGATCATCGGATCAATCTCTTCCAGCACCCGCAGTCGATCCGAAAGCTCGCGCGCCAGCGACGTTTCTCGGTCGATGCCGAGCGCAGCCTGTGGCGGCAAATCCGCGAGCAGCTCGATGTACTTGAGCAAGCCGGCTCCGCCCTGTTCGACATAGAACCTCAGCGACTTGCGCAAGATCCCCCGCTTGTTCTGATCCTTCGCGCTAGGCCCCAGCTTCAAGATCTCCGCCAGCGCTCCGGAGACCATTGTGATCGCCGATTCTAATTCGCTGGGATCATCGAGGGTCGACGTGAGATCGGGCAACAGCTCCAGCCGCAGTGGATTACCGCTCGCATTGCCAGGCGTCCAAATGATCTGGTCAACCTCTTGGTGATAGCGCTCGGCGAGCTGCACGTCCTCCGGCGCCCAGTCCGCGGGCGCGACCGGCCAGTGGTCGCCCAGCGCCGCCAGGTCGTTGGCGCCGTCGAGCACGATCGACGGAACGTTCCGCAGCGCTGCTTCTTCCACAATCCGCTTGAGCAGCACCGTCTTTCCTGAGCCCGCTCCGGCCAGCACCACGACGTGCTTTTCCAGCAGCTCCAGCGGAACGGACAGCGCACTTGTGGGTTGGCCCGCCATCAACCGCCGGCCGAGCGGGAATTGTGTAGCTGCTAGGTCAGGTTGACCGTTCTCGGGGCCAGCCGGCACTTTGTCCGAGCGGGTTGAAGCCGGTCGTTGCTTTTCGAAATTTGTGCGTTCCGGTTGTGGAGTAGGTAATTCCGGTACCGGCGGAGCAGGCGACGGTATGGGGGCTGGAGGCGTAGTCTTCGGCGCGACGGTTTGTTGCTGGACCGCCGACCCCGCAGCGGCAAGTTGGTCGAGGCGACGCAGCAGTTCCGCGAATGCCGCCTGACCGAACTGCGACTGCGACACCGGATGCCGCGCCAAGAGCCATGACTCGAACTCTGCAGTCCGTTCTTCGCTCATTCGCCTCAGCGCCTCGAGCGTTCGGACGTCCTCATCCGGCAATTCGCAGAATCTGCCACCCGCTGCCTCAAAACTCGCCAGCAGCGCCGCGGTGACGGCGCCGCCTGGCCGAGGCATCGTGCGGACGAGCGTCAAGTGACGAAACGACAGCGACTTGTCGATGCCGGATTGGGTCATCGCGAGCTTCAAACGACTTTGAAATGCTTTTGCGTGCGTATGCTGAATGGCCCGGATTGAATGATGCTCCTCGCGTTCTTCCTCTGCCTCAAATACCAAACGGATGCGGGCATGCAGCGGCTTCGTACTCGTTCCTCCCGTGAACTCGGTGTCGAGGGCACCGTGAACATCCTGCGGAAATGTGCATTCTTTCAACAGGCAGTGGCAGGCGATTCGAATGAGTTCCGCCAGCGATCCGTCCTCATTCTTTTCATCCAGCAGGGGGGCGACTTCGGCGCTCCGTCGATAGTTGTCAAACGTCGCATCGAGTTGCTGGAACTGATCCACCGCGGGATTGGCAGGTGAAGCCACAGAAGTGGCGACAAAATCATTGAGCTCGCTGGCGGCGGACTGGGTGATGCAGTTGCGGCGGTGCTCGGCGCAGCGTTTCAACAACTCTCGCGGAGTGACACCGCCGAGCGCACTCAATGCTTGCTCCGCAAACGGCCAAGTCGGATACGGCGGCTCGAAGGACGCGGCTGCAAAAGCGGGAGCCATCCGCGCCGCCACCAAAGCTTTCGCTTGGTCGCCCTGTTCGAGCTTTCGTAGCATCAGCGGATTATCGAACCGGTCCAGCGCCGTCACCAGAACGCGGGTTTCCAGCACATGCCATGACGATTCCAGGCACGACAACAGTGTGAGCGTGCGGCGGGTGATCTGGAACATGTCACCGAGCCCTTTGCCGATCCCGGAGATGATCGATTTGGCGCGGGCTTGCTCGGCCAGATCGCTGCTGAACTCGCTGACCTGGACCTCATATTCCAGTTGCCGGACAATCGGATCCATTTGATCAAACGCAACCACCGCGGGAGACCCCAAGCTGATCAACCACGATAGCGCTTTGACAATGTTGATCGGACGTTGCTGCGCAGCTGAGAAGCCGAGCGAGCGGGCATCGTCTTCATCGATCGACAGCCCCTGCAGCCACATTTGGCCGAGGTTGGTAATCTCAAAGTCTTCAGAGTTGGTGGCAATCAGCGCACGAATCGCATCTTTGTAATCGATGGTTTCGCGGCGGAAGCGGTTGGCGAGTACCTTGAGGATGGCGTTGACATACTCATTCAGTTTCGGCCGGCTTGCATCAGCGATCAGCTTGAGGTTTTTGGCCAGTGCATCCTGCTTCGAAAACTGTTTGACAAGGTTCTTGAGGATGAAGTGGTACTGAGAATGGCCACTCTCATAGGTTTCCTGAAGCGAGCTGGTGTAGCCGACAACGACGGTTTCCCAAAAGTCATTGACATCGGTCATGTCGATCATAATGAACGCGCTGCCCTGCCGAGCGGCTTCCGACCGCAGCGTGCTGAGCAGGTGCGTCTTGCCAGCGCCGCCGGCACCTTTGAGCACCAGCCCCAGCGGTGACGGGGACGCAGGCGGCGCCGCTTGCAGTTCCGCGAGCTTGTGGCGAAACTCCTGCTCGATCGACTGCTGCAGGTGCTCGACATGATAGGGCGGGTCCTGCCAGACGCTTTGCAGGTGCATCGTCCAATCGAAGTTTGCGCGTTTGATCGCTTCCAGCGGTGCCTGATCAGACATGTGCTAAAATCTCCATGTGCATGATGTGCCGGGGATCGCCGAGCCCGGTGACCAGTTTCGCCGCTTCATCCTCGGCCGTGATTTCCAGTGGATTGTCGAGGCGGTTGAGCACCACGCGTCCGTCGCGGGTCATCTTTTGTAATGCCGCATTCACCTGTTCACGAGACAAATCAGTCAACCGGCGCCGCAAATCCGCCAGCCGCACTCGGGCAGCAGAGCGGTGATTGGCAAGCTCAGCGTAAGCATTAGCAATCCGTGTCTCGAGCATCTCATCCAATGAATTGTCCAGTTCCTCGTCGTCTGCTGGCAGCGGATCGGCTGGTGACGGCTCGGTACCTGCCGTAGCGTCCGGCGTCATGAAGTCGGACAGCAACCATTGATTCCGCTCCAGGTGCACCGCGAGGATTTCCAGCAGGCCCTGCAGGACATCCGCGGCAGCTTTGCTTTGGGAGACCGGAGCGGTTGGATGATCGGCTAGCCAGGCCCAGCCCTTGTCTTCGAGCGTGAGCTGGATCGCTTGCACCGTCCGCTTTCCGGCCCGCACCCGTGGCCGCTTCTGCTCGTCGATCAGCCCATCGCGGACTAAGGAAGCGCGTTTTGACTTGTCCGTCAGCGTACTTGTAAGATCAGCTAACCATGCGGAGCCTTGGTTCGCCGCAAGATTCCACAGCAGTAACGTCTGCACGGGATCGGGTTGATGTTCCATGGGTCAGCCTATCACGACGGGATGCTGTTGACGAAACGCAATGAACTGCCGGATCTTTGCAACACAGGCGCTTACATCATCGATGACTTCGTCGTGTGGCAAACGCAGGACGAGATAGCCGCTGGTATTTAACTCGTAGTCACGCTGCCGATCGATACTAAATGCAACGCGATTGGAGTGGTGGGTGTACCCATTGACCTCGACAACGATTTTTAAAGCGTCTGCCAGAAGGTCAACGATGTAGGTGCTGCCATGCCAAGTGGTCACTGGACAATTGAACTGAAACTGGCCGGCAAGCACGGGGTCGGCTTGCAGCGTCTGGTAGAGCTTCTGTTCTCCCGGGCTCAGTGGGTGCGGTCGGCCGAGCAACGGCCACAGTCGCTCTTTGTTCTCTTCCGCAGCCGGTTTGCCGCGAGTCGACTGCCGGCTGGCGAGCGTCCAGAACAACGGCTCGTAATCGATGCTCGCCAGCTCCGCTGATCCGTACAGAGCCGTGCTGAGCAACAGGCTGCAACGGGCAGACGAGTTGGCCGCGAGCCACTGCGTCATCCGGCAAACGCCGTCGAGGTGGACATCGCCTGGATCGTCCGAGTCGACGGCCAGCACGATGGCGAGTTCATCTTCCGCGATTGCGGCCGCCAAATGCCTCAGTGTCACAACCGGCGGGTACTCCGCCGCCAGCGGCAACCGGCCCTGCTGGCAATCATTCCACGCGCGGCGAATCCAGTCAGCTGACAGACTCGCCCGCTGAGCGACTTCGATGAGCCGATCGTGCGGCGGCAAGTCGGTGCTGGGATTGAAACCAAACCAATTTGGCCACGCGGCGCGGGCCACCGACGCGATCTCGTGCAGCACCAGCCGGCTCGCCTCATCGATCCGCGGCGGATCGTGCCACCGCAGCACAACCCACCGCCGGCCTGACTCCGCTGCGGGCGACAATTCCAGCGCCGACAGCGCCTCGTCCAGGGCGTCTACAAACACACACTTGGGCACGCCAGCCGGTACCCGGCCCAGCAGATCCCGCAGTGAGACATCGATCGACGTTGTAGGCACCCGCTTCCCCCCAAATAGTCGCCGGCCCGATTGTAGCAGACAGCTGTCGGCAACGGGTGCCGCTGATTCACGTCAACTGACCCAGTCATGGCCTCCGGCCAAATTCCATCAGCCGGCAGGTGTTTGCCTGCGGAAGGAGCTTCTCGGCGTAACCTTCCCAGCCCCGTTAGAAAGCCGTGTGGCGAACCAGTCTCGACAAGGGAACGCAGCCCAAGGCTGTTAGGTTCGCGAGAACCAGAGGCTAACGCCTGCCGGCTAATTAAATTTTGCGGCAGGTCATGACATTTGGTATTCCCCCGTACGGTTTCGTCGCATGGAATGTGCCTGCTACTTTGCTTTGCTTTTGCTTATCAGGTCCGCGGGAATGGCCATCAGTTCCACGGCAATGTCGGCGACCATCGCTCGGCCTTTGGTCAGCCAGGCCGAGGCAAATGCCCACAGCGCAATCCATTCGGTCCAGAAGAGAAAGTTGTACTGGTTCAACAAGTGCTTCCAGTCCGGCGGCAGGAGAAAAATGTACGCGCCCATGGCGACTACGCTCAACACGATCACAATCCCACTGGTGCGATAAATGAAGTTGCGCTGAGCTTCATGCGGAGCAATCTCATGTTTGGCTCCGTCGGAACTGGGGAAGTGGTATAGTGAGTAAAATGCTAAGGTCAGAAAAAATGTGCCGCCGCTGAGCGTGTGCAAATAGCCGGTTAAAGTCCGCTGGTACAGCGGATCACTGTTGGGGTCCAGCGGGAAGAACGCGACGCCCAGTGCGGAGAGACAGCCCACATTGGCGGTCCAGTGTTCGATCCAGTCATAACCGCGGTAGCAGAACAGAAAGATGCCGATCGCGCACAGCGTGCCGA
This sequence comes from uncultured Planctomycetaceae bacterium, assembly GCA_963758085.1. GTDB lineage: Bacteria > Planctomycetota > Planctomycetia > Pirellulales > Pirellulaceae > UBA6163. The sequence continues at coordinate 321,364 of CAVWUB010000004.1, read as the reverse complement.
CAAACACGTCGCGCAGCCCCGTGTGGTAGTAGCTGCTCAGGTTGTCCTGGAACTCGATCCCAAAAACCAACCAGCCGATCGGGCCGAGTACCACCGGTAATAAGATCCCACTGAGGCCGATCGCGCGGCGGATGCTCATGAACGAGAGGACCAGTGAATTCGTCCGCTCGGGAAGCTCGGGAACCATCGTCTACTTCGGTTGTGGAATCATGGAGTGTGAATCAACGTCCAGCGGCTGATTTAACTGAAAGACTTCTGTAGACCCGCTGAAATTCTCGTAACCGAACGCGCCAACGATCCCCAGGTGCAGCAAGACCGTCAACCAAAAGCGGATTTGAAAGGAAAGCTGTTTGGTCTTGTGGCGAAAATATCTCTGCCCCAGCAAACCGCCGGGCCAACCGCCAAACAAGTCAAACAGATGCAGCGTCTGTTCCGAAACCCGGCGGCGGGCGTGGATCGCTTGCTGCTTATCCCAGCCGTAGATTGCAAAGCTTGTACAGCTGAGCGCGGCGACGAGACACAAGTAGTAGGCGGCAACCAGCATGAGACACAACAGCCTGTTGGATGTCTGAAATCACAGCGACCAGGCTCGCGTCCATTGAGGCGGGAGCCTGCGCTGCTGCGGCATGAAAGACACGCGTTGACGCATCTGTGCGTGTCGTTCGCGCCGCAGTAATATCCTCGCTAAGGGGCCGCAGTGAAACCCACGGACGCCGCTTCCCCCGGCTTTCCATCCCACGCACGACCGAGCCGACATGAACCAAGACCAGGAAGCCTACGAAAAGCTCGGGGCCTTCTACCTTGGCCGCGTTCGCGACTCGGCTACCGGCCAAACGCTGCCAGACAATTTTCTCTTCGACTCCCGCGAGCTGACCACGCACGGCGTGATCATCGGGATGACCGGCAGCGGCAAAACGGGACTCGGCATCGCGATGCTCGAGGAAGCGGCGATGGACCGCATTCCGGTGATTGCCATCGATCCCAAGGGCGACCTGGCGAACCTGCTGCTGACGTTCCCGGAACTCGCTGCGGAGGATTTCCGACCCTGGATCAACGAAGATGTGGCACGTCAACAGGGCCAAGCGCCGGACTCGTTCGCAGTTGCCCAGGCTGAGCTATGGCGCAGCGGACTGGCGGCGTGGGATCAGGACGGCCAGCGCATCAAGCGACTGCGCGAACAGGCGGATTTCGCCGTTTACACGCCCGGCAGCGCGGCGGGGCGGCAGGTTTCGGTGCTGCAGTCGTTTGCGGCTCCCAGCGATGCGGTGCTAGCCGATGCCGATGCACTCCGCGAACGGATCCAGTCGATGGTCACGAGCCTGCTGGCGTTGATGGGAATCGAACCCGACCCGCTCCGCAGCCGCGAGCACATCCTGCTGTCCAATATCCTGCGGAGTGCGTGGCAGCAGCGGCGGTCGCTGGAACTTGGGCAGCTGATTGAAGCGATTCAGCGGCCGCCGTTCTCGCGAGTTGGAGTGATGGAGCTGGAGAGTTTTTATCCCGCAAAAGACCGTTTCGACCTGGCGCTGCGGCTCAATGGACTGCTCGCTTCGCCCGGCTTTCGAGCTTGGATGGAGGGGGAGCCGCTAGAGATTCCCTCATTCCTCTACACGCCGCAGGGACGGCCTCGCGTCAGCATCTTCTCGATCGCGCACCTGAGTGATCAGGAGCGGATGTTTTTTGTGGCGATGTTGCTCAATGAAATCGTGTCGTGGATGCGAAGTCAGAGCGGCACCTCGAGCCTGCGGGCGCTGGTCTACATGGACGAAATCTTCGGTTACTTCCCGCCTTCGGCTAACCCGCCGTCGAAGACGCCGATGCTGACCCTGCTCAAGCAGGCACGGGCCTACGGGGTGGGGATGCTGCTGGCCACACAGAACCCGGTGGACCTCGATTACAAGGGGCTCGGAAATACCGGCAGTTGGTTCATCGGACGACTGCAGACCGAGCGTGACCAGGCGCGGATCATGGACGCGCTGCAGGGAGCGATGATCGGCTCAAACCCGCTGTCCCGCAGCGAACTGGCTCGTCTGATTTCCGGCCTGGGGCAACGCGTGTTCCTGATGCACAACGTGAATGACGATGCGCCGACGCTGTTCGAGACGCGTTGGGTGATGTCTTACCTGGCCGGACCGATGACCCTGCAGCAATTGCGGACGCTCCAAGATGAGCCTATCGACGGCCAAGGCTATGCGGGCGACAGCGATACAGCCGCCTCACCCGCAGCTACTGCCGCGGCGACCGATGCAGCGACGGCATCGCCGGCTGCTGCGCCAGCGGAGCACGCGCGGCCCATTCTGCCTGCAGGCATTGCAGAGCATTTCCTCGCGCCGCGCCGCAGCAGCACGGAGCTGCGGTATCGGCCGGCGCTGGGCGTGTTTGTCGACGTGGCTTATCGGAGCACTCGGTACGGCGTCGACGAAACGCGCCCACTGCGACTGGTCGTGCCGATGTCGTCCGGGCCGGTGGCATTGGATTGGGAGCGGGCCGCGCAAATCGACGTGGAACTGGACGAGCTCGAACCGACGCCACGCGAAAACGTTTTCTTCGGACCGCTGCCGCCCGACGCCAGCCAACCGCGGAGCTACACGGCCTGGGGCCGCGAGGCCCAGCGCTGGATCCAAGCGAACGTCCCGGTGACGCTGTATGAGTCGAAGTCGCTCAAGGCGGTATCACGTTCCGGCGAGAGCGACGCCGAGTTTCGGATGCGGCTGGCTGACCTGCGCCGCGAGGCTCGTGATGCTGAGCTTGACCGGATCCGCAAACGCTACCGGCCGCGGATGACCACGCTGGAGGAACGCGAGCGGCGGGCGCTGCAAGCCGTGGAAAAACGGACTGCCGTGGCTCAGCAGAGCACGATCGATGTCGCCCTGCGCCGGCGGAGGCTTGTTGGCCGCATTTTTTGGACGCAAGTCGGCCGCGACGCAGGCCGGCACAGTGATTCGCTCGGCGGGGCGCGCGATGCAGCAGCGGCAAGAGATTACGCAGGCCAATGAAACCGTCGAAGCGGTCCGCGCAGATGACGCAGTTAGCAGATGAGCTGAAGGCGGAGCTGCGCAACGTGGAGCTTGCGTCAAACGAGCAAGATCCGCTGGAGGAGATTCCGATCCGGCCGACGCTGACCGCGATGTCCATGCGATTGCTGACACTGCTGTGGCTGCCAGAAAATGCGGATGGGCAGCCGCTGTGGCGTTAAGCAGGCGGCTAGAACCGGACGCGGATCGGCTGGTTAATTCCATCGGCAAGCCGTTATGGCTCGGGTGCGATTCCAGCTCCGGCCGATTCGGTGCCGGTCAGCCGCTGTTGGGCGATGCGAACCAGCGGGCCGACATCGGAGTTGTCGCCGTAGAGTTCAATCACGCTGTACCAAATGTCGCGCGCGCCGATGATGTTGCCAAGCTCAGCGAGTTTGTCGGCATCATCGAGCCGGCGTTGCACGATCCGCGCCGCTTCGCCGTCCGCATCGGGCCGGCTGCGGATCTGACCGATCTGCCGGCGGGCGAGATTCACAAACGGCTTGTATTTGGGATTATCACCCAACAACGTTTCCATACTTTTGTACTTGTCCAGTGCGGTCGCTTTGTCGCCGAACTGTTCAAACCGCTGAGCCTCGGCATACAGACGCTCGCCCTCATCGCGCAGCGGCAGGTTGCGGTTGACCTTGACCGCCAGCGCGTGTTCCGCCTCGATCATTTCGATCGCATCGATCTGCTCGGCTGCCCACGCGGTGTGTTCGCCATCGGGAAATCGTTTAAGCATTGGGATCAGATACGCCTTCTTGGCCTGCTCCAGCGACGACCGCGTTTCTTCGGCAAGTAGCCGTTCGGCACGGCTCCGCATCTGCGATTCGCTCAGCGGCCAGACCAACCAAGTCAGCCCAGCGAGGATCACCAGCAACGTCGCGATCAGGAACCAGGCTTTGTCATGAAACGGAGTGCCGTCGGGCAACTCTTCATCGGAAATGTCGACCAGCTCACGGCCCAGCAGCTTGCGTGCTTCGTCTTTATCTTGCTGTTTGGTGACCTGCAGCGGGCTGAAGCCGCTGGAGGCATGCTCGGCGACTCCGGTCAGTCCGCCGGACCGCTGCCGGGCCTCGCTCAGTGCCAGCGCGAAGCTGCGGGCGTCGTGGGGCCGGGCGTCGATGTCTTTTTGTAGTGCCTGCTCAACCAGGGTACTGACCCACATCGGGCAGTCCAGCGCGATCGAAGCGGCTTTGGGAGGCTGTTCCGTGGCAACGTTACGGGCCACTTCATCGGTGGTTTCACCGGAGATCGGCGGTCGGCCCGTGAGCGCCCAAAACATCACGGCGCCGAGCGAATAGATGTCACTCCGCGGTGAAATCGCGGCCGGATCGGCGACGACTTCCGGCGGCTGCATCGCCAATTCCAGCGCTGTCGGCCGACGTGGGTTGCGGTAAACCGAATGCACGCGGTCGACGCGAAAGTCGACCAGCACCGGCGCCAGGCCGGAGATGATGATTTTGTCGGGAACAATCGCGCCGTGGCAGATGCCTCTGCCGTGCGCCACGACCAGTGCTTCGGCGATCGGAATCGCGAAATCGAGCACCGCGTCCCAGGCCAGCCGCGACCGCCGCTCCATCTGGCTCGCGAGCGTCTGCCCTTCGATCAGCTCATACGCCAGGTACGCATCGCTGTCTTCAAAACCGCCACCGTAGCACCGGGCAATTGCCGGATGTTGTAACCGCTTGAGCTTTTCCCACTCCCGAGCCAGCAGTGCGCGGCTCTCCGGTGTGCCACCAAACGGAACGGAAAAGACTTTGACGGCAACCGCCTTGTGCTGTTCGATGTGGATCGCTCGCCACACGAGGCTTTGAGAGGGATAATCGCCGAGCTTCGATTCCAGCGCGAGCGGCCCAAGACGTGAACGTGGCATGACCAACCAAGACCGAGGAGATATCTAATTCCATCATTCTAGCAAGGCCCGTTTGCAAGCTGAATGCAGGCCGCACAATGCTCACCATTACGAGCGGAATGCCGCCGGTTGCCGTTGGATTCCAACCGGGACCAGCATTTTCGGGCTCAACCGCCTAGAATAGGCGGGAGCTCACCGGTTGTCGCACGGCGGCGGCCGATTTTGTCTCCGGTTTCTGCAGTTGCCAGTGCCACAGGCCGACTTTGACGATGACTTCCCCCCAATCCCCGCCGGCAGCGGCAAACGAGCCAAATCGGCAGCCGTCTGAAACCCCGCCAAGCCCCGCCGAGACTCCGGCAGAGCGCAAGCGGGTAACGACGCGGACGCTGGCGCGGATGCGTCAGGCCGGCAAGCGGATCACGATGCTGACGGCCTACGATTACCCCACGGCCGCGATCCTCGATGCCGCCGGGATCGACGTGCTGCTGGTCGGCGATTCGCTGGCGATGGTCGTCCAGGGGCATGATACGACGCTGCCGGTGACACTCGACCAGATGATCTATCACGCCGAAATGGTCGCTCGGGCTGCCAAACGGGCGATGGTCGTCGTCGATCTGCCGTTTCCCGAAGGGCAACTGTCGCTCGACCGTACGCTCACCGCGGCGGCGCGGATCCTCAAGGAAACGCGCAGCCATGCCGTTAAATTGGAAGGCGGAGCCGAGCAGGCTGAGCGGATCCAGGCGATGTCGACCGCCGGCATTCCGGTCATGGCACACGTCGGTTTGCGGCCGCAAAATGTCCATGTCGACGGCGGCTATGTCGTTCAGCGGGACCAGGAGAAACTGCTCCACGACGCTCTCGTCGCTGAACAAGCTGGAGCGTTCGCCGTACTGATCGAATGCGTTCCGGCGGCGATCGCCGATCAAATCACCCGTTCGCTCAGCGTCCCGACGATCGGCATCGGCGCCGGCGCGAGTACCAGCGGCCAAGTGCTGGTGACCAACGATCTGATCGGCATAACGTCCGGGTATTTGCCGCGGTTTGTCACTCAATTGGCCAATGTGCAACAAGTTGTCACGGATGCGGTTGTGGCTTATCGCGATGCAGTCCGGGACGGATCCTTTCCCACTTCACAACATGAGTTCTGATGCTACAGCCGCAGATCACGACCTACGAACACACCGATAGCTGCCTGGCCGATTTGTTGGAGGCGTTTGTGCGGCTGGCCGAAGAATCGATTCAGCAGCGGGGCGTGTTTCGGGTATCGCTTTCCGGTGGCTCCACGCCGCGGCGCCTCTACCAGGCGATCGCTCGCAGCGGGTTGGAGCTGTCGCGGATCCACTGGTTCTGGGGCGATGAACGCAACGTCCCGCACGATCATGCGGAGAGCAACTTTCGGATGGTCGAAAAAGCGTTGCTGAAACCTGCGGGCGTGCCGGCAGAGAACATTTTTGCGGTTCCCGTAAACGTCGATGACCCCGCGGCGGCGGCTCGGGCTTACGAAGCAACTTTGCGCGAGCAATTCGCCGATGCGACCGTGCCGGCGGCGGAGACCGATTCGGCGGCCGCCGCTGACCAGTACGCTGACTCCGACCTGCGATTTCCCGCCTGGGACTTGGTGCTGCTGGGGATGGGCGACGATGCCCACACCGCATCGCTGTTTCCCGGCACAGCGGCGCTCGACGAACGGCGCCGCTGGTTCGTCGAGAACTGGGTCGATAAGTTCGCCGCGCACCGGTACACGCTCACCGCTCCGGCGATCAACTCGGGACGCGAGATCTGGTTTCTGATCACCGGAGCCGCCAAACGCCCGGCGATGGCCCAGGTACTCGGCGAGCAGGTCGATACCCATCGCTACCCGTCGCAGCTGATTCGGCCGACGCGGTTCTTCATCACCTCCGACGCCATGCCCCAGTGATCAGCGCTGCAGCGGGCGTGAACCAACAGCAGCGCAGTCTCTGGCCTCGACACGTTTTCTTATCGCGGTGAACCACGGCCGTATGACCGATCCTTCTCTCTCGCCGCCACCGGGTTGCCGTCAGACCCGTGACCGCTGTCGACCGACCGACCATTGCGATCACCGTTCCCAAGAACACAGCAGCTGGCGTGAACACGAGACCGGTCATGGTCTCAGCGGCGATCGCGACCATCGTAACTGTCGTGATCATGGCGAATGTCATGACCACTATCACAGTGCTTTTGGTGGGGAGCGGGTTCAGTTGGGCTTTGCCGTGGCGGCAATGGCGCTGTTGATCGCCGGCTGGTTACTCCGCTGGACCGCGACCGCCGAGTCGCCGCTGGGTGGCTATTTGATTTTGCTGTCGATGTTCTTTGGCGGCTTCTTCGCAACCATTGACGCGGTCAGCGGATTGTTGTCGCGGCGCTTCCAGATCGATTTCCTAATGGTGCTCGCGGCCCTCGGAGCGGCTTATATCGGACATGCGACCGAAGGCGCGTTGCTGTTGGTGCTGTTCAGTCTCGGACATGCGGCTGAGCATTATGCGATGGGGCGGGCCAAGCGATCGATCGAGGCGCTGAGCGAACTGCGACCGACATCGGCGACGCTGCTCGATGAACCGACTGGCCAGACGCGCGAGGTGCCGATCGAGCAACTGCAGGTCGGCGATCGGGTGGTCGTGCGTCCGGACAGCCGGATTGCGGCCGATGGCGTGGTTGTCTTCGGCGAAAGCAGCGTCGATCAGTCGCCGATTACCGGCGAGAGCATCCCGGTCGATAAGACGCCGGCACCGCATTTCAGTCCGCATGTTGATGATTGGCGCCGCCTGCCATCCGAGCACAAGCTGTTCGCCGGAACGATCAACGGCGGCGGAGCAATGCACCTACGCGTCACTCGCGCCGCTGATGACATGACCTTATCGCGCGTGATCCGCATGGTCACCGACGTCAAGACGCTGCGCAGCCCGACCCAGCGGCTGACAGCGTCATTTGAGCGATATTTTGTGCCGGCCGTGTTGGCGCTGGTGGGTTTGCTGCTGCTGGCGTTTGTGGTGGTCGACGAACCGTTTTCTCGCAGCCTCTACCGCGCGATTACCGTGCTGGTTGCTGCCAGTCCGTGTGCTCTCGCTCTGGCTACGCCCAGCCGCGGTGCTGAGCGCTGTGGCTCGCGGCGGACGCGAAGGCGTGCTGTTCAAAGGCGGCGGACCGCTGGAGCAGCTCGGTCAGGTGGAGGCGATTGCGGTCGATAAAACTGGAACGCTGACGCTGGGCAAACCGGAAGTCGTCGACTGCATCGTTGCACCGGATCAGACGCAGGCGGAGGTGTTGGCCATCGCAGCGGCGGTCGAACGGCTCAGCGACCATCCGCTGGCCAGCGCCGTGGTTCGGGCCGCAGAAGCGCACCGCGTGCCGACGCACTCGCTCGGCGCGGCGTCTCTCACCTCGGAGCCTGCCACGCCGCTGCCGACTGCGGAAAATGTTCAGCGGTTGACCGGGTTCGGCATCCGTGCGGTCTATGAAGGCCAGCCGGTATGGGTCGGCAATGCGCGGATGTTTACGCAGCTCTCGGAGGATGCCGGCCTGCCAGTGGTAAAATTGCCGGATTGGGTTGTGGTGGCCGATCAGACGCTGCAAAACCGTGGTCGCACCACGATGATTGTGCGCCACGGCGAACGGTTCTTAGGAGTTATCGGGCTGCTCGACACGCCCCGGCCGTCGGCCGCCACCTTAGCCAAATCGCTCCGTCAGCTCGGCATTTCGCAGTTGGTGATTCTCTCGGGCGACAACCAGCAAGCAGCCCAGGCGATCGCCGACGAAGTCGGTATCGATCAGGTGTTCGGGGGGCTCAGTCCCGAAGACAAGCTGCAAGCCGTGCGTGAGATTGCGCAGCAGCGGCCGATCGCGATGATCGGCGATGGCGTCAACGATGCTCCGGCATTAGCTGTCGCTACTGTCTCGGTCGCCATGGGAGCCGCTGGCTCAGATGTTGCGCTGGAGACAGCCGATGTGGCACTGATGGCTGATGATTTATCGAAGCTCCCGTTTGCGGTGGCGCTCAGCCGCCAGGCGTCGCGAATCATCCGCCAGAACCTGTGGATCAGTCTGGGCATGATCGCGGTGCTCGTGCCCGCTGCGCTGCTGGGGCTCAACCTCGTCGCGGCGGTCGTTTTTCACGAAGGTTCGACACTGCTGGTCGTCGCCAATGCCCTCCGACTGCTGTCGTTTCGACCGCCGGTTGCTGCTTAGTGTAGCGGGCACAGTCCCCTCGTTGGAGTTCAGGCTTCAGCCTGCCTCCTTCGCTTTTGGAGATTTAATGCACCCGGAGAGTGCCTACCACTTTGGCGTTCGCAGAGATTGACAGCCTTATGACGTGTTACAATACCGGAGTTGTCCAGTAACACCTCACGCCTCTCTGGCTTGGAAGCCGCCGCTGGACCAAGCTCCCACCTGTCGTCCCTCCGCGCATCACTCCAGCCCCTAAGCTTTTTCGTGATGAATCCCGCCCGTACATGTACGCTGACCCGAGGACGTTCCTGTGTCCTATGGTTACTGCTAGCCGTCGTCGCTACCGCGGTCTCGCTGCCCAACGCATACAGTGACGATTCGGCCGCACCCAACGGCAGCGGCCTGAGCTTCAACCGCGACATCCGGCCAATCCTGTCGGAGAACTGCTTCTTTTGTCATGGGCCCGATGCCGCGACGTGCGAAGCGGATCTGCGACTGGATCTTCGCGCCGACGCGATCGCAGCGGCGATTGTTCCTGGTGATCCAGAGGCGAGTGAGCTGGTTGCGCGGATTTTTTCCGATGATCCCGATATGGTCATGCCGCCTCGGCACTCGGCCCGCGGCCTGAGCGCTGAACAGAAAGCGACGCTGCGACAATGGGTGCTCGAGGGAGCCGCCGTATCAGTCGCACTGGTCGTTCGTGCCGCCGGAACGACCGGCAGTACCTGCTGTCGAAGATTTAGCTGGGGTCAATGATGCAGCCCCATCTCTCCGCGACGCCTGGAGCAACCATCCGATCGACCGTTTTCTGCTGCAGGCGATGGAGCGCCGAACAGCTCGCTCCGCAACGCGAAGCGGACCGCGAGACGCTGATCCGGCGGCTAGCGTTTGACCTGACCGGCTTGCCGCCGACCTTGGAAGAGATCGGTGCGTTTGTTAGCGACGCTTCGCCCGCGGCGTACGAACGGCTGGTCGACCGCTTGCTCAGTGCGCCACGCTTCGGCGAGCGGATGACCGCCGATTGGCTCGATGTCGCCAGGTACAGCGACAGTTATGGACTGCAGGTCGACCGCGACCGCCGCGTCTGGCCTTACCGCGACTGGGTGATCGCCGCATTCAATGCGGGCATGCCCTATGACCAGTTCATCATCGAACAGCTCGCTGGCGACCTGCTTCCGGGTGCCACCGAGTCGCAGATTTTGGCGACGACATTCAATCGCCTGCACCCACAGGAATGCGAAGGCGGCAGCGTGCCGGAGGAGTTTCGCAGCGAGTATGTGGCCGATCGCACGCAAACGGTCGCGACCGCATTTCTCGGGCTGACGTTGGAGTGCTGTCGCTGCCACGATCACAAATACGATCCGCTGTCACAGCAGGAGTATTACCAGCTGACGAGTTTCTTCGACAACATCGACGAAGCTGGGCTGTATTCGTATTTTACTGATGCTTGCCCCACGCCCACACTCGCGTTGCCTAATGAGCCGCAGCGCCAGCAACTCGACGAGCTGACCAAGAGCGTTGCCGAACAACAATACCGGCTGGCTGCGCTTCGCAGTGGGCGACGAAGCGCGTTTGAAGGCTGGCTTCATGAGCAGCGACAGACTGCGGGGACGGTGAAACCTTTGGCCGCGGCGCAGCAGCCGACGCTTACCGGACAGATTGCGCATCTGGACTTTGAACAGGCCGCTCCGGGCGGAACGACGGCGGTGGATGGTCACATCGGCCAAGCGATCCAACTCGGCGGTGACGACGGCGTGCAGCTGCAAGTCGGAAACTTTCCCCGCTGGCAACCATTCACAGTCAGCCTCTGGATGCGAGTGGCCGATCACAAGGAACGCGCGGTCGTTTTCCATCGCTCCCGCGCCTGGACCGATGCCGCCAGCCGCGGTTACGAGCTGTTGATCATCGACGGACACCTGCAAGCGTCGCTGATTCATTTCTGGCCCGGCAACGCGGTCAGTGTCCGCAGTGAAGCGCCACTGCCGCTGGATCGCTGGGTGCACGTCGTCATGTCCTGGGACGGTTCGAGTTCGGCCGATGGATTGAGTCTGGCAGTGGACGGCGCCGCGGCTGATGTCGAGATCGTGCGAGATGGGTTGACCAAAAACATCACCGGCGGCGGTGGCGACGAACTGATGATTGGAGCACGGTTTCGCGACCGCGGACTTACCGGTGGAGCGGTTGACGAGTTTCGCGTATTCGAGCGACGGTTAACGCAGCTCGAAGTGGCCGAGTTATATGAACCCGGTGCAATCGACTCGCTGCTGCGACGCGAGCCGTTGACGGACGCCGAGCATCAGCGGCTGCTGGAGTACTACCTTGCATGTCACGATGGGGAGTACCAGGCTCAACTGAATCGTCTACGAGAGGCTCGCCAGCACGCGTTCACACTCGCTGATGGTCTGGATGAAATCATGGTGATGCGCGAGATGCCGACGCCGCGGCAAACGTATCTGCTCGCCCGCGGAGCTTATGATGCGCCGTCGACGCCGGTCGAGTCGATGACGCCCGCAGCGCTGCTGCCGTTTGATCCGGCGCTGCCGGCCAACCGTCTGGGTCTGGCTCAATGGCTTACCGATCCTCAGCATCCGCTGACTGCCCGCGTGGCGGTCAATCGATTGTGGCAGTCGATCTTTGGCCGCGGGCTGGTGGCGACTCCCGAAGATTTCGGCAATCAGGGCAGCCCGCCGTCACACCCCGAATTGCTCGACTGGCTGGCGGTGGAGTTCATCGATAGCGGCTGGGATACGAAGCGTCTGATCCGCTTGCTGGTCACCAGCGCCGCCTATCGCCAAGCGTCGGCGGAGGCCGATCCGCGCGACCTCGAGAACATCTATCTCTCACGCAGTCCCCGCTATCGCTGGCCCGCTGAAATGCTGCGCGACAATGTGCTGCTCGCCGCGGGTCTGTTGTCCGAAACGCTCGGCGGCGAGCCGGCTCGGCCCTATGAGGTTGAGCATTCGTTCAAGCCGGTTGCCCGCGACCAAGGTCGCGGGCTGCACCGCCGCAGCTTGTACACGTACTGGAATCGCACTGGCCCGGCGCCCGCAATGACGACGCTCGATGCGGCACTGCGCGACGTCTGCCGGATGAAACGCGAAGTCACCGCCACGCCACTGCAGTCGCTGGTGGTGCTCAATAGCCCGCAGTTCGCCGAGGCCGCTCGCGAGCTGGCTCAGCGATTGACGCGGCTACATGGCGAAGACATCGAAGCGACGTTGGGTGACCTGTTTCGCATCCTCACCAGCCGCCGCTGCACGGCCGAGGAACTGCGTGTGATTCATGAGCTTCACCAGCAACAGCGCCAGCGGTTCGAGCAAAATCCGGAGCAAGCCGAGCAGTGGCTGTCGGTTGGCGATGTGCCGCGTGATCCCTCGCTTGATCGCGCTCTGGTGGCAGCGACCGCCTCGGTCGCCAACACGCTCTTCAACTATGACGGCTGTGTGACCAAACGGTGAAATGATGAACTCCTGCCCTCCGAACATCTCTGTGTCCAGCCGCCGCCACTTCCTCCGCCGCTTTGGGCTTGGCTTCGGCTCACTCGCATTAGCGGACTTGCTCAGCCGCCAGTGGCGTGCTCGGCGGAACCGGTGCTGCTCACGCGGCCACCGCCGGTGTGCTGCCCACGACGCACTTTCCCGCCACCGCCAAGCGGGTGATCTTCCTGTTTCAGTCCGGCGCGCCATCGCAGCTGGACTTGTTGGACCCCAAACCGCTGCTCAACGAGCTGCATGGTCAGGAACTGCCGGATTCGGTGCGCGGTGCGCAGCGGCTGACGAGCATGAGCGGCAATCAGGCGACGTTGCCGCTGGCGGGCTCTCCGTTCAAGTTCGCTGAGCATGGCCAAAGCGGCACGTCGATCAGCGAACTGCTGCCACACATCGCCAAATTGACCGACGACCTGTGCGTTGTCCGCTCGGTGCACACCGATGCGATCAACCATGGTCCTGGAGTCACGTTTCTGCAAACCGGCTCGCAGTTCCCGGGGCGGCCGAGCATGGGCGCCTGGATCGATTACGGATTGGGCAGTGAGAATGAAAACCTGCCCGCGTACGTCGTCATGGTGACCAAGGGACAAGGAGGACAGCCATTGGTGTCTCGCTACTGGGGCAACGGGTTTCTCCCCTCGCAGCACCAAGCGGTTCGCTTTCGCAGTGATGCCGATCCGGTCCTGTACCTCAATAATCCGCCAGGAATCGATGCGGCCGCCCGCGGTGACGAACTCGCCGCGCTCAAGCAGCTGCACACGCTCGCCCTAGAACAGGCGAGCGACCCGCTGATCGAGGCCCGCATCGCGGAGCATGAAATGGCGTTTCGGATGCAGGCCCTCGATCCCCGAAGCGACCGATCTGTCCGATGAGCCACAGTCGATCCTGGATCTATATGGTCCCGACGCTGCCGTGCCCGGCTCATTCGCATTTAACTGCATTCAGGCCCGTCGGCTGGCGGAGCGCGGTGTGCGGTTCATTCAACTATTTCATCAGGACTGGGACCATCACGGCGGTCTGCCGCAGGCGTTGCCGACGAAATGCCGCGAGACCGACCAGCCCTCGGCGGCCTTGATCCAGGACCTCAAGCAACGCGACATGCTCAAGGACACGCTGGTGATCTGGGGCGGAGAGTTCGGTCGCACCAATTACTGCCAGGGTCAGCTGACGGCAAACAGCTTCGGACGCGACCACCATGGGCGCTGCTTTAGCATTTGGATGGCTGGCGGCGGGATCGCGGGCGGGCAGGTTTACGGCGAAACCGATCCCTTTGGTTACAATATCGTTGAGTCCCCCGTGCACGTTCACGACTTGCAGGCGACCATCATGCACGCGCTGGGGATCGATCACACGCGGTTGACCTACAAATACCAGGGCCGTCAGTTCCGACTGACCGATGTTCACGGCGAAGTCATTCATCCCTGGTTCGGCTGAGTTGGACTGTGCGTTTGGCTTGTGCTACCGCAGCGAGAGGGGGTACTCGGCTCCCCGGTCCGCCAGTTCCGCAGCACGCTTGCCGGTACATCGTTTGCATCTTTCGCGAATTAAGGATGCCCGTTGACCCGCTCATTTACATGCAGGAAATCAAATCATGATCCATCGAATCGTCCCGCTGGCGGCGATCGTCGCAATTTGCTCGTCGCCGGCCGCGGCCCAAAGCATTATCACCGCACCGATTGTGGTACCGGCGGTTCCCGTGGTGCAGGCTCCGGTGGTGGTGCATCGTCCGGCTCTGGTCACGCCCGCGGCACCGGTCATCGTCAACCGGCCGGTGGTCACTGCCGCACCTGCGCCGGTCGTGGTGCACCGTCCTGCGGTGAGTACACTCCCGAGCACCGTGACCGCCTACAGCGCCCCGGTCGCCCTGCCGCCGACCGTGACCGCCTACTCGCCACCCGTGACCGTGTATTCGCCGCCCGTAACCGCGTATTCGGCTCCCGTGGCTGCCTATGCACCGCCTGTAGCTGCCTACGCGCCACCGGTCGTCGCCGTACCGGCTCCGATCTTAGTCGCCCCGCGCTACGTTCCCGGACAACCGGTCCGCAACTTCATGTGCGCTGTCGCGCAGTAACGCGACCGAACTGACTTTCGGCGGTTCTTCCGCAAATTTTGCGGAAGAACACTTAGGAGGTAGACGCCGATCCTCTGGGTGGCACGTCCCTGAGGAACGAAGAGCGTGCTGGGACGAACCGCTGGATAAGCATGGCATGTCTCGTCGGCTCGATATCTACTTCCGGCGCTCACGCCCATCGCTGGGACTCTGAGCGTGCCACCCCAAGCCATTAAAATACCCGCTACGCGATAGAGGGCCACTCAATTAGCGGCAGAACCCTTTCGGCTGAGGCTGAGGGGCCTTCACTGCGCGGCGTCATCGATCTGCTCAAAGGTGACATTACCGATGCGATAGCTTTTCCAGTCTTTGTAATCGAAATGCCACCATTCAAATTCATAGACTGTAAAACCCTCGGCTTCCATCTGCTGGCGAAGTAACTCGCGATACCAGCGTTGACGTGAGGTGCCGCCGGGGTACAGCGGATAAGATCGTGCAGAAAACTCATCATATCCAGCAACCATCGGAACCGGTTCGCCGGTTTCTAGATCATACAGCGTCAGGTCGACCGCGCAGCCGCGGTTGTGCCGCGAACCGTTTGCCGGATTAGCGACGAAGTTTTTCATTTCACTCGGCGTCGCATCCCAAAACATCTTGGTCACATACCAAGGACGATAGGCGTCATGGATGAGTAATCCCAGCCCCTGGTCTTTAAGCGCCTGTGTACCCGCACAACTGCTTCAGCGGCAGGTCGCTGCAGGAAGGTGCGCGGCTGCTGGTAGAACTTGGCGCCCATGAAGTTGTTGGTTGTGGCGTAACGAATATCGAGTTTGATTGTTGGATCGAGTTTCGCCGGCTCGACAAGCTCGGCCTGCCGATAGGCGCCGCTTTCTTTTGGCGGCGAGGCTTCACCGGCCGCCGAGCGGAGTTGCTCGACCGGCCGGACAGGCGTGATCTTGAAGGTTTCACCATCGCGCGTGCCGACTTCGCGACGAACGAAATTGACTTCAGCGGCGACGACCGCAGTAGCGATGCCGTCGGCATCTCGCTTGAACCGTAGCCCCTCGCCGTGATACAGCCCATAATCTGGAAAGGCAAACTCGTTTTCGCTGATCTCCGTCAGCGGGTAGTAATAAAACCACTCGATCAACGCGTGCAGTTGCCCTTCGATCTCGAGGATGTACAAGGTGTTGTGTTCCCAGCCATATTCACCGATCAATCCCTTCCAACGCTGGGGCACATCTGAGGGCGGCTCGTCAGCGAGACGCTTGAACGCGGTGCCGCCGATCAACAGCGTCTCGGCGTCGGCCAGGTCGACTTCGGTGCCAAAACCGTTTACATCATCGGTGAGGACCGCGGCATCATCCGTCGCGGCGCGCAGCTCATAACGAAACGTACCATGCTGCATGAATAGCGACTCGCCTGAGCGGGTGATCTCGGCAGTCCGTTCACCTGCGGCTTCACGATAACGGCCCACCAGTTGGCTCGCCCGCTCGCCCGGTACTGGACCGGCTTGCCGGTAATCCGGCAGCGGCTTGTCGTCTTGTGCCGCGATCATCAGACGCAGTGCGTAATCGGTCAATCGGCCTACGACTCCATTGCTGCCATCGAGCGATGCTGCAGCGACCACGCCTAAGTTTCTTTCTGGCAGGGCTTCCAACTGAGTGGAAAATCCATACACCGCGCCACCGTGCCCGATTTTCACATAACCGTCGAGATCATGAACATGAAAGCCGATTCCAAAACCCTGAGACTGACCTTCCGTGTTGCGAATCGGTGTCGTCATCAGTTGGTAAGTCTCGGGCTTTAAGATTTGCACGCCGCCTGCTGTTTTGGCATCAGCAAGCATCCAGCTAAGGAATTTTGATAGATCGCGAACGCTGGAGTACAGATTGCCGGCCGGTCCAGTTCCCAGCAGAAACGTCGGTGCCTCGAATCGCCGGCCGTCATAAGTCCACATCCAGCCAGTCGCCATCTTGTCATTGGCCGCGGTGTTGATCACAAAGCTGCTGTCATTCATGCCCAGTGGGTCCAGGATCTTTGAATTAATGATTTGGGGATGTGCCGCACTCGTCATCTTTTCAAGCACCGCGCCCACGACGGCGATCGCAGCATTAGAATACTTCGTCTTGGTTTCGGGCCGGTAGACAAGCGCGGTTTGATTGAGACTTGCGATCGTTTGCTGCAGGGTCGGCTCGGTCGGATCAAAGTAGTTGCCCACCGGTGGCTCACGTACCATCCCTGACTGGTGGCTCATCATTTGGCGCAGCGTGATCGGAACACCCCAGCGGTTGGCCGGCTTGAGCTCGGGGAGGTAGTTTTGGACGGGTGCATCTAGATCGAGCTGCCCCGCCTCCACCAGTTGCATCACGGCGATGTCCGTGAACAGCTTAGAAACTGAGCCGACGCGATAAACCGTGTCCGCAGTCGCCGGCACTTGCTGTGCAGCGTCTTGGAATCCGAACCCTGCGGCCCAGACGGTTTGATCGCCATCGACCAATGCGATCGAAAACGCCGGCAGCTGTTTCTGTTGGACTTCAGACGCAATCGCATCTTGTAACTTCTGCAGTGCTTGACCGTATTGCGTTTCGGCCTGATCGCCGCGGGCGCGGGGGATGGAAAACAGCATGACTGCGGCGACGGCAAAAACGGAGCTGGCAAGTGTTAAGCTGTTGCAGTGTTGCTGGCGCATGTTCCGGTCTCTCGCTCTGCATCTGGTATAAACGGGATTGCAGTGTGATCGATTGAAGCATCGATCAGGCCTGGCCCGCGGCACATTGTAGCGGCGGGTATCTCCCAAAGGTGGCAACAGTGGCAAGCCAGGACATAAATCCTTACGCACCTGCGATGCCGCTGGACGGGCAAGCAGAATCGGCGGATCAGCTGATCCGGTTCAGCGGCACAGTGCAGTGGGAAGATCTCGAGCAATTTGGCCGCAGTGGGATGCGAGGCTACGTTGCGGCACTGTCTTGGCCGATCACGGGCGTCTTGTATCTGGCAATCTTCTCGATGCTATCCACCCCCAACATGCACGCGCCCAGCGCAGGTGACCCGTGCATGCCCAGCCTGGTGTTTCGGTTATCCATCGTCGCTGCTTTCGTCGCACAGGCGACTGCCTGCATGTTGGTGACCATGCGGTTGATCGGGTACTTGTATGCCAGGAGCAACGTCGCCGCAGCACCCGATCTGCTCGGCCCCGTTTCTGGCACACTTGGTGCCCACACGATCGAGCTGGTGCATCCTCATGCTCGCAGGCTGTTGCCGCTGGATTCGCTTAGTGACGTTCGGCTGACGTCCGGCGGGATCGGCTTGCTAATCGATGATGACCGCATGAGCCTGATCGTGTTACCCCGTCACCTGTTTGAGGAGCGGGAGTTTGCTCAGGCAGGCGATCGGCTCACCGCAGCTTGGCACCACCGGCAACCACCTTCGTCGCTGCAGGCGAGTCAAAGCGTTCCTCGCTCCGAGGAGCCTGAACCGCAAGGGTGGGTTGCCAAGCCGACCGATGCGTATGCGTTTTCTGCCGGTGTGCTGTTAAGTGAGTGCCAGTGGACGCCGACTTATCGTGAACAAGTGGCCCGAATCTACGGGTTCTTTGGGTGTCTGCTCTTCAACGCGGTCATGCTCCCACTGCCGACTGTGTTTTTCGTTCGCAGCAGCATTCGCACTGAGCACGTCATCTTCTTTGTGCCAGGGCTGGTGGTCCTGATCCTCTTGGGGCACATGACCGGCGCATTCTGGCGTTTGTGGTCCATGAGGAGATCACGGATTGCCCCTGTCTCCGGATGGCTCGCTGAAGACGGTCTGACCGTTAATTCCGCAATCGGGTCCACAACCTACTTTCCAAGCGCGTTCGGCCGAGTGGAGTCGAGCAAACGATCGGTGCAGTTGATCTTTCCCGGTCAGTATCAACAGACGCTCGTCTTGTCGAAGCCGATGTTCGAGTCGGCCGAGGGGTTCGAGCAGCTGCGACTCTGGGCGTCAACCGGGACCAGCCGTGAGTGACGTTTGGGTCAGGCAATCCTTGGTGGCCTGCAGCCGAATGTGGCTGCGCTGACGCGGTAGGAAGTCAGTCTCGGCGAGGTCAACTTCTGCTGCGTGTGGCTGGCGCTGGGCAGCGGCGTGGTTATGCTAATGCACTCTCGGGTGCCTTTAACTCTGCATGATGTCCTGATGGGAGCCAGTGAATGAATCGCCGCGCGTTGGTGTTAGCTGTGTTGTGTACCTTTTTAGGACCTATGGTCGCTGCCGACGACGATTCGCCGGTGAAGCTGATTTTCGATACCGATATCGGAAATGATGTCGATGATGTCCTGGCGCTGGGCGTGATCCATTCGCTGCAAAGCCGCGGCGAATGCGAACTGTTGGCGGTCACAATCACCAAGGATCACGAGCAGTGCGTGCCGTTTACCGATGCCGTGAACACGTTCTACGGTCGCGGCGAGATCCCGATTGGCATGGTCCGCAACGGCGTCACGCCCGAGCAAAGCCGCTTCACCGTGCTGGCGGATCAACACGACGACGGCAAATTGCGCTACCCGCACGATCTGCGCTCCGGCAGCGAAGCCCCGGAAGCGGTCGAGTTGCTCCGCCGCACGCTCGCCGCACAACCCGATAGCTCGGTGGTGATCGTGCAGGTTGGTTTCTCGACCAATCTGGCGCGATTGCTCGACTCGCCAGCCGACGATGCATCGGAATTATCCGGCACCGAGTTGGTCAAACGCAAAGTTCGCTTGCTCTCGCTGATGGCCGGTGCATTCGAGCCGATTAACGGTGCGACGCATCTTGAATACAACGTCGTGAAGGACATTCCGGCGGCGCAGCAACTCGTGAAGCGCTGGCCGACACCGATGATCTTCAGCGGCTTTGAAATTGGCCTGGCGATCACTTATCCCGCACAGAGTATCGAGCAGGACTACGGCTACGTCGCTCATCATCCGATCCCCGAAGCTTACCGGCTCTACGAACCGCCGCCGCACAACCGTCCGACCTGGGATTTGACGAGCGTGCTGCACAGCGTGCGTCCCGAGCATGGGTATTTCGATCTCTCACCCACCGGCGAAGTACACGTTGCGGACGATGGCGAAACCACGTTCACCCCGTCCGCAGATGGCCGTTGCCGTTTTTTGATCGCGTCTCCCGAGCAGGTGATTCGGACTCGCGAAGCGCTCGTGCAATTGTCCAGCCAGCCACCGGATCGATGTGCTGCGGGCGAAGGATCGGGTCACTGATGCGCAGAGCGGTCGGGGCCGACAGGCCGGTGCACGTGGTGGTGGTCGGGTCGATCAACATGGACTTGATCGCCCGTGTCGATCAGTTGCCGCGCCCGGGTCAGACTGTGGCGGGACGGGAACTGCTCGAGTTGCCCGGTGGCAAAGGGGCCAACCAAGCAGTCGCCGCGGCGCGATTGGGAGCCCGTGTGACCTTCATCGGCCGCGTCGGCGACGATGGCTTCGGTACACGGCTGCTTGAGAGCCTCCGCGGAGAGCAGATCGACATCGGGTACGTGATCACCACCGCGAATTGCTCCAGCGGCGTAGCGATCGTGTGTGTCGAGCAACATGGCGAGAACTCGATCGTTGTGATCCCTGGGGCAAACGGCCGGCTGTCGCCCAACGATATCACTGCAAGCGAAGCGGTCATCGCCGCGGCCGATGTGCTGCTGGTGCAATTGGAAACGCCGCTGGATACGGTGACAACAGCGATCACCACGGCGCGCAAGCATGGCGTCCTGACGATCTTCGATCCAGCGCCCGCGCCGAATTCGTTGCCCGACGAATTGTTGGATGTCGACGTGCTCTGTCCGAACCAGTCCGAGGCGGCTGCGATCAGTGGCGGTGCGGTGAGTTCCACAGAGGATGCGATCCGCGCCGCCGGTCAGCTCCGCGCCGCGGCGCTCGCCACATAATCATCACTTTGGGCGACCGCGGAGCGCTGCTTTGTGACGCAGTTGGCCAGTGCGAGCAGGTACCGCCATTTGCCGTTTCAGCGCTCGACGCCACCGCAGCTGGCGATGCCTTCGCTGCGGCCCTAGGAGTGGCGTTTGCTGAAACGGGGGACATCAAGCATGCGGTCGCTTGGGGAAGTGCCGCCGGTGCGCTGGCTGCTTCACGTTTGGCGCGCAGCAAGCCATGCCGACTCGCAGCGAAGTGCTGCAGCTCCTCGAGCAGGGTCAGCGTTTAGCCGCCACAGAGATCCTGACAGCGAAGCGCTGAACAAGATCATTAGATCATCTCATCACGTTCCTCAGTCAGTTTGAGCGAGAACACAACTGTGAAATCATTGCTTGGTACCAGCGTCTGCGTCCTGATCGTGGTTGCATGCTTGGCCGGCTCAGGATGCCGCGGCACTACGACCGACAATCGCGGCGAATCCGGAAAGCCGCGGATCGCGCTGATCATGAAATCGCTGGCCAATGAGTTTTTCGCGACCATGGCCGAGGGAGCGCAGCAGCATCAAGCCGAGCACAGCGACCAGTACGACTTGATCGTCAACGGCATCAAGGACGAACGCGACCTGGGCCGCCAAGTGGCGTTGGTTGAAGAGATGATCGCTCAACAGGTCGATGCAATCGTGATCGCGCCGGCCGATTCCAAGGCGCTCGTTCCGGTGCTCAAGCGAGCCCAAGCCGCCGGCGTCATTGTTATCAACATCGACAATCAACTCGACAGTGAGGTGCTGGCCAGTTCCGGTGCAGAAATCCCGTTTGTCGGTCCCGATAATCGCACCGGCGCTCAGCAAGTCGGTCAGTACCTGGCGAAACAACTGCAAGCCGGTGATCAAGTGGCAGTGCTGGAAGGAATCCCCACGTCGTTCAATTCGCAGCAGCGCCGCCTTGGGTTTGAAGATGCGATGAATGCGGCCGGCATCGAAATCGTCGCGTCTCAGTCGGCTCAGTGGGAGATGAGCATCGCCAATCAAGTTGCCTCGGCGATCCTCAGCGAACATCCCGAACTCGACGCGATCCTCGCCTGCAACGACAGCATGGCCCTCGGCGCGCTGGCTGCCGCCAAGGCGGCAAACCGTTCGGGCGACTTGCTGATTGTCGGCTTCGACAACATCAGCGGCGTGCAGCGCGCCATCCGTGATGGCGAAATCTTGGCCACAGCCGATCAACACGCCGCCCAGCTCGCCGTCTTTGGAATCGAGTACGCGCTGCAGTTAATCAAAGGCGATTCCCAGCCAGCCGATAAAGAAACGCCCGTCGATCTGATCACAGCGGAGACACTCCAGTGAGCGGCAGCGAGCCGCCGCCGATCCTATTTTCTGCACGTCAGATCGACAAGCATTACGCCTCACCGGTGCTATCTGGCGTCGACTTGCAGCTGGCCGCAGGTGAGATCCGCGCCTTGTTGGGAGCCAACGGCGCCGGCAAGAGTACACTGTCGAAAATCATCAGCGGCCTGGTTCAGCCCAGTGCTGGGGAAATGCAACTGGATGGACGCAGTTACACTCCCGCATCCAAGCGCGACGCCGAACGCGCCGGTGTTCAGATCGTTCAGCAAGAGCTCAATCTTGTCGCGGGTCTGACGGTCGCCGAGAATCTGTTCTTGAATCGCTTGCCGCGCCGCTTTGGCTGTGTCTCCATCGGGCGTCTGCAGCGCGACGCCGAGCAAGCGCTGCAGCGTGTCGGACTGGAGGATGTAAGTCCGACGGCACTTGTCGAGTCGCTCGGAGTCGGGCAACAACAGCTCGTGGAAATCGCCGCGGCGTTGGCGCGCGATTGCCGGATCCTGATCCTCGACGAGCCGACTGCGGCACTGACCGACCGCGAAATTGATCGGCTGTTCAGCCAGCTTCGTCGACTGCGAGCAGCCGGCACCGGCATGATCTACATCAGCCATCGTCTTGACGAGATCCGTGCGATCGCGAATTCGGCTACCGTGCTGCGCGATGGACGAGTCGTCTCCACGTCGCCGGTGGAGGAACTCAGCGTCGCGGAGATGGTTCGCCGCATGGTCGGCGATGCGGCCGCGGAACTCCGACGGCACCGATCGTTCATCGGCAAGCCGGCGCTCCGTGTGGACTCACTGAGCCGCGCGCCGGCTTTTCACGATGTCAGCTTTACGGTTCATCAGGGCGAGCGACTGGGGATCGCCGGGTTGATCGGATCTGGCCGCACGGAGTTGCTGCGAGCGATTTTCGGCGCCGACCGGCCCGACTCAGGCGAGCTGCGAATCGGCGAACATGCGCGGCCTGTGCGGTTTGGTCATCCACGACAAGCAGTGGCGGCGGGACTGGGAATGGTGACCGAGGACCGCAAACAGGATGGCCTGCTGCTGACCAAGCCAGTGCGGATCAACACCAGCGTCGCCTTCCTGCGTCGCTTTCGGCTTCCCTGGGGCAGGCTCGACCAAGCGTCGGAGTTCTCTGAGGCACACCGGCTTGCTGCCGAGCTGCACATCAAGTGTGACTCGGTCGAGCAGCCAGTCGATGAACTCAGCGGCGGAAATCAGCAGAAGGTGGTGGTGGCGAAGTGGCTGCTGCGCGACGCCAACATTCTGCTGCTCGACGAGCCGACTCGCGGGATCGATGTTCATGCGCGGGTGCAGTTATACCGGCAGTTCGACGAGTTGGCCGCACACGGCAAGGCGCTGGTGATCGTGTCGAGCGATCTGCAAGAGCTGATGGATCTGTGTGATCGCATTGTCGTGATGTCAGCTGGACGATTGACGGCCGAGTTTGCGCGGGGTGACTGGTCGCAGGAAAAGATTATGGCCGCAGCCTTTGAAGGCTACCTGCAAATGGATGCAACCAGCCGTGGAGAAACTGCTTGATGTCCAGCGAGAGTTCGACGCAACCGCCCGGTTTGACTGCGGCCGCTCGGCACCGCGACTGGGCGGCAGGTGTACTCGAGTACGTTGGAATGCTGTTGGTGATCGCGTTCTTGGTACTGATCTTCAGCAGCATGAGCGAACGATTCTTCAACGTTCGCACGGCGACGACAATTGCCAATCAAATACCCGATCTAACGCTCGTCGCGGTCGGGATGACGTTTGTGCTGGTGATCGGCGGGATCGATCTCTCGGTGGGATCGGTGCTGGCTTTGAGCGCAGCGGTGCTCGGCGTTGCGATGGTCGATTGGCAGTGGCCGCTGTGGGCGGCCGCGTTTGCCTGTCTCGGGGCAGGGCTACTGTGCGGGTTGATCAATGGGATGGTCATTGTCGGAGCAGGCATCCCGGCGTTTATCGTGACGCTCGGCATGCTGGAGATCGCACGCGGCGGTGCGTACCTGGTGACGGGTTCGCAAACCAAATACATCGGCGCTCCTGTGGAGCCGCTGGCCGCGCCGCTGCCGGGCGTCGGCGTGTCGACCGCGTTCGTGATCGCCGTGTGCGTTGTGCTTGCCGGCCAGTTCGTCCTCAACCGGATGGTGTTTGGCCGGTATTGTGTCGCGATCGGAGCCAATGAACGGGCGGTCAAAATGTCCGGCATCGATTCGCGGCCGACGCGGATCACGGTATTTGCGCTCGCGGGCTTATGCGCCGCCCTGGGCGGGGTGTTTCACACCGCGCGGTTAGCTTCCGCCGATCCAAACGCCGGCGTCGGATTGGAATTGGCGGCGATCGCGGCGGTCGTCATCGGCGGCACGAGCTTGATGGGCGGAAGGGGTTCGGTGACCCGGACATTTCTCGGCGTGCTAATCATCGCCATTTTGCAAACCGGTCTGGCTCAGGTGGGAGCTACTGAACCGTTCAAGCGACTGATCACCGGCGCCGTGATCATCCTGGCCGTCATCTTCGACGCCTGGCGGCATCATCTTCATATCAACCCGTGGACGCAAATCAGCAGCATGCTGAAGCGGCGTCGACCGTCTGGCGAAGTGTGATTTCTCCTGTGTCAACCACGTCACCTCAAAGCGTCATGACTATGAACCTCGCTAGCGATCGTTTGCCAAGTTTGATGCAAATCCTCGTCACCTGTTGCGCAGCGTGGTCGCTGATCGCTGTGTCGGTGCCCACACTGGCGAACGAAACTGCTGCAAAGGATTCCCACGCTCGTCCACCCAATGTGATCCTGATCATGACTGATGATCAGGGTTATGGTGACCTCGGTTGTCATGGCAACACCATGATCCGCACACCACACCTGGATCGGCTCTACCAGCAGAGCATTCGCTTCACCGACTTTCACGTCGATCCGACTTGCTCGCCGACGCGAGCTGCGCTGCTGACCGGGCGGTACTCGACTCGGACCGGCGTCTGGCACACGGTAATGGGCCGGTCGCTGATGTTCCACGATGAAGTGACGCTTGCCGATGTGTTGGCGGCCAATGGCTATCGTAATGGGATCTTTGGCAAATGGCACCTGGGCGACAATTATCCGATGCGTCCGCAGGACCGTGGCTTTCACCACAGCGTCATTCACGGTGGTGGCGGTATCGGCCAGACACCCGACTACTGGGGCAACGATTACGTGGATGATCATTACCTGGTGAACGGCCAGTGGCATCCGTTTACCGGTTATTGCACCGATGTCTTCTTTGATCAGGCCAAGCAATTTATTGATCAGTCAGGGGATCAACCCTTCTTTGTCTATCTTGCCACGAATGTGCCGCACTCGCCGTTTATTGTGCCTCAGCGTTACCGGAGGCATTATCAAGATGCGGGTGTGCCCGAACCGATGGCATCCTTTTACGGAATGATCGAAAACTGCGATGAGAACATCGGCAGTTTGCTTGAATGGTTGCGCCAGACCGACCGCGAACGCGACACCATTGTCATCTTTATGACCGATAACGGCACCGCCGCCGGTGTGGCTCGCGCCGGCGAGGGGCGCGCGGTGACCGATCCTGGCGCTGCGGCCGGTCCCGGCGATCCCGCTGAATCCTCCTGGTCCGGGTTCGCTGCCGGGATGCGGGCCACGAAAGGGTCACCCTATGAAGGTGGACACCGCGTGCCCTTGTTCATTCGCTGGCCCGGCGGCGGTATCGGTGGCGGCAGGGACATCGACGCCCTTGCTGCACATATCGACCTGCTGCCGACGTTGGTCGCGCTGTGCGGTCTGGCGTTCCAACCACGTAACCCTCTGGATGGCCGCAGCCTCGTTCCGCTGATCGGCGACACTGATTCGCAGTGGCCGGAACGGATCCTGTTTGCGCACACTCAGCGCGAGGAGATTCCGCCGAAATGGAAAGCAAGTTGCGTGATGAAGCAGCGGTGGCGTTATCTCAATGGAACGGAACTTTATGACCTGGGATCAGACCCGGCTCAGCAGCACGACGTGGCCGCAGAGCACCCGCAAGTGGTTGCAGAGTTGCGTCAGGCGTACGAACAGTGGTGGCAGAGCCTGCAACCGGCATTTTCTAAATATGGACACATTGTGGTCGGCAGTGAGCACGAGAACTCAACGCGGATCAACTGCATGGACTGGCACGCTCCATCGGTGCGAGAAATCCCTTGGAACCAGCCGCAGGTCGAGCAGATGCTGACCGTCAACGGGTGGTGGATGTTGGACGTCGCTCAGCCGGGACGTTACGCGGTCACGCTCAGGCATCAGCCGCCGCAGGCTGCCTATCCGCTGCAGGCGACGACGGCGCGAGTCAAATTGGGAGCGGTCGAAGCTGTAGCAAGCATACCGGCAGCAGCAACTTCGGTAACGCTGCAGCTGCAGCTGCCCGCTGGGCCGGCGAGGCTGGACACGGAGTTGATCGGCGACGCCGGTGAATCTCGCGGAGCGTTCTTTGTCGAGATCCGGCGCGAAATCGACAAGCCCTGACGCGTTGCGGCTGATTTAATCAACAAATTGCCCAGCGATAGGCGTGGTCTTGCCAAACAGATACCGTGCCGATGAGCCATTCTCTGGTTACCCCGCAGTTGTTCCCAGCACGCCCTTCGTTCCTCAGGGACGTGCCACCCAGAGAATGAGCGTCCACGCCGGGAGTGATGAGCCACAAGATTCGCGGAAGAACCAAAGCTCGAGGTCACGTTACTGCCTGTGCAAACGCCGGCCGAGCCGACGACGCCGACACACAAGCTAATCGTTGTCAACCGCCGTCTGGTTGGGCTGTTGATCATAAGGATTGAACTCACTACCCGGAGCCCCGCTATGGCTATTTCGACCGGGTGAAGCTGGCTCTTCGTCAACACCGTTGCAGCCCGCGGCAGCACAAAGCAAACACGCCGATAAACAGAGATAGCCGAGGAACGTTTTGAACATTCTGGAGGTCCTTAACTCGGATTGAAAACTGCAATGCAGCGACTTCATCCTGCGAAGCGTGTTCCAATGGCGCCGTCACGGTCAATTTTCTACCAGCTCCGGGAACACGGATGTCAGCTCCAGTGGATCGTCGAGCTGACGCTGCAGTTCCAGTAGCTGAGCAAACAGCTCACGGATCAATACTTGGCTCGCTGGCTGCCCAGCCAGGTCCTGTTGCTCCGCGGGGTCTTTTTCCAGATCGAACAGGCGGACAGCTCTTGCGGCCGGGTAGACGATCAGTTTGTGGCGTCGCGTGCGGATGCTGCGCTGCAACTGCAGGTAACTGCCGTAGATCGCTGCGTAGCGGCTCGGCTCGCCACGTAACAGCGGCAGGAGGTTCTGGAACTCCACGTGATCCGGATGAGCGATCCCGGCCAAGGCGAGTGCCGTCGGCATGACGTCCTGCAGGTAAATCGGCTCATCGATCACCTTGCCCGGCTCGACTCCAGGCCCGGCGATCATGAACGGCACACGCACACTGTGGTCGTACTGGTTCTGCTTACCCATCAGGCCGTGCTGCCCGACCGCCAGCCCATGGTCGGACGTAAAGAAGACCCAGGTGTTTTCGGCTTTGCCCGAAGCGGCTAGGGCGTCCAAGATCCGGCCGACCTGCTCGTCCATGTGCGTGATGATGGCGAAGTATTCCTGACGATGCCGAGCGATGGCGTCCGCCGTTCGCGGGAAGGGAGCCAACCGCTCGTCGCGCAGTGATTCACCGCACCCGATCGCGTCGGCAAATGGGTACATTGGCTGGAAATTAGCCGGTATGCGAATCGTGCCGATCCCATAGCGATCGACGAACCGCTGCGGCGACTGGCGCGGGTCATGCGGCGCGTTGAACGCCAGGTACATGAAGAACGGCGTGTCTTCGCCGCCAGCCTGCTTTAAAAACTCGACGCCGTGATCGCCCACGACTTCGCTCCAGTGCTTCCCGCCCTTCCAGTAACCTCCTTGCGCGGAATCGGCAGGCGACCAGGGGTCAGCTCCCGCCGCTGGCGGGCGGTTGTACGCGGCTGGGGTATCCGGCGGCATTCCTGGACGCGGATCGCGAACGACGTCAAAGGACCGCTGGACATCGGCGGGCGTATGCCATTTGCCGGTCATGTAAGTGCGGTAGCCCACGGCCTTCATGTATTCGCTCCACCAGCGTCCCGCTCGTCGCTCGACGTCCCCTGCGGCGTGCGCCTTCTGGGCTCGCCAGACCGAACGGCCGCTGTTGAGCATCATGCGGCTGGCGATGCACACCGCGCCGCTCCACGATCCCATGTTATAGGCATGCGAAAACGTCGTACCCGTCCGCGCCAGCCGGTCCAGATTGGGTGTTTGAACTTCGTCGAAGCCGTGCTCAGCGATCGTTTGGTAGGACTGATCGTCGCTCAAGATGAACACGATGTTTGGCTTGCTGCCCCACGCTCCGTCATCCGCAGCAGCGCTGGGTGAGACCGCGCCGAGCAGCGCAACCCCAATCGACCAAAGCACGATCCCGCTGGTGCGCCACATGAATCTTCTCCCTTGTTCCACGGCATCAGTGGTTGTCAATCGCCCTACGGGTGCGCCCGTTTGCAGACACCACTCTAGCAGGCTTTGCCAACGCAATTCGAGCGTCTGCGGAACGATACGGGATGATCACGAAATCTGCTCCCGAGATTTTTGTTCCATCTGCTCGTAGATGGCAAATGGGTCCGCCACGGGGACGCCCAGGTCGTGTTCCAACGCCGCCTGGTTGTAATTTTGCGACACTTCTTGGCGAGTATCGTCTCCGAGATTGGACTGGAAAATTCCGGCGGCACTGACCGGCAGGAAGTCTTCGTAGATGATCGGATCGGCGACAACTAACCCATCCGCGATCAGCTCTTCCATTGATTCCTGCAAAGGTCGGCCGGCGGTGCGACGGTCGCCGGTCTCGGTGTAGCGATAGGAGAAATATGCCAGCCGCTCCCGTCGCAGGGTCTCCCAGTCGTAAGGAAACTCGGCGAACGCCGCTTCCAACGCAGTCTGATATGCCGCGGCATTGCTGCCGTCGTCACTGGGAATGATCGAGTCGCGGACTTGGGCGAGCAGGCGATCATACAGCGAGCGACCGGCAGGAGTCAGCGCGGCTCCGCGTTGCTCGATCTCGCCGAATCGCGCGGTATGGCTGCCAGCGCGCAGCCGCTCATCGTCGTCGAGGAAATTCACACGCTCCTGCAATGCCTTGAAACTGGTTTGCCGCAACAGAATAGGGCAGCGTCGCCTGGGAGGACCTTCGATCACGGCTTTGGGAACAATGCCATGGATCGGCATCTGGCGCTGCACTGCATCGATGTCGAGTGTCCGTGGCGTCAGGTGATTGATGTGCGGTCCGCGAAAGCAAACCACATCGGCAAGCAAGCGATGAGCCTGATGAAATCGCTGATAGGTAGATCGATCGACTGTTGCCTCCCGGTGCCAACGGAAGGTCTCCAGCGCCTCATTAACGAATTGCTCGGCATCGTTCGCATTGAGCCCGCCCTGCGACTCGTGGCGGTCGATCAGCCGACGAACGCCAGGCGTGAAAATGTCGCGGCGTGAAAGGAGTTCCTCGGCGTCCGCCCGCAAACCGGCGTCCGCGATCAAATCGAGCCGGAGCAACGAAGTGAATACGCGGAAGGGGTTGCGCCGCAGCGCCTGCTCCGAAATCGGCCGGAAGGCGGTGCTGTGTACCGGGATGCCGGCTTCACTCAAATCGTAATAACCAACCGGCACCATCCCCATCACCGCGAACAGTCTGCGGATCATCGCCAGCTCGGCAGCCGTTCCCAGACGGATCGCCCCGTGCCGCTCCTCGGAGATGCGGCTGAGTTGATCGGCTTGGCTCAGCTGTGCCGCCAGCGCCGGATCGTCGCGCAGCACTTGCGAATTGATTTCGGCGACCAATTCCAACAACGTTCCATATTGCGGGACCTCTTGTCGATACATTTGCGACATGGCCCGTGAGAACGCCGTGCGGATGGTGTCGGTGGCGATGTAGGCAGAGCTCATGAACTGGATTTTAACTCCATTGCGATAGACTGGGACAGATGCTGCTGTCCGTCGAATCCTGTTCGTCGCCGTTTTTCGCCTGGGCACACACATGACTTCATCGAACGGTCCTTTCGACCTCAACCGATTCATCCAGGCGCAGGCACACGACTACGAACGGGCGTCGCGATCCGCAGACGCTCAACCTATTGAACTGGAAGCCATCCGCACCCGATTAAACGGCGGCTAGCTCGTGCCGTCGAACTCTTCCTCCAGCTCCATGACCAGTTCAACGACATCTAGAGAATCTGCACCGATGTCATTGAATAGCGCCGGATTGTTGGCAATCTTGGCACGATCAACACCGAGTTGATTTGCAATGATTTCGACCAGACGATCTTTCATCCGTTGGGATCGCTGCGAGTCAAACAGTTGCATGGTCTCGCCTGTCTGGATGAACCACAGCAGCTGACCACAGCGCGGGCAGGTCGCATCCCCAATCAAGACGGATGGCTCGACAAACACAATCGCCGAGCAGAGGGGGCACGTTCTTGGTTCTCCTTCCGGTGTGCGCGATGAGATTGTCATGTCTGCAGTTGTTGTGTTTGATGCAGCGGATGGCTTTGATGCAGCGGATGGCTTTGATGCGACGAGCGGCTCGCATCAATGGGCCAGCTGTAAATTAGCCGCCGGGTAGCGATGCGGGCGATGCCTCGCACTCACCGTCTGATTTGGATTGCAAAAACCCCTGCAGAGCCGGTACTAAGCGCTGGACTTCGCGTTGCAGCGCTTCGCAGGCGGTTGCTGCTTCGTCAAATCGCTCGTCGTGCGCCGCCTGCTCCACATGCCAGGCCGCCTTGACCACCCCGTCTGCGGCGAAGATGTCTGCGGTCCCACGCAGCGTATGGGCGGCACGGTGGGTGGTACGGGCGTCCTGCGCGATAAGCCTTCGGCGACTTGCGTCATCAGCAGGGGACACTGGTCGAGGAACAGCTGGGTCAACTGCCGCACTTCCGCCTCACCACCGGGAATGCGTCGCCGGGCAATGTGCCAATCCAGAGGTTCCTCGGCATCCGGCGGCGCGGCTTGAGCGCTATCGGGTGGGCAAGCGGTCGAGACCGGCGCTGCATCAGTGGCAACGCCGCGGGGAAGCATGCTCTCGATCGTCGCATGCAATTCTTCGGCATGAACCGGCTTGGCGATGTAACCATCCATGCCAGCCTGCAGGCATGCTTCCTGGTCGCTTTTCATCGCGCTGGCGGTCATGGCGACGATCGGAATGTGTTTTCCCGTGGACCTTTCGCTCTGGCGAATCCGAATCGTCGCTTCCAGCCCATCGAGTTCCGGCATGTGGACATCCATCAATACGATGTCAAATTCTTGCTCGGCAATTAGTCTCACGGCCTCTTGTCCATTGGCAGCAACCTTTACACGATGCCCGCGTTGCTCAAGCAATCCAATGGCCACACGCTGATTCACGGGGTTGTCTTCCGCCAGCAGGATGTGCAACGAGGGGATGTGGTCGGGGCGACTGATCACCGTCGGTTCGGCCCCTCTGGCCGGTGATTCCGCTGTGAACAATCCTTGCAGGGTGTTGAACAGATCCGATTTTCGAATCGGCTTGGTCAGACATTTTGCAATGTTCAGTCGCTGCAGTTTCGCCGCGTCCCCAATACTGCCGGCTGAAGACAAAATGATGAGCGGACAGTCTCGCAGGCGCTGGTTGCGACGCACCCGCTCGGCGAGTTCCAAACCATCCATGCCCGGCATCATGTAGTCGACGAGTACGAGGTCGTAGGGGTTTCCGGCGTCAGCGGCCCGCTGCATTTCGGCTAACGCAGAGTCACCGTCGACGGCGAGCGCCGGTCGCAACTTCCAACTGCGCAGCATTTCATGCAAGATCAGCCGATTGGTTTCATGATCATCCACAACCAGCACCGAGCGATCTTCGAGTTCCTCAGCCGACGGTCGAACTTTCGGCGCGGACGTGCACAAGCCGAAACGAGCGGTGAAGTGAAACGTTGTCCCGATGCCCGGTTCACTCTCCGCCCAGATGCGCCCGCCCATCAGTGCGACCAACTGAGTTGAAATTGCTAGACCCAAGCCGGTCCCGCCGAACCGCCGAGACGTCGAGGTATCGGCCTGAGTGAATGCCTCAAAGATCTTGTCAATCTTTTCCGGCGGAATGCCGATTCCCGTGTCCCGAACGGTAAAGTGCAGCACCACTTGATCGCCGCCGATCGACTCCTTCCGAACTTCGACGACCACTTCGCCGCTTTGCGTGAACTTGATCGCGTTTCCCGTGAGGTTCATCAGGATTTGGCAGAGGCGTCCTGAATCACCACTCACGGTGGTGGGTAGATCAGGCGGCAGGTGGCAAGCCAGCTCAAGTCCTTTTTCGGCAGCGCGGACGGCCAACGATTGAACGGTGCTCCCGACGCTGTCGCTCAAATCAAATTCCAGCTCTTCCAACTCCAATTTGCCAGCTTCGATCTTGGAGAAATCCAAAATATCGTTGAGTAACCTCAGCAGCGAGTCAGCCGATTGCTGGAGCATCCGTAGATATTCGCGCTGCGGTGGCGACAACTCTGTACTGAGCAGCAGTTCGGCCATTCCGATGATGCCATTCATGGGCGTACGGATTTCGTGGCTCATATTCGCAAGAAATTCGCTCTTGGCTCGGTTTGCCGATTCAGCCGCCTCTTTGGCCACTTCCAAATCCGCCTTCGATCGTTTCAGTTCGACAGCCGCTTTTTCCAGTTCCTCATACAACGCGTAACGAGCCTCGGCGTTTTTAGCTCGTTCTTCCGCCTGCTCACGTTGCCATTCCGATTCGCGGAGTGCCAACTCCTGCATATAAGCTTTTTGATTGATGGATTGAATGTGTCTCATCATGCGGACACGGCGCACCAACGATTTAATATGTGCCAAGATCACCTCCATGTCTTGAGATTTGCTGACAAAGTCGTCGCGCCCGAGTCAAGCGACTGCAGCAATACTTCACGGTTCTCCTGCCCCGACAGCATCAGCAATCCCAGCTGCTTCTGGTTTTCTTCGGCCCAGCGGCGTGCGCGGCGGCAGACTTCGAAACCATCCATCTCAGGCATCACCACATCGATGATGACCATGTGAAAGGATTCCCGACTGATCCATTGGAGACCTTCGCTTCCCAGTTGAGTGGTGGTGACTTGAAATCCGGCGTCGCGCAGTTTTCGTGATAGCTCATTTAAATACGTTCGACTGTCATCAATGGCCAGCACGCGGGCGCCATGAAGAAAGTCATCACGCACGGTCAGATCGCCTTCGACCACCTCCATCGAAACAGAGGATTTCAGCAAGCCGTTGATCACGGCTAAAAGATCCTCATCGGAACTTGTCTTGGAAAGAAAGCGATCCGCTCCAGCTTCCAATGCCGCGATATGGTCCGCTTCTTTTTGGCTGCCGGTCAACACCAGGACGGGAATGATTTGCAATGACAGGTCGTCCTTCAATCGCCGGCAAACCTCCAATCCCGACTTGTCGCCTAAATATTGATCCAGCACAACCAAATCCGGCGCCGCGTCCAGACAAAGCTGCAAAGCATCGTCCGCTGTGGCCGCATGTCGAACCGAATGTCCGGCTTGCACCAACAGACGTTTATAGGTATGAGCCTGAACACGGCTGTCTTCGATGAGTAGGATTTCAGCCATTGGAATTACCGACTTTTGAGGTGCTCGGTGCACGACTGGCCATGGCCATCATGGCCCGGGCAATCGCCGGAGGATTGAGTTGATAATCGGCCGCTCGCAGCCGGCTCGCCGCTTTCGGCATTCCCCAGATCAAGCTGGACGCTTCATCCTGAATAATGGTGGTCCCGCCGGCTCGCCGTACGCGCGCAGCCCCTCAGCACCGTCATTGCCCATGCCACTCAATACAATGCCCGCTGCGGCCGGCCCACACTGGCTTGCTAAAGACGCAAACAGCGGATTGCCGGACGGGCAATGAATGGCTCCAGCGTTGCCTGGCTGCAGTTCGAGGTGCGATGAGCTGCCCAGCTTCAAATCGGTTCCCGCTGGAGCGAGCCAGATGCCCGGCGCCAATCGCTGGCCGGTAACAGCAAGTTTGACCGCGTGGCCGGAGGTCTGACTGAGCCAGCGTGCGAATCCGTCCTCAAAGTTGTGCGAGATGTGCTGCACCAACAGCACCGGAATCGGGAACGGCGACGGAATCGCAGCAAGAATCTCATGCAAGACCAGAGGTCCACCCGTTGATGCACACATGCCGATCACTTCAATCACAGCGGTGCTGAGCGAGAAGAAGCTTCGGGGGGCCGCGGCTAATTCAGCGGCATCGTCCCCGGCTGCTGGATCGACTCTCGCAGCCGATCGGTTGGGATGCATTGCCGGTTGGGCTGAGCAAGTGGCCCTTTGCGCTGGGCGAGTGGGCCGCCCGATCGTGACGCGAAGTCGCACTTGGGCGGCGGCGGCGAGTTCGCGGCGCAGTGCAGGACCGATTTCATCCAAATGCAATAGCACCGCCCCGTCTGGTTTCTCAATCACCGATACGGCACCGGCCGCATAGCCTTGCATGGCTAAGTCTACATCGCGTTTTTTCAAGGTAGCGCTGGCGATCACGATCGGCACCGGCCAGCGTTGCATGATTTCACGCGTCGCGGTGATCCCGTCCATGTCTGGCATATGGATATCCATCAGCACCACATCGGGTCGATGCAACGGCACCATCTCCAAGGCTTGCCGCCCATCAGCCGCTTCGGCAACTACCTTAAACTGATCGTCGTGGGACAACAGCCGGCGCAGGATCTCCCGCTGAGTGATCGAATCCTCAACGATCAGCACGCGAATCATGGTAGGTTCCATCGATTTCAAAGAAGTTGTTTGATCACATCCAATAGCCCTTCACCGGCAAACGTCGATTTGACCACGTACGCATCCGCACCTGCCTCCAGCCCTTCTCGGCGGTGTTCCTCCTTCTCTTTACCGGTCACCAGGATCACCGGAAGTTGATACCTCGACTTCACCTGTCGTGTGAAATCCAAACCGTTAAGCCGCGGCATTTCGACGTCGCAGACAATCAAGTCGACCGGTTGCGTCCGCAATCGTTCCAATGCGTCCATTCCGTCGGTCGCGGTTCGGATCACGTATCCCGCGGCCGTGAGCACATTGCGCAGCACCGCGCGGGTGGTCGGTGAATCGTCGACCACGAGAATGCGGCGCGCCGCTGGGCGAACTCCCGGCGGCCGCGCGGACCCCTGGGGCACTTGCCCGAGTGCGGAACTGGAAAGATCCAACACCAGCTGCACCGAGCCGTCGGCACGGATCGTCGCTCCAATCATGCCGGGCAAGCCTGCCAGCGGGAAAGCCAGCGGCTTGAGCAACACCTCGGAGTCGTCTAACAACTCATCGACCGCCACGGCCAGGCGCCCCTCTGGCCCCTTTACTAGCACATATGACCAGCTCGATGGAGCGACCGCTCGCGGTGCAGTCGTACCCAACAACTCAGCTAATTGGACCCAGCGCACCGGTTGACCATCGAGCGGCAGAACCAGCGACCCCTGAAAATCGCGCAGCTCACCGGGGACCGTTCGACCGATGCGCAGTAACGAGACGCTGGGAATTCCGTAGTACTGCCCACCTGCCAGCACCGTCAGGATGCGGACGGTGGAAATGGTCACCGGCACCGTAATTACAAATGCCGTGCCCCCGCCGGAGTCCGCTTCGAGTTCCACGGTTCCATGCAACCTCTGCACCGTATCGCGAACCACATCCAGACCTACCCCCCGTCCCGACACGTCGCCCTTGGTCGCCGTCGTGAAGCCAGCTTGATACAGGTATCGCGCGAGCTCGCGCTCGGATAGGCCGCGGGCTGTGATTGCGTCCACCGTGCCCGAAGTGATGAGCTTCTGCCGGATTCGGTCGTAATCAACGCCACGCCCATCATCCCGCACGCGGATCCGCACCCGCTGGCCGCATTGCCAGGCGTCGATGCGAATCGTTCCTATCTCAGGTTTGCCTGCCGACAGTCGCTGCTCCGGCGACTCAATGCCGTGGTCAGCCGCATTGCGAACCAAATGGACCAGCGGATCTTTCAGGGCTTCGATGACGACCTTGTCGAGCATGATCTTGCCGACATTGGCCTCGTACTGAATCGATTTATGAAGCGATTGCGATAAGTCCCGCACCGCCCGGCGGAGAACATCGGTCAGCATGTTCATCGGCAACAGTCTCGCTCGACGGATATCACCCTCCAATGCTTCGACCAACCGCTGCTCGCGCAGATTTCGCTTGCGGACGTCCAGTTGCAAGCGGTGGAATTGATCCAGCAGCGATGCCTGCCAAACCGAAACCGCTGACCGCCATGCCTCCTCATCGGCTGCCGACTCCAGTCGTGGCACCAGGGAAAGTTGTTCGCTCAGATCCGCCAACCGCGTTTCGACCGCAGCGCTGGCCGATTGTGAGATCCGTACTTCGCCCGCCAAGTTCAGCATCCGGTCCAGTCGCTCCGAGGGGACGCGAACCGTAAAGGTTTCCTCCAGTGGACCGCTTCCAGAGTAGGGAGAAGCGGCTGCTGCGACCGCTGACTTGCCGCCGAGCCCGGCATTGGCTGGGGCAGCCTGTGATGCAGCCGCAGGGGAAGCCTTAACAGACTCGGGGATCATGGCGGGCAGGTGCTGCGAAGCCGCTGATTCTGTCACCACGGGCTTCGAGCCCGCCGCGGCGTCGACCCTCTGCTGTGAGTCCGCTGCCGGTGTGGTCCCTGCATTAGCGGCCCCGATCGCACTCGTTTCGGCGGCGGTTTCCTCGGCCACTTGCAGCAGATCTTGAGTTTGCCAAGCTTCCAATTCGCCGCGGACACGATCGAATTGCGCTAAGCCCTGATTGATGGTGGCACGGTCCACCTGCTCGGGATCACTACGAAACCGGTCGAGGATATCTTCGAGCGTCTGCGCCGCATCCTTCAGTTTGACCAAGCCGACAACTTTCGCATCGCCTTTCAAGCTGTGTGCGTGACGAAACAGGTTGTCGATCAAGCCACAGCGAATCTCACGACTTTCAGCCGCTTCTAGATCCAGAAACAAATTCTCCAGCGCTCCGAGATGCTCTCGAGCTTCCTCGCGGAAAATATCAAAGATAGGATCACGAGCCATAGCTCACTTGTGTCCGGGTGCTTAGGTTTTAAATCTCGCCACTGCTAGGTTCAAAGCTCGGATGCGTTGGTCAATCGCGAAGATAGACTGCTGCGTCTGTTCGGCAGCGGCCAGGGATTCCTTGGATCCGCTATCGATTTCGGTAATGCTGCTGGCTAATTCACTGATACCCAATTCTTGCTCTCCGGCAGCCGTACTGATTTGCACCATGGCGTCGCGGGTCTGTTCCACGGCGCGGGCGATTTCTTCGAACGATTGTGTCATCTGGCGGACCATGCCGGTGGCCCCGTCGGACAGATGACTCCCTTCTTCAATCTTGCCAGCCACTTCGTGCATCGATCGCTGCGCGTCTGAAATTAATGATTCGATTCGCACGGCGGATTGCTTGGACTGATTGGCTAGCTCTCGGACCTGAGTGGCGACGACGGCGAAACCCCGACCATCGTCCCCCGCTCTCGCCGCCTCGATCGATGCATTCAGGGCCAGTAATTTGGTTTGTTCGGCAATCTCATTAACTGTCGCGGTGATTTCGCCGATCCGCTGCATTTGTTCCGAGAGTCCTAGTACGCTGCGTCCGGCGGCACGCGAGTTCTCTCGCACCTGTTCAATCCGCGATGCCGACTCTTGGGTTAAGCTGCGACCGCCGGCGGATAACTTCGTCGTTTCATCCGCAGCCGCTTGGACCGCACGGGCGCGGTCGGAAAATTCTAACATGGTTGATTTAAATTCTTCCACGGCCGTGGTGATTTGATTCAGCGAAGTCGCGGTCTGGTTCAGGCTGGCGACTTGCTGTTGTGACGAGGTCGCGATCTGGTGGCTTGCCGTCGCCGCCTCGTTGCTCATCGTTGCGGCTTCGGCAAGCAAACCCCGCAGCGACTGCACCATATTGTTGAATCCGCTGGTCAGCTGGCCAATCTCGTCGTCACTCACCACGTGCACAGCCTGTTCGGTGAGATCACCGGAAGTGACGGCCTGGACCGCGGCGACCAACTGTTTTACCGAGGCGACGATTTTTCGGCTCAGCAGGATTGAAATCGTCGCACCGACCACAAGCGCCAGCAGCGTTGCGGTCACGAGCGTCACGACCACGGCGGCACTCGCCGCATCCAACCGTTCTCGGTCGGCCAGCATCTGGGTGTTGGCGATTCGCTTCAAATCTTCCAGAGCGGTCCTGATCAGTGCCGCGCGCGGAGCGGTTTGTGACTCGACGAGAAAGCTTGCCCGATTCCAATCGGGCTTTTCACGCTCGCGATCGATCTCGCGCAACACCGGTTCCACCTCAGTGTTCAGCAGGCGCGCTCGGTCCCAATCAGAACGCTGTGCGTCGCTGAGCAGTGGCGACTGCGTATCGATCTGGCTCATGGCGAGCTGATTAACACGCCAATGCGTTTCAAACTCTTGCTTAAATCTCGCATCACCGGCGATCAAGAACGCCTGAACACTCGCCAGGCTCCGCCCCAGCGAACTGCGGAAATCTGCTAATGCCCTTAACAACACTCTGCGTTCATCCGTCGCGTCGGCGGTCGCATCCGCGTCCATGATGGCTGTCGCCAAGCCGATCAACTGTTCAACATGCGGGATGGCAGTGCTGCGCAATTGTTGATAAGCGGCAATATTCTCGGTCCGATGTGCCAATTCCTCCACTTCCTGTTGCGACTGACGCAATAGGTTGAGGTTTGATTGAACCACGACCAACTGTCGCTTGGCTTCACCGTCGGATTGTTCGTATAGCCCTGCCAACTTCGCGGCTGCTGGCTCGATCGTCTCCCACGCCCGCAGCCGTTCACCTGCAAAAAACTCCGCTTGTCGCGGGTCAGAACCCAACAGAATGTAGCCGCGGAGCGATGCGACCGAATGATTAAGCCCGTTCAGTAAATCGTTGCACGCCGTAACTGCAGGGAAGGCGCGGTCGGTCACGCTCGTCAAGCTTTGGTTCAATTCCGTGATTTTATAATAGGCCACGCCTGCGCTGAGAGTCATCAACAACAAAACCGAAGCGGTACCTAACGCAAGCTTTTGCGCAATGGTCATTCTCATGGCGAAACCCTCGGCTGTTGTTGATCGCTTGTCAGATAGCTTTCATTCGCCGGCCTCACGCCAGCCAACCATCCGTTCGTCACTCAGGATGTGCTTCATCTGGATCAACATGCGGTTATTGTCATGCACGCCAACCAGCCAAGCCAGCGGCAAGCCCCCAGACAATTCGGGGGCAACCTTGATGTCAGCGGCAGCAATGATCAGGATGTCTTCGATTTCACCGGCCGCGATGGCGACCTGTCTGCCCGCGGCTTCGACGATTACCGACGTGCGCAGATCCGCAATCCCTGTTTGAGGAATCGAAAATAATGAACTAAGATCCAGCAGCGTCAAAATCGCACCCCGCCATTGAATCACTCCACGGATAAACGCTGGCGACTTGGGAACAGGACAGAAATGTTCCAACAGTTCGATCTCCAGTACTTCCGAGAGCATCACCCCATAACGCTCGGTGCCGGTATTGAAGCAGAGGAAAGCCGCACTGTCGCTCGCCCGGTCCGGTTTGGGAGCGCTCTGGTAATGCTTGCGCGCTGAGCCAAGCGTCGTTGAACCCATTCAGTCTCTCGCTGGCATCGGCTGCCACCGCCTAGACAAGCGAGGCTCGCCCGCAAACGTTCCCAAATATCGGTTCGATCAAGCGGTGAGTCAGTCATCGAAAAACAGGGCGATCAATTCGCGTAATCTGCCGTAACAAACACCTTCACTGTGCGGGACGCAAGCATCGGCCGGCTTCTCCGCCGTCAACGCCGACGCCATGCTGAGGCTTTTTCTGCCAAGCTCGCGTTTTCCTTGTCGCTCCAAGAGCAATCCCAGATGAAAGTGGCTCATCGTACAGCCGCGATCAATATAGATGGCCCGGCGATAAGCCCTTTCAGCTGCCTCCATGTCACCGGCATCTTCGGCCACTGCCGCCGCTAAGAGTTGCGCCCCCAGCAGGAGCGGATCGTCCTGCAAGCAGGCAGCCAGGAGCTGATGGGCTTTGGCGGTTTCTCCGGATGCTAACAGCGACTTGCAGTGGGCCAGTCGCAACCGCGCAGCTCGCCCGATCGTTGCCCTGTGACGCCGCTGGCTCGCATTTTTCAGGTGCTGCGACCGGCGCCGGCAGTCCCGCCGGCAAGGCAGCTCTGCATCTGCGCGGCGGCAGCAAAGACTCTGCAGATCGGCTGGTCGGCAGCGGAGTCCAGATAGGGAGCTCGCGAATACGCGGCGCGGCCGCGCACGTCGGGGCCGCGATCGCTCGCGTCTGCGGCATGCCGTCGGCCAGCGGCGCGGTGCAAACCATGGGTTTGCAGATTCCCATCGCTCCCGATTCCACGCGCCGGTGGAAGGTCGCTTGGCCGAATCGCTCCGCTTGAAATCCGGTGGTGCTGGCTTGATTGACTTCGGTTTCTCCGAGCAGCAACCAACCACCAGGTCGAAGGGCGCGGTGAAACCGAGCGATGATTGCCGCGGTGACTTCGGCCCGCAGATAAATCGCCACGTTGCGAAATAGAATCAGATCCACCCCTAAGGTTCCCGTGGAAGCCGAAGGGTAGCTGTCTTTCACCAGATTAAGATCTGCGAAGCGGACCAAGCCGCGGAGGCGGGGTGCTAGGCGAAAGCAATCGCAGCTCAGGGTTAAAATACCGACGGTCGTTGTGGATGTCGCTGTGACGAAAGGACCAGTTGCGATACAAACCGGACCGCGCGCGTTCGAGAAAGGTAGGGTTGAGATCCGTGGCTAAGATGGAAATCCGCCAAGCTCCCAGCTGCACTCCCAGTAGCTGATCCAACAGGATGGCAAGGGAGTAGGGTTCCTCGCCGGTCGCGCAGCCAGCGGACCAAATGCGGAGTTCGCGCCGCGACGCGTTGTGCTGCAGAATCTCCGGCAACACCCGTTCGCGGAGGGCCCGAAAATGGTGCTCGTTGCGTAAGAAATAGGACTCGCCGACGGTGAGCTCCGCGCTGATCTGTTCCACGAACCGACATCGCCGTTCGGGATGCTGCAGCAGCGACGGAAGTGCGCCGAGATCGCCGCTCGCGCTGGCGAGCACGTGGCGGACCGCATCGAGCAACCGACTTTCTCGGATGCCGGCAAAGCTCATCCCCGTTTCGGCCTCCACATGCCCGCGAAGTTGTTGCCAGACATCGCTCTGAAGCAGTTGTTGCCAATCGAGCAAGGTCGACGGCAACTGCGGGCGTTGAGAAGCGATCATGTCATTGCCGCCGATTCCTTCAAAAACGCTTCGTGGCATAAACGCTGCACGTTGAGCACCCGGATCGCCACCCCAGCGACATCGGCGATTGCAGCCCAGGCTCCTGACTGGATGCCGAGGTCAGCGGCCGACAGCGTCGGTCGCGAATCGAGGTGGAGCAGGTCGAGCACTTCATCGACCTCGATACCGACCAGGCGACCGTCCGATCGCACGCAGACAATCGGTGGCTCATCCGGACGCTGGCGAGCAACGCCCAACCGTGCTGCCGCGTCCAGAATCGGTATCCATTGCCCTCGTAAGCAGACGACCCCGCGGAGAGCATCCGGGCACTGCGGAAGCGGATCGACCGGGAGAGCTGGCAGCACTTCTTCGATCGCCAACAGCGGCAAACCGTATAACGCATCGCCGATGCGAACGGCTAGCACCAGTGATTCCGCTGCGGTTCCTGAAGCGTTCGTGAGCACAAGTGTCCCCCTCCACTTCGATCGCGAGGACGGATGCGCCAAGGCTCCGGCCCTCGCCTCTCATATTAGTCCGCCGCGACATCCACAAGCAAGGATTTTCTTCGGCGGCAGCAAGCGTTGCTGGCACCTGCTTACACGCGTGGGATCTCGAATCCCTCGCGCTGCTCGCGGGCGAAGAACGTGGCGGCTTGTTCGTCGCCGACGATCTTTTCCGCCTTGGGATCCCACTTGATCGCCCGGCCCAAGCGGGCGGCGACGGCGCCAGATGGCAGGTGTTCATCGATTGCACGTGGCTGTAGACGTCGGAAACCGGCAGCCCGCCTTCGCGGATGCAGCGATAAAAGTTCTGCTTGTGGCCTTCGAATGGCTTGCCTTGTAGAGTCGTACCAAGTCCTCCTGACCGAACTTGCCTTCGTCCCAGTTCTCTTCGATCGGCTTGCCCGTAATCTTGCCGCGGTTGACGAAGATGCGTCCCTTGGTGCCTTCGAACAGGATGCCGTTGTCGCCGCGGCTGGTCACGATCATCTCCGGCCCGCCGGCAAACTTGCACTCGACGGCATAGTCGTGCGACGTGTTGTAAGCGTCGTCGACCGTCGGATAGCCGTCCTCGTAGGGCACGGGATGCTTGGCGTCGGTGCCGTCGATCTCGACCGGCCCCGTCCCTTCCTTGTCTTGTCCAATGGCCCAGGTGGCGATGTCGACGTGGTGGGCACCCCAGTCGGTGAACTTGCCGCCGGAGTATTCATACCACCAGCGGAACTGGTAGTGGCAGCGCTCCGGGATGTAATCGACCTTGGGGGCCTGGCCGAGCCACATGTCCCAGTTCAGTTCCTTGGGCGGTTCGGCGGTCTTGAACGGGCCGCCGACGTCGCCGCCGCCGATGCCGCAGGTGACCTTCTGAATGTCGCCCAGCAGTCCCTTCTGCACCATGTTCACGGCGCGCAGGAAGCGGTCCTTGTCGCTGCGCTGCTGCGTGCCGATGAAGAACACCTTGTCCGGATGCTTTTTGCAGGCGTTGCGGATCAGCTGGTTTTCTTCGAGCGTCAGCGTCAGCGGCTTTTGGCAGAAGACGTGCTTGCCGGCTTGCAGGGCTTCGATGGCGATCTTCACGTGCCAGTGGTCGGGCGTGACGATGCTGACCACGTCGATGTCCTTGCGGTCCAGCACCTTGCGGTAGTCGCCGTAGCCGTCGGCCTTGCCCTTGCCGATCCGGTCGTCGTTCTTGGCTCGCTCGGCGTGACGTGAATCGACATCGCAGACGGCCACGATATCGCCGAAGCCGCTATGGCCATGCGCATCGCCGGTGCCCATGCTGCCCACGCCGATGCAGCCGATCCGCGGCCGATCGTTTTTGGCTTCGTTTTGAAACGCATTGGCACTGGAGCTCACGTAGGGCACAAAGCCGCCCGCCACGGCCGCCGCCGTCGTCGTCTTTGCAGGAACGCCCGTCGTGTCGTCTGCTTGTTTTTCATCAGTGAACCGCTCGTTGAAGGGTAGGAGATTGCGAATGAAGCCCAGCGAAAGGGAAGCGAAGCCGCCCCTCCGCCGCTGCTGGCGGCGTCTATCTTAACTTGCAGCAGCCACGGCCAGCAATCCGAGTGCAGGGGCCGTAGCAGTTACGCCCCTTCGAGCGGTACCCAGCGTGCCCATCGCCGCCGTGGACGAGACAGTGCGCTGGATGCCAGACACATTGCGTACTCCTTCGCTCCGCCTAAGTACGCTCAGGGTGGCCGCCCAGAGCCCCAGCGATGGGCGTGAAAGGCGGCACGCGACACATGTTTAATATGACAGCCGATGTCCAATAACCGGCTTCCCGCGCCCATGCCCTTCGTACCTCAGGGACGTGCCACCCGCGGGCGGCACTGGCTGTTGGACGAGCCAACACGATCCGTGGCAGGCATCAATCGCTCCAGCTGACTGCTCGGTTCATTATGCCGAAAGGTTCACCCGGAGGTGTTTAGCTCGGATGACCCGTGTCCCCAGCAGGCTTCTCGAAAGTCGTGGAGG
Organism: uncultured Planctomycetaceae bacterium; assembly: GCA_963758085.1. Taxonomy (GTDB): domain Bacteria; phylum Planctomycetota; class Planctomycetia; order Pirellulales; family Pirellulaceae; genus UBA6163. The sequence goes on along the minus strand of CAVWUB010000004.1, from coordinate 277,748 downwards.
CGTAGCAGTTGGTTAAGAATAGGGCACGCAAAGGCGCAAAGCGCAAAGGAAGAAAGGGTAGAGAATGCATTGCGTCTTTGCCCCTTTGCGTAAGACTTTGACAGTACGGACTCACCGGCACGAACATAATAGTGTCGCGTCAGCAGAAACGATGCGATAAAAATCAAAGCGATCGGCGCAAGGATGATCATGAAATCCGCTTGTTCAGACTAGGCTTCAGCGGCTTCGGTTCGGTGTTGGAGACGGTGTTGGCATTGCCTCAATCAGGGGGCGGAGAGCCTTGTTTACTGCTTCCGGGGTGGTAAATACAGCAGACACGTCGGCGTCGAGAGACACAACAAGCCGAGTCTGGTTCTTCTGCGAGGCAAACCGATTGGGGCCGGCCTTTGAATAGTCGAATCAGTATTCGTCGCGAAGTTCGTCAGACGTCGCATCCGAGTGTTTATGTGTGGGTGCCTTCTTCATAGTCTTTTCGTTCCTGCCCGAGTGGCTCTTCTCTGCGCTGATAATTCGCACAACCAACTTATCGGGCTCCGTAAATGACACCAACAACAGTTGCCCTAGTACCGAATGACCAATCGCGTATCACATTCCGCTGCTGTCCTCCCACCAGCGCATGCCCGTCCGCTCCTCCACTGTCCAACACTGCCGAGACGCCCCCGGTATTGTACCCAGAGCTGGTATCGAACGCTCGATCCGAGCATGCAGCCGATTGGGGTTGCGTCGACCTTTGCTTATTCACCAGACGCAAGGGAGAGGCACCGGGGACACAGCACCGACCGGCGGAGCGGCTGGCCACACTGCGCAGCCGCGGAGGCTGCAGCGTCCGGCGGAGTGGTCGGCCACTCTGCGCGGTCGGCGACGCTGCGGGCGGGGAGTTGATGCAAACCGGGACTAACTGAGCAACTTGGCTCCGACGGCTTGCTCGCAGCGGGTGAGGATGCTGGCGACGATCGCGTCGGCTTCGGCGCCGGTCAGGGTAGCGTCGGATTTTTGTAACTCGACGGCTAAGAGGATGCGTTTGCGGTCTGGGCCGTCTTTGGCGGGATCGCGGTAGGTTTCCTTGTAGTTAACTGCGGTTAGTTCGGTGCCGACGGCGGCGCGGACGGCGTGCTCCAAACTCGCCCACTGCACCGCCTCGTCGACGATCAGGTTGAGGTCGCGCTGAATCGATGGGAAAGTGCTGACGGATTGCTGCGTGGGCACGAGCTTCGCCGACTGCAATAATGCCCCTAGCGACAACTCGGCGACTGTGGCGTCACCGATCAGCTTTAGATCCTTGATCAGCCGCGGGTGAACCACACTGAGGTAGCCGACGGTCTGATCACCACCGCGAATCTGAACCGACCAATCGTCACTGAGCCCGTCGATCGGCGTCGGTTCGAAGGCCAACTGCCAGGGCAGCCCAAGGCGGGCGGCGAGTTCGCCCAGCACGCCCTTGAGCGCGTAGAAGTCGAGTCCACAGACGATGCCTAGCGTGTACTGTTCGGTCGGCAGGTCGTCGGGGCTATCGCCGGGCAGGTAGACGTGGGCGATTTCAAATAGGTCGGCATGGGTGTTGGACGCGGACCAGTTGCTCGCCCGGCTCTGCAGCAGGCTCGGCAGCAACGAGCGGCGCAGCTTCCGCGCACCTTCGAGCATCGGGACCTCCGTGGCCAGCGCCGGCGCTTGCGTCCAGGGGCTGACCAGCCCGTCGAGTTTGTCGGTGACGATGCTCGGCGTCATCGCTTCGCTGATTCCGGCGGCGACCAGTACGCCACGAATCTTTTCCACCGCTACGTCAAAAGGACGTTTGGCGCTGGCGACAACGGGAATCGGGTGGTCTTCGGGGATCCTGTCGTACCCGTGAACCCGCGCTACTTCCTCGATCAGATCGACCTCGCGGGTGAGATCGTGCCGCCACGAAGGCGTTTGCAGTTCAACCCGGCCGGAGGCTTCACCAACCTGTTGGCAACCGAGCGCCGAGAGGATGCGGAGCACTTCGTCTCGGTCGATCTCGATGCCTAGCAAACGCTTGAGCTGGGAGAACCGCAGCACGACCGGAGCGGCCTGCGACGATTGGGGAGCAGTGTCGATGGCCCCGGCAACGACTTCGCCTCCACCACTGCTGAGGATGATTTCACACACCCGGCGGCTGGCCCAGTCGACCCGCTCGGGATCGACGCGGTGCTCGAAACGGAACGACGACGGGCTGAACAGCTTGAGCTTGCGGGCAGTCCGCCGCACTGACAGCGGCGCAAACACGGCTGCTTCGATCAGCAGGTTCTTAGTTTTGTCGGTGACCTCGGTTGCGGCTCCACCCATCACTCCGGCGATGGCGACTGCTTTGGATGCGTCGGCGATCACGCACATCGCAGGATCGAGCGCGTACGACCGGTGGTCGATCGCCTCCATCGTCTCGCCCTCACCAGCGCGGCGGACGATGATTCGCTTGCCGTCCAGTGCGTCGAAGTCGAACGCATGTAGCGGCTGACCGCATTCGAGCATCACGTAGTTGGTCGCGTCGACGACATTGTTGATCGAATTGATCCCGACACTCTGCAGCGACGCGCTGAGCCATTCTGGACTCGGACCGACCGTTACGCCGTGAATCAGCCGCGCCGTGTAGCGTGAGCAGGCCTCGGGGAACTCGTTGCTGACTGACGTCAACAGACCGATGTCGTTGCGGCCGCTGGCGAGGTCGACGATCGGCGTGCGCAGCGGCAGGTCATAGAGCACCGCCACTTCACGAGCGACGCCGATATGCCCAAGACAGTCACCGCGGTTGCTGGTCACTTCCAGATCGATGACGAAATCATCGCCGACGCTGCTGGTCGATTCGTGGTTGAGCCCCGAGAGCGCCAGTCGTCGTTCGAGTTCCGCCAGCGGCATCGGCAGATCGACGTAGCGAGATAGCCATTTCCAAGAAACGAGCATGATCGGAGGCTTCGCGAAAGAAGGGCGAGGGAGGTGCTTGAAGAGCCAGAACGCAACGACGGCAGGGTTCAGAACTGACGCAGGAACCGTACATCGCCGCTGAACAGATCGCGGATATCCGTGATCCCGTGCCGGCGCATGCAGAGCCGTTCGACACCAAGGCCGAAGGCGAACCCGCTGAACTGCTCGGGGTCGTAGCCGACCGCGGTCAGCACGTTCGGATCGACCATTCCGGCGCCGCCAAACTCAATCCAGTTGCCGTTCCAGAGAAAGTCGACTTCGACGCTCGGTTCGGTGAACGGAAAGAACGACGGCCGGAAACGGATTTCAACGTCGCCGCCAAGGTAGTTGTTGGCGAACATCCGCAGCACGGTCTTCAGGTCCGCCATCGTCACCTCGGTGTCGATCAGCAAGCCTTCCATCTGGTGGAACATCGGGTAGTGCGTGGCATCCGCAGCATCGGGGCGATAAACCCGTCCGAGTGAAATGATCCGCACCGGTGGAGTCGTCGTCTCCATCACGCGGATCTGCACCGTGCTGGTCTGCGAGCGCAGCAGGCGGGTGCCTTCGGCTCCGGCGGTTGCTCCTGCCGTTGCTAGATAGAAATTATCCAGCGGATCGCGGGCCGGGTGATCTTCGGGAATGTTGAGTGCGACGAAGTTGTGCCAGTCGTCTTCGACCTCCGGCCCTTCGGCGGTGGTGAAACCCATCCGCCCCATGATCTCTTTGAGGTGCTCGATCGTCTGCGTCATCGGGTGCAGGTGCCCCAACCGCATCGGCGTGCCCGGCAGGGTCGGGTCGGGAGCGGGCCCGGTGCGCCGTGCTGGGCCGCTGAGGATCGATTGCTTGGCGGATTCAAACGACTGCAAGAGCGTCTGTTTGACCTCGTTGAGTCGTTTGCCCGCGACGCGTTTGTCGCTCGGTTGGACCGCGCCGAAGAGTTTTTCGACTTCCTTCAGCACACCATTTTTGGCTCCGAGAAAGCGAACTCGAGCGGCTTCGAGCTGCTGCGAATCGGCCACCGCCGCGATCGCAGCGGTAGCTTCGGACTCCAGTTGGTCCACTCTCTCGAGGAAATTATCAAGCGACATCGCGGCAGACCGTCCGACTTAAGCGTTGGCCTCAGCCGGTACCGGCTTGGCGATCAACGCACCCTTGACTTGGTCGACGACGGTGCGGAAGCCTTCAGGATCATGGATCGCCATTTCCGAAAGCGTCTTGCGGTCCAGTTCCAGGCCACTGAGCTTCAGCCCGTGGATGAACTCGCCGTAGCGCATGTCGTGCTGCTGGACAGCGGCGTTGATGCGGATGATCCACAGCTTGCGGAACTCACGCTTCTTGGTGCGGCGGTCGCGAAAGGCGAATGCGCCGGCTCGCAGCAGGGTTTCTTTAACCGTTCGCAGCTTTTTGCTGCGGGCGCCGCGAAAGCCTTTAGCGGCCTTAAACAGACGTTTTTTGGACTGACGTCGGGCGTGTCCAATGGTCGTACGCATCGGTGATCAAACTCCAACCGAAATTGCGCTCTGTCACGCTCAGGCCTCCACACGCGGGCACATTGGCCGGGTGCGGATGTTGATGCCCACGTAACTTGCACTAGGGAGAGGGGAACGAGGAAAAGGGCAGCGTTAGTTGCTGTACCCGTTTAAGGCAGCCTGGATCGTCGGTTCCATGCAAGGATGCACGGAGGTGGTCCCACGCAGGTTGCGGCGACGCTTCTTTGACAAGCCGGTTGCCAAGTGGCTGGTGCCCGCATGCCGGTGCATGGCCTTGCCAGTCGCCGACAACCGGAAACGCTTCTTGGTTGCCTTGTGAGTTTTGACTTTAGTCTTAGCTTTGGCTTTGGTCATTTCAAAATCGCATTCACGAAAATCAGAGACGTGTCCGGCAGTCCATCGGGCCTGGGATGATATCGCTTCCAGATCGGCAGCGAAAGGGCATGCGGGCCGGCTTTTTCGCCGATTCTCTTGACGGGCGGCGGCGCTCGCGGGTAAACGTCGGCCATGAATAAGCGCCCGGACGCAAGTTTGTTCCGTGCATTGATTCTTTACGAACGGTAGGGGGCGTGTCGAATTGCTTCACTTAGAACAAATGAATCGTGTCCGGCCACTTAAAACCCTTTTTCTGTCCGTCGGCGAGCCCAGCGGCGACCAGCATGCGGCTAAATTGATCGAGCAACTGCGGCGCCGCGACAGCAGCTTGCGGTTCCGTGGTTTCGGCGGCCCGTCGATGCAGCAGAGCGGCTGCCACCTCGATCACGACCTGACTCAGATGGCGGTGGTCGGGTTGGTAGAAGTGCTGCCCAAGCTGCGCGAGTTCTTCCGCTTGGCTGATGCCGCCGAAGAAGTGTTCCGCAGCGGTACGGTCGACGGCGTGCTGTTGGTCGATTTTCCCGGATTCAACTGGCACATCGCCAAACGGGCCAAGCGTTACGGCTTGCCGGTGCACTATTACCTGCCGCCGCAGTTGTGGGCCTGGGGAGGTTGGCGGGTGCGGAAGCTGCGCCGCTCGGTCGATCATGTGCTGTCGGTGCTGAAGCTGGAACAGCAGTGGTACGACGATCACGGCGTGCCCAATAGCTATGTCGGCCATCCCTTCTTTGATGCCGTGGCCGAGCAGCCGCTGGATCACGTGTTGCTCGATCGACTGGATGAACGGCGAACCGCCGGTGACCGTTTGGTCGCGGTGCTGCCCGGCTCGCGGAACCATGAGGTGAAGCGGAACTTTCCGCTGATGCTGGCGGCGATTCGCCGCTTGGCCGCCAAACATCCTGACACGCGGTTCCTCGTGGCCGCCTTTCGCGACGCACATGGATTGTGGTGCCGCAACCAGCTCACGGCCGCAGATCGCCGTTTGCCGATCGACATCTTCGTCGGCAAGACCAGCGAAATCATCGAAGCGAGCCGCTGTGCGATGATGGTCAGCGGCTCGGTCAGTCTCGAGATGCTCGCGCGCAGCACCCCGGCGGCGGTGATTTACCGCGTCGGCCGCATCCTGCACACCTATGCCCGGATGATGGTGAAGGTCAACAGCATCACGCTGGTCAACCTGATGGCCGGGCGAACGATTTTTCCCGAGATGGTCTCGGTCGGCCGCCGCGAGCAGGCGATCGAGTTCCTCTGCGACAGCGTCGAGGCGATGCTGCAGGACGAGTTCTACTACCAATCGCTGCTGATGCAGATGGAAGAGTTGCGCGCCGAACAGGGCAGCCCGGGAGGCATCGTCCGCGCCGCCGACGAATTGCTGAATCAACTCGGCTGGTCGAGTCAGGCAATTCAGGTTGGACACCGCAGTCTAGAGGAACGCCGGCGGATTGCGGCGTAACGATGGATCCCGCTGCGTCGTCTAAGTTCGCCTTGACTCCGCAGCGGCGATCGGAACAATGGGCCTCGTCGACACCAGGCTCAGCACTTGTGGCTGAGCCGACGGTCGGCAACAGCGTGCGAGGAACGCGCGCTGCGACGAGACGCAGTCAACGATGCGGACTCAAACGACTCTATTTCCCCCACGGCAAGGAGGCTGCGATGCGGGCAAGGGCGAATTCGGCTGGACAAAACGCGACCGACAAGGGCGTTTCCCACCAGAGCGGCGAATCACATTCCCGGCAAGCCGTCTCGGTCAAACAGAACTTGCCACTGGTGAAGTTCTTCCAGTGCCAGGACGTTGCGGTCAGCCGCATGGCGGCGAGCGTCGATGATGCGTCCCCCGGCGATCTCGTCTGCTTCCAGACCGGCACGAACGATCCGATTACTTTTGCCGCCACGGCGCTGGCTCGCGGCGCCGCAGCAATTCTGACCGAACAGTTGCTCCCCTGCCCGCTGCCGCAAGCGGTGGTCGGCGATGTGCAGGAGGCCGCGTGTCGCATCGCCATCGCACTGCACGACGATCCGGCTTCGCAAATGTTGACGATCGGCATCGTCGGCGACGGCGGCAAGACATCGACGGCGCTGTTGATCGCCGGGCTGCTGAAGAAGATTGACATTCGCACCGCATATGAAACCGATCTGGGCAGCAGCGATGGGATCATCCAGTCGACTCCTGCGGACGGGGCGCCGAGCGGGCTGGAATTGATCTCGCGATTGGCCGATGCGCGCGATGCGGGCTGCGGCGCTGTGGTCATCGAAATGAACGGCAGCGAGCGAGGCGCATGCGGCGCGCTGAAGCTCGACCTGTTGGTCGTCACGGGAACCTACGCTGCTTCGGGCGACAGGCTGCGCGCGGGCATTTCGGCCCTGATCCGCTGGCGATCGCGCTGGAGCAGACCAAAGCTGACGCGGTCGTGGTTCTGCCAGCGGATCAACCGAAACTTGTGCAGCGGGTCGAAGAGAGCGGTCTAAGGCAATTGTCCTACGGCCTGCGCCGCGATGCCGACATTTCAGCCAAGTTGTTCGACCAACAGCCGGGCATGAGCACGTGGATGGTCGCGTGCGGCGATGAAACCGCGGCGATGGAAACGACGCATTGCGGCGAAGCGATGGCGATGAACAGCTTGGCCGCGGTAGCCGTCGGCCGGTTGCTCGACACGCCGCTGACCGAGGCGATCGCCGCCATCACTCGCTTACCGATGATTCCCGGCCGGATGCAGCGGCTCAGCGGTTACGATACCGCGGCAGTCGTGCTCGACGCAGCGAGCACACCCGAGCAACTTGCGATTACCCTGCGGACGCTGCGCCAACAGCAGCCCGCTCGCGGCAAGCTGTGGTGTCTGCTGACGCTCGGTTCACAACCCTCCGACACGGAGTGCGACGTCCAGCAGGCCGAAGATCAACTCGCCCGCTGCGGCCAACTGGTTGAGCGGTTTTCGCAGCGGATCGTGTTGACCTCCACTCTGGCGGCCAAACCGACTTTCCTGCGCTGGGCGCACGCGGTGCTCGACGGGTTCAAGAATGTTGCTCTGGCGAGGTTGATCACCGACCCGACCGGCGCGATCCAGTGGGCGATCGGCCACGCAGCGCCTGAGGACACGATCCTGATCGTCACGGCCGACGAAGGAAAATCGCCGTACGAGCGCCGCAAGGCGGTGCAGGCCCTGGAGGCGGTCGTTGAGCAAGCGCGGGCGTCTGCTGAGGTCAAGCGGTATCGCCCGGCGATGACACTGGCGATGCCCGGCGTCGGCACCGCGGCAAGTACGTCGAAGACCGGCCCGGCCGCTTCCTGAAGTACGCTGGCGAGAAGTCTATTAGTACTCGTGCTCATTGAGTTCGTGCTCAGCGCAGCGGTGCTCGTGCTCAGTGAAACGGTGCTCGTGCTCGACCGTTAGATCCTGGATTTCGGCGAGTATGGGAACTCGAGAAGGGGGCTACCGGATCGAGGGTCGAGTCGGGGCAAAGTTTGCTTCCGTCATGTTTGCGCCCTTTCGATTACGAGCACGAGCACCGCTGCGCTGAGCACGAGCACGAAAGCAAAACGGTGCTGCTGCGGTCAGTCCGGGGTGTCGAGGTAGGGGTCCTGGCCGATTTCGCGCTGCATCTTCTTGCGTTCTTTCTCGTGGTGCAGCAGCACCATGCGGTCGCGAAAGTGTTTGCGTTCGACTCGGCGCTGCGCTTGCCGAAGATCGGCGCGTAGCGATCGACCGCTCCGGGGGTCGCTAGACCTTTGGTTTTAAGCTTCTCACTCCTATCGGGACCAAAGCCGTTCTTGAGGATTTCGTCGTCCAGCGACAGGTATTGTCGGTAGGAGCCGCGGTCGCCTTGGCGGCCACAGCGGCCGATCAGTTGGCGGTCGATGCGAGCGGCGTCATGTAGTTCCGAGCAGATCACATGCATCCCGCCCAAGCGTTCGATCTCGCCATCGAGTTTGATGTCCGTCCCGCGGCCGGCCATGTTGGTTGCCACGGTAACCTTGCCGTGCAGGCCCGCTCGCGCCACGATCTCGGCTTCCTCAGCGACTTTATTGGCGTTGAGCACCTCATGCGGAATCCCGGCCGCATCGAGCAATCGCGACAAGATCTCGCTCTTGTCGATCGAGCGCGTGCCGATCAGGATCGGCCGGCCGGTGGCATGGATTTCGACCACCTCACGGACGATCCCGTGGAACTTTTCTTCGGCCGTTCCGTAAACGCGATCGGGCAGTTGCTTCCGCTGAGGCGGGCGGTTGGTGGGCACGCGAAAGACCGGCGTACGGTAGATCTTTTTCAGCTCACGGGCACTGCTGGCCGCCGTGCCGGTCATACCGGCCAAGTGCGGGTAACGCAGGAACAAATCCTGAATCGTGATCCGCGCCGCCTGACCGGTCGGCACGCTGATCTCCAGCCCCTCCTTGGCCTCGATCGCCTGATGGATGCCGTCACGCCATTTGCGGCCTTCGGCCAATCGTCCTGTAAACTCATCGACGATCACGATCTCCTGGCCGCCGCGCTCGCCGGGACGCACCACGTACTGCCGGTTCAGGATGAATTCGCGATGAACCTTGATGGACCGTTCGATGAACTCATACAGGTCGACCAAACCGATCGTCCGCACCAGATCCATCTTCGGCAGCGAGCGAACTTTTTGGCGGCCGCGGGCGGTCAGCTCGTAGCGTTTGCTTTCGTCATCGATGTAGTAGTGCTCGTCCATGATGAACTGAGGCGCGACCTCCGCCGCCCAGCGGTAAGTCTGCACGATCTGATCGCGGACGTTGTCTTCGATCGAGCCGATGATCAGCGGCGTACGGGCTTCGTCGATGAGAATACTGTCGGCCTCGTCGACCAAGCAGTAGTGCATCCCGCGCATCACAATTGAGTCGCCGGCTTGGCTGAAGCCGCCGCCGCTGTCGCCGAGCATCTCGGTTTCCAAACGATTTTGGGCCCGCATCAGCAGACGATCGCGCAAGAAGTCGAAGCCGAACTCTTTGGCTGTCCCATAAGTGATCGCGGCGGCGTAGGATCGTCGCCGCGAGGCTTGATCGTCGGGCGTCTGGATCACGCCGATCGTGACGCCGAGCATCTCGAACAGCGGCCGCATCCACTGCGCATCGCGGTTGGCGAGGTAATCATTGACCGTGGCCAAGTGGGCGCCTTTCCCCGCCAACGAGTGCAGATAAAGCGGCAAGGTCGCCGTCAATGTCTTGCCTTCCCCGGTCTGCATTTCAGCGATGCAGCCTTCGAAAAGTGCGATCCCGCCGATCATCTGCACGTCGTAGTGCCGCATCGAGTTGGCGCGGCGGCCCGCTTCACGGCACAGCGCATACGCCTCAGGCAGCAGCGTCACGAGTTTTTCCCCAGCCATCGCTCGGTAACGCAGCGCAAGCGAGCGTTTGCGCAGCGATAAGTCGTTTTCCTTCAGCAGCGTCGGCTCGAACTCATTGATCTGCTGCAGCAGCCGGCGCCAACGGCGCATCCGCGGCGAGAACATACCGCTGCCAAGCTTCGCCAGCGCCGCCTTGGGGTCGACGGCGTGGCGATGGATCGACGCTGCGGCACCGTCCGCCGCCGGGGGCGGAAACGCGGATTCGGCCGCTGTGTTGCTGAGACCATTGCCCGGATCATCGCTCCGCAGCTCAACCGCGTCGACCACCGCATCGCCGGACAACGCCTCCGTGCCCGCGGGAGCAAGCGGATCCGGAGGGGCAAGGGGATGCGGATGCGAAAGCGGTGTGGATCGATCGGCGGAGGTCGACATGCGCGAAAGGTTTCTCCGTGTAAAAGGGAACTCGGGCTCATTTTACCGAAAGCGGCGGCCGACGAGGGAGCCAAAATTCAGGTTAATCGCATCAAGCTAGGTAAGCTGCGAAAAGTTTGCCCGCGGTTCCGAAGGATCTGGATACGACGGTCAAAAGTGTCGATCGTGTTCTGCAGGTCGTATTAGTATTCCCGGACCTTCGAGAACCCTACCATGAAGATCGACATGCGCAGGTTGACATTGACGGCGGTATTGCTGTCAGCCTCTACCGCATTTCCCGCCGTCGTCCAAGCTCAAGCGGCCGCTGGAGATGGATACAATGATTACTACGGCGAGGAGGGAGGGTTCGGCAGTGATTCCTTCGCACGCGATGGAGCTGTCCAGCAAACCGCCGCGACGATGTATATCGGCGACGATTCGTCGCACAGTGCCCTCCAAAGCTCATCGAACGAACAGCCGCGGCAGCCACAACGCGCCACTTCGGGGCAGGTGTGGAGCGACAACTCGGCCTATGCGTCGGACAGCTATCTGAGCCCCTCTCCGATGAGCCAGTACGCAGGCGACTACTGCGACAGCGGCTGTGACACCGGCCGCATGGGAGCCGTCAGTCGGGCCGCTTGCTCGAACGATCCCACGATGTGGATGAAGGCCGAACTGCTGTTGTGGTTCCCACAAGGACGCCAGACGCCGCCACTGGGTGTTGCTTCGGCGCAGCCTGGCCTGCCGACGGCGCTGAACAGCGATCAGATCTTTGACGAGCCGTTCGGCAATGACCTGACGCCCGGGTTCCGTGGTGACATCGGCCGCTATTTCGCCGGTGGCGCGTTTGGCATCGGTGGCCGCGTGTGGGTGCTGGGCGAAGACAGCGACTCGCTCAGCTTCAGCGGCGACGGCACGGGCGTGAGCTTCGCGGTGCCGTTCTACAATACTCGCGGTAATCTCGGCGAAGATGGCTTGCTCGTTGGCTTCAACGACGGACAAACCCAAGTCGCCGGTGACGCGTCGGTGCGCACCTCGCTCGATATTGTCGCGGCGGAAATCTACGGCCGAGCTCGGCTGGGTGAGAGCCGCTTCCATCGCCTGGAGCTGATCGGTGGTTACAGCCACTTCAACATTGCCGATGAACTGCAGCTGAGCATCAACCGCACTCAGGTTCCGCCCGGAATCCAGAACAGCTTCCATGACAACTTCCGCACTCGCAACGAGTTCCACGGTGGCCAGATCGGCAGTGAAGTGTCGCTCAAACGAGGCCGCTGGACCGCCAGCTCGTTGACCAAGGTGCACCTGGGCAACATGTCACAGCGAGTGGCCGTCAACGGCAGCTCAACGCAGGGGATCATCGGCGGCGGTGCCCCGACTGAGTTCGATGAAGGTCTGTTCGCTCGTGGCGATGTCCAGGGTGTCCGCAGCCGTGATGTGTTCGCCTTCGCCCCGGAAATGAATCTGAAGATCGGCTACCAGTTCCGTCAGCACGTCAACTTCCATGTCGGCTACAGCTTCGTGTACTGGAGCAATGTCGCTCTGGCAGGCGAACAAATGGATCGCAACCTGTACGTCGATCCGAACAACCTGGGCAATTCAGGGCCGAGCCGATTCGTCGACCTGAACGACTCCGGCTTCTGGGTCCAAGGCGTCGACCTCGGTGCTGTGATCGAGTTCTAAGCAGGCTTTGAGAGTTCGCGGCGATCGGTGCCGGGAATCGCCATTGCCGTGTAAGTACGACTGAGAAAAAGAGCGTGGTTCGCAGCAATGCGAAGCACGCTTTTTTCGTTGATGGAGCATGGCCGAGTGTGGCCGATCGGATGTCAATTCGAGGTCCGATCGCAGCGTGGCCGATCGCTCCGCCGATCGGATGCCAATCAGAGTTCCGACCGGCGGAGCGGTCGGCCACACTCGGCCACGCTCACGCCCTGGGATGGAACTGCTGATGAACCTTCTTTAGCCGTGAGTGTTCCACATGCGTGTAGATTTGCGTGGTCTGGATGCTGGCATGCCCGAGCATCTCCTGCACCTGACGCAAGTCCGCACCTCCGGCCAACAGGTGCGTCGCGAAGCTATGCCGCAGGGCGTGTGGGCTGATCAGCGAATCGATGCCGACACGGGCGGCATAAAACTTCACCAGCCTCCACAGCATGATCCGGTCCATCATGCGCCCGAGCGGCTGAGCAACAGCGCTCCGCAGGCTTCCGGCTGCCGCTTGACCAGCACCGCACGCAGGTCGCTGCAATACGTCTGGATCGCCTCGATCGCGCGGCTCCCGATCGGCACCATCCGCTGCTTGCCGCCTTTACCCTCGCACCGCAGGTGGCGTTCGCTCAACGACAGGTCGGGAAGCCGTAGATGGCAGACCTCCGACACGCGGCAACCGGTGGCATACAGCACCTCCAGCATCACCCGGTCACGTTGGTAGTACGTGTCGATCCGCCGCGGCGCGTTCAACAGCGCTTCGACCTGGCGGACGCTCAGCACCCGGGGCACCCGCTCCCACATTTTCTGAGTCGCCAGCAGTTCAGCCGGGTTCTCGGTCAGCACCCCTTCAAGCTGTAGGTACTTGTAAAACGTTCGTACCGCGACGGTGCAGCGGGAGATCGAAGCCGGAGCAAGTTTCTCTTCCTGCATCGAGGCGATGAACTCGCTCAGGTCTCCGATCCCAATCGCCGCTAGCTGACGGTCGTCGACCCAGGCGATGAACCGCCGCAGGTCGCGCCGGTAGGCGGCGACGCTGTTGTCGGCCAGATGGCACTCGCCGCGCAGGTAGACAATGAAGTCGTCCGCCAGCGCTTGGGTGGTGCGGGTCGGGGCTTGCCGCGTTGCGCCCACTTGGAGCTGTTGCAGTTTGGTCAGGCGACTAGCCAATGCGATCACCTCAGCACGAGAACGGTGTGGCGTGGGGGAACGGAGGTGAAGGGGTAGTAAAAAACGCCCATCCAGCTATTCTTCGGCGGCGTGATGGCATGCGTCGCCAGCCGGCGGTGGAAGATCCCTGTTGTGCGGAATCTCGGGGATCACCTGCCGCGGCCCACCCTCCTCTCATTTACCCGCGGATTGCTGTTCATGAATGTGCTCGTCGTCGGCGGTGCCGGCTATATCGGTGCGCACGCGGTCAAGTCGCTCACCGAAGCAGGCCATGAGGTCTGGATCTACGACAACCTGTCGCGCGGGCATCGCCAAGCAGCCCCGGCGGACCGCTTGATCGAGGGCGAGGTGTCCGACCGCACGAAACTGGTGACGGTGCTGAAAGACAAGCAGATCGACGCGGTGATGCATTTCGCGGCGTTCGCACTGGTTAACGAGTCAGTGCTCGATCCAGCAATGTACTATCGCAACAACGTGATCGCGGCGCTGGAACTGCTCGACGCGATGCGGACCGCGGACGTCAAGCGAATCGTATTCAGCAGCACGACTGCTACCTACGGCGAGCCGGACACGATCCCGATCCCCGAGTCGACGCCACAGAAGCCAATCAACCCCTACGGGTTTACCAAGCTGGTGATCGAACAGGCGCTGGCCGATTACGCAGCCGCTTATGGCTTTGGCTATGCGGCGCTAAGGTATTTCAACGCCGCTGGTGCGCATCCCGACGGCACGATCGGCGAGGACCACGACCCGGAGTCGCATCTGATCCCGATCGTGCTGCAAGTGGCGCTCGGCCAGCGCGAGCACATCACGATCTACGGCGACGATTATCCGACCGCCGACGGCACCTGTGTTCGCGACTACATCCACGTCTGCGACCTTGCCGACGCACACCTGCGGGCGCTGGACCGGCTGACGCCCGGTCAAGGCATTTGCCTCAACCTCGGTACCGGCCGAGGTACAAGCGTGCGTCAGATCATCGAAGCTTGCCGCCGCGTGACCGGTCATCCGATTCCCGAAGTGATCGGCACTCGCCGGGCCGGCGATCCGCCGGAGCTCGTCGCCGATGCGCAGCGTGCCGCGGAGGTACTCGGTTGGTGTCCGCAGTACACCGACATCGAGCAGATCGTGCAGACGGCGTGGAACTGGCACCGCAGCCATCCGCGTGGCTATGAATCGTTGCCATAAGCACACCTGAAGGAGTCGCAGGGCATCATGAGCCGCGGAACCAGCGAAAGCTACTGATTCGCACGAGGGTTTAGCGGAAAGATACCATCAGCCGTGCTGATACAAGCCCGACGCGCAAGCGAGGGATTCTTATACAAGCCCGACGCGCAAGCGAGTGATTTGGTGAACGCACTCGCTTGCGATTCGATCTGGCAATCTGAATTATTGCTGATCTCGCTTTTCCGGTCTTGGCCTTCGGGTCGCAAAGGGACATTTAGCAGCCTGTGTGTCCCTCGCTTGCGCATCGGGCTTGTATTGAGGCTAAGTACACCTGAGGGTGTCGCAGGGCATCATGAACCGTGAAATCAGCGGAAATTGCCGATTCGCACGAGGGTTTGGCGGAAAGATACCGTCAGGTGTGCTTAGTGGACGTAGGAGGCAGGCTAAAGCCTGAACTCCAACGAGGGGCTCCGACTATTGTCTTGCCGTCGGTTCAGCGACTTGAAGTTCCGCGGCCCGGCGGACCAACTCGCGCCACTCCACCCGCGCCGGATCCTGGTCACCGCCCAGCGCCGAGGCTTCTCGGAGCACGTCGGTGAGCGTCCAGTTGCCGCGGTGTTCGCTCCCGCGAAGCTGCAGCCCAAAGGCGGCAACCAGAGCGGCAAAACGGTAGCTTTCGCTCGCTTGGGAAAACGTTTTTCCAGAATCCTTCGCCGGAAACTCAACCGGGATCGATTCACCGCTGGAGCCGCCTTCTTTGCCGTCGCGGTCGATCGGTTTGTATCGCAGTTTTACGGTCAACACCTCGTCGCCACCGGCGGCCTCCGTCGTCGTCAGCGGGCGCTGGTACTTCAGTTCGTCGACCACCGGTGCGAGTACATCGGTGTTTCCGTCGTGCGGAATCAGCTCATAGAGCGCCGTGACGCTGTGTCCCGCACCGACCTCACCGGCATCCTTGGTGTCGTCTTTGAAATCCTCTTTGGCAAGCATCCGGTTCTCGTAGCCGAGCAGTCGGTACGCGGCGACCTTGCCAGGATTGAACTCCACCTGAATCTTGACATCCCGAGCAACGGTAAACAGTGTCGACGTCGCTCGCTCCACCAATACACGCTTGGCTTCCTGCTGATTATCGACGAACGCATAGTTGCCGTTGCCGCGCCCACTGATCTGCTCCAGCATCGCGTCGTTGTGATTGCCCATGCCGAAGCCGAGCACAGTTAAGTCGATTCCGCCGCGAGCTTGTTGTTCAACGAGCTGAATTAATTCGTCTTGGCTCGTTGTACCGACGTTGAAGTCGCCATCGGTGCAAAGGATCACGCGGTTGACACCGCCAGCGATGAAATGATCGCGAGCGGTCTGGTAGGCCAGCCGGATACCGTCTCCGCCGTTGGTGCTGCCGCCGGCCTGTAACCGCGTCAGCGCCCGGCGGATCTGCGACACGTCGCTCGCCGGCGTCGAATCGAGCACCAGGCCGGCTGAGCCTGCATACACCACGACCGCCACGCGATCGGATGCATTGAGCCGGTCGAGCAGCATCTCGAGTCCCTGCTTCACCAGCGGCAAGCGGTCAGGAACGTTCATGCTGCCCGAGGTGTCGACTAGAAACACCAGGTTGCTGGCCGGACGGTCCTGCTGCGTGACCCGGCGAGCCTGCACCGCAATTCGGGCCAGCCGATGGTCGGTATTCCAAGGGCACTGAGCGATCTCGATGTCCGCAGCCAGTGGATGCTGGCTGTCCGCCGCTGGGCCGGCATAGCCGTAGTCAAAGTAGTTGACCAGTTCTTCGATCCGGACCACGTCAGGCCGTGGCAATCGGCCGGTCTCCATCAGGAACTGCCGGATCTTGCTGTATGCGGCGGTATCGACATCGATCGAGAAGGTGCTCAGCGGATGTTCCGCGACCCGCTTGAAGGGGTTTTCGATGATCGGGTCAAACCGATCGCCCGCCGATCCCGGTCCGCGTCCCTCGTCCGGCCGCCGCACCTGATCCATCCACAAACTTTCCTGGGGCACCACCGAGCGAGTCAGCGGCATCGCTGCAGCCGGTGCCGCTTCCCGGTCAGCTGGAACCGCCGATTCCGCCAGGTCCATGACCGACATCCGGCCCCTCGCCGCGGTCGGCTCTTGACCCGCCTGTTCAAGACCCAGAGCGTAACCCATGCCGTAATACGAGCCCTGATTGTCCTCCTGCCGCAGCCCGCGCTGCGGAGCTTCCATTCCTCCAAACGGAGCGTCCGCGTCGATTCCATCCACGACGTTATAGTCGTCTGGCCTCCTGCCCATCGCACTGCCCAGCGGTTCGGCGACTTGGGGCGTCATCTCCAAACCCGCTTCGCCAGACGCAGCTGCCGCCTGTGCGCGGCTCGGCGGCGAGCCTGAACTCGGTGCCGCTGGTCCCAATGGCAGTGGTGACGGCGGTGCCTCGTCGGCCAGTCCCCGCGCACCGCCCATGTCCCCCGCTGCACCGTACATGTCCACCGCTGCACCGTACATTCCCTCTGTACCGGCCATCATCGAGTCACCGGCCATCGCCGGCTGATTGCCCCTTATCGCTCCACCATACGCCATCGCTTCAGCGTCCATCACCGTCGCATCGACTCCCTGCATCGGTCGGCCGATCCCGGAGGAGTCGGTTTCCGCAAACAGCGCGGAGCTTGCAGAGCGATCGGTAGGCGACTGAGCCGACTTGTAATTGAAGCGGCTCTCCGCCGGTTCAGCTAACTGTTTACCATCGCTGAGCTGCTCAAGATCACTGCGGAGAAGCAGTTCGGCTTCCTCGCTACCGGCCAGCTGGTTGAACTCTTCACCAGTCATCTGCTTGTTGAGCACCTCGAGGCGGTCACTGGCGACGGCAGGCGGCTCCGCCGTGCTTGCAGCGGGCTGATCGCTGCTCGATTCCACCAGCGCCAACACCCGGTCACGCCGCTCGGCTTGAGACTTCGCGGCCAACAGGTAACCGATCGCGCCAATGGCCAGGACCACCGCCGCCGCCAGCGCCAGCCAGCGGACCGCTGAGCTGTGGCTTCGCCCGACCAGACCTGCAGGCAAGGCTCCAGCGGCAGGCGCGATCCTCGCGCCGCTTTCAGGCGGCTGCGCGATCGCTCCAAGGATCGAATCGCGGCGGCTGGCATCGAGCGCCAGAGGCGGCTCGGCCGCGAACCAACTCTTCAATTGACTGGTGATCCCTTTCGCTTCCTGGACAGCGGCTGCCAGTGCCGGATCACGTTCCAGCTGTTGCTCGAACGCGGCGGTCTCAGTCGGATCCAGCTCGCCCAGAACGTAGGCGGTCACGCGCTGGTCGGCCCACGGCTCGTTGGAGGAATCGGTTTTCATGGCGGCAAACAGCAATGAGGAAAGTAACTAATTGTTGGGTGGGACCATCAGGTTCCGAGCATCATGCCGCGGAGCGACCGCACCGCGGCATGCAAGTGAAAGCCGACGTTGGAGACGCTCAGCCCGGTCACGTCGGCGATTTCGCGGTAACTCAGCTCAGCCTGCAGCCGTAGCCGCAGCACCTCTTGCTGCCGCGGCGATAACTCGTCGAGCAGCTTGGCCAACTGGTGCGACTGCTCGTCGGCTTCCAGCGCCGCCGCCGGGCCCGGTTCATCGTCAGCGACAGCCGCGGCATGCTCACTGGTCGGCAGCACTCCCTTGAGACGTTTCATATCGATGACCCTTGTTCGACAAACCGAAAACAGCCACGCTGCGAGCCGGCCAGCGACCTTATCGGGATCCTCGCGGCACAACCGCATGAACGTTTCTTGAACCGCGTCCTGCGCAGCGCCGAAGTCGCCGCCGAGCAGGCGGCAGGCGTAAGCGAGCAGTGGCCGCTCGTAGCGGACAAACGCCTCCGCAACCCAGCGCCGCTGCGGCTCTTTCGCACCGTCGGCGGGCGTCGCTAACGCTGCGAGCCTCGGGCCAGCAACCGCCGACTCAGCGGCGACATCGAGCTCCGCCGCTTGCTCACGGGAGCAGGTTTTGCCCAGGGATACCGAATCGCTCATTACAGAAGGACCACCCATCTACAGGCTTCGGACATCTGGCTTCATCCCAGACGACGAGTGTAGCGGCTGTTTCTTAGGTGGCCCGGTAAGA
Organism: uncultured Planctomycetaceae bacterium; assembly: GCA_963758085.1. Lineage (GTDB taxonomy): Bacteria > Planctomycetota > Planctomycetia > Pirellulales > Pirellulaceae > UBA6163. Next base: position 259,116 of record CAVWUB010000004.1, on the reverse strand, counting down.
AATTATGTGCGACCCATCGAGTGAGTCGCACCGCGGGAGATTGCGAGCGAGCAGAAAGCAGTTCGCAGACTACTCGCCGAACTCGACGACTTCCATTCCGCCGTTGGCCGCAGCGAGCTCATCGACGACGTCGTAGCCGATGTTGGTGTTGGCAACGTTGATGTAGCGCAAGTTGGGCAGCTTTGCAAATTGGCGGAAACCTTCGTCAGTCAGTTGCGTCCCGGCGACGTTGAGCGTCTTCAACTTCTGAAAATTGAGGATCGTGGGCACGGCCTCATCGGTGATCTGCGTCGCCTTGAGATCGAGTTCCGTCAGCTCTGTCAATCGGTTCATGGCAGCCATCGCCTCATCGTCGAGCTTTGTTTCCCAGAAGCCGAGATAGGTCAGCCCGGTCAGGTTGCCGATCGGCTTCATCCCCTCGGCGCTCACCAGGCGACACTCGGCGATGTCGAGGTAATTGATCTTGGGCAACTGACCGATCACGGCCACGCCGGCGTCATCCAACGACGTGCCGCGCAGCTCAAGCCGCTCCAGATTGGTCAGGCCCGCGATGTGGGCAAAACCTTCACCGGTGATATCGGTGTCGCGAATCCGCAGACGCCTGAGATTCTTGAGCCCCGCCAGATGCACCATGCCTTCGTCGGTGATCTTGGTCGAGTCGAGCTGGATCGACGTCAGCGTGGTCATTTTGCCGAGCACTTCCAGCGAAGCATTGCTGACCGTGGTGCAGTAGTTGACGTTGAACGACGTCAGCGGCAGGCCGGCCAGCATCGCGATCCCGGGATCATTGACCTTCGATTTTTCCAGCTGTAAATCTTTTAGGGAAGCCAGCTTAGCAACGCTCTTCATCCCCTCATCGGCGATGTTGGTGTTGCGCAGGTCCAGTGCCCGCAGCCGCGACAGACCCACGAGGTGTTCGAGTGACGCATCGGTCACAGCGGTCCGCCGCAGTCGCAGCACTTCGAGGTTTTCTAGCCCGCCGACAATCTTCAAGACGTCCGGAGTGATTGCCGAATCGCTCAGATCCAAGCTCCGCAGCTGAGTGAGCTTGGCGAGATGTTCCATGCCTTTGTCGGTGATCCCTGGACCGGTGAAGATCGCGGCCTTGGCATTGGGGATTCCCGCCAGGTGGGCAAATGAATCTGAGATGTCGGTTTGGCTGGCGACCGAAAACTCGCTCACATTGCCATTGCTGTCGGTGACGAACAAAAAGCCCGCCGCTTTGAGCTGCTCCACCGCCTCAGGATCATCCGCGGTGACTTGCGGAGCCGCAGCCGGTTGCGTTGAACCCGCCGCACGCTGACCCGGATCGACCACGACCTCTGACGGCGAATTCTGAGTCAATTCGTCGCCTTTTCGGCTGCATCCGCTGACCAGAGAAGAGAACAAAGTCCCCAAACAGAGCGACACCAACAGGGGCAGGATTCGACCTTTGGTCGGGCGGGAGGCGGTTATCATGAAGGTTTCAGTCAGGTGGATATTGATTGCAATACGGATCAGCGAACGACCCAAGCGTAAAAAATCGATCGGATTTGTGCAACGAAGCGATCGACTGGATCGATGAAAACCAGCGTTTGATTGTCAAAACCGTTGTTTCTAGTTTAAGATAACGGACCGGAAAAGTTTCCGCATTCTCCTTTTGTCATCCCCGAGGTAGGTTCGTGATTAACAAGCAATTCCAGGCCGGCAAGTCCAATCGCCGCCAGTTTATGGGACAGTCCGCGGCTGTCGGCGCCGGATTTTGGCTCGGTACCCAAGCCGTTACCAAGGCCCAGGATTCCCCGCTGCAGTCACTGGCGGCGGCCTGCATCGGTGTGGGCGGCAAGGGCGGTAGCGATACCAGTCACATCGCCGAACAAGGCGTGGCGATCGTCGGCCTCTGCGATGTCGACCAAGGGACGTTGACCAAAAAAGGTCGCGAGTTCCCCGATGCGGCACAAGAGACCGACTTCCGCGAGATGCTCGACAAGCTCGGTGACAAGATCGACATCGTCTGTGTCAGCACCCCCGACCATACGCATGCTGTGGCGGCGATCAAGGCGATGCGGATGAAGAAGCACATCTATTGCCAGAAGCCACTGACTTGGTCGATCCGCGAAGCTCGGATGATGCGCGAAGTCGCTGATGAAATGGGCGTCGTCACTCAGATGGGCAACCAGGGCACCAGCGAAGACGGACTCCGCGAAGCGGTCGAAGTCATTCGTAGCGGTGCGATCGGCGACGTGTCGGAAATCCACATTTGGTCTAACCGGCCGATCTGGCCGCAGGGCCAGGGACGTCCCGCAGGTTCCGATCCGGTTCCCGAAGGACTCAACTGGGACGCCTGGATCGGACCAGCGCCGATGCGTCCCTACAAGCAGGGTGCTTACCATGCATTCAACTGGCGCGGCTGGGTCGATTTCGGCACCGGCGCACTGGGCGATATGGCTTGCCATACCACCAACTTGTCGGTGATGGCGTTGGAACTTTGGGATCCGATCGCGGTCACCGCGGTCGCCAATCCCGGAATCTACGAAGGCGAAACGTATCCCGCCAGCTCGACCATCAAGTTCGAGTTCCCCAAGCGCGGCAACCTGGCAGCGTGTACCTTCTACTGGTACGACGGCGGCAATCTGCCCAGCGACGAAATCATCAAGCAGTTGCCCGAGTCGTTCCAGCGACGCGTGCAGGCTCAGCGCGAAGGCGGCAACAAGACCAGCGGTGCCGTGTTGGTCGGCAGCAAGGGACTGCTGTTCTCACCGGACGATTACGGCGCTCGCTACCAACTGTTGCCCGAGTCGCAGTACACCGACTTCAAGGTGCCCGAGCAGACCCTGCCGCGGATTCCGTTCCGCGCCGGTGGCGACCAACGGCAGAAGTGGGAGTTCGTCTCGACGATTAAGGGTGAGTACGAGCCGGGCACGATGGCGAACTTCGGCTACGCCGGCCGCCTGACCGAGACGATCCTCGTCGGCAACCTGGCACTCCGCGCCGGCGAAGGCCAGCGAATCGAATGGGATGCCAAGACGCTGACCAGCGCGAACATGCCGAAGATCAATCAGTTCGTCCATCGCGAGTACCGCGAAGGCTGGGAACTGTAGACCTGATGTAGCATTGCGCAGAGGCGGCACCTGCGGCCGCTGATTTGAATGCTGCTTTGACGGCGGAGCGATCGACCACGACTTGTGGCAGCGGTCGCCCCGCCGTTTTTTTGTGCACACACTCGATCAGTGCCTGATCAACTTCTTGCCGAGTCTTGGCACATCATTCGCATGCCGCTCAGTCGCCTTCGTTCGACTATCGCAGTTTTTTAGTTCCTGAATCGCTGGCGATTCAGAGTGTAGAACCATGGTCCCCAATGGTTCTTCATCCCCCACGGGTCGATAGGCGGAACGATTGGGGACAATCGTTCTACATTGATGCGCGGGACAATTGTTCCACATTGTCGGCTTCGCCGATCGCAGCACTGCGAAGGTCGAACTGAGATCCAGCAGGTCTGTACTCGTCTTTCGGTCATAGCAGGCAATGCTCATCTTTGATTTGACAACGTGATCTCCACCTCAGGATCCACGCCAGGAGTTTTCGATGAACGGTCAGCACAGACATGAAGTGGTCGTGATCACCGGAGCTTCCGCCGGTGTCGGGCGGGCGACCGCACGCGCATTCGCACGCCAGGGTGCCTCGATCGGACTGCTGGCGCGGGACCGACGGCCTGGAAGCGGCGCGCGCGAAGTCGAAAAGGCCGGCGGCAAGGCGATCGTCATCCCAACGGATGTCTCCGACCCTCAGCAGGTGGAAGCGGCCGCGCAAACTGTGGAAGACGAACTGGGGCCGATCGATATCTGGGTCAACAACGCGATGACCACCGTCTATTCGCCGATGATGGAGATGACCGACGAGGAATTCCGCCGCGTCACCGAAGTCTGCTACCTCGGTTTCGTCTACGGCACCCGCTCGGCGCTGCGGCGAATGGTGCCTCGCGATCACGGCGTAGTCGTGCAGGTCGGCTCGGCGCTGGCGTATCGCGCGATCCCACTGCAGTCCGCGTACTGCGGAGCGAAGCACGCGATCAAGGGATTCACCGACGCAGTCCGCACGGAACTGCTGCACGACGGCAGTTCCGTCCGGCTAGTGATGGTGCAGTTGCCGGGCCTCAACACACCCCAGTTTGAGCTCGGCAAAAACCGTCTGCCATCCCGCCCTCAGCCGGTTGCACCGATCTTTCAGCCTGAAGTGGCCGCCGATGCGATTGTCCACTCCGCCCATCATGAAACCCGCGAGTTTACGGTCGGCGGTTTTAATTCGCTGGTGATCGTCGGCCAAAAAATCGCGCCTTCCGTGGCTGACCGCTATCTCGCTTACACCGGCGTTGAAGGACAAATGTCTGAAGAACCGGAGACGACCACTCGGCCCAACAACCTTTGGGCACCGGTCCCCGGTGATCACGGCGCCCATGGCCGCTTCGACGATCGAGCGCATGCGTACAGTCCACAAGTTGCGATCAACAAAAACCGCTACCGGATTACGCTCGCCGGTCTCGCCGGAGCTGTCGCCGGCTTGACCGCCTGGTACACGCATCATGGGACTGCGCGATTGCCTAATGGCAGAAGGAGCTAACGAGATCGGTACCATTCCTTTTGTTTAATGATTCCTCCAGAAACTTCGTAGCTCGTTGACTGGGGTATGGGGCTCATATTCTCCGGGTGGCACGTCCCTGAGGAACGAAGGGAGTGGCGGGGAGAACTGCATCGTAACTATGCAATGTTTCATCGGCCCGGTATCGGCCCCCGCCGCTCATGCCCATCGCTCGGGCTCTGAGCGTGCCACCCAACGCCATCGCGATAGCCGCGACAGGCGTAATCTCATTCCGGCTTCTTCTTAAACAGGTCGAGAAACCGATCCTCATAGCGGTCAAAAACCTCCAGCCGATCGAGCTCCCGTTTGAGTTCATAAGCCTTGGAGCGATCGATTTCGGCCTGTTGAAACAGGGTATCGATATGCTGCTCGTCCTCGGGGCTAAGTTTGTCATCGGAGGCTGAGGAGACGCCATAGAGTTCTTCATCGCTCGACTGCGACGCCTCAAAGGCCCCTTCCATCTTTGACAGAATCTCTGCCAGCTTCTGATCCATTATCTCGGCCTGGGCTTCGAGTTCGTCATAATTCATGCTGATTCCGCCGATCGAAGCGAACATCTGCAGCACCGCTAAGGATGCTTTGGGATAGGGCAATTGCGCGATGATGCTCGGCATTTCACCTAGCAAGCAGATCCCTGGCAACTGCTTTTCCGCCGCCACGCCGAGCAGCACGCCATTGAGTCCACCGATGTTGCCTTCTTCCAGAACCGTCAAATCGAGTTGCCGGAGTTCCTGCAGGTTCTGCAAATCGGTCGCTGCACCGAACACGCGCGACGGCTGACCCGGGGGCATTTGCGTGGCCATGGCAGCGAACGTAAACACGCGCTGAACGCCCAAAGTCTGGGCGTACTCGATCAACTTTTGACAAAACAGGTATTTGCCCATCGCCGGCTGCGCCTCGCCGATGAACAGAAGAATATCGTGACGATGCTGCGGATCCTGCCAGACGAAGAACCGGTTGCGCGGCAGGTTAGCAGCGCGGATGATGCCGTTGCGGACCTCCACGTGTTCGACATCGAACAGGTCTGGAGCCGAGAACTCCGCCTGGTGATGCATCCCGAGCTTGGCCATCAGGTAGTATCCTGCGCTGACAGCAACGTGACCCATGCCAGGCCAAACCGCCACCAGCCAAGGATCACGCAAGTTCATCTCACCGGCCATCGCTCAGTTCCTCGCCCCGTGATGTTGCTGCGAAACCGAGTCGTTCGTCTCGCCCAATTACACCGCTCGCGCAGGCGCGGGTGTTTCGCGCTAGCACGTGTTCAACCCGGGCACCAACGACCGCTCGGCCAGACGCTGGTCGCACGTGTTGTGCCAACATTTTGGCGGTAGGAAAATAACCCGCTCAGTCAAGACGCAACTCTGGAACTACCGCAGGTTCTCACCGCGAGCGTACTTGGCAACCGTTTCCTGGAATCGCTTTTTGCCGGCTTCGACCGTGGCGCGGATCTGCTTGGTCGCTTCTTCGCTCTCCTTGCGGAGCGTAGCGACCGACTCGAGCGATTCGATCTGGAAGTCGCTGATCGCGTCGACGAGCTTTTGCACACTGGCTGGATCGATGGTCGAGCCATAACCCGCCTTGAGCGCCGCTCGTTCGAGTTCGCGCCCAGCGTCGCCACGTCCTCAAGCCCGCGGTTGACACCCTCCTTCATCGCTTCGGTCGCCTGCGTGATCTCATTGAGGCCGTATTGGCTGGTGTAGACCGTCCGCAGAATCGTGAACACGTGCTCGTTGGTTGTGAAGAACGTCACGGCGCGGCGGTAGACCCGGGTTTTCACATCGTTGGTCTGCTTCAGCTTGGTCACCAGCGTTTCGCCGACGTCATAGCCGATGCGAAGGTTTTCCGTGATGTCCTTGAGCAGTTGGTAGGTCTCATCCTGCTTTTGAAACGCCTGGCGGGCTTGATCCCGACGCAGTTGCAGCCGGCTCTTACTACCCTCGTCTGTGCCGGTGTAGGAATCGATCTCGGCTTGGGCCTCGGCCAGCGCCGCCTTGGCCGCTTCGAGATTGGGGACTTGAAGGTCGTACAGTTCGCTCGCCAGCACCTCGGCTTCCTTCAATGCAAAGCGAAAGTCGATGTAGGCGTCCATGATCTCCTGCTCGCGCGTCAACGCTTCCTTGGTATCTTTGGAAACATCGCGGTACAGATCTTCAATCTTATTGAACCGGTCGCTCGGCGTGCCGCGGCGAATCCGCATCCACCAGTTGGAAACCTTCTCGCTGGCGCTGAATTTGCCGTCGTCGAGCTGGTCGATCAATCGCTTGCTGTCTTCGCGGATCGAATCAAACATCTGGCTGATTTCGAGATAACGATTACCAAACGTAATGTTTTCAACATTATCACGGACGAGCTGATTGAACGTGCTCATGTGCTTGAGCACCTCGGCGATCGCCAGCACCTTCGCTTCGTCGAGATGCTTGACGTCTTCGAGCAGATTGATCAGCTCGTTTTGAGTGTCGGTTTTGCCGCCGAGCCCGAACCGGTCGAGCGTCGATAGCGCCCGATCGAGATACTGGCGCATCGTCCGCTCGTGACCGGAGGTGGCCGTAGCGGATTGCGTGGTACCTTGCGCCTGCGGCTTCGGCTCGGTCGATTGGGCTTGTTGGTTCATCGCGATTGAGGCAGAGGTTAAAGATGGAAAGGGGCCAGCGGGCTGCTCCGCAACGCCTTCAGGTTAGCGCCCGCTCAGGAACCCTGCAATCGCTGCCCCGTGAAAAGTTTTCGCCGGTAGAGTAGAACGATGGATCGGGAAGCGTTGGCCCGCAACTTGCCTGCTGGACACTTCTCCGCACCGCGTAGTTCCTCTTCGTCACCCCGTTTGACCGCATCGCGACAAGCAGACGTCATGAGCAAAGCACGCTCGGCATCAGCCGCTCAATCCGCCCCGGTCACAGCCACACCTGCACGGCCGGCCGCGAAATCGCGGTCGGTCCGTTTGCCGGGCGAAGACCTATCGCTCAACGAAATGATGCGGGTGATGGACGTCGCCCGCGAAATGCGGCGAAACCGCGACGTTGCTGAAGAAATGTTCCAGCGCGATGCCGTTCGGCGCAGCTGCGAACCAAATTGATGCAGGCCGCCGAGATCGCTGGGGACCGCGTGACCGAGGCCGAGATCGATGCGGCGATCGATCAGTATCTCAAGAACCTGCACACCTATTCCGATCCGGAACCGAGCTTTCAACGCGTGCTCGCCCACGCCTGGGTTTGGCGGTGGAGGCTCGCGGCGGTGGTCGTGCCGATCATGGCCCTGGCAACCGCTGCGGCGGTCGCCTTTGGCGGTCTGGCGTACATGTTCTTCTGAATCTGCTGCAGCACTCTGAGCTGCATCGATGTGGGGCACGCTTTGCACCTCTATTACACCGACCATTTTGAATTGCCGCTGCCGGAGAGCCACCGGTTCCCGATGAGCAAGTATCGACGGCTGCGGCAAGCGGTGGTCGGCGACGACACTCACCGCCGCGACCTGCTGCTGGTGCCGCCGGCTGCCAGCGACGAGCAACTGGCGTCCTGTCACGACGGGGACTACATCCGCCGGGTCGCGGCGGGTGAGCTCACCGCCGCTGAGATCCGCCGAATCGGTTTTCCATGGTCGCCGCAGATGGTCGAGCGCTCGCGGCGCAGCAGCGGCGCGACGATCGCCGCGGCCCGCGCGGCGCTGCGCGACGGATTCGCGGCCAACCTCGCTGGTGGCACACATCACGCGCAGGCTGACTGCGGCGAAGGCTACTGCGTGTTCAACGATGCTGCCGTCGCGATCCGCTCGCTGCAAGCCGAAGGCCTGATCGGCCGCGCTTGTGTGATCGATCTGGACGTTCATCAGGGCAACGGCACCGCCTCGATTCTTGCCGGCGATGACTCTGCGTTTACGTTTTCGATGCACGGCGCGAAGAACTTCCCGCTCCGCAAGTTTCCCAGCGATCTGGATATCGAATTGCCTGACGGAACCGGCGATGCGCCGTACCTGGAGACGTTGCAGGTTGGACTGGATCAGCTGTTTGCTGCCGGGCCATTTGACCTGGCGGTCTATCTGGCCGGCGCTGATCCGTACGTGCACGATCGCCTCGGACGGTTGTCGCTGACGATGGAGGGCCTGTGCCGCCGCGACGAGTTGGTCCTGAGCCGCTGCCAATCAATGGGTGTCCCGGTGGCGATCGCGATGGCCGGCGGGTATGCGCCGGATGTCGAGGCGATCGTGCAGATTCATGCAGCAACATTGCGGCTGGCATCAGGGTATTGTGCAGCGGCAAGCGAGCGCGGGACGCGAGCAGCTTCGTTACGCCATTTGACAGGGCAATGATTGATGGGTGCAAGCGACGTGGTCGGCGAGTGTGAGGTGGCGATCATCGGCGGCGGCATCGTTGGCCTGGCGACCGCCGTCAGGCTGCTGCAGTCGCGGCCAAGTACGCGCGTGATCGTGCTCGAAGCTGAAACCGATGTCGGGCTGCACCAGAGCGGACACAACAGCGGCGTGCTGCATTCGGGCGTGTATTACAAGCCCGGCTCGCTCAAGGCGATCACCTGCCGGACCGGCAAGGCGATGATGGAAGCGTTCTGCGCTGCCAATGGTGTGCCGACGGAGCGGTGCGGCAAAGTGATCGTCGCCACCAGCGGGCAGGAACTGCAGCGGTTGAACGCGATCCAGGAGCGAGCCGCAGCCAATGAAGTCGAGTGCCGGCGGATCAATTCGGACGAACTGCGAAAACTCGAACCAGCCGCGGCCGGCATCGCAGCGCTACACGTTCCCGAAGCTGGGATCGTCGATTACCGCCAGGTCTGTTTTGCGATGCGGCGGGTGATCGAGAACTCCGGCGGCCGAGTGATGACCGGCGCGGGTTGACGCCATCGACGCCCAGAGCGATGGGGTACGGATCGGCTTTGGCAAATTGTCCGTCCGCAGCGATTGGTTGGTCAATTGCGCCGGCCTGCATAGCGATCGGGTTTTGAAGCTCGCCGGCGGTACGCCTTCGGCGAAGATTGTCCCGTTTCGCGGCGAGTATTATGAACTCGTGCCATCGAGCGCCGGCCTGTGCCGCAATTTAATTTACCCGGTTCCCGACCCCGCGTTCCCGTTTTTGGGCGTGCATTTCACGCGGATGATCGGCGGCGGCGTGGAATGCGGCCCCAACGCGGTGCTGGCGCTGGCGCGGGAGGGTTATCGGTGGCGCGACATCCGGCCGCGAGACCTATCCGAAACGCTGCTGTTCGGCGGCTTCCGGAAATTGGCTCGCCAGCACTGGCGGATGGGGCTCGGCGAAGTTTGGCGATCGGCAAACAAAGGAGCGTTTGTGGCGGCGCTGCAGAAACTGATTCCCGCGATCCGTGCCAGTGACCTAGTACCCGGCCGCAGCGGAGTCCGCGCCAGGCAGTGCTGCCCGATGGATCGCTCGTCGATGACTTTTTAATCAACCAAACGCCGCGCGCGATCCACGTACTCAATGCTCCCTCACCCGCCGCCACCGCCTCCTTGGCCATCGGTCAGCAGATCGTCGATCGGCTGCTCGCCCTGTCCGACAGCTAAAGCGTTCACAGTGCGCCGACTGGTAAACAGATCAAGCAGCTACAATAACGGAGTGAGTGCGACGCGGCATGCCAAAGGGTGGCCCTCGGACAAATCCCGGGCAACGTAACGTACGATTGACTTGGTGGTTTGGGAACGACGTTTTGGCAGAAGCGACAGCAGTTGCGAGAGTGACTTAGAATTGCTGTGATGGCAACCGGAGCTACCGCGTCTTCGGGGTCGCGGGCAACGGTTATGTGTCGGATGGCAATTGGCCAAAGTAAATACTTAGAAAAGAACTTTCATTAGGTGGGTCGTCTCATGAATGCTGTATCTGCACTACTAATGGCATTAGGGCTACTCAATATGGCACGTGTCGATTTCGATAAGCCATCATTTCAGCAATGCGTTGATGCTGCTGATTTCGTCGTGCAGGCTGAATTCATTAAGATTAGCGACATAGACGAGCGACTAGGAGCGAGCCTTCAGGAAGACAACCCGTTTCCTGACTCGCTTCAATTTGCTATGGCCGAATTTGTGACGCAATGTTGCATTAAAGGAAAGGACTTTCCTGATAGCGTCAGCCTGCCTGTCTTGGTGCGTCGGCAGGACGGTGCGCCGATACCTGGCAACGTTAGCTGGGAATTAGTTTTGGTTAAGGGCAATATTTCTGTCCGTGCCCCTGACCGAGCCGGCTCTGTTGCCTGTAGTTACATACTTTGCGTTAAGGAAAAGGAAGCTGAGCAAGGTGTGGATACGCGAGGCGCGACGTTTGAGCTTGTTAGCTCCGGCTTGTATCAGCCACAGTCTGTCAGAGTGTGTATTGAATTGTTTTGAATCTATCAGCCTCAGGCGGGGAGCGATCAAGGGGGACGGAGGTAGAGGGAAGGCTTTGCCGGGCTCGGGCCTTGTGTTCGGTGTTGTCGGGGGGGAAAGCCGGTGGGAGTGAGAAGTTTGTCGGCCCCTGGCCGTGTACCGATCGACAGTCGTTGTTCCTCGTCCTCCCGAATTCGGTTTGCCGGTGCAAACAACCCCATCGCTACTCGCGGTAACGGTCGATGAACGCGGTTTCACGACGATGGTCACTACAGACGCTTCACCAACGGACTTCGACAGCAAGTGCAACGCCGTGGGTGGATTGTGCTCGCATATTGTTGGATACCCAATTCATTCACATGCATTGTTTACACTCCCGGGCCAAACTTGGCTGGCCGCACAGCAGCAGTTTACGAGATCCGCAAACTGGCGAAACAGGGCAAGCGCAATCGAGGTAACACTTCACCTGAACACTGAACCCATGGCCCGACCCTCGAGTCGGCTCAGCCTCCTTGCCCATCGGCGAGCAGATCGTTGATAAGCTAAATGCCGTCACTGGCCACTAACATCGAGATTCGGTATTTCCCTGTCACCATCGATCCATGCCGTTGACCTCCAACTCGACCGCCGCTTCGTTATTAGCTGCTGCCTGCGAGGGGCAAGCCGATGCATGGACACGAATGGTGCAGATCTATGGCCCCCTGATCTACAGTTGGTGTCGCCGCTTAGGTCGCCAGCCTGCGGACGCCGCTGATGCGACGCAGGATGTTTTGTTGTCGGTGTCGCGCGATCTGCAGCGCTTTGATCCGACGGTCGCCGGTGCGACCTTCCGTGGTTGGCTGTGGACGATTACTCGGCGCCGACTCGCGGATCAGGCGCGGCACCATGCTCGTGCTGCCCAGCAGGCCGATGGATCGTTGGCTGACGTGGCTCAGCCGCTCGATACCGACCCGCCCACCGACGCGGCGAGCGATCGTGCCGCAGTTCTCGGCCGGGCTGTGGCGCTGCTCCGTGATCAGTTCGAGCCTGCGACTTGGAAGGCGTTTTGGGCAACCGTTGCCGAAGGTCGCGACCCAGCAGAAGTCGCTGAGGATCTCGGTGTGACGCGCTGGGCGGTGTACAAGGCGCGAGCCCGCGTCCTGCAACGCTTGCGGGAGCAAATGGAGGGATTGAGCTAGAACGCGGCCAGGGGCACGACGCGTTTTTGCATTTTGTTGTCCAATGAGATGCGATGAGCTAGGTGGACACCTTCCTTTTTCGCTCCACTGCTCCGAGGTCGCTGCCATGATCGCCACCGACTCCGCTTGCCTGACTGTCGAACAACTCCGCGATCTCGCCATGGGGCGACTTCCTGGCGAGCGTTTCCAGCGTTTGCTCGAACATTTGGAAAATTGTTCCGAGTGCCAGCAGCGGGCCACAGCGCTTGAAACGCCGGAGGACTCACTCGCGGACGCCCTGGCCATGCCGCCGGAAACCGACCCGCATGCAGCCGAAGCCGACTGCCTGGCCGCGCTGCATGCTTGTTCGGGACGGGCGATCAAGCCGCTGGAGTCGTCGCTGCCGCCGATCCAGCGGCTGGGCCAATACCAGTTGATCCGCGCCTTGGGTAACGGCGGGATGGGAGCAGTGTTCCTGGCTCGCCACACGCGCCTCCACCGTCAGTGCGCGATCAAGTTGTTGCCGCGCGATCGTGGTTTTGACGCTGCCTGGCGAGAACGGTTTGATCGCGAAATGGCTGCAGTCGCTGGGCTGAACAATCCGCATGTCGTTTCGGCCAGCGATGCAGGCGAAGCATCGGGTTGGCATTACCTGGTGATGGAGTACCTCGACGGACTGGACCTCGGGCGGCTGGCGGCGCGGGTCGAGCGGATCGCGGTCGCCGATGCCTGTGAGCTGGCGCGGCAGGCGGCGGTGGGGCTAACACACGTTCATGCGGCCGGACTGGTCCATCGCGACATCAAACCATCCAACTTGATGCTGACCCGCGATGGCGTGGTCAAGATCTTGGATTTGGGGCTGGTGCTGTCGGGGACCGATCCGCTGCCGACCGACGATCGGCTGACCACGGTGGGGCAGTTGATGGGAACGCTCGCCTACATGGCACCGGAACAACTGATCGACAGCAGTGCAGTCGATCACCGTGCCGACCTTTACGCCCTGGGCGCCACGCTGTATCGGCTGCTGGCCGGCACGGCCCCGCACCGGTCTAGCCGCGGCATCGCACAGCTGGTGATCAGCAAAACCGCTCACCCTGCCCCGGCCGTGAGCGATTACCGCGACGATCTCCCCGCTGGCCTAGTCGAGCTGATTGAGCAGTTGCTGGACCGCGATCCGCAGCATCGCCCAAGCTCAGCTGCCGAGGTGGCCCAGCGGCTGCAAGCGTTTGCTTCGCCGTCCCAGCCGAAGCGGCTGATCCACGCGGCGCTGCGTCAGCCGCCTTCGCCGGACGAGTCGTCGGCAATCGCCACACCTGCCGCGCTTGCGCAAGCCGAGGTCGGTTCCGCCGCGCCGCCGCGCCGTGGGTGGCGCAGCTGGGTCTCCGCCGCGGCTGGCCTGCCGCTGCTGCTGTTAGCCGGGATTGCGATCATGATCATGACCGACCACGGCCAACTGGTGATCCACAGCGAAGCGGACGGCGTGAATGTATCGGTGCAGCGCGGCGATGAGGTGGTTGAGCAGCTCCAGCTGTCGACCGGCGACAACCGCGTCACGTTGCGTAGCGGCAGCTACACTGTCGCAATCGACGCGGCTGCCGATGGGCTGCAATTATCCGGCAATACCGCGACGGTCATGCGCGGGGCAGAAACAGTGCTCCGAGTTCATCGTGAAGAGGCCCCATCGGGCGCTGAGCCATCCGCGGCTGGCAACTTGGCTTCAGTTGGCCCTCGGTTCCGCGGCCAGCCGCTAAGCCACTGGCTCGCGGTGCTCGAGACCGAACGCGACGTGCAGACGGTGATCGATGCCATGCACGCGGTGGTCGAGTTGACCAAGGACACACCCGCAGGCGAAACAGCGACGCCGGAGCAGCCGAATAAGCGGCTGCAGGCGGCCGAGTCGATCCTGCGAGCAGCGCGGCGCTACGGTGGTATGGAGGAGTCGATACTGGGGATGATGTCACATGAACTGAAATCTCCTTCGTCGCAGTTCATGGCCCATCTGACAGCCCTGTACCCGGCGCTGCTGCCTAACCCAGGCCTGCAAGCGATCAGCACTGAACTTGCCGTGGGCACGCCACAAAGCTCCATGGCTGCGATCCGGGTGCTACGCAACTACGCTGCCGAACTGGTGCAAAGTGAACACAATCAACCTGAGTTCGGAGAACTGCGGCGGTGGAGCGAAACCGCGGAGGGGCGCGAGCGGCTGGAACAACTGGCTCGCCACATCGACCAGGCGGTCGAGCGATTGGGCGGGTACCAGCTACACGCGACGCAGGAGGCATTGAATCAATCCGTTCTCCAATTCCACAAAGGCGGTGCCGTGGGCGCCGCCTACGAGATACGGCTGCGGATTGCGGAGATGCTCGGCAGGAGCGGTGTTGATGATCCCGCCATCGCCGACCGGCTTCAGCATTCCATTGCACAGACCGCGGCTTATTACCAAGACCTGCTTAAGACTCCCAAGCAACGGACTCATGCGACAGGCCCCCGTTCGGCCGCGCATCTTACCGAGGTGGAGATCAAGGCAGCCCTGGGACACATTGAACCAGCTACATTGGCCTGGGCGGCAGCTCCGTCGCTGTTGTTGTCTTACTACTCCGACCCGTCGTTTCCCCTCGAGACGCTTCGCCGGCTCGGTGACGAAGCACCCACAGCTACTGCCGACGCGGCTCCTTGTACTGCTGGAGCAGCGAGGTATCAGCGTTAGCGGCGGCGGATACGCAGCAGGATTTGCTGGTGGCGGAGGCATGGGATTTATTTATATTGGTGACGCAGCAGGCATGGGCGGAGCGTTCCAGCAGCAGATCAACATCCATGCCAGCAACCTTCCGCTCATCATCCAAGCCGTGACGCTGATCGCCGAACAGACGACGGAGCCGCAGCGATCGCTCGCGGTCCTCCGGTCAAGGGGATCGATCGAACAGCTGGATCAGCGTTTGGGAGAAAAAACCTATGCGCAGTTAGAGGAGCTCGAGGAAGCCGTGCAGACGGCGATCCGGACGCTCGAAGCGCGCGGCGGCCAATGAATGGTTCGATCGCAGTGCGTGGCTGCTTCGGACAGGAAATCGAACAATCTTCGCGTTTTGCGCAAGAATGTGCGACTTCAGCTGTGTAATCCGTTAGAGGTCGATGTGTGCGATCTCCTTGAGTTAAAGACTGGAGTGGACAGGCTGTGGGTATTCCCGAAGCACGTGTCAGTCTGATTCTGAGGTTGCCCAAAGCCGGCGACGCCGAAACGTGGAATGAGTTTGTGGGACGCTACCGCCCGGTCGTGTTTGCGACGGACCGCCGCAGCGGTTTGCCAGCCATTAACAATCGGTGCCAGCCATAACCGAACGAGCCGTTAGCGAACGATCGGCGAACGATCGGTGCCGGCCACATTGAACGATCGGTAAAACGATAGGGTCTGGCGGGCAGTTCGGTGCGGGCAGTTCGGTGCGGGCAGTTTGGTGCCACCGGGCAGTTGTTTGGTGCCACCCATCTATTTGGCGGGGCAGTTTGGTGCCACCCATCTATTTTGACGGCAATTTGGTGCCACGACGAAGGCAGTTTGGTGCCACCCATCTATTTTGACGGGCAATTTGGTGCGGCCCATCTATTTTGACTGGTGCCATCAATTTTGGCTGCTGCAAAATTCTTGGTGTCGCAGAGGCCTCAGCGAAGCTCGGGTTTTAGAGGCCAGGCACGGCAGCTGCATTGCAAAGCTGGCCCTACGTCTGCGGCTGCACGGAATGAGCAGCGTCCCAGACGCTTAGGCAGACGTACGAGGAGTGCCGTTGGATTGCAGGCTCAGGCGGCAGTGAAGAAGTTGCGAGCAGTCCTTTGACCACGGTGCCATCGGTGACCGTGGCGCTGGGCGTCCTCGGCCATCGCCGCCGGAGAACCGGCGCAGGAGGCGCGGCCGAAGTGCTTCTTGTAGTTCCACACCAGCTCGCACCACCGCGAAGCGTCAATCCCCAAGGCCGCTAGCTGCGCTGCTTGTGGGGCTGGCGGCACTGCAGCCGCCTCGCCGGCTCCCTGCTGCGCAGTCCAGCGCAGCAGCGCCAAGTATTCCTGCAAGTTCAGATGCAAAAATCCCTTGTCGCTGGCCCGCACCCCGCCACTGTGTACCTGCGGGTCGAGCGACAACACCTGCTGGTCCAGCCGCAGCGGCGCTAGCCAGGCGTCGCGCAGCACCTGCCGACCCGTAGGACAGCGCTTGCTTGCCTGGAGCTGCCGCTGCAGCTCCGCAGGAGGCGTCTGGCAAATTGCCTGGGCAGCCGCCTCGGTGCTCACCGGCACCAGGTTGAAGGCGGCCGATTCGATCAGCTGGCCCTGCGCCCCTTGGATACGGTCGTAGGCCGAAGTGTACTGTGCCCCGGCCGGATCGGCCGCCAGGGCTGCCCGCACCGGATTGAGGTCGACGTACACTGCGCAGGCCAACAGCCCCGCTTCGTCGACGATCTTCTGGGCTTTGAACCGGCCTTCCCAGAACCGCCCGGTGCATTCGTCCTGACGGTTAGCCATCCGGGCAATCGGTTCGGAGAGGGCCCGCATGAACCAGGAGATGTCCGAGAGTCGCAGGCGGATTTGGGCCAGCCGCTCGGGCTGATTGACCAGTCGCCTGACATCCTGATCGGTCGGTTCGGCGAGGTGTTCTTCCAGACGTCTCCCCGGAAAGACCCGCAGCCAGCGGATCGCCACGTCCTCATCGGACCAGGCCGCTACGATATCGGGCCGGTTGCGGAGGATCTGGTGCATGTGGTTGCTCAGAATCGCGTAGTTGAGCACATCAACAGCGAAGACCGAGGCCAGGGCTTCCATGCGGGTGCAGATCCACTGGCGGCGGAAGGAGTAGTCTTTGCCGGAGTGCTCGTCGAGGCCGGCGAGAAAGGCCCTGCGGACGCAGCGCTGGGTGACATGGACGATGCCGACCTGGTCGGCCCTGAACTGTTCGGAGCGAAGCGATCTTCCCATGGCAGAGGCTCCTAGAGAGAAGGAACGCTCAGCAGTATACCGCTTCTTGGTGGGATGAGGCAAGCGTTTGGTGCAGTATTCAGTTGTTTATCTAGCACCAGTCATTGGACACTTGTGTAGGCAGCAAGGGATCGGCTGCGTTGGGCAGGGGAGCGTTGTAAATGGTGGATGGCACCAATACTGATCGCCTTGTAAATGGTGGATGGCACCAATACTGATCGCCACACACCAATACTGATCGCCAATCGATCCTGATCGATCGGCGGATGGCACCAATCGAACGCAATCGATGGATGGGTGGCACCAACCGGCCATGAATGGGTGGCACCAACCGACCCCGCACCAACCGGCCCATCGCGATCGATGGATGGGTGGCACCAACCGACCATTTGTTATGGCACATCATCGGAGTCCCGACGTCCGCTATTATAGGACGTCGAGGGCAGATACTGAATATTGCTTACCTGAAGTTCCGTAATTGACTCACCATTTTCGAGCTGCACGCTTTTCAGCGGCCCAGTGGCCGTAACGTGTTTCCCAATTGCTTCATTCATTGCCCTGTCATTCCTGAAACGAAGATACATCTGTCCGCGTGGAGCATCCAAGTCGTCGATGAAAACCGCATTGTTTAGGCGAAGATCTTCGTGGGAAGCAGTATCCAATTGAACGCGACCGGTGCAACTCATGACTGGATCGTGACGTTGAAAATGGACGTATCCAAACATGGCAATCGCGCCGGCCAGGATTCCAGCAGCAAACGTAGTGAGCCAATGAACTCTCATCGAATATCTATTTTTTGTGCCATAACGTCCGGGTTCAGCGGGGCCGAGCGAATGATCAGCCATTCAAAAAAATGTGCTTTCGAGGCCTCCGCGTCCATCCCATTGTTCTGCCTGCTATAGCCCTGTCGGATGTGGAGAAAGCCAGTCATCATACGCGTCTCGAATTGAGTCGCGTTTCGCGGTGTCAGGAGCAATCACATCTGCACCACCATCGTAGGGATGGTAGATCCAATGTCCGTGCGTCCCGATCAACATTGTATCAACAATTTCCCATGCAGCGACACGAGACAAAATCGCATCGAAGATGCCGGGTTCCCAGTTCCATTCACTGAAATAGAAATGCGAGAATCCATCTTCGTTGGGAATAGTTCGCCAATGAACGGCGTTAGGGTCGAGTTGCCGAAGGAGTCCGTTTTCGCGAATGGGTTCGACCGTATATGAGAAACCGGATGAAACGAAACGGACCATTTCACCGGTTTGAGCAATGAAGTTCAGCACCGCGTTATGACTGCGCAGAACAACGGTGTGCTCCGCCTCGTTAGCAGCGTATCGTTGTGCATCAGGCAACGAGTGGAAGCGTACCCAACGGTGAGGAAGCGAGTCACGCAATCTGTACGGGACCGGCGAAACACCGCTGGCGATTGTGGCCCAAAGCTCATCCATATGCGTGCAAGGTTCCATGTGAGGGCAGAACGGCGGTCGTCACCGAGGACCGCCCAAGTGGTTTCCATTCGTAAACGGGTCCTTCGATGCACGACACGGTTACCCGCATTTGTATGACCCGACGCACGGGGCAAACCTTTGCTAGCCGCCGTAGTAACTGACGCTGCGCGACATCCACCGGGATCCGTTGCCGTCTGCATCCAAGTCGTCGCCGTCGTTTAAAATATTTCCGTCTGCATCGAGCACGTATTCTTCGCATGCTCCGTGCGGCGACTCGCCGGTCTCACCGGTTCGGCTATCCACCCAAGGATCGAGCAAGAACGTGTTGATGCTCAAGATGGTTTGTGAGCCACGCTGTTCCTGCCTCACGGTGTAGTGTGTGTAGGGCCCAGCTTTCAGTCGCACGTCAACGCTGCGCGACATTGGAGGCGAAGCCGGCATCGGTTAAGACGGCTATCAGATCTGGTTCGGGCAGGCGTCCTGAGACGCCAAGTTGCGGTGAGCGCATAGGATTGGCTAGACGGAAGAAAAGGTGCCTCGATTTGAATTTCAGTCGGGTAACGGCACCGTTCACCGGGCCGCGGCGAACGACTTTCCATTTCAAAACCGCGCGGCCCCCGGCTCCGTGTGCAACGGTTTGTTCTGTCGTCATTATCGTTCATCTGACGTGGGATGCCAATTGTATCCACAGGCCAGGCATTGTTGTGCATTAGGAGATGCCAAGACATGGTCGCATCGTCGGCACATCGCAATCTCAAGGTAGTGATTCTGCAGCAATTCGATGAACTTCTTCGTCTCTAGTCGCGTGTGGACGGACATGACGACCGCCGCGTCATCGGATGACAGAGGATCGCTTGTTGGGCTGTCGAAGTCCGAAAAGTATCGCGTGAAACGATCGCGGACATCGGGCGGCAGCTCGCTGGCAATGTCATCAGGCGTAGGCGAACAACCAATGGGTGACGCAATCTGTGGATAGTGCCGCCATACGTATCGTTTGATACTTTCGATATTGGGATCGTCAGCGTCTAATTGCATGCAGAGGTTTCTGACGACAGAACTTGTCATTATCCCAGATTGGCGTCCGGGGGTAAGGCTTATCGGTGCTCTTATCTCAGTTTGAAGGAGCAAGCGGATGCTTTATTGTCCCCCAGCTCGGGACCAGCCACAAGCTTGATTCGACGGTTTTTCATGACCAACTGGCGAGCATTGGCACGCGGTGTGACCCCTGTTCTGAAGGGGCTCGCGGCGGGGCGGTTGGTGGTTTGACTCGGATCGTTCACAATGGGGGCTCTGCCGCATCCGCGATTTGGGAAGAATTGTTTGTCCAACTCCTCGCTCGTCGATTCCTTTGGCCGCGTGCATCGCAGCGTCCGCATCAGCGTCACCGACCGCTGCAACATCCGCTGCTTTTACTGCATGCCGGATGGCGAAGTGGCGTTTGCGCCGCGGCACGAACTGCTGAGCTTCGAGGAACTGACCCGCATCGTACGGCTCTTGGCCGAACATGGTGTGCATGACGTGCGGGTGACCGGCGGCGAGCCGCTGGTGCGCCGCGATGTCGATCAGCTGGTGGCAATGATCGCAGAGCTGCCGACGGTGCGCGACCTGGCGATGACGACTAACGGGATCCTGTTGCCGCAGTTCGCCCAGCGTCTTCGAGATGCGGGGCTGCAGCGGTTGAACATCAGCCTCGACACGCTCGATGAGCAGACCTTCCGCCGGATCACACGCCGCGAAGGCGTCCAGCGGGTGCTCAGCGGAATCGACGCGGCGATGGCCGTCGGCTTCGAACAGATCCGGCTCAACGCGCTGGCGATTCGCGATTTGACCGAGCATGAACTGGAGCCGCTCGTCGAGTTCGCCGCCGCGCGGTCGCTGACGTTGCGGTTCATCGAGTACATGCCGCTGGATGCTGGACGCACCTGGTCCGCCGATCAGGTGCTCAGCGGCGCTGAACTCCTCAAGCGCCTGGCCGAGCGGTTTGGCAGGCTCGAGCCGCTCGCGCCACCCCAGCCGTCTCAACCCGCACGCGACTTCGCGCTGGTCGACCTGCCGCGTGACGCCTCAGGTCAACATCCGCGGATCGGCTTGATTCGGCCGGTCACCGAGCCGTTCTGTGGCGCCTGCGATCGATTGCGAATCACCGCCGAGGGAACGATCCGCAATTGCCTATTTTCCAGCGAAGAGTGGGACCTGCGCGCACTGCTGCGCGGCGGTGCGGGCGATGCGGAAGTCCTGGAGCAAATCGCTGCGGCCGTGGCGGCCAAGCGTGCCGGCCACCTGATCAGCCATGCCGGGTTCAGCCAACCCGAGCGGCCCATGTACCGCATCGGCGGGTGAGTCCTTCAAAGACTCGCTGCGGATCGCTAGAGTACGGGCCTCAACAATCAACTTGCGGGGCCTGACCAGCAGCCAGCGGAGCCGGCCTCTTCATCACCCTTGCCCACCTGGACTGGCTCCTGCCGCCGGACTGCCCACTATGCATAACATGTTTCGACTCGATGACGATGTTGCCGTGGTGATCGGTGGGACGGGAGAACTGGGCGGATCGATGGCCGACGCACTGGGGGCTTTTGGAGCCAAAGTCGCCGTGGTCGGGCGCAGCGAAGAACGCGGCCAAGCGCGGGCGAAGGAAATTACCGAGGCGGGCGGGACCGCAAAGTTCTATGCTGCCGATGCCCTCCAACAGGACTCATTACAAGTCGCTTGCGATGCAATCACGCGGGAATTGGGGACACCTACCATATTGGTCAACGCGGCTGGCGGTAACCGTCCCGACGCCACTTTGCCGCCAGGTGCCGACTTCAGCGACCTGCCGATCAACGCCTGGAAAGAAGTCTTTGATCTCAACCTGATCGGCGGCTCGCTGCTGCCCAGCCAGGTGTTCGGCCGCGCGATGGTTGCCGCAGGTCGCGGTAGCATTATCAACATTGCGTCGATGTCGGGGATCATCCCGCTGTCGCGCGTCGTCGCCTATTCAGCCGCCAAAGCCGCGGTGATCAACCTGACGATGTTTCTGGCCCGCGAGTGGGCGACCAAAGGGGTCCGCGTCAACGCGATCAGCCCCGGATTTTTCCCCGCCGATCAGAATCGCAAACTGCTGTTTAACGACAATGGCAGCTACACCGAACGTGGCGGCCAAATCATCGCCCATACTCCGATGGGACGTTTCGGCGAAGCGCACGAACTGGCTGGCGTCGCTGTGTGGCTGGCCAGTCACCGGGCGTCATCGTTCGTGACCGGCCAGAACTTCGCCATCGATGGCGGTTTCTCGTCGACCACGATCTAAGCCCCACCGTCCATCGATTTCCCGCACTCATTCCCCCGCACTCTGAACCAGAGGATTCCAGCAGAGATGTCCGTATTAAATGTTCGCCAAGATGCCTGTGACCTTGATTTCCTGTCGCTCGGTGCGCTGGTGCACCGGCTCGACCCAGGCGTGTTGCCGTTCCGCCGCGCCAAGTCGTTTGACGTGCATGTTTCCGGCGGCGAATACAATGTCGCAGCCAACCTGTCGTACTGCTTTGGGCTGAAGACTGGAGTCGCTACGGCGATGGTCAACAACGGCATCGGCGAGCTGATCCAGGGCCAGGTCCGCGAGATGGGAGTGCGACCCTTCTATAAGTTTTTTGAGCATGACGGCGTCCGCGGCCCGAACATGGCCACCGTCTACAGCGACCGCGGCCAAGGCGTTCGTCCGCCGGTTGTATTCTACAACCGCGCCAATGAAGCCGGTGCGATGCTCAAACGCGGCGACATCCCCTTTGCGGAAATCATGTCCGGCGGCTGCCGTTGGTTCCATAGCGGAGGGATTTTCGCGGCGCTGTCGGAGACGACCGCCGACCTCGTCGCCGAAGGAATGCGTGCGGCCGGTGAAGTCGGAGCGATTCGCTCATTTGACCTGAACTATCGAGCCAAGCTGTGGGACACCATCGGTGGTCTAGAGCACGGACAGAAGATGATCGCTGAGATCGTCAAGAACGTCGATTGCCTGATCGGTAACGAGGAAGACCTGCAGAAGGGACTCGGAATCGCCGGTCCGGAAGTGACCGACAAATCCGAGAGCAAGCTCGACCCCGAGTCGTTCTTCGGCATGATCGATCGCGCGGTCGACAAGTTCCCCAACGTCAAAGTAGTCGCCACCACTCTCCGCGAAGTCCACTCGACCAACCGGCACAGCTGGGCCGCGGTGTTGTGGGTCGAAGGCAAGCGGTATGTCAGCCCGACGTGTGAGCTAGACGTGATCGACCGCATCGGTGGCGGCGACGGCTTTGGGGCTGGCCTGTTCTACGGACTGCTGACCGGCCTGCGCCCGGAAGAGGCGCTGCGGTTGGGCTGGGCTCACGGGGCGCTGCTGACGACGTTCCCCGGGGACGTTTCGATGGCGAAGCTGCCCGAAGTCGAACAGCTCGCGCGCGGCGGTTCGGCCCGTGTCCAGCGGTAATTTGCCGCTCATCCAGCTAGCTCTGCCTACGCTCAACTTGATCAACCCGCGCGGTGGCCCTTGTTCGCCGCAAGCGGGTTTTGACCGGTTGTAGCGATTTTCGCGGCTGGTTCGAACCGAGCCGATGATCTTGCCGACTTGGCTTTGGCGACAGCCTGCCCTCCGAACCGATAATACCGGTGTTAAGGGATTGCCGGTTGCTTTCAGGATGATGGACCATGGCGAAGATTGACAGGATCAAACGGGTTGCCGCGCTGGCAGTTGTGTTGCTCGCCACTGCCCCGGCCGCTGCGCACCATCCGGATTGGAAGTCGCACCCGGTCACGCCGCGAATCGACGTTATCCCACCGCTGGGCAACAACCTGCCGCTCTCGCACTCCGCCCGCTATAACCGGCCGGGATATGTGACCGGCAAGATTTCATACTGGATCGCGCCGAGCAGCCGCGAAGCGATGTCGTGGCATCGCGCGTCGCATCTGGGCTACTATGCCAATCATGCTCCGCGGATGGTGACGCACTACTGCTATCCCAAGCCTTGGGAAGTGCTGGGAACTGGCGCCCGAACGGATGCCACGGAGCCGGCCACCGGCAGCGTCCCTGTACCAACAGCACCGCCTGCGGGCGCTATGCCGATTCCGGCACCGGCGGGCATCGAACTGGTGCCGCCGGTCGAGCTGCCGGCGCCGCAGTCAGACGTTACTTTAGGCGGGTTGATCAAAGGCGGTGAGTGACCGGCTCGTGGTCTGTCACAGATAGAATTTGGGGCTGGTAAGGCCGGGGGCTCGCGCTCTGCCGTTAACAATGTTAACGCCACGGCGCGAGCCGTGCGGCTTTCCAGTCTCACTTTCGCTGCAACAAATCACCAACCTGCCAACCGCTGCGGCATGCCTCTTGCGGGGCGTAGAGCCCGCAAAGTTCGCCTAGAGTGCTTGGGTTATCGCGGCAGCGTTAATCGGCATTACAATGGGCGTTCTTCCTAACGTCCTTTTAATGCCGAAGAGCCGTTCATGCCCGGTCACTTTCTCACTGCGCGGTCCCGTCGCCCTGGCGATGTGGGCGTTTTGCTGCTTAATTTTTCTCAGCACCGTCGTACCCTCACCTTCCGCAGCACAAATCAGCACCCGCGAGCGTGATGAACTGCTCAGGCTCAGTGAGTCGGCTGGCCAGTCAATCGATCCGCAGCGATTTCCATCCGTCGAACAGGCCCGTGCCAACCTGCTCGCCGCAGTCGAGGGCGTGAACGCGTATCTGACCCCACGAACCAGCGCAACGAATCGTGCGGATTGGCTGAAGTACATCGATGCAGATCCACTGGTCGAAGCACTTCGTACGGGAGCACCGGCGGCGGAGGTCGCAGAACTGGCTCAAGATCTGCGCGGCCGGTTGATCGGCGACATTCGCGGCCTGGAACTAGCGGCGATGCGGCGGTTGCGGGGCAGCGCCGAACGACTCGCAGCGACGGTGCGGTTCGAGGATCCCGACACGGCGACCCAGTTGGTTGAGCAACAATTGCAGGCGTTGACTCGCCGGCTCGAAGCGATCGATGGCAGCGTCTCGCCTGAAGATGCGGCGGCACTGTCGACGATCCTGGGCATGCTGCAACCATCCAATCAAGCCCAGCCGCTGGTCGCAGCGACGCGATCGGCGTTTTCGCGGCCGAACCTGGTCGCGTGGATCGATGGAAAGATGATCGAACAGGCGATCGCGCGGGATGTTAATCAGACTCGGCCGGTACGCGATTGCATTCTCGGCACCACGGTCATCGGCACCGGCACACTCACCGGCTCCGTGGTCGGCAAGCTGGCTCCGTGCCATGGAAGCGTGCAGGTTGACTTGATCCTGACCGGCCGCTTCAACAGCAACACGGTCGGCTACAACCGTTCGGTCCGCCTGCCCACGGTGGGGCATGGGCATGTGACGGCGTCGCGGTCGATCTGGATCAATGAAACCGGCCGCCAGCTGTCGCCGACGATGGCATCGGCTGACCTGAACAGCAGGGTCACCTCGATCAATCATCCGCGCTGGATCGTACGCCACATCGCGCAAAAGCAGGTCGCTCGCAAACAGCCGCAGGCCGAGCGGATTGCAACCGAGCGGCTCAGGTCTCAAGTCGCCAACGACTTTGATCAGCAGACGACGCAGGCCGTTAACAGTGGTGGGGCCGGCGGTTCGGGCCCGCTGGCGTCACTGACCGGTGGCGGAGCGTACTTTGATTCGGTGGATCCGGTCAAAGAGGCAAAGATCCTGTTCGCGCGGTTGAACCTGCCCCCGCCGGCACGCATCGTTGGCTCGACGACCGAGAACGTCTACGTGCAAGTGACCCAGCGCGATGCGACGCAGCTGGCGGCTGACACGTCGCCACCGCCGTTGTCGCAGCTATTGGCCGCCGCGGGCCGGTCCACTGCTGCTGGCTCGGCCACCGCGACCGGTTCGGCAAATCCTGCAACCATTGACGGTGCGATCCAAGTTCATGAGTTGCTGATCGATAACGTCGCCGCGCGGGTCCTGGCAGGTCGCACGGTGACCGGCAAACAAATCGACGAGCTGCTGGCCAGCAGCAACAAGCCGCTGCTGGGCATCGCTGATGAAGATCAGGAATCCTTTGAAATCGACTTCTCGACGTTCCGGCCGGTGATTCTCGAGCTCCGCGATCAGCGCATCCGGATCGGCATTCGCGGTACACGTTTCAGTCAGGGCACGCGGGAACTGGCTCGCCCGCTGGAAATCACCGCGGTCTACGAACCGCAACGTTCCGATGATGGCACGATGCTGCTGCGGCGCAGCGGTGACGTCAGCGTCGACTTCCCCGGCGGCCGTCGTCTAACGATTCAGCAAGTGGCGCTGCGACGCACGATCCAGCGGTTGTTTGCCGATCGGTTTCCGCAGACGCTGTTGGACCGTCCGCTGATCATTCCTGACTTTAACGAAGCTGCGTTGTTGGAGGTTCGCACGCTCAGGACCAGCCTGATCGACGCGCGCGACGGCTGGATTTCGATCGCCATCAAGTCGTCCAATACCCCGCTTGCCGACCTCACCCTTTCCGAAATCACCGGTGGATAAAGACGTGCCGCAAAACCCTCTGCAGCTCCGCGGGATCGTGCCGCCGCTGGTCACGCCGCTGATCGGCCAAGACGAGCTGGATCGACCGGGCTTAGAACGCCTGGTCGCTCACGTACTCGCCGGCGGCGTCCACGGACTGTTCATCCTGGGGACCACCGGAGAGGCCCCGAGCCTCAGTTACCGGCTGCGCCGCGAGCTGATCGAGCAAGTTTGCCGACTGGTCGACGGGCGCGTTCCGGTGCTCGTCGGGATCACCGACACCGCGTTCACCGAGTCGGTTATGTTGGCCGGAGTGGCCGCCGATGCCGGGGCCGCCGCGGTGGTGTTGGCGACCCCTTATTACTTTCCCGCTGGCCAGACCGAACTGATCGGCTACGTGGAACACATTGCTGCCGTGCTGCCGCTGCCGCTGGTGCTCTACAACATGCCGAGCCTGACGAAGGTTTGGTTTGAGATCGAGACGCTCAAACAGCTGGCCTCGATCGAGCGCATCATCGGCGTCAAGGATAGCAGCGGCGACCTCGCTTACTTTGCGCGGTTGACCGAGCTGAAAACACTGCGGCCCGATTGGTCGGTGATGATGGGCCCGGAGGCACTGCTGGGCGACGCGATG
This sequence comes from uncultured Planctomycetaceae bacterium, assembly GCA_963758085.1. Lineage (GTDB taxonomy): Bacteria > Planctomycetota > Planctomycetia > Pirellulales > Pirellulaceae > UBA6163. The sequence goes on along the minus strand of CAVWUB010000004.1, from coordinate 232,512 downwards.
CGGAGCGGTGGCGACGGTGGCGTGTCGGGTGGCGCCAATTTGGTGCCAAGGCTATTTGTCGACTTCTATGAATCGCTGCTGCACGGCGATGAAGCAGCCAGCGATGCGCTGCGGCAAAAAATCGTTGCCCTGCAGCAGATCTATGAGATCGGCAAGTATGCGTCGCGGCATATCAAAGCAACCAAATGCGGTCTATCGCTGCTGGGGATCTGTGACGATTTCATGGCTGAGCCCTTTCATCGCTTTCGTCAGCCGCAGCGCGAGCAGGTCGCAGCGATTCTGCGGCAACTGGAGCTGACGCCAGCGGTCGCTCATTAATCCCTCGCGCCGGCAACTCGGTGCTCGCTCGTCTTCGGCGACTCCGGCGGTGTACCGCTAATGACGGTTGACACCGGCGAGAGCATTTCCAACTTTTCGCTAATCATCACCAGGGTCAGCAGGATTGGAACAGCGAGGAAAATGCCTGCGACGCCCCACATCCAGCCCCAGATCACGATGAACAAGAAAACCACGGCGGAGCTGAGCCGCATCGATTTGCCCAGAATCGATGGAGTAATGAATTGGCCTTCGAGCGACGTTAACGCGAAGTAGGTGCCTGCGACAAGAAATGCATAGGAGACGTGCTCAAAGCTGACCAGAGCGACAAAAAACGCGGCGGCGATCCCGCAGATGGCTCCAAAGATGGGAAGAAAGTTCAGCAGCGTTGCGGCGACGCCCCACATCAGCGGAGCCGGCATCTGCAGCAACCACATCGCTAATGCAATCACCACGCCGAGGCAAGCGTTGATCAGGGTCACCCATCCCAGATAGCTGCTCAGCGCATCCTGGACGTTCTCAACGACCTCCACGAATCGACGTTTAGAGGAGAATGTCGGAATGGTACTAGTTAGCTTTCGCAACAGATCATCCCCTGACACCATCAGGAAGTACAAAAGCGCAAAAGCGATCGAGATCAGCGATAACACATTGCCGGTGCCAGCGAGGATCGGTGACGTCGTCGTCCAGGTCGATTGCTTGATCTGGACGGGAACGGGTTCCTTGTCGACGATCCCGTCGCTGTCTTCCGACTCCTTCGCAATGTCTTCGGTCGCTTGATTGACTCTTTCAAGACGATCAAAGATGAACGACAGTTTTTCGCGGGCAACACTCATCGACTGGGGAGCGTTTCGGAGCATTTCTTGGGCGGGGCCGGCGACGAGGTAAAACAAAATACCGAGCATCATGCCCAGCGAGAGCATCACGGCGGATGCCGCCAGAGCTGGCGGTACACCGACCTTGGCCGCTCCTCGCACGATCGGCCTGAGTGTCAGATAAGCAAACACCGCAACCGTGACGGGCACGAACAGGTTGCGGCCGATGTACAGCGTGTAGAGGCTCAGCAGACTGCCGCAGAACCACACGCCCGCTGACAAAGTCGCGATCCGGTGACCGAGCGAGGGCTCTTCTTCGGCGATGTCGGTTACTGCGGATAGCGCAGCCGGCTCGGCGGCGTCGACCAGCTCGCCGCTGGCCGGATCGACTTGATAAGACGTCGCCGCCGATTCGATCGCGGCCGACGGTTTCACCTCAGTTCCGTGGTCGCTCATAAAACTTTAGCCGGCCAGGCGGTTCATCAGGAGAAAACAGGGGCAGGAAGCAATCGCTGTGCCAGAGCGGAACCGCGGCTGCTGCACTGGTCGCCGAAGGAAGACGCGGGCGAGCGGCCCCTCGAAATAGGCGGCAACTGCAAGCATAATGCGAGGGTTCTGCCAGACCGCTGAGGCTCTGCTCGCCGCGGTCGCTCCGCCCGCCTCTACCAATCTGTGAGAATAGGAAGGAACCAAGCCGATGCTTCCCAGCCGGATGCCCGACACCATGAGCCATTTCATCGATCGTCTGTCGACTCAGAACGTTCCATCGCAGCGTTACCGGTTGATCAATCTTCGGACTTTCGTGATGCGCTGTTTCGCGCTCGTCGCGGCGTTATGGATGGCCAATTGCCGAGCTGCGGAACCTGGCGATGATCTGACGCCGCTGGCCTACAATAACCCCGGGTTAGCTGTCGATTTGGGAGTCGGCTTGTGGGCCTGGCCGACGGTCTGGGATGTCGATGGCGACGGTGATTATGACTTGATCGTCAGCTGCCCCGACAAACCTTTCAACGGCGTTTGGGTATTTGAAAACTCCACCGGTGACACGGCGGAACATAAGTTTCCGATCTTCAAAGCGCCGCGCAAGATCAGCCAGGCGGTCCATTATGTAATGCCCAGCTATGTCAATGGGCAATTGCGCGTGCTCACACCGGGACGCGAGTACCCCGACTTCGCTCAGACGGGGTTGTCGGAGCACGTCGATCTACCCATCCCTGCAAAGTTCTATGAACCTCAAGGCAAGCAGCCTCGGGGGCCGAAGGTGCGTCACAACCAGTGGCGCTATGTCGATTATGATGGTGACGGCGCATTGGATTTGGTCGTGGGCCTGGAAGACTGGAGCTATTACGGCTGGGATGATGCATGGGATGCGGAAGGCAACTGGACCAACGGGCCACTGCGGGGCTACGTTTTTCTGTTCCACAATCTTGGCAGCACGGATCAGCCGGACTACGCGGAGCCGGTCAAGTTGCAAGCCGGCGGCGAGATCATCGACGTGTATGGATGTCCGTCCCCTAATTTTGTCGATTTCGATGGCGATGGTGACTTGGACTTGCTCTGCGGCGAGTTTCTCGACGGATTCACCTACTTTGAGAATACCGGGACACGGCAAAAGCCTGTGTATGCTTCCGGCCGGCGCCTGCGTGCTCCCGACGGTTCACCGCTGGTGATGGACCTGCAGATGATCGTTCCGATCGCACTGGATTGGGATCGAGACGGTGATGTGGATTTGATCGTCGGCGATGAAGATGGGCGCGTTGCACTGGTCGAAAACACTGGCACGTTGACTGCGGACCGGATGCCTCAGTTTCTTCCGCCTCGGTACTTTCAGCAGGAGGCAAGTGACCTCAAGTGCGGCGCATTAGCGACGCCCGTTGCCTTTGACTGGGATGGCGACGGCGACTTCGACATCTTATGTGGCAACACGGCAGGCTATATCGAGTTTTTTGAAAACCGTAGCGGCAAAGGGATTGAGCTTCCCAAGTGGGCCGCACCTGTCAGACTTGAGGTGGATGGGCAGCCGCTGCGAATTCTGGCCGGGCCCAATGGCAGTATTCAAGGTCCTGCCGAAGCAAAATGGGGCTATACCTGTTTAAGTGTTGCGGATTGGGATAGTGATGGATTGCCCGACATCGTGTTCAACAGCATTTGGGGCAAAATCGAGTGGTGCAAGAACATTGGCACCCGTCAGCAGCCGAAGTTGTCGAGCCCCCAAAGCATTGAAGTGGCGTGGCCGGACGACGTTCCCAAACCATCCTGGACGTGGTGGGAACCGGGGCCTGGAGAATTGGTCACCCAGTGGCGGACAACGCCGATTGCCACCGACTGGACGGAAGACGGCCTCACCGATTTGGTGGTGCTCGATCACGAGGGTTATTTGACGCTGCTGCGCCGGGCTCGCCGCGACGACCGACTTGTGCTGCTTCCGCCGCAGCGCGTTATCTACGGCGACAACCTCTCCGTCACCGATAGCCGCCATAAGGTCACTGACGACAACCCAGGGCCGCTGCGACTCAACAACGGCCGCGCCGGGGCCAGTGGCCGGCGGAAACTGTGGATCGCCGACTGGGATGGCGATGGCCAGCTGGACATCCTCGCCAATTCGACCAGCGCTAATTTCCTCAAGCAGTCGCGCATCGAAAACGATCAAGACGGCGGCCAGCGGTGGTTTTTTGAGGATCGCGGAGTCGTGGTCAGCAAGAACATTCAGGGGCACTCGACCAGTCCCACCGTGGTCGATTTCAATGCCGACGGAGTTGTGGATCTGCTCGTCGGGGCCGAAGACGGCCGGCTATACTACAAACGCAACCCGGCGCAGACTCCGTAGCTGATCGTGCGTTGCAGAAATGCCCCAAGCTACTCCCGCGATTGTTTAGTAAATGCTTCGAAGCGGCGGAGCGTTTCGGGGCTGACATGATGCTCGATGCCCTCGGTATCGATCGCCGCGGTTTTGGCAGACACCCCTAGCGCCAACAGAAACTGGTACACGGTTTCGTGCCGCTGACGCGATTGCTGGGCCAATTTAGCGCCCGCGTCGGTCAGCCGCACCGGCTGATAAGGTTCGGTCTGAACCAGTCCCACCGTCACCAGGCGGTTAAGGATCCGGCTGACGGTCACATGGCTAACCGCGAACCGCGCCGCCAGGTCGACGACGCGGCAAGTTGATCGCTCGGCGATGATTTCGGCAATCGCTTCGACGTAGTCTTCCGCCGTCTCGTTGGCATGGTCACTGCGCGTGCGGCGGTGTGAGACCGAGGGGCTGGACGTCGGCTTGCTCGAGGCTTTCAAAACCATTTTTCCCATCACTCGGATGCCGCCTCGGCGGGCGACTGGCCTGCATGATCGCTTCAGTATAGATCTTGACAACCGAGCCGCAACGCCTAGGCTAGACGGGCTGAAATGTAGCCAATGCTACGAATGGGCGGAGGTTCGCTGGTCACCACCGGCGAGACGCTTGCGGGCCAGTCACGTCGGAGTTCGCTGTTGGAAAAAAAATCCTGGGTTTCACTCGTCGGTATTCTGCTGGTCTGCGCCTCGGCCGCCCTGAGCGGCTGCAATTCGTCGGCAGCCGTGCAGACTGAGCAGCCGGACGGCAGGCACACGATTGAGGCGGTCACCACGGTCGCGATGGTGGCCGATCTGGTGCGACACGTCGGCGGACCGCATGTTCGCGTGAGGCAGCTGATGGGACCCGGCGTCGATCCGCACCTCTACAAGGTGACTCGCGACGACGTCCGCGCGATCTTCGCCGGCGACGTGATCTTTTACTCCGGCTTGATGCTCGAAGGCAAAATGACGCACACGCTGCAGCAGATGGCGCTGCGTAAGCCCGTGATCGGCGTGGCCGAAAACGTGCCGGCCAGTCGTCTGCTCGGCTCCAACGACGCCACTGGCCATGGTGAGGACCACCCTGACCCGCATGTCTGGATGGATGTCGCGATGTGGGCAGAAACGCTACCGGTGGTCACCGAAGCGCTGACCGCGTATGCCCCACAGCATGCCGAGGACTTCCGAGCCAATGCACAGCGGTATCACGACGAACTGCGTGCGCTGCACCAGTACGGGATCAACTCCATCAGCACCATTCCGCCGGCGCGACGGCAATTGATCACGTCGCATGATGCCTTCGGCTATTTCGGCCGTGCCTATGGGCTGGAGGTCCGAGGCGTGCAAGGGCTTTCGACCGACTCGGAAGCGGGGCTGATGCGCATCAATCAACTCGTCGACTTGATCGTCGGACGGCAGATCGCGGCGGTGTTTGTCGAGAGCAGCGTGCCGCGCAAAAGCCTCGAGGCAGTGATTGAGGGGGCTGGCGCACGCGGCCATCGGGTTGTGGTCGGAGGCGAGCTCTATTCAGATTCCGGCGGGGCAGAGGGTACTTATGAAGGGACCTACGTCGGCATGATGGATCACAACTTCACATCCGTCACGCGGGCCCTGGGCGGCTCAGCACCCGCGGGTGGCTTTCGTGGACGACTCTCAACACATGCCCAAACCGCGGAGGACGCACACCGATGAGCGAATTGCCGCTATCGATCGATGACTTGACGGTCGCCTACCAGCGCAAGCCGGTGATTTGGGATGTGGAACTGGATGTCGCGCCGGGCTCGCTGGTGGCGATCGTCGGCCCCAACGGCGCCGGCAAGAGCACGCTGCTCAAAGCTTGCATGGACTTGATCACGCCGGCTTCGGGACGCGTTCGCTTCTTTGGTCAGCGTTACCGCGACGTTCGCCAACGCGTGGCCTATGTGCCGCAGCGGGAAAGCGTCGACTGGGATTTTCCGATCAACACCGTCGATGTCGTCGCAATGGGGCTCTATCGCCAGATCGGTTGGTGCCGGCCGGTACGCAAACGCCATCTGCAAGCGGCCCGCGAGGCGCTGCAGCGGGTCGGCATCGCTGACTTAGAGAAACGTCAGATCAGCCAGCTCTCCGGCGGTCAGCAGCAGCGGCACGTTTCTGGCCCGAGCCCTGGTCCAGCAAGCTGATTTGTACTTGATGGATGAACCCTTTGCTGCCGTCGATGCGGCGACGGAAAAGGCGATCGTGAACATCCTCAGCGGGCTCAAAGCGGAAGGCAAGACCGCCGTTGTGATCCATCACGATCTGCAAACCGTGCGGGAGTATTTTGATCAGGTGGTGCTGATCAATATGCGGGTCGTTGCCGCGGGGGCTGTCGAGGACGTGTTCACCAATGAGAACCTGCAGAAAACCTATGGGGGACGACTGACCCTGCTGGACCAAGCGACCGAGGCAATGCGACGCCGGGAGAAAAACTTGTGATCGCCAGCTTCGCGCAGGAATTGACACGCACACTGTCGATGCAGGACCACAACACGCGTGTGGTGGTGCTGGCAACGACGCTGCTGGGGTTGGCGGCCGGTGCGGTCGGGTCGTTCACGTTGCTGCGGCGCCGTGCGCTGATGGGCGATGCGCTCAGTCACGCCATGCTGCCGGGCATCGGCTTGGCGTTTCTGCTGGCCCCGATGCTGGGAGCCGACGGCAAGTCACTGCTGGTGCTGCTCGGTGGCGCAGGCGTGAGCGGAGCGATCGGGACGCTGGCGATTCTGCTCATCCGTCACCAAACGCGGTTGCAGGAGGATGCCGCGCTGGGAATCGTGCTGAGCGCGTTCTTTGGTGCTGGGCTGGCCATTTTGGGAGTGGTTCAGCAAGCCTCCGGAGGACACGCGGCCGGTTTGGAGTCCTTCATCCTCGGTAAAACCGCATCGATCACCACGGCTGATGCGACCTGGATCGCCGTCTCTGGGTTGGTCGCGACAGTCATGTTAATGCTCGCTTATAAGGAGCTAAAGCTCTTTTGTTTTGACCAAGGGTACGCCGCGGCGCGCGGCTACCCGACGCTGGGGCTCGACGTGACGCTGATGAGCGTGGTGGTGCTGATCACCGTCGTGGGGCTGCAAGCGGTCGGGCTAATCCTGATGATCGCGCTCCTGGTGATCCCGGCCGCGGCGGCACGGTTTTGGGTCACCGGTGTGGGGCAGATGACGCTGCTCTCCTCAGTGCTGGGGGCGATCAGTTGCATGTCAGGGTCGTTGATCAGCGCGCTGGCACCGGATCTGCCATCGGGGGCAACGATTGTCTTGGTCGCGGCGGGTCTGTTTTTCGCCAGTTTCCTGCTCGGCTCAAACCGTGGCGTCCTGGTCCGCACGGCCCATCGCTGGTCAACGAACCGCCGCACCGATCGGCATCACGTGCTCCGGGGAATTTATGAGCTGATGGAATCTCGCTCCGCCTCCCTGCGCGGTGGTAACCTCAAGGATTTGGATCGCCAATCGCAGGAGTTGCGGGTAACGACTCAGGAACTGTTGAACTTACGCAGCTGGTCGCCTCAGCGACTGTCGCGCGAGCTGCGTCGCAGTCGTCGAGACGGACTGCTGGAGCAAACCGGCGACTGGATCACGCTCACCGATCGAGGTTGGGCGGAAGCGCAGCGCGTGACCCGTGAGCACCGGCTATGGGAATTGTATCTGATCGCTCATGCCGATGTCGCGCCGGGCGCGTCGATCGCGATGCGGAACGCATCGAGCATGTACTGGAACCCGAGATGATCTGTCAGCTTGAACGGCTGCTGAGACAATCGCCAGGAGGTTCTAAGGTTCCCGGCAGTCCTCACCGGCTGGAGTCGGCAGTGTTGTCGTCATCGGCCGGCGAGGGAACCAGGCCGCGCAGTGCGAGTGAAGGAATGGAACGATGATCGCTGCTGGCAACTGGTTATGGGAACTCGACGGTTGGATCATTGCCGCCGGCGTGTTGTGCGCCACCGCAGCCTCGCTGCTGGGCAATTTTTTAGTCTTGCGCAAGATGAGCATGCTCGGCGATGCGATCAGCCATGCGATTCTGCCGGGACTGGCGGTCGCATTTTTCATTACCGGCAGCCGACAGAGCGTGCCGATGTTCGTCGGTGCTGCTTTGGTCGGCGTACTGACGGCCCTATTGACCCAGTGGATTCACGATTTCGGCAAGGTCGACGAAGGCGCATCCATGGGCGTTGTGTTCACGACTCTGTTTGCTCTCGGATTGGTGCTGATCGTCCAGACAGCCGATTACGTTGATCTTGATCCGGGATGTGTCTTATATGGAGCGATCGAACTGACGCCGCTGGACGCGGTTTCCATCGGCGGACTCGCGGTCCCTCGGGTCGTGATCATGTTGCTGATCACCACTCTGCTCAACCTGGTATTTGTGGTCGTATTCTTTAAGGAACTGCGGCTCACATCGTTTGACCCAGAACTGGCGGATACACTTGGTTTTAGAGCTCAGTGGATGCATTACGGACTGATGACACTCGTCGCGATCACTGCTGTCGCCAGCTTTGAAAGCGTTGGTAATATTTTGGTGGTCGCCATGTTCGTCGTCCCACCGGCAACGGCCCGGCTGCTCAGCGACCGATTGTTGACGATGGTGATTCTAAGTGTTGTAATCGGTGCCGGAGCGGCAGTCTCTGGCCACTGGGCGGCGATCCATGTTCCCCAGTGGTTCGGCTACGGCAGCACCACGACCGCCGGCATGATGGCGGTGATGACCGGTGTGGCATTTGTCTTCGCAATGGTGCTCAGCCCCAATCAGGGCATGCTGGTGCGGTGGCTGCGCAACGAGAGCTTGGCGTGGAAGATTCTGAGCGACGATGTGCTGGCTTATCTTTACCGAGCGGAAGAACGGCCGCGCGAAGCAAGCCCGCAGTTTGCCGAGATTCAACACTCGCTACTCGTACGGCCCCTCCGGCTGCGGTTGGTCATGTTGAGGGAGATTTTCAGTCGACGTATCAGCGTCCACGATCGCCACTACGACCTCACCGACGCTGGCAAGCGATCCGCAATGAAACTGGTGCGCGCCCACCGGCTGTGGGAACAATATCTTGTCGATCGGGCGAACGTTTCCACCGACCGGATTCATGGCCAAGCCGAACAACTGGAGCATTTCTCGGATCGCCGGGTGCGCGATGAACTCGAACGCCAGACGAGATTCCCGATCGCTGATCCGCATGGCAGTCCAATCCCCGACGAACGCGGTCCTGCGGACACCTAGGTTCTATTGCTAATTGAGTGGCCGCTTGTCCCGGAGCGGGTACCTCGACGGCATTGGGTGGCACGCTCAGAGCCCCGGCGATGGGCGTGAGCAGCGGAACCTCCCTCAGATGTGCTTAGCCTGGACATGAGCCCTCAATACAAGCCCGACGCGCAAGCAAGGAACACGCGCAAGCGAGGGACACACAGATCAATACAAGCCCGGTCAATACAATCCCGACGCGCAAGTTTTGAAGTTGCGCTTTTTGCGATGCTATCAAAAGGTTTGGCACCGGATTAGAAAGCAAGCCCTATCCGATGGCCGGATCTTTGGATTCTCACCAACCACCGGATGGGCTTGCAATGATCATGATCGGTGAGTCAGCTTCCACGCTCAAGAGCTTCCTGGGCCACACAGGGCTCAAACCACTGGCGCAGAAGATGATGATGCGAGTCATCATCGCCTTCATCATGCACTGGGGCCGCATGAGCTGCTCGCGAGCAGCGGGGAGTATCGCGTCGGAACCGGTGCATCGGGGTGAGGTGACGCGGTTTCTGGCTCGACCCCGCTGGCAAAAGCACGATTTTAACGCCCCCCTGCCAATAGCCCTGCTGAAGCGGGAGTCCCACCGTGGCAAGTTTTTGTTCTTGATCGATGCCACGCTGGTAAGTCAGGCAGGTAAGAAAACCCAGAACACTTTCAGCACGGGCAATCGAACTCGCCGTCCGGCGAAGGGGCGACGTTACAACAAGAAGAAGGTCGTCTACAAGCGGTGCCACAGCTTCACGTTCGGCCTGCTGATCACCCCGCTCGGTACGCGGATTCCTTTTGAGGTCCCACACTACACGAAGCAATCCTCTCAGGAGCACGGCTTACAGCACCGTACGACGGCCGAAGCGGCGGCGGACATGGTTCGCTCGTTGCCTCTACCACCCGAGGCGGAAGTCGTCGTGATCGGCGATACGGCTTATGACGCAGAGGTACTGGAGCAGGCCTGCCGTGAGCGGAATTATACATGGATTTTTCCGGCCAATCCGGAGCGTGTTTATGACGGACCGAAAGGTCAGCGACCAAAGTTGCGTTCTCGGCTGAAGGATTGGAAACGTCTGTCGCTGAAGACCATCAGGCTTAAAGCGTGCACGGGAAAGTACGCCAAGTACCGGCGGCTTTCGAAGTGGCGTGTCGGGCCGAAAATGAAACCCCGCGTGTACTACGCGTATCAGGAGAAGCAGTCGGTGCGAAGCGTCGGCGACGTGCAGATTGTTTTTTCGACAATGAAGAAGGATTTGGAAACCGCGACTCCTGAGGACGTGAAGATTCTGTTGACCAACGCGACTGAGATGAGCGTCAGCGAAGTGATCGAACTGTACTCGCTGCGTTGGCAGATCGAGCTGCTGTTCAAGGAGCTGAAGTCCACGCTGGGATTTTCGCAGTACCGCTTCGAGCGGTTTGAAGCGGTCCGAGCATGGGTCGAGACAGCGATTACGACCATGCTGTTTCTGGAGCAGGAGCGTCTTCGCCGAATCTGTGACCGCCGCCTACCGGAGGCCTCGCGCCAGTGGTGGGAGCGTCAGCGGCTCCACGGACTCTGCACGGCGTTCCGGCAGGAGATCATGGAGAGTGAATTGAAATACATGCAGCAGCGATTGAAGACTCCCGGCGGAGTCGCCAAACTCAAACGCCAACTGACAGCCGCTTTACCCGCAGAATACCGGCTCGCCTCGTAACCCAAGCCCGAAATAGCGCAACTTCAAAACGCGCAAGCGAGGGACACACACAGCCAGCAAAATGTCCCAGTCCGACCCGAAGGCCAAGACCGGAAAAACCGAGATCAACCATGATTCGAATTGCCAGATCGGATCGCAAGCGAGAGCATTCGCCGAACCACTCGCTTGCGCGTCGGGCTTGTATCAGAACCACTCGCTTGCGCAGTCGGGCTTGTATCAGAACACCTGGCGGTATTTTTCCGCGAAGCCCTCGTTCGAATCAGCGATTTCCGCTGATTCGGCGGCTCATGATGCCGAACGACTCCCTCAGGTGTGCTTAGCAGTTCTACCCATCACGCCCTTCGTTCCTCAGGGACGTGCCACCCAGAGTTCCTCAGGGACGTGCCACCCAGTCGCAGCTCTATGAAATCACTTGCTCGGCTGTTGTTTGCGACAGCTGCAGGTACTGCGTTTTACGAAACGCATGATGTGCCCCGGCGATGTAGATCAGTGAACCTGTCCAGACGAGTGAGAACCCTAAGATCCGGTCATATCCAAAGGCTTCATCCATAACCAGCACGCCGAGCAACAACTGGAGCGTGGGACCGATGTACTGCAACACGCCGATAGTGGACAGAGATACGCGGCGGACGGCGAGCGCAAAGAGCATCAGCGGCGGTACAGTCACCACGCCGCCAGCCATCAGCAGCGCGTCGGTCTGCCATCCGAGCCGTCCCATCGCGCCGGTTCCATTGGCGGCGAGCATCCCGATGTAAATCAGCGCTGGGCCGCTCAGCACCAGGTTCTCTGTCAACAGCCCCATCAGCGCCGGCATGGGCACGCGCTTTTTCAGCAGTCCGTAGATTCCAAACGAGACCGCCATCGCCAGCGATACCCAGGGAATCGCCCCACCGGCGATCGACATACTCGTCACGCCGCAGGTTGCGATCACGATTGCCAGCCACTGCCACCGCGATAGGCGCTCGCCCAAGACAATCACTCCGAGGGCGACATTGACCAGTGGAGCGATGTAGTAACCTAGCGATGAATCGAGCACACGGTCGTGATTGACCGCCCAGATGAACGCCAGCCAATTGATGGAGATGAAAACGGCGGCCAGCGACGAGATCATCCACAGTCGGCTCCGGCTGATTGTCGGAAAACTGGCAGAGGTCAGACCCTCCGCAGCAGCAGGTCGCTGATGCTGCTGCCCGTGCGTCGGCTCAGCGGCGTCCGCCTCAATCGACCCGGGGGCGCCGATCAATTCAATCCCGAACGCAGGTCGCTTCCAGCGGATGATCGCGATCGCGATCATCAAGAACACCGTGGACCAGATCACACGGTGACAAACCACTTCTAATGACGGAACGGCTTCAAGCAACCGCCAGAACAGCGGAAAAATGCCCCAGCAACTATAGGCGGAGATGGCGAATGCCAAACCGAGCCGGAGTGATGCGCTTGCGTTTGGCAAAGGTTGCTAAGAACGGCCAGAAGTATATCGCCGCCGATGCTGCCCCCGCGGCGAAAGCATCACCGCTGGCTTAGGCAGCTACTTTATCGCCGGACGACTACTCCTCGACGTTGATTCCCATGCTGCGGGCAGTGCCTTCGACCATCAAAGCTGCCTGGGCCACGCTGCGAGCATTGAGATCCGCCATCTTCTTCTCGGCGATCTCAGCACATTGTGCCTTGGTCACGGTGCCGACCTTCGTGCGGTTGGGGACACCACTGCCTTTGGCAATTCCAGCGGCTTGCTTGAGCAGTGCCGCAGCAGGTGGGCTCTTGGTGACGAACTCGAAGCTCCGGTCGCTATAGATGGTCACGACGACGGGGATCGGCGTGCCATTGTATTCGCGGGTTCGCTCGTTGAACTGCGAGACGAACTGGCCCAGGTTCACACCGAACTTACCCAACGAGGTACCAACGGGAGGTGCCGGAGTTGCTTTACCGCCGGGGACCTGAAACTTTGCCTGGCCGGTGACGTTTTTTGCCATGACTGATGTGTACTATCAAAAATTGATTAAGAGACGCTTATTTGTCTCACTCGCTTCGTCGAAAACGAGTCAGCAAACCGAGCTAGGTTACAAGTGATAACAGGTGATTGCGAAGCGAGGATGCTAGCCGACCGCTGCGATTCTGGCAAGACTCTGCGGCCGCCTCGAACCCTATTTTGCGGCCTCGCGTTAGCTACATCGCCTCGACCTGCCAGTGATCCAGTTCCATCGGCACGCTGCGGCCAAAGATATTGATGATCACGGTGACGCGACCGTTGGCTTCATCGACCAGATCGACTTCGCCTTCTTGGTTCTCGAAGTTACCTTCTTTGACGCGCACACGATCACCCGCCCGGAATGGGATCGCCGTCTTCATCGGCTGATCTTCATCGTCATCGGCCGCCGGCTTATTGATGAACCTTTCCACGTCGGCCGGATCCATCGGCATCGGCGTTCCTGCGGCGCCGGTGAAGTCGCTGATCCCACCGGTCTCGCGGACGAGGAACCAAGTGTCGTCGTTGATCACCATGTTCACCATGATGTAGCCGGGCAGCAGCTTACGCTTGGTGATCCGACGTTTGCCGGCGCGAGTGAACTCGACAACATCTTCGGTCGGCACGACGATCGCGTTGAAATATTCTTCCATCCCTTCGCGCTTGACGCGTTTCTCAAGCGCCTCACGAATGGAGTCTTCGCGGTTGAAGGCGACCTTCAAGATGTACCAGTTAGCGTCGGGGTCTTTGGCAACCACATCGACTTCGGGCTTCTTGATTTTCTTCGGCGCATCGCTGCCGGCCTTATCGGCCTCGCCTTGGCCTGACGTCTGGTCGGCTGGTTTGCTCGATTCACCTCCGATTCGGCCACCATCGGGTGTCATTTCATCGATGATGAATGAACCGGGTTGGGAAGCCGTCGGCGACTCACCCCCAGCGACCAAATCGCCGGCTTGGGCGGGGTCTTGTTCGTTGGGAGCGTCGGGATCATTCACGGCAGATGACTTCGAAATCAGGAGAGAGTGAGAAACGGAGAGGGCGTCCCGGTAACTGCTTAAACGGTGATACCGATCAAGGAGAAGAACCACTGCCAAACGACGTCAAACAGAAACAGCGTAATCGCTAAGATCAAGATCGTCACGATCACCACCATCGAAGCCCGGATCAATTCCGGTTTGCTCGGCCAAGTGACCTTCGCCATTTCGGCTTCGACATCGACTAAGAAGTCTGCGAACCGTGGCCAATTTACCAGTCGAAAGCCAAACCATGCACCGGCGACAAACAACACCAATGGGATGACCGACTCAGCCCAAGCATTGGCGGGCGAGAAAGTGCCTCGCAGCGTGACGCTCAAGCGGTAGCAGCCCAGCGCGACCACGACCCAAATGGCCAGCGCCGTCAGTTGGCGGACAACACGCCCCTTCGACGGTCGATAGACCGAAGTTTGGAAGAGGTTCGCCGAAAGCGGCTGGCTAGTGGTAGCGATTTCCCTGGACACGTTTGTCCGCTCCCAAACGGTATTGAGCGATCATTCGCTCGTGATGATGAAATGTCGAAGGACCAATGGACACCAACTTAGATAACTGATGCCGCGGGGTCCAGGTCAGGCGGCCGACGTATCACCACCTGGTTTATACCCGATGCAGCAGGAGCGGCGGGAATCGAACTCGCAACCCCCGGTTTTGGAAACCGGTGCTCTGCCAATTGAGCTACGCTCCTGTGAGAGACCTGCTGTGTCTCTCGGGAATCAGCGGCGCGATCGCTGGCGTGCTGCCAACATCGCGGCTGACCCCATCAAGATACCCGGAGCAAGCGGCGCCGGGTACCCGTAAAAATCAGTCGTCGATTACTCGACGATCTTCGTGACCACACCGCTGCCGACCGTACGGCCGCCTTCGCGAATGGCGAAGCGAACACCATCGTCCATGGCGATCGGCTTGTGCAGCTCGACGGTCACCTTGACGTTGTCGCCAGGCATGCACATGTCGGCATCGACCAGGTTGGCGGTCCCGGTGACGTCGGTGGTGCGGAAGTAGAACTGCGGGCGATAGCCGCTGAAGAACGGCGTGTGACGGCCACCTTCGTCTTTGCTGAGGCAGTAAACTTCGGCTTCGAACTTGGTGTGCGGGGTGATGCTGCCGGGCTTGGCCAACACCTGTCCACGCTGAATGTCTTCACGCTTGACACCACGCAGCAGGCAGCCGACGTTGTCGCCAGCGCGTCCTTCGGTCATTTCCTTGCGGAACATTTCGACGCCGGTACAGATCGTCTTGGTCGGAGCGGCCGACAGACCGATGATCGAAACTTCTTCGCCGACCTTAACCACACCGCGCTCGATACGACCGGTGGCGACCGTACCACGACCTTCGATCGAGAACACGTCTTCGATCGCCATCAAGAAAGGCTTGTCTTCTTCGCGAGCGGGCTCAGGAATGAAGTTGTCCAAAGCGTCCATCAAAGCCGATGATGCAGCTGCTGGCCGCTGGATCGGTCGGATTGTTGTAAGCCGGCAGAGCCGAGCCGCGGACCACCGGAACGTCGTCGCCCGGGAAGTCGTACTTGCTCAACAATTCGCGGATTTCCAACTCGACCAACTCGAGCAATTCTTCGTCGTCGACCAAGTCGATCTTGTTGAGGAACACGACGATGTACGGCACACCGACCTGACGAGCGAGCAGAACGTGCTCCTTCGTCTGCGGCATCGGGCCGTCAGCAGCCGACACGACCAGGATCGCGCCGTCCATCTGGGCGGCACCGGTGATCATGTTCTTGATAAAGTCGGCGTGACCAGGACAGTCAATGTGTGCGTAGTGACGCTTGTCGGTCTCATACTCAACGTGGGCAACCGCGATGGTCACGGTCTTGGTTGAGTCGCGGACCGTACCGCCCTTGGCGATGTCTGCGTAGTTCTTCGCTTGGGCTAGCCCCTTAGCGGCCTGAACGGCGAGAATTGCGCCGGTGGTTGTCGTCTTTCCATGGTCAATGTGACCGATCGTTCCAACGTTGACGTGCGGTTTGGTACGCGCAAACTTGTCCTTGGCCATTCTAATTCACCTACATACAACCGCGGAGGTTTAGCACCGGCGAGATACGCTCACCCGTGCCTCATGCATCTCGCCGCCCGCGTTCACACCCGCGAGGTGGATCGGCCGAGTCACGAATCCACAGTTCCTACAAACATGTTCGAGTTAAAAAACGATCTTGCCATTTCACCGCAGGCCCACCACGAGCGACGAGGTCAAATAGCAACGCGTTCCGGCGTCAGTTGTCGTCGACCGGCGAGACAAGGACAATCGCTGGTCGGCGATTTTGACTTGGCCTTTGCTCCACGATCTCCAACAAAGCTGCTGACGAGATTTGAACTCGTGACCTCATCCTTACCAAGGATGCGCTCTACCAACTGAGCTACAGCAGCGACTGGGTTTCCAATTGTCTTTCTATCTTGGCGGTCGCACCGATCCGCATGACGGTATCAGGCGAGCGCCGGTTTGGCTAGTCAAGCCAAGCGGGTGAAGGGAATCGAACCCTCGTATTCAGCTTGGAAGGCTGCTGCTCTACCATTGAGCTACACCCGCGGTCATCATCAATCTGTCGTTTCCGACGTCTCGGCACAGCGTCCCTCGCCTGCCGCGGCCGACTTGCCCGCTGCCGGGCCCGTCGCTCGCGCCGCCAATGGCGCCAGTGGGAGGTATAGGATTCGAACCTATGTAGACATAGTCAGCGGATTTACAATCCGCCCCCTTTAACCACTCGGGCAACCTCCCCGGTCATCGATCCATTGTTTTACCGTTATTCGGCTGATCTGCCAGCCCAGTGAAGAGCCAGCGGAGGGATTCGAACCCACGACCGGCGGTTTACAAAACCGCTGCTCTGCCAACTGAGCTACGCTGGCCTCAAACGATAGGACGCAGAGTGTAGCGATCCTGCTGCGTGAGACAAGATGGATTCGCGTCTCAAAGCTCCGAAAATGTAGCATTGCGGCAATTCGCCCAGGCGGGCACCGGGGCGCGGAACTCGATTGGCTCGCCGCTGTGAGGATGGGTAAAGGCTAACGCCGCGGCATGTAGCCGCATCGGCTCCGCACCGGCAGGCAGCGTCTGCGTCTGGCCGAGTTGGGCGTCGCGCAGATAAACCGGATCGCCGATGATCGGCAGCGACAAACTCCACAGGTGCAGACGGATCTGATTGGTCCGGCCAGTTTTGGGAATCGCCTCCAGCAGCGTTCGCGGCTGAGCGTCCTGATCCTCGTCGCGATCGATCACGCGGAACTGCGTCAGCGCCGCGTCGCCATCGGGATCGGTCACGCGGGCCCCGGCCGATACCCGCTGCCGCGAAATTGCCGCATCGCAGCAAAACGTCTCCTCGCTCGCCCAGCCATGACAGTGGGCCAAATAACTCTTGGCTACCGTGCCGGCGCTGAACTGCTGCTGCATCTGCGTGGCGATCGCCTTGCTTTTGGCCAGCACGACCAGTCCGGTGGTGTTGGCGTCGAGCCGATGGACCGCTCGCAGGACCGCCGGCCGGTAGACCAGGCCGAGCAGACTGCTGAGCGTGTTGTGGTTGAAGCGGCCGCTGGGATGCATCGGCAACGGCGCCGGCTTGTTGACCACCACAATGGCGTCGTCTTCCCAGAGGATGGCGATATCAGCGTTCACATCCGGCTCGACCGAATCGGGAAACAGGTGGCCGTAACGCTGACCGGCTCGCACCACGCGCCCGCCGCCAACCGCGACGCGGCCGCGGACGATCCGCTGCGCCGCAAACTCGCCACTCCAATAGTCGTCGCCCAAGTGCGGATGCATGCCCAGCACGCACTGCAGCAGCGTCGCGCCGTCAAACCGCAGCGGGACGTGGATCGGCCGGACGTTGTCGTGCGGAATACTGCCCGGCAAAACCGCCGTCACTCGCCGCAGCTCCGCCATTCGCCGCACGATCAGCGCCTGCATCTTCTCGTCGCCGCCTGTTTGGCAGTACGGACAGCACTTTGGCGGCTGGTAGTGCGGCGACTGCTGATCCTCGGCGTCCAAAATCGCCTGGCATGCGAAGCACTGGGCCAGCCCCGAGGGTTGCAGCCGCCCGTCCAACGCAACCCGCTTGTCAAACACAAAGCAGTCGCCGTGATAATGCGCGCTGCCGTGCAGCTCCAGGTACTTGAGAATCCCGCCGTCGAGCTGATAGATCTGCTCAAAACCTTCCCGCTCCATCAGCGGCCCAGCCTTTTCGCAGCGGATTCCGCCGGTACAAAACATCACGATCGGCTTGGACTTCAGCTCCGCCGGCAACCGCCCGACGGCGGCCGCAAATTCGCGAAAGTGATCCACGCCGATCGGCCGGGCATTGGCAAACGTTCCCACGCGGACTTCGTAATCGTTGCGGACGTCCAGCAGCGTCACATCACGCCCCTCGTCCAACCACGCCTTGAGTTCGTCGGCCGAAAGCTTTGGAGAGGTCTGGCGGCCAGGCTGGATCCCAGCAACGCCGAACGAGATGATCTCGCGCTTGAGCCGTACCAGCATCCGGCTGAACGGCTGATCCTCGCTCCAGCTCTCCTTGACCTCCATGCCGGCAAACGGCTCATGGCCGGTCAGCCACGCCCACCAGGCCCGCGTCTGGGATTCCTCTCCAGCGACAAACAGGTTGATGCCTTCGGGGCTGAGCAGCACCGTGCCGCGCAAGTTCGCTGCGTCGGCTTGTTGGCGAATGCTGTCCCGCCAAGTGGCGAGGTCCTCGAGGGGGACGAACCGGTAGGCGGCGAGATTCAAGATCGAGGGCATCGGCTGAACAGATCGAGAGCGGCGGAAAACGGGTAAGATAATCCGCCTACTTTGTCAGAATCAGCTTGCCTTGGCGAGTCTTCCGCAGACGGTAAATCTGCCCCTCATTCTCGATCCAGATCTCATCGCCGCAACGGGCCAACGCATCAAAGCGGATGATCTTCGGCAGACTGGACAACTCGACCTCCGCCGAATGCACGGCTGGCTGAGTGGGTCCGGCTGCTGGTTTCCTGGCTGCTGGTTTCCTGGCTGCTGGCGTCGTCGCCGGGACGGGCGTCGTCGCCGGAGCCTGCGGAGTGATTGCACCGCCGAGTTCTGCTGAACGGGTTGCAAGCCGTGACACCGCGGCCAGTGCAGCGGCGGGCTTGGCTTCGTTGGGCGGCTGAGTCATGGAGCGTCAACGGCTGGAGTTGATTCGATCCGGCCGCGGGAGTAAACGCACTCGCCGCCGGCTGATGACTCGCCATTGTGGTGGATCGCCCGGCGGCCGGCAAGCCTATAATGAGAATGGTTATCAAGAAGCTTGCCAGTCACTAAAATCGTCGGCAGGAAGCGAAATCGGCGCTGCATCAGCCAGCCGCTTTCCGCTCCTCGGCCGAGTTGAGCTTGTTGTACAGCGTTTTGAGGCTGACCCCCAATTCCTCAGCGGCAGCAGCTTTTTTGCCGTCGTGCCGTTCCATCGCCCGCGCGATCGCCATCATCTCCAGCTCGCGCAGGCTCATGGGTGCGGCGTCGCGCAGCTCTTTGCGGAGTTGCCGCTGGCCGAACTGCCGCGGCAGATGCTCCGGCCGAATCGGCAACTTGTCACACAGGATCGCCGCGTGCTCCAACACGTTGGCAAGCTCGCGGATGTTGCCCGGCCAGACGTGCGCCTTGAGGATCGTCAGCACTTCATCATCGATCGGCGTGACGCCAGGGGTGATGTCGGTGCGGTTGCGCCGCAGCAGGCACTGCGCCAGCGCTGGCAGGTCGCTGATCCGCTCGCGCAGCGGCGGAATCCGGATTTCGAACGTGTTGATGCGAAACATCAAGTCTTCGCGGAACGTGCCGTCTTCGACCATTTTTTCCAAGTCGCGGTGGGTCGCACAGATCACGCGGGCGTCGACCTTGACGGTTTGGTTGTCGCCGACACGCCGAATGTCGCCGGTCTCAAGCACCCGCAGCAGCTTCGCCTGCATCGACAGCGGCAACTCGCCGATTTCGTCGAGGAACACCGTCCCACCGTCGGCGACTTCAAACAGACCGATGCGCGCGGAGTCGGCACCGGTAAAGGCGCCGCGGCAGTGGCCGAACAACTCGCTCTCGATCAGGTTCTCCGGCAATGCGCCACAGTTGATCGCGACGAACGCTTGGTCGGCCCGACGACTTTGGTTATGGACCGCTTTGGCGACCAATTCCTTGCCGCAGCCGGTTTCGCCGCGGATCATCACCGAGCTATCGGTCGGAGCAACCTTTTCGATCAGCTTGCGGACCGCGAGCATTGCTGGGGCTTCACCGATCAGGTCGCTGTCGCCTTCGGCCCGGCGGACCCGGTGCTGCAGCGCCGCCAGTTTGCGTTTGGTGTTACGTCGCTCGGCGACCCGTCCGAGCAGCACCGCGATGTCGGCCAGCCGGCTCGGCTTGGTTAAGTAATCGAACACTTGATGCTTGACCGCGGCGATCGCCGTGTCCTGGCTCGGCCGCCCGGTCATCACGATCGCTTCGATGTCCGGATAGAGTGCCTTGGCCTTTTCGATCACTTCGATGCCGCCCAGTCCGGGCATCTGCAGGTCGACGATCATGCAATCGAACGACTCCTTTTCGAGCGCCGCCACAGCGGTCAGGCCGTCGGGGCAGACCGTGACCGCGTATCCCATCCGCGGCAATTCGCTGCGCATCAGTTCCTGCAGGTTGACCTCATCGTCGGCGAACAGAATATGCATCTTGGCCGGCTCAGGCGGCTTCTCGCGACCCATGGAAGGCATCCTCGTAACAAGCGGGTTGAAGAAAAGAACCAGTGAGCATCACCGGCTCGGCGGCAGCCACGGATGGCGCCGTCGCGGCCGGTGCTAGCGTGCTGGGCAAGTCGAGTTGCAGCCGTGCTCCACGGCCGGGACCATCGCTGTGAGCGACGAGTTTGCCGCCGTGCTGGGTGACGATGCGGTGCGTGATGCTCAGCCCCAGTCCGGTCCCCGAGCCATCGCGGCGGCGGGTGAAAAACGGCTCAAACAGATGCTCCAGCACCTCTTCGGACATCCCGCAGCCGTTGTCTTCTACCGTCACCCGCACGGTCGAGCCCAATTGCTGGACGCGGACATCGACGGCTCCGTCGGTGTCGACACTTTCGAGCGCATTGGTGATCAGGTTGAGGGCGACCTGGCGGATTTGCTGGCCGTTGACCAGCGCGGTGATCGTTCCTGGGCAGTCAGCGCGGAGCGTCTTGCAGCGGTATTTGCCCAGCGTACCGACCATGGCGACCACGTCATGGATCAGTTCGCAGATGTCGACATGCGTGCGTTCGACGTCGCCCAGGCGGCTGAAATCGAGCAACCGTTCGGTGATCCCTTTGCAGCGGTAAGCTTCGTCTTGAATCCGCCGCAGGTTCTTGCCCAGCACCGTCGCTTCTTCGGCTGCGATGGAGCGCACCGGTTCGGTCCCTTGAATCACGTCCAGCAGTCGCGATTCCAGTGCCTCGGCGCTCCAGGCGATCGACGCCAGCGGGTTGTTGATCTCGTGCGCGACGCCGGCGGCGAGAAATCCGACACTCGCCAGTTGCTCGCGCTGGACCACTTCACGGGTGCGATCGCGGACTTGCCGGTCCAGATCCGCCCGCTCGCTTTCGAGCATTACACAGGTCGACTGAAACCGCTCGGTCATCTCGTTGACCACGCCGGCCAGTTCGCTCAGTTCGTCGCCGGTGCCCAAGTCGATCCGGTGGTCGAACTCGCCGGCGGCCACCAGCCGTGAACCGCCCAGCAGCGTGCGAAACGGCTTGACGACCAGCGAATGGAACACCCCGCAGAGGATCCCGAACATTGCGATCGCCGCGACGAGGCAGGACCAGGCGACCGTGATCCAGGTGCGGTACTCGCCGCGAACGTCGCTCGAGAACGCCGCCATCCCTTTATGCATCAGCGACGTCAGTTTCTCGGTCTGCGCGGCCAGCGCATTGAGTTCGCTGATCAACGTGCCCATGGCCGGATCATCGCGAGTGATCGCCGGACGGGCGTATTCGTCTTTGACCCGCAGCAATTGCGCGTGCAGCGCGTCGACGCTCGCTGCCCACTGGCCGGGCTCGATGAACAGCAACTGGTCGGGGTGCGACTCGTGGGTCCGCTGTTTAAAGGACTCCAGAATCCGCGTGAACTCTTGCAGTTCAAACTCAAAATAGGCGGTTTCGAAGCTGTACCGGGGCAGCAGCGCCGAGTCGGCGGCGAGTTGTTTTTCGTTGTGCAGAAACCGCAGCTTGTTGCCGACTTCGCGGATTGACTCGGCCGAGCGGCTGAGCCGATTGACGTGCGCGATCTCGTCGGCCTGCCGGCTGATCCCATCCGCCAGCCAGCGGTAACGGTACAGCCCCCAGAAAGCGCTGAAGGCCAACAGCATGATGACCGCGAGCATCAGCCCGAGGACGATCATCAGTTTGGTGCGAATGGTTCGTCGTGCCAGCACGCGTGAGCCTCCCTGCTCCGTTGTCGCGGCGTCGCTCCGGCAACGCACGCCTGAATCGCCATCCAGCGATCCTCCTCGATCGCCGCGCCGAGGACGCGCAATTCACGCACCGCCCGGCTCACCGATTCAGCAGCGAAAATAAACAGGTGGCGAAACGGTGGCAATTGCAAAAATTACCGACCGCGCCGTGAGCAGCAAGGAACTCGGTGAATGGGCAGCATACCGAACCCTAGGGGCTCCCCGCCGTTAGGAGCAGTTCAAAAATACCTTCCGCATTTCACTCTCCCTCCGGGAGAGTCGAGCCTCAGGCGAGGAGAGGGGCGATCCTGCCCTCCCCGCCCGCCACCGCGTCCAACCCTCCCGCGGGGCGGGAGGGTGAATGCAAGAAGAATAAGGAACTTATCTTCTGAACTCTCTCTTAACCCGAGATTGCTCAGTTTTCCGACGCCTTAATCGCCGCAGGCAACTCGGGGTCAACTAACCCATAACCGCCACGGCCGCCGATGATTCGGCTTTCGATATCGCTAATGGTATCCGCGGCGGACGCTTCCCAAAACTGAGTAATCCGGTCACGTTCCAGTTGCTCATAGGAGCGGAATAGACGGAAGCCGACACCACGAGCCGGGTCACTGGTGAACCACCACGGGCTACGCGGGAAACACGGGTCCGAATCCTTCCATGCTTCGTCATCCGACGCTAATCGAGCTGAACTCCGCAGGTCCTCCAGGTTCATTTCCCAGCTCCCACCTCGCACCACACACGGTGATGCCTGAGTCGGCCACTTCACGGCATCGATGGCATTGACCGGACCCTTTTCGGTGATCAGCTCGGCAAGCCACTGATAGCCATCCTCGGTGTATTGGTTCACGGTCCATTCAGCGACATTGCCATGCATGTCATGCAGCCCGAAAGCATTGGGCGCCTTGGTGCCAACGGGCATTTGGCCCAATTTCGTGTTGTCCAGGTACCAGGCGTACCGGCCGGCATGCTTTGGATCATCTCCCCAGTAATAAACGGTTGTCGAGCCGGCCCGGCAGGCATACTCCCACTCCGCCTCGGTCGGCAACCGGTACTGCTGACCGGTCAATAAACTGAGCCACTTTGTGTATTGCTGGGCAGCGTACTGGGTCATGGTGACGGCGGCTTGGTCGGGCGCATCACCATATTCAAACGTGTGTCTGGGTTCGTAGAGTTCGGTCGGCGCGGTGATCGCATCGACTCGATTTTCTTCGCTGACCAGTCGCTTTCCTTGATATTCAAACTTTTTGAAGATTGAGTACAGCTTCATGTACTCCTTGTACTCCCTCCAAGTAGTCTCAGTCTTAGCCACCCACATCGGCGAAACCTGTAGTTGGACCTGCGGCGTTTCATCGGCTTGCCTATCGGGATCCGAATCGCTGGCACCGAACTGAAACGTGCCGCCCGGGACTGGAATCATCTCAAAATCGACATCCGTGCCCGGAATCCGCTGGGTGTAGGGAACCATGAACTTGCCGTCGATTTCGACGAACGGGCCCTCCGCCGGTTTCTCCGCAGCGATGCCGGGGACCTGCTCAACATCCGCCGCACCGGCCGGCATGTTCGCTAGCGGCGCGACGACAAATGGCAACACGAGAACGACGTGCGATAATAAGCGTGTCATTTTTCTTAAGACCCTACCCGAAAAGTTGCTTCCGCGGACTTTGTGGCTCATCAATTGAGTTGAGGGCGTCGCTCCCCTGGGTGGCAAGTCCCTGAGGAACGAAGGGCGTGTTGGGGAGAACTGTCGGGTCACCCGGGAATGTCTCACCGGCTCGGAATCGCTCCAGCCACTCACGCCCGTCGCCGGGGCTCTGAGCGTGCCGCCCAAAGCCATAGCAATACTCGCGGCGTGCAGGCGACCAATCAATTAGCGGAAGCCCCTTTCCAGATAGGCTCTAAGATCGGCAAGTGTGCAGCGAATACGATCGATCCATTCCGGGGCTGAAATTCCAACACAGCCGTGTCAAACGAACTGTCAGCGCGCGGATCGGCGCTTCTATTCTTCGCCGCCTTTCAGCTTCCCGATCAGCTCGCCAATCTCCTCATCGCTCAGCCGTTGCCGGGTCGTTTTTAGCATGTTCTCAAAATGCTCCTGCCCCGCAGCGGACGAGGGATAGCCGATGTTGCTGTTCGATTCGGGCTCATTCGATGTTGCCAGCTTCTCACCCTGCGCATCGAGGATCGCGAACCAGGGGATCCCGCCTTCGGCGCCGTCGCGCAGCTCCGCCATCAGTTCACGGGCGCCGGTCCAGCGATGGTCCATCTTGACCCAGATGTAATCCTGCTCCCACACGCGATTGGCATCGAGGAACCGCGACAGCCTGTGGCAGGGACCACACCAGGTTGCGGTCTCCTGCACCAACACCCGTTTGTCCTCTTGCTTGGCCCGAGCCAGCGCTTCATCGAGCAACTCACGGGCGTCCGGCGGCTCGGGCATGTGCGATCGCAGCCACTCCAACAACCGGTCTTTGGAAAGTGCTTCGCCAACACACAGCTCCTCATCGCCGGCGGTTGCGACCTTCTGGCCATCGAAATCGAGCAGCACCAACAGGAACTCACCGTGTTCCCCTTCGATCGACTCGCCCAGCAGACTGGCCAGTTCCGCTGCGGCCTCGCGATGAGCTGGATCTGTCGGGATTGCCATGACCCGATACTCATCGCTGAGCGGGCGATAATCCGGATCTTCAAACCGAATCTCCATCAGCCGGTGGATGCGTGCGTCCTCAGGAGTGCCAAACACAACCAGTAGGTGCTGTTTCACCAGATCGACCAGTTCCAGCGCCTTGGCATGCCGCTCCAGCGGCGTCCCTGCGACTTCAAACGATTGGCTGATTCGCTGCTCGAGCGTTGGCGGCACATAAGGCTGGTAAGGCGGCGGCGGTTCTAAATCGCCCAGGTCATGCATTTCACCAGATTGAAATTTCCTAGTCGTCAACGTCGGAAATGAGCCGTTTTCATCGATGTCTAAATGCAAGATGTATTCGCGTCCGCCGACGAGCCCGGAGAGCTGAAAGGTACCATCAGCGGCCGTGGTCACGCGTCCCCCAAACCGATAGCTCCACGCCTGATTGTCTTCATCCGGAACTCGCACCCCGTAATGAATGATCTGGCCACCCCAAGGCTCCATCGTCCCGCGGGTTAACAACCGTCCGCTGGCCGAGGCGACCGGCTCGAGCTGCAGCGAAACCTCGCGCTGTTGCGCATCCACTTCGGCAATCGCGGCGAGCTGTCGATCCTTGCTGATGGCATAGACGTAAGTCGGCGATTCTCGGCGTTTGATCAGAAACTTGCCGTCGCCGTCCGCCGTGGCCTGCCAATCGGTACCGCTAAAAGACTGCGGCACGCCTTCGACTTTCGCTCCGGCCAGCGGCTGGTCCGTCGCACGGCCGCGCACGCTGCCGGCCAACTCGACTTCACGGTGAACCTTTGTCGTGACCTCCAAAGTCAGTTCCGTTTCGCCCGCGATCTCGAACTTGTCTGTTTTCTCCTGTTGAGGCGGTCGGATGTCGAAGTTGCCGTCGCCCAGAAAAAACTCAAACCGTCCTTGCTCGTCAGTCTTCGTGTGGTACGTCATGAGCGGCTGGACCCAGAGCCGCGACTTTTCGGGGTTGGGCAACTCAACGCCGCTGAGCGAATGCAGATCCTGACCGTATTGGTAGATATGGACGTATTGCTCTGGAATCGGCTCTTTTGATTCTTCACTGACCAGTCGCCCCTGTACGCGTGTGGCGGGGCGCAACTGAAAATTCTTGCCTTCGACCGGCTGGTCCTTGAGCACGGCGAAACCGGTTTGAGGTGGTGCAGCCCACTGCGCAGTGCTGCACCACCACGAGGTAAATCTGATCAGGCGGCACCAGCAGTTCGTAAGCTCCGGCTTCATCGGTCACTGCGGTTGCCTGTCCCCTATCAAACGTGTACCCGGCACCTGAAGCGGCAACCTTGATGCCGGCTGCTGGGCTACCACCGGCATGTCGAACATGGCCACGAACCGGAACGAGGCGTTGGAGCACCAGTTCAACCTCCCCACTGCCAGTCGTGGGATCATAGGTGCCGCGTTGATGGACGAACCCGGACGCACTGGGCCAGAGCGTAATCGGGGTCGCCTGCCACTGCGGCATCCAAGCAAACGTGATCGTGCCATCAGCACCGGTCTGCTGACCAAAAGCATCGACGAAGAAGCTCAGGTTCAGCTCCGTATTCTCCGACTCCTTTTGCAGGATCCAAGGATAAACCCGCACGTCCGGCAGCGGTTGGTGTTGATCATCGAGCACGCGTACGGTGAGCGGGGCCGCTCCTTCCAAGATCAAGGTTTCGGTTCCATTGGCCGGGAAAGCCGGCGCCTTGGCCAGGGCGTCGGCTTGTTGCTGGCGCGACAAGCTGTAGGAACGGTAGTCCAGGCCCAGACCATCCTTCCAGGCGACGACGGACAGGATCGGTTCATCAGCGGGGACATCGACACTTACACTGCCGCTCTCATCAGTAGGCTCGGTTTGCTTGACATGCGGCCAGGCGAGCTGGATCGCGGCCGATGCACCGGCGACCGGCTGGCCCGCCGCATCGACGACCCGCAGCGTCGCAGTCCGCATCGGCGGCACCGGCTCCGCCGTTTCCACGGCCGCATCTTTTTCAGCCGGCTCTTGCGCCAGTGCAATTGATTGCGCCGGCGACGAAGTCGTTACCAGCCCCAACGCCATCACCAGCTTCGCTAACGCCCGGCAAGATCGTTTCATGGTCCCATCTCTTCGTTTTTGCATTACGGCTAGGTCGCTGTCACGCTGCAACGCATAATCATATCACCTGCCGCAGTCGCCCACCCGCTGTTCGGCTGTTCAACTAGTTGCGTGCCGAACACCTTGCCGCTTCATGGCCTGCATGAGCAAGTGGAGGCTATGTCTCGACGTCTCCTTCGCAGCAGTCTTGCTTCCACCGAGAAATCTCTCCACAATTGAATACTCCATTGGGCCATGACGGTTGATGTTGGTAACTATTTGAACCGATTATCATCGGCCCAGGACGCCATCGAGGATAATGACAAATTATGCCGTGGCCTGCCTCACGGCCTGGGATTAAAAGCAGAACGCCCATGACAAGTCCAGCCGACGAACAGCCTCCCGGCAGGGAATCGCAGATCCCGAGGCAGCGCCTTCTGCGGCGGTGCATCTCCCGATTCTTGCACGCGTCTCAACCGCGGCGTATCGAACCTTCGGGGTTCGTGATTGACGGCCACGAGCGATTGCTTTCGGGCGTGGTAGCCGCCGCGCGCGAAGAAGTCGAACAGCTATACGAAACGTCACTGAAAAATGCGAATCCAAGGGAACGTCGGCAGCTTCTGGGGGAAATGCAAACGGCGATCGAAAAGCGAGTCCATGAGCTAATGCCCTCCGTTTCCGACAGGACACTGTATTGACGATTTCTCCCGACTCCAGACTCGCCAGAAGCATAACGATCCGACGTAACCGCGCGGCAAAGTGCGAGGTTTGGAATTGATTGATCAACCGTCGCCGCCGGCTGATCGGACCCGCTACTCGCATCAGCATCTCACAATAATATTCGCCAGCTCGCTACCGTGTGACCAAAGATCAGGAAGTGCTATGAAACTCAGCAGACTGTTTCTTGTCGGATTCGTTGGCCTCGCGCTCTTGACCGTGGTCTTCTCGACGGGAACCCAATCTGCAGCGCAGAATGCTGCTCCAGTCCAAAACGAGATCTTTGACGGAAAGATTGTAACCGTCTACATGGATGATCCTCTCAACGGCTCCGGGCAGGTGATGAAAGATGCTCGTCTGGAAAAAATCGGTGATCGATGGATCTTGCTCGGCACCGCCGTCTCGACCGGTCAGGAGGGTGAATGGGACGAGGGATTGACTTCTGGAATCGCATGGGACGCTGTCACGGCTTTTTATATTTTCACGCAAGCACAGTTTGAGGAGAAGTTACTGAATGCTCCTTCTTGAAAGGCGGCGCACCTCTGCCGTCCGCGGGAGGATGGTGTTCCACCGCAAGTCTGCGCTGGTAATCGTCGACGCTGTAACACATCAAGCGATCGATTTCGCAGTTGGAAACGGGTACCGCATGCAAGGGCACGCCACTGGCAAGCCCTGGACAAACCAGTGGCGGCAGCAAGATGGCATGCGCGTTCGGTACCGAATTCTCGCCTCGGGGTTTGAGTTGCTCAGTCATCCAGACCAAGCAGCGAACGATAATTGAGCGTAGCCGAACACGGTAACCGTCGCTCCACTGACCACGTGAGGAACCGCCCAGCATCCCGTCGAAGCCGTCTTCGGCTAGACGCGGAAAGTTGGAGTCCAGGCTTCAGCCTGTCATGTAGCCCCAGCTTCAATGAGGCCGCGTTTGGAAGAACGCGGAAAGTGTCGCTTTTGCTCGACTTTTCTGCCAGCACTCGGAAAGGGGTCAGCAGAACGTTCGGCAGAGAGACTGGAGCAATATGGATATTAAAATTCGCCTGTTAACCGCTGCGGAGTTGCCGTTGCTCGATCAGGTTGCAGCCGATGTGTTTGACGGCCCGGTCGGCCCGCGGTGGGCGGCGGCTTGCCTTGCTGACCCGCGGCACCATTTGATGGTTGCAGTGGATGATGGCGTGGTGGTCGGCATGGCCTCGGCGGTTGATCACGTCCATCTCGACAAGCCGCCGCAGTTGTGGATCAATGGACTCGGGGTGGCCTCGACGCGCCGTCGCCGCGGGATCTGACGATAAATGCTGGCCGCCCTGCTGGCGCACGGGCGCCGGCTGGGCTGCACGGAGGCCTGACTGGGTACTGCATACGACAACCTGCCGGCGCGTGCACTGTACGAACAGGCCGGCAGCGTAGCCGAGCCATTCGTGCTTTACACGTTTCCCCTCACCGCTGGTCGCTAGCCTTTGTCACGGAAGCTCGAGCCTTTCGATGATGAGCACTTCAGAAGCGCTCGCTCGGTGGCAAACAGGTCCGGATCAGTCCTTCAGTCAAATCTGTCGGCGAAATTAGGCACATGGCTCGTAGGAACCGGACGCTAACGCGTGCCGGCTGATAGAATTTTGCCGGATATCATGCCCAGTGCCGCTTAAGCACAATCTCAAGGCTATTTCCAATCGAACGGCCGTTGTACCTCGATTCGCCGCGGGACGCTCGCTGAGAAGTATGCAGCAGTCAAAGCCAGTTATAAGAAGGATGCCAAGGGGGAGGTAACTGATGCTGCCTGAGACGTAGGTCACCAGTGCCACTAAGCAAGTCTGTGAACTGTTATCTTGCAGGTGGAATTTCGGATTGGTAAAGCCGGGGGCTTGCGCCCTGCCGTTAACAATGTTAACGCCATGGCGCGAGCGGTGCCGCTTCTCATCCTATGTTGATGCTGTAACCGAGAATTATGCTGCTTCTTTGGTCTGGCGTTGTATCCGCGTGACATGCAGCAAGTACAGATGCTCCGCGGTCTCGCCACCATCAGTCGTGACATAGATCCAGTGCTTCATCAACAGTGCGTTTTCCGGATGCTTGACGGTGATATGGGTGCCATCGCTCATCACGATCGTGAAGGGAACAAACAGCTTTGCCGTAAGCATTTTTTTAAGTTCTGCCTGCATCGCGGCACTCCCACAATCGATCTTGACAACTCACCAACAATCAGCATTTATCCCGATTGTAGGAAGAGGTGCACTGGCGTCAACCGAAAGAACCGTTGAGACAACTGTGCAACACAGGCATTGCTTTTATTGAACTGAGTCGTCGGGGCCGCTGTTGGTGACGGCAACGGTATAATCGCGGTTCACCGTTGGCCACGGAGTTGCCGCCCGAGAGCGTGCCGTGTGATGGGCTCGCCTGGCGAGACGATTTGCCGAGCCAACACCGATTCGCGGTTGCAATCACGCCCCACCCCACCTGGAGAGAACCATTGATGAGATTTTTGGTTGTGCCACAAATCGTTGCGCTACTGTTGTTGGCCGGCGCCGTCGGCCACGGTTTTTGGTCAAGATGAAGCGGCCAGTGCATCGCCAGCACTGAAGCTCGGCACAGCGACGGTGGACATCACGCCGCCGCTCGGGACGCCGATGGCGGGCTACTATTCGCGACGCGGCGCCGATGGAGTTCATGATCCGCTGCTGGCCGCGGCGATGGTGCTCAGCGATGGCCACAATAAAGCCGCAATTGTGGCGCTGGACTTAGTCAAAACGGAATTGGCGATGGTGGAGGAAGCGCGGCGGTTGATCGCGGAGCAGACCGACATCGCTGGCGAAGCAGTGATGATCACGGCCACCCATTCCCATACCGGCCCGGTGCTTGCCTCGGGGACCGCTCGCGACGAAGACTTTGGCGGCAATGATCCATTAGTGGTCCGCTACATGGTCGATTTGCCCAAGAAGATTGCTGAAGCGGTGCGACTGGCCGACAGCCGACTGCGTGCCAGTGGGGCGTCGTGGGCCGTCGGCCGCAGCGAGGGCATCGCGTTCAACCGGCGGTTTCATATGCGCGACGGTTCGGTCGGTTGGAATCCGGGAAAAATGAATCCACGAATTATCCACCCGGCAGGCCCCGTGGATGAGGAGGTTCCCATCGTTCTGTTTCATGAACTCGGTGGCCAGCCCCTCGCGGCATCGGTCAATTACAGCCTGCACCTGGATACTGTCGGCGGTACCAAGTTTTCGGCCGATGTCCCTTACACCGTGCGCACCCTATTATCGGCAGCCAAAGGGAATGACTTTTTTACGCTCTACACCACCGGGTGCTGTGGTGATGTGAACCACATTGATGTCAGCCACCGCTTGCCCCAAAAGGGACATGGCGAAGCGGCACGGATCGGCACTCGCCTGGCGGGTGACGTCTTGAAGGCTTTAGATCAGACAAGCCCGATCAGCGACTGGACGATTCGCTTCTCGCAGCGCTTTATTGAATTGCCAGCTTATGAGATTGATGAAGAAGCCATCGAGCACTCGCGTGATGTCCTGGCTCGGGTGCGTGACCCCAAGCAAGCGACGCCGGGATTCAGCGATCTGGTGCTCGCCTATCGGGCTGCTGATATTCTTGAGCGAGAGCGGCGGCCTTTTGCGCGGAGGTCCAGGTGATCACTCTGGGAGATCAGGTTGCTTGGGTCAGCTTGCCGGGCGAAGTGTTTGTCGAATTGGGGATGACCATCCGCCGGGCTTCACCCTTTGTCTGCACCACGATTGCCGAGCTGGCCAACGGCCACCTCGGCTACATTCCCAACCGGGTCGCCTACCCTCAAGGAAACTATGAGGTCAACAGTGCCCGGGTGGCTGCGGGCTCCGGTGAATTGTTGGTCGACACGGCGACCGAAATGCTGCGGGAGTTGTTCGCGCAGGCTGTTGCCGCCGACTGACAGCTTGTTGATTTAATCGACAGTCCCCGATTTGCGGCGATGGAAGTCGCGCGAGAACCGCATTGAAGGTGGACAACCGGACGCTAACGCGTTGTGGCTGATTAAATCAACAAGCCGCTGAGGTGGAGGGCGTGGCTACCGTGCCAAGAACATCCGCAGACCAAAAATCCTGGGAGCCTTGATCACGACGGTGACTTGATCGTCCTCGTCCGGATCGTTGTTGGCGGGTGTCGAATCGAGGTCGAATTGATCGGCGGCGGTGACTTGCATCGTCGCCAGTTTGATGCCGGCCGCGTCGACGCGGTACTGGACCGAGAGCGTCTCGGTTTGCAGCGGTGCGAGCGAGCCGACGATCCACAGGCCCGAAGCCGGATCAAACATGCCTTGCGTAGCACCGTTGAACAGCGGCGTGACACCGGGCGGGATGTTCAAGGCGAGCGCCACACCGGTCGCCGTCGCCGGACCGGTGTTGTTGACGGTGAACGTGAGCGTGACGACATCGCCGACCTGTGGCGCGAGGTTGTCGATCGTGCCGGTCACCGACAAGTCGATCACATTGGGTGTGACAACCACGCGAGCGAAATCGTCTTCGGTCGGATCGGCATTCCCCGGAGTGCTGTTGGGGTCGACTTGATCGGCCTCCACAATCTCAGACGTACTGACCACCGGTGTGGAGTTCGTCGCACGACCCGAGACGGTCAACGTGGCGGTTTCTCCGCTGGCCAGCTCAGGAATCGTCCAGCGTCCGGTCGTCGGCGTAAACACCCCTGTGGTGGCGCTCGAGCCGGCGAAGCTGAAGTTGGTGGGGATTGGACTGGCGACGACAATCCCGCTGGCGTCGTCCGGGCCGTTGTTGGTGACGATGATCGTGAACGTGACCAGCTCGTTACGGTTGGGCGACGGATTGTCGACGGTCTGAGTCAGCGACAGATCGGCGACCGGCGTGTTGAAGCTGACCAATGCGAAATCGTCTTCGGTCGGATCGCCATTGCCTGGGGTGCTGTCGACGTCCGGCTGGCCGGCGGCGATCACTTCGGCGGTGTTGGTGGTCAGTCCGGCTTCAGCGACGCGGGCGATGATCGTCAGCGTGGCGGTCGTGCCGGCAGCGACCGGTTGCGGAGTCCAGATCCCGGTCGCGGAATCGAACTGACCGCTGGCCGTGGTTGAGGAGACAAACGTCACGCCAGCAGGCAATTGATCGAGAACCTGAATGTCGGTGGCGGTGCTCGGTCCGGCGTTGGCCAAGGTGAGCACGAAGGTCACGTTCTCGCCGATGTTAGGCGTGGCGTTGCTGATCGTCTTGGTCAACGACAGGTCAATCAACTGCGGGCTGATGATCACCACCGCCTGGTCATCTTCACCGGGGACGTTGTTGCCCGGAGTGCTGTCGGGATCGAACTGATCCGCGGTCAAGACTTCGGCCGTGTTGGTCAGTTCCGTGGCGCCGGTTGGAGTGACCGCCAACTGCAGGCTTGCATCGCCGCCGGAGGCCAACTCACCGATCGTCCAAACACCGGTGGCTGCGCTGTACGTACCGGCCGAAGGTGTGGCTGACACGAACGCCAGACCGGCTGGAAGCGCGTCGAGGATGCTGACTCCGGTCGCGGCATCCGGTCCGGCGTTAGAAACCGTGATCGTGAACGTCACGCTCTCACCGAGATTCGGAGTTGCGTTGGAGACTGTCTTGGTCAAGCTCAGATCAGCCGTCGCCGGCTCGAGCGTCACCGCATCCTGGTCATCTTCGTCCGGCAGGTTGTTGCCAGGTGTCGAGTCGGCATCGAACTGGTCGACTGCCACGACCTCGGCGGTGTTCGTCAGCGCCAGTGGCTGGTCGTAGCGGGCGACGAGTTGCAGCGCGGCCGTTGCACCCGGCGCGAGGCTTTCGAGCGTCCACAATCCGGTAGCCTCTGAATAGCTGCCAACGTCGGCGGCGGACGAGACGAAGCTCAGGCCCGTGGGCAGCTGATCGCGGACGGCGATCGCGGTCGCCGCATTGGGCCCGGCGTTAGTGAGCGTGAGTGTGAAGGTGACGTTCTGGCCAACGACCGGCCGCGACTGGTCGACGTTCATCTCCAGCGCCAGATCAATGACCTGCGGCGTGACGACAACGCTCTGCTGGTCGTCCTCGGCTTCCTCGTTGTTACCCGGGGTGCTGTCGGGATCGGCTTGATCGGCCTGAGTGATCCTGGCGGTCACCGTCGTCGCTGCGGCCGAATCGACTCGGGCGAGCAACTCCAGCGTCGCCTCGGTTCCTGCGGCGATCGTGCCAACAGTCCACTGGCCCGAATCGGCCGTGTAAGTTCCCTGCGACGGTGACGAGGAGACGAAGGTCAGCCCAGCCGGCAGCAGTTGTTCGACGGCCACGCTAGTGGCGTCATCGGGGCCTGCATTGGCAACGGTAACGGTGAAGCGCACGGTGTCACCGACATCGGGCGCCGCGTTGTCGACCTGCTGAGTCAACGAGAGGTCGGCTGCCTGTGCGGTGAGCGTGATGCTCGCCTGGTCGTCCTCCGCGGGGTCGTTGTTGCCAGGGGTCGAATCAGGATCGGGCTGGTCAGCGGCGATTACTTCCGCGGTATTGGTGACCGCCGCGTCGGTATCGACCAAGGCGGTCAACGTCAGCGTCGCCTCGCTGCCAGCGGCGAGCGTGGGGACGGACCAGATGCCGGTCGACTCGTCAAACGTGCCGACAGTCGGGGTAGCGGCTTGCAGGTTCAATCCCGCGGGCAGCTGATCGCGCACCTGCACGCCGGTCGCGGTGCTCGGTCCCGCGTTGGCCAGCGTGATCGTGAACGCCACCACCTGGCCACGATTGGGCGAGGCATCATCAACGGTTTTGGTCAGCGATAGATCGGCTTGCTGGGCGATGATCACCAGCGTCGCTTGGTCATCTTCGTCTTCGACGTTGTTGCCCGGAGTGGAGTCCGGGTCGGGCTGGTCAGAGGTCAGAACTTCGGCGGTGTTGCTCAGCGAGCCAGCCGCGGCCGCCGTCGCGACCACCGCCAACGTCACGGTTTCTTCGGGGGCGATCGCGCCGATCGTCCAGATACCGGTAGCCGGGTCGTAATCTGCCGCTGGCATTGCTGAGACAAACGTTAGCCCGTCAGGCAACGCGTCGCGCACCGTGACACCGGTGGCTGCATTGGGTCCATCGTTGCGGACGGAGATCGTGAACGTGACGTCGCTGCCGACATTGGGTGTGGTGTTCGACACGGTTTTGGTCAGTGCGAGATCGGCCGAGGCAATCATCAGCGTTACGCTCGCCTGGTCATCTTCGCCGGGAACGTTATTGCCCGGCGTCGAATCGGGATCGGGCTGATCGGCGGTGAGCAGTTCGGCCGTGTTGACGATCGACCCGACGGCGTCGACGCGTACGGTTGTGGTCAGCGTTGCAGCCGCCTCGCCGGCCAACGTGCCGACGGTCCAAATGCCGCCAGCGATCGTGCCCTGGCTTGGTTCGGCGCTGATCAGCGTCAGACCTTCCGGTAACACATCGCTGACGCTGATGCCGGTGGCCGTCGAAGGTCCAGCGTTGGAGACGGTGATCGTGAAGGTGACTTCATCACCGAGATCAGGCGCTGCGTTGTCGACTGTCTTGGTCAGCGACAGATCCGCCAGTTCGCTCGACAGCGTGACCGAGGCTTGGTCGTCTTCGCTCGGTTGATTGTTGCCCGGCGTGCTGTCGGGATCAAACCGATCGGCTGCCATGATTTCGGCGGTAGCGGTTAGCGCGCCGACCGTTTCGACGGTGGCGATGACTGTCAGCACTGCGGTGCCGTCGCTGGGAATCGTACCAACCGTCCAGTTGCCTGTCGCGCTGTCGTAGGTGCCTTGCGAGGGTGCCGAGGAAACATAGGCCAGCCCGGCAGGCAAGCGGTTCTGCACGGTCACGCCGGTCGCGTCATCCGGCCCGTCATTGGTAGCCGTGATCGTAAAGGTGACGTTTTGGCCGATTGCTGGCGCGGTGGTACTCGCCGCCATCGCCAACGATAGGTCGGCGGTCGAAAAATTGGCGAAGTCGAAACTGCGGCTCGTCGGCCCGGTGGCACCAACCAGATTTGCGGCGCCGTTGACGTTGGCGGCGCCGGTGATTTCCAGCTCGATCGCACCGATGCGTGTAAAATCGGCTCCACCGCCGCTGGTCGGTACAAACGCGCTGAATGGAACGAACTCCAGCGCCGACGCTTCGCCGCCCGTATCGGGAATCGCAACGACAGCGGTAGAAAAGCGGGTGGCGGTCCCCGCGACACCGTCATCGGTGTAGATCCGAATCGTCGCGTTACCGGCGGCAGAGTCGGCACCAATTTCCAGTCGCAGCCCCGTCGCCGCGGAGCTACTGGTCAAGTCGACATCGCCCAAGCCAGCGTCGTCGAGCACGAGTGCATCACCATCGAGTCCGTCCCAGGAAATCAACCGGCGGCCCTGGCCGGTCTGGATCGAGTCGAAACTCAAAAAACCCGGGAGCAGCGGATCGTTGACACTGATCTGCACACG
Organism: uncultured Planctomycetaceae bacterium; assembly: GCA_963758085.1. Classification (GTDB taxonomy): domain Bacteria; phylum Planctomycetota; class Planctomycetia; order Pirellulales; family Pirellulaceae; genus UBA6163. The sequence goes on along the minus strand of CAVWUB010000004.1, from coordinate 196,394 downwards.
GCCGTTGACCGAGGTTTTGTTGACCAGCAGATCGCGCTCACCGCCGATGATTTCCGTCGTCGGTCCTTGAGCTGAAGAGGTGACCGGCACGCCGTCGCCGGTGTCGTCGAACACCAGTTGCGGCGCGGCGTTGAAGGAATCGATGACCGTGAACAACTGGCCGATCACATCCTCAGCGGTGATTTCAATCGCGGGACTGACGCTGGCCACCAACTCGCGTCCGTCGACCGACTGGGCCGGTTGCTCGACGAAATAGTCCCCTGCGGTCAAGTTCTCAATCCGGTATCGCCCGTCGGCACCGCTGGTGACGCTGCCCATCAACGTGTCGACGTTGCGGTTGAAGACGCTGTCGCCGTTGTCGCGATAGACGTTGACGGTGGCTCCGGAAACCTCTTCGCCCGGCGTGTATCCGTCACCGGAAACGTCGGCAAAGATGCGGCCTTCGATGATGGCCAGATCGCTCGGGGCGGCCAGAGGCAAGCGGATTTCGAGTTGTTCCAGCTGCAGCCGGCGGCGGCGCTGTGACTTTGAACTCTGACGGCGATCTTCGGCTATGCGGCGGCGTGTGAGTCGATTGAACACGGCGAGTCTGGGTGCTATAGGGTGGCTGAGCAGACCGAGGAACGGTCTGTTGTCACGCACGCCCTACAGAAGATCAAGGGCTTGCCGCCCGCATCGATCGCTTTGGCTTTGCCCTCGGCGGTGCCACCGATTCAACCGGCGAGGATTAGCTTCTCGCACCGCTGGGGCGAAACCTTGACGCTCGTTCCCAGCGGCTGAGCGAACAGGCTGACCCTCAATTCTTCCAGCATCCAGCGCAGTTTCCAGTTCTGCCGTTGCCGCAGGAGTGCGACGTTCTTCGGGCAGTGAGCTGAGCCAGCGACTCCACAGGCCGCCCACCAGCCGCATCGATTCAGCGTCCTTTGCCGCGGCGCCGCTGCGGAACTTATCCAGCCGGTAGGCGATCGCGCCCAAGTACCGCGGGTAGTGCCGCAGCCACTGCCAAGGGACGATCGAGAGGAAGTCAGGGGCCGTCAGCCACTGGACCTGCTGCTTGACGTCGGCCAGCAGCGGGCCAGCGGTCGAGGGGCTGAGCGATTCCCAGCCGCGGCGGGCGGCATGGTAGCCATCGGCCAGCGACGGCAGCCAGGGAGCGATCTCGCAGGCGGCCTCGGCGATCCGTCGCGCCCGCTGGGCACGGACCGCGTCGAATGCTTCGCGTGTCCGCACCGGCGGCTCTGCTTCGACAAACGCCTTGCGGGCCAGCAATCCGATCAGGGCGCGCTCAAACTCCGCGGCCGGAACGATCGGCGCCAGCCGCAGCTTCGCGTCGCCGAGGCCAGGCAGATGTCGTACCTGCATCCGCAACTCTTTCAGTTCGGTGATCGCGTAGAGTCGCATCAGACCGCGCTGCGTCGCCGCGGTCGCCGAGGCCGGATCGGCGAACAACCGCGTGGCGACCGCATCACCCAGATCGACCAGCCCGGGAAACTGCGCGACGCGCACGCCGCCACGAACCCGCACCACCTGCTCGGGCAACACATCGATGTCAAATGTCGTCATTTTCTCGCGCGACCACTGAGCATCCGACGCTTCGGTTGGCTCGGTCACCTGAGCGACTTCGACGCCGACCCGGCGTTTTGCTTCTTCTACACTGCGGCTCTGGGCGATCACCTTCCCGTCGTCATCGACGACGTTCACCAAGAACTCCAGGTGCGGCTCCAGTTTCTCGCCCGAAAAATCTTCCGGGGTAACCCGCATCTCAGCGTGACGCGACATCAGCTCGCAGACCGCGGGCATAAAGGGGACATCACCGTATTTTGGCGCCAGCTCCGCGGCCAGCTTGCTGGCCACATCCGCTGCCGGCACGAGGTTGCGGCGGATCCGCTTAGGCAGCGCCTTGATCATCGCCACCAGCTTCGCCTCGAGCAGGCCGGGAACCAGCCAGCCGAGCCGCTCGTCGCTCACCTGAGCCAATGCCGCCTGGTGCACCGTTACCGACACTCCATCGCTTTCGCTGCCAGGTTCAAACCGATATTGCAGCGGCAGCCGCGTCTGGCCGACGACCAGTTCATCGGGAAAGGCTTGGCCGGGCAGCGGTGCCGCGGCGACCTGCACCAGGTCGTCGGGCCGCATGTAGGGAGACGGGAACGCCTCGCCAGCCTCTTCACGCGGCGGCGGAGCTGCCAACCACTGAGCAACCGCCTCAGCGCTGAGCAGCGATTTCGTCCAGGCGGGAGCGGCGGTTTCCCGGTCATACTTTTCCAGCCGCACCCGATCGCAGACGAAGTCCGGCAAGCGGGACGCGTAGAAGTTCCGCACCGAAAAAGGGTCAACTACGAACTCGCGGCGGCGAGTTTTAGCTGCCAGTTCGGCGATCCGAGCCGCCAGCTCACGATTGAAACGCACGCACCGCGCCGTGGTCGGCATTGCGTCGGATACCAACCCTTCCTCGATCATCAGCTCGCGGGCCGTCGCCGGATCGATCGGAGCCAGCGGCAACCGCCGCCGGCTGACGATCGGCAAGCCGAACAGCGAGACTTGTTCGTAACAGAACGCGCCGCCGGATTTACTGCTCCAGTGCGGGTCGCTGTAGTTGCGTTTGACCAGGTGGCCGGCCAATGGTTCGATCCATTCCGGTTGCACCGCGGCAACCGTCCGCGCGTACTGCCGCGCGGTTTCGACCAGCTCGCCAGCGACGATCCATTTCGGCTTAGCCTGGAACACGCCGCTGCCAGGCCAGAGGAACAGTTTTAAACCGCCCGCTCCGGTGTACTCGTTCTTGTCGCCGGCCATTGCGACGCCCGAGAGCAACCCGGTCAGCAGCGCCTGGTGGATAGTGACGTAGTGCCCCGACTGGATCACTTCGTCTTCGTCCTCGCTGAAGCGAATGCTGCCGATGCTGCCCCGGCCGCGGTTTTTCCCGCGGGTCGAGGTAGTGGCGGCCATCTCGCGCAGTTGGCGGTGGATGTCACTCCATTCACGCATCCGCTGCGGGGAGAGGAAATGGCTGCGGCAGATGCGATCCAAGCGGCTGCGTCCGACCTCCTCGCGGCGTTTTTGGTAGAACCGCCAGAGCTTGAGGTAGCTGAGGAAGTCGCTGCGAGGATGTTGAAATTGAGCATGCGCCTGGTCAGCCGCCTCACGTCGCTCCGGCGGACGTTCCCGAGGATCCTGGGCCTCGATCGCCGCGGCAATGACAAGAATCTCCGGCAGCACTCCGAACTCCTCGCCGGCCAAAATCATCCGGCCGACGCGCGGGTCGACCGGCATTCGGCCTAACTGCCGACCGATGTCGCTCAATTCATTCCGCTCATCGACCGCGCCGAGTTCCCGCAGTGTGCGGTAACCTTGGCGGATCGCATCCTCGCGCGGTGGGTCGATCAGCGGAAACTCGTTGATCGGCCCAAGACGCAGGGTCAGCGTCTGCAGGATGACCGAAGCGAGGTTGGTGCGGCGGATTTCGGGCGTGGTGAAGGCATCGCGCGACTCGTAGTCTTCCTGCGAAAACAGACGCACACAGATCCCGGGGGCGATGCGCCCGCAGCGGCCGGCGCTGGTCGCAACTGGCGCGGCTGACCGGCTCGATCGGCAGTCGTTGCACGCGGCTTCGCGGGCTGTAGCGGCTGATACGGGCCGTTCCTGAATCGACGACATAGTGAATGCCCGGCACGGTCAGCGACGACTCAGCCACGTTGGTCGCAAACACGATCCTCCGCCGCTCGCCGCTGGGATGGAAGATCCGTTGTTGTTCGGCATGCGGCAAGCGGGCGTACAGCGGCAGCACGTCGACGCGCCGCTCGAGCCCCAGGCGTTTGAAATGCCCAGCGGTACGATGGGAAACTTCGCGGATGTCGCGCTCGGTCGGCAGAAAAACCAGGATGTCGCCACCGCCTTCGCGGCAGACGTTGTCGATGCCTGCGATCACGTGCCGAGCCAGATCGTATTGGTCGTCGTCGTTTTCGGCGCCAGCGTTGACGTCGATCCACGGCAGGTAGCGTGTTTCGACTGGATAGCCGCGGCCTTCGACGGTCAGGATCGGAGCCGGCTTACCTTCGATCGAAAAATGTTCGGCAAACCGCTCCGCGTCGATCGTTGCCGACGTGATGATCACGCGGAACTCGGGGCGGCGCTGGACGACCCGGTGCAGGTAGCCGAGCAGGAAATCGATGTTCAGCGACCGCTCGTGCGCTTCGTCGATCAGGATCGCATCGTAGGCCCGCAAATCACGATCAGACTGAGTCTCGGCCAGCAGGATGCCGTCGGTCATCAACTTGATGAGCGTGTCGGGCGAGGTCTGGTCACCAAAGCGAATTTTGTATGCGACGCGGCTGTCGCCGCTGGTTCCGAGTTCCTCGGCTAGCCGCGCTGCGACGCTGCGCCGGCCAGTCGCCGGGGCTGCGTATGACCGATCATGCCGCGGCGACCCAAGCCGGCTTCAAGGCACAGCTTGGGCAATTGCGTGCTTTTGCCGCTGCCGGTCTCACCGCAGACGACGACGACCTGGTGCTCTTGAATCAGCCGCAAGATCGTGTCGCGGTGCGCCGAAATCGGCAATTCGGCGGGGTACTCGATCGGCGGAATCGAGCCGCTGCGGAGGTGGGGACGGTTCACAGAGGAGTCAGATAAATGCGAAAGTAGCCGGAGATCCGGTTAAAGGGGTCAGGAGTCAATTGCCGCAAGCGGCCCTGCGGGTGCTTCGCATAATTGACTTCTGCCCCCTTTAACCCATCAGCAGCGTTACCGGAATTGGGCGAGCGTGCAAGGCAGCCAGCGGGCGGGAAGTTCCCGCTGTCAGAACCGCATGATTACAGCGGGCTCAACGCTGGAGTCGGTGGAATCAGCGGCAGGGCGGCGGCGTCGATGAAGTCGCTGCTGATCCCCAGGTCTCGCAACAACAGCCGACTGGTAATGCGGCTCGATTCATAGATCACCGGCAGACCGCTGCCGGGGTGCGTCCCGCCGCCGACGAGATAGACGCCATCGAGTTCCTCGAAACGATTCTGCGGGCGGCGGTGCAGCATCTGCCCGAGGTTGTGCGCAAGTTGAACGTTGCGCCGCGATAGATGTGGTGGTCGTGATGCCAATCGTTGGGCGTGATCTGGTGCTCGACGCGGATGCGACTGCGGACGTCACCCAAGCCGATCTGAGCCAGCTTATCGAGCACCAGTTCGCGAAACGGTGCCGCCTGCGAGCGCCAGTCGATGTTGGGATGTTGATGACTGACCGGAACCAGGACATACAGCGTGCTGTGTCCCGGTGGAGCGAGAGTGTCATCGGTGACGCCAGCATTTTGCACGTAGAACGACGGGTCGTCGCTGAGCACGTGCTGCGTTTCGATCTCCGCCAGGTTCTTGGCGTAGTCGCGGCTGATGTGAATGTTGTGATGCGGCAAGTCGTCGTAGCGGCCTTCGATCCCGAGGTACAGCATGTAGGTGCTGCACGAGTAGCGTTTGGCGGCCAGTCCGCGGTCGTTCCAGCGGCGGCGCAACTTGTCGGGAACCAGCCGTTTCATCGCTTCGGCGAAGTCCGCGTTGATCACCATCGCGTCGCAGTCATAGCTGCCCGCTGTGGTCTCGGCACCGATCACGCGGCGGCCGTGCAGCTTGAGTTTCGTCACCCCCTCGCCCAGTCGCACATCGACGCCGAGGCTGCGGGCCAACTCCGCCATCCGCTCGCTAACCCGGCTGCAGCCGCCGATCGGGTGATGCACGCCGTACTCGTATTCGAGGAACGACAAGATGCTGAACAGGCTCGGGCACTGGAACGGGGACATCCCAAGGTATTTGCTTTGGAACGCAAACGCGATCACCAGCCGTGGATCGGTGAAGTATCGCGATAGCTCCGCACCCAGAGATCGCTGGGGGTTGAGGTGCCGTGCTGCAGAAAGCAACGCTGGCCGCATCAGGTCCAACACGGACGCAAAGGGACGCTCCAAAATGGGACGAAACCGCTCCAGTTTGACCCGGTTGTCGTCCATGTAACGGCTCAGCTTGCCGACATCCGCTGGCGAGATCGCAGCGATTTGCCGGTCCATTTCGGCCATGTCGGCGGTGCAATCGAGCCTGCCGCCGTTAGCAAAGGTCAGCCGGTACTGCGGGTCGAGCCGGTTCATGGGCAGTTCGGCACTAATTTCGTAGCCGACCGAGCGAAAGATCTCCTGCAAGATGCGGGGATAGAGAAAGAACGTCGGTCCGCAGTCGAACCGGAAGCCTTCCTTGAGGATCGCCGAAGTCCGGCCGCCGACGACATCGCGCCGCTCCAGCAGCGTGACCTCGGCGCCCGCGTAGGCGAGTTGCATCGCCGCCGCCAATCCGCCCGGGCCCGCACCGACGATGATCACTTTCTTGTTTCGCACCCGCGCGGGCCTCAGGATCAGGTTACAGGCCTCCACCCTGCCGTCAACGGAGGTCGAGCAGTGTTTAAGTTGGGTCTTGACCGATGTTGATTTCACTCTCCCCCTGGGAGAGTCGAGCCTAAGCGAGGAGAGGGTTCGGTCTGGGCCTCCCCGGCCGCTACCGCGTCCGACCCTCCCGCAAGCGGGAGAGTTAAAAGCATGTACTACACCAACTTAAAAACTGCACGACCTCAACAGGGCCGGCGGCTGGCGCCCTGCCGTTAACAGGGCTAACGCCACGGCGCGAGCCGTGCGGCTTTCCATCCTAATCGTATGCTGTAGCAAAGCACCAGTCGTCAATCGGCGCCGTCGCGGCGGCCAACTTCGATTTGACGACGGACGTAGTCGGGCAGCGATACCGAGTCAAACATCTGCTCCGGCACCTCGGCGCGATCGGCTACGAGCTTAGCACGTTGGATCACTTCGAGTACGTCATCTGCTTGCAGATCGTTGCGTAACTGCACAAAGCCGTTGGCGTCCTGTTTTGACGACACCGGAGCGAGAACATCGTGAACGTCGCGGGCGACGACACGATCGAGTTCGACGGCGCGAAAAAGCGGGAAATTTGCTGCTCAGCGTGCTCAGCCTGTTCCGCTGGCAAGTTGGCTGCTGCCCAGCGCTGGACGGTGAGCAGATCGGCCCAACGCATCAGCGGCGAAGTGATCAGACGCTGCATGATCCCACCGGCCTGCCAGTTCTCATACATGCCCTGCTCGATGTCGTCGGCCAGTCCCGACAACTCCTCGACCACCGCCTGCTTATCATCGGGCGCCAGCCGACTCTGTTCGAGCTCTGGGATGATCGTCGGCGCAGCGTGCGGACCGCCAAATCGCCGCGCTTTTGGAAGATCAACCAGGCCGAAAAGCCAAAGGTGATGAACAGCACGATCCCCAGCAGCAGCGTCGCGGCCAGCACCGCTGGCATGCAGCCGGGGCCCTCCGGCTCCCGGCTGTCAACGTTATCAAGGCTGACCGGTTGATCCACACGCTCAGCGGCCGGATCACCGGTAAGTTCCGGGTCCGCGTGGGTAGCGTCAGCACGAGGGTCAGCCGAGTCCTTCATCGCTGGTAGATCACTCGAAGGAAATGTCGAGCACTTCGAACTTCAGCAGTCCCGCAGGGGCATTCACTTCAGCGATTTCGCCGACTTTCTTGCCCAACAGCCCCTGGCCAACCGGACTGGTTATGAGAATTCGCCCGGTCTCATAGTCTTCATCGCCGGCACCGACGAGCGTGTAGGTGTCTTCGTCACCGAATTCTAGGTCTTTGACCTTCACCGTCGCGCCAAACGCGACGGTGTCTTTGGGCAGGGCAGACGTGTCGACGATCTCAGCGCTGGCCAACTTCGTGCGCAGCTCGTTGATCTTGGTCATCAGCATCCCCTGATTTTCCCGCTGCGCGTGATATTCAGCGTTTTCTTTCAAATCGCCTTCGGCGCGGGCGTCGGCTAGTTTTTGGGTGAGCAGCGGCATTTCTTCGCTCTCCAACCGAGTGACCTCGGCCTTGAGTCGCTCATATCCCTCACGCGTCATGGGTACTGATTCGTGCACGACACCACCTTCGATTTCAATTCAAACTTGCATGGAGGCAAAAAATAAACCTTCCTTCAGCAAAACCTAGCTGAAGAAAGGTCCGATGTTCGAGTCGTCGCGACTACCAGTCGTTACGACACCTCATTGTCGCCGATTTGCTGCAGGCTGTAAAGCCGTAACAGGTCAGTACAGGACATAGTTATTCCGCGAATTGAACGGCGAGCTTTTCGGGGCGAATTCCTCGGGTGGCACGCTCAGAGCCCCAGCGATGGGCGTGAGCGGACGGGGTTAAACGCGGCTCACCGACGGAATAATCGGTGGTAGGCACTTAGTTGCCTCCAACACGCCCTTCGTTCCTCAGAGACGTGCCACCGGAGCGCACAATATCCTTGGCCAAATGAGCCACAAAGTTTGCAGTAGAACCCAGGACGTAGGGTGCGGACGACTGCCCTGCGCCGCAGGTTAGCCAGCGGCCTTGAGGCGGATCAGAAACGCGGTGCCGCGGCCAACGGTGCTTTCGACGCGGATACGGCCCTGGTGGGCGTCGATGATCTCTTTGCACGCCGAAAGCCCCAGCCCGGTACCGCCCTTGCCCGATTCATCCGGCCCCGATTTGGTCGAAAAGAACGGCTCGAAGATCTGCGGAAGCTGCTCCCGGGGGATGCCCGAACCGGTATCGCGAACACTCAGCACGACCTCGCCGCTCTGTGGATCCGAGGTCAGAGCAACGGTCACGGTGCCGCCGCTGGGCATCGCTTGGCGGGCGTTGATCAGCAGGTTGATCAGCACTCGCTGGATCTGGTTGCCGCTGGCCAGCGCTTGCGGGGTCGCCGGATCGAGCTGCGTTTCCACCGCGACACGATATTTCCGCATTTCGCGGCTGAGCAGTTCCAGCGTGTCTTGGACCAGCGCCGCCAGATCGGTCGGCTGCATCGAGTCGTGACGATTGCGGGCCTGGGCCAAGATCGTGCCGCTGATGCGGGCGGCGCGCTGCGACGCTTCGAGAATTTTGGTCAACGCCTTATCCCGCCCAGCTTCGCTGCGGTCCCGCATGGCGAGCTTCGCGTAGTTCATGATCGTCATCAGAATGTTGTTGAACTCGTGCGTCGCCGTTCCGGTCAGTTCACCCAGCGTTGCCAGAGTGCGCAAGTGATCCAGTTCGCCCTGGGTTAGCTCCCGCACGGCCGTTTTCGCCGTAGGCGGCACGAGCCGGCTGGTGAACGGCGCAGGGCTGGTGGACTGGGCAAGGGGAGTAGTCGGCTGGTTCATCCGTGTCTCAACGATCCGTTGGAGTAGAGCGAGGCTTAACCGATCTATCGGGCGGCGGTCTGTAGTGACTACATCATCCGTGGATCAACCGGAAAACCTTCTCTGAAGTGGCTGGGATGAAAGCACCACCTGGAAGTCTCGCGCGGCCCAGTTCAACCGCTGCACCCGATCAGGCAATGGCCGCACAGCCCGCGGAAGTTGAGAATGTCGTCGTGCGGCTGAAACTCCGCATTCGCGAGGTGCGGGCGATGGGTTTTCATGTCCGCCAGGAGCTGCTTGGCGGTCACCGGTCCAACTGCTGCGAAATCGCTGGGCAGAAAACGCTGTTTCTCGACGCTTCGCAATCGGCGCGTGAGCAACTGGCGTCGATCGACGAGGCGCTGGCCAGCTATGACCGCGGACAATAAGGGGACCGCAACGTCAATGCGGCCGCTCCGGCGATGCCCACGGTACATGTCGACGGCTCCGTGCGTTTCCTTTGAGCCGCATCAACACAGCGATTCGGAAACTACATCGTCAACAGATTGCGGTACATCGTGATCGCTGCCGGCCCGACCAGCACGACGAAAATCCCTGGAAAGATGAACAGCACCAGCGGGAAGATCATCTTCACTGCTGTCTTGGCCGCTTTTTCCTCGGCGAGCTGGCGGCGGTGAACCCGCATCGCGTCGCTTTGCACACGTAGTGCTTGACCGATGCTGCTGCCGAACTTGTCGGCTTGGATCAGGATCGAAGCGAGCTGTTGCAGGTCAGCGACGCCATTTCGCTGCCCCAAGGCTTGCAGAACTTCATTGCGCGGCCGGCCGAACTGCAGTTGCTGATTGGCGATCTGGTATTCTTCGGCGATCACCTTGTGCGACTTCTCCATCTCCTCACCGACTTTGCGCATCGCCTGATCGAGCCCCAGGCCGGCTTCGACACACACCACCATCAAGTCCAAGGCATCGGGCAGGCCGAGGAAAATCGCTTCCTTGCGTCGGGATGCCAGCCAGGCCAGCGCCAAGACAGGCAGGTAGAAGCCGATCCCGCCAGCGAACACCGCCTTGATCAGCATCGCGTCGGAAAAACCTTCAAAAAACGCGGCTCCGGCGCCACCGGCCAACAAGCCGACGATCCCACAAATCAGCTGCAAACCCTTGAACATCACGGGAGCTTCCTCCCGCCGGAACCCGGCGTGCAGCAGGCGTTGACGCAGTTTGCCCATTTCCTCGGCGGTACCGGTCACGGTTGTCGCCAGCGGCCGCGTCGCTTTTTCCAAAACGGCAGCCATCGCATCGTTTTTCATTTTTGTCCGCGCCGCCAGGCTCTCCGGTGCCGTGTCTTGTCGGCGGCCGCGCCGGAACTCTTCCAAACGATCATCGATCGCTGAGTTGGAGTTGCCGCCAATGAACTCGGCGAGCACCCACACGATGGCCGCCACGCCGATGAATGCGGCCAATGGCACCATGATTTCGGGGCGGGGAACCGTGAATGCGAGCGGGAATAGCAGCGGCGATGTCATCGGGCAGCTCGATCGAGTGTCGTTGGGCGTGGGTTGAGCAACGGTTAGGGGACAATCAAACTTTGATCGTGATGATCTTCTTGATCACCAGCGCGCCGATGATCTGCATGATCACCGCGCCAGTGAGCATCCACTGGCCGATCTTGTCTTGGAACAGCATCAACACGTATTCAGGGTTGATCTTGAGCATGAACAGGAACAGCGACGGCGGCATCGCCAGCAGCACGATCCCGCTGAGCCGCCCTTCGCCGGTCAGCGCGTTGACCTGGCCGAGGATCTGCAAGCGCTCGCGGATCAAGTAGCCGATCTTCTCCAGGATCTCAGCCAAATCGCCACCGGTGGTGCGCTGCAGGATTACCGCTGTGGCGAAGAACCGCAGATCGAGATTCGGGACCCGATCTGAAAGATCTTCCAGCGCCTCATCGATCGAGATTCCAAGGTTCTGCTCTTCAAAGACCCGCTGAAACTCGCGGCTCAGTGGTTCCTGCATTTCGCTGCCGACCAGCCCAAAACCTGCTGCGAGCGAATGCCCGGCGCAATGACCGGCTGAGCAGTTCCAGTGCCTCGGGCAGTTGGCGGCCGAACTTCGCCAGGCGCAGTTTGCGTTTCTGCAATACCCACAGCAGCGGTAACGATGCCAAGATCAGCCCGGCCAGCGGCGCCAGCAGCACCGGCAGCGGCGTCGCAACGACGATGGCGGTACCGGCCGCGAACGTGGCCAATGTGATCAACACGAACTTGGCAGGTGAGAGAGCGATGCCCGCCTGTTGAAGATACGAACCCAACTGCGGCAAGCTTGTCGCCCAGCGATCAAATGAACTTCGAGCGTCGTCGTAACCGCTGGTCAGCAGCAGCGAAGCCGAATCGGGCGACGAGCCGCGTCCCCGGCCGCGGGCGCTGACGAGCGTTTCCAACCGCTCTTCCGCGTACGACGCTTCAGCACTGGGGAAAAGTTGCAGGGCGGCGAAGGCGAGCAGCGCGGCGACACCCACCCCCACTGCAAGGATGATCAGAATTGGCGGCATGATGGAGCGGTTGGCAAGAGGGCAATGATGAGACGTATCAGGAGTCGGCCTCAGCGATCAGGCCTTCATGCATGACGCGTTCGCGGAAGGCGCTGGCCGGCAGCCGCACGCCGGCGGATTCCAGCCGGTCATGAACGTCGGGCGGATGCCGGTGGCATTCGAAGTGGCCGACCGCCCGGCCGTGTTCGTCGACGCCTTCCTGCACGTACTTGAAGATGTCCTGCATGACGATCGTGTCCTGCTCCATGCCGCATGACTTCGGTGATGTGCGTCACCTTGCGCGGGCCGCCCTGCAGGCGGTTGGCCTGGATCGATCAGGTCGACGGCGCTGGCGATCTGCTGCCGCATCGCCTTGATCGGCAGTTCGAAGCCGGCCATCATGATCATCGTTTCGAGACGGGCGATGGCGTCGCGCGGCGTGTTGGCGTGGCAGCGTGGTCAGCGAGCCGTCGTGGCCGGTGTTCATGGCCTGCAGCATGTCGAGCGTTTCGCGGACCGCGGCACTCGCCGATGATGATCCGGTCGGGCCGCATACGCAGGGCAGTTGCGCACCAGGTCGGTGGCCGTGATCGCGCCCTTGCCTTCGATGTTCGGCGGGCGGGTTTCCAGCCGCACGACGTGGTCCTGCTGCAGCTGCAAGTTCGGCCGCGTCTTCGATCGTGACGATGCGGTCGTCGTTCGGAGATGAAGCTCGACAGCGTGTTGAGCAGCGTCGTCTTGCCGGAGCCGGTGCCGCCGGAGATGATGATGTTCAGCCGGGCCTTGATGGCGCCTTCGAGCAGCATCACCATCTCGGGCGTGAAGGCTCTTGTAGTTCAGCAGGTCTTCGAGCTTGAGCGGGTTGGAGCCGAAGCGGCGAATCGTGACGCCGGCGCCGTCGAGGGCCAGCGGCGGAATGATCGCGTTCACGCGGGAGCCGTCCGGCAGGCGGGCGTCGACCATCGGGCAGACTTCGTCGACGCGGCGGCCGACCTTCGACACGATGCGGTCGATGATCTGCATCAGGTGCTCGTTGTCGCGGAACTGCGACGCTCGGTCTTTTCCAGCTTGCCGCGGCGTTCGACGTAGACGTTCTTCGGGCCGTTGATCATGATTTCGCTGATCGTCGGGTCCTTGAGCAGCATCTCGAGCGGGCCGAGGCCGAACGTCTCGTCGAGCACCTCGTCGATCAGCCGCTCGCGCTCGTTGCGGTTGAGGAACGTGTCTTCGGTGTCGCACAGGTGCTCGACGACGAGGCGGATCTCGCGGCGGAGCACGTCGCCTTCCAGTTCGCCGACGCGCGACAGGTCGAGCTTGTCGACCAGCTTGCCGTGGATGCGGCGTTTCAGCTCTTCGAAGAGGTCTTGGCGCGAGGTCTCGGACCCTCGTGAGATCGTCATCCGCATGAACGCTTTCCTGTTTCCGCTGTGTTCGCGTCGCCGGCTTAGAAACGGCTGTCGGCGGTGCCAGATCTGACACCGCTGCGCAAAGGTAGGTCGCGATTGGAAAGCAAGTGGAAAAGCGGGCGATTTTTTCGGCGCCTTGGCTTAGTGCCTACCCGAGACCGTTCTTCCGCGAACTTCGGGGCTCATCAATTGGGCTGGGCGCCGCGCTCTTCGGGGTGGCACGTCCCTGAGGAACGAAGGGCGTGCTGGGGAGAACTGCATGGTAACTATGGAATCTGTCATCGGCTCAGTATCAGCCCCCGCTGCTCACGCCCATCGCTGGGGCTCTGAGCGTGCCACCCGAAGCCATAGCGATACCCGCCGCGGGCGGGCGACCAATAAATTAGCGGAAGAACCTCCGAAAATGACGCCAGCTCCCGGCCTTGTTAACGGCAGGGCGCCAGCCGCCGGCCACATTAACGGCAGGGCGCCAGCCCTCGGCCTTACCACTCACCCAATCTTACCTGTGACCGAGCACTACGCCGGTTGCTGCTGACTGGCGCAGTGCCAAGCGCCGAGGCCCCAAGCAAAGTCGCGGGCGTCGATACCGATCACCTCGCGGCGGGGCAGCAGATCACGAAACAGCGCCATGGCGCGATCGTCGGACCGGGTATGGCCGAACGTGGGGACCAGCACGGCGCGATCGCCGAGCATCAGAAAATTACAATAACTTTCCGGTACGCGTGCACCATCGATCGACCGTGCCGGTGGAATCGGCAAGCGGTGGATCGTCACCCGTGGTGAGGTTTGCTCGGACCAAGCGAGCAACTGCTTGACGTTTCGCTCCAGCCCGATGCGATTAGAATCGTCCGGATCGTCACAGACCGCGGCAACGACATGGCGAGTGTTCACAAACCGCGCGAGTTGATCGATGTGCCCATCGGTATCATCGCCGGCTATCCCGCCGCCGTCGATCCAGACGATTTCGGTAACGCCCAGACGGTTGTGAAGCTCCTCGGCAATTTGCTCGCGCTGCCAACCGCGATTGCGGGTCGGCGTCTCCACGCAACTCGGGGTCGTCAGCAATCGGCCGGTTCCGTCACCTTCGATTGCACCACCTTCCATGCCCATTTCGCTCGATTCGCAGGGGACGCCCGCGACCTGGCAAATCTGGGCTGCAGCAGCCGCATCGCTGTCCCAAGGAGGATATTTTCCGCCCCAGGCATTGAACTTCCAGTCGATCCCGATCGTCCGCCCGCTGTCGCTGACGAAAGTCGGGCCATAGTCGCGAATCCAACAATCGTTGGTGGCGATGTCGACCAGTTCGATGCGATCGGATTTGCCCAAGTGCCGCGCTGCATCGGCTGCGATGCTGCGGTCGGCGAGCACGCGCACCGGCACGAACTGGCTGGCCGTGTGCACGAGTTTTGCAAATGCCGCAGGAATTGCCTGGTAGTGGTTTGGCCACGTTGTCTGGTTGTGCGGCCAGGCAAACCACATCGCCGCCTGCGGTTCCCATTCCGCCGGCCAGCGTCTTCGCTTTGTCGCGGAAGCCGGATCCGCGAGCGCAGGATGGTCAACCGACGGCATCAAGGTTTGGCCTGCCGCTGAGAAAACAGCCACTCGAACAGGTCATCGCGCTGATAGGTCTGCGTCCACACATTGTGGCCGCCCCCCTCGTACTCTGTGTAACGTGGCTCGGGCTGGTGTCCGGCTGCGCGGAGCGCTGCGATCATTTCACGCGACCGGCCAACCGGAACGGCTTGATCTTCACTGCCGTGAAAGGCCCAGATCGGCAGCTTACCGTACCGATCGGCCCAGCTTGGGTCGCCTCCGCCACAGATCGGAACGATGGCGGCGAACAAGTCGTTGGCGTGGGCGCCAGCGTACCAGCTGCCATAGCCGCCCATCGAAAGACCCGTCACGTAGACCCGCTCCGGCTCGACCCGGCCCGTTTCGATCCACTGGCGAACGATGCCGATGGCCGCTTGCATCGATGGCGAGGGTTTGTCGGGGAATGTTCCGCGTCCTCCGGACTGACCCCAGTCAGCATCCACCCAGCGGGCCTCGCGCGGTACCTGAGGGACAACGACGAAGCAGGGATAAGCGGCTTGGCGATCGGCGCGGGCGAACTCGTCAGCGCCGTGCCGCAGCTGTGCACGGTTGTCGTCACCCCGCTCGCCAGCCCCGTGCAGCAACAGCACCAATGGGTACTTTGTATCGGCATCCGCTTGGTAACCCGGTGGGAACAGCATGCGGTAGCGGTGCTCGTTGCCTTCGGCATCAGTGAACGTCTGCTCGGTGTAACCGTCCAGGCCGCCGGCCGGGGAATCGACCGCCGGAGCCGTCGCCGGCTGCGCACCCGTATCGGTCGCCGGCTGCGCCTTGGCCGTCCGTTGATCGGTAGTAGCCCACACCGCCACAACAGCGATCCAGGTGCAAACGAATAATCGGGACACAGTCGCGAAGTTGCCGATAGCCATGAGTTACTCCAGTTGGATTTCTTCCTTCACCTTTTGGATGAAGTGCGGCGACTTGCCACCCTTGCTCAATTCTTCGGCCCGGGCGGCGGCCTCATCTTTCTGATCATATTCAAAGACGGCGACGCGTTTAAGATTCTGGCTAAACACGCCCCAGTAGAGTTTCTTACGGACTTCCTCAGCGGCCTTGGCTTTTCGAGTGGCGGTCGTGGACTTCTTCCGCGTGGCTTTCTTGGGAGCGGCGGCTTCTCTGGCGGCGGCCGCTTCGATTTCAGCGGCTTTTTCTTTTCGGCTGACGACCTTACGGGCCATGGTGCGCGTGGTGGGTTGGTGGATGCGGCGAAAACCTATACATAACGCCAGAAGTTTAGCCGAGTCGTCGACGTTCCACTACCGGGGACCGCAACCAGCGGTGCACTTCCGGCAAGCCGCCCGCTACAATCGTTCGTTTTCAAGCGATGCGACGCGTGCGATGGCGGAGACGACACAAAAGATCGCCCAGCGGCGACTGCCCCCTGGGTCCTTTCCCGCGTTTTGTATTAGACTGTCGGCACCATGGCACTGATTATTCTTCGCTGCATTTTCTTGATTTGCGCCGGCGGCGCATCGGCGATCATCAACGCCTCGCTGCCTCATGGTACCGCTGCGCATGTCCCCTGGCTGGTCTTTTTGGCGACTGTCGGCGGGTCGGGACTGGTGATCGTCGGCGACATCTACGTCCCACGGAAACGCATCGATACGATCTCGGCTGTCTACTTCGGGCTGCTCGTCGGCGTGCTGTTGACCTATATCCTGAGCATTGCCGCGGCGCCGCTGCTGGACCGCACCGGCAACGCCGGCTCGATTGTGCTGGTCATCGCCGTGGTCGCCTGCTATCTCTGTATCAGCGTGCTGATTCAGACCAAGGATGACTTCCGCTTTCTGATTCCCTACGTCGAGTTCGTACGCGACGCCAAGGGATTCAAGCCGTTGATCCTGGATACCAGTGTGATCATCGATGGCCGCATTGAAGACCTGTTGGCGACGGAGATTTTCGACAACCAGCTGATCTTGCCGCGGTTTGCCTTAGCCGAACTGCAGGCGATCGCCGACAGCAACGACAAATTGCGTCGCCAGCGCGGTCGGCGAGGGCTCGATATTCTCAATCGGCTCCGCGCCGACCCGAAAGTCGACCTGCAGATCTTCGACCGCGAGCTGCCCGAATTGGTCGGCCATCCGGTCGACATGAAGCTGGTTCTGCTGGCCAAACACCTCGAAGGCAAGGTGGTCACCGGCGACTACAATCTCAACCAGGTCGCTCAGATCCATAACGTCCCGGTGATCAATCTCAATGAGATCTCCAACGCGCTCAAGCCGCGGTTGCTGCCAGGAGAGAGTTTTCAGACGAAGATCATCAAGCCTGGTGAAGGCCCTGACCAAGGCGTTGGCTATCTCGACGACGGGACGATGGTCGTCATCGAGGGAGCTCGCCACCACATCGGCCGCGAATTGAGCGTCGTGGTGACCAGTATTCTGCAGACCAATGCCGGACGCATGATCTTTGCCAAATACGAGCCTTAACCAAGAGTTGCAACAGCGGTGTTGGCCACACGTGTGATCCCCTGTCTTGACGTCAGCGAAGGTCGCGTCGTCAAGGGTACCAATTTCGTGAACCTGCGCGACGCCGGCGACCCGGTCGAGGTCGCGCGGCGGTACGAGCACGAAGGTGCCGATGAACTCGTTTTTCTGGACATCACCGCCAGCCACGAAGATCGCGACATCATGCTCGATGTCGTCCGCCGCACTGCCGAACAGGTCTTCATGCCGCTGACCGTCGGCGGCGGCATTCGCACGATCGAAGATATGCGCAGTCTGTTGTCCGCCGGCTGCGATAAGGTTTCGATCAACTCGGCAGCTTGCAAGGATCCTGATTTCGTCCGCCGCGCCGCGGACCGGTTCGGCAGCCAGTGCATCGTCGTCAATATCGATCCCAAACGCGTGTGGCGCGACGGCCGCGAGATCTGGGAAGTGCATATCAACGGCGGCCGTGTGCCGACGGGGCTCGAAGCGGTTGCTTGGGCTCAAGAGGTCGAACGCCTCGGGGCTGGCGAGATCGTGCTGACGAGCATGGATGCCGACGGAACCTATGACGGGTACGATTTGCCGATGACGGCTGCGGTCAGCCAGGCGGTTTCGATTCCGGTGGTCGCCAGCGGCGGCGCCGGTGGCCCGCAGCACCTCGTCGACGCGGTCAAGATCGGCAAGGCCGATGCAGTGTTGGCGGCGAGCATCTTCCATTTCGGCGAGTTCTCGATCCGGCAAACGAAGCAGTTTATGCACGAAGCCGGCGTGGCCGTCCGGCTGTAGCCGCTGTGCCGTCCGGCTGTAGCCGGCGGCACGCAAGCATCACCAGACTAGGCGCCCAGAGCGACCATGGCCGACGCATGATCGCCGACGGCATGAGCAAAATAGCACTTTTCGGCTTCACTCATCTTGGTGCCGTCGAGCTGCCAAGGATCGTACTGCGGGTTGTAGACTTGTTCGTGAAGCGGGTAGCCGGTCTTATCCAGCTCTGCAAAGTCATGCATGCAGAGCACGGCCGGGTTGCCTTCCACGGCCGCATACTCCCGAACTTCCGAGCAGATGACGCATCCGAACAGCCGCTGGTAGACCCGCGCGTGCCGTGGGTGCACCGCCAGCAGCAGGCGGTCGACGCCGCGGCGACGAGCGGCCTGGAGCGTGAGGCTGATCATCTTCACCAACAGCCCGAACTGCTCTGACTTGCTTTCCAGGCTGTTGTCGCTTGCCAGCGATGAAACTTCGGCCAGGCGAATGCCTTCGGCTCGCATCGCTTCCACTTCCGCGGCAAACAAACTCTCGAGTGGCATTCCATATTCCGCGTCGCGGACCAGCGACATCGTGAACGCAACTTCTCCATTGCGTTTGGCGACCATCACGTCCGTCTGGTCGGATAGGTGGTGCTTCAGCACTCGCATGTCACGGCCATCATTACCGGTCAGACCGGCCCGGTAGTAAACCTGATGGAGCAGTCGAAAAGCAGCTTCGCGCTCGCTTTTATTTTCGCTGACCTTCATCGCCCATACGTCAGCTTTTGCTTCAGGTTGAACTGCCGCCAATTCCTGCTGACTGTCGATCGACTGTGAAATGAATGAGGCGGCGGTACCGTTGGCAGTGGCGGACGATTGGCGAGTTAGCGATTCCATGGACCCTGATCCTTTTATAACTTGATTTGCCTTAGCGACGATTCTCACACCGGCCTCCCTTTAAACCCAATGCTGCTTCGTTTTTATAGAAGCTGCTATCTAATGCGGCTGAAACACCGCGCTTGGATAGTTTTAAAGAGGGTCACAGCAGCCGTCGTTCGAAGTGATTTCAAGCAAAGAAAGAAACCCATTTCCGCCGATATGAGTTCACTGCGTGGTGGCTGCTGGCTGTGATCGATTCAGTCCTAAAGCAGTTCCAGTGCCAGCGGAACAATTAAATCTTTAACGGCTGGGAACCGGGTGTAAGCAGGGGAATTCAGGGCAATTTTGAAGCGGTAAGGATTAGAAAATCGCCGAGTACGCTTCGAGAGGGGATGGCGTTTGCCTCGCTTGCTTCGCGTCCTGGGGCCAATGTGGTCCCTGGCGGTCGCGCCGACGCACAGGTATTAGAAGGCACACCTAATCGATTAAGGATTGGAACGCCGCGAGCACATTCGCTCCAATAATATCCAGTCAACCGGTGTGCATTGCGAATGACTAAATCAGTCAGCCGGCTAGCGCTCGGTGCTCACAAACCGTTCGCCGGCGGCCAGAGGCTAATTTGACTGCAAGATTTGCGCAGTCCCGCCTAGCGGCACGCAGCAGCGATAGGGCATGCAAGGGTGCAAGATGCACCGATAAGAGATTTGTCCGCTACTAGAGCCGATCGCTCAGCCTGTGGTCGGTACAGCGTGTCGTGATACACGAGCGGCCCGGACGGGTCCGGCAGTCGTCCGAATCATCATTCGGACGGATCTGAGCGGCGGTCCGCGGAGAAAGCTTGGCGAGCGCAGCGGGGGCCAGCGAGCGCTTTAAGATCGATGCGCAGCAGGATAGTGGCGGTCGTTGCTATAAGCGTGTGGCTTAAGCTGGTGTCTGAGTTGGACCGCGCCGCTGCTGGTTCCTCGCAGCGTTCGAATTGGCAGTATGGCCTCGGGAGAATGTACCGGAGCTGGCGGGGCGGCTGCCGCAGTGGTAGGAGGTTCTGGTTCAGCGTAATCCGCTACCAATGCGCTAATGTCCATCTGTGGGTCGACGGAGGGGGCAACTCCGGAATGACGCATGGACGATAAGGTCGTCATGGCAATCACATCGGTAAGTGTGTCCTCCGGGTTCCTCAGCGATAGACGCAAAGTACCTCGGTTTTGCGCGAGGTCGAGCTTAGACGCATCGGTCGGAGAAACCAGTAATGTCACGGAGCGCAAGTCCCGCGGGTCGACCTTGTTCTCGTTAGGCATTTCGATCGTTTGGTCGACCGCCAGGATCTCGATGTTCTGTAGCAATGTCGCGGTGCTGCCGCCGCCGGTCTGGTCATCGTGGGCGACCTGACTCATGGTCCACAGCACGTCCACCTTGTTACCGGGAAGCACAAAGCCGGCGACGCCTGTCGCGACATTGGGAGTTTGGATCGTTACTGCTCTCATGCCGGGCGGGATCAGCGACGCCATCCCGCGACCGGAGCCCTTGGTCGCGAGCTTGGGTTCGACCACAACGTCGTTGGTGACCAGTGGAATCCAGACCGTTCGACCCACAGCTTCTTCCAGTTCTCGCAGGGCACCCTCGGGAACAAACTCTTTCGGCCAGTCTCGGCGTGTCAGCATCTCAGTCGAGAGGGTGACCCCGCGCTGGACCGGGGCTGCTGCAACCACAACAGAAACCATTTCGACTTGAGGTTTCGCTGCCGGCTGCCGAGTAAACAGATAAACACCCATCGCCGCCGAAACGCTGAACACGAGTGCTAGTAAACCTAAAAGGCCCGTGCGTAACTGCATGAAAATTCCACTCCGGTACTGCTATAAGGCGATTGCAATCCCCATCCGCAGCCGACAGGGATATCGTGAAAACAAAATAGTCGGCTCGGCTCAGGTCTGGCCGGAGAACACCAATGTGTAGAGCAGTCCGGCAAAAATCATCAAGCCAAAGGGAATCATCCTGCGGCGCCGGTCAGGCGACGCGAGCATGCTTGAGATGCGGTCGCTCGTTTGAACCGTGGCACCCAGGGATTGTTGACTGATGAGTTCAGCACGCCGCGGAGCGACAGCGCTATAGATGAGCACCGCTACTGAATAGATGCCCGCGGCGAGCCAGCTTGCCAGCAACACCTCGGCGGTCATACCCGGGCCCAGCCAAGCACCCAGTCCGGCCATCAACTTCACGTCACCGGCTCCCAGTCCGCCGGCCAGATACAAAGCCGCCATCGGGAACAGGCCGATGCAAGCGGCGATTGTACTCGTTGTGATTCCTATCCCATCGCTCGCGAGGCTATGATAGGTTAGCCCTGAGGCCAACAGTGGCCAGGTGAGGGCATTGTAGATCCGGTATCTCCACAGGTCTGTCACTGCAGCGGCGAGCGCTGAGGCAAGAGCGACTGCAATGGGTACTGCAGATAGAATAAACATCAGCTCGTTTTGGTATCGACGTTCGGCTCCGACGGAAATGCCGCCAGGCCTAGGCAGTGCTCGGTCAACGATGGGTCTGTCTCTACCTGCATCGGTGATGCCAAACTTCTAGGAACGTTTGCCAGTGGAAGCCAAAGCCGCCTTGTGGCGCTGCAGTGGAGGACTTGTCTCCGTTGACGCGATCCGGATCGGCTTGAATGAAGGCGACAGCCGTCGGCCATCCGCATGATCGATGGCGGCGAAAGCCCAGGCTGGTCCCTGAAGGGCAACCGACCCGGTGCCAGCCAGCGAACCGGCTGCGTATCTCAGCGAGCCGTTAAGCTGGACGCCAATTCAGCGAGCTGCCGCGAAACCTTTGCTGAGGGAGCGTATTCCACGACCGGCATCCCCTGGTTGTTGGCGCGGTTCACGTTTTTGGGATCTTCCACGATGTAGTGAGCGATCGGAATTCCCAGTGCCGACTGGGCCTCGGAAGCAGTCAATTCTCCGGAGCGTCCATAACGATTGGCGACGACGCCGATGCGATCGCGCGGGATGCCCGTCTGCTCGAGATGTTCTAAAACCCGTCGCGTATTTCGCAGCGAGGTGAAATCCAGTCGGAGCACCAGCAAGATGCGGTCGGCCTGTGCCAGCACGGGAGTCGTGATGTCGAGAAAGGAGTGGCTCAAGTCAGCGACGACATACGAGGCCAAATCGCTGGCAACCGAGAGAACTTGGTTGATCCCATCCCAGGTGACATAAGCGGCGTCTCCAATCCGCAACGGGGCTGCCAGCATCGCCAGTCCATTTGAGTGCCGCACCAATGACTTCTCCAGCAAGCTGCGATCGATCCGCGTGACGTTGCGACACAAGTCAGCTGAGGTGTGGAGCGGTTTGAGATCCAAGAGCGAAGCGAGATCACCGAACGAGGTTTCCAGGTCCAGCAGCACACAGCCGCCCGGTTGCCGCGCCAGCAGCGTGGCCAGGTTCACGGCCAACGTGCTGCAGCCGGTCCCGCCGCTGGGCGACATGATCGCCAACAGCTTGGCGCCGCGGCGCTGCGAATTCTCCAGCCTCAGCCGTTCAATGGCGGCTGAGAGTTCCTGGGCAAGCTCGGCGATGTCGAGGTACTCGTTGGCCCCTTCGCGCATCGCCCGCAGCACGAGCTTGCTGTCGTCGGTGGGGCCGACGACGAACAGGTGTCGCGGATGGACGCGCCGCCGAATATCGCGAATGGCGTCCAGTGCCCGCTCGCCTGCAGGAGACAGGATCACGAACACCAGGTCCTGATTGGATTCCTGCGCTGCTGCTTCGCCGCTGTTGGCGGCCGCTGCCGGAGGCGTGCGCGCCACCGAATGCAAATAGGTTACGGCCCGATCGAGCGGAACGACTTGCGATGCGGGACAGTCCTGTCCGAGCCCCAGCAATTGTTCCCGCAGCTGATACGACGTTCCGGGATCATCGCTGGTGATAAAAATCCGCATCGATATCAATCATCCTCGTTACGCTGATGGGAAATCGAACGTTCAATGGCGATGCCATGGGTGAGGATCTTGCCTCGCAGGCTGCGGCGGGTGATCCCAAGCAACTTCGACGCCTGAACTTGATTGCCAGCGGTAAACTGCAGCACTTGAACCAACAGTTGTCGCTCCACGCGGGCAAACCACTCCGCGTAGAGGTTCTGGGAACTAGCCCGCATTCGCGCCTCGATGAACTCACTGGTCTCATCGGTGGTCGCAGCCGGCGCTGCCGTTGCTGATGCAGGTCGGGCCTCGGCCGAGGCAGTTCCCTTTTGGATCTGCGGTGGCAAGAACTTCGGCAGCAGCACCGGGCCGAAGGCGTGCAAGAGGGCCTGCTTCAAGATCATCTGCAGCTCCCGTACATTGCCCGGCCACGGGTACTGTTTGAGCAGCTCCATGGTTTCCGGTGCCACCGAACGGACGCTACTATGCATCTCGCGGCTGAACTGCCGCACGAACGCATTGACCAACAGCGGCAGATCCTCAATGCGTTCGCGGAGCGCCGGCAGCTGAATCGTGAACACGTTCAGCCGATAGTACAAATCTTCGCGGAAGGTGCCCTGCTTGACCATCTCTTCCAGCGGCCGGTGGGTGGCGAAGATCGTCCGCGTGTCGGTCTCAATGGTCTGGGTTCCGCCGACTCGCTCGAACCGCTGATTCTGCAACACACGCAGCACCTTCGTCTGAGTCAGCGGCGTCATATCGCCGACTTCGTCGAGAAACAGCGTACCGCCGGAGCACTGTTCAAACTTGCCGATCCGGCGCTGGTCGGCGGACGTGAAAGCGCCTTTCTCGTGGCCGAAGAGCTCACTTTCAAGCAGGTTTTCGGGGATCGCCGCGCAGTTGATCGCTAAGAACGGAGCCGCAGCACGCGGGCTGTGCTGGTAGATCGCTCGGGCGACGAGTTCTTTGCCGCTACCGCTTTCACCGCGAATCAACACCGTTCCGTTTTGTGGCGCAACGCGGCCGATCATCTTGAACACTTCCTGCATGGCGTCACAGCGGCCGACCATGACTTCTGACAACTCCTCTTCGTTATTGAACTCGTCCGCCATCCGCACCGGCACGCGCATCTGCCTGGCAACTTCGAAGGCTTGGGCGACGACTTCCTTCATCCGAGAGAACGCAAACGGCTTATGCACGTAGTCGAACGCCCCGAGCTTCATCGCTTTGATGGCGGTATCGATGGTGCCCTGGCCGGTCATCAGGACCGTCGGGATGCGCCGGTCGATCTTGATGATCTCCTTAACGACATCCAGGCCCGATTGGTCAGGCAGGCCAATGTCCAGGAGGACTGCATCGGGCCGCCGCTGCGTGACCATCCTCAGCCCTTCGGATGCTGTGCCAGCGGTGAACACATCGATGCCCATGGTCCGGAATCCCGGTGAGAGGATTGCCGGAATCCCCGGGTCGTCATCGATGATCAGCAAGGTTGGCATTATTGGCTTTTCGGGTTGAGCAAGTCGTGGACGCTGTGCAACAGCTCGCCGGTCGTGTAGGGCTTCTCCAAAAAAGCTTCCGCAGTTTGAACGTTCAATAGGCTTCTGCTCTGCTCGGACATAAAGCTCGCTTGAAGAATGATCCGCGCTGCTGGATTGAGCTTGCGAATCGAGGCGATCGTTGCTGGGCCATCGAGGGCCGGATTAGTGACGTCGATAATCACTAAATCGAAGTCATCGGGGTGGTCTCGATAGAGCAACAAACCGACGGCGCCATCGTTGGCTAACACCACGCGATAATTATGGGCTTCCAGCGTCGCCTTCACAATCTCACGGATCGCGGCCTGATCGTCAATCACCAAGACCAACTCTCCCTGACCGGTCGGCCAACTTTGAGGCGTCGTCGCGGGCACGTCGGTCGAGGCGGCTGCGGGAATGTAGACGGCGAACCGAGTCCCCTGGTCGACTTGGCTGTACATATTGATGAACCCGCCAAGGTCGTGAACGATCCGCCAGGTCGACGAGAGTCCCAGGCCCGTCCCGCCGTCGCTGCCTTTCGTGGTAAAGAACGGCTCGAAGATTTGCTCCTGAATCTCCGGCGGAATGCCGACGCCTGTATCGACCACGTTGAGCACAACGTACTGACCGGGTGTCGCGCGGGTGAACATGCCGCGATCCTCGGGGCCGACGGTCACGTTCATTGCCGAAATGCTCAAACGCCCGCCATGAGGCATGGCATCGCGGGCGTTGACGCACAGATTCATCAGGATCTGCGCCAGTTCCGAAGCGCCGATCTGCACCGGCCAAAGACCCGACGGCAGTGTCGTCTGAATCGAGATCGACTTGGGGATTCCAAACCGCAGTAACCGCTCGGTTTCGCGGACCAATTCAGCCACCT
The DNA here is from genome assembly GCA_963758085.1 of uncultured Planctomycetaceae bacterium. Lineage (GTDB taxonomy): Bacteria > Planctomycetota > Planctomycetia > Pirellulales > Pirellulaceae > UBA6163. The sequence continues at coordinate 171,350 of CAVWUB010000004.1, read as the reverse complement.
GGGCATTGCCCCGATCCGTCCGAAAACCCTTGGCCAGGGAGAGCAGCTGATGCACGAGATCCGCCGCTCGATTGGCGCCCACCGTCAGGCCCTGCAGCAGCGAATCGCGATCCGCCGGCGGTAGATCGTCTTGCAGCATCTCGGCCGCGACAAGAATCGGAGTCAGCATGTTGTTCAGGTCGTGTGCAATCCCGCCAGCGAGATTGCCGATGCTCTCCATCCGCTGGGCGCGGGCGAGTTGCCGTTGCGACTGCCGCTGCACGGTGACGTCGCGAAAGTTGCAGACGATGCCGGCGACGATCGGATCGGCCAACAAGTTCGTCGCTGTCCCTTCCAGCACACTCCAACTTCCATCTTGGCGGCGGACCTCGCAGGAAATCAGCGGAACTTCTTGCAGGCTCTGCTCGGGGTTGGCAAACGCCTGCATCGCATCCTTCTGCTGGTCGGGGGGGAGGTAGTCGAGCACCGACTTGCCGACCAATTCGTTGGGGCCATACCCCAGCACCCGGGCAACCGACGGGCTGTGGTACCGGATGCCGCCAATTCGATCGAGAATGAAGATGAGATCCGAAACGTTCTCGATCACCGAGCGGAACAGGGCATCACGTTCCTTCAGCTTCTGCTCGGCCAGCCGCCGAGCCCGCTGCACCGAGGCGTCGCGCAGTTCACGCGCAACAACCGGCCCCAACCGCGAAAGGCTCTGCTTGAGCACGAAATCGTCGGCCCCGGCCTTCATCGTGGCGACGGCCGTTTCCTCACCAATCGCACCGGAGACGATCACGAAAGGAATATCGGGGATCAGATCGCGAGCAGCGGCCAGTGCCTCCAGACCGCTGTACTGGGGCAACGAGTAGTCAGCCAGGATGATATCCCAGACTTCCTGTTGGATCGCGGCGAGGAACGACTGCCGTGCGGCGACACGTTTCCACACCGCCTCAAACCCGGCGCGCCGCAGTTCGCGCAGCATCAACAACGCGTCGTTCTCTCGATCCTCGACAATCAGAACCCTGAGCTGAGGGCACATGCAGCTTCCGCTCCCGTACTGCGCACCGCACAGCCGATGATTTCACCCATCTAATTAACCTTCAACATCCGCCCGCTGCCACTGGCCGCATCCATCTTGAAGTCCTGCAGTTCACCAGGGTTCTCAGTCCACTACGTTGGAGCCATGGGCGATATCGCTTAAACGCTTGGTGCAGCCTGCCGTACACGGCCGATCACCACATGCATTAGCTCGCGAGTTTAGCTGCCTACCTGCGATGATTCAAGCGATTGCCGGCCAACCGCGAAACAGCTTGCTGCCGTTGTAGCATCAAATCCGTCAAAGGTGTTGCAACCTGACCGTTCTCCTCCCATTGATGATGGTTGCTGCTGCTAGGTTGCCGCCTGTTAGATGCGTGGGGGTCGGAAGTAGTTCTGCTATTGCAGCGGGCAGTCAGTCAATCGTCTACGCCGGCTGAGGTGTTGTTAGCGCGGCGGGCTGGGAGCCAATGCATTAAGGTGTAACCAATAATTGACAATAACACCGACCGATTCGACGAACTTCGTGAAATCGACTGCTTTGTACACGTAGCTATTACACCCGCCTTCGTAGGCGGCGAGCACGTCTTCCTGTTCCGTCGACGTCGTCAGCACCACCACAGGGACCAAGCGAAGCCGCTGATCACTGCGGATGCAGCGCAACACCTCAATTCCTGAAAATTTTGGAATCTTCAGATCCAGCAGAATCAGAGATGGGAGTACCCCTCTATCGCGACCTGCAAACCGCCCAGAGCCATGAAGGTAATCAAGCGTTTCTGCCCCGTCACGCACTACGACCACATCGCTGGCGCTGATGTTTTTCGCCCGTAGGGCACGAAACATCAGAAACTGATCGTTGTCGTTGTCTTCCACCAGCAGAATCACGCCGTCCCCCTTGAGCTCAAACCCTGGAAGTAATGTAGATGTCGAAATATCATTCTTGAATTCTGAGTCACGAATCTAAAGGGTAAAAAAGAATGTCGCACCCTGATCAGGGGCTGCTTCGGCCCACGCCCGTCCACCATGGCGCTGGACAATCCGCTGAACGGTCGCCAGTCCGATGCCGGTGCCGGGAAACTCTGCCTCCGAGTGAAGCCGCTGAAATGCGCCAAATAGTTCACCGGCATAAGCCATGTCAAAGCCGACACCGTTATCCTTGACGTACCAAACCGGTTGATGATCAGCGCATACATCGACACCAAATTCAATCCGCGCGGTGCCTCGTAGGCTCGTAAACTTCCAGGCATTCTCCAGCATGTTTTCGATCGCGATCCGCAACAGGCGTTCGTCGCCGCACGCCAGGGGGCCGTCGAAGATTACAAACTCTGCCTGGCGATGCGGGTCGCTTTGCTGCAACCGCTGCGAAACCTGCTGAGCGATCTCACTCAGGTTGACATTCTGACGATTCAGCTCTGCCCGAGTGATTCGAGACAGGTCGAGCAGGCTATCGATCAGTTCGCCCATTCGCTGCGCTTCCGCGCGGATACGTCGCAGGTAGCCGGCACCAGCGGAATCGAGCGACTGGCCATAATCTTCCAGCACCGCTTGGCTGAATCCGTCGATCGCGCGCAGCGGCGCTCGCAGATCATGGGAGACCGAATAGCTAAACGCAGCCAACTCTTCATTGGTCGCCGTCAGTTCTGCGGTCCTCTCGGAGACGCGGCGTTCGAGGTCCGCGTGCAGCTGAGCAATTTCATCCTTGGCGCGTTCCTGTTCGGTGACGTCGCGGAGGACGCGCGCGAACCCATAGAGATTGTTTTCTGAGTCGCGCAGCGCCGTCATCACAAAGTTCGCCAGAAACCGCGTTCCTCCCTTCCGCACGCGCCAAAGATTGCCGGTGTGTTTGCCTTCGGCAGAGGCCAATTTCAGATCTTCTGCGGGTAAACTGGCAGCGACATCGGAGTCGGTATAAAAGCAAGAAAAATGTCGGCCGAGAATTTCGTCAGCGGAATAGCCCAACAGCCGCTGAGCGCCGCGGTTCCAGGTCGTCACGAATCCGCCAGGATCGAGCATAAAGATTGCATATTCCTCCACACCGTCGACGAGCGAATGGAATAGGTCGTCGATCCAGCCAGCGGCACCGGCGCGCGACTGCTCCGGCTGCGCCGATTCCAGCACGGCAACCCGCTCGCGCAATCCCTTGATCTCCCGCAGCAAGGCTTCTTTGGATTTCTCGTCGTCTGCTGTCGTCATTCTACCAACGCGATTTGGTTGCTGCGTCCGAGAACCTGATTGCTATGATCGATGGCTACGGTCCCATTACCGGATAACGCCATGTTGCGGACGATGAGCTGGGCGGAGTATGTCCCCTGACCGGAGATATTCATCGGCGCCCATTTCGCATAAATGGTGCCTGCCAAGTTTCCAGATGAACTGTTGCCCTGAATGGAAAACGCCTTCGTATTGAGACGCCGCTGGTAGAACAACATCCCATTGAACGGACTGCTCGGATTATTGAGGCCGGAAAACCTCAGCCCTGCATTGATGCTGACGTCACCAAAGCTGGCGTTCCCTGCAGCCGGCGGTGTCGCGTAAGCATCTCCCGAATCGGGCAGGCCCGTGCTGACGTCGTAGTCGCTGCCGGTAACGTAAAACATGACGCCGTAAGCTGTGACGTTCTGTTCCGTAATCTTCAGGTCACCACCGCGGATAATGTAAATTCCCGGTTGAAAGACGACTGTCCCAGAGCTGATTGAGATCGAAGGGTAAATGCCTGGAGTGAGCGTGACCGTTGCATTGCCAGATACGGAGACGGCAGGATGAACGGTTGGATTGGCTCCGGTGCCGATGGTTGGCGGCGGCAGGTACAGGAATGGGTCAGGCACTGGCAGCGAACCTGTTCGCAGTGGTGAGCCCGGAACGGTGGGATCGAATTGGTGAAAATTGGACGGGGCGTTGACTCCTCCCACGACTCGGATGTCCGTCGCCCTGACACTGGCGTTATTAGAAACGGTCATGGCATTGCCAGAGTTACCGTTGTTGATCGATCCGCCGGTTTCATCCAGTCCTCCGCCATCAGAATTGACGGTAATGTTTCCCTTGACAGCAAGGGAACCATTGCCACCGACGCTGATCCCAGGGCGAGCGGCGGGATCTAAGGCGATCACTCCGGGGACGGCATTCATCGGCCGCAGGCCTGCGACCGCCAGTCGGCGTACCGACTGCTCGCGGTTGACGCCGAGCACTTGAATGAACACGGTGCTTACCGGAGCCTGCACGATCACTTCCACGTAGCCCGCGTTGCCTTGATAGGGGCCGCGCGAAGGCGGGCTGTTCACGGTAACGGTGGCGCTGGCCAACCGATTGTGGGTCCGCACGTACGTCAGCGCCGTCGCTCGAGCGGTCGCAAGTGGGCGGCCAAGCAACAGGTCAAAAGCGGCAGCCATCGCGGCAGCGTCGGCGGCATTCTGGGCTTTGCGCGACGCAACCATTAACAAGCCGGCATCGATCACCAGCCCGGTGACACCCAGCAACACCGGCAGCAGCAGCGCCGTCAACACCAATACAGCCCCGCGTCGCCAGCGGCGACGTGACAGGGCGTGATGCCGAGCGCGGTAGCGGTAAGCTCGCATTTAGTTTGCAATCGCCATCGTGGAAGTTGCCCGAATCGTCAGTTGGCGGCCGCTTAATAGAAAGGTCGTTCCTCGATAGGGAACCATCACCGTACAGCGGACACGCTTATCCGGCGCGTTGCTGCCGTCGAGCCATTCCAGCCGAATCGTTACATCGGCTGGATCGATCCCGGCCAGCAATGAGCGAATCGCCGTGGCGACATCTCCCGAGTCCGCAGCGGTTGAGTTCCAGGTTTGCGGGCCCAGGGCCACACGGTTGGGAGGTGCCTGACTGCCGTGCACGATCGCCTCGCGCGCTCCCCGGCGAGCCAGTTCCGAGACGATGTTGTGGCGGTAAGCGCCGCCAGCGAGGTCCAGCAGGCCGAGTACTAAGGTTAAGAACACGGGCAGAACGATGGCCGCTTCCACCAACGCTGCCCCGCTGCGAGCGGCGTGTTTTGAAGCCTGCCGAGCTGGCATCGCATTTTTCATTACTGCCATCATCACGGTTTAAAGCTGCATGATCCGAAAGACGACCGTTTCCCGAAATGTGAACAGGTCGGGAATAACACCCCAACTGACCAGCGTGCGGAACGGGTAGCTCACCTGGACGCTGGCACGAGACGTTGCGTCTGGTTCTTCAACCCAAGCGATCGTGATGGCCAAGCGATTGGCCTCAAACCCAGCGAGTTCTTTCAACTCGTCCCCGACGGCTAGGCGAATTCCCGCTTCCCACTGTGGCCTTGTCGCGGTGGTCGGACGATGGCGGCTCGCCTGCCCCGCGCCTGCCCGAGCAGCGTTAGAAACGGCTACCTGAGTATGGGCGAAGCGGCCAAAGTCACAAGCGCCCAAGAATAGCAAGAGTAACAACGGAAGCACGATCGCGAATTCTACCGCCGCTGCACCACTGCGCGATCGCCTCTGCCTGGCGTTACCGCCGCGCGGAGTGGTGCGAGCTTTCATGGGTTGTGTCGATTTCAGCCAGTCCGCGGCGTTGTTGCGCCGGCCATGCCACCACTGGGGAAACGATGCACACGCTTTCACTTTTGCATGTTCCCCATGATGTCGATCAATTGAATCGCAGCTGGACCGAGGATGATCAAGAAGATCGCAGGAAATATAAACAACAACGTTGGGAAGAGAATCTTCGTACCTGCCTTCTGAGCCATTTCTTCGGCTCTTTGTTGCCTGCGAATGCGGAGGGTATCGCCAAAGGTGCGCAAGGTTTTGACCATACTCGAGCCAAACCGCTCGGCATTCTTGATCGCGGCAGCCAAGTTGCGAATGTCGTCCAGATCCGTACGCGCCGCTAGCGATCGCAGTGCATCACCGAGCGGGTGGCCGATTTGCACTTCTCGCTGTACAATCATCAGCTCATAAGCCAGCAGCGGATGCACCGGTTCTAATTCGCCGGTGATCCTTTGCAGGGCGGCGCGAGACTGAGCCCGGCTTCCATGCAAATGACCAACAGGTCGAGCGCGTCGGGCAATGACCGACGGAGCTGGCTTTGGCGGCCGCTTTTCCGCTTGTCGAGCCAAAAGCTCGGCCCGATCAAACCACCGATACTGGCGCAGGCACCGAGCATCAGCCCATAGTTAGTCGGAATCAGCCCTGCCAATCCCAATAGCAGTCCGCAAATCGTCGGCGATACGATCAGAAACATTTTTACGCCGAGAAAAATCGCAAGCGCCTGCGGATGATAAAGCCCCGCGTGGATCAGTCGGGTCTTGAGCTTCGTTTGCTCCTCAGCATCCTCGGGCATGAGGTGCTTGCCCATCTTGGGCAGTGTCGTGCGGATCGCTTGCGAGACCGCCTGGGCTGGCGCTCGGTTGATAGCCGCTTCACCGGTAGAGAGTTCTTCCAGCCGGACCCGAACTCGCCGTTTTCGCTCGCCGACCAACAACGCGGCCAACAGCACGAAACTGGACAGCATGACCAGTAGGACGATCGCTAGTAGAACAGAGTTATCCATAAAGTTGATGCGTGGCGGAGTGCTCAGAAATCAAAGTTAATAATTTTGCGAATCCACAACGCCCCAATCCCCATCGATATCACTACAGCCAGCAACAACATCGGGTACTCCAACAGCACCATGGCATATTCGCGGTTGAACACCAGCATGGCGACGAACATGCCAGGCGGAAGTGCCATCAACAGCGCTGCCTGCATTCGTCCTTCGGCGGTAAGCGTGTTGATCGTGCCTCGCATTTTCGCCCGCTCGCGGACCAACATTGCAAGTTTCTCTAAGATCTCGGCGAGGTTTCCGCCCACCTGCTTTTGAATCACGACGGCGACGACGAAGATATTGACTTCCATCAGCGAGGTGCGGCGTGAAAGGTCGCGGAGCGAGACGTCGGCGGCGAGCCCGAGATTCTGCTGCTCATAGCAATACGCGAACTCTCCAGCGATCGGCTGAGGGAACTCCTCAGCCACACCTTTCATGGTCATCGCGATGGTTTGCCCCGCCCGCAGACCGCGGGCCATCAGGTCATACGCCTCGGGCAATTGGGAGCAGAGGGAATCGAGCCGCGATTTGCGTTTGAACTTGACGTACAGCCAGGGGATCACGCTACCGAATAAAGCGCCGAGCAGAGTAAAAATGATGCTACGCTGAATCGCCGCCCCCGGCAACATCAAGGTGAAGCTGCTCACTGCCGTCAGCACGGCGAGCTTTTGCAGTGTCCAGGTGAGTCCGGATTGTTCAAGCAGCAACTCCAGTCGCTCCCGCAGGTTGGGCTTGCGCTCGGCGCTTTCAAACTCACCGGATTTAAGCTTGTGCAGGTCTTTGAACAGCGAAGACTTGCGGATGTCTTCCTTTTGATTTTTCTGAAACTCCTCATCGAGCCGGCGGCTGACGCGGGCGCGGTTGCGCAAGAACATATCAGAAGCCAGCGATGCAACACTAATAGTTGCAAACAGGATCGATATAAAAGTCAGCAGCGAAAGCAATGCGGGTGACATGGAAGGCGGTTCTGGACAAAGTGTTAAACGGCCGGAAACGAATGATTAGTCAACAGTCACATCCTTCAGTGTGATTCCTACCGTTATGCAGGAAACGGTCCTTGGAGCCAGCCTGTGTCGGGGTGTTTAGAAGGAAAGCGGCCCCCCTTCGAACAGTTGGAAAGGCAGGTGAATCCCGCACGCTTCCAGTTTTTCCAAACACTGCGGGCGGACGCCGGTGGCGTAGAAATGACCCGTTGCGCAGCCATTTTCATCGAGTCCTGTTTGTTTGAAGGCGAAAATGTCTTGCATGCTGATGATGTCGCCTTCCATGCCGGTGACTTCGGAAATCTGAGTGATTTTGCGGACCCCGCCGGGCAGGCGGTTAGCCTGGATGACGAGATCGACGGCCGATGCGATTTGACGTCGAATGATCCAGATCGGCAAATCGTAGCCGGCCATCCCGACCATCATTTCCAGACGGCTGAGCGCTTCGCGCGTGTCGTTCGCGTGCAGCGTCGTCATGCTGCCTTCGTGCCCGGTGTTCATCGCCTGCAGCATGTCCAGCGCTTCGGGCCCTCGCGACTCGCCGATGACGACACGGTCGGGACGCATTCGCATCGCGTTGCGCAGCAGGTCTCGCGAAGTGATCTCACCGTGACCTTCGATGTTCGGCGGTCGGGTTTCCATCCGCACCACGTGGGCCTGTTGCAGACGCAGCTCGGCCGCGTCCTCAATCGTCGCGATCCGTTCGTTTTCCGATGCATATCCGGAGAGCAGGTTCAACAGGGTTGTCTTACCCGAACCGGTGCCTCCCGAGATCAGAACGTTGCAGCGGGCCTTCACGCAGGCGGCCAAAAAGTCGACCATCGGCGGTGCGATTGAACGCTTGGCGACTAAGTCGGCGGCCATCAGCGGCCGGGCTGGGAAGCGGCGAATCGAGACCAGCGATCCATCGAGCGCCAACGGCGAGATGATCGCATTGAATCGGCTGCCATCCTCCAACCGGGCGTCGACCATCGGCGAGGATTCATCAACCCGACGACCGACGCGACCGACAATTTTCTGGATGATTTGCAGCAGGTGCTTTTCGCTGCTGAATTGAACGTCACTTAGCTGCAGGCGGCCGCCGCGTTCCACATAAACTGTCTTGGGTCCATTGATCAAAATGTCCGAGACGGTCGGGTCATTCAACAGCGGCTCTAACGGCCCGAGCCCAAAACTCTCATCAACGACCTCGTTGACCAGTCGTTCCCGCTCGCTCAAGGTCAGCAAGCCGGAGCTTTTACGCGACAACTCTTCCGCGGCCGTACGGATTTCGGTTCGCAGTTCATCTTCGGACATTCCGCCAATCCGTGAAATATCAATCGATTCGATGATCTGCTGATGCAGCTCATGCTTGAGCGTATTGAGACGATCTTCGTTTTTCACTTGGGAGTGGGCCGCGGACGCCATCGCCGGGGAGTGATTCATTGCGCTGGTCAGCGTCATCGATCAGTGTCTTATGTACCTGGCAGAGAAATGAGCTAGGAACCGGCTCAGAGGATCAAGGATTGATCGCTACACCGGATAGAGAGAGTGTGTCTGCAAGATACCCTGGCGGACAAACACCCGCCAGGGTCTTGCAGACCAGAGGCCAATTAGGTCGACGGAGTGGCGACTTCCTCGGCGACCTGGCTTGGGTGTTAAGCGGTCGGAGTGACTTTGCCAGCCACGTTATTGAAGATGGCGGCAACGTTGACGCCCAACAAAGTGACGGCGACGATACAAACAACCGCAATCAAAGCGACCATCAGGCCGTATTCAACCATCGTGGCGCCCTCTTCGCGAGTGGCTAATTTTTGCATGCGTGCGATGAACAATTTCATGGTAACTCCGTGTTGGCCCGTGACGGTGTTCGTCATCCCGGGCCGATGTTTGATAAGGCCTGAGGCCCTCTGCGTCGATCTACATGCCGACGCGGAACAGAGTGCTTCGTTGATGCCTTACTTGGAATCACGACCTATGCAGGTCTGGTACCAGTCGTTGGATAAACCCGCAATTATTGACTAAGCATGCCGCGCAAAGTATTCAGTTGCAGCGAGTTGCGCACTTAAGAAAAAATGGAAGTCCACTCCCAGTGCGCTCGTAGACACGCTTCTGGCTGGGGGTGCGTTGTCTGCCGAGGACCATGCTGGGCCCTCACGGTCTGTTGCTCCCGTGCGCACTGCTTGCGGTACCCGTCTGATCACCAGCACTCCGATGGCAACTTAGCGAGCTGCGGTGCCAGTACCGCCGATGGGTTGAAGTTCGCTGCTGTGGCCGGCCGCGCGCACGCTGGCAACCGTAGCGGTCGGCTGCGCTTGCGACCGATACTCGGCGATCAAGGCCTCCAGTCCCTGAAGTCGTTCCGCCGTTTCACGATCGTCTGCGGCTAAACGTCGTGCATGCTCCAGATGCTGCTGTGCATCGCTGAGTCGCTGGTGCATTGCCAACACCGCCGCCAAGTTGGCATGTGCTTGGGCGGGCGTACATTGCGCTCGGCGGAAGGCGGCCAGCGCCTGCTCTGGGTGCCCTTGTTGAGCGAGCACGACGCCGAGGTGATTCTGTGCTCGGTGATGGTTGGGCGCGACTGCAATCGCCTGTCGCAGATTGATCTCGGCTTCCCGCCAGCGACCTTGTAGCGAGAGGCTGTAACCGATGTCGCAGAACAGTTCCGGATCGCCGGGTTTGAGCTTGAGCGCCTTCTGAAACCATTGACTGGAGTGCTCGAACTCGCCTTGCCGATCGTACAGCACCGCCAAGCGATGGGTGGCATCGGGATGCTTCGGATCGGTCTGGAGCACTTGGCGGTAGGCTGATGCGGCCGCTTGCCACTGCTTCTGCTGCTCGGCCATCCGGCCCATAGCCAGCTGCATATCGGCAGTTTGCTGCGGGCTGAGCACCGGCTGATCGGCGGTCTCCTCTTTGCTCCCGGGCCAGAAGGCAAACCGACCACTGCTGTTGCCAGCGCAGCCACCGAGCAGCATCACGGACAGTGCCGCCAGCAGCGTCTGGCGGTGAGAAAATGCGGTGATAGACATGGGCATGATTTTCTGAGTCAATCCAGCGTGCCGGCATGAGCCGGGGAAGAATATTCCTACGGCACCGGAACCGGGGTACCCATGCCGCTTCCCGGCGTAGCGGTCTGGCCGGCCGAACCGCCGACGTTACTCAAGTTCAGCAAGCTTTGGTGCACGAGGATCGCGTCCAAACCATCCAGCCCTCGCTGCGGCGACAGGCCGACGACAACCCGCTCGGCGGGCACGGGAAAGGAGTTCCAACTCAGCTCCGCCGCCACTTGCGCCTGACGGGCAGCATCGAGCTCGGGGTCGTACCGGTTCGCTTCGATGATGATCGGGAACGGGTTTTGAGGAGCGAGCCGAGCGATCTTTTGCAGCCGCAGACGGCCGCGGTAGTTAAGCGCTGCTTGGCCGCGAACGAAATCGTACTGATAAAGCACCATTAGCGCGGCTTCGCCCTTGGCGATTTGCGCCGCATGATGGCGTTGTAGGACGTGCCGAAGGCTGGCTCGGGGTGGATATTGCAAGCCGGGCACAGCGAGTCGCTCACCGCTGAGGGAGCGACCGCCGGTTGCCGGTGCGCTGACGAAGGAAATCCTGCGGCGGGTGAACTGTCTTCCAGGCAGGTGTCAGCAGCCGCAGCGGTGCGCTCGGAGGAGCTTTCGTACGGGGCGATGACATAGGGCGTGGCGACCGGAGGCGCCGGTGAGGATGGTGGAGCGATTCGCACCGGTGGCTCGGCTGCGAGCAGCGGCGTGATCGAGGCGGCGAGTGCGACCGCGAGGCCGAACCGACTACGGTGATAGGTGGGAGTCATCAGTGATCCTTCCTCGCGAGGAGACATCGTTGCTAAGGGATCGGATTAAGGGGTCAGGAGTCAATTGCCGCCAGCGGCCCTTCGGGTGCTTCGCACCATTGACTCCTGACCCCTTAAGCGACATTTGATGTTGACGCCCCGCTAGTGCGAGTAGCCGTAGGGGCCGATGAGGTGTTCCGTTTCCAGCTGGCGCCGCCGTTCCCAGCCAAAGGGGTCGTCCCAGCGCGTGGTGGAGCGGAATGGCTGGCCGGTGCGGCCCTCGATTCGCCCCTGCAGGAAGAACTCCTTATCGGTCGGTTCGCAGACATCCGCGCCGGGATGCGGTGGCACTTCCTCGGCGTTCAACGCACCTACCAGGTGAGGTGTCACCAGGATGATCAACTCCTTCTCGACTCGCCGCGACGTGTTGTTCCGAAACAGGGCGCCGATGTGTGGCAGGTCGCCGAGCCCGGGAATGCGATCGGTGCCGGCTTCCATTTCCACCTGCAGCAGCCCCGAGACGGCTAGCGTCTGACCCTGTTGAAGCTCCACCACCGTGCGTGTGCGGCGGGTATTGAGTGCCGGCACCTGGATGCCGCCGACGGTGATGCCGAGCGTGAAGTCGATCGAGCTCACCTCCGGTGCGACCGCCAGGCGAACGGTATCCTCGTCGAGAATGAACGGGACGAACGTCAGTCCGACGCCGAACTCCCGGTACTGAATCGTGATCGCTCCGGTCGCGGCTCCACCTTGAGGAACCGGAACGGGAAACTCACCGCCGGACAAGAAGCTCGCCTCTTGGCCATGCAGTGCCACCAGGGTCGGTTCGGCGAGGATCTTGAAAACCTGATTGCGCCGCAACGCATCGACGAAGAAGTTGACGTTGCCGCCATCGAACACGCCAAACGCCGTGGCGTCGGTCGTCAGCGGGTCGAGTAGGCCGAGCAGACCGCCACCCTCAATGCCCGGCGGCAATCCGCCGCCGATGTTGCTGCCGACCGCGTTGCCGCTGTTTTGGAACAGGAAATCGACGCCCAGTTGCCGCAGGGCCGTCCGGTTCAGCTCCGCGACCTGGACCTTGAGCAGTACCTGCTGAGGTCCGGGCACGCGGATGAGGTTAATGATCTGGGGCCGGGGGAGTTCCACGCGGATCGAAGGCCGGCTGACGTCAGGACTGATATCCCCTGGTACTGCGCAGCGCCGGATCAACTTCGCCGGCCAGTGGCGGCGGAAGGTCTTCGGCCGGCAATTCCCCAGCAGCGGCGTCACCGGGAATTGCCACACCGGGTAGGGCGTCTGCACCGGGCATCCCGGCAGCGCCGGGCGCACCGCCGCCGGCCGCTCCTTGGGTGCGCCGAGCGACCTGGACTGATTCGAGGTACAGTCCAATGAGCTGGATGATTTGCGAGATTTGGCGGCTGTCGCGGGCTTGACCTTCGACGACGAGGTGTTCGCGGAGGTGCGAGATTTCCAGGAGCGCGTCGGGAAAAGTCTGTCGCAAGCGGGCGCGAAGGAACGACAGGTCAGCGACCACGTGCACTTCGAGATTAAAAGCTTCACCCACCGAAGGCACGATCGACAGGTCCGTCACACCGAGGCGCTGGCCGGTGACGCGGATGTGGCGCGGCCCGACGACCTCAAAATCGATCACCGAGGGGTCGCCAGTGGCGATCAACGGGCTGGGCTGATTGGGCTCCACGATATCCCGCTCAAGCGTGAGCATCCGTCCTTGGCCGATGATCACTTCGAAGAACGCGTCGTTGGTGCTGAGGCTGCTGATGAAGGAATCGTTCGACTGCCGGCGTGTCGGCTCGATTTGCATCAGCGGTAGCGTTTGGGCAGCGTCGCCACGCGGTGCCGGAACGGTTTCCGTCGGCGGCGCAAACGACTGAGCCGAGGCTATTGGTGGGGCGAACAAGAGCAGCACCGCCGCGCTGCCGGCGATGGCAGCGGACAGCCAGAGGCGGCATTGCTGAACGTGGTTGAACATGATCGCTTTGCCCCTAATGGTTTTACCCTCCGCTGCCTCCCTGGTCCGTGGTGAGCTATCGTCACGATCGGCATAGCCGGCATGTCGGCTGCAACCAAAGCAATATTTTGTCGCACGGCTGTCATTTCCTTGCCGATAGGACATGAAAGGCACAGGCTGGTCCCTTTCGGTCAGGTTCGTGCAGCAGCAGTACCGGATTGACCGCACGCCAGCGTGCGATGATTTAATCGGTGATCGAAAACCCCCAATCGACCGGTTTTACGGGGGTTTGCGTTCACCATCGGAGCCGTGGGAGTCCCTGGTCCGCAATCTGGCACAGGAACTGCCTAACTGCCGGTGGTAATGTGTGATGCTCGAATTCGCCATCGGCTGATCCGGGCAAGTTACGGCCCGACGATGCTGCAGGCGGAGCCAGGTAGAGTAAAATCCTGCGCTCACTCCCGCTTCCTGCTCGAGACCATCTGCGCTGTAACCGTGGCAGCAGCGTCACGCAGTAACCCCCGAACCCGCTTTTCTAGAGAGCCGAAACCGCTATCGGTCTCGGTGGAAACAAGGACATTGTTGATGACACAGACAATTCGCGCGTTGCTGGTTGAAGATAATCGCATCGAGGCGCGACAAACGCAGCACTGGTTAGCCGCAAAAAAAGAGCCCGTGATCCAGGTCGAGTGGGTGGAGCGGCTGTCGATGGGGCTGGAGCGACTGGCTGGGGGCGGGATCGATGCGGTTTTGCTGGACTTGAATCTTCCCGATAGTCGGGGGATGGAAACATTCGCAGCGCTGCACGCGAGCTTCCCGGATGTGCCGGTGATCGTGCTGACCGGGGAGCACGATGAATCGATGGGTATTCTCGCGGTTGAGCAGGGAGCGGCAGACTATCTGGTCAAGCAGGATGTCGACGGTGCGAAGCTGGCGAAGATCGTGCAATTCTCGGTCGCCCGGCACAAGGCTCAGGTCGAGCAGATCACGCGGGAGTTGCGCGGTGCATCAGGGCGCGTCATCAGTTTCCTCGGGGCCAAGGGCGGCGTAGGGACGACCACCACGGCGGCCAACGTCGCGGTTGCTTTGGCAGCTCAAGGCAAGTCGGTGATCCTGGCGGAGCTCAAGCCGGTTTTTGGCGGCCTCTCCTTCAGTTTCCACGGCGATCCGCCGACGGGTCTCGACTCACTGCTGGACATCCCGCCGGCGCGGATCGGTGATCGGGATTTGACGGCTGCGCTGTGCCGCGGTCCGGCGACGTCTCGGATCCTGTTCGGCACGCATGATCCGGAGCGGGCGGGCGGGCTCGACGCGGAGCGAACCGAGGCGATCGTCAAAGGTTTGGCCCGCATGGCGGAGTTCGTCATTTTAGACCTGCCCAATTGGCCGTCGGCGGCGACCGCGACGGCCGCGCGCCTATCGGAGTATGTGGCCCTGGTGACCGAACGGGAGCCGCTAGCGGTGCGTTGTGGTCAAGCCACCGTAGCCCAGCTGGAGGCTTGGGGCGTTGGCGAACGACAGGTCGGGGCCGTCGTCGTCGGCCGCAGCACCCTGCCGCTGTCGATGGATTTACCGACGATTCGATCGCTGCTCGGCTGCGGGATTTTGCGGATCGTCCCTCCAGCCGCCGCCGCTTGTTACAAAGCGTACGTCGATCGCACGCCGCTGGTCCTCTCGCAGCCCGACAATGAAGCGGCTGAGGTGTACCTCGACATCGCCCGGACCCTGGCTGATGCGCGAGGGTTCCGAACGGAAGCTGCCTGATCCACCTCGCCGCCAGCCGCAGGATGCGAAACAATCATTTGCACTTTCCGGTGCCCCGAGACGCCGGTTTCACGTCCTTTTCAAAGTCCCGACTGCGGCGTCTGAAGTGAACCTCATCGATTTGGCTAATTTCCTCAGGCGGCCTACCCTGACCTGGAAATTGTGGTGTTATTTCGCGGCCCTGTCGCTCGTCCCGCTGGTCAGCATATTGTTCATCTTGCAGTCCGCGGCAGAGCGTGGACTGCAACAACAGGTGTTGATGCGGATCGATGCGATTGCCGATCGCAAGGCGGCGGAACTGGAGTCTTTGTTTGCCGCAAAAATCGCTGATGTCAGGGTTTTGGCGACCACGCCGCGCGTGATCGCTGCGGTGGAGCAACTGGTACAGCGGGACTCGTCCGCCGGCGGCGGCAAGGCCATGGACGCCGCCGAGGAGCAGTCGCTGCGGGATCTATTGAGCGTACACATCGGCGCTCATCAATACGCGAATGTGTTCATTGCCTCACCTGCGGGAGACGAACTGTTCACCTTCGCCGGCCATAGCGAGCTGGGGACGAACTATCTTGCTGGCGCATTCCCCCTGGCTGAGCTGTGCGCATGTTTTTGAGCAAGCGCGGTCGACATTGCAGCCATCGATGTCGGCCTTTGCACCAATGGATCGCGATGGCCGTCCGGCAGTCTTCTTTGCTGCCCCCGTGCTTCAGGAGCAGACACTGACCGGCGTGCTGGTTGTGAAGATCGGCAGCGAGCGGATTTACAGCCTGCTTGAGTCACTCAGCGGCCTCAGTGAAACCGGCGAGATCATCGTTGGACAGTTGCACAATGATGTCGTCACGTTTGTAGCGCCCACCCGCCACGATTCGCAGGCCGCGTTCCGTCGAACGGTGCGGATGGGAGATCCATTGGCCCAGTCGCTGCAGCGGGCCGTCGCTGGTCAGCGGGGCAGCGGCGAGCTATTGGACTATCGCGGGCAGGAAGCATTCTCGACTTGGCGTCACTTGCCGCTGAGCAATTGGGGCATGGCTGTGGAAATCGATGTGCGCGAAGTTATGGCGCCGCTGAACCGGATCCGAATGTTGGCACTGCTGCTGGGCGCTGTGGCGATGGCGGTGACGATTATGGTGGCTTGGTATGTTGCGGCATCGTTGTCGCGTCCCATTTATGCCATGACCGGAGCGGCACATGCGATCGTGCGCGGCGAGCTTCATGACCGCGTGCCGGTCGATCGGGCCGATGAAATCGGTACCTTGGCGAGCGCCTTCAATGCGATGAGCGATGAACTGCAGCAGATGCGGGCAACGCTCGAAGAACAAGTGCAGAATCGCACCCACGAGCTGCAGGAGCAGCGGGAACGTTTTCAGGAGGTCACCGACAATATCCACGAAGTGTTTTGGTTGTCGGCACCTGATTCGGCAGAAATTCTGTATGTGAGTCCGGCCTATGAGGCGATTTGGGGCCGCACTTGTGAGAGTCTTTATGCGTCGCCCAAATCGTGGCATGACGCGGTTCACCCGGAGGATCAGTCTCATGCCAGTCAGGTGGTGGCGGCGGCGGCGCTTGAAGGTAAATCCTGGGAACGCGAGTTCCGAGTCATTCGCCCTGATGGCGAGGTTCGCTGGATCCGTGATCGAGGAACTCCGATCGTCGGTGAGGACGGTAGCCTAAAACGAGTCGCTGGGGTGGCGGAAGATATCACGCAGCGCCGCCGGACCGATGAGGAATACCAGCAGTTCTTCAACGAGTCGCGAAACCTGCTGATGATCGCCGGCTTTGACGGGAGTATCCGCAAAATCAATCCTGCGCTGCAGCGCACCACCGGCTACCCGGAAGAAATACTACTGCAGACTCCATTCCTAGAGTTCATTCATCCCGATGATCGCGAGCGAACGGTGCGCGAGATCGAACAAGGGATGCGACTCGGGTATTCAAATGATTTTGAAGTCAAAATCTGTCGTCCCAGTGGCGAGATCCGTCAACTGTGCATCAACTCGACCACGTCGCACGACGCTGAGTGCTTCTATATCATCGGCGAGGATATCACCGAGCGCAAAGAGTTTGAACAGGCGCTGGCGGAGTCCGAGCGCTTTGCCCGCTCGACGCTGGACGCGCTCGCGACTCACCTGGCGATTCTCGATGAACACGGGGTGATCCTCGCCACCAATCGCGCTTGGCGGGAGTTCCACGTTGGGAACTGCGGCGACAGCGGCCTCAATGTTGGCATCAACTACCTCGAACTCTGTGACCGCCAGACGTGCCCCTACGGCCAGCATGCCAGTGCCATGGTTGCTGGCATTCGCTCGGTGATTCGAGCGGAAGCGCAGGAGTTCAGTCTCGAGTATTCCTGCCACCGGGCAAACGAAAAGCGCTGGTTGATGGCCCGCGTGACACGTTTTGAAGATGAGGGCCCGATTCGGGTCGTGGTCTCTCATGAAGACATCACAGCCGCCAAACTCGCGGACGAGGAACGGCAGAAGTTCGTTTCGCTAGTCGAGAACTCAACCGACTTCATCGCGATGGCGTCACTCTCCGGAGACGTAATTTACCTCAATCGAGCCGGAGTCGAGCTCGCTGGCATCGACGACCAGGACGACTATCTCAGCACGCATGTCACCGATTTCGTCACCGATTCAGGCCGGCGGATCTTGACCGAACACGCCCTGCCGGCCTTGGAGTCGGTCGGCCGCTGGGCCGGAGCGATTCAGTTGCGGAACTTCAAGACCGGCCACGCGGTGGAAGCGCACTCAAGCATGTTCGTGGTCCGCGATCCGGACGGCGGCGAGCCGCTGTGTATCGCGACCGTCTCCCGGGACGTCACCGAGCAGAAGCAGGCAGAAGATCTGATGCGTGGCAATGAACTGCGGATGCGCAAACAGCAAGACGCACTGGTCTCGCTGACGCGCTGCAGCAGCCAGCGAACGGGGCACGGCACCCAGTACCAGGCGATCACGGAAACATCCGCGCGGATCCTGGGCGCGTCACGGGTCAGCGTGTGGCGCTACAACCCGGGGCGCGATGCGCTGTGCTGCATCGATCTTTATGACGCGGAAACCGGCCTGCATTCCGCTGGTGACGAACTGAAGGCAGCCGACTACCCGGACTATTTCCAGTCGCTGAGCGATACGGACGTGCTTGACGCAAGCGACGCCCAAGCTGATCCGCGAACGCAGGAGTTTACTGAGACGTACTTCCAGCCGCTGGGCATTACTGCCGCGCTGGACGCGCCGGTGCGGCTGTCCGGTCAGGTCGAGGGCGTCGTTTGTCATGAGTACTTCGGTGCGGCCAGGCAGTGGTCGGCCGATGAGAAGACGTTTGCTGTGGCTGTTGCTAATCTCGTATTGCTAGAGTTTGAAGTGGAAGAACGCGAACGCGCCGAAGCGGGTTTGCGATGGCAGACGGCGTTCCTGCAAGCACAGACTGAGAGCAGCCTGGAAGGGCTGTTGGTGGTTGACGACCGGCGGCAAAAGATCCTTCAGAACCGGCAATTCGCCGAGATCTGGCAGCTTCCTCAGCATGTGTTCGATCAGCCAGATGAAGGGGCGTCGCTGGATCACATCGTCGGACTGCTGAAAGATCCCGAAGCCTGTATGCAGCGGATCGACTATCTCTACTCGAACCGCGATCAAGTGGCGCGAGACGAGATCGAACTCAAAGATGGACGGGTGTTAAATCGATCATCGGCGCCGGTCATTGGTGAGGACGGCCACTACTATGGGAGGTTCTGGACGTTCCGTGACAGCACCAGCAGCAAATTAGCAGAAGAAGAACTTCAGCGGGCCAAAGAGGCGGCAGAAGCCGCCAACCGAGCCAAGCAAGAACAGGTTGAGGAACTAGAGGTCAAGAATGCGCTCCTGCAGGAAGCGCACCAAGCCGCCGAAGCCGCCAATCGGGTGAAAGCCGGACTCATGGCGGACCTTGCTGCAGCTCACTCGGAACTCAAAGCGTTTGTCCAGGCGGTACCCGATATCCTGTACATGATCGACCCCAATACCGGGCGAATGTTGTGGTGGAATGGCAACCTGGAGAAAGTCTGTGGGCAGACGGCAGAGGAAGTCGCAGCAACCAACGCGTTCGACTACTTCCCCGAAGATGAACATGAGAGAATTCGCGCAACGCTCAAACGCGGCATGGAAACCGGATTCGCCAAAGCGGAACTCCATCTGCGGGCCAAAGATGGTCGCATACCCTATGAATACAACACCACGCCTACGTATGACTCCGAAGGCAACGTGATCGGCATGGCTGGTTCGGGTCGCGATATCACCGAACGCCTTGCTTTGGCCGAGTCGATGCGTGAAGCCAAAGAGGCAGCGGAAGCCGCCAATCGCGCCAAGAGCGAGTTCCTGGCGAACATGAGCCACGAGATCCGGACGCCGATGAACGGCGTGATCGGACTGACTGAACTGACGCTGGACACCGAATTGACCGGCGAACAGCGTCAGTATCTCGAAGCGGTCCGGCAATCCGGTCATTCGCTGCTGCAGCTGATCAACGACATCCTCGACTTTTCCAAGATGGAAGCCGGCGAGCTGGATATCGACGAGATCGACTTCAGCCTCAGCACCGCCGTCGAGAACGCACTCAAGACGCTCGTCCTACAGTCGCATCAGAAAGGCTTGGAGCTGCTGTGCGACATTCGTCCGGAGGTTCCCGAGATCTTGATCGGTGACCCGGCGCGGCTGCGTCAGGTGCTTCTGAACCTCGTTGGCAATGCGATCAAGTTCACTGCTCAAGGCGAGGTCGCGGTCAGCGTTGAACTGAAGAAACTGTCCACCGAGACCGCCTGGGTGACCTTCTCGGTCAGCGATACCGGCGTGGGCATTCCGATTGACCGACAGCAGGCGATATTCGAAGCGTTCACGCAGGTCGATGGCTCTACCACCCGGAACTACGGCGGGTCAGGCTTGGGGCTGACGATCTCGTCGCAGTTGGTGCAGATGATGGGTGGGAAACTGCAGGTGGAGAGCCAGCTGGGGCAGGGTAGCCGGTTCTTCTTCACCGTCGGCTTGAAACGGACGCCTCTGCCGATGCTGTTAGAGCCTGCGTCTCCGCCACTGGAGCTGACGGGGGTACGGGTTTTAGTCGTCGACGACAACGCCGCCAACCGCGAAATCCTGATCCGCACCTTGTCACGCTGGGGCATGCAAGCAGCGGAGGCCGACAGCGGCGAAACCGCATTGGCGTGCCTGCAGCATGAAGCCAATCGCAATGAGCCGTTTCAATTGATCCTGATGGATGGGGTCATGCCGGGCATGGATGGCTTTGCGGTTTTGGAACAGATCCGCCGCGATCCGGCGCTCAGTGGTCCGGCGATCTTGATGCTCAGCTCGATCGATCGCCATGCCGACATCACCCGCGCCCAGGAGCTCAAGGCCGAAGCTTACCTGATCAAGCCGGTGCTCCCCTGCGAGTTGCAGATGGCGATCCATCAGGCGCTGACAGCTGACCATGCCGTGTCCTTTGAGCCGGCTGTGGATCGGAAAGATCCACCACCGGCGGTCGCCGATTCGGCCGAAGTAACCGGTCGCAACGGAACTGCACTGGAACGTTCGCTACGGATCCTGATCGCCGAGGACAACGCGGTCAACCAGCTGTTCGCCAAGCGGACGCTCGAGCGCGCCGGGCACGAGGCGATCGTTGCGGAAAATGGTGAGGAGGCGCTGGCGCTGCTGGAGCAGCAGATGTTTGATGTGATCCTGATGGACGTGCAGATGCCGACGATGGACGGGTTCCAGGCCACCGCGCGGATCCGCGAGCGCGAACAGGGGACGGAGCGTCACCAACCGATCATCGCGATGACGGCTCATGCGATGAAGGGTGACCGCGAGCACTGTCTATCGATGGGGATGGACGCTTATGTCTCCAAACCGATTCGCACTGACCTGCTGTTTGAAGCGATCGAGGCGGTCCTGTTGCCGCCAAAGGATCAGGAGGATGTTGAGGCGGCGGCTCAGTCTGCAGCGGCGGAAGTGTTCGCCGAAGATCCTGTATTTCTCGGGGAACTGGCCGGCATGTTTCTGGAGGACTGCCCGAATCTGGTGGCCAGCATCCGCGGAGCGATCGATGACCAAGATGCCGCGGAACTGAAGCTCGCCGCGCACACGCTCAAGGGCTCGATCGGCGTCTTTAAGGACCGGCCGGCCTTTGAGGCCGCCTTTGAGATGGAGTGCGCTGGGCGCGATGGCGACTGGGAGAAGGCGGAACGCGTCTGGCGGGGCCTCAACGAGGAGCTGGACCGCCTCACGGAGTCGCTCGCAACTCTGGTCACATCCGCCGAGTCACCCATAGACGAGGGCCTTCAGTCCTAAGTGAGTTTTGAAATGCTCTCGAGGATTCAGTGACAGTGTTTTCGCGCTGACAGTTTGCTACCTGCCAGTTTTTATTTGCCGGCTCAGTCTTAAAGCGGCTCCTTGTTTTCCATTCCTTCCGATATCCGGCAATGATCATTCCATGGTGTTTCATCGGCTCTCCCGCTCGCGTCGGATGAACCTGACATGGAGATTGCGGTGGTGGTTCACCGGGATATCGCTGGTGCCGCTGGCGAGCCTGCTGTGCATCTTGTACGTCGGGGCAAACGCTGCTCTGCGAACGGAGGTCTTGCGCCGGATGGAGACTCTGGCTGACACCAAGGCGGAACAGATTGAGATGTTCGCAACCGAGCACTTGGTCGATGTGCTGGTGCTGTCACGGACGCCCTACGTGATTGCGGCTGTGGAGCGATTGGAGCAACACCGGCGGGCAACGGATGCGGTCGACGGAATTGAGCAGGAAGCGGCCGGGAAGATGGGGGAGCAGGAACTACGAGAACTGCTCGCGGTACCGGTTAGCACCTTTAAATATTCAGATGTGCTGATCGCGTCGCCTGAAGGGGCTGAGCTGTTCACGTTCGCCGGGCACGAAGATCGAAATGTCAGCTACCTCGATGTTTCCTATCGAGAAACGGAACTGGCCAAGGCTTTTGACCGCGCCCGCGCAACCGGTGGTCCGGTGTTGTCGGCGATGGCCCCGTTTGCCCGCAGCGGCAGAGCGGCCATGTTTGTTGCCGCACCGGTCCAGCGTGACGAAACGCTGATCGGTGTGCTGATTGTCGAGATTAGCGAAGAGCAAATTTACAAGCTATTAAACCATCACGCCGGAATGGGCGCTACCGGAGAAATCTTGGTTGGCTCGCTGCGGGCCGGCACCATCACCTTCATCGCCCCGACGCGGCACGATCCCCAGGCGGCATTCCAGCGGACAGTGCGTGTTGGGGATCCATTGTCAAAGTCGTTGCAGCTTGCTGCAGCAGGCGAACGTGGCCGCGGAACGCTCGTCGACTATCGCGGCCAGGAAACGTTTGCGGCGTGGCGATTTTTGCCGACCAGCGGTTGGGGAATGGCGGTCAAGATCGATTCCCAGGAGGTCATGCGGCCGCTGGATCTAGTCGGAGTCTGGGTTTTACTCCTCGGGGCGTTGGCTGTCGCCGCGATTGTGGTCCTGGCGTGGTACGTGGCCGCCTCACTGACACGGCCGATCGACGCGCTCACCAAGGCAGCGCGTGCCATGGCCAGTGGACGGCTGGAGGGACGGGTGCATGTCGAGCGCGACGATGAAATCGGCGATCTGGCAAAGACGTTTAACGTCATGACCGACGATCTGCGGCAGATGCGCGCGACGCTCGAAGAACAGGTTCGCGTCAGAACCAGCGAACTTCGATCCAAGACTGCGTTCTTACAAGCTCAGCTCGAGTCGACGGTGGATGGGCTGCTGGTGGTCGACGCCCAGCAGAATTGGGTGCTTCGGAACAAGCGGTTTATCGACATCTGGAAAATTCCGACCGATGTCGCGGCGCAATCGGACGCGCAGATCCGTCAGTACGCGCTCAACTCGATCAAGGAGCCAGACGGCGTGAGCGACGAGATCGGTTTTCTCTACGCTCACCCGGATGCTACCGCCCAGGATGAAATTGAACTCGTGGACGGACGGTTCTTGGAAGCGTATTCGGCTCCGGTCCTGGGCGAGGACGGACACTGTTTCGGTCGATTTTGGACGTTCCGGGATATCACCAACAGCAAGCTCGCGGCGGTCGAGCTACAGAAGACCAAAGAGGCAGCGGAAGCGGCCAATCGCGCCAAGAGCGAGTTCCTGGCCAATATGAGCCATGAGATTCGCACGCCCATGAACGGCGTGATCGGACTGACCGAACTGGCGCTCGATACGGAACTCAGCAGCGAACAGCGTCAGTACCTCGAAGGGATCAAACTCTCCGGCGATTCGCTGCTGCAGTTGATCAACGACATCCTCGACTTCTCCAAAATGGAAGCGGGCGAGCTCGACATCGACGAGAGCGACTTCAGTCTCAACACCGCAATCGAGCATGCTGTCAAGACGCTGGTGATGCAGGCGCATGAGAAAGGTCTGGAACTGCTGTGCGCCATCGATTCCGACATTCCTGAGTTCCTGATCGGTAACCCGGCGCGGCTGCGTCAGGTGCTGCTAAACCTCGTCGGCAATGCGATCAAGTTCACCGCGCAAGGCGAAATCGCCGTGAGTGTTGAACTGAAGAAACTCTCCGCCGAGACCGCCTGGGTGACGATTTCAGTCACCGATACCGGCGTCGGCATTCCGGCGGACCGTCAGCAGGCAATCTTTGATGCGTTCACACAGGTCGATGGCTCCACCACCCGCAATTACGGCGGGTCGGGCCTGGGGCTGACGATCTCGTCGCAGCTGGTGCAGATGATGGGTGGGAAACTACAGGTGGAGAGCGAGCCGGGCCAAGGTAGCCGGTTCTTCTTCACCGTCGGATTCAAGCGAGCCGCAGAGCCAATTGCGGCACAGAAAGCCGTATTGCCTGTGGAGCTTGCGGGGCTGCGAGTTCTGGTTGTTGACGACAACCCGACGAATCGCCAAATTTTGGTCCGTACCCTGGTACGCTGGGGCGTCGCGGTGGCCGAGGCTGATAGCGGTGAAGCCGCCTTGGCTTGCCTCCAGCAGGCGGTCGGCTGTGGTCAGCCGTTTCAGTTGATCCTGATGGATGTGATCATGCCGGGGATGGACGGTTTTACCGCTTTAGAACAGATTCGCCGCGACCCGTCGCTCAGTGGTCCAGCGATCTTGATGCTCAGCTCGACGGATCGCCAGGCGAATATCGCCCGCGCTCGGGAACTCAAGGCCGAAGCGTACCTGATCAAGCCGGTGCTCTCGGACGAGCTGCGAACCGCGGTTTATGCGGCGCTGGCTGGAGAGCATGCCGCACCCTGTGAGCCGGCTGTCGATCGGCAAGCTCCACCACAGGCGGCCGCTGATGCGGTCAAGGTAGCCGGTCGCTGTGATACCTCACTGGAACGTTCGTTACGGGTCCTGATCGCCGAGGACAACGCGGTCAACCAACTGTTCGCCCGGCGGACGATCGAGCGCCGGGCACGAGGCGATCATTGCGGAAAACGGTGAGGAAGCGCTGGCGCTGCTAGAGCAGCAGACGTTTGATGTGATCCTGATGGACGTGCAGATGCCGACGATGGACGGGTTTCAGGCCACGGCGCGGATCCGCCAGCGCGAACAGGGAACCAAGCGGCATCAACCGATCATCGCGATGACGGCGCATGCGATGAAGGGCGACCGCGAGCACTGCCTGTCGATGGGGATGGACGCTTATGTCTCCAAGCCGATCCGCACCGACCTGTTGTTTGAAGCGATCGATGCGGTGCTGTCGCCACAGCCGGTCGCGACTGCCAAGCAGCGACCGTCGCCTTCCAAACCCGCTCTGCCTGTGAATCCTCTAGGCGAAGACCCCGTTTTTCTTCGTGAGCTGGCCGGGATGTTTTTGGAGGACTGCCCCAACCTGATGTCCAGCATTCGTGAATCGATTGACGGCCGCGACGCGGCGAAATTGAAGCTCGCGGCGCATACGCTCAAAGGTTCCAGCGGCATCTTCAACGACCGCTTGGCATTCGAGGCTGCGCTTGCGATGGAACATGTCAGCCGTGACGCAGACTGGGACAGGGCCGAGCCGGTCTGGCTGACCCTCAGCGCGGAAATGGACCGGCTCTGCGAGCACCTTTCAACGCTGCAGCATCCGCCAGCTGCCGAGCAGCAGGATAACCCCTATTTCGCCGACGGCACCGGCAGCGCGATGACTTCAGCGGCAGTGACGGCAGCGGAACGCTGAACGGAGCCGCGATCACTGCCTCCCCGTACACAACCCTCTTCGTACGCGCTCTCGATTGTGCTCAAATCATAAGTGCTTGTTAAGAAGCGGAAAAAAACCTAGAAGGCCGGTCGCGCAGCGACTCCCCTGGTGCCCTCTACCGCGCAGCGGGAGAGGGATAGGGTGAGGGCAAATCTAGGTTTTTTGTCTGCTTCTAAGGAACAAATCAGCGGTTCCGAGTCCCGTTTGGTGACTCGCTCACGCAAACAACCGTCTGCTGAAAATGATGACGTCGGTTAACGAACCTGCGATCTTTGGAGAGCGCCGTGCGACGAACTGAGAGCGTTGGTGCGATTTTGAGAGCGCGGCCCTGAGCTGCCTTCTTCTGGCAAACCGAACCGTCGCAACAACCCTCCGACTTCGGACAGCGACCTCAGCCCGAACGCTCGCGCAGCCGCTGCTGAAGCTCTCGCTCCAGCACCATGAGTTGTTCGGCGCCCAATCGCAACAACTCCTCGGTGGTTGCCGGAGTGTCGCCATTGAGGTTCTGCAGGAGTTTCACGCGGCCGACCAACTCACCCTCCTGCCGACCTTCATGCCGCCCCTCTTGTCGGCCTTCTTCGCGCACCTGCAGGTTCCGCGCCCGTTCGTCGCGTTCCAGCTTCAGACGCTCGTTGTACAAACGGCGCTCATCAGGGTTTCGCGCAATCATCTCCAGCACTCCTGCGGCTTCAGCAAAAACGGGATCGGGTAGCCGAGCGGTCAGTTCTTCTACGGTCGACTCCTCGGCCCGGCGGAAAAAGTACAGCCACTGCTCGATCGGGTCGTTGATCACCCGATTATCGCTCGGCGGCACGTACTTGGGCAACTCGAATAGATGCACCTGCAAGCAGTCGGTCAGCAGCAGCCCGCTGTCGCTCCGCATCTGAAAGTTGTGGTGCAGGGCAGTCTCGCTGCGAAACTCGATCGCGTCCAACAGGCAGATGCAGATCGAAGGCCGTAGGTCCCGGTAATCGCCACCGCTCTCAAGTTGGCCGACCAGCAGGCTCGACGCGTAGTACGCCAATCGCTGCCGCAGCCCCAACGGCCGTGTCGTCTGGACCTCGATATCGTACAGCCGCCCGAGTTCGTCCGTGGCCAGGATGTCCAGCAACGACCACTTGTCGTCCTCAAACGCCTTCTCGATCGTCGGATTGAGGATCCGCACGTCGCGAATCGGCGTCAGCAGCCGCAGTACCGTGTTCAAGAAGTGCAGCGTGATCGCCGGATGCTCCGGACTGCCTAGCACTCGCTTGCAGGCAAAGTCGACGGTGGGATCGATGCCGATGATCATGGGCGGGGAAGCAATGAGCCAAACGGGAAAGCTGATTTGGGTTCGATAGGGCCGCAATTGTCACCTCATCCCTGCCTGTTCGCCAGGGCTCTCTTAAGCGTCTGCACTGGTCCGTGCCCATGAACTTCATCCTACAGCCGTGGCAACTGGCGGTGTTGATTCTCGCCAGCTGGGTCAATCGCCAGCAGCAAGAGGTGATCGACTACCTCCGTACTGAAAACGATGTACTGAAGGAAAAACTGGGCAAGAAGCGGATCCTGCTCAGCGACGACCAGCGGCGCCGCCTAGCAGTAAAAGGACAGGTGCTTGGCCACAAGCGATTGCAAGAGATCGGTACGCTGTTCACGCCCGATACGATCCTCCGTTGGCACCGCCAATTGGTCGCTCGCAAGTGGGACTTCAACGAGCGGCGGGAGAAGCGGCAAGGGCGGCCGCGCATCCGGCAAGTGATCATCGATCTAGCGGTAAAGTTCGCTCGCGAGAACCCAAGCTGGGGCTGCGACCGAATTCAAGGAGCCCTGGCAAACGTTGGCTACCCGATCAGCGACACCACCGTCGAGAACATTCTCAAGGCGCACGGCATCGAGCCGGCTCCGAAACGGAAATCGACTGGCTCATGGGAGACTTTCCTCAAAGCTCACTGGGACGTGCTGGCATCGGTCGACTTCACCACCGTGGAAGTCTGGACCAAGGCGGGACTAACTACGCTTTACCTGCTGTTCGTAATGGAACTGAAAACGCGTCGTGTTCACTTTGCCGGCTGCACTCCCAATCCAACCGAAGCGTGGATGCTGCAGGCTGCTCGGGAACTGACCAACTTCGACGACGGATTCCTCACTGGTAAGAAGTTGCTGATCATGGACCGCGATCCGAAGTTTACGAAAGCCTTCCGCAGTCTCTTGCGTGGCGAAGGGATAACGTCCGTCCGATTGCCGCCGCGCAGTCCGAACTTGAATGCCTACATCGAGCGATTCTTCGGATCGCTCAAGTCAGAGTGCCTCAACCGCCTGATCCTCTTCGGCGAGCGGTCGCTCCGAAATGCGGTTCGCGAGTACTTGGCGCACTACCACACCGAGCGCAACCACCAAGGGCTGGAGAACGAATTGATCGTTCCTCTTGAGCGACCGCCAGATACCGATGCGCCCATCGAAGCTACCGAGCGTCTCGGCGGCCTGCTCCGCTCCTACCGCCGCGCGGCGTGACTTCAGGCCGGCAGGGCTCCTCTGCCGCGGGTCATCAATGCATCTACCAACTTGTAAAAGAACGGTGGTCGTTTGCTGCTGCGCCAAACATCCGAACTGCGGCGGAATCCATCGCCGCTGACGCGTCAGCCGTCCTCATCTCAGCCGAAAATCGGCTGGTGCCTGGACCTCAGTTCCAGCAATTCCCTTGCGCAAACGTTCGGCTGAGTTTCTTGACAGGAAGGGCTGGGCATGAGTCGGGCGTTTAGGAGCCGAATGGGTTGGCACCGAACGGATCATCCTCGGCCGGTGGGGCGGCGAAAGGATCGGTCCCACCCTCTGGTGCAGCGAATGGGTCGGCGGGAGCAGCCGGTTCCGCGGCCGCCGGTTGTCCTGCTGCCGCTGGCGGGGCGGCTACGTCATCGGCAAACGGATCGATCAGCGTGTCTTCCAAGGCGTCTGGCGACTCAACCGTCGCCTCGCCGCCGGCCATCGCGTCGTCGTCGAACGGGCTGGGAACCACTGCCGGAGCCGTTCGAGCCGGGGCCGGAGCTGCCGGGACTGGCGCTGCTGGGGCCGGAGCTGCTTGAGCTTGAGCTGGAGGACGTCGTCCGGGCAGCGGTGGCGCGGTCCGTGATCGAGGCTGGCCGCGCAAGACTTGGGCTTCCGCCGCCTGCGCCTCGGAGTAACGCCGCTGCGCCTGGGCGGCCGCTTCGGCTTGATAATCGAGTCTCGCCTGTTGACGAATGCGTTCGATCTGCATCCGCTGCGCGCCCTGCACACGGGTCAACGCGCGGCCGATTGCCGGTCCAAACGTTCCCAGCGCCTCGATCCGAGCACCTTCGTGAAAATCGCCTTCGGCTTCGTCGGGACGCCCGGTGGCCATACTGGTTAGGCCGCGGAAATAGTAGGCCCGGGGGTCGTTGATCCCGCCATCAATCGAGCGGGAGAGCAACTCATAAGCCTTGGCGTAGTCGTGACTGTAGTAGGCGTGGACACCGCTGCCGTAGAGTTCGGCGAGCACGCCGCTTTGAGCCATCGCCAGGCGTGACGTAGATAGGATACCCGGCACGGCAGTGCCCAGGACAGCAGCGATGAGCCCCGCAAAGACGAGCGACGATCGGTACATAGCCAATGATTCCTATGCAAACAGAAGTATCGAGGATCGACCGAAACCTGGGGTCGGGTGCGATGATGACAGCAATGACAGCAGCGAATCTAAAATAATTCGGTAATCGCCGCAGAGCAAACAAATACTCGCCCTGGCCACCGTTTGATGGCAGTTTCAAGTAGCATCACGCTGCAAAACCGATACCGCATCCTCCTGCTGGCCGGTATCACCCCAGACAAAAAGCAGATCATCAGGCGCGTGCGAGTATGCCAGGGAAACACGCGGACGCATCGTCGCGTTAGTTGTGAGCCGCAGGAACAAGTAACTCGATCGCGGCCTGCAGTTGAGGGTCGAGCGTCTCTTCCTTGACATCCTTGTTCGAGGAGACCGGATAGCTGACCTGTTGCCAGTGCTGGACCAGCTTCCGATAACCCTCTTCGGAGATCTTGACCTCAAAACCTTCATCGGGAAGGACTCCCCATTCTTCTTCTTCGGGAGCGTTGTCGATGCGGTGAATGTTGCGCCCATTGGGCCGGTAATAGCGAGCCGTCGTCAATTTCAGCGCACTGCGGCCGAACTCCAACGGCAACAGGTTTTGGACAGTACCTTTGCCAAAGGATCGTGAACCGACGATTGTCGCCCGATTGTGATCCTGCAGGCAGGCGGCCACGATCTCGCTCGCCGAGGCCGAGTTACCATCGATCAGCACCGCCATCGCAATATCGGGACCGACCAGCGTTCCCGGCGTCGCATCAAACTCGTTGTCGACGACACCACCGCGCTTTTTGATCGTGACGATCCGGCCGCTATCGAGGAAGTCATCACAGACCTCGACCGCCGAAAGCAGCAGCCCGCCAGCGTTGGCGCGGACATCGAGAATCAGCGCCTCGAAATCGTTGTCCAGCTCCGTCAGCACCTGGCGGAGCTCACCGGCGGTTTTATCGCCGAAGCTGGTGATCCGAATGTATGCCACCTGCGGGTGCTCGCGGAGCCGAAATTGCCAGCGATTGTCGTCGCCGCGGTAGGCGCCCACAACCGATTCGAGCGAAATGGTTTCTCGCCGCAGGCGAATCTCCCGTTCGTGCGATGCATCGTCAATTTCTCGGCGGACGGTGATCACCACTTCGCTGCCGGCAGGACCACGGAGGCGATTGCTGACCTCGCGGATCGGCAGGCGAGAAACATCTTCGCCTTCGACTCTAAGGATCTCGTCTCCTGGCATCACGCCTGCGGCCAGCGCGGGTGAACCGACCAAGGGAGTGATCACACGGACCGGTTTGTCGGCTTCGGGTTGTTCGACCAAGATCCCGACTCCGGCGAACTCCTGGTGCAGCATGTCGTTGAATGCCGAGTACAGATCCGCTGGAATGAACTCGCTGTGCTGGTCCAGCTTCGACGTCATCCCGGTCATCGCGGCCTCCACGAGCATCCCGCTATCGACCGAATCGACGTAGTAGCGGTCGATCAGCTCAATCGCGTCGCCGATCACGACTGCCTTACGAACGCGCTGGGCGGTCGAAAAACAGACCGTCGCGATCAAGCAGGCGGCGATGATGATATGGATGTTGCGTGGAGGCATTTTCAGTGACCGGGCACAAGTCAATTACTGCGGAAGACGCTTGCTCTGGACCATTGGAAACTCGCCCGTGAGCCCTTCGACCATGAACGCGACGACGTCCTTGAGTTCCTGCTCGGTCAGGTTCAGCGGCTTCATCTTGTCGCTCAGCCAAGGGTTCTTATGGCCGCCGATGTTGTACCACTTCATCACCTCTTCGAGCGTCGCCTGGCTGCCGTCGTGCATGTAAGGGGCAGACAGGGCAACGTTTCGCAGCGTTGGGGTCTTGAAGGCACCACGATCCTTTTCTTCCTTGGTGACTTCATAGCGGCCCAGATCCGGTTCGTCGGCTTCCATCCCCACCCCGATGTTGTGGTACTGCTCGTCGGTAAAGTTGGCGCCGACGTGGCAGGCGGTGCAATTGGCCTTGCCGAAAAACAGGGTCATCCCGTTCTTGGCCGATTCGCTCATCGGGTTTTGCTCGACCGCGCGGGTCAGCGTGGTGTACTGCTCGTACAGTTCTGGAGCGTCCTCGCGCAGGGCGTCAAGGTCCTCCACGTCGTCTGCGAACAGCCGGTTGAAGTTCCGCAGGTCGTTTTCGTAATCGTATGGCGTCGGGCCGGTCACCAGTACGCGTTCAAACGTCGCCAGCGCCTTGCCGACGTTCAGGATCGTGATCCCGTCTTCGAAGATCGCATCGAATTGCAGCTTGTAGCCTGGGATGCCGGCTAGGCATTCCACGCATGCTTCGTGAGTGCTGCCCATCTCGATCGGGTTAGCGATCGGTCCGATCGCTTGGTCTTCGAGCGTTGAAGCGCGGCCGTCCCAGAACTGCTCGCGGCTGAGCAGGCGGTTGTAGGCGATCGGTGAGTTGCGGCCGCCTTCCTGGCCTTGGACACCGATTCCGAACCGTGTATTGGCACCGTAGCCTTGTTCGGGGTCGTGACAGGAGGCGCAGCTGACCGAGCTATCCGAGGAAATCCGCGGATCGAAGTAGATTTGACGTCCCAGTTCGATCTTAGCGCACGTGATCGGGTTGGCTTCGGGAATGAACACGTTGGCCACACCGGCATCGAGCCCCTTGGGCAGCTCGAAATCCAGCGGCGCGTGATTGGCGGGATCAGACAGCCATTTTTGTAACTCCTGGATCGTCAGCGGCCCCTCGCCCGGGATCCCCGCGGTCAGCGTCGGGTCACCAAGCACAATCTTTGCAGGCTCGGCACCGATCGCCTGGCCGCCCAGCAGCAGTCCGGCAACAACAGCTAGGACTTGAGCTCGGCGACGGAGCGACAAAAATCCTCGATCAAACGTCATGGAAAAACCCTCGTGAGTGTCGATTGAAGCAATGGACGGGAAAAGGTGTCAGGTACCTTTTGCCTGTGGGATCCTTACAAATGGATTTCAAGTATAGCACGATTGGCCAATTCGATTCGTCATGCTCCCCCAGGCACCGCTCAACCATGATCATCCGTCCGGTACGCCGAGCCGACCTGGAGTCGGTGATCTCGCTCATCAACGGCGAGATTCGCGGAGGAATCAACATTTTCCGGCTCGTCCCGCTGGATGACAACGCCGCCCAGCGGTGGTGGAACCTGCATGGCGAAGGGCGGTATCAAGCGATTGTCGCTGAGCATACCGAGCCCGGCGGTGCCGGCGCGCAGGTTTCGCCCCAGTTCGCCGGCTGGGCCGCACTGACGCCGCATTCGGCCTACGAGGGCTATGACCGCACCGCCGAACTGTCGGTCTGGGTGGAGCCGGCGGCGCGCCGCGGCGGCTGTGGCCGAGCGCTGGTCACAGCGCTGCTGGAGAGCTGTGCGGAACGAAACTTTCGCACTGTGATCTCGCGAATCGAGTCCAACAACGTACCGAGTCTCCGTCTGCACGAGGCCTGCGGGTTCCAACGCGTGGGGTTGTTGCGAGATGTGGGTGAAAAGTTCGGTCAATCGCTGAGCGTGGTATTCATGCAGTATCACGTGCCGCCGCCGACGTCTGGGAATCCAGCAGCGCTGAAATTTTCCGGCCCGTGACGCTCAGCGGAAGATTGCCAAACTGGCCCGGCAGCACCCAGCGTACGTCTTCCGGCGGCAGGCTGATCGACGAGGCCGCGATCGGTGCCGTGCGGTGCACCTGCAACGTGATGCGATAGCGCGTGACGGCGTGTTTGATCGTCGCAATTGGCGCCAGCGGCATGACCGGGCGAAGCTCGCTGCCGATCCGCTGCGACAGTGCGGCAGCGGCTTGCTGAACCGTCTGCGTGTCGCCTTCGGTCCAGCGTGGGAAATCCCACAGACCCGCCCACCGCTGGCCGGCCGGAACGCGGCAGAGCAGCACCGCATCGCTGCCGAGCATCGGCACCACAAACGCGAACTCCTGTCTGGCCTGGTAATCGAGCGATTTGACTTTGCCAGGAATCACGTCTTGCAGCCCGAGCGCGTAGGCCTGGCAGCTGGAGCGGACGCAGCAGCGATCGCACTGCGGCGTCTTTGGCTTGCAGACCAAGGCCCCGAGTTCCATTGCGGCCTGATTGAATTGCCCGGAACCCCGGCGCGGCAACATCGCGGTGGCGATCTCCCACAGCGTCGTTTTAGCCGCGGGCGTGGTGACCGGCTCACGCAGCCCCGTCCAGCGGCTGTAGACGCGCACCGTATTGCCCTCTAGCACCGGCAGCCGCTGATCGCCAGAAATCGACAGGATCGCTCCGGCGGTGTAACGACCGATGCCCGGTAACGCGAGCACTTGTTCATAAGTCTGCGGGAAAACGCCACCGTGGCGTTCGACAATTTCTTTGGCCGCGGCATGCAGTGAACGGGCGCGGCGGTAATAGCCGAGCCCTTCCCAAAGCCGCATCAGCTCCTGCTCGTCTGCCGCGGCGAGATCCGCGAGCGTGGGATAAGCGGCGATGAATCGCTGGTAATAATCGACCACCGTCGCGACTTGGGTCTGCTGCAACATGATCTCGCTGACCCAGACGTGGTAGGGCGTCGGATCAGACCGCCACGGCAGCTCCCGGGCATCCTTGGCAAACCAGCCCAGCAGGTTGCGCCGCAGCCGCTGACGCCAGCGCGCGTCTTGCCAAGTTGCATCCACCGCCTGGGCAGCGAGCGCGGGGCCGGCTGCAGCGGATGTGGACATTGCGTCGGATCGGCTACTCATTCGCCGTCGAGTCGTCCCAGCGTCACTGTGGCAGTGCCGATTTCACCTTCCCGCTCGTAGGTCACGCTGATTTCGTCACCGGCGGGATGTTTGGCAATCTGCGCCTGCAAGTCGTCGAAGGTCCGGATCGGCTCCCCGTCGAACTCGATGATCACATCGCCGGTCTGCAGGCCAGCATTGGCTGCTGCACCGCCGGCCTTGAGCCCATCGATCTGGCAACGCGGTGAAAAGCTGTTGCAGATTACCCCCAAGAAGCCGCCTTCCTTGTATTCCAGCCGCAGCCCCGGCATCGCGCCGGCGATCCGCTCCTTGCCCTCGAACGGAATTCCCGTGCCCATCAGTCCGAGCGATACCCGCACCGGCAGTCGTGCAATCTTCTCGGCGTCGTCGAGTCCTAGCCGGACATAGCGAAACTCCAGTTCATCGATCCGGGCCAGCTCGCTCAGCGGTGTAAAAATGTCATCGCGAACCGTCGCATCGCGCATCACGATCGTGCGCAAGTCAGGCATTTTGACAACCTGCTGCAGCACTTCCTGCCGCACCGCATCGCCTTCGATTAAGGCGTTTTCGATTCGCTTGATCCAGCGGAGCCAACTCAGCGCCTTCACGTCCCCTTTCCATTTCTTGTCGATCCAAACAACTTCCTGGTTGTTGATTGAGCGGGAATGGATGACGAACTCGCGAAAGCCAATTTGGACACCAGCGGCGCTCAGCTTGGCGTAAGCCTGCGACTCGCGCTCACGGCGAATGTCGTCGATCGCCGCGCGGGCGCCGACCGCTGCGCTGCCGCTGCCCAGATTGACCAACTCATTCAAAGCGGCCCAGGCGCCGCCTTCGTCGTCCGGTGACTGCGCCGCGGCGAGCGACTGCAGGATACCGAGCGCTCGCTGCGTCAGTTCGAGCTTGCCCGACTGAGCGACCTGTACCAATGGTCCAACCGCTTCATCGCCGAGCCGATTGAGCTGGCGCGACGCCAGTTGGCGGTTCGAGAATTGGTCGCTGTCGAGTTGTTCCAGCCAATACTCAATCGGGCGTTGATCCCGATCCAGTCGCGACGGTGTGGACGACTCGTCTGGGGCCTGGGCCAGTGCCAAACCAGGGCAGACCGAGCTGCTGAAGACCAGCAGAGCAACAACCAACGCGAAGGGTGAAGGCATCATAGCAAGCGCGTACGAGGAGGACCGGGTGCAGCAGGACAGCATGCCGGGTCTGGTCAGGCCGAGTTCACTTTGGCCAAGACCGCATTGGCCAGAACGGTGCTCCGTCATTGTACCGGATCGTCTCCGAGGTGAAGCCTGGAATTGTCGCTGGGGAAATCCCGCGTCGCGCGTGCACCTTGCTGGGCCGCCAACACCGGGTTCAGCGCCGGGTCGTTGTACATCTTCAGTTGATGAAAGACCTCATGCCGCCGCCGCCCGGCGAGGAGATCGGCCACTAGCTGATCCAACGCACCCGCCAGCCGATCACGCTGCAGTCGGCAAACATGATGGTTCGCCGCGATTTTAGCCGCCGTCGCCTGATCGGTTTCTGCTTCCTGGCAGCGCTCCTGCAGGTGATACAGACGCAGGGCCAAGATCGACAGCCGATCGATCGCCGCTCCGGGCGTTTCGGTATTGAAACCGGCGCGGGTGTCGGGGCGGACGCCGCGCTTGTCCAGTTCCGCGGCGATCGCTTGGTCGATCTGCTCAATTGCGTCGTTGCGCCGCTGATCGAGCGCGTCGATCCGCCGCTTGACGGCCGCAATCACCGCATCAGCGGCGAAGGGATCGCGTGCGAGGTCTTCTTCGTGCCAGAGCCGAAAGTTCAGCTCGTGGTTGACCAGCACCGGCAGCATCAGCGGTCGGGGCGGCCCGCCAGCAACCGTGTCGAGGCTGGCCTGAGAAACCGGCTGCTGATGCCAGAGGATGACGCTCTGCGACTGCCACCGAATGATTTCGTCGCTGGCGATCACCGCAACTCCTAGACTTCCTTTTCGTCGATCCAGGTCATCATGCGGCGGAGCTTGCGGCCGACCTGCTTCGACCGGGTGGTTCTCGTTCGCGGCGGCGGGTCGCCTTGAAGGTCGGGCGCGTTGGCCTTGTTCTCCAGGATCCATTCGCGGGCGAACTGGCCGCTCTGGATTTCGTTGAGGATCTTCTTCATCTCCTTCTTGGTCTCGTCGGTGACGATCCGCGGGCCGCGGGTGTAGTCGCCGTATTCGGCCGTGTTGGAGACGCTGTAGCGCATGTAGTTGAGGCCGCCCTGGTAGAACAGGTCGACGATCAGCTTCAGCTCGTGCATGCACTCGAAGTAGGCCATCTCGGGCTGGTAGCCGGCTTCGACCAGCGTTTCGAAGCCGGCCTTCACCAGCGCGCTGACGCCGCCGCAGAGGACGGCCTGCTCGCCGAACAGGTCGGTTTCGGTTTCTTCGGCGATGGTCGTTTCGATGACGCCGCCGCGGGTGCCGCCGATGCCCTTGGCGTAGGCCAGGCCGATCTTGAACGTGGTCGTCGCTCGCGCCGTCGCTCATGGCGATCAGGCAGGGCACGCCGCCGCCGGTGACGAACTCGCTGCGGACCAGGTGGCCGGGGCCCTTGGGGGCGACGAGCAGCGCGTCGACGCCCTGCGGGCGGCTTCGACCTGGCCGAAGTGGATGTTGAAGCCGTGCGAGCACATCAGCATGTTGCCCGGCTTCAGGTTCGGCTTGATCTCGTTTGCGATAGACGTCGCCCTGCACTTCGTCGGGCAGCAGGATGTTGATCGACGTCGGCCTGCTTGGTGGCGTCGGCGGCGCGACATCGGCTTGAAGCCGTGGCTGATCGGCGAGGTCGTAGTTCGTGCCGCCGGGCCGCTGGCCGATGATCGACGTTCACAGCCGCTGTCGCGCAGGTTCTGGGCCTGGGCGTGGCCCTGCGAGCCGTAGCCGATGATGGCGATCGTCTTGCCCTTGAGAGCGTCGAGGTCGGCGTCTTTGTCGTAGTAGATCGTGGCGGCCATGGCAGTTAAATTGCTCCGGGTGAGTTTTTATAAAGAAGGTGGCTGTGAAGAACTTGTAATTAAACTCCGTCGGCCGGCTCGCTGTCTGTGTGAGCGAGCCGGTGGAGTGAACGCCGCTAGAGGGCGTCGCCTGGTAGCTCGTCGCGGTCGAGTTGCTCGGCGCTGCGGACCATGGCGATCCGGCCGGTGCGGACCAGCTCGACGATGCCGAAGGGGCGCATCAGGTCGATGAACGCTTCGATCTTTTTTTCCTGGCCGGAGATTTCGACCATCACTTCGTCGGGCCGACATCGACGATCCGGCCGCGGAAAATCTCGACCAGCTCGCGGATCTCGCTGCGCGGTCCGCCCGGCGGTGCTGAGACCTTGATCAGCATCAGGTCGCGCTCGACGTGGTCCTGCGAGCTGACGTCGTCGACCTCGACGACGGTGACGATCTTTTCGAGCTGCTTGCGGACCTGCTCGCAGCACGCTGTCGTCGCCGACGACGACGAACGTCATCCGCGACAGGTGCGGATCTTCGGTTTCGCCGACGGCCAGGGTATCGATGTTGTAGCCGCGCGAGGCGAGCATGCCGGACACGTGGGCCAGCACGCCGGGCACGTTCTGCACCACGGCGGAAAGGACGTGACGTTTGACAGGTTCGGCCATGGGACGGCGGACCGGGGCAAAAGGGAAAGGAACGGACAAGCCCGGGACCGTGCATTAAAGGCCGGCCGGGCTTTAGAGCGACGCATGATAGTTTTGCCCTACCGGACCAACAAGGGCGGCGGCTGACCGATCGAACCGGCGTGGCCAGCGTTGTCCTGAACGGTTAGGCTAACAGGCAGAGGTTGCCCCCGGCCGCCAGGTTCACACAGCCGATCAGCTGCCCGGCGGCGTTCAACCGGTCGGACTTGATCGCCCGCAGCCGAGGCCGACCCGCACCAAGACTATGGCCATGGGTTTTTTAGTTCAATTACCTGCTTATCGCGGTCCTGTTGACCTGCTGCTTTACCTGGTTCGCCGCCAAGAAGTGGGGCTGCACGGATTGGCGATTGCGCGGGTGATCGATCAATATCTGGAATACATCGAATTATTGCAGGAACTCGATCTGGGCGATGTCGCCGATTTCCTCGACATGGCCAGCACCCTGGTGGAGCTCAAGAGCCAGGCCGTGTTGCCGAAGATTGAAGCGGATGAAGATGAGGCCGATATCCCGATCGACGACGGCTCGCCCGATCAGCTGATCGACCGCCTGCTGGAATACAAACGTATTCGCGACGCCGGCGAAGTGCTTGAGGAGATGAGCCAGCGGTGGCAGCAGCGGTTTGGCCGGCTGTGTGAGGATCTGCCGGCTAGGCAACTTGATCCGGGCAGTCAACCGATCGCCGATCTGCAGCTGTGGGACTTGGTCAGCACCTTTGGCAGGATCATTCGCGAATCGGCTGGCCCACCGCCGACTCAAGTGATTTACGATGACACCCCGATCCACGTCTACATGCAGCGGATCCATGCCCGCTTAGAAACGCAGGCACAGGTGTTGTTGGTCGATCTGCTGCCGCCCGGTGCGCACAAGTCAGCGCTGATCGGCTGGTTTTTAGCCGTGCTGGAACTCAGTCGTCATCATGGAGCGACCGCCCATCAAGATGAATATGGAGACATCGTGATCCGGCGCGGCGAGAGCTACAGCAGCCAGCTGCAGGTCGCCGAAGTCGACAACTACTCGGCGGCTGGCATCCGCGCTAGCAATATGCCGACGCAGATGCGCGTAGCCGCCTAGCGCAGTTGAAACCGGCCAGCCTGTGGTGAACGCTGGCCACGTTTCGAGCATCACATGGATCGCTTGCCAGCTGGCAGCGACTACCAGCCTCGGTAGACCGGTCCGATCTGCAGTGAAAATCCCGTGCCACGCCGAGGCGCATAATACGGATAGTCATACGGTGAGCGGTATGACCGATACACCGGCCCGCCGTAGGGATACACCGGCCCGCGATAGGCAGGAGCACCAAAGGCCGGGCCGCGGAAATAGGGCTGGTAACCGTAACGATAACCGCTGCGATAGGGCGCGTAACTATAAGACCGGTAGGTTGTCACTGGCGGCACATACACACGACCGCCACCATAACGGATCACCGGGCCGTAGACCTGGGCTGCCGCTTGTTCGGGCACCAGCATCGAACCTCCCAACAGGAGTGTGCCGGCCAACACCATCTTCTTAAACATCATCCCTCTCCTGACTCGAAATGTCACGCAAGCGGCGGTCTATGAAAGCTCCGGCTGCTCGCGGCGACGGACGATCAAGAGAGATGCACAACGCATGCCAATCAATGGTCGAGTGCCGCCAGCCTGCACAACCAGCGGTTTTTACGGGGCAAGCGTCATATTCGGTATAACGGGAGGAGCAAAGAGTTATTTGACTGCGCCATCCTTCTGATATCAGTGTCGTGGGAATCGTCTCATGACCTATTATTTGGAGTAGACAAGTACGGGAGGAACCTGACGGTTTTACCCGTCGCGCCACCGCCGGGGAATCTTTAGGAGATTGCCTCGGTGCGGCGCCGATAGACTGGATAATCGCTGGTCGGTAGCTGTCGCTACCCGACGCGGTCCAGCACCACTGCTTGGCATTCCTAGTGCGCGGTGGCCCAGAATCCCAGACGGTTCACGGAGAAACCGAAGCTATGCCAATCCTGCGACTCTTGATAACGGGAACGATTCTTTCTACCGCTTTGGGTTCGGGTATCGCCGCAGCGGCCGGTCCACTTGCCCGCCATTTGCAAGGCGGTGCAGCGGTTGGCGGTGGCGAATACATCGTCAGCAGCCAGGTGGTCAGCGACGAAGCGGTGGGCGGAACGACCACGTTCGTCGGCGATATCGCCAGCGGCGCGGTGGTCGGTGGCGAGGTGGTCGGTGGCGCGGTCGCCGGCGGGATCCCTCGCACCTACGGTTACCCCGACTTGTTCTACAACAACTACACCCAGGGCTCCAGCAACGCGACCAACGCGCAGATGTATGTTTCCCCGGTTCCGACGCCGCCGTTCGTGGGCCACACGTTCATCACGTATCAGCCGTTTTTGCCCGAAGAGATGCTTTATTGGCACACCAACCGCTACCACAACTATTATGACGGTGGCCGCGGGATGAATCACACGAAAATCCATTACTACGGCCCGCCGGTGCGCACCGGCGTGAGTAATCTTTACTGGAATTACCTGCGGATTCCTCGCTAACGCCTGCGGGATATCCGTCCGGGCCTCCGGATCGCGCCAGGGTTTCGTGCCAAGCTCATTTCATCGCCTTTCAACCGTTGGTTCTAGCATGAAGATTCATTCGACAGTTCTCTTGGCGGCGGTGCTGACCGCGGGGTGCCTGCTCGCCACTCCGGCCGCAGCGGTGGATCCGCACGCGGTCACTCAGCTGTGGGCGATGCGGCATGCGGATCAACGGCCCTGGCACGGCAACTATTACTACATGCCTTACGGCCACCCGACCGCTCTGGTGGTCCCGCCGACCGCCCACATGCGGCAGACCTATTCATGGGGCGTGAGCCAGAACCTGATGTACCCGCTGACGCATCAGTACGGCCGCAATGCGTCGTACCCCGGTGCCCTGCCGCCAGGCTCGTTCCTGCCGACGCCGCACTGGCCCAGCCACACCGATCAGTTCGGCCTCTACTACGTTCGCGGCCCCTGGTAGGCCTGAGCTAATCTCTGTTTACCGCTGAGCTCGATTCACCGCCGGCCGGGGTTACCCGGTGGCGAGGATTCAGGATCATCGTCGTCAGGCTCATCGGGCCATTGGCCACCGCGCGGCGATTCCGGATCATCCTGTTCGGGCAACCGATCAACCGGTGAGGGCGTTTCGAACAATCGCGAGATTTCCTGCTCAGTGATGAAGTCGCTGTCGCTGTAATTGTCGTCGTCATCTTCCACAATGCCGGTTTCGAGCAATTCGTCCGGCGGTGAGTAGTCGTCGTCGGGAATCCAGCGGATCGTCGGCCGCGGCGGGTCGGCCAGTGCCTCGTCGCATTCCAGCGCCCGCCACGTGACGCCGCCTGGTCCGTCGGCGGTGTCGCCTTCTTCAAAACCTTCGCCGTCGCGGAGCAGGAACAGCGAGGCGTTGCGCAAGAACTCCTCGACCTCCGATGCTTTGTACGAATCGGCTACAAACACCGCTTCCATGTCCGGCAGATCGAACTGGCCGTTGCCGACGGTATCCATCAGCGACCAGGTTTCGGTCGCTTGGTAGAGGCGGACATTGGTCCACATATCCAGCGGTGGAAAATCATGCAGCCAGGCGTGATTGAGCCCCTGACGCAGACCAGTCGCATCGCGCAGCACTTCACCGCCGGGGTTGAAGTAGCAAATCACGCCGGGCAATTCCATCAGCGGCGAAATCACCTTCATCAGAAACTGCAGCTCAGCCAGAGAATCATAATCCTCCGGCAGCAAACGCGTTTCCTCGTCGTCGACTTCGTCGTTGTCTTCGCCCTGGCCGATGACATAGCTGGTCAACACGCGGATGTGCGCGACATGGCGTTTGGAGGCCTGGCGGCCATCCTCCCAACCCCATGACTGTTCGCTGGCGCGGCTGAGGCAGCCGGGAAAGGCCAGCGGCCCGAATTGTCCCAGTGACCAGGCGACAAACAGTTCCGCCGAGTCCTCCGGATCACCCATGTCGTCCGGCCAAGGCTTCGCCGAGAGCGACACCAAGACATGGCCAGCGACTTCCGGACGGAACTGCAGCACAAGCGTCGTGGTCGGATCAGCCGAACCCAGCGAATCATGTCGTCCGACGATCTCAAAGCCGCTCAGTGCTGATTCGATTTCTTTGGGATCAATCGCCTGCTCCAATAGCACGCAGATCCCTTGGGTAAACAAACCCTTGGCCATCGCCACCCCTTCAAGTCAGAATCTTGCATCGTAACCCGCTGACCGCTGGCGGGCGAGGGCGCGTCCGACTAGGCGGCTCGCCGCACCGCAGCTTGGCAGGCTGAAGCCTGGACTCCAACGGGGCAGGCTGAAGCCTGGACTCCAACGCAGAAGGGCGCGTGTGACTAGGCCGCTCGCCGCAGTGCATGGACAGGCGGATTTACGGCCACCTCAGCTCCCGCCGCAGCGCCCGCTGCGATCGCCGATTCGTGGCCACCGCTCGGCTCTTCGGTGTTCACGTTTAGCGGCTCGAGCGCAACCTGGCGGCGGCAGAGGAGCCGCTGGCTCATGCGGTAGCTGACCAAACAGCAGCCGACTGCCGTGGCGGCGACCAGCAGCGACTTCGCTGCCGGAAACAGGTGGGGAAAGAGGAGCTTGAGATCGATTTGGATCAGTGCCACCAGCGGATGGTGGATCAAGTAAATCCAGAAGCTCGCAGCGGCCAGTGACGAAATGGCGCGGGTGCAGGCGGGAGATCGAGCCAGCAGGGCGCCAGCCGATTTGCACCGCCGATCAGCCCCAGCGAGATGCTCCAGGCAGCAGCCACCGTGACCGCGGCCAACACCGCTCGGCTAGCGATGCCGATCTCAAATGCCAAGGAACGGGTGTCGCAACGCTCGATCGCCCACTGGCCCAGCACCACCGCGGCCCAGCCCAACACTGCTCCACCGGCAACCAGCCTGGTAGCGAGCCGGTTGATCGCTTGCCACTGTGGGTCGAAGCTCGCAATCAAGACGCCGCCGAAGAAAAACGTGCCACTATAAAGCCACTTAGTTGGTACCGGTAAAAACGCGTGCTGGAAACCAAAGACCACTTCCGGAGCCACGATGAGAGTCGCCCATCCGCAGGTCACCAGCGCCGCAAAACCAGCAGTCCATCGCCGGTTCACCACCACTGCTGGCAAGGTTCGCAGCCATTTTGGCGTCAGGCGATACCGAGCCGCGACGGCCAGCACGACACAGTACAGAAAGACGTAGTGCAGGAACCACAGGTGTCCCAGGCCCAGCAGATGCTCGCGCTGCGGCTTGGGGATTTTGAGCTTCCACAGCCGATCGGCCGAAAGATGCCCATCGATCACCCAGCCGGTGATCCACACGTAATAATCCAGCGGCAGCAATAGGATCGCCGCCGCCAGCAGCGGCACGAGCAAGCGGCGAGCCCGCGATGCGATGAAACCTGCCCCACCGCCGCTGATCCAACTGCGGTAGGCGAAGAAGCCGGCCAGCACCAAAAACAGCGGCATGATGAACAGTTCGATCGCCCAAAACAACGCGCTGACGAAGCGGCTGCTGTCGTCCTCGACCGCCCACACCAACCCCGGCATCGGGTGCTGCAGGTAGGGGACACAGGCGTGCAGGTAAACGACCAGCAGCGCCGCCACAGCGCGGACCAAATCGGGGCCCAGGGCGCGGCTGCCGCCCGGCTGCACCGGCCTGTCTCCGGTTGGACTGCGCTCGCCGTCATGGTCTCCGGCGCGACCGATCGTCTCGCGGGCAAGGCTGATGCTCATAACGTCTCACGATGATGGATGGCGGCGTACGGTGAGCTTGTCAGCGGCGCAGCGACGATCCGGCCCGGTCGCTCTCGCCCAGGTGCGCCAGCCGTGATCGCGCCTGAGCGGCATTGGGGCTGTCACCAAATCGGCTCAGCAGCGCGGTATAGCAGGTTGCCGCTTCGCGAGTCCTGGCCAGTTTTTCAAAGGCTTTGCCGGCCTGCAGCAGCGCTGCTGCGGCCCACTGGCCTTCGGCGTCCAGCGCATCGACGCGGCGGTACTGGTCGATCGCCTCGGCATATTTGCCCTGCAGAAAATAGGTTTCTCCGATCAACCACTGCGCCCGGGGACGCAGTTCCGCGGCTGAATCGGTCGCTCGGACAATGCCGGACAACAGCTCGCGGGCTTCGTCCATGCGCGCTTTGCGAACCGCCAATTCCGCCTCGAGGATCCGCACCAGAGCAAGTCCGAAGGGATCGCCTGCAGCGGCCTGTGCGGCAACCTGCAGCCGCATCGTCGCCTGCTCAATCGTGCCATGAGCTGTCGCGACTTCCGCGCCACGCAGCAGCGTCGAGAAATCGTCGGCGCCATGCACGTCGATGATCGCGTCCCACCAGGGCAACGCCTCGTGGCTTCGCCGGGTCTGCATCAGCGATTCGGCCAGCAAGCGGTCGATCGCGAGCCGGCGGACGCTGACGCTGAGGTCGTGCGGGTGCTCCGCCGGTTGCGATTGCCCGGCAACGAGTGCCAGCAACGACCACCGTCCCATCAACCCGGCCCAGCGACAGGCTGATTCGCAGGCCGCTGGCAGCGCTGGCGGAGGCTGCCCGCCGGCAGCGCCTTGGCCGATGGGCTGTGCATCAATGATCCGTCCGAGCAGATCGACCGCCAGGTGCTCGGCAACGTGCGTCACCTGGTCGTCGGTGAGCGACTGAAGCACCTGCAGAGTGGCTTGGCCGTCGCCGTCTAGCTGCACCAAGGCCTTGACCGTCGCCTGCCAGAGTCCGTCGTCACCGTTGTTCAAGGCCACTGCGAGCAGCTGAGCGACGACTCCCGCTGACAAGGTTTCTTTCGTTGCGCCGGCGACTCGG
Organism: uncultured Planctomycetaceae bacterium; assembly: GCA_963758085.1. GTDB lineage: Bacteria > Planctomycetota > Planctomycetia > Pirellulales > Pirellulaceae > UBA6163. The sequence continues at coordinate 127,339 of CAVWUB010000004.1, read as the reverse complement.
CCATCTTGCATCGGTTTGGCTTCTGCCTCAGCGGCGATCGCGCCAAGCCGGTCGCGCCACGCCGTTCGCACCGCGTCGGGCCACGGCTCGGGCGAGGTGAGCAAGTAGTCTTCCAACGCTGATTTCGCGGCTTCACTGCTTGAGTAATCCGTGATGACCCGCATGCTGATCCGCTGAGCGTCGTCGTCTCGCCCGAGTTGTTTGAGCACCTTCGCCTGCGCTTTTAGGGCGTGGGGAACATCGTGGTGATCGGGGTAGGAGGCGATGAAGTCCGCCAATTGCTCTTCAGCCCGCTCTGGCGAATCGGCTCCCAGCGCCGCTGTCCAGGCGATACCCAACACGGCGTCGGCGGTGCGCGCACCACCGGGTGCGCAGCTCAGGTAGAACCGATATGCATCGGCGGCGACATCGAGTTGGTCGCTGCGGAGGGCGGCCCCGCCGATGGCTAGGGCATGCTCGGCTGCGAATGTCTTGGCGGCAGCGGAGATTTCCGCCAGTTCGGTCGTCACCTCCAGGGCCCGGCCGTATTGGCCAGACTGCTGCAGTGACCGGGCCAGGAATTGCCGTGCGGCGGTGCGCTGCGGGCCGTCGGTTCCATCGCTGGGCAGCAGCAACAGCTTGCTGGCGTGCTCGATGACCAGCTCATGTCTTCCAAGTTGCCAGGCAGCCGAGGTGATTCCCATCCGCGTGGTCAGAATCGCGACATGCTGATCGGCCAGTGGACCGGATTGATAATGATCCAGCGCGCGGATTAACAGTTGGAGCGCCGTTTGAAAGTCGCCGTTGCGGCCGACCGCGCGAGCGGTTTCGATCAACTGCTGGCCGTAGCCGGCATCGTCACTGGGCGGATGCGGTTCGCTGAGCAAGCGTTTTGCGGCGGCGGCCGGATCGGCTGCCGCTGATGTGGCCTGTGCGGTCTGAACCGGTGCCGCGGTGGCCTGAGTCGGCTCCTGCCCACCAGCGTCAGCAGGCAGCAGGCCGGTTATTGCAACGCAAACCAGCCACAAGCTCGTGAGCGTAAGACGGCTCACAGATTGAATCGATCGACTTTCACCGGTGGCGGTGGCTTCCATGACCGTTCTCGCCTGTCGCCAGAAATCGTGGGGGTGATTAGGAGTTCGCCGGCTGCGTCGCCAGTTTAGCGGCACGCACGCTGGCGATCATATTGCGGAACTTGCGACGCAAGATCGCAGTTTCGTAGATGAGATAGGCGTTTCCAACCATCGAGATCAACCCTAGAAACCAGAAGAACGGCTGTGCCTCAACCGATCGCGACCGCGCAGCAGGAGGGGAGGTTGTGGGCGCCGCCAGGTCGCGGTCCAGCGATGAAGCGGCCGATCCGGTCCGGGAGGGAGGCGGGCGGCGCGAGTCGCTGGGACTGAGGAAGTCATCCTCGTCATAGTCTCTTCGGGACCGTGGAAAGTCGCTCGACGACGTTGGCCGCAAATCGTTGCGAGGCTCATTCGCTGCCGGTGCCGACGCGTAGTTGTTCGGCGGCGTCGGCGAATAGTGCCCCGGGTTCGACGGAAAGGCGGTGTTGCCCTGAGCGACGTTGTACGGGGGAGAATTGGGCTGGTTTCCCTGGCCGTAGCTCGGCGTGGACGGGTAGGCGGCAGGATGTGCCTGTCCAGTGGGACTGGGAGCCGGAAAGTTTTGCCCCTGTGCGGGCGGCGCGTAGGGCTGCTGGTTGTAGTTCGTTGCGGCCCCGGGGGCGTAACCATTTTGCTGAGCGTAGTCCGTGACTCCCGGGCGCTGCGGCGGGACCACGGGGGCCTGCAGATTTGCGTTTCCTGTCGACGTGCTCGGTGTGGCGGGCTCCGCGGGCAGGGGGCGGCCGAGCCGGTCGATAAGCCGTCCGTACTCATCGATCCAGTTCCCTGCTGCGTCGACGAGTTGACGCGTAACCGGATCGATCGGGCGCCCTTGGCTGTCGACCACTCGTCCGAGCCGGTCCAGAAGATTTCCTGCAGCGTCGCGTCCGTATCCATCGCTTGCCACAGCGGTTTGGCCGGTGGGACCGGAAGCGTGCTGCGGCTGCGCGGCCGACGGCCGCTGAGTCTCCGCAGCCGGCACTCCAGCACCCGTGGCCGTGTACTGTGTGTTGTTCGGTGGGCGGGTGATGGCGGTCCCAGACGCTAACCCCGGCGGCAACGTGCCGAAGTTCGGAGTGGTGCCATAGCCGCTCCAGGTCGGATCGCTGGGGTCGGTGGGACGAGTTCCTGCCGAACCGACGGCTGCTGCAGTTGGCATCTGCAGCGAACCGGAGCCAGCGCTGCCGGTCGCGGACGCCAAGGGTTGAGCCGCCGTGCTACGCGCCGCATCGCTTGCTGCCGGCCCGGTGGCGGAACCCAATGGTCCTTGCCGCGACTGCATGATGGCGTTGATGTCGGACGCTGCGCTGTTTTGCGGTCGCGTTGCCGGATCGACGGGATCGGTCGATGGAGGCGCTACGCCGGTTGGCGGAGCGGCACCGGCCGCTGCACCCGCGTGAGCTGTGCCGGCCCGTCCGCTGATATCTGCCCAGGAATCGTCACGCGCGGCCGGATCGGTGGAAACCGCCGGATTGGTACGGACCGGAGTTTGCAGGCCCTCAGGCAGCGAAAACCCGCTGCCCTGTGGGTCGGGCTTCATCAACGATTCGCTGCCAGCGCGGCCGCGTAACTCGGCGTCCGTGCTTGGCCGCGACGCGAGCGCTGCCTGGGGTGCATCCGCAATTTCCGGAATCGGGATTTGCGCCGCATCGTCGGCAAGGGCGACCGCCTGAGTAATCGGTGACGCGGCGGAGGGAACATTGCTCGACAGGGCGCGGCCAGCATCTCGGGGCAGCGGTCCGCTGCCGACCTGGACGACAATCTGAGACACGCGACCTTGAATCGACGGATCGATCGTGCTGGTGATTTCGCCGACCGAACGAACCTGATCGAGCTGGTCCGGGGATATCTGAATGATGTACTGGACGTTGTCGCCCTGGGGCGAGGTGGTTCCATCCGGCTGCCACCCGTAATCGACCCCCACAGCGGCGAGCATGATTAGCACGGGAACTGCGCCCATGGATCCATCCTTCAAGCGTTCGGTTCGTGCACGGGCCTCGCCGCACAAGTATCGTTGAAAGAGCCACAGGTTAGCGGCCTTTCGCGCTGCGCCCGCGGACTCTCCTTCCAGGACTCCCGATGGTAACGCCCCGGCACCCAGGAGGTAAAGAGAGGAAATCTTGGCAGCTTGCGAGTCTCGCTGCGGGATTGGACGGGGCTGAGCGCGGAGCAATTTTTGCGGAGCGCTGTAGGTGTTCGGTTGGGTCACTGCTGCCGTCAACGACGCTCGCTGATCGTCCAGCTGCGCCGGACGTCCGCCGAGTCGTTCTTGACCGCTGCTTCCAAAGTACTGCCGCCCGTTGAGGAGCGTTTTGGCCGCAGCAGGTTGCGTCGCTTGCGGACAGGTTGGAACGGTTTATGCACTATCGCGCCGGCGAACCAGGCGGCGCAGCAGCCCACTGAGCCCAATGCCGATGCAGCTGAATGATCAGGGGCCAACAACAACAGGGAGTTCAACGTGGCGCAGACCCAGACCGCAAGTGGAATTCGGACCGAACGCAGTGCACCCCGAAAGGATGCCGCGGACCCGGAGCTGGCGGCCGCAAACTGCGACGGTCGAGCACGGGCGATGATCGAAGGCATGCAACCGGAAATCGATGCCGGCCGGTTTCCGATCAAACGCGTCGTCGGTGAAACGGTCCGCGTGGAAGCGGATGTTTTCGGTGATGGACACGACGCCGTGGCCGCCGTCGTGCGGTATCGAGCTGAAGGCGACCGCTGGCAGGAAGTGCCGATGCAGGCGTTGGTGAACGACCGCTGGCAGGCCGAGTTCACCGTCGATCGCACCGGGTCGTGGTATTACACCGTCGTCGCCTGGGTCGATCGCTTCCTGACCTGGCATCACGACCTGAAAAAGCGCGTCGCGGCCAATCAAGTCACGACGGTGGACTTGGCCATCGGTGCCGAATTGGTTGAGGCCGCCGCGCAGCGTGCCACGGGCGATGCTGCCGACCAACTGCTGCGGTGGGGCCGGATACTGCGCGACGAACAGTCGCTCGCTCAGGCTGCGGAGATCAGCGCTGATCCCGTTTTGGAAGCGCTGATGCTGCAGCATGCGGATCGCCAGTTCGCTACCACCTATGGGCGCGAACTGCGGATTACGGTCGACCGCGAGTGCGCGAGATTCAGTTCATGGTACGAGCTGTTCCCGCGATCGGCCGCAGATCAACGCGGTCGTCATGGGACGCTGCGCGACGTCCAGGCGCGTCTGCCGTACGTCGCCTCGATGCAGTTCGATGTGCTGTACTTGCCGCCGATCCATCCCATCGGCACGGCCTTTCGGAAAGGCAAAAACAACACCACCCAGGCCGGCCCGGATGATGTGGGAAGCCCCTGGGGGATCGGCGCACGCGAAGGCGGGCACAAGGCGATCCACCCCGACCTGGGCACGATGGAAGATTTCCAAAACCTTGTCAGCGCGGCCAAGGAGCAGGGGATTGAGATCGCACTGGACATCGCCTTTCAGTGCTCGCCGGATCATCCCTACGTATCCGAACACCCGCAGTGGTTCCGCAAACGCCCCGATGGCACGATCCAATACGCCGAGAATCCGCCGAAGAAATATCAGGACATCTATCCCTTCGACTTTGAGACCGAGGATTGGCAGGCGCTGTGGAACGAGCTGAAAAGTATCTTTGAGTTCTGGATCGAGCGCGGTGTCAAAATCTTCCGCGTCGATAACCCTCATACGAAGTCATTTCCGTTTTGGGAATGGTGCATTGGCGAGATCAAGCGGCAGGACCCGGATGTGCTGTTTCTGTCCGAAGCGTTCACGCGTCCCAAGGTGATGTACCGCTTAGCCAAATTGGGGTTCACGCAGTCTTATACCTACTTCAGCTGGCGAAACACCAAGCCCGAGTTGATGGAGTATCTGCAGGATTTGACGGAAACGGAAGTTCGTGAATTTTTCCGCCCAAACTTTTGGCCAAACACGCCGGATATTTTGCCGGCGTTCTTACAGATCGGAAAGCGATCCGCGTTCATGTCTCGACTGGTGTTGGCGGCAACCCTCAGTTCCAACTATGGCATTTATGGGCCGCCATTTGAGCACTGCTGGAGCGCCCCGGTGAAACCGGGCAGCGAAGAGTACCTCAACTCCGAAAAATATCAGGTTCACTATCATGATCTTGCGCGTCCGGACAGCCTCAGAGATTTTATCGCTCGTGTGAATCGCATTCGCCGCGACCACAGCGTCCTGCAGGCCAACGAAAACTTGCAGTTTCATAGCGTCGATAATGATGAGCTGATCTGCTACAGCAAAACGTCTGCTGACCAGTCGCAGACAATTTTAACGGTGGTCAATCTGGACCCGCACTACAAGCAGTCCGGCTTCGTTGAGCTGCCGTTAACGGATCTGGGGCTGGATCCGGTGCATGCTTATCAGGTCCACGATCTGCTCAGCGACCGCCGCTTCCTCTGGCACGGCCCGAGGAACTATGTGGAACTCGATCCGGGAGTTGCTCCGGCCCACATTTTCCGTGTTCGTCGGCACCTTCCGACCGAACGCGACTTCGACACCTTCAGCTAGCTCATGATGATCCCGGACACGTATAGGACGACAACCCGAATGACTGACACGCAAACCTTAGCCGAACCCGCTACAACCGCCAAACCGATCGCCGAAAGCAACCCACTGTGGTTTAAAGACGCGATCATTTATCAGATCCATGTGCGGTCGTTTTGTGACGCCAACGGTGACGGCATCGGCGATTTCCAGGGCCTGACGGATAAATTAGACTATATTCAAAACTTAGGAGTGACCGCCATTTGGCTGTTGCCGTTCTTCAAATCACCGCTGCGCGATGACGGCTATGACATAGCGGATTACACCAGCATCAATCCCGCCTACGGCACCTTGCAAGATTTCGAGACGTTTTTACGTGAAGCGCATCGGCGGGAACTGCGCGTTATAACCGAACTGGTGATGAATCACACATCTGATCAGCATGAGTGGTTTCAAAAATCACGCCGTGCCAAACCGGGTGAGAAGTGGCGAGACTTCTATGTCTGGAGCGATACCGATGATCGCTACCGCGAGGCGCGGATCATTTTCCAGGACTTCGAAATGTCCAACTGGAGTTGGGATCCGGTCGCCGAAGCGTACTACTGGCACCGGTTCTATCATCACCAGCCCGATTTGAACTTCGACAACCCGGAAGTCCACGAGGCGATGTTCGGGGCGATCGATTTTTGGATGAATCGGGGCGTCGACGGGGTGCGGCTCGATGCGGTTCCATATCTCTACGAGCGCGAAGGGACGAACTGTGAGAATCTGCCTGAGACACATGCATTCCTGAAGAAACTTCGCAAGCACGTCGATCAGAAATACAGCGACAAGTTGCTGCTAGCGGAGGCCAATCAATGGCCCGAGGATGCGGCGGCCTACTTTGGTGATGGCGATGAATGCCACATGAACTTTCATTTTCCGCTGATGCCGCGACTGTTCATGGCGATTGAGCGGGAGGACCGTTTTCCGGTGATCGATATCCTCGAGCAGACGCCCGCGATCCCTGAGAATTGCCAGTGGGGGATCTTCCTGCGGAATCATGATGAACTGACGTTGGAGATGGTCACCGACGAAGAACGCGATTATATGTATCGCGCGTATGCCGATGACCCTCGTGCGCGCGTCAATCTCGGCATCCGCCGCCGCCTGGCACCGCTGCTGCGCGACGATCGCCGCAAGATGGAATTGATGAATGCGTTGCTGCTGTCATTGCCCGGGACGCCGATCATCTACTACGGAGACGAAATTGGCATGGGTGATAACATCTATCTCGGCGATCGGGATGGGGTGCGGACACCGATGCAGTGGAGTGATGATCGCAACGCGGGCTTCTCCCGCGCCAACCCGCAGCGGTTGTACTTACCGGTGATCACCGACGCGCCCTTCCACTATTCATCCCGCAATGTCGAAGTTTCACAAAGCCATCCCCAGTCGATGTTGTGGTGGATGCGGCGTATCGTCGGCCTGCGGAAACAGTATGCCGCGATGGGTCGCGGCAGCATCGAGTTTGTGACGCCAGATAATCCCAAAGTATTAGCTTACCTGCGCCGGGACGAAGATGAGACATTGTTGGTCGTCGCGAATCTTTCGCGACACGTGCAGTGCGCCGAGCTCGATCTGTCGAGGTTCCGCGGGCAGACGCCGGTCGAACTATTCGGACGGACGCAGTTTCCACCGATCGGCGAGCTGCCTTACTTCGTGACGCTCGGCCCTTATGCCTTTTATTGGTTCCGGCTGGAACATGGCAGCAATGAGGCGGAAATGCTTGCGGTCGATTTGCCGTCCTGCAGGATTTCAGGGCACTGGGATGCGCTGTTCGAAGGTAAACCGCGGACGCGGTTAGAAGCTGCGCTGCCCACGTATCTGCAGCGCAACCGCTGGTTCGCCAGCAAGGCGCGGCGGATCCAGCAAGCCAAGCTCGTCGATGTGCTGCGGATCGACCAGGTTCCGGAGCCGGCGGGCAGCGAGCGCGGAGCGGGGCGGCCTCACGACGGTTTGGCGCCGACTCGGATGCTGATTGTCCGGATCGACTACCTCGAAGGGGAACCGGATCATTACATGCTGCCCGTCCTGTTCGCGCAGGACGACCAGGAGCAGAACATTCTGGGTGATCGCCCCGGTGCCGGGATCATCGCGATCACGCGGTCCGATGACGGTCAATCCGCGACGCTGTGCGATACGACCCACGAGAACGAGTTTTGGCAGGCGTTGTTCGCCGCGATTGCTGGTGGTCACCGCATCGCCGGTTTACAGGGTCGCGTGGAACCGATCCAGACGGAAGCGTTGGCGCGTCTGGGTACCGACATTTCTGGCGAAGCTTCGATCCACGGCGGCGAACAGAGCAACACGTCAGCGGTGATCGGCGGCAAGTTTATCTTGAAAATGTTCCGCCGCATCGGCGAAGGCGAGAACCCTGATCTTGAAATCGGCAGGTACCTGACAGAAAAAACTGAACTGGACTGCGTGCCACAGCTCGCCGGGGGATTGGAGTACTACGACCGCGACGGCGACCGCTACAGCGTTGCCGTGCTGCACGAGTATATCGCCAATGAAGGAGACGCGTGGGTCTACGCACTCGATGAGCTCGGCCGATACGTGGAACGCATCAACTCGGAAATGCCCGGTCCGCCATCCGCGGAGGTGCTGCCGCCGGCGCCGTCATTGTTGGAACTCAGCAAAGGACCGGTTCCGGAGGTTGCTCAGGATGTGCTCGGCTCGTACTTACGAACGGCGGAGTTGTTGGGACGGCGGACGGCGGACATGCACCTGGCGCTGGCCGCTGGGGAAGGCAAGGGCTTCGCCGCCGAGCCGTTCAGCAGGCTCTATCAACGCAGCTTGTATCAGTCGATGCGGGCCAACGCGCGGCGCGTGCTCAGTTTGCTGCGCAAACGTCGCTCGCAGTTACCCGAAGCAGCGTCGGCGCAGGCGGAATTGTTGCTCAAAAACGAAGAATTGCTGCTCGACCGCTTCCACCGCGTGTCCGACATCCGCATTTCTGCACAGCGCATCCGCTGCCACGGTGACTTTCATCTCGGACAAGTGCTGTTCACCGGCAAGGACTTCCTCATCACCGACTTTGAGGGCGAACCGGAACGTCCGATTGGGGAGCGACGGATTAAGGTTTCGCCGCTGCGCGATGTCGCTGGAATGATCCGGTCGTTCCACTATGCGTCGCATGCTGCGATGAGCGGCGCGAGACGCGAGGCATGGCTTTCGTCAGCCCAGTCGTTGGAAGTTGCTCCTTGGCTAGCCGTCTGGTACCTCTGGAGCGCAACATCGTACCTCAAAGCCTATCTCGCGCATGCGTCCTCAGGCACTTTCTTGCCCGAGCGCCCTGAGGAACTTGAAGCGCTCCTCGACGGCTACATCTTGGAAAAGGCGGTGTATGAGCTCGGGTACGAACTGAACAACCGGCCGGGCTGGGTGCAGATTCCGCTGGAAGGAATTCTGCATTCGCTGCAGTTGAATGTGGCCAGTGAACACGCTCCTTCGTGAGCACGACAGCCTAGGAGCCTGTCCGAAAAGGGGTCTGACCCTCTCCGGCGAGGCCAGAAACCCGATGCAAATGACTCGCCTCCAAAGGGTCAGACCCCTTTTCGGACAGGCCGTAAACTTCATGCCTAACAAAAACAGAGACCTACACGGCAGCGCACCGGACAAGTCGGGCGTGGCGTTGCTGCTGATCGACGTGATCAATGATTTCGACTTTGATGAAGCTGATCAATTGCTGCGTTATGCGCTGCCGATGGCGCGTCAGTTGGCAGCGCTGAAGGCACGAGCCAAACGCGAAGCGATTCCAGTAATCTATGTCAACGACAACTTTGGACGGTGGCGATCGGATTTTAAGGCGCAGGTCGAACATTGCCTCGGCAATGAGGTCCGCGGCAAACCGGTGGTCGAACTGCTGCGCCCGGAGGAAGATGACTACTTTGTGCTCAAACCCAAACATTCCGGGTTCTTTTCCACCAGCCTCGATATCCTGCTGGAATACCTGGAAGTGGATTCCTTGGTGCTGACCGGACTGGCCACGAACATCTGTGTGCTGTTCACCGCTAATGATGCCTACATGCGAGATTTCCGCTTGGTGGTGCCGCGTGATTGCGCCGCGGCCAACACGGAGGAAGACCATGACTACGCGCTGAATCAAATCAGCACCGTGCTCAAGGCCGACACGCGGCCATCCGCCAAGCTCTCCTTTGAAGCCTTAAGGCAAGCGGCGGCGGAGCGGGGATAAATGGTCCCGCATGATCCTCAGACATTTTTGCCCATCCGCTCAGCTAATTTAAGCAGCGTTTCGCTGGCGTCACCTTCGGCCAGCTTGGCCTGGATCAGGTGGACGCGGTCACGATCATGCCACGCCTGCTCGATCGCGGCTTGGAATTGCGCTTCAGTGGTGACGCGGTGACCGACACCGCGCTGCGAACCGCCATAGGCCTCGAGCAGCTTGATGTGATCCCAGGCGGCGATTTCGTTGTAATTCCACTGGCCGGCATGCAAGAACCGCTCGGTGCCGTAGCCGTGATTGTCGAGCACGATCACGATCGGTGAAAAACCGCCGCGGATCAGCGTGGAGAGTTCTTGACCGGTCATCTGGAACGCGCCGTCGCCGACGAGCACCACGATGCGATGATCCGGACGAGCGGTTGCCGCGCCCAAAGCCGCCGGGATGCTGAAGCCCATCGATGTGTAGTAGGCGGGACTGAGGAACTCACCGCGATCATGGATCGTCAGCTCCGTTGCCGCAAATAAGGCGTCGCCGACATCAGCGATGACAATCGTCTCATCGTCCAGACGTTCATTGAGCATCGCCATCATGCGACTCGTGCGCAGACTCGTCTCGACATCGACCGTGATGTGCGGCTGCCGAGATTGCCGGCCGCTGAGCGCCGCCGGGATAGGACGCTGCGAGGGTGGAATCAGCGCCTCACGCAGCCCGACGAGAAACTCCCGCAGCGGCACGTCGTGGTAATGATGATGCGAGATCCGCAACTGCTCACTGGTCGCGTAAATGCAGCGGTTCGGATCGAGGTTAGCGGTGAAGATGCCGAGGTTGATGTCGGTCAAAAACGCGCCCAGTAGCAAGATCACGTCACTTTGCTCAACATACTGCGTCACCTCGGGCAGCCCCATTTCGCCTTGATACAGGCCGATGTAGAGCGGGTGGCGTTCGCTGATGACGCTCTTGCCTAACAGTGTTGCGGCGATCGGGATCGCCGCCTGCTCAGCCAAGGCCAACAGGTCGTCTTGCAAAGCAAACCGATGAATCTCTACACCGGCGATGATCAGCGGGCGTTTGGCGGCAGCCAGCATCCGCACCGCTTCAGCGATCGCCTCACGGGTGGCCGCGACATCCGGTTTCCAGTTGCCGCTGCGAAAGGCATGAGCGACCGGCGGGACGACAGCGGTCATGTCGCGCGGCAGTTCGATGTAAACCGGCCGTTTAAAACGATCGCAGGCATCGAGCACGCGGTCGATCTCCGAAAACGCGATCAGCGGATCGGAAAGTTCCGTTGAAGCGATGGTGAAGTTCTCAAATACGTTCAGCTGCGTGCGGTAATCACGCACCTGATGATGCAGCAGTGCTCCCCGCCGTCGCTCCGTCAGTCCCGGCGCTCCCGAAATGACCACCACGGGCGATTTTTCGGCGAACGCGCCGGCGATACTGTTACAGACGCTCAAGCCACCCACACAATACGTGACGCACACCGCGCCCATGCCATTGATCCGCGCGTAGCCGTCGGCCGCGAATCCCGCGCAGTCTTCGCGCGTGCAGCCGACGACATTGATCGGGCTGGCCTCCAACTGACTGTAGAAGTTGAGCACATAATCCCCGGGAATGCCGAACACGTCGCGGATCCCGTAATCCTGCAATCGCTCAATCAGGTAGCCGCCGATGGTGCGATCGCTGGTCAATCGCCGGGAAATCTGAGGCTGGCGAAGCATCGAAAAGCTCTCCGAATGTTTGGCTTGATGCGGCTGGAGGCTCAGCGACCAGCCATGCTTCATTAGAGCACTGCTGGTGGAGCGTCACCATCACTTTTGGGTTAAGGGGCAGGAGTCAATTGCCGCGAGCGGCCCTTCGGGTGCTTCGCACAATTGACTCCTGACCCCTTAGCCTCATGGCAGAGTTTGCCGATTTTTCGGATCCTGCGGATTAGTTAAAGAGCAGCGGCGATGCGGGCCGATGAGATCATCAACGTCGAACGATCACTTTTGAAAGCTCCGTCATGTCGACCTATCGATCTCACACCCAAAGTTCAATATTTTTTGCACTCGCAGCCTGCTTGCTCTGGGCTACCGGTTGTGTGGGTCCCATGGCCTGCGGACCGATGGGTGGACACGGGCCGGTGGCGTTGGGAGGGCGGCCAGCCTGCGGCGACGGGTGTAACGGCTGTGGTGAACGTTACTACGACGAGTGGATCAATCACCCGCCCAGCTGCACCGACCCCTGTGACGGTTGCGGCAATTTCAACGGGCAAACCTGTCATGCCTGTCGTCCCGTCTTTCACGGGTTTCTCAGCATTTGGGGATATCGCTGCGAACCGCTGCCGACCGGCTGCGACCGCTTCGCTTGTCTGCCGAAGTGCCAATCGAGCGGCGGGTGTGACTCAGGCTGCTCAAGTTGTGCAAGCAATCACAGTGGCGGGCCCTACCACCCGGTGCCGCTGGATTCCGGCAGCGTCGAGTTCAGTCCGCCCGAGTTTGGTGAACCAGTGCGATTGCACCCCCACCCCGAGCCGACGCATGGCCCGTCGATCGTCAAGCCGATGCATGGCGTGAAGCCCTATCAGCCGCAGCGGACCCGCCAGATCTTTCAGCCACGCTCGGTCGCCACGGGCCAACCTCGCGGCAAGTCGTACTGATGTGACGGCCAGTGAGTCGCCGTTCTAGCAGGCTGCGGCCGCGATTGCGGGCCGGCCGCCCGCAGAGGTGCGAACCAGTTCAGCAGCAAACCGTTCACGAGCGTGCGATATTTGGAATCAATTCTGGCCTACTCAAACGGCTTCTTCGGAAGGTCAATTGCGGCTGGCGACGGCCTCTGCCTCGAGGTGTGGTGAAGGGAGCGCATCCGCCGACGGCGTGTCGCTGGGAGCTTCGGTCTTTCTCCCGTTGACGACAAACTCGCGAGTCTTCACACCGGCTTTTGCCTCTCCTCCGCCGAGCGATGACGCCGGCGCGTAGCGACGGGCGTGATAATAGGAGCAGGCTTGGTGATCAACATAGCCGGAGCCGGTCGAGCTGTCATCGACGCGATTGACGACACAGCCAAACAGCGGCGTGCCGATCGCGCAGGATCGCTGCGGACTCCTTCGCCTGAGGCCGACAGCCGCGGCGAACGCGGAAAGTCAAAACGATCCCATCGACGCTGCTGGCGATGATCGCCGGGTCCGCCACGACCATCAGCGGCGGCGTGTCGACGATCACGTAGTCGTAGCGGTTTCGCAACCACTGCAAGAACTCCGCGAACTGCGGCATGCTGAGCGCTTCAGCGGGGTTCGCTGGAATCGGCCCACTGGGAACGATGCTCAGATTCTCAACAGCGGTGCTATGGACCGCATCTTCGGGATCACAGTTGCCGTTGACCAACTCCGTCAGGCCGGTCAGGTCGGCGGCCGTGAAGGAAGAACTCGTTTGTGGGCGCCGCAGGTCGGCATCGAGTAACACCACCGATTTGCCGGTCTGGGCGATCGAGATCGCCAGGTTGCCTGCCAGCGTGCTCTTGCCGTCCTCGGGGATCGGGCTGGAGATCTGGATCACCTTGGCCCCGTGGGCGTTGGCTTCGAACAGCACCGATGTCCGCAGCCGCCGCACGGCTTCGGAAGTAATTGAATGCGGTCGGTGAATGCAGGACAGTCCTGGGTCGATGTCTTGATAAGGGTACGGCTCGCCTTTGACCAACTTCGGCAGCTTGTGCGTGTCGACGGGGATGTGGGCCAGAACTCGCATGCCGAGTGCTTGAGCGATATCTTCGGAGCTGCGGAACGTTCGCGACTTGCTCTCCAGCAGGTACACCAAACCGATCCCTAGCAAGCCACCGAAGATGGTGCCGATGGCCAAAAACTTCAGCAAGATCGGTGAGACCACCTCGGGGATGCTCGGCGAGTTCAACTGAGTCACCTGGATCGTGGCATCTTGATTGGCGAGATTGATCCGCGTCATTTGCTCTTCGACTTGGTCGAGCAGTTTCTGCGAGCGGTCGATGCGGCGCAGGTACATCGCGTTGTCGTTCTCCGCCTTGGCCAACTGAGTCGCTTGCTCGCCCAGCGATTCGATCTGATCATCGATGATCGCCAGTTGCGCGTTGATCACCGCTTGACGCGTCTCCAGGGCGGTGACGAAGCCGGCAACCGAAACTTCGGCCTGAGCCATGCGTGCCTTCAGTTCCTCGCCTGAGGGCGACGCAAGTTCACGCCGCAGCTCCATTTTGCGAGTGGTTTCCTGTGCGATCACCTCGGCCAACTTATCCCGCATCGTGGCGATGCGCTGGTCGAGTTGCTTAACCGATGGGTGTCCCGCACCGAACTGGGCAGCAAACTGATCACGCTCGATTTCCAGCGGGAGCAGCGTCCGCTCCATCGTCATCGACGCCAACGAATAGTCTTCTTCTTGCAAGCTGCGGTCGCTGACCGGACGTTTGTCTTCGACCAGCAGATCACGAACGGACTGGATTTCGTCGCCCAGCAGTTGACGGGCAACTTCGACGACCAGCAGCGGGTTTTCGGTCGTCTCGATCGTGCGGCGCAGCGCCGTCATCTTCGTTCCCAGGTCCCGCAGTTGATCTTCCAGCGCCAGCCGGCGCGTCTGCAACGCCAGCTGCTTTTCGCGGTAGGGGTTGATCATGATCCCCGTTTTGTCCCACGCCAGTTCGGTGCTCTCGCGAAACTTGCGATAGTCGGATTCCAGTTCGTTCAGTTCCGGAAGCAGTTTGTCCTTGGCCGTCGTGATCAACCGCTTCAGTTCCGTCACCGACGTCTGTGAACGGCTAGTGAAGTAATTTTGTAGACCATCGCTGAGCGAGGCGACGGCGTTGACGGCGAACTCCGGGTCGGTGTCATCGAAGTGCAACAAAAACGCAGTCGCTCGGTCTGACCGCGTCGTCTGCAGCGCATTTTCAAATACCATCCCTTCGGACAGCACATACAGAAGTTCTTGGCGGCTCATTTTGGCTGCCGCCTCGGCCAGCAACGGATGCCGCGCCGCGTGCTCGAGCACTTGTTCGGACTGCAACTGCATCAACAGCAGATCGGCCGGCGGTACGCCGCTGATCACGTCACCGGAATCGGCGTCCAGCACCGTCGGACGATCGCTTTCCACCACCAACCGCGCCGTCGACCGGTAATAGGTCGGCCGTGTCGTGAACAACGCTGCAGCCAGCGCGATCCCAATCAGCGTGGGGATGATCAATGCATAGCGGTACCGCCATGCCGCTGCAGCCCAATCGATTCCGTCGCCATCGCCTTCCTCATCGGCGTGCATCCCGCGGTAGTCCGCGCCTCGGTAGTCCAATGAGCGGTAATCGATGTCACGGTAATCTGCACCGGGACGACCACCAAAACCCGGCCGCTGCGCGGTTGCTGCTTCAGGTGGTGATTCATGGTAGCCGTTGAGCACAGCGCCATTTGCCGCCACGACTCCTTCGGGCTGAACACCGTTGATCGGGCTAGACGGGCTAGAATTCGGGTTCATACAGCTTTTCGCAAAGAAGAGAGTGTCAACTTGCCGAGGAGTCCGGACGATCAGCGAGTCTAACTTCGCCTGCCAATGTATACCTCCTCATCTTCCCATTCCAGTCAAAAGTCAGAGGATGCCTACGAGGAAACCCCACGGCAGCCATACTTTTCGTGAGACTCGCTAGAATCGACACCGGTCTGGCCAAAGATGAGGGTTCACAGACTCGCGATCGAGGGTGCCGCGATGCTGGTGGCGAGGTGAAGATTCCAATGCAATCTTTCCTATGAGCCTGTCTATGAAGCGGCGTTTCATCAGGGAGCCTTCTCCGGGGCTGCCGGTGTGGCCGTGGGATCTTCACTCGGTGCCAGCACCACTTCCAAGTCGAGTTCCTGGTCCTTGCGGACCACCTTAATGCTTTGCCGACTGCCGATCGGCTTGCGCTCAACGATCTCCTGCAGATCAGCAGAACGCCGCACACGCTCGCCGGCGAATTCAATGATCACGTCCAGCGGCTGGATGCCGGCTTGGGCAGCGGCACTGCGATCGATCACCTGATAAACCAGCACTCCCAGCCCGAGCGGCAGATTCAGCTGAGTCGCGACCGGTTTGCTCAGGTCGGCCAGGCGAAGCCCCATCGCTGCGCGGCGGACGCGGCCGTGTCGCGAGAGTTCATCGGCGATCCAGCGCGCATGATTCATCGGAATGACGAAGCCGATCCCTTGATAGGAGCCGGTGCGCGTGGCGATTGCCGTGTTGATCCCGACGACATCACCGTCCAGATCGATCAATGCGCCGCCGGAGTTGCCCGGATTGATCGCTGCATCGGTTTGCAGCAGGCGTCCTCGGCGGATTCGGCGGATCGTACGATTTTTAGCGCTGATGATGCCGGCGCTGACCGTCGCCTCGAGTTTGAATGGGCTGCCGATGGCGAGCACCCAGTCGCCGATCTCCAGCGCATCCGAGTCGCCCAGCGTGGCAGCCAACAGCGGCTCCGAACTATCGACCCGCAAGGTAGCGATGTCACTATCGGCGTCGCCGTGGACCTGATACGCCTCCAGTTCCGTCTGGTCGAACAGCTGGACCACGACTCGCTGCGCCCCGGCGATGACATGATTATTGGTGATGATCAGCCCGTCTGCGGAGAGGATCACGCCGCTGCCAAGCCCGGTAACCGGCAAGTCTTGGCCGCTGGGACCGGTGCGCGGCGGAGGGGTAGGTCCGACGTCGTCGGGCTGCTCCTCCTTGTCCGCACCTTCTTCGTCCGGTTCCTCGGCGTCCGGATCTTGGAGTTCCTCCAGCGGCTCGTCGCCAGAACCGCCCGGCGCAGCCGGATTTGTACCCGCCGCATCTTGCCCGTAGGCAAACACGGTGACGACGGAGCCGGTTGCCTTGGCCGCTGCGGCACGAAAGGCCTGAGACAGCAGCCGCGGCCCAGCCTGCACCACCTCTTGCGACTCTTGGCCGATCGCCATCGCCGGCAGCGTTAACAGGCTGATCGCAACCACACCCCAACACACCATCATTCGCCACATCTGCATCGCATCCCCGTTTCCCAAACTCACGTCCCTCCGGATTAAAATATTCCCGGCGGCAGATCACTATAACCGGTCCGCCCGAACTTGCCGCCGGGACGACGCTGTCTTGAGAAGCACCGCCCCTTGCCCTGCGGCTTTGCAGCGACAAGGCTAATTTGACGTCAGTAACGTCGCTGGGCACGATTTTTACTTGTCGGAAAAAGTTGGTTCGTGGAACCCATTGGTCTCCGGGGCTTTAGTCCTCCCCGAGGTGTGCATGCTGCCAGCGACAATCCTCGCCAGGAAACGCGATGGTCAGGTGTTGAGCGATGAGGAAATTCGCTTCTTAATCGACGGCTTCATCGCCGGGACGGTCGCCGACTATCAGATGACCGCCTTTGCGATGGCGGTGCTGCTGCGGGGGATGACTGCAGAGGAGACCGCTGCACTGACCCTCGCCATGCTCGCCAGCGGCGACCGCTTGCCGCGAGGCGGTGACGAGCCGCCACGGGTCGACAAACACAGCACCGGCGGATTGGGCGACAAGTTATCGTTGCTGCTCGCCCCGCTGTTGGCTTGCCACGACGTTCACGTCCCGATGATCAGTGGCCGAGGGCTGGGGCTGACCGGCGGGACACTTGATAAACTGGAGGCGATCCCGGGCCTGACGACTCAGCTCGACGAACATCAGCGTGAGCAACAATTGCAGTCGATCGGCTGCTTTATCCTCGGCGCCAGCGACCGAATCGCGCCGGCAGATCGGCGTTTGTACGCCCTCCGCGATGTCACCGCCACGGTTGAGTCGATCCCGCTGATCACCGCCAGTATCCTTGCCAAAAAACTCGCCGCGTCGCTCGATGCCTTGGTGATGGATGTGAAGGTCGGTTGCGGTGCGTTCATGAAGACTGCCGATGAAGCAATCCAACTGGCTCAGTCGCTCGTACAGACCGGAGCCGCGGCGGGCCTGCAGGTGTCCGCCCTGCTGACCGACATGGACCAACCGCTCGGACGGGCGGTTGGTAATGCGATCGAAGTCAATGAAACGCTTGATGTACTCGGTGGGGATGGACCGCAGGAAGTCCAAGAGCTGACGATCGCTTTGGGGGCACAGGTCTTGGTCGATGTCGGCCGCTATAATAGTGCTGCTCAGGCGTCCACGGCTCTCGACCAGTCGCTGCGAAGCGGCGCGGCGCGTCAGCGGTTCGAACAGCTTGTCGCTGCGCAGAGAGGAAGACTCGACGGCCCGTTGCCGCTTGCTCCTGCGCACGAGGTCGTGGCTCTGCACGAGGGTTTCGTCCAGTCGCTCGACTGTTCAACGATTGGCCGCTGCATCGTGGAACTCGGTGGTGGCAGGCGGCAAGCTCATGACCGGATCGACCCGAGCGTCGGCGTGAGCGTGAAGGTTCGGATCGGCGATCGAATTGGAAAGGGACAAACATTGATGACATTACACGCGGGGCGAGATGCCGACCGCTGCACGCAGCTGCTCAGCGCGGCCGTGACGCTGGCGGAGCGGCCCGTCGCGGCTCGCCCGCTGATCCTAGGGACGCTGTCGACTGCCGGTCATGCGGCGGCGGGCGCTGAGCCGACGGCTACCACTTCGCCTCGTCAGGACGCTTCATGAGCTCTGTGCCTCGCTCGTACCCGCTGAGCGGCTCTGATGAACTCACCGCGGAGACCATCGAGTCATTGGCGCAGGCCTGCGCTCGGTGCGCGCCTGCGTGCTCACGCCCCCTACAGCCAGTTCCAGGTCGGCGCGGCGCTGCTGTGCGAGAGCGGTGAGATCTTCCTCGGATGCAACGTCGAAAATGTCAGCTACTCGCTCACGATCTGTGCCGAGCGCGTTGCTGCGGCGTCAGCCATCGCCGCACAATACAGCCGCTGGACCGCGATGGTGATCGCCTCGCGCGGCGGGGTCGCTCCTTGCGGTGCCTGTCGCCAGTTTCTCGCCGAGTTCGGCAACGAACTGCGGATCATCACCATCGATGTCGACACCGACTGCCGCCGTGAACACCGGCTGTCGAGCTTGCTGCCAGATGCGATGGAGCGATCGGCACTCGATCAACCCACGCCGCAGCCGACGCGTGCAGGAGACTCAGGTCGATGAGCGTTCGTAAGATCCTGCATGCCGCCGATGTCCATTTGGATAGCCCGTTGCAGAACTTAGAAGCGTATCCCGATGCGCCGGTCGAAGCATTCCGCGGGGCCACTCGTCAAGCGCTGCGTAACCTCGTCGACCTGGCTATCGACCAGCGCGTCGATTTGGTCGTGATTGCTGGTGACCTCTATGACGGCGACTGGGACGATGCCCACACCGGCCTGTTTTTCGTCAGTCAGGCGACGCGGCTGCGCGAGGCGGGGATCCCGCTGGTTGTAATCCGCGGCAACCACGACGCGGCGCTGCAGATGACTCAGACGCTGCGATTGCCGGACAATCCCGATGGATCGGCGCTGATGCTCGACCACCAGCAGGTCGACCGGCGGGTGTTTCCGTCGATCGACGTCGCAGTGCATGGGCGATCCTTTGCCAGTCGAGCGGTCACGGAGGATTTGTCGCGCGACTACCCGCAGGGCATCCCTGGGATGTTCAACCTCGGGCTGCTGCACACCTGCTTGAGCGGCTCCGACGGCCATGAAAACTACGCGCCGACCAGCCCCGAGCGGCTGCTCCGCAAAGGCTACGACTACTGGGCACTAGGGCACATCCATGCGCGTCGTGAGTATCACGCCGACGGAGAGGTGCCGATCGTCTTCTCGGGGAACATCCAGGGGCGGCATGTCCGCGAGACCGGTGCAAAGGGTTGCCTCATCCTGAGCATCGACCCGGCCAACCGGGTCACCAGCGAGTTTCACCCGCTGGACGTCGTCCGCTGGAGCGTGTTTGAGCATGACATCAGCGGTGACCAGCGGACTGGCGATGCGCTCGATGACTTCGGCTCGTGGTTAGAGACGCAGTTGCAGCAAGCGGAGCATCGTCCGCTGGCGGTCCGCGTTCGGCTGACGGGTTCTTCGCCGCTGCATGACGCCTATCATCAAGCGGCGCGCTCGCTCGAAGGCGATCTGCGCTCGATCGCACTGCAAACCGGACGTGGCCGCGTCTGGTTCGAGCAACTGCGGATTCGCACCAAGAAACGTGCCGCTTTGTCCTCGGGCGGTTTTAACCTCGGCCCCGATGCCGATGGCCCCTATGCATCGCTGCATCACGTGATGGAACAGATGCGGACGGATCCTCAGGTTCGCGGCGAAGTAGCAGCGCTGCTCAAGCCGCTGTGGGATAAGTTGCCTGGCGAATTGCTAGGCGACCGGCTGGAGCCGTTGCGAGCGGACTGTCCCGACACGATCGGCAGCTGGATTGAAGATGCTGAGCCGGAACTGGTCCAGCGGTTACAGACGGAAGACGGTGCCTCGTGATCATCGAACGACTGGATCTGATCGCCTTTGGCCGCTTCGCTGGCGAGTCGCTCGCCCTGTCGGCGGGCCCGGTTCGATTTCATCTGGTGTATGGGCCGAACGAATCGGGCAAATCGACGAGTTTGCGGGCCATCCACTCGCTGCTATTTGGCATGCAGCATCGCTCTGATGACGACTTCCTGCACGGCTACAAGAAGATGCGCGTGGGCGGCCGACTCCGCGACGCGGTGACCGACGAGGTGGTCGAGTGTGTTCGCAAACGCGGCCAACGCAAAACGCTGCTTTCGCCGGATGAGAAGCTCGAGGTCGATCCGGCGAAGATCGCGGCGATGCTTCGCGGTGTCGACGGCAACACCTTCAGTCGCCAGTTTGGGCTGACGCACCAGGAACTTGTCGCGGGCGGACGGGCGATCATCGAAGGCGGTGGTGACCTGGGCGAAATCCTATTCGCTGCCGGTGCGGGGGCCGCAACGCTGCGGTGCGTCAAGCAGCAACTCGAAAAGGACCGCGGCGAACTGTTTGTCAGTCGCGGCACTTCCCGCTCACTTAACAAGTTGCTCGCCCGGTACCAAGAACTCGCTGCGGAGCTGCGTGGGCTGCGGTTGCTGCCGTCAGCGTACGACGCGAAGCATCGGGAACGCGAGCAGGCGGCGCGGGACGCGGCAGGTTCTAGGGCAACGTTTCAAACAGCAAAACCTTCACGTCCAGCGGATGCGCGCCTATGCCAAGCGCAGCCGCTGGTGCATGAGCGGGAATCACTTTTGCAGCGGCTGGCGGAACTCGACGCGACGACGCCGCTGTTGGACGAAGGCTTTTCGGAGCGACGCCGCGAATTGGAGGCTCAGCGGCTCGTGGCGGAACAACAACTCGCCAGCCGCATCAAGCAACTCGCTGAACTCAATCGCCGCTGCGATGAGATCTGCATCGACGACGCCTGGCTGCGCGCTGCGCCGCTGATCAAGGCGCTGATGAACGAGTTGGGCCAAATTGAAACCGATGACCAGCAGCGAGATGAATATCAGCGGACAATCGACGCTGCGAACCGGCGGATCCATGAGCTGATCGAGCGTCTCAGCCGGTCCACCGACGCCGCAGGGACTGATCATGCAACCGGCGATGATGCCGCTCTGGATGGTGTGGCGGCTGATGAAGCGGACCCGTTACCGCTGTTCGGAGGCGGCCGCGCACTGCGCAGGTTCCCGAGGCCATCGATCAACGTCTCGACCGGCTCACGTTAAGCGATCCGCTGCGTGCAGAAATCGAAAAGTTAGCATCGGAATCCAGCGGACTGATTGAGCGTCTGGAGACGGCCAATGAGAAAGTTGAGTCGCTGCAGCAAGCACTTCAAAGTGTCACGGCTGAGCTGGCCGGTCTGCCGAAACCACCGGATGGATCGCCGCTGAGTGACGCGTTGGCGGCCATCGGAGGCAACCCGCACAAACTTCTGGAATCCGTTGCCAAGGCGACAACCGAAGTCAATAAGGCCGAACGCAGCGTGCGGACGGCGCTGGGCAAACTGCAGGGATTTTCAGGAGATCTTGACCGAGCAAAGGCATTAACCTTGCCCGCCGCGGTGCAGATCGAACTCTGCTCCGGCGACCTGCAGCAAGCTCAGGAGGCGGTTCAGCGAGCCGCGGCGGAGCTTGCCGCTCAGTCCAAAGCACTCGAGGAGGCACGATCGCGGCTGTTTGACGAGCGGAACGATTTGGATGTGCCGACCGCCGAACAACTCGAAGAGGCGCGTTGCCGCCGCGACCGCGAAATCGATGAACTGCGGCGTGATGCGGCTGCCGCCCAGTCGCTTCCGTTGGAGCGGATCGAGTCGCTCACCGAGCACGTCCGACGAGTCGATCAGATCACCGATCGGATGCACCTTGCCCACGATCAAGTCGTGCGGCGAAAGCGGCTGGCAGAGGACGTCGCGCACGCTCAGCAGCGCGTCGAACTTGCCCAGAGCAAACAGGCCAACGCACAGCAGACACTCGCTGCCGCTGAGGGACGTTGGTCTGCACTGTGGGCGGCGATCGGCGTCACTGCCGGCTCTTCCGCGGCGATGCGGCAATGGTGCACCGACCATGCAGCGCTGTTGGAGCGAGTGGTGGAATGGGAAGAGAAGGCCGACGCGCTTGTGCGATCGCAGGAGGAACTGCAGCGGTACTGCGCCCATCTCCGCGCTGCATTGCAGGCGACCGCTGAGGCCAGCGCCGAGGCAAGTGCCGACGAACGCGTGGCAGTCGAGCAGGACGAGCTGCTGGAGTTGCACCTGATCGCCAGCCAGCGCCGCGATGAACTCAATTCCCGTGGCCTGCGGTATGCCGAACTGGAAAAAACCCTGCGGCGGATCGAAGACGAACTGACCGCGGCAAGGCTTGAGCTGACAAAGTACGAACGGCGCTTGCAGCGGTGGCAAGCCCGTTGGAGCGAACTGACTGAGCCGCTGAGCGACGCGCAGCAGGTGCCGCCCGAGGCGATCAACACGATCATTCGCGCCGTCGATGAATGCCACAACCTCCGTCAGCAGCGCGACGCGGCGCACGAGAACATCCTCCGTGCTCATCGCCGCCGCGATGATTACCTGGCACGCGTCCGCAGGGTCGGCTCGGAGCTTTCGATGTGCGTCTCGGACGACCAGTATGGTTCCGCCGTCCGAGAACTGGCTCGCGGCGCCGAAGAGCAGCAGAAGCGGGTCGCCGAACGCGATCTGCTGAGCGACCAGATGCAGACGCTGCAGGCGGACATTGCCGCTGCTGAGCAGGCGCAAACAGCCGCTGACGCGAAGCTGCAGCAGCTCTGCACCGAAGCCCGATGCGACCGTGTCGAGGACTTACCGGCGATCGAACAGGCGGCTCAGCGGCGACGGCAATGGGAAAGCGAACTGCAGAGCATCGAACGCGAGCTGCGTGGTTTGGCCGAATCGGGATCGCTGGGAGCATTCATCCAAGCGGCGTCCGAACAACCATCGGAAGCTTTGAAGTTGGAGATCGAGCAAGCCGATCAAACGCTGGAACAGCTCCGAGAAGCGTGGCGCAGCAGCAGCGCCGGCTCGGCCAATTGGAGCAGGAGGTCAAGGCGATGGACGGCAGCGATCGCGCTGCCGGAGTTCAGCAGGAACAGCAAAACCTGCTGGCGGCGATCCGCCGCCAAGCCAACGACTACGCGAGGCTAACCATCGCTCAGGAAGCGCTGCGCCGCGCGATCGAGCACTACCGCCAGCACAATGAAGGCCCCGTGCTCGCCTTGGCATCCGACTTCTTCTCGCGGATGACCGACGGCGAGTACGCGGCATTGGAAGTCGACTTCGATGAGAGCGACAAACCGCGACTCTACGGCGTGCGTGCCAGCGTGGCCGCTCGCTCCAGCGTGGCCGATCGCTCCGCGATCGGAGCTGAGCATGAGAAAGTTCGACCGACGGAGCGGTCGACCACCGATGCCGAACGGAATCCCGGCAGTTCCCAGGTACGACCGGCGGAGCGGTCGTCCACCTTAGTCGCTGATCGCCTCGAGCCGGTCTCACCCATCACTAAAGTTCCTGCCGCGTCGATGAGCGACGGGACCGCTGATGCACTCTATCTTTCGCTGCGGCTGGCAAGTCTGCAGGTGCACCTCGACACGCACGCGCCGATTCCGCTGATCGCCGATGACTGTTTGATCCAGTTCGACGATGCTCGCACCGCGGCAGCTTTGCAGATCCTGTCGGAACTCGGGCGGCGAACCCAGGTGATCCTCTTCACCCACCACCACCACCTGATCGATTTGGCCGAAAGGCACTTGCCGCCGGGCAGTTTTCATCTCCACCGGCTGGACAAGAGCTGAAGCTCTGTCCGGCCTCGACCCTTTCCAAAGCTGCGGCACCGCCGCCTGTAGACCGCCAAACATGGCCATCGCTTCCGCGCTCTCATCGATCCGCATCCGCGGCGCTCGCGTCCATAACCTGCGGAATGTCGACATCGACATCCCGCACGGCAAACTCACCGTGATCACTGGCGTCTCAGGCAGCGGCAAGAGTTCGCTGGCGTTCGACACGTTGTTCGCCGAGGGGCAGCGTCAGTACATCGAAAGCCTGTCGGCCTACGCACGGCAGTTCTTGCAGCAAATCCCACGGCCCGACGTCGACCACGTCGAGGGGCTGCAGCCGACGCTGTGTATCGATCAGAAAACCGGCTCGACGCATCCCCGCAGCACGGTGGCGACGGTCACCGAAATCTACGACTACCTGCGGCTGTTGTACGCGCGGGTCGGCACGCCGCATTGCACCGCCTGCGGGTCCGCGATCTCACAGCAGTCGGCCGATCAGATCATCGAAACGCTCAGGCTGATTCCCGCAGAAACCAAGCTGGTGCTGCTGGCTCCGATGATCCGCGGACGGCGTGGGAGCCATCGCGAGGTGTTCGAAAAAATCCGCAGCAACGGCTGGGTGCGGGCGCGGGTCGATGGCGAAATCCATCCGCTTGACGAGTTGCCGGAACTGGCGCCGCGCAAGCTGCACACGATCGACGCTGTGGTCGATCGGCTGGTGGTCCGGCCAGGCAACGAGCACCGCCTGACCGAGTCGGCTCAGCTGACGCTGCGCACCGGTGGCGGTGTGATGACGCTGCTGTCGCAGGCGGCTGGAGAAACGCAGTGGCGCGAACAATTGCTGAGCACGCTGTTCGCCTGCCCAAACTGCGGCAAGAGTTTTCAAGAACTCGAGCCGCGGACGTTCAGTTTCAACAGCCCGTACGGTGCCTGCCCAACCTGTGATGGACTGGGCCGTGAGGGCGAAATAATTTGTCCGGACTGTCACGGCGGACGCCTGAAGCCCGAGGCGCTGGCGGTGACGATCTTAGGCCGCAACATTGCCGAACTGACAGCGGCAGCGATCGGTGATTCACGCTCCTGGTTCGCTACCTTAGACGATTCCATTGCGGCGTCGGCGCGGCCCATCGCCGAGCGGATCACCACGGAAATCCAGCATCGTCTGGAGTTCCTTGAGGCGGTCGGACTTCACTACCTCACACTCGACCGCCCGGCGGCCACGCTCAGCGGCGGAGAGTTGCAGCGCGTGCGGCTGGCCAACGGGCTCGGCTCCGGACTGGTCGGCGTCTGCTACGTGCTCGATGAGCCGTCGATCGGATTGCATCCGAGCGACAACGACCGGCTGATCGC
This sequence comes from uncultured Planctomycetaceae bacterium, assembly GCA_963758085.1. Taxonomy (GTDB): domain Bacteria; phylum Planctomycetota; class Planctomycetia; order Pirellulales; family Pirellulaceae; genus UBA6163. Next base: position 101,999 of record CAVWUB010000004.1, on the reverse strand, counting down.
CTCGATTCGCAATTTGCAAAGCCAAGGCAACACAGTCGTGGTGGTCGAACACGATGAAGCGATGATGCGGGTGGCGGATCGACTCGTCGACATGGGCCCGGGGGCGGGGCCTGCCGGCGGGCAGATCATCAGCCAAGGAACGCCGGCAAAGGTGGCGCGCGATCGCCGCTCGGTCACCGGGCCTTACCTCTCTGGAAAGATGGCTGTCCCCTTTCCACAACAGCGCCGGCAGCCGGTCGAGGGGACCTGGATCGAGCTCTCTGGCGTCACGACGCATAACCTCAAAGAGATCACCGCACGGTTTCCGCTGGGCCTGTTGATCGGCGTGACCGGTGTTTCGGGCAGTGGCAAAAGTTCGTTGGTCAATGACACCCTTGCCCCGGCGATCCGTGATCGGCTCACCCGCACCGGCACCATCAAGATGGGGACTGGAAGCACTGCGGCCGCGAGCCGTTTGAAAGTCGCCGAGCCGCCGAGTATTTATCACGAATCGGGGCCGTATCGTGAATTAACGGGCGCGGAGCAGATCGATAAGTTGATCCCGATCGACCAGGCGCCGATCGGACGCGGCCCACGCAGCTGCCCGGCGACCTACACCGGCGTGCTCGATGAGATCCGCAAAGTTTTTGCGGCGACGCGCGAAGCCAAACAGCGTGGATTCAAATCCAACCGGTTTAGTTTCAACACGTCCAGCGGCGGTTGTGATGTCTGCAAAGGCCAGGGCCTGCAGAAGATTGAGATGAACTTTCTTAGTGATCTGTACGTCGTCTGTTCGCGTTGCGGCGGCAAACGCTACAACCGCCAAACGCTGATGGTGCGTTTCAAGGGCCACTCGATCGCCGACATTTTGGAGATGACTATCGACGAGGCGTCCGAGTTCTTTCAGAACTTTGCCAAGATCGATCACATTCTGGCCTCGTTGCGCACTATCGGGCTGGGCTATTTGCAGCTCGGCCAAGCCAGTACCACGCTCAGCGGCGGCGAGGCGCAGCGGATTAAGCTCGCTACCGAACTGGCTCGCGCTCAACGGGGACACACACTTTATATCCTCGATGAACCGACGACCGGTTTGCACTTCGTCGATATCGCGAGGTTGCTGACTGTGTTGGGCCGGCTCGTCGATGCGGGCAACACCGTGATCGTGATCGAACATAATCTGGACGTGATCAAAGCCTGCGATTGGTTGCTCGACATCGGCCCGAAGGGCGGCCGCGACGGTGGCTTTCTGATGGGTGTCGGCAGTCCCGAGACGATTGCGTCGCTGCCTGACAGCGTCACCGGCCGCTACCTGGCGCCGCTGCTGGCTAAATAAACTCCGCAAGCAGCGCTGAAACTCACGCCGCAGCGGCTTGCCTCAGTTCAGTGCACCGAACGGGGGCGAAAACTCGACCTGGCCCTGAACATCTCTCAAACTGCCAGGGATCAGTTCTATCGCCATCCAAGCCTCGCCGCCGCCGAAGGGCGACTGCAGCGGCCGGGCGAGCGGAGCCGAAAAGCCGAACCGCCCGTAGAACTGTGGATGCCCCAGCACGGTCACGATATTATGACCTGCCCGACGGCAAGCGTTCAAACCAGCGAGAACCAGCCCGCTGCCGATGCCCTGACGTTGATACTTAGGTAACACCGCCAGCGGAGCGAGCGATAACGCGTACACGGGATCATGTTCGGTTTTGATCAGCAGGCGGCTGAAGAGGATGTGCGCAGCGACAACGCCGTCGACCTCCGCGACCAAAGAGACTTCCGCGTAACCGCCATCACGCAGGGCATCGACCAGATCGGCCTCCGTCACGGTCCCAAACGCCGCCTGATGCAGGCGCCAGATTGCAGCACGGTCTGCGGCTGATTCTCGGCGAATCTCAAATTCCATATCGGCAACTCTCCAAAAGCATCGGCTGCGTGGCACCTCCCGGGGGAACGAAGGAGGTGCTGGGAAGAACCATATTTTTATTCGTGACGTTTCTCTCCAAACCGGCACTGAGGAAGAAGCGGCGACATGCCGTTGGCAGCGCGGCTTGTTCAATTCCTCGTCGCGGCGCGGCTAGAATCAATGTACAAGGAACATCCAGATGGCTCATTCCCGACCTGCGACCATCGAGCAAGTAATCGGGCCAGTCCCGCATGTTCCACCGAGGACACTCGCTGCGACCGATCGGTTCGGGTCGGGGGAATTTTCTGGTGCCGATGCGCAAGCCACGCAATTGGTGGCAATTCTCGATGACTACCTGACACGGCTCAAACGTGGCCAAGCCCCCGATCAAGATGCACTGCTGGCGGCGCATCCTGACCTGGCAGAGCAACTCAAAGGTTGCCTAGCCGGATTGCAATTCATTCACGCCGCCGGCGATGCCGGGTCCTCGCCAGCGCAACGTCGACTGGGAGATTTTCGGATCATCCGGGAGATCGGACGCGGTGGGATGGGAGCGGTGTACGAAGCCCAGCAGGTTTCGCTGGGACGACGCGTGGCTCTGAAGATCCTCCGTTTTGGCGGCGTCAGCGACCCCGAGGCGATCGAACGTTTTCAGCGTGAAGCCGAAACGGTCGCTCGGCTGCATCACACCAACATCGTTCCGATTTTCGCGCTCGGCAGCGAACAGGGTGTCAACTACTACGCCATGCAATTCATTGATGGCCAAAGTTTGGATCAGGTCCTACGCCAGCGAACCGAGCAGGGAGAACGGCTGTCGCCCGAGACGGTCTCGCGGTGGGGTCTGCAAGCGGCCGAGGCGCTCCGCACTGCGCATGCCCGCAATGTGATCCACCGCGACGTCAAACCTTCGAACCTGATCCGCGACCACGAGGGCAGGATCTGGCTCACCGATTTTGGCTTAGCTAAGCGGCTCGATGATGTGACTCTGAGCATGACTGGCGCCTGTTGGGCACCCCGCGGTATATGAGCCCTGAGCAAGCGGCGGCAGCTCATCACAAGCTCGACCATCGCACCGATATCTATAGCCTCGGCGCGACATTATATGAACTAGTAACGGGACAACCGGTCTTTCAGGGGTCGTCAGCACATGATGTGATCAGCCAGATTTTGACGGCGGAGCCGCGCCCGCCACACGAGTATCGTCCAGATCTGCCTCGGGATCTGGAAACGATCCTGATGAAGTGTCTGTCCAAGGATGCCGCGCAGCGGTACATGGCAGCACAGCCGTTGGTCGATGATCTGCGGGCGTTTCTGGACGGGCGGCCGATCGCGGCGCGGCGAGCCAGCCGGTTGGAACGAACGGTTCGCTGGGTCAAACGTCAGCAGCGCAGTGTAGCGCTGACCGCCGCCGCCGTGGCTGTGACGCTGCTGCTGGTCGTGCTTAGCGTCGTCGGCGGCTATGCCTGGCAACGGTCACGATTGGCGTTCGTGATGCTCAATACCGCACGACCGCCGCTGGTAGCTGAGTTCCTCAGTGGCGCCGTTCGCAGGGTGCCACCCGCAACCGTTCCCACGCAGCAGCGGTTGGAGGTAGCAGCCGGCGAGTATCAACTGCGGCTCACCGGCAGCGGTCGGCTAAGTCAGACCTATGACGTGCGGTTGGAACCGGGCCAGCACTGGGAACTAAAACTCGACTTAGACGATCAACTGCTTTGGAGCGATGTGCCACTGGAGGGAACATTTCAGTTGGCAAGTTTCCTCGAAATCCAAGCCACAGCCGCTGATCAAGGGGGACCGCAAGCGACCGCTGCTCAATCGGGCTTAAATGGTTCGGCACTGCCCCGAACCGACATCGTTTGTATGACTCCTGATGGACTGCATTGCTTGTCAGGACAAACCGGTCGGCCGCGCTGGGAACTGAGTCTGCGCGAGCCCACGCACCTTCTCCTGCAACAGCAAGTGAGCTTGGTTTGGCCCTGGGACTCCTTCGTGACCAGTTCCTACGTGCGCGGCGTGGGCGTCTTTGATGAGCGGCCGATGCTGGTTTCCCAGGCTGATGCGAACACGGCGGACTCCTTGGACTTCAACCGCGATGGCAGCAGCGATCTGCTGCTGGCGACGCGCAACCAGGCAATCGTCTTGGCGATCAGCGGCCGAGACGGGACGCCGTTGTGGGGGCTTGCCCGTGGGAGTGCAGCAGCCTCAAAACCGCCGGCCGGACAGGTCGCGTTGCGTCTCGGCTCGGTGCTGTACCCGCCTCTGCCAGTGGCCGATCAAGACGGCGATGATGTTGCGGATGTTGTCGCTGCGTTCGTCACTCTGGAACACGAACAGGCTCCGCCGCAGCGAACGGTGGAATTGATTTCCGGTGCTTCGGGTGAACCGATCTGGCGTTACAACTTACCGGCCGAGTTGTTCGAACTCCCTCAGAACCAGGCGGTTCCTTATGAGTTGCGGTGGTTCTATGGCAGCGGCGGCGGATACAGCCGCACCGGCGGTGGATTTACCACGACGGACGGTTTCTTCACCCGCGAGCACAGCCAGTTAGAGCGTTCAGGGCAGCATCATTACGTGGCCACGCAACCCCTCATCTGGCAGCCGAGCGAAACGATTGGCGGACACAAAGAAGTTGCGGCGGAAGTCATCTTGGTTGCGGGACGGCGATTGATTCGGCTCGACCTAGGCAGCGGCATGCTGCAGCGCAATCCAGCCGGTGAACGCTCGCCGGCGGAGTTGCCAGCTCGTCCGGCCGCGCAACCGCTGCTTGCTGATCTCGACGGTGACGGCGCAGAGGACCTCCTACTGTCCACATCGCGCCCGCAGTTGTCCACTGCTCAGCAAACAGTGCCAGGACGATTGGTCGCTTGGTCGGTGCTGCACAAAACTGAGCTGTGGCACCGTGATCTGGCGGTTGCGCTGCCACGGCAGGAGGATGTCCATTTGCCATCGCCGCAGTGGCCGCAAGCGATCGATTTGGACGGCGACGGTGCCGCTGAGGTGCTCACGCCCACTAGCGGTTCCGAGGCGCTTGCCGGCAGCGTCGCTCCTGCCTGGGGCACGCTCGCGATCCTGGACGGCCGAACGGGCGAGCCGCGGTGGCAGCGGCAGCTGTTTACGATGGACCAGCGTCTGGAGCATTTCACTGCCGGTCCCGACATCGATGGCGATGGGGTTGGCGAGGTGTATGTCGCGTCGTTATGGGCCGCGGAATTGCTGCAGCCGAATCAACAGCAACTGTTCATCGATTGCCTCTGCGGCGCCAGCGGCCGCACACTCTGGCGAGCCGAGCAGCCGCTGCTTGCGGAGAACTCTGGCAATGCAGATTTTTTGGTTAGGAATCTTGCCTGGCACCACGGCGGCGGCGACTGGCCGCAGTTGATCGTGCCGCTGCGGAATATCACAGGCGACGGAGGCGATCGAGTTTATCTGTTTGCAGCGGGCACGGGTCGCCTGATGCACCTGGCCCCGGATGTTGCCAATGTGGAATCCGCTGATTGCGATGCCGATGGAATAGCGGATCTGCTGCTCATGGACCGTCAGCGTCTCTCCCAGCAGGATCAGGCCAGCACATTACGAGTAGCCCACGGTACGGGGGGCGACGCCTGGCGACGATTGATTGCGGGGCCAGTGATCGCAGTCGGCGACCTCGATGGCGACGGCATCCGTGACTTAATTGCCGAGCCGGTTCCTGCACGCTTCGAAGCGCTCGCTGGCGCCAGCGGCAGAAGGCTGTGGCAAACGCAACTATCGACGTCGCTCTTCTACACAGGCGGTGACGCTCAAGGAGCACAACAGCGTGGGGCTCACCACCCGTTGCTCGCCCCACAGCATGATCTCAACGGCGATGGTACGTCCGACGTGCTAGTCGTCTCAGGACGAGGAAGCAGCCACAACCAGCGTCCTTATGCTTGGGCACTTTCTGGAAAATCAGGGCGTCAGCTGTGGCAAAGTGAAGCTGTTGGACATGCCATCACCAAGATCAGCTGGGTCGATTGCCGTGACCTCGATGGCGATGGCAAAATAGAAGTCGTGATGCTTGCCGCGGCCGATCACGGGCTGCCACCGAGATCGAGATCCCGTGCAATCGACGCCCGCTTATGGCTGCTCGTGCTGTCGGGCCGCAGCGGACAAACGCAGTGGGCTCAGCCGCTGACCTTCGCTGCGGCAGCGCCGAGCCAGGCGAACTATCGTTTTGAAGATGCGTTATTAGAGCCTGCTTATGCCGATCTCAACGGCGACGGTGTGTTGGATCTGGTGCTGCCTGCACAGAGCACTCCGGCGGACCTGCAGTTGGAAATGCGCGGGATCAGCGGCGCGGATGGAAAAACACTGTGGAGGTCGCCGCTGCCGGTCGCTCGCGACACCAGCCACTGGTTCACCGATCTGCCGCCCGCCGCCGTGGCGGATGTTGACGGCGATGGCCAGCTCGATGTCGTCCTCTCCTCACTGATCGATCTACCGACATCAGATGGCCGCTTAGACTGTCATGTCCAGGTGGAAGTACTCGATGGAAGGACCGGCAGGCGGCGCGTGCAATGGCACACGCCGGCTGATCGCTACAACAACCAGACCAGCAACCGACAGCAGCGACGGGAAAACCACTTGCGGCCGCTGCTGATCCGGCGCGGGACCGGGCGTTACTGGATTGCCATTGAGCTGTGGAACCAAGCGCAGGAACTCTACGTCCTCGATGATCAGGGAGTGATCGTCTCACAACGCTTGCACCCAGGATCGGCCAAGCACCTCAGCCGCCTGTGGCCCGTGGATGTCGACGGCGATGGCAGCGAAGAATTGCTGCAGCTGGCTGATTCGGAACTGATGCTGTTGGCACCGGATCGCTTAGACGCACCGCTATGGCAAGAGACCGACAATCGCTCAGTCCTGCAGCAGATTGTTGCTGTTTTGCCGGCCGACGCCGGTCCGCCGACAATTGCCGTGCAGGGTGGCACAGACGACTTGTCGCTCTACGGCATTGACGCGAAATCGGGACGTCAAGTGTGGAGTTGTATCGGACCAACGGCGCTGAGATTGTCACCGGACCAACTGCGTTTTGACCTGCTCAGTGTCCCCACAGCGGAAGTGCCGCCGCATGTACTGTATCGTTTGGACGCCACCGCCATCGTCCGCCTCGGTGTGGGACTGCCGATACAGACGCTTGAATCGAGCGGCCGGAGCAACGGCGAGAATCGCGCGACGCTGGTGGCCTATCACAGCGATGCTGCCGAATCGGCGGCGACTTCGTGGGCGCGATTCAGACGCCTTGGTCAGGTGCTGCCGCCGGTGAGCGAGGACCCGCGGCTGTTGCGGCCGCTGCCTTGGAAACGGGCCAGTTACCAGACCGCTGGCCTGGGACAGTACGTCCTCTGGGCTGGTTTCTACGGCATCACGCTGGCCGTGCTGCCGGTTTCTATCGTTGCGTTGATGCTGTGGCGCAGGCAATGGAGTCTGCGTGCGCTGTTGGGTCTGCTTACCGTCAGCGCTGTGTTCATGACGGCGGTTACCATCGACGGACCCGAACACGATTTCCAGTTGATTTCGGGCAAACTATTAGTGGCTTATGGTACCGCGGGTCCAGTGATTTTTGCTGCCATGATCTTGGCTCGCTGGCTTTGGCTGGGTCGTTGGCAGCGAGTCGCAATTTGGCTTGCCGCCGGGCTACTAGCGAGCCTGGTTGTGATGGCGATTTCGCTGAGCATGGCGACGCGATACCCTGCAGGCGCACTGGAACCTGGCGAGCGATACAGTTGGGCCGGTTGGTACTGGATTTTTTCACCCGTGTTTTTTCTGGCTGCCTGGGCTCTGTGTTTGTTAATCGTCATCGACTGGTCGGTTCGCTGCGGTTGGGGCGGGCTGCGCGGTACCTTTCGAGCCGCCTTCCAGTAACACGTTGAGGGATCGACCACGGTGGATGATCATCCGGCTGAAGTGACTCCGCGTGCGATCGACGACGCGTTAATTCGTTATCAGCCGTGGTTGCAGCTGATCGCACGGTGCGAGGTCGACAGTCGGTTTGGTGGCAAGTTTTCGGCGTCCGACGCCGTCCAACAAACCTTGTTGGAAGCGTGGCGGAATTGGGACCGGTTCCGCGGCGAAGGCGAACCGCAGCGGCGTGCGTGGCTACGCCAGATCCTGGCACACCAGTTGGCGCAGCTGGCACGTCATTTTGCGGGTACACAGAAACGCGACGTCGTGCGCGAGCGTTCGATCGATGGCTCGCTCGCCCGATCCTCGTTGCGGCTGGAACAGCTGTTGGCCGCCGAGCAAACGTCGCCCAGTGGGCAGGCGGTGCGGAACGAACAAAACCTTCGTCTGGCGCACGTGCTGGAGCAATTGCCGGACGACTACCGCCAGGTGATTTTGCTGCGGAACGTTGAGGATCTTACTCATGAAGAAGTCGCGCGGCGAATGAACCGCAGCGTGGGCGCGGTGCGAATGCTCTGGCTGCGGGCCCTGACAGCGCTGCGCGAGCAAATCGCGGACTGAAGGCTGCCCGCCGCTTCGGGCAAATGAACGAAGCGAGAAAATGGAACTTCTTTGCTTGACGGAGCCGCGGCCATTTGTATTATTGTGTTAATACAAAGGTACTCGCATGCTGTTGCACCTCTCCGCCGATGGCACGCCGATCTACAACCAGATCGCCGACCAAATCCGTTATCGAATTGCTTCCGGCCAGCTGCGGCCGGGCGACGATCTGCCGCCGATCCGTGGCTTGGCGGAGTCGTTGCGGGTCAATCCCAACACCGTCGCCCGCGCCTACCGGGAACTGGAACAGGAGGGGCTGGTGGAAAAGCGCCGCACCACCGGCACGTTTGTCAAGGAAATGACCGAGCGGCGGAGCATCGCCGAACGCCGGCGGTTATTGGTGCCGCAGATCGACAAGTTGATCGTCCAGTCGCGGCAACTGGGACTGTCATGGGAGGACGTGCTCGAACAACTCCAACTACGCAACTCCGAGATCTCTCACCAGGAGCAACGGTCATGAGCCTTGAGCACACCCCAAGTCGCGGCCTGGAATGGGCAGTGGAGGTCGAACATTTGAGCCGGCGATTCCGCCGGCAGGTCGCGCTGGAGGACGTCAGTCTGCGGATTCCAGTCGGCTCCATCTTTGGATTGGTCGGCCTCAACGGCGCCGGCAAAACAACGCTGCTGCGGCACTTGGTCGGCGCCTATCAACCGCAGCGCGGCCGGGTCACCGTCTTGGGAGACGATCCGGTAGCGCATCCGGAGGTGGTCCTGAAGCGAGTCGGCTATCTGACCGAGGTCGACTCGCTGCCGATGTGGATGCGAGTCGGCGATCTCATTGACTTCACGCGGGCAATCTATCCGACTTGGGATGATCGCTATGCTCGCCAGCTTTGCGACAGCTTTGCGCTCAGCCGCAGCTCGCCGCTTGCGTCGTTATCCAAAGGTCAACGCGCTCGTGCCGGATTGCTCGTCGCCATCGCCCATCGTCCGGAGTTATTGGTACTTGATGAGCCGAGCAGCGGTCTGGACCCGATCGCACGGGGCGACATTCTCGAAGCTGTGATCCGCACGATCAGCCAAGACGGCCGTACGGTGCTGTTTTCCAGTCATCTGTTGGATGAAGTCGAGCGGGTGTGCGACTGCGTGGCGCTGATGCATGAAGGTCGAATCGTGGAGTCGCTGACGGCGGAGCAATTGCTGCTGCGGTACCGCGAGATTCTGGGCCGCGTTGCTGGTGGTGAGCGGCCGCCAGCAATTTCGGGTGCCTTTGGCTGGCAGTTGAGCGACGGGGAATGGTCGGCGGTGATCGCTGCCGAAGCTTTGGAAGAGCCCGACTTCGACCAACGCTACGGGGTGCTTGAACGTCGGGAGATTTCACTGCAACGTTGGTTCAGTGCGCACGTTGGACCGCCGAGGGAAACTGATACGGCTCAGCCGAGCGATGAGGTGACCGCCGATGTTTGAACTGCACGCTCTATCGCGACTGGCGCTGATCCGGCACCGCTGGGAGTTGCGGATGCTGTTGGTCACCTCTGGAATTGGCCTAGCGATCGCATCGCTGCTGTTGATCATCGCAACGGATCGGCCTGATGCAGACATTGCCATCATGGCGCTCGTGTTCGCTTTGTTGCCGGCCGGTTTGGCCGCCGGCATTCTGTTTGACTATGCACAGGGTGGCGAAGTCGTTAGCCCTGCCAGCGGCTGCAGCCACTGGTTGCTGCGGATGCCGATTAAGGCCTGGAAGATCGCAATCGTTCCGGTCGTGCTTAAGACGTTGTGGATCAGCACCCTGTGGCTGATCTTCGCAATCAGCTTGCGCAGCAGCATCGGTGTTCCTGTTCCGCTCTTCACGCCCTGCCTTTATCTATCAGCTTCAGCGATCTGGCTGATGGTGGTCGCTTGGATGCCGCTGCGCAGCGGCTGGCACCGTGTGGTGTTGCTGGCAATCTTGTTGATAGCCATCTACCTGATGCTGTGGCTGGTGTTTGGCGCGCTACAGATTGACGACCTTCGCTGGCGCGCCACTTTGGTCACTGCCGGCGCAGCGCTGTCGTTGGTCCTGTATCTAACCGCGGCGCTGGCGGCCATTCGTGTCGTCGGTGTGGCTCGCACCGCAGCCGCAGGCATCATTCCCGAGTACGCTGGTCGCCCTTTAGCACTGCCCAGTGAGCAAGCCGACGCAAGTGTTGAACGGGTTTTCGCCTCGCCGCTGCGAGCGCTGGCTTGGTGTGAGTTTGAGAAGACCAAGCATTTTGCAATCCGCACCCTGTTGACCGGCGCGGTTCCGAGCATCTTGATAGTTGGGCTGTTGCTGCCCTTCAATCCGGCGACCTTAGTCATTGTGCTGATCGTCTTTGCCTATCTCGCCGGCATTTCCATTTGTGGTAACCGTGAGTCGACGACTGCGCCTGGATCAACGTTGCCGTCCTATTTATTGACCAGCCCGCTGACATCGGCGCAAATCGCTTGGACGAGAGCGACGGTTTGGCTGGGCGTAGCGACGAGCGTTTTCAGTTGCGTCACCTTGGTGTTTTTGCTGTGGGCCTTGTGGCCGAGCAACCGCGAAGCGTGGCTGCAGTGGGCAGCTGAGCAGGCCGCGTCGGTTGGCGGCGGGGCAAGCCCGTGGTCGATCGGGCTGCGACTTTCGGCGGCAGTGTTATTGGCTGCGGCGATCTTTGCAATCGGCCGAATCGCCGCCTATTGGTGGATTGGCATGAGTGGACGCAACTGGTTTGTGATTCTTATGACCATTGTTTCAGCCGCCGTTTATCTGATCCCGTTCTCACTGTTTCTGCGCTGGTTCATGGTTCAGACGCAGTGGAGCGAGGTGCAGGCGGCACTGCAGCGCCTGCTGGATATGGCGCCGCAAATTGTAACGGGATTGCTGGTTATTAAAACAGCGGCCGTCGCAGCGGTGGCGGTTGCCAGCGTACGCGTGCGGCTGGTCTCGTCGGGCACGCTCGGCCGGATCACGCTGGGGTGGATGATTCTGGTGCTGCTGCTGAGCATCACGTTGGCAATGCTGATTCCGCACCCCACTCTGACTTTTGCAGGATGTTGGGGAGCGACTGCGCTGGCTATCCCGCTGGGACGCGTGCTGGTGATGCCGTGGATGGTCGGCTGGAATCGACACCGCTGAGCTGCGGACGTGCGTGCAGAAGCTTACGCCTTACTTAAATGGTTCTTCTGCGAATTTCGTGGCTCATCACTTGCGGCGTGGACGCTGATCCGCTGGGTGGCACGTCCCTGAGGAACGAAGGGCGTGCTGTGGAGAACTGCAGGGTAGCCATGGGATGTTTCAGCGGCTCGCTATCGGTGTCAGGAGACCACGCCCATCGCTAGGGCTCTGAGCGTGCCACCCAAGGCCATAGCGATACCCGCTCCGTAACGGGCAGCCACTCAATCAGCGGAAGAACCACTTAAATTCGCCTCCCCACCGCCCGGTTTACAATACCCGCAAAGGACAACTGCGGCTGAGCGGTTGCCACGCTGCTAAAACCCGAGCTGTAGGGGAAAGAGATGATCAGATGTTGTTGGCTGGCGGCCTGCTTTTTCGGAATTCTGTCCGCTGGGACGGTATGGAGCGACGAGCGAATCGTCGACCAGACGGCAACGAGCCCACTGCGTGAGCTTCAAGGATTTGCACATCAGTTCTCGGCCGATTCGGGTATCGCCGATGATCCACGGGTAATTTTTGCCGACAGCTTTGAAACCGACGGTTTTTCCAACTGGGACGAGCACACCAGCGATCCATCGATTGTGTCGCTCGTGCCCGATCCAGGGGCGGATCCTCGTGTGGGAGCCAGGGTGATGAAAGTCACCGCGACGCTCGGGGAGAACACCGGTGGTGGAGCGACCAAGTGGTTCCAGCCCAGCGATCCAGTTTTTATTCGCTACTACGTGAAGTTCGCGCCGGACTGCGACTACACACATCACCAGGTCCGTATTCGCGCTAACCGTGGGCTGACCGGCCGCGATAAGTGGTCAGGATTTGGCCAGGCAGGAACGCGTCCTGACGGCGTAGGACGTTTCGTGACCGGCGTCGAGCCGTGGGGCAGCAGCGGGCGGACGCCACCGCCAGGACGCTGGAGCTTTTACACGTACTGGCCGGAAATGAAGACGGCGCCCGATGGCAAGTACTGGGGCAATCACTTCATGCCGGCCGACGGGGCGAACATCCCGCGCGACCGCTGGATCTGTGTCGAAGTGATGGTCAAGCACAATACGCCGGGCCAGCGCGATGGTGAGCAGGCGTTTTGGATCGACGGCCAGCTGCAGGGCCACTGGAGCGGATTTTTGTGGCGGGAGTCACCGACTTTATGGGCCAACTCGCTGGCGCTGGAAAGTTATGTGACCGATCGCTGGACGCGAAACCGCGTCAACACCGTGTTCTTCGACAATGTTGTGATCGCCAAGCAGTACATCGGACCGGTGAAGAACTGAGCGCCGCGCAGCCGCGCTGGGTACCAGCGGCGGCGCTCGGCACCGGCCAGGTTACCGCTCACGTCTGCGGGGCAGACTGCAATTCCGTGACCCGTGAAGCGCGCTTCTGGCCGTCGGTTTCCTGGAACGTCACGCGCACCATATCGCCTGGCTGAATACTGCCCACGTCGGCTTTTTCGTTATCGAGGTAGAACTCGGTGACATCATCCATGGCCAAGCTGTGCTCTTGGTCGCCCGCACGTAAGGTGAGCTGAGTGGCTGAAATCGCCGTCACGGTACCTTCAATCGTCGTCAAACCTGCGGCAACTTGCGCAGTGTCGGTAACCCGCTGCGTTTCGTCCTGTAATTTTCCGAGATCACGCTCGACTTCGTCCTTATTGATCGTCAGGCCGAGTTCGACTTGTTGATCGGCGTTCCGTGAGGAAACGTTGAACCAGTTTCGCCACCAGCCAAGGACCAGCATCACGAGCAACAGGGTCACCAAGAGAGACGCCAAGACGCCAAACAGCGTCGGACCTCGTCGTCTGACAGCATACATGGTTGAAAATCCTTGAATGGGTGCAGGCACTCTTGGCCCAGGCTGCAAAAGTCGTCGCGGCGGGCGCTGGTTCGATCAGCGAAAATCGCATCGCCGCGCTCAGGGTAATTAAACAGCAACTGTTATGCCGCTCCGACCGCAGCCCGGGGATGCGAGGGTGTCCATGCGGTTGCCTGCAACCTAGGCACAGGCCATGCTGCATCGAGCTAATCTAAAGCAGTCCTTGCCGATGCTTGACGCTCACCGGAGCCTGCTGCCGCTGGCATTCACCGAGCGTCTCGTATAGCGGCAAACCTTTGTTGGGAGAACCGGCTGTGACCTCACTGGCTGATGTCCGTTATTCCGTGCTTGATCTGGCTCCGATTCGTATCGGCGGCACACCGGCCGAGGCGCTGCGGCACTCGCTCGAGCTGGCGCAGCATGCCGAGCGGTGGGGATACCACCGGTATTGGCTAGCCGAGCATCACAACATTCCTGGAATCGCCAGCGCCGCCACTTCGGTGGTGATTGCACACGTCGCCGGCGGCACGTCGCGGATCCGCGTCGGTGCCGGTGGAGTGATGTTGCCCAATCATGCGCCGCTGGTGATCGCTGAGCAATTCGGGACCTTGGAATCGCTGTTCCCGGGCCGGATTGATTTGGGACTCGGCCGCGCTCCCGGCGGCGACCAGCGGACGGCCCGGGCGCTGCGCCGCCACCTGGGAAGCAGCGGCGATACGTTCCCGCAAGATCTGCAGGAATTGATGTCCTACTTCCATCCGCCGGCGGACGGGCAACCGGTTCGTGCCATTCCGGGCGAGGGTCTGGACGTGCCGATCTATCTGCTCGGGTCCAGTGATTTCAGCGCAGACCTTGGCCGCGCAGAGTGGGCTGCCGTTCGCCTTTGCCTCGCATTTTGCACCCGACTTTCTGCTGCCGGCGCTGAACCTTTATCGCTCCTATTTCACACCCAGCGAAACACTCAAGCAGCCGTACGTGATCGTCGGAATCAATTTGTTTGCTGCCGATACCGATGCGGAGGCGGAGCGATTGTTTACGACCGTGCAACAGCAGTTCCTCAATCTGCTCCGCGGCACACCGACCGAATTGCCCCCGCCGGTGGAGAGCATGGACCGCCGGTGGTCCCCGCCGGAGCGAGCGCAGGTGGAGCGGATGACACGCGTATCGGCGGTCGGCGCGCCTGACACGATCCGCCGGCAACTGCAGGAGATCGTCGCGGCGACCGGTGCCGATGAGCTGATCGCCACGGCACAAATTTATGACCATGCCGCTCGGCTCCGCTCGTTTGAACTCGCAGCGCAAGTCTTCGCCGCCGCCACTTAGTGCAACGAGCGGCCTATGCGGTGGCTATACTCGTGCATCGCTCCGGCAGGCTCCCAGCGAACCCGCTGCTGTCATTTCTTTCGTCGACATGGCAATCCACAACATGCACCTAGCAAACGCTGCGCACACGGTCGACGCGACCGGTTCTTCAAGTTCCGCCCGCCGTACACCTGCCGGCCGGACGGCCGCTGGATGGATCCGACTGGCGATGTTGGCCCGGCTGGCGATGTTGACATGTGTAATCGCCTGCGTTTCCCCAGTCTCATCCGGTTGGGCCGAAAGCTCTTATAAGGTAGGAACCGGGCGAGAGCTGATCACGCCTGCGGAACCGATGTGGATGTCAGGCTATGGTGCGCGGACCCAGCCGGCCGACGGCAAGCTGACCGAACTGTGGGCCAAGGCGCTGGCCGTCGAAGATCAGGCGGGCGAGCGGCTGGTGTTGGTCACACTCGATCTGGTCGGCATCGATGCCGGGATGTCGGAGCGAATCAGCGTACAGGTGACCGCGAAGCACGGTCTGGCCCGCGAGGCCCTGGTGCTGTCGACGACGCACACCCACAGCGGACCGGTCGTCGGCACAAACCTGCGGGCCATGTATTCACTCGATGCCTCAGCCTGGACGCAAGTTGATAGGTACACAGCAGAACTTGAAGACAAGGTAGTACGCGCAGTCGGCGCGGCGTTGGATGCGCTCGAGCCAGCCCAATTGCACTGGACCGTGGGACGCGCCCCGTTCGCCGTCAACCGCCGCAACAATCCTGAAAATGACGTTCCTCAGCTGCGGCAGAGCAATCGCTTGCGCGGGCCAGTCGATCACGACGTGCCGATTCTGGTTGTCAAAGGGATCGATGGAACGCTGCGGACCATCGTCTGCGGTTATGCCTGCCACGCCACCGTCTTATCGGGATACCAGTGGTGTGGTGATTGGCCGGGATACGCACAGCTCGACCTTGAAACGCGTTTTCCCGGTGCGATGGCGATGGTTTGGGCCGGCTGCGGCGCCGATCAGAACCCGTTGCCGCGACGTGACCTCGAACTGGCAAAAGCCTATGGCGCGGCCATCGGCGAGGCGGTCGCCGCAGCGCTCGATCGTTCCCTGATCGCCATCAGCGGTCCGCTGGAAACCCGCTACAGTGAGATCCCTCTGGCCTTTGCCGATCTGCCTACGGTCGAGCAACTCAAAGCGGATGCCGCATCCGACAACCACTACACCGCCGGACGCGCCCGCCTGCTGCTGGAACAAATCGAACGTCAAGGAAAACTGTCGCCGGATTATTCCTATCCGGTGCAAACCTGGCAGCTGGGTGATGGGCCGACGTGGGTGTTTTTGGGTGGCGAAGTGGTTGTCGATTATGCGTTGCGACTGAAACTGGAACTGGCTGGCGGCAGAACCTGGGTCAGCGGTTATTGCAACGATGTCATGGCCTACATCCCTTCGGTCCGTGTGCTCAGCGAGGGCGGTTATGAGGGCGGCGGCGCGATGCTGTACTACGGCCTACCCAGCCCTTGGAGCGAAGCGATTGAGGAACAAATTGTCGCCGAAGTCCGCCGGCAGGTGGCTGAGCTCGGCGGTCCCGCGGCCGCTGCGCCGCGCACGATTCGGCCGCAGCCGTATCCCGACCACTCCGACTTGACGGTGTGGCGCGATGATGATGGCCAGCTGCAAACAATCGAGTCGATTGAAGACTGGAATCGCCGCCGCGAAGACATTCTCACCGCGATGCAGCAGGTGATGGGGCGTCTGCCACAGGCTGAAGAACTGCTGCCGCTGGAGGTTCAGGAACTCGCGCGAGAGGAGTTTTTAGCGTTCTCGCGGCTATCGATTCGCTACCGCGTCGATCACGGTTTTGAGACCTCGGCTCACTTATATCTACCGAAATCGACCACCGCTCAAACAGCGCAGCCGCAGTCGCTCACCAAGTGTCCTGCCGTGCTGGCACTGCATCCGACTTCGGCCTTAGGCAAACGCGTCGTCGCCGGTGAAGGCCCGCTGGCCAACCGCGGCTATGCGGTCGAATTAGCCGAGCGCGGGTTTGTAGTGCTCGCGCCGGACTACCCGTCATTTGGCGATTTGAGTGACTACAACTTCCACACCGATCGCTTTTTGTCAGGCACGATGGCGGGCATTGTCAGTCACCGCCGCGGCGTCGACGTGCTGGCCAATCATGAGCAAGTCGACAGCCAGCGGATCGCGGTTATCGGCCATTCGCTCGGCGGACACAACGCGATGTTTCTCGGCGCGTTCGACCAGCGGATCAAAGCGGTCGTCTCGAGCTGTGGCTGGGATCCCTTTCATCATTACTATGGCGGCAAACTCGCTGGCTGGGCGAGCGATCGCTACATGCCGCGAATTCGCGAAATCTACGGGCTGGACCCTGACGCGATGCCGTTTGATTTCTATGAAGTCGCAGCCGCGCTGGCTCCCCGCGGCTTCTTTTCCTGCAGCCCGCTGCGAGATGGAAACTTTGATGCTCAAGGGGTGCAGAAGGCTCAGCCGCGAATCGCTGAAGTCTATCGGCTGCTGGGAGCGGAGCAGCGGTTCGTGGTTCAGTACCCCGACAGCGAGCACGATTTTCCACTCGCCACCCGTGAGCAGGCTTATGAGTTTCTACAGCGAGTGCTCGGTGACGAACGCGGCGCAGGCGGAAACTGATCGCTCCGGTTCTGCTCAAGACACCTCGCACAGCGGCACAATCGGGCTGGTTGATGTGACCACCTGGTCGATCGTGACCGCTTTGAACGCGGCCTCGGTCGCTGCGTAGGCGCGGTCAAGTTCCGCGTGCAGCGGGCACAGTTCCGTATGGGTTTTCAGGCCCAGCGGGCAGGACGTGATCCGCTCCAGCGGGGCGACCGCTTGGACGATGTCATAGATC
Organism: uncultured Planctomycetaceae bacterium; assembly: GCA_963758085.1. Lineage (GTDB taxonomy): Bacteria > Planctomycetota > Planctomycetia > Pirellulales > Pirellulaceae > UBA6163. Next base: position 84,490 of record CAVWUB010000004.1, on the reverse strand, counting down.
GTTAAGGTGTCCGTCGGCACCGTCAATTCATACCCGCCGCCGGGACCGGGACGGGAATGCACCACGCCGGCGTTGACGAGGTCCTGCAGCACGCGCTGCAGGTAGCGGCGGGGGACTTTCGTCTTGTCCGCCAAAAAGTCGGCTGATGCGGGTTGGCCCGGGCGCCCGGCCAGGCAGGCGACGGCGCAGAGCGCATACTCTGCGGTCTTGGAAAGCATGGTGGCTTGAAAAACTAGTTACTGAAAAAATGGAATCTGCACGTTGACGTGTACGTTTCTAATCTGTACCTTTGTGTGCAGATATTAGTTCTACCCCGCCGGCACCCCGGCGGCAACGTCACCCACGGATTTCCTGTCATGTTGAGCGAGAAAACTGTCCAAATAGTCAAAGCGATTACGCCTGCGGTGGCTGCCAATGCGGAAGCGATCACGCGGCGATTTTACACGTTGATGTTTGAAGGCAACCCGGAGGTTCAGGCCTATTTCAATCAGGCTCACCAGCACAGCGGCGGTCAGCAGCGGGCTCTGGCCGGCGCGATCTGTGCCTACTTCGCTCACATTGACAACCTTGCGGTGCTCACGCCAGCGGTGGAATTGATCGCTCAGAAACATTGTTCGCTCGGCATCCAGCCGGAGCACTATCCGATCGTCGGCAAGCACTTGGTCGCGGCGATCAAGGATGTGATGGGCGACGCGGTGACTTCCGAGGTCGAAGCGGCCGTGGTCGAGGCCTATCAGCTGTTGGCCGGTGTCTGCATCGGTCGCGAACGAGAAATCTATGACCAGCAACTCGCCATGCCCGGCGGCTGGAACGGATTTCGCCAGTTTGTCGTCGATCGCAAGGTACCTGAGAGCGAAATCGTCACCTCGTTCTACTTGCGTCCAGCCGATGGTGGTCCGCTGCCGCCGTTCGTGCCCGGCCAGTACATCACGGTCCGCATCGCTCACCCACGGACGCCGACGTCGCCGCGAAACTACAGCCTCTCGGATCGGCCTGGGCAAGGGCATTACCGCATCAGCGTCAAACGTGAAGGGGCACTGGTTCCCGACGCGCCCGATGGCTTGATCTCGACCTACCTGCACGAGGACGTTCAGCCTGGCGATCTGCTTGAAGTCGGTCCGCCCTGCGGCGAGTTCACGATCGACCCGACCAAGACGCGGCAGCGACCGGTTGTCTTTTTGGCTGGCGGGATCGGAATCACGCCGCTGCTGTCGATGGCCAAATCGCTGGTCCACCACAGCCTCGACGTGCCGCTGTATTTCCTGCAGGCGGCCCGCAATAGCGTCGTCCATGCATTTGCGGACGAAATACGCGAACTCGCCGCTCAGGGTGCTAACGTGCAGACTCGAGTGCTCTATAACCAGCCGCTCGATGAGGACCTGGCGCAGCGGAAATGCGACGTGGCGGGTGTTGTCGATGCTGATTTGCTGCGGGATTGGACTCCATACCAAGAGGCCGACTTTTACTTCTGCGGACCCAAGCCCTTTATGCAGTGCATTCACTCGGCCTTGACGCAATTGGGGGTTGACGAGTCTCGGATTCACTTTGAGTTCTTCGGACCTCGGCAGGAATTGACATGCCCAGTGGCGGCATCCTGAGTACGGGCACCTGCATGCGTACCGGCCGGTGCATAGGTACTGGCCGGTAGGAGATTCGGGGCCGGCAGATCATTAAGGTCCCGCGGAATAGCGTCAGTGAGAATAGGCGAGCCAAATGAGCATCATGACAACGTACCGGCGACTGCGAGCGTTCCTGTTGGTGATCGTCATCGGGGCCGGGTGGAGCCTGTCGGCGGCGGCTCAGTCGGGGACGTTCGAGGGGCCGGTGATCGATTATCTAAACGCCGAAGTTAACGATCCGGTGGCTCAATTGGCCGCCAAAATCGCAGCGGGCGACCAGAGCCTGGCGTACGATGACCAGCACGGGTACCTGCCGGCGGTGCTCACCGCGCTCGACATCCCGGTCAGCTCGCAGACGCTTGTGTTTTCAAAGACGAGCTTACAACTGCAGCGGATTTCACCGCGGCGGCCCCGCGCGATCTACTTTAACGACGATGTGTATGTCGGCTGGTGCCAGCGAGGCGATGTTTTGGAGTTTGCCGCAACCGATCCGCGTCAGGGCGCAACGTTCTATACGCTCAAACAGGAGCGCGACGAGCAGCCGACGTTCGTCCGCGACCGTGGACAGTGTCTCAGTTGTCATGCATCCAGTCGCACGCAAAACGTGCCCGGCTATTTGATTAGGAGTGTTTTTGCCGATGGTTCAGGCCATCCGATTCTCGGCAGCGGAACCTTCACGACCGATCATACGAGCCCGTTTGAAGAGCGCTGGGGCGGCTGGTATGTGACCGGTAAGCACGGCCAGATGCGGCACATGGGCAATCATCTATTCACTCAGCGCGATCCGCGGAGTGAGGAACGTGAGGCGGGGGCCAACCGCGAAACGTTGGATGATCTCTTTTCCACCGATGCCTACCTCACGCCGCATAGCGATCTGGTGGCGCTGATGGTCCTCGAGCACCAGACGCAGATGCACAATGCGCTCGCCGCCGCCAATTATGAAACGCGCTGAGCGCTGGCGCAGTCATTTGAAATGAATGAGCTGCTCGGTCGCGAGCCGGGGCACATCAGCGACAGCGCCGAGCGGCGGATCGACTCGGCTGCGGAGCGGGTGGTTTCCTATCTGCTGATGCGCGACGAGTTCCCCCTTCAAGACCCGGTATCCGGGACGAGCGGCTTTGCTGAAGAGTTCGCCTCGCGCGGCCGCCGCGATCCTCAGGGCCGTTCGCTGCGAGATCTCGATCTCAACACACGGCTGTTTCGCTATCCCTGCAGCTACCTGATCGACTCGCCGGCCTTCGATGCCTTGCCTGATGAGGTGCGCTCACGGATCGTGAAGCGATTGAAGGCGATCTTGCAAGACGGTGACGAAGCCGAGCACTACCCGCAGTTGACGCCGGCGATGCGGAGTGAGATTCTCGAGATTCTGACTTTCTTAAAGCCCGAATTTCGCGACGGCTCCGCGTCATAGCCCGGCCGCGGTCAGCGCTGCCTGCAGGTCGTCACGCAGATCTTCAAACGATTCCAGGCCGACGCTCAAGCGAATCAAACCGTCAGTGATCCCGAACCGCTGGCGATCGGCTTTTGCGTAGCTCGCATGCGACATCGTGGCCGGTTGTTCGATCAGCGATTCGACCGCACCGAGACTGACAGCGAGCCGGAAAAGCTCGGTTGATTCACAGACCTTTGCGGTCTGCTGCAGCTCGCCGTTGATCTGCAGGGTGAGCATCGCACCGTAGTGGCCGCCCATCATTTGGGTCGCTTGCGCGTGCCCGGGATGATCGGGCAACCCAGGGTAAAGCACCTCTGTCACCCCCGGATGTTCGAGCAGCCAGAGCGCCAGACGCAAGGTCGTTTGCGACTGAGCCCGTACTCGCAGGTCGAGCGTTTTAATGCCGCGTGCGACGAGAAAGCAGGAGAACGGGTCGAGAATCGCGCCGGTCGCGTTCTGGATGAAATACAGCCGGTTGAACAGGTCGGGATCGGCGACGGCGAGTGTCCCGCCGATCAAATCGCTGTGGCCGCCAAGGTATTTGGTCGCCGAATGCATGACGATGTCAGCACCCATCTCCAGCGGGCGGATCAGTGCCGGGGTACCAAAGGTGTTGTCGACACCCAACAGGATGTCGGCATCCTTAGCAATTCGCGCCAGTTCGGGGAGATTCGGGACCGATAACCGCGGATTGCCGAGCGATTCAGCCCAGATCAACTTAGTTTCCGGCCGAATGGCGGCGGCAACCGCATCCAAATCGGTCAGGTCCACCAGCGTCACACCGAGGCCGGCGCGGTCGCAAATCTGGTGCAGCAACCGGTACGCACCGCCATACAGGTCGCTACCGGCGAGAATATGATCGCCGCTGGAGAGCAGCATGGTGACCGCGTGGATCGCCGCCATGCCGGAGCTAAAGGCTAATGCCCCGCAGCCGCCTTCGATCGAGGCGAGCGTCGTTTGCAGCGCGGCGCGGGTGGGATTGCCGCTGCGCGAATAATCAAACGCGCCCCACTTGCCGGCACCCGGCTGCACAAACGTGCTGGCCAGATGAATGGGTGGGACCACCGCACCGGTCGCGGAATCGGCTTCACTGCCGACATGGATGCAGCGAGTTCTAAACGACAGCTCACTTTGCGATTTAGTCATTCAGACTCACCTTTAGCGCTTGATCTAAATCTGCGATCAGGTCAGCGGTGTCTTCGATGCCGCACGACATCCGAATCATGTTGTCGGCGATCCCGAACCGCTGGCGATCCTCGGGAGAATAATTGAAGTAGCTCATCACCAACGGTTGTTCGATCAGCGACTCCACGCCGCCGAGACTCGCCGCGATCCGGGGCAATTTCACGGCGTCGATGACCTTTGCGGTCTGGCGCCAATCGGCATCGCGGACCAAAAATGTGATCAGCCCGCCGAACCCTTGCATCTGGCTGCTGGCGATCGCATGCGAAGGGTGCGACGGCAAGCCGGGGTAATAGACCTTCTCGACGCGCGGGTGCGAGTCGAGGAACTCGGCCACCGCCTGCCCATTCTCATTGTGTCGCTGCATCCGCAACGCAAACGTTTTCAGGCCGCGTTCCAACAGGTAGAGGTTCTGCGGCGCATTGACACTGCCGAGGATCCCCCGCAGCTGGCGGACCGGTTCCAGCTTTTCAGCGGCGCCGCAGATCACGCCGGCGAGCAGATCGTTGTGTCCACCTAGATACTTCGTCGCCGAGTGCAGCACGTAATCGACGCCCAGTTCGATCGGACGAATGTTGAATGGAGTGGCCAGCGTCGCATCGATCAACGTTTCGATCTCGTGCGCCTTGCCCAGTGCCACAAATTGTTCGATGTCGATCGAGGTCAAATGAGGGTTGGTCGGTGATTCGCTGATCAGCATCCGCGTGTTGGCGTTGATGGCCGCTTCCATGGCGTCGAAGTCACCGGTTTTGACCTGGCGGGTCTTCACACCGAAGCGGGCCAGGTGTTTGACACAAAACTCGCGGCAGCGGTGATAACACTGGTCAAAGAAAATCACCTCGTCGCCGGAGCTGAGTTTGCTCATCAGCAGGCCGACGATCGCGGCCATGCCGCTGCTATAGAGGATGGCCGACTCGGCGGCATCGAGGGCCGCGAGTTTTCGCTCAACCGATTTCTCGTTCGGATTTCCATAGCGGCCATATTCCTCGCGCTCGTCGTGCCCTTCGACGAACCGCAGCAGCGCGGCGGTCGATTCAAACGTGAACGTCGAGGCGCTGTAGATTGGGGTACTGATTGACCCTTCCGCCTTTTGGCGATGTTCTCCGGCATGCACCGCCTGCGTCGACATCCCCATTTTGGGATACACACCAGCGGCGGTCGCGCGGCTGGCGACACCCGAGGCTGCATTGGCGGGGGTTTGAGCAGAAGCGTCGCAGTCGGGTTCCACAGAATTAGGCCGGGTGGCTGGAGTATCGATCGCCATAGGTCCATGCGTCCTGAAAGAGAGATGGCTAGCGGTCCGGCCAGGGCAAAACCGGAATCTCAGTCAATGGGCAGGGGCTAGCGGCAGCCACGAGAAGGCGCGAATCCTCGGCAGCGAGTGTGCCACTCGCAGAAACACTGCCGATTCTCGCTGGCTCTTTAGCAGTCTAGGCTGCAAGCGGCCGCAAATCCCTATATTCGCCCAAGGATAGCCGCTCCGGGGATCGTCGGCAACCGAATTACCTTTGCCGGCGCCATTGAGAGTTAACGACGCTAGAATAGGTGGCATAGAGGTCACGCCTTACCCATGACGCCTTGTTCCTTACGTTTTACCTGCGCCAGAACCGGCGGCAGCCTCCACCGGCCCGCCGTCAGCTGCGACAGAGTGCCGCCAGATGCGAGAAAGTGATCGGATGCTTCGCAAACTGATAACGTCCAAGCTGTCGCTGCGGCCGCTTGCCGATTTCCTTGGCGATGCGATGCGGCTGAGGATGGTGAGCAACGGTTCAGTAGAGGCCTGCTGCTACACCACAGCCCGGCGCGGCCTGGCCGTTCTGCTGCTGGCCGGTACCAGTGCCGTGGTGATGGCGGATGAGCCTGCCGAGGCGGAGGCCAAACCGAGCGTGACCGCTCAGCAGGCCGCGCAGCTGATCGAATCGTTAGGTGCGGAAACGTTTGCGGAGCGTGAGCGCGCGATGGGAGAAATCATGCGAGGTGGCAGCGCGATGGCTCCATTCCTGCGCGAAGCGATTCAGTCGCATCAGGATCCCGAACTGATTTTGCGGGCGCGTAAAGCGCTGCATCAAATGACTGAGGACAATCTGGAAACTCAGATCGAGACGTTCTTATCCTCCGACCCCGATGCGGTCCGCCGTGGCCGAGAATGGTTTGAGGGCTGGGCAGTGGTCGAGCAGATTCTCGGCGACTCCGTGGCGGTGCGGGAACTGTTCATCGAGGTGATGAGAAGTCACCCGGACGTGACGGCGAGTTTGGCCGGCACCACCGCACAGCGCACCGCTGCGGCGGAACGCGCCGCGACTTTGGTACAGACGGGAATGATGGAACGACGGCAATTGCCGACGCTGGCCGACGGGATTGCTATGCTGCTTCCCTTGACCGATCCGGCGGTGCAGGTTGGGGCCGGCTATGAGGCGACGCTGTTGACGGTCTTCAACCGCCAATTCGCCACTGTCCGCCGCGACGCACAGCTCTGGCCGCCGATTTCCGGACTCCTCCAGCAGTGGCTACTGAGGAGCCGGATTGAGAACCGAGCCGACGCGTTATGGTACGCGATGCAGTGGGACCTGCCGGCCAGCAGCGAGCTGGGACTGCGGACGCTGCAGGAGACAACGGATGTGGAGATGTTGCAAACCGCGTTGCAGGCGATTGCCCGCTTTGGGTCAGTGGAAGATGCGCCCAAACTTGCCAAATTGCTTGACGATGAGCGGCCGGCGATAACGCGGATGCCGGTGATGGTCGGCGACCAGCCGCTCAAGGTGACCCTCGCCGACGTTGCGCTGGCAACCATCGCCACGCTGCATAAGGTTCCGCTGAAGACGGTTGGGATGCAGGCGGCGGAGCTGCATCCCAAGGTCGGATTCCTAGTCGATCACGCTGGCTACACCGCTGAGCAAGCCGCACAACGCGCCGCAGCGATCGAGCGGGCGCGGCAGTGGTGCAAGATGCGACTGCCGCAGGGCGCACCCCGGTCTTAAGCCAGTTCCCTGAGGGCTGCCAGGACTTGAGCGTCATGGCCAGCGACGCGGACGCGTTTCCAGAGCTTAGCGACGGTGCCCTGGGCGTCGATCAAAAAGGTGGAGCGTTGGATTCCCAGCGATTTTTTGCCATACAGATTCTTTTCCCGCCAAGCGCCGAATTGCTCGGCGACAGCATGGTCGCTGTCGACCAACAGCGGGAAGTTCAGCGCATACTTGTCTCGGAATTTGGCGTGACTTTCCGCGCTATCGCAGCTGATTCCGACAACGCTGGCATCAAGTTTGCGGATTTCTCCCGCAGCATCGCGAAATGCGCACGCCTGCCGGGTGCAGCCGGGGGTGTCATCTTTGGGATAAAAATAAATGACCAGTGGCCGGCCCAACCACTGCGAGGACTGCACTTCATTGCCGGAGTCATCCCGGAGTGAAAAGGATGGCATTGTTGCCCCTTCCTCAAGCCAATCTGCCATGCGTTTGAAACCTCGTAACCGCGTTGTAGGCAACACTGAGCCGAAACCCGTTCACCGGCTCAGCGTGGGCGTGACAATATTCCGAAACTCAGTAAACTGTCCAGCCTTATGAATAATCCAAAACCGACCAGTGATTCCGCCGACTCCATTCTCTCTCAACCGCCAGCGAAAGTGACGCGCTCTGCGGCGGTGACCGATCGCAGCCGGGAACTCGCCGCCGCGGCAGCTCGGACGGCAATCGCCAATAATGGTACCGACGTCTTGGTTCTGGATGTTTGCGAGCAGACGGCGTTGTTCGACTATTTCGTGATCGCCACCGGCACCAGTCGCCGTCAGCTGCACGCCATCAGCGAAGAGATCGATGATGTGCTGCAGAAGGAACTGGGCGACACGCGGATGGGCATCGAAGGGTACGAAGATAGCCGCTGGATCGTGCTCGATTATGGCAGTGTGATGATTCACCTGTTCGACGAAGAGGCGCGCGGCTACTACGACCTGGAGTCGCTGTGGGCGGATGCCAAAGTCGTACCGCTGGCCGAACTCGGATTGTCCGCAGCTGAGCTTTCTCCCAGGTCCAAATCCTAATGCTGATCCTTGATCTGCTGCGCGAACGATTCGCTGCAGCGTTGCCGCAGGTGGTTGCCAAGTTCGCCGCTTCGCAAACCGACCTGCCGGCTGATGACGTGCAAGCCTTCGCTTCGCTGGTGCGTCCGACCGCCGATCCACGTTTCGGTGATTATCAAGCCAATTGTGCGATGCCGCTTGCTAAGCAGTTGTCGCGGCCGCCGCGAGACATCGCCGCGGCAATCGTCGCAGCGCTGCAAGTGGACGATCTGTGCGAGCCATTGGAAATCGCCGGTCCCGGATTCATTAATCTGCGGCTGCGGCAAACTTGGCTCGGGCAGGCGGTGCTTGATGCGCTCCGCGATGAGCGACTAGGTGTTACCCCGGAGCCGTCGCCGCGCACCATTTTGATTGATTATTCGTCGCCCAATGTTGCTAAGCCGATGCATGTCGGGCACATTCGCAGCACGGTCATCGGCGATGCGCTGGCGCGGATCTTTCGTTTTCAAGGTCACCGGGTGATCACCGACAACCATTTGGGTGACTGGGGCACCCAGTTTGGGATGGTGATCTATGGTTTTAAGTATTTTGGCGACGAGGCGGCGCTGCTCAAAAACCCAGTTGCCGAATTGTCACGGCTGTACCGGTTGGTCAATCGGCTGATCGAATATCACACCGCGGTTGTGGCGATTGAGTCGGCCCGCGCTGGTGTGGACGAGGCGACACAGGCGCTCAGCGGCCTGGCCACGGCAGCCGCTGATGAATCGCCGCAAGATCAAAAGAAACGCGAGAAGGCACTGGCTGCGGCGGAGCGTAAACGTGACGCCGCGGAGGAACGACTGCAGAAGTTGCAGGGTGTCATCGCCGCGGCACAACGCGATGAAGCATTGATGCAGCAGGCGCCGCAGCATCAGGATATCGCTGCGGCGGTACTACAGGAAACCGCTCGGCTGCATGCTGGAGATGCGGAAAACCTCTCGCTGTGGGAGCGTTTTCTGCCGTATTGCCAAGATGAGATCAATCGCGTGTACGCACGGCTGGAGATTTCGTTTGACTACACGCTTGGTGAAAGCTTTTATCATGAGATGCTCCCGGGTGTCGTCGATCAACTGCGCCAAGCGGGGTTAGCGGAGCAGAGCGAGGGCGCGGTCTGCGTGTTCTTGCCCGAGTTTGATTCGCCGATGATTGTGCAGAAGAAGGATGGAGCCTATCTGTACGCGACCACCGACCTGGCGACGCTGTTTTACCGCCGCGAGCAGTTTTCGCCCGATGAAGTCCTGTATGTCGTCGACACGCGCCAGAGCGAGCACTTTGAAAAGCTGTTCGCCGTCGCCCGGCGACTCGGTTTTGAGTCGGTGCGTTTGCAGCACGTCAACTTCGGTACGGTTTTGGGGGCCGACGGTCGCCCCTTTAAGACCCGCAGCGGCACATCGGTAGGGCTCGAATCGCTGCTGGATGAAGCGGTTGCACGGGCGATGACGGTTGTGTGTGATCCGCAGCGCGCGGCGAAACTCGATCCACCGCTGAGCGAAGCTGAGCAGAAGGAGATCGCTGATGCGGTCGGTCATGGAGCGATCAAATACGCTGATTTGTCGCACCATCGCACCAGCGACTACAAGTTCGACTTGGAGAAGATGATTTCGCTCGACGGCAACACCAGCGCCTACGTGCAGTATGCGTATGCGCGGGTGCAGGGAATCCTGCACAAGGGCGGGCTTGAAGTTGCGGCCATCATGCAGTCGACGGCGGCGCCTCAGCTGACTGAGCCTGCCGAGCGTGCGCTGGCGATGACCCTGTTGCGATTTGGCGAGAGCCTGCAGCAGGTCCGTGGCGATTACGCCCCGAATTTCCTGGTCGATTATCTATATGACACCGCTAAAGCCTATGCGGTGTTCAATGACAGTTGTCCGGTGCTGTGCGCTGGCGATGAGGAAACGACGCGATCGAGGTTAATTCTCGTGGCGTTGACCGCTCGCGTGCTCGAGACAGGACTGGGTCTGCTGGGCATCAAAGTGGTGCATAGGATGTAGTGTCCAGCGGTCGGCGTCGCATGCGTGTTGATAGTCCGGCTGTAGTAGGCACTTCTTTCACTTTTTCCAATGTTGCCCCCTAGATATTGCTTGCAAAGGGCCTATAAAGCAAATATATAACTTGATACCAATCGGATATCGCTCATGTTGAGCTTTCCGAGAGTCTCTCATTGTGTTGGTCCGAAGCGGATCAAAGGAAAGGTCTTTCGATGGCAAAAAAAACTAACGGCCCCAATAAGTCACAGGCGATCCGGGATTACTATGCCGCCAACCCCGAAGCCAAGCCGAAGCAGGTTGTGGAAGCTTTGGCAGCCCAGGGCGTCGACGTCAGTCCAGCATTCGTCAGCACGATCAAGTCGACTTCGATGACCAAGGGATCGCGGAAAACCGGCGGCAAGCGGGGCCCGCGTGCGGCGAAGGCCGGCACTGAGAGCACTTCGCGGCCCTCGACCCGCGGTGCAGCGCCCGCACGGCGGAGCGAAGGCACGGTTTCGATCGATAGCTTGGTCAAGGCCAAGGGACTCGTCAAAGAGCTTGGCGGGCTGGACAACGCGATCAGCACCCTGGAAGCGCTGAAGCGTTTGGCCGACTGAGCCGCCGGATCGGCTGGGGACGGAAGCGGAGAGCGGCTGGAAACGGCTCCAAAATGATCGTCGACGGCATGAACCGGTGCACGATCGCGGCGGAGCGTGTTACAATGTTCGTATCGTTTTGTTCGGCTCGTCGCTTCCGCCAACCGATCGGAGCTGGCCCTCAGCGAGGGCCGCTCGCTCATCGGGCGAGAATCGGCGGGTCGTTTTCCCAGCCCAAAGATTCGCCGCCCGTTTTTATTGATGGCCGACCAACTTACACCGGATCAGTTTGTACAGCGGATCGTCGGAGCTGGCTTGGCCGAACCGGCCGCTGTCGAGCAAGCTCGCAGCGCGCTGGGTGGCGCGATGTCACGCTCTCGGACATGGTCCGCACGATGCAGCGACACGGCGTCGTCACCACGCTGCAGACGGAAAAAATTCTTAAGGGCGACCGCACGGGCTATTTCTATGGCCCCTACAAAGTGCTCTACCTGATCGGGGCCGGAACGTTTGCCCGTGTCTACCGAGCTTCTAAGGACAATGTCGAAGCTTTTGCCATCAAGGTTCTGCGCAAACGGTTCCGCGATCAGATCGACCAGACCGAGCAGTTCCTCCGCGAGGCACGCATGGGCCTCAAGCTGCGGCATCCTAACATCGTCAGCATCTATGATGTCGATCCGGATGTCCGCAATCCCTACATGGTGATGGAGTTTGTTGAGGGGCAGACGCTGCGAGACTTGGTCCGCCTCCGCGGGTCACTCGATCCGCTGACATCGCTGAAACTGATGCACGACGTCTGCTCGGCGCTAGCGTATGCGGCATCGTTGGGCATCAGCCACCGAGACATGAAACTCTCCAATGTCTTGGTCAGCGGCGAGGGCCGGGCCAAGCTGGTCGACTTTGGCTTGGCCGCACTTGCCGATCGCAATAATCCCGAGCAGGTCGCCGATTGCCCCAACGCCCGGGCGATCGATTATGCGGCTCTGGAACGCGGAACCGGTGTCCGCAAGGATGACCCGCGAAGCGATATTTTTTTCGCCGGCAGCATGCTCTATCACATGCTTTCCGGCCGGGCTGCGCTGACCGAAACCCGCGACCGTTTGGCGCGCCTCAACGTCTCGCGATTTCACGAAGTTAAACCGCTGCACGAGCTCATTCCTGACAACCCGCCGGTGGTCAATCACATCGTCAGTAAGGCGATGGAAGTCGATCCCGAAAAGCGTTTTCAGACTGCAGGGGCGATGCAGGCAGAAATTAAGAAAGCCATTGAACGACTGGAACGCGGTGACGTCAGTCGGCGCAGCGATATGGACGAAGGCGAAGCGCTGCCGCATTATGAAGATGAAGATGGCATGATCGACGAAGGCGAAGGCCGCGTGGTGATGTTGGTCGAGAGCCAAGCAGCGTTGCAAAATGCCGTCCGCGAGCGACTCAAGGCCAAGGGCTATCGTGTTCTAGTGATTTCCAATCCCAATCGCGCCCTAGACCGGTTTGTGATCGGCGAATCGCCGCCAGCGGATCTGGTTATTTTCTCCGCCGCAGAGTTGGGCAACTTGGCCTTGGAAGCCCATAATGTCTTCGCTTCCAATGAGCATACCGCTGACATCCCGACTGTTTTGCTGGTCGACCGCCGGCAAGAGCGGATCATCAAGGAAGCGGCCCGCGGGCCGCAGCGGAAACTACTTGCCCTGCCCTTAAAGGTCAGGGAGCTGCGCGGGGCACTGGCCCAACTATTGGCTGCGACTCCTCGACGTACCCTCTGAGCGCCGCTGAAAGATACGGCCTGCTTTACTGCCGGCCCGCTTGTTCGCCGAGCCGCGCTACCACCGAGCTAGACTGGCCGCGGCGTGTTTGCGCCGCTGTGGCTTGGCCGGGAGGATTGGTCGATTCACCGACCAGACGCGGTTGTACGTCAAGCTCTGCGAACCGCCGGCTCGCTGAGTTATAATCGCGGCGATTGACCGTGCTCTTTTCCCTCCGCTTTCCCACCCTCCAACGCCGGAGCATCCCATGATCGGATCCGACCGTGTTCGAATTTTGCCACCGCTGCTGAGCGCGTCTCCGCCTGATCGGCGGCTCGGCGCGACATCGCTGCTGGTGTTACTGGTGACTTCGCTGGTCTGGCAGATGCCGGCGAAGGCCGATGACGAGCCGAAGAATATTCTGATGATCGCCGGCCGTCCCAGCCATGGGTTCGGGTCTCATGAGCATTATGCAGGCCTGAAGGTGCTTGCTGAGACGTTGGCGGCTACCGATCCCCAGCCGAAGGTGCAGGTGGTGCGCGGCTGGCCGGAGGATGCCAAGCTGATCGAGTCGGCTGATACCATCGTGATCTATGCCGATGGCGGCGGCGGGCACTTGGCTCTTCCGCATTTGGAAACGCTGTCGAAGAAGCTGGACGAAGGCTGCGGATTCGTTTGTTTGCACTATGCGGTTGAAGTGCCCAAAGGAGAGCCTGGCGAGGCTTGGCTAAAGTACCTCGGCGGCTACTTTGAAACGGATTGGTCGGTCAACCCGCATTGGAGGGCATCATTTGAGACCTTGCCCGAGCATCCCATCACCCGGGGCGTGAAGCCATTCTCGTTGCAGGATGAATGGTATTTTCATATGCGGTTCACCGATGTTCCGGGGGTCACACCGATTCTGCAAGCGGTTGCGCCGGAATCGACGATGCGCCGACCTGATGGTCCGCACAGCGGCAACCCGGCGGTTCGCAAATCGGTTGCCGCCGGCGAACCGCAAACCGTCGCTTGGGCATTTGAACGCCCCGATGGCGGCCGTTCGTTCGGATTCACCGGCGGGCACTTTCACTGGAACTGGGGCAATCCCCTGGTTAGCCGCCTGGTCGCCAATGCGATCCTCTGGTCCGCCGGTGGAGAGGTTCCTGGCGAAGGTGTCGGCGCCAAACCGTTGAAGGTCGAGCGGTTGCTCGAAGATCAGGATTTTCCCAAGCCTGATAACTTCGATCCCGAGCAGATCGCTGAGGAGTATCAACTTTCGCAGCTCCAGCAGCGCCGTCCCGCGGCCGCAGCGAAGCAGTTGTTTATGTCGCCCGAAGTGACGGCGCGCACCGAGGGTCATGCGGTCGAGATAAACGTTGATCTGCAAGGCAGCCGTGAGTTATTCCTGGTGGTGACCGATGCGGGCGACGGATTTACCTGTGACTGGGCGAACTGGATCGATCCCGTGCTGGTCGGACCGGCCGGTGAGCTGTCGCTGCTCGAGCTGTCGTGGAAGCGGGCGACGACTGGCTTTGGAGAAGTGCGGAAGAATGCCAATGTGGAAGGGCAGCCGGTGAGTGTTCGCAACCGCCCCGTCTCACGACCAGCGATCGGTACGCACGCCAACAGCCTGATTCATTACTCCATTCCCGCTGGTTATGACACTCTTCGCGTCACCGGAGCGCTCGACAGTGGCGGCACGAACCAAAACGGTGGCAGCAGCACCAGTGTACGGTTCTCAATCTACGCGGATGCGGCTCCAGCGTTTAGCGAGATCGAGAGCAAACTGACCAGCTCGCTCCGAGATCCTGCTAATGCGGTTGCCGGCCTGGACATCGCCGCGGGCTTGGAAGTCACCCTGTCTGCTTACGAGCCGACGATCAAGAGCCTCACCAATCTCGATATTGATGATCGGGGCCGGGTTTGGGTTTGTGATGTGATGAACTATCGCGGCAACAGCGGCTCGCGTCCTGAAGGCGACCGGATCCTGATTCTCGAGGACACCGACGGCGACGGTGTCATGGACAAGGAAAAAACGTTTTATCAGGGCAGTGATATCGACTCGGCGATGGGTATCTGCATTTTAGGCAACGAGGTCATCGTCTCAGCGGCGCCCTACATCTGGCGGTTGATCGACGACAATGGTGATGATGTCGCCGATCGCAAGGTGCCAATGTTCACGCAAACCGGCCAGCACCAACACGACCATTCCAATCATTCGTTCGTTTTCGGCCCCGATGGCAAGTTGTACTGGAACTTTGGAAATACAGGGCAACAGGTCAAGGACGCCGAGGGCCAGACGGTCGTCGACATTCACGGCCGGCCGGTGGTCGACAATGGCAAACCGTTTTATGGCGGGATGGTGTTTCGTTGTGACCTCGATGGCAGCAACTTCGAAGTCGTCGCGCATAATTTTCGCAACAACTATGAGTTAGCGGTCGATTCGTTCGGCGCGATCTGGCAGAGCGATAACGACGACGATGGCAATCGCGGCACGCGAATCAACTTCGTGATGGAGCATGGCAACTACGGCTACCTCGACGAATTGACCGGGGCCAGCTGGCAGGCCGATCGGATCAACATCGAGTCCGAGATTCCGCTGCGGCACTGGCACCTTAACGATCCCGGCGTAGTACCCAATGTGTTGCAAACCGGCGCCGGTTCGCCTTCGGGGATCAGTGTCTACGAAGGGCGGTTGCTGCCCGAGCGGTTTCACAATGAAGTGATTCACTGCGATCCGGGCCCAAATGTCGTCCGCGCGTATCCGACCACGGTCGCGGGTGCCGGGTATACGGCCACGATCGAGCCGCTGGTCACCGCCGGCAGCGACCGCTGGTTTCGTCCTGCGGATGTCTGCACCGCTCCGGACGGCTCGCTGTATGTGACCGACTGGTACGATCCCGGCGTCGGCGGACACCGGCAGGAAGAGATCCAACGCGGCCGACTGTACCGCATCGCACCACCCAAAACAGCGTACAGGGCTCCAGCTTTTGACTACTCAACGGCTGAGGGTGCAGTCGAGGCACTGCGCAGCCCCACCAGTGCAGTGCGTTACAAAGCTTGGATGGCGCTCCACCAGATGGCCGCCGGTGCCGAAGCGGAACTGCAACGACTGTACGCGGATCCCGATCCGCGGATGCGCGCCCGGGCGTTGTGGTTGCTGGGCAAGATCCCGGGCCGCGGGGAGCACTACGTGCAAATGGCACTGGCCGATGAGAATGCAGACATCCGCATGACGGCGATTCGTCTGATGCGGCAACTCGATCTGGTGCCAGCGGAAGTGCTTGCCGAGGTCTCCGAAGATCCCTCGCCAGCCGTTCGTCGCGAGGCGCTCGTGGCCCTGCGGTATGACTCCTCCGAGGCGATGCCCGAGTTATGGGCGAGGCTGGCCGTCAAGCATGACGGCCAGGACCGCTGGTATTTAGAAGCGCTCGGGATCGCATCGGACATTCGCCCAAGCGACTGTTACCAAGCCCTGATGCGAGTCGCCGGCGAATCAGCCGACACGCCGGCGATGGACGACATCCTCTGGCGGCTTCGCGCTGACGAAGCGGTGGAAAAGATTGTGCAGCTCATCGCTGATCCCCAGGCCGACCTGAACGCCACCGATCGCTACTTCCGCGCCCTGGAATACCACTCCTTGCCCGTACGATCGCAGTGGTTGATGTCGGCCTTCATCAATAGCCAGTTCGCCACTGCGGCCACCGACGAAGCGACGCGGGCGAAGCACGACGCGATCATCGTCCGCAGCCTACAACGCGTCGAATCTGCAGAGCGATTGGCAGACGCCGAAGTCGGCCAAGCGGTCGCACGCCACATTCGCAGTCGCAAAGGGACCGCGGAGTTTCTCAAGCTGATCAAACAGTTTCGTCCCGAAGGTTTCAGTAGTGAGCTAATCGAAATGGCACTGGCCAGCGGAGACGATTCGGCATCGGTCGAAGCGGTACGGCTGATCGCGACCGGCCGCGACGGGAGAAAAGAGATTGACGCGGCGCTAGCGTCCGCCGATCCGGCCGGCGCCCAGCGGCTGGTCAAGCTGTTGGGTTTGCTCGGCGACCAGCTCGCGCTGGAGACGCTCGCGGATGTCGTCGCCGATGCGGAGGTGGCTTACGAGGTTCGCTCCGAAGCGGTCCGCGGCCTGGCCGGCAGCCCGTTGGGAGCCAAGCGATTGGTCGCGGTTGTGGGTGCGGGCGAACTCGTCGCCGACACGCGGTTGCTGGCCGGTGGCCTGCTGGGCAAGGTTGCTGACGCAGAGATTCGCGGGGTTGCCGCAGCGCTGCTGCCGCGTCCGGCGCAGGCCGATGCGCGGCCGTTACCGCCGTTGGATGAACTGATTGCGCTGCGCGGTGACAGCGAGCGCGGCCAAGTGTTGTTCCACACCAAAGCGACTTGCGGCAATTGCCATGTCGTCGACGGAGTCGGTAAGCAGGTCGGCCCCGACCTGTCGGAGATCGGCACCAAGTTGTCGCGGGAGGCGATGTTCACCTCGATCCTCGACCCCAGCGCCGGGATCAGCCACAACTATGAGACCTACATCGCGCTGCTCGACTCCGGACAGATTGTCAGTGGCGTGATGGTGACGCAGGACGATGCCTCGGTCACGCTGCGGACTGCCGAAGCGATTGATCGCACCTTGAGTCGTGATGAGCTGGTGGAGCTGAAGAAGAGTGAGAAGTCGATGATGCCCGACGAACTGCACCAAACCGTTGACCAACAGGGGTTGGTGGACGTCGTCGAGTATTTGTTGACGTTGACCAAAACGGAGTAGCAACTGCCGCGATCGATTCGCTGCTGTCTAATCACTGCTGCCATGGGCGTCGATCGTTTGGTCGCAGCGAGCGCGGTTCTCCGCTAACCGCTGTTGTAGCTCCGCAGCGGTGGCCGAGTTGGGATCGATGTGGGTCTCGTTCAAGAGCGTCTGACAGACGTCGGCGGCTGCGCCGTAGTGGCCGGCGGTTTCGTAGCACTCCAGCGCACGGTGCAAGTATTCGCTCGCGTGCTCATAACCGGTGTATTTCGCAGCGCGAGCAAACCACTTTGCCGCTTCCAGGTAAGCAAACCGCTGCATCGCATCGACAGCAGCCCGATGGGCATACGGTGCGGCTTCATGTATTTTTCCCGCCCGCTTTAAATGTCCAGCGATTCGGGGAGCATAGGAAAAATGCGGCGGCTGCGGTGCGGCATCGCAGCGCTGCAGGTGAGCAGCCCATTGCAGATGAAGTTCCGCTTTTTCCGCTGGCGTCAATGAATGGACGACACGGTCAGCGATGCGGCTATGAGCGATCTCGATTTCCGTTTTGTCAGATGTCGATTCACGTGCCAGCCGATGCCGAATCAACTCCCAAGCCATGAGATCGGGATCCGTCTGCAAGCCCGCCACCTCGCCGAGCATCTCCGTTTTGACCGGTCCGCCGGCGGTGGCGAGGAACTGCAAGCAGCGCTGGGAGGACGGATCGAGCGAATCGTATTTCGACTGCCACAGTTGATTCGCGTCGACCGTTCCGCCGCGCAGTCGATCGTGCCAGCCGCTGTCATCATCGTTGGCGAGCCCGGTCGCTATCTGGATCAGTCGAAATGCGTTCCCCTGGCCGATCTTAGCGAGCGTCTCAATCGCTTGACTGTCCGCCGCCAATGGCGCCGATCCCAGCACGTTTCGCAGCAACCGAATCGACTGATTATGGTTCAGCGGGTCCAGTGTGATGATCTCCTGAGGGGAGTGTCGCAGCGGTGGTCGCGCATCGCGTGAGATCGTCACAATTCCGAACTTGCCGGTGACGCCGTCGAGGAAGGCATCCAGGATGTCGATGCCATCCTGATCGGCCCACTGCAGGTCATCGATGACCAGCAGGACCGGGCCGTACTCGCAGAGGCCATTGACAAACTCCACGCCCGATTGGTGAGTTACCGAGCGCGCTTGTTCGCCGCCGGGAAAACCGTCGGCAAGCCCGGTGCTAAAGCTCCCATCGGCCGATGGTCCACCGTCGCTGCGGATGATGGGAGCCAGCGAGGGAAAACTTTGCGATAGGATTTGGAACGAGGGCGGCGACAGAATCACCGGCTCGCGGTCGTCGCGGCGATAACGGCGGGCGATCGCATCGGCAATCTCGTCAAAGATCTGCAGCGACACGTCTTCGCGACGAAAGCAGGTCGATGAGAAGACCTGCAACCAAGAGTGCAAGCCGAGGCGTTGACGGAGCTCGTTGCCAAACCACGTTTTTCCGGTTCCTGGTTCACCATGCAGATGCAGCCAACCCGTCCCGGTCCGGCCAACATCGCGGCACCATTCTTCTGCCAGCTTCATTTCCGCTTCGCGCCCAATCAGATCGGTCGGGCGAAACGGCATACTCACGCTGCCTCCGGGCGCAGCATTTAAGTGGCCGTAGCGAACCAACTGCGACGCAAGCGGTCGATTGCCGATCTCGGGATCGAGCATCTCATGGAGCAACTCGCGGAGTTCTTCTGGGGTGTCGGGCGGTATGGCCTTATCCAGTTCACCCACCGCTTGTCCGAGCGAAATGCCTTTACGAGGATTCGGCAGGTGGGCCGGGTCAGCGATCAGTTCCAGCAGCACGCAGCCCAGACTGTACACATCGCAGGCCGGCGGGTAGATCTGCCGGGTGATCGACTCCGGTGCCATGTACCAAAAGGTGCCCGCCAAATAACTCCGCCGAGCATCGGGGTCGCTGATCGGATCGTAACAGCCGACCAAGCCGTAGTCGATCAAACGGATTCGGCCCGAAGGCTCCACCATCAGATTATCGGGTTTCACGTCGCGGTGAACCAACCCCGCCGCGTGGAGCGTCTGCAAGGCGCTGCCGATGTCGTGGATCAACCGTGACGCCATCTGGAACAGACGCTGGCGATCTCCGCCGAGCAGACCGACATAATCGCTGATCAGGGAACCATCAATCTCGTCCATCGTGAAGGCGATCATATCGCCCAGCTTGTGAAGACCGTGAATCCGCACCAATGAAGGATGCGAGAGCGGCATCACCCGCCGGTAGCCGAGTCGGCTGGCAGCAAGCGTCTCGGCGCAGCGGACGCGCAGCAGCTTCAATGCGAACCGTTTACCGGTGCTCAGCTGCAGCACCCGAAAAACCGTGCTGGTGACACCCGAACCGAGCAGCTTCTCGATGAGAAAGTCGCCAACGCGGTGCCCTTCGCGCCAGTCGGGTGCGTCGAGCAGCTCGCCCTGTGGACCAGGCAGCGTATCCCGGCCGCCTCCCGGACGCAAAACCGTATCCGCTCCAGGCGGGCGAACATCGTAAAAACTATCTTTAGGCATGGTTCGACCGCCTCCCAAAACGCGTCGCTATTCGAAGCCTCCGAGCGGAGATAGTCATACCCCTAGGATAGCCGACAGTGCGGTGCTGGTGTTACCAGGGCCGAACAACAGGATATACTCTAGGACTCTAACCGTTTTCGTTTCAGCAATTTTAACCGTCACAGCGACGAGCGTCGCCGCTGAAATCTTCCCACTCGAGCGCCCTTTCATGCCCGTCGAGATGCAGTTGGCTCGGATCATCATCTCCGAGATTAGTGACAACCAGGTGATCTACCTCAAGGAGGTCGATGGCGATCGCCAATTTCCGATCTTGATCGGGATCTTCGAAGCGACCAACATCGATCGCCGCGTCAAAGAAAATTACCACCCGCCACGTCCGTTGACCCACGACTTGATCGTTAACGTCGCCGAGGCGCTGGGCGCGACGATCGAGAGCGTCGTGATCAGCGAATTAACGGACCATACCTATTACGCCTCACTGCGGCTGAAGAAGGAAGGCCAGATGATCGAAATCGATGCGCGCCCAAGCGACGCGATCGCGGTCGCAGTCACCTTTAACCCGCCGCTGCCGATCTACGTCAATGAGCAAGTCCTCAACGAAGCGACCAATGGCGGCTGAACCCCTGCCTCTGCCGCTGGTCCACGGTCAGCCGGCTGACGCCCGAGACTGGGTCCGTCAGCAGTCCGCCAGCGGGCGGCGCGTGGCATTGGTGCCGACGATGGGAGCTCTGCACGAAGGGCATCTGGAACTGGTCCGCCGAGCGCGGGAGCTGGCCGATTGCGTCGTGGTCTCGATCTTCGTCAACCCCACGCAGTTCGCTCCCCATGAAGACTTCCAACGTTACCCGCGAACCTTCGAGGAAGACCTGAACCTGCTGGCCAAAGAAAACGTCGAGATGGTGTTTGCGCCGGCCAGCCGAGAAATCTATGGTGAGCGGTTCAGCACCTTCGTCTGCCCGCCAGCCGTCGCTCAGCCGCTAGAAGGCCGCTTTCGGCCCGACCACTTCCGCGGCGTCTGCACGGTCGTGCTCAAGCTGTTCAACATCATCCCCGCACACGTCGCCGTGTTTGGGCAGAAGGATTATCAGCAGGCCCGCGTGATCGCCGATATGACGCTCGATCTCGATTTGACGATCGAGCTGGAAATCGTTCCCACGGTGCGGCAGCTCGATGGGCTCGCCCTGAGTTCCCGCAATCGCTATCTGTCTGAAGAGGAACGCGGCCGTGCGCTCGGGCTCGTGGCGGCGCTGCAGCAAGCGGCCCAGCAGCACGCTGAGGGCCAGTGCGACGCGGCGAAACTCGAAGCAACGATGCGAGAAACGCTGTACCAAGCCGGCATCGATCGCATCGATTATGTCGCGGTGGTCGATCCGATCACCCTGCAGCCGTTTGAACAGCCGATCGATGGTGATGATTCGGCGGCGCCGCTGTCAGTCGGTTCGAGCGCGTCGATGGACCCGGTCGCTGTCGCACTGATCGCCGCCCATGTCGGCCGCACCCGCCTGATCGACAATCGGTTGCTCTATCGCCCTTAAGCACCCGAACTCAAGCCGGTCCCATCCTCCCCGCAAACGCTGATCACTGATGAGACACCTGCTCAAGTTGGCTGTGACGTTGATCATCGTCTCCGCAGCCGTCGTCAGTTCAGCCGACGCCGCTGACTCGTCCGACCGGCCCAACGTGCTGTTCATCGCGATCGACGACCAAAATGACTGGATCGGCGCCTTTGGCGGTCACCCGCTTGCCCAAACACCGCACCTAGATGCGCTCGCTCGCCGCGGCACCCTGTTTCTCAACGCCCACTGTCAGGCCCCGCTGTGCAACCCGTCGCGGACGAGCTTGATGCTGGGGCTCAGGAGCACGACGACCGGCATTTATGGACTGACGCCATGGTTCCGTAACCTGCCCCAGTGGCAGGACCGGGTGACGTTGCCACAGCACTTCAAAGCCCACGGCTACCGCACGCTGACCAGCGGCAAGATCTACCACGGTGGTGCCGGCGGGCCAGAGAAACGGCTTCGCGAGTTCGACGTCTGGGGACCCGCTGGCGGGATCGGCGCCCAGCCGGACCAAAAGTTGATTCCGCCCACTCCTGGAGGTAACCACCCGTTGATGGACTGGGGTGTGTTCCCGCACCGCGACGAGGACAAGGGCGATTACCAGGTTGCCAGCTGGACCATCGAACAGATCAAGTCAGCTCCGAAGGACCAGCCGTTTTTCCTGGCCGCCGGATTCTTCCTGCCACACGTTCCCTGTTATGCCACGCAGCCCTGGTTTGATCTGTACCCCGATGACGATAGCGTGCTGCCGCCGATGCACCCGCAAGATCGTGAGGACACGCCGCGGTTCTCTTGGTACCTGCACTGGGATCTGCCTGAGCCGAGGTTGCAGTGGTTGCAAGCGAATGACCAGTGGCGGAACCTCGTGCGGTCCTACCTGGCATGCACCAGCTTTGTCGATGCCCAAATCGGACGGATCATCCACGCGCTCGACGAGGCAGGGCTGGCCGACAACACACTGATCGTGATTTGGGGCGATCACGGCTGGCACCTGGGTGAAAAATCGATCACCGGCAAAAACACCCTCTGGGATCGCAGCACTCGCGTGCCGCTGATCTTTGCTGGCCCCGGGATCGCCCACGGTGGCCGTTCCACCCAGCCGGCTGAACTGCTGGACATCTACCCCACGTTGTTGGAACTGTGCTCGCTGCCGCCGCGCGATGACCTCGAAGGAATCAGCCTGATGCCGCAGCTGATCGATGCCGGCGCCCCACGCAGTCGCCCGGCAATCACCTCGCACAATCAAGGCAACCACGCGATCCGCAGCGAGCGTTGGCGCTACATCCGCTACGCTGACGGCAGCGAAGAATTGTACGACATGCAGCAGGATCCCAACGAGTGGAACAATTTGGTGAGTGACCCTCAGCTAGTCGGGGTGATCGCCGAGCATCGACAGTGGTTACCGCCGATCGATGTTCCGCTGGCGCCGGGGAGCCAACATCGGGTGTTGACCTACGACGCAGCAACCGACGAGGCGGTCTGGGAAGGAAAAACCGTGCGCCGCGAAGATCCCATACCCTAGCGCGGTTCGGGAGCGGCCGATTGATGAGGAACTTCGGCGCCGACTTTAAGGAAGGCGGCGCCGAGTACGAAGACGAGTATGAGCACGAGCACGGAAAGCGCCGGGATAAACCGGTCTGAAGTAGAGAATGAAAGAGTCTTACAGTGAAGTCCTAGCCAGATACGCTGGCCCCGAGTCGTACGCTGGCGCTGGTAACAGCGTGGGTGTAGCCACGGCAGGGGTACGTCTAGGCTCGGAGATTGAGTCCCGAAATGTGCATCGTTTCGTGTGCCGACCTTCTCGTGCAAAGGGAAGGCTACACCCGGGCGCTCGTCAAGGCGAGAGCGTCCGTGGACACGGCGGGATCTATGGCCCGAGCATGGATGGAAACTTCAAACGCGAGAACCGGGAGACCCTGCTTCGCCTGGCGGAGGAAGTCGCCGTCAGCGGTCCGAAAACCTCTCTGAGGGCACAACGGACATGAACGCGGACAGGGAGTCAGATGGACGCATAGTACCGACGAAGCCGACGAACAACGGTGGAACTGAACCACCGGCGGAGCCGGTCGAGGGAAGGCGTCCAGCAAGGAGGAACACCGCTCAGCCCAACCTCGTCCGGACGCAGAAGCCGGAACAACGCAGGTCACATGGACTGCACGGTGTGCGTGAGGCGGCCCGCAAGGACCGCTCGCTCAAGTTCACAACGCTACTGCACCACTTGGGGCCGGAGCTGCTGACTTCGAGTTTCTACGACTTGAAGAAACAGGCGGCACCGGGCGTCGATGGGGTGACATGGCACGAGTACGAGCAAGACCTGGAGAATCGGATAGCCGATCTGCATGGTCGCATTCACCGCGGAGCCTTCCGAGCCAAGCCGTCCAAGCGAGTGTACATCGAGAAAACCGACGGACGCAGACGACCTCTGGGGATACCCTCCCTGGAGGACAAAATCGTCCAGCACGCACTGCGTACGGTTTTACAGTGCATTTACGAGGTCGACTTCCTCGGTTTCAGCTACGGCTTCCGGCCCGGGCGCAGTCCGCATCAAGCCCTTGATGCGCTCTGTGTCGGGATCACCGAAAAGCGAGTGAACTGGATAGTGGATGCCGACATCGAAGGGTTCTTTGACAACATCGACCGTGACTGGTTGATCAAGTTCATTGAACATCGTGTCGCCGACAAGCGGATCGTTCGACTAATCCTCAAATGGCTCAATGCCGGGATCATCGAAGGAACCGACTGGAGTGACCATGGCAATGGGACTCCCCAAGGGGCGGTGCTCTCACCGCTGCTAGCCAACATCTTCCTACACTACGTGTTCGATCTCTGGATCGACCACTGGCGCAAGGCCCATGCCCAAGGCGATTGCATCGTGGTCCGCTATGCGGACGACTTTGTCATCGGGTTCGAGCATCAGTCGGAGGCCCAAGCCTGTCTGGACGCCCTGAGTGGCCGTCTAGCCAAGTTCGGACTGCGACTGCACCCGCAGAAAACACGGTTGATTGAGTTCGGCCGGCGGGCCTCGGATCGCCATCGTCGCAATCGAGCGGGTAAATGCGAGACGTTCGACTTTCTGGGGTTCACGCACATCAGTGCT
Source organism: uncultured Planctomycetaceae bacterium (assembly GCA_963758085.1). Lineage (GTDB taxonomy): Bacteria > Planctomycetota > Planctomycetia > Pirellulales > Pirellulaceae > UBA6163. Next base: position 59,981 of record CAVWUB010000004.1, on the reverse strand, counting down.
CGGACCCGCAAGGGAGACCGTTTTGTAGTTCGCCGCATGACGATGGCCAGCCGCATGCGTCGCACGCTGGGACGTATCAAGGAGGAACTCCGCCGCCGTCGCCATCATTCAATTGGAGAGACGGGCCGCTGGCTCGCTAGCGTTGTGCGGGGCTGGCAGGGCTACCACGGGGTGCCCCTGAATTTCGCTCGCCTCCAGCAGTTTCGCGAAGGGATTTTCCATCTATGGCTAGCCCAGCTCCGCCGGCGTAGCCAGCGAGGCAGTCGCAACTGGAGCCACGAGCGGATGGGGCGGCTGCTGCGTAAGCATCTGCCCCCGGCGAAGATCACTCATCCCTGGCCCGCTATCCGGCATCACGCCCGACTCAGAGCAAGAGCCGTATGAGCGAATGGCTCACGTACGGATCTGTGCGGGGGGCCACCGGCAACGGTGGTCCCTACCGCGATAAGACGAGTACGAAGACGAGTATGAGCACGAGGCAGGCGACGAGGAAAAGAGAGAAACGGGATGCGCTGCACCGATTTGATTCTGCTGTTGGTGGTGATCGTCATCGGCTGGCTATCGGCATCGCCTGCGCAGGGGACGCCACCCAATTTCCTGATCATTTACGCTGATGACCTCGGCTACGGAGACGTAGCGGCGTACCGCCAAGGCGATGTGCAAACGCCGCATATCGATGCGCTGGCAGCCGACGGAATGCTGTTTGAAAACATGCGGGCTAATTGCACCGTCTGTTCACCGTCCCGCGCCGCGCTGCTGACCGGACGCTACCCTGATCGCGTCGGCGTTCCCGGGGTGATTCGCAGCGATACGGATAACTCCTGGGGCTACCTTTCGCCGGATGTGAAGACGCTTGCCGATCACCTGAAAAGTGCTGGCTACAAGACCGCGATCATCGGCAAATGGCATTTAGGATTGGCATCGCCCAATACGCCCAACGAGCGAGGTTTCGACTTCTTTCACGGCTTCCTGGGCGACATGATGGACAGCTACCTGACGCATCGGCGGCATGGCAACAACTACATGCGGCGGAATCAGGAGGTCATTGATCCTCAGGGACACGCAACGGATCTGTTCACGCAGTGGGCCATTGACTGTTTGCAGCAGCGGTCGGAGGACGCAGACAAGCAGCCATTCTTCCTGTACTTGGCATACAACGCCCCGCACTTTCCGATCGAGCCGCCAGAGCGGTGGCTGAACCAGGTCCGCGAGCGTGACCCCAAGCTTTCTGACAAGCGAGCCAAGAACGTCGCCTTTGTCGAACATCTCGATGATGCGATCGGACGCGTCTTGAACCGCCTGCGCCAGACGGGCCTGGCCCGCAACACCGTCGTCGTATTCACATCGGACAATGGCGGGTCGCTGCCGCACGGGCAAAGCAATGATCCTTGGCGGGATGGCAAGCAGAGCCATTACGACGGCGGCTTGCGCGTGCCGTTCATCGTTTGCTGGCCGGGGCACATCGCACCTGCGTCGCGCAGCGATTATGCAGGGCTGGTGTTCGATATCTTCCCGACGTTCCTGCAACTCGCCGAACAAGAGTTTCCGACCGGTTTAGACGCAGTCAGCCTGGTGCCGGTATTGTCTGGAGGCAGCATCACCGAGCCGCGCGACTTGTACTTTGTCCGCCGCGAAGGCGGCCTAACCTACGGTGGCAAAAGCTATCAGGCGCTGATTCGCGGCGACTGGAAACTGCTGCAGAACAGCCCTTATCGGCCGCTGGAACTCTACAACTTGCGCAATGATCCGCTGGAAACGCAGAACCTGGCGGAGACGAACCGCGACGTCTTGAACGAACTGGCAACGGCTCTTCGTCGGCAGATTCAAATCGCCGGCGCTACTCCCTGGCAACAGAATATTACCGAATATGATTAGTCAATTGTCCTTTCGTTTGCCAGCGTTGGCGACCGTCGTTGTTGGCCTGGCACTGGCGCTGCCTGTCAGCGGCGGTGCGCGAGCGGCTGAGCGACCGCCGAACATCGTGCTGATTATCTCGGATGACCAAGCCTGGACCGACTATGGCTTCATGGGGCATCCGGTCATCGAAACGCCGAATCTCGACAAGCTCGCTCGGCAAGCCGCGGTCTTCCCTCGCGGTTATGTGCCGACGGCGTTGTGCCGGCCTTCATTGGCGACGCTGATCACGGGCCTCTATGCGCACCAGCACAAGATTTCGGGAAATGATCCTTCGCACGCATTGGCGGATCCGAAGTCGCAGGCGTATCGTGAGTTGCAGCAGCGGTTGATTGGCCACATCGACCGGCACCCCACGCTGCCCAAGTTGCTGGCCGAGCGCAATTACCTCAGCCATCAATCGGGCAAGTGGTGGGAAGGGCACTTCAGTCGCGGCGGGTTCACCCATGGAATGACCCGCGGATTTCCTCAACCCGGCGGGCGACATGGCGACGATGGGCTGAGGATCGGCCGCGAGGGGATGGCGCCGGTGCTGGAGTTCATCGATCTTGCACTCGAGCAAGACCAGCCGTTTTTCATCTGGTACGCGCCATTCCTACCGCACACGCCACACACGCCGCCACAACGTTTGCTGGACAAGTATCAGGCGCGGGTCGACTCGACGCCCATTGCCCGCTATTACGCAATGTGCGAATGGTTTGACGAGACCTGCGGCGCGCTGATCGACCGCATTGAGCAGCAGGGGCTGACAGAAAATACGCTGTTTGTCTACGTCGGCGACAATGGATGGATCCAGAATCCCGACGGACCAGGCTACGCACCGCGATCCAAACAGTCACCGTATGAGGGCGGCACACGCCAGCCGATCATGCTGAGTTGGTTGGGAACCATCGCGCCGCAACAGCGCGACGAACTGGTCAGCAGCATCGACTTGCTGCCGACAATGCTCAGTGCCGCTGGGGTTGCGCTTCCTGAGAACCTGCCCGGGCTGGACCTGCTGCCGCTGGTCTGCGACGGCCAGCCGCTGGAGCGTGAGACGGTTTACGGTGAGGGTTTTGCGCATGACATCGCCGATCTTGACGATCCCGAGGCATCGCTGCTGTACCGTTGGGTGATTGAGGGCCGCTGGAAACTGCTGCTGACCTACGACGGCAAACTCGGCCGCTACGCAAGCAGTCACCCGCGCTCAGAGCGCCGGCCGCAATTGTTCGATCTGCTGGCCGATCCGCATGAACAGCACAACCGGGCCGCGGAGCATCCCGAGATCGTACAGCGACTCGCGGAACGAATTGCTCAGTGGTGGCCGGTGGCAGAGCGGCAGACGGTCACGCAGTGGACCGATTAACCCGCTGCGGCTGACCGGATGCGGCTGCGAGGTTGTCGCAGTCGCCGTTTACGCGAGCGGCTGCGGTTACACTCGCACGACGGCTGGCTCGACAATCGTCTCATCGGCCTGCTCCTGTGCGGCGACATCGCTGGCGTCGACCGGCGAACGCATCACGACTAGTGAGCAGGGCTGCAGCGTGTAGACGCTCTCTTCCAGCGGCTCATCGTCTGGCTCTGAATCTAACATGGCCGTGTCGACCAACAGCTGCCAGGGGTGGCCAGTCGTGACTGCCGGTACGGTGAAAGGGATCTTCAGCGCATGATCCGCATTGAACAACATCAAGATATGGTCGGCGATAATTGGCTCGCCGTATTCATCGACGTCGATCTTCCCGCCGCAGAATTGGACGCCGAGGCAGCGAACGTGCGGGTCATCCCAGGCCTCGCTGGACATTTCGCGCCCGCAGGGCTCCAGCCAAACGATTTCGGCGCTCTCCTGACCGCGGATCGCCTTACCGTGAAAGAAGCGGCGTCGCTGAAAGACCGGTTGCTGGTGACGGATGGCGATCAACTTCTGCACGAACGCCAATAGCCGTTGGCCTTTCTCGTCAAAATCCCAGTTCAGCCAGGTCAGCTCATTGTCTTGGCAGTAAGCATTGTTATTGCCCTGTTGGCTATGGCCGACTTCGTCCCCAGAGAGCAACATCGGGATGCCTTGGGACAGCAACAGCGTCGCCAGCATCGCCCGTTGTTTCTTTTCCCGCAGGCGGTTGATCTCGGGGTCGTCCGTAGGACCTTCGACCCCGCAATTCCAGCTTTCATTATGGTCGGCGCCGTCGCGGTTATTTTCCAGATTGGCCTCGTTGTGCTTGTGGTCGTAAGAGACCAGGTCATTCATCGTAAAACCGTCGTGGCAGGTAATGAAATTGATACTGGCATGCGGACGCCGCCCATTCCATTCATACAGGTCGCTCGAACCGCTGATACGGGTTGCCATTTCTGAGGCGACGCCGCCATCGCCCTTCCAGAACCGGCGGACACAATCGCGGTACAGGCCATTCCATTCCGACCACAGGATCGGAAAATTGCCGACCTGATAACCGCCTTCGCCTAAATCCCAGGGCTCTGCGATCAATTTCACCTGGGACAGGATGGGGTCCTGGTGAATGATGTCAAAAAACGCGCCGAGTTTGTCGACTTCATGCAGCTCACGAGCGAGGGTGCTCGCCAGGTCGAAGCGGAATCCGTCGATGTGCATGTGGGTAACCCAGTACCGCAGGCTATCCATGATGAACTGCAACACCCGAGGGTTTCGCATGTTGAGCGTATTGCCGCAGCCCGTGTAATCCATGTAGTAGCGTGGATCTTCCGGTGACAGCCGGTAATAGGCGGCGTTGTCGATACCGCGGAAGCTGACCGTCGGGCCGAGCTGGTTGCCTTCGGCGGTGTGGTTATAGACCACGTCCAGAATCACTTCGATGCCAGCATCGTGCAGGTTGCGAACCATCGTCTTGAACTCGCTGGTCACCTCGGCCGGATTGTCGGCTGCCGCGTAGCTCGGGTCGGGTGAGAAGAAACCGAGCGTGTTGTAACCCCAGTAGTTCACCAGTCCTTTCTCGACCAGGTAGCGATCGTCGCTGTGGGTGTGGACAGGCAGCAGTTCAACCGCGTTAACGCCCAGCTTTTGCAGGTGTTCCACCGCTGCTTGAGACCCCAGCCCCGCGTAGGTGCCGCGCAGCTCTTCCGGAACGCCGGGATGAAGCTTTGTAAAACCCTTGACGTGCATTTCATAGATCAACAACTTGTGCGACGGGATGCGCGGTCGCCGGTCGTCGCCCCAGGTAAAGGCTTCATCGATCACCATCGCTAACGCCGCATCGGCCGCATTATCGACTGGGCTGAACGACAGGTCTTCCTGCTCGTCGCCGACGATGTAACCGTGCATCGCGTCGGTCCATCTTGGCTGCCGCCCGATCGCGTTGGCGTACGGGTCCAGCAGCACTTTGTTCGGATTGAATCGATGGCCTGCGGCCGGATCATAAGGTCCATAAACACGGTACCCATAGAGTTGTCCTGGTCGGACTTCGGGCAAGTAGATATGCCAGACCAAGTCAGTGTGCTCGGACAACACCAGCCGCTGAGACTCTTTTTCAGCTTCAGCAGAATCAAACAAGCAAAGTTCTACCCGCGTGGCATTCTCGCTGTAGAGGGCGAAGTTCACACCTCTGCCATCCCAAGTTGCTCCCAGTGGGTAAGGTCGTCCCGGCCAAATACGCATCATTTATCCTTAGTGAGTAAAACCTATGAGAACAGCCACGCAGGCATGTGAAAGGAGTTCGGCGACCCGCAGTTGCTGGTTGTGAGCCTGCAGATTTTTTGAGTCGATCTGGTTGAGCCACTGCTGCGGCGCTCCTTCAGGCAAACGGACCGACGTATCGCCCCAGGCCTGGCCACAAAAAGCGCTTGGTGGGTCGACCATCGGCTGCTCGCGCTCGGGAACCAATCCGCCTGGCAACCGCGGCACGACGACGACCAGCCACTGCTGATCGAGCTGCCGTGCGAAGGCCACGACATGGCCGGCTAGAGTGCCCTCTACCTCCAGCGACTGATATTCGCCGCCGGCGAATAGTTCGGGCCACTGCTGACGTGTTTCGAGCAGGCGCAGGTCAACAACAGCTTGAGGTGATCGTCCCAGCGGTCAGAAAATTGCTGCAGCAGCGACGCGGGATCGCGGGCAAAGCCGCGTTGCAGCTCCTGCAAGGCGTTCACTCGGACGCTGTAGTCGACACTGCGGCGATTATCGGGATCAACCAGCCGGAAGTCCCAAAACTCGCAGCCTTGATAGAAGTCAGGGACTCCCGGCAGCGTCGTTTTGAGCACCAGTTGGCTGAGACTGTTCACGAATCCAGGGCCAGCGAGTCGGCGGGCCAACGAATCGATCGCGCTCGCCACCAGTCCCTGGCGATCTTCCAACAGCTTCGCCACAAACGACTGCACCGCCTGTTCATACGGCTCCGACGGATTGAGCCACGACGTGTGTTGCTTCGCCTCGCGCAGCGCTTTTTCAAAATAAGTTGCCATACGGCGACCGTAATCCTCCCAAGTCTCATCATTGGGATCATTCAGCGGCCACGTGCCGAGCAACGTCTGGTAGATCAAATACCGCTCGTTCTCCGTCGGCGCCAGTTCGCCGTCGACCTCGCTCAGCAGCGACTGACTCTCACAATTGCAGTGCCTAACAAACTCTGCCCAGAGCTCGGGTAACTCACTGATCACATGCAGCCGGGTACGGACATCTTCACCCCGCTTCGTGTCGTGCGTGGCGGTCGCTGACAGCGCGTGAGGCCAATCGTGTCCGCGGTGAAACATCTCCAAGTGGAACTGCTCCAGCGGCATGCCTTTGGCGCCGAGTTCGGCGCCGACTTCGTTGAGCGACGCCAGCGGGAAATAGCGATAGAACGCCGTATCTTCAATCCCTTTGGCTGTTACCGGTCCGGTCACCTGTTGCAGCCGCACGGCCAGGCGGCGCCAGCCCGCTTGCAGATCCTCGCTGAGGTAGGGTGGAAACTCCAGCAGCATCACTGACGCCACGTATTCAAGTACCGACCATGCCATCGTGCGGTTGCGGCGTTTGGCCCAGCGGATCGCCTCCATGATCCGCCGGCGGTCCTCGTCGTTGACGTCCCAGCCCTGGGGTTGGATGTAGGTGCGGTAGACCATGAAGCAGGCGATGACTTCGCGGAGGGCGCGGAGTAACATCGGCAGCGTAAAATCTCGCGACGAGCGGTTCCCCTTCGCCAAGCGGAACAGCTGCGAAGCGACCATGTAGAGCTCGCTGGACATGCTGTCGTGCAAGATCGCCAACTTGCCTTGATAGGCGATATCACGCGGCCGGTCGGTGACGCCGGTCAATGACGGATAGAGTTCCTGCAGCCGCTGCACGCCGTCGGCATCGACCAAAATGGCCGCCACACGATTGAGAAAGTCGTAGCCCGTGGTGCCGCTGATCGGCCAGTCGGTCGGCAGCTGTTCGTCGCCAGAGAGGATTTTTTCGGCCACGATGTACAGCGGCGGCAGCTCTGCCGCGGACTCCGAGCGGCAGCGGCGGAAGCCGACCTGCAACTGCTGAAAGTAGCTCACCGGGTCGAGCAAACCATCGGGATGATCGATTCGCACTCCCGTCACCAGCCCCTCGCCGAGCAACTGGAACGTCAGCTGGTGGACAGCCTGAAACACCTCGTCGAGCTCGACCCGGACCGCAGCCAAATCGTTGATGTCGAAGAACCGCCGGTAGTTGATTTCGTCAACGGCCACCCGCCAATACGACAAGCGGTAATGTTGTTGCTGCAACAAATCCTCCAGGCGGTCCCAGCTGCGCGGGTCACCCGGCTGGCCATTGAACTCCGCCAGCGCCCTTTCGATCGCCGCGCGAACATCGACCGCTTGCTGCACCAGAGCCGTCAGTCGGCGACGGGCTACTTCTTGCTCGCGATACCGCTCCTCGGTCGCTTCGGGTTCATGTCGGTCGCTTGGGGGCAAGCGGCGGAGTTGCGTGGTGATGCTCGCCAGTTCGATGCGAACGTCAGCCGGGACATCTTCCGGCAGGTGTTCCAGCACCAGGTCCAGGAACGGCGGCCAGGACGTTGGAGTGATTGGAAAGCGGCGGTCATAATATGCCAGCACCAGCCGCTGGCCTTCATACGCCAGTTGCAATTCGCCCGCTTCGAGCGTCTCGCCGAACCGTTTGCCTAAAAACGGCAGCAAGACACGATTCTTCACTTCGCCAGGCGGGTTCCAGTCGATATCAAAATAGCACGCGCTGCGAGCGGTCGGTCCATTCTCCAGCACATCGTTCCACAACCGGTTCCCTGGATCATTAATCCCCATGTGATTGGGCACTAGATCCAACAGAATCCCGAGTCCCGCCTGGCGCGCCTCTTCCGACAACCGCCGAAAGGCGTCGCGATCACCAAAGGTCGGCTCGATGCGGCTGTGATCGACCACGTCGTAACCGTGGGTGCTTTCCTCGCGGAAACGGAACAGCGGCGACAGATATAAATCGCTGATCCCGAGGCTGTGTAGATAGGGAACGAGCTGGCGCACGTCGTCGAAGCCAAAACCGCTGCGGAGTTGAAGTCGGTACGTGGCGCGCGGCAGCCGGTTGACTGCAGGGCAAGCGCCGCTGGCCACAGAGGACTGTTGGGCGGCGGTGGCGTTCTTCATAGAGCCAGTAAAAGGTAAGTGGATAAAGCGAAACGTCGTTGATCGCTGAGCGATCAGGCCCCCCGAGACCCCGCAGATCCCGCTGATCGAGTAGCAACTGCCGCAGGTTCCGCAGCGTGGGAAGCAAACCTTATGCCAATCGCCTTTGCACCGTACCACCGGGCCGCTGAGCCGGCGGCTGCGGCAAACCTGATGGGATCCTCGGCCGCTGCCCCGCCGGCGGCGCCAAAATTGCAGTAGCGCGATTAAAGTAGCTATCAATTGCCGGTGCCGTCTCCGCGGCACGCCCTGCTGTGGGCCGGCGGCTGGAGACCTCGTGACGCTGTGAGGAAAAAATCATGCGCCCCTGTTGGCTGCTCCTAATCGCTGCGCTTTGGCTGCCGGCGGTCGGTGCCGCTCAGGTTGCCGAGAACTCTGATTCGGAGTCGATCGTTGCGACGGCGTCGCGGCAGGGCGATCAGCCCGAACCGCGTGAGCTGACGAAGGTGGTCGAGCAGATTGTCACGCAGAGCCGCGCGTTTCGTCAGCAGCAGGATCGTGGCGACCTGGAAGTCGATCCGCAGCTGATGGAGACGGCACAGTACTTTGCTCAGTACATGGCTGAGACGAACCAGTACGGGCATCAAGCCGATGGACAACGGCCTTCGCAGCGGGCCAAAGCCCACGGTTATGAGTACTGCATGATATCCGAGAACATCGGCTATCTGTTCAGCTCCGAGCCGCTGGCCGACGAAGTGTTGGCACAGCGGTTTGTCGACGGCTGGAAAGAGTCGCCGGAACACCGCGAGAACATGCTCGAGCCGGCCGTCACACAAATCGGCGCAGCAGTCGCTCAGAGCGAAGAAAACGGCTACTACTTCGCTGTTCAAATGTTTGGGCGACCCGAGTCAGCGGCGATTCGCTTCGAACTTACTAATGAGACACAAGAAGTCCTGCGCTACCGAATCGGCGAGCAAGTGTTGGAGCTACCGCCACAGTACACGCGCGTCCATAAACGCTGCCGCACCGGCGAGATCACATTGATTGTCGCCGATCAGGCGCAGCCCGATAATGCCGCTGATCAGGCGGAGCCCGGTAGTACAGAGCCCGATCAGGCAGAGCAACAACAGCTGGCCTTCGAGCCGCAGCCAGGCGACCGCTTGGTCGTCGTCAAGAACGCTACTGGCCAACTCCAAATCCAGCGCCGCGCCGCTGAAGAGCCGCAGGTTGTACCAGAGAGTCAGTCAGGTCAATCACGTTCCGATACCCAAGGAGAATCCCGATGAGAAGAGCAGCGATCGTAGCGGTCGTATTGATGTTTGGTTTCGCAGGCACGATGGCCAGTGCGCCGCGCAGATCGGCGAGCGGGTCGACCGAGCGCTGGACCGGCTCGGGGATAACATTCGCGAAGGCTGGGAGGAAGCGCGCGGGGCAGTCAATCGGATGGGACTGCAAGCACGGGTCTACAGCCGCGTGCGGTGGGATAAAGCACTGGAAAATGAAACGATCGAAATCGACGTTCAGGCCTCCGATGCCGTGGTGCTGCGCGGCAGCGTGAAGAGCGAAGCCGCCAAACACAAGGCAATCGAACTGGCTCGCGATACTGTAGGTGTAGCGCGTGTGGTCGATGAACTGACAATCGCTCCGGCCGCAGCCGAAGTCGAACTCGGTCGCCCTTAACAGAAGAGCACAGGTGAACCGGTTCATGCTGATCATGGCATCCGATTTGCTATGAATTGATGTCGTAGGTTAACGCTTGAGTAGTCGCTGATTGCATCTGGATAGAGGACCTGGGTTATGACGGATCACGGAACAAAGACGCCTGAAATTGAAGCTATTTTGGAGGATCTCGCTCAAATGTGCCGAGCGAGCATGGTCGATAACGATCCGTTTGATGACGACCGTGCGCAGCTGTTAGTCGACACGCTCAAACGCAATGGCTGGGACCGGCATGCAAGTGATCAAAAGCCGCTGCGAGACCAATTGAGAGACCGGGTGTTTGAGGGCCTGCCGGAGCATTCACACCCGCGTCGCGGGGAACTTGACGCGCTGCTCAGTCGCATTCAGTCGATGTACAAAAGCGCCAATCAGTTTGATACAAAGCTTCCACAGGAAGATCGGCGCGAGCCAGTTGAGCCTCGCGATCAAGCGCAATCGCCACACACCACGTTGCAGTCCCATGATCTTGACGATCCGCGCGGGTGAGTCTGCCAACATTGGCTGAACCGCCGTTCCCGTCCGGCTGCTGCTGCGTCGCTGTGGTCAATGAGGAGTCATCTGATGAGACGTCCTGCGGACACATCCGGCGGTGACGCAAACTCCTACGCTGCGGCGAACTCGGGTACTGACGCCGAGGTAGCGGATCTGGAACAGCGCCGCCTGGCCATGGTGAGCGCACAGTTGCAGCGGCGGGGAATTGACGATCCTCATGTGCTTGCCGCCATGCGGCAGGTACCTCGGCACGCCTTTGTGGGAGCGTCGCAGGTGCCGCATGCTTATGAAGATCGCCCGCTGGAGATTGGCCGAGGGCAGACGATTTCTCAGCCCTTTACCGTCGCCTTCATGGCGCAGGCACTCCAGCTGCAAGGACCTGAGAAGGTCCTCGAAATCGGTACCGGATCGGGTTATGGAGCCGCGGTTTTGTCGCGGCTCGCCACCGAGGTCCACACGGTGGAGCGGCTGCCGGACTTGGCCGAAAGCGCACGGAGGCGACTGGAGGAACTCGGTTATCACAACGTGCAAGTCCATCACCGCGACGGCATCCTCGGATTGCCCGAACTGGCTCCTTTTGACGCGATCGTCGTCACCGCCGGCGCGCCGCAGTTGCCCACTGCTTATCTGGCCCAGCTCAGCGATGGCGGTCGATTGGTGATCCCGATCGATCAGGGGCCTCATCAGCAAGCGATGTATCGTTTGCAGCGTCACGGCGAATCGCACACGCGCGAGTTTTTGGGAAACTTTATGTTTGTCCCCTTAGTGAGCGGCGTCTGAGGGAGGCAATTTCGACAGCAGTTTCCAGGGGTGTGATGGCCTGTCCAACTCGGTTGACTGCACGCGAGGCGGCCCGCAGGAGCGTTCGTGTCAGCCCTTAAGATGTGGAGCTCCGATCGCCTTCGAGCCGAACCAGTAAGGAATTTTTATCCAATTATGGCCCTTCTTGGCACTCCGATAGCAGTAAATGATTGACACAGAGTGCGTAACCGCTACTCTTTACCGAGTTTTCGCGATCCGAATATTCACTCTAGACAGCGCAATCGTGCCAGATAGGGCCGAATGTGAGGCTCGCCGGTCGATCCCCAATTTCCCTGCAACGACGAGGTATTCCATGAATCGTTCTATCCTGTGCGGGCTGACAAGCTTTGCGATGCTGGTGGGCGTAGCGATGTTCAGCAGTAGCACTCCGACCGCCGAAGCCCGCCATGGCTGTGGCGGTGGTTTGTTCGGCGGCCACCACGGCAGCAAAGTCTGTGCGGGCGGCGCACGCGGCGGCCTGTTCAGCGGTCTGCACCGCCGCGGCGGTTGCGGTGGCGGCGGACTGTTCGGCCATCATCGCGGCCGTAGCAACGGCTGTGGAGGGTACGTCAGTACATCCAGCGCCTGCTGCGGCACCGCCAGCTATGCAGCTCAGCCGCAGTCGTATCATCCGCAACCGGCCGTTCACCAGCAGGCGTGCTGCCCGCAGCCAGTTGATTGCTGCTCACCGAGCGGTTATCACAGCGGTCATCACCAGGGCTATCACAGCGGCGGCTATCAGAGCGGCGGCATGGTCTCCGGCAGCGGCTGCGTCGGCTGCGATGGCGGACAAGCCTACGGCCAAGGCAGCTATAACGCTGGTTATGGCCAACAGCAGTACGGTGGCCAACAGCAGTACGGTGGCCAACCGCAGTACGGTGGCGAGTATCAGGGTGGTCAACCGCAGGGCGGCCAATACCAAAGTGGCGGGCAGGATCAGTACGACGAGATCTGATCGATTGCTCAGTTGGCGCGCGTCAGCCGGTCTGACGCGGCTGATCCTTTACTGATGAACCTGATAAGACCCCAGTGAGCCCTTTGTGCTCTCTGGGGTTTTTTCGTTTTCCGCGCGGATTCTCTTATTTAACGAGAATGTCTTTTCGCCGGTGCACCCGGCCCCATGGACGCTCAGCGGTCAGCTCTGCATGCACAGCACCCATCGCTGCCGACGTTTTACGCGTGGTGCATCGATGTACGGCCACAATGAAGTCGCGCAGCAGCTCTCCGAGTCTAGCGGTAGGAATTCTCTGGCGGCCGCTGTCGCTCGGGGGCCGAGAACAGCGACTACTCATGTTTTGATCAGTTCCTAGAACAACCCTTACGACTGGAACGACCTTTGCGGCATGACCTCAGCATGACCTCAGGCGGTGCTGACGTCTGCGTACCGGCGTGTGGGGGCACGGTGCCCACGGCAACGACCGGTGCATGGCAGTGACCTCACGATCCTTACACTTCAACGAGGAACTTAAGATGAGAATGATAATGGGTAAGTTTTCTACACGACTGTCGCGAACGTGCACGATTGCTGGTCTCAGCGCTGTGATGGCGCTGCCTGCCGGACTCGCTACCGCGCAGTCTGGCTGGCTGGGCGGTCAGGCTGGTGGGCAGTTCCGCGGCCAGGTCCAGCCGAGTCTCGGCGGTGCCATCCAACGTGGGATTCAAGAAACGACGCGCGGCGCCATCAGCGGGCAGAACTTCGGTGACGCCGCTCGACAGGGTCTGCAAGCCGGTCAGCAGTCGCTCACCAATCCGCAGTACCAACAGCCTTACGGCCAACCGTATTACAACCAGCAGTACGAGCGGCCTTACACTCAACAGTATTACGGTCAGCCGTACCAGGGGCCTTATCGCCAGCAGTATCAGCAGCAGTACCAGCCTTATCAGCAGCAGTACTCTGTCCAACCCTATCAGCAGCAGTACTCGCAACAGCAGTACTCGCAGCCGTATCAGCAGAGCTGGCAAAGCAACAACCAGCAGAGCTGGCAGGGCAACACGCAGTCGCAGGCCCAGCTGAACCCGGATCGCCCTTACGCCGGGATTCGATTGGAGCAGACGGATGACGGGATCCGTGTCGTTCAGGTTCATCCCAACAGTCCGGCTGCTCAGGCCGGCCTGCGAGAAGGCGACATCATCCGCCAACTCCGCGGGCAGGACCTGCAGGGCAAGAATGCGTTCATCGACCAAGTGCGGCAGATGCGCGCCGGTGATCAAGCCGCGCTGGCGATTCTTCGCGATGGCCAGCAGCAAGATATTCAGCTGCAACTCGGTGCTGCCAGCCAGTATCGGCAGAGCATTGCCCAGGCCAACCAACAAAACCAGGGTAATCGTGAGCAGGCTTACCGCCAAGACCTGGATGCCAATGGCCAAGACGCGGCCAACCGAGCCGCCGACGGGCAGTTGAATGACAGCAGAGGAGCAACTGGCAATCAGTTCGACGCTAATCGTGGTGCGGGAACCAGTAGCGGAGTGGGTGTCGGCGCCGGTATTGGAACCGGCACCGGTCTAGGAGCAGGCACCGGTATTGATACGGGCGTCGGTGCCGGAGCAGCCACTGGCGCTGGCACGGGTGTCGGAGCCGGAACCGGTGTTGGCGCTGGTGCGAGCACTGAAACCGGAACGGCGCCGGGTGCTGGGGCTAATATTGACGCAGGCGCTCGCCCGGGTGCCGGAGCCGGTGCGGGCATCCGCTCAGCAGCGGGACTCGAGGGCGGAGCCGATACGGGAACGCGTTCAGGTCTAGGCGCCGGCACAGGAGCTGGGCTGGGCACCGGAGCCCAGGGCACCGGTGCGGCTCCGGACCTGGGTACGGGAACCCGCTCGAGCATTGGTGCTGGAACCCGTGCAGGAGCGGGCCTGGGCACCGGATCACTGGGCACTGGTGCAGCACCCGACCTGGGTACGGGAACCCGATCGGGCGCCGGTGCTGGAACTCGCGCTGGAGCGGGCTTGGGAGCTGGTGCCGGAGCTGACGCCGGGGCCGGAGCCGGCAGCGCCACGAGCCCGACCACCGGAGCCGGGACTGCAGCCGGCGGTGCCGGAGCGGGGGCAGGTGCTGGCGCAGGTGCTGGTGGTGCAGGCGGCGCTGCTGGCGGTGGAGCTGCCGGCGGCGGAGCTGGTGGCTGATCCCGCCGCTTCGCAAAGCCGCATAGTGGATGTTGATCCGCTGGCTGACCGAGAACGCAATCGGTCAGCCGCTGGCGCAGCACATGAATGAGGTTCGGTCGTTCTAAGCAATGACCGGACCTCCTGTTTTGCGCTTCGCCAGCCACCCTACCCCCTCCGCGTTTCGCTGGACTGGCTCCGCACCCGAACCTCGACGTCATCACGGGGCCGCCCACGCATCACGGGGCGAGCTTGCCCACAGCCTGCGACAGGTTAGGAATTGCCCGCCGGTGCCTCGCTGGTAATCAGCCCCAGCAGTTTGGGCAAATCGACCGGTTTGACAAAATGATGGTCGATACCAGCCTGGCGGCCACGCTGGCGATCACTTTCCTGCCCGTACCCGGTGACGGCGATCAGCACCGCATTTTGCAGCGAGGATTGTTGGCGGAGTTGAGCAGCAACTTCATAACCGCTCATCCCCGGCAAACCGATATCCAGGATCACGATCTCGGGCTGACTCTCGGGTGCCTTAGCCACCGCACTCGGTCCGTCGTAAGCCTGTGTCACCTCGTGCCCCTGCCCTTGCAGCAGGAGGGCTAAAGTCAGTGCAGCGTCCTGATTGTCATCGACCACCAGGATCTTTCGGGGGTGACTTGCGGACTGTGACTCACCCGAACCCGCACCGGACAGCAGGTTCGCGTCGGATACGCCGACCGGCAGCCGGACAGTGAACAAGCTGCCTTGGCCTTGGCCGCTGCTGAACGCCTTGATCGTGCCGCCGTGCAGTTCCACCAATCGCTTCACCAACGTTAAGCCGATGCCCAGGCCGCCCTGCGAGCGATCGATGCTGCGCTGGGCCTGCGCGAACAGGTCAAAGATTTTCGGTAACACCGTCTCCGACATGCCGATTCCGGAATCACGCACCTCGATCACGACCTCGTCCTGCTCACGCACCGCTCGCAGTTCGATCTTGCCGCCAGGTTCCGTATACTTGGCGGCATTGTTGAGCAGGTTGCACATAATCTGCTCCAACCGGGCTTTATCAGCCTCCAGGTAGATCGGTTCCTCGGGGATTGATACCGAGAGCCGATGACTTCGCGAATCGATCAGCGTACGAGAACTCTCGACCGCTTCCTCTAGGGCGTGTCTGAGTTCGACGATCTCTTCTCGCAGCTGAATTTGGCCGCGGGTGATCCGCGAAACGTCCAGCAAATCATCCAGCAGCCGCGCCATGTGGGTGATCTGCCGTTCGGACAGTTGTAGGGCATGGTGGACCAGAGGATCGCCCTGCACCCGTTGCTGGAGGATATGCAAGGTGTTGCGAACCGGAGCCAAGGGATTGCGGAGTTCGTGCGCCAACATCGCCAGAAACTCGTCCTTCATCCGGTTAGCCAGTTCAGCCTCGGCCCGGGCCGCCTGTTCCTTCGCCAGTTGCGTTGACTGATCGAGTTCGCGTTTGCGAGCGGTCACATCCTGCAGGGCCAGCAGAACCATTTGCGATGCTTCTCCGTCCCACTGAATCCGGTGACCGTTGAGAACAAACACTCGCCGTCCAACCGCGGGAATCTCCAGCTCCAGTTCCCAATTTCGCATCCGCTGGGTTCCAGCACGCAGCGCCTCGAGCCGTTCGAGAAGTTCGGGGACATCCCATATCCCGTCCGCAATTTGCATCAACGGTTGCTGGTACGTTTCCTGGTGGGTGACTCGAAAGGTCTGGTAGAAGGCGGCGTTAGCCCGCTGGACCACCAGATCCTCGTCTAGCACGGCCAGGGGTTCGTAGATCGTCTCCACGATCGCGTTGGCGTACTCGCTGGCGATGCGGAGATGGTCGGCGTTGCGTTTGAGCACATTGATGTCCAAGACCGAGACCACCGCACCATCAATGCGATTTTCACAAGTGATGTAGGGGCGAATGCGCAGCAACCACCAGCGCCGCTGCGTATCGGTGACTTCCAGTTCCTTCGCCTCCAGCGAGTCGATCACCTCAGAGATCAGCTGATCTAAGTTAGGCAGATTCAGCTCGTGACGCAGGTGCCCGATCGGCCGTCCCACATCGGTCGGGATCAAGTTGAACAGTTGCTCGGCCGGCGGTGTGAAGCGGCGGATCCGTAGCTCACGATTGACGATTACAACCGGAATGTTCAAGCCGCTGAACAAATTCGTTAGATCGCTGTTAAGCTGCCCGAGCTCGGAATTGCTGTATTTCAATTCATCATTGACCGTCGCCAGTTCCTCATTGGCGCTCTGCATCTCCTCCTTGGATGTCTGCAGTTCTTCGTTGGTGCTCTGTAGTTCCTCGTTGCTGGACAGGATCTCTTCGTTGGCCGCTTTGAGCTCCTCGTTGGTGGCCTCTTGTGACTCGATCAGCGATTGCAGGTATTCGCGGACCGCAGACAATTCCTGTTCCAGTTGTTCGAACGCGGGAACTCTCCTGCGACTCCGGCATCACGGCTGAGGGCAACCCTACGGCGGACGGTTCGCCGCTGCTGGTCTCCTTAAAGAGCACCAGGAAGCAGTTCACTTGCCCTGGGCGGCTGCGCAGCGGAATGACTTCTAGGTCAAAGGGCCGCGAGTGATCTTTTGGAGAAGTCCGCAACCCTTGTTTCTTGATCATGCGGCCTTCCTGTTTAACCGCTGCCACGCACGCTCGGATTTCGGCCGCGATCTCCTCACGGACCATCTTCAGTAAATCGAGACTGGCGCTGCCGGCGCCCGGTTTGAGGTACGCCCCAGCCTGACCGTGGAAATGCAGAACCGTCAGCTGCTCATCGATCGTCACGCCCGCGGGAACGTAACGATTGAGCAGCACCCGTTCGGCTTCCTTCTGGACATCGCCGATGTCGCTCAAGGCATGCCAGTTGCCCAGATGCAGTCCGGGACCAGCACTGGGGTCTGCCGAATGAGCACGGCTCGGCAGGCTGTCCAGGCCGGTACCCGAAGACGACCTCTTCTTGCTGAAGATCTTATGGTTGTTGTCGACGGTTGCGAACAGGTTTTCAAACCCACTGATCGACTCGGCCGTCCCGAGCAGCAGAAATCGCTCGGGCTTGAGCGCGTAGTGCAGCATCGGCAAGACCCGCCGTTGCAACGGCCGAGTCATGTAGATCAGCATGTTGCGGCAGCTGATCAGATCGAGGTTAGCAAACGGCGTGTCGCGAGCGACATCATGACGCGAGAACACACACAGGTCGCGGATCGATTGGCTGATCTGATAGTGAGAGCTTTGCTTTACAAAAAATCGCCGCAGACGCTCCGGCGAGACATCCATTGCAATGTTCTCGATGTACACGCCTTTGCGAGCGTGGGCCAGCGCCGCTTCATTGACGTCGGTTGCCAGGATCTTGACCGGCGTATTGTTGACCATATCGCCGAGGTATTCCAGCAGTGCAATCGCGATCGAGTAAACCTCTTCTCCGGTCGAACAACCGGCAATCCAAAGTCGCAGCGGTTTGTTGGAGCCGCGGTTACTGACCAGCTGAGGAAACACCTGTTCGGTCAGCGTTCGATAGACCTCGGGATTTCGAAAGAAGCAGGTCACCCGGATGAGAATATCTTGATACAGGTCTTCGATTTCGCGTGGATTATCTTGCAGGTAGTCGACGTAATCTTCCAGGTGCTGAATGTTTTTCAGGCTCATCCGCCGCTGGATACGGCGACGCAGCGTACTCGGTTTATACTGTGAAAAGTCGACTCCCAGATGTTGGGCCAATAGCGCAAAGAGCGTTTTCAGCGGCGAAGGGTCGGTTGACAGGTTCGCCAATGATCGCCTTTGGCTGTTGTCGTGAAGCTGTCGACTGAGCCTTGCCAACTCTTGCCCTAACGGTCCCGGTGGACCGATTAAGTCGACGCATTCCGCCGCGATCGCGCTGCGCGGCATCGAATCGTGACGTGCGGTAGCTGGATCTTGTGCTAGCGTAATCCCGCCGGCACCTTTGACGTCACCCATGCCGAGTGTGCCATCGGTCCCGCCGCCAGAGAGTAGCACCGCAATCGCCCGCTCTCCGGCCTCGGCCGCCAAAGAGCGAAAAAAGAAGTCGATCGGCATGAACGGCGTCGGTTTACTATTTCGATCACTCGCCCGAATCCGCCCCGCTTGAACCTCAAGATTGGTATTGGGAGCGATCACGTAGACATAATTAGGCCGCACGCGATCGCCATCGACCGCCTGCCGGACCGTCATCGCGGTCTTGCGGTCGAGCAACTCCGCCAGCGCGCTTTCATGGCGTGGATCCAAGTGTTGGACCACGATCACAGCCAGTCTGGCATCTGCTGGCAATTGTTCGAGTAACTCTGAGCAAGCTTCCAGTCCGCCTGCCGAAGCACCGATACCTACGATCAAAAAATCCTGCTCGGCTGAGGATTCGACAGGCTCTGGGTTAGCATCCGGCATCAGAATTATCGGTTGATCAACTGTTGGAACGCGCCCTCGCTAACGCTGTGCAGCGCATCGGTGCAAGTGAGCAGGCGAATCGCATTGCCGCCGGATCGATCGCCATCAAACAGCGGCATTGTAGCAGTCCCATCACAGGGAAGTTGCACGTCGCCAAGCGAGATGACCTGTGGCGGCAGAGCAGGACGGCAATCTTTGTGCCATACCACCCTCTGCCCTCCACCGGTTCTTGCGCCGCTGGCGGTTGAGCGCGCAACGGCTTGATCTACGTCGTTTTTTCCAGACGAGCCTCGGTTTGACTCCAGGGGTCGACCCAGTCGTCCCAGCGGTTGAGATAAGCGGCGTAGCCCTTATTGGCGCGGCAGCGCTGGTCGAGCCAGCCTTGGGTGGAAGCGATGATTTCGCGCTCGCGGGCCCGGTTGATCCGCCCCAACAGCACCATCGCGCGCAGGAACACGAAGTACGTATCCAACACATCGCAGCGGCAATAGTCGCTGATCTCTTGCAGCTTGCCTTGGTTGTACATCTCCTGGACGTGATCGCCTTTGACGGCCATCTTGCCCGGCTTGGCGACCAACTGTGCCGCCAAATCCAAGCCGCCGCGGAACCAACAAGCGTTGTAGTTGGTCAAAAACTCGTGCAGGTCGAAATGTGCCTCGACGTTGTAGCGGTTGCGCGAATGCTTGTAGCTCGGGCCGTTGCAGTTGAACCACGCGGGAATCGACAACCCGTAGCGGAATGCGGCCAATTCCATCAGCGGCAGATCAAAACCACGGCCATTGAACGTGACCCACTGTGGCCGGCCATAGCTTTCCCAGCCACGCCAAAAATGGTCGGTGATCACATGCGGACGAAAGTGCGGCTCGTCGAGCGACACGATGTCGATCAGGTTCAGGTCGCAGTCGACTTTGGCGACCACCACCGCGGTCGGGATCTGAAAGGTATGGGGAATGAAGTCTTTGCCGGATTGCTCCCGCAGCTCGGCTTGATACCGTGCGATCGCCTCCTCCGGCGTGAGCGATTCCTCGGGATACTTCACCCCGGCGATCAGGCGACCGTCGGCCACGCTTTCAACGTCGAAAACTAGGTGCGACACAGGGTCCATATGCGGGATCTAACGTTTAGGGGCAGCGTGGGTGAATGCGTGAGTAACGGATTGACACGGCGCGTGACGGTAATGCGCAGGTTACAGGTCAACAGGCTACGGGGTTCCGGATCTGTAGATAACAGTGTAACGTTCAGAGGGGCGTCGCTGGCAGTGCAAGCCTGACCCCGTGCCGTGCAACTGCATTGTTCGCACGGCTTTGCGCCACTTACAGTCGATCGGGAGTTTGCCTCGGTGATCCGTACAGCTCGACTTCTGGACCGCTTTCTGCGTTACGTACGAATCGACACGGCAGCCGATCCGGCTTCAGCCGATTACCCGAGCAGTCCGGGCCAATTCGAGCTGGGACGCGTATTACTCGACGAACTGATCGCGATCGGCGCCGAAGACGCTCATCAAGACGATAACGGTCTGGTTTGGGCGACCGTACCCAGTACCGCCGGTCCCGGGCTGCCGACGGTTGCCTTGCTAGCTCACTTGGACACTTCGCCAGAGGCTCCCGGCGCAGGCGTCAACCCACAGGTGATCGACGCCTACGATGGCGGGCCGATCGCGTTGCCCAGCGGGCTCATGCTTGATCCCGCCACCTCTCCGACGCTTGCCGCACTGGTAGGCAAAACGCTCGTCACCACCGATGGCACGACGCTGCTCGGCGGCGACGACAAGGCGGGCGTGGCGATCATCATGGAAGTCGCTCATCATTTGATCGAGTCGCCGCATCTGGCGCATGGGCCGGTCCGGCTGCTGTTCACCTGTGATGAGGAAATCGGCCGCGGGACCGACAAGATTGATCTCGAAAAACTCGGAGCCACCGTGGCCTACACGCTCGATGGCGGCGGCGCCGGAATGATCGACGTGGAAACGTTCTCCGCCGACGCGATGCGGGTGACCTTCATCGGCAACAACATCCATCCGGCAATCGCCAAAGGGCAGATGATCAACAGCTTGCGTGGGGCCGCGACGTTTGTCGCTGCGCTGCCGCAGCGCGAGTGCACTCCCGAAACGACCAGCGGCCGCCAGGGGTTCATTCACGTGCATGATTTGCACGGCGGGGTAGGACGCTGCGAGGTCGATCTGATCCTGCGTTCGTTCCAGAGCGAGCAGCTCGACGTGTTTGCGGAGCAAGTGGCACAAACCGCGCAGGCCGCTTGCGACAGTGTGCCGGGGTTGCGGATGGAGATCCAGCGGCGGAAGCAATACCGCAACCTAGCTGAGGGGCTCAAGCAGCGGCCCGAGGCGGTTGAGCTTGCCCGGCGGGCGTTTGAGAATCTTGGTCAGCGGTATGAACTCGCGATCGTCCGCGGCGGAACCGACGGCTCGCAGCTGACGGAAAAGGGGCTGCCGACACCGAACCTGTCCAGCGGCCAACACAACATTCACTCGCTCCGCGAGTTCGCCTGTCTGGACGAAATGGCCCAAGCGGCCGAGCATGTGATGGAACTGTTGAGACTGTGGGGAGAGCATCGGTCTTAGGATCGTGCGGGGCGGGCTGCGAGGGGACAGGGACGAAAGCAGGTCGGCGAACTATGGGTGTCAGAAAACTGCTCCATCAGTGGAGGCTCCGTCTAGCGGGACGGATCGCGCCGTGGCTGATCGCTGCGTCGTTGGTGGCGATTGCCGATTGCTTCGCTCCGGTCACCTGGGGCCTGGCCACGCTGCAGATCGTGATCTGCCTGGTAGCGGTCCAAACGCTCTCACGCCGCCAGGTGCCACACCTGCTCGTCGCCCTGATGGTGTTGACGATTTTGCCCTACTTGATGCGCCCGCCGTATGTGGTCGAACCGCAGCGTGCCTGGGCGCTGTTGGCGCTGTTGGCCGCGGCGGTCTCGCACTCGGCCAGTCAGCGCCGGCGTCAGCGGCGGCTGCAGATCCGCCAGCAGTTGCAGCGCCGGGTGCGCCGCCGTGCCCTGCAGATCCGCCGGATCAATGATGCGCTGCGACGTGAAATCACCAGACGACAGGCCACGCAGCAGCGCCTGACGCGCGCCGAGACGCACCTGCAATCGCTCGCTCAGCGGATGCAACTGCAGGTCATCCGCAAAGATGTCGACGGCGTGATCACCTACGCCAACGATGCGTTTTGCCGCGGCGTGGGCCGCTCGGTCGACGAAGTCATCGGTGCGACCGACGTCGATCTCTACCCGCCGGCACTGGCCGATGCGTACCGGCTCGATGACGAGCGGGTGATTCAGTCTGGCCAGCCGGTCGATCACATCGAGTCCCATCCGACCGCTGACGGCCAGACCGGCTGGGTGCAAGTTTTTAAGGCGCCGGAGTACGACGACCAGAATCGCGTCATCGGCATTCAGATCGTGTTTTGGGACGTTACCGACAGTTATCGCAAGACGGCGGAACTGCGACGCAGTGAGGCCCGCAAACGAGCCCTGTTTGATGCCGCTCGTGAGGCGGTGTTGTTGGTCGACGATCAAGGCGTGGTTGTCGAAGCCAATCCGGCTGCCGAAGCGATGTTGGCAAGCGGGCAAGGACCACTGGCCGGACAGAGCCTCGATCAAATCGCGGTTCCCGATTCCTCGCTGATCAGCCTGGGCGAAGCTTTAACCGGTGAGGCTCCGTCCGCTAACGACGCAGTTTCGCGAGTGTCGGTGGCGGCCGGCCCAGCCCCGCACCCGTCGCTGGAATGGAACGATCTGCCCTACGGCGAACGCCGCGAGATTTTGCTGCGCCCGGTCGCGCGGGCCAAGTTCCCCGCCGAAGTTTCGATCCATCCGATTCCACTGGAGAACTCGTTCGGGCTGGCAATCTTCATTCGTGACGTCACCCTGCGGCACCAGGCGCTGGAGGCGCTCCAGGAAGCTAAGGGAGCCGCAGAGGAGGCCAGCCGCATCAAGAGCGAGTTCATGGCCAGCGTCAGCCATGAGATCCGCACGCCGCTGGGCGGCATCACCGGCTCGGCCGAATTGCTTTGCCAGATGGATCTGCCGCCCAAGGCGCGGCAGTACGTCGAGATGATCCGTCACAGCGGCGAACTGTTGAGCAACGTGATCGGCGACATCCTCGATTTTGCTGCCATCGAAGCCGGCCGGCTGCACATTGCACCCGAACCGACCGATCTGCACCGCTGCGTGGGCGAAGCGTTCCGCTCGCTGTCGACGCGGGCTCTGGGCAAGGACCTGGAATTGGTGCTGAGCATCATGCCCGAGGTGCCCCGAACCATCCTGATCGACTCCAATCGGCTGCGGCAAATCATCATCAACCTGGCCGGCAACGCAATCAAGTTCACGCCCGCTGGGTACGTGTTGCTGCGAATCGGAGTGGAAGCTGGCGAAATCGCGGGCCTCCAGACGCCGGATGATGAGGCGACAGGCGGACGCGATCGCAGGTATCTGCGGATCGAAATGATCGATAGCGGAATTGGAATTTCGCCAGAGCGGCTGACGCAGATCTTCGAACCGTTCGAGCAGGGCGAATCGGGCACGACTCGCCAGTACGGCGGGACAGGCTTGGGCTTGTCGATCAGCGACAAACTGGTTCGCCGGATGGGTGGAATGATCCAGGTGATCAGCCGGCCAGGCCACGGCAGTACTTTTCGGTGTTTCATTCCGTTGCACGAAGTCGAATCGCCCCAGAGCCCGCCTCCGCTCAACGGCAGCGGCGCGGCCGGCGGTGTCGCGCTGAAAATCCGCCACCCGGTGCAGCACAAAGCCATCGGCGACCTGCTGTTGGCAAACGGATATCAAATCGATCCAAAAGCCAAAGTTCGGATCATCGACCAGTGCTATGCCAAGCCGCGGGTGCCAGGCCAACGCGGTTCGCGGGACGGCAAGACGATCTGGATCGCTCGAGTCGATGAGCCGACCCTGCCGGATCAAGATCCACGCCAGCCGGTGCTGCTCAAGCCGATCTTGCCCGATGACTTGATCCAGCTGCTGAGGAATGACCATACCGACACGATCGCGACCGCAGCGACCGCCTGGCGACCGCTGATCAACGGCGGCTCACAGCCACCGTCGCCAGCACCTGCCGCGGCGACGCAGGAGGCATCCACGGATCGATCCTCGCCGATGCTGCTGCTGGTCGATGACAGCCCTGTCAACCAGGCCGTGATCCGCGATTTTTTGGTGGGTGCGGGTTATCAGGTCGATCTAGCCGGCTGTGGCCAAGAAGCGGTGCTGGCGACGCAGCTGCGCTCTTATGCCTGCGTATTGATGGATTTGCAAATGCCGGGCATGGACGGAATCGAAGCGATGCAACAGATCGTCCAGCACTACCGAGAACGGGAAAAGCCCCCACCGCCATTCATCGCCCTGACCGCCCATGCCACTCAGGAGCATCGTCAGCGCTGCCTGGCCGAAGGCATGAAGGCGTTTCTGGTCAAACCGATCGACCGCAAGGTGCTGGTCGAAACGGTCGCCACCTGGCTTGCGCCACCGCCCACGGCCCCGGAGAGATCAGCGAGCCCGGAAGACCTTGCTGCGCCAACGAGTCTCGCAAACCCGGCTGAGGCAGGAACGGCAGAAGCTCTGCCAGCTGGGCCCATGCCGCCTGAGGTTGCTCTATCGCCACCGCCCGACGCTCCGTCGAGCGACGCTCCGTCGAGCGACGGTTCGGCGAGCGACGGTTCGCCGGGGAATTGGCAAGCAAAGTTGTTTCGGACCGCCGGCGGTGATCCAGCGACGGTTCAAGCACTGGTCGAAGCATTCTTGACCGAGGTGCCGCAACTCTGCCAGGACCTGCAGACCGCGGTGCAAAACCAAGACGCGGTGTTGGCACGACGTACAGCCCACACGCTGAAGTCATGTCTGAAATATGTGGCCCCGGATGAAGATTGGCAGGGGCCTTGGCAGATCGAAACCGCCGCCCAACAGAACGACTTGCAGACGGTCGAGCAGTTGTCGCCAGCGGCGATCGAGACGGCCGAGCAGTGGGTACAGCGGCTAGAAGCTCACCGCAGTGACGCCTAAGCTATGCCACCGGCGCGTGCTCCGCAGCACGCGCCGGCGAGTGGCCGAAATGGCGACTGACGTGCAACAACTGTGAGCTGAATTCAGCGTTCGTGAACATTATTTAGGAGTGGTCTTCATCATGGGAACGGATGACACCGTCACCAAAACTTGGGTGCCGCTGGACCGCACTCAGCGGCGGGTGCTGGGCGTGCTGGTCGAAAAGGCGAAGACGACGCCGGATAACTACCCGCTCTCGATTGCAGCTTTGGTGGCTGGGTCGAACCAAAAATCCAACCGCGCACCACAGATGCAACTCGACGAGGATGATGTCCTCATCGCCCTCGATGGACTGCGGGAAGTCGGCGCCGTCCGCGAGATCCAAGGCAGTGGCCGGGTCACCAAGTATCGACACGCCGCCTACGAATGGCTGGGAGTCGACGCGGCCGGCGTAGCGATCATGACAGAATTGCTGCTGCGGGGCCCGCAGACAGCCGGAGAACTGCGCTCCCGCGCGTCACGGATGCACGACTTCCCCGACCTCGACAGCGTGATGACCGTGCTGCAAACGCTGCAGGAAGCGGGGCTGGTACAGGCGATGTCGCCGCCGGGACGCGGACAGACGTTTGCGCATTCGCTTTACCCGCCCGACGAACAGCAGTACCTGGCGCAGAAAATCCTGACCGCAGCGCCCGAAGACGCTCCCGCCGATCTGCCGCCCATCCGCAGCGTCGGCTCAACGTCTTCATCACCCATCGCATCAGCTGCTGGAATGACGACTACAGACGTACCGCAATTGCAACAGAGAGTCGAGCTGCTCGAAGCGGAAATCGAGGAGCTGAAACGGCGACTCGACCGGCTCGAATCCTAACGCGGTCGCATACCAGAGCCCTTTGCGGTGCCCTAAGATAAACCTCTCGGCGTCGAGCGGACCGTCCGAAGTCATACAGGTGGTAAACATGTCGACAGCAAAAAACGTTCTCGGCACCGAACTGGTGCCCTGCGGGACCGATCCGATGACCGGTTTTTATCGCGATGGCTGTTGCCGGATCGGCCCCTCGGACATCGGCCTGCACGTCGTCTGCGCCGTCATGACCGATGATTTCCTGCGCTTCAGTCGCAGCCGCGGCAACGACTTGAGCACGCCCAATGCTGATTATGAGTTTCCCGGTCTCAAGGCCGGAGACCGCTGGTGCCTGTGCGCCGCCCGCTGGAAAGAAGCTTTTGACGCCGGACAAGCGCCGCCGGTGGTCTTGGAAGCGACCCACATGTCGGCGCTGGAGTTCGCCAGCGTGGAAGAACTGAGGCAATACGCGTTTAAGGGTTAAGCGGCTTAGCGCAAGAACTCTAACCTCTAACCCTATCTCAGCCCGCTGACTGGATTTTGGCAAATATCACATCCTGTGCTGCTCGTCACGATTTGGCTGATACGATGCAATCCTAAAGGTTCTTCTCCTAATTGAATGGCCGCCCGTCCCGAAGCGAGCATCGCTATGGCTCTGGGTGGCAGGCTCAGAGCCCCAGCGATGGGCGTGGTCTGCTGAAACAGATACTGAGCCGCTGAGTCATGCCATGGTTAGGAGCAGTTCAAAAATAACTGCCGCAGTTCACTCTCCCTCCGGAGAGTCGAGCCTCAAGCGAGGAGAGGGCGATTCTGGCCCTCCCCGGCTGCTACCACATCCGACCCTCCCGCGGGGCGGGAGGGTGAATGAAAGAAGAACAAGGAAAGTTATTTTTGAACTCTCCCTTTTCCTGCGGTTCTCGCCAGCACGCCCTTCGTTCCTCAGGGACGTGCCACCCAGAGGATCAGCGTCCACGCCCCTAGTGATAAGCCACGCAATTCGCGTAAGAACCATCCTGAACTCTATTCATATTCCCATTTGATGACCCATGGATCGTCCATGTCCCGCTGATACTGTTTGAGCTTCTCTTGATACTCCTTTAAAACCTCCGCACTGCCAGGGCTGTCGGCTAGGTTGGTGCTCTCATGTGGATCATTCTGAATGTCATATAATTCGAATCTCGGGCGGTAAATGTATTGGCCGACCGTCTTGAGCCCGTATGGCGCATCGTGCCCTTGTTGAAACTGCGCCTGCCAGCTCGACGCGGACCACAAATCGGAGGCGAACGGGTAAGGCAATCCGTGAGCGATATTCCAGATCAACTTGTACTTCTGGTCGCGGACAACCCGCATCGGGTAATACATCTGGATCTCGTGGAACGTGTGCGAGGCAAAGATCGTGTCCCAGTGATCGGCCTGTGGATTGGCCAGCACATGCAGCCAGGAGCGGCCGTGATAGTGGTCAAACGGTTGACCTCCGTCGCGGTTTTCGGGTTGCGGCGAAGCTCGTCGCGGTGCGCGGTCTTGTGCTTCAGCAAACTTGACCGGCGCGTTGGCTTCATGGTTCAGCCCACCGGCAAAATCGATCAGCGTCGGTGTGATGTCGATGTGGCTGATCAAGGCATCGCTCTGCACGCCCCGCCGCGATTGATAGGGATCGCGAACCACCATCGGCACGCGCAAGCCGCCTTCGTAGACCGTCGTCTTGCCACCTGAAAACGCCATGCCGTGGTCGGAGGTGAACACGATCAAGGTTTTGTCATACAGATCCGCCTCACGCAGAATCTTGACCAGCCGCGCCACGCCGGCATCGATTCGCGAGCAAGCTTGATAGTACTGTGCAAGTTCCGCACGAGTCTCCGCAGTATCGCTCAGGAACGGCGGCACCGGAACGTCCGCCGGGTCATAAAAGACTTCTTCGATGCCCGGATAGCTGCCACGGTTGGGCTTATTGCCAAACAGGTTGGGTTTGAAATTCAGTTGTGAAGCTGCGTCAGTGCCGCCACCTCGGTGCGGGTCGGAAGTCGCGAAGTAGAGAAAAAAGGGACGCTCATCATCGGCGGTGATGAACGCGCGAACCTGCTCCGCCATCTGCACCGCGTTGCGCGAATTGCCCTTGAAATAGTTCTGGAAGTGATAGACCGGCTCGGGCCCAACGTGGTACTTGCCGACGTGGCCGGTGCGGTACCCGAGCTCACCCATGACATTGGGCAGACTTAACCGCCCCACATCCTCAAACGTCAGGAACTTGTGGTAGTGATGCTGGTGCCCATATTGGCCGTTGCGGTGGTTGTGCAGCCCGCTCATCACCACGCTGCGGCTGGCACTGCACGATGCGGTGGTTGCAAACGCGTTGCGAAACAGCATCCCATCGGCAGCGATTTGGTCGATCGCGGGTGTCCTTGCGACCGGATCGCCATAGCAACCGAGCGTCGGGCTTTCGTCGTCGGTGATGAAAAAGATGATGTTCCGCTCGGCCGCCTGGACCGTGGAGCCGAGCAGGCATAACGGCAGCAGCAGTGCGGGGTACAGCCAATTTTTGAGCATACGGAAACTCCGGAAGATCGCTTCATTGGGCTCGAAGCAATTCAAATGAAAGAACATGCAGGGGGTGTGGCTGACGCCAGCGGGTCGCTCATTCTAACCAACCGCCCGGCGGAAAAGTCTTTCGGGTCCGCCGAGTAATTCGACTGTAGCGGTTGTACCGATTCTGCCGAAGATCTAGCTGGAGTGACGGTGTCGACCGCACCGCAGCCAGGCCGCTGCGTTGGCGAGACCGTCTTGCGACGCGGCCCGATGTCCCTCGACTAAGCGTGAACTGCGATGAATAAGCCCGAACCGGCTGATATGGATCGTCCCTTCCCCGGCTTTCCGGTCTGCAGTCGCTACGCCGCGATCGGATCGATCGAAGAATCTCGCCAGCGCGTTTGCCGGATGCTTGACCGGGGTGAGGCGTTGGGAGTGGTGATGGGGCCACCGGGGACCGGCAAAACCTTGCTCTGCCAGAAAATCGCCTCGCTCTATCGTCACAGCCACGCGATTGTGGCCTTGGGTGACATCCGGGTTAGCAGCCGGCTGGGATTGATCCAACAGGTGTTGTTCCACCTCGGTAAACCGCACCAAGGCGCCGACGAAGGCTCACTGCATCTGGCGTTGGTGCAGTCGCTGACCCAGACGGTCGATGGCCCCCGCCCGCTGCTGTTGATCATCGACGAAGCCCAGATGCTCTCTTCGGAACTGCTCGACGAGGTTCGGATGATGACCAACCTCGTCCGTCACGGACGCCCCGTGGTGCAGACGCTGCTGGTCGGCGGGCCGCGGTTGGAAGACACGCTCGCCGATCCGCAACTGGAATCGCTGACGCAGCGGATCGCCGTTCGCTGCTACCTGCACCCGATGAATCACGCCGAAGCCGACCGGTACATTCGCAGCGCGATGTCGGTGATGGCTTTGCCGGTCGATCCGCAGGCGATCTCGCTTGTGCATCATGCCAGCGCTGGCATCCCACGGCTGATCAATCAGTTGATGGACCAGGCGATCGAGTTCGCCCGCTCGACCGGTAAATCGCGGCTCGATGACGCGTGTGTGCAGATGGCCTGGGCGGAACTGCAGCAACTGCCCAGCCCAGTGCTGGACGCGGAGCTGCGACCGCAAGGAGCTGCAGTGGAATTCGGGGAACTGGATGAGCACATCGAACAAGCACAAAGTCCGCCTGCGACGACTCACCCAAACCCCGCAGAGCAGACATCCAACTCGCCCGCGGAAGTTTCCGACACGACCCCTTCGCCCGCCAATCGCTCGCCGGTCGATGACGAGCACGAGTCGGTCGCTGACGAACTGGCAGATGACGTGGTCACAGGCGAACAGACCCTTTCCCCGTATGCAAACATCGCTTCGATTCTCGAGGCGACGTCGATCGATTGTCTATCGGATTCAACGCCCGCCGCGGAAGATCTGTTCGGAAATGATTTTGATCAGGAACTGCCGCTGGAAATGGTGGCGAGCCAAACCTCGGCCGCCGCGCCCGATCCTGCGGAACTGGAACTGTCGCTGCACGAAGAAATTCGGCGTCTGTCGGCTACTGCGGGTGCCGCTCGCAGCGACCGTGGCCGCCTAGAACCAACCGTTGGCGAATCGCCGGAGCTGCCCTCTCAGGATGCTCACCGGACACCGGCACACAACGTCTCACCGGCCGCTGACGTTCCCGAGGAATTGCTCAGCCCGCTGGCGGTGGTCTGGAGCGACGAGGACGTGACGGAGTTGGCGGGTGATGATCGCGATCTGTTGGTGATCGAGGATGATGTCAGCATGCTGGTCGATCCCCCGCGGGGCAGCGTCGTCGCCTCCGGTGCGATGCGGAAACCGACCCAGGAGATCGAGCAGAATTATCAAAACCTCTTTTCCCGCTTACGCCGTGGGCAGTAAACAGTCGTAGGTACCTCCGTTAGAGCCGCCGACATCATTCCCTCGTTGGATTTCAGACTTTAGTCTGTCCGTTGGAGTTCAGGCTTTAGTCTGCGTCCTGCGTTGACTTCTGCAATGCTTCTCAGCCTTAGCGTGTGCCTGCTACTTTAAAATTTCGCCACCTCGTACTGGATCGACTTAACGTTCGGGAAATCGCTATGACCCATCAGACGCCGACGACCGACGCCGAATCGTTGGCTCCACTGGTTCAGGTGTTGATCGAAGTCGAAAGCCGCCGCGGGCTGACCCCGGTACTGGTCAGCGATCGCCGCCTGGTGTTGGCTGACGAGTTCTACGTCGGACTGTGCCGGGCGTTGCTGGAGCGTTCGGGCCGCGGCGTCCGCTTAGACCTGCTGCCCGGCCACCGGCTTGCCTGCGGGACCGCCGTACTGGGGCCGCTTGGAAACTGGGCACGCGGACCGTGGTTGCCGGCCTCGCTGGCTTCAGCGATCTTTGCACCGCTGCGACGGCTGTTCTTTCGGCGGTTGGCGAAGCAGTTGCCGGAGCGGTCGCGCATCGAATCGACCGCCGCAGTCGCCCGTCCAGGAGGTACACTGCGTGAGCTGGTGATCGGCTTGGCAGGCCCTGGTGACGAATTGCCGCCGTTTGCTCAAGAAATCTCCCTCGGAACCGCCCTCATTGGGCACCCATCAACCTAAACAGCGGGCGGCTCAATGAACCTGGACACCGATAGCAGCGCTGAGCCGCCGCGGTCCAGTTCGCCCAAGGTGCTGGTCGCCGTCTGCACCTACAACGAGATGAGCAACATTGCGGAACTGGTCCAGCGAATTTTCGCTGCGGTGCCGCAGACCGATTTGCTAATCGTGGATGACGAGTCGCCCGACGGGACCGGCCAGTGGGCGCTGCAGCAAGCCGCGGATGATCCACGCTTCCACGTCATCATTCGCCACCAGCAACGCGGGCTCGGCGGCGCCACGCGACGTGCATTTGAGTTCGCGGTCGAGCGCGGCTACGAGTTTTTGCTCAACCTCGACGGCGACCTGTCGCACGAGCCGGAAAGTTTGCCGGCGCTGCTGGCCATCGCCCGCGACGATCCGGCTATCGATGTCGTAGTCGGCTCTCGCTACTGTCCCGGCGGCTCGGTCCGAGGCTGGCCGCTGCGGCGAAAAATCATGAGCCGGATGGTCAACCGCTTTGCTGTCACCTGTCTGCGGTTGCCGGTATCGGACTGCAGCGGCTCACTTCGCTGCTACCGCGTCAGCGCACTGGCGACAATCGATCCAGGCTCACTGCAAAGCAACGGCTACGCAATCCTCGAGGAAGTGCTGATCAAGCTGCGTGTCCATGGGGCGAAGATGGCCGAAGTGCCGATCACGTTCAACGATCGCCAAGCCGGGGACAGCAAACTCACGCTCTCCGAAGCATTCCGTTCCGCCAGCCAATTGGTGCGGATGGCGGTTGCCAAACGGTGACCGCCGGCGAAGAGCCCCTTCCGCGAACTTCATGACGCGTTATTTAGGACGTGGACGCTTATCCTCTGGGTGGCACGTCCCTGAGGAACGAAGGGCGTGATGGGGACAACTGCAAGGTAACCAGAGATTGTCTCATCGACGCGGTATCCGTTTCCGGTGCCCACGCCCATCGCTCGGGCTCTTGGGCGTGCCACCCACAGCCAACGCGATACCCGCCCTGCGACGAGCGACCACTTAATCAGCGGAAGAGCCCTCGCGAGGGTTCGCGACCGGGCGCATCATGCGCCCGGCCCGTGAGGGACCCACAGGGCCCAATCCGAAGATCGAACCCGAACGAGTCCAAAGCAATTCAGCCCGTGGCCGCAAGCTGAATCCGCTGTTGTCTCACGCTAGGCGAACTCGCGGAAGACGATCGAGAGCGACTACAGCCAAAGCATACCCGTAACAAAGCGACAAACCAGGGCTTGACGAGCATCGAATCAGTAATTTTCTCCGCGGCACCGGCTAGTTACTCGCAAACCAATGTCAAGGAAGAAGTTAGGGTTATTTTCCCCGGCCTGTGAGAAACCGCCCAGTTTCTCCAAATTGCCTGCTGGCCGCACCAGCGTGTCCCCATCGGGTGGTTCGCAATCGTTAACCTGGTCGGTTCAATGACCGGTAGACCTGGCGGTAGCGCTCGATCATCCCCCGCGGATTGAACTCTGCGATCGCCCGCTGGCGGTTGATCTCTCCCAGTTTTTCAGCTTCCTGCCGGTTGATCCAGAGGCGATCAAGCAGCTCGCTCAGCGCTGTGGCGTCTCCCGCAGGACACGTTTGCGCACCGGCCGCTTCATCGAGCAGTTCCACAACCCCTTCCACACGGCTGACCGCCACCGGTTTGCCACAGGCCATCGCTTCGAGCACCACGTTGGGCATCCCCTCGTAGCGGCTGGGCAACACGACCAGGCGGCAAGCTTTCACCAGCGATAGCGCATCGGCCCGCCATCCGGCCAGTTGTAATCGCGCCGGTCCGACGCGATCCGCAACCTTCTGGAGCGAGTCTCGCAGCGCTCCGTCGCCGACGATCAAGCAGCGCATGTCGGGATGTCTGGCTAACAACGGCTCCAGCAAGGAAGCGAGCATGTCAACTCCCTTCTGCGGGTGCAGTCTGCCGACGTACAGCAACACGCTGGCATCCGCAGCCCAACCGAATGTCGTCCAATCAACCGGCTGAACCGCGTCCACAGCCGCGTGATCGATCGCATTGCCGATCACATGGACCGCTGGCAGCGCGGCACCGAAGGCCGCGGTCGCAAACTGCCTCACCGAATCGCTGACGCAGACAACCGCGTTCATTCGGCGGACCGCTAGCCGTTCAAGCCACAGCCGCTGCGGCTTGCGCTCGGCGACCCGAAGGCCGCCGACGCATGCGGCAACGCCCGCCGATCGAGCCGCCCAGGTCCCAATCACGTTGGCGTGGAAGAGCATTGTCTGAACCACGTCGGGGCGATCCTGAGCCAACCAGCGGCGCAGCGAAGCAATGGCCCGAGCTGCCTGCCAGCTGTGTGCACAACCGGCGGAGTAGACTTCGATGCCGACCTCGTGCAGCCGCCTGACCAGTTGAGCCTGCCCGCCCGTGGGAAGGGGCGCGATCGACGCGACCCGCACCTGGTCCCCGCCACGCTGCAGGCCGATCGCCAACTCGGTCAAGCAGCGTTCGGCTCCGCCAACGTACAACTCCGTGATCACCAGGTCGACGCGCATCGCGGCTTAGTCTTCCACTGGGGCCAACCCGCCAGCGGCAGCGAACAGTCGCAGCGCCTCGACGGTCGGTTTGACGGCATGCACGCGAATCACGTCCGCTCCGGCAGCGGCAACGGCCAGCGAAACCCCGAGCGTCCCACAATCCAAATCGCTCGCCTGCGGGCCGAGCAGCTTGCGAATGAAACCTTTCCGCGAATGACCGATCAATACCGGACAGCCCAGTTGGGTAAACCGTCTGGTCGCCCGCAGTAGCTCGAGGTTATGTGCATGCGTTTTGCCAAACCCGATTCCGGGATCGATGCAGATGCGCTCGCGGCGGATGCCCGCTGCCACACACTCCTCAACACGCTGCCGCAGGTACTGATCGATCTCCGCGACGACGTCATCGTACTGCGGGTCGTCCTGCATCGTCTGCGGTGTGCCGCGCATGTGCATCACGCACACACCGACTCCACACTGTGCCGCGACGGCCTGCATTTGCGGATCACCGAGTAAGCCGCTGATGTCATTGATGATCTCCGCGCCCGCAGCTACGGCGGCCCGCGCCACGGCGGCCTTGCTGGTGTCGATGCTGATCGGCACGGGGATGCGAGCTGCTAACTGCTCGACGACCGGCAGCACCCGGTCAAGTTCTTCCTGCAGCGAGACGCTTTGGCTGTATGGCCGCGTGCTCTCGCCACCGACGTCGATCATCGCCGCTCCGTCATCGACCATCGCCAGCGCAGCTGCGACCGCGGCGTCGGTGGAAGTGTGTTTGCCGCCATCGGAAAAGCTGTCCGGAGTGACGTTCAGGATCCCCATCACCCAGGGCAGCTGCTCGTGCAGTTCGCCTGGACCGCGGCGCAGGACTCGGCGTCCCAGGTCCCAGCGCATCTCAACGCGTCTCACCATCGCAATTCCATCTGTGACACGATTTGGTCAGCCAGATCGTCGATGGTATCTTGTAACGCGGTCTCCATCGACTGGCCGGCTTCAGGAACAAACCGTGCTCCTTGCGTCAACTCGGTCGCCAGACTCGCTTCGATCACCTGTTGATTTTGCAGGATCGGATCTCCCCGGCGATCGGTCCAACTGATGATTGCCGAGGCGACGGCGTCCAGAGCGCGCGGCTCATTGGTATCGGCTCGGGTCAGCACTTGCTTCGTTTCATGGGTGACTCGGATTGTCAGCGTGCTGTCGGCCGCAGGATCACCGGTGACTTTATACGGAGTCCGCAGCTCGATCTGGCGAATCACCGCTTCGGTCAATCGCGGACCGAGGTCGTGCCGAAACGTGTCGTTGCGAGCAATCGGTACGTAGACCGTCCGCACGTCATCGCGGAAGATCGACCGGGAGCCGAACTGGTAGGAGGCACAACCGGCTGACAGCAGCATCGCAGCGGCGATGCTGCAAAGCAACGCGGTGGGTCGCAGGCAGTGGGTTAGGGATCGCATGTTTTGCCGCGCACTGCGCGGTCACCTCAGCATTGAGCCGGATTCGGTCGTGATCAACGGCTTGGCGCGCTGCCCCTCGGGAAAGACCTTCGTTAGCCATTCCAGCGGCCGCTGCGGGATGTCGGGATAGCCATCGATAATATCGAGTCGTTGCCGCGCCTGGTCGGCGTAAGGTGTCTTGTCGTGTTTGACCAAAATCTGCTGATAGTAAACGCGAGCGGCGCCGTATTCGCGCCGTTTTTCTCGGTACTCCGCCCGCACGACCAAACGCTCGGCCTGGCGATAATCGACTTCAGCCGCCGCCCGTGCGATCATCTCGCGGACTTCCGGCTCGCGCACCTTGTCGGGGAACCGCATCCGCGTTTGCCGGATCAGCTTGTCAGCTTCTTCCAGTACCAATTGGCTGTATTTGGGGCCGGCATACATCTCAAGTTTGCAGCGGATTCCCAGCAAGTGGGCGTTGAACAGATGCTCGCTGTCGGTGAACGTCTCGCGCAAGTCCGTGAGAAACTCGTCCGCGTCACTGAAGCGTTTTTGTTGAAAGTGTTCGACCGCCGCGGCCATCGTCGCGTCATCGGCCAGGCGTCCGGTCGGGTCGTCGTAGCGGATTTGATCGAGCACGCGGATGCCGTGCCCATCGACGTCATACCAGGGGCGTTTTTCGTCAGTAAAGTTCACGACCGCGATCCCGCTGCCGCCAGCCCGTTCGGTTTCGATCCAGTACTGAGCGATAGCGAATAGACGCGCCGCGCAGCGGTCGCTGTGCCGCGAGTTGGGGAACTCCTTCTGCAGCCTCGCGTAAGCCTGTTCGGCCTTGGGCAGGTGATCGGCAAAAAACAGGCTTTCAGCGCACATGAACATCGCATCTTGTGCGATGGCCGAGCCCGGGTGCGCTTTCGCCGCTTTATCGAATTGTTTGGCCGCTTTGACGAAGTCAGCCGCGGCCGCATCGCGGCGTTTGCGGCTGCCAGTGCGAAACAGTTCGTCACCGGCCTGATAATGGGCTCGTGCCTCAGTCAGCCGCGCCTCGCGTTCCTGGGCTGTCAGAATCGCTTCATCGCTGCCGTTGACGGCGCGATAGGCACGGCTTTGCACCGTCCGCACCCATTTCGGTGATTGCAGCGACGAGCACCCGCCCAACACCACCGCTCCGGCCAGCAGAATCCGAGCATAGCCCCGTTCGCGCCGCCGGCCACTGTGGCGGGCACGCGCGAAACCTCTTGCTCGATCGGTCAGCTGGTCAAAAAAAAGCATCGGGAGGACATCCTTGTCGCGACTGGCGGAAAACGGCTGCCCCCAAAGCACATCGGCAGCGAGCACGTCGGAAGCGGGCCCTACCCATTCTGCGCGGGAACGCACCTGGGACCGGAGCCGTCCGCAGTCGCTTCTTAATGCGCCAGCTCGATTGCTGGCAACAGCGATTGTGCGGCGATCCGCAGCGTCTCCCCTCAATGGCAGACCGCAGCATGGACGACCGCAGCGTGGCCGATCGGAGCTCCCCGTCAGCCAGAGCTCTCCCTTCCCGCTCCCTCCGTCCCGGCTCAGCGGAGAGCAGGGCTGGGGATGAGCTGCAACCGCCCCAGCCGTCTGCTACCATCAGGGCAGTGACCACTCCACCCTCCAGCCGTCACAGGCCCGCCGGTTCAGTTCAGGCTGTCACCGACGCCACCGGAGGCACGCCAACCGGTCCCGCGGACTCTTCACGCAGCATCCTTCATCAGCAATTCCGTCCCCAGAGCTTCGACCCGGCGGCTGGCCGCTTCCGCCAATTCGCCGATCTGTAATTCAAACGGTGCACAACCGACATCGGATCGTTGCAGGACCAGAGCCGGATACCACCCCGCGCTCCGCACGGCTCGCAGCCGCTGTCAGGCCGGCGCCTGCAGTCGCGCAGCCTCCGCAGAAAGGCCGGCATGCTGCCAGCGTCGCCAGCAGGCTCCCAGCCCCCGGGCATTTTGCGGCCGGCCGAACTCGTCGAGCCAAACCGGCCTCCACTTCAGGTCATAGGATGAACCTGGGCACGACTGAGACGGTGACCAGCCCTCCGCCTGAGCGTCGGTAACATCTACACCTCCATTCTGAAGCGTTTTTAGGCAGGGTCAACGACCAGCCAGTTTCTCAAAAAATCGCGGCGACGCTTGCAAGCCTCCCCCTGCCGAGCTGTTCCTTTTATTCACGGCTCAGTCGGAGCGAAAAAGTGTTCCCCCTAATTCAGAGGGAATGTAAACTGGATTCGGATGCAACTGACCCGTAATGAATTCATTGTTCTGCCAGTCTGGCGATGACAAGATGGTACTTCAACAGAGCACTAATCATGATGAACTGATGTCAATCCTCGCTCGCGAGCCAGCGCACAGTTGGCCCGATATTGTCGCGTTGTGGGCATCAGCCGACCGCGTTTACACTGCACCGGCGGGACCCAATGGAAACCTTGATCCAGCTTATGAATTGGTCATTCTGGTTTGCGATCGCATCGTAGATTACCTACCATACTTAAATCGGGACCTGACCAATCCCAACGCCAATGTTTGCGCTTATTGTTTGACTTGTCTTGAACACGTCGACATGCTGCATCCCACGGCGGCTCAACGCGAAGAATTGCTGCAACGCACCGAAATTCTCAACGTGATTACTGGCTGCTTCGGGTCAAAACCGACGCTCGCACAATTTCTCGAGCGTCGGGTCCAATCTTACTTGTAACGCAAAAAAGGCAGAACAATGCGTTCGACGGGAGGCCTCGTATCGCCGGTTAATAAAGCCCAGTCGTGGGCTCGGCCCACCGTGGACGCTAACGTTCGGCACATCGGTATTCACGCGGAAATAGAGAGGCAATGCGATGGCTATCGTCGACTTCCTGCTTCTAACCCCACTCGATGAAGAGTGGCGAACGGTACGTAGTGTCCTGTGTCCCAATCCAAGCAACATAACCAGCAGGCCGATCGAAGCTATTACGTATTACCTATGGAAACAACCCGTGAACCAGCCGCCGCACACTGTTGGTGACTACTTAGTCGTTGCCGCGTCCATGGGTAGGAAGACGCCTGGAGAGGCTCACGCTGGCGTATTTTCGACTCATTGTGTAAATCGATGGAACCCCGCTCGCGTAGCATTGGTAGGAATTGCGGGAAGTCTTGAGCCAGACCGCCTACAACTGGGTGATGTTGTCGTCTCCGACGAGATTTATGGCTATGAGGTTGGTGACGCAGAAGGAAACCAGATACATTTTCGCCCGACGTTCAACCAGATTGGTGCGTTGGATCTTGATCGCGTCCGGGCCCTTCGTGATGACCCGATTGCATACGCGAATTGGCAAGAAGTATGTCTCAGCGCAGCAGGAGCTGTCGGATTGTCTGACTTGCAGCGCAGCTCCGGAACTCCATTTAGAAACCACCGCCTCGGGCAACTATGTGGTCAAATCCGTCGAGTTTGGTAAGAAACTGCGCACGGAAGTCAACGCGAAGATTAGCGCCGTCGAAATGGAGTCTCGCGGGCTACACCAAGCGCTCTACCTAAACGCAAAATGTACGGACGCAATGATGATTCGCGGAATCTCGGATTACGCCGACGAAAACAAAACGAAGCTCGAAAAAGCCACGAAGGACGCTTGGCGCACGTATTCCGCTGCAAACGCTGCAAGATTGCTGTCTGCACTCTGGCAGCGAGGCCCTGTTCCCCCTATCTCCAAAGGTTACACGCTCGACCTTACACGTGGCCCACTTTCCCGCTTTCGCCAAGAAGGTGTTCCCCATATCGAGTCGAAAGACATTGGCGCTCAGGACATCGCATTTCCTAATCTCCTCAAACGGAACGAACCTACCCCCGAAGTTTACCTAGAAGTTAATGCCGTAACGAAATCTGGAGACCCGGCCACGGGATTTCGCGGCCAATGTATCGTTGAGTCTCCGGCGCGGCAGGCGATCAACGGTCAAGTTCTGGCGTCAGGGGGAATCGGCTTTATACTACCTGCAAGTCAGTGGGGCCTACATGTCGAACTGCTTTTGAGCTTTCCAGGCACGGTTAACGACATTGCCGTGACATGTCGAGATGATTTCCAACGATGTTGTACGGCAACTATCACGCGAGAAGGTGGTTAGGACTCGTCCGTAAATAAATTACCCGATTGGCATTGATCCCGTCACGCTCGATCGGCGATACTTTCCCACATGCCAGATGCAGCTATCGTGGAAAGTCTCCGATCGAAATATCACGCCTTGGTTGAGCACCTGGACGAGCGAGGTCGTCGTCGTTGGGCTGCAACCGAAGCAATCGCGATCGGAAGAGGTGGTATTGTAGCAGTCGCAGCGGCAACCGGCCTGTCGGATCGTACTGTCAAAAACGGCATTGCTGAGATTTGCGATCCCAATCCGCTCTCATCAGGCCGTCAGCGGCGAGTCGGTGGTGGACGCAAGGCGTCGGAGTATCACACGCCTGATTTGCAGCAGGCAGTCGAGCGATTGGTCGAGCCGACAGAGCGTGGCGACCCTCAGTCGCCACTGCGATGGACATGCAAGAGCTTGACCAATCTGCAGACCACACTGCGCGGGCAAGGCTACCGGGTTGGGCGAACCAAGATTGCCGGGATTCTCAAAGGGCTTGGCTATTCGCTCCAAGGAAATCGAAAGACCCGCGAGGGGAAAGACCATCCAGACCGCGACGCCCAGTTTGAACACATCGCCAAACGCGTCAAAGCGTACCAGAACGGTAGGCGTCCAGCGGTTTCCGTCGACACCAAGAAGAAGGAAGTGCTGGGAAACAAGGCAAATGCGGGCCGAGAGTACCGGCCCAAGGGAATGCCTCTGGAAGTCGATACGCATGACTTCCCCGACAAGACACTCGGCAAAGCGGTTCCCTACGGCGTTTACGACATCGCAGAGAACGAGGCGTTCGTATCGGTGGGTGTCAGCAGCGACACTGCTGAGTTTGCAGTCGAAGCGATTCGGCGGTGGTGGAGTGAACTAGGCGTCGAGAGATATTCTGGCGTCAAGCGTCTGTTAATTACTGCCGACGCAGGCGGCAGTAACGGCCACCGCAACCGACTCTGGAAGCTTGAATTGCAAAAACTGGCGGACGAAACAGGAATGAAGATCGAGGTCTGTCACTATCCTCCGGGCACGAGCAAATGGAATAAAATTGAACATCGTCTCTTCTGCCACATCACGAGGAACTGGCGGGGCGTTCCGTTGGAGTCGCATCAGGTCGTTGTGAGTCTGGTAAGCTCAACTCGTACTGACGAGGGTCTGGAGGTTCATTGCTGGCTTGACGGTGGCGAGTATCGGACGGGTCGCAAAGTAACGGACACTGAGATGCAGACGGTGCGAATCAAGCGCAATCCATTCCATGGCGACTGGAACTATGAGATTCAGCCTAGGCCAAAGCAAAATTGCGGGTAACTTATTTGCGAACGCGTCCTTAGGAGGTAATCATGGGCTGCGACGTTTACGTTTACGATGACACCATGTCGCCCATAGCAAGTGGTTCTATCGAGATCATTGAAACCGACCACTGGGGAACTAAGATCGACATTCAGATGAGCACTATGCTTGGTCCAACGGAATATGGAGCAAGGTTGAAGTCACCTACTCCGGCGGAACCGGTTAACATATGGCTCGATGACACACATCACCGCTTTGCACCCACGTCTCTTGGCCATCTGAATGGAAAACTACATGCGCGATTGGATGTCACGTTGTACCCACTGCCACGACCGGTCGGTGGTTACGGTGGTGGTGGAGGCGGCGGCCTTTCCAGTCGCACGTACCGTTCATACGGTGGTGGGCCTGCCACGCCAAACAAGATCGCCGCGTTTATTGAGGACCGCGTTGCTGCAGGCGAGTGGACCGCATCAGAAGGACGAGGCGTGGGAAGCCTTGTTGAAACTGCTATTCGTGCGTTAAACACTACACGGCGAGGAAAGGAACTTCAGTCACGACTTGACGATTGGTGTGAGCGACTTAGCGGTTTTGGGATTGAAATATCCACTGCCGATGTCGGGCGCGGCAGTTTCCAAGGCGGAACCATGGAATCCGGCGGTGGATTGCAGGCCGAGGCATTTTAGGTGTCACCCTCAGCCAGTGCCGGACAATCCGGTGAACGCGAGTGGCTACGTTTCTAGTGATTCAAGCATGAAACTGTTGGAAAAGTAATCGGTGATTCGAAGCGGTTCCTGATGGTCCGCCACCGCGTTACCGCTGCCGTTCGTCGGTTATAGTTTTTGCCAACTGCATGGTTCCTCATACATCAGCGTTTGACAGCTTGCTCGGTCGCACCTCCGGCGCCTGTCGATGATTGGTTGGCCTGCCCAACATCAAAGCAGGCGCCAGGCTGAAGGTGATTCAATACGATCAGCGATGAACGTTGCTCGGTCCTCTGCCGCCGCGATTTCAGCGGGTGCGATACTTCGCCCGATACGGGCAGCAGCGATGAACCTTACTCGGTCAACATCCGGCGCCTGCCCTTGCTCGGCCAAACGTCCGACGTCTGAGTTTGCTCGGTCATCGAGGATCGGCTACGATGACAGGTTCAAACATCAACAGGTCGCTGCGGTCAGCGAACCAACACTCGACGAACCATGTGTTCGACGGGAGCGGCGAAATCGTCCCGGCCTGAAGCAACCTCCTTCATCGCCGCCCCGTCAACGCCGGCGCTATGTGAATTGGCTATGCTTGACTTCCTCTTTCGGCGCGGCAATCCGACCAATAATTGGCGGAGATCCTCCGGCCTAAGCCTCACTGCTGAGCTGGCTATTCCTGCGCTAAATGGTGTTGCGCTCGGCTCGCCATTTGACCAGCTGTCGTCTCTCGGTCGAAACGACGACACACAGTATGGCACCCTCTGTTACTACGACCTCGGGATTGGCGTGGACTGCGCACAAGACGGTGCGATTCATGGCTACACGGTCGTGCTCGCCGATGAAAATGACAAGTTCCAGCCTTTCTGTGGCACGCTCAGGTGGAATGACGGCCAAATTGGGAAGGTCGAACTTCGGCAAGACAGACTACAGAGTATGTTTGGGGAATGGTATTGGCTGGACGAGGACGAGGATGAATTGATCGCGTTCTTCGAGTACCCCAGTCACGAAATGCAGGTCGAGATTTCGCAGTGCGGAGCCGCCAAGAGAATTATTCTGATAAGAGACAGATTGATGTCGAAACCGGACCAGCGAGAGTCTTACGGGGTCAATAAGGCTTGGCCGCCACAATGCCACCACACATAACGAAGCGGCGAACCCGAGCGGCGGATCGGGCGAAGTTTGATAGCAAGGGTCTTCGGCCGCCGCCGGGTTACCGCGACCGTTCGTTGGATGAAGAACTTTTTGACATCTCTCCCTCTGATGGGTGCGAGTCTTGGAAATAAATGAACCTGATCACGTATGTGTACGCCCGAGGAGACGCATACAATTCGGCATCCGTACACTTCTGATCATGATGGTTTTTCTCGGTCCGCTGTGTGGATGGTATGGACCGACGATTATCACGCACTTGCACACCGTGACCGCTAGCGATTCACAAAGACGCCAACCGAGCGCCGCGGTAGCGACGACCACACCTACACCGGCACAAATCGCGGAACGGCAGGCAATGTATCGGGAGGCGGCAATGTTGGAAGAGATCCGCAGAGCAAAGCTTCAACCGAGCCTGGATCGGATCGAAGCGCATCGCAAAAAGCGTGAGGCCTATCGTCAGACACGTAGGAAAGAGGGAGCGGATGGACACAATCCACTGATCAACCCCGATGGTACCTTCAACATGCGGTACCACTTGCACCTCTCGGAGTAATAGTTGCGCCGTCATTTAAACTGTACTGCAAACGATGGCCTCCGGGTTGAAATGCCGATGCCAACGAACCAACCGTTGCACGTGCGGACCGGCAAGGTCTGCTTGGCAAGCGGGGGGAGATCCCGCCTGGGTAAGTGCTAGCCGCACGCCCAGTATCGAGTTTTGCAGCCAACGTATAAGGCGTTCGCCGAAGCCGTTGGTTGAAGCGTAAACAGAAACGTAGTGAGGATGATCGGATCGCAGGTGCCCCTGCGACTATGAACGGGATTAGCTCCGAAACGTGGTAACTGTTGGACCCTGCCCAAGGTTTGTGCATGCCCCAAGGCAATACTTTGCGCCGCGCTACCGGCGAGCTGTGCGAGGAGACCCGGAGTCGGCGGCCCATTCGCGCTACACATCATGTCAATCAGGCAACCAGGGAGACCCTGAGGTCCTTGATCGCAACCAGACATTCCAGCTTGACCGACCGAGTGTGTCCGAGAAGTGGAATAAGCGACGAAGACAGATGACACTCAGGGAGTCGGACAGCCGCATCGTGCCTCTGCAGCCCGAAGTCCAATCAGGAGGCGAAAAGCCGGGTAATACCGGTGCAGGGAAGGCGGCTGGGATTTCACGCGATCCAGACCGGGCACCGACCGTACTCAGTGACGGAACCACGGTGATAATCAGGCTGGGTCGCAGTCATACTTTTGCGATGGGAGTTCCGGAAAATATGCCGTTGTTTTTGCCGCGTGTACGCCGCGCTGACATCGGAAACGTTCTCGGTGAACTTTCTTTGGGTTGGTATGATTGCCCACGATGCGAAGAGCGAATCAGTTTCGAGGATTTGTCTAACTGGTAGTGTCGCAGAATGAGTAACCATGTGTTCGACTGGATACCTCGGGCTTCCGGGAGGCCGTCTCTTGGGCTCGGTCCCAGTCAACGCAGTCGTTCTGGTATTAACATGCGGTCAACTGCATGACGTCCCGCAATCCCTATCGTCCACCGGCAGCGCACGGCGATGCGACTGCTGCAACGCTCTCACCACCTTCAACGTGGATGCGAAACGCCAAATCTCTGACGGCTGTAACGGTTGTGTACTCGCTTGCATCTGTCGTGTTCGCCTCGGTACGTGTGCCGATGCCAGAACCATCTTCCTTCTTGGCTCTACTCACAGTCTCTGCGTTGGCGTCAGCTTGGGCTAACATCCCTCTCGGTGCGCAAATTGGCTGGACACGCGGAGGACTGCCGGTCGTGATGATCGTATTCTCTGGTGCTCTGGTTGCGTATTGCTTGATCGCTCTTGCTGTAGGCGA
The DNA here is from genome assembly GCA_963758085.1 of uncultured Planctomycetaceae bacterium. Classification (GTDB taxonomy): domain Bacteria; phylum Planctomycetota; class Planctomycetia; order Pirellulales; family Pirellulaceae; genus UBA6163. Next base: position 16,045 of record CAVWUB010000004.1, on the reverse strand, counting down.
TGCACTGTACGGATTGATCAATCCAACAACGATTTACACTCCCTATCCACCGCATTTCTCATTCTGATAGTTCTTCCGTGAATTTCGTGGGTCGTCCTTGGGCGTGGCCGCTGGCCCTCTGGGTGGCATGTCCCTGAGGAACGAAGGGCGTGCTGGGGAGAACGGCAGGGTCACCAGGGAATGTCGCATCGGCGTGGTACGTGTTTCCGCTGCCCACGCCCATCGCTGGGGCTCTGAGCGTGCCACCCAAAGCCATCGCGATACCCGCTCCGAGACGGGCAGCCACTAAATTAGCGGAAAAACCTTTCTGATAGGGTAGAACCATAGGTTGGACGCGGAGGGCTCAAAATCGCGTTTCGGTCCTGGTTGCTCATCCTCTCGTCCATAGGTTCAACCCATCCGTTATGACGACGCAGCCGCCCACAAAAGCGCAGTTAGTAGGAGGAGGGCCGCTGATACTGACGTTCGTGTCTGAGCTCAGCCGCTACGTGAAGGGCTACCGTGATCTTTACGAACGATGAGGAGGCAGCCTCAATTGGGCTCCCTTGAGCTGGGGGAGAAGCGATTGGCCCGCTCCCGCGTCGCTATCGACGTGCGTGCCAGTAGTCGAGGTTAGGGTTCCCGCACGAGCGCTCCGATCCCCGCAGCGGACGTCGTTGCACCTGTAGAAAACTTGCTGCCGGCAACTTGACTTGCTGGTCAACTGGTGTACTATTTTAGTGTAACACCGAGTCAGTTTCTGAAAGGGGCGTGCGATGTTCTTTTCTATTGAGCCCAACAACGGCGTCGCGATCTACGAGCAGATCATCCGGCAGGTCAAGTTTGCGATCGCCGAAGGGACGCTTCGCCCAGGGCAGTTGTTGCCTAGCGTACGGGTCTTGAGCCAACAACTAGCGATCAATCCCAATACCATCAACCGCGCTTTTCAGCAGTTGCAAGCCGACGGAGCGCTGGAGTCGCTGCGGGGCCGTGGGCTGGCCGTGCATCCCGATGCGATGCGCAGCTGCGTCGAAGCGCGACTCACGTTGATCGCTGATCGACTTCGTGGGGCGCTCGCCGAAGCGCTGCATGCCGGGCTGACGACGAAAGAAATTCGGCAAATTGTCGGTGAACAACTCGAACAGCTCGACGGCAACGTCGCCACAGTCGCTTCGCCCGCCACCACCGCTTCCTGATCGTCCACGGCTCATCTTCTCAACAAGGACCACGTCATGTCAGCCGCCACGCATGCCCCGGTGATCTCTGCCACAGGACTGAGCGTTTCCTTTCCCGGTTGTGACGCGCTGCGGGGCGTGAACCTGGAAGTTCCTCGGGGAACCGTGTTCGCATTGCTCGGCGAGAACGGCGCCGGCAAGACGACCTTGATCCGCAGCCTGACCGGGTTTCTCAAACCGACGTCCGGAACCTGCCGCGTGCTGGGTCTCGATCCGACCAGCGACGCTCTGGAAATCCGTCGCCGTGTCGGTTACGTCGCCGACGCACCGGCACTGTACGACTGGATGCGAGTTGGTGAAATCGGCTGGTTCACCTCCTCTTTCTATGAAGCGGGATTTTTGGAGCGTTACCGCGACGCCATCGGCCGTTATGAAGTTCCCGAAGAACGCAAAATCCGGCACCTCAGTAAGGGACAACGAGCAAAAGTCGCGTTGGCGCTCGCGTTGGCTCACGATCCTGAGCTGCTGATCCTCGATGAGCCGACATCGGGACTCGATCCGCTGGTGCGGCGCGAGTTTCTCGAGAGCATGCTCGACCGTGTCGCGACCGGGCGGACGGTGTTGCTGTCGAGTCATCAGATTGCTGAAGTCGAACGCGTGGCCGATACGGTGGCGATTCTGCATCAGGGCAAGTTCCGCATTATCGATTCGCTGGCGCATTTGCGCGAGACGGTCAATGAAGTAACGGTCAGTCTCGACGATCCGCTGGCGCAGTTGCCGCAATTAGCTCCGCCGGCTGAAGTGCTCAGCGACCAAACCGAAGGGCGACAGCGGCAGCTGATCATCCGCGATGTGCGCGAAGCGGACATTGAGCAGTGGCGGTCGCGGCCGGGCGTCGCGGGAGTCCGTGTACGTAGTGCGACCTTGGACGAATTGTTCGCCGCTTGCGTGCGCGGCGGCGGCAGGGTGCCGCAGGAGTCGGAGGTGCCGGCGGCCGAGGTGATGGACGTGGCGTAAGCAGCAGGCAGAGGTCTTTCCGCACATCTAAACCGCGGCAGAACCCAAGCAACAAAACCGTTTGAATAGCAACATCGGGAACCTGAGTGATGAACGCTCGATTGGCCTTGCAGCGATTGTGGTGGAAAGAGATCCGGCAACTGTTACCGCTGGTCATCCTGTTGCCCCTGCTTGCAGTACTGTTGTACGGGTTCTATCTGCTCAATAGGGGTGGACCAGCGGACCAGATCTTCCGGGGCAATTTGTTGCTGCTGCTGGGAGTACCGGGATTGTTTTCTGTCGGTGCCGGGGCCCTGTTGGTCGGTCAAGAAAAAGAGCAGCGGACCCTGCAGTGGTTGGCGAGTCTGCCGATTGCCGCTAGTTCCATTGTTCGCGTCAAACTCGGTGCGGGACTGGTTGGTCTGGTGGTCCTGTGGCTGCTCAGCGGGCTGCTGTTTGCACCTGGTGCCACCTTCGACCAACGCTCCTTGTCCAGTGGCGTCCAGTGGGCCAACTGGCAACTCAATTCCTTGTTTGTGTTATTGGCGGGATTCGCACTGGCGTGGTGGTCGCGATCGGCGCTGGTCGCGTTGTTGTTGGTTGTCCCGGTTGCAACCGTGCCGTACCTGCTGGCGGTGGTGATCGATAGCATGGCTCCCTGGCATCATGATGTCTACGATAAGCCCACCATCTACACGCTGATGGCATGCCAGCTCGCCTGTAGCCTGGTCGCGCTGTGGCTGGCGGACCGGATTGGCCGGCAGGCATTGGCGCCGGAGTCGGCTCGTCCGCGAACGCTGCTGTCTTGGTTGCCGGTTCGCCATCGATACCGCAGCGATCGCGTCCGCGCGGGATACGGCGCGATCCAAGCCCCGCTGCCTGCACTGCTGTGGCAATTCATTTATCAGAGCAAAGCGATGCTCATCGGAACTGCAATCATGTTACTGGTTGCGGTGGGCTTGATTGCGCTCATTGCGGAGCGACAGAGCCAGATTGGGTGGATGCCGCCGACAGCGATGCTACTGACCTTTCTGGCGACCTGCTGGCTGGGAGTCAGCGTCTTTCAAAGCGACGCGGTCAACGGCCGGATTCGTTTCTTGGCCGACCGCGGGATTGCTCCGCGAACGGTTTGGTTCACACGGCAGATGGCGCCGGCGAGTATCATCGCCGTCTATGCGATGTTGTCTGCGTTGGCCATCCTAGTCGTTGCCGGGCAAGGCTGGCAAAACTTCAGCGCAACCGGCACGACAATGGTGATGTACTTGATCGCGCTGGCGGCGATTTATCTGTTCACGCAGTGGGTCGGCCAAATCATTCCGAGCCCAATCGTGTCCACCGTTGCCGCGCCGTTTGTGGCGATGGCGGCGATTGGTTATGGCACGTTCGCATTGCACTCGCTCGGTGCCTCGTGGTGGTTGATGCTGTTGGTCGTCCTGCTGCCGCTGGTCGCGACGCTGACGATGACCCGGCGATGGATGGACCGCCGTTTGGGCGTCAGCTACTGGTCCAGCCATCTTGCATTCCTCGGCGCTGTGATCGGCATTCCTTGGATTCCGCTGCTGATCGGCGCCGCGAGGCAGCCGGCCATGCCTGCGGAAGTGATGCGACAATTGGATTCCATCGCTAGTCAATCTCCCTATTACCCGGTCACGCTGACGGAACTGATCATCGGGCCGGCGAGTGATTCCGGTGAGGACGCCGCGACGCTGGAAGCCCAGTGGGACCAGCAGCTTGAGGCGGTCGAGCATCAATTGAATCTGGCTGCTGGCCGGCCGATTAGCGTCAGCAGCGTTCGTGTGCTGGAGCGGCTGTGGGCGATCGCCATGTTGACGCGGCTGGCGCTGGAACAGGATGCGGCAGCTAATACCAATGGAGCACAAGCCGCCGACGATCGCGATCAGACCCTTACCAGCCTTTACGGCAGTTCGATCAGGCTGCTGGCTCAGGTCGCCCAGCAGATGCGACTGAGTCCGCGGATTGTGGAGCAGGACGTCGCCGACCTGATCGAGATCGCCTTGCTGCAGCAACTCCGTGACGAGCGAGCCGTTCAGTGGATGGGTGACCCCGTGTACCGCACCACCGCGACGATGTTGGCAGACCGAGTCGGGCGGGAACGAGCGCGAGCACAAGCGATTGCGCACAGTTGGCAGACGTTTGAGGAGGAACTTCGCCGCGATTCTCATCCGCCGGGGTTGTTCGGCGGGCACAACCTGGCCGACACCCAGACCAGTGTCGGCACGATCCGTGGCAGCTTGCTGAGCAAACGCCGCGTGGGCGCAGCGGTCGCCGAGCTTTGGGAACTGTTCCAGGGCAAGGAGCAAGCGGCGACCGAGGAGCGGCTAACGCGAATCGCCAAGTATTGGCAGCAGCCGTCGAGTCACTACGGCATTGGTACCGCTGGCCAATACCTCCGAGCCGACGATCTCGAGCGTTTCGTTCATCCCGGCTTTGCACGTCAGAGCCGAGGCATTGCCAGCCAGTGGTATGCCGACTGGGAACGTCAAGCGACTGAACTTGCTGGTGGTTAAATCACGAGCCCGATGAACGTTGGTCGAAATCTACTTCCACGCACTGCTACCCGCAGCCATTGCCATGAACGCTCAACTCACACCCGAACCGAACCAAAAGGCCTTTTGGCTGCGGTGGCCATTCCTCATAACGGTGATCCCGCTGACGCTCCTGCTCGTGGCTGCTACGGCGCTGGGGTTCAATGAGTGGCGGGCAGCAGATCGCGTGGAGGCCGAACTGGCTCGCATTCAAGCCGCTGGCTACCCCGTCGACGACGCATCGATGTCCCGCTGGTTCCTCGACAACGCCTCACAGGAAGGCACGGCTCAGTGGAGCGAACTGCTGAGTCTGGTGACCGTCGGTTCCAGTGGTTTTCAGCTCGAGCAACTTCCTTATTTGGGAAACGCACCGATTCCTGCCGAAATTGTACCGGCCGGCCGGTGGGACGAGGAGCCCGCCGTTGCGGAGTTCCTGCAGTGGATGCAGCCTGTCATCAATGGCATTCACGCCGCCATCGAGTACCCGACGCCGGTGTGGCAACCGATCGAGTTCCGTGGTTTTGCCACGCTTCTAGAGGAATTGCAAAACTCGCGAAATCTCGTGCGACTGCTCAGCCTGGACGTGGAACATGCGCTCTATCACGGCGAGAGCGACCGCGCGCTGCGGAGTCTGCAGGCGATGCAAGGCGTCTCAGACGCGTTCGACTGGCAAGCTTGCATGGTGGCCGATTTAGTCAACATGGCACTGCGTCAGTCGTATCATTTGATGATCCAGCGTTCGCTGGTATCTGCCCCGTGGAGTGAGGCGCAATTGCAGATGCTGCACGACCGGCTGGCGGTTCCACGCGATGTGTCGAAACGTTGGCGCAACGTCGTTGCTGGCGAACGAGCTTTCCTCAATGCCACGCTGTCCCATGCCAGTAGTTCGGGAATCAGTTCGTCCGAGCTGGAAGGACTGGACTGGCTGTGGCGAGTGCCAACGGTCCGGGAGTCGGCGTTCGCCGCCTACCGCGACATGGAAGCGATCGGCAGCGAGGGAATGACTGGCTTGGGTGAGCGGGCACAGGCTCTCGCTCGCTCCTGGTTCAGTAGTCCGACGGGGTTCGGCCAGCTATTCTTGATCAACTACCTATTTTCGCCCGCAGTTGAGAGTTATGCCAGGGCGATCGAGCGGGAAGAGATGTCGCGGCGATTGACGCTGACGGCGGTGGCGATTAAACGCTTCCAGCTCCGCAGCGGCCAGTGGCCCGAGCGTCTGGATCAATTGCAACAAGTCGGGCTTGTTCCGACCGACTGGCACACGGTCTCCGCCGGTCCGTTCGGCTATGAAGTCAGCGACGACACCGCCTACCTCTGGAGCTTCGCCGACGGCCAAGAAACCGCTGTCTCCGCCACTCGCCCAGCCCCACCCGATCCTCAAAGCACTCAACGCACCACGCCGCTGGTCACCATCCGCTAGCCATCTCCACCTACATCACCCATCACCCGCTTCCACATCCTCCGGTTTCTCCCGCTGGCGCCGCCAGCTGATCCCCATCGTTCCGCTGCTCTCATAGCAAATTGCTAATCCGTCTAGAGCTGAAAACATGCCGCACTTGATGAAACGCAGTGTTATTTTAGGCTCAACCTTTGTCCGAGATAAGCCAGGGAATCTGCCGCGCCCGGGCCTTACGCTAATTGAGCTGCTCATTGTCATTGCAGTCATCGCCGTATTGCTGGCGATTATGATCCCTGCAGTGCAACGAATACGGGAGCACTCGCGGGGAACAGCCTGTGCCAATAACCTGAAGCAAATCGGACTCGCGATTTCCCAATACTCAGTCACCCACCGAGAGCACATACCGGCGAGTTGGCGCACAATACGGGACTCAACGGGGCAAAGGCAAGCCGGGCCAAGTCCCGAATATCTAGTGCACTCTTTTTCCTGGCGCACGACAATCCTTCCTTACCTGGAACAGCAGTCGCTGAGCGACGCCTTAAACTATGGCACACATCTTACATCCCCGCTGAACAGTAACGCTGTAGCGACGATTGTGAGTGTCTATCAGTGCCCGTCGACGCCAGGTTCGCCTCGCAGCTTTGTACCCGACGGTAGTCAAAGCGGACTGCCGGTTGCCGCAGCCGACTACTCTCATATCCATTGGGTCGCAAACGAAAGCGATCATCGATATGATGCCATTAATCACAGCACGGCCCTTGCCGGCGCCTGGTTCGGTAGGGACTTATTCGCGCATGGTGGGCCGGGCCAAGTCGCATGGAGTCGTCCGAATGCTGGCGGTCCGGCATCGCTAGCGCATATCCGGGATGGTCTTTCGAACACGATTCTTGTTGCTGAAAAGGCCGGGTTCCCTGTGCTCTACGCTCAAGGAGATCGTCACGGGGAGTGGCCTTGGGGGCAAGGGACATGGGCAGGCTGTGACCTGGGTGGTTACGGCAACGCACGCGTAAATTGGTCAAACTTCCCGAGCATCTTCGCCTTCCATCCGTCCGGCGCCCATGTCGTCATGTGTGACGGATCCGTTCGCTTCCTGGCGGAAGATACAGATGAGGGCATCATCGTTGCCTTATGTTCTCGCTCCGAGGGTGAACTCGCGGAGTTATGAAACTGGGGGTTCTTCCGTGAATTTCGTGGGTCGTCCTTGGGCGTGGCCGCTGGCCCTCTGGGTGGCATGTCCCTGAGGAACGAAGGGCGTGCTGGGGAGAACGGCAGGGTCACCAGGGAATGTCGCATCGGCGTGGTACGTGTTTCCGCTGCCCACGCCCATCGCTGGGGCTCTGAGCGTGCCACCCAAAGCCATCGCGATACCCGCTCCGAGACGGGCACCCACTAAATTAGCGGAAGAACCAAACCGGGAATCACAATGAAATCCGGACCATTAATTTCATAGATGTCGCCCCGGGCGGACGCCGCATCACTTCGCCGACCGTATCGCCGTCGTCACCACGGCCGCGGCCCGTCGCTTATTTGACTCACCGCCCGCCGCGTCTCATATACTCTGCGGCCGCCTCTCCGGTCCACGGCTCCGCGATGCCCAAATGCCGCTCCAGCCGATCGATTCGTCCAGCGTAGTCCAGAATGTCCGCTCGTCGCTCTAGCTGGAGCGATCCGTAGTACCGCTGCATCTCCGAATCGACAGCGTCAAACCGCGACTCGGCATGCGTCACTCGCTGGTGTAATTGCATCAACGCGTAGCAACCAATGAAGACGGACAACACACAGAGGACCGAAGCCGTGTAGATCGCCCGGCTGTTTTCTTCTTTCGTCATCGCCCACCTTTGTTTGACCGCCTAAGAAACGCCGCCCGACGGACAGGGATCGCTCTCTTTAGTCGCTCCGAGGCATTCAATCACGCGGTTAATCCGCTCGGGATCGCTTTGTTGTTTGGCGCATCGTCTCGTCTCGCGCTCGCGACCAATCAGGACGTTGCTCACGAAGCTGCCGCGCAAGAAATTTTGGCGAATCTGCGACTCGTGTGACCGCAGTCGATTTCACTCGACCCGCCGGTTGAGCCGATGAGGTACCAGGCCCGAGCGCAGTCGCTGACTTCCGCTAGCCGAAGGTCGAAGCTCGACCGCAGTTTTGTCGTCGATCAACCTGCGACGTGTCCGATGCCGACCTAACGTGGATGGATCATCCACTGAATGTTCCGGCTGGCTTTACAGACCTCGCCACCGACGCCAGCGGTAAGACAGCTGTCGCAGAGGATTGCGACGGTGGTCGGGATATCGGTGTCGCGTGGCTTGCAACCCGTACTCTAGTCTTCGCGTTGGCGGTTGTAGAGGTCGCGGCCGTCTGCCACCTGTCTTCGATGGGACGGAAGGAGTGGACTTTGCTGAGGCTGTTCAGGGCCAAGTGAGCGCGGCGATGCGGGTAAAGCGGGAGCCCTGGGCAAGGTTTCTTTGGCATGGCCGCAGACCTAACTGTATGCTATTTTGCGGCCTTGACACGGCTGCTCAAGCGTCGAGGCGTACAAACGGGTGTACACCCGAAGAAGCCGAGGACAAAGCAGACGCTCGGGGACGCACAAATACCCCATGAAACGCCGTGTCTGACCCATTCATGCGCCCATAGCTCAGCTGGATAGAGCAGCGGACTTCTAATACATTTGGGCTGTTATGAGAATATCTGTTTTTCCCGCAAATCACGGGGTGAAATGCGCTTTCTTATTGTTTAGGAAAACCCTAGAAAGCCCTGTAAATCAGCCTTCGTGGGTGTAGGCTACACCCGGTCAAAATTGCGCAAAAAACCCGGCAGGATTCCCCGCCGGGCTCGATGAAAATGGTGAGCGTGGTCACCATTCGTTCTACGCCGTCACCACTCCCCCGGTCACTGCGGCGTGCTCCCAGCCAATTTCAAGATCCGCATCCGGATCCATCACCTCGGCAAACGCTCCGCAGCCGCTGCAGACCTGCGGGCTCTTGCGGTAGGCACCGATCGCACGGCCAGCCCGGTAGCCCTTGTGTTCGTCCAGATATTGCCGGCCCAGTTTCTCGTCAGCGATGCGGCCGAGCCTTCTGATTGCCAGCCCGACGGCGGTGGTGATCGACTCGTGATCAGGATCGCTGGCCTGCTCCAGCCGGTGCCAAGTATCCAGCAGCTCGAGCAATTCGGCATCGGTCAGTCCTTCGCGGCGGTGCAGATCCGATAGGATTCGCGACACCGGGCGGTAATCGGTCAGGATGCCGGTCTGTTGCCCGTGCCGCACCCGCACGTAGCTTTCGAACATCGTCATCACTTGCCGCCGCGCGCCGAGCCGGTCACCGGAGAACATCACCCGGCGGACCAGTGCCAGTTGCAGAGGCAGAATCCGGTGATACTCGGCAACCCGCTGTGCGGCTCGCTGGCGGCGTTCCTGTCGCTTCCTGGCATCCTCGGTCATCGCCTCCACTGCGGCCGTTGCCTGGGCATCTGCGAAGCTCACCGGCTCACCGCAGTGCTGCCCCTGAGCAACCAGCGGCCGGGCTGCCTGGACAGCGATTGCTTCGCCCAGTTGCTTGGCCTTGGCATCTAAATCGACCGCTTCAGTCGTCGCCTCTGGCGTTGCAACCGCCTCAGATGGCTCATCAGCCGTATCGCCCGCTGGGCTCTCCTGAGCGGCTCCTGCGGCCTTCTCGTTGGCGACGCGCTCGGTGGCGCACGCCTGGCAGAGCGTCGCGGGCCAGTAGGCATAAATCCGAGCTGATGGGGCGCCGCACTGCTCGCAAACTTGCTTGTTCGTGATCGTCATTGTATCGGTTCCTGGGGGCCGCCCTGAGAAGTTGCAGAGCGGCGGGTGGTGTATTGGAAGAAAGCCGGCCAGCGGGACAGAACCACGGCCGGCGGAATTGACAACGGCCGGGCCTATGCCTCGGCTCGCTCGGTCCAGCCCTCGGCGCCTGCGTGGCGACGGATCGCAGCAATCGTGCTGAGCTGCTGCTCTCGCTCGGCTGCTACCTTGCGCAGCTTCGCGCGACCTCCTTCTGGACGATTGACCGGAAGTTGCCATCGCGCCAGAAAAAGCGGTTGCCTTCGCGATCCAGCAGGCCGAGAGACTCCAGGAACTGCAGGTCACGATATACCGTTCGCGTTGAAACCTGACCGTACTCCTGGCAGACGTCCGGGTGCATCATCGCAACCGTAACGCCGTGGTGAAGCGGTGCAACCAGCTCGATCACCAGCATGATGCGAGTAATCTGCTCGTACCGCATCTGGCTCGCTGCTGGCGCGTCGTCATCAGCCAAGTCGACCTGTTCGGCCTGCCTGGCCTTTCGTTCGGCCCGAGAAACTTCCAGGGCACGCTCGGCGAGCTGCCGCTGGCGGTCAGCGCGAACCTTTGCGAGTGCGGCCTGAACTACGTCACGGGCGTTGCAATTTGAAACCTGCATGGGAGAAAACCCTTTCACGAACCAGAGAGGTCCGTGCACGACGACGCTCGCCAACCCGACTGAAAAGCACGGCGTTTACTCCGTGCCGAACGTTCCTGGCTCCCCGCCTGTGCGGATCAATGCTTGGAATGGTTCTCGAATTGGCGAGCGTCGTCATGTGCGATCGTCAGAAAGTAAACGGCGGCGTTGTCACACCAGGTCATGAAAAGCGACCAGGCGTCAAGTCAGTTGGTTTTTCAGGACCAGCCGACAGCCAAACGATTGCCAGACTGTGACGACTCCCGCGGCCAGATGCAAGAGGAATCCGCAAAGTTTTCAACCGCCGCTCGCAAACCGCCGGTTTCGCCCCGTGAATCGCGGGGGCTGCGATGGGGGCTGTTGCAGTGGGTGTTGGGATTGCGGGGCGGTGTCAAGCAAGTTTTTCACCGCGCCCGCTTTCTCCGCTGCGCAAGCGTGAACTCCATTTCAAGCCTCGCAGCAGCTTCCGCCTCCTTGCCACCATCGGGCGGCTGCAGGTCGATACCACGACTGCGGAGCCTGCGGTCTTTGTCGCTCCAGGTGGCTTGAATCTCAGCACACGCTGCGGCGATCTCTGCGGGCGATGGAATGTATTCGATCTGGCTCACTCGGCCAGAATCTCCGCGCACCGATCCGCGATGGCTTGATGATGTGCCGACAAGCCGTTGCACTCGTGATGTACGCCTCGGGCCGCCTTGGCCAGTCGAACGGTCCGCTCGTGCAGCGCATCGATCTCGTCGACCAGTCGCTCGTCCTGTGGAATGACCGTCAGAAGGTTCGCCGCACACGATTCCAGCAGCGCGGCAACGCGGGCATAGTGATCGGCGATCTCCTCGAATCGCTGAGCGCTCCCGGTCATGAAGTCCTGAACTTCGTCAGTCGATAACATTTCTACCTCAGTTATGAGAATGAAAAAGTGCCGCCCTCAGCCCATCACAGGGCCGATCGTCAGCGTCAGGGAGAGTGTCGCGAACCTTACACCCCGGAACCCCGCACCGACCAGGCGACACCAGCGCAACACCAGTTACTCAGGCACCCCAACCAACTGAATCTCTTGCCCCTTCTTGGCGGTGTTATCGGCGGTCTTACCGGTGGCGCTGCTGATCTCAACAATCTGGGCTTCCATCACCTGCATCCTCACCGCAACATCCTTCGTATTGCGCTCGATCGCCTCCAGGAACTGCTCCCGCTTTTCGACCGGGCCGCGGGTCAGTAATCGGCCTTCAGTCGCTTGCAACTGCGGCCGGCTGTGGATCACGTCTGCATTGAGCCGCAGGTTGATGTCTTTGGACAGTTTTTCACCAACATCAGCGCCGAGCCTAATCATGCGCTGGTTGAACTTGTTAGTGAATTGCTTGCCCAGATTTTCGCCGATCTTTCCAACCTTTTCGGACAGCTGTTGCTCACGTTCAGTGATTTGGCGGGCGGCGATTTCCGGCAGCTCCGCAACAGTCGCCTTGAATCCTTCCGTCAGGCTGCGACTGGTGATCTCGTTCATGTCGCTGACCAGTTTCTCAATGCCGCCCTTACCGCGACTTGTGATAAAATCCCATCCACGGACCACCGCCTCGGCAATGTTCGTCATCGCGTTGGCAACGATCCGCACGACACGTGAGAACGCGTTGCTAATCACGGTCTCAAAAGCATCTACAAACCAATTCACATAGGCCGGGATCACCTTAGTCAGTGCGTGCTTGACGATCTCAGTCAGCCGCAGCAGTTGCAGCTCGGCGAACGCTTTCACCCCCTCCCAAACCTTACCGAGGTTGGTTGCTACAACCTCCACCCACGTAATCGCAGCGATGATCTTGTTGGCGGCCGCTGTCACAACGGCTCGCATCTTCTCGGCAGCGGTTGCAAACGTCTTGGCTGATAACGCGAAGTCGATACCAAGGGCGCTTGCTGCCGCCGATCCTACTGCCTTGATCGACCGCCACACCCCTTCAAGTGCCACCTTAACGACCTGGCCGACGGCCCTCATGGTGTCGCCAATGGTTGCCGCGACTGCCCCCAAACCCTTAACCATCTCGTTTGTGCGCTCGACTGCTGGGGCAAGGGCGGTGCGGAGTGCGTCGGCCAAAGCCTTAACACCGGTGGCGATCAGGAGCCGCATTGGTGCCAGCAGCGCCCCGATGCTTTCCATCAGCCGGCGAACGGAGTTGCTTGTCTGCGCCATGACGGCTGACAAGCTGCCGGACTGCTTGGCTTTCAGGTCCAGCCCTTTGGCGCTGAGCTGCTGAACCATGGCCAGCTTTTGCTCGGCGGTAGTCGCCATGTGGATTTGGGGAATCAGTTCTGTGAACGCGCTGAAGTCGCCTTTGACTGCGGCGGCGGACATACTGAGCGCTTCCGGCAAACCCTTGCCAGTCACCTCAGCCAGGCCCACGGCTGCCTTGGTAACCTCGTCGACCTGCCCGGAGTGAACCTGCAGATGTAAGGCCTGTTTCATCATCGCCAGTGTGGACCGCTCGCTGATACCGGTGAGCGACTCCAGATTGGCGGCTGCCGCCTGTAGCTTTTCCGACATGCCGGACGCCGGGCCAATGCCGGACGCTAGCGCGGACTCCAGCCCACGGATCGATTCGGCCTGCTCGTCATAGGCGGCAGCTGAATCCTTGATTGCCCCGACGCCAGCGGTGACAGTCTTGACCGCGGCGAACACTGCCAGCAGCGGGCCAGCGGCGGCTTTGAGTTTGGCCAGCGATGCGGACAGACCGGCGATTTGTGTCGACGTCGCCTTGGCCGCTCTGTCGACAGATGCCGCTCCAGTGGACAGCCCGCCCATCGTCGACTTCGCGCCGGTGACATTGACGGCCATCGTCTTGGTAGCCTCGGCCAGCTTGCCGGTGCGGGCCTGCAGGCGACCGAGGGCTTGATCTACCTTGTCCATTGCGGACGTAGCGTTGTCCTTGCCGCCGATGATGAAGTCGATTCCGGTTGACATTATGGGATTCCGTGCTTGGTGGGTTATGAGATGCGCCCCCGAGCGGTCCAGGGCGTTATGAGAACGGGCGGGCTTTAGTTGGCGATTGCATCAGCAACGGCGATGAGAATGCAATTCGCATCCTCTTTCTGGTCGTAGCCGGCGGTGCCGCTGGGATCGTTGCCTCGGATACCAGCAGCCAGCCGCGCCAGCTTGCGGCCTCGGGTGATGCCGAACCTGCTAACCAGCTTACCTACGGCGTGGTTTTCGTTTGCATCTGCGATTTGATTGTCCGCAACGACCAGTGCGTCCAGGTCTTCCAGTGCCATTGATTTGCTTTCGCGTGATAGTGATTGGAGAGGCGGGCGTCCCGGGCGGTCCGGGACGCTATGAGAACTGCCGAGGTCGATCAGTCGACGCTTGGCAGATCGTTGCGGCTCATTCGCTTAGCGGGCTTGGGTGTCAGTTCTGGAGTGACCTCGGCTTCCGGTTCGGCCTGAACATCAACTGCGGCCTCGGGGGCTACCTCGGGCGCGCTGACGATCGCGATGGGGGCAACCTGGGGCTTCGCGGGTGGCCTGAAGTTTGCCACCTCTGGCAGCGGCTTCGCGGAGCGGCGATCAGCGGGATCGAATGGGCCGAAAAGATACGGGTGATGCGCGGCGATGAACTGCATTTCAGAAGCGGCGTCAGTCGCTTGGCTGCTCATATCGGCGCGGCGCTGCGCCAGAATCGCCTCTCGCATCTCCTCTTTGTGCCGCTTTTCCAGTTCCTTGACCTTCATCCTCAGGCCAGGAACCAGCGGCGCTTTTTCCTTCGCCTCTTTGATAACTTCGCAATACCGACCAACCCGCGGGATTTTGGCCAGCATATCGCGGTAGGTGTCCTCGGTCATGCCGGTTTCCTCCAGCAGATCGACCAGGTTTTGAGCGTCGTCTGGCTGCGTGTCGCCGCTCAGGTCGCGAACTGCGATTGCGACGATTGCGGCGTGCATTTCGTGAACGTACTGCTCCTTAGCGGCTTGTTCAGCGGCGATCTTCTGACGTGCTTGTTCTAATAGTTGACTCATCGAAACTTCCTAAGGTGTGCGGGACTCCTGCCCCACGGGAAACAAAACACAAGCCGTCAAACGCTGACGGGCTTGGTAGTCGGTCGCTTAACCTGGCATCGCAGTTGCGCGGCAGCGGCTTCAGCTTCTTTCAAGCGACGGGCCGATAGGCGGGCGTCGCGTTCCAAGCCGTTTAACTGCTTGGTTTTTTCTTCGATCAGCTTGCGAAGTACGGGACCATGTTCCTCTAACACTCTGCGGCTGATCTGAACCTCTTTCCGCATCGCGCGGCGCCACTCAACGGAGCCTGCGATTTCGGCTAAGCGGATCGCTCGGGATTCCGCAGTGCTGGGCTTTGTGGTCTTGGTCATCGTTATCATCTCGGTAGTGGTGGTGATCAGCGGCCGTTGACTTCGGCGAGCATCTGAGCACGCAAGCCGGGGTTCTCGGTGTTGGCCTGCATCACTGCTTGGGCCCGCGGAATGCCGGCTGCGATCTTCTGATTGATCGCGAATTGCCAGCGGGCCTTAGCTCCAGTGGCAGCAGCTCGGGCGGTCGGCTGAGACTTCGCGATGTTGGTGTTGCGATTCGCGTTGACTTCGGCAACGAACGCTTCCCGCAGCCCTGGGTTCTGCTGGCTGGCCATCGCCACGGCGCGGGCTCGGTTGCCGTTGGTTTTGACCAGGGCGGTTGCAATGGCTGAATCCCAGCGGTCGGAGGCGCTGGCGATTGGTTGGGGCTGCGATTTGCCAGCGATGCGGGCGTTGATCTCGGCTCGGATTTGAGCCTTAGCGGCCTCTTTCTTTTCGATTCGGGCCCAAATGCGGTCACAAAGGTCGGGTTTTGCCATGTTGGCGATTCCTTAGCGGATAGAAACGGGTTGGCTCGATACTTAGATTCTAACGGGTAATAATGCTTATAGAAGCTTCTGCATTACCTACTCTGGTACAAACGTCCAAAATAGTTCGGCCTAGGTCATCGACTCTTAGTTGTTCGTGCCCGGTGGCCTTGCAAGCCGAGCATTTCAGATAACGAACTCGGGTTACTCCGACGGTTCGCGTCTTGTAAGTCTGCATTCTGCCGGCCTGGCATACTGGGCAAGGGCCAAGGCTTCTCATTGTGCGATCCTTGGGCGTGTGGCGGCTTGCTCTTTGAGCAACTGAACATCGACGCGCAGTTCGTGGAGCTCGGTCAGCGGTGTAAGCTTCTCCAGCAGTTTGACCGCTGCGGCAAGCTTAACCTTTGGGTCGTCATCGCTTAGCAGATCGACCAGGCAAGCGGCGGCAGCCGTCGCACCTGCGGATAGCACTCCGACGGCTGATTGAATCGCTTGGGTGCGGATCTCGCTCACTGCGTTTTTAAACTCAGGCGATCGGCTGATTGAGTAAGCAACCGGGGTTGAGCAACCAGCGGCTTCGGCGGCGGCCTTAATGGTTGAACCGCTGGCAACCGCGATTGCTAAGGGGTCGAAGAATCGAGACGATTTGGGGGTTTCCTGCATGGTTTACTCCTTGTTGAACGATGGTTGCGTGAT
>CAVWUB010000003.1:0-2637868 GCA_963758085.1 uncultured Planctomycetaceae bacterium | reverse complement strand
CTCTGCGGCTGATCTGAACCTCTTTCCGCATCGCACAGGCGCCACTCAACGGAGCCTGCGATTTCGGCTAAGCGGATCGCTCGGGATTCCGCAGTGCTGGGCTTTGTGGTCTTGGCCATCGTTATCATCTCGGTAGTGTTGGTGATCAGCGGCCGTTGACTTCGGCCAACATGCTTTTCACGCAAGCCGGGATTCTCGGTGTTGGCCTGCATCACTGCTTGGCCCCGCGGGATGCCGGCTGCGATCTTCTGATTGATCGCGAATTGCCAGCGGGCCTTAGCTCCAGTGGCAGCAGCTCGGGTGGTCGGCTGAGACTTCGCGGCGTTGGTGTTGCGATTCGCGTTGGCTTCGGCAACGAACGCTTCCCGCAGCCCTGGGTTCTGCTGGCTGGCCATCGCCACAGCGCGGGCTCGGTTGCCGTTGGTTTTGACCAGGGCGGTTGCAATGGCTGAATCCCAGCGGGCAGAGGCGCTGGCGATTGGTTGGGGCTGCGATTTGCCAGCGATGCGGGCGTTGATCTCGGCTCGGATTTGAGCCTTAGCGGCTTCTTTCTTTTCGATTCGGGCCCAAATGCGGTCACAAAGGTCGGGTTTTGCCATGTTGGCGATTCCTTAGCGGGTAGAAACGGGGTCGGTTCAATACTTACAGTCTAACGGGGAACAATGCTTATAGAAGGTGCATTCGTTACTTGCTCTGGTACAAACATCTAAAATAGTTCGGCCAAGGTCGTCGACTCTTAAGTCTAGTTGGATTCCGGTGGCCTTACAGAACTGAACACTTCAAATAACGAACGCGGGTCACTCCGACGGTTCGCGTCTTGTAAGTCTGCATTCTGCCGGCCTGGCATACTGGGCAAGGGCCAAGGCTTCTCATTGTGCGATCCTTGGGCGTGTGGCGGCTTGCTCTTTGAGCAACTGAACATCAACGCGCAGTTCGTGAAGCTCGGTCAGTGGTGTAAGCTTCTCCAGCAGTTTGACCGCTGCGGCAAGCTTAACCTTTGGGTCGTCATCGCTTAGCAGATCGACCAGGCAAGCGGCGGCGGCCGTCGCACCTGCGGATAGCACTCCGACAGCCGATTGAATCGCTTGGGTGCGGATCTCGCTGACGGCGTTTCGGAACTCAGCCGAGCGGCTGATTGAATAGGCAACCGGAAGCGAGCAACCAGCGGCCTCAGCGGCGGCCTTAATGGTTGAACCGCTGGCAACCGCAATTGCTAAGGGGTCAAAGAATCGCGACGATTTGGGGGTTTCCTGCATGGTTTACTCCTTGTTGAACGATGGTTGCGTGATGCTCCAGACCGACGGAAAACCGCTCTTGCCTGGGGACTTGCTTGGCGGGACTGGGTAGCCGGGGATCGGCGGATTGTTCTTGTCGATCGGTAGCACCTTGGCCAACTCGCCGGCTTCAAACTGCGGCCCTTCCTCAGTTGAGATGTAGCAGTTGCCGGCGCTGCTGGCGGGCCATGGAATGAAAACCTCATTCCCCTCATACTCCAAACGCTCTAGCTGGGCTCGCTCGGCGTTGTAGGCGGAGATGTAACGATCGGCGGCGGCATCGCTATACTCTGCGGTAGATGTGGCAACCTCTGGCAGATTGATAGACTTGATGCCGTAGAACACTCGGCCCTTAGTGTCAAAGGTCGCCATAACCAGACCGCGGACCAACAGCGGCAACGTCAGGTCGGTAAGGTCTTGCCAGTCGTCTGGGTTGCCGATCAGATCCCGCTGAAATAGCTTGGACTCGCTCAGTCCCACCCCATAGACCCAATTGATACCGGGGTTGCGGGTCAGGTATTCCAAGATCACCAGCGCCGCACCTCTGAGTGTTGGCAGTCCTGCCATCGCGGCAACGGTGGCCTCTCCCAGCTCGGTTGGGTAGAGACTTGTCACCTGGCCGCCACTGAGCGTTGCTGTGACCAGTCCGGCGTCTATAAGCTTTCGACGTGAGTAGTGCAGCGTTTTCCAGTCGCCGCGGCCCTGGGCCTTAGCGGAGATGCCGTACGTGCCGCTGAGGTATGCTCGCTGTCGGTCCAAGATGGCGGGGTAATTCCGCTGCCTTGAAAAGTCTGAGGTTTGGAATCTCCACGGATAGAACAGCGCATCGCGGCGTCCTACCAGGTCGATCAAAAGGTTAAGGTCGTCGGCTGAAGTTTCGACGTTGCCGGAGGATTCTTTGAGTGCTTTGATCTCGGTTCTAATTCTGGCCATGTTTCAACTTTGATTTTGGAAGGTAGGCTTGTGGATCGGTGCGCAAACGCGGGGTCTTTACTGCCGCAGAGGGGGAGGGGCCTTTTTCAGAGGACCCTTTAATGGGGGGGCGGTCTACGGTGTCCGTCTGCCGTCCTGGCCACCCTCACCAGGGCCTCTAGAATCGCCTGTGACAGCCTGAGCCTGTTTCGTGTGTGATCTCCCACGCTTGCCCCTTGGTGGCTGTTGTGCGATACGCTGCGGCTGCGGTGCGTCGCCTGTGGTTGCGGCCTGCATCGCGGCAAAGCAGATCCGGTAACGATTCGCTCGGTCTGCCCATGCCAAGGGTTCAACCCATGCTGTGCAGCCGATCGCCGATCCCAACTCAGCAGCCCGGCGCCATGCCTGAGCGGGTGTTAGGTCTTGTCGCTTGGGCTCACTGATCAGCACCGCTCCGGCCGGTGTGTTGATTGAACCAGCAGCAACCAGCAGGTCGGCATAGCCTGCAGCGCGGCAATGGTCGATCGCATCGCCGTGTGTGTGCTCGGGCCTTAGGGTTCCGCGGGCCACTGCATCAGCAACAGCACGCCGGAACCATCGCGGTGATCTATCGTCCGGGCGGCTTGGTCTTGGGGGCCTGGTCATTGATCTTGCTCCTGTGGTGGTGGTGATGGCTTGGTAGTGGCTGCCGGTGGGATCTCGGTTGCCGATGTGCACCGCAACCCAAAGGATCGCAGCGCGGCTTTAAGGAACGCTCTCAGGGCTCGCAACCCTTCGTCCTCAGTCATGCCTGGCGTTGGCTGTAGGTCGACGCGGTAAGTCTTAGTGCTCATCACTCAAACCCCTTTGCCATCGTCCGAAGCTCACGCCAGCGACGACGGGCCACGGTGTAAAGGATTCGGCTTGCAAAGCGGCCGGCTCTGTGGTGATCACCCATCAGCTCGACCGACAAGCCGCTGGCAATCCAGCCGAGTAGCGAGCCCTCGACAGCAGCCGGCTTAACCTGCCCACGCCAGTCGCCGCGCTCGATGTCGGCCCATGTTGCCTCGACCAGCAGCACCCGAACGGGATAGGCCAGCAGTCGTTGCACTTCGCGGTCGAACCGTTCACGCTCACGGCCGCAGCACGCCACTAGGTCAGGAAGTGATTTCCGCTCGATCCTGATAACTTGCTCCAGCCCTCGGACTGAGTAGTCGCCGGATTCCAGCGTCGCGGCCTCGATCCTTAGCGGCGTCAGGTCTAAGGGCGTTTGCTCTCGGGTGTCGACCAGTGCCGTGATCGACTCAGGGGCAAGGGTTGCGGGGATATTCAAAACATCACCCCCTGATCGTCTCCGGCTGATTGAACCGGCGTTGCGGCCTCGACTACCTTGACCGCTTTGACGTGATCACAACCGGGCGTCAGGCAATCCAGATTGACATAACCGCCGATCACTGGCGTTTCCGGCTTGCGGACCAGTTTGGCACCGCATCGCGGGCATGGATGCTTAGTTGGTGTCGCGGCGTTGGTTGTTGAATCTGCTGGGGATGCTGGGCATGCTGGGGATGGTTCCACCGGTTGCCCCGATGCAAACGTGTGTGTGTCGCTATCGTGTATATGTGTGTCCGTGTGTGACACACACAACCTTCCCGCGTAAGGATCGGTGAAAGTATCCCCTGCATCCCCTGCATCCCCTGCACTTGCCTTTTCTGATCTCCAGGCAATTACCCCAGTGCGGTTTGCGTCTCCGGTGATCCTCCAGCCACCCGCAACGCGGCCCTTATACTTCCGCAGTGCATAGCCAAGCCGTCGTTGATCGATTGCCCCGCGGTGGGTTGCAACCTCGGAAACGGCTTCCCGCATAGCCGGAAAACGATCTTCGTTGCCCTGAGCGGTCAGTGCGGTGATGATCTCACGAACGGTCAGCCCATCGCCGTGCTCGTCAACCTCCAGCAATCCACCGATCAGCCCCCGAACAATCGCGCCGCTCGTGTCGTCGGCCTTGGCTGTTTCGCGGGTGGCCAGTGGGTCAGCCAGTCCAGCCCAAACGATTGCACCGCGGATCAGTGCCGACCAGGTTTCAAACGATCCCCAGACGCCCCTGGGTTGCTCCGGTTTGCCTGCGACGAAGTAGGCGCGAAGGATCGTCAGCGCGGCGATTGCCAGTCGCGGCCGATTCTCTCTCACCCATCCCAGCAGATCGCTGTGCTCAAAGTCGGTGCGCTCCTCGGGATTCTCTACCGACGGCTCCAAGCGGATCGGCAGCACTCGGCGGGCAAGGTCAGAGCCGAATCGCAGATTGTTTCCCGTTGCCGACCAGATCGTCCGCAAAGGAAGCTCACCCGTCGTCTTGGATGCCCCTAGAACGCGGTCGCTCCAGGTCAGTGCAGTTAATGCCGCGTCAAGCGATGCTCCGCCCAGCGTCCGATCTACGTTGTCCAGCAGGACAGCGGGCAGGGCCTCCATTGCGGTGGCCGTGATCGCCTTCCGCATCTCGTCATCCTCAGCGGCGTAGGGCTTCCTTGCCGCTGGTCGGCCGTAGGCAATCAAGCTTGCCCCATCGACCAGCAGAGACTTTCCACTAGCCCGCGTAGTCGCTGTGCCTGCGAACAATGGGCAGCAACCCGTTATTGCAGTGCGGCCGATTTTCGTTAGCACCATCGCCAACCATGCCGAGCGGTCAGCGTCATCAACAAAGGGGAAGTCTTTGACAACCTCCAGCAGCTCAGCGGCAGCCGATCTTGCATCTTCAAGTGTTGGCCGCTCAGGAACCTTGGGAAACGTGCCGTTGGGAACGTACAGCAATCCCGTTTTCTTGTCATAGCCTGCGGACTGTAAAACCGTCCCATCGGCTCGCAGTGTTGGCGCTGAGATAATCCCGTCAAGTCGCCGAACATCGCGACCATAGTCGCCGCGGGTGTAGACCCCATCAAGCAACCATCGCGGCGGAGGTGTCGCGGCCTTTTCTAGTTCGCCTTCCTTTTCAACCTCTACCACCAGTTGCACCGCATCGGCAATCCTCAGCGGCAGTTGCCCCAGCGGCAGCGGCCTGATTCTGGCCGTCCCTGCTGGCGTTGTGATGCCGCCGGATAGCTCGGTCGGCTCATCCTCGGTCACAACATGAACCAGCGCCCCACCACGCTGATAAAGCTTCAGCCGCTCCCGCTTCTTAGCGGGCAACCATGGGGTTTCCCAGCCGAGTTTGCCCAGATACTCGGTAACCTGATCAGCAGCCCAACCATAGTTGAGCGTCAGCGTCACCTCGGGGCGTCCGTCCTGTGGGTCGTGCTCGCCGTCTGCTGGCATCCATGATGCGGCAGCGTCGATTGCCTCACGAACCAGCCGCTCGCCGTCAGGGCGTCTTAAAGCATCCCTCACGTCATCGCCACCCCGGCTAACAATCTCACCCGGTAGCCGAGCCACACGAACCGATGCGGCGATTCCTTTAAGATGTCCGCCGGTCTTTTGTGCTCCCAGTTGCCCCGCGGTGTCCAGATCGGGCACCAGTACGATATGACAACCAGAAAACAGCCGAGCGTATTTGGCCGCTAAGTAGCTGGTCGGCATCCCGGCGGCATTGAACCCTAGGCCCACCAGCGCCGCGGCATCCTTACAACCTTCGACCAGGTACCACGTTTCGCCGGCGGTCGGCTTGCGGCCTGGCAGGAACATGCCAGCCATACCCACGCCCCGCGCGAACCAACCTTTATGATTGGCCGCGAAGTCAAAGTGTGAATGCGGCTCTCCGGTTTCGTCATAAACCGGCACCCGGGCAACGGGCCGTTTCTCACGGCCACGCTTTTCAGCAATCGCACCGAATTGCAGGAACGCCTCAACTGGCATTCTCTTTTGCTTACAGACTTCGGCGATAATGTCGATCTCAGGCGGCTTGTCGCTTGATCTTGGCGACAGACCCAAAAACTCAGCAACAGCCTTAGCGGCATCGCCCTGCGACAACCCTGCGAATGCGGCCACGGTTGCGATGCCGTCGCCGGTCGGCTTGTTGTCGGTGCAGTTGCGACAAGCAACGCGTCCGCTCTGCTGTGCATCCTCAGCGGGCCAAAGCACTGAACGCCCATTACAAAGCGGGCAGGGGTGATCGTCGGCTCGTTTGGCCAGTGCGTCAGGGGGGAGCGGTGTCAGCCGTGGTAGGATCTCAGCCCATCGACCGGCGGCAGCTTCTTTGATTTCATTAAATGGGATCACTTGTTCAATCCCTCCAAAGTGTGTTGAGGGATTCAAAAGCGATCGGCAACACAACGTCACCGATAAACGTCTGGCCTTTGTGAAACCGCTGAACCCTTGCGAACGTGTGGTCACACTCGCCGGCGTAAATGGTGATCACTGCGGATCCGCGGCCGAGCGGCGGCAGACCGGCAACTAGGTGCAACCCATCGCCGTCGATCAGGTGCAGCGTGCTCTCGGTTTGAACGCCACTGCCGACCAGGTGAACGTAGTTGTCGCAGCAGACCGGGCAGACGATCTTCTGCTCATAGTTGGCATCATGGGCCGCCTTGAGTGCGACCACTGCGGCCCGTTGGATTAGCGGCGCGTCAAGCGGTATTTGACTTGCTACCGCGGCAAAGTCTGTCATACTGTGTGTGTCCTTTTGAGGATCGCCGGTTGGCGCCGGCGGATGGTTGGTTGCTGAATCGATCTGTGCGGCCCCTTTGGAGTGATCCTCGGGGGCCGCTCTCGTTTGCTGATCAGTGCCTAGCTGGCGGCTTCCACTAGATCGCTGTGTGTGATGTCTGCGGGCTGGCCTGACGGATCAGGCAGTAGTATCAGGTCGTCGATGTCCACCACTCTCTTGCCGGCGTCTCCGCCATAGTCAACCACTGCTAGCCTGCCCTTGACTTGCACCACGGTTCCGGCTGCCTTGCGAGCGTCGAACGGGCTTCCGGCATCTCGCCAACGTCGGTACTCCGTCACGGCGCCCGACACTCCCAGCGAGTTGACAATCTGCCTGTGTGTTTTCGCGCGATCAATTTGGGTTTCAAGTCGCGCGATTTCACGCGCGATCGCCCTAAGCGTGCTTTCTTTCCCGGTTTTCATATTCCCAACTCCTGATACTTAGGATCGCCAGCGATAGAATGCCGCGCTGGCTTCGGCATGATCTGCGGTGCTACTGCGGCGGCCAAACTACGTCGCCGCCCTTGGCGAGCATTTCAAGCATCTGTTTAGATGCGGCCCTAATATTTTCGGGTGTTGCGTCGTTGCTCACGTCACCCATAAGCGAAACTTTGAATTGATCAATTTCCCGCCCCTTGAGTACAACGGTTTCTTGGGCGCTTTTGATCGTTACTGATTTGACTTTCATTTCTCATAACCTATTCGTCGGATGATTTGCCGCAGTAAAGCACCGCTGCGACTTCGGCATGGATTGGTGTAACAGCTAGCCGCTTATCGCTCCCACGGCGGCAAAGATTGAACCGTCGCTTCCTCGTCATCCCAATAGATTGCCGTTGATCCAAAAGGGTGTGAGACGATCACGACGCGTTGATTCGCCTTCGGTGCCGGCTGGCTCCAGTCGCGGCAAGCAACATCGGCCGGCATGATTCGCGGCTCGTTGGTTTCACCCTCGGGGCCAACGTCGATCACCTTGGCGTAACCTGGCGGGATCGATCCTTCGGTGAAGGCTTGATGTGCAAGCTTCTCTGCGGTCGTCATGTGCTGCGCTCCTGTGGCAAGGTGTTGGAACCAGCAGCTACGGCCACGGCGCGGCTGCTGGGGTTTGGTTTGGGTGGGGGCGCCGGCAGACTGAGCAACAGCGCGGCGATTGCATCGGCCTGGGATGCGCTGAGCGTCGCGGCTGCTTTGGCCGTGCTAGGGGTGGCGATCACTGGCCGGCCCCTGCGGCGGTTCGCGATTCGATAAACCGCGTCAGTGCCTGGCGGCTCGTCAAGATGCGATCGCCTAGGCGGATGTGCTCAAGCTTGGTCCCGCCTACTCCCTTCAGGCACCAGCGATAAATCGTTGTTTTGTCCGGGCGCCGGCCGGTGATCTTCTTCAGGTCGCTGCGTGCGTCCTGTAGTGTCAAAACATCCTCGGTCAGGATGCGGAGTGCAGGTGCGCTTTCGACAGTGGCGGTCATTTGGATACTCTCGCTTTCGTTTGCTGTTTGCCGTTGCGTCAGTGGCGTTTGCTTATTGAAAGCGTGAATGTGTGAATTGAATAAAACCCCGATTCGATTCACGCGCGCGCTCAGCCCAGAAACGAAAAAAGCCCGCGATTTGCGGGCTTAGGTGAACGAAAGTTTTTTTCAGCTTTTTAGTTGTCAGCGTGAACGCTTCGCGCTCTTGGTATTCGATTCACGCAATGCATCGCCCCTATCGATCGCCTTAGATATGGTGGTGCGATCCTTGCTAGGATGCCGCTTGCGGGCGAAGTCGGCCTTGCTATTCCACTCGCCGGCCTCAAGCCCGCGGGCGTATTCCTCAGCAATCTTTTTGTCTGCGGCCGGATTGGCCTGTCCACCTTTTTTCCTACCCGGCTTCGCGGAACCAGGTGATGCCGGATTGTCAGCGACGACAGCGGACGGGAATCCTGGGGGTGCTTGCTGCTCTTGCTTAACCGGCGGTGCCGGTTCAACGATCGGATAGTAGCCTTCGCGGAGTCTCTGGTAATCTCCCTCGCCGAAGTACCGGAGCCGGAACGCGTCGCTGCCTGCTGGGTGTCGCTCGACAGCGCCGTGGTAATCGCGATGCGTCGCCGCTAATTGCCTCAGCTCGTCAAGCATCCATGCTGGCGGAGCATCACCTTCGCCTGTACTGGCCTGAATCTGCCGGCGGATCAGAGTGAACGCGTTGGCAAGTGAAGATGCCGAGCCGCGACGGTATGGTCCAGGCGGGTTTAGCTGATCGTGAAGCAACCACGCCATCACCCTCGCGCCGGGAGTCTCGCCGGCCGGTAGTTGCGTGCCGCTGGCCTCCAGTGCCGGGAGTAGGTCTTTTGCGATCGCGTCCAGCTCGCGCGCTGCGGTATTCGATTCGTGCATTGACCGCTCAGCCTCGGTCAGCCGGAGCCCGTCAATCATCGCTCGTTCATTCATCGCCAGATCCCTATGCGTTGTAGAAGTCGCTGCCGTCCATCGATGCCGGCATAGGGTCCGATACCGATGGACAGCGCGGGGATCATGACTTCCCCTAGCGACGTTGAATCAATGCTAGCAAGCTTTTACTGTGCGGGTAGGGCCTGGGGTGTTTGCCTTCCGTCCCCAACTCACAGCGAACACTCTAGGTCCAGGGGCTTGACCACAGCGGACCGGAGATGCGTCCCATATACCGTTCGACCTGCGGCGGCGTGCAGTTGCAGCTGCGGCGCGGGTCGCTGCGGTAACCGCAGGGGCAGGGATTGGCGGCCGCGACGAGCATGAAATCGGCAGGAAAGGTCGAACTCCGTAGGGCCCGTGAGATTGTCACGACACCGTCTTCCATCGGTTGCCGCATCACTTCGAGCGTCTTGCGGTTGAACTCCGGCAATTCGTCGAGAAACAAAATCCCGTTGTGCGATTTGGAGATTTCCCCCGGCGTCGGTGGGCTGCCGCCGCCGACTAGCCCTGCATCGCTGATCGTGTGGTGAGGGCTGCGAAAGGGCCGCCGCGCCATCAGCGGCTGACCCGGCGGAAGTTGCCCCAGAGCACTGTAAATTCGTGTCGTTTCGATCGATTCAGCAGGGCTCAGCTGCGGCAGCACCGTCGGCATCCGCTTGGCCAACATCGTTTTACCGCTGCCAGGCGGACCGATCATGATTAAATTATGTGCGCCGGCAGCGGCGAGCATGATCGCGCGTTTGGCCATCTCTTGGCCGCGGACGTCGCCGAAGTCGACGTCGTAGGTGCTGAACTGCTCGAACAACTCGACCAGCTGGCTGGGATGGGGTGGGATATCGATCGCGCCGGAAAAGAAGCCGACGGCCTGCGCAGATTCGCCACCGGAATGACTTCGATCTGCTCGACCACGGCCGCTTCATTTGCATTTTCCGTCGGTACGACCAGCCCGCGCATCCCGGCTTGCTTGGCTGTGGCGATCGCCATCGACAGCGCCCCTTTGACTGGCCGCGTGTGACCTTCCAGCGCCAGTTCCCCGACCACGGCATAGCGTTCCAGCCGGTCCGAGACCAGTTGTCCGCTCCCGGCGAGCACTCCGAGGGCCACCGGCAGGTCAAACGACGGCGCCTGCTTGGGCAAGTCACCGGGTGCTAGATTGATCACCACGCGATCCTGCGGCCGAATGAAGCCGCTGTTAACGATCGCCCGCTCGACCCGGTGAGTGCTCTCTTTAACCGATGCTTCCGGCAGCCCGACGAGCGTCGTTTTCGGCATCGCCGCCGGTGACAGGTCGACCTCAACCTCCACCGGCATCGCCTCGATTCCCAGCAGCGTGAAGGTTTTCAAGCAAGCGAGCATGGCAACGACCGCATTCACGAAGCAACAGCAACAGTCCCTCGTTCAATGTTGACACGCCCCCCAGCCGGAAGCAATCAGGGGCAGCCACCAAACCCAGCACGCCCTTCATTTCTCAATTCTTCCGCGAACTTCGCGGCTTACCGCGTGGGGTTGGGTCCTTATCCTCTGGGTCGCACGTCCCTGAGGAACGAAGGGCGTGCTGGGCAGAACTGTAGGGTAACGATTGAATGCCTCAACGGCTCGGGATCTGCTTCCGCCGCTCACGCCCGTCGCTAGGGCTCTGGACGTGTCACCCGAAGCCATAGCGATACCCGACCATCCTCAACACTAGTCGCCACGCTCAACCCGTTGAAAAAATCTGCCCTTGCCGGCGGGAACTGGGCAAGCGTCGTTCAGCATCGTCGAGAGGTGCGTGGGAATGTCTGTTTCCAAGACGTCGACGCCTGTCGAAAACAAAGCTTCATAGACGGGCTTCATTTTCGCCGGCGCACGATCCCCCAACTTCAAAAATTCACGATCATAGTTGCGCGACGTCCCCAGCATGCAGGAGGCATCCTGGTCGTGAATGTCCTTGATAATGCTCACGTCTGCCGGCATCGTATGACCGATAAACGGAATCACGTTCGACCAGGGAACGCCTAGCTTTTGGAACTGATCGAACCTGGCACGATTACCGAGATAAATCTCCATCATGATACCTGGATTTTTGTCGTACGTCTCTTTGACTTCATCAAACCCCGCCACAATCATCATGGCGTAGCTCTCGGCGCGATGAGCTTCAATCTGCTCTCGTCGAAGGCTCGTCGACACGTCTTTCTGGTCGAGAACGAGAATTGCTTTGCCGCGCACCACTCCAACGCCTCGCCCAGCGTCGGCATCACGCACTCGGTGACGTTCCCTTTGGAATCACGCAGTCGAAGTGATTTCAATTCTTCAAGTGTCTTATTGATCACTTTGCCCGTCCCAGTCGTCGTGCGATCCAGGGTTTCATCGTGATGGAGCACGATCTGACCATCCTTGGTCAGCCGCGGATCGATCTCGAACAGACAGTAGCCGTACTTCAGCGCGTCTGCGAACGTCTCCAAACAGTTTTCGGGAAACCCGGGGCGGGCTCCGCCTCGATGGCCGCTCACGAGCGGAAGCCGCTGCGACGAATAGGCAAAGAGTTCTTGCAGTTCCTGCGGCGTGTTCAGCTTCAAGTGATATTCCGTCAAACCACCCGGTACAGTCGCCGGAGGCTCAGGAGCGTCGCCTAGTGCCCAGACAGCACTGCATGAAGGTAAGCAACACGCGACGACGAACCGCAACAGCAAATGTCGCATGATCCTTGCCTTTCCCAAAAACAAATGGATTGAAGGTCCGGTGGTTCCCTATTGTCTTGCCGCTGCTGGTTGATTCCGGGATTTCCCTCTTCGCGGTGAGGAGTTGTCAACCAGGGGCCAATCGGGATGATCGACACGAGCAGACTTCATGAGCGTTTGAGCTTTTGCGACCAGCTCTGGATGCAAATCCGCCAAATTGTTGGTTTCGCGATCGAGCCGCGTTACCATCGCTGCATAGTTCTTTTGTTGCTCCGTCCAAGGTTGGTCTTGATAGATGCCCTGGTCGTTGATGTGAAACGTGCCGTGCGGCAGCGTGGCTGCAAAGAAGAGAAGAAATGGTTGTTCTTGGTGCTCTCGGATCCAGTGGATGGCTTCGTCGGCATCAGATCCTGGGCATAGATTGCCCCTTTGCCGTCGACCCGCTTGTTGTCATCGTTGCCTGCAAGCTGAAAGCGATTCGCATCGTTGTAGAGAAACGATGGAAAGTAGCGGTGCGCATGGCGCTGACAGTTGTAACCCAAAAAATGATCGAAGCCATTTTTCAGCGGGCTCCCCGTGGTGTCGAACATTCCCATGCCCCACTTCCCCACGGCAGCTGTCGCATAGCCTTGACTCTTCAGCAGCTGGGCGACGGTGAACGTTCCCTCGGGAAGCGGCTTTTGGCCCTCAGGTTGAACTTCGTGATTGGCGCGGATCGGCGAATGCCCCATGTCGAGCCCCGTCATCAACGAAGTCCGGCTCGGCGCGCAAACGGTGGTTCCGCTATAAGCCTGAAGATAGCGCGTTTCTTCCTTAGCCATCCGATCGAGATTTGGAGTCTTGATAAGTTGTTGTCCGTAACAGCCGACATCGCCTTGGGCCAAATCGTCGCTGAGGATAAAGATGAAGTTCGGTTTGTCCGCTGCAAGCAACGGCGAGGAAAGCATCATGACGAGGGACAGAAATTTAAGACAATTCATGATGTCTCCGGCAATGCGCGTCAAAATGGAGCTCCGGTTTCGTTCACCCCGAACGTCAGGCTCCACTCGGCTCCCACCGTGCGGAAATGAATCGCGAGTAGAGTCCAAGCCCCGTCGGCTCACTGCTCATCAGGTGTGAGCAAGTTCGTCGTTCAAATAGCCGTTGACCGCCGGCTTATGGTTCGCGGGAACCGTGAGCCAACGCTCAACGGCTGATTGACCGAAGGTACCGCCGGCCGCTTGCCGCGCCAGGTTCTAGCGGCGGCTGCGGTCGGCCTGCCTGAAGGCGTACCGCCTTACATCTCGATCTCGTAGCCCTTGCGGTTTTCGCGGGCGAGGAACGAGTTGGCCTGGGCGTCGCCGATGATTTCGCGCTTGACCGGATCCCACTTGAGTTCGCGGCCCAGACGCATGGCGATGTTCGCGAGGTGACAGATTTCGAGCATGCGGTTGTGCGACCAGACGTCGGAGATCGGTTGCTTCCGCGACTTCATCGCCTCGATGAAATTGGCGCGTGTGGTTCTGCGCTGACCTGGCCGCCGTAAACCTCTTCGATCGCGCCTTCCGGCAGCGGGTTGTCCTTCAGCTCCTCGACCGGCTTGCCGGTGATCTTGCCGCGGTTGACGAAGAACCGGCCCTTGGTCCCCTCGAACAGAATGCCGTTGTCGCCTTCGCTGGTGATGATCATTTCGACGTCGTTCGGGCATGTCGACGCGGATGCGTGAACTCGGTCGCCACGTTGTAGCGATCATTCGACCACCGGATTGCCATCCTTGTATTCGCACCGGCAGTGTGTACTCGACCGGCGTGATCTTGCTCGGGCCCGTGTCGGTGGCCCCCAGTGCCCAGCAGGCGATGTCGACGTGGTGGGCACCCCAGTCGGTGAGCTTGCCGCCGGAGTACTCGTGCCAGTTGCGGAACGAATAGTGGCAGTTGCTGTAGAGCGGCACGCCGCCGCCGTAGCCTTCTCGAAGTTCGGGCAGCGCCCGATAGTCGACCTTCGGAGCCGGGCCGAGCCAGAAATCCCAGTCGAGTCCTTCGGGAACCGGTGCTACGGGAATGTCCGGCGAAGGCTCCATGCCGTCGATGCCGCAGGTCACCTTCTTCACCGTGCCGATGCGGCCGGCGTTGACCAAGGCGATGGCCTGCAGGAAACGTTGCTCGCTTTCGGTCCGCTGCATCGTGCCGACCTGAAAAACTCGGCCGGTCTCCTTGACGACCTTTTCGATCAGCTTGCCTTCGTCGATCGTCAGCGTGAGCGGCTTTTCGCAGTAGACGTCTTTGCCGGCGTGCATCGCTTCGACGGCGATCTTCGTGTGCCAGTGGTCGGGCGTGGCGATCATCACCGCGTCGATGTCTTTGCGCTCGAGGATCTTGCGGTAGTCCTTGTAGGCGTCGGGCTTCTTGCCTTGCTTCGCCTGTCGACCTTGGCGACGTTGTCCTCCAGCACCTTCGCATCGACGTCGGCCAGGGCGGCGAAATCGGCGAACGGAATCGACTTGCTGGTGATCTCCCAGCCTTGATTGCGCAGGCCGATCGTCGCAAAAACGGGCCGATCGTTCGCTGATTGGAAGCCAAAGGCCCGCTGGGCGGATGGCAGCACAACGCTGGCGGCACCGGTGGCAGCAACTCCCTTTAAGAACTGACGGCGACTGGTCGAGCGGGTATCGAACATGGCTGGAATCCTTTTGGGATAAGTGTGGAGGAAGTGAGCGTCCGTCGCCAAACTGGCGCCGAGTGTTCAACGGAAGCGGAATTCGGGAATGAGGAAACAGTCAGCATGGCGTCCACCATTCTCACCGTAGGCAGGCTCCGTTGCTACTATACATGCCTTGCCAGGTGCGCGCACGGTTCCAGTGGCCATAGCTGCCTGCCAGCACCCGTGCCGACCAGGAGCCGACCGGGAATTGGGTGCAGCAGCTCCGTTGGCCTCAGACTGCGCGACTGGATCGCCGGGCGTCGAGCGCTCGCCAGCGGCTAAAAATCGCTTCGCTCGCCTCGGACTTTTTCTACCTGGTATCCGACTCACGGAAGGGACCGCAACAATTCATCCAGGCGGCTCTGCAAATCAGATTTTTTCCCAATCAGCAAAGGTCGATGTCCACGCGGATTCGGTTTCGTCGTCCGCTGATTTGCGTTACACCGGACTGAAGTCCACCTCCGCCGCTTCACAAATGGGGCAATCGGCCACTGCTGCGAACAATGCTGGAGTTCCAGATCAATTTGGCTGCGTCCGCAGAGCAGCACCTCGCGCGGCCCGCAACTTGCGCCGACGCGGAGGCGGTAGAGGCCGGAAGCGCCAGTGGAAGCGGAACCAGGCGGCAGAGCGTTTATCTGCGGTTCCGCCGGCGCACTCGCATTTTCTACGTCTAGAAAAAATCCGTTTCCGGGTGGTTGCCTACTCCCCCTCCTGTCGGTTACATTCCACGGTGCCTGTCTTGTCGGTTTTTGGTTCGCTCCTATGGATTGCTATTCATGAAAAACAAAATCTGCCAGGGGGTCGCATCGCTCCTTATCGTGATGGCTACCGCGCAGATATCCCATGGCGGAATCATGTTGTCGCTGTTGCCGTCGGCGAATCTTGATACGCTGCAGGCTGGCGATACTGTGGGCTTTGATGTGGTGCTATCTGGATTGGCCGCCGGGGATGAGCTGGAATTTTTAGCCGCCAGTGTCGAGTTTGATCCCTTCTTGCTTGGTATGCCCCTAGGTATTGCGCCTGGCACGAGTATTCCTGACGTGACAGGATTCATTCCGACCTCGTTGCCCGGATTGGCTGATGCGTTTTACGACGGCTTGTTCATAGCGACCAGCGGAGAGAATATTACATCAAACGGTGTATTTTTCTCGTTTGAGCTGATCGTGCAGGCCCCGGGCGCCGGCACGATTGGCTTCGCCTTTGTGGATTCGTTTGGTAGCGATAGCCTGGGCAATATGCTCTCGCTCGCGGAGCCAGGGCCAGCCTTGGCATTCTCCGCAACGCCGTCACAGACGGGGGTGATTCCAGAGCCAGCCTCTTATTGTATTTGGGCGGGCCTGGTGTTTATTTGTTTTGGGCACCGCGTTTCACGTCGGCGGCGCCAAAGTGTTTTCTCATAATCCGGTTTACGAGCGAACTCATATGCATTGTCAATGCAGGGGGATCATCATGTCACGTGCTGGCATTATCGGTTTAGTATTTACCGCTGCGGTATTCAGCAGCCATCTTGTGCGTGCGGATGTGGTGACGGATTGGAATACCGTCGTCTTGGACACCATTCGGGCGACGCGTGAGAATCCACCTCGCGCGACCCGAGCGCTGGCGATGGTGCACGTAGCGATCTACGATGCGATCAATGGCATCGAGCGCGTTTACGAGCCTTATCATGTAAATCGCCCCGTTCCACCGGGCGCTTCGGCCGAGGCCGCCGCCGCCGTAGCGGCGCATGTGGTCTTGTTAGATCTCTACCCGGCACGAAAAAAAGTACTTGATGCGGCATTGCACCGATCGCTGCTCGCGGTCCCCAACGGCCCGAATAAAAACAAGGGCCGTGCCTGGGGTCAGTTTTGTGGCAACGAAATACTGCGACTCCGCAAGCAAGATGGGGCCGATGTCGAGGTTATCTATGAACCCTCCGGGGAATTTGGGCATTGGCAACCGACGCCGCCAAACTTCGCACCGGCCCTGCTGCCCCACTGGCCGTACGTCACTCCTTTCGCAATGCTTTTCGGCGATCAGTTTCGGCTCGCGCCGCCGCCAGAGTTTAACAGTTTGGAATATACCGCGGCCTTTCTTGAGGTCAAGGCAATGGGAGCATGGGACAGTGAGTTGCGCACCGCTGACGAGACGCAGATCGCCTTCTTCTGGGAAGATGGAGCGGGCACGGTAACGCCACCGGGCCACTGGCAAGTGATCGCTCAGCAGTTGGCCGTCAGGTTTGAGAACTCGATGCTGGACAATGCGCGGCTGTTCGCGCTCTTGAGTATCACCCAGGCGGACGCCGCCATCGCGTGCTGGGACACGAAGTACTTTTACAACCACCCGCGCCCCTTCACGGGCATCACCCTCGAAGCGGACGACGACGGTAATCCGCTGACCGAGACCGATCCTGATTGGGACAGCCTCATTCCTACCCCGCCATTTCCCGCGTACACGTCGGGGCACAGCACCTTCAGCGGCAGTTCAGCCGAACTTCTAGCGCTGTTTTTCGGAGATGATCAAATCGCCTTCTCCGGTGAATCACCCGACCCGCTGCGCTGGCCCAATGCGTTGCCGGGAGTGGTGCGATCGTGGGATAGCCTCTGGGAAGCGGCTGAAGAAGCTGGCATGAGCCGCATCTACGGCGGTATTCACTGGCAGTACGACAATACGGAGGGTTTGAAATGTGGACGGGATCTGGCTCGCTATGTGTTTGAGTTCACCTGTCGGCCACGGGATTGATTGCTCCTGTGTAACAGCGGCAGCTTGCTAGCGCAACAATCAGATAACTCGCTCGCGGAAGTGACGCGAGATGGCTGGATTTCCCGAACTTCGCCCCGCAACGCTGGGCTCCGATACTTCTGGTCGATTCGGCTGCGGATGATGTCCTAATCCAATGACCGCATTTCAAGGGAGTTCCGCTATGGCCTTGCTATCGCTCGGAAAAAAAAGGGAAACACGTCATCTCTCCGGCACGTATCGGGCACGACGGCGTCGGATTCTCCGCAGTGAGATGCTCGAACCACGACTGCTGCTCGCCGCTGATCCGGCCCACGTCTTTGCACAATTTACAGGCGTCGTTAACAGTAGCGATGAACGCGAGATCGTCATCGGCCAGGACGACTTCTCACTCGCTGGTCAGCGAACCCGGTTAGGATTCTGGCTTAAGGCCGATGGAGGCAGCTTGCTGGATCCGGCCCCGGTCGTGATCCGAGATTCCAATCAGCAACTGGTTAATCCTCTGTTGTCCAATATGAATCTGGCTGCGGGCCAGCAGAGCCTGGTCGTGGCTGAATTGCCCTTAGGTAGTTACCAGATCACGGTCAGTGGCGCACAGCAAACACAAGGCGGATACGAACTGGATGTGTTTTTGGTCGGGGATGTGGACGGCGATCGCTCGGTTTCGGCGGCCGATGGGCAAGCCATTCAGGCCATGCTGGGAGCAGTGGCGGGGGAGCCCCACTACCGCGTCGAAGCCGATGCAAATTTGGACGGCCGCATCACGTCACTGGATTACTCCTACTGGCGCACCAACCTCGCTGATTCGACGACCCTGCAGCCGTTGAGTCTGGAAGCACAGTTCTCCGTTGATACCGGGCCGCTGGCCGCGGCCGCCGCGATTACGGATGAGCAAACGGTTGAGGTGTCAGGCTCCACTCACCCCAATTTTCCGGTCGAGTTGGCGATCACCAACCTTGCCGGTGCCGCTCTCTCAGGCTCTGTTGACGACCCGCTGACGACGAACTCGGATGCCGAGGGCAACTATTCCTTTTCATTCACCCTACAACCGGGTTTTCACGCGCTGGACGTGCGCGTAGCGGACAGCTTTGGCCAGCGACACTCGGCGTCCTCGTCGCTTTCGGTGGTCGAGTCGTTTCAGATTACGGAGATCTCGCCAGCGAACGGGGAGGCTTTGGTGTCGGTCACCCGCCCGGCGATCGTCCGCTTCACCGAGCCGGTGGACCCCGCCAGCGTGAACTCCGAGAGTGTGAAGGTGTTCGCGCTGGGGGCGGAGGTTTCCGGCCACCGCACGGTCAGCAGCACGGGACGATTCATGACGTTTTATCCAGACAGTCCTTGGTCGGCCAGCAGCCAGGTGCGGGTCGAGGTCGACGGCGACCTGCTGCGGGCCGCCAATGGTGATTCGCTGGACGCAAACGGCGACGGCAGTTCCGGAGGTATTCACACCAGCGAGTTCAGCACGCTGCCGTTAACCCGCATCCCCGGCACCGATGTCTGGGGCTACGTCTACGACTCTTATAATAAGAATCCCGACGGCAGCAACATTCCGATTGTTGGTGCAACGATCCGCGTCGACTCCTTATCCGACGCCAACGCCGTCACCGACACCAATGGTTACTTCATTCTGCGGGACATGCCGGCGCCTGATTTCTTTGTACATATCGACGGGACCACCGCGAGCAACGCGCCGGCGGGAATGATGTACCCTTCGGTGGGCAAGCCGTTTCACAGTGTTCCCGGGCAATCGACGCAGCTGATCATGGACGGCACGCCGTTCGATATCTACCTGCCGCCGATGGCGATGGGCGATATCCAGCCGCTGTCGCAGACCGAGCCGACGCAGGTGGGATTCGGGGCTGCGGGGAACGCTCAACTGGCCGCGATGTTCCCCGACATCGACTCGTCAGTGTGGGACCGCATGCAGGTCGGGTTTGCCCCCAACGCCGCGGTCGACAAGTTCGGCAACGCGGCCACCGAGGCAGTGGTGATCCCCGTACCGCCGGACCGCATCCCGGCGCCGCTGCCGCCGAACGTCAACCCGCAACTGGTGATTTCGATTCAGGCGATCGGCGCGACCAGTTTTGATATCCCCGCGCCGGTGACGTTCCCGAATCTCGAAGGCTTAGCTCCCGGTGAGAAGTCGCTGATTTTCTCCTTCGACCATGACGCCGGCCGCTGGGATGTCATCGGTGCCGGGACGGTGAGCGAGGATGGTTTGACCATCGTTTCCGATCCAGGGGTCGGAATCGTGGCACCCGGGTGGCATTTCGTGCAAGTTGGCACCCCCACATCAGGTCAACCTTGTACTGATCAACTTTGCGCCAGGTTCGAGGGCCGGTTGGGCGATGTTATCCGGATTGATATCAGCGGTACAGTCGCGCTAAGCGATCGGCCCGCCAGTGAATCGAACTTTCGCGGTCTACAGATCAATGGTGGGCAGATTGCGCGCGATGCCAGTGGCAATATCCTGAGCGAAAATAACAGACCCTTCAGTGAAACCGGGATCTTTTTTGTTTTTCCAACTATTGACCAGCTTGCATCCTACGACGCCAATGCGGGTGTGGTACGGCCAACTGGCCCTGCGTCCATCACCGGTCAGTTTACCGCTGATCTAATCAATGCCAGTGGCGATCGGGACGCCAAGGTGGGCGTGATCCGTGTAGATGTTTCCCCTGGACACTCTCAAATCATCCTGGATGGCACGGTGGGTCAAGGAGGACAGAACAATCGGCTGGATGTATACAAAGTACAGCAGCGATTGCGTTACCTTAACTTTCGCGGGCAGAAGGCGACGCAGGCCGGTGTATCCCCCGAAGTTCAGGTTACTGGACAGAGCAATGATGTGTTAGTCCAGGCGATCCGTCTGTTACAAGGAGTTGTCGTCGCCAACGGTAGTGGTAATCCCGTGAATAGAGATGGTCGTGTCGATGTAGGCGGTACGACACACGGCTGGCTCGGCGCAACCAATGCTCCCTTCTGGCTGAGAGCACCTGGTACTTGGGTGACGGCAGGCGTCATCAATCATGAAGACTGGGCCACCCACTGGACGCTGGATGTCCTCCGCAATTCCATTGCAACGGACGCCTCGATCCAGGGACGAATTACGTCGCTGACTGAGTATCCGGACATCGCTTGGCCCAGCGGCAGCCAGCCCCACGGCGAACATAAGGCCGGGCACGACATTGACGTGGGCTTTGCAGGAAACCTTCCACTGAACAATCCGGTATTCCCCGCCGGAACCACTCTAGAACAGATGCTTGCGGGCCTGCAGCAGAGAGAACGAGAAATCATTGATCAGATTCGCGCTATTCATACGGCCGCAGGTGGGCAGTTTGTGGAAGTCCTTGTCGGCGGCGCGGCACGTGCCGACGGAACTGATCCCCAGCCGACGTATCCTCGGATTCGGCAGGTTCTGACGGCGCTGGGCCTCTCCAATCGCAACGTCCGTGGCCACCACGATCATGCCCACATTAGCCTTCGTCCCCCAAACCAAGAAGCAGGTGTTCAAGGGCTTTCGCTTCAAATACATTCATTCCAAGACATGAAGTTGTTCGGACAAAGTACCGTCCCCATGTCAGTTTCGCAGGGCTTCGGTAATGATCCACGCCTTCACTATCGTTTCCAACTCAGCAATGGGCTTGAATTGATGGGGCGTTCCAACGCCAGCGGGACGTTCACCGAGATTCTTACACCCAATATTGCATACACACTTACCGTTTATCAGGCCTCCACAAACCATTGGGCCGTCTTCGACGGACGCAGCAATGCAAGTGGAGCATTAACGGATCTCGGCCTCATCATACTCGATCAGTTCGGCGGTTTGGATTCGGATGGCGATGGCATCCCAGATGTTGGCGAGTATGCCATCGGCACCGATCCTAATAATCCCGACACGAGCGGCGATGGGATCAGCGATTCCGCGGCGCTGGAGATGGGGCTCGACCCGCTTGACGGCCGTGCGTTCCCGACCGGGATCATCTCCAGTCTGCCGCTGCCCGGCCCTGCCGAAAAGGTAGCGGTCGATGGCAATCGTCTGTACGTCGCCAGCGGCAACGGCGGCTTGGCCATCGTCGACGGGACGCAGTTCAACAATCCGATCCTGCTCGGTCAACTTGGACTGCC
Organism: uncultured Planctomycetaceae bacterium; assembly: GCA_963758085.1. GTDB lineage: Bacteria > Planctomycetota > Planctomycetia > Pirellulales > Pirellulaceae > UBA6163. The sequence goes on along the minus strand of CAVWUB010000003.1, from coordinate 2,616,473 downwards.
GGGCTATGCCAACAGCGTTGGCGTGGATGGAAACTTGGCTATCGCCGCCGTCGGCACCGGCGCGGCGGGGCTGCAACTGATCGATGTCTCCGACGGCATGGCGCCCCGACTGCTCCGGACCGTCGGCGCTGTACCGGCCGATAAGGTCGAGGTGGCCAATGGATTGGCCTACGCCGTCTCGGGCAATGCCCTGCGGATCGTCGATCTCGTCACCGGCAACCTCGTCCAAAGCCTGAGCCTCCCCGGCGCGGGCACGACAACTGGCTTAGCCCGCGAGGGAACGATGCTCTACGCCTTCGTCAGCGGCAGCGACACCTTCTCGATCATCGATATCGCCAACGAGGGAGCAGCAACCGTTCGCGGACAGGTCAACGTTTCGATTGCCTCATTCGACGTGGGCCTGTTCGTCGGCAACGGGATCGCCTGGCTCTCCGGCAGCGGACTGCGGACGATCGACATCAGCAACCCCACCGCCCCGGCGATCATTCAACTGCCTACCGGCAGCGAATTCTTTACGGCACGGCGCATTGCACTGAACGGTTCGGGCCTGGGCTTGCTGCTGCCCGATGGCGGCAACTTCCTGCAGGTCTATGGCACCGATAATCCGAACAACGTTGCCGACCTGCTCCTCCAGTTCCCGCTCACCGGCAATGCCCACGATGTAGCGATCAGCCGTGGCATCGCCTATGTCGGTAGCGGGAACCAACTTGATGTCGTCAATTACTTGCCCTTTGACAACAAGAGGATCGCACCGTCGGTCTCCTCGAGCGTCTTGGTTATCGATCAGGATCTGGTCAAGCCGGGCCTGCAGGTACTCGAAGGAACGACCATTCCGGTGCGCACCAGCATCAGCGACGATGTGCAGATTCGCAATGTTGAGTTACTGGTCAACGGCCAAGTCGTTTCCAACGACGTGTCGTTCCCCTTTGACTTCTTCGCCATCGCGCCGACGGTCGCGGCGGGAGAGTTTTTCACACTCCAGGTGCGGGCCACCGATACCGGCGGCAACAGTTCTCTGTCAGACTTGGTGACGATCGAACTGATCCAGGACACATCGGCGCCAACGATCGTCTTCATCGAACCGCCCACAGGGGCGTCGCGGGTTGAGCCGTTGCAGACGGTGCAGGTGCATTTTTCCAAGCCGATGTCGGCCACTAGCGTCACGGCACAGACGATTCGCTTGCGCGATGCACAGGGTCATTTCATCGCGCCGGTGAACTTCCAGCTTCGCGACGACGATCGCTTCGCCCAGCTGACCTTCACCCCCCTAACGTTGGGCGACTATGAAATCATCATCTCCGGCGGCGTCACCGATCGGATCGGCAACCGCTTGGCGAATGACGATTTCATCAGCCCGTTCAGCTTGACGCTCCGCGGCATGGTGCAGACGAGTGTCGTCGATGCCGATCCTGCCGCGCCGGGCATCCAGGTGTACGAGGGAACCACCGTTCCGGTTGCCGTCACGGTCGCCTCGGGCGTGGATGTGCAGGACATTGAACTGTTGGTCAATGGCCAGCCTTTCGGCAGCGCGAACGTTGCCCCTTATACGTTCTCAGTGGTTGCCCCAAACATTGTGCCGGGCGCCGAAACGATGACGCTCCAGGCCCGCATAACCGATACGGCGGGCATCATGACAATCACCAACGTGGTGATTGTCGAGCTGTTGGAGGACGTGACCGCTCCGACGATCGTGAGCTTCGAACCGGCCAACGCCAGCACGGGCTTCGAGGGCCTCCAGACGCTTAAAGTTAACTTCTCCGAACCGTTAGCGACCAGTAGCGTGACGGGGGCCAACTTTCAGCTCTTAGAAGCCGGCGCGGACGAAACGCTTGGCACCGGCGACGATGTCGCCTTCGCAATTTTCGGCGTCCAGTTCGCAAACGACGATAGCCAGGTCCAGCTTGCTACCGCCTCGCTCCCGATCGGCCAGTATCGCCTCATTCTCGACCGGGATGGGATCACCGATCGTGCCGGCAACGCATTGGGCACCGGGGTCGTCGAGACTGACTTCGAACTGCAAGAACAGGTATTGATCAACGGCGGATTTGAGGAGCAATTTGCCGGTTGGATGATCCAGTCGTCGTTCTCGGGATTGGCCAGCACCGTTAGCAGCTACACGGGTGACATCTCTTATGCGCCGCAAGAAGGAAACCGCTTCGCCTTGCTCAGGTCGGGTACGATCGACGTCTACACGACGGTTTCTCAACCGTTCACGGTCCAAGCCGGCGATACTGTCTCCGGTTGGGCCTTTTTCGACACCACGGATTACCTGCCGTTTAATGACAACGGCTACGTGCGCGTTCTCTCTGGCTCCACGGTCGTCGCGACCCCGTTCAATGCCAGCGTCGCGAGCGTGGGTGAGTACGGCTTTACCGATTGGACCTATTGGCAATATACGTTCACCGCAAGCGGGACATTCACGATCCAGGCGGGTGTGAGAAACATCGAAGACAGCGGCGTGGACAGCTTCCTCGGCCTGGATGCTATTCAGGTGAGCCGCGCCGCGCCGGAGATCACTCTCCTGGGCACCGCGGTGTCATCGAACCAACCCTCGGAGGCCTTCGATGAGCTGTTCTTCGTAATGGCTGGATCGCATGGTTCAGCTGAAAATCCGTCACTGCTTCCCATCGACGGGCGATCCACGGATCATGAGGTTCAGTCCGTAGAAAATTTGTGGGTATCATTGCCAGAACCTTGGAGTGGCTCGAGCGACGTCCCGCACGCCAGGTTCCATGGAGAGGTGAAACGGGTACGCCCCCTTTCCAGTATTTCCGATGTCGGGTTGCTCGACGCAATGTTCGCGGAGCTTGACAATGCTCTGACTCCGACTGTTCATTCTGAAATGCACCTATGATCGTGAGCAGATCGGCGTAGCTCATGATGTGTGCAAGGACGATTGCCATGAAGTGCCGAAAGTCCGAATGGGAAGCGGCTTCCGGCTCAAGCTGCCCTGATCGGTTCTCGCGGCACTCGATCTGTCCTGAGCAATCGATGGCCCGTTGTTCGCTTCATGCACAAGTTCCAGGTCCGGCAGGCGTGTAATCTGTAACCCACGCTGCGACGCAACCACCAGCGAATCTCCGTCGGGAGCAAACGCGAATGGCCGGTCACGTATTCGAAAGAAACGGCACGGCAGCGACCGATTACTCAGGGCTCCAATCGAGTCGGCATGGTGCTCGATCGAAATTCGTCACCACCGAACGCCAGGAGCCGTTACATTAATGGAGTACCTGCCCACCATTACCCACCGTCTCGAACCCCTTACTTCCGAGGTTTTCCGTTATGGGTCGATCCTTCGTTGCTACGGTTCGTGCCGCGGTGGATCGAGTCCGATGGCGCGTCATCTGTCTGACGGCAATGCTGATCGTTGTCTCGGTGAACGCTGGTGCGAACGAACCGGCGGCAGAGTCGGTAGAGGTCGAGAGGTTCATCTCGAACTATTGTCTGGACTGCCATAACGCGGGCGACGCGATCCAAGGCGTCGACTTGGAATCGGTACTGCTTTCGGAAATCGACTGGTCCGATCAGACGGATCAGCGCACCGTATGGGAACGCTTGCTAAAGCGGATCGCATCGCGTCAGATGCCGCCGCCCGATGCGAGTCGGCCAAGCGAACAGGAATACGAGCGCGTCGTCGAGCAACTCGCTACGACGCTTGATCGCGTTGCACAGCAGGACAACGAGATTCCACACGTCGACACGCTGCGACGGCTGACGCGTACTGAGTATCAAAACAGTGTTCGCGATCTGTTGCATGTCGAGATCGATGCGGCTCGCTGGATCCCGGTGGACGAATCGAGTCAAGGCTTTGACAATATCACGGTCGGCGAGTTGTCGCCGTCGCTCATGAGCCGCTATCTCACAGCTGCGGAAAACATCAGCCGGATTGCCGTCGGCCGCGCGACCGGAGTACCGATGGGCCTGACGGTCCGCTTGCCTCCGGATTTAACTCAGGAAGAACATCTCGACGGGCTGCCGCTCGGGACCCGTGGCGGAACCAACATCCGGCACACCTTCGCAGAGTCGGGCACGTACGAGGTCGCGGTCCGGTTGACGCGTGACCGTGACGAGATGATCGAAGGCCTGTATCGGTCCCACGACCTGGACATTCTGTTGGATCGCAAGCGGGTGCATCGGTTCCGCATCGACCCACCGAAAAGCGGAGACGACACTCAAATCGACGCCAACTTGAAGGCGCGAATCGATGTCGATGCGGGCCCGCATGACCTGGCCGTGACGTTTCCGAGCCAAGGCGTCTCGTTACTGGAAATTAAACGGCAACCGTTCGACGCTTCCTACAACCGCCATCGTCACCCGCGTCAACAGCCGGCTATCTTTGAGGTTTCCATCGTTGGTCCGCTGGCAGACGATGGCTCGACGGATTCCGCGGCGCCAGCGAAATACCGCCAGTCCAATCCCATTGAAAAATCACAGCAACCAGAACCGCCTAGTCGTCGGTTGCTGTTCCACACTCGTCCGCAATCAGCCGACGCTGACGAGCAAATGCGCGCCGCCGAGGCGATTCTCACTCCGATTATTCGACGGGCGTTCCGTCGAGATATCAATGCGGAGGACCTCGCTACGCCGTTACGGTTCTTTCAGGAAGCGATCGAAACCGAGGTCACGGCCAGCCAAAGGGCTGCGGTCATCGATGATCAAGCAGAAGCATGGCGGGAGCGGTTCGAAATGGGAATCGAGCAAGCGATCGCTTCGGTCCTGGTCAATCCGAACTTTCTGTTTCGGGTCGAATCGGTTCAGGCGGATGGGGCACGGCATCGCATCAGCGATACCGAATTAGCGTCACGGCTGTCGTACTTTCTGTGGAGCAGTGGCCCCGATGATGAATTGCTCGAATTGGCCGCTGCAGAACGATTGCGCGATGCAGACGTCTTGCGCACGCAGGTCACGCGGATGCTCCTTGACGCTCGCGCAGAAAACCTGGTGACCAATTTCGCCTCGCAATGGTTGTATTTACGCAACCTCGATTCGATCGCTCCGGATCTGCGCCGTTTCCCCGACTTCGATGAAAACCTTCGCTTGGCCTTCAAGCAGGAAACACAATCGCTGTTTCGACACGTGATGCGCGAAGATGCCAGTGTATTGATGCTACTGCAAAGTGATTTCACATTTTTGAATCAGCGTTTGGCAAAGCATTATGACATCCCGGGCGTGCGGGGCAGCCACTTTCGCAAGGTACAGGTGCAACCCGATTCGCACCGCGGAGGGCTGTTGCGCCATGGCAGTATTCAGGCAGTGACTTCTTACTCCACACGGACCTCGCCGACGGTTCGTGGCAACTGGGTCTTAAAAAATATCATCGGAACACCTGTACCGCCTCCGCCGCCCGATGTGCCGGCTCTGAAAGAAAAAACCGCCCTAATCGCGACGACCTTCCGTGAGCAACTGGCCCAGCATCGTGAGCATCCGGCTTGTGCGTCTTGCCATGCGCTGATCGATCCGGTTGGATTTGCGCTGGATCATTTTGATGCAGTGGGCCGCTGGAGATTGTACAACGGAGATGAGGCAATCGACTCCTCTGGGTTGCTTCCCGATGGCGCGGAAGTTCACGGCATCGACGATCTGGAGCAGAGCATTTTGAATCGACCGGAAATCTTCGTCGGCTGCATGAGCGAAAAATTGATGACCTTCGCGCTGGGCCGCGGCGTCGATCACCGAGACGCTGCCGCGATCCGTCGCATCGTTCGAGAAGCCAAGCGTAGCAATTATGCCTTCTCGTCTTTGATTCAAGGCATCGTCGCCAGCGAACCGTTCCAATACCGCAGCGGAGCATCGCCCCGCCGTCGCGCCCCATCCGATAACGCTCCATAGGGAAGCCAACCATGCCCAAGCCTGCCCCCTCCGGCTTTATCGCTGGCCAATTCATCACGAAAACCGCGCTGCCGCGTCGAACGCTGTTGCGGGGCATCGGTGCCGCGATCTCGCTCCCGTTGCTCGACGCCATGATTCCCAGTCTGACAGCGGCCGAGGCGACGCCGGCCGCGGCGGCCAATCTCCGCCGGCTCGGTTACGTCTACATGCCGATGGGATTCAATCCGACCGAGTGGACGCCACAGTCGGAGACACTGGATGAATTGCCATCAAGTCTGCAGTCGTTGGGAGCCGTCAAACATCAGGTGACCGTGGTCACCGGCATGGATTTGCAGAACGCCTATCCTGGATCGCACGCCACCTCCAACTCAGCGTTCTTGAGTGCCGCACAGGCCAAGTTGACCGAAAGCAGTGACTATTACTTAGGAACCACCGTCGATCAGATCGCCGCGAAGCACATCGGTCACCAGACGCAGTTGTCGTCGCTGGAGTTGTCGATGGACCTGCTGTCCACCGTCGGACAATGCGACAACGGGTATGCTTGTGTCTATCAAAACAATTTGGCTTGGTCGTCGCCGACGACGCCGCTGCCCTCGGAAGCTCATCCGCGACTGGTCTTTGAGCAATTGTTCGGCGAAGGAGGCACGCCGGAGCAACGCGCCGCAGCCCTGCGGCGTCGAGCCAGTCTGCTCGATTCAGTGACGGTAGAAATCAATCGACTCAAGGGACGTGTGGGTTCCGCGGATCGAAACAAGATTGACCAGTACCTCGACAGCATCCGTGAAATCGAACGGCGCATCGACCATGCGGAAAAATCGGCCAAGGACAATCCGCTTCCCGATCTGGATCGTCCCGTCGGCGTGCCGGCAGCCTATGCCGATCATGCGCGATTGATGTTCGATCTGCAGTTGCTGGCTTTTCAAGGCGATATCACTCGCATCGTCACCTTTCAATTGGCTCGCGAAGCCAGCACGCGAACGTATCCTGAGATCGGCGTGCCGGAGCCGCATCATCCGGTCACTCACCACGGCGGCAATGCAGAAAAGCTGAAGAAGGTCGCCAAAATCAATCAGTTTCACGTTTCGCTGTTTGCGGAATTCTTGGAGAAGATGCAAGCGATTCCTGAAGGTGACGGTAATTTGCTGGACCATTCCCTCTACATGTACGGCAGCGGGATGGGCGATCCCGACGCACACGACCATACGAATCTGCCGATCCTCGTCGCCGGAGGTGCCGCCGGAAAGATGCGCGGCGGCCGGCATATTAAGTACGACAAGCCGGAACCGCTTGCGAATCTGCACTTGACGCTGCTGAATAAGTTCGGTGTGCCGCTGGAGACGTTCGCTGACAGCACGGGACGCGTTGAAAATCTGTTTGACCCCGTGGAATTATAAAGAACGCGATGATGAAACGGTCTCTAGGTTCGCGCAGCATTTGCAATCAATTCTGGCTGCGCCACTTGCCGAGTAGGCTGCTGATAGCGCTCCTACTAGCAGCCTTCGTTTCGGTAATATCACACATCGCCAATGCCAGCGCTCCAGAAAACAAAGCGTTGGTGGAGGCGATCCAAAACGCTGACTGGGAACTGGCCTCGACGCTGCTCAATCAGCATGACAGAATCGATTCGGAAGCCGTCACCGAAGCACAGCCCGATGGGATGACTGCATTGCACTGGGCGGCTCGGCATGGGAATTCGCAGTGGACACAGCGTTTATTGAAACGTGGAGCCGTTCCCGATGCAGTCACCGGGTACGGCATCACACCGCTATCGATCGCCTGTCAAAATGGCGATTTACCGGTCGCTAAAGCACTCTTGGACGCGGGCGCGGATCCAAATCACAAACTGCCTGGTGATATGAGCTGTTTGATCTTGGCTGCACGAACAGGAAACGCTGAGTTGGTGCGCGAGCTGCTTCGCCGCAGCGCGGTCGTCGATGATCCGCAACGCGAGGGGCAGACAGCATTGATGTTCGCCGCCGCTGACGGACATGCTGATGTGATCGATGTCTTGGTCGCAGCGGGTGCTGACATTCATCGTCGCCTTGAATCGGGATTCACACCGATGCTGTTTGCCGCGCGCGAAGGCCGGATCGCGGCGGTGACGACGTTGCTGGATCATGGCGTCGACATCAACTTGGCGATGCAGCCGAAGCGGACCAATGATCGCAACCCTCGCAAGGGCATGACTGCGTTGATGCTGGCTGTCGAGAGTGCGCACTTTAAGCTGGCAATGCAACTCATCCAGCGAGGTGCCGATCCGAATGACGAGCAGAGCGAGTTTGCGCCACTTCATGCTGTTAGTTGGGTGCGCCGTGCGCAACTGGCCGACAATCCCTCCGGCGACCCCGAACCCCGCGGATCGGGCGGCTTGGACAGTCTCGGATTCGTCCGCGAGATTGTGGCCCAGGGCGCCGATGTCAATTTGCGGCTGCGCCGCGGCAGTGGCGGGGGTGGACGCTTGAGTACTCGTGGCGCGACGCCGTTGCTGCTCGCCTGTCATACGGTTGACTTACCGCTAATCCAATTGCTGTTGGAACTTGGAGCCGATCCGAAGCTCACAAACCACGATGGTACGACCACGTTGTTGGCGGCGGCTGGCATCGGTGTGACCAATCCCACCGAAGGCTACCCGGGGAAACCGGAAGAAGTTGAGGCGGCCATCCGGCTGTTGCTCGGTCTCGGTTTGGACATCAACCACGTCGACAACAACGGTGAAACGGCGATGCACGGCGCGGCGTATCGCTGCTTCCCCGAAACCGTGCAGCTGGTCGCCCAGCTCGGCGCGGATCGACAAATCTGGAACCAGAAGAACCGCCACGGCTGGACACCGCTACTCATCGCCCAAGGCTATCGTCCTGGTTCCTTCAAACCCGAACCGCCGACGATCGAGGCGATTATGGAAGTCCTCGACGGTCGGGCGGGTGGAAATCCGCGATCGCTTCAGGATTGACTCCAACGATCCTGTCGGCATCAAAGACCAGTGCACCGGAGTGTCGGACCGGCGCATGCATTTAGCCCTGGTATCCTTTGGAGATCTTTTCGCGGAGGAGCCGGGCGAAGTCTCCGCTGGCGGTGTCCTGGTCAGCAAACTGCTTGGTGAGCGACTGCCCACGGGAACCAATCCGGCCAAAGCGGACGGTATGGCAATTTTCGCCGAGGGTGATCTCCCAAAATTTCTCGGACCGTCCGTTGCGAAGTTCAAGATACCGACGATCCAGGACGGCGAGTTGCTCGCTTGCGCCGGGCTTGTCTGTACCTAACGCCTCGGCGACCGTTTGCCGATCCTCCTTGGCTTTCTCGGTCATAGGCTTACCGGAGAGATGACGGGCGTCGCCGGTTTCCTCTGTTTCATCCTCTGGGTCAGCCTCGTCTTGGTCATTCAGTTGGTCATGGGTGGCCCGCAGCCAGGGATCGTCTGCACCGGCCAATAAGTCCAATAGCCGCTGCAGTTGCCCGTGTGGATCGGTGTACCAGTCCTTGGCCAAGACCTGGGTCACGTGCCAACCGAAGTCCCGCAGCAGTCGGGGCCGCATCATGTCCCGTTCCAGGAGATCGGCCTGCTCGTAATGGACGGCTGTATCGAGAAAATTCCCAGACGATAGGCTTCGTCTTCGGGCTGGCGAACGGCCAGGTCGCAGCGGAAGTGGGAGTGGCCGACGTTTTGATCGACGATGAAGCCTCGCTCTCGAAGAGCCGCACAGACGGCGTCGGCAAGCACGCACGTGCCCGCTGGCGTCTCCGGGCTCTCCATCCACCGCGACAGACCCCGCAGCACACCGCCGACCGTCGCCGAATCGCTAACGGACGCGGCCTCGGCATAACGCAAGTACTGCTTTAAACAGTTTGCACCGTCGTTGTAGTCGTTAGTAATGTCCGTATGCTTGATGGAACTGACCAGGGCCATGTGGTGCTTGGCCCGGGAAAAGGCGACGTTCAGGCGTTTTTCGCCGCCGCTTTTGTTGATCGGGCCGAAATTCATCCGCATCTTGCCCTGGGCATCTCGGCCGTAACAGACGCTCAGGATAATGATATCACGCTCGTCCCCTTGGATATTCTCCAGGTTTTTGACCAGTAATCCGGCGAACTGGCCATCGTCCTCCCGCTCGTATTCCGCCTCCAATCGCACAGCGAATTCTTGATCGACCGCGGCCAGCTTATTTAAGGCTTCTTGGATTTCGCCTTGCTGGGCCTCGGAGAATGCCACCACTCCAATCGTTTTGCCATGGGACTGGCTGAGGAGTTGGCGAACCAGTTCAGCGATGTACTCGGCTTCGCCCTGGTTTCTCCGATTCTCGTACGGCGCACGCTCCAGATAGTGAAAGCTGACGGCCCGGCTCAGCAGGGCCCCGGCGCCACTCTGAGCCTCTGGCGTAGCCTGGTCCGCGGACACTTCTTTCACAATGATCGGCGGTCGCGACCGATCCGCGATCTGCTCTTCGGGAACAGTCAGCAACCGGCCGTCGTAGAATTTCCAGTTGGAGAAGCTGATCAGCGACTCGCTCCGGCTGCGATAATGCCAACCGAGCATCGTCGCCGCCAGATTCTTTGCGGCGTGGTTCAGGAAGCTGTCGCTCTCCAGGTCGTACTGCACCAGTTCTCCCTCATCTTCGACCAGTAGTTCCTCCTCTTCGTCCGCACTTCGCTTGGTGGAAAAGAAATCGGTCGGCGGGAGTTGCATTTCGTCTCCCACGACGATGCACTGCGACGCCCGGAAGATGGAAGGAATCGCCTCTTCCAGCGTCAGTTGGCTGGCCTCGTCAAAGATCACCACGTCGAAGAAGTCAGGGTCCAACGGCAGCGTGTCCGAGACGCTCAAAGGGCTCATCAGCCAGACCGGCTTGAGGTCCTTCACCACCTCTCCTGAGTCGCCCGAGACGAGGTCGCGGATCGGTTTGTACCGCATTGATTTGCCGAACTCGTGCTCCAGATCGCGGCGGCCCCCGGGTGTATTGCTTTTTCCGCGTTTTTTCTGCGGCAGAAAGCGTCGACGCCGGCCGCTCACACAGTTGCACGCTGCCCAGGAACCGCTGCTCAACCTGGCGAAGGATCTCGCGGGCATTGCTGCCAAGCCAGCGATCGTAGGCCTGCTGCAGGGCTGCCGCATGCCGGGCACGAACACCGCCGTGAAGCTGCTCCAGCCCTCGGGCCTCGCGGTAGATTTCATCCAAGCAGTTCGCGGCAGAAGCGGCTTCCAGCTCGATCGGAGCAAACGGCAGGGTCCGCAGCGCTCGGCTGACGTCGCGGGGGATCGCCTCCAAATCGGCCAGGGCGTGCAGGTAGTCGGGCAGGTCCTCCAACGAATCGACGGCCCGAGACAAGGCCTGGCCGAGTTCTTCCAGCGGAATCTCTTCCACATCCTCCGCAAATCGGGCGAGTTGGTCGGTGAGGTCCTTACAAGGCGCGGAGGCCGCGACGAGACAATCCAGAATCGCCGCCGACTTGGGCGACCTGAGCAAGGCGTGATGGATTCGGCTCAGCCGCTGCGGCAGTTGCCTCAGGTCCGCGCAGGATTCTCTGGACACGCGCGACGTACTGCGCGACGTCGCCGGCGACCCGGAACTCCTGCGCAATCGACTTCTCCGTGGCCTCGACCTCACCCTGCTGGGCGTATTCCGCTTGGAGCGTTTCTAACACCTGTCGCCAACTCGGCTTCACGACATGCGATGAGAAATCATAAGCGCGGTTCAGGATCCGTCGCAACCGCCACCACTGCGGGCTGAGCCAGGCGAAAAAGTTTGCTTCGAATTTCTTGACCTGCTCCAGGGCAATCTCGATCTCCGGCAAGGGGAGCCGGCTGCGCCAGGCCGTGGTTTTTGTAGCGGCCTCAGCCAGCCGCGTTCGCTGCTGGGCAAGCTTCTTAAGCTGGCCATCGAACCGCCGGGACAGGTCCGATATTGGGTCCAACAGAGGCATCTGTCCGGCACGTGTAAAGTCGACGATCTGATTGGCATATTGGATCAGTGAAACGATCTTCGCCAAGGTGTTCCACTCTTCAGTTGCTAGGCCGCAGGAGTCTAACTTCGCCTGCAAATCCTGGAGCCGCTCGGAGGCTTGTTGGATCGCGGAGGCCACCACCTCGACAGGATCCTCCTCCTGCGTGAGGCGGGGCGAGACGATCGACAGTGGATGCCGCGAGGCGACGGCATCGGCTTGGACCCGCCGCAGCGCCGACTCGTAGCTCTCGATCCGTGGCCGGGCCTGATGCCAGTGGGCATAGCGGGGCAAACGTGATGGCGCAGTCGGCCCGGATGGCAGATGCTCGCACAGCGCTATACAGCGATCCAGCAGGTCACGGAGCGACATCCCGGCCTGTTCCCGCAATTGGGTGATCTCCTGATCGAACCGCTCCAGTAACCCTAGCTGTTCCTTCATGCGGCGCAATACCGTGCCACGTCGAACTTGTCGCGCCTTAGAGTGCTCTTCCTCGAGAAACCGCTCGTAGGTTTCTTTCAGATCCATCACAAACTCCTTCTTGTCGGTTTGTGAATCGTGGATCAGCGAGCAGAGCGGCTTCAGACCACAGTGCCTCAGTCGGGCATAGACAACATCGATGGCGGCCCGCTTCTCACAGACGAACAGAACTCGCTTGCCCCGGGCGACATAGTCCGCGATTAGGTTGGTGATTGTCTGCGATTTGCCGGTGCCAGGCGGTCCTTGGATGATGTAGCTTCTGCCGGTGCGGGATTCCTCAATCGCGGCGGCCTGCGTCGGATCGCAGGGAACGACATCGTAGCGCTCCGTCCAAGTCGGCGCATTCCGGCAAAACCCGCTGGGTCGACTTCGGCGCGAGCGAGAAAATCGACTCGAAGGCTTCGATTGACAACTTGGCCCTCCATCAAGCCGTCGTAGTCTCGGACCAGCGACATCTTGCGGTATTTGAAATTGGCCAGCGTCACGCTGCAGAGGTCGAAGGTCCAGGTATATGGGTTTGCCTCGCCACCTTCCTGGAGGCTGTAGAACGACCTTTCCTTCACCACCTCGGCAGGCTCCGCCGGTTCAGTGCATGAACCAGCAGGGCCGCGGTGTCTCTTCAATGATCGACCGCAAATGCGTCTGTGGCACGCGGACCTTTTCGGAAAACAGCTTGATCCCCAGCGGATGATAGTTGGCCGGATCGTAGCTGTAATCCAAATCTAGAAACTTACGGATACCTCGGCCGGCCAGACGCGCCCGACGACGGTAAACATCGAGCCGCCGCCGAGCCCGTTCGTGGATCAACGAGATGCGGGGACGGTCGATCTTCTTCAACTCAACCGCGATGTCGCTGGACTCGATCCGCTTGGCCAGGAGCGTGAAGAAGTCATCCAGGCTGGTCTTGGTCAGGTCGATCCGGCTGGGCAGATCGATCGCGTACAGTTGCTTGAACTGATGCCGGACGACCGGGTTGATCTCCGCTTCGGTTTCCAGGACCTCCAGCAGGTACGTGTCGCGAATCCCTTTTTTCTTGCTCAGCTTAACCGGCAGCAGAACCAACGGCGAATCGTATTGCTCGATCGGCTTGTCCTTCAGATTGGCCCAGTGCAGAAAGCAGACCACCAACCGCAGTTGTGCAAAACCGTATTCGGCCTCGTCCCGGCGTGCCTCCACGATGATCCGATCCAACACGCTGGGAAGGTAGATCGCCTCGGCAAAGTTTAAATACTTACTGAGCGACACGCCCGGTGCCGCGAAGAAACTCCTGTTGCGCCCGTGGATTCCAAACCAGGATCTGATCGGGCCGGACATTCTTGACGTCGAACGACAACGGCACCGAGGCCTGCGTCAGGTTGACGCTCTGCATATTGGCCTTGAAATGCAATAGCCGATTTCGCCGCGTCAGATCGAACAGACGCTCTCGCAGTTTTCTCAAGACGACCGACTGTTTGACCTTGCTGTCCTTGTGGGCAAGTCCGGCGATCCGGGCCAGATCGATCTCGAAATCGATCTCCTGATCGCGGTAGTTTTCTAGCGTTCTCAGTACCGCCGGCAGATCCTGAGCACGACGATGACGATCGACCTCGGTCATCTTGACGATGGCCCTGGCCAGAACCGGGTGCAGTTGAGGCTGAAGACGGAACAGATTGTCTCGGGAGCCAATGAAGCGTTCCAAGTCATCGGTGTCGGTGAAATCCAATCCACAGGCTAGGCTCGCCAGAATCATGCCCAGGCTGAAGATGTCGGTCAGCGGGTCCTGGTGCTCAAGCTCGTGCTCCCAGGCGACATATCCAGGTAGGTAGACCGGCCGCGTGATCGCTTGGCCGCGCTCCGCCAGCGCGAGGTTGGTGATCTTTTCTTCAGGTTCATCAAGCGATGAGGCTCGCTTGACCTCGCTGACGATGTCGATGTGCAGCAGGTTTTGCGACTGCACGCGGTGGATCGCCCGGGTATTCAGCCGGAACGCTCGCCGCCGAGCCACCTCAAACCAGATTCGGTTCCCATCGGCGTTTAAGTCATTGAGCCCTTCCAATGGCGCAACCTGTTCTGCCAAATGCGCTTCGACCGTTTCCCGTACCAACGGCAGGAAGGCAGCGAGGGTGTCTTCGGTGGTGAAAAATCCTCCCGCGGCCAGTCGTTCGGTGAGATAGGGATGGAATTTCATCAGCTCCGCTTCAACTCCTGCGCCGCAGTTTTCACCAACTTTTCTTTCTCGCTGTCGATCTTATCCAGTTGCCGCTTGGTCAGCCGGAGTTCCTTCCGCGCAATCTCAATCAAACGCTGCTTCAGTTCCAACGCTTCCGCCACGACCAGGACCGCCGCCAGCGATCCTTCCTCCAGTTCGCGATCGATGGTGACGAAGTCGAGCAGGATGTAGCAGTAGTAATCGATCAGCGGCTTGTCGGTCGTTTGCAGATCGTCTTTGAGTGACGCATCTTGATGACTGCGTGGTGGCGGCCCGTAATCGTCAAAAAAGAGGCGGGCGTGCCCCAACATCGCGTCGGTCTGCATCCAATCCGGGACCAGCAGCAGATCGATCATCCGCTTGGTCAGCTGACCAATTCTCTGCTGGCCCAGCAGATCGAGATGATCCAGTTCGGCCGGTCCTTCGATCATTTGCGTGATCTTCGCCTCGGCCGTTGGGTCCTGCTCCGACCAGAGTTTTACTGCCCGGGCCCGTATAAAGATTTCCGGATGGGTGACGCTTTGGGACGGACCGGTGGCTCGTGCGAAGATCTCGTCGGCCTGTTTTAGATAGCTCTGCGGATTGACCGCATCGAGCCCCATGGCGATCTTCACTAGCCCCGAGACCACGACCAGCGGATCGTCGACCACAAACAATGCGCCGCGGTCGCAGAAGATTTCGTTGTACAGATAGAACAGCCGGGTGCTGGCCAAGTGAGCGGGATGGGCCTGGCGATCGTTGGTCAGCGCGGCCAGGATGTTGTCCACAACCAGAAACTCGCCCTCCCACCCCTGCCACAACAGCAGATGGCTCAGTTCATGGGCGAACACAGCGAGCAGTTCTTCGCGCTGAGTTTTTCTCCGACCGGTCCAGAGAGCACCAGATGCCCTTCACCTGGCAGGAAGGCCAGGGCGGCGTTCATCCCTTCGGGGTTCTGGGCCTGGTAGATGGTCAGCGGGATATCCAGCCCCAACTTCGCCGCGGCCGCTTCGGCGGCAGCGTACCACTGGGGCTGCGACTGGCGATCGACCCGATACGTCGACTTCAGCAGTTCAAAGCGAACCGCTTCCGCCTGTTCCTCGCGATATTTCATGGAGCGATACCAATTCCAGATCTCCGCTTCCTCCCGCTTTAGAAAATCACGGATTTGCAGCTGATACGGCAGCGGCTCGAGTGGCTGGGGAGTTTGCAGCGGGATTCCATCCACAGAAATCGATACCCTACGGTGAAAGAGATCATGCCTCGCCGCTAGGCCACACGGCGGCTCACCAATTTGACCGACACCAGGTGCCGTTTCAAGCATCGAAGAGTGTCGATCATCACGAAGCCTGCAGCGCGGTATCATCGAAATGGTAAAGCGATTGTTTCTGTGGAGTTCGAGCATGCCCTCACCGTTTCCCGGGATGGACCCGTACCTGGAGATGTCCGCCTGGCCGAATTTTCAGACCGCGTTCACCACCGTGATGCGCCGGCAACCAGGCGCACTTTGTGGAACTCGACCTGCTGCGGGGCGGCCGCGCCATGCCAATGCGCACCGAGCTTCCCCCGTGCGACTACGTCGCCATGATCAGCCGCGCCGACCGGCGGCCGCGCGTTCAGATATACGGCTGGTCGCTGCGGCAGCGTCTCCCCGAGATCCGGCTGCCGTTGCTGGGAGACGAAACGATCCTTCTGGACCTCCAGGAGGTGGTCGAAATTGTCTACGGGGACGCCGGCTACGAACACATCATCGACCGCTCGGTCCGCTTGCTGCCGCCGGTAAGCGAGGAGGACCCCGCGTGGATTCAAAGCCGCATCCGCGCGACCGAACCGCCCGCTGAATCGGAAGCAACCGACCCCTGATCGCCCCACCGCTCAGCCTACGCCTCCCGGGTAGCGCAAGGTGGCTAGCGCCAATGGGCAGGCACCAATCCGCAGTTGTTGTTACGCTGGTGGAACTGGAGGGCTCACGCAACTTGGCTGGCACCAATAGGCCTGCAACTTGGCTGGCACCAATAGGCCTGTCATTGTCGCTAAACTATGGAAAATCGAGACTTAAGTGGCGAGCGCTGCGGATACGGCCCTCACGTCCTGAGCCAAGCGTCTCAGTTCAACGAACAATCTGTTGGTCCGAGTACAGCGGATAGTTGTTATTGGTTTCTCTTTATTCATTTTGCTCGTCCACGGAAGACTTCATGAGTTCGAACTCGCTGCCCTCGCTTGATCGGACGAAGTCGAGAGTTTGCACTCTCAGGGAAGAGGGTTCGGACCAGCAGGTGATTGACCGTACGCCTCGGGAATGCTTAGATATGGTCTGGCCGCTAACGATCTCCGCATGGGCTTTAAGGAATTCTGGCGTTGCTCAATCCAGACTTCAGAGACATGTTGTCAGAGTTCGTCAGCTTCGAAATTGAATTCCTGCTGGTTGGTGCGTACGCTCTCGCGGCACATGGTTACCCTCGCTCGACGGGAGATATTGACCTTTGGGTGAGGTCCGATGCGGAAACCGCGACTAAGGTCTTTGACGCGATTACTCGTTTCGGTGCCCCGCTGCACGACTTGACACCCTAAGCTTTTTCTCGCCCGGGAATCGTTTTTCAGATTGGCGTTGCACCGATCAGGATCGATATCCTCATGAGCGTCGACGGAATCGAGTTCGACGAGGCTTGGAAGAATCGGATTATTATTGAATGAGATGGCTTGGCGATTCCGGTGATCGGTGTTCGCGACCTCATCTTGAACAAGCGCTCAACGGGACGAACAAAAGACCTTGCTGACGCTGAGCAACTCGAACGAGACCTGAAACCTGAATGAGAGAATAGAACAAGAGCGATGCACGCCCCACCGTGACACTCGACAATGCTACGAAACATTTCCGTGACACCGCGATGGAAAGAGGAGCTTGTAATCGCCTGCGATGCTGGCCACTTCTCGATCGACCTCAGTATGGGGACTCTACGGGCATTCCTTCCGGATGAGCGCAGCTTTGACCGGGTTGCACCTCTTGGGCGGTTGGCCATTGGAGCGAGATCCATGACGCGGTAAAGCAATGGTGCGAGTCCAATTCCGTCCCACTGGTCGTTGAAGCGAATGGGCGAGTTTATACTGACTAACCCAAGACATTCTGTGAAACATAACAACGACGGGAAACCATCGCGGCTACCGTAGAATGGGTGAGCTGCGCCGGGGTCTGGCCTTATGTTCAGGAGACCTGCGCCGGGGTCGGAGACCTCCGCCGGGGTCGGGCCTTGTGTTCGGTGTTCAGGTGAAGCGGAAGACGGAACGTGTAACCCACCTATCTGTTGACGCGGTGGAAGGCTTTGCCTGCATCTGGGGGTTGGCACAAGTTGCGTGTTGCGCCGAATGAGCTCGGTTAAGAGCATTTTCCCGGACGCTGAACGATTGAGACAATCGTCCTATAAAGTTGCTTCCCTCCTGCGGCTCCAACGCGATCCGCACATTGTGCCGCTGCAGCGAATCGCCCGAGCCGCCGAGCACCTCCGCGCGTACTCATAGGCTTGCTCAGAGCCAGCATTCACTCGGGTCGGGTGACCCCATCGTCATTGCCACGTTGGTCACCACCCAACAGTTTTAGATTCAGCGAGCCGCCGGTGAACAGCATCTCCTCCAGCGCATTTTCAACTGTGGAGAGTTCCAGTTTCGCTGTACCGTCACTGGCTAAATGAAGCTGGGCCACACGTCGCATCAGTTCCTTGATGAACGAAGCACTCACCTTGTCAGTGCGCACGACGAGCCGCGAAACGATTTCCGGCTCAAGCATCAGTCTCCGTCCGTAGAGCCGGATCAGCTTTTCGCGGCCGGCTGAGTCGGGAAGTGGAAACTCAATCGCCTGGTCAATACGACCGGGACGCGATGCCAACGCTCCCTCGATTTCCTCGGGCCGGTTGGTGGTAAGAATGAACATCATCTCGCAATCCTCGCGCAGTCCGTCCATTTCATTAAGCAATTTATTCAACAGCAGCTCCGCTCGAGGATCTCGCATGCGAGTCCGCTCGCGGGCAATCAGATCGGCGTCTTCGATGACCACCAAACTGGGCTGAAGCAGTCGTGCCAGCGTCATGTACTCGCCGAGCAGCCCAACTTGTTCAGCGGCGATCAGAAGCGTCGTATGCTCAGGTAGTGCATGGGCCAAGTACCGAATGGTGTGCGTCTTTCCGGTTCCTGGAGGACCGTAAAACAACAGCCCCTTCTTAGTCGCCATTTGAAGTTCAGCGAGCTGTTTTCTTTGCTTCACAAATTGGAGGACATTGCGTTCGAGCAAGTCGAGTGTCCGCTGCGGCAGGATCACGTCCTCACGCCGCACGCTTCCTAAGCGATGGACCTTCACCCCGCTGGACTGTCCCGAGTAGGAATCATCGTTTTCAAACGATAGAACTTTGCCCCGATAACTGCGGGCAAATGCGACTTCGCGTTCCAAATGCTCGAAAAACTGTCCTGCAATGTCCTGCGCTGGAGTGCCCCCACCGTGACTTGCATCGCCGTCCACCGAGGCAACTTGCAACGAAGTCCGCTGGGAGATGCCACAACTGCCGTAGTCGGTACGCGGTGCGTAGAGGACGGCGAACTTCGTTCCGGCCCGCTCGGCGAGCCACAAGCCGTTCATTAATGTTTTCACCGGCAGTGTTTCGCCAATGTCGATCTGCTCGTACTGCGGCGGTGTTGCAGAAACGCCCGCGGCTGACAACAAGCTCTCATCCAGCAGCGAGGCGAACTCGACGTTGCCCAAGCCGTTTTCGCTGCGAACTCCGGTGAACCAAAGAAGACTAATCCCTTGAAAAAAGTCCTCGATGGCCCGCTGTAAGTCGACGCGAACGTGTTGTGGAAATTGACGGTGGGTCACGGCGATCTGCTGCAGCGTCGCAGGTGCAAAGTGGCTTTTCAGCCGGCCTGGCAGCGTCTGCTTAGCACGCCACTGCCAGACCAGTTTGAGGCCAAGGGCAATGACTCCGAGAGTGATCGCGATGAAGGCAACACCCGACAGGATTTCGAGAATCCAGGTCATCAATTCTTCCAGGGTTACAGTTTCTCAACGAACGGACTGCCACAGCGGGTTGGGCCCGCCATAAAACAACTCCCGGTGCTCCGTCTGAATGAGAATTTGCGGATTGTCAGCCACACCAGCTTACCAGAGCTTGCCCCGGCAACAGCAGCCGAAAATCGATTGCCAATCGATCAAACGGCTTTGACAACACGCCGGCCGAAGAGGCGATATCCGCCGAGCCGGATGATGCTTGCGATCACGAGTATCAAAACTGCAGATGCCAGGTTGATCGCGATGAAATGCTCCTTCGTTGGGCCTTCGCCTTCGAGCGTTTCCAGAATCGGCAACTCCAGACCGGTCGCCACGGTGATCAGTAGCAGCGACAGCAGGACGCCCACCAATGAGTTGCTTCGCAGGAGGGCTGCCACCAACAGGGGAAATGTCACCACGATTGCTGCAACCGCTAAGAAGATGAAGATATATACTTCGCCCCCACCACTCAGGGATATACGCGGCACGATCAAGCGTCCCAATCCAAGGATGAAACTGCAGATCGTCATCAGGATCAGCAGATCGCGCACACCAAAGCGAAACCGTTGCTCATCGGCACCGTTTCCAACACCCGCGGCGCGTCCTAGCCGCAGGCCAAGTCCCCCGGAAACGCCCGCGAAGAGAACCTGGAGTAGCAGCCACTGTCCCAGCAGGCAAGCACCCAGTGGATAGACGTCCTCGTGGCCGTCACGGATTGCAATGTTGACGACGAGGGCCGCAGGCAGCAAAGCCGCCCAAATGATGGAAAGCGGCACGCGCAAGCTCAGCCGGCCTGGCCCAAAAACACTCCATGCAGCGGCCAGGGTAGCCTGAGCCGAGAGCGAACCGAGAAAATATCCCACCCGAGCGGTGCTCCGACTGGGATTATCGAGATCCAGCAGGGCAACCGAAAGCCAGTTAGCCGCCAGCACGAGCCCCGCCCAAATCAGTACACGATGATGCAGCACGCTCCATATCCCGATCAAAGGCACAGACGCTAATGCCAGTCGCCGAGTAAGGACGGCGATTTGGCAGGAATGCCGATATCACACCGACTTAGCTGCCGAGTTTAGCCCACCAGTCTTTGTGTAGCGACCTCTGTGTTTCAAATCGTTAGCGCCGCTCGACGGTGTGTTCAGAGAACTGGTCCTCAATCGCTACATCAGGAATCGAACCGATTCTGAAGAAGACAGCGTGGGCAGGAGCAGGAGGCTCACGAACTAGCGCTGCGGTAACTTTTGAGCGAGCGTTTGAAGAGCCAGCGGCTAAAGGCCACGCTGCCCCAGGTGGCCACCAGCGCCCAGATGGCCAACGGCAGTTCCCAGTCTGCCGGCGGATCCAGCGGTTGGGCTAAAATCCTGGCCGGAACATTCACCACGACCAGTACCGGCACGACGAAGGTAAAAAATCCCAACAGCGGCCGGCCCATTGGCGTGTTGTAAATCTCCATCGGATAGCGGCTGAAGTTGGTAATGTAAAACCAAAAATCGTACAACGACTGGTTGCGGCCAAGCCAAACACTCGTGGCCGCCAAACAGATCATCACGCTGTACATGATCGTCACACCGCAGGCGACGTAAAAGATGTACAGCAATACCGCCAGCAGCGACGGTACGAACGGTTCGACCTCGCGCACCGCCATTGAGTACAGACTCACGCCGGCAATTAATAGACCGACGACGAAGTTGGACAACGCACTCCACTCGATCCGCCGAAACGAAATCAAAAATTGTGTGTCGATCGGCTTGAGCAGCGCGAAATCCAAGCCGCCGGTGCGGATCAGTTCGCTGAACTCGTTGGCGTTGGGCATGAAGAACGCCTGCACGAGACTGTTGATGAACCATACCGTGGCGAGGAACAGGAAGAACTCATCGCGCTTCCACCCAGTGTCTTCTCCGATCATCGACGTGAAGCGAAAGATGATCAAGTAGAAGCCGACGTTCATCGCCGTCCATGCAACACTGCTGATGCACTGGAAGATGAAATCGGCGCGAAACGTCATGTCGCGGACCAAGCTGTTCCGCGCGAAGGTCAGGAACACCTTCAGGTACTTTGGACGGACGGTGGTAGCGGCCATGGTGAGAACTCGATTAGCCTCCGAACCCGCTGTAGCGGCGGATGCCGCGGTTGTACATCAACCGGCAAGTGATGATGAAGAACACCACCCAAGCCGCCTCGATCAGCAGCTCACGCGGCAGATCTTCGTTTGGAATCTTTTCTAAGAAGATCGCTGCTGGAAAATAGGCAAGGTACTTAAATGGCAAGAGGTTAACGATCCACTCCACCGAGTCGGGCAGTAACGTCAGCGGAAACATATGGCCGGACAGGAAGAAGCTGAACAGCATGAAGATCAGCAACAGCGAGTTTACTTCCAACAGCCAAAAACTGACCATTCCGATCGTCGCTTCGAGGAAGAAGCCGATCATAAAGCCCATCAGCAGCGAGGCGACGAATGCAGCAAACGCATAGGGCGGTGGAAAGCCATCGGTGAAGAAGCCGCGCGCGAAAAAAAATACCAGCGCAAATGGGATGATGGCCACCGCATAGTACGCCAGCTTGTGTGCAATGCGGGTGAGTAACAGAAAACCGACAAGATCAACCGGCTGAATCAGGTATTTCTTGATCTCTCCCTGGCGCACCTGATTGGCGATGCCCGCGGCCAGTCCAGGCATGCTTGAAAATGCTCGGGCGATCATAGTCAACAGGAAATAGGCGACCATATCGGGGAAATTGTAGCCGCCTAGACGCTGATCCTGCCCCGTCGCATCATCAGACTGGCTGGCAACGGCGTCAAAGATCGCACCCCAAAGAAAAATCTGGGTGATGATCGGGAGGAAACGCATCAGCGTGCCGAGGACAAAGTCGCCTCGGTAAGCCAACCGCTCCGCCAGCGCAATCTGGACAATCATCCAGGAAGTGCGAAGACGGTGGATGGGTCCCAGCCGCGAGATTTCAGGTGCCGAGTTCATAGTTGTTCCGATCAACTCACTTGATGGAACAGGTCGGCGATAACGTCTTCCAGCGGCGGATCCTCAACCGAAACGTCTTCGATGGCATACCGTCCGAGCGTCTCCGCAAGGATCCGCGGGACGTCGGCGCGGGTGACACCAATTTTTACCTTCGGCCAATTGGTCTCCAACACCGTCCCGAGCCTCGCTAAATCGTTAGGTCGATCGCCGGCGCCAAACTGCAACGTGACAATCTTCTTACCAGAAAACTTATCAATAATGCCGGCTAGTGATCCATCGTACTGCACCAGCCCACCGGCAACGATCACCACCCGTTTGCAAAGCGCCGCAACGTCTTTCATGTAGTGGCTGGTGAGCAAGATCGTGATCTGGCGCTGCTCCTGATAGAATCGCAGGAACTGCTGAATATTGTGCTGGGCGATGACGTCCAGGCCGATGGTCGGTTCATCGAGAAACAGCACTTCCGGCGAATGCAACAGTGCCGCGATCAATTCCATCTTCATCCGCTCGCCAAGCGACAATTCGCGAACCGGTTGGCCCAGTAGGCTGCCGACGTCAAGCAGGTCCGTCAACTCATCGAGCGTGGCCTTAAACTGCTCAGCCGGAACACCATAGATTTGCTGGTGCAGCCGGTAGGACTCTTGCGCTGGCAGGTCCCACCAAAGTTGGTTCTTCTGGCCCATCACAAGAGCGAATCGGCGGCGGTATTCGTTCTGCCGTTCCCAAGGGACGAATCCCATCACGGTCGCCTCCCCGCCGGTTGGGTTGATCACACCGGAGAGCAATTTCAGGGTCGTGGTCTTGCCCGCTCCATTAGGCCCAAGGAAGGCGACGAACTCACCTGCTTCCACTTGTAAGTTAATGCCTCGGACGGCCTCCACCTCGGTATAGGTGCGGCGCCCCAAGCCACGGATGCTCTCGATCAGCCCTTCGCGTTTGCGAAACACGCGATAGGATTTGGTTAGCCGGCGAACATCAATGATCGGCATGGTTTAGAGTTCGTCACTCTCGGCGGTTGGGGCGGACGGAGCCTATGCGTCGACAGATCGAATTGTCTTAGAGACACACTGTCTTCCGCGACTTCGCGGATTTATAAATCGCTTCGATCAACTCGACGCTGCGGCGTCCTTCAGTTCCATCGATCAGCGGCACACGGTCTTCTGCGATCGCTGCAGTGAACTCATTGAATAGCAAGGTGTGACCGTGGTGGCCGATGGCGGCGGGGTCGCCGGCACCGCCGCCTGTCTTGGTTTTACCGGCCATCCGTTGCCGGATCGCTTCATCCTCGGGAGTTTCCTCGGCGAATTGCCACTGTTTGAGATCTTCCTCCTCAAGGATCGCCATTCCCCGGTTACCTGAAACCTCAATCCGCTTCAAGCTGCCGGGAAAGGCAGTTGTGGTTGCTTCGATCACGCCCAAGGCCCCCGACTTGAACCGCAGGTTGGCGACCGCGACATCCTCGACTTCGATCCGCTCGTGCGTCATTGTCGCCGTCCGCGCGTTCACTTCGGCCACCGGCCCCATCAGCCACAGCAGCAGGTCGACCGAGTGAATCGCCTGATTCATCAGCGCGCCGCCGCCGTCCAGTGCCCAGGTCCCGCGCCACGCGCCGCTGTCGTAATACTCCTGGCTGCGGTACCACTTCACGTAGGCGTCGCCCAGCGTGATGGTGCCGAAACGCCCTGCTTCGACGGCCTGTTTGAGCAACTTAGCCGACTCATGAAAACGGCTTTGGAAAGTGACGCCGAGTTTGACATTCGCGCCTGCCGCAGCCTTGATGATCTGGTCACAACGCTCGGTTGTGATCTCCAGCGGTTTTTCGACAATGATGTGTTTGCCCGCAGCGGCAGCGGCGAGGGCCGGCTCAAGGTGCGCTCCGCTGGGCGAGCAAATCGTGATCGCGTCGACTTCGGGCTCCGCCAACATCTGCTCCAGGGATTCAAATGCTCGGCAGCCGTGCTGCTGAGCAAATGCCTTCGTCTTCTCCAGCGATCGGCTATAGACTCCTGTCAATGTTGCGTCTTGAGCATCAGCGATCGCGCGGGCATGAAAATTGGAGATCATGCCACAGCCGACCATTCCGAAACGAACCGCCATCGAGGATCCTGTCGAGTTTGGGAGAAACAATGTATAGGAGAATACACAGTCGCAGCGAGACTTATTGAGCTTCAGCAGCGACGGTGATTACAGCGTCTTCACTTTGTGCTTGTCCACCGCCGACCACGGCGGTGTCAAGGATTTCCAAAGCGAGCGTTTCACTGGCAATTAGCGATTGATTCTCAAGGACCGCCTGCTTGACTTGATCGGACTCCGTTTGGATACCGACGCGAATGCGATCGGTGTACTGACACCCGATCTCTTTGCGGAGGTTTTGGATCGCACGGATCAAATCTTTGGCAATCCCTTCGCGAATCAATTCATCGGTCAATTCGGTGGCGAGCACGACGACGCACTGACGTCCCTGTGCAGCGGCCCAGCCTTCGCGAGCGGTCAGACGGATGTCGATATCTTCAGCAGTCAATTCCAGCGGTTGGTCGGCGACTTGAAGCGTGATCTTGCCGTCGCTTTGCATCGCCGTGAGCAACTTGCCACCGTCGGCATCCGCCAAGGCAGCCTTCACGGCCGGCATGTTCTTGCCGACGCGTGGTCCGAGTCGTTTGAAGTTAGGCACAATCTTATATTGAACATATTGATCGCCTTGAGTCGTATAGGCGACCTCTTTGACGTTCAATTCGTCTCGCACCAGTGCGTCATGATTTTTGAGCCAATCGATTTCGCTGTCGTTGGCCAAAACCACCTCCACTTTGGCCAAGGGCTGGCGGACCTTGAGATTCGCCTCAGCCCGGGCGGCACGGCCCAGTGAAGCGATTTCTCGGAGCAACCGCATCGAATCGCTCAGCGTCGTATCGACCAGCGCCGCGTCGGCAACCGGATAGTCGCACAGGTGGACACTGACCAGCGGCTGTGTATCTTCCGCTTGGTTGGCGAACGGCTCACGCAGGTGTTGCCACAGCGTTTCGGCGAGAAACGGTGTGAACGGGGCGACCAGTTTGGTGACATCGAGCAACACTTCGTATAGCGTCCAGAACGCGTCGAGCTTGTCGGTCGACTGTCTGTCGCCTGCCCAAAAACGGTCGCGGCTGCGGCGGACATACCAGTTGCTCAGCGCATCGACCAGCGACGTGATCGCGGCCGCGGCATTGTAGTTGTCCAGCGCATCCATCCGCTGCGTGACGATCTCAACCGTGCGGTTGAGTTCGCTGAGAATCCAGCGGTCGATTTCGCTGCGCATCGCCACCGGACGGTAGCCAGCCGCACCCGCAAAGCCGCTACGGTCGAGCTGTTCGTTGGGACTCGCTCCTTCCGTCGGATCGAAGCCGTCGATTTCGGCGTAGATCGTAAAGAAGCTGAAGACATTCCAGAGCCGCAGCAGGAACTCGGGGATCGACTCCCGAATCGATTGCTCACGGTAACGAATCGCGGTCCAGGGCGGCTGGCCGCTGAAAAAGAACCAGCGCAGCGCATCGGCGCCGTATTTTTCGAAGATCTCCGTCGGCTCGCGATAGTTACGCTTGCTCTTGGACATCTTTTGGCCGTCTTCGCCGAGCATCAGCCCCAGCACGATGCAGTTGCGAAACGGGTGCGGGCCAGCGACGCTGACGTCGACGTCGCTTACTTGTTCGGCTTTGGCTTGGTCGGAGAACAACATCGTGCTGATCGCCAACTGGCTGTAGAACCAGCCACGGGTTTGGTCGAGCGCCTCGCTGATGAAGTCCGCAGGGAATTGATCTTTGAACAATTCGTCGTTCTGATGCGGCCAGCCAAACTGCGCAAACGGCATCGCGCCGCTGTCGTACCAGCAGTCGATTACCTCCGAGACACGCCGCATGCGGGCGCCGGGCGAAAACGGCGAATCGTAGGTCACTTCATCGATGTACGGCTTGTGCACCCGCAGGTCGTCAACCAGTTCCGGCATGGCTGCTTTGGCGTTTGCCCAGGCTTCGGTCCCGGTGATCCCAGGCTTGGCGAGCAACTCGTCGTAGCTCGCCACGGCTTCGCCTTTACCGGTTTCTTGGCAAATCCAGATCGGCAGCGGCGTGCCCCAGAAACGTTCGCGCGACAGCGCCCAGTCGACGTTGGACGCCAGGAAATTGCCGAACCGGCCATCGCGGATGTGCTCCGGCTGCCAACCGATTTGCGAGTTGTTGGCCAGCATCGCATCGCGATACTCCGTCGTGCGGATGAACCAACTGCGCCGCGGGTACTGGATCAGCGGGTCCTGGTCCGCGCCAGCAGAATGGGTAGGAGTGGACGTACTGTTCCTGGTGAAGCAGTCGCTGCGACTCTTTCAGCTGGCGGATCAGCGGTTTGTCGGCGTCCTTCACCCACACCCCGGCATGTTCGGGTACCTCGTGCGTGAACTTGCCATCGGGGCCTACGGCGCAGAACAGTTCCAGCGGATGTTGATCGATGAAGCGTTGCCGCTCCTGAACGAGTACCTCGTGATCGACTTCGCCAAACGCCGGGGCCATGTGAACCAGCCCGGTGCCGCTGTCGATCGTGACGAAGTCCGCTGCGACGACACGGAAGTAACGGTGCTGGGCCGTACCGTCGCTCAGCGTTCCGATCTCCCCGGCACGCGCGGCGTAGGTATTAAACGGCGGCTGGTAGCGCAGTCCGATCAACCGCGTGCCCTCGAGTGTCTCCACCGTTTCCAGTGGACGCTTGATCTTATGAGCGAGCGTGTCGACGAGGGCGGAGGCGACAATCAGTTCCTCGCCCGTCTCTTGATCGACGACGACGCTGTACTGCAGCTCAGGATTGACGGCTGCAAACTGATTGCTCGGCAACGTCCACGGCGTCGTTGTCCACACGACCAAACTGCGGTTGGGGCGGTCGATCAGCGGAAAGCGGACGTAGACGCTCGGGTCGGCGATGTCGCGATACCCCTCACCGACCTCACCGGCCGACAGTGCCGTGCCGCCTTGGGCCCACCACCAGACGATTTTGTGTCCCTGGTAGAGCAACCCGCGGTCGAACAGTTGCTTGAGGCTCCACCACACGCTCTCGATGTAGCTTTGGTGGTACGTCACGTAGGCGTCGTCCAGATCGACCCAAAAGCCGAGCCGCCGGGTGAGCGTTCGCCACGCCTGCATGTACCGCCAGACGCTGCGCTCACAGTGCTGGATGAACGCCTCAACGCCAAACGCTTCGATCTCTTCCTTGCTGTGAATCCCAAGTTCCTTGCCGACCTCGACTTCGACCGGCAGGCCGTGCGTATCCCAGCCGGCTTTGCGGACACAGCGGAACCCGCGCATTGTTTTGTAACGCGGGAACACATCCTTGATCGACCGCGTCAGGCAGTGGCCCGGGTGCGGCATCCCGTTGGCGGTGGGCGGGCCTTCGTAAAACACGAAGGACGGAGCACCCTCGCGGCGGCGGAGCGACTGTTGGTAAATTTCCGCGTCGTCCCAATACTTCAGCACCTCATCTTCCATCTGCGGAAAATTCGGGTGATTGGAAGCGGCACGAAATGCGGAGACAGAGCTGGACATAGTAGCTGGGCGTAGCGGGTACGAACCGGTCAACGGGTTATGACTCCGGACAATCAAACGTTTTCCAAGCTGTTGCGGCTGCTGCAGAAGGGCCGCGGGCGTGCCCCGACGCATCGGCGCGTCGCTTTGATGCCGCAGTGGTAACAATAGAATCCATTGCAGGCGATGCGCGAACGTGGGATGGCTTAACTAACCCGCTAAACCACCTGCTGGGCAACCCTGCAGCGGCGGGAAAGCTCGTTCAAGCGGATCCGGTACGCCGCAGAGCGAGAGGCAAACGCTGGCGCAAGAGAAGAGAAGGTGTGTCAACAACAGCCGGCGCCGGCATCGATTACCAGCGGCTGATCACGAGATGGCCACAACGCGGCCAATCACGGGGCGGCCGATCACGGGGCAATCACGATCTGATTGTTGATCTGGCGAACTCCCGGCTCCAGCCGCAACACCAGTTCCGCCATCCGCCGGTCTTGCTCGCTGTTGGCGGTCCCGGAGATCGTCGCCACGCCGTCGAGTACTGACACCGACAAGCCGTTGACCCGGCGGCGGATCGGCGAGTTGCCCAGCACTTGCCGCTGCACACGCGACTGGACCGCCAGCGGCGGCTGGGGGGGGACTTGGACGTCGCCGCGCAACCGCACCCGCACGCTCGGTGTTGCGGCAGCGGAGCTGGCACCAAACGGACTGGCTCCAAAGGGACTCATGCCGCCAAAGCCGCCCATCCCCATGCCCATGCCGCCCATGCCGCCAATACCTCCCATGCCACCCATGCCACCGCGTCCTGCCGCTCCTGCTCCTCCGGCTTGTTCTCCAGCGTCGGAGAGCATGCGGTCAGCCGAACGGCTGATTTCGCCCGTCACCGCACCGCTGGGCTCGGTCGTGCCGCCCACAGCGCCGATGCCCGTTCCACCGCCACCACCACCTCCTCCGGCCTGGCCGCCTCCGCCACCGCCGCCTTGCCCCATGCCCGGCCGCGTCGAGCCACCGCGCTGAGCCCAGGCGTCGGATGTCGAGATTGCAATCAGACAGCCGGCGGTCAACGTGACAAAAACGTTCCGGGTGATTGACTTAGACATGGCTTTGTACAGCGGGCGGAGTGGGTGACGGGAGCGAGGAACGCTGGTACCGGCCAGCGGTAGTCGCAGCTCTCATATTAACACAGCGGGCTTGGTAGTTGAGGACTATTTCGGGTCCCGAGTGACCAACCCTACCGTGCCGCCGAGGTATCGCGGCAAATTTTCGGCCAGTCGAACCAAGACACGCTCGGTTACAACGAATATCCTAACTGGATTGACGTCCTCGCTCGCTGCTGCGCCCGATCTGCCACCGCGCAGGGGTTAGCGACGGCACATGTGCGATGGATGTTCCCAACCTTTCGCTTCTCCCACCTTCTCTTCCTCTTTTTGGCGGATGCAATCCATGCGCACCTCGCTTCTGATATTGGCCGGCTGCGTCTTGTTGAGCTGGCCTTCTGCTCTGCAAGCCCAGGCGCCGACAAGTTCGCAACCGTCATCGGTCCCCGGAGCGCCGCGTTTGTTGCCTGAGCAGACACTGGCTTATCTGCGGATCGAGAATGTCGATGAGTTGCGGAGCGATCTGAAGGAGAGTTCGATTGGACAGATGGTGGCAGACCCCAAGCTGCGGCCGTTCACAGGCGATGTGTTCGCAACCGCAGCAGAGTTTTTTGAGCAAGTCAGCGGCGAATTGGGCGTGTCGCTGGATGAGTTGTTGGACATTCCGCACGGCCAGTTTGCCGTCGGCCTGGTTTTGACCGGTGCTGCGGACGCCAGCGGTAACGATGCGCAAGCCGACAAGGACGAATCGCCTGAGGCGATCCGCCGGCGGCTGGAAGAAAAACGGCAGCAGCTCGGTCAGTTCGGTTGGCTGTTTGTCATCGAGACCGGTGAGAACAATGAAACGCTCGTCAAGGTGCTCGAGGACATCGAAAAGCGGCTAGCCCGCGGTGGCGCGGTGGCCCGGACCGAGTCGGTGGGAGAGACGAAGATTCGACGGTTGGTTCGGCCCGATGGCAGCGGCTCGCAGCTGGAATATTTTCACCGCGGCGGAGCGACGCTGATCGGCATCGGTCCCAATGTCGCTACCGACGCGTTGGCGCGTTGGAACGGCAAGGGCAGCGGTAAGACGCTTGCCGAATCGACTGACTTTGCCGCCGTGATGGGCCGCTGCATCGGCGCCGCCGATACACGTCCGCAGTTGACCTTTTTCGCCGATCCCTACCGGTTGCTGAAGCGCGCCGTCGGCGGCGCTGGCGTCGGGGCGGCATTGGCCTGGGGAGTGCTGGAAGAACTGGGCATCTCCAAAATCCGAGGAGTCGGAGCGAGTACCTTTCACGGCGGTGAGCTGTTCGCCGATATCGCTCACGCTCACATCTTGATCGACCCGCCGCGCGACGGGATCTTCTCGGTCTTGCGGCCTAAGGAAGGGGACACCAATCCACCGAGCTGGGTCCCTGATGACGTCAGCACCTACACTTCGATTGGTTGGCGCGTGGACGCGACCTACGACGGGTTAGGGCGGATCCTGGATCGCTTCCAAGGTGAAAACGCGCTCCAGCGATTGATCGAGGAGCCTTACAAAAAAAATGTGGGAAGTGATTTCCGCACCTCGGTGATCGACGCTCTGGACGATCGTCTCGTGATGGTTTCCTGGTTGCAGCCGCCGGTGCAAATCAACAGTTCCGTTTCTATGTACGGGCTCAAGCTCAAAGACGTCGCGGCCACGATGGCCACGATTGAGGAGCTGCAGCAGGCGTTCCCGACAGCAATCCGCAGCGACACGATCGGGACCACGAAACTGTTCTTGTTCGGACCCAACCGCGGCCAGGCGGTCCCCGAAGGGCTGCGGCGACCGGAGCCATGCGCGGCGATTGTCGGCGACTGGCTGCTGGCCAGTGACAGTCGGCAGTTCATTGAGCGAACAATTCGGGCACACGGCGGTGCACTGCCGCGGCTCGCTGAGTTGCCGGACTACGATCTGTTGGCCAGCGAACTGGGGGGGCAACTGGGTGGTGACAAGCCGTTTATGTTGTCTTTCGCCCGGAACGCCGAAATCTTCCGTCAGTTCTACGAACTGGCGCGGTCTGACCAAACGAAGTCCTTCCTGCAGTCCAGCAGTGAGAATAATCCCCGGTTGCGTGGGTTTTCCGACATGCTTCGCCGCAACGAGCTGCCGCCGTTTGACGAGTTTGAGAAATACTTTGCTCCGTCGGGCGGCTTTGCTTACGACGAGCCCAGCGGCATTCATTTCGGCAGCTACACGCTCAAGCCCGAGTAGTTGTCAGCTCGAATAGTTGTTGGTTGCTCGCTCGATTTCCCCGCCTGCCGCTCCGCCGCGCCCGTTCGCAGCGGAGCGGTTGTGCGTTACAGGGCGAGCAATCCTGAAGAGCCCAGCGATCTTCGCTAGCAACGGGTACTGCAAATGAGCCAGCGGGTGGGTTACGCTGACCGGACTTCCCCTGAGTCGCCCCGCCGCCAGCCTTCTGGCCCGACCGCTTTCCCGAACTGCGAGACCGCTGCCCATGGTTTTCTGGGACTACCTGGTATTACTCGGCTACTTCGCCGTCATGATCGGGATCGGCATCTACAGCTCGATGCGGATCAAGGGCCAAGAAGACTTCTTCATGGGCGGCCGATCGTTCGGCAAGCTGCTGCAGACCTTTGCGGCCTTTGGTGCCGGCACCGGCTCCAGCGATCCGGTCAACACCGCGCGAACCACGTTCACCAGTGGGATGAGCGGGATGTGGAGCGTGATGTACTGGTTGCTCGTCACACCGTTTTATTGGATCGCCGGTGTCTGGTACCGGCGGATGCGGCACTTAACGTTAGGCGACTGGTTTGTGGAGCGCTATGACTCGCGTGCCCTGGGCGCAGGGTACTGTGTCTTTGGGATTCTGTTCTACATGGTCTATGGCTCGATGCTGTTTTCGGCAATCGGCAAAGTCGCCGCACCGCTGATCGAGATCGATACCTTTACGCTTGCCGGACAGGTCTATGGTATCGAGTACTTGCTCGTCCCGGTCATCGGCATCGTCGTCTTGTTTTATGGCATTCTCGGCGGCTTGCACGCGGCCTACTACACGGACCTGGTCCAAGGGCTGTGCATCATTTTCTTATCGATTGTATTGATTCCTTACGGACTCAGCGCTCTGGTCGAGAAGTTCGGTGACCCAGCCACCGACGGGATGATGCAAGGCTTCACGTATCTACATCAACAGTTACCTGCAGAGCATTTTCACCTCGTCGGTTCGACCAGCAGCAGTGAGTTTCCCTTGCACCGGATCATCGCAGTGGTGATCATCAACCTGATCGGCATTGTCGTCCAGCCGCACTTCATCGCCACCGGCGGAGGCTCGGCAAAGACGGAGAATACTGCCCGCGTCGGCCTGGTGACCGGCAACTTTTTGAAGCGTTTTTGTACCATCGGTTGGGTGCTGACGGCGCTCATCGCGCTGGCTTTGTATGCAAATGATCCGGAATTGTCGGTTGACCCGGACAAGACTTGGGGGGTGGCCTCGCGAGAGCTGCTTGGTCCAGGGCTCACGGGATTGATGCTGGCCTGCTTGTTGGCGGCGCTGATGAGCAGTGTCGACGCTTATATGATCGTCGGGTCGGGATTGGTGGTGCGAAACCTTTACGCGCCTTACATCAATCCGCATGCGAGCGAAGCTGAGTACGTCAGGGTGGCGCGGCTGACAGGAGTTTTGGTCGTCGGCGGAGCCGTGATCGTCTCACTGTTTTACATGAACGTGTTCGAGCAATTGCAACTGACGTGGGTGTTCAACATCCTATTTGCGGCGCCGTTCTGGGTGGGACTTTACTGGCGCCGCGCGTCGCTGGCCGCTGCCTGGACAACGGTCGCGTTCTGCGTGACGGTGTTCTTCCTGATTCCGTTTGCGGCTCCCCGGCTAATCACTACCTTGCGAACGAATCCTGCGTTTTCGGGGATGAACCAGATCGTCGAGACGACCACGGTGCGGGAAGCGGCTCCGTCGGACGTGCAGCGTCGATTAGCCGCCATTGAAGTCTGGGAAGACCGTCATGAGGCGATCACGCAAAGCGATCAGAGCGACCCGCAAAAAGCGGCGGCGATCGAAGCGCTGGGACCGCGGCCGGTCGAACTCGGTGTCGGCGAGGCGGTCGCGCAAACGGAACGCTCCGGCGGCCAAGGGATTTACTGGCCAGGTGGATTGGTGCCGATCGACGAAGCGGGAGCGCGATTGGAATCAGTTCAACTCATCCCAGCCGGCGAACCGGTGCAGCTCGATGAAGGAGCGACACAGAGAACTTTGCAATATCCGGCTGGAACGCGACTTCGCGGCGAAGGCAACTTCCGGCTCGACTTCCTCCTGTATTCGCTGTTGGGGGTTGATTTAACGACCAAGTCCAGTGCAACGCTGGACACGCTCGAATTGCCGCCAAAGATTATTACGCCGTTTATGGTGATGATCTTGGTGAGCTTGTTCACCCGCTCGGTCCGCAGCGAGGTGCTCGACCGCTATTACGCTAAGATGAAGACGATGGTCGATCCGGATCCGGAAGTCGACCGGCGGAACCTCGAGGCTGCCTATGCCAACCCGCAGGCGCTCGAACATCGCAAGCTGTTTCCGGGAACCAATTTCGAGGTTCAAAAGCCGACGCGAGCAGACGTGATCGGTTTCGTCGCCTGTTTTGCAGTCTGCGCATTAGTTATCGTTTTGGCGATGATTGTCGCTCGCATCGGCGCTCCCGGTACGTTGCCATAAGCCCGCGGCGTCCGCTCGACGCGACACGCGAAAAAACATCCACCGATGATTCACGACCAGCTTACGAGGGAAATACAATGAAAGCGCTGCTGCTGACGGATTACAAGCGATTGGAGGTGACCGAGGTCGACGAACCGCAAATGGGTCCAGAGGACGTCTTGATCCAGGTCGAGGCGTGCGGGATCTGTGGCAGTGACATCCATGGTTACGACGGCAGCACCGGCCGCCGCATCCCACCGCTGATCATGGGCCATGAGGCCGCTGGAATCGTCGTCAGCGTCGGCTCCGACGTCGATGACCTGATGC
The DNA here is from genome assembly GCA_963758085.1 of uncultured Planctomycetaceae bacterium. Classification (GTDB taxonomy): domain Bacteria; phylum Planctomycetota; class Planctomycetia; order Pirellulales; family Pirellulaceae; genus UBA6163. The sequence continues at coordinate 2,582,446 of CAVWUB010000003.1, read as the reverse complement.
CTGGCGACCGCGTCACCTTCGATTCCATGGTCTCCTGCGGGCGATGTGAGTTCTGTCGCGCCGGACACCAAAACCTCTGCAACCACCGCCGCGTGCTTGGGGTATCGTGCGGCGAATACCGCCGCCACGGTGCCTTCGCCGAGCGGATCGCGGTTCCGCGGCGGATCGTCTACCTGTTGCCCGAGGGGATGCCGTTCGAACATGCGGCGCTGGTCGAGGCAGTGTCGGTGGGCGTGCATGCGATCAACGTGTCGCCGATCCAGCTCGGAGACACCGTCGTGGTGGTCGGTGCCGGCATGATCGGACTGCTGACGCTGCAAGCGGCAAAAGCGGCCGGCGCAACCCGCGTGATCGCGGTCGATATCAACGACAAACGGTTGAGCGTCGCGGCAGAACTCGGCGCGACCGAAACGTTGCGAAGCGACCAGTGCGACGTGCCGCAAGCGATCCGTGAACTGACCGGTGGCAAAGGAGCCGACGTGGCGCTGGAAGTGGTTGGCGCGACGGCAACGATCAAGATCGCGATCGAGTCGGTCCGCAAAGGTGGCCACGTCACCTTGGTCGGCAACGTCTCACCGACGATCGAACTGCCGCTGCAAAGTGTCGTCACACGTGAGATCCGCTTGCAGGGCACCTGCGGCTGCAATGGTGAATACCCGCAATGCATCGAACTGATGCGCAGCGGAGCGATCAATGTCGCTCCACTGATCACCGCACAGATCACACTGCAGGACGGGCCGCAGTGGTTCGAGCGGCTGCACGCTGGCGACCCCGACCAGATGAAAGTCGTCGTGCGGCCGCAGCGGTAACGGCGAAAGTGCGCCGCTCCGCTGCTCCGCAGGCGGCAGCGTTTTAAGTGGCCGGACGCAAGTTAATTGACATCGGTAACGCGATACGAGACGGTTCGTGCCGCTTGGAAGGAATCAATGCAGGGAACAAGCTTGTATCCGGGTGCCTAAGGCGTGCTGTCGAGCTCTTCCGCCATCTCGACGAGTTGTTCGAGGAAGCGGTCGGAGGCGTCGGCCTGCAGCCGGTTGGTACCAAGCCAAGTTTCATAGCCGCCCAGTTGGTGCTGGGCCGGCGAGGGCAGGTAGCCGTAGTAGCCGTGGGCGAGCGAGACCAGGAATGCAGGCTGCTGCGGGCTGCGGCGTTTGAAGTCCAGCCCGATCTCGCAGAAGACTTCGCAGGGCATCGTCCCAATCGTGGTCTGGCCGATGCGCAGCAGTTGCAGCGGCACGGGTGCTTCGGCCGGATGGTCGGTCATCTCCAGCGCCCGCTGCGGCATAGATCCGAGGCAGATCAGCACGCCCGGAGTCATCCGCCTTTTCGCTCAGCTTCTCCTTTGCCCAGGCCACGATCGCCGGTGACGGCTGACGCCACTGCATGATCGGTTCGCGGTAGCTGGCCGCCAATCTTGGATCCTGTTGATACTTCACCTCAGCTAGCGCCTCGTGAACCTTACTGGCGACGTCATGGGCGACGAACCGCATCTGCTCATAGGCTTGCTTGCGAGGGCGAGGCGACTGAAAGTCGATGTTGTTGATGTCACCGCTAGTGCCGTTGGCCATGATGGCGACAAATGGAGGATCCTGAGGTTCCGCTTGCTGCAACCGCGCCAGTTCGTCGCAGAACATGCCAAAATAGTCTGCGGAGATGTGCCCAGGACCAACGCCGCCGACGTAGTGCAGCGAATAGGCGGCGTAGACACCGATCGGCGCGCCACTTGGTTCACGGACCGCGATGAATGAGACCGTCGGATCGGTCGGTCCAGCCGGTTTGACCAGATCCGCGCTGCCGGCCGGAGGATTCATCTTCACCCGGTCGACCTCGCCGTAAGGGCTCGTCCAGACCGATCCTTCACGCATGTACCAGCGGCGATTGAAAACGTGTTCGGGCACATCGACCGAGCCAAACCCAAGTTCCGCCGGCCGCAGCAAGTTGTTGGCACGCTGCACGCCGTCGACAATCCGGTCGACGACAAATCGCTGGTAGTCGCTCAGTTCCTGCTCGACCTGATAGCGGCCACCGAGCGCGCTGATGGCCGAGTGGGTGTGGGTGGCAGAGATCAGCACATGCGACTGCGGAATCCCCAGTCGCTGCTCGATCGCCGCCCGCGCCGCATCACTGACACTGCGGTGAATCCCCAGCAGATCGCAGACAACCAGCGCCAAACGCGTCTGTCCATCATCCAAGACCAAGCAGCGGGCGTGCAGTTCGTCATGGATATGCGTCGCTGTGATCGGCAAGAAGTTGCCGACGATGTCGCCGCCCAGTGGCGGGGTGATGTTGCTCGTCGCCGCACCGGCACGAAACTCGGCCAGCAGCGGACCGGCGCTAAAAGGGACACACATAGAAAAACCGCAACGACCACAGGTCTCAACAGCATCGCGTTCACCGATTCGTTCGAGGTGGGATGGGCAGGCAGGAGTGGCGCACGGCTGAGCCGGCGACGCCGCTCGTATGATAGCTGCTAGCTGCGGCGCCGTGTCAGCGCCACCACTGTCCATCTGCCGTCACCGGCTGCAGCGGGCAACGCATCGAGGCCAGCGCCGAGACGATTTCGCCGGCAGCCCAGTCCAGATCGTCGACTTCCAGCCGGTACTCGGGCCAGGAACTGGTCGAGGGCCAGATGTTGTGCGGTGCCGGCCAGCGCTCTTCCGGCCGCGTCCATTGCATCCGCGCGATCAGCCGAGGGATGCAGCGGTCTGCAGATAGCCGCTGCTGGGCTTCCACAGTGGTAGGCAGGGGGCCGACCGAAGCCGCGACCCAGGGCGAGTCATCGGTGACGCAAACCTGTGCGGCCGCTACGCCGGATGCTGCAGCTGGCCGCAGCTCGCCCGCAGGTGAGCTCGCGGCCGGAACATTTGCGATCACCGCCATCGGTTGGGGCAGTGGATCGGCATCGAAGGTCAGCAGGTTATGGTTGTCGCGCAGCCGGCGACACAGTTCCGCTCGCGTAGCGGCGTCGCCACCGGCCAACGCCAGCGACGCGTTGCCGGCTTCGAGGTGCTCGGTCAAGCGGCCGAGGCTCCAACCAAATCGCGGGTCGCGGTACTGGGCCGCGACGTCGCAAGCCGGCACCAGCACAAATCGCCGGGCGGTGTAGCGAGGATGAGGGACGGTCAGATCGCTGGAGCCGCCGATCAGATTGCCATGCAGCACGACATCGAGATCGATGCTCCGCGCGCCCCAACGTTTTTCGCGGCGGCGGCCGAGTTGGGTTTCCAGGTCCTGCAGCCAACCCAACACCTGCAGCGCCCGCGCGTCCGTATCAAACGCGGCGACGCCGTTGAGAAATGGATCCTGGCCGCTGGGCCCGCCGATCGGCGGCGACTCGTACAGCCGGCTGACACGGAAGTTTTCCACCGCCGCGATCCGCGACAGCTCGCCGACCGCAGCGGCAAGCAGCAACTGCCGTGTTCCCAGATTCGACCCGAAGCTGACCAGGCACTGTGGCATCGGCTAGTTTACGCCTAGGTATTGAAGTGACACGATCATGGTTTCCAGGAAGGCCTTTCCAAGCCGTCATCGCTGGTCGGGCCGTTGATCCGTGGCAGGAGCTTGCCGCTGAGCTGCGCCAGGTAGTCGCTGAGGATGTCCTCGCGGCGCGACAACATCGCGCACTGGCCGATCCGTCGTGAAGCGATCAAATCGGCGGCCACCAATTCTTTGAGGTGATGCGAGATCGTCGCCTGGGTGATTGGGAACTCTGCGACCAACTGCTTACACGCGACCTCCGGTTCGGCCGCGATCCGTTCGAGAATGGCAAACCGCTGTGGATCGGCCAGCGCTTTTGTAATCTTCAGCAGTTGCGGGGGTGTCAACCGGTTTTCCTCGACGTTCATACACGTCAATCTATAGCCTTCCCCGCGACCGCTCAATCGACCAGGCACCCAGGCTCCCCCAGGTATGTCCGAATCCGACGCTCAGGCCGACTCGGTGTTTGTCACCGCGATCACCGTTGAACTCGGTATGGGCTTCATCGCGTTGCTCCTGGGGTGGCTTTTCAGCGTCGATGTGCGGCAATGGCTGCCGACGCTGAGTGCCGAAAATAGCTGGCTGATCCTCAGCTCGCTGCTGTGGGGGTCGCTCGCGGCGCTGCCGATGCTGGCGACGGTGGAGTTGATCGAGCGGATTGATTGGGCGCCATTCCGCGAGTTGCGATCGCTCGATCAACTGCCGGTCGTCGCGGCGCTGCTTCGACTGAGCCCGGCTGAGCTGATTGCGATTTCGATCGCCGCGGGCGTGGGCGAGGAGCTGTTGATCCGCGGCTGGCTGATGGGCTGGCTGATCGGCTCGCTCGAAACCGCCACGCCGATGGCGATCGGAATCGGTCTCTTTGCCAGTTCCTTGGCGTTCGGACTGATGCATCCTGTGACGCCGACGTACATCGTGCTGGCGACCTTAATCGGGATGTACTTGGGCGGCTTGGTGCTGGTGTCCGGAAACCTGCTGGTCCCGATTGTCGCCCATGCCGTCTACGACGCGGCGCATCTGCTGTTGGCGCGCCGCAGTCACCATGCCGCGAATCCGACCGAGTCCTAGCGGCCGATCAGGCGACCGTTGCCGGTTCGCGTTCAACTTCGACCTGCGTCTTACGCCGAGTCGCACGCTGCTGCGGCAATCGTGCCGGCGGCTCCTGAATGCCACGGATTTTGCGGTAAATGAGGATCGCTTCGATCGTCATCCAGGCCTGCAGAGCGAGGATCGAGCAGCCGAAGATGATCAGCGTGTAATTCCGTTGCGGGATCCAGTTGTAAATCAAATCATAGGTCATCGCCCAGGCTGGCATAACCAGCATCAACATCATCGGCAAGGCGACAACTGCGACAGCGCGGCTGCGGCGGGCGAGGTAAAACGTTGCCACCATCAGCGCCAGCCCCGCCAGCAACTGGTTGGTTGCGCCGAACAGCGGCCACAGGATCAACCCGCCGGTCCCCGGTCTTTCTCCGGCCAGCAGCGCAATTGCTCCGCTGACGCCAACCGCCACGAGCGTCGCGACGAAGCGGTTCTCCATCGGGCGGAAATGGACCGCTGAAGCCAGTTCCTGCAACACGTACCGGTTGAGCCGAGCGGCCGTATCAAGCGTTGTCGCTGCAAAACTCGCGACGAGCACCGCCATGATCGCGATCCCCATCTTCAGCGGCATCCCGATCGTGGAGAGAAAGTTCGCCCCGCCGTCGATGAACGCTCCGAGCTGCCGTTTGAGCGTATGTGACTTCCACTGACCCGGCGTTCCATCAGCGGCCGTCGGGCGGTAGTAGGCGGTCCAAGCAGCCCGCTGTTGGCCCTCGGGCGATTGTACCTGGACGTACTGCGTGCTGCCTTGGGCGTCGATCGATCGATCAATCCGGCCCATTCCGACGCCGGCACAACAGGCCAAAATCACCAGCACCGCCAGGCCACCTTCGAGCAGCATGCCCGCCATAGCCGACCGCCTGCGCATCGAGCTCACTCGCTAGCTGCTTGCTGGTTGTCCCCGAACTGACCAAGCAGTGAAAGCCGCTGACTGCGCCGCAGGCGATCGTGATGAACAGGAACGGCAGCATCGGCGGAGCATCGCTCGGGATGTCTTGGGCGATGGCTGGCGCTGCGGCCGCGATATCGGCCTGTCCGCTAATTGATGCGACCGCTAAACCCACGACCAGCAGCGCCAACGCGACAAACAATTGATGGCTGTTGATGTAGTCCCGCGGCTGCAGCAACAACCACACCGGCAGCACCGAAGCCAAGGCGGCATAGATCAGCAGAATGACCGTCCAGACCACAACCGGGGTCCACCACAACGACTCAGCCGGCAGCACCTGTTCAAGGTTCAGCGGCAAATGATACGCCCCGATATAGACCGCCAGGTACAGCACCGCTAGCCCGACCAGACTCGGAGCGAGCAATCCGCCACCACCGCGGTAAACCCACCATCCGATTGCCACTGCGACCGGCATCGCGATCCAGACACTCAGGACCGACTCCGGATAAAGCGCAAACACATTGGCGATCACCAACCCGAAGATCGCCAGCACAATCGACAGTGCGAGAGCTAACACGAGCAAGAAAATCAGCTTCGCCCGCGGCGAGATCAAGCGGCCAGCGGATTGGCCGATCGTTTCGCCGCGCGAGCGCAAGGAAATGACCAGCGCTGCCAAATCGTGCACCGCACCGATAAAAATCGAGCCAAACACGACCCAGAAAACCGCAGGTAACCAACCCCAGAACACCGCCACCGCCGGTCCCACGATCGGTCCAGTCCCGGCAATGCTCGTGAAATGGTGGCCAAAAATCACCGACCGCCGTGTCGGCACGTAGTCAACATCGTCGCGCAGTTCATGACTGGGCACCAAGGCGGCCGCGTTGACTCGGAACAACTTCCTCGCAACCCAGCGTCCATAAGTGTGATAAGCGACCAAGAATCCAACGAAAGAGAGCAGGGCGACCCAGAGGGTACTCATCGATGTGCGCACGGGGTTGGTGGGGGAACGGTAGCTGGCCCCCTAGTCTAGCATCGCCGGTGCGTTTCTTCCCACAGGTAATTTGGTCACCAACTGACCCCGTCCACTGTCGTCGACGAGATCTTCCGTTCCTCCCAAAAAACCTCAATTGGCTGCCGGTGCCCTCTGTGCTTGTAGGGCATGGCGATTCACCCGCAACGCGGCGCTGGTAGTTGGTTTGAGGCCGCTTTGGCTTGGCGATCGACAGGCAGTATTCGACCAGAAAGGCAAGTTGCTCGTCGCTGAGCGTTGGATTGGCTGGATGCGGGGTGCCCGGCATTCCAAGTCGAAGCCGGGCGTAGAGGGCGTGACGATCATCACCCCCTTTCATGGGATCGTGCGCGAGGTCGCGAGCCATCGTGGGACTGCCGCGGTGGTCAAACAGCTCCATTGATTCCTGGCCTGATCCATCCTTTCCATGGCAACGATCACATGCGGCAAGCTCAAATAATGTGCGTCCCTGAGCCAGTTGCTCCGGACCAATCGAAGGCCACGGCGGAGAGGGAAGCGGTTGGCCGGCCGTCCCTAGCCGACTGACTAATTCTTGGGCAGCGGCCTCATCCAAATCCTGACCGAGTTGTTCGAAATCTTGCATTAGATCGTCGCGGAAACCAGCCTGGCGAAGTTGATAGGTCTCCTCGATAAGTTGCTCCACCTCCGCGTCGCTGAGATCGGCAAATGCCGGCATGGATGTCCCCGGAATCCCGTTGCGGATTACCGCGCGGATGTCGTCAGGTGAGGGAAAGCGGTTTTCGGTCGTTACTAGGCGATAAGGGTCGCTGCGGAGATTTCGCGACGGCGGATAGAGGTGGCGATTGGCTGGTCCGTCACCCTCGCCCGAAACTCCGTGACAGGCGGCACAGTGAAGCGAGAACAACTCCGAGACCACCGGGGGCGGCTTGGGCTGCTGAGCCAGCGGCACGTACTGCCCGGCCAGAATCTGCTGCAATTCCTCCGCCGCCTTGGCATCGCTGGGGTCTGCGCGAACCCGACTCTCCAGCGTCTGGCGGCGAAAAGTGAGGCTATGACCTGCCAAGTAGCGATCGAAAAGTGCCTCAGCGTCACCCTTGCGGCCGGCCAACGCATAGGCAATAGCGGCGGTGCGAACGGTGATCGACAACTGCGGGCCGTCCAGATCGGTCTGTTGAAATCGCCGAATCGCTTCTCCATATTCGCCCTGCAGAAACGCAACTTCGGCTGCCTCAAGCCAAACGCTGCCCGAAACGTGTTCGTTCCCGATCGCTTTTTCCATCAACTCCGCAGCCAATTTAACTCGCCCCAGACGCCGCGAACAACGCGACAGGCCTAACAGCGACGGCTCGGAATGAGGCCACCGCCGAAAGTGATCTGCGAAATGTGCGGCCGCCGGCTCAAAATCCTCCAGTCGTTCGAGCGCTTGGGCCAGACCGAGCCGCGCATTGTCGTGGTCCGGCTCGATCGATAGCGCCTCTTCAAAACTCTCTCGCGCCGTATCAAACGCTTCCGCATGCTGCCAGTAAACACCTTTCACCCAGGCCAGCTGCGCCGGCTGCCGATGATCCGCTTCCCATTGCCGCAGGACCTGTTCGGCACGGTGGCTTTGCTCGCCTTGCAGCATTCCCAGCACAAGCGTTGCCGCAGCATCGTCGTGGTCCGCCCCCTGCTTGACCAACCGTTCGAGTTCGTCGTCAGCGATTGCCGAAACCTCGCCCCAACGGATCGCTCCCAATCGTCGCTCCAGACGCTGCTGGCGCTCCGCTACCGCTGGATCAAGACTGTCCATCGTGGTCTCCCACTCATCACGGCTTCCCAACTGGCGCATGAGCCTGGCCCGCAGCAACTGACTCTCGCTCGAGTTGGGTGAGAAATGGTCGGCGCGGCCATGCCAGCGTTGGGCTTCGTGCAGAACGCCGCGGCTTAAACGGTTCTCCACGACACGGTAGAACCAGCTCGAAGCAACACTACGGCCGCCGATGATGACAACGACGGCGGCCAGCAGCACGAGCAACGCGGACCCCAACAGGGACCGTCGCGGACGAGATGGGTTTGCGGCTGTTGGATCGACAGGATTGGTCGGCGGCATCAGCTTTCATTTCGTTGAACAGGCGACAGTCGCAACCTCATTACGGCTTCGCCAGCGATCTGATAGTGTAGCGTGAGGCGATAGTTTAGGGGGTCAGGAGCCAATTGCCGCAAGCGGTCCTTCGGGGGCTTCGCACAATGGGCTCCTGACCCCCTAACCTGAACACTCGCCTGGATACTCATTCGGAGTTCGAACGACTAGCGTGCAAATGAAGTATTCGTTGCTGAAATGGATCGTGTTGGGAAGCGGGATCGGGTTGATTTATCTGGCCGCTACCGTGGCTGCCGCTTGGCAGACGGACGTCACCTCAACCAAAACAGGAGTGATTGGATCGGAAGCGATTGCGGAGCGTGCCTCCGCACCTGGCAACCATAAATTGCCACTGGACTCGGCTGTGGTTGCTCAGGTGGAAGCATTCTGTGGTGACTGTCATGCGGTTCCTGCGCCGGCGAGCTATGCAAGAAATCGCTGGGCAGATGAAGTCAAACGCGGCTACGAGTTCTATGCCCGCTCGGGCCGAGCCGATCTTGAGCCGCCATCGCCTCAGCAGACCTTGGCGTACTATTTAGCCCGTGCACCCTTGCGGGCCGAGTTTCCCGTGCCTGTGGAAGCCGCTCATCCGCTGAGGGCGAAGTTTCGCGTGGAGCGACGGTTCATTCCTGGCAACGGCCAGCTACCCGAGGTCTCGGCTATGATCTGGGCACCGTTGCAGGTAGGTGGCCGACCGATGCTGATTGCCTGTGACATGAAGTATGGCCAGATTGTCGCTCTGGATCCGAACAATGCAGACGCCGCACCGATCATCTTAGCGCGTCTGGAACACCCCGCTCGCATTCAACCGGTGTCGCTCAGTGGAGACGGATCGACCGAGTTTCTGGTCGCCGATCTGGGGAGTTTCATGCCGGCGGAAGAACCACGCGGCCGTGTGGTGTTGCTGCGCCGCCCGGCTGGCACCTCGGCTTTTGAGACGATTGTTCTCGCTACCGGTTTTACCCGAGTCGCTGACGTGCGGGCCGCAGATTTTGACGGCGACGGCAAGTCGGACTTGATCGTTGCCGAGTTTGGTTGGCAGCAGAACGGCGGCATCTGGCTGCTCAGGAATGTCACCGGTGCCAATCAGCCGCTGCAGTTTGAACGTGAGAAGATGGATGACCGTCCCGGCACCATTCATTTGCCGGTCCACGATTTTGATGCAGACGGCCGTGCCGACGTCGTGGCACTGGTGAGCCAGGAATATGAGGCGGTCGATCTGTTTCTCAACCGGTTCGACCGCCGCAGTCCGGCGGCACTGCGCCACCAGGATCCTTTTCTGCGTCTCGGGCTGTGGTCTGGACCCGATTTGACTTTCGGTTCCAGTGGCCTGCAGCTCAGTGACCTCAATCAAGATGGCCGGATGGACATGCTGGTTACCAATGGTGATACCTGGGACAGCTTGCTGGCTGTTCCCACGCACGGGGTGCATTGGCTGGAAAACCGAGGTGATCTGCAATTCCAACACCACCGCCTGGCGTCGCTGCCGGGCGCGTTCGCAACGACCGTATTCGACGTTGATAGCGACGGCGATCTGGATGTGATCGCTGTCTCCTGGCTGCCACATAATGTTAAACCTGCAGAGATCTCCGGCGGCAGCCACGGATCGATCATCTGCTTAGAGCAATTGCGGCCTGGCGAGTTTGAGCGACACACGCTGGAACGTGGCAGCCCGTTTTATCCGAGCGTGGTCAGTGGCGACTTTAACGCCGACGGGCGCATTGATTTTGCGGTTGCCTCAGGGCCAATGGTGGCCGAAGATCGCCAGGAGAAGTTTTATTTGGCGATCTGGTGGAATGAAGCCACGGAAGCGCCAGCGCCGCAGATCGTCGATTAAGGCACTTTCTTGGCAACTCCCTGCTGTTTAGATCGGGGGGCAGGAGTTAACTGTGCGAAGCACCCGAAGGATTCTGCCGGCAATTGCTTCCCGACCCCCAACTTAAATCGGGCTTCCTAAGCAGCCCCGCCTGAATCTTTCGATGTCACCCTCCATCCCGGCGGGATACAAGCCGTTATCCGGCGGTTGAGCCCTGACACGCTCCCCGAGTGCGCTGTGCGACCCGGGGCTAATGTCTTCAATGCCTTGGGCATACGGCCCACCCGGTGCCAGCCGGGCCGCGGCAAATCTCCATGCTGCAGGGATTCAGAGCCGGATTAAACTTTATCAATCTGATTCCTAGGAGAGTTGAAAAAAGGTGCGAACGCAAAGCATCCGCACCTTATCGATACTAACCTTACCGAGCAAGCCGACGCCTGCTGGCATTACGGCATTACGGCATTTCGGCGGATTCGCCACCGCCCTTGGATCCCAGCGCGCCCCAGACACCGTAAGGTGAGGGTCCGGTATTGTCAGCCAGCGGTGCGGGCATGTTCAAGTCTCCGGAATTAACCGTGTTGGATACAAAGCGGACCGATGCATCGGCTAACGCAACGTTAACACCGCCGGTGTGGCGGCTAACCGGCGGCAGAACCATTCCCTGTTGGTCGGCCCAAGCTCCGCGATCGAAGCAGGTCGGCGAGTTCGGCGGCAGAATCGTATTGAACGAGACGCGGTGCGATTGACCGTCAACCCAGTGACGCCCCCAGTGATTGTTCACAGGTGTACCTTCAGCGTACCAGCGGCCCAGGGTGACCGTCCGACAGAGCGCCGGCGAGTTGTGAACGCCTGGCACGAGGGCGCTGACCCGAGAACATAATCCAACGCCTGAAAAGCTGCTGGCGAGGGTTGTTCGCCGGCGTAAGCGCTGTGGATCAGTCGCTCACTCATTAGAGCCGTATTGGACAAACCATCGGTGATATCACGGAATGACACATTGCGCCGGTAGGCGAAGACGCCGCGGTTGACCTGGCCATCACGGATACCTTCGGCCTGATCGCCGACCGAGAAGGCATAGCTATTCCGACGGCCACCAGGAATGTTATTCGGGTCTGACGGGCAGCGAATAGCGGCTGGCGAGTTGTCCCAGACGATCCAGCCTTCCCAGGCGGTCCGACCTCCCGGTGCGATCCCAGCGGCGGGGTCGCCCGCCTGGATCTGGTCGTACATGGGCTGTTGCTCAATGTATGGCAAAATTCCGACAAATCCGGTGCACAGCCGGTTTCGGTTACCCGTAAGACTACTGTTACCCTCCGTTCCGCCTTTGCGGGCGGGCAGCATTTTGTAGGTGCTCTCGTAATTGTGATGAGCGAGGGCAAGCTGCTTCAAATTGTTGCCGCACTGCATGCGGCGGGCTGCCTCACGAGCGGCCTGAACGGCCGGCAGCAGCAACCCAACCATCACGCCGATGATGGCGATGACGACCAGCAGCTCCACCAGGGTGAAACCGCGACTCCGAACTCTCTGCAAAGACATGAATGGACTCTCACACGGAAAAGGATGGAGAAATACGTTTAACGAGCAAACGATGGTCGGAACGATACGCCGTTAATTACCTGCGCCAACGGCCACGAGTCGTACGAAACGACAATCAGTGGGCCGTGCCAGCCCTTGCTCCAACGGGCCACTAAGAGCCCGTAAGCTCGTCTAATGCGTTTGATGATGACGGAAGATCCGCGGTTGTCAACTGCGAAGTCCTGGCAATGACCAAAAAAGGGACGCAAGTTGAGTTAATTCCGTCAAGTGGTCTTGCCGGCGGCTTGTCGAGCTTTTAACCCGCGGCACCACTGTCTTGCATCTGAAACGGTACCAGCGCGCCGGGTTACCCTAACCAGCGGTATTTGCGTTCCGCTTCATGGCGTCGCTGTTTTATGTGCTCACAGCGATGGAGGCGCTGCGTGCCGATCATGAGACTGAGAGAAAGTCGCAGAGCACCCGTCAAGCTGTAAGGCCGACGAGTTGGCAGGTGTTAGTGGCGGAGTAGGGTTCTTCCGCGAACGTCGTGGCTCATCACATAGAGAGCCGCGCTGATCCTCCGGGCCGGCACGTCCCTGAGAAATGAAGGGCGTGCTGGGGAGAACGGCAGGGACAGCGAGTGTTCGCTGTCCCTGCGATCGCATCATGCGTAAGCTGCAGACTCTATCAGTAAACGCTCGCAGGCAGGAAAACTCACTGCGCGACAAGCAGTAGATCCACAATCGCTCTAGCGGAGCACAGCTAAACTGCGAACTACTCGACCACAATGTCGAAGGTGTTTTGACCGGGCTCGACCGTGAAGCTTAGCGGCGTGGTCTGCGGCCTGAAGTACTGCTGGGGCAACAGATTCTTGGGCGCTGGGGCCGCTGCCGTCGTTTCCGGCTTGTAGTCGGCTGGCATTTCGCTTCCCGTATCGGCCGATGGGTCAGCCATCTCCACCGGCGCCGGCGCCGGGCCGTCGAACTTAGAGACCGTGACTTTAAAAGTGCCCGCCATCGCGCCGTCACCTTTCTCAAACGTGGTCAACGAGTACTTGCCTTGACTGTCGGTCACACCGATCGCGCCACGGGTATTCTCATCGGTCGCCGAAAACCCGACGTTTGCGCCTTCCAAGGGCTTACCCTGATACGTGACCGTGCCGGTAACCGGATAGGTACTCGGCTGGGAAGACCCACAGCCTGCGAACGCCACGATGACGAACAATCCTAACAACGCTGGGCTAAACTTCATCAATCTGATTCCTGGGAGAGTTGAAAAAAGGTGCGAACGCAAAGCATCCGCACCTTATAGATTCCAAACTTACCGAACAAGCCGCGACCTGCCGGGACTACGGCATTTCGACGGATTCGCCACCGCCCTTGGATCCCAGCGCGCCCCAAACACCATAAGGTGAGGGTCCGGTATTGTCAGCCAGCGGTGCGGGCATGTTCAAGTCTCCGGAATTGACCGTGTCGGACACGAAGCGGACCGATGCATCGGCCAGCGCGACATTGACACCGCCGGTGTGGCGGCTAACCGGCGGCAAAACCATTCCCTGTTGATCGGCCCAGGCTCCGCGATCGAAGCAGGTCGGCGAGTTCGGCGGCAGAATCGTATTGAACGAGACGCGGTGCGACTGACCGTCGGTCCAGCGACGCCCCCAGTGATTGTTTACGGGCGTGCCTTCAGCATACCAGCGGCCCAAGGTAACCGTCCGACAGAGCGCCGGCGAGTTGTGAACGCCTGGGACCGAGGCGCTACCGAGAACGTAATCCAGCGCCCTGAAAAGCAGCTGCAGTGGGCTGTTCGCCAGCATAAGCACTGTGGATCAGCCGCTCACTCATCATAGCCGTATTGGACAAACCGTCGGTGATATCACGGAACGACACGTTACGGATGACCGCAAAGAGGCCACGATTAACTTGGCCGTCACGGATACCTTCGGCCTGATCGCCGACCGAGAATGCGTAGCTGTTCCGAGGCCCGCCGGCAATGTTATTCGGGTCTGATGGGCAGCGGAGTGCCGCTGGCGAGTTATCCCAGACGACCCAACCTTGCCAAGAGCGACGACCTCCCGGAGCGATGCCTAGCGCCGCGTCACCTGCCTGAATCTGGTCGTACAATGGTTGCTGCTCAATGTACGGCAGAATTCCGACAAACCCGACGGTCAGTCGTTGACCGTTGCCCAAGAGGTCAGACGCACCAGCAGTTCCGCCCTTGCGAGCGGGCAGCATTTTGTAGGTGCTCTCGTAGTTGTGGTGAGCGAGGGCGAGCTGTTTCAAATTGTTGCCGCACTGCATGCGGCGAGCTGCTTCGCGAGCGGCCTGAACGGCTGGCAGCAGCAATCCAACCATGACACCGATGATGGCGATGACGACCAGCAATTCCACCAGGGTGAAACCGCGACTCCGAACTCTCTGCACTGACATGAACTGACTTTCACGCGGAATAGGAAGAAAAATATGTTCAACGAGCCAACGACGGTCAGAATGACACGCCGCTAATTGCCTGCGTTATCGGCCATCAATCCTCGGCCGACGCTCAGCGAGATTTGCCAGTCCTCACGCAATAGCCAAGCCGGCAACCCGTAGCTGTCGCTAACGGCACTGATGATGACGTACGATCCGCTGTTGTCAACTGCGAACTTTTGTCAACAGCTGAAATTGGGCCAACCGTTGGATTAGACGGGGCAACGGACTTTAAGAGCGATTAGCGAAGCCGATACGCCATCAGCTTGTCCTGCTCGCGGAGGTAAAGGATGCCATCGGCAATCACCGGATGTGCCCAGGACTTGTCCTCCTGGTGTGCCGGAGTAAAAGTGTGCACCGGCCGGAAGGATTCGGGCGTCGCTTCGGCAAGAATTACGGTGCCGTCTTCGCGGCGGAAGATGATGTGCCCATCGGCGTAGATGGTGCTCGTCTCGCCGTTGCCAGCCGCGCGCTCTGGACCCCAAGCAATTTTTCCGCTTGCCATCTCGACACAAATCGGCAAGCCGTTTCCGTTGCCGTGACCGCAGTAGATGTAACCGTCGACCAACACCATCCCCCCGTGCTTATTTTGCAGTTGGCGGCCGTCGAGCCAATAAACTTCTTCGACGTTCACGCCGCGAGAACGGTTACCGCTGAGCTTCAATAGCGCTGAGCCGGTGTTGTAGCCGGAACTGGTGAAGATGTAGTCGCCATCGACGATCGGCGTAGGAATGTTAGCCGTCCCGTTGGCGACGCGAGCGTATTGCCACAACAACTTGCCGTCGCTGGCGCGACTCCAATCAAGCCGCGGCCGACAAACTGCACGTACTGTTTCACGCCGCCGCCATTGGAGATGATGGGCGATGCATAGCCGGCACCATCCTTGAGCGGTTTGCCGCTGGCGTCATTTTGCGCCTCACCTGGCGGCATGGCGGTCGCCCAGACCTGCTCGCCGTTGGTCTTGTTAAGCGCCACCAGCATCGCTTGAGGACCGCCGGGGGTACAAATCACCAGATCGCCATCGACCAGCGGCGATTCGCTGAATCCCCAGCCGCTCATCATCTTGCCGTTCCACTGCGAAAACTCGCGCCGCCACAGCAGCTGGCCATCGGCAACGTTGAGGCAGACGATTGCGCCGTCGCTACTGATGACATACAGCCGCTGGCCATCGATGGTCGGCGTCGAACGGCTGCCGCCATAGCCGTGCTGCGGGTTGGTCGGGCTGATCGGCGTGGTCCACTTCACCTCTCCGCTCTTGGCATCGACGGCGACCACGGCTTGGCGCTCGGTTTGATTGCCGGTGGTAAACACGGTCGAGCCGCTCACCGACACACTGGCATAACCTGATCCCATGCCACTGGCTGTCCATACCAGCGGCGGTCCATCGGCCTTCCATGTACCAAACAGGCCGGTTTCAGCCGACCGGTTGCTGCGATCCGGCCCCCGCCACTGCGGCCATTCTTCAGCCAGGGCAAAGGAAGGAGTCAGCACTACCATCAGGGAAGCGAAGACAAACCGGCTGTGATCGCAGAAACGCATCGGCAAGGCTCGTGGTTGAAGTGGGTGGGGCGGAACACGGCGGTGACAACGGTCACGACCGGGTAGCAAGCGACAGCAAGTTTAACGCCTGAGCTGGTCCAAGCGACGGCCCGGCAGTAATTGGCACTGCGTGAAACCGGGCGGCACCGGGGAAATACTAGTGCCTGCTTTCTAGGCATCTACCACTTGCATTGCACAAGATTAAGGGCGAGGGCACTTCCTTCGCCGCGAGCGGATAGAAAATTCGGCTGTTTTTTATACCTTACATTAAATTAGTTTCAACGAAAAAACGAGCTGGTTGGCGAGCCGTTCCCCTGCCGCTTCGCGTGGCGGCAACAGCCGGTGGCGCCGAGTTTGCATGCCTGCTTCAGAGTGCCAATCCTTGCGGCAGCCGTAGCCACCGGGTGCTCTGCCTGATTTTACCGGGAGCCTGGCGTGTAATCTCATCTTTGGTTGCTCGCCCGTCAGATCATGTCACCGCAACGAGCTGAACACTTGATGGATGATGGCGGCAGCGAACGACACGACGGCGATGTTTGCTTGGCCCGTGCCGCATCGCGAGTGACTGCTGAGACGGTGCGGCTGGTATTTGTGGAAACAGATCCATCGGTTTTCCAGGAACGACGGGTTCGGATCGAGTCGATCGATCCAGGCGTTGATGCCGGTGCTGCGATCGCGCAGCGCCGACCCGACCTGCTGCTCGTCGCGGCCGAGGCGTTCGCCGCCGCTGACAGGCATCTTTTGCTCGAGTCACTGCGCAATCACGACCGGCAGCTGCCACTGATTGTGAGCGTGGCCGACGACCAGGGCGGTGAGTTGGTGATCGATGCCATCCGGGCCGGTGCGACCGACGTCGTCTCCGATGCCACGCCTGCGGATCGGCTGCGGGATAAGATTCTAGTAGCGACCGAGCGGCGGCGACTGCAAAAGCGGCCGACGATCCGGGTTGATCCGATGCCTAACCGCAACGGCACCCATGCGAGGCTGGAGCGGGCGGTAATCGGTACCAGTGACGGCATGCTCAACGTACTCTGCCACGTCGCCCGGTTCGCTGAGGACCAGGTGCCGGTCTTGGTCCACGGAGAACCCGGCACCGGCAAGTCGCTGCTGGCCCTGTTGCTGCATCGGCGCATCAGCCGTGACGATCAGCGGCCGTTCATCATCGACTGCGGCCAGCTAGCGCACGACATGCTGGACCGCCTGCTGTTTGACGATGCCGAAGGAAGTGTGCAACTTCGGGCGGAGCTCGCGGGTCGGGCGCTGATTCTCGAGAACGTGGATCACGCGTGTGTGCGAGTTCAGCGGCGGTTGTTGTCCGCCATTCGCCGGCGGAGCTCGCTGGGCGAGCACCCCGGATCGCTGCACTCGCAGGTCGATCATCCGCGCTTGGTGATGACCAATTCGACGACCGTCGATCCTTCCAGATGTCGGGGACGCGCGGCGGACCCAGGCCGTGATGGAGTTGGTCTAATCGATGAATTGCTATTCGAGTTGGCCGGCTATGCAATCGAACTGCCACCGCTGCGTGAACGCGGCAACGACATCACCAAGCTGATTGATCACTTCGTCCGCACGCTGACCGGCACCGCTCCGGTCGATGAGAGCGGCGAGCACCGGATCACCCACGAAGCAAAGGCCCTCCTTGAGCGTTACGACTGGCCGGGAAACGTCACGCAGCTGCGCAGCGTCATGGCTTCGGAACTGCAACTCGGTGGCGGGACCATCGTGCTCAGCGAGCGGTTATTGCGGCTGACTGGCAGCCGTGTCAGCGAGCAGACAGCATTGCCCGCGGTACAGGACTCGACCGTCCGAACATCTGCGCCGGCCCGGCCGAACCATTCGGTGGCAGAGATGAACCTGGCACAAACCTGGGCGATGACGGTCGAACGGTTCGTAGCAAACGCCGCGGCGAGCGACGAACCAGCGTCGCTTTACGGGGAGACAATTCAAGAAGTGGAGGCGGGGCTGATCACGGCAGTGCTGGAAAAGACGCAGGGCAATCTGGCTCAGTCGGCGCGCCTGTTGGGGATCACTCGCGTGAGCCTCCGCCGTAAGATCCACTCGCTCGGCCTGCAGATCCCCGGTCGGACGGCGGTTCCCTAGGCGGCTGGCGACTCGGCATCTAACTCGGTGTGGCGACTGGGCCACGGGCAGTTCAGGGTTGCGTGACGAGTCGAAAGCGGATTTTCTGCGGCTCGATGCGGGTCACGTCCAGATCAGGCGGGTGTTGAATGTCCCGTGGGGCGACGGTGACTTCACCGTAGCCACGATGGGCTCTGGTGAGGTCGAGAGACACTTTGAGGTCGTCGGGCTCGAATACGCTGAACGCTGACTCGCGTCCTGAGAGCGTGACCTGTGCTTTGACCGGTTGCGAACCATCGAGGCTGAGTTCTTTCGCGACATTGCGATATTCGATCGGGACTTCGAACGATCGTTCCACCACTTCGGGCTGATAAGCCAGCAGCACCCAGCCGATGCAGGCCAGAACGAAGGCCAAGATCTTCATCGCCCAGTTTTTTGACCACTGCGGCGCTTTCTTAGCGGTGTCGAGATGGCGATGGTGACCGATCAGCAACCACCGGTCGATGCGGTTTTTTAACTCGTCCTGCGAACCAATCGTGACCAGGCGGCCATCTTCGGCGACGCCGACGGTGCCGCGTTCTTCAGAAACCACAATGATCAGTGCATCGGTCCGCTCCGATAGTCCCAGTGCCGCACTGTGCCGGGTCCCGCGGCCACTGATGTGCGCGAGATTCTTAGACAGCGGCAGGTGTGCACCAAAGCTCTTCACGCGCCAGTCCTCGATGATCACTGCTCCGTCATGTCCGGCGGAGTGGGGATCAAACAGGCTGCACAGCAGCGGCACGCTAAACCGTCCTCCGAGCCGGATGCCGCCCTCGGTATGAGGGTCGGCCGGTTCCCGCCCTACCAGAACGATCAGGGCGCCGATTCTCGCTGCGGCCAAATCAAAAATCGCCTGGACAAACTCGAGGATCTCAGCCGCACTGGCTGTCGGCTGCTCCTTGGACCGAAACCACCATGACGATCGCCGCCCGAGCGTTCGCCGCAGATCATCCTGGAACAAAATGATCAGACCGATCAGGACGACCGCGAACAAGCCATGAAAAATCATGGAGGTCAGGTACATCTGAAATGTCTGGGCGGCGATGTAGATCGTGGCCACGATCGGAGCCCCGACCAGAACCGTCAACGAAGCGGTCCGCCGCAGCCACACCAGCAGCCCATACAAAACCACCGACACAATCAAGATGTCGACGACGTCGGCGAAACGAACATTTTGGAGCAGATCGAGCAACATCAGCCGCGTTCAGTAACATTGGTGTCACACCACCGTCGCCGGCTCACTGATGAACACCTGCAGCGAGTGCGACACCAAAGGTACCAAGCGGTTGCTCGGCGGCTTGGGACCGTTCAGCTGAGGGAAGATGTCCAGTGGTGATTCCGCAGCGGTATCGATGAACTTGGTCCAGTTCATTCCCCGAGCGATCTGCGGCATCGTGTACGTCCGCGGCGTGCCGGTGCTGTTGAACATCATCAGCACATCGCGACCGAGTCCCTCGGGGTCATCGATTTTACCCGGCGCGGCGATGTAGACCATCATCGCCAACTCGCCTTGGCTCCAGTTCAGTGGCGTTCCATCGGGCGCGTACCAGGAAACATCGGGAACCAGCCGTCCGTCGACCTGCTGACCGGTCAGAAATGCGGTGCGGCGAACGGTCGGTTGTGCACGACGGAAAGCGATGACACTTTGGGTGAACCGCAGCATCTCCGCATTCTTCTCCACCAGCTTCCAATCGAACCAACTGATCTCGTTGTCTTGGCAGTACGCGTTATTGTTGCCTTTCTGGGTCCGCTGGACCTCGTCACCGCTGACGAGCATCGGCACGCCCTGGCTGAGCATCAACGTGGTGAGCATGTTCTTGATCTGGCGAGTGCGCACTTCCTGGATGACTTTGCGGCGGGTCGGGCCCTCGACACCGTAGTTGTCACTGATGTTGTGGTTCTCTCCGTCGCGATTGTCTTCGCCGTTGGCCAGATTGTGCTTTTCCTTGTACGACACCAAGTCGTTGAGCGTGAAGCCGTCATGACTGGTGATGAAATTGATGCTGCTCGCCGGTAGCCGGCCGGAATGGTGGTACAAGTCGCTGCTGCCGGCCAACCGGGTTGCCAAGGCGCCGAGCGTACCGGAGTCGCCACGCCAAAAGCCGCGAACGTCATCGCGATAGCGCCCGTTCCATTCGGCCCAGCGCAAATTTCCGAAGGATCCGACCTGATAGGCCCCGGCGGCATCCCAGGCTTCGGCGATGATCTTGGTGTCGGCCAACAATGGATCTTCGGCGATCAACTCGACCATCGGCGGGTTGGGGACGAGATTGCCGGCCCGATCGCGGCTGAGGATACTCGCCAAGTCGAAGCGAAACCCGTCGATGTGGTAATTGTGCACCCAGCTCCGCAGACAGTGGAAAATCATCTCGCGAACGACCGGATGGTTGCCGTTGATCGTGTTCCCGCAGCCGCTGTAGTTGCTGTAGTGTCGGCCTTCGCTGAGGATGTAGTAGACCTGGTTTTCGAGCCCTTTGAACGACAGCGTGGGGCCGTTTTCGTTGCCTTCGCAGGTGTGGTTGAAGACCACATCGAGGATCACTTCGATGCCTGCGGCGTGGAGTTCTTTGACCATCGTCTTGAACTCGTTGACCTGCGCACCCGGAGCGCTGCTGCTGGCGTAGCCGCGGTGCGGCGCAAAGAACGCCATCGGGTCGTAACCCCAGTAGTTTGGCCGCGCGAGTTTCTCACCGTGGATGCCACGGATCGGGAACTCATGCACCGGCATCAATTCGACCGCGGTCACGCCGAGCGACTTCAGGTAAGGAATTTTATCGATCACGCCGAGGTACGTGCCCGGAGCGGTGACGCCCGAGGAGCGTGAGCGCGTGAACCCGCGGACATGCATCTCGTAGATTACCGACTCGCTCAGCGGACGACGGATGTGGCGGTCGCCTTCCCAGTCGAACTCATGGTCGACAACAACACAGCGGGGTGGGCGGATCACGCCGTCACTGGACTTCTGAAATGTGCCGGCCAAGGCGTCACAATACGGATCGATCAGCCGAGCACCCGAGTCGAACCGGTGGCCTTGCTCCGGCGCCCAGGGGCCGCTGGCCTGAAAATGGTACAACTGACCAGGCTGAACCCCCGGAACAAACAAGCTCCAAACGTCACCCCAGCGGTCGGCATCGCGATCGAAGTCGATCACTTCCGACGGCTCGCGATCGTCGGCGCTGTTGTAGAGCAGCAGCCGCATCGCCGTCGCCGAGCGGCTGAAGACAGAAAACTGCACGCCTGTATCGTGAACGGTCGCACCGAAGGGAGCGTGGTAGGAAAACTGCAACGGAGGACACGGGTGACGCATGAGCATAGGGCAGGCCTTTATCTTTTTCTGGTTACCGCGAGCGGGCAGAATGCATGGAGTAGGGTTCATCCGATGAAGCGGCCCGGTGAGAGAGTCGACGAGCAACGCCACTGAGCCTCACGGGTTCAGGCCGCCATGCGTTCCCACGCATCCGGGATCGGTCGCGTCGATACTCATCCCACACTGCTACTTTATCGGCGGGTAGTCACTGGAAACCTACCACTGAAGTCGAGAAGTGCAGCGAAATTGGGGCGCTAACACCCTCCGATTTGCATGTCTCGGTTCGCGAGTTTGCGCTCGGGTAACTGGAGCGGAAAAGTCCTGTGGTGCGAGGGATACCTGGTGCGTATGACTGGGTAAGGGATGATGTCTGCGCCTGGTCGGCCGACCGAGGCCCGCAGACAGGATAGTCGCTTTTAGTGGCTTGTCGCTGCCCCGGTTGCCAGCGGCGCTGTAAAGGAAGATCATTTGCCAGCACAGCGAACAGCGGAGAACTGGCAGGGGCGACTGCAACTGAGGCAATTTGCGTTCTTTGCGTGTACCGCCGCCGCTGCGCTGGCTATCCCAACCTTTCCCCTTACTCTTGCGCCGTTTCATGGCCTCCACGTATCGCGACGCCGGCGTCGACTTGGACATCTATGCCGAATCGATGGGGCGTCTGCCCGCCCTGATGCACCGCACCTTCAGCCCGCGGGTCATCCGCAGCGATGGGGGGTTTGCTGGTCTGTTTCGGCTCGATTTCGATGGCCGCCTGTTCGCGAGAAACTACCGCCAGCCCGTGCTGGTCAGCGGCACCGATGGCGTCGGTACCAAGTTGAAAATTGCCCAGTCCACCGGCCGACACGGTACCGTCGGCATCGATCTGGTAGCGATGTGTGTCAACGACTTGCTCTGCACCGGCGCCGAACCGCTGTTCTTCCTCGACTACGTCGCGATGGGTAAGGACGACCCGGACCGGCTCGAGCAGATCGTCCGCGGGATCAGTGACGGCTGCATGCTGGCCGACTGTTCACTATTGGGTGGTGAGACGGCGATCATGCCCGACATGTACGCGGACGAAGACTATGACTTGGCCGGATTTGCGGTCGGCGTGGTCGAGCGGGCCAAGCTGATCGACGGCAAGGCGATCACGGTCGGCGACAAAGTCATCGGCTTGGCGTCCAGCGGGTTGCACAGCAATGGCTACAGCTTGGTCAGAAAAATCCTGCGAGATGCGGGCCTGTCGTTTGATTCGGTCGTGCCGGAACTCGGCGGTGTCGCGGCTGACGAACTGCTCAAGCCGACCACGATTTACGCCGAGGCGGTGCGGACGGTGCAAACACACTACCGCATCAAACAAGTCATTCATGGCATCGCACACATCACCGGGGGCGGCATTCAAGAAAACCTCGACCGCATCCTGCCCAAGCAGCTCGACGCGCAGATCGACGCGGACGCCTGGCCGCTACCGCCAGTGTTCCAGTGGCTGCAGCAAACCGGCAACGTCGAAACCAGCGAAATGCGCCGCGTGTTCAACATGGGCATCGGGCTGACGTTGGTGGTCTCGCCGTATTACGCCCCCAGTGTGCTGGCGCGGCTGAGTGACTCCGGCATCGCCTGTTTTGAGCTCGGGGAAATCATTCCTGGTACCGGCAAAGTGATCATGACGCCCTGACGCACCCGCCAGCTCCCGCTCATTTCATCCCTCCCACCGACCTTGGTTTTTCGACATGCAACTGCGACCTTTGGCGGGCACTGACATGCGGTTGTCCGTGCTCGGATTCGGAGCTTCTTCGATCGGCCAAGAGTTCCGCCAAGTCGATCTGGGCGAGGCGCTCAAGAGCGTGGAAGTTGCTCTAGAGGGCGGCGTCAATTACATCGACACCGCTGCCTATTACGGCCGCGGGATGAGCGAACTGCTGCTCGGACGGATTCTCCCGACGCTGCCGCGCGAGAGCTTCTTTCTCAGCACGAAACTCGGACGCTATGCGCCGCAGCACTTCGACTTTTCCGCCCGCCGGGTCGCAGAGAGCGTCGACCTGTCGCTCGAACGGATGCGGCTGGACTACCTCGACATCGTGTTCTGTCACGACATCGAGTTCGTCGATATGCGGCAGATCGTCGACGAAACCCTGCCGGCGCTGCGCGAGCAGGTTACCGCGGGCAAGGTGCGGCACATCGGCGTCAGCGGCTACCCGATGAAGATGTTCCGCTACATCCTGGACCACGCCGACATCGCTGTGATCCTGACCTACAACCATTACACGCTGCAGAACGATATGGCGTTGGAGCTGCTGCCGATCTGCGAGCAGAAGAACGTTGGGATCATCAACGCGGCACCGTTTTCAGCTCGGCTGTTGAGCGACGCGCCCTTGCCGCCGTGGCACAAAGCCACGCCGGAGGTTCGCGAAGCCGCCAAGGCAGCCGCCGACCATTGCCGCAGCCGCGGAACCGACATCGCAAAGCTCGCCCTGCAGTACTCGATCGCGCATCCTGGATTCGCCTCCTGCGTTACCGGTAGCGCCAACCCGCAGCGCGTCAGCCAGTGGCTGCAGTGGATCGAGGAACCACTGGACACGGCACTGGTCGAGGAAGTCAAACAGATTCTCAAACCGGTTCATAACTGGGTGTACTGCGAGGGTCGACCAGAAAACAACGACATCGCGTTTTGATGCCCGCACCAGCCGGCGGAATGGAAGATAACCCCCTTGCCCCTCGTTGACTGCCATGCGCGCGATTGTCCTCGAAAAGCCACAGCAATTTGCTCATGCCGATGTGGCGGCACCTCCGGCTCCTGGCCCGGGCCAGGCACTGGTGCGGCCCCGTGTAATGGGTGTCTGCGGGACGGATGTCGGCGGCTATTTGGGCAAGATGCCGTTCTTTGACTACCCGCGGATCATCGGTCATGAATTGGGCGTCGAGATCCTCGAGCTCGGCCCAGACGTCTCGCACCTGCGCGTCGGCGATCGCTGCAGTATCGAGCCGTACCTGAATTGCGGGCACTGCTACGCTTGTCGCCGCGGCAGCACGAATTGCTGTCAGTCCAACCAGACCTTTGGCGTGATGTGTGACGGCGGGCTGCGAGAACGTTTTTTGATCCGCGCCGACAAGTTGCATCCGGGCAACGAATTGGACTTCGAGCAACTGGCATTGGTTGAGACGCTGGCAATCGGTGCGCACGCCTGTGACCGCGGCGGAGCGACCCGCGGCGATCAGGTGCTGATCGTCGGAGCGGGACCAATCGGACTAGCGGTGTTGGAGTTCGTTCGCCTAAGCGGCGCTCAGGTCACCGTCATGGACCTCGTCGAGTCGCGGCTGCAGTTCTGCCGCGACACCTACGGCGTCGACCACACGATCCATTACAAGAATGACGCTGCAGCGCTGGCCGAAACCGAGCGGATCACCGGCGGCGACCGCTTCGCCGTCGTCATCGATGCCACCGGCAATCACCATTCGATGGCCGCCGCCATCGCGCATGTAGCGCAGACCGGCACCCTGGTATACGTCGGCATCACCAAAGAGACGCTTTGTTTCCCGCATGTGGCGATGCATAAACCGGAGCTGACCATCAAGGCTAGCCGCAATGCATTGCCCAGCGATTTCGCTCGCATCATCGATCTGATCCGAGATGGGCAAATCCGCACCGATCCATGGATCACGCACCGCTCCACCTATCGCGATATGATCGATGACTTCCCTACCTACACTCGCCCCGAGAGCGGCGTCATCAAAGCCGTCGTCGATCTGACGCAGCGATAGACTGCTGGTTTTGCTACCTGCCCGTTCCTCCCTCCTCAGGTCGCTCCATGAAACCCCTGGCCAAGTTCACCTTCGGTGTCGGCGATCGTTTTGCACACCAGGCTTCCGCACAGCTGGCCGCTTTCGAGCAGGCCCGTCACCAGGGCTGGGCCGTCGTGCCGGTTTGGAACAAATCCAACCGCGAACATCAAACCGTCGGCTCGCAGCCAGCGTCGGTTCTGGCCGCGGCGGAGGCGGCGGTCGAAGCGGCCGACTGGCGGCACGGCTTCTACGTCGACGCGGACCATATCAACATCACAACGGTTGAGCCTTTTCTCGACTGCAGCGATTTCTTTACGCTCGATGTCGCCGACTGGATCGGCCGCCGCGCGAGCGAGCAGGACATCGCAGCATTTACAAAGAATCATCAAGGTCTGCTGGGGGAACTCGAACTGCCAGGAGTCTCCCGACCCGTAGTGATCGATGCGGAGCTGCTTCGAGCGGCCGCTGAGAAATACTTGGCCGCAGCAATCGAAGCCGGTAACTGTTACCGGCACATCCATCATGCCAAAGGGGCTGTGCCGTTCGTGACCGAGGTGTCGATGGATGAGACCGATGCACCGCAAACACCGCCGGAACTGCTGATCATCCTCGCCGCACTGGCCGATCAAGGCGTGCCGGCGCAAACCATTTCGCCCAAGTTCACCGGCCGGTTCAATAAAGGCGTCGACTACGTCGGCGATGTGGAGCAGTTTGCTCGCGAGTTTCGTGACGATTTGGCCGTGATCGCCTATGCGGTCAAGCATTTCGGATCGCCAGGGGACTTGAAGCTGAGCGTGCACTCGGGCAGCGATAAGTTTTCCATCTACCCGGCAGTCCGCGATGCGCTCCGCGACAGCGGCGCGGGTTTGCACCTCAAAACCGCCGGCACAACGTGGCTGGAAGAGGTGATCGGGCTCGCGGAATCGGGCCGGGGCGGACTGAAACTCGCGAAAGAAATCTATGCCTCGGCCCATGCCCAGCAAGAACAGCTGTGTGCACCCTATGCGACGGTAATCGACATCGATCCAGCTCGGCTGCCTGATCCCGCTGAGGTCGAAAGGTGGTCGTCGGAACAATTCGTCGCCGCGCTGCGGCACGACCCGGCCTGCGACGAGTTCAACGCTGACCTGCGGCAATTGATTCATGTCGGCTACAAAGTCGCCGCTCAAATCGGCGAACGGTACATCGAGGCACTGGACGATTGCCGCGAGGCTATCAGCAGGAACGTGACCGAGAACTTGTACTCGCGACACATGAAGCCGCTGTTTAGTTGACCTGAGTGGCCGATCGCCAGCGTGGTCGATCGCTCCGCCGATCGAACCGGGACCGGGGGAAGATGTAAGGCCACACGCTGGCGCGTTGGCGTTACAAGGTGAACAAACTGGCGACAGCACCGACCGGCGGAGCGGTCGGCCACGCTGGCGGTTAGCAAGCCCAACATTTTCCAACCGATCGCACCCTATGAAATCTTGCATCACCATCAGCCTCGTCGCAGAAGCACGCGGCGGCCCGTTTGTGCTCTGGGACGACGTCGCGCGAGCTGTGAGAAGGCCGCGGCGTTGGGGTTTGATGCCGTCGAAATCTTTCCGCCCTCCGCTGAAGCGGTGACAGCGATTCCGCTGTCAAAGATCCTCGCTGACCATGGGCTGCGACTGGCCGCACTGGGTACCGGAGCCGGATGGGTCAAACATCGCCTGAGCCTAGCCGACCCCGATCCGGCGCGGCGCCGCAGCGCCGTCGACTTTGTGCGCTCGATCATCGATGCCGCAGGCCCACACGGAGCGATGGCGATCATCGGTTCGATGCAAGGACGATCCGGCGATGGGGTCACGGCCGGCGATGCACAGCGCTATTTGCTCGATGCCCTGGATACCTGCGGACGGCACGCGGCCCAGTACAAGGTGCCGCTGGTATATGAACCGCTCAATCGCTACGAAACCAACCAAGTCAACACGCTCGCTGGCGGTGCAGCCCTGCTGCAGAAACTCGGCACGAGCCAGAACGTCCGCTTGTTAGCGGATTTGTTTCATATGCAGATCGAAGAAGCCGACGTCGCTGTCGCTCTGCAAGACGCCGGTCAGCTGGTCGGCCATGTCCACTTCGTCGATTCCAATCGCCGGCCGGTCGGACTGGGGCACATTGATTTCCGTCCGATCATGGCCGCCTTGCGCTCAATCGGGTACGAAGGCTTTCTATCGGCTGAAGCGTTTCCGTATCCCGATCCAGATGCGGCGGCTGCGCAGACCATGCTTGCCTACCGCTACTGGACCGCAGATACCCACTGATTCAGATGCGCATTAATCGTTTGCGCATTGATCCCTTGTCCACTCCCACTGGCGGAATACCGACATGCTGCGTCACAAACTGATTCATCCCCAGATCAACGCAATTCTCGGTGCTGCGGGGCATCACAGCACGATTTTGATCGCCGATGGGAATTATCCGGCCGCTTCCAAACGAGGACCGCGGGCCGAAGTAATTTCGCTGAACCTGATGCCCGGAGTCGTGACCTGCAACCAGGTGCTCGAGGCAATTCTCTCAGCGGTGCCAATCGAAACCGCACAAACGATGCAGACCGAAACGAGCGGACCCTACGCGCTGGACGGCGACCCGCCGGTCTGGGACGATTACCGCCAAACGATTCGTGCTGCGGGGCTCGAACTGACTCTGCAGCCGATCGACAAATGGGCATTTTACGACGCGGTCGTCACCGATGATCACGTGTTAACGATCCAGACGGCGGACCAGCAGCGGTATGCGAATATTCTGCTGAGCATCGGCGTGCGGATGGACTAGTTCAATCACTGCGGAGGGCGGCTATTGCCCGGGTAACCACTGATGCGGATTTTGCTGAGTAATGATGATGGAGTTTATTCACCGGGACTGGCTGCTCTGGAGCAGCAGTTGCGGCATTTGGGCGAGGTGTTCATTGCCGCTCCGGCAACCGAACAGAGCGGCGTCGGTCATTCGATCACGTACCTGACGCCGCTGCTTTGCAAGTCGATCCACCGAGAAGGGCGGCACTGGGCCTGGGCGGTGGACGGGTCGCCAGCGGACTGTGTGAAACTTGCGATTGTAGAACTCTGCCCCTGGCAGCCCGACCTAGTCGTCAGCGGGATCAACAGCGGACTCAATGCCGGCATCAACGTGCTCTACAGCGGCACCGTCGCTGCGGCGATCGAAGGTGCCTTCTTCGGGATCACGAGCATCGCTGTCTCGATGGAGCATAGCGAGGACCCCGATACGCAAGCCGCAGCGGTCGTCGCCCGCAACGTGATCGATGGGATCGTTTCGCGTCCCCAGGCGCGCGGCAAGTTGTTCAATGTCAATATTCCGACGCACGCGACCACGCACCCGGCGGATGTAAAGGTTGTCCCCATGGGGCTGAGCCAGTATGGCCGCCGCTATGAAAAGCGGACCGATCCGGGTGGGCGAAATTATTACTGGGCGCTGTGGAGCGATCCGGCTGAACCGCCACCGGAAGAATCCGATGTGACGCAGCTCCGGGCCGGCAACGTGACGGTGACGCCGCTGGACTTCGATCTCACCCGCCACGCGATGATCGAGGACATGCAGTCCTGGGATCTAAAGAGTTAGTGCTGTGTCACAGCTTGCATAAGATTAGGGCTTAAATCGATTCCATCGTGCTATCGCGGTAGGGACCACCGTTGCCGGTGGCCCCCCGCACAGATCCGTACGTGAGCCATTCGCTCATACGGCTCTTGCTCTGAGTCGGGCGTGATGCCGGATAGCGGGCCAGGGATGAGTGATCTTCGCCGGGGGCAGATGCTTACGCAGCAGCCGCCCCATCCGCTCGTGGCTCCAGTTGCGACTGCCTCGCTGGCTACGCCGGCGGAGCTGGGCTAGCCATAGATGGAAAATCCCTTCGCGAAACTGCTGGAGGCGAGCGAAATTCAGGGGCACCCCGTGGTAGCCCTGCCAGCCCCGCACAACGCTAGCGAGCCAGCGGCCCGTCTCTCCAATTGAATGATGGCGACGGCGGCGGAGTTCCTCCTTGATACGTCCCAGCGTGCGACGCATGCGGCTGGCCATCGTCATGCGGCGAACTACAAAACGGTCTCCCTTGCGGGTCCGAGCACTGATGTGCGTGAACCCCAGAAAGTCGAACGTCTCGCATTTACCCGCTCGATTGCGACGATGGCGATCCGAGGCCCGCCGGCCGAACTCAATCAACCGTGTTTTCTGCGGGTGCAGTCGCAGTCCGAACTTGGCTAGACGGCCACTCAGGGCGTCCAGACAGGCTTGGGCCTCCGACTGATGCTCGAACCCGATGACAAAGTCGTCCGCATAGCGGACCACGATGCAATCGCCTTGGGCATGGGCCTTGCGCCAGTGGTCGATCCAGAGATCGAACACGTAGTGTAGGAAGATGTTGGCTAGCAGCGGTGAGAGCACCGCCCCTTGGGGAGTCCCATTGCCATGGTCACTCCAGTCGGTTCCTTCGATGATCCCGGCATTGAGCCATTTGAGGATTAGTCGAACGATCCGCTTGTCGGCGACACGATGTTCAATGAACTTGATCAACCAGTCACGGTCGATGTTGTCAAAGAACCCTTCGATGTCGGCATCCACTATCCAGTTCACTCGCTTTTCGGTGATCCCGACACAGAGCGCATCAAGGGCTTGATGCGGACTGCGCCCGGGCCGGAAGCCGTAGCTGAAACCGAGGAAGTCGACCTCGTAAATGCACTGTAAAACCGTACGCAGTGCGTGCTGGACGATTTTGTCCTCCAGGGAGGGTATCCCCAGAGGTCGTCTGCGTCCGTCGGTTTTCTCGATGTACACTCGCTTGGACGGCTTGGCTCGGAAGGCTCCGCGGTGAATGCGACCATGCAGATCGGCTATCCGATTCTCCAGGTCTTGCTCGTACTCGTGCCATGTCACCCCATCGACGCCCGGTGCCGCCTGTTTCTTCAAGTCGTAGAAACTCGAAGTCAGCAGCTCCGGCCCCAAGTGGTGCAGTAGCGTTGTGAACTTGAGCGAGCGGTCCTTGCGGGCCGCCTCACGCACACCGTGCAGTCCATGTGACCTGCGTTGTTCCGGCTTCTGCGTCCGGACGAGGTTGGGCTGAGCGGTGTTCCTCCTTGCTGGACGCCTTCCCTCGACCGGCTCCGCCGGTGGTTCAGTTCCACCGTTGTTCGTCGGCTTCGTCGGTACTATGCGTCCATCTGACTCCCTGTCCGCGTTCATGTCCGTTGTGCCCTCAGAGAGGTTTTCGGACCGCTGACGGCGACTTCCTCCGCCAGGCGAAGCAGGGTCTCCCGGTTCTCGCGTTTGAAGTTTCCATCCATGCTCGGGCCATAGATCCCGCCGTGTCCACGGACGCTCTCGCCTTGACGAGCGCCCGGGTGTAGCCTTCCCTTTGCACGAGAAGGTCGGCACACGAAACGATGCACATTTCGGGACTCAATCTCCGAGCCTAGACGTACCCCTGCCGTGGCTACACCCACGCTGTTACCAGCGCCAGCGTACGACTCGGGGCCAGCGTATCTGGCTAGGACTTCACTGTAAGACTCTTTCATTCTCTACTTCAGACCGGTTTATCCCGGCGCTTTCCGTGCTCGTGCTCAGTGAAACGGTGCTCGTGATCGTGCTGGAACCGGCTCAAGCATGACCGAAGCCATCATCGACGGAACGTGGATCGTCTCCCGCTCCCATACGTAAGCGGATGTTGCTCTGGCGGTCGATTAAGAGCACGAGCACCGCGATGCTGAGCACGAGCACGTGAGTCGATGCCAGTCCACAAAACGACGGTCCCCAAAACGACGAAACCCCCGGCAAGATTGCTCTTGCCGGAGGTTTTTGCATTCAACTTCGAGAGGCTCTTGCTGATCGTGATCAGCACAGGGTGATCAGCAGGGGCCGCGTCGGACTAGAAACCGCAGGTCGGTTCGCAGCCGCAAGCTGGCTCGCAAGGAGCTTCGCAGCAGGCAGCTTTGTGACCGCGATGGTGGAACAAGCGGTGCAGCAGGCCTTTGCGAGGTGCAGCACAAGGAGCTTCGCAGCCGCAAGCCGGAGCAACGACTTCGCAGCCACAAGCGGGCTCTGGTTCGCAGCAAACGGCAGCGTCACAGCCACTCTTCTTGTGGTGGAACAGGCGCGCCAACAGGCCAGGCCGCTTGGCCGAGCCACAGGCCGATTCACATCCGCAAGCAGGGGCTTCGAAGCCACAAGCTGGTTCAACCGCACAGCCACAAACCGGAGCTTCGCAGCCACACGCCGGTTCCGCAGCACAGCAGCTGTCACAGCCGCTGTGGTGAAGTCCAAACAAGCCAGCCGAAGCGTTAACCGAGGTGAAGGCGGCGAACGCAAGAGCGAGCATAACAGGGGAAATTACACGACGCATCGTGATTGACTCCAAGGATTGGGTATTCATCGTCTCAAGGTAAAGCCGCAACATGCTGGTCAATAGAGTCGCTCTGAGTGCCAAGCGACTCCCACCGAACATGATCAACCGCCGCAACGTCAGCGAACGATCCAGTCAGCGTGGGGCAGACTTTTTCGTCGCAGTTCAGATGACGCTGCGTGTCGTGTGTGGCGGCTTCGACACACACACCGGGTGACGTAGAGTGCTATCGACAGCAAACCGGCTGAGCTACGCCATTCTGCCGCCAATCGATCGTCGCAACCCGAATTCCGTCCGGTAGCACCAGTTCGACCAGTCATGACGGATGAGGGGACTTGATCGACTGCCCTTCAAGTCTTTCCCGTCGGCAAACTCCGCCTGAGACTCCAGTTCAGCGGTCCATCTGCCGACAGCGAAGTTCCGCGACACAGCCTCCCTCAGTGGCGTCCGCTCCCCAAAGCGTTGCCGCTAAACAACACCTCCGCCGCTATCGCTGGCTGACACCATTCGTGGTATTGGTGCAGCAACTACCTGCTGCGTCTAGACTTACATATTCGCTATTAGGGCGTGAGCAGCTCCGCGGTACAGCGGGTGCACTTCAGCCGTCGCGTCCCGCGGACCACCGGCAGGCGCCGATGGCAGCGCTGAGTACGCTCCCCCATACAATCCTCTCATGCACTGCATCGAGCTCGCCCGGTTAGCCGCCATCATCGCGGCGCAAGGCCCAGCCCTGGTTACCAGTCGCTCCTTGGTTTCCGCTGAAGCGACGGTTCAGTACTGGTCAGCGTCGCGCCAGCGGTTCGAGTTGTGGAACCGCGGGCTCGGCCGACTTACCGAATTGCTTAAAGCCGGGCGATCAGTGGCCGCGCGAGACTGGTGGCAAGAACATTTGGCGATGCTTGAAGAGATCCTGGTCAGCGAAACCCTAACGCGGGTGATGGCCGCGGTCGGCGCCGCACTGGATGGCAACGACGGCCAGGGTGACGTTGAACCGCTCACGCAGTCGGTGTTCCTGACACACCTGGAGGCGCGCAACCGCGTCCTGCGACTGCTGCTCTTTGGCCGCGGCGGTTCGGTCGATCAGTCGCTGCGGCTCAATCGCCTCCGCCGCGGTGTCGAACGCTGGACGGACCACTTGCTTAGCCCGCTCGTGAAGCAGCATGGCGAGGTGCTGCGGTTTGCACATGATCGCGGTCGTGCCCGCGCTTTTGGAGAGGAGGCAGCGGAAGCGCTAGGTGCCTGCGAAGTCGCAATCGCAAACCATTTGACCCTGGCAGCGCTGCAGGCCTCGTTGGCCCAACTCTGCGGACCGCGAGCCGCATTGCCGCAGGCCAATCACCAACTCGCGCAGGCGGTGCTGGTTTGCCTGCCGCCGGAACTATTTGATTCGCACGGGCTGCTGTGCTCCAGTGCCGCGCGGCGACTGCGGGTCAACGACAGCCCCGAATGCCGCCCCCGTCGGGGTCAGCCGATGCAGCACCTGCTGATGACAAGCTTGCCCGCGCCCGCGTCAGCACCTCATCTGGTCCGCTGGACGTTCTGATGATGTCGTGGTCACAATGCGTCACGATGACCGATCCATGGATGCCCGAAACGATTGATGCCTGACACTCTTCCGATCGCCGTCTTTCTCTCCGGCGGAGGACGCACCCTCAAAAATCTGCTCCAGCACCGCAATCACCGCGGCCTGCGGATCGACCCGCGGCTGGTGGTCAGCAGCTCCCCGAAGGTTGCCGGATTGCAAATCGCTGCCGATGCTGGCATCCCCACGCGTGTCGTCTCCAAAGCGGACTTTGCGAGCCCAACGGACTACTCCGAGGCGATGTTTGGGCCCTGTCGCGAAGCCGGAGTGGAGTTGGTCGTGATGGCCGGCTTCCTCAAGCATGTGCTGATTCCCGACGACTTCATCGGCCGCGTTATCAACATCCATCCATCGCTCATCCCGGCGTTCTGCGGTGAGGGCATGTACGGGATGAAGGTCCATCAGGCGGCGATCGATCGCGGAGTCCAGATCAGCGGCTGTACCGTTCACTACGTTGACAACCACTACGATCACGGTCCGATCATCTTGCAGCGCAGTTGTAGCGTCCCGCCTGGTTGCACCGCGGAGCAACTCGCCGCTGCGGTCTTTGATCTAGAGTGCGAAGCGCTACCGGATGCGATCGCGATCGTCGCCCCGGCGCTTCGGGCGAACCGGGATTGATTCGCCGCCCCCGTGTGGCCGACCCAGCGTGGCCGACCCAGTGTGGCCGACCCAGCGTGGCCGACCGCTCCGCCGGTCGGAACTCCCGGGCCAGATGCGATCGCGGAGCGATCGACCACTCTGTCGCTGGCCTACTGGCGTTGATCTTCGCCTGCTGGTTCGTCTGCTTCCACCTCTGCCTCTTCCGGCGCATCATCCGGCTGAGGTTGCTCATCCGGCGGTGGATCGGCGGCCTGTGCGGCCGCTGCTGCATCGGGCGCCGCCGGGGCATCGCCTGGCGGTTGAAGAGGTGCTTGCTGCTGCGGTGGCACTTGCGGTTGTGCCGGCAACAGCGGTTGTGGGGGACTGGCCAATAGGTAGCCGGCCCAGAACAGCGGGTGGTCCCCGGACAGGCTCTCCCGTTTCTGATCCTTAGCCCCCAGCAGCGGTTCGGTTTCCGGGTTCAGCGGTGCCTGGCGCAGCGCCTGGACTGCTCGCCGCCAGGCTGGCTCGAGACCCTCAAAGGGAAGTTCCTGTAAAAACTCACGCGACAACAGCGCCGTCGATTCGCCGCCAACGGGCCAGCGCGAAATGACGATGTCGCGGACGCCGGCCGTGTGCAGCACCGTCAACGTCATAAATAACTCGCGCCCATCGCCGAGCTGCGCCGCGCCGGCCGCGGTTCGAAAGCCCGGTAGGAACAGCACTGCCGGCGGCTGGGCCGGGAAACGCAGCCATGCCGCGAGCGTCCCCGAAGTCGCACTGGAGTCGTAGAGCGAAACCGCTGTCGCCAACGGTGCCGCCGGATTGGGGGTGACTGCCCCGAGCACAGCCAAGCATCCGATCGAATGGCCCAGTTGGTAACTAGGGATCGGCGGGGTGCCAGGCAATTCGACGTGCTGGTCGAGCGACTCGACGAGCTGTGTGATCAGCGAACGATTGAGGTTGCCGTCACGGGGAGCGAAAAACAGCTGGCTGACCGTGCCGATCGGATGCTGCGGATTGACAGCTCCAGCCGGATGGACCGCCAGACCCAGGGTCGGTGCGTAACGTACCAATACCTGTTCGCCGAGCAGAGCCGCGTCGGCCTCACCCAGCGGCAGCAACTCCATCGGCAAATACCACAGCACACTGTCGGGAACGATTGTCAGGTGCTGGAGTTTGTTGAGATCAGCCAGCCGTTCATCGGGAATCAATTTCTGCCGAAGCTTAGCCGCGTCGGCTTTCCACGCAGAATCGTCATCCAGCCGTGATACATTGCCGCGACCAACATTGGCGCCGATTCCGCGCAGCACCTTCACGACGTCGGCGGTCAGTTGCCGCGGCGCCGGAACGCTCCAAACTTGAATTTCCCGTCCGGCAACCAATGAACCGATCAGTGTTCCGCCGACGTCGACAAAGCTCAACAAGCCATGGCCCGACGGCAAACGCTCCAGGTCTTTCGAATCGGCCAGCGGTCGCGGCGACGTCACCGGCACGACACCTCGGCTCAGTGCTAGCTGTGTCGCTAGCGATTCAAGATTTCGCCCGCGGGCAATCAATTCCGGTGAACCGGCTGGCGGAGGCGGCGTGGCTAGAATTTCCGTCATCATGCGAAGTTTGGCCGGCGGCTTGGCCAGCACGCCGAGCGCTACAGCGTCGAGTTGCGTTTTGTCGCCGCTGGCCAGCCGGCGGATCTGTTGAACACGTCCGCCCAAGGGCATGGCCGCGACAAACCGCGCACGCAGCAGCGAGTCGCAGTGCACCAGCACGTCCGCTGGCGAACTGCGGGTGACTGCCGATGCGATTTGGCCCACGATGTTCGCGGAGTGGTCAAAGGCGCAGTAGGCGATGGCATCGACGGGGTCGCTGCGCCACACGCTCGCCGGCGGTGGCCCTACGTATTCTGACATGCGTTCTTCGACAGCGCGTCCTCCGACACCACGGCCGCGCACGTTAGCACTGACCAAGGCCAGCTGGTACAGCCGCGGACTCGACGGGACGATGGCGCCGCGGCGGGCTCCGGCGCGGCGCAGTGCCGGCGAGTTCCCGCTGGTGAACGTCAGCAGCCGTGTCAACGACTGGTCGATCGCCGAACTCTCGTCACCCAACGATGCTCCACCGCAAGCGGCGGCAAAGGCGCTGAGGTATTCACCGTATGCAGCCAGTCTCGGTTGGGCAAAGTCGCGCCGACCGAGGCTGGTGCGCAACTGCGCCAGCAGCGCCGTTGCCGAAGCCGTATCGCCCGCAGTCAGTGCCGCATCGCAGGCTGCTGCCAGCGCGCCCACCGAAGCCAAGCGGCCACGACGTTGGTGCGCGGTCGCCGCTGCCGTACCAGCTTGCTGAACCAGTTTGGCTGAACCCGCGTCGACGCATCCCGCAGCAACGGCAAACGCTTCGCCGACCCATTCCGGCTGACCGAGCGCTGAGGCGGCAGCCGCAGCGCGGATCGCCAGCGGTACCGCTGCGGCGTAATTATCCTGAAGCGCCGCATCCCGTGCTCCGGCCAGCAACAGGATTGGTGAGAGCGGATGAACGCCATTGGCGAAGACTGCGTTCTGACCCACGTCGCCCAGCAATTCATCGCGCTGTCCCGCAGCAAACCGGCCGCAACCCCGCATCGCACCGATGAGCGCGCGGTAGCGGCGCGTTTAGCCCCTTGGGATAACGCGTCGCTTCGAGTGTTTGATTGGCGATCTCATACTCGCCGGAGATCGATCCGAAGATGATGCGTCGCCGATAAAGCGCCGTCGCCAGTCCTCGCAACACCTCGACGCCGTCAATCCGCGTCAATTTCGCCGATTCCAATACACCGCCGCGTTGGAGCGTGCCGGACAAGTCAACCTCACCTGAGGCGATCGACAGACGGTTCGACAGCGGTACCAGATTGGGCACCTGAGGCGCTGCCCAAGCTGCGGCAGGATCGGGCGGACGTACCGCGCCGGATGCTAAATCATTCCAGGTCAGTGCACCGAGCCAGCCGCGGTGGCGAATTGCCAGTGCCAAGGCTGCATCGATGTTGTCGACCGCTCCAGGCAAGTCGCCCGCCTGATAAAGACACTCCGCAATCATGGCATGCACGGGAATCGCATCGATCCATCGGCCACTGGGGTCACGCCGCGTGCGACTCAGCGCACCATCGAAAGCTTGCATCGCATTGGCCAAGTCGCCTTCGCGAGAAATTTCAAGCGCGAGATAGTATTGTTGATTGGGATACGTATTGGTTGGTACGGCATCAAACCCGGGTGCAATGATCGGGTCCTGCGCCAGCGCATGAAGCGCGACTGCAGCCAGTGACATAGCAGTTAAAATCACAATCGATTGACGCCGTTGCTCGAGCCGTGTTGCCCGTAAGCGTCGGCTGAACAGGAGGGCTTTTACAAACGCCAGCACCGCTGCTAATACCATCATCTTTATCTTGCTCAAGTTAGGATCCGGTGGATCGTGGGTCGCAGCCAGCGCCCGCGGCGGCTCGAGAGATGGCTATCAATCAAGCCGGTACGACTTCCCGCACAAAAACCGGGAGCGGGTCGCGACCGCCTTGCGGTAAGCAGCGGAAAAACTCCGCTACGTAGCGAACCGGCTGGCGCTTCTCAGGAACTTTGAAGCGGTCACCTTTCTGCAAAACCGGGCGATACTCATCCATCATCCCGAACTGGCGTGTGCCGGCCGCTTGGCAGGGAAACCAAGTTCCATTGCCCTCGGCGTCCTCCAGGTAGAACTCCGGGTAACAGTGGTCGTGTATCCAAACCATACGTGCTGGAATACGACTGGCGCGGCAGATCGCGACAAATAAACTGGTCATTTCCTCACAATCGCCTTTGCCATCCTTCAGCGCTTGTGATGCCGTCTTGATATCCCCTTCGACATATTCGACTTGCTCGCGGACCCAGTCGTAAATTGCTTCGACGTGACTCCATGCGTCGCTGTGCTGTTGAGCGATCAGCTTCCGCGCCGCCGCACGGATCCGACTATCACCTGAATCGATGTAGGGGCTGGTCCCGAGAAAGATCTTCAGTGGTCCTGTAGCCCGCTTGGGAATCACCAAATCATCGGTCTTTTGCGGCGGCAGGATCCGTGAGCGGGCAACTTCCAGTTCGAAAAGCACTTCTGGCGATGCTCCAGCCGGTACGGCGGCCATCGTCATCACCACCTGCCGAGCACCACCGGGCAGGGTCCGTACGGTCCAGCGGTCGACGCGTGGATCGATATCCTGATGTAATAAGCGGACGGTCTGCTCAGGCCATGGCATCGGAATCGGAAACGTGGCCAACACATCCTTACATGCCACTCCGTTGGTATCCAACCGCAGCCCGATTCGCCAGCGTTCTGTCTTGGGGCTATCGTAGCTGAGCCGCCACTGCGCACCAGTCTGGGCGGATGCGTCGCCAGACTCATCTCCGCCACCGAGAACATCGTCGGCGCGGGACCACCGGCTGCCGCTACTGATCACGCTCGCCACAGTAGCCAATCCAGTAGCCAGGACTCGCCGCCGATTAAGAGGCTGTGGCCTGGGCATGTCGCGCGCTGTGGAATCTATTTTCATCACACTTTCACCAACAATCGAAGAACAAGCGGGAACTGATTAGCAGCGGGATGATGCGCGTACGAGCGTGCTATCGGCGAAAGGGTGATTTCCGCCGATAGCCCGCCTCCGCTCGCTCATTCTAACTGCAAATTCCGCTCAGTTCACAATCCGCTTCGCTCCGCTGGTCGCCGTAGCTAGGCTGCGGGGCACCGGATTACCTGAGCTGGGCCG
Organism: uncultured Planctomycetaceae bacterium; assembly: GCA_963758085.1. GTDB lineage: Bacteria > Planctomycetota > Planctomycetia > Pirellulales > Pirellulaceae > UBA6163. Next base: position 2,544,054 of record CAVWUB010000003.1, on the reverse strand, counting down.
TTGTGCTACGTGCCACCCTGTTTCGGGCTCTTCGGATTCGAGCTCTACTGACCAGCGGCTGGGGCCGGAGCGTTGCGAATCACATTGTCGCTGCGTACGTCGAAGTTGTCGTTGATGACGGTGCCCCCGGGATAAACCACGCCGGGGTAAACGGCGCCGGGATAGACGTTGCTTGGATAGCCGCCATAAGGGTCGCCGATCACTTCTGAACCGATCATCCCGCCCTGGCGATAGGGATCGTGGACGCCGCCAGAATACGCGTCATATTGCCCAGGCAAGTACGGACGAGCGGCTCCGGCACCACAATTGCAGAGTGGGCTTCCCCCGCAAGTGGCGCGACCGCGCAGCAACCCGCAACCGCCGCGCAACGCCGCCAACGGACGAGGATGCGGCGCCGGCTCGTACCCACACCCTGGCTCATAGCCGCAGCCGGGTTCATAACCACAGCTCGGCTCGTAACCACATCCGCGTTCCAATCCTGGCTGCGCATAAACAGGTCCGGCGGCGGGGCCAGTCGCACAGGCGGCACCGCGACCAAACAAGAAGTTTCGCATTCCCGAACAGCCACTGGACGTGGCGAGCAGCACTACCGTCGCAATAACCGCGACAAGCCGAATGTTCATTATATTTCCCTTCACGTGCAAAGCGAGCGTCATCGTACGACTCGTACGCCGAGCCGCACAAATCTAGGACGCCCTGAACATGATGCAAGCAAGGGTTGAGTTTTTTGTGCAACAATTTGTTGATTACCCGCAACATGCTCTTTCCACGACTCCATAGTATCATGGAACCACTACGCCTTACCGCCGTCATGATCGTTATGATCCTGTTTGGCGTACCGCTTCGCGCCGCTGACTCTTATAGGAGTGACATTGTCGCCGGGAGGCAGATTGAGTCGGCCCCGGTTGTCATCGGTGGTCTGGCTCCCGGGGTCACGGCGCTAGAAATCGCTGCCCCGGCGGACCGATTGTGGTTGATCAACACACGCCATCTCGGTGCCGACGCGTGCGCAGTAGATCTTCACACACCGAATCTGAGTGTGGCTCGCTTGGACGCCTGTGGAAACCGCCGAGCGGATGCGCTCGATTCGTTCTTGCGCAGCTCACTCCAGGACGCCCGCTCATTATTCATATCCACGGCAACCGAATGACGGAGTGGCAGGCGCGCGATCGGGGCCGGTTCATCCACCATCAGCTCAGATCGCACCTCGGTAGCCAACCGATCGATTTTGCGATTTTCAGCTGGCCAAGTGAACGCACCGGTCTGCTGCTGCGCGACGGACGGATCAAAGCTGCCAGGACAGAAGCCCAAGGGCTCTACCTAGCATGGCTGCTGCGAGAAGTCGTCGCACGAGATGTCCCGGTCGTGCTAATCGGCTACAGCTTCGGTGGCCGCGTGGCAACCGGGGCTCTGCATGCGCTGGCCGGCGGCCACCTGGGCGGCCGGCAATTACCGGGGCCGTCAATCCGCGGCGCCAATATCGGCGTGGCCCTCATCGCTCCCGCGGTCGAAGAAGATTCCCTTGAACAGGGCAGATCCTACGGCCTGGCGTCGCAAAACATCCGTGAGATGGCGCTCTTCTATAATCCTCGCGACGCGATCCTCAAACGTTACTGGCTCATTGACTTAGCCACCCGCGGACGCGCGCTCGGTTTTTCAGGGCCGCGGCGGCTCGCACCGGGCTTCGACGGCAGGCCCGTACCGCTGGTCGCCCGTAACTGCGCTCCGTTCTTAGGAATCCGGCACAGCGAGGTCGAGTATTACACTCAGCATTGCCGGGCCGGTCACGCCATCGCCCGACTCATTCAAAACAACGTTCGCTCGTCACCGATCCTATGAATCCGTCGAATCCTTCGATCGCCTGGATCTCCGCAGACTGGCCAGCATCGGGTGCGCTCAATCAGTACCATGCCGAGCGCAGCGCTCAGCGGCACTGGATCAGCGCCGACGAACTGTGTGTATCGGTCGATGACATCGGGTTCCGCCAAAGCGTAGTTGCGGTCGAGAGGCTCCGCACCTACGGCCGCCGACTGGTCTGTTTGCCGCAACACATCATTCGCTGGCGGCGGACGCTGGACCATTTGGCGATACCGGTTCCAGTCGACGAAGACGCGATCGCCGCACGGATCGATGAATTGATCGGGAGGAACGAGCCCTGGTGTCGCCAGCAAGGCGATTTTGGCATTACGATGTTGGCGACGCCTGGCTGTGATCCCAGACGAGGCGCCGGCGCGACCGAGATCTTGCACCTCAACCCGCTCAACCAAGCGAAGATTCAGCGTCACCGTGACCTGGGGCAACCGCTAGTGATCACCGATGTCCAGCAGCCACCCGAAAAGTCGTGGCCGCGCGACATCAAGGTTAGATGCCGATTGCACTATTACCTTGCCGACCGGGCGGCGCAGCAAATCAACCCCGATGCAGTGGGCGTGCTGCTCGATGCGGACGGATCGGTGACGGAAACATCGATCGCCAGCTTGGCGATCTGTCGCGCTGGCGGCATCGTTTCGCCGCCACCGGCACAGGTTTTACCGGGCATCACACAACAGGTCGTTCAGCAGGTGGCGCAGCAACTGGGCGTCGCTTGGTCACATGCCACACTGTTCCCGGCCGATTTGCGTGAGGCCGAAGAAGTGTGGCTGATGGGCACCGATGGCGGCCTATGGTTCGCCGACCGCGTCGATGGCGTGTTGATCGGCGACGGATGCCCAGGGGTGGTTTATCAAAAGTTGCTGGCCGGCTTTGATGCCGCCATGAGCCACGGCAGTCACTGAATCGCACTGTTGCTGCGCTCAGACAGACGCAGCAAGCGGCTCGCTCTTGACAATCGTTCGCTCCGAGTCGACGGGCACCAGCAGGCCGACTAGCGCCAGTCCAACCAGACTCAGCACGACCGAGAATAAATAGAAGCTTGAGAATAAGGCGATCGAAACCAACACCACAGAAGCTACCACCGCAGCGACTCGAGCAGGCAACGTCCATAAAGTGAGCCCGCACAGCGACTCAATTATGATGACATTGCGAGAGTACCACGTCGCGATCTCTCGCAGCATATCCGGTTCATACCTTGCCCGCAGCAGATTAAACAACCAGAAGTCGCGGTCAACGAAATAGATCTCGTACAAAACTTGGCCCGACCAATACTCCTCGGTCCACTTGCCCACCGCACCACCGAGCAGGACGAGTGCGACAATCGCCCGTGACATCCGTGCGCCGCGCCACAGGAGCGAATCGTCGTCCCCGCCCAGTCGCCCTGCAAACCAGGCCGACCAAAGCGTCGTCCACCACGCCGTGGTAAACGTCGCATCGTTATAAGATCCCTGGTGCAAACACAGCACCGACAGCGCCACCAGGGTGCACCAACTGATCCCATACCGCAGTTTCGGGCCGCGCCAATCAGCATCAGAGCCACACCCACCACGGCCGCTGCGTAGCTCACGGCGAAAGTTGAAGGCGTATAGAAAAATGCAGGAAAAAACTGCTGCCGCAACGGCATTTGGTAGTAGAGCTTCGCGGCGTCGAAAAAGAAGACGACCTTCCACAGCAGCGCTGTCAAGGTTGCCGCTTGTACCACTTGAAATGCGATCAAGGCGCGGTCGACGGACTTCACTGGGAAAGCACCTCGTCGCTCAGTTCGTATCCGCCGTCTTCCGCTTCCGTCACCGTCCAGCGAGTCGTCAGGGTTTGGCCCCGGTAGCGTGACTGAACCGTCAACATCCGCCGGTCGGTTTTGGGCAGCAGCAGCGGCCGATTGTCGCCAAAGGTGTACAGGCGAACCGGAAAGTGATTGATGGAGCCGGTGATCGGACGTTCAAAGAATGTCGCGTCCCAGGGCTGAGACTCGATCCGGTACCGATTGTGAAAGTTGTACATCGCCGGCACAGGAGCCTGCATCGCCCAGGCTGCGAATGACCGCGACTGGAGGTGGAAGCGATTGAGCGCCGCCTGCTGAATGAAGGGGCAAAACGGCATGGCCAGCAGCCATGCGACCACCGCTGCGATTAAAGCAACGATGGCGCGGTAGGTCCAATCTGGCCGTGTGATCGACACTTGCATTCCAGGCCCGGCTAAGGTGGTATCAGCTCCTTGATCGCCGAGCCCAGTGCTCGGCTGTGGAAGTATGGCTTATGATCGGCAGGCAGGTCTCACCCGGTCGTCAGAAGTAGTTGCCGCATTTTTCCGGTTCGTTAGACAAACCGCGCCCGTTTGCGCATCCTGTCCTAATGATGAACGCATCCGATCCCTTCACGCAGCGTGTTCGCGATTGTGCTGACCACATCGCCCAGAGCGGTGCGGCAGCGCTGTCGGGACTGTACGACCTGACGGCACAGCGATTACTGCGGTTTTCGGCGACCATCACACACAACCAGCACGACGCCGAAGATGCCGTGCAAGCGGCGCTGGTGCGGGTCGCCGACCATCCTCAATTGCTCAGCCGCTGCGATAAGCCATGGCCTTACCTACTGGCGATGGTTCGCAACGAGTCGCTCGTGATCTTGCGGAAGAAAAAGCGCTGGTCGCTGGTGCATAATCTCACGGACCTATTGACGCGGCGAACGGTCGATGAGGTGGAACTGGAGGAGACGTACCGAGCGGTCTGGCTGGCGCTGCGCACGCTGCCGACGGAGCAAAGCGAGGTCGTCGTGCTGAAGATTTGGGAGTCGCTGACCTTTGGGCAAATTGCTGAGGTGCTCGACGTGTCGCCGTCGACGGCCGCCAGCCGCTACCGCTATGCGATGGAAAAACTCTCCGCCAAACTGATCGCTGCCGGCCAGGCCCCGTGCGATGCAGCTGACGGTGTCTCCAGCAGTCCTACAGCGGAGGCCGATCATGCGAAGTAACGGCCGTGCATCGGAAGACGATTTGCCGGATCGCGATGAGCACGCGTGCGACGCGGACGATCGGTTTGCCGAAACCGAAGCTCTGATCGCGTCGGCAGGCCATTATGTCTGGCCGTCGGATGAATTGCGACCGAGGGTGCTTGAGGTCGCTCGCGAGTGCGCTGGCCAGCGCCACACGCTCTACCGCCTGGCGGGAATGATGGTCGCCGCAACGCTCTGCTTGATGACTGGCGTTTCGGTCTCACATCATCTGCGAGCCAATGCCGAGCCCGCTGCGATGCCCCGCGGTGAGCAGCTTGAACAACGGATCGACGCACAGGTAGCCGCATCGGGACAGACACCTGATTGGGTGCTGGCGGACATCGTTGCCCAGTGGCGGAGCGAGCTGGCAGCGCGACTTCCCGAGGACACTGCGACGCCGCGTGAGAAAGAAAACGGCAAACCGCTTAGATAAGTCACTGCAACTGGCGCATTGGTAGTGTATCTGGTCCACAACACCATGAGCATTTGCCGATGACCGTTTCGCAGCTTCAGCCAATTGATCGCTTTCATCATGAATTGAAATCGCTCGCCGCGACCGGGATCCCTGTTGAGCTTGGCACCGACGGCGACGAGCGACAACTGATCTCCGCACTCGACGAAATCCATGCCTCGCTACGTGTCCGCGTCAGCCTCGGTCAATCGCTCGAAGAAGCGATTCGGCAGGACGAACGTCTTCCCGAACGCTACCGGGCAGCGGCCCAGGCCTGGCTGTCGATTGACTCTCCGACGGCGGTGCTGGACAGCGTTACGGATTCGGAAGTCGTTGATCAAGGATGGAATCGCAGCATCGCGCTCAGCTTGCTGCAGACGCTCGTGACATGGGTGCTGATCACTCTTGGACTGGTGCTGGCGTCGCTTTGGTTGTCACCGAAAGTGGATGCGATCTATGCCCAGCTTCATCAAACGCCTCCGACAGCGGCACGCTTTCTTTCCGCAGTTCGCGACTGGTTGCCGATTTGGGCGACGGCAGCGACCTTAGTTTTTCTGGTTGCCGTGTGGTTGTGGTATCGATCCGGCCGAGGCAAGGCGACGCGTTGGGCTACGTATTTGCCGATGGTTCGCCGCCGTCAGCTCATGGTCCGCAACGCCCGGTTTGCCGACTACCTCGCGAGCTGGCTGCAACATGATCTGCCGCTACACGATGGGATTCGCTTTGCCGCGGCGCTGAGCCGAGGTTCTCGGGCTCCTCAAACCGCCTCTGCGGTCGACCAGTCTCAACGCGAAACCGACAAGGTGCGATCCCAGGACGATCAGCCAAGTCTGGCGCTGCCACCGCTGATCGGCTGGGCTGTGCAAGGCGAACCGGCCGACGAGCCGATCGCACAGCGGCTTCGCGCCGTTGCTGAAGTTTATCGAGGAATCGCAGATCGCCAGCTCACTCTCTGGACGCACTTGATTCCAATGATCGCCGCGGCCTGTCTCTGTGGGCTGGCGGTATTGCTGTATGGCCTGGGAGTATTTCTGCCAGTCATCGGCTTATTAGAAGATGTATCCGTGCCGGGGGCGTATTGACTGCCAGATGCACTTGTGTGTTAAGAACTTTAGCACTGGCACCACGAAAAATCCAATCATCCGGCACGCGTTAGCGTCCGGCTCTCAGGAACCTTTTGCCGACGTTCAGCGGCTAATCTGACTGCAAAACGTGTGAAGACGGGCCCAATAAGTAGGTTCAGCGAACAGGGTGGTTGAAATGCCCAGTATGACGCCTAACCAAATCACTTGGTTGGTGGAAAATCGAGAAGCAGCAGCGAGTGCGCTAACAGCACTCGCCAGTGAGCCGGTACCTCATTCAGAACGGCAGCGGCTGCGCCGGTTGCTAGATGTGCTGGGACCTGCCGCACGAGCCGATGCTGATCCGCATGAGGTGGCTTCACTGGCCAGCCGACTGTCGTCTCGCGACTTTTCGTGGTTATCGGCGAGTCCGGTTCCCGACGCGGCGCGAGTTGACGTCGACAGCGAAAGATCGCGCGCCACAACCAGCAAGATTCTACTGTCGGTAACCGAGGCCATGCGCCAGCCTCGCTATCGCATTCTCAACTTTGGCCTGGTCTACCCACTGATCTTGCTCGGATTCACGTGGATTGTATTAATCGGGCTGAGCTTGATTGTGGTACCTCCCTTCCGAGCCATATTCGACGAATTTGGGCTCACTCTGCCGTTGCCGACGCGATTATTAGTAGGGCTTTCGGAAATCCTGGCGAGTGGGGGCTGGCTTTGGATTTCCTTGATCGTTGCCGCCGCCATCGCGGCTTGGCTACTGTTTCGAATCCGTGACCGGCTCGCCAATCTCTCATTCGGATACGGCCTGCGTCAGCGCGGCGGCACGTCGGAGTTGTTGGCGATGTCACGCTTCTGTCGGGGCCTGGCGGAGGCGATCGCCGCCAACGCTCCCGTGGCGGAGGCAATCCGCTGGGCCGGCTCCAGCTGCGGGCACGTCTATTTTGAACGAGCCTCCAGTCAGCTAGCTGATGAAGCCCAAGGCGATTGGTCGGCAGGGCTGATTCCCAGCGCAAGGCTGTTTCCCGCCAACCTGTTGCAGGCTCTGGCCGTAGGTCGGGATTCATCACAGGGGATCAATATTCCGCTCCTACTAACGTTGGCGGATATCTATGAGGAGCGCGCCGCGGAACGCGGTGAAAGTGGAGCGACGCTGCTGGGGATATTCGCCGTTGTCGGAGTTCTCTGCTCGGTCGGCTTCGCGGCGCTCTCACTGTTCATGCCACTCATTCAACTGGTTACGGGGTTGTCATGATGCCGGGAACGACGCCCATCCTTTGGACGGACCGCTGGCGCATTTCGACGTATTGGCCGCGCGACCCGCGGAAGATGATGCGCCGCTCGCTCCTGCGGCTGCTCGCCGTCGCATATGACCAGCGGCTGGACACGGCGAGGTTGATTACGAACCTGGCTGATGAGCATCGAGGGACGAACCGGCGGCTTTTGCTGCGGCTGGCGCGGCGGCTCAACGGCGGTTTGCCGTTGGTTGCGGCGCTCGAGCAGACGCCAGAGGTTCTCAGCGATCATCAAGTGCTGGCGATCCGGTTCGCCAGTCAATCAGGAACGCTGCAGGCGACGTATCAGGATCTAATCCGTGAGGGCCAGTCGAGTCATTCAACCGTTGATAGAGATCTATGGCATTCTGCCCTTTATTTTGCGGCGATGGTAATCGTTCTCATCTGGATCACCAGCTTTCTCATGGTATTCGTCTATCCGACTCTGGAGCAAATTGCAAGGGAGTTTGGAATTGGCCAGCCACCGTGGCCTTATGCCTTGATCGCCTGGGGATACCGCCATGCCGGCCCGCTCGCTCTGTTATTTCCGATCGCCATTTTAGCTGCGGTTGCCATCCTTTGGGTGGGACCACTGGGTGGACGACTGCGCCGGCGACTGGCAGATAGCCGACTCCACTGGGTGCAAAAACTACGAGTCGCCGAACTGCTGGAATTGCTCGCTCAGTCCGTTCTTGCCGGTCGGCCGCTCGGCGGTGCGCTGTCGACGCTCGCACGCTACCACTTCGACAAAAACGTCCGGTTGCGATTGTTGTTTGTACGCAATGAGGTCGAGCAAGGGGCTGACGTTTGGGATAGCTTTCATGCTGCCGACCTGCTTTCTGCCGCCGATTCGCAAGCCTTATCTTCCTCGTCGTCGCCGGCCTCACAAGCGTGGTTGATGCGCCGCCTGGCGGGTCGTAAGCGACAGCAGGCGATTGCATTTGCTGAGGCGGCGGCGCGACTGCTCCAGGTGTTCACGGTCTTAGTCGTCGCCGCGGCGGTGTTGTTGCTCAGCGCTGCCGCTTATCAATACCTCGCCCACCTCGTCTATACACTCAATTGAATCGGAGTCCCCTATGAAGTCTCGTGCCGGCCTGACGCTGGTGGAACTCATGGTTGCTGCAACGCTGATCGTCAGCGGCTTGACGATGATCGGCAAGCTGACCGTTACCAGCGGCCGCATGTGGCAGCAGACGCGCCAGGAACAGGTTGCGCTGGAGGAGTTGTCCAATCAACTGGAGCGTTTGCTTGCCCTGCCGCCTGACCAACGGGATGAAGCCATTTCAGAATTGGCCCCATCGGCGTTCGCCGCCGAGCGGCTCCAGGAAGCGACGATTACCGCTCGAACGTTTGCCGATAGCGCGGGACAACGGCTTGAACTTCAGATCAATTGGAATCGCCACACGCCCGCCAAACCACTGATGTTGGTCGGCTGGATCGATGCTGTGGATTCAGAAAGCGCCGGGTCACAGGAGTCATCCTTATGAATGCTCGCAGGGGATTCACATTGACCGAACTGCTGATCACGATGACCGCGGGCAGCGCGCTGATGGTCCTGGCCGTCGGACTGGTTCACCAGTCGATGCACCTGACGTCAGCGGCTCGTCGCGGGGCTGATGAGCACCGCGCGATGTCGCGACTGGCCAGCCAGTTTCGCGCTGATATCCGCATGGCCGATCGTGTCACGCTCGAATCAGATAGTCAGATTCGAATCTCAATCCCTGAGCAAGGTGAAGTCACCTATATTGCGGAAGCGGCTACCTGTGCACGTACGATCGCCGATCCGTCAGCTGGGGACCGTAACGCTCAGGCGGGGCGCGAGAGTTATCAGCTCCAACCGGGCGGATTGATGCGATTTGAGATGCTGGAGCAGCCCCGGCGGGCGGCGCTCGTGCTTTCTCGTGGCGGCATCACGGCGATCCACAGGCCGCAGGAAAGTGGCCCGAAAAGCGAGCTGCATTTTTCTTTGCCACTGGAAGCGCTGCGGGTCGAAGCGGCGATCGGTGCCGTGGCCAGCTTCCTCAGTCCGCAGGCGCAGGAGTAACGCTATGAGCAAACGTCATCAGTGCATGCGGCCGGCGAGGTCACGATCTAACGCACTTCGTTTGCGGCAACAACACGGCGTGGTGTTGATCTGCGCCTTAGTGTGCCTGTCAGTTGCCACGGCACTGGTGGTCACCACGGTGCATCAGTCGCTCGGTGTGCGCCGCCAAGGGCGCATGCAATGGCAACTTCGCCAGACCGAGTACCTGGTCGACGCGGGGATTCGCCGCGCGGTCGCTCGGCTCGGTGCCGACGAGGACTACGCCGGTGAAACTTGGCATCCCGCCGCAGCACTTCCGGATTTTGCATCCGTTGCCGTGGAAATCGACGTGATGCCATTGGACGAGGTGCCGCCCAGATGGGAGGTCACGGTAGTGGCCAAGCTTAGTCAGAGCGATTCACTCGCATTTCGAACACAGCGATCACAGACATTTTTATATCCCTTAGCCGCGCAAGCCGAATCCTCTAACCCGGAGTAGACCCTTATGAGAATCCTCAGTCGCTCACACAGCTCGCGCAGCAGCGGACGCTGTGCATTCACCTTGGTCGAGCTGTTGGTGGTGATCGCCATCATCGGCGTGCTGGTCGGGCTGTTGTTGCCGGCGGTGCAAGCGGCCCGCGAAGCCGCTCGCCGCACAGGATGCCTAAACAATCTGGTGCAGCTCAACCTGGCGGCACACAACTTCGAGTTCAGCCATGAACACCTCCCAGCGGGCGTGCTCAATCCTGATGGACCGATCCGCAATGAAGAAATTGGCCAGCACGTGAGTTGGACGGTGCAGCTGTTGCCCTACCTGGAGCAGCAACTTCTGTACTCCCGGTTTGACATCGACGCTGGCGTGTATGCACCGGCTAACCGAGAACTGAGAAACATCTACGTTCCCGTCTTTGTATGTCCCTCGTTTAATCGCGCGTTAATGGATGATCCCAACGTTGCCAAGCCGAGTAATTATGCTGGTTGTCATCATGACCGAGAAGCTCCGGTCGACAGCGACAACAACGGTTTGCTGTTCCTCAACAGCCAAGTGCGCTACAGCGACATTCTCGACGGCAGTTCTAACACGATCCTTTTCGGCGAGCTGTTGCCAACGACTGCGGAGTTAGGGTGGGCGTCGGGTACACGAGCGACGCTGCGCAACACCAGCAGTCTCAATACCGGTGTGATCTCTGCCAACCGACCGCAGGACCCGGCGCTACAGCAGGACGACGCGAGAGGCGGAATGCGAGTCGGCGGGTTTGACAGCATGCATCCCGGAGGTGCGAACTTCGCCATCGCCGATGGTTCGGTTCGTTTTCTGTCCCAGACGATTGATCCAGGGCTGTATCGCCAGCTGGGCAACCGCGCCGACGGCGAGCTGATGGATAAGCAGTGGTAGCGTCGCCGACTCAGCGTCGCCGACCGCTCCGTCGGTCGGTGCTGCCAAGGGTTCGATCGACTTGTAACGCCAACGCGCCAGCGTGCGGTCTTACATCTTTCCCCCCGGCCCCAGTTCGATCGGTGGAGCGATCGACCACGTTCCGCCTCTCCATCAGGAAAATCATTGCGCTGCCGTCATCGCGGGTTCATAGAGCTTGATTGTGCGTTGTTGGTTAGACTAACCAGCTGTTGCTATCACGCTCGTCTCGGATTGCCCTGATGCACCTTGTCCACCGCGCTGTTGGGCTGCTCGTCCTAGCGGTCGCCTTCGCCCTCGCCGCTGAACCGTCGCACGCTGAACTGACTGCGGACCAGAAAAAGAGCATTACCGCCGTCGTCGCGATGATTCGTGAAGCGAACGCTCGTTACCAGGCTGGCGAATTTCAAGCCTCCGGTGAGCGGCTCGAAGCGGCCATAGCAGCGATCGATTCGTTGATCGAAGCTGAGGGGGCAGAGGTCTACGATGCGCTGACACCAGCGTTTCCGATGATCATCGATGTCCACACGCGGTTGGAACTCGAAGGGGTGATGCTCATGCCGTTCGAGCGGCCGGAGCGGCCCGATGCGCCGGCGATGGAGCAGCCGGCTGCAAAAGCGACCGGCAACTCTGAATCCAGTAAGCCCGATCCCCGCGCTCGTGGCCGGCGGAGGCCAGCGGCGCCAGAGTCTGCTGTGGCCGGACCGAGTTTTGTACGCGAGGTGGCACCGATCCTGGTCCAGCACTGCGGTCGCTGCCATATCAGCGAAGCGCGCGGCGACTTCAGCATGGCAACCTTCGCTTTGCTGGCCAAAGGGCCGCCGGAAGGACGGGTGATTTTTCCGGGCGATGTCGTTGCCAGCCGGCTGATCGAGACGATCGAAACCGGCGACATGCCGCGCGGTGGCGGAAAGGTTCCGCCCGCTCAACTGCAGGTGCTCAAAGATTGGGTTCTGGCCGGCGGAAATTTCGACGCCCCATCACCGATGATTCCACTGACAACTATGGCCGCTAGTGTGCCGGCGGCGGCTGGAGCAACGGCATCCATGCCGCCGACCGATCCGTCAGTGCGCCCAGTGACCGGCCGCGAAACGGTCAGCTTCGCCAACGACATCGCGCCGATCCTGTTGGAGAATTGCAGCGGTTGCCACATCGACGCGATGCAGACCCGCGGCGGGCTGCGGATGGACACCTTCGCAATGCTGATGCGCGGCGGGGACAGCGGCGAAATCATCTCGCCCAGTGCCGCTGCTAGTCTGCTCGTACGCAAGCTTAAGGGCGAGGAAGGCCAGCGAATGCCCGCCGGCGGCCGGCCACCGCTGAGCGACGAGGAGATTGGACTGATCAGCACCTGGATTGAAGAAGGCGCCGCGTTTGACGGTGAATCTGCTGAGCAGCCGCTGGACGTGATGGCATCGCTAGCCTGGTCCAATTCGGCCAGTGACGAGCAACTAAGCCAACGGCGGATGGAAACCGCACGCAAAAACTTGGAACTGCTCGGAACCGCCTCCGACAAGCTGACGGAACAATCGACCGACCGGTTCTTCATCATCGGTGACGTCTCGCCGCAAACGGCCCAGGGGCTGTCGACCGCAGCAGCCAAGGCGATGGCGAAAATCAAACCGTTTGCCGCCCCGGCAGCCATCCGCGGGCGAATCACGATTTTCGCTTTTGCCCGCAGGTACGATTACAGCGAGTTCGCCAAGATGGTTGAACGCCGTAGCATCCCGGCGGATTGGCAAAGCCATTGGAAACACGACGGTGTCGACGCTTACATCGCCACCTTGGCGACACCGTCGGACAGCGCCGCGGCAATGGAAGCTCGCTTGATTGGGCCGCTGACCAGCCTCGCCGTGTCGGCCCATGGCAACCGTGTTCCCAGGTGGTTTGCCGAAGGCGTCGGGCGCGCCGCTGCCGCCAAATTAACCGCTCGCGAACTGGTCAGCGTTGCGACGTGGAACGAAGGTTTGCCGGCGGCGGTGGCCACACTGAAGAACGGCGAACAGCTGGTCAAAGACGGGCTGCCACCGGAGCAAACCGACCTAATCGGCTATGCAGTCGCTACGACGATGTTGGGTCGCAACCAGCGCCGTCAGTACGACGCTTTGCTCCGAGCTCTAACCAAGGCACCCAACTTCGATGCCGCTTTCTCGGCCGCGTTTGGGATCGATCCGGCAACCTATATCGACCGCTGGAAAGTTTTTGTGACCGGCAGCGTTGACAGTCGCCGACGGTAGCTACGCTGCTGGTCGGATCCCTTTTCTGATAGGGCCGCGGCCTACGCGATGACGGGGCAGACGTCAAACCACTCGCGTTTCTGTTTGCGCATCCACTGCGCCGACTCCGCCGGTCCCCACAATCCCGCTGGGTAGTCGAGCAGCTTCGGGGCTGCCGGACTGCGCCACGCTGCGAGAATCGGATCGATAATGCCCCAGGACAGTTCGACCTCGTCGCTGCGGGCAAACAAACTCGCGTCGCCGTTCATCGCGTCCAGCAATAATCGCTGGTAGCCGTCCGGCATCGCGCCGGCGTCGGGACCGCCGAAGCGGAAGTCGAGTGTCGAAGTCCGCGTTTTCATGTCGGTATCAGGCACTTTGGACTGGATGTGCAGCTGGATCCCTTCCGCCGGTTGGACCTGGATCACCAAGCGGTTGGCGTCGAAGTCGCGCACCTTCTTGCCAAACAGCAGATGCGGTGGTGACTTGAACTGAATCACGATCTGCGACGAGCGACACGACATCGCTTTGCCGCTGCGGAGATAGAACGGCACATTCTTCCAGCGCCAGTTGTCGACGTACATCTTCAGGATCGCAAACGTCTCGGTTTGGCTGTCCTTGGGGACTCCGGGTTCCTTGAGGTAACCGACGTAGCGGCCGCGGAACGTTTGCGAGGCAAAGTCGCCGCCGGTCATCGGCCGCACGCTATGCAGGACCTTGACCTTCTCGTCGCGGACCATTGCGGCATCAAACCGCGGCGGCGGCTCCATCGCCGTCAGCATCAGCAATTGCAGGATGTGGTTCTGGAACATGTCCCGCAAAATACCCGCGGCGTCGTAGTATCCGGCGCGGCCGCCGATCGTCACTTCCTCAGCGACCGTGATCTGCACGTGGTCGATGTAGTTGCGATTCCACAGCGGCTCAAAGATGCTGTTCGCAAACCGCATTGCAAACAAGTTTTGGACCGTCTCTTTGCCCAAATAGTGGTCGATGCGGAAGATCTGGTCTTCGCGAAAAACCCGATGCACCTTGGCATTGAGTTCTTGAGCCGACTTCAGATCGGTGCCGAACGGTTTTTCGATGATCACCCGCCGCTGACCGGCGGCATCGTCGGCTAGGCCGGTTGCACCGAGCTGCTCAACGGCGTCAGCATACAGCTGCGGCATCGTGGAGAGGTAATAAACGCGATCGGCACCCTCCTCAGGCTCGACCGTTTCAAGGAACTTGGCCAAGGCATGAAAGTCGTCGCGCTGGCCGATGTCGCCGACCTGATAATACACCTGCTTCGCAAAGCTTTCCCAGGTCTCACCGTCGAACAGCCCGCCAGCGAACTCCTCCGTCGACTCGCGAAGCATGTTTCGCCACTGATCGTGCTCGTAATTGCTCCGCGAGACGCCGACGACGTTCGTGTCAGCGGGCAAACGGTTTTTCTTGTGAAGACTGTACAGCGCCGGAATCAGCTTTCTGCTCGTCAGGTCTCCCGAAGCACCGAAAATGACGATCGTGCTAGCCATCTTGGCGTTGTTCCTCATTGTAGTTGTGGTTGTTCGGACTTCCACGCGCACGGCTCGTGCTGTTCCGCCACACCGCTTTCCGCCCATCGTAAACTTGCGCGACAATGTATCGGTTGTACCGCTCAGGAGCCACAGCCCATTGTGGCCAACCCTTTGTCGCCGACCTTCGTGGCCGACCGCTCCGCCGGTCGGAAGGTCCGCAGGTTTTGATCGGCGGAGCGATCGACCACCTACCGCCGTACCCTCCGCAGGTGATGCGGACCGAGATCCTGCACAGCGGCAACAAATAGCGACTGCACAATCCCCGTCACCTCTTTCTGCCAGTTGTCGATCGCTTGGTGAACCCGCGACTTCAAACGCTCCTCTGGCGATTGCCCGACATTCACGCCAAGGTTCATCGCGGTCCGCTGAGCATGGGTCAGATGCTCCTGGTCATCGTCCAGCAGCCAGGGATTGCACATCCCGTCGATCGCTACCGCGGCTGCGCCCAAAGCGAAACACTTGACCGCATCCTCGGGGCTCAACCTGCCTCCGGCTAACCAGATCCGCGGCTGCGGTTGACCGTCGCCGGATTGCAGAATCGCAGTTACCTGCTGCAGCGGCGCCACGGGATCATCCTGGTATCGCAGAATCACGCCGTCTGCACGAGCGGCTTGGACCACCGGCAAGACTTCCTCCAGATCGGCTTCGTCGCAGGAAACGTAGACTGCAGCCTGACTGAGCCGCCGGAGCTGCGCCATCTTGCTGCTCATTTGAGCCAGTTCCGCCCACTCTGGCGGGAACAACAGCGGGATCCATGAACGATCAACGTTCGCGTCCCTGTCGGCATCCTCGTCGGGATACCAGCGATCCATCTGCGCGGCGCTGTACAGATAGCTGCCGGCGGCGTCGCGGTTCATACCGAGTCTCAACTCGATCACCGTCGCGTGCTGCGCATCGCTCAGCGTCCATCCGGCCCGGTCGCAGCGGTGCGGTGCCAGTCGCGGCCAGCCTATTCCCTCCGATCCGCCCTCTTCGCTACCGAGATCGCTTTCTAACGCAGAAATCGTCACACCGCATTGACCAGCTAGGTCGGCGACAAATCGGCAACGTTCTGGCGGAGCGGTGCACCAGGGCGGATCGTACCAAAAAAAAGGCAGCGGAATGTGTGCGTCGGCCGTTTGCGTCGCGGTCGTTGCAGCGGGATTCGCGCACAGCGGGGTTTGTGTTCGGACCTGAGCCGGAGATCGCACAAATCGGTCAATCGGCGGCGAGATGAGCCGAAAGTCATCCAGTTGGGCTGGCTGAGTATTTATCGCCAATTCGGTCTCGTTTCGCCTGTCACCTGTGCCTGTTCCCACCGCCATCTCGCCTCCGGAATCACGCGACGAAACTCCTTAGCCATCCCACGTGTCGAGGCGTTGATCAGCAGCATCCCGAGCCGCAACTCATCCCGCTTTCGCAGCGCCACCTCCACCATACCGTCGGCCAACGACTCAGCTCGCCCGCGCAGAAACACCATCCCGGCTCCTCGCGGCTCCCCAAGTCCGGGTCCGGCGTCGCCTCCGATCACGATGACGCCATCATACATCCCCACGCCTGCGTCACGGCCAACGTCGCCGCGCGCGAACAGCTCACCGCCGCGCATCGCCGCCCCAAATCGATCGCCGGCCGCGCCATAGATCGCCAGCGTGCCGGCGCGCATCGCGACACCCGCTCCATGGCCCACGTCGCCGCGGAACCGGATTGAGCCGCCGCTGAGGCACTCCCCCACGCCATGCCCGCCTGTGCCGTCGATCCGGACATCACAGCGGCTGCAGTAACTCAGGGCGTAGTCACCCAGCGGCCCGATAACGTGCAATCGCACCGGCGACTGGATCGCCATCAGCACGCTGTCTTGGCCGGTGGCGCCTTCAATCCGGATCAGTGGCGGGATAGTGCCCGTGGGCCCGCTGGCAGCATGCGACAACCCGATCGCGGCGATCCGCGCCCGCAGCTGCTGATCCGACAATGCCAACATCGAGAGCGTGTGATCGGCAAGTCCCGAGGCGGACGACATAGAGACAAGTTAATGGGTGAGGCTAGGGTGTCAATGCACGAGCTGGACCAGGGACATAGCCGGGAAACCTCGCCGTGGCAATCTGCTGTGCCTGGGCACTGGTCCGCGCGCTGACCATCACCGACAGCGGCCGAGCGTACACACCGGGAGCCGGCAGCAGATAAACTTCCCAGACTGTCGTCAAGCCGGTGGCCGAGGCAAGCAGTTCCAGCTGCATCATTTGAATCTGACGCGCCTTTTCGCGTTCGAGCTGGTACTGCTGTGCTTGGACTGACATCAGGAAGTCTTCGCGCTCGCGTTCAGTCTCCGTCGCCTGCTCGCTCTTCCACTGTTCCCAGCCCGGTCGCAGAGCTGACAAGTCCTGGTCAGAGAACAAGAAGAACGGGACGATGACTTTTTTGCCGTCAGCGGGGGTCAGCACGACCCCTTCGATCGGAAACGTTCGCGGCTGGCCGCCTTGCCTCCTGACCCACTCGTTGAGGTCCCGCTCCGTCCGGACCGTTGGGTCGTCCAGCTCCGCCACAACTTGCAGCACCACATATTTGGCGAGCGGGTCGAGGTTTGAATAGGCAACACCGTTGACGTTGATCAGCCGGCCGGCGCGGCTGATGGTGATCTGTTCTTTGCTGAATCCGATCGCTCGCCCACGCATTTGGTGCCCATCACGACTGGTCCATAACTGGCCCCGCGGCGGCGTTGCTGGGACCGGCCGCGGCGCCGGCTCAATGTTGGGTTGTGCGGGTTGAGGCTGGGGTTCAGGTTGCGGTGCCGGTTCCGGTGCGAGTTCGGCTTGGTGCTGGCGCAGGAACTCTTGGTCTGCTGCAGAGAGGTCCGCGATCCGGATCCCGATCAGTTCACCGTTGGGTCTTTGGATTACGGCCGTATGCGGATTGACCGCGAACGCCTCCCCTTGGACCACCACTCGCCCAGCAGCATCGGTCCAGTCACGAGCTGTCGCCGGATGCGCCCAGCGCCCACACTGCACAGCACCAGCAAAATCAGATAACGCTCCATGGTGACCCTTCAAGTAACTGTCGTGGAGACTACTGCGACCGTCGAACAAACCCTCGGCAAGTGTCCAGCGTGTCGCCTCCGCTCGCCCACCGGGACGGGAGCCGTACTGGTCCGGTGGGCTGCAGCCTGAGCGATAGCCGTTCCGGCCGCCGCTAATTATGTTCTACACACCTTGATCGGGAAAACAATCAAAAACTCTCATCCTCGCCAAACCTGTCTCTCGATGAGACGGATCGCTCACCTTCGCCATCACGTGTAGGCAGGGCTGATGCCGAAGCAAATCTCCGCCAACTGGCATTGACGCCGGCCCGCTGGCTCAGGAAGATACACGAGTCCGATCAGTGCCCATTGACGCCAGTCAGCGGGTGCAATTTTTGGACCCATCGGGGCGTGGCTCAGCCTGGTAGAGCGCTGCGTTCGGGACGCAGAGGTCGCAGGTTCAAATCCTGTCGCCCCGACTACTGAAAATGCGCACCGCATCCCCAGCGGTGCGTTTCACTACAAGCTGCTGCTCTGCAACAGCTTACGGGTCGCTCCAGAACCCGGACTCCCGCGACGCGAGAGGAAATCGCGCCCTGCACCGCGCAGACCGCCGTGCGTTGGGAGCGAACTCAAATCTTCACGCCCGGCTCACCGCAACGGTGATGAATTTCCGCTGGCTAACTGAGGTCAAGACGCATCCGTAGCTGGCTTTTTAGTCGGCAATGTCATTGGGCGGCGTCGAGAAAGGCGGAAGCCGGAGCATCGGTTATCGCCCGCAACTCGGCAACGTGGCCTCATTCCACACTGCGCATCTCGTTGCACGACGCGCTCCCCAGCAGGGAACGTCGGTCGGCGGTGGACATAGGAGTCGCGTCCTCTCGCTGGACATCGCAAACTCCAAGAACTGCCGGTTTTCTCGTCGGCGGAATCCGGTTGGTGAGGTTCCTGGTGTAGCGACTAGGGGAGCAGGTCCTGCCCGGTTGTTCACTGGCTAGGCCGGTCGACTCGAACAGCTCACAATTGCGACCACTTTGCAACCCCCTCCCCTGTCGAAACCGGCGTCATCTTTGTCGTCAGCTGGAGTATCAAATGCCGTTGAAAAGTGGAAAAATCAGCAGCGTCCCGACCAGGCCGCATGCCAACTCAGCACAGTTCGAATTCAATAGCTGGTCCGAGCAAGGTGAGTTATTTCAATCAGATGGAATGGAATGGATCAATCAACATGAATCGCACTAAGAAAATCATGAGATTCGGCCGGGGGGACATTGCTGCTGCATGCATCTCGCTTCTGGGATGTGTCGCGGGTGGTCTCTTCAGCACGCCTGCAGTTGCTGAGCCTCTGGAGATCTGCAGAGCCGGAAAGCCGCATGCTTATCTGGTTTGTCCAGAACTGCAGGGACCGACCAGTAAGATCGTGTCCAGCACGATCAACGGCTACTTGATGCGATCGTATGGATGGGAGCTGCCGACTGCTCGGAATACTGCGTTGCCAGGCATCTACCTGGTGGTGGGCAATCAGCAGAACAATGCCGTTCTGCGGGAACTCGTCGCGGAGGGACTCGAACTTGACGATACAGCCCTGGGGGACGAAGGATTTCGAATCCTGACGCATGAGAGTGAGGAGCAGCGTTTCATCATCGTTCATGCCAAAACCCCAGTAGGGCTTAAGCACGGCTGCCAGGAGCTGGTTTACTACCGGGTTGCAGCTGCCGGCGATACCGCAAGCGTGCCGTGGCCGATGGAGGTGACCATGAAACCTGCGGTTGCTTATCGTGGATGCTACGTACTGCCGTGCTGGTCCGCTCACGACTCTCTCGATTCGTGGCGCAGGGTTTTACAGTTCAATTCTGAGTTGACACTGAATCGGACTTGGTTCTGGCTGAATGGGTTTCCTTTGCTTCCGCAGTATGGCGGAATCTATCAAGACACCGACCTCGGCGATTTGAATAACGTGCGAGGACTGATCCAGATGTGTCATCACGAAGGGATGAAGTTCTGCATCGGCGGAGGATGGTTTACCTGGCACCACAAGGAGTCGGCCAGCGGATCTCAAGCGCACCGCGTGGCTCGTGTGGGAGCAGGCGGAGGAGAGGCGCCGATTGCGGCGGATGACGAAACGCTGGCGACCGGCATTGAGTATTACCTCGATCTCCTGGCGGCGCTGCCGGATGCCGATGGTATCTACCTGGAACCCACTGGTGAAGGGACCGAGGCTGACGGCGATGTGTGGCGCCAACATGTGGACGCACTTGCCCGGTTGTTGAAAGAGATTCGCCGTCAAAGACCTGACTTTGAAGTAGCGGTCGCTATCGGGAGGTTCAACTCCAGTGATTATCGCAGGGCGTTTCACGAACTGGCACCTGAGAAAATGCATTGGTTTTGGGCATGGGGCGATCCCATCGGAGATAAGGCACTGGCCGAGCACCCGTTGGTGTTGCGTTGGCACACAACTCAGGTGATGAGTTCATACCACGGTTCCCATCAGCCTCCACAGTCAGTCGAAGCGACTTTGACGGGCCTGGTCACGAGTTTTGACCCGGGAATGGGATTCGGCAATCCTTGGAACGGCTGGGCGAAGATTGGAGTCGACCACCCACGGAACTTTCACCCGTACACGATGCCGTACTTTTCGCATCAGTACTGGTTTCGTGAACGCTGCTGGAACTTGAATCTCACGGAGCAGCAGTTCGCTGAGCGACTTTCAAGACGTCTCTTTGATGCGGACATGCCCGCGGAGAGCATCGATCTTTATCTCGAACTTGCTGCGTTTTGCTCTCAACCCGAACGTGCAGATCGCGAAGCGATGGACCGGTTCGAGGCATTTGTTCGGCGTCATGCTGCTCAGGGAACGCTTCGGAACCGCGATACACTGGGTCGGATGCAAGAAGCGATCGATGGCGTCAAGGCAAGCGCAGCGCCATTGAGTGGACCAAAGAACGAAATCTCCGAGTGCCAATCGGCCCGGCCCACGCGGCGGACATTTTCCGGCCAGATGGCCGGCGGCTCAGTCCCGTCGAGAGGGACCCGATGGGCATCCGCCAGAGCGCTTCGAGTCGTGGACGCGCCCTGGAGCAGCAGAACGATCGCGCAGATCGCCAATTGATATAGAACCGACATTGCCTCGTCCTTTCATGATTGCCGATCGTGGAGGCGTGATGACTCATCCCTGTGGGGGCAGCCAGACGAATACTAGTTCGCCGGTTGCCGCTCGATGTCTGGCACCGCAGCCATTCTAGTCCCGTGTCGGCACCGCACGCGTAGAGCGTTTGTAACGAGCAGAAACTTGCGCATGCCCAGCACCGCGAGTCTCCTGGTTTTGAGAAAGTTTGGTTGGTCAGCATCCGCGGCTACTCGGTAGGATCACTGCCTGCGGGTTGGCGCGCCCGTACACCCGGTCAGTTTCTCGATGCTCGCCCTTGGGATCCCATGGCTTCCTCCTCGAGATAGATGGACATCCCCACGATTTCGATTCCGCCGTCGCGAGACAGGCGGAGGACGCGGAGCAGCAGCGGGCCGAGCCGGATGGTCTCGCCAAGCTCCGGATTCCACTGCCCAAGTTCGTGGCTCATGACTTCGGCAAGTGTGCGTTCCGGCGGGGCATGCATTTGAATCGCGTAGATCTCCTGTAGCTTGCCGACGGTGGTTGACGCTCGCAGTGGAAACTCAAGCGTGTCGGGGATCATACCGCGAACATCCGCTCCGAGAATTTCCCGAAGGGTATCGAGTTGTTCCGGTTTGGCGAGCGCTTTGAGTTTATCCTGCGCTTCGATCCTGGTTCGGCCGCGTGGAACGACCACTTCGCCGAGGCGGTGGATTGCCAGAATCAGCACATCGCTGGGCAGCCCCAATTCGGCCACGCACTTGCCGATCGCCGCGGCATCAGGGCGAATCTCCAACTCCCAGGTGATTGGCTCCGCACCCGCAAGTACATGGGCTTGTGGATTGTACTGGCCAACGAGTTCATTGATGATTGTTTCATCGCTAAGTGGAACGTTGGTTGTGTAGCCGGCCCGGGCCAGCATGTGGGTGGCCACCGGGATTGTCAGGACGATGAAACAGATGATCAGAGCCACTCGGAGGGTGACCACGGTACTGGCAAAATGCAGCGCAACGGCCAGCAGGATGCAGGTCAGCCCCATGACCGAGGCCTTGGAAGTGACTTGCAGACGCAAAAACAGATCGGGCATCCGCACGATCCCGATGGACGCGATCAGGATGAACACGCTCCCGACGACTGCCATCGCTCCCGCTGCCACGTCGTACATCACACCTCGGTCCCTTTCTTCTCCATGTAATACGCAAACGCAATGGTGCCCAAGAAAAGGATCAGCGCTAGCACCAGGGCCGCGTCGGTAAAGAGATAGCGGTCTTCCAGAATAGCATAAAGACAAATCACGCCCGCAGCGATGGTCGCCATCAAGTCGAGGGCGACAACTCGATCAGCAAGGCTGGGGCCGAGCAGCAGGCGGATGAAGGCAATACAAAACGCCACCAGGACGATCAGTCCCGATAGGTAGATCATGCTGGTCATCGGAACAACTCCAACACTCGGCGTTCCAACCGGTTCTTGATGGCGTCACGCACTTCGTCTGCCGAAGTGACGAACATGGAATGGACATAGAGGATTTTCCGGTCCCCGGAAATGTCGATCGCCAACGTGCCGGGGGTCAGGGTGATCAGGCTCACGAGCAGCATGATCTCAAAATCGGTCTTCACGCTTAGCGGCACGGCGACGACGCCTGCGCGGCCGCTCCGGCGGATGGACAAGACCTCCCGCGCCACGCGCAAGTTTGAATGGATGACATCCTTGATGAAGAACAGCACAAACGACAGGGTCTGCAGCACCTTTTGAAAGTAGGTGGTTGGACCGAGCAGCGGTCGCAACCACCACAGCAGAACGTAGCCCGCTGCGAAACTGATTAACAGCCCGCCCCCGGTCATCCGCCCCAGCAGGCTTGCCAAGACGAGGGCCAGGAAGAGGTTAATGAGCAGGGCTTTCATTGAGCTCAACTCCGAGAACGGCACGCACGTAATCCGCCCGGTCCATCAACTGCTCAGCAGCATCCCGCACCAGAGTCAGGACCGGCTCGGGCGCGAGCCCCAAGACCAATGTCAGGGCGGTGAGAAAACAAATCGGCGCATACATCAAAAATGCCACTCCATTCGACTCCTTCGGCAACGGCGCCGCCATGCCGTCCGCCGCGGGCTTCCAGAAAGCTTCATTCCAAATCTTGATCATGGAAATGAGGGTGAGGATGCTGACAACGAGGCTGACGGCAATGATCGTGAAGGCTCCCGCCGTCTGTATTTGCATGCCTGCCTGCACCAGGCCCAACTTCGCCCAAAACCCGGACAGCGGCGGCAATCCGGCCAGTGACAGCGCGTTGACTAGGAACAGCCCCGCCAGCAACGGCTCGCGTTGAGCCAATTCCCCGAGTTCCTTCAGTTTTGTGCTGCCGCTGCGCCGCTGGATGACGCCACTGATCAGGAACAGGTTCGACTTCACAAGGCTGTGGTGCAGAATAAAGAATATGGCGCCGGCCAGCGAAGCCGAGGTGAACAGGGCCAACCCCATCACGATATAGCCGATCTGGCTGACACTGTGAAACGCCAGAATCCGCCGCACTTCGGCCTGGGCCACGGCTCCGAGCACTCCCACGGCCATCGTCAGTCCGGCGATCACCAGGATCCGTGTCTGGTCAAGACTCATATGGTCAGGGAAGAACAGGGTGAAGACGCGGAGCAAGCTGTAGACCCCCACCTTCGTCAGCAAACCCGCGAACAGGGCGATCACCGTTGCGGGCGGCGTGTGATACGAGTCGGGAAGCCAGAAGAATAACGGAAACACCGCCGCTTTGATGCCGAAGGCGACCAGGAGCAGCATCGCCAGCGCCCCCGTGATGGAAGCTGGAACCTCCGGCAGTCTCAGCGCGATGTCTGCCATGTTCAGCGCGCCCACCGAGCCATACAAAATGCCGACGGCCGTAAGAAACAGCATGCTGGAGATCAGATTGAGCGTCACGTACTTCAAGGCACCCTCCATCTGAGGCCGCTCGTTCCCCAGCACCAGCAGCACGAACGAAGCGATCAGCAACAGCTCGAACCAGACGTACAGGTTAAACAGATCGCCGGTCAGAAACGCGCCATTGGCCCCCATCAGCAACAGCTGCATGAGTGGGTAGAAACCGCAGGCACGACGCGCGCGGTCGATGTTCCAGGTGGAATAGACGGCCGTGCTCACGGCAATCGTGCCGGACAGCAACACCATCAGGGCGGCGAGCAGGTCAGCGACGAACGTGATGCCGAACTGCGCCGGCCAGCCGCCGAGCTGCGTTGCTTGAGTTCCCCGCGAGTCAACGATAGACAGCAGCGTCACCGCCAGCACGAGCTGGATCGCGGTACTGACCAATCCGATGGCTCGCTGGGCGGCGCCGCGGCGGTACGCCAGCAGCATCAACGCCGCTGCCACCATCGGGACCACGACCGGCAGGATGAGGAGCGCGTTTCATGAGTCCGTCGCTCGCAACTGATCGATGTCGTCGGTTCCAATTGTCCGGTAGATGCGGTACAAGAGCACGGCCGTGAACGCGACGACCGAAAAGCTGATGACAATCGCTGTCAGAATCAGGGCCTGCGCCACCGGATCGGCGTATGGCATTTCAAGCTGCTCTTGCCCTTCGACGATCAGCGGCGGCGCGCCCCTGACGAGCCCGCCCGAAACAAAAATGAGCAGGTTGCTGCCATGGCCCCACAGGATCAGGCCGAACAGCAGCTTGGTGATGCTGCGCCGCAGGATCATGAACAGACCGGCCGCGTAGAGTCCACCGATCACCACCGCCAGGACAACATTCATCGCTTACTCCTCCGCAGCCGTGAGCACGATCGTCAATACCATACCCATTACCACGGCATGCACCCCGAGGTCGAACAGCAACGGAGTCCCGAGGTGCACGTTCCCTAGAGCCGGCAGCACGACGTCGACCCACTGGCCCTGCAAGAAGTTTTCGCCGAGTGCGAGTCCGATGGCCCCGGAAACCGCGATCACGCCCAGGCCCAGGCCCATCAGCGTCTGCGGCGCCACGCGCAACAGGCGACGCGTGGAGGGCACATCGTGGGCCAGGGCGTGCAGCGAGAATGCGGCCGCCGCCAGCAGGCCGCTGATGAATCCCCCGCCCGATTCGTGATGGCCGCGCAGCAGAGCGTAAAGGGAAACCACCAACAGCAGCAACATGAGTACGGGCGTCGCCGCGCGAAGCACGAGCGAAATCATGGCCCCGCCTCGGTCTTTCCGCTCGGCCTGAATCCGCAGCAACGCGTATACGCCAATGGCCGCACCCGTCAGCACGGCGACCTCGCCCAGCGTGTCGGTCGCGCGAAAATCAACGAGAATGACGTTGACGACGTTGCGTCCATGCGCCTTGAGATAGCTGTGTGCGGCAAAGTACTCCCGCAACTCCGGGTCCGCCTGCACGGCGAAGGCCTTGATCACCAGCAGCGCAATCATGCCGCCGAATACCAGCGAGACCACCCCGTCAAGCAGGTAAGCCCAACGCGAGGAGTGGAACACAAACTTCGGCAGGTGATAGAGCACCAACACCAGGACGATCACGGTCAAAGTCTCTACCAGGATCTGTGTGACCGCCAGATCGAGTGCTCCGAAGATGACATACAGCAACATGACCGCGATGCCGATCACGCCCAGGATGGCGGCAACTGCCAAGCGTGAATCGATCACGGTCGTCGCCAATGCCGCCACCAGAATCACCCCTGCCAGTATGACTTCGGGAAGATGTATTTCCGACAACCCACTGAAGAACAACTCACGGCCTTCAAAGAGTGGGCGAGCCAACAGGGCCAGCAGGGTAACGACCACCATGAGCACATAATGGTGCAAATGACCGTTTTGTACAATTTGCGTCAGGACTTCCGCAAAACGCATGACCCCTGCAAAAGCGCGGTCATAGCACGTCTGGAGGCTAAAAGGCGCTAATCCGCTGCGGTTCTCAGACGTATAGGGCTGCTGTTGATGCAGAACCCAAAACAGCGCCATCCCGATCAGTAGAGTCAGCGCGCTCAGGCCGAGCACGGGGTTGAATCCGTGCCACAGTTTGAGTTGCAGTGCCGCCGGCTCACCAAAGGCTGCCGCTGCCATCGCCCCCAATAAACTGCCCACCAGGCCGGGATGCAGGCCAACGAGCAGGCCGGCCGCGGCGAACGTGATCGGCCCCACGCCCAGCCGCCAGGCCGATTCGTTGGGCATCTGCGGCGCAAGGCGGGGCCGCCGAAAAACGGACGATAGGCGACCATCAGCGCCACCACAACCATGAACACACTCGCGAGGAACGCCGCGACGAGCACGGCGTTTCCGGCAACCGGTGCCTGCCAGGCCGCCTCATAGAAAAGTTCTTTCGAGATGAAGCCAAACAACGGCGGCAGCCCAGCGCTGGACGCTGCCGCGAGCACGGCTGCCGCCGCGGTCAGCGGCATGTGCTTCGCTAATCCCCGCAAGTGCCTGATGTCGCGTGTGCCGGCCTCGTGGTCCAGCAACCCCGCGATCAGGAACAGCGCACCCTTGTAAAGGGAGTGGCCCACTAAACACGCCATCGCTGCCCACACGGCTTCCTGCGTTCCAAGGCCAAGTAACATCGTCAGGGTTCCAAGCACGCTGACCGTCGAATATGCCAAGATGCGCTTCAGGTCCGTCTGAACGACGGCGACCGCCGCCCCCACCAACATGGTCAGGCCCCCGACTGACGTTACGATGGTGAACCACGCATCGGTGAAGCCCAGCGTTGGGTGCAGGCGTGCCAGCAGGTAAACGCCGGCCTTGACCATGGTTGCCGAGTGCAAATATGCGCTGACCGGCGTCGGGGCCGCCATCGCCCCCAGCAGCCAAAAATGGAACGGAAATTGCGCGGATTTCGTGAACGCGCCGCCCAGAACCAGCGCGAGCGTAAGCAGATACAGCGGACTGGCGCGAATCGATTCGCCGGACATTCCCGAGAGGTCGCCGCTCCCGCCAATCTGTCGCAGCAGCACCAGCCCGGCAAGCAGCAGCATGCCGCCCCCGGCAGTCACCACCAGCGACGTTCGAGCCGCATTGCGAGCCTCGGCGTTCAGGTGATTCCAGCCGATCAGCAGAAAGGAACTGATGCTCGTCAACTCCCAGAAGATGAATAACACGAAGACGTTGTCCGCCAATACCAAACCCAACATCGACGCCATGAACAGAAGCAGATAGGCGTAGAACAGCCCGAGCCTCCGGTCCGCACACAGGTACTGGCTCGCATAAACGAGCACCAACGCGCCGATACCACAGATTAGCAATAAGAATACCAGTGACAGCCCGTCGAGATTGAAGGTCCCGTCCACCCCCAACGATGGCCCCCACCTATATGCCTCACGATAGGGCGCACCAGCGGCCACCGTGGCCAAATGCTGCAATGCCCACCCTATGACACCAAGCGGCAGGATCGCCAGCAGGCAGCCCGTATGCACCCGAGCCGCGCAATGCAACGCTGGCGCAACAGCCGCTCCGACGAACAGAGTCAGTAGAATCCATAACATTTCGTGCAGCCTGCTCGAACCATTACCGTCGCTTGCTTCCTCAGTAGGTTCCTGTTCTGGTCGCCCTCGCATCCGGAGCCTTCTCGGCGGGCTGATGCGCGATTCAGACCGGGGCCGACGCGCGGTTTGGGCCGCTGCTGCTCGGCGATCTCAGCAACGACGGTCACCGGACCGATCGGTGCGTCCGCTGTCACAACCGGGATTTCGGTTTGCGGAGGGCAGGGCCACCGTGCTACCTCTGCAATGACGGCGTCACTGCACGGCGAGCCATCGATGGCAAGAGGTAGCTTCATGGTTCTACCCTTTCAGCCTTGGCGGTGAAGGAGCGAAAGTCCAAGTTGTAGTTTAGCATGGCCACATGTCACTGCCCGCATGCAGCACAGATGCAGTCGTCGGTTTGGCACGATTTCCTTCCGACGAGCCTCATCTGCACTTGAGAGATGGAGTTGTAGATGCGTGAATCGTCGGGCAACTCACGCCAGCAGGCGGTTGGCGGCGAGTCAGACCGCCGGCAGGGTCAGCCGTCGGGTTCCCGGCGTGTCAGACCGCGGGTGAGCGACAGCAGGGCGTCGCGTTGTTGCGGGTCCAGTGAAGCCAGCCGAGCGAGCGATTCGGCGGTTTTAGCATCCGATTCCGGTTCGCTGGGGCAACCATTGCAGCCGAGATTTCCAAGGCGGGAATCCGTTGTCCGCGAAAGGCGCGAACGTTGCTTAGGGAAACAGGCCGCGAGCCAATCGTGCCGCAGCCGCACGGGCGATCCCCTCGATCATCGCGGCGGTCCGCATATCAAGGTTGTCACGCTGGCAGCGGTCGCGGGTGCGGCGGAACGCGTCCAACAGAAGTTTTCGCAATCGGGCGTTGGTCTCATCCAAAGTCCACATGTAATTCTGTGTATCCTGAACCCACTCGAAGTACGACACCGTGACGCCGCCCGCGTTGGCCAAGATGTCCGGGAGCACGAAGACACCCTGTTGAGTGAGAATTTCGTCGGCTTCCAGTGTGGTCGGCCCATTGGCCCCTTCGGCTAGGATGCGGCAGCGGATGCGGGGGGCGTTCTCCGCCGTGATTTGATTTTGGAGTGCCGCGGGAACCAGCACATCACACGGCAACTCCAGCAGCTCGGCATTGCTGATCGCCTCGGCTTGAGCATAGCCTCGCAAAAAACGATGTTGACCCACGTACTGCTGCAGCGCAGCAACCGATAATCCGCGGGGATTATATAAGCCGGTGGTCGCATCGCTGACGCCGATGATGCGGACTCCCAACTGCTCGAGAAAGATCGCGGCGTTGCTACCAACATTTCCGAAACCCTGCACCACCGCCGTGCATTGGGAGAGATCGAGCTGGATATCATTGGCCGCCGCTTCGATCATATAAACCAGCCCGCGGCCGGTCGCTTCATTACGCCCTTGAGCACCCCCGAGGACCAGTGGCTTGCCGGTGACGACCGCCGGTACCGCATGTCCTACCTGCTGGCTGTAGGTATCCATGATCCATGCCATCACCCGTTCATTGGTGCCCATGTCGGGAGCTGGGATATCTTTTTCGGGACCGATCATGATGCTGATTTCCGACGCAAAGCGGCGGGTAAGCCGCTGCAACTCGTGGCTGCTGAGCGTGGTGGGATCGATCCGTACGCCTCCTTTGGCCCCACCAAAGGGAAGATGCATCAACGCGCACTTCCAAGTCATCCACATCGCCAGTGCTGAGACCTCGCCGAGGCTGACATCCTGGTGGTAGCGGATGCCTCCCTTGGTCGGCCCCATCGTCAACACGTGTTGGACGCGGTATCCGAAGACGTTTTCCACTTCGCTATAATGGTCGCGGCGAAACGGAAACGAGACGACCAACGAGCGCTGAGGAAACAGCATCCGTTGACGGATGTTATCATCCAACGTCATCAACTGAGCTGCTTTGAGAAACTGGCGCTGGGCGAGGCGGAACATGGGAGAGTCCCATTCCGCGTCCCGAACCTTCGTTCGCTCCAGTGCATAGCGCAGCGAGCGGGTCAGCACACCGCTGCTTAATTGCGTTTTAACCAAGTAGTCTTGCGCACCGGCTTCGACCGCTTTGGCCGCTAACGTGAGGTCGTCCACGCCGGTCACGACCACGATCGGCACGGCCGGAGCGTGGGCCCGCACGCGTATAAAGGTTTCCAGATCCTGACTGTCCGGAAGCGTTAAATCCAGCAGGATCAGATCGATTCCCCCGGCGTCCAAGCGTCGCAGCCCATCCTCAAGCGACCCGGCGTTATTGAGCTCGAAGGGAGGCGCCTGGGATTGGGCCAACAGCGCCTGGATCAAGCGTACATGAACCGGATTGTCCTCGATCAGCAACAGTGAGACCGAATTGGCCGATGATTCGCTCATGATCCATGTTCCGGTTCACCGAGTCGCTGACGGAGTGCCGCTCGCAACAACTCGGTCTCCCGTTCCAATCGAAGGTAGGCTGCCTGGGCCTCGCCGAGGTTTTTTTCCTTGGCCATCGTCTCCAACTCCAGAGCCGCTTGGGTCGTGCGGCGAGCCGCAAAAACGGCGGCCGACCCCTTCAGCGTGTGTGCCGCTCGCCGCAAGCTTATCGAATCGCCTGCGGTGATGGCCTCGCGAATCTGTTGCAACAAGTGCGGCGACTGCTGCAAGAACAGCTCGATCAGCTCCCCAAACGCGACGGGATCGATCTGCGTCTGGTCCAGGGCCGCGGTCCAATCCAACACCTCGCCATCGCCTGCGGGCGAGCTGTCCGCTGCCTGCGCCGCGGGCTCACCAGCAGGCGGTTGAGCCTCCGCACAGACCTCTGCGATCACACGGAGAAGCTCTTGTTTTCGAACCGGCTTGGAGACGTAGGCGTCCATCCCTGCGGCCAAACAACGCTCGCGGTCACCTTTCATGGCATACGCCGTCATCGCCACAATCGGCACGCGGCGACCGCTTTGCCGCTCCTGTTGGCGGATGGTTTCGGTGGCGGCCAAGCCGTCCAGTTCCGGCATCTGCACGTCCATCAGGATCAAGTCAAACGAGCCGGCTTCCCACTGCGCCACCGCTTCACGGCCATTGGCAGCGACCGTTACCTGGTATCCCTGAGGCTCCAGTTGCGCGAGCGCGAGTTTTTGATTGACCACACTATCCTCAGCCAACAGGATCCGCAGCCGGCCAGTGGCCGGCGGGCTTTCCCCCTGGGTTGACGCCTCGATCGGTAGGTGCGGCGACTGCGCTCCCATGGTCGTGGCGATCATATCAAAGAGTTCAGACTGCTTGACCGGCTTGGTCAGGTAGGCAGCGACTCCCAACTGCTGGCAACGGCTGACTTCTTCACGCCAGCCGCTGGAAGTGAGCATCATCGTGATCGAACTTCCCACTTCCGGGTCTCGCTTCACCGCTTCGACCAGATCAAAGCCGTCGACATCCGGCATATTTGCATCGACCAATAGCAGCGAGAAGGCGTTTCCCTCGCGGTGGCGGGTGCGCATCAGTTGGATTGCCTGGGAGCTGTCGGTCAATGTTTCCGGCCGCATCCGCCAACTGCGCAACATCTCCTCAAGGATCAGACAGTTGGTGGCGTTGTCATCGACCACCAGAACATGCAATCCCTCGAGCAATTTGCTGGGATAATCATGCCGCTTCGGCAGATCCCCGCTGGGCAACCCCAGCCGTGCCGTGAAGTGGAACGTGCTCCCTTTGCCTAACTCGCTGTGAAGTTCGAGCTTTCCACCCATCAATGCGACCAGGCGCGAGGAGATGCTCAGGCCTAAACCCGTCCCGCCGTAGCGCCGCGTGATCGACTCGTCCGCTTGCTCAAACGCGTCGAAGACCCGCTTCTGTTTCTCCACCGCGATACCGGTGCCGGTATCGCGCACGGAAAACGCGATGACGATTTCATCGCCGCTGTGCGACAGCCGTCGCACATCGACGACGATTTCCCCCGCGTCGGTAAATTTGATCGCATTGCCTACCAGGTTGACCAGGATCTGTCGCAAGCGGTAACGGTCGCCGACGACGAAATCGGGCACGTTGATGTCGATGTGGCAGGCCAGTTCCAGTCCTTTGCGGTGGGCGCAAGAGCGAGCGATTTGACCGTGTCGCCGACGTTCTCGCGGAGGTCAAAGGGCGAGTGTTCTAAGTCAAAACGCCCCGCCTCGATTTTGGAAAAGTCGAGGATATCGTTGATCACCGACAGCAGCGATTCTCCCGACTCCTGAACCATGCCCAAATACTCGCGCTGGGTCGGCGTCAAATCGGAATCGAGCAGCAAGGCGGTCATCCCGATGATGGCGTTCATCGGCGTGCGGATCTCGTGGCTCATGTTGGCCAGAAAATTGCTTTTCGCTTGACTGGCCGCCTCGGCTGCCTTCCATGCCCGTTGCATCTCCTGCTGCTGGCGTTTCTTTTCAGTGATGTCATGGATGAAAGCGGCGAAAAGATAGGTGTCTCCTTGTGGGACTGCCGCGATGGTCATCTCGATAGGAAACTCATGCCCGTCGCGATGCAGCGCCGCCAACTCCAGCCGCCGGTTCAGGATCGGCCCCTCGCCGCTGGCCAGAAACCGTTGCACACCCTGGCGATGCGCCTCGGCAAAACGCGGTGGAATGATCGTCTCGGTTAACAGGCGACCAATCGCTTGCTCGCGGGACCAGCCGAATGTCCTCTCGGCCTGGGCGTTCCACTGGCAAATGCGGCTCTCCGCGTCGCTCGCTACGAACGCCTCATGAGCGGTGTCGAGGATTGCCCGATGCTGCTGTTCGCTGCGGCGCAGCGCCTCGACGCTCTGCCGCTCGGTGGTGATATCGCGAATCACCAAGACGCCGCCACACAATCGGCCATCGGCACTCTTCAAGGGACGCGCGTTGATGCTGACCCACACCCCGCCAGGCACGTCGGGGTTACGCATGAACAGCACCATCGCGTCGACCGAATGGCCCCGGATCGCCCGCGTCAGTGGCAGGTCCTCTGGAGGACACAACGTTTCGCCGTCGGCCAGGTAACAGCCATAAAGCCGGGTCCATTCCTCCGGGGCAACGTCCCGCGGCCCAATGCCGATAAGCTGTTCGGCCGCAGGATTCCACAGCAGGAAACGGCCGTTTTGATCGGCCACGATGACGCCATCGGCCATGTTGTTCAGCACCGACTGCATGACCTGCGGATCCTGCCTCAGATCGCGCGACGATGTCTGCTCGCTGGGTTCATCCGCCGGCTGTCCCATTCGCTACCCCTCTTTCAACGCAATCGCCGACCTCATTCTAACACAATCGTGAACGATCATGATCCGGGAAAGTCCGTCCGGGGAAACAGCACCGGCCCGGCGGGACAGAAGAAGACGAGTACGAACTTGAGGTGTGCTTGCAGTCGCCGACTCAGGCTTGACGCCGGCGTGGTGAGGACTGAAAACATGGTGATGTGTTTAGCGTCGATCTGTCGTTTGTCATCAGCGGACGGGCAAGCAGTCAACGGCAAAGATCCCGTCATCTAGCACTTGCAATACCTGTTCTCGATCTGTGGCGGAGATTCCATGAGCCGGACACGGCAGCGTCGCTGATGAGCACGATCGCAGAACCAGTTGTTCCTCCTGCCGGCGCTGCGGCAGACGCAACCGCCCCTGCGGCGGATGCAGCGGTTGGATCCGGCAGTTCGCTGCTGACGCTGGCCCTGCAACTGCTCTTGATGCTGTGGGTGGTCCGCGCATTGGAGCTTGAAGAACGTCGTGGGCTGTTTGGCTTGCTGCTGCTGGCGACCGTCGGAATGCTGATCCACCGTCGCCTGCCGTCGCGGTTGCGCTCGCTCTTCTTCCTCGCCCTGTCGCTGGTGAGCTTCCCGCTGGCCTTTGCCTGGCCACTGATCGCCGACGTCGGCGCTGTGGCGGCACTGGCCAGCGGCGCTGTGCAAGCGGCCTGGGCGATCGGACTGGGACTGATCTTGATCGGCGTCTGCCACTTGCCCTTTGCACTGCGAGGGCGGGCGCTATTCCTAGCAGCGGTCATCGGCGGGCTCGTGGTCTGGAGGCGAGAGGCGATCGAACCCTTTTGGGCCGTGCTGGGCTCGATCTTCATGTTTCGCCTATGGATTTATCTCAAGGCACTGCGACAGGAAACAAAACCGCCGCCGTGGACGCAGCGACTGTCTTACTTCTTCGTGTTCTCCAATGGATTCTTTCCCTTCTTCCCGATCATCGATTATCGGAAGTTCCGCGATGGTCATATCGCCGACGATGATAACGCGCTGAAACAGCGCGGCGTCGCCTGGATCCTCAGGGGCATCATTCATCTGCTGCTATATCGGGTTGTGAAAACGTTCTTCCTGCCAGGGCCGCTGGACTTGATCGATGCCGAGTACCTGGCGCTCTTTCTGGTAACGAACTATGCCCTGTACCTGCGGATTTCCGGCCACTTCCACATCATCACCGGCCTGCTGCACCTGTTCGGTTACGACCTGCCGCGAACGCACGACCGCTACTTTTTGGCGTCGAGCCTCAGTGACATCTGGCGGCGCATCAACATCTACTGGAAGGATTTTCTCGCCGATCACGTCTTCTTTCCGATTTACTTTTCGCTCGCAAGACTGCCCAAAGGCGCAGCAGTCGTCAGCGGTGTGTTGCTGACGTTTGCGGCGACTTGGTTTCTGCACTCGTGGCAAGTGTTCTGGCTGCTGGGCGATTTCCCAGTTGAGCCGCGCGAGGCGGCGCTGTGGCTGTCCGCGGGCACCTTGGTAGCGATCAACTCGCTGTGGCAGTATCGGCGTGCATTGAGGCCGACCGCGGGGCGTTCGGAAGTCACGATCTCGAGCGCCTTTCGCCTCAGCGCTCAGGTCGCGGCGACCTTTCTCACCGTCAGCTTCTTCTGGGCCTGCTGGACGGTACCCTACTTCCCGCAGCACGTCGTTGCAGTCGCCGCTACGGGAGGCTTTGGGCAGGAGCAACTGCTAACGCTGGCCGGGGTGTTGTTGGGCGTGCTGGTAACGGGCACCCTCGTCCAACTGGTGGTGGAGCGACTGCGGCAACACGGGGTTACGCCGTCGTTCCCGCTGGAACGCTCTCCAGCGGTCTGTCTCGCCGTGCTCAGCCTGCTGGCGCTCGCCAGCTCACCGGAGATTCAGAGGGCACTGGGGCCACCGATTTCTCTGAAGCTGACGGCGCTGGCTGCGGAACTGCCCACTGTGGCTCAGCGTGAACATGCCGTCCGAGGGTACTACGAAGCGCTGGCTGAGGTGAATCTGCAAGCGGCTCCACTATTGGGTAAAGACAATCCTAGCGGTCGACGAGCAAGCGGAGATTACTGGGACGGAACACGGCAGCGAAGCGACGCCCTGGGGACTGAACTGATCCCCGGCTGGCAAGGAGACGTCAATGGGGTTCCGATGCGGTTCAATCGCTGGGGCATGCGGGACGACGATGCGCCACGCCGCAAGCCGCCGGGGACGTACCGGATCGCAATGCTCGGTTCGAGTGTGACGA
Organism: uncultured Planctomycetaceae bacterium; assembly: GCA_963758085.1. Classification (GTDB taxonomy): domain Bacteria; phylum Planctomycetota; class Planctomycetia; order Pirellulales; family Pirellulaceae; genus UBA6163. The sequence continues at coordinate 2,509,192 of CAVWUB010000003.1, read as the reverse complement.
TGGGTTACGGCGTTGCGGCCGACGCCGATTTTGAGTCGCTCCTGGAACAGCGTCTGAACGAGGAATTGACGCCGGAGGGGCCGCGAATGCAACTGCTCAATTTTGCCGCCGGTGGTTATTACGCTTTGCACTCGGCAATTGCGCTACGCGAAAAAGCATTCCAGTTCGAGCCTGATGCAGTTTTTTACGTCGCACACCAAGGCGAACTTTATGGACCGCCGCGCCATCTGGCGCCGGTCTATAAGGCTGGCTACCCTTTGCCCTATCCGTGCCTGGAGTCGATCATCCGCCGCGCTGGCGTCACCGACACGACGTCTTGGGGATCGACCGAACTGCTCTTGAAGGCGCATGCGAAAGAAATCGTCGCATGCGTCTACCGCGGGATCGTGGAAGACTGTCAACGCCGAGGTATCTTGCCCGTCTGGATCTACCTGCCGATGCCTGGAATCGAGAACGTCTCGGTCGAAACGGACGAGATGCTGCAACTCGGTCGAGAGGCGGGTTTCGTCGTGATTGACCTGTCGGTCTGGGCGGAGGGCTATGAGCCACGGGAGTTAAAGTTCGCCGCGGATGGCTATCACGTCAACGAATTGGGCCATCGCATCATCGCTGAGCGATTATATGAGCAACTTCGGAGGAATCCGACAGCACTGCCGCCGCTCACATCAGGGGAGCGAACTGACCGCTAGGCCGATCTGCACAAGTCGTTCGGTCGGTTCACTTAGTGACCTTGATGGCCAATCCGAACGGGTGCTTTGGGCGATTCTTCTTATATTGTTCGATGCCAGCGGGCGTGATCTTCGAGCCTTTGGCGTTGATTTCGAAAAGCAAGTGAAGTTTTGAGAGCGCCAGCAAGCCGGCATCAGAGACCTGGGTATCGCTGACGTTGAGCTTGATCAGCGTGCCAGCCGATTCAATCCCAGCCAGTGCCTCCATCTGTTGATCGGCAATCGTCGACTTGCTCAGGTTCAGTTCAGCAACTTGGCCGAGCGCCTGGAGGTGGCCGATGATTTCCTCGTCGATCGACTGGCCACTCAAGTCGACGATCCAAGCGTCGCCTTGGGGGTAGCGATTCTCTGCCGCGCTTGCCCCTTTGGCCTGCAGGGCATCGGCCGCCTGCTGTTGGTTTAATTTTACCTGCTCAAAATGGCTCAAGCCTCCACTGTTATCACAGCCGGCAAGAGCCGCCAGGGCCAGCAGCGGCACAACCGCAATCTTTCGGCCCAAGCGGATTTTTAAACGTTGGATAACAACCTTCATCACGTCTCTCAACTGGATCGAACTTCGCCGTCTTAGACCTGGACTTCGCCGTCCAACTTATTGTCCCAACCAGTGCCTGCAGCACTCTCAGTACTCTCCGATCGACAACCCATCGTTGCGGCGACCGAGCCGGTTGTAGGTGCCCAGGCGGTCCAGCGGAGTGTTCAACGGCGTCCAGTTAATGGTCTCGCTGATGAACCGAACCGATCCGTCGCCGAATGCGAACTGGGCGCCGCCGGGATGGATAGAGCCGAAGCCTTCGTCGGGCCAGGTGACTCCCGTGTCGGAAACGCCGCTGTTCATTTTGTAGGCCGTATAACCTCGGTAAGCCGAAGTTCTGACATTCTGTGCCTCGTTGTTACCACCCCGGCCAGCCCAGACCGCGGCGTAAGGCTGCGCCGTCTGGTTAGGCTTCAGGCTCGACCGCTCGCCCACCATGATCGTGTTACTTAACCCATCGATGACGTCTCGCATTCCGGTCCGCGAGTTCTTTCCGAAGAAACCGGTGTCTCCCTCGTTGCCGCCATTACCCGGGTAGTTCGATTTGCCCAGCGCATACCCACCGGAGGGCGTCGGCAGCGGTCCCGTGACCTGTGCAAACTTGCGGTTGTCATTGAGCGAGTCTCCGGGGTCGCTGGGGCACAGATACCCGGCCAGCGGCGTCTGCATCAGCTGCAGCCCTGTGGGCACCGAGGTCGTGTCGGCGAACGCGGCGGCCATGGTCCGGCCGCGGCCGATTCCCAGGCTGTCAAACAGATTTCCCTGCTCAATCTGCGGAAGAATCATGGCCGACCAGGCCCATTCCGGATTGTTCGGATAGATCTCGTTGCCGTCGTCGCCGGTTGCATCGGGGGGATTGGTCAGCCGCACGGTGCCTGGCGGGAAGATCCGCATCGTGTCGTGGTAATTATGCAGCGCCAGCGCGAGCTGCTTGAGGTTGTTGGAGCATTGCATCCGCCGCGCTGCCTCGCGCGCCGCTTGCACCGCCGGCAGCAGTAAGCCGACCATGACACCGATGATCGCGATCACGACCAACAGTTCGACCAAGGTGAAACCTCGACGAGGAGCAGACTGCGCCATAACAGATTCCTGAAAACGGTAGGTGAAGGACCGTAGGATTACGCGAACGCACGCCACCGAACAGGAAAGCCGGTAGCGATGATGGATAAGCAGCGGAAGAGAAGTTGGAACTGACGGTGTCAAAGCTCAGCCAGTCACCATCAGAACGCCATAACAACCGAGAAGTACCCCTTAAAGGTAGCGAGCAATCGCTGTTCCCAAGCAAGAATCCAGCTCCTCAGGTAGCGAAATGCGCCGCTTTTCTCACGCATCGAGCGATGCTCCGGGCACTGGGGTGCGCATAGCGGATGGCTCCCGAAGCGCTTCTTATACAGTTCGCCGAAGCATGTGGGAGGATGTTCAAAGTTCGCGGAGCCACTGGTACAAAGTTTTTCGCGTGATTCCCAACTGTGCGGCAGCACGGCTCTTATTGCCGTCGTTTGCCTGAACCGCTTGCTCCGCGAGTTGGCGATGGGAGCCCGAGGAGGTTCTCGAGATTCCGACCAGAAGTGAGCTCCCGCGCGGCCGCAACCGGGATTCGAAGAAGGCGCCACTCAACACCGGGCCATCCTCGCGAAGTGCTGCCTGGGAGATGACGTGCTGAAACTCGCGCACATTGCCGGGCCACGGGTGGCAGCGGAGCAGGTTTTCAAATCCTGGAGAGAGACGCAGCCCCGGGCGGTTGAGGCGCACTCTCAGGGCAGCCAGAACCGATTCAATCAAGGGTGGTAAATCCTCCAGCCGTTCACGCAGCGGAGGTAATTCGATGGTCATTGCGCTGAGTCGGTAGTAGAGGTCGGCGCGGAATTGGCCGGCGTCGACCAGTTTCGCCAGCGGTCGGTTGGACGCGCAGAATACACGGACATCAACGGCAAATGGGGTTTCACCGCCGACCCGAATGACCTCGCGCTGCTGCAAGACGCGGAGCAGCGCAACCTGGCCGCGGGGGCTGAGGTCGCCGATTTCATCGAGAAACAGCGTGCCGTGATGCGCCAATTCAAACTTTCCGGGACGTCGCCGCTCGGCGCCGGTGAAGGCTCCCTTCTCGTGTCCGAACAACTCGCTCTCCAGCAGGCTTTCGGGCAATGCACCGCAGTTGAGCGTGACAAACGGCTGGTCGGCTCGACGGCTCAGACGATGCAGCTGGGTCGCGACGAGTTCCTTGCCGGTGCCCGATTCTCCTTCCACACAAACGTTAACGTCATGCGGGGCTACGCGGCGTATCAGGTCGAATACCTGATTCATCGCTGGACCACACCCGATCATGTCGCCGAAGGAGACGTTCTCGGTTCGCGCCTGTTGGCCAGCAGCGACCGATTTGAATCGCCGGATGGTCGCCCCGACCGCGTTCTCCACCGGGATGCGTTCAAATACCGATCCGCCTGCAAATCCATGAATCCCAGTGTGATGAAAGATCTGCTCGACATCCTCTGCGTCCGTGATCGGTCCCCCGAATGCCAGACACGGTCGCCCGGGCGCATGATTCGCCGCGGTACGCAACATTTGATTGAGACGCACAATCGCCTGGCGCAATTCATCGTCCTTGGTGTGGATGTCTTCAACCGACCGGGTCAGCCCTAGATCGAGCACGAACGCATCCGCAGCGGTGCCAGCCGCTGGACCTCGTCGGGCGTCAAGGCGAACGCGAACGTTGAGAATCCAAACGCCCGGGCGCAGCGAAGCATTGCCGCTTCGGCATCCACGCCGAGTCCTTCGTTTTCCAAAATCGCCCGCAGCGTTCCATCGATGAAACCGATCGCCGGCCAGTTCACGATCCCGCTGACTCCCAGCCGTTTCAGCCCGTTGAAGTGCTCGTCCAAGGAATGAGTCGGATCCCCGGCAAGCACGCCGGCAACGACCGGAACGCAGCCGGCACGCGGCAGCACATGCTCGCGCAGCAGCATCCTCGTCTGCTCATTCGCATTGCCAAACGGTAGAAACGCTGCCAGCGAGCCGGTCCCCATGGTGCGAAAGAGGCCGGCGTTGAGCACAAACAAGACATCCGCCCCGGCTTCCACGGCACAGCGGGTCACTTGGCCAGAGCCGGCCACGATGGCCGTCAGCGGCACACCGCCATTGCCGGCCCGCTCGAGTCTGTTTTGTAACGTCAACACCGGGTCCCTCGCAGCATCGGAAGCGCATACACGGGATAAGCAGTATACAATCCGTACGGTGGCGGGTCGGTTGCAAAAAATAAGAGTGCCGCGGGAATTCCTTAGAAGCCGTCATACGCACGCTGTCAGTGCCGGAGGTCGCTCCACTGGTATCGCAGTTGCTATCGTCCGACTGCTTCACTGGCCCCGTACAGCTGCCTGCCATCTGTTACTTTAGCGGTACGCGCCATGCGGACGGCGACGGGATGGCCTTATTTTCTGCTCATCCTGAGGATCCATCGGCATGAAGTGCCTGACTGCGGAAGACGCCATGGGAACCGCTTGCTCATGGTGGATGATCCGGCTTGGAGCTGCGGGAGTGCTGCCCGGACTGCTTCTCTTGGCTGCACTGACGATCGTGGCACCGGCTGAAGCTGATGACAACCTGCCGATCCGAGACGGGCTGGAAGTCTGGTTCGCCGCCAGTCACATCGATGCCGCATCGACGTGGGCGGAAGCGGGCGATGAAGGCGAAACCGTCCGCATCACCACTTGGCCGGACGCTTCGGGCAACGAGCGACATGCGCTCCAAGCCGAGCCCACCGCTCAGCCGCAGCTGATCCAGGTCGGCCCATCGCACATCGTCCGCTTCGACGGCATCGATGATCATTTGCGCGTCACCGGCATCGACCGAACCGCGGGCGGGGCGACGATCTTTGTCGTCGCCGCGCCGCAGAAAAATGCTGGCTCCTTCCGCGCATTTGTGGCAGCCAATGCGCCGCTGCAATCCGACTTCCAATCCGGTTTTACGATCGACCAAGGCGTCGGTGCGACGTTGGCATTCAATCACCTCAACGTCGAAGGACGCGGCTTCGGCGGCGCTCAAAACCTACTGCGGTCGGTGACGCCGTTTACGACGCTGCATGCCCTCGAGGCCACCATTAGCCCGACCGAGCGCGTTGTCAAACTCGCAGTCGATGGCGTCGACGCGGGGACACGGCCGCTGGAACCCGGGCCACTGAGCCTCGATGAACTGACGATTGGCGCCCGCTATTACGGCTTTGGCAAACCCGAGGTCCAAGGCTGGATGGCCGGAGACATTGCCGAAATCTTGATTTACAGCCGCGAGCTGGCTGCTGATGAAAAAGCAAACGTCCGCGAGTACCTCGAGTCCAAACATGCGGAGCTGAAAGAATCGCTGCCCGGCTCGATCGCGCAGGTTGGAGTCCCGCTGGAAAGCATTGCCGATCCGCCACCGGTGCAAGTCCTCGTCCCGGGGTTTGTCGCCAGGGAGTTACCGGTCACACTGCCCAATCTCAACAACATTCGCTATCGAGCCGATGGCAAGATGATGGCTCTGGCCTACGACGGCGATGTTTATCTGCTGGAAGATTCCAACGGTGACGGACTGGAAGACCAGGCAAGCAAGTTCTGGGAAAACAAGGGCCGGATTCGCTCGCCGATCGGCATGGCGCTCACGCCGCCTGGCTACGAACGCGGCGATGGGCTGTTTATCGCGACCAAGAGTGAGTGCATTCTGATCACCGATACCGATGGCGATGATCGCGCCGATACCGAGACAACGGTCGCCAAAGGCTGGTCAGAGAGTTTCCACAACGTCGATGCGTTGGGCGTCGCCGTCGATCCACAAGATCACAGCGTCTACTTTGGACTCGGTACCGCAAACTTCGCTGATCCCTATCTGCGCGACAAGGAAGGTAACGCCGGTTATACGCTCGACGGCGAGCGCAGCAGCATTTTGAGGGTGTCGCCTGATTTTTCGCAGCGAGAAGTCTTTGTTACCGGGATCCGCTTTCCAGTCGCACTCGCCTACAATCGTGAAGGCGACCTGTTCTGCACCGATCAGGAAGGGGCAACCTGGGTTCCCAATGGCAATCCGCTGGATGAACTGCTGCACCTGCAGCAGGGACGGCATTACGGCTTCCCGCCGCGGCATCCACAGCATCTGCCAAACGTCATCGATGAGCCGAGTACCTTTGATTATGGCCCCCAGCACCAATCAACCTGCGGCTTGACCTTCAATGATCCGGTGGTTGCAGGCGGTCCTACCTTCGGACCGGAGTTCTGGGCCGGCGATGCGTTCGTTTGCGGCTATTCACGCGGCAAGGTTTGGCGGACCAAGCTCATCAAAACGCCTACCGGCTATGTAGCTCAGAACCATCTGTTTGCGTGCCTCGACATGCTGACCGTCGATTGCTGCATCACGCCAAGCGGCGAGATGGTGATCGCGGTGCATAGCGGTGGCCCCGATTGGGGCAGCGGTCCCAGCGGCGAAGGGAAGCTTTACAAGCTGAGTTACGAGGACCGGGAATTGCCACAGCCGGTCGCGACTTGGGCCGCCGCCCGCGATGAAGTGCGGGTTGCCTTTGATCGGCCACTGCAGCTCGAACATCTGCGCGGGCTCGCTGCGGCGACTCGGATCACCTACGGCGAACATGTACGCGCGGGCGATGAATACGAGTCGGTACGGCCGGGTTACGAAGTGGTCGCAAGGCAACTCACCGCGCCACGCTTCGAGCTGAAAATCCATGGGGCGCAGGTCACCGCGGACTGGCGAACTCTGATTCTGACAACCGATCCGCAGCGCGAGGCGACGGGGTATGCAATCCGACTGCCGGGACTCGGCCGACCACCGCTCTCCGATGGCGAGCCCACTATCGGCGAACCCTTGCCCCAACACCCCACGGTCGATTTGGACTACACGCTCGCCGGAGTCTCCGTCAGCGGCGATGGGCCTGACGCGTGGTCCGGTTGGTTGCCTCATCTCGATCTCCAGGTCAGCCGCGATTTCACCGGCGGGAGCGCGACGCACGGTGAGCTCTGGAGCACACGCTCGGGCCAGCCACCGCTGCGGCTGCAAACGCAACTGGATTTGCGCGACATGCTGCGACCGGCGGTGCAGCCAGGATCGAAGCTCGATCATGAGCTGCCGGCTGAAACCGTCAAAGTGCAGTTCACAGCGTCCTCGCCGTTCACTCTGCGAACCCCAAAGCGCGAGACGGCCGCGAAAGCGGAAGCGGCGGCAGGCAAGTTTGTTGCGACTGCCGTTCACGGGCCGGAAACACAGGAACTGCTGCCGGTCGAGATCGAGCTCGATGCGACCGCTGGCCTTCCCGACTTCTCAGTCGCCTGGTCAACGGCCGAAGATGATCGGCTGCGACCGGTCCCGCTGCATCGCCTGCTGCTGCCCTGGGCCGAGCCGAAAGGGGCATCGCCCGAGTCGCTGTTGGACGAACGGGCGATTCCGGAACTCGCTGGTGGCAGTTGGGCACGCGGGCGGAAGATTTTCTTTAGTGAAGCAGCCTTGTGCTCGCGCTGTCACACCGTGCGCGGTGAGGGCGAGACGATCGGGCCTGACCTATCGAATCTGCTGCACCGCGACTATGCCTCGGTGCTTCGCGACGTGATGGAACCAAGTTATGCGATCAATCCAGACTACGTGACGCATAACGTGCTGCTGACGGACGGCCGAGCGCTCACGGGAACGCTCCGCAGCGACGGCGATCGGTTGCTGATCAGCGACTCCCAAGGGCGGGTCACGGTGATCAACCGTGCCGAGATCGAAGACTCCTCACCTTCGGCCAAGTCGATCATGCCTGAAGGCTTGTTGGAGCGGATCGGGTCCGATGCGCTCCGCGATCTGATGACGTACCTGCTCAAGCAGCCGCCTCAGATGCCGCTGCTTGGTGGCCCTGAGCCACCCTCACCACGTCCCCGAGCCGATGTCACCGCCATTCTCGCCGGCGCTCCTGAACCGCCAGAACTGGTGCGGCCGATGAAGGTCGTACTGGTCGCGGGCCCTAAAGACCACGGTCCGGCAGAGCATGATTATCCTGCTTGGCAGACGGCATGGAAGGAACTGCTGTCCGCCGGCGAAGCGATTGAAGTCGACACAGCATGGGAGTGGCCCAATCCCGACAACTTGGCGACCGCTGATGTGTTGGTCTTCTATCAGAAGGGCGACTGGACACCGCAGCGGGAACAGGATATCGATGCGTTCCTCAAACGCGGTGGCGGACTCGTCTACATCCATTACGCCGTTGACGGCGGACAGAATCCGTCAGCGTTCGCAGAGCGGATCGGCCTAGCCTGGCGAGGTGGTGGGTCAAAGTTCCGTCACGGTCCCTTGGATCTCGACTTTGCCGCTGGTCAGGGACATCCGATCGCCCGAAATTTCTCACAAGTCAAGTTTGTCGATGAAAGCTACTGGCAACTGGTCGGCGATGTTAACCGCGTGCAATTGCTGGCGACTGGGGTCGAAGACGGAAAGCCGCAGCCGCTATTCTGGACCTATGAACCATCCAAAGGCCGCGTCTTCGTGTCGATCCCAGGACATTTTTCGTGGACCTTTGATGACCCGCTGTTCCGGGTGTTGATTCTTCGCGGGATCGCCTGGACCGCTGGCCAGAGCGTCGATCGGTTCAATAACCTTACCACCCTCGGCGCTCGCATCGCTGATTAAAGAAGCAGGATCATGCAACACACCCGAGAAAACATTTTGCGTCGCCTGCGTGCCAAGACCGATCGCGGCGAACCGATCATCGGTGGCGGCGCGGGAGTCGGCATCTCTGCAAAGTGCGAGGAAGCCGGTGGAATCGACCTGATCGTGATCTACAACTCCGGCCGCTATCGGATGGCCGGACGCGGTTCACTGGCCGGTCTGATGCCCTATGGTAATGCGAACGAGATCGTCAAGGACATGGCCCGTGAGGTACTCACCGCGGTCCGTGAGACTCCTGTGCTCGCCGGGGTTTGCGGGACCGACCCATTTTTACTGCGCGAACCGTTTCTCAAAGAGTTAAAGGAACTCGGCTTCGCGGGCATTCAGAACTTTCCCACGGTGGGGCTCATCGACGGAACGTTCCGGGCGAACCTGGAGGAGACCGGGATGAGTTACCGCTTAGAGGTTGAGTGCGTCGCTCTGGCACGGCAATTCGATCTGCTTACCACTCCCTATGTTTTTAACACCCAGGAAGCGGTTTGGATGGCCGAAGCGGGAGCCGATATTCTTGTCGCGCATATGGGCCTGACCACCAGCGGCACGATCGGTGCGCGGACCGCCAAGTCGCTGGACGATTGCGTCCGTGAAGTCACCGCCATCGCCGAAGCATGTCAGACGGTACGCGACGATTGCCTCATCCTTTGTCACGGCGGTCCGATCGCTGAACCCGCTGATGCGCAGTACGTCCTGGACCGCTGTCCGATCCACGGCTTCTATGGAGCAAGTTCGATGGAACGACTTCCCGCTGAGGTCGCCATCACGGAGCAGGTCAGGCGGTTTACAAATTTGCGGCTCGGCGGCGATTTTTCGCCAGCGGCCGTCGCCGACGGCGCGGTGGTACGCTCGTAACCAGCCGCAAATACTCGCCAGATGCTGAGGCTCAACATTCGTGACGTCCGATTGCGGCCATGATCGGCCCACGATGCCGAGCGAACATTCGATGGCGGAGGTTCTCCGTCGCCGAGCGACGGATACTGCTGACCGACTGGCGTTTCAGTTTCTGCTTGGCGACGGCGCCGCAGGTCCACGGCTGACCTACGGCGAGCTCGATGCCCAGGCCCGCAGGATCGCGGCCGCTTTGCGGCAACATGCAGGCGCGGGTGAGCGGGCTTTGCTCCTGTATGCGCCGGGATTGGAATTCATCCCAGCGTTCTTCGGCTGCCTGTATGCCGGGTTGATCGCCGTGCCCGCCTACCCGCCCCGGCCCGATCGTCTCTGGCACGGTGTTGAGAGTCTGGCACGAGTGGCTGAGGACTGTCAGGTGCGGGTTGTACTGACCGGAGGAGACTACGCAGAGGATATCCGGCGGATGTGCCGCACCGTCAGTTCACTCTCGCAAGCCGCCTGGCTAAACACCAGCGATGACTTGGTTGCCAGCGGCGAGGGGTGGTCGCAGCAAGCCGAAGATGCTTCAACGGTTTCGCACCTGCAATACACGTCGGGCTCGACCGGCACTCCTAAAGGTGTCGTGATTGACCACGGTAGCGTGATGCATAACGAGTACATGATCGCCTTGGCCAACGGCCATTTTGAGACCGGTGCTGCGGGTATCTGTGGCGTCAGCTGGCTACCGTTCCAGCACGATCTGGGCCTTGTCGCCGGGATGCTGCAAGCGGTTTATGTCGGCGGGCCGCTGGTTGTTCTCTCGCCGCTGACGATGCTGCAAAGGCCGTTTGTCTGGCTTGAAGCGATCTCACGTTTTCGGGCCCACACCAGTGCCGGACCAAACTTCGCCTACGACCTTTGCGTGCGCCGGCTCAGCCCTGAAGAGCGGGCTGCGCTGCACCTGAGCAGCTGGAGCGTCGCAGGTTTGGGAGCTGAGCCGGTCCGGGCGAGGACCATCGATGGCTTCGCGGCGGCATTCGCAAGCTCGGGCTTTCGTAGAGAAGCGTTCTATCCGTCGTATGGACTGGCGGAGGCGACGTTGATGGTGGCTGGCGGAGAGCGTCTGCGGCAGCCGGTGATCGTGGGCGCCTCGGCGGCTGCGCTGAAGCGAAATGAAGCGGTAGTTCGTGGTTTGGAAGCGGAGAACGTGGGCGACGTCCGTCCGCTGGTCGGGTGCGGCCACGCTTGGCTCGACCAGCGTATCATGATTGTCGATCCTAACACCCGGCAACCCTGCCCGACTGGACAAGTGGGCGAGATTTGGGTCTGCGGTCCATCGGTCGCCAAAGGGTACTGGCAGCGACCTGACGAAACGCAGCATACCTTTCACGCCCGGCTCAGTGACACCGATGAGGGACCGTTCCTGCGGACAGGTGATTTTGGATTCTTCCACGCTGGCGAACTGTTCATCACCGGTCGCCTGAAGGATGTTCTGATCGTGCGTGGCCAGAACCATTACCCGCAGGACATCGAGTCGACGGTCCAAGGGCTCGATCCTGCCTTTCGCGCCGATGCCGGCGCGGTGTTTCAGGCCGAGCGTGATGGCATTGAGCGATTGGTCATCGTGCAAGAAGTCAGCCGACCGCCTAAGCATTTCGATTCGACGGCAGTCGCTCGCCGCGTGCGGCAGACCATCGCCGAACGCCATGGCATTGAAGTCGACGAAGTGCTGTTTGTGCGCAGTGTCACGTTGCCCAAAACGACCAGTGGTAAGATTCAGCGGCACGCATGCCGGGCAGCATACGAGTCGGGCCAGCTTGTGCACTGGCAACCCAATGAGCATTGAACGGGCAGGCGCCAGCACCGCGATCTTCATGCAACGGCCCACGCCGCGCCGATTCCTGCACGCGCCTGCCCTAGGTAAACTGCCGAGATGACATCCTCTTCATCCGTCCCGAGCAGTCCTCAGCCAGTATCGCCACCGCCGTCCGCTGCGGAGATTCGCCAGTGGCTGGTGACTCGGCTCAGTGAAATCCAGAAGTTGGAGCCGGCGGAGATTCGACTCGATCAACCGCTGGTCGGTATGGGTTTGGACTCCATGCAGTTTCTCGTCCTGGTTGGCGAACTGGAGCAGTGGCTTGGCTGCCGATTCGCGGACAATCCGCTGATCGGCTACCCGACGATCAACACGCTCTCGGAGTATCTCGCTGACCAGATCGCTCGCGGTAACCGGGTCATCCGTCCCGCCCAAACTTAAGCTTGCCGCGTCCATGCCGGTTCAACTTCACCCCGGTTGCTGCTTACACGCTCAGTACGGATTCCTGCACGCTCAACAATCCTGCGCTGTTCATCGCCACAACGCGGAACAGGTGATACAACCGCTTGCCATCCTCATCCTCTTTCGGCAGGCTGCCGCTTTGCAGGTCGCTCGCTGCGAGCGTTTGGTAAAACAGGATCGGGTTTCCCTGCTGCACAGCGATCTTCATCCACTGTCCGCCCTTCGTACGCTTGTACAGATAATACGTGCCGTTGTAACACGTGGGCGCCCAGGTCAGCATCACGTTGTGCAGCGTCACCGGGCTGCCAATCGGTGCATCCGATGCATAAGACAGCCGCGGCGGCGGTGGGTTGACGTGGTCGACGAGGCTGGCCATCACCACGTTGGATGGCTTGGACGGGACCAGTTCGACTTGGCCGCGCTCGTTGCGAATCTCGCGCAGCGCAACGACGCGGTAGAAGATGGGATCGCCGTATGGAATGAATGGCAGGTCGTTAAACGTGTCCATGAGATCGGCGCCGGCGGCGACCGTCTTCGCCAAGGACATGGTCCGAACGCTCAGTGCAGCATCAGAGTTGAAGGCACGATACAGCTGGATCTGACGGATGCTTTCGCTAGGCAGGTAGCCGTTCAATTCGAAGCGAACGCCGTCCTTTTCGCCAGTCACACGATTTGCAATGGAGATGGTGATGCGGCCGATCGCGGGGGCTTCGGCAGGCGCGGCGTTGACGAGCTTCACCGGCCCGACGATTGGGCTCATCGCGCTCATCACGAGCTGGTTGGACAACTCGCGACTGCCGTAGAAGTACTGATTGCTGGCGGCGCCGTCGAGTGTGTAATCGGTGAAGCGGACGAACCGCCGGTTCTGAGGGTTGCCGTACCCGGACTGACCGCGCAGCAGCACCTGATCGAGATTGTTTTTTTCGAGCCGGACTGCCATCGGCCATGGGTCGTAGGCCGCGTCGGTGGGTGGGAAGCGATTGCCGTTGGCATCGCGCACCTTTGGCGGACGCCCGGACGTCTGCAGCGACGTGTCGCGCAGCTGCCGGTAGACCGGTGGCGTTTCGGTCAGCGGCACAAAGGCTCCGTCGATCGCCTCTTTCACGATCGCCGCCCAACTCCTACCCGTGCCCGGTACGATCGCGCTGCTGCCTGGCGGAGACGAGTTGCCTGGACTGAACGGTCGAACTTCCCCGGTCAAGGTCGGATCTGGCACACGGTAGGCCGGGTTGGTCGGCGGCGGAAAGCGGAATCCATCGAGTACGTATTGCCGGAACTGCCCGCTTTCGTCGGTCGATAGGTTGACCAAATCGTTCCACCGGTTCGCGTCGAACAACGCATCCTCGGGCGTCAACGTGGCGAGCTGCGCGTCGATGCTGCGCACTGTATCGAAATCATAGAGTTGGTCGAGTAGCTGCCGCTCGTTTGCACGATAGAAGATCAGCGAAAACGGCTGGTCGACCTGAGTGTCGAACGTGTAGGTGGCCTTGCCGTAGAAATCCGGGCGCGTCGCGTAGAGCGCACCCAGTGGGATACCCGGCGGTACGGGCTCGCGGATTTCGAGCGACAGCAGAACGACGGGCGTCGCCAGCGACGAGACCATGTTTGGGACGGTGCTGTCCACCGAGCGAATGGTCATATAAGTCTGCTTAGTGCCTTCATCAAGCGCCGGCAGCGTCGCCGCTTCGCCGAAGTTGTGGCCGTTGTCGAGGTCCGCGAGCAGGTACCCGCGGTATCCGGGGTGGAAGTTGGCCAGCGGCACGGCGCCGGTCGCGACCGGATCGGTGTCGTCCGCGGGCGTGAACTCCGATCCTGTCAGGACGAACATGCCGGAAGCGTCGCGTTTTAACGCGAACGCCGGGTCGAACACGACGAGCCGCAAGGTCGAGCCGGACGTGTCGATTGACCAGACGACCAGGTCACGAATCAAGCCGCTTTCCGCCCGCAGACGGACCGTGCCGTGGTAATAGTTGACGTCAGGGTCAGGATGTGCCGCCAGCGTCGCCGCGTTGAATGTCACGACATAGATCCCGGTCGGCACTTCCGTCGCAGGCGGTCCACCGGCAGGGATGAACGCCCCGAGCTCGGGGTCGGTATCGAAGACGTGTGTGATCACGGCGGAGTCCGTCAGTCCGCCGATGACGCGCGTTGTCGACGTGCCATCCTCGTGCGTTTCCACTTCGGTGTACGTCGGCGTGAAGTGTGTGATCGCGACTTCTTTTGTGAGCTGAGTATCCCACGCGGCCGGCGTATCGAGGTTCTCAACCATTACGAACTGCACCCCGGCAGCCGGATTGATGAAGGTCTCCGTCGTGCAGAAGATGTTCTCGTTGAGGCTGTCGACCGATCCGGTCTGCCGGATCGCGCACGCGGATCTGCGGGTTGTCGCCACCGGTCACAATCGAATCGACGACGAACGCTGTGCCGTCCGCCACGAGCGTTGCACCGGCGAACCGGGCGATATCGGCCGCGTCGATGAACGGCTGGATCGTCGCTGGTTGCGAGCTCTGCGTGAACGGCCCCGTCGTCAGCAGTGCGGTGTTGCTGAGCGTCTCCGGCGTGACCGAGACAATCGCTCCTTTGACGATACCTGGCGGGGCCACGCGGAAGAACAGCTGCACCCGGTCGGCCAGCGCGTAAGCTGAGTTCTGGATCTGGTTCCAGTCAAATGTCGCGCGGACGAGCGTCCGGTCGGGGCCGGCGAGGCTTGCGAGCAGGTCCTGTTCGGCCTGAGTGGTGAGCAGCAGCGACGGCTCGCGCTGCACGAGCTGCACAGTGAGGTTTGCGGGCGCCGCCATCGTGTTGCGCGGCTCAAATACCGTGGCATCGGTCTGCACCTGATTGCTCGGCGGACTCACTCGCGCGAACCAGTTGATGCTGTACATCGCGTAGTGATGCACTCCTGGCTGCGTCTCACCATGGGTGTAGACGGGGTTTTCATCTGTATCGGGAATTGGCCGGACCTCCGGCAAACCGCCCGGATCGTGCCAATCGAGGTCGTGGCTGATCTCCGGACGCACAAACGCCCCGGTGCCCACCGGCCCCAGTCCATACTCCACACCGAACAGGATCGGCTGCGTCGTCGCGAACAGATCAAACGTCGCGGTGTGCGCGAAGAACGGCTCGAACGGCATCTCGTACTGGAAACGGCGCCGGTGGAGGTTGATGAACCGCAGGTCGGCGTGCGGGACGTAGCCATTTGCATCGGTCAGCGGTGTCGATCCGCCGCAGGCATCGGCATCGAGTCCGTAGACAATCGGTAGCAGCTCGGGCGCCGGCGGCAGTCGCTGATCGGTCAGACCAACTGGCGGGGCCATGTAAAGATGCGACACCAACGTAGGTGACTCGGACTGGAGTTGGGCCTGCGTGTAGTACTGCATCAGGTAGACGCCGCGGAACGACACCGGCAGGTTCTGTGACGGGTCGAGGGTGCCCCATCCGAGCATCCGGCCAACGTGGTAATCGAGGCCTGCGAACTGCAGCAGACTCAGGTAGCTGACCTCCGTCGCCGCGTCATTCTCCTGCGGGTCCTGGTTCGGCAGCGTGACGTTTGCCAGCGGGTCGACACGGCTGACCTTCAGATACGTTTCAACGGCTGACTGCAGCCCATCCTCCGGCAGCAGCCAACGCTGCTGGTAGTTCTTGACATTGACGCGAAACTCCGTTGCCGTTGGCTCGTTGAACTTGCGCCAGCGTTGGTCAACGGTGAACCGGTTGGTATCTTCGAGACGCCGCATGACTTCTGCGTTGTTGTCGCTCTTCCCATCGTCAATGGCAAAGCGGTCGACAAACTGCCAGCCGTTCCGGGCCGCCACTCCCGTCAGGTAATCTTCGTAGGTGATGAGGTGGATCTGTGCGGGGACCAGATTGCTAAGGTCAAAACGGAGGTACTCCCAGTTCTCTCCAACAAGACCGCGAGCGCCGTCGAAGCCCAGCTCGCGCCGCGATGAGATGTGGCGTGTGGTTGAATCGAGGGCATCGGGTAGCGCGATGGTCTCCAGACGCATCCGGCCACTTCCGCCTGGAGCCATCATCACGTCCAGGTAGAAGAACAGCTTGCTGGCGGTGTGCAATTCAATCGGAGCGGTGTAGAGCGCCAGGAATGCCTGCGGGTGCGTTGTTGGATCGACACTTTGCCGAACCTGCGCATACATCGCAAAGTCGGTGAATCGCAGCAGGACGTCCGTCTGTCCACCGGAACTTGACGGCAAATCAACGTAGACCCAACCGCGGATCGGGCCCGCCTCGATGGCGAATGACGGCGGCTGGCGGAGGTCGATGTTGATCCCGAACTCCGGCGTGAAGCTGGCCTTGTAGATGCGAACGTAGTCGTCGGGCCGGTTGAACCCGATGTTGGTCGGATAGGGACCGCCCGGCGCAGCTAAGTCGCCCTTGGCGATGTGCTGCTCGCCAAGTCGGCGCATGAACTCCCACCGCAGGTGAAAGCCGCTGACCGAGTCGTCGCTGCCGTCCGAGCCGGCGGTCTGCAGATAGATGTACGGCGACTGGATCTTCGGGTTGTTTTTGATGTCGGGCGGCGGCGAGGTGTCGCAGATAATGCGTGGCGTCGTGCCCACCGCGATCGTTCTAGGCTCGATCGACTCGGTTTTAATCTCAAGTGGGTGCGCTTTGACGGGCCAATCGGCGATCGTGAATTTGTGTTCCTTTGGCCTCGGTACCGGGAGGTCAAGCGTCGCGCACGAATTGAGGTTGACGTCGGTCCGCGCGACCAGTGCGATGCCTGGCTGTTGCATACCGCAGAGGATCAGTTCCTCTTTGCCCTGCTCGAAGCCGGCTTGCAGATCAAAGAACACGTGATCGATCGTCGCGTTCAACCGCCGCATCCACTGCAGCTGGAATGTGGCGGTGAAACGGGCGACGAAGCTCATGTGTGGCGCGTCCGGCATTTCGGCGACGAGATAGAACGTGTCGCCGGGTCCTGGGCGCAGGAGTTTGTGTCCTGTTTCGCTGCCCTCCCGGAAATCAAAGACGAATGCCGGGACAGTGCCGCCACGCAGCTGGAACTGCATGATGAACGACGAGCGGTCCGGCGAGGTTTCACCTGTCAGGACAAACCTTCCGTCGCCGAGCGACAACAGCCCGGCGGCGAACTGTGGGTCGGCGTCGCCGATCGTCTTGGCCAGCTGCAGCGTGAGGTCGCCGTCGAGCAACGCGACATACGCGTTGCTGGCGGACGGCTTCCCCGTGTGTCCGTACAGAACACATCCGTCCTTGAACGGCACGAGGCCGACCAGCGGGCTATCTTCCGGAACTTCAAGTCTCGTCGACGCTTTGACGTGGCCGTCGCCATCGATCATGACGACTTCGAGAATCGGCGCAGTTGCCGCCTCGCCGCGCGATGCAAAACAGTAGCGTTCCTTGCCGGTTTTCACGAGGTCGATCGCCTCGAAGGTGCGTTCGGTGAAGTAGGTCCGCGCCCACTTCACCTCCCCCTTAACGTTCACGCGGACGACGAGATGCTGCTTGCGGAACTGCGCGTAGAGGATGAAGTCGCCATTGTCGCAGCGGACCGATCGATGGAACGCGGCGCTGTCGCCGAGCGCATAACGGATGAACCGCAGCGGATTGCCGAACCCGTCGAGCACGGCGAACAGCGGATTCTTGCCGATCCCGCCGGCCAGGAATGTCTCGTCTCCGTCACTGGGAAAACTCCCTGCCGGGATGCTTCGAAGCGATGTCGACTCGTCTGCCGCGTAAAGTTTGACGTAGGTGCTCATTGCATCGCTGTCAGGGCAAGGAGATGGCCGGTGTCATCACTGTCGACAGTGGCACGAATGCGCTGCCATCCCACTGCTTGTAGACGAACGTAAAGACGCCGCTGGCGCCCGTGGGAATGTCGAGCACGTTGTCGGCGTTGGTCACGAACACCTGAGATCGATCCTTTGACCACAGCACCTTCCACGCTGAGGTCGCCGATCCACCAATCGAGGCCAACAGCGTGCTGGAGATCGCCGACTCGGGCATCTTCGGATCATTGAACGGCTCAGGATTGCGGATCAGGATGCCGAAAATGCGGCCGCTCAGCCGATCGCGCACGGCGTTGAACTCGGTCGTGGCAGCGGGAGCCAAGCCAGCGACGGCGAAGACGCCGGTCATCAATCGATCGAACGGGTCGCCAAAATCCTTCCGCAGCAGATGGTCCCCCGGGAGCGTGTCGGCGAGCACCTGAGCGGCCAGCGCGGCGGCATCGCCGGTGGAGTCGACATCGAGTGTGAACACAGCCGCTTGCTCGACAACCCCGCCGCTGGTCTTCAATTGCCAACTGTTCACCTGCTGGGCGAAATCTGCATAGCGCGACGTCTGGAATGGGTAGCGGAGTACTTCGCGCACGACCGTGCCGCCATTTTGCGCGTTGTTGCGTTTCAGACTGACGTTGAAGATGGCCGTATACAGCTTTTGCGGCCGGAGATTCGGAATTTCGACGTTGCCGTAAACCGCCAGCGGACTGATCACCGTCACGTTCGCGCACGGCGTGCCGTAAATGATCATGTTGTTGATCACCTGCACCTCGGTCGAGATGATCGGAATCGGACTCAGATCCCACTGGATCACCGCCGGTGCCTCAGGCGGCGCAGCTGGATCGGCGCGGGATCTTTGATCGTCACGGCAAAGCCGATGTCGGTGCCATCGGAGCCCGGCAGATCCGCCCAGCTCCGCGTCATCTCGTACACGTACGGCTTCAGGAAGAACAGCCGCAATCGCGGATCGACGTAGAACAGCGGCTTGGCACTGAGCAACTGACCGTCAGCGTTCGGATAACATTTGCTGAAATCGACATAGTGCAGGAAGTCCTTCAGCCTGAACTCGTCCTGCCGATCCTTCAGCCTGAGTGCCGCGTAATCGGGACGCTCAACCTGTGTGTCACCGGGACCGATGTACTCGTGAAAGTGCCCCAGCGGCCCGGTGGTACGGAACGCGAACACCTGCGTGCGCAGGCGCGTGCGCCTGCTCGGCGGTGCTGCGGTTCTCGCGGTACAGCGTGTCGCGCGTCCGGACGGCGATGGCGTAGTTGGTGTACGGCCGCCAGATCGGCTGGATCGAACCGTTGAATGCGTTGATCATCGTCTGGACTTCTTCGGTCACCGCCTGTTGCGTGCCCTGCGTCTCGTTTTCAACCGCGTCGATGTAGCGCAGCACGCAGACGCTGTACAGCAGCGTTTGGCAGCGCAAGTCCTGTCCACACGGCGACGGCACGGGCTCGGCCATCGGCGGCAAAGTGTCGAGCCCTCGCACCCATCGACCGCTGACGGAGAGCTCAACGGGAATCCTCGCGGTATTCACACCGGCCGCGGACGAAACCACCGCATCGGCGGACAGGACCAGGCGGTCGGCGTCAGCGCCCACGAACTGGATGTCCTGCAGCGATCGGATCTGCTCGGACGGGACTGGGCTTTTCGCGTCGGCACCGCGGATCGCGATCTCGGTCTGGAACCGGTCGCCAGGATTGACCACGGCGCACAGCTCCGTTTGGCTACCAGGAACCGCGGATGTGACAAGGCGGAGCGCACTGAGCGGCTCGGAAGCGCCCACCATCGTGCTGAACGCCGTGGTCTCGCTCCCTTTGAGGGTGCTGATGGGCCGCGCGAGTCGGTTGGCAGCCACCAGCTCATTCAGGAACGTGCCGACGTGACCGAGGCTGCCGGGCAGTGGATTCTGGCAGATCAGCATCGGATAGCAGCAGCGGCCGCGCACCCGCACCGTCTCAACTCCGCCCGACCCCATCACCAGGATCTCGGCGGTGAAGGCGCCCGTGTCGCCCGATTCGGGAACTGGCGCCAGCGCCGTCAGGTCCTGGACCAGCGTCCAGTCGACTCCGCCGGCCGCAGGATCGATCGTGAGTTCCAGCCGGCAGCGGAATCCATCATCGTCGGTGATCTCGGCGCGCAGTTCCGGCGGCAGGGCGGAGATGACGGTGTAGCGGGTATTGGGCCGATTCGGATTCGTGTAGAGGTCCGTTTCGAAGAAGACTTCCTTGTAGGTGTCGAAGAACTGAGCGCTCAGCTCAACCTCGGGCCCAAACAGATGCTGTTCCCGGATCAGCGTCTGCAGGAACTTGAACATCAGTTTCGGGAAGACTCGGTGCGGTTCGCATCGCGGAGGATCGACCTTTTTGCACGAGCCGGTGGCGATGACGATCTTATCGACCGGTCGGTCGATGTCGTCGTATTCGATCGCTATGACACCGGGGCCGCCCGTCAGCGGCTTGGCTGAGATCAGCCGGTACATGAACAGCGGCTGATCCTTGTAGCCCTTGGGCAGCGGCGCGAGCACGCGCTCGTAATACGCGATTTCTGCGGTAGTGGCGCAGACGACGAGATGGAGTGTGACGGCTGGGAAGGCTTCGACGAAATAAAGTTCGATCGATTCATTCGCTTCCGCCTGCACCGCTCGCTTAAAGGAGGGCACCGGCCGCTGCACGATTTGGCCATCTCCGCCCGTCACGCGGAAGCGGAACAGCTGGTAGAAGTGGAACTGATTGCGGTTGAGGACGATGGGCGTTGACGCAAATGGACGGAAGCCATCGATCGGCAGACAAACCTTCTCAGTGCGCTCGGGCGCACAGAAGATTTCTTCTACGGTGATACCGAGATCTTCCGGCACGACGTCGCCGGTCCCCTGCGAGAGATAGTTCAACGGCGACGTCGCCATGATCCGCAGTTTGCGCTGTTCTCCGGGTTCCTGGTTCTGCCAATAGCCGTAGGGAAGTGTCGACAGATCCGCGGTGACGAACGGTGCGAGTTCCAACGGCGTCGCCGCGGCATACAGGTCGTACCCAACCCAGCCGGCGCCGTTGTGGTACAGGATGTCGACGCTGTCGAGCTCATATTCGTGGCGCACGCGGTCGCTCTTGGCTCGCTGCGGCGGAAAGTACTCGACGAACTTCGAGCCCTGCAGACTGCCGCCGAACCTCGCCGACACTGCGGGCGAGATTTTGACGCTCTTGGCGAACTCCAGATCAATGTAGCTGTCCATCGGCACCATCACGCCGTCAAGCACGCTGACAGCGGGCAGCGTGTTGCCGGTCCACAGGGGAAAGGTCGCCCCCGTGTGCATGTTGAGCGCTTTGCCGGCCTGCCGCAGATCCGCGGGGAGGATCAGGATTTCTTCTAAATTGAGGCTCGGGTCGAACGTCCAGTTGAAGTCGAACTTGCCGCAGTACTTCTTCCACAGGATCTTGACGCAGACCTTCAGCGACCCGGCGATCATGAATGGTTTGACGCCTTCGCCGACAAGTGAGGCATTTCCGCTCAAACCGAAGCCGCAGCCGAAAATCGAGACTTCGACCGTGCCGCCTAACTGAATCGAACCGCCGATCTGTTTCGGTCGGCGGCTCAGCTGCGCTGCGACATCGAGGTAGGCCTTCAATTCCGCCTTGAGCGGCCCCCACTTCTTTTTCAGGTTGTACGCGGCGCCGGCGCCGGCGCGGATGCCGGCTTTGGAGAGCATCAGGTAGGCGTAGACATCGAAGACCGTCAGCAGCCGCGTCTGGATCCGGCGGTTTTCGGGAGTGTCCTTGCCGATGTTGACGTACCAGGCGCTTGAGTTCGAGAAGTAGTAACCCATCTCGAGCACGCCATCGAGCGTTGCGATCTGGCCTTTCCGGTTGCCCTCGTCCGGCACCTTATAATTGACGCCGAACGCGGCCTCGACCGACACGCTGCTGATCGAGATCAGCGCGAAGAACGGCGGGTCCTGGGTCGTGTCGAGGCCAATCCGCTGCTTGAGGACCTGTCCCTGACCTTGCAACAGGAACACCTCAGGCAGCGACAGCAGGAAGAAGATCTTGCTCGAGAACGTCAGCCCCGCGTCAAACGCGGTCGCCAGCGATACGCCGGCCCCCAGAGAAAAGCCTGGCGTTTGTGCAAACTTCGAGACCTGAATACCCTCTTTGTTGTCGGGTGGAACCTTCTTTTTGTAGTACTGCCACCACGGGTCGGTCTCGGTCAGGCCGATCTGCTGGCGCGACGCCACGTACCGCATGCCCAGCAGGCCGCGGAAGCCGTAGATGCCGAGCCCGGTCTGTCCGAGCAGGATCGGCGTCGACAGTTCAAGCCCGGCGTCGACGACGAAGGCCGGAACCGAAGGGTTCAACCGCATTGCAGCGCTGCCGGCCAGCTTCAACTTCGGCAGCGACAAATCGACGCCGCCAATGTAGTCGGTGCCGACGGCCGGCGGAGTCGCTTCCTGCATCGAGAGAAAACCCTTGATGATCACCGCTGCCTTCTCGGGCTTCGCGTTACCGGGCAAGATGATGTCGACGGCAATGCTCTGGATCCGCATGAACACGTCGAGCGGCCGTGACTCGGGATCACCGGCTGGCAGGTCGTTGTTGTCGGTCGTGTAGTAAAACGCGACTCCCTTGCCGCTGACGTCGACCCCACCGGGGTTCACGCTGACGCCGCCGTCGAAGGTGAAGTAGCTGTACTGTCGCAGCTGGCCGGCATGTTCTTGCTCGTGCGACCCATACCCGATCGCGGTCACCGACAGCTTTACGGGTCCGATTGACAGCGAAATCGCCTGCGGCAGCGTCAGCTTTCCGCCTTCGAACTCGAACTTGCCGTCGTCCCAGATGATCAGCTTCTGGACATCGATTTTATCGGGCACGAACTGACCAATCGGCGGACCCTGTTCGGCGAAGTCCAGCTGGCCGGCCACCGCGAGAAAAAACCGGCCACCTGTCCGCCCGACCGCCACCGACTTGACGATCACGTCGAGGACGTCGGGAATCCGCAGTGCGCGAATGCCCTGCTCCTCGGATGCGATCACGTTGAAGTCGCCGCTGGGGTCAATGTGCGCCGTGATGTTGATGAGCGCTTCATTCCCCTCGGTGTCCTTGAAGCTCGGCACCTTCAGGAACCCGCGGATGTTCGATCCGGTGACACGGTTCTGCTGAAAGGCGAGGTCGAAGCCTGAAAAACCGAGTTCAAAACCGCCGCCCAGCGAAGCCTTGACAACCGCGGGAGTCGGATTGTTGGGATCGGTCGCCCGCAGGCCGATCGTGCCGGAGACACCGCCGGTACCGACCAACAGGTTCTCGGCATATAGCTGTGCAGTGGAGCCGCCGACATCTTGTTTGAGGAACGGCGGCAGCGTGATGGTCGCCTTCGTAATGAACACGCCCACGAAATCCGGCGGACGGCCGTCCAGATCCGCTTCCGGGATGTTCCGGTCGCGGCTCAGATCGAGCTTCGCTTTCTCGATCGTGATCTTCAGGCCGGTATTGCCGATCTGCGAAGGCGTGAGCGTCGCTTCGAGTTCATCGCCGTACCCGAAGCCGCCCTCGGTGCTGAACTGGAAACTGGCACCACTGGTGGTAAATACCAGCATCGACTTCTTCGCGGGATCCGGGTCCGGATTGCCGCTACTGTCGATCGGGATGAGCACGTTGCGAGGGAACTCGACAGCCGCCGACAACTGCAACGTCGCATCGATCTTGGGAATCAGGATCTTTTTCAGGTGCTCGATGACGTTCCCGCCGAGCACACGTCCGAATAGCACCCCGACCTGTTCGAGCGACGCCGTGTCATCATTTGCATCGAACACGAACACGTCGAAGATCACGCGAGCTGGCGTCTGTCCGAGTACGCTGGAAATCGCCGCAGCCACTTCAGACGCGGGGTTAGCGGTGGACGGCTGCGGCAGGCCGTCGTAGTCGGGATGAGCGTTGACCGCGTCGACGAATTGCGTCACGGCAGCGTCAAGCGGTCCTGGAAAAAAGACGGCGAAAGCTTCTTCGATCAGCCGCTCGCCGGGCACGTTGAACACTTGGACGGCGAGGTCGTAGAACGCGCCGCCGTCGAAGGAGAAGCCTTCGGTGCGGAACGCGTGCAGGTAGGCGAGGACTGGCCACTCCCAATCAATGGTGATCGGGAACTCCGAAATGAACTGCGCAGGGTCGCCCGGCGCGGCAATACTCGGGTTGAGCACGAGCGCCAAGCCGCTGCCCGGGATGCTGACGTCAATCCGTTTCAGGCTCACCAGTTTCAGGCTGTAATGAGCGACATCACCCCGCGGACTCTTGCTGTACTGAAAGTCTTTGAAGAACAGCTTGCTGAGCAGATCGTCGGCGCCGTCTTTGACGAAACTCAGCTGCTCCGGCAGCACATCGAGATCGATGATGGAGTTGAGTGCAGGATAGAACGTCGTGGCCATCATGCGCCTGTCGCGTGGAGCGGATCAAATGCCCGGCAGAGCATCCCTCAAGATCTGGACGATGGTGCTTACGAAGTACTGGACACGGTGGGCGTCAAAGCGCGGCGAGCGTCCGGCCGCGTCGCTTTGCAACTTCGGCACCTGCAGATGGCCGACACGCAACGTGGTGTTGCGCTGCGTCCGCCGCCAGGCGATGCGATAGAACAACTCGTTCGCCAGGTAGTTACCGGCGCCTCCTTCTTCGACGTCCCGGTCGGGTGCGGGGACGACGTCTGAAAATGTCGGGTCGCTGCTCTCATGGCCCTCAGGAATCGCAGAGTTCAGTTGCCTGAACCGCTGATCGAACTGCACACTCTTGGCCACCTGAGTCCCATCCGGTGAGACCGCCATCACCGAGCCCGGCACCATGAGCGACACCGGCAGGGTCGTTTCGAGGAACCGTGGCAAATTCGCATCACCGGCCATCGCCCCCAGCGTCGTCTGTGTGGCATTGAGCTCATAGTGAACAGCGGGCTGGCCCAGGACGTTGAGGTTGTCGGCGACCGAGGGCGAGCGGTACCGCGTGGCGAAGCGGGTGACATGGTAGGCAAGATCCAGGTGCTGCCCGAGACTCAGGATCAAGTTCACTTGGTTGGGACCCTGCAGGTAGTTGTCGACGAGCATGTCGACGATGCCCGCGTCGAAGTCGGCGAACCGGACGGGCAGGATCACGCTCTGGATCACCATGCCCGGCACGGCGGTGCTGCCATGCAGGCACAGCGCGGCCACGCCGGCCGGATTGCTGAAGTGAGAGTTGTTGTTGGCGACGTTGGGACGCACGAAGAACGGATCGAAGCCAAGCAGCAGAACGCGCCTGCCCGCCCCAGCAAACGCAGGAGCCGGATCAAGCCCGCGCGTCCGCGCCTCCAGCAACTGCACAAGGCCAGTTCGCTCCGCGACGCGCTGCACGAGGAACTCGTGGCTCTTGAGGATTGCCTGCATCTTCAGCCGCGCCCAGTACAGCGGCCGATCATCCGCATTGGCGTGGTTGGCATCGCGCATCGCGGCCCGTGCCCGGTTAAGCGCTTGCAGTCCGAATTGGTTGATGTGGCCCTGCAGGATGGCCCTGGCCCCAGGATCGTTGATGACAGCCGCCACGGCCGTACGGAAGCTCTCAACGATCTGCTTCATCGGATTCGTACCGGCAATCACGGTCGGCGGGTCGAGATCGAGGAAGTGATCTTCGATCTTGCGCGGGAGCAGCTGCAGCGATCCGGATGTCGAGTCGCCCGGAACGTTCGCGACCGACAGCGTCGACACGCCGGACGCGGCGTTGAATGTAACGCTCGTAACCGTGTAGGTGCCATTGTTGACAGGGTTGCCGGTGATCTGGAACGTTCCGTTGGGCGCGATCAGCTGCCGCATGTCGCGGGCGACGTTGAACTGCCCGTTTGCACCTTGCTGGAGCGAGTGGATGGTGAAGTTGGCGGCCCCCGGAAACTCCAGGCTCATCTGGCCGACGGCTTCTTCCGCATTCCGCTCGTAAGTGGTCGGCAGCGGTTCGTCACGGGAGAACGCATCGGATGCGAAGTGCAAGGAGTTAACCGTATAGACGAACACGTCGCTGCCCGAGGGCGGCATCACCCGCTCAAACCTGCCGTCCGCCTTCAAGCCCTGCACCCCAAGACGGAACTTCTTGACGCCCGGCGCGGGTGCCGTGACTTCCTCCAAGAAGAAGGTGCGCGGATACACGGTGTTGAGTCCTCCAAGCCCCTGCAGCTGCGTCAGTTCGACAGATGAGATTCCGAGGAACAGAATGCCCGTCGTGAGTGTCGGATCCGAAGAACTGCCCGGTCGCAGATTCAGCAGAGTGATCGTGATCGGCCCATCGGTGATCGAACCGAAATCCAGTCGATATTGGTCGAAGCGTCTGGCGGTCTGCAGGAAACTCCCGGTGTCACTGGTACCGCCCGTGAGCCCGCGTCGGGGCGTGAACCCGGCGATGACGTTGCGATGCTGATCCGTCAGCGCCGCGAAGAACACCACTCGCCCGGCCGCGAGCGTGCCTTCGTAGGCCACGCCACGCTCCATGATTTGGGCGAACCCGAGCGTCTGAC
Organism: uncultured Planctomycetaceae bacterium; assembly: GCA_963758085.1. Classification (GTDB taxonomy): domain Bacteria; phylum Planctomycetota; class Planctomycetia; order Pirellulales; family Pirellulaceae; genus UBA6163. The sequence goes on along the minus strand of CAVWUB010000003.1, from coordinate 2,482,885 downwards.
CATCGACATATTTTTTGTCTTGAGCCGCGATCCAGCGCACGGCCTGCCCGCCGGCCCACAGCGGTGCTAGATCGAGTGGTCCGAACAGGTTGTCAAGAGTTTTATCCGTCGGCACAACCGTCGGCGGAGACACGCTCGTAGGATCGATCTGGCGTCCGTAGTGGAGCTTGAACATCCAGGCGATCGTCGGCTTGCTGCCCGTGCCGGTATTGGGCGACCGGAACTCGATGGGGTTTGTGTACGGTTGGTTGAGCGGCGCCGGTGGCGGCGGTGTCATCAGCAGCGTCTCATCGACGAACCGGTGATTGACGGTCGCCGACGTGATCTCCCCATGCTCGACATACAGCACCGGCTTCCGGTTGTCGTCAAACCGCAGTTCGATCACCAGCGGATTCTTGGATTCAGGCGTCGTGCGCGACAGGCTGACGATGTGCAGCGGCCAGCCCTCGGTCCCGTAAGTCGTTTCAGTCAGCGATCCTGCAGTCAGACCAAAACGGAAGTTCGAGCCGCCCTCAGGATCGGTCGACGGTCCGCGGTAGTTGCGGTAGAAGTTGTACGAGTTCCCGTTCTCGTTGCGGATGTCGATGTAGACCTTGTGCTTGGTGGCGAAGCGATCGACGACATTCGTCACGACGGCTTGGTCGGTCCAGGTGCCGGTGGGCTTTCTGCGGACCGTCCCATCGAAATGCATCGCGTAGAACGCCGCGGGGTCCATGTAGTTCAGAATCGCTTCCTGCGCCAGCCGGCGTGAAAACCGCTCTTCATCGGTACTGGCCGGCAGCGCCGCGACATCGATGATGTGCGTGGCCTGGCGGATGTTCTGAAACGTCGGTTGCGCCGTCCCTTCCTCGAGTACGATCTCCAGTCCGAACTCATTGTTGCCGGTGTGGAAGAAGTCACCGAGCCATTCGCCGGCCTTGGCGAGCGCGAACTGCGTGCCGCTTCCGGAAGCGAAGAAGAACTGGTCGATTGTGCTGGTATCGGGTTGGTTGCCCGGATCGAAGCCCAGCGCTGTCGACACAAACGGTGTCGCAGGGGGATTTTGTGCGGTGTGAATCGGCCACAGCCGCGCGACGAACTCCGGCGCGCCCGCCTGCGGCCGTACGAGCGAATTGTCCGCCGCGTCGAGCAGATGATCCAGACGGAGCCCACGGTAGATGTAATACTTCACCGGAGTCATCCCGAGGCCCGCCTGGCGCAGCGGGCGCAGCACGAGGTTCACGCGGTTGTTGTCGACGCGCTGCACCATCACCACGCCCGCTGCGACGGCATACGCCTTCGGTGCGGTAGCGGCCGTGAACATGCTGGTGACGCGGAACGTGTTGGCGTCGATCGGGCCGAAGGCCTTGTTGGCCGGCTGGGGCTGCCGGAGGATGGCGAAGTCGGTAAACACGAACGAGTCGGGCTGCGGCGGTACGGCCTCGCTCGCACTGGCCGATGGCGTCGGCGGCGCGTCGGCGATCACCTCGATGTCAAACGACTCTTCCGCAATCGGCACCAGCGGGCCGCCGCGGGCCGAATGGATGATCGCCCGGAACGTTACTTTTCGGTGCTGCAGCGCCGCTGCGAAATCGCCGGCGAACGTGACGTCCGTCTGCGCGCCCGCCGCAGCGGTGGCTGTCCCGGCGAGCACCGGAGGCGTCAGGTGCGCCCAGCTAACGGCAGCCCCGCCCGGATCGAGCAGCTGCCAGCCCGCCCCGTCGTGGCGGAAGACCGCGCGATCGGTCGAGCCGTTGTCGTTGGTGCGCGTGATCTCGATCTGCAGCCGCTCGGTGATATACGATCCGATCGACTGGCGGGCGCGAATCTGAAACGTTGTCGTCCTTGGCGTGCCAAACGCATCAACGTTGACCGATGCCGGGAGCGGCGTCGCCCCGGTGTCGTCGAACAGATCGAAGTCGGCGAACGCGATCTCTCGATAGCTGATGTTGTTGTGGCGGCCGGCTTCACGCCCCTGACGAACGCCATCGACCGGCGACACGTAGGCCAGTAAATAGATCGCGTCGCCGGTCGCCACCGGAGGCAGATCCACCGCGTTCCACTGCACCCGCACGACGGTAACGCCGGTGTTGACGTTGTTCGGGTCGGCGGCGGCCACTGAACCGGCTGGAATGATCTGATTGAACCGCAGCGGAACAGTGGTGTCGCGGACGTGATAGACGTTGCGTACGCCCGAACTGATGCCCGCAGGGCCAGTGATGTTGTTTGCGGGAATGTCGCACCAGGAGCGGGCGACAATGGCCACGTTCGCATTGCCTGGATCGCCAGGAAATAGGAACGGCGTCATGATGCCCGGGGCTGGATTGGCGACGGGGTCAACCGGCGGCGGCAGGTGATCGCTCAACGCGACGTAGAAGTGCACCCAGGCGTCGAGGTTCGCCAGCCGCTGTCCGATGTTCTTGATCCGCGCGTAGATGAACCGGTTGTTGCCCGCAACGGGATTCTGGTGCGGTCCCGGCTGATCGTACGGAGGCGCGGGCAGCGGCGGGTCGGCCTGGTTGCGCAGCCATATGTCAGGACTATGGATCGGGACATTCGCTGCAATTGTATCGGCGAGCCCGGTATCGGCGAGATGATTGCGGATCATCAGATCGCGATCGGCGTGGTTGTACGCGGTTGCCGCTTGTACCGCGCGCCGTGCGTTGACTCGGCCGAATCCGTAGAAGTTGCTGCGAAACGGCCTGACCGCCCCGGCGATCACCGTCGTGACCGCCCTGAGGTACGTGCGGCGCAGCGAGTCGATCGCGATGGTGTTGCCGGCTTTCCCTTCGATCACATGGAAGTCGGTGTTGCCGCCGCCGGAGATCCGAATGGCATCACCGACTTCAAAGCCCGTGGCGTTGGCGAGGTGCAGCGTGCTCTGGCGATGGTTCAAGTGCGTCCGCGGGTTCGATGGCGCGATGGCGTCGGCTGCAAGCGTCGTCGACGCGGGCGGCGTCTTTGGTGGCAGCCCCGTCATCGCGGCATCGAGGACCGTGTTGCCGGCGCCATCTCGCCACCGTCCGTTGATGCTGGTCTGGCCGACGTCGACCTTGCGGCACGTGCTCCGAAGGATTTCGCGAACTTCGATCCAGGAGAGCGTAGGTCGGGCAGACATCAGCAGTGCGCCAATGCCAGCCACGACCGGTGTGGAGTAGGACGTGCCGCTGTGATCGCTGCAGTAGTCGGCGGCGCCGCCGAGAATCGCAACGCCGCCGTTGTGGTCCTGCTGCGTGTTGGGAATGACGACGGGGCGTGTTTGGTACCTGAGGTTCAGGCGATTGGTCGGCGCTCCGACGGCAGCGGTTAATTGCAGACCCTCGGCGTTGAGCGTGCCCGGCGCACCGACCATCACAGCTGATTGGCCGATGAACGGCGTTGCGTCGGTATTGGTGATTAGGGTCGGCGAGCCCGCGGCCGTAAACGTATTGACGCCCGACTGGATCGTCGCTGGAGGCACGGCTGCCGTTTGGCCGGGCGCCGGCAAGTTGCCGTCGGCAAACGCCGGAACACCCGCGGCAGCGACCGCGTTCGTAACCGTGGCTGCGTGGCCGCCCCAGTCGTTCGGCGGGTCATGCAGGACCGGCATTCCAATCGGCCGGCTACTGCTGGGTGAACAAAACTCGGCTTCGGGACCGAAGTTGCTGTACGGGGTGCGCGTTTCTCGTGTGCCCGTAGCGAGTAGGGTCGTCGAGGTGACGATCATGACGCGATTGGATTGCGCGAAACTTTGATTGGGGAAAATCAAACCCGCGTCATTCGCGGCGGAGTAGAACACGGGCACACCGCGTCCCAATCGGCCGAAATCAGTGGCGAACTCCAACGCCGCTCGAATCAGCAGGGCTAGCGGTGGAGGTCGCATCCGGTAGCTGTTCGTCGCGATGTCGGCCGAGCGAGCCAGGCGGGCGGGATTTGCAGTCGTCATTCCGCTGAACCAGCGAAACATCTCGTCGAAGTTGGGATTCGTCGGACCGAACGTGAGCTGCACGCCGACGAGCAAACATCCCGGCGCGGTGCCGGTCAATCCCTCAGCGAAATTCGGATTCGCGGCCGAGACACGGTTGGCCGCGGCTAACGCCGCTGAGGCGCAGCGAGTGCCGTGAGTGCCGGTGAGGACATAGGGGGTGAGATTATTGGCGAAGTCGAAGCTCGCGAATGCTTTCGGGACGCCGTTCAACAGGCCGCCCAGATCCGGATGCCCCATCTCCGGGCCAAAGGGATCGGCGACGGCCACGACGATCGCGTTGCTGCCGAACTGCAGGTTCGCCCCCACGCCACCCATCGCAAACCAGGCTTCGGGCATCTCAATGATCTCGAAGTCCCATTGCTCGGGGAACAGGAAATCTGTCGGAACGACCCGAACCGTCGGCTCAATCGGTGTTTCGATCACCGGTTCCGCATGCTCGACCCCGTCGTACTCCTGGATGTCGGCGATCAAGTCTGGAAAATCCGCGTCCGGGTACCGCATTGCAAAGGTGCCGGTTGAACCCTCCGCGGCGACCTGCACGAGAGCGAACTGGCGCTCGAACTGCCGTAGATTAGCGCCAGTAAACCCTGTCTTGAACGTGACCACGATTTCGCCGGTGAAGTACGCTGCGTGCTCCTTATCTTCGTGGATCAGCACGACGAGTTGGCCGTCCTCCGGGTGCGCGCAGAGTGCGCCGCGATCGCGCCGATCGACGCCTGGCGGTCGGCCTTACCTCCTTCGACAATCAAATCGACCGCGGCCATCTCGCGCCGCCATCGCGGACGTCGATCCTTCACCGTCTTCCCGCGCGGTGCAGGGGATTCCTGGAACGGCTCTGCCGTGAGCCGCTCATCATGGGCGATCAGCTTCATCAGCGCGGGGCTGATCTTACGTGGCGTCGCGGCCTCCAGTCCGCGCTGCAGTACTAAAAATCGCGCCCGCCTGCGGCGATACGGCACGCGCATGCCGCCATGCTCATAGAACTGCATCCCGCGCTTGCCCAGCGTGAAGTACAGCGGGTTATCGGCGGGTGCCAAAACCGTCGCGCGCCGCTCCGTCAGGAACCCTGGCGCGGAGACGACGACCTCAATCGCCTCGCCGGCGAAGAGTCCACGCACTTCGACGATGCCAGGCTGCCGGTTGAGCGTAACGCGGTCGCCAAGGCTGCGCCCGCCTTCGAGCAGGTCAACATCAAACTGTGGCACCGCGTTGAATGTGGCGTCCACCGCCTGGACGATCAGCTTCGCAGACAGTCTTTTCGAGTCGACCATCACTCTCCTCCGACCCATTGGCGATGGCTGATACAACGCAGCCTGCGGCTGGTTGCAAACTTCCTTCCCCTACACCAACTGCCTCCACCCCGGCATCAAACGGGTCGCATTGACTGGCACTCAGGCTAACTGCAGCGAAATTGGAACCTGTTCCTGAACGCCCGTCGTCTTTGTTAATGCTTTATTGCGACCGGATAACCTGCTAAGGAACTTTTGGGTAAAGGTTTCAGCGTCCTAGGCCGCTGGGCCAACACCGCTCCCATCATACCGGATTTCCGATCGCCCGCAAAAAAAATCTCAGCGCCTAAGAGGGAGTCTACGGCTCTTCCAGCAGGATCAGATAACCTTAAAGAACAAAGGCTTAGATGGCTGGCACATGGCTTGACAAAGCCGGCAGCCAAATAGCGATTTTAGGCCGATATTGTTTCATCACCGCCACCTGCCGATGCGGAAGCTACTGCACCGCAAGCTGGTCCTGGCCACGCCACTGTCCGGCGCGGCCAAATCGCCACTGATGGTAAGACTCGTTCAACGCTAGGTGCGCGTCGTATGGGTATCGACTGGCCCTACCGTCGCGCGATGCGTCGTGTGATGCGGATCACGCCGCATCAGCCCACCGAGTCCGAGCAAGCCGAGCAAGCCGAGCCAACCCCAATCAAAGTCGTCATCGTCGTCGTCGGTAACCACCCTTGCTGGCGCATCAACTTGGGCTGCGGCCTCCGGAGTGAACGCGACCAAGGTTAAACCAACACCGAGTAATCCCGCACCGACACACTGATAGAATCGCTTCTTCATGATTCTTCTCCCGAGGCATGAACTGGTTCCAACAGAGGGGCGACTGTAGCTGCTTGGCGCAGCAAATGATGCGCCGCCGGAAGAGCGGTGTTTGGGGCCCAACTCGGGCGGCAGCATTCAATCCAGTCCATAACCGCTGATCATGAAGTCTATACATCCCGCAACTGAGTTCGCCTTGGGACACGCTACAGTGCACCCCCGATCGCGCGGACCCGCTTTGCAGGATCTACCGATCGTGCTGCGGCAGCTGAACCCGTTCCCGGTTCCCGGCTGCTCCACCGTTTGTAGCTAAGGACGGGAGGAGACAGTAAACTCTACCGGGGGTGTTCGCCCCGGCGGGCCGGCGGACCCTGGGTCACTTAAGCACTCAGACACCAATCGGTTCCATGAACTGATTCTCTCGACACGGCAGAAATCGCTCGGAATTGCGACACTGATGTCGAATGACTTGTGTCTGGCCACTTAAAAATCCTTCCATCACTTACGAATCAGGATTACCATGGCTGTGCAACTGACACTTCGTGCCGCCGGTAAGGTGCTCGCTTGGGCAGTCGACGACTGGACAGCACTGCTCGCCCTGGCGGCGCTGTCGGCGGAACCGGAAACTTTAGAAGAATTCTTTGATTCTCTCCGCCGGTATCACCCCCGTCACTGCCTGGACGAGAGTGGCCGCGAAGTGGCTCTCGACGATGCTCTCAACAGCGACCAGCCGTCGTGCTTGATCGACCTGGATTCGCAATCGGTTCTTGCCGCTGGCGAGTTTGAATTGCCGCATCGGATCGAGGTTTATGACGCCGACGAGAATGATCGGCCGCAGGGGATCCCGTGTGCCTGGCTCAACCTGGCTGACGACTGGCTACTGGAAATGGCCGGTCCCGATTGGCTGACCGTGATTAATGACCGAGCGCGAGCACGTTCCATTGACCAACGGATCGATACTCGAGCGGTATTGTTCGGGCGTCCGATGCTGGAGTTCCTCGCGAACCAAATCCTGGCAGCCGACATCCCAGGCACCGACGACAATCAAACTCGGCACGCGAGGATTCGAGCCATCCACGCCCAATGGCTGATGACATCGCGCAGCGACCTGCTCGGCTGCACACCACGCGAAATGTTGCTCCGCAAACGCAGCCACATTGATCTGGAACTCCAGTTTCGTTCGCAGCAGTGGTCGATGCAGGGCTTCGCGCCGCCGGCGCTGGGCAAGGATGCGGCAGCCTACCGCTTCGGCGGCTACGGAACGGTCGAGATTGTGACTTACTTTGACCTGATGCGGTCGTTGTTACAGTTTGCTTGGGAGCAGACGCGCGAGCACTCGTCGGTGGGGCGCCGGTTAGATAAGGACCAGTTGGTCCAGCGCCTCGCGACCTATCGCGATGCGTTTTTGAACGCACCGCCGGACGATGACGGTTCCCAAACCACTTGTCGTGAGTTGATCGAAAGCGAACGCCGACGGGTACCGATTACCGCTGACGGCAGTCATTTGGACTGCGATTGCCCGATCTGTCAAGCGATGGCGGATGGCTCAATCGGCGGTAGTCCAGCGTTCTTGTTCTTCGATGGTCACCATCTAGAACTGGAAGATGAGTTTGCCTTCTCGCTGACCGCATCACGCGAGGAATGGGATCAGGATCAGCAGGATCTGCGGTACCTCGGCGAACTACCGGACGACGATCCGGCGGAAGACGAACCTGGAGACGACCATAGCGAGTCGGCGTGGACGTCGACATTCGTCGATTGGGAGAAAGTCCTCGGCCCCGGCGGCTCACCCCAGGTCGCAAAGCTCGCTATCGGCTTTCAACTGGCTGAAGTTGTATCGGAACTCCAGCGACATCAAAGGAGCCAGCCATCTATTGACGCGCTCAACGCCGCGTTTTCGCGTTTTCAAAAGGCAGGCGATCGGATTGTCGAACAGTCCGCAGCCCAGGAACTGCGCGACAACCTGGAGCAGGTTGCCAGCAGCCATGCGGACCTCATCCCCAGGTGTGCGGATTTGCAGAGCTGCCTAGACGAAGTGCTGCGGTCGCGAGCCTGAATCCATTCCGAGCGACCCGTCCGGCTCCAGACACCACCGGACCGCTCGGCTCTAAGTCACCACCTCACTCCTCGCGAGATTCACCTGCTTCCGTCGCCGTCTGGCTGCCCGCACCTTGGCCGACAGCAGGGGCTAAGCCAGCAGATTCGATCGTGATGGCGAACACCAGCGGAGTTGAAAAATCGTCTCCCTTAACAAGTTCAATCCGATCGAGTTCTTTGTCGCCATCCGCAGGGATCTTCAAATACCGGATCTGCTTGCCATTGGCTTTCACCGCGAGCTTGGACTGTGGCACGTCATGATCCGCTTCATAACTCACGATGTGTTGGCCATTGATCAGTTCGTAGTCACTCGTCGTGCCATCGGCGTAGTGACAGCGGACAATCAGGCTTGTGGAAGGATTTTCAAAGCGAGGATAAGCCGCCGCAGCGACGCCGCCGAGCAGGTGAATCGCCGCAACCTTTCCTGAACAGTCGATGCTGACGGAATCGGGCAGCGTCGCGGGTCGCCGTCCGGAACTGCTTTGCAGCGCGATGATATTGGAGATCCGATCCCCCTGCGGGTCGATCAATTCAAACGGCACGCCCTCGGCTTCCATCCGTCCATAAGAATCCAGTTGGAAAGTGTCGCCGGGGCGTCCACGGAAACCAGGCAGGCCGTTGTTGCCGTTGATGTTGGCCACACTCGAGATCGTCAAAGGGGTATAGCGAGTTCGCTTGGCCAAGAATGCCAACAGGTCAGCCATTTCGTCCTTGCTCATCGCACTCTCAAATCCCTCGGGCATCAACGATTTCTCGGACGAGATCATCTGTTCGATGTCGGCTCGCAGAACCTGTTGTTCTTTCCCCTGCGAATCGATGATGCGGATCGAATTGGCTGATTCTCCAGCCAACATTCCGGATACGACGTTGCCATCGACAGTGAGGATTTGATAGGTCCGGAAGTTGTTCTCCACGCTGCGTGAGGGATCGAGCACGTTGACCAGAATCTCTTCCTTGGGATGGACCGCCATGCCGGTCAGGTTGGGGCCAACCTCGGTCCCGATCTCGCCGTGGATGTGACAGGCGGCGCAATGCTTTCTGAACATCACCAAGCCATTGATGTCATCACCCGGCTGTTCAGTGACCGGCAGCCACTGGTCGACCAGTTCCTGCCGGTTGGACGAAACCATCGCTCCTTGCGCCTTCATCAGTTCCGCGGCACGGGACGCAATTGCCCGGTTGGGATGATTCAGAATCGCTTGTCGTTGATCGAGCTGCAAATCGGTGAACCGGACTTGCCCATCGGCGATCGCATCGAGCAAATCTGCCGTGCTATCGGCTCTGGACAGCAACAGCGTCAGGATTTGACTGCTGAGTTTTGGACCCAGCGAGCCTCGTAGCGGCAGTAGTCGCTCCGCCAGTCCCTCAACACGTGCCGCTTGCAGCGAATTGAGCGCCCGGATACCGATCTCGGGTGCCAACTGCGGCGTCAATAATTCTTCGGCGGTCTCCAAAAGCTTCGTACTTGCCGGAGCGAGCCGGATCGCCTGGTCCCAGGCCGCGACGCGCTCGTCCGACGACAGATCTGTATCAAGTACCGCTGCCAGCAGCTGATCTTGAATGCTGCCGACAATCCGGTCCAGATCATTCAGTGACCATTTATCGGCGACCGCGAGAACCGCAGCTTTGCCTTCCACGGAAACCCGGTTGGACAAGAACTGCTCACGGACTTTTTGCTGATCCGCTGCTGAGATCTCGATGACCCAGTCGCGCGGCCAGCCCGCAGTCAATCCTTCCCACACCGTCACCAGGAGTGACGACTGCGGATCGATATCCAGAAGTCGGCTGATCTGCTGGGCCGTCGGTTGATTGCGTGCGACGTGTTCCGCCAAGACTGCCACGGAACCCTTCACCGCGCTGTGCACGTTGGGTGTGAGTTCCATTTTGCAGACCGCGACGATGGTTTCGATGGCATCGGTCGACGCCGCGGCGGTCCAGGCATCCAGCAAAATATTGTCTTCTGCGATAGAAGCAGCCAATGCAGCAAGTTCTTGACCAGATAATGCGTCGCCGGATTGGCCCTCGGCAATGCGGAGGAGCAGTGTCAGTTGAACCTTCGGGTCAACGTCTTGGTGTAGCCCCAACTGAACGGCCTTGACGATTTGCTGGTCGACACAGAATCCGACGGCAGCGTTCCGGACCGGACTGGAAACATGTTGAAACCCAATTTCGCACGCTTCCGCCAGTGTTTTCGCCGCCGCGTCGCTGCCCGAGTCAGCCAATCCGGCGAGTGTCCAGATCGCGTGCATCGCCGCGGGATCCAGGCCGATCTCATCCACCTGCCCGCGCATCACCAAGGTTTGAAGCGCTTGCAGAGTGGTAGGGTCCGTCGCTCCGCGTTCGATCAACAGACGCTGTGCCGTGCGTCGCCAAAAAAAGTTGCTGTCACTTAGGGCCTCGACGAGCTCCGCCTCACTGGCGGCGTTGAGGTGCCGTGACCGCGAGGATGGATCGGCACCCTCTGTTTGTGCCAACAAGCGATAGACGCGAGCGAACCGTTTGTCGCGCAGATCGCTTTCGTACGCCGCACCCTTACCTGTTTCGAAGCCGTGCGGCGTCGGGTTGTGTTGAACGATGTAGTTGTACCAATCCAATACCCACACGTTTCCGTCGGGACCAACTTCTGCCATGATCGGCGCGGTCCAGTCATCGATGCTGGCAACGGTGTTGAAGGCGTTGCGGCTTCGGTAGCCGGCTCCCCTCTTTTCTAATACAAACGAACCGACCAGGTGCCCTGTTGGACCGCAGACCATCTGAATGCGGTTCCACCAGGTCTGCGGATAATTTCGCGCTGTGTAGATTGCAGAGCCGCACCCGGCGGTGAATCCGCCGTGCCAATCGACCTGGCGAATCCGATCGTCGATGGGCTGAAAGCGATGTGAATCGGCAATGTTTTGCAGCGTCTGGGGCGACCATCCTGCCACTTGATCATAGTAACGATTCGGAATTGGCATGTGCACGCTCGGACAGCCGTTAGCGGTCGAGCCGAAGACATAACCTTCTTCGCTGAAACCGAGGCCCCACGTGTTGTTATTCGTCCCGCGCATAAATTCCAAAGCGTCGATGCGAATGGTGTGGTCATCGAAACCCTGCGATGGCTCCTGCGACACAACGCCGGTCTCCGCGTCGATTGGATAAGCCGGTGCGGTCTCATCCGCTGTCCCTGCTCTCACTTTGAATCGCCAAAAGCCTTGCCGAAATCGCATCTGCGATTGACCATTGATGACGGGTTGGGAATTGTTGTAGCCCTGCATGCCCCAGATCCAGTTATCGGGACCATACTGGAAGTTACTGACTCCGCCGTGCGTGTCGCCCATCGCCCAGCCGGTAATCAGTGTTTGACGAAAGTCTGCCCGATCGTCGCCATCGATGTCTTTGAGATACACAGTCGCCGGTCCGTCCTGAACAATGACACCACCTCGATAACACACGAGCGTCGATGGAATGCTGAGATTTTCAGCGAAGATGGTGAACTTGTCGGCCTGGCCGTCGTTGTCCGTGTCCTCACAGATCTTGATACGATCACGCCCTTTAGCCGGCGTTTCCTGCAACTCGTTCGGATAGTCGATGGTTTCGCAGATCCACAGGCGACCTTGCTCGTCCCAATTCATCGCAATCGGTTTTCCTTGCAGTCCGGCCGTCGCAGTTGGTTGCTGCGAATCCGCGGGCCAATTCTCCGGTGATTCCTTGGCCCAAATCGAAAGCTGCATGCCGCGCGGGACGGCAAAGGCTTTGATCGACTCTTCCGCCGGCAGTGGATCCTGCATCAGCGTCAAGGGTTCCGCCTGCGTGCCCCACTCCGCTCCCGGCGTGTAGACAGGAATTTTCGCACCCACATCGGTGGCCGAAAACCGCTCGTCATCAACAGCTGGCGGGTTGATCTCCGGGGCCTTGAATGGCCGATTCGCGGCGACAACCGCTTGGGCTTTCTCATCCTCGGCTCGCGCCGATCCGCTTGCCAATACCACGGCACCCAAGAAGCTTGCGATCCACAGGTGCTTGAGCAGAAAAGTCATCTTCATCATCCGACAATGTAGAATAGTCACGACAGACGAGCGCAATACGGCGAACTACCCTGCTAGGACGTCAGTCAAGGGCGCCATCGGCAGGGTTACACGAGCCAAACCGCCGACAGCCGGTCAGGGATGGCGGCCGAATCGAGCGTGGGCGCAGTCATCAGTTTAATGCCGCGTAACCAAGGCTTCCATGAGGAATTGCGCAATTCATAGGAGATATTTGACACGCCATGCCGAGTTGCAGCGGGCGCCGCTCCGCTCAGCGCGGCAAAGATTGCTGAAACTTACGCTTTCCCCGTACTGCGGCGTCACTCGGCAGTGGATTACACTGATGCCGGGCAGAGAAAATTTACGCGGCGCCTTCACTCCCTGCCACAGAGGGAAAACGCAGAGGAAAAGGCGGCAATATGCGGGTGCAGCCCAGTGTGACAGTATTCGCGGAACGCCTTAAGAGTGATCAACTGCAATCAGATGACACGTCGATCCGTTGCTTTGCTGATCGAAACTTCTAATGGGTACAGTCGTGGTCTACTCGAAGGAGTGATTGCCTACACCAAGGAGCAAGGCAACTGGTCGGTCTATCTCACGGAACAGGAACGAGGTGCTCCGCCGCCAGTTTGGCTACAAGGTTGGGGAGGAGACGGGGTGATCGCGAGGATCGAAACCGATGCGATCGGCAGCCAGCTCAAACGGTGTGGAGTCCCCATCGTTGATCTCAGCGCCGCCCGTCACATCAAGGGCATTCCTTGGGCAGATACGGAAGACAGAGCGATTTCACGTTTGGCCGTGGAGCACTTTACTGAACGCGGGTTTCGGAATTTGGCTTACTGTGGCGACGCGGGCTTTCAATGGTCTTCAAAGCGGTCGCTGCATTTCCGCCGGTATGCCGACTCCGCTGGCTGTTTCTTCTGCGAACATCAATCTGTCGCCCGCTATGACCGTGCCTATAATGCTGTGGTGGAGAAGCGGCGGATCATGGACTGGATCACCAGGCTTCCACGCCCGGTTGCCATTATGGGATGCTACGATTTCAAAGCCCAGGAGGTGCTCGATGCGTGTCGTCAATTGAAAATCGCTGTTCCGACGGAAGTTGCCGTACTCGGTGTCGACAATGATCATCTGATCTGCGAACTGTCGGAGCCGACGCTGTCGAGTGTCATTCCCGACACGAAACGGACTGGGTACGAAGCCGCGGCCTTGCTCGATCGGATGATGTCCGGTGAAGTGGTCGCCACCAACCAGCCGCTCATCACCCAGCCGCTGGGGATTCACCTGCGCGAGTCGACGGACACTCTAGCGATCGATGACGAAGAGATCGCTTGGGCATTGCAGTTTATCCGTCGCCGGGCATCTGCGAATATCCGTGTGACCGATGTATTGAAGCACGTCAAGCTATCGCGCCGAGCGTTCGAGCACCGTTTCAAGAAATGGGTGGGACATACGCCTCACGAGGAAATTCAACGGGTGCGAATGAACCGCGCGAAGGAATTGCTCCGCGACACGGAGCTGACCGTCCAACAAATCAGTGATAAGTTGGGATTTGAACATGCGGAATACTTAGGAGCTGCTTTCAAGCGAGAAGTAGGCGTGGCCCCGGGAGAATACCGCAAACGGCATAGCGGCTCATCGTAGCCGCTGTCGACCACGGGGATGAGACACGCGTCTGTTACCAGTTCATTCGAGTAACCGACCATGCCGCAGCAACTCTTTCGGCTGACCGGGCCAAGCCCCGCGGGTGCTCGCAACGGCCTCCGGGTTTTCGTACACGCCATTTGCCGAGTAGACCAACTACGGTGTCACGACATCCAGGCAGATCGCGGTAGAACCAGGCGTCAGAGAATTCAGTTGCTCCTCACTTTTCGAGCCGGTGTAACGGTAGGACATGTATGCCTGAGGTCACTCGTGACGCCACCGGTCTGATCGAGACTAACATTTAAAGCGTCGACAGGAACTCGGTCAGCACTTCCACGGTACGGTCCAGTTCGTCGTGATGGAGATTGTGGCCGGCTCCATCAATGTGCACGAGACTGCCGTCCTGCATCACGCTGGCGGCCTCTTCATTGGCTGCGCGGACTTCGGGAGACGCATCAGCTTTCAGGATGATCGCGGGAACGGAAATCCTTTCCAGCGAATCCTCGGTATTCATTGTGCCCGACATCGCCTGCCACGCTTCACTGCTGTAGGCACCGTGGTACTGTTTTTTAGAAAGCGCCCAATACTGACAATCCACCAGATCCCACTTGGGGCTCTGGCGGCGGCACGTCGCCACTAGTTCGTCGAAGCTATAGTTATTTTGAGCTACCAGATCTTCGGGATCGCCGAACATTCTGACGGAAAGGCGGTCGGGCGCCGTCGCGGCGCGCTGCGCAGTAGCGGCAGAGTCGCTACGTCTGGCGCCCTCAAGCGCGCGTCGGCCGTCGCCTCTTCCACCGGGACCTCCACGCCCAAGTCGCGGATCCAGCATGATGATTGCCTTCGCCAGATCCGGGTGCTGCGCGCCCAGACGCATGACCGTAGCGGCACCCATGGAATGCCCCATCAGGATCGGCTTCTCGATGCTCATCGCATCCAAGAATCCCACCAAGTCCTTAACGAGCGTCTCACCATCGTCGGCAGGTGTAAAAGGGTCCGACAGCCCATGTCCGCGGGTATCGACCATGTAGATGTCGTACGCGTCCTGCAGCTTCCAAGTTAGCGTGGTCCAGCACAGTCCATTGTCGGACACCCCATGAACCATCACGATCACCGGTTTGTCTGGCGCTGGTACCGCGTGGTAATAGTGGATGCGAACGCCATTGGCATACACGTACCCGTTCGTCCAACCATCGGGAATCCCTGGCGGTGCCGCGGCAGATGCCGGCGCCGTCAGCAACAGCAGCAAGAGCACGAGCCCTGCCGATTTCTTTCGCACTTCAAAATTACCACTCGCTGTTCTCATAGCTGGTTGCCCTCTATTTTGATCAAATTTACGTTGATTGGTAACCCTCGGACAGACACGATCATGCCATAGAACCCACTCAACCTGGCGAGCGCCAGTCGGCACCCCGGAGGATCGTGAGATCATTCTATTCACCTTCAGGCGTCCCTGCGCTCGTACCTACCGCTTCGTCAGGCCTGCCGCTGGCGGAGTCCTCGACTCTATCAATCGGCTTGCCGAGTAGTTTCGTGTCCCCGGTCCAGTCGATAAAACGATCCACCCACTTCATGACCGACCCCGGTTTGTCTTCGCGGAGCCCGAATCCGTGTCCTGCCTTTGCGTAAATATGCAATTCGGTTGGCACTCCCGCACGTTTATATTTTAGATAGACTTCCGCCATGCCCTCGGAGATATCTCGCCGGTCTTCGAACCCAGCGACGATGAATGTCGGCGGCGTTTCTGGGTGCGGTTCATAGCGCCGCGAGCGTCCTGGATAGATCAACGCGACGTAATTGGGACGCGAAGAGGGTTGATCGATCACGTCGGGCGCCGCCTCGTTCCCAGCGTCAAAACGCATTCCAGATAGAGCAGCCAGTTCACCTCCAGCCGAGAACCCCATGACGCCAACTCGGTTGGGGTCAATGTTCCATGCATCGGCGCGACTTCGTACCAGTCGAATGGCTCGCTGAAGATCGCCCAACGCGTGTTCATCGACGGTGTACCTCGATCCACGTTCTTCGGCAAGTCGATACTCCAAGACAAAGGCGGCGATCCCTCGCTCAGCGAAATACTTGGCCGGTACATGTCCTTCGTGCGTCGACCAAAGCGAGTTATGCCCTCCACCTGGAGCGATGATCACTGCCATTCCAGTTCCTGTTCCCTCACGAGGCAGGTACGGGTACAGCAACGGACGGTGAACATTGGTGACCACACGATCTGCGCCCGGCCTCACCACCTTTGCTTGCTGGGAAAGACCCTCGGAGCCAGGTGCGTCGCCATGATAAAGGTAAACCTCCTGCGGCAATTCGCTATCCGACTGCGCATATGCAGGGTCACATAGAATTGCAACAAGTGCCAGGCCGAAGCCGAATGCAATGACGGAATCGTATTTCATAGGTAGTCCTCAAGTGGCATTGTTTTTGGCTATGAGCTTAAATGCTGATTCACCCACAGAACGATTTTTCGCTGGGCGACGCCCACTGGGTGGGGAGATCACATGAACAGGTCGTGCAGGTCTAAAGGATAGTTGCACGGTTCCGATGGCAAGAGGAATTCTCCGATCTTGGCGACGCTCCGCTGCTTGTACTCTCCCGCTTGGGGGCTGCGAAACACGTGCACACAATGTCCTTTTGCGTCGACAATCCAGTATTCCACGATACGGGCCTGAGCGTACAACGCAACCTTTTCAATCAAATCCGCGTATAAACTGCTGCCGGAAACTTCGATTGCCAGCTTAACGTCGGCGGCGGTGGGGTGTCGATCGCGATAGCGAGCCGCTCGAACCCAAAGCAGATCGGGCTCGGGCCGGCTGTTTAAGTCTGCCAGATCCAGCCCGGACTGGACGGTCACGCGAATCCTTTCGCGATCTGTCGCGTGGACTGACCAATCATTCAAATATGCGATCAAGTCGTCGTGAACGGGTCCAGCCGAATTCGTTTCGCGCAGCTCGCCATAGATCAACTCAATTTTACGATTCAAGTGATCAAATGCACCTCGCTCGACCATGCGACCATATTCAGCGGTGTTGAGGTGCAGGTTCGTGCTCACGATTTGGATCCTAATTCTGCAAGGATTAATGGTCTGCTGATTGCAACTGCGCGGCTAATCGTACCAAGTCAATCCACTCGATCCATTCCTCATCTTGGCCGTCGCCGAACGACGTTGCCTCGCGGAGCACATCGGACATTGTCCACGTGCCGCGATGCTCACTAGATCGCAACTGCAGCCCGAACGCGGCGACCAAAGCGGCCATTCGATACGCTTGGCCCGCCTCAGCAAACTTCTGGCCGGAGTCCTGCGATGCAAACTCAACCAGAATCGACTCAGCATCGACGCCGCCTCCGTCAATGCCGACCTTGGCCTCATCGGCCTTTTGGATCGGCTTGTATCGCAATTTGACGGTTAGCACCTCATCGCTATCGGCCGCCTCGGACATCACCAACGGCCGCTGATACTTCAGCGGGTCAACCTCGGGCGGCATCGATCGGGTGTCACCCTGATGTGGAATCAACTCGTAAAATGCCGTCACACTGTGCCCCGCACCAACTTCACCGGCGTCCTTGGTATCATCATTAAAGTCTTCCATGGCCAACAGCCGATTTTCGTACCCAATCAACCGGTAGGCGGCTACTTGCGCGGGATTTAACTCGACTTGAATCTTGACATCTCTGGCGATCGAAAACAGCGTCGACGTGGCCCGCTGGATCAGCACCCGCCGGGCCTCGCCTGGATTATCGATGAAAGCGTAGTTTCCGTTGCCTTCACCACTGATCTTTTCGAGCATGGCATCATTGTGATTGCCCATACCAAAGCCCAAGACAGTTAAATCGATTCCGCCGCCGGCTTGCTGTTTGACCAAGCGGATCAGTTCATCTGGGCTAGTCGTGCCCACATTAAAATCACCATCGGTGCAGAGGATCACGCGATTGACCCCAGCGGGGATAAAGTGATGACGTGCCGTCTGGTAGGCCAAGCGGATGCCCGCCCCGCCATTTGTGCTGCCACCGGCTTGCAACTGGGTCAGCATTGGCAGATCTGCGCCTGCCTCCGTCGCCGGGGTCGAATCGAGCACAAGTCCGGCCGACCCAGCATAAACCGCTACCGCCACGCGGTCATGCTCGTTAAGAGAGTCGAGCAACATCTCCATGCCACGCTGCACCAGCGGTAAGCGGTTGGGTGAGTTCATACTGCCCGACGTGTCGATTAGGAACACAAGATTGCATGGCGGCCGATCGGCGGCGGCAATCCGTTTGGCCTGAACCGCGACACGAGCCAGACGGTGCCCGCTGTTCCATGGACACTGGGCGATCTCGATGTCAACAGCCAACGGATGCCGACTCTCGGCCGGCGGGTCAGCGTAGCCGTAATCAAAATAATTCACCAACTCCTCGATCCGAACCATGTCGGGACGCGGCAACCGCCCGGATTCGGTTAGAAATTGTCTCACCTTCGAGTAGGACGCGGTGTCGACATCAATCGAAAAGGTGCTCAGCGGATGTTCGTCGGGACGCTGGAAGGGGTTCTCAGTGATCATTTCAAAACGATCACCAGCCATTCCGGGACCACGTCCCTGGTCGGTGCGAAGGTTCAGGTCTAACCCTCGCGTTCTAGCCAAAGGTGTTGCTGAGTAGTTGCCCCGGCGCAAACTGCTGTCAAAGCCTGCGCTTCCGCCCATGCCACCCATACCCATGCCGCCCATGCCCATGCCGCCGCCCATGCCACCGCTGAGTCCTCCGCTGTGGCCGGTTCCCGTCGACTTTGGAGCCTGTGGTTCGTCCACGGGATCCCACGGGGCGTCGGGGCCAAAGTGTGATTCTCGCGCCGCCGTCAATAGACTCGCAATCTGATAGTGAAGCGAATAAGGGGCAGAAACAATGATTGCCGGACGACCTTGATATCCGCGGCTGACGAATTGGATCGTCGATGTCCCTCCAAATTTCTCCCACTTGTCGGGATCGAGCGAACCGATGTTGTCGATCAACTGCTCCTCGCTGCCGCCATTGAAACCTGTTCCTTCCAGCCAGTACATTCGGGTGAGCGGGAACATCTCAGCTTGTTCCGGAGTAGTCACAGTCAGCACTTCTCCTTGAATGGTAAGCGTCAACTGCAGATTGTGCAGCATCAGGTCCAAGAAAGTGCGCAGCGTGACTTCGCGAAGTGTGAGATCGATAGTCGTATGGGGCGTGTACGGTGTATCTTCAAGCGCTTTGTGGTCCAGTCGGATCGGCAGGCCAACTTCCTCGGACATGATTCGCAGCGAGTTCTCGAGCGTCTCGGACACGAAGTCAAAACTGATTTGAGTAGCCAACTTAGACGCAATTACCTTTTCGGCCTGCTCATCGACATTGATCCACCGCGACACACCGATCCCGCGATGCACCAGGACCGTTAGATCTGCCGTGATAAGAATGACCTCGTTGTCGGCGACCGCCCGCAATTCCAGCGGCCGAAGCACTGCACGTAGCGAACTGCCCAGCGGGCATTGACCCTCAGTAAACGCCAGCAACGCTCCGGTGGGTACATCGGCGAACTTCAATGCACGCTCGTCGATGATCACCGGAATCGAGGCGAGTCGTTGGATTAGGTCAGGCAAATCGTCGAGTGGCACCGAGGGAGGCAACAGAACCTCGCGTTCCAGGGCCTGCAGTGCTGCGGTTGTATTCTCATCTTGCTGCTCCAATCCGGCTTCTGCGCTAACCTCGATCGATGCACCGACTTGTGCTAGCACCAGTTCTTCTGCGAGGCAGGTTTGCCTTGTGTCACTGAGAGGGTGCAGGAAGCACGCCAATAGCGAACAACCGAGCAGTACTGCGGAGGCGCAAACGGATTTCGACATGGACATGCTTGATGGTCCTATGGTGACGAGCTGCTGCAGAAGAGTCCGTTGAACCGGCGAGACGGTCATCATAACACCTGGGGCTCAAAACATGTCGCGAGTCTTCCCCGGCAAACGGCTGGAAGAACATCTTGCTGAGCCGATCGCCCGGATGGCCGGGGCTAGCAGCGTCGGATGAAACGACGCAGCTCGATGGGATGGCTGTTACAATCGACGAACCATTCTCCCGGATTTCATTCCATGACGACTGCTGCACCGCTTCCCAGATTTGCGACGATGGCCGACGTGATCGATGAACTCGGGGGCGTGCCCCCGGGCCGTATCTTGCTTGATCCGCCACCGGGGACTGCGACGGAGGAGCACGTCTACCGACGGGTTGAAAAAACCGCTCGCCCGTGCGAGTTGGTCGAGGGGGTCTTGGTGGAGAAAGCGATGGGCTACCGAGAGTCGCTGTTGGCTGCGGCGTTGCTTGCGTTGCTTAAGCCCTGGGTGCGACAGAGAAACCTCGGCCTGGTTACAGGCGAAGCCGGCCTTATGCGTCTCGCTCCAGGTTTGGTGCGCGGCCCCGATGTGGCGTTCGTTTCATGGAGCCGCATCCCCGATGGCTGCGTTCCTGCGGAGGCAATCCCCAATCTCGTACCTGACTTGGCCGTGGAAGTGCTTAGCGAGAGTAACACTGCCGGCGAAATGGCTCGCAAACGGCGCGAGTATTTCGCTGCTGGCACGAGGGAAGTTTGGCAGATCGATCTCAACGCGCGAACACTTCAGGTTTTTACTTCGCCTGCGGAATCCACCGTTCTCAGTGAATCTCAAACGCTCGATGCCGGCGATTTAATGGCCGGGTTTTCGCTTGCTCTCTCACGGCTTTTCGGCGAGTTGGACCAACAGGCGCCGTAGGCGGGCAGTCGCGAAAGTTGGCTGAAGATCCTCGGCTGGCGAGGTGGCCGCGTCACGGAAAATAGCGAGGGTTTGGAAAACATTACAGGCACTGATCATCCACTCTTACGCTCAGACGGATCTGGAGCGGCGGGAAGTCGTACCGGTCGGCGAATTGTGTCCGCATGCCGGCTTCGCTGAGCATCAGCGCACCCTCTATCGTCCCTTCAGCAAGATGCCAGTCTTCCAGAATAGACTCAAGCATGATTAATACGGCCAGGTTCTTCGGGGATTTTAGTGGCTGATCGCGTGAGGCAGGCTGATTCTGTATTTTGTGGGGATGAACGATCTTAACACGCTCTACCGGCAACTTCTTGGGCTCAGCGACGATTGGAAAGTCGTTGACGTGGATCTCGACCTCGCCGCCAGCCGATCAAGAAAGTTGCCAAGATGCTTCAGAGGCATCTTGATGGACTTCTGAACTACTTTGATCACCGTGTGACCAACGCGACCAGCGAAGGGTTCAACAGCCGGATGCAGTCGATCAAATCAGCCGCCAGAGGCTTCCGCAACCTTAAAACTACCGCACACGAATCCTGTTCTACTGTGGCAAGCTCGACCTGATGCCATAATTGACCCACTAAAATCCCCGAAGAACCTCGAGCATTGGTCCAACGATCACAATCGGACGGATCGCTTCAAATGAACCACTGTAGCCGACGAGGGAAGGCCACACAAATCTTAAACAAGCGCCAGTAGCAATGAGCTAGTCTCGGTTGGTGTTGAATTCAGGCGAAACGTGTATTCGGACCGGTTGTTTCCTGACATGTGTTGGTTTCCGAGAGAACGCCGCGATGAAAAGCATGGCCAGCACGCCCAACGCAGGTAAACTCCTTGATACGGGAATTTCGTCTGAAAGTGGAGGTCTCGTCAGAGCCAAAGTAATTGCGACGAGCACGACGAGAATGAGAAAAAATTGGCTTGTGAAGCGCGGAAGCCAACGCTGAGGGACCTGTGCTCCGCGGCGATATATCGCAATTAAGGCCATTGAAATGGCAGCGCAAGCAACAAAGACCCAAAGCGTTGAGGCGAATCGCAGAGTCGCACCGTTGTCATGCCGGAGCGAAGTTACGGTCCACATTGGATGAACAAATAGCGGAATGGCCGCCAAGCAGCAACAACTTAGGCTGTTTAGAAGAAAAAGCCATGCCGCCGCTGAAGCCACGATCAGCGAAATTGAAACTACCGCTGCCCAGAACGCATAATGCTCCGCTGCCGCGGTAATCAAAACGTCGGGATCAGCAGGCCCCATTGCCGTGCCCATTGCCTTTTCTTTCTTGATAGTCACGAGCGGTGATATTTACGGCGGCCGAGCCCATGATTCGGCGTCGCCACTGGGTCGTTGGGCAACGAAGCGTCTATAATCCGGGCGTGCGTGTCAAACTGCTCCCTTTCCCTACTGTCGTGGGCTTCGAGGAGCGCCCTAAGTTTGTCCTCGGCAATCTCCGTTCTCGCGCGCGGAAAAATGAGAGATACGTGATATCAGCAGACAAATTTTCGGACACCTGGGATTTCCAAGTATCCTGCAATCTGCCTATGACCTCGACGTCGTCGTCTATTGCAAAACACAAGATGGGTACGCATATCGATCCCTGGAAGTTCGCTGTCATGGCCAACAATCTCCAAGCTAGAGCAAGGTTTAGATTCACCTATTCCACAACAAAGTTCACCGTGTGAGTGACATGCGATAAGGGAACGTGATAAGCCTAACAGGCGTCGCCGACAGAACTACCAAAGCAATGCATATACGAAAAACCGAGGTGTAGTGAACACCATTGGTTTGCGGCTCGAAAAGTGTGAGGAATCAACTTGGGTCGGCGAACGGTACGGATCACGGGGACCAAGCAGTTCGTTGCAATTTCAGGTGCAGCGCCGCCGAGGTCTCCCGTGCATCTTCTTTTCCGCACTACTGGAAACCATTATCGCCGGATTTTACTGGGATGCAACTACCCGAATGAGCAACAGTCTACGCGTTACCGACTGTCCAGGCTGCGCGCTATAAAAAATAATAATCGCTGTTTTGGCACTTGCGCCGATCACCATTGACGTAAGTTTTGTGCCGCACGATTTACGTCAATGGTAGATGCCGTAAGTTTTTTGGGCCACCAAAAACTTCGCGGCGCCGCCAATTTTCCCGACACCCCGCGCTGTACCATTGCGGCATGAACCGCAACCAAAAGCCAAAGCGTCGTGCTCCCGACCCCGCTACCCTGGCGCCGAAAGCGTCAGGCAGCGACCTCGTGCTCCACTCCCGCACCATCGGCGCCCTGCCGATCATCAATCGGTTGATGCAGCGTTGCCGGCTTCAGGAAATCCTTTGGCGGCACCTGCCGGCCGAAGATGGCAGGAATCGAATCGATACTGCCAGTGCGATCCTGTTGCTCGTACGCAATATCCTCATTAGCAGAGAGCCGCTCTATGGTGTCGGGCAATGGGCTGCCGCGTTTGTCCCGGAACTGCTGCAGTTACGTGAAGATCAGCTGAAAAGCCTCAATGATGACCGCGTCGGGCGCGCTCTGGACCGGCTCTTTGATGCCAATTTCCCGGACCTCGTCATGGACATCACTCGCAATGTCATTCATGAGTTCGATCTGAATCTTTCGGAACTGCACAACGACTCCACCACCATTCGGTTCTTCGGAGATTATGAAGCGTTTGAGCAGCCGCAGTTGCGCCGCGGCAAAGCCACGGTCGCCATCCGCCAGGGACATAGCAAAGACCACCGTCCCGACCTGAAGCAACTGCTCTATATCTTGACGGTAACCGACGATGGCGGCGTACCAATCTACTTCACCACGGATGATGGAGATCGGCACGATGACGTCACCCACGTCCCGACCTGGGATCTGCTCCGCCAAATGACGGGCAGACCAGACTTTCTGTATGTCGCTGACTGTAAGTTGGCCAGCGCCGAAAACCTCGGCCACATCGACCGAGAAGGCGGGCGATTTATCACGATCTTGCCGAAAAACCGCAGCGAGCCGCGGGCAATGAAAACCACGCTGCTTGAGAATCCGGATTCCTTACGGTGGGTGGTCCTGTATGAAGTGGAAGATGAAAACGGAGTGTTGCGGCATCGGTTCCAGACGCTAAGAGAGGAGCAAGCTACCGCTGATGGGTACCGCCTGTTATGGATTCACTCGCTGGGCAAGGCAGCCTCGGATGACGCATCACGGATGAAGGCGATTCGGAAAACGGTTGAGGATCTAAGCCAACTTCGCGACCGGCTTCAGTCTCCACGTTCACGCATGCGAGACCGCCCTCGCGTGGCTGGCGAGGTGGAAAAAATCATGGAACGACGAGGGACAGGAAATCTGTTGCAGGTGCAAATTCTGCAAGATGAAGAGGTCACACTGAAGCAGAAAACACCTGGCCGCCGGTCAAACGATACACAATACGTTCGTGAGGTCAAACTGCGGTTCGATCTCACCTGGCAGATCGATGCGGATCAACTTGAACGGGCCCGGCGGTGCGATGGAGTCTTCCCACTGATCACCAACGATCGCAACTTGACTGTGGAAGAAGTGCTCCGCGCCTACAAGCGGCAGCCGATCATTGAGAAGCGATTCAGTCAATTCAAGAGCGATTTCCATGTCGCTCCGGTGTACCTGAAAGAGGTCAGCCGGATCGAGTCGCTGCTGTGTGTGTACTTCATGGCACTGCTGCTTCAGACGCTGTTGGAGCGGGAGTTGCGTCGTACGATGGCGTCTGGAGAGATCGACTCGCTGCCGCTGTACCCGGAGGCACGCGACTGCCGGCGTCCGACCGCTCGCCGGGTGATCGATGCGTTGGAAAGCATCAGTCGCCATCGCCTGGTCACCGAAGACGGAGCGCAGCAGGACCTATACACTGATCCCACGCCGCTGCAGCAACAGCTGATCAAACTCTTCGGCAACGACGCTTCCACCTACGGGCGCAAAATCTAGCCGGACGGAGTTCTAATACCGAGTTATGGTTTTCCTGATGTGCGGAAAGTAAGGTGCATCCGGCGGTTACCCCGCGCGATTTGGACGCCGGTCGCCGGAAATGAGTATACCCATTGCAAATGCGGCCCCGATGAGCAAGGCACCAATTGTCATCGTCATGCCCTGTGCACGCAAGCCAAACAGGGCGCCAGCCAGGACGGGCAGCGTGCAGAGTGCAACCACCGCATACGTGTATCGTCGGCGTCGAGCACCTGGATCAATCGGCAGCGGAGCAGACGCGAGTCGATAATAGAGGCCGCCTATGACGGCACCTGGCATAAACCCAAGGAAACCAAACGGCAATCGCAACATGACGAGCAGTAGGCCAGCGAGCAACCCCAGCAGAGCGCCGCTTGCAATCAGCAAAGCCGGGCCGCGCTGTGGAGCGGCGAGCTGTGAAGATACAATCGCCGCGCTCGCTTCGTCGTGAACGTACGGTGGCGAGTATGGATTGCTGCCAGGTTCCGTGATTGGGTGTTCCATGGGGATAACGCCGCCCGTCACCGGGCCGGGAAAGTTGTTTGTCCATTCGACATTGCCTGCAAGCCCGGCTCCGTTGGACGGGACTGTTCCCCGCCGGCTCGGCTGTCGCGATTGGTGTCAAGGCCATCGCGATGCGACAGTGTACCATCCGGAAGCGACTGAAACAAAGCTGCGATCCCAGACTCGGTGAGAGCGGTGCCATCCAAAACGATCGTGTCAGTAGTTTTTAGTCGTGACAGTGTGGGGATTGATTTGTCACTTAACGCCCCCGTTTTGAGGACGAGCGTTAGATCGTATTCGGCGGGCAGTTTGTTGAGCGACAGGAGTTTGTGTGCCGTTGAATCCGAAAGTGCAGAAGCGTCACCGAATTCAACGACATATACGCCGAAAGCGTTATCGTAGATCGTTGGGCGAAGTTCAAGCAGTGGTTCAAAAGCGATCTTGGCATCCGCATCGCGTTTTGCGAACGGTCCAAGAGTCATGGCCAGGTATGTGTAGCCAGCACCCAAGACAGCCGAAATGATGAGCCCGACGATCATGAGGTTGCGTTTCAGCGTAATACCTTCAGTCGGGGAACGGCGGCGGTAACGAGGCCGCGGCCAAAAATCCATGGGTGCAAAAACCGCGTTATCTGCGGCTCCCGGTGAGTAGGCCGGGATCTCTTTGGTTTAGGTTACGCTTTGTTTTCCCTGTTTGCCACCCGTTTCCTCCGGTGCTGTCACAATATTTGAACCATGCCGCATTGATCCCCGGCCCCTCGTAGATCCGGACGTGCCGCTTTCCAGCATCCGGCTCCCAGATTTCACTTCATCGCACCCTCGCAAACAGGTCAGTCACGCCCAAACGTCGCTGCACCACGCGGCGGCGTACACGCGGCAAAAACAACGGCATGTGTTCCAGAACTCCCATCGCAAAAGCATGACTGCGGCCCAGCCTGATTATCACCGTAGATTCCGTCACTGAGTACGGACGGTGCCTGGTCTGGATCGCGTAAAATCCCAGCCGCCTTCCCTGCACCGATATTACTCGGCTTTTCGCCTCCCGATTGGTCTTCGGGCGGCAGCGGTACTATTCGGCTGTCCGACTCCCTGAGTGTCATTTGTCTTCGTCGCTTATTCCACTTCTAGGACATACTCGATCGTTCAAGCTGGAGTGCTTGGCCGCGATCAAGAACCTCAGGGTCTCACTGGTTGCCTGATTGACATAATGTGTAGCGCGGATGGGGCGCCGACTCCGGGTCTCTTCGCACAGCTTGCCGATAACGCGGCGAGAAGTATTGCCTTGGGGCATCCACAAACCTTGGGCAGGGTCCAACAGGTACCGAATTTCGGAGCTAATCCCGTTCACAGTCACAGGGCCACCTGTGATCCGTTCATCCTCGCTACCTTTCTGTTTACGCTTCAACTGGCGACTTCGGCTAGTTGCCTTATACGCCAGCTGCAAAACTCGATACTGGGCGTGTGGCTAGCACCTACCCAGGCGGGCTCTCCCCCCCCTTGTCAAGCAGACCTTGCCAGTCCGCACGTGGATTGTATGGTTCGTCAGGCTTTGATCTCTGGGCACGGCGGCTGGCTGAGGATAGGATTATTCATGGTAGCGGACGACCACGCTCTTGAAATCGGTAAGCTGTCGATCCGGATCGCCAACAGAATAATCAGCTGTGCCACGGAGGACCTGGTGTATTTTACGATAACGGCTATTGGACTGAACCGGGATAGATTTTCCCCCATTTAACAAGAAGTTGAAATGCACTGGGCTCCATTTCGATAACCTCATCGCCCATGATTAGATCACGCCTTCGGTAACGGCGCTGCGAAAGCAGGATATCAAGCACAGACGTCGATTCGAGATGAAACGAAGACCGAACGAACTCAGAGCCAATGAACTCGCTCCCATGCCCACCAACTTGCTGGTCGGCTAGTTGAATACCCGATGATGATATATGCACGCGCGTACGTTCGCTGGGGGCAACCATTACCGACGCGACATCATAGTTACCACCTTCAATACAGAATACAAATCGATTGAACGTCGCTTGCGGCCACGTCAGCCACCAAGCTCCTATTGCGACCAACGCGACTGAGACCAGGCAGCGTTTAATGCTGTAACGAAATCGCATGCACCGCCTCCCCTTCACCGTGGTCCATTGCCTCGGCGCCCTCTGATGCAGGCCAGCTCAACTGGCCGCTTTCGTTAGAGCTTTTTGCTACACACACGGCGCTCACGCACGCGGCAGGAAATCTTGCCCTTATTCGATTTAGCTCCTTCTCTTGGACGACGTCGAAGCTGATCCCTTGAGGATTGAGGCGATCGAGCGCCTCCATAAACTTCGGCACGTCCTCAGGAACATAACCGACCCACAGATTAGTGGCCCCACCGCATGCCACGCTACTGATAGTCCATACGCGGTCAACCGTCTGCCGCACGGTTCCTCGCGAGGGGGCGCCGAATCCTGCAGATCCTGTGTAAGGAACCTCGTGACACCACACGTCGCCACCTGTCGCTTCGATCATTCTCACCGATCGGTGGACCTGCCAGCCATACCGCACAACTGTCAGAGAGCAGGCGAGAACGGCGGCGACGCCTAAAAGCGTTCAGATTTGAAATCGTGGGATCGGACGGTGCATTATTGGACTAACGCCGCTGATCGCAGCGATGGTGTGAAGGAGTGACATTTTTGTTTGACCATCCCCGCCCGCTCTAATCATTGGAGCCAACCGTGGATTTGAAGCGACGGGACTGGCCCGCGGTTGGCAGAGGCGGGAGATTCGATTGAACAAGCAATCAAACACTGGGTGCCTGCAGGACCTGCAAGTTAATGACAACTTGATCTGACGAACGATTAATTCATTACGGGTCAGTCGTATCCGGATCTAATTTACGTCCCTACTGAGCCTGGGGGAATACATTTTCGCTCCGACTGAGCCGCGAATAAAAGGAACAACCCATAAGAGGTGAAATTTGCTAGCATTGCCTTGGTCCTTTTCGGTTTTGATTGTTGGCGGCCGACCGCTCTTGCATGAGGCCAGAGCGGATGTATAGATCCTACAGAGGTCACACCGAATGCTGGCCTTGTCCTGAAAGCTAGTTCGTCACCGTCTAGGTCGTGTCTCGGCCCATCGCCATGAGCCGAAATGGATCTTGGGGGCTGCCCGACCGCGAGGCGCTGGCGTGGCAGCGGCTGCAAACCGTGCGGAGCGTGGAGTGGTATCAGACGCTGGTTCTGCAACGATCCCATATCGATTTCGCAACGTTGAAATCAAGGCGTGGCAAATCGGCAGAGGCGGGCAGGTGCCGGGTCAAGCCCGGGGAAGGAATCGCTGGCGAAGGTTCGCGCGTGAAAGGTTCACTGGACCGGTCGCCTGCGCCTCTGGCATCGTCGGTAACAGCGTGAACTGAGCCGGCGGGCGCGTGACAGCTGGAGGGTGGATTGGTCACTGTCCTAATGGTAACCGATAGGCAGGACAGTTTCAGTTATTCGAGATGTTTTTCCGGGCTTTTTTGTCGGCGGCGCTGTCGCTGAGAGCGGTGGTAGTTGGGGCAAAGGGAGGTTGGTGTGCAGTCAGTGGTCGATCGCTCCGCCGATCGAATGAGGGGAGCGGGAATGGGAGTTCCGACCGGCGGAGCGGTCGGCCAGGAAGTGGTCGGCTACTTTTGGGGAGCGGCTACGGGGTGAGTATTTGCCACTACTCCGACTGTTGGCTGAGAGATAGAATGGGGCGGCCTGACTGGCTGGCAACTCGCAGCTTTGCGACCGGTCGTTCAGGTCTCGCCTCCGGGCTTATGCCCGATCCCTCCCGCCTTTCTCGGGCACATGCTGCCTGTCAACGTAAAGATTCGCCGACATGGCAAAGCGCTTATCCGGAAGCCCCCTCACCCCAACCCTCTCCCCCGCCAAGCCGGGGGCGAGGGGGCCAGAAAAACTGCTCACCCCAACCCTCTGCTCCGCTAAGCCGGGGGCGAGGGGGCCAGAAAAATTGCTCACCCCGACCCTCTGCTCCGGCAGGCCGGAGGCGAGGGGGCCAGAAACGCCGCTCAGCCCAGCCCCCTCTCACGGCGAGCCGGGGGCGAGGGGACCAAGAGGGGCGATCACTTCAACCCTCGCCCCTGCCGAGCCGGCGTTGAGGGAGCGAGGAACGCAGCTGCGCGGCGACATGGTGGGATTCCAGAAAGGCTCTGGCCTGCTCGATCGCCCTGGCGTTTGCCTTGTGCTGCTGATCGGCTGCCTTGCGGTGGCTGGACCTTCACTTCGAGCGGACGAGCCTGTGGCCGAGTCGGAACACAGAGATCCTGAGGTTCTGGTTAAACGCGGAGCTGAGATCTACGCCAACCTTTGCGCCTCCTGTCACGGCGACCAAGGCGAGGGGGCCGCAGGAGCGTATGAGCTGCCGCTGACCGGGGACCGGTCGATCGCGGAGCTGGCTGAGGTGATCGATCAGACGATGCCGGAGGGTGAGCCGGAGGAATGTGCCGGGGAAGACGCGGCGGCTGTGGCACAGTACATGTTCGAGGCGTTTTACAGCGAAGCGGCGCAGATGCGGATGGTGCCGCCGCGGGCGGCTCTGGCAAGATTGACTGCACAACAGTATCGCCAGAGCCTCTCGGACCTGTTCGCTCACTTCTATGGCCGGGGCCAGGTGGGTGAGGAACGCGGGCTGATGGGGATCTACTTCAACAATCCCGGCTGGAAAGAAGACAAGAAGGTTCTGACCCGGACCGATCCGAACATCGATGTCGACTACGGGCAAGCGAGTCCTGGCGAAGGGATGGAGGATACGAAGTTCGCGGTTTATTGGCAGGGTGCGATCCTCGCTCCCAAAACCGGCAGCTACTTGATCCGGGCCCGTGGCAATGGCTCTTACATCGTCAAGTTCATTGATGCGGATGCCCGGTTCTTTGATAACCACGTCTCGTCGGGAGAGGTTTCCGAGCATTCGGCGACCGTCGACTTGGTAGCGGGCCAGCTCTATCCGCTGCGCGTCGACTTGATCAAACGGGAACGCAAGACGGGCAACGTCGACATTTCGCTGACGTTGTCGTGGAAGACGCCACATGGCATCGAGGAACCGATTCCGACGCGTTACCTGGTGCCTGGCTCCTTCCCGACCGCGTTTGCGCCGCAGACGCCGCTGCCACCGGATGACCGCAGCGCGGGTTATGAACGCGGCTCAACCATCAGCCGCCAGTGGGACGAAGCGACCACGCAGGGGGCGTTGGAGTTCGCTGAGGTGGCGGTTGAAAAGCTCTGGCCGAAATACGAGAAAAATCGCCGCAACCGTAAGGACGCACCGGAAGGGCGCGAGTTGCTGCGTCAGTTCTGCAATGAACTGCTTGATGTCTCGATGCGTCGTCCGGCTGGGCCGGAGTTGCAACAGCTGTTTGTCGACAAGCAACTCGCCGAAGCCCCCAATGACGAAGAAGCGATTCGCCGGGTGGTGCTGCTGGCGCTGAAGTCGCCTCGATTCCTGTACCCGACACTCGACCACGACGCCGATCCAAACTACCGCCGCGCCAACCGCCTGGCGCTGGTGCTGTGGGACTCGCTCCCCGACGCATCGTTGCTGGAAGCGGCCAGCAAAGGCGGCTTGGGTGATTCCGCGGCGGTCCGAGAGCGCGCACGGCGGATGATCGCTGACCCACGGGCAAAGGCGAAAACGCTCGACGGCATGCACGAGTGGCTCGATCTGGCGCGGTGGGAAGAGATCTCCAAAAACCGCGAGCTGTATCCGGATTTTGATGAGGCGCTGGTCAGCGACCTGCGCACCTCCATCGACCTGTTTCTCGAAGCGGTGATTTGGAGCGAAGCGAGCGACTTTCGCCAGCTGTTGCAGGCGGATTGGGCGTTTACCTCGGAGCGGATCGCGGAGTTTTATGGCGACGCTTGGAAGCCAGTGGGTGATGAGGCCGATGGGCGGTTTGCCCGCACGGGTTCCGACAGTTCCGTCCGCGCCGGCGTGGTGACGCATCCCCTGTTGATGAGTGCGATGGCGTATGGTGACGCGAGCTCACCGATTTTTCGTGGTGTGTTCTTGTTGCGACATATGCTCGGCCGCAAGATCCGGCCACCCAATGATGCGTTTACGCCGCTCAGTCCGGATCTGCATCCTGAGCTGACGACGCGGCAACGGGTGGAACTGCAGACCAGTCCCGCTTCGTGTATGACTTGTCACGTGCGGATCAACGGCCTCGGCTTTACGCTCGAAGGATTCGACGCGGTGGGGCGGCTGCGGCAGGACGAACGTTCTCAGCCAATCGACGCCAGCGGAGATTACATCGATCGTGCCGGGCAGCAGGTTCGCTTTGAGGATGCCGCTGATTTGACACGCTACTTGGCCATCAGCGACGATGTGCAGGTTGCGTTCATCAACAGGATGTTCCTGCACTTCGTCAAGCATCCCGTCGGAGCCTATGGCGAAAATCGGTTAGACGAGCTGAAGAGCCGCTTCCAAGAAAGCGGATATAACATCAGAGAGCTATTGGTTGAAATCGCGGTGATCGCGGCCGAGGGCGCCGTTCCGCAGCCAACCGCCTGACCAACTCGCATCCCGCCTCGGGTCTTGTCCTTCCGCAGGACCACGACCCACTGTCCCACCACGACCCGCTGTCCCACCCCGTTTCCCACCCTGAGGTTTTCATGATCAACCCGTCGACCAGCCGCCGTGAGTTTCTGCGACGCACCGGAATCACCGCCGCGACGTTGCCGTTTCTGATGAATCTTTCGAGCCTCGGTTGGGCTTCGACGACGGTCAAGCGAAAACGGCTGGTGGTGATTTTTACCCCCAATGGCGTCGTTCCCAAAAACTTCTGGCCAGATGAAGAGGGGCAACTCGCATCGCTTAAGCAAAGCCTTTCGCCGCTGGAGTCGCTTCGGGAAAAGACCTTGGTCTTGCACGGCGTCTGCGACAAGATTCGCGGCGACGGCGACAGCCACATGCGCGGCATCGGCTGCCTGCTGACCGGCATCGAGCTTTTCCCGGGCAACATCCAGGGCGGCTCCGATACGCCAGCCGGCTGGGCCAACGGCATCTCGATCGACCAGGAGATCAAGGCGAACCTGCAGGCCGACCCGACGACGCAGACGCGGTTCGGCTCGCTCGAGTTCGGCGTCATGGTCCCGGAGCGCGCCGACACCTGGACGCGAATGTGCTACGCCGGCCCGAACAAGCCGGTCGCGCCGATCGACGACCCGTACCAGATGTTCGCCAAGCTGTACGGGCAGGTGAAGAACCGCGAGACCGTCGCCAGCGTGCTCGACGAACTCAACGACGACTTCAAGAAGGTCCAAAGCTTCCTCAGTGCCGAGGATCGCCAGCTGCTCGAAGAGCACGCGACGTTCGTCCGCGAGATGGAGCAGGAGATCAAGCTCGAACAGCAGCTCGCCGAAGCCGGTGAAGAAGAGAGCCAAGACGTTGGCCACGCGGTGCCGGAGCTGACCGGGCGTGCGCCGCGACAACGACAACATGCCGCAGATCAGCAAGATGCAGATCGACTTGATGGTCAACACCTTCGCGGCCGACTTCGCCCGCATCGCCACGCTGCAGTACACCAACTCCGTCGGCGGAGCGAAGATGCGCTGGCTCGGCATCGACGAAGGCCACCACGCGCTGTCGCACGAGCCGGACAGCAACGACGACGCGCTGGACAAGCTGACGAAGATCAACAACTGGTTCTGCGAGCAGCTCGCCTACCTCGCCAAGCGACTGGCCGAAACGCCGGAGCCGGGCGGCGAGGGCTCGCTGCTCGACAACACCACGATCGTCTGGACCAACGAGCTGGGCAAGGGCAATTCGCACACGCTCGACAACATCCCCTTCGTGCTCGTCGGCGGCGGACTCGACTTCAGGATGGGCCGCTCGCTCAAGTACAAAGGGGTCGCGCACAATCGGCTGCTGCTGAGCTCGCCGAAGGCATGGGGCACCCTATGGAAACCTTCGGCAACCCCGATTACTGCGGCGACGGGCCGCTGACTGGACTGATGGCGTAGTGGTCAGTTACAGGTAGAAGTTCGAGATGGCAGGGCCGGCGACTAGGCTCTTAGGGTGTAGACGCTGATCCTATGGGTGGCACGTCCCTGAGGAACGAAGGGCGTGCTGGGGAGAACGGCAGGGTAAGCATGTCATGTGTCAACGGCTCGGTATCGGTTTCTGCTGCCCACGCCCATCGCTGGGGCTCCGAGCGTGCCACCCAAAGCCAACGCAATACCCGCGAACGGGCGGTTTTTCAGCAGCGATCGATGCTGTATCTGAGCAATCGACAGTTCAGCGTGCGGTCCAGCCGCCATCGACGGCCAGCAGGCTGCCGGTGGTGTAGCTGGAGGCGTCGCTGGCCAAGTAGATCGCCGCGCCCTGGATCTCGTGCAGTTCTCCCCAGCGGCCCAATGCGGTCGCTCCGAGGATGAACTGTTTGAACTGCGGGTCGTCCTTGACCGGCACGTTCATCTCGGTCAAAAACGGACCCGGCAAAATCGCATTGACGGTGACGTTGTGCGGCGCTAGTTCCGCAGCCAGCGCACGGGTCATCTGCACGACTGCCCCTTTGCTCGAACAGTAGGGCGTGCGGTCGGGCATACCAACGATGCCTAGAGCGCTGGACAGATTGATGATCCGGCCAGACTGCTGCTGTTTCATCTGCGGCACGATCGCGCGGGTGGCCAGCCACAGCCCTTCGACGTTGATTTGCTGCACCTGGCGAAACTGTTCCAGCGAAAGCTCGTCGATCGGGCCGCGGATGTTCACACCGGCGTTGTTGATCAGAATGTCGATCCGTCCGAACCGGGCAATCGTCTGCTGGGCCAGCGCCGTCATGTCGGATTCACTGGTCACGTCGGCAGGCACGCCGATCACCCTCCGGCCGTAGGCGGTTGTTAGTTCGTCCGCCGCGGCGGTTACCTCGGCATCGCGGCGGCTGACCAGCACCACGTCGGCTCCGGCCGATGCTAGTCCGGCGGCCATCGCCAGCCCCAATCCTTTGGATCCGCCCGTCACGACAGCAACGCGGCCGGTGAGGTCAAATAGTTTCATTCCCGGTAGCATTTTGTCTCCATTGCTCATTTACCCAATCGTTCAAAACCGGGCTGAATCATAACCTGTCATCTGGCAGGAGCGGGGCTGCCGCGGTGAAGTGGCGATCTGCCTTGGATGGTTTGACATCTGCCGCAGGGCTGCCATAGTGGCGGACTAGCCACTGTCTTATCCTTCCGCTTTCGAGTGCACTGATGGTCTCATCGAACCACCGCGCCGTGCTGCGGGTGCTGGTTTTGCTCGCCTGTACTGCGGCCGCACAACCAGCGACTGCACAAACCACTGACCAAACAGCGGACGTCTTTGCCCGGGACAATTTGTTCGCCTGGTGCATCGTCCCGTTCGACGACCGCAATCGCACACCGCAGCAGCGCTGCGACATGCTGCGGGGGCTGGGGCTGAAGCAGTACGCCTACGATTACCGCGCCGAGCACATTCCGACCTTCGATGATGAGATGAAGGCGATCAAGGCCAATGGCATCAAACTCGTTGGCTGGTGGTTTCCTACGGTGCTCAACGAAGAGGCGGAGTTGATCCTCGACGTGCTGCGGCGGCATGAGATTCAAACGCAGTTGTGGGTGACCGGCGGAGGCGAACCGACGAGCAGTGAGCAGGAGCAGCGAGCGCGGATCGAAGCGGAAGCGGCGCGGATCAAGCCGATCGCCTTGGCGGCCGCAAAAATCGGCTGCACCGTCGGACTCTACAACCACGGCGGTTGGTTCGGCGAGCCCGAAAACCAGATCGCGATCATCGAGGAACTGAAGCTCCCCAACGTCGGCATTGTCTACAACCTGCACCACGGTCACGACCATGTCGACCGCTTTGCTGCGTTGCTCGAAACGATGAAGCCTCACCTGTATGCGCTCAATCTCAACGGCACTGATCCTCACGGCGATCGCGCCGGCCGCAAGATCCTGCCGCTGGGCGAAGGGGAACTCGACCTGGAGCTGCTGCGCACAATCGTCGCCAGCGGCTATCGGGGACCGATCGGGATCCTCAATCACACTCAGGAAAATGCGGAGCAGCGACTGCGGCAGAATCTTCAGGGGCTCGACGATTTGGTGCAGCGGCTGGAGGCATCGCCGCAGCCGGCGCCAGCGGTGCAAGATGCGTCGCAATTTTCGGCTGATGCGATGAAAGAAATCCTGCGCGGGCCGAGCAGCAGGGTGACAGTGCCCGCGGCATGACCGTGTTTGCGTCGG
The DNA here is from genome assembly GCA_963758085.1 of uncultured Planctomycetaceae bacterium. GTDB lineage: Bacteria > Planctomycetota > Planctomycetia > Pirellulales > Pirellulaceae > UBA6163. The sequence continues at coordinate 2,447,703 of CAVWUB010000003.1, read as the reverse complement.
CCAAGTTCGCCTGTTTGAACTGCCACCGCATCGGTCAGCACGGTGGCCGGGTCGGGCCCGAGCTGACGGGACTGGCGACCAAGCGGTCGGCGGCAGAAATCGTGGAGTCGGTGTATTGGCCGCAGCGGACAATTCCGCCGGAATATCAAACGCTGGCCGTCCTGACCGCGGATGGCCAGGTGGTTCGCGGTTATGAAACGCAGCGCAATGATACGATGCTCGCTATCCTCGATCCGGCCACTGACGAAGTTCATCAACTGGACCGGGACGATGTCCTGGATGAACGGCATGTCGGTTCACCGATGCCCGATGGACTGACCGCCGCGATGACGCCGCAGCAGCAGGCGGATTTGATCCGATTTCTGCTCGCTCTCGGACGCGAGGAGGAATTGCCCGCTCAGTCGCTCGATGCGACGCTCCGCCACGTCACTGCCCATCTCAATGGTCCCGCGACGTTTGAGTTCGACCGCGGTCCGCTGCGGCCGCAGGACTGGCCAAGTTGGCAGGCGCACATCAATCGCGATCGGATTTACGATTTTTACGCCAAACAGGCCGACCATTTTCGTAACCATCCGGCGGCACCGACGCTGTTGGCGGAGTTCCCCGGGCTCGATGGCGAAGCTTACGGTCACTGGGGAAACCAAAGCGATGAAACGTGGACTGATGATCGCTGGAACCAGACTGACCTCGGATCGCTGCAGGCTGGTGTGTTTCACGGCGCAGGGTTGACCGTGCCTCGAGCAGTCTGTGTCCATCTCGATGACAAGGCGCAGTGGTCGGCGTGCTTCAATCCTCAGACCTTAAATTATGACGCCGTCTGGACCGGCGGTTTTGTTGAGTTTTCGCCAGTCCGCAGCGGCTTGATGCACGGGCTATTGCTCGCTGGCACACCGCGACCAAGCAGCGAAAACGGTTCGACTTCGGCGGCGATTCCCAGTGCCGCGTCGGCTGTTTATGAGGGTTTCTATCGCCACGGCGACCGCGTCGCGTTTGTTTATCGTGCCGCTGGCGTGCGGTACTTGGATGTCCCTGTTGTGGAGGAGGGCGAGTTTCGGCGGATCGTCGCGCCGGTCGACGAACATCCGCACCGCTCGGTGTTGCTCGGCGGTCCGCGGCAGTGGCCCGAGGAGATCCGCACACCGATCCGGCACGGCGAAAGCGATTCCGCCTACTGCATCGACACGATTCAGCTGCCTGTCGACAACCCTTGGAAGTCGCTGTTTTACCTCGGCGACGTGGCGTTTGCTGCTGATGGTGCGGGGTACATCTGCACGATTCAAGGCGACGTCTGGCGGGTCACCGGCCTGGATTATCCATCGACCGAAGCGACTTGGACGCGGTTCGCCAGCGGCTTGCACCATGCGCTCGGTATGGTCATTGACGAGGACGGCATCTTTGTGCTTGGGCGCGATCAGATTACACGACTGCATGACCTCAATCGTGATGGTGAAGCGGATTTCTATGAGTGCTTTTCGAATGCCTATGAAACGTCACCGGCGGGGCACGATTACATCTGTGGCCTGCAGCGCGACTCAGCCGGCAATTTTTACGCCGCCTCGGGAAATCAGGGGTTAATCCGCATTTCGCCTGACGGTCAAACGGCGGAAGTGATTGCGACCGGTTTCCGCAACCCTGACGGTTTGGCATGGCTGCCCGATGGAACGATCACGGTACCGAGTTCAGAAGGCGAGTGGGTGCCGGCATCGATGATCTGTGCAATCGATGCTCGCGGAGCAACTGGCACGGCGGCTAACGGCGCGGGCAAGCCCGTCCCGCACTTTGGTTACCTGGGCACTCAAGGTGATCAGCCACCGGAACTGCCGCTGGTGTACCTGCCGCGGGCGCTCGATAACTCCAGCGGTGGACAAGTCTTTGTCGACAGCGATCGTTGGGGACCGCTGCAGGGTCAGATCGCCCATTTGTCATACGGCGCGGCCGCTCATTTTCTAGTGCTGCGCGATGAGGTGGACGGGGTTCAGCAAGGCGCGGTGGTGCCGCTGCCTGGAGAGTTTCGCTCGGGGGTTCACCGCGGACGGTTCCGGCCGCAAGATGGTCAGCTCTACGTGGCCGGCGCGGCGGGCTGGGGCAACTACGCGCTGGAAGATGGCTGTTTGCAGCGGGTGCGGTACACCGGCCGTGAAGTGCAGTTGCCGATTGGCCTGCACGTTCACGCCAACGGCGTCCGGATCGACTTCGCGCAGCAGCTCGATGCGGAAACGGCAACCCAGGCGACAAATCACTTTGCCCAGTGCTGGAATTACCGTTACGGCCCCGGCTATGGCTCACCGGAGTTTTCCACGATTCACGCTGGCACCCGCGGCCATGATCGTTTGGAAGTTGGCTCCGCCCATGTTTTGCCTGGGGGTAAAAGCCTGTTTGTCGAGCTTCCCGAACTGCAACGTGTCAATCAACTGCATCTGAGCTTGATGACCGCGCCGGAGCAGACTTGTGAGCTGTTCGTGACCGTGCATGCGATGGATGTCCCTTTTGAGGACTTTCCTGGCTATCGGGCCGTGAACAAGACGATCCAGCCGCATCCAATTCTGGCGGATGTGGCGATGGCGACGCGAAGTGTTCCCAACCCTTGGCAGGCGCCGATGGAGGGCACACGCGAAGTTAGGATCCAGTGCGCCAGCAATCTGACCTTTGACACCGCGAGTTTTCAGGTGCGACCAGGCGAGCCGATCCGGCTGACGCTGGTCAACCCCGACGTCGTGCCGCACAACTGGGTGCTGGTCCAACCGGGTTCGCTGGAACGGATCGGAGAATTGACCAATCGATTTATCGCTGATCCCGATGCGCCGCTGCGGCACTATGTCCCGGACAGTCCTGAGGTGCTGGTTTACACTGACATCGTGCCATCACGAGAGGAGTTTAGCATTTACTTTCACGCCCCCGATCGTCCTGGCCGCTACACTTATTTATGTACATTTCCAGGGCACTGGTCGGTGATGAACGGCGAGATGATTGTCGCGCCCTAAGTACTTGCATTGGCGTTGTGACCGCATTCAGGGATAGTAGAGATACTTTGGAAAAAATATAACCTTGTTTGATGATCAGATGACTCAGTTCGATTCGATCCAGATCGCCGGTATTCACGTCTTGCGCCGCTGCCGTTGGCTAAATGCGGTGGTGTTGGCATTGATATGTCCGCTGATGGTCGTTGCGCCGTCCGCTGGCCAAGAGCTAACTGCCGCAGCGGTGACCATCGACTTTGCGCACGACATCCTGCCGATTCTGCAGAAGCACTGTGTGGAGTGTCATGGTGGCCGCGAAGCAAAGGGCGGATTCTCCATCAATACACGTGAGCTGCTCGTGGACAGCGGCTATGTGGAAGTTGGCGAACCCGATGCGTCTTACCTGTTGGAACTCGTAGCCTCGGACGATGCCGATGTGCAGATGCCTCCCCCGGAAAAACCGCGGGTCTCGGCGGAAGACCAACAGCGGCTGCAGCAGTGGGTTGCGGCGGGGCTGCCGTGGGACGACGGAGTGAGTCTGGCGGCATCGTTTGAACCGCCGCTGAAGCCACGGAGACCGGAAATTCCACCGGCAGTCGACGGTCGAACGCACCGCCTGGACCGCATCATCGACACGTATTTGGTCCAGCATGAGCTCGAGCTGCCGGGTGAGATTGACGACGCAACGTTTTTGCGCCGCGCATCGCTCGACCTGGTCGGGCTGCTACCCGAACCCGAAGCGCTCGCAGCGTTTCTCGCCGATACGTCGGCTGATAAACGCGAGCGGATGATCGACAAGCTGCTCGACAACGAAATCGCTTACGCCGACCACTGGCTGACTTTTTTCAATGATCTGCTGCGAAATGACTACAGCGGCACCGGGTTCATCACCGGCGGGCGCAAACAAATCAGCGGCTGGCTTTACGACGCGCTCGTGGCCAATAAGCCGTTTGATGAGATGGCGCAGGAGCTGATCGCGCCGCCGACCGATTCAAGCCGCGGCTATATCGACGGCATCCGCTGGCGAGGTGAAGTCAGTGCGGGCCAGAGCGTCGAGATTCAGTTTGCTCAGAGCGTGGCCCAGTCGTTCTTGGGCATCAACATGAAGTGCGCCTCCTGTCACGACAGTTTCGTCGATCGCTGGACGCTCGATGAAGCATTCGGTCTGGCCGCGATCTACGCCGAGCGCCCGCTGGATATTCATCGCTGCGACAAACCGATCGGCCGGCAAGCGACGGCGCAGTGGCTGTTCCCCGAGATCGGGCAAGTCAATCCCGAGGCGCCACGCGACGAACGGTTGCAGCAACTGGCTGCGCTGATGACGCATCCCGAGAATGGGCGATTCACTCGGACGATTGTCAATCGGCTGTGGTACAAGCTGATGGGACGCGGGATCGTCCACCCGCTGGATGCGATGCAGAGCGAACCTTGGAACGCGGACCTGCTCGACGAGTTGGCAGTGACGCTCTCTGACCACGACTATGACTTGAAAGCGGTGTTGCGGACCATCGCTACGTCGCGGGCGTACCAATCGCCGAGCATTGTTCAAGAAGTAGCGCCGGGGGCGGAGTACGTTTACCGCGGCCCGGTCGCTCGGCGGATGACGGCCGAACAGTTTATCGATGGTGTATGGCAAATCACTCAGGCCGCTCCTCACATGATCGAGGCGCCCGTTTCGCGAGGCGTGGTCGGTGCTGCGTCGTCCGCGGACTTGCAACTGCAGGCGCAGTGGATCTGGAGTGACTCTGCCGCTGAAGGCAAAGTGCCAGCGGCAGGAGAATCGATCGCACTGCGGACCAACTTCTCGCTCGACGGCCCGGTCCAACGAGGCGGCGCCGTGATCACCTGCGACAATTCGTTCGTGCTCTACGTCAACGGCCGTCAGGTGCTGCGCGGCGACAATTGGAATCAGCCGCAGGCGATCGCTTTGCACAGTCTGCTCAAGCAGGGCAAGAACGAGATCGCCGTCGTGGCCACCAATGCGGGCGACCAACCAAATGCTGCGGGTCTCTTCTTCGAAGCACGTCTGGTTCTGCAGGACGGCGAGGAGCTCGTGATCAGGTCGGATTCAACCTGGGAGTTCAACCCCCAACCGCCGGCAAGCCACGAGGGGCGACTGGGCAAATCGTCAGAGCCGTGGAAACCGGTTACGGTTGTGCCACCGCTGGATGCGTGGACGAAGGTGATTCAGGCTGCTGCGCCGGCGCAATTGGCAGTAGCCAGCAGTGGCAAAGTGCCGATGGTCCGGGCCTCGCTGATGAAGAACGATTTCCTGATGAAGGCACTCGGCCGTCCGCTGCGAGAACAGATCGTTTCAATGCGTCCGGACGAGCTGACGACGCTCGAAGCGATCAATTTATCCAACGGCCAGCAACTCGCCGACGCCTTGAGCACCGGCGCTCAGCATCTGATGGATCAGCCTTGGTCCGGTCCAGACGAGTTGGTCGATCATGTATTTCGGTTTGCACTCAGCCGCGATCCGACCGAAGATGAAAGGAAGGCAGTCTCGGAGTTTCTGGGTGAATCTCCCGCCGTTGAAGACATTGAAGATTTTCTTTGGTCGGTGTTCATGATGCCGGAGTTCATGTTGGTGCGCTGAGCGGCGTCCCAAGAAATTCATACCAATGTGCTGCTGCAACCGGCATCGCATTGATTCTCTCGCATAACCACCCTGTCAGTTCTTGCCATGACATTCGATTTTGATCCCACCGCGCCGGCGATGGTTATTCGCCGCGATTTTCTTAAGCAGCTTTCGGCGGCAACCGCTGCAGCGCTAGCTTGCTCATCGCCGCGACTATTGGCCGCTGAAGCGGCTCACGGTGTTTCGCACCCGGCGCCGACCGCCGATGCCTGTATTTTGCTGTGGATGGGTGGCGGCATGGCAGCTGCCCGAGACCTTCGATCCGAAGCGTTATGAACCGTTCCGCAACGGACTGCCGGTCAAGGACATGCTCAGCACTTTCCCGGCGATCGATACGTCGGTCGACGGACTGCAAATTTGTCAGGGACTGGAGCAAACGGCTCAGGTAATGGATCGCGCGACGCTGATCCGTTCGGCGGTCCAGGCCGACCTGGGCAGCATCTTGCATTCGCGGCATCAATATCACTGGCACACTGGATACGTGCCGCCGCAGACTGTGGCTTGCCCGCATCTGGGGTCGTGGATCGCCAAGGTCCTCGGACCACGAAACCCAGTGATGCCGGCCTTCATCAACATTGGCCAGAGGCTTGAAGGGATCGGAGAAAGCGAAGAACTCAAGGCGTTTACGACGGCAGGATTTTTCGGCAGCGAGTTTGGGCCGATGAACCTGCCATTTCCCGAAGAGGCCGCTCGCGCGGTTCGCCCACCAGGGGAGATGACCAGCGGCCGGTTTGTGAACCGCAACCGGTTGTTCCGTCGCCTGGTCGACAGCACCCCGCAGCGCCCGTTCATGAGCGACTACCAGCAGGAATCAATGCTCCGTGCACTGGAGAAAGCGCACCGATTGCTCAGCTCTAAAGATCGCCAGGCGTTTGATATTGCGTTGGAACCGGAGGCGAGTCGTCAGGCGTATGATGTCAGCCATTTCGGCCGCGGCTGTCTGCTGGCCAGGCGGCTGGTCGAATCCGGCGCACGGTTTATCGAAGTGACGACCGAATATGTGCCGTTCCTACACTGGGACACACATGCAAGTGGACATGAAACGGTGGCCCGGATGCACCGTGAGATCGACCAACCGATTGCGCAGCTCATCCGTGATTTGGAGTCGCGCGGGCTGTTGGAGCGGACGTTGGTGATCATCGCCTCGGAGTTCAGCCGCGACGCACTGATCGAAGGCGTGCCCGGCTCAACCGCCACTGACCAAGCGATCGAGAATGTCGATGTGGTCGCGGAGACGAAACACTACGGCTTGCACCGGCATTTCACCGGCGGATCAAGTGTCGTGATGTTTGGCGGCGGCATGAAACGCGGGTTTGTGTACGGCAAAACCGCTGACGAACGGCCGCTGGTAGCGATCGAGAATCCGGTCACGATCACCGACCTGCACGCCACGATCATGACCGCGATGGGGATCAATCCTGCGACCGGCTTTGACATTGAAGGCCGGCCGTTCTACGTCACCGAAGACGGCAAAGGTCGATCGGTGATGGATTTGTTTGCCTAATAGGTTAAGGGGTCAGGAGTCAATTGCCGCAAGCGGCCCTTCGGGTGCTTCGCACAATTGACTCCTGACCCCTTAACTAACACCCCGGCGAACCGCTGACCGATGAGGACCGCTCTACTGTGCCGGCGGCAGCTCGTTGAACAATGTCGGCAGTGCGGCATCGAACTGGCCGCGCGTCAACACGCTCGCAAATCCGTCCTGGCGAGCTTTTGAAAGCCTAGCAGGCTGCACGTGTGGGCCATAAGCGATCGTCATGGCACCAGGAATCTTAGCCACGGCCTGCTGCGCAATCTCGGTCGATGCTCCCGAACGGGTCGCCAGGTCGACGATGATCCAGGCTGGATCGGTCGTCCACGTCTCTGGCCATTTCCCCAGCAGCGAGAACGGGCGGCCGGCACGCTGTGCCGCCGACTGGACGCGGCTGGTGAACAACAGATCGCCCGAGAAGAACCAAACCGCGCCGCCTCCGTTAGGCTCAGCGCCACCTTCGGCGGTGTGGGTTGGCGAAATCATGGCAGCAACTCCAGGGGCTGTTCGCTGGGCGACGAACCGATGTCCTGCATCATCGACATCGGCAACACGAAAATTTTGCCGTCACCGATCTGACCATCACGACCGGTGCGGGCGGCCGAACGAATGGTTTCGATCACACGTTCGAGTTGATCTTCTTCGACACCGATCTCCAGCGTCAGCTTCCGCAACAGGTCGACACGGTATTCATTGCCGCGAAAGCGCGCCGTTTGGCCACGCTGGCGAGCGTACCCTTGCGCATCGCAGACCGTAAGCGACTGGACGCCGATCTGCGCCAGGCGCCGCGCACCGTCGAGAGCTTGGTCGGCTGAATCGTGGCAAAAATCATTCGCACGTCACGGTCTCCATCGCCCCGGATTGGCTGCTGTGCAGCATCGCGTCCAAGACAGCCTGCGTGCGCAGCGCCTGATTCTGGAACTCCGTCAGATCCTGATCCGAGCAAAGCCGAGCGATCATGTTCCTCTCCTGTGAACCGTTGAACTGATGCGAGGCAGCTGTCCCAGCACGATCATGAATCCAAAGCCTTGTCGGCTTATCGATCCACGGCCGTGTAAAATCATCGCAGACAATCGACGCCTGATCACCAGCCCACTCACACCATTTTCGCGTCGCTGTATCATACCCGCAGTTGAGTGTCGCGGTCACGTCGCCGGCGAACCACAGGATCGCGTTGGTCCGAAAGGCAACGCCGTCGCGGTACAGCGTCTGCGCGAAGACTCGCTGCGGAACCCCGGCGGCCCGCACGGCACATCCGGCTGCGTACCAGCCCAGATCGAGCAGACTGCCACCTCCAAGCGCTGCATCGCGACGGTGGTCCTGATCTTGAAACGGCTCGAAGAATGACACAGCGACGCTGATATGCCGCAGCTTGCCAAGCTTGCCCTCGCGCAGCCAACCTTCCATCGCTTCGGTCCGCCCATGATGCAACCACGCCGTCGCATCGAGCCAGCGAACTCCGGCCGCTGTACACGCTGCCGCGATCTCAACCGCTTCGGCGTGGCTCAGCGCCAGCGGCTTCTCGCACAGCACATGTTTGCCCGCTGCTGCGGCGGCCAGGCACCACTTGGCGTGCAGCGAGGGCGGCAGGGCGATGTAGACCGCGTCGACCTGCGGGTCGTTGATCAGTTGCTCATACCCGGCGACCGCTTTAGCGATTCCGTACTGGCCGCCACACCAGGCAGCGCGCGAGGCGTCGCGGCTGCCGATCGCGGTGACTTCCACCCCCGGCGTCGACTGCAGGTCAGCGACCAGACGGCGAGTGATCCGGCCGGTACCTAAAACACCAAAACGCATCACGGACTCAGGGGTCGAAAGGACGCAAACTAATATTAGGAAAAGAGAGGCAGCACCTATCCGCCGCACCAGCTGATAGCCGTACCGCCTCGCTCGTCAACCGAAGGCTACTGGTTGCCGATCAGCGCCGTTACCGCCGAGCCGATGTCCTGCTGCCGCATCAGCGACTCGCCGACCAAGATTGCTTTGACCCCGCCGCTGCCCAACAGACGCACATCTTCGGCAGTCACGATGCCACTCTCGCCGACTACGAGCCGGTCCTCGGGGATCAGTTGACGCAGCCTCAGCGTATGGTGCAAATCGGTTTGAAACGTTCGCAGGTCGCGATTATTGACCCCGACCAGGGGCGTCCCGGTCGCCAACACGGCGTCTAAGTTCTCGACATCATACAGCTCGATCAAGGTCTGCAGGCCGAGCTGATGCGCTTCGTCGTGCAAGCGGCGCAGTTCGTCAGGGCTGACGCATTCGGCGATCAAGAGCACGCAGTCCGCACCCGCGGCGCGGGCTTCTAGCAATTGATAGGAATCAACGATAAAGTCTTTGCGCAGCAAGGGGACAGCGACGCTGTTTCTAATAGCGCAAGTAGTCGAGACTGCCCTGAAAGAACGGTTCGTCGGTCAGCACGCTGATGCAGGCGGCACCGGCGCCGGCATAAGCGGTTGCGATCGCGACTGGGTCGAAGTCTTCGCGGATCAAACCAGCCGACGGGCTGGCGCGTTTGACTTCCGCGATCAAGCGAACCTCAGCACCTGCCGCGAGGGCCGCGTAAAAATCGCGGGTCGGAGCGGCATCTGCGATCTCGGCCCGCAGTTCACGCTCCGGCTTTGTCGCTCGATCCGCCGCGATTTTCTGCCGCGTGGTCGCGACGATTTTTTCCAAAATGTTCGACATGGCTCAGTGGCGGAAATGCCGGCGGCCGGTCATGACCATCGCGATTCCATGGCGATCGCAGGCTTCGATCACTTCGTCGTCGCGGCGCGATCCGCCGGGCTGGATGATAGCGACGATGCCCGCTTCGGCCGCTGCGTCGATCGAGTCGGCGAACGGGAAAAACGCATCCGAAGCTAAAACCGAGCCGCGGGCACGATCACCCGCTTTCTCAATCGCAATTTCCACACTATCGACCCGGCTCATTTGGCCCGCACCGACACCAACCAGTGATGTATTTTGAGCCAACACAATCGCGTTGCTTTTTACATAGCGCACCATATCCCAACCGAACGCCACATCGTCCCACAGTCCCTCGGGGACCTGAGTCCGTGTCGCCGTTTTCCACTGGAGTGGAACCGAGGGCAATCGGTCGGCGTCCTGAACCAGCACACCGCCGCTGATGAATCGCCGCTGCGGGGCAGTGGCAGGCTCGTCCAACCTGCCGACCTGCATCAGGCGGACGTTCTCGCGCCAACGCGGCCGGGTGGTCAGCACGCCGACGGCGGCGGCTTCGAAATCAGGTGCCACGATCGCTTCGATGAACAGGCCCGGCTCGCACAGGAGTTCGGCGGTCGCTAAATCGAGCGTGCGGTTAAAACCGAGCACTGAGCCGAAGGCGCTGAGCGGATCGCCTGCCAGCGCCTTCTGGCAAGCCACCGATAGTTTCTCGGCCGTGGCAGCACCACAGGGATTGTTATGCTTGATCACCGACACAGACGGCAGGTTTTGACCGCGCACGATTTCTAAAGCGGAATCGAGGTCCAGCAGGTTGTTATAAGACAACTCTTTGCCGCTGATCTGACGTGCCGACACCAGGTTTGCCGTACGCACACTGGGGTCGTAGTATAGCGCGGCCCGCTGATGAGGGTTTTCACCGTAACGCAACTGCGACTTGCGGCGCAGTGAGAAGTGCAGGGTCGCCGGAAACTCGCGGGACATCGTTTCCCCGGCGAGATAGTCGGCGATGCCGCGGTCGTAAGCGGCCGTATGCTCAAATGCCTCATGAGCGAGCTGTTGCCGCAGCTTCAGATCGGTGCCGCCGTTGTTTTCCAGTGAGGCGAGGATTTCTCCGTACTGTTGCGGGCTGGTGGCGACGGTCACGTGGGAATGATTCTTCGCAGCCGCACGGACCAAACTGGGGCCGCCGATATCGATTTGTTCGATGATCTCGTCGCGGGTAGCGCCGGCGCGGCTGGCCGTGGCAGCAAATGGGTAGAGGTTGACCACGATCAGATCGATCGGGTCCAAGTCGTATTCTTCGACCGCTTCTTGATGCTCGGGGTTATCGCGTTTAGCGAGAATCCCACCGAAGATTCGCGGGTGCAGCGTCTTCAGCCGGCCATCGAGCAGCTCTGGAAACCCGGTGTATTCCGACACATCTTCAACGCTGATCCCTGAGCTTTCCAGGTGCTGGCGGGTCCCCCCGGTGCTCAGGATGCGAACCCCGGCGCGGGCAGCCCCATCGCCAGATCGACGATCCCGAGTTTGTCGCTGACGCTAAGAATGGCGGTTCGAATCGGGACAACGTGAGACACGGTGGATGTCATTCAAAGAGGAACGAACTGAGCAAAAATGCCAAGGCCAAGTATTAGTTGAATAGCAGCAAACTTCAACCCGAGGCAATCTTTGTCTCAATTCACCGCGTCATGCTTCCCGCCCGCGGATTCCAGCGAGCCACAGCCGCCTCAGCGGTTGGTAACTCGGCCTGGGCTTGCAACTGAGTTTCGTCGACTGTCAAGCGAACATGTGCGACGACGCTCGTCCCCAGCGGTTGCTTTTCGTCCCAAGCGACGTGGATGTCGATGCGGTCGCCGGGAGCCGGTCCGCCGGCACCAGGACGGACCAGCGCTCGCAGCTCGCTGCCGGCAAAGCTCCACTGACCCAGCTGGGCATCAGCGGGCTCACGCTGCGGGTCGACGATCGCCACGTTCAGTTCGCCGTACTGATCGAGGTTCTCGAGCGTCACCAGCTTTCCCTGGTCGTCGATGACTTCGACCGCCAAATACATCCCGGACTTTTCTTCGGGATCATCAAAACGGTGGCCCCCGGACAATCCGGGATTGATCCGCACCGACGCGGGTTCGGCCGGCTCTTCGCGGTACAACTTGCGGACGGAGTCTGGTAGCTGGATTTGTCCCGGCGGGGCGGCTGGGTCTCCCGGCGGGACCGGTTCGCCGAGGTCGACGTCCGGAAAATCCAGTTCCTCCATTCCCGGCGGAATCGGCACGACCGGCGGATCGACGGTCTCGGGAATCGGTCGAGCGGGCAGCCGCGGCGTGGAGCGTTCCGTGTTCTGCTGCGGCGGGTCGGTGATGGCACTATCGGTGCTCCTGCGGCTCCGCGTCTCGTCCGCTGACTGCACACGCTGCTGGGCAGGAACCGCGACCTGAGCCTTGATGCGCTCGAGTTCATCAACGAGCACCTGATTGTGATAATCGGCCTCATATAACTGATCTTCGAGCACCCGGATCTCGCTCGCCATTTTCTGCTGGTACACGTCGCGATAGGCCGCCCCGCGGCAGCCGCCGAGGGCCAGAACGATCAGCAGCAGCGTTGCAGGGTACTGCAGTGGCAACACTGTCGCGGCTCGTTTAGGCGGTGGAGCAACGGGCGACTGCCGGCGCATAGCATCAGCCCGGCAATTGCAGGCGGGCTCAGCTAGGGCAGGGCGAGCAGTCAACGCGTTGCTTTCTCGACAGGATGGGGCGGGTAACGTGAACCGAAGAGGCCACGCGACGGAAAAACACCGCCGAGCCCATTTCGCTCTACCAGCGTTTCGCCACCCCCGTCAAGACAGACCGCACAAAGCTCCGGCTCATGTTCATCACAACTGTACAACCCGCACCGCCGCAAATCCTCAGGCTGAGCGGTGGTGGATGCCCAGCAACTTAAACCGCAACGGCGGCTTTGATCGCCGGATGAGGGTCGTAATTCACCAGTTCGAAGTCGTCATAAACAAATCCATCGACCGATGCCGGGTGCGAGTGGATGCGGAGCGTCGGTAGCGGCAACGGCTGGCGCGCGAGCTGCGTTTTGGCTTGTTCGAAATGGTTGTGGTACAGATGGACGTCGCCGAAGGTATGCACAAACTCACCCGGCTGCAGTCCCGTGACCCGAGCCATCATCATGGTCAGCAACGCATAACTGGCGATGTTGAAAGGGACACCCAAGAAAACGTCGGCACTGCGCTGGTAAAGTTGACAACTCAGCCGGCCTTCGGCCACGTAGAACTGGAATAACAGATGACATGGCGGTAGCGCCATTTGGTCGAGTTGGGCGACGTTCCAGGCCGAGACGATCAGTCGCCGTGACGTCGGATTGTTGCGAATCTCGGTTTGCACCCAAGCGATCTGGTCGATTGTCTGCCCATCGGCTCCGGCCCATGACCGCCACTGGTGGCCGTAGACCGGTCCGAGTTCGCCGTTTTCGTCGGCCCACTCATCCCAAATGCTAACCTTATTCTCGTTCAGCCAGCGAACGTTGGTCTCCCCGCGAAGGAACCACAGCAACTCATAGATGATCGAGCGGACATGTAGTTTCTTCGTTGTCAGCAGCGGGAAACCATCGGCGAGGTTAAAACGCAACTGCCGCCCGAACAGACTGCGGGTGCCGGTTCCGGTGCGATCACCGCGGTCGATTCCGCTGGTGAGGATTTCGTCCAATAAGTTCAAGTACGTTTGCATGAGCGGCGGTCAGTGGGTCGAACGAGTGCGGGCGCAGCGGGCATTTAAGGTTGCGGCAAGGTCGCGTCAAAAGTCCAGTGGCGGTCGCTGGTCATCGTGACGCTCTGGCGATCGAAGCTCTGAGCTGCAACGAGCTGCTGCACTTCCTCGAGCGACAGTGCGGCCAGGAGCGAATCGCGAAACAGGGTCCGGGCCTCCGCGGATTCCGCGGCCGCGTGCATTGTCACCAGCCGGTCGACTTCCGCCAGCGTCGCGGGTCGCACGAGGTCGCGGATGAATAGGCGTCCGCCGGGGCGCAGCACACGGATCGCCGCCTGCAGCGCCAAACCGGGATCGGGCAGATGATGAAACAAAGAGTTGCTGATCACCAGATCGAACATGCCCGGTTGAAAGCCCAAGAGCGACTTGCAGTCGTCATGTGCCAGTTGGATGCGGTCGGTGAGCAAAGCAATCTCGACCCGCCGACGAGCGAGGTCCAGCATTTCAATACTGGCGTCAACCGCAAGTACGCGAACCGATTCGACGCGGTTGCATAGCTCGATGGGGATCAGCGCTGTGCCGGTGCCCAAGTCGATCACGTCGCGTCCAACGGATCCTCCAGCGATCAGGTCGTCGACGAACCGCGAGTTAACGGCCGCGTGGTCCATCTGATCGTACTGCGACGCGGCCTCGAACGTGTCCATCACTTCGGGTTCGAGCACCCGCTGGGTCAGCGCTTGATTTGGATCGGAACCCGCAGCAGCCGGCGGGGTAGCAGGCTGGGCGGGAGGGTGCGAATCGTCGACAGGCGTCAGCGGAGGCATGATCATCGTCCAAAGAAACAATAGGCCACCGGCGGCGAAATATCCGGCGGCATATTCGTAGGTCAACCGACGATACGGCGAATCCAGCACCAAGTCGCCCCATCTCGCCGGCCCCCACGGCAAAAACAGCCGATTTTCCGGCAGCGGAGAATGCACCACCCCAAAAAGCGTCAGAGCCGCGGTGGTGCAAAGCACGATCGCTGCCAGCCGCAGTCGGTGGTCGATGATCGCCGCCAGCACCCAGGCCCACAGCAAACTGGTCAGGATGAAGCTGTTGGAAAGCATCGTCAGCGTCACGAGCTTTTCCTTCAATCGTACGTCACCAAGGCTATCGAGCGACAATCCGGCTGCAATCGCGGACGGATCGCCAAACAGTTGACTGGGGAACGATAACGATAGGAACGCCAGCGCCGGCACACACGCCAGAGCAACTGCCGGATAGTGACGCCGCGGTGTCGCCGAAAAACTCTGCGCGGTGATCTCCAAACCGATAAAAACCAGGATCGGCAGCACGACGGGGATCGGTAAGTAGGCATTGAGGACTTCGAAATAGCCGATGATCCCGGCCGAACCGATGAGCAGTGCCGTGGCCAGGCTGTAAGCCGCCCGTCCGCCCATCGCCTTGTAGGCCGGGTGGCCGATGTACGGCGTCGTTTGGATCACTCCACCGGACAAGCCCGCTGCCAACGTGGCAATCCCTTCGATCGCGATCACGCCGCGGGTGTCGTATTCATCCCCTGCAGCGGCGGCCGATTCGGTGCAATCGATCCCGCCGACGACCGTCATCAGGGCAAACGGAAACGCAATCGGCAAATAAGGCAGGGCATCCTGGAAGGAACCAAGCCAAGCAAACGACCAAGCGCCGAGCCAGGCGGTCGGCAGCCAAGTGACGGTGGGTGCCTCGGGCAGGTGATAGCCGTCGAACCCCAGTGCGATCATCAGGTAATAAACCGTCCCCGCGATCAGCAGTGCGCCGACCGTTCCCGGCAATTTGCCCGGCAGCGGCACGCGACCGATCAGCGCGGTCAACACGATCACCAGCGCGAGCAGCCCAGGCAGCGGGTAGGCAAAGATCTCGAGCATCGGCATGAAGCTGATCAGCACCAACGCGATTGCTGCGAGCGAACCGAGTAAGCCAGCTCGCGGCACCACGGCGCGAACCCATCCGCAAAGCGGCGCACAGGCGAGTTTCAGCACACCGCTCAGCACCAAACACCAGATACCGATGTGCCAGGTGCGGGTCGCAGCCGCGGTCTCCTCCAAACCGAGAATATCGCGGCCTGCGAGGTAAGACGGACCGAGGACGAAAAACACCATCCCGAACAAGGACGGCGTGTCGATCCCCAACGGCATCGCGGTGACGTCATCGCGCCGGCTGGTGCGGGCCAGCCGAAATGCGAGCGCGAAAAACAGCAAATCGCCAACCATCACGCCGATCGCTGTGCCGGGCACCATCGCGGTGATGATAAACGTGCCGGGGAATCCGAATGCGGTCGACAACAGCAAGACCAACAACAGCAAGTTGGCGACGTTGTCGAACATCAGGCCGAAGAAGGCGTTGATGTCGCCGCTGCGCACCCAGCGATACGTCTTGGTCGGCGACAAGCGAATCGGCTCCTGGCTCATGATCGTGGCGGCTAAGTGAGAGACGGAGCACCAGGATAGTTGGTCATCGCGTCACGCGCACCGAAATGTCTGAGTCGTTCCAGCGATGAACTCCAACGGTTTGGACTGATCGCGGCACTCGCACAAAGATGTTTGCGGCGGCCCCGCAGCAGGCTAAAGCCTGGACTCCAACGGTTTGGACTGATCGCGGCACTCGCACAGACACGTTTGCGGCGATCCAGCACCGACCATCAATCGGCTGGGAAGGCCGAAAATTCGACTTCGGTGAAGCTGGTGATCATGTCACCGACTTCGCGAATTCGTTTGCGGTCCAGATCGCTCAGTCGGCCTACGTACAGATTCTCCGAGCGGTAGGTGCGTGTCTTCAGGCCGCGCCGCACATCGAGCTTGATTTGACGCGGCAGCACGTTTTCGGCGGCGAGAAAATCGGCGAGCGTCATCCGGGCAAACGGCGGTGGGCCGACGTGCCGAGCGATGTTGAGCCGGCATGCCCAAACGGTGAACGCCGCATACTCGGCTGCAACCCCGTCGCTGAGTGCCGGTTGCGTGGTGGCGGAATATTTCGTCCCGTCAAACTCGATCGTGTAGGTTTGTGGGGTATCGGCCAGTGCAACCCGAGCGTCGAGCCCGAGCGAGCGAGCGGCACCGGCAGTCATCGCTGCGGCACGAGCTTGGGCCGAAATCTGGATCAACGAGTCGGTCGAAATGGAGGTGCGGACCCGCTGGATTTTGTGCAGCAGCACGACGCGCGAGCGCGACGGATCAAAAAACGAAATCGTTGAGCCGGTTCCCAGCGGCAGGTCGTAGACCACTCCGGCGTCAAACAGTAGCAGGTGTTGCGACTGCGGCTTCGTCTGCGTCCCCTCGAACAGCTCAGTCTCAATTCGGAACGATGGCGCGATGCCCGGGAGGGTGATAGCCTGTTGCTCCGGGAGCACATCCGCCGCCTGAGCCGTGCTGGTGCGATCGACTGTCGATGCGGTCGTCATCGCAATCACCACCGCGAGCCCCAGGACGCGGAAGGCTTTTGGCCGGAACCGATGTCGGACATCGGGGGCGGCCCGACGGGCCTGAGCAAGTTTTTCAGCGAGCATGGCAACTAAAGAGCTGGAGGCAGTGCAGTGGCACCTCAGGCGGAGCAGGCCGGCTCAAGTCAACGAGCCTTACGAGCCCTCCCCCGCTGGTGCCCATAGCTAGGAAACTGTCGGACTCCAGGTCCAGTCCAAAAGTTTGCGTGCCGCTGCGATTAGCTACCGCGGCGCGACCGTCTGCTCGTGCAGTTCCGCCGAGCCGCCAGCGGCCAGCAACCCGCCTTCGCTCAGCGGGCCGCGGAAGGCCCCGCACTTGCCGGTACGGCGACCGGCATGCTCACCCGGCTAACTTCCGGCCGGCGGCTTGCGGCCCGGACATGATGCCGTGCTGCGGTTTGGCGGACCGCCGCGGCGAATTGGGTCCGGACGGGTTCGGATACCTGCGGCAGGCGCATCGCTAGCTCTTCCATGCCTGCGGGGTTGTTGCGTGAGCTGATTCCCAGTTGATCGATGAAGCGGGCGGTTTCCGAGAAATTGTTCTCCGCTGTGCGACCGATCAGTGGCCCAAAAGTACGTACAATCAAATCCGCGGCGAGATGATCGACCTGCACAAAACAGTCGAGTGTTCCTTCGACAACCGGGTTGCCCACTGCATCGAAGCCGTGCTGGCAGCGCAGCAGGAACACGCCCTTGCCATGAACCGCATTCGGCGTCAGCTTGCCATCGTAGAAACCGTCGGCCACGTAGACGTGGGTGGTGGAATCGCCATACACCAGATCGACGGTGCAGTCGGTCCCGGAGCCGTCGACCGCACGCAATTGATAATCGCCCACCCGCTGGGTTTGCACCTCGGTGATTTCCATTAATTCCCAGATTCCGACGAGCACCTCGGGGTGGCGAACGACGAACAGGAACAGCTCCGGGTCACACTGGATCGACTGCTGTGCCAGATGCCGATAGAGCGTCGGCCGACTGGTGATCGCTGTGATCCGCTGTTGAGCTGCGGGGGTGAGCCGAGCCAGCGGAATCGCATTGATTGCATCTTGTCGGCTCGATCGGCTGGCGTCGCCCCCGCCGGACCAGTCACTGGGCTGCGGCGAGCGCTCCGCCGCCGTCTTGCCCATCGCTGCGGTAACCGTCGCGGGTGCACGTCTGGCGTCGCCTGCCAAAGCGGCCGCCGAGCCAGGCTGCGAGTAACCTGGCGGCGCTTGAGCGACCGTAGTTTGGCTGCCATCAAGCAGGCTGGAGGTGATCAGGATCACCGGGCCTAGGATCACAGCGCGAGACAGAGAAGACGGCATGACGGGTCCGTTTAACATAGCGCCGGACCGATGGCCCCCCATCCGTCGCGGTTCCGGATTCGACACTTGTACCCATTGATCGGCTCGGTTCGCCTGCGATGTTCACTGAAAACGGTCGTCAACCCGCGTTGGCTCATCGAGCGTGTGGGGTTGCTAGCGATCGGCTACAGCGTGGCTGACCGGGTGACGCCCTTAATCGCGGTACAAGGTGCAACTACAGGGCGCAATGGCCAGTACCCTCGACACGTCGACCTAGGCTCCGATAATCACGCCGACGCAGGCGACGCCTTACGCACAACGCCGTGTCCCCACAGGCAGATCCCCTCAGCCGCAGCGCGGCGCATCCCTTTGGTCCTCTCATCCAGAAAATCAGCCATGGCCAAGAAAACGATCGACGACGTCCAAGTGAGCGGGAAGACGGTCTTGATGCGCGTCGACTTCAACGTGCCGCTCGACGACCAGCAAGCTATCACCGACGACCGCCGCATCCGGATGGCGCTACCGAGCATCCGGAGCGTAATCGATCGCGGCGGCAAGTTGATCTTGATGAGCCACTTGGGGCGTCCCAAGGGCCAGGGCGACGACGCCAAATACTCCCTGGCGCCGACCGCCAAGCGACTCGGCGAGATGCTTGGCTCATCGGTACACTTCGCCGCTGATACGATCGGCGAGGACGCCCATGCCAAGGCGGGCGAGCTGAAAGACGGGGAAGTGCTGGTGCTGGAAAACGTTCGCTTCCATCCCGGTGAGCAGAAGGGTGATCGCGAGTTTGCCGCCAAGCTAGCCGCCTTGGCCGACATTTACTGCAACGATGCGTTTGGAACCTGCCACCGTACCGATGCTTCGATGGTCGCGGTCCCACAGGCGATGGCTGGCAAGCCGCGAGTTGTCGGTCATTTGGTCGGCAAAGAAATCGCCTACCTCAGCGACGCCATCAACGCACCCGGACGTCCGTTCATCGCGATCCTCGGCGGAGCGAAGGTCAGCGATAAGATCAACGTGATCAAGAACCTGCTGGGGATCTGCGACAAGGTAATCATCGGCGGGGCGATGGCCTATACGTTCTCGCTCGCCCAAGGCGGCAAGGTCGGCAGCAGCCTGGTCGAGAAAGACAAAGTCGACTTAGCCAAGGAACTGCTCGCTCACGGCGGCGATAAGCTCGTCCTGCCGGTCGACACCCACTGCGGCGATGCTTTCGACAGCCAGTGCAACAAGTTGGTGGTCGCGGCCGGCGAGATCCCCGAGGGCTGGGAAGGTTTTGATATCGGCCCGAAATCCGCTGAACTGTTCGCCAAGCTGATCGCCGGCGCCAAGACGATCGTCTGGAACGGCCCGATGGGCGTGTTTGAGATGCCGCCGTTCGACGCCGGTACCAAGCGAGTGGCTCAGGCGGTTGCCGACAGCGACGCCACCAGCATCATCGGCGGCGGCGACAGCGCAGCGGCGGTTGAAAAACTTGGCTTTGCCGATCAGGTCAGCCATGTCAGCACCGGCGGCGGCGCAAGTTTGGCCATGTTGGAAGGCCAAAGCTTCGCTGCCGTGGAACTACTCGACGAAGCTTAGGAAAACGCTTGACCACGATTCCCCCGCTGGGACCCGAGCCGCAGACTGCCGAAGAACGGCGTCTGCAGCTCAGTGAGCGACGTGAACAGAACTGGCATCGCTGGGGACCGTACCTGTCCGAACGCCAGTGGGGGACTGTCCGCGAAGACTATTCCGCCGGCGATGGCGGCGACAACCCTTGGTCGTACTTCACTCATGACGACGCGCCAGCCGCGCGTACCGCTGGGGTGAAGACGGTCTGCTGGGGATCTGCGACCGCCAGTGCCGGTTGTGTTTTGGTCTAGCGCTGTGGAATGGCCGCGATCCGATTCTCAAAGAGCGGCTGTTTGGGCTGACGGGTCCCGAGGGCAATCACGGCGAAGATGTCAAGGAACTGTATTATTACCTCGACAGCACGCCGACGCACAGCTACATGCGCGGGCTTTATAAGTACCCGCAGGCGCGGTTCCCGTATGAGAAACTAACGGAAGTCAACCGCAGCCGTGATCGTACCGAACCGGAGTACGAGTTGCTCGACACCGGTGTGTTTGAGGATTCTCGCTACTTCGATGTATTGGTCGAATACGCTAAGGCGGCCCCGGACGACATCCTGATCAAGATCACGATCCACAATCGTGGTCCCCAGTCGGCAGTCCTGCACCTGCTGCCGCAACTCTGGTTTCGCAACCGCTGGGTGTGGCACGGCACGGATGAACTGTGCACCTCGCGTCCCTCGCTGCGTTTGACAGAAGGTGTCGTCTCCTGCCGCCACGACACGCTGGGCGACTACTTGTTTACCAGCGACTGCACTCAAGACGGAGAGTGGTCGTGGTTGTTCACGGATAATGAAACCAATCAGGAACGGCATCCAGGAATACCGAGCGAGTCGAACTATTATAAAGATGCATTTCACGAGTTCGTCGTCGGCGGCAATACCCGCGCTGTGAATCCTTCCAAACGCGGCACCAAGGTTGCTGCGTATGGTTTGATGGTCATCCCGCGAGGCGGCTCGCGGACGATGCGGCTGCGGTTAACGCAAATGGAGGCCCTGCCGGCCTCGGCGCGAGACGAAACGGGCCAGCCGATCGTGGCAAAGTTTCGCGACCATGCGTTTGATGACTTCGATGCGATTTTCGAGAAACGCTCCAGCGAAGCGGACGAGTTCTTCGCTAGCCGAATCGAAGAGTCGCATTCGCCCGAACGCCGCGAGATCATGCGGCAGGCGTATGCCGGTCTGTTGTGGACCAAACAGTTCTACCATTATGTTGTCCCGACTTGGCTCAATGGCGACCCCGCCTTGCCAGCTCAGGACGAAGCTCGTAAGCGAGGGCGAAACGCCGACTGGAAGCACCTGTTCAATCGCGACATCATCTCAATGCCCGACAAGTGGGAGTACCCGTGGTACGCCGCCTGGGACAGCGCATTCCACATGGTGCCGTTCGCGCATCTGGACCTGCACTTCGCTAAAGAACAGCTGATCCTGTTTTTGCGTGAATGGTACATGCACCCCAATGGCCAAATTCCGGCCTACGAGTGGCAGCTATCCGATGTCAACCCGCCGGTTCATGCATGGAGCGTCTGGCAGGTTTATAAGATGAGCGGCCCGGTGCGGCAGCGTGACAAGGTTTTCTTACGCGCTGTTTCCAAAAGCTGACGGTGAACTTCACCTGGTGGGTCAACCGCAAGGATCCTCAGGGGCGGAATATCTTTGCCGGCGGCTTTCTTGGACTCGATAACATCGGCGTCTTTGACCGCAGCAAACCGCTGCCCGGCGGCTATCTCGAACAGGCTGATGGCACTGCCTGGATGGCGTTTTATTGCGGTTCGATGCTGCGGATCGCGCTAGAACTTGCTGAGGATAATCCGGCTTATGGTGACATGGCGAGCAAGTTTCTCGAGCATTATGTCGCGATTGCCGAAGCGATGAACTCGCTCGACGGTTCCGGCCTGTGGGATGAGGAAGACGGATTTTATTATGACCACCTGTATGTGGATAATCAGTCGATCCCAATGCGTGTCCGCTCGATGGTCGGCTTGATCCCGCTGTTGACCGGCGTGATTATCGATGAAGCGGTCATCAACACCCTCGACGGCTTCCGCAAACGAACGGACTGGTTCTTGGCCAACCGCGCAACAGCGCTGTCCAAGCACATGACCTACATGGAGCATGATGAGCGGGCCGACGGGTCGGGGCGGACCTTGCGGCAATTTTTGGCGATTCCTTCAGAAGATCGCTTCCGCCGATTGCTCGCCGTGATGCTCGACGAGGACGAGTTTCTGTCGCCGTTTGGCATCCGCAGCCTGTCGGCAATTCACCGCGACCAACCGTTCGTCTTCGATTTCGGCGGTCAGCGGAACGAGGTGCAGTACGTCCCCGGCGAGAGCGACAGCGGGTTGTTCGGCGGCAACAGCAATTGGCGCGGCCCGATCTGGTTTCCGCTCAATTTTCTACTGATCCAGGCGCTTAAGCGGTACCATACGTTCTATGGTGACACCTTTCGCGTCGAGTGCCCCACCGGTTCCGGTCACTTGATGACGATGGCTGAGGTGGCACAGGAACTTGAACGGCGTCTGATCTCGATTTTCGAGCCCGATGCGACGGGCCGGCGGCCGGCACACGGGGACGCGACCGTTTATGCCGACGACCCGCTCTGGAAGGATTTAATCCTGTTCTACGAGTACTTCCACGCCGACACGGGTCAGGGTCTCGGGGCCAGTCATCAAACCGGCTGGACATCGCTGGTCGCGACGCTGCTGCACTCCCAGGGAGCCGTCGATCAGTCGCTGGAGCGAGCTGATCTTCAGCGGACAACGTGACGGAGGGTTTGGTGGCCGATCGTCTGCCTTGCGCCGGTCAAACTGGACGCTACGTCATTCTGCGACACCAGGTCGGCGGCTCTAACACCGAGCGGGCAGGACAGGAGCCGCAAGTCACCGGCCGCGGCGACCATTATGACTGGATGTTCGAGGCAGGCGGGGTGCTGTTGACATGGGCCAGCGAACAATGGCTCCCTGCTACTCAGGCCGCTGTCGTGACGGCCATCCAACTGCCGCCGCACCGGCTTGCTTACCTCGATTTTGAAGGCGAGGTAGCGGGTGACCGCGGCACGGTTCACCGGGTCGAGTCGGGGACACATCAGTTCATGTATGCCGCAGCCGACCGCTACGCGCTCGAATTGCATGGCGGTCGGACCGGTGGCATGACGCTTTATCGCACCGCGCCGTCAGATTCGTGGTCCATCGCGTTTGCACCCGGGCGCGGCCGGCCGGTGCGCGCCGAAGCGAGCTGGTAGATCGGCCCTCGCGGGCTGTACGAATCACGGGCCTCAGCGCCAGTATGGCCAGCCAGGGCGAGGATCCCTTCAGCCATGTAAACCGATTCGACGATCACGGGCGCGTAAATGTAGCTCGGGTGGTCGCTGGGGATCGTCACTAAGGCGATCGGGTCACTTTGGTCCATATCCCAGCGGACTTCCATCTGACTCTTAGCTGCCTCGCGTGAGATGCCTCGCAGGAAACGGTCCAGCGGCAACGGGAGCGCACCGGCTCGCAGGTTGTTGACGCGGATCGCCAACACATTCGCCTGCTCGGTCAGTGCCGCTTTCACTTCGAACGAAACCACCGTGTCGATGTGCTGGTTCTTGTAGCGTGCTGCGACCAGGACCCGTCCGTCCTCAATGATGATGCGAGGTTCTTCCACGCCAGGGGGGAGCAGATTGGGGAACTCGCGTGGCAGTTGTTGGACGAGCCACGCATTGATTTGTTCGTCGGTGAACACCGCCTGCCAGCTGCCCAGTTTTGCGGCATCACCCTGAAGCTGGACCATGTCCTGCTCCAGTCGTGCGATCGCCGAATCGAGGTCTGCCGGCAATTGCTTTGTCGCCCGCTCGTAGAAGTCGGGAACGACGCGCGTCCGCTGCAGCGCCCACCAGGAGACCGACGCCGTGATGATGACCGCCAAGGAGGCGACCGTCGCGATTCCCCACATCCAATACTTCATAACTTCATCCGGTTCCAGGCGAAAGAAACGGTCTCATGTCTTAACGTTGACGTCAGCAAAGGGCATGCTCGCTTACCTAAAACCTCACCGGCCTGGGCAGCCACGATTTTAGCCGCTCGCCGATCCCGGTGGGTTGACCGGACGGCGGCGATTTTTTAGCGGCCGGAGTAGACGCAGCCGCCCCACTTGCCTTTCCGTGGTCAATCTGGTGTACCGCCTGAGCGGCTTCACTTTCAACTCTCTGCTGTGCTGCGTCGCGAAGTACCGGGCTGCGGGCACTGGCCAGATCGTGGACCCAGTGCGAATCGAGCAGCCGGCTGGCACCGGTCCAATCTCCCCGGGATGCGCCGCCGGCAGCCAAATAAACCAAGTGATCCAGTTGCGTCTTCTCGCCGCTGGTGACAAACCGATCGTAGAAAGAGACATCGTCGACCCACACCACACCGCCGGACATCAGGTCGATGGTCAGCCGTAGCGACTCCACCGGAACGCTCGGCAACAGGGCGATTTCCAGCCGGTGGGCCGGTTCGCTCCAGTTACCGTCGCGCGGCACCGTGATCGATTTGGTCTTGCGGATCGGCGTCCCGGCCACAGTCCCTTCCAGCGCGACTCGCACCACGAGCGGCGGGAGTGAGCGGGCGGCTTCGGAGCGTTCTCCTCGCAGCCGCATCGAAACGGCGATTCGGCAGGAATCCGGCGGCGTGATCACCTGGCTAACCATCCAGCTGCCGCCGGCATGGCCGGGCTGGCCGGTTAGCCGCACGGACTGTTTGCCCTCGAAAGCAACGGTTGAATCGATGGCCACGCAGCCAGGCGGGTACTGTGCCGTCAGCCAGCCGGGAATGCCTTCGGTTGCCGCCTGCTCAAAGCCGCTGTTTTGAATCGCTTCCAGCCTTGTCGGCTCGACAAACCGTGTCAAGGAGCTGGCCGCCTCCTGCACATAGTTGCGGATGTGCGCGAAGTCCTGTGACTGCCCTGCCAAAGCGGCTTTCCAGCTGAGCACCTCGACATCTTCGCCGGAAACTCGGATCGCCGCCAGTTCGCCCGGGGCCAGGGTAGGATTCCAGCGGGTCGCGGCAGCGCCCTGCTGACCGGTTGCCGCACCGCCAGCTGCTAACGCTGCCGGCTTGGCCGCGGGTGCCGATTCAGTCGACGCACTGGGGGACCGTCCTAGTGGAATGATGGCGACGCCGCGGCTAAAACTCATATCCAGCGAGATGTGCCAATGGGTTTGATTGCTTGCATAAATATAGGTGTCCCCACCGTAACGCGCTCGTCGCACACGAACCGCGCTGATCATGCCCGGGTCCGAGGCGAGATCCTCCATCGAAACCGGTGGCAATTGCGAAAAGCAACGCAGCGATCGGCGGCGGATTTCGCTGCCTGCCTGATTGATCGCCCCACCCCCGACCGCGACCATCATCCGGTCGCTGCGGTTGAGCAGCTGGGCTAGTGCCAGCGACGACTCCAGCGGATCGAGCAGCGGCGTGAAGCTCGCTGTCTGCTGCGCCGAACCCGCATCGCTCGGCGCCCCCGACGGATTTGCTGACGAGGAAAGGTGCGGCCGGCGAAGTTCGGTCACGGGCTGATGGAAGATTCCGACATCGTGCGACCACACCGTTTTGGATGGTCCGGCGCTGATCGGAACGCTCGCATTACAAGCTTCGTCGCGAATCCGCAGACCCAGCGGCTCGATCAACGAGCGCCGATGAAGCCGCGCTGTCAGGATCCGCGGGTGGCGTCCCAGTTCGACCAAGTTGGACGGCAGGGCCGAATCGAGCGACATCACCAGCAACGCTTGGTCGTCGAGCTGTTGGAGGATTTTGCGGAAAATCGCTTCGGCTTGATCCATCCGCCAATTCTCGTAAGCCGCTGCTCCACCTTGCTGAATCCACTGGGCGATGGTCGCACGCGGCGGCGCCGAAGGGCCAAGACTGGCGTGGAAGTCGTCAAGTGTTTGTGGATCGGTGATTGCAACCGGCGGCAGACGGAGGTAGGTCCGCTCATCGACAATCACGCCAATTGTCGAGACGCAGCGGTGTTGGTCGCAGCGGCGGCGCAGTTCACCCATCAGCGCCCCCACTTGTTCCGCGACGGCTGGGTGCTTGGGGTTGTAGATCCCGAACGAAGTGATCGGCGGACCGTCAAAGCTCCAGTTGCCCAGTTTGCCGCCCAACGGTGACGGAGCAGCGATCGACGGACCGGTCCCGGAATCGCTGGCAATCGCCTGTTCGAGTGCCTTCAGCGGCGAGCTGGGGCGAACGCAGGGCACCAATGTTAACGATGCTCGGTCGAACAATCGCATCAACAGTTCGAGAGCGTCGACCGGCTGACCTGCCGAGGCCCAGTTGGCGTTCCAGCTCGCGTCCGTTGACGCCAGCTCAGTCGGATAACAAAACGCTCCATCGGATGCGACCGTCAGCAGCACGCCACCGTATCCTTCGCGGTTAAGCATCTCGATCAGACGATTGCCGGCAACCCAGACCGCCTGATAATCCAGCGGACTGGCAAGCGTGGGAGTTCCGCGATCGCCGAATTGCTGCAGAAAATCGCTCAGCTCCAGGCGCATCGCTGCCAGTCTCGCAGCGGCCGGTTGCGCAGCACTATTTCGCTCGGCAGGTTCGCCCTCGTCGACCTGGATTTCGATCGATTCGAACAGTGCGGGTTGCACCGCGGATGGATTGGAAATCAAGATCCGTGTGTTGATCGATCGCGGCCAAAAGTCGACCGACGCCAAGCGCCACAGGCCGCTCTCGCTGCTGAGTTCGCTGTGCGTGATCACCAGGCCCTGGCCGAGCTGCTTGCTGGTGGTGACGTCGTCAGCGGTCGCATCGCTACCATCAATCAGCTCGACAGCGATTTGGTTGGCTGATGATGCGGGCATGCGGATCAGGGCGCGATGGCGCTGACCGACACGCGACAGCGGCACCGCGTACTCCAGTTGGGCCTGAGGTTGAATCACGGTCAGCCGTTTGCCCTCATGCGTCGGGACCTTGTTGCCGCCCGGAGTGACCGATGCTGCGGCGAGCCAATCGGTAGTCTGACGCGGCAAGAGTCGCGAAACCGACATCGCCGTATCGGGCGGCTCGGCCTTTCCAATCACCTGCCAGCGTCCGTTTTGGAGATCTGCTCGCGCGGGGCTTGGTGGCGCCGTTGTCACTTGTTCGGCCACAACCGCGACTGAAAACTCGGTCTGAAACAAGGGCTCTTGCTCGCTGCCGCCCATCAACGACAGCGATTGACCCAGCGGAAGCTGAAACGGGGGTGAGAACGAAGCCGGCAGCGCTCCGCTAAGGGATTGCGTAAAGGAGTTGGCCAATGCCAGTGGCGAACGACTCTGTGTCTGTACAGCGGCGGTTTGGGACTTCGTCCGCAGTTGCCAGCGAACGCGATAAGCGCCCTCAACCGACGGTGTCGTCCACCGAGGATCTTCTAGTACCACTCGGCCCGCGACGATTCGGGCTGGCCACATCTGCGAAGCCACCAGCGTCTGATCGGAGGCTGCAAACGCTTGGCACTGGAGCACGAGATCGCCGTCGGCCGCTGACGGCAGGCCCGCGGCAGTTCCGTCCACGGTTAGATCGACGACCTCGTCGGTCCAGAAGACGGTACCGCTGTTGCCTAGCCGAAAACGGAACATGTCACCGGCGAGTCGCCTGCTGGTCAATGTCGCTTGGGAATCGATCGCTCGCTTGACTTCAGCACCGTTATCCAGTTCGGCTAGGTCGATTTCCGTCGTCCAAGCGGGAGAAAGATCATCGCCGTCCAGACGCACCACAAGCCGCTGGTCAGCGCTGGCGTGAACTCGAAACGCGATGCCGCCACTGGTGCTCGAGACGCTGGTGAGTTTACCTTCGCCATGTGGCAGCATCGGCAATCGCGACGGCGGTCCAAACCGCAGTTGGCGGGAATCGATCTGCAGCATGCCGCCGGAGAGGCTTGGCCCGGGCGTGAGGTTCACCGGGTCGGCGATCAGAGAGCCGGCCGCTGGTACACCCGCATCCGCTGCTGACTCGACCAGCTGAACGGTGCCAGCCCAGCGTCGAGGTGATTTGCAGTGCCAGTGCAGTTCGATCCGGCGGTCGAACCTCACTGCCGAGGGCTCAGCGGTGCTTGAGAAACCTGGTAATGCGGTAACGGCTGAGCCGGGTTCCGACGCTTGCAGCTGACCGGCCGCGGTGACGGCGCACAGGGCCAGCAATCCCGCTTGCACCGCGACCGGCGCAAGCTGGCGACTGCGACCGTGGCGACATCCGTGCCAAATCATGATCAACCGCTCGGGTGTGCAGGAGTTTCGGTCACCGATCCCTGGCGACTCAACCGATCTTGATAACTCATCAATCGCTTGGTCCGCAAGTGAAGTTCCATGCGGTTTGCTGCAGTGCGACTCCTGACTATGTACCGGTATGGCTGTGGTCGCGTCCCGCGACCGCTTGTCACTTGACTGCCGCGTTACAGTCGGGGATGATGAGCGCACTGAGAGTGATTCTCAATAGCGGCGGTGGCACCCGTTTTAATCTGTTCCTGACCTTTATTCGAGAAACGGCTGAATGATTACTCTGGATCAATTGCGTCCGGGTCAGGAAGGGGAAATCCTGCGGGTCCAGGGCTGCGACGGGATCGCTTGTCGGCTGCGCGAGATGGGATTTGTGCCCGGTGAAGCGGTCCGGTTCCTGTCGGCGGCGCCGCTGGGCGACCCGCTCAACTGCATCATTCAAGGCAGCCGAATTGCGCTCCGCGGCAGCGAAGCCCAGCGAGTCTGCCTGCTGGCCACTCAGCCCGTTGCTCAGCCGACCGGAAAATTGCCTGCCGCGATCCGCGAAGCGGTGACTTCCCGCCCGAGCGCGGCCGTCACTGTCGGCGCCAGCTAAACGCTCCACCTACCCACCTCAACTGCGGCGCGACTCGTCCTCGCGGCGCCCGCTCTATGATTCCTGCCTCGCGCCGCGTCGTCCTGGTCGGCAATCCCAACACGGGCAAGAGCACGCTCTTTGGCGCCTTGTCGGGGATGCATGTTCGCACGGCAAATTATCCCGGTGTGACCATCGAAAAGAAGGTCGGCCGGCTGGCTGATCCGGCGATGGCAATCGAATTGGTCGACTTACCGGGCACCTACTCGCTCAGTCCCCGTTCGCCCGACGAGTTGGTTGCGGTCGAGGTGTTGACCGGGGAGTTGCCGGGCGAGCCGGAGCCAGACCTGATTATTTGTGTCGTCAACGCAACGCTGCTGCGCCGCAACTTGTTTTTGGTCAGCCAGCTACTGGAACTGGGCAAACCGGTCATCGTCGCGTTGAACATGATCGATGCGGCGGAGTCGCGCGGCTTGGCCGTCGATGCAGCCAGGCTTTCCCAGAACCTCGGCGTACCGGTTTTTGCGGTTTCTGCGTCCAAACGCATCGGGATCGACGAACTGCGGGCAGGAATCGTCGAAGCTGCTCGTCGAAGCTCCTGAAACAGTCGCACAGCAACCGCTTCCTGAGCAGTTCTATGCGTACTGCGAAGATCTCGTCGGCGGCTTGAGCGCGCTGGCGAGCCGCTCCGAAGGCAGCGTCGCCACGAAGTTGCCCAGCCGCTATCTGCTGGAGCGGGCGCTGCTGGACCGCGGCGGCGAGGCGGAAAAGCAGTTGGCACGTCAACTGGGAAGGCCGACAGCGGATCTGCTGGAGACGACTCGGCAACGGATTGAGGCGGACCTGGGGACGCTGAGCGATGTCGAATGCGACAGCCGCTATGCCTGGGCGCGACGCAAGATGGACGGTGTCTTGGGTGAGACATCCACGATCGGACATCGCCCGACCGAGTGGCTCGACGCGATTTTGCTGCACCGCGTCTGGGGAATGTTGATCTTCGGCGGGCTGATGTTCTTGATCTTCCAGTTCATCTATGCCTGGAGTGGGATCCCGATGGATCTAATCACCGCGGCACAAGAAGGACTCACCGGTGCGGTGGAACAAATTATGGCTCCGGGAATGCTGCGGAGTCTGGTGACCGACGGGGTGATCGCGGGTGTCGGCAGCGTCGTGATTTTCTTGCCTCAGATCGCGCTGCTGTTTTTGTTTCTGGCGATCCTCGAGGATTGCGGCTATATGTCGCGGGCGGCATTCTTAGTCGACCGCGTGATGAGTTTGTTTGGGCTCAGCGGTAAATCATTCTTGCCGCTGATGAGTTCCTTTGCTTGTGCGGTCCCCGGCGTGATGGCGACGCGGGTGATCGAGAACCGCCGCGATCGGTTCGCCACGATCCTGATCGCTCCCTTCATGAGTTGCTCGGCCAGATTGCCGGTCTATCTGCTGTTGATCGCGGCGTTCGTGCCCACGATCACGTACTTGGGAGGCACGGTATCGCTCAGCGGGCTGGTGCTGATGGCGATGTACTTTGTTGGCATGGTGGTCGCGATTCCGACCGCCTGGCTGCTGAAGCGAACGGTGCTCCGCGGCGAGCCGGCGCCGTTTGTATTGGAGTTGCCTGAGTACAAGTTGCCGGCCCTGATGGTGATCCTCAGCCGGGTGTGGGAGGCCTGCAAAGCGTTTCTGCTGCGGGCCGGAACGATGATTTTTGCAGCCTCGATTGTGGTCTGGGCGGCGGCGTATTGGCCAGCGGACCATTCACGACGACATGAACTGCAGCACCTGGTCGAAACGGAGGCCGAGACGGCGGGCGAGGCGCAGCTGGCAAGTTGGGAGAACGAGTTGCAATTGGAGAGCAGCCGTCTGCTCGAAGCATCGTTCCTCGGCCGGGTCGGTCACGCCATCGAGCCGGTCGTTCGCCCGCTGGGATGGGACTGGAAGATCGGCGTGGGCGTTCTCGCCAGTTTTCCGGCGCGTGAGGTGATCATTGCGACGTTGGGAACCATCTACTCGCTCGGCGGCGAGGTCGACGAGGAGAGTGATGGCTTGATTTCGGCACTGCGTGAAGCGACGTGGCCCGACGGCCGCCCGGTTTACAATCTTGCCGTTGCGCTATCGATCATGGTCTTCTTTGCCCTCTGTGCGCAGTGCGTCAGCACATTGATGGTGATCCGCCGGGAGACCAACAGCTGGCGTTGGCCGGTGTTCAGTTTTGTCTACATGACCGTCTTGGCGTATCTGGGCGCGCTGGTGACTTATCAAGTGGCGATTCGGTTGATCAGCTGAACCACCGGCCGACTTGAGCTTAATTTGGAATCTCCCTTATGACCCAGTCCATCGTCGCTACCTTGATCGTGCTGGCAGCGGCCGCGTGGCTACTGCGACGGATGTACCTCACCTTGCGCGCGGCGCTGCGTGGCGGTACGGGTCCAGGAGCGAGCTGCGGAAGCTGCAGTCGCAACGCGGCCAACACAAGCCCACCGATGATCCAGCTGGGCACGAGCCGCTCAAACTCCGTTAACAGAGGCCGAAACGCGTGAATCTGATTTCTCCCGCTGACACCGTTACACTCGAGTTGACTGGGCCGCTGGAGCGGCTGGTCGGGGACGGCGTGGTTCAGCTGCCTGTCTCTGGTGGGCGACTGGGCGAGCTGCTGGCGGCGCTGGTGGAGCATTGCCCAGACGCGCAGCAGCATCTAAGCACCGCCACCGAGCTGCGCCAGGGTGACGGGCCGCTGCCGCCCGGTTTTCTGGTGATTCGCGATGGCACCACCATTCCCGCTCGCTTGGAAACGCCGGTCAACCCGGGCGATCGACTGACGCTGCTGTCGATCATCAGCGGGGGCTGAGTGATGGACCGCCGAGCAGTCGAGAACGTATTGCCCGAACTCACCGAGGTCGATCGGCAGCGGTACGCCTGGCAATTGGATGTCCGCGGCCTCGGGGAATCCGGCCAGCAAAAGCTCAAACAGGCCAGCGTTCTGATCAGCCGCGTTGGCGGCCTCGGCTCGGTCGTCGCCTATGAACTCGCCGCGGCCGGTGTAGGACGGTTGATTCTGGCCCACGCGGGCAATGTTCAGCCGAGCGACCTGAATCGCCAGATCTTGATGACCGACGACTGGATCGGCAAGCCGCGGATCGAGTCGGCCGCACGACGGCTGCGGCAGTTCAACCCGAGCATCGAAATCGTTGCCGTCGAGGAAAACCTTTCGCTGGACAACGCCGACGCGCTGGTGCAGCAAGCCGATCTGGTCGTCGATGCCGCTCCACTGTTCCAAGAACGGCTGGCGATGAACGATGCGGCGGAGCGTCAGGGCAAGCCAGTGATTGAGGCCGCGATGTTTGAAATGGAAGCATCGTTGACGGTGGTTCACCCACCTGAGACGGCACGGTTCCGTGATCTGGTGCCTGAGGTGCCCGCTGGCTGGAAACGGCGTTTTCCTGTGCTCGGCGCGATCAGCGGCACGGTGGCCTGCCTGGCAGCGACCGAAGCGATCAAATTGATCACTCAGATCGGTGACCCGCTGAAAAACAAGCTGCTGCGGATGGACCTGCGAACGATGCGGTTTGAGACCATTCGCCTGCGCGAAGGCTCGAACATCGATTTTAGCATTTGAGCCACTCCAATTTCGGTTAAACTGGTCGCTGATTGTCACCAGAACAAACGAAATCCAGAGGGTAGGTCGATGCGTTGGAATCCTTGGCTCCTGTTAGCGCTGTCGTGGTTGGTCGCAACGGCGTCATCCTCCGTCGTTCAGGCTCAGGAGGCCCCGGCGCCGCAGCCGTCAGCGGCCGCCGAAAAGGCGACCGCGGCAAGCCGTCCCAGCGACGCATTTTTGCGAATCTCACGGACCGATGCCAATAAACCCAAGGCCTTGGAAACTGCAATCGTGCGATATGAAGGCAAGTCGGGTACAGCGTTTGAAGGCCGAAATGTCGACTTGGTCGGTGTGATCCATATTGGCCAGAAAGAATATTATCAGCAGATCGATAAGAAGTTGTCGCAGTACGATGTGGTGCTCTACGAACTCGTCGCACCCGACGGTACACGGATCCGTCCCGAAGATTTGCAGCAGCGCCGATCGCTGCTCGCATCGGTGCAAACCGGCATGAAGGACATGCTCAATCTTGAATATCAGCTCGAGCATATTGATTACCTGGCTGAGAACTTTCGTCACGCCGATATGTCACCCGAAGAGTTTCTTGAGGACATGAAAGGTCGCGGTGATGACGTTTGGAAGATGGTCGCCAGGATGATGGGAGCCGGTCTCGCGTCTCAGCCCGCCGGTGGCGATTTGAACGTTTTGGCGGCGTTGATGAGCGACAATCGGTCGATGTTGCTTAAGCAGACGATGGCCAAGCAGCTGCTGGATGTCGACGTCGCGGTGGCGGGATTGGATGATAAGACCGGCGAGAACACTTTGATTAAAGGTCGTAACCGCAAGGCGTTCGAGGTCCTCAAGGAAGAACTCGACAAGGGCAAGAAGAACATCGCCGTCTTCTATGGTGCCGGGCACCTGGACGACATGGCCAAGCGTCTGGAAGCTGATTTCCAGATGCAGCCGGTATCGACAACCTGGCTGGCCGCTTGGGATCTCCAACGCAACTGAGCCGCGGCAGCATCACGATGCTTCTGGCGGGTAGCCGCAGGATGGACGGATTGGCGGTGGCTAGCAAATTGTTGCTTCAGCGTTTTTCAGCCGCTACGATGGACCTCCGTGCGATCGGCTCGTTTGCTCCGCAACGCACAGACCGGAACCCAACATCCTTTTAGGAGACCGCGATGCTCAACGAAAGCACGTATTACTGCCCGGAATGTGACGACGGACGCGATCATCGGGGCACACCATCGCGTCGAGATTTCATTCGCACGCTCGGCGGCGGCACGGTCGCGCTGATCGCCGGCGGCGTGCTCTCGACGCGGTTGCTAGCGGCAGATCCCACAGCGGCAAACCGCAAACGTCCGGCTGAGGAATTGATTCGTGAGCTCAACGCGTCGCTCTCGGAGTCGCAGCGAGCGGAACTGGTCTATCCCTGGGATCATCAATCCGACGGAGCGCCGACGCGTTTGGGGACATTCAACCAAGCGGTCTTCAATAAGCGCATCGATGACGTTTATACGCCGGCGCAGCGCGATTTGGTCGAGCGCGTCGTGCGGGCGATCATGGCCGATGACGATGCCTTTGAACGTCTCAGCCGCAATAACACCTGGGACAGCAGCGGTTCGTTTGGTGGCTGCGGCGCTGTGACGTTTGGTGATCCGGAGGGCAAGGATCCATTCTCATGGGTCTTTGCTGGACATCACCTGACCTTGCGCTGTGATGGGAATTCACAGCCGGGGGCCGCGTTCGGTGGTCCGCTGTACTATGGCCACTCGGCCAACGGTTACAGCGACAACAATGTGTATCTCTATCAGACTCAGCAGGTACACACGGTGTTCGATGCGCTCGATCCGGCGCAGCGTAAAGCGGCGCTGGCACCGACTAACCCGGGCGACGGGCAGAGTGCGATTCGCTTCCGCTCCGGCGATGAGCCGCGGCCGGGAATCGCCTATGCTGATCTGTCGTCGGATCAGCAAACGTTAGTGGAAGACGTGATGCGCGTGCTGATCGGCCCATTCCGAAAGGAAGACGGCGACGAAGTGATGCAGTTGATCCGCGCCAACGGTGGCATGGAAAAGATTCACCTAGCGTTCTACCGCGATGGTGAATTGGCCAGTCGACAGCGGTGGGATGTTTGGCGGCTCGAGGGGCCCGGGTTCGTTTGGAACTTCCGCGTGCTGCCGCACGTTCACTGCTTCGTCAACATTGCGACCGTCAGCTAGACCGTCAGCTAGATCGGGTGCACTTGCGGTTGTGATTACCTGCGCCGGTCTCTGCTCAGCCGAGACCGGCGCGACCATCAAGCACTCCAAGCCCAGGGCACGAGGCATGCGGACCAATCCGATTTTGCGACGCTATGGAATTGCCATCTTGTTGTTTGGTACGTCGCTCGGCCCCGCGACCGCATCGGAGCCCCAGCCTGTCGCTGAAATCGACTATCGCAGCGAAATCTGGCCGATCATCGAAGCCAAATGCGTGGAGTGTCACCAGGCCAAGAAACGGCAGGGCTCGCTGGACATGAGCACCCGAGCGTCGATGCTCAAGGGAGGAGATTCAGGTGCTGCGTTCGTGCCGGGCAACGTGGAGAAAAGTTTGATGCTCGAGCTGATCGAGTTCGGTGAGATGCCACCGCGCAAAGATAAGAAGCCTGCGGTCACCAAGGAAGAATTGCAAAAGCTCAGCCGCTGGATCGCCGCGGGTGCTCCCGTTCCCGATGAGCCCGCCCCCAGTGTGCCTGTTGTTCCTGAGGGCGATGATTGCTGATCCCCGGGCTCGCGAGCCTATCCCTTTGGCATCAGGTAGTTAGGCAATCATTACGGTTGCTCTTTCGGAGACTGGTCCCGAGCGAGAGTGATAGGGTTGAGCTGATATCCAGCGGCGGTTAGGAGTGTTCCGGCGGCACTGCGTCACTATCGCTCGGGTTCGCCAGTTCGCTGAGCAGTTGTTCCAGATCGGCCAGCCCGACCGGCTTGACCAGGTGCCCATCGCAGCCGGCCGCCTTGGAGAGTTCGCGGTCGGCCTGTTGGCCCCAGCCGGTCAGCGCGATGATCGTTGCTGGCCGCCCGAACTCCTGGGCGCGGATGCTGCGGGTCGCATCGTAGCCGTTGAGTTTGGGCATTCCGACGTCCATCAGAATGACATCCGGCCGAAACTGCGAGGCCACTTCCACTGCGGCGATGCCATCATGGGCAGTGACCACCTCATTGCCGACCAGCGTGAGCATCGTGGCCATTGAGACGGCGGAGTCGAGGTTGTCGTCCACCACGAGAACTCGCCGCTTTTGTACGGCGATGGCAGTGCCGGTGTCGGTTGACGCTTCGGTTTCCGCGGCGGTGTCGAGGATCGGCAGCGTAACGGTAAAGGTGCTGCCTTTTCCGACACCTTCGCTGGCGGCGCTGACCATGCCATCGTGTTTAGCGACCAGCCCCTTGACGAGCGCCAGGCCGATGCCGAGCCCGCCGCTGGACCGTTCGATGCTGCGGTCGACCTGTGAAAACATGTCGAACACGCGCTGCAGGGCTCCAGGCGGGATGCCGATCCCGGTGTCCCGCACCGAGACGACTACATCTTGGCCGCGGCGCTCAGCGGTCAGCCAAATCCGGCCGCCGTACTCGGTGTATTTGGCGCTGTTGGTCAGCAGGTTACTAAAGACTTGGGCCAGGCGGGTCAGATCGGCGTCGAGATAAATCGGCTCGTCCGGGAGCGAAACGATTAATTCGTGGCCGGCGGCCTCGATCGCTGAGCGAGCGGTTTCTAAAGCGGTATTGAGGATGTCTGACAACAACACCCGCGAGCGCCGCAGTTCCATCTTATTTTGGCTGAGCCGCGAAATATCCAGCAGGTCATCGATCAGCCGCACCATGTGCCCTAACTGACGCTCCATCATACTGCGCGCCTCAGCGATGATCGCTGGGTCGTTTTCGCCCAGCCGCATCACCTGCAGGCCGTTGCGGAGCGGCGCCAGCGGGTTGCGAAGTTCGTGAGCCAACAGCGCGATGAACTCATCCTTATTGCGGTCGGCTTCGCGCAGCGCGTCCTCCATCTGCCGCCGATCGGTCACGTCGCGAGTCGTTCCCGCGACCGCTTCGACCTCACCGTCGGCTCCGATCACCGGAACGAAGATGTAGTCATACATCCGTCGGCCCTGTGATCCGCTGAAAGGAACCTCTCCACGAATCGGCTGTTTTGTCTCGCGGACATGGTCAATTTCTCGGCAATGCATTTCGGCATGCCAGGGCTCGTAGCCGATATCGAGGAAGGTCTTGCCTTGCGCATCCTGCCAGCTGCAGCCCCAAGTTTGGAGCAGCGCCTCGTTGGCGTACAGCACGCGGTGATCGAGACTGAACACGTACATGAAGTCGAGCGTGTTGGCGAGCACCGTCTCATACAAACGCCGACGCCGTTCCGACTCTGCCGTCACCAGGGCGAGGTCATCTTGGGCGCGCTGCCGCTCCCGCTGTGCCTGCTTTTGTGCGGTGATATCGCGGGCGATTTTCGACGCTCCGATGACCTGTCCTTCGGCATCACGCAGCGGCGAAACCGTTAGGGAAATGTCGAGTCGCTGTCCGCTCTTGTTGACGCGCACACATTCGAACGACTCGATGCGTTCGCCCCGACGGAGTCGCTCGAGGATCAATTTCTCCTCAGCCTGCCGCTCCGGAGGAATGATGAGCGTGATCGGCTGACCGATCGCTTCTTCGGCCGTGTAGCCAAAGAGCCGCTCGGCACCGGCGTTCCACGAGCGGACGATACCATCGAGCGTCTTACTGACAATCGCATCTTGTGACGACTCGACGATCGCCGCCAGTCGCGTGCGGGTTTCTTCGGCGCGCTTCCGCTCGGTGACATCGCGAAAGACGAGCACGGCGCCGACCGCTTGCCCCGAGTCGTTGAGCATCGGCGCAGCGCTGTCGTCGATAGGGCGCTCCGTCCCGTCACGACAGATCAGCAGCGTGTGGTTGGCCAGCGCAACCGTCTTCCCCTCCTGCAACGCACGCAAGGCGGGGTTGGCGACTGGCAAGCGAGTGCGTTCGTTGATGATCCGAAAAATTTCGGTCAACGGCTGACCGGACGCCTCTCGCAGAGGCCAACCCGTTAGATGCTCAGCGACCCCATTCATGAACGTGACCATGCCCTGATCGTCGGTGCTGATCACTCCATCGCCGATGCTGGCGAGCGTCACCCGCAGCCACTCCGATTGTCTCCGCAAATCATCGTTCGCCGAAGTGTGAGCTCGCGCGCTCGAGTCAGGATTCTGCAAGGCGACGCTGCGAAGCCGTTGGTCTTCGTCATCCTCTGCCGCCGCCATCAGCCGTCTCCTATCATGCGTGCCACCATGCCCTGCCCAACACGTGAGCTTGGATCTTGGCAAACGCTGTGTCACGAGTGATCGTGGTGTTTTCGAAAAAGGTGCGAGTAGCGTTGTAGGTTAATGTAGAGGCCAGATATCGGCAAATAGGCAGGGGGCGTTTAAACCATCAAAACTGAGTCCAGGGTAAGATACTGAGCAGACCTTATCCCGACGGGGGCTTAGGTCGCGCCCCAGCGGCCGGCCTGCGCCGCTTCATCCGCCACTTCCTTCATTCGCTGCCACCCATGGGAAACCCCACTGGCGATCCGATTCCCGCTGCATCGTCTCACGCCCTAGTACCAGTCCCTTCCACGGCGCCGAAGCTGATTTACTCGACGCCCATCGAGTTCGTTCCTGGGGCGGGGCCGGTGCGCGGCCCCCTGCTGAATCGACTCGGTATCCGCAGCGCTGGCCAAGCGTTGTTCTTTTTCCCCCGGGCTTACGAATATCCCCACGAACTCAGGTCGATCGGGGAGCTGCGCGAGGGGCAACCAGCGGCCGTGGTTGGCGAAATCACCGAAGTTGAGATCAGTTCCCGGACGGCCGGCAAATCGGTGCTGGGAATGTTGGTGGAGAACGAAGGCGGCGCGATCCGGTTGCTGTTCTTTAACCAGCCCTACCGCGCAGAAAAATTGCTCCGCGGGATGCGCGTACTCATCTCGGGCATTCCCCGGCTCTCGGGCTTCCGGATGGAGTTCGTGCACCCGGAGGTGACGATTCTCGGTCATGACGAAGCCGTTCCCGCCGGCCGCATCCTGGCAACCTACCCGCTGGTGGAGGGCCTGAAGCAGAGTCACCTGCGCAAGATCATGAACGCCGTTGTTGAGGCATTGGCCGATAAAATCGACGAGGTACTCAGCGAGGAGTTGCGGCGCGATGCGGCGGCGCAGCTTGCAGCAGCGTTTGCCGGCACTTGCCGAACCGCTTCCCGATATCGCGACGAGTCTGCGTGCAGTCCATCAGCCGAGTTCACAGGAATCGCTCGATGCGGCGCGGGGTCGATTGATCTTTCAGGAGTTACTCGTGCTGCAGCTTGCCCTGGCGATTCGCCGCCGGCGACTGACGACCGACTTGACTGCGCCGCCGTTGCCGCCTTCGCCGCTGATCGACGCCCGCATCTGCAATCGCTTTCCGTTTGCACTAACCGGTGACCAAAAACAGGCGATCAACGAAGTCGGCCGCGACATGGCTCGTCAGTTCCCGATGAATCGGCTGGTCCAGGGCGACGTAGGCAGCGGCAAGACGGTCGTCGCCCAGTACGCCATGTTGCTGGCCGTCGCTCATGGCTATCAGGCAGTAATGATGGCGCCGACCGAAGCGCTGGCCAGGCAGCATCACCGTACGCTCACCGCCGCCCTGGCTCACAGCCGAGTGCGGATCGGCCTGCTGTGCGGGTCGCTCTCCGCCGCGGAACGCCGCGATGTCTTGCAGAAAACGGCATCTGGCGAAATCGATGTGCTGGTCGGCACGCAAGCGCTGCTCTACGGTGAAATCAGCTTTGCGAAGCTCGGTTTATGCGTGATCGATGAACAGCACAAGTTTGGCGTCGCCCAGCGAGAACTGCTCCGTCGCGGTGGTGTCGATCCGCACTACCTCGTGCTCACTGCGACGCCGATCCCGCGGACAGTGACGATGACTCTGTTCGGCGATCTGGATGTCAGCTCCTTGCGGGAAAAGCCGCCTGGCCGCGGCCAGCTGAACACTTACCTAGCTGAAGAAGGCTGGCGCGACCGCTGGTGGCAGTTTGTCACCGCTCGACTTCAAGAAGGCCGTCAAGCGTTCGTTGTCACGCCACGAATCAGTCCACAGGGCGACGCTGAGGAGAGTGACGAAGATGTCTCGTCGGCCGAGGCGACGTTTCAAAAACTGCGAACCGGGCCGCTGGCCGGCTTTCGCGTCGACCTGCTGCACGGCCGCATGACGACCGAAGAAAAGAACCTGGCGATGGAGAAGTTCGTGCAAGGACGCACGCAGGTTTTGGTCAGCACGACGGTCATCGAGGTCGGCATCGACGTGCCCAATGCGACCGTGATGACGATCTTGGGAGCTGAGCGATTCGGCCTGGCACAGCTACACCAGTTGCGCGGCCGCGTCGCGCGAGGGTCACACGCTGGGCACGTCTGCCTATTCACCGACAGCGAGAGCTCGCCGGCCGAGAACGAGCGGCTGCGAACGTTTGCCCAAATCGACGATGGATTCGAGATCGCGGAAGCGGACTTTCGCCTGCGCGGCCCCGGTGATTTGCTCGGACGCCGGCAAAGCGGGCTGCCGTCGATGAGGATCGCCGACCTGACACGAGATGAAGCGGTGTTGGCGGTCGCCCGCGCGATCGCCCAGGAGTTGGTGGACGCCGATCCGGAATTGGAAGACCCATCGATGGAGAAACTGAAGGCGCAGGTGCTCAAACGCTACGGCAATGTGCTCTCCCTCGGTGATGTGGCCTAATTAGCCTCCATCTCGAGAATCCACTGCTTGAGCACTTCGTGCCCCAGCGGGTCAACCAGTTTCGTCGCCAGTGGCGGCATCTGGCGCGGGCCGCGGCGGCTGGCGCAAGAACAGCTCCGATTCCAGCGGTGCGGCCGGTTTAATCAATCGACTCTCCGGCGGCCCGAGCTGTCCCTGGCTCGGCTTTTCTCCCAGCAGCCGCGTGTTCTCCAGCGCGGTGTGAAACCGCATGTCGCGGTTGTGCGGCGCAATCCCTTCGGGACGATGGCAAACAGCGCAGTTCACTTCGAGCCATGCTCTGGCCAGTTCTTGTCTGTCCCCTTGTGGAACCGCCAGGGCCGATTCGCCTTGCTCGTCGCCGGATTCACTGCGATCAAAATTGCCAAAGCTCCACAACGGAAAGCGTTCCAGATCTTCAGGTGACTTCTTGACTTCCTCAGTGAACACGCCCAGCCGGTTGAGTAGTTCGATCTGGTTGGCGGACTTTCCTCGGTAGGCGAGCCTGTGATTCATTTGCCGCGTGGTGGTACCCAGTACAAAACCCTCGGCCTGGGTATGGCAGGCGAAACAGTCCGAGCGCGAAGGGAAGTAGTACGGCTGGGTTACCAAACCTTCGTCGGTGCGGACTTCGAGCGGTTTGAGCAGCGCCCCATCGAGCAGCGTGGCCTCGGTCTGCTCATCGTTGTAGACGTAGGTGTAACCTTCCCATCCCTGTGGCGCGTGCACCAGCAGCCGCGTTTCGAGCCGTTTCGGATCGCTCAACTGCACTCGATTGAGGTGCATCCAGAAGGTTTTGACGAACACCGTGCCGACGGGAAACTGCCATTTCTCCTGCTCATCAAACTTCACCACGCCGTTCTTTGGCAGCGCGATGTAGCGGTCCTTCACGGAATAATCGGACCAGAATGGTAGATTCAGCTCATAAGGGATGAGGCCTTCGGCCGGTTCATTGTCGGGAACCGAAGCGAATAGACCGGTCTCGGACAACCGCCTTGGAAACGCTTGGGCGCCCGCCTGAAGATCGGCATCGGGTCGTCGCAAGCGGTACAGGTGCCCATCAAAGGCGCAGAGGTACATTTCGCGATTTTGGTCTTCACCGAACGCGGCGATCTGTAGCCGGGTGTTGGCGACCAGTCGATCCTCGGTCACCCGCTGGCCGTCTCGACGTAGGCTCCAGACTTTGCCGCTGAGGTAGTCGCCGTAAAAGTATGCGCCGGCAAACTCGGGCAGCGCGCTGCCGCGGTACACCAAGCCACCGGTGACCGACTGGCCGTCTTCGCGCGAGTATTCGACCAGCGGATCGATCAGTTCGGTCGGCTTGTGTGCGGCACTGGGTTCAAATGGCTGGAAACCTTCGCGGACGTTCCAACCATAGTTGCCGCCGCGCTCGATCAGGTTGATCTCTTCCACGCGATCTTGTCCGACGTCGGCCGCCCACAGCTCACCGTTCTCGGGGTCAAACGCCAACCGCCAAACATTGCGCAAGCCGTAGGCCCAAATTTCGCCGCGAGCATCGTCGAAGCCGACAAACGGATTATCCGGAGGGATAGCGTACGCCAACCCGTTGTCGCGACGGTCCACGTCGATCCGTAAAATCGACCCGAGCAGAGTCTGTCGGTTTTGAGCGTGCAAATGTGGGTCGTTGGCTAATCCTCCGTCGCCCAGACCAACGTACAAAAATCCAACGGGCCCAAATCGAATGCTGCCGCCGTTGTGATTGGAATACGGCTGGTCGATCCGCATGAGTTCTTCCTCGGATTGCCGATCAGCACGGTCGGGATCATCCGCGGAGACGCGAAACCGTGACAGCACCGAAGCTCGCGGCCTCGTCGAATAGTAGACGAAGAATTCGCCGTTCTCTTTGAACTTCGGATGGAACGCCAAACCCAGCAGGCCTTCCTCATTGCCATCGCGTGAGACGACCTCCTGGATGTCGAGAAACACCTTTGACTGTTCAACGTCATCACGATTCTCGAACACTCGAATGACGCCGTGCTGTTCGACCACAAACAGGCGCTGCGAGTCATCGTCGGCGTAGGTCAGTTCCACCGGTCGTTCGAACTTAAGTTCGGCAAACGCCTGCACCGGCTCCAACGGAAGCGGTTCCGGAGACCCCATCAGCCGCTCGGTGTCGACCGGATGAAACGTCGCTGGCAACGCGTGCCGCCCGCTGCTGACGGCATGCTCTTCGCCAGCAGTTTCGGCCGTCGCTCCGGCAGCGGATTGTGACTGTGCTGTTGCCGGGGCGGACAGCGCGAAAAGATTTGCGGCAACGATGACAAGAACAGACAGGTTCTTCATCACGATCTCTCCTGGGGCCGCGACGCAAGGCGAGCGATCGCCGGTGAGGCATCTGGGCGGGCGTGTTGTCAGCTGACCGAGCGGCTGCGCGGCCAAGGTTATCGCTGCAGGGGCAAGCACAACTTGTGCCGCGCGGTAATTTGGGCCGCCCTTGGGACGGTGGGTACGTTATCATGGTGCGATGTTCGGTCGCGGCTGCAGAGACCGAGCTTCCCGCCCCCTCACGCTGTGAGTCGATCCATGAGACGCGTTGCTGCGATTCTGCTGTTGTCCCTTGCTTCCACGGCCTCGGCCGCCGAACCGCTGCCAGCGCGAATCGAGTTCAATCGCGACGTGCAGCCGATCCTGTCGGACAATTGCTTCTTCTGTCACGGCCCCGACGCCGGACAACGCCAGGCCGACCTGAGACTCGACCTTCGCGACGAAGCGGTCGACGGTGGGGCGATCGTTCCTGGCGATCCCGAGGAAAGCTCGTTGATTCAGCGGATCTTCAGCGACGATGAAGATCTGCAGATGCCGCCGCCGGACTCGCACAAGCGGCTGACGCAGCAGCAGCGTGAGATCCTCAAGGCCTGGGTCGAGCAGGGGGCAGAGTACCAGCAGCACTGGTCGTATGAGCCGCCGGTCAAGGCGGAGATCCCCGCCGGCCGGGACGCAATTGATGTGCTGGTGCAGCGGTCTCTATCTGAACACGGCCTGGAGACATCGCCACCGGCCGATCGGCGGACGCTGATCCGGCGACTGTACTTCGACTTGCTGGGCCTGCCGCCGACGCCGGAGGAAGTTCAAGCGTTCATCGCCGATGCGTCACCGGATGCCTACGAGCGGCTGGTGGAGCGGGTGCTGCAGAGTCCGCATTACGGCGAGCGGATGGCGATCGGCTGGCTCGACGTCGTGCGTTATGCCGAC
Organism: uncultured Planctomycetaceae bacterium; assembly: GCA_963758085.1. GTDB lineage: Bacteria > Planctomycetota > Planctomycetia > Pirellulales > Pirellulaceae > UBA6163. The sequence goes on along the minus strand of CAVWUB010000003.1, from coordinate 2,404,408 downwards.
ACCATCGGCTATCACAGCGACAACCCGCGAAACGTCTGGCCCTATCGCGACTGGGTGATCAAGAGCTTCAACGAAAACAAGCCGTTCGACCGCTTCACGATCGAGCAGGTCGCCGGCGACCTGCTGCCGGATGCCGATACGCAAACCCGCGTCGGTTCGGCATTCAACCGGCTGCTGCTGAGCACCGAGGAAGGCGGCGCGCAGCCGAAGGATTACGAAGCGCGGATGCTCACCGACCGCGTCCGCGCGATCGGCACCGTGTGGCTCGGCCAGACCACCGGCTGTGCCCAGTGCCACGATCACAAGTTCGATCCGATTTCACATGCGCGATTTCTACGCGCTCGGAGCGTTCTTCGCCGACATCCAAGAACCGATCCTCGGCCGTCGCGAAGAGGGCATGGCGGTGATGAATGCGGAGCAGGAAGCGGAACTGGCGCGGCTCGACGCGCAACTCGCCCAGGCTCGCAAGGCGGTCGATGCGGTTTCGGAACAGCTCGCTGCCGCTCAAAAACAGTGGGAAGCGGACGTGACCGAGTACCAGATCACGTTGCCGGAACTGCGTGAGGATGGTGAGCGAAAGATTTCCGATGCCGATAAAAAGCGAGCCCAGCAAGTCGCTGCCGCCTTGCAAAAGGAAGACGCCAAGCGCTCGCCGCAGCAGCGCGACGCGGTGCGAGATTATTTTCACTCCGCCACCAAGCTGTACCGGCAGGAACGGGACGCACTCGCCACTGCCGAGCGTCAGCGGGCCGAGTATTACAACTCGCTGCCGAAGTGCCTGGTCAGTATCAGCACCCCGAACAAACGGACGGTGCGGATTCTGCCGCGCGGCAACTGGATGGACGAGAGCGGCGAGGTCGTGCAAGCCGGCGCTGCCGCACTTCCTGCCGCAGCCGACGATCGAGGGCCGCGAGCTGACGCGCCTCGATCTGGCCCAGTGGCTCGTCTCGCGCGAGAACCCGCTGACGGCCCGCACGGTGATGAACCGCCTGTGGAAGCAGTTCTTCGGCACGGGCTTGAGCAAAGTGCTCGACGATCTCGGCGCACAGGGCGAGCCGCCGCTCAATCCAGCCGTTGCTCGACTGGCTGGCCTGCGAGTTCATGGACAGCGGCTGGGACATGAAGCACATGGTGCGCACTGATCGTCACCAGCGAAACGTATCAGCAGACCTCCACTGCGTCGCCGCGAGCTGTTAGCCGCGGATCCCGACAACCGCGAGCTCGCCCGGCAGAGCCGCTTTCGGCTCGATGCCGAACTGGTGCGCGACAACGCGCTGGCCGTCTCCGGGCTGCTGGTGCCGAAGATCGGCGGGCCGAGCGTGAAGCCGTATCAGCCCGCCGGATACTGGGAGAACCTGAACTTCCCAACGCGCGAGTACGTACGCCGACAAGGGCGAAAATCAATATCGCCGCGGCCTGTACACCTGGTGGCAGCGGTCATTCCTGCATCCGAGCATGCTCGCCTTCGATGCGCCCAGCCGCGAGGAATGCACGGCGGAACGCAACCGCTCGAACATTCCGCAGCAGGCGCTCGTGCTGCTCAACGATCCGACGTACGTCGAAGCCGCCCGCGTGTTCGCGGCGCGGATTCTGAGCGAGTGCTCGGAGCCGACTCCGCAGCGGATCCGGTGGGCCTGGCAACAGGCGCTGCAGCGCAGCTCCGCCGCGACGAAGAGCTGAAGCTGATGCAGGAGTTGCTGGACCAAGCACTTGGCGATTTACCGGCAGGACGGCAAAGCGGCTGACTGCGCTGCTCGACGACGGCTTCGCTCCGGCACCCGAAGGAATCGATCACGCCGAACTGGCCGCCTGGACGCACGTCGCCCGAGTGCTGCTGAATCTCCACGAAACGATCACGAGGTCGTAGCGATGCATGCAGAGCAGTTCTCCGGACGACACCATCGTTCGCTCAGCCGCCGCGCACTTGCTCGGCCACGCTGTCGCAGGGGCTCGGCGCGGTGGCGCTGGCGTCGCTGCTGCGTCCGTCGCTTGCTCAGCGCCGGGATGCAACGCGGCGCGATTCATCACAGTCGCCGCTGCCACAGAAAGCCAAGCGAGTCATCTGGCTGACCATGGCCGGCGGTCCGTCGCATCTGGAGACGTTCGACCACAAGCCAAAGCTCGCCGAGATGGATGGCCAAGGCCATGCCCGAGAGCTTCACGCAGCGGCCAGCAACTCGCGCAGCTCCAGGGGCAGAAGCTGGTCTGCCTCGGCCCGCAGTTCCCGTTCGAGAAGTCAGGGCCAGAACCAGACGCAGGTCAGCACGTTGTTTCCGCACATCGGCTCGGTGATCGACGACATCTGCCTCGTGCGCTCGATGACGACCGACGCGATCAATCACGATCCGGCTCACATGTTCATGAACACCGGCTCGCAGATCGCCGGCCGGCCGAGCATGGGAGCCTGGGTCACCTACGGTCTGGGCAGCGAGGCGGAGGATTTGCCGGGGTTCGTCGTGCTGGTATCGACCGGGCAAGGGACGATCTCCGCAGCCGATCGCCGCGCGACAATGGAGCAGCGGATTCCTGCCCAGCCGCTATCAGGGCGTGCAACTGCGCAGCGAGGGCGATCCGGTGCTCTACCTGACCAATCCCGCCGGGATCTCCCGCGAGCAACAAGGCGGCGACGTCGCGGCGATCAACGCGCTGAATCGACAGCACGACAGCGCTCGTCAACGATCCAGAAATCGCCACGCGCATCGCGCAGTACGAGATGGCGTTTCAGATGCAGGCCAGCGTGCCGGAACTGATGGACATCCGCGGCGAGGACGCGAGCACGCTCGAGACTCTACGGCTGCCAGCCCGGCGACGGCTGTTCGCCAGTCAACTGCCTGCTGGCCCGCCGCCTGGCCGAGCGCGGCGTGCGCTTCATCCAGCTCTATCACCGTGACTGGGACCACCACAGCTTGCTGCGCAAGGAGTTACCGCTGCGGGCTCGGGAAGTCGACCAAGCCTGTGCGGCGCTGATCAACGATCTGAAACAGCGCGGCATGTTGGACGACACCCTGATCGTCTGGGCCGGTGAGTTCGGCCGCACGCCGATGTCACAGGCCAACAAAGGCCCCGTGGGCCGCGACCATCACAACAAAGCGATGTCGATGTGGCTGGCCGGGGGCGGAGTGCGGCCTGGGATGGTTTACGGAGCAACCGATGAACTCGGTTATGCGGCAGTCGAGAATCGCTGCACCGTCCACGACCTGCACGCCACGATGCTACACCAACTCGGTATCCGGCATGAGTCGTTCAGCATGAAGTTTCAAGGGCTCGATGTGAGGCTCACCGGAGTTGAAAGAGCGGATGTCATTAAGGACATCTTGATGTAGCTTCACGTGCCCGTTCCTGTTTTATCATCCCGACTTGCTGTTTGTTCACTTTTCGCATCAGACTGGTTCTATGAAGCCCAACTCCTATCCCGCTCAAACCCGTCGCGCCTTTCTCGGCAAAGCTTCGCAGGGCTTAGGCGCCGTGGCCATCTCATCGCTCCTGCAACCGTCGTTACTGTCGGCAGCTCCGGCACAGGGCGTGCTGACGGACTTGCCGCTACCGCAGAAAGCGAAGCGAGTGATCTGGCTGACGATGGCTGGTGGACCGTCGCAGCTGGAGACATTCGATCCGAAACCGAAACTCGGCCAGATGCACGGCGAGCCGATGCCGGAAAGCCTGACCCAAGGGCAGCAATTGGCTCAGTTGCAGGGCAACAAACTGATCTGCTTTGCACCTCAGCACCCATTCGCGAAGTACGGAAAAAATCAGACCGAGATTTGTTCGCTGTTTCCCCATATCGGCTCGGTGATCGATGACATCTGCCTGATCCGCAGCATGACAACGGAAGCGATCAATCATGATCCGGCTCACATGTATATGAATACGGGATCTCAAATAGCGGGTCGACCGAGCATGGGGTCGTGGGTCACCTATGGGCTGGGCACCGAAGCGACGAACTTGCCCGGATTCGTCGTGCTCACTTCGCTCGGCCGTGGCGGGCAAAACCAGCCGATTGCAGCCCGCCAGTGGAGCAGCGGATTCCTGCCAAGCAAGTACCAGGGCGTGCAGCTCCGCTCCAGCGGCGATCCGGTCCTGTACCTCGGTGGACCTCCGGGCATCTCCCGCGACCAGCAGCGAGCTGATATCGAAGCGATTAACGCGCTCAATCGCCAGCACGACGCGCTGGTCCAGGACCCCGAGATCGCCACCCGCATCGCGCAGTATGAGATGGCGTTTCAAATGCAGGCCAGCGTGCCGGAATTGATGGACATTCAAGGGGAAGGTGCGAAAACGCTGGAACTATATGGTTGTCAGCCCGGCGACGGCTCGTTCGCGTCGAACTGCCTGTTGGCACGCCGACTCGCCGAACGCGGCGTGCGGTTCATCCAGCTGTACCACAAAGACTGGGACCACCACGGCGGCGTGAAGGAGGGCATCGCCTTCAAAGCAGAAGAAATCGACCGCGCCTGCATGGCATTGATCACCGACCTGAAACAGCGCGGAATGCTCGACGATACGCTGGTCGTTTGGGCCGGCGAGTTCGGACGCACTCCAATGTCGCAGGGCGGCAACGGGCGCGATCACCACAACAAAGCGATGTCGGTGTGGCTGGCCGGTGCCGGGGTTCGAGGCGGAATGGTCCACGGAGCAACCGACGAGTTAGGCTACAACGCGGTCGAGGACGTCTGCACCGTCCACGACCTGCACGCTACCATGTTGCACCAGCTGGGGATCCGGCACGACGCGTTCACCGTCAAGTTTCAAGGGCTCGACGCCAAGCTCACCGGCGTCGAGGGGGCCAATGTGATCAAGAAAATTCTGTCCTGACCAGTGACCCGAATCTTGAGCGGCATGCACTGTCGCACCGAAACATCGCTGGGCTCTCGGCCCTTAGGGTGAGGCTTGTGCCGTTTAGCAATTTTTTTCCGATTTGAAGCCACGGCCGCATTGCCAGATAGGCAGGACTGCAGCATAATCGATTCTATCGCCCTAATGCAGTAGCGGTTTCATCTACCGCCTGCGTAGGCAGGCTTAAGCGGAGGCTCGCTCGCGATGCAATCGATTTATCGGCTATCGGTGTGTATGTCGCTGCTGCTGTTCTGCGACGGTCCGACAATGGCAGGACCGATCTTGGGTTCCCGCGAATTGGGAACATCGGTCGGCGGCTCACCTGCGGACATCGAACTGTCACTCGTCGGAGGCTTTGCCGACGCGACGCGAAGTGCCTCGCCGCTCGCTGATCTGCGAGACTGGGGTTGGAACGACCTGTCGGGCTTTGGAGAGCGACCTGGAGACGCTCAGTGGCCTGTCCAAGGCGACTCCTTCAGTGTCCTGGGAATGCTCCAAAACACGTTCCTTGGACTGAACGATTCCGCCGTCAGCGGCGGATTCAATGGTCAAAGTTGGATAGCAACCCCAGCGAGCCTCGGTTCCGCGGCCTCCCGCGGCGGAGTCATGATTCTCCGCTGGGAAGCGGCAGTTCCACAGGGCGGTGGTGCCACTTCTGCTGGTAGTGCCACTTCTGCTGGTGGTGCCACTTCTGCTGGTGGAATCGCCAGTGCTGCGGCAGCGAGCCCGTTTGCGGGAGGCTCGGCACTGGGCGGCCTAGGAATGGGCGTAGGCCCGGCGGCCGGTATGGCACTCGCTGAACCGGTTGCCCCGGGGTTTCGTCTAGATCCGGGATCTGGCTCCGATCCCGGCGTCCGAGACGATTCAATCGTGCTACCGTTTTGGCCCGGCGATGGCGCGCTGGCTAGCGGAGACGACATCCTTAGTGTCGGCGGCATCGCCGGTGACAGCGGCATCCCTGGTGTCGGCGGCATCGCTGGCGTCGGCGGCATCTCTGCTGACAGTGGCATCCCTGGTGTCGGCGGCATCGCTGGCGTCGGCGGCATCTCTGCTGACAGCGGAATTCCTGGTGTCGGCGGCATCTCTGGTGACAGCGGCATCCCCGGAGGATTATCGCCGGATTCCTTTACGCCGACTGGTTCCGCGGTGGTCGCTCCCGAGCCGTCATCCTTGACGATTTTCGCCGCGGGTGTCGTGGTTTTTTTGGTTCGATGGCGACGTGGACAACGCACCGCCGGCAGATGGGCCTGGTGATCGCGCAGTTTTAGCCGCACGTCCCTCGTCCGTGGATCTACTGTCATGCGGTGAGCTACGAACCGGAAAATCTGACTCTCGCCCTGCCGACACGGGCATGGCCTTCGTTTCCGCGGAAAGCGATTGAATGCAGATTGATCTTGCAGGTCAGACGGTCGTGGTGTTTGGAGCGTCGCGTGGGATTGGGCGGGCGATCGCCGATGGGTTTCACGCGGAAGGATGCCGTGTCATCGGTTTTGATCGTGATCCCGAGAGCCGCGACCAACCCAACCGGGGTTATGGGATCGCCAGCGGTGATGTCACTTCGCCCGATCAGCTTTGTCAATTCGCCACCACGATCGGCGATGTCGATCACCTTATATTTTGCGTCGGAATCGGATCGGGGGCTTTCGGTTTTCCGTTTTGGGAAGTGCCGACGACCGCCTGGGCACGTGTGCTGGAGGTGAATCTAATCGGAGCCGTCAACGTCGCCCATGCGTTTGCCCCGGCCATGGCGGCGCGACGCCGCGGATCGCTGCTGTTTCTCACTTCGGTCGCCGGCCAGATCGGTTCTCAGACCGATCCGCCTTACAGCGCATCCAAAGCGGGCCTGATCAACTTCATGCAGTGCGCAGCAAAGGACTTGGCTCCGTTGGGCGTCCGCGCCAATTGCTTGGCACCTGGAATGGTCAAAACGGAACTGAACCGGTCGGTCTGGCAATGGGGTCAACAGCGTGTGCCCGAGTCGCAGCGCGTCGATTATGAGACTTGGGCCGCAGAAAAGATCCGCAAGGTTGTACCGCTGGGACAGTGGCAGCAACCGGAGGAGTTCGCGGCGATGGCGGTCTATCTCGCCTCGGATCGGGCGAAGAACATCACCGGGCAAACGATCAACATCGATGGCGGCTGGGTGATGCACAGCTGATCGCGGGGCTTCGGCACACAATGTGCTTCCCTCCACCCCAGCAGGTACCAGCTGGCAGCCTGCGTGGACGCGGCGCAGAGCGATCGCAATCAGATGGGGTCGGTTTGGAAAAGTTTTTCTTCTCGGGATGGGAAAGTCTCTTTCGCACCCTGGTCATCGGGGTGCTGGCTTATGTTGCGCTCGTGGTGCTGTTGCGTGTATCCGGCAACCGCACGCTGTCCAAAATGAATGCGTTCGACTTGATCGTAACGGTTGCCTTGGGGTCGACTCTGGCGACTGTGTTGCTCAATAAGAACGTGGCTCTCGCCGAGGGCACACTGGCATTCGCACTGCTGATCGGCCTGCAGTTTGTCGTCACCTGGACGAGTGTGCGAGTGCAATGGGTGCGGCGTCTGGTTACCGGGGATCCGAGCATGCTGCTCTACCGAGGCGATTTTGTATCCGGCAGTTTGCGATCGGCTCGTGTTACCCGCGACGAGGTCCGCGCCGCGATTCGATCTGCGGGCTTATGCAAATTAGAAGACGTCGAAGCGGTCGTCTTAGAGACCGACGGATCATTCAATGTCATCAAGCGCACGGATGATACTTGCGCGGCCATTCTGTCGGATGTTCGCGGGATCGGGGCACTCGCTGGCAAAGACGGAGGATAATCGGTATGAACGGCCTGATTGTTATACTCGCGCCGACACTCAGTGAGCGGCACATCGGCCGGTGGGAGAAGTCGCATTTCGGGGTCGGGCCACCATTGGGCAACTAAGATCTAACAACACGCAGCAGTGGCACATTTAAGTTTGAATGTTGAGCCATTTAGGTTTCGAGCAACGATCGGGTGAATCTCATGACCATGAGTCCACGCGTTACCATTCATAGCAACGTCCATCGACTGCAGCCACAGTTCGCGAGGCTACCGATGTTCCCCAGACGGAGTCCTCAGCGGGGAGTATTGCGCACGTCATGGATGATCGTGTTGGCAACTTGTGCGATCGTGGGGCCCTGGGGATCGACAGAAAACTGCTGGGGGCAATCCGCCGCTGCTCAGCAGTCTGAGCTCGAGCCGGCGGCAGCGTCACAGGAATCCGATCCATTTCCCGACGCCAGCGAAGTAACGCTCGTCAACGCCCTTCAGCAGCAACGTCAGTTGCGATACTGGACGACCAACTGGTCGTTCCGCGACATCAACATCGGCACCTTAGCGCGTCGGCTGAGCAGGATTGGGATCACGGCCCCGGTTGAGCTGGACGGAAATGTCACCATCGAGTTTGCCGTGTCGGTCCCAATCAATGCATTGCGCGATGCGACGGCTTACCGGATCGTTGGCACGCTGCAGAGTCCGCGGCTGCGAGTGGAATCGACGACACTTAGCCTCGACACCGGCGTGAACTACGAAAATGGTGTGGTTTCGCTCAGCAACCTCCGGGGAGCACTTTTAGGCACTGGGACCGCTCCGGGTGCGACCAACGCGGGCCAATTTCAAGGCGATGCGAGCCTGCGACTGGCCGGTGAGAGGCAGCGGCTGGCCCGGATTGCCCTGCAGATTCAATCGGTCCAGCTGCCGGTACTGACTGGAGCGTTTGCCCAAGGCAGCGAGTTCGCCGTCAATGCGACCGGAGCAGCAACCGGATCGCTCAACTGGGTTGCGCCGGTCGATTCGATCACCGACGCCACCACCTGGGACGCCGAGGGCCAGCTGGCGCTGCAGAACCTCAGCGTCGATAACCGTCCGGCACTGGATCTGGACACTGGGCCGCTGCGGATTGAGGAGGGCCGCGTCAGTGTTCCACAGCTGCGGATCAACGTCGTCAACGTCCCTCAAGCCGGGCTCAGCGCCGATTTCAATGCCGACTTTCGACAGACACGCCGCTGGTCGGCTCATGTGACGTCCCAGCGACTGCCCGTCGAGTCGGTCGCTGCCGTCCTCGCCCTAGAGGCTGTGCCGGCGACTCAAGGCGAGCTGACCCTTGACGTCACCGCACAAGGGGCACTCTCTCCGTTGGATTGGCAGGTTGAGGGCGAACTGCAGTCACCGGGGCTGACAGTCTATGGCGTTCAGTTGGGCGAGCTGAATCATCGGCTTACGACCGATGAAAGCTCATTCGACCTCCGCCCAGCAGTCGAAACGCCACTTCAGTCGACAATCCGTGCCGTACGAGCCGATTACGCGATCACTCCCGAAGCGATCAACTTGTCGCAGATCAACGCTCAGTTGTTTGACGGCCAGCTGGAGGGTGACTTCCACTGGTCGCGAAACCCCGATGTGGTGCACCAGGCGAATCTGGACTGGTCGCAGCTGGCGCTCCGCTGGGACGTCGGCTCAGTGACCAGCGGCATTCCCGCAGAACTGCTGCTCCGCACGCAAGGGAGACTGGCCTGGCAGGCGCCGCCCGAGTCGATCGAGTTGCCGGCCGAGCACACGCTGCGGGCGACGCTCACGGTGGAAGATTTGGCATTGGCTGGGCAGTCAATCGGCAACGCGTCGCTGCAGGTCCGCGCGGTCGAAGGCGAACTGGCTTTACGCGGTCAAGGCGCGCTGCTGGGTGGAACCTTCGAGGTCAACTCGACCAGTGAGATCCCCACCGGAGTCGATTGGTCGGCTTGGCTCAATGGCGACCAATCGCCGCTTGGATTGCCGCAGCCGGCGGGTCCCGAAGAAGTCATGCCGCAGGCGGAGCCACTGAGTCACTCCGGCGAAGCAAGTTCAGCGGCCGGCGAATCGTTCGTTGGTCTCACTCCGGTGAGCGGACAGCTCAGACTGCAAGGGATTTCATTGGCACGGGCCGGAGCCATTGTGCGGCAACTCACCGGCAACGGCGCGACGGGAGTCGGATGGACCGGAAGCGGCGATGCGGTAGTGGAGTTCGATCTCGGCTCCCCGGGCGCCGGCAATGCAGTGGTGACGCGCTCGCGGATTTCCCTTGCCGAGTTTGCGATCAACCGCAATTTGATCACGCCTGCATTGACGGTCGATCTGCGGACGGTCGGTGATCAGTTTTTTTTTGACCGTGTCCGCGGCAACTATGCCGGAGGCTCGGTTGAAGTGGCTGGCCAGTGGTCGATGACACCGGGTCCGCGTCAGCTGGACGTTAGTTTTTCGCGGGTCGATGCCGCCCGCGCCCTCATGCCGCTGACCAGCAACGCCGGCCAGTGGTTTCAGGGCGAGCTGTCGGGCCGGTTGCGACTGATCGGCGGTAGGGTGTTGCGGCTGACTGGATCTTTGGAGGGAAGCAGTGCGGAGCTGTTCGACTTTCCTTTGGGCGCCGTCCGGACTGGACTGACCGGTGTGATCAGCAGCGGCGTCGGCGGCTGGCAGCTGCGGTTCCCCAACGTCCGCTCGACCGTCGCCCGCGGTCGGATCGCAGGTCAGGCTGTTGTCAGCAGCAGCTTCTCAGGCCGATCGTTCGACCTGCGCAGCAGTTGGACGGCGCGGAGTGTCGACTTCGAAAACCTGATCAGCGGCCTGTCGGCGACGCGCAGCATTGGCCGGGGCAACGTGAGCGGCTCGCTGACCCTCGATGGTCGAAATATCCGCGGTGCGTCGGATCTGACCGGCCGGTTTGAAGGCACGCTGGCCGGTACGGAAGCTTCCGCGGTGCCCGGACTGAGTCGGGCCCGCAGCTACTTGGGACCGATCGGCGGCAGTTCGCTCACGTTTACTGAAGGGACCATCCGCGGCCAAATCATCCGTGGTCTGGCGATCATCGAACGGCTGGCTCTGCGCAGCGAACGACTGCGGGTGGCCGCCAATGGTTCGATTCGCCTGGACAACTCGCGGATGAACATCGATGCGGTCGCGGCGACCGGGGATTTTTCGGTCCAAAATCTTGCTTGGGGAGTGGCGGCACGGCAACTGGCGCTGTCGGCCTCACCACCGCTGGCACTGCTGCTGAACGTCAACCGCCTGATCAACGACCGCACCGTTTATCTGCGAATTGGAGGCACGCCGGGGGCTCCTGTCGTCCGCGTCCGACCGGTGGAAACGCTGGGCCAGAACGCGCTGCGCTACTTGTTGCAAGAGATCACCCTCGGCGGCAGCACGGTGGCAGCAGGAGCGTTTGCCGATCAATGACCGTGGGGCGGAGGGACTCAGACCGTCAGCCCCGCGTCAAGACGCGGGGCGCTAGCGGGCTTGCAGACGCCAGCGTCCCGCCTTCGACCGACTGCGCACGACGATGGTTATGACGATTGCGTGCATTTTCTCATCACATTAAGCCGCAAACTCATCCTACAGCGGCAGGCTGGCTCAATGGTTCCCCCCGGTTTAGCCGAAAGAGAGGTTGTTGCCCAGTGAGCGCGATCAGTCCGCGACCACAACAATGACCACTCAGGGACGGTGAGATGATTCGCTTCCACCTTAGCTTTGCGTTGCTCCTGGCGACGCTGTCGGGTTGCAGTTCGACCGGAGGCGGGTTTTCGCTGTTCCCTGCCGGCAGTTTCCTGACGACGCAGACCCGAGAGGTGCTCGATGCCTCACCGCGAGCAGCGGCGCTGCCGCGAGAACTGGCGCGGACGGTGCTGCCGGCTCATTTCTTGCAGCCTGGCGACGTGGTCGTGGTTGAACCGGTGCGACTGGACAGCGATGTGCGGCTGCCGGCAGACCAGCGCGTGATGGCTGACGGAACGGTGGATCTGGGTGGCTACGGGCGGGTCATCATTGCCGGGCTGACGCTCGAGGATGCCGAGCGGCTGATCGAGCAGCGGATTGTCGACGCTGGCGGTGACCGGGCGCAGATCAACGTGCGGCTGATCGAGCCCCAACAGGTCTACTATGTGTTGGGCGAAGTCAACTCGCCAGGTGCCTTTCCGCTAGTCGGATCTGAGACAGTGCTGGACGGGATTTTGGCCGCCGGGGGCCTGACCGGCCGGGCCTCGCCGTGTGACCTGATTTTGGTGCGTCCGACACCACCACCGAGCTGCCGTGTGACGTTGCCGATCTGCTACCGGGCAATTACCCAGCTCGGTGACACAACGACTAATTACCAGTTACAGCCCGGAGACCGGATTTTCGTCGCGACACGGACGCTGCACGAGGATCTGGCATTCTGGCGAGCGAAGCAGCCGTGTGAGCGGTGCCAGAAAGTCCAGTGCCCCTGCCCGAGTCCGGAGGCCGGTTCTTACCAGAACCCAATCAGCGAGTACCTGCCCGGTGGCCCCGTTCCGGTCGAGTTCCAGGGTGAGACGCAGAATGATTCTGCTGGGCTCTCGGGCGGCCAGTATCAGAGTGGCAGGAGCAACCAAGACGCCTATGAACAATTGCCACAACCCACTCGCCGTACGCCGGTTCCATCCACGGTCCGTCCCGATGCGCCGACACAATCGATCGCGCCGACGGGCAGTGATGATCTGAGGCTGCCGGTGGAACCTCGTCTGCCCGGCGACCCCAGTCCGCCGTCCCCGACTCAGGAGCGGCCCAATCCGTTCGCCGGCGATGAGTTTTTCGACGGGTCACGGTAAGGTGGTTTCATGAATCACCAGGGTTTCTCTCCGAGGAAGTGTCGATCGCCTGGCCTGCCATTCGACTCTCACATATAGTCGATCCAATCACACTGTCCTGGGATTTAAACGATGAGCGGTACGTTGTTGCAGCCCTACTTGTTTTTCAGTGGTCGTTGCGAAGAGGCACTGGAGTTCTACCGGCAGGCGATCGGGGCTGAGACCGAGATGCTGATGCGGTTCAAGGACAGTCCCGACCCGACTCCGCCAGGCATGCTCCCGCCGGGGTTTGAAGACAAGGTGATGCATGCTTCGGTGCGGATCGGCGACGCGCAGATGATGGCATCGGATGGTTGCGACGAAGCTTCCCGGTTCAGCGGCTTTAATCTCTCGCTGGCGCTGCCGAGTGAACCCGAAGCGCATCGCGCGTTTGATGCGCTGGGCGCAGGCGGCCAGGTGCAGATGCCGCTGTGCAAGACCTTCTGGTCCTCTTGCTTTGGAATGCTCACCGACCGCTTCGGCGTAAGCTGGATGGTGAGCGTGACGGAAGAACCGCAGCGATAGAATCGATCGTACAATAGCCTCCGGCCTCCGGAGTTACCGGGCAATCATTATCAATGGCAGGAGAAGTGACATGATTCAGTCCGTTGGGTTGACTCCCGATCCGCAGCTGGACCTGGTGATCGAGCGACTGGTTGAGGTTCCGCGCCTCTCGATCTGGGATGCATGGACGAAGCCGGAGCATGTCAAGCAGTGGTTCGCTCCGGCGCCGTGGAGCGTCGCCGAATGCGAGATCGATCTTCGTCCCGGGGGCATCTTTCGTTCCGTGATGCGTTCGCCAGAGGGTACCGAAACGCCGAACATCGGCTGCTATTTACAGATCCTTGCCGGTTATCGGCTGGTTTGGACCACGGCGCTGCATCCAGGATTTCGACCCGCCACAGCTGCATATCTGCCGATCACGGTGGCGGTGACGCTAGAAGATGAGGAGTCCGGGACTCGCTATGCGGCGATCGCCATGCATGCCGACGAAGCGGGCCGCAAGCGGCACGAAGAGATGGGCTTTCTCGAAGGCTGGGGCAGAGCCCTCGACCAGTTGATAGCCTATGCCGCTGGGCTCTAGCAGGTTGTGACGTCGTTCAGTGATTTAAAGCGGCTTGAACGCGGGCGGTGATTTCAGTCAACCGCTGCGGCTCCAGCGGCCCGGCTTGGCCGGCGCGGAGGTTTTCGGCAAGATGCTCCGGGTTGCAGGTGCCGACAATTACGGTGTGGCAGTGCGGGTGCGCTAGCGTGTAGCGGAGGATCAGCTGAGCGCGGGTCAGCTCCTCCGTTACGAACTCGTCCAGCCGGGCACGTGTCCAGATATCGTTGAGCGCCGGTCGCTGGATTTCGGCGTCGGGACCGCCCTGCGCAATCCCACCACGAATGATGATGCCCGCGCCGCTTTGCGCCGCACGTGTGATCAAGTCGTGATGTTGCGGGGCCAGGCATGAGTAAGGAATTTGAAAGACGTCAAACACGCCCAAATCGATCAAGTCGGGCAGGTCGGGCAGGCTGCTGGAGACGCCGATAAACCGGATTAGGCCGGACTGGCGAAACTCGAGGAGCAAGTCGATCAGCCCCTCGCGAACCAGCGTCTGTGCATCGCCGCCGTGAAACTGCAGGATGTCGATGTAATCGGTGCGCAGGCGCCGGAGACTCGTCTTAAGGTTTTGGCGGATGACATCTTGATTCCAAACATGGTTGAGTTGCAGCTGATCGACCTGCTGGGAGTAGACGCAGCCACACTTGGTGGCGAGCGTATACTCATGGCGACGCGAGCTGATGAAGCGGCCGATCCGTTCTTCGCTGGCCCCATAATCCGGTGCGGTGTCGAGGAAGTTGATGCCTGAATCGAGCACGAGATTGAGGAACCGCTCCGCTGTCGCATCATCGACCACGCGCACGCCCCAGGTCCTCGGCCCGCGCAGCCCCATCGTCCCGTAGCCGAGCTGCGTCACTTTGATCCCGGTTCTTCCGAGCACGCGTTGGTTCATGCTGTCAATCCGTTACTCATCATGAGTGAAGTCGAAGAGGCTCGTGATCCGGTAGTAAACCGAATAAAACACGGGAATCAGGATCAGCACCAACGCCGTTGCCAACATCAGGCCAAACGCAAGGCTTGCCGCCATCGGGATCAGCAGCTTCGCTTGAAAGGATTTCTCCATCAGTAGCGGTGCGAGCCCCGCGATGGTCGTCAAACTGGTCAACAAAATCGGTCGAAACCGCCGTCGTCCGGCTTCCAGTAGCGCATCATTAAGTGGTATCCCAGCCTTCGTGCGCACATTGATGAAGTCGATCAGCACGATTGAATCATTGACGACCACACCGGCTAGCGCCACTAACCCGAACATGCTAAACAGGGTCAGCGGCAGTCCTAACAGCGCGTGTCCCCAGATCGCGCCGATCAACCCAAAGGGGATGATCGCCAAGATCAATATGGGTTGAATGTAGCTCTTGAACTGTAACACGAGCAGGACAAACATCGCCACGATGGCAATTCCGAATCCAACGACCAAGCTCCCAACCGATTCCTGACTTTGTTCGCGTTGGCCCTGCCATTTCACCGAAATCTCAGGATAGTCCTTGAGCAACTTCGGCAAGAAATCATTTTGTAGGTTGTGAGTGATCAAGTCCGCATTGGCCGTCGCCTCATCCACGTCAGCGGTGATGGTAACGCTGCGGCGTTGATCAAGCCGGTTAATTTCAGAGAATCCACGGCTCAGGCTGACGTGAGCGATCTCATCGACCGGACGATCGACGCCGGTGGCATCGCGCACGCGGATTTCGCGAAAATTGACCAAGCTACCGCGTTCTTCCTCAGGATAGCGAACCATCAACTTCACTTCGTGGCGTCCGCGTTGCAGACGCATCACCTCGGCCCCGAAGTAGGCATTGCGCACCGTCTCGCCTAGATCGGTCTCCGTGACACCAGTCGATTGCGCACTTTCTTTAACCGCAAACTGGAATTCCCATTTCCCGGGGGAGTTGTCATCGGCGATATCATAGACGCCTTGATACTCAGCAAGCTTCTTCTTGACTGCAAGCGTTGCCGCTTTTAGGTCCTCGACCCGATGGCCAGCAGCGAGCAGCTTGAACTCGATAGCTTTGCCGCCCGGACCGACGCCAACGGTACCGAAATTGACTCGTTCGACACCCGGTATATCGCCAACCTTCGTACGCCACCGCTCAGTCAATTCGTCGCTATGAACATCATCTCGGATCTCAGTGTCGACTAATTCAACGAAGATCTGGCCGACATGGCTACCGCTGGAGACGCCCTCGATCGCTATTCCAGTGGTCGAGGCAATGCCGCCGACCTCACGGTAGGTTAATTTAACCGGTCCGAGCACATCATTATCGTCGTTCGCATCATCAGCGGGATCACGGTAAGTGTCTTCGACGGGAATCCCTGTCTTGGCGTGCTTCTCGAGAGCCACTTCACGGCTGACTTCCCGAATTGCTTCTTCCATCCTCCGGGTCGCCGCATCGGTGATCGCACTCGATGTCCCATCCGGGAAGACAATGGTGGCATGCAGCAGGTTGTTGTCGGTCTTCGGGAACAAAATGGTAGGTACAACGCCTCCACGGACCAAACCAAGGGTGATCAATATCATTGTGATCGCGAGCGAAACCGGTATCGCGGGGCGGCGAAGCGAGAATCGGAGCGTAGGCAGGTACAGGTTCTCGATTAGCCGCTCGAGCCCAGTGGCCGCACGTCGGTTGGCATATGTAAGCAGCATCCCAACGGGGCGCAGTGGGTAAGCCAGGATATTGACCAGCCGAAAGAAACCGGTATGAGAATGTCCCAGGTGACATGGCAGCACAAAAATGCTTTCCAACAATGAAACCACCAGCGTCGCAATCACCGCGAAGGGGATGACTGCCATGAACTTGCCCATCACGCCAGAGACAAAAAGCATGGGCATAAATGCGATGATGGTCGTCGTCACTGACGCCGCCACACTGGGCATGACTTCGGTGGCGCCATCGATCGCCGCCTGCAGATACCGCTTGCCCATTTGGCGATGGGCAAAAACGTTCTCACCGATCACGATCGCGTCATCGACCACAATCCCCAGCGCGATCAGGAAAGAGAACAGACTCAGCATGTTGAGCGTCTGGCCGCCCCATGAGAGCGCAATCGCGGCTCCGAAAATTGAAATCGGGATCCCTAACGCGACCCAGAACGCCAGTCGCATATCCATAAACAGCGTCAACACCAGGAATACCAAAATCAGCCCCTGGATCCCATTGCTGGTCAATAGATCGAGCCGCCCCTGGACTTCAACGCTCGTGTCATTCCAAACCTTGAATTCATAGCCTTCCGGCAAATCCTTACCGTCGACATAGTTCCTCACAGCCGCGGCCATCGCCAACAAATCTTCCGACTTAGTCCGTTCCACATTGACTACCATTGCCGGCTGACCGTTGATCTCGCTGACCGACGCAATATCCTCAAACTCATCTCGGACCTGCCCGAGGTCGCCAACGGTCAGCACCACGCCGCCGGGCTGAGTGATCAACGGGAGCTGGGCGATTTCCTCCCCCGTGCGTCCCTTGTTCTTGGCCCGCAATAATACTTCCTGGGCTTCGGACTTGAGGTTACCGCCGGGGATTTCGACGTTGCGAGCGCGGAGAATTGCTGCCACTTGGTCGAGCGTGAGTCCATAGCTGCGCAGCGTCGCCTCCGGAATCTCCACGTCGATCTGATACGGCCGCCCGCCCATAATCGAAGCGCTCGAGACCGCTGGTAGTTGCAGCAGATCGTCACGAACCGCTTCAGCGACTTCGCGTAAACGCAACTCGGCGGCGACATCTCGGGGCGACGTGGCAGGACCGATGATCCCGACCCGGATCGCGGCGCTGCGAAAGGTAATCTGCTGAACTTGCGGATCTTCGGCCCGTTGCGGAAAGGTTGAAATCCGGTCGACTTCACGGTCGATCTCTGCCAGGACTTTTTGCACATCGCGAACGTCGCTGCGCAGTTCAATCAAAACAAAGCCGGCGCTTTCCTGAGCGACGGATGTAACCTGCTTGATCCCCTCGAGCGCTCGGACGGCCTCTTCAATTTTTTGACAAATTCCTTCCTCGACGTCGGCCGGCGTTGCCCCAGGGTATGGCACCGAAACCATCACCAATTCGAGTTCGAAGTCGGGGAAGGTTTCACGGCGGAGATTCGCCATTGCCAATGCACCGAGGACCAGCAAGCTGATCATCACGACATTCATACCCGGCGCATTGCCGATCGCCCACGCGACAATTCGCTTCATGAATGTCTTCCTCCTATCAAGCTGACTGGTATGGTTTGCGAACGTGAGGCACTCATGGCTGCGCCTCGGATACACGGACCCGCACCGGCAGCGATGCGTCGCTGAGATTTTCCCCAAGTTCGCCCAAGGGCGAGACCACGACCCAGTCCCCCGCAGCCAACTCGCCCCCGCGGACATTACAGACCCAGTAGCGTCGCTGCTCCCTACGGCCACTAGATTCCCACTGGCCAACCGACTCGCTTGGCTCACCCACCCAAAGCGAATCGACTGCTGTTAAATTGCCGACCGCCCGCACACGTCCAGCCATCCAGTCGGAAGGATCGAAACCTGGGGGCACCGACGTTTCGGCCGTGGCGGCTTTGCTCGTTACGACGGCGGCAACTCCGCCCGTCTCACCGTTCCCCTCCGATGACACCCTGACCAGCTGTTCCGGCAGCGGTGCGGTAAGCACGCTCGGATCGTCTTGGAAGTGCCAAACCCGGTTGCCCGGTCGAATCGCCAGTGAGGGAATTGCGACCAGCGGGGTACGTGGCTTGATCTGCAGACGCACCTTGACGAACATTCCCCTGACCAGCGCCGAAGGACTCGCCGGCGCGGCACCAGCGCCTGGCTCGTGGACAAATCGGTGGGGTGCGTCAACTTCGATCGTCACCGGCACCGTTCGGCTGCGATTGTCCATACCAATGCCGTCATAGCGCACCAGCGTTCCGTTCCAGCGATACGTTTTGCCCCCCAGCCCCGATACCTCGTATTCGATCACCGCGGGAGTCGGCGGAATCGCATAACCGGCTCGGCCCCCCATGCCAGCAGGCCGCTGCGTCGCTCCTTCGGCAGCGGCTACTCGACGATCTTGATCGAGTACCCAGTGAAGTTGATCCATTCGCAGATTGACGGCGACCTCCGCCTTGGACACATCTTCCAAGGTAACGATTGGCCTGCCGCGCTCGATGAAGGAGTTGATCTCGGCATCCTCCCGGACGATTATCCCGCTGGCCGGAGCGCAACTGAGCAGCGCTCCAAATTAATCCGCGCGGTCTCCAACTGTGTCGTGGCCAGGCGTTCCGACGCCTCCAATCGTCCTCGCCTAGCAGCCAGCAGATTCATCTGGCTCTCTAGATTCACGCGGCTTTGGGTTGAGGCCAGCAGCGATTTCTGCGCCTGGTCGACCTCGGTCTCACTGACAAATCCCCGCGGCAGGCTCTGCATTCGCGCAACTTCGCGTTGGGCGAGTTCGACATCCTGCCGAGCGATGTCGAGCATCGATTTTGTATTGGCGACCTCTTGATCGACTTCCTTCAGAGCTTCGTATTCTTGCTCGCGAACACGCGTCAGCCGCAAGATTTCTTGCTGGTAGTCCGTGGGATCGATCCGGCACAACAACTGGCCCTCGGTGACGTAGTTGCCGGCCCGAAAGATGTCGGCCTTCTCGATGATCCGCCCGGCAACCTCGGCCGCAATCTGCACCTCGCGGAAGGGCACCACCACGCCATCGACACGCAGTTCCAACGGTTTGCCAATCTGTTCCATCGACAGCACTTGCGTCACCTCGGCCGGCGTCAGCCGATACAGCCGACTTACGGTCGATTGGTCGTCGGCTGGCAGCTTCTTGGGTTCGACCGAGCCGAGCGCAACCACGACCCCCGCCCCGGCAGCCAGGATCAGAAGTGGGATCACGACGTTGAACAGCAACGCGGACGCACTGGCTCCGGGGCCACCGCTGCCCGCGGCGTCGCGGCCTGAACGGGCCTCTGCAGTGACCGTGAATGACTCCGCCTGCAGGTCTTCGGCGGACGGGTGTGCGGAAGCAGTTCCCGTTTTCGCAGAGGCCTCTGCGGTCGGCCGCGACGCAATGGATGGCTGGTCTATCACCGAATAGAAACCTTATACGGAATGATGAGCATCAGACGTTGTGCGGGATGGCACCGAATCTTCGAACTGGGCCGCCCGCGTCACAGCTAATCCACCTTCGGCCGCGGCGACCGTGACACCGGCAATGTGACGAGCAAGCGTTTCCAGCGTGAACCGCTCTTGCAGGCGATCCGCCGGAATCAGCTGGCGGACAACGCCGGATCCGACCCGATAGTAGACGATCTGCCCCACAACGCTCAGCGCAAGTTGTTCCAACTCGTGCGCCTGTGTCTGCGGTGGCGACAGCGCCGCGATGACGCTCACCAGCCGATCAAACGGCGGCCGAAATGACTCCTCGACCATCTCGGTGAAAACGTCGGTCGGATTGTCCATCTCGCGCATCATCAGCTGCGACTCCCAGCCGGTGTCGTCACGGGCAAACATCCGCGACAACAGATGCCGCACCAGCTCATAGAGTTCCTGGCGTGGCGAAAGCGCGACCGTGTCGGTCAGCTGGTACGTCTCGTGACACTGCTTACGAATCGACCGAAATACTTCCCGATACAATCCAAGTTTGTCGCCGAAGTAATACCCGACCGAAGCGATGTTCACCCCTGCCTCGCCACAGATCTCACGGATCGTGGCCCGGTCGAAACCCTGCCGAGCAAAAACAGGCCCGGCAGCGGCTAACAGCCTCGCTCGAGCGTCGTCCTCCCGCGGCTCTGCGGACTGCTCCGAAATCGCCACTGGCGGCTCGCCGAGCGGAGGCTCCGGGAGGTTAGCATCATCGGCCTGAAAGGACTGCGACACAGCGGTTGACCGGCGGTTGAGAGTAGCAGAGGCGAGAGAAGCAAACAGGTGTTTTAAACATCCGTTTAAATCTTCGCCAGGTCAACCGGCTGTGTGCGAACTTCTTGAAGAAATCGGTGAATTATTGGTCACAAAATCGTCGCTGTGTGCCGGCCGTAGCGGTGCGACCCATTTTACCTTGCACTGCTCGGCCGTGGCCGAGCAGTGGCTCGGCCGACGGTCGGCCGCTCTCAGCTAGCGAAGCAGCGAGCCGTTACCTGCATTGACTTGCGCCTGTCGAACCCAGGAATCACCGGCCCGGCGGATCGCCATCGCGAGCTTTTCCAGCGACGCGGCCGCTTGATCACAGACCGTCGCCACCGCTGCAGCGCGTGCGACCGAGTCTACGGGGGCCGCTGCGAGTGGCTGTGCCGGCTCGGCTTGAGGCGATCGTGCAGCCTGGGCCATCACCACCTCGATCGCTGCCTGACAGGCCAGTTCGACCTGCAGTACCCGCCCTTCGCTGGTCGGCAATAGCGGTGCTGCCGCTGGCGCATTCGCCGGCCGCGGAGCCTGAAGCTCGGCTTGAGCAATCAGCGTGGCAGCTTCACTGCTGAGCGCGGACTCAGCGCCCTGGACGGACGGGCTGGTGAGGTTCGCCATCAGACCGTCGGCAAGGGAGCTGCTGCGCTGACTCCACTGCCCCAGCGCGGTGCCGAGCTCCCGTGGCCGCAAACGGCTTCTCACCTCGCTGTCGGGTTGAACCGCCTGGACGACCTGGCTGGCCAACACCGCCAACCACTCGTCCGCTTCGGTTGGTGCAGCCGAGGCCACGGGTTTCGCAGGTGGGGCAGTGGACGTGAATGCGTTGCCTGCTAGTCCGGCGGTTGACACCGTCACCGCCGGCTCGCTGACGATTCGCCACGGGCTGACCTCCAAAGCCGCAACGGCCCCATAGACGCTGGTGCGACGGGCAGCGGAGTAGTTTGGCGAGGGCTGATCGATTGGATACATCCGCATCGCAATCGCATCTTCGGGGCTGAGGTCGTAAGCCAAGTAGGTGTCAGGCAAGGTGGCGATGATCGGCGAGCTGCCCAGCAGCGCCAGGCTGCCTAACTTGGGCGGCGCAGTCGCCGGTGGATCACTCGGCATGGACGACTGAGCCGGTCGGGCAACAGGGTGGTGTTCAGTCGGCGGGGCCGAGGCGACTGGCTCGGGTGGCATGACCGCGACATCTTTAGCCACATCGGAACCGTCTTCGACCAGAGGCTCCTGGCCGCTGCCGCTGTGAATGTCGACGGGTTCTTCACACGTCAGGTCGGACAGGTCGCGGGCAAATGACCGGTCGCTCGCCAGCGGCACTAGGGCCGGCTGGTGCGGCTGGAGCGACTCCGTTTTACGTGTGGTTGTCGCCAGCTTTGCAATCGCTTCCGCACCTGTCACCATGCCGCAGGTCTCGGCTAACCATTTGTCGAACCTCCAGTCGCCGAGCGCTGCTGCGGCATCAGCCGGTGGTTGTGGCATGCAATCGGCCAGGACTTCGGGAATCGGAATCTTCGGGGCCGCATGATCATGAGCTGCGGCCGGACTGGCCACGGTGGTCATCGCAGCGCCTCCGAGCAGAAGCAAGGCGGCCAGGGTTCGACGACTGCGGCTGAGTCGGCACGACAAAGAAGGGGCGCGTTTAGCCATTGTTGGTAGTCCTCCAGACAACCGTGCCACCCAGCGCCTCGTGGCTGGGCCAACCTTGCGATCGCGGTTGGGCAGTGGCGTGCGTTGCTGTTCCGTCGGGGTGGGGGTAGAGATGCGGTAAAGCCTGTGTCAGCAACTCTCCAAAAGCACCGCCCGCCGCTTTGCCATCGTGCACCCGAGTGGCCAGGGGCGGGCGGGTCGTCCTCGCTGACAGGAAATGCTATCGGCAGAGAAATCCAGCTGGGTCCCCTAGATGGCTAGCGAAAACACCGCAGCCTGGGCAAACCGCGCTGAACAGATCGATTCGACCGGCTGGCGCGTTTCTGTCAGTCGCAGCGGGTCAGCGCGGAGCAGCAAATCGGTCGCCCGCTGCTCAATGCCGGGGTCGGAACTTTCTCGCGGTCCAGCGACATTGAGTACTTCCGGGCGGACCTCATCGAGCCAACTGGCGATGGTGGCTGCACTTTCGTCGGCGACGAGAAAACACGCGTGCGGCTTGCCCAATCGCGCCGCGACGCGTTTGGTCAGCAGCGTGCCGCCGCTGAGCGGGCGCTGGTGCAGGATCAGTGTCGCGTCACTGTCCTCTACATTCTGAATCGTGCGAATTTTGTACTCCACCGAATCGGTTTCGACCAATTCATATCGCGAAGGAACCGAGCCATCTTCAGCTAACCGTCCTTTGGGGCACCAGCCGCCATGGGCGATGCCCAACGCAATCGCCACCTCTAATCCGGCGCGGTCCACCCCGGTTTGCCCGCCACTGACAATCCGGCTAGGGACAAACGGTATCGCCGAAGCAACCGGTTTTGCTCTCTTGCGGCGGCTCATTTCAACTGTCCTAAATCCTGCGATCGCGGCGATGCGGGACCGTCGTCCCAAGGCGCTAAGGCCGCGTCCCATTCCTGTGGAGTAGGAAGGAAGCGGCCCCAACTCGGCGGCGGCTGACAACGAAAATTCATCTGTCGCCCGCCGACCGGATGATCGAACTTCAGGCTAGCGGCGTGCAGCGCGATCCCACTGGCGTCACTTCCAGCCAAGCGGTTGTGCCGGTCGCCGTACTTCGCGTCGCCCCACACAATGTGCCCGCGATCGGCGAACTGGACTCGGATCTGATGCTTTCGCCCGGTACGCAGTCGGACTGCAATCAGCGAGTAATCGGTCCCGCCGCGGCCCCGCCCCGAGTTGGTCTCCGCCTGCCGCAGCACACGGTAATCCAGCATCGCCTCCACGCCCGGTTCGGCGGAGGATGCGCGAGCTGTCCCGGCCGAACCTTGGCCACCGCGGGTTATCCGGCTGGCCAGTCGCATGCGGTGAGCGGCATCATCTTTGATTAGCCGGTCGCAAAAACTTCCCTGAGAACCAATAATGCGGCCGCCGACAACAGCCAGATAAACCTTTTCCGGGCCCGCGACTTGATTGCGGAACTGCTCGCTCAGCCGCGACGCCGCCTTGCTGGTACGGGCCAGCACCAGGATGCCGCTGGTCATCGCATCGAGCCGGTGCACAACGCCGAGGTAAACTTTGCCGGGCTTGTGGTAGCGATCGCGGATATACTGGCAGGCCCAGCGGTGGACGCTCGCTGCCTCACCGCTGCCCATTGTCGCCAGTCCCGCCGGCTTGTTGACCACCAGTAAGTGATTGTCCTCGAACAGGATTTCGACGGCGGGGTGCATGAGGGAAGCGAAAGCAGCGGAAGGCGGATCGTCGCTGGATAGTTAAGGGCGCCCGTTTGCTCACGTGCGCTAGCCAGCGTATAGTACTCTAACGCCGGCTACCGCTGGTGAAAGCCGTCGGTAGCTGCCGTAAAGTAATCGCGTCCGGTCCGTTATTGATCAGCGGACCGAGCGGTTGTTGGTCGAGGGGGTGATCTGGATTCGACCGGATTGCTGAAGCGCACGTTGCATGTCGTGGTTGGTCAGTTGGCCACGTAAAAAGCTGACTACAAATTTTAAGTGTCGAAGAAAACTTCGCCTTGGCCGCCTAATAACAGGTAGCCCTGACTGAGGAAGGCCGCCGGAGCCGTCCGACTGTCAGATGTAATTCCGGATGGTCTGCCGTCCTGCTCGAGACGCGGTGGACGAGACAAGATTCGAGCTAGCGAACTGCGGAGCCTGTCGAACAGCGCTGCAGGGAGTGAAACTCGGGGACCGGTCGCAAGACCCTACCCACAATAGTTCGACTACACATGTAGACGCGTTCGTGAATGGATCGCGGGACGCGGGTTCAATTCCCGCCGCCTCCACTTTGACGGCCCGGTGCAGTTCGCTGCACCGGGCCGTTTTTTGTTAAACGCTTTTCTGCTCGGGCCGCCCGCGCACGAAAAAATCCCGTTAGCTGTCGCTTGCGCAACCGCTAACGGGATTCTCGTTTTTCGATCAATCGGGGCGACACGATTCGAACGTGCGACCTACTGGTCCCAAACCAGTCGCGCTGCCGGGCTGCGCCACGCCCCGAACTGATTTCTCATTGCCGAGCAGATATTAGCAGTCGCTCGGCCCGGTTGCCAGGGCGGCTGAGGGCCGTGGCGAGCAATATCTGCTGTTTTTTAGATCGCCGGCCGAGCCGGCGATACAAACGTCATTATCCGGCGATGCGGAGCTGCGGCGTGCTCTGGTCGGCCAGCACGGCGCGGAGCCGGTCGAACTCGTCGGCACTGGTGAAGTGGATCGTGATCTTGCCCTTGCCTTTGCTTGTCTGGCGGATCTCGACCTTCGTGCCGAGCTGATGACGCAGTTCCGTCTGCAGCGCATCGATGTGCGGTGTGACGGTCCGCTTTTGACGCACCTTGCTGCCGCTGGGCACCCCAGCCTCGGCATCGAGTTCACTTCTCAGCATCTCGCCGACCTCGGTCTCGGTCTTACGGACACTCCAGCCCTCGTCCTGGATCTGGCGGGCAATCCGCAATTGGACATCCTCATCACCGAGCGGCAGCAGCGCGCGAGCGTGGCCGGCGGTGATTTCGCCACTGACGATCCAGTCGAGGATCTGTTTGGGTAGTTCCAACAGCCGCATCAGGTTGGCGACGGTGCTGCGGTCCAAGCCCAATCGGCTGGCCAGCACTTCTTGCTTGCACTGGTGTTGATCGATGTAGCGTTTGAACGACATTGCCTTTTCGACCGGGTTGAGGTCCTTACGCTCCATGTTCTCGACGATCGCCAGTTCGGCGACCAAGCGATCATCGGCGGTCCGAACCTCCGCCCGCACAGTAGCTCGTCCGGCGTGGATCGTCGCCCGCAGTCGCCGCTCGCCGCTGATCAACTGGTAGCGGTCGCCGACGCGGCGGACCAATACCGGCTGGAGCTGTTCGTGGCGTTTGAGGCTTTCGGCCAGCGAGGCGATCTCTTCGATATTGAAATCGCGACGCGGCTGAAACGGGTTCGGATCGATCTGATCGACCGGAATCTGCAGCGCCGTGGCCGCGTCGCCGCTGCCCGCTGCAGCGAATTGCTTGGCCGTTACGGCCGGCGACTCAGTTGATCCGGCCGATTTGGCGGTCGGCGCAGTGGTCGCAGCGGGCCGTTGTTGCGATGCCGTCCGCTGCAGCTCCGCGGTGGTTTCTTCAGCACCGGTTGGTTCGTCGTCCATCGGTGTGCCCAGCAGGGCGGCCAAGCCTTTGCCGAGCCGGCGATCTTTGGCGACAGGATTGGGATTAGTCACGTTCAAGCACCTCCATGCATAGTTGTGTGTAAGCAAATGCTCCGCGGCTCCGCGGGGCATAATCGAAGACGCTTTGGCCGTGGCTGGGCGCTTCGCTCAGGCTGACGTCCCGTGGGACCACCGTGTCAAACACGATGTCGCCAAAGAACTCGCGGACCTCGTTGTCCACTTCCCCGGTCAGCTCGAGGTAAGGATCGTACATCGTTAGCAGGATTCCGCCAAAGGTCAGTCTGCCGTCGGTTCGTTGCATGACCCGGCGGATCACCTGAATCAATTGGCTGAGTCCTTCCATCGCGAAGTATTCGCACTGAATCGGTATCAACACTTCCGTGCTGGCGGTCAGCGCCGCTTCAGTCAAGGTGCCGAGGGTCGGCGGACAGTCGATGATCAGGAAGCTGTAGGCGGCATGCAGTGAGTCGATCCGCTCGCGGACCTTGACCCGCTCGGGTCCCTCGCTCTGAGCCAGTTTGTCGACGTCTTGAAACGAGCGGCTGCCCGGCAGCACATCGAGCATCGGCACGCTGCTGGCGGTCAGGCTTGCTGCGACCGGCAAGTCGCCGATCAGTGGGTGCCGCTCCGCGACCTTGCAGCCCAGTGCCCCGGTCGCATTGCACTGGGGATCCATGTCGATCAGCAGCGTGCGGTGGCCAGCCTTGGCCATGGCGGCCGCGAGATTGACCGCAGTGGTCGTTTTGCCCACGCCGCCCTTTTGATTGACGACGCAAATGATGCGTTTCTTTTCGGAGTCCGGTTCCACCGTAGTCATCGCCGTCGAAAAGGAGGGGAGAAGATTTCACGGGAAACGTACGCCGCCCGCGAGCAGCGAAGCAAGTCTGTTTCACAGGAAACGGGCCATTTCTTCGCTGGACGCTGACGCACCTTTTTTGCTAACGACACACCTCGTGTTGAGATACTTTTCTTCAAGGTGGAACGCGATGCGTCTGGCCCACACTGCTCCGCTCACTCGCTCCGGTCATGCGACGACCCTCGCCCGCATCAGCCTGGCGGTCGTGGTTTTGATCGGTTTGGGAGCCCTTTCCGGTCGTGCCCAGTCACAGGGACCGCCCGTACAGACGTTCGATCCAATGTCGATTCCGGCGCCTCCGGACGCTGCGGGTGAAGTCGTGGAGGGCGAGCAGGACGCTGGTGAAGTGTCGAGCGAGGGCTGGATGAGCCTTTCGCTTGTCAAACGGATTGCCGCTGGCGGTTGGTTGATGATCCCGCTGGGCATCTGTTCGCTGGTGGTGGTTTCGCTGACGATCGAACGACTCGTCTCGCTCCGCCGCGGCCGCGTGATCCCTCGCCCCTTCGTTCGCCGCTTCACCGAGTGCGTCGAAGATGGCCAGCTGAGTTTTGAGGAAGCGACGGCGATCTGCGAGGAGTTTCATTGCCCGGTCGCGGAAGTCTTTCAGGCGGCGGTCAAGCGCTGGGGACGTCCGATGCTGGAAATCGAACAAGCGGTGATGGATGCCGCCGACCGGGTCTCCGATGGACTGACCCGATTTTTGCGCGTCTTTCACGCGATCAGCAATGTGGCGCCGTTGATCGGGTTGCTGGGCACGGTGCTGGGGATGATTGAAGCGTTCGAGACGATGAGCGGTGGCGATTCCGCGGGAGCCGACCTACTGGCCTCGGGCATCAGCACCGCGTTAGTCACCACGGCGGGCGGGTTGTTTGTCGCGATCCCCGCGTATCTAGCTCATATGTACTTCGCGGCGGTCAGCGACCGGTACCTCAACGAGATCGATCGGCTCTGTCAGCGGGTGATCGATTGCATCAGTGCCGAGGGACTCGAAGCCGGCAACCGAGCCAAAAAATCACGCCGCGCGGCATAGAGGAAACGGCAGTCATGGCAAGGCGACGACGGACAACCGAAGAAGCAACAATCAACCTGACGCCGATGATTGACGTCGTGTTCCTACTCGTGATTTTCTTCATGGTCGGATCGCACTTCGGTAAACCCGAAGGCCGCATCGAAGTCAACGTGCCCGGTGTCGGCGAGCTGCGGCCGATGACGCGAGTGCCGGACGAGCGGTTGGTCGAAGTCAGTGGCGATGGCCGTGTGACGCTCGACAGCCAGTCGGTCACACTCGATCAGCTGGCCGCTCAACTCCATTACGCCTACCAACAGTACCCGCAGATTCGGGTTGCGGTGCGAGGCGAAGGTGAGGCATCGTTTCAACGAGTCGCCGAAGTACTGCAGGTGATCCGCAGTACCGGTGTGCAGCAGATGGGAATCGCGGCAAAGACCACTCGGCGCTAACCGCTTTGGCCAGCGTCTGCCGCCGGGTCGACGATAATCTTGATGACGGCTGTAAAGGGTGAGGAGACGTTTGCGTACAGAATGGTTGCTCAGCCGGCAGGCCGGCCCGATCTGGAATGACCCGGTGCTGGCCACTGCGACGGCTACCGTCGCAGTCACCCTGCTGCTGGCCGGCGTCTGGCTGTTCCGTCGGCGTTCGCGTCAGGGCCGTGGGGCAGCGCTGATTTGCTTGGTCCTGTCGCTGATCCTGCACCTCGGGCTGATCGTGCTGCTTCCTCAGCTGAAGATGTTCGGCGGTGGCAGCGTGAGGGTGAGCCAGCTCATGACGCCGGCGGTGATCGCGAACTGATCTTCGCGACGTTCGATCCCGCAGCTCCGCCAGCGGCCAGCGCCGCAGCTGACGCTCAAGGCACGCTGGAGCCACTACCGCTGCCAGCGGCACCTGCCCAGTCGGTACCCGCGGAGAGCGACGAGACTGCAACCGAAACCGAAGCCGAGACCTCGCCCCACAGCACGCCGGAGCCGGCTGTCTTGCCAACGTCGCTCCGGCCGACCGCCGATTCACAGCCTGATGATTCACTCAGCGACCTCGTCTCGGCTTGGCTGGCTGACCAAGCCGACGCCAGGCAGCAATCGGATCCTGTCGAAGCGCCGGTCCCGTTCGCCGATGAACTCGCTGGTGGACCGACGCCCGCTTCGTATGAGGAAGTGGCTGCCGTCGATTCGCTGCCCGCGCAGGTGCCGGGCGTTGTGCTGAACGATTTTGCCAACCGCTTTGGCAGTTCCAAAGGCTTGGCGCTGCAGCAGACCGGAGGCGATGAATCGACGGAGGCTGCGGTCGAGCGAGCGCTGCGATTTCTGGCCGCGGAACAACGGCCCGATGGAGCCTGGGATCCCACGACCAGCGGCGCCGGCCGCGAGACGCTCACACTCGGGACCGACCGCAAAGGGGCCGGCCGACGGTCGACGACCGGCATTACGGGGCTGGCGCTGCTGAGTATGCTCGGTGCTGGCAACACCCACCAACAAGGCCCACTGGCCGACAACGTTCGCCGCGGGTTGACCTACTTGATTCTGCACCAAAAACCCGACGGCTCGCTGGCCGGTGAAGCGGGAATCTATGAAGCCAACTACTGCCACGGACTGGCTGCGCTGGCGATGTGCGAAGCGGCCGCGATGACCGGTGACCCTTCGGCGATCGATTCCGCCGCGGCGGCCGTCGCTTACACGATGGCGATGCAGCACCCGACGACCGGTGGTTGGCGGTATGTTCGCGGCGATCCCGGCGATATGAGCCAGTTGGGATGGCAAGCAATGGTTTTGGACGCCGGTCAAATCGCCGGTGTGCCGACTCATCAGCAAGCATTTGACTTGACCGGACGCTTTGTTCGCTCGGTTCGTAGTGGGCAGCAGGGCGGCTTGGCGAGCTACCGCCCCGGCGATCTTCCCAGCCATACGATGACCGCCGAGGCGCTGGCCACGCGGTTGCTGCTCGGTGAGCGGATCCCGCCAGCGGAACTGAAGGAAGCTGAGGACTACCTGCTGCGTCAATTGCCGGGCGTCGGCCGCGACAACTATTACGGTTGGTATTACACGTCGCTCGCCCTGCACCAACTCCAGGACGATGCCTGGCACACCTGGAACACGGCGATGAAACAGCACTTGCTCGCGCGCAAACGCCCTCGGGCAGCTGGCCGACGGACAGTGAGTGGGGCGGCTACGGCGGCCGGATCTACACCACGGCGATGGGAGCGTTGTGCCTGGAAGTTTACTACCGCCACCTGCGACGCGGCACCGGCAGTAGGGAACAGCCATAGTTGGTTGTTGGTCACGTGCGGCGGACTGGAGCGACCGTCAGGACGCGGAGGTCGCAGACGTTCGTGCCGGTCGGCCCGGTGAGCAGTAGCCCGCCGGTTTTGGCAAAGAAGGTGTAGGCGTCATTGCGGCGCAGGTAGTCCTGTGGTGCGAGCAATTGTTGCTCACAGGCCTGCCAGACCGCTTCGCTGAGCACGGCTCCGGCGGCATCGGTTGGACCGTCCTCACCATCAGTCCCACCGGATAACAGCACCAGTCTCGAGCGGTCTTCGGTACGGAAGTCGGGATGGCGCGCCAGGCCGATCATGGCAGCAAGCACCACCTGCTGATTTCTTCCCCCTTGCCGCGCACCGCTTCGGGGGCCAAACGCACCACCGGCTCCCCACCGGTGATCAGGCAATTCACGCGATCGGCTGCACCGCGGCTCTGACGCAGCAGCTCAATCGCCTGTTGTGCCAAGCGTTCGCCGACGCATTCGGCTGTGCCTTCGGGACCTGACGCAGCTGCGCTTGTGACCGCGTATCCGATCTGTTTGGCGTGAACCGCTGCGGCTGCCACGGCCGCGGCGTTGTTGGCGATGATGACGGCCTCACTGGCCGCCCCAGCCGGCAGGTGTTGCGACTGCGCCCGTTCGAGGCAGCGGTAGATCGCCGGCGGCAGCGACCGCTGGGGATCGTACTGCTCCAGAACCGCCAGTGCATCTGCCGGCGTCGTCGTGTCGGGAGTCGTCGGACCTGAGGCGATCATATCCAGCGGGTCCCCGATCACGTCGGAGAGCACCAGCGTCACCAACCGCGACGCCCGGCAAGCGCGACGCAGCCGATCACCTTTGACCCGGCTGAGGTGCTTGCGAACCGTGTTCAGCTCGGTGATCGCAGCTCCGCCTGCGCTGAGGTGACGGGTGACGGCCAATTTATCCGTCAGCGAAATTCCTTCGGCGGGTGCAACCAACAAAGCGGAACCTCCGCCTGAGAGCAGCACCAGGCAGAGGTCATCTTCGGAAGCAGTTGCGACAGCGCCCAAAATTGCCTGCGTTCCCTGTAGCGCCAGTTCCGTCGGTTCGTTGACGCCGGCCGGACGAGCCTGGCAGACATGGATTCCGCTGGCGGGAAAATCATCCGCTGTCCCCTCGGGCACATTGATCCACCCACGAACCGGAACGCGGTCGCCGAGCTGCTCAAGCAGCCCGGCGGCCATTGCTGCCGTCGCCTTACCGCCGCCGACAACGAGGATGCGATCAAAGCTGCGCCGACCGATGCGGATGTCACCGAGCCTGAGCGACTGGGAATGGAGTTCGATGCTGCGACGCATCGCCACGTCGCCCAGTACCGCGTCGACGCCCGCTTGCCAAATGGAACGGGCGGTGTGGGTGCGGAGTTCGGCAGACCAGTCGGCGGCGGGCAGCATGTGCACAGTCTATCGCTTGGGGCTCGCGCTGCGAACGGCTGTTAGCGAGCACTTTCCTCCCCTCGTAGGCACCAGAACGGTGTGGTTGAGGGGGGTGATCGGTGTATGCTATGTTCGTTCGATCAAGGCAAATCGGGTCATCACCAGCGGCATTGAAAGTACGCTCCCATGGCTGAACCTGAGGAAAGCTCGGATTCCAACGCTACGGCGGGCTCTCCGGCAGCGGAACTTCCACGGCGATACGAGTTGCCGATCAGCGGCACTCCGACCGACTCCGACGTCTCGGCAACTTCGTCAAAGGATGACTCGGCGGAGATTACCGGCCAGTACTTTTTCCCCGTACCCGGTGAGAAGCTGGGCAAGTATGAAATCCAGTCCGTGCTCGGTCACGGCGGAATGGGGGTCGTGTTTCAGGCATGGGATCCCGACCTGCAACGCAGCGTCGCGATCAAGATCCTGGGACCGCAACTGGCCTTGAGCCGCACGGCGCGACGGCGTTTTCTGCGCGAGGCACGCGCTGCCGCATCGATCAACCATCCCAATGTACTGACGGTGCATGCGGTTGAGCAGCATCAAGATTTTCCCTTCATGGTGATGGAGCAGCGTCACCGGCCAGACCCTTAAAAGCTACCTGGCGTTGCATCGATCGCTGGACAGCATCGAGGCGATTCGTCTGAGCCATCAGATCGCACTCGGCTTAGCCGCCGCACATGCTCAAGGCGTGATCCACCGTGACGTGAAGCCGGGCAACGTGATGTTGGACGAAGGCGGCGCCCGCGTGCGGCTGACCGACTTCGGACTCGCTCGCGCTGTGATGGACAACCTCGAGCTGACTTCGCAGGATCACGCGGTCGGGACGCCGGCCTACATGTCGCCTGAACAAGTGCGGGGCGACAAGCTCGACGCCCGCTCCGATCTGTTCGGTTTCGGCTGCTTGATCTACTTCATGTTCACGCGACAGTCGCCGTTCCAGGGCCGGATCACAGCGGAAACCTGGGAGCGGGTTCTGAATGCGCAGCCGCCACGGCTGGACATACTCAATCCCGCTGCCCCTCCACTGCTTGCTGAACTCGCCCTGCGTCTGCTGGAGAAAGACCCAAACGACCGATATCAATCCGCCGCGGAAGTTGCCCGCGAACTCGAGCGGTTGCTGGTGCTGCTCAATCAGGCCTCCAGCGATCAGATCGAATCGATCTTGAAGGATACACACGTCACAGCCAAAGATCCGGTGCCCAAGCGCGCCGTCACCCGGCCGCGTCTGGTGCTTGCCGGCGGTATTCTGTTGCTGTTGGTTACGAGCCTGACGGCGAGCCAATTCCTGGCCGATATCGACTTTTCCCTATTCCGCAGTGAGCGCGGAGCAGCGGCGTCAAGCGAGATCATGGAGCAGCAGCAACCAGCACTCGCGCTACCAAAGCTGCACGCGATTCGTGTTGGACTGGACGCGAAAAGCGATTGCAAAAGCATTACCGAAGCGGTTCAGCGGGCGGCTCAGCCTTGCGTGATCACGGTGACCGGCCCTGGCCCATACCACGAGAGTGTGGACATTGTTGGGTCAGCCTATGACGGGCTGCAGTTGAATGCGGAATCTTCGGTGGTCTGGAGTTGTCCGCTAGGAAAAAACACCCACCCACTGCGTCTTGCCAATGTCCGTGACGTTACCGTCAGCGGATTCGACTTTCGCATCCAAGAGGACGAAGCTCACGGTGTTGAGATCATGCATTCCGCCGAGAACGTGCTTCTAGAGCAGTGTACGTTTGAGCATACGGTACCGCTTCCCAAGCTCTCGCTCCTTTGGATCTGCGCTGCCACAGGTGACTGGGATAAACGCTTGCAGGTACGAAACTGCCGCTTTCGCTCTGCGGGCCGTAGCAGTTTTTGCGTCTCGATCAGCAACGCTCCAGCGAGCGGCTCTCATGTGGAAATTACCAACTGCCATTTCACAGCGCTGCAGACGCACCTCTATGTCGCCGACTCCTGTCGACAGCTGCGCGTTGCAAACTGCATCTTTATTGACGGCGCAAATGCAATCAACCTTAGTCTTACCGATTGCGCTCGCGCTTATCCCATCGACATCATCAACAACACATTCTTGAATGTAAGGTTTTGGCTCGGCTTGATGGACTCCTTTCGCGCTGGCGAGTCGTCAGCAAGCAGTGGTGGTGGCGCAATCGTCAATAACCTGATCCTTGGCGGTGAACGCGCCGAAGGCGGCGATGACCAGTTCCAGCATCTGTTGGCGCACTGGGAATTAAAATCGAATTGGTGGGAGCGCAGTTCGATCACGCGGCACAATGCTGACCGTGACGGTCAGCTGGCGACCCTGGTCGACCGAGTCAGCCTTGTGCAGCGCGCCGACGCAGACGCTCCTGGATATTTAACTCCGACTGCAGATTCGCCGCTGGCGTCTGCCGGTGCAGGCGGGCAGTGGCCGCTGTATGTCGGAGCGACTCCGCCGTCGCCACAATTGTGAACCGCAGCATGACACCATCAACAGGCGATTCTTGGAGTGATGATGACCGACGAGTATTTTAGAGGTCGCCAACTCAGAGCATCCCTCCAGGAGACCGGGCTAAGAAGTGCACTCGGCGATGTGTACGGCAATGCCGAGTACGGCAATGCATCGGGCGCGGCGTCGGATGCCGGTTCTATCGAATGCCTCGGCCGGTCTCCGCGGCGGATTCCGCGAGGGTTCTGTCCCGCGATGCACCGCTGCAGATCGCCTCGGTCGGTCCGAGCTTCGCCATTGGCGGCGTGGAACAGCACCTGTGCGCGCTGGCTAAGTTTCTCGATTCGGACGTCGCCGTGATCAAAAAATGCTTAGTCACCGATCCGGCAAGGCTCGACGCAAACACCGCTCGCTCCCTCGCCCCATCGATCATGGTTCAAGCGTGTGCGAAGAACGAACTTCGCGAGGCGGTGAGCGAGATGGATGTGGTGCTCGCCTGGGGCGACAGTTTTGACAACTGCTTTGATCCAGACGGTCCAACGGTGGTCTACATCGCGCACGGCGACTGCTGGTGGACGCGCAAGGGACTCGAGGGCAGCGCATCAGTGGTGCATCACGTGATCGCTGTCAGCGAGCGAGTGCAGCGGCGGCAGTGCGCCGGATTTCCCTCTACCGTGATCCTTAACGGAGTCGACACTTCACGGCTGGCTTGCTGCCGTGCGCCCGGAGAGTTGCGAGCCGAACTCGGTTTTGCGGCCAATGATTTTGTCGTCGGCACCGTGGGACGCATGACAGGCGAAAAGCAGATGCATCTGCTGATCGAAGCGGTTCGCCTGCTGCCGGCGAACTTCAAACTGTTACTCATCGGTGGAGGCCCGAGAAAAGCCGAGCTACTGTCGCTGGCCAATAAGCTCATCCCAGGTCGTTACGCGATGCGGCGGGTGAACGACTTCCTTGGCGATTACTACCAAGCGATGGATGCATTCGCACTCGTGTCGGACCACGAAGGTTTCGGGCTGGTGATCGCCGAGGCGATGCATTGTGGCCGGCCGGTAATCGCGACGGATGTTGGTTGTGTCGGCGAAGTCATCGAGCATCGGATCAACGGTATCGTCGTCAAGCCAAACCCGGTCGATATTTCCCACGCTGCGATGCTGATTCACCAGCACCCGCACTGGGCACGCGGAATCGCCGCAGAAGGCCAAGCCGTGGCCCAGCACCGCCTCCACGCCAAACGAATGAGCGAGCACTATGGACGGGTGCTGCATCAGATTCACAAAGCGCGACTCAAGTCGAGGCCGGTGGGTGCGGCTTGACCATCCGGATCACGAACCAGCTCTTCGGGACTCAGCCAATTGCCGCCCATTGTCCGGGGCCGCTGAGCAATAGCTGGCACCGTTTTTTTGAGGCGGTCACCGGTGAGCCCCAGCGTGATTGCCCAGCCCCGGATGTGACGATGATCACGTGGAACAACGGCCAGCGCTCACAGCCGTTTGACAAGCCAGGTGGGGTACTGGAGGCGAGTCTGCAGCGTCTGGGCGTGGACGTGGTCGTGCTAGGCCAGAACGATCAACACTGGCGCAACTTCGATAAGCTGCGGCTGACGGCCGAGGCGCTGCAGTCGGTCACCACACCCTATGTGATCGGTGCCGATTCCTGCGACTGCGTCTTCCTGGACTCACCGCAATTGGCTGTTGATCGATTCCGCATGCATTTCGACTGTTCACTGTTGTTCAACGGCACCGGCTCGCGCTGTTGGCCGGAGTTGCCCGAGTTTGTCCGCTACCAGCAGACGCTGCCGTTGGCCGCACTGGCTCAGGGCCGCCACTGGATCAACTCCGGCTTGTTCATCGGCAAAACCGAGTTCTGCCGAGAGTACTTCCGCGGCCTCGCCGCAGCGGAGCCGGTTGAAGGTTTTGTCGGCTCGGACCAAGCGGTCGTCATGGCCACGTTGGCCGATTGGTACCCGCGAGTCCAGATCGACTACTTTTCACAAATCTTCCAGTGGTTCAATGAAGAGCTGCGCGTGATGCGGCTGGAGCGGCCGCTGGCACAGCGACATGTGCAGTTGCTGCAGTGGATTCGCCCGTTAGGCCGGCGATTGTGTGGCGCCGAGGTCGGTGTGTTTCACGGCCACACGTCCGAAGCGCTGCTGCGCGAACTGCCGGAACTGAACCTGTGGCTGGTCGACCCGTGGCAGCCCTACGTAGGATTCTCCACCATCGGCGATCAATCAGCGGAGCGGCTCGAGCAAGCGATGCAGACCGCGATGTTTTGGACCGAGTTCGCTGCCGACCGTCGCTTTGTGCTGCGTGAACCGTCACCGCGAGCAGCCGCACGGTTCCAAGACGCGAGCCTGGATTTTGTGTTCATCGACGGCAACCATCTCTACGAATCAGTCTGTGCCGATATCGCTGGCTGGTGGCCTAAGCTCCGCCCCGGAGGCCAGTTGATCGGGCATGACTACGGCGCCGGGCGAGATTCGCAGGGGCTGTGGGGAGTGCAGCGTGCAGTGGATGAGTTTCACGCGTTCACCGGCCGAGATCTTCAACTGGGACGCGACGGCACCTGGTGTATCCAGAGGTGAAACGCGCCTCACAACTCTCGTAGGGCGCTGTGCACGCCCCCTCCGCAGAAAACTGCCGGTTCGCTGGAGTGACCTCGCAGCCTACAATGGAACTCGTGTGGGTCAGGTATCCGGTTTTCGAAATGCCAGACCGGCGATGGCCCCGTCTTCTGTTTATGACATCCTTTCGAGGATTGCAGCTGAATGTCAGATCGAACGCTTCCAGTTGAGGGTTTGAACGAACCGCTCCTGTACGAAACCCACTCGCACACGCCGCTGTGTAAACATGCCGTTGGCATGCCCGAGGATTATGCCCAGGCCGCCGCGGCTCGCGGGCTGCGCGGGCTCACCGTCACCTGCCACAATCCGATGCCCGACGGTTTTTCGGCCGGCGTTCGTATGGGGATCGATGAGTTTGATCAGTACGTCGAAATGGTGGCCGCGGCGCGTGAGCTGTGGGCAGGCCGAGTCGACGTGCGCTTGGGGCTCGAGGCCGACTACTTTCAAGGCTACGAACCGTGGCTCGAGCAGCAGTTGAAGTCGGCCGACTTTCATTACGTCCTCGGGTCGGTTCATCCGCAGTTGATGGAGTTCCGCCGACGTTACTGGAACGATGATCCGCTCGAGGTCCAGCGAACGTACTTCAACCTGTTAGCCGACGCGGCGGAAACCGGCTTGTTCGACTCGCTGGCGCATCCCGACTTGGTCAAGAATGTGACATCGGAGGCCTGGGAACCAGCGCGGATCATGGACGCAATCTGCGGGGCGCTGGACCGGATCGCGGCCTCCGGCATCGCGATGGAACTGAACACCTCGGGTGTCAACAAGCTGATCGCGCAGATGAATCCGTTTCCGGAGATGCTCGTCGAGATGCATGCTCGTGGGATTCCGGTGGTGATCGGATCCGATGCTCACGAGCCGGCACGCGTCGCCGACGGCTGGGAAACGGCGATCGATTTACTCGCCGCCAGCGGTTACACCGATGTATCGTACTTCATCGATCGCCGCCGCCACGACGTGCCGCTGGACATCGCACGGCATAGTCTGCGGGTGCCTGAACCCTCTGCGATGAAACATTTGTCCGGCTGCGTCGTCGAGAAGCGGCGCTGTGCCACGCGATAGGGCTCTGAGAGAGCTAAGCGTTTGAGTGAGTGGCAGATAAACGCATGTCGAATTTTGTGCTCCGTAGGGCCGCAGGCCCGGCACATCCTCTGCCGGGTCCCGTGAAGGCCCGGTAACAGGGACACACAATAAATTGAAGGCCCGCAGGGCCGACACAGGCGCGGCGGCGAACTCTGCTTGTGCCGGGCCTGAGATTATCTCATAACTGCCTTGTCACTAGCATTGCTGGCATTAAGCCGGAACGCCATGAGCCTGCTGCGGCAACCGGTGGGCATCGACGATTTCGATGCCTTCGGATTGCGGCGGCTCCCACTGGACTCCACAGTGCTCGCAGTGGTTTTCGTCGACGCGGCGGGGCTGCTGGCATTGCGGGCACGGTTCGCGCTGTGTCCTGCGGTAGAGAGCGACGACCGACAGTGGCGCCGCCAGGCCCAACAAAAGCACGGACCACGACCACACGCGCATCTGGCCGCCGGACAGCCCCCGCCGCTGCGCCGCCCGCCGCGTCAACCACAGCGACAATAGCGTCACGAGCGTGAAGGAAAACAAAGAAGTCGCGACGAGAAGCGGCCTCTCAGCAAGAACTTTTGCTAACGGTTTGGCAGCCGGCTGAGTCAGCGACACCCACGTATCGATTGCGGCGCCGCCGATGAACACGACTCCCGGCAGTGCACCTGCAATCATCGGTTCGGGTCTCAAGCGATCCTCGTGAGGCGGGCTTTTGGTTTCCGGCTGGATCTGAAACGCAATTGTTTCCAGCTGACCCTGCGAGGTGAGATGGAACACGGTCGAGTCCGATCTCGCGGGCGCGATATACCAGCCAATCGGGGATCTGGCAATCCTGAAGTGGCTGAGCGACAACAGTTCCGCTGGCAGATCAATTGTGTTGACGAGCTTTGCCGTAAGTGGGAGGTCGTAAAGTGAGCGAGCCTGTGTGCGCGGCACAGGATTCTGTGGATCGGCTTTTTGAAACCACGCGTCTGAGCCTGAACCGTCTATTAATTGATATTCAAGAAGTTGATGGTTCGAGCGGATCAATAGCGTTGGCGCGTGTCCCGCATCGCCACCGATCAATGCCAGCGCATCGATTCTCCGATCGATCAGCTGGCGGATACTCGCACTCGATGGATCTAGCAGGTACAGTCCGTTGGCATCCACAAACGGTGGCGTGTAACCCGCTTCATATAACAACGAAAACACGCCCCACATCGAATTAAACGGATTGCCGGTAAACGGCTGTCCGGTCAGCTTTCCGGGCGGATAGACACCGTCAGCCGCAATGGTCGATTGCCAGTGAGTTCGAGGATAGAGCGCATATTGAATCACATAACCTCGCTCATCATATACGTATCGAGAAACGCTGCCAGATAGAGAAGCAAAGTTGCTGAAGAATCCGTCGCCGCCAGCGTGCATGCTGCTCGTTTCATATGCAAAAACGAAAGATCGAGTCGAATCCGGCAAATTCTCGCTCCGCAAAGGATTGGCCGTTTTTCCATTTTCGACTTCATCTCCGCCTATAGTTTTAGATGTGTAGGCGTTAGCTTCAGGATCATATTGCTGGACAAACGTCAGCATCCATAGTTTTCCAGATGCCGCGTCGACCGCCATGCCGTTGGAAGGCTGTGGTTCATATGCCGATGGACGCGACTGGCTTTCAACAGTCGCCAGCACAACGATGACCACAGCGAAAACCACGCCTAGTGCCCCAGCTATCAAATACGCAGGCAGCAGCCAACGCTGATGCAGCGAACGATTAGCTTGCGACGCGGGTGGGTCGGTCGACAGTTCGTGCCACCCTTGCCGTGCGACGAACGTGATCCAGGCGATCAGAATCGCCGCAACGACTAATCCCAATCCGGATCCGGTCATTCCGCTCGTTGTGAGGAAGATGAACAGCGGCAGCAAAATTGCAGCGGCCGACACCAATGGAAGGACGCGAGTTCCCCACCACGACGCATCGCGGGCGAGCATCAACATCGCTGCCGGATGCAGCGCAAAGGATGCCAACACAAACACCATTCCAGGAATCACCTGCGCCGGCCGCATCGGATGCCAGTGCATTCCCTGCAGTGCAATCCACGCCGCCAGAAGAAGCAGTGGAACGACGACCGCAGTCGCATAGAGTGCAAAACCGGCGACCACTTTCGCCATGAAGATTTGATGCGGTGTGACGCTGCGGTGGTTGAGGTAGGCGTTACCGGCCGGTTGCAAATCGGGATACGCTTGCACAATACCGAGCGCAAACGCCAACAACGGTGTGACGATTGCTAACTGCGTCACTAGCCTTGTGGCCAGCAGCGGATCGGTATGGTGGCCGGGTGCGGCGAGATAGCAGACCGCCGCGATTACGATCAAACCGACAGGCAGCCAACGCACATGCTCGCGCAGCTCTTTCCAGATCAAGGTTCTCATGACGCCACTCCTCGATAAAACGAATGGCCGACTCGCGAGCGTGACAAGTACGCTAACACAGCGTCTTCAAAAGTAATTTCTAAGCGTTCGGCCGAGCCCGCTCCCAGCCGTTCGATGGCGGCAGTCGTTTCGGCATCGGGGTCGGCTACCGTGACGTGCCACCGCGGCCCCACCGGCCGGCAGTGAATGAGCCCCGGAATGGTGCGAGTGAACGTCGGATCCTGTGGCAACTCGAGCGACCAGGCGGCGACGCGGCTGCGGAAATTATCGAGCGTCGCATCGACGAGCAGGCGGCCATCGACCATCACCGCCACCCGATCCGCCACGCGCTCCACGTCGTCCAGCAGATGGCTGCTCAGCAACACCGTCCGTTCGCCGGATTCACAGAATTCGATGATCGTTTCGTTGAGCGCTCGGCGGCTGACCGGATCGAGTCCGAGGGCCGGGTCGTCGAGGATCAGCAGTTCCGGCTCAGCCGCCAGCGTCGAAGCGATCGAGACGCCGGCGCTGGCCGCGGCTGAGCCACGAAACTTTCGCGGCCGTGTCGATCCCGAACCGACGCACCGCCTGTTCAAACAGCGATCCATCCCAGTGACGATGTGTTTCCCGCGCAAACCGCTCGCAGTCCCGCACGCGCATCCACGGATAGAGGAAATGGCCTTCGACCGTATGCCCGATCCGCGAGCGATCCTCTGGCGTCAGCTCGCGGCTGTTGCGACCCAATAACTCGCTACGACCGCGGGTCGGATCGAGGAAGCCCATCAACATCCGGATCGTCGTCGTTTTGCCGGCGCCGTTGAGCCCCAGCAGACCAACGATCGAACCCCGGGGGACCGCGAAATCAAGATCTCGCACCACCGCCCGGTGCCCGAAGTACCGGGTCAATCGCTCGGCGCGAATCGCATAGGGATCGGCCATCGTTACTTCCTACGTCGAGGTTTGAACTGAACATCGGCCTTGTAAGGGTTCACTCAGGGTTTGGCGACATCGAGTCGCTCCAGCTTCAGTCGCATCCGCTCCAGTGTTTCGTCGCGATCGAATCCGAGCGTGATCGATTCGCTGATCACCGTGTCGATCGCGTCATCTAAGCGCCGCAGTCGCTCGGTCTTACTGAACACATCTCGCCGCTTTGCCACAAAGGCACCGCGGCCGGCCTGCGTTTCTAGCACTCCGTCGCGGATCAATTCGGCGTAAGCCTTCGCGACGGTGTTGGGATTGACCACCAATTCTTTGGCTAACTGGCGGACGCTGGGCAGCGGATCGCCAATCGCCAGTTGACCGGAGACGACAGCGCGACGGATTTGGTCGGCGATCTGGCGATAGATCGCGGCATTGCTGCCCGGAATCACCCGAATCTGCATGGGATCGACCTCGCCGTTGGCACCCGAACACTGTACTACATCAAATAGTACAGTAGACGCAGCGGCGAGTCAAGTTTTTATCCCTATAAATGCGCAGAAGCGCGCACAGCGTTGCGGTTGCCCTATCGACCGCCGGGCCCTGACCCGTTCCGTAAGCCAGAGAAGCGTTCGCGCCGGTAGCCGTACAACTCGCGCCGAGTTTTAGGGCTTTCTAGGGCCGCAGGCTCGATACATCCTCTGCCGGGTCCAGTGAGGGCCCAGAAACAGGGACAAACAATAAATTGCAGGCCCGCAGGGCCGACACAAGTTCGGGGCGCGGTCCCGCTTGTACCGGCCCTGCGGGCCTAAGGATTCTTCGCTTCTGCTGGAGTCCGGAGCCTGACGACTCCGGCAGAGGTTTTGCCGGCCCTGCGGGCCTGAGAGAACTCTCAGCAGCTAAGCCAATACCTCGTCCGTCGATATTCTTAGGCGAAGTTCCGCAACGAAAAAATCGACGGAGCTTCTACGGAACTCGAAAGCAGTTCAAAAGGGCGAAGCTGCTAAAACTAAGCTGTGACAGAGCACCAGCCACTGTCTGGCCCAGAACCGCTACGCGTGCTGGGCGGCGAAGGCGCGGACGTCGACTTCCAGGTCCTGGATCCGTTTGGCGAGCGTCGCCCGAGCCGTATCCAGATCGGCAGACTGCTCCGGCGCCAGCCGCGTGAAGACATACAACTTGATCTTCGGTTCGGTTCCCGAAGGCCGCACTGCGACGTAGTTACCTGGCTCCTGCAGGTCGAGGATCACGAGGTTGCCGACCGGTCCACTCAGCGGCGCCACGGCGCCCGCGCCGCCGGCAGCTTCGGCCAACAAATCTCGCGTGGTCGACGACTCATAATCGCGGATCGCTGCGACCGGAATGCCAGCGAGCTGGCGAACCGGATCGTCGCGGAATGCGGCCATCAAGCGGATCATCGACTGCATTCCCTCGCTGCCTTCCATCACGAGGTTGATCACGGTTTCCTGGTAAAAGCCGTGTTGGCGATAAAGGTAATTGAGTTGATCGTGCAGCGTCCGGTCCTCGCTGCGCAGTTGTGCGGCCAGTTCGCTGATCAACATGCACGCGACTGGAGCGTCTTTGTCACGCACGTACTGGCCGACGAGGTATCCGTGCGATTCCTCGGTCCCGAAGACGAACTGGTCCGGGCCGCATTTGTCCATCGTGGCGGCGATGTTCTTAAAACCGACCAGCAAATCACCTTCACAGCGCACCCCATAAGATTCGGTGATGCTGCGGACCAGTTCCGTAGTCACCAGCGTCTTGACGACATAATGTTCCGGTGTCAGGTCACCGGCCGCTTTTCTTCGGCTGAGGATAAAGTCGGTCAGCAGGGCGCCGATCTGGTTGCCGGTCAGCGTCGCCCAGGGTCCGGCCGGATCGAGCGTCAGCGGCGCGGCGCAGCCGAGTCGGTCGGCGTCGGGATCGGTTGCGAGGATCAGCTGATGGCCATGGCTTTGCGCGTGGCGAATCGGTTCGTCAAAAACGGCGGCGTTTTCGGGATTGGAAACATGACCAGGGACGTTCGGAAAATCGGGGTTGGGGTCACCGTGCGGGCCGTAGACTTCCACATCGGTAAATCCGTCGCGGTGCAGCACCGGCAGCGTCGCCAGCGCGCCACACCGTGCAGCGGCGTGAACAGAATCTTCAGGTCGCGTGGTCCCGGCAGTTGGCACTGTGCGACGGCATCGAAGTAGGCGGCATCACACTGGGCAGTGACGATCTCCACGCGCCCATCGGCCAGCGCCTCGGCAAACGGCACGCAGCGGATCTCTTGGCACTCCAGCACTCGTTGAATGATCCCTTCGTCGTGCGGAGGCAGAACCTGTGCGCCGTTGGACCAGTAGACTTTGACGGCGTTGTCGCTCGGCGGGTTATGGCTGGCGGTGACCATGATGCCGCAGGAGCACTGCTTGTAGCGAACTGCAAAGGAGAGCTGTGGCGTGGTGCGGTACTCGTCGAGGAAGTAGACCTTAAAACCGTTAGCGACCATGATCCCAGCGCACAGCTCGGCAAAATGCCGCGAGCGGTGCCGGGTGTCGTAGGCGATGGCGCACGACAGGTTGCCTTCACTGCCGCCGCTTTGGATCACGTAATCGGCCAGTCCCTGGGCGCTCTCACCAATCGTGCGGTCGTTGACGGCATTGGAACCGATCGGGTACATCCGTCCGCGTCGGCCGCCGGTGCCGAAGGGAATGATCGTCCAGAAGGCGTTATCCAGATGCTTCCATTTCCCGTCGTTGATGTGCTCGATCACCTGATCGCGGTAATCGGCGTAGCGGCTTTCAGTCAGCCACTGACGGATGTTTTCGACCGCCGAGGCGCTCAGCGAGCCGGCCTCTTGTGCCTTGGCGATTTTGTCCAAGGCATCGGAAACTTCACGTGGAACGGTAGCTGACATGTTCGGCTGCATGTAGTAAGGGGATCGCGGGCGGCCAACCACAACCACTTGATAGGTCGTACAGCTGGGATTCTATTTCGCCTCGACGCGGGTGCCTACCGGAGCAGATGCCGCAGTGATTCCGCAGTAACACCGCCAGCCATGACCAGCCAGTGAGAAGTTTTGATGAATGAATTGATTATCAGTGTCAGTGGATTGCGTGGCGTGGTCGGGCAGTCGCTAACTCCTGATGTTGCGTCGCGATACATTGCGGCCTTTGCTGGCCAACTCAAAAGCGTCAGCCAGTCGGCACGGCCAGTTGTGATCGTCGGGCGCGACGGCCGCGACAGCGGGCCGGTGCTGCGAGACACCTTGGTCGCCTCCTTGCGGGCTTGCGGATGCGACTGCATCGACGCCGATGTGATCGCGACACCGACTCTGGGCGTGTTGGTCCGGCAGCGGCAAGCGGACGCCGGGGTGCAGATCACGGCTAGCCATAACCCGCCGCCTTACAACGGCATCAAGTTGTTCGGCCGCAGCGGGCGGGTGCTCGATGCCGCTGCCGGCGCCGCGATCCGCGACGCCTACCAAGCCGGCCGCTCCAGTTGGGTGGCGCACGATCAGTTCGGGATGACTCTCGAAGCCGGCGACGCGCATGCAGCCCACCTCGACGCCGTCCTGGCCACCGTCGACGTTGCCGCGATCGCCAAGCGTAAGTATCGCGTACTGTTGGACAGCAACCATGGAGCCGGAGCGATTTTGGGGCGGCGGTTGCTCGAGAGCCTCGGCTGTGAAGTGATTGTTGTCGGCGGCGAGCCGGATGGCCGCTTTGAGCACGTGCCGGAACCGACGGCGGAGAACCTGCAGGCGATCGCAGCGCGGGTTGCGGAGGAGCGCTGCGACGTCGGATTCTGCCAGGATCCGGATGCCGACCGCTTGGCGCTGATCGATGCCGCAGGCCGCTACATCGGCGAAGAATACACGCTGGCGCTGTGTGTGCAGCGGGCAATGGCTGACCCACTCACGCGCGGTCCGGTGGTGATCAACGGGGCGACCAGCAGCATGAGCGAGCTGC
Source organism: uncultured Planctomycetaceae bacterium (assembly GCA_963758085.1). Classification (GTDB taxonomy): domain Bacteria; phylum Planctomycetota; class Planctomycetia; order Pirellulales; family Pirellulaceae; genus UBA6163. Next base: position 2,359,805 of record CAVWUB010000003.1, on the reverse strand, counting down.
TCGCCGCCAACGCCGGCCAGCCCGCTCACCGCAGCGCCGTCGGTGAGGCCAACGTCGTCGACCAGATGCTCGCCACCGGCGCGACCTACGGCGGCGAAGGCAATGGCGGCCCGATCGATCCGCGAGTGGGGTTGGTGCGAGACAGTTTTGTGGGCATGGCTCAGGTGCTCGACCTGATGGCCACCGGCGGCCAATCGCTGGCCGAACTCGCCGACGCCCTCCCGCGACTGGCGATCCATAAAACGAAAGTCAGTTTCGATACGTTCCAGCTGGCAAACGTCCTGCAGGCGATCACCGATGCGCATCCTGATGCGACTGCCGACCTCAGCGACGGCTTGCGGCTGGCTTGGCCCGATGCCTGGTTACTGGTCCGCGGCAGCAACACCGAACCGATCGTGCGTCTGATCGCCGAAGCCTCCTCGGAGGCCGAAGCCCAGCGGCTGTGCGACCGAGCTAAACAGATCATCGCCAGTGTGCTGTAGGGTGATTTGCCGCGAAGCCCCTGCGGCTGCCGATTGACGGCTGCCGTGGCCAGGAGATTCGGGTCCGCACCGCTCGCATTGGCTCGTCCTGCCGCCTAGACTGCGAATTATCCTCTTCGATGCACCTCAGAGTTTCGACAGCAATATGCAGCAAGCGTATGAGACGGCACGGGCACTACGCGAAAACATCGAACGGGTTGTATTGGGCAAGCCGGAGGTCGTCCGTTCGCTGGTGATCGCGATGTTAGCCGGCGACCATGTGTTGCTGGAGGACGTCCCGGGAGTCGGCAAGACACTGGCCGCCAAGGCGCTGGCCCGCAGCCTCGACGGCGTCTTCACGCGTTTGCAATTCACGCCCGATTTGTTGCCCAGCGACATCACGGGCAGCATGATTTACCGTTCGGACACGCGCGAGTTTGAGTTTGCGCGGGGGCCGATTTTTGCCAATATTGTCCTGGCCGATGAAATCAATCGCGCCCCACCGCGAACGCAGAGTGCGCTGTTGGAAGCGATGAGTGAGGGTCAGGTGTCGATCGAGGGCACGACGTACTCGCTTCCCAAACCCTTTATTGTGGTAGCGACTCAGAACCCCTTCGAGTTTGACGGCACCTATGCGCTGCCGGAGAGTCAGATGGACCGGTTCCTGATGCGCACCAGCATCGGCTATCCGGCTCGCGAGGTCGAACGTGATGTGCTCAGGACGCATCGACTTGGTGAGCCGGTGGACCAGTTGAAGCCGGTTGTTTCGCTAGACCAGGTCCGCCACGCGCAGGAAATGGTCAGGCGGGTCGAGTTCGACGCGGCCCTGATCGAGTATTTGCTGGAGGTTGTCGACGCGACGCGGCAAGCCTCGGGAATCCAGGTTGGCGTCAGCACGCGTGGAGCGCTCAGCTATTACCGCGGCTGTCAGGCACGGGCGATCACCGAAGGCCGCAGCTTCGTCACCCCCGACGATGTCAAGGCGCTGGCCGTGGCGGTGCTGTCACATCGGATCGTGCCCGATGCGGTGCTCGGCGCTGCGGACCGCACGCAGGTCGAACGGCAGATCGTTGAATTGGTTGAGCGGCTTGCGGTTCCGGTGTGACCCTATCCGCCGCCGATCCCTAGGAAAACCACCGCATGGCCCAGCGCGATTCTCCGGTCCGTCTTCGCCTCTCCCGGCTGGGCTGGCAGTTCGCGTTCATCGGGGTATTCGCGATGCTCGGCGGGGCGATCCGGTCTTATAACCTCCCGCTGGTACTCGCCGGTCTGCTCGTCGGAGCGCTGCTGCTGCAGTGGCGTTGGGCGAGACAAACACTTGTCACGTTGACACTGAGGCGGCGGCTGCCGACGGAAGCGTTCGTCGGTGAGCCGTTCACCGTTCGCTTTCTCGTCACCAATCATTCTCGTTGGTTCCCAGCTTGGTTGCTGCGGATCGATGACGCCATCGGTTCCCCCGGCACGGCAGGCCGGCGTATGGCGGGCTGGATCGGCCGACCGGACGGGGTAACGAAGGCGAGTTGCGGGATTGGCGCTGTTCCGCCGGGACGTACCCTGACCGCGCAGTACCAATGTCAGGTTCAGCGCCGTGGCCGCTACGCCTTTGGCCCGGCAACGCTGTCGACCGGTGTCCCACTGGGACTGATGGTGGCCGCGCGGACGCTGCGCATTCAGGAAGACCTGTTTGTCTTTCCGCGGCGTTTGGTGCTCAAGCGGCACTGGCGACAGGTCTTGAATAGTCGTGAAGGCGGAACCTCAGCATCCGCCGGCCGCAGCGGGGTTCAGGAAGGCGATTTCTTTGGCCTCCGCGGTTGGCAAGCGGGCGACAGTCGCCGCTGGATTCACTGGCGAACCACCGCCCGTACCGGCGAACTGGCGGTGCGTCAGTTCGAGAAACAGCGACGTTTCGACCTCTGCATCCTGGTCGATGCTTATCAGCCCGGTGCAAAGGCGGCTGGTCGGCGCGGCACCGGAGCAGCGACAAACGTCGATAACTCGTCGGCCGAGGACGCAGCAATCGAGTTTGTGATCAGCGCCGCCGCGACGCTCGTCACCGCGCTGGTTGCGACGCCGACGAGCAAAATCGGCCTGGCTATCGCCGGCCGGCATACGATCGCCTTGCCCAGTGGCGGGAGCCGTGAGCAGACCATCGCGATGCTGAGGCATCTGAGCGAAGTTCAAGGCAGCCCACAGCCCGATTTGGTCGGGGCGATCAAGCAGATGATTCATGCCGGGGGCCGGCCGCGCGATCTGCTGATCCTCAGCCCGCGGCCGTTGGCGGAAAGCTCGCGGGAGATGGTGCAGATGATTGGCAACCGGACCGTCTGGAAGTGGTGCAGCCTAGCCGATGGCTCGATCAGCCAACTCGTCGAGCGTTTCCCGGGCGAAGCGTTGGCCGTAGAATCACCTCAACCGGCCGCTGCAGGTACCGCTGCTGAATACAAGTAGCAGGCACAGTCGCTGTGCCGTCCGCAGTCCGTCGCCCCTATGCAATCGGTAGCCCGTGCAATCAGCATCTCTTCATGAACGGTCCTCCGCAGTTGCTGTCGCTAGCGGTGGTTCATCGTCCCGATGGAGGTTTCCGCGAAAGCCACCGGCGGAAGAGCCTCGGGCGAACTTGCCGAAGATCTCCGCCACGGCGGGCGAACGGGTTCGCGTGCGGCTGTGCATTTACTTCGCGCTCGCCACCTGTCTCAGTGGCCTGACGCTGGCGGGCAATCAGCACACCGAAATGCTGCCGGTGATCGCTTGCTTTTTTGCGATTTTCGGCCTGACGTTCGTCGACCTGCTGAAGTGGTTTTCACTGCCGGCACCGACCGCGTATGTCGCGCTGGGCTTGATCGCACTGTACAGCATCGGGCAATTTTATGATGGCGGTTTCGGGATCGCTGATGATCAGCAGATGGTGATCGTCGCGAGACTGTTGGTGTTGGTTCAGGCCGTGCTGATGTTGCAGTGGAAGAACCGCCGCATTTTTGAGCAGCTGTCGATCTTTTGTTTGCTGGAATTGGTCGTCGCCGCGATCTTCAATGACGCTCTCAGCTATGGCTTGTTGTTACTGCCGCTGGGCGTGGTCGGAGCCGGTGCGCTGACGCTACTGCAAACCTACCAGACCTCCGAGGAGGCCTTTGCGGCGAGCGATGCGACTTCGGCTGCCGGCTCTAGCGGCAACGGCAACGGCAGCGGGAGGTATGGCGTGCGAACCTGGACATCCGGGTCGGCAGAATCATTTTCCCGCGCCGGCTTGTTGTTGCCGCGAATCACATTCACCGTGCTCTCGCCGGCCGTCTTGTTGGTGGCGCTGTTTTTCTTTTATGGGCTGCCGCGGACGAACATCGCCGCCAACAGCGCCTCCGGCGGCAGAGTCTTGACGGGCTTCAGCGACTCGGTGCAGTTAGCCCAGTTTGGGAAAATGTTGCAGAGCGACGCGCCCGCAGTGCGGGTCGATTTGATCGACCGCCGCACGCGAAAACCCTACTATTCCACCCATGGGATTTACCTCCGCGGCGCCGTGCTGGAAACGTACAACAACGGCGGAAGAGAACCGGGTACCTGGTCAGCCGGCGAAATGAAGGATCGGCTCGGTTTGCGGCAATTACCGCCGCGTCCGGAGTTCGGCCCCGAAGCTTCAGACACGGATGATGTCCTGGCGCGGGTCACGGTTGAGCACTCCAGCAGTTCCGCACTGTTTGCCTTAGCACCCTACTACCGGATCGGCACGCCCTCGGGAGTGGTTCATCAACGCGATCGCTGGTTGCTCACTCGGCACCGTGGCTTCGGGCAATTGAACAGGGGGCGGTTCTCTTACCAGTTCGCAACTAGCGGATTCAGCAGTGGACGGCAGAGTCGCTTCCTGCCTCGCAATCCACGAATCCCGGTACCAGAACGCGAGGGCGAGCTGACTCCGGATGAGGAAGACTGGCGTGAGCACCAGCGCCGACTGGAGCTCGCCGACGCGTTGACCTACGACCAACTGTGCCTCGAGTACGACGAATACATCGTCCCTTCGGCGCAGTTGCTTACCGAGGCGGTGCTCGCCGACGCGTCGCTGACGAGCAAGAATCCACTGGATATTGGTGCCGAGCTCGAAAGATTCCTCTCCTCCGGCGGGTACCGGTACACGCTAGACCTCAGCGGTGAGAACCTGCCGGGAATCGATCCGATCGAGCAATTCCTCGCAATCGATCGTCAGGGCAATTGCCAGCACTTTGCCTCCGCGATGGCTCTGATGCTCCGCAGCCAAGGAATCCCGACGCGGCTCGTGGTCGGCTACCAAACTGACGAGTTCAATTCGATCGGCGGGTTTTACACCGCTCGCCAACTCCATGCCCATGCTTGGGTCGAAGCGCTGGTCGACGCAAAATGGATCACTCCGGACCAGCTGTTTCATCCGCTCGACTGGAGTGATCAATACTGGGTGCGTTTCGACCCCACGCCGGGCGGAGGCGGGGTTGATCGTGTGCTTGGCGGCCGAGTGGCCGAAGTGCTCGATCTGCGCAAAGCATGTGGACCGATTATGTCGTCCAGCGCAGCCCCTCAGGTCGGCGGCAGGACAATTTGGCCGAAGGCGGCAGCGAAGGCATCACGTCGCAGTACCAACTGGTATTTCTGTGGCTGGAGCATAAATTGTCTGCGATTCGGGCCGGTCGGCTCGGCGGCGGGGCGTTGGCAATTGGACGAAGTTTTTCTTGGACCGCAGCGGCCCTGGGAGTCGCTCTGACGCTGGTGGTGATGCTGGCGTTTCAGCTGCGCCGGCCCAAGCCCTGGCGTTGGCGACGCGTGACCGGTCGGCGGGCTGAATCAGCGGCGACGCCACAGGTAGCGTTTTTTGCAGAAACGCTCCGCTTATTGCAACTCGTCGGGATCCGGCGGACGCCCAGCCAAACACCTCTGGAACTGACCCATCAAGCCGCCGTGGCACTGAAGCAGCCCGGAGCGGCTTCGCTCGACCGACCGTTGCGTCTATTGACCGATGCGTTCTACCATACTCGCTTTGGCGGTGCCGCCGGTCCCGACGCTGCGTCTAACAGGCCAGACGACTCAGACGTGGCGGAGGCATTGCAAAGTGTTCGCGAGCGGGTCGAGGAGATCGCGACTCATTCGGGACGCCAGGTCACCTAGCAACGGGATTTTTATCGCGTGATTGTCACGATTGACGGACCGGCCGGCGCTGGCAAGAGCAGCCTCGCCCGCCAAGCAGCCGACTCGTTGGGGTTCGAGTTCCTTGACACCGGCGCGATGTATCGCGCCGTCACGCTGGCAGCAATCCGCGCCGACATCGACTGGCGCAATGCCGATGAACTGGTCGCTTTGGCGCAAGCTCCACATCGAGTTTCGCGATCGCCGGGTTTGGCTCGATGATCAGGACGTGACCGACTTAATCCGCTCCCCCTCGGTGACCGATGTGATCCGCCACATCGCCGACCTGCCGGCGATCCGCGAGATTCTGACTCAGAAGCAGCGGCAGTTCGCCCAGGGTCGCAACGTTGTCACCGAAGGACGCGACCAGGGCAGCGAAGTGTTTCCCGATGCTCAGTGCAAGATTTTTCTCACCGCCTCACCGGAGGAGCGGGCCCGTCGGCGGCAGCAGCAACTGGCGGAAATCGGACGCTATGTACCCTTAGAAGATATCTTGGCCCAGCAGAATCGCCGCGACCTGGAAGACCGGATGCGGCCAATCGGCCGCTTGCGACCTGCCCCCGATGCGATTGTCCTGCATAGCGATGGACTGTCGCCAGATGATGTGCTGCTGGAAGTGCTGCGGATTGTTCATCAGGCGCGGGGCGAACTAGCGGCGACACGCGTCTAAAACCTCTGCTTTGCAGAGTTCGCAGGCTTTTGTTCCTGTTGCGAATTCCTCCGGTCGGTTAACCTGACGGAGGCGGTGGCCAGGGTCACCGATGCCAGTCGCTCGCCACCGCAACTCTGCGCACTGACAATCCGGGCCGAGTTATGCAGCGGAGCCGGGTTGCGGTTCCCTGCCCATTGCCGTCCCCCCACAAGCTGTCCTTCTCACTCTGTCCGGTTTCCCCATGCAGTTGCCCGTCGTCTCCGACTCACCTCGTCCGATCCGCGGTCCAGCCGAGCTTCCGGCGGATGAAGCGGGCCGTCACCCGCGGGGTCGTTATGCCGTCGTTAGCCTCGGTTGTCCCAAGAATCTGGTCGACACCGAGCAGATGCTTGGCCGCCTCGATGCCGATGGCTACCAGATGGTCGATTCGGTCGATGGGGCCGACTTTGTCGTCGTTAACACTTGCGGCTTCATCGCGTCGGCTCGCGACGAATCGATGGGCGCTATCGATGAGATGTTGCAACTCAAACGCGATGGTCGCATTCGCGGCGTCGTCGTCACCGGATGTTTGCCGGAACGATCGCGCGAGGCGCTGATTGGAGCAGCGACCGGAGATCGACGCTCTGGTGGGCGTGTTTGGACGCGACGAAATCGTGTCAGTCGCCGATCGTCTCTTCGGCGGACTCGAAGAGCAACGCACCGTCTTCCGCCCCGCACCGATCCGCGCGCTGGCCGACAACGTCCGCGCCGCAGTGACACCGCGACACTTCGCTTATCTGAAGATCAGTGAAGGTTGCGACCGGCTCTGTACGTTCTGCGCCATTCCGAAAATGCGCGGCAAACACGCCAGCAAGCCGATCGAACAAGTGATCAGCGAAGCTAAGATGCTCGCTGCCTCGGGCGTGCGTGAAATGGTCGTCGTCGCCCAGGACACGACCTACTATGGCCTCGACCTCTACGGCGAGCCTCGCCTGCGGCAGTTGCTCGAGCAACTCGACGAGGTCGAAGGTCTCGATTGGATCCGGCTGATGTATTTCTATCCGATGTACATCGATGAGCCGCTGCTGCAGACAATCGCTCAGGCTCGGCGGATCGTTCCCTACATCGACATGCCGCTGCAGCACGCCAGCAACACGATGCTCAGACGGATGGCACGCCGCGTCGACCGTCCTGCGATCGAGCGGATCGTCGGCCAAATCCGCGAGTCGATTCCCAATGTGGTGCTGCGAACGACGATGATCAGCGGTTTTCCTGGCGAGACCGACGCCGACCACCGTGAGCTCGTCGAGTTCATCGACCAGCAGCGGTTTGAACACCTCGGCGTGTTCCCCTATTCCGTCGAGCCCGGTACACCGGCTGAGAAACTGCCCAATCGGGTCTCAGCCAAGGTTGTCAAACGTCGGCACAATGAGCTGATGGCGCTGCAACAACGGATCGCCTTCCAATGGACACAGTCGCGTGTTGGCTCGGTCGCTGATGTGCTGCTGGACAGCGAACTGGAAGACCAACCGAGCGTCTGGATCGGCCGCACCGCCGCGGAGGCCCCCGACATCGACGGCCTGGTATACGTCACTTCGCAGCCCGGAGATGAGCTCACCGCTGGTAAGTTCGTGCCGTGTGAAATGGTCGCTGCCGATGGCTATGACCTGATCGGTGCACCGGTCGGCCAGCCACGTTAGCCGCCACATCGCAAGAGCGGCCTTCTGCAGATGTCTGCCGCGCGAGGTTCAGCCGAGACATCTTCAGCCTCGTGAGCGCTTGACGATAGAACCGGTGCCGGCTCTACCATGCCTGCAAACGTTACCACCTGCACCCTTTGCCAGAGGAATTCTTTGCAAGTAAGGGCATAGAGGCCTAAGCCGATCTCATTTTGCAGCCGTTGTTAGCCGATACATAGCCTAGGAAAGCCGGGCAAGATACCGGCGACGAGGCAAACCTGGCTGACAATGCAAAATGGACGGACCACGTCATGGATAGCGAGATCAACGTCTTGGCACTCGTCAAAGGCGAAGAGCGGTTTATTTTCTTATTTGACGATGCCAATCGCGACGGCACCTTGCGACAGCTGGCCCAGTTCGCTGCGGACCCGGAGATCGATTTCTCTTGGTACGACGCCGCCACGCTCAGCCGCAAGATCCGCGACGCGGTTCCGCAAGACGACGACATCCAGCCGGTGCCACCGCGGGTTGACCGAGGATCGCATACGCCGCTGCCCGACCGGTATTGAACCGCGACGCGCGGCCTGCTTCCCATTCGCTGCTCGAGGATCGCTGCATCATGCGCAAGTCCGTTCCGCTGTTCCTGCGTTACCTGGCTAGCGAGCGGAACGCATCGGACCTGACGATCAAGGCTTACCGTGAAGACTTGATCGGATTGATGGAGTGGCTGGAGCAGTCCGCCGCTGCCGTTCCTGCTGTCGATGATCTGAGCCCGCAGACACTTCGCGGCTATCAAGCGGCGCTCCAAGAGGCAGGCTACGCACGGACGACGATTTCACGCAAGCTCGCGTCGCTCCGCAGCTTCTATCGCTTCGCACAGCGGCAGGGGTTGGCCAAGACGAACCCGGCAACGCCGCTGCGAAATCCTCGTCGCCAACGCAAACTCCCGCACGTGCTCAGCAGTGAAGAGGTCGGACGGCTGCTGGCCGCGCCACCGCTGAGCAGCGCTGCAGGAACCCGCGATCGGGCGATTCTGGAGACGATGTATAGCGCGGGGCTGCGGGTCAGCGAAGTGGTCGGGCTATGCGATGGCGACCTCGACTTCGACGAGCAGATCGCCCGCATCCGCGGCAAGGGGCGCAAAGAACGCATCAGCCCGCTCGGGTCCTATGCGCTGGAGGCGATCACGCAGTACGCAGCGGTTCGCCAACGGCACCCGCGCGAGCAAGCGCAGGGGCGTGGCGCCGCTGTGTTCGTCAACCGGTTCGGCAACCGGTTAACGACGCGCAGTGTCGGCCGGATGCTCGAGAAGCACATCGCCACGGCCGGGCTGGACACGCGCACCAGCCCACACACGCTGCGCCACAGCTTTGCAACGCATCTGCTCGATCGTGGGGCCGACATCCGCAGCGTCCAGGAATTGCTCGGCCACAAGAGCCTGGCAACGACCCAGATCTACACGCACGTCAGCACCGCGAACCTGCGGGCGATCTACGAGAAAGCTCACCCTCGAGCGCGTTGAACTAGTTCTGGTCGCCTTGAACCATCGATTTGTACTGATCGCGTTCCCGGCGCGTTGCTTCGAGATCGAAGATCAGGTACTTCATATCCAGGCGAAGTTGCGATAACGCTTCTTGAACCAGGTTCAGAATTCGTCGCCGACGGGTGCTGCAGGCGACAGCTCGTTGCATTGCCGGAGCGACCAAGTCGCGATAGTTCGCCGGTAACTGTTGGATCGCCTGGGCCAACTCCTGCAACTCGATCGGGGTCTCGTCGAAGCGGCTATGACGGTCGCTGGCGGCATTAAGCATGAAGGGGACTCTTGAGCAGGGAGTGAAAAACGCGGTTGTTTAGGCTTGTCGGCAAGCACTGCATTCCGGGTGCCGCATCCCTGCGGATCAAAGGTTCAGGCGTCTAAACTGTTTCACCGTCTCGGTTTACGGTAAGTCTCACGCGTGCGGCGCAGCCGTAGCTTGTCGCCGCGCGACAGCAGACCGAACTTGGCTCGCTCGCCTCAATCTTGCTAAATCAGCGGTTTCCAGCCGCTTGGACCGGAATTGCCCCGCCATGTCGTGAGGCGGCAACAAGTCGTTGCGTCCGAGCATCAGTTGCGGTCTGCAGCGATTCTGAGCGGCAGAGGCAGCTCGGTCAACAAGCGAACTCGAGGGGTTGTCAAAACGTGAGCAAACGACTGAGGCTTAGCCCGTTTCGGCAAACTCTTTCGCGCCGGCAGTTCGCCAGAGCTGTCGACCGGTCCGTCGGTCGGTACAGAGGTTCGATCGCGGAGCGATCGACCACCAACTCCGCCGCTTGGTGCTTGCCGCACGGCCGCCAGTGGCCCAGCGTTCTCTTCTTTGCCCTCATCAGCCTCTGGGCAGCCACCGCGTCCGCGCAACTGGTCGACCCGCTCGACGCTTATCCGCCGCGCTGGCACCTGGCCGGCTCCGACTGCAACGCGCAGCTGACTCGCCACAGCAGCCAACCGCGCGACGGCATCGGCGGCAGCGGCTGTGAGTCGGTTGGACTGCACTGCGGCCCCGGCACCCAGGCGCTGTTGGAATACCGGATCGAGCCGACGCGGGTGATCGACGAGCTGACCGCTCGCGTGTTCATCAAATCATCCAAAAGCGGCCAATCGATCGGATTGAGGGTGCGGTACCCTTTGCTGGCCGATCCGCTGACGGGCCAGTCCGTCACGGTGACGCTGTTTGGCGCTGGCTACCGAGATGCGGGCCAGTGGCAGCAGCTCAGCGTGGGTCAAATCGAGAAACCGCTGCGGCTCAAAACGCTGGCGCTGCGCCGTGAATACGGTCCCGACGCGGACCTGAGCGAGGTTTTTGTGGAGGCTGTGGTGATCAACGCCTACACGGGACCAGGGCCAACGACCTTGCTGATCGACAATCTCGTCGTCGATGGCCTGGTACCGGTCGCAGCCGTGAAGGTGTTAGCGCAAGGCGTATCCAAAGCGACGGCGGCTCGTGTCGACGGCGAACAGTTTGAAACGGGAACGCTGGAAACGGCGATCGGTGACCGCCCCGATAACCGCTCGGCGGCATTTGCCCCAGGGCGGATTACCCGGATCCTCCAGCACAACGGTGAGCCGCTGGAGTGGGTGAAAACGCTCGGGTTCGATGCCGTCCTGCTGACTCATCCCGCCGATCACGCAATTCTTGGCGAAGCGATGCGTGCTCGTGTCGACCTTTACGCTCCGCCACCGACCGCGCCGGAGCCGCACCTGACCTCGCTACTGCAGCCATTGGCCGGCTATTACCTGGGCACGTCACAAGATGCCACGCAGGTAGCCGCGGCGACCGCTACGGTCCAGCGGATTCGATCGTGGCCGGGCGCTTGGCAGCGGCCCGTTATCATCGCCCCTGCGGAGTCGATGCGTACCTACGCGGGAATTGTCGACGCACTGGTTCACGACCTACCGCCGCCGGTGCGAAACTTGAGCGGCGAAGAAGAAATTGCCGCACTGGCCGAGCGCCGCGCTCGTGTCGGCCGGACCATGCCTGAGGCGGTGGGAGTGCAGAGCGAAGCGCCGGCGGCACTCACGCGCCAGCTGGACGCGATCGCTGCCTCGATTGGGGCACCGCGTGGGGAAGATGTCTTTTGGCATGCGATTTGGCTGCAGGTCGCGCGGGCGTTGGAGGCCTCTCCGCGAGCGATCCTATTTCGTTCCAGCCGGTCGCTCACCAGCGGTAAAGTCGAGGATCAACGCCGCTCGATGGCACTCAGCTACGTCAATCGTTATCTCGAATCGATCGGTTCGCTGGCGGCCAGTGGAATCACGATCAGTCCGCTGTCGACCTCCGATCCGTCGTACCGCTGCGGCCGGATTGAGTTTCCCGGCGGCCAGCTGCTGGTGGCGACGAGCAACACGCAGCATCGCGGGTTGACGCTGGCCGGCGACGGCAGCAGTTTGCAAATCGCCTTACCGCCCGGGGACACCAATAAGTTCGTCTGGCGGGTGACGCAATTCACCGCCGAGCGCCTCTCGGTTCATGCAACTCCGCAGGGAGCCCGTGCCGAGATCATTTCGCCCGACGTTGTGGAGACGCTGGTGCTCTCCAGCGACCCGGCAATCGGCGGCCGGCTGGCAACGGTCCTGCGGCGAGTGGGCGTTCAGGCGGCGACCGATCGCTGGCAGTTGACGCGTGAATCGATTCAGCAGGTTCGTGAAGATTGGCAAGCGGCGACCGTCACGCGAATCGCGCCGCTGTCGCGGCCCGCACTGGACATCCTCGACGCTGCCGACCGGACGCTGCGCGATGCGGAGCCGATGTTCCGCAGCGGCGATGCAGGCTCGACCTTGCGTCTGGTGCGGCGTGCTGACGCCTGGATGATGAAATCTCGCTGGCAGCTGCACGCTGCCCTCTCGCCCGGGCGGCAACTTTCGGAAACGACCAGCTGCCCTCCGCTGCTGAGCGTCGGAGGCATCGCCACCCAGATACTTTGGTGGCCGCTGATGAGCGACAACGGCTGGGGCGATAACCTGTTGATCGGCGGCTCGCTCGATTCGACCCACCTGCTCGGACAAGCTGGCTGGGTTGTCGGCCGGCGTCCCGAACCGCTCAATGCGACGCAGTCCGACGTCACCATTGTTCAAGGCCCGCAGGTGCAAGGTGAAGGCTGCTTACAGGCAAGTGTTGCGGCCGCTGGTGCCGCTCCGCTGCCAGGAGGCTACGCCGGGACGACGGTTCAAATCCGCAGTCCTTCGATCCGCGCCGCTGCCAAGACCGCGCTGCGGATCGATGCCAAAATTCGGACCCTCGGCTTTGGCGGACCTGACCAGGGCGTGCTGGTTTACGACAGCATCGGCGGACCTGAACTCGGCGTGCTGGTGTGCGCTACGCCGCAATGGCAAACCGTACGGCTCTACCGCCAAACGCTTAGCGACGGCCAAGTCGAGGTGCTGTTCGAGCTGATCGGCGCAGGGGAAGTGATGATCGATGATGTGCAGGTGCGACCATGGTTGGGTGAAGCGAGCGGTCCGATTCCGCTGCGACGCATCGGCCAGTTAACAGAGGATGCAACCCCGCAAGGCAAGTCGACGCTCCGCTAGTGCCTCGATGGCCCATCAACGGCCATGCTTGATGCGATCGCCGAGCATGTTGTCCAGTTCCGGTTCGGCATAGATCTTCGCGCTGGTCGCTTCGAAATCATACGCCACGCGGCGATACGTCACCGTCTGAGCTTGGTCATCGATGATCACATAACAACTGCGGTTGTCATCATCGCGCGGTTGACCCACGCTGCCGACGTTGACGAGCACCTTTTCAGGGCCGAGTTTGAACTCGTACTCGCATTCTTCAGGCGTGATGAACTCACACGCCGTGGTGAACACACCGGGCAGGTGCGTGTGGCCCATGAAACAGTATTTTTGAACCTTTGAAAACAGCAGCTCCATCTTCCGCTGATCAAAGATGTATTCCGGAAAGACGTATTCATTGGTCGGGTCGCGCGGCGAACCGTGCACGAATAAATAGTCGCCGTCGCTGAAACTGCGGGGCAGCTCCCCCAAGAAGTCCCAGCGCCGATCGATCTGCGAACTTCCGCCGGGCCCTTGGTCCAATCGGTCACGGGTCCAGTAAATCGCTTTAAGCGCTACCGGATTGAAGCCGTCCGGATCGAACAGCGCCGCCTGATCGTGGTTGCCAAGGATCGTCCGCTTGGCCCGCCGGATCACCAGGTCAAGGCACTCACACGGATTGGGGCCATACCCAATGATATCGCCCAAACAGATGATTTCGTCGGGGCGCTGCTCGTCAATGTCTTTCAAGACGGCTTGCAGTGCTTCGAGATTGCCGTGAATATCACTGATGACGGCGCGTTTCACTGTTGAAAACTCAGGGCGAGGGTGGACGTACAGATTCGGAGCGGCGCACCGGATCGACAGCGTCATCCGCGGACTTGCCAGCCCGCGGAAGTTTAACGGTATTTACAGCGCACTGACACCCAACCAAAGCTGCTAACTCGAACCGGTAGCCGAGAAACTTGGCCGAAAACGTCATCGCTAACACTCAAACGCTCACAACGAATCGATCACAACGGTTATGCGGCCTGATCGCCATCGAGACCAGCGGTCGCAACGGGTCGGTCGCCTGGTGTGATGGCGGGCACCCACCGCAACTGATCGAGCTTGACACAGCTAGCCGGACTACAGCCACGCTGGCCCCGGCAGTCGCGGAACTGCTGGCCGATGCTCGCGCACAGCACCGCTCCGTCGACGTGGTCGCAGTCGCGTGCGGCCCCGGCTCGTTCACCGGAGTGCGGATCGGCGTCACGACCGCGAAAATGCTCGCCTACGCGCTCGGCTGCCGCCTGGTGGCCGTCGATACGCTCGCGGCGATGGCAGGAGCCGTGTTTGGGCAGCAGCCTGACTGCGAGTCGGTAGCGGTGGCGATCAATGCCTACCGTCAACAGCTGTTCGTCGCCGATTGGACGCGGACCCAGTGGTTGTCCGCGGCTGAGGAGGATGCGCTTGCCGAACGCTCAAGGATCTGCTCGGCGGCGGATTGGCCGCCGCAATCTGCAGGTAGCGACGTTGATCAAGTCTGGGCCGCCGAACCTGCGGTTGTGCGCTCGCTGGGACAAGTAAATCCCCGACAACATCCGCCAGGCGAATTGCCGCAGGTCGTTTCCATCTGGCCCACCGCCTTGGATGTCGCTGATCTCGGCCGCCGCCTGGCCATGGCCGGCCATTTCATCTCGCCGCTGTGCTCAAACCGAACTACTTAAGGGACAGTGCAGCGGAAGAGAAACTTCGCTAACTTAGCGCCCGGTCAGCTCGACCTTTACCCTCTCACCACCCGCATGCGCCACGCTTCGCCCGCCGCTGATTTTTCCATCGGCGACAATCGGCCAAAGCGAACTCCGCGACTGAGAAAGACATGGATAAACGCCTTCCCGACGCCGCCCGCATCCGCCAGAGCGTCATCGCTGTTCCTCCTCTGGCAGTTGACGCCGATGGTACGGTACGTCCCGAAGAGAATGCCAAGATCATCCGCCACATCACCGCTGGCGGCGTCTCGCACCTGCTCTATGGCGGCAATGCGCTGTTCTACCACATCCGTCCGAGCCGTCTGGCTGCTTGCCTGAGCATGCTGAGCGACCTGACCGACGATCAAACGAGCGTCGTCCCCTCGATTGGCCCGGCTTATGGGCTGATGCTGGACCAGGTTGAAGTTCTAGCCGACTTCGATTTCCCCACCGCGATGGTCCTGCCGCAGCGCGACATTGCCGATGACGCCGGCATCGCCTCCGGCATCCGCCACGCAGCCGAAAAACTCGGCCGGCCGTTGGTCGTTTACATCAAGTTTGACCGCTGGCTGAAGAGCGACACCGTTCGCAAGTTAGAAGCCGACGGCGTGATCTCCTGGATCAAGTACGCGGTGGTCCGCGAAGATGAGAGCAACGATAATTATCTGCGCGAGTTGCTCGATGTCTTCCCGGCCGAGCGGATGGTCAGCGGGATCGGCGAGCAACCGGCGATCGTTCACTTGCGCGACTTCGGCCTGGGCGGTTTTACCAGCGGCTGCGTGTGCGTGGCACCGGCCCAGAGTCAGCGGATGCTGCATGCGATCCTTGCCGGCCGTTTTGACGAAGCCGAGGAAATCCGTAAGTTTTTCCTGCCGCTGGAAGACTTGCGCAACGGGATCAACCCGATCCGGGTGCTGCATGAAGCCGTCGAGTTGGCAGGCATCGCCCAGACCGGTCCGCTGCTGCCACTGGTCAGTCCCCTGGATGAAGACGCACGTCGGAAGATCTCTGCGGCGCTGACTCGGATGCAGTCGGCCGAGACCGCTGCTGCGAACTCCTAATCGTGCCGTTGTTCCCCAAATGCCAGCACCGCAGAATGCTGCTGGCGTGAGCCGATGTGAACTTCCATGCCGATCCCGGAACGACTGACGATCGCCTCGTCCGACCGTCGCTGGCAGATCCGCATCACCGACGACGACAGCCCGACATTGGTACAGGCTGCAACCGACGATTCGATGCACAGCGGTTGCGGCGCGATCGCTGAGACCCGGCACGTGTACCTCCAAGGCAGCGGCGTTACCCAGCGGCTAGCCGCTGGCCTCGCGACCCGCGTGCTGGAGGTCGGATTCGGCTCGGGGATGGCGTGGTTGCTCTCTGCCGACGCCGCCCTTGAGCGCGGAACACCGTTGTTTTATCTCGGCCTAGAGAATCAATTGCCGCCCGAGCCGGTGATCCGCCAACTCGAGCTGGGGCGATTCCTTCGCCGGCCTAACCTGCTGGAGCATTACTGTCACTGGCTTGCGGATCAAAGCTCGCAGGGCGAAACGTCACAACGCACGTTTCAGTTGGAGTGTCTCACGCTGCAACTGGAGCTCGGCGACGCGGTGCAATGGTGTCAGCACGGCCAACGTGACCGATTTGGCGATCCAGCGGATCGGTTCGATGCGATCTACTTTGACCCCTACAGCCCCGCAACATCGCCGCGACTGTGGCAGCAAGACATTTTCGCAGCACTGCGTGAGCTACTCAGCGGCGATGGCAGTCTGGTCAGCTATTGCGTCAGCCGTGCGGTCCGCGATGCGATCCAGGCGGCAGGTCTGGTCGTCAGCAAAGTCCCGGGGCCACCCGGCGGTAAACGCGAAGTTTTACTTGCCAAACCACTCTTATCTCAGTCAAGCCAGTAGCCCTGCCCATTATGCGTGGGAACGCATGGTGCTGCGTCTGCCGCTTGCTGGATAGCCAGGTCATACTCGTCGACCGCCTGCTGCCGCCAGCGCATTGCGGCGAGCAGTTGAACAGTTGGTGGCTCGGCGCCGCCCGTTATTTCACACCAGTGGCGGTAAGTTGCTCCCTGGGCGGTTTCCGCTTAGGCTATCGCTGCGAATCCTCCCGGCTGACCCGCTGCTGCGTTTGCCTCCGAACGGTACTGGGTGTTGCGGCTGCTGACTCACCTGCACTCCGATCGTCCCGTCCCACCTCCAAACTCTTCAATCGATTCATGATGATCTCCCGTCTGGCTGACTCAATCCCACTGTTGTGTTCTCTGTTGGCCAGTTTGATGTTGCTGCCGCCGCAGCAAACCGACGCCGCCGAAGTCTTTGTGGAAGCGGAGAGCTTCGACGATCGTGGCGGCTGGCAGCTGGACACGCAGTTCATCCAGCAGATGGGCTCGCCGTACCTGCTGGCCCACGGCCTAGGGCGTCCCGTCAAAGACGCAGTCACCAGCGTCGACATCCCGCAGGCAGGCAAGTACGTCGTCTGGGTTCGGACCTTCGACTGGGTTGCACGCTGGCAGGCTCCGGGAACACCTGGCCGTTTCGCCCTGCTGATCAACGGGTCGGCCGTTGCCGACGACCTGGGAACTCAGGGAACCGATTGGCAGTGGCACTGCGCCGGCGAAGTGGAGCTGACAGCTGGCCAGGCGGAGCTGACACTGCGAGATCTGACCGGTTTCAACGGCCGGTGCGATGCGATTTACCTGACGACCGATGCAGCTGTTAAACCTGACAACAGCAGCGAAGTGCTGCCTCCGTGGCGGCGGGAGCTGTTGGGATTGCAGGGCAGCATCGCCGCAGCCGGCCCTTATGACTTGGTCGTGGTCGGCGGCGGCTATTCCGGAATGGGCGCTGCGATTTCGGCAGCACGGATGGGATGCCGCGTCGCGCTGATCCAGGATCGGCCTGTACTCGGCGGGAACGGGTCCAGTGAAGTTCGGGTGTGGGCCATGGGCAACATCCGCCGCGGCCGTTTCCCGCGCATCGGCGAGATCGTAGAAGAGTTCGCTGACCGCGCCACAAAATCACCCGGCCGTGCCGAAGAGTTCGGTGATGATCTCAAAGAAGAGGTCGCTCGCGCAGAGCAGAACCTCGACCTGTATCTGAATCATCACGCCTTCGACGTGCGGATGCAGGGCAACAAGATCGAATCGGTCGACGTGCTCGACGTGAAGACGAGCCAAATCCGGCGTTTTGCTAGTCCGCTGTTTGTCGATTGCACTGGGCACGGCTGGGTCGGCGAAAAGGCCGGAGCCGACTGGGACATGACGCCTGAAGGCCGAATGGGAATGAGCAACATGTGGACCTGGGGCGAGGCGGGTGAGCCAACCGAGTTCCCCGAGACGCCTTGGGCACTGCCACTGAAAATGGAAGATTTTCCCTACCCGCGGGAATATCACGCCCAGTGGTTTTGGGAGAGCGGTTTTGATAAAGATCCGATCCGTGACGCTGAAGCGATTCGTGACTGGAACCTGCGCGGGCTTCGGAGCCTTCAACGCAATGAAGAACGGCGACGGCGCCGACGATCACCGCAACGCGGTGCTGACGTGGATGGCGTTCGTCGGCGGTCCCCGTGAAAGCCGTCGCTTGCTCGGCGATGTGCTGCTGAGCCAGGACGATATTGTGCAAAAGACCGAGTTCATCGATGGCTGCGTGCCGACGACTTGGTCAATCGACCTGCATTACCCCAAGCGCGAGTTCGCTGGAAAATTTCCCGACAACCCGTTCATTTCGGTCGCCGAGCATGATCGCCGTGTCGATCGCCTGTACGGCTATCCGGTTCCGTACCGCTGCTTTTACTCCCGCAACATTGACAACCTGTTCATGGCTGGCCGCTGCATCAGCGTTACCCATGAAGCGCTGGGCACAGTCCGGGTGATGAAGACCTGTGGGATGATGGGCGAGGTCGTTGGCAAGGCGGCGAGCATCTGTCGGCAAAATGATTGCACGCCGCGAGACGTCTATGAGCAGCACCTCGAGGAACTGCTCAGCCTGTTGCAGCTGCCCGGCCAGGCGAGGCGCGAGACTTACAACGATCCGATCGTAATGCCCGAGACCATCCTGCCGCTGCCGGGTGCACGCGGCCCGGAAACGGGACGACCATTAACTGATTTCACCGGGGTGGCCGTCGACGAAACGCAGGCCGAACTTGCCGGCAACTGGAATCACGGTGAGGGACTCAAAGGCTATGTCGGCTGGGGTTATCACTACGCCGGCGCCGACAGCGGCGCACTGGCCGATTTTCGTTTGAAGGTGCCCAGCGAAGGAGATTATGCGGTGCGGATCTCGATCCAGCCGCACGAGAACCGCGGTGCGACCGTGCCCGTTGACATTTTGGTCGACAACCAGGTAGTGGAACGAAAAACGGTCGACATGCGACAGGAGTTTCCCGACAACATGTGCGAGCTGACTCGCCTGACGCTCAAGGCGGACCAGGTCGTGACCGTTCGTTTGGTCACCGAGGGAGCGGGCGGGTATGTGCATGCGGACATGGCCCAACTGCTGCCGCTGCAGTAACCCATGCGCTCGCTGCCCGTGGTCGAACTGTCGCATTATCGCCGGATGCGGTCTCGGCTCGCCCCGTGGATCCACGCCGGGCGGCTGATCCTGGTGGCGCTGCTGCTGCTGGGGCTCCATCGCTTGGCTCGTGTCCAGTCCAACCTCACTGGACCGGCTGCTCGGTCGACGATCACCCTAGCCACTGTGCGAACTGCGCTCCCGGCTACCGACCACGTTGAGCCGCTTGAGCATGACCCGGCGATCGTCCGAGCGTTCGACGCAGCCGGCCAGCCGCTGGGACTGGTGACGCAGACGCTGCCGCACACCGCATCGATTGTCGGCTACGCCGGTCCAAGCAATGTGATGGTTGTGCTGGATGACCAGTGGGAGGTGACCGCGGTTCATCTGCTCCACTGCCCCGACACCACCGAGCACCTTCGTAAAGTCGAAAGCAAGCGAGCTTTCTGGAACCAATTCATCGGCTGGAAATGGGGCGAAACGGGTGCGATCCGCGTCGACGGAGTCAGCGGTGCGACCTTGACCAGTCTGGCGATCGCCGAAGCGGTCGCCTGGCGGATGGCAACCGCCGGTGAGCCGCAGCCGGGCCCGCCGCCGATCCGCCGCAGCGCACGGTTCGCTGACGCGGTGGAAGCCGATCAGCTCCGCAAGTGGTTTCCCGAGGCCGAGCTGGTCCGCAACGAGGACGACGCGATCTACCGGTTCATTGTCGCGGATGCAAAAGGGAACACACTTGGAACGCTGCTCCGCACCGGCCCGTTATGCGACACCGTGATCGGCTACCAAGGACCAACTGAGGTTTTTCTCAAGCAAGATGACAACGGGCTGGTGACGGATTTGATGCTCGGCGAGAGTTTTGATAACCATCCGTATGTCAATTACGTCAAGCAAGAAGCGTCCTTCTGGCGGAAGTTTAAGGGCCGCACGCTCGAATCGCTCGCCCAGTTGGATTTGGACGAGGAACTGATCGATGGGGTGTCGGGAGCGACGATGACGTCGATCGCGGTGGCCGAGACGATTCGTGAGGCGTCGGCAGCCCTGCTGGAGCATCAACAGCAAGTGCAACAAACAGCGACTTTACAGACGACCGGCGAGGACTTCATCGGCCGGAGGCTGTGGTGGAACTGGTCGACCACGGAGCTGATCACGGCGGGTCTTGCGATGGCGGCGCTGCTGTGGAGCGGTTCGCGGCTGCGCGGCCGCCGCGTCCCGCGGCTGATCTGGCAGCTGACCTGTTTGGTACTGCTCGGCCTAGTCTGCGGCAATCTGTTATCGGTCGCGCTGTGGGGAGGCTGGACGCGCGGCGGAGTTCCTTGGCGACTGGCTCCCGGGCTGGCGACGCTGGTCGCAGTCTCGGTTCTGGCGGCGGCGGTCAACAAAGGCAATCTTTATTGTGACCACCTCTGCCCGCATGGAATCCTGCAACAGTGGATCCGCCCACGGCAATCGCGGCGTCTGTGGGCGCCTTTGCAACACGCCTTGCACGGATCTGCCTGGCTGGTGATCGTCATCACGCTGGTTGGCATCGTGGTTCCGCTGACCACAAACCTCGCCTGGCTCGAACCGTTTGACGCCTATGCCGTCCGTGTTGGCGTGAGCTTCAGCCTCGTCATTTGGGCTGCATCGCTGCTGCTGGCCCGGCTTCAGCCGATGGCCTACTGCCGACACGCCTGTCCGACCGGCAAGTTATTAGACTACGTCCGCCGCGACGCCTCCAGCCACCGCATCACCCTGGTCGACTTCGCCCTGCTCGCCGGCGTCGTCATGATTTGGATCAGTGCGGCGCCCTGAATGGTGAACCTGAATTTGCGACTGGATGGCTAAGATCGCCCCAGCCGCCTTCGCAATTCCGCCAGCTGAGCTTGAAGCTGATCGTTATCCAGCTCCAACAGCGTTCCCTGCGTCGCCACCGGAAGGCTCAGCACCTCCTGGAGCAGCCGAATCTGTCCGATCAGCTCCCCTACTTGTCGGCCTTCTTGCAGCCCTTCCTGTCGTCCTTCTTCGCGTCCCTGTTGCGTCCATTGTTCAGCCAGCGTTGGCATGAGCGTTTCTCCCTCGGTTGGTAAGGCGGTCTCGATCGCCTCCCGCAGCGTCTGCGAGTGAACGCGGTCGATGCCTTGAATGACGTACCTCAGCAGTGACTTAATGCAGTCCAGCCCACGCGGTTGCTGGCGGATCTCGCTAAAGAGCGTGAAGATCCTATCCAGCTCGCCAGGCAGATCGTCCCGCAGGATGTATTTTAGCAGCAACAACGTCGCCCGCAGGTAGGCCTCCCCACGCAGCTGCTCATCGTCGTAGCCACTTAAGTCAAACAGCTCCATCGATAGCTGCGGCAAGTACCGCTGCAGCGCCGCGGGAACCTCCACGAGCTCGTGGATGCTGTGGGCGACGTTCCAGCCGGTCGGCCCGTGGTAAATGACTAGCGGGATCACGCAGCACAGCGGCAGGCCCTCGCGCAGCCGCCGCTCGTTGATGCGGACGATGTACTTGAGCAGTTGAAAGACCGTCAGTGGATCGGGATGGCTCTTGTGCTCGAACAGCAGGTAGACCACGGCCTGCCCGCCGCCGACCAGACCAACAGTGAATACCAGGTCCGAATGCGATTGCCGCAGGTCATCATCGACAAACGACTCGTGTGCCGCTTCGAGCGAGCTCAGATCCAGGCACCTGGCCACTTCGCTAGCCATGTACTGCGAGAGAAAGCCGCGGGTAAAGTCGACGCTTCCAAAGGTCTGCTTGAAGAAGCTGTCGTGCGGGTTCTGGATGGGACGCTTCGCCATGGTGGAAGTGTAACGGCCCCGGCTCAAAGTTGTCACAGATGCCGCCCGCTGCCACGCTCGCCGCTGGGGCACGCGAGAGTCACCCCGGTGCTGCGTTTACTCGGCGTAATAAATCCTCTGTTCCACCGCGACCTGTTGCGCCTTCTCCACGAGGTCGTCACGCTGCTCGCGCTGGAACAATTCGATCGCTTGCCGCATGACCGCAGGTTTGGGTGAGGTCACGCCAACCGCGCCGCTCAGCCCTTTCAGAACCCGGTTCAAGTCGATGTCTAAATGATTGCTCGCAGGCTCGTTGCGTGGATAAAACTGAGCGACGTAGAGCATCAGGTGGGTGTACATGGCGTCGCCGCGGTCTCCACCTAACCGGTCGGCGACCGCGCTAATGTACCGCTCGCTGTCGCCGGGGCCGCCGTGCCAGCGTGGCAACAGGTACAGCACCACCGCGGTATGTGCCGGCGGGCTCCACTGCGCCGGCGTCTCCATCATCTGGCTGTGGAAACGTTTGACGGTTTCCAGCGGCTGATTCAGACTCATCGCAGCGTCAAAGACCAGCATGAAGGCGCGTGTCGATGGGTGTTCCTGTTCCAGTGCGGGTTTGATTGCTTGCACGCAGAGCCGCATCTGCTCGTTGAAGATTTCGAACCGCGTCTTGCCGACCGTATTGGCGAATCCGCTGCCGCGGGCGTCCCATGCCAGGCCGTGATGGTAAACTCCTCGCAGTACCGCGACCACGGCCGACTGCGGCGCACGCTCGCTCCAGCGGCGCAGCAGCAGTTCGCCGCGCTCTTGCAGATCGCCGCCATGTTGCCACTGGTAATTCTGTATCGCGATCCGCAGGTGCTCTAGGAACAGTTCCGAGACGTGGTCCGGGTAATCGCCCAGTGCCGCAAACGACTCACCACGGAGGTGTTTCCACACCGCGTCGAGTTGATCCAGTCGTTGGCCGTCGACCAGTTCACCAGCCAGCGAACTCAGGATCGCATCGCGTGAGAACGCTGGCGGAGGTGTCGCGAAGATCCAGCGGTCGCCGCGGAGGAACACGACGGCATTGCCAGAGCGGGCGATATGCGCCGGGCCGGAGAGGTCATGTTCGATGATCTCGGCGCTCCCAGCGAGTTGTCCACGAAGGTTGCGTGTCACGACAAAGGCGTACGGCGCCGATGACGTTCCTCCAACCGGGACACCCATTGATCGAAACCAGAACTTACCGTCGCCCAGTTCCGCTCCGTACCACCGCGGCGACATCCCGATTTCGCGAGCGGAACTGGACATCCGCCCGTCCGTGATCTCGAACGCCATGACAGAGGTATCGGTGCTGTGCGTGACGTAGAAGCCCGCAGGCGAAGCCGCCAGCGTGGTCACGGGCCGCAGCAGAGGCATTTTCGCTTCTGGGGTAACCCTGCCTGAGTCGTGGTCAAACTTCATCAGATAAAGATTTTTCGGGCTCGCGATAGCGAATCGGGCTCCGTCCTGCGAACACCAGACTTGCGCCTGCAGCGATTCGTCTGGCTCTAAGTTCAGCCCCGTCCCCCGACCGATCCCGTCCTCCGGCTGGACGATCCACAGGGAGCCGCTGGCGGTTGCAAGCACGATGTGTTTGCCATCGGCTGACTGAGTGGCTGCGGCGGGCTGCTGGATGTCGCCCAACGACCGCAGTTTGTCTGGCTGGGCAAGGTCCCAAAGCGTTAATTTGCCATCTACAAAACCGGCCAGCTTGCGGTGTTGATCAGCCAGAAAGGCTGGCGCCTCGCGGTCGAGCTTGATCGGAAACTCGCCGATTGTCTCACCCTGCTGCCCTAGGATGCGAACCGTGGGTCCAGCGACGATGCAGCGGCTGCCATCAACCGCGATCCCGACCACCAGTTCGTCGGCCCGCAGCTCCAGCGGCTGCTCGGTCCAGACCCGCTGCTGCTGTTGGTTCAGCGTTTCCATTCGCTGCTGCAGAGCAGCGTCCAGCGGCGGCAGTTCGTGGATTACCTCGCTCGACGCGATCGGCTGGCGGAGGCGGTCGTTGATCTGCGTGTCGGGGATGAGCGCGTGCCGTTGCCCGTACCAGCGGCTGCGGGCTTCGGAGACATCGCGGTGATGCAACTGCGAGACTGGGACCTGAACCGTGGCGCCACCACCGGTGCTCACGATCAGCGCATCATGCGTCGCCGAGATCAAGGTTCCGCGTACCGAAGCCTGGCTGCCGCGTCCCCGGAAAAACCGATCGGTAACGGTGGTAACATCCAAGTCGTCGACCAATCCCGGCTTGCCGTCTGCCTGGTAGTCCTTTGTCAGCTGCTCCATTCTGGCGCGAGTTCGTTCGTCAAACGCGAATTGATAGACACGGAAGTGTTTGCCATTGAGACCGCGTAGGATCACGTCATCGCCGTCGAAGCGATCAAAGGTGGCTGTGATTTGCCCCTGGCTTTCCAGCGGAGCCCACGCGACTCTCGCCTGCAGCCAATCCGTCTGCCGCTGTTCCTTAGTGAGTCGCGCCCGCAGTTTTTCTTTGAATGCCTGGATCTCCTCGAGCGAGCGATCAGTCCCGGAACTGGATCGCACCTGAGCATCAGCGGCGAGCTGGATTTTCAATTCAATCGTGACAGAAGCGCCAAGGTCAGACGCGGTGATCGACTCACGTCGCCCGTCGGCTTTCGTAAACTCGAACGCGCCATTTTCCAGTAGCTTGGGTGCGGTTCCCGGCCCAATCACTTGATTGGCACCTGACCACAGTCGTGCCGTAGGCACAGCGACATTGAAGTCGGTGCCACGGATCAATTCTTGAAAATGTTGGAGCTGTTCCTCTGCGCCCGTCCGCGCGTCGGCGGTCAGCAAATCCGCATCGACTAAGAAATCAAAGCCGTCGCGGCGCATGATCAGACTATCTTGGTGCCTGCCGATGACGGCCGCGCGATAGGCAAGAACGCCTTGGCCCGGCACGATGATTTTGACCGGAGTAAAACCCCAGCTCGGCGGCTGCTCCAAATATTGCTGGAGTTGCATCGCTTGCAGCTTTTGCTCACGTCCGCCGGCAACGACCGCTTCACCCGGCGCTGTAGGGTCCGTCTGCGAGTCTTCCAATGTTGCGCCGGAGATCACCAAAAGCAGTTCCTGGGCGTCGATCCAGTGGATGTTGGTCTCGCGGACACGCACGCCTCCCTGAGCCGTACCGTCTGGCCCGCGAAAGAAAAACATTCGGTACCCATCGGGCCCCTTAATTTCCACCGGCTCCAGGGGCTGCGTCGTCCGTGGATGATCAAGGCAGCGAACCCAGCGAATCCGCGTTTCGAGTTGCGGGCGCTCGGCGTCCGGATGCGACGCAAAATATTCTTCCAACCGTTGCAGTGTCGTCTGTGCCGCCGCGGCCGATGCTTCACTGAACTCGCTCTTCAACGCCGCCACGGGGAGCTTGTCCGGTCCCCACAGCATGACGTAGTAATCACCTATTTCGCCGGCGAGCATCGCTTCAATCGGGCTGCTGGTATCGCGCAGCCGCCAGTGCCGTGTCTGTGCGAGGTAATGTAGCGGTCGCTGGTTGATAAACTCCGCCCGTTTGGTCTGCAGGGTCTCGGTGATCTGCTGCTCCGACAGCGACGGACTTTCGGCTCGCAGATCTGCTTCGGCCAGCAGCAAACGAACCTCCAATTCGCCGACTGGCGAGAAGAACACAAGCGAATCACCGCGTTGTCGTCGCTGGGCAGGATCGTTTGCTCGTTCAGCCTGATGATGCGGGACCAGTGAATACAACTGGTCACCTTCAATGCTTTGCGGTTTCCCCGGGCCAAACAGCATTTGTTCGCCGGGCCAGCACCAAAGATCGGGCATGGGAGGCGCAACGTCCTGCGATGCAATCATCGCATCGGCTCGCTGGCGATCGTCAGTGTTCAGCAGGTGCGCGCGCAGACCGAAGTGGACCGGCGATGGAGTCAAGTTCAGGTGCGTCCACAGCCCGCTGAAGACGTATGCATCTTCGACCTTGCCTTCGAGCTTGGCGGCGAAGCGACAGCCGGGTACTACAGTTTGCCAACGAGGCAATTGGTCGCGCTGGGCCACCCGGTCTTGGATCTGCTGCCGCTGCTCGGCAGTAAACGCCGACAGCGGGATCGACCGGAAACCGCTGGGAGTTCCTGGTTGCCACAGCGTTACGTCGTCCTGGATACCGAGCAACATCCAGTGCGGTAGTGGCCGGTCGCCCTGCATCCAGTCCTTTCCGGTCGGGTGCCGGATCGGCTCCAAGCTGTAAAGCCGTAAGACGTCCTCACGCCAGGGCCCTAGGGCTTCGAGGATGCGGGCCTGATCGTCGGCGATGAATTGCCGCAGCGGGAAGGGCTGCAGCCCGATGCCCCGGGCGTCGATGTAGATCATCTCGTCAGCCCCAAGCCACTGCACCAAAGGACCTGAAACCATCGTGCCCTCGACAAGTTTCCAGTCTTGCGGCTCGGTCAATCGCGGCGCTTCTTGCGGTGTGGAAGCGAGAAGCACTTCCTGCTGGGCATCCGCCTGTGCCGTCTCCTGGCAGATCGCTGCACGAGTGGGCATGCCAAGCGCGACCAGCCCTAGCAGCAGCGATATTGGTCCAAAGCAGTGGCAGATGATCAAGCGACGCAGCATTATCAGAACATCCAAATCAGGTGAAGGAACTCCTATCCTAGTGCGATCACCCGATCAATCCACCTATCTGGCTGATTAACTCTTCCCGGTGCCGGATGTTTGCGCATCGGCGCCCCAGGTGGTCGATCGCTCCGCCGATCGAATGAGGACCGGGGGAAAGGTGTAAGGCCGCACGCTGGCGCGTTGGTGTTACAAGGAGACCGGACTCTCGGCCGCTCCGACCGACGGAGCGGTCGGCCACACACGCGGTCGGCCACACTGGACGACGCTAGTCTGAGACTGCTTTGAGGCCGGCGATTGAGCCGATCAGGGTGGCGAGAAAGAACAACCGCCAAAAATCGGTCGGCTCGCGAAACAGCACGATACCCACAATCACCGTGCCCACGGCGCCGATGCCCGTCCAGACCGCGTAGGCGGTGCCGATCGGCAAAGACAATGTCGCCCGGTAAAGCAGAAACATGCTGATGGAAAGTGACAGCAGGAAACCGCCCAGCCACCACCACACCAGCGTTCCGGTGCTTTCTTTGGCCTTGCCCAGGCAGGTTGCGAAGCCGACCTCAAATAGCCCGGCGATGATCAAAAAGATCCAGTTCATATTGGCGGCTCGCTCAGCCTCCTGGACCGGCGGCTAGGAACTGCAGCGCCTGTTCATGCAGCAGTCCGTTGGACCCCATGCCATCGCCACCGCGGCAATTGGCGGCGCCATTCCAGGCGGTGAACCGGCCACCGGCTTCGGACAAAATCGGCAGCATCGCGGCGACATCCCAGGCGTTGCAGCAGGCATCGACCATCAGCTCGGCCCGTCCAGTCGCCACCAGTAGGTAGCCATAGCCGTCCCCCCAGGTTCGCGATACCCAGCAGGCTCGCTCCAAGTCGGCAAAGGCCGCTCCGGCACCACGGCGGTGGAACAGATCGGTTTGGCTGGTCAACAGCACCGCAGTGCTCAGGTCCGACTTTTGCGACACCCGCGCGGGCTGCCAATCGGCGATCTCGCTCGGTCGATACCAGGCTCCGTATCCGGTTGCCGCAAGCACCGTCTCGCCCAGGGCAGGGATCTGAATCACGCCGGCAATCGGCACGTCGTCGAGTTCTAGCGCCACCAGCGTCGAGTACAACGGCACGCCGCAGACGAATGACTTGGTGCCGTCGATCGGATCGATGACCCAGCGATACCGACTGGTCCCAGCGGCCTCGGAAAACTCTTCGCCTTGCACGGTGTCATCGGGATAAGCTCGCGCGATTTCCGCCCGCGCCCACTGTTCAGCGTTGCGGTCGGCGATGGTGACCGGCGAGTCGTCGGCTTTCGCTTCGACCCGCAGGTTAGCGGTGCGGAAGTGCTCGAGCGTCACTCGACCGGCACCGACGGCAACGTCCAGCAGCATCGCCAAACGGCCTTGATGTGGGTCGTCGGTCAGCGATTTCCAGCCAGTTGGACTCAAAGTCATCGAAGCGGTTCCGGTTCGGGGGTCTCGGTAGAAGCGTCTGCAGGTTGCTCGGGTGGCGGGAAGAACGATTGCCACAGCAGCATGGCGGCACCGCAGACGAGCAGACTATCAGCGATATTGAAGTTCGGCCAGCGATAGCGGTTGCTCGCCTGCCATAGAATCCAGTCGCGTACGCCGCTCTTCCAAGGCTCCGGATAACCGGGTTCCCACCACAGCCCCAGACGATCATAGAGATTGCCGATGATGCCGCCCATCACACACCCCAGGGCAACCGTCAACCACCACTGCTCAGCGGCTCCGAAGTAGAACAGCCAGATCAAAATCGCTGTGGCCGCGAAGATCGACAGCGCAGCGAACACCAATCCCTGGCCGGCCCCGATGCCGAATACGGCGCCGATGTTGACAGCGGTTTCCACACCAACATAGCCCTCGATCAACCACCAGGGTTCGCGCTGTCCGGGCAGACCACGCCAGGCAAACACCGCCTGTTTGGTCCATAGGTCGACGATCCCGCCGATGATGGCGATGGCGGCAAACACGATCATCCGGCTGGGTGCGACCAGCCGGTAGGTGAGGGGTGAGTCTTTCACGGGTCTGCGGGTGATCCGCCTGGAGCGAGGGGGTGGGGTGGAACCAAAATCAGGCTGCGCAGGTCGTCACGCTCAACAACCCGATGTAATTTTGAACCCGCAGTCATAGGGTTTTCTGGCGAAGGTGCCCAGCCGAATTGCCGCGCCGGCGTTGTTTTCAGCCGATTTTGACTCACGTACTTCATCGTACGAGGCGACAGGGTCGATGAATGCGTTAGAATCGAATGCTTATTCCTCCGGAGCAAACCATACTCCGGACTCGACCCGCTTTCGCGTGACCTCCGCCATGCTGCTCCAGGCTGAAAAACACAACGCTAACCGGACTGACCTCGCATTCCAGCGGTGCATCAACCCGAGCTGCGCGGCGACCTACGAAGCCTACAGCGTGCGGACGTCGTGCGATGCCTGCGGCGATCTGCTCGATATCGCCTACGACTGGGATCATTTGGCGGTTCCCAAACGGCTTAGCGAGTTCGAGGCGATGTGGTCTCAACGGACCAATCCGATCCGGTTCAGCGGCGTGTGGCGGTTCCACGAATTGCTGCCGTTTGCCCCGCAGGAAAAGATCGTCACGGTCGGCGAGGGGCAGACGCTGCTGCAGCAAACCGATGCGGTCGGCCAGTACGTCGGAATGAACCCCGGCACGCTGCACCTGCAGTACGAGGGGATGAACCCCTCGGGCAGCTTCAAGGACAACGGGATGTGCGCCGCGTTTACCCACGCCCACATGATGGGCGCCCAGCGCGCCGCTTGTGCGAGCACCGGTAACACCAGCGCCTCGTTGGCCCTGTACTGCAGCGCGACGCGGCTGATGAAGGCGATCATCTTCATCGGCAGCGGAAAGATCTCGTACGGCAAGCTGTCCCAAGCGCTCGATTATGGGGCGCTGACAGTCCAGATCGCTGGCGACTTTGACGACGCGATGTTCCGTGTTCAACAGGTGGCCAAGCAGCTGGGCATCTACCTGGTCAACAGCGTCAACCCGTTCCGCCTGGAAGGGCAAAAGACGATCATGTTCCGGGTCCTGGAATCTCTCCGCTGGGAAGTGCCCGACTGGATCGTGGTGCCTGGTGGCAATCTGGGCAACAGCAGCGCGTTCGGCAAGGCGTTCATGGAGCTGAAAGCACATGGGTTGATCGACCGCGTGCCGCGGCTAGCGGTGATCAACGCCAGTGGCGCCGATACGACCTACGAATTGTTCGAGCGTCGCGGAGTTCGCTGGAATGGCGGCGATGTCGATATGGACCCGATCCGCGCCTACAACGACCAGATGGATCGCCAGCGGCTCAAGGCCGATACGATCGCCAGCGCCATCGAGATTAACCGCCCGGTGAACCTGAAGAAGTGCTTGCGGGCACTGGAGTTCATGGACGGCGTGGTGCGGCAGGTCGGCGACCAGGAAATTCTGGACGCCAAGGCCAAAGTCGGTGCCGGCGGGTTTGGCTGCGAACCTGCCTCAGCGGCCAGTGTGGCTGGAGCGAAACTGCTCCGCCGCGAAGGGATCATTGCTCCGAGCGACCGCGTCGTCTGCATTCTGACCGGTCACGAACTGAAGGACCCCACGGCGACTGTCGCTTACCACACCACTGACCAAGAGCAGTTCAACAAGGTGCTCGGCAGCCGCGGCGTGCAAAAAGCCAGTTTCGCCAACCGCGCGATCGCGGTGCCCAATGAACTCGACGACATCATCAAGGCGATCCAGCTGTATTCGTAATACGGTGGACGAAGAATTTTGAATCGGTATTGATCGGTTGGTGGAGATAAATTTCCGCAACCCGCAACCCGCAACCCGCAACCCGCAACCCGCAACCCGCAACCCGCAACCCGCAACCCGCAACCCGCAACCCGCAACCCGCAACCCGCAGCCCGCAGCCCGCAGCCCGCAGCCCGCAGCCCGCAGCCCGCAGCCCGCAGCCCGCAACCCGCAACCCGCAACCCGCAACCCGCTTCACAATCTCGTGATGCTTTGGGCGCGGACGACGATCTCTTGCTGCACGAATCGCTCTTCGAGCTGGCGGCGGTAGGCTGACCACCAGGGCTGATCGAGTTGGTCGCTCATCACTTCGAAAAGAATCAGTTCGTCGTGGACCGGGTGTTCTCCCTCATCGTCTTGCCAAAGCCCTTCGACCGGCGACTGGGAAAACACCGTCAATCCGCCGAATCGCGAAGAAAGCTCGTGTCTCACTCGCTGGAACAGCGCTGGGCTGATCGGGTTGGCGTCGTTGTCGTACAGCGGCAAGAGGACCTGAATCAGATACATAGGGGGCCGATTGAGCTTGCAGTGAGTGGCGAAGAATGTCTATGCGTGGTCTTGGATTGGCCGATGGGGCCAGAAAGTTTCCGTAAACATCGCGTGCAGGGAGCGCACCATGTCTTACCTTTCTAATCGATCGGCCTCTTCATCCTTAGCGGTTTTGGTCGAGTGTGTCGTCTCGCCGCTGTTGCGTGAACATCCCGCGCCGGTCTGCTTTGAATTGAACGTGCCGCTGGAGTTGACAACCACAGCCGATCGCAGCCGCCTGAGCGATTTGATCAGCAGCTTAGTCCGCGACTCGCTGGAGCAGATGCCCGAGGGCGGCGAATTGACGGTCACCGGCTGCTTGACCGCACATGGCGTCGAACTGGAGATCGCCGACACCGGCAGCGACGTCGAAAGTCGCGGCACACAGCTGTCGCTGGCTGCGGCCGCGATCGGCTGCAAGCCGCAGTGGCAGAATTGTCCGCAGGGCGGCGCCGCGGTGACGCTCGTGCTGCCGTTCAGCGACGCGGCCCGGAAGGCCGCCTAACATTCCATCGGCTCGCTCGCCAAGCGGCTGAAACGATGCAGTGTGCCTTTTGCACCGGTACTTCCCGCCGCTGCATGGTTGTCCCTTTGTAACATTTCATGCGACCGATCGGCTTTCCATCACCGCTGACGCGTCCGCCGATGCCTGCCGAACTGGCTCGCGCCGGCTCGCTGCTTGGCGGCGGCAACCGTTTTCCGGCGGCTGCCGAAGCGAGCGAACCGTTTGCGGCGCTGCTGGCGGAAAAAGTCGAGGAATTGGCGGTGATGCAGTCGCACGTCCGCAATCTGGTCGCTCAGGCTCACAGCGGCCACAGCGTCGACTCCGCTGAGTTGTTGACGGCGGTGCAAAAGTCCGACCTCGCGTTGAGCACGATGCTTCAAGTACGAGACAGACTGATCGAAGCTTACCGCGAGATCCAACAGATTCAGATCTAGTAGCCTATCATCGCTGTTTTCCACTTCATGGATCTCCTGCAACAAGCTAGCCGGTCGCTGCGCGATGCGCTCGCCGCCATGCCGCCTGCCTCTCGCTGGGCCGCTGCGATTTTGGTCGCCATGATCGCAGTCGGACTGGGCACGCTAACCAGCAGCACTTCCTCCGAAGAGTTCGAGTACCTGTTCGGCGGACGCTCGTTGAGCGAGTCCGAAGTCGATTCGGTCGAGATGGCGTTCAGCCAAGCGGGCTTGCGAGATTGGGTTCGCGAAGGCCGGCGGATCCGTGTGCCCAGTGGTACTGCGCAGCGAGTATTTGGCAGCGATGAGTGATTCGGCAAACCTGCCACTGGCGCTGCGGTCGTCCGTGCAGGAGGCGATTGACAAAGCCAGTCCGTGGGAATCGAGCGATCAGCGGTTAGCGCGTGAGATGCATGCCAAGGCTCAGGATCTGGGGGCCAAGATCAGCTCCTTTCCGGAAATCCGCTGGGCGAGCGTCGAGTATGATCGCGGCGAGCGGACCGGGCTGACCCGCACGCGCCCTCAGTCGGCCAGCGTGATCGTGTCGCCCGAAGGGGCCGAGCCGCTGCCGCAGCCACGGGTCAAAATGATCAAGGAGTTCGTCCGCGGAGCCTACGCCGGCATGACGGCGGAAGATGTGGTCGTGACCGACACCAACGCATCGCACATCAGCGGCCACGGTGACGAAGATCCGATGCTCAAACGACGCCGCGAAGAAGAGACGGCGTACGAACAGAAAGTACTCCGTGCCTTGGTAGGTTACGGACCGATTCGCGTAGCGGCGCATGCGGAACTCGACCCGACGATGGAAGTCGAAAAGGCGACGCTGAAGTACGACCCTCAGCCGACCTTGTTGTCGGCAGGACGAACTCACGCCACCTCACCCGCAGCGAGCAACCGGGCAAGTGCAGCGGCAAGTGCGAGCGAGGGGATCAGCAATCGAGCGGTTTCGCTGGAGACCCTGGAGACGGAGCGTTCTGCGGTGAGCGGCCACAGCCAGCACGGCATGGTGGGGCAACAGTACGAACTGTCGAAGTTGGCATCGCTGCAGGTTCGCCGCGTGCGGATTTCGGTTGGCCTGCCTACGAGCTACTACGATAAGGTGTTGTTGCAGGATTTCATCCGCGAAAATCCTGGTAAAGCGGCCAACGAGATGCCGCCGCCGACCGCCGAGATGCTCGCCGAGAAACGCACGGAAACCGAAGGCAAGATCAAGGCCGCCGTCGCTCAACTGCTGCCGCTGGCACCGCCGGGCGAAGATCCCTACCCGCTGGTACATGTCTGGGATTATCCCGATCTGCCGCTTCCCACACTGTCGGTCCTTGGCCCAACCACTCAAATCTGGACGTGGGTGTCGCAGTCATGGACCATGCTCGCACTGGCAGGGCTGGGATTCGTGTCGCTGGTGATCGCTCGTTGGGTGCTCATCGGCAGCAGCGGTGCACACGGCAAACAGGCAGCGCCGAGGGGCGACGAGCGCGGCGACGACGCGCACGCTGTCGGCGGAGCGACTCAGCAGGAACTGCAGCGGATGGTGGAGCAGCATCCGGAATTGGCCGCCGGCGTCCTCCGCTCTTGGATGGCCGGCGCCGCGTAGAGCTTTGTCACCGGAGCTGAGCGGGTGCATCCCCGCAGCTGGCATCATTCGGTTCGATCTTCCCCGCGCCGCCCGGTTTCGGATACAAGCCAAGGACACCGCTGTGGGACGTAGCGGCCATGTGTTGGCGTGGCTCGGGAAACAAAGAATGTCCCGGTGGACTCTGTGGCGGATTTTTCAGGGAGGATGACTCGATGAACCATGACAGCGAAGCTGCCCTGCGCCGCGTCGCCATCGTGCTGTCGAGTCTTCCGGAGACGACCGTGGCGCAGCTGATGACGGGCCTCGGCGGCGAACAACAGCGGGCGGTGCGGACGGCGATGAGCCGTTTGTCGGATGTCGATCCACTGGAACGTCGTCGCGTATTAGATGCCTTCGCTGCCTCCGTCCGCCGCGGAAACACGCCACTGGCCAGCGAGAACGATGCCGCCGAAATTGTGCTCTCCCGCGTCGCGCTGCAGCATCACGAGCGTGCCCCTAAACACCGCGGCCAAGCGGTTGCCGCTCAAACCGCTCCACTGGCGTTTTTGAGTGACGTCGATGATGACGCTCTGGCCGCTGAGATCCGTCAGGAGCATCCGCAGACGATCGCGATCATCTTGGCGTCGCTCGCGCCGGCACAGGCCGCGCGGATGATGCAGCGGCTGGATGTCACCACGCGACAAGAGACGATGCGGCGACTGGCGAAGCTCGATGCGCCATCGCCGGAGGTGATTAGCGACATCGGCGGCCAATTGAAAAACAAGCTGCTCGCCTATGGTGCCCGCTTCGGAACATCAGCCACAGGTCGCGCCGGAAGCGGTGCTCAGGGTAAAGTGGGCCAGGACGCACTGCGCCGATTCTGGCCGAGATGCCAGTGACCGCCGAGTATCCGTCGCCAGCAGCGATTCCCGTGCCTGCCTCGCCTGCCGCTTTTGACTCCGCTATGGCTAGCGGTGCGCCGGGCGATGTGCCCGCTGAGCTGCGCAGGGCGCAGGGCAGCGGCACCACAGCCGACTCCTTTGGCACTACCGGTGGCAATTCGCGCCGGGATGGACGCAGTGAGAAATCACCGTCCGCAGCCGAAACGGCCGATGCGATCCATACACGTCTGGTTGCGCTGCCCACCGAACGGCTGCGTCAGGCGCTGGCCTCCGTCGAAACCCGTCAGTCGCTGTTGGCGCTCTGCGGCCTGCCCAGCGCAACCGCGGAGAAAGTGCTCGCTTCCTTGCCACGTCGCCAGGCTCGCCAGGTGCGCAGGCAGTTGTCGGATTTGGGCACGATCGAGCTGCGTGAAATCGATCGTGCCAAAGCGGCCGTTGCGATTGCGGCGGACAAGTTAGAGCACGACCCGCCTGGTCAAGCCGCGAACGTGGTCTCGCGGCAAGGATCGTTGATGGCGGCATAACTCAACCATTGAAACACCCTTAGATTTTCAACCCTCGCTTCATCCACTTCATGGCTTCGGTCCTCAAATCCGCATCGACCTCCAGACCGGCCGAACCGGCCTCGAACGCAGGACTCGCTGGTTTCAACTTGGAAGACCTGTCGCAACGGGCCAGCCGCCAGCTCCAGCAGTGCCAAGATGAAATCGCTAAACTGCGGGCCGATGCGGAAGCGGAGATCGAAGCGCTGCGGGTGCGAGCGGCATGCTGAGGGAATGGCAGCCGGGCGGGAGGAAGCCGCCCGCGATGCCGAGAGTAAGTTCCAGGCAGCGGTGGAAGCACGCATCGTCGAACACGGCGCGGCGATGCAGTCGATGGTGCAGCAGATCGCACAGCAGCACGAACAGTGGATGCAGCAGTATCACGATTCGCTCGTCTCATTGGTGATGGCGGTGTCAGAAAAGGTGGTGCGTGGGCGGCTGGACCGCGAACCGGAGATTGTCCTTCGCTGGACCAGCGAGGCACTCGTCGCCGCCCGCACCGCCGAACGATTATGCATCGCGGTGCATCCAGAAACACTTGCTCAGCTCGGGCCGGCTCTGGATGAACTGCTCAACCAACCGGGGCTGCCGGAAGACACCTCGATCATTCCCGATGAGACGGTTTTGGCCGGCAGCGTGGTCGTGCGACAACCCGGCGGCGAGGTCGCGGTGACGCTGCACTCGCAACTCCAACGGCTACAGGAGCTGCTCGGCCATGCTTAAGCTCCCGCCACTTCCTGACGTCCCCGCGCTCGTCCGCAGCATCGCCACGCAGTCGACGCTGGCGGTCACCGGTCGGGTCCGAGCCGTTGTCGGCGGCAATGTGGTCGTCGAGGGGATGACGGCGCCGCTGGGGGCAATCTGTCGGATTGAGCTCTCGCAGGGGCAGATGACCGACGCCAAAGTGGTCGGCTTTACAGGCGTCTGTCCGATGCTCGCGCCGCTGGGTGGATCGGCGGCATTCTCGGCCGGTGACCGCGTGACGCTCCTGGCCCATTCGCTCCGCGTGATGGTGGGGCCGCAGCTGATCGGCCGCGTACTCGATGCCCTGGGCAGACCGATCGATGGCCAGCCCCTGCCGCGCGGGCTGAGTCCTGCCGATGTCGACCGGCCATCGCCTGCGTCGCTGTCGCGCCCGCCGATCGATGAGCCGTTGGCTACCGGTGTCAAGGCGATCGACGCGCTGCTGACGATTGGCCGTGGCCAACGGATCGGGATCTTCGCAGGCTCCGGTGTCGGCAAAAGCACCTTGCTGGGGATGCTGGCTCGCGGGACGGCGGCCGATGCGATTGTGATTGCGATGGTCGGCGAACGAGGCCGTGAGGTGCGGGAATTCATCCAGCGGACACTCGGCGACGAAGGGCTCAGCCGCAGTGTACTAATCGTCGCGACCGGCGATCAGGCGGCGTCGCTGCGCGTGCAAGCCGCTTGGACCGCGACGGCGATTGCCGAATCGATGCGCGACGCTGGCCAGAACGTACTGTTGTTGGTCGACTCGGTGACTCGGCTGGCGATGGCGCAGCGCGAGCTGTCACTGGCAGCCGGAGAGCCGCCGACGACTCGCGGTTACACGCCGAGCGTGTTTGCGGCGCTGCCGCGATTGGTCGAGCGTGCCGGGCGAACGGAGTCTGGATCGATCACCGCGATCTACAGCGTGCTGGTGGAAGGGGACGACCAGCAAGAGCCGATCGCCGATGCGATGCGCGGGTTGCTCGACGGCCACATCGTGCTCAGCCGCTCGCTGGCCAGCGAGGGCTATTGGCCTGCGATCGACGTGCTGGAGAGCCTCAGCCGGTTGCAGCCGCATCTCGTCGATGCGGCCACCGCGGAGGCGGCCAACCGGCTGCGTCGGGAGTTGGCAGAGTACCGTCGTCACGCTGACTTAATTTCGATCGGGGCCTATCGCGCCGGCTCGAATCCTACCTTGGATCGCGCGATCCAGTTGCAGGAGCCAGCTCGTGAATTACTGACCCAGTCAAGCGATGCGCAGTTTTCGCTCGCGCAAACCCACGCTGATCTGCAAAAGCTTGTCGCCAATCCGATCGATGCGGCAACCGCTAATTAACGCACTTCGCACCTGCCGGTGACGCTAACCAGGAAACCACACCCTTTTCCGAGTGTCTTCCCTCGCATGTTCCGCTTTCGATTTCAGTCGCTCCTACAACTCGCTACCGTGCGCCGTGATGTCCAGAGCGCCGCTTTAGGCGAAGCCCAGGCCCGGTGGGACCATATTGATGAGCAGCGGCAGCAAATTGCTCAGCAGCGCAGCGAGTTAGCTTTGGGTAGTCGTACGATTCGAGCCGGCGTGCTGCGGCTGAGCAGCCTGCTGGTTCAGGAGCGTTTTGCACAGCATCTCGACAGTGAAGACCGCCGGCTGTCAGCGGCTGCGGAACAGCTACAAGCCGAGGTGGACCGCTGCCGCGAGGCGGTCCAACTGGCCAACAGTGAGCTGCGGAAGCTGGAATTGCTGCGCGACCGGGACCACCGTGCTTGGGCGCTGCGTCAGGCCAAAGCCGATCAGCTGCTGCTGGATGAACGGGCCGCCCGGTCGGTGGCTCAGCTCGTCAAACCGTAACGTTCCTAACGGTCACGCCATGGAAAAAGCACATTTTTTCCCGCGTGGGAACGTTTTGGCTAAACAAGTTATTGAGCCTCGCGCCCTGATGGATACCATCGAAATGGTGATGGTACATTTCCACAGTGTTCGGATGACTGACCGATGAGTGACATGGGCCGATCGGTATTGGACGAAGTTGACTTATTGCTCGATAACGCGCGGCTGCGAGACGAGCTGGAGCCGTACATCGACGACTCCGTCTCCGATTCGTCCAACAGCCGAATGCCGCTGCGCGTTGAGAACGAATACCTCGCTTCCATGCTCGCCTGGGAGCGGGCTCCGGCGATGCCAATCGCCCAGTGGTTCGACCCTGCTCTGACGCTCCCGCCGCCGGATTCGCTGACGCCCGACGAGCTGCACCGATTGCTATGGCAAACGATTCGGCAACTGCACAGCGCCGGATCGTGCTCGACTGCACCGATCACCTGAGTGACTTGCAGCTCTATACGTTGATCTATCGCGACATCTTACCCAGCTGTGAGAAGAAGGTTGATCTGCCACGCAATTATCTGCACTGGCGATGCCTCGACGACGCGGATGACGAAACGTGGCTCCGTTACTACGCCAGTCCGGTTGAGCGCCGTCGCTGGCAAGAAGAGTTCCACCAGGAGCTGCCGCCAAGCCAGCGGCCTCCGTATCCACGCCAGATGCCATCGAAGTAGCCCGCGCGCCGACTTCCCCATTGTCCGACTACGGCCGAGAGGACAGCCGGTTACTCTTCGTCAGACTGGCGCTGATCGTAATGGGCTTGCTGCGCGTTGCTGACCGTTTTGAGAAAGTGACGAACGGCCGGCTGGACACGCGGGGTGAAACGCACGCGATCGGCGCGGCCGGCGAGTCCAGCCCAACCAGCGGTCAGCTCCAAATGGATCGTCGCGGTGGGAAAGTAGCCGCGGGGGTCTGAAAACTCGAGCCTGGCAAACTCGGTGTCGTCCGCGCGAAGCGATTCGACGGACTCCGGTGTCCGCGTCGACCAGTCGTAATGCCGTTCATCCAGCAAGGCGCGGCGTAAGTGCCCCAGCCCTGGGGTGCCGGTCAAGTCCGCCACCATCGGACCAGCGGGCTGGGCAGGTGAAGCGGCCGAAAAGGACTCCTGACCCCTTTTGTCGTCGATCTTCTTGTCGAGGGTCAGCAGTACTTGCGGCGAGAGCTGCAGGGCGCGGATCGTGTCGCTGCCCCAGAACGCGGTCGTCTTCTCCAACCGAGTTCGCCGCGCGTAAACACTCGCTAAAGCCACCACGATCCCTATAAGCAGAATCGCGATCCCGCCGAGGACTGCGCGGCGGGTGATCGGAATCTGAGGATGATCAACCCAGTGCTCGGGCCGGGGTGAGGGTGACTGCATGAAGGGCTTCTGTTACGTTTCCGGGCTGGCATGTTCGTCTTTCTTTGGATTTGACCCTATGTCCGCAGCGCAAGCCATGGCCAACCATCCGCACGAGGAACAAATTCTTGTCCAGTTGGGTGACCGCAGCTACCCGATCCACATCATCAACGACGCGTGGGACTCGATCCCCGAGCGATTAGAAGTGACTGTCGGCGATGTCTCGCATGTGCTGCTGATCTGCGATGAAGCGGTCGCCAGTCACTGGGCCCAGCCGCTGGCACAGCGGCTCGGTGACCACTATCGCTGCGATCTGGCGACGGTGCCCAGCGGTGAGCCGAGCAAGTCACTGGAGATGCTTGGCAAGCTCTGGGACTGGATGTTGGAAAACGGAGCCGACCGCCGCAGTGTCGTGCTGGCCGTCGGCGGGGGGGTCGTCGGCGACTTGGCGGGTTTCGCCGCAGCCAGCTTCGCCCGCGGGATTCGCTTGGTACAAGTTCCAACGACCTTGCTGGCGATGGTCGACAGCAGCGTCGGCGGAAAAACCGGCATCAACTTGGCTGGTGGGAAGAACATGGTCGGGGCGTTTTGGCAGCCATCTTTGGTCGCTATCGATCTGTCCACGCTCAGCACCCTTGACCAGCGGACGTACCGCAGCGGGCTGGGCGAGGTCATCAAGTACGGCGTGATCGAAGATGCCGACTTCTTCGCCTGGCTGGAACAGAACGCCGAAAAGTTGCTCAACCACGATGCGTCCGCACTGGCCTACGCGATCAAACGCAGCTGCCAGATTAAGGCGGCGGTCGTCGCCGACGATGAGCGCGAGACTTCGGCGGCGGCGCGATCCTTAATTACGGCCACACGTTTGCGCACGCGATCGAGGCGACAGCCGGTTATGGGGCGATGTTGCACGGCGAGGCGGTGGCGATCGGAATGGTCATGGCGGCGCGCCTAGCCCGCGCTTGGCCGCGTCGACGACGCATTTGTGAGCCGCCAGACCGCGCTGATCGGCCGCTGCGGATTGCCGGTGCAGTGGAATGACGCCGACCCGCAGCAGATGATCGCGATGATGAAAGCGGATAAGAAGGTGGCCCACGCGACGTTGCGATTTGTGCTTCCCAGCCGCATCGGGCATGTCGAACTTATCCCCTGCCGCGAGTTCGGACTGATCGAAGAGGCGATCGTGTCGCAGGCGTAGCGGCAAGAGGACTTATCAATTGCGGCGGTGGGGTCTAAACTCAGCAACAGCCATTTCCGGCCCAAAAACCTCGTTTTCCCCTGCTTCAGCTATGTTCGATACGCTCTCCGAAGGCTTGCAGTCGGCCTTTAAAAGTCTTCGCGGCAAAGGCACGTTGACCGAAGGCAACATGCGCGATGGTCTGCAGACGGTTGAGCGAGCGTTACTCGAAGCCGACGTCAGCTACCCAGTCGTGCAGTCCTTCATGGAGCATGTCACCGAGCGGGCGCTGGGCCGACGGGTGCTGCTGAGCCTGCGTCCCGATCACGAGTTGATCCGGATCGTCAATGAAGAACTGATCGAGATCCTCGGCCCGGTCGACAACTCGCTGCACCTGAAGAAGGACGGCTGACGATCATCATGCTCTGCGGGCTGCAGGGTAGCGGCAAGACGACGACCTGCGGCAAGCTCGCCAAGTTGTTGCTGGAGGAGAACGTGCGCCCGATGCTCGTCGCGGCGGACTTGCAGCGTCCGGCGGCCATTGAGCAGCTGCA
The DNA here is from genome assembly GCA_963758085.1 of uncultured Planctomycetaceae bacterium. Classification (GTDB taxonomy): domain Bacteria; phylum Planctomycetota; class Planctomycetia; order Pirellulales; family Pirellulaceae; genus UBA6163. The sequence continues at coordinate 2,319,296 of CAVWUB010000003.1, read as the reverse complement.
TGTGATCGGCAAGTCGCTCGGTGTCGATGTCTATGCGGACCTGGAAGAGAAGGATCCGGTGGCGGTCTGCCAGGCTGGCGTGAAGAAGGCTGAGGCGAGCGGCGCACGCGTGGTGATCCTCGACACCGCCGGTCGGCTGGCGATCGACGAAGAGCTGATGGACGAGCTGAAGCGGATCGACAAGCGGGTCCCGCCCGATCAGGTCTATCTGGTCGTCGATGGGATGACCGGCCAAGACGCCGTCAACAGCGCCGGGGCGTTCAACGAGGCGCTAGAGCTCGATGGCGTCATCATGACTAAGCTCGATGGCGACGCTCGCGGTGGAGCGCTGCTGTCGGTCAAGCAGGTCACCGGCGTCCCGATCAAGTTCATCGGCACCGGCGAGCAGCTGGACGCTCTGGAGCCGTTCCGGCCCGACGGCATGGCCAGCCGCATCCTGCAGATGGGCGACATCGTGCAGGCGGCCCGCGAAGCTCACCGAATCGTCGATGAGAAGGACCGCGAGGAACTCGAGCGGAAAATGGCGTCCGGCGAGATGACGCTCGATGACTTCAAGAACATGCTCGAGAAGATCGCCAAGCCCGGCCTGATGGGCAAGATGATGGGCCTGCTGCCCGGCATGGGTGCGATGCGTGAGATGGTGGAGAGCGAAGAGGCATCGGGCGGCATTCGTCAAACGATCGGCGCGATCAACAGCATGACCGCTCAGGAACGACGGAATCCCAAAATTATCGACGCGCAGCGGCGGACGCGGATCGCTAAGGGGGCCGGGGTGCAGACGCCGGTGATCACGCAGCTGGTCAAACAGTTCGAGATCATGAAGCCGTTGATGCAAGGTATGGCCGGCTCGGGGGCCGGCGAGCGGATGAAGATGATGCAGCAGTTGCAGTCCGGCACGCTGATGAACGACCTATCGATGCGCGGCATGAAGGTCAAAAAGACCACTGGTAAGCGGCTCAGCCCCGACGAAAAGGCAAAGCTCCGCAAGCAGCGTGAAAAGGAATTGCGGCAGGCCAGGCGCAAAGGTGGTCGCTGAGGAGCGGCCAGCTGGTCGCGGCAGCGAGTGCCGAACCAAAACGCTTTCAGGGTAGCGCTGACCGGATCGGCGGAGCGCCATCGCCGTCGGTTCCTACACAGCGGCGGACAATGGGCAAAGATTGGTGTCGCACGATGAGCTCGTCTAGCTGCGGAGCAGCGGCCCGAACATCAACTTTTAACCTTGACGCTCCACTAGGCCACGCCCCCGGGCCTAGCAGGGGACGTCCAGTATATGCTAGCATCCCAACTAGTGCGGCGGCACGCCGTCGCCCCAAACATGAGTTTGATGACCGAGCCGGCGCGGCTTCGGTGGTAGAGCCAGCGAAAAGCCTTGACGCGTCTGCTCTTAAATTTTATGCCACGGTAACATCCTGGCCGGAAAATCAGCAGAACCGCTTGCAAAGTGAGCCCAAAAAGGTTCCATTTAGCCGGCTTGAAACCAAATACTTCCCTTCAGAAATCGTTCGTGATCGTCGTAGGAGCGAGATTTTCGTGGCAGTTCGTATACGTATGAAAAAAATGGGGCGCGCTCATGCTCCATTCTACCGAGTTGCGCCGTCGATGCGCGAAAGCCGCGTGATGGCCGAGTGATCGAAGAGCTCGGCTACTACGATCCGATGGTCCCTGAAACCGATGCCCGCGCCGTTCTCAAGGGCGACCGGATCGATTACTGGGTCGGTGTCGGGGCGCAGCCTTCGGACAAAGTCGCCGTGCTGATCAAGAAGTACGGTTCTTCGGGAACCCACTTGGAAGCACAGAAAGCGGCTGTCGAGCGACTCGGCCGTCGCAAGCAGTATGTTCCGCCCGCTGCTGCACCCAAGGCCCCGGCCCCTCAGGCTGAGCAAGCGGCGCCCGCCGATCAAGCAGCTCCGGCCGAAGCCGTCGCCGCTGGGGGTGCTGCCGATCAAACGAAGCCAGAAGCCGCCGCCGAGTAAGCCGAAGTCGATGGGTGCAGTGCCGCACCGGGGCCGCGTTTTGCAATGCGTTTTGATATCGTCACGCTTTTCCCAGCGATCTTTGATGGGTATCTGACGCAGAGCCTACTGGACAAAGCGATCCAGCGGCGACTGGTTGAGATCCACCGCCATGACCTGCGGGATTGGGCTCGCGACAACCCTCACCGTCAGGTCGATGACCGACCCTTTGGCGGTGGCCCGGGGATGTTGATCCAAGTTGAACCGACAGTCGCCTGTGTCGAAGCGGTGGAGGCAATGGACGAGCGACCGGCGCGTCGCATCCTGCTGACTCCGCAAGGCAAGCGATTGGACCAGCCGACAGCGGAAGATCTGGCAACTTCGCCACGGGTGCTGATCTTGTGCGGTCGCTACGAAGGCTTCGACCAGCGGGTGGTCGACATCCTGCAGCCCGAAGAACTAAGTATCGGCGACTTTGTGCTCAATGGAGGCGAAGTCGCTGCGATGGTTGTGATCGATGCCGTGGTGCGACTTCTCCCCGGAGTCCTCGGCGACGAGAACAGCAGTTTGGATGATTCCTTTAGCCGTGGAAACCGGCTGCTGGAGTTTCCGCAATATACCCGCCCGAGAGAGTTTCGCGGCCACGCGGTCCCCGAAGTTTTGCTCAGCGGTGACCACGGTCGGATCGCCAGATGGCGGGCTGAACAGGTCCAAAATCGGACCGAGCAACGACGAAGTGACCTGCTGCGGTAGGTCGCGTTCCAGTACACTGGTCAACCGACAGTTTGAGCCTATCCGTAAAGGGGTCTGACCCTCTCCGGCGAGGCCAAAAACTTCCTGATAACGACTCGCCTCCAAAGGGTCAGACCCCTTTACGGATAGGCTCTTAACCCAGAAACCGATTGAGAAAGTCCGATGGACAGCCAGATCCTTGACTTGGTCGAAAAGACCGCCCTGCGTGACGACGTTCCCCAGTTTGAAGTGGGTGATACGGTCGACGTGCACAACAAGATTCTTGAAGGCAACAAAGAACGCATCCAGGTGTTCAGCGGTGTCGTGATCGCCAAAAGTGGCCGCGGCAGTCGTGAGATGTTCACGGTGCGCCGCATCGTTGCCGGCGAAGGCGTCGAGCGTAAGTTCCCGCTGCACAGCCCGCGAATCGCGAAAGTCGAAGTCAAGCGCAGCAGCGTGGTTCGCCGTGCGAAGCTCTACTTCCTGCGTGACCGCGTCGGCAAGGCGGTTCGTCTGCAGGAACGTCGGACGAGCTAGTCGGCAAGGTTTTCATTAAAGCCGTGCCTCCGCCCTGGCCGCGCTGCGTCGCGAACTGGTGGGATCGATATCAGTCTTGGCGGTTTGGCGCCATCGATCCCAGAGCACGCTTGGGAGTGCGCGGCGAACAGGCCGCAGCCCGGTGGCTCCGCCGCAGCGGCCTGACGGTTGTCGCTCATAGCGAAAGCGACCGAGGCGGCGAGATCGACCTGATTGCCATCGACCGCCGCCGCAAGACCGTGATCTTCGTTGAAGTGAAGACGCTGGCGACAACAAAGCCGGGCCATCCGGCCGAACGTGTCGATGAGAACAAACAGGCCCGAATCACCCGGGCGGCACTGCGCTATCTGCAGCGCCATCAATTGCTCGGCGTCCGCTGCCGCTTTGACGTGATCGCCGTGTGGTGGGTCGGCAACACGCCGGAGCCACAGAAGATCGAGCACTACCCGGCCGCCTTCGAGGCCACTGGTGTCGAAGGGTTTTATTCGTAGCTTCTTTGCATCACCTGCTGGATGCCGCCAGTGGTTGGTTTCGCTGACCGCTTTGCTGCTCAGAGAGGATGTTGCCGGCCTTGGAGACCGAAAATCGACCGGCGGTGCAGTCGACCACTCTCAGTCGCCGGGGATCAGCGGCGGCGAGACAAACGTGAACTCTTGCCATTTGACCGCCTTGTCCATCGGCTCGATGCGGATGACAAGTTGGCCGTTCTGAAACAGCCGCACGGTGCCTGTCGACTGGCTCACGACCACCGCCAATGCCTTGGTTCGCTGGGTGATCGCTGCGGCTGCCCAGTGCCGCGAACCGAGCCCTTTGCTCATCGTCAAGTTCTCGTGGCTGACTTCGAGCATCTGCCGGCTCCGCTCGATGTAGCCATCGGCGTTAATCACGAACGCGCCGTCGAGCTGAGCGATTTCTTTCGCGTCTTCTTGGACCTTCCCGTCCAACAGGTAGCGGTGCTTTTTGTTGTAGCCGCGAAAGGGATCGGCACCGCCGTCGCTGCAATGTTCCAGTACCCGCCGCGTGTCGCCGACAACGAACATGGTTCCGACCGGTTTACCCTCGCGACCCTCACGGCCAATTTGCACCGCCAAGTCGACGACGGCTTTGACCGTCTTCAGCGGCACGCTGCTCTCGAGGCTCTGCAGATCGCGTGCGGTCAGCCGCCGCATCCGCTCGTCGAGCTGCAGGTGGCTGACCGAATCAAAACGCCCCTGAGAGAATCCACCGTAGACCGCGACTACATTGCCATTGGGCCGGATCATTTCATCGGCGGCCGCTTCCAACAGGGCGTGCTGCAACCGTTCGAGCAGCGGCGCCTTTTCTTTATTCAGCGGCAGTGGGTGCAGGCCAGCTTCGATCGCCCCGTCGAGTTCCGCGCGGCTGTCCGCAGCAACGATGATCGGCTTATTCGCCGTCTGCGTGAGTTCGGCCAACCGCTTCCAGTCGAGGGGCCCGTCGAGCAAAAGCAGCATCGCGTCGGCGCCCGGGTCGGTGAGCAAGTCCGCGGCGGCGCGGATGATGGCGATGCTTGATTTGGTCAGACGATGTATAGCCATCCAGCCCCCGGGCAATGATCGCAGGGCCACTCAGCGGCGCCGCTGGCAGAGAACGATTGCGAACAGGCCTGTGTTTTACGCAAACCCAGCCTCAGTCGCAATTACGCCGCAGCCCCGTCGGTCGATTTGCCGGCGAGGTTTTCAGTGTTTTCCGGCGCTCGGCAATTTGATGCCCAGCCCGATGCTCAGCGAACACCGCGACCGGGCGAAGCGCCGGCGGTGCGGCGCGATTCGCTGGCACTCCGCCACGGTGTCGCATCACCGAACACCCGCTGGTGGTACATCGCCAGCGCCCGCAACGCGTGACCTTTGGGCCCAACCTGCCATTGGTGTCCCCTTTCCGCGTGGAGCGTGTTGGCGAGGTAGCTCACCGTACGGATCATTTTCGGCGACTGCAGGTCGGCATCCGGTAGGGTACTGAGCAGGAACTCCAGCATATGGCCGGTCGTTTGGATCTTGCGGTCCATGTTGCCGTTGTCCTCGGGCCGCTCAAACCAGGCGGTGCTCATCGACCCGTCGCGGTTCTGCAGCGTCCAGGTGTAATTGACGAACTCCTTGACGTAGCGATCGGCTCGGTCCCACTGCTGCACAATCGGCTTGTCTTCGGCCCGACGCCGACGCAGCGCGTGTGCGAATCCCATCAACCGGTGCGTGCCGCCGCAGGCGGCGCCGACGATCGGCTGCGACATCTCTTCCTTGAGCACGCGCTGCACGTCCCAATCCTGTTGATCCGCCGCCACCCAGCTGCTGTCGCTATCGGCGTAGTGTGCCAGCGCGATCAGGGTGAAGGTCAGCTCGTTGCCAGACTTGCAGTCGAGTTTTTCTCGTTCCAGGATGTCCGCGACCGAATACTTCTGCCGCCCGGCGTAGACCGGGTAGTTGAGTGGCACATTGACCAGCCCAAAGATCGCCAGCAACTGCGCCTGATGGCCTTGCAAGCCGACACCGGTGCGGACGTTGATGCCGTGCTGATCCTGCGCGAACAACAGCTGGTTGCGGCACGGATTGTTGCCCGCCATCCAAGCCACGGCATTGTAGCGCTGTCGCCGGTGGATGATCGGAGTGTCCTTGTCCCAGACCATGATCGAGTGCATCATCCCCCAGTGGGTTCGCTCAGCAGCGTCCTCCGGCCGATCCCAGTAGTAGCGCAGCGCCGCTTCAATCGTCGGCTTCAGCGGCGCGGTCTGCGGAAGCACGGGTAAGTTGGCGGCCGACTTGCCAGAGGCCAGAATCAACTCGCCCGCCGCAGTGATGCGGTCACCGTGGATCGGCTGATCGGTGACTGCGATCCTGTGCGGTGTTTCCTCGGGAATCCTCTCCACGCCCAGTTCATCGGAGCGTACCTGTTCATCGCCCAGTGGCACGTCGCCCACGCTCATACGTGTGCCCGAGCGGCTGCCTGCCGGACGCGCGGTGATCGATCCTGCGGATCCTGGGTTTTTCAACTGCAGCCGGCGAATCTCCAACCTTTGGAGGGGATCGTTTTGGGATGTTTCAGGGATGTCACCGGCGGCTTCCAACGCCATCTCATCCGAAGCAACTGTGCCGGCGTCGCCTTCGCCGTCGCTTTCACTGGGCTCCAATTCGGCCGAGTCATCGAGCCCCGCGTCATCCAGATGCGGTTGGAGCGCATCGGTTTCCGCTGCATCACCAGGCAGTGGATCGGTTGGTTCGTTTTGTTCCGGGTCAGTGACGTTCAGAGCCGGCTGAGCATCATCACCGATAGCTGCCGTGTCGGCCTGCACCAGTTCGTCGGTCGCGGTGTCGGCGACGCGTGTGTCGTTAGCCGGAGCGTCGAGCGCGATCGTGCTGGTTGCAGTGTTCGCCTGGACCGACTTGGCCTCCATGGGTGTACCCGTCATGGGTGTACCGGTGGGCGCATCCGCATTGGTCGACTCGGCAGCGGAGCCCGCCGCAGGTCGTAGGGGCGAATGCGGCGATTGCAACGGTGGGCGGCTGCCTCGCGGGAACCATTGATCGTCGGCGGATATGCCCTGCGTCGCGGCCGGCTGCCCAGCAGACCGCGAGACCGGACCGATCAGGAGCATCCCGGCGCCGTAGTTCCCGCTCTGCTGCGGCGATAGCGGGACCAGCTTCGGGCGCGGCGGACGACGGTTTGCTGGAATCACGAAGCGCTTCCACGGGCGCCTGCGCTGGCTGGTCGCTCGGTCCAGTTTGAGGCATGCTGCCGGGGTCGCTGTGCGCGGCGTGAGCTGGCTCCGCACTCCACCCAACGGCTGGAGCGAGCAGGGCGAGCAGGGCAACGCATTTGCGACGTCTGGACGACTCGTGCCGCAACGACTTTGAACGCATGGAACGTATTCGGCTACAGGAGGCAGTGGAGGATCTTGTCGAAGCGGCGCGGTGAGGGATGCCAGCACGCGTCGACCCACAAGCTCCTATCGGACCGTCGCGGGCGGCCAGTCCAGTCATGTTTCAAGTTGTCCAGCGCGAAAGCGCCTTGGTCGTTTGGGCCGGTGAAACCGGGCGATTTAGGTAGCCGACATTGACGTTCCTCTGGGTGGCAGAGTGGGCACCATCGGTCATGTCGTGCGTGACCAGGCAAGTACCATCGTCCCCAGCTATGCATTTCTATTGACCGGCGCCGGCGTAGCGACTACTTGTAGAATTCAGGCGAATGGCGCGAGCGACCGCAGCCCCAAAAACACCTCCGGCCGGTGAATTGATTTCAGCGGCGATTGTGGAACCTGGGACAGGCGGCGCTCGTAAGGAGAATCAGCTCAGTTACGCTTTGCGAGCGAGGAGGTGTTGATTTGGTGCCTGAACGAGATCCTGCAGCTGGCGATCTAGCAGCTCGTAAGACCGTGTTGGAACGGTTTTTTACGGGATTGTCGGAATACATCTTCGAGTCGCGTCTGGGTGTGGCCGACGTGCAGTTGGTCGACTACCTCAGCGATCTGTTGTTGCGGTTTGTCCGCACCGATGGGCTTCACCGGGTGCGGCGCAGCAGTGGCAAACCGGCAACTGAAGTCTTTGAGATGCTGTGCGAGGCCGACAAGCGGATGGGCCTGGCACGCCGCGATGTCCACCGGCACATCGGTGACTTCACCCTGTTTTGGTCCGGCATGTACCCCGAAGCGCTGCGCAAGCTGCGCTCGGCGCATTCCCCCGACGGGTTCCTCGACTACTGCCAGCAAGGCAAGCGCGCCTACCGAATCGCTGCGGAGATCGAAGGTGGCGACGGACCACCACCAGGTGATCTGCTGCTGCGGTTGAGCGAGCAGTTTGAATTGTGCGCCTATGGACTGCGCGAGGTGCGTCGGGAATGGGAAAACAGCGACGGAGCCCAGGGGATGCTGCTCTGAGCATCCGCTAGGCGGTCACGCTTTGGGAACGCCAATACAAGATGCGGGTGCTTGCGCTAGGGTTCTGCCGCGATCTTCGCTGATTGCCTGTGGCGAGGGGCCGTGCTATGGGGTGGCACGTCCCTGAGGAACGAAGGGCGTGCTGAGGAGACGGTGCCGCGACCACAGAATATCGGGTCGGCTCGTTATCGCTTCACGCCCATCGCCAGGGCTCTGAGCGTGCCACCCTACATTTTCATCTCCTGGCCCTTTCAGGCGGACAAAGTCTGCCTGTGACTGGCGACCTGCTGACCTGCTACTTCGAATAGAAGTTGTACTGCGGGTTGCGCGGGTTGAAGTCAGCATCGGTTAAGCCGACGTTGAGTTTTAGGTCGATGTAGTTGTACTCTTCGATCACCTCTGGGGCTTCGCCCTGACGCCGCGGCCAATCGTAGGCGATGTAGCGGATCGGCAGGTTCAGCTCGTCGTCGATAAAAACTTGAGCCTGGAAGAAGTCGAGTTCCGGGTGCCGGTTGGGCTGGTTGACTTCCAGCACCGTGCAGACGCGGTCCTTCACTTTGGCGTTCTTGCGGAAGGTGCAGGTCACGTCGGCATGCTGGCGAGCGGTTTCGCCGCGCTCGATCAGTTTGACGATCAGGTTTTCGATCCCGATTTCGGTGATCGGATAGCGCTGCCCGCGCATCGCCATGATACCGTTGGGCGGCAATGGAACCGTGGGCAAAAACCGGCCTTTGAACCCGCCTTCGTGAGCGATGATGTTGCCGTCGTTCTGCCCCTCGACGTAGATCACCTCGCGTCCCTTGACGGCTGCCGGGCGGAGGTAGGTCAGGTAGACCGAAAGCGGCTGTACAACCTTGCCGTCGACAACCTTGCGATTGCGCACCTTAAGGAACAGGTAGTCGTGCTCGCCGAGTACGCCATCGACCCGTTCGCGCTTGACCAATGTCGCGGTGTAGTCCTTCACTTCGGCGCGGCAGTGCGCCAGCCCGTCGCGCGCAATCCGCAGCGCGACATCCAGCGGCGGCTGACCACCAGAGGTCGTCGCCGGGAGCACGCTGGCCACGCGGTGAACCGGTTCGGTCAACTTAGGAGGGTCGGCCAACGCCCGGGCGGTGAAACAGGAGGCGGCAGTACCGCCTACGAGAACTGTCAAAAACTCTCTGCGCAATCGTCATCGCTCTGGCATCCTTGCCGCTATTAGGAAATCACGAGCGCTTCGACCAGCCTCCCGCCGCCGGCGAGAAGACCGGAGCGCCTGCGCCCGCGGATGGGATCGAGGAAAGCGCTCAAGGCTTTTCGTCGATGGGCTTGTAGTGGAATCGCTGCCTTCATCTAAAGGTCAATTCCGCTGTTTTCGCCCTGCCTGTGCAATCGACTCCGCCGCAGCGGATAGAACAAGCCAATCCGCGACCGAGCAGCAGAACGCCGCAACAGCGGACAATCGTAGCAACTGTAACAGTCGCACCAATTGCTGCGTGAGGGCCACATCAGCGAAAGCACCTGCGCCGCTGCGCGCCGACAGGTGCGGACGCGCAGCCGAATCCTGGCGCGGCTACTTCACTCTCACCGGTGCGGGTTAGCTGCAGCCCATGCTGTTGCCGCAGTTATGGCAGAGGTAGCAGTTACCGTTTCGCACGGTGATGCTGCCACAGTTGTCACAACTCGGCGCGTCGCTTTGGAACCGCGCGAACTGGTCCATCGGACCACTGAGCTGAGCCCGGCCGCTGCTGGCAGTGCTGTGGCTGTGGCCGTTTCCGTTGCTCAGCGCCGTTTCGCCGTTGGCGTTTTCCTGCTTACGGATCGCCGCGGACTGGACGGCACCTTGAACCAGCGCGACCGCTTGCTCGACGACCGGACCCGTGGCGTACGGTTCATCGTGTGGGCCAACGGTTCGCCCCGGCTTGCCGTACTCGGGGTGTGCCGACAGGAAGGTCAGCCCCAGCCAGCGGGCGATATAATCGACCACGCTCTTGGCAATGCGGATGTCCTTGTTGGTGGTGTACCCCATCGGCTCGAACCGCGTGTGGCTGAACTTGTTCACCAGCACCTCAAGCGGCACCCCATACTGCAGCGCGATCGACAACGACGTGCCGAAGCTGTCCATGATCCCGCCGATCGTCGAGCCTTCCTTGGCCATGGTGATGAAGATCTCACCGGGACGGCCGTCGGGATACAGGCCGACACACAGATAGCCTTCATGGCCAGCGATGCTGAACTTGTGCGTGATGCTTTGGCGGGTGTCCTCGAGTCGCTCACGCCGCGGCTTGTAAACGATCTTTTCGACCGTGCGGATTTCCACCGTCGCCGCGGCCGCCTGTTCCTTCGATTCGTTGCTCTTGGTATTGAGCGGCTGAGACTGCTTAGAGCCATCGCGGTAGATCGCGATCGCCTTGAGCCCCAACTCCCAACCCCAGAAGTAGGCGTCGGCGATGTCTTTGGCGGTCACATCGCTGGGCATGTTGACTGTCTTGCTGATAGCGCCCGACAGGAACGGCTGAGCGGCCGCCATCATCATCACGTGTGCCTGCCAAGGAATGCTCCGCACACCGTTGGCCGGCTTGAAGGCGCAGTCGAATACCGGCAGATGTTCATCAGCCAGTTCCGGAGCACCTTCGATCGTATCGTTCTGGTCGATGTAGGCGATGATCGCTTCGATCTGCGGCTGGCTGTAACCGAGCTTTCGCAGACCAGCGGCGACGGTCTGGTTGACCATCTTCAGCATCCCGCCACCGGCGAGCTGCTTGTACTTGACCAGCGCGATGTCCGGCTCGATTCCGGTGGTATCGCAGTCCATCATGAAACTGATCGTGCCGGTCGGAGCCAGCACGGTCGCCTGGGCGTTGCGGAAGCCGTACTTGTTGCCGATCTCCAGCACGCCATCCCACAGCTTGCGCGCCGCGTCCTTCAGTTCCGGCGGGCCGGCATCGCTGATCTGTTCGACCGCCTCGCGGTGCATCTGCATCACGTGCAGCATCGGTGCTTCGTTGGCAGCATAGCCTTCGAATGGGCCAACAACCGCAGCCATTTCGGCGCTGGCGTAATTGGCCGCCGCGTGCATGATCGCGGTGATCGAACCGCATAGGCTGCGAGCACCGTCGCTGTCATACGGCAACCCGGCCGTCATGATCACGCTGCCCAAGTTGCTGTAGCCCAAGCCGAGTGGGCGGAAGCGATGACTGTTTTCCGCGATCGTGCTGGTCGGGTAACTGGCGTGATCGACCAGGATCTCCTGCGCGATCAGGAACAGTCGGCACGCATCCTGGTAACGCCGATGGTCAAATGTGCCGTCGGTGCCGACAAACTTCAGCAGATTGATCGACGCCAGGTTGCAGGCCGTGTCGTCCAGGAACATGTATTCGGAGCAAGGATTGCTAGCATTGATCCGGCCGTCGTTGGGGCAGGTGTGCCACTTGTTGATCGTCGTGTCGTACTGCACCCCGGGATCGCCGCAATGCCAGGCGCACTCGGCCATCTGGCCCAGCAGTTCGCGGGCATCGTATTCCGGCGGCGCACCGGAGGCCTTGTCGCTGACCCAGCGTGTTTGCCAACGCCCGCCTTCCCGGACCGCTTGCATGAAATCGTCGGTCAACCGCACCGACAGGTTAGCGTTTTGGAAACAGACGCTGCTGTAGGCTTCGCCGTTGAAGTTCGACTCATAGCCTTCGCGGATCAGCGCGTGCGCCTTTTTCTCTTCACTCCACTTGCACTGAATGAACTCGAGGATATCGGGGTGCCAGACCTTGAGCGACTGCATCTTGGCCGCTCGCCGGGTCTTGCCGCCGCTCTTGATCACACCGGCGATCGAGTCATAGACCTTCATGAACGACAGTGGGCCGCTGGGGGTGCCACCGCCGGAGAGCTTTTCGCGCTGGCTGCGGATCGTCGATAAGTCCGTGCCGGTGCCGCTGCCGAACTTGAACAGCATCGCCTCGGAGCAGGCCAGTCGCATGATGTCTTCCATGTTGTCGCCGACCTGCTGGATAAAGCATGCCGACGCCTGCGGAAACTCATACGGGTTTTCCGGCTGGTCCACCTGATTGGTCTGGCGGTCCCAGTGCCAGTTGCACTTCGTCCCCGAAATGCCGTACTGCGAATGAAGACCGACGTTGAACCACACCGGGCTGTTGAACGAGCCGTGTTGGTGCAAGCACAGCCACGTCAGGTCGCGATAGAACCGCTCGCCATCCTCGGGCGAATCGAAGTAGCCGTCGGCTAGCCCCCAGTCGGCAATCGTGCGGGTCACGCGGTGGATCAGTTGCCGGACGCTCCGCTCGCGCTCGCCAGGGTTGCGAGGGTCGCCATAAAAATACTTGCTGACCACCACGTTGGCCGCCAGCTGCGTCCAGCTCGAAGGGACTTCGCAGTCGGTCTGCTCAAACAGCACCTTGCCCGCCTCGTCCTTGATCGCGGCGCTGCGCAGCTCCCAGCTGACCGTGTCAAAGGGGCTTTCGTCGTTCTCGGGGCAGAAGTTCGCAGCGACCTTCAGCCCTTCTGGACCGACGCGGTGCGACGCATCAAATTGCTCGCGGGCATACTCAATCCCATGTTGCTGGTCGCAATTCTGGAGAGTGGAAGAGACGACGGGTGACGAGCTGACTGCAGTGGCCATGGTGATGGGAGCTCCAAAAAGGTTTCGTCCAGGCACCCTCCCCCCTCCGCTGGCGACCGCCAACAGAGGTGTGCACTCCATGCGGGGCGTCGGGAACAATGATGCAGTGCACGACTGTGAACATAAGTATATCAGCGCCGCTGCCCTCTGGGGCGTAAATCAATCGCACTTTGGCAGGTTTAAACCCGCCATCGCAAGCATGGATCCGTCGGTTGATTTACTATACCTAGTAGCTCGTGTCATTCGATAGCACTAGATATGGCGTCGAGGGAAGTTTATACACAATGCTAGCATTAGTCAAACGTCTTCGCTTGTCCGACTTAACTATCGCACTAGCCGAGGCTTACATTTTGCAAGCTGCGGGAGCGTGGCTGCAGCGCCAGACAAGGGCACCCAAATGGATGCGGCGCAAGCTGTTGCCGCCGTGGAGCTTCGGTCAGCGGAGCCAGCTCGGCGTCGGCCTTTGCGCAGGCCGACGCGGACAAAATGCGTCGGAGCAAAATCTTCAGGATTCGCTTGCGGCAAAGGTGTCCCACTGCCGCTGAATCTGATCAGGTTGAGCCGGACCGTTGTGCAGGATCACGCGGTAGTACAGCCGCAGGCTATCGCCCGCCTTGAGCGTGTGCCCTGCAGTCTTGTCTCCGCCGACGAAATGGAACACGCCAAACGGGTTCGCCGCAAACAAGCCATACGTTCGTACGTGCCAGCGGCAGGGGTGTCCGAAGCTGCTCGGATGTTCCAGCACCGAAATTCCCGCGGTTTCACCTTCGACGGGGCCGGAATAATCGACCCACCGCGCCTGCTGGGCCCAGGCCTCGCCGTCTTTCTGCCCCTTGTCATTGACAATCGTGCCACCGAGTTTGCTGCTGACCGCCATTGAATCGGGAACGCGGATGCCGAACGAGCCTTCTTTGGTGTCCCCGAAGTTCACAGCGCTGTCGATCGCCTGAAGATCGGCCTTTAGGTCGATGACCCGCGCCGGGCCGCTGAGATCGACCCGCGTTGTGCGTCGCTCCAGGAGCAGCGGCTTTCCGTCGGACCCGAGCCAATGCGCGGTCGTCCGCAGGGTCGCGACCTCGTTCTCAATGGACACCTCATCGACGCTTTGATGCTCGATCACACCGGATTTGGCTCCTTCAGCCCAAAAGTCGATGCCGTTGACTTCACCGTGGGTGAGCCACAGGGAGCGTTGATGAACATGGTCGGTGGAACCGCCCGCAGGAGCGTCCTGCATCGGCCAACCACGCGTCATCGATTGCCCGTTGGGCCCGATCAGCGGGTAAATGATCGGCTTGTTTCCGCTGCGGAAGATGTAACGCAACACGGTTTCATCGCCGCGCAGCAGCGAGACGCCTTCCTTGTCGCTTTTCCAGGTCAATGAACTTGCATCCGCACCGCTGCGGCTTACCGAAACGTTCGCGGTCTGAGCTTGAACTCGGCCTGCTGGCGAGGCGTACACAACGAGAGCGGCCAGCAGGGCCGGGACGATGGTGTTTCGGAGAGGCGTGTTCCTACAGCTTGGGTTCTTCATGCGAGGGTGCTCAGGGGTGAGGTGGGTGACGAGGTTTCGCCAGTGGAAACCGCACGAGGTAGGGAGCCGGCGAAGGTACTGCCACTTCGCTGGTGCAACCCAGCATACTTGCCGTTGCGGCGCGGTCATAGCAGCATCTGACAGGGGGAAGAGTAGCCTACATTTGAGGCGTGAGGCAAAGTGACCAATCTGGGCCCAACGGGACCAGGATGGGCCCAGTCGGTCACTGACACTCGGTCGCGACCCCTACCGCCGGACAGATGATGGCGCGAGCCAACGGCTTTTCAGTGCACCCAAAGCGTTATCTGACAGCAGTTTAAGAAATACAAATCGCCAGAGGTATCGGTCACATCGCGAATTGGAACGCCGTCTGCATGCTTCGAAGGTAATGAATGCATCCCCATTGGGTTGGGACCTGCGATGAACGCAGTTTATACGGATGCATTTTATGGGGAATGCAGGAAACTCCTGCAATGAGTAGCGCCACACGAACTGCTGGGAATGATACGTGATGTTGATCGTTGCTACACTTGGACTGGGCGTCGCGGTTTCGTGCGGGCTGCTTGTAACCCTTGCCAGAAATGCGCCTTTGGTTCCGGAATGTTACGACTCTTGCGGCCGACTGCACTGCCCTGATTGCCCGATGGCATCGCGTCGGAAGCCCGAGGCGGTTGACCGGATTACGCCTGAACGATCAGATGTGCTGTCGGATCTATCTGCATGACACCCGCGAGGTGCGATGGCCAAGATTAAGACGACGATCTGTAAGTTAAGCAAAGCGGAAATTCAGGAATCGCTGGAGCAGATTGCTCGCGAAGTTCAGACAGCCCGGTATCTTTGCCGCAAGTGCGGTCGAGCGGCGCACCACAAGAGCTTGTTGTGCAAACCGGTGCCGATGCCGGACAGCGCATCCTCGCATGGGACTGATTAGCATACGGGCAGATTGGTATAATCGATACCGCTCTGCTTTTTTGTCATTCCCGCCTTGTCGATCCCCACCATGCTCTCTAAATCCCTCTTGAGCGCCCTTTCTTTGCTGGGCCTGTCGCTCGTTGGCTTCCTGTTTTGCCCGCCGCTGAGAAGCCAATCTCCGGCAGCCACGCCAGCAACAAGCGATACCGCTGCGGTCGAAGCGGAGATGCAGCCCTACACTCAGCCGCTCGCGCATACCGACACAGTGATCGAGATGGTCCCGATTCCTGGCGGCACATTTCTGATGGGCAGTCCCGAGAGCGAAGCGGGCCGCAGCGACGACGAGGGGCCACAGCACGAGGTGCGGATTGAGCCGTTCTGGATGGGCAAGTACGAGGTCACTTGGGACCAGTACGACACCTGGGGCGAGCGGATCGACATCATTCGCCGCGACTTGGCCGGTGTGCAGCCGACACCGGCGGAATTGATCGTCGACGGCATCACCCGCCCCACCGAACCCTACACCGACATGAGTTTCGGGTTCGGCAAAGGGAAGTACCCGGCGATCTGCATGACCCAGCACGCGGCGAGGTCGTTCTGCAAGTGGCTCTCGGCTAAGACCGGACACTACTACCGCCTGCCGACCGAAGCGGAATGGGAATATGCCTGCCGGGCCGGCACAACGACCGCTTATTCCTTTGGCGACGATCCCGAGGAGCTTGAAGCCTACGCGGTGTTTTTCGACAACAGCGAAGACCAATACGCGGAAGTTGGGACAAAACGCCCAAACCCCTGGGGGCTGTACGACATGCACGGCAACGTCTCCGAGTGGGTGCTTGATCAGTACAAGCCGGATACGTACGCCGATCGGCAGGGCAAAACGGTCGACAACCCGCTGGAGATTCCCACGACACTGTATCCCCGCGTGGTCCGTGGCGGCGGTTGGGACAACGATGCCGAACTGCTCCGCAGCGCCGCCCGCATCGCCTCCGATGAGTCGTGGAAAGAACAAGATCCGCAGATCCCACAGAGCATCTGGTACCACACCGACGCGCTGAGCGTCGGCTTCCGCGTCGTCCGCCCGCTGCACGAGCCGAGTGACGAGGAAAAGGCCAGCAAGTGGGAAAAGACCGATCCGCCGCAAGTGGACGAATGAAAAACTTGACGGGGCGGCGGAAAACGGTCACTATCAGAGCCTAGCCAACGCCACAGTGGGTGTTTGTTCTCCCGCACTCACACCGTGGCGGACCTACCAGCTACCCTTCCTCCACCTTTCTTGTTCCCGCTCGCCGAGGTTTTCCGCCGCCATGAATCACGCTGCCCCTATCGCCGCTCAAGCGGTTCCTCGTGATCGGAACCAGTCCAGTTCCGCGTCTAATCGCCGGACTTTCTTGCGCAACAGCGGCGTGATCGCTGCTGCCGGCGGCTTGACCACGACACTGACGATGCCTGCGGTACACGCGGCCGAGGACAACACCATTCGCATCGCGCTGGTCGGTTGCGGCGGCCGCGGGACCGGCGCTGCGGTCGATGCGCTCTCGGTCGAAGACGGTCCGATCCAGTTGGTCGCAATGGCCGATGTCGTGGAGCAGAACGTCACGAACAAGTACAACACCTTGGCCGGTTTGGAGCGCGTCAGCGGACGGATCGATGTTCCGCAGGAGCGGCGATTTGTCGGTTTCGATAGCTACAAACAAGCGATGGATTGTCTGCGACCAGGCGATGTGGTGATCCTGGCCACGCCGCCGGCGTTCCGCTGGGTGCATTACAAGTACGCGATCGACAAGGGCCTGAACGTCTTTATGGAAAAGCCGCTGACGGTCGACGGCCCGACGACCAACCGGCTATTGGAACTCAATCAGGCGGCGCTGGCAAAGAACCTCAAGGTCGGTGTCGGCTTGATGTGTCGTCACTGCAAAGGTCGGCAGGAACTGTTCGAGCGGATCCAGAACGGCGAGATCGGCGACCTCAATCTGCTGAGGGCCTATCGCATGGCTGGTCCGACCGGATCGGCCGCCTGCGGGCCACGCTCCGAAGGTCAGAGTGAACTGCTGTACCAGATCGCCAACTTCCATGGATTCCTGTGGCTCAGCGGCGGGGCGGTCAGCGACTTCTTGATCCACAACATCGATGAAGCGTGCTGGATGAAAAATGCTTGGCCGGTGGAGGCGATCGCCAGCGGCGGCCGGCACTACCGCGGCTCGGCCGTCGACCAGAACTTCGATCACTATTCGATGGAATACACCTTCGAAGACGGTGCCAAGCTGTACGTCGACGGACGCACGATGCCGGGCTGCAAAACTGAGTTCGCGACGTTTGCTCACGGCAGCAAAGGGATGGCGGTTGTGTCCACAGCCTCCCACACACCGGCGAAGTCGCGGATCTATCGCGGCCACAACATCACGCGTGACAACCTGGAGTGGGCGTTCCCACAGCCGGAACCGAATCCGTACCAACTGGAATGGAACGACCTGATCGCTGCCATCCGGCAGGACACGCCGTACAACGAAGTCGAAAGCGGCGCGATGGCCAGCATTGTGACGTCGATGGGACGCATGGCTGCTCACACCGGCCAGCGGATCACGCTCAAGCAGATGATGAACTGCAAGCACGAGTTCGCACCGGGCATCGATAAGCTCACGCTCGACTCCCCGAGCCCGCTGCAGGCCGACGCTCAAGGTAAGTACCCGGTCCCGATGCCGGGGCTGGTCAAGGACCGCGAGTATGCGTAACGAAGCCATCCAGGTAGATACGTGCGCTGTCTTTGGGGTGGCGCGTCACTTCGGCTGGGTGGCACGTCCCTGAGCTTTTGCTGGGTGGCACGTCCCTGAGGAACGAAGGGCGTGCTGGGCCGAGCTACAGGGTCACCGTGGTATAACTCATCGGCTCAGGATCTGTTTCAGAACCCCACGCCCATCGCTGGGGCTCTGAGCGTGCCACCCGTGGCATGGGTCCCTAGGCGTGCCACCCGTGGTCATGGCAATACCCGTCCAGGTACACACAGAAGCTACGACACCATCCGCATCGACTGCCAGCGTCCCGAGCGGTAGCGGGCGGTCATCACCACAGCTAGCAACAGCACCCAAAGTGTGATGATCGACCACCACCAGTGCAGCGGCGCGATTCCCAGCGAATCCGTCGCTATCTGCACACCGGTCACTCCGACCGCCATCGCGATCATGGTGGCAGTGATTGCCGAGCCGAGCACGAACCAGGTATCGCCTGCCCCGCGCAGTGCGCCGGTCAGAATCAACTGCACCGAGTCGAAGATCAGGTAGGCAGCGACGAAGTGCAGCAGCGGCTTGGCCGTAGCGATCGCCTGCACCGTTTCAGGGTCGGACTGGCCGAGGCGATAGAAGCTCAGCAGCAGGTCGGGCGCAAATACGTACCACGGCGCCCACAACAGCGAGTAACCGATCGCGATCGTTAATGCCGCTCGCGTGGCCACGATGGCGCCGGCGACACCGCGTGAGGTGAGGTGATGCCCCACCAGAACCGATGTGGCGATCGACACGCCGATCAGCGGGATGAAGGCGATCATGTTGAAATTGATCGCCATCGTCGTGGCGCGCAGCGGAACATCACCCAGTTGGCCGATCTGCAGCACGATCAACGTGAAAATCCCGGCCTCCGTGAAATACTGCAGACCGGCGGGCAGGCCGAAAAACAACAGCTTGAGCAACATCTTCGGATCCCAGGCTCGGCCGCTGCGGATCTGAAAGCGCACGTTGAACCGGGGGCTGAGCAGGATCGATGCGTAGATCAGCGCCTTGATCCAGAACGCGATCACAGTCGCCCAGCCCGCGCCAGCGATCCCCAGTGCCGGGATGCCCAAGCCACCAAAAATCAGCCACACATCCAACGCAATGTTGATGATGGCCGTCGCGACGCTGGCCCACATGATGATGCGGGTCCGCTGGATGCCGCTAAAAAAACCGCTCAGGCCGGTTTCGACCAGCGTACCGACTGCTCCGACCAGCAAAATCCGCAGGTAGGTCGACTCGGCGGCGATCAATTCTTGCGGCTGCCCGCTGACGCGAAACATCCACGGCGCCAGCCAAGCCAGCAACAGGAACAACGGTGTCATCGCCAGCGCGAACCAGATCACCTGCCAGAGAAATCGCCCGACCTGCTTCTCCTGGCCGCTGCCGACGTACTGGGCGACGATCGCACCCGTCAACGAAGCGATTCCGACCGGCAGGCACACCAGCGTCCAGTACAGATTGCCGGCCGCCATCGCGGCGCTGATCTGTGCGCCGTCCTGGTACCACAGCAACAGCGTGCGGTCGGCGAACAGGACCAACGAGAACGTTCCGGTGCTGATCATCAGCGGGATCGCGACGCGCAGCACCTCCAGCATCGCCCGTTTGAACGACGGCTGGTCTGTCAACGGCGTCTCCGCAATCCAGCCCCACCGGGCACCAGGGCGGCGAACACCATGCCCGCGGCCAAGCCACCGACATGCGCACCGTTGGCGATATTGGGGACAACCATCATCACGCCCATGATCAGAAAACCGAGCCCCAACGCCTGGAACATCGGCGGCAAACGCACCGGATAAAACGGGTCGAACTGAGGCCGGACCAAGATGAATCCAAATAACCCATAAGTCACGCCGGACGCACCGACTGCCAGCGGGCCGCCGTTATTCCACACCGGCCAGAACACCTGCACCAGGCTCGCCATCAGCGCAGTGCCCAACAGCATCGCCCCCAGCCACCGCGCCCCGTGCAAACGTTCGATCACGCTGCCCAAAAAGAATAGCCCCATCATGTTCATCGCCAAGTGGCCGATATTGCCGTGCAAGATCGCCGGCGTCACAATCCGCCAGATTTCGCCGCGGCGAATCGAGACAAATGCGTCGTCGCCCGCTCGTTCACCAGGCAGGACATGATGCCGGTTGACGAACGTCAGCGCGTCATAGGTGCGACTTTCCAGCGTCGGATACTCACGGCCGGTGCGATCGACGCGAATGGAAGGATTGCCAAAGCCGGTCAGCACGCCAACGAGCACACACAGGGCGATCGCAGCCACAGTCAGCGGCGTTCGCCCACCGGTCAGCGGATTGGCATCGCTCCGCGGCATCTTCTTCAGGTTTTTTAGTCGCTGGCGTCTTTCCGCGGCCTGCTGCGCACGAATCGCCTTCGCCTGCTTGCTCGCCTCAAAGCGGCTCTCTGCGGGATCAGCCAGATACAGCTGCAATGCATCGCGGGCGGTGTCCAGCGCCTGTTCATCCTTCACCCAGATCGCGTACCGCTGCGAACCGACGTCTTCGGGTTCTGCAGTGGCGGCGATTTGCTGGCTGATCAGGTAGTCACAGAACCGCTCTGCGTCGGAGGAGCCTTCGATAAAACCAATGCGACGCATGGACAGACGGGGGCGTGGCGACAAGGGATGAACACGGGCAGCGACTTGTGATCGCTGCCCAGCCGAAGTGCCCTACTGTACCCGTTTGCGACTGGTCGTCCTAGCTGGACTCTATTGCCGCTCAACCCAGGGGAACTGGCTCGATTTGCTCACCATCTCGCTGACGACGAACGCCTTGACCTTGTCGATCACCCCCGGAGCGTCGTTCACCAGAGCGTGCCCATCGAGCGACGTGGCGATCTGCTCGTACTGCAAGCCGCTGGCGGCTCCGCGACCGACGCGTTTCTTCTGGTTCTCCAGTCGCTTGTAGAAACGCTCGGTGTCGCTCGCCTGGCGGCTGGACTGGCCGACGACGATCAAAAATGGGAGTTGCCACAGGTGGCGGTCGGTCAACGTCTCATCCAACGTGAACCCTTTGTGCATCCGTTCGGGCGAGATCAGCACCAGCGCCTTGACGTCCTGGCCCTGCTTGACTGAGCCGACACTGGGGAAGTTCAGATCGCGGACCGCCCACTGCGCCGCCAAGATGGCCCCTTCGCGAACGCCGATCAGCGTCAGCGCGTTGAGGTTCAGCTTTTGAGCATTGTTCTCTTCGACCAGAAACTTCTTCACCGCCTCCAGGTCGCCGGTGATCATATTGAGCACGTCCGCCTTACCCATGCGGTTGACATCAAACTCCCGGGTGCGGCCGGCAAACTCCTGCTCACGGCTGCCGCCATGGCCGCGGAACTCGGGGACAATCACCGCGCAGCCCGATTCCCACAGAGCCTGAACCATCGGCGCATAGGGCCCGGCTTGCCCTTGCCACTCATGCATCACGATGACCGGAACGGCTTCTTTGCCTTTATCCGAGGGAAAGTAAAACGCGCGGAGTTTGACATGATCTTTGGTGACCAGTTCCACCGGCCGCATCGCCGGTTTTTCCGGTGCTTTGGCCGCTGAATTTCGGCTGCCTGGACGAGGTGCCGAGGTCGGTGGAGCCGCCGGTCTGACTCCCGCCGGTTGGCCTGGGCGGACTCCCGCGGGCTGCCCCGCATTAGCTGGCGGCTGCCCCGGATTGCCAGCGGCCTGGCCGGAGTTAGCTGCCGGTTGCCGACTGTTGCCAGCGGTTTGTCCCGGTTTGGCAGCGGGTTGTCCCGGTCTGGCAGCGGGTTCTCTGGAATTGCCCGCGGGGGCTTGGCCTGGCCGCGTTGTCGTGCTGGCCGGCGGCTGGGCAGCACAGCAAACGGCCGCGACTGCGATCGTCAGCCAAGTCAGGACCGTCAGCGCGACCAGTGCCACGCGGCGCACGGCGAACGACTGAGCAGCGACCGCTGCGCTCGGCCGCTGCCGCGCTGTGGGAACTGCTGCAGGTGATGTCCAGTCATGGTGCTGATGCGGTGGAAGGTCCAAAGGATGCATATCGACGTTGGTCCAGAGAAGAGTTGTCAGAAACAACTAAGGATGGAGAAGAAGATGCCGCAGCCTGCTCGCTCTCGCGGTGCGGTTCATGCTAAACCGTGTGAGCCAGCCGGTCAAATATCATCATTGCTTCCGCAGCACCAACACGCAGTCGATCAGGTCGTCATCCATGACTCGCGGAGCGGTGATGTCGTAGTCAAAGTCATAGACGCCCGCCACCTGCAGCGACGGGACGCGTGCGAGCGTCGCCTGGACCTGTTTGGTCGTGTACAGCCGGAGCGGAAAGTCGGTTCGGCAGCGCGTGGTTTTGGCCGTCGTCTTAGCCGTCAGCACGACATGGATCTGTTCGAGCCGTTTCCTGCGGTTGAAGTCCGTCACGCGCAAGGTCACGTTGACAGTCGTTTGCCCATGACACGCCTTCCAGCGCTCGATGCACTGCTTTTCGGCGTCCAGCGGGATGATGTGAAAACCGAGGATATAGATCCCGCCGGGTCGTAGATGATCAGCGACCGACTGCAGATGGCTGACCGCCGCCTGCTCGGTGGTCAGGTGCCGAAATGTGTTGAAAGTGCAGTAGGCGGCATCGAACGGCTGCGGCAGATCCAGGCAAGTGAAATCGCTTTGCACGAGCGTTGCCGTCAGTCCGCGTCGTCGCAGTTTGCGCCGCAGGTAGTTCAGCGATGGCGCGCTTAGGTCGACGCCGGTAACATCGAGCCCGCGGCTGGCCAGTGCCGTCACCAGTCGACCGCTGCCGCAGCCCGGTTCGAGCACGCGGTGAACCGGTCCGCTGGCATACTGCTCGAACGCCGCCAGGAAGAACTCGATCTCGCTGGCCGTCTCGTCGCGAAACACCATGTCGAAGTACTGCGGGTAGTCGTACCAATTGGCCTGCTCGCGCGCGCTCTGTGCCGTCGTGTTCATCAATCGCGGTTTTCGTTTCTCGGGTTAGCGCGGGGCCGGCGGGTTCGGGTAAGTAGACGTTGGATCGCAGCATAATCGACCGATCGGCAGTTTATCCACGCCGCTGTTCGTGATTGCCGTAGCCAACGCCAGTCCGACAGTCCATAATCAGTCAGGGTGCGGAATGCTCAAACATTCCCACCCCCCGGCTTGCTGTTCATTTCCTGCCTGCCGCCAACTTCATGCTTGGCGGACTCGCTCGCTGGCCTGCATGATCACTCATTGATGAACACCTATAGCATCGATTACGTCGACGACTTGTTTGTCCAGTATGTCCGCGACCCGGCGAGTGTATCGGAGACTTGGCGGGTCTATTTTGAACAGTTCCTGATCACCAACAACCTCACCGGCGAAGACGCCCAGGGCCAGGATGACGCGGTCGCGTTTGCCGCGAGCGACGGTCGCGCCGGCAGTGACAACGGCGAACCCCAGACTCAGCACGGCCAGCGGCAGCCAACCCGGTCATCAGCGGCTGCGAGCGAAATCACTGACCAGATGCTGTGGATGGCGCGGATGCAGGACCGCGTCGATCAACTGGTGCGAGAATACCGCGTTCGCGGGCACCTCGTCGCTCAGTTGGATCCGCTGGGGCTGACGCGTCAGGGGACGGCCGAGCTGAGCCCGGAGGCTTATGGCCTGAGCGAGCTGGATTTATCGCGGCCGTTCGAAGCCACCGCTTTGGCAAACGTTTCCGGCGGCACCTTGCACGAGATCCTCAACCGGCTCCGCAACACCTACTGCCGCAGCATCGGTGCGCAGTTCATGCACATCGACAATCGCAACATCCGCGATTGGCTACAGCGGCGAATGGAAACGACGGAGAATCGGCTGGAACTCTCGCACGACGTCCAGCGGCGGATCTACACGCGGCTGGCCGATGCGTCGATCTTCGAAGAGTTCGTGCGGCGGAAATTCGTCGGCGCTAAAACCTTCTCGCTCGAAGGCGCCGAGAGCCTGATTCCGATGCTCGACTTGGCACTGGAGAAAGCCGGCCAGCACCACGTCAAGGAAGTCGTCATGGGGATGGCTCACCGCGGCCGCCTCAATGTGATGGCGAACATCCTCAAGAAACGGGCGATGAACATCTTCTGGTCGTTCGAGGATCCGGACCCAGCGCGCAGTCGCGGCGGAGGCGACGTCCGCTACCACCTCGGCTATAGCAGTGACTGGACGACCGCCTCGGGAGCGACAATCCACATTTCGCTCTGCTTCAACCCGAGTCACCTGGAGTTCGTCAACACGGTCGCGTTGGGACGGACGCGCAGCAAGCAGGACCGCATGGGCGACACGTCGCGCACCGACGTGATGACGATCCTGATCCACGGTGATGCGGCGTTCGCGGGCGAAGGGATCGTGCAGGAAACGCTGAACCTCAGTCAGCTAACCGGCTACAAGACCGGCGGCACGCTGCACATCGTCATCAACAATCAGATCGGTTTCACCACCGAGCCGCACCAAGGACGCAGCACAACCTACGCGACCGACATCGCCAAGATGCTGCAAATCCCGATTTTCCACGTCAACGGTGAAGATCCAGAGGCAGTCGCCCAGGTGGTCTCGATGGCGATGGACTTCCGCAAGCAGTTCCACCGCGACGTCGTCATCGACCTGTACGCCTTCCGCCGCTGGGGACATAACGAAGGCGACGAGCCACGGTTCACTCAGCCGGAGATGTACAACGAAATCGACAAGCGCCCCAGCGTTCGCCAAAACTACCTCGATCGATTGCTCGAACTGGGCAAGATGACGCAGGAAGAAGCGGACCTGATTCAGCAAGAGCGTACCGAGAAACTCGAAAGCGAGTTTGAGGCCAGCCGCAACGAGCCGTTCAAACCCGATACGCAAACCCTGTCCGGCGCGTGGGCCAAATATTTTGGCGGGCCAGAACCGACGGGCCCACCGGTCGACACAAACTGTGACCCCGAAACGTTGAGCCAGTTGCTCGACCAACTGACGCGATTGCCGGCCGGATTTTCGGCCAACAAAAAGCTCAAGCGTCCGATGCAACAGCGGCGATCGATGGCCGCCGGCAAGACGCCTCTGGACTGGGGCACCGCGGAAGCTGCCGCATTCGCCTCGCTGCTGGTCGCCGGACGCACGGTCCGACTGACCGGCCAAGACGTCGAACGCGGTACCTTTAGCCATCGGCACGCGGTCCTGCACGATATGAACAACGGCGAGACCTACACGCCGCTGAACCACCTGCGCGAAGGCCAGGCAAAGCTCGAAATCGTCAACAGCCCACTGAGCGAAGCGGGCGTGCTCGGTTTCGAATACGGCTACTCGTTGGATCATCCCGATGGATTGGTGGCCTGGGAGGCCCAGTTCGGCGATTTCTGGAACGTCGCCCAGGTCATCGTCGATCAGTTCATCGCCAGTGCCGAGGATAAATGGAACCGGCTCAGTGGGTTGGTGATGTTGCTGCCCCACGGTTTTGAAGGTCAGGGACCGGAGCACTGCAGCGCGCGGGTCGAGCGGTTCTTGATGATGTCGGCCGAACATAACATCCAGGTCGCGCAGCCGACCACGCCGGCTCAGTACTTCCACTTGCTGCGTCGCCAAGTGCTCTCGCCATGGCGCAAGCCGCTGGTCGTGTTGACACCCAAGAGCTTGCTGCGCCATCCGGCCGTCGTCAGCCCGATGAGCGAGTTCACGCACGGCAAGTTCCGCAAGGTGCTCGGCGACCCGGACGTCTCGGGCCAGCGCGTCGAGCGGACCCTGCTGTGTACCGGCAAGGTTTACTATGAGCTGCTCGAGGCGCGCGCCGAACGAAAGATCAATCACGTTCGGATCGTTCGGATCGAGCAGCTCTACCCGCTCGATCCAAAGGTGCTGATGGAGGCGCTCGAAGGAGCACCGCAGGGAAGCGAAGTGATGTGGGTGCAGGAAGAGCCGTCCAACATGGGTGCGTGGACCTACATCAAACTCTACTTTGGTGATGCCATTTCAGAGAAATATGTGTTCACCAAGGCGAGCCGGCCGGAATCAGCCAGCCCGAGCACCGGCAGCATGGCCGCTCACAAGCTCGAGCAGCGCGACCTGATCGACGCGGCTTTCCATGGCCTCTCCGCCGGCCAAGACGAGTCCGACAGCGAATCCGACGCGGAAGCTGAGGCTGCCAGCCGGTAGGGGCGGAGTTGGTTGTTGGTTGTTGGTTGTTGGTTGTTGGTTGTTGGTTGTTGGTTGTTGGTTGTTGGTTGTTGGTTGTTGGTTGTTGGTTGTTGGTTGTTGGTTGTTGGTTGTTGGTTGTTGGTTGTTGGTTGTTGGTTGTTGGTTGTTGGTTGTTGGTTGTTGGTTGTTGGTTGTTGGTTGTTGGTTGTTGGTTGTTGGTTGTTGGTTGTTGGTTGCGGAATTTGCTCTCGACCAGTCGATCAATATCCATTCAAAATTTTTCCTGCCATCTGCCATCTGCCATCTGCCATCTGCCATCTGCCATCTGCGATCTGCCATCTGCCACTTGCCACCCGCTCCGCTCGCTCGACCACCTTTGCAAAAACTTCGCCCTCTTGCTCGCCGCTGACCGCACGTGTCACACCTGCGGCGATATCTCTTGTAGCCAACGCCGCCCGCAGTCAGGCTCCTCCCGAGTCAGCCGAGCCGGGCGGCGGTTCTGTCCGATCACTGCCGCTTGCAAGAGGTATCGCCACCATGGCCAAGTATTACGTTCAGTCCGGTACGCTGCGCTGTGTTGTCTCTGCCGAAAGTCCGCGCCGTGCAGCGCTGTGGGCGGTGCACCGTGCGATGCAGCAGATTCTGCCGATCGACGAAGCGGCACCGGCCGATTTCGAAGACAAGCATCGCCGTGGCAAGACGCAGGGCGTGATGATGCTCAGCGGCACCATTCAGACAAGCGAACGGGGCTACGGCGGCGCTGATGCGACCACGATGCCGACCTTCGAGGTCGTCACCGAATGGAATCAGCTGGTCAACACACTCGACCGACTCGCAGGGCTATTAAGGTAGGTCAGGCGTTGGCGATTGCTCCGCTATGTGGCCGATCGCTCCGCGATCGGAACCAGTTCCGAACGACCGGCGGAGCGGTCGTCCACCTTGGCGATCGATCACCTTTGCGCTTAGGCACACGTGCTCAGTGCCGCTGTGGATCACGGTCATGGTGCTTCTGGTCGATGTGCACGTGCAGCTGTGGGCGGTTCTCGAACAGCCACACCCAGCCCTGATCGGTGATCGCGGTGTCATCCAGATACAACGATTCCAATGCGGGTAGTTGCGCCAGCTCTTGAAGCCCTTCGTCGTTGACTGCGATTCCGATCAAATGCACGCTCCGCAGCGAATCGATGGTCGCAACCGCTGCGGCGAAGCGGTTGTTGCCATCGGGAACCGCCAGCCGCAATTGCCGGAGTTGCGGCATCTGGGTCAACTGCTCGATCGCAACGGGCGAGACGTCCGCTCCGGCAAGGTTGAGCAACCAGAGCGAGCGTGAGGCCGCGATCGCTTGGAGCACCGTATCATCCAGTTCGACATTCCGCAGATGCAGCTGCTCCAGATGCGGCATCGAGGCCAACCGCTGACCGGCCACCACGGTCAGCTTCCCGCCGTCGATCCGGACCACCCGGAGTCGCTCCACGTTGGCCAGCACTTCGATGTGTTCGTCGGTGGCGTAGAAGTTATCGAGGCGAACTGTATCGCCACCGCTGCGGACGAGCTGGCTGATCGCCGCCGCGAAGACTTCTTCGTGAGTGCGAACGGCTTGCGGTTCATCGGCAGCGGGCGTATCGACCGTCGATCGTCGGCAAGCGGCAACGGCCACGATGGCCACCAGTGCCAATCCGCCGATTGCCGCGTGAAGCTGGCGGAAACGAACTTCTTGTTTCAAGCGATCCAGTCCTACCCCCACATGTATCTTGGCGCCGGGACACCACCGATGGGTATCCCGGCGCCGAGTGAAAGCGCTGCCGCGAAGTGACTCTCAAGACGATTGACCCAGAAACCGTCTTGCGAGCTTAACCACTCGAACCCTGTAGAGAGTTGACGGCTGATTCCCGCAACCAAACCGTTCGCGGCAGAACCCTCGATTGGTTCTTTTAACTGGCCGGTCACGCTAGCGCCGGCCAAGTGTTGGTCAGCTAGTACCAATCGATTGGCCGGGTTGTCAACGCAAGATTCGCACCGCCAGCGAGTAAATCACAAAATATCTGTCGATCTTCCCCGACGCGGTTTCAGCGTCTGATCAGCGGGCGGTCAATGCCTCGCGTTTTTCGTGCACGATCTTCAGCAGCGCCCGCTGTGGCTTGACGAACTTGTCGATCCCCTCTTCCATTAGCCCGCGGTGCATCTGCTCGATATCCAATGCAGCATCGATTTCCCGCTGCACCGCTTCGTTGGGCAGTTGATCGACCGTGCGCGTGAACTCAATGTCACTCTGAGCGACCGCCTCATTGGTCTCCGGCGGATTGGTTTGGATGTCGCTGCCGGCCAGTGCCTGGACATATTTCCACGGCGGCGATTTCTTATCCTTGACGCCCGTGCTGGCGAAGACCAGCTCTTGCTGCAGCGGCAGGTCCTTGTCGCTCCAGAACTCACGGTTTTCGGCCCAGATGCGTTTGGCGTTAAGGATGCCGACGTTGCCCTGAGCTTCGGGCGACAGGTTCGGCAAGTGTTTCTGCGTGAAGACGTCGATCCGCGAGATGAAAATGCTGTAGACGCTTTTGAACTTGGCCAATTCGCCGCGGCGCTGGGCCCCGCGCCAAATTGCCTGCTGAGCGCGACGATACTGGTCGGCAGTAAACATCAGTGTCACATTGAGCGTCACGCCAGCGGCAGCCAATTCTTCTAGGGCCGCGATCCCGCCGTCAGTGGCCGGCACCTTGATCATGCGGTTGGTATGGCCCTCAGACCACTGTTTGCCCAGTTCGATATAGCGGCTGGCCCGCTCGTCATCGCTCAAGTTTTCGACTGGATCTTCGAGCAGCGGATCGAGTTCGAAGCTCACCCAGCCGGTGTTGCCACCGCTGGCCTCATGGATCGGCAGAAACTTTGCCTGAGCGTCACGGACCAGGCGATCAGTCAATTTCCAGGCGATCGCTTCATCGTCCAACCCCTTGCCCAGCAACTCTTCGATCACGTCGTCCAGGCTGCCGTCTTCGACGATTTTGGAAATGATCGCTGGATTGCTGGTGGCACCGACCGCGCCCCAGGCGAGATTTTGATCTACTTCTGCCGGCGCGACGGAGTCGAGATAGAGTTTCGTACCGGTGCGGATCAACGATGCGATAGACTTGGACATGTGAATTTCCCGTGGTAACCGGCCCCCGTAGCAACCGGACCGGTGAGCGACTCAAATAACGCAGATTTCAATTATTGGTCAGATACCGCTGGCGGAATAGGCTACGCAGACGCTAGCAAGTCCGCAGTCGTGACAACCGGCTGAGAAACCCCGGCGAGGATAACGTATCGATGGCGGCTTACCTGGACCATCTCCGGCCGGACCGTTAGTCTTATCAAACTCGCACGAGGCGCAGGCGGTCTCGCCGCTCCGTGGGGAACGCGGTGGATTGGCCTGAAGGATCAGCGTCTGACGGTTTCGCAGCGATTTTTTGCCCCCGGCTTCCAGCTAATTGCATGTCGCAGTCCATCCTCTCCCGCCGCACCGTATTTGGGATCTCTACGGCGCTGCTGATCCTGTTGGTCTTCTTTTTCATGCTGCCCTCGGCGTTCCGGGGAGCGCGACTGGCCGTCGCCGGTAAGAAGAACAACATCAAGGATTGGTTGCCGAGCGACTTCCGCGAGACCGTCGAGCTGGAGTGGTTCGCCAACTATTTCATGGGCGAAAGTTTCGTGTTGGCCACCTGGGACGGCTGCACGATGGCAGACCAGCGTCTGGAGCTGTTCGCAGCGAAATTGCGGCATGAGTCGGCACAGCGGAAGCTGCCCGATTCGCCAGACCACCAGCGGGCCCGGGCACTGGCTGAGGAATTACAGCTGTTCATTGAGCCGGCGAGCACCCAGAACTGGGGTGGTTTGAATGAGAAGTGGTTTGCCTCGCCTACCGGACGATTCTATTTCATCACCCCCGACGGACGGTTTTATCGCTGGGAAGAGGGCACCAATGCGGTCGGCGGTGGCATCCGCGCAGTCCGGCGCGCGCTCGGCCGCTACACGCTCGAGGGCCAGTTCATCGCTGCGTTTGGCGGCGAACCTCCGGCCGGTGGCGTCAATGAGTTTTACAACGACCCGGCGCTGTTGGCGGCGTCATTGTTCCAGACGGTCGAGACCGGCGGTGACATGGTCGCACGGTTGGCAGCCGAGGGTGGACCGCTGTGGCCGATCGATCTGACCGATGTCCAGCAGCGCTCAGCCGTTGCGCAGCAGCGCGCCATCGAGCGACTGACCGGGACTCTATTCGCTCCGGCAGTGCCCTACCAGTTCGACTGGACACCGGCAGCCGTCTACGAGCAGCTGCCTGAATCCTCACGTGCGCAGTTGCCGGAAGATTACCAGACGCTCATCACTCAGATCGTGACCCGGCTGGAACAACAGCTCGGAGTCCCGCTGGCACGGACGACGACCGATCAGCAGGGGGTCGCCTGGGACGCGCTCTGTAACGGCCTGGGAATTCCCACGCCGCCGCGCCAAACCTGCATCTTGGTCACGTTGACGCCGCTGGGCAAAGAGCATCTGGCGCGGGCTGTGGGTCGCGGCGTCGTCGGCGGTCCGCGGGGACGGTTGCTGATCCTCGGCGACGAATCGGGCCTCAGCGCCGCTCAACCGCCCTCAATGGCTCCGCCGCCGTTCGACCGCAACGAAGATCCGGCTCTCGCCGCGGGTGGCCGTGCACTGCTGCGGACCGGTGGACCGCCGATCGACAATGTCGCGATCGACGAAGAAGGAACCGTGACGCTGGTTCGCTTGGTGGGCTACAGCGGGCTGGTGGGGCTGTTTGTCGCCTTCGTCTGTTTCCGCAGCGTCAACCTCACGATCATGATTTTCTTGGTTGGTGTCTCGGCAGGGGTGCTCGGCCTGGCGATCACCTACTGGACCGGCGGGATCGTCGACGCGATTTTGATGACCATGCCGTCGTTGCTGTACGTGCTGGGGTTATCCGGTGCGATCCACATCGTGAACTACTACCGGGACGAGGTGCGCGAGCAGGGAATTGACGGTGCAGCGGGTCGAGCGCTACGGCACGCCATCGTCCCCTGCTCCTTGGCGGCGTTGACGACTGCGTTAGGATTGGCGTCGCTGTCGACCAGCAACATTCTGCCGATTTATAACTTCGGCATTTACACCGCGGCCTCGGTCGTCGCGACGCTGGTGATTTTATTCACCTACCTGCCAGCGGCCTTGGAAACCTTCGCGCCGCGATTTGCGCTGCGGGCCAGCGCAGGCCGCGAGTCGATTGCTGGCGAACCGACCACGAGCGGTGGCGATGCTGAGCCGGAGTTGTCGACCCCGTTGGCTGATCTGTGGGCTGCGTTTGGCCGCCTGGTTACCCGGCACCACGTTGCAGTGACCGTGTTGGGAGTGATCGTCTTTGTGTTCGGGCTGTTCGGAATTCCCAAGATCCAGACGTCGGTCCACTTGCTCAAGATGTTCGACGAGGACTCGAGGATCATCAACGACTACGCCTACCTGGAGAACCACTTCGGCAAGCTGGTGCCGATGGAAGTGGTGATCCGCGTGCCGACGTTCATGATCGCCAATCATGAAGGCGGCCAGGAGAATCAGCAGGACGGGGAATCGGCTACAGATCGTCCCACGCCGATGCACCCGCTCAATGTTCTGCAGCGGGCCGAGGCGGTCAAACGGATCGACGCCGCGGTGGAACGCACGCTGGGCGAAGTGGGAACGGGCGTGATTGGCCAGACGATGAGCGCCGCGACGTTTTTCCCGCCGTTGCCCGAACCATCCAACAGCTATTCGTGGATTCGTGCGCGGTATGAAGCGGAATTACGGGCGTCGCTCGAAGAACTCAAGACGAGCGATTACTACCGCGTTGAAAGCAATGGACCGTTTGCTGGAGCCGAACTCTGGCGGCTCAGCCTGCGCGTCGGGGCACTCAGCGATGTCGACTACGGCCAATTCGTCGGCGACTTGCGCAAGACCGTCACACCGGTACTCGATGCTTACCGCGCCCGTGAACTGATCCTCACGGGGATCGACCGAGCCAGAGCCAATGTCGATGGCACCGGCGCGGCGGCGGAAGACAACCGCACGACCGCCCCGCGGGTGCTGCTGATCGGCAGCAGCGCCCCCAAACCGATTGCTGAGGCGGAGTTTCTAAAGATCAACGATCCGGGGACCCGGCAGCAAGAGATTCAGCTGGCGGTTCATCAAGGGTTGCAAAGCGACTTGATTCGCAGCGACCAGTTGTACCTGTCTACCCTCGGCGAGTTGCTGCGTGGTGAGCGCATGCAGACTCCGGTCTGGAGGGACTTCGATGCACCTGCAAACAATATTGAGCCTGGCAGCCCGCGGTGGCAGAGGCTACTTGATGCATGCGATCTGGTTGTATTGGTCGGGGACCAACAAGCGGTCGATATGCAGTTGCTCGAGCAGAGCGGCCGGCCTTTTCTCGACCTGCGCCCCGAGCGGCTGCCGGTCACATCGCCGCTGCTGATCGCAGACATTCCGACTGAAGAAAACGCCGGTCCGCTGCAAGCGATTTACTCGGGTATCGTCCCGGTGGTTTACAAGGCCCAGCGAACGCTGCTGGAAAGCTTGATTGAGTCGACGGTGTTGGCGTTTTTTTTGATCGCCTTCGTGATGATTCTGCTGCTGATTCCCGGACGATTCCCGCGGTCGTTCCTCAGCCCTCGCGCTGTGGGAATCGGAACGATCGCGGGATTTACAGCGATGCTCCCCAATTTGTTCCCAGTGGTCGTCATCTTTGGAATGATGGGACATACCGGAACCCTGGTCGACATCGGCACGATGATGACCGCCTCGGTGGCGATGGGCGTAGCGGTGGATGATACCATTCACTTCCTGACGTGGTTCCGGCAATACCTGGATCGCGGCTACTCGCGCGTCGAAGCAATCATTGAGACCTACCGCCGCGTCGGTCCGGCGATGACGCAAACCACGATGGTTGGTGGGTTGGGGCTGTATGTGTTTGCCCTGAGCACTTTCACGCCGACGCAGCGGTTTGGAACGTTGATGCTCGTGTTGCTCGCCACCGCCCTGATCGGTGACCTGATCTTGTTGCCAGCCATCCTTGCTGGTCCGCTGGGACGCTGGTTCCGCCCCCGGACGGTCTCGCCGGGCTCGTCGCCTGAAGACGGATCACCGGCGAACTTCGGCGAGCAGCGGGGTGTTGTTGGCGAGCGCAAACCGGTCGATGTCCAAGGATCCGCAGTCGCAGCAGCGGACGTTGACGGCGTGGAGGAAGATGCGGTAATCGCCTCAGCTGCCCATCGTCCACCTCCGAGCCCCAAAGGAAATCGGCAGGGAGCGGGCCGGCAATCGGTCAGCGGCGAACACGACCGTGGCGAGGGCAACTCTGGGCAGGAGTCGTAGGCCAGACGGCTGTGCCCTAGCTCAGTGACTGCTTCCAAGCCGGAGCGAGCTCCGGCAGTGCAAGCAATTCCATCGCTGCATACTGGTCCAGCTCGCGTCCCATCAGCACGTCGTTGGCCCGCGCGACGCTCCACGACAGGTTGGGCCGCTCGATGAGCCGCAATTCATCGCCGGGGTGAATTTCGCCTGCCTGCAACACGCGGAGGTACCAGCCAGTGCGACCGGTCTGGGCGACCCGCTTGGTGAAGGTTTTGACGCGCCAGCGACGGTTGATCTTCCAACATGGCTGGCGTGGCTGACTGACCTGCAACCGCACTTCGGAGCCGACTTGCCAGGTGTCGCCGATGCAGACGTCACGCTCCGTCAGCCCAGCCACGGTTAGATTTTCCGCCAGCGCTCCTGGACCGAAATCGACAGGTAAGGCATCAAAGCCCATCGCCGGCAACTCCTCACGCCACAGCTCGTAGTGGCTCACTGCATAGGCCAATACCGCCTTGTCCGGTCCCCCATGATGGCGTTTGTCAGCGACTTGGTCACCGACGAGGCCGTCACGGGTCAGCCGCACCGGCCCGGCGACGGGCTGTTTGTAGAAACCGGTCGTCCACGGTTTATCAGCCGATTCGGTCGCGTCGGTTGATCCTTCGCTGCGAAGCTGACCGATCTGAATGCTCACCAGGGTGCCGTTCATGAGTGGTGACAGTTGCTTGGTTGCGGCGGGCATGCTGAATTCTCGGGGCGGCGCAAACACTGAACTCATCGAAAGCAACCGGTTGAGCTGCTGTGTTCGATTTTGGTAGGCGATCGTCACCGATGGAAGATCCTGGCCACAGTTTCACAGTCCCGGTGCCGCGTGGGTGTTAATGGGTTCTTCCGCGGCTTGAGTGGCCGCCCATCCTGAAGTGGGTATTGCGCTGACTCGGGGCGGCACGCTCAGAGCCCCCGCGATGGGCGTGGTCTCCTGAAACCGATACCGAGCCGATAAGACACTCCCTGGCGACCCTGCCGTTCTCCCCATCACGCCCTTCGTTCCTCAGGGACGTGCCACCCAGAGGATCAGCGTCCACGCCTCAAGTGAGGAGCTACGAAATTCGCCGAAGAACCGTGTTGATCCAAGGGAAGCCAGCAGAGCAGGCAATGCAGGCTGCATCAGCGATCGCAACCCATTCCGCACCAGGAGTTTGCGCGCCGGCCGCTGAGTCGTTGTCCCGTTGTGATTTCGCTTGCAAATGAGTAGACTAGTGATCTTCTAGGCCGGCACTTCTCAGCCCTGCCGGCGGTCTACTGCGCGAGAGGAAACTCCTTGTCATCCGACGGCGAAAACAACGGCAACAACCTGCCCCCCTCGATCCCCGGTGCCGACGGCAACGGAAGCGATGGTGAGCGTCCTTACCGGGGTGCCGGCGCACTTCGCATGCTCGACCTGCCGATCCAGGACGAACTGCGCGACAGTTACCTGACCTATGCGATGAGCGTCATCGTCAGCCGTGCGCTGCCGGACGTTCGCGATGGCTTGAAGCCGAGTCAGCGGCGAATCCTGGTGGCGATGAACGACCTGAACCTTGGTCCGGCGCCAAGCGGGTCAAGTGCGCGAAGATCTCCGGTGACACCTCCGGTAATTATCACCCGCACGGTGAAAGCGTCATCTATCCGACGCTGGTCCGCATGGCCCAGGAATGGAACATGCGGCTCGCTGCTGATCGATAAGCAGGGGAACTTCGGCAGCATCGCCGGGCTGCCACCGGCGGCGATGCGGTATACCGAAGCTCGGCTCAGCGCCGTCGCGTCGAACATGCTCGACGACCTCAAGCTCGACACCGTCGACTACATCCCGACTTACGATGAGGTGCGAACCGAACCGACGGTCCTGCCGAGCCGGTTCCCCAACCTGCTGATCAACGGCGCCAGCGGCATCGCCGTCGGGATGGCGACCAGCATCCCGCCGCATAACCCGACCGAAGTCTGCGACGCGCTGATCCGCTTGGTCGATGACCCGGATGTCTCGATCGAAGAGTTGATGGAGATCGTGCCGGGGCCAGACTTCCCGACCGGAGGGATTATTTGTGGCCGCGCCGGCATCCGCCGCGGGTACAGGACCGGACGCAGCACGGTCGTGGTCCGCGCCCGGGCGACGATCGAGGAAACAAAGGGCAGCCGCTCGCGGATCGTGATTACCGAAATCCCGTACCAGCAGTACCGGGACCGCGTGATCGAGAAGATCGCTGCGCTGGTCAATGGCGACAAGATCAAGGGCATTTCCGGGATCCGCGACGAGAGCGATCTGAAGGAACCGGTCCGCCTGGTGATCGAGCTGAAGCGCGACGCCGATCCCGAAGTGGTGCTCAACCAGCTCTACCAATTCTCGCCGCTACAGGACACGTTCTCAGTCATCTTGCTCGCGCTGGTCGACGGCAAGCCGCGAGAACTGACGCTCAAGGAACTGCTGCAGGAGTTCATCCGTCACCGAGTGACGGTGATCCGCCGGCGCACCCAGTTCTTGCTCGCCCGTGCCCGCCGCCGCAAGCACACGGTCGAAGGCCTGTTATTGGCGCTGGCGAACATCGACGAAGTCATTCGCACGATCCGCGCTAGCCGCACGCAGCCGGAAGCCAAAGCCGGCATCATGGCGATCGCCTGCCCGGCGCCGCTGATGCAGCGCGCCCTGGGCGACGCGGGCTACGCCAACTTTGTGCAGGAACGCGGCGCTGCCGAAAGCTACACGCTGACCAGTGTCCAGGCCGATGCGATCCTGCGGATGACGCTCGGCCAATTGGTCAATCTGGAACAGGAACGGCTGGCCGATGAGCATGCTCAGCTGCTGGTCGAGATTACCGATTACCTCGACATCCTCGCCCATCAGGAGCGGATCTACGGGATCATCCGCGAGGATCTGGAGGAGATTAAACGCCGCTTCGGTGACAAGCGACGCACCGAGATCAGCCACGAAGAACTCGGCCACATCGACCTGGAAGACCTGATCACCGAAGAGACCATGGTCGTCTCGATCAGCCACCGGGGCTACATCAAACGCACCCCGTCAAGTGTCTACAACATCCAGCGTCGCGGCGGCAAAGGGCTCAAGGGTGCTAAGGTCGAAGAAGACGACCCGATCGAGCACCTGTTCGTCGCCAGCACACACGCTTATCTGCTGTTCTTGACGACGACTGGGAAAGTCCGCTGGCAGAAGGTCTACGATCTGCCGCAGCTGGGGCGCGACAGCAAGGGCCGGGCGATCGTCAACGTGCTGAACCTGGAACCGGGCGAACAGATCGCGCAATGTCTGGCGATCCGTGACTTCAACCAGCCCGGTCACTTCGTGATGATGGCCACCAGCGATGGGCTGATCAAAAAGACGCCGCTGGAACAGTACAGCCGGCCCAAACGTGGCGGCATTATCGCCATCAAGCTCCGCGAAGGTGACTCGCTGATCGATGCCGCGGTGATTGGACCGGAAAACGAGGTCGTTTTGGTGACGGCCAGCGGGATGGCGATTCGCTTCAACGAACGTGACGCCCGCCCGATGGGACGGAACACCTCAGGCGTCCGCGGCATCCGGCTCTCCAAAGGCGATTCCGTCGTCGGGATGGTGGTTGCCGATCCCGAAGCAACGCTGTTGACGGTTTGCGAAAAGGGCTACGGCAAACGCACCTACTTCGGACCCAACGCGGTCGTTGAAGATGATGCGGACGGCGACGGCAGCGAATCCAATGGCGATGACGCGACGTCTGCGGAGACCGATCCGGTGTCTGCAGCCAGCGAGGAGAGCAGCGAAGAATCAACGTCCAGCACCGCGCGCTATCGGACGCAGCGCCGCGGTGGTAAGGGTGTCCGAGACATCCGTACCAGCGCTCGCAACGGCAAGGTGATCTCGATCGCTCGGGTGAACAGCGACGACGAGATCTTCATGATGACCGCCAAAGGCAAGATCCAGCGGATCAGTGCTGCGGACATCAGCATCATCGGCCGCAATACCCAAGGCGTTCGCCTGATGAACGTCGACGAGGGTGACAGCGTGATCGCGATCGTCCGCGTACCGCCCGAGGATACTTCGGTGGCCGAGAGCATCGAGGCAGGCTTGGCACCGGTTCCCGAATAAGCGGCCATGATCACGCCGGCTCAGCGGCCTTCGCGGAGCCGGTAGCCGAGTGAGTTGTCGAGGTCCGGCTCGGCTTCGATCGCCGCGACGGTCCGCTCAATGTCGTACGGGACGCGGCGGAACGTTACCTCGTTGTCATCGAGAATGACGTAGCAGCTGCGTGGGTCGCCGTCGCGCGGCTGGCCGATGCTGCCGACATTGATCATCCATTTCATCCCCTTCGCCGCAATCGAAAACCGCTCGCCGGCATCCTCGCCGCGGATGAAACGTGAATCGCTCGAGAAGATTCCCGGGACGTGGGTATGTCCCTGAAAGCAAGCGTGGGTAATCAAGGAGAACAGCTTTTCCATCTTCTTCGGATTTTGCGTGTCTTCCGGAAAAACGTACTCGCTGGTCGGTCCGCGAGGCGACCCGTGCACAAACAGCAGGCCGTCGCGTTGGACGACCCGCGGCATCTTGCAAATGAACTCCAGACGGCGGCGGCAAGCCTCGGGATCCTCGGGCGAATGCAATTGTGCCCGTGTCCAAAAGATCGCCTGCTCGGCGGTGGTGTTAAACCCTTCGGGATCGAAGATCGCACTGCTGTCGTGGTTGCCCAAGACAGTGAAGGCGAACTTCATCGACGCGTCCAAACATTGACGTGGGTGCGGCCCATAGCCGACGACGTCGCCGAGACAGACGATTTCGTCCACCCTTTGCGATCGCACGTCGTCCAACACGGCCTCCAGCGCCGCCAAGTTGCCATGTATGTCGCTGAGGATCGCCGTGCGAGTCAAATCGATACCACTCCTGAGCCGAGGTGTCTGAGCTAAATTGCCGTGTTAGCTGCCGGAGTACTCGGCACCAAAAAACTCTTTGCTCTCGTTGACGCCCGGCTTGATCGTCCGGCTGCCTTCTTTCCAGTCCGCCGGGCAAACCTCGCCGTTCTTCTCGAAGTACTGCAGCGCCTGAACCATCCGCAACGCTTCGTCGACGCTGCGTCCCAGCGGCAGGTCGTTGACAACTTGATGGCGGACGATGCCATCGCGGTCAATTAAAAACAGCCCTCGCAGCGCCACCCCTTCGTCGGTCAGCACGTCGTAGTCGCGAGCGATCTGCTTGTTGAGGTCGGCCACCAAGGGGTACTGAATGTCGCCGATCCCGCCTTGCGAACGCGGGATGTTGCGCCAAGCCAAGTGCGAGAAATGGCTGTCGACCGAGGCCCCGATCACCTGCACGCCCAACGACTTGAAGTCATCATTGCGGTCGCTGAAGGCGATGATTTCCGTCGGGCAAACGAACGTGAAATCCAACGGGTAAAAGAACAGCAGCACGTATTTGCCGCGATAATCGGCCAGCGACAAATCATCTTTGAACGAGCCGTCGGGCATGACTGCCTTGCAGGTGAAATCGGGCGCTTGCTGCTGTACAAGTACGGCCATGAATATGAGCTCCAGTTTGGGTTAAAAACGTGTGAAGTGTCGTTCCATCGCATCGTTGCCCCGTATGATCGGCCCAGATGCCCTCGGGGACAAGGGTATGTCGAGGACCGCAGCCGAGAGGCCAACACTTAGAACCGTCCGAACCGCTCAGGGATCACCGCTGCGGCGCAGCGCCGCAATCAGGCCAGTTGCCAACGCGCTCAGCGCATCCTCGTCATACGTTTCCCGGCACGCCAGTTCGCCTAGCGCTCCGTCGAGCGAAAAGGGATATCCCGGCGGCAACGACGCCAAGCCGAAGGCGGTCGCGTTGGGAATTCCAAAACGAAACTGCTGGCCGTCGACGTGCAAGACTCGATCCTCCTCAAATGGCACCGGTAGATACACGCCGTGGTCCAGCGCCGGTTCCCAGGCTCGTCTGCCGCCCTTGCCAATCACCCACAGCGCGTGATGAAGCTTGCCGTTGAGCGGTTCGACCCATATCATCGATCTGACAACAGCGTATCGGTTTGATCCGTTCAAATGGATAACACCCGGCGAATCGAATACGACCAGCGTCGTTCGCCGCACAACAACGCGCATGTCGTCGAGCGACTGTTGTGCTGCGGTCACGACGCGGTTGGCAATGAAACCGAGATGCACACTGCGCAGCGGCTGCTGGTCAGGCGCTACCGGTCCGGTAACCACTCGCAGCCGCCCGTCGATCTCGGTTGCCAAACCCACTCCGACTTCGCGCAGGACGTGTCGGGGCGGATTTTGGTTCTTGACTTGCTCGACTTGCGCCACCAGCACGTAGCTCAATAGCTCCGCATGTTTCTTGACAGTTTCAGAGACCGCATCGGTGTCACCGGAGGCCACTCGGGGCCGCGCCAGCAGAACGCGGTGCGACCAGCCGGCAACTGGGTCACCATCGACGACCACTCCGTCTGCAATCTTGGTAAGCCCAGTGACCGGCTGTGCCGCCACAGGTGCAGTCGCCCAGAACAGCCCCGCTGCGATGGGCCCGCAAACGATCAACGACAAGGCCGCCCAGTGCGGCCGACGAACCAACGGGAACATGACTTGCCCGGTTAAGCGCCGGTGCACCTGGGAGACAAGCCACTGCATCGGGATCGTCATCGAAAACCTCTCGGGACGCCGCCGCTCGCTCAGCAGCCGCGAGGATACTGGGTTCAAAACAGCGGGGTGGATGCAGAGCACCATACGAGCCGGCTCGACGAGACAATCGGAACGATTGGCATGCTTCCCGCAATGTCTCCACTTTGCCCATTCTAGACACGACTAAACACCAGTCCGCTCTTAAAACTTTCCGATGGGCAGATTGGACAACGTGCTTCTGGCGTGGGTAGTTAACGAGCAGCTTCGCTTTCCTCGCATTTTCCTCCCCTCTCGTTGGTCGTCCGCATGCGCATCACTGATCATCTTCCCTCGGTCCAGACCGATCAACCGCCACCGGCACGGTTGGCGACGTTTGTTGAGATCGCGCGTTGGCGAGCCGAGCGCGGCAGTGACCAGTCGGCCTTTACCTTCTTGGTTCCCGGACGCAACGAGGTGCAGACGGTCAGCTACAGCGAGTTGGATCGGCGCGTGCGTGCCGTGGCGGCGGCGCTGCTGGCCAGCGGTCAGCGCGGCCAACGTGTGCTGATTGTCCAGCAGCCCGGCCTGGAGTACATCACTTCGCTGTTCGCCTGCATGTACGCGGGGATGGTCGCTGTGCCCGTCTACCCGCTCGACGGATTTCGCCTGCAGCACACCCTACCGAGGCTCCAGGCGATTACGCGTGACGCCGAAGCAGCGATCATGTTGACCAGCGGTGCAGCGATGCTGGCGGGAACATCGGCGGAGGATGATTCGGTGGCAGGACCGCTGGGAGACCTGTGCAAACAGGCGGTCCTGCGGACGGATCGAATCGATTGGTCGCTGGCAGAAACCTATCGGAGCGTGCAGACAGGCCGCAACGATCTGGCAATCCTGCAGTACACCTCGGGGACGACGGGGCAGCCTCGCGGAGTGGCGCTGCGGCATCGTCACCTGCTGGCCAATGCCCAGCAGATCTACTCGGCCTACCATGTGCCCGACGCGGTTTGCGTATTTTGGTTGCCACCGTACCACGACATGGGGCTGGTCGGCGGGCTGCTGCTGCCGATGTTCGCCGGACGCCGCAGCGTGTTGATGAGCCCGACATCGTTCGTGCAGCAGCCGGCCGCGTGGCTGCAGGCGATTGCGCGTTATCGCGGGACGACGACCGCCAGCCCCAACTTCGGCTATGAGTTGTGTCTGAGGAAGGTTGTCGAGGAGGAACTCGAGTCGCTCGACCTGAGCAGCCTGCGGGTTGCGATCAGCGGTGCCGAACCGATTCGCGCCTCGACGCTGCGGCGATTTGCGGAGCGGTTTTCAGTGTGCGGATTCCGCAGCTCGGCCTTGACGCCCGCGTATGGCATGGCCGAAGCGACATTGGCGATTACCGGAAAACCGCTGGGTGCGGAACCGGTTGCGGTCGACTTTGACGCGGCCGAGCTTCAGGGCCAGCGCGCGGTCCCGTTGGCTGCTGAGGATC
Organism: uncultured Planctomycetaceae bacterium; assembly: GCA_963758085.1. Taxonomy (GTDB): domain Bacteria; phylum Planctomycetota; class Planctomycetia; order Pirellulales; family Pirellulaceae; genus UBA6163. The sequence goes on along the minus strand of CAVWUB010000003.1, from coordinate 2,277,869 downwards.
ATTCGCAGGGAGGCGGTGCTGCGGCTGCAGGACAAGCGGACTCCGGCACCCGCCAGGTTTCCACGCTCGTCGGCTGCGGGTTGCCGCTGGACGCAGCGGAGGTGCTGATCGTCGACCCCGACACGCTGCGTCCGCTGGAGGAAAACCGAGTCGGCGAAATCTGGGTTCGCGGCCCCGCCGTTGCCAGCGGCTATTGGCAGCAAGATGCGTTATCGCAGGCGACCTTCGCCGCCACGCTTGCAGCGCCAGAGTGGCCGACCGCAGCGTTGCCGACCGCTCCGTCGGTCGGAGTTCCAACCGCAGAAATCGACCGCGGAGCGATCAAGCACGCATCCGCACGCCCTGCCGCAGCCTACCTGCGGACGGGTGACCTCGGATTCATGCACGGCGACCAACTGTTCGTCTCTGGCCGCCTGAAGGATCTGATTATCATCGCCGGCCGCAATTACTTTGCCCATGAACTCGAAGCGGCCATCCAGTCCGCGCATGAGGCGCTGAAAGTTGATGGCGGAGTTGCGTTTTCATATCCGTGTGACAATCCCGGCGATGGCGGTAGCGAACGGCTGGTGATCGTGCAGGAAGTGCTGCGGCCCAAACGCTATGCGCTCAGCGAGCTAGCCGACCAAGTGCGGACAACGCTCGCTGAGCGGTTCGATCTGTCACCTGACGCAGTCCTGCTGATTCCCGCCGGCAGTCTGTCCAAGACATCCAGTGGCAAACTGCAGCGGAACGAGTGCCGCCGCCGCTACCTGCAACACGAGCTTCAGCCGCTGTTTGTCTGGGACAGGGACAGCTATGAATCCTATGCAGCATCGAGCGTCGGCAGCGCGGCCGCGCCGGCCGTAACCCACCACAGCAAAGTCGCCCGTGTGCTGGCGCCGCTGTGGTGTGAAGTCTTGCAGCTGGATCACGCCGCGGACGATCAGCACTTTCTCGATCATGGTGGCCACTCATTAGTGGCTATCGGGCTACTATCGCGGATTCGTGATCGGCTGGGGGTGACCGTTCCATGGGATGCGTTCTTCCGCGCCCTCGCTTCGGCCAACTGGTTGCCGAACTCGAACGGCTCGGCGCAGCGGCGGACGGGGCGGGAAGCGAGGCGGCGAGCTCTGAAGATGCCGCCCAGCCGGTCCCCACCGACGGGCAGCCGTTTGCACTGACGTCGGCGCAGCAGCGTTTCTGGTTGCTCGATCAATTGGAGTGGCAGCAGGCTTTCCTGCACGTCGAAGCGACGCTGCGAATCCATGGCGAACTGGATCGAAATCGGCTGGCCGAAATTGTGCGTGGCCTAGCGCAGCGTCACGCTTCGCTGCGACTGCGGTTTGACGTCGATTCGTTGGGTGTACCGGTTCAGCGCGTGGTGAGCCAGGCAGAGTTGGAGGTCCAGCGTGTCGACCTGTGCGGGTTGGCAACACAGACGCGGAGCGAGCAGCTGAGTCGCTTGCGCAGCGAAGCGGCGCAGACGCGATTCGATCTGCAACACGGTCCGGTCGCCCGCGCCGTGATCGTGCGGCTGGCACGCGATGAGACGGCGCTGATCTTTGCGGCCCACCACCTGGTTTGCGACGGCTCATCGCTGATGCTGCTAATGGAAGATGTCGCCCGGCAATACAACGGCGAGCAAGCGACTGGGTCCGGTCAGCCCGCCACCGACTCTGCACGGGAATCGTGGGCCACTGCGATCGGCAGACAACTCCAGCGTTCCGCTGCAACGTCGCCAGGACTGGCTTATTGGCTGGAGCGGCTGCGGGACGTGCCGGAAAAGTCGCCGCTGGCGATCGCCTCATCGGCCACAAGCCACCGCGACGCAGGCGCAGCGGACCCGCCGTCGCGGCTGAAGATGTTCCGTTTGCCTAATGGGGTGGCGGAGCGATTGCACGAGCGCAGCCGCCAGTGGCAGGTCACGTCACTGGAGATTCTGCTAGCGGCGTGGCATGTTGTGCTGCGGCGGTGCAGCGATAGCAATGACATCGTTCTGGGTGTTCCCATCGCCGGCCGCGATCATGCGTCGCTCGAGCAGCAGGTGTGCTGCTGCATCAACACCCTGCCGGTCCGGCTCTGCGGCAGCGATCAGGAAACGTTCACCCAGTACGTGCAGCGCATCAGCGGCCTGTGGCGGCGCGACCTGAATCATGGCGATGTGCCACTGGATGAGATCATCGACGCCTTGGCTTTGCCGCGCGCCGGCGGTCGGCTGCCGCTGATCCAGCACTTGGTGTTGCACCAGCCGCCGCTGCAGCGACCGCTACTGTTCGGTACGGCTCAGTGCACCGATTTTTCCTCCGACTATGCGACGCTCGGAGCATACGACACGGCTCTGATCTGCCACCCCTACCGCGATGAAGTTCGCACTGCGGATCGTCCGACTGACGCTCTGCAGGCAAGGTGTGGCTGGCGATATGAACTTGGCATCGCCTATGCTCCCACACGCCTCGATGGCGTTGCAGCGGAAAACTTGCTGGCAGGAATGATCGAGCTGCTCGACCAGGCGCTGGAAGCGCCCGATCAGCAACTGACTGCTCTGAGCAGCCGTGGACCGCAGGAGCGTGAGCGCTGCGTAGCCGCTGGCAGCCCGCAGCGCGAACATCAGCTGCGCGAAACGGTGCTCGAGATGTTTGCCCGCCGAGCCGGTCAGACGCCGGATCAAGTCGTGATCCAAGATGCCGCCGGTGCGACCACCTTTGCCGAGCTGGATCAGTCGTCGACGCAGTTGGCCAGCGAATTGGTACGAAACGGTGTGACGCCAGGTGCGTTTGTCGCACTGCGATTAGGTCGTAGCCGGCGCATCATCCAGTCAGCGCTGGCGGTCTGGAAAGCCGGCGCAGCCTACATACCGCTAGATCCCGATTACCCGCCGCAGCGGATCGCGGACATCCTGGACGATGCTCGCCCCGCCTGTGTGATTGAAGAACGACTGTCGGCGACTGGCCAGCTGGAATTGGTGGTTGTAGCAGCGGCTGACGGCGCAGAGTGGTCGATCGCTGCGCGATCGAAGAGCATGCCCACAACTCCGACCGGCGGAGCGGTCGGCCACAAAGAGTGGTCGATCGCTGCGCGATCGAACGAGGATGGCAAAAGTCCGGCCGGCGGAGCGGTCGGCCACGCTGCGGTCGGCCACGCTGCGGTCGGCCACGCTGCGTTACCAGGTGCCACACTCGTTGACCTGGCTTATCTGATCTACACCTCCGGATCGACGGGCAAGCCCAAGGGTGTGATGGTCGGTCATGACAACTTGGCCAACTTGCTGCTGTCATTCGCCACGACGCCGGGACTATCGGCCGGTCAGCGGATACTGGCGGCGACAACCATGTCCTTCGACATTTCAATCCTGGAATTGTTCTTGCCGCTGGTGACCGGCGCGACCGCTGTGATGGCGCCGCGAAGCCTCTCCGAAGACCCCGACGCGGTGCTGGACTGGCTCAATCGCCACCGCGTGGACGTGATCCAAGCCACACCGTCATCGCTACGGATGATGCTGGCCGGCGGCTGGCGGCCTGATGCCGATCAGACGGTTTGGTGCGGCGGTGAGCCGCTGCAGCTCGACTTAGCAGAGACGATCACGGCGACCGGAGCGAAGCTGTGGAACCTGTATGGACCGACGGAAACCACAGTCTGGTCGCTCGCCTGCGAGATCACGCCGCCCGCCGCGGCACCGATCTCAATCGGCCGTCCAATCGATTCGACGACGACCCGCATCGTTGACGCCCAGGGCCGTATCGCTTCCGAAGGAATCGCCGGCGAGTTGTGGATCGGCGGCCAGGGCGTGGCTCGCGGCTATTGGAACCGGCCGGAACTGACACAGCAGCGGTTCGTTGATGCCGACGGCGGGGGCCGGATGTACCGCACCGGCGACCGCGTGCGGCTGCGCACCGACGGTCTCATCGAGTTTCTCGGGCGCGCCGACCGGCAAATCAAATTGCGCGGCCATCGTGTTGAGCTTGGCGAAATCGAAGCGGCGCTCAACCGCAGCGAGGGCGTCGCCGAGTCGGCGGTGGTGTGTATCGAGCGTTCGCCGACGGATCAGCAGTTGGTCGCCTTTTATCAACCAAGCTGGAGCCCAGCGATTGCAGCGGATGAACTGCGGTCGGCGCTGCAGGATCGGCTACCGCCCCACATGATCCCAACGACGCTGATCCCGCTGGCCCAGATCCCCCACACACCTGCGGGTAAGATCGACTACCAGCGCCTGCCCGATCCTGCGGAACTTGCGCCGACCGCTCAAGCAGTCGAGGCTGGCGCAGCCGCGGCAGCGGGACCGTTGACCGAGACGGAGCAGCAGATTACAGCGATTTGGCAGGAAGTGCTTGCTGTCGACACAATCGCACGGGAAGACAACTTCTTCCATATCGGCGGACATTCGTTGATGGCCGCGCAGGTCTTTTCGCGGCTGCGGACGCGATTGGACGTGCAGATTCCGCTGCGTGAGATCTATACGCACCCGACGATCGCAGCGCTGGCGAAACGGGTAGACGATGTGGCCGATCGTCAAGCCAACTTTAACGGTTCGACGGCAGCGTCAGCCGTGCAGCCGGCTGGCGACGGGACGGCAGTGTCAAGCGATTCGTTGGCGGCGTTTTTAGTTCGGCAGCGGACCGCTGACGGCACGGTCGACGACACCCTGCTCTCCCCGGCAGAGCAGCGATTGTGGTTCGTCGACCAACTCGAGCCTGACCATCCGTTCTACAACCTGCCGCTGGCCGCCCGCATCGATGGGCCGCTGGATTTCGCGCTGCTGTGCCAGTGCATCAATGCCTGCGTGGCTCGGCACGATACTCTGCGTTCAACCTATGGAGTGGTCGAGGGTCAGCCGCGACGCCAGGTCGCTGATCAGGTGATGCTTCAGCCGCAGCTGATCGACCTTCGCGGCGACCGTCATGCGGCGGTAAACCTGCCGAAGATGTTGGCCGTGGAGTCGCGCCGGCCGTTCGATTTGACTCGCAGTCCGCTGCTGCGCGTCGTCTGTTGGCGGTTGTCGCCGCACGAGCACGTCATCCTGCTGGTGATGCATCACATCGTCTCCGACGGTTGGTCGATGGGCGTGATGATGCGGGAACTGACGGAACTGTATCGCGCTGGCCAGGCAGGAACGATACCGCAACTACGTCCTCTCGGCGCGACCTACCGCGAATATGCGTCCTGGCAGAACGAGGTTCTCAGCCCCGAGCGAATCGCACCGACGCTGGAATACTGGCACCAGACTCTTGATGGGGCGATCGAAACGCTCGACCTACCGACCGATTTCCCCCGGCCGCTGGTGCAGCGTTTCGAGGGGGCGCGGTTGCCGGTGGAACTGTCGGCGGATCTGTCTCACCGAATCGACTCGCTTGCCAGCCGTTTAGGTGTGACCCCTTACTCGGTGCTGCTGGCCTCCTACAGTCTGCTATTGTCGCGGCTGTCGCGGCAGCGAGACGTGTCGGTCGGCACCGCCGTTGCCAATCGCCCGGACCCGCTGGTCGAGGACTTGATCGGCTTCTTTGTAAACACGGTGGTCGTCCGACAGCGGTCCGAAGGCACGGAAACCTTTGAGCAGTGGGTTCAGCAAACGCATCGCACGGCAGCGGAAGCAATTGATCACCAGGAAGTGCCGTTTGAGCAGGTGGTGCGGCACCTGGCCAAGCACCGCGACCGCAGTCATTCGCCACTATTCCAAGCAGCCTTCATCCTGCAGAACGCTCCGGCGGAGTTGGACGTTTCGGCCGGCTTGACCCTTGAGCCGCTGGAAGTGGACAACGCGACGGCCAAGCACGACCTGAGCTTGACGCTGAGCCAGCGGGATGGCGCCTACCACGGCCATTTCGAATATCGCACTTCGCTGCTCCGCGCCCAAACGGTGCAGCGGTTCCGCGATTGTTGGCTGACGTTGCTTACTGCCGCGTTGGACGCGACGGAGACCCCGATCGACAGACTGCCGCTGCTATCGCCGCAGTCGCAGGCTGACATCATCGCGCGGGGCACCGGGCCTCAGATCAGCGCTGGCGGAGCACAAACGCTGCACGACCGCGTCGCTGAGGCGGCGCGGAGGCATCCCGCAGCGATGGCGATCCGCCAGCACGACCGGTTCGTCACTTACGCTGAGCTGGACCAAGATGCCTCGCGAATCGCTCGGGGGCTGCAGCAAGCCGGAGTCAGTCGCGACGACCGAGTACTGGTGTATCTGCCGCGGTCGATCGACCAAATCGCTGCGGCGCTGGCCGTGATGCGCTGCGGCGCGGCATTTTGCCCCGTCGACATGCAGATACCGATCGGGCGTCTGCAGACGATCGCTGAAGAACTGCAACCGGCAGCCGTGATCACGGAAGCGGCTGATGTCATGGCGGTGGATGAAGCGCTGCGCGGTGCAAGCGTTTGCCGGACCGCCGCTGCGTTCGCCGCGGCGAGCGACGGTGGTTGGCAAGAGGTGCAGGTTTTGCCGGACGATCTCGCCTACTTGATCTTCACCAGTGGCTCGACTGGGGTTCCCAAAGGCGTTGCGATTGAGCACCGCTCGGTCTGTAACTTTGTCGAGGGATTCGTCCGCACGTTGGAGCTCAAACCGGGCCTGCGATGCAGCCACCTGTTCTCGCCGAGTTTCGACGGAGCGATCGGAGAGGTCTTTCCCGTACTGGCCAGCGGCGGGTGTCTGGAAGTGATCGATCAGGAAACTGCCATCGATCCTGCGGCGCTGAGTGACTACCTGAGCGAACGCGGCGTGGAGTTCGTCTCGGCCACACCGGCAACACTCGCGGTGCTCGATCCTGCTCGGCTGCCGGGCGTGCGTAAAGTGCTCTCGGCCGGCGCGACGCTCGCCGGCGATTTGGCTGCACAGTGGATGAAGAGCCATCGTCTCTATAACGGCTATGGCCCTACCGAGTGCACGGTCGGAGTGTCGTTCGCGCGCCTCGACGACTCCGATTTACCGGTTCCCTCGGTCGGTAGGCCGCTGCCCAACACCCGGCTGTACGTCTTGGACTCGCAGCGGCAACTCGTTCCCGACGGAGTGATCGGCGAAGTTTATATCGCCGGTGCCGGAGTCGGCCGCGGGTACTGGCGCCGGGATGAACAGACCGCTGGATCTTTCATGGCTGACCCTTTTTCATCTGCGTCCGATGATTCATCGCCGCGGATGTACCGCACCGGCGACCTGGGGCGATGGAACCGCGCGGGGCGGCTGGAGATCGTCGGACGCACCGATGAACAGATCAAGCTGCGAGGCTTTCGCATCGAGCCGACTGAAATCGCCGCGGTGCTGAATCAGGTGCCTGGAGTGCGGCAGTCGGCGGTGGTTGTTCAGAGCAGCAGCGTTTCCGCGTCCAATCCGGCGGATCAGGACGATCGTGAAGCTGACGACAAGCGTCTGGTAGCGTATGTCGTTGCCGAAACCCTGGATGATGGAAGCGAGGATGGCTGGCAGGACCAGACGGTATCGGACGAGCGCGACCAGGTAGAGAACTGGCGGTTGCTGTTTGACCAGTCTCATCAGCCAGCAGCGGTGGGCATCGATCCGGCCGACGATTTTTCGGGCTGGACGAGCGTCATCACCGGCCAACCGATCCCGCTCAACTCGATGCGCCGCTGGGCCGACGCAGCGGCCGGTCGAATCGCCCAGCTGCAGCCGCAACGGATGCTTGAAATCGGTTGCGGCACCGGTCTGATGCTGCTGCGACTGGCCGAACAACTCGGGCATTACACTGGCATCGACATTCATGAGGCCGCGCTGGATCAGCTACGTGCGGCAGTCAACAAACGTCCTGCCTTGCGCGATCGAGTGGCGTTGCTGCGGCGATCAGCGGATCAGCTGGACGATCTGCCGAGCGGCAGCTTCGACACGATTGTGCTCAATTCCGTGGTGCAGTATTTCCCATCGCAAACCTACCTGCTCCGCGTGCTTCGCAAGGCTCAGCGGCTGCTCGCTCCCGGCGGCAAGATTTTCTTAGGCGACCTGCGCAACCTGCGGCTGCACGAAGCGCTCGCCATCGCCGCGGAATTGCATCGCCGCGGAGATGCACCAATATCGGTTGGCCAGTTCCGCCGCCGCGTCAGCAGTCGCATGGCACACGATGAAGAATTGTTGGTTGACCCTGAGTTGATGGCGCACTTGGCGCCACAGCTCGATCGGCTGGCAGGGGTGCGGACGCAGGTCAAAACCGCTCAATGCGACTCGGAATTGAATCGCTTCCGCTTCGACGCGGTGCTGTACTTCGACGACGCGCCTGTCGAGCTGAAACATGAGTGCAATGCCGGAAGTGAATCGTCGCACCTGAGCGTCTGTAACGGCAACGTGCACCGCGAGGTTGTCATCTCGCGACTGCTCAGCAAGGCCAGTGATCAGGATGTTTTGGATGATGTGCTGCAAGCGGCCGCAGCGGCGCTACTGCCTCAAGCCTGCCCGAGCGCCATGCAATCGGCCGCCGCGGTCCGGGGAGTGGAGATCGACATCAACTGGCATCCTCAGGCGACCGATGCCGTAATCGTTACGGGCCGCCGGTGTGGTGAGAAATTGGCTGCGGAGGAACTCGCGGAGCAACTGACGGTCACCGCCATCGTCGATCCGGCGCCAGCGGTTCATAGCGGCCACCGCTGGACAAGCGACCCGGGTGCACGTCGTCGCTCGATGCGGTTGATCGAGCGGATGCGGACGCAGCTACGGCGGAAACTGCCCGCCTACATGATCCCCAGCGCGTTCGTGTTGATCGCCGAACTGCCGTTGACGATCCAGGGGAAACTCGACCGTGCGGCACTGCCGCCACCGCCGACCCAGCGGCTAAGCGTCACCGCACCGCCCCGACCCCCGTACACTCAGACGCAGAAGGTGTTAGTTGAGATTTGGGAGGAACTGCTAGAGGTTTCGCCGATCGGGATCGACGACGATTTCTTCGACCTCGGCGGGCACAGCATGTTAGCAGTGCGCATGGTTTCACAGGTCCGCAAGCGACTGAGCCGGACGTTGCCACTGGCAGCGTTGTTCGGCAAACCCACGATCGCCCAACTGGCAAACCTACTGGAAAAGCCCGCGTCGTCTCGATCAACCACACTCGTCCCGCTGACGCTCACCGGGAGCGAACAGCCATTGTTTTGCATTCATCCGGCCGGCGGCACGGTGTTCTGTTATCACGAACTGGCAGGTTGCTTTGCAGGCAGAAGGCCAGTGTTCGGGCTCCAGGCCCGCGGCGTCGATGGCTTGGAAAAGCCACAGTCGACGCTGGTCGAAATGGCGCGGCATTATGCGGCGGTAATTCGCTTGGCGGTACGGAGCGGGCCGGTGCATCTGGTCGGCTGGTCGCTGGGCGGCAACATCGCCGTCGAGGTCGCCCGTCAACTGGAACAGTCAGGCCGTGAGGTCGGCGTGCTAGCGCTGCTGGACTCGGGTGTACTCGCCGCTCAGGAAGACTGGAGCGAACAGGATTTCCTGCCGCTGATCGCAGCGCTGTTTCCACACCAGTCGCACGTGTCGCTCGAAGAATTGCGGCAGGCCACACCAGAGGAACAACTGAACTATTTCATTCGCCAAGCCGCTCATGCGGGCATCGTGCCGGAGGATCCCCCTGAAACCGGGACACACATTTTTGACGTCTTCCAGGCCAATGTGAAAGCCGTGCATGATCATCAGCCGCAGCCCTACTCCGGCTCGCTGCTGCTGGTGCGGCCGGCTGACCAGATGCGGACCAGCAAGCTGTTTGATGACCAGATGCTCGGCTGGAACGAGTACGCCAGCCGTGTTGACTTGGTGAGTGTGCCCGGTGATCACGCCCACATGTTGCAGCGGCCGGCGGTGCTGGAAATCGCCGCCGAGCTGGAGAAATGGCTGAGCGGCTACTCCGCTGCCCGCCACAGCCGGCGGATGGTTGTGCGGTCCTGAGCCTGCAGGTCGGTCAGTTGCGAAGCGGCGTCGTAATGTAGAACTATTGTCCTCAATGGCTCATCTGCCCCAACCATCCATCGCCTGCACCCTCCCCGCCAGCAGAAAATAGTTGAGACAACTGTTCTACATTAGCAGCATGACCTTGCTGCAGGCAGCGATCTACTCATTGCGGCGGTCGCCTTTGTTGGTAACGCCAGCCACTGGTACTTCTTTGGCGAGATTCTAGTGTCACGAATTGGCCTCTACGGATTTATGCAGGGAGAGATTGAACTTCTTCAACGCTGGTGTGCTCCGGGAGAAAAAGGTCAGATCAATGGGTTTGCATCCGCGCTCAATAACTGTGCGAACCTTCTCCTTATTCGTCTCGCTGAAACTTTCTTCACGAACTCGGATGATTCTGTTATTTTAGTGCAAGGCTCAACATTTTTTGTCTGCATCGGAGCGGCAATGTTATGACCTGGGCATGGCAGCACCGGCATGAAGCTGTCTCCTCGGTAGCAGCAGCGATCTCAATGACTTTTACTCCTATTTGAGCTGGACGCATTAATGACTGGCCTAGCAAGAGCAATCAACAGCTCCGCAAACAGTACGTTCAAAGAACTTTCCAGCCTCGTTATCAGTAAAGGAATACAAAAAAATCAACGTGCCATAGTGAGCGGGGAAAAATTTGTCCATGAAATTATTAAGGATCACATTGACCGCGTGATGGCTTGGATCACTATGGATGACACTCGGCCGCCAGCGGGGCTGCCACAGTGGTACCGGCTGGCAAAACCGCTCTTCGCTGAACTTGACGTTTTTAGAACGGGTAAACCCTTAATCATTGTTTCGGCTCCTGAGCTCGCGCTGTACGACGAAAAAAATCCATGGCCGCTCGGTTGTACTCTATTTATTCCTTTTCAGAATCCGGACAACTGTGGCGCTGTGATTCGCACGGCCGCCGCCTTCGGTGTCGAGCGGGTTGTCTTATTGAAAGAAGCTGCCCATCCTTTCCACCCAAAGTCGACCAGGGCTGCTGGCCCCGCCCTATTTAAGGTCGACCTTCAGCGCGGACCCAGCATCAACGACTTATCTTTTAACCACATGCCTTTTGTTTCTCTCTCAGGCGAAGGCAACCCTCTCGCGAAGTTTAACTTTCCCGAAACTTTTGCTCTCATCCCTGGAATCGAAGGCCCCGGCGTGCCGACGCATCTAAGAAGTCACGCTCTTTCCATTCCAATCAAACCAGATGTCGAATCACTCAACGCGGCCACAGCGACAGCCATTGCTCTTTACGAATGGAAACGTGGTATATAGAGCAGAGACGGGAGGCTACTGTGGGGAGAGAAAGGGGACGGTGTCGAGAAAGGGGACGAGGGACGAGAAAGGGGACGAGGGACGAGAAAGGGGACGGGGTAGTTTTAAATCTCAAAAGTTATTGAGACGAGAAAGGGGACGGGGGTAGTTTTAAATCTCAAAAGTTATTGCGGGGCCTTGCTTTTCGCGGCCGGAGACGAGAAAGGGGACGGGGGTAGTTTTAAATCTCAAAAGTTATTGCGGGGCCTTGCTTTTCGCGGCCGGCCTGGGGGCCGGAGACGAGAAAGGGGACGGGGGTAGTTTTAAATCTCAAAAGTTATTGCGGGGCCTTGCTTTTCGCGGCCGGCCTGGGGGCCGGAGCGTATACCATAGCGAATGGCGATCGGCAACATTCTCGACCCATGCCTGATCGCCGAAAGGACGCCCTCTTTCGACGCAAGTCCGTACCTCGGCCAACTCTTTGGCGGATAGCGCTGCGTCGACGCGATTGTTCCAGTTCGGAAGACGCCGAATCGGCCACGGAGATAGCACGGTCGGCACTGGCTCGCTGGTCTGATTCCAACGATAGAGCGAACCAAATCGCCATAACTTCGCTGAATCAACCAGCTTCGCTCGCACAGGGTTTCGTTCGGCATAGCGACACACGACGTAGAAGTGTTCGTCGCTTTGGATTGGGAAGCTCTTAAACCTAGCCTGGTAGAGATGCCCCTCACCGCGCGTGTGGTAGTGCGCGTGATAGCGAAGCGTATGCGTGGCGGTCACCCAGCGCAGGAAAGCGCCCATCTGGCCGTCCTTCGCCGGGCGGAGCACCAAGTGCCAGTGGTTCGGCATCAGCGTAAAAGCAAAAATCTCGACCGCGTACTTCGCGAGGCCCTCAGCCAAGACCCGGATGAACGCCTCATAATCCTCGTCTTTGTGGAAGATGGTTTGACGCCGGTTGCCGCGATTGAGGGCATGGTAAATCATGCCAGCTTCATCAGCTCGTGGTTGCCTGGGCATTGTGCGCTCCCTTTCAAGCGGCGAAAGCCACAGAATACCACGTGCCGGACGCGAAAACTACCCCCGTCCCCTTTTCCGTCCCCCGAAAACTACCCCCGTCCCCTTTTCCGTCCCCCGTCCCCTTTTCCGTCCCCCGTCCCCTTTTCCGTCCCCGTCCCCTTTTCCGTCCCCCGTCCCCTTTTCCGTCCCCCGTCCCCTTTTCCGTCCCCCGTCCCCTTTTCCGTCCCCAAGCAGCACGACGAGGCCAAGCCGGCTAACCTCTAGAAAGCGTCCAGGGAGCATTGCAAATCATGCTCGCCTGCGGGTGATGCTGCGCGCTCAACAAAGCAAACCGTCTAGCATCTTTGGACCCAAGCAGACTGCTATGTGATGCCAGCGGAATCGTTCGCCACTCCTCGGCCTGCAGCAAGGCGAGTACCGAACACTATTGCTACCGTCCCCTTTGATCGCTCCTCAATCTTCGCGTAAGCATCGCAACATGCTCGTCGCTGTATGCGCGGTGATGCCGGACGGCTATTTGATTCCGTTTAATCGTTGCAGCCAGAGCGTTACCTTGCGCATCGTCCCTGTAGCAGAGCCCGGGTTGAGTGGCGTCGCGATGCTCGGCTGTATCAAGGGAAGAAGTATGCAGTTGACTCGTTCAGGACCAGCTTGGCAAATTAGCCTTCAGATTTGAGCATTAATCGCAAAAAATCAGCGCCAATGATGTCCATCTATGTTGACCAGCGTTCGTTGACACTGGGGCGGTCGACTTTTGTCGACGAACGTGCTATTCGCGGGGTGCGACCTTAGGAGCGTCCCCTCTGAGCGGTTGTTAGGCATGATTATCTGCGTTTGTAGTTCACCGTTCTTCTAGTGTCTGCCAAACACAAGATCTTCCGCGATGTTCTTCTGTTCGACCCTAAGGACGTCCCAAACAGGAGGTAAAGCTGATCCTTCGGCCTGTACATGCCCTGAATATTCATTCCAGAACGGCCCCCACGGCTTACCTCCCTCATCCGGGACAACCTGGAAACCGTACTGAATTTCAGGGTTATGCCCGGCCTTTTCGTAAATAACTTCTTTGGCAATCGGCGCCGGTTCGACATAAGTTTTTTTTGCCTGATAGTTCAACACATCACGCTCCACTTTTTGGATGGTAAAGGACCGCGAGATCGTCCTGCCACTTCTGCTCGCCTTCTTTTCTTCCTCTCTATCTGATGTCTTTCGCCCCTTCCTTGCTTCTGCTCCGAACCTAAACTTCGCGATCTTACGGATTGGCAATTCGATGCCCAATCCGGCGCCAGCAGAATTATCGGCGTATACTTCAACACTCGTGGAGGTACTGCTTTCCTCAAATATCTGTGCAAAATACGCCACTTTAAATCCGCCGCGGGTGACCCTGGCTTCCGACGTGGGTACGATGACACTTAATTTGGTCGAGGTAGCAAAAATATCGGTGTGTTCCACGGAGTCACTCTCGAACTGGGATATCTTCTTCCCTGTCGCGTCTTGAAGTGCCGTAATGAAACTTACCAAAGCGATACCTTCGAAGAACTCCAACCAATGCGCTAGCTGCTGATAGTTTTCCAATTTCCACTTGCCTGAATTGATGAGCTCCGCAATCTCGCGGGCTTTTTTCATTGCCTGCTCACGATCGGTACTTACTACAGGCTTACCAATCTTGACCCGCTGGGGGGCACGGTGAACCTGACCATGATGCTGTTGCATTGAGTGCGTCAGTTCGTGCGATAGCAACTGCTTGCCATAGCTGGTATTGGGTGCGTACTGGCCAGCGTCAAAAACGAGATGCTCCCCCAGTGTATAGGCAAGCGCGTCGATCGCCCGTGCCGACTCTGCCGCGCGTAAGTCATTGTGAATGCGAATCCTCCCGAAGTCTTGCCCGAATCGCGGCTCCATAAAGGCACGAACCGCCGGATCGAGAGGTTGACCAGGAGTACTCAAAACTTCGTGGACGATAGGAGGTGCTGCAGTTTGTCCTAAGTCGCCTGCCTCCGAGGTGCGATTCGTCTGCAACCGTTCGTGCTCCCGGTCTCGATGCTCCGCCGCTCCTCTTTGCCAGAGGGACCGTGGCCGAAGCGCAGACATACGCATCACCTGTTCGGAGACGTAGTCTGCTTCCTGCTCATAAAGGTCTCCGGGGCGAGCTACCGTTAGCGTGGTCTGGACGTTTGCTGGCGACTTAGGATGTACCGGTATGTGACTGAAATCATGACCAAAGTGCGGTGATGACGTGGTAGCCGCTCCTGTCCACAGTTCTTCAGCTTTGGCCTGCAATATCTGCTGGACCGCTTGATTTCCAATCGTGCGCTGCAAGTGCAGGATCGAGTTCATTTCATGGCTGTACCTAAAGTGTGCCCGACTTGGTACCGTAGACTTGGCGGGTGTAGCCTGCTGATGTGCCTTCGGCTTCTGTGCGAAAGTGCGCATGATGGGTCTCCTTTCGCTTGATTATCAAATGCCTAGCATCCGCCGTAACCGGGCGGCGACGAAAGATTATCAATTTCAAGACCGCCCGATTTCGCCGCTCAGGTTCACGACATAGTTCGTCGGCGTTTTTGACGTTAAAGTCCCCGCACCGTTCCAGAACAAAGTCCGCATTTGCATTCAATCGTTGCACCATCGGCGTTCGGAAAAAGTGTCACTGTCAGCACATTGTCGCACCGCCGACAACGTACATCAACGTCCAAACCGTCACAGATCAACATTGAAGTCAGGACGGGAGTGTACCGGCAGCGGATCGTGGAGAGTCCGCTGGACCGGTTGGACGTGCCTCCGGTGGCGTCGGTGACAGCCTGATCTGAGCCGGCGGACGCGTAACACTGGAGGAGGGGGTGCTCACAACCTTGATAGGAATGAGTCGCGGGGCTGCTGCAGCTAGGCGCGGAGGTTTTTGAGGATTTTTGGTTGCGATGAGGGTGGTCGATCGCTCCGCGATCGAACGAACAGTTGGGGAAGATGTGAGGCCGCGCGGTGGCGTTAAGGGGCGAGCGGTTGGTCGGTCGGCCCCTCATCCCCAACCTTTCTCCCCGCCGAGCCGGGGCGAAGGGAGCGAGAAGCGGGACTCCGACCGGCGGAGCGGTCGGCCGCATAGAGTGGTCAGCGAGAAAGGTGGTCGATCGCCAGAGGGAACCGGGGGCTAATGCCCGCCGGCTGATTGGTTTAGTGGCTGGGCGATAGGTGTGGCTAGCGTCGGATGGCGGAGCGGTCGGCGATAATTCAAATCCGGCGGTCACCGTGCTTTTCCCAGCGGGCGGAGAAGGCTTGGAAATCCTCCAGCGTGTCGATTCCCGCTGCCGCCGAATCGACCGGCGCCACGACGATCTGCTTGCCGGCCTGGATCGCACGGAGTTGTTCGAGCTTTTCAACTTCTTCTAGCGACGCAACTGGCTGCGACGCAAACCACAGCAGGAACTCGCGGCGGTAGGCATACAGCCCGATGTGATGCCAGTACAGCGGCGGGTCAGCTTGCAAAAGCGACGGTGTAATCCCTTCGCGGGCAAACGGAACCGCGGCACGGCTAAAGTAAATCGCTCGCCCGCCGTCGCCCAGCACGACTTTGACGCAGTTAGGGTTGAGCAGCAACTCCGGGTCGCGGATCGGCCGCGCAACGGTCGCCATGTCGGCTTCGGAATGATCGATCAGCGCTTGTGCGACGCGGTCGATTGCGGCCGGTTCGATTTCCGGTTCATCCCCCTGCACGTTGACGAAGATGTCGACATCGGTCATCTCAGCGGCCACTTCCGCTACGCGGTCGGTGCCGCTTTGGCAGGCTGGACTGGTCAGTCGAACATTGCCACCGAAGGAATCGACCTCGTGAGCCAGCCGAGGATCATCGACCGCGACGATCACGCTCGTGGCGACCCGCGAGCGTGAGGCGGCTTCGTAGGTGTGCTGGAGCACCGACTTGCCACCGACGCTGAGCAGCAATTTCTCGGGCAGACGGGTCGATGCCAAGCGGGCGGGAATGACGATCTGAACGCGCATGAGCTTGGACTTCCTTGGACATTAATCACGCAACCGGAGCAGTTCTGCAGCGAGCCCTGGAGCCGACGGTTTTGCTACCTGTCCCTTTTCGATCCGCACCCCGCTGGCCGGGTCGTTACCGATCAGCAGCGCTCCGTCCAAGTCGGCATAGTCGAGCAGCGGCAGTAACTGCGCTGCGGCGCTGATTCCGATCGAGCTTTCGATCATGCACCCGACCATTGTTTGCAACCCCAGGCCGCGGGCCTGTCGCAGCATCGCTAGCGCCGGGGTCAGCCCCCCACACTTGCACAATTTGACGTTCACGCCGTGGAATAATCCGTGGCAGTCAGCAACATCCGATTCGATCTGACAGCTCTCGTCGGCGATAATCGGCAACGCCGACTGTTCATACACGCGGCGTTTGTCTTCCGTCGACGCTTCGGCCGGCAGGGGTTGTTCGATGAACTCAACGCCGAGCCGCTGCAGTTCGGCCGAGCGAGCGATCGTCTCATCCGCTGTCCAGCCGCAATTGGCATCGACGCGAAACGTTGCCTCGGTGTGCTGCCGCAGGGTGCGGCACGATCGCCAAATCGTCTGCTGTGCCGAGCTTGATCTTGTACGTCTTCCAGCCTGTTTGCCGGTTGAGCTTTTCGATCATCCGGTCGATCGTGTCGATCCCGATGGTAAAACTGGACTCGGGGATGTTGACCCACTCCAGGCCCCAACGTTGCCAGCAGGTTTGTCCGACGCGTTTGGCCCATAGGTCATGCGCTGCCAGATCAAGCGCCGCCAGTGCAAAGCGATCGCCTCCCATTTCTTCTAATGCGCGTGCCCAAACGTCCTCCGGCGGAGATTGGCGATAGTCG
The DNA here is from genome assembly GCA_963758085.1 of uncultured Planctomycetaceae bacterium. Taxonomy (GTDB): domain Bacteria; phylum Planctomycetota; class Planctomycetia; order Pirellulales; family Pirellulaceae; genus UBA6163. The sequence goes on along the minus strand of CAVWUB010000003.1, from coordinate 2,260,904 downwards.
TCGAGCAACGACTGAGCCCTTTGCAGCGATGCGGTCATGCTGTCGAACGTGTGACCGTAGTAGTCGTTTTCCGTCACTTCGCCCCAGCCAACCAAGTCGCCATCGCGCAGTTCCACCATCAGGCTGTGTTGGTGGGTGATGGTGCCGCGGGCGATGGTAAACGGATCGATCAACTCGAGATTCAGCCGATGGAGGGTGAGCTTCATCGCTGAGGTTCTCCGGCTGAAGGACCTTGTGCGAGGATCGAGCGGCGGAGCGCCATCGTCGCCTGAACCAGCTTGTCCGCGCCATCGCGGTAGACGTCGCAGGCGGGGACACCGAACGTCTGCTCCGCCTTGGCAATCTCCGCCGCAGCCTCGTCAGGAGACAGCGCACGGGTATTGATCGCCACGCCGATCAACCGGCAGCGATGGCGGAAGTTAGCTGCGGTCAGGATGAACGCCAACTGCCGCGACAGGTCGGGGATGGCTACGTGGTCGAGGCCTTTAACGTAGTTACGGCCGGCTTCGTAGCAGTAGATCAACCCATCGGGAGCTGACCCGTGCAGCAGGCCAAGGGTGACGGCGGAAAAGGCGGGATGCGTCAGGCTGCCTTGGCCTTCGATCAGCAGGTAGTCGTGGTTCTGATTGTCATAAGCCAGTTGCTCGGCAGCGCCGTTGACGAAGTCCGAGACCACGCAATCGATCGGCACGCCTTCGCCGGAGATCATGATCCCGGTCTGGCCGGTGGCCAAGAACTTTGCGTCTTCGCCAGCGGCCACCAGCCCGCGCTGCACTTCCAGCGAGGCCACCATCTTGCCAATGCTGCAATCATGGCCGACGGCGTGAACGCGAACGCAGCCGTGGCGGAACTGGCGGTGCTCAGCCGTTGACTTGAATCGGTTCCGCCGCACGTCGACCAGTTGACTGCCGCTGGCCTGCGCCGCTTGAACGTATTCGCTGTCGTCGGTGAGAAAGTCGTGCAGGCCCGAGACGACATCCATCCCACGGCCGAGCGCTTCAAGGATGATCCATCGCCACGGCGCTGGGAGTTTGCCACCGGGAGGGGCGATGCCGATGTAGAGCGCATCGGCTTGCGGAACCTCGCTCAGCGCCCCGACCACCGGCAGGTCGCCGCCGACGCCCAGCAGCGCAGCGGTCGTCTTGGCCTGGGTCGTCGAGTCGAGCAGCGCGACAATATCAGCGGTGCGATAGCGGAGCATGCTGATCGCGGTCTTCGCCAAAAACGGTGTCGAAAAACCATCGGTCAGCAGCACGATCTGGTGGTGCTGCCGCAGTGCTGCCGCCGATTGCTTCGCCGTCTGGGCGTCAGCTCGCGCGGCCTCTTCAGACACATCAGAAACGATCGGTTGCGGAATGTTCACTCGGTAGGGTCCTCGATGGGGATTTGACTATTGCAACCAAGCCTTCATCTGATCTCTTGCCGCGGCCAAAGCCTCCGGTAGTTTTTCCGGGTCCTTGCCGCCGGCCTGAGCCAAATCCGGCCGTCCACCGCCGCCCCCGCCTACCGCGGTTGCGGCTGTGCCAACCCAAGTGCCAGCGCTGAGTCCCCGATCGACCAGTGCGCGGCTGAGTCCGCCGACCAGCACCACCTTATCGTCCTGAGCTGTCCCCAGCAGGACCGCGACCGGCGAGGGGCTGAGTTTGCGAATCGTGTCGATCCAGCCGCGCATCAAGTTAGCGTTTCCACCGGGTGTCTGGGCAACGACGACGATCGCGTCGCCAACCGGCTCACCGCTTTCCAGCAAATCGGCTGCGGAGAGTTCGCCGCCGGCGGTCGCCTTGGCGAGATCTTCGAGCAGCCGAGCACGCTCTTGCTGCATCGCCTCGATCCGTGCTGCGACGTCCAAGGGCGAGACGTTCAGTGCCCGAGCGGCATCGCGCAGTTGTGCCTTCGCGGCCGCGTACTGTGTTTCGCTCGGCGCGCCCGGGCTGTCAGCGGGCGGAGCGGCCGAAGTTGGCTGGCTGCCGCTGCGCTGGCTGCTCGCTTTACCCGCAGCGATATCCTTCTTGATCGCGCGCACATCGGCAACGAGTGCCGCAGCGCTCTCAGAGAGCCGCTGAGCTGAACAGCCGAGCAACTGGCACGCCTGAGCGACAACTTCGGAAATCTTGCCGCGATACTCTTCCGCTTTCTTTCCGGTCAGCGCGATCACACGCCGCGTTCCGGCTGAGACACTTTCCTCGGCGATCAGCTCGAATGAGCCGACTTGGCCAGTGCGATCCAAGTGGGTGCCGCCGCACAGTTCGCGGCTGAACGTGCCCATCGATACCATTCGCACCGGGTCGGGGTACTTTTCGCCAAAGAGCATCATCGCGCCGGCCTTGCGGGCGTCAGCCAATGACACGGTCTGGCACTGAACCGACTCATCGGCCTGCACCTGTGAGATCACGTCGCGAGTGATTTCAGCCAAGGTTTCATCGCTGAGCGCCTTCTGATGTGAGAAGTCAAATCGCAACCAATCCGCATCGACCTTGCTGCCCTGCTGCTGTGCGTGGGTGCCGACGTTGCGTTGCAAGGCGTAGTGCAGGATATGGGTTGCCGAATGCGCTCGCCGCAGCGCATCGCGTCGTTCGCTGTTCACCGTCGCGGTGCAGGTTGCGTTTTCGGTTACCTCGCCCGAAATCAAATGCCCGTGGTGGACGATCAGGCCGGCGTGCTTTTGGGTGTCGGTGACTTCGAACTCAAACCCTTCGCCGCTGATCGTGCCGATGTCGCCGACTTGACCGCCGGACTCTGCATAAAACGGTGTCTGGCTGAGAATCAGCCGCAGCGGCTGTCGTTCCGCGCCCGTCGCCGCGGTGGTCTTGGGCAACAGCATGCCGTCGTCCTCGTCGCCGCGGCCATCGCCGCTGATGATTCCCTTAACGACCGCCTCACACGTGGTGGTCTCGTAGCCGATGAAGGGCGTTTCCCGGAGCGCTTCCTTGAGCGTTTCCAGCGGACCGGTTTGGAACAAGCGATTTTGCTCCCCGCCGCTGACCTGCGAGTGGACCTGCATCGCGTTTTGGTAGCCAGCCCAGTCGAACGTGAAGCCTTCTTCGGCAGCCATCTGCTCCAGCAATTCCGGCGGCACGCCATACGTCTGATACAGCTCGGCCGCGACGGCCGCCGTCGACGCGTCACGCGATTGTCGCTGCCGCATCTCGTCGAACACGCGTCGATGTGATTGAGCCCCGCGTCGATCGTGCCGAAGAAGTTCGCTTCTTCCTTCTCGATCACGCTGCGCGACGCGCTTCACCGTTTCCGCCAGCTCCGGATACGGCCGCTTCATCATCTCGGCGACCGCTCGGCACGAGCTTGTGCAGGAACGGCTCGCGCAGCGCCCATCTGATGCCCGTCGAGCACCGCCCGGCGCAGCAGCCGCTTGACGACGTACTTTTCCTTGTTCGCGCCGGGATAGACGTTCTCGTGCACCGCGAACGTGCAGGCCCGCACGTGGTCGGTGATCCGCCGCAGCCGCCGGCCGTTGTCGCGACTCGTAGCTCGTACTTCACGCCGCACACTTCGGCCGCCGCCTGCACGATCGGCAGCAGGATGTCGATGTGATAGTTCGTCGGCACGCCCTGCAGCGTCGCCGCCGTCCGCTCCAGGCCCATGCCCGTGTCGATGTTCTTCGATCGGCAGCGGCCGCAGGTTGTTCGGCGGATCGCCCACGCGATTGAACTGCGTGAACACCAGGTTCCAGATCTCGACCGCCTTGCCGCTGTCGGGATGAAAGTAGATTTCGCTGCACGGCCCGCAGACGCCGTCGGGCCCTTGGCTCGGCGCGCTGGCCGGCCAGAAGTTCTCATCCTCGCCGCACCGCTCGATGCGATCGACCGGCAGGCCGACGTCCTTCGCCCAGATGCCGGCCGCCTCGTCGTCGTCCGTGTAGACCGTCACGCGTCAGCCGCTCCGGGTCGATGCCGAGCCACTTCTTGTCGGTGAGAAACTCCCACGCCCAGTTGATCGCGTCGCGCTTGAAATAGTCGCCGAAGCTGAAGTTGCCCAGCATCTCGAAGAACGTGTGGTGATAGGCCGTGCGGCCGACGTTGTCGATGTCGCCCGTCCGCAGGCACTTCTGGCAGGTCGTCGCCCGCGTGAACTCGAGCTTCACCTTGCCCAGGAAGTGGTCCTTGAACTGGTTCATGCCGGCCGGCGTGAACAGCACCGAGGGATCCCAGGTCGGCACGAGCACGTCGCTGGGCCGGCGGACGCAGCCCTTGGTCTCGAAGAACGCCAGATACTTTTCGCGTAGTTCGTCGGTCTTCATCGCTGGCGTGGCCGGTGCGCGGGTGAGTTGTCGGGTCTGGGTAAAGCGTGAGGTCGAAAGGGCAATCGATTGGCAGCGATGATAGCGATCTCCAGCGATCTCAGGAACCGAACATCGTACTGGCTAATCGGCTCCAGCCAAAACATCGGCTCAGCCGTTACAGCGATGCTTGTCTTGCAAATTCGACGCGCGTTCGCTTCCCCCCACCGGAAACGCATAGAATAACCGGTGGCACGGAAGGAGGCTCGATGATCGATGCTCGCAAACTGCTGATCGGCCTGCTTGCAGTCGGGGTGGTGCTGTTCGCAGCACTGCCGCTGCTCTATCCGCTCGCAGTCGCCGGGGCGGCGTGCTGTGAGCAGCGGCTCAGCCGCCGCAATGCCATCGCCGCGGCGGTCGCGATTAGCCTGGCGATCCTCACCGGGGCGGCGCTCGCCCAGGGCGGGCTGCTGCCACTGCCCGGGCACTGGCGAGTCGATGGCCGGACGCTGTGGAGCGGATGGCCGAGTTGGGGGCTGGCGGTGGTGAGTGCGGCGGCCGTGTGGACAGTCATGATCGGCTCGCCACGGATCGCCGCGCCCGAAAATACAACATCCGCACGACTGATGTCGGCAGGCCTGAATCCTGTCGGTTTAGCCACAGCAGGTGTGAGTCGGGCGAGTTTGGACGTACCGGGCAGCGGCGATTTTTTGCCACCGCGCGTTTCGGCTGGCGAGGAAGCGGACAGCCGAGATTCTCCACTGGAATCGACCATCGCCGCCGATCGCCCTGTCGACAAAGCCGATCAACCGACTCAGATCTGTTATCCCCCGGCGCCGAACACGCGCCTGCATCCCACCTATGACCTCGACGCCGGCGAAGTGCTCGACTCATGGCTTGAGCGGACTTCGCTCGAGTCGTTTCGCAGCGGGCTGCTCGTTGCCAAACTGTCCACGATCGATCCGACGGCGCTGCCGACCGATGGCCTGACCACTGCTCAACTTGCCGTGCGACTCATCGATGCCGATAAGCTCACTGCCTATCAGGCGGTGCTGATTTGTGCCCAGCTACCGGGGCTGCTGCGGATCGGCGAATACGATGTGCTCGATCGACTGGGCCGCGGCGGCATGGCGATCGTGCTCCGCGTACGCCACCGGGTGACCGGGCACCTTTACGCGCTGAAGTTGCTTGAGCCACTGGATCCGCTCGATCCGGTCGATCCGACGATTCGCAGCCGCTTTTTGCGCGAGATGGACGCGGTCCGGGGGCTGGCGCATCCGAACATTGCGGTCGCCCGTTCGGTCGGTCACCAGCACGGCCGGTTGCACATTGTGATGGAACTGGTCGAAGGGAAGAACTTGGCGCAGCTGGTTGCCGATCAAGGGGCGCTGTCGCCTGAGCGGGCGCTCGCCTATACGGCTCAGGCTGCTCGCGCTCTGGCCCATGCCCACGAGCGTGGCTTGGTCCACCGTGATGTCAAACCCGGAAACCTGATGCTCGGTCCCGGCGAGCGGATCAAGCTGGTCGACATGGGCTTGGCACGGTTTTTCGATGCGGTGGAGTCGGTTTCCGCGCGACGCAATCCGGGCTGGCACACGCGGACCGGCCATTTGATCGGCACGATCGACTACATGGCTCCGGAGCAGGCCGAGGAACTGGGGCTGTGCGATGTCCGCAGCGATATTTACAGCCTCGGATGCACGCTGTTCTATCTGCTCACCGGGGCGAGTCACTTGCGTGGCCGAACTCAGCGGCGGCGCGCGATGGCACTGGTGAGTTGTCAGGGGATGATTGAGCTGTCGTCGCTGCGGAAGGATTTGCCGACCAGTCTCTATGCCTTGGTCAGCCGGATGACTCAGCTCGATCCGGCGGCACGGTTTCAGACGATGGCCGAAGTGATCGCAGCGATGGAAAGCTGTGCCAGCGACATGGGGGTGGCGATTTTGCCTTGTGAAACGCGGTGCCGCATTCTGGTGGTCGAGGACAGCTTGGTGCAGTCGCTCGTGACGCGGCAGAACTTGGCAGCGATCTCACCGTACTTCAGTACCAGCGAGGTCGGCTCGTTGACGGCGGCGATCGACGCCTGCCAAACTCAGCGATTTGACATCGTCCTGCTCGATCTGAACCTGCCCGATAGCACAGGCGTGGATACGGTGCTGTCGCTGCGGCAGGCTGACGCCGTGACGCCGATTCTGGTGATGACCAGCAGTTCGCAGCCGCAGCTGAGTGCTGCCTGCCTCGCCGCCGGGGCCGATGACTTTCTGCCGAAGCAGGAAATCGAGCCCGAAATGCTTCAGCGTCACATCCTGTTGGCAATCGCGCGGAAGCGAAACTGCCGTTGAGGCGAGGGCTTGAGAACATTATTCTGTCACCGCCACCGTGGCCTGCGCCTCGTTCTCCATGCTCTTTGACAACTTTGATGCGATACAACCAGTTAGACCGGATCGTCGAACTCGACCCCGGCAGGCGGTTGGTTGCCCAGCGGACGCTGCGGTCGGACGAACAATATCTGTTGGATCATTTTCCGAAATTTCCGGTCATGCCAGGCGTGATGATGCTCGAAGCGCTGCATCAGGCGGCGATTTGGATGGTCCGCAGCGGCGACGACTTCGCTCCCCCACTGGTGCTGCTCAAAGAAGCGCGCGGAGTCAAGTTCGGCGACTTTCTCTGCCCGGGCGAGACCCTGGATGTCACGGTGCAGTGGCTCAAGGATGATGGGCCGCTGGTCAGTGTCAAAGCGATCGGTGAAAAAGCGGGCCGCACCACCGTCTCGGCCAGGCTCGTTTTGGAAAAATGCTCTACCCATTCTCCGGCGCGACTCGGTACAGATGAACTCGTGGCGGCTGCCTCGCGGAAGCAATTCGAAAGCCTCTTCGGGCCGCTGGACCAAGTTAACCGCCCATCTGTTCAGCAGGGCGAACATCAGAAACACTAGCGAACGCGATTTTTCTACTAAGGACCCGTGATGACACAGTACAGCGACGAAGTATTCGAGAAAGTTCGGACCGCATTGGTCGACGCCCTCGGAGTGGATGATGACGAAGTAACTCCCGAAGCAACGCTCGTGGGCGACCTGGGCGCGGAGTCGATCGACTTTTTGGACATCGTGTTCAAGCTCGAAAAGAGCTTCGGCATCACGATTCCCCGCGAAGAGTTGTCCCCCGAGGACATTCTGACCAACAGCCAGTACGTGAAGGACGGATCGGTCACACCCGAAGGGATGACCGAACTGAAGCAGCGGATGCCGTGGGCTGACCTGTCGAAGTTCGAACAGAACCCCCGTGTGCAGGATTTCGGCAACCTGCTGACCGTCGGCGATATGTGCAATTACGTTGCCACCAAGATCTAAGTAGGTTGTCGCTGCGATGCGTTGGTTCTGGATCGATCGGTTCACCGAGTTTGTCAGCGGCTCTCACGCCAGCGGCATCAAGAATATCGCGTTGGACGAGGAGGTGCTCGATGACTACTGCTTGGCTTACCCCTATTTCCCACCGACGCTGATTGTCGAGGGGATGGCGCAGCTCGGCGGAATCCTGGTCGCCGAGCATTTCGACTGGGATCAACGCGTGGTGCTCGCTAAGATAGGCAAGGCGGTTTACCACCGCCCGGCGCTGCCCGGCGATCAGCTGCGCTACCATGTGCGGCTCGAAGGGACCCAGGACCACGGCGCGACCGTGACCGGCACCAGTCACTGCGACGGCGAATTGCAAGCAGAGATCGATCTGATGTTCGCGTTTCTCGAACAGGGACGATTCGCTGAGGGCTCGCTGTTCCATCCCGGTGACTTGGCCATCATGTTGCGGACGATGAACCTGTTCAACGTCGCGGTCGATGCGCAGGGCAACCCGTTGGCGATTTCCGACAAAATTTAATGTTCCGGAAAGGGGTCTGACCCTCTCCGGTAAGACTGAGAACTTTATGTAGCTCACTTGGTCCAAAGGGTCAGACCCCTTTTCGGATTCGACCGCTTTTTTCATCTTGGAGTTTGCCTTTTTCATGCGTCGCCGAGTTGTTGTCACCGGGATCGGAATGATCAACCCGATGGGGCATGACGTGTCCACGGTCTGGGAAGGGCTGCGCGAAGGACGAAGCGGTGTCGGTCCGACGACGCTATTCGATGCCAGCGGTTTTCCGACGAAAATTTCCGCCGAAGTCAAAAACTGGGATATCGCCGACACCGGCGAATCAGCAGAGGTCTGGAAAGATCGCGGCCGACATACGAAGTTCGCCGCCGGTGCCGCCAAACAGGCTGTTGCCGACAGCGGGATTGCTGACCTGTCGATCGATCCCACGCGTTTTGGAATCTATCTTGGCAGCGGTGAAGGGAATCAGGACTTTCTGACCTTCACGCAAATGATGACCGCGTCGATGAAGGACGGGCAATACAACCCGGCCAAGTTTATTGCCGAAGGCCTGGCGCTGCTCAACCCGGTCAAGGAACTGGAGCAGGAACCGAACATGCCGGCGGCCCACCTGGCGGCGATGTTCAATGCCCAGGGTCCGAACTTCAACTGTCTGACCGCCTGTGCGGCCAGCAGCCAAGCGGTCGGCGAAGCGGTCGAGATGATCCGCCGCGGCGATGCCGACGTGATGCTTGCCGGCGGCACGCACAGCATGATCCATCCGTTCGGGGTGACCGGGTTCAACCTGTTGACCGCGCTGTCGACCAGCAACGATGAGCCGACCAAAGCGAGCCGCCCGTTCGACGGCAAACGCGACGGTTTTGTGCTCGGCGAAGGCTCCGCGATGGTGATCCTTGAGGAACTGGAGCAGGCCAAGAAACGCGGCGCGCCGATCTACGGCGAAGTGCTCGGTTATGGCACGACCGCCGACGCCTACCGGATCACCGACATCCCGCCCGACGGCCGCGGCGGGATCGCCGCGATGCGAATGGCGATCTCCGATGCGGGCCTGCAGCCGACACAGATCGGCTACGTCAATGCACACGGCACCAGCACGCTGGTCAACGACAAGGTCGAGACATTGGCTTGCAAGCAGGTGTTCGGCGAGAACGCGATGCAGGTGCCGGTCAGCAGCACCAAGAGCATGATGGGTCACTTGATTGCGGCCGCCGGTGTCACCGAAATGATCGTCTGCCTGCTGGCGATTCGTGACGGGGTGCTGCCGCCGACGATCAACTATGAGAATCCGGACCCGAATTGCGACCTGGATTACGTGCCCAACGAAGCACGCGAGATGGACCTTCGTTACGCGCTGAACAACAGCTTTGGGTTCGGTGGCCAGAACGTCTGTCTCTGCGTCGGCCGTTTTTAAATTCAATGGCCGCTCACCTGGGACGGGTGTTGCTATGACATCGGGTGGCACGCTCAGAGCCTTGGGTGGCACGCTCAGAGCCCCAGCGATGGGCGTGGGCAGGGGAAGCAGATCCTGAGCCGGTAGAAGTTTCATGGTTACCTAGAGTTTTCCCACCACGCCCTTCGTTCCTCAGGGACGTGCCACCCCGAGGGGCAGTCGACTCGCCGGTGCTGCCGGCCCGAACCGGGATGGCTTATTGTCGCTGCGGCTGGATTTTGTGGCCCAGCCGCGGGCGGACTTGAAGACGCTGGCAGTCGCGATCGCTTATAATCGGTTCAGTGCGAGCGGAGCACGACCGAACGAAGACGCGATCACCTGACTGCTTTGCAGGATTTCAGAGGCCATGAACCGACTGCCCTTGTGGGGGAAACTCACCTTATTCGCTTCGACCACCGCTGTGCTGGCCGCAGGTTGCCGGACGGAATTGCCGGTGACGTTTGAGGAAAACCTCGTCCACGCCAAGAAGTGGGAGATCCAGGCCGGGGTTCCGATGGATCAAGCGGTTGCCGATACGCGTTGGGCGCTGGAGGAATTGTTCGGCAACCCGGATACTCCGAAGCTGCCCGCTGTCCTGGAAAATAACGAGGATCTCTCGGGCCTGATCTCACTGGCGCACCTGCAGGCTGCAGCCGGTCCGCCTTCGGAAGAAGGACGCGGCTTATACCGGCAGCACTGTGCCCGCTGTCACGGAATCACCGGCAATGGCCGCGGCGAAACGGCTGCACTGGTCGATCCCTACCCGCGTGACTACCGGCCGGGCATCTTCAAATTCAAGACTACCAGCCGCGGGTCCAAGCCGCTCAAGGCTGACCTGGCCCGCGTGATTAAGTACGGGATTCCAGGTACATCGATGGTTCCGGATTATCAAATCTCGGCCACCGAAGTCGGACCGCTTCCCGATGCTGCGGTCGATGCTCTGGTGGATTACGTCATCTACCTGTCGATCCGCGGCGAACTGGAGCGGACGATGTACGACGACGCGGCGATGGAACTGGATCTGGAGGGAGGCGAGCGATTGGTCGATCCAGCCTTAGCACAAAGCGATGCCGAGGCGTTTGCCGAGCAGTGGGAGCTGATTGAGGGAGCAGTGGAGGACATCGCTGGCAGCTGGGTCGATGCGGCCGACGACGTCGTTGAAGTGGAGGTACCGACCGACATGCCACTGCCGCGGTCATATGAAGAGCTGCAACAGATACTCGCCGGAGATCAGGCCACGGAGCTGCAGGCTTCGATCGAGCGCGGGCAACAGCTGTTTGTCGGTACCGTCTCCAGTTGCTCCAAATGCCACGGCCCCGACGGCCGCGGCGATGGCCAAGAAGCCGACTACGACGACTGGACAAAAGATTGGACGATCCGAGCCGGCATTGATCCCAATGACCGAGAGGCGATGATTCCGCTGATGGCCCGCGGCGCATTGCCGCCACGGACCATCAAACCGCGTAATTTTCAAGAAGGCGTGTTCCGCGGGGGTTCGGAACCCGAAGACCTGTACCGCCGGATCATGATCGGAATCGCCGGCACGCCGATGCCGGCCGCGACACTGGTACCGGAGCAATTTGAGGAACGGGATGTTTGGCACCTGATCAACTACATCCGCTCACTGGAAAACCCAGACGCGGCCTCGATCGACGCCCCGCCCAGCGAGACGCAGCCGCCTCCAGCCGACGGAGTGCCGGTCGCCAGTCGCTGAAGCGAGGGTTCAGGCCGCACGGCTCGCGCCGTGGCCACACGTTGCGGGCTTACCCATTGCAGCGGTACACACAATACAAGCCCGACGCGCAAGCGAGGGACACACACAGGCAGCAAAATGTCCCATTGCGACCCGAAGGCCAAGACCGGAAAACTGAGATCAGCAATGATTCAAATTGCCAGATCGAATCGCAAGCGAGAGCATTCACCGAACCACTCGCTTGCGCGTCGGGCTTGTAGCACTCGCTTGCGCGTCGGGCTTGTAGCACTCGCTTGCGCGTCGGGCTTGTAGCACTCGCTTGCGCGTCGGGCTTGTATCAGCACGCCTGATGGTATCTTTCCGCTAAACCCTCGTGAGAATCGGCAGCTTTCGCTGGTTCCGCGGCTCATGATGCCCTGCGACTCCTTCAGGCGTGCTTAACAGACCGCCGCCCCGATTAAGCGGCTTTGGCCTGCACCGCGCCTGTCCGCAAAGTGGCCACTGTCGATGGTTGAACGCTTTGCCAGTTGCCGCGTTCGTCTCGATGCAGCACGAGCGAGTCGCTGTGGGTCACGCGAGCCAACAGGCGGCGGAACTCCAATCCGTTCAGATCGACTCCGGCACACTCCAACAGCACCAGATCGACGGTGCCGTGCGTCTGCGACAGCTGGCGCAGTCCGCCGTGAAGATCCGCTGGAATCGCGACCGGGTTTCCGCCGACGCGGCGGATCCGCTGATGAAACTCCATCAGCGTCAAACGGCCGCTGCCGAGGTCGAACAGGTCGATGGCGATGTACTTCGGTGTGGGGACGCTGTCGCAGACGATTGCCTGCAGGACCTCGATTGCCCGCGCACCGTCGCCGAGCTGAGTGTCGAGGATCGATCCGATCGACCGCCCGGCGAGCCACTTCGTCCAGGCGTTCTGCTGGGGCCGTGCGATCTGCAGCGTGCGCCGCTGCGGCACCTCCACCGCTGGAGCCGCCGTGGTGTCTGCCGGCGGATTCGACGCTTTCTTACCCTTAGCAACGGCTTTTCGTTTTACTTTGGTGACCGCTTTTGCTGCAGGCTGCTCCGGCTGAGCAGCGGCACTCAGCGGCAAGGTGGCCGGAGCTGAAACGGCGGCAGCGGTGGGCGCCGGAGAACGCGACGTCGACGGGCTACTGACCAGGTGGGAAGCGGGGCGCGCGTCGTTGGCCGGGGGCAGCCCCTTTTCTACTGCTGCCGATTTGCCGAAAAATGCGTTCCAGAGCTTTCCCAGAGCCATTGCCTTGGATCCTTGTCAGACCGGTGGTGAGAGGAGCCGACCGCACGGGCCACCACTGGCGCCGATCGATCGACATAACCTTTATGTCGGCTGTAGCGGTCGACGGCGCCAAATCGGTCGCAGCGGTTTCCGGTGAGTGAAGCCTGGGGAAGTTTTCCGACCGCACAGCAACGGAAACCGAGGCGAGCTGGGATTTCACGAGGGGGTTGCAAAACCGGCCCCCAATCGCTGAAAGTACAGCTTATGACCCAGACCACTCTTATTGGCCGCGGAACCGAGACCGTTATCCTCGAGCTCACCGACGGCGTCCGCATCGATCAGATACCGGCGGAGTTAGCCGCTGACTCCAGCGAGCCGGAATCTCGCTCGGCCGTTGCGGCGCGAGTGGCCAAGGCGTTGGCTGAGCCGACTCAGTTTTTGCCAATTACCGATATGGTCGTGGCGGGTGACACTGTTGCGATCGCACTTGACGAGGGCTTGCCCCAGCCGGAGGCGATTCTGGCCGGCATCCTGCAGACGCTCGAGCACTGCGATCTGGACAAGGTCAACGTGGTCGTTCCGGCGTCGACCGGTGATGCGGTCCTGGCGCGTCTCAAAGCTTCTTTGCCAGCCTCGGTCGGCGTGACGGTTCACAACATTGCCGATCGGACTGCGCTCGGTTATCTCGGAGCGGACGAAGACGCCGAGGCGATCCGAATCAACCGCACGTTGGTCGACGCGGATTTGGTTTTGCCCGTCAGCGTGATGCGAGTGACCGATCCGTTGCTTTGCGGTTCAAGCGGTGATGCGTTGTTTCCCGGGATGGTCGACGATGCGCAGCGAAAACGGCTGCAGCGGTTTACCGCTCGAGCGATCGCGCGCCGCGAGAACTATCACGATGAACGTGCCGCAAGCCAAGCCCATCAGGTGCGCTGGAACCTCGGCGTGCAGCTGATGATGGCAGTGGAGGTTACCAGCGGCGGCGGAGTCGGCCAGATCATCGTCTCCTCGCCGGAAACGCTCCGCGAAGCGGTGCGAGCGCATTACGCCGCTCACCGGCATGCGGAACTGCAGGAAGCCGCGGACGTGGTGGTTGCCTGCATCGAGGGGGATGATTCGCAGCAGACGATGGAAAACCTGATGCGCGCGGCGCTCGCAGCGCGGAGCCATGCCGCGCCGTCGGGAACGATTGTGCTGGTCAGCGCCTTGAAACGGCTCGGCTCGTTGCGATCCGCCGACGATCAGTCTGACGACGATGCCGAGCTTTCCGGCGACGGCCAGGAACTCCAAACGGAACCGACGGAGACGCTTTCGCAAGCGGAGTTTGCCACTCGCATGCTGCACGATTTGATCAACGAAATCGACACCCGCGGCGCGTACCTGCTGCTGTTCGCCGGCGACTGGGAAGCCGCTGAGGCGTTCGGTTTCGGCGTTGTTCAGGATGTGGCTGCGCTGACGCGACTGATCAATCAAAACGCGAGCTGCTGCGTGCTCCGCACAGCCCAAACGGCCGCCGATGCCGGCGCTGACCTCGTCGGAGGCATAGCAGGCGAGCCGCGGTGCAGAACGCCTTGTGGAATAAGGGACAGTCGAGGAAAGATCATGAAAGCCGACGATGAACTCTGTCTCTGTTTCCACGTCACGCGCCGCAAGGTCGAGCAGTTCATTCGCGCCCGTCGCCCTGCGGTAGCCAGCCAGCTGAGCGAATGTTACGGCGCAGGCACCGGCTGCGGCTGGTGTCGACCATTCCTGCAGCGGTTGCACGCCGAGGAATTCGGCGATGATTTACCCGAGGCGTCAACGTACGCGGCCGAGCGCGCGGAGTACCGGCGCAAGCAAAAGACGGGGACATGTGAGGGAGCGACGGGCGTGGGCGACAAATGAACTACCTCGCCCACGGCGTTCGCTTCTTGGACGTCCCCTATTTCCTAGCGGGCACCGCGGTTCCCGACTGGCTGTCGGTCGTCGACCGCAAGGTGCGGGTGCGAACGCCGGCCGCGGCAGCGCTATTGGAGGACGACGACGCTGCGACGCGCCAACTCGCCGCCGGAATTGTGCAGCACTTGGATGACGACCGCTGGTTTCATCAGAGCCGCGCGTTTGTGGAAACGAACCTGCAGTTTGCCTTGCAGTTGCGCGACTGCTTGCCGGGTGATGAAGGTTTTCGACCGAGCTTTCTCGGCCACATCGTCGTCGAGATCTTGATTGATGCGACGTTGATGCAGCGCGACCCGACGACGGTCGACCGCTATTACGACGCGCTGGCCGAGGTATCCGCCGCGAAAGTTCAGCAGGTCGTCAACCGCATCGCGCGGGTACCGACCGACGGGCTTGAGCAGTGGATCGCGCGGTTCCGGGAGGTCCGGTTCTTGTATGACTATCTCGATGACGACAAACTCTTGATTCGCCTGGAGCAGGTGATGCGGCGGGTGGGCCTGCCACCGCTCGGACAGCAGTTGTCCGACTGGTTGCCAGCCGCGCGCGCCACCGTCGCTGACCGCTGCGATCAACTACTGACTGCTCCTGATCTCCCTTTCCCCTCCTGATCCCCCATCCTCTCCTGCACTGAGAAGTCTGACGCCATGAAATACGGAATGAACCTGCTGCTGTGGTCGGGCGAAGTCAACGACACGCTCTTTCCGGTCATCCAACAGCTCAAGCAGATCGGCTATGACGGCGTCGAGATGCCGATTTTCCATCTGGACCTCGATTACGCGGCAATCGGCAGACGGCTGGACGACCTCGGGCTGCGGCGGACCGCGGTGACGATTCGAGGCGTGGAGGACAACCCGATTTCGCCGGACCGGGCGGTGCGCCAGCGCGGTGTGGAGAACAACAAACGCACGATCGACGCCTGCGCTGCCGCGGGTGTCGAAACCCTTGTCGGCCCTTATCACTCTGCTCTGGGTGTGTTCAGCGGCGCCGGCCCGACTGCTGACGAATGGAATTGGGGGATCGAGAGCATGCGTGAAACCGCCGAGCATGCCGGCCAGGCCGGTGTACAGTTGGCGGTCGAGTGGCTCAATCGCTTCGAGACCTATTTTCTCAACTGTGCCGCCGACACCGCCGACTTCGTCCGCGCCGTGGATCATCCGGCTTGCGGCATGATGTATGACACCTTCCACGCCAACATCGAAGAAAAATGCATCCGGACGGCGCTCGGTTCCGGTAGCGATAAGCTCTGTCACGTCCACATCAGTGAGAACGATCGCAGCACGCCGGGGCAAGGCGGCATCAACTGGAAGCGGACCTTCGACAGCATCGCTGAAGTCGGCTACGACGGCTGGATGGTCGTCGAAGCGTTCGGCTTAGCGCTGCCGGAAATCGCGGCGGCGACCAAGATCTGGCGACGGATGTATAAGGACGAAATGACGCTGGCGACCGATTCGCTGCGTTTCATGCAGCAAGAAGTGGGAGTCGCGGGCAGCGCAGTAGGCCGCCGTTGGTCCGCTTTCGACTTTCGTGAAGTTGCATAGAATGCTCCTCCGGCGGCAGCGGTCGCCGGCACTGATACCGATCGAAAGACCCGAGTAACGACCCCCGAGGGCATTCGCCTTGCTACGCTCCCACACCTGCGGCCAACTGCGCAAATCCGATGTAGGCTCCGACGCGACCCTTTGTGGCTGGGTGGAGAGTAAACGCGACCACGGCGGCGCCGTGTTCATCGACCTTCGCGACCGCTACGGGGTCACCCAAATCGTGATCGGACCGCCCGAAGCGGGTCAGGAGCAGATCGACTTCGCCGGCCGGATCGGTGCCGAGTGGGTCATCAAGGCGCGAGGCGTGGTCGCTAATCGGCTCGAAGGCAAGGCCAACGCGAAGCTGGCGACCGGCGAAATCGAGCTCCGCTGCGCCGCCGTGGAAGTGCTCAACGCTTCGGTGGCCCCGCCGTTTGTTCCCTCTCAGTCGGACCTGCCCAACGAAGACCTGCGGCTGAAGTACCGCTATCTCGACCTGCGCCGGCCGGCGATGCAGCGGACGCTGATCGCTCCGCAGCGACGATCATCAAGGAGATGCGCGACTACTTCGCCGAGCACGATTTCATCGACGTCGAGACGCCGATCCTCGGCCGCAGCACGCCGGAAGGGGCCCGCGACTACCTGGTGCCCAGCCGCGTGCATCCACGGCATGTTCTACGCGCTGCCGCAGTCGCCGCAGCTCTACAAGCAGATCCTGATGATCGCCGGCTACGACCGCTACGTGCAGGTCGCCCGCTGCTTCCGCGACGAAGACCTGCGGGCCGACCGCCAGCCGGAGTTCACGCAGCTCGACCTGGAGATGTCGTTCGTCGACGCCGACGACGTGATCGGCATGATCGACGGCCTGGTGCAGCGGCTGGCCAAGAAGATCCTGGGCCTCGACGTCTGAAGCTGCCGCTGCCGCGGATGACCTACGACGAGGCGATGGAGCGGTTCGGCCACGACGCGCCGGACCTGCGCTTCGGCCTGGAGCTGGTCGACTGCACCGACCTCGCCGCGACGGTCGAGTTCCGCGTGTTCCGCGAGCACGGCCGACGAGGGCGGAAGGTCCGC
Organism: uncultured Planctomycetaceae bacterium; assembly: GCA_963758085.1. GTDB lineage: Bacteria > Planctomycetota > Planctomycetia > Pirellulales > Pirellulaceae > UBA6163. The sequence goes on along the minus strand of CAVWUB010000003.1, from coordinate 2,243,910 downwards.
GGCGATCAACGTCGAAGGCGGGGCGAAGCAGTTCTCGCCGCAAGCGGATCGACGAGCTGACCGAGTTCGTCAACGCGACTTCGGCGCCAAGGGCCTGGCCTGGTTCCGCGTCGAAGCCGACGGCAAGCTCTGGCTCGCCGATCGCCAAGAACTTTACGCCGAAGAGCTGCTCGGAAAGTCGGCGAGCGGATGAAGGCCGAGCCGGGCGACCTGCTGCTGTTCGTCGCCGACACGTGGAAGGTGACCTGCAAGGCGCTGTACGCCCTGCGGAAGAAGCTCGGCGACGAGCTGAAGCTCTACGACCCGAAGGCGATGCACTTCTCGTGGATCGTCGAGTTTCCGATGTTCGACTAGCGACGAGGAAAAGGCGCTGGGCGTGCGATGCATCATCCGTTCACCGCCCCGCGGCCAGCAGACCTGCACCTGCTCGACACCGACCCGGCCAAGCCTGTCGTGCTCAGGCCTACGACCTGGTGATCAACGGCAGCGAAGCCGGCGGCGGCACGATCCGGATTCACGATCCGGCGACGCAGCAGCAGGTGTTTCGCCTGCTGGGCATCGACGACGAGACCGCCGAGCGACCGGTTCGGCTTCCTGCTCGACGCGCTGCAAGTACGGCGCGCCGCCGCACGGCGGCATCGCGCTGGGCATCGACCGCTGGGTGATGCTCTTCGGCCGGCTCGACAACATCCGCGACTGCATCGCCTTCCCCAAGACGCAGAAGGCGACCGACCTGATGACCGAGGCGCCGGGCACGGTCGATGCGAAGCAGCTGAACGAATTGCGGCTCCGCACGGTGAGCGTCAAGACCTAATTCAGCGGCTGATCCGCTGTCAGGTCGATCTGGCGGTGTTCGGTGGCGCTGCGATCGGCGGCAAACAACACGCCGGCGGCGCGGAATGCATCATCCAGGTCATTGCGTCGCCGCACCAAGCTGGTCACGGTGCGATGGAACTGGGTCAGCAACTGTTCGCCGACGGAGAGCTCGGTCTCGAGGCTTTCCAAATGCCTGCCCGCTTCGTCAAACCAGACCAGCGTTGCCGGCAGGTCGATAAACGCCAGACCGTGCTCGCAACAGATCTGCATCGCCGAAGGTGGGCGAAAGCCGATCGCCTCGTGCCAGGCGGCAGGGATGTATTGCCCGCAGCTGAGTTGGCAGATCACCTCCGGGGCTGTCTCCGTCGCCGCAAACCGCAGACTCATGCACTGGTAGTCGCGCTGCAGGCGGTCGGCTTGGGCAGGATCGGACGCAGGCGCATTGTGAACCAGAGCCGTCACGGAGGTCGGTTCGCGGGCGACGACGTAGCGGCACCAATCGATCAGCTCGACCAGTTCGCGACGGCCTTCGGCCATCGGGTCGCTGTCGCAAATCCCGCCAGGCTTGGGCGGTGCAACCGATAGCCGGCGATGACAAAAGATCAGCCGCGGCTCGCCGAGCTTAGTGGCGATCAACTCTTTGAGTCGCAGGGTGGCAGGCGCGAATCGCCGCGGCAATTCGGCCATAAACGCAATCCCCGACTGATCGACGTGCTTGTAGACCGCCGCGTCGGCGACAGGATCGAACTGTGGATCACCGGCCCAGTAAACCGCCTTACCGGCCTCGCAGGCAGCGATCACCGGCAGCCAACCGTGCCACGATCGCTCCAGGATCATCACTGCGTCGATATCGTTGCGGGCGACCATCGCACGGTATCCATCCATGACGTCGGCTTGAAACTCGGCTGCGATCGGTTCAGCCTTCTTGGCAACACCGCAGCAGACCGCCCGAACGTCGAAGCGATCTTGGAGCATTCGCAGCGCAGGACGATGCCGGGTCTGCCATGCCGGGCCGATTTCGATCAACCCGATTCGCAACTTGACCAAAAAAACTCTCCTTCAAAGCCGCCTGGGGCCTTTGTATCAGGCTTGGTTCCCCACCGCGCTGCGGCTCGTGGAGTCACATTGACATGGATTATAGGGGCCGGTACTTCCCGCTGGGCAGGTCCGGCTCTAGCAATTCACCGGACCGGAGCGTCCCGTCTATTTTGCTGAAAAACAGTAAAAAGGGGTTGTTGCGGTCGTCTCCTACCCTAAAATCCGCCCGCATGTTTTAGCTAACCGTTACAAAACGGTCAGCAGGCGCATCAGCGGGTAACGTTCCTGTTGATGCTAGCTACTTTTCCTAGTGAGGGAGTCACATTTGCTTACGTTACTGATCACGGCTGTTTTGGCAAACTTCTCGGCCTCGAGCGCGAAGGAGCATGACTACACACAGGCGTACCAGGAATCGCAACTGCAGGGCAAGCCACTGATGGTGATTGTCGGCGCCGAGTGGTGCCCGGCGTGCCACACGTTGAAGGATACAACGATCAAGCAGCTCGAGACATCGGGCCAATTAAGTGACGTCTGCGTGGCAGTCGTCGACCGAGACGCTCAGCCGCAGCTGGCCAATCAGCTGATGCGGGGCCAAATGATCCCGCAGATCATCGTCTTTGCCAAAGGCAATACAGGACGCTGGGAACGCTCACAGCTGACCGGATTTCAGTCCCCAGGGCCGGTTCGCCAGCTCATTCTTTCGGCCATGTCGGCCATTCGCCGCGGCTAGTACCGCATCCACGGCAGCGATCGGTTATTCTAGGGCGGCCAGCCCGTTATTTTGAGGCGACCAGCCTGGGCATGAAACAGAGGTTTCAGGCGGCTGGTCGCTTTTTCCGTTGATGCCCCTGCGTTTGATATGCGATTTCCAGAATCTGTCGCTCACCTGGTTCAGCACAATTACTCGCTCGCCCCGCGTCTGTGGCTGGGGATTGGCGGGCCGGCCCGGTACTACGCCGAACCGACCAGCCGCGGCGAGTTGATCGAACTGGTCCGTGCGGCCAGTGAACAGGGCGTCCAGGTTCGGGTACTCGGGGGCGGCAGTAATTTGCTTGCCCGTGAATCAGGGGTCGATGGCCTGGTGATCTCGATGGCCGCGGCGATGCTGAGCGAATTGGTCGTCGATGGCAACCGACTGACCGCGGGTGCCGGAGCGATGCTCTCGCGGACCGTCACACATGCCGTCGGTGTTGGCCTGGCAGGGCTAGAGCACTTGCTGGGAATCCCCGGCACGGTTGGTGGCGCACTGGTCAGTAACGCCGGTGCGGGCGGACGCGACATCGGCTCGGTGACAGCTGAAGTCGAATTGCTCGGCCTGGATGGCCAAGTTCAAAAAATCAGCGCGGAGGAAGCTCAGTTTTCTCATCGCCGTTCCAGTCTCGACGGTCGCATCATCCTCAGCGCGACCTTTCAGCTGGAAAGCCTCGACCTGGAATCATTGACCAAGCGGATGCAAAAGCTGTGGATCATCCGCAACGCCGCTCAGCCGAAGGACCAATCGCGGATCGCCATGCCCTTTGTGGATCCAGACGGGGCGACCGCACAGCGTCTGATTTCCGACATCGGTTTGGCGGGGGTCCGCGAGGGCGGAGCATCGCTCAACAGCGAGTACCCCAACTTTCTGATCGCTCACGACGAAACCACCAGCAGCGACTGCCTGAAGCTGATCGAGCGTGTGCGTGAGCAGGTCTTGCTGCAAACCGGGATCGACTTGCAGTCGAATCTGCAGATCTGGTAGGAACGCTTCCTGACGGAGCGATTATGCCGCCGAAGGGAACGGATCTGAAGTGAAAGGCGACACAAAGCCCTCCTACTCACGACTACCGCTGCGGCATTTGTTGCAGCGGTTGATCCATGCACCCGCTGCTCTGGCGCTGCTCTGGCCGGTGCTGTTGGTCGTCGGTGGGTATGTGGCCTGGCACCGCTGGGGTGCTGAGCATGTCTCACGTAAGTTCTACGGGCTCGACCTGGGCATGATCCACGTCACTGAGCGGCCCGAGCATATCACGACGGACATCATCGACGTCGTCTACCGCGATACCAAACTCGATCAGTTGTCGCTGATCGATCCCGCGGCCACCGCACGCATCGCCTCGGCGTTCGCTTCTCATCCCTGGGTCAGCCGCGTCGTGGCGGTGCGTAAACTGCCCGGTGGTAAGGTCGATGTACACCTGCAATATCGTGAGCCGGTCGCGATGGTATTTGTGATCAGTCGACATGCCGAGGTCCCAGGGCTGGGGTTTTTCGCTGTTGATCAGGAAGGTGTGTTGCTGCCGTCCACCGAGTTCAGCCGTAAGCACCAGTTGCGATTTCTGCACATCGAGATCCCCGATGTTTATCCCACCGGGGGCGTCGGCTTCAGTTTCGGCGACCCGCGGGTTGTCGGCGCGGCTCAACTAGCCGCCGTACTGGCCCCGTACCGTGAGGCGCTGAACTTGCGGAGCATCCAGCTTCACGACAGCAGCCGGATGTCACCGGTGCCGCAGTATCAACTGATTCCGCACAGCGGCGAGCCCATTTTTTGGGGCAGTGTGCCTGGACGCGAGGGCCCCGGGGAACCGAAGGCCGAACTGAAGCTGCGAGAGTTGCTGGGCAAGCGGGCGCTGGCATCAGCAAGCTCTCGCTGAACCAACTGGCTCCCAGGCTGCAGCTCAACACTCCTCTCAGGGCAGCTCGCGGATCCGCAGATGCTTGAACTCGACCGGTGAGCCTTCAGCTTCCAGGCAGAGGTAGCCGGCGCGAGGATGGCAATCGGTTCCGCCGGAGACCTCTTCGCCGTTCACCCACAATCGCACTTCGCCATTGATCGCCCGCACGTAGTAGTGATTCCATTCGTTCACGCCGCGGCTCAAGTTCTTCGACGGGAAACTTCGCGAGCCGTTGGGTGACGTCGGCGGAAACGGCTTCATCTTCGAACTGCCGACCGGAAAGATGTCGCCGTGCGTGCTGAACCAGTCGCCAACCTTGCCGCTGGCGCGGGTGTATTTGTCGTGGTAACCGTGATCGAGCATCTGGATCTCGATCCCACTGTTTGGCAGCTGGCCTGGTTTCAGTCCCGCCAGACCTTCGTCCGTCACCCAAGCGAACATCCCGGAGTTGCCGCCGCTTTCCAGATGCCGCCACTGGACGACCAATTCGAAGTTGGTGAACTGCTGCGCGGTGCGGGTCACGCCGATCGGCTTGCCGGTGGTCTGAATGAAGTCGTCACCGAAGGTCCAGGTGTCGGCATCGCCATTGACGGGGACAAAGTCGGCTTCACCCAAGGGTCGCCAACCGTCACCGATGCCCTGAATCTTAGCCGCGGGCCAGTCGGGTTCTTCAGCCTGTGAGACACCCGCACTGCCGAGCCAACCGGCCGAACCGATCACGGACAAAATCCAGCACAGCGGCAGCGCCGAGAGTGGCAGCAGCGAAAATCGAGGCGTTGAGGGCATAGGTTGCTCCGGGACGTGAATCTAAGCGTGAGCCCCAGCTGGCTCTCTTAAGATCCTCAGCTGTGGTCTTGGAGCACCGATTGTAGTCGCTGGTCAGGGTACAGTGGTCTGTCGGAGAAAGCGCTGTGCTCTACATGAGCGCCACTTGCAATTCGAGCCTGCTCGCCGGTTAGCGAGCAGGCTCGTCGCCGCCACAGGTCGCCGCCGAAGACGAGACCTGTGAATGATCAACTCTCTGAGGAACGGCTAGTTGCCGATGCCGCCGCCGAAGCCGCCGCCACCGCCAATGCCGCCGCCGCCAACGCCACCGAATCCACCGCCGGCACCGCCGGGAGCTTCACCGCTTTCGCCGCTGACAAAGTTGAACGTGTTCACGTCACCGATTTGCGAAAACATCGGCGAGGGCGAGATTCGCACATAACGGCGGTCCGCGGAGATGATCGCCATCGCCATCAGGTTGGCACCTTCGGGCAACGTTTCAATGATCGGCTGGAAACCGACCCCGGGGCTGAGCCCAAACGGTCCGCGACCGGCCCCCACTCCGCCGCTGTTGAGCAGGCCCATGTTCGCCAAATCGGCGAGGTACTGCTGCAGCGCCGAGGAGTCATTGCCGCCGAGGAACTGAGCAAGGAACTTCGGCTGGCCGCCGTTCTGCGCATCGCGCAGGTGCGCCAGTTGCGCCTCGCCGACTTCCGACTTACGGGTCCCAGCCTGTACATCGACTTCGATCAATGCGTCTTTCTCGGTCAATTCGAGCTGCTTGTGGATGTACCGCTGGGTCGGGCGTCCGACGTCACAGAGGATGTCGACGGTGACGTGCCCGGTGGAAACGTTGCCCCACACGCGGCGGACGAGGATGCGGTACACGCCAGAGTAGCCTTGTGGGCAGACATACGTTTCCGACAGGGTGCCACCCTCTTCGGCCGATTCCATCCCTGGGAAGCTGTCGCCGAGGAACGTGCCACCGCCGGGCGACAGCGCCGATTCGCTCGAGCAGACCGTACCCGAGGGTTCTTCCACGGCGACGTCGACATCGGCATCGCCGGTCCAACTCACCCGCACCACTAAATCGTGTGCGGTCGCTGCTTGCAGTCCAGCCATAAACTGTTCGGCTTCCTCGCGTCTGCCCTCTTGGACCAGGCGCTGATGAGTGGCCCGAGCCAGCAGACGTGCATCGGCCTCGACTTTCTCGGCTCCCCTGGGCCATGCTTGGCCGAGGATTCCGCGACACGCCCACTGCATCGCCTCGACATCATCAAGCTTCTCGGCCAGCCGCATGCCCATCACATAGGCTTCGCGGCGGTACGGCTGCAGCGACGTGACGTTCTGGCAGAGCCGCAGTGCCGCGGCATCGCAGCCGGCGCGACGCAGCTGATCAGCAACCAGCAATACTTCCTCCGGCGAATCAGCAAAGTCGACTGCGGACAGGTAGGCCCGCTCGATGTCCTGCAGGTCGGCGCCGGTCGCTTTGAGCGACAGCGCATAGGCGTGGTACATCCAGGGCTGGACGTTTCCGCTGAGGATCGCCGCCCCGAGGAAATCACGGACCGCGACAAACGCTTCGTGGGCAGCTCGCTTGTCGCCGCTGGTTTCCGCCAGCTTGACGCGAGAATTGAGCTGATCCGCGGTCGCCAGGATCTGCTGGTCATGGTGAGCCACCGCTTCAGGGCCATCCAGTTCCAGACCTTCGAAATAGGCCAGCCAGGCTTCCAGCGAAGCCGGCTGTTTGGCTGTACCGAGCTTGATCGGCGCGACCGCCGGAACGGTCGAAGCCGCAGGGACCGCAGCGGCTTCCGTTGCTTCTGACGTCTGCGGTGCGGGAGCCGCGGACGACTTGGAGGCGAGCGAAACGTCGTCCGGCACGGCCATCATGCCCATGCCGCCGCCCATACCGCCCATGCCCATGCCGCCACCCATACCACCCATGCCGCCGCCCATGCCGCCCATGCCACCGCCCATACCACCCATGCCGCCCATCATGCCGCCGCCCATGCCGCCCATCATGCCGCCGCCCATGCCGCCCATGCCACCGAGGTTGATCGGTGGGACGACTAAGTCGCCGACAGCGTAGATCTTGGTCTTGGGATTCAGCTCGGCCATTTCCGGCGTCGTGATCTGCAGCACTTCATCGTTGACCATGTAGGTCAGTTCGTACTCTCGCAACATCAGTCGCAAGAACGACCGCAAACTGACGTTGGACAGGCTCAGATTGACCGGTGTGTCAGGCGTGAACGGCGTGTCTTCGAGCGCCTTGCGGTCCAGCAGGATCGGGATCACACGATCTTCGGCGATGATCCGCAGCGCATTCTCGAGCGTTTCCTCCACGAACGAGTAGGTGACTTCGTCATCCAGCGCCGCGCTGATCCGCCGTTCCACCTCTTTGTCACCGATCAAGTCGGTCGATCCGTAGCGTTCCAGACGCCGACGGCTCAGCCGCTGCCAGACATCGGCATCGGGGTATTTCAGCGGTTGATCGTCGACAAACGGGATATTCGATTCCTCGACCAGGGCCAATGCGTCGAGGTAGTTCCGTTCGCGGCGCAATCGCAGGTCAAGCATTCGGGTCGATGAGTTGAGCATCTGCGTTTCCAGCAGCGCCTGATTGGAAAACACCGTCCCCTTGGCCAGCTGTTCGATCGCCGGAGTGATTTCCGAGTCGGCAAACCGCAACCGGCCTTCGTTGATCAACGAGTTGAGCTGATTGGACAGCGTCCGCAACTGTTCTTCGCGGCGGAACGTTTCCTGCAGCAGCAACTCGGTCTGAGTTGCCGCGGCTGCGATCTGCGCTGCCCTCGCTTCGGCTTCGATCGCCGCAGCTTCTCGGCGGCTGGCCGATGCAATCGCCGAGCGAATTTGGCCCAACAGCTCCTGACGGACCTGGGGATCGACGTCCGGCTGGGTCTCAACTTGCGTCAGCAGGATTTTCAGTGACGAAGAGACTCCGATCGGATTGGTTTCCAGCCGGCGGCGTGCTTCGAGCAGGCGTGCGCACCTCCGCCCGTAACCGGCCTGCTTCCTGGGCGCGTGCCGCAGCAACGTCGCTCAACAATCCCGAAGGTTCTTCCATCAGATCACCACGGCGAACACGCGGCGCAGGAGCTGCAGCTCGCGGCTGTGGTGGTGCAGCAGCCCGCGGAGGCTCAACGGCAGGACCGCGCGGTGCCGGAGCACGCGGCTCCGGCGGCGGTGTCGCTCCAGGACCTGGCTGAGCGGGTGCCGCCGGTGCGGCGCTGGGCCGAGCAGGTACGGCGCCGGGCTGAGCATCGAGCGGGTCCGCGAACGGGTCATCCTGGTTTTGCAACACCAGGCGATCGCCTTCGGAACGTTCCTGCAGGCGACGGGCCGCGAGGTTGTTCGGATCGCTCTGCAATGCCATCTCGGCGATCGCTTGAGCCCCGCGCTGGCTGCCAGTACGCAGCGCCACTTCGCCGGCGACAGCCAGCTCATCCGCTCGCGCAGCCATCGTCCGGGCGGCTTCTCGCAGCAGCGGAGAGCCGGCGGTTGGCAATAGCAGGCCACCATTGGAGGTTGCTGCGGAGACCATCCCAGGCAGGAAGGAGAAGTCTGGGTGATTGGCTTCGATCGTCGCGTCGGCAGTGAACACCACCTTGCCGCGTCCCGATTTGCCGATCACTTCAATCTTGCCGGTCGTGGCCGGAGCACCTTGGCCTGCGGGTTCGATTGCGGGAGCGGTACCGAACAGCAACGAGTCGCGGTCCAACCGCAGCGGTGGCAAACGCTTCGCCTGAATCGTCTTGAGGCCTGTCGGCAGGGTCACTTGCTCGACCCAGATCGGCGACAGCGTGGCCGCAGCGGCGACTTGCTTGCCCAGTTGCGACGCGATGTCGGCCTGTCCGTCAGCCAGCAGCGCCAATTCGCCGCCGGTTTGGTTGGCGAGCGTGGCCAGCAGCGCCACGTTCTTGCTCGGCCCGATGGCGACACTGTGCACCGCGATCCGATCGGCGCACAGCGAATCGACCAGCGTTTCGAACGCCTGTTCGTCCGCGGCCAGTTCCATCGAAGCCCCGTCGCCGATGTAGATCAGGCTGCGGGTTTCGTCTCGGGGGCCCGAACGCAGCGCCGTTTGCACCGTCTGCAGGGCGTTGTTGAGGTTGGTGTGTCCCAGCGGCAGTCGCCGGGTGAGCTTGGCCAGCGCCTCAGCGATCGCTGATTCGTCAGCGACACTGATCAGCTCGCTCAGCGGCGCCACCGAGACGTCGGCTGCGAACAGCTGGACCTGATCGCCAGGCCGCAAGCCGGACAGGATGCCTCGCAGCATGGCGAGCTGGTCCTGGCGGAATGCGCCGACCTGGCTCGCCGAAGTATCTACCACGATGCCTACCCGCGCCGGCCCTTGGCTGAGCAGGTCGAGCAGCGCCTGATCCGCCGGAGGCTGGATCGAGGCGGCGAAGAAGGATTCGCCCGCCTCGTTCTGGTACGTGGCTACACGCGTCGCCAGCTCCCCGGCAATTTCGGCCGGGTTTGCTCCGCGTGCCGTTCCCGCCAGCGGCGGAGCGGCCGCCACGAACAGGCTGGACAACAGCCCGCAGGCCGCCAGCTTAATTCCAAATCCCAAATCGCGTCGCAGTCGCATCCGAAGTTTCTCCAAAACGAAACCGGGTCGAGGTATTGAGATAAGGCCTCGCCCAACTCTGCCAATATTTTTGTTCTCGTGGCTATCCCCACAGGCTCGGACTAACACCCCTAGCCGGTAAAGATGCGCGTCCTTTTCAGTCTATTCCACCCCTCGGAAATCGCGACTTAAAACCGCGAGATTCCACAAATACGCTGTCCGGTTGTAGCGGTTAAGCATTCGGACACGAGTTTGTTCAATGAGCTGATTGCTGCCGGGCCGATTCCAGCGGCCCGGCCTGCGTCACTGATGACAATTAACTCGCGTCCGGCCACTTGAAACTGTTGCAACCTGCAACACGTGTTTCATTCTGCCGCAGCCGAATCGCTCAATCTGTTCGTGAAACAGAGGATAAGAAAAGAAGTAGCCATTGGCGTGCCGAAACCCGCAGCCGATCCTCGCAAAGATGAATCGTTCGCGCTGAGCGGCGGCTGCCGACAGTGCCACAGGGCAGGCGTGGAGTGCTGGCGGCGCAACGGCCGCAAAATGACTCAGCGGGGCACGGCCCGCTACTCGCCACGCAGGCTGGTCGCTTCGGCTTCCAGCTTGCCGATCTCGGCCTGCAGTTGGATCACCTCATCGGGATCATCGGTCTGTTGCTTAGCTCCCGCGAGCTGCTGACGCAGATGGTCGAGCTTCTTCTTGATCACTTCTACACGCTTCTTTGATTTCTTGTCCATATTCATTGTTTTTCAGCCTGACTCAAAACTCATAAAGCGCCACGACGAAGTGAACCACCAACACAAACAGGGTCGCCCACAAAACCGTAGCGGTGATCGCATCGCTGACATCACTGGCCGACCCCTTGGGCCGATTCCCCTGATGATAGCTGATCACCGCCACACCGGCACCGCACACCAGTGTCTTGAGCAACACCCACAACCAACTGCGATCGGTCCAGCCGCCTGCCAACCAAAACCCGCCCCAGGAAAATCCATCGGCGAGCAGCTGGCGATGAAAATGCTGGTGCCAAAAATACGGCCCCAGTTCGGGATGCATGCTGCTGAAGCAGATCAAGCTCAGCCCTCGCGCGACGTGAAAGGCCAGCCCGCTCAGCAGCGGCGTCGCTACCAAAAAGGCGACCAAAATCGGCAGTTGCAGATACCGCACCGGACTGATCCCGAGTGTCTGCAGTGCCTCGATCTGCGACCCATAACGTTTAACGCCGATGTCGGCCGCCACGGCAGCCCCACACCGGGCGGCGACCAAAATGGTCGCCAGCACCGGTACCAGAATCCGGTACAGCGCAAAACCGATCGACGCGAGCAGATCCTCCAACAACAACGGCTGTGTGTAGACCCGGTAGGGCAGGAACTTAAACGTGAAATAGGTGGCGGTGAATCCGACGATGACGCCGGCAATCGCCAAATACAACATCGCTGAAAACCCACCGACCAGCCGCAGGTAATGCAGCAAGAATCGGCTGATCCACTTCCACCGCGCCCGCCCGCTGGCCGGGCCACCGGGACGCAGCGTCGTCACCACCGCAGCACCGGTCGATTCGACCGCCCCGCCCAGTTTGCTCGCTAGCCCGCGCAGCCGTGCGGCTGCCGCTGGTAACCACCGGCCTGAACCACCGGCGTCTTCCTGTGGCAATGCAGAGACCGTCTGTACCGGCTGCATCCGCTGGGGAATCAGCTCCCACTGGTCTCGCGGCAACCGCACCAGCGTCCTGGCTGCCGCATCGAGCAGCAGCACGTCGTCGGCAATCCCTAACAGCGTCGGGTAATCGTGCGTCACCACGACACTGGTGCGGCGGTGAGTCTGCTGCGTGCGGCGGATCAGTTCAGCGACCTGACGACCGCTGGCCGCATCGAGTCCGCTGGTCGGCTCGTCATAGAGCACTACCGACGGAGCCGCGGCAAGGGTTCGCGCGATCGCCAACCGCTGTTTTTGCCCGCCACTGAGCACGGCCACAGGAGTGCCGCTAGGCACCCGCAACTCTTGCAGCCACTGTGGAGCCGTTTGCTCCGGCGGCAGCGAACGGTCGCTGCGATGGTCGATCGCCAGCTGCACGTTGCCCAGCGGCGACCACTGGTCCAGCAGCGCAAAGTTCTGAAAGACGACTCCGACGCGTGCAGTCGGTCGTGCTGATCTCGGTTCCCGCGGCGCCCCGATCAGGACATCGCCGGTCCAGCAGATCGCTCCCTCGTCAGGCCGCACCAGTCCGGCCAGGATCCGCAGCAGGACCGATTTGCCTGCTCCGCTGCCGCCGACGATGACGGTGATCTTGCCCGCAGGGATCTCCAACGACACCTCGCGCAGCAGCTCTCGGCCATCAACGCTCACACTCAGCCGATCGAGCACCACCTCGACCGGTTCAAAAGGGACATCCAATTTTGTCTCTTGCTCGCGGCTTAGGGTTCCGGTGACTCGGCAGCTAAATACAAAACTGGATAAACCGGATCTCCGCTGCCTCGTACGATCCGCGGCGCAGCGTCAGGTTCGCCGCTGGCCGGTGCCGCGACCACCCACCGCCGGTCCTTGCCGAGGATCTGATGACGCAACACCCGCGCCAGTCCGGGGTCGATTCCGCGCTCCGGCGAACCCATCATCTCCACGCCGATGCGGTGCACCAGCGGCCCGAGGAGCGCGTTGGCTTCATCGTAGGCTGCCGCCGCTTCTTCGCTGCTCCAGGTCTGCGCCCACACACGCCGGACGGCCTCGTTTTCCACGAGCGTCTCCCGCAGCACCGCGCCAATCAGCGCCCGCGTCTCGGGATCACTGGTCAGTTCAGACGCCGCCGCTGCGAGTTCGTCCCGCACCGTCGGATTGCGCAGCACGTCAGCGAGTGTCCTCTGCATCGCAGCGGCCAACTCATCACTGTGCGACTGGATCACCGGGGTCGCTTCTTCCCGGATGAAGCGTTCCCATTCCTCGCGCATCAGGTCGCGGCGTGGCAGCGGTGTGCGGTCGTACGCCGCTCGCCAAGTGAAGCTCCACAGCGACGCACGGTCCCAGAGTTCTCGGCCGATTTCGCGGATCGTCGGTTCGGCATGCCGCCGGGCGATCGGCAACAGGTGATTTCTCGCCAGTGGCAGCAGCCGCTCCTTGACCAGTTCTTCTTTCCACCGCCGACCGAGGCGATCGATTTCCTCGCGGTGCCGCTCCAGCGATGCCAGGAATTCACTTTCCACCACCGGCAGCGACTGACGGACGCTCTTTTCCACCAGCGGCATGAACCGCTCGACCAGCACATCACCGTGCTGCCGCATCGCTTCGGCAACCAGTTGGCCGACTACGGCTCGCTTCTCAGGCGGAAACATGATCTGTGTCATTTCCGCCAGCGTGCCGCGATTGCGATGGGCGGTCAGACGCAGGTCGCGCGGCTCGATGCGACGATCGTGCCAGCGCACTTGAACCATCGCCTCACGCGCTGCGTTCACCGCACCCTCGCTTCCTACTGCACTGGCCGATTCGCCGCCGGCCTGGACCCGTTCGATGTAACCGACCTGCAGCCAGGCGCCATCGGCTTGTCGGTAGAAGACCGGATCACCAGCGGCCACCAGTCCCGGGGCCGCCGCCAGAGACAGCACTCGATCGCGGCCCAGCCAAAAATCGGTGATCTGAGCGATCCGCTCGCTGCCGCCCACTGTGCCGCTCAGATCGCTGAGGCCGGCGGCGGCGAACCAAATCGCCGCTGCCCAGATCAGCCCACCGATCAAGCGGTCGCGATATCTTCTTGGCGCTGCGGCGGAAGGCTGGGGCATCGATGGGTTACTGGATCGGAAGTGCGAAATCGCCGTTCAGATCGTGCCACACGGCGTGGATGTGATTGGCCGGCGTGCCCTCAGCATCGGGCTGTGTATTGACCAATTCGATCAGAAACGACTTTCCTTGGATCCGGTAGTAGTGACCGATGTTGGGTTCCGTTGCGCCGGCCCATGCAAAGTGCACCGTTTGCGGCCCTTCCTGGCGGATCGTGTCCATCCGCTGCTTGCCGATCGGATCAGCCAACACCCCGGCATAAACCTCAATCAGCTTCATCAGTCGTTGCTGCGAGGTTTCATCCATTTCGGCCATCACCAACCCCTCGGGTGCAACGACGTCCGGCTGCGGTTGTCCGGCAAAACGAATTTCGGGCAGCGGCTCGGGAGCGATGATCGCACGCTGCTGGTGTTCTGGCGACAGCTTGTTGATCAGCTCAAAGGCGATGTCTTCTTCAAGCCGCAGGATGCGAGTGCCTTTGCTCAGCGGTCCAGGCACTTCGCTTTTGATTTCCGCCGGGTTGGCAGCGACGAACTGTGGTGTGCTACTGACGACTTTGCCGTCGCGGCAGACGAAGTTGAGCGACAAGTGGTGGCCTTCAAAGCTGAACCCCCACGTTTCTTCAGCCGACGGCGTGCCGTAGATCGTCACGTAATATTTTTCGGGATTCCGGCGTTCGTGGCTGCCCGGGCCCTCGAAGTGGCGGAGCACGCTCTCCATCAACATGATTTTGCTCGCCTTGTCGTAACCCGCTTCGCTCAGCGCGGCGCGGACCGTTCGCAAGGCAGCGGTTTGCTGAGGAAGCGTCATGTCCATCAGCGGCAGCCCCTTCCGCGTCGGCAGTGGGATGAAGTTCCAATTGACCCGCTCAGGCGAATCGTAATCCAGCAGCGCCTTGGTTCGTTGACCCTCGTCGAGCGTCTCCAGCCAAGCGGTTGCGTAAGTCTGCATCTGCGATGCGGGCGGATCACCGGTACGCATCGCCACGGATGCTCCCAGTAGCGACGTGATCAGCAGGCCGGCGGCGAGTGTGAATCGATTGGATTTCATGATTGCAAGCAAGTTGTTAGAGGTGGGAACGTCCAGCGATACAGGCTGGCTGGCAGGCGTTGGAGACGAGGGTAAGGCAGGATAGCGGCGCTCATCTTAGGCCTTGGCGGCATCGATTGCAAAACGCCGGGCTGGCATTTTTCCACGCGCCACCTAGCCGCATCTCCTCCGCAAACTCACCGCCGCCCGCACGCTTGCGCCTCAACGCTCCGGTCGCTCCGTGAATTTCTGATCCGTGGTTTTGGATTGCTTGAATTGCCATTTCGCCTGAGTTACGCTACCGGACTTACTGGGGGATAGCGTTCCCCCGGAAAGTGCTTTCCTACGCGCTCACCCAATTTTACCTGAGGCCCATGATGGGGAATCCGATGTATTCAATGGTCATCCGCCAAATCCTGCGGCGAATGCCTCAGTGGGTGGTGTGCTGCGTGGCAGCGGCAGCGACGTGCGCCGCTCCGGCCGCGATCGCTCAGGAAGGCATCTCGCCGGAACAGATGGAAATGCTGCAGAAGTACGCTTCGATCCAATGGGAATCGGGGCCGTACACCGGAAAAATCGGCAATCACGCGGAGATCAAGCTGCCTGCGGGCTTTGCCTTTACCGGTGCCCAAGGTGCTCAGGACTTGCTGGAGGTCTATGGCAATCCACGCGACCCAGGCATCTTGGCCGCGATTGTGCCCGAAGACGAGAACTCCGACTGGACGCTCGTCTTTCAGTTCGACGACATCGGCTATGTCGATGATTCGGATCGCGATGCACTGAACGCCGACGCTCTCCTCAAAGCCTTCCGCGACGGCATCCCCGCAGGCAATCGAGAACGACGCTCGATGGGCTTGGAGGAACTCAACGGCATGGCCTGGCAGGTGCCACCCTTTTATGACCCCCAAACCAACAACTTGACCTGGGGATTGAAACTCGATTTCGCCAGCGGCGCAGCGATCAATTACGACATCCGCATCCTGGGCCGCCGTGGTGTGATGCAGGCGACTTTGCTCGGTGATCCCGAAACTTACGCCGCCGCGTTGCCGCAAGTCAAAACGCTGCTGGGCAACTACGCCTATCTCAGCGGCAACAAGTACGCGGAGTGGTCGCAGGGCGATAAAGTCGCTGGCGTAGGGTTGGCCGGCTTGGTTGCCGGCGGCGGCGTGGTCGCAGCGGCTAAGACCGGGCTGTTGGCGAAGCTCGGCTTGATCCTCGCCAAGGGTGGCAAGGCGGTGATCATCGGTGTGATCGTGTTGGTCGCGACGCTCGGGTCGTTCCTGAAGCGACTGGTCTTCGGCGAATCAGCCACATCCTCTTGAGCGTGCGGACCAACTGATGCCAGCGCTGTCCGACGTGGAATGGATTTTCGTCATCCTGGCGGTTCTCTACCTGAGCGAAACGCTGGTTTGGGTGCGACCGGGTGTTGTTCCGTTCGTATCCACCTGGGGCGTGATCGGCTCGTCTCGCCGGCGCCGACGGCTGACCGGCAACGAGCATGGCGACCTGCTATTGACGGGCCTGCTGCCGTTTGACGTGACGGTGCTGACGGAGCCACTGCCTTTATCGGTCAGTGACGATGGCGTGGTGGCGTTTGTTGCCGCAGCGCCGCTCCAGCACGAGCGGCGGCAGCATACGGGGGCAGTTTTTTCGTGGGGACAACTCAGCGGCACGACCGCCCACGGACGAAGCGTCAAGATCGGCGACGAGTTGCTGTGCACCCATCGGTCGGATCGTGCCGCGGCACACCTGGCGACCAAGCTCCGCGAGCTTGCGGCCTGCGAGCCCGCTGCACGAGCGGTCCAAATCGAGGCATGGCGGGCGGAGCAATTTGACTCCGCACGCGTCGGCAAACGAATCCGGATCTGGGAAGAGGCAACGGTCGCGGTTCGCATCGGCGCCACGCTCTTGCTACTGTGGCTCGCGCCGGTGGGTGTGAGCTTGTCTTATGGCTGGCCGATCTCGCCCGACGGGATCGTTGTGGCGATCTATCTGGCGATCTTCTTCGGTCTCTGGTGGGCGACAGCGCTAGCGGCGGTGCTGGGCCATCGGCACTTGTATCCGCAGAACCGCGCGGGACGGCTGACGCAAACGCTCTACTCCCTGCTCTCGCCAGCGGTGCCGATGCGACTGGCGGACGTTCTCGGCCGGGACCTGTTGGATTTCGAACATCCGCTGGCTGTGTCCGCGGCAGCCGATTCACCGGAGCAGTTTCGCGCCGTGGCAGAACGAGTCATTCGCGACGCGACTTACCCTCAGATGCCTGAGGAACCGAGCGAACTGAGTGATACGGCGCGCGAGATTGTGCGGACAAGCCGCCAAGCCGACCTGCAACTTCTCAAACAGCTGCTCACGGCCCGGGACGTCGCTTACGACTCGCTGCTGGTCCCACCGCCCAGTGAAAACCAAGGAGCCTTGAGTTACTGCCCGCGTTGCCATAGCGACTTTCTGCTCCCGCTGTCGCACTGCGACGCCTGCGGCTGCCGCCCAACGGTCGCCTACTCGCAGTGACGCACAGAGCCAAGCCGCGGCCAGGCCGTGTTGCGGTTTCAAAAGAAGGCATCGACGGCGGCAATGGCGACCATCAGCGCACCGAGGATCAGTTTGCCGGCGGTTCCAAGCAAGCGGCCGAGCACGGCGCCCTTGCCGATGTCCATCCCTTCCTGCCAGGAACGCCCTTTCCAAATCTCGCCGACCCAGGCACCGATAAAGGCTCCTACGCGCCCCGCCCGCCAGCGCGCCGATCACTGGGCCGATCAGCGGGATCGGCAGGCTGACGAACGCGCCGCTGAGGCTGCCGATGATCGTGCCGGCAATCGCCAGCACCATCCCCCGCCGACTCCCGCCCCGTTTGCCTGCCACAGCGGCTCCGGCAAAGAACTCCAACACCTCGCCCAGCACCGCCAAACCGGCCAGCACACCCACCGTGGTCCAACCGATTCCCGGCCCAGGGCTCTTGGGGAACACCCATGCAAAGATCGCCGTGCAAGCCAGGATCAGCCAGTTGCCGGGCATCGACAAAAGATTCGATAACCACGCCGACATATTGGCGAAGATCAGCAGCAGCCCCCAGACGTAGTACATGATTGCTTTCCCTCCGGTGCTGCTTCAATCCTCGCGACAGGACGCAGCTCCGAGGTCACAAGGTGTTTAATAACAAGGTCAACTCGGCACGGCCTTCGAAGCGCTGCCGGTCTGAGGGCGGTGAGTTCTCGACCAGTTGATTGAGTCGCCTGGTGTTCGCCAACGACCACGACAGCTCTCATCCTACTGGTGAAGGCTCCTTCGCCAACATCAGGGTCTACGAGCAAAAGTCGGTAGCGGCAACACGGGTCGTCAGTGCTGAAACCGCCATCAACGACACCGGCAGTTTCTGGTGTGGTTCCCGATCACCGCCGTAGCGCCAGCCGCCAAAGCCCCCTCGGGACAGCGCGGCTCCGATGCCGTATGCTGCGGAAGATCACGACTGGCCACCGCCGATTGGCGAGCTGAGCGTTTTTTCCGCGATGGTTCCACTTGATGGTATCTGATCCCGCCAACCGACCCGACGACGCTGGGCATCCGCTCGAGGACGACCAGGAGTGGGACGGCATCTCGCTGGAGGAACTCGGCCAGGCCTACGCGGAGGCGTTCGCGCAGTCCGATGAGCAGCGGTTGTCCGAGCAGGACGACGACGCGGGTTCCGCTGAGACTCTAGACGAATCGGCTGTCCCGACCCTTGCCGTCGTTGCCACGGAACCGGAGGAAAATTGGGAAGACGAGTCGGATGCGGTACCCACGCCGCTGGCGATCATCGAAGCGGCGTTATTCATCGGCAACCCGGAAGGGAGGGCGCTGACCGAAACGGAACTCGCGGCGTTGATGCGCGGGGTGACCGCCGACGATGTCAGCCAATACGTCGATCGGCTCAACGACGGCTATCAACTGCATCAGCAAGCACTGCGCATCCACCGCGACGAAGACGGCTTGAGAATGGGGGTTGCACCCGACATGGAGGTTGTGCGACGAGCGTTCTACGGAAAAATTCGTGAAACTCGCTTATCCCAGCCCGCGATCGAAGTGCTCTCGCTGGTCGCTTACCAGCCGGGGATCACCGCCGATAAAGTGCAGGACCAACGCGGCAAGGAAAGCGCTAGCCTGCTCAGCCAACTGGTTCGCCGTCGCCTGCTGGAACAACGGCGGAACGTGCCTGAGGGGGCAACGCGTCCAGTCGTCACCTATTACCCCACCGAACGTTTTCTGCAACTGTTTGGCCTCGATTCCCTCGACGATCTGCCTCAGGTAGAAAGTTAGTCCGCAGAGCCTCATCCAACCGCCAGAGCCGTCGCCATGCCGTGGATTCCCGTATCGACCGCCCGCCAGCAAAACTCATTCGGACAAACCGCGGAGGTCCGTGGCTGGGTCCGCACGCGTCGCGATTCCAAAGCAGGCTTTAGCTTCCTGGAGATCAATGACGGCAGCTGTTTTGGAAACCTGCAAGTGGTGGCCGATGGCAAACTGCCCAATTATGCAGACGAGATCCAAAAATTGACCGCCGGTTGCTCGGTCGTCATCAGCGGCAAACTCGTCGAGTCACCGGCGGCCGGCCAGGCGACTGAACTGCAAGCTGAATCGGTCCGCGTGCTCGGGTGGTGCGACAGTGAAGAATACCCGCTGCAAAAAAAACGTCACTCGTTCGAGAAACTCCGCGAATGGGCGCACCTGCGGGGGCGGACCAACACCTTCGGAGCCGTGATGCGGGTCCGCAACCAAATCTGCGATTCGATCCACCGCTTCTTCCAGGAACAGGGCTTCCTGTATCTGCAGACGCCGATCATCACGGCCAGCGACTGTGAGGGGGCCGGAGAAATGTTCCGCGTCACCACGCTCAACCTCGACAAACTCGCCAGCGGCTCACGGCCGCTGGACAACAGCCAAGATTTCTTTGGCAAGCCGACTTACTTGACCGTCAGCGGGCAACTCGAAGGCGAAACCTACGCCTGCGCCCTGGGCCGGATCTACACCTTCGGGCCGACGTTTCGCGCCGAGAACAGCAACACTTCGCGGCATCTGGCCGAGTTCTGGATGGTCGAGCCGGAGGCCGCATTCTTCGATTTGGCCGACAACATGCAGTTGGCGGAGCTGTTCCTCAAGCGGATCCTCGGCGACTGTCTCAATCGCTGCGACGAGGACATGCGGTTCTTTGATGAGCATATCCAGAAAGGCGTGATCCAACAGCTGAGCCGAGTCGTCGATCAGCCGTTCACCCACATGACCTACAGCGACGCCATCAAAACCCTTGAAGCGAGCGCCGAGAGGTTTGAGTTTCCAGTCCGCTGGGGCACCGACCTGCAGGCGGAGCATGAGCGATTCTTAACCGAGAAACACGTCGGCGGCCCGGTGATCCTGACCGATTATCCCGCCTCGATCAAACCGTTCTATATGAAGCTCAGCGACGACGAGCGGACAGTCGCAGCCATGGATGTGCTTGTTCCTGGCGTCGGCGAAATCATCGGAGGCAGTCAGCGGGAGGACCGCCTTGAGACGCTCACCGCGCGGATGGCAGCGGCAGGACTAAACGAAGCAGATTACAGCTGGTACATCGATCTGCGAAAGTTCGGCAGCGTTCCGCATGCCGGCTTCGGGCTCGGACTCGAACGCGCAGTCCAGTACGTCACCGGAATGGCCAACATTCGCGACGTCATCCCCTTCCCGCGAACCCCCGGCAATGCTGAGTTCTGAATCAGCTAGTCCAGTAGCCGGCTCCGGCCCCACTGTCGGCCGGCTGGCGCCGTCGCCGACCGGAGCGCAGCATTTGGGCAACGCGCGGACCTACTTATTGGCATGGCTCTCGGCACGCGCGGCGGCTGGTCGCGTGGTGATGCGGATGGAAGATATCGACTCACCGCGCGTCAAACCCTGGGCCGCTGAACAAGCGATCGCCGACCTTCGCTGGCTTGGGCTCGACTGGGATGAGGGCCCTGATACCGGCGGGCCACATGCTCCCTATATTCAGTCCCAGCGGGTTGAACACTATGAGGCGGCGCTGCGGGAACTGATTCAGCTCGACCGGGCATACCCCTGCACCTGCACGCGCAAAGACGTCGAAGCGGCGGCCAGCGCACCGCATGAGACGGGCGCGGTGATCGATCCCGACGGGGTCCTGCATCCTGTTGATGGGCCGGTTTACGGAGGCCACTGTGCGGCCTGGCATTGCGGCGACCCGCTCCCGCAGCCGGGGACGTTCTGCTGGCGGTTTCGTGCTTCGGACCGCATGACCAGGATCGACGACGGCGTCTGCGGACTCGTTGAGCTGAATCCGGCCAAGCAACTCGGCGATTTTCCGCTCACTCGCAAGACCGGCCAGGCCGCTTATCAGCTCGCCGTGGTCGTCGACGACGCAGCGATGGGTGTCACCGAAGTTGTTCGCGGCGATGATTTGCTGCCGAGCGCCTTTCGCCAACAACTGCTGATCGAAGCCCTGAAGTTCGGTCAGCCCACCTACCGGCACGTGCCGCTGGTGCGTGGTCCGGATGGACGCCGTTTGGCCAAACGCCACGGCGACACGCGGCTGTCGCAGTACCGGCAAGCGGGAGTAACCGCCGAGCAAATTGTCGGCTGGGCCGCTCAGTCGATCGGCCTGATCGATGAACCACGACCGCTACATGCTACGGAGCTCATCGATCGTTTCGACTGGTCGCGCGTGCGCCGCAGCGAAACAACGGTGGATGTGCTGGGAGCTCAGCAACCCTTTTCCGCCTAGCGCTGGGTCACAACTAGGAATGAGGGTAATTAACTGGCCAGCTCGCAGCGGCGTGGGTTCTCTGAAGGCCCGCAGGGCCGGTACATCCACTGCCGGGTCCCGTAAGGGCCCGGTACATGGAACGCAACTGGCAGGCCAGGCCCGCAGGGCCGACACATGCAGGGCGCTGTACCGAACATGTGCCGGCCCTGCGATAACTGATGCAATTTTCCACGCCCCTAGCGTCCGCCTCCACTCGGTGGATCAGCCTCGCGAATCGTGGCTCCCAACTCCGGATCGATCACCAGAATCGCCAGACGCTGGGTCGATGCTAAATCATTGGTGCTCAGGCTGACGTAGTCGAAGCGGCCGCGGAGGTCGGTGTAACCGTCTTTGTAAAACTTGACGGTCCCGTCGCGATGGCGAGCGTAGACCTTGACGTAGGCACCCTGAACCACCGTGCCGGTCGCGGTATTGCTGACCTGGACTTGGCCGAATCCTTCGGAAACATACGCGGTTAGCGAGCCGCCGAAATACAACGTCGTCGCCCGCGCTGGGCCGACCACGACTTCAACCATCAGCGTCTGACGGGCCAGGTTCTCATCAAGTCGAACCTGGGTGACCCCTTGGTTTCCAGGTCCGGTTGTCGCCGGGCCAAGTTCGATTTGCTGCGAGCGGGTCGCTTGGACCATCGCCATGCTCGCCAGGTCATCGCGTACGAACGGGGTCTTGCTGAACAGCAGCTCAGGATCGACCGCATACAGATTGAGCACGGCGTGCTCCGCGTTGCGGTGGCGAATCTGGATCGTTCGACCATCGAGGTTGACGTCGACGGACGGCTCATCCTCGGCTCCCCGCGTGCCTCGCCGGTCGCGGTCGATCAGCGCCAGATCGGCCGAACCCTGTTCGATCGCCTGTTCGGCATCCAGCGGGGCAGCGGCCGCGTCGCCGGAGACCAGCCGCGAACCGCTGTCGAGCGTCCGCCGCTGCTGCAGGTGATCGGCCATGGTTGCAAATCGCACTCGCCACCGCGGCACCGGGTGCTGCGCATGCCGCAGCGCTACTTGCTCGGCTGATTCCGTGTCGCCGCGGTGCAGCGCCAGATAACCGGCAAGGTAGTCGTACTGCAACCGCGTCTGAACCTGGTCGACGTCGACCTGGGCAAAACTAGCAATTGCTTCTTCGATGCGGTTCTGCAACAGCAGGTAATACGCCAGCGCCAGCTGCTGAGTGTCGTCGGGTGCCGCCTGATACGCGATCACGCGCATCAGCGCCCGGTAGTGACCGAGGAATGTCGGGTTGAGGATTTCATTCTGCTCCCGCAGCGGATGAATTCTCGGCACGACCAACGGCGCGTACTCCAGATGCTCATACATGCGGCGGTCGATTGGATCGACGACAAGTAAATCACTGTGCAGCACCGGACCGACGGAACCGACCAATTCCGAACTGGTCGAGAGCAACGTGCGGATCCCAGCCGGATCGCGATGATGCAGCGCATATCCCCACAGCGGCGGCATCGTGAGGCGGTTGGCGCTCAGTACGGCCGTAACCGCGTCATAGATCGAGCGGTCCGTCAGGCGGTGTAACACCAGGTTCCAGTCGATCTCACGCAGGTTGGCTGATTGCAAGAACGTGGCAATCTGCTCGGCCGAACCGGTGGTCGCGATCGATTGCCAGGAGCGCTGGTCGATTTTGCTCGGTGCCGCTAAGACCTGGAACGTGCGCTCCGTGCCGCGTGCCGCCAGGGTGCCCTCGGACGCAACGCAGACCGGATAATGCACGAACTCACCGGGCCGTGGGAAATAGAACTGATACTCGATCTTTTCAACCTGAAACGGCTGGAGCGTCAGCGTGCGACTGTCGGTTGCCTGACCGCCAGCCAGCGGCACTGCGCCGGCCGGGATTTGCCAGAGCACATCGACCACCTGCTCACCCGGCGTTGGGTTGGTCAAAATGATCTGTCCGCGGTAAGCGGTGCCGATGATGAACTCATCGGGCGCCGGTTTGGCGTTTTTGGCACGATCCCGTGCGGAGTCAGTCGGCACCGTCAGTTCAAACCGCTGGCCGACCAGGATCGCTTCATCGCGTTCCTCGGTGGATAACGCGCTCAGTCGCTTCGTGACCACCGCGACCGGATGCGGCGGCGCGAAGGGAGTGTTGTCGGTCGGCAGTTTGATTTCGGCCGGCTCCAGCGGCAGCCCCGACAGGGCCAGCGCCAACAACGCCGCATGCCGATTACTCGAAGGACGCAGCAGGTGTTCATTGACCGCTGGCGAATCATCTTCGCGCTCTGCCCAGGCCAGCCAGAATGGGTCGATCGGGATCAGGTCCGCGCCGGCTGCTGCGATCCGCACGTGGTCCCAGTGGCTCTCGGCCCACTGTTTGGTCGAATCGAGCTGTTGATAGAAGGCGAGCTGCTCCCCTAGCCGCTTCATGTTGCGGCGCTCGAAAAAGGAGCTTGCGGCGGGTTCTGCAGCAGCAGGAGCAGCAAGCGCATCGCTCAATTCTCCTGCCACCCCTGCGGCTCGCTGGCGATTTATGACGCCGTATCCGAATTCAGGAACTACGCCGTCATGATTCAAAGAAACATCGAATCGCCCCGACGCGCTCTTGCGCTCCAGTGCATACAAATCATCGAGACCCAACCGCGCAGTGCTCTCTGCTTCTTCCAGTGCTCGTCCAGCCAATGCGACATCGACCAACCGGCGTCGGAGATCCGCATCGTCGGGAGCCAACTCAATGGTCTCGCGAAACTGACGCAGCACCGCCGCGCGCACGTCGGGAACGCGGTGCGCCAATAGCGTCTTCTCCGCCGCGTTAAGCTCGGCGTATCGCCACGGATCGGCCCATGCGGACAAATCGTCGTCAAGCAAGTAGTGGTCGACGAGCTGCTTCTCCTTCTTGTTTTCCAAGTACGGCCGGACCACTTGGGTGAAGAACTTCGGGTCATGCGTCCGCAGAAACAGGTGCAATTCATGACACGCCAACCGCCCGTATAACTCACGTTTAGTCGCATCATCAAGTTTGTGCCACTGGCCGAGCTCACGGAACTCGCTCAGCCGCGGATCATCGCTGAGCGTGAGATATAAGCCCAACAATTCTCCGACCGATGAATACACCTGCACCTGAGCCGAGCCGAGCGACGTCAGGTCCAGCGGTTTGTCTTCGGAGGCAGTGATAATCGCGCGAACGAATGCATAAGCTTGGTCGGCATCAATCGCCTTAGCCAGTCGCAGGTCACGTGCCGGTACTTCGCCGGGCGAGTCAAACAGGCTGCGGCGAACCACCGACAGCGGATCGCTGACAACGACCTGAATGATCGGCATGCCGTCGACCGCATCAGCGGGAACGGTCAGCGTCCCATCCGCGTCGGGTCGTAGATTCGTTAAGATCACGCCGCTGTCGGCCAAGAAGTCAAAGTCGGGCGTGACCGCCGCGGGCTGAGTGCGACTCAGGCTTTCAGATTCCGCTCGCAAAGCAGGTTGCTCTGCCGGCGGTGCCGACGGGGCCGGCGCATCGCCAGTGGCGGCCGTCTGATTTTGATTCTCGGTTGTCTCGGTTTCCCACGGGTTGAGAATCAAACCGGGCTGTGGCAGCATCACGCCGGGGTACTTCGCGGCATAACGGCGCCGCATCACATATTGATACTCGTCGCCCAGCCGCAGGTCGCTTAAATAGCCGCTGGTGGGATTCCAAATGCGCTGGCTCAGCAGCGACGGCTGAGGCAGACGCAGCGCCGTGAGCGGGTCGGTGTCGGTGTGATAACGGCCGGCGACGATGTGGACACGAGTGTGCGGGGTGAAACCTGCCAGCGTGATCCGCAGACCTTCCTGGTCGCGATCAATCGACGCAATACCCACCGCTTCACCTGCAGGCAATTCCAAATGCCGCACCGCTCCAGCGGCCACGCGGCCGACGACCGGGCCGTCGGTGACCGAGATCGCGACGGACGCATCGATTTGCAGATCCAATAATTGATATTCGCCCGCCTCCAGATCGTTGGCCACAAGCAGCCCGCCTTGGATGGCTAATGCGTCAGAGCGATCTGATTCGGGACGCCCGGTTCGCCGCATCAGCAGACGGAACCGGCCTTCGATCTCCGCTGCAACCGAAGGCAGCGGCACCCGCAGCTCGTCACCTGCGGCTGCGTGCAGGCGCGACGGCCAATGCGCATCGGCAAGTGTGAGGTCATAAGCCCGAGCGACGCCGTTCACCGTCAACTGGACTGAGCGAACTGCTGCGAGTGGGCCGAGTTGGATCCGCCCCTGTTCATCAGACTGCAGTGTGACATCGACAGGATTGGAACGGTACTCGCTGGTCAGCGACAACGAGACCATCGCGCCGGCGACCGGTTCCCCTGATAACCCTAATACCTCAATCAGCCATTGATCCGAATCGTGAGTTAAATAGGCATCATAAGTCTGCGAACTGCGGCGAACGGTGGCCAGATCCCAGCTTTCGCTCGCCCGGACCTCGTCTTGCTGATTCTTGGCAATCGAGTTCACGCGGCCCGACAGCGTCGCTTCAATTTTAGCCACACGCGGCGGCACACGAAACTCAACGACCAGTTCCGCTTGTTGATCGAGCTTCAGGTCGTCATAGCGTTTGGTCGTCGCAATTCCGTCTAAATCGGTAGCGACGATCGTGACCGCCGCGTTCTGCAATAATTCGGGATCGACGGGATGACCTGACATCAGCAGCCGCGGCCGGACCACCAACTGCGTGTTCTGGTGCGACTGGATCTTCTGCCGGTCAAGGAACATCGCTGCCTGCAGCGAATAAGATTCCGCGGGATGTTGGAACTGAACCGAAACCGCTAGTTCATCATCCTTTAGAATCGCGGCCCGATTGGTCTCAACGTCCATCGGCGGCAGCGTGATCACGCCCTTTTCGTCGGCGATCGACTCGCGCCCGGTCAGTATCAAACGCGCGCCCGGAACTGGCCGGCGATGTTCATCGAGCACGACGAGCCGCAAGCCGTTGGCCGACGGTAGGACGGTGTGCCGCAGATCGCCGCGGCGGACCAATGCCCGTGCCCGCAGGCCGCCGCCGAGCAAGTCGACGATCCACACCCCGCGTCCGCTGATCTCTTCTAACTCAATCATTTCGCGGTGACGCACCACGGCATCTTGTGGGTATTTGATTTGCCGTTCGACTGTGGGCACCAGGGCGTCCAAGTCGATGTCGGTATCGATGGCGCGATCACGGGTCCGGTAATAAGCCTCCGTGTTGATCTTATAAATCCGCACCACGAGCGTTTCGACATTCTTTACGTCCACTTTTAGTTCGGTGGTCGCGGCGGCGTCGTGACGCAGCGGGTTATCCGGGGCAAGCGTGAGTTCCACACGTTGCCGCAGCTCTTGCGCGCGGCCTTGGGGTAACATTTCATACCACCGCTCAGCCGGAGCAACACCGGCCAGCAGTTTCGCTTCCGCGAATACCTGCCGCAGAAACTCAGGACGCAGCAAGCCGTCAAAATCAGCAGTTGAAGCCGCGTCTTTCAGGAAGTGCTCGAGATACGTTCGCACCAGCGGCTGCTCGTCGCCGATCGGCGGCAACAGCGCCATATCGGAGTAGTCAGCCGAGAGATTGACCAAGTCACCTGAAAACCGCGTCCGGGCTTCGCCGGGCCGAGGCACGGGAACGATCGGGCTGTTGCGTGGCAGCCGCAGGTAGCGCAACAGCGTCTCACGGTTAGGACGGCCCAACGCCAAATCGGATTGCAACCGCTGGTAAAGGGTTGCTGCTTTGAGCCCGTCATACGCGCGAGGCAGTGTGTTGACATACTCGTCAACCCGCCGCAGGTAATCGCCACGAACTTCGGGCTGTTGGCGCATGTCGGCATCCTCGCTCGGACGGAGCCGTAGCAGGATTTCAGCCACCAGTCCATTGGAGGCCGCGACTTCCGGTACCTGCTGAGCGACTCGCTGCAGTCCTTCGAGCGTCAAAAAGCGATGTGCCGGGCGGTCGCCAAAGCTGCGTGCCTCCGCGCGACGCTGCTTCAGTTCCGCAATCACCAGCTCGTCCAAATCGCGGATCCAGGGGCCATCGATCCGCTGTACCAGATGCTCCAGCACGTTTGCATCGGTTGCCGCTTGGCCGAGTTGCCGTGCGGCTAAGTGCCTCAGCCCCGAGCGCGTCAGCTGATTGTTGGCGACCTCCGTGCCCGTCACCAACGCGTCGGCAGTTAGCTGAGCGTTATCGAGCTGCGAGGGATAATACCGCTGCCCGGCCGTGACCGGCGCCCGGTGGTCAAAGCGGATTCCCAACCGCTGGCGCAGGTAGTTCACTGTGCGATCCGGCGAGGTGGCGTAGGTCAGGATTCGCTGGCGGTCCTCGATTCCCTGCAGATAGCCGCTGCTGCGTGCGCGGTTGTCCTGCTTCCACTGGGCGAGTAATACCTCCGCCTTTTCCAACTGGCCGCTCACCTGGTAGTGCAGGCAGTGATAGAAGTAGAAGTCTTCGGTTCCCGGCACCAGTTCGCTCAACGCTGCCTCGCGGTCAGCGGCCAAGGCATAACGTTCGATGAAGCCGATCGGTTCAGCCGCGGCGGGTGCCGTCGACAGGACGATCAGAACCAACAGCAACCACATCCGCGATTGGAATAGCTTGACCATGGCAATGCATCCGCAAGACAAGTGACGAGAAAAGCAGCACGCCAGCGGCAACGAAGCGGCTCAGGGTGCGTTCTGCTAACGTCCAGCACCTGCAGTATATTAGGTCGACCTGGAAAAAGTCGCGAACTTTCTGCACACCTTGCTACTTTGCCGAGTCGCTTGTACCCGGCCCGCCGTCCTGCTACGTCAACTGATCTATTCGATTGGCCGGCTGCTCTGTCTAGCCCGCAGGGCGACACAACCCCTGCCGGCGGCGTGAGCCGCCGGAAATCCATTGCACAGCTCCCCAAGCCCGCGGGGCGACACACAGAGAACTGGTGCACGCGCGGACACCGCCCGCTCTCGGTGCGTTCCATGGATGCGAGTACGATTTGAAAGCAGACGCTGCCCCCGATGCGGTGGGGAGGTACACTGAATTCAGAGAAGTACACTGGATTCAGATTTGACTGGTCTGTGCAAAACAAACCGATTGCCGACAAAGACAAGCCTAGCCACTCACTTTTCAACCGCATGCTCGCGAGGTCTGTCATGAGCGGTCCAGAAGCTTCCCAACACAGATCGCGAGGAAGTTGGTCCGGCACCATCTCGCTCGTGCTGGTCCATTTGATTTATCGCTTCTCGGATCTGCCACCGAGGGATGCAGCCAATGCGTTATATTTCGTTTCTAGTTATTCCTTGCTTTGTTTTTCTGTTAGCTCGTTCTTACGCTAGCAATTCTCAATATTTAGCCAGGGTACTGGCCACCCATGGCATCTATATTCGTGGCGAGATAGTCAGCGTGAGTGTATTGAGCGAGCACAGCTCGAACCTAGGTAACAGCGGGCATAGGACAGTACGAATCTCACTGACTGACGTTGGTTTCGCCGAACTGGTGCACAAAATCGGCACAGTGGCCAATGCTGGCCACCATCCGATCCTGCCAATCAGTGGCTTCGGAAATACACTCACTTCGGAAACTGCTACATACACCTATTATTCCGAGACAGACGAAGAGCTTCTAGTTGTCTTCGCTGACGAGGCAAATAAAACCGCTGAGGTGGTCATTGCTTGGTAAAAGCATTGGTTGGAAAGGCGGGCCTGAAAATGCGCCCCGTTTCGGTTCCCTGCCCCGAGATTGATTGCATTCAATGCTTCGCTTTTCCCTACGCACACTGCTGGCTATCACCATGGTTTTCGCGGTGCTGCTCGCGCTGCCGATGCGACAATCCCTAATACAGAAGCGAGGGCGTACTTGGGTCACGGCGCAAGGAGGCCATGTGACGTTCTCATACCAGTATGATGCTCTAAGCGGCGAGTATGATCACGACGCTGAACTCCGAACACCGGCATGGTTGGTCGACTTGCTCGGCATCGACTTCTTTGATTCGGTCCATACGGTCGTGCTGGATAACACGATGGTCGAAGATTTGAAACCCATCACGGACCTGCGAGAGCTGCGGCATCTGGCAATCATCATCGAGATCGATGATCGGCTCGACTTTGCTCCGCTTGCCGACTTGCCACGCTTGCGGGACCTTCATCTGGACTATACTCAGATTACGCGCCGAGCGATTAGCTAACCTGCGTGCCTTGCTGCCGCATGTGCGGGTGGACGCAACCAACCATCCACCCCCAGAATAAGGTGGATAGCCAGCGAATTGCTCGGCAGTGACGCTTGCGGGGCGTCTCGAGGTGGAGGTTCAGTTTCCGCACTGGCAAGCGTCCCATCGAAATTTGATTGTAAATACGTGTACACCCGCTTTAGTATCCGGACGCTCTTTGTGCTCATCACCTTCGCTGCAGCGATTTTGGCAGCGCGGCACTGGTTCGGGTCACATGACACCAATCGTGCTGTCGACCGCTTTCGATGGCATGAACACGCAAACGGGATTGCAACGCAACGCTGGGAGCATGGCTGGGAATATGCAGGTGAAATCCGCGGCTTGGGATCTTGCATTGTGCTGCATCACTTCCAGCCTGAGCACGAGCGATACGGGCAGAATGGTGGGTACAAAGTTGCGATTCAGCTACCTGCAAAAGTTGCTATAGGTGACCGCGTGGTGCTTTCGCCGGTCCCACCGGCTCGCCCGGGCGAGCCTCAGCCGCATGACAGACGCTACACCCTGATGTTGCCGGGCGAGTTTACGGCATCTACATTTGGAGATCATTTCGGATGCATGGTTGCTCGCTCGAAAATTCATGCTTCGGCCATCACCGTCAAGGAAATGACTGACGACCATGTGATTGTCCATGCACAAATTGACGTGACCATCCCGGAGTTTTACGATCTAAAACTCGATCGCGACTTTGTCCTACGCCGCGTAGCGAGAATGTGAGCGTAACTCCAATTGAAAGTATTCATATGTCGACTGCTTATTTCAAGTTTGCTGCCATCGCGGTGGCGTTCTTTCTTGCCGGAGAAAATTTTCTGCGAGCTCAACCGCATGCCGAGGTTTGGGCGATGGACAGTGACGGTCATAACGCCCGCCGTGTGGCTCATGCACCCGATTTCCCCATCATCAACTCGCCTGAGGTTTCACCCGATGGCAAGTTCGTTGCTGTCGATGGCTGGAACGCCACCGAAGACCTGACTGCGGCGCGACTGTTGCTCATCGACTTGCAAAACGGCAAAGTTGAAAACTTGGGAGTGGGCGCTATGCCGAATTGGTCGCCCGGCGGCGATTGGATCGCATTTTGCAAATACTACAACAAACGAGGCGTCCATATCCGCTCACGCGATGGCTGGATTGAGCGACACATCGACCCGGATGGCTGGGGCATTCAGTGGTCTCCGGATGGCTGGAAGGTGGCGTACGCCCGCGGAGCTAACCTCGTGATCCATAACTTTGTCAGTGCTCAAAGCCGGGAAGTCGTCCCAGCTGAATGGGATTACACCCGTATCTATTGGAATCTGACGTGGTCACCCGATTCGAAGGAGGTGTGCTTTAAGGCCAGACACAGCGAGGGCCACGATGAGTTCGTGATCATGAGCGTGGACAGCAAGGTCCCGAGCATCCGGCGTCGGATCAGCGCCGCTGGCTTTCAAGAAGATATCGCTTGGCATCCCGACGGAACCCGTATTCTGATTCCCAAAGCGGCGGCTGACGGCGTCCCCGGTCAGATCTATTCGTATGATCCTAGCGGTACCGACGAGCCATCTCCGCTCGCAGGCCAGCCAACGGACCGCCACAATAGCGGAATGTGCTGGTCACGAGACGGAAAGACGCTGTATTTCATTAGCCGCAGCGCCGATGAGGTCGCGTCTGAGGGGCCGCCAGCCACCGCGCCGTGAACTTTGGTGCTGCATGATCCTGATGTTAGTGCCACATCGTTTCGACGCCCTCTCACACCAGCAGACATGCGGCTCATTGTTGGGCGTTTGCATCGCAATTGCCTGATCATCAATGCGAAAGCATTTTCAACAGTTCTCGAATGTTACGCGGGTTCTGCCCCAAATCGCCGCGGCCGACGCGCGACTGACTGCGGATATGTACCGTTGTCGACTGTTGATTGGGGCCTGGAATCAATCGAACTTCGATATCGTCTTTAAAACGCATCAGCGGCGTGGTCCGCACCAGATGCACCACGATCGTCCCCGGCAGCTGATCTGCGTCGCGAGATGAATCAACGAATTGCCAGCGCGGCATGTTCGCGACGCTGCGGCGGACTTTTGTCAGTGCTTCCTCAGGCGACAGGTCGAGCGCCAGTGGCTGCAGGTCGCCTGTCGGCGGGTCGGTCGATGCGACATTGGTTGTCAAGTCGCGGCTCCAGTCGTCGACCTGGGCGAACATGAACAGCGTTACCGCTGCTGCACCGGCCAATACCCACAGCATCCATTTCGTCCTACGCTTAAGGGATGTCAAAGCCAACTCCTTCATTGTTCGCCCAGGCCGAAGACGAAGCGCGTCGGCAGGTCCAGCCGCTGGCCGCCCGCATGCGTCCGCGGCGGCTCAGCGAATACGTGGGCCAGCGCCATATTCTCGGTCCCGGCGGTCAGCTGTCACGGATGATTCAGGCCGGTCGGCTTGGTTCAATCGTGCTGCATGGGCCACCGGGGTCGGGCAAGACGACGCTGGCTCGTCTGCTCGCTGTAGAAACCAACAGCCAGATTCGTAGCCTCAGCGCCGTCGCATCAGGTGTCAAGGATATTCGTGAGGCGATTGCTTGGGCAGGTGACCTCGTCGCTGCGGGCGACCCGCCGCCGCTGCTGTTCATCGATGAGATCCACCGTTTCAACCGATCGCAGCAGGACGCGCTGCTGCCGGATGTTGAAGCGGGTTTAATTTCGCTCGTCGGCGCCACGACCAGCAACCCGTACTTCGCCATCAATAGCGCGCTGTTGTCGCGCAGCCAACTGTTCGCGCTGCGGCCGCTATCGGTGGACGAAATTGCCGAGCTGATTCGCCGCGCCCTGAGCGATCGTGAGCGCGGACTCGGCAAGTACTCCGTCGACGCGGACGAGGACGCGATCACATTTCTCGCCACAGCCTGTGAGGGCGACGCGCGACGGGCGCTGTCGGCGCTGGAGATCGCGGTGCTCAGCGCAGCCGGACCGGCAGCGGAATCGGGCTCTGGAAAGCCGCTGCATCTGGATAAAGAGGCGGCGCGGCAATCTTACGGCGATCAACAGGTCGGGTATGACGCGACCGGCGACGATCATTATGACCTCGCCAGCGCGCTGATCAAAAGTATTCGCGGCAGCGATGTCGACGCAGCGATTTATTGGTTGGCGCGGATGCTCGAAGGAGGCGAGGATATCCGCTTCCTCTGCCGGCGGTTGATGATCTTGGCCAGCGAGGATATCGGCAACGCGGATGCGCACGCCTTGCCGCTGGCCGTCGCTGCGATGCAGGCTTGCGAGTTCGTCGGTTTGCCGGAGTGTCAATTGACGCTCAGCCAGGCGGTCGCCTACCTGGCGTTGGCGCCTAAGAGCAACGCCGCAACAACGGCGATCGGCGCGGCGCGGAAGGACGTGCGGGAAAACCGTGTGCTGCCCGTGCCGATTCATCTGCGCGACGCCCACTACCGCGGCGCCGAACAACTTGGCCACGGCGTCGATTACCAGTACAGCCATGACGATCCCAGCGGCGTTGCCGCACAGGACTATCTTGGTGTCGATCGGGAATATTATCAGCCGGTCGCGCGCGGGTTTGAGAGCGAACTGGCGGTGCGGCTCGAACAGCTCCGCGGCATCTTGCGGCAAAGCCGCAAGGCCCGGCAAACACCAGGATCATCCAGCGACTGATGATGAAACGTCACGACCGCTAGTGATAAGATTCACTCGTAGAGTTTGAACAGCCCCGAGTGGTCGAGCTCGCCCAAACCGCGCTGCTCCACCAATTCCTCCCAGCGGTGCAGCGAGTTGGCGAGCGTGGGTGAATCGAGCCCGACGTCAGCGGCGAGTTCACAAATCAGCCGCACATCTTTGAGCTGCAGCACCGCGCGACCGCCGGCCACGAAATCGCGGCGGACGATGCGGTCGCCGTGCAAATCGAGAATTCGGCTGTCGGCAAATCCGCCGAGCATCGCCTGCCGCGCCGCGGCCGCATCGACGCCGGCCAATTCCGCCAGCCGCAGCGCCTGGGCGACGGCATCGATCGTTTGCGCCACGATCAGCTGATTGGCCAGCTTCGTGACTTGCCCGGCTCCCGCTGGCCCCAGATGGGTGACCCTTTTTCCAACCGTCTCGAGGATCGGGCGAGCCCGCTGCACCGCCGCATCGCTGCCGCCGACCATGATCGACAAGGTTGCCGACCGGGCGCCGACTTGACCGCCGGAAACCGGAGCGTCCACCCACTGAACCAGCTCGGCAAAACGGCGGGTGGCCGGAACGCCGGTGGTGCCGAAGTCGATGATCAGGGCCGCGGGGTCGAGTCGCTCGTGCAGGCCGCCGCTGCCGAAAACGATCGCCTCGACCACATCCGTATGCGTCACGTTGATGCAGATTGCCCCGGAGCCGACTCGCTCGGCAAGATCAGGCAAACTGTCCGCCGCTTGCATCCCCGCCTCGACTGCGGCCTGGACCGGACCGGAACTGCGATTCCAAACGATCACTTCAGCGCCCGCTTCGTGCAGGTGACGCGCCATCGGTGCCCCCATGTTCCCGAGCCCTACAAAGCCGATACGATGGCCGTCGAGACGCTTGCCCATGTGTTGATTTCTCCGTGGTTGTTCATTTCATTCCGCGGTCATACCGACCGCAGCAGGGCCACATCCTACCGAGTCAGCGAATTATCGTCATGAAGATCATGATTACCGGCGGCGGCGGATTTCTCGGCACAATGCTGTGTGCCAGTCTGCTGCGACGAGGCGAGCTCACCGGACCGTCGGGAGGCAGCGAGCCGATCGATCAAATCGTGTTGCTCGATGGGATGTTTCATCAGCCCGTCGAGGATCCCCGAGTAACCCAGGTGACCGGCGACGTCAGCGACCGCGACGCGGTGTTTGCTGCCGTGGGTTCGCAGCCCGACGTGTCGATCTTTCACTTAGCTTCGATGGTCAGCGGCGAATGCGAGTTGCGGTTTGATGATGCGTTGCGAGTGAACCTCGATGGTGGCCGCAATGTGTTTGAGGCCGCGCGGGCTGCCGCTGGTTGTCCACGGCTCGTGTTCGCCAGCAGCATCGCTTGCTTTGGCGGTGAGCCGATGCCAGAGACGTTTTCGGATGCGTCAAAACGATTGCCACAGACTACCTATGGCATGACCAAGGTGATCGGTGAGCTGATGGTCAATGACTATTCGCGTAAAGGCTTCTTCGATGGCCGCTCGGCGCGGTTGCCGACGGTGATCATTCGGCCCGGCAAACCGAATGCTGCGGCATCGAGTTGGGCCAGCGGCATGTTTCGCGAGCCGTTGGCGGGTGAGGATTGCCTGTTGCCAGTCCGCCGCGACCAGCGTCATCCGATGACCGGCTACCGGACCGTGATCGAATCCTTGATTCTGCTGCACGAGATCAGCAGTGAGCGTTTGGGAAGCGACCGAGCCGTGGGGCTTCCCGCCCATCAAGTGACGCCACGGCTGGCTGAATCCGTTGTTGCTCGAGTGGCTCAGCAGCACGGCCTGACGATCGGCAAGATCGTCGATGCGTTCGATTCTCGCATTCAGGGGATCGTCGACGGCTGGGCGACCGCGATTGACGGCAGTCGCGCCATTTCGCTCGGACTACCCGAGCCGCCGGAACTGTCGCAGATCGTCGAGCAATACCTCGACGACTTTGCGGCGCCGCAATAATTGAATTGTCGAACCCCGTTGGGGTTCATGGCGTTGCGTTGCTTTATTCCCAGGGTGCGCTGCGCGACCCCGGGCTTTGTTGTGTGACGCCTTTGGCGTGAGGAGACACCGCGTAACCCGACCCCGCAGAGGTCAAACAATGCAGCCCCAGGGTCGCCGGCTCGGCGGCGCCCCCTGGGTGACCGGCGCCGCCACACACCAACCCCAACGGCGTTGAACAACGGAGCTTAGCGCCCTTGGGTGGCTCCGTCGGTGGCGGTGGATTCTGGAACGCGGGCCGTACGCCGCTGCGGAGCAATCGTCGCTTGATCGGCGTCAGCGCCAATGTCGCCTGATGGGCCACTTCCGCCATCAGCGCATCGACGCGGTTACGAAAAATTGCGAACGCGGCCAGGGACGGGATCGCGACCAACAGCCCACCGACGGTCGTGACGAGCGCTTGATAAATTCCCTCCGCCAGATCCCCAGCCCCGGCGGCCCCGCGTGAAACCGCCACTTGTTGGAACGCGAAGATCATGCCGGTGACCGTTCCCAACAGCCCGACCATGGGGGCGATGTTGCCGATCACGCTGAGGTACTCGATCCGCCGCATCAGCCGCGCCGACTGTTCGGCCATCGCGTCTTCAACCGCCTTCTCGACCTGCTGCCAATTCGAGTCGCTCTCGGCCAGTCCGCTCAGCAGCGCGTAGGCGAGCACGCTCGGGGCCCGCTGACAGGCCGCGTCCGCTTCGTCGAGGCTGCCGCGCTGCAGTCCGTGACGTACCGCATCGGCCAGCCCGTCAGGCAAAATCTCGCGCCGCCGCAGCGTCATCGCTTGATCAAAAACCAAGTACGCCGCGGCGATACTGAGCCCCAACAACACGATCAGGATCAGTGCGCCGGTCAACCCGCCGCTGAACACAATCTGCCAAATCCCTGCCGGCGCGGCAGCCGGATCGGCCTGCGCCAGAAACGTCTGCACCGCCACAGCCCCCGTCATCGCCGCGCCTCTTGGATCAGCGGCGACTGTTGCAGATCGGCACCGACGGAGAGCAGGAACTCGGCGTCGCCCAGCAGCGGATCGTCCCATCGCAGTCGGAGCACGCGGTCCTGTTGCAATCGGGCGATCGCCTGCACGTGCGCGTCACGGATGCGTGTTTCCGCCCGATCGATCCGCCAACGCCCCTGGGCCCAACTGATCGTGAACATGGCAAAAATCGCGGTCGGCAAGATCGATAGCAGCAGGCTGGTCAGCATCATTGCCGCTTCGGGTCGCGGGAAAGCCTGTAAGTCACCCGAGAGGTTTCGCAGCGTCGCAAAGCTCGCATCCGCATAACCGCGGTAGAGCGCCACGATCGGGCCTGACATCAGCATCCAGAAAATGGTTGTCCCCAAAATAGCAGTGATCAGAGCGAAGCGGCCGCTGACCGCCACGCGCTGCACCTCCTGGTCAAAAATCTGCTGCGATTCCTCCTGCAGAACGTCGATTCCGGCTAGGTCAGCCGCCACGTGATGCCCGGGCGATCCTGCCAGCGGTGCATCGTCCTCACCCGTAGCGGAGCCGGAGCCCAGCGGTTCGCCGGCGGCGCGGCCATGCAGGCGCTTCAATTCACTGCGAAACCGCGTGGCCAGCGGCCCGAGTCGGTCGGCCACGATGGCCGCAGCGCGCCGCTTGAGCCCGTCGCGGATGTCGCGGTTGCCGCTGGCTTCGGCCGAAACGTTTTTCGCACTTGCCCAAGCTGCGCCGATCAGCGATGGCAGCGATCCGGCCAGCGACAGCACGACCCGGTCCCACGCTCCGCTGGTCAAACTGAGCAAGCCCAGCAGGGAGCGGTAGGGGAACCAGATCGCCGCGGTATCGGTCAGCAGGTTGCGCGCGCAGCCGCGACCGCACGGCGGCGCGAAGCGGCGGGCCGCCGCCGACGAGCGATTCAGCAATCTCCGTCGGTAGGGCATCGGCGGCATCACGCAGCCGATTGACCGCCACGGTCAGCGACGGCAATTCGTCGCTGAGCAGTCGATGCAAGGCGCGCTGGAACCGTGCATCCAGCGCGGCCAGCCGCGGGCCATGCCGCGAGTCCGCCCCACCGCTGCTGTCCAATTGCGTTCGGATCCGCTCACCGATTTGCTCCAGCGCTGCGGCGGCCACCTGCGTTTCGTCGTGCTCATCCAAGGCGAAATCGTCGACCAACACGGCCGCCGCGATCACGCTGCTCGGCGCCGAGCGGCGGATCCGGGCGACGAGTTCATCGACATCGGCCTGAACCGCTTCATCGCGTCGCCGCACCGCATTGATCACCGGAATCACGATCGCTCCCTCGCTGGCCACCGCCAGGGCGTCGAGACTGCTGCTGCGCAGTTGGTCGTGCCGTACGACGAGGATCAGCACGTCGGCCATCGACAGCACCTGTTCGGCGAGTTCCGCGATCCGCGGCCGCTCGTCGGTCGCTCCCGGAGCGTCAACCAGCCAATAAGGGACACCCAATGAAAACATCTGGTCGAGATCGCAGTGTAAATACAGCTCGTGACGGTGGTCCAGCTCAGCCGGCGGACTCGGTCCGACCCAGGTCAGCCGCTCGGTGGCCTGATCGAGGTTATTGCCACTGCGGATCGCCGCTGCGGTCCGCGGGCAGCGCACGAATTGGCGGAGCAGCCAGGATTTGCCCTGGCCGGTGGCTCCCACCACCGCGACCACCATTTCGCCGGCCGTGCGATCGGTGGTCAAACTTTGCCGCGCTGTCTCGTGGGCATCGCACAGTCCGCGAACGGCACGGCCGACCTCGCTGTCGCCCAAGACGCTCAGCGCCGCCCGGCGGACCCGACCGAGAAAGACTTCCCCGGGATCAGGAAGTCGATAACCCGACGCGATGGTCCCGGACGCTGTAGCGAAACTGCGGTTCACGACACATTACCACGAAGAGGGGAAAACCAGCGATCCGTCGCCTGCAGAGCATACTGCAAAATCAGGCGACGCCCCAGAGACGGCGACGGCAGGTCGATGGTGCTCTCCGGTAAATGGATCTGCCCAGCGAACGGTGCGCGTGTACAATTGGGTACACGGTGACTGGCAAACCGTTCAACTTAGCGGGACTGGCGCGCAGCAATCCAGCACGCGGCCGAGCCGACTCCCGCTGCTCGCACTCGTTTTTTTGTTGATTCGTTGGAACATTCCATGGCAGACTTGCTCGATGAGATTGCCACCGAGACCGCGGAGGACTCGGGCGAGCTGCTGGAAGAGGCCAATCCCCAACGACACTTCATTCTCTTTCAGGCCCTGCCAGCCTGGGCGATCAGCCTATTGGTTCACCTGCTGGTGCTGCTGGCGCTGGGCCTGATCAGCATCGCCGACCCCGTCCAGATCGTCAACGTGCTGTCGGCTTCCCACGCCGGAGACGAAGGGCCGGAGATCGAAGAGTTCGAGATCAGCGCTCTCGACGTCGGTGAAATCGCTCCGGCGGAAGAGCTCGCCGAACCGATGGTGAACCTGCCGGAGAGTTTGGATGTGAGCGAACCGCTGACGGTCGACGTGCCGATGGAGATGGAGGCGGTTCCGCTGGACGTGACCGACTTAGTCGCCGAAATGGCTCCCAGCGCCGCGACTCTCCAGTCGCTTTCGTCGATGACGAGCCAGTCGTTCAATAGTCGCAGCGATTCGATGAAGAAGAAGCTGCTGCGGCAGTACGGCGGCAACGACAGCAGTGAAGCGGCCGTCGCCAAGGCGCTCAAATGGATCGCCAAGCATCAGATGCCCAACGGAGCCTGGACGTTTCAGCACACTTTGGTGCGCCGCGATTCCGGCGGTGATCCGGGCGACCCGCAGCGGGCCCGGTCGTTCAACGCCGCAACAGCGCTGGCGCTACTGCCGTTTCTCGGGGCCGGCCAGACCCACATGGCCGGGGAGTACAAAGACACCGTCCGCCGCGGTCTGTTGTTTCTGGTCGCCAACGGCAAGGCCAAGGTGATCGGTGGCATGCCGACGCTCGACTTCACCGAGGCCGGAGGCACACTTTATTCCCACGGCTTGGTTGCGATCCTGTTGTCCGAAGCGTTCGCGATGACCGAGGACCCGGCGCTGCTGGGACCGGCCCAGGCAGCTTTGAACTTCAGCTCCTATGCCCAGAACGCCGATGGCGGCTGGCGATACAGCCCGCGGTCATTTGACAGCGACACGTCGGTCACCGGTTGGCACATCATGGCGATGAAAAGCGGCTACATGGCGCACCTGACCGTGCCGCCACTGGCTGTCCGCGGCTCGATCACTTTTCTCGACCGGGTGCAGACCGACGGCGGAGCGATGTACCGGTACACCGAGCGATCGACCGACCTGCGGCCAGCCGGCTGCACGGCGATTGGGTTGTTGTGCCGCATGTACACCGGCTGGGACAAAAACCATTCGGGCATCAAGAGCGGCGTCGAGTTCCTCAGCAAGGTCGGCGTCGACAAGCAGGACATTTACTACAACTACTACGCCGCTCAGGTGTTGCGACACTACGGCGGGCCGCAGTGGGACCAGTTCAACGCCGAACTGCGAGACTGGCTCGTCGCCGAGCAGAACGATTCCGGCGGCGCCGCGGGCAGTTGGCATTTTCCCGACAGCAAGAGTCACCGTGGGCCGCTGGAAGGTGGCCGACTCTGTTCGACCGCGTTTGCCACCATGATCTTGGAAGTCTACTACCGGCACATGCCGATCTACTCCAGCGGCGCGGCCGAAGACGAGTTTCCGCTCTAGCTCGCTCTGACCAGCCATTCTCTGGACAGCTGTTCTCTCGGTAGCGGCACCTCGCCGGCCGAACTGGCGATGGTTCGCCGTGTCGAGGTTTTGGCGGATCGAGCCGGCGCGCGCCGCTGGACAAGCTACACTGAAGCAACCACTTCAGCGCTGATTTATTCACCGATCGCACCCATGACCGCCATCGATCCGCCTCGCGAGCCACCCGCTCGGCCGACGCCAGCGACGGGGCCAACCGCAGCCGATGCTACCGACGCTCCGGGACCATTAGCGGCTACTCAGCCGTTCTGGCAGTCGGACGGCGTGGCGTCATGGCTGAGCAGTCTGGTGTT
The DNA here is from genome assembly GCA_963758085.1 of uncultured Planctomycetaceae bacterium. Lineage (GTDB taxonomy): Bacteria > Planctomycetota > Planctomycetia > Pirellulales > Pirellulaceae > UBA6163. The sequence goes on along the minus strand of CAVWUB010000003.1, from coordinate 2,203,663 downwards.
TCACACCCTGCTGCTGATCTTGCTGATGCTGTGGCAACTGTCGCCCGGTCGCCGCGGTTGGCAGATCACCTTTTCGCAGTCCGATCCCAGCCGTTCCTCAGCAGAGCGGCTGGAACAACTCGTCTTGCCGCAGGAGCCTCAGCCACAGACGGCAGCCCAGGACGCCGCGGAGGCTCAGGCGGTCGAGCTCAGCAGCGCCGCGCCGGCACCGGTGGTCGAAGCGCCACCGCTGGACCTGCTGTCGGACTTACTAACCACTGGCCGCGACGCCGGCAGCCGCGAACAGCTCGAAGCCCTGCTCTCGACGAGTGTGTCGCAGTCGGGATCCGAGCGCCTGCTCGGGCTTCCCTCCGGCGGCATGGCACCGCGCACCGCCGCGAGCCGAGCCGAATTGGGGGCACGCTATGGGGCCACTCCTGAGAGCGAGAATGCGGTGGAGCTGGCGTTGGCGTGGTTGGCAGAGCACCAGCAGCGCGACGGCTCCTGGAGCTTTGATCTGACGGTCGACCCATGCCGCGGCCGCTGCTCCCACTCGCGTGCTGCCGGTGACAATGCGACCCCGGCGACGGCGGCCACAGGACTTGCTCTGCTGGCGTTCATGGGCGCCGGCTACACGCACCGCGAGGGCCCGTACATCGACAATGTCCGCCGCGGCCTGTATTACCTTCGCGACGCCGCACGGCCGGCACAGTTCGGTTTGGACCTGCAGGCGGGCAGCATGTATGGCCACGGGATCGCGACGCTGGCGATCACCGAGGCGTTGGCGATCGATCGCTACCTCGGCCAGGAGGAAGCGGACTTGCGCGAACTGGCCGAAGGGGCGGTGCTGTTCACGCTCGTCGCCCAGCACTCGCGGGGCGGCTGGCGGTACGTGCCGGGCAGCCCTGGAGACATGACCGTCTCGGGCTGGCAGATCCTCTCGCTCGTCTCGGCCCGCTATGCCGATATCAAGCTGCGAACCACCACACTCTCCGACGCCCGAGCGTTCGTGATGAGCCTGTCGGCCGAGAATGCCTTCGCGTTCGGGTACACTTCCCAGCGTCCGCAACCGACCACCACGGCGATCGGGCTGTGCATGCTGATGTACCTCGGCCAGTCGCCTGGGTACACGCCGTTCACGCATGCTCTCGACGAAATGGCCGCGCGCGGTCCCAAGGGCTCCGACGTGTACCACGATTACTACGCCACGCTGGCGCTGCACAACGCTCGCCACCGAGCGTGGGACGACTGGCACCAGCCGCTCCGCGACCACTTGGTCCGCACCCAGGCGCAGGCCGGCCACGAGCGCGGCAGTTGGCACTTCAAGGATGTCCACGGCGATGTCGGCGGCCGGCTCTACACGACCGCGATGGCGGCTCTGATTCTGGAAGTCTACTACCGCCATCTGCCGCTGTACCAGAGCCGTGACGAGTTCGAGTTGCGGTAGCTCGCCGCTACTTGTCCAGGTCGACAACGGCGATCGGACCGACGCCTACGGCGGCGCTCGGGCGAGCCGCGCCACAGGCTCATCAGCCTTGACTTTCGCTAGCCGCTGCTACGCATCCACCTGCACCCCTCTCTTGGCAGCGGCGGTGATCCAGTCCCGGCTGACACCTCCTCGGCTGCTGACATCCCATCGGCGCGATCGGGTCCGCGACGATGCTCCCACGCTCCCTCCTGTCGCCAGCCTGCGGAGGAGCAGGCGGAACGCGGCAAAAGCGGCGATTTTCGACCCCGCCGCCGAAAAATGACAGCAAGACCCTGACCGACAGAAACTGGACACCTGGGTTTTGCACGATCCAGACCTGCTCAATTAATAGGCATGTCGTCGTCGCGCGGCCGGCAGGCACTCGTGCGCAGAAGTTGTGCAGCGGGCTCAAACGCGCCTAAGTTCTTTTGCTAGCGTGGTTTTCGCGGTTCCCCTTGCCGCTGCGGCAGGATGCCATCGTGAGCCGACGCAGCGACGAGCCCCGTCGCTGCAGCGGCCCCCTGCATCCGCCCATACACCGACAACGACCGAAGGACCGCATTATGCCGTTGAACAGCAGCACACCCGCTCACTCCGCCGACCAGCGCGGCGAGGTCACAGATGATCCAGCCACCACGACGGACCAGCGCACCGCCGCCGCGACTGACGCGGATCGAGCCGGCGCTCAGGCCGCTGCGCCGCATGCTGGCCCCGCTCAGACGGACGCTCCGGCCGACGTGACCGCCGGCCGAACGGTCCGGATCCCCAAGATCAAGGCTGGGCTGCCGCTGCGAAAACGGCCCCAGGAAGCGCGCCGCATCGCGATTGAGGTTTTCCCCCAGTCCGACAGCTGGGTCGTGTTCTACCGCGAGGTTCTGGGCGTCGATGGCGTCGTCCGTCAGCTGTTTCAGAGCGTCGAGGAGATCCGCCACTGGGAGTCCTCCGAGGAGTTTCTCGAAGTCCAGGAGATGCTGACCGCGCTGCGGAGCAGCGACTCGGGCAAGGGCGAGTCCGTCGAGCCGCAGCGGATGATCACCGTCCGCTTGCCGACGAGCGTGCACGAGACGCTCAAGGTGGAAGCGGAGGAGCATCAAACGAGCATGAATAAGCTCTGCCTGAGCAAGTTGATGATGAACATCGGCGACCGCTTCATCCCGGTGGAGTCGGGCCGGATCCGCGGCCGTAAGCCGGGGCCGCAGGGCAAGCGCAAGCCTGCGGCCGAGGCGCCGGAGGCGGAGACGCTGGAGCAGCAGCCTGCCCAGGAGCAGCGCTAGGCCCACCGAGAGGCAGCATCAGGCCTCGTCATCATCGTCTTGATGGCGAGCCGAGGGAGCGGGTTTCCGCTTGACCATCGTGATCTCATTGCCGCTGGCGTTGTGCCGCACTTGGTCCATGAACGAATGAATCAGCAGCAGCCCGCGGCCGCCAGCCCGCTCGAGGTTGGCCGGGTCGGTCGGATCGGGCAGGTTCGAGGCATCGAAACCGTTACCCGAATCGCGGACGACAAACGTGGCCTCCTGCGGTGTGGCCCACAGCGAGATCCGCACGGTGCGGTCGCAGTACGGCGGCTGCTGCTTTCGCTCGGCAACCAAATTGAAAAACGCGTTGCCGTTGTCGACCTGGCGGAGTTCGCTGGCGACTTCCAGATTCCCGTGGAAGATCGCGTTGACGATCGCTTCATCCAGGGCCATCGCCATCTGCATCCATTCCATCTCGTCGCAGAACGATAGTTCGGCGAGCAGCCTTTCCATCCGCGCGATGATGCTCGGCACCAGCGACTCGGAATTGCCAATCTCAAAATGCACTTCGGAGCGAATGATGTTGGCGGCGACCTGCTGCAGATCGCTGGCCGCGCGAATCACGTCGAGTACCTGCCGAACCGTTTCCGAAAGCATCTCGCCGAGGTCACGCTTGGGAACGTAGCTGGTCGCCCCGAGGTGCAGCGCTTGGGCGGCAATCGACTCGCTACCGACGGCCGTGGTCAAGATCACCGGCAGCGCCGGATAACGCGCCTTGATTTCGCTGACCAGTTCGAGGCCGTTCATCTCCGGCATCTGCAGGTCGGTGACGACGATATCGGGCATTTGTTCAGCGATCACGGCCAGCGCTTCGAGCCCGTTCGCAGCCACCATCACTGTGTAGCCGTCGCTCTCCAGCAGCATCTGGATCTGCAACTGCTGCGTCGGACTGTCGTCTACGACAAGGACCTTGAAGGTCGTGGACATGGATTTCCTTCACCGTAGATGCGAAGCCGACGGAATGACTCCGAACAATCAGTAACCTGCCGGACCGCTGGCGGCGACATCCAGCCGCGGCAATCCCAACGCGCTGCGGCACTCCTCGAGCATCTCCTGCGTGCGACTAGCCCCAACGCGGCTGACACCAGCCTTGCGCACCTGCAGCAACGTCGCCAGATCGCGCACCCCGCCGGCAGCCTTCACCTGGACATGCTCCGGAGAATACTGCCGCATCAACTCGAGATCCTGCAGCGTCGCCCCGCCGGAGCCGTAGCCGGTGGAGGTCTTGACCCAGTCGGCACCGAGTTCGCCGCAGATCTCGCACAGCCGTTTCTTGTGGTCATCCTGCAGGTAGCAGTTCTCGAAGATCACTTTCACCTTCTGCCCGGCCGCATGTGCCACCTCGATCACGCCGCGAATGTCATCCTGAACATAATCCCAGTCACCGCTGAGCGCTCGCGAAATGTTGATGACCATGTCCAGTTCGCGGCAGCCATCGGCGAGCGCCTGCTTGGCCTCGGCGACCTTGACCGCCGACGTATGACCACCGTGCGGAAAACCGATGGTCGTGCTCGGCATCACCGTGCTGCCGGCCAGCAGGTCGGCGCACCGCCGCAAGTAATAGGGCATGATGCAGACACTGGCGGTGTCGTACGCTAAGGCCAGCGCAATGCCCGCCTCCAGATCGCTCGGCGTGAGCGTGGGATTGAGCAGCGAGTGGTCGATCATCTTCGAGATGTCGCTGTAACGAAAGTCGGAGCTCATGGTCATCCGGCGTGGGATTGAGAGAAAAGCGTGGCGTAAGCGACGGGCCGGTGAACATCACCCGCTCAGGCCCGCGGAACGAAATTGCGGAGGTAATCACAGGATTGTTTCAGCGCCAGGCGCCGCGACGCAGCCGAACCCTCGTAGCTGCGATCCTCGACTTCCACACAGACTGGCCCGCGATAGCCCGAGTCGCCGAGCACCGAAAAGAACTTGCCCCAATCGACGTCGCCCAGCCCTGGCAGCTTGGGACAATGATAATCATTTGGATACGCCAGCGTACCGACCTGATCTAAACGATAACGGTCGACCCGCACATCTTTGGCATGCACATGAAAAATGCGATCGGCAAAGTCGCGCAGCGGTGCGAGGTAATCCATCTGCTGAAACACCAGGTGCGACGGGTCGTAGTTGAGCCCAAAGCAGTCGCTGGGAATTGCGTCAAACATGTTTCGCCAGATCGCCGGGCTGTGCGCCAAGTTCTTGCCGCCCGGCCATTCGTCGGCGGTGAACAGCATCGGGCAATTCTCGATGCCGATCTTGACCTGCTGCGACTGAGCCCACTGGATCAACGGCTGCCAGGTGCTGAGAAACCGCGGCCAGTTCGCTTCCACCGACTTGAGGTGGTCGCGTCCAATGAAGGTGTTCACGCGGCGAACGCCCAGCAGCGCCGATGCCGAGATCACCTTGCGCAGATGCTCCACCGCCCGTTCGGCTTCTTCTTGATCAGTGGATAAAGGATTGGGGTAATATCCTAAACCGCTGATCGCGACGCCATAGCGTGCGGCTAAGGCGTTGATCTCGCCGGCCTGTTGGTCGCCGAAATTCTCGACATCGATGTGGGTAACCCCTGCATACCGGCGAGCCGCCTTGCCGTGCGGCCAACACATCACCTCGACGCAGTCGTACCCCAGTTCGGCGGCGGTTGCGAACACCGACTCGAGCGTCTCGTCTGGCAAAATCGCGCTAACAAAACCCAACTGCATCATGACGGTTACCCCTAAGTGCGCACAAAACCTGCTTCAGTATCCTGCCGGTCGCACGCAGCCACAACTCGACCAGCCCTGCCGGCCCAGTTCGCCGCCCATCACGGACTCGGCTGCGGTCGCCTGGCTGCTATCGTCGTCGCAATAACGCTAGCATTCAACCCCCGCAGCGGATCACGATGGAGCGGCGCCGGGTTGGATTGAGCAAAGGGCACGGTAGCGGTGTGCCGTGCAGCGGTTAACCGAAACCGATCGCTACGACTGGATCAGCCCTTGGATGCAAACCGCCTTTCGGCCGCGATGGGCGCCAGGGCGTGCGAGGAACTTGGGCGTCCCCTGCACCGACAACTCCAGTGGAGCAGCGACTTCTTGCTCGGTGGTGATCACATCGCCGACGGCTAAATCGAGCAGCTCGGCCGTGCGGATTTTCGACCGAGCCAGTGTGACGGTCAATTCGACCGAGGCGTGGTCGACGTTGGTGGCGATCGCTTGGCGGCTGGTATCGCTAGGCTGCGTGTCGGCCCCCGCGGACCGGCCTTGTTTGGATGGCCGGCGTTCCAGTCCTGTCACGCTTTCAGCGGGAATGCACAGGTTCATCAGCCCATGACTGCGGCCCAACGTGACTTCCAAAGCGATGGCGATGACCACATCGCTTGGCGGCACCAGCAGGGCCAAGTGCGGGTCACGCTCGACCCGATCGATCGCCAACTGCAGGGGTGCGATCGCTTGCCAGGCTTGCATGGCTTGGGTGAGGAACAGGTTGACCAGCCGCCGGAGCAGATGGGTTTCAATCTCGGTCAGCTCGCGACGAAACAGATAGCCCGGTTCGGCATCGCCGCCCAAGAGCCGATCGACCACCGGATATGCCAGCGCCGGAGTGATGTCCAACAGCCATGCTTCCTTCAGCGGATCGGCTGAAAGCACATGCAGGCAACTGGGGTTTTCCAACCCCATGATGAACTCGCCATAGGTCCGCTGGCTAATGCTCAGCAGCTTGCACTGGACCACCGATCGCAACAGGCCGGAGGCGGCGCCACCGAACTGATGGGCGATTGTCTCGTGCAGCGAGCGCACGCTCTGCATCTGCTCGGGGCTGACGCGTTGCCGCTGCTTGAAGTCATACAGGGCGACGGCAGCCGTCGGTTGCGCCGACTGCTGAGCCACAGCAGTGCCGGGCTGCTGAGCGTCAGCAGATGCCGTCACCAGATCCCTTTCTGCTGTGGTCGCGTTTGCGCCGGCTTGCATCGCGCGGAGCAGACTTTCGACTTGGCTTTGCGACGTGCTATCGTCGGACATATCCCTGTCCCCAATTACTGGCGGATGTGGCCGTTGCCGCGGACGATGTACTTATAGGTCGTCAGTTCTCTCAGCCCACAAGGCCCACGGGCGTGGAACTTGTCGGTCGAGATCCCGATCTCAGCGCCCAGTCCGAACACACCGCCATCATTGAAGCGAGTGCTCGCGTTGACCATCACGGCGCTGCTATCGACGCGCTGCGTAAACGCTTCCGCAGCGGCGATGTCATCGGTCACGATGGCATCGCTGTGGTGCGATCCGAAGTGGTTGATGTGTGCACACGCTTTTTCAAGCGAATCAACTACGGCGACGGAGATGATCGGGCCGAGGAACTCGGCGCGAAAGTCTTGCTCAGTCGCTGCCACCGCGTCAGGGACCGACACCGCCGCGCGTTCATCGACGCGCATCTCAATCCCCTGTTCACGCAGCGCCTCAGCGATCCGGGGCAGGAACTCGCTGGCGATTTCACGATGCACCAGCAAAGACTCGCAAGCATTGCAGACTCCCATCCGCTGGCACTTGGCATTGATGATGATCTTGATCGCCATCTCGAAGTCAGCTTTGCGATCAACATAAACGTGACAATTGCCATCGAAATGCTTGATCACCGGCATCGTTGCCTCGCCGGCGACGCGGCGGATCAGCGACTCGCCGCCGCGGGGAATGGTGACGTCGATGCAGTCATTCATCCTCAAGAAGTGGCCAACGGCCTCGCGATCCGTCGTCTCGACCAGTTGCACCGCCGCGGCCGGCAAGCCGCACGATAGCGCGGTTTCGGACATCAGTTCAACGATTTTTCGGCTGCTATGGATCGCTTCTTTGCCGCCGCGCAAGATCACCGCGTTGCCGCTCTTGACGCAGATCGCCGCAGCGTCAGCAGTCACGTTGGGTCGGCTCTCGTAGATGAAAAACACCACCCCCAGCGGCACGCGCCGCTTGAGAATCTGCAATCCGCCCGGCCGCGTAAAACCCTCAATCACCTCGCCGACTGGATCTCGCAGGTGCGCGATCTCCGTCAGCCCTTGTGCGATTGCGTCAATCCGCGACGCGTCGAGCCGGAGCCGGTCGATCGCTGCCTCGCTGAGTCCATAGCCCGGAGCCGCCTGCAGGTCTTGCTCGTTGGCGGCGATAATCTGCTCGGTTTCCTGCCGCAACCGCGCCGCGGACTCGAGCAACCAGCGGTCCTTCACCGCGGTATCCAGGACCGCCAGCTCGGCCGAAGCGGCTCGCGCGGCTTCACCCACTGCGCGGCAATACGGGCCAAGGTCCAGTTGCGAGGTTGTTTCGCTCATCAGTTCAGGCATTGTCTCTCATTGTCAGCTAGGGGCTGCTCAAGTGTCCTCGGATTATGGTTGTGGGTCAATGTTGATAGCCCGACCGGCCGGCGTGCGGTGCGCCGGTGGGACTGCGGCCGATTTACCGGATCAGCCAGTACAGCGCCGCGGCGATCAGGTCTGCCGTCGTGCCGGGATTGCGGCGGTTACCGTCCTGGCGGAGCCAGCGGTCAAGCGTCTCGCGGTTCGAGCGGCCTGAGCCATGATCATGAGCAACGCAAACGGCTGCCAAGCGGCAGACTTCAGCGGCCACAGCGCTACCGCACTTCCGCAGAATCAGCGAGTCGGGCTCCGCCGCCAACAGTCTCAGCTGCGCCCGCACGATTGCTTCGCCGATGTCATCGGTCGCGCCGAGTTCCGCTTCGACCACCGGTACGACGTTGTCAAAGAAATCGCCAAAGTTCTCGGCGTACTGACGGGCGATCCGATCTCGATCGCTGGCCAAGCGCATCGCTGCGATCAAATCGATCGCCGCCGGTTCCGCCGTCGCGACATCCCAGCTCGGATCCACCGGGTCACTGTCCAATCCGCCCGCTCCGGCCATGGCGATCGCACGATAGACCTTCGCCCCGTCCTCGCGTGTCAATCCTGCAAGCACGCGTCGCAGGTCATCGCGGTCACGGGACATCGCCAGCGGGGCGATCAACAGCACGATTCCGAGGTTGACGTTCGCCGTCGTCACCGCGCGTGTCGCCCTGATCGCTGCCAACACACAATCCCCGAGCCGCGATCCAGCTTCAACCGGCAGACCCTGCACCGTTGGCTGGTCATGCCCCGACCCTGCCAGCAGCGGCGCAACCTCTGTCGCCGCCCTACAAAAATCGGCGTAGTCGCAGTCCGCGAACGAGGCAGCAGGATGCACGTTGCCGACTTTAGCCGCGGTCGCTTCCCACACACAGGCTAACCGGATCGCTTCGGCGTGGCTGGTCACCAGCCGCCGCAACTGCACCAGCGCCGACGCGTTTCCCGCCGTTCCGCTGCGGCTTGTCTCGTTCACGCTCATCCTTCCACACTTACCTCAGGCTTCAACGCCTGCAGGAACGCTGCGATCGCATCAAGCGTCGCCGTGGGGTCGTCCTCGATGACGTAGTGACCGGCGTCGGGCAGACGAACGGCGGTGGCGTCGGGCCAGTGCTTTAAAAATCGGTCCAGGCACTCCGGCCGGAAACACCAATCCTTCATCCCCCAAACCAGCAGCTTGGGCAGATGCGCCAGCGACTTCAGGTCCGCTTCGAGCCGCTCCAGCACCGCATAGGTAGGATGCTCCGGGCTCATCGGAATGTCTTTGACAAACGCGTCGATCGCGACCCGGTCATGCCAGTTGCCGTAGGGGTAAAGCAGCCCCTGAGCCACCGGTTCGGCTAACCGATTCTTACTCATCGCCATCGTTACCGCGGCCTTAGCAAACAGGTTCGCTCCGCGCACCCCCAGTGGACCCAACAGCGGGAGCCTGCAGGCCGCGATCCTCCAGGGCAGGTACGGCGGCGGAAACGCGCCGGTGTTGAGCAGCATGATGCCGGCCATCCGCTCTTTGGCGCGATCGCCGCGGACAGTCCGATGGCGCCGCCCCAGTCGTGCGCGAGCAGGATCACGCGGCGCAAATCCAGTTCGTCGATCAAGCGAACTAGGTTGTCGCGATGTGAGCCGAGCGAATAATCAAACTGGCTCTGCCCAGGTTTATCGCTCAGCCCGCAGCCGATGTGATCGACCGCGATGATCCGGTGGGTATTGGCAAACCGGTCAAACACGCGCCGCCAGTAAAAACTCCAGGTCGGATTGCCGTGCACGCACAGGATCACCGGTTTTCTCGAGTTTTCAGGCTCGGCCGCACCTTCGGTCCGTGCCGCGGTATTGGGGGCAAGCGCGGAGCTGCCGCCGTCGGCTTGAGGAGACGACTGGCTATCAAGGAAGTGATACCGCCAGCCGCCCAGGGTGAGATGCCGACTGCAGTCGGGATACAGCGTTCGCCAGGAGTCCAACGAACGGGAGATTTCCTTAGTCATGGTCAGAATCGTCGCCCAAACCGGGGCCGCCGGGAAGACCGGTAGCCGCAACCTGGGGGGCCACAGAGCGCGTCGCCGGCTATAATGCCGCTGACTCAGCCGCCTCTCTTAAATTGATCGTCATGCACTGCACGTCTCTATCCATAATCGCCATCGCTGCACTCCTGTTTCTGCCGCAAAATCCGCCGGCTGCGCAAGCTCCGGCCGCCGCTCAGCCGACGGCACCGCCGCCCGCTCAGGCCGCCTACAGCAATGACGTCGTCGCCAAAGCCGACAAGATTCTCGCTGATGCGGGGATCAAACGCAGCGGCAAAACATTGCTCGCAACGGGCACCAGCGAGCTCAATCGCGCCTTGTCGAACCTGACCAAGTCGCGCAAAGCGATCAAACAACTCGCTGATGCCCGCAAGCTGACCGAAGAGCAACTGGAGCTGACACGTCAGCAGTTCCGCATCCTCAATGCTCAAAACGGCGAACTCAACCTGCGTCTGACCCGCCCGCTGCCCGGTGCGACGAACAACCAGTTGGTTGGACTGATCAACGCCAACAATGCCAGGTTGCTGCAGTTGGATGAGCAGCGCGGCCAGTTGCAGGAAAAGCTCGCCAGCGACCGCCGAGCCGTCAACGAAGCGGAAACGCAATATGCCGACCAGGTGCTGGCTCTGCGCCGCGACTTTACCGCCCTGCAACGGACCCTGGAGTCATCGCTGGCGGAGCCCAACCTGCGGATCGCGCTGAAGGTTTCGAACGTGAACTTTCAGACGCCCGAGACGATCGACATCGCGGTGCTGCTCGGGTCGATCGACCGCCGTATCAAGCAGATCGAAAGCGAAATCTTCAGCGAGTCGATCGCCCTGGACGTCACTCCCGATGGCAGCGCGTACGTGCACGTCGCGGTCGGCGAAACGAGCATCGACATGGTGCTCGACAGCGGCGCGTCGCTGATCTGCTTACCAGCGGAAGCCGCGACTAAGCTCGGCATCAGCGTGCCGGCCGACGCCCCACGGATGCGCCTGGTGTTGGCCGACGGCCGCACGATCGATGCCCGCGGCGTGGTGTTGCCGCAGGTGCGCGTGGGACAGTTTACAGCGGAAAACGTCGACGCCGCCGTGCTGGACGCTGCCGCCATTCATGCCGAGCCGCTGTTGGGAATGAGTTTCCTCGGCAATTTCCGCTTCGAGATCGACACCTCCAGCCGCACTTTAAAGATGCTCCGGATCGGCGAGGAACCGAAATAGCAACTCCGCCAGCAGGTCAGCCCGTTGCCGCTGGCGTTCCCAGGCCGACCACTTCCAGCAGCCGCAGGGCATTGGTCGTCGGCGAGACGCCCTGGCGCATGCGATAGTCGAACGTCATCTGATCGCGTCCCTGCTCGTCGCGCAGGATCATCTCGCGGAAGTGCACGGTATGGGCGATCGCTTGCAGCTGCGGATCATCGGCCAATTCGAGATCGTGCGTGCTGATCGCGCCGATCGCACCGCGATCGATCAGGTGCCGCAGGACGTGTGCGACCGCAATCTGCCGTTCGCGGCTATTGGTCCCCTGCAGAATCTCATCGAGTAAGTACAGCAGGGTGATCGATCCTTGGGTGTCCCCAAGCGCGCGGTGCCGCTTATCGATTGCCTCCGCGTGCCGGACCACACGCGCCAGTGACTTCAGCTCCGCCATGTAGAACGACACGCCTTCATCGAGGTTGTCGCGCACGCGGATGCTCGTCGCCAGCTCAATATCTGGCAGCGAAAACGCCTGGCGCAAACCGGTCCGCCCGCGCCAGCCAACAGCACATTGAGTCCGACACTCCGCAGCAGCGTGCTCTTGCCCGACATGTTCGAGCCGGTCACCAGCAGCAGCGTGCCTTGCGGACCGATCTGAACATCGTTGCAGACGCGAACTTGATCGGTCAGCAATGGATGCCCGAGCTGGACCGCGTTGACGGTCCGATCGGTATTTTCCGGGCCGCTGCCGGAGAGCCACTGGGGCGTCGCCCAAGCCGGATTCTCGTCCATCAGCGCCGCTAGCGACGCCGCAGCTTCGAGTTCACCCAACGCATCAAACCAACCGCCGGCGTCGGCGGCATGTTCGCGCTGCCAACGTTCCAACCGCCGGAGCACATGCAGGTCCCACAGCCCGCTCATTTGGAGCATCAGGTAGATCAAGAACAGTCCGCCGCTGTGCTTGATCGAGGCGGCGTAGGAAATCCGCCGCAGTGACCTCATCGCCACCGCAGCGCCGGTCCGCGGATCGGTGAGCGTGCGTTTGACTTGCTGGATCAATTCACTCTCGCCGCTGGGCAGCGACTCGCACAAGGCGAACATCTGCTGGTAACCGTCGATGTCACCGCGGCCGGAAATGGCGGAAGCAAAAATATCGTGGACATCACCGAGCATGAACGTCGAGATCAGCAGGTTGATCGCCACGACTGCGGCGATCGCAGCGCCGAGTCCGCGAATGGTCGCATCGGAAAAATCAAACGCCGTGACACCGAGCAGCAACAGCGCCAGCAGCGCGATAAACAGCAGCGGCGAAGCGACTGACCAGGCCGCCAGGGCAGCATGTTTTTGCAGCCATGACGGCGACGTGATCCACCGCAGAAATCGGTCGGGATCGGCAGTTCCGGACGCAGCCCGTCGGGCTTGGGTATAAAAATCGATTCGCCACTGCCGCAGTCCCGACAGTTCGCGCCCTGCGGTATGCCGGCGAACCGCGGTGCCGCGCCGCGCCGGGCCGATCAGCCATGTCGCCAGCCGTCGTAACCCCGGTCCCAGCGAAGCCATCGAAACGAGTTGAAACAGCGAGCCGCGACCAAACACGTCCAGATCGTCGGCGACCGCTACCGGGTCGCCGCCACCGCTCGCATCGACTCCGCCCTCGCGCGACGACTGGCCATCGCCAATCTTGGGACTCCACAGCGGCAAGCGATCCCAGTTCCGCTCGGTCCGAGCGATCAACCGGCGGAGCACCGACCGCCGCATCCGCTGCGCATCCAACGCGTCGCGGAGGCGCTCGTGCAACGACACCGCAACCAAGAATGCGACCACTAGTGCCCAGCCGATCAGAGCCAGCAAGTTGCTCTCGACCAAATAATGGCCGAGCAACAACATTCCGGCCGCGGCGAGAAAGAGCAGGGTCCGGGCAAGGTTCCAGCGGCGATCGCTCTGCAACATCCCGCGGCGAGTCTGCTCAATCTCTGCGAGCGAAGCTCGATATTCGGTGACAGCTTGGCTCATACTTTGGACTAACGCTAGACAAGATCGTGGGCGATTTTGGCGCGACGCGCCGATGCCGGCCGACCGGCATCAACCACTTTGGAGGCCACGCGGTCCTCCAGATTGGGACGAAAGATAGTCAACAGCAACAACGGAAGGAACCATGCCAGGTACAGTCCACCGCCGTAGGCATGCCAAAACTGCGACGCAACCATCAGCGCCGCGGAATACGCGATCAGCGTCCCAAAGTTCTTCTGCGCTGGCCAGGCGGCAAAGAAGCCGCTCAACAGCAGAAATGCCACCAGGATCGGCAACCGGTAAATCGGCTCCCACCCCAATCCCCAGACCCCGCGCAGATCATGCATCAACGGCATCATCAACCCGTACATCCGCAGCAGGTGACGGCTGAGCGGCTCCGTGCCGTCGACCACCAGCAGTGCCATCATCACCAGCAACGAGATGGAAACGCCGCCGATGAACCGCCGCACGCCCGCCAGCCAATAAAAACTGATCCACAGCGGCAACAGAAACAGCGGGTAATACACCAGTCCCGCCGCCGCGCCCAAGAACAGTCCGGCAAACAGGGGCCGCCGGTAGCTGAGCAGCGCCCAGATCAATAGCGCCGCCGGCAAGGCATGGTCGACTCGGCCGGTCATCTGCGCCGTGTAGGGCATCAGCAAGTACAGCGTCGCACAACCGATTCCCGCTCGCGGATTGCCGAAATGGCGATAACCGATGGCTGCGATCCCGACGACAATCGCCAAGTGAGCGGCAATCGCCAGCACCCGAGCCAACATGACATACAGCCGCCGCGGCGATTTCGCCGCTTCGGTCGGTGCCGCCGCGACGGAGCCATCAATCATCCGCGTATCGGCAAGCATGTCGTAGACCGGGCGAGTCGGAATCGCCGGCAACATGTTCATCAGCGCGTAGCCGGGGCCAAGTTGCGGCCCGTGTTCGACTTGGAGCCGCGGCGTGCTCGTGATCACGTTGGCCGTCATGAAGATGAATAGCCAGACGCTCAGGAACATCAGTCCCCCGGCGGTCAGGTTCGGGTCCAGCAGCGGGCGGCGGATCATCAGCGGGTCCAGCAGCAGCCGAATGAGGATCAGCACCTGCACGGACAGCAACCAAATGAAGCCGTAACGTTCCAGATCGCGGGCACTCATCGTCAGCCCCTCCTCGTCCTCGGGCAGCTCGTCTGCTGGAGGGCCTTGGCCGGTCGCTGCGTTGGTTGTAGGGCCGTCGGCCGTGGTTTGACCAGGGGCCTGCTCCGCTCCGGTAGCTCCTCCCGGAGTGCCGCCGCCGGCCGCTTGATCGACGCCTGCCACAGGCAAACGGCTAGCCTCCGCCGTCCCCCCCACAGGTAACTGCCCTGTCGCCGCGACCACCGGTTCCAACTGCTCCAGCAGCGCTGCCCGAACCGTCGCCTCTTCCCACTCGATCAATTGGCGGCGACGTCCTTCGTGAACGATCAGCAGTCCCGGGGCGAGCAGAATCAGCAGCACCAGGTCGAGGTTGCGCATGCTCCAGAAGCGATGGAACACAAAGAACAGACCGATCGTCAGAAACGACGACAGGTAAACCCATGTCGTCGGATCGGGTCGCTTGTAATGCAGCAGGATTTCGCTCATCAAACTACCGCCGCGCCTCGCACGACCGCGCGGAAAACCCGCCGCGCGGAAGCCGATGGGTCCCTCCGCACCGGCCATGTGACCCCAAAATACGGGCCTGCGGCGATCTTAGCTAGCGGTTGCCCCGGACTTCCCACCACTCACACACCGATATCCTCGTCCCACAGCAGCGCCTCACGCTCGATGAACTCGCGCATCAGCGAAGTACACCGCGGGTCATCGGCGACGTGAATCTCGATCCCGCGGCTGCGCAAGTACGCTTCGGGTCCCTGGAAGGTCGTGCTCGCCCCGATGATGATCCGCGGGATCTTGTACAGCAGTGCCATCCCGCTGCACATCTCACACGGGGAGAGCGTCGTGTACAGCGTCGCCCGCGCGTACTCCGCCGCTGGCAGCCGGCCGGCGTTCTCGATCGCGTCCATCTCGGCGTGCAGGATCGCGCTGCTCTTTTGTACCCGGCGATTATGTCCGCGGCCGACGATTTCATCACCGATCACCAACACCGCGCCGATCGGGATCCCGCCTTCATCGCGTCCGGCAATCGCTTCTTCGATCGCGGCGTCCAGAAACTGTAGCTGTCGCGGCTGGAGCGGCATTGGTAATCCAGTTGGCGAAAACGTTCACGGTGCTCGGACCAAGGCCGCAGCTGGATAGCGACCCATCACCGGGTCAGCCGACGGCCAGGGAGCTCGTACTGTAGGCCTTGCTGCGCAAAGTTCAACTGACCGCCGTCCTCGAGCCATTGAAAGTGATAAGAACACACCCCACTGTTGGATTGTTGCGTCTAGCCCTGACAATCATAGAATGAGGGCGGCGAGGAACCGCCGCCACACCACACGGATGAGTTATCCCAACCGAAGGCAATGTCGTGCCCAACGCCGTGTTTCATGCTGGTATCGACCAGTCTCAAGTCTTTGAAGTTGAACGCCAAATCATCGCCCACCGCCGCAAGGAAGCCGGATTGGAGAATGAAAAATTCGCACACGGGTGGTTTGAAAAGGCTTCGGCCAGTGAAGTGGCCCAGGAAAATGAACCACCTCGGGTGACCGATCGCCCGCCGTTAGCCGACATTGATCCGGTTGGACTGGCGCTTTCCGGCGGCGGGGTCCGCTCTGCCGCATTTGCCCTGGGCATCATCCAGGCGTTCCATCGATTCGGATTGATGCGGTATGTCGACTACCTCTCGGCCGTCTCCGGCGGAACCTACGCCGCGGGGATGTTCGTGAACTCATTGAAGCGCAACCACAGCTATTCCGAAGACAACTGCGATCTGGCGCCCGACCGATCCGGAAAAAGCTCCGAGTTTGTGCAACGTGTCAGCGCCCGCGGAAACTACCTGTTCCGCAGCGACCTATTTCTGGCCAGGTTCATCCCCGGCTTTGTACTAAACTTGGCACCTCAGCTGTGCCTCTTGATCGCGATTGGGTCCGGTTTAGCCCTATTGTGGCGATGTTTGGATTTTCACACGGTACGGGATCACCTCGGCGTCTTCGGCATAGATGATTTGGGCGCGGCCTTTCTGCCGGCCATGCTGTTCGGAATGCTTTGGCTACTGAGCTACGTTGCCGGTCTGGTCGCCGCTAGTCAGCCATTGAAGCGCACGTCAACCTGGATACTTGCCGCGGCCTGCGTAAGTCTTCTCATCGGCACCGCCGTCGTCATCGGCAACGGAGATGTTACCTTCAACACCCCAACATCATTGGCAACTGGAGAAGAAGCGAGAATCGAATGGCTCAACAATTTGTGGACACCGCTGGTTTCTATTGTTGCCCTCGGCTGTATTCCCTTGCTCATGCCCAAGAAACTGCTTCGCAGCGGCACGCAACCCAGAAGCTGGTTCGACTCATGGATCTTCTACTACGTCTCGTTGGCCCTGTTCATAGGCGTGCCATTGGTGTTTGTGGGTTATTTTGCCAAAGAGAACATTTCTGGTTTCAACACCCACCGCGGCCCCGCGTTTCTACCGGCTGATTTCAAGGATCCACGATTATTGGCGCAATTGCTTGACTCGGCTGATCAATTGCCGGTTGCGTTTCAATTCGGTGAAATTCCATTGTACGCGGTTCTACAAGCTCCCAGTGCGGATGCCTATTTAAGACTTAGCGAGCCGCTGCAGGAACTTTCTAATTTGTCGAACGATGAGCACAATGTCAGTCTTGTGCTCCGCAACCTTAACCAATACCCGCCCCCTGTCCGCTCCGACGGCACAGCGGTAGACGATGCAACTTGGTATCAATGGCGCTACTTCAGAAGCATCGTCTCAGCACCGCGTGAAATGATTGGCTATCTGCTAGGCAGTGGCGGCGTCCCCTATGAAACGCGCCTAATCAATCAAACGAAAGACCGTCAGCTTCGAAACCAGATCGCTGCGGAACTCACGCGTCAGGCAAGGCACCATCTACTTTTCAAGTTCTCTCGGACACCCGAAGAATTGAAGCTGACGGACAGTGCGACCGTCACGGTGATCAACATCAAGAACGTGCCGGGAGAGCTCCGCGAGCAGTTGATGACGATCTTGAGCCTCAATCTCAATCAGAATAATCCGTTTTCATCGCTCCCTGTGCAAAGCTACGCTTCGCTCAATCGCAATTTGTTGGAAACCGCACTTCCGAGCGCAATTCGCGATCGCAGCGAACTTCGACGCAGCAACCTGATTGAGTACGATCAATTCCACCGGCTGTTCTGGTTTGTTGGCAGCTTGCTGGCGGCGATTGTTCTCGGCTGGTGCATCAATCCCAATCAGACCGGCCTGCATGGCTACTATCGCGACCGCCTGGCCGGCACCTATCTGAATCGCAGTAAAAATCCTGTGGGAACCGTCTATCCCGAAGTAGATGAAGGTGGCCTATCGGATGTGAGCGTCCATGAACAGGGTGCGGCCTACCCGCTGTTTCAGACCTCGGTGTTGTCGAGGCAGGCCTGGGAACACGCTGATCAACTGCAACGTCCGTTTCGGCCGTTCGTGCTCTCGCCGGCGTACTGTGGCAACCGCCATCTGCAATACATCGCCACCAAGTCGCTCGGCAAGCACCAGCCATCGGTTGCTGATACGATCGCCATTTCGGGCGGCGCGATCGATCCGGCCTATTTTGTGCATCACATTCTCGCCTTTCTCGTCAATGCCATGAACTGGCGAATGGGCCAACTGTTTCCCAACCCCCAGGCAACACACTGGCGGCGTCCCAATATGTTGCAAGTGCTCGTGGATACTTTGCAGCAGAGCCTGTCGTCGACAGAAGGTCGGATCGCTTCCAACGTGCTGTTGACCGACGGCGGGCACTCGGAGAATCTCGGAATTGAGCCGCTGCTGTGTCGCCGCTGTCGCCTGATCATCGTCGCCGACGCCGGCTATGATCCCAATCATGTTCTCGATGACTTGGCAAAGGTAGTCCGCCGCTTAGAAAGCTCCGAAGGTATTCGGCTGGTCGATGTGGTGCCCGGCCAAGCCGACGCCAGCCCCGCCGATGGGCAACCGCTGCGGATTCCCGGCAACATGGCCGATCCCATGGACACAGCCAACTGTGACGCCTCCATCCGCGGCGGCATGAGGTTGTCGACCGATTGTTCAAACGGTTTTCACAGCAAACGGAGAAGCGGCATTTCTTCGTCGCCAAAATCTTGTATCCCGAATGTGGAGCCGCTGATTCGCATGGGAACTGCCAACACCCCGAGTTCGAAGGCCGGTTGATCTACATCAAACCTTGTCTGACCGGCGACGAGGGACTGCAGCTTTGCAACTATGCTTTCCGGCACAGCGAGTTCCCGCACGAGTCGACGCTCGATCAAGCCTTTGATGAAGCGCAGTTCGAAGCCTACCGCCGCTTGGGCTTTCACTCAGGCGTCGATCTGTGCCGCGACTTGCCCGATCCACAGGGTGTTGACACCAAGGACCACGAGTCGTCGCTGTGGTCCACCGATAAGCCCTGGAATCTAAACAAGGTCTGCGATCGCCTGCTGGGCCGAGACAATTTCGGCGCCACAGCCATCCATAATCGGGTTCGCAGGCAGATCGAAAGTCTGATCGCTCGCTGGGATCCTGAGGCCGGCGATCCGCAAATCGTGCAGGAGCTAGAAAGCTTCGGCACCGATCTTAGTTTGGCCGCCGACTTGTTGGCTCAGCTCCCGGCCCGCAACGGCGGCCTCCCATTGCACGCTGCGGTGAGCGAGCACTTCGATCAGCGCACCGTGCCGCCGCTGGCGCGGCTGCTCAGCGCATGCGCAGGCTGAGGGCCAAAATGACGTCATCCAGCGGGTGATTCAGTGGCTGGATCAGCTGGCACGCTGGGACGATCAAATCGACCTCCAGCGCACGGTCGCCCCGCTGGGTGAAGTGGCGCGGTGGACACGCGATCCATCCACCGGCTCCGCGGCGATTGGGCTGCTGAGGCTGATCGCGGCTCCGCCAGCGGCACACAAAACCGACGTGGTCCGGGCGCTGCAAAAGGTGATCAAGAACCGAGCAGCTGACGAGGTTCGCTCTGCCGCGGTGGATGCACTGGCATCCTTGCGCGAGCAGCAACCCGCCCCGCCGGGCACTCACAGCACCAACGGCAAAGCCCGTGGTAAGAATACCCGCTAACAGATCTTGGAGCTGCTGCCAATCGTATCAGCTAGAGGTTGGACAACCTGCTAATGAGCTAGATAGCTACCCCGCTAGGACTCGAACCTAGAATGACTGAACCAAAATCAGTAGTGTTGCCAATTACACCACGGGGTAGAGTTGGCTAGTGTGCTCGGGAGTGTAGCAAAAGCGAAGGCGTTGCCAAAGAGGCCCCTGGAGGTGGATTTTAGATTTTTTGCGTTTGCTCTTCGGCCGCCGCGCCGCCGTCGCCGTTTTTCCGCTCAAGGCCACCGGCGGAGGTGGTGACGAGCCGCGAGACGGTGAACGCCAGTCGCTGCATCTCGCTTGCCAAGTCGACGTTCACCAGCCCGATCGCCTTGGGCAATTTCAGTGATGTCGGCGAAAAATTGAGGATCCCGCTGATTCCTGCCTCGGCCAATTCTGCAGCTACCTCGGCTGCCGCTTCCGCCGGCACGGCCAAGATCGCCAACTGCGGCCGTAGACGCCGCACGTAGGCTGCCATTTCAGTGGCGGGACGGATTTCTACGCCACCGGCCGCGGTGCCGACCAGCGCTGGATCGGCATCAAAGGCTGCAACGATCCGGAATCCTTGTCGCTCCAGCCCTCGGTAGCGGAGCAGCGCATGTCCCAGCGAGCCGGCTCCCACCAGGACGACATTCCAGTGGATCTCTGCCCCCAGAGTCGCTCCGATCCGCTCCATCAAGGCGGTGATCGGATAGCCCAGGCCGCGGCGACCGGCGGCGCCGATCGCTGCCAGATCCTTGCGGACGACCGCTGGTGAGACGTCTAAAAACCGTCCCAGCTCGGTGCTGCTGACCGAAGTGATCCCGGCTTCAGCCAGCCGCTGCGACTCGCGCAAGTACAGGCTCATCCGACCGACTGCGGCTGTGGGGAGACGGACCGATGCCGCTGGCGGGTTCATCCAAAGTCCAGGGGAATCCACGGTTTTGAGGGGGCCGCAACGGCAGCTGATCCGTTGCCGAGGTCGGCCATCTTAGCGAGCCGGCATAACCGCTACCAGCGGAACGCACAGTCATCCCGAACTACCCAAATACCGCTTTTTCACTTTGAAGCCCAGATTGCGTGATCAACATTTCAACCGCAGACGATTTAGACCGTGCACCACTAATCTTCTTCCTCGTCCTCACGCCTTACCACGCTCCTAGTGCGAGCGCGATGAGTCCCTGAAGCGGGCAGAAGAGCATCGGTGACAGCGGCCGCCCGTGGGGGGTAGTGCCGGTTGCTGCGTCCTATCAATCCAACGTACGAAAAACTTCGGAGAAAAGAGCATGAAAAGGCTGTGGATGATTCCCGCCTTGGCGATCACCGCGATCGCTATGGGGGCCAAGCCCGCCAGCGCTGCGTATTGCGGCGCGATCAGCTATCAAGGCTGTTGTGGCGGATCGGTGGTAGCAGAAGGCGAAGGCGACCAAGCCGGCGCTATGGTGGATGGAAACGTAGCCAGCTCCAGTGAAGCCGGTTGCGGAGCGTACACCGTGATGCGCACCGTTCGCGAAACGGTTTACGAGCAGCAACAGCAGACTCGTTACCGCACGCGGATGGAAACGTACTACGAAGACCAAGTGGTCAATCGCACCCGCTGCGTCCCCGAGACCCAGACCCGCGAAGTCCAGTACACGGTGATGGTCCCGCATGTCGAGCAGAAGACTCGCGAGATCAACTACACCGTGATGAAACCGGTCTATGAGACCCGGACCAAGGTGATCAACTACACCGTCCAGAAGCCGGTGTACGAGCAAAAGCAGAAGACGATCAACTACACCGTCATGAAGCCGGTGTACGAGCAGAAGCAGCGGGTGATCAACTACACCGTCCAAAAGCCGGTGTACGAGACCAAGACCCGTGAGATCAACTACACCGTGATGAAACCGGTGTACGAGACCAAGACCCGTGAGATCAACTACACCGTGATGAAACCGGTGTACGAGACCAAGACCCGTGAGATCAACTACACGGTCTACAACAAGGTCTATGAGAACAAGGTTCGTACGGAAAACTACACCGTCACCAAGCCGGTGCAGTATACCAAGACGATCCAGGTTCAGGGTGGCCACTGGGAAACCGTGACCGAGGAAGTCCCCGGTCCGGTGATCCGCCGAACGGTTCGTGAGCCAGGTACATGGGTGTTCGACCCTTGCACCTGCCGATGTGTGTATTGCCCCGGAGCTTGCCGAGTCGAGTGCGTGCAGTGCCCGCCCAAGACGATCTGCAAGAAGGTTTGGGTTCCGACTTGCGAAACGAAGGAAATTGTCTGCACCAAGTACGTGACCGAGTGCTGCACTCGTGAAGTCCCGTACACCGTGTGCCGCATGGTTCCTGAATGCCGCACCAAGACCTGCACCTACACCGTGTGCCACATGGTCCCCGAGTGCCGCACCAAGACCTGCACCTACACCGTGTGCAAGATGGTCCCCGAGTGCCGCACCAAGACCTGCACCTACACGGTTTGCCGGATGGAAACCGAATGCCGTCAGAAGGTGTGCAACTACACCGTCTGCCGCATGGTTCCCGAGTGCCGCACGAAGGTTGTCAACTACACGGTTTGCCGGATGGAAACCGAGTGCCGTCAGAAGACCTGCACCTACACGGTCTGCAAGATGGTTCCCGAATGCCGCACCAAGACCGTCTGCTACAACGTTTGCACGATGGTTCCTGAATGCCGCACCAAGACGGTTTGCCACACGGTTTACCGCCAAGAGTGCTACCAAGAGACCATCAAGGTCAAGAAGTGCCGTCAGGTTTGCGAACCTTACTGCGTCACCGTCTGCGTTCCCAAAGTGATCTGCCGCCAAGTGCCGGTCACCGTGTGCCCTCCGGTCTGCAACCCCTGCTGCCCAGCTCCGGCCGCTCGCGGTTGTGGCTGCTAAGCACAACGCACTGGGCAAACGATCCAGGCCGGTTCCCCACGGGGCCGGCCTGAGACGGTCCGAACTGATTCCGAACGAGGATTGCAGGACGCGTTGATAGGGGAGGGTGGCATTCAGACTTCTGGATGCCACCCTCTTTTTTTGCGTTCTTCGCTACGCGCTCTGAGCGTGCCACCCCAAAGCCATAGCGATACCCAGTCCGCTGACCGCTGGGCGATCAGCTGCCTCTTATCTCACCGCGCTGCCGCCGGTCTCAGTTCGCAACAGCCTCCGGTCTAACAGCCGGAACCGCCGGCCTAACTTGAGCAAATTTTTAGACATAAAACTTTGCGTACTTTGCCTACGTGGTAGGATTGGGTAGCAGCATCTCGACCGGTTGCACGCGACCTTGAATCGCTGTCAACACGCTCAGCACCCGCATCTGGGTCAGTCCGCCGGTATGCGGTTTGCTGGCAGCCTAGGGTTTGCTAGTCGCTGGAATCGGCTTCGTCCGGGGAGCTCTTCCAGCTTCGCTCGGTCCCCGGCCGGTTTGGTCCAGCGTTTTTTTGCCCGATCTTTGGCCCTGTTCTGTGTGCTTGCCGCTGCGTGAGCCTGCCGCGCACCCGTTGAACGGACCGCGGCCACCCCGGCGGCACATCAATAGCGAGTAATTGTCATCATGAGTCGACTGCTTTGCGTCCCCATTCTTTGCGTCGCTGCGCTGTTTGCAGATTCCGCAGTCGCCGATTGGTCCGACGCACTCTTTCCGGTCAAACGTCACGATTTCGGAACCGTCGCCGTCGCTGCAAAGACCGAGTTCCGTTTCCCCGTCCAAAACACCACCGGCAAGCCGCTGCACATCCAAAGCGTGCGGACCAGCTGCGGCTGCACCACGGCGATTATTGAGACGCCGTACGTGGAGCCAGGAAAAACCGGCTGGATCGTCGCCCGCTACAACACCGATACCCATCGCGGCCGCAAAGGCGCGACGATCACTGTGGTGATCGACCAACCGTTCTACACCGAAGCTCGGCTGCGGGTCGACGGCTACATTCGCCAAGACATGGTGTTCCATCCCGGATCGATCGATTTTGGCACCCAAAGCCTCGGGCAGGAACTGACGCGTTCGGCCAAAATCCTGTACGCCGGCCGCAGCGACTGGGCGGTGGTCGATGTGCTCAGCAACAAACCGTGGATGTCGGTGGACGTGAAGCAGGAAAGCCGCAGCGGCGGCAATGCAACGTATTTATTGACCGTCACCCTCGCCCCCTCGGCACCGGCCGGCTTCTTTCAAGATGAACTGATCGTGGTCACCAACGACCGCGCGATGCCGCGCGTCCCGCTGCGCGTCAGCGGCGAACTGGAAAGCGAGCTGACGATCTCGCCGCAGTCGATCGCGATCGGCTCCGTACAGCCCGGTGAAGTGATCGAAAAGAGATTGGTGATCCGCGGCAAGGAACCGTTCCTGATCGATTCGATTCAGGTCAAGGGCTGGCAGGTCACGTTCGATCCGGTCACTGAACCCAAGACGACGCACGTGGTCCGGGCGCTCTTCAAGCCTGATGGCGAGACCAGCGGGCAGTTGACCGGCCGGGTCGTCGTGACCACCAGCGGTGGCATCAGCGGCACCGCGACGGCGATGCTGACCGCGATCGTCCGCAATCCCTAACGGTTGCGGCCCTCAAGCCGCGCGGCTCGTCATTCGGCGCGTACCAGCCCCAGCGGCACGTTCTTCTGCTGCTTCCGTGGACACCCGTCCCGGAGCGGGTTTTGCTATGGCTGAGGGTGACACGCTCAGAGCCGCAGCGATGGGCGTGGGCTCCTGAAACAGTTGCCGAGCCGATGAGCAGTCATTCCATGCGTATCCTGCAGTTCTCTCCAGCACGCCCTTCGTTCCTCAGGGGCGTGCCACCCAGAGGGTAAGCGTCCATTCACCAAATGATGGGCCACGAAATTCGCGGACGTACGCAGCGGCGAGGCGATGTTGTTGGCTCAGGCGATCTCTGCGGGATCGCCAGGTCGGACGTATTCTTTCTGATGTATACCTGGCGTGACGTCAATTTGTCGCGTTGTCATCATTTTGGAATGGTTTTTCATCGACTCGGCCGATGTCTACTCAAGACATTGATTACCAGCGGTTGATCCACAGCGATCCCGCGGTCAATCTGCCGCGCGATCCAGCCATCGCCGCGGCGGAATCTGACACCGTGATGCAGAGGAAGCCGAGTTTTGAAAAATGTGTTACTCACGACCGTCGCTTGCGGCATGGGTCTCGGTCTCAGCGGCCTTACCCTGGCTGACGGCGGCAGCCAGGGACCGGATCAATACGTCTCACCGAGTCGCTGGAACAACTTCAACGTACCAGCCACTCAACCGCAGCAGGTCGAGCCGGTCGCACCGCTGAGCGAGTTCGGCAGTTCCCTGCTCAGCGGCGATGTCAATCTGTTGCCGCTACCCCAGGAAATTGCGGTCGAAGCTTCCAATCTTTTGCCGAGCACGCCGATCTGGGATATGTCCAGCGTCTATGGCAGCGGCCTAGCGGACAAACACGCGGTCGTCGTCAGTGAACCACCGTGCTCGATGCTGTTTCCGTGGTTCGGCAGCACCGATCTGCTGTTTTGGTCGCTCGCCAACGGCACCGACCGACGACTGCTGCTCAATGCCGCGGCGCCGGGTACAACGGTGCTGAGTTCACGCAACGTCGACCCCGGCAGCGGCTTGGGATACGACCTGATGTTCGGTCGGTATCTCGAAAATGGCGAACACGCGATCTCGGTCAATTACCTGCACTTCGATCCAGGCAGCCAAACCGCGGCCGCGACCGCTCCGGCCGCCGGAGACTGGTTTGCCGCGATGCCGGCCTGGGATGACATCGGCTACTACGACGATCCGGCTGACGTGGGATCGGGTTTTGATGATCTTGGCGACATCTTTGCCTCGATGACTGACTTTCGAGTTCGCCGCGACGTCCGCTTTCAGGGGCTTGAGTTGAACTTTTGGTCCTTTGGGCTCGGGGGCGGCCGGAGAATCAGCCCGCCACCAGGCGGTGGTTTGAACGCGGGCTGGACGCAGCGTGCCCTCGGCGCGCTCGGCCCTCGTTACCGCGCGTACGGATTCGGTGGCTTTGGCGGTGCACTCGAAGTGCCCACTGTTGGTACGAACCAGTTTGCGGTCTCGCACAGTTTTCGCTGGCTGCAGATTCGCGACGACTTCCTGTTTGCCGCAGGCGGACACGAACCAGCTCCCGGAGATCCGCTGCGTGCAGATCAGTTGTATGCCAGCCAGGCGCGCAACGATCTGTTCGGCTATCAACTCGGAGGACGCTGGAACCATCGCGCCACAGCTCGGTTCAACATCGGTGCCGGTCTGAAGGCTGGTATTTATGCCAACAGTGTCGAAGTGGACCATCGCATCGGCGACGCCGCGACGGCGGCTCAGTACCGCAATGCCCTCAGCCCGGCCGCCCGCTTTGACGTCGACGATCGCAGTCAGCGGACGGTGCTGGCTACCATGGCCGAACTCGACTTTGGCGGCGGCTACCGCTTGAGCGATGCTTGGACGATCCGCGGCGGCTACCGCATCACCGCCATCTCCGGTGTGGCGACGACCCCGAGTCTGCTAGCCCAAGAGATGTATTCGCCGAGCCTCTCGGCTCGTAATGCTGCCAACGATAGCCTGATTCTGCACGGGGCCTACATCGGCACGGAGTTCAATTGGTAATGCGTTGCGATCGCCAAAGGGCGACCGCAACTTCAAGTTGATGGACCAACGGAGCGACTGGATTCAGCGGAACTTTTGACCGCGACGCTTGCAGTTAGGTCGAACCAAACACCTCTTAATCGCGAAGGCGGTTCAGGGGTGTTTGCGTTTTAAGGGGCTAGTTGAGCGTCAACATCAAATGCTCGGGTAAAGGTGCTTGAGTTTACCGACCGCCTTCGCCGACCCGAATCAGTCGCTCGCACCTGTACACTTTTTGCGCGCTCCTGGCTTTTGGAACGGGGTACGCTGTGAGAGGGTGTTGTTCAATGTTTCCTGTTCTATGCCGCATTGTTTGCTCGGCGGCCAGTTGCCACCGAGTACTGAGCGACAGCAGAACAGGGTTCCATTTCTCTTGCTGAGGAGCTGGAGTCCGATGCGATGCTTATGCTCGCTTGCTGTGATAGCAAGCTTCCTGGTGATCAGCTGGAATGCACCGCTGCGGGCCGAAGACGAGTCGGCTCGGCGAGCAAAGATTCTGGAGCAGGTCGCCCAGACGCTCGACCAGGCGGAATTACCTGACGAAGCGAAACAGGCGGTGCTTCGCGACTTGAAGATCAGCCTCGCTAAGGCGCTGGACGGCACGGTGGAGGTCCAGAGATCGGCTGCGGAAGAACAGACACAGGATCAGCCGCCAAATGGTGAGGCAGTGACGGATGCGGATGCAGAGGCTGCCGAGGCGGCGCAGGACCGACGTGAGCGGTCACGCCAGCGAGCGCGAGCGGCTCAGCGGGAACAACGGCGGGAGCAACGTCGCGAACCATCACGGGATCCGGCTGCCGAAGCTCGCCGCCCTGAGACACCACAAAATGAAGCTGAGCGACAACGCCGGCAGGCACAGGACTCTGCGCCTCAGCCGCCGCGGTATGCGATCGGCGTCATGTTGGAAAAGTTGGAGGAAGCTGACGCCGAAGGCAGACTCGTGATCACCGACGTGTTTCCCGGTTCACCAGCCGCCGAAGCGGACTTGAAGAGCGGCGACGTGATTCGCAAACTCAACGGCGAAGAACTGACCGATCCACAGGACGTGACTCAGCGTGTGAATCAGGCCGGACTGGACGATCAGCCGCTGTCGCTGGAAATCGGCCGCGGCGAGGAGGTGCTGACCGTGGAAGTGAAACCGAGTCCACGGCCCGGTGACGGCGGCATCTTCGGGTTCGGCCGACCGGACTGGTCTTTTCCGGCTGCACCTGGCATGCCTGGATTTGGCGGCTGGAGAGATCCGCAGTGGCGATTCCCCACGCCACCGCAGGGCGCCGACAGCGATCGCATCGCAGAAATCATTCAGCGAATCGAGCGTCACGAACGGATGCTTGAGCAGTTGCAGCAAGCGGTTGAGGAAATCCATCAAGAGCGTGTAGCGGAATCCGAAAGCGACGACGAGGATGAGGACTCCGAGGAGGACTGATCCGTGTCATCGGCAGGCGGTCGCTGTGTTAACCGTGACAGCCGGGGCTGCTCCGTCCGCCCCGGCGATCGGCTTTGGACCGCGACATTGAATTGAGGATGCGGCCGATCAGGCGGCGCGGGCGGCTGGTGGTCGCTCCACGTCCCGCCGCTTTTCAGCGGCGATCAGCAGGCTGAGTTGCTTGATTGTCCGAGCCGTCGCACCGCGGTGGGCCGCCACAACCTTGCGCGCCTGCAGTCCCAGCGAATCGGCTGCCGGTGGGTCGCTGAGACAACGCTCGGCAAACCGTGCTAGGTCAGCGGGCTTGTGCAATCGCACCGCCCCGTCGGCTTCGATCAGTCGCCGTGCGATGTCCTCGAAGTTCTGCGTATGAGGGCCAAAGCAGACGGAGCTGCCATAACCGGCCGGCTCCAGCATGTTTTGACCACCGCGATTCCCAAAACCACCGCCGACAAACGCGATCCGGCTGATCCCCCACCAATGCTGCAGCTCGCCGAGCGTGTCGACCAGCACCACCGTGTCGGCTGGCCAGTGGTCGACTGGCTGCTGTTTCTCGCTGCGCCGGCGGACTTGCAGTCCTGCCGCGGCGATCAGTTTCGCCACTTCGTCGAAGCGTTCTCTGTGCCGCGGGACGATCACCAAGCGAAGCTCGCGGTGCTCGGCCGACAGCTGTTGGTAAGCTTTCAAGGCGATTGCTTCCTCGCCGCTGTGCGTGCTGCCGGCGACCATCACCTGATGCCAAGGGTCGGTACAGGCCCAGCGAGAGATGCGATGAACTTCCGGTGTGTCGCGCGTCGAAGGCGCATCATCGAATTTGACCGAGCCGGTGATCGCGACCGCTGATGGCCGGGCACCGCAGGCGATGAAACGTTCCGCATACTGAGCTTCCTGGCAGCCGATCCAATCCAGTCGGGCGAAGGTCGGGCTCAGCAGGCGTGAGAACCGCCGATAGCTCTTGGCGCTCCGCTCGCTCAACCGGCCATTGGCCACCGCGACGCGACACCCCCACTGCCCGGCGAAGCGGATCAGGTTGGGCCACAACTCGAGCTCTGCCAGCACCAGCAACCGTGGCCGCAGCGTGGCGAAGGTCCGATTGACGGACCAGGTGAAATCGAGCGGGCAAAAGAATACCGGCAGATCGTTGAATCGCGACTTCGCCAGGTCATATCCGGTATCGGTCGAGGTGCTGACAACGACCTGATAATCCGGATGTGCGGCACGAAACTCCCGGACCAGCCCGGTGATCAGGTTGACTTCGCCGACACTGACCGCGTGAAACCAAGCTACGGGAGCTGCGCTGCTGAGCTTGAGCTTACCGCTTTCAAACTCCAGGTCATCGCGACTCAGCCCTAAGCACTTTTGCCGCACGCCGCGTCGGTAGCGTCCGAATCGCGCCGCGCGGTAGATCACCAGCGGCGAGGCTATCCACAGCGCCGCGCAGTAAAGAAAGTTAAGGAGCATTTCACACGAGTCCCTTCGAGTGTCGTTGCTGCTGTTATGCCATGTTCTTCATGCAGCAGCTCTTGTACTTTTTGCCACTGCCACAGGGGCAGGGATCATTCCGACCGACCCGCGGGCCGCGGTGCCGAATCGGTTCCGGTTTCACGTCCGTGTCGCCGCGACTGTTCTGCTCGGCCACCTGCTGATGGGATGATCCCTGCCCGCTGGCTGCCGAGGGTGTCACAATCTCGGTCTTATCCGCACGAGCATCCACCCAGGTGCTGCGCACGAAATCCTCGTTGAACGATTCCATGCGGAAGATCAGGTCGGTGGCTCGCTCGCCGATCGATTCCCACATCGACTCGAACAGCCGCATCCCCTCGCGCTTGTATTCGACCTTCGGATCCAGCTGAGCATAACCCTTGAGCTGGACGCTGCTGCGGAGGTGGTCCATCGCCAACAGGTGATTTTTCCACGATTCGTCGACGATCGTCAGCAGCACCTGCCGCTCCATCCGCCGCATTTCGGGGTGAAACTGATCGTCGATCGCTCGGTCGACGAGCAACTCGACCTGTTCCCGGTCCATCCGTGTGAGGTCTTCGATCGGCAGTCGATAATTCAGTTCGGAATCGAGGTAAGTCGCGAACTCGTCGATGTTGCGGGGATTGCCCGCCGCGATCGACAGGGTCGTGTCCGAATCGGCCGTCCCGAACAACTTGGCGACGCGCTGATGCGCGTCTTGCTGCTTCTGCTTCGCAACTTCCGCAGCCGCCTGGCTGTGCATGATCAACTGCGCCTTGAGGTCATCGCGGTTGAGCTGCATGTCCTCGATCGGCAGAATCACATTGAAGCGGCCCTGCATCCAGCTTGCCAATCCTTCGCGATCCAAGTGGACCTGCGTTCCCTGACGAGAAGTGAAGGCGGAGATACCCGTCAGCACCGGGTATTCCTTTTCCTTCTCGTTGTATGCTTGCTCGGCGCGTTCGATCAGCAGATCGGCAACCCTACGCCGGTCTTCAAAATCAGCGAACTCGTCAGGCGTGACTTCGATCCCGAACTTATGCCGGACCCAGCCGCAGAGCGACCGCATCCCAAAGTTCTCTTCCAGGAACGCTTCGCCTTCGCCCAGATCCGTGTCGCGAACCTTCTGATAAGCCTTGTTGCTCAGCTGGTCGATCAGCTCGTCGCGGTCAAGCTTTTGCAGATCGCGATCGCGATAGTTGGTGCCCAGCCGGGTGTTGGACCAGTTTGCCAGCGCCTGCCAGTTCCAATCCTCTTCAGGCATTTCCGACGGCAGGTTTTCTTCGACGATTTCGACTACGGCAACCTCAGCGGCACGCTCGGCTTGATCGCGAGCATATTCTTGAGCCGAGCGGAAATCCATGTTGCGGAAATCCTTCGGCTCCAGAGTGCAAGCCAGCTGGCTGCCGGCGTAACCGGCGAACGAGGCCGCTCCATAATCCGCGTCGAGAAAGACGTTGACGAACTTGTTGATCTGACCGCGGATCTGCTCGAGGATCAATTTGCGGCAGCTGACGCCGTCCAAAATCCGCTGACGATAGCCGTAGACGCGTTTCCGCTGCTCGTCCATGACCTCGTCATATTCCAGCAGGCTTTTGCGGATTTCAAAGTTGCGTTCTTCGACCTTTTTCTGAGCCGAAGCGATCCGGCGGGTGACCAGCGACGATTCGATCGCTTCGCCTTCCTGCATCCCCAGCCGCTGCATCACGCTCTTGACGAAATCGCCGGCGAAGACCCGCATCAGGTCATCTTCGAGCGACAGATAGAAGCGGCTGCTGCCCGGGTCGCCTTGGCGACCACAGCGTCCGCGGAGCTGCAAGTCGATCCGGCGAGACTCGTGGCGTTCGGTACCGATCACGTACAGGCCGCCGAGCTCACGGACCACTTCGCCTTCCTCGGACATCTTCTCGCGGCGGTCGATCTCCTCGACCAGCGTCTTCCACTCGTCCTCGGGAACCTCCAGACGCGTCGGGTATTTGTGTTGCAGCTGCGACCAAGCCATCGTTTCGGGATTACCGCCGAGGATAATGTCCGTACCGCGACCGGCCATGTTGGTGGCAATGGTCACCGCACCCTTGCGGCCCGCCTGAGCAACGATTTCGGCTTCACGACCGTGCTGTTTGGCATTGAGCACCTCATGCTTGATCCCGCGTCGCTCCAGCAGCGCCGAGAGGCGTTCGCTTTTCTCGATGCTGACCGTACCGACGAGCACCGGCCGGCCGGCCTGCTCGATCTGAATGACTTGGGACCGCGGGTAGGTCTCGACTTGACGGCTTTCCTTGGTAACGAGCGAAATCTCCGCTCCCTCAGCCGGTTCGCCCTGAATCTTGCCCCACACCTCGGTGCCGTCCTTGAGGACCAGCACGTCCCACTTATGCGTCCGCTCGATATCTTCGGCCAGCGCGTTGAACTTGTCCTTTTCGTTCAGGTAGATCTTGTCCGGGTGCTCGATCCGCTGCATGTGGCGATTGGTGGGAATCGCGATCACATCGAGCTTGTAGATCTTCCAGAACTCGTTAGCTTCGGTCATCGCCGTACCGGTCATCCCGGCCAGCTTGTTGTAGAGCTTGAAGAAGTTCTGCAGCGTGATGGTGGCAAAGGTTTGCGTTTCCTGTTTGATCGGCACCCCTTCCTTTGCTTCGACCGCCTGGTGCAACCCGTCGCTCCACTGGCGGCCTTCCATCAGTCGCCCGGTGAACTCGTCGACGATGATGATCTGGCGGTCTTTGACGACGTAATTGACGTCGAGTTTGTAGAGGTAATGCGCCTTGAGGGCGTTGTCGATCAGGTGTGGCCAGTCCATATTGCCGGCGGTATAAAAACTTTCCACACCGGCCAAGCGTTCTGCTTCACGCACGCCATCATCGGTTAGCGTCACGTTGTGTTGCTTTTCGTTGACCGTGAAGTGCAGCTCGCGGCTCAGTTGGCGGGCAACACGATCGGCTTCGGCGTATTTTCCGAGGTCCATGTCTGCCGGTCCGCTAATGATCAACGGTGTCCGCGCTTCATCGATCAAGATATTGTCGACTTCGTCGATGATCGCGAAGTGCAGCGGCCCCTGGCTCTGCTGCAACTCCGTTGGGAAGCGGTGATCGCCGCGTGCCGCCGGGCGCATGTTGTCGCGCAGGTAGTCGAAGCCGAACTCGTTGTTCGTACCGTAAGTGATGTCGCAGGCGTAGGCGCGTTGTTTTTCGAGCGTTCCCATCCCGCTTTGAATCGCCGCAACGGTTAAGCCGAGCTTGGTATACAGCGGCGCCATCCATTCCATGTCACGACGGGCGAGGTAGTCGTTGACGGTGATGACGTGAACACCTTTGCCCTCGATCGCGTTGAGATAAGCCGGCAAGGTCGCAACCAGCGTCTTACCTTCACCGGTGACCATTTCGGCGATCATCCCTTGGTGCAGGACCATGCCGCCGATCAGCTGCGTGTCGTAGTGCCGCATTCCGAGGAACCGTCGGCCGCCTTCGCGACAGACCGCAAA
The DNA here is from genome assembly GCA_963758085.1 of uncultured Planctomycetaceae bacterium. GTDB lineage: Bacteria > Planctomycetota > Planctomycetia > Pirellulales > Pirellulaceae > UBA6163. Next base: position 2,171,197 of record CAVWUB010000003.1, on the reverse strand, counting down.
GGCCTCTTCGAGAATGTCATCGAGCGTTTCGCCGTTGCGGAGCCGCTGACGAAATTTCTCCGTTTGCTCCTTCAACTCCTCGTCGCTCATCGCCTGATAACGCGGCTCGAGCGCTCCGATTCGCTGCGCCCGCTCGTTCATGCGGCCGACTTGGCGGGCGTTGCTGCTGCCGAAGAGGGAGGTGATGGTGCGTTCGATTGAGCCGAAAAAGCCGCCAAACAGCAGCCCCAGGGCGTCCCACAGTCGTTCTAGAAATGACATTTCGTCGTTGCTTAATGAATTGTCTCAGTGTCGGCCAGGCACCGGGGCAGACGGCCACGCGCCGCACAACCGATCTCACTCGCCCATACCGCGTAAGGCTACGTGCTTGGGGAAAACGGGTCAACGCCGATCGAGACGTTCCCGCTCGGCGCGACCGCGACAGCTTTGCATACCGCGGGTCCAGCCGCAGACGGGCGGCCGGCAGATCGACTACTTCACCGAAGTGCCGCGGATGTTGAAAATCGCGAAGTGCCCCGAGTCGTCCGGGTACTTGTATTCCTTCAAGTGAAACGTGCCGGTCACCGTCACCGGGCGGGTGGTGAAGTCGGTCTTCACCCCGTTGATCAGATTGACCACGACGCAGTCATACAGCGCCGCGCCGGGGCCGAAGCAGCACTCCTGGTTGTCGCGGACGAGCACAAACTCGTCGATGTTTGTTTCGCGAAACAACGTGCTGGGCAGAATGTAGCCGCGCAGTTTCACGACTTTCCCATCGAGCTGGCGGATTTCCTCGGTCAGCATCTCCGGGTCATAAGCGCCACCGACCTCGATGTCGAACTTCAGGTCATCAAAGGAGATGTCACCTTGGTCGGACTTTTGCTTCGCCGGCGTCCGCGCCCCGGCATCGCGCGGTGCCGCAGCCGCATCGGTACTGGCCGCCGCGGTCGAACGCGTGGCGGGCACTGCGCGGTGGCTCCGCTGGCCAACCATCCGCTGACCGATAGCGCCGGCGACGAGCAAACCGCCGATCCGAAACCGGCAGCGGCTAGGTGAGAACGTCAATGTTGCACTCCCTCGGAACATGCACGCGACTGAGCCGGCCACAATCGATATCCACTAGCGAATCTGGTCGACTCGCAACTGGTAAAAGATCTGGTTATCGAAATCAGCCGTCTTCTGTGCGTAGGGGTTGATTGAAAACTTACCGGCCAGCTTGAGCTTCGTCAGGCCCGACCGCACCTTCTGGCCCTTGGTCAGGGTCACCTCGATCATATCCGTACTGCGCGGTTGACCTCCGAAGCAACAGGTTCCCAGGTCCGGCACCATGATGAACCGCCGCAGCAACCCGTTACCCGACGACGGATGGATGTAGCCTTTGATAAAGATGTCCTGGCCATCGACCTCCAGCGCCCGCGCCGTCGGCATGTCGGGCGCCGTTTGCGGTTGCTGGAACTCGTAGAACGACACCCGCTGGTAGCCTTCGGGGACTTCCGTGGCATAGACATAGGCGTGCCTGCCGGTTCCGCCGACGAGCAACAGACCGCTCAGTGCGGCCCCGGTCAGAGCGAGCGAGCGGCCGCTGTATTCGTCCGGCCAGCGGGCGATCGACCGCAATGAGAATGCGGCGCAGAGCAAGCCGACCACCGCAAAAATCAGCAGCGGAGCGAACGATTGGATCAGGCCAAGCATCGCTAGCGGAATCATGACCACCGACGCGACCGCCGTGCGGCTGACGGCGCGGTACGGAAAGTCGCTCGGTTCGACTGCGGAATAGCTGGTGAGTTGAATTTCGGCTGACATAGGCGCGGATCAAACCCTTCCAGAGCCGGTGACAGGCAGAGTTTGGACTCCACCTCCGGTCAAAACCAAATACAACGCGATCACCAACGTGGCGACCGTCAGCAACACTACGCCGCACAGTTTTGCAGGGTTCATCGCAACGACCGCCAGCGGGCCGGCCGAACGAGACTGGGCACCGGTTGCCCCGGCCAACTGCCTGATCGGCGGGTTGTCCACGTTCCAGGCCAATTGCTGAGCAGCTTGAGCGGCGGTCTGGGCCGAAGCGAAACCGCCGGCCGCCTGGCCGCTGCGGAAGCTCGTCGCCGGCTGGGCCGGAGCTTGCGGGATCGGCACCGAGAAGAACGAACTGGCTCGGCGTACGCTCTCGGGATCGATTTCCTTCAGCTTTTCAAGCGCCGCCTCCGCCTCGGGCTCGGGGCAAGCACGCAGGTAATTGACCACCGGGACGCGGATCCAGTTGTTGTCTTCGTCCGCCTCGACAAACAATTTGACTAAGCGATCGATCTGGCTCCAGTCTCCCCAGCGGGCCAGGTCGGGAATCACCAAGTCAGCTAAGTCCTTGCGGTCGAGCACGTGATGCAGCGACTTGACCAGTAGCGAACGCGGAATTTTATCGGTTTCGGTGCCGTGAAAGCGGATCGCCATGATCGCAGCGTAAGTGTCCGCGTACGGCGCCTGGTGATTAGCCAGGAACAGCTTGTCGATTAACTGCAGGCCGTCTTCGCCGGCCAACAGCAGGTAGCACGCCAGCAGCGCGTCTAGTCCGCTGCGGGCACTTGGCTGCGTGCTGGTGATCATTTTTTCCAGCATCGGCACGTCGGCCTCGCTGCCACACACGCCAAGCATCGTCAGGTACAACCGTTTGCGATCGGCCGGCATCTCCGGATCCTGAATCCACTCCACCAATTGGTCGTGATTCATGTACGGCTTGAGCGACTGCACGATTGGATAGGGCGTGATCGCGAACTCGTCGTACGAATCGCGCGTGAGCATCGAATCGGAATGCTGCAGGTAATTCTGATAAAATTTTAAACGCTCCAGTCCATCGTCGGGCAGTTTCGTGACCGCCAGCACATAGGCTTCGCTCTCTTCGGTCAGCGGCACCGTCGACCACTGCAGATTCGGTGGATCGACACCCGAGAGCATGAAGCGGCGGCCCGGCTCCACTTTGCCGTAATAAACAACGCTCAGCGCACTGTCGGGCTTCACCAGGTCTTCGCCCTTGAGGACCTTAACCACCTTGAGCAGGATTTCGCCGGTTTCCTCATTACGCAACGAGGTGGCGGTCGACTCGGCGATCACGACCGCGTCCATCACCTCCATTTCTTGGCGAATCGTCTGCGAGACGGCACTGCAGAATGGGCAGGCCAAGGCCATCGAGGCGGCGGGGCCGAGCAGCACAACGGCGGCGAGCAGGCCCACAAGTGGACGCAGAACTCGGCGCGGCGGACGCTGGCCAAAGACAGTTTTAAGAGACATGAGCGAATAGAGAGCGAATATGGGAAAATGGATTGGGTAGGCGCGGCCGGAAGGATCAGGCAGGCAGGACCGCCTGCAGCACAGGCAGCTAAGTTCATTGTAAACTAGTGGAGCGTCAAAGTTAAATTGCAGGGCCGGTCGGTTGAGGGGTCAGGAGTCAATTGCCGGAACGGCCCTGCGGGTGCTGCGCACAATTGACTTCTGACCCCTTAACCGGCATCTGGTTACGACGCTCCACGATAGACTGCCCATTGTAGGTCCTCCGGTCGGCCCCAGAGAAGGCTTGGCACACGCGTTTTCAGTATTCGCCGATTCCAGGGGGCTGTGTCCATGCCTCGCCGCCGCATTTTCCCCGGGACACTGTCTCGTTAACCGCTGCCCAAGGAACACGCTCCCATGCTTCAACTAACGCCCAGTACACCTACCGCCTCCGTTTTTCCGCCGGGCAGGCCGTGGTTTGGCATCGCCTGCTGCTTGTTGGCGTGGCTGTTGGCCGCTCCGACAGCTGCCACCGCACAGGAGCAAGAACAAACGCCAAACGCTAACCGCGTTCAGGTGATCACTTACAACATTCGTTATCTGAATCGCAACGATGGCCCGGATCACTGGGATCAACGCGCCGCCACGGTCGCCGAAATGATCGCCCAGGGCGACATCGTGGGCCTGCAGGAGGCGACGCGCAAGCAGATCGACGACGTGCTGCCGAAGTTGACCGCTTTCGATTGGTACGGCGTCGGCCGCGATGACGCAAAAGATCGCGGCGAGTTTTCACCGGTGTTTTGGCGCACAGACCGGTTTGAAGCAGTTGATCGCGGAACGTTCTGGCTCGGCCCAGATACCGCAGCGGTCGGCAAACCAGCTTGGGGCGCGAATCTGCCGCGGATTTGCTCGTGGGTCGTGCTCCGCCCCGTCGGCAGTGCAGCGAGCGGCAGTGCGAACTCCACGGGCGAACTGCTGGTGATGAATACACATTTCGACCATCAGAGCGCCGAGGCGCGGGTGAACTCGGCCAAGCTGCTCCGGGAGCAGGCCGAAAAAATGGCGGGCGACCGCGACGTCATCATCATGGGCGACCTGAATGCCCGCCCTGATTCACAGCCGCTAGCGGCGCTGACAGCCCAAGATGGCGATTTCGTTCTCGCCGATACGATCACCCGCAGCGAAACGCCGGCGCAGGGTCCAACGGGGACCTGGAACGGATTCAAGCAGATCGACCCTGACACGCGGATCGATTACATCCTCACCCGCGCCGACCGCCCCCGCGTGCTCGCCCATCGCACCGCCGACCCGAAAACCCCCGACGGCCGTTTCGCCAGCGACCACCTGCCGGTCGTAGTGGCCCTCCAGCCGTAAAGCTGCGAAATTACGAAACCAGCGATTCACCCCTGCCACCTGATCAAACCAAACGTGCTATCAGCCGGCAGGCGTTAGCCTCCGGTTCCGTTCTCGTCCCACGCAGGCCAAACCGTTGTCTCATTCTCAATATTTGCCAATAATCACGGCGGAAACATGAATGATGAACCTCTTGCCTTTTTTATCACCTGGACTGTGTATGACACATTCTTGGTGATAGCCGGGGCTGGAGGAAATGGAAAGCAGAACCTCAACCACCACAACCTCAGCTCTCTGAATGGCGTGCCGAAAGATTGAACGAGGAAATCCTTCTTCGGGCTGACGATCAACGCCAGTGCGTAGAGAAGGCGGTTGACCGCTTATGTACTTTCCGGAACTGGAAGCTGTGGGCAGTCAGTGGTCGGACAAATCATGTACATGTAGTCGTGTACGTGAGCGGTTATCACGGCGCCAAGGTGCGAGACCAATTGAAGGCGAACTGTACCCGGGTACTGCGTGAACGATGGAACCAATTTCGTGATCGTCCGATTTGGAGCGAAGGCGGTGACGGGCAGTGTATCAACAGTGAAAATGATCCGGAGCAGGTCATTCTTTATGTAACCCTAGCTCAAGACCGTAAAGGGCTTGTTGCCCAACGTTAGTTGATTCCTCGTGCTTATGGAAACAACGTATTCCACTGCCAAAACCAAACGCCTTATCAGCCGGCAGGCGTTAGCCTCCGGTTCCTACTAGCAACACCGTATCACGACCGAGAACCGGACGCTAACGCGTTCCGGCTGATTGAATCAACAAGCCGCGCTACGTTCCGTTTGATATCAAGCATCAGTAGTGCGGCGGCTTTTCATCCGCCAGGTCGACCGGCTCGGCATCGCCGGCCGGTGGGGCCAGCGATTCGAGCTGCTTGGCCATCTGCTGGGTCGACCGCTGCAGACGCAGCAACTCGACCGACTGGTCGGCGACGACTTCATTGAGCTGGTCTAACGTCCGTTGCTGGTGCGCCAGCTCCATTTCCAGCCGTTCGACGCGTTCTTCCAGGTTCATCAGGCTACTCCTTCTCAGGTTCCGGTGGTGAGGCTTCGCTGAGAAACGCCAGCGTGAAACAGTCTTCGGCAGCGACCGAGCCGGGCCTGATCAGCTCGATCTCCTCCATCTGCGAAACCAACTCTTGCCAGCGTGCCGCCGTCATCGTCCCTACGTCCTGCAGAGCCAAAGGTTCGGGCATCGCTAGGGCAACCAGTTCCGCGGCGCCAAACTGCAGCGCTTCGGCCGTCATTCCATGCTGGTTAGCGGCCAGGATCGCCTGATTGCCAGCGGCCGGATCGGTCAGGTAGTTTCGCCAGCCGGCGCGGGTCGCAGCGACAAACTCCGCGACGAGCTGCGGCTGATCGCGAATCAACTGGCCGCGGGTGACCAGCACACTGGAATACGGGTTCCACCCGAGTTCGCTGACCATCAGCGTCCTTACCTCCACGCCTTCGCCGCGAGCGAGGTAGGGTTCAGCAAACGAGTAGGCCTGAATCGCAACTTTGGGGTCACCGACTAAGTTCGAGACGCTGCCGTGATAGGGCACTTCTTTGACGCCTTCGAGCTTGCCGGCGCGGCGCAAAAACTCGACGAACCCGCGGCCCTCCTGTCGCTGCAAGGTCAAGCCCGCCAGGTCATCGAGCGACCTAACGCCAGAGTCTTCACGCACCAGGATGCAGCGCGGGTGGTTCTGCATCGCCGACATCAGGGCAACAATGTCGGCACCTTGAGCACGAAACAGCACGACGTCGTCGGCATTGGTGATCGCAAAGTCGGCCCGCCCCATGACCACTTCGGCGGCGACCGGTGTCGCTCGGCCGCCGGGCCGGATCTCGACGTCAAATCCCGCCGCCTGATACGTGCCGTCGGCCTGCGCCTGATACACACCTCCGTGTTCCGCTTCGGCATACCAGTTCAATTGCACCGCGACCGGCCGCAGGTGCTCGCCGGTCTCTTTGACGCTGCGCGGCTTTGCCGAACAACCGGTCAGAAGCATGGTCAGGGCAGCGAACGCACAGAGGTAGCGGTAACACATACAAGGGTTTTGGATTGAGTTGGTTGCCATCGCTGGTCACTCGTAATTCATCCAGCGTCGCAGCAGGCTGCGGGAAATCACTTCGACGGTGACGAACATGATAACGCCGATCAGCGTCGAGATGCACAACGCGGCCATCAACGGAGCGGTGCGGCCGAGCGTTTGCCAGCCGGTCATCAACGTTCCCAGTCCGCTGTAGTTCGCTCCGCCGTTGCCGACAAAAAACTCCGCGACGATCGCGCCGATGACCGCTAGCCCACTGCTGGTCTTGGCGCCGACAACCAAATGGCCGACCGCCGTCGGAATCCTCAGCCGCCAGAGCGTCTGCAGCCGCGACGCTCCATAAAGGCGAAACAGATCGAGCCGATCCTGAGGAATCGCCAGTAATCCCGCCGCGACGCTGTTGATGATCGGAAACAGGCTGATGATCAGCGTGACCAAGACGACGGTGCGAAACGTGTATCCGCTCCAGATCACCAGCAGCGGCGCGATCGCGACGATCGGCACGGTCTGCAATAGGATTACGTACGGATACAGCGCCAGCCGCAGCATCCGCGACTGGCTCATCAGCGCCGCGGCCAGCGTGCCGACGGCGATGCTCAGCAAAAATCCGGCAACCGCCGCTCCACCGGTCACGACCGCTCCGCGAGCGAGTTCAGCGCGGGTCTCCCAGGCCGCGTCCAGCACCGCCAGCGGCGACGGGAGCAAGATCGGCGGCAGCGCGTAGATCCAGACGATCGCCTGCCAGGCCGCGACGACGATCACCGCCAATAAGACCGTCGGCACCCACGACGACAGATTCATCCGTTTGCTCACGGTGGGTTTCCTCTCAGCGCCGCTGAAATCCGGCGATACAGACTGCCAAACGCTGCCGAGGTTCGGACGCTCTCATTCCGCGGCCGCGGCAGCTCATCCACGATGGCGTCCCCAGTTTTACCTGCTTGGAGGATATAAACGCGGTGGGACAGCAGCGCCGCTTCGGCGATGTTGTGGGTCACCAGCACCGCCGTGAACGGCCGCTCGTCCCAGCGGCGCAGCAGCAGTTCTCCTAGGGCGGACCGCGACAGATCGTCCAACGCCGCAAAGGGTTCATCCAATAACAGCACCGAAGGCCGAGTGACCATCGCGCGGGCGAGCGAGACCCGCATCCGCATGCCGCCGGACAGTTCACGGGGAAAACGTGTGAACGCTTCTGCAGGCAACTCCATCGCCGTCAGCTCCGCTTCGGCCCGTTGCTGCGCGTCATGCTTGGAGACCGCCGAGTCGCACAGTTGCATCGCCAGCATCACGTTTTCGAGCGCCGTTCGCCACGGCAAGAGCGTCGGCTGCTGAAACACAAATGCGATCTCACCCTGGCTGGCGCGGGCCGGTGGGTCAATGACGATCTGCCCGGCCGAGACGCTCTGCAGCCCGGCCAGGGCGCGGAGCAGCGTCGTCTTCCCGCATCCGCTAGGGCCGATCAAGGAGACGATTTCGCCAGCGGGAATTTCGCAGTTGACGCCGCGGAGCACCTCGTTGTCGGCACCAAAGCAAATGGCCAAGTCGCGGCAAGTCAGTGACGAAGGAACGATGGGCAGCGGAACGGGTGGCAACGGAACATGCCTGCAATCAAGAACGGAAACGGGTGGGGTCGCCGCATGATAATCGCCGATCTTTCCCCCGCGGCCAAGCCGATAACCGCAGCCGCCGGCACCCGGCGTGAAACAGCGGTATTGCGTTTGCTGATCCCCGTCTGCTGACAGCAAGCGTGTGCCCGATGCTACCGGTTATAAAGGCTGTCGGTTGGGTCGATCAGCCGCGGTGCGTTAGCACGCGGTTTGCGAGCACATCCAATCACGGCCGAATCGGACGCTCACTCGCCTCGCAACCTTCGAGCAGACGGCAATGTTTCATCTGGTCTACATCAGTTCGGCGACCGAGTTGTTCACCAAGCCAGCCTTGGTGGAGCTGATGGAGCATGCGCGGGAGAAAAACGCTCGGCTAGGGATCACCGGCATCCTGCTGTACCGCGACGGCAACATCCTGCAGACGCTCGAAGGCGAGCAGTCGGCGGTCCAGGACTTATTTAAAACCATCAGCCGCGATCCCCGGCACGTCGATGTCCTCGTGTTGATCCGCGAAGCGATCCCGGACCGCGAGTTTCCCGACTGGTCGATGGCCTTTCGCGACTTGAGCATCGAGTCCGAAGCGACGCTGCCCGGCTTCAGCCCCTTCCTCAACACCCCGCTGACCGCCGAGCACCTCGCCCAATCCCCCGGCAAAGTCCAAACGCTCCTGAGGCTGTTCAAAAAGAACATGCGCTAGCAACGTCCCCGGCCACGCAAACCAGCTCCTCAGCGGTCGAAGCCGGTCGGATTCCACGCATCTCGCGGCTGATGTCGCTGGCCATCCGGTTCGACCGGATGGCCGGCAGACACTCCGGAACAACGATTTCCCGTACCGTTTAGCGGATCTCCACCAGTTGAGCGGCACCGGTGGTCGGGTGGGTTTACAACCTGCGACGCTCAGCCCACTGGTAGGCTTTGTCGTGGTGATCGACGTAGCATAGGAGGCTGCTGTCGGTCTTATGGACGATCAGTCGGATATCGGAATTGACATGCACCGACCAGAACTGCTTATCGCGAGCTCGGTCGAGTTTGTGGGAACTCATTCCTGGACTGGCTGGATTGAGCCGCAAGTCAAATGCGGTCGTTTTAACCGCCTTCTGCTCGTCGCTGGTCAGTCTCGCAAGACTATCGGTAAAAGTGTCGGCAATTTGAAAGTTCATCAATATCTGTGCCATGAGATAGCTGTCTTCAGCATTATCGCACCTACCGAACCAATGCGAATGTTGCCAGGGCACAGCGACTGGCCCAGCCCGGCTCTTGGTGCTCCTCAAGTACCTGAAACACTCCATTCTTAATTTTCACCTAAGCAATGCCGCATGCTCTTCAAGATATCTTGCCGTCCGTTTGTCGGGTGGTTGGCGGAGCTTTCGGGCGCGCGGAAGAAGCAGGGAACGTTCCTGGTTTCCGTTAGGCGATCCACCGAGCCAGGACGAGTTGTGCAGAAGGGCTCGTTTGGGCGAGGCCTTATCCGGACGAAGGTGTTCTTCTTGTACTCGAAGGGAAACACGCTCATGCATCTCGTCAATAGCTCCCCATGACCACCCATAGTTGACCAGCGGGTGCGCAGACATCTTCCAAAAAAACTCTTTAACTTTCAATTCGCTACTTGATCTACGCTAGATTCGAAAAACCTTCATCACCTCGTCGCCGAGGTGGTTGATGACTTTGACGGCGATGCGGCCGGTGGTGGGTGGGGTGAAGGGGCGGGAGGTGTCGCTGTGGAGCGCTTCCCAGGCGTCGGCGTCGATCTCGGCTTTGAGCGTGGTTTTGAGCGACTTGTAAGGGTCTGGACCATCGCTGCGGACTTCACCGGTGTTGGGATGAAACACGTCAACTCTGTTGACTTTCACGCGTAGCTTGCCATCCGGCTCAGTCAACAAGTTCGATGTCGGACTCACCGAAGATCACGAACAGGCTGCCCTTGCCGGTGTTCTTGAGGTCGTCGGCCATGTGCAGGTCGGCGTTCATGCGGGCCTTGAGCACCGGGACGCGGCCAAGTTTGTTGAACCCGGTGGTATGAGCCTCGTAATTGAACGCAGGCGATCAGCACATCAAAGCCGGCGTCGCCAGCCTCGCGGGCTGCTTGCACCAGGTCACCCCGCTGCACTGTGCCGAACTCGGGACCGATGAAGATCGCAGCCCGTTTTTCAACAGGATCAACAGGAGCGACAGGATGACTGGGGTGGCCGGTATCAGTTGTATGAAGCGGCTTCGTATCCTGTGAATCCGGTTCGTCCTGCCGGTACTTCCCCTCTGCACAAACCAACTCTCCTGGCCAGGGGACGAGCGATGTGAAGGTGATGCGGTTCTCCTTGTGCGCCTGTTGCACGCCGGCAATTTTGAGGTTTTCCAGGATCATCTGGGGGAACGATTGCTGCGGCTCGAACTCGCCAGGGTTCTCCTTTAGTGTGTCAATCATCTCGTCGTCTTCGTCGACGCCGAAGGTGCGGTGCGGAGAGAGGCTTTCGACCGTGAATGGGCCGGAGACACGAACTTTTTTCTTGTCTTCGAAGGGTTTGTCGTAGAGGTATTCCTGGTCGGCCTTGGCGGCGATCGAGGCATCGATCTCTTATTGCCGCGCGATCCGGAGTCGCCACCAGTCGGCATGCAGGGCTTTGGCTTTGTCGGTTCATCCAGCGGCGCGTCGCGTGGGATTTCCCATTCCTCGAACGGGCCTGTGGGGACAGGATGAACAGGAGTGACAGGATGGGGGCGATGAGGCGCGGGGGCGGACGGCTTATCTTGTTTCTCGGGGATGATAGATGCGGTGCTTGCGTTTGAACTCCAGTTTGCTGGCGCCGAAGTTGAGGAGCAGGCCGATATCGATACCGGTCGCAGTCAGGTAGTTCACGACTTGGACTTCATGGGCTGGCGCGAGGGTTTGTACGGATTTGTTCTCGATCAGTACACATTCCTCGACGACCATGTCTGCAGCGAAGAGCCCGACGATGACGTCGTCGTAGGTGACCTGGAGCGAACACTCGCACTCCACTTGCAACCCAGTCTTCCGCAGTTCATGAGCCAACGCGTTTTGGTATACCGACTCTAGAAACCCTGGCCCAAGCGTCCGGTGGACCTGCATCGCGCAGCCGATGATCCGCTCGGTCAGTTGTTCGTATTGCATTGAGGGAGCAGAGGTGATGGGGCGGGAATGTTGAGACAGGATATGCAGGATGGACAGGGGCGACAGGTGTGGGGATGTTGGGACAGGATTTACAGGATGAATTGGATGGACCGGACGGAAGGGGATGAGCTGACTTCGATTTACTGATGCCGATTTTGTAAAATCCTGGCTTTTATGATCAGGCAAATGGACCTAAATCCTGTCAATCCTGACCATCCTGTCAAAAAATGGGATCTACTGTGGAGAGCGAGTGGGTTGTAATCAGATCCAATCGTTCCTGATCATCTTGTCATAACAACGTCGTTGGGGTTGGGGCGGGCGGTTAGGGCTTGCTCGATCATGTTTTCGAATTGGGATTGGACCTTTTCCTTGAAATCCGATTCGGTCTCGTACACGTCGCAGAACTCCGCAAATGCCCAACGGCCGTAGCTGTCGAGGTGATTGATCCCGGGCACCAGCAGGTCTCCGGCGTCGTTTTTTTCTCCTTGGCATCCTCGCCCGGACAGCCCTTGATTTCGACAACCAGATGCAACAGATCGGGCGTGCCATCGGCTTTCGATGGATGCCCATCGTCGATCAGCACGATGAAGTCCGGCCGGTATTTGCGGTTTTCGCTGCCGTAGCGATAGGGGACTTCAAAGCCGAGATTGTGATTCTTGACGTACGCCTTCACGAGCGGGTGCGACTCAGCAACGCGGCAAAACTCACCTTCCCAGTCGCTGTCGAGAATCACCCAGTTGATATGGCAATGCTCGGAACTCGTTTCCCAGCGGTCGGTCTTGCTGGTGTTGAAACGCACATTCATCGTCGACCCCGTGGGGTTGTAAGGATCGAGTAGCGCCTTGATCGGCCGGGCTTGCCGGTGAAATCAAATAGGATCCCGAAGATATCGGCATGTTCGACGTTGAACAGATTGCGCTCGTTCAGTGTTCATCACCTCTCGCAACAGCTCCTGTTCGGTGATTTGTCGGCGGAGAGGGTGCCGCCGCTGCGTTCGACGATTTCACGGCGAAAACGCTCAATTTCATCGGCCGCCATGCTGCGGAAATTAGCGGCGAGGACAACGCAATACGGTTTCTCGGGAATCGCAACCAGGCAATGGAACTTTGAAAATGGCGCGGACGGCTGATCACGTTTTTACTGGCCGGAACTCGAACGTTGCCTTCACAATGCCGTGGTCGGTGGTGCCGGTTTCTTTTTGATTGTCCCAGTTCAGATGGTCGTTCATCACCTCAGAACCCATGAACGCCCAGACTCGCTTCCGCGAGTTGTCGTAGAACTCCTGCGACACCAAGATGTGGTCGAGCGACTCCCGGCTTTTCTGATGGATATGGGTATAATACACGTCTCGCTCGCTGCGGTATTCCTGGAGCGTCCCCGCCGAGTACAAATCGACATCACTGCCGCCCTGTGTGAGTCCGCTGAGCAAGTAATTCGGCTGGCCCGTGATGATGTTGAGCGTGTTGCTCCGCTTGTCGTCGTTCAGGTCGCCAAGCACCACGACCGGATGGTCATTCCCCTTCATGGCTTCGGTCAGGAGCATTCGTAGAGCAGACGCTTCGGCGGTGCGCCGAATGGTTGACAGCGCGGCGCCGATCCCCTCGCGGTGTCGCCCGTAGAACGGCTTGTCCGTTTTGAACCATTGCTCCCGATCCACCTGCGCAGGCATCTTCGATTTCAAATGCGCCACGAAGACCGAGGTCTCCCCGCTTTTGGCGTGCGGCTTGATTCTGAAATGCAGCACCGGTCTGGAAAAACTCCGCAGCGAAACGGAAATTTCAGGCGTTTGCGGATCGTCACCGCTGCCAAAGAGAACGAACTTATCGGGGAAGTTGACAATCCATGTCGGTTCGCCGACGAGCATCTCCTTCCTCACCGCACCGGCACAGATGATTTTGCGGCCGTCGTGCTCGCTAGGGGCAAGGAGCGTGTACTGCGAATCCAGGTTTGCCTGCCGAAACACGTTCACGAGCGACTGGTGGTGCCACAACTCTTGAAAACCCCACACATCGGCATTCATCATCGTGATGGTACGAGCCAGCCACTCGACTTTTTTGTCGTACTGCTCCTGCGTCCAACCCTCTGCATCCCGGTACATGGGGAGATTGGGTTCATTGATGTTGAAAAGATTGCAGGTTGCAAACGACAGTCGCTTTCGAACGGCCATTTCGAACCCCCTAAGGTTCCCGAAGCACGTTGCCAGTGACAGTCATTCTACCTGTTGGCTCCGGCGTTCACAAATCTGCTCACGCACAAAGCTTTCAGCCAAATCAACCGCGGGACGTCGGCGAACGGTTCGTGCGAGCCGGATGCTAACCGCGCTATGGCTGATTGAATCAACCAGCCGTAACGCGTTGCGGCTGGTTGAATTTTGCTGAAGTTCATGTCCTGGCCGACTTAGGGGAGCGGCGCTTGCTCGCTCGATCTCAGGTAGGCGATCAGATGGCGAATCTGCTCCTCCGAGAGATTTTGCAACAAACCATCGGGCATCAAGGACGTGGTCGTCGGCTTCGCCTCCAGGATCTGATCTCGCTCCAGCGTGATCTCTTCCTGAGCGGTCTGGATTGTCACGGTGCGTTCGCTCTGCTCGCGCACGACGCCGCTCAAAATGCGTCCATCATCAACGGAAAACAACATCGCCCGAAAATCCGCACCCACGCTCGCACTTGGATCGATGATGTTTTCAAGCAGATAATCCAACTGCTTGCGATTGGACCCGGTCAGGTCAGGGCCGACGTTACTTCCTTGCCCATACAACACGTGACAGCTCGCACAAACTTGATTGAAGACCACTCTGCCGCTGCTAAGATCCGCCGCAGAGAACTGCAGGCCTTCGAGTTCTTGTTTGAGTTGCTCGATTTGAGCCTTCTTTTCGGCCCCCGTCGCCCGCACATCGCCCCACACCGATACCAAGTCGTTGCGAAGCGATTCGTCGCCGAATGCTTCGATTTGTCGCGCATGAAACGCTGAGACTTCGCTGGGCTTGATCCTGCCCTGACGGATCGCCTCTAGCAGGAACTTGGCGTAACTCGGCCGCGATGCGAGGGTGTTGATCATTTCCGCTCGCGCTTCGGGGCTGAAAACACCCGATGCATTGAGCATGTGCGCAGGTGTATCCGGGGCATCATAAAGCGCTAAACCGCGGATCGCTTCCAGCGCGACTGCCCGATCACCCAGAAGCGATTGGAGGATGGGGGCGAAATCAGCAGGGCGCGATGTAATGATCGCTCGCAATGCCTGGCGCCGAGCATCCGGATCTGCGGTTGAATCGGCAACCAACGCTCGCAGTTCGTCGATGGCACGCCCGTCTCCAAAGACCACGCTCAGCTCTTGCGTGTAGCTACGCACTAAGGCTGAATCGCTCTTGGAAAACTTAGCCGCCAACACCGTCCAGTTTTTTGGCGACGGTGCGCTCCGCCAGCCCTTCAACGCCAACGCCATCCCCATCACAATCTCGTCGGGATAGGGCAGTTCGTTGCTCTCCGTGAGCGCCAGCAGGCGATCGACACTCTGCGGGTCGCTTTCAATCTCCGTCGCCAATCTGCGAGCGATATTCTGCGTCAGCAGGGGAATGCGAGATACTTTGGCCAATGCGATCGCCTGCTCCCGCATCAGGGGCACGGCGGGCTCGATGCCCAACCACAACATGATTGAAAACGGGCGATCTGCAGACAGATCGGCGCGTTTTGCTAATGCCGCCGCAATCTCCCAACGTGAATCTGCCGGCAACTTTTGCATTGCAGAGGCAAGGTGCAGGGCCACCAGTCCGCTAGAGTCCCGCTCCGCCAACTCCCGCAGTTGGTCCGCGACGCGCTGTGGCTCCGCCAGATTATCGATCGCCAGTCCATCGCTGAGCAGACGAATCCCCCAAACCCGCACTTGTTCGTCGGCAGCGTTTAACAAAGCTTCCGCATCAACACCTCCTGTAGCATGCAGCGCCCAGAGAGCGCGCAATCGCATCGCCACGTCCTCAGCGGTCGTCGCCCGTTCTTGAAGCGACATTTGCAGGCCCGCCAGTGATCCCTTGGATTCTTGCTCCCCGGTATCGGGCGCACTGGCAGATGGGGCATTGGAAAGCATGAGGCTGGCGCGATCGTGCAGGACACGAATGGCCTGCCTGGCCCACCATACATTGGGTGCAGCTACGCGCCTCAAGCAAGGCTTCATCGCTCGCGACACCGAGATCAACAGCGACAGCAGGCTCTGGCTTCCCATAATTCAGTTTGTAGATTCGGCCGCTGCTGCGGTGCACACCGTCGTGGTCATGGCATTCTCCTGTATCGCTCCAGTCCGCGATCAGCACCCCGCCATCGGCTGTCATGACCAAATCCATGCCGCGAAAGAACGGATCCGCAAAGGTAACGAAGTCGGGCTCATGCTTGGCGACGAAGTGAGCCCCCTCTCTTTCTAGCCGCTCGCGGTTAATTCGTCGGCCATGCAGGTTGAGCGTATACACCTTATCCCGATACTCGGCGGGCCAGCGATCACCTTGATAGATCATTAGTCCGATGTGGGCGTGGCCTCCGCCTGCCGCTGATGTCGTGTCGCTAATCCCATCGCTCGAGTCATTCCACTTCTCACCGGTGTCCCAGTGCACGTGATCGGCAACTTGGTCGATGAGTTGATAGGCATGCGGATTGCGATCGATCCCAAACATGCGCTGTGTTCTCGCACCTGGCAAGACATGCCATAAGTGGCCGATCACCGTATTGATGCAAAACATTTCTCCGTGACGGTCGTAGTCGAAACCCCAAGGGTTCGTCATGCCGTGTACCACGTCTTGCACGACCCGGCTCGTGGGGTGATAGCGCCACACGCCTGTGTTGATAGGGACACGTTGTGATTCTGCCGCACCGGGAACTCCGATTCGACTCGTCGCCAGAATGCCATGGCGTCCGTAGAGCCAACCGTCCGGACCCCATCTCAATCCGTTGGCGATGGTGTGGCTGACATCATGCGCATCAAACCCGTCCAGCACCGTGATCGGTGGACCGTCGGGTACGTCGTCACGATCAGCGTCTGGAATGA
The DNA here is from genome assembly GCA_963758085.1 of uncultured Planctomycetaceae bacterium. Taxonomy (GTDB): domain Bacteria; phylum Planctomycetota; class Planctomycetia; order Pirellulales; family Pirellulaceae; genus UBA6163. Next base: position 2,154,765 of record CAVWUB010000003.1, on the reverse strand, counting down.
AGAGCAGATGCGGTGGCGTCAAAGCCCATACCCCGCCACGACCGACTTCGATGCTTGTCAGTTGGTCGGCATTTTCCCAGAAGATGGTTCGCCGGTCGTGCTTTCCGTCACCATCGGAATCCTCGAGAATGATGATCCGGTCCTTAAGATCTTTGCGGAAATGCCCGAGCGAAGCACCTGCCCAGGTATGATTCTCAGCGACCCACAGCCGCCCCCGCTCATCAGTACAAATGGCGATCGGGTTTTGCACATCGGGCTCGGCTGCAAACACAGTCAGCTCGAATCCCTCGGGCAGAACGGCCGTACGCACCACTTCGTCAGGAGGCATTGGCAGCGCATCGGACTTCTCCGTGTCCAACGGCTCAGTCAACAATCCGAGAATCACGGACGCATAGACGCGATGACCAAAATCGTTGGGATGATTTACACCGTTGCCAGTCAGATCGACAAATCGCTTCCGTTCCAGCATTTGCCCCCACAGGGTCGTCAGATCGGCCAAAGCAGCCTTTGGCCCGACAAACGATGCCAAAACATTACGGTGGACGCCAAACTGGTCAGCAGGTGTATGTACCCAGTCCGGATTGCCATGCATTGGGGCTACCAGAATCACCTCGATATTCTGATCCGCACTGTGAACGCGATCGAGCATCGACGCCAATGACTTTTTAAAGCCTTCGACATCCCGGCTGCCAAAATGATTCATCCCGAAAGCGATGATCATCAGATCCGGCTTGGAGGCAAGCAGATCATCCAGACGGTCCAGGCCCTGCTCAAGCCGCCATCCACTGACCGCATTACTGATCAGCTTCACTTCGCTTCGGTAGCTCGACTCCAAGCTACTGGCGACCAACTCGGGATAGGCGGGCATGTGTGGTTCTGCGGCGCCCAGTTTCGATGCGTTGAGGCCGTAGGTAATGCTGTCTCCGGTGACCGCAATCGTCAGTGGCTCGCCCTGGCGGAGTTTGCCGATGGTGCGACTCAGCGCCGCCTCTGCTAATTCGGGCTTGTACCCCTGCCATCGTTCAGCAGTTGTATAAGTGATTTCCACCTGTTGATCGTGAAACCACCGCTGGTTATCAAACAGTACCTTTCGGCTGGAGTCACCGGCCTTATGGTCAATGCCGCGGGTACTATTGGAAGGCGGGAAAAGCTCTTTGGCCTCAACGAACGGGATGCGAGATCCCGCAGGCAACTCTAGCCTTCCCAAAGCTAGGTTGACTTCGTAGTCTTCTCCCTCCTGAAATATCTGGCTGCCATTGGCCAAGCTAACTTGAGTGATGCGAGCCGGCGCGAGCAGCAGGTTCGCCGAAGGACGCTCTCCGGCAGCCTCCTGAACGAATAACACGCTCTCGCCGTGGACGACAGATGATCCCCAGAACGGTGTCCTGAGATGCCACCGATCATTTGGACGATTAATGGAGTCCGCCGTTGCCGCCGGATCCTGCGCGGATACCGATTGTGCTGAAGGCGAAAGACCGGCAAGACTTATGAGACAAATGCCGAAGGCGAGGGCGCGCACAATCATCGATGTTGAATTCCACAGACAGATTAGCTGTTAATGCGGACTGACACAGGACTCATTCCGCTCGGGTGACTCAGTATAGTGCGTCGTTGGAGACATAACAGACGCGGAGTGCAGAACGGCTGCCGCGGCGAATACGGATCGAGTCCGAACTCTTGCAGGGGTTCTTCGGCAAACTGAGTGGCTGCGAGCCTGGGACGGGTAGCGATGCGGCTTGGGGTGGCACGCTCAAAGCCCCAGTGATGGGCGTGAGCGGGGAAGCAGATACCAAGTCGATCGGCCATTCCACGGTGACCCTGCAATTCTCCACAGCACGCCCTTCGTTCCTCAGGGACGTGCCACCCAGGCGAGCGGCGTGCCCGCCTCAAGTGATGAGCCACGCAGTTCACTTGGTTTAATGTGCAGGCAGATTCGTTGCGGCGGTTCGTTTGTGGCTCCGGCGAACTTTAGCCAGACTTCGATGGGTGGACCGGGGGGACGCAACGGGGGCAGGTGTAGCTCGCCGTCCAGCGGCAGGAGTGCTCCGCGATTGATCAACTGTGCGAGGATTTTTCCGGCGGCGGCTTGATCGTATCCGCTCTGGCCCGGGGCGACGACGACGTCATCCGAGCCGGTGGCGCCGAGTTCGCCGAGATCGTCAACGCTGCCGTTGCCATCGTCGTCGATGCCGGCGATCCCCGGCCGAGCGTCGGGGCCGGCAGTCACGTAGACCGCCGCGGCGGCGTCCCAGTAGCGAACGGAGATTCGTTGCCACTGTGGCGGTAGCTCCGGCCACTGGCTCGCGTCGAGCCCGGCCAAGTACGCGGCGTCAATTTGCTGAGAGTCGACCTGAAGAGTCCCGATTCTCAGGCGGCCGCTGGCGTCAGGAAGGATGGCCGTGGCGGCTGCCGAGTCGGTCCACCACAATACGCCGGTTCCCTGCGGGAGGCTGTCGGTCGCGATCAGGCCGCTGACGCGGTGGTCAGGCGGCAGGCCGAGTTGAAGGCGCGGAGTGGGTACGAGGTTGTGGACGCTGTAAGCGAACCGGATCAGACCGCCGCCGCGGATCACCGCGGCGACGATGACCAAAGCAGCCAAGGTGCGAAGGAACGCGTTCACGGCCTTTTCTTTTATGCTGGCTGGCCTAGTAGCATGTTGATGCCGGCGAACGATCGGCACAAGGTGGTCGACCGCTCCGCAGGTCAATCTGCATGATTCCTGCTCCGATCGCGGAGCGATCGGCCACACGAGGTGGTGGATCGCTCCGGCGGTCGAATGTGCAGGGTTGTGACTCCGATCGCGGAGCGATCGGCCACGCAGACCGCTCGCCGACCTACTAGCGTGCCGCTTGGAAGCGGGTGGCGACCGCATCCCAGTCGACCACATTCCAGAACGCGCTGATGTAGTCCGGGCGGCGGTTTTGGTAGTTGAGGTAGTAGGCGTGTTCCCAGACGTCCAGGCCCAGGAGCGGGGTACCGCCAATGCCGGCGACGGTGGCGCCCATCAGTGGTGAATCCTGATTGGCGGTGCTGCCGATCTTCAGTTCGCCGCCGTTGACGTACAGCCACGCCCAGCCGCTGCCAAATCGCGTCGCCGCAGCATCGGCAAACTTCGCCTTCATTTCGTCCAGTGACCCGAACGCCGACTCGATCGCCGAGGCGAGTTGGCCGCTGGGAGAACCGCCTTTGTTCGGACCCATCACGGTCCAGAACAACGCGTGGTTGGCGTGACCACCGCCGTTGTTGCGGACAACACCCCGCTTATCCTCAGGGACAGCCGACAAGTCGGAGATCAATTCTTCGATCGACTTGTTTTCCAGCGGTGTGCCCTTAATCGCTGCGTTGACCTTATCGATGTAGGCTTGGTGGTGTTTGGTGTGGTGGATTTCCATCGTCCGCGCATCGATGCTCGGCTCGAGGGCGTCGTAGGCATAGGGCAGTTGGGGTAGTGAATAAGCCATGGCGATACAAAGCTCCTCTGTTGTGACGGCATGAATGTCCTTTGGTCAGCGCTGACCCTGACACCGCCACGATATCGCCCTGGGGCCCCTTTCGGAACCCGTCTGAGCCTAAAATTGGCTCCTGACCCCATACTCTCCACTTCGCGCTTGCGATTGCTATCTCCCCGGTTTACTATGGCTGAGGGGTTGACAGGCGTTGCTTTTTCGGTGCGTCAGCCCGCCGTGCTTCCGTTTCATCATTGAGCGTGTCCGCGTGAGCCTATCCGAAATCGACCGGCACCTTCTCGACCGCTGCCTGGCCCGATCGCCACTGGCATGGAACGATTTTGTCGATCGATTCCTGGGATTGGTGATCCATGTCACCAATCACACGGCGACGGCGCGGGGGATTCAGCTCAACGATGCGATGCGCGAGGATCTGATCAGCGACGTGTTCGCCGAAATCGTCGCCCGTGACCACGTGGTGCTGCGCCGTTTCCAGCGCAATTGTTCACTGGCGACCTACCTGACCGTGATCGCTCGGCGGGTGATCATCCGTCAGTTGTCCGCCGCTCGGCCCAAGGCCCACAGCGGGCTGTCGCTGGACAACCAGGCCCACCAGGACGACGAAATCTCGCGGCTGGAAGACGCCGACGAGGTCTCGCAGCTGATGAGCCAACTCGATCCGGATGAAGCCCGCATGGTCCGAATGTATCACCTGGAAGGCATGTCCTACCAGCAGATCAGCCGCGAGATGGGGATCAACGAAAACAGCATCGGCCCCGTGCTGACCCGAGCACGCGCGAAAATGCGGAACTCGGCGCAGTAGCTCGGCGTCGTGAGTTCCATCCCATCAGCAGCTGGGTGTTAGTCTACGGTGCCTCAGATGCTGAGTGCCTGTCCGGAATTCCCCTCACCGCAACCCTCTCCCCCGCAAAGCCGGGGGCGAGGGAGCGAGGACACCGCTGCGCGGCCTTCTAGCTCGATTCTGAATAGCTCTTAGACGCGGTCCAGGTAGCGGTTGATCAGCGCTTCGAGCATCTCTTGCCGGCCGCTGACGTTGGGCGTGACCTCGCCTTTTTCAAGCATGTAACTCTCCAGGTCGCTGAGCGTCACTTCGCCGGATTCGATCTTGGCACCAATCCCGCTATCCCAACTGCTGTAGCGATTGCTGACGAACTTTTCTAACGCCCCGTCGGCGCGGATCGCTGCGGCGATTTTGAGCCCTTTGGCGAACGCGTCCATGCCACCGATGTGCGCGTAGAACAGATCGATCGGCTCAAACGATTCCCGGCGAACCTTGGCATCAAAGTTGACTCCACCCGGAGCGATGCCGCCATGTTTGAGGATCATCAGCATCGTCTGTGTGGTTAGGTAGTAGTCGGTTGGGAACTGGTCGGTGTCCCAGCCCAACAGCAAGTCGCCCGTGTTGGCGTCGATGCTGCCCAGTGCGTTCTGAATGCCGGCGTAATCCAGTTCATGCATCATCGTATGGCCAGCCAGTGTTGCATGGTTGGTCTCGACGTTGAGTTTGAAATGCTCCAGCAAACCATATTGACGGAGGAAGTTGATGCATGCCGCCGCGTCGCTGTCGTACTGGTGCTTGGTCGGTTCTTTGGGCTTGGGTTCAATGAGAAATTGGCCTTTGAAACCGATCTGCTTCGCGTAATCGACCGCCATGTGAAAGAATCGGGCGAGGTGATCGAGTTCTCGCTTCATGTCGGTGTTGTAAAGATTCTGATAACCTTCACGACCGCCCCAGAAGACATAGTTTTCGCCGCCGAGCCGATGAGTAATTTCCAAGGCTTTCTTGACTTGAGCGGCCGCATAAGCAAACACATCGGCGTTGCTGCTGGTCGCGGCGCCGTGCATGAACCGTGGATGGCTGAACATGTTGGCGGTGCCCCACAACAGTTTCACGCCGCTGCGCTGCTGCTCCTGTTCGAGCACATCGGCGACCGCGTCGAAGTTGGCGTGGGTTTGCCGCAAGTTGTCGCCTTCGGGAGCGACGTCGCGGTCATGGAACGCGTAGTAGGGAGCCTGGAGCTTCTCGAATAGTTCGAAGGCCACCCGCGCCCGGCGCTGAGCGTTTTCAACGCTATCACTGCCGTCATCCCAAGGACGCACGGCGGTTCCGGGACCGAACGGGTCGCTGCCGGTGCCTCGGAAAGTGTGCCAGTAGACGATCGAAAACCGAAGTTGATCCCGCATCGACTTGCCTTCGACAAGTTCGTCCGGGTTGTACCAGCGGAACGCCAAAGGGTTATCGCTGTCGGGGCCTTCATACTGAATCGTGGGGATATCGGGAAAAGCAGTCATGTTCGCTCGCGTGGGTGCCAGACGGGTCAGGGATGAATGAGGTGTGGGCAGTATCGGAGTTACTGCGCACCGCGGCAACTGGTCAGTGATCACCTCGAACGATGTGAATTTCTGTCGTGCTGGTGATTGTCGCTCTCCCGGACGGGTAAACTGGGGCCTCCCCCTGCGGTGATGCAGCGATTGCCGCGCACTCGTTCGCTTGCCCCCACTGGCCTGCCCAAAGGAACGCTCATGCTGTTCTCCTCATTCCTCTCACCGTCGATCGCAACTTTCTTCAGCAATTGTTACCGCCACCGCGCTTTGACCGCTGCAATCCTCGGGTGTTGGTTCGCGATCTTCGGGTTTGCGACTTCTGTCCGCGGTGATTGGCCGACGTATCGCGCCGACGCGGCGCGGACAGGGTTTACTGCCGAGTCGCTCGCGGGAGAACTAGCGCTCGCTTGGAGCTACGACGCTGGGGTTCCGTCTCCGGCCTGGCCACGCTCGGGACGAATGCCGTTTGACCGCGCCTATCACTGCGTCGTCGCTGGCGATGACGTGTTCTTTGCTTGTTCAACCGATCACGCGCTGTATCGACTGGACCTGACAACCGGCCGCGGCGATGCCATTTTTGTTGGCGACGGTCCGCTGCGGTTTGCACCGACGGTCTGGCAAGACCGCCTGTTTTTGGTCAGTGATGACGGCTTTTTGTACTGTTTGAAGTTCGATGGTGAGGTGGTCTGGAAGCATCGCGGCGGTCCGAGCGGCGCCCGCCGACTGGGAAATGAGAAGCTGATTTCCAAGTGGCCTGCGCGGTGCACCGGCTGTGGTCGGAGACATCATCTATTACGCCGCCGGGATCTGGCCCACTGATGAAATCTTCGTGCAAGCGCTCGATTGCCACAGCGGCCGTCCGCTCTGGGTTAACGACGACTCCGGCGGTCTGCAGATGCCGCAGCCGCACGGCGGCGCCGATGCCGAAAGCGGTGTGTCGGCGCAAGGTTACCTCGTCGTTTCCGGCTCCGAAGGGTCCAACGTCCCTTTCCCGGCCGATGGGAATACTGATGAGCTTCCAGGCGCGCGGCTGTTGGTGCCGACCGGACGCGCGGTGCCGGCATCGTTTGATCTGCAGAGCGGTGCGTTTCAGTATTTTCATTTGCAGCAGTACGGCCAGCGCGGCGGATTTGCGACGATGGCCGTCGGACCAATGTTCTTCAACAGTGGGATCGCCTTTGATGCTGCCAGCGGCACCGCCGGTGAAACACTCGGAGCCGGGCCGATGGCGGCGTTTCCCGGTGGGCTGGTTCGCAGCACCGCAAAGCAGGTGTTCGCCTACCGCTGGGTCCAACAGGAAAAGGCGGACCGTCGCGGACGCACGTCGCAGGTCTGGGCACTGGAGCCGCTGTGGACGGCTGACAACGTCGATGGCGGCACCGCGCTGATCGTTGCCGATCAGACGGTCATCGCTGCCGGAGAGGGGACGCTGGCGCTGATCGATCTACAGTCGGGCAAGCTGCGGCAAACGCTGGGCGTCGACGGCGGCGTGTATGGTTTGGCCGTCTCGGGCGGCCGCGTGTTGGCCAGTACCGACAATGGGAAAATCTTTTGTTTTGCGACTGCCGGCGATGTCACCAAGGATCCGGTTCATCACCCCCAGCCGCCCGCACGTGACCTGTGGCACAGCACTCCGGCGGTCGTGGCGGCGGCGGAGGAGATCATTCGTACGACCGAGCCGCGCGTAGGTTACTGCCTCGATTTTGGCTGCGGTGACGGAGAACTCGCCTATCAATTGGCGCTCCGTAGCGGATGGCAGATCTACTGCGTCGATGACGATGTGGACAACATCGCCCGCGCCCGCGAACGACTGCGCGCGGCAAGCCTCTATGGGTCACGCGTCACGGTCCACCATGTCGAGGATCTGGCGACGATCAGTTATCCCAACTACTTCGCCAATGTGATCGTGTCCGGGCGCAGCGTTTCGGAGCCGGATGCCGAGTTTCTGCAAACCGGCTGGCAACCGTCGCAGCGTCCCTACGGCGGCATCGCTCTGTTCGGACCCGCTGGTGACCTGCGTCAAGAGGTGCGTGGTGCATTGGAAGGTGCGGGCCAGTGGACGCATCAGTACGGCAGCGCGGCAAACGAACTTTGTTCCACTGACGTGTTGTTGCAAGGGCCGCTGGGAATGCTGTGGTACCGCGATATCGACATTGATGTTCCGCAGCGACACGGGCGGTGCCGGCACCGCTGTTTTACGACGGCTTGCTGTACCACGAGGGAATCGATGAGATCGTTTGCGTCGATGCTTATAACGGCACGGAGCAGTGGCGACATGCGTTGCCCGGGATTCTGCAGGCCTATGACGGCGACGAATTGATGGGCGCCTCGGGAACGGGTAGCAACTACTGCATCGGCGAATCGGGCGTCTACATCCGCCGAGATAATCATTGTCTGCGGCTCGACCTTCGCAGCGGCGAAGAACTCGGCAAGTTCGCTGCGCCGCTGCAGCCCGATGGCCAGATCGGAACCTGGGGCTATTTGTCACTGGAACACGGTCAACTTTTTGGATCGCTGGCCAATCGCGAACATCAGGTCACGTTCCGTTATCGTGCCACGACCGGCAACATGGCGGAACAACTGACCGAGTCGATGACGCTGTTCGCGCTGGACCCGATCACCGGCCGTTTGAACTGGCGATATGACGCGGACGATTCGATCCGCCACAACGCCATCGCCGTAGGGGACGATCAAGTATTTCTGATCGACCGGCCACTGGCAACGTTCGATCGCACGACGGCCAAGCCGGCTGAAAAACAGCAACCGGGCGTGCTGGTCGCGCTGGACGCCAAGACCGGAGAGCAGCGCTGGCGCAACGAGCATCAGATCGACGGCACGACGCTTTCGCTGAGCGCCCAGTACCGCCGGCTATTGATGAGCTATCAACCGACGCGGTTTGCACTAGCGTCGGAAGTCGGTGGGCGTCTGGCAGTCTTCTCGACTGAAAGCGGCGAGATGACTTGGCAAAAGCAATCCAGCTACTCAAGTCGGCCGCTGATCAACGATTACACGGTCTACGCCCAAGGCGGCGCCTGGGATCTGCTCAGCGGCGAGGAGCGACCGTTCAACTTCAGCCGCTCTTACGGCTGCGGCGTGCTGGCCGGATCGCGATACATGATGGTCTACCGCTCAGCAACGCTCGGCTATTTTGACCTGCTCAAGAACGAGCGCACCGAGAATTATGGCGGCATGCGACCGGGATGTTGGATCAATGCGCTACCGGCCGGCGGCCTGGTGCTGATCCCCGATGCGTCGGCCGGTTGTGTTTGCAGCTACCTCAATCAGGCTTGGGTTGCGTTGGAACCGGTCGGCGTCCGGCCGCCGAGCATTCAGCCGCCCGGCGGAGCGTTCACCGATGCGGTCGAGGTACGGCTGTCACATGAAGACCGCCGAGCGACGATTCGCTACACCCTCGATGGCTCTTCGCCGACGAGCGAATCGCTGGTCTACAGCCAGCCGCTGCGGTTACCGGAGAGCGGCCGCATCCGCGCTCGCGCCTTCACCGAGGATGGGCAAGTCAGTTCCGCTACCAACAGCGATTTCCTGGTCGATCCCTATGTGCTGCCGCCCGGCGAGGAGCATTGGCGGGTGTGGGACGTCTCGGGCAACGTCAGCGCCGCGCCGAGTGACTGGTCTGTCAACGGCGATGTCATCAGCCAGCGCTCGAACATTTTCCTCGGCAGTGCCACCGATACCCAGCCCGAGCGAGAACGTTACGGGACACTCAGGATCTATGACGCGGGTGCCGAGTTTGATGACGGTGAGATCGAACTGGAACTCCGCAGCGGCGACGACGATGGCTTGGGAGTCGCGTTCCGTGTACAAGACGAGAACCACCACTACCTCTGGGCGACCGACTTGCAGCGGAAGTTCCGCATCCTGGCGGTCAAAGACGGAGATCAGTTCCGTGTCCTGGCCAAGAATGACAACGCGTATCAGAAGGCGACTTGGCAACACGTGAAAATCACGTTGCACGGCCCGAAGATGACGGTGTATGTGGATGGCCAAGAAGATTTGTCGGCCGTCGACGATCGTTATACGAAGGGCACTGTCGCGCTGCACAGTTGGGGCTCGGACAGCGCTAAGTTTCGCCGCGTGCGGATGCAAGGCCAAGCAGCAGAATGAGCGGTTTTAATAACGAAACGCCGCGGATCGGCATCGTCACCGTCTCCGATCGCGCCTCGCGGGGCGAGTACGAAGACCGGGGCGGGCCGGCAATCTTGGACTATCTGGGGCAAGTTCTTCGTTCGCCCTGGTCGCCGCAGGCACGCGTGGTCCCGGATGACGTGCAGACCATCGCAGCGACCCTGCTGCAGTTGGCCGACGAAGGCTGTTCATTGGTGATCACGACCGGCGGCACCGGACCGGCGCTGCGCGACGTGACGCCCGAAGCGACCGAGTCGGTGTGCAGCAAGATGATGCCCGGTTTTGGTGAGCTGATGCGCAAGGTTTCACTGGAGAAGGTACCGACGGCGATCTTATCGCGGCAGACGGCAGGGATCGTGGGACAGACGTTGATCATTAATCTGCCTGGTCAGCCCAAAGCGATCGCGGAATGCCTCGATGCGGTTTTTCCGGCAATCCCGTACTGCATCGACCTGATCGGCGGCCCGAAGCTGGAAACCAATCCAGAGCGAATGGTGGCGTTTCGGCCAAAAGCGAGATGATTGGCGAAGGCGCGTGCAGAGCGTTGTTCAGCGGATGCCGACTCGCTCCAGCACCCAGCGGACAACCGGCAGACTGAGGCTGTTGCCTGCCAATTCCCATCGCCGCCGCAGCGAGATGTTTGCGGGCCACCGAAATGAGTCTGGGAAACCGAGGCACCGCAGGATCTCCGGCGGTGTGAAGAACCGAGTCGAGCCGTCAGCGAACCGCAAATACGAACCGCTGCGCACCGGCGAGCGGCCATAACTGCTGGTGAAACAGGCGGCTTGGCTATCCGCATCCGCCGGATCGATGACGTCGATCGCATCCGCATAACGCTCAAGCCACATTAGAGGCACGCGAAGTTCCGGAGCCACAGGTTCTGCACAATGTCTACTGTCGAGCAAATCGGCGAGACGCTGGCGCTGGACCGGAGCTGGTGGCAGATCGACGAGCCCGGAGCGGCTGGCCAGCAGGTAGGCACGGTTGCGCCGCATCGGCCAGCCGAGTTCACTCGGGCAGCGGGTTTCCCAGGCGGTGTCAAACCCGGCCTGTTGCAGCTGCTTCACCACCCGGTCCGCCGTCTGCGACTGAGCGAACGGCGGCACGTTTTCGATCGCCAGTGCCGCCGGACTCGAGCCGTGCGGGTCGATTTGGCCGAACAAGTGCAGCAGTGCCTGCGTGCGACGATCGCTCAAGTCGCGTTGCAGCCCCTTGCGCGTGAACGGCAAGCAGGGTGGGCTCAGCCACCAAAAGTCGGCGTCGATTTGCTGCGCATCGAAGCTCGCCAGTTCCGCGACGATCCGTCTCTGCTGCGGAAAGTTGAGCTCGTGCACCTCAAGCGCCGTGCGATCGATATCAACCGCCGTGATCTGCCCGATACTGGCATCGCGCAGCCCGCCACAGGCCGCCGCGAAGCCGCCGATGCCACAGAATAGCTCCAGAGCCGATCCCGCCATCAGCAGCTCGTCCCCTTCCAATCGATTGTCCCCCGATCGACTCTCGCTGACTGCAGCACAGCGGCGATTGGAGCAGGTGGGGGCGGTGCGGCGGCAGGATGGAGTAAGTTAATGAGCAGCATCGTCGCTCCCTGACCTGCGCAGCGTGGAGGTAACAACCGTGGACATTGTCTTTTTATCGACCGAAGCCGTGCCGTTTGCCAAGACCGGAGGTCTGGCCGATGTTTGTGGAGCGTTACCGACGCAGCTCGCCCAGCGCGGCCATCAGGTGACGCTGATCATGCCCGCGTTCACGTCGATCTATGCCAGTGGCATCAGCATTGAGCCGACGGGCATCAGTTTCGCGGTGCTGATGCGAGGCTCCGTTGTCGGCGCACGGTTGCTCCGGGCGGAACTGCCCGGCGGCAATCAGCCGGTGCAGGTCTACTTCATCGACCAGCCTCAGTATTACGATCGACCAAGTTTGTACGGTGACGCCTCGGGTGATTATCGGGACAACTGCGAGCGGTTCGCTTTCTTCTGCCGGGCCGCGGTGCAGGCGATCGAGCGTCTGGGGCGTCCGATCGACATCGTCCACTGCAACGACTGGCAAACCGGGCTGGTGCCGGCCTACATGGCACTGGAGGAAACCCGTCGGGCATGGATGAAGAATGCCCGCAGCGTATTCACGATCCACAACCTTGCGTACCAGGGGCAGTTTTGGCATTGGGATTTCCCGCTCACCGGGCTGGACTGGAAGCACTTCCGGCCCGAGGGGCTGGAGTTCTACGGCAACCTCAACCTGCTGAAAACCGGCATTGTCTTCGCTGACCAAATCACCACGGTCAGCCCGACTTACGCAAGCGAGATCCAGTCGGAACTGCACGGATGCGGGCTCGATCCGCTGCTGCGCAGCCGCAGCGACGTGTTGCACGGCATCACCAACGGGATCGACGACGAAATCTGGAATCCGGCGACCGATAAATACTTGCGGCTGCCGCATGAACGCGGTCTGGACCCGAGCCGCTCTGTCGGCGAGCTGGTCAGCAGCGGGAATTACGACGTCCACTCGTGGCAGACAGGCAAGGCGATTCAGAAACAGCGGATGCAGCAGGCATTTGATCTCAGCGTCGATCCGGAGCTGCCACTGATCGGTTTGGTCGGACGGCTGGCCGACCAGAAGGGTTGGGATCTGATCATTGAGGTGCTCCGCAGCCATTTGGAGCAGGCGCGTCCGACCCAGTGGGTCATCCTGGGAACGGGTGAACCGCGGTACCATGAGGCGCTCGCGGCCTTGGCGTCAGCGTATCCAGGGAGGTTCGGCTTGAAGCTCGGATTTTCCGATGAGCTGGCTCATCAAATCGAAGCGGCCGCCGATATCTTCGTGATGCCGAGCCGTTACGAGCCGTGCGGCTTAAACCAGTTGTACAGTCTGCGGTACGGAACGGTGCCGGTGGTGACGCCGACAGGGGGGCTTGTTGACACCGTCGTCGATGCCACAGCTGAGAACCTGGCAGCGGGGACCGCCACCGGGTTTGTGATGCGCGAGTTTTCGATGCGGGAGTTAGACCGGACACTCGGGTTGGCACTACAAATGCGGTTTCACGATAAAAAAAGTTGGCAATCTTTGATCGAGACGGGAATGCGGCAAGATTGGTCGTGGCGGAAGAGCGCGGCGCAGTACGAGAAACTCTATGCTGCGACAATTCCCCTTACCCCACCTGGGGTGCAAATCAGCAAGCAATTGGCACGGCACGATTATGCGGAATTTGAGAAAAAATGACAAATTGACGCGTCATTTTGGGGGGATGATTGTGTACCATGCCGACGTTCTGAGGAGGCGGCAGTGGCAGTGGCCGTCGCGGGCGAAGGTCTACGGAAGCAGGCCCATAGCCTTGATTCAGGGCTGAGCGGTCGCCCGAGGGCCATCAGCTGACAGCACCGTAAGCGATTCTGGCAGTGAACCGACTTGTCAGGGATGCAACGCGGTATCGGACAACCTAAGGCACCCGTGTTTGAAGTCGCTATGAGATCAACTCCCTCCGCAGCTGTCTCAGAAGTTTTACCTGAGCGCGGTAGGCATCCGGAGCCGGTCCGGAGTTCTGACAGTGGTGTGTCGGCTCTCTCGACCGAGGTGCGGCCGCTGGACCCGCAGGGGGCTCTTGAAGAGACACATTCGCGAATGGATGCGATCACCGGGCGTTGGACACTGTTCGCGTCCAATCGCAACGGGCGGCCGAATGAGTTTGTGACGTCGTCGTCATCGAGCCGGGCAATTCAGCACTGTCCGTTCTGCGAAGGCAACGAGAAAGAGACGCCTGAACCGGTGCTCGTGGTCGGTGGGGATGTTGAGCAGATGGAGGCCTCGCTCGACTGCGCCAAGGGTTGGGGGATCCGGGTGATTCCCAACAAATACCCGGCGGTCGATCCGGTTCCACCCGGTTGCGGTGAAGCCGGTGGCTACGGCAACTTCATGCAAGGTGACCGCTTTCACACCGGGGTTTCGATGCGGGCGGCGCGGATGGCCGAAGGCTTCGAGTCGCCGCTGTTCCGCTGCCGCCGAACGCTCGGTGGCCACGAAGTCTTCATCGAGTCACCCGAACATTTCGCAACGCTCGCCGATCTCGACCTGTCGCATGTGATTTCGCTGCTGAAGGTCTATCAGACAAGGCTCAGTCACTGGCGGGAAAACCCGGCGATCCAGTACGTTTCACTCTTCAAAAATGTCGGACCGGCTGCCGGCGCGTCGCTGCATCATCCCCACAGCCAGTTGATCGCGTTGAGCGACCTGCCGCTGTCGGTTAAAGCGATCGCTGATCGGATGCGGCTGCACCAGGCTCACACCGGTTGCTGCTTGCAGTGCGACGTGCTGCGAGCGGAACTGAAGGCCAAACAGCGGATTGTGGCGGTGACCGATTCACTGGTCGCCTATTGCCCGTTTGCCAGCCATCTGCCGATGCTCATGCGGGTGACCACTCGCCGCCACGTCGAGCAGTTTGAAGACCTCAGCGGCCAAGAACTCGATGAGCTGGCTCGCTTGATCCGCCGCAGCATCGGTTGGCTGCGGACGCTGTACCCCGATATCGCCTACAACTTCTTAATCCACACCTGCCCGCCCGGCGTCGAAGGGCACGACGCTTACCACTGGTCCTTCGAGTTGTTTCCGCGGTTGACGCAGGCCGCCGGGTTCGAGTGGAGTTGCGACTGCACGATCAATCCGATGCTTCCCGAAGTCGCAGCCGAGAAACTTCACAGCGTTGCGATCCAAGAGAGCCCCTGGCGTAGCTGAACGGCTTGTTTGTTTAGCCAGCTTTTGGCTGGGCCTCGCTCCCCTGGGTGGCACGTCCCTGAGGAACGAAGGGCGTACTGGGGAGAACTGCAGGACAAGCATCGACTCAGGATCGGTTCCTGGCGCCCACGCCCATCGCTGGGGCTCTGAGCGTGCCACCCGAAGCCACAGTAATACCCGCTGCCGGCGGGCGACCATTTAAATAGCGGAAGAACCGAAAAAGTTCAGTCGCCGCATGCAATCGACCGATAGAAGCTGCACGCGTTGTAGCGATCCTGGCAGGTAGTCCGGTGGCGGGCTGGGCAGCCGGTGTTCGCGGCAACCTCTTTGCCAGCTCCCTATTTGTCGACGCTCGCTGCTATGACGCCCTTCATTCACCTCTGTTTGGTTCTGCACAATCATCAGCCGGTCGGCAACTTTGATGAGGTCTTTGAGCGGGCGTACCAGGACAGCTACCAGCCGTTTCTCGACGCATTTGAACCGTACTCGCAGCTGGCGATTTCGCTGCATACCAGCGGACCGCTGCTGATGTGGCTGGCCGAACAGCATCCCGAGTACGTTGATCGCCTGCGGATGTTGGTCGACGCCGGACGCGTCGAAATCCTCGGTGGGCCGCAGTACGAGCCGATCCTGACGATGCTGCCGCGGCGCGATCGCATCGGTCAAATCCGCTGCTATTCCAACTGGTTGGAACGGACGCTGGGCGTGACGGTTGCTGGGATGTGGACTCCAGAGCGTGTCTGGGAGCCGAGCCTGACGAGCGACCTGGCGGCCGCAGGAATCGAGTACACGGTGCTGGACGATTTTAACTTTCGTGCCGCCGGGCTGGTCGATGAACAGCTGACCGGCTGCTACTTGACCGAAGACGACGGGGCAGTGCTCCGCGTCTTTCCGGGCTCGGAACGGTTGCGCTACACGGTACCCTTTGCACCTGTTCAAGAAACGATCGACCATTGTTGGCAAATCGCCCAGTCGCATCCCGGCGCCGTGCTGACTCTGGGCGACGATGGCGAAAAGTTTGGCAGCTGGCCCGGTACCAAGCAGCATGTTTTTGAACAAGGTTGGCTGCGATCGTTCTTCGATGCTCTGACCGCCAATGCTCGCTGGTTGCACGTGGTCACGCTGGCCGAAGCGGTGCGAAAGACGCGGCCGGTCGGCAAGGTGTACCTGCCTGATTGCAGTTACCGCGAGATGACCGAGTGGTCGCTGCCGGTCAGCCGCCAGCGCGCTTTTGAAGATGCGACGACCGCCATGCAAACGGCCCCGCAGTGGGATGAGCTGCGCCCGTTCGTTCGAGGCGGCTCATGGCGTGATTTTCGGGTCAAATACGCCGAAGCGGGCGAGATGTACGCGCACATGATACACGTCTCGCGGCGCCTGCAGCAGGCGCAGGCGGCCGGCGGCGACCGCGGTGAATTGGCCGTCGTTCGTGACCACCTTTATCGTGGCCAGTGCAACTGCGCTATTGGCACGGCACATTTGGGGGGATCTATCTGCCGCACCTCCGCAGCGCAGTCTACCGTGAGCTGATTCAGGCTGACACGCTGCTCGACCGGGTGTTTGCCAACCTCGGCGAGACGTTGCCCTACGGCGCCAAGTTCGTCCACGCGACCGTCGAGGATTTCAACTTCGACCTGGCGCATGAAGTTCGTTTGGCGAGCGATCAATTTACCCTCTGGCTTGACCCGAGCCATGGCGGCCGGCTCTACCAGTGGGACGTGCGGTCGATCGCGCACAATCTGCTGGCCACGATGCAGCGGCGCCCGGAGGCGTATCATCGCAAGCTCGTGGCCGGTGCGGCTCAGCGTGGCGATGTGTCGAGCATCCACGACCGCGTGGCGGTCCAGCAATCGGGACTTGAGCAGCTCGCCTACGACCGCTATCCGCGCAAGTCGATGCTGGATCACTTTTTTGACGAAGATGTGACGTTGGAACAGGTGGCAGCTGGTTCGGCGATGCAGCGCGGCGACTTTGTCGATTTTCCCTACACGGCGAAGGTCCGTCGGGCTAGCGACCGTGTGCAACTGCAGATGCGCCGCGATGGCAATGCTTGGGGCATGCCGGTGACGATCACTAAAGCGATTACGCTGTTTGCCGGCAGCGATGAGGTCGGAATCACGTATTTGCTCGAGAACCTGCCGCCGAACCGGAGCTTCCACTTCGCCGTCGAAATGAACTTTGCCGGCCTGCCGGCTGGAGCGGATGATCGGTTCTTCACCGGCGGCGATGGGGTGCGCCTGGGGCAGCTCGGTCAATCGCTCGATCTGCTCGATGTCGACCGGCTCGGTCTAACCGATCAGTGGCTCGGCTTGACGGTTGAGCTGGAGACGAACCGCCGCGGAGGCATCTGGGCATTTCCGGTGCAGACGATCAGCCAGAGCGAAGGCGGTGCTGAATTCGTTCATCAGAGCGTCTGCGTGATGCCGCACTGGAACGTCAAGGGCGACGCTTCGGGGCGCTGGGCAGTGCAGATGACGGTCCGGGCTGCGACGCCAGCGATCGATACAGTCGGTGAGGCAGCGCGACGCCTTCAAGCGGTAAGCTAATCAGCGCTTCCGCAAATTTGACGGGTCGTTCGGTGGGAAAGACCCTTGGTTGGCGCGCTCAGAGCCCTAGCGATGGGCGTAAGTGGACGGGGTAAAATAGCCTAGTCGACACGACACATTCTGCGATAACCACGCTGTTCCCTCCCGCACGCCCTTCGTTCCTCAGGGACGTGCCACCCAAGGGCACAGAATTCCCGCGCCTCATGAGCCACGGAGTTCGCGGAAGAACCAGTAAATCAAGCGAAAGTCTCATCCTTCATGTCATCGATTATTCTTGGTGTTTGGCCGCTGGCCGGCATCACCTCAGGCTCCGTCGACCCCGAGACGGCGCGGCAGACGATCCACGCAGCGATCGACGCCGGCATCGATACCTTTGATTCGGCATATAGCTACGGTTACGAGGGCGAAAGCGAACGCCTGCTCGGCGAGGTGCTGAGCGTGCGCAAGGGACAAGCGGCAGACGGAAACCGGCCGCTGCGGGTGATTGGTAAAGTCGGCCAACGCTGGAGCGCCGATAGAAAACGCTACACCGACGGCACTCCGAAGCAGTTGACGCTCGACGCCGAGGAATCGCTTCGCCGGTTGAGGATTGAAAAGTTCGACTGGCTGCTGCTGCACGCGATCGATCCCAAAGTCGACCTGCTGCGTTCGGCCGAGGCGCTGCTGCAATTGCAGCGCCGCGGGTTGGCCAACGCCCTGGGGATCTGCAACGTCAATACGGAGGAACTGACGCAGTTTGCTCAGTACGTTGACTGCGCCGCGATCCAGTGCCCGCTGAACCTGCTCCAGCGGCATTCGCTCGATCCCCTGATCCGCACCGCACGATCGCTCGGTGCTGATTGTTTCGTCTATTGGACGCTGATGAAGGGTTTGTTGGCTGGACAGATCAGTCGCGATCATCAGTTCGACGCGACCGACAGTCGTCCTGGCTACGCGATCTTCCAAGGTGAGCAGCGTCGCCGAGCGCACGACGTGATCGATCTGCTGGAAACGATTGCCCAGCGATACGACACCACCGTCGCGCGGTTGGCAATCGGCTGGGCGCTATCGCAGCCAGGTGTGACCGGAGCGCTGGTCGGAGCCAAAACGCCTGAGCAGATTCTTGAAAATGCGGCCGCCGGCCCGCTGAGCGAAGCGGTGCTCGCCGAAATCGCGGCGATCGCGCCCTGAGCCGCTGCGAAGTTCATATCCTGTCCCGCTTAGCAGCCGGGGAACTCCGACCGGCGGAGCGGTCGGCCACGTTAGTCGCCTTTCTCGGGCACTCGCTCGAGGATCTTCAGCAGCACGGTGTCCGGTGCGATCCCTTCGGCCTGGGCTTCGAAGTTCATCAGCAGGCGGTGGCGCATCGTCGGCAGGTAGACCCGGCGGATGTCCTCGAAGCTGACGTTGTAGCGTCCTTCCAGCAGCGCTCGGACTTTCGCGGCCAGCGACAGCGTTTGCGCTCCCCGGGGACTGCTGCCCCAGCGGACGTACGCGTTGGTAGCGTCGACGCTGTAGGGGCCATCGGGGTGCGTCGCCAGCGTCAGCCGCACAAGATAATCCTGCACGTGCGGTGCAAGGATCACGTCACGAGCCAGTCTCTGCATCGCTAGGACTCGCGGGCCGTCGAGCACTTTTTCCAGCCGCGCCGATTCGCCCCGGGTCGTGCGGTCGACGATCATCGACAGTTCTTCGCGGGAACTGTAGCCAACCACGAGTTTAAACAAGAACCGGTCCAGCTGCGCTTCGGGCAGCGGGTAAGTCCCCTCCTGCTCGATCGGGTTTTGGGTCGCCAGTACAAAGAATGGTTTGGCCAGTTCATAACGGTGCCCAGCGGCCGTGACCGTTCCTTCCTGCATCGTCTCCAGCATCGCCGACTGTGTTTTGGGCGTGGCACGGTTGATTTCGTCAGCCAGCAAGATTTGCGTGAATACCGGCCCCCGCTGGAACTCGAACCGGCGGCGGCCGGTCTGCTCGTCCTCCACAATCATGTTGGTGCCGAGGATATCGGCCGGCATCAAGTCAGGAGTGAACTGGATGCGGTTGAACTGCAAATCCATCACTTCGGCCAGTGTCCGGACGAGCATCGTTTTGCCCAGTCCGGGCACGCCTTCTAGCAAACAATGGCCGCCGACGAGCATCGCCGTGATCACACCGCCAACGATTTCGTCGTGGCCGACGATCACGCGGCTGATCATCTCCCGCACCGCGTGATAGGACTCGCGAAAACTTTCCGCCTCGGCGGCCATCGATTCGGTGACGGTGGACATAGACAGCGCTGGTTGGAGCAGAGGTGAAGGGCGTCCCAAATGCGGGCTCAGTATACTCCCTGCTCTGCAGCGGGACGAGGCAAGGCAGAGCGCGTGTTAAGACAGTTAAACCTTGCCGCCCCATTCAGGCTGCGTGAAGCTGCGAACTCCTAACACCCGATGCAAACCTCAGACCGGTTGCTGAACACCGGTCGCTCAGGCCGAGCGGTCCTCCGCTGGCATTCAAGCAGCAGACTTGCTCACGGACGTGCGGGGTTCCATGCAACGCTTCATTGCTCTTCCTTGGTCGCGACAGAACCTCAGTGGCCGTGCCGCTGCGGCCCGCACCGTGACCGCCTTGGCGCTGATTTCCTGTGGTATCGCCGCCCCTAGCTTCTCCTCGCCGGCCAGTGCCGACGATGTACGGGGCATTTACGGGCGCGAAACACCGGTCGTCCTGGCGATCCGCCGCTGCAGCAATGCGGTGGTCAACATCCATGGGCAGAAGACTGTACGACCGACCGCTGCCGCGATGGCGGGTGCCGAAGCGGCACGTCAGGTCAATGGCATGGGCACCGGCGTGGTGATCGATCCGCGCGGCTACGTGATCACCAACTATCATGTCGTTGAAGACGTTGAAGAAGTGCGGATCACGCTGGCCGACGGCACCGGAACGACCGCCGATGTGATCGCCACCGATATCCGCAGCGACCTGGCATTGCTGAAGGTGAAGGTTAACAAACCGCTGGAGGTCATCCCCCGCGGCACCAGCAGCGATCTGATGGTCGGCGAACCGGTGATCGCGATCGGCAACGCGTTTGGCTACGTTCACACGGCGACCGAAGGGATCATCTCGGCACTCCACCGTGACGTGCCGGTAAACGATACCCAGGAGTACCGCGATCTGATCCAGACCAGCGCAGGGATTAATCCCGGCAACTCCGGCGGACCGCTGCTGAATATCGACGGCCAGATCATCGGTGTGAATGTCGCGGTCCGAGTCGGCGCTCAGCAAATCGCCTTCGCGATTCCGATCGATCAAGCGATCGACATCATCAATGACATGATCAGCACGCATAACGAAGAGCGGTTGGCGTTGGGGATGACAGCCGAGGGTGGCCCACGGGTCGGCGACGGCGTGAAGATCGCACACGTCGCCGCGGGCAGTTCCGCCGCTCGTGACGGTTTCAAAGCCGGTGATCGCGTCGTCCGCGTCGGCTCCACCGCGACACAGGACCGGCTGGCGTTTGGACTGGCGATGATCGAGGCGGAACCGGGCCAGCCTCTATCGATCGAGGTCGAGCGTGACGGTCAGTCGATCGAGTTGGCCGCGACCATCGAACCGCCGGCGTTCAACAACGAAGATGCCCAGTCACTGGCTTGGTCAGCGATCGGCGTGCGACTGCAGCCTGTGCCGCGAGCGGCGATGCAGCGAATCAACGCCAAGGCTCGGCAAAACTATCGCGGCGGATTGTACGTCACCGAGATCCGCAGGGGCTCACCCGCGGAGACTTGTGGCCTGCTAGTCGGCGATGTGCTGATCGGACTGCACGGCTGGTCAACGGCGTCGATTGGGGAACTGCAGGGAATCCTGGTCAAGGTCTCGCAGCAAGATCAACTGCAAGGCAAGTTCGTCATCATCCGCAGCGATCAACCGCGGTACGGCTACGTCAAGCTGGCCGAACTGTCCGGAACGACAAAGCGCGAACTCACCACCCGCGAGCCGACGTCGCTGCGTCCCGGGGCGCGGCCTTGTCACCAGATGAGGCCGCGCCGACCCAGCCGGGACTCAGGCGTCGCTTGCGGGAAAGGTACTCTCGGGCTTGAAATAGCGGTCGGCCGTCACCCGCTCGCCCGCCGTCACTTTGCCAGCCAGTTCCTCGGCGGAGAGGGCAAAGCGGGGGTTGATTTCGACCTGCACTCCCTCGGCGACTTCGACTCCGGCCGATTGGAGCCAACGCCGGTGTAGCCGGCTGATCGCCGCCTTCGCCTGGGCCGGCGTGTCGTGCGCCGCGCCGTCGGCATTCTTGACCGGGGCGAACGCTTCCTCGGGCGCCACTTCAACGACAAACGCATTCTCGGCCCATGGCAGCAGGTCGAAAATGAACCGCTCGAACTTGATCGCGTTGGGCTGCTCGGGCTTGATCTCCTGCCCGGATTCGTCCACATAGGGGACAATCTTGTGGGCGCGATGGAACGGCAGCGCATCGACCGCGGCAGCCGTGCGCCGCAGGAAAGGGACATCCAACACGTGAACGGCGATGTTGCCGGCCCACAGCTTCAGCCCGCCGTCTTCACCGCGTGCCTCCGCGGCCGCGGCTGGCAGGTCGCTGTACTCGATGATCCTGACCGTGCCGTCGACCATGACGACGTTACCAACCTTCTCCTCCGCATACCGCTTGCGGACCACCTGCGTCGTCATCTCGCTGCCGCTCATCAAGTGGTGCCCGAGCAGATTGGCGTCGCACAGAGAGACCAGCGGGTTATCGACCTGGATGTACGACAACAGGTCGACGCCGCGGGCTTGCGCGTCGTCAAAGCAGCCGGACTTTTCCAGCGCGGCCACCGTCCCACCGTGCCCATCGGGACTCAGGGCCAGCGAATCCTTAGCCGCTAAGAGCAGTTTGCCGCTGTGAGCATCCACAGCCGGCATCGTGCCTTGGCAGAAGATTCGTACGTCCTCCCGCGGCAGACCCAAAAAATGGTTGTCGCTCCAGTAGCGAATCGTTTCTTCATGCGTCAGCGGGCTGGTCATCAGGTACAGCGGGATGCGGACGTTGTAGCGGGCGCTGGTCGCGCGCAAGGCGTCAGCGAAGAACTCAAACAGCGTGCGGCCAGAAACCGGTCCGACCGGGAACATCCCCTTCGGCTGGTCGAATCCTAGGCGGGTTCCTTGCCCACCGGCGACGATCACCACGCCGACACGTCCAGCCGCCAAGGCCTGTTCACCTGCCTGGCGCATCCGCGGCGCTCCAGGCGGCGCCCGATCCATCGCTGCGGACTGCAGGTGGAGCGGCAGCTCGTGCAGCCAGTCCAGCGAAGTCCGGCTTCTCGTCTTCACCAGCGACCAAAGCGGCGATCAACTCAAAATCGACCTGTTCCAGCTGCGAGAGCAATTGCGACCGGCCGGCAGCGGTGAGTTCGTCCCAAAACCGCAGCAGGTGCGACTGCCCGGCAGCGTCCAAACGTTTTAGCAAATGATCGGGCGGCGGAGTTGGCATGACAGCGATTCACCAATGCGTGCTGACGGTTGTAACGGACCTACGATGGTTGCGGCCTCAAGGCGGTCCAGCGTATCCATCACCTGCGCAGCGGCAACCCCGCCTGCTGCCCCAATTGCGTCGGCCTCGTCAGCCCGCGCCCCGCCGGCCGCAGCTCTTCCGGAGCAAACCGCCGCGGACGATTGCGCGCCGCCGCGAGACGAGAACCGAGTCGATGCAGCTCCGGCCGAGGCTGAGATAATTCCAGCGCATTTGACGCCGGCTCACGATTCCGGGAACGAAATATGCCCTAACCCTCTGACAGCCGAACCCGGTTTTTCTCGGCTGCACCGAGCCGCGGTTTCGGTACAGGAATGACGCGTGCGCAGGCTTCCTCTCTCCCGTTGACAACTCATGCCTACGAGCACGCTCCCTTGTGTGAGGACAATCCCATGGAACTGCATCTCATCGCTGTGGCAGCATTGATGGCATTCGGTTCGTTGATGGCATGGGTGGCTGGGCGGAGCTTGGGTCGTCACTTGGAACAGGCACGCACGCCAGTCTTTGCGATGCTGGTGATGCTAACGAGCGTTTATGCGTCGGCGTGGGTAGGGCGGATTGAGAACATCGCTGTTTTCTCACATAGTTCTGCAGTACTCCTGAGCAATTTTACACCGATCCTGGCTTGCTTCCTCGCGGGATTCGCTTGGCAGATCCCCGGCGTACCGTCACCACGCGGCGCGGTCGCGTTGTCGAGCATGGTGCTGCTAGGCGGCGTGTTTCTGTTTGCGCCTATTCTGCGGCCCGTGCTGATGCCGATCGAACTCGAACCGCAGAGCCGGTGGCGCGGCGACGTCTGCTTGCAGACCCATGATGCCAGCTGCGGGCCCGCCGCTGCGGCAACCCTGCTGCGTCTGCACGGGATCGAAGCCGACGAGCGGACCATGGCAAGCGACTGCTTGACCAGTGGTGCCGGCACCGAGCCGTTGGCGCTGTACCGCGGCCTGGGCGTCCAAACCCGCCACACGAGTTTGCACCCGCGACTGGCTAGTCGCCGACCGGAGGATTGGTCGCGCCTGGATCAGTATCCGGTCCTGGCGATGGTTACGCCGCCAGCTGCGCAGACGGTCCCGCCTAGCCGCTCCGGGCAACTGCGTCAGCTGTTGGGCAGATCCAGCGAAGGTCATGCCGTCGTGGTTCTCGAGCAGCTTGCAAATGGTGACTATCTGATCGCTGACCCCGCTTCGGGAAAACGAATTTGGGATCCCTACCTGATGTCCCATTTCTTCAGCGGTCAGGCGATCTACCTGCAGCGCCAGTAGAAGCTGTGCGGCTGCATGGGTCGAAACTCACGCCTGGCCGAGCTAAACTGGGCTGTGCAAGCAAACCCGTCTCCGCTGGCGGCCCGAGACAGCGGGCTCTTTCTGAAGCTTCGACCATGCCAATCCCCGCCGAAGAGAGCGATGGCCTGCTGGGCGGTGGTGATCCCGCACACGCTGCACCGTCCCCACCCAGCACGGCCCACGAGCCGACGCCCCAGGACCGCTCGACCCGATCGGCGTCAACAATTGGAGCAGCGGATTCGCGAGCGGACGGTCGAGGTCGACCTGTACCTCGAACTGGCGGCGATTCATCGGGCCGAGGACCGCCCGCTGGAAGCCAAGCGGGTACTCCACCAGGCCTTGCAGCTCAACGAGGACCCGCGTGTGCTCTGGCATTACGAAGAAGCGGTCCTGGCTCGATCGCTGCAGCAGCTCCGCGAAGTCGCCCAGTTAGCCGCACGGCTGAATACTCCAGAGGTGCAGCGCGAACTGGACCGGGCCCAGACGGACTGGGCCAATCGCCGCTTGGACGTCTGTCGTGCGCGGCTGGCGCGCGAGCCGGACAAGCACCAGTATCGCCTGGTGATGGCCGAAGCGTTCTCTGACCTGGGGTTGCACGAACAGGCCTGCGAAGCGCTGACCCCGTGCTTTGCCTTTGACGCCTATGCTCCGGCAGCCAGGTTACTTCAGGGCAAATGTCTATCCGCACTTGCCGACGACCTGGGAGCACTGGCCGCCTATCGCGCCGCAGCGCTGCGTCGCACCCTGCACGTTCCGCCCAAGATCCGCATTGCCGCCATGCGGGCAGCGAGCGAAATCGCACAGCGACTCGGCCTGACGTTGTCGCAGCAGCGCTACGATCATGCGCTCGAACTCGCTGAAGCGGAATTGGCTGAAGAACAAGCCGCGCAGCCGGCGGGCTAACGCCGTGCCTCAGCGGTTTGAGTTCTTGTAAGAGTTGATGTAGGGGACAGGCTGAAGCCTGGACTCCAGCAGGGAACAGGCTGAAGCCTGGACTCCAGCAGGGAACAGGCTGAAGCCTGGACTCCAACGGGGCCCAGCGATCAGGCGCTGTTACGGCCGTGACGGCGGCGGTCCGCTTCAGTGAGCATCATCTTGCGCAGACGAATACTCGTCGGCGTGATTTCGACCAGTTCATCATCCTCGATGTACTCCAGCGCCGCTTCAAGCGACAGCTCGCGCGGTGGCTTGAGGATCACGTTCTCGTCGCTGCCAGAGGCCCGCATGTTGGTCAGTTTCTTCTCGCGGCACGGATTAACAACCAAATCATTGTCGCGGACGTTCTCGCCAACGATCATCCCTTCGTAGATCGTTTCCCCGGGAGCGACAAACAGCTCCGCACGATCCTGCAGCGAGAACAGTGCGAAGGGCATCGCCTTGCCCGCCACCATGGAGACGAGCACGCCATTGCTGCGTCGTGGCACATCGCCCTCGACCGGGCGGTAGCCATTGAAGCGGTGGTTGATGATCGCCGTGCCGCGGGTTGCATTGAGCAACCGTGTTCGCAAACCGATCAGTCCACGCGCCGGAATCTGGAAGCGCAGCAAGCTGTACTCGCCTCGCTGGTTCATCTCCTCGATCTGGCCGCGGCGGTTGCCGACTAACTCCATCACCGGACCCATATTGTCGGTCGGAACTTCGACCACCAGCGTTTCAAACGGTTCGTGGGTCTTGCCGTTGATCTCTTTGAACACGACCCGTGGCTTGCCCACGCTCAGTTCAAACCCTTCGCGGCGGATCGTCTCGATCAGAATCGCCAGGTGCAGCACCCCGCGACCGCGAACAGCATACGCCTCTGTCCCCTCGATCGGCTCGACCCGCAAGGCGACGTTCCGCTCAAGCTCCTTTTCCAGCCGCGCCTTCAACTGCCGCGTCGTTACGAACTTGCCTTCGCGGCCGACCAACGGCGAGGTGTTGACGCTGAACACCATTTCGAGCGTCGGTTCATCGACCGCCAATCGCGCAGTGCTGTACCGGTTTCGACCGCGGTGATTGTGTCACCGATCTCGACGTCTTCCAGCCCTTCAATGGCGACAATATCGCCAGCGTGAGCGACTTCGGTGGCGACCCGGCCGAGTTTATCAAATACGAATAGTCCGGCGATCTTGAGCTTCCGCGTGCCTTTATGTCCATGCAGGTCGATTGTCTGCCCCGCGGTGACCTTCCCGGCCGAGATTCGTCCCACGGCGATACGGCCGACATACTCCGACCACCCCAGCGTCGTGACCAGCAGCTGCAGCGGCGCTTCAGCATCCACCTCAGGCCCTGGAAAGGCATCGACCAATAGGTCCAGCAGCGGCAGCATGCTGTCGGTCCGAACGGCCGGATCGGTCGTCGCAAACCCTTCCCTGGCCGATGTAAACATGTACGAAATGTTGTCCAGCAGGTGTTCGCCGCCGAGTTCCGCCAACAACTCCAGCGCTTCGTCGAGCGCTTCGGCCGGACGCCCGTCAGGTCGATCGACTTTGTTGACGACCACGATCGGCCGTGCCCCAGCCTCCAATGCCTTTTCGAGCACGAAACGCGTCTGCGGCATCGGCCCCTCGGCCGCATCGACCAACACCAACGCACCGTCGGCCATACTGACGACGCGTTCGACCTCGCCGCCGAAGTCAGCGTGGCCGGGCGTATCGATCAAGTTGATCTTCACACCGCGGTAGTGGATGGCGATGTTCTTGGCCAGGATCGTAATGCCTCGCTCACGCTCCAGATCGTTGCTGTCGAGGATCCGCTCGCGCAGTTCGGTCTCACGGTACTGGCCGCTCTGCCGCAGCAGGCTGTCTACCAGCGTCGTCTTGCCGTGGTCGACGTGGGCGATAATAACAACGTTGCGGATATCTTCACGGCGCAAAGGAAAGTTCGCTTCAAACAGAGATCAGAAAAACGGCCTGCGGCTAAAAATTTAATCAACACAGATAAGATGAACTGCGTGGGCCGGTGCGGTCAACGCCAACGGGAAATCGACCCCTAAGCCGGTCCCCAGCGGCACCGCTGGCGCTGTTATAGCTCCACAGGGGCGTTTCGATGCTCGCTAACGAAAAGTTCGCCAACCCGTTCCGGCCGTTCGCGCTTTGCCGTTGTCAGCGCCAGAAACTCGTGTCATAATTCGTTCATCACAGCGACTGAGCAAGCTCTGCCGCCGCGTCTGAGGACTCGGCGGCTTTTGGCGACACCTACTTTGTGAAAAAAATCACAAAGTCGGCCTACTTGCTCCCATTGCCACGCCGCCGCGCTCGCTGTGGGCCTGCTCCGCAGGGGTCAACGCAGCGCTGATTCCGGATCGACGGAGCCTGTCAACATGAGCCGCTGGGTGGCTCCCGTTTCGATTTAATTCATGTGTCTCTCCTCCACGTGCCTTCACCTATGACGGTTATCAAGCGCGGGCTCGATGTGCCCATTTCGGGAGAACCCGAACAACGGATCGAGCCCGGTCCAAGAATCAGTCGCGTCGGGCTGATCGGCGACGATTACATCGGGATGAAACCGACGATGCTGGTCGCTGAAGGCGACTCGGTGTTGCTCGGCCAACCGCTGATGGAGGACAAGAAGAATCCGGGCGTGCTGTTCACTGCGCCGGCCGCGGGCACCGTCGTGGCCGTCAACCGTGGAGCCAAGCGCAAGTTTGAGTCGGTGGTCATCGAAGTCAGCGGCGATGAGGCGGTCGAGTTCCCGGGCGTCGGCGGCACGGCCTTGGCCTCGATGGACCGGACCACACTCGTCGGCCATTTGGTGCTGAGCGGCTTATGGACTTCGTTGCGGACACGGCCCTACGGTCAGATTCCGGCGATTTCCAGCTCGCCGCATTCGATTTTCGTTACCGCGATCGACACCAACCCCTTGGCGGCCGACCCGGCGGTGGTTCTGGCCGGACGTGACGACGATTTTGCCGTCGGCTTGATGGCGCTGGGCAAGTTGACCGAGGGCAAGGTATTCGTCTGCCGCAGCCCACGGGTCAAGGTTCCCGCTGGCACCGACCCGCGCGTTCAGGTAGAAGTCTTTCAGGGCCCTCACCCAGCGGGTTTGGTGGGAACTCACATTCACCTGCTCGATCCGGTCGGCCCAGGCAAGACGGTCTGGTACCTCAATTATCAGGACGTCATCGCGATCGGCGCGTTCCTGCTCTCGGGCAAGCTCGATACCCGCCGCGTCGTGTCGCTGGCCGGGCCCGTGGTCAACCGACCGCGTCTGATCGAGACGCGCCTGGGCGCCCGCGTCGACGAATTGGTCGCCGGGGAATTGGTTGAGGGGGTCGTCTCGCGCGTCGTCAGCGGATCGGTGCTCTGCGGACGCACGGTCACCGAGCCGGTTAATTTCTTAGGCCGCTACCACCTGCAAATCTCGGCGCTGCAAGAGGGCACACAGCGGGAGTTTCTTGGCTGGCAGGGTCCGGGCTTTGGAAAGTACTCGGTAACCAAAGTCTATGCATCGGCGCTTTCTAAGGGCCAGAAGTTCGCGCTGACCACCAGCACCGGCGGCAGTGAGCGAGCGATGGTTCCGCTGGGGACTTATGAGAAAGTGATGCCGCTGGATATTCTGCCGACTCAACTGTTGCGGTCATTGATCATCCGCGATACCGATCAGGCACAAAGGCTGGGCGCCCTGGAACTCGAGGAAGAGGACGTTGCCTTGTGCACGTTTGTCTGCCCCGGGAAGTACGAATACGGCACGCTGTTGCGTGACAACCTGACAACGATTCAACGTGAAGGCTGATTAGCAAAATGCAAGCTCTGCGTGACGCTCTGGATCGCGTCCATCCTTATTTCGCCAAGGGCGGGATCCTCGAAAAAGCCTATCCGGTGTATGAAGCGCTCGACACGTTTCTCTACACACCGGGGGAAACGACTAAAAAAGTAACGCATGTTCGCGACGCTATCGATCTGAAGCGGATGATGAGCATGGTGGTGCTGTCGCTGATTCCCGTCACCTTGTTTGGGATGTGGAATGTCGGCTACCAAGCCCACAGCGCGATGGCCAAGATGGACGAGGTCGGTGCCGAGTATTCGCTCGACTGGCACCACACCGTCCACACGGCGCTCGGATTGGGGCACAACCCCAGCAGTTTTATTGACAACTTTGCCTACGGCGCGCTGCACTTCCTGCCCATCTATATTGTCTGCATGTTCGTTGGGGGGCACCTGGAGCTCATCTTTAGTGTGCTTCGTGGCCATGAGATCAACGAAGGATTCCTGGTCACCGGCCTGCTATTTCCGCTGATCCTGCCACCGAACATTCCGCTCTGGCAGGTCGCCGTTGGGATTGCATTTGGTGTCGTGGTCGCCAAAGAAGTGTTTGGTGGGACAGGACGAAACTTTCTCAATCCTGCATTATCGGCCCGGGCGTTCTTGTATTTCGCACATGCCGGCGAGATCTCCGGTGACCGGGTTTGGACGGCAGTCGACGGCTTCAGCGGCCCCACACCACTGGGCCAAATGGCGGTTGCTGAGAATCCGGTTGGCTCAATGGCGTCGCTGCCGCGACCTTGGGGCACTGAATCGGTAACGCTGAGCGAAGCATTTCTAGGAACGATTCAAGGCAGTATCGGTGAAACCAGTACCCTGCTGTGTATTGTCGGTGCTGCGATTTTGATCGCCACCGGGATCGGCTCTTGGAGGATCATGGCTGCCACCACGCTCGGCGTGATCGTCACCTCAGCGCTCATGAACGGAATCGGCTCGGTCGGATATCCGATGTTTGCCGTGCCATTTTACTGGCACCTGTGCATCGGCGGATTAGCGTTTGGCATCGTTTGGATGGCCACCGACCCAGTCAGCGCATCGATGACCCAAACCGGCAAGTGGATCTACGGCTTCTTGATCGGCTTCATGACGGTGTTGATCCGCGTCGTCAATCCTGCATTCCCTGAAGGCATCATGCTGGCGATCTTGTTCGGCAACGTGTTCGCCCCATTGATCGATTACTTCGTTGTCGAAGCCAACGTCCGACGGAGGGCTGCTCGCTATGTCATCACGTGATTCGCTAAAAAACACTTTCATCGTGTCCACCCTGTTGTGTGTGGTCTGCTCACTGGCAGTCAGCGCTGCAGCGGTCGCCTTGCGTCCGCGCCAGGCGATCAACGAGCAACTGGATCGGCAACGCAATATCCTTGACGCGTCCGGGCTGGCGATGGGCGAGTTTGGCCTGCCGGCAAGTGACCTGACTCCGGAGCAGGTTGGGGAACTCTATCAGCGCGTTGAAGAACGCCTGGTCGACCTAGAAACCGGCGAGTACGTCACCGACATGAATGTCGAAACTTACAATGCCCAAGCTGCGGCTAAGACGTCGGATTTGAGCGTTCCGGTCAACGATCCGCAGTACAGCATCGGCCGCAATCGCCGCGAGCGGATCGCTCGAGTGTTCTTGGTTCGGAATCCCAAAACGGAGCAGATTACGCAAGTCGTGCTACCGGTCTACGGTCGTGGGCTATGGTCGACGCTGTACGGATTTCTCGCCGTCAAACGCGATCTCGAGACCGTTCAAGGTTTGACCTTCTATGAGCATGGTGAAACACCGGGGCTCGGCGGCGAAGTGGACAACCCACGTTGGAAAGAGCAATGGGTGGGATTGAAGATGTACGACGAGGAAGGCAACCAGGCATTGGGCGTCGCCAAGGGCGCGGCTCCAGCGGGCAATGAGCACTTGGTCGACGGGTTGTCCGGAGCAACGATTACCGCCAACGGTGTCACTAATCTGGTTCGTTATTGGACCGGACCGGACGGGTACCAAAACTATTTAAAGCAGCTCGAAGCTGAATTCCAGACAGATCAAGGAGAACCCAATGGCAGCCAGTAGAGCGGGTCAAGTCCTGTTCGGCCCGATCCTCGATAACAACCCGATCGCCCTGCAGATTCTGGGCATCTGCAGCGCGTTGGCGGTGACGACCAGCCTCAACGTATCGCTGGTGATGTGCATCGCAGTGATCGCGGTCGTCGCTTGTAGTAACGCAGCGGTATCGGCAATTCGGGACTACATCCCCAGCAGCATTCGCATCATCGTGCAGATGGTCGTGATCGCATCCTTGGTGATCGTCGTCGACCAGGTGCTGCAGGCATTCGTGTACGACATCAGCAAACAATTGTCGGTGTTCGTCGGCTTGATCATCACCAACTGCATTGTCATGGGACGTGCCGAGGGCTTCGCGATGAAGAATGGTGTCTTCATCAGTTTTCTCGATGGCATCGGCAACGGCCTCGGTTACGCGGCGGTGCTATTGTTTGTCGCGTTTTTCCGCGAGTTGTTCGGCACCGGCAGCCTGTTCGGCTACACCGTGTTGGAACTGGACCGTAACGGCGGCTGGTACAGCCCGAACGGTTTGATGCTGCTGCCGCCCAGCGCGTTTTTCATCATCGGATTTTTGATCTGGGGACTTCGCACGCTGAAGCCCAAACAAATCGAGGAGGCATAGGAATCATGGTTTTCCAAGGGGCTGATCACTACATCAGTATCTTCCTGAGGTCGATTTTCGTCGAAAATCTCGCCTTAGCATTCTTCCTCGGTATGTGTACGTTTTTGGCGATTAGCAAAAACGTCAAAACAGCGATTGGGCTCGGCATTGCGGTCATCGTTGTTCAGGCGGTCACGGTGCCGCTGAATAATCTGCTTTACAACTTCGTGCTCAAGCAGGGTTCGCTCAGTTGGTTGGGCAGCGGCTACGCGGACTTGGATCTAACATTTTTGAGCCTGATCACCTTCATCGGTGTGATTGCTGCAGTAGTACAGATTCTGGAAATGACGCTGGATCGCTTCTTTCCACCCTTGTACATCGCGCTGGGTATTTTCCTGCCGTTGATTACCGTTAACTGCGCGATCCTGGGCGGTTCGTTGTTCATGGAGCAACGCGAGTATGATTTCCTGGAGTCGACGGTCTTCGGACTCGGCAGCGGGGTCGGCTGGGCACTGGCGATTGTGGCTCTGGCCGGGATTCGCGAGAAAATGAAGTATAGCGATGTTCCGCCGCCGCTCCGCGGGCTGGGCATCACGTTCATCACCGTCGGGTTGATGGCATTGGCGTTCATGTCGTTTGGCGGTATTTGATACCACGGCATGTTGGCGGTTGCAGTTGGCGAGATTGACGTTCGGTAATTCTTTAGCGGTATTTGAATCGATGACGATCGTACTAGGCGTCGTGGTGTTCACCCTGCTGGTGATCCTATTGGTCGCGTGCATCCTTTTGGCGAAAAGCCAACTGGTGGCCAGCGGCCCGGTTAAAATCTTGATCAATGACCAGAAGGAAATCGAGATTCCGGCCGGGGGTAAGTTGCTATCCGCACTTGCTGATGCCGGCATCTTTGTCTCCAGCGCCTGTGGCGGAGGCGGGACCTGCGCAGTGCCGCGTGAAAATCCACGAAGGCGGGGGCCAGATCCTGTCGATTGAACAAGAACATATCAATAAGCGTGAAGCTGCCGAAGGTGAACGCCTCAGCTGCCAGGTCGCTGTCAAGCAGGACATGAAGATCGAAGTGCCCGCCGAAGCCTTCGAGACCAAGAAGTGGCACTGCACCGTTCGCAGCAACGACAACGTCGCGACGTTCATCAAAGAACTGGTGCTCGAGCTGCCGCCCGGTGAAGAGGTGAACTTTAAAGCAGGCGGTTACATCCAGATCGAGTGCCCGCCTCACACGGTGGCGTACAAAGACTTCGACATCGCCGAGAAATATCATCCCGACTGGGACAAGTTCAACATTTGGCGGTATGTTTCGAAGGTGGATGAGCCGGTCGTGCGGGCGTACTCGATGGCGAATTACCCTGGGGAACAGGGCATCATCATGCTCAACGTCCGCGTCGCGACCCCGCCGCCGCGGGCACCGGAAGGCACTCCGCCCGGTAAGATGAGCAGCTACATTTTCGGACTCAAGCCCGGTGACAAGGCGACGATCAGCGGCCCCTATGGCGAGTTCTTCATCAAGGACACCGAGGCCGAGATGGTTTACATCGGTGGTGGTGCCGGCATGGCCCCGCTCCGCAGCCATATCTTTGAGTTATTCAAACGCGGCAAGACCAACCGCAAGGTGAGTTACTGGTACGGCGGTCGTAGCATGCGGGAATTGTTCTATATCGATCACTTCCGCGAGATCGAGAAGGACTTTCCGAATTTTCAGTTCAACATCGCGCTGAGCGAACCGGCCCCTGAAGATAACTGGACAGGCTACGTCGGCTTCATTCACCAAGTGCTGCTCGAGAATTACCTCAAGACGCATCCGGCGCCCGAGGATATCGAGTACTACATCTGTGGACCACCGATGATGAACGCCGCGGTGTTCAAGATGTTGGACGACCTGGGGGTCGAGCCGGAGAACATCGCCTACGACGACTTCGGCGGCTAGTTTTACGCTTTGGCGGCTGAGCGGGTAAGCGAGCACCCGTGAGTTTGCATTCGCGGCGGCGTCGTGTACCTTACACGTCGCCGCTCGCGTTGTGTTCTTATCCAGCCCCTTCTGATCAGCCCCACCGATCCTATGCTCGCTTTCTGTCGCGCGCTCACCCTTGCTGTCGTGAGCAGTCTGTCCTTTGTGCTGATATCCGCGACTGGCAATTTTGCGCCGTCGCATTGCCAGGCGGAAGAAGCATTCATCCCCCGACGGCAAAGCCAGCCGCCCGGTCCGCCGCTCTCACCGCAGCAAGCGCTAGCGAAGATGGTGGTACCAGAGGGATTTCATGTGGAGTTGGTTGCTGCGGAACCCGACCTGGTCAATCCGGTCGCGATGGCCTTTGATGATCGCGGCCGTTTGTTCGTAACCGAGAGCTTCGAGTACCCGAGGCGGGAAGCCGGACCGGGCCGCGACCGCGTCAAGATCCTCGAGGACACCAATGGCGACGGGCGATTTGATTCGGTCAAAATCTTTGCCGAAGGTCTCAACATTCCCTCCGGCATCGCGGTCGGTCATGGCGGCGTATGGGTGGCCAACGCACCGGACATTCTGTTTCTGCAAGACACGAATGGAGACGATCGCGCTGACACCCAGACGGTGGTCGTGACCGGCTTTGGACGCGATGACACTCATGAGTTACCCAACGCGCTCACCTGGGGTCCCGATGGTTTTTTGTACGGACTCAACGGCGTCTTCAATCGCAGTGTCGTCAAGCAGGACGGCCGGACTTATGACTTCACCTGTGCGATGTTCCGCATCGATCCGGTAACGCATCGCTTTGATCTGTTCTGTGAAGGGACCAGCAATCCCTGGGGTATTGCGTTCAATCACGAAGGTGACGCGTTCGTCAGTGCCTGCGTCATCGACCATCTGTGGCATTTGACCGAGACCGGCTATTACCACCGCCAAGGCGGCCCCTACCCGCCGCATACCTGGAAGATCGATTCCATCGTCGAGCATCGCCACCAGATGGCGGCCTACTGCGGGCTTGAGTTTTTTGACTCACCGGCCTACCCGGCCCAGTACCGCAACAAGCTCTACATGGGCAACATCCATGGCGGCTGCATCAACGTCGACTCCGTGTCTCGGCACGGGTCGACCTACCGCGGCAAAGGCCATCCCGATTTTTTGACGGCCAATGATGTGTGGTTCATGCCGGTCGCTCAAAAGGTCGGGCCCGACGGCTGCCTGTACGTGCTGGATTGGTACGATCGTTACCACTGTTACCAAGACGCCAACGCCGATCCTCAGGGCGTCGACCGCGGGCACGGCCGGCTGTACCGGATCGTCTATGGGCAGCGGCCAGAGATCGCGCATCCGAATCTGGGCGAGCTCAGTGATGAGCAGCTGATCGAGCTGCTCCAAGACGACAACATCTTTTATCGCCAGCGAGCGGCGGTACTGCTGGCCGAACGACTCAGGACCGACCGCGGTGAAGTCAATCGGCGTACCAGTGAAGCCTTGCTTGCCAAGCTGAGCGAAGCGGACGGCGGTTCGTCGCCTCCGTCGTTGGTACTGTTGACGACGGCACTGACCGCGCCCAGCTGACTCATGAATCGCTGGTACAGCAGCTATCAGGCGATGACCCGCTGGCGGTCGCCTGGGCGGTGCGTGTGGCCGGCAATCGATTGGCCGGCGGCGTGAGCGAATCAGGCCGTGAATTGGTTGAGCAACTTGACCGCCTAGCAGCGCACTCGGCCGCGCCCGTGCGTCTGCAGGTTGCGATCGCAGCCGGCAAGATTCCGCCGGAGCTGCAGTCAGAAACGACCACGACCGACATCCTGCTCGAGGTGTTGGCGCACAGTGAGGACGATGGCCTGCTGCCACGGATCGTCTGGCAGAACTTGGAAAAACGTGTGTTGGCAGATCAAGCACAGATCGTACAGCATCTGGCGCAAGGTGCTGGCGGACTGCTGCCGGAGCTCGTGCCGCGGATTGCGACGCGTCTCCTGGCCGAGGTCAAGCCGGATCTGTCCGGCAGCGGCGATCCGAAAACGTTGCAGTCGGTGCTGGAGATTTCCGATTCGCTCGCCGGAAGCCGCTCGGCAGCGGCCAATCAAGTGCTGCAAGCGGTTTTGGCCAAACTGCGGACCGGCGAAATCCGTCCGGCAGCCGCCTCACCGGTCTTGCGCCGCTGGGCCAGTGACACCACAGGCGACGATCTGACGCTGTGGCAGCTCCGCGCTTTCGCCGATGAACCTGCGGCGCACGAGCAGCTCACCGCACGGTTACTCGACTCGAGGTTGCCGGTTGCACAACGACAGGAAGTGCTCGCCACGGTAGCGATCGCGCAGCCAGCAGCGATTCAAGTCGCCGTTGAGCAGTGGCTCCGCGACCTGGAGGCCGGTCGCGCGGTCGATGAGGCGTGGCGAGATGCGTTGCTCAGCGCCGTCGTCCAGCGGGCAGATCCGGCGGTGCAGCAAAATGTGCTGCAGCGGCTAGCGGGCGTTCCGGTTGGCGTGCAGGCAATGGTTGCCTCGTTGATGGTGCAGCGCGAACCGACGGCGAAGCTGCTGCTGGAAACGATCGCGGAAGGGCAGCTTGCCAAAGACGTGGTCGGCCCAAACCAGGTCCGCCAGTTAGCGGCTAGCAAGTCACCAGCTATTAGCGACAGAGCGAAGCGCATCTGGGCGCGGTCCGGCTGGAGGATTCACCGAGCCGGCAAGGTGTCGTCCGCAGCGCCTCGGAGTTCTTGCTCAAGGAGGCGCACGGCGACCCCCGCCGCGGGCTGGCGGTGTACGACCGGATCTGTGGCCAGTGCCATGTGATGCACGGCCGCGGCTACGAAGTCGGCCCGGAGATCACGCGCAACGGCCGCGGCAGCTTTGAACAACTGATCATCAGCGTGTTTGATCCGAGTCTGGTGATCGGTGACGCCTATAAAAGTGTGACGGTGTTGACCACTGATGGCCGCGTGATCAGCGGGCTGGTCAGCGAGCGATCGGAGCAGCGGATCGCGCTGAAGGTTCAGGGCGGCAAGCTCGAAGTGATTCCGATGGAGGACGTGGAGGAAATCCGCGACAACGAACATTCACTGATGCCCGAGGGGCTGGAAGAGCAGATGACTCGGGAGGAAATGGCCGATCTGTTCGCACTGCTGTCGCTGGAGCAGGCCCCCGAGGCAGCCGACAATCAGGTAATCGCCGGCACGCCCGAGAGGCTGCACTCACAGCCGTAAAGGCTAATCCCTTTTTGCGACTGCGCGGCACCGGTTCCGGTCCGATCGCTAAGCCGATCCAGCCGTCGCGGAGTTCCAACTGCGTGATCGCTAAGCCTTCCATCGCGGGATGCTCAGCCAGGCGCGGCGGGGTCAGCGGCAGGGGCCGGCGCGCGGAAAAGACCTTGTTGAAGATCGCCCGCACCGGCAGCCGGTCACGCATCGACATGCCTGGACCGCTGATCCGCAGGTGAGCGTCACGAACCAGCCGTGCATTGAGCCCATCGAGTTCGCAGCGGTAGGCGGCCCGGACGATGAATCGCCGCAAATCGATCCCGCCTTCGCGCGACAGCCGCATCACCCGCAACGTGATCCACAACACGTCGTCTTCGATCTCGATCGTGACCGGACGAGTGGACGCGAATTGGATCTGCGTGTCGGCGGCCAAGTCATGGTCGTCGTCCTCGTCGCTCGGTAAGCCGAGATGCTCCAGCGCAAACAGCTCCTTGAGGTCGGTCGCGATGTCCTGGATCGATTTCGACTGGCCAGCTGGCAGCACGGTTTCGAGTGTGTTGTTCAGCGCCGATTGATGCACCTGCAGACTCAACAGGCTGTCCGACGGAGCGCGCGGCCTGGGGGTGAACGCGGCCAATTGCCAGTCGCCGCCGATCCGATACCGCGCCGTCAATCGCTGCGACGTCGTCTGCATGTCGACCACCATCGGACTCAGACCCAACGATCCCAGCGGGCCCAGCAGATGTCGCGTGAATCGATCGGACGCTTGGTCGAGCTGACTGCTGACCCGCTCGTCGATTTCGGAACCGACTTCCGAGCGAATTTTATCCTGCTGGATGTGTTTGGCCTGGGGCGCGAGCGACTGATAACGGCTCAGCGCGATCTCGCGGACCAGCGAGCCGATCAGCGGCACTGAATCGTAGTCCGTGTCAACACCGCGCAGCCGCGTGTTGGACTGGACGGAGACGGCGGTTCCGCCTGCCGTTGCCGACAGACGGCCAATCTCCAGCGGCGTGGTCGATGCAAACTCAGCATGGGAACCGGTGCGGATGGACACCGGTCCGCTGCGACTGGCCGTGGCGGCGCGAACCTGTCCGAGCGTTTCCAACTGCAGGTGCCACGACGACGGGCTGGGAATGAGCCGCACAGCGACTCGGCTATCCACGTGGCTCTGGCCCCGGACATCCGCACCGAGAATCCGCTGGCGAATCGGGTCGACGCGTGCATCGACGTCCGGGATCAGCCGGTTGATCAGGGTATCGGTGACGGCCAGCCGGATGTTGGCATTGCGATAATAAGTGTCGATCGCATCGGCCAACTCAACCGCTTCCCGGGAACTTGCAAACCGCAGCGACTGGACGGCACGAGCGACATCGATTGATCCCAAGTCAATCGCATCGGACTCCTGGCGTTCCAGTTGCCCCAGCAGCGCCGCGTAATCGACCGGCGCCACCGCCCACCGCCGCACCACGGACTGGAGCGCAGCGACCGATCCGCGCTCGATCCACGTTTGCTGCGTTGGCGTCAGTCCATACCAGGTCAATCGCGATAGGAATCGCTGGGCCGCAATCCGCCGCACCCATTCATCGCCACTGTTGTTGGCCTGAGCCAGCTCATCGAGCAACAGGTAACGCTGCCACCCCTCTGGGTCTTCGCTGGCTGCAGCGTCGCTGGCGACTTGCCCGATCAACTGCTCAACCTGTCCGCGGCCGGCCCAAGTGCCGTCGTCATCTCCGACCCAGGAGGAAGCTGCGGACGTTGCCCGGTGTGCTGCGGTCCAGACGGCCACGCGACGCTGCAGCGCATGTGCGGCGGACAAACAGGCAACCTGTGTGGCGCGATCCTCGATCGCTTCGGCCGCGATACAGCCGCTCTCCGCTAACACCGCCAGGCGTGCCAGCGCGGCAGCGGAGTCTTTGGACGCGATCGACGGCAACTGCCGCAGGCGCTCCAGTTCACTGGCAACGTCTTGCTGCCAAACCTCAAAATCAATCGCAGCGGGCACAAGGGGTGC
Source organism: uncultured Planctomycetaceae bacterium (assembly GCA_963758085.1). GTDB lineage: Bacteria > Planctomycetota > Planctomycetia > Pirellulales > Pirellulaceae > UBA6163. Next base: position 2,116,234 of record CAVWUB010000003.1, on the reverse strand, counting down.
GCTCTTCACCAACACGCTTCTGCCGCGCGGCGCTCCGGCAAGCAGCGCCACCCGCCGCAGTTCGTCGGCAAGCTGCAGTGCCGCCGGCCAACCGTTGCCGATCCCATGGCGGCTGCGCTGGCTCGCTTCCATACCCGCAGAGGAACTGCCGGGATCGTCACTGATATGCGCGCAGCTGCCGACAGCCGAGCTGGTTGCACCGTCCGCAGTACCTACCCAAGAAGCCGAAGCCAATTGCAGTGTCATCGCTGGGCGAAACGCATCACTGCGGTCCAAGCCGGCCAGCTCTTCATCAACTTGACGCCGCGGAGCGCGGAGCTGAGCAGTGGCCAGCGGTGCGGCGGGCAACAGCGCCGCACGCGCGGCAACACCGCGGTGCAAGGTCTCGGTCCGGCGGCTCAACCCCTGTGGTTCCCGCGGCGCCACTGAGCTGACCGCTGCCGGCAGCCCCACCACGCGATTGGGCTCGCTCAGCAGCGTGCGCGGGGGCTTGGTTGACAACACTCCACCTGACCCACGCAAATTGCGACCGATTCCGGTCAGCCAGTTCGTCGCCTGCTGAACGGTACCGGCATGCCTCACGTTGCCCGCGTCGGCGAGACTCTGGCTGCCAAGCTTGTCGGCGAGCAGCCCGAACTGCTGCTCAAGCGGACCGCTACCCCACACCAGTGCGACGACCGCCGCACTGGCAAGAGTTGGCCAATAAAGTACTCTCAGACGAAGTCTTCGTCGCATCCTGAAAAACCGTACGCTGGATAGGAGGGAGCCAGAGGCGGAGCGGCCGTCATACTCCTGCATCGGACCACGGCCACAGCCGCGCTGATCAGAGCTTGCTAACCCGTTACGACCGGACCTAATTTGGTGAAAGAGTCCAACGCACACCTCTCTCCCAACCGGCAAACTCTGTCTGACCGTCCGATCCGGGTGCTGTTGATGATCGCCTCGATGGACGGAGGCGGCAGCGAGCAGCAGATCCTGTTGCTGCTCAGGCATCTGGACCGCACGCAGTTCCAGCCGGAGCTGTATCTGCTGCGGCGCAGCGGATCACTGCTCGCTCAGGTGCCAAGCGACGTTCCCGTGCACTGCTTTGAAGACTGCAACGTCGCTGATTGCTCCAGCGTGGCCGATCGCTCCAGCGATCGGAACTCGGGCAGGACAGCAGAAGTACGACCGGCGGAGCGGTCGTCCGCCTTGGTGGTCCACCGATTGAAAACCGCAAAACGGTATCTCCGACAGGCCATTATCCGACTCTGCTCGCCGCTGCAGCGTCTGCATCGCCGCATCAACTGGCCGGGCAAAATCCACCGCGCGCAGATCCGCCATGTCGCGCGAGTTCTGAAGGAACGAGAGATCGACGTGATTTATGACCGCACCTTCTTGATGACGCTGATCGCTGCCCCCGCAGCGGCAAAAGCCGGTGTGCCGCGTGTCTCGACGATCGTTAGCCCGCCGAGCCGGATTGTTCCGCTGCTCGGCGGCCGGTTCCTCGCCGCTAAACGCCGGCGTCTGCGAACGGCGTACGCAACGTCCGCAGCGGTCGTCGCCGTCAGTCGCCCGACGGCTCACGACGCAGCAATTTACTACGGTCTGCCGCGGCGCAGGTTCTATGTCATTCCCAACCCCGTGGACTCCGCAGCGCTCGATGCCCTCGTCGCCGACACAGCCAAACCGCCACGCGACAGCCGCTGGACCATCGCCTGCGTCGGCCGCATGTCTGGCGAAAAGGGACAAGCAACCTTGATCGACGCACTGGGTATCTTAAAGCGCCAATACCCGGATTTTCCGCTGCCATGTGTTTGGATGATTGGCGACGGGGAACTGCGAGCGAGTCTCGAGCGGTCAGTCAAGTCGCTCGGTTTGGAGCGTCACGTTCACTTCTGGGGCCATCTTGCTCAGCCCGCGCCTTGGATTGCCGCCGCTGACGTGCTCTGCCTGCCTTCGCACTTTGAAGGCTTTCCCAACGTGATGCTCGAAGCGATGTCGCTGGGAACGCCGGTCATCGCCCGCGCGATCGATGTGACCCGTTCGCTTGGAGCGTTGGCACGGCAACCGGACATTCGCGGCCGCGACTACCTGGCGATGTTTGATCCATCCGTAGGCAGCGATGCCCAGTCACTCGCCAAGAAAATACGTCGCGTCCAGCTCAACACCACCGCCACGCACTCGCGCGTGCGGGCGGCCAGGCGGCTCGCCCGCGAAACACATGCGGTCTCGCTTCTGGTGCCACGGATCGAGTATTTGTTATTAAAAGCGTCAATGGTCAGTTGGCAAATACCGCAAGCAGGCTAATCTAACACCCATGAAACCCTCTCGAAAACGCATTTTCATCGCCGGCCACCGCGGCATGGTCGGCTCCGCCCTGTGCCGTCGACTCAGCGACCAGGCCGACGTTTTGACAGCGCATCGAGGCGAGTTGGACCTGATGGACCGCGCGGCGGTCGATCGCTATTTTGCGGCCCATCGGCCCGACGTGGTCATCTTTGCCGCCGCCAAGGTCGGCGGCATCGTCGCCAATAATTCTTACCCGGTACAGTTCCTGACCGAGAACGCGACGATGGCGATCAACGCGATCACCTCCGCGTTCGAACACTCCGTCAACCGGTTTCTGTTTCTCGGCAGCACCTGCATCTACCCGCGCGACTGCCCACAGCCGATGCGCGAGGAGGCCCTGCTGACCGGCCCGCTGGAGCCCACCAACGAGGCCTACGCGATCGCCAAGATCGCCGGCCTGAAGCTGTGCCAGTACTACCGTCGCCAGTACGGCGTCACCTTCACCAGTGCGATGCCGACCAATCTCTACGGTCCGGGCGACAATTACCATGGCGAGCACTCGCACGTGTTGCCCGCTTTGCTGCGGCGGTTTCACGAAGCGGCCGAATCCGGTGCTGCTGCGGTCACGATCTGGGGGACGGGGACGGCGCGTCGCGAGTTTTTACATGTCGACGATTTAGCCGACGCGTTGGTCCACCTGCTCGATCTGCCTGAGCCGCCGGACTGGATCAATATCGGTACAGGTAAAGATCTGTCGATTTTGCAGTTGGCCGAGAAAATTGCGGAAATTGTCGGTTTCGACGGAGAAATCGTCACCGATACGTCGCGTCCGGACGGCACACCGGTGAAGTGTTCTGACGTCTCGCGGCTGCATCAAACCGGCTGGCAGCACAAGATCAACCTTGACGAGGGCTTGCGTCAGACGTACGAGGCATTCTTGGACGAAGTGCGGAGCGGCCAATTACGACTGGTGTAAACGGCCAAATGCCAAGCTGAACCTGTTATCATCCAGGTAACAGTGACTCCTCGTCTGTTCAACCGCCCCTCTTCCTTCGCGTCTCACGCTTCCCGAACCACGAGCATCCAGAGTTTCATGACCAAATCGGCACTGATCACCGGCATCACGGGACAAGACGGCAGCTACCTCGCCGAGTTACTGCTCGACAAGGGCTACACCGTTCACGGGCTGGTACGCCGCAGCAGTTCGTTCTCAACCGGCCGAATCGATCACCTCTACCAGGACATCCACGGCAACCCGAGCCTGCTGTTGCACTACGGCGACCTGACCGATGGCCAAGCGCTGACCAATCTGGTGTTGGACCTGCAACCGGACGAGATCTACAACCTCGGAGCACAGAGCCACGTGCGGGTCTCGTTCGACCAGCCGGTTTACACGCTGCAGACGGTTGGCGTCGGCGCGCTCAATGTGCTCGAAGCGGCTCGACTGCTCAACAAGACGCATCCGGTCCGTGTCTATCAGGCCAGCAGCAGCGAAATGTACGGCGATGTGCTGGAGACGCCTCAGCGCGAGACGACGCGTTTTAATCCACAGTCGCCCTACGCCTGCGCGAAGGTCTTCGCCTTTCACCAGACCGTGAATTATCGACGCGGTTACGACCTGTTCGCGTCCAACGGGATCCTCTTCAACCATGAATCCGAACGCCGCGGTGAAACGTTCGTAACCCGCAAGATCACGCGTGCCGCCGGACGGATCAAAGTCGGTCTGCAGAAGAAGTTGTACCTCGGCAACATCGACGCCAAACGTGACTGGGGCTATGCCAAAGACTACGTCGACGCGATGTGGCGGATTCTGCAGCACGATGAACCGGACGATTTCATCGTCGCCACCGGCCAGACGCAAAGCGTCCGCGATTTCCTTGATTTGGTCTTCGGCCACCTCGATCTGAACTGGGAAGACTACGTGGAGATCGACCCGCGTTACTTCCGGCCTGCTGAAGTCGAACTGCTACTCGGCGACCCGAGCAAGGCCAAAGAGAAACTCGGCTGGACGCCTAAGACGAGCCTGCAGCAGTTGGCCCAGATCATGACCGAGCACGATCTGGACCTCGCTCAGCGTGAGGCTCACCTCAAGACGTTCGTCGCTGCTGGGAATTAGGTATGAGTGGAGCGCGTGCCGTGAGCGGTGTCACGGCGGCTGTAATCATACGCGTTGTAGCGATCCAGGATCGTGCGGGCCGTGTCATAGCTGGCCCCCATCGCTCGGACCGTCACCACCGTGCGTCCCTGTTCGAACTCCTTGTGATAGTACCCGGCTTCCTCCTCGGGGATACCTAGCCCGACCAGCGCACCGGCCAGGCCGCCGGCGACGGCAGTCCCAGCGGCACTGGCGGCGATCGCGGCCAGTGCTCCACCAGCGATCACTGGCCCGATGGCGGGCAATACCCCAGCGACAATTCCCAGGCCCCAGAGCGCCCGGCTCCGAGCCCGGCTGTCGCCCCTGCGACCGCTCCGGTTCCGGCCTTGCTCCCTTCAGCGTCATCACCAGCGACCAGATGACTGCCTTCGGTGTGCTGGGAGGCGATCCCGATCTGATCCTCGCCGAAACCAGCCGCCCTCAGCTCACGCACCGCCTGCTGAGCCTCTGATTGCGAACGAAAAACGCCGACCACCGTCTCGCGCGTCCCGCCGGTATTGAGATTGTTTTGCATCGTCATTTTTAAAGTCCTGTGCTGATATGCCAGTAAAGTGGGGACTCCGCTGCCCCGCTGCATACAGGTGTGGTGCACACTACGTGCCGAAACGGCATTGTGAGTGGCAGGAATGATCAACAAGTCCGGCAACTGAAGCACCATGAGCGAGCGACCGCTCCGCCGGTCGAACGGAAGCAGCGAACCGCTAAAATGAGCACCAGCGTCGCGGCTTGATCATGACCTAACAAGGACCTCCGATCAGTGGAACGCTCGGCGACGCTGTCCAATCAGGCAACCTACCTCCGTCCTCCCGCAACGGACCGCAGTCGCTACGCTTCACAAAGTGAGCGGATGTGTTTGGCGGTCCGTTGGACGGCAATTTGGGCGGCGTGCTGTTGGAACGGGCCTTCCTTGGCTGCGGCAGTAATGGCGAGCAGACACATGCCGGGTCCACTGGTCAGCACCTCGACATGCACCAGGGCCGGAATTTTCTCAACCAGGCCGCAGCGGATGACGCCGGAGACGTTTGGGAAAGGGGACCGGGCGTTCTGGTTACCTTCGGCGATCCGCCCTTGGCTAGCAAAAAACGACGCGACTCGCAGCAGGGTCGTCGCAGAGTTACAAGCGATGCGGACACGCATCTGAAACCGCTCGTTCGGCGGGAATGTCGCCAACAGGCGCATCCCGAGCGTCGATTCAATCGCTTCGGCAGTCCCGGCGAAAGTCCCTCTGCTGACTGCTTCGAGCTTGAGCAGTTCCCTGGCAAGCAAGCCACTCGTTGGATTGCTGGTCAATTGACGTTTGCTCCTGTGTTCTTCGTTTGCCGCGAGTGCATGTTTCATAGCAAACGACAGCAGCCCATGAAGGTACCCAACCGAGCTTCGCAAGATAGGCTATCGCTGGGCCGCTCAGACAGCAGGTTGCAGATGTCTGGCGATTTTCCGAGGTTGCTGCACCGGCACGATGCACTTTCGGCTAAGCTAATGGGTGGCGAATCACTCCTATCGGTATCACACGGTAGTCTAAGCCACCCGCTCGCCCCACCCGCCCAGTTTCTCTTTTTTTGCTACAGATCGCTCGACATGATCAATCTCACCGGACCGGGCTGGTCCCACCACTGCAACGGTGTATCACGGCGCGACTTTCTGCAAGTCGGCACCCTCGGCGCTATCGGGCTGGGGCTGCCGCAGTACCTCGCCGCGGCCGAACGTGGCGCCGTCGACCCGGCCAAGGATCGACGCTCGTGTATCATGATTTTCAATCTCGGCGCGCCGAGCCAGCTCGATACCTTCGACATGAAGCCCGATGCGCCGGCGGAGGTCCGCGGGCCGTTTCAGCCGATCAGCACGCGAGGCGATTTTCAGCTTTCGGAGATCTTGCCGCGGCACGCGGAGGTCGCCGACAAGTTCTCGCTCGTGCGGTCGTGCTATCACACCGCAGCCGCCGTGCACGACGCGGGCTGGCAGATGATGCAGACCGGCCGCCTGTTCACCGGCGGCGTCAACTACCCGCATGCCGGTGCGGTGCTGCAGTACCTTCGCGGCCGCCGCAGCGATCTGCCGGCCCATGTGGTGCTGCCGGAGACGATGGGCCGCGGCGGCGGCAACTTGCCCAACGGCCAGGCCGGCGGCTTCCTTGGCAAAGCCTACGATCCGTTCGCGCTGATGGCCGATCCCTCGCAGCCGAACTTCAAAGTGCCCGACCTGCTGCCGCCATCGACACTCGGCGATGTGCGGATCGACCGCCGCCGGCGAATGCGTGAGGCGATCGAGCACAAACTCGCGTCGCTTGAGGCGACGGAATCGGCTCAGATGCTCAACGCCAATTTCGAAGCGGCCTATCGGTTGATGACCAGCCCGCAGGCACGTGAGGCGTTCGATCTCACGCAAGAATCCGATCTCACACGCGAGCGGTACGGGATGAATCGCTTCGGCCAGTGCTGCCTGCTCGCCCGGCGATTGATCGAAGCCGGCGTGCGGTTCGTCACGGTCAACACGTTCCTGACGGTCTTCGACGAGATCACCTGGGACATCCACGGCAGCAAACCGTTCACGTCGATCGAAGGGATGAAGAACATCGTCGCGCCGATGTACGACCAGGCCTATTCCGCATTGATCGAGGACCTCGACCAACGCGGCATGCTGGACGACACGCTGGTTGCAACCTTGGCGGAGTTCGGGCGGACGCCGAAGGTCAACCCGGCCGGCGGCCGCGACCACTGGCCGCAATGCTTCACGTGCACATTTGCCGGCGGTGGCGTGCAAGGCGGCCGAGCGATCGGAGCCAGCGACCCGATCGGCGGCGTTCCTGCGGATCGACCGGCCAGCCCTGGCGAAGTGATCGCCACGATCTTCCACTGGCTCGGTCTCGACTTGCAAGCCGAGCTGCCCGGCCCCGGCGGCCGCCCCTTCCCGCTGGTCGACTTCGGCGTCCGCGAGATTAGGGAACTGTTTTAGAACGGAGGAAGGTTGCAGGTTGCAGGTTGCAGATTGCAGGTTGCAGGTTGCAGGTTGCAGGTTGCAGGTTGCAGAATTTGATCTCGACCAACCACTCATAACCCGAATCAAATTCCCCCGTCCCCCGTCCCCCGTCCCCCGTCCCCCGTCCCCCGTCCCCCGTCCCCCGTCCCCCGTCCCCCCGCTACCAATTCCATGATCCATCGCTTCATCCCATCACCGTTCCGCGTTGGTGCTGCGCTCGTTTGCAGTTTGTTGATGGCCGGCGGCGTGTCGAGATCACTGGCGGCTGAACCTGCGGAGGTGACCGCAGGGGAGCAAGTCGAGGAGGTCGCCGCGGATCAGCCGGCGAGCATCAGTTTTCGCAATGATGTGCAATCGGTGCTGTCGCGATTGGGCTGTAACATGGGCTCTTGTCACGGGCGCTGGCGGGCAAAGGCGGATTTCGGCTGTCGCTGCGCGGCTACGACAGCGAGGCGGATTACGATGCGATCGCGCGGCAGTTGCGCGGTCGGCGGATTGAACTGGCTGACCCCGGCCGCAGTCTGATCTTGGCTAAACCGACCGGAGCGCTGCCGCACAAAGGTGGTCTGAGGCTGGTGGCCGGCTCGCGCGACTATCAAGTGATCGCTGACTGGATTGCCGCGGGTGCTCCCGGGCCACAGCAGGATGACCCGCGGCTGACGCGGATCAGCGTGCAGCCGGAGAACGTGATCCTTTCGCCTGGCGATGCATCGTCGGTCACGGTCAACGCTCACTACGACAATGGCCGAGTTGTCGACGTCACGCACTGGGCGAAGTTCACTGCGACCGATGAGGCGGTTGCTGGTGTGGATGAAGACGGCCAGGTCAGTGTCCGCGGAGCGGGCGAAGCGGCAGTGCTTGTCTGGTTCGGCTCACACGTCGCCCTCTCGCGGATGACCGTTCCGTTCGCTCATGAGATCGACGACGAAGCCTACGACGAAGCGCCACGTCGCAACTTCATCGACGACTTAAACCTTGCGCAGCTGAAGACACTGCGCCTGTTGCCCAGCCCACCGGCGGACAAAGCGACTTTCATCCGCCGCGCGACGATCGACACAATCGGGCGGCTGCCGACGATGGCCGAGACGCAGGAATATCTGGCCGATGAGCGTCCAGGCAGCCGCAGTCGACTGATCGACCGCTTGTTGGCGAGCGAGGATTATGTGGATTATTGGTCTTATAAATGGAGCGATTTGTTACTGATCAATGGCACGAAACTGCGGCCGATTGCCGTCGAGTCATTCTATCAGTGGATCCAGCAAGCGGTCCGTGAGAATCGTCCGTGGGATCAAATGGTTCGTGAGGTTCTGACTGCGACCGGTGATGCGCGGGAACAGGGGGCGACGAACTTCTATGCCATCCATCAGAGCCCCGAAGAGATGACGGAGAACGCCAGCCAGGCGTTTCTGGGACTGTCGATCGGCTGTGCCAAATGCCACAACCACCCGCTGGAGAAATGGACCAACGATCAGTACTACGCGATGGCTAACTTGTTCGCCCGCGTACGCGCCAAGGGCTGGGGTGGCGAGCCGCGGAACGGTGATGGCAACCGCACACTGTATGTTGCTCAGGCGGGAGAATTGCTGCAGCCCGGTCGCGGCAAACCACAACCGCCGGCGCCACTTGATGCCGAGCCGATCGATTTCGATGCTCCCGGTGATCGCCGCGACGCGATTGCCCAGTGGATGACCAGCCCCGAAAATCCCTACTTTGCCCGCGCGATCACCAACCGCGTCTGGGCCAACTTCTTTGGCCGCGGGCTGGTCGAATCGGTCGACGACCTGAGGCTGAGCAACCCAGCATCGAACGAGCCGCTGCTCACCGCGACGTCGCAGCACTTGATCGATCGACAATTCGACCTGAAGCAGTTGATTCGGACGATCCTGGAAAGTGAAACCTACGCTCGTAGCAGCGAACCGTTGCCGGAGAACGCAGATGATCCTAAGTATCACAGCCGGTATTACCCGCGACGACTGATGGCCGAAGTGCTGTTGGACTGCCTCGACCAGGTGCTGCAAACCTCGAACGATTTTAACACCATCGCATTTCCTGGAGCCGATTCGCAGAAGACCGCCTTCTACCCACGGGGAACCAAGGCGATCGAGCTGTACGATTCCGCCGTTAGCTCGTATTTCCTGAAAACCTTCGGCCGCAATGCGAGGGAAATCACCTGCGAGTGCGAGCGAAGTTCGGAGCCCAGCATGGTTCAAGTGCTGCACCTATCCAACGGTGACACCCTCAATCCCAAGCTCGCCGATCCCGCTGGAACGATCTCACAACTGATCGAGCAGGGCCTTGGCAACCAACAGATCATCGAGCGGCTGTTCGTGGCAGCGTTGTCACGAAGTCCCAGTGACGCGGAAACCAAACAGTTGCTCGCAGTGATGGCGGAATATGGCGACGAGCGGCGTCAAGCCATTGAAGATGCGTTTTGGAGCGTCTTGGCCAGCACGGAGTTTACATTTAATCATTAATAAGTCACTTATAAGGTTCGTGAGAACCGGACGCTAAGCAGCAGTTCAAAAATAACTTCCGCACTTCACTCTCCCTCCGGGAAAGTCGAGCCTCAGGCGAGGAGAGGGGCGATCCTGGATCTCCCCGGCCGCTACCGCGTCCGACCCTACCGCGGGGCGGGAGGGTGAATGCAAGAAGAACAAGGAACTTATTTTTGAACTCTCCCTAACGCGTGCCGGCCGGTTAATCCAACCTGCCACAACACATTACGGCAGATTGTATTTTTCTTGAATGCAACGTCCTGCCCAGCCTGTCATCCTCATCCGTACAACAACTTTGCCGAGGCGACTCGGACTATCTCTATTCTGTTGCCTGTTGACTATGAGCACTCTCGGGAACTGCTGCGGTTATCAGATTCGCATTCTGGCTTGGGGTGCGGGGATGTTGATCGCCGCAACGCTCTCTGCCGCTGAGCCGGTGGACTATGAGCGTGACGTCTTGCCGATACTCCAGACGCACTGCTTGGCCTGTCATACGGCCGACGAGCAGCAAGGCGGATTCGTGATGGAAACACCAGCCGATATGCTCCGCGGTGGTGATTCGGGGCCGGCGTTGACTCCAGGTGTTGCCGACAGCAGCCGGATGTTGCTGATGGCGACGGGAAAGCTTGAGCCGAAGATGCCGCCCGATGGTGCCGATGGGCTGAATGAGGATGAACTGGCAACGCTGGAGGCCTGGATCGAACAAGGCGCAATCGGCCCGGAAGGGACTCCGCCGCCTAGGCGAGAGTTGCGCGTGCCGGCAATCGAGCGATCAACGAACAAGACGCTGCCGATCACCGCGCTAGCTGGCACCGCGGGTGTTCAGGCGATTGGACGATTTGGTGAAATCGAACTGACGGGTGCGGACGGTGCGACGATCGGTAAGCTGCCGCCACAGCCGGGCAAGATCCATTCGCTGAGGTTCAGCGGTGATGGTGGGCGACTGTTGGTCGCGTCGGGCGTCACGGGCTTGTATGGCCGAGCTGCGATCTACGACCTGGCGACGAGCGAACTGCTGAGCGAAATGATCGGGCACAAAGACGATGTACAGGTCGCAGTCTTTTCGCCTGACGAGCGCCTGGTCGCCACGGCCAGTTACGACCACAAGATCATCCTCTGGGATGCTGCCAGTGGAAAGCAGATTCGCAGCCTGGACGGCCACAACGGCGCGGTGTTCGCGCTGGCGTTCTCGCCCGATGGTCAGGTATTGATCAGCGGCAGCGCCGATGAAACGGTCAAGGTATGGCATGTGGAATCCGGACGCCGACTGGACACGATGAGTCAGTCCGAAGGCGAAGTCTTGGCCGTTGCGGTCACCGGCGACGGCCAATGGGTGCTGGCGGGAAGTGCCGATAGTCGCCTGCGGGTCTGGCGTTTGGTGTCGACGGCGGAAGAGCAAACCAACCCGATCGTCGCCTCACGGTTTCTCGATGAGTCGCCACTGACCCACCTGGCGCTGACGCCTGACGGCTCAGCGGTGGTTGTTGTTGCTCACAGCGGGAACGTAAAGCTACTGTCGACCGCCGACTGGGCGCCGCTGGGGACGCTGCCGTCACTGGAGGCGGCCGCGACCGATTTGACGGTGTCGCATGACGGTTCGCATGTGGTGATTTCCCTCCTGAATGGCAGCCTGGCGCGGCGTAAACTGCGGGCGGCGGTTGTGCCTCAGCAGACGGCTGGCCGTGAGCATCAGAGGGTCGAGGACGTTTTTGTGGATACGGGCCCACCTACCATTTTGGAAGAGCCAGCGCTGCGTCAGAGTCAGCAGTTGGCAGCAGCCACTGGTGCGAGCGCGGCCATACAGTTGCCACGAGGAGCGGAACTTACGGGCACCATTGCTTCCTCCGACGAGGAGGATTGGTTTGCTTTCCAGGCAAACGCTGGCGAGCAGTGGGTAATTGAAACGGACACCGGCGGGCTGAGCAGCCGCTTGGACAGCGTGATCGAAGTCCGCGATGCGTCCGCAGCGCCGATCATCCGCACTCGGTTGCAGGCGGTCCGCGATTCTTACTTTACGTTTCGAGGGAAAGACAGCCGGCAGACCGGTGACTTCCGCTTGTTCGCCTGGGAAGAGATGAAGCTCGGCGAGTATCTATATGCGTCGGGCGAGGTCACGCGGTTGTGGCTGTACCCGCGCGGTGCCGACTCTGGATTCGATGTTTATCCCGGCATGGGCAGCCGCTGGACTTATTTCGGCACGACCGGCACCGTCCATGCGCTGGGCGAACCGGCTTACATCGTCCGACCACTGGAGCCGAGCGAAGAGCCGCTGACCAACGGTTTGCCGGTGTTCGAGGTGACGTACTTGAACGACGATGAACCCTCGCAAACGCGCGGTCGCGACAGTTACCTGCGGTTCAAGGCGCCGAGTGATGGCCGCTACTTGATCCGGCTCCGCGACGTCCGCGGCGAGGGCGGCGAGGAGTACCGGTACCGTTTGCGGCTGCGTCCTGCTGAGCCGAACTTTGTCCCCAAGGTGAATCCGATCCAAGCGGAGCTGCGGCGCGGGAGCGGCCGCGAGTTCGTCGTACGCGCCGACCGGATTGACGAGTTTGACGGGGAAATCACGTTTGAAATCGATGAACTTCCGCCGGGGCTTCGCAGCAATTTTCCGGTCACGGTCCAGCAGGGCCAGCACTTCGCCATCGGCAACATCTGGGCGGCTGACGATACCGTTGCTTGGGAGGGCGAAGTGAAACCGACGCTCACCGCGCATGCGATGATCAATGGTCGTCGCGTCGAGCGCCGCGCCGGAGAAGTCGGAACGCTGAAGCTAGCCGACCGTGGCAAGGTCACGCTGGCAATCTATCCCGATGAGGAAGACAACGCGGCGGCATTGGATGCAGATTCGGTCGTCACCATCAAGCGTGGCCAGACGATCTCGCTGCGGGTGCGAGCTGATCGGCAGGAAGGATTTCAGAATGAGGTGTCGCTGGGCAATGAGACTTCCGGCCGCAATCTGCCCCATGGCGTGTACGTCGATAACATCGGGCTCAACGGGCTGTTGATTCGCCAGAACGAGTCGGAGCGAAGGTTCTTCATCACCGCCGACAACATCGCGCAGCTTGGCAAACGTCAGTTCTTTCTGACCGGCAATGTCGATGGTGGTTTGACCAGCCAACCGATCACGATTGAAGTGGTTCCTTAATTGGATTTTCACAATTTTTTAGTTCCTGAATCGCTGGCGATTCAGAAAGTAGAATAATTGTCCGCAATTGTTCTTCATCCCGCACGGGCCCCATATACGGAACAATTGGGGACAGTTGTTCTACTTTTTGAGGTTCTTCGGGGATTTTAGTGGCCGGCCGTTGCGGAGCGGGTATCGCTATGAATTTGGGTGGCACGCTCAGAGCCCCAGCGATGGGCATGGGCACCGGAAACAGATGCCGAGCCGATAAGACCTTCCCTGGTAACCCTGCAGTTCTCCCCGTCACGCCCTTCGTTCCTCAGGGACGTGCCACCCAGAGGATCAGCGTCCACGCCTCACGTGATGAGCCACGAAATTCGCTGGAGAACCACTCTCTGATAAAGGGAACAATCGAGGACAACTGTTCTAATTTCTGATATACGGAACAATTGGGGACAATGGTTCTACATTGTCGGAGTCCCCAACCGCAGCACTGCGAAAGCAGAACTTAGGCAGTCGGCGGAAATGGCTGACTACTTGGTCCGGTGGAATCTCACCCGCCGATCGCCTTAGCCCTAAATGACTGCCACACGGATTGAACGCTCTGCAGGTCGCGCTGACTGGCTCCGCCGCCGCCATAGACGATCCGGTTGTAGGCGTCCGTCAATCGCAGTAGAGCTTGTCGGTCTTCAGCTTCGATGCCCCGGAGCCGAAGTGCGTATTCATGAGGCGTCTCGTCCATCCTTCGTGATTGTCCCTGTTCTCGATACCAAGCCTCGGCAGCTTGAAAGGTTTCCACGACCGCCCGGCGCGGGTCGGCACCGGACTGCAGCGGATTGGAAAACGAAGCGAACGGCCGCGGCGGGGTCAATACCGGCTCAAGCTGCGACTGAGCGGATGCGGCCGTGGGCGCAGGTCCGGCACCGGACAACCAGGCCATCAACTGCCGCCAGAAGTCCGCAATGGCGGCGCGGTGCATCCACAAGAATGCCGCGAGGATCGCCAACAGAATCAAGTAGATCAATGCCTTGAAGATGCCGCTGAGCGACGGCAGAAGTTGGCTCAGCGGCGAGCTTGCCGGCGGCGATTGGGCGGTAGAAGACTCCGCTGGCGGCGAGTCGGCTTGCTGCTCAGCGGCATCGGCAGAGCCATCCGCTTGCTGCTCAGTGGAATCGCCGGGTTCATCGCTGCGCTGTTGCTGGCCGTTTTGCTGGTCCTGCTGCGATGGAGATGACTCGGTCGACTGCTCGCGGGATTGTGAGTTGCCGCCGGACTGCGATGGGTTGGCGTCGGATGACTGACCGGATTGCGGATCGCTCCCGGACTGCTGACTGTCTGTCCCCGAAGTTTGCTCACCGCTCGACGGCTTGCCGCCCTGCTGCTGCTCACCACCCGATTGCTCGCTGCCCGATTGCTCGCCACCCGATTGCTCGCCACCCGATTGCTCGCTGCCCTGCTGCCCACTGCCCTGCTGCTCGCCGCCTTGCTGCCCACTGCCCTGCTGCTCGCCGCCTTGCTGCGACTGTTCAATTCTGCCCTGTGTGGCACCCGATGCCGATTCATGCTCACCGGGATCAGCTCCTTCGCTGCCCCAGCCGTAACGGCTCGGCGAAAGCCAATCGGCCGACTGCAGCGCTGCAGGTAATTCAAAGCTTGCAAGCATGCGTCCCGGTTGTGGCAGAGCGAAGCACAACGCCAAAATCAGCGCCGTCATCAGCACACCGCCGCCGAGCCAGGCGGCGGAAACGTTCGCCGGCATGTCGACCTCGCGCTGTCGGAGGTAACGGCGGACGCCGAGAAAGCTGGTGGCGACCAACAGCGACAGGGTAGCGAACAGGTAGATGGCTAGCGCGAACATCGCGGAGCGTTGCAGTTGTGGGTCCGATCGCAATACGAATTGACCGGTCCCGAACAGCGGCAGCGCCGCGGCGGTCAGCCAGAGTACCGTGCGGCCTGGCTGGCGACCGCGCCGACGCTGATTTCGTGAACCCGCCGCCGCAGCGGTTGCCGCTTCGCCGGTCGCACCGTCGTCGCGTGACGACAACCCATCGAGCAAGCCTTGGCCGCTGGCGTCCTTGTCGTCATCAATCAGTGTGCAGTCGAAGGTGATCCGGTCGGCGAGAAACCAAACGGTGGCGATCAACAGCAGGTTGACCAGCGGAGTGAGCGCGGCCGCCGATCCGCTGAACGTCTGAAACCGGGACAAAACAACAAACGTTGCCAGGCCCAGCACGGCGGCATAACCGGTGGCGTAACCGCGGCTCTGCTCGATCGAAATCCTGGCGATCCCGACGGCGCCGAGGATGAACATGAACCAGATGTAGCCCAGCCGGCTGGAGTACTGTCCGTGGTAAACGCACAGTACGACGAAGTAGACGAGGCTGGCCAACAGCAACACGATCAGCGACGGACAGAGCGCAACCACCGCGTAGTCGGCGACCGTCAGCTGATTTCGCCTGGACGCAGCCATTGATTTCAACGGCGGAAAGAGGTTGTTGGTTGCTGGTGGACGGGGGACGGGGGACGGAAGATGATGAAGGCGCCGATTGCACCGTCAATCGGTCCGAAAGATAGTCAGTGCCGCCGAGGAGCGCTTCGGCGGACTCATTGTCGTCGCTCGCTGGCTCGTCCGCAAATTTGTAGTGGCGGAGCGGTCGTGCGACTGTGTGGCCGATCGCTCCGTCGATCGGAGCTCCAGTACTTACCAGAAGAAACGACCGGCGGAGCGGTCGTCCACTCTGTGTTCTGTCAGCTATCGGACTTGCCGCCGGAGGAGCTTTTGGCCGGCGATGCTTTGGATTCCGCAGCGCCTCCGCTGGATTTGCTCTCCGATTTCGATTCGCTGGACTTGGATTCGCCAGATGATTTGTCAGCCTTAGCGGCTTTCTTATAGTTTTCGCTGCGGTAGTCGGTCTGATAGAAGCCGCTGCCCTTGAAAACGATCGCCCCACCGGTACCAAACAGTCGGCGCAGCTTGTTCTTGCCGCACTCCGGACACTTCTTTTGAACCGGATCGTTGATCCCTTGGAACAACTCAAAGGTATGGCTGCAGGCGTCACATTCGTAATCGTAGGTCGGCATGATTAAGGCATTGGCAGGAATAAATGGTTAACAGTGGGACTAAAAGTGCTGATCGTGTCCGGGTGCTTAAGTGGTCGGACCGGTGCTGACGACGACCTGACTGGGGCGAACGACGCGCTGGTGCATCTGGAAACCAGTGGTGGCCTCGATCGCGACGATTCCCTCCTGATACTGGTCGCTGGGAGTCTGCGCGATGGCTTGATGGAAATTGGGGTCGAAGAGTTCACCCACCGCCGGGATCGGCTTGACCCCATGCTTGGCCAGAACATCATCGAGTTGCTTGGTCACCAGTTCGACACCCGATTTGAGGCCCTCGACGGCGCCTTCGGCGGAACCAGCCGCTTCGATCGCGCGCACCAGGTTATCTCGCACCTGCAGGATGTCTTCGACCAGTGGCAAGGCTGCGAACCGAAGTTGATCTTCGTAGTCTTTACGGGTTCGTTTGCGGAAGTTTTCCAGTTCGGCTTGCGCCATCAGCACGCGTTGGCGGGCCTGTTCGACTTCATGCGCCATTCGCTCCATTGCCTCATCACGGCTTTCGAGCACCGCATCGGCAGCGGCGGCTTGATCGGCTTGTGCCGGATCGGCGGCACCTTCCGGCGACCGCCAACCTTGAGCCACATCATCACCACCCTGGAAGGATTCCGCGCCGGTGGCGGAATCGGGTTGTTGAGCGTGATGCGGGGAATCGTTGGGAGGATCAGCTTGAGGATGCGACTGGTGATTCATGTCAAAAAGTAAATGGGGTACTTGGAGCCAAGGCGAAAAAGGGTTTGACCCTCTTCGGCGAGGCCAAAAACGCTACTAATCACTGAACGGGAAAAATTGTCCTACCCTTTCTCGGAACGACCTTTAAGATCAGCGGCTGCTGATGATCGATCAGGAGGACGCTTGAGACTCGGGATCAAAAAAGTTCTTAAGTTTTTCGAAGAACGATTTCGTTTCCGGAAGTACCGATTCATGATCCAGTTCGGCCAGCTGCCGGAGCAGTTTTTCTTGGCCTTCAGACAACTTCTTCGGCACTTCGATCACCGTTTGCACGAGCATGTCACCGGGCCGTGAGCCACCAGGCTGGACGATCCCTCTGCCTTGAAGCCGAAACACTTCGCCGCTTTGCGTGCCGGGGGCGATCCGCAACGTCGCCGGGCCATCCAGGGTGGGCACCTCGACCTCGGCCCCCAGAACAGCCTGAGTATACGAGATCGGGAACTGTAAAATCAGGTTGGTCCCGTCGCGGCGGAACAATTCATGCGGCCGAACGGTGATGAAGCAATAACAGTCGCCGCGGGGGCCCCCATTGGGGCTCGCTTCGCCTTCGCCTTGCAACCTCACTCGCATACCGTCGTCAACGCCCGGCGGAATATCGACGCTCAAGGTCGCCTTTTCCGCAACCAGGCCCGCTCCACGGCAGCTGCTGCAGGGCTGACTGATCGTTTTGCCAGTGCCATGACACGTCGGGCAACCGGTCTGCACCCGCAGGATGCCGGCGGACTGAATGACCTGCCCTCGGCCGCCGCACGTGGCGCAGGTAACGGGCTGACTTCCCGGTGCAGCGCCGCTGCCATGACACGTTCCGCAGGGGTTGCGTCGCCGGAATGAGATCTGTTTCGATACGCCTCGCGCCGCTTCTTCAAGTGTGAGGGTCACATCGCAGCGAAGATCGGCACCGCGCTGCTGTCGTCGGCCTCCGCCGCTGCGCCGGCCGCGTGAGCCGCCAAAGAAGTCGTTGAGCACATCCCCGAAGATGTCGCCGAACGAGTCCATGTCGGTGAACTGCGGACCTGCTCCGCCGTTGACCCCGGCATGGCCGAACTGGTCGTACCGGCTCCGCTTTTCGGGATCGCTGAGGACCTCGTAGGCTTCGGTACATTGTTTAAACTTAACGGTCGCATCCGGATCGTTCCGATTGCTGTCCGGGTGATACTTGATC
The DNA here is from genome assembly GCA_963758085.1 of uncultured Planctomycetaceae bacterium. GTDB lineage: Bacteria > Planctomycetota > Planctomycetia > Pirellulales > Pirellulaceae > UBA6163. The sequence goes on along the minus strand of CAVWUB010000003.1, from coordinate 2,098,199 downwards.
GCCAACTTGCGGTAGGCGCGATCAATCTCCACCTTGGTCGCTGTCCGTTGGACCTGCAGAGTTTCGTAGTAGTCCAGCTTCTCGGCCATGAGCGGTGCGATGGAGTCGCATGTATCAGGAGGAGCCATCGCAGGTGCTCAGCACCTTTGACAGCTCTGAAATTAAAATCGGCGGAGACGTTCACGAGAGGAACGACCCCGCCGCCAAAAGTGGAGCGCCGGGATCAAGCCTTACCAGCCGCCAGGGCCGCCATCGGCTGAGCCCTTTTGGACGCCCGGACACAAGTCATTTGTCATGAGTGACTTCTCGCAAGCGAAACAAGTCAGGACGAATCGACTCATGAAATAAACCTGTATCCGGGTTTAACTGGCAAGGATTACCTTGCGCAACGGACATCATGCGATCGCGTTAAGCGACAACGCCTTCGACGGTCCGCTTGGCTTTGTCGTCCTTGTCGAAGTTGGTCACCAGCGCCTCGGTCGTCAGCATCAGGCCGGCGATGCTGGCCGCGTTGGTCAGGGCCGTCCGCACGACCTTCGCCGGGTCGATGATGCCGGCCTTGAACATGTCGACGTACTCGCCGGTGTTGGCGTCGTAGCCGATGTTGTCCGGCTTTCTGGCTGACTTCGTCGGCGATCGACGCTGCCGTCGATGCCGCAGTTGTCGGCGATCTGCTTCAGCGGAGCGTCGAGCACGCCGAGGACGATGTCGACGCCGATCTTCTCGTCGCCCTTGGCACGCCTTGCGGGCCGCTTCGACCGCTTCGCTGCAACGCAGCAGAGCGACGCCGCCGCCGGGCAGGATGCCTTCTTCGACGGCCGCACGCGTGGCGTGCAGGGCGTCTTCGACGCGGGCCTTCTTCTGCTTCATGTCGGCTTCGGTGTCGGCGCCGACCGAGATGATCGCCACGCCGCCGGTCAGCTTCGCCAGCCGCTCCTGGAACTTCTCGCGGTCGTACTCGCTGTCGGTCTGCTCGATCTGCGTTGCGAATCTGCTCGATCGCGCTTGTGGATGTCCTTGCGGTCGCCGGCACCTTGGACGATCGTCGTGTTGTCCTTGTCGACGGTGATCTTCTTGGCGCGGCCGAGCTGCTCCAGCGTCGACGTTCTCGAGCTTGATGCCGAGGTCTTCGCTGATCAGCGTGCCGCCGGTGAGCGTCGGCGATGTCGCCGAGCATCGCCTTGCGGCGATCGCCGAAGCCGGGGGCCTTCACGGCACAGACGTTGAGCACGCCGCGGAGCTTGTTGACGACCAGCAGCGTCAGCGCTTCGCCTTCGACGTCCTCGGCGATGATCAACAGCGGCTTGCCGGTCTGGCTGACCTTCTCCAGCATCGGCACCAGCTCGCGCAGGTTGCTGATCTTCTTTTCGTGGATCAGGATGTAGGCGTCTTCGAGCACGCAGTCCATCGTCGGCCGGGTCGGTTGATGAAGTACGGCGAGAGGTAGCCCTTGTCGAACTGCATGCCTTCGACGAACTCGAGCGTCGGTCTCGGTCGTCTTGCCTTCTTCGACCGTGATGACGCCGTCCTTGCCGACCTTCTCCATCGCGTCGGCCAGCAGGTCGCCGATCACGCGGTCGTTGTTGGCGCTGATCGCGCCGACCTGGGCGATTTCCTCCTTGCTCGAGACCGTCTTGGCCATCTCGTGCAGCTTGCTCGACGGCGGCGTCGACGGCCTTCTCGATGCCGCGGCGGACCGCCGTCGGATTGCTGCCGGCGACGATGTTGCGGAGGCCTTCCTTGAAGATCGCGCGGGCCAGCACGGTGGCGGTCGTCGTGCCGTCGCCGGCCAGGTCGCGAGGTCTTCTCGGCCACTTCGTGACGAGCTTGGCGCCCATGTTCTCGAACGGGTCTTCGAGCTCGATTTCCTTGCTCACGGTCACGCCGTCCTTGGTGACGGTCGGGCCGCCGAACGACTTGTTGATGATCACGTTGCGGCCGGTCGGGCCCATCGTGACCGCCACCGCGTCGGCCAGCTTGTCGACGCCCGCGAGCATCTTGGCCCGGGCGTGGTCGTCGAACAGCAATTGTTTTGCCACGTCTGTGATTCCTGTGATGTTTGAATGTTCGTGAATGCTAGCGCTGAGCAGCTCGCACGAGCGTTGGACTGACGCTTAGCTAACGACCTTCGCCAGGATGTCGCTCTCGCGGAGGATCTTGTACTCCTCGCCGTTGACTTCGATTTCGGTGCCGCCGTACTTGCCGTAGATCACTTCGTCGCCGACCGCGACCGACAGCTCGCCGCGCTTGCCGCTGTCGAGCAGCTTGCCGGGGCCGACGGCGATGACCTTGCCGCGCTGCGGCTTTTCCTTGGCCGCGTCCGGCAGCACGATGCCGCCGGCGGTGCCTTCTTCGGCTTCGAGCGGGTTCGACCACCACGCGATCATCCAGCGGACGAAGTTTGAGTTTTGGCCATGATGTGAGATTCCTTCGTATTGCTGTTGTGTGATTTGAGTGTTTGAATTGCAAGTCAGCGATGTCGTTGAGCGCAATCGCGATACGAGCAGCGGCTTACATCATGCCGCCCATGCCACCCATGCCGCCCATGCCGCCCATGCCACCCATTCCGCCCATGCCACCCATGCCGTGGTCGTGGTGGTCGTGGCCGCCGTCGTCTTCCTCTTCCTTGGGAATCTCGGTGATGAGCGACTCGGTGGTCAGCAGCAGCGCCGCGACGCTCGCCGCGTTCTGCAGCGCCGTGCGGACGACCTTCGCCGGGTCGATGACGCCGGCCGCGACCAGGTCGCCGTACTCGTCCTTGTCGGCGTTGTAGCCTTCGTTCTTGCCCTTCATCTGGCGAACGCGATTGACGACCACCGCGCCGTCGACGCCGGCGTTCTCGGCGATGTACCGCAGCGGATAGTCGAGCACGTTGCGGACGATCTCGGCGCCGAGCTTCTCGTCGCCTTCGAGCTCGAGCTTGTCGAGCGCCTTCTCGGCAGCGCAGCAGCGCCACGCCGCCGCCGGGGACGATGCCTTCTTCCAGGGCCGCCTGCGTGGCCGCCTTGGCGTCTTCGAGCAGCGCCTTGCGCTCCTTCATCTCGGTTTCGGTCGCGGCGCCGACAGTTGATCTGGGCCACGCCGCCGGCCAGCTTGGCCAGCCGCTCTTGCAGCTTCTCGCGATCGTAGTCGCTGTCGGTGTCTGTCGATCTCGCTGGCGAATCTGCTCGGCCCGGCCGTCGATCGCGTCCTTCTTGCCGCCGCCGCCGACGATCGTCGTGTTCTTCGCGACGTGATCGTGACCTTCTTGGCGCTTGCCGAGGTCGGAGAGCTTCACGCGCGTCGAGCTTGATGCCGAGGTCCTTGAAGATCGGCGGTGCCGCCGGTCAGCACGGCCAATGTCGCCCAGCATCGCCTTGCGGCGATCGCCGTAGCCGGGGGCCTTCACGGCACAGACCTGCAGAATGCCGCGGAGCTTGTTGACGACCAGCGTCGCCAGGGCTTCGCCTTCGACGTCTTCGGCGATGATCAGCAGCGGCTTGTTGGCCTTGCTGACGGCTTCGAGCAGCGGCACCAGGTTCTTGGCGTTGGAGATCTTCTCTTCGTAACAGCAGGATGTAGCAGTTTTCGAGCTCGACCGTCTGACGTCGTCTTGGTTGGTGACGAAGTGCGGCGAGAGGATAGCCGCGATCGAACTGCATGCCTTCGACGACTTCGACGGTCGTCTCGTTGCCGCGGCCTTCTTCGACCGTGATCACGCCGTCCTTGCCGACCTTCATGAAGGCGTCGGCCAGCACGTTGCCGATCGTCGGATCGTTGTTGCCGGCGATCGTGGCGATCTGCTTGAGCTCCTTCTTGTTCTTCTCGTTGATCGGCGTGGCCAGCTTGCGCGATCGCTTCGCTGACCGCCTCGACGGCCTTGGCGATGCCGCGGAGCAGGGCCATCGGATCGGCGCCGGCGGCGATCATCTTCAGGCCTTCGCGGAAGATGGCTTCGGCCAGCACGGTGGCGGTCGTGGTGCCGTCGCCGGCGACGTCGTTGGTCTTGCTGGCGGCTTCCTTGACGAGCTGGGCGCCGAGGTTTTCGATACGGGTCGTCGAGCTCGATGTCCTCGGCGACGGTCACGCCGTCCTTGGTCACCTTGGGCGAGCCCCAGCCCTTGTCGAGCACCGCGTTGCGGCCGCGGGGGCCGAGCGTGCTGCGGACGGCCCGGGCCAGCTTGCTCACGCCGGCCGCCAACGGCTTGCGGGCGTCGTCTTCAAAAACCATCTGCTTTGCCACGACGTCTCTCTCCTGTTTCGTTTCGCTTCGAGTGATTGAAAGTGTGCTGCTTGAAGTCTTTTCGCCTTCGTCGTAGACGCCACCCAGACCAGCACCTCCCGAAGGAGCAATTGGTGGGGACTACACGGCAATGGCAGACAGCTAGCCAGACCGCAGGCTTTCAAGCAAGACTTGTGCCGCAGGGCCAAGTTCAGTTTGCAAGTGTCGGCGGCCCAATAGCTTGCGGATAGCAGACCGCTGTAAGTCTGGCATCCTGGACAGTTTGCTATGCCATCATGGCAGCCTCACTCAAACCGCCTCCTTCATGCGTGCCGACCCACCGACCTCACCCACCGCGGGCGTCCGGCGCCAGCGGCTGACTGAAAACCGTTTCCACCGCTTGGCCGGCCGCGGCGGCCAGCAGATTAAGCTCGTCGATGCTGATCGACAGCGGCGGCATCAACACCACGACATCGCCCAAGGGTCGAATCCAAACGCCGCTGTCCATCGCCGCCAAACAGACGCGGCGCCCCAGCTCCCAGTCCGCAGGGAACGGTTGACGCGTCTGGCGGCAATCGACCAACTCCACCGCTGCCATCAAGCCTATCTGCCGCACTTGGCCGACGTGCGGGTGGCTGGCCAGCGGCGTCAGGCCGCGCCGCAAGCGCTCGGCCTTAGCCGGCATCTGCTCCAGCACCCGCTCGGATTCGAATAATTCCAGCGAAGCCAACGCCGCAGCGGCAGCCAGCGGATTGCCACCGAACGTGTGTCCGTGAAAGAACTGCTGGTTGGCGACGCGCGGAGCCAAAAAGGCGTCGAAAATGGGTCGCCGCGCCAGCGTTGCCGCCATCGGCAAATAGCCGCCGGTTAACCCCTTGCCGATGCACAGCAGATCGGGAACCACCGCCTCGTGCTCGCAAGCAAACATCTTGCCGGTGCGCCCCATGCCCGATGCCACCTCGTCGGCGATCAGCAGCACGCCGCAGCGGTCGCACGCCGCCCGCAGTCTGCGGAGCAGGCCCGGCGGATGCAGCACCATCCCCGCAGCGCCTTGGACCAGCGGCTCGATCACGACCGCTGCCAGTTCGTCGGCGTTGTCCTCAATCAGCTGGTCGAGTTGCCCAGCGTAGTGCTCCAGCGCCCCCTCGGACGTCACTCCCGGCGGCAGGCGGTAGGTATCCGGGCAGGGACCGCGCAGCGGCTGGAACAGGATCGGGGCAAACAGCCGATGAAAATGGGCGATGTCGCCCAGTGAAACTGCGCCGGTGGTATCGCCGTGATAGGCCGCACCGATCGCCAAATATTTCGTCTTTGCTGATTTTGGAGACAGCGCTGGGGACACGCCCGCTGCTTGTTCATCCGCCTGCCCACTCGCTGCCTGCTTGCGAGCGATCAGATCCCAGTACTGGATCGCCATCTTGAGCGCCGCTTCGACCGCCGAGGAGCCATCGCTGCTGAAGAACACGTGATCCAGGTCGCCCGGGGCGAGTTCGGCCAACCGCTGTGCCAGCCGTGCCGTGGTCGTACAGCCCATGCCGATCGAAGTGACATGCGCCACGCGTCCCAGCTGGTCGGCGATCGCCGCATTGATCTTGGGGTGGCAGTGCCCATGCACGTTGCACCACAAGCTGCTGACCCCGTCGAGCAGTCGGCGGCCGGACGTGTCGATCAGCCAATTGCCTTCGGCGCGCTCGATCAGAAGCGACTCGTACTGGGCCATCTGCGTGAAGCCGTGCCAGTGGTGCCAGCGGTCTGCATGCTGCAGTTTTTCCGCAGCGCTGGCGGAGCGGCTGGCAACAGTGGCTGCTGACGCGGCCGTTTCTGACAACGAAGGTGAAGAGACGGATGAAATGTTGGCTTCCTTTTGCGACTGGCTCATCGATACCCACTTAAAGCGCTGAGCGGGAAGAAAGGGCAGGTTCCCGGCAAAAGCGGTCGGACACTTCTTCCCACACGACCCATTAGATTCCGGCGGACGGTTTGTCTTGAGGCTAACACGCTGAGCCAAACTGTGGCAGACGTGGGCGGCGGCGAAGCTCACCCGGGTTTGCAATGCGGCACTTCGCAGGTGCTGAGCCGACTTGCTCTGGTGCTCAGCGGGCGTGTTAGTGGTAAACTCCTGTGACGGTTGTCTCTGTCCCAGCCCCCTCTCTCCCAAGTCCTCAGGGCCGAGCACGTGGCACGCGAAGCAATTTACCAATCCTCCGATCCAGAACCCGAAGGCACGCCTGCGCCGACGGCCGAAGTCCGCGAACAGGATGTACGGCTGCGCCCGAGCCGAATGGCCGAAATGGTCGGCCAAGTTGACGTGATCGAGCGGTTGCAGATCGCGATCGATGCGGCACGCCGTCGCGGCCAACCGCTGGGGCACATCTTGTTCGACGGCCCGCCGGGATTGGGCAAGACGACGTTCGCCACCGTGATCCCCGCCGAGATGGGCGTTTCGGTTCAGTTTGCCAACGGAGCGGCACTGCGGGCTCCCAAGGACCTGATCCCCTACCTGACCAACCTTGAGCAGGGATCCGTGCTGTTCATCGACGAAATTCACCGCCTGCCGAAAAACGTTGAGGAATACCTGTACACGGCGATGGAGGACTTCCGCATTGACATCGTGTTGGGTGAAGGCGTCAGTGCTCGGACGCTCAATCTGGAGCTGCGGCCGTTCACCTTGATCGGTGCGACGACGCGGGCCGGCATGCTCAGCGGCCCACTGCGGGATCGTTTTCAGATCCGCGAGCACCTCGGCTGGTACACCCTCAGCGAACTGTGTGAGATCGTGCGCCGCAATGCGGTGAAGCTGCGAGTGGAAGTCGCGGTCGACTCGGCGACCGAAATCGCCCGTCGCAGTCGCAGCACGCCGCGGCTGGCGAACAACCGGCTGCTGTGGGTCCGCGATTATGCTCAAAGCCGCGCTGGCGGCGACATCTCCTTGTCGGCCACGACCGCCGCGCTGCAGATGATCGGGATCGATATCTTGGGGCTCGATAAACAGGATCGCGGCTACCTCGATACCCTCACCCGCGTCTTTGGCGGCGGGCCGGCGGGTTTGGAAGCGATCGCCCATACGATGAACGTCAGCAGCGACACGCTGGAGGACGAAGTCGAACCGTTTCTGCTGCGCACCGAGCTGATCGTGCGGACGCGGCGCGGACGGATCGCCACCGACAAGGCCTACCGGCACCTGCGGGCTGCCGCGTAAGGCCTCCGCTCCGGCGCGGCTGCGCAATCCAGGTAGCACACTCAGCCCCGACGTTGGAGTCCAGGCTTCAGCCTGCCGCCGTTGGAGTCCAGGCTTCAGCCTGCCGCCGTTGGAGTCCAGGCTTCAGCCTGCCGCCGTTGGAGTTCAGGCTTCAGCCTGCCGCCGTTGGAGTCCAGGCTTCAGCCTGCCGCCGTTGGAGTTCAGGCTTCAGCCTGCCGCCGTTGGAGTTCAGGCTTCAGCCTGCCGCCGGCGATCTTCAGCCTACCTCCTCCAGTCTTCCGCTTCCTTTCCAGGTTGACTCTCGCAAAAGTTCACGGCACTCCAAAAATGCCCTCGACTTTGGCTTGCCCTTTGAGCCACCGCGGAACGAGCGGGCCGGGCGAGCTTGCCGCAGGCAAACGCGTTTTGTTAAAGCCGAGGCGTGAACCTGATTAGCCGCCTCCAGCCGTCGCCCGCCGCTTGCGTCTTGCTGGCAAGCTCGCTGACGATCTGGACGCTGGTTGCCAGCTGCCTGTGCACCAGCGTCGGCTGCCGCGCGATCAGCCGCTACGGCGAGAGCCGGCAGAGCATTGCGGCGCGGCGGCTCAGCCGGCAAGGGCACGAGGCGCTGCACGCCGGCCAGTGGGATGTCGCTGAAGGCCTATTCACCAGTGCCCTTGAATTGACTTCCAGCGAGGACCGCGCGCACTGGGGGCTGGCCGAGTCGCTGTGGCAGCGGGGCGAACGCGAGGCGGCGCTCAAACACATGGAAGCAGCCGTGCGACTGAGCGCTTCGGACCCACGACTGATGCGGCGGTTGGCCCGAATGTATCTCGACCTGGGACGAGTGGCCGACGCCGACCGGCAGTGCCTGGCCGCCTTGGCGGCGGACCGGCAATCGGCGGAAGTCTGGTCGCTGCGCGGAGATTGTCTGCTGCAATCCGGCGATCAAGCCGGTGCACTGGCCGCCTACCACCGGGCGCTGGCGTTGCAACCGGATTATCCGGAAGTCCAATTGCAGGCAGCCGAGCTGTACCGGCAACAGGGTCGCTACGACCGCCTGCTGGCCACCATCGACCGCCTGAAGGACACGATCGGCAGCGACGAGGTCTGTCCCAGCCGAGCTCACACCTTGCGAGGGATTGCGCTGCAGCAATTCCAGCGGCACAGCGATGCGCAGAAATGTTTCCAAGACGCGATTCGGGGCGATCCCAATGACCCGGAGCCGTACCTGTATCTGGCGGCGCTGTATTTGGAACAGGGCAACATCGAAGCGGCGCGGGAGCCGTTGAAGACGGCGATTGAACTGGCTCCCCATTCGGCGCGAGCCATCGAGATGACGGCGCAGTTAGGCGACATGCCCAATCGCGTCGCCAACACCCGCGACGCGGCCACCCTGGAGCGATAGTGTGGCCGATCGCCAGCGTGGCCGATCGCTCCGCCGATCGAAGTCCCGGCTGCAGATGGTGCCAGCCACTTTGCGCTCGCCCCCATCCGGTTCGACCGGCGGAGCGGTCGACCACCTTTTCTGAGTTTTTGCTCGATTACCGGCCGCCGGAAGAACGGTGAGCTAGGCTTGCTGTGGCGGCGGGTATCGCGGTGGTAGCGCGCGCTTCACTTCCTGGGCAGGAATCCTTGCATGATGTCATTCGGCCCCCACCTTCTTTCGGCTGACGTACCTGCCGGACCGGCATCCGGATTTGCGTCCAGCACATTGGCAAGTCCGGGTCGTTCAGCTGCAGCCAGCCAGCCGGCCGCTGAGCGCCGGCAATTCGGCAGCTCGCATGCGGAACTCTCACCGGCTGCTCGAGAAATCGCCGTGGCGATCGACCAGTACAAACTCGCCGCCTGCCGTCGTTACATCTCCTGCGAGGAGATTCTGGCGGTGATCACGCAGCTGGGTTATCGCCGACAGGCACAGTCCTAACGTGTCCGGGCCGCGATGCGGCACTCACCAGTCGCGGTCTTCGTCCGTGCCGTCGGGTTCCCCGTCGCCGCACCAGGTCGTCAGCGCCGCCAACACAGCATCGCGGCCGCGGAGACTGGTCCAGACCGAATCCTCGACGTCCAAACGGATTTCGTATTGGCCTTCCCGCATGCAGTCCGGTTCCCCGCAGAAATGTGGCAGATCGGCGACCCAGACCACGCGGTACAGCGGGATGTGTTTGTCATCAACCAGGACGATCGGAGAATCCATGAAACGATGCAACTGTGAAAAAATGAAGCGAATGACGTCGACGTTTGGCCGTAATTAACCCAGCTCGCTGCTGCGCACCGCTGCGGCGGAGACTGCGTTGATCAAGCCGGCTCGGACGCCATTTTGTTCTAATGACCGCAACCCGGCAATGGTCGTTCCGCCGGGACTGGCGACGGCGTCCTTTAATTGGGCCGGATGCTGACCGGTCTGAGCGACCATCTGGGCGGTTCCCAGCACAGTCTGCGTCGCCAATTTCATGGCGATGTCGCGCGGCAAGCCAGCCAGGACGCCGCCATCGGCCAGCGCTTCGATGATCACGCAGACGTATGCCGGGCCGCTGCCGCTGAGCCCGGTGACGGCATCCATCTGTTTTTCGGCGACCTCCGCAGCCCAACCGACCGCAGCGAAGATTTCGTGAGCATGCTTCTTATCCGCGTCGCTGACCCCGCCGCCGCAGCAATAGGCGGATGCTCCCGCGCCTACCAGGCAAGGCGTGTTGGGCATCACACGGATCACGCGATCGGTGCCGAGCCAGTCGGTCAGCTTGCTCAGCGTCACGCCCGCGGCGACTGAAATCACCAACCGTCCGCCCCAGTGGCCAGCGGCTTGGGCGGCGACGACGGCGACCATATCGGGCTTGACGGCCAGGATCACCGTCTCAGCCAGCGAGACTGCCGGGACGATCTGATCATCGAGGCGGCAGCCCGGATGATGATGCTGCCACCACTGCTGCGCCGCCGGATTGGGCTCGACCACGTGCAGTTGCTCGGCGGTCAACCGACCGGCTCGGATCAGCCCATCGATCAGCGCTTGGCCCATCCGCCCGCCACCGATCAGGGCGGTCGTGGCGCGGCGGGACGACTCTTGACTCATTGCGTTTCCAGCTTGTCGGGATGCAAAGCTTGATTGACTTTCAACCGCTCAGCACTCTACAGTGATCGGCTTTTGCCGCCCAGAAGACTGCGGCGAACGCGACTTTCCGCCAATCCGTGGGAACCCGCGTCGGCACAGGCGATCCATCACGCACTTTCTAACAGCGAGAACATCCTAGCGTGCAAGAGGCTATTGAGAAAGCAAACACCCTGATCGAAGCGATGGGATGGATTCGTCAATTTCGCGGCAAAACCACCGTCATCAAACTCGGCGGCAGCTTGCTGGAAGATGAAGAGGCCCGGCGGCACATTCTGCTCGATATCATCTTTATGGAGACGGTCGGCATGCGTCCGGTCGTGGTCCACGGCGGTGGCAAGGCGATCACGCAAGCGCTGACCGAGGCAGGGATTAAGGCCGAGTTCATTCGCGGCCGCCGGGTGACCGATCCGGCAACGCTGCAGATCGTCCGCAAGGTGCTCGCCGGTGACCTGAATCGTCAGTTGGCCAACGAAATCGAGCAGCTCGGCGGCCGCGCGATCAATCTGTCACCGGACACCACCAACGTCCTGTTCGGCGAGAAGCTGATCACCGACGACGGTGTTGATCTCGGCGCAGTCGGCCATGTCACCCGCGTCGATCGCGATGTCATCGAAGGGCTGTCTTATACCGACCAAGTTCCCGTCATTCCGTCGATGCTGCGCCGGCCCCGACGGTGAGCTTTACAACGTCAATGCCGACACCGCGGCGATGGCCGTAGCGCAGGCTCTGGGCGCGGAAAAGCTCGTGTTCCTATCGGACGTCAACGGCGTGCGCCGCGACAAAGAGGATCCGTCAACGATCATCCACTCGCTGACCGCCGAGGAGGCGCGCGAGCTGATCGCCAGCGGTGTGATTGACTCGGGCATGATTCCCAAAGTCGAAGCCTGTCTGCACACGCTCGACCGAGGTGTGGGTAAGGTTCATATCGTCGACGGTCGCCTGCGTCACTCACTGTTACTGGAGATCTACACGACCTCCGGCGTCGGCACCGAGCTCCGCAAGTCGCGGTAAAAGGAACGCAGCGCATTGATTCAGAGGCAGCCGATAACCATCGTTTCATCCAGTGGGGTCGAGATCGTCGACGCCTCGCAGCGGCGGCTGCTCGACATGGCGGCAGCGTATGCCAGCCCGCTCGGACACCGTCATCCGCAAATCGCCACCGCGCTGGGTGCTGCCTGCCAGTCGTATCTGGGTGGAGTGGAAGACGCGGTCAGCGACAGCATCGCAGCTGAGTGGGGTGTTCCCTTTTCTGACTTTGCTGACGTCTCGCTGCTCCCTTCGGCGTCGCAGGCCAACGAGTGGGCGATTCGGATCGCACGCATCCTCGCTGCTGAACGCGACGGCAGCCAGTCGCGGCGCCACCGGATCATCACGCTGCTGGGCAGCGATCACGGCGACACACTCGCTTGCCGGTCCGCCAGCGGCAAGGTAGCCGGTCAAGCCGTCGGCGGGCCGTTGGCCCCCGGTTTCCAGCACCTCGCCCCCGGTGACTTGCGAGCAATCAGTAAGGCGGTTGATGCCACCGCCGCTGCCGTGCTGCTCTCACCGGTCGACTGGAACCGTGGCGGCGAGCCGTTTGCCGCTGATTATCTGTTGGAAGTCCGACAGCTTTGCGATGCCAGCGGCGCACTGCTGATTGTCGATGAAACCCAGGTGCCCGCGGCAATCAGCGGCCAGTGGTTCTTTCATCAAACACATTCACTAGAAGCGGACATCGTTACCGCAGCGGCCGGCTGGACCGGCGGGATGCCCGGCGGTCTGTTGCTCACTCACGCCGCGGTGATCGATCGCCTGCAGGATCAGAACGACCGGAACGATGCCGCTGTTGGTGGTCTCTTTTCGCTGCGTGCCGCGGGACGGCTGCCGATGCGTGACTATCCTGTGCTGCGGGCCGTGGTTCGAGCCACTGCCGCGGCGCTCGCCGAGCTCGGTGGCCCGGAACACGTCGCCGCAGTCGGCCAGCGTTGGGCCGCCGCTTGGCAAGAGTTGGTCGGCAGTTTTGAGTTTATCAGCGCAGCGTCGACGACCGGCCTATGGACGGTGCTGCAAGTCGACGTGCCGGCCGCTGAAGTGATCTCAGCAACCGACAAGCTGGGACTGCGAATGCTGGCCTCGGGTGAAACGACACTATTGGTGTGTCCCCCTATCAATATCATTGACCAGGAGTCTGACCAAATGCTCGAGACGCTGCGGGCGGCCCTGGAAACAATCGAACGACAAGCGATTGAGTCGTGAGCATGCAACATTTAGTGACGCTCTTTGACATTACACAAGCCGACCTGCGCCAAATCATGGCGACGGCATCTTACCTCAAACAACAGTTGGCGATCGGAGTCCGCCCGCCGGTGCTCGAGCGTATGGTGCTGGCGCTGCTGTTCGAAAAGCCGAGCCTGCGGACCCGCGTCAGTTTCGAGGCCGGGATCGCGCAGCTGGGCGGGACGAGTCTGTTCCTGGGCGAAGAAGTCGGCTGGGGAAAGCGCGAATCGTATGCCGACTTTGCCCGCGTGCTTGGCGAATACGTCGATGTGGTCGTCTGCCGCGCCAAAAGTCATGATCGCGTTCAACAGTTTGCGGCGTTCGATCTAGTGCCGGTGATCAACGGCTTGACTGACCTGAGTCATCCCTGCCAAGCGATCGCCGATGCGATGACAATCGAGGAATCGCTCGGTTCGCTCGCCGGCAAACGGCTGGTCTTTGTCGGCGACGGCAATAATGTCGCTCGCTCGTTGATGTTGATCAGCGCGATGCTCGGGATGTCGTTCACCATCGCTTGCCCGGACGGCTACCAAGTCGATGACGCCTGGTGCAATCGCGTTAAACAGGCTTATCCCGACGCCGATGTTTGTCAGACTCGCGATCCTATGGAAGCGGTGGTCGATGCCGATGCGATCTACACCGACGTCTGGACCAGCATGGGTCAGGAAGCGGAAAAGGCCGAGCGGCGTCAGATCTTCGCCGACTACCGAATCGACGAAAAGTTGATGAAAGCTGCGCCGAAACATGCTCGCGTCCTGCACTGCCTGCCGGCCATTCGCGGCCAAGAGATCACCGATGGAGTGATCGATGGTCCGCAAAGCGACGTCATCTGCCAGGCTGGCAACCGGATGCACGCGCAAAAGGGGTTGCTCGTTTGGCTGTTGGCTCGCGACTGGGTAAAAGCGAACGTTCCTTCAGCTGGTTGAGGCCGGTTCGATCAACCACTGACGCGGGGAATCGTCCAACATGAATCGTGTTTGATCAGTCCGATATGCGGGTAGTAGCTCACCGCTTTGGGCGCCGAGATCAGAATCAGAGTCGTGGCCAGTCCCGCGGCCTCATGGGTGCGCCGAATCAGTTCCTTGCCGATCCCCTGCCGCTGAAATGCCTGGTCAACTGCCAGGTCAGCCAAATAGGTGCTGTAACAAAAGTCGCTCAGCGCACGGGAGATGCCGACCAGTCGGCCCTCGTGACGCGCCGTCACCAGCAAGTCGGCGTTGCGCAGCATCAACTCCATCGTGGGCAGGTCATCGATCGGGCGACGCTCGGCCAGCGTCGATCGCACCAGGACATCGATGAACTCACCGGCGCTCAGCTCCGGCTCTTGGCAGTAGTCAATCATCATGGTCCTCACTCATCATTAGCCCCCAAGCCGGATCAAACTAAGCGGCGTCGCCTGAGCGTCTCAGCTCACGCTTCAGCCGCCGACGTTCGGCCTTGCCCATCGACGCCCAGTCGATGGAATCGTCGCCCTCGCCGTCAACCGCGTCGTCAGCATCTGTCGCAGGAGTCGGTGCGGAGCGTGCCGCGGCGGCCAGAGGAGCCGGATTGGATTTTCCAGACGGCGCTGCTTCCTTGGCTCGCGCCGGCGTACTTGCGGCCGATTCGGGCTGCAACAGCATCCTGGGCGGCTGCCGAAGATCGCCGCCAGCGGCCAAAAATGCTGGCCAGGACACGCCGAGGCGGTTTCTCAGCGTCAGAATTGGATTCGTCGTCGGAAGCGGCGGCTTCACGCGTCGGTTTGGCAGCCGGTTTTTCCGCTGGCTTCGCGGCTGGCTGTGCAGACTCGGCAACTGATTTAGCTATCGGCTTGGCAACCGGCCTGGCGGCGGGAGCGGAACTCGCAGCAGTCGGCGGCTGTGATTCGGCGCCCGCTGGGGAAGCCTGTGTGTCCCCGCCCGACGATGCCTTTTCGGCCCGCTTGGGGCGTTTGAAGTAACGGCCGATGCTCACCATGCCAATCAGCCGCTCTTGGAGCCTCGGCTTGGCAACGGACTTTTCGTTGTCAGCGGAATCTGCAACTGCATGGTCGCTCGAGTCGGGCGGGCTTGTCGCCGCCGTGGTTTTCGACATTTTTGAAGCCCGCAGCGGCTTCGGCTTCTCCGCGGTTGATTTGGCGGGCCGAGCGTCGTCGTCCGCATCCGCCGCCGTGGCAGCAAACAGACTAGCCTTCCACTGCCGCAAACGATCGGCGAGTCGGTCCTCTTGATCGAGCCCGCGGACTTCGCGAAACAACATCCGCAAGTAGGCGGTGCACGCCAGGCAAAGTGTCGCCGCAGCCAGCAGCGGCGCCTGAGGTGATCAACCACCACTTCAGCGGCGTGTCGCTGAGCAAAATCCCCCAGCGGCCGGCGTGAGGCAAGGCAAACCAGGCAATTGATACCAGCATCATCGCTACAGCGAGCTTGGAATGACGCACCTCGGCGACCAGTCGCAGCGCCAGCGCCGCCCCGCCGACGGTCAAGCCGATGCGGATCCAATCGGCCCCGGCCATCGCGATCCGTTTCCCCAACACCAAATCGATCAGTTCGCCGCCCCAAGGAACCAGCGCGACGCCAGCATCGAGGCTGGCGATCGCGATCAAGATGATCACGGGCGGCCAAATCCGGTAGCTGCCGCGATAATCGTCGTTGCGATACCGCCGAAGTTGATAAACCAGCAATGCGACGCCGGCGGTCAACGCCAGCAGTAGGCTACGAATCCAGGTCCCGAAGCTATCGGGCCGGTCCAGACGAAACGCCCGCGCCAGCGGTTCGCGGTACGCCAACGGCTGCCAGGTGATCGCCAGCCAGTGCGCCAAGCACAGCAGCAGCACGCCGCTGAGGATTGCGACACTGATCCCCGCCATCGCGCGGCGACGAACGGGAACGAGCGAGAACCACCGACCGCGCAAGCGCCGGTTCACGCTGGAGCCGTAGATCGCCACCGGACGCCGAGCTTGACGCAGTTTCTCGACCTGCCGCCGATCAGGGCTCGAGCCACGGTCGCCCTCGCGACTGCACTGGTACATCAAAATCCGTCGCCGCCGCGAGTCGGTACTGGTCCGCCTCACCATGCTCATCTGTCGACCTTCGCCGCGTCCGTTTTTCGGCTCTCCACCGATTCGCTGTTTCCCTACACCCCTACGACCAATAGCCCAATCCGCCAAGCCAGCGGAAGTCAGATTCCGCGCGGCAGGCTCGCCAGGGTACAGGTCAGGGTATGCAGGGCTGGGAGCTCACCCCAGCGTGTTACCCTGGACTGGCTCCTTCGCTGCCAGGATCGCGCAAAGATGCTGTAGAAATCATCATGAGCGCCAGCCGGCTGATGGAGAAGGCAGCAAAAAAATCGCAGGCCCGTTCCGGCGGAACGGACCTGCGATTGGCCGCCATCTGTGAACTACCGATTGCTTAGATCAGGTTCAGGATTTCGTCGGCGATATCTGCCAAGAGATCGTCGAGCAGACCGCCGTCATCGAGCAGTCCCGCTAATTGACAAAGCAGGTTGCCCAACAGCTTGCCGTGTCCAGGTTCTGCCGTGATGTCGACGGTCACCGGTCCGCCCTCGCAATCATCGAGGTGGACGTTCAAACCGAGCAGAGTGAGATCGATTGGCCCGAGGGACAAATTTCAGGATGTCGCACTGCTTGTTGAAGCCTTGGCTATTCCCCTGCCCTTTGCCTTGGCCCTGGCCTCTACCTTGTCCTTGGCCGTGGTTTGGCTTGGTGCCGCTCACGCCCACCCGATCCGCGGCGCTCACGTCCTCAACACTCGACGGATCCGTCGCTTGCTGAAGAGCTGCGTTGAGCAAATCGGCGATTTCCGCAAGCAGTTGTTCGACTTCGGTTTCGGTAAGGCCGTCGAGCACGTCCCCAAGTGGAAGGCCTGCAAGTATTTCCTCGAGTGAAAGGCCTCCGTCGAGCAGACCGGCAACTGCACACAGCAAATTGCCCAGCAGATTGTTGTCACCAGGCACCGCCTGAACTCGCAGGCAGATGTCGCTGGTATCGACCTGCAGCCCCAGCAGATCCAGGTGAATCGCGCCTAATTCCAGATCGAGAATGGCGCAGACGCCACTTTGGGGATCGTCAATCAACTCGACCAGCGAAATATCCAGCGGCGTCTCGAAAGAGGCATCGCCAAGTGACCCCAGCGCGAGCAGTTGTCCGTCTTCAACAATAACTTCATTAATCCTCAGCGGCAGTATCTCCTGCGCTTGGGCAGTGGCGGCTCCCGCCCCGGCAACGGTAAACGCAGTGAGGGCTGCGATGGCCATCAAGGTCCGTTTCGCGAAAGCATGAGGTGGCATCGGCGCGAAACTGCGAGGTCTGGCTTGCCGTGGCAATGTGTGCATAATGGTCAATCCTATAAGCGAGTGGATCCGGCAATCAAACTGCCGGAGGGATGGAACGACGCAGCTAAAACTGCATCGAAGGGCTGATCTGATGCCGTTTGCAAAACTCATACCCACCGGTGATCTGCCGACGCGTCTTCCAAGCGATCTTCATCCACGGCGAGGGTAGAGAGATCGAAAATACTCTTCCAGTGAGAAGCTTGCCGGAATTGGATGATTCATGGCCGGAAACTCAATCTGACGAGTTCCTCTCTGACTCTGTTGTACGGATCTGTGATAGCATCCAGTCGCTGGTCTCATACCATGCATTAGCGTCCCAATCGATCAGTTAGTGCTGGCGGATCGTAGTGCAGCTGCCTGTGACATAATAGAAAGTTGGCAAAAAACCAGACTCCAGCCACTAGCCTGGGCCGGCAACCTCACAGTAAAAGAGGTAAGTGGGTTCTACGCTTGGTCTGCCGCTGACTCGGCGAGCGATTGATATCAAAGGATTATAAAAACCACGAAGCAACAGCACACCCCTCTGCAAGCACGCCTCCCCACACCCCCAGCATGTTGATTGGAGTCGTCTCATAACAAGTTGCCTAACCGGGTTGGCATTTCTGGGTTCTCGTTGCCTGGTTGGTAGATCGATCAGCTCCTAATAACTCAGTCCTGTGGCCTTCCAGTTCCGCCCCTGCAAACAGACTGGCTGCCTCTTAAAAGGGGTACGCGGCCTATCTCTAGCTGGAGAACCCGATTCGATACCCTTATCATTCAGTGGCGGGCCGCTGCCAAGGCGGTGCTCAGCCCTCTGGCGCTGCAGCAGCGTGTTGAGACGTGTTGCCGGGCCCTAATCAGAGGGGGACGAGAGCGCGACCGCCACTTTGCAACTTCGTCCACCAGTCCTAGCTCGTCTATGGCAGAACAAACCGGCCGGGACGCGCAATCTTTCAGTTAACCGACCGAACCGGGTACGGGGGTTGGAAATTGCTCGTCGGGGCGTGAAACGTGACAGGTATAAACGGTGTGCGACCATGGGCGGGTGGGACGCCATCGGTGTGCGACCGCTTCATTTATGTGGCAGTCAACGTTACGAGGGTCATCGGGCTCAGCGGATCGGCGATAAGAGCATTAGAATGCGCCGTCTGTCAGAGTGAAGGCAGCCATGGGCACGTCGCTCTGCTCGCCGTGCGGGGTCATCAGCGCTTGGTAGATTCGATAATCGATGGACTCGGAAACGAAGCGGGAACCTCCGTCGGCGAAGCTGATATTGACACCACCGACGTGCAACGACGAAGGTCGCGCGACGTAAGCAAGGGTGGCGACCGGTAGTTTGGCTACATCGATTTCGCTTGCCGATCGCTCCTTTCCTCCAAACGTGCCGCTGCCGTTGATGCGGTGCACGGCATTCACTCCCGGACAACCGGTAGCGGCTTGTACCGCCGGATCATCGTCCTGCCAGTGCCAAACCAACCCCTGCAAGCATCTCGATTCCACAACTAGGCCGAGGACAGGGGCTTGCGGATTTTCCAGAGCCGGATTCCCACCACTCTCCATTGACAGGAGTACGCGAGCGCTGGCCTGCTCATCGGCACGCACCTGATGCCAGGGGAATGCCTGCAGATTCTCGGAAAACAGCACGGTATGACTTAGGCCATCGATTAAGTCGGCCGAGCGCATCGGATTGCCTGGCGGTACCGCCGCATTTGTGATTTGATGATTGAACATTCCATTAGCAGGTTTCATCGAACCCACGAAGGCGGCGAGCTCACTGCCATCAGCGGATGCTAACGGAGCTGGGATGGTGCCATTGGGCAGGAGATGATGCATGCCGTTATTAGAAACGTAGCTGTTCCGCCCGCGAGAATCCGTCAACTCCATCCTGACGGGACATTGCAAAATCGAGAGATTCTGTACAGCGCCGGCGGTGTACTCAGTTCCACGGACGACGGGATACTGGTCGTCGGTCCAGATCTCATAGGTTGGCTGCGCATCCAAGTAAGGGAGCAGTGCAATCGCCCAGCCGCCGAGCTTCTGGTGTGGTGCGAAGTTCCTGGGATCGGCATTGGGATCGAATGGATCGCCCGTGGTACCGTTGAACCGGCCATAGCTTTGGAGCCAGCCGGGATAGTGCTGATTTGCCATCTCATATTGGATGGCGGATTTGGCGAGATTGTTAAGGTGGGTGCTGCACTGATTCCGCCTGTACGGCTCGCGTTTGTCGATCAAAAGCGGAAAAAGTAGTGAGAACACAATCCCTAGCATGACAATTACCATCACCACCTCTAACAGCGTTAAGCCGCGATGCGAATGATGTCGATTGTTGCGATATGTTGTGGTGCGCACGGTGGCAGCCTCCTCATAGCGGAGAGCGGACGGAGCAGGTGAAGACGAGTTCATGCGCCACCTGCACAATACGGCACGAGATGTCTCTGTGCAAATTGTCTCCTGAGAGCGATCCGCGGCAGAACCCGTCTCCCGGCTCGGACGGCTTTGCCGGCCGAGCCAGGAGACGGGGGAGAGATGGGGTGGGGGCGTTTGCCGTTCCCGGGGTTACATCCACACTCGCCGGAGCTCGGTGGATTCACCCTAGGCTACTTTCTTCCGTCCCTACGGGACTGCGGATCTCGGCGGTCATGCCAGACGTGATTGGGTTGGTGTACGCCTGGTGGCGTGGGGCTTCCGATACGTGTTGTCGCACGACTCGTGGCCTTGTCTCTGGGCGACGGTTGCAACGAGCTGCGGATTAGCGTTCATCGGTGTTCATTAGCGATTCTGATCCTACACCCCACTGAGCCGGCAGAAGTTACCTGCTAGACATTGCGGCCGTCTCGGGGGATTACAATTCCTGCCATGACTACACTACAAACCGCTTTGGAACAGGCTTGGCAGGCGCATCAGGCTGGGGAGGTCGCTGCGGCGGAGTCGGTGTACCGCCAGGTGATCGCTCGGCAACCGCAGCATGCTGCCGCACATGTCTACCTTGGGATCGCCCTATTTGATCAGCGGCGGTTTCTTGAATCGGCTGCCGCCTATCGCACGGCGCTAGCAATCACGCCGCAGTTCCCCATCGCCTGGAACAACCTCGGCAATACGCTGCGAATGCTCGGCGACGTCGAGCAAGCCGATACCTGTTTTCAAAAGGCGCTGGATGGACAACCGGGGTACCTTTCACCGCTGAAGAACCGGGGGACGCTGTGGATTTGGGCCGGGGAGATTGAGAAGGGGTTGGCGTCGTATCGCCAGGCCCTGCAACTGGCGCCGCAGGATCCGGAACTGCATCGCAACCTAGGGGTCATCTATTTATTGCAAGAGCGCTACGCCGAAGGCTGGCCCGAGTACCGCTGGCGATGGCGCTGCCTGCCCGGCGGCCGGCCCGCCTACCCATTCCCGCTGTGGCAAGGGGAAGATCCGCAAGGCAAAACGTTTCTGCTCTATCCCGAGCAAGGAATCGGTGACGCGATCCAGTTTGTACGCGTTTGTCATACGCTCCACGGTGCCGGAGCTAGGACGATCCTGCGGTGTGGCGGGCACCTGATCCCGCTGTTTTCCGCAGCTCCTGGCATTGACATGCTAATCCCCGATTCGGTGCCACTGTCGCAGCTGGAAACCGGACCGATCGATTACCACGCCTCACTGATCGATGTGGTTGACGGCTGGTATGGCCGCACCGGCGAACTGGCAACGGCCGCCGGAGCCAGCGGACCTGATGCTCCCGCCTACTTGAATATTTCTGCACCGCTGGTCGATTATTGGCGGCGGGCGCTGGATGCATCGCTACCGCGTCAAGCTGGTCGACGGCGGATCGGTATCTGCTGGCAAGGCAACCCGCAGCATCACGCGGATGTCTATCGCTCGATCCCGCTGGCCGAGTTCCGGCCGCTGGCCCAGCTTGCCGATGTATCGCTCATCAGCCTGCAGCACGGAAGCGGCAGTGAGCAACTCGATCGCGTCGACTTCGCCCACGCGATTGCCAGGCTGCCCGAGTCGATCGATCAGTCCGGCGGCGCGTTTCTCGACACCGCAGCGATCATCCGCAACCTCGACTTGGTGGTTACCGTCGATACCTCGACAGCGCATCTGGCCGGGGCGCTCGGCGTGCCGGTGTGGTTGCTGCTGGGCCGCGTGCCGGATTGGCGATGGTTGCAAACCGGCCAGACGACGCCGTGGTACCCGAACATGCGACTGTTTCGGCAGTCGCAACTGGGCGATTGGTCCGATGTCTTGGAACGGGTTGTCAGCGAACTGCGAACACTGCCGGCGGCGTGACACAGATCAGGCGTTAAAAGGGACAACCAGCAGTGATTCCGCCGCAAGCGTTAGGGCGGAGTCAGCCCTTGTGGCCTGCCGTCCCAGCCCCACCGGTCATCGATCTTCACACCGAGGTGAGTTGCAGCGGTCGGGACTGCGTCGACAATCTCGACCGGCGGCACTAGCTCTCCTGGGCGAACGCTTGAGCCCGAGACGATCAACATGCTGTTGAGGATCTCAGGATTGTTGTGCCCGTTACTGTGGCTGAGACCTGACCCACCGTGGTCGCTGGTGATGATGATCAACCAGTCCTCGTCGGCGCGTGTGGCTCGGGCGTCGATGGCGCCCAGCACGCTGCCGACGTGTCGGTCGGCGCGCTCGATGGCCGCGATGTATTCGGGGACTGTCGGATGAAAGCCTTTGGCGTGTCCGGTCTCATCAACTTGGCCGATGTAGAAAAACACGATGTCGTCATTGGCCGTGGTCAAACGCTCGGCAGCTGCCATGGCGCAAAGCTCGTCGGCCGCCGCATAATCTTTGTCTTCCGCTTCGAAGGTACGCGAGACATCGGCCCCGGCAGTGATCTGCGACGCGATCGGCTCCCAGGTCACGAATGACGCCGCCGACAACGCGGGACGCACTTCTTTAAGCCGAACAAAGACATGCGGGTACTGCTCGTACTGTTTGCCTTTGAAGCTGTTGTCGTGCACGCCGTGCTTGTCGGCCCAGACGCCGGTCAAGATGCTCGACCAACCCGGACCGCTGATGGTATCGTTTTCACGATAGCGTGAGCCGAGAATCTGCGCCGCTTGCGAATAAGCGCCACTAGCGATCAGCTGATTGAGGTGCGGTGCATCGGCTTTGCGAAGCGCATCGAAGCGGCAACCGTCGATGCCGATCAGCAGCACCTTCTTGCTCTGGCCTTTCTGTGTTTCTTGTACGGCATCGCCAGCGGCTTCTTGCGCAGTCGCTTGAAGTAGCCCACCAACGAGCGTGCCCACGCCGATCGCACAAATCGCCAGTACCAAACTCAGCATCGATCGGAACATATTCAGTTGCCTCCACAGTTACCGGAATCACACGACGAGCCGCCGCAGCCGCCACGCAGTGTAACCGGAGACAACGTTGGCGGTGTGATCGGCAGGGTTGCCGCGTCGAGTTCAGCACGGCTGGTGGTAGCGTCAGCGTCGCTGCGGACGCCGCCGGTGACTTCAAAGCCGAGGTCGCGGATCATTTGGTAATCCTGCTCAGGAGGCTGGCCACCGGTGGTCAGGTAGTCGCCGACGAACATGCTGTTGGCCGCGTACAGGCCCAGCGGCTGCAAGGTCCGCAGGTGCAGCTCGCGTCCGCCGGAAATCCGCAGTTCGCTGGTCGGGTTCACCAAACGGAACATTGCCAGCGCGCGGAGGCAGTCCTGGGGCGTCAGATGGGTCGTTTGCTGCAGCGGCGTGCCGTCAATCGAGTTGAGAAAATTGACCGGGATCGATTCCGCCTTCAGCTCGCGCAGCTGCAGCGCCATCGCCACGATATCGTCCTGGGTCTCGCCCATGCCGATGATCCCACCGCTGCAGATTTCCAGCCCCGCGTCGCGAACATGATGCAGCGTCTGCACCCGGTCAGCGTGAGTGTGTGTCGTGCAGATCTTGGCGTAGTATTCTTCGCTGGTGTTGAGGTTGTGATTGACCCGGTCGACGCCGGCAGCCTTCAGCCGCCGGGCTTGCTCAGCGGTCAGCAGCCCTAAACACGCACAGATGTCCAAGCCGTATCTAGCTTTGATTTCCGGCACGATCTCCTCGACCGCCTTCATTTCTCGCTCGTTGGGCCCACGGGCGCTGATCACCAGACAGTACGTCTTGGCCTGCCGCTGGGCCGCCAGCTCGGCCGCGGCCATCAGTTGGTCGCGCTGCAGGATGTTGTATTTGGGCACCGGCGCCGTGGAAACCTTCGACTGGCTGCAGTAGTTGCAATCTTCGGGACACAGGCCGCTCTTGGCGTTCATCAAGAAGTACAGCTGCACGCTGAGACCGAAATAGGCTCGCCGCACGCGAAAAGCAGCATCCAGCACCGCCAACAGTTCATGGTTCGGAGATCGGAGGATTGCCAGTGCCTCGGCGCGCGTCACCTGGTGCCCGGCCAGCACTGCATCAGCCAGTTGCCGATAGTCCAGCGAGCCTTCGGCCTCAGGGTTTGCGGCGGTGGAGGAGTTTGTCGGTTCCGAAAAGGCCGTTGACATGAGTATGATGGGAGAAGCTGGAGTTTCGGTGTTCAGCGCCGCGCCGTCGCGTCGAAACCCTGGCAGCGAAGCGCAGGCGGATCGAAGGTCAGCCGGGGCCGTCGTATCCCGACACGCCCGTTGCGTGTCACTGGGGTGATCGTCGCCGCGCCGCGGGCGTGTGACAAGCCGTCTTATGCCCAAGCATCCGTATTACCTCGGACACATCAGCTTGCCAGCGAGCCGGCGGTGACGGTTTCGGCTGCCGACCGCCATTACCCCGGACACATCACCGGTCAACGCCACGACTGGTTTACCATGAGCCGCACAGGGCCGAGAGTTTAGCATGCAGTTTTTCTTTGTTCGCATCGGTAGCTGGGGAGAAATCGCTCGCTGCCGCGTCGGCGGCGGTGGTCCCTATCGCCGCGGGACGCGGGTGATCTGCCGCACCGCGCGAGGCCTGGAAGTCGGCCAAGTGACCGCGGAGGCTCCCGGAACCGACGACGACTTGGAATCAAGTTTTGCCCCGTCGTCTGGGACACCTGCCACCGCCACGCTGGCTGTGCCGACGCCGACGGAGGTAGCCGGCATGCCGACGATCTTGCGGGCGACAACAGCAGAAGATGAACTGCTGATCTCGCGGCTGGAGCGTTACCGCAGCGACGCGATGGAAGAATGCCGCCGCTGTTTGGCCGCGGCAGGGTCTTCCGCGGTGTTATTGGAAGTCGACCAGGTGTTCGATGCCGGAACGCTGATCTTCTATTTCTTGACCGATCCCGATCCGAGCGACCAGCAGATCGTCCAGCAACTGGCCGAGCGTTATGAGTCGAAGGTGCGCAGCGGTCACTTCGCCAAATTGCTGGCCAAGGGCTGCGGGCCGGGATGCGGCACCAAGGACTGCGGCAGCGACGAAGCGGGCAACGCAGGCTGCAGCGGCTCGTGTGCGGTCTGCGTTGTTGCTTCGGCGAGGAAGAGGTAAGGGGATGGCGGACGGAGGGGGCCTATGAGCCCTCCGATCGGCAGCGTGCTCGATCGCTCCGCCGATCGAACAGGAAGGAATGCGGCAATCTTCGATCTGCTGCTGACCAGCATAACGGCCGCTGGGTCTGACACTGAACCGGAATCAGCTCCGACCGGCGGAGCGGTCGGCCACGCTGCGGTCGGCCACGTTGTGATCAACCACGCTGCGGTCGGCTCCAGCGAGCCGTTAACCGGCCGGGTGCTGGTAGGGCGCTCGGTAGGGTCGCTTGAGAATCTTGGTCGCTTCGTCATCTCCAACCGCGGTGTGCGTCTGCGGGTCAAAGGTGATCGAGCGGCCGAGCTCCAGCGAATTGTTCGCTAAGAAACAAGCGGCACTGCTGATGTGTCCCTGTTCGATATCGGCAACCGGGCGGCTGCGGTCATCGATCGCGGCCAGAAAGTTCTTCAAGTGGCCGCGGATCGCTGAAGCGACGTGCAGTTCCAATCGCCAATCCTTCTGATCGGTTAGATCGGTCGGGTACTTTTCGGTCTCGATCAACGGCTCGCCGCTGAGTTTTTCACCGCGTCCGCGAGGGACAAACTCATATTTGTTGACGCTCAGCTTGAGTGTCCCCTTGTCACCGTAGATGATCGCGGCCCAGGGGTATTCTGCGTCTGGGGCATCGCCCCAAGAGCGGTGATTCCAGACGACATTGAGATCGTCATATTCGAACAGCGCCGACTGCGTGTCGGTGATGTTGGCCTTGGCATCGGTCTGGACGAAGATCCCGCCGCTGCTGCCGATCCGTTTGGGCCATCCCAGGTCGAGTTGCCAGCGGACCATGTCGAGCATGTGGACGCACATGTCGCCAACAATCCCGTTGCCGTACTCCATGAACGCCCGCCACGACCGCGGATGAACCAATGGGTTATACGGACGCATCGGCGCTGGGCCGGTCCAGGCTTCGTAGTCCAGATGCGCTGGCGGAGTGGAGTCGGGCGGATTGCCGCCAGCTCGCATGTGGTAGTAGCAGCAGATGTCGACATGGGCGACGGTGCCAAGCAGGCCTGTATCGACGACGCGCTGCTTTGCTTCGATCAAGTGCGGTGTGCTCCGCCGCTGCGTACCCACCTGGACCACTCGCTCGGTGCGGCGGGCGGCGTCGAGCATCGCCTTACTTTCAAGTACATCGACTCCGGTGGGCTTTTGGACGTAGACATCGGCGCCGGCTTCGACGGCGGCGATCATCGGCAGCGCGTGCCAGTGATCGGGCGTCGCGATCAGTACGATGTCGAGGTCCTTTTCGGCTAACATCTCACGGTAGTCGGAGTAGGTGCGCGGCTGTTTCTTCGATTGCTGACGCGACTCGATTCAGCGCTGCTGCCTCGGCGAGCATTTGTGAGTCAACGTCGCAGATCGACACGACCTCCACCGGTTCGACGTTGATCAACTGCAACAGATCACACTTGCCATACCAGCCGGCGCCGATCAGCCCCACGCGGCGGCGCTGCGGCGTTTGGGCGGCGTAGGCGCGGTTTGAGATAGCCGCAGCCAGCAGCGCGGAGGTGCCGAGAAACTTGCGTCGGTCGAGATTATTGGCATTCATGAATCGCTAGCCTGATAGTCCGTGTTGAGAGTGGCAGAGGAGGATGCACCCAAAAGGCGTGAGGTTTTCAGACTGTGCACTGGGCCACGGCTTCGGCAAGGCTCGCCATCGGGTCGCGCGTGGGAATGAACTCGTGGGCAAAATAGCCGTCGAAGCCGGTATCGGCGATCGCCTTAGCGATGGCGGGATAAAACAGTTCCTGAGTGTCATCCAGCTCGTGACGGCCCGGATTGCCGGCGGTGTGATAGTGACCGTAATACTGATGGTTCTTGCCGATCGTGCGGATGATGTCGCCTTCCATGATCTGCATGTGATAGATGTCATAGAGCAGCTTAAAATGGTCGCTGCCGACGCGTTTGACCAGTTCGACACCCCAAGTCGAGTTGTCACACATGTAGTCGGGATGATTGACCTTGCTGTTGAGCAGTTCCATGATCAGGGTGACCCCTTTCGCTTCCGCGACGGGGACGATCTTGCGCAGTGCGTCGACGCAGTTTTTCATCCCGGTCTCGCGGTCGATCCCGCGAGCATTGCCCGAGAAGCAGATCACGTTTCGCCAGCCTTCGGCGGAAGTCGCTTCGATTGCGGTGTTGAGCCGCTGCAAGCACGTCTCATGAAACTGCGGGTCGCACAGTCCGTTTTCCAGCGAGTGGGACTGGACCATCGTGCAGACTAGGCCGTGTTTCTTCAGCACCGGAAAATCGACCGGGTCCAGCAGGTCGATCCCAACCAAGCCCAGCGCCGCGGCCTGGGTCGCCAGCTCCTCGACCGACATCTTGGGAAAGCACCATTTGCACACGGATTGGTTGAGTCGTCCTTGCTTGGCGTTGACAGTCACGTTGTCGGCTCCTGCGGGATCAGTGGGTGATTGGGCGAGTGTGTGCTCAGCGTTCAAGGCAGACAAGCTGGCCGCGCCCACGGCGACGCCGGCGAGGGCGGCACGGCGGCTGAGCAGCTGCGGGTGTTCGTGGCGAGACTTTTCCTGGTGAGGCTCTGATTGGCGGCGCATCGGATGCTCGTCTGCGAAGGGAAACGGAGTGGGACAACTTCTGCATTGTCGTCACTGGCGCGGCAAAGCAACGGCGGAGCAATGCCCCCAGCAACGGGAACTGCGGCAGCAGCCGCTACCGCACTGCGACTGGCTTCACTGCGACTGGCCCGTGAGCGTGCAGGTGCAACTGGCGACGGCGACGCGTTTGCCGCGTGTGTTGGTGATCTCGCAGCGGACAAATCCAATTCGCAGACCGCGCTCGATCACTTGCGCTTCGGCCCGCAGCAGGCCGGTTTTCATCGGGCGAATGAAACTGATCTGCATGTCAATCGTGGAAAAATCTTCGTCCGGCAGCAGCGACCGGCCAAACGCGATTCCCATCGCCGAATCAGCCAGCGCCGCGATCAACCCGCCGTGTACCCGGCCCATCGGGTTGTGATGATGCCGAGAGCATTCCAGCAGCACCACTGCGTGGCCCGCCGCTGTGCCTGCGTCACAGGCGGAGATTTCCGGCGGCTGGACTTGGAAACCGACCAACCGCGAGATCGGCGCCTCGGCGAATCGATCATTGGTTTCATCGCAGGGGCCGGCGGTCGAGCGGTCAGCCGCATCGCTGGCCGCGTTGGGATCGCTGCTGTCGGTCACGTCGTTTTCGCGAATTGCGAGGAAAAGGTGGCGCGGGCCCTCTCGGCAGCCTCACTCACGGCCGCGCTCGATGCTCGGCCCGGCAATTGATCCTGTCAGACCAACTGCCGAGCCTAGTAGCTTACTGCACCCGAGCTGCGTTAGTACACGTACTGCAAACCAAAATGGATGCCATGCACGTGGAAAGTATCGAAGCGGAGGCCACTGGAGGGGCTCGCCGACCCGGTCGGGAAGTCGGTGTTGACCGCCAACTGCGGATCGATCATCCCAGAAACCTGCAGTGCATCGGTCATCGCGATCAAGTGGTAACCGACGGTGAAGTCGAGGTTTTGGGTGTAGCGATATCCGAGCGTCGCATCGAGCTCCGGTACCCAGCCGAACGTGCTGTCGCGAGTGGTTCCGGCGTTACTGCCGCGGACCAACAGCCCTTCCGGTGTGGTCGTCGAGGGCGGACCGATAGTGGTCGACCCTTCGCGGAGGGCTGACCGACGCACCGAGCCGCCGGCGACTTTGATCAAGCCATTGAACGACCAGCAGCCTTCACGATACCGCGTCGCCAAGCCGATCTGACCGCCGTGAAACTCGTTTTCCGCATCAAAGCGATCGCGGACATCGATCGCGTTGGGCAGTTCCAATGTGCTGCTGGAGATCGACAGGTCTTCGCTCATTCGCATGTGCTGGTAGCCGTAGAGCACTTCCACCACGCCGCCGAGACCCGACATCCACTGTTGGCGGAGCGCAATGTCGCCGCCATAGACTTCGCTCGATCCGGAGATCGACAAGGAGCCGGTGCGATTGAGTCCTGGTGCGGAAATCACCAACGAATCATTCACTGGGGTGGCAGCGGAAACGTTTCGGAATGGGCGAGCGATGACAGGAGTCCGGGTGCTATCGGTCGAAAAGGAGAACGATTCATCACCGGTACCCCAGCCGCGAAAGACGAGACTGCGGCACTGGTAATCGTCCAGCCACGTGCCCAGGGTGAGGCGCCCGCCGGCGGTCATGTCATCGAGCACGCGCTGGCCGCCAAACAGCACGCGGGTGTCTCCCGGTGGGCCGACCGGCAGCGCGCCTTCGCCCTGCCCGCCCGCGGACGTGGTGGCCAGGATCGGCATGGTATCGCCGCTGCGGAACATCAGCAGCACCTCCGCGGAACCGAACCATTGGCAGACGCCGGCGGAACGCATTCGCCGCAGGTTGCCGCCGTTACCGCACCCGTCACAACCTCCGCAGAACGAATCGCAACCGCTATCGCAGCCGCCGAGCACTTCGGCGCCGCACATCGGGTCGATCACCGGGTGCGAGTGATGCGGGTAGGCCGCCGGCGCGACAAAGCTGGCCGGTGCCACGTCGCTGGTGATCTCGTCGTACGCCCAGGGCAGTTCGTCCTGAGCAGCCGGCCGGGAGGTTGGTTGCTGTGGTGTCTGCTGCGGCTTTTCCTGCGGCAACTGCGGCTTTTCCTGCGGCGGCAGCGTCGGCGCCCGGTAGCTCTCGCGGTCGGCGGTTTTGCTGCGGATCAGCCCCGCGAACTCGCTTTCCTCGGCCGCGACCGGACAGGCGAGCGTGACCACCAAACCGGCTGCGACCCACTTTCGTCCCACAGCGCACACGCGAAAATAACGCTCTAACATAGCCCCACAGCCTCAATAAAACGAATGGTTTGCTACTCGTTTCTTCGGCAATGACGGTTGTCCGGGTTAAACCGATTTGGCAAGTTCTGCCGATTGCAACGGTTATTCGACGACCGCGACGATGGGCTAACGGCGGAGTCGGCCTTCGGGATCGACCTGCCACACGGCCCGCTGCTTAACGTCCAGCGCCGTCAGATATCCGCCGCCGTAACAGTAGGTATCGATGCAGATCAAATGTCCCAGATCGATGCATTTCCCGTGAGTGTTCGCG
Source organism: uncultured Planctomycetaceae bacterium (assembly GCA_963758085.1). Lineage (GTDB taxonomy): Bacteria > Planctomycetota > Planctomycetia > Pirellulales > Pirellulaceae > UBA6163. The sequence continues at coordinate 2,068,573 of CAVWUB010000003.1, read as the reverse complement.
GTGTGACCGACCACTGCGGTCTGCCCCGAGAGATGCGGGCCCGGGATCCCATCGCGGAGCGAGTGCCACCGCAGCTCCGTGACCGGTTGATCACTCAGCGGCAGAAAGGGGTCATACGACGCGTGGGTGAAGAAAAAGTCGTCCTGCTCGTAATAGTCAGCGAGCGAGTCGAGAAACTCCGCGTGCTCCGGCGGAAGAAAGTTCAGGTCGCCATCAAACCGGTAGCTGTCGAGCGTCGTCAGGCCGCCATATTTGAACCAGACCGTGTGGTCCAGTTGGCCGGCGAGTACGTTCAACATCATCTCTTCATGGTTGCCTTGTAGGGCGATCACGTTCGTCCGCCGCTTCAGTTCTACCAACAGATCGATCACCAGGCGCGAATCCGGACCGCGGTCGACGTAGTCACCCAGCAACACCAAGGTGTCATCCGGTTGTGGGGCAATGGCGGCAAGCAGACCGCGAAGCGCAGTGTGACAACCGTGGATATCGCCAATGGCTATCAGACGCTCACTCAACGTTCGGCTCAAAATGAAAAGCAATCCGAGGCTGCGGTGTCATCGCGACCGCTACTGCTACAATCAGAGGAGAAATAGCTCCCATTCCACGGCGAACATGAGTCCCGTGACAGCTTAGGGACGTTGAAAGGTAGCGTCCTCGGAGTGAGACTGTCTAGGTGGTCTGCCGGACCGGCGGGTCTCGCCGGGGGCCGTACTGCTCGCTGGGGGCCGTACTGAGGGGGCCCAGGCTGATGCGACGACCGCTGATGCGACGACCGCTGATGCGACGACCTACGGGGACGGGATATGTCTTTGGACACGGCGAGCAACTCGAGCGAAAACCTGATGAGCTATGGCGTCACCAGCGCGACGCCTACGTTGCCCGCCGGCCGCTCCTCCGCCGCACCTGCTGCATCCGCTGTTGATCACGCCTCTGCCCGACCACCCATCAGCCAGGGCCAGCTGGAGGCCTGGAGCGATGATGAACTGGAAGATGACGGTGGTTGGTTCAGCGACGAGTCGGCTGCATTTGTCGGCAGCCTGATCGTGCACCTCGCCGTGCTGTTGCTGCTGGGCCTCACGCCGCTGCTCCAGCGAGACGCTCCCGAACCGATTGTGATGGTGGCCTCTCGCCCTGCTGAACAGGTCGAGGAGCTGCGGATCATCGAAGAAGTCAGCTACAGCGATGTGCCTCAGGATCAGGTCGGGGCCAACAGCACGACCGAGATGGCGATGGCCGAAGCATCCGCTGAAATGTTCGCTGAGATGGCCGACATTCCCAGCCCCGTGGAAATGGAACCCGATACGCGCGGCGATATTTTCCTCAACAACCTATTTACGCAACCCGTCGCCCCGCTGAACAAGCTTGAGAACCAGCGGGGCAAAACCGGCCAAGGCGTGCACGGCGCCGCTGGCGCGATCGACCGCTTGACGCACGAAATCCTGCTGTCGCTGGAGGAACGACCGACGCTGGTGGTCTGGCTATTTGACCAAAGCGGCTCGCTGCTCCGCCAACGAACGGAGATTCGCGACCGGTTCGATAAGATCTACGAGGAACTCGGTGTCGTCAGCCAAAGCCGCACGAAGAAGCTCACCAAGTCGGAACGGAACGAGTTACCGCTGCTCACCTCCATCGTCGGCTTCGGTCAAGACGTCAAACTGTTCACCGAAGAGCCGACCGATGACCTGGACGAGATCAAGGCGGTGGTCGATTCGCTGCCGGTCGACACGTCAGGGATTGAGCGTCCCTTTACCGCTGTGGAACTGGCCACCGATCGCTACAAGCCGTTCCGTCGCAGCACCAGCAGCATCGGGCCGCTGCGGAATGTGTTGCTGGTCGTGGTCAGCGATGAACGCGGCGATGATATCGAGCGTCTGGAGCCGGCAATCGCCTCCTGCCGACGATGGGGCATGCCGGTTTACATCATCGGCTCACCCGCCCCCTTTGGCCGTGAGCACACGCTGATCAAGTATGTCGATCCTGATCCCGAGTACGATCAAACGCCGCAGTGGGCGCAGGTCGATCAAGGTCCCGAATCGCTGATGCCCGAACAGGTGCGGATCGGATTTAGCGGCAGTTTTCAAGATGAACCGGTGATCGACTCCGGCTTCGGCCCCTACGGCTTGACCCGATTGGCGGTCGAGACTGGCGGCATCTTCTTCACCGTCCATCCCAACCGCAACGTCAACCGCGACATCAGTCGGCGCGAAATCGAGCCGTTTTCAGCCGACTTGCGGCGATTCTTCGACCCCAACATCATGTCGCGCTATCGGCCCGACTACCTCTCGCCACAGGAATACGAAAAGCGACTCAAAGCGAGTCCGCTGCGCACGGCACTGGTTTCCGCGGCTGTGCAAACGGTGCCCGCACTGGACCGGCCGCAAATGCGATTTGTCAGGCGGTCTGAAGCGCAATTGGCGATGGAGCTGACCCGCGCCCAACAGGATGCCGCCAAGCTGGAACCGACGCTGGTGCGACTGGCCGCGATCCTGGAACCGGGTATGAAAGTGCGGCAGTCGGAGACGGTTCCACGGTGGCGTGCCGGGTACGATCTGGCGATGGGGCGCGTGCTGGCGCAGAAGGTCCGCACCGAAACCTACAACGCGATGCTGGCCAAGGCGAAGCGTGGGATGCCGTTCAGCGACGAGAAGAACAACACCTGGGTGATCGCTCCGGATGACGAGATCAGCGTCGGCAGCAAGTGGGAGCGCGAAGCGGCGTTGGCCAAGGAACTGCTCCAAGAAGTGGTCCAACAGCATGCCGGGACGCCGTGGGCGCACCTGGCGAGCGAAGAACTGAAAGCTCCGCTAGGCTGGCGCTGGAACGAGGATTACACCGACTTAGCGCCTCCGGCGGCGCCGGGACCGGGCAACAATAATAACAATCCTCCGCCCAGCGACGATCAGCGACGGATGCTCGCCAAGCCGCCCACGCGGCCGGTCCCCAAGCTCTGATCCTACAGCGTGGTGGCAGAAAAGGTATCGCCCCGCGTGACGTCACCGGTTTCCAAGCCGAGGCGGAACCAACGCAGCCGCTGTTCGCTGGAGCCGTGGGTGAATGATTCAGGCGCGATGGCGCGGCCGCTGCGCCGCTGCAGCGTGTCATCGCCGATCGCCGAGGCCGCTCGCAACGCTTCCTCCACATCACCCGGTTCGATGATGTTTTTCATCCGGTGAGCGTGGTGCAGCGCGACACCGGCAAAAAAGTCCGCCTGCAACTCCAGCCGCACCGACATCTCGTTGTACTCTTCCCGGCTGCGCGTCCGCCGAGCCTGCTCCATTTTCTGCATCGTGCCCATCAGATTTTGGACGTGATGACCGACTTCGTGCGCGATCACATAGGCACAGGCCAGGTCTCCGGGGGCGCCGAGCTGCTCGTCGAGTTGGTTGAAGAAGGTCGTGTCGAGATACAGCTTGCTGTCGGCCGGGCAGTAAAACGGTCCGGTTGCCGCTTCGGCAAAGCCGCAGGCCGACTCCACTTGGCCACTGAATAGCACCAGGGTCGGCTCACGGTAGCGGGCGCCCTGCTCAGCGAAGAGCCGATTCCAGACATCTTCGGTATCCTTGAGCACCACTTTGGCGAACTCACCGCGTTCGATTTCGGCCGGAGAAAGTTCGATGGCCTCGTCGCCGCCGGGTTGTATCGCCGGTCCGCCCGCTTGGCGCAGCACCTGTTGCGGATCCCCGCCCAGCAGCGCGACCACGACAGCTAGAACGATCACACCTAGGCCGCCGCCGACCGCCATCGGCGCTCGGGATCGCCGCCGGTCCTCAACGTTGCTACTTGCCGCTCGCCCTTGCCAACGCATCGCTCGATACTCCTTCAGTGGCTGCTCGGTGGCGCCGAACCATCACGAACGTCATCGTGACTCGCCAGAACCTTGAATCGTTTGTTTGGGATGCAGTCAGTGTAGCACCGCCAGGGCGAGCGGCTAGCAACTCCGGCCAATGACACTTGGACATGCGTTGCGGGAGGCATGACGGGCGTGGCGATCGTGTCGACGTCGCCGTCATTTTCTTGTCGCTCCTCCGGTGGCGGCACTCTAATTGCTCATGTTGGTTCGACGTACAGGCCGGCCGGCTTGATAACACCATTTGTGATAAAGAGGGAATTGCCATGGCCATCTCAACGTTGTTGAAGGGACTAGGGCTCGGTGCAGGGCTGATGTATTTCGCCGATCCCAATTCGGGCCGACGTCGACGCGCGCGTGCACTGGACCAGTGGGACCACGCGGTTCACTGCACTCAGGATTTCCTCGACAAGGCCCAGCGCGACGCCAGCAACCGGGCGGCTGGCCTGACCGCCCAAGCCACGTCGCTGCTGCATCGCGATACCGCCGATGATACGGTGGTCACTGCCCGGGTGCGGTCCAAACTCGGACGCTACGTGTCTCAGCCGCGAGCCATTGCCGTCGAAACTCATCAGGGCCAGGTGACGCTCAGCGGCACGGTACCAGAGCACGAGGTCGGTGACCTGCTGAGAGCAATTTGCTCGGTTTCCGGCGTTCGTGGCGTCCAAAACCAGCTCGATGTTCGTCAACAGCACGGCAGTGGCTCATCCTCGCGGGGCGAAATGCAGCCGCACGCCAATCGCGCACTGGGTTTCTGGGAAGAGCGCTGGAACCCGACGACTCGAGTTGCGGGGCAGCTGATCGGAGCGATCCTGATGAGCAAATGCTTGACCAACAACAGCTTCACTTCCAAGCTGCTCGGGACGGCCGGGCTGGGGCTGTTCATCAGGTCAACGACAAACCGCAGCTTCGGACAACTGTTGGGGACCGAGGAGCACGCGCAAACGGTGCGTTTCCAGCGAACCGTGACGATTCACGCACCGATCGAGAAGGTCTGGGATTTCCTTTCAGACTTCGAGGAAGTCGGCCGGTTTTTGCCAGGCGTGACCATGGTCGAGAACCTTGGCGACGGCTTCTACCGTTGGGGATTTGGATTACCCGGAGGACAGGAGCTGGAGATCGAAGAACAGGTGACGGAGTTCGTTCCACAAGAGCGACTGTCGTGGGAAAGTGTGTCCGAGCATCCGCTCTTCTACCGCGGCACGCTGAGCGTGCAGGGCGACGATGCCGACACCACACGCGTCCATCTTTGTTTTGATTATTTGCCGCCAGGCGGAGCTTTGGGCGCGGCGGTCGCTTCGATCTTCGGAGCCGATCCCAAGAGCCTGTTCCAACAGGCGGTGCTACGGATCAAGCCGTTTTTGGAAACCGGAAATGCGCCGCATGACTTGAACGATTTCCACCGCGGAAACGGCTCCAAGCCATCGCAAGAGGTCCAGACTCACCAGCAGGCTGCCGAACCGGCCCGCTGGATCGGCCAGGCGCAGTGGGTTCAGGGACAACCCGAAGCAGCTAACGCGATGGAACACCCGCACCTGGTTCATGGGCAACCGGAACTGGCCAATGAACTGGAACACCCTCAGCGAGTGCACGGTGTGCCGGCCGATTCCGCCGAGGCACCGTCACCGACGGCTCTGGAGCGGCAAGATCCGCTCGCACAGGGACAGTCACAGGAGCACTCGCACGAGCAGCCCGACAGCGCTTTGGCAGCCGATCCGATTCCGCCAGCGGTGCATGCGGAAGCCGATCCCAATTATCCGGAACGCGGCCGGCTGGGCTGAGCACTTCGCGCCAGCACGGGCCGAGGCCGCCAAGTGTGCAGCCTCAGTCGGCGCGGCGCAGCGAGAGCCCGTCGCGATTGGCGAGATCCTGTGGAACGAGCAGCGCCGCAGGCGATGCGGCGAGATAATTCGGCGTGTTGAAGAACCACAGGTGGCCCAGCTGTCGCACCGCCGGATTGCTCACGCACAACTGCTCGCCTTGGCCTCCGCGCCAGCAAAGCCGGCCGCTCGGTCTGGTTCACCATCACCTGCAGGTTCGCTCGCTGCGGGATGACTTCCCACTGCGGCGCAGGAAAGAACCACCGACATCCCAGCGACTCCAGGAACGCAAAGACCGCATGTGAGACACCTTTATCACTGGCCCCGAGCAGTCACAGGCGAGCCGGCTCGGTGCGAATCACGTAGGCTCCTTTGCCATCGAAGCCCTCTCGCACAGCCAGAGGATCGGCCAGTTCGGTATCGGGGAACTGAGCAAGTGTCCCGACCCTAATCCCGGTCGAGCCGTCTCCGGTTGTGACGTTAAAGCTTGCGCCGGTGATCTTTTGAAGGTACTGGGCCAGTTCCGTAGCGGAAGCCCGCACCACGTCGGACGCCTGATCCGAGACGACGATCGGCAGCAGTGCCTGACCGGCTTCCGCCAACGCCAACGGTGCCTCAGGTTCGCCTGCGCGTGCGGCGGTCAGCGGCACCAGGCACAGCACCAGTGCACTCAGCCATAATCGTTGCACTGAGAAAGATTCTGCCATTCTGCTCCCCTCTGCCGTCGCCACTCAGCCCCATGCACGGACCCGAGATTCGACCTCGTCACAATCGGAGCCCTGCGGCACCGACTGAGCTAACATAATCGGTCCTGCTCAGCGGGTGACTACCTCATCCACCGGAACGCTGAGCGGCTTGCAAATAGTGTGAGTGGCCGCCTTTGCATGGGGCGTCAGAACAACACCACGCCGATTGTCCCCAACACGGAGAAGACCAGTCCGATCACTCCCAATACGATCGCAGCGAGACTCATGGCACCGCCTTTGACACGCGGCGACGCGGACATGACCAGGCCGAACAGCCCGAGCGGGATGGACAAAAGTGCCAGCACCATGCCCCAGCCGGGATGGCCGGTACAGGATGCGATGAAACTGCCGCCGGCTGCCAAAATCGAGGCCATCGCCGCAGCCCCGGTCTGTTGGTCTCGTCGTCCCATGCTTCGCTTTACTCTCTGCGTCGATCAGGCGGCATTCGTGAGTTAATCAACAAGAGCAAAGAGTGGGCCCAAGGTGGTCGACCGCTCCGCCGGTCGAACGGCATGCTGAGGGAGCCGAGGCTCCGATCGGCGGAGCGATCGGCCACGCTAGGGCTGAGCCCGCAGCATGTTCATCAGCTCGCTCGTGCTGAGCGTGGCCGCCGCGGCAGTACCTTCCAGCACGCCGGTGACCAAATCGCGCTTCGTCTCGTGCAACGACAGGATCTCTTCCTCGATCGTCCCCCGCGTGATGATCCGATAGACCATCACCGGCTTGTCCTGACCGATGCGATGGGCGCGGTCCGTTGCCTGATCTTCGACCGCCGGATTCCACCAGGGGTCCATGTGGATCACGTAGTCCGCGGCGGTCAGGTTCAATCCGGTGCCGCCGGCCTTAAGCGAAATCAGAAACACATCGCCTTCACCGTTCTGAAACGCATCAACGCGCTGTTGACGCGCGGTGGCCGGGGTCGAACCGTCAAGGTACTGGTACGTGATACCGCGCTCATCGAGCGCCTTGCGGATCAAGTCGAGGTGCTGTGTAAACTGGCTGAAGATCAGCGCCCGGTGACCTTCTTCTTTCAGTTCCTCCAGCGTGCTGCAGAGTTGATCGAGTTTGGCCGAGGAACCGGTCCACTGCCTGTTGACGATTCCCGGATGGCAGGCGAATTGCCGCAGGCGGGTCAGCAGGGCGAGCAGCTTGAACCGCTGGTCCTGCAGATTCGGCAGCGACGCAATCTGGTCGATCTCGCCGATCGCCGACATCCGGACGCGTTCATACTGGTCGCGTTCTTCGGGGCTGAGCTCGACGTACAGATTGACTTCCGTCCGCGGCGGCAACTCGGTCAACACCTGGGACTTGGTGCGACGGAGCACGAACGGTTGCAGCCGGGTCGCCAGCGAGGCGCGGGCATCGGCGTCGCTGTGCTTCTCGATCGGCAACGCATAACGGCGGCGAAAATGGTCCCAACCGCCGAGTACACCGGGCGATACCAAATGGAACAAGCTCCACAGCTCGCCCAGATGATTCTCCACTGGCGTACCAGTCAGCGCGAGCATCCACTTCGCGTCGAGCTCGCGCGATTGCTTGCGCGGTCTTGCTGCGGCTGTTCTTGACCGCTTGCGCTTCGTCCATCACGACGGTTGACCAGCGAACTTGGCTCAATGCGGTTTCGTCACGGAGCGCCAGTCCGTAGCTGCAGACGACCAGATCGCCCGGTCCGACGCTGGTGAGGAATCCCTCGCGTTCGGTTTCGCGGTACAGGTGGCGCGTAGATCAGGCGTGAACCGCACTGCTTCGCGGACCCAGTTGAAGCCGACTGAGGTGGGCGCGATCACTAGCGCCGGTCCATCGGCGGCGCGATCCAACAGCACAGCCAACGTCTGCAGCGTTTTGCCCAAGCCCATGTCGTCGGCCAGCACGCCGCCGACGCCCCATTCGGCCAACCGCCGCAGCCATTTGTAGCCGTCGAGCTGATAGTCGCGCAGTTCCGCCCGCAGCCCCTCCGGAAGCACCGGCTCAAGCTTCTCGGCACGTTCGAGCCTCGCCAGACACTGGTGCCAGTTCTTGGTCGCTTTGACTTCGATCTCATCGTCGAGCAGATCGCGCACGGCCGGCGCGGCGGTCGCATCGAGCATCAAAGTCTTGCGGTCCAGGTGCGTAGCATCGCGGAGTCGCTGCAGCCGCTTGCGCAGTTGCGACGAAATCCGTGCCCACTGTCCGTTGCCGATGCGGATGTAGTCGCCTTGCACCGCGTCCGACTCCGACCCGCTGGGCAGCGACTGCAACAATTGCTGCAGCGGCATCGACTGCGACCCAAAATCGCAGCTGCCGGAAATCCCAAACCAGTCGCGTTTGCTGCTGATATCGACCTTCACGTTCTTGGCAGTCAAATGCCCTAAGACCGACACCGGCTCTGTGCTGCTCTTGTCCCAGAGCACTTCCACATCGCTGTGATGCTCCTGCAGCGATTCGATCAATTTCAGGCCGGCACCAAAGTCACGGATCGAGCCGTTCCAGCCCTCGGCGGGACAGTCGGCGACACCGAGCTGGTTCGCCAGGCTTTGCATGCGGGCGGTCTCGGCGGTCAGATCACGGAGCCGCTGCACCGGCTGATCACCAGCGAAATCCGGGCGAATCGCCGGTGTCGCACCGGGCGCGAGCAGACGACCAGCGGAATCGCGGACCCGCAGCCCATAGTCCAGCGATCCATCGGTACGCGAACGGAGCAGCACCACAGCGTTCGTCGTCTCAGGGATGATCTCCCCGCCGACATTCTCCGGCAGCCGGATCGGAAACACCGATTGCAGCTTCCGCGCCGTCTCAAACAGCCGCGCCGAGTGCTTATCGCTCAGCGGCGGACAATACAGCAGCGTTTGCAACGTCCGCAGCCCGCCGGCCGGCGAATGAGAAAACCGCACCAGCGTCTGCTCGTTAGCAATGTGAACGATGCCGGCATCGCCGAGGTAAACTTTGCCGCCGGGTGTCACTCCGCCGCCGTGCGCCAACACAAACGACCACAGCCCCTCCCGTTTCACCAGCGCGATCTGGAACTCGGAGAGTTCGACAAGACATTCCTGATCGTCGACCAGTACATTGGTTTGACCGACCAGTTGTTCAATTGCTTTGAATGGATCAAGCGACCACTGTACCCGATAACCATAGGGCTCTTTCTCAGCCTTGATCAGGTTGACGACCCGCCGGTCGGCTTCCGATAGCGGCAGATCGCCGGCTTGCTTGAGGTTTTCCAGTGAGATCTTGCGGCCTTTGGTGTAGCCGACGCCACGTTTCTTTCGCTGCTGCACCAGCGGCTCAAGACTCAGATACCGCTCGCCACCCACGAGATTCCACGCCAAACGTTGGTCTACGGTCTGCGACAGCGGCGGCAATTCGTCCGACTCCGTCGTCACCGCCGGCGTGCGCAGAAGCAGTTCATCGAGCCGCTCGATCGATTGCAGCTCAAGATCCGGTCGAAATCGCTCGCGACTGGGCACACCGCCGGTAAAGCTGCCTTGATGGAGCAGCCAGTTTAGCCGCGATCGGTCATCGCTGAGCTGCTCAATCAGGTAGTAGACATAGGCGTAAGAATGGTAGCAGGGTTCTTCTCCCAACGATGCTTGGCAGGAGCAGCCCGCTTGCGGCTGGTTGCCAGAGCAGTCAGCGAACACCTCGAATGCCTGATCCTTATAGCTGCAGGTGGCTTGGATTTCCCCGCTGCGGTAGATCCGCTTGATGTCGAACTTGGCGTTCTGATTGATGTACCAGTCGGACAGGCCGGCGGGCAGCGACCGCCGGATCCGTTTCAGTTCTGCCAACCACTGCTGGGCTGTCGTCGCCGGTGCCGCGGTCGCTGCGACCGCGGCTGGTGGATGCGGTAACGCGTCGCCGTTTGCCGCGTGCCTGGCCGCGCGGTTCTTCATCGCTCGGCGGATCAACTCCGCCAGTTCTCGACTCGTCGGGCGGTTACCTCGGGAGCCTCTAGCCATCAAACGGATCCAAATTCAGTTCTGGTTTCTGGCGTCCGCAGCCATTCATTCGCGGGTGCAGGCCTGACGCATTCTCTCTGCAACGAAGCCTAATCATGCAGCCGAAATCAGGGCAGCGCGACTCGGCACGCATCCAGGTAGTCGGCGATCAACAGCCGTTCATCGGTCGTGTGAATATTGCATTGTCCGCAGCCGAGGGTGACGGCGGCAATGCCGTGACGGTAGAGCCAGTTGGCGTCTAGTCCGCCATCGGAGACCAATTGCCGTGGCTGACGGCCGAGCGCACGTACGGCTTCTTGCGCCGCGACCACCGAGGGATGATCTTCGGCTAACTTGAACGACTCGTAATCGACGGTGGAACTGATCTCAACCCGGCCACTCTGGCCGCTGTCGTTGGTGACCGCCGCGGCGGCGTCTCGAAAGGCCTTGCTGATTTCTTCGACAATCCGCTCGCGCATCGCCGAATCGTGGCTGCGAGCTTCGGCGCGGAGGTGGACCCGCGGCGTGATCACGTTGGTCGCATCACCGCCGGAGATCACTCCCACGTTCGCTGTCCCTACGCCCAGACCCGGCTTGTCCACTCGGCCCAACCAACCGTCTTGGTACAGTTGGTGGATCGCACCAGCGGCCATGACGATCGCGCTGGCGCCACTGGCCGGCGCCACGCCAGCGTGAGCGGGGATGCCGCGAACCTCAATCGTCATCCGCTGGCCGCCGGTCGCCCCGACGGTCAACTTCTCGATACTGCCGCCATCAAAGTTAAACGCACGGTCAATCTTCCCGAGCAACTTGGGGTCGAGGTGGCGGGCCCCGCACAAGCCGATCTCTTCCTGAATGCAGAACAGCAACTTAAGCGGCGGGTACGGCTGACCGCTCTTGAGCAGCTCCGTCACGGCGGTAATCAGCACGCAGCAGCCAGCCCGGTCGTCGGCACCCAGGCCGGTCGATTCGCGAGCGCTGCGGATCTCGCCGCCATCGATCACCGGCGTGCTGCCGATACACACCGGCACGGTGTCGACATGAGCGGAAAGCAGTGTGGTGGGGCCGGGCATCGTCCCCGGCAGGTCAACGATCAAGTTGCCGACTTCGCCGCCGATGTGGCTGCGCGTGTTCGCGTCGTCGTAGCGGATCGCCAGCTCATCGACTCCCCCGGTGGTCAACATCGCGATGATTTGGTTCATCGCCGCTCGCTCTTTGCCGCTGATGCCATCGATTGCGGCGAGTGTCATAAACCGTTTGAGGGCGGCATCGGTGTCAATCGGAGAGGTGGTCATGTGATCCTGCTTCTGTCCAGGGCAATCAGCCATTTGGCGGGCACATCGGACAACCGGTAAATTAACCATCGCGATCGTTGTGCCGCCGCATACAATACGGAGACTATTACGTACACCCTTTACCGCTGACCAGCCCTAACTGATGCCCGATTCGCTTCCGCTTGCCGATCGCACCGACGCCGTACCGCACGTTTCCCTCGATGGGACCGCCGAGCCGTCGCGCAAGCACCTGCTGGATCTCTCCTTTGCCGACCTGAAACTCTGGTTGGCCCAGCGCGGTGAAAAGCCGTTTCGAGCGTCGCAGATTTGGCGGTGGCTCTATCACGGCCGAGCGGCGAGTTTTGAGACGATGTCCGACCTGTCGCGGTCGCTACGAGAACAACTCGCCGAAGCGTTTGAAATTTTTGTTTGTCGCGTGGTCAAGCACCAGACGTCGCCCGACGGCACTGAAAAACTGTTGGTGCAGTTGGCCGATGGAGGCGAGGTCGAATGTGTCCTGCTGCGAGATGGCGAGCGGCGGAGCATCTGTGTCAGCAGCCAAGTCGGTTGTGCGATGGGATGCGTGTTCTGCGCCAGCGGACTTGACGGCGTCGAGCGGAACTTGACCCGCGGCGAAATCCTCGAACAGATGCTGCGTCTGCAACACCTGCTGCCCAAAGATGAGCGGCTGAGCCATATCGTGATGATGGGAATGGGGGAACCGCTGGCGAACCTCGACCGCGTCCTGGGTGCGCTGGATGTGGCCCGCAGCCCCGACGGCCTGGGCATCAGCCCGCGGCGGGTGACGATCAGCACCGTGGGTCTGCCGGTCGCGATCGATCGCTTGGCTCGGCACGCCGTCCCCTACAACCTCGCCGTTAGCTTGCATGCGCCCAACGACCAACTGCGCAGCAAGCTGGTGCCGGTCAACCGCAAGATCGGTGTCGCCGCGGTGATGGAAGCAGCGGATCGTTACTTCGATGCCAGCGGCCGGCGGCTGACCTTTGAATACGTGTTGCTGGGCGGAGAGAACGACTCACAGACCTGCGCCGAACAACTGGCCAGCTTGCTCCGCGGTCGCAGCGCGATGCTCAACGTGATTCCTTACAACCCGGTCGCCGGGCTGCCTTATCGCACGCCCAGCGGTGCTGCGATCAGCCGTTTCCGCGACATATTGCAGCGTCAGGGTATCAACGTCAATTTTCGCTTGCGCAAAGGCGGCGAGATCGATGCCGCCTGCGGCCAGCTCCGCCGCAATCGCGGTGCCCTCGCCACAGCTTCCTCGGCAACCCCGTAACGAGACGCGATCGTAACGCACCGGCGTAAGCCGTGCGGCCACCACGCCAACGCAACGGCGCAAGCCGTGCGGCCGCAGCGGCGCGAGCCATGCGTTTGCCATGAGCGTAGCACTACGGTTCGAACGGCGCGTCGAGCAGATAGCCGGACCAGAACAGCGGGTGCTCGCCGTCGACTTGATCCCGCTGAGCGTCTTTGTCGACAAGCAGCGGTTCGGACTGCGGATCGAGCACGCGGCGGCGGAGCAGTTGATTGGATCGCTGCCAAGCAGGCCGAATCCCGGTGAACGGCATGTCCTGCAACAGCTCACTCACCAATCCGCGGGTCGACTCACCGCCGACAGCCCAGCGGCTGAGCAACACCTCCTGCACATCGCAGCAGCGGAGCGCGGTCAGGATCAGGAACAGTTCGCGGCCGTCGCCGATTGGCGTTTCTTCGGCACCGGTGCGCAGCGCCGGCAACAGCACGCTGCGTGGTACCGCAAGCGGCAGCCTCAGCCACTGGCGCAGTGGACCGTGAGCCTTTGGCAGCGGTACAAACTCCAGCGGCTCGGATGCCGTTACGGTGACAACATCGAGCACGGCCAGCACATCGGCCGCTGCGTCTGCGGCGGGACCGCCCCATGCTTCGCCGATGGCATGTCCCGGGCCGAGCAAGCGGTGGCCAGCCAGCATGATCGTCTGCGGCTCCGCAGCCCGCTGGTGCGGCACTAGCGCTAAACCAGGCGTCGGGCAGTAGCGGATCGCAACCCGATCGCCGAGCCGCGCCGCCGGCGATCCTTGCTGTGCGTCCCCATTGAGCGGCAGCAGCTCCATCGGCAGGTACCACAGCACACCATCGGGCACGATCGTCAACTGCGTCAGCCCCGTCAGAGCATCGCGATGTTCGGCAGGGATCAAGCGGCGACTGATTTTCGCGATTTCGCTCTGCCACCGTTGCGAGCCGGCCAGTCGTGCTCCCGCGGTCACCGTGGGGACGCCAATCGCTCGCATTACTGCGACCACTTCGGCCTGGAGCGTGCGGCTCGGGGGTAGGCTCCACGACAGGGTTCGCTCGCCGCGGAGTAGCAACCCGTGAAACCGGTCGCCGAGGTCGACGAAGATCAGCATGCCAGCATCGTCGCTCAGGCCGCCGCTCTGGGTAGCGTCAGCCAGTGGCGGCGGCACAGCTCCGGGCACCATGAATCGTTCCAGGGCGATCCCGATAGCGAGTGCTTCAAGCGCCCCGTCGGGGCCAGCATTTGGGTCAGCGGGAGCAGGCGTCTTAGTCAGTTCATCGATGAGCCGCTGCAGGTTCTCGGGAGCATCGGCACGCAGGGCAGCGGCCGGACCGAACAACCGCTCCGGATCGACCGAGGCGATCCACCGCACCTGTTGGACACGCCCACCCAACGGCAGTTGAGCCAAGAAGCGGTACCGCAGCAGTGAGTCCGCGAGTGACGGCAAGTTGGTCGCGTCGGGCCGTTGCGACGCTAGGTTCAGCTGAGCTGCGATCGCGGGCGATCGATCGTCGGCGTGAAAAGTCAATGCGTCCACGGGATCCACCTTCCATAGCCATGTCGGCGGATCATCGGTCACACGCTCCAGCAATTTTTCGGCCTGCTGTGGATCCACACCGCGATGCCGCGATCTGGCCAGTGCCAAGTTCATTTGAAACAGCCGCGGCGTCCCCGGTGAGGGCGGATGGGTCTGCGGGCCGCGGGCGAAACTCAGCACCCGCTGCACCGCATCATCAACCGCCGTAGGTTGCGGGGCACCCATTGATTGTCCACTGCGTGCCGCCAGACAAGCCGCCAGGTAGTCGCCACGGGCAGCCAGTCTCGGTAGCCGCAGATTCCGCCGCTGCAGCAGCGCGGCTGCCTGCTTCAACAGCTGGTCGGCAGTGTTTGTATCATCGCTTTGCAGCGCCGCTTCACTAGCGGCCAATAGCGCTCCGACCGTTGCCATGCGGCCGCGCCGCAGGTAACGGACGGCGACCGCGGCATAGTCATGAGGCCGCTCCGCAAGCGTGTCAGCATTGCTGCAGCCAACCGCCACGAGCATCGCTTCGGCCACCAACTCCGGTTGTCCCAGCAGCCCGGCCGCCTCGGCCGCGCCGCTGGCCAACGCTGCACTTTGGGCAAACTGATTCTGTTCGCTCGCCAGGCGTGCTGCGGCCAGCAACAGCACCGGAGTCAGCGGGTGAATCGCCTGCTCCAGCACAGCGAGCGACTCGAAATCCTCGACCGTCTGCGGTTGTCCACACGCCAGTTCCAGGCAGCGATCGACAGCACCAGGAAGCGTGCGCGGCAGAGTTGCTTGCGGCTGGTCCGCTGCAGCGACCGCCCGCGGCTGTGGCGTCACTCGCGACGTTTGATCGGCGATCTCGCCAAGGATCAAACGGCGGCGATAGCTGGCCAATGCCGCGCCGCGATAAATCTCGATCGCATCGAGCTGCGCACGCCCGGCAAGCGCCAGCACGGCTCGACCGCCGGCGGAGCGTGCGACCTTGGGATCGCCAGCGGCAATCATCAGCCGCTCGGGCGTCGCTAAGATGCTCATGCGATTGTCGGCGATCCACGTCGACCGCTCGTCCGCTGGCTGAGCATTGCCTGCAGCGGCGACTGTCCAGTCAAATCGTTCGATCCAGCTGCGGTTGCGGCTGAGCAGGCTCAGCGCGGCCTCGATCTGGACCACGGCCTGACGCAGATCACCGGCTTGATAGAAACACTCGCCGAGCATCGCATGAACGGGAATCGCATCGATCCACAATCCATGCGTGTCCCGGAGGCAACCGGCAAGCGCGGACTGAAAGGCTTCGGTTGCCGTCGGTAGATCGCCGTCTCGGAACAGCTCCAGTCCCTGATAATAAGCCTTGTTGGGATAGCGACCCAACCACTCAGCGCCCGGCAGGGTTGCTACCTGCTGAGCCAGCACGAGAGCGGGTGCGGACAAGATCAGCATCAACCAGCAGCCGGTTACCAGAAAGAGCTTGCTCATCACGTTTCCAGTCGAGTCACGTTGGAAGGTGCCGCTTTTGCTTGAGGCCGCTTCAGCTCTCCGCTACGTTACAGCTTGGACGGCGCAAATGCAGCCGCTGTAGCGTGCAACGGGCAGGTCCAGCTCCTGAGCAATGGACTCACCGCTTTTAAATGGTCGGGTACAAACGATTTGTTTTAAGTGAAACCAGTCAGCACGATTCCCACCGTTCGGAAATAATCATTTCACGGAACAAACTTGTGTCCGGGTGCTTAACATACCGCTTGTGGGTACCGTGATGAGAGTTCATTGGCTCTGTTTCTGCGTCTTATGGCTGGCCATCAGTCTGACCGGGAGCGATAGCCTGCTCGCGGCGCAGGATGCCTCCACCAGTGGCAGATCGGAGCCGTCCGCCGCAGCGCTGCGTTTGATCGTGGTCACCGATGATGATTTTCTGGCATCAGGACAAGATGCCTGGTGTGCCCGCGCTCTGAGCCGTGCGGTTGAGGAGTTCCGCCAGATCCGGCCGGGCACGGATCTGGAACTGGAAATGCGACCAGCTGGTCCCCCGGCAATCCTGCGCAGTGGGCGGCCGCAACTCGGGCCACGACGTGCGATCGGCTTCCTTTGCGATCAGCAGGCGAGCATCACCGCGTTCTGCGTCGGGGTTCCGACAGGACGACAGCTGGCAGCCATGGTCGAAGATGCCGACGAGGTCTCGCTGCTTCGCTTGGCCGAATCACTGCAGACACATCAGACGCCTGATGTGGAGACGGAGCCGCAGGACCGCCTTGTCGAGACGCTGCATGAGCGGGCGACTCGCCGCGTGCTGCGTCACTACCGGCCGCTGGTTCACAAGATCAAGCGACAGACACCGCTGGCCGAGGCAGCGGCGCTGTTGCAACCGGCTCTGACCGCGGATCGTGGTGAGCGGTTTCTCGTTGCGGGATTACCCGATGCGGCGCGTTGGCTCTCGGCGCAGCAGCACACCGAAACGATGCGACACTGGTGCGAGGCGATGTTGCCGAGCATCGTCGGTCAGCCCGCCGATGCGGTTTGGCAAGACATGGCAGCTTTGTTGTGGGATAGCCAACCGTGGCAGCTTGCGCCGCAGGATGCCGATTTGCTCGACTGGTACACGGAATCGATCGCCGCGGGGCCAGTGGTTTTGTGGCTGC
The DNA here is from genome assembly GCA_963758085.1 of uncultured Planctomycetaceae bacterium. Lineage (GTDB taxonomy): Bacteria > Planctomycetota > Planctomycetia > Pirellulales > Pirellulaceae > UBA6163. The sequence continues at coordinate 2,051,541 of CAVWUB010000003.1, read as the reverse complement.
AAACCTCGCAGCCGCTGCTCGGTCTTCCGGCCGCCCCCGAGCAAAACGCTGCAGCAGCGCCCCCAATGGCCGCACAAACGCAAGGATTGCTGGATCAGGTGAAGCATCGGATCGTCACGCTGCCGGCTGTCGCGAGCCTGCTGCATCACCGCCAGGATAAACCGGCGGACTTATTGCGCACTACTGAACCGTTTACCGGGTGGGTCGTCTTTGCCGGCGCTCAACAGGCGCCAACCTTTGTACCGAGTTCAGCGCAGCGGCGATTCACCGACACGCTGCACAAAATGCTTGCATCGCCCTGAGCCCAGCCCATAGGATGGGTGTTCCGGCAGTCTCACCCGTCCAGCTTATCAAACAAAAGGTCAGGTCCAATGAGACTCATCATTTTAGCGTTTGTTGTCTTATCAGTCGTTGGAGAAGCACAGGCGGTCAATCCCGCGGCGATCCAGCGCGGCCAGCAGCTGTTCACGCAACCGTTCAGTCCGACCCCATTGACTCCAGCCGGCGACGGCTTGGGACCGCTGTTCAACCATGTCTCGTGCGTTGCCTGTCACCACAGCGGCGGCGTTGGCGGAGCGGGCGACCACCGCTTCAATCCCCGTGCTTTTGCAATCCAACAGCTACGGTTCAATCCTCAGGCAACCAAGCAAAACCTGACGCAGGCGATCGCCTCGATCAATCCGCTGCTGCTCGGGCCAGACGGTGCGATGTCCAATTCGGTTACCCTCCCACGGCACGGTGGTACCGCTCAGTTCGCTCACCTCCGCAGTGCAATCATCGCCAACTTCAACCCTCATTGGGATAGCGATGAGCATCTCAGTAGCGACGAAGTCCGGGCCGAGCGGGCTGGCCGCATGATCAGCGATTCCAGCGGCGCATTGACGATTCACGGACACATTTTCGCTCGCAACACCACCGCGCTGTTCGGCGCGGGCCTGATCGATCGCATCCCGGACGCGGTGATCCTCCAGCAAGCGAAGATGCGAAAGCGATTTCCCGAGATCCAGGGTCGCCCGTCAACGCTCGCCGACGGGCGGATCGGCAAGTTTGGCTGGCGTGCCAATTTTGCCAGCCTGCTAGAGTTCAACGAGAATGCCTGCGTCAATGAACTCGGGCTACAGACCAAACACGTCCAGCAGTTAAGCGACGCTACCAACTCAGTCTATAGAAACCCGGCAGTCGATATCGACGACGCATCGATTGTTGCCATGACGCAGTTTGTTGCTGCCCTGCCGTCACCCACGCGTGCTGCGCCGATCGATTCTTATCATCAAACGCAGATTGCTCTCGGCGAACAGCGGTTTACAGCGATCGGCTGCGCCTCATGCCACGTACCTGACCTCGGTCCTGCGAAGGGGATTTACAGCGACCTGTTGCTGCACGACATGGGACCGACCTCGATCGATTACAGCAGCGCTGAGCCGTATCGAAAGACGTACGAATACGATTATGAAGAAGACATGTTCGTAAACGCAGCCTATTATGGGGTGACCACTTCGATTTTGTCGCCATCCAAGCGCTCGCAACGAGAGTTTGTAAATGTAGGCAGGGAGTTTATCTTCACGAGTCCCGAACGTCCCTCTAAAACGGTAACGGCTCCTGTCAGTTTGGGCCTTCCCGATGATCGCATAGAAATCGAAGGTCCAAACATTATTAAGGGCATCGTCCTTCAAGCTGGTCAGAAACTGTTCATGAAAAAGGTCGTCAGCTCCGAAACCATTCCGACGAACGTCACGCGTGAATGGCGAACTCCGCCGCTGTGGGGAGTGCGCGACTCGGCCCCTTACCTGCATGATGGACGGGCCGAGACGTTGCTGGAGGCGATCGGGATGCACGAAGGTTCGGCAGAACGAACGCGAAACCGCTTCTTCGCACTCTCGTATGAAGAACAACTCGCCGTGATCGCGTTTCTGGAGTCACTCGTAGCGCCCACACAGGGCGTGATCCCTGCCCCGAAAGACTTCACCGCTCGTCAGCTGGCCAGCAACTGAGGGCCTATCCGGGAAAGACTCGTTTTCGGATAGACTTGGAGCCGCCTCCGCTGACCTTCCGTATAACCGAGAGACGTCGTTCGTGAGCTTCTTTGAGCACCGTTGGATCGCTGGGTCCGCATCCATTCTTTGGGTATCCCTGTGCTGTCTGCCCGCCGGTGCGGAGGATTGGCCTCAGTGGCGCGGACCGGACCGTGACGGCGTCTGGCAAGAGTCCGGCTTGATCCAGTCTTTTGCAGAGGCCGAGATCCCACGACGCTGGACCGCTGCGATCGGAGCCGGCTATTCAGGCCCTACCGTTGCCGACGGGCGAGTGTTGGTGATGGATCGCATCGTCGAGCCAGAGGAAACTGAGCGCATCCACTGCTTCGATGCGAAGACCGGCCAAAGCCTGTGGACGCACGCCTATCCGTGTTCCTATGACGGCGTCAGCTACACCGCTGGACCGCGCGCCTCGGTCACCATCGACGAAGGCCTGTGCTATGCAATCGGTGCAACCGGGCATTTGCACTGCCTCGCCGCTGCCGACGGGCAAGTGCAGTGGCAGCGCGACTTGCGCCAGGATTTTAAGATCCGCATGCCGACCTGGGGAATCGCCGGCTCACCGCTGATCGAGGACGACCTGGTGATTGTCCAGATCGGCGGCAGTGATGATGCCTGCATCGTTGCCCTGGATAAGCGTACCGGCCAAATGCGTTGGCAGGCGCTCGGCGATGACGCCGCCTATGCCAGCCTAATCGCGATCGACCAGGGCGGGCAACGAGTGATCGTTTGCTGGACCGGGGAGCGGATCGTCGGGCTCCAGTCAAGCGACGGCGGGCTACTTTGGGAACACCCATTTAAATTTGAACAGTGGCCGATCGCCATTGCCACGCCAGTGGTCGACGGCGATCAGTTGCTGCTGTCGGAAGTTCACAAAGGCACGATGTTGCTGCGGCTCGGCCAAGAGCCACCTTCGATTCATGAGCTTTGGCACCGCCGAGAGAACGGCGAACCCGCTCTGCATGCGCTGATGTCCACGCCGCTGTTCATCGATGGGCACATTTATGGCGTGCATGAAAACGGTGTCCTGCGGTGCCTCGATCGCCAGAGCGGCGAGCAGCTGTGGGAGACGGACACACTGGTGCCGACGCAGCGTTGGGCGACGGTTCACATGGTCAAGAATGGTGAGCGGGTGTGGCTGTTCAACGACCGCGGCGAACTGATCATCGCGCGGCTGTCGCCCGCCGGTTATGAGGAGCTCAGTCGCGCGAAGCTGATCGATCCGACAACGGAACAGCTGCGCCGCCGCGACGGCGTCACCTGGTCGCATCCCGCTTTTGCGCAGCGGCACGTCTTTGCTCGCAATGACAAAGAACTCGTTTGCGCCGATTTGTCGACTGAGGCGGACTGAGAGCCGGCCAGCTGTTAAGCCGCGGCGGTCAGTTCCTGATGCACGCTCTCGATATGGTGAGCCTCGACCCGCGGGGCCTCTTCGGCATAGCCGACCATCAATGCGAGGTCAGCCAAGCGGTTGATGCGTCGAGGGATGCCCATCGCTCGCAGGTGCAGCATCTCGATCGCCTCGGCCGAAAAGATCTGTTCGCAGACTCCGCCGGCGACCTGCAAACGGTGCCCGATGTAGGCGGCAGTCTGCGCGGTGCTGAAGCGGTTGAGCAGGCACTTAGCGGCCAGCCGGTCGTCCAGCGCGCGGAATCGCTCGATCGTTGACAGCAGCGTCGTCTGTCCGGCCAGCACCAGCGTCAGTGCGCTTTCGCCCCGACGACGATCGTGCTGCAGGTTGAGCAGCAGCCGCAGCGTCTCGAGTTGATCGCTAGCCGTCAGCAGATGCGCTTCATCGACGATCAACACGGCCTGGCGGTTGGCAGCGACGTTGTCGGCCAAAAACTCGCTCAGCCGCCGCAGTGTCATCCGTGGCGGTTCGTCGGCTGCTCCGCTCTGCCCCGTCAATTCATCGGTGATGTAGCCCAACAACTGCTCGCCGCTGAGTTGCGGGAAGACGATCCTGGCAATCGGCGATTCCGACTCAGCAAGCTGTTCGGCGAGCATCTCCACGACGAGCGATTTGCCCATGCCACAATCGCCGCAAACCGCGACGGCTGACCGCCGGTTGTCGATCACGTACTGCAACTGCATCAGCGCCGTTTCATGGATGTCCGAAGGAAAGTAGTAGCTCTCATCGCCCCAGTTCTCGAACGGGCAGGCGGTCAACTTCCAATGGCTTTCGTACATCGCGCATCAACACTTATTGCTAAAGTTGCTAAAGGGTTTATCAAGTAAAATTCTCAACCAGCCCCAGGCCGGTGATCCCATGGAATCGCAACGACTGCATGAGTTGCTTGGCCAGCACCTGATCGGCGCTGCGAATGTCTTGAACCAGAATCACCGCATCGACAGGCGGCCTGGCTGATGAACCTTCCGACGCGGGCGCCAGCGGCGTGCCGGAAATCGGTTGCTCGGTTGCAGTAAAACCTTTGAAGGCTGATTCGCGGCAGCAGGGGCCGTCGATTACCACCAGATCGAATGCCTGGCGAAGCGGCGCGATCAACCGCCGGAACTCCTCGGCCGTCGGGCCATCGCTGGGGCGAGGCGTCGCCTGCGGGATGACTGTCAATTGATCTTCGATGGAATGCACGGCGGCCTCGGCGACCGGCCGTCCAGCGCGGAGCGCTTCGGGCCAGCCCTGCTGAACCTCGAGATTCAGCGCATCGGCAAGCGCGCCGGCGCGGTCGCCTACCGGTGCGGAGGTGGCATCGACCAGCGCAACTCGCAGGCCCGCAGCGGCGGCCGAAATCGCGATTCCGGTCGCCACGCTCGTCTGCCCGACGCCGCTGCGGTCGCCGGTGATCAGCAGGGTTTGTAGCCCCTCGTTGACTGCGCGGTCCAGCGGGTGGCCGATCGATTGCACCAGCCCTGGGTCGCCAAAGAGCGCCATGACGGTGCTGGAAAACTCCAGGCGATCGACTTCCCACACTGCGGAGAACGGTTCCGAGGCCGTCGCCGGTACCAGCGCGTGTGGATTGGCGGGAGCCGGTGAATCGACAGCTGACGGTGCAGGTGCTGGAATCGGCACCTGCGCGGCGATGGGTACTGCTGGCGTTACGGATTGGGGGCCGGGCGCCGGCTGAGCTGTGTGTCCGGCCGCCGGTTCGCGGACCAGCAGTTCCGGCTGCACGGCGAAAGCGACTTCGCTGTGGTACAGCGCGGTCAGGTCGACGCGGCCGGCTGGTTCGGCCAAAGCGGCGCCCGACGCCGGTTCGTTGACTGCCAGCGGTGCTTCCGCCGCTGCCGGATCGGGAGCAGCCGGCCGCGGGGCGCGGGCGCCTTGAATAGTATGGGTGCTCCCTAGCGGCGCCGCGGGGCGGTGACCATCGTCGCGGCGGAGATACCCCTCGGCGACGGTGTCGTACCACATCACGGCCGACTCCGCGGCCTGGGGATGAACGGTCATGTCCGCCGCTTGCAGACGAGGGGCTTCAGGGGCCAAGTGGACTTCGGCAGTCGGCTGAGACGACTGGGGCTGCGTGCGCCGGGCGAAGGCCTTGACGAAAGCTTGGTCGATGACGTTCATGATGGAGATTCCGTTCTCGTGAGTTCCGGGGCCCGGGGCTCAGTCCTGTTCGTAGTAATAAGCTTGCTCGTTCTTCGGCTGCGCCGCTCCGCTGGGCTCGTAGCCTGGAGCCGACGCGGCCTTGATCGGGCTATTGGCCCCGGTCAGGTACTTTGACCAGTCGGGGATATCGTGGGGCGTCCGGGACAGGATCCGCCGCAGCTTCTTGCCTTCGGTTGTGTCCGCAGGCGGTGTGGCTTCCGCTTCCGGCGCGGCAGGTTCAGCCGCGGGTTCAGCGGCAGGCTCGGTGCTGGCCAGCTGCGTCGCATCGGGCGCCGCCGCTGCCGGCTCGGGCTTCACTTCCGGCGGTGCAGCGGGTTCGGCGGCCGCGACTTCCGGAGCTTCGGTTGATTGATTCAGGATGTCGGACGACAACCCAGCGAAGCGTTCGGCGGGATCAATGGTTGCTGGGATCTCTTCGGTAGCTGCTTGCAGCGCAATCGTCGGCGTGGGGTTTGTGGATGATTCACTCGCCGCTGCATCGGCCGCGAGTTCACCGGCGGTCTGCGCAGTGGTTGCGGGTGCGAGTTCGGGCATCGGTACGTCCTCGGGGATGTAGAAGTCATCGACGACGTTTTCGACCGCTGCAAGCTCGGCGCTGTTCTCGGAAAGCGCCGGTTGCTGCACGGGCGCTGCGTCGGAGGGTTGTGCCTGATGGGGAGCGTTGAGGTCAATCGCCACCTGGTTCGGGGGTTCCTCGCCGCTGGACGTGGCAGCCAGTGCATCGGCAACAGCCATGTCGCCCGTCGGACCAGTGGACGTTTGCCGTCCGGCGATCCATGAACCCAATGCAACGATCAGCATCGCCACGAGCATCACCGGCGGCTTGGCAAGGACCTCCCGCCGCGCAAGCAACGCGCCGCTCAGCGCCTTAAAGCGTGCGCCGGCAGGCTGCAGGTGCGATGTCGCGCTTGATTGCAGCGTCCGCTGGAACGATTGCTGCGGAGCTGCGACCGGTGCGATTTGCCCCTGGTCCTCCATCGGCTGGGGCTCCGCAATGTGCTCCGCATGGACCACTGCCGTTTGCTGCGGGAGCTGCTCGCCGGGGTTAGCCACGTCACCTGCGTGCAGATGTGGCAGCCGGAACAGAACTGGGGCAGGAACGTGATCCGTTCGGTTGCGGGGCGAGATCATGCTGGACATCCTTGACTCGTGGGACGACCGCCTGGCCATCGCTGGCGGCAAAGTCGCTGCTATCGGACAAAATCGGCCAAAACCATTCCGATCTTGAGGATTTTGCTGAATGGGTAAGCTGCGGCGTGTCTGTCGCTCTGTAGGACCTGTACGGCGAGTCGGAAAAAATCGCCAGTCCGAAGCGATCGCTGTCGATCCAAATGGATTGATGCACGGGTTTTCAACCGCCGCGAATCTTACGGTGCCGAAGCTGTACGCTTTTTTTTAATCGCATAGCAAGCCTGAAAGCCGCCACTCCCGCGACAGTCACCGCCCGCTACCTACGCCCCTGCGAATCGGCGAGGTAAAACATCCCCGTCAACAAACCGTCCGCCGCTCCGAGCGCGGTGAAGCACTCGACGTTTTCCCGATTCCTAATCAACGAGTCCGTATTGCGATGAAGATCAGCTGTAACCGGGAAATCATGGCCGCCGCGTTTCAACTCGCAGCGAGTGTTGCGCCGACACGCTCGCCCAAGGAGATCCTGCAGAACGTTCGAATCACGGCCACCGGCGGTTCGGTTCTGCTGACAGCGACCGATATGGAAGTCGGCATCCGGCTGGAGGTCATCGAAGGGATTGAGATCGAAGCCGAAGGAACGGCGCTGCTGCCGGTGTCGCGGACGATGGCGATTCTGCGTGAGAGCAGCGACGAGACGCTGCGGTTTGTCACCGACGAGTCGGCGATTCAGATCCTGGGCAGTCGCAGCAAGTTTCGCATGCCCGGAGCCAATCCGGACGAGTTCCCGCAGATTGAAGGGTTCACCGAAGAGGTATACCACGAAATTCCTGTCCGTCTGTTTCGCGAACTCGTCAAACGAACGGTGTTTGCCACCGATGCGGAAAGCAGTCGCTACGCCTTGGGCGGCGTGCTGTTTGAACTCGATGGCGAAGACGTCGTTGCGGTCGGCACCGACGGACGACGATTGGCGCGGATGCAGGGCAAAGGGGTTTCGGTCGGCGAGCACAAAACCAGCGGCATGACAACGATCGTCCCGACCCGCGCGATCACGTTGATGGAGCGGGCGGTCAACGAGAGCGATGGCCTGGTGCACCTGGCGGCGCGGGCCAATGACCTGCTGCTCCGCACGCCCCGTTGCGTGATCTATTCGCGGCTGGTCGAGGGACGCTATCCGAACTGGCGCCAGGTGTTCCCGCGACGGGAGAACGCCGTCCAAATCGACATGATCGTCGGCCCGCTGTTCGCCGCGCTGCGTCAGGCGGCGATCGTGACCGACCATGACAGCCGCGGGATCGACTTCACCTTCGGCGACGGGACACTCAAGCTCGAGGCAGTCACCGCCGAAATCGGAACTTCGCAGGTAGAATTGCCGATTCCCTACGACGGCGATCCGATCACAATGAAGATGGACCACCGCTTCGTTGCCGATTTCTGCAAAGTGCTGGACAACGAGACGGCGTTCATCTTCGAGATCGAGACCGAGAACTCTCCGGCCCTGTTGTCAACCGAAGACGGCTACGCCTATGTGATCATGCCGATGGCCAAAGATCGGTAGCCGCTGCAGGTGATTGCTGCTCATGAAAAAATACAAACCGGTTCCCGGCGGCCCGCGGCCGCTCGGCGCTCTGGTCAGCCAACTGCTGTCGCGGCGTGGTTACGCGCAGGTCATGGCCGGCGAAGAACTGCAGACCGTGCTGGAAGCCGAAGTGGGGCAGCAATTGGCCGGCTCAGTTCGCGTCGGCAATTTGAAACGCGGCATCCTCCACATCTATCTCACCGACTCGGTGACGCACCAAGAGCTGACGTTCCGCAAACGCGCCCTCTTGAGCCGGTTTCAGGCAGCGCTGCCGACCAGCGGAATCACCGAAATCCGCTTCCACGTCAGCGCCAGCGTCTAAGCCGAGCTATGCGATGCTGCGGACGGTGATCCGGCGTCCCTGTGCCGCGACGACGCGGACCGGCGTATCGGCGGCCACGAAATCGCCTTCGCTGACCACGTCGACAATGTCGTCGTTGATGAGCATCTTGCCGCTGGGCCGTAGCGGCCCGAGCGTCTGGCCGACGTCGCCAACCTGCACCCGCTGCCACGCCGGCTCACCGGTGGTATTACCCCCGGCCAACGATCCGACCGCACCGTCATCGTCCATCGTCACCGGCGCCAGCGCCATGCGGCTGATCATCGGCAGCTCGCCAAGATACCTCGCGAGAAATCCCAATCCGATGGCGAAGCCGACAAACGCCGCCAACACGACCCCGATGTCGGTCATCAATTCCGACATGTCCCGGGCGCTCTCGGGCATCATGAACCGCCGCGACGCCATCACCAACGAGAACAACACCATCAGGCCGCCAGTGATGCCCGCCACACCGATGCCAGGGATGATGAAGATCTCCAGCATCAGAAACACCAAACCGATCACGAACAGAATCACTTCGAACCATCCCGAGGTGCCGCCGAGGAACCGGCTCCAGAAGAACAATCCGAAGCAGAGGATTGAAACCATGCCGCCGATCCCCATGCCGGGCGCACCGAGTTCGACTACCAATGCGATCAGTCCGATCACCAGCAGCAGCCATGTCACGACGGACGAGTTGAGGATCAGGATCAATGTGTCGACGCTGCTGGGCTGGATCACCGGGATCGGAGCGATCGCGCCGATCGCCGCGGCAAGTTGTTGGCGATCATCGATCGTCAGCTCGGCTACGCCGAGTTCAACGGTGCGCGCTCCGTTGGCGGTGAAAAAGGTATTGCCAGGGGCCTCACGCACGATCGGCCCTTTGTCCCACTGATCCGCCTGCTCGAGCGAATCCCAGTCGCGGTTGGAAAGGTAGCGGACTTCGCCGTCCTCGGTTCGCGTCGCCCGGGTGACGATCAGATCCTTATCGACCATCGCTTCGACCAGTGCCGGAGGGCGTCCGTGCTTCTCGGCTAGGTCACGCAGTTGCTGCGCCAGCAGGCTCCGCGCTTTTTCTGGCGCATAGCGGAAGGCCGAGTCTTCGCCCATCACGATCATGCCCGCGTCGCCGATCCGCGCTCGCGGCAACATCACGATTCGATCGGTCGCCAGGGCCAGGATCGCCGCTCCACTGATCGCTTCACGCTCGATGTAAGCAACCGTCTCGACCTGCTGAGCGTCCTCAATCATGCGGACCAGTTCGAGCGTGGTGCTCAGGTAACCGCCGGGACTATCGATATCCAGGACGATGATCTCAGCGCCTCGCTCGATCGCCTGTTTGAAGCGGCGTTTGAGCAGCGCGCCGCTGAGCGGGTTGATGTCCTCGTGCATCTCAATGATCACGGCGCTGCGCAGCGGACCGGCGGCCGGCTCGGCCTCATCAGCATCCTGGCGCGCGCAGCGGTGCCTATCAGCGATGCCAGCGCAAGGCCCAAGATGCACAAAATCACACGCATGTTCGGTCTGACCAATGGGAGCAATAAGTGATTCATCGTGACCGATTATATCAAGCCGGCGCCGGCGGTAGGCAAGCAGCAATTTGCGGTCGCCCCCCAACGGGCGGCGCCGATACAGTAACCTGTGATCGGCTTCACTCGCCAACCCCATCCCCTCCATGAAGTCGCCACGGAGCGCCCGTCATGCCTGCTCATCAGCCCACCCACCGTCGCCAATTCCTGCAGACCGCTGCCGCCAGTGCGATCGCCGCACCAGCGCTGCTGACCGCCAAGCGCACCGCCGCCCAAGAGCTCGTCGGACAAGGCGATCATCGCTACCGGTTCGATCATGCCTGGGCGAAGTTACCGGCCGAGTTCCGCTGGCAGACCACGCACGGTGTCGCGGTCGATCCAGAAGACAATCTGTATGTGATCCATGAGGGACAGGCGGCGCTGGCTGGTCATCCGAGCATCTTTGTGTTCGATCCCCAGGGGCGGCTGATCCGCTCCTTTGGCGAGATGTTCCAAGGCGGCGGCCATGGCGTCGACATCCGCGTCGAGGACGGCCAGCCGTTCCTGTACGTCGCCGCTTATCAGCAAGCCAAGACGTTCGCCAAGTTCACGCTCCAGGGCGAACTGGTGTGGCAGGCGTTTGCGCCCACTGAGAGCGGCATCTATGCCGCCGGCGAAGCTTCCGCTCCGACGAAGGTTTGGGGCCGCGACCGCTTCCTGCCGACCAACTTCGCCTTTCTGCCCGATGGCGGATTTCTGCTCGCCGACGGCTATGGCTCGTTTTACATCCACCGCTACGACCGCGATGGCAAGTGGGTCTCGTGCTTCGGCGGCCCCGGCGACGGCAAAGGGACCTTCAACACCCCGCACGGCATCTGGGTCGACACACGGGACAAAACGCCCCTGATCGTGATCACCGACCGGGCCAACCACACCCTGCAACTGTTCTCGCTCGAAGGCCAGTACCTCCGCACGGTCGAAGGCTTCGGGCTGCCGGCGAACCTCGATACCCACGGCGATCTGATGCTCGTCCCAGAGCTGGTCGCACGGGTTTCGATCCTCGATAAGGATTTCAACACCGTGGCAACGCTCGGCGATGACCGCGAGCGCGTGCTGGAGGATAAATCGTCTACCGGCGGATTCAGCATTCGCGGCGCCGAAGCGCGGTGGCAACCTGGCAGGTTCGTCCATCCCCACGATGCCTGTTTCGACTCCTCCGGCAACATTTTCGTCGCCGAATGGGTCTCGACCGGGCGGATCACCAAGCTCACGCCCGCATAGCGTAGCAGAGGGGCAGAGCGTCATCGCTCCAGTTGGCTCGGTTTACGATTTGGCAGCTTACCGGTAGATTTCGGGACTCAGCGAGGCGGACACCCCGCCTCCTACTGATCCATCAACGTTTGTATCGGAGTTGAAAGTGGCGCTGACCGCGGAGTTTGAGGCGATCTATCAGGAGGTTGTGAAGCGAAATCCAGGGGAAGGAGAGTTTCATCAGGCTGTCCGCGAGGTGATGGAGTCGCTCGGCCCGGTGCTGGCGAAACACCCTGAGTTCGCCGAAGCTAAAGTCTTCCAGCGGCTTTGCGAACCCGAGCGGCAGCTGATTTTTCGGGTGCCGTGGCAAGACGATCGCGGCCAGGTACAGATCAATCGCGGCTTCCGCGTGCAGTTCAACAGGCGCTGGGCCCGTACAAAGGTGGCATTCGGTTCCATCCCTCGGTCTACCTCGGAATCGTCAAGTTCCTCGGCTTTGAGCAGATCTTCAAGAACTCGCTGACCGGGCTGCCGATCGGCGGGGCTAAGGGCGGTTCGGACTTTGATCCTAAAGGTCGGTCCGAGAGCGAAATCATGCGGTTTTGCCAGTCGTTCATGACCGAGTTGTGGCGCATCATCGGCGAATATACCGACGTGCCGGCGGGCGACATCGGCGTCGGCGGCCGCGAAATTGGCTACATGTTCGGGCAGTACAAGCGCTTAACCAACAAGTTCGAAGCCGGGGTTTTGACCGGCAAAGGGCTCGATTTTGGCGGCAGCCAGGTTCGCAAGGAAGCCACCGGTTACGGTTGTGTCTACTTCATTGAAGAGATGTTGCAGACGCGCAATGATAGTTTTGATGGCAAACGCGTGCTGGTCTCCGGCGCCGGCAATGTCGCCATCTATACGGCGAAGAAAACCGTTGAACTTGGTGGCCGTGTGATTGCGATGAGCGATTCGGACGGGATCATTGTCGATGAACAAGGGATCGACCCGGCGAAGATTAAACAGCTCAAGGAAATCGAGCGGCGGCGGATCAAAGATTACGTCACGCTGGAGCCGACGGCTCGCTACATCCCTGGCGGGAACCTCTGGGAAATTCCCTGCGACGTGGCGATCCCGTCGGCGACGCAGAACGAATTGACCGGAAAGGACGCAACCAATCTGGTCAACAACGGCGTGCTGGCGGTTGGGGAAGGGGCCAACATGCCCTGCACTCCCAGCGCCGTGCAAACCTTCCAAAGTGCCGGCGTGCTGTTCGGACCGGGCAAGGCTGCCAATGCGGGCGGTGTCGCGACGTCAGCGCTGGAAATGCAGCAAAACGCCTGTCGCGAAGCTTGGACGTTCGCGGAGACCGACGCCAAGCTCCGCGACATCATGCGATCGATTCATCACTCCTGCGCCGCAGCGGCCGATGAGTTCGGGTGTCCCGGCAATTTGGTTCGCGGAGCGAACATCGCCGGCTTCTTGAAAGTCGCCCGCGCCACGATTGCTCAAGGCTTGGTTTAGCAGGTAGTAGCCACGGGCTAACTGAACCTTAGATCCAATCAGCCGGCAGGCGTTAGCCTCCGGCTGATTGCACGTCTGACTTGATCAGTCCGGTTGCGTTGGCGCCTGGTTCCTAGCGTGGCCGATCGCTCCGCCGATCGGAGCTGCAGTTATCCAGTTCGACCGGCGGAGCGGTCGACCACTTTCGCCGGTTTACCCCGAAACGCCTTGACCAAACGCTAGCCCCGATTTATTCTCTCATAACCTAAACTGCACATGAGGCTCACGCAGCATTAGAAAAATTAATACAACCCAAGGTCGCTGATGCAACTTCGTACGCTCGAGCTGTTCTGTTCAGTCGCCGAATTCCGCAGTTTTTCGCGGGCGGCCAGCGAGCACGCGCTCACCCAGAGCGCGGTCAGCCAGGCGTTGCATCAGTTGGAGAAATCGCTCGGCACACAATTGCTCGACCGTTCGCGGCGGCCGCTGGCGCTCACTGCCGCTGGAGAAATTTATCTCGCCGGTGTGCAAAAATTGCTCCGCGGTTATCAGCGGCTGGAGCAGGACGTGCGTTCCTTCGGTGAAAAGATTGCTGGACGGCTGAGCATCGGCGCGATCTACTCGATCGGCTCAACCTACATGCCCGCGGCCCGCGAGGAGTTTCGCAAGCGGCACCCCGACGTGCAGATCCGGTTCGAATATGCCTCCAGTGAAGCGGTGGTGCGACTGGTCGACCGGGGCGAAGTCGATTTCGGGCTGATCAGCTACCCTCAAAACTCGCGTCGGTTGCGGTTTGTCAGCTGGCAGCAGGAACCGATGCGGGTAATCTGCGCCTCTTCGCATCGCTTTGCGAAAATGGGCGAGATCGAATTTTCGGAGCTTAACGGTTGTGAGCTGGTCGGTTTCGAGTCATCGCTGAAGATCCGCCGCGTGATCGATGCTTTTCTAGCTCAGCACGCCGTCAATGTCGATGTGACGATGGAGTTCGACAACATCGATTCGATCATTCGCGCCGTTCAAGCCAATGCCGGGCTAACCATTTTGCCCGAAGCGACGGTGCGAAAGGAATGTGCTGATGGCTCCGTGCAAGTGATCGCTTGCAAGCAGATGCGGTTGGCGCGTCCACTGGGGATCATCGTCCGCCGCAGCGGCAAAGTCACCCGGGCCGCGGACGAGTTCATCTCGCTCTTGCTCGGCCGATCGATTGAATCGGCGGTTCCTCCCAAGGCGGCGCACAGTCGCGATCCGGTTCACGCTCACGACGCGGTGTCCGCGGCTACTCACCCGAGCGGCACGTTGCCGACGGACTTTGGGGAATCCGGAGTTGTAGAGGCTGAGTCAAACGCCGCTGAGCACCGCTCGCTCGCAGCCCCGTCCAGTCGCTCCTCGCCCAGCGTCGTCGCTTAGCCCTGAGCTTGCACCCCCATTCAAATCCCATTCGCGGTTTCCAACTGAAGGCACTTGCCATGACTCCCTTAATTCACCTGCCGCCAAAGCAAGGACTGTACGATCCCGAACTTGAGAAGGACGCCTGTGGCGTGGGATTCATCGCCCAGATCAAAGGCGTCCCGAGTCACCAGATCGTACTGGACGCCGATACGATCCTGCAAAACATGGATCACCGTGGGGCTTGCGGCTGTGAGACCAATACCGGCGACGGCTCCGGGATCCTCTGCGGGCTGCCGCACGAGTTTCTAAAGAAGGTTGCGTCGCGTGACCTCGGCGTGGAACTGCCTGAGCCGGGTAAGTTCGCGGCCGGCCTGGTGTTCCTGCCCAAAGACGACGCCGAGCGCCAGGTCTGCAAAGAGAAGATGGCCGAGCTGATCGCTCAGGCCGGCCAGCGCCTCATCGGCTGGCGCGACGTCCCGCAGGAGACCGTTGCAGCCGACATCGGTCCAACCGCGCGGGCCAGCGAGCCAGCGATCGAAATGATCTTCGTCGGCGCCGAGCAGGGCCTGGAAGGCGAAGCGTTTGAGCGACAGCTGTACCTGATCCGCAAACAAGCCAGCCATCAGCTCCGCGGCAGCGATCAGCTCAAACAGGCGCTGATGTTCTACATCTGCTCGCTGAGCACCAAAGTGATCATCTACAAGGGGATGCTCACCCCGGCGCAGGTCTTGCCGTATTTTCCTGACCTGCGCGATGAGGATTTCAAGACGCACCTGGCGATGGTCCACAGCCGCTTCAGCACCAATACTTTCCCTTCGTGGGACCGTGCTCAGCCGCTGCGGTTCATGAGTCACAACGGTGAAATCAACACGCTGCGCGGCAACAAGAACTGGATGCGCGCCCGCGAAGGTTCGGCCAAGAGCGAGCTGTATGGCGACGATCTGCAGAAGCTGTTCCCGGTGATCGAACCGCATCTGAGCGATTCGGGCACGTTCGACAACGTGCTGGAGTTCTTGCTGATGAATGGGCGGACGCTGCAAGAGGCGATCATGATGATGGTCCCTGAGGCGTGGCAAAAGCATGAGACGATGCCCGAGGACAAGCGCGCGTTCTACGAATACTTCTCGTGCCTGATGGAGCCCTGGGATGGCCCGGCATCGATCGTGTTCACCGACGGCAAGTACATCGGTGCCACGCTGGACCGCAACGGACTCCGCCCTAGCCGCTACTACATCACCCAAGATGACCGGGTGATCATGGCCAGCGAGGTCGGCGTGTTGCCGGTCGATCCAGCGATCGTCAAGGAGAAGGGCCGTCTGCAGCCGGGCAAGATGTTCCTGATCGACTTTGCCCAAGGCCGTTTGATCCCCGACGACGAACTCAAGAGCGGCTTTGCCAAGCGCAAGCCGTACGCGCAGTGGTTGCGTGAGCAGCGCATCCGCTTGAGCGACTTGCATCCGGAATCTGAGCCGCACGGTTTCGACAGCGAGACGCTGCTGCCGCGGATGCAGGCCTTCGGCTACACCGCCGAAACGATGAACTTCATGCTCCGGCCGTTGGTTCAAGAGGTCCGTGACCCCGTCGGTTCGATGGGCAACGACAGCGCGCTGGCCTGTTTGTCCGACCAGCCGCGGATGATCTACGATTACTTCAAGCAGCTGTTCGCGCAGGTCACCAATCCGGCGATCGATTCGATCCGCGAAGAAGTGATCATGTCGCTGGAATGCTACATCGGCCCCGAGCAGAACCTGCTCGAAGCCGAACCGGCGAACTGTCACCGCTTGTTGGTCGAGCACCCGATCATCACCAACGAAGAGCTCGCGGCGCTGAAGCACATTCATCATGCCGGCTGGCAAAGCCGCGTGATCGACATCACTTTTGAGCGATCGCTCGGCAAGGCTGGACTGCGACAAACGCTCGACCGGATTGCGGCCGAAGCCGAAGCGGCTGCCGACGAGGGGCTCCAGCTGCTGGTGCTGACCGATCGTGCCGTCAGCAAATCCCGCGTCGCGGTCAGCTCGCTGCTGGCGATCGGCGCCGTCCACCATCATTTGGTCAAGCAGGCCAAGCGGACGCGCGTGGGCTTGGTGATTGAAAGCGGTGAGGCTCGCGAGGTGCACCATCACTGCTTGTTGATCGGCTATGGTGCCGACGCGATCAATCCCTATCTCGCCTTTGAATCGCTGTGGCAGGCGCGACGCGACGGCCTGCTGCCGGCTCGTTTTGAGGACGACGACAAAATCGTGTCGGCCTATCGCAAGGGTGTCGCCAAGGGGATGCTCAAGGTGATGGCCAAGATGGGCATCAGCACCCTGCAAAGCTATAAGGGCGCACAAATCTTTGAAGCTTTGGGCCTCAAAGATGAAGTCATCGACGTCTGCTTCTGCGGCACCGCCAGCCGCATCGAGGGAGTGACATTCGATATCCTTGCTGAGGAAACATTCCGCCGACACGCGTTGGGCTTCCCCGAGCGAGCGGATCACCGCGCTGTCCAGTTGCCTAACCTCGGCGAATATCACTGGCGGGCCGAAGGCGAAAAGCACGCCTGGAGTCCAACCGTGATCAGCGACCTGCAAATCGCGGCGCGGAACAACAATGAAGATGCCTACTGGCGATTCGCCAAGACCGTCAATCAGGACAACCGCAATCGCTGCTCGCTCCGGGGTCTGCTGGAGTTCCGCGAAGGGGTTGCCGGACCGGCGATTCCGCTGGATGAAGTTCAGTCGGCCAAAGAGATCGTCAAGCGGTTCTGCACCGGCGCGATGAGCCTCGGCAGCATCAGCGCTGAATCTCACGAGACGCTGGCCGTTGCCATGAACCGCCTCGGCGGCAAGAGCAACACCGGCGAAGGGGGCGAGGATCCGGTGCGGTTCCAGACGCTGCCCAACGGCGATTCCAAGCGATCGGCGATCAAGCAGGTCGCCTCCGGCCGCTTCGGGGTCACGATCGAGTACCTGACCAACGCCGATGAACTCCAGATCAAGATCAGCCAGGGCGCCAAGCCCGGTGAGGGTGGCGAACTGCCGGGCAAAAAAGTCGATCAGACGATCGCTCGGATTCGCTACAGCACTCCAGGTGTCGGGCTCATCAGTCCGCCACCGCACCACGATATTTACTCGATCGAGGACCTGTCGCAGCTGATCCACGACCTGAAAAACAGCAATCCATCGGCGCGGATCAGCGTCAAGCTGGTCAGCGAAGTCGGCGTCGGCGTCGTCGCCTCGGGCGTGGCCAAAGCACACGCGGATCACATCCTGATCGCTGGCGACACCGGCGGTACGGGTGCTTCGCCGCTGACTAGCATCAAGCACGCCGGCCTGCCTTGGGAAATGGGGATCGCCGAAGCGCATCAGGTATTGGTGCTCAACAATCTGCGGAGCCGGGTGGTGTTGCAGACCGACGGCGGGCTCAAGACCGGCCGCGATGTCGTGATTGCGGCCCTGCTGGGGGCCGAAGAGTTCGGCTTTGCCACCGCGCCGCTGGTCACACTGGGGTGCATCATGATGCGGAAGTGCCACTTGAACACCTGTCCGGTGGGTATCGCCACCCAGGACCCGGAGCTGCGCAAGAAGTTCCGCGGCAAACCGGAGCACGTGGTCAACTATTTGTTTATGGTCGCCGAAGACGCTCGCCGAATCATGGCACAACTCGGTTTTCGCACGATCGACGACATGGTCGGCCGCAGCGATGTGCTGCAGACTGACGCGGCGATCCGCCACTGGAAGAGCGACGGGCTAGACCTGACCCGTGTGTTGGCGCCTGCCAAGAAACCGCACGAAGGTGTCGGCACTCGCTGGCAAATGCCACAGGATCACGGGCTGGAAAAGTCGTTGGACATGACGTGCATCGTTCCCGCGGCCGTTGCGGCGCTGGAGCGCGGCGAACCGGTTGTGATCGAATCGCCGGTGGTCAATATCAACCGCACCGTCGGCACGATACTGTCGCACGAGATCGCCAAGCGGTATGGCCATCAGGGTCTGCCGGAGGACACCGTGACGATTCGCCTGTCGGGTTCCGCTGGTCAAAGCCTCGGTGCATTTCTGGCTCGCGGGGTGAAGATCCAGCTCGAAGGCGACGCCAACGACTACGTCGGCAAGGGGCTCTCCGGGGGCCGGGTGATCGTCTACCCGCCGCGCGAGAGCAGCTTTGTCGCCGCGGAGAACATCATCGTCGGCAATGTCTGCCTGTACGGTGCGACCAGCGGTGAAGCCTATTTCCGCGGCCGTGCTGCCGAGCGGTTCTGCGTGCGAAACAGCGGTGCGCATGCCGTTGTCGAAGGCGTCGGCGACCATGGCTGTGAGTACATGACCGGTGGTCGCGTACTGATCCTCGGCACCACCGGACGCAACTTCGCTGCGGGTATGTCCGGCGGGATCGCCTACGTTTGGGACGAGGAAGGCAGCTTCCCCCTCAACTGCAATCTCGCCACCGTGGAGCTGATGAAGATCGCTTCAGGCGAGGAAGAGGAGGCGGTGTTAGGAATGATTCGCCGCCACCTGCAGTTCACCGGCAGCCAGCAGGCTCAGCGGGCACTGGAGGATTGGCCGCAGTTCCTGCAGCAGTGCGTCAAGGTGATGCCGACGGACTACAAGGCGGTCCTGGAAGAACTGGGCCAATCTGCTGAGGTTGAAGCGGCTGCCGTCTAGTGCAGCTCCGGCATAACGCAATCGGCCGGCTTTCCAAGGAAAAGCCGGCCGATCGTCAGAGGTTACCGGTAGTGAGCGGCTCCCGCTAGACGAACCAGCGTTCACTGTCACCACAGCTGGCATCTTACCGCTGCACCGGAGCGGGCATCTTCACCGCCCCTGGATTATCCAATGTTTCAGCATTGAAATCAGGATTGTCACGTGGATCCGGACGCCCGTCGCCGCAGCCCACGACGGCGCCTAAAACGAACAACGACAGCGATAGAATCAAACTGAGCTTCATCATCGAATTCAACCTGTTCACCTGCGAATAAACTTGAACGAGCTTCATAATCGGATCGATGTCAGCCTCGCCGCATCCGGACCCGCTGACGGACGCGGTTGGCAGGGCTTAGTGCGGGTGCGCAATCAGTTACGTGGTTCAATGAATGTGTTCCCGTCTCCGATCGCGTTGATCTTCACCCAGGTTCCATAGTTAATGGATTCGGAAATGAAAGCAACGCTACCATCGCCATACACCGCTTGGATGCCACCTGGGTGAAAGCTTGATGTTGATGGCCACTCACAAAAGGGGCCCCAGGCTGTGATATAGGTCGGCGGGTACGGGTAAGGGCTACTCCGGAACCACGTGCCGTTGGTCTTTGGGTTGCCGTCGACGTCGACGGTATTGGGGGGTGACGGGTTGCCCTCGTTCCCGGACCAGCCGGTATGTGCCGTCGCGACCAACGCACTGCGAAAGACGCCCTGGTTTCCAATGCGGCGGACGCCTGTCGAGACCGTCAGCCATGGCCCACCGCCGTGTC
The DNA here is from genome assembly GCA_963758085.1 of uncultured Planctomycetaceae bacterium. Taxonomy (GTDB): domain Bacteria; phylum Planctomycetota; class Planctomycetia; order Pirellulales; family Pirellulaceae; genus UBA6163. Next base: position 2,031,826 of record CAVWUB010000003.1, on the reverse strand, counting down.
CCATGGAATCGGTTTCCGCCACAAAGATGGAGTTGGACGTTCCGTCGGTAACGTCGCGCATCCGGTGAGTTTGGGTCATTGCGAAGAGCCCGCTCATATCACCATCTTTTGCAGGTGGGTCACCTGCACTGGGCGCATTTGCAGCAAACCAACCCGGACCGATTACGGCTGTTGGCCACCAGTGAAAGCCTTCGCTGCCGGCGTAGCTTGTCGCGGCGATTCCGTGTGTGCTGTCGACGCCCTTGCCGGCATCCGAGGGACACTTCAGCGTCGCGATCTCTTGACTGACAATCGTCTGACCGTTGGGCAACACTTGGCCCCACATCGGTTTGTTCTTGTCGATCGCGTCGTACAACGGCTGCTGCTCCATGAAGGGCAGAATCATCGCGATCCACGTGTGGTGGTATGGCAGCGTAAAGGGGGCTTTGCCTACGCCCCAGATTGCTGCTGGCGGAAAGGTCTTGTACGTGTCGTGGTAATTTTGCAGCGCCAGACCGATCTGCTTCATGTTGTTCTGGCAGCTCATCCGTCGAGCAGCTTCACGTGCTGACTGCACCGCCGGCAGCAACAAGCCGACCATCACACCGATGATCGCGATCACGACCAGTAGTTCGACCAACGTAAAGGCCGACCTCTTTCGAACATTCATGACTGTGCCCTACTGAAAATAGAAAAAGAAAAGTAGCACGAAGTACTCTAGCCAACGGATTTGCCCGCAAATCACCCTCATCTCAGCGGGGCCACCCGGAGAAAGTTTCCTTCTGCGCCTCTAATGCACGATAATGGAGCTGTCAACCGCAGTCAAGCTCGCATCATGATGCGCTGCGAAACAATCGGCGGCAGACAAAATCGCACCGCCGGGGACCATAAACCATAGAAAATCGCGCAAAGGCGCGGACCTTGCCGTAGAACCGGCCCCCGCTTCGGCGGCAACCGCAGTAAGCAAATCCAGTGCCACAGCGACGCGGTAACAGCAGCTAGCCTTGATCGATCGGACGGATGACGCGACAAGGATTCCCCGCAGCCAATACTCCGGCCGGCAGGCTGCGGGTAACGACGCTGCCGGCGCCGATCACGCTGCCGGCCCCGATCGTCACACCCGGACAGATGATCGCTCCGCCACCAACCCAGGTGTCGCTGCCGATCGCCACCGGCTTACCAAACTCCTGCGTCCGCCGCAGCTGTGCATCGAGCGGATGTGTCGCCGTGTAGATCTGAACAGCCGGGCCAAAGAAGCAGAAGTCTCCGACGGTCACCTGGCAAACGTCCAGAATGATGCAGTTGAAGTTGAAATACACCCGCTGGCCCAGATGGATATTGCTGCCGTAGTCGCAGTAGAACGGTGGCTGTATCCAGACTGTGTCACCACCGCTGCCAAGCAGTTCCCCGAGAATCCGCCGCCGCAGGTCCTGCTCCCGCTCGCGGGTCGCGTTGAGATTCTGGCAGAGGTCTCGCGCCCGATCCCGTGCCTCCACCAGTTCCGGATCGAGCGCATCATAAAGCTCACCAGTGAGCATCTTATCTCTTTCGCTGCGCATCACCCCCTCCCATTATATGAGACCTGCCACCCGACCGCGACTTCAAATGTCCGATCGCGCCTCTCACGGGTTATAAGCACCTGGTGGGCCAGAGCGTGTCTAGCTCTGCAATTTTGCGTTCACAGTGGCTCGTATTCCGGCAGTTGCACTAGCCGAACGGGAACCAGGCTTCTAAACTGACCTGTTGAACTTTCTATTCGTCTGCTCTGCTCTTTTGAGAGATTTCATGGCTCAGCTTTCAGGTCCCCTCACAAGGCGTTCTCGCCTCAGCGCTGGTTTCACCCTGGTCGAACTTTTGGTTGTGATCGCGATCATCGGTGTGATGGTCGGCTTGCTATTGCCCGCTGTTCAAGCAGCACGCGAGGCCGCTCGCCGGATGCAGTGCACCAATAACCTCAAGCAGTGGACGCTCGCACTGCATAATCATGTCGACAGTCACCGGTATTTCTCCATCGGTGCCAACCCCGATATCCGGAAGGTGGAGAACGGCCGGACCTATCACCGCATTTCCTGGCCGGTGGAGCTGTGGCCGTTCATCGAGCAGGGCTCGCTCTACGAGCAATATGATTTTACTCGCGGCTTTTATGAGGCGCCGAATATGGAGTTGGCCCGCTTCCATGTTGCGGCCTATAGCTGCCCATCTGATAGCGGTGGCGCCGAACAGTCCCGCAGCGATACCTATTGGCGCGTGATGGGCAATTACGTGACCAACATGGGAAACACACACCTGCACCAGAACGCCGCTGACCAGGAGATCTTCAGCGGCTCACCCTTCGGCGTCGGCCACGTCTACCGCATGGCCGATATCATCGACGGCACCTCCAATACGGCCTGCTTCTCAGAAATCATCATTGCGTCGCCCGGTCAGGTAAATGACAACCGCGGTGACATCCTCAACGATGAAGGTAGCCCCGCTTTCATGTCGATCCTGACCCCCAATTCCTCCAGTCCCGATCAGATCCGCCAGTGCAAGCCCACGGCTCAGGATCCGATGAATAACGAATACCGCACGATCCCGTGCATGACAGTGGCTGGAAACACGGAATACCAGATCGCCGCGCGCAGCCGGCATCCTGGCGGCGTGGCGATCAGCATGTGTGACGGGTCGGTCCGCTTCGTTTCCGATTCCGTCGCTCATGACGTGTGGGTGGCGACGTTATCCGGTAAGGGCGGCGAGACGCTGCAACTGCCGCAGTAATCTCTTTCGCTGCAACCACTACGGATGCTTGCGTCCGGACGGGTAAATACCCCTGCGCCTAGGTATCACCGCGCGTAGATATCCCAGCGAATAGATATCCCGTAGGGACGATCTCCATTTCGCCCCTATCAAGGGTTTCTCAATGGGAACCTCAGTACTCGAAGTCTAGAATTTGAAGATGCAGGTTTGTATGCTCCGTCGCTCGTTAGCTTGTTTTTCGTTGGTTTTTGCGTCCGTGGCAGTCCTGGGCGCCATCGGCTGTGGCGGTGGTGAGTCAGTCCATGAAGTTGAAGTTACCGGCAGTGTCACCGTTGATGGTGAGCCGATTGATCAAGGGGCGATTTCATTCGTTGCCGTCGATGGAGTAGCGCGCACCGGCGGCGGCGTGATTAAGGATGGGAAGTATCTCGCACGTGTGGCGCCCGGCGAAAAGAAAGTGATGGTGCTGGGCAATAAACTCGTCGGCACCGAACCGCTGTACAAGGACGTGCCTGACAGCCCGACGCGTGAGAAGTACGAGATGATTACCCCGCCGGCGTACAATGCGGCCCATCTGACGCCGCTGACAGCGACGATCACGGAGTCTCAAGAGAATCTCGATTTTGATTTGTCCAAGTCGCTCAAACGCTGAACTCCTGACTTAGGGAGAGTTCAAAAATAAGTTCTTTGTTCTTATTGCCTTCACCCTCCCGCCCCGCGGGAGGGTCGGACGCGGCAGCGGCCGGGGAGGGCCAGGATCGCCCCTCTTCTCGCCTGAGGCTCGACTCTTCCAGAGGGAGAGTGAAATGCGGAAGTTATTTTTGAACTGCTCCTTAGCTGCCAGGGAAACGTTGCGCTCTCCGCAGAGCCTCAGCCGAACTGCTAGCTGCGTTGGAAGCACGGCGCTGCCGAGCGTCAGCGCGTTGAGCATCCGGCGAAATCGTTGCAGCTAGGTTCTTCAGTGAATTTCGTGGCTCATCAACTGGGCGTGTACGCATGTCCTCAGGATGGCACGTCCCTGAGGAACGAAGGGCGTGCTGACGAGAACTGCAGAGTAACCAGAGAAGGTCTCATCGGCTCGGCAGCTGTATCCGGTGCCCACGCCCATCGCTGGGGCTCTGAGCGTGCCACCCAAAAACATAGCGATATCCGCTCCGCAAGAGGCGGCCACTAAAATCCGCGAAGTACCTGCAGCGAAATCTGCGTCTGCGTCGTGTCAGATCATTCCCCGCTCCTCCGCCCCCGCCACTCGGGGCAAGTTTGGACGACACTTGTCTTGACGTGTGTTGTGAGCACAGGTATTTTCTGTCGATGGCTACCCCGCAGCAATACCGTTCCGCAAGCTTGCCGAAAGAGCGTTTTGATTCGCTCCAGCAGGAGGTGTTCCTCAATCTGTGGCGGACCTATGACCGACTCAAAGCGCTCGAAGACGAAGCCTTTGGACGAGTCGGACTCTCCGCTCAGCAGTACAACACGCTGCGGTTGTTGCGGTCGGTCGCCCCGGGAACGATGGCGACGCTTGATCTGGGACGACGGTTGATTTCGCGCGCCCCCGACATGACTCGGCTGCTCGATCGCTTGGAACATCGCGGGCTGCTCAGCCGCCAGCGTCCTGCGGATAACCGCCGGATGGTCGCTGTGCAGATCACACAGCCTGGCCTGGACCTGCTCGACGAGATCCAGCAGGCGGTGCTGGAGTGCCACCACCGCCAACTCGGTCACTTAGACGAAGCGGCGCTGCGGCAGTTAGCCGAGCTGCTCAAAGCTGCCCGCCGACCGCACGAAGATTCTGACAACCTGTCGTTCATCGACGACTGATCTTTCCTCTGCCTTGCTGACCTTTTCCTGCCACCGTCCCTCCCCTTGTTAAGGAACTTCTGATGCCCAGCGGCACTTCTCCTCATGTTGTCGTCATCGGCGGCGGCCCCGCCGGAGCCACGACTGCCACGCTGATCGCCCAACAGGGCTACAAGGTCGAGCTGTTTGAGCGCGAGAGGTTCCCGCGTTATCACATCGGTGAGTCGCTCATCCCGGAAACCTACTGGGTGCTCAAGCGGCTCAACATGCTGGACAAAATGAAGAACAGCCACTTTGTCAAAAAGCACAGCGTGCAGTTCGTCAACTCCCGCGGCAAGCACTCGGCACCGTTCTACTTTTATGACAACAAGCCGCACGAATGTTCGCAGACCTGGCAAATCAAGCGGAGTGAGTTCGACACGATGATGCTCCGCAATGCGGAGGAGCACGGAGTCGGCGTGCATGAAGGTGTCCGAGTGCTCGACGTGCTGTTCGATGGCGATCGCGCCGTCGGCGTGCAGATCGCCGATGAAAACGGCAACCGATCCGAAATTTGCGCCGACGTGGTGGTCGACGCCAGCGGCCAAAGCTCGATGCTGATCAACCGCTTTAAACTCCGCGTCCCCGACCCGCAGCTCAACAAGGGAGCGATCTGGAGTTACTGGCAGGATGCCTACCGCGACGAAGGTAAGGACGCCGGAGCGACGATCGTTCTGAGTCTCAATGATAAGCAGGGCTGGTTTTGGTATATCCCGCTGCACGACGGGATCACCAGCGTCGGCGTGGTCGCGGACTTCGACTACCTCTTCAAAGGCCGCAAGAGCAACGAAGCGACGTACTTCGAAGAGATGGAGAACTGTCCCGCAGTGAAGGACCGCGTCGCTAACGCAAAGCAAGTCTCCGAGGTCAAAGCCACCAAAGACTACACCTACCGCGCCAGCCGCGCCGCCGGAGACGGCTGGGTGTTGGTTGGGGATGCATTCGGATTCCTCGACCCGCTCTATTCGTCGGGCGTGCTGTTGGCGCTCAAGTCGGGCGAGCTTGCTGCCGACGCGATCGTTGAAGGGCTGGCCAAGGGCGACACGTCCCGCGAACAGCTCGGCAAGTGGGAAGCCGGGTACGTGCAGGGGATGAACCGCATGCGCCGCTTGGTCTGCGAGTACTATGACGGCTTCAGCTTTGGGCAGTTCATCCGCCGATTCCCCCATCACACCGGTGGGATCACCGATCTGCTGATCGGCGACCTCTTCAAAGACGAGCTTGAGCAAGTCTTTGAAGACATCGACTCGATGAAGGTCGTTTGAGCCGTCGCTCCTACACCGCAACGCTCGCCGCAGCCGGGTCGTAAGGCATCATCAGCGGTGCCGTTTGGATGCCGCTCAGTTCCCCCCATCCCGACTCGGCGATCACCTCGCCGAGCCGCGTCACCTGGCGGAAATCGCTGTCCCCTGGCGCTGCGCCGGTAATCCGACCGGCGAGTTCGCGGCAGATCGTATCAGCGGCATCGCGAACGATCGGATCGTCGCTGCGCTGCGCATGCAAGCTGGTTACGAGTATCGTGACGGCATCCTGTACAAGCGCCGAGATGGCCGACATCCGGCACTGGCGATCGGCGAGCTTCAGTTGATGTGTCCGCATCAAATCGCTAATCGCCACACGTGCCTGCGACAACTGCCCCTGAGCAAACTTCACGTGCCCCAACAGCGGCTGAGCAAGCCCTGGGATCTCGCTCCAGCGACTCGGCATCAGTCGCTGTGAGGCGTACCATCGCCCATACGCCACGAGCGGCTCCCGCAGCGCCCAGAAATGGACGGGGTTTGCCAAATTGGGCCGAGCAATCCCGCGCTCGTGCAGGATCTGGCCGATCGGTTCAAAGAACTGCTTGCCGTGCTGTTTGACCAGCGATTTAAATAAGGCCATGCTCAGCATCTCCCCTTCGCCTTCGTAAATACAAGGCGCGAGGAACTCGTGCACGTTATCGCCCAGCGGGTGGCCGTGCAAAAACGAGCGCCCGCCATGAGTTTTCATCAGCAATTCAATCGCGGCGGTTTTCTGCGCCTCACTGCCGAACACCTTCGCGATGATGCACTCCATCTCGCCGCGGTAGCCTTGATCCAGCAGCCCAGCGCACCAGTGCGCCAGCGCATCGCAGGCGACGATCATCCCGGCCAGCCGCCCGATCCGCCGCCGGACCAACTCCCGCCGATCGATTGTTTGCCCATAGGTGCGGCGGAACCGCGCCCAGGGCAGCATTTCGGCGAGCATCCAGCGCATCGTTCCAGCGGCGTTGGCGCACAGCGCCACTCGGCCAAGATTCAGCCCGTGGTAGGCGATCGTCAAACCGTCTCCGCTGACCGGTTGCAGGCGGTTCTCGGCTGGTACCTGAAAGTTGCGAAATATCAAGCCGTGATTGTGAGCTCGCCGCAGGGCATGCAGTCCGTAGGTCTGCAGCCGAAACGTATCATCCTCCTGTTGCGGCAACTCGACGATCAGCACCGCTGGAACATCATCGATCTTGCAGACCAACCCGATCGTCCGTCCAAACGTTGCATTGGTGATGAACAACTTTTCGCCGTTGACGAGGTAGTGGTCACCCTCGAGCACCGCGGTGGTGCGGAGCGCCGTCAGGTCGCTGCCCGCCCCCGGTTCGGTCAAAGCGAAGGCTGACAACCGTTCGCCGCTGGCCAATTGCGGCAGGAACCGCCGTTTCTGCTCCTCATTGCCAAACGCCCGCAGCGGATCGACTGCGCCAATACAACCATGCACCGAGGCGAGTCCGGCGACCGTCGGTTCGGCCGTCGCCATCATTGTGATCAGTCGCACGAACTGCTGCATCGACGCGCCGCTGCCGCCATACTCGGGCTCCACCAACAAACCCCAGTACCCTGCGGCCCCCAGGTCGCTCAGCACCCGCTCGCTGATTTTGCCCTGCGCCTCAGCAGGCTGCCGGCGGCGAGGTGCGCGCGGACCACGGCGAGCGATCGATTGATCACCCCCGCGACCTCCTCACTGGGGCAGTTGGCGTGCGCCTGGAACAGTTCAGTCGGAATTTGGCGATCCCAGACCGCGCGATGAATCGGGCTCGCTGACGTTTGGTACTGCTGCGCGAACAACGTCTCGACCTGATCATCCGCCGAATCGATCGCGCCGGTGCGGCGAACCTCGTCTTCGGATTTACCGCCCAGCCGCAGCGCGGTCTCGGCAAAGGACACGGCTGGATTAGGCTTGGATTTCATGACTTTGCTCCTTCTGCTCCCACTGCCGCACCCCCAGTTCAGCCCCTTCGGCTATCAGCCGTGGCGCGGTGAACCGCTCGCCGTGAACCGACACCAGCTGAGCAAGATTAGCGGTCAACATCTTCGGTCCGATCGCCTCAATCAAATGCAGCGGCCCACCGTGATGCGGCGCAAAACCGGTCCCCAGCACCATCGCCAAATCAATGGCCCAGCCGTGCTCGACAATCCGCAGTTCCAAGCACCGCGCCGCCTCGATTAGCATCGGGTACACCAACCGACGCTGGATCGGCGTGAGTGAATCGGGCAGGAACGCAAGGTCCGCTTCCCCATCCTGTCCTCGGCCCCTGCCCGCTTCACGTCGCACACCGACAGGCAATTCCGCCGGTTTTCCCTTCTTGCCCTTCGTATAGCGATAGAAGCCGATCCCAGACTTCTTGCCCAGGCGCCCCTGCTCGGCCATCGCCGCCAGCGGACCGGCTACCGAATTGGCATCGGCGAGCACACCGCGCAACGAGTCGGCGACATGCAGGGCGACATCGATCCCGACCTGGTCGAGCAACTCCAGCGGTCCCATCGGCATTCCGAATCGCTTCAGTTCGCGATCGATTGTCGCGATTTCAAAGCCCTCACTGACCATCCGCACCGCTTCGCCGAGATAAGGGAACAGCACACGATTGACCACCATTCCCGGTGAGTCCTTGGTCACAATCGGCGTCTTGCCCAGGGCTCGCACCAAACTGACCAGTCTCGCGATCGTATCCTGGTCGGTTTGCGGCGCCGCGACGATCTCGACCAGTTCCATCGAGTAAACCGGGTTGAAGAAGTGCAGCCCGGCAACCTTTGCCGCTCGCTGCGTCACGCTGGCCATCGACGCGATCGACAGCGACGACGTGTTGGATGCGAGGATCGTCGAGGCCGGGGTGCGACGGTCGAGTGTCCGGAAGATCTCGTGCTTAACCGATTCCTGCTCGACCGCCGCTTCGATGACCAAGTCGACTCCATCCAATGCATCCGGCTCGTGGCGGACCGGCACCTTCGCAACCATGGCCTGCAGCCGCTCAGGTGACCATTTTGCGCATCGGCCTGCCGCTGGAACAGTTCCGCAATGCGGCGCTGTCCCGCTTGGGCAGCGGCCGCGTCGACCTCTCGGATCACCACTTCAAATCCTCGATTGGCCGCCAGTTGGCCGATCCCGGCACCCATTACCCCCGCGCCGACGATCCCGATCGAACGAATCGGAGTGGTATGACTACGCGATCCTGTTGGCCGATCCACGTCGCCGGATTGCGTGCCGCCTCGCGGGCAAAGAACAGATCCAGCAGGTTGCGATGGGCCGGTGTCGAGACCAGCGAGACAAATTGTTCTTGCTCGACCCGGTACCCGTCGACGCCGCGGTCGTAGCCAGCAGCCACCGACCGCAGCGCGGCCTCGATCGCTGGGTAATGCTCACGCTGATCCGCCGTCTTCCGGCGCATGTGCGCAAGCACCGCGCGGCGGCCCAATCGCGTGCGGTCCAGCTGCCGCTGCCACCACCGCCGCTGTGTACGTTGCCGCAGGCTCGCCTCGCCGTGCAGGATGGCATCGACGAAGGCAGCGACGCCGCTCTCCCAGTTCTCCGGCGGAATCGCGCGGTCGATCAGCCCGATCCGCACCGCCTGGCTTGCATCGAGGAAGCGGCCGCTGAGGATCAGCTCCAGCGCTGCACTCAGCCCGACCGTGCGGGGCAGCCGCTGCGTGCCGCCCCAACCGGGGATCAGCCCCAGTTTGATCTCCGGCAATCCGATCTGGGTCGAGCTGTTGTCTCGGGCCACACGGTAATTGCACGCCAGCGCCCATTCCAATCCTCCGCCCAAGCAGGGGCCATGGATCGCCGCCACCGTCGGCATCGGCAGCCGCTCGATCCGCGCGAACAGCTCTTGGCCCCGGGCGACCAGCCACCGAGCTTCGTCCGCCGATTGAATCTCCGCAATTCGCCGCACATCGGCACCGGCCAAAAATCCGCTCTCTTTGTGACTGCGGAAGACGACCACGCGCCGCCCAGCCGCGGAGCGGAGCGAGCTGACAATCTGTTCCAGTTCGGCCAGCACGCTGGCGTCGAGGACGTTCAGCGGCCGCTGGGGCACATCCATCGAAATGGTCACGACGCCACGGCCATCGGTGTCGACAGCGAAGTTCGTATAAACTGAACTGGACATCTTTCAAACTCCCGCGTGGGACCTAAGCGAAAAGGGATCTGACCCTTTGGAGGCGAGCAGCCCCCTTTCGCTTGGGCACTAAACATCGAGTTCGGTCTGGACCATGATCGCCGCTCCCTGGCCTCCGCCGACGCACAAGGTGGCCAACCCACGTCGCAGACCGCTGCGGCGGAGCTCGCGCAGCAGCGTCAGCACCAGCCGCGTGCCGGTCATTCCGACCGGGTGGCCCAGCGCAATCGCGCCGCCATTGACATTCATCCGCTGCAGGTCGAACGTCCCCAGCGGTCCGTCCAACCCCAGCTCCTGGCGTCCAAAAGCAGCCGACTCCGCCGCCCGACGACAGGCGATCACTTGCGCTGCAAACGCTTCGTTGAGTTCAATCCTGTCGAAATCGGCGAGCGTCAGCCCCGTCTGCCGCAGCAGCTTGGCGATCGCGTACAGCGGTCCCAGCCCCATGCGGCGCGGATCGCAACCGGCGATCGCATAGCCGGTCACATAACCCAGCGGCTGCGTCGGCAGGGTTTCCGCCTGCTTCGCATCGGCCAGGACGATCGCCGCCGCCCCATCGGTCAGTGGGCAACTGTTGCCGGCGGTCACCGTTCCTCCACTGCGCCGAAACAGTGGACGCAGTTTTGCCAGTTGCTCGAGCGTCTGGTGCTCGCGCGGGCCGTTGTCGCGCTCGATCTCCACGCCATCTTGCACGACCGGTACGATTTCGCCGCTGAAGAAACACTGCGATTGGGCCGCCACGGCTCGCTGGTGACTCAGCAGTGCGTATTCGTCTTGTTCCTGGCGGCTAATATTGAATTCCTGCGCCAGGACCTCGGCGGTCTGGCCCATGTTCAGCCCGCAGACCGGATCAGTTAGCCCCATTTCAATGCCCATCACCGGCTTGAAATGGTTCGGCCGAAAGGCCGCTAGCGCGGAGCCGCTGGCCGAGCGACTTGGCGCGGCCCAGTCGCAACCAGGCTTCGAAGCCTCGGCGATTGACCAACATCGGAACGTTCGACATCGACTCGGTCCCGCCGGCGATGATTACCCTCGCGGCTCCTGCGTCGCTCCTGCCATCGGCGGCATCGTGCGCTGTGGCGCCGGCCACATTGTGAGCGATCGCATGCCAGGCTGCGACGATCGATTCCATTCCTGAGGCGCAGTTCCGGTTGACGCTGTGCGCGATCCGGTCGTGCGGCACCCCGGCGCGCAGCGCGATCACCCGGGCCAAGTTCGCCGCGTCGGGTTGACCGGCGACATTGCCCATGATCACCTGGTCAACCTGCTCCGTTGCAATCCCGCAGTGGTTCAATGCACCGGCGACGGCGATCCGCCCGAGATCAACCGCCGTAGAGGCCTGCAACTGGGTGAAGGCCTTGATCTGCGGTGTGCGCACGCCGCCCAGAACTGCCAAAGGTGCAAGTCTGATTGTCATGTTCGCTCTCCGTAGTCGTCACTTCCGGATTGGCCCGCGGCGACGGTGACAGGCGTGGGATGAACCAGGGGACTGCTACTGGCCGTCGTCTCCTGCGGCGTCCGCAGATGACGACGGATGAGTTTGCCGAGGAAATTGCGCGGCAGTTCGCCCTCGCAGCGTTCATAAATCCGTGGGCATTTGTGTTTGGACAGCTGCTCGCTGCACGCCCGCCGCAACAACGCTTCATCCCACTTCGCCCCCGGCTGCAGCTGCACAAACGCCTTAACGATCTCACCGCAACGCACATCCGGCTGCCCCACCACCGCCGCGCCCGCGACGCCGGGGACACGGCACAGCACCTCCTCGACCTCGGCCGGGTAGACGTTGAATCCCGAGGTGATGATCAAGTCTTTCTTGCGGCCGACAATCGTGAAAAAACCGTCGCCGTCGACGGTCGCCAAATCGCCGGTATGCAGCCAGCCGTCGCGAACCGCTTCGGCAGTCGCTGCCGCATCGCGCCAATACCCCAGCATCACCTGCGGGCCGCGCACCAGCAGTTCTCCGACCTCGCCCTGCGGCACCTCCACCAGCGTTGCCTGATCGGTTTCGCCAGAACCCGTCGCCACGATCTTGGACTGCGTCTCGGGCAAACACAGGCCGATCGTCCCGTAACGGGGCGGCTGGAACAGCGGCCCGACGTGCGTGACCGGCGACGCTTCGGATAGCCCGTAGCCTTCCACGACCAGTGCCCCGCTGTGCCGAACGAACTCCTCGGCGACCTCGCGGTCCAGCGGCGCGCCGCCGGAGATCACCCATCGCAGCGAACTGAGATCGGCCCGATGTGTCCGCAGCCGCGCATCCAGCGCCGTCAGCATCGCGGGCACAGCGTGGAACACCGTCGGCCGATGTTGCTCGATCATCCGGATCACCTGGCGGGTATTGAAGCGGTGATGCAGGACGAGCGTCGCGGCCATCGCCGCCCCGCCCAACACCGTCGCCGACAGGCCGTAGCTGTGGAAAAACGGCAGCACCGCCAACATCGTTTCGTTCCCAAAACTGCGGCCCGTCCAGACGTACTGCTGCCAGGCGTTAGCGACCAGATTCTGATGGCTGAGCGTCACCGCCTTGGCCTGAGCCGTCGTGCCGCCGGTCGGCAAGATGTACGCCGGGTCGCGACGGGGATCGATCGCCACCGGGTCAAACTCCCGCTGCGTCTGATCGACTTGCTCCCAAAACCAGCTCACACCCGGACCGCTGGGCAATGACCAGTGTCCGGTGTTGTGGTGCCGCATCCAGAGGTAGCCGAGTTGCTGAAGCGCCGGCAGGTGCTCGCGGATCGAAACCAGTAAGGTCATCTCCACCGCGTGAGGCGTCGCACCCACCGCCGCTCCGGCGTTTGCAGGCGGCGCATCGTGTCGGCCATGACCGTCGCCGTTACTTCGATAGCCGTCCCCGTTGTCTTGATGCGTGTCCCCAAGTAGGCGGGCGTGCTGCCGTGCATCACCGCCGGAATCAGCAAGTTGATTCCGCGGCGATGCTTGATCGGCGGAGACGAGTTGCGAGAGCATGTCCAAGCAGACGACGAACCGGCACCCGGTCAGTTCGATCATCCGCCGCACTTCAGCCGCGGGCATCAGCGGGCTAAGCGCGACGACGATCCCGCCGGCACGCCAGACACCGTTGGTGGCGATGATGAACTCCGGGACATTGGGCAGCAGGATCCCCACGCGGTCGCCGCGCCGCAGTCCCAATCGCTGGAACATCGCGGCGCAGCGGACCGCGTCGTAATTGGCCCGTTCGTAGCTCCACCGCCGCTGCCCGTAGCAGATCGCGGTTCGCTGCGGCAGCTTGGCCGCAGCATGCCGCAACAGCTCGTACGCCGGTAAGCCGGCATAATGCTCGATCCCTGCTGGCACAGCTGCATTCGCAGCTCGATCGACGTCCTCGCTGTGAGTCAGCCGGACGTCGCTGATCAAGTGCCCCATCACAGCCCTCATGGATGCAAGTGCGAAGAGTGTTGCCAGCAGCGCTGCGGGCCTGGACCTGCCGCTTCGGCTAGCTACAACCTCCAGTGGTGATGCCGTTTGCAGCACAGGGCCGCTGCGGGGAACAACTCACCAACCGGTACACCCATCGTACGCACCACAAGCAAGAAGGGTTCTCATTACATTGCTATCATGAAGTTAAGGGAACGAAAGCCGCCTCTGAGGCGGCGAAGCATCGATTTTTCACCGCGTATGGGGCGACCGGCCACAGCGGCGCGATTGAGGTGGACAGATCGAATCGGCGACAAAAATGGATGACCGCTCCGCCGGTCGTTCCGGCCGATGGCTCCGATCGGCGAAGCGATCGGCGACATAGTGCCCTCAGCACCAGATTCGGTTTACCCGAACAGGTCGTGGATCGGCCGACCGGGCGTCAACGGGAAGGGGCGTCCGACCGCGTCGAGGATCTCCGCCTGTGGGTCCAGACCGAGCGCGTGGTACAGCGTCGCAGTGATGTCTTCCGGTCCCACGGGATGGTCCGCCGGATAGGCCCCCTGGGCGTCGCTGGCACCGTACACGGCGCCCCCGCGCACGCCACCGCCGGCCATCATCACGGTGTAGCATTCCGGCCAGTGCCCGCGCCCTTTGCCGTCACGGTCGCCGATCTTTGGGCCGCGGCCGAACTCGCCCATCCACAACACGAGTGTTTCATCCAGCAGCCCGCGCTTGCGCAAATCATTGATTAGCGTCGGCACCGTCTGGTCAGTAATCGGCAACAAGCGTTCGCGGAGGTCCTTAAAATTCTCCTGATGCGTGTCCCAGCCCTGCGAGCCTTGGCCGCCGATTCCGCGGGCGAAGTAGACGTTGACGAACCGCACATCTGCCTCGATCAGCCGCCGCGCCAGCAGACACGACTGGCCATAAGTGGTGCGGCCATAGGCATCCCGCAGCGCATCACTTTCCTGGCTGAGGTCAAAGGCTTGCTTCAATCGCGGAGAGCTGAGGATCGACAGCGCCTGCTGCTGAAATTGTCCCATCCCTTGCACTTCCGCCATCCGCTGCAAGTGGTCGCTCTGGCGGTCGACGATCCGCAACAATTCACGTCGCGAACCGAATCGGTCGAGCGTGATCGTGTCCGGCAGCTGCAATTCGGGCAGATTGAAATCGTCGGCGTTGGGATCGCTCTGGAAGAAGTACGGGTCGTGCCCTTTGCCGAGAAAGCTGGCGTGCTGGCCGGGACTGATCGAGCCATCGGACAACCGGTGTGGATAGGCGACGAATGCCGGCACGCCCTCGCTGCCGCTGCCCAGGAACTTGGAGACGACTGAACCGTAGGCCGGAAACAGTTCTTGAGTGTCCCGCAGGCGGATGTCATCCGACGGCGGCGCCTGGCCGGTGAGCGAGTAGTAGCAGGCGGAATTGTGGTTCTTCATCCGATGATTGACGCTGCGGACCTGCGCCGACGCGTCGAGGTTCTGCGCCCATCGCGGCAGGTGCTCACAGACCGGCTGCCCCGGCACCGCAGAAGCAATCGGTTTGAACTCGCCGCGAATCGAGTCGGGAGCTTCGGGCTTCATATCAAACGTATCGATATGACTCGGCCCGCCGAACTGGTGCAGAAAGATCACATGTTTTGCGGTCGCCGTGCGCCCGGCGACCGCCGCTTCGGTGGCCAGCAGACGCGGCAGATTGAGTCCGGCCAGTGACAAACCGCCGATCTGCAGCGCACTGCGACGGGTTATCGCGGCCGACTGGAAGCTTCTACATCCACGCATGTTGTCACCCTCTGACTTGAATTGACCAACCGTCACGTGTCACGGATCACACGCCATGAACTTGCTGCACCGTACTGTGTTACTCAGTTGTGGCAAACGCTAACGAATCCAGAAGAACTCCTGACTGTTGAGCAACGCCCACAAAACATCTTCAGCAGCCGCTCGCCGGTCCGCAGCGTCCCTGAGGTACTCACTCATCGCAGCACGCTCCTCCGCAGTCGGCAGCCGCGTCAGCACACTCCGGTACAACGCGTCGACCACCTGGTGCGGGTCGGCGGATTCGGCTCCGACCGCATCGAGCACGTTGGGACGCTCGGTCAGTTTGCGGCGCACGTCTTCGCCATTGATCAGCAACAACGATTGGCTCAGCGAAGCTGCGGTCGAACGTTCGCACTCGCACGACAACAATCGATCCGGCTTACCAAACACACGCAGAAAACCTTCACGGGGCATGCCTGGATGCCGCACCGCACGTCCCAAGCCGACCGCTTTGCCTTCGGATTCCATCGTCGTCATCACCTGCGTGACGTCGCTGATCGCGTCGAGCAGAACTTCCGCTGACATTCGCCGCAGCGGGTAGCCGGCAAACACCGCGGCCGATTCCAGCTCCTCATGCGTCGCCTCTTGAGAAACGCTCTGGCGGGCGAAGGCATCGCTGTTGAGGATTTCTCGCGCTAGCATGCGCGTCGAAAAGCCGGTCTCGATCAGCCGATCGGTCAGGTACTCCAGCAGTTCCGGATTGCTCGGTGGATTGGAGATGCGGAAGTCGTCTGGCGGATCGACGATGCCGCGGCCCATCACATGCGCCCACACGCGGTTGGCCATGTTCCGTGCAAAGCCGCGGTTATCTTCGGTCAACCACCGCGCCAGATGCTCCAGCGGATTTTCGGACTCGCGGCCGCTGCCTTCGTCACCGTTGTTCCAGCCGAGCTGGTCCAGTGGCTTCGGCTGGACCTCCTGCGACCGTCCCGGGTGATGAATCCGCGGTTGGCGACCGCTGAGCGAGATGATCTCGTCGCCTGAGATGATGTGTTTGTCCAGCTCGTCGCGCCGCTTGTTATCAACCTGCTCACGCTGGATCGTGGTGAAGTAGGCCGCCAAGCCGTAGTAGTCGTCCTGCTTCCAGGAGTCGAAAGGATGGTTGTGGCAGCGAGCCGCATTGAATCCGTACCCCAAGAAAAACCTGGCTCAGCGCCTCGGCCGCGACCTCCGGCTCACGGTGCGTCCGGTGAAAACTCGCTGGCGGCGACTCGAAGGTGCTGCCGATCGTCTGGACGAGTTGACGTGTGATCTGATCGACCGGCGTGTCGGCGGCAAATTGACTTGCTAGCCAATCGTTCCAGCGCTGCGCGCCATCGAGGCTCATCACTTTCGGCTCATTCCGCAGCAGATCGCTCCACCGCAGCGCCCACAGGTACGCGTATCCATCGTCGAACAACGCTCGCTCGATCCACCGCTGGTTCCGATCCGGCTGCGAATCGGCCAGGAATTGCTGCAACTCTTCAGCCATCGGCAGTCGGCCGGCGACGGATAAGAACAAGCGGCGGAGGAACTGTTGCGGGGCGGCCTCCGGAGCCGGCTCCAGCCTCAGTCGAGCTAGCCGCTGCTCAATCAAGCCATCGATGCGGGTTCTGCCCAGGCTCTCGCGATTCGTACCGCCGGCCACCTCGGGCAACTCGGCCAATTCGTCTGCACCGGCTTGCGGTGGCTGCAAAAACACGATCCGCGCTTGCGAGCGGCCATCGAGATAAGACACGGAGACCGAAACGTCGATCGGCCGCTGCGACTGGACCCGTCCCCCTTCGCTGACCGTCACTCCGGCAGGAATACTCGGCTCATACCGGGCCCAGCGGCTGACGTCGCGGCGGGTTCCATCGACCATTTCGGCGATCACTACCAAGCGGTGCACACGATCCTCTGGCAGCAACCAAGCTTCCGCGGGATGAACCTCCAGGCGCTGCACGCGTCCCGAAGCCGCGGCATCCAGCGCTGCCCGGTTACCTGACGGAACAGGCGTCGATGCGTCCCACTGGGCACCACCATCGAGCCACCGCTGCATCACTTGATAGCCATCGGAGTCAGGCGGTAGCCGCAGCCCGCCACGGTGGGCCAGTTGGCCAGAGGGTTTGCGCAGCAGCAAGCTGTTGTCCGCCGCGAACCAGTTGATCCGCCGGCCGCCGGCGCCGCGGGTGATCGAGGCAAAATCGAAGTGCGGATCATCGCCGCGGAGACTCAGCCGCAATCCGCCTTTGCCATGCAGGTTGCCGTGACACGTACCGAGGTTGCAGCCGCTCTTGGAAAGTACAGCCGAGACCTCGGTCGCGAACTCCGGAACCTGCGGCGTGGCATTTTCCACTCGTACCGCGGCGCTTGCTTGAAAGCCAAGGTACTGGGCGGTCAGCCATGTCTCGCCGCTGCGACCGGCATGCTGCAGCGCCGGCCCGTCGCCGAGCTTCACCACGTCGCTGTCGGGTGGCACGTCCCTGAGGAACGAAGGGCGTGCTGGCAGCGCCGGATCATCGACGAGTTGTACCACCGCGCTGTCGGCGATCTCCAGTTGCAACTCAGCGGCGTCGGTCACGTCTTGCTGCGTTCCATCGCGGCGGTGCAGTGTGACAATCAAGCTGGCTGGATAATCCGCCGAGACCACGATCACATCCGGCGAGATGGCGATGCCGACGATGTCTTGAACTTGCGAGTCCGTGACGGCAGGACGATCGCTCGCATCGGCTGGCGCCAGGGCATCACTGGCCGCGGCGGTACCGCAGTGCAGAGGTATTGGGACCGCGCACAGCACTGCCGACACCAGCGACAGCAACAAAACCGTAGATTGGTTACGGAGAGCGAGCATGGCGGGAGGGTCAGGTAGGCGGAGTGGGGTGGGCGAGGCGACCGGTCGCTGCAGCGCCGCGGCGCTGGCACTCGGACTGGTGGTCACCGGCGCAGTCTACTGGATCGCGCTCACTCAAGCGCACCATAATCGCAGCGGCCGCACCACTCCCACCGTCCCCCGTCCCCCGTCCCCCGTTCGCTTCCCGCCTCCGCATCGAAACTCGCTTTGCGACTTTCTGCTACTGCCCCCTTTGCCGCTCCTGTTGGACCGCCGCTCATGATCCGCCGCATCTCTGCCTTCCCCGCTGTAGCACCTCGTCTGGCCGCGATCGTGTTAGCATTGATGGGTGTCCCTGCTTATGGCGAGGACGCGGAAGATTTCCGCACCAGCGTTGCTCCGATCTTGATCGAACACTGTCTGGTTTGTCACGGCGGCGACGAAGTCGAGGGTGGCTACGACATCAGCACGCTCGCCGGCATCACTCGGCCAGGCGACTCCTCAGTCGAACCGATTGTCGCTGGCGATCCCACGTCCAGCGAATTGCTTCACCGCCTGGTAACCGACAACCCATCGGAGCTGATGCCCAGCGGCGGTCCACCGCTGGGTGCGGGCCAAATCGATGCGATTTATAGCTGGATCGCCGCCGGCGCTGTGCTGCCGGACTCCGACCCCAACGCTCGGCTCGTCGACGTGCTGGAGATCGCTGCGGATTATCCACTGCCGCCAGCCGTGTACCCGCGGTCGATTCCCGTGACCGCAGCCGCCGTCGCCGCGGACGGAACCCTCGTCGTGGGTGGATACCGCGAATTGCTCCTCTGGCCGCCGGGGCAAACGACAAGCCCGCAGCGATTGCAGGGGTTCGGTGACCACATTGCCGCCGTCCAGATCAGCAGCAGCGGCAATTGGTTGGCGGTTGCTCATGGCACGCCTGGCCAGCGCGGCGAAGTGACGGTGGCACAGCTGGTCGATCAACGGCTGCAGCATCGCCGGCTCGCCTTGCGCAGCGGTGATGTGCCGGTTGGAATCGCGTTTTCTCCCAGTGGGGAGTTCCTCGCCGTCGCCACGCTCGCTGGCGAACTGGTCGTCGTTGAACTGTCGGGTGAGGGCGACACGCTGCCCCAGCGACTAGACCTCACGCCCCATTCCGATGCGATTGCGGCAGTCGCTTGGTCAGCCGATGGAAAGGAGTTGCTGACCGCCTCGCGGGATCGCACCGCGCACGTCATCCGGTTGGTGGACGGGCAATCGACCAGCAACTTCACGATGCATGAGCGGGCCGTGCACGGGGTCTGCCAGATCAAAGCCGGCACGGTGACGCTCGACGAGACCGGAACGCTGCGGCTGTGGTCCGCCGGAGGCCGCGCCGCCCGCTTGGAGCGGCCGCGCGTCAGCGATGCCGCGTTGGGACTGCACCGCTACCAGGAAACGGTGCTGGTCCCGTCCAGCCGTGCGGTGCTGCGGCTGATCGTGGAGCAAGTCGAGCAGGAGGACGGCACGGACGCAGACGGCAAACCGAAGAAACGCCGCGTGCCACGCTGGAAGGAGCTCGCGCCGCTGGAGATTGCGGCGACCGATGTCATCATCTCGCTAGCCGTTTCCCCCAGCGGCACGGCGGTCGCCGGTACCCAGTCGGGCCGAGTTTATCGCTGGGCCGATGGTGCCACCGCTGACCAGCCTCAGTCGCAACCGCCGCTGATCGCAGCACCGTAAGCGTTCGGTCAAACAGAGAGTGGCCGATCGCTCCAGAGTCGCCGATCGCTCCGCCGATCGGAGTCCGCCACCTGCCACCTGCCACCCGTCCCCTACCTCTTCCTCGCCGAGGCCACCTACAACCTGCCACCTGCCACCTGCCACCTGCCACCTGCAACCCGCAACCCGCAACCCGCCCCGTTCGACCGGCGGAGCGGTCGACCACCTTCTTCGCCAATCTTTTTTCGGCGGTTTGACCCGAGGTGTCATAGGTCACTGCGATGATTGCATTGTCATCAGATTGCGACAGATCTGATTAGCTCCATCCAATCATCGGGCCATTGCCCGCACACCATCCGAGGCCGCTGAAATGAGATCGACTTTGAACCGTGCCATGCAGGACTCCGACCGCTTTGTGGTGGAACTTGACTACTGCGATTCCAAGGGCGAGTCGACCCACCGAGTGATCAGCCCGATCCGGTTCCTGCCCGGCAACCGCCTGCTGGCGCTCTGCCTGTGCCGTGAGGAACCGCGCCAGTTTCACTTGAATCGCTGTAGCAACATCAAACTGCGGCGGGCGGAGCAGTTCGTGATGCCGCTGATGATGACCGCTGCCGGAGAGTGAATTGGGCAGGAAAGGCGGACTTTAAGGCAAATTTTCTTGATTCGACGGAAAAAGTCATCAACAAACCGGCTGCCGAGGCGCATAATATAAAACACGCTGCCGTCAAACCCGCTGCAGCGTGGATTTCCGCTCCGTTAGCAGTTATCGTTGGCAGCAACCCTAGCTCTCTTAAAATCTTTTTCGTCTCGGGGAAACCCGGTTCGATTGCGATGGTTTGATTGATTATGGGCCACTGCTTAACCGAAAGAATTTGACTAGCAGCCTGTTGCTGGTTTTTGGCATTCACTCTCTTTGAGGGAATTTTCGGTCTCGGTTCCTGTTCCCGCCTCGTTCCATCCTTTCCTGCCTTGTCGGCTCCACCACCCCCGAACCTGATCCCGCCGAGCGTTCTCAGGACCTGTGCCTGTCAGTTCGCTCTGGATGTTGATCCGCGTTTGTGGGCGACTCGTCGGCCGCCAGGCTCACCACCCATGCTTGCAGGATATTTTTAAAAATGTCTTCGACTCAGGAGTTGGATTCTCCCGCACTGTCCGGCCCGAGTGTAGCTCGCGACGATTCGTCGCTTTTTGAAGTCTCGCGATCGCCCTTTGCGATCCGTGAAATTCCGGTGGTCCTGCAGGGCACCGGCGCCATCCCTGCCACACTGCAGGTCACCCTGCACTATCCCCGACTGTATGTCGAAGGCTTGCAGGATTCGATCCCCGCTGAGCTCGAACTCGACATTTCGTCGCTGGCCGATGGTGGGGCGATTCGCATCGACCAGTTGCCGTTGCCGCCCTGCTGCGAGGTGATTGGAGTCTGGTTCACCAACCCCGTGGTCACGGTCGCTCCGCAGGAGTAACGACCGAGCCCGATGCGGCGGATGTCCGTCGGCTGCAGCGAGTTTCGGCCGCCTGCGACGACCCGCCGCGCTGCGGCGCACCCGGCTCACTCGGCAGACAAGAAGTCTGCCGCTGCGCCCTTTTCATCGGCGATCGGACTGGTAGACTTGAGCAAGCACACGCACCCGTGGCACAATTGGATAGCGCATCGGTCTTCGGAACCGAGGGTTGCAGGTTCGAATCCTGCCGGGTGTACTCTTCAAACCGTTTTAACCCGTTGTCGATACGCAACTTAGCGTAACCAGCCTGGTGGCTGTGCGACTCGTCTTTTTTCGTTCTTGATATTCGATATCAAGAATCACGGAGACTTGATCGCCATGCCACGCAAGAAGTCAGACGCTCCCGGATACCGCTACCACGTCAGCGGCCAGGCAGTCGTTACCCTCGACGGCAAGAACTTTTACCTCGGTCCGCACGACTCGCCTGAAAGCAAGGCGAGGTACTTCTCGCTGCTCAACGAGTACCACGCCAACGGCATGCGGATGCCGGAGGAGCGGCCGTCGCAGCCGGCGGAGATTACCGTCAGGGTCGTCTGCGCCGATTACAGAGTTCATATCGCAAAACGGTACGCCAACGCTCCCAAAGAGATCCACAGATTGACCGGACTGTGCACGCTTCTGGAGTCGGACTACGGCGACATACCCGCCGATCAATTTGGTCCCCGGCGACTCGCCGACGTCAGGGACACACTGATCGCTGGCGGCAGTTGTCGGACGTACGTCAATCGACTGGTCCGCTGCATCAAGCGAATCTTCCGGCACGCGATCAGCCAGGAGTTGGTCGATATCGATGTGCTCAACCGGCTCAACACGCTGGAACCGCTCAAGTATGGCCAGACGGTTGCTCCTGAATCGGTTCCGGTCCAGCCGGCGAACTTGGGCGATGTCCGCGAAACGGCCGCGTTCCTTTCACCCGTTCTGGCCGCCATGGTTCGGATACAGGCGGCAACGGGAATGCGCCCCAGCGAGTTGTGTAGCATGCGTCCATCTGACATTCAGCAGCGGCCGGACGGCGTGTGGATGTATCGGCTGAGCAAGCACAAGACCAGCCACCGAGGCACGTCGAAGGCCGTTCCGATTGTCGGCGACGCTAGGCTGGCACTGGAGCCGTTCCTCGATCGCGCTCCCGATGACTTTTGTTTCTCGCCTCGCGAATCGATGGCCTGGTTTCGCAGCCAGAAGGTGCGGAAGACCCCGCTCAGTTGCGGCAACCGGCCAGGGACAAACCGAAAGCACGAGCCAAAGCGTCAACCGGGAGTGAAGTACACGCCGAGCAGCTACCGCCGTGCGATCACTCGCGCCGCGCAGCAGGCCAAGGTGCCCCACTGGTTCCCGTATCAACTCCGTCACTTTGCGGCCACGGAAGTTCGGAAGGCCCTCGGTGTGGAATCGGCGCAGGCACTCCTGGGCCACTCCCGAGCCGACATGACGCAGCACTACGCACAGGTCAGTGAGGAAAAGGCAATCGAAGCGGCACACGCTGCGTCGAATCTCTTCGCCGATGTGAAGACTGAGTCGCCAACGTGAGCAGCCGCTCCATTTCCCGCCCCCGTGTCGTCACACAACCACTAAGTTCTGGTGCAGCAACGATGAGTGGAAGTAAACAGTCGGCCCACGACTTGATCGAATCGATCGCGAATGAAACACCTATTGAGTTTTACGATCAGGCCTTGGCGCAGCACAGTCGCCTCCGAAAAGATATCCAGTCGCTGATCTACGTGATTCCCGATGACACGTATATTAGAGACGGAATTGTCGTCGTGGGTCGGCCGTATAGGGATTATTCCATTGGCTCGTCTTCAGGTTATCCTCAATCGATATATGACAGCTTGAAATCGCTAGAGTCCGTGGCTGACTCACTCGATCGTAAACACGGCGCGGCTCTCAAAGGGTTTGCGATTGCGGCGATATCTGAACTAGCCAACTCTTTAGATGTTGACGAGATCAGCGAAAAGGAGCTTTTGATTCGACTTCGAGGGCTGAAGCAGGCCTGCGAGCGGTCGATAGTCGCGCTGAAGCGAAAGCGAGATTCGCTCGAGCTGGCACCATCAGCGGGCGGCATGACGAGGCAGGACGCGATTGCAATCATGAGGAAGGCTTACGATGAACTTCCCAGGACCAATCCAGAATCGGACATGGAAGCATTGGCTAACTCCAATTTTGCCGTCGCCAGCTTTGTTAAACAAATCGACTGGAAGGATATTCTAGGGATATCCGTTCGGACCATTAGTAAATGGTCCATTTGGAAACGATTGGATAAGTTCAGTAAAGAGAGAAGGGCGAGCCTCAAATCTACACTTCCCGGGGGCGAAGGCGGGCCAGCTACAGATGACGCTGAGAATGAATGAATTATTCGAGGATCGTGTATCAGCCGAGCGACTAACACCCTGTTGAACTGGAGTCGTGGGATCTCCCGGCGGAGCAGTTGGTGGAACGGGAGGACCGACCGCGGGATAATCCGTCTCGTCGACCTTCGCATGCTGATCGTCGTCGGCGAATTGCCCGAGAAATGCTGCGAAATGAATTATTGAAGGATCTACCTATCGCCTCTGATGAGACGAAAATCAAGGAGCGATTCGAACGCCTGCTATCCCTGGCGGCGTGACGGAAAGCTTCCCAAAACCACTTCCCCTAAAGTGCAGCACCGGGATTCGACGCCGACAAAATCGTCTTCGCCATTAAGTTGTGGCGTTTAGCAGCCAGGCGATACCGCGTTGCGAGGAGATGTCCTTGAAATAATCAATGAGGATCATCCTGAGATAGGCGCCCGGCAGGCGTCCTGTGTATCCCATCTTCCAGTAGTACGGCTGGGCCGCCTGTTCTAGCTCACCGTCAAAGTCGATGCCAGCCAGCAGCTGGTTGAGGCGATCGTAAAATGCATTCCTTGGCCCAGAGTCGAGTTTATCAGCGGTAACCTAGCACGTATCCTGGTGCCGTCGCTTCCGCTTACCAAGTGACATCGCGAGCCTCTTCGGTCGGCACCGTGGGCCCCTTTTTCACTATCAGCTATTCAGATGGAGAGTGCCGTGAAGGAAATCAGTCAGACCGAGCGTGCCGCGACCGTCCAGATTCTGCTCGTAGAGTTGGAAGGACTTGAAAAGTATGCTGAACAGGCACTTGATCAAAAATGGGTGGACAGAACGGAGCTGAAACACCGATTTCGAGCTATCAATAACCTCGTCAACAAAGCCGGCGTTGGGACCGTTCAGATCGATGACAGCGGAGTCGATGAAAGCGCAGTCGCGGAAAGAGGTTCTGGGGACGTAATCGTTGATGCTGCTGAAGACGACGTCAAGATGCATATCGATCAGGACTCAGTCGCTGGCTCTGCAGGCGACCGACCTAAAACTGGCAGAGGAGCAAAGGGCGACGAGACGTGGGGCAGAAAGTCGGTCACCACCCTAAAAGGCAAGGCGACTGTTACCGCCGACAGGGTCAAAACGGTGCCTGCCACGGCGCCTGATCAGCCGCCAATCAGTAACGTCGCAGGCGAGGAGAAGAGGCCGGGTCTAGGTACGACTGGCGATGACGATGAACGTACACCGGAGTCCGGCACTTCACTGGAGCAATCGCCTACGGCTGACGCCTCAGGCGCCGACCAAACGCCCGGCACGGAATCCAGAGCCGACGACGTTGAACCCACCACAGAGCCCGCCGCGACGCCCGACCAGTCGCCAACTATTGGCTCTGCAGGTGAGGACTTCAGGCCCGGCACAGATTCGACCACCAATGATGTCGAGCACACCGACGACACCACCTCGACGCCCAGCCAGGCACCGACCGCTAACTCCGCAGGTTCGGATCAGAGGCTCGATTCAGACTCGAACTCCGATAACGTTGGACGCACCACAGAACCGGCGGCGACGCCGGACCAAGTGCCAACCGCGGACTTCGCAGGCGAGGAACTGGGATCTGGTGTGGATTCGAGCGTCAATGGCATTGAACAGACACCAGAGTCAGCCGCGACGCCCGCCACGGCGCCCGGCCAGCCGCCAACTGCTGACTCAAAAAGTGGGGAAGAGACCACTGATGTCGTCTCGAACGGCGATAGCGGAACCAAGCAGACTCAATTGGCGACCAACCTGCCAGCCACCGAGGCTAAAGCGGGTGGCGACTCAACGGCCAACGAAAGGAAAGGTCCCCCACATCAGGTTGAAGAACAAAAGTCTGTCGGTGACGTCACTTCGACCCAGACCGACAAGGCCAAGGAACTCACTACCGGCGAAATGCCAGCTCGTAACTCGGAAGACGCCGCCAAGGATAACAGCAAGCCGACTGCTGTTCAGCCGACCGACATCAGCGACCAAGCAACTCGTGGTAGTGACACGGAAAGAACTGACCGCAAGCCGGTGCTCGTTGATCAGAAAATGCCTCCGGTACGGCGCAGCAGGATCGCCTGGCTAAGCGAATCCGATTATGAAAGCTTTGGGATCACTTTTCTGTGCCCTAACGGTGTCTCGCTGATTCCATTCATTAGTGTGGTAAGTCCGACCCCCGAATATCCGCTCGCTCAAGTGACCAATGTCAATTATTCCGGTGCTGAGACGCTTCACAAAGCGGTTACAGAATTCGTAGGAAGCTGGAAGCGGTACTTGAAGCATGTCCCCCGAGCCCTTTCGTACTGCGGGCCTTCGGGGCTGCGATTCTTGTCTCATGAAGACGTTGCCGAAGCATTGGGGCTCAGCAGCGAGCAACTCGACGAGCTGGATGCTGACTGGCTAAGTGATGACACTGTTGCGGCAGGCGGTAAAGGTCGGCCTTCCGCCTCCGATTTGTACTCGTTGCTGCTCGAGAAAGGATTGCCGAGCTTCACTGATGATCCCACATACTGCCTGAGACCTGTAGATAGGATTGGCGAGGAAAGTTTCTATGACCCGATCGAGGTTGCCCAGTTTGCTGCGGAATGTATAGATCCTCTGATAGCTCGCGCAAAGGAGAATTTTGATCCCAATGCGACGGACGATAAGTCGTAGGCAGACGAGCTGAATGTTCTGCACTTGCGGCAAGGCGGCTGCTGCGTGAGTTTGGCGCAGGATGACAATTACCCAGAAGTAAGTGCTGCCGACTCAGCCACAGCTGACTTGCCGGTGGAATTGAGATCGCTCTCGATCGGGCCCTGCTGATGATGTCCATCGCTTTTTGAAAAAAGTGCCATTGGCATTTTGTCCGCCTACCCCAGCGTGAACTCGCAGCCACTACGAGGCCGACAAATACATCTCCTGCCTTAGAGACTGTCGCAAACATCGCGGAGGGTGACATCATCGATGAGTTGGTCACCAAGCAGATCGCGGCTGATAATCGGATCAGCGGCAGAATGGATCAATTGGCCCAAGTCGAGGTCCATGAACTGGTAGAGGTCAGGGATGTCGAGCACATGGATCGGCTTGAATCGCACCGGGGCCAGGAACTCTGACAGAACTCGCTGGCGGTGCTTCTCTTCCATGACGATCACAATGTCCGCCCAGGCAACGTCGTGCGACGTGGGCCGTTTGACAGCGCCGCGGGCCGTCCCTTGCGACCGCACATTCACGCGCTCATCGTTTCGATAGATCTTCTCGGCCGTTGGGCTGCGCCATCGATTTCGGCTGCAGAGGAACAAGACGTTGAGTCTAGCTGGCCTCATGACGCAGCCGCTCGCGGCGCCCGCAGCAGTTCACAGAGAATCCGATCGAGTTTACCGGCCACGGCTGCTTCTCTAGAGCTTCACGAACATCACGATCAAGATACGGCCACCAAATTCGCACGCTTCAAGCTCATCGTACATCATCGCAAGAACCTCGCCCGGCGTACCGCCGCCGGTTCCCGCACCGATCAGCGGAAACGCGATTGATCCGAAAGCGTGCTTCTTGGCCAGCGCAATCGCGCTCCGACAGGACAGCCGGATGGATGGCTCCGACGACCGCCACCACATGCTGATGCCGGCAACGTGGATGATCGCCTTGAATGGCAAGCGTCCCGCCTGCGTCAGGACGGCACCGCCAAGTGGAATCGGGCCGCATTTTGCCGGCTGCCGGAAAGGCTCGCATCCAGTTCGTCTCTTGATCGCCCATGAAACGCCCTGCGGAAGCAACAGCCACAGGGGATGATGTTGCGGTTCCAGGCGTTCACGATCACCTCGACGTCTTGGTCGAGCAGATCACCTTCGACGATTTGGATTTGGCTCATGCAGGTTGTTCCGGTCTCAGGCTGCAGACGGGCAGATGTTTCTGCTGCAGGCTCGCTACACCTCATGCAGCCTTCTCCGCTGGACGCCACTGATCTTGAGCTGCGGCCGGGCCTTCTCAAGCCGGCTAACCGCCTGATCGCCCGAATCGGCTTTGCCGGCTGCCAGCAGAACGGAAGCTGCAATCAGCCCTGTTCTGCCGTGACCCTAGGCACAGTGAATGCAAATGGGCGCGTCGCGGTTGACGACATTTGCTGCGAGTTCGGCGATCTCGGCCGCCGATCGAGTCGATGCGTCAAGGATCGGAAACGAGATGTACTTGTGGACTGACCGCAGACGCCTCAGTTCGGCAAACTCGCTCGTCAGGTCAACCACCGTTTGAATTCCTGTGGGAAGTTCATCGCTCAACAGTCGACGTCCGATCAGCAGTTCATCGTCAACGCGACTAATCGCTGGCTCACGCGAAAGCTGCCGGACCAGATGCCAGATCGAGCAGACGTACAACAGGTACGGCGCCAGTACCAGGACTGCGGCCGGTGCCAACGTCCCCTCGGGCCATCACGCAGGCTGGATAACCGATTGTCCCGTTTGAGCACCAGCATCGAATAAAATGGAGGTATTGTGCAGTGGTTCACCCCTGCCGAAGCGCAATGACAATCTGCGTTCGTGCCGCCTGCCAAGCCGGGACGAGTCCGGCGACGACGCCGATGACCATTGAGAGCACGGCGCCCGTGGCACCCAGTTGCCAGGATGGACGAAAAGCGATGGTCACGCCCTCGGCCCCGACTGCCATTCCGCTCCAGGCAAGCACGGCAAGCGCCAGGCCGGTTCCCAGCACACCGCCGATCACGCACATCAGCAGGCTCTCAGCGATGACGAGGCGGAAAACTCGTATGGGACGCAGACCGAGCGTTTGCAACACAGCATGTTCGCCGATGCGATCCTGCACCGACATCACCGTTGTCGTGGCGACCAACGACAGCACCAGAGCGACACAGGCATAACCGAGCCAATGGGCGAAGCCGATCAGATCGACCAAATCGGAGAGCGTGCTCGTTTGAAAGGCGCCTTTGAGACGCGTCGTGGTGGCCACTGGCCCTGCCGCAAGTGCTTCATCGATGGCACGTGCGACCGCATCCGGGGCGGCTTGGTTTGTGAGGTGGACCTCGTGCTGCGTCACCAGTCCGGCGGCATCCAGACCGCGCGTATACTGCAGAAATTCCAGGTTCGTGTAGATCAGGTTTTCCTCAGCTTCTACCGGCGACTCGAAAACTCCGGCAACCCGCACCGAGATTTCGCCGATTGAGAACTGCTCTCCGACGCTGAGATTCCTTCGTTGGGCCACGTTGCGACCCACCAGTGCCGCGTCCCGGCGCGACGCAAACTCGTCCCAGTTGCCCGAGGTTAGCTTCAGGTCGCGAGCGGATTGGAGTTTCTCAGCCGGGGCGCCGTTAAACACAATCACGTCGATACTGGCTCGGCAATTATTCGTCCAAACTTGCACCGGCATCACATCCTTCACACCGGGGATTTCGCGGATGCGGTCTGCGTAATCCTGCGGGAGCCGGCTGCTGGTTGGGCAAAAGCGATTTTCCTGGAAGACGATCAGCGTCCGCTGGGCATCTTCATCCTCCGTCAGCCGCCGGAGCCCTTGCTGGACGGAGCCGACGAAACAAAACACGAACAGCGCCACCGCCGCACCACTGACGGTGAGTAATGTGCGAGCGCGGTGCCGCCAGAGACTCTTGAAGACGTAGGGGGCGAAGCGGAACATAACGTTTTTCCTTTAGTTCGTTGCAGAGAGGCGGTGTTGGTGATGGCCATTGCTCGTCTGGCTGTCTTCGACAATCCGCCCGCGATCTAGCCGCAAGCGTCGCGTGCCGATGGACGCGACCTGCTCATCATGCGTGACCAGCAGCATCGTCATCCCGAGTTCCCGGTTCAGACGCCCCAGCAGCACCTGAATCTGCTCGCTGGTCGTCACGTCCAGACTGCCGGTCGGTTCGTCGGCCACGATGACTGTGGGGTTGGCGACAATGGCGCGAGCGATGCCGACTCGCTGCTCCTGACCGCCGGAGAGTTGCCGCGGGTAATGGTCGGCTCGGTCGTTGAGTCCCACTGCTTCCAAGGCCAACTCGACTCGCTTGCGGCGCTCCGCCCGGGTCGTGGATAACAGGAGCAGCGGCAGTTCGACATTCTCATAGGTGGTAAGCACCGGGATCAGATTGTGCGTCTGGAAGATGTAGCCCAGATGCGCCGCTCGCCAGTCAGCCAGTTGGCCCCGAGACAGACGCGTAATCTCGGTTCCGCCGACGGTGATTACGCCGTCATCGGCGCGATCGATCCCGGCCACCAGATTGAGGAGCGTACTCTTACCAGTGCCGCTCGGGCCCATCATCACAACGAATTCTCCTTGCTCTACATCCAAGTCCACACCATCTAAGGGCGTGATCGTTTCATCTCCCTTGCGAAACCGTTTCGTCAGGTTGCGAATTTCGACGAGCGCCATCTTGTTACTCTCAGTCTTCTTTAGGGATTTCGTAGGAACGAAGGGACTCCGCGTTAGGGGCGCGGAACCGTTGCCGACATGCCGATGTTGCCGTCCTCGCCAGTGATCGTGATGTGGTCACCATCGCCGAGTCCTTCGCGGCCCCCGGAAATCAGGCGGTCGGTGGGGGTCAGTCCGTCAAGCACTTCCACCAGGTCGTCGGTTCCTGCTTTCCCCAGACGCACGCTTCTGCGACGGGCCATCCCGCTGGGATCAGCAACCCACAGGGCATGTCCATCGGCTGACGAATCGACCAATTGTCGCGGGACCAGCAACCGCTCCTGTGCCTCGGAAGCCTCCGACTCAGATCCTGGTTGTTCGGGGGCGAGGAACGTGGTTGTCACCAACATTTCGGGGCGAACATTCGGCGGCGGCGACGAAATCGCGACCTTCACTTCCAACGTGTTCTTTTGGACGCTCGCCTGCGAAGTCACGTACAAGACCTGCCCCTGAATCGCTTGCTTCACCGATGCGGTTTCAATCTGGACTGGCTGGCCGAGCTGAAGTAGTGGCACATCTTCGAGTCGCACATCCGCTCGCACCTGTAGCACCTGCGGGTCGTAGAGCGTCACCACCGTATTGGCCGACTGTTCTCCGCCTGGATCAAGTCCCATCACTCGTGACCCCGGCCACGCCACAAGCGATAACACTCGCCCGGCGATTGGCGATTTGACGGTCATTCGGTCCAGCCGCAATTGTGCTGCTTGCACTGCCAGTTCCGCCTGACGCTTACGTGCTTCTGCAACCTTCGCCTGCGCTTTGGCGCCAGCAACCTGCCGCGTTTCGTC
Organism: uncultured Planctomycetaceae bacterium; assembly: GCA_963758085.1. Classification (GTDB taxonomy): domain Bacteria; phylum Planctomycetota; class Planctomycetia; order Pirellulales; family Pirellulaceae; genus UBA6163. The sequence continues at coordinate 2,001,189 of CAVWUB010000003.1, read as the reverse complement.
GATCAGAAGCTCCAATTGGCGGGCTAAAGCATCCCTTCGGTTCCGCAAAGCATCCGCCTCGCTCTCCAGTCGTGACGCCCGTCCCTTTAGCTCCTTCAGTTCGGCCACCGCACCCTCATATTCGCTTTGAGCTTGCTGAATCACGCGTCCAGCGAGTGCCGACCCAGACGCCTGCTTACCTGTCAGGTTCTGTTCGGAATACACGCTCCGCGCTTCGGCGGCTTGGATCAGGAAGGGGATGGCCGCTAATTCCGTCTCAGTCTTTGCGAGTTGAGATTGCGCCTCGGAAAGCACCGCCTGGAGATGGACGGGATTCTCCAGCCGCAACCGAGCGGCATGAAGTTCTGCATCGGCATTCTCCAGTTCCGCCTCGCGCAAGGCGAGGTCTGCCCGAGCCTGATCCAGTAACAGTTTCGCATCCGCATCAACCAGTCGCGCTACAGGCTGGCCTGCCTCGACATCTTGACCCTCGACCACCAACAGGTCTGCGACAATTCCGTCCGCCAGTGCCGATACCGACACCGGCGTGGGGCGTGGTTCAATCCAGCCAGCCGCCTGAAACAACGGCGTTCCCGCCTGCTGGACTTCGGCGCGGGTGACGACCACCGGTACGACCGTCACAGCCTTCGACGGAAGGAAACGATCGCGTGCCGCCCAGCCCAGCATCGCCAGAAACCCAATGACCACGATGCCGGGCAGGACGTACCGCGAAAACACCGGTCGGCGGCGGGGCGCCGCGGAGCGACGGGCGTGCCCCGGTCCAGGGCCAGTTGGCGGAGATCAAGTTCGGTCGCCATAGTTTGAAACTCCCGTCAGTTCCACATCGAGAGCAGAAGTAGGATCGCTGGCCGGAGTCAGAACACTGCTGCTCCGGCTCCAGCCAACATCCAGCCATCAGTCCTGGGCCACGTACACTTTGTTCGCAAGGATGGTCAGGTTTCCTTGGTCGTCCCGCTTTGCTGCGCCGTGAACGACGACCTTGGACAATTCCTTAACGCCGAGCAACTTACGCGCGTCCTGCGATACAGGTTGACCGTCCGCCCCGACGATCTTGACCGCCGCCAGCTTGCCTGTCTTGTCCGAGCAACAGTAATCCCATGGCGTCGGACAACCTTCTTCGTCAGCACACCAGTGGAGTTTCGTGTCGATCAGAGTGAACGCGGCGATTCCATCTACAAATGGCTTCTCCACCCCTCCGATCCGCCCCTCGACGGCGACCACGTCACCGTTTTGGCTCTCTTCGCGAGCTTGTGCCACGCCGCGTACATCCGCAGGCTCGCCAGCCAACAGATAGGTCGCATCCGGCGACACAACGGCTCCGCTTTGAGCAGTCGGCGCGCCCGGGTCCGAGCAGCCGACCATCCAAGTAACAGCCACGACCAACAGGCCGCCGAACTTTGCACTGTTCAACATCTCATTCATTCCTAAGGTTCTAAGGTTGAAACGATCCGTTCCGATACACACTCACACCGCCTTCAGACTCTCGGCGACGGGCAGGCGGAGCGCCTTGATCGCCGGTGGGAGGGCTCCCACAATTCCCAATAACAATCCCGTGCCGCAGCCGATAAGCAATGCCACACTGTCGACGCGGAGCGTAAAGGCCCCCATGGTGAACCGCACGGCTGTTCCGTTGAGCCAGAACAAGGCAACAAACCCGGCAAGCAATGAAGCCGCCGCCGCCAGCAGCATCCCCTCCTGGATTAAGCTGGCCAGGATAGCCCGACGTCGATAGCCGACGGCCTGTAACGTGGCGATTTCTCGAATGCGCCCTGCCACGGCCCCATACATCATGTTCAGCCCCGCGAATACGCCCGCGCCGGCCACGAGACCAACCACCAGCCAAGCCAGCATCCGCACCGGCTTATAATGCCTTTGCAAGGATGCGTAGTAATCCGTCTCACCGACCGCGTGCAGTTCCAGATCGATGCGTTCCTTACAGAACAGCTCAACCTCAGCCGGATTTGCCCCCGGCTGCAGCAACAGGGCAACGAGGCTTAAATCTTGCCGCTTAAGCGTCTGTTGGAGGTCGGGCAGCCGGCACCACAGTTCCGACTCAAAGGCCGATCCGCCCGCCGTGAAGCGTCCGCTGATCTTCCACGTGCGTCCTTCAAAGTCGACTTGCTGGCCGACCGCCAACTGCTGCGGCTCCGCGCCGAGCTTGGCTGGCGCTAATCGGCCTGCCAAAATCTCGCCCGGTCCCGGCCACTTTCCTTCGACAATTCTCACCTGCCGACGAACCAGCGCCGCGGTTGGGGTGACACCGCGCACCAGCCCCAGAAGTCCTTGCTGTTCGCCAGCCGTGATCCGAGTTCCCAGGTACAGTTCTGGAGATGCATGAGGTTCGCTGAACCGTTCTTGAATTCCCCCAAGGTTCGCGACAAGCAAGCCGGGTACCTGAGCCGCGATGGCTGAGTTTTCAATGTTCTCCTCAGCTCCTATCGAGTAAACCAGCACCACATCGGGGTCGCCGCTGACGGCCAACGACTGCTCCAAACCTCGGATGAATCCGACGACCACGAAGATCAACAGGGTGACAACCGCGAGCGCTCCCAAAGTCAGAGCGCTGCGGGATGGTCGCCGCAGGAGGTTGCGAACCGCGTATTCCCAAGGTAGGAGTCGCAAACGGAACATGGTTATTTGTTTCCAGTCATTTTCGTGCTTGGCATTCACCGACCTCTTGAATCCGCCGGTGTCCGCTTCGTCTCTCAATTATCCACGTGGCAGATCGCCGAGTGACAGTCGCCGCGATTCGGGACCGTCACTCGGCTGCGTCTGCGGTTTGTCGCCTTACCTTTCCGGCTTGGACGTGAACGTGCCACTTGGCCCGGCGAGACGACTGGGCGTCTTGCCAATGGACTCCATGACTTCCCACATTCCACGGGGCGAGAGGGCCTTCTCAGGCTTCGGGGTCACGGTCACCGTCTGGGCTTGCAAGTTGCACTGAACATCGTCGATCACGGAGTATTCTCCGAGTTTCGCCTTGATCTTCTTCACGCAGCCGCCGCACATTTCGCTCACGGTGATGACCGTGCTCCTCGTTTCGGCGGCTTCGAGGGAACGGGTTGCACCGAGTACCAGCAACAACGCCAGCGCGATGACAATTTGGGACTTCGGACGCATGGGGAGATTCCTTTTAACAACGAACACGGAACCAAAGGGCGCGCATCCATACGCGCCGCGAAGATGACCCGACGCTGCCGCAGTTACATGGACTGCGAGCACCGAATGCCAGATCATGTGCAAGGTGAAATCCACGCGGCACGAGTCCGGGTGGATGTAGAGCAGATGACTCGACCGCTACCGACCGCCCCAATAGGGATCAGAGGGTTGCTGGAGTCACGGGGCGATCGACGCGCAATATCAGTGCCTGCGCGGATTTGCCCAAAGAATCAAATCTGCAATGACTGAATTATGAGGCGCAGTGATCGCCCAGCGGCGCTCAAGATCAGCGGCTGACCCTCATCAGCGAGCCCTGCGGTCAAACCGTCGGCGGCAGCGAGTGAAAAGCTGCGTGGCAAGACGTCCAAAACCCACAGCTCGGCGACGAGAGTATCCTGAACGAGGCTGTCGTCCGTCAGCACTGCCCCTTTGCAGAGGCAATCGCTGCACCCGCAGTCGCCGATCGGAGCCGACGGCACCTGCTCTTGCTGGACCGGCTCCGCCTCAGACACCGGCCGCGAGGGAGCCTCAGAGCGGCTCACGCAGCACGAGCAGGAAGACATTTCCGCAGCCTCAGCACTCACCACGCCCGCGCACCGAAAGGGGCAGGCAAGGAGGGAGGCAATCAGCAGTAATGTGTGAACCGTGCGAAACATGGAGCTAATTCTATCCTCCGCCGTCGTGCCGCTGCAACCCTGTTTTTATAGTTGGAAACCGCCGCTCGTATTCATCATTCGGACTTCTCGGCGGTTTTGCCCCAGGACGGCGATACCGACCGGCAGTTCCGCGATTGCACAACGCACGTCCAGTAAACGACTGGATCCTGTCAGTTGGACACGCGGACGCGGACTTTGCTGGTTGTAGCGATGCGAATGGCCTCGAATGCGGCATCTTCGGCCTAAGCACGTGTTTATCCCTAACGATCGTCATCACCGCTTCCCGAAGAACATATGGACCGCGTTGCGGGATCACCGCATCGAGCCAATTGAACACCAGCCAGTGAACACCAGTGAAGAAAAGCGGAGGGCCGACGGCGATGCAGAAGCGACATCGTACATTTGTTCTCTCGCAGGCGTGCTTATATCTACTTGTTCTAGTGCTGCCAGAATATTGTCACGCATGCGGACAATCGGCCCGTGGTCTCGGAACAGTGGTTCATCGGGCGGCGCACGTTGGCGACTGTGGCAACGGCGACTGTGGCAACCATGCACCGTTCTTTCGTGCCTCGGAAGACGTCGACGTCACGCGGGACTCCGTCAACCATACGGTCGACGCGAAGGATACTGACGGCTCACGGTGCCCCTGCTGCGACCGTCACCACCCTCTGGAATTCTTTGGCGGTTTCACTCAACCGCCGGAGCGCGAGTTTGCTTCTGAGCAGCACGATAGCGCTACCGGAAATCAGCTTCTCTGCACTGCACCGTCAGGGAAAACCTGCGGGCGACCGGCATCCGGCGACTCTCCTTACTGGCGGCCCAGCACCACCTTGCATTTGAGAATTTAGCCGTTCGAGTTCCCTCATGCGCTCGCTCCGGTTCTCAATTCCATGCCATCTATGAATTTTTGGTGTTTACGATGTCCGCTCGCCGAAAAGTAATTACCCGATTGCTGCTGATAGCCTCGACCGCCACGGTTATAGGGTGCTCTTCCACTCGCCCCACCCTATCGCGAGTCAATCGGCCCATCGAAGGATCGCCTGAGCTGGGAACAGTCCAGGATGTGACCGAAATAACACAGGTCGACTTTGATGAAACGACCGTCGAGACAACGGCATCTGCCGAGAACACCGCGGAGTCGCTTATTCATTTGGCGATTCCTTTTGCCGACGAATCGCATAGTACGTCGACGATGACGTCGGAATCGAGCCCAGCGGCGCTGACTTTGGCGGAGATCGAGTCGTTGGCACTCGGCAACAATCCGACGATTCAAGAATTGGTCGCCACGACCCAAAAGGCTGCGGGATTCCGCACGCAAGTCAGCCTGCGAGCCAACCCGACCGTCGGTTACCAAGCCATGCAGTTGGTCGACGAGGGTACCGACCAGCACACGGCATATATCTCCCAGACCATCATCACCGCCGATAAATTGCAACTGAATCGCCGCGTTATCGACGAGGCGATGCGTGCTCAGTTGCTACAGCTGGAAGCTCAGAAATATCGCGTTGTGACGGACATTCGCGTGAAGTTTTATGACGCTCTGGCGGCACAGCAACGCATGGACCTCATTCGCGATTTTCAATCGGTCGCGGACAAGGGACTTGAGCTAGCCGAGCTTCGCAAAGAGGCCCTCGAGGGCTCACAACTCGATGTGGTTCAAGCCGTGGTGCAAAAAAACGAAATCGACTTGGCGCTGCAGCAGGCGGAGATAAGTTACTCCGCTGGCTGGCGAGAGCTGGCGGCGCTGGCGGGAAGTCCGCAAATGTTGCCGGTGACGTTGCAAGGGGAACTGCCGCAATCCGCAGCGCCATTGGACTGGTCACAGGTGGCTTCTACGCTGCTGGCGTCGAGTCCCGAATACCAAGCCGCTCAAACGCGGGTCAGCCAAGCCCGCGCGAATCTGGATCGCCAATGTGTCCAGCACATCCCGAACCTGGAGGTTGAGTTGGCGGCCGGCGTGGACAACGCCACGAATTCGGGCATGATCAATTTGCAGATCGGCGCGCCGATCCCGGTGTTCAACAGAAATCAGGGGAACATCGCAGCGGCTCGGGCGGAATTGCTGCGTGCATCGAAGGAAGCGGAGCGGATTGAAAACTCGATCAAGGCGCGTGTCGCCGCAGTCTCTCGTGACTACGACCAATCGCTCGCCGCCGTGGCCAAATACGCGACCGGCATTCTCCCCAACGCTGAAGAGGGTCTGGAGTTGGCCGAAACCGCCTACCGGGCAGGCGAAACAGGCTTCCTGCAGGTTCTGGTGGCGCGGCGAAGCTATTTTGACTCGAATCTGCAGTTCATCGCTTCGCAGTCACAGCTCGCTCAAGCCCGCGCCCGGGTCGATGGTTTTGTGCTGACAGGCGCCCTGGATCCCGTTGTTGACAATAGCGGCGATGACAGCTTGCGCGGCCTGACGTTCAGTCAGCAGTAAAAACCTCCGAGTCCTTAGAGCCTATCCGAAAAGGGGTCTGACCCTCTCCGGCGAGGCCAAAAACTTCATGAAAACGACTCGCCTCCAAAGGGTCAGACCCCTTTTCGGATAGGCTCTTAGCACGCTTCGTCGCTATCCCTCCGCGGATTCTGATCAAATACTGCTATTGACCTGATTGGGCCCAATCGAAAAGATAGTGTTCCGCCGAACCCCTACAGCCGGAGTTTGTTCGCGAAATGTTTGCCCAGTTCACCCGCCGATTGACACTCCTTGTGTTTACCGCCCACGCGGTGCTGGGTTGCTGCTGGCATCATTCGCACGCCTTTGGCAATGACTGTAGCGGACAGGACGCGGGGTATGTGGTGGTCGAAGGCTGCGAGTCTTCGCATGATCACCCGGAATCGACGGGAACGGCTTGCAGCGATCACGATGCAGCCATCTCGGTTGAAGGTGACGGTGCCCCAGCGGACCACTTGCTCGCCGGCTGTGAATCGGCAATGGGCTGTGATTCGCCCTGCGATCATTCGCATGAATGCAGCGAAACGGTCTGCAGTTTTGTTCAAATAGGCCCGCAACCCTTTGACGCGAATCCTGCTGCGGAGTTCGCGGTGGTTGACGTGTCGGCATTCGTTTTGAAGCCTGTCTTTGCGATCGTTTGTGACGTCGGTCGCGTCTCTCGCGCTCGGTACGCGGGTTCTCCGCAGCGCTGCGCTCGTCTGCAATCTTGGCAGATTTGAGCCTTCTTTTTTCCGCCTAGCCCAATCAGCAGGCTTGCAATAGCGACCGGTTCGCGGCAGCTGCTCGGGAAGTAGTCTCCGAAGTTGCGGTGGCTACTGATGCCGAACGCGTCCAATCAGGCGGTCTTCGGCTAGCGCTCGGCCACGGATTCAGCGGGTCGCTACGCCATTTTCAAAACGAACTCTTGCCCACTTCGGCACTGGGTTTCAATCCTCATTTTTGCAGAGATCGTGCGATGCGATGGATTCGCTCAAAGCCACCCTGGTCAGCGGTTTGGATTGCAACCGGCTTGATATTGGTCGTAGCCGCTGGCGTGACGTACGCCCTGTGGTGGCCACCGCTGTCCGCATGGGTGGACACCACACTTATCTCACAGCGTGGTGCGGCGGTTGATGAACATGCGGAGCACGCCGCTGATGCTCAATCGGCTGCGGGGCACGTCGAGGCGACCTCGTTGGAACTCACTCCCCAGGCGCGCAAGAACCTTGGATTAACACCTGAGTTTGTGCGTCCGGTGGAGTTGTCGACCTATCGTCGGTCCATCACCTTGCCTGCGGTGGTCGTCGCGAAGCCGGGCCGTTCCTCGATCGTTGTCTCGACTCCACTCAACGGCGTCGTCACGCATGTTCACGCGGTGACTGGCGAAGCCGTCATGCCGGGGGACCTGCTATTTGAACTCCGGTTGACCTACGAAGACCTAGTGGAAACGCAAACCGCCTACTTGCAAACGATCAGTGAGCTAGCGGTCGAGCATCGTGAAATCGCGCGGTTGGAGGACGCGACTCGATCGGGAGCTATTTCCGGCAAGCAGCTTTTGGATCGTCGTTATGCCAAAGAAAAATTAGAAGCGCTCGCGAGGTCACAGCGTGAAGCACTTCGGCTGCATGGATTATCCGAGAGGCAGGTCGATGCAATTGCGACCGAGGGAAGCCTGTTGCGGGATTTGCAGATTATCGCGCCGGACCTAGATCACCATAGCGAAGACGAAGAGCTTCGGCTCAGTCAGATTTCAACGCGCTCCACGTCCTTCACCCGGCTGGCCGCATCGTCATTGCTCCAGGCTCAGGAAAATGATGCCCCGATAATGGATGCCCCAGTAATGGATACACGGGGCCGCGATCACAAGCCGCTGGTGATCGATGATCTGCAAGTTAAAAAGGGTCAAGCCGTCACGGCAGGCGAGAAACTGTGTTCGCTCTCGGATTACTCACAATTATTTATCGAAGGCAAAGCGTTCGAAAACGATATCGAGGCGATCAGCCAAGCGGCAAAGCGTGATTGGGGAGTGGATGCGGTGCTGAGCGGTTCGACGGGGCAAGAGATCATCCGCGGTTTGAAGCTCGGCTTCGTTTCCAATTCAATTGATCCTGAGTCTCGCACGCTGTCATTGTTTGTGGAACTTCCAAACGAAATCGTCCGCGATGAGACCAATGCGGATGGCCAACGCTTTGTCTCGTGGAGATACCGGATCGGCCAACGGCTTGAGCTTCGTGTGCCGGTAGAGGAGTGGGAGAATCAAATTGTTTTGCCGGTTGACGCGGTGGTGAAAGAGGGTGCTGATTGGTTTGTTTTTCAGCAGAACGGCAAAACCTTTACTCGCGTGCCCGTGCATGTCCGACATCGCGACCAAACATCGGTGGTGATCGCTAACGATGGCTCGATTTATCCCGGTGCCGCTGTCGCTCGCAAGGCCGCCCACCAGATGCTGATGGCAATCAAGAACAAATCCGGTGGCGGTGCGGATCCGCACGCCGGCCACAGTCACTAGAACGGAATCTTGCTTCGATGCTCAATGCAGTTATACGATTCTCGCTCCACCAACGCATGCTGGTCATCGCGGTCTCCTTGTTCCTGATTGGCTATGGAACCTGGCAGACGATGGTGATGCCAATCGACGTTTTTCCGGACTTGAACCGCCCTCGCGTCGTGATCATGACCGAAGCGCCGGGGATGGCGCCGAGGAAGTTGAGTCGCTGATCACGTTCCCGATTGAAACCGCCATGAATGGTGCCAACGGCGTCGAAGTCGTTCGCAGCTCCTCGGGTGTGGGCATCTCAGTGATCTATGTCGAGTTCGCTTACGGCACCGATGTGTACACCGACCGGCAGATCGTCGCCGAGCGGATGCAGATGGTCCAAGATCGTTTGCCTGAGGGAATCACTCCACAGTTGGCTCCCATCTCTTCGATTATGGGCCAAGTCCTGGTGCTGGGAATGTGGAGTGACAATCCGGACGTTGGTCCGATGGAGCTGCGTACAACGGCGGACTGGGTTGTGCGCCAACGGTTGCTGACGATTCGCGGCGTTTCGCAAGTCTTCACCATGGGGGGACAGCGGAGGCAATTTCAGGTGCTCGTGGACCCCGGCGAAATGCTGCGGTTCGGTGTTACCCTGTCAGAAATCAAAGCCGCGGTCGCGGAAAGTAACGAGAACGCAACCGGTGGTTACCTTGATCAGCAAGGTCCGAATGAACTGCTGGTCCGCTCGCTGGGGCGTATTCAAGAATTGGACGACCTCAAAAAGATCCCGGTGGCCTACCGTAATGGCCAATCGGTGCTGCTCTCGCAGGTGGCCGATGTCGTGGAAGGCGCTCAGGTCAAACGTGGCGATAGCTCGGCTTTCGTTCGCGTCGACCAATCGGGTGACGGCTCAGAGAATTCCGCGAGCGCGTGGCGTGGCGGCCCCGCCGTTGTGCTCACGATCAACAAACAACCGGGGGCGGATACACGCGAGGTCACCGATGAAGTGATGGCGGCCATCGAGGAGCTCAAGCCGACGTTGCCCGCGGGGATCGAGTTGTCGACAGTCTACTCTCAAAAGGAATTCATCGACCGCGCAATTGAGAACGTCGTCGAGGCGCTTCGCGACGGCGGCATCTTGGTCGTGGTGATTCTGTTCCTGTTTTTGTTCAATCTACGGACGACCTTCATCACCCTCACGGCGATTCCCCTCTCGCTGGTCATGACCGCGATCGTGTTTGCTGTGTTCGGGTTGTCGATTAACACCATGACGCTCGGGGGGATCGCCGTCGCCATGGGTGAACTGGTCGACGATGCGATCGTCGATGTCGAAAACATCTTCAGACGGCTGAAAGAAAACCGAGCCGCCGGTAACCGGCTCAGTCCACTGTTGGTGGTATTCCGAGCAAGTGCGGAAGTCCGTCGGTTGATCGTGTTCGGCACGATGATCGTGATTCTGGCGTTCATCCCCTTATTCGCTCTCGGAGGAATGGAAGGCAAGCTGTTCGCACCGATGGGGGTGGCCTACATCGTGTCGATCCTGTCTTCCCTGATTGTCTCGCTGACCGTGACACCCGTGCTTTCGTACTACCTGCTCGGGCGGAGCAAAGGGAGCGGTCATGAGGCTGACAGTTTCATTCTCCGCGGACTGAAATGGGTCGCGGATAAGGTAATTCGTTTCAGTCTCGCGTTCCCGCGATTCAATTTGACGGTCACCTTGGTGCTGGTGCTGATCGCGGCTGTTTTCGTCTTGCGACTGGAGAAAGATTTCCTGCCGCCGTTCAACGAAGGGACGATTCAGTTAAACGTGGTCTTGCCGCCCGGAACCTCGCTGGCGGCCTCGAACACAATCGCGCGGTCGGTCGAAGAGTCGCTGAAACAAATCGACGACGTCCAGCGGTTTGCCAGACGCACCGGACGAGCGGAGTTGGATGAGCATGCCGAGGGCGTGAACATGTCGGAGATACTCATCGAGATGGATCCCGATTCGCCCCGCTCACGCGAAGAGCAATTGGCGGAAATTCGCGACGCGATGGACCAGATTCCAGGAATTGTTACGGCCGTTGAGCAGCCGATTGCTCATCTGATTTCACATATGCTTTCGGGAGTCAAAGCGCAAATCGGTATTAAGATCTACGGTGATGACTTGGACATCTTGCGTCAGGCGGCTGAACAGGTCAAAGCCGATATGGAACTTGTGCCGGGCGTCACCGATGCCCTTGTGGAACCGCAAGTGATTATTCCTCAACTGCGCATCGAACTCGATCGCGACCGACTGTTGCGAAATGGTCTGACCGCGGCGGCAGTGAACGACTACCTCCAAACGGCGATGAATGGCACAGTCGTGTCGGAGGTGCTCGAGGGGATGCGCACGTTCGACTTGTTGGTTCGCATGAAAGATGATTACCGCGAGGATATCGGGAAACTGAAGCGGCTTTCGATTCAATTGCCTGGAGGTGGAACGATTCCGCTTTCTGAACTGGCGAACATTTATGAATCGGGTGGCCCGAATGCGATCAATCGTGAGAATATGCGTCGCCGCGTGGTGATTCAGTCGAACGTTTCCAACCGCGGCGTCGTCGATGTTGTGACGGATATTCAGGCGACGATCGAACCGATCATCGCACAGTTACCATCCGGCTACTTCGTCGAGTACGGCGGCCAATTCCAAAGCCAACAATCAGCCAGCCGAGTGATCTCGGTGTTGTTCGCGATTTCCATGGCCGGCGTATTCCTAGTTCTGTTCACGCTTTTTCGCTCGGCGAACCTGGCGCTCCAGGTGATGGCGGCGTTGCCGATGGCCTTTATCGGTTCGGTCGCGGCGTTGGTTCTAACAGGTCAGACGCTAACAATCGCCGCGATGGTCGGCTTCATTTCGCTCGCCGGGATCGCGTCGCGAAATGGAATTCTGCTGTTGCAGCACTACTTGCACTTGGTCCAACACGAGGGCGAACAGTTCACGCCGTCGATGATCGTCCGGGGAGGACTGGAACGGCTCGCACCGGTCCTGATGACAGCCTTGACGTCCGGCGTCGCCTTGGTGCCGCTGGTGATGGCCGCCGGCGAAGCTGGAAAAGAGATTTTGTATCCAGTCGCGACGGTGATTGTGGGCGGGCTGATTAGCTCAACCTTATTAGACTTTTTTGTGCATCCAGCGTTGTTCTGGTTGTTCGGCATGAAGTCCGCGGTGCGCGTGGTCGCCGAATCGGCCAGCGAGGTTGAATTGGAAGAAGAGACCATTCAATACACCGTTGATGACGCGATGCACCAGCAAGAAGTAGCCGGTGCCTAAAAGATTAGGATGTTTATGCGTTCTGTTTAGTGTTCCCTCTGTCCCTGGTTTTACGGAGAAAACGATGACGATGATGAAGACGCTTTTTACAGTCATGGTGTATGTTGGCATCGCCACAACAGGCGACCAAGTGTTTGCTCAGGCACACAACCGCGGCGAGGATGGCCACGAAGGCCATGATCATGGCGACCATGACCACAGCGGCGAGACGCTCTCGTTTCAACTGCCGCAGTGGAAGTCGATGCACTTCGACGATGCCAATATGGCATCTCAGCACTTTGCGACCGTCAAGAAGCTCGGCTGCGAAGTCAAGCAGGACAACCATGCCGGACACATTGACGTGACGTACCGCTGTCCCGAATGGAGATCTTTGGCCGTGAAAGACCACAAGATGGCCGATCAGTGGGCCGGTTGGTTAAAATCCTCAGGATTTGACGTTTCCCACAGCCATACCAACCCGGCTTTTGCCAAAGGTCCCGAAGCGGTCGAGTTCCGAATGGTGAAATGGAAGCAAATTCATGGCAATGGATCGCCCGCGGAAGCACAAATGCTTGGCCAATTGAAGAAGATCGGGTGCGAAGTCGTCGTTGAGAACCACGGCAGCCACAGCGACATTCGTTTCCGAGCACCGACATGGCGAGACATTCATGTTGCCGATCACGAAGTCGCTGAGCAGTGGACCGCGTGGCTGAGCCAGAATGGTTTTGAAACTCGGCACGAGCATTGAGCCCCTGTTCCTGATTTCCCGTTCCTTAAAAATCTAATACGAGACTTCCATGCGCTACTCTGAATTTTGCAACCATCGTCGGCGGCGTGCTTCTTTTCACCACGGGTTGTGGCGGCGATCCATCGGCACCAACGGCGGGTACACCGGCCAATTCGCCCGATGCCGCGGTCACGATGGATGATCTGCCGCCCGCGACCGTCGATGTACACGCGCACCCGAGCGAAGGCCCGCACCACGGAACGCTGGTCGAACTCGGCAGCGAAGAGTTCCATGCCGAAGTGGTTCATGACGCGAACTCGGTGACGATCTACATCCTCAATTCATCGGCATCGAAAGCGGTTCCAATCGATGCCAAGGCGTTGACGATCAACCTGTTGCATGACGGGGCTCCAGAGCAATATACGCTTGCCGCCAACCCCGACACGGGCGACACAAATGGCATGGCATCTCGTTTCGTGCTCGCGGACGCTGAGTTGGCGGAACATCTCGACGATGAATCAGCCATGCCAAAACTGATGGTCACCATCAATGGGACCCCCTACGTTGGCGAGATCAAGCATGATCATGACCATGACCACAGCGGTCATGATCATTAGGCTCTGTCACAGAAGGATCTTTGTCATGGTATCGTGCCAGCAAAAAGCGGATGGGCAAGTCAGCCAGGTGTGGATCACTCCAACCTCAGCTAGCCGAGCCCCGGCCGACGAGCCTCAGAGAGCGCCGCCCCGGTATGGGCAAGCGAGCGTGCTGTTAGTTGACGAACCACATCCGTTTCGTACGCGGACGGCCGCGAAATTGGCCACTGCCAATCTAGATGTGATTCAGGCGTCCGACGTTTATGAAGCTTTGCGACTGGCGAGAGGGCGTGAAATCGATCTGTTGGTGATTGGCGGCGACCAGCAATACCAGAGCGGATGGCGGTGTGCGGCAAAACTCTGTGGCCATCCCCCCTGGCGTGGTGCCATCCTGTACTTTGCCCATACGTCTGATCGCGACCGACTGTGGGGGCGGGTATCTCAAGTGGCCGCTCTGGTGGAGACTGGCGGCGATCCGGAAACGCTCGTTCGTGAGGTCCTGCGAGGTCTTGACCAATCGCGATCCGCAATCGCTCATCGTTGCGGGGATACACCTGGCGGCTCTCGCATCTAAACGCCTCACGTCACAAATGATCACGCGATGAATATTCATGACCCCAGCCACGATGACGGCCACGACGGTGCCGCTAGTCACGCGGGCCACTCTCATGATGTTTCCGGCGTCAGCGACTCGCGGCTCCTGTGGGCCGTAGGAGTGAACCAGCTGCTCACCGTCGCGCAGGTCGTTGCCGGGATTTTTTCGGGCAGTCTCTCCTTGATGGCCGACGCGTTGCACAACTTTAACGACGCGATGGCGCTGTTGATCGCCTACGCCGCCCGGCGTGTGTCGCGGCGCCAGCCGACGAAGGCGTTTACGTTCGGCTACCGCCGGGCCGAATTGATCGGAGCAGTGATCAATTTAACTGCGCTCGGGATCATCGGGCTGTTTTTACTCTACGAAGCGGTCGGTCGGTTCATCGAGCCAACGGAGATCAGCGGGTGGCTGATGATGGCCGCTGCCGCGCTGGCTCTCGTGGTGGATGTCGCCACCGTGGTATTGCTGTGGGTGATGAGCCGGGGCAATCTGAACGTGCGAGCGGCATTCATCCATAACATGACCGACGCGGCCGCTTCGGTAGCGGTTTTGCTCGGCGGACTGGCGATCATCTATTTCGATGTCTACTGGATCGATCCGGCGCTGACCCTCGTGATCGCCGGATACGTGCTGTACCAGGCGCTGACGATGCTGCCTAAAGCGGCGCGGATCTTGATGGGAGCTGCGCCGTTGGGACTCGACTTCGACGAGGTCGTGCGGGCGATCGAGGGGCACGATCGCGTTGAGGAAATTCACCATGTGCATATTTGGCAGCTCGATGAGTCCCATCGTGCGCTCGAAGCCCACATAGTCATCGACCATTCCGCCGCTGATCGAATGCGAGCGATTAAGCACGATCTCAAACGGCTACTAGAGGACCGCTTTGAGATCGGCCACTCGACACTCGAGTTCGAGTTTCCCGATGAACAACTAGCTGGACCGGCCCACAGCGGTCATTTGACGCCACATTGAGAGTTGGACGTTGTTCGGCTGGAACCCGGCCGCTTCCGCCCATGCCCGGCACTGTTCTGGGCGAGGCCGTATCTCCATCGAAGGTCCACGGGGCGTCGTGGGATCGTACTTCCAATGGATGATGCCGACCTTGCCGCCCGGCCTCATCACCCGATAAGCCTCCCGCAGTAGCGCCAGTGGTTCTTCGATGTGCAGGATGTTAAACAGCATGACGTAACCAACGCTTCGATCGGGTCGGCCAGAGCCATCAGCGAGAAAATCCCGCTGCTCGACGCGGACGTTCGAGAGTCCCGCCTCAATCACTCTCAAACGGGTTGCCTCGGTCATTTCGGGGTCGATGTCCAGTGCGTACACGGTCCCTTGGGTTCGTCTCGCTGCTGGTTCGGTAAACAGCCCATACCCGCAGCCGAACTCCACGACATCACCGCAGTGCTCGTCGCAGTCCAGCCTGGATAAGATGCACTCAACATCGAAGAAACGGCTCCAATATTCTTCGGCGGGCATTCCGCTCTCTCTGCCTTTCACCGGCTACCTCCGCTAAACGGCGTCTTCAACATAAATGAACCTTTTTGCTGGTGAGCTGGGCATCTGCCCTGTGAGCGGGAGTATCAACAGCATTGTAGAGCCATGGTCGATTCCCCGGAACCCACCTGATGGACCATCCGCCATGTACACGACAAAAGGAGCATGTTAGATGGAAAGAGCCATTTTCTGATTTTGCGTCATCATCGCCGTATCGTTTGCCGATTACATCAAATGGATCGGTGCTGCGGCCGGTCGGACCCACAGGGGAAGTGAACGGAACACGCAATTTCACCTTGCCTCGTTGACTTATGTCCTCCTATCTTCTCCCGCGTCGTATGATCCGCCACTTCGTCTGGGACCGGATATGAGCAGCATCGGACACACCATCATCGCGTTCGTCCTGGTGGTCGCGCTGCCGGTAAACGCGACCGCAGTCGGGCTCCTGCCGTGCTGCTGCACCACGAATAGGGTCGGCCAACAGCCCGCGTGCTGCGCTGCCGAGGAGGCGGTCCCCCAGTGCGGCCCAACTCAGGAGCGAGCGGCTGAGTTCCCCTCGTGCGACTGTCAGCATTCGAGGGATCTCCATTGCGACTGCGCAGCGGGCTGCGGTTGTGTCGCAAGCGTTCCCCCGCCGGCGGTCTCGCCAGTTGCTCCCCAAATCGAGCGGCCTCAGCAGCAATTCCTGTATCGGCTGAACGACTACCTGGCCCTCGCTATTCAGGGGCTGATAGTCTCTCGGGTCGCCGAACAGACGCCTGGGCGGCATTGGCCTGCCCGTCCGTCTCTCATGGTCATTTTCTGTTCATGGTTGAAATGATTCACCCGCGCTGAGACCTCGTGTTTCCGGTGTGATCTGTGTGAATCTAATGATGACCCCGGCAGCGGCACGGTGCCGCGTGCTGGTTACTCACTTCAACTATTTTGGGAATTGACAATGAAACGTATCTCTATCCTCGCGGCTGCGCTGGCTCTTGTTGTTGGTCTGGCTTGGACCGTCACGGCCATGGCGCTGAGCACATCCAACGCTGGCGGTTGCGGTTGCGCAGTCTGCGCCTGCCCTGATTGCAACGGCGAGTTCTGCACCTGCGAGACGTGCGAGTGCGAAGGCTGCGGCTGTCTTACTGACGCCGCTGCGCAGAATCCGACAGCTCTTGCGGCTGAGGCCAAGTCCTCGTGCTGTGCCGCCAAGACAACCGCCGCGTCCGAGTCGAGCGCCTGCGAATGCCTCGATTGCAATGGCGAATTCTGCACGTGCGAGACGTGCGAGTGCGAAGGCTGCGAGTGTGGCACAGGTGCCTTGACCAGCCTACAGACAGGCGTGGCGGACGCCCCGGCCCGTCATTGCAGCGATTGCCCCACGGAGGATTGCTCCGACGTCCTAAGCGAATGCGGCAAGTAATCCGATGATTTTGAGGGGGCGTCCGCAAGGGCGCCCCGTTTCTTTGGGACGCGCTACGTCCCACCAAAGCTCATTGCGAAAAATGGGCCTTCCGACCGATTCGGCTGATCTCAACCACCACGAAACGCAGTCCCCTCTGTGGACGCGAACTTCCGGTCGCTATGTGTAAAATGCTTTCAGAGGACCCGGAAATTAAAATTGAGGATCAGGCTGTAGCCCAGGGCGATTGTCGCCATGGCTTTTGCGGACTCGGCATTAGCTCCTCTCCGAAGGTCACATATCGTCCGTCCGTAAATGGTCTTCCGGCTGTGATACTCGCTTACTTCGGAGTCTGCAAAGTCATTTTCTATGTGGTCAAGAACGAATGCGTGAATTTCCTCGTGAAGCGTCGGCTGTTTTCCTTTGATGGCAAAGCTGTATGCGATGAAGTTTGCCAACATGCAGGGAAGATGTACGACCGCGCACGGCGGTGATCCGACAGATTGAGAACCGGCCAAGCGATCATGAAGAAACGTGGCGCCGTCGAAGAATTTGCGCAGGCAATGAACTTATATGCTCGCTCTTTTGATGCCACGAGTTTGGATGAGATCGGATGCGTGTGATCTCGAATGTGCTGCGCATTGCGGGTGGCGCTCGATCGCCGGAGCAACAGTCGGGGTTTCCCTCGGTCGTCAGAGGCTTCGTCGTCCATCATCCGATGGGGCTCGCAATGATTTGGAAAGTCCGGTGGCGTTGACCATGTTATCCCGGACAGGCTGTGGGCGACCACACTGCAGAGGCGGTCGGTTGCAAAGCGACGATGCCGCCAAGACAGGGCGGTGCCACTCGTTTCTATCGACACTCCTGCACCTCAACGATAAGCCTCAAACCTCGCCCTGGGAGAACTGTCATGACTCCGCCCGGTTGCCGAGGCCCTGGAAGAAGACTGCGTGTCCGAGTGGGAAAAAATCATACCGGCTGAGATATGGCCGTAACCAAAGAAGGTGTGTGAGGAACATCCAAAGTCTTTTTCGCAGGTTCCGCTTGACCAGCAACAGGGACTGTGACGATAATCCAGACGGAGTTCATCTTGCCCCTGCCAGCGATCCGATGATGTCGAGACCTCGAACCCCGATTTGCCTCGTGCTGATCGCCGTGCTGCTCTGCACAGGCGTCACCGATGCCGGTCTGTGGACGAGCTGCTGCTGTGACCGCCAAACCGATGGCGAGCGGCCGATTGGCCAGATGAAATCCTGCTGCCACTCGCCGCAGGCAACCGCCACTCATCCCACTTGCTGCCAAAGCACGCACTGCGCCACCGAGGGTATGCAAAGCTCTGGCAGGATTCAGCTGGGATGCCAGTGCGAGTGCGTCCACGATTTCGAGCCCTTCTGTTCAGCCCGCGTGCAGTTGGATGGGCCGGAGGTCGGTGCTGCGATGGTGAGCCATGGGCACGCCGCCGGGTGGCAGTGCACCGTGGCTACACTGGCAATCGATCACGTTGTTGCACCGACCGTTTCAGCACAACGACTGCTCTGCGTTTGGCGGCTATGAATCCCGCCCGAATCTAGTCATTCCACGTCAGCATGAGCCGTTGCCGCGTTAGGCGACGGTGGGGTGGATATCTGGTGACAACCTGCATCCGGGGGTGCAGTTGACTTGCGGTGAGCCCGTGTCGCTGGCCGATATTCCTGATGTGCGGGTTGGTTGAGGTTTTTCAGTGGCATAGGAATCGCCGCTGGCTCCTTTCGAACGTTTCCTCGCGGAGACAAGATCATGGTTGATCGAAAATATGGCTGCTATGCGCTCGGGTACTGTTGCCTGATCGCATGCTGCGCGTCCGGGTGCCGCGGCGATGCTTCACCTCGAGGCGTTCATACCAGCGGCGCTATCGCCCCTCAACCTCAACTGCGTCCCGTGAGCTTTGAAGATTCGGATGCTTCCTCCCTTCAGGTCCATCGGCAGGCGGTGATGATTGTAGCAGAGCCGATCACGCTCCAAGCTCCACCATCGGGACTCATTGAGCCGGCGGAGGCGACCACTGCACCGCAAAACTCACTGCCAGAGCCGCAGCGAGATACTGCAGAACCGCAGCGCAGTGATGAGGAACTAGCAGCGTTGATTGATCAGGCGATCGCCATTCACCCTGAGATCCGCCGCTTGCGCCACCGCTGGCGAAAGCTGGGCGCGCGTGCCGCAGGTGAAGGCATTGCCGGACCCGATGGTTCAGGGGACAGTCTATGGCGAACCGATGATGATGTCCGATGGCGAGATCCGTGGCACCTTCATGATCAGCCAAACCATTCCTTACCTCAAACGGCTCGGCGCCCGCGCGCAGCAGGCATCCTTTGAGGCTTTGATGAACCAGCAAGCCGTGCGGGCCGCTGAGCAGCGAATCGCCGCCGACGTCCGCGAGGCTTGGTACCGGCTGTACCTGCTCAAACAACTCCTGCAGATCAACGATGCCAATGAGCAGTTGATCCAGTCGCTCGTCACGATCGCTTCGGCGCAGGTCGAGGTGGGCCGCGCCACCTCCGGAGATGTCGTCCTGGCCACAATCGAACTGAGCCGGATCGAGGAAGAGCGACTTCAGCTTCGCCAGCAACTGGCCTCTCGTACCGCAATCCTTAACCGGCTGCTCAGTCGACCAGCAGACGCGCCGATCGACCTGCCCAGTGAGTTAGTCGATCGGCAAGTGGAACTCTCGTTCGACACCCTCCGCCTGATTGCCCTTGAGCAGCAGCCGGAGATCGCGCTGGCTCAGCTGCGTACACAGGCGACGGCATGGGGTATTCGGGTCGCCAAACTCGAACGTGTGCCGGACCTGACCTTGAGTTATGACCAGATGTTGATGCGCAACGATCCCGGCATGCACGGGTCAGATCCCTGGCAAGTCGGTGCTGGAATCAACCTTCCGCTGTGGCACCAAAAGTACGCTGCGGTTGAACAGGAAGCAGCGCAGCGACACGTTGCGGCGCATGCCAACGCGGAAGACGTCGTTCGAGCCAATGAAGCGGTGATCCTGGACTTGCTGGAACAAGCGCGCGGCAAAGCGGACAGCAGGTCTCTATCAGCAGACGATCTTGCCCCAAGTTCGTCAGGCACTGGATGCCGACCAGCGCCTATGGACAGGGGGCCGTTCAGTTCGAGCGGGTGATCGCCGATGCGCAACCTGCTCGTTGCCGAGTCCGCCTATCACCGCGCGGTGACCGACAAAGCGATCGCTCTGGCACGTTTGGAGCAAACCATCGGAACTCCGCTAGCTGCAGTGCAGCTGGTGAATCCGCCTGTGGCCCCTGAACCGTTCCCTGTGTCCCCTGAACCGTTACCCGTTTCTCCTGAACCGTTACTCGAGCCGGATTGATCCCCGACGCTCGCTACTAAGCAAAGTCGATTGCGATGACTGCATCCCAGAGCACATCCACCGGTGTCCCGGCGTCTGTACCGGTGGCAGGCGCCCATGAGCCGCAGCCGCCTCGACCGGGTCTTGATCGCACGTACTTCAAGCGGCTCGCGATCAACACTGCGACGTTTCTGCTCCTCGGCGTGCTCTGCATTGTGCTGATCGGGGTCGCGCAGCGACTGGGTTGGATCGGAGCCGGTGGCGGCACCACCATCGGTGACCAAGCCGGCGCGGCAGGTGCCATCTACAGTTGCCCGATGCACCCGAATATTCGTCAACCCGGTCCAGGCCGCTGCCCCATCTGCTCGATGCCGCTGGAACCGGCCACGAACGATGGCGGCGGGAAGCGTGATGAATACGCGGTCACGATCGAACCGGCTTCGCGCCGCTTGGCCAATATTCAGACGACGCCGGTCCAACGGCGGACGGTCCAGAAGCGGCTTGAATCGATCGGGCGGATCGCCATCGACGAAAGCCGCCAAGCGACCATCTCGGCCTATATCTCCGGCCGTATTGAACGCCTGTTCGCCGACTACACCGGCGTTGAAGTCGCCAAGGGCGACCACCTAGCCGTGATCTATAGCCCGCAGCTGTACGCGGCGCAAGTCGAATACCTGGAGAGCCGACGCACGCTGACAAACCTACAAGGCGCTGCGCTGGAGACCGTCCGCCGGGCCCAGGAGCGACTGGTCGAGGGTTCTCGTCAACGGCTGATCGAGTTGGGCATGACTGCGGAGCAGCTTGCGGAACTGGATCGGAGCGGCCAAGAGCAGTCGCGGATCACTTTGTATTCACCGATCGGCGGAACGGTCATCGAGAAGATGCTGGTCGAAGGCAAGTACGTCGATGTGGGAGAACCGATTTATCGCATCGCCAACCTCAGCACCGTCTGGCTACTGCTGCAACTGTTTCCCGAGGACGCGTCACTGGTGCGGTTCGGCCAAAGTGTCGAAGTTGAAGTGCAGTCGTTGCCAGGCAAATTGCTCGAAGGGAAAGTGGCTTTTGTGAGCCCGGTGGTCGATGCAACCACGCGAACAGTAGACGTGCGAATTGAGTTGCTCAACACCGACCGGACGCTGCGCCCAGGCGATTACGCCCGCGCTGAAGTGCTGATCCCACTCGGGGAGCAAGCTCAGGTTTATGACGCGGACCTGGCCGGTAAATGGATCAGCCCGATGCATCCCCAGATCATCCGCGACCAGCCGGGAAGCTGCCCGATCTGCGGCATGGATCTGGTGCCAACGCAGCAGTATGGCTACTCCAGCGAACCGCTCCCACAACCCGAAGTGCTCGTGATTCCACGGCGGGCCGTTCTGCTGACCGGCAGCACCAGCTTGGTGTACGTCGAGACCGAACCGGGGCGTTTCGAAATCCGGCCTGTCGAGCTCGGACCGTTACTGCAAAACGAAGCGGTCATCCTCAGCGGTGTTGAAGAAGGCGAGCAGGTTGCCGTCAGCGGCAATTTCCTCATCGACTCGCAAATGCAATTGGCGGGCAAGCCGTCACTGATCGACCCCCAGCGGGCAATCGCACGCAAACCTGAGCAGACAGGCCCGCTGAAGCTTGCCGTCGCCGATACCCAGCGGATCGCCGGGGAAACCGGAGCACAACTGGAACAGCTGTATTCAGCTTATTCGGCAGTGGTCACGGTGTTTGCCGCCGATCAACTTCCCACCGGCGAGCAAGTCGACGCGGTGCAGCAGCTTTCCCAGCAACTGTCGCAGTCCGATGATCTGCCCGCCCCGCTGCAGGAACTGGCCTCACAAATCAACACCGATGTGGCTCATCTCCACCACCGGCCGCTCGAGCAGGCTCGTGAACAGTTCAAGACGGTCAGTGGCCATGTCCTGCAGCTTGCCGCGGCCGCGCGTGGCGAGCAAGCGGAAGCCGAGCTGATTCATTTCTACTGCAGCATGGTACCCAGCGGGAACGCGAACTGGCTCCAGCTCGAAAAGCCGACGGCCAATCCTTATATGGGAAGCAAAATGCTTCGCTGCGCTACCCATGAGCAACGACTGCCCTTGCCGACAGCAACGGAGGGTAACGAAATGCCCTAACAAAACCTCCCAACATTGCCAAGAAACAAGTGCCTCCCATGAATTGGAACCGATTGATGTTGCGCCCTACCTTAAGACCTTACCCGCACTCCTAGCCCTGCTAATCCCGATCGCGGTCGGCTGCAGCCCCAGCAATGATCAGAGCAACGCTCCGGAAACAGCTCCGCCACCTGTGGCTCAGGTCGACGAACAACACGAATCGCAGCCCGAAGGGCTGGTGTTGTTGGAAGATGAAGCCGAGCGAGCGGCTGCGATTGCACAAGGCATCTGTCCGGTCAGCGGAGAGCCGCTCGGATCGATGGGTAAGCCGATCAAACTGACGGTTGAAGGCCGAGAAGTTTATATCTGCTGCTCGGGATGCGAGGACGCATTGCGAGAAGATCCGGAAAAGTATTTCAGCAAACTCGATCAGAGGCAGACGCAGTGACCCACCGTCGATCCATGATCCGCGCAGTCCTCTCGCAGCTGCGGACCGGCGCGATGTTAGCATCCGTGCTGCGGTTTGTCGTTCGCGAGCGTCTGGTCGTGCTGCTGCTGGCCGCGGGGTTGATCGCTGCCGGTTGGCAGGCGGCACAGGTCGTTCCGGTGGATGCGATCCCCAACGTCGGTGAGAACCAGGTGATCGTGTTCGCCGACTGGCCGGGGCGATCACCGCGCGACGTTGAGGATCAAGTGACCTACCCGCTCTCGGTGGCGCTGTTGTCGGTGCCAGGTGCCGAGAGTGTGCGCGGCAAGAGCATGTTCGGGTTTAGCTTCCTGCAGGTCACCTTCAGCGACGACACGGAGTTCTACTCGGCGCGGACCCGCGTTCTGGAGCGGCTCGGCGGGGTCGCGCCGCTGTTGCCCGAAGGCGTCACACCAGCGCTGGGGCCTGATGCCACGGCGCTGGGACAGATCCTGTACTACACGCTCAAGCCGCCGGCTGAGGGTCTGGATCTCGCACAACTCCGCTCGCTGCAGGATTACGTCGTTAAGTTTGAATTGCAGGCGATCGAAGGGGTCAGCGAAGTCGCCAGCATCGGCGGCTTTGTCCGTCAGTATCAGGTGGAAGTCGACCCGGACCGCTTACGATTTCATGAGATTCCGCTGACAGACTTAATCGACGCCGTCCGCGCATCGAATATTGATGTCGGTGCCAAGACGGTTGAAAGCGGCGGGATGGAGTTCATCGTCCGCGGCCGTGGCTTCCTTGGCGGCGGTGATCCCGAACAAACCCTCAGCGATCTGGAAGAGACGGTCGTTATGTCGCGCAGCGGCGTTCCGGTGCATGTGCGCGACCTGGGCAGCGTGCAGATTGGTCCTGAGTTTCGCCGCGGCGCGCTCGATCTCAATGGCTCCGAAGCGGTCGGCGGAATCGTCGTGATGCGATTCGGCGAAAACCCCCGGCGTGTGATCGACGCGGTCAAAGAACGCATGGCGTCGTTGGAACCGAGCCTCGGTGGGGTAACTTTTGAGATCGTGTATGACCGCACCCAGCTGATCGATGAGACGATCGCCACACTGACCGAGGCGCTGCAGTCAGAAATCATCATCACCGTGGTCGTGGTGATGCTCTTTTTGCTGCACATCCGCGGCAGTGTGGTGGTCGCGGTCACCCTGCCGATGGCAGTCTTGATGACGTTCGTGGCGATGCGCGTCTTCAACATCGATGCGAACATCATGTCCTTAGCCGGCATCGCCATTTCGATCGGTGAAGTCATCGACCTGTCGATCATCGTGTCCGAGAATATCTATCAGCACTTGGCAGACTGGGAAGCCGAAGGCTCTCCCGGCGGGCCGCAGCAACGCCAAGCGATCATCGTGACCGCAACACAGGAGGTAGCCCCGGCGGTGATGACGGCGGTTGCGACGACGATTGTCAGCTTCTTGCCGGTCTTCTTTCTGACCGGGCGTGACTACCGGTTGTTTGCGCCGCTGGCGTACACCAAGTCATTCGCCATGGTCGCGGCGGTCGTCGTTGCGGTCCTGTTGGTCCCGATGCTCGCTCGGCTCCTGCTGCGCTCCCAGGTCCGGTCTCGCTTCGCCTCGCTGGGACTGGGCCTCGGACTCGCCGCCATCTTCGCCGTCTTGGCCGGGTCGGTGTGGGCCAATGCGATTCAAAGCCGGGTCGACCTGCACCGTGTGTGGGTGATTTTGATTGCGGCACTAGCGGGCTGGGTGCTCGGCTACGCGCTCGGGCGAGAGCGGCTGCGGCCGATCGAAGACAACCCTGTCAGTCGGCTGATCCACTGGATCTACGAGCCGGCCCTGCGGCTTTTCCTAGGCCATAAGGCAGCATTCTTGTTGCTGCCTGTCGCGGTGGTGGTGCTCGGCATGGGGGCTTGGATTGGACTACCGACAATCCTGAGGCCGCTGGAACGTGCGACGCTGCTGGTCCGAACCGATCTCAATGAGATCCCGGGTTATGTGGAGGCCAAACATGTTTTCACTGGCCTGGAGACCGACGATTGGATTGCACTGGACGAGGGGACGTGGTTTTACATGCCCGTGCTTTACCCGGGGGCAAGTCTATCGCAAGCCCTGGAGGTCCTGCAAACCCAAGGGGCGCTGATCAAGCAGATCCCTGAGGTTGAGAATGTGCTGGGGAAAATCGGCCGCGCCGAGTCAGCGCTCGACCCGGCCCCCGCGGCCATGATCGAAACCTATGTGATGTTGCTGCCACGGGACCAGTGGCGGCCCGGGGCGACCGAACAGATGATCTGGGAAGAGATCAACAGCGTCGCGACGCTTCCGGGTGTCACCCGTGCGGCCCCCCTGCAGCCAATCGAAGGCCGGGTCGTGATGCTGCAGTCGGGGATCCGCGCAGCGATGGCGATCCGCATCTATGGCGATGACTTGTCTCAACTGGCTGAGGCATCCTTGGCGGTACGCGATCACTTGCGCCAGCTGCCCCAAGTTCATGCCGACACCGTCAATCCCGACATTGTGTTGGGCAAACCGTATGTGGAGTTTGAGATCAATCGCGCAGCGGCAGCGCGGTTTGGGATGTCGGTCGCCAGTGTCAATGAAGTCATCGAAACGGCACTGGGCGGCATGACCGTCACCCGCACCGTACACGGCCGCGAGCGTTATCCGGTGCAGGTGCGTTATCAACGGGATTTGCGTGATGAGATCGAGCAACTGGAACGAACGCCGGTGGTCACTCCGGGTGGTGAGACCGTGCCGCTGTCACTGCTGACCCACATGAGCACAACGTGGGGTCCGGGAGAGATCAGTAGCGAGAATGCGCGGCTGGTGGCTTATGTGATGTTCGCCCCGTCGGGCTCCATGGGGTCATTAGAAACCGCCGCCAGCGTCGAACGCTCCCTCCAAGAGGCGATGCAACTACCGGCTGGTTCTGCGGGACGACTCGATTTACCGGAAGGGTATTTTGTGGAAGCGGTAGGTTCCTTTCGTGAGCAATTGGAGAGTAACCAGCGGCTGTTGTTCATCATTCCGGTTGTGATTCTGATTAATTTCTTCTTGATCTATTTTCAGTTCCGCAGGCTGTCGATCGCGCTGATCATTTTTGCGGCCATTCCCGTTGCTTTCGGCGGCGGCATGATCGCCGTGGCGTTGGCCGGCGTGAAAATGAACACCGCGATCTGGGTCGGCTTCATCGCCGTTTTCGGACTGGCGGTCGATGATGGCCTGGTGATGGCCACCTATCTGGACCAGGTCTTTCGCCGGCGAAGGTTTGAGACGATCGCTCAGATCCGCGATGCCGTGGTCGCTGCGGGACTCAAGCGGATTCGGCCCTGCTTGATGACCTCGTTCACGACCTTTGCTGCCTTGACGCCGGTCCTGCTAGCAACCGGGCGCGGCGCTGATGTCGCCAAAGCGATGGCCCTGCCGGTGTTCGGCGGCACGCTGTTCGTGCTCATCACTTTGTTTGTTGTCCCTGTTCTGTTCAGTCTCCTGATGGAGTCCAAAATGCGGCTCGGGCTGCGCGATGATTATTGGTCGGAGGAGCAAGAGCCTGAGGTAAAGATGATTCATTCAAAATTGAATTAGGCAGGCCAACCCATGGCTGCTCAAAGTTGCCTAAATTGCGACTTTATGGTTGGCCACAGGCAAGAACTGGCTATACTTAAAATATTCAACTGCGGTTATGTAACAGCGTCGTTTGCAAATGAGTTCCTTTAAACCTGGGGTTCGCAATGTTTACCTGTAAGCAAAATTGTATTTTCTTGGCCAGCCTGCTAGCCATGGCCGCTGCCGTTGAGCCTGTCGCTGTACTAGCCCAACGCGGCGTCAATCCAATTGAACGGCGACTGCATCCGGGGCAGGGATACTGGGGAAATCAGCGAGCCGCGCAGCATCCAGCATGCACGTGATTATACAAGTGGGCTGCACGACTATACGATCCGTGCTGAGCGTATTGCACCCGCCATCGCGCAGTCCGAGGCGGAGGGGGTAACGCGTAATTTGCAGGCGACGCAGCAGAACCTGGCCGTGGTCCGTGAGACCGCCCCCGACGATCAAGCGGTCCGCGACTCGATTGGCAAAGTTGAACAGCACCTCAAAAAAGCTGCTGAGCTACATCAGACGCTTCATGAGCAATGTCACCGTCAGGAAATCGATCGCGAGGCGACCGCCGAATGCTGCAATGATTTAATTAAAGAGCTAGACCTGGCGATTGCTGAGCATGGGGCGCTGATGCGCAGCTTGAACGCGCGGCACGGAACCAAGAGTCGCCGTCGAGCCGATAACACTGTCTGGGTTAGATTAAGGGGTCAGGAGTCAATTGCCGCCAGTGGACCTACGGGTGCTTTGCACAATTGACCCCTTAACCCAAGCGGAGGCCGTACCGGTATAAGTATTGCAGCGAACACGGAGTTTGGATTTTAGCGTCAGGAAGATGCTCAAACCTTTTGGTTACGTCCGTTACCACCATGGGAGTAAAGATCATGGCAAACTCGAAGTACGCATCCTGCATCGAAGCCTGTATCCAGTGCGCTCAGGCGTGCGAGCACTGTGCCGATGCCTGTCTCCGTGAACAGGATGTCCAGATGATGGCTGAGTGCATTCGGCTGGACCGCGATTGCGCCCAGATGTGCTGGATGGCGGCAGCGCTGATGAGTCGCGAGTCGCAATTCGCCGCTGCTTTCTGCCGCCTGTGCGCGGAAGTCTGTGAGGCCTGTGGCGAGGAATGCGGGAAGCACCAGGACGAGCACTGCCAGCGCTGCGCCCAGGCTTGCCGCCAATGCGCCGAAGCGTGCCGCCGGATGGCCGCCTAGCATTCGCAGCGCGTAAGCCACAGCTCGCCGTGAGTTCCGTGCAGGTAAGCAGAAGCGCAGGGAGCGCATTGGACCGAGAGCGGAACTAGCTGCGGAGTACCGAAAGAGAGTAACCCTGGGATAATGGACCGCCCAAACAAATTTTCGGTCTCCCGGGGAGGCCGCCAGGCCCTTGCCCCCGATGGATGATGGACAGAGATGCCGGCAGGAGAACTTCTTTTCTCGCGACACTGCCGACAACCGGCTCTCATCAACCGCCCAGAGGCTTTGTTGTTCGATTCCGCGGGGGCTCATCGCCTAGACCGGAGGCTGCCCATAGAGATTGTCGCAAAAATGAAGATTCGTATAAGCCGGCAATTGCCACGAAAAATGCGCAGCAGAAGGCGTCAACGTCGAAGAGGTTGCATCTAACGAGCATGAGTACATTATTCCGAATGCGTTCCGCCTGAGCCCAGAAGCGTCGCTACTGCCCCTGGCTTGCGGATATCGGATTGCCAGGCACCATGATTGCCGAAGCACTGGAATCGGTGGATGCGCTTAGCTCGATCGACGAACTCCCCTGAAGGCTTCCCGTCAACAATAAGCCATCAATGGCTACTTGACTTGCCCGCAAGTTCTGCAAGGCGTCCAGGTAAGCCAGGTTCGTCTGAAAGTAGGTCCGTTGGGCGGTCAAAAGCGTCAGAAAACTGAACCCACCCTGGCGGTAACCTGCCCGGACTAGCTCCAGCGATTCGCGTGCGCTCGGCAGAATGTTGTTGGAGTACCTGCGCACCTGATTGCGAGCGTTCGCGTATCGTTCGTAGGTAATGGCCAAGCGATTTTGAAGATCGAGTTCGACTCGTTCAATTTCATTGCGCGCGTCGGTTAGCTGCGCCTCCGCGCGACGAATATTCCCCTGGTTGCGGTTGAACACCGGAAGCGGCACTCCTACCTGAAGGCCAGTCAGCGTGTCGCCACTTCCATAATCATGCTGAACGCCAATTCGAACGTCGACGTTAGGAATGGGTTCCGCTTGAGCGCGGCTGAGCGCAAACCGTGCTCGATCCACCCCAGCGCGGGCGACTGCGATCTCTGGGCTCGTGGCGAGCAGGCGGATAATTACTTCTTCCCACTCCAGTTCCGGGAGTTCCTCATCGAGATTGCCAACGAGCTGCCGGGGGACAGTACGAGGAGAACCGATTACCGAGGCGAGGCGCCGCCACGCGCCGGAGTAGCGGTTGTGGGAGTTTTCCCGCAAAACTTCTGCTGATTCCGCTTCGACCCGCGCTTGCAGTACATCGACCCTTCCTACCTCTTGCGCCTGAAAAAGCTCATCGGTCGAATGCACGGCCTGGGCGCTGATTTGGACGAGTTCTTCCGAAAGTTCCAGAGCGCGTTGGGCGATCAAGACCTCGTTGTAAGCGATCCTCACATCGCTCAGCACACGAAATCGTTGTGCCTCAAAGGCTTGTTGAGCTTGTCTGATTTCCTGGCTGGCCACCGACCGATTAAGTCCAAGCTTGCCACCCGTGATGAATTCTTGGCCGATGAAAGCGCCTTGTTCGCCTGCCGTTCCCTCGGCTCCTATCTCGCCTCCTTCATAGCCGACGATAGGGTTCGGAGGCAACCCCACCTGTAGCCAGTTGCCTCGCGACTGCGCATGCGCGCCGCAGCTTGCGCCAAGGTAGGGTTGCTGGCCAGCGCCATCGCTTCCAGATCGGCCAATGTCCAGGCCTGCCCAACATCACTTGCCGCTAGACCGGGAGGAACAATCTCGATCTGCGTTTGCAATCCCGTTGAGGGTGGAAGCGCGGCTTGAAAATTGAGCGGCGGTTGTTCGGCACGAAGCGGCGACTGCCAGAACAGGCTCGAACCGATGAGGATGACTCCGCACGCACGCAGCACTGACTTCCGTGTCATAGTCTCGGCCTTATAAAAAAATACGCCCGCCGTTCAGAACTCAGCAGCAGCGGTTCAGAGCGTAGCATCGCGATACTGAGAATATTTGCTGTTAGTGTCAAATCCTACATCGTCAGGGTGAAGCCGCGTTGACGATCAATTGTCCGCTTCGGTCAAGGTTGTCGGCCAGCACCCCCGTCATTGCCGGCATTTCCGGCACAGCCCCTCAACCTCGGCAGAACGGAACAGCGGCCAACCTCACGATGCAAATCGCCGGTAGCCCTGTGCTGCTGAGGCCCCAAGATCGCGAAGCTTGTCCAGCAGCTTTCGCCGGCATCGAAATACAACTGGACTCGCCGCTCGAATTGGGCACAGGGTGTCACGTGCCGCAATCTGGGCAATGGGAAGTGGAGCTATCCGCAGTGGAGGAAGCTTGTCCCTTGGAAGCGGTTGCGCATCCTATGGATGTCAACATAAAAAACGCAACGAGTATTACAAGAACCGCCTGATAATTCTTCAGCATAAGGGCCTTTCTATTAACAAGTTAGTGGCACGTCTCTGGCAGGCGATTGTTCGCATCTAGGAACCAGGTGCCGGACAGTACCAGGGCTGACACGCACTTTAGGTGGCTTTGATCATCTGGGGTATGTTGCGACGGGGGTCTTGAGAATGATCGGGCGCGTTTCGTAACGCATCTTCGTTCATCCCTTCGAACATCCGATCATCGCCGAAATCCCGTTTGATAATGTCGATTCCATCCTCTGAGGTGGTGACCAAAATCCGGGCGCGCCTGAGTCTTAGAAGCAGACAAAAAACCGGTGTTTTTAAAATCTAATCTTGGGCGTCACAGTTTGGTTGGTGCAGCGTTAGGTCAATGTAATGTCTTTGTGCCAGATGCGAAAATTAATGACGCTGATTGCCAATGCGCCCCACGCTTCGATGACCTCGGTTTTGCGGTCATAGCGAGTTCGAAGTCGCCGCAATCCCTTTACCCAACTGATGGCCCTTTCCACTACCCAACGCACTTTTCCCAACCCGCTTCCATGTACCCGTCCACGTTTGGGAATGTGTGGTATCATGCCGAGCCAAGCGAGGATCGATCTCGTGGCTTCGCTGTCGTACCCTGCATCGGCATATACGTCGGTTGGTTTTGCCGGTGGGCGTCCCGGCTTGCCACCAACTTTTGGAAATTGCTCCACCAAAATCGGAATGATTTGGGTGTGTTCACTGGCGTTTGCTGGGGCAATGCGAATTGCCAGAGGGATACCCTTTTTGTCGACCATCAGCGTGTATTTCGAGCCTTTTTTGCGACGATCGACGGGGCTGGGCCCGGTTTTCTCGCCGCCACCGTGAGCTCTGACCAATGCCCCATCAATGATCGCCGTATGCTGATCCAGCTTTCCGGCCTGGCGCAGGAGGCGAAGCATATCAAGTTTTACCCTCTCCCAGACGCCAATTTCTTCCCACAATTCCAGTCGCAGTCGCGCCGTCTCTCCGCAACAGCCCATTTCTGGTGGTACATCTCGCCAGCGGCAGCCCGTCGTTAAAACATACCAGAGGACCCTCATTATCGTATAATTAGGTACCGTTGGGCGACCACCTTTTGGTCCAACCGGTTCATCGGGCGGCAGATGATGGGCAACCACTTCGTAAAACTCGTCAGGCATTCTCGAATCGGCCATTGCTTACTCCTTGTGAAATACGAATGTGAATCACAGGCGCAAATATTGTGCCAATTCATGAATGGGTTTTTTGTCCGCTTCTTAGTTCCGAACGGATAACTGGATTTCGAAGTGCACCGGCGTCCGATAGCCGATGCTGGAATGCCTACGGTCGCGTCAATAGAACCATCGTGATGAGGCCAGCCAACGCAATCAGTAGCCCGACCAAGAACAAATCGAGAACATGAGGAGCACCGAGTGCAAACAATACGTCATCAAGAGTGCTGGGCACACGCAGCCATAGCTGCCTGATTTTGCGAGAATCCGATCAGCAACATCGAACCTAATACCAACGTCAGAATGGGTTTCATTACCGTCTTCTTGAATTGGTAGAATCAGGTCTGCACGATCAAGCCAAGGGAGTCCAAGCGGCGTGCGTTTGAAATTACTATCGAATCCATTGCTGTGCGATCTCATGTCTGTCATCAGTCACAGTCAACGCAACAGCATCGATGAATGGACACGATTGGTATCCAGTCGCTCATCGCTGGAGTCGCCCGCCTGACCGCCGTAGCAGCCAGGCGGGCTCCAGACCAGAACCATCTTCCGCAGGCAAGCAAGCTACGCCTTTGGCTTCTCCTTAAAGATTCCAAAAGGCCCCTCGAGCTTCACGGGCTTGTAACCCGCCTTTTCGATGGCTTCCCAAAGTGCGCGAGGCGATGGGTTTTGCTTTGGCTTCGTGCTAACGGTCAAAAGCTCTTCCTTCACATTAACCTTGACGTCTGCTACTCCAGAGACCGCTTTGAGTTCGGCGACGATCTTCTTCGCGCAGCTTGGGCAATGCATGCCTTCAACAGAGATCTTGGTCGCGTCTGGCCCCGCCGCTAGGGCAGTCGAGCCTGCAACGAGAGCAACCATCGCGGCAACTGCAAAAAGCTTACTAAGAAACTGCATTCGATATCTCCTTGAAAAAACTAAACTCGATACACCGTTATCTGATGACCTAACATCAACTCACTTCTTGACGTACTGCTCAGGTTCCTTCACTTCGGCTGGCTCCTCTTTGGCTAGAATGACGAACTCATCGATGCACGGAGGGCAGCAGAACTCGTAGGTCTTGCCACCGATGATCCAGGTACATTTGGGATTCGCTTTGGTCAGGGTCACCGGGCAGATTTGCTCACCCACTTTAGGATTTAAATCGTGGGCGGCTCTGAAGCCCTTAAATTTCGCGGAGGCAGTCATGCGGCCGTTTGCCTCGATATCCGCTTCTGTGTACTTACCGCCGGCGGTCAGATACAGCGCGGTCTCCTCCTCATCCGCAACTTTGGCAGGCATTTCTGTATCGTGACCGCTCGTGCTGGACGCGAAGCCGAACCGGAATCGCTCTCCCGCAATGGTGATACTAGGAATGGTGATCTCCAGCGACTGCCCTTCTAGCTCGCTGGGAAGCGTTCCGACGAAGAGCGAAGTCTTGCCCTCGGCATCCCCCATTTGCGGATCTGGCTCCAACAGCATTTTGGCGGACGCGCTGTCGCCTTCGGCTTTGATGTAAGCGGTAAGCGTCTGATTCTCCACGTCAACCACCTTGGCCTCATCCTTACCAAGCATGTAAAGCCTGATTCCACCGCCTTTCTCAAACACTGCCTCGGCATGATAGTTGTCTTGGCCAATTTGAACGATTGTGCCTCCATGGGCGCCCGGGAGGTGTTCGTGTTCCCCGCTATTATCCGCAGTAGCGGGCGCCGTCACCGGCGCCGTATCGGGCGCATCTGACTGTGAAATCGGGGCTTGGCTCCCGCAGCCAATGAAAAAGGCCAAAAAGCCAAAAGCGGCGATTGATGTAAAAAGAACATATATTCGCATGGGAATTCCTGAAACCTCATAAAAAATAACGACCGACTCTGCTAGCCGGAGAATTGATTGACAGCAAACATCGCGGCATTCAAACAGGAATGCTGAGACGGGCGACAAGCCAGGGGAGACAATCGCAATCGCAATCGTCAACGATCGCGGATACCGTGAAGGTAATCACTCACGGTTAAGGAGAAGCTGCGCTTGGATCAACAGCGAGAATTTGGATAGTGCGCAGAATGTCCCTGCACGTCATGTAGGGGAAGGAGTGACTCTCTTGTGTGGACGGAAGTGCGGTATGGACCGCCGCTTTCGTCCCGGACACGTGCCAACTGCAGAGGTCGATTCCCAAGGAAAAAACATCCAAGGTATCGACCTGCCGGAGAGCACCTGATTCGGAGGGGAGAATCACCTGCAGCGATTGGTACTGCTTCGCCGGACAGGGGTCATGTTCGCAGGGGCGATCACTGCCGGGGGCATGCTGCGAGTGACTCGCCGCTTCGTGATTCCCGGAATGCCCAGTCTTCGCGGCCGAAAAGCGACATGCACAGCCGGGGTGACCACTGGCGAGTTGGCCTGCTGGTTGCGGATGGAGTTGGGTCATTACCTGCGCAGCGGTGCAGCAGCACAGGCTTGGCCCGGCCAGCGTTACCAGCGTCAGATAGATGAGTAGTCCCAACCGGGCCATGTTCCGCTCACAATGCTAGCTGCGTCCAACTCTAATCAGCGAATCGCTGACGACTGATGTATTATCGGACTTAGTCGGCATAAAAATCAAGATCAATACTTCTTGCCAAGTCGCGCCGGGTGGCGTCGCCAAAAAGTCCGCTCAGACAATGAGATGCGTGCCTTCCGGCAGGAATTGCAACCAATGCGGTTGGACGCATGGTCCCTCATCGCTCCTTGCTACGGGGCAAATTCCTTCAATTCGTCGATGAGCATGCCCATGCGATCGAAGGCGACTTCTGTCTCGGTCTTCTTTTTGGCATCGGCCGCGGCATCAATCTCGCCGAACAAGTTGGCGAGTTCCCGTGACTGGGTGTTGATCGCCTTCCAATTCTCTCGCGGAATATCGCTTTTGGACGCCAGTTCCGGTAAGCGGCGGGCGACTAACGAAATCTCTTCGGCCGCCGGATGCACGTCAAGAAGCTGGTTGGTCTCGATCAGATTTGCAACCTCTGTCCGCAACTGCTCGATGTGCTGCATGGCTGAGCCATAACTTGCGAGTTCATCCACACGCATCTGCATCGCGTCGTGGTCGCCGTGAGCATGATCGTCCGCATGCTCGCGGGCATCGGCATGTTCACCGTTGTGCGTACCATGATCGTCGGCAGGGCTAGACGCCGAGGGTTCGCTAGCGGCATTATTTCTTGGTGATTCTTGGTTATTGCAGCCAGAGAACCAAACCACCGACATTGCCGGGAGCAATGCCACGCTCAGAAGAAACTTGCTACCCATGGAAACGTTCCTTTGAAAAAGAGTCGATAAAGCACCGCAGACGCGCCGTCACAGCCTCATTGCACTTCTAAGGTAAAGATTGCCGTCACTAGCTCGTTCGTCCGCTGAAACTGGCCGTAGACGCGATAGATTCCGCCTCGCTCGAAATTCGTATGGAACGCCACCGTTGATCCTGCTCCTTCGGTTGCGGCATGGCCGGCATGTTCGCCGCCCGCCTCCTGAGGATGGGCATGCAGAAAATCGAAGGTGTCGGCGCGGAGAATGACCAAGTGGCCCCAGGCCCCAAGGTAGCGTTGTAAATCTTTAATGGGCTCTTTGGACGCGGCATCGGACAGTTCAAAAGTTAGCATCGCCTCCTGGCCGCTTTGCAACGGCGTGGGCTCCATCACCAAACGCACGATCGTGTCGCCAAACGTTTTTTCCAGTGAATCGCTGGGGGTGATCGGTTCAACCTGCGCTTCCGCTGGGTTGCCCACTCTGATGTCGTGCGTCAGCACGATGTTCTTGTCACCTGCCGGTGTCGCATCCAGGAATAGCCGATACTCGCCCGGCGCCGGGAAAGTGAGGCCCTCCATCGTCATGACGCCATTGCTCCCATCCACCATGGGATGCAGATGCTGGAAGTGGGCAAGGTCTTTGCGCGTCACGATGAGATGCGCCTGCTCGTCGTGAACTACGTCGAATTTCGGGACCGGTTGTCCCTCCGCATTACGAATGGTCATTGTCAGCACCGTTTCCGCATTCGGCTGGATCTCATCGTCGCCTTGAACGTCTAGCGTATAGCCGCGAGAACTTCCGACCACGTCTTCTGCATGATCTCCGTGGCTGTCCGCCGCACCATGTTGCATTGCTTGATGCTCGTGGCCCTGTTCTTGGGTTTCATTGCCTGCCGGGACGGTTCTCTTGCCGTTACAGCCCACTTGCCACAGACCAACGGTGGCCAGCAAGGCGCTGGCTGCAACTGCGTAGTAACTCTTACTCATGGGAATACCTTTCGTGTTACAAATGTTCGTTTTGCGATTTTTGCTACTGTCCTGAATGATGCGCAAGACTGCTGTGTTCAGCGGCTGGATCGGTTGCCCGCGGCGTTAAAGGAAGCCCTAACTCGTCCACGGCTTCGGTCGAGCCAGCATCGGTTTGCGATTCGAAGCGGTTCTCGTAGACCTTGCGGCCAAACTTGAAGAACAATGCCGGCGTCACAATCTGGTCCAGGAGCGTCGAACTAATCATTCCTCCTACGACCACTATGGCCAGCGGATAGAGGATTTCTTTACCTGTCTCACCTGCGCCAGCCAGTAGCGGTAACAGACCGATCATGCTCGTGACGGCAGTCATCATGACGGGCGAGAGCCGCTCCAAAGAGCCTCGGATAATCATCTGTTCATCGAACTTTTCTCCTTCATACTTCATCAAGTGAATGTAGTGCGAAATCATCATGATGCCATTACGAGTAACGATCCCCGTCAATGTGATGAAGCCGACCCAATGGGCGAGCGATAGGCTGGTGGCTTCGATCCAGACAAGGGGCCACCGCCAGAAGGGCGCTGCCTGAAGCGCTTCTTGAGTCGGCGTGTTCGTAATGAGCAGTGCGATTACCGCGCCAATGAACGCTAGCGGCAAATTGGCGATGACCTGCAATGCCGCGCGCCACGATCCCAGCGCCTTGATCAGCAGCAAAAAGATTCCCAGAACGACGACCGGGATCAGAATCATCAAGCGGAAATTGGCTTCCGCCTGGGCCTCGAATTGCCCCCCATACTGGACGAAGTAACCTTCAGGGAGTTCGATATTCTCGCTTACCTCTTTTCGTAGTTCCTCCACCACGCTTACCAAGTCACGACCGGCCACGTTGCACTGGACGACAATCCTGCGCTGGACGTTTTCGCGGTTGATGGTATTGGGACCGGTAGTATCGAGCACCTTGGCGACTTGCCCGAGCATCACCCGAGCCCCGGAGGGTGTTTCCAGGAGCGTGGATTGAATCGTCTCCAGGTTGCTTCGCGATTGCTCGTCGTACCAGACCACCATATCGAACGTGGCGCTGCTGATCCAGCACCTCGGACACCACACGTCCCTTGAGGGCCGTCTCCAGCACTTGAGCCACGTCTCCCGGAGCCAGGCCGTAGCGAGCCGCCTCCTCATGCAACACCTCGACGCGAAGCTGCGATATTTCGACCTGCGGCTCCACGGAAAGATCCACGACGCCTGGAATAGTGCGCATCAGATCTTCGATTTCAACGGCTTTGGTACGGAGCACCGATAGGTCAGGGCCAAAGATCTTGACCGCCACCTGAGCCCGGATGCCTGACATGATATGATCGAGGCGATGTGAAATCGGTTGCCCAATATTGAGCGTGACGCCGGGCATGGAAGTCAGCCGGTCTCGGATGTCATCGAGCACTTCGTTCCTCGGCCTGCCGACGGTCTCCGTGCCAAACCTGTTCAAGCCAGGAATGAATCGCAGTAGCGCGTTGCCCCAACCCGGCTCGGGGCGTTCCGGTTCTCGAACGCCTACATCGATCTCGGAGAAATTGACATTTTCGGCATGCTCATCGAGTTCCGCGCGCCCTGTGCGGCGCGAGACATGTGTTACCTCATCGATCTCCATCAACATCTGCTCAGCGGTCCGGCCCAAGCGATCCGATTCCACCAGGCCCGTGCCGGGGCTGGCGATCAGGGTGATGGTGAATGTGCCTTCGTTAAAGGGCGGTAAAAATTCGCCGCCCATGAAGGGAATGGTGACTACTGAAGTCGTGATCAGTAGCAAGGCGACCGCCAAAATCTTCATTGGATGCCGAAGCGTGAACCGCAAGGCTCGCAGATCGATTGCCTTGAGCCAGCGTACGACAAAACTATCTTTCTCTTCCAGGAGAAACTTTGCTTTGGGCAACAGGTACGACGCCAGCACGGGAGTAATCGTCAACGACACCAGTAGCGAAGCCATGAGCGTCAGGATGTAGGCGATGCCCATGGGAGCGAACATCCGTCCTTCCAGGCCCGACAAGAAGAAGAGCGGCGTCACGACTAGGCAGACAATCAGCGTGGCATAGACGATGGAGTTGCGAACTTCTTTGGATGCCTCGAAGATCACCCGGAGCGAGTGTTGCGGACGGGAGCTATGCTTATTCTCTTTCAAGCGCCGGAAGATGTTTTCAATGTCTATAATCGAGTCATCCACCAAGTCGCCAATGGCAATGGCGATGCCTCCTAGCGTCATGGTATTGATGGTTAATCCCATGTAGTGGAAGACGAGTGCCAACATAACCAGCGGCAGCGGCAGCACGATCAGTGTGATGATGCCCGTGCGAAAGTTCCACAAAAAAATGAAGAGCACGATCCCCAGCCACAAAATTCCGTCGCGAATTGCCTCTTGGACATTGGCCACTGCCGCTTTAATGAAGTCCGCCTGCCGGAAAACATTTCGCTGGATCACGACATCCGGATACTTCTGATTGATCTCCCGCTGGATCGAGATCAGCATTTCTTCCAGTGATGCATCCAGTTCCAGGGTATTAGCCCCTGGCTGCTTCTGGATGGCCGCGATGACGGCGGGTTCGCCGTTGATGCTGCCGGCGCCACGTCGCACCGGTCCCGCAAACACCACATCGGCCACATGCTTGACCAGCACCGGCGTGGGCTCCTGCCATTTAACGACGGTGTCTTCGATGTCTTCCAATCGGATGCTGCGCCCGGTGATCCGAATCAGTGATTCCTCGTAGGGCGTAAGTAAGAAACCGCCTCCGGAGACGACATTGGACTTCTGCACAGCCTCCACCAATTCCGGCAGAGTCATGTTGTATTGCGCCAAGCGCTCGGGCGAAGTCAGGATTTGATATTGCTTCAGCTCACCGCCCATGACCGTGACTTGAGAGATTCCTCCCGCGGTCAAGATGCGGGGCCGAAGCGTCCACTCGGCAAGGGTCCTTAGTTCCATCGGCGAGGTGCTGCCATCGCTGGATTGGAGCCCAACCAGCATGATTTCGCCCATGATCGACGAAATCGGCGCCATGACGGGATTCACTCCCTCCGGAAGTCGTTCACGGGCTAACTGCAGTTTCTCCGCGACAATCTGCCGATCGACATAGATGTCGGTGCCCCAGTCGAATTCTACCCAGACAATCGATAGTCCAATCCCGGAGGCAGAGCGGACGCGGACCACGTTCGTGGCGCCATTGAGCATCGACTCCAAAGGAAAAGTCACCAGAATCTCGACCTCTTCCGGAGCCAATCCGGTGCTTCGGTCATGATGGCTACCGTCGGCCGGTTCAGGTCCGGGAACACGTCCACCGGCAACTGCGTGGCGAGGTAGCCGCCCCACCCAAACACGATCAGTGCGATCGCGACAATCATCGCGCGGTTTCGCAGGGAAAAAGCTATGATCTGATTCAGCATGGAATGCCCAAGTCTCTAGCCAACGGAACGGACAATTTATTTGATGGACGCAAACGCGGTCTGTAATTCTTGGATGCCGCGGATGGCGATCACCTCGCCGGGCTTCAGGCCGCTCTTGATTTCAATGAACCGGTCGTCGCGCTTGCCAGTGGTGACCGCTCGTCGTTCAAAGCGATCTGGCTGATCTGCTGCCTGAACGAAGACATAGGACTGGCCACTATCGTTAAGCACGGCCGGCAGCGCAACGGCGAGTGTCGGCGCCGATGTGCCGGTCGAGATCGTGATTCTGGCCAGCATGTTGTCTTTGAGTTCGCGCTGAGGATTCTCCAAGGCGGCCCAAAACGACAGCACGCGTCCCGAAACGTCCAGCACGTCGTTCGAACGTACAAGCTCGGCGGTCGCTATAAAATCAGGATTGGAGGCCAAGCGGATGCGCGCCGTTTGTCCCAGGCTTACCTGCCCCAGGTCGCTCTCGAAGACATGCCCCCGGACCAGCACCTCCGATAGGTCATGGATTTCGAAGAGAGCATCTCCCGCCGTGACCATTTGGCCTGGAATGACCTCGAAACTGACCACATATCCGCTGATCGGCGAACGAATTGGCATCGTGGGAAGGGTCTGGCCGGTCTCGGCGATGCCCTGTATCTCAGCAGGCGTCAGCCCCAGAGCGGTTAGCCTGCTTTGCGCGATTTCGACCTCGTTCGCAAGTTTCTGATAGTCCGTCTCGCGCTGAATCAGTTGTTGCTGAGCGATTGCGCCGCGTGCTTGGTGCAGATTCCAAAAGTTGGCTGGCTAGCTTTAGCCGGGTGTGCATCTGCAGCAAATTCAGTTGGAGATCCTGGAACTCCAGGCTCCTGACTTCCGCCAGATGCTGGTCCTTCTCAACCGGCTGAGACAGGTCCACCAGGATTTCGGAGATCTTCCCGGAGATCAGCGGCGAGCCAAATGCCTTCTGATCCGGCGGCACATCGACGACACCGTTGATCGTCACGACCTGTTCCACCGTGTGTTGAGTGGCAGGCTGCAGCACCAAGTCGATATTCCGCTGTGCTTCTTTGGTCAGGGTTAATGTCCCTTGAATAAAGAAAGAAGCGAGTTGTCGGCTGCCATCGAGAACGACGCGATCACCCGGAAAGATGCCGTCTTTAATCTCTGCAAATTCAGCGGTGCGCAGGCCGAGGATGACGCGCTTTCGCAAGTACTGTCCCGGCGCTTGCTCGACGAATACGTAGGTCTCGCCACCAGCCTTGATCAACGCGGATACGGGACAGGCAATGGCATTCTCCGCCTCACCTGTAACAATTTGCATCGCGCCGAACATACCCGGTTTGATCAGCGGGGCTGCGGGATTGGGATTGGCGAGTGAAACGCGCACGGGCAGTGCGCGCGAGCTGGCGTCTAGCGTCATCGAGATCATGTCGAGAACCGCCGGCGCCTTCTTGCCAGGCAAGGCGGCAAGCAATACGTCGACGGGCTGTCCCTGTTTGACCAGCGAAATGTCGGTTCCGACCACCATGCCCTCGACCCAGACGGTGGAGAGATCAAGAATCTCAAACAAGTGTTCCGTCGGGTCGATCACCTGTCCGGGATTGATATCGACATGCACGAGAACGCCAGACCGAGGCGCGACGATCGGCAGCGTGCGGATGGGCCGCTTTGAATCCAGCAATTGCTGCAGAATCGGTTCACTCAAGCCAAGCCCCAGTAGCTTTTGCTTGGTGATTTCCAAGGCGCTGCTCGTTTCTACTTGGATGCTGCGGGCGCTGCTCACTTCCTTTCCAGCCACTATTCCTTGGCCTCCCAAGCTCTCGACCCGGTCCAACGTCTGTTGAGCGAGTTCTAACTCTAGCTGATATTGGATTAGCTCCAGTTGCTCATTGACCAGTTCCAGACTCTCCAGTTCAGCCAGCGTATCTCCAGCGCGGACCTGATCCCCCGCGCGATAGAAAACACGTCCGATCTTGCCACCGATTTTGGAAGTGACAATCGCGTGCTGCTTCCAAGGGGCAATGACCGAGGCCGTCGCTGTGATCCTGTGCTGGAGATCTTTCAGATCAATCTCAGCGGTGGTCAATCGGACTGCTTTCCGCGCATCAGGGCTTAGGTACACCACTTCGCCGTCGACCCTTGCTCCCTTCGTGGGAAGAGGAGCATGCCCTTCGTGAGCGGTAGCCGAATGATCCATGGACGAAAGGAGCAAGAGCAGTGCCGCGACGAGCTTCGCCTGCACTGGATACGGAGAAGTTGTTTGTCTATCGAACACAGCCATCTGAATAGTCCTTCAGTTGCGGGGGTCGCCGCTATGGGTGATATCCCAACGCGGAGGGGGCGCTCGGCGTATGAGAAAAGAATCCCCATGCGCAGCACGACAGTGAAGAAAAACAAGCTGCAATTAAGCAGATTGATGCCGCAAAGACAGGGAGGTTAGATGACCCAGCGGCAGAGAAGCGCGCAGGGATTCCCCGGAAAGAATGCGAGCGGGCTTTCCGCCTTGAAAGAACCATACCGGATCGGCAGATTCTCGTTCGTCCAAGCACACGGCGCAAGCGAGCACAGAAGCGGTGCAATGGAAAGTGAGGATCGTTCCGACGATTCCTTCGAGTTCACTTGCGGAAGAGTCGCCGAAGGAACCTCTTGCGGCACACAATGGCAAGGCGAGCCATCCGAATGATGTTCGGTGGTCAATGGCGATTGTGACCGAGAACCGCTCGCAGAGTGGTGAGCTTGATGAGCCTTCTCGCCGTGGGAATGCCCGTGGTGATCGTGATGGGCAGACGCTGAGTCGTGAGCTACCGCGCTATGGTTGTGGTGTGCATGCGAAATCTCGCTTGGCGCGCGCTCAAACCCGGCGCATACGGCACCTAGCGTTTGAAGAGGCAGCAGCGCTACTGCCACTACCGCCACCAAGTTGGAGACTCTTCGACGCACGTCATCACCTTTTCGAGATCTGCGAGTAGTCAATTGTTCGGTTCAACCTCCCATCTGTCAAGGTGACTGTCATGTTGGAAGCTCGCGTTGGCGACGCAACTTATTTAACAGGAACGACTTGCGGATCATTAGCCTGTCGTCGAGCAGCGTTTCATCAACGTCGCCAGGAACGGAGCCTGGATCGGTTACAGTATCTGCCGTGGCCTCGCGGCCGAAAATGGCCTACGAATGAGGCACGGAACGATTACGGCAGTCGCGCATCCCACCCAGATCAACCTCTGGAAGAAGCAGTTGCTCAAAGGGGCCGAGGACGTTTTCCTCGATGGGCGAAGCAAGCCGCCTGCGGCGCCAGCGGACGAACCATAGACGGCCGAGCTGTACGAGCGAGCAGATCGGACGACTGAAGGCCCAGTTGGAGCGGCTCAAAAAAAGTGGCCAAAGACCGTTGCTGAAGCCAGAGACTGAATCGACTTCGATCATGAGCAGCAGAGTTCCAGGAAGATGGCAAGACGGCAATGTTCGCCGCCATTGATGAGAAGCCGGTCGGCATCGTCGCGGTTGCCGATCCGATCAAATCCACAACGGCCAAGGCCATTCGCGATCCTCACCCGCTGGAACTGAGCATCGTGATGCTGACCGGGGATAACCGTCGCACCGCGGCCGCGGGCGCCAAAACGCTAGGCATCGACGCCGCCGAGTCGGAAGTCGAGTGAACCACGCAGTAGAATCATGCCGGCATTGGATGCGATTCGCTGATCGGTGGTCTGGATTTTGATTGAGCGGTTGAATTCCGGTTCAAACAGGTTAGCTTGAGCTTCTATCCATCGCGTGATCCTCTGCGTGCTGAAAGGAAGTTGTTTTTCACCGGTTGTAACTATTCAGGGCTCCGCGCAGCGTCATCCTATCGGTACTGTTGATGCCGATGGTTCAGGCAGCGGGAAGCAGGGGCGGGGGACGATCGCTCTGGAAGTAAGCCGAGACAGCGCCGCGAAGGACATTCAAGAGCGATAAGCCTCGCTGTTCGCAAGTCGCAGCCACCCGCCGGATCCACTCTAACCAGCGCTAGCCTGTTTCACTCTTGCTACCTTGAGTGACTTTGCGATCGATCACCACAAAGCGAATCGCTTGCTCAGCCAAGTTGTTGGTCGGTTCTAAACCAGGCGTGGCCGAAAACCACGGGTTATCGTTGCGAGATCATTCTTCTGTCCCACGTTTCTCGTTCGCACAGCAATTTCTGCGCGAGAACTGGGACATCCTGAGGCATGCCCCTTCCAAGGATTCTGCAATTGGACTCCTCCGAATCTTAAGAAGCAGACAAAAAACCGGTGTTTTTAAAATCTAATCTTGGGCGTCACAGTTTGG
This sequence comes from uncultured Planctomycetaceae bacterium, assembly GCA_963758085.1. Taxonomy (GTDB): domain Bacteria; phylum Planctomycetota; class Planctomycetia; order Pirellulales; family Pirellulaceae; genus UBA6163. The sequence goes on along the minus strand of CAVWUB010000003.1, from coordinate 1,958,194 downwards.
TTGGTGCAGCGTTAGGTCAATGTAATGTCTTTGTGCCAGATGCGAAAATTAATGACGCTGATTGCCAATGCGCCCCACGCTTCGATGACCTCGGTTTTGCGGTCATAGCGAGTTCGAAGTCGCCGCAATCCCTTTACCCAACTGATGGCCCTTTCCACTACCCAACGCACTTTTCCCAACCCGCTTCCATGTACCCGTCCACGTTTGGGAATGTGTGGTATCATGCCGAGCCAAGCGAGGATCGATCTCGTGGCTTCGCTGTCGTACCCTGCATCGGCATATACGTCGGTTGGTTTTGCCGGTGGGCGTCCCGGCTTGCCACCAACTTTTGGAAATTGCTCCACCAAAATCGGAATGATTTGGGTGTGTTCACTGGCGTTTGCTGGGGCAATGCGAATTGCCAGAGGGATACCCTTTTTGTCGACCATCAGCGTGTATTTCGAGCCTTTTTTGCGACGATCGACGGGGCTGGGCCCGGTTTTCTCGCCGCCACCGTGAGCTCTGACCAATGCCCCATCAATGATCGCCGTATGCTGATCCAGCTTTCCGGCCTGGCGCAGGAGGCGAAGCATATCAAGTTTTACCCTCTCCCAGACGCCAATTTCTTCCCACAATTCCAGTCGCAGTCGCGCCGTCTCTCCGCAACAGCCCATTTCTGGTGGTACATCTCGCCAGCGGCAGCCCGTCGTTAAAACATACCAGAGGACCCTCATTATCGTATAATTAGGTACCGTTGGGCGACCACCTTTTGGTCCAACCGGTTCATCGGGCGGCAGATGATGGGCAACCACTTCGTAAAACTCGTCAGGCATTCTCGAATCGGCCATTGCTTACTCCTTGTGAAATACGAATGTGAATCACAGGGCGCAAATATTGTGCCAATTCATGAATGGGTTTTTTGTCCGCTTCTAAAGAAGATACGGTCTTGACTGCCGAGGAGTGATCCTTACAATGGGTTTCGCGTGCGAGTCTATTAATATGCAGCCCAACCATCGTTCGGCGGCTAACACTTTCTGGACGTCGGGTCATGAAGTGGATTATGCTGGCAGCCATCGCCCTCCTTGCGACGCCGTTGACCGCGATTACGGGTGACGACGCGGATGTAAAGAAGGAACTCAAGGCCCTCGAAGGCACGTGGAAGGTCGTAGCGATCACGGAGGCGGACAGTGTACGTTGACCTTCGATCCGGGGAAGAAGCCGAAGAGGATGATGGCTGCGCACGGGTCGGGCTCCGAGAAAAGAATCCGCGGAACAGACGTATTAAAACCTCAAGCGTGAGGCCGGCGAGCGGACGGTCCCGCTAATGCAGGAAGACGAGCAACTGGGCGCCGCGATTATACTGGTGCCAAAGAGCGTGGAACAGGCAACGATGGAGCGACCTGTACGACCGTGGGTGAACTGGCTGTTGTTCTCGCTGACGGTGGTGACCATGACGTCGGCGGGTGCTGCACATCAAGGTGTAAATCTCTTCAATGAACCTGCGAGTTTCGCCGTCGGTCTGCCGTATGCGATGGGATTGTTGGCGGTCCTCGGTGTGCATGAACTGGGACACTACTTCACCGCTAGGCGGCATGGCATTCGCGTGACACCTCCGTATTTCATCCCCGTGCCGTTTGCGCTGGGCACGTTCGGCGCTTTTATGCAAATGAGGAGCCCCGTGGAGAACCGTCGGGCGCTGTTCGATGTGGCGGTGGCCGGGCCGCTGGCAGGGCTCGTTGTGGCGATTCCGGCGCTGCTGATCGGTCTGCGCCTCTCGCAGATCGTCCCCGCCGACACTCCGGTCGAATCTCATATGATGGGCGGCACATCCGTTGGCTCTTCGATCCTGTTTGCGGCGCTGACAAAGCTGTCGCTAGGCGATGGACTACAATACGGCCACATTCTCGAACTCCATCCGCTGGCATTCGCGGGATGGCTTGGGTTGCTCGTCACCGCCCTGAACCTGCTTCCCATAGGCCAACTCGACGGCGGCCACATGGCGCGCGCCATGTTCGGCAATCGCGTCGGACAGACGATCAGCACCGTTGCCAGGTGGACGCTGTTCCTCCTGGCATTGTTCGTGTGGCCCGGGTTGTTCATGTGGGTAATCATCGTCTTTTTTATTGCCGGCCGCAGCATGCCGCCCTTAAACGATGTCACGCCAATTACGTCCACTCGCCGCTGGCTCGGATACGCCACGTTTCTGATCTTGCTGCTGATCATCGCGCCGCTGCCGCACGTGTTCTGGAATCCCGCAGACATCCATTGCCCCTATTTATAAGACGTTCGGTCGCGCCCGATGAACGCGGTCCGCATAAAACTGGAGAACTCTTGAACACACACAACCCTACCGACGACCACGGTGATCACCACGCTCACCATGACCACGGCGAGCACGCCCCGCACTCGCATACGGGCGCTCATGGCGATGCCCACGCCGGGCACGATCAGCATGCCGGCCATAGCGTGGCGATGTTCCGCAGCAAGTTCTGGCTCACGCTGCTGCTGAGCATTCCCACCGTGATCTGGAGCGAGATGATCCAGCAGTGGTTCAGCTACACCGCGCCGCAGTTTCCCGGATCGGAGTACATCGCAGCGGTCTTCGGCACGGCCGTGTACTTCTACGGTGGTTGGCCATTTCTGCAAGGAGGATATCACGAGTTGCGTGCCCGCCTGCCGGGCATGATGACGCTCATCTCTTTGGCGATCACCGTCGCCTTTCTCTATAGCATCCTGGTGACGCTCCGCCTCGTCGCGGGAATGGACCTGTGGTGGGAACTGGCGACGCTGGTGGTGATCATGCTGCTGGGCCACTGGATTGAGATGCGCTCGATCACGCAGGCCGAGGGCGCGCTGAAAGAACTGGCGAAGCTACTGCCGGATACCGCCGTGCGTTTGGATGAAGCCGGCAACACCAGGAACGTGCCGGTCGCGGAGTTGAAGCGGAGTGATCTGCTGCTGATCCGGCCGGGAGCGAGCATCCCCGCCGATGGCGTCGTCGTGGAAGGGGCAAGCGCGGTCAATGAATCGATGATCACCGGCGAGTCCAAACCGGTGGACAAGGCAACGGGCGAAAAGGTGATCGCCGGCACTGTCAACGGACAAGGCTCGCTGCGCGTTGAGGTGACCGGCACCGGTGACGAGACCGCGCTGGCGGGCATCATGCGACTCGTCGATCAGGCTCAGTCGTCACGGTCGCGCGCCCAGGCGCTGGCGGATCGCGCGGCGTTTTATCTCACCTTCATCGCCATCGGCTCCGCGGCGCTGACGGCCATCGTCTGGATCGCTCTCGGTCGACCGTGGGACTTCGTGATCGAACGCGTGGTGACGGTGCTGGTGATCGCCTGCCCACACGCGCTGGGGCTGGCTATCCCGTTGGTGATTGCGATCTCCACCACGATGGGCGCGCGGAACGGCTTGCTGGTGCGCGATCGACGCGGCCTCGAAGAGGCGCGCCTCCTCAATACCGTCGTCTTCGACAAGACAGGCACGCTCACGCTCGGCTCGCACCGGGTTGTGACGATCAACGCCGGCGAGGGTGTCAGCGACACGGAAGCGCTTCGCCTGGCTGCGGCAGTTCAGCGCGATGCGGAGCACCCTATCGCCCAGGCATTGCTGACGAGCGCCAAAGAGCAAGGCATCGACGTTCCGGCATCTCAGGGTTTTGAATCCCTGCCGGGCCGCGGCGTGCGCGCTGTTGTCGCTGGGCGTAACCTTCACGTTGGCGGACCGGCGCTCTTGCGATTGCTCTCCCTCGAAACGCCGCCATCGCTTCGCCAGGCCGCCGAAACGGCGGCGGCCAATGCTCAGTCTGCAACCTTCCTGGTTGAAGGTGATCGGGTTCTGGCCGTGTTCGCAATCGCCGACGCGATCCGTCCCGAGTCCTTCGAGGCGATTAAACGTCTGCACGACAGCGGGTTGGAGGTCGTTTTGTTGACAGGCGATTCCAAGGCGGTCGGAAATGCCGTCGCCAAGTACCTCGGCATCGACACGGTTTTTGCGGAGGTTTTGCCCGAAGACAAGGTGGCGAAGATCGAAGAACTGCAAGCCCAAGGCAAGCGGGTGGCGATGGTTGGCGACGGCGTCAACGACGCCCCGGCGCTGCTCACGGCCGACGTCGGCATCGCGATTGGCGCGGGAACGGATGTCGCGGTTGAGGCAGGCGATGTCGTGCTCGTGCGCAGCGATCCGCGGGACGTACCAGCGATCATTGAGCTGAGCAAGGCAACCTATCGCAAGATGATTCAAAATCTGTGGTGGGCGGCAGGCTACAACATCGTCGCCATACCGCTGGCCGCTGGGGTGCTAGCCTACTGGGGAATTCTGCTGCAACCGGCGCTCGGTGCGGTGCTGATGTCGCTGAGCACTATCATCGTGGCGATCAACGCGCAGCTCTTGCGCCGGGCGGTCTAATACAGAGGGAGATTTTTGTCTGGGCAAACGCAGCTGCACTGCGAAATGCTTTCCACAGTTTGCTGTCAGAGCCTTCGCAGTAATCGTGATTGCCAACGAACACGAGCATCGCCTGATGGGGCCGAACCTGTGGAAGGTGGTTTATAGTGAAGTGACTGGTCAGCGAACTCTGACAGCTAAAAAAATCACCCGCCGCTCGTTGGCGGGTGATTTGATGGGACAGTCGCTTACGCCGGTACGGGCGTGAGCGAGGCTTTCAGATGGTCAATCATTTGACTTGCTTGGCTGATGCTCAGCTGCTGCGGGTGGGCGACGCCGAAGCGGTGCTGCAACTCGCTGGCCACTATGATGCCGGCTTTACCGGCGATCGCATGGATCGCTTTGACCTGCGCCGGTGTCGCAGGGCGAGCAACGCCGGCTCCGTGACGTGGTGCCGCGGGTGCTTCGTCCTGCCGTGGCCAGCTTGCTGGACCAGATATTGGTGGCGCGAATCCGTGAGAAGGTTCATCCGATTGGCTGCTGCTTGCCAGCTCGGCATCGACCGACTGCTTGCAGACTGCGAACGCTTCGCGAACTTTGGCTCGTAGCCGTTCCGGCTCATCGCGGATCGCCTGTGCGTCGAGTTCGATGTCGACGTGACACGACGCTCCCAGGCTGCCGAAGTTCGGTTGGCCGACCTTACGCGACAGGCCGACGTTGATCTTGATCGTCATGACGGAATCCTTTTGGAAAGGTGGACTTAACGAAGTGTGAGCGATCGGCCCGGATCAGTGAGCCGGGCCGATCGAATCTCTGGTCCTAAAGGCGGCTGGTACTGCCAGGACTGCCAATAGGCTGAAGCGTGTATCAGCAGCCTATTGAGCAGCCGCCAAACTGCTGAGCGCCGAGTCAACTTTGATCGTCTCGGGGCCATCCTCGGGGATCTTGACGCCGGTCAGCGGCTGCCAGAGGTGAACAATGTGCTCGCCGCGGCAGACCACCGGATCGCTCTCGCCGAATCGCAGCAGCTCGGTCAGCCCCAGCTTGGCGGCCTGATGCAGGTACGCCCGGTTGGCGGTGCAGCAGACTGCCGGCCCGACATGCACCGATCGTGAGAGCCGAATCCGCATCGGCCGGCTCTGTTCGTCTGCGCCAGTGGCCAACTCGACATGGCCATTGAGGTCGAGCGCCAGCGGTGCGTACTCGGCTTCGGCTCCCGGGATGTGACGGATGTTCGTGACCAAGAACTCCAGGTCCCGCGGGTCGAAGTACACGCGGTTGACCGCTTTGGAATACTTCGTGACGATCGCTTCGACATTGGGAAACCGACCCTCTAACTCCAGCGGCAGCCAGAACGTCCAGGGGGATGCCTCGATTACCAGCTGCTTATCGGTCATGCCGCAGGCCACCGCCGCTACGTCGCGCAGTTCCGCGCAGGCGAACAGATCACTCGCTGGCGTCAGAATCGCCTGATCGTTCCAGGGGAAGCGGAAGCCATCGAAACGGATCAGCTGCCGGCCATCGGTTCCCGTGACCGTGCCGCGTTGGCCATCGAGCTGCACACAGTGCAGCGCATAGCGCAGCGAGTCATGATCGACCGCGGCACTGGCGGCAGCCAAGGCGGAAAGCAGCCGCCGATCGACGGCAGTGAGTTGTGGCAAGCTCACCGGCGTCTCGACCGGAGTCAGCTCCAGCCGCAGCGCTGAGGGAAACGCTCGCTCCTCCCAGCGGAAGTCTGCCCACTGGCCGCTGATCGTCAGCTCCACCGTGCCGCGATTGCCTTGGCAGGCCTGCAACCACTGGTGTGAGAGCCTGGTGGGCTCAGGGACGCACTGGCTACTGATGATACGCGAGAGGCTGCGGTCGCCACAGCGCACGACCAGCCGTGTTCCTTCGCTGCAGGGATGCAGTTCGGCGACTGGTTCTAAGCGAGACCGAGCCATGCTGCCCGGCTTTGCCTTGTTTTTGAACAGCTTGCTGGCGAGCACTCTCGCCGACTTGATGAGTTTGCGTTCGATTCGCATCGAAGCCTCCTGTGGTGAATGGCCTGTAGTTAATGAATTGGGTGGTGCAGTACCGCATGAAGAGCGGGGCCGGAGGCGGGGCTGCGGCGAACCGACAACCCCGCCTCAACTGAAGTGACGTGACGCTGCGAGCCGTCTGAGTGGCTGAGCGTTACCCGCACATCGCCAGGTAGCGATCAAGGTCGAGCTCATCCCAATCGACCACCAGCGGTTCACGCTGATCATAGGTGTCCCGTTCCAGCGGCATCGGCTCCAGCGGGCTGAAGCCCATCCGAGCGATCGTGCGGCGGTCTTCGCCGGTACGGCGGGCGACCTGTTCATCGAGTTGATCTTGCGGCATGACTTAATCCTCCAAGGAATGACTCAGAAACAAGGAAAGTCACGGCCGCCCCACGCTGGGCGGCCGTGTCGAAACAACACGAACCGCCCTGTGCCGCACGAAGCGGCAAGAGGCGATCAAGCGAAATGCAGACAGAATCAGCAGCGCCTAGATGCCGCTGGAGAAAACCGGCTGACGCTGCGTCGTCGTCAGCGGTGCTACGTCGGCAGCGAAAGCGCACTGCGAGCAACCTGTGGCAGTACCGCCAGTCGGCTGAGCAGTTCGTCCGCTGATGGGCCTGCGACAGGGGTGACGTCAAGTTCCAGCACACACCAGCCGAATCGGTCGCTGAGCAGGTCGGCCAAGTCCTCAGGTTCGCCCTGGAGCAACACCTCGGCCGGCAGCCCCAAGGACGAGGGCGCTATCGCGCCGATGTCCCACTGGATGTTGCGGACGTGGTACAGCGAGGCAGAGCCAGTCGGCAATGTGTCGACGGCCTCCGCCTGCTGCCCCGTACCAAGCCAGTGCTCCTTGAGCCAGGCGACCTCGGCAGCAAGTGCCTCACTACGAACGGCAAATGGTCCCAGCACCGGACCACCACAAGGCGCCAGGTCGGCCGTCCACTGGCCATCTTCCGTTGGCTCCACGTGCGAGCCGCGGCGGATCGACAGCTTGCCGAGCTGCGTCAGATCGATCCGCTCGTCGTAGATCGCTCTGACGTCACCCCGCGCAGTGACGACCAGATCGACCGTGGGAACATTCTTGCCACTCATCGGGCACGCCTCAGGATGCTCCGCCGCGGCCGATCGCTCATCCAGTGATCAAGCGAAGTCGATACCTGGGCCAGCCGGTCGGCCACCTCGCGGCGCAGCGTCGCCTGATCACGCAGATGCTGTGGTCCCACACCGCCGACCACACCCCGAGCCCGCTCGACTAGCTCGTCGAGCTGCTCGTCCGAGCGGATGTTCAGATGCTGGAACCGGTCGAAGAACTCCAGCAGGTTGGTCACGGCCGAATCGCGAAACACCTTCTGCTTGCCGTCGTCTTCACCGGAGAGCTTGCCGGCCAAGTGATTGACCAGCGTTGCCAGCTCTTCGGCGAACGCCGACTCCGCCAGTTCAACCGCTTCGCTGAACCGTTCTCGTACCCGCAGGCACTCGGCATGGTACAGCTCCGGGCTGACCGTCCGCAGGTAGTCCGGCGGCGTGCAGGAGGGATAGTCCCAGCTGATCGAGAACAGATCGGTCAAGCTCGTCGGGTAGTCTTCCGACGAAAACAGATCACCCAGCCGGGCGCGTGCTTGCTGGATCAGCTCACCGTAGCAGTCATCGAGTTGCTCGACCGCCTCGGTCAGCTCATCGCGGTACTTCGCCATCTGCTGATCGCAGTTGGTGACATCACCGCGACGGATCAGTCGCACTCCCACTTCGATGTACGGCAGCGTGATCCCGCGCCAATAGGCAATCGCCTGGCTACGGACCTTCGAGACCGCCTTGAACTTCGGGTGCGAAGTATCGAGCAGTTTCTTAGCCGCCGAGAGCGACTTCAGGTCGGCATCGAACGCTTCAGCGGCCCGTTGCTTCTGGCCCTCGTCGAGCGTCTTGCGGACGCCCGGCCAGCGGATGTGCAGCCGCACCGCGGTGGTTTCGGCCTGCAGCCGGTCACCGGGTGTAACCGAGTGACGAGTTGACGTATCCACGGACTCTTCATCGAGGACAGCAGTAGTAGTCATATCAGTAGTCTCTTATGGGTTAGAAGTTGAAAGCGGAACTAAATCAAAGGGGTTCAACAGCTCAGCGGCGCGCCGCCAGAGCCGATTCACGGGGCGCGATCAGCGGTCCGGTCACGCACCAGCGCATCGAGGTCTTGGTGCTCAAGCCGTTTGGGCTCGGGCTCCAGTGGCTGGTCGAGCAACAGCTCATCGATCACGATCGCACTGAGCACTTCGCCCTCGGGCTGGCGTGATGCCAGCAGCCTGGCGATCACCACCAGCGGCAATAGGCAGAGCAGCAGCCCCCCGATCTGTAGAATGGCCGCGGCGATGATCGGGTCCTGCCGCTCACGCTCGTTGAGCAGTCGCCGCTCGGCGTCCAGAGCCGCTTGCATCTGGATGATCTCGCGGCGTGCAGCCGCATCCTGAACGACCAGCTCACCTGCAGCCTCAGTGACCTCAACCTGCATCTGAGTCAGCTCACGGTCCCGCCTGCAGCCGATTCCTATCAGCAGGACTGCGACGACTACCGGAATGCACATCCGATGGGCATGATTCATGTCGAGACCTCCGCTGAAGCAGACGGCGCAGGATGGTCACCAAACTGCGTCGCTGCCGCCGTTCATAGATCACCACCAGCACGGCCGCCGCACCGGCGACGGACAATAGAAACGTGATCAAGTGATGCATTGTCATTGCTATGGAAATCCTTCTGATAAGGAAACGAAATACGGCCGCGGCCCAGCGAATCACTCCACCGGACCACGACCTTGATGTAAGGAACTCAATAATGGAAAAACCGCTTTCAGTTCACTGATGGATCGCGGCTGACCTTGCGGCGCGAGTTAGCAGCTCCAGCCGCCGGCTTCTCATGCCGATAGATTCCCGCATGATCCGCCGCCAGACAGCGACCACTGGCCCAGCTTCGCAGCCGCTCAACCGACTCGCCGGAGGTCACTGCCACTGGCACTACGTTCTGAGCGGCCTGTACCAGGGGCAGATCGAGCAGCGCCGCCAGCCGGCAACAGGAACGGATTTCAGCACCGGTCCACTGCTCGTCCTCGGGCCGCCGCTGATCACGGTCCAGATCAAACTGCTCCAGATAGAGATGCCAGATCGCGTCCTTCTGCTGCCGATCGGGAAGATCGAGAAAGAACACGCCGTCAAAGCGCTCGGCTCTTACAAAATTCTGGCGGTAACCTAGCCACATCGTTCGCGGTGCAGACGACGAACACGTCCGACTCGTGATCATTCAACCACGACAAAAAAGTCCCGAACATCCGCGACGACACGCCACTGTCGCCATTGCTGCCACCGCCAGCCCCAGAGAAAGCCTTCTCGACTTCGTCGATCATCGCGATGCAAGGAGCCATCGCATCGATCGTTCGCAGCGCCTGACGTGTTCGCTCCTCTGACTGACCGACCAGCGAGCCGAGCAGGTTACCGACATCGAGCATCAGCACCGGCCGGCCGACCTCTTTGCCAAGCGCTTTGCAGAACTGCGATTTGCCGCAGCCTGGAGGTGAGAGCAACATCACACCGCGAGGCCGAGCCAGCGCACCGCTGCGTCCGCTTTGCAGCAGCGCCCGCCGCGTGAACGCCTTGAGCGCCGTCAGTCCGCCGAGACAGCTGAAGTCTTCGCTGCCGCGGTAGAGCGACAGCAGCCCGCCTTTCTTGAGCGTCTGGGTCTTCAGTTCCCAGATCGCCGACGGCTCGATGCTGCCGTGCCGCACCAGCGAGAGCGAGTAGGCATTCTCGGCCTCGTACCGTGTCAGCCCGGAGGAGGCGTCGAGTACCAAGTCCAGCTCATGGTCGCTGGGCAACTCACCGTCTTCGGTGGCAATGCTACGGGCGATCACTTCGAGCTGAACGCGGTCGGGCCGCTCATGCTCGATCACCACGAACAGTTTTTCAAGTTCGATCGGCAGTTGGACCACCGGGGAGAGCACGATTACAAACGTCCGCTGGCGTTTGCCTTCGAGCACGGCACGGATGACCGCTTGAGCAATCTCGGGCGAGCCGAGGAAGCGGTGAAAGTTCTGCAGCACCAGCAGTGTCGTGCCGTCTGCTGTGGCCATCGCTGAGAGTGCGCGAACCGCAGCCAGTGGATCGGAGGCTTCGGAAGCGGTGCCATTGGCACTGAGTCCTTGCTCCACATCCCAGGTGGCGAGCCGCCATGACTCCCGGCTGCAGAGTTCGGCGATCGACAGGATCGCATCTTGATGCTCGTGCGACTCAATCCAGATGCCCGCAAAGCAAGCGCGGATGTACTCGTCGAGCGTTTCTGATAGTGACATAGATTGGTTCCTTCAGTTGTTGGGTGACTACAAAAAGAAAGCCCCACGTCAGAAATGACGGGGGCTCATAGGCGGAGTTCCGCCGCTAGAAGTGCTGGGTGATTGGCCGCAGCGTGTCGTTCGCTAGGACGACTGCCTGAGCTGTTGCTCGTTGCCGGTGCTGACATGGAACTCCGGCTTGAGCTGCTCGCCCGTCACCTTGCCCAACGCCGTCTCGACGAAGCGGCTTGCCTCGCGACACTGTGCGCCGGTAAATCCCTTCGTCTCGACCTTGGCCTGACCATTGGGTGCGACGGTGATTTCGATCGTCTTCACGCGGCACCTCCGACTTGGACGGTCAGCTTGATCGACCCGTCGCTGAGCGATTGCTCAGTGACACAGTGGCCAGCCTTGCGAGCCTCCACCTTCGCCTTCTCTACGGCGTACCCCTGAAGAAAGCGATCAAGTTCGACAGGGTCACCCCAGTGGCCCTCATAGTTATCGAACTCGATCTTACCGCTGCCGGTATCACAAACGACCGGGTACTGCCACCGCGGCAGCTGGATGCCCCAGCCGGTCGCTTCGGTGGTGAACAGCTTAAACTTGCCGCGGGTCGGCGGCGGTAACTGCAGTCGCCTGGCAGCGGCCTGAATGGCCAGCGGATCACGAACCTCCGTCTGAATCTGCACAATGTGTGACATACATCCTCCACACTCAAAGAATGGCAAAGAGCATTAGCGAGGAACTCAAAAAAGGGCAGCCACCAGCGCAGTGCCGGTGGCTGCTTGTTCCTACACATGTATGTACCGCGAACTACGACGAAATTTAGCAGGCTCGCGTCTGCTCGTTGTTCGGCAAACACCGGAAATCGGGTAGCGAAGCGTTTCTATGTCGGAACGCGTCGCAGATGATGATGCCAGTGAGCTTCGCTTACCTGCTAGCACTAACGATCAGAAACTCAGGCAACTGATGCGCGCCGCAGCGATTTGTTTCCGATGTCGCTGCACTGGGTCTGACAGCGACCGACTGCTTTCGCCGGGGATAGTCAGGGTAATGCTAATCACCGGTTCCCGGAGCGGCATGGGGTTCCAAAGAGTCGGTTTGCGTGTCACTGAAAAAGTTATATTCAGCTGACATGTCGAACTCGCGATGGTCGTGAACCAACGCACCAAACTCAATCCGCAGTGTTTCGCCCTGGGCGACAATGATCTGGCTGCGGGCTCCCTGCTGCATGGCTTGGCGACCGAAGGGGTTGGCTACAAAGACGCCGTAGTCACGGTTGTGCCACCAGCTGTCGCGGAAGTTGTCGGGGCTGGCCATTAACATGATACCGCCAGAATTCGGGCCGGTTCCAGAGTAGTCGCACCACAGGGCTGGTTGGCCCCACGTTTCCGCGGCGGACATTCTTCCGGTCGAACTTCGGATCACTCCGCCGCTCTTTTCGGTCAGCTGCGTCGCCACTCGGGCTGCGAACCCCATCTCTTCCTGGTCGCCGAAAACAAGCGGGCCGTGATCGGCGTGGAACGTGGCACCCCAAATCAGCAGCCAACCGCACGGTCGCTGAACCAGTTTGAACTCGTTTGTCATTAAACACACCGGCTCGCCGCTGCTGGTTGTCAAACGGCACTGCGTGGCAAACGTAAGACATCCATCCGCAATCTGTGGCTTGGACACGAACCGCAGATGTTCGATGCTCCCTTTGTTCCGCCAGAAGTCGTGGCCGTTGATGTCACCGAACCCGAGCCAAATTCCGGGATGCATCGTGTCGTGGTCGAGCGCGTCAACTCCCGCGGTGGGCGGGTGATGACGAGTGACTTGCAAGCCATCCGCAAGTCGAGCGTTGGCAAAGTACGGACGTAGGATCTTGTCATCGCGAAAAACGAAATCGACAATCGCGTTTCCATCAAGCTTGATCAGCAAACGATCTTGCTGCGGTTCGACCGCAAAACCAGTTTTTGATGAAACGCCGGCTGTCGCAAGATAAGCCTGCGCAAAGCGGCGACCGAACTCGCGATAGGAGGCCGCGTCAAAGTGGACTTCATCACCACCGTGTACTAGGCCGTCTGAGGAAACGAATGCGGTTCGCGCAACCCGCTGGGGCAGCTCCCGGTGAGCGCGATCAACTAATCGCCTGGACTCGCTCCGAGGGCGCTCAGGGAACTGTCCTAACTGGCCGACAATCACAGGTACTTCGGGAGCATCGAGTTCCTTTCGCAAACGGTGGACGAGGTCGTTGAGCTTCTGTTGATAAGTCTCTGCCAGTTCACCTCCGCTATCGGATTCGCCTTGGTGCCACAGAATGCCGCGCAGCGTCCCGTGCTGCATCGCTGCTTTTGCCCTGCGGATCGCGTCATCCCAGGGGTGTGACTTCGTCGGGGCGTAGTAGGAGCCTGGCATCCAGGCGTCGATCGGCGACCCGCCAACGGCACATGGGATCAGTCCGATCGTGACGCCCGGCGACCGCTGTGCGATCTCAATGCCGAAAGTGCGTCCCAGTCCAACCCCAACCACGGCGGGCTTGTCGAAATGGAGCGGATCGACCGCGGGGATCCACTGCTCATCGGCAGAGAACGTCAGCACCCTTGGATGCGGCGTCCGATCTTCCTCGGCAAGCTTACCCCGGCCAGCCATGTTCGATTGGCCAACGAGTAGGAAGAGGTCAAACCGGTCAGGAGCTGGTGGTTCGACGGCGGAGACTAGGTCTAGCGGAGTCAGCAGCAGGATCAGCAAGTAGATGAGAATACGCATGGGACACGGGAAATCAGTAGATGAAGTGTGTGTAATGCCACGCAGATATGCAGCTTATCCGACCCCAGCTAGAGCTGTATGTATATCAATTCCAGTGGGTTCGCGATCCACGGCTCAGACGTGGCGATTGTGCGAATGCCATTGCTGGCAGCGGCCAATGCATCACGAGGAAAGGTTTACTACGCCCCGCAGGTCTACTCGCGCCCACGCCTTACTGCGTCCGAATTTACCGCGGTGGTCCTAGGCAAATGCGGAAACTGTCGCGGGCGTCAGCGCAATGCGGACCGGCAAACCCTAGATGGACTGCGCAACGGGTATTGCCGGGAACATAGAAGTAGTTGCAAATTCGACAAACTGGAGGTGGCTTTTCAATGATGACGTGCAGATCTTCGGGTGCCCCTGTGGAATCGAAGTCACCAAGAACAACCTCCCAAACCCTGCCGCACATATCGGCCAGGTTCGCCGTAATGATCCACCGGTGACCTACGCACTTCGTCGGCGATGATACTTGCAGAAGGCAGTCGAGTGTCGAGCGGGAAAGCCGAGCTAGCGAAGGCTGGTAACGAGAATGCGCAAATTGGAAAACAACCTATCTACCGTAGAGGCCACAGTAGTGCCCCACATGTCCGAAAGACGATCTACGGCTAGACTCACATCCCAAGGTTTTAGAGCTTGCCCCCGGACCTGTGCAAACGGACCATCCGTTTCAGTCAGTACCCGGTCACGGGGCAGCCGGGCCGCAATTTCGCTGCCCTTCTTGGAGAGCAGCATCGCGGGACCAACGCTAAACCAGCAGCCGAGCATGATCGCACGGTCAAGCTCTTTGTACGTGCCTGAGTACCAATGCAAAACCGGAATGCCGCACGAAGGCTCACGCTCAAGTCGATCGAGCACGGGAGTAGTTGCACGGCGGCTATGGATCGAGATGATGCGTCCACCACGGTGAGCACACCTCTCGAGCACATGAGTAAACACGGATAGCTGATCTGCCCACGAAGCCTTGAATTCGTATCCGCCGTCGAGCCCGACCTCGCCCACGTACTTGGTGTCGGGGAGGAATTGGTCGAAGAGCGAAAGCTCGTGCTTCCGCTGCGCAGCGAGCTGGGGATGTAAGCCTAAAGCGGTGCGAATCTGATTGGCGTTCTCGGCGAGTGCCGACGTACCTTGCCAAGCACTTGGCGTCGTCGTCACCGAAAGAACAAACATTTCTCGTTTCTTGCATTCGAGAACTACGTCCTTTGGCTGTGGATACAGATCCAGGTGGCAGTGAAAGTCGATCACTTGACGCCCGCCTTTTGGAGAAACTTCCCCAGCTCTGCAATCCCTCGGCCCACCGTATCGCGATACGGGGCAGGGTCGCCAAGCAAGCTAGAGACGAGACTCGCCCCGATCCAGGCGGCCAAACCGTCGAGCTTCACCATTCCTACAGCCATTGCTGCGGACCGGACGTCATCGAAGCGCGCGTGGTCGTTATCTTCCTTGCTTAAGTCGCCGTATTTGTAGTCGGTTGCATCCGTCATCTCGGCCGCGAGGAAAGCTGACCGTCGCACGAGGCATGGAACGCATCGCCCACAGTGCTTGTATCCCGTACGAACAAATCGGCCGCAGCTAGTGGATTCCGGGGCGTGCTTCTTGATGAATGCTTGGTCTTGGCACTCCTTGAGCATCTCGCCCTTCGTCTTAAACTGGTACGGATTCGTGAGCCGCACCTTCAACTTTGCTGCGTTCAGAACGGCCTGGATTAGATGCAAAAAAACGGGGTGGGTCGTCCGGGTACTCAATCCGCCCAATCTAGCGTCAGTGAGCGGCGGATTGATCGAGATAAATCCATTTTCGGGAATGCGAAGCACGATCTCGCTTTTCTCGTAGGCCTCAAGCAACGTAGCTGCCATTACGCCGTAGGCGATAAAAACAATCGAGCGTGAACGGGTAGATTGTTCATTGTCGCCCGGCAGTGATACGCCATGCGTGAGTTGTAAGTGCGTGAGTCCTAGCGCGTCCGCGAACGCCTTCTGCTTATTACTGTCGCCGAGGGCGACCTGGCTTACAAGAAGTGCCTTTTCCTTCGTGGCCGCCAAATCCACTGCCCCGATTAAGCTATCCATACCGCCTGACAATAGGCTGACGGATGTTTCAGTATAGCGGGAAACTTCTTTCGGCGTAGCAAGCCTTTCAGTAGCTGTGTCAAAGGTGATGGACCAGCGGTCTGTGGTGAGGAATTGAAATGCAGCGTCGATAAGATCCTTCTGCGAGTTCCAGAAAGTGGGGTCGGCAACCGAAACGGTAAGGTCGATCTCCCGCGTCCAACCGTCGGACGACGTATTTCTATGGATGAGTTGATCAGCAGCGTAGACCGATAGCGCAATAGTGACGAAATCCCATGCTTTCGGCTCTGGCAGGTGCTTACGACGTTCTAGGGTTTCCCTGACGGCGGTACCGATATTGCCGATAGTCCCGCCGTTGGTTCGGGCGAATAGGAGCACCTTCTTCGCATCGGAGCGAAGATTTAGAAGTTGCTCTTCAGATTGTGAGCATATGATTTTCACGCTGCGTACCCCTCAAAAACATCGATTGCATCCTTCAGTGCCGATGCGACGACTTCGACTGTGCGGACTGATGTAGCCGGCACACCCGCGGCCCACAATCTATTGAACTGTGCGATCACAACCTCACGGATGTATTCTTTGGCTTCTTTGAGTAGGGCGAGTCCCGTGGTGACGGATGGAGCATGCTCGACTATCGACTTTCCCACGTCCAAGAAGAACCTCGCGAAAACGTCGTTCGCGATAAAAAGCGCGATAGTGAGATTGAGTTGTGCGGGCGTAAGGTTCAGCAAGTCGGCAGTGGGTTGCTTGGTCATTAGTTCTGAAAGAGTATCTGCCAGTGCTCGCCGATTCCCTTCTGCATCCTGCGTCCCGTCGACGGGCTTTATCGCCTCGATCAACGCTCCGATAACCTCGTCTGGTCCTGCTCCCGATTGAATCGCTGTCTCTAACGCATCGCGTGCGGGCGTGCGGGCTGCCCCACTGCCACTTCCTCCAAGTGCTCCGAAAAGCGTTCCTGCGGTTCGGGCTGTGCCGCCAAAGCGGCCAACTGCTGTTCTGCCGCCTCCGTACCCAATCTTGAAATAGTTGCCGACGCCACGCGAGAGCCAATTCTTATCGCCTAACGATGCGAATTTTCCGAGGCTAAGCCTCGTGGACTGGAATCGCCCGGGGGGAGCAAGTGGAACGGCGGGCGGCGTTTGGTTTACGGCAGTTGTTGGAGCCATGGGTAGCGGCGGTACCCATGGAGGGACCATGGGCACATTTGCGCCAGGGCCGTCGCTAGATCCAGACGTTCCCATTACTTCGTCGCCTTTGTGATCGCACCCTTAACGCTCGGCTTCACGTCAGCTTTGCTCCATGCAATGAAAAGTTTGTTGCTCCAAGGTTCGGGACTCAGCTTCGCGACGATTGCGGGCGTGACCTGCGAGGCGGGACGTTCGGAAAGAAACGCAACTAGGCGATTGCCGAAGCTCGCTTCGGCGCGAGCCAAGACGATGCAGGCGTCAAGAATCGCAGGGACGCCCCACTCTTGGATACCGCGAGCGTAGTCCAAAATACGATCGAAAATAATGGAAAGCTCGGGTCGCGGAAGTTTCGCAAGGCGATCCTGCAACGCATTCGCCATAGCCGGGTGTTCTACGAGCCCGGTAAGGAGTTCCGCTGCTTCCGACGAAAGCCTGTCCTGCGCCGTGATGATTGGTGCGTGCTCTCTACTAACGTAGAGCAGGCCGCGCAGATCCATATCACCGAGTTTCGGCGGAATTGCGAGCCATTCCTCGAGAAACGAATCGTTCCAGTGTCCGTCAAGCTTAAGTTCCGCACCGCTTATCGCTTTCTCCTCCCATTCGGCAAGAAACCTGGGTTTGCCTTCGGGATCTTCGTTCACTTTGGCAATGAGTTCCGCGTATGCGTCCTTGTTTCCGCACCGCTCAAAAAGCAGCATCTTTGCAAGAGCAGCCTCGTCGACGCCGATCGCAAGCGCGTCAGAGAGTTTCTTCCGAATGGCGACGGCATTAAGAAACCGTTTGATGAGGCGGGGATTCCCCGCTATGCCTGTGGCCTGGGCCATCAGTGGTGCAAGCCTGTCGGCAGCGTCCAGTTTCTCGACGAGCTTGGGCGGAATTTCAGTCATGAGCGTCTGCATGAATGCTCGATCGACCCGCTTCCCTTGCCAAGTCTTCCCGAGTTGATCACAAACCGCTTTACGCATTCGTTCCTTGATTTCTTTGTCTTGCTCTGAGTCCGCATTGAGCACTACGTTCTCGGCGAATAGGAGCATCATGTATGCTCTCACCTCTTGAGTGCCAAGCGGTGGAACGCGGATCGGGATCTGAATCAGCTTGTCGAAATAGCTGATTAGCTGGTCTTCCCCCAGCCCCTCGAAGTGTTTTCGCACCGCGTGCTTAATCATCTCGTTATCTGCCGCGATGACGAACGCTGTATTGTCGAGGAAGAGGAACAGACGAATCGCTTCAAGCGTCGAAATGGTTGTTTCCGGGAGGCAGCGGTCTAGGTCGTCGATCAAGACGACCAAAGTGATGCCGAGTTCCTTCAAGGCTTCCTCGAAGCAGTCACGAATCCCCTGAATTTCTTTGGGCGGCGACTTCTCGACTTTGGGTCTGTACAGTCCTGACGCCTCGGCTCCAACTCCTTCGACAGCTTCCTCGATTTCTTTCGCTTCATCTTCATCGACGCCGTCTAGGGTTCCCTTACCTGCTTTGAAGGCGCGGCCCAGGAGCCCGAAAGGAACGCCGAAATAGAGTGACGCCGCGCCTGTAGCCGAGTGCTTGGCAATGCGGAGCCAGTTAACTCGCTGAAGAAGCTCGGTCGCTTTGCTTAACGCTCCCGGCTTGTCAGCGACTGCAGATTCCGCCTTCAGAGCTTCGGCGAGGATCTCAACGAGTGCCGCCCTCGCATCGTCGTATCCTTGGTAGAGCCAGGCGTTGAATTCGACGACGACAAACTTCCGGTCTGCCGTCGCCTTCTTTACCAGCGACGCACGGGTGAGTTTGATGAGTGAAGACTTGCCCGTTCCCCACGCTCCAGAAACGCCGATCGAGATGGGGCGGCCGTCGGCCTGCAAGACGAGCTCGGCGACGGTGTCCGCGACGCCCGTGAAGTTTAAGAAATCAATGCTCGTGTCGTTGTCCGGCCACATTCGCGTGAACTCCGAAAGCGGTGAGGCTGCATCATACAAGAATCGAACGAACTAATGTGTGACACGCCTGACCTGCTACAGGGCCCCTGTAACTGCATCGGTCTGACATGCAGATGCGCCCGATGCGCCCGCGCGGATCAGTCTACGAAACGTCCGTGCCGACACGTGCCATTTGCAGTTTTTGGGCTGCAGTGCAGCAGGTAGGTGCTTGCAGCTGACATGAACTTCATTGGGTTTTCAACCTGACTCTGTGCGGTCGGATGAGAAATGCTGGCCACTGACTGTGGCGAAGCCTCGGAGGTCCACAATACCGTTCACCGAATCTGGCACCCTGCCTCAATCGATCGGGCGTGATCGATTCCAGCAGCCCCCACCGGCAACGCCGCGAATGATGGTAATCTGGCTGAGCTGCCTCTTTGCGGCGGCATCAGCTTGGTGACGATTCTCAGATGTCGCTACTCGGCGGTCAGGCGCAACGCGATTCCAGCGGCTTCTAGGCTGTATCAGCCTGATATTCGGCACATCCCGTTTTCCTTGCCAAATCGCCCTTGCGGTGCTGGCGAGCGTTGAGTGTGGTCGATGTCGAAAGTATCCTCTCGGAAACTCTGTCCCGTCCCACGCCACTCTTTTTGGTATCATTGCCATCCGCTATGTCGCCCCTTTTCTCGACTGATCAGTCACCGCTGGCCACTGCTCCGCTGATTTCCGAGCTCGACGATGTGTTGACCGCTCAGTTGATCGTTGCGTGGGCTGGCGAGCGCGGTGAGGACGAGAAACGGTTGAATTGGTGGAACACCAATCTGCTCAGCGAGTACGGCGGCCGCGCCTTCTTCTCGACGATGACGCCCAAGACAGCTCCGTGGGCTGTGCTGCAGGCCGTTCGTGAGCCCGCTCGCCGGATCGACCGGGCGGCCCGGTCGCAGACTCACGACTCGGACGCTGTTCTCTCGCTGTTCAGCCTCGGGTTCGAGATCGATGAACGGATTGATGAGCGGTTGCTCGATCTGAAGCGAGGTGGCCAAGATCCGATGAAGGCACTGCCGGCCTTGGAGCCGCTGCTGGGTCATCCGTGGGATGAGGCGACGTTCGTTGATTGGGCCCAAGGACATGGCAAGGGTGAGTTCACCACAACCGCATCGGGACGCAGGATCAAGGGGGCGATTCCGTCGACACTGGGGATGATTGTCAAACGCTTGGTTGCCGCACTCTGCCCGATTTCCAAGGATTATCCGCTGCCGTACTTCAAGGGTGCGGCGTGATGCCGGTCCCGGTTGAAGAGGCTCAGCTGCACACTCGCATCATGAAGTGCACGCTTGAGGTCGAGCACTGCCGCGCCTACTGGGAACAATCTCGGTTCAGTTGCGACCGCGTAACAACCACGAATGCGTTCGAGAAGTCGATCTTCGGTTCCCGGACGTACCAGCGAGTGGAACGGCTGATGGCCGACATGCGGCATCGTTTTGATGCCTTTCCCGAGTCGCTCGACGTACTCAAGCGTTGGCCGGCAATGGACCCAGCGGATCGACGCCTGATCTGCCACTGGCACCTGCAACTTGCCGATCCGCTTTACCGCTCGTTTACCGGAACCTACCTGCTGCAACGACTCGCCGGGGCTCGTCCCGTCGTCGACCGCCAGCGGGTAGTCGAGTGGGTCGAGGTCCAGGCGCCTGAGCGGTGGCAAATTCCGACCCGAATGAAAATCGCCAGCAAACTGATGACGGCTGCGTTTTCCGCTGGCTTGCTCAAGACGAACCGCGATCCGCGGCCAATCGTCTGGCCGAGCGTCAGCGATACTGCGTTGACCTATCTTCTCTATCTGCTCCGCAACATTCGTTTCGCCGGCGGCTTGATCGACAACCCGTACGCTGCTTCGGTCGGCTTGGACACCGAGACGTTGATCGGGCGTTTGCGGACTCTTCCGGCGTTGCAGTTCCATCGCCAGGGCGAATTATTCGACTTCGGCTGGCAGTACGACTCGCTACTGCAGTGGGCGGAGCAGTCGAACTTACTGGTCGCCGAACTGGCCTGCGAGGACAAACGATGAGCGACGCACCTTTGTTTGACCAAACGCCGCTGGCGGAGTCGCTGGCAGCACTTCGTGCTGATCTGTTGCCTGAAGGCGGACCGCGGATCAGCACGATGCGGAACTATCGCTTCGCCATCCTCCGGTACGAGCCCAAAGAGGAGTTCGAACTGCGGCGCAGGGCTCGGGAGTTGTCCGCCGACCTGGAAAGCGAAGGTTGGGTCGTGCTGACGATCAGTCTGCAAAAGCTGCTATTCGCTCGACTCCGCAGGGAAGGTGAAAACTGGATCCAGCGGATGATCCAGCGAGAACGCGAGTTCCGAGCGATTGATCCTGATCGTGGCCTGAATGATTTGAAACGCAAAATCGGGCCGCTGATCGAGGGGCCCGAGGGCATCGCTGCGGATTGTGCCCAGCTGATCGCCGAGTTTGCCGACGCGCAGTCCCGACAAGGTCGATCGCGCGGTCGTCCTCGTCGGTCGTGCCGGTGCGCTGTACCCGTTCTTCCGCTCCTCAGCCTTGCTCAAACACCTGGACGGCAAAACCCGCCAGATCCCCGTGGTGCTGCTCTATCCCGGCATACGCCGCGGCTTAACTTCACTATCGTTCATGGGCGAGCTGGCCCCCGACAGCGACTATCGACCACGCATCTATTGATCCGACAGCTCCATGCAGATTCAAAAGCTCTTTCTGGCCGACGTCACCCGCGACATCCCGCCGGTTGTCTATTTCCACGACCAATCGCCCGAGAAGCTGGCTGATGAAGTCAACGAATACATCATCACCGGCGGCTGGCTGCC
Source organism: uncultured Planctomycetaceae bacterium (assembly GCA_963758085.1). Taxonomy (GTDB): domain Bacteria; phylum Planctomycetota; class Planctomycetia; order Pirellulales; family Pirellulaceae; genus UBA6163. Next base: position 1,936,717 of record CAVWUB010000003.1, on the reverse strand, counting down.
GGAGCACCCGAACTACAAACGTGTCCCCAATGGGATTCATGAGCAATACGTCCGGCTGCTGACCGCCATCACCAAGGAACTCGACAAGCGGCCAGGGCCAGGGTTGCCGACCGCCTGGATCTCGGGCTTTTACGGCTCCGGAAAATCGAGTTTTGCCAAGTTGCTTGGTTTGGCTTTGGATGGCGTCGAACTGCCTGACGGTCGATCGCTCGCTGACGCTTGGCTTGAACGTGATCGCTCACAAAAGAAACACGAGCTCGCCGCGGCATGGCACGCCTTGCGGTGCAAGATAGACCCGATTGCGATTGTGTTCGATGTCGGCAGCTATGCCCGGGACAACGAACAAGTCCACAGTGTCGCCGTGCGTGAACTTCAGAAACGACTGGGCTACTGCACCGCTGAATCCGTAGGCGACTTCGAACTGAAACTCGAACGCGACGGCCGCTACGGCGAGTTCCTGAAAATAGCTCAGCAGACACTCGATAAGCCGTGGGACGAAGCGAAAACATCAGCGATGGCAGACGAAGACTTTTCGCTCGTCCTGTCGGAACTCGATGACAAGCGGTACACGTCGCCGATGAGTTGGCTGACCAGCCATGTCGGCAAATCGGGAGCGGGCAGGTCACCTGACGATGCAGTCAATGATATCCGGGATATGCTCGCCTTTCGCCGCCCTAAGGCAACGCTGTTCATGGTCGTCGATGAAGTCTCTCAATACGTCCACGACAACCGCGACCGCCAAGATCGACTACGGGCTTTTGCATCAGGCGCTCGGTGCCACACTCCAAGGCAAAGCTTGGTTGCTCGCCTTGGGGCAACAGAAGTTGGATGAGGAAGCGGGCGATTCGACACTCATCTGGGCAAGAGATCGGTTTCCGCCTCACCTACGCGTCGATTTAGCACCAACCAATATCCGCGACGTCGTCCACCAACGGTTGCTGCGAAAGACCGACGAGGGGACTAAGCAGCTACGGGCAATCTTTGACCAGAATCGCCCCAACCTGAAACTCTACGCTTATCGCTGCGTCGACATTTCGCCCGACGAGTTCATCGACGTTTACCCGATGTTGCCCGGCCACATCGACCTACTGCTGAAGATCACCAGTGCGCTTCGATCACGTTCTTCACGATCCCAAGGCGACGATCAGGCAATCCGCGGGTTGCTACAACTGCTCGGTGAACTGTTCCGCGAACGCAAGTTGGCGGAGATGCCCGTCGGCGCTTTGGTCACCATCGACATGATCTACGAGATCCAACACACCGCCTTGGATTCGGACACACAATCGAGCATGGCGCGGATCTTGAACGAATGTGCCAATGAGGCCGATGACTTGGTCATCCGCGCTGCCAAGGCTGTCGCGATGTTGGAATTGATCCAAGAAAATGAACCGACGACGGCTGAGCTAGTTGCTCAGTGCCTGTACGACCGGGTCGATCGCGGTAACCAAGTTGCCCAAGTCACCGAGGCACTGGATTGGTTGAAGGTCAAAAACCTACTCGGCCACAGCGAGAAGCAAGGTTACAAAGTTCAGTCGACCGCCGGTGAAGAATGGGACCGGACCAAACGCGATATTAATATCTCACTTGAAGCGATCAGCGAACGCGTGGTGGAGACGCTCAAGCATCTATTGGGCAATGTGGAGAAACCGAAACTTCGGGATCGTCCGTTCTCCATTGCAGCGGTGTTTTCTGATAACCGCCAGAAACAAAACGCGAAAGTCGCCGACCCACGCGACGACGCAGCGGTATTGGTCGACTTCCGTTTTCTACCCGCCGAGGACCGCAACGAATCGTATTGGTGCAATCGGACGAAATCTGAGCCGTTGTTCCGCGACCGCTTGGTTTGGGTATGCGGCGAGATGTCCGAGGCAACCGAGAAGGCCCGTGAGTTGGCTCGTTCAGAAGCAATGGTCGAAAAGTTTGGCAAACGACGCGATTCGCTTCCAGCAGGCAAAAAGCAGATGCTGTTCAACGAGGAAGGCCGCGCCGACGAACTCAAAGACGAGTTGGCCAAATCGATTTGGGAAGCCTGGCGAACCGGCAAGTTTTATTTCCAAGGTGAGTGCCACAGCGTCACCGCGGGTTCATTCGCTGCCACACTAACCAAAGCTACCGGCACGATCCTTGCTAGCCTGTTCCCATACTTTGATCCGATCACCGTCGCACCGACCGAAATGGAGCAGTTGCTCGAATCAGATCTGAATGGTCCGAGTGCCAAGTTTTTAAACGCTCAGCTAGGGATCTTGGAACTCGACAGCGGGCGATATGTGCCGGGGTGCTCGGGCGTGATCCCGCGACGCATCCAAGAGTTCATCGAGCAAGGAGGCATTAGCGGTGCCGCACTGCTGCAACACTTCGGCCGTCCACCATACGGTTACGGGCCGGGAGTGATCAAGGCTTGTGTGGCCGGCTTACTGCGTGGGGCAAAAGTTGAGATCCAGGCCTCCGACGTCACCGAAAAGATCACGGCGATCCGCGATGCGGGTGCGATGGACATCTTTACCAAGGATCGCGATTTTAAATCGGCCTACTTCTTCCAGGCTGCCGAAGATGACATCGGTTTTCCTGTGCGAGCGAGGATTTGCCGACTGTTCAACGAGCAGCTCAAGGTAGATATCGACGGCGAAGATCATGCGATCGCCGACACCGTGGTCGCCCACTTCCAGCCCATCGCCAGGCGATTACGCGATGTCCTCAGCTTGTTCGTGGCGCTGCCCGGTAATCGGGAACAGCCCAGCGAGCTTGCCAAGCTACAGTCCGCAATCGAGGCCTGCCTGCGTAACCCTCGACAATCCAAAACGACCGTCGTTGCGGTCAAGCGGAACTTTGACGCGCTCAGCGATGGCCTGAAGCTACTGAACCTGTTCGAAGTGGAACTCAATTCTGAGAATGTCCAAGCGGTCCGAAAGCTCGCCAAGATTGACCAGTACCAAGTCGCCCAACTTACAGAAATCGGGCTACTCGATGGCGAGGTCGCGGCAGCTGCACAGCGTATCCAGGATCAACTCGCGAGCGACCGTCCATGGCGTGAAGTGGCCGGGTGTGACAGTGATATCAAGACGGTCTTGGAAGTCTACCGCGAAGCACGCAGCTCCATCCTCAATCAGCAGATCGCCGAACTGGAGGCCGCCGTCGGGCGAGTCAAACTGCGTCCCGACTTCAGTAAGTTGTCTGCTGATCGGTCTCACAGCGTGCTGCGAGTTTTGGATGCGGTCCAAGCCGATACCACGGACGACGCGGTAGCACCTGATTTGCTCACGTTGCGAGACACCTTCACCGCCAGACTGCAACGAGCCGAAGAACAGGCCAATCAAAAGCTCGATGAGATCCTAAGCGAGGGGCCAGCGAAGAAGCTGGTTCGTCGCGTCCCGATCGAACTGCATAATCGTGAGCTCGAAACCGAAGCTGACATTGACAAGCTGCTGGTCGAGCTTCGCGTGCGCCTGATCGAGGAATTGAAAGCGGGCGGGCGGATTCGGATTGTTTGATGCTTTGCACTCTCGCTTGCCCCCTCTCCCCTGTTGCTGGGCTACGAACGGCAGTTCTGCAGCCCAGCAATGGGGGAGAGGGACGGGGTGAGGGGGCAGCCCACGCTCAACTCCAAAGGAACCAAACATGACACACCGCCAGTCACCACAAGCCACCGCCCACGCTCGTGAACTGAGGGCGCGTGAAACCAAAGCGGAGTCATTGTTGTGGTACGTCTTGAGAGCTCGTCGGCTAAGCGGCCTCAAGTTTCGCCGTCAGTTCCCGATAGAACCATTCATCGGCGACTTTGCCTGTATCGAGAAAAAGCTAGTGATCGAAATCGACGGTGGTTATCACGATGTCGTCCACGCCAGCGACAGCTCCCGGCAAGCAACCATCGAATCACAGGGATGGCGCGTATTGCGGTTTGGTAATGAAGATGTTTTGGCGGACGTTGAAGCTGTTGCGATCGCTATCAAGCGACACTTGGGACTAGATCAGTCTTATACGGCAGAGATGAAGAAGCCTCGATAGTTACACTTGGCCCCCTCACCCCGTCCCTCTCCCCCGCAGAGGAGGTCGTGCAGTTTTTAAGTCGTTTCGGCGGGAGAGTTTGGCGCAAAAAAAATTGGCCTTCGGTGACGTTGGGATTTCGCACACAATGTGCGTCGCTATCAATTCCACGCGTCACTCGGAGGCCGACATGAGCGTAAGCGATTTGGAGACAACAAAAAAGCCGATATCGGGCTTTTGCGATGCCGCCCAGCGATCCGCGATGGCAGCAGATCGACGCAAAGCTGCCCCAGAACGACCATGCTCGGATCGTGCAGCGACAGGTCGACTCGCTGGATCGGACCGACGTTGACCGACTCTACCATGGCCTCGGCAAGGATGCCTACGATCCGGTCGTCTTGCTCAAGATGGTGTTATTTCAGTACCTCAAAGGCCGACGCAGTCCGGCAACATGGGAAGAAGAAGCCCGACTCAACGAAGCGATGCAGTGGCTCGGCTATGGCTACACCCCCGCCAGGCGAACTTGGTACGACTTTCGTGATCGCGTTGGTGCTGTCATCGAATCTCTGCATATCCAATTGGTTCAGCAGGCGATCGGACAAGGGCATCTTGACCCGACCACCACTGCGCAAGATGGAACAGCGATCGCCGCGTGTGCTTCACGACACCGCATGGTCAACCAGTCAACACTCGTTAAACGTAAAAAGCTGCTTGACGATGTTATCCATGGCGTTTTGCCCCACAGCGATGAACTTCCCAAATGGGTTCCGCCGACGCCTAGTGGTCGGCTCGAACTAGCCGGACGGATTGAAGTTGCCGCCGAAGTGCTTGCCGAGCGGATCAAGCAAAACGCCACAAAACGCAGTGATAAACGCAAGGATCCGGACAAAATCCAAGTCAGCCTGACCGATCCGGTCGCTCCGCTAGGACGTGATAAACGCAAGACGTTTCGGCCGCTCTATACAATTCAAACGATGGTTGATCCTGTTAGTCATCTGACCGTTAGCTACCTATGCGAGGCTAAAGCCAATGACAACGGAACGCTGGCACCGATGATTGACAAGACGCAGAAGATCGTGGGAGGTCGCCTCAAGACGGTGCTGGCCGATGGCGGTTACTGCAGCATTTTGGATCTTCGTGATGCCGCCGAGCGTGATATCGAGTTAATTGCACCGCCAACGATCAGTAGCAATAGTCGCCAAGCTAAGTCGCGCAGCGGCGAGCCTCAAATCCCGCGTGAAGCGTTCCGCTTTGATTCCCAGTCCAACAGTTACGAGTGTCCCCAGGGCCACCAGTTGCCTTACAGAGATCGCGAGAAAAAGTCTCGGATGGGCGGACGCTTTTTATATCAATCTCGCTACAGGTGCGCAGTGGCGTCGTGCGAAGCTTGCCCTCTTGCGGCGCGTTGTCTCAGTGGTAAGGGACCGCGGATGATCAAGCGAACTGAAGGTGAAGAGTTCATGGAGGCTCAGCGTGAAAAGATGTCAACTGACGAGGCAAAAGCTCGCTACCGCCTGCGCGGCCAAACGGTCGAGCTTGGTTTTGGTGATGCCAAAGGTAATCGTCACGTCGACCGCTTCCACGGCCGCGGCTTGCCGCGTGCCTGCTGCGAAACGGGGCTACTGATCCTCGCCCAGAACGTGCTGCGGCTGGATAACCTGCAGCGAAATGCTCTAAACTCAAAGGAAAACGGTGCCTGAAAACTGCACGACCTCAGAGCCGGGGGAGAGGGGGCCGGAACCTACGAAACGAATACGATCGCATGTCGATGACTCCGGAAGCGAAGAGCCTGCTCTCGAAAACGATCCGTGCCTTGAGGGCTGATCTGCTGGAGGACTTGCGCCTCTCAAATGAACGGACCTATCAGTTTGCGACGCCGATCGCCAAGGCCCACCTGACGGCAGCCGAACGGGCGCGACGGCGGCGGATTGACGCTTGGATCGATGAGCAGGTGCGGAGCCAACCGCAACGGAAAGAACTCCGCAGTGAAGCCGATTTTCTGCGAGAGCTTGAGCTGCAGGCTGCTTACACGCTGCTGAACCGGATGATCATCTTGCGGGTGATGGAAGCGAATAAGCTGCGGCGGTTGAAAGTCGCCACCGGCGGATGGGATTGCACCGACTACAAAAACTTCCGCAGCTTGGCCCCTGCGCTGGTGCGTGATGACGAGTCCGAAGGGTTGGCGTTTCTGCTGCAACTGGTGTTCGAGGAACTGGCGACCGATCTGCCGGGATTGTTCGGACCGGCGGGGGCAGCGGAAATGGTGCCTGTGCCGCCAGCGACGCTGCGAGCGGTGATCGAGACGCTCAATGATCCGCGGCTTGAGTCGTGTTGGACCGACGACATGACGCTCGGCTGGGTTTATCAGTACTGGAACGATCCGGACCGCGAGGCGCTGGACGCCAAGATCAACGATGGCGGCAAAATCGAGCCGCACGAGATCGCCAGTAAGACGCAGATGTTCACTGAGCGCTACATGGTCGACTGGCTGCTGCAAAACAGCCTGGGGCCGATATGGCTGGCGATGTGCAAGCAGCACGGCTGGACGCCGCTGGCCGAGTCGGCCGGCACGCTAGACGCACTGGAACAGCGGCGGATCGAGTGGCGAGCCAAACGTGACGCGGGCGAAGTCGCACTGACCGACCTGATGCCACTGCACACGGACCTGGAACGCCGCTGGGCCTACTACGTTCCCCAACCGATTCCCGACGATGCAGTCGAGAAAGCTCCCACGCCGATCCGTGATATCAAGATCTTGGATCCCGCGGTCGGGTCCGGGCACTTCTTGGTGGTCGCTTTCGAATTGCTGTTTGCGCTTTACCGCGAAGAGGCGAAGCACCGCTCCGTTACCGACGGTAGCTTTGATCTCGAGCAATGGACCGACAAGGCGATTGTCGAGCGTATCCTCGAACACAACTTGCACGGGATCGACCTCGACCCTCGCGCGGTGCAGATCGCGGCGGCGGCGTTGTGGCTGAAGGCGAAACAGGTTTGCCCGGAAGCGACTCCGGGGCGATTGAACTTGGTGTCGTCGGACTTGCGGCTGGCGAGTCTGCCGAGCGACGATCCGGCGCAGGTTGAACTGCGACGGGCGGTGGAGCAGGAGAGCGGGATACCGGCTGAGTTGACCAATACACTGATCCAGTCGCTCGCCGGTGCTGACCACCTCGGCAGCCTGCTGAAGGTTGATGCGGCGGTGACGGCGGCAATCAGTGCTCATGAGCAAGCGGTGCGCGCACAGCCGGACGTCTACCAACAGACGCTGTTTGGCGAGCCGAAGCAGCGGCAGAAGCGAATCGATTTTGACGCCATGGCCGCCCGGCGAACGCTGGTCGATGCCTTAGAAATTTTTTTAACGCGTCACACCTCCGGCGACGATCTCGGCTTGCGACTTCGCGGCGAGCAATTGGCTGCCGGCGTGAGGTTCGTGCGGATGCTAAGGACTCGTCCGTAAATAAATTACCCGATTGGCATTGATCCCGTCACGCTCGATCGGCGATACTTTCCCACATGCCAGATGCAGCTATCGTGGAAAGTCTCCGATCGAAATATCACGCCTTGGTTGAGCACCTGGACGAGCGAGGTCGTCGTCGTTGGGCTGCAACCGAAGCAATCGCGATCGGAAGAGGTGGTATTGTAGCAGTCGCAGCGGCAACCGGCCTGTCGGATCGTACTGTCAAAAACGGCATTGCTGAGATTTGCGATCCCAATCCGCTCTCATCAGGCCGTCAGCGGCGAGTCGGTGGTGGACGCAAGGCGTCGGAGTATCACACGCCTGATTTGCAGCAGGCAGTCGAGCGATTGGTCGAGCCGACAGAGCGTGGCGACCCTCAGTCGCCACTGCGATGGACATGCAAGAGCTTGACCAATCTGCAGACCACACTGCGCGGGCAAGGCTACCGGGTTGGGCGAACCAAGATTGCCGGGATTCTCAAAGGGCTTGGCTATTCGCTCCAAGGAAATCGAAAGACCCGCGAGGGGAAAGACCATCCAGACCGCGACGCCCAGTTTGAACACATCGCCAAACGCGTCAAAGCGTACCAGAACGGTAGGCGTCCAGCGGTTTCCGTCGACACCAAGAAGAAGGAAGTGCTGGGAAACAAGGCAAATGCGGGCCGAGAGTACCGGCCCAAGGGAATGCCTCTGGAAGTCGATACGCATGACTTCCCCGACAAGACACTCGGCAAAGCGGTTCCCTACGGCGTTTACGACATCGCAGAGAACGAGGCGTTCGTATCGGTGGGTGTCAGCAGCGACACTGCTGAGTTTGCAGTCGAAGCGATTCGGCGGTGGTGGAGTGAACTAGGCGTCGAGAGATATTCTGGCGTCAAGCGTCTGTTAATTACTGCCGACGCAGGCGGCAGTAACGGCCACCGCAACCGACTCTGGAAGCTTGAATTGCAAAAACTGGCGGACGAAACAGGAATGAAGATCGAGGTCTGTCACTATCCTCCGGGCACGAGCAAATGGAATAAAATTGAACATCGTCTCTTCTGCCACATCACGAGGAACTGGCGGGGCGTTCCGTTGGAGTCGCATCAGGTCGTTGTGAGTCTGGTAAGCTCAACTCGTACTGACGAGGGTCTGGAGGTTCATTGCTGGCTTGACGGTGGCGAGTATCGGACGGGTCGCAAAGTAACGGACACTGAGATGCAGACGGTGCGAATCAAGCGCAATCCATTCCATGGCGACTGGAACTATGAGATTCAGCCTAGGCCAAAGCAAAATTGCGGGTAACTTATTTGCGAACGCGTCCTAAAAGAGGGGACGTATGACCTAGTCGTCGCCAATCCGCCGTACCAGGGGACGTCGAAGATGGCGTCCTCGTCTTACATCACTCAGCACTACCCGCTGGGCAAGGCCGATCTTTACGCTGCATTCCTGCTTCGCGGCTTGCAGTTGGTTCGAGAAAACGGCGTGTCGGCAATGTTAACGATGCGGGGTTGGATGTTCATTAAACAGTACTCGGAACTGCGGGAGCAATTGCTAGGCGACCAAAGACTTGTGGCGATTGGGGACGTTTCTTGGGGAGCGTTTAGAGAAATGCGAGATAACCCAGTAGTCCTATCTATCATCCAATCCGGAGGTGCAAACAGGAAAGCTGTAGCCGTGGCACCAACCGATCCTCAAGAGCGTGTGCGAACACAGGTGGAGTTTGAGAAGAAGGCTGCTGGCTTGCTTTGTCACATCGGCCGCCACGATTTCGATCCGGATGCGTTGAAGGTCGTACCGGAGTGGCCGCTGGTGTATTGGTGGTCGGCAGATGATGTGGAGTTTTACGAGTCACACAAGAAGCTCGGCGAGGTTTGTGAGGTAAAGAATGGCGTTTGCACTGGCAACGACATTCGCTTTACCAGATGTGCATGGGAGGTCAACTTTAATTCTAATTTGATCGACAAATGCGAATGGCAGTTCCTCGTCATGGGGGGACAGGGTAAAGCATGGTTTGAACCTGTTCGAAATGTCGTTCGATGGGACAACAACGCCTTGCAACTTGGGACGCATTTTTATGTTTCCAAGAGCGTGCGGTTGCGCGACGCTACTTATTATTTTCGCCGGGGCATCGCCTACACCACGATTGGTTCAACATTCGCTGCGCGTGTCCATCGCGTACCCGGTATTTTTGGGCATATGGGGGCATCGCTATTTCCCACTGAGTTGGAGAACACGGTCTGCATGCTCAATTCCTCACGGGCGGCCCAGATACTTTCATCGCTGAATCCGAGTGTCCACTTTGAAAAGGGAGACATCGATCGCCTGCCAGAATTTACCATTTGCGATGCTCCGTTGATCTACAAGCGGATTGACACCTCATTCTCTGTTCATGAGGCAGGAAACGAAATATCAATTGAATTTCGATGCCCGCGCCCTCATCATGGCGTTACACGCAGGCCTGGGCGCAAATCGCCGTTGATCGCCCCTGCGGCGCGCCGCTGCCCGAGTACGTCGAAGAGCTTGACCCGGAACCGCCAACCGATCACGTGAGCTTCGCACTCGGTGTGACTCTAGGGCGATTCGGTGCCGGCGGTGAAGGGATTCTCGATCCCACGACCGCGGACCTTTCCCACTCGCTGCCCGCGGGACTGCTGTTTCTCGATGGCACTCTGTCCGAACACGACATGTCGGACGAACTGGGGCATCCGGCTGCAGCTCCATTGCACGCCGCTTGGAAAACCTACGGCTCGGAAATCACTCGCGGTAGAAAGGACCTACGGAACTGGCTGGCGAACGACTTCTTCAAGGACGTCCACAAGGGAATGTATGAGAATCGGCCGATCCACTGGCCGCTGTCGTCCAAGAGCCGCACCTTCGTTGCCTGGGTCAACATCCACCGCATGAATGGGCAGACGCTTCCGGTGCTGCTGGCCGATCACCTGCAACCGACGCTGACGCGCATTGAAGGTGAACTGAACGATGTGCGTGCCGCTCGTGAGACGACCAACAAGTCGGCTGCCCGGGATGCCGACAAACGCTACGGCCAATTGATCAAGTGGCGAGATGAACTGGCAGAGATGATTGAACAGGTGCGGCAGTGTGCCGACCGCGGCGCACCGCCGACCGATGCTAAATGCCCGCCGCGCGAGGTCGATGCCCGTTACGAGCCTGACCTGGACGACGGCGTGATGATCAACAGCGCCGCCCTCTGGCCACTGCTGGAACCGCAGTGGAAAGACCCGAAGAAGTGGTGGAAGGAGCTGGCCGTCGCCAGTCCCAAGGGAAACAAGGACTATGACTGGTCGCACCTGGCAATGCGGTACTGGCCAACCCGCGTCGACGCCAAGTGCCAGAGCGATCCATCGCTGGGCGTCGCTCACGGCTGCTTCTGGAAATATCACCCTGAGCGTGCCTGGGCGTGGGAGCTGCGGTTGCAAGACGAGATCGGCCCGGAATTCCGCATCGAAGAATCGCCCTACCGTGGCGACGGTGGTGACAAAGAACATCGCGATGCGTTTCTGAGAGATCATCCGAGGGTCGCGTTAGCGGCGATTCTGAAGGAGGTGACACGCCGGCGCCGTAAGAGCGACAACGGGATCATCGAAGAGTTCTCGATCCTCGAGCCGGGGATCTGGTCGGTGATTCCGGAGGAGTGCTGGGAAATGGAGATGGAGGTCATCAACAAGCAACAGCATCAATTTCGCTTGATCGCTCCGGACGAACCGGAAGCACGCGAAACATGGATCAGGAAAAACCCTGCCCGGCTGACGGCACGCAAGGGCACGTTGACGCTGTTCGGCGACGATGATCGCTCCGGGTATCTGGCCGGCATGGAAGACACGGAACCCCAACCCGACTCCGAAGCGGTGAAACCGTCATGAGTGAAGCACTCGGACCGGTCTCCAAGCTGCTGGAAAATGAGCTGCGACGTAAGGTGATGGCGAAGAGCCTGATCGTGTGGCTTGATACCAACGTTGCGTATGTCGAGTTTGTCGACTCGCTGATCGCCATGCGCACCGCGGGCGACCTGAGCTATGACGTGGTGACGTTTCGCGACAGTTTCTTGGAGATGTTGTTGGAGCTGGAACCGCTGACCGGTGGCGTCGCTCGCCCGTCGCTGGTGATTCACATGCCGGGTTTCAACAAGGATACGATCGTCGACACACCGCTGCTGGAGATGTATCTGGCTGGGATAACCTACGAAAAATCGCTCGCAACATTGGTACGCGAGGCGGCAACCGGCCAGGTCGTGGCGGCACAGATCGCTGAATACATTGCGGGCCGATCGCTGACACTTGCCGATGCTGATCGTTGGCTCGCTGCGGTGCTGGCCGATTCGGCAAGCCCGCTGACTGGCCAATTGCGGATGCTCAGCGCCGAAGCGTTATTGGACGATTTGCTCAACACGGCATCGGGCCAGATCGCGACTCAATTGCATAGTCCGGCAGATGTTGATGCGCTGTGGGAGCGGTTCGGGGCGGTGATCGGGTTGCCGCTTTCGTGGCGAGACCGGATGTCCCTGCGGACGGATCGTCCTACGTCCCCCGCGTCGCTAACCGAGTTGGCGTTCGTTCCGGCTTCGTGGACGTTGTGTGTGGAGTATGCCAATGATCGACGAAGTGAACCCGTTGACCCGCAACTGAAAGCTGCGAGAAAGCTGGCGAGTGAATTGGTCGAGGCCTGTCGCCGGGTTGCCTGTCATCTGCGTGATCGCCACCGGCTGTTTTATGAGGCAACAGCGGACGATACCGAATTGCTGTTGCGCGAAGAGGTGGAAGCGGCCAGGGCGGAGGATCTTGGCAAGGTTGATACGTTCCGATTTGAGGAAGATCAGCTGTTAAAGGCGGCGGTTGGAGCGCTGGATGCTGAGGATTGGTCGACGGCCGCGTCGATGGCTCACAACCGGATTGAAGGGAACTCGTTCTGGCTGCGACTCGACCAGCAACGACGCAACGCCTGGCAGTTGATCGGTGATGCTTCGGCGTTGGGCGAACGCATTGTTGCAGCAGGGCCGTCCTTGGGCGATGCTCCGGACTATCATGCAGCGATCGAGCGGTACCAGCAGTTAGGAACGCGAGTCGACCGAGCCCATCGACATCTGGAGCAGCGGCGGCGCACGTTGCTCTATCCCCAGGTGCCGATGTACGGCCGCTTGAAATCGAGCCTCGACGCCATCCGTCGCTACTGGCTGCAGTGGGCAGATGGTTGGGCGCGTGACTTCAATGCGCTCTGTTGCTCGCACGGTTTTCTGCCTCCAGCGGAACTGCAACAGCGGAACCTGTTTGAGCAGGTGGTCACGCCGCTGGTGAGTCCCGATGAAACGACCGCTCTGTTCGTCGTGGATGCCCTGCGGCTGGAAATGGCTGAGGAATTGATGCAGAGCCTGTTGGATGACAGGTCGACCACGATCAGGCTCGATGCTCGCTTGGCCGAGTTGCCAACGGTCACAGCCGTCGGAATGAATGTGTTGGCGCCGATGGTCCGGGGCGGGCGATTGAAGCCGGTGATGCAAGACGGCAAATTCGACGGCTTTTCGACGGGTGAATACCGAGTGACTGACCCCGGTTCGCGGCGGCGAGCGATGCACGACCGGATCGGTGGTAAGCAGTGCGCGGGGCTGACGCTGAGGGAGGTGATTGACCGCGATACGACCAGTCTAAAACGATCGATCGCCCAGTCGCGCTTGGTGGTTGTTCATAGCAAGGAGATCGACGACGCGGGCGAGGCCGGCCTGGCGTCGACTGTTTTCGATGATTTGCTGAAAGATCTCCGTGCGGCGTGGCGGTGTTTGCGCGAGGCGGGGGTGAAGCAGTTTGTCTTCACCGCCGATCATGGTTTTCTGCTACTGGACGGGATTCAGGATCGTGTTAGCCATGGGCGAAAGAATGATCCGTCGCGGCGTCATGTGGTCGCCGACAAGCCAAAGAAGTACAGCGACCGAGTCGATGTGGCGATGAGCGATCTCGGCTACGAGGGAACCGACCAGTATCTGATCTTCCCGAACTCAACAGCGCCCTTCGACACGGGTGATCACTTACACAGCTTTGTTCACGGCGGCAATTCTTTGCAGGAGCGGGTCGTTCCGGTGCTGACGCTCAAGCAGCAGCGGCCAGCCGGTAGCGAGGTGCTGAAGTACGCGATTGCGGCTAGCTGGGCCAAGCCCGTGGCCGGGATGCATTGCTTGTCGGCAACACTGAACATCGCGATGCAACAGCACTCCCTTGGCTTTGTTGCCGGACGACCAGTGGAACTGGCGTTGCGCGTGGTCGATGCGGATGACATCTCGGCGGAACTGTGTGACGTCCGCGGTGGTGATGCGACGCTGACGGGCGGCTCGATTTGGACGGGAGTAGGGGAGCGGTTTGAGCTGTTTTTCCGACTGCGTGGCATGAGCGACGAGCGGGTCCAGGTTGAGCTGTATCATCCGGGGGCATTGGTTGACGTCGCTCCCGTCGTGATCGACCGCCGCTTTGCGGTTGAGGTGCCCCCAGCAGCCGACAAGCAGGCGACGGAGGAAGAATCGGTGCCGACCCCGGCGCCTGTATCCGGTGAAATCCGCTGGCTGTCAGAGTTTGAGGACGAAGGGGTGCGGAAGTTTTTCGAGCATCTGTCGATTCATGGCACCGTCACAGAAGCTGAGGCTTCAGCACTGCTGGGCGGCCCGCGTAAACTACGCAGATTTTCGAGTGAGTTTGAGCAGCATGCTGCGAAGGCTCGCTTTACTGTCCGAATCGATGTGGTCAACGGTGCAAAACGTTACGTGCGAGAGGTGCCGGCCGGCTACGAGCATCTCGGCAGCGAGTGACGACTCGTCGTTTGCCCCCACAATATCCATCAACCAGCAAGTCTTCTGATGACGCAGATGTCTCCTCGCGATGTTAAGCATGTTTTCGAATCGCTTCGTAAAGGACTCGTACCCGAGCGCGGTATCGAGACGTTTGCCGAAGGGATTGAAAAACCGCGGGCCGAACTGCATCGCCAACTCGACTTGGCTGCCAGCGGCGAGGGGACGATCAAGTTCCTGCGTGGCGGGTACGGTTGCGGCAAGACTTTCCTGGCCCGCCTTGCCCTGCTCGATGCCCAGTCCCGAAACTTCGCTACCAGTTTTGTGGTGGTGTCCGATAATGACTTGCGATTCCACCGGTTCGATGACGTCTACCGCAAGGTGATGATCGAACTCGGTACCGCGGTGTGCCCGCGCGGGGCGATGGGCGACATTCTGGACCGCTGGATCGGGAAAATTGAGTACGCCTTGGTTTCTGCAGGCGCGGACGAGGATGCCGATGATTTCGACGCGAAGGTGCAGGCCCGACTCAACGATGACCTGGCATCGATGACCGGCGGCCAGGCGCCCCAGGATTTCGTGCGAGTCATTCAGACCATCTTCGAACTCAAGCAAGCCGGCGAAACGGGTGATGCGGGAGCATTGACGTCTTGGTTGTGCGGCAGCGGTAACGTGTCGGCCTCGATCAAGAAGCGGGCTGGGATCAAGGGTGATATCACCAGCCGCGACGCTCTGGATTACCTGCGAGGTGTGATTGCGATCGTCAAAGCGGCAGGCTACGAGGGGCTGGTGATCGCGATCGATGAGGCCGAGACCATCCTGCGGATGCGTAAAGACTCGCGACACAAGTCGTTGAACGGAATCCGCCAGATTGCCGACGCCGCCGGATCGTACCCCGGCCTGCTGTGGCTCTTTACTGGTACGCCCGATTTCTTCGATTCGAGGCAAGGCGTTGCTGGGCTGACGCCGCTGCATGAGCGGATTCAGTTCATCAAGCAGGGCAAGTTCGCGAGTCTCCGGCAAGCTCAACTGGAGCTGACACCGTTTGACGCTCATCGCCTGCGATCGGTCGCGGCGAAACTGCGTGATCTCTTTCCGACGCACAATCGGACGAGGATCGAACAGCGGATCAGTGACGAGTTCATCGACTCGCTGGTCGCTAACGTGACTGCCGGCTTCAAGGGCGATGTCGGCGTGGTGCCGCGACAGTTTTTGCGTCAATTCGTAACCCACATGGATATGGTCGATGAACGTGAGGACTATGATCCGATGACTGAATGTGGGTTCACACCCGCGGAACTGACGCCGCAGGAGCAGCATGTGCTGACCGGGGCGAGCCTGGGGCTGGACGAAGACGATGCTCCCGCCATCGATGAGGATATTTGGTGAGTGTCTTCGCCCGCTATTCGCCACGCCTTCAAGAGGCCATCGTTGCGAGGTTGGGATGGTCATCGCTCCGCCCCGTCCAAGAGTTGGCCGGGGAGGCGATCCTGGCGGGCAAGAACTCCGTAGTGCTGGCGCCGACGGCCGGTGGCAAAACCGAAGCATCGGTTTTTCCGACGCTATCGGCCCTGGTCGATAATCCGCCCCATGGCGTTGGTGCTCTGTACATCGCTCCGATCAAGGCCCTGCTGAACAACCAGTCGCATCGCCTGGATCAGTACACCGAAATGGTTGGGCTGAGGCGGTTCGTCTGGCATGGCGACACGACCGATTCAGAGCGTCGCACGTTTCTGAAAGATCCAGCCGATCTGCTGATGACGACGCCCGAATCGCTGGAGGTCATGCTCGTGTCTCAGCGTGTCGATGCCGCGGCGCTGTTCCATGACTTGCGAGTGGTGATTATCGACGAGGTTCACGCAATCGCTGGCAGTGACCGTGGGGCTCACCTGATGAGCGTTCTGGAACGCATCAACGATTCCAGCAAGCATGACCTGCAACGGATTGGGCTGAGTGCAACCGTGGGCAATCCCGACGCGATTCTCGCGTGGCTTTGCGGTAGCTCGGGCCGAGCAGGCTGCGTGATCGATCCGCCAAAAATGCCGAGTCGGCGGCAGATCTCGATCGTGCATCGGGCCGGTCTATCGACGATCGCCCGCGATGCGTCGCGTGTTGCTCGCGGTGCCAAGAGCCTGTTTTTCTGTCAGTCGCGAGCCACGTCCGAAGCCGTGGCCGAGCAAATGCGGCGAGAAGGAACCGATGTATTCGTCCACCACAGTGCGGTCTCGCGAGAGGAGCGGCAGCTGGCCGAAGAGAAGTTCCACGCCGGCAGTGACACTTGCATCGTCTGCACATCGACGCTCGAACTTGGCATCGATGTCGGCGACCTGGATTACGTTTTGCAAGCGGAGGCCCCTGACACCGTGGGGTCGTTCATGCAGCGGATGGGCCGCACCGGACGACGTGGAGACCGACCGGCCAACACAACCTTCTTCTGCGAGACCAGCGAAGGCGTTCTGCAGGCGATCGCGATCGTCGAACTGGCCAAGGCCGGTTGGGTCGAGAACATCGAAGTCAATGATCGCTGCTGGCCGGTGCTGATCCACCAGCTGTTGGCAATGTCGCTGGCCACCGGTGGGATTACCATCGAGGCCGCATGGCAGCATTTAACGCGGCTGCCCGACTTTCGCGGGATCTGCCGCGAGGAGTTCGATCGACTGATCGGTTGGATGATCCGCGACGATGCGTTGGTGTTATCCAGCGGCCTAATCTCGCTTGGCCCCAAAGCGGAGAAACGCTTCGGTCGCCGCAATTTCATGGAGCTGTTCGCCGTTTTTTCAACGCCGAAGACCTACACCGTGGTGACACTTGCAGGGCAGAGTGTCGGATCGCTTTCACAGGACTTTGTCGACCGGCTGGTCAATGACGTTAGCACGTTCCTGTTAGGTGGCCGCCCGTGGGCCGTGATGCAGATCAATCACGATGACCGGCGTGTCGTCGTGGTGCCCTCGCCCATGGGCCGCCAGCCGACCTGGGGCAGATTCCTGCCACAGTTCCTCGGCAAGGAGCTCTGCCAGCAGATCCTCCGCATCACAACCTCGACCGACACCTACCCGTATCTCGAAGCCGAATCACTAGCCGTGCTGCAAGAGCAACGCGAGACGCTGGGCCGCTTTCTGCACCCGACGCGCGGCGGCTTAGACGGTGACGCGACGGAGCTGCGGTGGTGGACCTTTGCTGGTGGCCGCATCAACTCGACGCTCCGGTACGCCCTCACGGCTTTAGAACCCACCTGGACCGTCATCCCCGACAACTACGCGCTGAAAATCCGCGGTGCAAGCGACAGCGGCGCTTGGCTGACCGAAACCATTAAACGGCTCACCCAAGACGAGTTCTGGAGCGACGAAATGCTTTGGACCACCATCCACGCCAACCTCCCCAATTACCGCCTCACCAAGTTCCAGCCGCTGATGCCCGAATGGGTCGAGCGCGAGACCCTCGCGGCACATCTGCTGGATGTCCAGGGGACGAAGCAGTGGTTGGTCAGCCAGGCGGTGCAGTGAACAACGGCAATCGTGAATGCTTCGGGGAATCAAAATGCTAAAACTCCACGCCTCCAAACGCCTAATCACATCCCCGTTTGGGCTGATCGGAACCGATGAAAACGCGCTGACGTACTGCGCTCGCATACACCTTTCAGCAGTGCCCACAACTACTGCAGTGGTTTCTGAAGCAAATTAAGATCCCCGGCATCACACGAGCACAGCTACGCAGCGCACGGATCGACCTTCAGCGTCATTCGAGCCAAGGCCCGCAAGCAGGCATCACCGACATCGAAATCCACCTGCCAGGCCACTTCCATGTGATTATTGAGGCAAAGATAGGGCTGTCGATCCCGAGCCTGCAGCAGTGTTCCAAGTACCTGCCCCGACTGAAGAAGACGAATGAGCCCGTTCAGCGAATCGTGGCACTTGTTCAGTCGCCTGACGAACACTTCGTCTCGGCGTACGTGCTCAAGAAGCCAGCCCTCGTGGACAAGCTGACGTGTTTCAACTGGTCGCGGCTCATCCCCATCTGCATTCGCATGATGTGGAGCCAGAAGCTCGATGAGACCGCAAAGACCTGGGTCAACGCCTTCTATCGATTTCTGGACGAGGAGTACACCATGAAAGCATTTACAACCGAAGTCTGGATTTTGGCAATCAATACGAAGGAGATGTGGCCCGGCGGCAGGAGCCACTGGGATATTCACAGCATGTACCATGTGTGGTGGGATTACAAAGAGCCGGCAGTCCGCCCTCTCTACCTGGCGTTCCGCTTTGACAAAACCCTAAAGTACGTCTGTTCGAGTCAACCGAATCGAGCACGGTCGCCCCATCGTCGACATCGCTCCTGAGATGAAGCTGACCAGGAACTCGATCCATAAGACACCCGCAACGATTTGGCACTTCGATGAACCCATCGAGCTACCCAACCCACTCACGACCGGCCCAGGGATGTACAATCGCCGGATACGTTGCGATTTCGACCTGCTCCTGACCTGTTCGACAGTCAAAGAAATCGAAGACGCCATGACCGATCGCCGCAGCCGCACCGCGTTAGAGGGATGATGACCGAGGATGACACAAGTTGTGAAATGGTTTGGATGATTTAACATCAGCTGAGACAACCAGGCGAAGTAGCGGCCAAGAGTCAAACGCTGATCGGTTGCTCCGCAACCGGAAAATGTCTTCGTCAGCAACCACACCCGCTCGATGACAGCACGGCCGCGAAAGAGTGCCAATGGCACTCTGGGAGGATGTTGACAAGCAGATCGCAATGTATGGAGTCGCTTCCGAGGTCGCTGACACCCTAGGTCGAGATCTAGTGGATTCAGACTTCGCGGCCTGTTTCTGGTCGGATGGGTACGATGCCGTGAACCTACAGCGGCCGAACGTGTATTTTCAGCATGCGAAAAAGGTAGACAAACGATGCGCACGACGGAATTCATGCTGAAGGATGCGTTCGAGGTAACGGGCCAGTGGTGGGTACCGGAGAAGCTGGACGAGAAACTCTACGGTACGCTGCGATACTCTCCTACGAACATCGAACTGGAATTGAGCGGCACGCTCGACGACGTGACGGCCAAGGAACTGCTGGCTGGCTGGCCGAAATTCAAGGACCACCCCTGCATCCATGGCCTCACCCACGACCACCAGAAATTTACGCTTCTCCGCGCACACGCTTCGTCGCTCGGATCGACGACGAAGTATGGCGCCTTCCACGTCATCGCAGACAAACACGTCCCCGCCCTATCCGAGCTGAACTTCCGTCAGGTCTCGTTCTACTGCCTGCACCTGGAGGCATTCATCGCCCGCGACCCCTTCACGATGGAGAAGGATGGCGAGGACGAAGACTTCAAGAGCTGCACGGTGAAGTACCACCAGTCGGAAGAACTCGCGTGGCGCATCGACGAAATCAACGCGACGCTTGATTTCCAAACCGCGTTGAACTGGAGCTCCAATGCCTATGAACAATGGCACAAGCTCCACGCCAAGTCGTTCGTGACGATCACGCCGGACACGCCGCAGGACCTGGATTGGCTTGAACGGCAAATCTGGCGTTTTTGCTATTTCCTCACGCTTGTCACCGACGAGGTCGTTTCGCCGACCGGGATCGAAGTCTTCCTCGAAGACGACAAGAATCCGGGGTGGCACCTGTACCAGGCCGCAAAAGTACGCGAAACAGAAGAAAAGGCGACACCCGTTTTCTTGTTCCACCTCGCGCACCTAGTCGACCGATTTGAGCCGATGCTTAAGAAGTGGTATTCGGTCAGCGAGACGATGCTGGACGCGATCCACCTGATGATGGATGCGCAGAGGAACCAGGATTACTCGACCCAAGGCCGCTTCTTGTTGTTGGCCCACGCCGTGGAAGTCGTCAGCCGCGCGACCACGTCGTCCGAGTACATGAATAAGCAGGACTACGACAAGGTCATCAACACGTTGAACAGTGCCATCCCGAAGGAAGTGAGCGTCGACCACCGGGCCAGCTTGAAAAGCAAGATCAAGTACGGGAACGAATACGCCTTCCACAAGCGGATCAAGGTTCTACTTGAATCGCTCTCAGACGAGGGGCGTGAAATTGTGTGCAAAGACCCTAGGAGGTTTTCTCGAGGCATCGCCGACACGCGGAACTATTACACCCACTTCACTGACGAGCTCCGACCCAAGGCGTTGCCGCTAGGGGCGACGTTTTGGGCGTCGGAGAAGCTCTCATTCCTCATGCGGATTTTGCTGTTCAAATACTTAGGAATCGACGAGGCCGACATCGTACAGCGGATGAAGAAGCACCATCGGCTGTTGCAGCGAATCTTTTATTCCAAGCAACACCCCGAGAGCATGACGGTCGATTAGCCCTGGCGGCGAACGGCGAACCGATGGGGGTGAATTGCTAAGGCGGCAACGTGCCGCAATAATGCCGTCAACTGGTGGAGGCTGAGCCGAAGCGAGTGGACACTGACAGCGGTTAAGTCACCGGAGAATTGGGTTTAACAGCAATGGTAAGGAAGGAGCAGGTAGAAACGCCCGACGACCATCAAGTGACTCTGGCATGCTCCGCAGAAGCATCTCAGGCTCGGAAGACTTACATTTGATGGTTGCAGCTATTCACCCGTGTGGTGAAGATCGTATCGCCGACTCATGTCGACGGGGTCGCCTGGCCCTGCATGAAGAGCCTTGGCCAAGGCCGCCTGTTTGCATCGCTTAAACAAAGAATCGTCGCCGCCGTGACGCAACAGCCGAGCAACGACTCGCTCGTTCGAAGAGGCGACTTCGTTTACCACAGCGATCAGCAAGAGCTCACCGTACGCAACCGCAGGAACGTTGAAAACGCCGATCTGCGGAAGGTCGAAGTCACCGCATTCGAAGAGCTATGGCCGGCGATCATCCTTGTGGTCACCGACTACAATGGAACGAGGCTGAAACATCAGCCTCCATCGCCAAGCAGCTTGGCATCAGCAACAGTCAATCGCACCAGGAAGTGGCCAAGGCACACATTGAGCAACTGACAAGCGAGAACTCGCAGTGCAAATATGCGGGCAACCTGTTTATCGGCTAAAAGCGTGAACGCTCCGCGGACTCTGGTGCTTTCGCCGACCAGTCAGCGTAAAGCAATGCGCCGTCGGCACGTCGGTGTGTCGGACCGAAGCAGTCTTAGTGTCATTCGATTCCGCGCCCAGGCCACGCCCTCATATGTTGTGAAGCAACGTCTAAAGGAGCATTTTCAACATCCAAAATCGCCTTGTTATCGCATTGTTGATGCGGACGCGAAGGTCTCGTTGAGCGCCAGCAGATTGGACGAAACGTTAGTTTGTGTCGGTTTTGTCCAACCCCCAACACGAAGACAAACCGAGAACTGCCAGCAGTCGATGTGACTGAAGGGCATCGGGTAAAGAATCATCGGCTCGGTGGAGTCCATCAAAAGTCAATTTCGGTACAACTGCCAGTGCGGCGAGGCGATTTCAAGCTGCTTTTCGAAACATGGCTGGAGGGATGCTAGTGACAAGACTTCGGATCACCCAAACGACCGAAAGCACAGGAAATCACTGTGTTGAACTTTCGCTGGACGGTAACGGCCTCGTGCCGCAACGCGCCACGGCTACGTTCGCGTTCGGTATATCGCCGCACGATCAGGAAGACCTGCGTTGGTATCTGGAAGACTATCTCCAGTTTCCGCACGATCCGGCGCCAACCATTGCCGTGCGCATCGAACAGCGAATGACGCAGATTGGAGCCGCATTATTCAAGGCCGTCTTCGAATCCAGCATGCAGGCTACGCGGCTGTGGGCCAAGGTCCACGAACGGGCGAGCGATCTGCGCGTCGAGATTGTTACCGGCGTGCGTGAAGCGTCGGCCATCCCGTGGGAACTGCTCCGCGATCCGCACACTGACATGGTTCTCGCCCTAAACGCCGCTTCCTTCGTGCGCACTCATCACGATTCGGCAGTCACGCCGAAATGGTTCAATGTCGCTTCCAGTCCCATTCGCATCTTGCTAGTCATCTGCCGGCCGCAGAAAGGCGATGACGTACCATTCCGCTCGGTCGCCAGTCGCCTGGTGAAATCGCTTACGGCCGACGCTCGAGCCGCGTTTCAACTCGACGTGCTGCGGCCGCCTACCTACGACCAGCTCGCCAGGACACTGCGACAGGCTAATCGCGATGGCCTGCCCTACCACGTCGTCCACTTCGACGGGCACGGCATGTACACCGAGCTGTCGGTAGACGACGGCGGCGAGGCGGCGTCTTCGTATCTCGCTGGTCTAATTCCGCTTATGCTCTCTGGGCCACGTGAGGGCTCGCACGGTTACCTGCTGTTCGAGAACCCAGCCAACGAGCAAAACCTGCAGCTTGTCGGCGGCGATACACTAGGCAAGTTGCTCTACGAAACAAACACGCCGGCGCTGGTATTAAATGCTTGCCGTAGCGCGCACGCGGACGTCGCGGAGCAGCCCAAGCATGCAAAAACGTCGGACGAAATGCACAAGCAGGTCCGCGCACTCGGTTCCTTAGCCCAAGAAGTGATCGACGCGGGCGTCATGGGCGTGGTGGCCATGCGATACAACGTCTACGTTGTAACCGCGGCCCAGTTCGTCGCCGACTTGTACGCCGCGCTGCTCCAAGGCAACACACTTGGAGAAGCGGTCACACTGGGCCGCAAGCAACTGCGCGACAACACCGACCGCACCATCGC
The DNA here is from genome assembly GCA_963758085.1 of uncultured Planctomycetaceae bacterium. Lineage (GTDB taxonomy): Bacteria > Planctomycetota > Planctomycetia > Pirellulales > Pirellulaceae > UBA6163. Next base: position 1,913,846 of record CAVWUB010000003.1, on the reverse strand, counting down.
CTTTGCCCCGCGACCGATCCAGGACTGGTGTGTGCCGCTGGTCTTCGAAGCAATGCCCACGGTACTGTTCAAGCCAAATGACAAAACAGAGCCGCTATCAATCAAAGTGGGTGTCGCAGAATCGTCGGCCGCCGCGGGTTCGCTCGATCGGAAGCTACCGGTGGCGCCCGACTTCGGTTTCTTCGGCCGCGACGAAACGCTGCTGGCGCTCGACCGCGCCTTTGACACGCAGCCAATCGTACTCCTTCACGCCTACGCCGGAAGCGGCAAGACTGCGACGGCGGCCGAGTTTGCTCGTTGGTACTCGCTGACCGGCGGCGTTGCAGGTCCCGTAATGTTCACTTCCTTTGAGCAAAACCAACCGCTCGCTCGCGTGCTGGATCGTGTCGGCGAAATCTTCGGACCGATACTCGAACAGTCGGACGTAAACTGGCTGGCACTGGACGATGACGCCCGCCGCGATGTGACGCTTCAACTCATGAGGCAAATTCCGGTGCTGTGGATCTGGGACAATGTTGAACCAGTCACCGGTTTTCCGGCCGGAACCAAGTCGGCGTGGAGTGACAACGAGCAGCGGGAACTTGTGGACTTTCTGCGAGACGGTGCACAGACAAAAGCCAAGTTCCTGCTCACCAGTCGCCGGGATGAGCGGGAGTGGCTAGGCGACAACCTTCCTTGCCGCATTGCGGTTCCGCCGATGCACATGCAGGAACGTGTGCAACTCGCCCAAGCCATTGCCCAGCGGCAGCAGCGAACGCTGACGGACGTGGACGGCTGGCGAACGCTACTGCGTTTCACCGCAGGCAATCCGCTGACCATCACCGTAGTAGTTAGACAGGCCATCCGCGATGGCCTGAAGACGCGTGATGAAATCGAGGCGTTTGTGGAAAAGCTCCGAAGCGGTGAAGGGAGCTTCGACGACGATACCAGCGACGGGCGCGACCAAAGCCTCGCCGCCTCGCTCAGTTATGGCTTCGAGCACGCGTTTAACCAGGACGAACTCAAAAAGGTTGCTGTACTGTGCGTCTTCCATGAAACAGTCGAGGCTGCGCTGATCTGTGAGATGGGGAATCCGGAGAAACCGCATTGTCTCGATGAGTTGAAAGGAATTCAAAGGGAAGAGGTATCGGATCTACTTGTTCGCGCAGCCGAGATCGGTCTCATCTCCCGCGTGGAGAATGTGGTTGATCGGTCGCAACATGATCATTTTTTTCTCCACCCGGCAGTGCCATGGTTTCTTAAAAAGCTCGCGGCCAGGTTCGGGACGGATGCTAATTTGCAGACAACTCGCGCGTTCGTCGAAGCTATGGCGTGGTGCGCGAAGAGCATGGTCCAGTGGTGCACCACCGGCCACCCCATGGCACTCGACACGCTTGCACATTACGAAGCAAATTCTCGCCGTGCATTCGACGTGGCACTGTCCCAAGAATGGGTCGAGCCACTCGAGGGCATTGTCAGGGGACTGTTCTACCTGTATGCGGACACAGGGAGATGGCCTGAACTAAATGGATTTGTTATCTCTCTGATTCCGCACGTTTGCGATGATAAGGGGGAACTCCCACGCCCAGGTTGGGAGTTGGTGTGGACGGCAATGACCGAATACCGGGCGATTGTGACGGCCAAGTCTGGTGATGTGCATCGCGCCGAGCGATATCAGTTGCAACGAGTGTCGCTAGCGCGCCAATCGGCGCGCACTGCGCTCACAAAAACCGATCCCTGCGCGGACATCGACGACGAAAACCAGATTCGAGTACTTGCGAGCGCGATCCTTACGCTTGGAAACGTGCAAAGAGAAATTGACATCCAGCAATCCAAAATTGCCTACACTGAAGCCATTGAACTCGCAGTTCGCATCAAGGATCCTAACCTGGAAGGTCGAGGCTGGCTTTGTTTGGGGATCATGCAGCTGGCGGTTAGCGATGAGATCGACGAAGCCGAGGCAAGTCTCCTTCAAGCTTTGGCCTTGTTTCCGCCGCAAAGCCATCTGGATCGAAGCAAGGCACTTTACGAACTTGGCAAGTTGTCGCACATGCGATATTTGAAAGCATTCCAGGAGGGCAAGCACGTTAAGCAACTCGGGGAGCACCTTGAGGCTGCCCGAAGATACTTTGAAAGTGCCATCTCACAAACACCTCAATTTGCCTCGGATAGCCTTGCGCTTCGCCATGGTGGTCTCGCCGATGTGTACAGTAGCTTGGGGAAACTCGAAGCTGCCGTTGAACACGGCAAATTGGCCATTCGCTATGATGAAGTCTGTGGCAATCCCCTACGTGGAGCAATTCACCGTCTGGGCGTTGCCCACAGTCTAGCGAAGATGCGGAATTTTGCTGGTGCTCTTGATTTTGCGCGGGCAGCGCGTGGCGGCTTTCAGGCGATCGGCCAGCGCAACATGCTCGATGAGATCGATCAATTTATCTTGGAGCTTAAACCGGAGCTAGACGCTTCGAAAGATGGCCTGTACTTCGGTGGGCAGTATCGCATCGGCATAAACGAAATCGTTGTGCCGAGGAAGCAGATCATTGAAGCCGTAAAGCGATTTGACAAAAAGCAGCACTTTCGACATGGCGAGGAAGTTTCCGAGCAGCACGCAATGTGCTCTGCTTTTGCCAAGGCTTTCGGCGACGAGGGCCAGCACCGTTACACATTGTTGGTGTTGACATTCGATCTCCTGTATGAACGTGAAGTAGGTGCTGCTTTTCGCATATATGGTGTAGACGTACCGCATACATCGGACGATTCACCGCTCGAGCTACTGAAATCGTTTCTGGAGGTTTACGGAGTCGATATTGCACTTAAAGGGGCAGGCACGTACCGCCTAGTACAAAACATGGATTTTACTGCACCCGATTGGGTGCGAGATGAAACAGGCATGAATGATGCGATCATTTCAAGCTTAGAACTGCGTCCTCGTGACGACCAGCCTGGATGGATCGACGTGGGATTGATGAAACAGCATGCTCTTGCCGACCGGAAATCGAGGATCGAACTCGCGTTCGCCGTGCATCGTCGCGGATACGGTTTGGATTTACGAGCCCACGAAGTAAACGTTCCACTGGCTCTGATTCCGGAATGCCAAGGATGAATCACGAACAATTTTCCGAAGTCGTTTTGGCCGACCCACATCTCGCCGAACCGCTCAGGCGAGCTGCCAAGGCGGGACGGCCCCAGCAGTTTGGTCTGCTGCTCGACGCGGCCGTGGTGGCGCTGATGTTTCCCATTGCCAAGTACATTCTCACGAGTTTCGCCCTGCCGTGGCTGCACGAGTTAAAGCGATACAGTGAACTGGAGCGTCGGAAAGTACACGAGTGGATCGACGAAAAATACCGTGAAGAAGGTTTCCTCCCGGACGCCGCGGAAGCCGCCAGCGATGCACTATGCGACCAGCTTGAAAAAACGACCAACGCGGACGCCCGTTCGGCGTGGGAAGGCTTGACTGAATTAATTAAGAGAAGCAATGGCGTAGAAACGTAGCGTTTTCGAGTATAAGTGACTTCGTCAACAAAGCCACACCCACGTGTGGGTTTATCGGAAACAGGTGGCGGTCTGACACAGCGACGGCACTTTCGCTCGGCTTGAGCTTGCCGAGGTTGCGTCACCCGACCGCTCGAAGCGGAGGGACCATCCGCTGGTGGTGAACTGCACCTATCGCACTTCGGCGTGCCGAAAACCGCCGTCGAAGCGATGACGGCTTGCGGAGCGTCACGTTTTTAACCCAACACGAACCGTCGTGAGCCACTTGAGTCTGTGTTTTAACCTGCTTCGGTCACATCGACCGACGCGTCGAAATTTAGCTCGAAAACGAATCAACCGACGGTCCGAGTGAATGACTCGGGCTCGTCAACCGAAAGTGCCACTGACACACCGCCGGTGAAGTCTGGCTAAACATGCCTATCCGGGTTCTTGCCGTCGACGAGCACGATGCGGGGCAAGCGCTCACCGTCCGCGGCCGCCTGAATGTTCGTGTGGCCAATGGCTTGATGACGACCTCTTCATGCTCTCAATCGTACCCGCTCGAGATAGACGGTCAGTGCGGCCAGCCCGACTAGAAAGTGCCAGTGGCACATTCGAGCCAGCCGACAAAGACGCCTTCTGTATTGAAATCCGGCACTAACGCCGATCCGCAGCACCGGGCCTTCTGCCAAATCCCAAGCGGTGATCTTGTCTGGGGAACCGGCTGAGAGCAGGACCCACTGCTCTGCCGCTTTGGCTTCTATCAGTGTCAGGGCAGCGCCCTTACGGAATCTCATCCGGCCAACCGCCACCGGTCCTGCCTAGGTTACGTTATTGGCGGCTTTCCAGCAGCAACTCCTGAAGCGGGCCGATCTCACTGGGGCGTTGCGAAATCGCTTTCTTCAGACAGGCAGTTGCTAAAGCCACAAGGGGCCCAGTGGCACCGTCTGGCTCGATGCCAACCAACCCGACATCCCGAGACGAGAGCGTACTGGACAACGATGCTGCCACGCTTCCCAAGTCGTGAGGGGCTCGCTTTGTCAGGTACCAGAACGCAAGCCCACCGAGAGCGTAGACGTCCGTTTGAGGACAGATTTCACCGAAGGCATTATGAATTTGCTCTGGCGCCGCAAAACCAAGCGTCCCGCCGATGGGAGTTTCGCTCGCCGGTTGACCCGGTATTGATTCCCGCGGCTCAGCCTCCAACCGGCGCGAGAAGCCGAAGTCCGTAATCATGATCTGACCGGATTCTTGGACCAAAACGTTGGTCGGTGTTAGATCCCCATGAACGACACCAAATCGATGTACGGCCTGCAAGGCGTTGCAGATATCCGACATCCACGTCGTAAATTGCGTCGCTGGTACAGTTCCATGATTGGCCAGTGGGGTGCCGCTGATCCACTGCTGGACAATATAGGGGCCGCCGTGAGGCGAGCTGCCCCATCCGAGATAACGCACGATCGATGGATGCTCGATTCGCGACGCGTGGTCGATCTCTCGCAGAAATTGCCGCTTCGCGTCGGGGTTCGCCCACAGTCGCTTTCTCAGGAATTTCACCGCGACCGTTTGGGGTGTACTGCCCTGCGTGACCGCTCTGTAAACCTTTCCGAATCCGCCGTGGCCGATCATCTTTCCGAGGACGAAATCGCGATAGTGCCACTGCGGCAGCGATTCCATGCAGAAGTCTTGATCTGCTACCCTCGCTTTGGCTGGGTTGGGTGGATCGGCTGCGCTGGCGAGCAGTGCTCGTAATCGCTCCATACGACGCCGGACGGTTCGCTCGGCAACCTGCTGTGCCTCCGCAATCTCTTGCTGTGTTTCCCCTCTCAATAACGCACGAAGGAGTTCGTAAAGATTCGGTTCCAGTTCACCGGCCATCGCGTGAAGCGATTGCACCAGTTCCTCGGCGTCTTGCTGTGATGGTTCCTGCGACCACTGCGTCACCACCGCGTCTAACGGAACGCGTGCGACGTTACCACCTCGCTTGATCGCCGATTGTCGGTCAATCGATCGCAGCAACTTTCGTTTGGCAATCGTTGCCAGGAGGTGCCAAGCCGATACCGATTGGCTGACGCGAATCCGACTCTCTGCTGCGGCGTGGAAAAAACCACCCATCGCCGATTGAACAACGTCTTCCGGGTCGATCTCGTGTCGCCAACGCCGATCCAAGCGGCTCGTTATGAAGGCGACCAGGCGAATGCAGTAGCGATCGACCAGCACCTCTGCCGCCCGCTCATCACCAGCCTTCCAACTGCGAACCAAGTCGCTGGCGGACAGGTCAGACAAACAGCCGCGGAAAACTTTGTCGCTTTGGCTGTCCGGTTCCATCTGTGATTCCTCATCTCCTAAAGGTAGCCCGTCTGTACCGACCGATATCCAGGAGACACGCAAATGACGATGGTGGTAACCGAACCTTGCCGAGGGTGCAAAGACAAATCATGCACCTTGGTTTGTCCGACCGAATGCTTTCGAGACGGCGGCGACATGCTGTACATCGATCCCGACGACTGCATCGACTGCGACGCTTGCATTCCCGAATGCCCGGTGGACGCCATTTTCTACGAAGACGATGTTCCGTCCCAGTGGGCTTCGTTCATCGAGCTCAACGCAGTGCAGTCAAAACGCTGCCCTCCGATTTAGAACCGCGACTGTCCTGCGAACAGCCACTGGCAGTTTGCAGGTACATTAGGCCCGACCGCAGATCCGCTGCCGAAGATGCCTGTTGAAGTAAACCATGCGACTTTGAGTCAAACTGCTACGCATGCTGCACACGCTCGCCGTTGCCGGCTACCGCTCGCTCCAACAGTTCGTTCTTCCGTTGGGACAGCTGAACCTGATCACCGGTCCCAACGGCAGCGGCAAATCGAGTATCTACCGTTCGCTCCGCCTGCTGGCTGATACAGCACGCGGCAACCTGATCCAGTCGCTCGCTCGCGAAGGCGGGCTGCAGTCGACACTATGGGCCGGGCCCGAAGTGATCACGCGTGAAATGCACACCGGCCAGATTCCCGTGCAGGGGCAAGTTCGCAAGAAGCCTGTCAGTCTGCGGTTGGGGTTCACTAGCGATGACTTCAGCTACACGATCGATCTCGGGCTACCGGTCGCCTATGGATCGCTGTTCGATCGCGATCCGGTGATCAAACGCGAGTGCCTCTGGCAGGGCCACCGGATGCTTCCCTCGGCGCTCACTACCGACCGTCGCGGCGGCACGTTGCGGAATAGGAATTCAGCCGGGAAGTGGGAGGACGTGAACATCCAGCTGCCGAGCCATGCGAGCATGCTGCTCGAGTTCGCCGATCCTCATAATGCCCCCGAACTTGTGCTCCTGCGCGATGTCATTCGTTCCTGGCGGTTCTATGATCACATCCGAACCGATGCCGATGCCCCGGCGCGGCGAGCGGAAGTAGGAACCTACACGCCGGTACTGGCCAACGACGGAAGTGACTTGGCCGCCGCGTTGCAAACCATCCATGAGACCGGCGGCGGTGCTGATCTCGATGTGGCGATCGCCGACGCATTTCCTGGATCGGAACTGGAGATTCATCAGCACGATGGGCGACTCAGCCTTGGGCTGCGGCAACCGGGCATGCTCCGCTCGCTCAGTGCCGCCGAATTATCCGATGGAACGCTGCGGTATCTCTTGCTGGTTGCGGCCCTGTTGACACCGCGTCCCCCGGCGTTGATGGTGCTTAATGAGCCCGAAACCAGCCTGCACCCCGACCTGCTTCCTGCCCTCGGACAAATCATTGCTCGCTACGCTGAGCAACAGCAGATAGTCGTGATCTCACACGCTCAGCCGCTGATCCAGGATCTGCAAGCAACCGATCAGTGCGCACACTACGAGCTCGAAAAAAGACTGGGTGCAACTTCGCTAGCTGGCGTCGACAAGTGGGATCTGCCAACTTGGAAGTGGCCACCGCATTGAACCAGAGTGTGGCAGTTTGGCCGCTGGCCCATTAGCAAGTGTGGCCGGCGGCGGATGCAGTCCGTCCCACGCCCCCTTGGAACCTCACCATGCTCAAGCCGTCCCCTCAGGTTGAATCGCTCCAACTCTCGGCAGACGGTCCATTTCCGAACAATCCCCGACTACCGCTGCTGGTTTATCGGCAGGCGATCGACAAGAGCGGGCGGGATGTGGCGGACGACGTGCAGCGCCTGCTCGAGTCGCACCAGTGGGGCGGAACCTGGCAAAACGGCGTCTTCTCGTACCACCATTACCATAGCAATGCGCACGAGGTGTTGGTGGTCTGCGCGGGTCACGCCCGTCTTCAGTTCGGTGGCCCAGAGGGACTGGCCGTCTCGGTAGCGGCCGGGGATGTCGCCGTGCTGCCGGCGGGCACGGCGCACAAGCGGATCGATGCCTCATCCGATTTTCTAGTCGTCGGTGGCAATCCAGCTGGGCAGGAGGACTACGACTTGATCCGCGACGACCCAGCGGCGAAGGCGGCAGCCGAACAGCGGATCGCCAGCGTACCGCTTCCCAAGCAAGACCCGCTCTACGGTGACGATGGCCCCGTGCTGCAGCACTGGACGCCGTAGCCGCACAGTCACACCAACCCAATATCATAAGCGTTCGCCGCAGATCGGCCCGCGAGCTGGAGTTAACATGTTTGTTGGACGCTCGCCTCGCGCATTAGATGGAGCGGAACCATGATTCATCGATCGAGACCTGCTCGACGAACTCGGTCGATATTCCCAGCCCAAGCGTCTTTAGCATGTCGGCGAGCTGCTCACCGTCGATTAAATCGAGTGGAGGAGCACCGTCGCGGGTGGCCTCTCGAACTGCGTCTCGGGTGAATGTGCCGGTGGTTATCAGCAGCCCCTTGTCCGCTCGCCCAATCATCGCCCCGCGGAAATCCCGAACGTGCGAAGCCGATACGGAACCTGCATATTTCTTGCACTGAAAAATCACGTGGAAGCTGAGGAAGTTGATGCGAACAATCCCCTTGCCGTCAATTCCACCATCGCCGGATCTTCCCGTGACTTCGACGTGAACGAAACCAGATTCTCGTAGCAGTCGTTGTACCAGTCTCTCGAAGGCTGATGCATCCATACCCTGGGTTAGAACTTCATGAAGTTGCTGCCGCCAGGATTCGGTTTCTTCGGGAGCATCCACATCGCTCGCCGGTTCCGTCGCTGCGGTCGGGGGCGATAACCGAGCCCGGCGATGTTGTTCACGAACCTCGCGAATGATGTCCTGAGGGTTGAGCGAGTCGACGTTTCGCTGGTCAGGGGTAATGCTCCAAACACCTCGACTCGAATTTTCAATCAGCCCGAATTTCTTGAGGTAGGTTCGTGCCCAAGCCAGGCGGTATTGAAACTCGGTCTGGTTGCTCTTCGCGGGATTGTGCGGAACTTCCAGAACCGCTTCCGGGAGTTGGAGCAGCTCGCCAACCTTCTCGTCGATTTCGGCAATCGACGCCGATCCTCCCAGTGCTTTGAGCGATTCAAAAAGTGGCACGATGAGTCCGTCAAAGGTGGGTACCGACATTTCTCGCTTTCACGAAGGGGCAGGACGCTTTGCGAACCATGATGACGAGCCAACTGCGGCGACGGAACCGGGAGACCGCTTGCGGAACGACTCGCGCGGTGAATACACGCAAAGGCTAGACGATCATCGTGGTTGAGAGTCGTTCATCCTGGCGGTGGCTGCAAGACGCCAGTGTCCCTGGCAGTGCCACTGCCCGCACCCGATCGATTGCCGTCCTCATTGACTTGCCAGCACTGGCCGCCTTGAACCTCCATTGCGGTCAGCAACCCGCCGGTTCCGCAGCCGGTGTCGACGCAGCGGCAAAATCCGAGACCACGGATCAGCCCAGGCTGGTGGCCGACAATCACGGTTTCGCCGGATCGGTGCGTTTGGGACAATGCTTTTCCCCGCTCGCTTAGTCTGCGACTTGATTCGACTTGCCACGGGACCGATCTCGCACGTCGAAGGTGGCGTCGCGCACTCCAGGTACGGTACGAGCGACAGCTACGGCCAAGGTCTTGCCGTCGGCCTTCGCGACGGTTCCTGACAGCCTGACCAACCGATCGCCGACATCTTCGGCGACAACGCCAGTGCAGCCATACTTCAGCAGAGCCCTCTGGACACGTCCGGTCAGCTCGTAAGCGCGATAGTCGGTTCGTTTGATACGCACCACTGGCTTGCTCGGGATGGGAAAACGGAAAACACTGATACCGTCATGTCGTCAGTCACCGACCGACTCTGCGTCATGGCGAGGTTCGGCATCAGCTTATCGATTCCTGAGTTGCTTGGTCACTCAGGCAGGCCGGACATTGAATCGGTCGGTCGGCGAAGATTTCAGAATTGTGCCATTGGCACGTTTCCGTCAGGGCGATTGCAGACGCGATCTGCGAACCAGCAATTGCTCGAGAAACATGTCTTCTGCTTTCTGACCTGGCACTCTAATGCGAGGTCTCGCCAACGCTGAGGCCGGACAAAGCCGAAAATCGAGTTAGCCTCTCATTTTCGCCCGCTAACACGGTGATTTTGGAAGCCGAACCGCTTGGGCTTCTAAAATATCGTGTTTTGCCGAATTTCGGTCAAAATGTGCGAAAACCAATCGAAAATTTCTCACCTGAAACCGCCGCTTGTAGCAGTACGTGCGCAAGCTTCTCGCTAGGCCGTCAGTCGCCTGAAGCGTGGTTCCAACGACGCGTTTGCGTACGGTCAACCGGCAGGAAATAGCTCGACACCTGCCCTGTCTTTGCAGCAGGTTCTGCGGAGCGTTCCAGCACACTCAGTAAGCCGTTCGCCCCGGTTCAGCGGCGGCGTACCGATTCTGATGGCGAAAGCGCGCCGCTCAGCATCGCTCTGCAAGGCTTGCGAAGCGCTGACGTGTCGGCCAGTATCGACGGCAATCACCGATGCATCCACCGTGGCGGGTTTCGAAGCGAACAGGATAAGTGTTGGTCTCAATGATTTGGCATCGTCACGTCGAGAAGGTCTCGGACCGCCTTCTTGGTCCAGGGACTGACCGGGCACGCAACAGGTCACGCTCGCGATTCTCGACGCCCAAGAAAGTCTTACCGACCCGACCTGACGTTCCTCGGTCTACACGTCCAGGTTCTCCCCGAGACACCGCCACTGTAACGATGAAAATGACATTGGCCGGTTGATGCAGAGCATCAGTAGCCTGATTCGGCCTGAGGCAGCTCTGCTACACGCCGTTTACCCCAGTCATCTGAATCTTCCAGGCTGTGACAGTTCAACATTGGCAATTAGCTCTCATACCAACGGAACATGCATGGCTTGAGCAGACGGCGATGGCGGAGAGCCGCGGCCAGACGTGTCGCTACCTCACAGGATCGGAGTGAGTCGCCTTCCTCACGTGTTCGCTGGTCCGCCCGCAGTGGCCATTGCTCCCGCCAGGCCCGCCGGATGAAATCAATGACTCTCCGTGCCTGCAAAATCCCGGTTCCGTCGGCACCTGCGGGCATCTCGTCGAGGACACCAGGCAGTATGGACGCCGGACGTGGACGACTCAGCACGTCGCTGGCAATTGCCGGCGGCAGACAATCGGCGAGATCAACGCGGCTGGCATGCAGCTGATAAACCGCGGCGAGAGTAGCCAAGGAGATGTCGCCGCGGATGAATGCGGTGCTGGCACAACAGACGATGTCCTCCGCGTAGGCGTAGTCGCCTGAAGGGATCTCAATCACGCGGGCTGATAATCGCTTTACGTTGAGAATCGCCCAGAGGAAATGGAAAGAGGAGCCGCTCATCGCGAGCGTCGACCGCACGGTTCTCCGGGTCAGGATCTCATCGACTCCGTTGATCAGCGTTTCGTCGTCCAGCGCCCACTCGACGAGGAAGTCTCTGGCCGAGTCCCACTGTCCCCAGCCGGGATACGCACGATCAAACTCCGGCCACCGCATCGCCAACGCCGGGTCGAGTTTCGCTCGGTCGAAGACAATGTACTCATGAGTATTTGACATGAAGGGTTTCAGCTCACCGGCTCGAAATGGAGATGCCAACGGCACTTTCTAGCTCTTCGCCAGCGGCAGCCGTGAACCCGCTGAGAAATACGTCTAGAGTCAAATGTTTTGTCACTTTTTGTACCGTCTTCCTGGCTTCACGATCGATTCAGTGAACCCCATGAACGGATAAAGTCGCTAGCCAACACCTCGCGATTGGCGTCTGGCGATGCTGTCAGCTGCTGGAGCGTACAGCACCGGCACTCGGCGGACGCATCGCCAAGCGTCGAGAGCGGCTACTGACGCCTCTTCTACTGACTGTTGCTGGTGCAGCGACGAGACTAGCGACGCAGACTCTCTGATTATGAATACAGCACCCAGCCTGACCAGCTAAACCTGCCCAGTTTCGCACCCAACGAACCTTCGACAGCACCTCAGGTATCCGCCGACGATTCCTACCAACCAACCACCGCAACTGTCCGTTTTGACCGCGACTCTACTCGTAGGCGCATTTTCGTCGGATCCAATCGTGTTAACGCGGGTGACGCCGCCGTTTCTACCGCCTGGCGCAGGCCACTCACGCCTCATTGAAGAGTCAGCGTTAGGGGTTACCGGAGACGCAGCATGAACGGCTTCTCTAATGCCACCAGATGCGCGTTGAAACGCCAAAATCACCATTCTGGCGCCACCGAACGCACCTAATATCGATGCATTTTTACCGTGATTTCTGGGGTCAGTGGTCGGAGAGGTCGTCCCAGAAATCAATTTTTCACTGGCGGCCTTGAGGACCGGGTCGAGCTTCAAATCCCTCGGAATTTGCCCCATTCCGGTGGGCACCTCTGCTGCTTCTACCCTGTTAGCGGGGATTTTATGGAACATGTATAGTGCATTCTTTGTAAGTGCCGCTGGGACGACCTCTCGGCAGGTCGCGAACGTCGGGCCAAGAGTCGCCCGATTGTTTCGTACAATTCGGTTGCTCGCCTAATGACCTCGGCAGGTAGCGATTGAGCCTGCTCAGCGGGATTCGCGCTGCCCACGCCTGCGAGATCCGGCAAGCGATAAAATTGAGCTTCGACTGACGCGCTGGCGATGCGCAGCTGGCAGCGGCGGGGCAACCGCAGCAAACCGACCGACTGAGTCAACGGAGCCGCTCCTGTACTGGAATGAACGACTGCAGTATCGCGCTGGCAAATCGATCAGCCGCGGGGCGATTAACACCCCGCAGGCGCAAGAGGCGATAGCTACTTGCAGCCATCGCTCGACGACAAACAACGAGTAGCCACACGCGATGTTGCAGTTCCCGCGACGACAATTGCGCTATGGGCCGTCCTGGTCATTCAGCATGCAGTGATACTCCACCACGCCCGCCATCTCGTCCCAGCTGGTGATATCATCCGCCAGCTGGCGGATCTTCGCGTAATACCTCTTGTACGCGCGTTTGCCTTTGGATGTTTCTTTCAGCTGGCTGAGACCGGACAGGAAGATCGCCGTCTCGCGGAAATAGGTTGGAATCCGCGACATTGATGCGCGCACTTTCCGCTTCTTTGGTCCAGTCTTGCGGGCCGCGATCCGTCGGTCCACGCTTCGTTTTCCCGCACGAAACAGAGCGGCTGCGTCCTGGATCGTGACTCTCGGACGCACGTGTCTGTGATCGTCGTAATACTGCAGTGCTGCCGTGGTCCGCTCCTCCGAGGTCATATGCCGACGTTCGTCATTGCACGATGTGATCATCGCACGGATCTCCAACTCCCCCAGACCAGTGTAGTACTTCACCTTCACCTGCTTGATCCCAGCGAAGCTTGCGCCCTTCAATCGCGTGCGTCCGTCGAGCACCACACAGTCGCAGACGATGATCGGGTTTAGCTGCGTTCGCGATTTCATATCCTGGCCAAGTCCTCGCACGACTTCGTCGCTCCCCATCGGGTAGTACTCCGCTATCGGGTGTACCGGCAGCGCTAGGACTTCGGCTGTTGAAACCCATTTGGTTACGGGACCAGGCATCTTGCCTGACCCTGTCTTCAGTGTGTGCTTAGACTCGGCTGGCCTGGCCGGTGCCTTCTTAGCAGCCTTTGCTGGGCGATCAGCAGCAGGCGGTTTCACCAGTGCTTTCGCAGTTGTCTTGGCGGCAGCGATAGCGGGCGATTTTGCTGATGACCCAGGGTTAGTCTTCTCAGCCACTTGCCCGGGCTTCTTGCTCTTCTTCAACGACTTCCGCAAACGCTTCGGCTGAGGCTTCTCTTCGGACGACATCGCGAGACTTCCAGCGGTGGAATGAAAACGCAGCCCAAACACAAGGGCAAGCAGGATGGCACATTCTATTACACACGCACTGAATCTTGCACAATGACCTCATGGCATTTTTCATGTCGTCACGGCCAAAACGCACTATCGCCAATATTATGTTGACATGGACACTTTGGCGCCTGACAATCTTACACCGGACATGGTCGCCTGAGCATAAAGAGCTAACGTTCAAAAACGCCAGTGGCGCTCGGCACTGCATCAGTCTTGTAGTGGTCGTTTCATCCCGATAAAAACGCATTTTGCCCTGAAAGCCGGCGTCTCTGGAGTCTAGGAAAGCGAATCCTTTCGCAGCGTTCGCGTTCATTAGCATCGGTGTGTATTCATTAGCATTCGTGCGCAATTATTAGCATGCAATGGCATCCTGTAGTGATTGAGCATTACTCAGCAGATCTAAGTGGCGAGTTGATGTTGCCGTTCATGATGGCGGGTGCAATACTTCGTTGTCCGTTTCTCATAACCAAGGACTTCGTAGATGACTGCAACACTTGCCAGCGCGCCGGAGCCGAAATTCAGGAATTCAATCGGGCAGCACTTCCGCCGGATACCAGCCGGATCGTTCAAAATGGGTAACCCGGATTACGATCCGTACCTTGACTGCACAGGGAAACCCCACGTCGTCCAGCTATCGAAGGCGTTCTGGATGAGTGAAACCACTGTGACGCAGGGACAGTGGCTCGAAGTGATGGGCACGGAGCCCTGGCTGAACGATGAAGGGCTTGAGCTTGAGGGTGTCGAGCGACCTGCCGTCAATGTCAGTTGGCATGACGCCCGTGACTTTTGCCACAGGCTGAGCGAGAGGGATGGCCGTACATATAGGCTTCCGACCGAAGCTCAGTGGGAATATGCTTGCCGAGCTGGCTCGGAATCACTTTTCTATTTTGGCGATGAGCTTCAGTTGCTGGTTGAGCACGCGTGGTTTCGGGGTAACGCTGATTGGGACGCGCATCCCGTTGCTCAAAAGAAGCCGAACCCGTGGGGTCTATACGACATGGCCGGCAACGTCCATGAGTGGTGTCTCGACCGGTGGAGCTGCGAGTACCCGGCCGAAGAAACAGATCCACTCGCCGACCAGGGCAATGCAGGCGGGCTTATAGCTACGATACGCGGCGGCTCGTGGGGCAGCGATGCTCTCCACTGCCGTGCCGCGGAGCGCTATGGGAGGATCTCCACGAGGCGTTATATCGATGTTGGGTTCCGTGTCTGGGCTGCCAGCCGCAAGCAAGCTGGCTAAGCGTGCGGAACAGCGATCACAGGCATCCTAGGTATCAATCTGGCTGCCGGGTTGCATCGTGACCCTGTGAGCCGCGCTGTCCGTGGCCAAGTGATTGAAGGCCTGTGTAGTGGCGGCGATGGCCACGTGGCTGGCCGCCACCCTGCTTGGGCGGCTGCATCGCTATTGTGGCTAGTTGCACCGGTAGCTGCCCAACGCCACGCCAGCCTTGAGCTAGTCGCTGCAGCAACGGCCCGTGGCGTGGACAGTTCAGCCCTACAGCCCGCGCGGTCGACGCGGGCTGATGTTCGCCAGCCGCCATCATGGGCGACCGAGGTGATAAAGCGTCACCGCGATAGTAGCGTCACCGCGACATCCGCAGTTAAGCAGCAGGGTGACTGACGGCGGTCGAGCCAACAGACGGACGATGTGCCAATAGTTAAAGCTGAACACGTTTTTCTAGGCGACTTGTCCAGTCGCTGGTTCCACGGGAAAGCGCCAGTGGCATTTCTCGATGGACCGCTGGATCGACTGGAGCCCCAGTAGCGCCACCGCCCTTGGGTCGTCCAAATGGCGTTCTACGTCTGTGCCGGCTCCAGGCCGCTGCGGTTGAGGCCGTCGGTGAAGCTAGGGCGATTCATCCGGATCACGTGCCATCGCAGTGCGAGCTAACGCCGCGAGCTTGGATGTCACGGTAGCGATCGCTTGCTCCCGGGACGCGGCTCGACGGCTGATCTTCATGGTGCTGAGCATGTACCTCCACTGCGCACTGCCGTGCCGGTAGACGAATGCACTGACGGATGTACCCGGATGACTGAGTACAGCTGGTGCGTCATCCTGTTTGTCGTGCTGATCGCCATCGCTGGTCTTGGGTTCAGTCGCAACATTGTCGGGTGCAGGTCCAACATTGTCGGCTTTTGCCTTGGCCCTACGCGCGGTGGGTCGCGGTTTCACGATACCTGCTTTAATGGCGGCAGCGTTCACCGTCTGTCTACCTGCAGCGACCGCCTCCTGCAGTGGCTCCGGCAGCTTCACAAACTTACGGACGGTGTCGTGGCTGACGCCCGCCATTTCGCCAGCGAGCTGTAGGGCTCGCCCCGCCCGTTTGTCAGAATTCTGGCGCACGGGCTTTTCACTGCCCTTTCGCAGTCCCGCTTGCTGCCGCTGCTTAGCAGCAGCCCGCTCAACGCCTAAGTAACGAGCGGCAAACGCAGCACGCTGTCCGGGCTCCAAATGTCGTCTGGCGACGTTTGACTTAGCGATCGCCCAAGGGTCATCGGTCGATCGCTCGATCCGTGGCTCGATACCCAAGACGAAGCAGGCGGATAGGCGGAAGCGGCCATCGAGTAGTTGGCCATCGGGATCAACTTTAATCGCGTCGAGCTGCCCGGCTTTATCAATCGCGTCGACCAGATCGTCGAACGAGTTAGCAGGCATGTCTGGTAATGCGCTGCACGCCGGGTGGATGTCTGTGATCGCCGGATATCGCTCCAGCACCTCAGCGATGGATGGAATCGGGTGCCGTGGTGTGTACGTGGCGTGATCGTTCGTCGGAGTAGGCTTGTGGTGATTCGTCGTTTTGCTGGTCACTGGTGTATCTGTCGATGGGTCGGTGGTAGATTCGGACATCATGTGGTCCTCAGGGAGCGAAGGGGGTAAGACAGGTCGCGAGCGTCGTCAGTTGTTCTTCCGCGGTCGGCCCGCGGGCGCAACTCCTTTGACGCTTGTGATGAAGATCTCCGCCTGCTTCGGCGTCAGGTGGTCGTCGTGAGGTTAAACGATGAACAGCTTTGCGATCCGCCGGTTGAATAGCCGGGTTTCATGATTACTTACCGGCTTACCGCCGTGCTGTAAGTGGCCGGACACAAGTCATTTTTCATAAGCGACTTAATTCGGCACGATTCCTACCGTGTGGAAAGAGTTAATCGACGGAACAAACTTGTGTCCGGGTGCTTACTTGCTGAGAATCGGCGCAAGGCGCGTGCGGTGAGTGAGAGTGACGGCACCGCCAACGATCGACGAGCACCAGTAGCGTCGATCGTTGGCGGCAGTAAGTCGGCCAGGAGTGTAAACGCGTTCCCGACGCCAGAATGTGATCGGTAGTCGCGCTCGGGATACGACGCTCATCGCCGTATATGCCGCGCCGGCGGATGGCGATGAGCGTCGTCACAGACGGGAGAAATGTGCTATCTGTGTATGTCAATAAGTATGGGCGGGGAAGAACAGGTGAAATGCACCCATTTACGACGTCGGGCTGGATGTCGGCTGGCGATGCCGTCTGTGGATAACTGCCCGGTGACGGAATGACGAAGCAGACCGCGATTCTTTGCCGCGGCAAAGCGATCACGGCAGACAGCACTGCTGCGTTTGCTTTTGGCTTGCGATCAGGAACATCGTTACGGTTCGGCGCGACGTAATGGGCTAGCCGCTGATCCAAAACGGTTTCGGTCGACCGTCGCGAGCTGGTTGGCGGCAGGGGCCGCTGCAAGTCGTTCATGTCGTGTAGCCAGGCCGCTGGAAACGCATTTTGCGTGGTCTTGCCGACGTCATGAGAGAAGCGGGCTACGTTCAGCTCCAACTGCGTCTCGCCGTCGCTGTGGCGTTCGTGCAAGCTGCTGCGGCTCGCAGGCCGATCGATGAAGACTTCGATCACGTCGACGAGAACTGGGAACGGACCAGCGGCAAGTCGACGATGTCTAGTGAACACGGCTGCTAAAACCTGTTTACACCAGTCGAGTCGAAGTGTCGGAACGGTCATCACGAGATCCAGCTGGTCGGTCGCGTCGACGTCAGCCGGAGTTTCGTAGTGACAGCCGTTGCGGCCGGACTGACAAGGTGCGACTGCCCTTGCCGCTGGAAGTTGCCGTCGATCGACGCTTGCCGGCTGAACTTGAACTGAACGACAGAGTAGAAGCCTGAAAACGGTTTTGTCGCCTCTCTGGCCTGTAGTTTCATCCACCGATCGAAAGCGCCAGTGGCGTTTCTGGTCCGGAGTAACGGAGTGACCAGCATGTGCCAAGTTCCGGCCGGCAGTGTGGCGGGCGTAGCTACAAACGACCCATATCTTGGGTGACGGCGGGGACGAGTGTTCGGCCGATGGTATTGCACCACTATTTGCAGGCAAGACAGCACGCTGTGCTGACCGCAATGCAATAGTTTCTCCAGCCGCAGTCGGAACGCTTAGTCGGACTCGCCTTCCGTCGCTGCCGATTGTCTGGCACCCGCATTGAGCGCCAGACGCATTCACTGGTCGGGAGGGAACTGAGTTGGTCACTGCTCAATCCCCCTAATCTATCGATTTCCGCGGGCGGCCAGCTGATCTCGTTTGCCGAGCGTCACTCAGAAAAATCTCGAACTGCTTGGGCGAGAGCTTTTCTTTGTACGCATGCGTGAGGAACGTCATAGTAACGGCATTATTGAACTCCCAGATCGCGGCGACGTCTTCCAGGGTTTCGCAGTCGTCGTAGTCGTGAAGTAGTGGCACGATACGTGTGAGATGCGCAAAGCTGATATGGTCTGGGTAGTCCCTGACGATCTGCACCAGAGTTGATGGCCTTCCGTACTCCTGAGGCCGGTGATGTAGCGTCAGCCCTAGCGAGAGTGCTTGAGCAGCAGTCGCGTCCGGAGACCGATGCCCACGCTTCCGTAGCGCAGCGGCCATTGCTTTTGGCCAGGAGAGTATCTCGATCACGGCTGCTTCGTGCTTTCGACGATGGCCGGCGATTTCTGTTCGCCGTGCTGACTTACTGAATCCGATCACAGTTTTGACGACGTCCGCGAGGGGCAGGTACGAGGCGTTAGCAAGGGTTGAAGCCCAGCGTCCGCAGGGGATGGACTGGTATTTGGATATCGTTGCGAACTGGTTGAGCGGGTGGGAGATTCGCTTGGACGTCATTGATTAGTTCCTGTAGAAGTCGGACCATTCAGTTGTGTGGCCGGGTAGAGTTGCGTCAGGATGGAGCGAGCCCTTAGGAGCAGCTGATGTTGCTCGGCGTGGTGCTGACTCGGCGGAATCTCGCGATAGTCGGTTCCGTCGAGCGGATAGATGAGAGTTCGCTTTTCGCCCTGCACGTCCGGAGGAAACGCGTGCGGTGCGGCAGCTCTCTTTAGCGGTTTGGTGCCTGATCGGCGGCGTGACCGCGTATACGACGTGGTGATGCCGCAGTCACTAAATAATTGGTCACGGGCGGCAACGGTGTCTGGTGTGTCGTTGTGCTCGGTGTTGCGTGATGCGTAGGCGAACAGGTTGCATGCACGTTTCACAGTTGTCACATTCCGTCGGCGACCACTGCGGTTAACAGCCACGGTCGCAAGGATGCCGATGTCTTTGAGCAGTACCAGCGGCGCTGGCCAAACGTCCAAGGCTCGCTCGTATGCTCTGGTGTACCAGGCATGAAGCCCGCCAGGCGAACAGACCGGGCACAGTGGATGAACGAGCATCGCGAGGTGTAGATGCGGCCACTGCAGTGACGAGCCTTCCGATGGCTTTGTATGGAGGCCGATGACGTAGTGACCGATCTGACAGGTCTCTCCTTTCCGGCGTTTCCATGTGGTAGTTGCATCGAGCAGCCCTTGACGTGCGCGGTGCAGTCGTGCGGTCCACTCGAGCTCTTCCTGTTTGGTGCTGACGGCCGGTGAGGTGAAGACGAAGTGCAGCAGCCGCATGCCCATGTACGCGGCCGGCTCATCCAGTTGCACTGCCGCCCTCGCTTTGGCGTTCGTGGCATAGCAGCACTTACACAAGCGGCCATAGCGGCAGTAATAGGTTGACTGGAACACGCGGTTGTTGCAGTGATCGGTGGCTAGGGTCCGACCGCAGATCAGTGCGTGAGCAGCCTGATTGAGCAGGAGTGGCGTTACCGACTGACGAACTCCGAGACGAGCTAGCACGATCTCGAACTGACTGGTCACTATTTCTTCGTAGCGGTCAAGGTCGACGTGGTGATCCGCGATACGGACTGAATCACCGGCGATCGGCGGGATGGTACCCGGCCGTCTTCTAGCGAAAGTTGCCATTGTTGGTTGAGGGGTTGAGGGTGAATCGCCGCTTGTGGAGCGGGGGTGGGTCGAACGGCGAGGGACACGAGCGGCGGGGTCGGAATCGCCTCGTGCGGCGCGGGAGTGTGGGTACGCCGGTCGCTCGTGTGTCTGACTGGCTAGCTCTCTGTGCGTGTTGATGTGTGTCTGTAACTGTGGGCGGGGAAGAACAGGTGAACGGCACCCATTTACTGGCCCCGCGAAAGCCGCACGTACGACGGCCAAGCGGGCCTAGTCACCTGCCGCGGCCTGGTTGCCGCGGCAGGTGACCGCTCCGGTGCTAAGCCTGCGTGGCGCGAAGGAATCGATGGACGGCCTGACGCGATGTGAGTAGCTTGCCGCCAACGCGGATCGATTCGAGCTGAACGCCGCGGACGCCGCGGTGCAGCCAGCGATACGGCGCGCTAACATGGACGTCGAGCTCCTGTGCCACTTGGGTGAGGCTGACGAGGTCCTCGGTGAGCAGCGTCATCTTGCGGTCCAGGTTGACTGCGACGGCCTGCTGATCGTGCGGTAGATCTGCTGATAGCTGTGCATGCAAGGCGTCGCGAGAGCTAGCCTGCTGAGGTGGTCGGTTCGATGGTTTAACCACTCGATTGACTCCGGGTGAGGGTAAAGGGCTGTCCGTAAACCCCCTCAAGACCGGAAGTCCCTTCCGGTGATACTTCCGGTGCTTCAGCACGGGTCGCTGGGACTTTCCAGCTCTGCTTTTACTGCGAAAGACACGAATTCCGCCAAATTCGGTAAGGATGCTGCTGGAAAAGAATTCGCCGAAAAGTGCGAGATTTTTCGTGCATCCGGAAACGACCGGAAATCAGCGGCAACATTGTCGTCCCGATCAGGTCCAGTGAGAGTCGCCGGAGCTATGCGTTACTGCACTCGGCCATCCGACAGGGGCGACGATCACTGCCAGCTTCCGGGGCGGACAGCGTCAAGCAGTCGGCAGTGATGCTTTTCGTCGTCATCGATCGGGTGCGGGCCGTTGTGCCATGTTCCCGGGTTGAATTCCGGTAACCGCGTGTGGCAGCAGGCCGTCAATACTCGGCTGTTTCAGCGTCTGGCTGGCGGGCTGTTGTCGCCGGTAGGATCACCGGGGCTGCAACGCCGCTCAGTGACTGGCGCATGTACCACTGCGTGCGGCTGATGGCAGAGCTCGACGTGGTACCATCGTTCGGATCGCGTCCGGTCGACCTGCCCTGCCCAGCGGCGGAGCTGCCGTGAAGCCCCAGCTGGAATGATCACCCGTGTTTCGGTGCGTGTTCGGCGATGCACCCTTCCGCTTCCGCTGTGCCCAGCGACTGCACACGCCGCCCTTGAGGCCAGCGGCAAGGAACGCTGTGGATCGCAGTTCGTGAGCACACGACGATGAAGCCGGCAGCCGAGTAGATGCAGGCGGTCGAGCTTAGATATCAAGAATCAGTGAACTAAGCCCAATTCAGCTGTGCGAATATCACAATCAGCACCATTACTGCTTGCGGTTGCGAAAGCTTTCGCACTCCGTTACGCTACGCGAAAGACGATTTTTTTAGCATGAAAAGCGTGTTTTGACGGCGAAGAGCCAAGGGCAAGATCTTGGCCTTCGGAACCGAGGGTTGCAGGTTCGAATCCTGCCGGGTGTACTCGCCGTCCATCTGGACACCACTGACAGCCATCAAAGCCCCGGTTTGACCGGGGTTTTTTCGTTTCCCGACGGTCCTGCGGGACTCAGGCGTCCCTTGCGATGGGATCACCAATGGGTCCACACGCGGGACCACAGCCGCCGAGAAGTCATCTTCAGTCACCTGCAGGTAGTGCGTCTCAGCAATCGCCCCAGTGTGGCCGAACCAATCGTTGAGCACGTGGTTAGCGAATCCTCCCGATCGCTCCAGCTCCGTTCGGCGTGACGCCCTCAGGCCCATGAACGGCTTGGGCCCGCGCGCTGGGCCAGCACCTCATCGGTGATCCCACTGCTCACGGCCCAGCGACGCGTCGTCTAGTCGGTTGCCGTAGATTCGCGATCTGGGCGATGGCTGCGACAGCCCTCCAGATGATCCCCTTCCCAATCGGCTTCTCCCTATTTATCAGGAGCCAAACCCGTTCCCGGACTGGTATGGAAATGAGTTCCAGGTTGGTCAGCTGATCCCGTCAGCGAGCACTTTGCCGACGGTCTACACTGCCGCCATGAGAAGTACAGAAGACACCGTCGAACAGGCCGCCTTGGACTAGCTGTGTGATACCGGCTACGCTGCACTGAAAGCATCAAACGTGTTGCGATTTCATCGGATCGCGTCCCTGTCATCCGCGAAGCTGGTAAGCAAATGCGGGAACGATCACCACTGGAGGACTTCGAACTAATGAAGCGTGAGTCCTCGCGAGGAAAGAAGTGGCGGACAGAGCAAAAACCAGGCGCGTGATTCGGATTCATGTCTCCTCGCCCAAGGAAGTGGCTGCTGAACTGCGCGGTGCTGGACGAGGTGGTGGATGCGGTCAACCGAACTGAAGGCGATGCCCACGGCATTCAGCTGGAGCTGTTCAAGTGGGAATGGGATGCGGTGCCGCAGATTGGCCCGGGAAAGCAAGCCGTGCTTCGCGAACAGTCGACGCCATGCCACGTCTACCTGGGAATCATTTCGGCCACGTTCGGTGAGGGACAGACAAAGTCTGAGTTCGATGACGCCTTGGCTAAGTACAGGGACACGGGCGGGCCGTGGATCATGTTCTACTTCGATGACGACACCCGGTCGGGGCGTTCACGCGACGCTGCGCGGCAATGGCTCGAAGTATGCGAGTTTCGCGAGCGGATCGAGCACCTGGGTATCGTCGGCACGTACAAAGGTGCGCGAGGTGTAGACAGCTTCTATGAGAAGGTTTCGGAGCACTTGCGGAAGATCGTTCAGCGGTTGTTCGCGGCGCAGGAGGGTTCGCAGCACGCCAAACCGGCAGGGACGAACCAGATCGACATGCTTACCCCACCAGTCCCGGCCGAGTACATCCAGTGGCTGCGGGGGCGCTGCTGCGACGTCGAGTTGATGTGCCTGAATCTGAAGCATGGCTCGGGCGTGCGGCTGAACCACGTCTATACGCCGCTGGCCACCTCGGCACAAACCGCGGACGATGATCGTGATGCCCTCAGCAAGTTGTTGGGTCCGGAGGAACGAGACTCCGTGCAGTTACTCTTGGAACTTCTCGGCCGCCAGTCTTTGTACGTCTCCGGTGCGCCCGGATCGGGGAAGACGACTTTTTGCAGATGGAGCGCCTTCTTGGCGTGCAACGGTGAACTGCCGGCGGTCGACATTCCGGCGCCGGACAAGTACCGCGAAGCCTTCCCACAGTCGCTGCGGGACCGGCTGCCGATGTTCATCCGACTTTGCAACTTTTGGCAATATCTGCCTACTCGCGGCGTGAACTCGGTGGATATGGGCGGAATCCTTTTGGCGCTGGAGAACTGGTTGGGCGATCAGACATGTCCAGGGCTGGTTTGGGATTGCCTGAAAGCGCATCTCGACCAAGGCTCCACACTGCTGATGCTGGACGGCATAGATGAGGTGCCGCAAGTTCACACCACCGATGGCGCTGAATGGTTCCCCCGGCAAATGCTGATCTCAGGCTTGGGGAAGGCGGTCGCGCGGTGGACCGAAGCGGGTAACCGAGTGCTGGTGACGAGCCGGTCCTACGGGCTCGACGACGAGCAACAGCGGAAGCTTGGGTTGACTCACGCTCCGATCCTTAATCTCGATCCGCCGCTACAGGCGTTGCTGGTTGGCCGGTGGTTGGTTCGTCTGCAGGAGAACATCGATCTAGGGCTGCAGATGGCCGACGCGCTGATCGACCACATCCGCGTCGAGCGGGGCTTGGATGATTTAGCCACCAATCCGCTGCTGCTGACGGCGATGTGCATCATCTACGCCGAGGGCGAGCGTCTGCCGCACGACAAGTACACGCTGTACGACAAGATCGTGGACACGGTGCTGCATAATCGGTATGCGGAAAAAGATCGCACTGATCTTATGCGCGGTCGCTTGGCGGCGGTCGCTCTCGGCATGCACACCGGAAGAGCGCTGGGGCAGCACCGGGAGACGCCGGAAGCTGCCGCGACCGAGCGTGAGATCGATCTATTATTGGCGGAGCACCAAAACACCGACGGCTCGACCGACAAAGACCTCCGCGACACTGTGCGAGTGCGGGAGGACTTGCTGTCCCAGTCAGTGCTGCTGGTGAGCAGGGAGGACGGGGTAAGCTTCTTCCATCCGTCGATACAGGAGTTCTTGGCGGCCGAGCGGCTGTTCGTGCTCAATCGTGGCCGCCAGAACGAGGTGGTGCAGCTGTTCCTTGATCGTGGCAAATCCGCTGACTGGCGGAACACGCTGTCTTTTCATTTCGGCTGCGTGGTCACAGCATTCAAGGCACATGCCGGTCTCGACTACCTGCGCCGCTTGGCAAACAGCATCGAGCTGCCGTCCCTGGACGCTTCGCAGCGGTTCCAACAACACCCGGCCTGGAACCAAGCGATCGTCCTGGGCGACGCCCTTCAGATGTTGGCGGGACGCGAAGCAGCTATTCCGGACGATTTGACGAGCTTCTTCCAGCGGTGCGTACTTCGCGCGATTGAGCAGGAGATCGCGGTTAAGGAGCGTCAAACGCTGGAGGTGGCACTGGGTCGACTCGGCGACCCTCGCATTGTGACAGACCTGCGAGTTGGAACTGATCCTGCCATGCATCCCGGTTACCAGAAGATCCCAGCCGGTGATTACCTGGTCGGAGAGAAAAAGAAGCGGCTCACAATCCGCGAGCCGTTCTGGCTATCGAAGTACCCCGTAACGAACTCTCAGTACGCGAAGTTCATTAACGCTGGCGGGTATACGAACCAGCAGTACTGGTCGTACGCGGGCTGGAAGTGGCGAATTGCTGTAGGAGTTATCTTGCCTGAATTTTGGCGGACTGCGGCGTTCAACTCCCCGAATCAGCCGGTGGTTGGTGTCTCCTGGTGGGAGGCGGAAGCTTTCTGTTGTTGGGCCGGCGGTTTCCTACCATCCGAGCAGCAATGGGAAGCAGCGGCTCGCGGACCGGAGGGATTTGAGTATCCGTGGGGCAATACGTGGGAGGATGGCATCTGCAACAACAAACAAACCGGTCTTGGCGGCACGTCGGTCGTTGGCGTCTTCCCGAGGTCTCGATCACCGTTGGGGTTGGAGGACATGGCAGGGAATGTCTGGGAGTGGTGCACGGATTTGTGGGAGACATGGCCCACCCGCCTGGCGTTCCGGGGCGGTTGCTGGGGCGACGACGCCAGGAGCTGCTGGGCGGCGGACCGCAACGGGGCCCGTCCACAGTACCTGAGCGAGTCCCTGGGGTTCCGTGTGGCCGCAGTTCCGCTCAGCAGGTCAAGCCAAGAGCCAGCCGCGGAACCTGGAGCGTAGGCCGCCGCGCAGATAAGCGAGCTGATCGGGCCAGGCAAGATAGGTTCTAGTCGAGCCATCCGCCGGTAGTTTACAACCATTCGTAAATCCAACTTCTCGAGGCGACAGCATGACCAGCAAAGACCGAGTCACGCATGTCTCCGCGGCTCCCACGAATCCTGATGCGGCGCCGGAACCGCCGCGTTTTGATGTGGCGGATCTGTATCGCGGGCCGATCACGACCGAGGATGCCATCGCCACCGACATGCCGCTCGACGAGCGACTGCGGCAGGCCTATTTCTGGATCGTCAACAACGCCATCATCAGCCCGCACTACGACATCGAGTACGATGCTGGTCCGGCGGCTGCGTATCAGTTTGGTGGGCCAGGCAGTACGGTGCGGTTGCCCTCGGGGCAAAGCTACTCCAGTTTTGTGCTGCTGCCGCTGCTGACCTTCGCCGTGCGGCGACGCTGCTTGTTCATCGGCGGCCCGGGCCGCGGCAAGACCACCAGTGCGATTCTGATGGGTCTGCTGGCCGGATACAGCTTGAAAGACATCAAGCGCGCGATTCAGCACGGCCAGCCGCAGATGACGATCGCTGATTTGCTCGGCAATCCATTGCCTGCTGATCTCGTGGCTGCTCGCAGCATGGACGGGATCACGATTGCCTGGCGGAAATGGCTCTCGATGCGGGTCAAGATCATCGACGAATACAACCGCATTCCCACCCGCACGCAGTCGGCTCTGCTGACCATCATGGCCGACAACTACGCGGAGATGTTGGACCAGATTTACGAGTGTCCCGAGGCGGCTTGGTATCTGACCGCCAACGACGATGCCGGAGGCGGAACGTATCAGGTGATCGAGGCGCTGCGCGATCGCATCGACGTTGTCGTCAAGGCGCTGAACTTCAACACGCGCTTTCTCAAGGCGCTGTTGGACCGCATCGAGGAAGGCTACAGCCCGGAACATCTGGTGCCCAAGGAGATCATTTTCAACCAGGCTCAGCTGGATCAGATGGAACAGGAGATTCGCTGCGTGCGGTTCCCGCCGGAGTTGCGACGGCGCTTCGAGTTCTTCGCCAGCCACTTTGAGTTCTTCGATTCGGGCGGCGAGCAGCTTGAATACAAGACGAAGGACACGGTGAAGGTCTCTGGCGGTGATTTGGCGTCGCTCGCCGCGGCCGACAGTGGGCGGGACCGCATCAAGGACCTAGGCAGCCAAACGCGAAATGGTCTCTCGGTGCGGGCACTGCTGACGGCTTTGACATTTGTTAAAGCGATGGCCTGGTTCCGCGGCAATCGAGAGGTCGGGCTTGAGGACTTGCGGCAAATGCTCCCCTTCGTGCTGCACGACAAGCTGGTGCAGGATGCGGAATCACCCTTCTTCGAAGCCGGTTCGAACAGCATCTATCGCGTGGATCGGATCAGCTGGATTCGTAAGCTATTCGACCTGTCGTGCGCGGAGTTTGAGCGGCTGAACCTGGACAAGGACGATCCGGTCGGTGAGTTGCAGAAGGAGTTCGAGTTGGGACTGGACGGACTGGACGAAGCGCAGGTGCGCCAGCGGCTGTTGAAGATCGAGCGGCTCGTGCAAGAGTGGTCGCAGGGGCGCAAGTTGTACGGGCACCTGTACGACGATCTGGTGAAGCTCAAGTACCTGCACCAGCGGTACACGAACTACTTGAGGTGGCTGACATGGAAGGGCTGATCGGGCCGGCGCTGGCCGAGGTGCTGGAAGCAAACCGCGACCGCTACAACGCTCGCTTCGCTCAGGTTCGCCGGCAGTTTCCACGGCTCGACGGCGCGGCATTTCTGAATGTCCTGCGGCGTCGCGTGGAGCCGATCACCCGCGCCGGCGCCGGAGCTGACGCGGATCGTCTGCCCGACCTAATCGATGTGCTGTATGAGGTGACGCTGGAGATGCTCGGCAAGGGGCTGATCGGGCCGCATGCTCGTCATGCTGATTTTGAAGCTCAGTGGGGTGAACTGATGCTGGCGATGACACCCTGCATTTATCGCTGGCCCCGTGAATTGATCGGACCGCTGACGAACGCCTTGTACAATTTGCACGTCACTCCGCGTTGCTGGCCGCGAGCTTGGTTGCGATCGATGGCAAAAGTTGCCGCCGACTGTGCTGATCCAGATCAAGTCCGCGCGGCGGGGCAGATTGCGGCGTGGACTTGTGGAATGGCCCAGCACCGCAAAGCAGCACTTGCTCTGGCGTCGAAGTTGCCGACGAGCCTGACAACACGTCTGTTGTCGTCGCCGGCCGGCTCGGCTGCTTCCGTCTCATTTGTCATCCAGCGGTTAGCGGCGGATCCGTGGTTTGATCCACGCCGGCCGGCTTCGCAAGCAGCGATGCAACGAGAGACGACTTCTCAAGGAGCGGTCAAGGTCCAGGTCGTGGCGGTGATCGGCGGCTTTCGTGGCCTGGGCGGCGAGTTCCTGCGGCCGCCGCTGGTCGCGGTTAACGATGGTGCCCTCTATGCCAGCGACGGCACATCCTGCTGGCTGGTGATGGCCGATGCCTTTGGCGCCATCTTTCACCGCGTGGCGATGGAGCTGCCCAAGAACCGGTCCGATGCTGCGTATTCCATCAAAGCCAACGGCTTGGTTCGCGGACCGACGTCGAGCATTTCGCTGCCGCTGTTGGGTGGCGCGAGCAGTTCCGCAGCGACCTCCACCACATTGGCTGTGACACTACCGATGTCTCACCGCGTGTTCTTGTTCAGCGAGCGGCAAGCATCATGAGCCGGTCAGGCGAATCTCTCGACGACATGCGTCAGCGGTGGGCAGCGGCGTGGCCCGAGGCGCTGGCGATCTGGAGTCGTTTTACGAAACTATCCGAGCCGCGCTGGTGCTTGACGGCGGCCGACGAGAGGCAACAGGGGTTAACCGATTCCTTCGCCATGATCCGCTTGCATGATCAGGCGGTTGTCGTGAGCCTGCGGCGAGTGATCGAGAGCGGCGTAGCCCATTTCCCGCGCGAAGTGCTGGCTCACGAGATCGGGCATCATATTTATGTTCCGGCCGACCTGCTCGATCACGGCCGGATGCTGGCGCGTGTGCGCCGCGGGCTGCCCGACTGCGAAGCGTTCGCTCCGCTGATTGCGAACCTGTACGCCGACATGCTGATCAACGACCGGCTGCAACGTCAGGCGGAGCTGAACATGGCCGGAGTTTATCAGGCACTTCGCATCGGCAAGCAGAGCCCACTGTGGCAGCTCATCATGCGCAGCTACGAGATTCTGTGGGCGCTGCAACGGGGCACGCTGGCGTCGGAACCCGTTGAATCCGCTCTGGAGGCCGACGCTGGCATCGTGGCCCGACTGATCCGCAGCTTCTCGCGCGAGTGGCTCGACGGGTCCGGACGCTTTGCGGTGCTGTGCCTGACGTACTTGCTCGAAGACAAACGCCGCGCGATCGAACAATATTCCTCCTGCATTGGCCACTGGTGCGATACGATTCAGGCAGGACAAGGAGTTGCGGAAGTGCCAATCGGTTTGATCGACATCGATCCATCCGAGGCGGCCGGGATCCTGCATCCCATGTTCGATCCAGAGCTGTCGGGCGTCGAACTGGAAGAGAAGCCGAGAGATCGGATCGGTAAAGCAGCTGCTTGCAATTCCATCGGTGGTTCGCTGGGCCAGTGCCGCGAGCCGTTCGAGTACAGACAAATCTTGCGCGATGGGCCTGGACTTAAGCGACCACGACATCGCCGTCCGCTACTACCGCGAACGCGCTGCATCGCACCTAGTCAAGTTTCCGGTCAAGCGACTACCACAAGTTGCCGATCCACTGCCGGAGAGCTTGGACGTGTGGGAAGTGGGCGAGTCGCTCGAACAGGTGGATTGGCTGGAAAGCGTCCTCACCAGTCCCGTCGTCATTCCCGGTGTCACGACGCGGCAGCGGCAGTGGGGTACGTCCGAAGGGGCTGATCCGCAGCGGCGGCCAATCGACCTGGATCTGTACGTCGACTGCTCGGGCTCGATGCCCAACCCGCAGCGGATCCTGTCCCCCGTGGCACTCGCTGGAGCGATCCTCGCACTATCGGCACTGCGAGTGGGCGCGGCAGTCCAGGCGACGTTGTGGAGCGGCGCCCAACAGTTCGAGACCACGCGTGGCTTTGTACGAGACCCGGTGCAGGTACTGCAAATCTTGACCGACTTCATCGGTGGCGGCACGGCTTTTCCGATTCACATGCTGCGCGATACCTATGCCGACCGCAAACCCACCGGCCGCGAGGTGCATCTGCTGATCGTCTCCGATGACGGCGTGACCACGATGTTTGACAAAGACGAACGCGGCGGCAGCGGTTGGGACGTCAGCCGGATGGCGCTCCGCCAAGCTCGCGGTGGTGGCACGATGGTGCTGAATATGCGGTACGATTGGCGCCAAGACGAGCAGCTGATCGCAGCCCATGAGCAAGGTTGGGACATCTGCGTGGTGCGGAACCTCGAGGAGTTGGTCCCCTTTGCCCGCGAGTTCAGCCGGCGCCAATATGCACGAGAAGCACGCCATGCAAAGTGAAGGTCCGCCCCTGGAGGTACTGCTGCGCCGATTGCTCGAGACGCCGAGCGAGTTTCTCGCGGAACCGCGAATCGGCGGCCACGGCGACATCGACGTGGCGGCGGTCGTGTGGGACGTGCTCCGCGAGTCAGGCGGCAGACCGCTGACTGACAAGGAACTGGGCCCATTTCGTCCGTGGGGGCTGGGCGCAGATCCAAGCGGAATCGGCTACGGCTGGTGCTCGTAAGCTGTTGGCTGCTGGCCGACCCGTATTTCAAACAGCCCGCGCTGGCGGATTTGGCTCGCCAGTTTCTTCAGGAGACCCTGCTGGGCCTGGACCAGTACATGCCGGTCGATCGGCTGCTGCATGATCCCGATCGCCGCGAGGAACTGGTGCGGCGACTGCTGAACGATCTGGGATTGCGTCCTGCGGGCGAAACCGAGGCGCAAGCGGCCGACCGACTGCAGACGCTCGACAGCGGCGAACGAGCACGGGTGCTGCGGCAGTCTGCCAAAGCGGAACGCCGGGCTCAGGACGTTCGTGACGCGATGGCTCGCGCGGCGGCACAAGACGCAGCGAGCCGCTATGGCGAATGACAACCCCTGGCAGTAGCGATGTACCCGGAACTGAGCGAAAGTGAACGATTTCCCTTGCTGACGCCGGCTGGGCGGCAGCGGCTGCATGCGATGCGCGAAGACCCGCGCGCACCGATCTGGAACTGGCCCAATGGCGAGCAACTCGACGCGGCCGGGCTCCAGCGCGTGCAGAAATTTGCCGCAGCGCTGCGGACGCAGCCGCAATTTGACTCGCATCAGCTTCCCGATTGGCTGTCCGGCTTTGTTGATCATTGCTTAGAAGATGTCCCCTTCTATCGCAGCCGTTCTCGGCCAGGGACCCCCTTTCGATCGATCCCCAGTTGCACGCGGGCCGATCTAGCGCCGCAGGTGTGGCAGTTCGTTCCCGATTCTCAGCCGCTGGACCAGTTGATTGTCTTCAGCAGTAGTGGCACCACCGGCCACCCGGCAAAAATGCCGACGCACCCCTTCACGGCAGCATGCGGCATTGTATTGCTGGAGCAAGCGTTGACTCCGCTGGGCCTGCAGTTCCCACGGGGGCCGCAAACGATGGCGTTGACCAATGTTGCAGCCTACCGCGGCGCCTACACCACCGCGATCGTCGTGTCGTATCTGCAGGAAGCCGGTTGTATTCGGGTGAACTTAGACCCGCACGCGTGGCGTTTGCCCAGTGACTGCCAAACGTACCTGCACCAGTGGCATGCGCCGGTGATCCTGGGCGATCCAGTGGCCTTTGCCGAACTGAGCCGCATCGAACTGAATCAACCGCCGCAGGTGCTGATCTCGTGCATCACGACGTTGACCGACGCATTCGCGCAGCAGCTTCGCCAGCGCTTTGGCTGTCCGGTGCTGGACGTGTACGCACTGACGGAGGCCGGGATTGTGGCAATGAAGACGCCAGCGGGGCATGCGGTACTGCCGCACGATCTGTACGTGGAGATCCTGGACGAGAACGATGAGGTTTGCCCACTCGGCGTTCGCGGCGAAATCACGTTGACAGGTGGCCGTAATCCGCTGGCCCCGCTGCTGCGTTATCGCACGGGCGACTTTGCGTCACTCCAGTGGCACGACGGGCGCCCGCACCTGATCGCATTAGAAGGCCGTGGCCCCGTTGCGTTTACAGCCGCCGATGGCCGTATCATCCATAGCATGGAAGTTTCGCGGCGACTGCGGCCATTCCCGCTCGTGCAGTACACGCTCGAGCAACGCGCCGACCGGAGTTTCTGTTTTGGTTACCGCGGCAAGATCAATCTGGCTGCCGCGCGAAGCGAGCTGCTCGACCTGCTGGGGCACGCGGCGGCGCTCGAGATCAGCGAGTTGCCTCCGTCGACCGCCGGACCAAGAAAGATCCAGAACTTCAAGCGGTGAAATTTGTCCGTCGCCGCCGACTTCGTAAAAGGGCAGCGCTGAATCTGCAGGGCGTGGTGCGAACTCGGCGATGGACATTAATGTTTAGTGAGCGGTTGCGGCGCCTCATCTCGCGGCTTGACCGTTAACTGCAAGAACGCATAGCCACCAAAGCCGATCGTCGCGACCAACATGATGCCGGCGAGCACCGCGAACACACCGGTTGTGCCCCAGACCGCAAGAATTGGGCGCAGCACGATCGGCGAGATGAATTGGCCGAGGAACAGCGACATCGTCAGGCCGCCCACCAGTCGACCACGGATCGACTCCGGGGCGTTGCTCATCAGCCACACGTTCAGATTCGGCATCAGCAGCCCGAGCCCAAGTCCGGCAACCAACATTCCGACTAGAATCCAGGCGTAACTGCTCGCCAGGGCAACGATTAAGTAGCCGACTGAAAGGCCCAGCAGCATCACGGCGACCACTCCCTGAAAACTGAGCCGGGTTTTGATCCGGTAATACAGCATCGATGATAGGGTTGCGAACAGGGTCATGCAGGCGATCGCGATACCGACCTGTGTGCCGTCCGCAGCGAGGAACACCTGCAGGTGAAACGGGAGCTGAACCGGGATCGCGAAAAACGATGTCATGCCCAAGAAAGCAATGGCGTAGATCAAGGCGATCACACCCCACGGCGCTCGCGCCGCGGCTAGGCGGGATTTGTGACTGTGATGCGCCGCAGTGCGAAGCGGTTCACGGATCGTCAAAACAACCATGGGCACCACGATCATCGCGGCCAGATAGATGGCAAAAGGTCCCCGCCAACTCAGATCCGACAACAAGCCTCCTGAGAGCAAGAAGATCATCCCGCCAAACGACATGAACGCCGCCTGCAGGCCGAGAAAACGTTGGCGGGCAGGCCCGATGAAATAGTCACCGATGAGCGTGACCGCGGCGGTCATGATGGCAGCCACTGCGACCCCCAGCAGCGCTCGACCGACGAGAATCGCCCACAACGAATCGAGATACAGTCCGCTGCTTCCCGCCGCTGTGTAGAGCACCGTGCCCCACAGCAGCAGCGGCTTGCGGCCGAAACGGTCCACCAGCCAGCCCGATGCCGGGGCAAGCAGAGCGATGAACAGCCCCGGCATGGTGAGCATCAACCGCACCAGCAGGTCTGCTGATGGATGTGCAGCAAACACCGTCGCCATTGTCGGCAGCGCTGGCGAGATCGGAGTGCCGGCCATCACCGTCAAGCTGCTGGCACACAGCAGCGTTAAATTGCGAAGCTCCTGCCGCGATTCCCGCGGCTCCACCGACTGCGTCTTGCTCAATGCAATCACTCCCTGCACTTGGCGTTCGGCCATCATAGGCTTCTGCCCTGGATGCTTCTGTGCTCGCTGCCATCGCCGAAGTGCCTGAATTCGTCAGCAGGACACTTGAACCGCCGGAGCGGTTCGGTGCTGAGGCCGCTGCGCGGCTGCGTTTGCTAATCCCAGTAGCCGGTGCGCGACCTTTCAAAGCACGTCTGGCTACCCTAGCACAGCTGCCAAGTTCTGTCGTGAGCGGCGCCCCTGCATTAGGATTAGCCAGTGCGTTAGGATTAACAGCTACACCGCTGCGCACTCAGTCACCGCCTCTGCCGATCGGGGACAGTTCATGTTCGCTCACTGCTGGATGAAGATTGGCTGCGCAGTGGCTGCGTGGTGTGTCCACGCCACCGCCCCGCAGCCGACAGCTGCCGACCAAGTTGCGGTCGAGCCTGCAACCGATAGCTCGCAACAAGCATCTCCGGATGCTCGCGACGAAAGTGTGAAGGGACACCCGGTTTGTGTCGCGGATTTCTTCGCTGATGAAGTCTGGGTCAAGGTTGCCGAACGCACCTGCGTAAACTGCCACAGGGAAGATGGAGATGTCGCCGACACAGCGTTCTTGCTGCGTGATCCGGCGCGAGCTGGTCGATCTGCCCAGCAGGAAACGCAGCACCACAATCGAGCAGTTTTCGCGGCGATGGCCGTTCGCGACGCAGGTCTTCGGCCGTTGCTGCTTGTGAAAGCCACCGGCGGGCTTGATCACGGCGGTGGTACCGTACTGGAAGCTCAGTCGACCGAGTACCGCATCTTGCAGCGGTACATCGAACAAGTGCGCGGCGGCGAGGCAAACTCTGACGAGCGTGCAACGGACGCGGCCCGCTTGCAAAACTCCGAGGATGATCCAGGCGAATATTTCGACGGCGTGGTTATGCTCGATGACCGGCGATTGCTGCGCCGCATTGCGCTGTCGCTCGTCGGCCGACTGCCCACGCCGGAAGAATTGGCCGGAGTCGAGCAGCGAGGGATGGAAGCCATCGAGGAAATCCTCGATCAGATGATGATGGAGGACGCGTTTTATGAGCGGCTGAAAGAGGGCTTCAATGACATCTTTCTAACGCTCGGTTACGACGGAGTTGCCGAGAATGTGCTGTCCTACGACCAGCTTTAGCACCACGCGGCACTGGACGCAGAAGCATAACCTCGATCATCTTCCCGAAGATCAGCGTACCAAAGCTCGCTATAAGCTGACCGATGATTACCGCGACGCGATTATACGTGAGCCGCTAGAACTGATCGCCTATATCGTGCGCGGCGACCGGCCGTTCACTGAGATCGTGACAGCGGATTACATCATGGTTACACCTTATACTTCGCGAGGCTATGGGATTTATGATGCGTTGAAAGGTCAATTCGACGATCCGGAAGACCCCTTTGAATACATCCCAACAACGCTCGACGCACTGCGGCACCGCGACGGGCATGTACAGCAGTCGGTCACGGGCCAATACCCGCATGCGGGTCTGTTGAGCATGTTTCATTACCTACGTCGCTACCCGACTACCGAGACCAATCGCAACCGGCTGCGAGCACGGATGTACTACCAGCACTTCCTCGGAATTGATGTGATGGAACTGGCGCCGCGCGTGACCGACGCCGCGGCGGTGAGTGAGAAATTCGCTAACCCGAC
Source organism: uncultured Planctomycetaceae bacterium (assembly GCA_963758085.1). GTDB lineage: Bacteria > Planctomycetota > Planctomycetia > Pirellulales > Pirellulaceae > UBA6163. The sequence goes on along the minus strand of CAVWUB010000003.1, from coordinate 1,879,115 downwards.
GATGGAAGCGGCGGACTGCGTCGTTTGTCACAAGACCATCGATCCTGTCGCCGGCTTGTTTCAGGACTATTACAATGAAGACGGCTACTTTAAACCCTGGCGTGAAGGTTGGTTCACGGACATGTTTCCGCCTGGCCTGGAGGGGGAAAGCCTTCCGGACGACGAGCAGTGGCGGGCGTTGCAGTGGCTCGGCGAGCGAACGGCGAAGGACCCACGGTTCGCGGTAGCGATGGCTGAGCACGTCTACTACATCTTGATGGGACGCAAAGTCCTTGTGCCGCCAGCCGACATTGACGATCCGCTCTTCAATTCCAGGCGCCGAGCCTATCGCCAGCAGCGAGACATGATCGAGAGGGTTGCTAACCATTTCGCTCGTGCGGATTACAACCTTAAGGAAGTTTTCAAGGCGCTGGTGGTTACGCCATTCTACCGTGCCGATGCGTTGGCCGCTGCGGTCGAGCAACACCCGCATCGGCTTGCGGAGCTGGAAGATTTGGGCGTCGCCCGCTTGCTGGGACCGGAGCAACTCAACCGCAAGTTGCAGGCGATTTTCGGAAGAGGCTGGGACCGACTCAGCGAACAGTTCGAGATCCTTTACGGCGGCATCAATTCCAGCACCGTCACCGAGCGGCTGAGCGAACCGAGTGGGGCGATGGGCGCGATCCAGCGAATGCTGGCCAACGACATGGCCTGCAACACCGTGCCCCGAGACTTTATCGCCGACCGGCCGCAGCGGCGATTGTTTCCTCATATTGAACTCGATGTATTGCCGGGTACGGGTGAGGCTGCCGAACTGCAGATTCGTTTGGCAATTGTCGAGCTCCATGAGCGGATTCTAGGACGGGTTCACCGGTTTGATGATCCTGAGGTCGACCGCAGTTATGCATTGTTTGCAGACATCGTCGAAGCAGCGCGGCAACAGCCAGGGTTTGATCCACGAGAGAGTTATTTCTGCCGTGGTGACGACGAGCAGCGGGTCGCGGATCCGCATTACACGCTCCGCGGTTGGTGCGCCGTGGTGACGTATCTGCTCCGTCAGCACGACTTTCTTTACGAGTAAGAATCGATGGCGGCAGCATCAAATCAACGCACCGACGCGTCGATGCGTTCCGCGGGATCTACTGCAGAAGCCGCACTGACGCTGTGATCTTTTTATTCTTCAAGGTAATCACGATGGCTCGCCGCAACTTCCTCAAGCTCTGTGCGATGGCCGGTCTGGGGATCGCCGTTCCCGTCGGTTTCCCTGTCAGAGCATGCGCTGACGATGTAACCTATCAAGGACCCTACTATGTGGTCCTCAACGCCTCAGGCGGCTGGGATACCAGCTATCTGATGGATCCCAAGGGCAGCGAGGTGATCAATCGTCTCTATCGTGAGGGTGACATTCAGACTTCCGGCCGACATCGGTTTGCTCCCACCGCGGCTCATATCGAAGCCGGCATGAGCAACGAAGCCTTCTATGCTAAATATGGCAACGAGTTGCTCGTGCTCAACGGCCTCGACTATTCCGTTAATAATCATTTGCCGTGTTCTCGATACATGGCAACGGGCAAGCTGGACAGCCTTGCCTATCCGACGTTTGCGGCCTTGGTCGCCGCCTGTCGCGGCACGCAGCTCCCGTTGGCGTTCTTAACCTTTGGTGAGTACTCGGCGACGGGCAATTTGGTGCCGATGGCGCGGATTCCCTACCTGCAGTCGCTCAACCTAGTCGCAAACGCCGATGCGGTCAGCGGCATCGCGAAGCATCCTTATCATGATGCGTTTGTCAGTGACCGGATTGAGCGGGCACTGGAGCAACAGCTGGAGGCCCGCGTCTCCACAACGCGTCTGCCGCGCGTCGAACGGTCACAGAGCATGCTGTACGCTGCTCAGCTCAGCTCCAGGGCGCTGCAGCGAGTGACGCCGTTCGTGCCTCCGAAATCCCCTAATCCGCGTCTGGGTCAGCAGACGGATATTGCGCTGGCTGCATTCAAAGCGGGCGTCTGCGTCTCGGCAAATCTTTCGATCGGGCAATTCGATAGCCACAATCAAAACGATCCCGACCAGATGCGGTTGATTCCGGAATTCTAGAGGGAATCGACTATCTGCTGCAACGCGCTGAAGAGCTGCAGATCCGCGAGCAATTGGTGATTGTGATGCAGTCTGAGATGGGGCGGACACCGTGGTACAACGACGGCGGCGGCAAGGACCATTGGTCGATTGGTTCGACGATGTTCCTGGGCCGCGGCATCGCTGGCAACCGGGTTATCGGAGCGACCGATGAGAAGCAGATTCTTGTTCCCGTCGATCCGCAGTCGCTGGCGACTGCTCCGGAGACCGGCATACGCGTGCGTCCCGAACACGTCCATGATGCGCTGCGGCGGCTCGCCGGAATCGCTGAACATCCCTTCAGCAAACAGTTTTCCTTAGATGTTCCCGACGCCGAACAATTGCTGGGTTTATGGGGTTGACCCGAAGCTGCGTCAGCCGTTCGCATCCGCTGGTAGATTCAACACTCGATTACCCAATCATCGAATACCGTCGCCATGCCCGGATCCAAGCTTACACCCAGCTTTTGTGGGTGATGCATAAGGAGCGAAGTGCAGGCGTTGCACGGAGCCTGTTAGCCGCGGCGTAGTGACGCAAAAAAGGCGTCGGGGTCGTCGAGTTCGCGAATCTTCTCCGCATCGTGGCGGGTGTTTCCGAGTTTCGCTCGCTTCCGTTCGTGTCCGGGAAGATAAACCAATATCAACACGTGCCACTCGTCGATCTTGAACATTTCCGCGGTGCTGTAAATGCCATGCTCCGGGATCAGCAGGGAGAATTGGTATCCAGCCAAACCGGCGCGTTGGACGGACCGCACATCGCTGATCGAGGTTTTGAGGTTCATGCCGTCCACGATCTGCTCGATCGTGAATGCTTGACCCTGCTCCGCGACCCGCTTGGTCGTCATCGAAAACTCGGAATTGGTCGTCCTGTGCACGATATTCTTGTTATTCGGCTCGTGGCCATGCGGCCCCGGCACAGGGCGTCCCGGAGCATCCACAGACCAACCCATGAGCGACATCGTGCTCTTCGATTGCGCTCGCCCCATCCCTCCGACAACCACACCGAGCACTGCCACCATCACCAGTAGCCCAAACACGCCGCCGATCAGCCCGGCAACGCCCAATACCACCTTCTTAATGACGCGGCCGCCCTTGCCGCTTGGACGTGCCGGTGCGGGAGTCGCAAAGGACGCTCGGGGCGCCGAAACCGTGGGAAACGAAGTGGCAGGCGTTGAACGTTTGGCAGCCTTGCTGAACCAACCGGCTTTTGCACCACGTTGACCGTCGGCCGGTCCAGCCGGAACCCGAGGCATTGCCGGTGCTGCGCCGAAATCGGTTGGAAAGTCGGCCCAGTTTGCCCCGGCAGCCGGCGTTGAAACGATCCTAGCCGGACGTGACCCGGCGGCTGCCGGCGCCGCTACGCGTTTAACCATCGGTTTAGCAGCGGCGGCCCGCGCGGCAGCTGGCCGCGCGGTGGTCGCTTGCGTCGCGATCGGCCGAACCGCCGCTGGCCGAGCGGCCGCCGGTTGCGCGGCAGTAGCAATAACTGCCAGCGGCGTCTTCACGCGCATTTTCTGACCGCATTGAGGACAGGTCAGCTGAGTCTCCGCCGTCCGCGGCAAAAACTTCATCACGACGTCGCACTGCGTACACCTGACTTTGAATACCTGCTCGCTCATCTCATATTTTGGATCGGGACATTAGCCACACGCGACGTGGGCGGTGCGACCGAGCAAGCGGTTGGACTTGCTGCTCTTTGAAGCTCAAGCGTTTGCGCCGGCGCTAGCGGCTTACGTGCCCCACGACAGGGCGGTATGAAACTTCGAGCATAACTTGGCAGCCGAACAGTTTCAACCTCTTTTGGGCAGCTTCCTCGCTCACATTTGGCGCGGTTCACAGCCAGTCTCGGAATTGCCAGGCCAGCGCGTCGACGCCGCGCTGCCACCACCACCGTTGGGCGGTCTTAGCCAAGGTAACCTGTTCACTGTGCATGAACTCATTGGCGGCAAACTCGTTGAGCAGCTCCGCCAGGGCATCGCTGCGGATGACCGCAAAGAACTCGAGGTTGATCCAGAAGCTTCGCGGATCCAGGTTGCTCGATCCGACCATGCACCACTGCCGATCGACGATGATCGTCTTGGCGTGCAACATCTGATTCTTCCGCTCGTAGACCTCGATCCCGTGCTGAATCAGACTGCGGTACATGTGCCGCGTCGCATATTGCACGACTTTGACATCGCTCTTGGCGGGCACCACGACCCGCACTTTGACCCCGCGGCGGGCGGCAGCAATCAACTCATCCAGCACGGCTCCCTGCGGGATGAAATAGGCAATCAGCAGCGTGATTGAGCTGCGAGCACGCTCCAACAGTGGCACCAGCACGTCCACCGGACTACGGCCGGTGCCACGCGGATCGGAGTCAAAAAAAGAGATCGACTCTTCGTCAGTCGCATCGCGCAGCGAATCGAGTTGCCATGGCGAAGGGGCCGGCGAGGGTCGCCCGTGAACGCGTTGCCACAGTCCATCAAATGCCGCTGCCAAGTCGGCTTGTCGCGGGCCAGCGATCCGCACATGCACATCGGGCCAGGTGGCGTCGACCGGCGACTCTTGCGACGCTCTGGGCCGCTTTGACCCGCGGCCGCCGTAGTCGCCGATATTCATCCCGCCGAAATACCCAATCGCGTCGTCGATCACAAACAACCGCCGGTGATCGCGGGTGTTGAGTTGGCGAAAATCCAACTTCAGCAGCGACCGGCCGATCGGATGAAAAGCATGCACTTTGATTCCGCTATCGCGCAGCGTGTCAAAGTACGCAGCCGCGGTGGCGAAGCTGCCGATCGGATCGTACATCAGGCGAACATCAACCCCAGCAGCGGATCGCTCGCAGAGGATCTTGCTCATCGCCTTACCGACCCAGTCGTCGCGGACGATGTAGTCCTCCACCCAAATCCGCGCGGGGCGGAGTGGAAGTCGCGGAGCATCGAGTCCATCAACTCCATCGGCCGCGTGAACACGGTGAGCTTGTGCCCAGCAATGCTCAGCGGCGGATAACGGGGTGGTGAAGCCGGAGTGCGAAGCGGAAGTAAATTCAAGATGTAAACCTCAGGGGAGGGGACCGATCGCCGCTGAGCTTAAATCTCAACCCAGTTGTCCCCGTCCTGATACCGCAACTTATAGAAGTCGGTACGTTGATCACGCCAATTCTGCACACTACCGGTCGCACGGTGCCGGCGCAACAGTTCCAAATCAACATCCTGAATGAGCACAGTCTCAATATTGGGATTTGCTTCACCACTGATTCCATCGCGCAAACATCACATCCGACGGCGTCAGGATAGCGGACTGGGCATAGTGCACGTCTGCGTTCTCGACGAACGGCAGATTTCCGGTGCAGCCAGCGATTGCCACATAAACGTGGTTTTCAATGCAACGGGCGGCGGCGCAATTGCGAACGCGCAAGTAACCAGCACGGCTGTCGGTATTGAACGGAACAAAAATGATATTCGCACCGCGTGCCGCAGCCATGCGCCCCAGCTCAGGAAACTCGCAGTCATAACAGATTTGAATCGATACCGGGCCGCAGTCGGTCTCAAAAATCTCCAGTCGGTCGCCACCGGTCACGCCCCACCAGCGGCGTTCTGACGGCGTGATGTGCAGCTTTGATTGCCGTCCGATCATGCCGTCGCGGCCAAACAAAAAGCTGACGTTGTACAGCGTGTCATCTTCGACGACGAACTGTGAGCCGCCGATGATGTTGGTGTCGTACTTGACCGCCATCTCCGTGAAGAACTCTAGGTACTGCGACGTGAACCCCGCTAGCTTGCGCGCCGCCAACCCAGGACGCTCTGGTTCGATACACGAAAGCAACTGCGTGGTAAACAGCTCAGGAAACAGCAAGAAATCACATTGATAGTCACCGGACACATCGACGAAGTACTCGGCTTGGCGGGCGAACTCATCAAAATCTTTGACCGGGCGCATGTGGTACTGAACCGCCCCGATCCGAACCGGCTCGACCGTGCGATGAAAGTGCTTGCGTTTGCCGCTGCGGTAGTCGAGGTTCTTCCATTCCAAAAACGTTGCGTAACCGCGCGACTCATGGTCACTGGGCAGGTAATTGGGGATCAACCCCGCGAGCGCAAATCCATTAGCGAGCTGAGCGGTCAGTACTGGATCAAAGAATGACTTGTCCATCACCCGTTCAACGTATTCTCGCGCCGACATTTCCTCAGCATGCGCGCCGTAGCCGGGGATGCGACCGCCGATCATGATCCGGGCCAGATTCTTTTGACGGCATAACTCCTTCCGCTCGTCATACAGTCGCCGCGCCAACCTCATTCCGCGAAACTCAGGGTCAACCATAATCTCAATCCCATACAGCGTGTCGCCGTCAGGAACGTGATTGCGAATGAACCCGCTGTCAGACAGCTTCCGGTAATTATGCCACTCCGTCTGTTCCTCATAGCGGAGGATCAAACTGCTGCTGCTGGCGACCAACTTGCCATCGCACTCGATCCCGATTTGGCCTTCGGGAAAGATCGTCAGTTGACTCTCGAACTGCTCAAGGCTCCAGCCGGACATGCCGGGAAAACACACGGCTTGGAGCTTGACGATCGCGGCGTGGTCGTCCAAGGTCAGGTCTCGAACGATCAGGTTCCACTCAAACTCCTTCAGGTCGATCTCGTCCATCATTGCTGCCTATCGTGAGAGCGCGGGGCGGCGGTCACATACCGCCGCGACGCGGCCACTGGCCGCGACCGTTCATGATAGACCGGCGAGCTTGATCGACGAGGGGGCTGAGCATCGGGGGCTGCCAGTTACCTACTGCTCAGCCGCCAACTCGCTTACCTCAAGCGCCCGAGGAAACACGGCGATTTCGTCGAGTTTGCCTTCCCAGTTGAACTCGCCTCCGCTGGAACCACCGAAGAACAATTCGTCGGCCCACTGCGGCGGAGTGCCAGCGACCGGTGATTCAAGCTCGGCTGCGGGATTGCCGTTGAGGTACACCCGGATGGCCGATTCGTCGCGCACCAACAACACATGATTCCAGGTCCAACGTTGCAACTCCGTTCGCCCGCCGAGCGGCTGTTGCGAGCCGAGTTGCAGGATCAGTTTTCCCGTGTGGCCACCGGTGCCGCCGATGCCGAGTTGCTCCGTCGCCTCTGGCCGGCCGAAGTCATTGCCGCGGCTGTACAGCCAGCCGGTGACCTCGCGGCCGTCGGTCGGCATGCCGTTCCAGAACCACATCGACACCGAGTAAGCCTGAGGCAACTCGCCGAGCCTAGCCCGCATCCGCCCGCCAGCGAAATGAGCCGCGCGGTTGACTTGGCCATCGAGGTTGAATTGATCCGAAGGAGCGCCTTCTAAGAAAAAGACGACGCCAGGTTCATAGTAGCCATCGCGGCTGCCTGCCTGGTCGCGGGCGCGGGGACCGTTCATCTCGTCCATCCGCCAGTACGCCAGCGGTTTAGCCGCGACGATTTTCTCCGCCACCGGTCCTTCGCTGCCCCGGTATTGCCGACGCGATTTTTCTGAAACCTGCTCCAGCAATCGCAGCGTGGCTTCGGCGATCTTCGGCTCGGCCATGACTTCCAGCCCCGCCGACCGCGCCGGCCAAGTGTTGTAGCCACCGAGCACATGCTGCTCGGGTGGCGGGATGTAGCCATCGCCACCATTGGCCAGTTCGATCACCATCGTCTGCTCAACCGGACTTTGGAGTTTGAGCTTCAGTCCGGTCAGCGCATAGGTTTCCGTCGGTGTCGTCGCAATTGCGACCTCCCCGATCCGAATCGCTTGCACCACCACTTCAGTCGATTGCATTTCATGCAAGTAGAGTTGTTCGCGGGCATAGACTTCTTCAGTCGTCTGGGGCAGACGATCCCCCATGGTTTCAACGATTTGCTGAGCCCACTGCAGCAACTGCTTGTCAGGAACGCGGTAGTTGAGCGGCAGCCGCGACTCAGCCATGCTCAGCGTTTGTGGTTGTTTGAACTCGATCGAGGCATAGGCATCGCTGGCCATGCCGATCAGGCCTTGGGCATACGCATCGATGGCCATCGTGTCGAACTCCGCCGGCGTCTGTTTGGTGTAGTCCTTTCGCCAAATGTCGCCGCTGCACCCGTGTGACATAATGCCGACGACCGGATGCTTGCCCGCAGCGGAGCCATTGGTGAGACGAGTCGCCAAACCATCTGCGAACAAGCCAAAATAGTCCGCGCTGATCGGCGGGACTCCGCTGAAATAGTGCATCGACAGGTTCGCCAGCACCGCGATGGGGTGACCGTCGAGCGACTCGATCGCGATCAGCGACAAATCGGGATCCTCGGGCCCCGAAGGCCCCGTCACATCATCCCAGACCTGTCCAGCGTGCATGTTCGCCCGCACGGTCGAGTTGCCGAATGGATCATCGGCCAGGCGATCGGGGCGACGAATCCAACGCCGCGTCGCCATGTAATGTTCCGCGTTGACGACCGCCCAGCCGACCTTTGCCGGTTCAAGGTACGACTGTGCTTCTTCAATCGCCTGAGTCAGTTTAATCCGCAGATACGCCCGGTATTCCGGATCGGCGTCGGTCCCCAAACACGACATCGCGGCTGGTGCGGTGTGCGTATGCGTGGCGGAGATGGTGATGCGATCCGCTGCGATCCCTGTGCGCTCGGCCGCCATCGCCTTCGCTTCGTCGAGCAGATCTCGCGGCAGCATGCAACTGTCGACCACCACGATCGCGAGTTGGACATCGCCCTGAGCCATTACGATCGCCCGCGCGTTGACCGGCGTGTCGATCTTCGTTGCCTCGCGAGAGGTCATGCCGCCGTTAACAGTGATCGGAAACCGAGTTGGGCTGACATCCACCACAGCCGCCCCGGCACGGAACTCCGCGGCACCGCTCTCATTATCCTGCACGGCCGGCGCAACAATCGCGGCCAACAACACCCAAAGACAAAAACGCGGATTGCAGTTCATTCAGACGCACCCTGGTTGCGAGGTCAATCGTTGACAACAAAGACGGACCCGCCGATCCGCCACCACTGGCGACTATCGTACTCCAACAGCAATGCACATTGTGATGCGGCGCTTGACACTTGCGTTTGCGGAGAGTGTGGAGTGAACCTGAGGCGCGGCGTCATCGCGACCAGTCGCCGGCACGGTGCTGGTCGAGCAGTTTGATAAGTGTTTGCACGCGCTGCGGGTGTTGAGCGGCCATGTCGTTCTGCTCGCAGGGATCGGTTGCAACGTTGAATAACTCGGGGTGTTGATGCTGCCGGTCGGTGATCAACTTCCAGTCGCCGTCGCGGATGGCGGACCTGTTGGGCGACCGCCAGTAGAGTGTACGACTGGCGGGTTGGTCCGCCGCACCACTGAGCAATGGCCAGACATCGATGCCATCAAGTTGCAATTCATCACTGGGCGCCGCGCCGGCCAACGTCAGCAGCGTTGCGGCCCAGTCACTGATATGGATGGGTGAGGAGACGATGCGGCCGCCATCGAGCATACCGGGCCAGTTGACCAGCGCTGGAACGCGGATACCGCCTTCATACAGATCGCCCTTCCAACCGCGGAGCGGCTCGTTGTTACCAAGCCGTGCATGCGCAGCATACCGGCCGTTGTACTCGGTCTCGGGCGCCGGCCACTGCCGCTGGCCACCGTTGTCCGACGAGTAAACGATCAGTGTGCTTTGCCGTTTACCGCTGCGCTGCAGCGATTCCACGAGCCGGCCGATCTGGCTGTCCATGTGCGTGATTGCGGCTGCAAAGTGTCGCCGCCAAACATCATCAAACGTGTTCTGATAACGAGCGATCCAGCTCGGAGGTTCATTCAGCGGAGCGTGCGGGGCATGATGCGCGATATACAAGAAAAAAGGTTCCTCCCCGGACGTTTCGATCACGCGGATCGCCTCATCGGTGATCAAATCCGTCACATGTCCCTGTTCTTCGATGAACTCATCGTTACGGTGCCAGGTGACGTGGTCGCCATACTTATAGCGATGCGTGTAAGGATCGATTTGGCCGCGCAGGTAACCGTAGGTAGTGTCGAACCCATAGCCGAGCGGTCGATGTTTGGGCGTTTCGCCGATATGCCATTTTCCCGACAGGTGCGTTCGGTATCCAGCGGCACGCAGCAACTGCGGCAGGTGGGCGTCGTTGCTTTGTAGGTGCGTCGTCTCTCCCAGCGGCGCCAGCACCCCATAACGACTCGGATAGCGACCGCTGAGCAGCGCCACGCGCGTTGGTGAGCAGGTTGCATAGACATAATGCTGATCCAGCCTCACCCCTTCGGCCGCGAGCCGGTCGAGGTTCGGCGTCTGGATGGCGGGATTGTGATAGCCAATGTCGTTCCAGCCTTGGTCGTCAGCCAGGATCACCATGATGTTCGGCCGGATGCCGGATGTTTTAGCAGCAAGTGTTTCGTTGCCTGTCCCGGTTTTCCGTGCTGGCACTGCGTCTTCGGCAGCCAGTGGACCGGAGATCAGGCTAATAAAGGCTGCAGCGGCCAATAAGAATCGGATCATGTCTTCCAGCGTTGATTGGTAAGGGTCGTTGAATTTGTGTAGCCAGCCACAGTCGACTGTCGGTCGCGAATGAATTAGCAATCAGCCCCGTCGGAACGCGTTGTGGCATTTACCTGCCTGTCGCGCACTCTACGCCGGTCGGGCCTCCAGCATCGGCTCCGTCGTGGGACGCGTCACGCGCGGCAAGAAGAGGGTGTAGCCCATGACCGTGTAGTAGGCCATGTGGATCGGAGCCTCGCCGATCGGCTGGGCGCGACGTTTCACCACGCAAACCCCAATAAACCGATCGCGTAGCGTTTGCCCCTCTTGATCGATCCCGCACCAGACAAAATCGAACGCCAGAGTCGATGGGCCAAATCCCCACATTGCCAAACGAGCGGTGAGCGTCAGGAGCGACGGACGCGTGCCGTGCAGTGTCACCAGACGGCAGCCAATCACTCGGTATCCGAGCGTACCGAAGCGCGAGCGCTTGAGCGGCACGAGATACAGCCAGATGCCGAGCAAGCAGACAAAGAACCACAACCCTTCGCTCCCTTCGACTGCGAACGAACCAAGCATCATGATTGCCCCCGAAGCGACCACGGGCACAAACAGATCGATCGCCAAAATGATTAGGCGGGGCCAATAACCGACGTAGTCCTGCGGCGAGAAATACACGCCGGTGCCGAGAGAATGATCGGGCAATCGGTCAAACGTATGGTTGGACATGCTGCGGGGTATCCGCGGTGAGTTGGTGGCCAGACGGTGACATCCAGGTCAAGATGTCGACCAGTCGATGAACGACTACGACTATAGCACCACGCTGCGGTGGGGTGGGAAATGCGTCGGCCGCGGTCGACGGTGTGATGATGACGACGGTGTGATCAGGTGTGGTAACATGCGCGGCAAGCATGGACGCTCGCCCCCTGTCACCGGCGAGCAAACCGGCACTACAAACTTCGGCCAAACAAACACTTCGCCTCGCTAGGCACAATAAGGTAACGTCATGAAACCGATTGCATTCGCAGTTGCCGGACTGGTGATTTTCGCGGCAACGCCGCAGGCCTCCGCGGACGATTGGCCCCAGTGGCGCGGACCGCAGCGCAATGCGCAGTGGCGTGAAAACGGCATTGTCAGCGAACTGCCCGAAGGCCAGTTGCCACGCAAATGGACCGCTGAGGTCGCGTCAGGCTACAGCGGCCCCACGGTGGCGGACGGACGAGTGTTCGTCACCGACCGTGTGAGCCACGAGTTGCAAACCGGCGAAGGCGATCAAGAGCGGGTGCTGTGCTTCAACGCCGAGACGGGTGAGCCGCTGTGGACTTATGCTTACGACGCCCCTTATACCATCAGCTACCGGGCTGGGCCGCGGGCAGCGGTCACGATCGACGGCCAACTCGCCTACGCCGTCGGTGCGATGGGACATTTTCACTGCTTGAATGTCGCCGACGGCAGCGTGGTCTGGAAACGCGACCTCAATGCCGATTACCAGATCGACATGCCGATTTGGGGCATCGCCGGGGCACCATTTATCTACGAAAATTTGGTGATCCAGCAGGTCGGGGGCAAGCAGGGCGCGAGCGTCGTCGCATTCGAAAAAGCGACTGGCCAAGAAGTTTGGAAGGCGCTGGATGATCGGGCTCAGTATTCGACACCGACACTGATCCAGCAGGCTGGACGTGACGTCCTGGTCTGCTGGACCGGTGACAGCATCACGGCACTGGACCCACGCGCCGGAACGACGCTCTGGAGCTTCCCGTTCCGGGCGAGCAAGATGCCGATCGGGATTTCGACGCCGGTGGTGTCGAACGAGCGTCTGTTTGTCACCTCGTTCTATGACGGCTCGGTGCTGCTCCACACGCCAAAAGATCGCATCGGGTTCGAGCTGGGCTGGAAGCGGGTCGGCAGCAGCGAGCAAGACACCGACGCGCTGCAGTCGATGATCAGCAATCCGATATTCCTCGGCGACCATATCTACGGTGTGGATAGTTATGGCGAGTTCCGCTGCCTCGATGCGGCGACCGGTGACCGGATTTGGGAAGACAAGAGTTTGGTTAAACCGAATCGCTGGGCGACGATCCACATGGTCCAGCACGGCGAGCAGACCTGGATGTTCAACGAACAGGGTGAGCTGCTGCTGACCGAACTATCGCCACAGGGCGTAAAGTCCGCTCACGCACTCAGGTCATTGCTCCGACTCGAGTGCAACTGGCTAGGCGTGACCAAGGTGTCTGTTGGGCGCCGCCGGCATTTGCCAACCGCTCAATTTATGTCCGCAGCGACAACGAATTGGTGTGCTGCTCCTTGGCTACGGAGGGCGAGTGAACCGCCACGGCCGGTGCGGCGGAGGGGTAAAGTCTGTACAGCATGCGGGCCCGGGACCATAATGACCCGTCCCGCCGCCGGTCCGCTGCTCGACAGAGCTAGCACTGTCGAACTTTCGATAACGCCTGGTCCGTCGCCGCTCACCTGGCCAGTTTTCTCCTCGTGCTCCCGCTTTTTGTTGTCCATGCGAATCGCCACCCACCTCACTTTGCTTGCCTCGGTCGCGCTGGCCGCGGCAGTCTGCTCGCGCTTCGCAGCCGCTGAGGAGGCGACCGACTCGGCGCCGGATCACAGCCAAACCGAACGGATGCTGACCGAGGTGATCGCGCCGTTCATGGCGACGTACTGCCACGACTGCCATGGAGCCGACGTGCAGGAGGCGAAGCTCGATCTGAGCACCTACACCTCGCTGGCCGAGATTGAGGCACATCATCAGACTTGGGAAGAGGTGCTGCACCGGCTCGAAGCGCACGAGATGCCGCCGGAGGACATGGACCAGCCGAGTGACGAACTGCGGGCGCAGGTCGCACAGTGGATCCGAGATGTTCGCCATGAGGCCGCCGTGCGCAGCTCCGGTGACCCCGGCCCGGTGGTCATGCGCCGCCTCAGCAACGCCGAATACAACTACACAATCCGCGATTTAACCGGTGTCGATCTACGGCCGACTCGAGATTTTCCGATCGACCCGGCAAACGAGGCAGGGTTCGACAACAGCGGCGAGTCGCTGGCGATGTCGCCGGCGCTGATGCAAAAGTACCTCGCCGCGGCGCGGGAGATCGCCGATCACCTGGTGCTCAAGCCGCACGGGTTCGCGTTCGCTCCGCATCCGGTGATGACCGAGACCGACCGCGACAAATACTGCGTCAAACGGATCGTCGAGTTCTACTACGAGCAGCCGACCGACTACGCCGACTACTTCTTCGCCGCGTGGAGTTTTAAAACGCGTCGCGCTGCGGGCCAGGCAGACAATCTGACGCTTCAGGACGTGGCTACCGAGCACAACATCAGTCTGAAATACCTCGCCGTCGTGTGGTCGATCCTGGAAGACGAGCAGCACATGTGGGGACCGCTTCAGAGCCTGCAGCGGTCCTGGCGGGAGTTTCCAGCGGACAGCTCTGGGAAGCATGTGGCTCGAAGCCGAGCCAGGAAGATGCGCAACGCGATCGCGGACTGGCGGCGTCGGCTCGAACCGTCTTTTTCCAACTTAGAACTCAGGGGCAGCAATCGGGGTTCGCAGCCATTTGTGCTTTGGAAGAATCACAAGTATGCCGCCCATCGCCGCAGCTTTGTGCCTGAAACGATCGAGACGATCAAAGCGGATTCTGCTGAGGCTGAGAAATTTCCCGAACTCGTCGCCCCTGAGAATCAACAGGAGCGAGAAGCTTTCGCTGCAGCGCTGCAGCGGTTCTGCGAAGTCTTTCCCGATGCGTTTTACATCTCCGAACGCGGCCGTGATTACGTCGGCAAGTCGAAAGATGAACAGGAAAAAGGGCGGCTACTTAGCGCCGGTTTCCATAGCATGATGGGTTACTACCGCGACGATGGCCCACTGTATGAAATGATCCTCGATCCGGCGGCTCAGCGGGAAATCGACCAGTTGTGGCAAGAACTTGACTTCGTCACCTCCGCTCCGATGCGGCAGTACACGGGTTTCATTTGGTTTGACCGCACCGATTCGCTCTACATGCGCGACCAGGTCTTCGACTTTGCCCGCGCCGAGGACAAAGAGGTGACGAACGAGCCAATGATCAGGCGGCTCGCGGAGGTGTACCTTGCAAAAGCTCGCCGCAACGGCGGCAGCGACGAAGTGCTGCAGTCGATCGAACGTTACTTCCGGGACATCAATCAACAGATCCGCTGGGTTGAGCAGGCGCGATTGGCCGCTGAGCCGACGCACGTCGAGGCGCTGCTGGAGTTCGCTCGGCGGGCCTATCGGCGGCCGCTGACTCAGGCGGAGCAGGTCGATCTACTGGAGTTCTACCGTCAACTACGAGCCGTCGATGGACTGGAACACGAGGAGGCGATTCAGGACTGCGTGGTTGCGATCCTGATGTCGCCGAGGTTCTGCTACCGAGTCGACTTGACGCCGACGGCCGACCAGCGGCAACCGCTGACCGACATGGAACTGGCCAGCCGCTTGAGCTACTTCCTCTGGTCGAGCATGCCGGATGAGCAGCTGATGCGGTTGGCCGAAGCCGGCAAGCTGCGCGATCCTGAGGTCCTCGTCGAACAGGCAACGCGGATGCTGCGTGATGGGCGAGCGGCGGCGTTGGCGACGGAGTTTGCCGGTAACTGGCTCGACTTCCGCCGCTTTGAACAGCACAACAGCGTCGATCGCCAGCGATTCCCGACCTTCACCGACTCGCTTCGCCAGGCGATGTTTGAGGAGCCGATTCACTTCTTCCTCGACCTGATCCACCGCGATGGCTCGGTGCTCGATTTCATCGACGCCCGCCACACGTTTGTTAATGCCGAACTGGCGGCGCACTACGGGATCGAGTCGCTCGACTTCGGATCGGGCCCCTGGCAGAAGGTCGAAGACGCTCGGCCGTATCACCGCGGCGGGCTGCTGCCGATGGCCGTCTTCCAGACGCAGAACGCTCCGGGCCTGCGGACCAGTCCGGTAAAACGCGGCTATTGGGTGGTGCGGCGGTTGTTGGGCGAGCGCATTCCGCCGCCGCCGCCGGATGTGCCGGAATTGCCCGAGGACGAGCAGTCGCTGGGGGAACTGACATTGGCCGAAATCCTGGCCAAGCATCGCGAGCATTCGAGTTGCGCGACTTGCCATGATCGGTTTGATGCCGTCGGACTGGCGTTTGAGAACTACGGACCGGTGGGCGAGTGGCGGACGCTGGACCTAGGCGGCCGCGAGATTGACGCTCGAGCCGACTTTCCTGGTGGCATGCAAGATGAGGGGCTCGATGGTCTGCTCCGCTACCTGAAAGCCCAGCGGCAGGAAGAGTTCGTTGATAATCTCTGCCGCAAACTGTTATCCTATGCCCTGGGTCGTAACTTGCTGCTTTCTGACGATGCGTTGGTCGAAAGGATGCGAGCGCGGCTGGAAGAAGACGATCACCGCTTCAGTGGCTTGATTGCCACGATCATCACCAGTTCGCAGTTCCTCGAAAAGCGAGGACGCGACGGACTTGTAAAGGATGCCCACCATGAGTGACTCTCGCTCCCCATCGCCTCGCCGCTCGCAACGCTCCGATGCTGCGAAGATTTCGCGCCGGACGCTGCTCCGCGGCACCGGCGTCGCAATGGCCTTGCCGTGGTTGGAGTCGATTCCCGTCTGGGGCTCGCCCGCTGCGGAGGCCGGCACGGCGTCGCCACATCCTAAGCGATTTGCAGCCCTGTTCATGGCCTGCGGCGTCAACCAGAAGCACTGGTGGGCCAAAGGCGAAGGGGCTGAGATGGAACTCGGCAAAAGCCTGCAGCCGATGGAAAACCTGAAGTCGAAGATGAACTTCATCTCCGGCTTGTTCAACGAGAACGCCACCGGGGTCGGCATTCACCCCGGGCAAACCGGCAACATCCTTTCCGGTGCATCGCTGCAGAAGGGATCGGAACTGCGCGGTGGCATCAGCGTCGACCAGATGCTCGCCAACCATTTCGGCCAGGAAACCGCGCAGCCAAGCCTGGTGCTGGGCTGCGAGCAACCGGTGACCGGGTATCACGAAACTAACTTTTCGATGGCTTATAGCTCCCACATCTCGTGGCAGAACGCGACTTCGCCGGTTCCGATGGAGGTCTATCCGTCGCTGGCGTTCGATAGCCTGTTCGACAACCGTGGCAGCCGCCGCAACAAGAGTGTGCTGGACCGAGTGAAGGAACATGCCGAGAGCTTGAGCCGCCAGACGAGCGCGTCGGACCGGGTGAAGCTGGAGGAATACCTCAGCAGCGTGCGCGAAGTTGAAAAGCGTGTCGTGCGGATGCGCGACGAAGAGGGCAACGCGGTCCAACGGGCACAGCGGCTCGGCCAACCGCTGGTTACGATGGCGCGACCGGATAACGGCTTGCCCGAAGACATCCGCGACCACATGCAGCTGATGTGTGACATCGTGGCGCTCGCCTTCCAGACTGACAAAACCAGGGTTGCGACCTTGCTGCTGTGCCGCGACATCTCGGGACTGTTCTATCCGTTCCTGGACGTTCGCAAGACGCACCACTCCGCCTCGCACGATGACTTGTCGGACGATTACGAACGGATCTCGCGTTACTACTGCTCGCAGATGGCTTATTTGGCAAGCCGATTGGATGCGATGCCCGAAGGCGACGGTACGGTGCTGGACCACAGTTGCTTGCTGTTTTTGAACAACATGTGGTCAGGCAGCAAACACGACTCGCATAAGGTTCCAGCCTTCACCGTCGGTGGACTCGGCGGCACCCTGCAAACCGGCCGCGTGCTCGATTACACCGGCCGCGACGATTCGCAGCGGCGACTCTGCTCGATGTACCTGTCGGTGGCCCAGCGGATGGGCGTGGAACTCGACCAGTTCGGCGACGCCGACGCACCGCTGCTGGATTTCTGAGGCCTCACCACGCTCTCCAACCGAATTGGTTCTCCCAGCAATTTCGCAGCCCGTCACTTGGGGACGGGCACGTGACAAGGACTGTCGCGCGTCCAGGGAGGCGAAGCTGTGTACGGTGAGGTACATCAATACAAGCCCGACGCGCAAGCGAGGTACACACACAGGCAGCAAAATGTCTCATTCCGACCCGAAGGCCAAGACCAGAAAACCGAGATCAGCAATGATTCGAATTGCCAGATCGAATCGCAAGCGAGAGCATTCACCGAACCACTCGCTTGCGCGTCGGGCTTGTACCACTCGCTTGCGCGTCGGGCTTGTATAAGCACGCCTGGTGGTACCTTTCCGCTAAACCCTCGTGCGGATAGAGCCGGTGATCTGACAAAGTCTTCGCCCATGCTGGTCTACTGCCGCGGCCCATTTTGCGCTGCGGCGTTCGCAGGAAGTTAGTGGCTGAGGCAGCTCCGGTTCAAGTCGCAGCGACTGCGGTTCGGCGTGCCCGAATGGAAGGCAGCCGGAATTCCGGTCGAAGCGAATTGATCAAAGACCAACCATTGATCGCAGGCCATCCCACCAATAACGGCTGCGCTGGGTAACCGTTCACGGCGTCTGCTGCGCGTAGCTGCGACTGGCGCCAGCTGGCCGTGTAGGCGGCAAAGCCTGAGCGCACGTGAGCCTCCGCTTGCCGCAGCGCTTGTTGCGTTTCCGTCGCCAGCAGCTCGCCGCCCTGCTGGTGGAACAACATCGCCGCCTGAGCCGCGACGGCCGCATCATAACCGGCTAAGCGTTCTACAAGATTGGCCACATCGCTGCCGCTGGCGTGGACCACTAATTGAGCGTACTGATGCGCCGGCGTTTTGCGGCCATCTCCATCACCGTCCAACCAGACCGCACCGCTGCAGCCCCAAACTTGAGCCTGCCACTGGGGCGAAGTCGGCTGGTACGGCTTGGCGGTCTTCCAGTGCAAGCCGTCGACGCCCGGGCCGGTTGTAATCGCGACCAAGTGAACGTCATACGGCAATGGCGGCAATTGCCACTGCGTCTCCCACTTCAGTCCTCCGCGACCACTCGCTTCAGCGGGAATCGCTCGCTCCTCCAACAAGCTGCCGTTGACATACAACTGCACGGAATCAGCACCGATCCAGTCCGGCCCGAAAACTCGCACCTTGACATCGGCCGCACCGCTCAGCACCGGCACCCGTTCGCCCGATCCATAACGGTCATTGACTGTCATCTCGGCCACCAGCCCATAGCTGACCAAGACTTGTCCCTGCACGAAATTGGCAACCGCTTGGTCGGTGTTGATGGCTGCCGGATCGGAATCATCGCAGCGGATATAGGTTCGCCCCTGGCCGACAAAATGGCGAGCAACGTCGTGCGAGTCGCTGGCGCCGACGGGAGTCAGCATCCGCCCGCGATTGAGCAGCGCCATCCAGTCGCGCGTCAACTGAAGCACATCGCTCTGCGTCGCGCCCGAGTTGATGATTTCCATCGCATTGGCCTGCAGTTGCCACTGATTGACGTTCTCGCCGACCGCCGCCTGATGCCAGCGTGGGCCGAGCGGGCGGACACTGCTGTGCAGGTCACGCCCATGGTTCAAAATCACTGCCTTGACGCCCGGCGTGCGGTAGATCGCCGCAAAGATGTCCGGCCAGTTTGTTAACCGGTGGTCGGGTACCTCCGCACCCGCAGCGACGGGAAAAATGTTGAAATGGCCAACCGATGTCGTCACCTCATTGCCTATCACCGGCGTGAAGAACTGGCGGACGTTCAACTGCCGGGCTACCGGATCCAGATCGACATGAACGTTATGATCCGCTGCGATCGGCAGTTCGATCCCTTCGCCGGCAATCGTGACCACTCGCTCCAGGATCGTCGCATCGCCGTGGCCGGAATAGCTTAGTGTGTGGATGTGGGGATCGCAGGCGACGTAGCCTGGCATAGGCATCTGGCGATCGAGTGTTAGCCGTACGGTCGTTTGCTCACCGGCTTTCAATTCCACCTGCTGCTGCGCGACTGAGTATTCCGTGCCGCGTCCGGCAAGAATCGTGTATTGGCCAGCGGGCAGTTTTAGCAACGCGCTACCGCTGGCGGTGTAGACCGTTCCGGCGCGCACAGCCAGCGTTTGGTCCGGCTGCGCGGCGACAGTTTGCAGCGCCCCGTGCGCGTCGAGCAGCGTGATCCGCGCCGGCAGCGGAGCATTCGGCTGAGCCTGCTCGACGTACACTTCCAGCGCTGCTTCGCCCAGCACGTCAGCTAGGGGACGTTCATGCAGAGTCACTTCGCCGATCCGCACGTCATCCGGCGGTTCGGGCTGCTGTTGGCTGATCCGCAACCGGTTGGTCCCGCTCCTGAGCGTACCGGCGGGGATCTCGAAGTAGACCCGCATATCGTTTTCGTCGATCGTCAATCGGCCCAGCGCCCGGTCACCGATCGCGACCTGCCACCGCTGCTTCACATCCTGCTGCCTGAGCGACAGCGTCTGTTGCCTGTCATTCGCCTGTGCTTCGAACTCCAGCTCCAACGCCGCGGCATCGGGCTGCTGCGGAAACTCGCTCCACTCCGGCGTGCCGCTGACGCGGAGGTGCAGCATCCGCTCCTCCAGCACGTGTACCTGTGCGGCGGCTTGGGAGGTGGCGAGCAGGAGGCACACGAAACCGACGACCGTGACGCAACCGTCGCCCCAGGCCGGCTGCCTAAAACGGTTTGTCCACCTTGCTTGCTGGCTGCTGAACCACATGCATGCACACTCGCTAAGAAAGAAAGCCTAATACGTACCACTCGTCTAACCGGACACTGCGTCGCGGTCAGCACGCCAATTGGCAAGGTCCCCATCATTCTTGGTCATTGATGAACTGCAGACTATCGAGATAAAAAACCGTGGGCTGCTGAGCGTTGCTGATGAAGCCTGCCCAGTCGAAACTGCGAAAGTTCTCATCCCCAAAAGCGAGCCGGTCCAGCACGACATCAACCCCATCTCCCTGAACCCGCAACGACCAGCTCTGATCGGCGGATTCGCGGAGCTTCGCTTGCATCTGCACCGACACCCATTCACCCGTCGTAAACGGAATCGGCGCTTGGCCGGCGAGCTGCAGCTTACCCTCGCGAATCGTCAGGGACGGACCGACAACATAATCGCCGTCGCGATAATCACGCCACTGAACGATCAGGTGCGAAGCTGGTTCAACACGCAGGTCAAAGCTCATGCGCGTCGTCCCGCTCGCGTGCTGAGGCCGGTAAACCAAGTGGGGATTGAACGTGTGCCGTAACCCCGATGCATCCTGAATTTCAAGACTTTGACGGCCTCGCTTCGCCACCGCCGCAGTGATCGTAATGGCGTCGCCGCGATTCTCAACATTGGACTCGGCGCCGGACGGCCGACTCCCGACTGCTGAAGCTTCGAAATCGTCACGGATGTTCAGCGGCGGTGGTGGCGGAGGCAGTTGCAGCGCCGGCCACGGGTAGTCCTGCGCCTGATGTTGCCAAGCTTGAGAATCACGGACGCCGGCTTGCGAAGGATCAAAAGGCTGAAAGCCGATTGCAATCGCGGGCGAGTCTGCACGGAGCCGGAAGTCCTCACCAGCGAGATCGATGAATCTCGGATCTGCGACGATCGAACCGGCATCATGTCCCGCTGCTTGCCACTGCGGAAGCGTCATTCCGCCGAAGTCAACACCTTGGCCGCCAGCATGCCAGTAGCAGTTCTGGTTGGTCATCGACTTCACCTGCGGCCAGCCAGCATTGAATAGTATCCCTTCGTCGTAATAGACGATGTTGCGTTCAAAGATAAATGAGAGGTGGTCTTCGACTCGCGTCGCCTGGAGTTGTTGCTCTTTCGAAAACGCAAAGATGTTATTGCGGACGATGTTTTCGCGTCCGTAGTGTTGATGAAAGCCGCCAGTCTTGGTGCGATAAACCAGATTGTTCTCAAACAGGATCCCACTGCTGCCTTCGTCGGTATACAAACCCCAACCGCCATAGGACGATGAGTGGATGTCGTGAAAGACATTGTTACGAACCACGGTGCCTTCGGAGGGACCGAGTGTATAGATGCCTCCCATATCGCTCAGCACGCCCTGCCCGATATGGTGGACGCGGTTAAATGCGATCTCATTTTGCTTAGCGAGGCTTTCACCATAACCCCAGCGCCAACCGACGGAGATACCGGTGTAAAGAAAGTCGCCGATATCATTATGCGTGACTTGATTGTTACCGCTCTGGCCGATCCACAACCCGACGGCACAAGGAAAAATTCGGCCGCCGCCGCGGATGATGTTGTTGTCAACCGTCACCCGCTGCGTGCGAGCGGCATCGCTGGTAGGCACCGAAGTCTCGCCAAGCCGTACTCCTCCGGCTCCCAGATCCTCAATCAAACACTCCTGGACACGGCAGTCCAGGCACCCACGTCGCAACCAGGCGCCGTAAATGCCGACTCGAGAGATCTCGCAGCGGCGCAAGTTCACGTGCCGTGCGCCGTCGGCCATGATTGCCGCCGCGATCGGAGCAGCGGCTTGAGCCGGCTCAACACCGTGCTCGGGCGTCAGCCACTGAGCATGCCGAAACGTCAGGCCCTCAATCGATACGTGCTCGACCCATTGTTCCTTGTCAGGATCGCCAGCAAAAATCACAAACCGGTCGACCAACGGCGCGACCGCTTCACAGCTCTCAATCTGCTGGCCGGGAAATGGGTGATACAGCAGAGTGCCGTCGCGAGCCAAAAACCATTCACCCGGTGCGTCCAGCGCGGCGCGAAAGTTTTCCAGAATGAACGGAGTGCCTCGCACCATCGGATTCCAGGGCTTCATGGCCTCACCGCGCGAGAACAGCTGCGCCGCGTCTGCATCCACCCTCTCAATCCGCCGCCGCGTATTGTCCCACTTGTGATACGCCAATAGATTCACATCGTGGCGTTCCTCGGGCGACAGTGCGGCAAGTGTTGCAGCCAGTTCGCCGGAGACTTCGAGTGTCAGTTCCGTCTGGCGGGGACGGGCACGAGCGTTCTGCGGTGAGCGGCTGTCGCTCAGATCCCGTTCTTGGACGTTTTGCAGGTAATGGTAGAAGCGGTTGGGCGAGCGTGCCCGGGTGGCGCGTTTGCCGTCAACCCACAGCTGCTCAAAATACCACTGCTTCGCCGCAACTTCCGGCACCTGCGTCTGCCACAGGCCGTCATCGCGCTGCTGCCAAGGCCGGAGCACGCGACCGCCCGAAAATACCGGCTGGGCTCCCTCAGCGGCGGCGTAAGTCACCGGCGCTGTGGCACTCCCGCTGTCCTGAGGCTCCAGCACAAATGGCGAGTGCAACTCATAACGACCGCCAGCCACCTCCACGCGCATTGCAACCGCTTGCTCAGTCGTCTGCCTTGCCCTGCGAATGGCATCGCGTGCCGCAGACAGGGATACCAGAGGTCCATCGCTGCTGTCGGCATTCGGCGCGGCGATACGTCCCGACCAACGATCGTCACCTTGCGGCGAAACATACCAGGTCAGGCCTTCATCCGCCTTTGCCAACGCCGCCGGCTGAGCGGTCACCTCGCAGGCGAATACAACACTACCAATCAATAATGAACACAAATTAAGTAGCGATATAAATCGGGACATAGCGACGGCTTTTAATTCTTCCGAGTTTTATCGGTGGACCTACAAGTGAACACGAAGGGCTGAAGCGGACGGTGATCAACATCAAAGAGCGAGCAACGGTTCCCTGCCAGGAACGTCTAAAGGAAAGGATCTGCTGAAGGGATGCTCCGCGATTCAGCCCTGCCGCTGCAGCGCATCATGACTTTCAGGATACACGACCCGCAGGGCCAGAACCTGGCATCTTGACCGCTCCCGGCTCCCTTTGCCGTAGCAAGCTGAACTTCCCTCCGACCCGATCGCGCAGTACAATCGTCCAGCGCACATCACGACCCGCAAACAACGATTCGTTCGCTTGAGCACGCCTGGATGCTACCACTCTACAGGAATCTGAAATGACGCGATGGATGCTGCTTTCTCTTCTTGCATGCACTTTGACTGCCGCAAGTGTAGCCGATGCGACTCCTCTTCAACGGGCTGACACCCACGCTACCGCCACCTCGCGACTGGACACAATTCTCGAGCGATTAGATGCTATTGAAGTCCGGCTTCGTGAACTTAAAGAGATGCAACGTCGCAGCCACGATTTCTGGATAGACAAGAACGGCGTCATGCGAACGGCTTCCGGACACCCTATCGGATTTTGGGGCATCGATGGTCCGACTCCGGCCGCACAGAGACGCTGAACAACAGGAAGACCACGCCCTCTGATGCATCATGTGCGCCGACAGATCATTTGAATCACGGAGGAATCGATGCGGGACGGAGCGCTTCGCCGGCTCGCGTCGGATCGGCATATTCAACTGCCAGAGCAGGTGGTGGTGCATTGGCACTGCATCGTCGAAGGAGGTGTGCAACTGGAGTGTCACCGGCAATTCGGCATCCCGCTTGAAAGCGCTGCCTTCGAGTTCGATGCAACAACGGGCGATACGGACGCAGACTAATCCGCTGATGCTGTCATAGATCCGCGGAGGTAGCAATAGGCAGGTGGTCTGACGCCGAACGATGTTGTTCTATTGGAGCGAACAATGTTGACCTGTAATTTGATAGATAAGAGGGATGGTGCTCTGGAAACAGGAAGAACATGACGACGACAATTAATATGTCGAACAGCGCAAACAATAGCGATCTTGTCGCAAGTGACCTGGTGATTGCGGATCGCATCGCCGAAGGTGTCCATTTTGATGATGTTCACCTCACGCGGATTACGTTCACTCGCTGCGACATGTATTGGGCATCATTTTTCCGAGCCAGGCTCAACGAAGTCACCTTCGACCACTGCGACCTGCGTGGCGCGGACTTTGGCCGTGCGACGCTGATCCATTGCCGTTTCCTGAACTGCGAGCTTGGAACCGACGCGATTGGAGGGGAGACTGTATTCGACGGCACCGATCTGTCTTCGGTGCAGTTCATCGGGTGTCGGGGACGATGACCGACGTACAAGTTGAGTTGATTTTTGCGCACTGAAACCGCAGCCGTGTCGACTCCTACACGACTAAAGCGGGTACTTCGCGGTGCTCTGCTCGCTTCGACAGGGTTGATAACTTTCGGGCTGATGATTTCGTGGTTCGTCGCTGGCGGGCTGGTCGCGCAAGTCAGTCTGTCATTGCTGATCCGCCACACGAATTGAACGCCCAGGCGTTCACCCTGGCAAGTGATTCGGGTTCGATGATTTCGGGATGGCACAGCGTACCCGAGGTCAAAAACGGAGTGATCGTGCTGCTCCACGGCATCCGAAGTTCTCGCCGGTCGATGTTGGAGCGGGCCCGAATGCTCCATGAAGCCGGATATGCAACGGTCATGATCGACCTGCAGGCACATGGCCAGAGCCAGGGAGAGGCGATCACAGTTGGATACCTTGAACAACACGACGTTCGTGCCGCGGTTGAGTATGCCCGGCGTGCGCACCCGGCTGAACCGATCGGCGTGATCGGGGTCTCGCTCGGTGGCGCCGCGGCTCTCCTGGCGTCGCCCTTGGATGTCAACGCGCTTGTGCTGGAATCGGTTTATCCGACTATTCACGACGCCATCCATAACCGTGTCGCCGAAAGACTCGGGCCGCTGGCGTCGATCCCTACGTCGCTGCTACTGATCCAGCTGCAATATCGTCTCGGTATTCCGCCGGCTGACCTGCGGCCCATCGATCGCATCAGCGACATCGAGTGTCCGGTTTATGTCGTGTCCGGGGCTGAAGACCGACACACGACCGAAGCGGAAACTCGGGCGATGTTTGCCGCTGCGCCAGAACCCAAACAGCTTTGGCTGGTCCAAGGTGCCACGCACGTGGACCTGTTGCGAGCTGATCCGATCCAGTACCGACAACGCATCCTGCCATTTCTTGATCTCTACCTCCGCAGCAGATCATCAGGCGTCGCTACGCGTCGCGCTGGGTAGGAATTGGTCCTGCCACCGTGGCATAAATGCCACGGCTACCATCACTGGATCGCTACACGATCAAGGAGATTCTTCTTCCCGGCGCTCAGCGACGCGGAGCTTGGCGCTGCGGCTGCGGGGATTGGCGGCGACTTCGGCTTCCGTCGGACGCAGCGGCTTGCGGGTCAGGACCTCCAACCGCGGATCGTCGCGGAAGGCTTGTTTGACGATCCGATCTTCGAGTGAATGAAAGCTGATGATCGCAATCCGACCGCCGGGATTGACCAGATCGGGAATCAGCCGCAGGGCAGACTGCAGGATCGACAGTTCTTCATTGACAGCGATCCGCAATGCTTGAAAGGTGCGTGTCGCCGGGTGAATGTCGTGATTCTTGCTGCGCGGGACACAGCGGCGGCAGATCTCGACCAGATCAGCGACTTTGCGAACCGATTGCCGCTGCTGGCGGCGCAACACAATCTGCTTGGCGATCCGCCGGCTGTAGCGCTCTTCGCCGAACTGGTAGATCGTATCGGCGATCTGCTGTTCGGTGGATGTGGCTAAAAAATCGCTGGCGGTCGGACCGCTGGACGGATCAAATCGCAGGTCCAGCGGACCATCAGCGGTGAAGCTAAAGCCGCGGTCGCGGTCGGCAAGTTGGTCGCTCGATAGCCCCAGGTCGAGTACCACGCCGTCGACCGCCGCGACACCGGCGGCTTTGAGCACGCGGTCCAACCGGTGGTAGCTGCCGCAATAGACTTCGATCGGATGCTCACCGATGACCGACTCGGCATGCTCGACCGCGGCCGGATCGCGATCGACCGCCAGGATCCGTCCGCCCTCAGGCAGCTGTTCGGCCAGGGCAAACGAGTGGCCTCCGGCGCCAAACGTACCGTCAAAGATCACGCCACCGGATTCCGGGCGGAGCCACTGGACGATTTCGGCGGCCATCACACTGACATGACAGCTCACGCCTTGACCAATGTTTCGTCGAGTTCACGGCTGATCGTTTTGAGTTTCTCAAAATCGCCGCCCTGGACTTCGGCAGCAACCCAGCCGCGGAAATCGATATCCGCCAGCGCTTGACGGACGCTGGCCCAGTCGATGTCGGCGTCGCTGATCGCGGTGAACTTATCTTCCGCGCGAGAAAAACCTTTGGTGTCGAGTTTGACGATCCGCTTGCCCAAGGTGCGGATCCAGGCAGCCGGATCGCCGAACTTCCAGTGGTTACCGATGTCGAACTGCACACCGACCCAGGGCGATTCAAATGCATCGACAAAGCGTGCCAGTTCATCAGCGGTTTGATCGGTGCCGCCTTCGTGGTCGTAGAGGAAGTTATTCCACACGTTTTCGATGGCGATCTTGACGCCGACCTCTTCAGCGACCGGCAGCGCCTGGCTGATGTTGGCCAGCGTGCGTTCAAAGACTTCGGCCTGCGAACCGTCTTTGCCGTGGCCGGGGACCAGCAGCATCGTGTCGCCGCCAACGGCGGCCGTCGCCCGCAAACCTTCAATGGCGCTGCGCAGCGCTGCGGCGCGGACTTCGGGATCCGGATCGCTGTGCCGCACGTTCCAGTGGTCGACATTGACGGTGCCGTCGACGATCAAGCCCGAGATTTGCATCGCCGCTTTGACTTCGGGAATCTTGAAACCGGGGGCATCGAGTTCGATCCCTTCGAATCCGGCTTTGCGAACGGCGACGAATTGATCGGCCAGCGAGCCCGGCACGCGGACCATGTTGTACTTGAGCGACTTTCGCAGCCTGGGCTCGGGCGACTTTTCAGCTTCTTGTGCCACAGCATGCGGTCTGGCGGCGCAAAGCCCGATCGACAACGCTGTCGCTGCGGTCGCGGCTTGGTGGATAAACTGGCGACGAGTGGTCATGATGGCCTCGCGACGGAGATGACTTAGGAGTGATTTGGATAAATGACAAACACAGCAGCAACACCGGCGGATCGTAAGCTATGTCCGATTCGCTGACCAAATGGATGCTGCCCGGCGCACCGATCCTGGCTTCGGGAATTGCTATTGTAGCTTATCGAGCGGGATTGCCAGTGGAGGCAGCCATTTGTGCCTGGTGCGCTACGCTCTGCGCAGTCTGGTGGATCTTTGAGTGCTTGAACATCGCCGTGGTCGGGCTGGTGCCGCTGGTCGTGTTTCCGGTGGCCGGCGTGCTCACCGAAGCCGACGTCGCCCAGGCCTACGGCCACCCGATGATTTTGCTGTTGATGGGCGGCTTTTTTCTGTCCGCTGCCATGGAAAGCGTTGGCGCTCACCGCCGGGTCGCATTGACGATGGTGCAACTGGTCGGCGGCGGCAGCGGACGGCGGTTGGTGCTGGCGTTCATGCTCGCCACCGGTGGGTTGTCGATGTGGATCAGCAACACGGCGGCGGCGTTGATGATGGTGCCGATCGCCTTGGCCGTGCTCAAGCAGGCGAGCGACCCGAGCCTGCGGATGCCGCTGCTGTTGGGAATCGCTTATGCGGCCAGCATCGGCGGCATGAGCACACCGATTGGGACGCCGCCCAACGTGATGTTCATGGGCCAGCTCGAAGAGCTGTTTGGCGTGCGCTATGGTTTTGGTAGCTGGATGATGGTCGCCATGCCGATCGTTTGCGTGCTGTTGCCGAGCGTGTGGTGGTGGATCACCCGTGGGCTGCGCGAAGGCGACAAGCTGCAGGTGCCGCACCCGGGCCCGTGGCGGACATCGGAAATCCGGGTGCTGACGATTCTTGCGGTGACCGCACTGGCATGGATTTTTCGCACTGGGCCCGGCGGCGGTTGGTCGGCTTGGTTACCGACATTAGCAAGCGGCAACTCGCTGATCGGTGACACCACGGTCGCGATCGCTGCGGTGATGTTCATGTTCATCTGCCCAGCCGGCGATCCTCCGCAGCTGGCCCGCAACGACCTGGACGAGCACCGCACGGGTACGGGTGATTCATCGGGGCCCGTGGCAGCGGGACAGGGTACTTCAGCCGCCGCGGCGCTCTCGAGCGGCGGAGCGATTGCGCCGCGACTACTCAGCTGGTCCGATGCGGTAAAGATTCCATGGGGCATCTTGCTGATGTTCGGCGGCGGTCTGGCACTGGCTCGCGGATTTGAAGCGACTGGTTTGAGCGCCGCAATTGGCCAGCAGTTGACGGTGTTCAGCGGCGCACCACCGCTATTGGTGATCCTGGCGGTTTGTTTCCTGATGACCTTTATGACGGAGATCACCAGCAGTACCGCCACCGCCACACTGATGATGCCCGTGCTTGGCAACCTGGCGATTGCGACCGACATGCCGCCGGAGTCGGTGATGATCGCTGGTACGATCAGCGCATCGTGTGCGTTCATGCTGCCCGTTGCAACTCCGCCCAACGTGATCGTGTTCGCAGCCGGCGGAATTAAAACCGCAGAGATGGTGCGAACTGGTCTAGTGCTCAACGTCTTTGCGGCGTTTCTGATCGCCGGAGTCTGCTGGCTGATGCTGGTGCCATAGCTGTCGCCACTATCCCACGCTCGCTCGTTTTCAGATAGGCTCTAGAACAGTTTCCCGTTTGCCGGTCCGAACGCTCAAGCTGAGGCTCGATCTGACGTATGCCACGCCGTAGCCACTCTGACCCCCATTCGCATTCATCTGAGCAGCAAAGTGCGGAGGCAGCGAGTCCTTCTGCGACCGCCGGCGGTTACGTCGAAATCGAAGGCGTGACGCTCAAGCTCGCTCATCCTTATGAAGGCCCTGCGCAGTGGATTGGGCAGCGCGAGGTGCTGACGCAGTTGCTCGCTTGCTGGCTGACCGTCGATGAGACCGATCTGCCGCTGACGCCGCGCTTGGTCGGTTCACCTGGCATCGGCAAGACGCAGTTGGCGATCGCTGCGGCCAAGCGGCAGCAATTGCCGCTGTACATTTACCAGTGCACCGCCGATACCCGCCCCGAAGACCTGCTGGTCACTCCCGTGCTCAGCCAAGGCGGCATGATCTCGTACCACGCCTCGCCGTTGGTGACGGCGATGATCACCGGCGGAGTCTGCATTCTGGATGAAGGCAACCGCATGAACGAAAAGTCATGGGCGAGCCTAGCACCGCTGTTCGATCAGCGCCGCTACGTTGAATCGATCGTCGCCGGGATCACGATCAAGGCCGATCCGAGCTTTCGGGCCGCGGTGACGATGAACCAAGACGAGTCGACGTTCGAGATTCCCGACTACATCCTCAGCCGGCTGCAGCCGACGCTGCCAGTTGGTTTTCCGGACAAGCAGGACGAGATGGCGATCCTGCAGTACCACTTGCCGTTCGCCGAGGCGGAAATGTTGGCGATGACGGTCGAGTTCCTGCAGCACTCGCACGAGTTGAAGCTCGATTTTTCGCCCCGCGACGGGATCAACATGTTGCGGTATGCGATCAAGCGGATGATGCAAGATCCCTCGCACCCCGTCACGCGCGATGATGCCTGGCGTGAAGCGCTGGAAAAATGCCTCGGCGAGGATGCGCTGGACCTCGATAACTTAGCCGAAAAGCGTCGCCGCACGCTCGGCGGGGATGCGGTGCCACTGGGCTTGGCCGACTTCTTCTTCGATCCCGACGATCCGCTGCACCCGGATCGCGATGACGATTATGACGATGAGGACGAAGATTTAGAGTAGAACAATTTAGAGTAGAACAATTTAGAGTAGAACAATTTAGAGTAGAACAATTTAGAGTAGAACAATTTAGAGTAGAACAATTTAGAGTAGAACAATTTAGAGTAGAACAATTTAGAGTAGAACAATTTAGAGTAGAACAATTTAGAGTAGAACAATTTAGAGTAGAACAATTTAGAGTAGAACAATTTAGAGTAGAACAATTTAGAGTAGAACAATTTAGAGTAGAACAATTTAGAGTAGAACAATTTAGAGTAGAACAATTTAGAGTAGAACAATTTAGAGTAGAACAATTTAGAGTAGAACAATTTAGAGTAGAACAATTGTCCCCAATTGTTCAACGCGCTCAAGTAATCCTGCGAGGAACATGAACAATTGAGGACAATTGTTCTACTTTCAATCGGCGGCGGTGACGTCCCAGTCGATCGCGGCCTCGATCGCGGCTTCGTAATCTTGATCCGAGAGCTGCATGATCTCTTTGAGCGAAGCGAGCAGCTGGAGCTTGGAGCGATCCAGGTCGCCATCGCTGGTGGCGGCGACGAACATCGCTTGCAGGGCAAACTGACGCTGCTCGAGCGTCCAGCCAGGACAGACGCTGCGGACGTAGTTGGCGGCGCTGATGCCGCCGCGCCGTGCTGAGGAGACGACATATCCGAGTTCATCGCGCGAGATCCGCTGGGGCAACAACCGGCCACTGATACGAATCAAGGTCTCGATTTGCTCCTCGTACACGTCGTCGCTGGCCATCGCGACCAGGACGGTGGCGCGAAAGGCATCGCCGCCGAACTGCAGCTCCTGCATCTCACGCAACCCGCTTCCGCTGGCGCCGAGGATCGCTGGATCCCAGTGCGATTTGCAGTCGAGGCAGCGGACGAAGTATTCCGTGCCGCCGATCGGGACGGTGGGAATGAAGTACAGCGTCAGAAATGGTCGCCGCGATTTGAGTTGGTACTGGCGTAGCGAGCCGCAGGTCGGGCAATGGAAATCGCCTTCATCGCGCGTCCGCGTGATGTTCATGGTGCCGATTAAGATCATCGCAGCTGGTTTTTCCTTCCTCCGTTTGTGCGTGACGGCTGGCGAAGCTTGACCTGCAGACGGCGCAGCGACAACAATCTTAGTCATGGCAGCACTGGATCCTCAACTACGCGCGCTTCTGACGTCGCTCCGCCGCCGCGTCCGCCGCTACATCGTCGCCGATTCACTGCTGGCCTTGCTGGCGGTGTTGTTATCCGCATTCTGGATCGGGCTGCTGATCGATTTCGTGCCGGTGCGGCTGGGCGGAACCGAAATGCCGCGGTCGGCACGGACGGTATTGCTGTTGGCTGTCGGCGGCGGCGTGCTGTACTTGCTCGCCCGACTGCTGGTCGGCCGGCTGCGCCGACCGTTGCCGGATGATTCACTGGCGCTGCTGGTCGAACGACATCATCCGCATTTGGGCGGTCGCCTGGTCACCGCCGTTCAGTTGCAGCGTGACGGCCGCTCCGGCGATTCGCACGCCCCGGCGATGCTCCGACGAGTGCATGCGGAGGCAGCGGCAGCGGTTGGCGGCGTCGACTCCAGACGCATCTTCCGCTGGCAGCCGCTGGTGCAGAAGGCTTGGCTGGTGGTGCCGCTGGGGCTGGCGACGATCCTGTTTGCGACGCTCAGTCCGACCGCTTTTGGCCGCGCCGCGGGACGGTTGTTATTGCTGAGCGATGCCCCTTGGCCGCGACAAGCGGCGCTGCAGATGGTCGGCGTCGAGCTGCCAGTGATCTCGGTCGACGAAAGCGAGTCACCGCCACCGGTGTTGGTCGAGTTCAGCGATGGCCTGCTACGGCTGCCACGCGGTTCCAGCGGGACACTTCGCGTGGTCGCCCGTGCCGAAGACGCCGTCGTGCCCGAGGTCTGCACGGTTTATTACATCAGTGACGATGGCACGCGGGGCCAGGCCGCAATGCGCCGCGTCGGCCGTGTCACCGATGGCTTTCAATCATTTTTATTCGAAGGTCCGCCGCTGGCCGGGCTCAGCGAGAGCGTCACGATCAGCGTGCGTGGGCTCGATGCGCGGCTCGATAATTTTCGCATCGAAGCGGTCCAGCCACCCGCACTGACAACCGTCGAGGTGGTGACGACCGACCCAGGTTACCTGCAGTCGACCGATGCCCAGGGCACCGCCGCCGCACCGATTCGCCGCGTCAATTATCAGTCGGGGCTGCGGGTGCGCGAGGGGGCACGGACGCAGCTCGTAGCGCGGTCCAGCGTTCCACTGGGCCGAGTCGATGCCCGAATGCTGACCGGCAATACGAGCATGAATGCACCGGCGGTCACGATTTCTCCCGATGGCACCGAGTTTTCGCTGACGATCGACGATATGCGTCAGCCAGCGACGGTGGTGCTTGTGCCTGAGGATCGCGACGGCATCTCGGCACAGGTCCCCTACCGTTACTTCCTCGGCGTGCTGCTGGATGAGAAGCCGGAGATCGAGATGCGGCTCAAAGGGATCGGAACGGCAGTCACTCGCAATGCGCGGATCCCGGTCTTTGGAACGGCGACCGACGATTACGGACTGGCGACAGCCGCCGTCACGCTCTCTACCATCGCTAAGGGTGACACCACGGCACCAACGGATGAGCACGGTGAGCCGCTGGCACCGGCATCGACTCAAGAAATCAAACTACCGATCCGCCCCAGTCGTGACGGCGAGTATGAGTTGGCGATTGATCTCCGCGAACTCGGTGAAGTTGCCGGTGCGAAACTAGTGATTCCCGAGCCGGGTGGGGCGATTAATTTGCTCGGCGAGGTTTCGGACCGCTACGACCTGGACGGCCGCAACCACCACGCTGCTAGCCAACTGTACAGGCTGGACATTCTGACCCCAGAAAATCTGCTGGCGCTGTTGGAACGTCGCGAACTGGCCCTGCGAGCGCGGCTGGAACAGACGATCGAAGAGACGCGGTCGATGCGCGACGCGATCACTGCGCTGACCCCCGAGCTGCAATCACTGCGTCCCCTGGATGCCGATGTAGCTGAAAGTAGCGATGTAGCCGAAGGCAGTGCAGCGGCGGACGAAGCCGCCGAGGGTCCCGAGCGCCAGCGGCAGATCTTGCGACTGCGAACTCAGCAAGTCGGGCTGCAGGCGAACAAGACGAGCGAGGAATTGCAGGGAATCGCGGCATCGCTAGACGATTTGCTCGAAGAAATGGCCAATAACCGCGTCGATTCGGTCGACCGCAGCGAGCGGATCGGCAACGGTGTCCGCGACCCGCTCCGCCAAATCGTCGCCGGTGATCTTGAAAAACTCCGCCAGCAGATCGCAGACGTCGAGAACCGGATCAGCCAGGCCAATGCCAATCCAACACCCGCGGAACTGTCCGCCGAAGCGGTGCAGACAGCCGAACAGGTGATCCTGCAGCTGACCGCCGTGCTCGAGAAGATGCTTGACCTGGAGAGTTACAACGAGATTCTCGATATGGTGCGGGAACTGATCGAGAGTCAGGAAGGTTTAATCGAAGAAACCGAGAAGATTCGAAAACGAAGCGTGTTAGACTTGTTTGAGTGAGGGTTAAGGGGTCAGGAGCCAATTATGCGAAGCACCCGCAGGACCGCTGGCGGCAATTGGCTCCTGACCCCTTAACCCGATTGCCGCTTCCCCAGAGAACATGAGCGGATGAACGCTAAAAAAATCTTCGTCGTGCTGCTGACGCTGCTGCTGAGCTGGGGGGCTCGTCCCGGTGCGGCCGTCGCCGACGAAACCGAGCTGGCTGACCAGCAGCAGCAGGTCGCTGAACGCTACCGCCGGCTGGAAGAACTGCTGCTGCGTTTGGCCGATGTCGAAGCGGACGAGAATGCTGAACGCGCCGCCCTGCTGCGCCGCGCTGCCAAGCAGAGCCGCGACATGTTTGTGCTCGACCGGCTGAGCACCGCCAGTCAGTCACTTCGCAGCCAACAATTCAAAAACGCGATCGACAGCCAGAACTCGGCCAAAGAGGGGCTCGAGCGGATGCTCACGTTGCTGCTGAGCGAGGATCGTCCGCAGCGGATCCGCGACGAAAAAGAACGCGTCGGCAAGATGATCCAAGAACTCAAGCTCGTCGAGCGACTGCAGAAGTCGACTCGCGCGCGGACCGAAAACGGGATGGAGCTGCAGGCGATCAGCGAAGAACAGCAGCAGATCGGTGACCGCGCTGAAAGAGTCCGTGAAGCGCTTCGTGAGGACACCGAAGGCGAGTTCGGCAGCGAGTCGCAAGAATCCGATCCCGCCGCAGGAGAAGATTCGCCGGCCGCTGAGGACGCGCCCGCACCGTCATCGCAGCCCAGCGAGCCGCAGGAACCTGCCGACGGAAAAACCGGTGAGCCACAGCCAGGTGAGCAAACTCCTGGCGAACAACCTGCTGAACAACAGCCCTCCGAACAACCGGCAGGCGAGCCGCGAGAGGGTGAACCAACCGACGGTGAAACGAAACCCGCTGAGCCCACTGGCGGCGAACCCAAAGCGGGCGAGCCGAAGGAAGGTGAACCTCAGGAAGGTCAGCCTTCGGAATCGCCAGCCGAAAGCGGTGAGCCGTCGGATCAGCCGGGCGAACCCTCGGAGTCCGGGCAACCCTCGCAGCCAAGCCCCTCGTCGCCGACACCCTCTCCGTCCGGGCAACCTTCGCAGCAGCCTGGCGGACAATCGCAGCCGCAGCCTCAATCGCCCGAACAAGAGGCGCAGCAGCGGTTGGAGCAGGCGATCGAGAAGATGCGCCAGGCCGAAAAAGAACTTGATGAGTCCAAACGCGAGGGGGCGGTCGAGCAGCAGCAGCAGGCTGAAGAGAACTTGCGTGCGGCGATCGACCGGCTCGAAAAGATTCTCCGCCAGCTGCGCGAAGAAGAAATGCAGCGAGAATTGGCTCGCCTGGAAGCACGGCTGCGCAAGATGGCCCAGATGCAGTCCAAGGTGCTCGACGAAACCAAACTGCTCGAGGCGATTCCGGTCTCGCAGCGAGATCGCCAGGTCGACGTGAAAGCTGGCAACCTCGCGTTTGAAGAAAAGAAGATCATCATGGAAGCCGACCGCGCAATGCTGCTGCTGCGTGAAGAAGGCTCCAGTGTCGCGTTTCCGGAAGTCGTCTCGCAGATCCGCGACGACATGCAGCGCGTCGCCGAACGCCTTACGGCGTCGCGACTCGATGCGGTCACCCTCGGATTGCAGGACGACATCCTGGCGGCGCTGGAGGAGATGATCGCGGCGCTGCAAAAGGCGCAACGCGATCTAGAAAAACAGCGTCAACAAGAGCAACAGCAGGGGCAGCAGCAACAGGGGCAGCAATCAGGCGAACAGCCGCTGGTTGAGCAAATCGCTGAACTGCGATTGATCCGCACGATGGAGACGCGAATCATGTCGACAACCGAACGCTATGCGCGGATGGTCGAAGGGTCGGAGGACGTTGGCGACGTGTTGCCGCTGATCCGAGACCTGGCGGAGCGGCAGAGCAACCTTTACCGAGTCACCCGCGACATCGTGCAAAAACGCAATCAGTAGTTCTTTTGACATCCGTGTCGGGAAACCTAGTGGCGCGCCGTTTGCCCCTCCAGGGAACGCCGCCCTCTCAAGAGTAAAATGTATGAGAAATTGTTGCTCCCGTCGCTGCACGGTGCCACACCGTTGGTTGTGGCGACTGGTTGCCGGTCTGCTGAGCGTCACTCTGCTGCACAGCGGCAGTCTGGCGGCGGCCGACGCACTGGCCAAACAGGCGTCTTGGCGGGCGCCGACGAGCGAGCAGATGATCGAGCAGCTTCGTGAGGCGCTGACGCAGTCCCAACAGTCGGAAGAAAAAATCGACCAAACGCTCGAAGCGTTCCAGACGCACGTTAGCGACGGCGATGCGCTGCATGCACTCGTGCGGGCGACAAGCGAGGTGACTCCGGCGATTGAGCGACTGCACGAACTGGCGCTGGAGAATCCAGCAATGGCAGCGACTTGGTTCGTGTCGGCGGACCCGCTGGCTGCGAGCTTTGACCAGCTGCCGGAACTGATCGCCGCGTCGTCGCGCACCTGGCTGGCCCGAGAACTGGTCCACCAGCGTCTCTACGATGAAGCCTTGCCGGTGTTTGCCGACGTGGAGCCGAGCGACTGCATCGATCCGGCTTCGGTGCTGTTCTATCGCGGCGTCTGTCGCCACTCCTTGCTGATGAAAAAAGAAGCGCTCGAGGATTTGCGGCGGCTGCTAGAAAATGAGTCCGCTGCGCCGGTCCGGTTTGTGCGCACCGCCCAGCTGATGGTTGCCGACCTCAAACCGCTCAAGGAAGACTCACTGGACGAAATCTCGCGGCTGATGACCGACGTGACTCGCCGCCTCGATTTGGGCCGAGCCAACACCGAGGTACAGCAGCGAGAACAGACGATCATCGACAAGTTGACCAAGCTCATTGATCAGCTTGAAGAACAGCAACAGCAGCAACAACAACAGCAACAACAACAGCAGCAGGCTTCGGGCAGCCCCGGACAAAGTGGTGGCCAAGGAGCTCCGATGGACGACAGCCGCGTCGCTGGAGCCGCTGGCCAAGGCGATGTCGACCGCAAAAACATCGGTGACCGAGCCGGCTGGGGCAACCTGCCACCGGCTCAGCGTGAAGAGGCGCTGCAGCAGATCAGCCGTGATCTACCGACGCATTACCGCGAAGCGATTGAAGCTTACTTTCGCAAGCTCGCCACCGGCGGTTGATCGGCAAGGCTGAGCGTCGATGCAATTCTCTCTGCGCTCGCTATTGATCGCGACCTTCGTGCTAGCGGTGCTGCTGGCAGGCTGGTTTGGCTACCGACGGGCGACCATGGCGCAGCTGACTTGGCTGCCCTTGGGCTCGCCACCAGCGGAGGCGATTTTTCGGGCTGAGTCGGTGCAGGCGACAGCTGAGGGTGGTTTTGGGTTCACGTACCACGCCCGACGCCGCCGCATCAACAGTTCACAAGTCGCTGCAGACTTTTCAGGGACATTATCGTTCCGCGACAATGGTCAGACTCTCACCCTGGAGACAGACAGCGAACCGGTCGCGCAAGACATGCTGCAAAAGCTCCGCGATGCCGATGTGCTCGTGCCTGGGCAACTGGTGATCCGTGGGCGGGTTGTCGATCGCAAAGGCCGTCCCCTGGCGGGCGCCATCGTCGATCTGATGGGACCATTCGTGTTCATCAACCATTTCCAAACGCGCAAGGATGGCACGTTCACGATGACGCTCGAGGATGGTGGGCTGAAGCCGCCGCCTGGCAGCGGCTATTACTTGCGGATTCGTGCCTCTGAGGAAACCGCTGAACAGCACGTTCGCTGGCACACGCCGATGTTCACGCTCGATGCCGCCCAGCCCGAACGGGTTGCTAAGATTGTCATTCCGCGCTAGTGTTTTATCACAGCTGAAAGACTGACTTTGCGACCTAACAAAACCGACCCATTCTGATGTTCCACAGGGCCGTAGGCCCGGCACATCCTCTGCCGGGTCGGTAAGGGCCCGGTAACAGGCACACTAAAAGGTATCAGGGCCGACACAGGAGCGGCTGGAGCCCCTGCTTGTGTCGGCCGAGCGGGCCTGACAGCTCCTTGCTGTCGCTTCAGACCGGAGCCTGACGACTCCGGCAGAGGATGTGCCGGCCCTGCGGGCCTAAGAGGAACCCTTAGAGTCTAGCCGCCATTGAGCTCGGCGAGTTGATCGTTGAGGGTCAGCGTGTCGTAGATGTAGCCGACACCGAGCAGTCCGCCGGTGAGGAGCCAGAGAACGCCGGTCAGGACCTTGCCCATGTAAAAACGGTGGACGCCGAAGATGCCGAGAAAGATGTGCAGCAACCAGGCGATGCCGTAATCATACGGCCCGGGCGGGTACCTACGATCAGCCGACTCCGCCATTGCGGGAATGAAGATGACATCGACCAGCCAACCGATCAACAGCAGTCCGCCGGTGAAGAACCAGAGGATGCCGGTCAGCGGGCGGCCGAAATAAAAGCGATGAGCGCCAGTAAAGCCGATGATCCACAGCACATAGCCAACAGCGACCGAGTGCGTGTTCCAACCGGGCTCAGTGGATCGAAAGGTCGCTGACAAAGGCGTGACATCCAAATAAGGGTTCTTTCACGAATTCCGTGGGTCATCACTCGGGGCGTGGACGCCTTCCTCTCGGCGGCATATCCCCGGTATGGGTGGCACTTTCCTGAGGAACGAAGGGCGTGATGCAGAGGACTGCAGGGTCATCATGGAATGGCTCATCGATTCGATATCTGTTTCAAGCGACCACGTCCATCGCTGGGGCTCTGAGCGTGTCACCCGGCGGAAGCACATGGCAGCCTAAAGGCTGAACTCCAACCTGGGGCAATGAGCGTGCCACCCAAAGCCAAAGCGATATCCGCTCCGGGACGGGCGGCCACTCCATCAGCGGAAGAATTGATCTTTAATACTTCGGCTGCTGAGCGACCAACGCCTGTCCTGCGAAACAGTATATCAGGATTCCGAGTTGGTACGAACTGACCAATCCCTGGCGAATTCGATCCATCAGCAGATCAACCGAGATCGCGACGAACAGCAGTGCAAATACAACGGCGATGGCCGTAGCCACCAGCGTTGCCCACTGCACGCTGGTGCGGAACACGATCGAGATCGGAATCGTCAGGAAGATCCCAAACAAGAACGGCAGCGCCCGACGATCAGGCTGCCTTCGTGCTTCACCATCAAAACCAGGCCCACCGAAGCGCCGGCCAAAATCGCGCCGGCGATCAGTTGCGACGCCCAGACTTCCTTGCGGGACAGCAAGTAACGTCCAAACGGGTGAAACCGCAGCAGCGTGTTGAATAGCGGCTGCATGATCCAAGTCATCATCACGAACAGCAGGTAGGCCAACGTGATCGGAATAACGTAAGGGCGCAGCCACGTGTGCGTATCGGCAACGTCGTTGAGGATCCGTGCTCCGAAGAACAGCCCCAACATCAGAGCCCACTGCATCCCGCTGCTCATGCGGCTGATCCGAGCCATTAAATTGTCGAAGGTCCGAAAAACGATGTTCGAACTGTTCAGCGCCGCGATCATTCCTTGACGAGCGAACTCGCTTGACGGATCCAATCGCAGCGCTTCGCGAAACGACACCTGAGCTTCGCGGTACTTGCCTGCCCGCAGCTTCGCCCATCCCAGTCCAGCATGCGCATCGGCGGAATCCGGATCGTTTCGGACCGCCCGGTCGGCCTCACCAACCGCGTCGACGACTCGCCCCAGCCGCTCCAGCGACAGCACCCGCGCTGCGGCACAGGCAGAATCCTCCGCGTCGAGACTCAATCCGGTCTCGGCCGCTTCCAGCGCTCTTGCGCCACCGCTGCTGCTTGATGAACAGGTGAGCCTGAAAGCCGTACAGGCGAGCGTCGAGCGGCTCCAGTGCAATCGCTTGCGTAATCGACTCGACCGCCTGCTTGTTCTGGTTGCGAGCCTCCTGGACCGTCGCCAGCGCATAATACGAGAACGGTTCATCGGGCGCCAGGTGCACGCCCCGCTCGGCCGCCAGCGATGCGGCGACCAATTGATCGCGATCGCGTTTGAGCGAAATCGCCAGCAACGAGTGGACAGTTCCAGAGTCGGGATCTTGAGCCAACGCCTGACGCAGCACGTCATCAGCTAATTCATAACGCTGTTGTTCCAATAGCAGCCGAGCGCGGTCGATGAGTTGATCGCTGTTCATCATAGTTTTAGGTACTGCAAGATGTCGTCATAGATGCCACCCTGGTTGGCATATAACGCATGGTTCCGCGCCGTCGCAAACCATTCACGCGTCGTCGAGTGGACTTGTTTGAGGGTCGCCAACAGATCTTTCGTCGTCAGTGGAGTCGGCTTGCCCGTGCGCACCGCTTCGTGCAATTTCGTTTCGATCGCTGAATCAACGACCGCTTTCAAATCCGCCCCAGAAAAATCGGGGGTCTTAGCAGCAATCTTATCCAAATCGATGTCGGCGGCGGGTTTGCCTTGCAATAAGATTCGCAAGATTTCCACGCGTGCCACTCGGTCCGGCGGCGGCACAAACAATACGCGATCGAACCGCCCCGGCCGGCGAAACGCGCTGTCAACGTGCCAAGGCGCGTTGGTCGCTCCAAGGATCAGCACACCTTCGTTGCTGCTCTGCACGCCGTCCATTTCCGCCAGAAATTGATTGACCAAATGGCGTCCGGCACTTTGCCGCATATCGCTGCGGCTGGCTCCGAGTGCATCGACTTCGTCGAAGAACAACACGCAAGGTCGATTTCGTCGGGCTTGCTGGAACCACTGGCCGAGGTTCCGTTCGCTGTTGCCGACCCACATATCCAACACATCATTGATGCCGATCGACAAGAACCGAGCCTCAACCTCACCGGCAGTGGCTCGCGCCAAGTACGTCTTGCCACAGCCGGGCGGCCCGTACATCAAGATGCCGCCCCCGGCCTGTTTGCCATAGGCGGCGAACATTTCAGCATGTGTGATCGGAAAGATGATTTTGACGCGGATCTGCTCCTTGACCGCGTCCATGCCGCCGACGTCTTCGAACTTGATCTGCGGCCTTTCGAGCTTCCGTTCATCAATCGACGGCTCGTCGCGATCACTTGCCTGACGTATCCGACCGTCAATGATTTCGTCGCCATCGTCGGCCGGATCGTCACCGCGCCAGTATTCGTCGTCTTCAGTGGAAGGTGAGCTGATGCCCAGCAGACTGGCGAACTCAGCATCCTCTAAGTTTTCGTCATGCTCGACCGCCTGCTTGTACTCCTGCACCGCTCGCCGCACATCGCCATTGCGGTAGAGCAGCTTGGCGTGCAGCACGAGTGCCGGTGGAAACGGCCGCTGAGGATTCGCGAGCGTCTCGACAATCGCCATCGCGTGAGAGTTTTTGCCTTGGCGGTAGAACACTTCGGCCAGCAGCAACTGCCGCTGCGGCGATTCGCCGGCGGAGGCCAACGACTCTTTCAGAAACCGCTCCGCCTCGTCATATCGCGTCAGTTGCAGCAGGCTGCGAACATAATGCTCGATCAGCGCCAGGTTATCCGGTGCCAGACGAACTGCGTCTCGCAGCATCGCCAACGACTGCTCAATGTCACTCATCGCCTAGCACGATCCCCATTACTGTGGCAAAAAACAATGCATCGATCTGCGGATGCCTGCCTCTGTGACGACCGCAGCGGCCGCACGGATGTGGTGAGCCAACTACGGTTTGGTCATATAGAAAAACGAAAGTCTAACCGGTCCTGTTGGCTCAAGCGCACGGCGATCGCCTGCTTTGCCATCATTTTGGGACAGATTCT
Organism: uncultured Planctomycetaceae bacterium; assembly: GCA_963758085.1. Taxonomy (GTDB): domain Bacteria; phylum Planctomycetota; class Planctomycetia; order Pirellulales; family Pirellulaceae; genus UBA6163. Next base: position 1,837,926 of record CAVWUB010000003.1, on the reverse strand, counting down.
ACCCCGCCAAGGAGCAACATGCCGCGGCTGTGGTAGCGATCGTCATGGGGGCTTCCGCAAATTTGGTGACTCATCACTTGGGGCGCGGACGCTAATTCTCTGGGTGGCACGTCCCTGAGGAACGAAGGGCGTGCTGGGGAGAACCTCTTGGGTACCGCAATCGGGTCAGGGACGTGGAGCGAGAATCCTGGAGGCGGTATCATAGCCAGCCCGTCGCTGCTGCGGTCCTGCAACCGCCCTTGTTGGCACTCACGCGTTGGCATTCACGCGGGGCGACGTCCTGCCGCTGTTCCTTCCTCGTCTGCTCCAGAGTTGCTGCTCATGATCACTCGGAAGTTCCCCGTTCCGCTGTTTCCACTGCTGATCCTGCTTTGTCCGTTGCTAGCCAGTGGCCAGGACACGGTTGCAGCCGATGCCGATTTTCTGCAACCGGCGAAGTACATGGGACCGCCTCAGGCCGAGCATGCCGTCGATGCGCGGGCGTTCCAAGGCATTCCGAGTCTAGCCAGTTCGCCCCGGGGCAGGCTGTGGGCGACGTGGTACGCGGGCAAGACGCCGGGCGAAGATCAGAACAATTATGTCGTCCTCAGCACCAGCGGCGATGACGGCAAATCATGGCAAGAGGTCCTTGTTGTCGCCCCCGACGGCGACGGCCCCGTGCGCGCCTTTGATCCGGAACTTTGGATCGCTCCCGACGGAAAGCTGCGGTTGTTCTGGGCGCAGGCGCGTCAGCACGATGCCAGCGTCGGCGGTGTGTGGTACGTCGAAACCGGCGATCCAGAATCAGCTGAACCCGATTGGAGCGAGCCGACTCGTGCGACCGACGGGGTGATGATGTGCAAGCCGCTCGTGCTCAGCAGCGGTGAGTGGGTGCTGCCGGCCTCGACCTGGCGCAACACTGATGACAGTGCCAAGATGGTCGTGTCGACCAATGAGGGCAAAAGCTGGTCGATTCGCGGAGCAGCGAATGTGCCGCGAGACAGCCGGCAGTTCGACGAGCAGATGTTCGTCGAACGACTCGATGGATCGCTGTGGATGCTTGTTCGCACCAACTACGGCATCGGCGAAAGCATCTCGCACGATCGCGGCAAGACGTGGCCGGAAGTGACGCCCACGTCGCTGGCTCACCCCAGCGCCCGATTCTTCATCAGCCGGCTGCAGTCGGGCAACCTGCTGTTGGTCAAACACGGGCCGATCGACCGCGCGACCGGCCGATCGCACCTGATGGCATTTGTATCCAGTGACGATGGTCAGAGCTGGACCGGTGGGCTGCTGCTCGATGAACGCAGCGGTGTTTCTTATCCTGATGGTCAGCAATCCGCTGATGGAACGATTCGGATCATCTACGACTACAGCCGCACCGGCGAGCGGCACATTTTGATGGCGAGCTTCACCGAAGCCGATGTCGCCGCGGACCGCCCTGTGACGCCCGGGGTGCGGTTGCGGCAAGTGGTCAGCGACGCATCGGGTGGGCAGGAGAAGCAATGAATCGGTGGACCATCATCGGCTTGCTGGTGCTCGGTTCGCTGGGCTGCTCAGGCGAGCGTGAGTACCCCGATCAACCGATTTCGCTGATCTGCCCCTGGTCGGCTGGTGGCGGTACCGACCGCGTCGCCAGACAAGTGGCTGTACAACTCGAGTCGGAATTGGGGGTGCCGGTCAATGTGATCAACGCGACCGGCGGCAGCGGCGTGACCGGCCACACCCGCGGCGCGGTCGCTAGACCTGATGGCTATACGCTGACGATGATCACCGTCGAACTGAGCATGTTGCACTGGCGGGGCCTGACGAGCGTCACGCACGAAGATTTCGCTCCGCTGCAGCTGCTCAACCGCGATCCGGCGGCGCTGTTCGTCCGCGGCGACAGTGCTTATCAAACCCTCGATGATCTGCAGACGGCGATCGATTTGGCGGCCCGCGGCGGCAAGAAGCTCAAGGCCAGCGGCACGGCTTACGGAGGCATCTGGCACATCGCGATGGCCGGGTGGCTCAATCACCGTGGCCTTAAGCCCGATGCCGTTAACTGGATTTCGATCAACGGCGCGGGACCGTCGGTGCAGGAACTGCTCGCTGGCGGAGTCGACTTCATCTGCTGCTCTTTGCCCGAAGCCGACGCGGTGCTCCGCGGCGGCCAGGTGCGATGTTTAGGCGTCATGTCCGACGAGCGGATCGACGGATTCGAAGACGTGCCGACGTTCAAGGAGCAAGCTCATGACTGGAGCATCGCCGGTTGGCGAGGTTTGGCCGCGCCGCGCGAGACGCCGCCGGAGCGTCTGCGCGTACTATCGAACGCGGTCGCTCGTGTGACTGCCACCGAATCGTTTCGCGACTTCATGGCGACGGCTGGGTTTGACCTGTCACTGGAGGGGCCTGCGGAGTTTGCCGCAACACTTCAGCGGCAAGACCGGTTGTTCGGCGACATCTTGACCAGCGAAGCGCTGCGCGGGGTCAGCGGCGAGCACTTTGGCCCGCTAATGTTTCCGGCGATCATCGTGATTGCCCTGCTGGTAACGCTGCTGATCGTGATCCTCGAGCATCGCCGTGAGCGCGTCGAGCAGGCTGCAGAGATTCCGCGGGCAGAGCCGACGACGCGGCGACAGTATCTCTATCCCGCCGCGGTGTCGCTGGCCGTGCTGTTCTATGTGGTCGCTTCGGAACCGCTGGGCTTCGTCGCTACGGCGATGCTGATGCTCGCTGGCTTGCTGCTCGCGCTGCGCGTGCGGCTTACCGTAGCCGTCAGCATCGCCGTGTTGACGGGCCTGGTGACCTATCAAGTCTTTGGCATTTTGCTACGTGTCCCTTTGCCGCGCGGTTTTTTGGAGTGGTGAATTGAGCGAAACGGTGCTCCCGGCAGCGCAGCAGATCTTTCTGGACCCGATGATTTGGGGCGTGGTGATCGCTGCCGCGTTTTACGGCGTGTTCCTCGGTGCAATGCCGGGGCTGACGGCGACGATGGGCGTGGCGTTGTTCGTTCCGATGACGTTTTGGCTCGAGCCGCTACCGGCGCTGGCCGCGATCGTGACGATGGTAGCCTGCGCAATTTTCGCCGGCGACATCCCCACGACACTGGTCCGGATGCCAGGCACCCCGGCGTCGGCAGCCTATGCTGATGACGCGTATGCACTGGCAAACCGCGGCGAAGCGCCCACGGCGCTGGGCATTATGTTGTGGTTCAGCGTCACCGGCGGCTTGTTCGGGGCATTGGTGCTGATGTTGCTAGGCAACCAGTTGGCCCGCTTCGCCAATTGGTTTAGCGTCGCCGAGTACTTCTGGCTCTATCTGATGGGACTTAGCTGTGCCGTCATCGTCGGCGGCTCGTCGGTCGCGCGGTCGCTGCTGGGACTGCTGATCGGCCTATTGTTTTCGACCGTGGGACTCAGCGCCGTGCATGGTCAGGCGCGGTTCGTGTTCGGTCAGCCCGAACTCTTTCAAGGCATCAGCTTCATTCCAGCGATGATCGGACTGTTTGGGTTGTCCGAGGTGCTGCGAGGTTCGTTGGGACTGGATCGCTCGATGACGAGTTCGGCGGTGCCAGCGCAACCGCGTTCGCTGCTCGGTCCGGCGATCAGCATGTTTCCGCGCCGCATCCTGCCGTGGATCCGTTCGAGTTCGCTCGGCGCGCTGATCGGGATTCTGCCGGGTGCTGGAGCGGATATCGCGTCCTGGGTATCGGCCGCGGTTTCCAAACGTCGCAGCCGCTCGCCAGAACTCTACGGCAAGGGCTCGACCGAGTGTTTGGCGGATGCGTCGGCGGCCAATTCGGCATCGCTGGCTGGAGCCTGGATCCCTGCGCTGGTGTTTGGCATCCCCGGCGATTCGATTACAGCGATCGTGATCGGCGTGCTGTACATGAAGAACCTCAAGCCGGGGCCAGAAATCTTTGAGACCCAGGGCGTGCTGGTCTTCAGTCTGTACCTGGTGTTTATCCTGGCGAACATCGTGCTGTTGCCGGTCGGGCTGCTGGCGATTCGGACAGGCGGCTTGATCATGCGGATCCCGCGCCGCGTCCTGCTGCCGATTATCGTGCTGCTGTGCATCGTCGGAGCTTATGCGGTGGGAGGCAGTTTGTTCGATGTCTGGTTGATGTTTGGTTTTGGCTTGCTCGGCTTGGCGTGCGAACGCTGGAAAATATCGATCGGTGCACTGGTGCTCGGAATGATCCTCGGTGGACCGCTCGAAGAACGCTTTGTCCAAACCCTGTCCGGCAGCGACGGCTCGCCCTGGGCCTTTGTCGACCGGCCCGTGGCCGCAGGCCTGGCGCTGGTCTGTCTGCTGGTTTGGCTGAGCGTCGCCCTTTCGTCTCGCACGAGCAGCCGCATTCTGCCGGTTGGCGACACCGATACATGATATAAGATTCTGCTCTCGCTCGTGCTCAGTGAAACGGTGCTCGTGCTCGACCACGCGAATGCATTCCGCTCGAGCAACGGCTTGAACAGCGTTCACTCGATGAGTCGGTAATGGCTCCGGCCTCGCTTGCTCCGATTCGAGCACGAGCACGAGCACGAGCACGAGCACGAGCACGAGCACGAGCAATTGATCGCCTGAGACTAATGTCAAGCGGCAATTCGACGTTAGCTCAAAGCCGCGTGGATCAATTCGAGATCCAGGTACAGTAGACTGGCCGTTCTCACCTGACCGTCACCTCTCCAGGGCTGTTCTGCTGATGATCCACAATCGTCTGACTCTGCCGCGGCGCCTTGTCTGCTTCATCTGCTGGAGTATCGCCGCAGGGCTGCTCACATTGTCAACGAACCTGTCGACGGTGGCCGCCGCCGACATTCGCGACTTTGGTGCCGTCGGTGACGGCGCATCTGACGACACCGAAGCGATCGAGCGGGCGATCGCCGAGAACGAGGATGGCCAGGTCGTGTTCTCGCGCGGCGATTACCGCATCACCCGCACGATTGAGATCGATTTAGACAATCACGGACGCACCAGCCTCAGCGGGCTCGGCGGTGTGGGACGCGTGGTCATGGCGGGTGCGGGACCAGCCTTCCGCTTCGTCGGCACCCACACGCGCTCGGCGGCTCCAACCGGCTTCGCGCCCGAGGTGTGGCAACGCCAACGCAACCCGCAGGTTGATGGATTGGAAATCGTCGGCGAGCACCCCGAAGCCGATGGCATCGAGTTCGTCCGTGTGATGCAGCCGTCGCTGCACGGCGTGCTGATCCGCGAAGTCCGCAACGGCGTGATCCTCAGCGAGAATAACCGCAACCTGCTGATCGATGCCTGCCACATCTACCACTGCTCGGGCATCGGCGTGCTTTTTGACCGTGTCAATCTGCACCAGAGCATCATCCAGGGCAGCCACATCAGTTACTGCAAGGGTGGCGGGATCAAGGTGCTCGATGGTGAGATCCGCAACTTCCAAATCACCGGCAACGACATCGAATACAACTATGACGTCGACGCCGAGGCTTCGGCGGACATCTGGTTCGACATCCGCAACGGCACGGTGGCCGAAGGCACGATCGCCAGCAACACGATCCAGGCGCGCGAGAGCCCCGGCGGCGCGAACATCCGCTTCATCGGCGGCGAGCAGCCTACTCATCCCACGCCGATGGGGTTGTGGACCATCAGCGGCAATCTGATCGGCAACCAAGAAGTGAACATTCACCTGGTCCGCTGCCGCGGGATCGCGATCAGCGGCAACCATATCTACTCCGGCAAGAAACGTTCGCTGGTCATCGAGAGCAGCGAACATATCGTCGTCGGCCAAAACTCATTGGACCAAAGCCACAACACCGGTCGCGACTTCACCAACGGGATCACGCTCTGCGATTGTGACGGGATCGTGCTCAGCGGCCTGATCCTCGATAACTCCGCCGCGGGCGACGAAGAGCAAGGCGGGGCGGTAGAAGTCTTTGAGAGTCGCGAAGTGACGATCAGCGACTGCCAGATTCTCGAGCCTCACGTCCGCGGCATCTGGGCGAGCGGTAGCCGCAACGTCCGGCTTTCGGGCAACACGATTCTGGAGCGCAAAGAGCCACGGCGAATGCTTGCAGCGATCGAAATCCGTTCCCCAGCCGGAGTCAATGTGATCAGCGACAACCTGCTCGGTGCCGGTAAAAACGGCCGCGTGATCAGCGACTCCGACGACGTAAAACTGCTCAGCAACCATCCGCTGGATTGAGAGCGGGGCGTGGCTACGAATTTCCTCTTAGGCCCTTGGGCCGGCATATCCAGTGCCGGGGTCGTCAGGCCCCGGAATCGGCTTCCCAACCAGCGTCTCAGGCCGTTGGGCCGGCACATCCTCTGCTGGAGTCGTCAGGCTCCGGATGCAAGGAAAAGTCAGGATTCTTAGGCCCCCAGGGCCGGCACATGTTCGGCGTAATGGACTACTTGTGTCGGCTCGGCGGGCCATGCGTTCGCATGCATAATGGTCAGCTCTTCCATGCTTCCGTTACCGGAGCTTCCACGCCGCCCGTGCATGATGAACTCGCTGAAATTCCAAGCGAAGCGACTGAAGAGGCGCCGTTTTAAAGATCTCAGGTTCGCTGCTTCCAATAGGTGGAATCCCGATGGGCGTGGAGCACCGCCAAGATTTCAACCAGATCGCCTTTCGGCTCAATCCAGCTGCCTTAAGTCATCGAAGACTTCTGATGCGGGAATCCGGTTCTGCGAATCGGACTCGGACTCGGCGATCCGTTGGTCGATCAGGTCTCGCTGGGCCTGCGTCAGTGGAGGGAGCCCCTCATCGACAATGCTGTCCCAGATCTTCGTAACCAGCTCGAGGCGATCGTGGCTGACGGTGTTCCTGAGCAGACCGGCATCTCCATGCAGCAGCACCCGGACGTGTCGCCAGCGTTGCAATCGCTGTTCGCGGACTACCCGCCGGCAAGGATTCTGGAGATCGGAACCGGCGCCGGCGGTTTTGTGATGCTGCTGCGGGAGCTGTGTCCTGCTAAACCGATCCGCTCGTACGACGTGCGGCCATCGCCCCACCAGGCAAAGCTCGCCGCCGCAGGCATCGACGCCCGCACAGCCGACATCTTCTGCCCACAGGTGCTCGGCGAGATCGCCCACTACGTGCAGCAGCCTGGCCGGAGCGTGATCCTCTGCGACGGCGGTGATAAGCCGGCCGAGGTGCGGCAGATCGCCCAGCTCGCCAAACCAGGCGACCTGATCCTGGCCCACGACTACGCCTGCGACCGCGAACACTTCCACCGTGAAGTGCTCGGCCAGCAGTGGGACTGGTGCGAGATCACCGACACGGATTGGCAGTCGCTGCCCCACGTCCGCAAGCTGCCGCGAGAGGATCTGGCACGCGCCGCCTGGCTGGTGACCGAGGTCCGGGCCACCGGGCCGTTATCAAAAAAATAGGCGAGCCCTGTTGAAATCAACCATTTGGCGACGCGGATTGGGGCGAGTCTACCGCACAAGAGCATAGCCTGGAATCCACTTTCAGAAACCGTGCCTCACGTACGGTTTTCCAAGCTGCCAGCTTCGGTTTCCGCTCCATTTTCGTTCTACGCAGTCGCTCACGGAGCGTGGAGTGGTTGTTGTCGCCCCCCCGAGTCCCTAGGATGCCTGCACTTCACGTGCAAGACTGGAAGGCAATCTGATTAGGGGCGATCGACGATGGCTGTGTGGCTGGTTCGGGCCGGGAAGTATGGCGATGCTGAGCAAGTCGCTATTGACAAAGGCATCGTCACAATTGGCTGGAACGAACTCCCGGACCTTTCATCGATCAGCGATCGAGAGGCGCTCGCCGCGCTATACCGAAGGCTCCATCCTGACGCTTCGGGCGGGAAAGTTGGCAATCACGTCGGGCAAGTGTGGGCATTTTGTAATCGCATTCAGAAAGGCGACCTCGCCGTGTTGCCACTGAAAAGTCGGTCGGCAATCGCGATTGGGAAGGTGGTCGGCTCCTATCAATACACCAATGAATTAGGCGCTGGGATCCGCCACGTCCGCAAGGTTGAGTGGCTTCGCACGGACCTACCGCGAACGACGTTCGACCAGGACATCCTGTACTCTCTGGGGGCGTTCATGACAGTCTGCAAGATCGAGCGGAACAACGCTGAAGAGCGGATTCGCGAGATCTTAAGCGGCAGGCAGCCGCCAACGGACGCCGAGATCCCCGGGGATGAACTCGAAGACGCTCAGACGCTCGATATCGAACAGGCCGCTGGCGACCAGATTCTCGAATTTATTCAACGTCATTTCACTGGTCATAAATTAGCAACCCTGGTTGACGCTGTACTTAAGGCGGAAGGCTACTTGACCAGGGTTTCGCCACCTGGGCCTGACGGTGGAGTGGATATTCTCGCCGGAACCGGGCCAATGGGTTTTGGAACGCCTCGGCTGTGTGTTCAGGTGAAGTCTTCATCGGCCCCCGCTGACGTGAACGTGCTGCGTGGGTTGCAGGGCATCCTGCAAAACTTTCATGCTGAACATGGACTGCTTGTGTGCTGGGGCGGGTTCAAGTCATCGGTGATACAGGAAGCCCGTCAAAGTTTTTTTAAGATACGGCTGTGGGACTCCGGAGACTTGCTTGAAATGGTCCTGAAAAGCCATGACAAGTTCTCCGACGAGCTAAAAGCCGAACTTCCGCTCAAGCGGGTGTGGGCACTCGTGTTGGAGGAGTAACGGAGCAGTCTCGCTGGGCTCGTTCCCGTGACGTCTTCGTCTTCTGTCTAAATGAAAATCCTCCGGAAGTGGCTCTAGGCTCCCATAGTTTCTGACCCTAAGCGACCTGTTCCTGGCCCACGACTACGCGTGCGACCGCGACTATTTCCACCGCGACATGCTCGACAGTCGCTGGGATTGGTGCGAGATCACCGACGCCGATTGGCAATTCGTGCCGAATCTACGCTACTTGCCACACAAGGATCTCGCCCGCGTCGCCTGGCTGTTGACCGAGGTGCGGAATGTCAATGAAGGGGAAAGCAGGGTTGCGAGATGCTCCACTTGAACACCGAACACAAGGCCTGACCCCGGCGCGGGCCGCCTGACCCCGGCGCTGGCCGCCACAACCAGGCCGCGGCGAAGCCTGCCCCGAACACAAGGTCTGGCCCCGGCGAAGCCACTCCAAACACTACACTGACTCGTGAACGGTTACGCGTAGAAGGGTTCCATGTTCATGTTTTCAACTGGCGCCACCAATCTTCCGGCTTCTGCCATGCATCCCGCCAGCCACGTCTCTCGATGGGAATTGTGAACCACCTGAAGAAGGTTAAGAATGCAAGCGCCCCGCCCAGCGGTCGGTCGGGCTTAACTTCTATGAACCTGGGCCATGTCTCCGGCGGTAACACCGGCGGTGCAGTGCTCTCATCAAAAGCTCCCTGATAGTGAGGACGCTTGATGTCCGCCATTGCCTCTGCAGCTTTCATCCACCGCTTCTTGTATCGCTCCTGCACTGTCTCTTCTTCATCGCTTACCTCGTGATTCAGCCTTACCACCACCACAATATCTGGCTTCTCGATTGATACGAGCGGATACACTGGAACATTGTCCACGACGCCCCCATCAACGTACCACTTTCCATCCAAACGTACTGCTGGAACAATGCCAAACGGTAATGCTGCGGTAGCCAGCGCCGCAGATATCCGGTCCTCGCTTGTGAGATCGTTTAGTTTTACGTAGCAAGGAATAAATTTACGGCGAGCCCAGTGGCCGATCACTGGACCGGTAGGCCCAGCACGCTCCTCAACTGCCGTTTCTTCGTCGAATGCATACTGCTCAGTTGCGATTGCCAAGTAGATCGGACAGCGCAAGGTTGCGTTATGAAGGAATTGGGCAATGTCACTCTTTAATGGAGAGGGGTTCAACAGCGTAAATCCCAACTGGTTCCCGATAGTGGGACTGAATTCGAGAACGCAAATAATCAACCCAAAGGCCAGAACAGGAAGTACAATTATTTTGATTAACATCGGCACCGTACCCAACAGTAGCGAGGTAAATACTTCCCAGTCCCACATGATGAGCGAGATGATTAGCACCGTCGGAAGGTAGATACAGATTAGAAGAAATAATCCGAGAAATAGTGGGAACCCGACCAGCTGGAATAGGCTGCCAGCGTGAACAAAAAATCTCCTTGCGATAAATAGAAGCGTGTTGCAAAGGGCCAACACAACATAAAGCAGCCTGGGAAACCGTGGCGCATAGGTTGTCCGAAAAGCGATTCGACGCCATAGCATCTTGCCATAGTTGAGTTTGCCAGTCGCAAGGATGATAGCATTTAAACCCCCGGCAGATGTTCCCGCTACAGTGTCGAATACGACCCCCTTCGCTTCGAATGCCCGTAACCATCCTAATGCGTACGCACCCTTTGCACCGCCGCCCTCAAGGACGAGACCTATTTTTTTTGTAGTCGTCGTGCGGTCACCGTCATTCATAATTTATTCCGGGACAGAACGCGTTAGGCCAGGACTGGAGGACGCCCAGGATAGGTAGCTTACGTTGCTAGTGCGCTGGCATGTTGCGACTCGAATTGGTCCGGCGTCAGGTAATCGAGCGATTGATGAAGCGGCTGGGATTTGAAAACCATTTCGATGTAACAAGGATGCTCAACCTCCGGTCCTGAAGGTCCACGAGCGATTCAAACTTCGTCCATTCATGCTTCGCGGACAAAAAGATCGCTCCATGACGGCATTGTTGTAACAAAAGCCCGTTCGACTCATGGAGCACGTTGTCCCCAAAGCGCGAAGGGTCGACTGGTAATCCTTGCTAGTGTACTGGCAACGGTGATTGCTGTGGTGCAGCAGTTCCCCGCGGCTCGGGCGCAACATGAACGCAGCGCGATAGACCTCAGGGGCCAGACTCTCGTCGTCGAAGTCCGGTGGCATCGAATGGATTTGCTTCAGCAATGCAGTCAGCTGGCGAGCTGTCATCCGCTGGAGAGGCGCTTTGTGAGTGCCTGAAGGCTTGCCGTCCATCGTATCCTCGGGACAAAAACCATCGGGCACGCAAGCCTCGCTGCTTCAGGGCTGGCGTTCTTCCCCTCGACCCGGTCAAAGGTCCGCTCGCCCGATGCTGTCTTGATTGTAGCGGAGCCGACTTGCGGGTGCGCTTTGACCACGTCGTCCCGAACTCCCGATATCCATCAACACTCACCGCGGACGCCAGTGCAGCGGGCGTGCTATAAACGGCTGCCGTTGATACGGTTGCGAATAACGCGTCTGGAGGCCGAAGAACATGATCCTGCGAGAACTCACTGCGGCTTGGGTGGGGGCCAATTGTCCCAGCACCGCCGTGCGGAAGAGATTTCTCCATTAGCTCGATGATGCGCTCGGCCGGAGCGTCGGCTGCTCGTTCGTGATTCGGCGGAACCTGACCAGAAGCGGCACTCCTTACCTGGTCCACTGCTTCTGCAAAGAGCTATTCGCATTTCAGTTGACGCCGCAGCAGGTCGCCGGGCTGAACGTTGCCGCCCCCCGGCCTGTATCGGCTCGCGGTTTGACTGCGCACGTCCGCGAGCCTCGCCCTGGCTCGCTGATGACGCTCGAGCAGGTGGCCATCGACGGGGCCGAATCGCTCGACCGATCGAACCCGATTAGGGGAACGCTGACATATCGAACGGAACACTGGTGGGCGCTGCCGTTAGCGCTCGTGGCAGTGTGCGAGCCTCCGGGGCAAACCAACGTGGTACTGTACCACCGCCTGGAGCAATTGGCTCAGGGCAGGGTTCGCTTTGTCATAGGTTACTCCAAGTTTGTTTTGTGCAGCTCATCAGCCAGAGGCCGAAGTCCGTACCAGTTCAGGATCCAGCCTGCGACTTTATGGGCCGTCGTAACAGTATCGAAGTGAATGCCTTTGACTGGAAGGTATGCTTTGGACTCGAGTAAATCGCATGTTGATTTGCATCCGTGCTGGCGGAGATGGTGGACCAAGTGCGACGCTCGGATTATTGGGGCCGCCGGATCTTGGGCCTGCTCGCAACCCACCGAGTTCTGGCTAGCAACGGCAAAGCAAAATCGGAATCCCTGCTCAATTCCAAGTAGACGCTCCAGGTCGATCCGATTGCTTACGGCATACTCGCGTAATCTGGCAATTTGATTGATGCCTTTCTTGATCTCCATAGAGCGCTCGATAATTTCGCGTGGCTCTGCGGGTTGGATAAAGGATTTTAATTCCAAAATAAGGCAGATGCCGGCCGATGAGTCAATTTATGCAAGGTCCACGTCGGGCAGGTCACTGCGGCCAGGAATTTTCCCGCTCCAAAACGTCAATTCTAGGTCGTGAAGCCCGTCGCGGATTTGTTTTTCGAGCAGCTTCGCGCGATCTTCGCTGATCTCGCTGTAAGCATTTCGAGCATCGGGGATACGATTGGCAAGCACGCAGAAGTTGCGTTCTGTGTCGAGGTTAATCCAAAGCGCTGGAGAGATTGCTAGCTTTCCGCTGTTAAGCGGAATCAGCGGTTGCAATGCAGGATCCAGGTTTCTTAATCCGGAGGACCCGTACGTCAGAACGTCAAGTACATTGCAAATTACATCAACGGGGGCCGTGGTGTATCGACGAAGTCGCGATATCAAGTCTTCTTTGTCTAATATTAGCACAGAGTCGCGGATCGCCAGCCCCACACATCCCTTCTGAGCAGCAGCTGATCTTGCCATCTGGTGGATCATCGCGATGCTACAGACCGTAGACGAGATCTCCTGAAACTGCCCCAACGTAAAGTTAGGGAACCGCCAGGCCTGTGGGAGACGCATTGTCGCGAGCATGATTGGCAGCATCAGATCTCGTGCGAACGCAACCAGACTTGGACTGACTGGATAATCAAACCTGTCGTCTCGCACTCGGACTGTGCTTGCCACATGGTCGAACAAGGTTTGAGAGTCTATGTCCTGGCCCAGCGATTCGTCTTCTGTCAAACGGTCGTATGCTTCGCACTGGACATTTTCGTTCCATCCAGCATGGATCAGTTCGCTTCCCTCAACAGAAAGATTTAGATAACCGGCCCTTGCGTATATATAAGCGGTTTCGAACGCATCGTAATCATCTGCGAGTTCGTGTAGCTCCCACGCGGCGGAATAGCGTTGCTCGTTGAACTCTCGGCTCAAGTGGCCGGTTTGTTTGCAGTGTTGCCAGATCCACCTGATGGGGTACTTCATCGTATTCACGAGATGATCCGAAAATACTGCCGTTCGTCTCGGCTCTGCTTGGCACTGCATGAGTTCCTTCAGTAGAATGTCTTCGCAAAACGCTAAGTACGTCCACAGAGCGAGATCGCGGTTGCATTCTATCAGGTGATTGCTCAAGCACGCGCTGTCGATTTCCGACTCAACCTGTCGGACAAGCGGATCAAATTTGACCTGTGCCATGGGGGATTCTGAGTCCTATGGGAGCCGTCTCACGGGAGGTAGCTATTGTGCCGCGGGTGGCGAAGGCTTAGTAGCCATTTGTTAGGTCGGCATTGCTCAAGTGCTAGCGCTGACCGACGGTTTGACGCACCTCAGCCACGAAGTTATCGTCTGGAGCCAGACACGGTTGTCGCCGGCGTCTCGGCGGGCGTTCTCGTTTGAGGGTGAGACCGGTGGAAGTGGCCGTCACGAGCTTCAGTGGCCCGTGTGGTAGGCGAAAGTAGCGCGGTAGCTTCGCCGGGTCAAACCTTGTGTTCGGTGTTCTGGTGGGGCAAGGTGCGTGCTAGCGGGCAGGCCCTGTTAAGGCTGTCCACCCGGTGGGCTACGCAGAATTTGCTCGACCGCAACCACCGATCGACGCAGCGGCGTTGTTATAGCCTTTACTGCGACGCCACCGATACCTGGCGGCGAACCTCCTCGGCGTTGCTGGGCTCGTTCGATAGCAACCACAATTCGGTCGCTCATTTGATCGAGGTTGCCGCTTCCGGCCTAATTAGTTCCCGCAGTCGGAGAGCAGAGCTAATGCGAACGGGCTTCGCATCGTCAGCGAGACCCCCCGGTCTTAGGGGACATCGCCTAGCCGGAATGCAAGCTTTGTAGATTACCTCTGGGGATGTTTTGTTTGCGGTTTGGACCGCTCAGAGGTCGCAACCATAGGGGGTTGGAAGCGAAAGAGCGGTCGCAACAGCTGATAACCCAGACCCGGTGAGAGCGAGAGAGTGGCGAGATTTTGGGTCAGAAAAATGTCTGGCGAGTGGGGAGAAGCCTCCGGAAAGGTGGTCTCGGTTTGTCTCGGTGGTGAGAGCGTGAGACCAGAGAGGTTGTCGTAAGTGGTTGCGACGACGTGCGTTAAAACGAAAACAGGCCGACGCTTGGGGGCGTCGGCCTGTTTCAATACCCTGGGGGCGTCGATTGCTCGAAACCACCAAAATCAGTTGCGGGGACAGGATTCGAACCTGCGACCTTGAGGTTATGTCCCCGCTTGCTTGCGGGCCAGGCTGAATTCGGTTGCGCCGGTGTCGTGCTAGTGAAGCGGGGGAGTTGCGATTTTGACTTGAGGGATTAGCGGACGGTTTCTACGCTGATCGCGTCGAAATCGGCGGTGCCGGTGGCTCCGAACAGACCGATCCGCAGGATCGCTTCGCGGGCCTGCGGCGGCACACGCACCAAGCGGCTGGAGTTGCGCGAACCGCGCGTGCCACGATACGGGCCGATCACGAACACGCCCAAGTCGCGCCGCTGTTCGTCGTACAGATTGACCACGATCGCCGGCAATGAATCAAGCTGAGCCCCCGGCTGAACCCTATCAGTGCGGCACGGCGCCGCTGATACGGATTGAAGTCACAACGCGTCCGTCGAGCGGAAAGCCCTGCAACAGGTGCGCGGCGAGTTCAGGCGTTTCGTTGGTGAACCGCACAAAATGATCACCTTCAAATGCATCGCCGCGGATCTGCGTCACCTGGCGGTCGTAATACCAGCCGGGGATGGTGCCGGCCAAGGCGGAGTCAGCATCGGCGGGCTGAGCCGATTCAAAGCCGCCGTTGCGCAGCTGCGGCTTGGCCGGATCGGGCTGCTGTTGCCGCTGGGCCTCGGCTTGGCCGGTCATGGGCACAAATAGGGTCGGTTGCAGCGGTTCCCCCACCAGTTCGCCCTCGACCTTGGTCATCAGGTAAAGCGTCTGTTGGTAGCGTTCACCGACCGGGATGATCATCTTGCCGCCTTCGCGGAGTTGCTCGACCAGCGGTCTGGGCACCGCTTCGGGGCTGCAGGTCACGATGATTTTGTCAAATGGCGCCGCTTCGGGCCAACCAGCAAAACCATCACCTACGCGAACTTGCACGTTGGCATAGCCGAGTTCGGCGAGAGTCGCGCGAGCGCGGTTTCCAAGAGACGGCACGATCTCGATCGTGTACACCTCCGCCACCAGCGGGCTCAACACCGCTGCCTGATAGCCGCTGCCGGTGCCGATTTCCAGCACCCGGTCAGTCGGCTGCGGATCGATCACCTCAGTCATCCAGGCCACCGTGAATGGGCTGCTGATCGTTTGCGCCTCGCCAATCGGCAGCGCCATGTCAAAGTAAGCCTGACCGCGGACGGCGCGGGAACGAACTCGTGGCGCGGCGTTTCCCGCATCACTCGCAAGACCCGTGGGTCGGTCACGCCAGCCGAGGCAATCCGCGTTTCAACCATCCGGTTCCGCGCCGCGGCGTACGGATCGTCGATCACCTGAGCCTGGACCGCATCTGCCGCAGCAAACACCGTCAACAGCAGCACCAGCGGAGCGTAACGGACAGAGGAGCAGTGAATCAGTGCATTCATGATCGTGGGGCTCGCTGTTGGGGGTACACTGCAGGCACCTTCGCTCGTCTGCTTAGCTTACGACACTACAGCGACTCGCGCAGCGTTTTGATGATCGCTGCGAACACCGCTTCGTTGCTGTCGAACTCACGGCTCTCCGCCTGCGGCTGGACAACGATCAGATCGTCGCCGGCTTCCAAAGCGGTTACGCGGCTGGTGACCAAAAGGTCGAGATAATAGAACCTCGATTCGATAAAAAAATCATCGTCATCGCTAATCTGAATCGCATCGGTCTCGATGTCGTGATATTCCCCGCGCATCGCGTCGGCGATTTGGCTGAGCAGTTCCTCGGGCGTTTGCGTGACGTCGTAGTAGCGTGTGACCGAAAAGAACCCGCCGCCGGGCAGATCGAGCGTCACCGCATCGCTTCGCTCGTCGCTCTCGCGCGATTGCAGCACCCAGTTGTCCGGGTAGAGAAAGCGAAAGCCGAAATCATCAAAGGTGGCAGGCATCTCGGACTTGCTGAAGTGGAAACAAAGTTTATGGGTTGGGGGAAAAGGTGTCGGCCGTGCCGATCACGGGCAGGTGGTTGTAATTGTATACGTACCAATTTCCATCGTTGCTCTTACGGAAGCTCAGCAGCACCCGGCGAGGCACGCGCTGGTCGCTGATTTGCCCCCGCCGGTCGCTGACCACAACGGTCACCGTCATATCGACCTCGGCCTCCAGCGGCGCGCTGCCCTCAACCATTTGGATCGAGCGGATTTGGTTGACCCGGGCTTCGCTGAAATGGAACCGCGACAGATCCGCCAACGCCGAAGAGATCAGTTCACGCTGCCGCGGCTCGATCACTTGCACCGCGCGTTCAAAATCGTTGTCCCGCACCGCCTCAGCGGTGGCCTCGATCGCCGCGCGGATCTGCTCGCGATCGGTCACCCACACATTGGAGACGTACCAACTGATCGGAATCAGCGCCACCACGACCAACCCGGCGATCAGCATCGGCGTCTTGCCGCTTTGTAGCCAGCCCCACAGCACCGCCGCGGCGATCACCCCAAGCAGGATCGCCATGATCAACGGCTGCTCTGCAATCAGGGTTTTCATGGGACAATTTTCCCGAAGGGGAGAGGGCGGTCGGAGTGGAAATAATGCATCTCAGCAGGATGCTTAGTGTGCCGGTTGATTAAGCATCCAGCAGAACTTAGAGCCTATCGGGCAGCCCCCTCACCCCGACCCTCTCCCCCGCAATGCCGGGGGCGAGGGAGCGAAGGTCTTCACTGTGCGGCCACACGGCGTGTTTCCGGGTAAATTCTTAACGCTTCTTGAACAGCGGACCGGCGTAGACCGCGGTGTCACCGAGCATCTCTTCGATGCGAAGCAATTGATTGTACTTCGCCATCCGATCGCTCCGGCTCGCCGAGCCGGTTTTGATCTGACCCGTCGACATCGCCACGGCCAAGTCGGCGATTGTCGAATCCTCGGTCTCGCCGCTGCGGTGGCTGGAGATGCTGGTGTAGCCGTTGCGAGCGGCCAACTGGATCGAGTCGATCGTTTCGCTCAACGTCCCGATCTGGTTGACCTTGATCAGAATGCTGTTGGCGATCCCTTCGTCGATCCCGCGCTGCAGCCGCTGAACGTTGGTCACAAACAGGTCGTCGCCGACCAGTTGCACCTTGTCACCGAGCCGCTCGGTCAACTTCTTCCAGGTCGCCCAGTCGTCTTCGCTGCAGCCGTCTTCGATGCTGCAGATCGGGTACTTATCGCACCAGCCGGCGAGGAAATCGACCATTTCGTCGCCCGACAGCTGCTTACCGTCGATCGCATACTGGCCCTTCTTCGCGTCGTAGAACTCGGTCGACGCGACATCGAGCGCCAACCAAATCTGCTCGCCAGGCCGGTAGCCAGCGCTTTCGATCGCTTGCAGGATCAGGTCGAGCGCTTCTTGGTTGCTTCCGAGGTTGGGCGCAAAACCACCTTCGTCGCCGACCGTGGTCGCCAGGCCCTTGGACGACAGGACCTTCTTCAGGTTGTGGAAGATCTCGACGCCGGCGCGGAGTGCGTCGCTGAAGCAATCAAAGCCCAGCGGCATCACCATGAACTCTTGCACATCGACCGAGTTGTCCGCGTGTTGGCCACCGTTGATGATGTTCATCATCGGAGCCGGCAACAGCCGTGCACCGGGGCCGCCGAGGTAACGGTACAGCGGCTGACCGGTGCAATCGGCGGCGGCGTGAGCGACCGCCAAAGAAACCCCGAGAATCGCGTTGGCGCCGAGGTTTTTCTTGTTCGGTGTGCCGTCCAGTTCGATCATCACGTTGTCGATCGCCGCCTGATCCAACGCGTTCATGCCGGTCAGCGCATCGGAAATCGTGCCGTTGACGTTGGCAACCGCCTTCGTCACGCCCTTGCCCAAGAACACCGACTTATCGCCGTCACGCAGTTCCCAAGCTTCGTGCACTCCGGTGCTGGCGCCGCTGGGCACGCAGGCCCGACCGGAGCTACCGTCGATCAGCTGCACTTCGCATTCGATCGTGGGGTTACCGCGGCTGTCGAGAATTTGACGGGCATGAATCGATTCGATCAATGTCATCGTTGAGCAGTCCCAAGTGGGTGTGAGTGGGGTTTTCGGGCCGGATCCCGGCTCACCGCCGTGCCGCCCCGTTGGAGGAACGCTCGGCATTCTGTCCAATACAAGCGGCGCTGACCAGGCGACAGGCACACACAACCGCTTTCCACAGGCAAGACACAGGATCGATGTTTACCGGATTGGTCGAAACGATGGGCAGCTTGATCGAGTGGATCGACCAGCCGCCCGGCAAGCGGTTGCGGATCGACGTCGGCGACAAGCTGGCCGATGGAGCGGCGATCGGCGACAGCATCTGCTGCAGCGGTTGCTGCTTGACGGTCGTGGCGGCCGACGGCAACGTGCTGGACTTCGAGGCTGGCCAAGAGACGCTCTCGCGTACCAATCTCGGCCGGCTGCAAACCGGCGACCCGATCAACCTCGAACGGTCGCTCGCCGTCGGTGATCGCCTCGGCGGTCACTACGTCAGCGGGCACGTCGATGGACTGGCCGAACTGATCCGCATCGAACCCGACCCGCCGTGGGCGATGCTCTGGTTTCGCAGCCCTGACCACCTGGCGGTCCAAATCGCCAGCAAAGGCAGCGTGGCCCTGGACGGAGTCAGTTTAACGGTGGTCGATGTTGTCGGATCAACCTTCAGCGTCGCATTGATTCCCCACACGCTCGCGGCGACAACCCTCGGAATCCGCCGCCCCGGCGACACCATCAACCTCGAGACCGACATTCTCGCCAAATACATCGATCGTCAGCTGGAGGCCCGCAGGGTATGACCGAGCGACAAACCAATCGTTACCTCGCCGATCGACTCGCGGCGGCTGGGCTGAAGCCGCAAAACCGCTTCGGCCAAAACTTCCTCATCGACCTGAATCTGGTTGACCTGATCGCCCGCTCCGCCGGCCTCCGCCGCACCGATGTCGTGTTGGAAATCGGCACCGGCGTCGGCTCGCTGACCACGCGGCTGAGCGATCAGGCCGGCTACGTCGTTTCTGCGGAAATCGATCATCACCTGTTTAAGCTCGCTAGCGAGGAACTGGCTGGGCGGGCCAACGTGCATTTGATCCAGGGCGACGCACTGCAGAACAAGCACACGTTCCGCCCTGAGTTGATGGAGGCGGTCCGCGAGCGGATGAAGTGGATCGGGCCGGAAGCACGGTTCCTGCTCGTTGCCAATCTGCCCTACAACGTCGCCACGCCGATCGTCAGCAATCTCTTGCACGAGACGCCGATGCCGCATGTGATGGTGGTGACGATCCAAAAGGAATTGGCCGACCGGATGATCGCTCAACCGTCGAGCAAGGATTACGGTGCGCTGAGCGTTTGGGTGCAGATGCTCGGACGCGTCGAGATCGTCCGCGACTTGCCGCCGACCGTGTTCTGGCCGCGTCCCAAGGTCCAGTCGTCGATCGTCAGAATCGATACCGACGCCGGCCGCCGCGCCGACATCCCCGACCTCGACTTCTTTCACCGCACGCTGCGGGCACTGTTTTTTCACCGCCGCAAGTTCATTCGCAGCGTCGTGATCAGCGCCACCAAAGAAGATCTCAGCAAAGAGATCGTTGATCAGGTGCTCGCCCAACAGGGGCTGAGCGGTCAACTCCGCGTCGAGCAGTTGACGATCGACCAGATCGCCGCGCTGATCGAGCGTCTGCGGATCGTGATCAGCGAAGCCAAGCAGGCGTGACCACCAGGCGTGCAGGCAAGCAGGCGACTGACTCAAAGCTTATCTGAAAAGGGTTCTGACCCTCTCCGGCAAGACCAAAACTTCATAAATCGGACTCGCCTCAAAAGGGTCGGACTCCTTTTCGGATGGTTCTTCAGCTGATTGAATGGCCGCCGGTCGCGGAGCGGGTATCGCGATGGCTTTGGGTGGCACGCTCAGAGCCCCAGCGATGGGCGTGGGCGCCGAAAACAAATGCCGGGCCGAAGACATTCCTTGGTTACCCTGCGATTTTCCGCGACACGCGCTTCGTTCCTCAGGGACGTGCCACCCAGAGGATTAGCGTCCACGCCCCAAGTGATTAGCCACGAAACTCGCGGAAGAACCTTTCGGATAGGACGCAACGCTCATTAGGGTTCGAATTGCCGCCGGGCCGACCCGATCATCCAGGTACCGATCAGCATGAACACCACGCCTGAAGCCAGGAATAGGTAGTCCCAGATCGACACGCCCAGCCGTTCGACAACGTGATGCACGTGCAAAATGTGATGGTCGATGACACCTTCGGTGAGGTTAAACAGCCCCCAGCCTGCGAGCATCGCACCGAGCAGAATCCGCCCCGACCAGTTCACCTCAGGTTGACGCGCGGCACGAAATAGCAGCCACAATCCGATCGCCGTCATCGTCCACGTGAACGCGTGAAACAGTCCGTCCCACACCATATTGATCTCGAGATTGGCGACTGTGGTGGGAGGCCGGCGCGCGGTGAGCATGCTGTGGATCTGGAAGATCTGATGAAACAAAATCCCATCCACAAATCCGCCCATGCCGACGCCGAGCACCAGACCTGAAGAGATTAACGGCCGGTCTGCGGAGTGGAACTTCATCGTTTGCTGCTCCAGTTCGGTACACCGAAATGAACCATCGAAATGATGCCGGCAACGATGACAAACGGCGCGACGACAGCCGCCAGCGTCGTCGGCGTGAAGTCGTCGACGAGGCCGGCACGGACGTCCACCGCCTGTGATGAATCGCACAATGGACACGCTCGCGCTGCCGGGCTGATCGTCCCCAACAGCACGATCCCCAAGACCATCTTGATCAATCGAGCGGACATCGGTTCTTCTCCATAAACGCCGGGGTTATGTGGTGGGGCCGAGGAGCGCCGCGATTGCCGCCGTCAGATCACGCGGATCCACCGGCTTGGACAGATGCACCTGATAGCCAGCCTGCAGGGCGCGGCGACGATCTTCAGGACCTGCGAATCCTGTCACGGCGATCGACGGCAGCTGAGCAACACCGAACCGCTTGCGGAGTTTGCGAATTAGGTCGATCCCATCCTCGCCAGGCATCCCAATATCGCTGACCAGCACTTGCGGCTGAAAGCTCTCGGTTAACTCGATTGCCTCACTCACATTTGCAGCTTCCTTGGCCACCGCGCCACAGCCGCTGAAAACTCGCACGAGCATCTTCCGTGCATCCGCATTGTCATCGACGACCAGGATGCGGACGTTATCTAGGCGGACCATGTCTTCTAAACTTCGCTCCACAACCGCGGCCGAATGACTTTCGGATTCGCGCTTCGCTGGGTGCTGATCCGAGGGCGAAAGTGGGATGTCGACGATCAACGTTGCACCTTTGCCATACCCTTCGCTTTCGGCGCGGATCGTCCCACCATGCAGCTCGACGAGTTGTTTGGCAATAGCCAATCCGAGTCCTAGGCCACCGTGCTGTCGAGTTGTCGATCCATCGGCTTGACGAAAGCGGTCGAATATCCGCGGTAGCAATGCAGGTTCGATCCCCTGCCCCGTATCAGCAATCGTTACCTTTACCTGCGAGCCAGCCCGCTGTAACACAACTTGAATCTGGCCACCCTCGGGTGTGAATTTGACGGCATTATTAACGAGATTCCACACGATCTGTTGCAACCGTGACGGATCGCCTTGAACCGTTCCCGCCGACGAATCGAGTTGCTTCAGCACACGGATCCTTTTCGCAGCCGCTGCGGGTAAGATGGCGCCGACCGCGGCTTCAACGACCACGGCGAGCTCCACCGGTTGCACGTCTAAGCGCAATTTGCCGGAGGTGATGCGCGACACATCCAACAAGTCAGAGATCAATTGCGCCTGCGCATACGCGTTACGCTCGATCGCAGCGATGCCTTCCGCCTGTTCTTCCTGAGAAAGTTTTCCCATCTTCAGCAATTGCGCCCACCCGATGATCGCATGCAGTGGTGTACGCAACTCGTGCGAGAGCGTCGCCAGGAACTCGTCCTTCAGCTGGTTGGCTCGTTCCGCTTCACCCCGAGCCGCCTGCTCGCTCACCAGCAGCTGATCACGGTCGTCTTCCGCCTGTCGGGCGCGTAGGAACGCGCGGACCGTGGCAATCAGAACCGGAGGCTCCACCGGATGGACGAGGTACCCGTCAGCTCCCGCTTCGAGCCCGTGTACTTTATCGACATCTTTGACGAACGTGGCGGAAAGATGGATCACCGGCAGCCGAGTGAGTTTCTCGACGGTGCGGATTCGGCGGCAAACCTCGAACCCCATCACATCGGGCAAGTTGACGTCGAGGATCACCAGCGCAATGTTATCTCTGACCTTCGCAATCGCTTCGGTGCCCGTTGCTGCCTCGAGTACCGTCCAGCCGACGCTGCGCAGCACATGCGCCGTCGAATACCGAGAGGCCGCGTTATCGTCCACGACCAAAATGCGTATCTGATCAGCTGACATTGAATGTGCTTTCTACACCACCACTTCAGCCATCGCTGAGCTTTGAAAAGCGGATAGGTATCGTTACCGAAAACTTTGATCCCACTCCAGGCTCGCTTTCCACGGCGACGCTTCCGCCGAGTAGCTCAGCCGTTTTCTTACTGAGCGACAGCCCCAGTCCGCTGCCTACCCACTGTTTATGCAACGGCGAATCAACCTGAATGAAATCTTGAAAGATCGCAGCCTGATTCTCTTTGGTGATGCCGATACCGGTGTCGGCAACCGAGAAGGTCACCCAGTCTCCAGCGATGCGATCTGCCGACACCCGTATTTCGCCACGCTGTGTGAACTTCAGCGCATTAGAAATGTAGTTGCGAAGAATCAGCGAGAGCTTCTGGTGGTCGGTATAAAGCTTCGGCAGGTCGTTCGATTCTTCGAGCACCAGTGAGACTTCTGTATTCACCAGCAGCGGCTTGAACATCCCGCGCAGCGCCGTAAATAGGTCCACCATCTCGAACCATTCAGGCGAAATACTGATACGGCCTGCTTCGATCTTTGCCAAATCCAAAAGGTCATTGACCATATCATTGAGCTCAATTGCCGAGCTTTGGATGAAATGGAGCTGTTTTTCCTGCTCATCGGTCAGCGGTCCATCCATGCGATCGAGCAGAATACGGACGATGCTGCGAATCGAGCTCAGCGGGGTGCGAAATTCGTGGCTCATGTACGACAGGAAACGGCTTTTCAAGGTGGTCGCTTCGCGCAGCGCATTGGCTTGATCGTCCAGCTCGGCATACAGCGCGACCACTCCCTGATTGGTCTCCGCTAATTCCGCCCGCAGCGCTTCCACTTGATTGGCATGCTCTGCCACTTCACTGCGAAGCGCAGCATTCTCGCGTTGCAGTTGCGACAGTAATTCGTTGGGATGTGTTCGTGATGACATGCTTAACTGGGCGAGGGCGAACAGCGAATTACACAAACCGTCACATCATCGCGGCCGCGCGTAAAATCACGCCATAAGATGCTGGCAATCACAGCCGGATGACGATGGATCAACCCCGGATAGGAGTCGAGTGACCAGCGGCCCTGCAATCCATCGGAGTGCATGACCAGCACGGCTTCCTCAGGGCAAGAGACATCGAACTGCTGGACCTTGCGCATTTCCGCGCCGACAGTTCCGTTGTGAGAGACGAGCCCGCGCCCGGTCGTCGAATTGCGAGATCTCAAACTGCCGGCAATATTGCCCACGCCGGCATACTTTACCACTCTGGGTCTCGAGGTGATTTGGGCAACTGCAATCGCCGCCCCACGCGTTTTCCGCATTCTCCGATCGGCCAGCTCAAAAAGGTCAACCAACGAAGCAAAGCCATTTTCTTCAAACGCCGCAGCGGCTGCAGCGGCTGCTTCGGCTGCGGCTGGACCGTGTCCCAGACCGTCGGCAATCATCAGCGCCAGCTGGCCACCGCGTTCTGAAATCCGCCACGTATCGCCACAGAGCTGTTCATGGGCGCGGGCCGATTAACGGCCCCCCATTGAAAACAGCTTGCTGAAGCTTTTTGTTGAACTTGGTCAACTCGGGCGAAGACGACCGTTCCGCCGGGTCGAGTGGAATAGATGTCGAACGCAGTCGCCAGTCGCCGGATCGCACCCAGCCCATTGCCAGGTGTGTTGCCACTCGAAAATCCGTCCTCCAAAGCTTGGGCGACGTTGGTGATGCCGGGGCCACGATCGACCGCGATCAGTTCCACGCCGGACCCTGTAGAGCTGCCGGACTCTGCAGAGCCATTGAGCGGCTGCTGGTACGTTCGTAGCAGGACGTCGCCACCGGGAGCGTAATGCGCGAGATTGGTGGCGAGCTCCGAGGCTACAATCGACACCCGGCCACATCGCTCCGGATTCAAGCCCGCCTCCATGGCCATGCGATTGGCTCGCCGACGCACTTCGCCGACTTGACTGGGCTCGGCAACTCGGATCGCATCCTGGGTAAACAGCGTTGCGCCGGCACCGCACAAGCTGGCTTCGCGATGTGCTAGATTTCCCCCGTACATATCCACCGTTTACTTCCATTTCCCGATGCTCACTCGGGTGCCGGCCCCGGGTGCACTTTCGATACTAAACTCGCTCACCAGTCGTCTCGCCCCGGGGAGCCCCATTCCGAGTCCACCGCCGCTGGTCCACCCATCCTTCATCGCCAGGTCCAGATCGGGAATGCCGGGGCCGCGGTCTTCGAAGGTCAGGCGCAGCCCGGTTCGAAGACCGTCCACCAGAATCTCCCAGCGCACATCCCCGCCACCACCATAGACATAGGTATTGCGAGCCAGCTCACTGGCCGCAGTCACGAACTTAGTCTGATCCACCAAGCTGAACTTTAAATCCTGTGCGAGCTTACGCACCAGTTGCCGCACGGCCACAATGTCCTGCTCGCTGCGGACCGGCAGCGTGTCACTACTCTTGACCGCGGACATGGACCGCCTCCTCGTCTGCCTGAGCATTTCGCAGATAATCCATGCCACGGTCGACGTTGAGCGCCGTTTTCACCCCGTGCAGCGAAAGCCCCAGTTCGACCAAAGTGATCGCTACTGCAGGTTGCATGCCGACGACCACCGTTTTCGCCCCCAAGATCCCGGACATACTCGAGATGTTGGCGATCATCCGTCCGATGAAGGAGTCGACCATGTTCAGCGCCGAAATATCCATTAGGACGCCCCTCGCGCCGGTTTGTGCAATTCTCGTCGTCAAATCGTCTTGGAGCGTCAATGCAAGTTGGTCGTGCATATCGACCTGGATGGTGACGAGCAAAAACTGGTTCATCTTGAGAATGGGAATTCGGTCCATAACGCGGGCTCCTTATCAAACATTCGCCTTAGTAACCACAAATCCCGATCGTTTGAGCGCAATGGCCAACGCATCGGCCAAAGTCGCCTTGGTCGTGATTCCCTGCAATTCAATGCCGAGATGAACGATGGTCTGCGCGATTTGCGGTCGCACACCGCTGATGATGCAATCGGCCCCCATCAGCCGGATCGCGGTCGCGGTCTTCAAGAGGTGCTGCGCGACGAGCGTATCGACAGTCGGTACGCCCGTGATGTCGATGATCGCGATCTCAGAGCCGGTCTCAACTATCTTTTGCAGCAGCGATTCCATCACAATCTGCGTACGGGCACTGTCCAGCGTGCCAATCATCGGTAGCGCCAGAACGCCTTCCCACAATTTCACCACCGGCGTCGACAGCTCGAGCATCTCCTCTTGTTGGCGATTGATCACGTCCTCACGTCCCCGCTGGAACGCTCGTACGGTGATCATGCCCATTTTGTCCAACAACTGCGTCGCCAGACCAACATCATCGGCAAACGCATCGGCATCGCGACCCAACTCGTCCCGCAGTCGGGCAAACAAGGGTCTTTTAAATGAAAAGATGAAGGCTGCCGTCTCATCTGAGGTAAATCCCTGCATGACGCGTGACAGCGAAATCGCCTCCAGAAACTCTGAAATGGCAGCCCACTCCGCGCGATGCGTCTGGGACACGTCACCGAGCTTCGCCACCGGCACCAGCAAGTTGATGAAATCCTTGACTTGCCCAAACAATTCTGTTTCACTGATACGGTTCTCTTTGCCGGAACCTGCGGACTTCAGTTCCTTAATCCATTGGGCCGCCAAATCATCTTCGTGTACCTTCAAAATCTCAGCTAGCCGGGTTTTTCTCTCAGACATACCGTGTATCTTTCCTTTCAGGGCGCTCAACAAAAAATCGAATTGGACCGCCAGCGCTCAGAACGGTAAGCCAAGCTCATCAACCGCAGGTCGGCTCGTAACGCAAAAGCTTTGCCGATTGTAGGCCGTGGGCACCGGACCCGCCAGTTGCCATAATCTGGCTGCATATCGCAATTCACGTCGCAATTCACGGGCCGGCCTGGCAGTTTAGCGCGCCGACGACGCGGAAGGTCCAGCATCCGCTGGCGGCTAGGACAGGGCGCGTACCGGGGTGAAGCGGGTGAGTTCGTGTGGGCGCGGGAGAAAGGCCGTCGGCGACTGCCTGGCCAAGTCCATATGCTGACGCCGCAGCGAGCCCGCACAAGGACAATTGCTGGAACAGAAAAAGATCGGGATCCCCTATGAGTGTCCGGGCAAACTTGAATCCACCCAAACGCTCCTAACCTCTTATCCACCGGGGCGCAGTTACCCGCACCCGCTCCCTCACATCATACTACATCACTCTGGCGCTGACTCGTAAGTACTCCACACTTTCTCACCTTTGGGCATCGCGTTCGCTTCGGCACTTCGCTGTGCGGCCAGTTCCTTCTCGAGCTTCTTGTACACCTTGGGGTCACGTTCATGGCCAACCGGCTCCTTCGACGCTTGACCCTGCGTCGCTTCTACCTGTGCAGTAGGATCCTCAACGTACTCCCATTCTTCGCCCTTGGGCCACGGGCCCTGGCCCTGATTCCACGGCCCACGGGCATCCTCGGCGTCGTCCGACATATTATAGTAGGTGTGGGTAAACCGCAGATCTCCTTGCATGATACCTGGAGGAAAGTTCGGCTCGATCGTCGCTAATGCCGCACTGAACTGCTGGAAGTGAGCGATTTCGCGAGTCATCAGAAATCGGAGTGTATCCTGAACATGTGGATCATCCGTAAATTGGAGCAGCCGCTCATAGACAATTTTTGCCCGGCTTTCGGCTCCAATATTCGATCTCATATCTATGGTCAAGTCGCCGTTGGCGTTAACGAACGCTCCGGTCCAAGGGACTCCCATTGAATCGGTAACCATCGGCCCGCCACCGGACTCAATGAGGAACCGAGGATTGTCCATTGCCATGCCGATGACATCGTTTTTCCTGGCAGAACCGTTGCCCATTTGTGCGACAAGATTTCCTTCCGCGGCGTCCTTAACCGCACCGTTGACGCCGTCGAGCAGCATCGTGATTGTCGCTCCCACGATTTCCAAATGACTAAACTCCTCGGTTGCCACATCCATCAGCAGGTCGTACTGGTCCGGGTAGGCATGCCGACAACCAAAGGCTTGAACGAAATATTGCATCGCCGCCTTGAGCTCTCCATTGCCACCGCCGAACTGATCGAGCAGCATCCGGGCAAAGCGAGGATCGGGTTTCGATACACGGGCATCGAACTGCAGGTCCTTGATGTGGCGAAACATGGCGACAAATCCTTCGGTTTACGTAATCGGTGTAAAGCAGCGTCCTGAGTCACAACACTTTGTCGCGACAGCCTCACCTTTTGTTCACTGCCAGCAAAGGAAGTGGGAATGACCGCATTCATCCATCAGGCGAGTTAGGGCAAACGGCACAGAGCAAACTCCATGCCCATTGCGGACTTGCAGCGCCGCTAAAAAATGTCAGGAGCAACACGAATCGGCACGGGGCTTGCCTTGACCGACTCTCGTGCAATATTGGTCGGTCACTCAGCGTTGCCGGCGGAGCGCTGTCAGCTCTGACACAGCAAATGGTCGAAAACCTATGATCTGATTCCTATGGCTTGGTGACCCGAAAATTGTCGAAACGTACCCAGCGTTCGCCGTCTCCGGTGCCGTCGCCCACGGTCAGTCCAAAACCTAATCCCTCATCGGCCTCTCCAATGGCTGAGTGAAAATACGTCGCATACTTGCCAGCTGCGGTTGGCCCTGTCTGGAAGTGAGCGTAGTGGTGCCGCACCATAATCCGGATCGGTCCGGCAGCCTCGTCTGCCGGCCAGTATTTGACCGTGTACTTGCCGGGGTCACCTTCTTCGCCAGACTGACCGATGAAGTCCACTTCGCCGGGTGCAAACACAAAAAAGCCATCGATGTTGGTTTTTCTCGCCGTGAACACCGGCCCATCCTGATCCGTTAAGGACAGTCCAGCCAACTCACCACGCTGCAGCGGCTGTCCGACAACGCTCACTTCCACCGAGGCGACGACGGTATCCGCCGTGGTGAAGGGCAAATCGATTTTCAGCATCGGGCGACGCTGTTTCGGCTGTCCTGGTACGACTCGAACCTCTAGCGCACCATCGCGCAGGCGATAGTCTTCCTTCTCCAACCCAACAACTTGCCATTTCTCCGATAATCCCCCTTCAAATCGATCCTCAAACAATACCTCTTGGCCGAACGAGCGAGGTAGCCAAACGCCGCATAGACTCAACGCGAGGACTGAAAGCATCTTAATCATCATTCCACTCTCCCTGTGACTTCACCTATAAACAAGTTGTCATTTCTACTCCGGTACAATTGCTCATGTCAGTTCTGGCACCTTTGGTGCCTCTTCCGCTCATGCCCCTTTTTCCTTTCCGACCACTGCCTTCCTAATCTTATGGCCATTCATGCAGCGGCCTGCCATAAAGAGCATTTCGACCTGCGTTTTCCCGGTTTACGCTGACTATTCAAAATCTTTCTGGGTTATTTTCCGAATCGTCTCAACTATGTACTTCAACAGTCCACTTTCCGCAACGAACGGAATCGCTTGGATGGTATCCTGGGCGGCTTCGGCAATCGTGGAAGTCATTGTACGCTTAAATATCTCGTTGGCCTCGGTGAGAGGGGTCCCGGCACGAATCGATTCGAAGGCGAGGTTAACCGTCGTGCGGTATTTTAGACTCTGGAGGATGAAGGTACGAACCAAGGATGAAGCTACCGCGTGTTTCTTTCCCAGAAAAAAAACAATCGCTACCTCAATCGTCTTCGGATCTGGCTTAGCAATCCCGAGTCGATTTCCGACCAAAGTCTCTATATATTCCTTGTTAATTCGTCCCGTCGACACAGTTACCGCTCCTTGCTGCTCTCCGGTAGTATAGTTAGCGATTAGGTCGGTGAAGATTTTCGGCGCTATTTTCGGCCAGTCTTTTTTTAGCCATTTCATATAGATGTTTGCGGCGTCGACCGCCGCCCCCTTGATGACGCTGATGAATCTGTTGAGCGCCTTTGCCTCCTTCAGGAACTTGTGTAGGCTATTTCCCAGCTTTTTGGCCGAGCGGACAACCTTCCTCGCCTTACGAGCCTTTTTTACTGCATCGGCTCCCTTCACCACAAACTTCGAGGCCCTCCCTGTCCCGGCGGTCACAACGGTGAGTGCGACGTCTCCTAAGCATTCCTTGGTACTACCACAACCGACGATGCTCCAGGCAGTCTCCAGAAGCCCGGGACTTTCCTCCTGTACTTCGCTGAGTTCATCAAGTCGGGCCTCAATTTTCTCGCGCTCTCTTTCAGCTACGCTCTTCGCAGTCTTTACATGTGAGCGATTGTCAAGTATAGAGATCAGTCCCTGAATATCCTCCTGCACGAATGCCGAGGTTTCGGCGATCAATTCAATTCTTCTTGCATGACCATCGAACGCCTGATCGAGATACTTGAGGGCGAGCTCACTTTCGTAGTCTCCTTCATCTTCCAGCCTGATTCTTTCCTCGGCGTAACGCTCATTGGTATGGTCCCAGAGCGAGCTGGCGGCGGCATCTTCCATTTTGACCTCCTCTTCCAGCTGATTGAGCAAGCCATACAGAGGTGCTACCTCGTGTATGCTGAGGGACGCTTTCTTTGCTATGGCTTCGAGCTTGGCAGCATTGGATTGTAGGCTTGCAAGCCACTCCTGTCGTCGACTGGTCCGTTCCAATGCCTGTGCCTTTGCGATCTCCGCCATAAGCCGCCAGTACTTGTCGATGATCATATCCTTCAGCAACTCGGAATTTTGACGATCGGCGGCCTCCTCGGCGGCAGAAGGTTCTTTCTCTGCCGCCTCCTCCGACTCCATCTGAACTATCTTAGAGTTCGGAAAAGCCACGTCTCCCGCTTCGGATGACGATGCCTGTTGCCCTACGTGGGCGAGCTCGTGCGCCAGCAGCCGGCGTCCCGACTCGGTGTATGGCTGAAACTCTCCAGCGGCGAAGACCACATCGCGCCCACTCGTATACGCGCGCGCTCCTATTGCTGCCGCGGACTCGACGGCCAACGGATCGGTGTGCACCCGCACCCTACTGAAGTCGCGTTCAAAGCGTGGTTCCATGAAAGCGAGAACGGCCGGGGAGAGAGATTGTCCGGGTGAAAACAATGCTTCTTGAACGATGGGTGGCACTGCGGTCTCTGTTGCGCCCGTTGCCTGAATGCGATTCGTCTGTAAACCGTCATTTTCTTCCCCCAGTGGCTCCGTCCGACACCTGAGGCAGCCTCCGCTGCAGTGACAAGCACGCTGTGGCTCAGGCATCCGCATGACCTTTTCGGAAATGCGGTCTGCTTCCTGCTCGTAGATGTCTCCAGAGGCATTTGCCGTCCGTTTTGATCGAATCATTGCTGATACTTTAGCATCCACTGATATTTTGGAAAAATCGTGATCAAATCCACTAGCTCCGGTCGCACAGGGGACGGTCTCAGGGCCAATAGGCTTAGCCGGCAATGGCCGCTCCAGGGCTTGCTTCTCGCTGGTGCGCTGCAATAGAGGGATCGACCTCACCTCACAGCTTTGCAGAATGTGTGATCTACCGAGTGCTGTAGGCTTTGGAGGCGCGGCCTGTTGAGTCGCCCTGGGCTTCTGAGCAGACATTCGCATATTCAATCTCCCTCGTGAACTGCCTAATCCAAATGTCTTAGAATAGATCTGGTGTAACGAAACAGGAATAATGGGTCTGGCCGACGTGCGCTCGGTGCCACTCGGAATACAATCCGATTTAACTAAACCGCTGGCGACACTAGGCCCTGTCTGAGTAGCAATTCCAGCGGCCGTTTCGTATTACTTTGAGGGCAAACTTTGTTTATGAGGCAGGGGGAATTGAATAATGTCAACGAAATTGCTTGATGGACAATCAGTGGGAGCTGTTGGCCAGTGCGCACGGAGCAGTTTACTTGTCCCGAAGCACAGGGAACTCGTTTTCAGCCATTAAACCAGCAACTGCCGGTCAAGCCATTGCACCGGCTTGCATACCTCTCACCATCGTCAGCATGAAGTGCAGTCTCTCTGGCCGGTCCTCGTGGTGGATCCAATCCGTTACCTGTCGGGCGGAACTGGCTCCATTCGGGCACCCTTAATTTCCCCAGTGTCACTCCATCGCCATCCTGTCCGGCGCTCGATTTCTCTTTTTAACCGCCGGTCGTCGTTCGGCGTCTGCCCGGCAGTTTCCGGCAGACGCCACATCCACACCGTGTTTTTTCGGCCCTTGACGGCAACGGCCAATCGATTACCGGTAGGATGGTATGCGAGCCCCGTAACCGAGTCTTTGAACGCCAGTTCAAATGGCCGGCCCAGCGGAGCGCCGGTGATGATGTTCCAAAGCCGTATGGTTCCCTGTTGACCACCGATTGCCAGCACATTGTCGCACATCGCCAGCGACGTGACCTCAGTAGGGTGGATGAACGGGTTACCGAGCAACTCACCGGTCACCGTATCCCGCAGCTGCACGCTGCCCTGGTCGTCGCCGATAGCGATCAGTGTGTCATTATGAGCGAAGGCCACAGGGCCTACATCACTTACAGACACCTTCAGAATAGGCGTGCCGGGATTCAGCAAATTCAACAGTTGGGCTCTTCCGGATAACGAAACCATGAAGAGCAGCTTATCATTCGGTCCGAACTCCAACCGCTGCAGAGACTCGTCAAACTTGTGCAGTTGTTTGGTCGTTCGTCGGATGAGATCATGTTGCCAGATGGCACCAGCTTCATCGGCAATTAACAGCGTGGCGGGCTCAATGGAACCAAATGCCGCAGCGGTGATCCGCCGCTCGTGCGGGAGCCGTGCTTTCACCTCGCCGCTAGTGGAGTCGAGTACGATAACTGTTCGTTCATCGCCTTCCTCCCCCACGGCCAAGACCGCTCCGTCGCCGCTCCAGGCCAAAACGTCCTCTGGCACCGGTACCGGCTCGCCGAACGATTCTCCCGAGTGGGCGTCGAAGTGCACCAGTTCACGATTATTAATCGTAACGAGTGATCCTCCATCGGCGTCAAATCGTATCTGCGGGGCGTCGCTGCCATGTTCCTCATTTAAGAACAACCGCGTCACATCGGGCAGCCGGTGAATCTGAACCACCGCTGGTTGACTCAGTTGATCGACCGTGCGCGTCCGGAGCAGTGTCGAGGCGCTGGTACGCACGGCTGCCGATCGGCCTCGTGGGTTGAGAGCCACGGCCGCTTTGTCGGTCGGACTGTCCAAGTACAGCTCGATGTCACCCGGCCACAAGCTCGGTCCGACCAGTGATTCGGACACAGAGTCCCAGATAAATGTGTTGCCGACATTGGCCAGCACTAGCAGGCCGTCGGTTACGGGAACGGCGTCGTGAGCTATGTCGCCCAAGATAAGATCTCGCGTACTTCGTCCGAGCGTGTCCGCCTGCCAAACATCCACTCGACCTGTATGATCGACCGTAAAAACTTCTTGTCCGTCGGCAGAATACGCCACCGAGATGATGGCCCCTTCGGCCGGATCTTCATTGTTGCGAACAAACGCGCCGAGCGGTTCGCCGGTCGTGCCATCCCAAAGATGGACGATTCCGTTTAGTGATCCGGTCAACAGGCGAGTGCCATCGGGAGCAAACGCTGCACAAGAGGCATTTTGGTGAACGAACGGTCCCGCCACTCGTCGATGGGATTTGACGTCCCAGATTTGCAGACGGGAGTTCAAATCCGACGTGAGCACGCGTGCGCCGCTCGGGTCGAATACGAGCAACGTAACAGACGAGCGATCGTCGTTTACGAGCCACTCCTCGAGTTGTTCGCCAGTCTGAGGGTTCCAAAGCCGAACGTTGCCGTCTTGGCAGCCCGTAGCGAACGTTTGGCTGTGCGGCCGGAAAGCTATTGCACTCAATCGAAATGGATGTTCGGCCTTCCGGCCAATTAGTTGCCCGGTTTCCGCGTCCCAGACTTGTGCAAACGGCTTCTTGAAAGCCCCTAAAGCAGAGGAGTGAGCCGTCAGCAAGGATTTGCCGTCGGCGCTGAACGCCACTGCGTCGACGAGACTTGGCGACGTTCGGCACACTAAGGGCGAGGAGCGTTCCCAATAGGAGAGCAACTGCCGCAGGCTGGGTCGCATCGCATCATCGGCCTGCGTTGTGTCGTAAGCCTTCCAGAGCAACGAGAGTCCCTGGTTGTAGTCACGATCCTCGAGCCGGTCGATTGCTCGGTCGAGGTAGTGGCGTGCTAAGCTTCCGCGCAGCTCGACCACTTGGTCCGCAATGCGATCGCCGCGCTGGACGGCCAAAACTGCCAAAAGCGCCGCAATCAGTGCGGCACACGCGATTAAAGAAATCGTCGCTAGGACGATGCGGACTCGGAGCATTCGCCGCCGAAGGATTCCATGCGTGCAAACTAATTTTTCGATGGCCTCATCACTCGCCCCTTGGTTCAGTCGGACTATGGGCTCGCGAATCTGAAGAGTAGTGTCCGGAATGAGCGATAGCGGAACCGACTTCTCCCTTTGAAGGGCGGTCAATGTTTGACCGCCCGTAAAAGGCTGTTGCCCCGGATCAGCAAAAATGACTGGGACGATGTGCCGACTGCGACTCGCAAAAATCTGCACTTCCTTCGCGACTGGTACCGAATCGGCAACAGCCTCGCGTGTAGCGACGACAATCAGCCGTTGCGTGTTGCTTAAAGCCCTGCGTACTTCTCGAACCCAATTATCGCCTTGGGCAAATTCCGTGCGGTCGAGAAAGCAGTCGAATCCTTTTCGCCGCAGGCCCTCCGCTAGGCTGAAGGCATAGATGCCTCCGCTGTCCCAATCATAGGAAATGAAAAAGTCGAAGCCCCAGAGCCAATTCCGGATTCGCCGCCTCCAAGGCTCACGGCCTTCTATCGGCGCGTCAGAACGCGGGCCATCCATAGCGCGAGGTGCATGGCTGCCTATCATTTTAGTCAACGCTGCGTCGGAAACGTCCCGGAGCGGACTGGTCATGCCTAGTATCGAGCGATTGGCTGATTTCCGATCGCCCCGCCGCCGTGGAGACTTCGTTCCCTTGGGTGACGAGGTATTCGTACTTCCACTCGCCTGGCCACTGTGGTTGCCTGCCTAGGGCAAGTACTCAGTCTAGTGAGTCCTCGGTGACGGTGCCATGTTGTACACCCGGTCAACATCGTGTCGGACATGATTAAACCTTAAGTCAGTCATCACTGCGGATCGGTTCGATGACATCCATGAGCACCGTCGACGCATGACTGAGCACGTCAACGATGTCGCAGTCAATTTGGTGCTGGTTAATTTTCCAGATGTCGGCAGGCGGAAGTAATTGCCTTATACAGTCGCCGGGCACCAACTGGTGAATCCGCCATGCAAGCTGCTAGCGGGCGGCGGCGATGATCGCGTCGGCGCCTGCGGCACGCAGCTGGGCGGCGGCGTCGCGGCCTAGCTGGGCCGCTTGTTCGAGCGGGCCGGCGACTTCGGCGGCCAGTCGGGTGCTGGCGTCGAGTGAGAGGACGACCGCTTGCAGATGCAGCTCCGGGCCGCTGACTCGGCCATAGGCGGCGATCGGGGCCAGGCAGCCGCCGCTGAGCTCTCGCAGGAGCGTCCGTTCGGCGGTGACCGCTGCGCGGGTTTCCAGGTGATCGAGCCGAGCAACTGCAGCGGTGGTCTGCTCGTCGTCGCGGCGGGTTTCGATCCCCAGCGCCGCCTGTGACGGGGCAGGCAACATGATTTCCAGCGGCAAGGTCGTCGCTGGAACGTCATGCATCCCCAGCCGCTCTAGTCCCGCTGCGGCGAGCAAGGTGGCGTCGAAATCGCCGCGGATCACTTGATCGATGCGGGTTTGTAGATTCCCGCGGATCGGCAGGATCTGTAGATCGCTGCGGTGGTATAGCAGCTGCGCAGCACGGCGACGGCTGCTCGTTCCTACGACTGCTCCGCTGGGTAACTGGTCGAGCGTCCAGCCTTGAGCCGAGACGAGCCGGTCTTCCACCGTCTCGCGCGGAGGTACCGCCGCGAGGTGCAGCGACGGCACGTCGATCGTCGGCAGGTCTTTCAAACTGTGCACGGCGACATCGGCATCGCCGTCGATGAGTGCCTGCTGAATCCGCTTGGTGAACAGCCCCACTCCGCTCGACGAAGTGATCGGCCGCAGGTCGTGGTCGCCTTCGCTCGTCAGCGGCACCAGTTCACAGACGTAGCCGAGTGCTTGCAGTTGCTCCGCCACCCACTGGGCCTGCCACAGCGCCAGCGGACTTTTGCGCGTCGCCAATCGGATCGGGGAGGAAGCGGTCATTCAAGAGAGATTAACCAAAGCGGACTGGATGTCCAAGGCTGGGGCGTCGCCGAGCGGGGCAATGAGATATACTCCGTCTAGTGCAGCGTCAACCTTAACTGTTCGGTTAAGAGGTCAGGAGTCAATTGCCGCGAGCGGCCCTGCGGGTGCTTCGCACCATTGACTCCTGACCTCTTAACCTTCAACCCCCGGTTCGTGATGTTCGGACTCCGGCTCGGTTTTGACTATCCCGCTTATCTGTGGCTGCTCGGTTTGCTGCCGCTGCTGTGGTGGTTCAGCTTCCGTCAACTCGCCGCGTTGGGTCGCATCCGGCGCACGGTCGCATTGCTGTTTCGTACCGCGGTTGTAACCGCGATCGTCGCAGCGCTCGCCGGCGTGCAGGTCGTGTGGGTGAGCGAGCGGATGAGCGTGATCTATCTGCTCGATCAGTCCGACAGCATCCCGCCGGCGCGGCGGCGACAGATGCTCGACTACGCGATCGCCAGCGTCAGTCAACACCGCAGCCGACCACGCGAGGATCGTGCG
This sequence comes from uncultured Planctomycetaceae bacterium, assembly GCA_963758085.1. Lineage (GTDB taxonomy): Bacteria > Planctomycetota > Planctomycetia > Pirellulales > Pirellulaceae > UBA6163. The sequence continues at coordinate 1,801,687 of CAVWUB010000003.1, read as the reverse complement.
GGGCTGGTCGTTTTCGGCCGTGAAGCGTCGATCGAGATCCCGCCGTTTGACGACGATATCCCGCCGCTGCGGCGACTGGACAGCTACCTCGGACGGACTGACGCCACGAATCTGGAAGCGGCGCTGAAGCTGGCGCAGGCCGCGATGCCGGAAGATTCCCGGCGCCGCATCGTGATCCTTTCTGACGGCAATGAAACGCTCGGGGACGCGCAGTCCGTGGTGACCCGGCTGGCCGAGTCAGGAGTCGGTATCGATGTCGTGCCGGTGCCGGTCGCGGCATCTGCCGAAGTGCTGGTCGAGAAGATTGACCTGCCCAGCGACATCCGCCGAGGCCAGCCGTTTGAAGCGCGTGTGGTGTTGACCAACTATGCCGACGAGGAGCGCGCCGAGCCAGTCAGCGGCCGGCTGAGTGTGACTCGGCGAATCGGTGGCGAAGACCAGTTGCTACTCGACGAGCCGGTGGAGTTACAGCCGGGCAGGAACGTGTTCCCGCTGCGGCATCAGATCGATCAGCCCGCTCCGTACACATACGAGGCGAAGTTCGTACCGGATTCAGAAGACGACGATGTCATCATTCAAAACAACGCCGCGACCGCTTACACCTACGTCCGCGGGCAGGGGCGGGTGCTGTTGATTGAGCCGTGGGACACGCCCGGCGGTTTCAAGTTAATGGTCGATCAGCTGCGCAAGGCCGACATCGAGGTGGTCGTCCAGCCGAGCAATTCGTTGTTTGGGTCGATCGCCGAACTGCAGGCGTACGATGCGGTGATCCTGGCCGGGGTGCCGCGGACCAGCGGCGACTCGTCGGACTCGATCACCAGCTTTACGGACGAGCAGATCGAGATGCTGGTCCGCAACACACAGCAACTGGGGTGCGGGCTGCTGATGATCGGCGGCCCTGAGGCATTTGGTGCCGGTGGTTGGACCGGGACGCAGCTCGAGGAAGCGATGCCGGTCGACTTCCGCATCCGCAATACCAAGGTGCAGGCGGTCGGCGCGCTGGCGCTGATCATGCACGCGTCGGAGATGGCTCAGGGGAATCACTGGCAGAAGATCGTCGCTCGCTCCGCCGTCGAACAACTTGGCCCCGCCGATTACGCCGGCGTATTGCACTGGGCCTTTAATGGTGATGCGTGGTTATGGGGCGGGACGCAGGGGCTGCTGGAAGTCGGGCCTAACCGCGGCGCGATGCTGGCCCAAATCGGCCGGATGACGCCGGGCGATATGCCGCAGTTTGATCCGGCGATGAGAATGGCGGTGCGTGGGTTGGCCGGTGCGCCGGCGTCGATGCGGCACTGCATCATCATCAGCGACGGAGACCCTTCGGACCCGTCTCCGGCGACGATCCAGGCATTCAAGGACCGCCAGATCACGATCACCACGGTTGCGATCGCCTCTCATGGACCGGCGGAGAGCCGGCGGTTGCAGTCGATCGCGACGGCGACCGGCGGCAAGTATTACGTCGTCAATGACGGCCGGGCGCTGCCCAAGATCTTTCAGCGCGAGGCCCGGCGGGTTTCGCGGCCGCTGGTGTTCGAGCCGCCAGGCGGGGTCTCGCCCCAGATCATCTATCCTCATTCGCTGTTGGACGGAATTGATCGCCAATTGCCGCCGATCGGCGGGTTTGTGCTAACAGAAGTCAAGGATAACCCGCTGGCTCAGGTCCTGATCCAGTCGCCGCAGCCCGAGTCGCCCGAAAATGCCAGCGTGCTGGCGGTCTGGACCTATGGCCTGGGCCGCACCGCGGTGTTGACCACCGATGCTGGCCAGCGGTGGGCGACGCCCTGGACGCAGTGGGCGGGGTACGAAAAGTTCTTTTCCCAACTGGTCCGCTGGCTGATGCGGCCGACCGGCGATACCGGCAAGTTCACCATCGCGACGCAGGTGCGGGATGATCAAGTCCAAGTCGTGGTCAATGCACTGGATCAGGACGATGAGTTTCTGAACTTCTTGCAGATGAATGCATCGGTGTTGGACCCGAATCTCAAGCCGATCCCGTTACAAATGCGGCAGACCGCGCCAGGACGTTACGTCGGTTCCTTTCCAGCCGACGCAGCGGGCAATTTCTTCGTCAACGTAGTGCCGGAGGCCGGCGCCGTGCCGCTGACCACCGGCGTCACGGTACCTTACAGTGACGAGTACCGGATTCGTCAGATGAACGAGAATCTGCTGCGCACGCTCGCCGCAGCGACGCCGCGCGGCGGTCAGGCCGGCGAAGTCTTTCCGCCGCTGGACGCGACGGATCCTGCGGTCGCAGCGAACGAGGCCAACCCGTTTCGCGGTGGCTTGGCCAGCGCTCGTTCGATCCGCGACATCTGGCCCTGGGCGGTGCTGGTCGGCTGTTGCCTGTTCTTGGGCGATGTGTTTGTCCGCCGCGTGGCGATTGGCATGGGCTGGGTGTCGACTGCCTGGGATGCGATCTTTGCCGGAAAGCAGCAGCCGAGCGAGGTGACGATGCGACTCGATACGCTCCGCGCCACCAAGGACCGGGTCAGCGATTCGTTGCAGCGCGGCTCGGCACGCTATGAACCGCTGCCGGGCAGTCAGTCGCAGCCAGATGGCGAGCAGATTCCGCTGGATCAGATTGGCGGGGCAGCGCCAGGCACTGGTCCAGGTCCGCAGCAGGGAGGGTTGGCGGCGCCGCAGGCCGAGGAGAAGTCCTATACCGAGCGGCTATTGGAAGCTAAAAGGCGGGCGCGGAAGTAGGGTAAAAAGCGCAAAGTCGTGTCGAAGCCACGTCGAAGCCACTAGGAGCTTCTTAGGCCCGCAGGGCCGGTACATCTAATGCCGGAGTCGTCAGGCTCCGGAATAGATCAATAAGGAGAGTTCAGGCCCGCAGGGCCGACACACGTCCAGCGCCGTGGCAAGCTTGTGTCGGCCCTGCGGGCCTACATCTTCTTGTGTGTCCCGGTCTCCGGGCCCTCACGGGACCCGGCAGAAGATGTGCCGGGCCTGCGGCCCTTTGGAGCAGGGGCAGAGACGAAGGGGCAGCTACGGAATCGCCACTTGGGCCCAGAAGGGGCGGACGCGGTCGGCGCGGGTGCGGACATCTTCGAGCAGAAAATCGAGGCTGCCGTCGAAGCTGAGGTTCACACTCCGCGAGCGATAGCGAACCGTGATCGGCTCGTCCATCCGCACACCCATCGATGGCTCCAGGCCGACGATGAAGCTGTCGCTGGGGCCTTGGGCGACGCGAATCTGATTGCCTTCGCCGACACTGGCCGCAATTTTTGCTGGGCGACGGTTTTCGGTCTGCTCCCAAAGAAAAGGATCGACCGCAACGGTATCGAGCAGCGTTGTCAGCTCTAACCACCAAAAGAACTGGTCGCCCCGTCGCATGCTCACCGCATCGATCGATTTGGGAGGTGCCTTGCGGCGGAGCGTCGGCAACCGCATCCAGTCGAAGTGGTGATGAATCTCTTCATAGAAATGTTCTGGGCCACGTCCGCGGTACATCACGACCATCGCGTGGTAGCTTGGTTTCATGTAGCGATCGAGAATATCGCCCATTCGCACCAGGGTCGGCGGTGAGCCGGTGATCTCACCAAACACAAACCGCATCGGCACGTAGGCCCCGTTGGTGCTGTAGAAGCGGACGTAGTTGGACGGTTCGCCGCCGACGTTAATCATGCCTGCCCATAGGTCCGGGTGCGAGAGCGCGATGTCCCAGGCCGCCGTTCCACCATCGCCCAAGCCGGTCAAGAACACGCGGTCGGCATCGATCGATACCCGACGCATCGCATCGCGCAAGGCTGCCAAGACTTCGGCGTGTTCGCGCGGCGTCGATTCGTATTGACGTTGTCCCTGCCGTGTCCAAGCTGGAGCGACGACCACAAACCCGTGCCGAGCCGCTTGCCCCATCCGCATCTGCGTACCGGAGTCAGCAGGGCCTGCCCAATAATCGAGTTGCCCCTCAGGCGGGCCGCCGACCGGGTGCAAGGCGAGGATGCAGGGGTAAGGCCGCAGCGGATCGTATTCCGGTGGCAGTTGCAGCACGTAGCTGCCGCGGTCTCGGCCGGTGTGTTCGCTGGTCATCCGGTACATGCCGGGAATCTGCTCGTCTTTGGCCGCCTCGGGCAGCGGCAGCGGCGGCGTCATCAACGGCAGCATCTTGGCCACGTAACTTGCGTCGGCGCCTTCGATTTCGCGGAGCTGGTCGAGAATCGCCGACCGTTCGGCTGGATCGCCGCTGGCAAGGTAGTTGTGCACGCGGTTGCGGACTTCGATCAGCGAGGTCGCGACCGACAGGTTCTGCATGCCGGAGCCGGCGCCGAGCAACCAACCGCCGACTGCCAAGGCCACACGGTTGTCCAGCGGCAGGGTGTCGACACCGCCGAGCCGCGCGTAGTCGCTCAACCGCGCGAGCGTATCGGGCGAGAGTGACTCACCGATCTCGCCAGCCAGCGCCAGCAATGGTTCCTGAACGTATTCGCCGCCGAGGGAGCGGATTTGCGTGCGCAGCTGTTCGACCAGCCGCTGACCCTCGCTGTGCTTCCCTTCGATCGAGTCGATCGCGTCCTGAACTTCGATGCCGGTAACGCGAGCAACATCGCTCAGTGGGAAGTTTTTGAGGATTTCCAGAGCGAGTTTGTACTGGCCGGCGTCGCGCCGCAACCGCGCTTCGTCGAGCAACTGTGTTCCTTGACGCTGGGCCAGGACGCGGAGCTGCGTCGCCAGGCGCGGCTGGTCCGGGAAATCCTTAATAATCCGCTCGAGTTCTTCGCGGGCTTCACCAAAGCGCTGGGCTTCGATGAAAAACCGCACCACCTCCAACCGCTTGGTGTGATCCTGTTGGTCAATCCGGCGCAGAAACAGCGCCTGGAGTTGGTCGTTGGGCAGTGCCGCGGTGGCGACGCGCATGTCCCACTGGTAGGTCGGGTTCCCCTTGAGGGCTTCGACTCGCGCATAGCGGGCATTGATTTCGGTAATGCCCTGGATGATCGAAATCGGGCTGCCATCGGAGCCGCGGATGTTGACGACGCGCTGGCCGTGGTTGTTGAAGGCCGATACGCCCAACAACGGTCCGACGCCGCCGACGGTGCGTCCGCCGACCGGGACCGGTTGCCAGAACTCCAGCTTCTGCGCCAGATCCTCGATCGGATTGACTTCAGCGACCATGCCGCTTTTGTGGAGATAGGTGCGGCGCAGGCCATCGTCGATCATCCAGATCGGCATCAACCGCACTTCACCACCGGCTGATGCGGCGGAGAAGGCATTCTGATTGAGCGACGCCAGCTCGATCACTGAGCCACGGATCACCAGCCCCGACTGCAAACGAACCTGCTGTTCGGCGTGAACAGCAGGCAGCGAACCGAGCACGGCGGCGCAGCTCAGCGCGAACGCGGCGATGATGAACCGACTACCGACCACTAAAGAACTTCTTGAGCGCGTTATCGGCTGCTTGGCGGGAGTCACCGGTGGACGATTTTTTGGCATCGACGGGCAGTTTGCCGGGCTTCGCTTTCTCCGGCCGCTGCAGTTTTTTGATTCCCGTGTCGTCCGTCGAGAGCTCGTCACTGTCCTCGTCACCGGAGCTTGACGGCTCGACCGCCTCAACGCGGAACTGACGAGTGTCCGGGTCGGACAGTTTACGCACGCGGTCAACCTGATCCGCCTCATCGAGCCAAGCGTTGACGTCGATGGCTTCAAAACGACTGCCGGTATTGGACTCAACGGTCCGTGCGGCCGCTTCGCCGACGCTATGGACTTCCGGTTTTTTCGCGGCCTGCAGTCCGTGCTCGATCAAGACCTCGAACGCAACCTTGCCGACGCGCAGCTGATCGCCTGTAGAAAGGACTTTGGCCTTGTCCGTTGGCAGACGCTTTTCGTTGACGTAGGTGCCGTTGCGGCTGACCAAATCCTGAACCAGCAGCCGATTGTCTCGGATGACCAGGATGCAGTGTTTGCGGCTAACCGACTCGCTCTTGGGACGCAAGTTACACGACTCACCTCGACCAATCAGAAACTTCTCGCCGGAAACCGCGATTTCCAGTCCCGCATGACTTCCCGTCATGACTTTTAACTTGACCTGCATCAAACACCCTCTTGTCGATCTATTGCCGGGCCGTCAGAACTCGTGCTGGATTGGCTGCCAGCGGCCAGAAGAGCCGCCAGCAAGAATAAAAAAAGGAACAATGCCGGTCACAATCGTGACAGCAAATCCCGCAGTGTTCCGGCGCTAACACTCCCTACAAGATCGAACTGAACAGACTTCTCTAGCATAACCAACTTCGCTATTTGAAAAAGAGCGATTCACTGCGGATCGGCGGAATAACCTACGTTGCCGCGGTGTGATGCGTATTTTCGACACCTGCGCAACAGTTTGCCAGCCGAACTCATCGCCGCTGCGTCCACGCCGGGGCGGCAAACTTTTCGGCGGCAATCACAACCGCCGCAGCCTGTTCTTCCGCCGACGCTGCTGCGTCCATCCATTGAACATTCAGCAGCGCCGCAAGTTTCTCGGCAAGGCAGCGAGAAATTTCCGCCGCTGCGATCGCTTGACTACATAACTCAGCGATGCCCGGCAACTGCGGCGCTGCTGGCGAGGCAGCCAGCAGCAGACTGCCGTGCTGCAGCAGCCCGCCCTGGCCGCGCCGCTGGGCGCTGCCGAGCACCTTGTACTGGTTGACGAGTAAATCCTCTTCCGTTCTTCGCTGAAAACAGAGAAACGGTTCTCCTGCCGGAGCGAGCCTCGAGGAATCAGCGAACCGAATCGCTCGCACGCCAAAATCAGCTAGCGCCTCGGCAAAGGCGACATGGACGGCGCGGTAAAGCTCCGGTGCCGCACCCACCCACTGCCTCGACGCCGGTACGGTCAGGCTGTAGGTCAACTCCCGGTCGTGCACGATGGCGCCACCGCCGGTAGCGCGGCGGACGACCGGCAACTGCGAGCTTTCGGGATGCTCGCTCCGCTGCCGGAACGACTGAAAGTAGCCGAGCGAGAGTGTCGGGCTGCTCCAGGAGTAGAACCGCAGCGTCGGCCCGCCCTGCGGAGCGGTGCAGGCGAGAATCGCTGCGTCGATCGCCATGTTCTCGGCCGCCGCACCGGGACTGCTGTCCAGCAGTCGCCCGGCGACCGTCGTGGCGGCGCCAAGGGAACTCACTCGGGTTGCCAACGGATGACGGGCTTTCGTGATGCCGTTACGTCGTCGGGCCGGCTGATGAGCGTGGTGTGCGGGGCTTCGTGCAGCAGCTCGGGCGCTTCTTCGGTGATGCGGAACAGCGTCTCGGCGAAGGCGTCGAGCGTTTCCTTGCTTTCGGTTTCGGTCGGCTCGATCATCATCGCCTCGGTCACCGTCAGCGGGAAATAGACCGTCGGGGCGTGGAAGCCGTAGTCGAGCAGCCGCTTGGCGAGGTCCATCGCCGAGACGCCCCGTTCGGCTTCTTCAGCTTCGCGGCGCGTGGCGACGAACTCGTGCATGCAGCGGTCGCCCTGCGGCACCGGCAGGATGTGCTTCACGCGGCTGAGCAGATAGTTGGCGTTGAGCACCGCGTTTTCGCTGACGCTGCTGCAGGCCGTCGGGGCCGTGCGTGCGGATGTAGCAGTAGGCCCGCACCAGCACGCCGACGTTGCCGAAGAAGCTCCGCACGCGGCCGATCGATTTGCGGACGATCGTAGTCGAGGCGGTAGCTGTCGCCTTCACGAACAACGACCGGCGTGCGGCAGGTACGGCGCGAGCATTCGCGTCACGCAGATCGGCCCCGCGCCGGGGCCGCCGCCGCCGTGCGGGCCGCTGAAGGTCTTGTGCGGGTTGTAGTGCATCATGTCGGCGCCGAAATCGCCGGGCCGGGCGATGCCGAGGATCGCGTTCATGTTCGCGCCGTCGAGATAGATCAGCCCGCCGCGCTCGTGGACGAGGCTGGCGATCTCGCGGATCTGCGGCTCGAACATGCCGAGCGTGTTGGGGTTGGTGATCATGAACACGGCGATCTGGTCGTCGAGCTTCGCGCGCAAGTCGTCCAGGTCGACCAGTCCGTCGCGCGGCTCTTCACCGTGACGGTCTCGAAGCCGGCCATCGCGGCGCTGGCCGGGTTGGTGCCGTGGGCGCTGTCGGGCGCGAGCACCTTCGTGCGGTTTTCGCCGCGATCGCGGAAGTAGGCCGCGGCGACCATCAGCGCGGTCAACTCGCCGTGTGCGCCGGCGGCCGGCTGCAGCGAAACCGCAGGCAGGCCGGAGATCTCGGCCAACATCTCCTGCAGCTCGTACAGCAACTGCAGCATCCCTTGCAGCGTGCTGTCGGCTGATAGCGGATGCAGATCGGCGATGCCGGGCAGCGCGCCAGCCGCTCGTTCCGCTTGGGGTTGTACTTCATCGTGCAAGAGCCGAGCGGATAGAAATGCGTGTCGACCGACATGTTGAGCGTCGACAGGTTCGTGAAGTGCCGCACGACTTCGGCTTCGGTCACTTCCGGCAGCGGCGGCGGCGCGTCGGCCAACTGGTCCTGAGGCAGCAGTTCATCCACCGCCCCGACCGGCACATCGACCGGCGGCAGCGTGGTCGCGCGGCGGCCGGGCGACTGAGTTCGAAGAGCAGCTGCGTAGCTTGAGTGTTTCGCATGGAAATCAGGTGTAACGGAGCGGGTAAGTGCAGGTGATGTTCGCCCTGGGATGCAAAGGGCGAGCGAAGTAGGTGCAATCCGACGGGATCAGGCTGTCGCGAATGCCGACGTCAGGACTTGCACCAGTTGATCGATTTCGCCGCGGGTGCGTTTCTCGGTGACCGCGACCAAGAAGCAGTCGTGCAATTCGGGATACCAGGTCCCCAGCGGCACGCCGGCGAGGAATCCCTGTCCCAGAGCATGCTCCATCAGCTCGTCCACCGCGTTGTCGCGGTCGCGGATAACGAACTCTTTGAACGTCGGTCCATCGAGCACGACCTCAAACCGCTCGCTGCCGCGGAACTGGTCCCGGGCGTAGTGCGTTTTGCGGACACAGTGTTCGGCCGTTTCGCGCAGCCCCTGCGGGCCGAGCAGGCCAAGTACACCGTCGCCCGCAGCGCGAACAGGACCTGGTTGGTGCAGATGTTGCTGGTGGCTTTTTCGCGGCGGATGTGTTGCTCGCGGGTCTGCAGCGTCAGCACCCAGCAGCGTTTGCCGCGGCGGTCGACCGTCTGGCCGGCGATGCGGCCCGGCATGCGGCGGACGAACTTTTCGCGGCAGGCCATGATGCCCAGGTACGGGCCGCCGTAGGCAAGGGGATTGCCCAGCGATTGGCCTTCGGCGACGGCGATGTCGGCGCCCAAATCGCCGGGGCGTTTCAGCAGGCCGAGGCTGATCGGATCGAACGCCTGGACCACCAGCGCCCCGGCTTCGTGTGCCGCTGCGGCGATCCGCTGGACGTCTTCCAGGCAGCCAAAGAAGTTCGGGTGCTGGATCAGCACGCAGGCGGTCGAGGCATCGATTTGCTCGATCATCTGTTCGGAGGTGCCGGCCAGACCTGTCTCGACGACCTCGCAGACGGCGTCGATATTTTGCAGGTAAGTTGCCAGCGTCTCGCGGTACTGCGGGTGCAGAGCTTGGCTGGTGACGACTTTGGTGCGCTTCGGGTCGGCTGCCAGCGCCATCAGCACCGCTTCGGCCGCGGCCGATCCGCCGTCGTACAGGCTGGCGTTGCTGACATCCATGCCGGTCAGCTGGGTCATGAGCGTTTGGTACTCGAACATCACCTGCAAGTTGCCCTGGCTGACTTCGGCCTGGTAGGGCGTGTAGGAGGTGTAGAACTCGCCGCGGCCGGCGATCTCATCGACCGCAGCGGGGATGAAGTGGTCGTACGCCCCGCCGCCGAGGAAGCAGACGTGTGATGCCGCCGATGCGTTCTGCGCCGCCAAACTGCGGAGCAGCGACTCGAGCGCCATTTCGTCCAAGCCCTCGCTGATCGCAAGCGGCCGCTGCAGTTGGACATCGCCGGGTACCTGGGCGTCGATGATTTCCTGGATCGATGCGGCACCGATGGCAGCAAGCATCGCGCTGCGATCCTCATCGGTGTGATACAGATAACCGGTCATGAAGACGATGTCCCCGCAGGGCAGTAATGAGTGGAGTGGATGTGAAAGGGTATGCAGGCACCGAGCGCGGAGCGCCGCGACCGATCAGCCCGCCTCGCCGCACTGCTTTTCGTATTCAGCGTGATTGAGCAGTTGCGACAGGTCAGCCTCGCTGCTGAGCTTGATCTTGAGGATCCAGCCAAAGTCATAGGGATCTGCTTTTAGCTCGTCCAAGCGTTCCGGCAGGTCGACATGCACGGCGACGATTTCGCCGTCGACCGGGCTGTACAGAGGACTGACCGCTTTTACGGACTCGACTTCACCGAACTCGTCGCCGGCGGCAACCACTTTTCCGACCGGCGGCAGGTCCATGTAGACCAAGTCGGTCAACTGCTCGATCGCGAATGCGGAGATTCCGATCGTGGCCACACGGTCAGCACCGTCTTGAGCGACATCGACCCATTCATGGGACTTTGCATACAACAGGTCTGCGGGATTTCGGGCCATGGTGTGAACTCCTCGGGGGCTACGAAACGACATCGGCTACAGGGGGCGGTGATAAAACGGGAGTGGCACCGACGTGGCGGGCTGGTAATTGCCGCGATTGTCGATCCGCAGCTCGACCTGAGCCACACCGGTCGTGCGGTCGACGAGCTGTGCGTCGACCATCGCCATCGCAATCGGACGCTGCAAGGTCGGCGACGGGGCGCCGCTGGTGATCCAGCCAACCGGCTCGTCCGCTGGACCGATCACCGCACAGCCCTCGCGCACCGGACGTTTGCCTTCGGGAAGCAGCCCGATGCGAACCTTTTCGGGGCCTTGCTCGCTGATCCGGCGGATCGCCTCATCGCCGATGAACGAGCGGCCGTCCAAGGTGCAGGCGAAACGCAACCCGGCCGAGATCGGGTCGATCTCCTCGGACAGCTCATGGCCATAGAGCGGCATGCCGGCTTCGAGTCGCAGCGTGTCGCGTGCTCCCAGCCCAGCAGCACAGAAGCCGTGTTCCCGCCCGGCCAGCAGCAGGTTTTCCCACACTCGCAGCGCTTCATCGGCCCGAACGATAAGCTCAAATCCGTCTTCGCCGGTGTACCCGGTGCGGCTGACGATCACCGGTTTGCGGAACTGTTCGGTGATCACCGCACGGTAGCGTTTGAGCTGATCGACATTGGCGCGAAACAGCCGCGAGGTCACCTCGACGGCGCGGGGACCTTGAATGGCGATCATCGCCGTCAGCTCCGTGCGGTCGCTCATCGTCACCGTCGGAAAGTCAGCCAAATGGGGTGTGATCCAGCGGATGATTTTGGCGCGGTTGGACGCATTGACGACTAAGAGGTGGTACTGCGAACCGCTGGGTGTTTGCAGGTGGCTGACCAGCACGTCGTCCAGTACGCCGCCTTCGGCGTTGCACATCAAGCCATACCGCACCGCGCCGATCGGCAACCCAACGACACGCCGCGATAGCAGGTGGTCGAGCAGTTCCTCCGACCCTTCCCCGTCAAATCGCAGCCGGCCCATGTGCGACACATCGAACAGCGCCGCTGAGGTTCGGCAGGCCTGATGCTCAGCGACGATTCCCTGGTACTGGATCGGCATCGCAAAGCCGGCAAAGGGAGCCATGCGCGCCCGGCGTTCAAGTGCCAAGGGTGCAGCGGAGTGACGGCGAGCGTGGTGTCGTTCACGATGCAATTGCCGGCGTTTGAGGCGCGGGGAACCAGCCCGATGGGCAGCCGGACGTTGCCGTCGCGTGCTTCCCAACCGATGCAGGTGGCTGAGTAAGATGTCAGAGATCAATGGGGCGGTGTTGCCAGGGATCGCGCGGGCGACCTACAACACGTCGTAACTCTGTGCTTCAGCATACCGGACGCGTGTAGACTGAAAAGCCCCGTTGGCAACGCCACAGCCTGCCGCACTGGCACCTCGGGCGCAGCGGTTACGTTATTTACGCAACGGTCGCGGTTGCCGCCTTCATTTACACGCTCGCAACCGTGGTGTGCTATATTGGTGGGTGAAACAGATTGCCCGCCAGGGGGCCGTTGCTGAATCCTTGGCCCGCTTGCGCGAACTCAATTCGACCATGCCTGATTCCGATCATTGTGATAATCCCCAACGGTCCCAGCAGGCCCTAGCTCGCAGCGAAGCATTGTTACGACTCGCCTCACGCGTTGGGCGGTTAGGGGGCTGGGAAATCGACGTCCGCACCGGCCAAATCTACTGGTCTGGGGAAACCTGCAAGATCCACGGGGTGTCCGCCGATACGGTGCCGACGCTCGAACAGGCAATTGAGTTTTACCATCCTCAAGACCGGCAAATCATTCGTGACGCCGTGGAGCGTTGTATCGCCGCAGGGACCCCCTTTGATCATGAGCTGCGTTTTCGCACGGCCAGAGGTCGCGAGATTTGGGTGTGCGCCATCGGGGAGGCTGGACGAGCCGAAGACGGATCGGTGGTGACGGTTCATGGCGCGATCCAAGACATCAGCGAGCGCAAGCAGGCTGAACACAGCGTTCGCGCAACCGAGGCGCGGTTTCGGCAGTTTGCCGACGAAATGCCGTTCCTGATGTGGACCGCCGACATGGACGGCAATGTCGACTACTCCAACCAGTACCTGTTCGAGTACACCGACGCTGACCCGGAACAGCCCGCCGCGACGCGTTGGCGAGATGTTGTGCATCCCAAGGATCTGGATCCGAGCATCGAGTTGTGGTCCCAGTCGTTAATGACCGGCGAACCTTATGCGATGGACTTGCGTCTGCGTCGGGCGTCCGATGGTGCCTTTCGCTGGTTTCACGTGCAAGCCGTCTTGACGCGCGATCCAAGCGGAAATCCGCTCAAATGGCACGGCTCGGCCATTGAGATCCACCAAACCAAGCAAGTCACCGAGAGAGCCACAGAGCTAGCTCAGCGACTGCAGACAACGCTCGAAAGCATCACCGACGCCTTCTTCACACTCGATCTGGACTGGCGGTTCACTTATCTGAACGCCACCGCTGAAAATTCTTGGAACGGACCGCCAGCGAGTTGCTGGGGCAAAGCATTTGGGAAGCGTTTCCTGCGGCGATCGGTACGATCTTTGAACGCGAGTATCGCCGTGCAATGGCCGAGCGACAAACGACAGCGTTTCAGGGCTTCTATCCACCGCTGAATCGCTGGTCCGATGTCCGAGCCTATCCGTCTGAGCGAGGCTTAGCGGTCTACTTTCAAGATGTAACTCAGAAGCGCAAGGATGAAGAGCTGCTCCGGTTGCTGCACACCTGCGTCGCCAGTGTGAATGATTTGATCATGATCACCGAGGCGGAATCGTCCGAAGGAAGTTGGCCGCGAATTGTGTTCATCAATGACGCGTTCCTGCGGCGCTCCGGTTACAGCCGCGAAGAGTTGATCGGCAACACACCGGGGCTGCTGCATGGCCCCAATACGCAGTCCGATGTGCTGGACCGCATCCGCACGGCGGTTGCTACCAAGCAACCTGTATCGGAAGAATTGGTCAACTACACCAAAACCGGTGAAACCTTTTGGAGCGAAGTAAATATTGCTCCGGTGGTCGATGAAGCGGGATGCGTCACCCATTTGATGGCGATCGAACGCGACATCACCGAGCGGAAAAGGGCTGAGCAACAGCTGCGGGAAAGCGAGGAACGTTTTCGGTTTCTCTCACAGGCAACCAGCGACGCGATCTGGGACTGGAACCTGATCACCGATCACGTTTTGTGGAGCCCCGGACTCGAGAACCTATTGGGCCAACCGGTCGACGCAGCCGGCTACCATCTCGATCACTGGGCGGCGCACATTCATCCTGAAGACCGGGAACAGGTGCTGACGAGTATCCGGCAGGTCATCGACGAGGGGGGCACGTGCTGGAAGTCGGAGTATCGGTTCCTCCGCCGCGATGGCAGCCACGCTTATGTGATCGACCGCGGCAGTGTCGTACGCGACGCTCAGGGGCGGCCGGTCCGAATGGTCGGCGGCATGACCGATCAAACCGCACGCAAGCGGGCAGAGCAAGAAATTCTCCGGCTCAACGAAGTGCTTGAAGACCGGGTCCAACAGCGAACCGCGGAACTGGAGGCCGCTAACAAGGAGCTTGAGGCGTTCTCCTACTCGGTCTCACACGACCTGTTATCACCGCTGCGCAGTATTGATAGTTTCAGTCTCATCGTATTGGAAGATTATGCGCCAAACTCGATGATGAAGGCCGTCGATTGTTGAACATCATCCGCAGTGAAGCACAGCGGATGGCCCAGCTGATTCATGATTTGCTGAACTTTGCCAAAACCGGCCGTCAGCCGATTTGTTCTGATACATGTAATCTTACGGTGATCGCGAAAGCAGCCTTCGACACGCTGCCGTCAGAGGATCGCGCCCATGTCCAGCGATTCGAGGTGGGGCAATTGCCGTTGATCGAAGGCGATCCAGCCATGCTCCGAGTGGTGTTATTCAATTTGATTGCCAATGCCGTCAAGTTCACGCGCAATCAGCCCGAGGCTGCGATCGAAGTCGGCGGTCGGCTTGAAGCCAAGCAGGCGGTGTTTTATGTAAAAGATAATGGCGTCGGTTTTGATCCACGTTACATGCAGAAACTGTTTCAAGTTTTTCAGCGGTTACACAGCGAGGAAGAGTTTGAAGGGACTGGCGTTGGGCTTGCGATCGTACAACGCATCATCCATCGTCATGGAGGTCAGGTATGGGCGGAATCCCAGCCCGACAAGGGGACAACGCTTTACTTCTCGCTGCCCCTCAAGCAGGACGCCGCTCCATGAGGGAATCCAAGACCGTGGAGATCCTACTGGTCGAAGACAACCTTCGCGATGCGGAACTGGCCATCCGAGCGCTGGGCAAACAAGACTTGGCCGATCACTTGGTGCATGTAAAAGATGGTCAAGAGGCACTGGACTGGCTGTTCGCCGAGGGTCGCTACAGCGGACGAGATGCCAATCAAAAACCCAAGGTTGTGTTCTTGGACATCAAGCTGCCCAAGCGAAATGGCATTGAGGTGCTCGCAGCTATCCGTGACGATCCTCGCACGCGGCTTCTGCCGGTGGTGATGTTAACCTCATCCCATGAGGATCAAGACGTCTCCAAAGCCTACGCAATCGGCAGCAACAGCTACATCGTCAAACCGGTGGAGTTTGAGAAGTTTTCTAAGGCGATCGGCGAGGCCGCGCGGTACTGGCTGCACCTCAATCAGTCACCGTGACAATCGATTAGGCCTCAGCGGTCGGTGATGCTGGGCTGAGTAGGTCTGGACAACTAGGACTGCCGCCGCACTCAGCGTTTGAGCTTCTTTGACTTCTTCTTACTGCGACCGTTTTTCTTGTCGCGCAGCTTTTCGGTTTTGTCCGCTTTTCCCTTGCTCCGGCCGCTGCTGAGGCCTTTGCCGAAGGAGAGGTGTTTGACGAACTCGAAAAACAACTGACGCTCGCGCAGGTCGACCTTTGCCACGCGGACCAACAGCTCATCGCCGAGGCGGAACTGATTGCCTTCGCGAAAGCCAATCACCATCTGCCCGCGACGTTCGAAGCGGTACTTGTCCGACGGTAACGCCGCCAGCGGCAGGTAGCCATCAATTGGCAACTCAATCCCACGGGCGAATAGACCATCGGCGAAAACGCGGTTGACGATCACCCGCATCGTGTCGCCGATCTTCTTCTTCATGAAATGCAACAACTTCAGTTGCACCAGTTCGCGCTCGGCCTGCGCGGCGTTGCGTTCCTGATCGCTGCAGTGAAAGCCCTGGCGCAGCAAAACCGCGAACGGTTCATCGGGCGTTTGCTTCTCATCAATCAGGTTTTGCACCAGGCGGTGCACCGTCAGGTCGGGGTAGCGGCGGATCGGGCTGGTGAAGTGACAGTAGTGCTCCATGTCCAACGCATAGTGTTCCTCACGGTGCGGCGCGTAGATCGCTTTGTTGAGGCTCTTGAGCACCGCGAAGTTGACCGCGTTCTCCAGCGGTGTGCCGGCGACGAGGTCGAGGATTTTCTGAATGTCGCGGCGGCCCTGTACCGAGGGGACCGGCAGCCGCAGGTCCTTGATGAACTGCTCGAGTTGACGCAGCTTGCGGCGGTCCGGCGGCGGGTGGATGCGGTGCAGGAAGTTCAGTTCCTGATCATCCAGCCAAGTGGCGACCGCTTGATTGGCGGCCAGCATGAACTCTTCAATGATCTGGTGGCTCTCGGTGTAGGCGACGACGTGCGCCCCCTTCACCTTGCCGTTTTTGTCGAGGTCGATTTTGACTTCAGGCACTTCGAGCGTCAGCGAGCCGCGTTTGAAGCGCCGTCGCCGCAGCGACATCGCCAGCGTATGCATCCGGGCCAACAAGTCACAGATCGGCTCGCCCCACTGCGTCCGCTTGGCATCGGGGTCGGCGAGAAACTCATCGACCTGTTCATAATTGAACCGAAAGTCGCTGCGAATCGCGGCGTTGTAGACTTCAACAGAAGTCACGATGCCGTCATCGCGCATTTCGATCTCGACCGTTTTGGTCAACCGCACCTTACCCGGCTGCAAGCTCGCCAAATGATTGCTGATCACTTCGGGGATCATCGGCACGACGCGGTCAGGCAGATAAACGCTCGTCGCCCGCCGCTCGGCCTCCTGATCGAGCAGTCCCCCCAACGGCACAAACGTCGACACGTCGGCGATGTGCACCCAAAGTGTCCAGTGTCCGCCATGCCGTTGCAGCGAAATCGCATCGTCGAAGTCGCGGGCGTCAAATGGGTCAATCGTGATCGTCAGCAACTCGGTCAAATCACGCCGCCCAGCGGGAATTGACTCTTCGCTGAACTCGTCTGCCCGTTTCCTCGCCTCCGCCAGCACCTCCTCGGGAAACTGCTCGGGTAATGCGTATTGCCGCATCACGCTGAGCGTGTCGATGGCCGGGTTGGTGGTCTTACCCAGGACCTCCAACAACACCCCTTCACCGCCGCTGCCATCCTCAGCGGGGAACTCGACGATCTCTACGAACACCTTGTCGTCGTTGGCAACCGGCAGCCCGCGAACATCGCCGACCTGAATCGGTAGGTCATAGGGAACGCCATCGAGGTGCACCCAAGCGACCGAGTTTTTGAGCTCCACTGTGCCGGTAAACTGGCGGCGGCCGCGCTGCAGCACCTTGTCGACATAACCTTCCGGCGTATCGCCGCGGCGTTCACCGCGGGGCCGCAGGCGAATCTCCACCGTGTCACCGTCCAGCGCCCCACCGGTTGCCCCCGGCGGAACAAAGATGTCCTCAGCGGATTCCCCTGCTGAGCTACCGTCCCCGGGCCGGACAAAACCAAACCCGGCGATCGCCCGGCGAAAGGTGCCGCGAACCACCTTGTCACGCTTAACCGTCCCGACCGGCTCGGCCCCTTCGGCTTGTTTGTCTCCAGTGGGCAGCTTGGTGCCAGCCGGTGGGGAGACCGCCGGAAACACCAAATGGTTGGACCCATAGGCGAGCTGACCGGAATGGACGAGCGCTTTGATGACCCGCTTGAGCTCGCGGTGATCGTCGGGATCGATATCGAGCAGGACAGCGATCTGCTTCGCTTTGCGAGGACGATATTCGGGCGACGAGACCAGACGCAGCACGCGCGCGGCCAATTCTGATGAAACTTCCATGAGATAAAGATACTCCGTGGCCGCTTCCGGGGAATGGAGAAATCGCTGCCGGGCAGCCAATTCTCGTGCGTCCACCAGGTGGTGGCTTACCGTGGCTCCGGCACGACAAACTCGTTTCATGGCACCCAGTCGCCTATGATACCTACTGGGCAGCTGTCGTTCTGTGGGAGCTTCGTTTCCCGCGATGACTGCAAGGATTGGATTGTGGGCGGGAGTGCCATCATGCAGCGCATCTTTGGTTTGCTGACGCTTGGACTGGCCATCATTTGCACCGGTCTGATTGGCCCGGGTTCCGGGGGCAGTGCGGAGGCGCAGTTCGGTGGCTACCAAGACATGACGCTCGACAAGATCCACCGGCGACAAGCTGCCGATGCGCGTCAGCTTGGCCGCGGCGGTCCGGTTGGACCCGTCGTGCCGCCCCGGCGGCCCGTGATCAACAAGAATTACTACATCTCACCCTACGTGCCGTACGGCTATGGCTATGGCTATCCGTACGGCTATGGCTACAACTACGGCTATGGTGGGCCGTATGGCCCCGGCTACGGCTATTATGGATGGCAGCAGAGTTACCTCGCTCAGCCGCCGATGAACATCCTGGTTCAGCCCCAGGTGCAAGTTAATCCGATGCTCGTGCCGCCTGGTCAAGGGCAGGCCGCAGCCGGAGCGAACGCACAGGGACAGGCGGGCCGGCATCCGCTGGCTGGTCAGGCAGGCCCAGGACAAGCAGGCCCAGGACAAGCAGGCCCAGGGCAAGCGGGCGCCGCGGCACCGGAAGACGAGATCCTCCGCCGGGTTTCGGTACTCAAGCCGAGTAACGAAGCCGGGCGGATGCGTGCCGACACGCTGATTGCCGACGGCGACCGCGAGTTCGCGGCGCAACAGTATCGCCGCGCCGCGTCGAAGTATCGCGAAGCGATCGGACGAGCACCGATTATTCCCCAGCACACTTGCGAGCCGGCCATGCCTACACCGCAACCGGTGACTACGAGTTGGCGGTGACGTACTTTGCCATGGGATTTGAATTGGCCCGCACGACCGAGCGAGCTGGCTTCTCACTCGCAGCGCTGTACCGCGGCAATCGGCTGGCGCAGGACGAGCACCTGGAGGCCTTGGCCGACGCGACGCTGCGCCAACCCGAGCAAGGCGGCCTGCTGTTCCTCACCGGGCTGATGCTGCACTACGATGGCAAACCGCTGCAGGCCCGTGATTACTTCCGCCGAGCTGCCGAGATGCCAGGCCGCCACCGACCTTATGCCGCGATGTTTCTGCCCGAATTGCCCGCTCAGGACAACGCTCCACCCGTGGCCGCTGCGCAGCGTTAGGTCGCTGCGTTACATGAACTGCCAGGCTGATCGGTTGACGACGTACAGCCACAACAGCAGGTTGACCATCGCGTGTGACCAGATCACCGGGCCCAGCCCGAGATGCCGGGTGCGGCTGAGCAGGATGCACCAGGTCACGCCGCAGAGAATCGCTCCCGGCCAGTCGGCGGTGGCGTGTACGAACGTGAACACCGCCGTCGAGGCCGCGACGCCGAACACGCTCAACTGCCCCAGCGGCGTCGCTTCGAACTGCTGAGCAAATGCCGGCGGTTGCGCAGCGCCTCTTTTCCCAGCCGCGTCCGCACCAGCAGGTCGCCGATCAGTGGTACATCCGCCAACACCTGCAGAATTCCGACTGCAGTCGCTCCCGGGCGATGCAGGCTGCGGAGCAGCAGCGAGCGGTTGAACAATTCCTCAGCGATCGGCACGGCGATACACATCGCAATCAAGTGTGCCGTCGCCGCTAGCCAGAACAAGCCAACGCCCTGCCCGTGCAAAATCTCGAAAAACGAAGCTTCACGCTCAGCCAACGCCGGAAACAGCCAGAGCATCAGGTCGTTGAGGTAGATCCAGCTGGCGACTAGCGCGACCGATACCGGCAGCACCGCGGCATGAAACCGCCACGTCAGCTCCGGCAATAGCGAGCGCCACCGCCACACCAAATAGAGCACCGCCGCGGTCTGCAGCAGCTTCAGCGGCACGTACGTCCAGCCCTGCCACTGGCGAGCGTAAACTGCCACCGATAGCAGCAGCATGTAGACGAACCACGGCGCGATCCGCACATGCCACGGATTTTCAGCCGCCCAGGTGTCGATGCCCGCGGCCGGCCGTGAAGCATCAACGTCCGCTTCCAGCGCCTCGGCCGGAAGCTGCTCAGCGGGTTCTGTCGGAGCGGTCAATCCAGCACTCTCGCTTCCTCGGCCACGACCGGGCGTGACTAAACTGTGGCCGAGACGTCTTCAGCCGGCGTGCGCGGCGAGAACAAGAGCCCCGCAACCATGAACGCCAGTTGCGTAGCAATGAACACGCTCAGCCACATCAGCACCCCTTCGGTAAAGCCGTAGCTGTGCAGCCCCAGCCCCAATTCGTTGGTGCCAAAGTAACTCCAGGCGGTGACGATGTTGCCGCCGATCGCCAGGATCGAAAAACCGCGTGCTCCGACCATGGCGTCCCAGCGAGCGTGCAACATCATCGCGTTCCAAATCACGATCAGCAGCGCACCATTTTCTTTGGGATCCCAGCCCCAGAATCGTCCCCAGCTGTCGTCAGCCCACAAGCCGCCCAGCACTGTACCGACGAAGCTGAACAAAATTCCGAAGCAGGTCGCACCGTAGATCGAGCGGTAGATCTGCCGCAGCGAGTCCGAGTCGGCCCCGAGCCAACCGGCGACGAGATAACGAATCCCCAGCAGGCCGGCGACCATCGTCGCGGTGTAGCCCAAGGTGACCGTGATCACGTGTGTGCCGAGCCAAAACTGTGTGTCCAGCACCGCCTGCAGCACCGGCATTGTGTCGCCGCTGCTCAGGCCGTATGCCACCAACAGCGCCAGCACACCGCTGCCGGCGGCCAGCAGGTTGCCTTCGCCGTAGCGGAAGATCTTCTCCTGCACGATCCCAAAGATCACGCCGGCCCAGCCGATGAACACCGCTGAGGAGTAGAGATTGATGACCGGAGCCCGTCCGGTGATGATGATTCGCGACAGCAAGACCAGCGTGTGGATCGTCAGCGCGACCAGCAGGATGCCCCATACCCCGGAGCGCAGCCGCGGCATATCCACCATCAGGTAGACGCAGCCGAGCACCAAGGCGACGCAGTACAGCACCATCGCCACGGCAGTCGGAGAGTTCGACTCATCCCAGCGTTCCAGCGCAACTTTCCACGGTGAATAGCCTGCGCCTTCCAGAGCTTCCACACCCGCCAGGTGCGCGTCGACCGCTTCGTTGAACTTCTGCGGGTCCTTGTCGTTATAGGCCGTGATCATCTCAGCGAAAGTATCCACGCCGATGCGCTCGACCGTTTCACCGGACGCCCCTTTCATGGCGACATCGAAAAATGCCGGAGCGAACGCAGTCCACTTCGGTACGTCGTGCGATGCGGCCAGCAGGTCACTCGGCGGCGGCACGATGCCCGGTGAAGTCATCCGTTCGACCGCCTGCATCCGGTTTTGCAGTTGTTGCACGGCGAACATTCGCCGCTGCATTTCGGTTGTCCCTTCAGGGAATAGATGCGCCGGGATCTCCATCGGTACCGGCAAGCGAAAGGCGACGGCCGTCATCGTGAATGCGCGGATCCGGCGGTCGAGTTCCAGCAGCTTCTTCTCTTTGAAGGACTGATCTCGCGGCTCTTTCTTGGCCGCCGCTTCGGTCAATTCGGTGAACCGATTGAGTTCACGGCGGATCTCGTTGAGCGTGAACAGCTTGCTCTCGCGTTTCTCCAAGTTCAGTTCGTCGCGGACTTCGGTGGCGTCGATGCGGATCATCTGCAGGTCGTCGAGCCGTTCGTCATCGATTGCCACCTCCATCAGCCAAGCCATCGGTGAAAGTTTTTTCTTGCCTTCCGCACGGTCACGGATCGCGCCTGGAGCATCCTCAAGCTTGAGTGCTGTGCGGTTGCTGATTGCCTTGAGCATCTGGTTCGCATAAGCGGCCAGCGGCATCACGCGTCCGCCAAATTGCACGGGAATCTCCCCAGCGGCATACAGATCAAACTGACGATCGCGCTGCGCTGCGGCGCAGGTTGTTCATCACCGCTGGCCAGGGCACCAGCGCAAGCACAGCGAACAACGCCACCGCAGCGACGCCCAGGAACACCGGCAACCGCGATGGTGCGGTGTCTTGCTCGGCATCGAGCAGATCGGAATCGCCGTCACCACCGGCAAGCGGAGCCGATGCGTAGGGCGACCCAGCGCCGCGGCGGCCCGTGCGAGTGCGGCCGGCTGCTTTTTCACGCGCCAGTCGTTGCTCTTGGCTGCGGCGGCGGACGAAGCGGCGCAGTGTGCCGCCGAAGTGGACGCACATGCCCAATGCCGTGATGCTGCAGGCGACGTACGGGATCAACCAACCGCTGTTCTGCACGATCTGCAGCCCCGTCATTTCCGCACCGTTGGGCAAGACGTGAAAACTTGACTGATAGTAAGTCTCACCGCGGAACCGCAGCGGGTTGTTCATCCAAATCTGTTCGCGGCGGTCTTCACCGGTCTCTGGATCGATGATGCGGATGAACGACCGGTAGTTGCGCGGCGTCTCGGTGCCGCTATAATCGACGCGACGCACTTCGTTCAAATGGATCCAAAACGGCTTAGGATTTCGCGCAAATCGCAGCCCAACTTTGTACTCGGTGTCGTCCAGCGTCACAGTGTCAAACTCGTCGCTGCTGCCCCCATCGACGGCGAGCGCTCGATCAGAAAACCACTGCGAAATCAAATGCGTGCCGAGTGACGCTCCGGACTGCTTATCGAGCAGCTCCACATACGCCGATGCGAGGTCGACTTCGCTGTTCGTTCCACCGCTGCCCGGAGTGCCTACGGCGGCGACCTCTTGTCCGATTCCGCGGTCGGCAGTTAGGGTGTCCGCTGATGGTTTGAGCAGCCGTGAATTGCTGTAATACGCCAGCACCTTCACATCGACCGGCAGGGCTTCGTCGCGAATGACGGCTTTGGTTTCGGCCGCATGACGGAGCTGCTGATAGGGGATCGCTGTGAACTGCTGCTGGCCATCAGCCTCACGGATGAAGGTCATCTCAACCTTGTCCATATTCACGAAAGCGTTGGCCGACTGGCCTTCGATCAGGTTCAGCCGCTGTTCGGTTTGGCGGTCGCCGAACATGAATTGACCGACCATCAACAACCCAACGCCAAAGTGCAGCAGCACGTTGCCGCCTTGCTTTCTGAATATCAACAGGCAGCCGACCAGCAGGATCAGCCCGGCGCCGAGCCCTTTGGCCAGTTGCCAGACGATCCGCAATCCCGGATCACCGACCCGGTAACCAGTCGAGAGAGTGAAGATCAAGTAAGCGGCCAGGGCCAAGCTGGCGACGGCCCAGGTAATTCGCAGGGCCGTCGATTTGGCCGTGATCGCCAGCGCCGTGATGCCGATCCAGGCGGCTGCGAGCGTCCCCAAACACAGCGCCCACAGCTGCTCGTAGCTCATCGGCGGTTCGCCCTGCAATCCTTCGCTGCTCTGGCCGGCGAGCACGATTCCGAGCGTCGCCAACAGGCCGAGCACGATCACGCCGATGCCGGCGGCCAGCCGGGTACCGCTGGCATGGATGCGAAACCGAGTGATCTTCGCCGCCAGCAAATTGATCAGCAACAGCGTTCCGACCAGTGCCCCGCCGGGAATCGGAATGAACCCGCGAAACGGTTGTTCGTGCATGTAGAACGAGTTGGGCACCAAGTCTTCAAAGTGCAGCAGCGCGATCCAGCTGGTGAAGTACCGCTCCTTGACCTGCAGCATGTTCAGATGGTGCTGGGCCAGCGTGCCGGCGAATACCAACACCAAGGAGAACGCAAACAAGGCAACGGTCAGCTTCAGCGAGCCGAACAGATGGAGCGTCTGAGCCGGCAGCGATGAGACGCTCCACGTGGACGCGGCGGATGTTGAATCGGAGACTCTGACGTTCGAAGAAACCGTTGCCATGGAAGCGAGACCGGTCGGAGGTGAGGTGGGAGCGCCCCAGGTCGTTCGATGCTGGGAGCGCTAGGTGCGAATGCCGCCCAGCTGGCTGAGCCGAGCGGCAGGGATGAACCGCGGAGTTCGTTTGGAACCGTCGGTCCGGTAGTGTTAGTCAGGAAGTTTTAAGGACTCGAGGAACTGAGCGATCGCCGCCCGCTGCTCGACCAACGTCGTTTGTGGACCCGTCGCTTTGATGAACAAACTCATGCCGCTTTCCAACGGAACAATCGTGGCGTCAATCGCTTCGGCATCGGCGGCACTGTCGCTGCCGGCAGTCAGAAAGAACCGCTGAGCCTCGTGGCCGCTAACACGCAATTGCTGGGCATCCTGCAGCGCCTCGTCGACGACTTCGGCCGGTGGCGAGTCGCCCCGAACCTGTCCGAGCCAGCGATCGACATTGCCGCGCACGTCGCCTCCAGCCTGGATGATCGTGAGGGTCACCGGACGATCTTCGGAGCCGAACTCGAACGCAGCCAGCCGCATCGCGCTCATTGTACCCTGACGCCAGTCCGCTGGGGCCTCATATTTTAGCCCGCCAGTGTTTTCAGCTGAGCCCGCGGCAGGCCGCGTAGGATTGCCAGAGGACGCCGCTGCTGGTCGGCTGCTGTCACTGGAGCCGCCGGCGGCAGGAATCTCCGGATGCCCAGGAGGAAGTTGCCCGGTGGCTGGTGAAGCGGCGCCAGTCATCGATGACATCGGCGGCGGCCCAGGCCCCATCTTGCCAGTCAAGTCGACCCACACCGCTGGCTCGTCAGCGGATGGGTCAGACTCAAGCAGCTCGGCACCGGCCCAAGCCTCTTCGGAATCGCTCAAACCCATCTGGCCGCGCCAGCGGTTGACGTTCATCGCCACCTGCTGCGTCCACTGCCCCGACTTGGGCAATGAACTGACACTCAGTTCCAGTTCGCGGGTTGGTGTCGGGATCAGTAGTGTGTCAAACCGCATCTCGCCGGCTCCCGAACGACGCCAACTTTCGGGCAGCGGTTCGAGCTTCGGCCTTCCCTCGACAAACTCCAACTGCTGGAGAAACGCTTTCAGCTCTGGTTCAGCGCTCGTGACCGCCTCCGTGGGCCCCACCAGTTTGAAAAACCAAACCGCGGAATCTTGGGCCATGATCGCTCCGAGCATCCGGTCCTGGCTGCGGAGCGTTGCCGGCATCTCGGTGTCGATCGTGTACTGGCGGATCGGCGGCGGCTGGTCGCAGCCGGCGATAACTACGACGGTTGCGAATGCCAGTGCGGTCGCCAGCACGGTTCGCAAGAGTCGGTTGAACGGAGTTACCTGCGGCCGACAGGAAGTGACCTGCGGTCGGTAAGCAGGGGAGTCGGGGGCGGTGTTGAACAAGCCGGTCAGCTCAGCAGGTGAGGCGTTTTCGAAGTGAAAGGCGGGACAGGAGGATACATTCACCCGGGGCGGGGGCAGCCGATCCGGCTGCATGCTCCTCCTGTTGGTAATCCTATACTCTAGCCGATTCCATCTGGTTCGACCTGCCCCGTTGCCAGGTTTCTCAGCGAACCGCGACTGCATGGGTTGTGTCAGCAGGAACAAAAGGCGGGTGGCACGTCCCTAGTAGTCGGTTGGCACGTCCCTGAGGAACCTGGCGTGGAACGTCGCAGAAGAATTCCGGGTGGCACGTCCCTGAGGAACGAAGGGCGTGGTGGAGGGAACGGCGTAGTAACCACAAGACTCGTCGGCTGCAGTCCATCAGCGTGTCTGCCCATGTCAAGCGCGTCCGCCCACGCCCATCGCTGGGGCTCTGAGCATGCCACCCAGGACGCATTCCCATGCAACATGGGCCCTGAAAGTGCCAGCCAAGGGTTGTAACGCCTGGCGACTTGCGAATCGCGAAAGACGTTTTCGAGTCGGTGTCCAGACGAGCCTGCCGGCATCGATTCAGCCTGCAGCCAAAACTAGATAAAGCAGGATTGTGTTCCATTAGCCGTATAACCGTGCCCCGCCGCTCCCCCACTATAGCCGACGGAAGTTCTCAAGATATGGGGGTCTAGCATTAGCGCTAGCAAGCGATTTAGAATTGGTCAGCTTTACCTCGATGTGAAAAAGCACTCCATTGAGCTACGACGGTTGGCAGCGGAAGTTTGTTAGCCATCGTCACCCTAGTCTTAACCAGCGGTCAGCAGATGAGATATGCATTCCGGCTTGCAGAAATCCTTGGCCACACTCCCGATCGTCGCAAACGTCCGGGAACGATTAAGTCGATCGTCGAGCACACCGGTTTGGACCGCCACCAAGTGGCGTCGCTGCTGAAGAACGAAGCGAAGTACATTCCGCTGGAAGCATTGTCGCGGCTGTGCGATTACTTGATCGATGAAGGGTACGCGACCGCTGACCAGTTACCTGGGGCGCTGTTTTCGGTTCAAGCCGAGAACTTTTGGGAACTGCTGGCCCGCCGGGGCGATGTCGAAATCTGTGTCGGGGTTCGGCAGGGCGAAGGCGGCAACACGCCAGAAAATGCCTGGATCGTCGCCTCGGACTCAGTGCTGATCGGCGAGTTGCTCAACGGCGTCTCGACCCTCGGCGGAGCAGCTAAGCACGCGAAGCAGAATGCCTCTTTGCCGCCGGGAGTGGAGCAGGTTGCGCGGGAGATTCCGGCGCCGGAGCGATTGCAGCAGACGCTGGTTTGGAGCCCCGGCCAGGTGGCGCTGAGCGAAGCCCGCACTCGGGCCGAAGAAGTCTTCACCGGTTTCGCCGAAGCCCAGGGCGACCGGGCGCTGGTTTGCATCGGCAGCGTGAAGAGCAACCCGGTCGTGGAACTCGTGTTCGCCGACGCCTTTGGTTGCTCGCCGTTTGTGACCGAAGATGATGTCGACGACACTTCAGCGCGGGCCTGCCCATTCTTCCTGCGCTACCGCGACAACGATCCTCAGCCCGATTCCGCATCGGCCGGCACGCGGCTGAGCAAGAACGAAGACGCGCCGCATCCTGGTTTTTACTTCGAAAAGGATGATGGAACCTGGATTTGGGCCGGTGGCAACGGCAAAGACACCGCGCTGGTGTTTTACCTGTTCCGCGAGCCGCTGGGACGTCTCGATATGGTGCTCAGTGGGTTCTCCGGCCGGGCCACCCGTTTGCTCGCCAAAACCCTGGCCAATCGTGGTGACGAGTTTTGGCCGCCGGTGTACGAATCCGACGGGCTCAAGGTCGGCGCCTACATTGTGCAGTACGAAGAAGACAGCGGCGAGAAGACCCGCAATACGTTGCTGCAGACCCACGAAGCCGCTGCGGCGAAGATCACTCCGCTGCCCGCGCAGGCGATCGCACGGCGGATGGCGCGGCTCTGACGCGCAGTTACAGCATAAAATGAGGGCGGTGAAGCCGCACGGCTGGTGCGGTGACGCTGTGGCTGTGGGTGGCACGCTCAGAGCCCCGGCGATGGGCGTGAGCAGCGGAAGCAGATACCGAGTCGTGTCGTGGCCGCGCTCCCGAGCACGCCCTTCGTTCCTCAGGGACGTGCCACCCAGAGGATCAGCCCAGATCTTACGAGCCTGCGGCACGCCCTTCGTTCCTCAGGGACGTGCCACCCATCAGGCAAGCATGGACGTGCCACCCAAGCCAACCGGGGACGCGCCAGCCAAAAGTGAACGAGGGACGTGCCACCCAGAGGATCAGCCCAGATCTTACGAGCCTGCGGTTCAATCTGCAACAGACCGCTAGGAGGTGACTACTGCTGCAGGTAGTCGCACACCAGCGCCGCCATCGACTCAACGCCGACCCGCAGGCACTCCTCGTCGACATCAAACTCCGCCGTGTGGACACCGGAGGTGATCCCGCGGCTGATGTTGGCGACGCCGAGTTTGAAGTAGAACCCAGGCACTTCGCGCGAGAAGTACGAGAAGTCCTCGCCACCCATGCTCGGGTTGGTCTGCACGACGCGCTGCTCGCCCCACAACCGCCGCAGCGAATGGGTCGATCGCTGCGTCAGCGCGTGGTCGTTGATGATCGCCGGATAACCCTTGCGATACAGCAGTTCGTAGCTCGCTCCGTTTGCTTCGGTGACCCCTTTGAGCGCCCGATGCATCCGTTGGACCACCAGATCGCGCAGCTGTTCGTCGTGCGTGCGCACCGTCCCGGCCATCTCGACCCGCTCGGCGATGATGTTCTCCCGGGCACCGCCCTCAATGGTGCCGATGGTCAGGACCAACGGATCAAAGGTGCTGACCTGGCGGCTGTGAATCAGTTGCAGCGCCTGCACGGCCTGGGCAGCGACGACGATCGCATCGACACCTTTTTGCGGGGCCGAGCCGTGGGCTCCCTGACCGCCGATCACGATCCGAAAGCGGTCGCTGTTGGCCGAAGCCGGCCCGACACAAAATCCAATCTGACCAACTTCAAAGGGCGCGTCGACACCGGCCTGTGGCCCGCCTGCGGCACTGGCCAGCGGCGTGCAGTGCAGGCCGAAGATCGCCGAGGGCCGCGGGTTCTCCAGTGCGCCCTGGGCCACCATCAACTTAGCTCCCCAGTCTTTGTCATAGGTCACCGGCATCCCTTCCTCGGCGCCCTGGAAGATGAACTTAACGCTACCTGCCACCCGGTCGTGGTGTTTTGCCAACAGCCGCGCCGTACCCAGGGCGCAGGTGATGTGGACGTCGTGGCCGCAAGCGTGCATCACTCCGGGAATCTCCGAGCGGTACGGTTTGTCGCCGGCCTCCATAATCGGCAATGCGTCCATGTCGGCCCGGACGGCGACACAACGCGGTGTACCCTCAGCACCGCCATCACTCGGCTGCGCCGTTCCCTCCAGCATTGCTACCACGCCGTGACCGCCGACCCCGGTCTGCACGCTCAGCCCGAGTTCCTTGAGCTGCAGCGCAACGAACCGCGCCGTTCGCTCTTCTTGATTGGATAGCTCGGGGAAGCGGTGGAGCTCGCGGCGGATCTTGACCAGATCGGCGAACATCGCCGCAACGTCTTGGCGAAACTGCTCGTCGCGGCTGGATTCACTTGGCTGTGGCGCTGCCGCCTGCTGCTGGGCCCAAATAGGATTGCTGGCGGGCCAAATGCCGCAGCCAAAGCACAACAGGATGACGGCGCAGTACCGGTAACGCGAGCGGGCAGCCATGGGAAATCGCTCTCAACACGGGCAGATCGGATGGAACATCGCCAGACGCAGGGTCCAGTGTAGTCCATCCCGGCGCCGACGAGTTCAGCGCCCGCGGGTTCAGCGCCTGTCCGCGTCTGCCAGAACTCGCGGGCGGTTTAACCGAGGCCGTGGCTTTCCAGACGCAGCACCTGCTCCAACCGCCGTGCGTGCCGCTCCTCAGGCACATAGCGTGCATTCAAGAAGGCGCGGATGATCTCCATCGCCAGCTCCGGCCCGATCACTCGTGCGCCGATGCAGAGCACGTTCATGTCATCGTGCTCGACGCCCTGGCGAGCCGAGTAGGTGTCGTGGCAGATGGCGGCGCGAATACCGGCGATCTTGTTGGCCGCAACACTGACGCCCACACCGCTGCCGCAGACCAGGAGCCCGCGATCAGCCCGGCCGCTGATGACCTGACGGGAAACCTCCGCCGCAAATTGTGGGTAATCGCTGCTCGCCTGATCGTGCGTCCCGCAGTCGATCAATTGGGCAACCTGGGCACCAATCGATTCGATTACGAGTTGCTTAAGCGGAAATCCGGCATGGTCGCCACCGACGGCCACACGAAGCGAGGAAAGGACGGACATGGAATGGTTGTTTGAAGGTGAACGGTGTGGTCGTGAGTAAGCGGTAAGTTAGCGGCAGTCGTGGAGAAAAGGGAAGGGTAGCGGGCTGCAGGTAGCAGGTTGCGGGTGGACGGAGGACGAGTACGTCGCCGATCGCTCCGCCGATCGGAGGATGGACGGTGGACGGTGGATGACAGCTCAAAAACCGGTGGAGGTGGTGAACTCGGCGTAGTCGTCGAACTCGCTGTGCCGGTCCGGAGCGCGATCGAGGAAGCGAGTGAACTCGCCTTCCCAAGTCAGCGGCACTTCGCCGATCGGCCCGTTTCGCTGCTTGGCAATGATGATCTCGGCCTGACCGGCAAACTGAGCCTTCTCCTCGCCGCGATGATAGTACTCTTCGCGGTGCACGAACATCACGACGTCGGCATCCTGCTCGATCGCACCGGACTCGCGCAAGTGGCTCAGCCGCGGCCGGTTGTCCTTGCTATCCTCGGCCTGCCGGTTCAGCTGCGCCAGGCAGAGCACGGGGATCTGCAGCTCTCGGGCCAGTCCCTTGAGCCGCCGCGCGATCTTGGCGACCTGTTCCTGCCGCGGATCACGGGAGTTGTCCGGCTCGATCAGCTGCAGGTAGTCGATCACGATCAGATTCAGCGAACCCTGCCGGCGCAGGATTCGCCGCGCCGCGGCGGCGATTTCGCTAACCGTCCGGCTGGGCGAGTCGTCGACGTACAGCGGACTGGCGCTGATTTCATTAGCCTTTTCGACCAGCCGATTGCGGTCATCGGAACTGATTGTGCCGTTGCGCAGGCGGTGTCCGTTGACGCGGGCAAGCGAACAGAGCATCCGGTCGGCCAGTTCGATCCCCGACATTTCGAGGCTGATGAACAGCGTCGGCTGTTGGTTCTGCAGCGCCACGTTCTCGCTGATGTTCATTGCCAGTGCCGTCTTGCCCATCGACGGCCGGGCGGCCAGGATGATCAGTTCACCGTTGTGCAGCCCACCGGTCATCGTGTCGAAATCGGTAAACCCGGTTTCGCAGCCGCCGTCGACGTGCGTCCCAGCTAGCCGCGCTTCCATGCGGTCCATCGACTGGTGCAGGATGTCCTTGATGCTGGCGGCGTGCTGGGCGGAGCGGCCGTCCATGATCGCGAAGACTTTTTGCTCGGCCTGCGCGACCAATTCCCGCGCTTCACCATTCTGGTCGTAGGCGTCGCGAAGGATCTCGGTGCTCGCCTCGATCAATTTCCGCAGCGTCGCCTTTTCGCTGACGATCTGGGCGTAATAGGCGGCGTGCGCGGCGTTGGGTACCGCAATGCTGAGTTTGCCGAGGTAGGCGACGCCGCCGATTTTATCCAGATCGCCGGCTGTTTTCAGCCGCGAGATCAGCAGCGTGTGGTCGATCTTCGTCCCCGAGTCGTACATCTCGCGGATGTGCGTGTACAGACTCCGATTGGCGTCGTCATAGAAGTCATCGGCTCGGATCACCGAAGCGATATCATCGCAAACCTCGGGCAGCAGCAGGATGCTGCCCAGCACCCCCATTTCCGCCTCCAGATCGAACGGTGGCTGGCGTGAAAGCAGTTCACTGGCGGAAGTCTTCTTCGGTCGCCGTCGCTTACCGTCGTCACGACCGTCATATCCGCTGTCGAACTCCTGAATCACTTTTTGGCTCCTATGCCGCAATACGGACGAGATAACGCTGGGCTTGGCGGTTCCCGATGAGCATCAGGAGCAGCTCGAGCCGAAACCGACCGAGCCCTAGCTTTCATCCTGGGTCAGTCGCTGGGGTTTGACAATCGCAAATCGCTCAGCCGATTCGCAAAAGGTTTTCGACCGCGGCGATCGCGTCCTTGGCCGGAATGCTTTTGGGCCCGCGGCCGCCGACCGGTTGGTTATTCTTCAGCCAATCCTCGACGCGGCGGTGGGCGGCGATCACGGTGCTGTGGTTACGGTCGCCGTAATAACGGCCGATCTCCGCAAATGCCGCAGTGGTGTGTTGCCGCGACAGGTACATTGCCAGGATCCGCGGCTGGCTGACGTTCCGCGCCTTGGAGTTGCTCTTCAGTTCGCCTAGCGGTAGCCCAAAGGCCGTGCACACCGCTCGTTCGACGTCGGCCAGAGCGACAGCCTTGGAGCCGCGCTGCAGCAGATCCCCAGCGTGATTCATGATCTCATCAGGCGTCGGCATCCGGCGATACATCCGCTGCAGCATCGACACCAGCTGCGAAATGCCCTGGATCACACGACCATCGCCGACCGTGCGCTCGGCCAACAGATCGATCGTTGCGTCGTCCCACGGCATAAAACTCTGCTGGGCGTGGCGGCGGTACAGATCGCGGCGGAGCTGCAGTTCCATCGGATTGATGCCGCACACCAAGCCGCTCGACATCCGCCCAGCCAGCTCGCCGCTGAGCCCTTCGATTTCCAGCGGCTGACGGTCGCCGGCAAGCACCAGCGGACGGCCGCGCGAGAGGATCGCATCGACCGTGTAAAGCATTTCCCGCAGCGTTGCGCTTTTGCCGCCCAGGAACTGAATGTTGTCGATCAGCAGCGCGTCGACATCGCGATAACGTTTGCGGAACGCCGGCAGACCGGTTCCACGGACGCAGCTGAGGAAGTCATTGGTGAACTCTTCGGCCGACATCAAGATCACCCGCGACAGTCGGTGCCGCGTCCGCAGCTCGTGGCGGATCGCCGCCAACAGGTGCGTTTTGCCTGTGCCAGTAGCGCCCCAGAGGCACAGCGGAGCCGCGTTGGCGGGACTGGCGGTGAGCATCTGGGCGGCCGTGGTCGCCAGGGTGTTGCTGGTCGCGGTGAGGAAGGTGCCAAAGGTCATCGGCATGCCTCGTCCTGCAGGTGCCTGCAGCCGCTGGTCGGCCGCGCCGGTTCCAGGCGCCGCTGCGGCCCCTGACACTCGTGCAGCCGGCTGGCTCGGGTCGCCAGCGGGTGCCGTCGTGACACGAATCGACCGCGGCGACTGTCCGATCGCTGTTCCACGAGTCTCAGAGGGCGGAGGAGCGATAGTGGTTGCACGAGCAGGTCGAAGATTCGCTGGACGATGAGCGGACGCGGGCAAGCCCGCACGGCGCGGTTCTGTCGCTGCGGCCATCAACACGTCGGCCAGCGCTGCGGGTCCTCCAGAGGAAAGCCGCCCGCCCGGTCGCCGCGGGGATGCACCGCCATGAGATGTTGTTTCGGCTGGCGAAAGGCGCCTCGCCAGCGTTTTTGCTGTCGACGGCCCTTCTTTCGCCGCCGTAGTGACGTTTGCAACCGTTGCAGCTTCGGCGGGCGGCTGGACGATCGCTGCGCCGCTGACCGCTGCACTGCCCTCGGCACTGGCCAACTGCAGCCGCACGGGAATCATCCGCTGCAACACTTCCGCAGCGGCCGATTCGACCGCCCGCAGGTACTTGCCACGCAGGCGTTCCAGCGCGAACTCGCCGTCGACCAGCAGGGTCAGTGACGAGGAGTCCAAGACAAAGTGAACACGCCCACCAAACCAGAGTCCGAAGCGATCGGCGCCGATGCGTTGCTCGAGAACCTCCTTGATTGTTTCGATGACGCCCCTGTCATCGGGTTCCTGTTGCAACGCGGACATACCGGCAGCCAAAACCTCCCTCTTGGAAACTTGTCCCGCCATCGGCGTGAGAGCGAGATTCTAGATTAGCTAGCATTGATGTCAAACAAGCGGCGACCTGTTCGCAGTGCCGCGCGGACCATAGACGCGCCAACTCCGGCATCTGCTGGCGGTTTCTTGAGTCCAGATTTAAAAATTGCGTTGCCGCGGTGAGGGTGCCATCAGGTGGAAAAGCTGTTGCCGGTTCTCGGCCCCTCTCCTGGTGGACGAGCGGCGGTGCGGGAAATCGCTGTCGTTGGCGTCAAACCCGCCGTCCCCACACGCTTTCCACCGCGACATCGCGCCATCCAAGACGTTGATAACTCGCTCGGGCTGGCTGGTTTGCTTGATCAACCGCTAGCAGAATCTGCTCAGCTCCGATCCGCGTCGCCACCCGCAAGGTCTCCGCCAGCAGACACGCAGCCAGTCCTCTACCGCGAAACTCCGGTTTGAGCCCCATGTACGTCAGTTCCAGGGCAACGGTCGATTCGGAGTCGGACGCATCCTCGCCGATAATCCCCTGCGTTTCGTGCCGCGTCAGAACCAGGCAGCCGGCCCACTGCTCATCGACCCGCAGCAATTTTGAAAGCCCCCGATCAAACGTCGGCGCTGCGCGGTAGCCGGCGACGATTTCATCGGCCGAGCGAAAGTCACTGAGCCGGGGGCAGTCCGGGGTGTCGATGAAGGTACCTGCGGCAACAGAAGAAAATTCGTTTTCCCAGTCCTCCCCGATCGCGTCCAATGCAACCCACTGCAGCATCGAGGCGGCCGGTCCCTTCGCAGCTTCTGCGGCGGCCACGCCGGTCGCCTCCGCAAAACCGGCAGAGGACAGGGCCATCAGCGACAAGTCAGCCAGCGGCTCTAGGCCGGCGGGCGCAGCAGCGCCGCTTGACTCGGTTCATCACAGGCCGCCTGCAGGAACGTGATGCCCAGGGCGCGCAGCCGCTGCAATACCGGCTCCAGCAGCGGCCGAATCAAATGCTGAGCGTCCGCGGCGATCCAGTCGGCGTCTGCTGTCCACGCGGTGCCCGGTCCCAGGGCGACGGCCTGGGAATCGCAATCCAAAATCCGCTGCAGTTCTTCAGCTGATACCGCCTGCAGCAGCAGTAAGGTGGCGGCCCCGGCAGCCTGCTCGATGGCGATTGCCGCCGCGAGCAAATGTTCCAGCGTGCCCGCTTCGCTGCACCGCGAGGCGGTTCCAGCAACGATCTCCGAGGATCGGCCTGTCTGGACCCGCTGGGTCACCTGGCTAAGAATCCATGAGGCTCGCTCGATCCGGTACCGTGGCAACGCCCACTGCAGGCAGTGCGTCAGTTCTCTCAGCGGGATCAGACGGCAGCAAATTGCAGAGGGCGGCAACATTGATGCCTCATGCGATAGAGAAATCGATCAGACGTCAAATGTGAAAGCCAAGCCGCGGTCGAAGCGTCAAGGCAGTAGACTGTGGCTTCAGGACCGATCGAGCTGATTGGACGCCTTAGCCGGTCGCGAGGCAAGCGGAACAGAGGTTTAGGAGGAGCGATGGACATGAACAGCACGTCAGGTAGGGGTGAGCAGACGCACGGGTGTCGGCAGCGAAAGGTCCTGGCCTTATCGTTAATCCGCAGGCGAACTCTCTGGAGCGTTGCCGCGGCTGCGTTCCTGCTCACCCTGTCGCCGCCGTCGCTCTGGGCGCAGGGGCCGCTGCAGCGCTTGGGCGAACGCATTCGGGCGCGGGCGTCGCTGGGACTGGACCCGCGTGCAGGCCGACCGATCATCCCCGGCACGCCGCTGCAGCCGCGGCGACCGATTTACCCGCTGCAACCGCTTGCACCCTATGGACCGCTGCCAGATGCCGCTGCACCGCTAGAGCCGCGTGTCCGCGTCGACCGGCCGCCGCTACCACCCGTCGTGACCTCACCCGGGACCGTCTCACCCGGTGGCGCAGGGGTGATGCAGGCCGGGGCTCCCGGTTACCGAAATCCTGCGTCCGGCACCGGCAGCGCCAACTATAACCGCGCTCGCCCCTACTCGGCTGGAGCAAGCCTGCCGGCCACCGGCCAAGGCCAGTTCCGCCAGCAGCAAGCCGTGGCCGCGGTCCCCAACTACGATCCGACTGCCGAGATTCCAGCTGCCGAAACAGTTGCTCCAGCGGCCAGCGAACCGACGCCACCACCGCGGGCAAGGCTCGGCGCGGTCGTCGACACGCCGCCGGACCTCATCATCGAGGGTCAACCGCCGCGCCGCCGCCGCGGGGCGTGGGTCACGGAAGTGCTGCCGCAATCGCCTGCCGAAGTGGCCGGACTACGCGTGGGCGACCTGATCGTCGCCGTTCAGGGACGTGTGATTACCTCCGTTCGCGACTTGATCGACGTGCTGAGTCAGTCTGCTGAAGGCGACGCGCTACGGATTGACTACGCGCGAAACGATTCGCTTGGGGCCGCGACGGTAACGCTTGCCGGACCCGACGGCCTAGCCCGCCAGCTGCCTGGCAGACAAGGCGACCCGGCTGCAACGCCTGGCGAGGATCGGTCGCTGCTGGGCGGTATCGGCTCGATCTTTGGTGGACTGCTCGGCGGCCAGCCGCCGGCCGGATCGCCGGCGCCGCAACCGGCACCGGCACCACAACAGCAACGACAAGCGGATAGCGGTCCGCAGCCGCCACCTCCGCCTCAGCCGCCTCCAATCCAACCGTTTACACCGCTGCAGCCGTTTGAAGGCTCGCTCGAGACGCTGCCGGCACCGCTTCCCGAGCAACCCTAACGCTTTATCACCGCCAATAACCCGGCGCGTGGGAGCCGCTGTCGCGGGCCTCTGATGACCATTATGCATGGCAGCGCATGCGGGTCCGCAGCGGTGCGTCAGCGTGAAATCTCTCGGAGCCCGCGATTGCGTCTCTTAGAAGACATTCAATTGAGCTGCTGCAGCGGCGGGGGGAACGCCACTGGCTGACCAAAGGATGCATTAGTGGCAACTTAACAACCGCACGGATTTTCTAACGCGACTTTGCTTGCAATTATGTGTCCAATAGAGGGTAAGAAATGCTGCAACTGCGTACAGATTTGAAATCGGCTCGTGACTTCTGGCTTAACTCAGGAGGCAAGAATGAGTGCAGATTGGTTCTTTATGAAGCGTCGGTGGCTCGGCCGCACCAAGAAGGT
This sequence comes from uncultured Planctomycetaceae bacterium, assembly GCA_963758085.1. Lineage (GTDB taxonomy): Bacteria > Planctomycetota > Planctomycetia > Pirellulales > Pirellulaceae > UBA6163. Next base: position 1,765,694 of record CAVWUB010000003.1, on the reverse strand, counting down.
CGGTCCGATGTCGGAGCACGATTTACTACTGCGGATCGATCACGGCGAGATCACACCGGACACGCTGCTGTGCAGCGAAAAAACGAAGCACCGGTGGATTAAGATGGCGCAGGTTGGTCCGGCGCTAAAGCATTGGCAAAAGCTCCACCCGATGATCGACACCACCTGATGGTTGCTGCTACGGGCCTGAGAAACGTTAGGGTGCGTAGCGCGAGATATCGATCATCACACCGTAGACTTCGATAACGTTGCCAGCCGAATCGACATTCGGCTGACCACGAGCGATCAACGTTTTCCAGCTTCCGTCGCGGCGTCGATGCCGGATGCGGAGTTCATACGCGGCACGATTCTGAATCGCGCTGCGGATCGCGTCCGACAACTTACGCGGTCCGCGGGATGAACGGTCTTGAGGTATTCCTCTAAGTTTGGCGCTCCGTGGGTCAGCGGCAGCCCAGGTAGTTCGCTGACTTCGTCGCTCCATTGCACCTTGCCCGAGGCGACGTCGAGTTCCCAGGTACCCAGGTGCGCCAACCGCTGCATGTCGCTCAGCCGCTGCCGGCTGCGCTTGAGTTCCTGCTGCGCCATGACCCGTTTACCGATGTCGCGAATGGTGGTCATGACATAGTCTTCGCCGTTGAGTTCGATCTTGTTGGCCGATAGCGAGACATGCAGCGTCCGACCGTCGCGGCGGAGCATCGGCGCCTCGAAGTCGAGCAGATGTCCAGTGGCCGAGAGCCGCTCGATAAAAGCCTCTCGTAGTTCGCTGCTGCCCCAAAGATTGAGATCAAAGATATTTTTTCCGACCACCGCCGCCGGCTCGTAACCGCTCAATTCTTCAAATTGATCGTTGGCCTCGATGATTTCGCCTCCATCCCAGCGGGTCATCAGCCCGGCGTCCGGCGACTGGGTGAAGAGCTGTGAGAATCGTGATTCCCGCACCGCCTGATCCCGGCGTGAATCACGCTTGATCTGGATCCGAGCGGCCAGTTCGGAACCGGCTTTTCCGGCCTGGGTCAGAAGGTCCAGGGCAAGGTCGTAGTCGCCCGTAGCGGCGGCCGAGCGCGCGTGCTCGGTCTGCAATTTCACGAGCGTTTCCGCAGCGTCGCGATTGCCCGGCCAGACATCCAGCGCTTCGCGGATCAGCGCCTCGGCAACGCTGTATTCTTGGTGCCTCGCCGCGGGCCCAACTTTCTTGACCAACCGGTCTGCACGGCGGAGCAGGTCGACGCTCCGTTCATGTTTCTTTTCCCGCGCCAGCGCTTCGGCAAACGCGGCGACATCGGGATAACGATCAGACGCACGCGTCGCCATCGCGCGCATGGCGACATCGATCCAGCCACCGCGAACCGACGTTTGCCGGATTTCATTGGCTGCCGCCCGGCGGATGCACTGCAACAGATTCTCGCCGAAGTGCGGCGGGTGGCCGGTGAGGATGCGAAACAGTAATGCTCCGAGCAGGTAGATATCGGTGCGGATCGACTGTGACTGGACGTCACCAGCGGCCAGTTCCGGCGCCATATACGCCGGAGTGCCTCCAATCGCGTGTGAGCCGCTCCCTTGGCGCTGACCTGGGCGGGCGAGCGCCAGGGCCAATCCCCAGTCGGCCAGCAGCACTTCACCGAACCGGCCGAGCATCACATTTTCCGGCTTGATGTCGCGGTGAATCAGCTCGCGCGAGTGCGCGTACCGGATCGCATCACACAACCTCAGCAACGTTTCGAGGTTTTCCTCGAACGGCATCGCGTCGATCGTCCGGTCCCAGCTGGTGCCGTCGATCCGTTTCATCGAATAAAACAATTCGCCCGACGGGCCCGTGGCCAGTTCGTGCAGCGCGATCACGTTGGGATGGTCGAGACTGCCGATCGTGCGTGCTTCGAGCAAGAATCGCTGCCGCGCCAGTGGATCGCAGGCGAGTTCATCGCGCAGCACCTTGACGGCGACTTCGCGGTCGATCGCGCGTTGGTGCGCTTGATACACCACGCCGGTGCCGCCGCTGCCGAGTTGACCGACCAAGCGGTATTCCGTATCGTCGGTCGGCCGTTTTCCAGGACCGACCACCATCCGCGCCGGCACAAATCCTTCCGATGGCCGCTCCTCAGCCTGGGGTTGGCCGGGGGCGGCGGCCGCTCGGTTGTCGCGCCACTCCGGATGATCAATTCGCCGCATCCCGAGGCCATCGACTTCCAGCGTGACGGTCAGCGAAGTTGACCGCGACGCCGTGGCTCGCTGCATCAATTCTGGATCGGCCAGAATCGTTTCCAGCAGGGTATTACCGACTCGGGCCGATGGATCGTTCATGCGCCCATTCTAGCTAGCTTCGACGGAGCCGATAATCCCATCCCAGCTGTGCTGGGGGCAGCCACGCGGGGGCCGGCTCTACGGAGGCCGCCCGATTTTGAGGCCGGAAGTCTGCGGCTCACTCAGCCCGCTTCAAGCAACTGCTTGCCGATCTGCAAGATTTCGCCGCTTTCGAGCACCCGGTCGTTGGCCAAGAACAGCTCGTGCAGCGATTGCCGATGAATCTTCATCTTTAGCCCGCCGACACCGATGGCCCCGTACAGGATCCGGCCGGCTTGCTCGACCGCTTTGGCCGTGGGGCTCAGGCCGGCAATTCCGGTCGGGGGCACTGCATTGAGATCGATCGCAACGCGCAGTGCCTGCGGCGCGGCATGGAGTGTGTCTGCATCGACCAGTTCCACGCCGGCAGCGCCGCAGGCGATGACGACCTGGCAACGAGTGAGCAGCTCGGCGGCCTCTGCTTTTCCAGCGATCTGGAACGGCTGGATCGAAGCGTCGCCGGCGCGATCCCGCAGTCGCTTGCCGATCGCCTCGGCCGTTTCTGCGGCGCACGACACAGAGCGTGAGGCAAGCCAAACCGTGCTGCCCTCGATCGCGGCCATTTCAGCGACGCGTTGACCGACCGGACCGGTGCCGCCGAGTACACCGACGCTCGCACCGCGCAGCGACACGTGTTTAGCGGCGGACAGCACCGCCGCAGCCGCAGTGGTGTTGCATCCGCCTGCATCGAGCATCACCGACACGCGCACCGGACCGAAGAAGCATTTGCGGACGCGGTGCAACAGTCGCTCCGCGGCCCCAATGTCGGTGCCACCGATAAAAATCGCGGTGTGACGCAGCGAGTCGCCTCCACGAGTGAACATCGCTCCGTGCACCAGCGACGTGACGTTCTCGGGCGTCACGCCGCCGTGCCGAAACAGGTGATCAACTCCCGCATCGACCGCTACCACGCCGTCAAACGTACTCGGGGCGGTGTCGGTATCGAGTTGCAGGAGGATTTTAGCGACCATCGGTGCAGACTTGCTTAGAAACCTTTGAACGGATGCGAGGCCGAATCCTTATAGCCGAGCATATCGTCGGCCGAAGGGAAGCCCTTCATCGCGTTAGCGATCGCCATCTTCGTAGCTTCGTAGTTGTAGGTGTAAATCTTTTGGTCATCTTCAGCGGCTGGATGGATGAACACGCCGCAGACGATCACCAGGTTTTCCGCTTGATCCTTAGGGATCACGCCTTCACCGACGCTGTCAGCGACCGCTTTGGCGACAGCCATTTGAGCCGGGCCAAACATTTGCATGACCTGCTTGAGCCCCTTCATCGTCACCTTGGTGATCATCACCGTAGCCGGCTTGATCGGCTTGTTCGGCTCCAACACCGCCAACAGATTGGTGTGCCCTTCGCTCTGGTTCGATAAGGCATTGGCGAACGCGGTGCCGACGGGGCTGTCCTTGCTGCCGATCATCAGGTCGATGTGAGCGACTTCGTTGCCGTCGCCAGTCAGCGCTTCACCGATGTAAAACTGCATTGCGGTACTCGTCTGTGGGGTGTTTGGGGCTGGTCAGAACTGGCCCAGATCGTAACAAACCGCTACGGCGACGCAAGAACCCGCCAGCATCGACCCATCAGCAGCGATCGATTGACCATGCACGACGTATCCGCATCACCGCTGGTCTTGATCGGTGGCTCTGTCCGCGCCGCGGCGGCGGATGCTGTCGCTGCGGGCTACTGCATCGTCGCCATCGATCGCTTCGGCGACCGTGACCTGCGGGCGATCAGCAACCGCTGGTATCCGCTGGATGACGACTGGGAGCGGCATCTTGCCGCTTGGCCTGGTGCGCCGATCGTTGCTACCGGCGGCTTCCCGTGGCACGACGCCGAGCGCCTGCGGCGAGATCGCTTGGTCGCGTTTCCCACGCCCGCTGTGTTCCAGTCGCTGTGTGACCCCCAGCAGCTGCGCCGCGTCGCGGCAGTGTGTGGAATCGGTTTCACGTTCACGATCTCAAGATACCGGAGCAGCGGTTCAAGTCGCGTCGAGCCTCAGCCGTCACCGCTAGAACGCTGGTTGATCAAGCCACGATTCGGTACCGGCGGGATCGGGATTCGCTGGTGGTCGCCAGGCAGCGCCGCTGATGATCCTGACGCCGACGGTGATCCTGAAGACTTGCAGCAGTGGGTTGCAGGCCGACCGCTGGGGGTGTGCTATTTCGCTCGGCGGCGACGCGGCCAGCGACTCACGCGATTGTTGGGAGCTTTTGACGGTCTAACACATCGCAAACACCGCGACTGGCGCTGGCTGTACGGCGGTTCGCTCGGACCACGGCGACTGCCCACCGCCTGCGGTGAGCAGTTGTCGCGGCTCGGAGCGGAGGTCGCCAGCACGTTTGGCCTGCTGGGACTGTTCAACATCGACCTGATCCGCCGCCGCGACGGTTCGCTCGTGCTGCTGGAAATCAATCCGCGGTACTCCGCCTCGATGGAACTGCTGCGGATTCCCTCAACCAACGAGAAGCCTGGCGACGCTGCCTCCTTGATCGACTGGCACCTGGCCGCTTACGAAGAACAGGCGGGGCGGATCGATTACGAAATAGCTGACCGCCGCACCGAGTGGGCAACAATGCCCGCGGTGCCGAGCGACATCGACTTGCGCACCCAATCGGTGTCAAATGGCCACGCCGACCACGGGAGCCTCGCGCAGAGCGAGTCGGCCTGCAAGCGGATCGTCTACGCTGCCGCGCCGATGCAGGTGGACTGCTCGGACGAGGTGCTCTCGCGGCGATTTGGTGCACCAACTGAAAAGGCGCTCGGTGTGACGGTCAGTTTTCACGACTTGCCGCAATTGGGAGCAATCGTACCTGCCGGCGATCCGGCGTTGAGTGTGATCGTGCGTGGACCACAGAATGCGGGAACCCTGCTGCGGGCTGCGCATCAGATCGCTGCGCAACTTCGCCGTAGCCTACGGGCGCCGTGAGTCGACTGGGCTATACTGGCGGCATGTTAAGCTGCGCTGGTGTCGTTGGGGCGCCACAAGCAACACTCCGCATAGGCCGGTTCTGGCCTCTCCTGCGACAAGATCATGTGGGATGATGACTTTGACTTCATATGGTTCGAACTGTTTTGTGCGCCTGAGCGTGCTCCGCTCCGCTATCCTCGTGCTGTTGGCGTGCCGCTGTAGCGACGCGTGGGCGCAGCGTGACCTTACCGATATTCCGGCTCCCGACCCGGTCGCGGAAATGGCGGCGATGAAGCCGGCCGCCGCCGCGGCGGTCAACCTGTACGCCTCGGATCCTGAGATTCGCAAGCCAATCCAGGTCAATTTCGATTCCCGTGGTCGGCTGTGGGTTGCCAGCAGCGAGGTCTACCCGCAAATCGAGCCGGGCCAGGTCGCCAACGACAAAATCATCGTGCTCGAGGACACCGACGGCGACGGTGTCTGTGATGTCAGCACCGTGTTTGCCGAAGGGTTGCTGATTCCGACCGGAGTGATTCCCGATGAGTCCGGCGGAGCCTATGTGGCGGCCAGCACCGAACTGCTGCACTTCGCCGACTCGGACGGCGACGGCGTGGCGGATCAGCGGCGGGTCGTGTTCAGCGGTTTTGGCACCGAGGACACACACCATCTGATCCACACCCTGCGCTGGGGCCCCGATGGCTGCTTGTACTTCAACCAATCGATTTACATCCACAGCCACATCGAAACCGCCTATGGGACGCGGCACCTCGATGGCGGCGGGATCTGGCGCTATCGCCCGGAAACCGGCGAGCTGTCGGTGTTCTGCAAAGGGTTCGTCAATCCGTGGGGCCACTCGTTTGACGAGTATGGTGAATCGTTTGTAACCGACGGAGCGGGTTCCGAAGGGATCAACTACGCCTTCCCGGATTCCGTGTTCGTCACCTCGCCCGGCGCGATGCGGTGGCTGACGGGACTCAACCCCGGCAGCCCCAAGCACTGCGGCCTCGAAGTCATCTCGGGCACCCATTTCCCCGAGCAGTGGAGCGGCGACCTGGTGACCAGTGACTTCCGCGGCCAACGCGTTTGCCGGTTCACCATCGCGCCGTCGCAGAGCAGCTACACCAGCCGCCAACAACCGGAAGTTCTGGTCAGCAGTCACATCGCCTTCCGTCCGATCGACGCGCGGATGGGACCCGATGGGGCGCTGTACGTCGCCGACTGGTACAACCCGATCATTCAGCACGGTGAAGTCGACTTCCGCGACGAGCGCCGCGACCGCGAGCACGGCCGCATCTGGCGCGTCCACTTCCCCGGTCGTCCGCTCGACAAGCTGCCGGAGTTCCACTCGGCGAGCGTTGAGGAATTGATCGAGCTGCTGGAAAGTCCTTCATTGCACTTCCGCCAATTCGCTCGTCAGTATCTCTGGCCGCAGGTTCGCAAAGATTCGGCAGGCGTGCTGCAGGCGGTCGCGCAGTGGCGTGACGCGGCAGAAGACGATACGGTCCGCGCCCGCCGGGCGCTGGAACATCAGTGGCTGGGCGAAGTTGTCGGCACGTTCGCCGCCGACTCGTTCGAGCAAATCACAACTCTGCCCCCGGGACCGGCCAGCCGCCCTTCGATTCGCAGCGCCGTCCGCACGGCCGGACCTGAGCAACCGATCATTGCCAATCGGTTGCGCGCCGCGGCGCTCGGTGAGCATGCGCCATCGCGGCTCGAAGCCGTCGTCGCTCTGGGACAGCAGCAGGGTCCAGGCGCGGTTGGCGCGGCCGAAGTGCTGATCGCGGTCGCCAACCAGCCGAGTCTGCTGGCCGCTGATCGCGAGCTGGAGTTCGCTCTGTGGCAGTCGATTCGTGGTCTCAGCGATAGCTGGGTCGCGGCCCTGCGCGAGAACCGCTTGAAGTGGCAACCGCATGCGGACGGATTGGCCTATGCCGTCTCCGCCGCAGCCAACGAAGCGGCCGCCGATGCCGTGCTGCCGCTGTTGGCTGCCGGCGCGATGGACGACGCCCAGCAGCGGTCCTTGATTGCTGCCATCGCCGCCTCGGGAACTCCGGCGACCCTTGCGAAGTTGTTGCAGTCGGCGCTAGCGAGCAATGATGGACAGGAAATTAATCCCGTGGGAGCCGTCGTGCTGGAACAATTGATTCGGCGGACGGCTCGCGATCGCACCATTCCGCACGACGCAGCTGGATTGTTGGCTCGGCGATTTCCGTCAGCGGATCGCTTGCCGCAGCAGGAAGCGACCGCAAACCTCGTGGTCACCGCCGCCGGTCTGTGGAAAGCCGAAGCGATGCTGCCCCAGCTGTTGGCTTTGGCCGAGCAGTCCGAGCAGCCGAGCACGCAGTTAGCGGCGCTGCAGGCGCTTGGTCAGTTCGAATCGCCCGCAGCGATCGCGACGCTTAATCGCTGGGCGGCCCAGGGGCATCGCGATGGCCGAGCCGACGCCGCGATCACTGCGGTGTTGGCGCTGGCGACACGGGATAGCGAGCGTGCCGCCGCTGCGGCTGTGCCGCTGCTTGCACAGCTCGATGATCCCGCGGCGGCGGATCGGCTGCTGGTGGAGCTGCGTCCTAATCAACGCGTTGCCAAGGCGCGTAGCGGGCGAACTTGCCCAGTCGCAGCTGCCGCCTGATCGGGCTCGCGCGCTGCTGGCCGCTGTTCGCGCTGCCGGTGGTGATGCGGCAATTGAAGAGGCGCTGCGGGTCGCCGGCCAACTCGACAAATCGGGCTGGGAACCAACGCCGGAATTGGCCCAGGAGATCCTCGCCGCAGCCAAGACAGCAGGTGACCCGGCACGCGGTGAAGCCATTTACCGGCGTACGGAGCTGCAGTGTGTGATCTGTCATGCCATTGGAACCGCCGGTGGCTTAGTCGGTCCGAACTTGATTTCGCTCGGCAGCAGTTCTCAGCCCGACTATATTCTGGAGTCGTTGTGGCTGCCCGATGCCAAAATCAAAGAAGGCTTCAACACCATTTCAGTGCTGACCGATGATGGCCGCGCCACGTCAGGAATCCCGATCGGGCGCAGCGATGAGACGCTGCGGCTGCGGTTGGCTGACGGTCAAGAGGTGGAGATCGCGGTCGACACGATTGAGTTTGAACAGCCGGGTAAGTCGCTGATGCCAGCGGGCATGCTGGACACACTCAGCGCCGACGAACTGCGCGACTTGGTCGCGTTTCTGTCGGCCTTGGGACGGCTGCCGGAATTCACCGTCGCAGCCGACGGAGTAGTTCGCAACTTTGAGACGCTCGTGTATTCGCCCGACGCGAATCGAGTGCTCAATCGGACCAGCACCGACAGCGTGACCCGAGATGATCCGGCCTTGGTTTGGCGAGCCGTCACCTCGCGAGTCAGTGGTCAGCTGCCCCTCGAGGAACTCGACACGTTCAAGTTGCACGCATCGACGCCGCGTTTGTCGTTCGTCCGCTTCGACGTCACTGTCGCTGACGCGCAATCGGCGCCCAGGATCGAGTTGCCCGGCGAAGCGGTCGACATCTGGATCGATGGCAAGCCGATGCCGGTATCCGACCTGGCGACGCTGCGACTGAGCCCCGGCAAGCACCGCGTGGTCGTTGGCATCAACCGCGACCAGTTCAGCGGCGAGTTGCGGGTCAAGCTCGCAGCCGAGTAACCGCAGTTTCAGCCGCCGCTGAGGAGAGCAGCAGGCACCCCTGTGCCTGCCTGTTGGAGTTCAGGCTTTAGCCTGCGTCCTACGCTGATTTATGCAAAGCTTCACAGCCGCCGATTGTACCTGCGACTTTCTACGACAGGCACAGGTTTCTACGACGGACGTTTGAACTCCAGCAGGCTGAAGCCTGGACTCCAACGGAGGGGCTGTGTCTACTACTCGACGTTTTGCAGTCCGATGGCGTCGTCGAGCAGGAACTCAATCTTGGCCGAATTGACGTCATAGATTGCCCCGACCAAGGCGATCCGGCCCTCGTCGGCGAGCCGCTTGATCGTGCGGCTCTCGGCGAGGATGTCCTGCAGGACTCGGCGGACATTGGCCTTGGCGATCTCGTCAGCGAAGCATTTGATTTCTTCGTCGGAGGCCGATTGCATCCGTTCCCACTGCTCGCGGGGAATCGATTTCTTGATCTGGTCGACGATCGGTCCCAAGTTCTGGCACCCGGTCATCTGTTCATAATCTTGTGGCGCGTAGGCGAGCCTGACCGCCGCGTTAACCGCGCCGCAACTGGTGTGTCCCATCACCAGAACCAGTTTGGCTCCGGCGACCGCGGTGCTGTATTCCATGCTGCCCAGCAAGCTCGGGGCGACCACGTTGCCAGCGACGCGGACACTGAAGACATCGCCGAGCCCAAGGTCGAAGATGATTTCCACCGGGTTGCGTGAATCGATGCAACTGAGCACGACCGCTAGCGGAAACTGGCCGACCGAAGAGCCATGGATCTGCGCTTGCAGGTCGCGCGGGAGGCGGCGTCCGGTGCGGAATCGCTCGTTGCCTTCTTGCAGGATTTTGAGCACCTGGGTGGGCGTGATCTCGCGTTGCAACTCGCGTGACGAGTAGTCGACAAACTGAATCTCGTCCTCCAACTCATAAGCATCGGCAAACCCGCGTAGGCTGACTTTGATGTTCCGCCGCGGAGCTGTGGTGTCACGGAAATCCTTGATCATCGTCAAGATGTCCGAGTCGATGTACTCGGTGTTGGTGGCGTCGAGCAACACGTGCGTCCCCTTGGGGAGCTGCGACAGCGTCCTGTCGATCACACCGGCGCTCAGGAAGCTGACCTGGGCGCCAGTTCGATGTGAAACACCTCTTCATTAAGATGCTTTTCCACAATGCGGCGCAGCGGGCGGCGCATGTTGTCGCGCAGGATGAACGCGATGCTGACGCCCAACCCGATCAGCACCCCGTACAGCGGATCGGTCAAGACGATGGCGACGAGCGTGATCACGAACGGCGCAAACTGACTGCGGCCACTTTCCCACATCCGCCGGAACAGCGTCGGGCTGGCCAGTTTGATCCCGGTGACGAACAAGATCGCCGCCAGCGCCGAGATCGGGATGCGGCTGAGGATCGTTGGGAAAAAGAGCGCAAACAGCAGGAAGAAGATCCCATGAAAGATCGTCGCTCGCTTGGTCTGGCCATCGGAGTTGATGTTCACCGAGCTGTGAATCACCAGCGCCGAGATGGGCAGCCCGCCCAGCATGCCGCAGGTCGCGTTGCCGATCCCCTGAGCGATCAGTTCGCGATTGACCGGTGCCCGTCGGCGCTGGACGTCGACATGGTTGATCGCTTGCAGGTTCAGCATCGTCTCCAGCGACGCGACCAGCGCAATGATCGACGCCGATACATAGACCATCGGGCTGGTCAGAAACGAAAAATTGGGAAACGCGAACAGCGGATGCTCGTTATTGGGATCCAAAAACTTCGGCACATGCACCAGGTTCTGTGGGCCGATTGCCCACGGACCGCCGATGCGTTGGAAGATCCCGTGCAACCCAGCGCTGACCAACAGGACCAGCACGGCGCCGGGCAGAAACCCGAGCCGCTGCGGCCGTTTCAGGTCCCAGCACAACAGGATCACGACCGACAGAACTCCGATCACGGTCGGGCCGAGGTGGAAATCGCCGGTCATCGCCAGCAGTTCGCTGAAGGTTGTCTGCCGGTCGGGTTGCCAAAACGACAGCTCGCCTTCCGGATTCGTGTCATGCCCGACTAAGTGCGGGATCTGTTTGAGGATCAACAGGATCCCCAGCGCCGCCAACAGGCCGCGGACAACGTCTTGCGGGATAAACGAAGCGAGAAACCCGACCCGCGCGATTCCCAGCGCGATCTGCAACAGGCCGGCGATGACCACGGCGACCAAAAAGGCTTCAAAAGACGGCAAGATGGCCAACTGTGCGATCACTGTTCCGATCAGTCCAGGTGACGGACCGCTGACGCTCGTGTGCGAGCCGCTCAACAGCCCGACCAAAATCCCGCCGATGATGCCGGCCAAAATTCCCGAGCCGAGCGGGGCGTTCACCGACTGAGCAATGCCTAGGCTGGTGGGAACCGCGATCAGAAATACAACGAAGCCAGCTAACAGGTCCTTTTCAATCGCCTGCTTCTGGAAAAGCGATCCATTCTGCATCGGATGCCTGCGGCTACGGTGACAGGAAGGGGCTACGGTGACGTGGAAGTGGGAGCCAACTCAGAAAAGGGTCAGCCCCCTGTTCTGATCGAGCCTAACGCAGTGAGCTGTTGACGGGTCAATTCGGCGATGCCCAACCGCGCCAGACGCAGCAACTCCTGGAGTTCGGCTTCGTCAAACGTCGCCTCTTCACCGGTCCCCTGGATTTCGACGAACCGGCCCGAACCGGTCATCACGACGTTCATGTCCACATCGGCACGGCTATCCAGGGCATAATCCAGATCGAGGTAGCTCTGCCCGCCGACTACGCCTACGCTGACCGCCGCGACGCTATCGCGCAGCGGCCCTGCTCCGATCGTCGTCTCGGGCATGGCCGAAGCGATTGCGTCGGCAAGCGCGATGAAGCCGCCGGTGATCGCTGCCGTCCGGGTCCCGCCATCGGCCTGCAAGACATCGCAATCGACCGTGATGCTGCGTTCGCCGAGCGCCTCCAGATCCACAATTGCACGCATGCTGCGGCCGATCAATCGTTGGATTTCGGTGGTTCGCCCATCGACTTTGCCGGCCCGCTCACGCCCTTTTCGCGGCTGCGTGCTGTGGGGCAACATGTTGTATTCAGCGGTTACCCAACCCTTACCGCGTCCGGTCATCCAGGGAGGCACTCCGTCCTGAATCGAGGCGGTGCAGAGGACGACGGTTTGGCCACAGCGGTAGAGTACGCTGCCGGGGGAGCTGGCCAGATAGTGACGCACGATCTCGATCGGACGCAGTTGGTCGACGGGACGCATGAAAGAGCGGTATTTTAGGGAAATCGTGATGCAGGACGCGAACAAATCACTACTGTGCCGACGACGCGCAATGTACGCTGAACCGAACATTCCGGTGGCTGCCATGGGCGCCTCAACGGCTCAGTCTATGCAAAGCCGCGACCATCGAAAGGGGACGCAGCGCGGGCTGGCTGACCGGCGGGGAAACAAAAAAGGTTGGCGCGGTCGTATCGGTCGTGACGATTGAATCGTGTGGTCGGCGTCGCCTCGAAAGTGGCACCGGTCGTTGGCCTCGGATCGATTTCCCCCCGGAATGCCTGAGTCGGATGGCGGTTTCATTCAAGATTTTTTTTGGCGATCGCGAAGTGGTACGTTCCTTGCGCATCGGCAGCCGACTCGATAAGTACCGCTTGGTCAAAAAACTCGGCTACGGCGGGTTCGCGACCGTCTATTCGGCGCTCGACCAGATCGAGAACCGACAGGTCGCGATCAAAGTGCCGGAAGAAAAGTTCGTCGCCGACACCGGGTCGCTCGAGGATCTGCAGCGCGAGGTGCGGATCATGGCAAAACTGGAGCACGAGCACATCGTCCCGCTCAAGGATGCGCGCTTCATCGACGGCCGGTTCGTGATGGTGTTCCCGCTCGGCCAAGAGTCGCTCGCGGCTCGCCTGCAGCGCCGCATGGCCCATCGCACCGTTGTCGATTACGTGCACCAAATGGTCACGGCCGTCGCTTTCGCCCACAGCAACAAGATCCTGCACCGCGACATCAAGCCGGAGAATTTTATTCTGTATGCGAATAACCAGGTGAAGCTGACCGACTTTGGACTGGCACGCATTCAGACGGGGCGAGCGAATCAGTCCGCCAGCGGCACTTTGGCCTATATGGCGCCCGAGCAGGCGATGGGCCGGCCGACGTTCCGCAGCGACGTGTTCAGCCTTGGCCTGGTGATCTACCGGATGTTCTCCGGTCAATTGCCTGAATATCCGTTCGAGTGGCCGCTGCCAGGAGCCGCTCGCGCCCGCCGCGTGCTCTCGCCTGATTTCTTGGAGCTGATCCGCAAGTCGATCGACCCAGTTCCGTCCAAACGCTTTCGCGACGCCGTGGCGATGCAAAACGCGCTGGCTCAGATCCGCCAACCGCTCAAGACCGTCCGCCGCAAAGCTAGCCCTGCTCCGACCCCACGTCGCAGCACCCGGCAACGCAAAGCAGCGTAGACGAGTCGATACAAGAGCTTCGAGACAGTAAAACCAGCCGGAACACGAGCGTCCGGTTCATAGGAACACGGATGAGCCGAAATTATTGGTTGATGAAGAGCGAGCCGACGACATTTTCGATCGATGACTTGGCCGCTGCGCCCGATCAAACGACGTGTTGGGAGGGCGTGCGAAACTACCAAGCTCGCAACATGCTCCGCGACGAAATCCACACCGATGACCGTGTCCTGTTCTATCACAGCGCCTGTGCGGAGCCGGCCTGTGTCGGCGTCGCCAAGGTGGTCCGCGAAGGCTATCCGGATCATCACGCTTGGGACCCGCAAAGTCACTACTACGACCCGAAAAGTTCACCCGACAATCCGACCTGGTACATGGTCGACATTCAGCTGGTCCAGCGGTTCAAGGTGCCGGTGACACTGGCCGAGCTGCGCAAGCAGCCGCAATTGGAAGCGATGCAGGTCCTGCGAAAAGGCAACCGCTTGAGCGTCCAGCCGGTGACGAAGCAGGAGTTCGACACGGTGGTCAAGCTCGGGAAGGGTTAAGGGCTACGCCGGATAGGTCGGCATCGGCGTCGGCTTTTCGAAGTCGGTCTCGCCGATGAACAGACTGCCAGCCGCCGGACAGGCCTGCAGCGCATCCTTGGTCATGTTTTCCGCTGCCGTAGTGATCACCAATACCACCCGTCCGTCGTGCGCGATCAAGTTCGGGCAGGTGTTTTGCGGCGACCCTGGAGTTCGCCAAACGATTTTCAGCGACCCATCGCGGAGGTCGTAAAGCCGCGTTTCACCGTCGCCTGACCCGCCGGGATGGAACATCGATACGATCATGCCATCGCCATCGGGAGTCAGGATCGCTCCGTCGGGCACAGCAGGATCGTCCGTCATATCGACCAGCACGCGGCGATCCCCGAGCTTTGCGGCAGCGATATCCAGGTCGTAGGCAGCGACCTGGCGGGTCGGCGAGTCGATATCGATCAATTCCAAACCGCTGCCGGATTGGCGAATCGCCTTGCCGTTGCTGCAGATCTGGTCATCGCGGAGCCGGATCAGCCGCTTGTCTGCTCCGCGATACAGGTACAGGCCCGCCTTCTTGGTTTTGAACTCTAAGTCCTTGGTGCCGAAGATCAGGTTGTCTTCCCAGATCACGCCATCGTTGATGATCGTGTTCTCGACATCTTCGTCAACGCCGTCGCAAAATACTTCCCAGGAGCCGGTTTGTGGGGTGAACCGGCCGAGCGACCGCTCCACACCGACCACAAACGTCAAACCGTCATCGCAGGCGAACGCGAAACCAGGCCGCCCCGGCAGCTCAAACGACTGATTTTTCGTCTCCGCATGATCCGCTCCGGCGATCGTGAGCAGATTTAGCGAGCCGGTAGTCGCCTGGGGACCGTGCTGGATCGCCACCCAGCTGAACTCACTGCTGCGGAGCGTCGGATAGGGGCCTTCGGGCAAAAACCGCAGGGCGTCCGACTCGGGACAAAACAGCAGTTTAGTAGTGCGGATGTTGGTCATGGCGGGCAAAAGTCATCTCAAGGGTGGCGCGGATGCGGGACTCCACGAGTCGCCTGGCTCAGCCGGTTTTAGGCCGTACAACGTCCTTCGCCAAGCCGACCTTCTCCAGCATCGAGATCACCCACCACGACATATCCAGTTCCCACCAACGGTGACCGTGCCGCGCCGCACGAGGCTGAGCGTGGTGGTTGTTGTGCCAGCCCTCGCCGTGCGTCCATAACGCCACCAGCCAATTGTTGCGGCTGTTATCGCGGGTGTCGTAATTGCGATAGCCCCAAATATGGGTCAGCGAATTGACAGCCCAGGTGCCGTGCAAGACGAATACAGTCCGTGCCGCGACCGCCCACACGTACCAGCTGGCCGCGTAACGAATCGCCTCCGACATCCCGCCCGAGACGAAGTAGCCATAAGTAGCCCCGGCTAGCGTGATTAGCAGGGCATGGGTAACGAATACGAAAAACCAGCCGCTATAACGCTCCATCCGCAAGTAAAACGGGTCACGGAGCAGGTCACGGACGTACCGTTCGTAATGCGTTGTCCGGTCCAAATCGCGGTTGCGATAGATGACCCAGCCGACATGAGCCCAGAGGAAGTTCGCCAGCGGTGTGTGCGGGTCCGGTTGGTGGTCGCTGTGTTGATGGTGTAGCCGGTGAATCGCTACCCACCGCGCCGGGCTGTCCTGAAGGTTACACATTCCCAAAACCGCGAACGTGTGCTCCAGCCAGCGCGGGCAGGTGAACCCGCGATGGGTCAGCAACCGGTGGTAGCCGACCGTGATTCCCAGCATGCCGAAGAAAAAGTGCCCCAGCACCGCCAGAATCAGGCCTGACCAGGTGAACAGATACGGCACGACCACCAGCGCCGCTGCTACGTGCAGCCCGACCAACACGATTGCATAGGACCAGATCAGCTTCAGCGGCTGGGTTGCCTCGGGATACGGCAACGGCTGCACCGCAGCATCCGCTACGTCCAGCGTACAGGAGGAATCGAGTGATATTTCGCTGGGCTCGGTCGCTTTTTCAGTGACAATCGACATGTCGGTTCCAGAGGATGGTCCAGGGGGACAATCGGGCCGGCGACAAGACGCCCCGTTGAGTGGCCAGGCCGCATCGGCCAGCTAGAGCCAGACAGTGTAACTGTAGTTCCCGCAAAACCGCAGCGCCAACTGGAAATTAACCCACCCCGTTGGAGTTCAGGCTTCAGCCTGCATCGCTGCGGCAGGCTGAAGCCTGGACTCCAATGGGGGCGAAAATTTTGCTGACTCATTGGGTAAGCTGCGTGCCCGGGTTGCAGCCAGTTTTCCCTTAAAACCTGCTGCTAGGCCCACAGCGTTTCCCCGATCGGGATTTCAGTCGGCACTTTATCCGTCTCCCGTCGCGCTCTGTGATGCCTGGGCCGCTTCGGCGGCTCCTGGTCGCCGCGGATCGGCATCCACTCGAGACCGATACCCTGCAACACGCTGTCAGGCGGAGCGGCGTATAATTCAGGTGCCCCGCGACTCCGGCCGAAGGTCTCTCACTGAGGAACGGGCTCAAGAAGTGTGGTCACGGAACGTGTGGCAAGGGTCGGCTCTGCATCTCGCCGGGATTGCCTGGAGCGCCTTGGCAGCTGAAACTTTTCGAGGTGCGAACGCATGCCGCCCGTTAGGTACATTCCG
Source organism: uncultured Planctomycetaceae bacterium (assembly GCA_963758085.1). Classification (GTDB taxonomy): domain Bacteria; phylum Planctomycetota; class Planctomycetia; order Pirellulales; family Pirellulaceae; genus UBA6163. Next base: position 1,749,195 of record CAVWUB010000003.1, on the reverse strand, counting down.
CCATGTCTGTTGACCCGTGATTTTCGCTCCAACTCCGAACTGAGAGCCGGGGTCCGGAAAAGCCATTCTTGTATCCCGAAAGCTGTCTCTTATGAAAATCGCGAGAGCTACCCATGCAATGTTCTTTGCAACCGCTTTACACATTGTGACAATTGGGCCTCTGTCTCAAGCAGGCGAGCAACTGCGAACCATACGAGCAAGTGTTAGTCATAATGCGCAGACAAAGTTTGTCAGAATTTCGGATGGCTCGCCTTCAGAGGCTGACGTCGCGTTCGTAGACTCCCTTCCCGAAACCGAAGCACTGTGGATTTTAGATAGCGATGTCGATGTTGAATTGTTGGCGAGGATTATCCAGAACATGCATTCCCTTAGGACACTCCATCTAGAAAACGTACCAATCGGTACCCAGGTTACAGAACTGCCGCTGCTGACGAAGATTGAACAGCTTTCTCTGACTGGGCCTGGCGTTGAGCGGATGCCTCGGCTAGCGAAAATGGAGCAGCTTCGCGTTCTTGTCGTAGGCGGACCACAGTTCTGTCTCGATGGCAAACTGGCCGACGACGCATTTCCGTCTCGATTATCATTTCTTACACTGGTCGTTTCACTACAGCAACGTCCGGATTTTGAAATGGAAGTCAAAAGACTTCAATTGCGAGAGAAAATGCACCTCCGGGTTGTGACGCTTGAGAAAGAAGATGCATTTGGACCACCAACCGCTGAATCCACGGATGCTGACGCACCGTAACCCTGCGGGGCAGAATCCCATATCGGTGGTAACGTAGCCCAACCACAACAGGTGCCGCCCTAGTGGATCGCGATAGCGAATCCGGCTCCCATCTCCCCAAATTTCCTTGGGGTGAAGGGCTCGGTATCCGAGAAATCGCAGTGACCAAGAAGACTCGCGACCGCAATCCCAAAAGCATCTACGTTGCCGCCATCCAGTGGCCTCTCAATACCAGGGCATCGTGTACTGAATCAACTGCTCAATCGCCGCTCGGTCAATCTCGCGGAGTCGCTCAACGGTGATTCCAGTAGACTGTGTCAGCGGTTCGCTTTGCAGTTTCGTTACAAGTTGATCCTGGGCCCATTGATACTCGCTCCAATGAAGACCAGTCGTATTCCCTGTGCTGCTCGTTCGACGATGACGCGCCGTGGAATCGATACCTTCCAGCCGCCGACGCTGCTGTCGTAACATCGCCTGAATGCCGCTGCGAATGATCGGATCGTCATGCTCCAACAGCGGAAAGAGCGTCAGAAATCCCGTTGTATCCATCGGTTTAACGGCGATCTGAACCGCTGGCCGTAGATCACCTTTCATCACCCGGGCCACGTTGTAGCGGTGCACGACGTAATCGACCGGAAAGATGCTGTGGGCAATGATCACCAGCGCTAACGCCAACAACTGCGCCCGTACCAGCCACCAAAAACTTCTGCTCTGCGTAATCTTATAGATCACCAACAGAAACCCGATCACCACAGCTGTGACGCCAAAGATCCCGATGATTCGCATCCGTGTCATCCCGTTATAGCCGACGTAAATTGCCAAGCGATTATAAACCGCTGCGGCAAGTAGGAAATTTTCGATCGACCAGATCCAGGCGAGTCGGATCAGCAGGCTGCGGCGCGGGTCTCTGGATGTCGTTTGCCCCAATGCGAAGGAGAGAGTCGCGGTGGCCAGAGCAAGTGCGATGGTTAGCCACAGCGCTCCCTGATGCGCGTAACCAGCATAATAAAAGCCCGCGGGAAACTGACGAAACCACAGCGTCGAAAACTCAAAAACCAGGTACATAGCGAACAGTGCGATCACGCTGACCAACATGTTGCGAATCGCAGCGTACAGCGGTGCCGGTTGCCCGGATGTCGTCGGCGCATCGGCCTCGACTGACGGACCGATCAGCGCCAGTGGACCAGCGGGCCGCATCAGTCCCAGCCCAAGCCAGCCGGCAACCGCCCAAAACGCCATCTCCAGCGGCGAGAACGTGAACACCCAATCAAACGCCGCCTGCGCCATGGCCTGCATCCGCTCCGACACCAGACTCAGCAGGTCTGGATTAGCGAGCACAAACAGGCTCCCAAAGACCGCCACGGCAGCCAACGGAAACAGCAGCGCCGCGTGACCGCCATGCGACGAGCGATTCACCGTCCGCAGCGACTGGGGAACGTGGACAGCTGAGAGTCTCCGCCCAGCTCCGACGATTACCTGGCCGGTGAACGCAATCACCTCCAGTACCAGCGGCACCGCTCCGGCAAGCGCCATCGCGAACGCCAACAGCAACACTGAGCCAATTACCAACAGCCAGAGTGAACCGCAGCAAGCCAGCCGCAAACTGACGCACGCCAGTAGCGCGGCGACGAGTTTCCAGCTCGGGTGCAAGCGGCCGCGGCGTCGGCCCAGCCAGAGAATGGCTGCAGCCGCCACATAGAACACGGCTGGTCCCGCGAACCCAACTGCCCGATAGAGCGTTACATCGGCCACAAGTACCCACAATAATACTGCGGCAATTTCGCGTATGCTGAACGGTTCCAGATTAGCCGACGCCGGGGCCTCGGCGATCGGTGGTTCGGTGACCTCCGGGGACGCCGGTTCAAGAGTCGTGGTCACGGCTGGGATTTTCCTCGAGTGATGAGCGCATGAGGCAGCGACACGGTCGGATGCATCGTGCTGATCGCTGAGCAATTGATCTTAGCAGATCCGCTCCACCTGGGTGGTTGCTGCGCGCGAACGGCGATCACAATTTCTTTCCCGTTGACAGGAACACAGCGACATGGATTTCAACTACGCTGTGGGTTCTCACCTTAGCCGGATCAGGTCCCGCTATACCCTTAGCGATCAAGCCACTGCTGTGCCGTCACGGACTCAGCAGCGGACGATCGTCCTACCACCATGAGGTTCCTTATGAGATCGTCAAGATTTTATGTCTTGCGTCTACCAAAGGCGTTTATTCCCCTGTGCCTTGTGCTTGCACTGATGGGCTCGGCGGTGGCTCAGCAGGCGGCGGATCCGCCGAACTCGGCTGGCAATGTACTCTCCAGCGTCTTGCCACCAGAGCAAACCGCTTCGACTTTGGTTCGCGATTCGCTGCACCGCCAGGCGGATCAGCATTTTCAGCTCTGGCGTGAACAATATGAACAACGCACCAACCTGGATGATGTTCCTGCTTACCAACAGCGACTGCGCGAAGGGTTCATCCGACGCATCGGCGGGCTTCCCGGTCCAGCGCCCCTGCGAGCGCAGGTCACCGGGACCGTGCAACGCGAAGGCTACACCGTTGAAAAGGTATTATTGGAAAGCGAGCCTCAATTTTATGTGACAGCGGGGCTGTTCCTGCCGGACCCGGCGAAATTTCCTCCACCTTGGCCCGCAGTGATCGTCGTCTGCGGCCACTCCACTGAGGGCAAGCTCCAGGACGGCTACCAACGCGGCACGGCGCTGGCCGCGCTACACGGCCTGGCCGCGATGATCGTCGATCCGGTTGGTCAAGGCGAGCGGATGCAGGTGCTCAAAGAGGACGGGCCGCCGGCAATTTCTGGCTCAACCACCGAACATACACTGCTGGGAACCGGCGCGATCCTCGTCGGCTGGAACACCGCCCGCTGGATGATCGGCGATGCGATGGCGGCAATCGACTACCTGCAGTCTCGCGACGACATTCGCGGCGACCGGATCGGCTGCATGGGTAACAGTGGCGGCGGGACGCAAACCAGTTACTTAATGGCCCTGGATGATCGCATCACGGCAGCGGCGCCAAGTTGTTACATCACGAGTTTCCAACGGCTGCTAGAGACCATCGGACCACAGGACGCCGAGCAAAACATCTATGGGCAAATCGAGTTGGGTATGGATCATGCAGATTACCTGATGATGCGTGCTCCCAAACCGACATTGATCGCCTGCGCGACGAAAGATTTCTTCGACATCTCGGGTACCTGGGGAGCTTATCGAGACGCCAAGCGGCTGTTTCAGCGTTATGGCGCCGGACGCAACATCGAGTTGGTGGAAGTCGATGCGACGCACGGCTGGCATCCACTGCTGCGTAAGGCGAGTGTGGAGTTCATGGTCCAGCACCTCGACGGCCGGCTCGTCGATGCCACCGAACCGGAGATTCAAGTGCTGACCGCCGCTGAGATGAACGTCACTCCGGAAGGGCAAGTGCTGCGACTGCCGGGAGCGGTATCGGCGTTCGATCATGTGCGACTTGAAAGTGAGCGGCTGGCTCAGCAACGTTCCGCACAGCCGCTTGATGCCGAGGCACTCCGAGATGCCGTGCGTACCACAGCCAGCATCACGGAACTGAGCCAGTTGCCGGAGCCGCAAGTCAAACAGCTCTCGGACATCAAGATCGGCAACCTCAACTACCAAGCATTTGCACTGCAAGTGGAAGAGGATCTGTGGTTGCCGGCCTTGCTCGCTCGGCCACAACAGCAGGATGCCAGCGATGGGAAGTCACTGCCCAAGCGCGTCACTTGCCTGGTACTGGACGAAGGCAAAACTGCTGCGGTGGGCTCGGGCGGCGAGGTCGAGCAGCGGGTATCGCGGGGTGAAACGGTGCTGGCGGTCGACTTGCGTGGGTTTGGGGAAACGTCTCCCGAAGGACAGCGGTGGTACAACGAACGGTTTGGCAAGAACGGTGGCAATGCGATCCTGGCCTACTTGCTCGGCAAGTCGCTCGTCGGTGATCGCGCCCAAGATTGCATGCGGGTCGCTCGCTGGTTAACCAGGCTGGAAGGCGTCGACCAAGTCGACTTGGTAGCCAGCGGCGAAGCAACCATTCCGGCCCTGCACGCGGCGGCGCTAGAGTCGCAACTGTTCGGAGCTGTGGAACTGCGACGCGGCATCGGATCGTGGGCGGAAGTCGTCAACACGCCGCTGAGCGAAAACCAAGTTCCAGGCATCGTTCACGCCGCTTTGCGATCGTATGACTTGCCCGACCTAGCCGCGCTGGTCGGCGATCACCTGAAGATTCAGCAGCCTCACGATGCGACCGACAAGCCGCTGAACCAGTAAACGTTGAGCGGGCCCTTTCAGTCGGTTCTTCCGCTGATTGAGTGGCCGCCCATCCCGGAGCGGGTATCGCGATGGCTTTGGGTGGCACGCTCAGAGCCCCAGCGATGGGCGTGAGTATCGAAATCAGATACCAAGCCGATGAGGTATTTCCTGGTAACCCTACGGTATTTCCCCGCCAAACCCTCGTGCGACTCGGCAATTTCCGCTGATTCCGCGTCCCGCAATACAAGCCCGACGCGCAAGCGAGGGACACACACAGGCTCAATACAAGCCCGACGCGCAAGCGAGGGACACACACAGGCAGCAAAATGTCCCATTGCGACCCGAAGGCCAAGACCGGAAAACCGAGATCAGCAATGATTCAAATTGCCAGATCGAATCGCAAGCGTGAGCATTCACCGAACCACTCGCTTGCGCGTCGGGCTTGTAGAAGCACGCCTGATGGTATCTTTCCGCTAAACCCGCGTGCGAGTCGGCAGCTTTCGCTGGTTCCGCGGCTCGTGATGCCCTGCGACTCCTTCAGGTGTTCTTAACGGCTGATGATACCGAGAGACTTGTGCCATCCAGTTAAGGCATAAAAAGATTGTGCTGCGGCCAGTCCTTCACCGAGTCGATGGCTCGGTGAAGGCTCTGCATCGCATCATTGATCAAGCTTGATGATTTGGCGCTGACTCGCGTGTTCAACAGCAGCGCGATGTTCACACCGTCGCGCCGTTTGGCCAGTTCCGTGTTGGTGCCCGGCAGCGAGCCGCCATGCCACATCGTCCGCGTACCATCGCTGTGCTCTCGTACCAGCCAGCCGAGACCATAAAAAACCTCCTTCTCGGTGCCGTTTTCATCTTTGCCAGCCAGCCCCGGTGGTCGCTGGTGAATCAGGCCTAACGACTGTGCGGTTAAGATTGGCGTCTTCTTGTCTTCATCCAGCGCCAGGCGAGCCGGGCGAGATCTTCGGCCGAAGCGAGCCAGCCGCCGTGGGAATCCATTGCTTCGAGGTACCAGGCGCCATAAGGAGACGGAATCGATTGCCCAAGATCGTCGGCGAACACCGATTTACCTTCACCGGGATGGTAGTACCGCACTTCTTGAGCGTGACGCTGGTCAAGCCGGGTGCCACCGACACACATCGCGGTCACACCAGCCGGAGCCAAAACGTGCTCCTTCACGTAGTCCTCATAAGACTGGCCGCTGAGCTTTTCAATAACCCGTCCTAACAAGCAATATCCATAATTAGAATAGGCATAGCGCTCGCCTGGCTCAAAATCGAGCGGAACGGATTGCATTGCCCGAATCACGTCATTCGCTTTGGCGGGCGGATCGATACCGAGCGTCTGAGCAAATCTCACCGATCGAAACATTGCGTCAAAGGACTTGTCACGGTCCCACCCGCCACGGTGTTGGAGCAAATGGAGGATCGTGATCAAGCGCTGACGCTTATCAAATTTTTCTTCACCACCTTCCGACGGTTTAAGCTCCAACACGTCCAGAACATGGTCTTCTAGCGCGAGTTTCCCCTGCTCGACCAGTTGTAAGATCGCAACCGCGGTGATCGGTTTCGAAATGCTGGCGATCCGAAACAGATGGTTTGGTTCAACCGGTTGCCGCGTCGCAACATCGGCGTAGCCATACCCGCGGCTGTGTACCAACCGTCCTTGATGTGTGATCGCCAACGACATCCCTGGCAGGCGGTGCTCGCGGATGAACGACTGCATCGCCTCATCGATCGCAGCCAGTGCCGGATCGGATCGGCCAGTTGTGATGCGATCAGCTGCCTCACTGCTCTTATACCCAGGTCCACGCAGCACACGTCCTGGCAGCTTGCTAGTGAACTCGCCCTTGTCAAGCACAACCGTTCCATTGACGACGACAAACTGCATTCCTTCGGCCAGTTCATGGGGTGATGAGAAATCAGCCTTATCGATGAACTGGTCTTCATCAAACACAATCAGATCGGCGGCTTGCCCGATCGCGATCCGGCCGCGGTCGAACGCGAGCAGATCGTTGGCCGCAACGCTGCTGGCCTGCGAAACCGCTTGTTCGAGTGAAATCACCCCAAGATCGCGAACATAACGCGAGAACAGACGCGGCAAGGCTCCGAAGGCCCGCGGGTGCGAAGCACTTCCGGCACCACTGGACGGGCCGACATCGGTGCAAAACGAGACAAACGGCTGCTGAATCGCCTTGATCACGTTCGCTTCGGACATACTCTGCGGCAGTACAAAGGCTCCTGTGCGGAGCAGGCCAAAGAAGGTATCCCAGGGCTGCTCATCGCAAGCCTGAGCGATCTGAGCAATTGTCTTGCCGTTATGCTCGGCGTACCGCCGGTCGCTGGCTTGGCCGACGACGATCTGGTCCCAGTCTTGGCCGACGTGGTGGTACCAATTTTCCCAACCGCGGGCGTTTTCCATTTCCTTGCGGATTTCCGCGCGCTTGTCGTCGACATCGAGACGGCGAAAGAATGCATCGCGACCGTCGGCAAAATGCCGCGGATGTACCAGCGCAGTGATGCTCAGCCCATTGTTGATGTAAGGGTAAATATCGGCAGTGATTGGGTGTCCCTCAGCGCGAGCCGCCTTGATGCGTGCCAGCGCCAGGTCCATCTTCCCCCAATTCTCGCGGCCAGCCGCCTTGAGATGAAAGAGATGGACAGGGGTGGAAGCCGTTGTGCCGATATCGATCGCTTCATCGATCGCCTCCAACAACGCGTCGCCTTCGTTCCTCATATGGGTGTAATAGCGGCCACCGGACCCGCCGGCCACCTTTGCCAAGGCCGCGATCTCCTGGGTCTGGGCGTAGATCGCCGGTGGATAGATCAGCGCCGTCGAGACACCGATCGCTCCGGCCCGCATGGCCTCGCGCACGTGGTTTTCCATTTCACGCAGCTCGTCGTCCGATGGCCGGCGGTCCTCATCACCCATCACCAACCGCCGGATCTGAGTGTGACCGACGCTTTGTGTGACATTGACCGGCAGTCCCTTGAGGTCGATCAACTGGAAATACTCCGCCATCGTCGACCAGCCAGCTCGCATCGCCTCGTCACCGCCGAGCGGAGCTGCTGAACTCCCTTCACCAGCGTTGATCGTCGTGATCCCCTGCGCGAGCAGATTCACTGCGGATTTGGGGTTCTCAAGCATCGTGGTGGCGCTCTGACCCATCATGTCGATGAAGCCCGGCGCCACGATCAAGCCGTCGGCATCGATCACGCGGTCGGCCTGTTTTGGGTCGAGGCGACCGATCGCGGTAATGTGCTCGCCCTCGATGCCGACATCGGCGACATACCAAGGCGCGCCGGTCCCGTCGACGATCCGGCCGTTGCGAATGATCAAATCAAAGTCTGCATCGGGCTCTGCTGCCGGTACCTGTCGCGCAGCCGCTAGCGTCAACGCCGTCAACCAGGCGAAGCAAACCAGAAACCATTTCGAGACATTGCTGGAGGTGCTGCGCATCGGGAACCGGTCGGGTTTGAGAAGCAGGCCGTTGACCAAAGGAGCTGCCGCTGTGTCGTCGTGACTTTAGCAGCAGCGCGACCAGTATAGACCGCTGGCTAATCCAGTGGGGGATTCGCTAGCGATCGAGACCAGGCAGCACCAAAGACCCCGTTTCCGCCGGCGTGGACAGGTTCTTCTGCTGATTGATTGGCCGCCCGTCGCGGAGCAAGTATCGCGATGGCTTGGGTGGCACGCTCAGAGCCCTAGCGATGGGCGTGGTCTCCTTTAATACGGGCGTGGTCTCAAATAGATGCCGAGCGGATGAGACATTCGATGGTGACCGTGCAATTCTCCCCAGCATGCCCTTCGTTCCTCAGGGACGTGCCACCCAGAGGATCGGCGTCCACGCCTCAAGTGACGAGCCACCAAATTCGCGGCAGAACCCGGGGGACAACGACCGCCGACGCGAAAAGATGCTCGCAGGCTCAACAACACCGCCGCGGAGCAAGAGAGGTCGGGGGGCGAGGTTTCGGTCCGGTGGCCTGCGGGCGGTGATTCCGCAGAACGGCTGGGCATGTGGGAGACTTACATGCTTCAGCGGGATGAACAGGGACCGAAACCTCGCCTTCGCCAGCGCAATGAGGTGCAAACGTGTCGCGGGAGGGGGGACGACACGCTGGCGCGCTTCCGACACGGTGAAACGGCCCGAGCCTGGGTGCAGGATGCTCGGGGGGATTGCCGCTTCAGCCACAAGGCGCGAGTCTTGAATCGATCGATACGAGGACTACGATCGACAGGAACGAACTCGCCGAAAGGTGAAAAGTGGTTCTGCCGCTAGCTGGCTGCTCGAACGGAGTTCGAAGCCGCTGTGGTGCGACTGCGGCTGCGTTTCTTCGGCTTCGCTTGGCCCCATTCCTTCGTCAGCATCTCAAAGACTTCGCCGGTTTCGTAGCGGACGACGTTCTTGCCCTCAGGCATCGGGCCGACCAATCCGCGGAACACGGGCAGGCCGCGGAGCGCCAAATCGGTGCTGCAGTCATCGACCCCGATCTGGTGATAAGCCTGCGTCAGCGGCTCGATGCTCGGGTAGTCGCGGATCAGCAAGGAGCCGTCTGCAGCTCGGGCGACAATTCGAAAAGTGTCTTTTTTGGACATGTTGCTCTTAACGCAGTGCTCGACGGTTGAATCGGGGAGGCTGCCACGGTTAATCCAGCAATCACGCGATCTTTCGCCGTTGCACCTCGCAGGCAGTGCGTTTGGCGGCCGTGAGGGCTGGTGTCCCCGGGGCATGCTGGTGTTTTCGACACGCCGGGCCAGCCGGGCGACAAAACAATCTGACGCCGCTGCGACGCGCACAGGCGGTGTCCCGCAACCAGTCGCACCAGCAGGGACACGCGGCACGTTGGGAACCGCAGGCACGTTCGCTACCGCAGGACCGCCGCGACCAATCGCTACTTTCTTTTCCGCTGGCCGCCCGCGCTGAACAATCGTCTCCCTTTCGCTAAACTACCCACCGTCCAGCTTCGCGATTCCACTCAACGGATTGACTCTTCCGCATGACGACCGAAATCACAGTCAAAGGCGCTCGCGAGCACAACCTACGGGACGTCAATCTTTCGCTGCCGCGGGGGCAATTGATCTGCTTCAGCGGCGTGTCGGGCAGCGGCAAAAGCTCGCTCGCCTTTGACACCCTCTACGCCGAGGGGCAGCGGCGATACGTCGAAAGCCTGAGCAACTATGCCCGCCAGTTCATGGGCCAAATGCCCAAACCGGACGTCGATTTCGTCTCCGGCCTGAGCCCGTCGATTTCGATCAGTCAGAAATCGACCGGCACCAACCCTCGCAGCACCGTCGGCACGATCACTGAGATCTACGACTTTCTCCGCGTGCTGTTCGCCCGTGTCGGCACCGGATATTGCCCTGCCTGCAGTGTGCCGATCACGGCGCAGACGATCGATTCGATTCTGACCCGCGTGATGGACCTCGACCGCGAGGACGCTCTGTGGGTGCTGGCGCCGCTGGCACGGAATCAAAAGGGTGAGTTCCGCGACCTGTTCGAGGACCTGCGCCGTCAGGGCTTTGCCCGCGCCCGGGTCGACGACGAAACGATCGGGCTCGCTGAGCCGCCGCACCTCGATCGCCAGCACCGCCACAACATCGAAGTCGTCATCGATCGGATCGAGCCGGATGATCGAGATCGAGGTCGAGTTCGCGAGGCGATCGAACTCGCGCTGCAACTCGGTGAAGGGACGTTGATCATCTCGGCAACGCCGACGACAGCCGACTCAGCCGCGTCGGTTAAGCACGATCTGCTGTACTCCTCACGCTACTCCTGTGCGTCGTGCGGCCAAAGTTTTCAGCCGCCGTCGCCGCAGCTGTTCAGCTTCAACAGCCCACAAGGGATGTGCAGCGGCTGTGATGGGCTCGGCCAGCTCTACACGTTCGTCCCTGAATTGCTGATCCCCGACGAGTCGCTGTCGTTCAAAAAGGGCGCGATCTCGCTGCTGGGACGTTGGGCCGACCTGGGCCGATACCGCAAACACATTTACCAGAACGTCGCCAAAGCGATCGAGGCCCATTACGAGTGGCCCAGCGGTTCGATGCTCGACAAGCCGTGGAAGGATCTACCGGAAGCGGCTAAGAAGATTTGGTTGTGGGGAACCGATCAGACGCTGGAGTTCACCTGGCGTGGCGGCAGCAGCGCGCGGCAGTATGTCGGGGAGTTCAACGGCATCATCCCGGAACTCGTGCAGCAGTACCGCACGACGAAAAACAAGCTGCAACTGCGACAGTTCGAAAAGCAGATGCAGACGATTCCGTGCGTCGACTGCGCCGGTCAGCGGCTCAACCCGCAAGGTCGCTCGGTGCGATTGACCAGCGGCTCGGACGCCTTCGCGGACGCCCCGGAACAGTCCTTGCCGGCGCTGTGCGAGCTGTCGATCCACCGGCTCCAGCAGTTTTTCTCCGACATTCGCCTCGGGCAAACGCAGCAGCGGATTGCCGCCGAAGCGCTCAAGGAGATCCGCGCGCGGCTCGGCTTCCTGCAGGGCGTTGGGCTGCAGTACCTCACACTTGCACGTACAGCGCCAACACTTTCCGGCGGCGAGTCACAACGGATTCGCCTCGCCGGCCAGATCGGCAGCGGCTTGGTGGGCGTGCTCTACATTCTCGATGAACCGTCGATCGGGTTGCACCCGCATGACAACGATCGCCTGATCCGCACGCTGCTGAAGCTGCGCGATGCCGGCAACACGCTGATCGTGGTCGAGCACGATGAAGATACGATGCGAGCCTCGGACTTGATCGTCGACTTCGGCCCCGGCCCCGGAGTGAAGGGCGGTCGCGTAGTCGCCGCCGGTGACATTGGCGCGATCACCGCCAGCAGCAAAAGTGTCACCGGTGCGTTTTTGTCGGGAGCCCGCAGCATCCCGATTCCGGAAAAGCAGCGGACGGCGGTTGAAAATCGCTGGCTGACGATCCGCGGCGCCTCGCACAACAACCTGAAGAACATCGATGTCTCCATCCCGCTCGGCACGCTGACGTGCGTTACCGGCATGTCTGGCAGCGGCAAGAGTTCACTGGTAGGCGACATCCTCGAGCCGCTGCTCCGCAACCGGCTCAACGGAGCGGAAGTGGAGGTCGGCCAACACGCCGGCATCGAAGGGCTCGAGCACCTCGACAAAACAATCGCGATCGATCAGTCACCGATCGGCCGCACGCCGCGCAGCAATCCGGCAACCTACGTCAAGGTGTTCGACGACATCCGCGAACTGTTCGCGCAGATGACCGAAGCGAAGACCCGCGGCTATACCGCCAGCCGGTTTAGCTTCAACGTCGATGGCGGTCGCTGCTCAGCTTGTGATGGCAACGGTGCCAACAAGCTCGAGATGGACTTCCTGGCCGATATCTGGGTGACCTGCCCGGTCTGCGGCGGTAAACGCTACAACCGCGAGACGCTGGCTGTCGAGTTTAAGGGGCACTCCATCGCTGACGTGCTGAATCTCGACATCTCACAAGCGCTGAAGCTGTTCCAAAACATCCCGAAAATCGCCGAGACGCTGCAGACTCTCGTCGATGTCGGATTGGAATACCTCAAACTCGGCCAGCCGTCGCCAACGCTTTCCGGCGGCGAAGCGCAGCGGATCAAGCTGTCGCGCGAACTGAGCAAGAAGGCGACCGGCCGAACGCTCTACATCCTCGACGAACCGACGACGGGACTGCACTTCGCCGACATCGAGATGTTGCTCAAGGTGCTGCACGGGCTGGCCGATCGCGGCAACACTATGGTCGTCGTCGAGCACAACCTCGACGTGATCAAAACGGCTGACTGGGTGATTGACCTGGGGCCGGACGGCGGAGAACAGGGCGGCGAAATCGTTGCCGAGGGGACACCCAGGAACATCGCACGGATCAAGCAGAGCTACACCGGCGTCGCGCTGAGCAAACTGTTCTCAAACCATGTCAGCGGCCCGTCCGCGGCTGAAGCGTTGACAAGCAGCGCAGGAGCCGAGCTTGCCGAGGGCAGCACCGTGCCCAACGGTCGCACGCACTTGACCGTCGAAGGCGCATCGCAGCACAACCTCAAACACGTTGACGTCACGCTGCCACGCGATGCGATGACCGTCTTCTGCGGCCCCAGCGGCAGCGGCAAGTCGTCGCTGGCGATGCACACGATCTACGCCGAAGGGCAACGACGCTACGTCGAATCGCTCTCGTCGTACGCCCGTCAGTTCATCGGTCAGGTGCAGAAACCGAAGGTCGAACGGATTGAGGGCCTGTCGCCAGCGATCGCGCTGGAGCAGAAAAACATCGGTCATTCACCGCGCAGCACCGTCGGCACCGTGACGGAGATTTATGATTATCTCCGCATCTTGATGGCGCGGTTGGGCGTGCTGCACTGCCCGCAGTGCCGGATTCCCGTTGGCACGCAGACGCCCGATCAGATCATCGACAAGGTGCTGGCGATGCCTGAGGGCTCGCGGATCTTGTTGCTCGCGCCGATCGAACTCGATCCAGGCGATGCCGCGACCGACGCGTGGCGCCGCTTGCGCCGGCGGTTACCAGCGGATTCGCATCGACGGCAAAACCTATCCGCTCGATCAGGCCCCGGCGTGGGATCCGCGCCGTAATCAGCGGATTCAGGTTGTGGTTGACCGTGCCGTGGTTGGGCCTGACCAACAATCGCGGATCGGCGACAGCATCGAGCAAGCCTTGTCGCTCTCAGCTGGAGTGCTGGAGGTAGCGATCGCAACGGCCGATCGGGATGAGCCCCTGTGGGAAGAGAAAAGGCACAGCCAGCATCTGGTGTGCGGCAGCTGTGAACGCTCGTTCCAACCACTGACACCGCATCATTTCTCGTTCAACAGCGCTGTCGGTTGGTGTCCGCAGTGTGAAGGGCTTGGGACGCAGCGGGGAACGAACCCAGCGGCGCTGCTGACCTCCTTGGCCGCAACGCTCAACCAAGGGGCATCGTTGCTGTGGCCGGGCGTCGATCAGGCCGTCTCGCGAGCGATGTTGCGTGCGTTGGCGCGGGTGACCGGGTTGCCGCTCGATTTGCCGATCGATGAAATGACTGCTTCGGAACGCCGCATCTTGTTTCACGGCACCGGCGCGCAGTGGATCGAAGTGCGAGCCAGTGATCTCGACTCTGAAAATGGTCAAACTGCGGCGGCTTCCTTTGGCGGTGATCATCGCAGTTTCCTCTTCCGTTATCAATTCAAAGGCTTCTATCCAGCGCTGGAGGAAGCGGCTCGCTTGACGCCGTCGCTGCGCGGGAAGCTGGAGGCGTTCGTTGACGAAATCGCCTGTACGACTTGTGACGGAGCGCGGCTGCGCGATGACGCCGCCGCCGTCCGCTTCCGTGAGTTGACGATCGGCGACCTGGTGCAGGTGCCGCTGGGGCGACTGCAGCGGATTGTCGACGGCTGGAAACTCGACACGCGGGAGCGCAAGATTGCCGGCGAGCTGGTGCGGGAAGTCGATTCACGGATCCGCTTCCTCGTCGATGTCGGGCTGGAATACCTAACGCTTTCGCGCGGCGCCGCCACGCTCTCCGGCGGTGAATCGCAGCGGATTCGCCTCGCGGCGCAGCTCGGCAGTGGCCTGTGCGGGGTGCTCTACGTGCTGGATGAACCGACAATCGGCCTGCACCCCCGGGACAACCACCGGCTAATCGCGGCGATGCATCGACTCCGCGACTTAGGGAACACCCTGCTAGTGGTCGAACACGATCGAGACGTGATCGCTTCAAGCGATTACCTCTGTGATTTCGGACCGCTGGCGGGCAAGGGCGGCGGCCGTGTAGTTGCTGCGGGGACACCCAACAACATCACCCCGCTGCATCAGTCCGTGACCGCTGGATTCATCGATGGACGTCAGCAGATCCCGTTACCCGAGTCGCGTCGCGAAGTTGTGATGGAATCGCCTGACTCGCCGGCAGCAAGCGGCCGCGCCAGTCGCTCAGCCGGATCCGGGGCACTGACGACACCTTGCCTGACGGTTCGTGGAGCGAAGGAGAACAACCTACGGGGAATCGATGTGCGATTTCCGCTGGGCGTGCTGTGCGCCGTGACCGGACCGAGCGGTAGTGGCAAAAGCTCGCTGGTCAACGGCATCCTGTATCCAGTGCTCGCACGCCGCTTGCACCGTGCCCGCGTGCGTCCTGGCCGACACGATACGGTCGACGGGATCCGCTACATCGACAAGGTCATCCGCGTCGACCAGTCGCCGCTGGGCAACACGCCGAGCAGCAACCCAGCGACCTATACCGGAGCGTTTGAATTGATCCGTCAGCTCTTCGCACGCTTGCCGGAGTCGGAAGAGCGAAAGTTGACGGCGAGACACTTCAGTTTCAACGTCCCGGCCGGACGCTGCGAGGGTTGTGAAGGGACTGGCCGCCGCCGCATCGAGATGCATTTCTTGCCTGACGTGTGGGTCGAGTGCGAAGATTGCCACGGCAAACGTTATCAAGAAGAAGTCCTGCAGGTGAAGCTGCACGGAAAATCGATCAGCGATTTGCTCGACATGCCGATCGGTGATGCGGTCTCGCTGTTTGCCGACCATCCGCGGATCGTGCACATCCTGCAGACGATCTGCGATGTAGGCCTGGACTACATCACCCTGGGGCAAAGCGCGCCGACGCTGTCCGGCGGTGAAGCTCAGCGGATCAAACTCGCTGCGGAACTGGCCCGGCCCGATACCGGCCGCACGTTGTACTTGCTCGACGAACCGACGACAGGCTTGCACTTCAACGACATCATCAAGCTGATGAATGTGTTGCAACGATTGGTTGATTTGGGCAATTCGGTCATCGTGATCGAGCACAACCTAGACGTCATCAAGCTGGCGGACTGGGTGATCGACATCGGGCCGGACGCCGGTAGCCGGGGCGGCCAAGTCGTTGCCGAAGGCCCACCGGAGGCCGTCGCCGCTGCTGCGTTAGCGGCCAAGCAGCTGCGTGAGAAATTGCTCGCAGGTGCCGAGTCGCCGCTGCCGCGTTCGTTCACCGGCGAATACCTGGCGCCGCTGCTCGATCAAGCGCTGATCGAGGCTCACCTTGCCGGCCGCGCCGCCTCCGTCCCGTCGCTACCACCGGTCGAAGTAGCTGACGACCAATCCGCGGCCGCCAATCGTCGCCGGCCGCCAATCAAGAGACGCAAGGCGAGCCCGCAATTGCCACCGGCTTACGTCCAGCAGCTCAACGGCACCGCACAGCCGCATCCTGGTTTTGCCGCGACTGCACATCGAATTCCTGAGACGGAATCGACCGGTCTTGAGACGCTGCAACAACAGGTACAGCCATGGAAACTACTGGGGCGGCGATGGCATTCGCTGAGCAAAGGCTTTCCCAACAACAACCAACCGCAGTGGCCGCTCGAACTGGCGGAAAAAGCGCTGGCCATGCTCGAAGGCATTGCTGGGGAAAGCTGCCTGTCATTCGAAGCACCCGACCGTGTTGCGGTGCGCGGGGCGGCGTTGGGCGAGACCTGGGCAGAAGTCGAAACAAAAACGCCCGACAGCCTGCGGGTGACGCTGGCCGGACCGGCTGAGGCGATCGATCTGGATCTATTGGAGCGGCTGGGTATTGACGGTCCCGTCGATGTCAGCGACGTCGCCAATACCCGCGTCACGCTCAAGCTCACCGACCTCAAGCACGTCCGCAGCCGCAACCTCAAGGCCTTTATTAAGAATCATTGGCATCGTTCGTCTCAAACGCAGCTTTAATCTGTTGGCTCTGTGGTGAAGGCCTATGCCGCAGCGATGTCATGTCAAACGGCATCGCGCAGCTGAACGGGTGGCAGATGAGAGATCATTAGGATTCATGGTCGGCAGTGGCATCCAGCCTTCGTCCGGCCTGGTAAAGGAACCAGCCGAGCACGACGATCAACACCGCAATGATGGCCAGCAACACACCCGGACGATTCAGCAGCGATTGCAGGTCCACAGGCGGCGACTCGCCCGCCGCGAGGCTCTGCCTGGTGGATGCCAAGACTGCCCGCTGCGGCTGATAACCTTCGCGCAAGGCCGCCGTGATCGCCGCGGTATCGAAACTCGGCGGCTTCCACCTACCGCCGTCATGCCCATACGCCAGTGTCAAAGGCTGTTCGGGTGAGGCGAAAAACACCAACTCTTTCACACTGCCCGCAGCCCGGATTTCAGTGATTGTCAGCGGTGGACTATCCCGATCGTCAATGGCCAAGCGGTACTGGCGATGACGACTTTCTGGGAAACTGACCGAGAGTTCCTGACGCTGCAGAGCCTTGAAGTCCAGAATGGAGATCACACCTGATCCGATCCGTTGCCAGCCGCTCTTCATGCCTTGGGTTTGAGGCACCTCCACGCTGACGTGCCGGCTGAAGTTCCGCGACGGTGTGACAATTGTCAGCTGCGTCAGCGGCTCACGCCGGCTTTCAAAGGTCACGACCGTCTGGCCGTGCTGTTCGTCCCGATCAACCGACATTCCAACCAGCGGGTATTCGTTGCGACGGTTCTCCACCACACGCAATTGTTCGACATCACGCCAGAGCTGAACTTTTTCCACTTTGAGCGGACGGCGATCGACAGTGACTCGCTCCGATCGCGCTGCTTCTTCGCCGCTGACAAGCTCCCTTGTCAACTCCAGCAAACGCGAATACTGCTCGGCGGTGACATCGTCGATCACGATCCGCAGCTGCTTAAGGTCACCCGTGAAGGTGTCCGTAAATGCTACGCTGTCGTTGCGGACATCGATGAACCGCGAGTAATCAAAGATCAAACCGTCTTCCGTCAGCGGTTCCCACTGCTGACCATCGGTGGATGCAGACACCTGCACGCGATGCTGGAAATCCTTCAGCGGCGAGATCAGCCGGATGCCATGCGGCTGCGGCGCCCCGTCAGGAACATCGACCAGGATCTCCAGGGCATTCTCTTCCAACGGCCGAGCCGATCGCAGCGGAGCATCACGGTGCTGACGATGGCTTTGCGTGCGGGTTTCGACAGCGGTCCGGAGCAGGAAGGGTACCACCGCGCCGCTGGCGTCCTGCAACCTTAAGTCGGAATAATCACCGCTGGCCGCTTCATAAACGTCGGAATCGAGCGCGACCACGATCAGCTCTTCAGCGGCTATTTCAGGCAGTTCCACGGCCTTCTGAAACCGCGATGAGGCGTCCTGTGCACAAGCATCACCTGCCCAGACCAGAACGGCGGCGATCAACCAGGTAACGGCAATCCGATTCCGCTTGATAGAAATCATCAGTGGCCTCCGCCTTCGGGTGACGCTGTCACAACGAACGACTCGCGGTATCTCAGATAGAGGAACGATCCGCACAGCAACAGTACGCCGAGGATCAGGAACGCCACGATCCGGTAGAACGCATCGAGCGTGGCCAAGTCGACAAAGAACACTTTGAACGCCACCAGAGTGAACAGCATCAAACCGATATATCTTAGCACTTTCTGATTTTGACCGATGCCGGTCAGCAACAAGCTGATCGCGAACAACGACCACAGGATCGAAATCCCGCCGGCACGCAGGCCAGGTATATAAGCCGACAGGATCGTGTTGGTTTCGAGCGTGGCGTACACGAACAGCAGTGCCAGAGAAGTGAATCCGAGCACCAACGCTGCCTGGCGATGATTCACACGGCCGATCACCAGAGCCGCAGCGATGGCGAAGAAACCGATGATCACGCCAAAATCTAGCAGTCGCAGCAAAGCATCGTGCACCGAATAGGAGCCGTCGTAACGGAACTGCGGCGTCAGTGCCCAACTGGGAACGTCGAACAGGAACAACTTCAACAGCAGCCCGGTTGCGAACAGTGACAACAACGCCAGACTCGTCTGTGATCGCGTCCGCAGATACTCATATAATAAAAAGCCACACATTCCAAGCCACAGCACCGTGAGCATCGGCAATCGGAGCGGCGCGTAGAGAAATCCAAAGCTACGGGTGAACTCCAGATGCAAGTACAAAAACAACATCGCCGCCACCGCGACCGCTAACAACCGCAGGGCAGGGCGCTGGCTAAGGCCTGTTTCCAAGTCATTTTCCGGATCGATCGCCAGTCCGCTGGGTTGTAACGGCCGTGACAGCAAACGGTAGCCGAGCGCGATCGCAGCGATCGGGACTCCAAATGCCAGCACCCGCTCCACCAGCAGCATCAGATAGACCATAAAATCGGTGTCGGCGGGTCGGCTACCGATCAGGAATTGCCGGGGGAGATCGAGGAAACAGAACCGGAACAGCACGATCCCATAGAGCACCAGCGCCGTCTGCCGCACAAATTGACTGTTGAGCCGGCCGGAGAGCCACAGCAGCACCAGCGCCTGCAATGCCCAGCTCGCCGTGACCCACTGCCGAGTCAGGATCAGCGGCATCGTCAATGCCAGGAACAGCGATGCCATCCCAATAAAACTCAGCACCAGATCGCGGTCGACGATCCGGCGTATCAGGAAGTAGTACACGTGCAGCGTGTAAAACAGCGCCAGGCCGAGCGACAGCAGCGAAGTCCAGCGGCGCCCGAACGCATCGTCGACCAGCGCAAACCCGATGCCAAAGAACAGGGCGGCGTTGGCCAACAGCGCGAACAGGTCGAGCAGATCCGACTTCTTTCCGTTGGCGACTTTATGTACGAACACAACCGTGGAAAATAGTACAAAGAACGCGACGACAAACGGCATCACCTCCGTGAAGGATTCACGCGTGTATCCGCGCAGCGATGCGAGCAACAACGCATAGGTGCAAAAGAATGCTAAGTAATTCACCAGCGGCCACTGCTTGCGATAACAGACCACTAACACTCCCAGGCCTAGCAGCAGCATGTATCCATACAGCCCTACATAGTTCACCGACTCGGTCTGCAACATCACCGGCGTCCCATAACCGCCGACAATTCCTAGGATCGCGACCAACGCCGAGTTGAACCGCACTGCAATTCCACCGGCCAATGCGGTCACCAATGCCATCAGCGCGAAGGCCGGCAGGGGCGCAATCAGGTGGTAGAAATTGGCTGCCGCAAAGACACTGAAGTACAAGGTCGCCAGGCCGCCGCCGAGCAGGCCTTGACCCAACAGGTGGTAGCGCGGCCCGAGCAGCCACGCGCCGCCGATGAGCATCCCTAAACCGCTGATCGCTGCGAGCAACACGCGAGCCGTTTCGTTGATCATCCCATGATCGATCGAGTATTTCAGAAAGAACCCGACGCCGACGACCAGCACCAGGATTCCGATTCGCAGTAACCACTGGCTGGCGACGGCAAACTCCATCGACACACCGGGCGGTACATGCTCTTCACCGACGATGATCCAGTTCCAGATTTTCTGCAGCGTCTCCTTCGCCGCGGCCTCAAACCGACTCGGTGGACGCATTTCCGGTTGCGATCGGCGGCCAGCGGTTTTGCTCGCAGCCGGCTCTTCGACCTCCGCGTCAACGTGCCTGGCTGCCGCGATGATTGGCGATTCTCGGCGGCGTGGAGCAGGCACTTCCACCGCCTGCGGAGGCGGTGCGGCGATCGGAGGCGTCGCGACGTCGGCAGGTTCCGCAGGAGGCGACGGTTCCGCAGACCGTAAGTCGTCGCGGAGCAAACGTCGCAGATCGTTAAATTCTTGCTTGATACCGCGCAGCGATGCACGCAACTCTTTGATCAACTCCGCCTGCGCATGCTGCATCTGCCAGAGCCACACGAGCCCGACGACTCCCATCAACAGCAACAAAAGGTCCATCGCAGACGACTCGACTAGCGGGGTGATCAGATAAGCCGGAAGCGATCACCGCGGTTGATCGCTTCGGTCAATTGTAATCGCCAGCCCCCCCATCATGGCGACAAGAAGTTTTTTACATCTTCGCTAACGAAGCCCGCGCGCCCGGCCCGTAGGGCAAACCTGCGGGTTGCTGTTGCGTTGCCCGCCAGACATAGTGGGTGCTCGACCGGGACCGAAGGAACCCTATTCAACTGCCGTTGCCCAGGAGCAATACAATGCCGCTTCACATCGCCCCCGTCTCGCGACGCCAGTTCATGATCCGCAGCACCGCGGCGATGGCGAGCCTAGCACTGCTGCAAACTGGCTGGGCGGCTGAGGAGGGCGACGCGAACCGCTTTGCCCTGTTGTCCGACACGCACATCCCGGAGCGAGCGGAGATCGAGGCTCGCGGGGTCAACATGACGGCCAACTTGCGGCAGGTTGTCGCGCAGCTGTGCGAGCTACCGCAAAAGCCGGCCGGTGTGATCATTAATGGTGATTGCGCGTATCTGAAGGGCCTGCCCCAGGACTATGCAAATTTTGCCGCGTGTGTCGATCCGCTCAAGGACGCTGGGCTGCCGCTGCATGTGACGATGGGCAATCACGATGATCGCGGACCGTTCTATGATGCCCTAGCTGCACAGCGACCCGAGAACCCGCCGGTCCAGTCCAAGCACGTCAGCGTGATCGAAACACCGCACGCCAATCTATTTTTGCTCGATTCGCTGTTGGAGGTGAACGTCGTCACCGGCGAGCTCGGTGAAGCGCAGCGGCATTGGCTGGCTCAAGCGCTCGATGCCCGCAGCGAAAAACCAGCCGTCGTGATCGCGCATCACAACCTTCAATTCCAACCGCCTGCGGAAGGGACGCCTTGGGGTGGACTGCGAGATTCAGAAGCTTTCTTTGAACTGTTAAAGGCCCGCCAGCACGTCAAGGCATACGTTTTTGGACACTCGCACAATTGGTCGCTTAGCCAACGCGACGGACTGCATCTGATCAACCTGCCGCCGGTCGCGTATATCTTCGCCGAAGGCCAGCCGAACGGCTGGGTCGACGCTCGGCTGCATCCCGACTCGATCGACCTGCAACTGCACACGATCGATCCCCAGCACCCGCAAAGCGGCGAGCAAGTTCATCTCGCCTGGCGATAAAGTCTACCTTCGAGGTTCTTTCGCTGATTGAGTTGCGCCCGTTCCGGAGCGGGTATTGCGATGGCTTTGGGTGGCACGCTCAGAGCCCCAGCGATGGGCATGATCTTGTGAAACAGACACCGCGCCGATGAGACATTCCCTGGCTACCCCGCAGTTCTCCCCAACACGCCCTTCGTTCCTCAGGGACGTGCCACCCAGTGGATAAGCGTCCACGCCGCTAGTGATGAGCCACAAAAATCGCAGAAGAACCCAAGTTTTCAGCAGACGTCAGTGTCGCAGGCATGGTGAGCAGGTGATGCTCATTACAGCCCGTACAGTGGCCGGAGCTTGGCCTCGAGGTGGCGCAGCAGCGGCGCGGCGCTGAGTGGCTTGCCGGTGACGTGCTGACACAAGTCCGCGGCCAAATACCGTTTGCCGTGCGCGTGAATGTTCTCGTTCAGCCATGATTTGAGCGATTCAAAATGCCCGTGCGTGAATTGTTCCTCTAGGTCAGGGATGGCCTCGCATGCCGCCTCGAAAAATTGGGCACTGTAGAGATTGCCAAGCGTGTAAGTGGGGAAGTATCCGATCGCCAACATCGACCAATGGATATCTTGTAGGCAGCCTTGAGCATCATTGGGGACATCGATCCCGAGGTATTCCTTATACCTTGCATTCCACACATCGGGAACGTCGGCAACGGCCAATTCGCCCGTCAGCAGCGCCCGCTCGATCTCAAACCGGATCATGATGTGCATATTATAAGTCGCTTCATCCGCTTCGACGCGGATCAGCGTTGGCTTCACGATGTTCGCTCCGCCATAAACATCATCCAATGATAAGCCGCTCGTCGCATCGCCAAAGAATCGCGCCAGTTGCGGCTGCAGCCACCGCCAAAAGGCTTGTGACCGCCCGACTTGGTTTTCCCACAATCGGCTCTGGCTTTCATGAATGCTCAGCGAGACCGCCTGACCCATCGGCAACCCCCAATGCGCGGTCGGCAAGCCTTGCTCATAAATTCCGTGACCGGCTTCATGCATGGTCGATCCCAGCGCGTCGTTGACGTTGGCTTCATGAAAACGCGTCGTCAGCCGCACGTCACCTGGATGTGTGCCGGCGCAGAACGGGTGCGTCGATCGGTCGAGCCGGCCGCGGCCAAAATCGAAGCCGATCTGCTGGGCGACAAATTTTACAAATTGTTCTTGTTGAGCGGTTGGCAGCGGCAGTTCGTTGAATGCGTTGCTGGGGCGCGCGAGCTGTTCATCAACTCATTGAGCAACTCCTGCAGCGAATCTCGCAGCGGCCGAAACACCGCGGCGACTGCGGCGGCAGTGCATCCCGGCTCGTAGTCCTCCGCCAGTGCATCCCAGGGCTCACCGTCGCTGGCCCAACCGTAACACTTCGCTTTGCGCTGTAGCAGCGCGACCGACTGTTCCAACCACGGCCGAAAGTGTTTGAAGTCGTTGTTTTTGCGCCATCGCCCACTCATGCTGCGCATAGCTGCCGAGTTCGGCTTCCTGCTGAACCAGCTCTGCCGGCAGCTTCGTCTGGCGGTCGTAGCTGCGGCGAATTTCGCGCACATTGACCGCTTCGTTGCACAGCGGGTCGGACATGAGTTGCGAGTCGGTCTCGCACTCGCCAAGCAGCTCAC
Organism: uncultured Planctomycetaceae bacterium; assembly: GCA_963758085.1. GTDB lineage: Bacteria > Planctomycetota > Planctomycetia > Pirellulales > Pirellulaceae > UBA6163. Next base: position 1,725,768 of record CAVWUB010000003.1, on the reverse strand, counting down.
CCACTCGTGGCGATGTAAACGTCTCATGCTGCAGCCTGGCCAGCTGTGCCAGTTGATTGCTGCGGTACTGGAGCCCTCCGTCGGGCATCATCACTTCGCGATCCCAGCCAAGGAGTTCCGCGGTCCCGCCCAGCAGGCTCGCCTCGCGGACCCGACGTACCAGTTCGTTGTACTCTTCATGCTCGGACGGGGTGCTCTGTTTCTTATCAACTGTCATGAAATTGGTCGGATCGCGAGCGTGTTGGGGGGTGAAAGCACTGCATAATAGCTGATTGGCTGCATTGCCAACGGCCCCAGAGTCGTAAAACGGCTGGGTGAAGTGACGCCGTATGGGTCGACTCGTTGCGCGTGCATGACGCCCTACAACGTCACTTGGACCGCCAGCAAAGGAGTTTTCAGCGCGCGATTCGCGGATACTGATTGGGATCCGCATGATGCGAAGTCAGGTAAGCTGATTGCGGCTGGGGCATTTGCGGGTAATCTAGGGCTTATGAGCAGCCCGCGCGGGCGTCCACAGCAGCCAAGTCGGCCTGCGCAGCTGTGGCTAGGTCCAGCCACCCGGCCTCGGAGTCCCAATGAATCGTCTGTTGTGCAGTATCCTCGCCACGTTGCTCGTGATTGCCGGGGCAGCTCAAAGTCTTGCCGCTGAGGCCACAATCGCCGAGCGGCCTAATGTGCTGTTGGTACTGGTCGATGATCTGAAGCCAGCCCTAGGCTGCTATGGCGATCCCGTGGCTCAGACGCCGCACCTCGACGCGCTGGCGGCTCGGGGCATGCGGTTCAACCTGGCGTACTGTAACCAAGCGGTCTGCGCTCCGTCACGGTTCAATCTGATGCTCGGCTCGCACTCCACCTCCACAGGCCTGTACGACCTCGGAAACCAGCTTCGCAAGCGGTTGCCCCATGCCGTGACGCTGCCGCAAGTGTTCGCCCAACACGGCTACCGCACCGAATCGTTGGGCAAGGTGTTCCACATCGGACACGGCAATCAAGGCGACCCGCAGTCGTTCAGCGTCGAACATTTTCACGACAAGGTCATCGAGTACCTCGACCCGGCAAGCACCCACGGTGGCCGGCTGACGCGCGAAGAAGCGCTATTCAGCAACCAGGCGCTTGACCGAATTGGCTCCTTGCCGCGCGGTGCCGCTTTCGAATCACCGATCGCCGAGGACACAGATTATGCCGACGGACGCGTAGCCATCGAAACAATTGAGCGGTTGCGCCAGGCAAAGCAGCGGCGCCAGTTCGATGGCACACCGTTCTTCATCGCGACTGGATTCGTCCGGCCGCACCTGCCGTTCAGCGCACCGCAGAAATATTGGGACCTCTACGATCCGGCGACCTTGCCGTTGCCGACGCTCGAGGAGCTTCCCCAGGGCGCACCACGAATCGCGGGCAAGCGTGGCGGCGAGATCGCTGCCTACGATCCGGTGCCACCGCAAGGCGACTTCTCTCAAGGCCTCAAGCGCCAGCTCATTCACGGCTATTACGCCAGCACCAGTTTCGTTGATGCTCAAATCGGCAAGGTGATCGACGAGCTCGATCGGCTGGAATTGGCGCAAAACACCGTCGTTGTGCTGTGGGGTGACCACGGCTTTCATCTCGGCGATCACGGCATTTGGACCAAGCACACGAATTACGAACAGGCGAATCGAATCCCGCTGCTGGTTTCCGCTGCTGGCATCACGCCTAAGGGTTCGGTATCGGAACAGTTAGCTGAAACCGTTGACATCTTCCCCACGTTGGCCGAACTGTGCGGTCTGCCGCTTCCACAAGCTGCACAGAAGATCGATGGACTCAGTCTGGTGCCGGTGTTGCGAGATCCAACGGCCAGGCTGCCACGCGATCATGCCTACCATGTGTTTCCGCGGCCGCGAGGCCTCGGCCGCGCGATTCGTACAACGCGTTTTCGCTTGGTCCAATGGAAAAATTTTAGTCAGACCGACGGCTCGGCCCAGTATGAACTTTATGACTACCACAGCGATCCACTGGAGACGACAAACTTAGCGGAGACTTTGCCCGCCGTCGCCGAGCGGTTGAAAGCCAAGCTTGCCGCCTATCCCGCGCCCGTGGATCCGTCCCATTCAAACTAACAGTCCGTCCAACTCAAACTCACTGCTGAGCCTTTCGCCAGCGACAACCGCTATTCGTTCCCTGGAGCCCTTATGAACACCTGCTTTCAGTCGCTCACAGCATTCGCATTGGGATTGATAACCTGCGCAAGTGCGATTCCAGGTTTGGCAGCCGAACCGAATCCACCGCAAGTGCGCAATCACCCGCTAACGATCACTGCAACTGTGGATGCTACGAATCCAGAAGGCGTCATTCTGGCGCACGGGGGCCTGCGGTTCGGCTACTCGCTGCACTTCGTCGACGGCCGACCTGCGTTTTCGATTCGCAACCGAGGCGAACTGACGGAGTTGATCGCCGGAGAGCCTATCTCAGGCGAAGCCAAGATTCGCGCGGTACTCAGCGGCGAGCGGATGTCGATCGAGGTCAATGATCAACTTGTGGTTGAACGTAAATCGCCGGGCCTGTTGTCTGCTCAACCGGCAATCGGCTTGTACCTCGGCCAAGACTTCGGCGACCCGGTTGGCAACTACTTCTCCCCCAACCGCTTCAACGGCCGTTTGATCGCTCACCAGATCGACGTCGGCCCGCCAAAGGTCGCCATGCGGAGCGCTTGGGGCGAGCAGCTCGAGCAAGCGGCTACGGAGCAGCCGTGGTCGGAATACCCTCGACCGGCGCTTCGCCGTGACCAGTGGGTGAATCTCAATGGCATGTGGGACTATGCCGTCACACCTGAAGAAGTGACTAACGCGCCGCAGAAATGGGACGGAAAAATTCGAGTTCCGTTCGCGATCGAGTCACCGCTGTCGGGCGTGGAGCGCAGGCTTTGGCCGGACGACACGCTCTGGTATCGCCGCACATTATCAGTTGAAAAACGCGATGACCGCCGCTACCGCCTCAACTTTGAAGCCGTCGATTATCAGTCAACTCTGTGGGTGAACGGCCAGGAGATTGGCAAAAATACCGGCGGGAATCTGCCGTTCTCATTCGACATCACCGACGCGCTGCGTGAGGGTGAGAACGAACTGACGCTACGGGTCAACGACGCGACCGATACCCAGTATCAGTTGCATGGGAAGCAAGTGCTCAACCCGCGAGCAATCTGGTACACGCCGGTCTCCGGGATCTGGCAAACCGTCTGGATGGAGGAAGTGCCGCAGACGCACCTGGCCGATGTGAAAATCGTCGCAACCAACGACGGCGAGGTAAAATTGCAAGTGCACGGCAATGATCCATCGTCAGCACCTGCCGCTCAGGTCCGCGTACTGCTGGACGGCGAGGAAATTGCCACCGGAACGAGCGACAACGGTGAGCTGACGCTTCAGGTTGCCGACCCGCAGCTGTGGTCTCCTGATTCGCCGACGCTCTACGATCTGGAGATTCGCGTCGGTGACGATGTCGTGCAGTCCTACTTTGGCTTCCGCGAGTCAAAGATCCAGCGCGACGCCGAAGGCCACTTGCGGTTCACCTTAAACGGCGAATCGATCTTCCACTGGGGCACGCTCGACCAAGGGTGGTGGCCGGACGGTTTGTTAACGCCCCCGTCGAATGACGCCATGGTGTCGGATATCCAGTTTCTTAAAGATGCAGGATTCAACACCATTCGTAAGCATATCAAGGTGGAACCACGGCGGTATTATTATCACTGCGACAAGCTCGGCATGATGGTCTGGCAAGATCAAGTCAGCTCGGGCACGGGCTCACAAACGGAGGGCAAACCTTCCAGCCCGCCGTGGACACGGCTGCAACCTAATCCCGTCGATGCCAACTGGCCCGACGAGGCACACAGGCAGTTCATGTTCGAACTGAAGAAGATGATCGACACGCTGCACAATCATCCCTGCATCGTGCAGTGGGTGCCGTTCAATGAGGCCTGGGGCCAGCACCGGACGATGGAAGTCGGCAAGTGGACGGTGGAATATGACCCGACACGGCAGGTCAACATCGCTAGTGGCGGCAACTTTTTCCCGGTCGGTCACATCGTCGACCATCACGAGTACCCGCACCCCAAGTTCCCCTTCGAGCTCGGCGAAGGTGGTCGATTTGACGATTTCGTCAAAATCGTCGGTGAGTTCGGCGGGCACGGGTTTCCGGTCCAGGGACACCTCTGGGATCCTAACGCCCGCAACTGGGGTTATGGAGACTTGCCCAAAAGCAAGGAGGAATGGCTGGAACGGTATCGCGAGTCAATTCGGCTTTTGGCGGAACTTCGCAAGCAGGGCATCGCAGCAGGTATCTACACACAGACGACCGATGTCGAAGGCGAGATCAATGGACTGCTGACCTACGATCGCCGAGTGAAGAAGATTACCCCGGAGCAGCTGCTGGAAATCCACCGGGAAAATGGCATTGTAGGTCCAGATGCCTCGTCAGCGTCAAAGTAGAAATCGACGGTTACCGCCGGCGGCCGCGCCGCCGGCTCACGTCACTTCACCTAATCTGTCGCCGTCACGGATTGCCGTGATGAACTCCTAGAAATCCGGTCGATGAGGTCTCTCCCCATGCTCAGCATACTGCGCGTGCTCACCGTTGCCGCAATCGCACTGGCGAGCGTCAGCGGTGATGCCTCGGCGCGAGCCGATGAACCGCGGCGCCCCAACATTGTTGTCTTTTTGTCGGATGACCATACCTGGCGAGACTCCTCGGTGTATGGCTCACCCGACATCGACACGCCGCATATGGCTCGCGTGGCCGCGGCGGGAATGACGTTCAATCAGGCATTCGTCGCCTCGCCGAGCTGTGCTCCAAGCCGCGCGGCGATGTTGACCGGCATGTATCCAGCGCGCAATGGAGCCGAGGCAAATCACTCGCGACCAGCGGCCGATCGACAAAAGCTGCCGGCTTACCTGCAGGAACTCGGTTACGAGGTTGTTTCGTTTGGCAAGGTCGGTCATTATCGTCAGACGGCTGAATATGGCTTCGACATTGCGCGTCATTTTGGCTATCACGAAGACATCGCCGTCCCCAAGGCGTTGGAGTGGCTGCGCGAGCGGCAGAGCGACCAGCCGCTGTGTCTGTTTGTCGGCAGCAATTGGCCGCACGTCCCTTGGCCTGAGGACATCGGCGAAGTCGATCCTGCCAGCCTGAGCGTGCCGCCACATCATGTGGATACTCCTGTCACACGTCAGTGGCGGGCGAAGTATGTTGCGGCGATCCGCAAGATGGATGATGAGCTTGGGCAGGTGTATGACCTGGCTCGGGAGAAGCTCGGCGAAGACACCTGCTTTGTGCACACCAGTGATCACGGTGCCCAGTGGCCATTTGGCAAGTGGACCTTGTATGAAGACGGCATTCGAACGCCGCTGATCGTCAGTTGGCCGCAGCGCGTTGCTGCGGGCGTACGATCCGATGCGATGGTTTCCTGGATTGATCTGCTGCCGACGCTGGTCGACATCGCCGGCGGCAATCCGCCAAAGTTCATTGATGGTAAATCATTCCTGCCGGTGCTCACGCAACAGCTGGATTCGCACCATGATGTGATCCTGACCGCACACAGTGGCGATGGCGATTTTAATGTCTATCCGATCCGCTCGGCGCGGACCGCCGATGGTTGGAAATACATTCGCAACCTGTACCCCGAGCTGCGCAACACTTCCCATGTCACCACGTCCCCTGCCGACAGCGGCTATTGGAATAGCTGGGTCGATGAGGCGATTGCGAAACCCGCCGCGCGCCGTACGGTACTCAACTACTTGCAGCGGCCCGCGGAGGAACTGTATCACGTCGGCGATGATCCATGGGAACAGAATAACCTGGCGGCAGAGCCAGCCCAGGCCGATCGTCTGGCGACGCTGCGCATGGCGGTTGATCAGTGGATGGATCAGACCGACGACCAGCAGAAGACCTTCGGCCAACCAAAGCGTCGCGCCCATTCAGAGCAACCGAATCTGATCGTTGTGCTGATCGACGATATGGGATGGAGCGACTTGTCTTGCTTCGGTGGCAACGCCGTGCAGACGGAGAACATCGACCGCATCGCGGCGGAAGGGATTCGGTTCAATCAGTTCTATGTCAATGCACCGATCTGCTCACCGTCGCGTGTGGCGCTGACAACGGGGCAGTATCCCCAGCGGTGGCAGGTCAGTTCGTACTTGGCCAGCCGCAAGCTAAACGAGCAGCGGGGAATGGCGCAGTGGCTCGATCCACAAGCGCCTGTCCTGGCGCGCGAACTTAACCAAAACGGGTACGCCACCGGCCACTTCGGTAAGTGGCACATGGGTGGTCAACGCGACGTTGGCGATGCGCCTTTGATTCGGGAGTACGGCTTTGACAAGAGTTTAACGAACTTCGAAGGCCTGGGACCACGGCTGTTGCCACTGAAGGATGCCTATGACGGCAAGCCGCCGCAAAAACATGATTTGGGCTCGGCCGCACTGGGCAAAGGTCCGATTCGCTGGGCAGATCGCTCCGTGATCACCGCTGCGTTTGTCGATGCAGCGATTGGATTCATCGACCACGCCGGCGCGACTGAGCAGCCGTTCTACATCAACCTCTGGCCCGATGATGTGCATTCGCCGTTCTTCCCGCCGGAGGTATTGCGAAACGAAACCGATGGCAGCAAGCGGGAACTTTATAACGCGGTGCTCCAGGCGATGGATCAGCAGTTAGGGGTGTTGTTTGATCGAGTCCGCAACGATGCAAAGCTGCGTGATAACACCCTGATCATAATTGCTTCGGACAATGGACATGAGCAAGGCGCAGGCACGTCCGATCCGCTGCGCGGCGGCAAAACGTGGTTATATGAAGGTGGCGTCCGTTCGCCGCTGATCGTGTGGGGCCCCGGCTTGATCGCTGCGGACGCGGTGGGCACGCAGAACGATGATTCGATCTTCTGCTCGCTGGACCTGAACGCTTCTCTATATGCGATTGCTGAGGTCGATCCGCCGGCGAATGTGCAGTTCGATGGAGAAGATCTCTCGGCAACACTGGTGGGACGAGCAAAGCAAAGTCGGACTGCTCCGATCTTTTGGCGACGCCCGCCGGATCGTCCAGGAACGGATCAGCGACCTAATCCCGACTTGGCGGCTCGTGATGGCCAGTGGAAGTTTTATGTCAATCACGATAGCGGCGGCGTCCAGCTGTATGATCTCGACAATGATGTTTCGGAGACCAACAACGTTGCCGCACAGCATCCGGAGGTAGTTGCTCGGCTTCAGCAGGCCGTGCTGGCTTGGAACGCCGAGATGCCGGCCGATGCAGGCGATCCGCGGTTTGAATCGAAGCAGAATGAATCGCAGCGAGGGGAGTCGCTGGCGGCGGATCAGTTCGTCAATCCGATCGCCGAGGGCGCCGATCCATGGGTGATCCGCGACCCGCACGCCGAGCGCTATCTATGGTGTTTTTCCGATGGAAATCGCGGCATCGCGGTCCACACCAGCGATCGACTCACATCGCTGGGCGAGAAGCACATCGTTTGGACGGCTCCCGCAGAGGGACCTTATTCAAGGGAAATTTGGGCGCCGGAGCTTCATTTTCTCGACGATCGCTGGCACATCTACATGGCAGCCAGCGACGGGAGAAACGAAAACCATCTCGCTTACGTGCTGCGCAGTGAAGGCCAGGATCCGCTGGGGCCTTATCAGTTGCATGGGCCCCTGGCGACCGGTGAGGGCGACGATGGACAATCGCCGAATCTGTGGGCGATCGATATGACGGTGTTGGAGCATAACGACCGCCGGTATGCGTTGTGGTCGGGATGGGATGCGGCTGGAACGGACCGGCAATACCTCTACATCGCCCCGATGAAGTCGCCAGTGGAACTCGCTGGACCACGTGTGCGCATCTGTGACAACGCGGACTATCCTTGGGAGCGAACTGAACCAGGGGACCGTGGTCGTGGGCTCAATGAGGCACCACAGGTCTTGGTCCATAGCGGCCGCACGTTTGTGACTTATTCCTGCGGCGCTTCGTGGCTGCCGAGTTATAAGCTGGGATTGCTGGAATTGGTTGGCGAGGACCCACTGGATCCAAAAGCATGGAACAAACGACCGCAACCGTTGTTTGAAGGCACCGAAGAAACCTACGGCGTCGGCCACTCCTGTTTCGTCCGCTCGCCCGATGGTTCGCAGTGGTGGCACGTCTATCACGCCAAACGCGATCGCAACCCTGGTTGGCGGCGAGCGGTATTCGTTCAACCGATGAGCTTTGGTCCCAGGGGTATGCCGCGGTTAGGCAAGCCGGTCGCGCCGGGCAGCATCCTGACGCGACCGGCGGGCGAAACCGTCGAGCAACTGGAACTACCGCATCAATCATCGCTCGGTCGCGATGCCGGCCTGAGTGGCTGGAGTTACTATGGTCATCATCAGTTCTTTGACCACCGTGCGGACGGCGTGTATCTAGGTCGCGTTCCGCAACAGCCGATCAACGACTACCGCAGTGGTGAAAAGCTGATGCTCGACTCTTTGCTGCCGGACGATTTTGCTGCGGAAGTGACGATCGACTTTCTCGGTGACGCCGGGGCCAATGATGCAGGGCTCGTGTTTCGCACCACTGGGCCGTCGATTGGCTACGACGCCCAGCGGGGTTATTTCGCGGGCCTGATCCCGCGTGCGGGGATCGTGATTTTCGGATTTGCCGACGGCCAACACTGGACCGAGATCGCTCGCGCGCCGGTCAAGATCGACGCAAAGGTTCCGCAGCGACTGGGCATCAGGGCGGTCGATGACCGGATCACGATTACGCTTGGTGGAAAACCGGTGTTCACGACAACGGAATCCACTTACACCCGTGGGACGATTGGCCTGCGCGTGGTCAACGCGCAGGCGCGGTTTTCGGACTTGCAGATCAAGTCGCAGCCGTGACCACCGCAGCGGCAAATTGCCCCTCAGCAGCGGTCTAGGCTGATGCTAACCACTGCGAGCCGGTGCGAAGGCATCCTGAAGATCGGTTAGACCGGTTTGAGCCATTGCTGCAGCTGCTCGCGAGTCCGCCGCGCGTTTTCAATCGTCGTCGGCAGATCACCGGGCGCGAGCGTTTCGACCACCAACGGGCCGCCGCTAAAGCCGCCGGCCCTGAGAATCTGCAGGACGCGGGGGAAAGCGACTTTGCCGCTGCCGGGATTCAGCTCCACATCCTTGGGCGGCTGAAAGTCTTTGACGCACATGCCCGTCACCAGCCCGTTGACGCTGGCTGCATCATCCACGGGGTCGAGGCTGCCATCAGAGTAGTAGAAGATATTGCCGGGGTCGTACCACAGGTTGAACCCTGGATGCCCGACCCGTTCGATCGCCTGGCGGCACTGAGGACCAGTGGCATTGAGCCCGCCGTGCGGCTTGAGATTCAGCAGCACCTTTCTTTCGGCGGCATAGTCGCACAGCTCCGCCACCGCTTGGTAATAGGTGTCGTATAGCCGCTCTTCAGTGGTACCGCCCAGCAGCACTGCGGCGCAGCCAGCGGTAACGCAATTGTCGATCAACTTCCGCATCCCAGCGACACCCTGCTGCAGCGATTGCTCAACCGGCGGACCAGCGTAGTAAGTGGTGAGCACGGAGAGTTGATGGTCACGTGTCATCGAGGCGACCGTCGCGGCTTGCTCGGCCGATGCGTTGGCCAAACTGAATGAGCCACCGGGCAGGTGAATCGTCATCAGCCCGATGCCGCGGTAGCCGGCCTGAGCGATGCCGGCAATCGTCTCGGCGAAGGAATGATTACCGAACGGACGTGTGAAGCAGCCGAGTTGCCAGGGGCGGCTGTCGGATACGGCGTCGGCGTCTTGTCCGCGGGCTTCTGAGCCAGCGATCACGGCGGCTGCGGCTGCGCCGCCCAGTTGGAGGAACTCGCGTCGTTTCCAATCTCGTTCCGTTCTCATCAGCACTGCTCACTGGATAATTCGTGGAGGAAGGCGGCGGGCGAAGAGTGCCTGCCGCCGGATTTTTGTCTGAGCCAGCGATTATAGCCGCCGTCGCGCGCAGTACGGTCGCAGCGGCGGATGCGGCGCTGAGGGCCGTACGGATTTTGACGTTGGCACAGGCTTTGCCTTCTCTTCTGTTTGCTTGCCATTTCGCCTGGCAGTTGGCCCAGTCCAAGGCTGATGGGCCTGAGCCACTCATCGATTCCATCGCCCTTAGAGGATTTACCGTGAGACCTTCATTCGTTCAAAAAACGTGGCGGCAGTTAATCTCCGCCACCGGATTGGTGGTCGCTTTTATGCTGGGCGCTGCGGTGCTCGCACAGCCACCAGATCGTGTTGCGACCGATCAAGCAAGTGATGCCGGCGCGATCGAGTATCTGACGCGGGGCCCATTGCATGAGGCATTTGCTGAGCCCTACGAAGCAAATCCTGTAGCCTCCCCACTCGTGACGGCCGAGCCACCGGAACCAATTGAGGAATTGCCTCCGGAATACCGGCCCGAGGGCGACAATGTGCAGTGGATTCCTGGCTACTGGGCCTGGGACGACGAGCGACAGGATTTCCTCTGGATCAGCGGCCTGTGGCGTGAAGTTCCGCCGGACCAGCGGTGGGTGCCTGGATATTGGGTCACTGCCGATTCGGGTTATCGCTGGATCAGCGGCTTCTGGGCGGGTGCACAATTGGCCGAGGTCGAATACCTGCCCGCGCCTCCTGAATCGATCGAAGCCGGTCCGTCAGCGCCCGCACCAGCGGAAAATCATTTCTATATCCCCGGACACTGGGTCTATCAGGACGCGACCTATCGCTGGCGACCAGGCTTCTGGTCGCCGGTCCATGAAAACTGGGTCTGGGTTCCAGCTCAGTACATTTGGACCCCTCGAGGAACACTGTTCCGGCCGGGCTATTGGGATTACGACATCGCGTACCGCGGAATCGTCTTCACTCCCGTGTACTATCGCCAACCGGTTTATCGATCTGAGCAGTTCGTTTATCGTCCACGCTACACGATCGACACCGGCGTGAACCTGCTGGTCCACATGTTCGTTCGCCCCAACGTTCGCCATTACTATTTTGGTGACTATTACGGTCCACAATACGCCGACTCCTTCCAACCTTGGATCGTGCGTTATCAGCAACCAACTGCCTACGATCCATTTTATGCTCATTACCGGAGCCGCGGCGTTGGACGGACGGCTAACCTGTTGACTTGGGTGACGAATCAACATCAGGTCTTTGCCACTTCCGAACAGATTCGGCCTGCACGCACGATCGCTGCGCAGCGGCAGTTGATGCAGACGGCTGCCGACAGCAATATCGATCCGACGATTCTGAGATTAGCCGCCGTTGGTGAGGCGATTGAGAACGTTGCCGAAGAGCCGGATTCTAGCTTCCGTTTCCAAACGTTAAATGAAGAAGAGGTCGAGCGGATCCACGAATCGACAAGACCGATGCGTGAACTGGTGCGGATGCGCCGCACGGTAGAGAGCGAGCCGGTTGAGGCAGAAGCAGCGGACGGAGCCGACGCGGCTGCGGATGTAGCGGCTGTGGATGAATCGGCTGCGGATGAACCGGACGCCGAACAGGCGGATGCGGACCCGCGGCGCACGCGAGGCGTGGGTAGGCCTCGCGGCCGGCTGCAGTTGCCTGAAGTCGCTCAATTGCCTGCGGCCACGTCAGTCGAAGTAGGTGATGCGACGGCCGAGGCTGTGCCCGCCCCAGGGGATCGTGTGGAGGAAACGCCGCGCCGCGGACGCGATGCCAGCAACGACCTGCCACCAGGCCGGCAAGCAGTGGAACTGACTCCGGAAGAGCAGCGTGATCGCCGCTTCAACGCCAGTGCAGCGGTACCGGACATCACCGGCACTGATGCCGGTTCACTTGAACTTGGTGCAGCCGCTCCGGCAACCACCGGAGCTGCTGTTCAACCTGGCGTCACTCGTACCGAAGTCCTTCCTGATGCTGTCGGTGATGCCGCGGAGGCCGCTGAATTGCGGCCCCGTGCGGATCGGACTCAGAGCGGGGAAGTTGGCCGTCGAGCGGCTGATGCAGGAGCGTCAGCGACAGGGGAAGCCGCCCAGCGAAGTGGACAAGCGGCAGTCACTCCCGGTGCAACCGCGGTCACACCCAGTGATGCGCGAGTCACGCCTGGTGGCGCCAACGCGCGCGCCGGAGAAGCTGAAACCCGTGGCGATTCTGATCTCCGCCCCACTGACGCGGGCCAACGGCCGAGCAGCGAGCAGCAATCCGCTGCAGGACAGAGTCCAAGTGGAACAGAGCAACCGTCCGGAAACGCTGCGCAGAGCGCTCCGAATACGGGCTTGGGCCCTGGTAACAGTGGCCAAGGCCGTCCCAATGCCGGCCAGAATCCTGCGAACACTGCCCAAGGTGGCGACAATCCCGCTCAAGGCGCCGGTAACGCCGGCCAAGGACGTGGGAACGCTGCCCAGGGTCCAGTCAATACAGGCGTGGGGCCTGGTAACAGTGGCCAGGGTCGTCGAAACGCTAGCCAAAACCCGGCCAACACGGGCCAAGGTGGCGACGCTCCTGCCCAAGGTGCCGGTAACGCCGGCCAAGGACGTGGGAACGCTGCCCAGGGTCCAGTCAATACAGGCGTGGGCCCTGGTAACAGTGGCCAGGGTCGTCGAAACGCTAGCCAAAACCCGGCCAACACAGGCCAAGGCGCTGGTAACCCCGGCCAAGGAAACGCTGCTCAAGACCCCACAGCCCAGCAGCCCGCCGGTGCGGCCGGTCGCCAACCCGGTGCGGCCGGTGGGCAACGCGGTGTGACCGGTCAGCAGCCGGGTGTCATCACTCAGCAGCCAGGCATCATCACCCAGCAGCCAGGTGTTGTGACTCAGCAACCAGGCGTTATCAGCCAACAACAAGGAGCAGCCGTGCAGGGCGCTGATCCGGCGGCGGGTGCAGCGACGGCTCCGGGTGCAAATGCCGGCCAGACGACGCCTCAGGCGCTGCCCGGCAGCGACACGCGCGACCCGGCAGCCGGACAACGGATGCGCGGCGATGTGCGAATGATTCCCGATGAGCGAGCAGGAAACGCTCGGCGCGGCAGCAGCGTCGGCAATGCCCAGGCCCGTGAAGAACGGATGCGTCCGGCACGTCCCGAAGGATGGCCTCCTCGCGGTGAACGCACCCGCGCTCTGCCCACTCGGCCAGGAGCCGGTCTGGGACTGGAAAGTGGTGCCCTGGTACCCGGTGGCGCACCCGCCATCGGCGGCTCCGCCCCGGGGCTGAACGAAGCCGCTATCCCCCGTGCTGGTAATCTCAGCCCCGGCGGAGCACCTGGCGTGGGCCGCGGTGCGCCTAACCAAAGCGGAACCACCCGCAGCCGCGAAGCACAGCCTCACACGTTGCCGGACCTGTCCGAAGAAGAAGGCCTGCGGCAACGTCGCTAGCCCACGGCGGGCAGACGGTGGATCGGTAAAACGAAGCGAGCGGTCGCAGTTCTGCGGCCGCTCGCGTCGTTTTCAGCCAGGCGGTTTAAAGTACTTAACCCTGGAGCAGCGACTGCCCGCCGTCGATCCACATTTCGCTGCCGGTGATGTGGCTGGCCGCGTCGGAAACCAAGAACAGCACCAATTCCGCCACCTGTTCACTCGTGCCCGGTTTGCCATCGGTCAGCGGGACTTTGCCTTCTGGAAACTCGACCGGTTCCTGAGCTTTCTCGAGATTCCTTCGCTCGGTGTTGTCATCGATCTTGGTTTCGATCGCACCTGGGCAGATGGCGTTGATGCGAATCTGGTGCTTGGCCAATTCGAGCGCCAACATTTTCGTCATCACAACTTGAGCCCCTTTGGTGCAGGCATAAGCGGTCGCGCCGGTGTTGCTGTACATCCGGGTGCCGTTGACCGAGGAGGTGACGACGATCGCCCCGCCATTGCGTTTCAGGTGCGGCACGGCGTACTTCACCGTATAAAACGTGCCGCTGAGGTTGATGTCGATCGTTTTCCGCCAGTCCTCGGGGCTCAGCTCTTCGATCGGCGCCCAGACACCATTGATGCCAGCGTTGGCGAACACGATATCGAGTCTGCCCCACTGCTTGATCACACGTGAATAGGCGTCCTGCATCGACTGGACGTCGGCGATGTCGCCGACGACGGCCATCGCTTCGCCCCCTGCCTGCTTGATCTTCTCGACCACTTCCTGTAGCTCGTCTTCGCTGCGTCCGAGGATCGCCACTTTGGCACCTTCGTGCGCCAGGCGGACGGCGCTGGCCGCCCCGATCCCGGAACTGCCGCCGGTGATGAACGCCACTCGATTGTCTAGTTGCATCGTCTTGCTCGCTCGGTTGAAGGTTTATTCCACAGCTATCCGCCGGGAGGCTTGTGCAGCTTCAGTGCCAGCAGGGGGAGGGTTGGAGAGCCGCGTTGAATCGTAGAACCGTTGTCTTAACTGTTTTCCGCTAGAGGCTGCTCGCTTGGTCTGGCTAGTTCAGCGGCGAGCGGTCACCGGCTCCGCGGCGCAGCAGCCGTGTGCCGATCTGCCAAAACTGCCGGACAACTCGGCGGGTCCGGCCTTGAGAGATCTCGCGGTGCAGCGTCCGCAGCAGCGACGAAGCACGGGCTTCACCGAGCAGCGGCGTCATCGCCGGAATCAAGAACTCCTCCACACCAAACACCCGCTCGCGGGCCATGTCGGTGCAGACGGGAACGATTCCCGCAGCACGTGTCCCGAACAGGTTGCGGTGGTACTCGATGGCGTCGCGGATGCTGCGTTCCTTCGGCCTGTCGCCGCCTTGCCAGTCGTAGGGCGGCTCCCACTGCCGAATCGGCCGCAGCAGATCGATATGCGTCAGCACGCCGAGGATCGGCGTTGGCTTCAGCTCGCGGTGCTGAGCGAACCAGCGATTCAGATAATCGAGTGTCCGCACATCGGGATCCCGCGCCGGATTGCTTACATCCATCACCAGCAGCACCAGATCCGACTGCCGCAGCGCGGCCTCCAGGTCGGCCTTCTGCGCATCGCTGAATCCATCAACCGCGTAGCCGACGGTATCCAGTAGAACCAGGCGGTCATGGGTTTCACGGCGCTGCACCACATAGCGGGCGATGCTGCTGGTTTCCGGAATCACGTCTACAGCGGCCTGTTGTTCGGCCAGCAGCGCATTGATGACGCTCGACTTGCCCGCTTTGGATTGACCGGTCAAACAGATCACGATTTCCGTGGTTTTGGGACCGGCAGCGGCGGCCGCAGAGCGTTTCTGCGCCGCTTGAGTGCTGCCATCGCCTGCCTTTCGCCTGCGCTCGGTCTGGCGCTGCGGCGGTGCCGAAGTGCTCGTGGCACCATCGCTTGTCACTGGGGATGTGACCTGCGAACGCTTCCCCGACTCGCCATCCGATGCGGTTCCAGGCGTCAGCTCACCGGGCTCACGGTTGAGCGTCGGCATGCCGGTGGCATCGAAGCCTTCGTTCATTTGCCGCATCAGATCGCGAAACCGATTGGCCCCGCCAGCCAGTCGCCCGCTGTTGAGTTCGATCAAGTAATAACCGAGGCGATGCACGAAGCAGACGTAGAACCAAGCCAACAGGTTGTCTTGCACGACCTGTGTCACCGGGGTCACAATCATCTTGGACGTGGCGTAACGGGCGAGGACCGTAGCCGGAGCCAGCACGGCAGAGACCGGCCAGTAAATCATCGCAAACCGCGAATACCAGTCTGGAAACTTGGCGATCCGCCGCCAGTGTTTCACCGTCAGCAGATGTCCCGCCGGCAGGTAACGGTCGGTCATCTGCGCCAGGTCTTCGGAGGCCAGTTCCACTGCGGCCAGGATTTCCGGCAGGGTGAGATTGGCGACCGGGTCATCGGCCTTGGGATGGTAGATGCGAGCGATCTCCTGCGCCAGCGACATCGCGGTGTCGAAATAGAACTGCGGCCGCAGCAACCGCTCGGCAGCCACTTGATCCACCGCTGCTGCACGGCTCTCGACCAACTGCCAGGCCTCCGCATCGCGCGGCGTCCACCGCGGCAACTTCTCGGCTACAGGCCTACCAAACAGCCGCCAAGGGGTCTGCCACCAGCGGAGCAACAGCAGTGCGACGCCCCAGCACAACGCCACCGGCAGCCAAATCCACATCGACCAACCCTGCAGCCACAACGTGTAGCTGCCCAGACCCAGGATCAGCACCCAGGGCAGGATCAGGAGAGTCCAAATCACGATCAAGCGCCAGCGGCTCACGAACCAGCCTCCGTTGTAAATCCGAAGGAGGGCGACTGCGGATTGGCCGCGCTGTCACTCACGATGCCGCCTCGCTTTGGTGGTGTTTCGCCCACAGTTTCTCTGCGCTGGCCAGCCGCTCCTGCAGGACCGCGCAGCTCGTCGTGGGTTGGTGAATGCCCCGCAAGTTTCTGGCCGTAGAACCAGCAGCACGCTTCACCCAAGGCATAGGTTGAAGCGAAAGCCAATGCCGAATTGGCCGCCTGGCCGACAAACGGAATCACCTTCAACATTCCACGAACGGCCTGACGGATCAGCAATCGGCTGCCGACGGCGCCGGCCATCTGCAGAAACTGGTCACGCTCCAGCGAGCGGCCATACAGCTGAGCCAACCGTCGGATCAGCTCGGATTGCAAACCGGCAACCGCAGGGATATCGATCCAGGGAATTGGCACCGCCGCCGCGGTCGCGGCCATCGTAGCGGCGGCCAGGACGTACGGCTTGGCCTGACGTTCGTGCAGCGCCTGCAGTGAGCTCATCACCTCGGTCATGGTCATGAACGTCTGGCGATACGCTTCCGGCAGCGACTCGATCAGCGCCTCCCTTTAGCCGCTCTGAACCGTAGGCAGGGTCATTGAAACCGTCCTCGGGGAGCGTCAAGTCCACCGGTACGACCCAGTCGACCAGGTTCTTGAACCGGCGGACCTGCTCCTCGAGGCTCCGGATCAGGTCCGGGGGCATGCGTTGGCGATCCCAAACATCAATGGGAGCTTGTCCAAACGGGTCGGGCTGCGGATGGTCGTCACGCGGATAAAGATCGTGCAACGCCGTCAGCACCAAGATCACCGGCCGATCCGGTTTCGCCTTGCGAATCGCTCGCAGCGGCTCCACGATCGACCGCTGGGCATGATCGGCGGCCCGCACGGTGACCAACATCAAGTGCGCTGTGGCATCAAACGCCGCGATGTCTTCCTGCGGATCATATCCCGCCTCGCCCAGCCCGCGCGTGTCGAGGAACTCCAACAGCGGCTGCTCGGCCGCCGGGAATGCGTAGCGGCGAGATTGCTGCGTTTCCGGACGGAATCCGGTGCCAATCTGAGCTTCGTCTGCATGCGTCAGATGTTTGATGAGCGAAGTTTTCCCGCTGCCTGTCTTGCCAAAGAGCCAAAAGACCGGCACCGGAGTCGCGTCGAGCAGCCGCACCCGAGCGGCATCGAACTCGCCCGGCGACAGCGGCGCTAGACCTCGTGACCGACACCATTCTTTCAGCCGA
This sequence comes from uncultured Planctomycetaceae bacterium, assembly GCA_963758085.1. Classification (GTDB taxonomy): domain Bacteria; phylum Planctomycetota; class Planctomycetia; order Pirellulales; family Pirellulaceae; genus UBA6163. Next base: position 1,708,404 of record CAVWUB010000003.1, on the reverse strand, counting down.
CTGAGCATGGGTGTTTGTCGGTTCCAGGCAGGGACGAAGAGGGAACGAGCCGATGGAGCAGGCGTGCGTCGGCCGAGGATCATGACCAAGTCCGGCAGCCTCATCCGTTAGGCTACCGCAACGCCGTCGGACGTACCATCGCCCGCCGCGGCCAGAACAGAAGAGCGAGCACGGCCGCCCACGCCAGGCCGCCGAGCAGGAGCGCTGGCAGCAGCCAACGCGGTCGGTAGCTGAGAATCACCTCGCTGTTGCCCGCAGGAATTTCGACTGCAGAAAACAAATAGTCACAGCGGTAGACCGGCACCGGCACAGCCGTCCTCGAGTTGACGCCATTCACTGGGCCGGAACCGGAGTCGAGGCTGCTGACGGTTGCTCGCCAGTTGCCATCTTGGAACTGCTTGATGCACAGTAACCCGCTGGTCGATGAATCCACGCGTATTTTCCAGTGTCCGGGAGATGCCCGGTCGACCTCAACCGGTGCGTTGGCGGACGGAACAGCCGCGGCTAAATCCGTTGCTGGACCGCGAGTTGCACCGAGCGACTCCAAGCGACCGGCCGCGGGCTGAGGTACTTCAACCACCGGCGGCGCAGCTTGGGTGTCGGAGGTGATCTCGCGCAGCCGATCAGCGAACATTTTAGGGGACACCCATGTTTGCTCTTTAATCACGCGCCACTGCGGCAACCAGAGAACTCGCTGGGACGGCGAACGGACCGGCATGATCCGCAGCGACAGCAGCTGTTCGGATGCAGGTTTAGTCCGATCGGAGGTGCGGTGGCTGGTTGGGTCTGCGGCAACGACCACTTCCCAACTCTCGTCGATCGCCAGCCAGCCCAGGACGCGATCCCAGTAGGTTGGCTGCTGCGGAGCGTCAATTTGCCGGCTCAGGCCGTTGGCAGCTCGCCAGAACGACTGCGTGCGGTGCGGCGGCAGCGACGTCACCGGATTAAAAACCGCCTGATCCTCCATCAGGTTCCAGCGGCCATATTTCGTGTTTCTCTGGCTCGCTTCCACTGCCAACATCCGCTCGTGGCCGCGCGACGGCAAGTCGCGCCAGTCCGGTGGCCAAGGGTGATGACGGACAAACCGCATTGCACGTCGGCCGCTGGCGAGGTCAGCAGCCCGATTGACTCGGTTCTGGCGCGTCGTGGCGTCGGCACCGCTCGCGGCCGCCAGTTGTTCTGCCTCGGCCGATCGAGAAACCGTTGCCACCAGTGGCCACGCCACGATCAGCAAATCTACAGCCAGCAGAGTCACTAAGCAGCAACTCGTCACCCGCTGACTCAGCCGCCGGCGGCAGATCCAAAACGCTGCCGCGGCGATCGCGGTCACGGCCAAAGCCGAAACCGATAGTTCGTGCGCTGCGACCTGCCACTGCAGCGGTCCCCAAAAGGAATCGGAAATCTCTAAAAACTCCGGCGCTCGATCGGCGGCCAGATACAGGCCCACCGCAGTCGCCGCCGCGATGCCGGTGGCGAGCGCAGCGATCGCAAAGCCAGCGTGAGCCAGCTGGCGGCGACGACGTGCTGTGAGACAGCTCGCTTGCCGAGCCGCTGCGATCACGATCCCCAGCGGCACAAACACCAGCCACTTGGCCGGATAGCGGAATCCAGAATATCCCGGCACAAACGTCACCAACCACCAGTAGGGCCCACCGGCGGCATCGTCCCACCGCAGCACTCCCGCCGGCACGATCGTCGCCAGCGCATAGCCGAGCCCAAAACTTCCCAGTGCCATTGCCAGTCCGACCGGTGCCAAAGAGTCCCACAGATCCAGACGCCGCCAACGCATCCGGCGATAGCGAGTCAGCGTCAGGGCAAGCGGAATCAGACCGGCATAGAGGGTGATCGCCCAGGTCTTACCGTCATCGGCAATCAAGTTGCTGATGCGGGTGTAGATAGGAAACAGTCGGCCCGATGCGGCGGGCAAAGCCAACTCGATCCAGTGCCAAGGAGCGACGCTAAATGCATAGATATTGTCAGCATGCTGCGCCGACAGCGGCGAATAGCGAACGCTTTGCCGGGCCCAGTCAAGCGACGCAGCCAATTGGGGACACGTCAGAAGTGCCGCCAGCAACACCGCGGCACCGAGTGCGCCAAACACGCGTACCGCCTTCGTCAGCGACGATTTCGCAACTATAACCGCTCGCCTGCCGGGCCTGATCCCCAGTGCCGGATCAAGTGCCACCAATGTGATTGCACTGCCGACGACCTGTGCCGCCGCCGCGGTGCAGCCAATCAGCATCACGTGCAAACTGATCTGCGGGTCGCCGCCAAGAATCGGCATCGCCAGTCCGACCGCGGTGATCGCCAGGTCGCCAAGCCGCACTCGTCGCAGCAACCGGTAACCGCCTGCCAGCGCCAGCGGAATCCAGGCCGCTCCTACTAAGAAAGGCGGGTTACAGTACAGAAACAGGACCGGGCCCGACAGCGGATAAGCGACGACTGCCAGGGCGCGAGCCGCGCGCTCGGGCTCCCGCAACCGCAGCGGCGTAATGCACCGTAACGCCTGCCAACAGCAGGTGCAGCACGACGTACCACGCCAGAGCCGACTCAGCAGAAGGTGCCAGCCAATAAACCAACCGCCGCAGCGGGTAGAACACCGCGGTTGTGGTTTCACCGGCCAGCGGAATGCCGACCAAATCCAGCGGGTTGTCGAGCGGGAGCCACTGCTCTCGTTCCTGCGCCGCGAGATACCGATACAGCGGCGTATAGAAGTGACCGGCATCGCGGAACGCCAGCCGGTCGACTCCGGTTAGCGACGACCCGAACAGCGCGGCGAGGCTCACCGTCAGCAGCGCATAAGCCAGAGCAACGGGCGAGCGTGCGACCGATCGGGTCCACCGACTTGTAGGCGCGCGGCGACTCTCGGTCACCAGCGGCGCCTAAGCAATCGCCAGCGTCGACTGGCTGAACATCAGCAAGCGTTTATGCTCACGGACCACGCGCAGGAACTGCTCTTCATCGACAGGCTTGGTGATGAAATCGTCGATCTTCATCGAATCGCAGCGTTGCCGCGTGGCGGTGTCATCCGACGCGGTCAGGACCACGACCGGGGTCGCGGCCCGACGATCGGGAAACGCCCGCATTTCCTTCACGATTTCCAGCCCGTCACCATCGGGCAGGCACAAATCGAGCAACAACAGATCAGGGACCGGAACGCGGCTGAACACGCCTTCGCGCTTGAGAAACTGCAACGCCTCCGCAGTGGTTCGCACCAGTGTCAGCCGATGGTGCACCATCGACCGTCGTAATGCATGGATGGTGATCTTGGCATCCATCAAGCCATCTTCGACCAGCAAAATCTCCATTGGCTTGGTCTGGATCTCACCCAACATGGCGGCCCTCCTCAGGCGTGAACGAACAGCAAACAGCGATAGCGAAGTAGCAGCTAAACCGGCAAGGTACCGAAGTTGATTCTCCTCTGCCGTGATTGCAGGACAAGCACCCACAGAGGTGGGCCGCTGCTAGTGCGAACGAAACTTGGCCGGGCGCGAGCACTCGATCAGGTCTTGTTCCATCCGTTCATGATCACGGAAGCGAAGCTCGAACTGATGGACGTCGTTGATCAGGCGGTCGACGACCTCAGCTTTATCGTCGTCCACGCCGCGGTACTGTAACTCTTCGGCTTGTTCAGCCAAGTCGTTGACCAGCAGATACAGCGAACAGTGCTGCGAACGGATGTCCTGCATCAGGTGGCTGTTAACCGGGGCGATCGCCGCGGGCACCTCCATGTAACCGTAGGTCTCCTCGAGAGCAAACTGTAGGGCCAACAGATCGCGAACCTCGCCCAACAGCGGCACGAGCTCACGCAACCGCTGCGTGCGCTCCCCGGTTGAGGAACAAACCGCGACGAGTTGTTCCAGCACTTTCCACAGGTTCAAGTTGCTGTCCTTGATCTCCTGCAAAAATGCCGGATTGACCGTGAGCGTTTTTGCGGGTGTCGTGACACTCATCGGGGTAGCTACTCCATCGGAGGGAACGGCGATTGGGACTGACCTCGCTGATCCGGTCTGACCATGCTCAGGCCGTTGGCGGTCGATGGTCAGGCCCAGAACAAACTCGCAGTACGCGAACTCGCAGAAGTATGTTCAGGATGAGATCATTCAGATTACCGTCTGACGGACCCGAACGTCAAATTTTATTCTCCCCCGGGTCCGTTTCCGACCTCCGCTCAGCGGCGAAAAAAGCCGTACCGCAGGATACAGCCCAGGGCCGCGACGCCATCTCGCCAACCGATTTTCTTGCCTTCGTCGTACCAGCGGTGCTGGTAGCGGATCGGGCGTTCCGAAAATCGCAGCCGGCGTCTGGCCCAGCGAGCGGTCAATTCGATCTCGATTCCAAAGCGGTTTTCGCGCAGCTCCGGCTGGATCGCTACCCAGGCATCGCGATGGGCCATCTTGTAGCAGGTCTCGATGTCACTGAGCCGGATGCCCAGCGCCAGATTCGCCAACTTCGTGATCGCTGCGTTGACCAATTCGTGCCACAGTGGCGACACCTGACGATCGGCGTGGCCGTAGCGGGTGCCGTAAACGATGTCGGCCCACCCTTCGAGGATCGGCTGCATCAGGTAGCGGAAATCGGCCGGATCGTACTCACGGTCAGCATCCTGGATCACGATGATGTCCCCGGTTGCAGCTTCCAGTGCGGTGCGGATGGCGGCACCCTTGCCGCGGTTATGGGCATGGGTCAGCAGGCTGATGTCCCTCTGACCGGCATAGGCGGCGATGCGCACGGCGCTGCCGTCGGCACTGCCATCGTCGACGAGGATGATCTGCATCGGGATGCCGGTCGCGCGCAGCCGCGCGATCAGCTCATCGATCGTCTGAACTTCGTTGAACACCGGCACGATCACGCTCAGTACGAACGTGGGTGGCAGCGCGAAGATCCCCAGCCGCTGACAAATCGGCTCGCCCAGCCAGCTGCGGCAGCGATCAACATGTACGGCCGACCAGATTGCCGCCGGCTGATCCGCGAGCGCGTGCTGTTCGGGTAGCCCGAGCGGCTGCGGCAGAGGCTCAGGAGGTCGCTGAGGCAATTTTTCCGGCAGCTCGGGTGTGGGGTGTGGGGAGCTAGCGGCCGGTCGTGCGTGCATCATGGCGGTCGTCGGGGAAATCTGCGGGGAGCGGCCGCGCTCACCACACGGTGGGGATCCCGCGTCTGCGGGGCGAAGGCCGAAATGTAACAAAATTATTTTAGCTTGGTAAATCTCGTGAAAAATGATCGGTCGGTGGGTAAATTGTTGAGTTCAATGCGAAGTCTTGCTTGACAAGCAGACCGAGCGGCGACAACACTTCCTCCCGACATCAGGCTTGTCTTTCACATTTCCGTCAGTGCGGGTGCTCGACCTGGGTTCGCTAAGGAATGTATACATGCGCAAACCTCCCGACGTTACCCGTTACCATGTCCCCAGGGGCCGCCCACCGCACTGAGACGGTGCGGAATGGGTTCCACTTAACTGTGTGATCCTCATGTGTCCACCGCTCGAAAGATTCGGGCGGCTGAGCACGTCGCAGGGATCGCGGCGGTTTTTCGTTTTAGGAGGCGTAACTGATGGATCGACCACGGTGGGCTAACCGCGCACTTGGAATGTCCCTCCTTTATTGAAAAGTTCCCAGTGTTTTCGCAGCGGGGTTGCAACCCAATACCCCTTTGCCGAAAGCATACAGATCGAGGTTTCAGCACGGTCGCTGAGCGTTGATCCGTGGAAAGGGAACGTTACGGCGTCGTCGTCCCGGCAGGATGCTTGGACGACGCGTTTTCTTTAGGCGAGCTTGCCTAGCAGTCGGTGAGAGCTTTCACCGCGACGAGCGATTATAGTGATGCTAACCTAACTCACTTGCGGCCACCGGAAACGAGTCAGCAAACTGAGTTTCGTTATTAGTTCATCATCGGTCGCATCGTGTTGGATCTCACCTGTAACGCTAGGGTATCATTCTGTCATGACTCTTAATCCCAGTCTTCTATTTGCGCTGGCGCTCATTGCGCTGCTCGCAAACGCTTCCAACAACTTACACGCCCAAGAACCTGAAGAGGTGCTGCTGTGGTCAAGCGATGCGCCACACGCCGGTGGCCAGGAAGTTGCCGATCAACCGCGGCTGCGTGTCTACCAGGTCGACTCGGATCAACCGACCCCCGCGATCGTCATCTTGCCCGGCGGTGGCTACGGGCATCTCGCACTGGGACATGAGGGCGAGGAGATCGCGGCATTCTTTAATCGCCTCGGCATCACCGCTGCGATCTGCATCTACCGTCATCGCGGCGGCGGCAACGCGGGCGCCGGCTACGGTCACCCCGTACCGATGCTCGACGCGCAGGCGCGCCATTCGCACCGTCCGCGCCGCAACGGAGCGCTGGAACATCGATCCCGAGCGAGTCGGCGTGATCGGCTTCAGCGCCGGAGGGCATTTAGCCAGTACCGTGTCGACGCATTTCGACGCCGGCAATGCTCAGGCGACCGATCCGATCGACCGTATTTCCTGCCGCCCGGACTTCGCGATCCTCGGCTACCCGGTGATCTCGCTCGATCAGCCCCACACCCACCGCGGCAGCCAACGCAACCTGCTTGGAGACCATCCCGATCCGGAGCTGCTGAAGTCGCTGTCCAACGAAAACGCGGTCACCGACCAGACCCCGCCGACGTTTCTTTTTCACACTGCTGAAGACCAAGCGGTGCCGGCCGAAAACAGTCTGCAGTACTTCTCCGCGCTACTGCGGGCGGGTGTCCCGGCGGAACTGCATGTATTTGAAAAAGGGCGGCATGGAATCGGGCTGGCAGCGGACCACGGTGGAGCGAGTGTTTGGCCGCGGTTGTGTGCTCAGTGGTTGCAAACTCAAGGAGTGGTCAAGCCGTGAAATCTTTATACAAGGAACTTACTGCTGCGGCGTGCAATCGTGCAACGAAATGGCGTCGGGGCGGCGCGGTATTGATAGCCTGTTCTTTGGCGGCTGCAAATCTATTTCTGTTGTACCCTTTGGTGCGTGGGGAAGAACTCTCAGCCTCCGCGACCGCTCCAGATCCGACGCCGTTTCCTGAACTACCCAGTCCCAAAGGATTACAGGTTCAAATGGTTGATGATGCGCTCTCGCTGGGAATTCATCATGCCGGCATCAACGTCGATCTGACCAGGCTGTTCCAACTCCGTACCACTCGCGGCTCGACCGAGTTCCAGTGGAAGCAACAGAAATACCAGATCAACGAGCGTTATGCCAAAGCGCTCGACGGCCAGATCAAACCGCTCAGCGACGCCGGAGTCCTGGTGTATTTGATTTTGTTGGCATACCCCAGCGATGATGCCCAAAAAAATGCCTTGATCTTGCATCCGGATGCCGATTCGGACCGGTCCTATACCATTGCCGGCTTCAATACTGCCAATCAGGACGGGATCGAGCGATATCAGGCATTGGTCGCGTTTTTAGCGCAGCGGTATAGTAATGCGGATTCACAGCATGGACGCGTCTGGGGATGGATCATCGGCAATGAGGTCAACTCGCAGTTTCGTTGGTATAACATTGGTCCTAAGTCAGTAAAAGAATTTGCGGGTGAATATGAGCATGCCGTCCGTGCCGCCCACGATGCCGTTCGCACGTACTCGGCGCACGCTCGCTGCTACCTGTCGTTCGATCATCACTGGAATATCACGGCCCAGGGCGAGGATGAGCACAAAGCCTACCCGACGCGGGCCGTGCTCGACGCGTTTGCCGAAGTCGCTCGGCAGCGCGGCGACTTTGAATGGCACGTCGCGCATCATCCCTACCCTGAGAACCTCCGCGACCCGCGGAGTTGGCTCGACAAAACCGCGTTGCCCAGTGACGACAGCCCGCGTGTGACTTTCAAGAATCTCGCCGTCGCGACCCGCTACATGCGCCGTCCCGAACTGCTTTGGCAGGGAGCGCCGCGGCGAATCATTTTGAGCGAACAGGGAACCGATGTGCTGGCGTCGCCTGACGGTGAAGCCTATCAAGCCGCCGGATTTGCCTACGCCTGGGAAAACGTGACCCGTCAGGATGGGATCGACGCGCTGATCTGGCACCGGCATGTCGACCATGCGCACGAGGACGGCCTGCGGTTGGGGCTGTGGGAGAATCAACCGGGCACGGTCTCGACACCACACCGCAAGCGTCAGATTTATGAACTGTTCGAGGCGGCCGGTACCGATCAGTGGCACGAGGCCGCAGCCTTTGCTTTGCCGCTGATCGGGCTCCCGTCATGGGATGAACTTAACCCGTGATCGCTGGCGGTACCTGTCGGTAGCTACAAGTTACGGGCGACGCAGCAGCGGCCGGGAACAGCAATCCTGCGCACCCCTTTGCAGAACCGGGCTGCTGCGTCGTACACTCCAGGGCCTGATTTCTTCCTGGTGTCACAAGGGCGGATGGTCGTGCTCGGCATGATCCATACCTTGGCACCGCCCTCTACCGGCTGATGAATACCTCACTATGCCTGCGCCACGAGCCCTCGTTCTGCGAGCCCCTGGTACCAACTGCGATGTCGAGACGGAGTACGCGTTTCAGTTGGCCGGCGGCGCTACCGGAGCGAGTCCATATCAATCGTCTGATCGAGAACCCGGCATTGGCGGCCCGCTACCAGATTTTCTGCATCCCCGGCGGCTTCAGCTACGGCGACGACATCGCGGCCGGGCGGATTCTGGCCACTCGGATGCGGCGACACCTCAGCGACATGGTCAATGAGTTCGCTCAAGGCAGCCGCGACGCATTGGTCCTGGGGATCTGCAATGGGATGCAGGTGATGATGCGGATGGGTATTCTCACCGATGAATTGGCGGGTGAAGAAGAATCGACAGGGGAAGGCGACGGCCTGAGCGCCGCGGGAACCGCCCCAGCGACATTGACCTGGAATCGTCACGGACGCTATGAGGCCCGCTGGGTCCACTTGGCGGTCGAGCCGGACACGCGGTGCGTGTTCCTGCGAGGAATCGACCAAATGTACTTGCCAATCGCCCACGCGGAAGGGAATTTTGTCGCCGGCTCGGACGAGATTCTCCAGCAGCTGAAACAGCAAGGCCGCCTGCCGTTGCGATATAGCGAACAAGGTAAAACCGATTCGCCGATGACGGATGATCCGCTGGAGTTCCCGCTCAATCCCAACGGCGCGCAGGGCAATGTTGCCGGCGTCTGCGACCCGTCTGGCCGCGTGTTTGGGATGATGCCGCACCCGGAACGTTACATCGATCCGACGCAGCACCCGTTCTGGACGCGGCTGGACGATCCGGGGACGGAAGGCCAAGGCATGGCGATCTTCCGCAATGCGGTTAATTACTTCGCATAGGTCGCTAAGCTGGTCGACCGCTCCGCCGGTCGCAGTGCCATGCTCCTGTTCCGATCGCGGAGCGATCGGCTACGAAGGTCGCTGCCTATTCTGAAGTTCGATCGGCGGAGTGATCGGCCACCTTCACCGATTCAAATGGAGCGAACAGGCACCCTGTTGGCACTCGCGGCCGCTGATCCGGTAGCGGCGCTTGGCCACTTCCTGATAGGCCCACCGCCATAGTCCGGCTGTTCCCGGCAAGTGCAGGATCGGCATCGCGGGCCACAGCAGCGGCAAGCGGCGGGTCAAGTAACGCACCGCGTCGCTGCCGCCGTAGCGGTTTCCCCGTGTGTCGACGACAAACATCTGCGCCATCAGCTGATCGTGCGAGAGGTCCGGGTACCTTTGAGACACCCGCGGGTCGTGCAGCGACAGAAAGCTCAGCCGGCGGCCCCATCGGTCCAGCCGCTGCAGGTTGCGAACTTGTCCCTGGCAAAACCGGCACTGGCCGTCATAAATGACCACATCAGTGTCGAGGAACTGGTCGGGATCGGGTAAAGCGCTGCTCATCGAGTCATTTTTCTTGCCAGGTCAATCGATTTGCCTCTGAGGGCCCAGATGCCCATCGTTTGCCCATCGCTAACGGTGGACATCGTATACAATGACCGCAACAGCGCGGCAGCCACCACCGCCCTTTGGCGGCGGATCGGAAAAATCATCCGCTGCGAGTCGATCCTCCCGAAAATTTCTGCACCGGAGCGAATCGGTCATGAACGCCATCGAAACTCAAGTCCGCCGTGCCCGCAGGCGCCTGATCCTGAACCGGTTCGTTCAGCTCGCCAGTACGTCGCTGTTCGTCGCCTGGATGCTGGCCGCAATCGCGATCATTGCGGGAGCGGTATGGGTGCTGCCGGTCGATTCATCGCAGTGGAACTGGGGGTGGATTGCCGGGTCGAGCGTGATCGCATTGGTGATCGCTCTGGCGGGGGCGGTGTGGTCGGCTCCGTCGCTGCAGCGCGCTGCGAGCGAAGTCGATGCGCGGTTCGGACTGCGCGAGCGGCTCAGCAGCGCCGTGGCGCTGCCACCACACGATCGCGAAACGATCATGGGCCGGGCGTTGATCGATGATGCCACGCGGCGAGCCGAGCCGCTGGATGTGCGCGACCGCTTTTCGATCGCTCCCAACCGCCTGGCGTGGCTGCCGCTGTTGCCTGCGATGATGTTGGCCATCGCTGTGATGTTGCCTCCCGCAACACCGCCGGAACCAGCGTCCGTGCTCTCGGCGACCACCGTTTCGCAGACCGCACAGACGAAAACCGCTGCCGAAGCGCTCAAACGCAAGATCCAACAACAGCGCAGCCAAGCCGAAGCAACCGGTTTGAAGGACGCCGAGGACTTCTTCAAGAAGCTCGAAATGGATTTGGATAAGCTCAGCAAACGACCGTCGCTTGATCAGAAGGAAGCGATGATCGCCATGAACGACATCAAGAAACAACTTGATCAGCGGCGAGACCAACTCGGAACGCCTGATCAAATGCGTCAAGCGCTTTCCAAGATCGATGACATGGAACGTGGGCCTGCCGGCAGCGTCGTGAAAGCGATGCAAAAAGGTGACTTCGCCGAAGCAGAAAAGCAGGTCAAGGCGCTCGCCGATAAACTCCGCGAGGGCAAGCTGAGCGAACAGGAGCAGCAGGAGCTGAAGAAGCAGATCGAGTCGCTCCGCGATCAATTGGCCAAGGCCAACGAGAAGCATCAGCAAGCCAAGCAGCAGCTGCAGCAGCAGATCGACCAAGCCAAGCGCGAGGGCCGCACCGAAGACGCCGCCAAGATGCAGCAGCAAATGAACCAGATGCAGGCCCAGGATCAGCAGATGCAACAAATGCAGCAAATGTCCGAGGCGATGAATCAGGCCGCCCAAGCGATGCAGGGTGGCAAAGCGGGCGAAGCCGCCGAGGCGCTGGAGAACATGGCCGACCAACTCGGCGAGCTGCAGTCGGAAATGGACCAGTTACAAGATCTCGAGGACACCCTTGAGTCGTTGTCCCAGAGCAAGGACCAGATGCGTTGCTCGTCGTGTTCCGGAGCCGGCTGCAAAAGCTGCGGAGGAGCTGGAAATGGGGACAGCCAAGGACCACCGGGCTTCGGGCTCGGGCGCGGCCAGGGCCAAGGCGACCGACCGGAAGAGGAGACTGAGACCGGCTTCTACGATACCCAGGTCCGCGGTCAACCCAAGCAAGGACGCGGCATCATCGCGGGTTTTGCTGATGGCCCTAACCGCAAAGGCGTCTCGCGCGAAGAGATCAAAGATGCGGTCATCGGCGCGATCAATGCCGAAAGCGATCCGCTGGAAAACCAAAACCTGCCACGACTCGAGCGCGATCACGCGCGCGACTACTTCGACCGCCTGCGTCAGGGTAGGCCGAACTAAGTCGCTGGTGCACGGTGCTGGTTAGCTTTTGCTCCTAGCGGTCTATCTTTTGCGGGCAGTTCGCGTAGAGTCTGCGACTTGGTCACCCGCGGCTGTGACTGGTTCACGTCTGGTCGGCTTCAGATCGACTGGGTGATGAGCGACCAAGATCTCACGGGTGATCAAAGGGCGTAGGCGGGGCCTGCCCTGCCCGATCGGCCTAGATCTCATGCAAGGTATGGAACGAGCTGAGAGCATCAATGAAGATTCCGCACACGCGCACGCTGTTGCTGCTGACGACGGTCGCAACTCTCGGAATCTTCACCGGCATCGGCGTGTTCACGTTCGGTTACGGTGGCGGGCTGTCTTATCTGTCGAACGATCCGGCCGCGTGCGCCAACTGCCACATCATGAACGACCATTATGATTCATGGCAGGCGAGCAGTCATAAGCATGTCGCCACCTGCAACGACTGCCATCTGTCGCACCACCCGGTCGGCAAGTGGATCACCAAGGCCGACAATGGATTCTTTCATTCTTTAGCATTCACAACCGGCGACTTTCATGAGCCGATTCAGATCAAGCCGCGAAATAGCCGCGTGACGCAGAACGCATGTTTGTACTGCCACGGTGACTTCGTCCACAACATGTTGCCGATGGAGCCCAAGGGCGACATGCTGCAGTGCGTTCATTGCCACCAGCAAGTAGGTCACAATCAACGATGAGCGAACCGATGACGCAACAGAGCCGCCGCAGCCCATTGCTGATCGGTGCCGTATTTGTGGCGACCATGATCGCCACAGTCGTGGTGATCTTTATCCTCGTGCGGATGTTCGAGCATCGCCAGGACGCACGGTCGCGCTTCATGCGGACAGTCGAGTTGAGCGAGGTCAGCACCGATCCGAGACCCTGGGGGTTGAACTGGCCACATCATTATGACCAGTACCTATTGACCGCGGGCGACAGGTTTCACGGTGGCTCTGAGGCGCTGCCCGAAAGCAAGCTCGAGCTCCAACCCTGGCTCAAGCGGCTTTATGCGGGCTACGCATTTTCGATCGACTATCGCGAAGCCCGCGGCCATGCCTATATGCTCTATGACCAGCTCGTCACCGAACGGGTGCATCAGCGTCCGCAGGCCGGAGCCTGTTTGCATTGTCACGCGTCAACCACGGTACTCTACCGCAAGACCGGCCTGGAAGCGCTCGGTGAGCCGGCCGCAGCGGAGGATCTGGCAGCGGCGTTCAACATGCCGGCGGTGATCCGCGGCTTTCAAGAACTGAGCCGACAACCGTACCACGACGTGCTGGCCAAGCTGACCCAAATGCCTGACGGTACGCCTAAGGCCGAAGGCGACGAGCCGGTTTTCCCGGCACCGCCGCTGGAAGGGTTTGAGGATCGCGAGTCTCAGCTTGGCGACCGTGACCCGCACTCGTTCGACATGAGCCAAGCCCATCCGGTCAGTTGCATCGACTGCCATGACCCTAAGACGATGGCGCTGCGCGTCACCCGACCGGGGTTCGTACTGGCAATGCAGGGGCTCGCCGAGAGCGACGACCCGCTGCCGCACATGCCGAGCATCGCTCGGTGGCGTAGCGGCAGCCGCAATATACCGTACGACCCCAACACGATGGCCAGCCGTCAGGAAATGCGAAGCTTCACCTGCGGGCAGTGCCACGTCGAGTATTACTGCGCGACCGGTGATGTGCTGGTCTACCCGTGGGACAATGGCCTCAAGGTGGAACAGCTGGAAGCTTTTTGGGAAAACCGCGAGTTCCCCGATGGTGGCAAGTTTTTTGACTACCAGCACGCCGAGACGGGAGCGAAGGTTTTCAAGGCGCAGCACCCCGAGTTCGAACTGTGGAGCCAAGGCGTCCATGCCGCGCTGGTGTGTCGTGTGCCGATTGCCACATGGCCTACGAGCGACAGGGAGCGATGAAGCTCAGCAATCACAACGTCCGCAGCCCGATGTTGAACGTCAACAACGCCTGCCAAATCTGTCACAACGTCGCCGAACAAGAACTGCACGATCGCGTGCTGACGATCCAAAATCGCACGGTGGAAATGCGCGAGCGGGCAGGCGTGGCGATGACGGAGATGCTCGACGACATCGTGCTGACCCAGGCAGCCGGTATCACGCCGGAGCAGTTGCAGGAAGTCTTTGACCTGCAGCGCAAGGCGATGTGGCGGCTCGACTTCATCAGCAGCGAAAACTCCCGCGGGTTTCATGCCGACCAAGAGGCGGCGCGAATCCTCGCCGAATCGATCGACTTTAGTCGCCAGGCCCAGATCCAGGCGATCCGCTTACGACAGGATGCGCAGTAGACCCCATTGCTGCGACCTGCGGCGATGCCAGAGCGGTAAGCCGCTGGATAGCAAGTAAGTGGCTGACAAAAATTGGCTCTGTGAATTCATCTCCGCGTGGCCGGTTTAAAGAGTGAGTATTAAACGTTTGCACTTAATGGGTTACTTGTATCCGGCCAACCAGCATCACTGGCTGACTGCGTTCAATGGAGGGATGTGTTTAGACCGTGAGGATTATCTCGCCGCCGCGGAATCGGCGGACTCAAAGGAATTGGCCGGCACTGAACAAAGCGGTCGCTGAAGTAGATCCCGTACTCCCTCCGCCGGCGGCCGACCCGGCCGACCAGCCTGTCGGGGCTTTGGCTCCGCTGTCTTTGCCCACCTATCGGATGTTCTGGGTGGCGTCGCTGTTTTCCAACACCGGAACTTGGGTGCACGAGATCGGCGCCGGCTGGTTGATGTCGACGCTGGATGGATCACCGCAAATGGTCTCGGCGGTGCGCGCCGCGATGGCGCTGCCGATGGTGCTGTTGGCGATTCCGGCCGGGGCGCTGTCGGACCGAGTTGATCGCCGAAAACTGTTGCTCTGCGTGCAGTGTGTGATGATGGCAACCGCCGCCTCGATCGCACTGCTGACCTACCTGGACCGGATCACTCCGGTCGGCCTGCTTGCGCTGACGATCGTGATGGGATTGGGCGCCGTTCTGCACGTCCCCACCTGGCAGGCGTCGATTCCAGAACTGGTGCCGCGGAACTATCTGCCTCAGGCGATCGCGCTGGGGAGTGTGAGCTTCAATCTGGCCCGCAGCGTCGGTCCGGCACTGGGCGGCATGCTGATCGCAGTTTTAGGAACTTGGGCCGCTTTCGGCATTAACGCGGTTTCGTTTGCTGTGGTGCTATTTGCCGTGTTCATCTGGAAGCGGACGCAGGTCACGCAGCGCGCCGAAGAGTCGTTTGTCGCGTCAATGCGTGCGGGAGTGGTCATGGTGCTGACCCGGGGAGCGATGCGGCAAGTCTTAGCGCGAGTTGTCTTGTTTGTGTTGCCGGCCAGCTCATTGTGGGCGCTGTTGCCGCTGATTGCTCGCGAACAATTGAACTGGAACGCCAGCGGCTACGGCTACTTAGTTGGCGCGATCGGCGTGGGAGCGGTGCTGGCTGCACTGTGGCTGCCGAGGCTGAGAGTTCGTCTCGGAGTCGATCCGACGCTGATGGCGTCAATGTTACTCTACGCTGCGGGACTGGCACTATTAGCCGCCACAAGTTGGCGGTCGGTCGGGATCGCTGCGGCGATGATGACAGGAATCGGCTGGATGTCGGTGATGACAACGCTCAACTCCACCGCACAAATGACCTTGCCCGATGCGATGCGCTCGGGGCATGTCGAGCTATCTATCCGCAATGTCGATGGCGATGGCCGGCGGCGCGGTGGTCTGGGGACAAATCGCCTCTCGAGCATCGACTCCCGTTGCCTTGAGCCTTGCCGCGGGTGTGATGGCCCTTGTCAGTGTTGGCATGTTTGGCGTGCGGTTGCGACAACCGCGTCGCCCGCCGGCTGCACCTGTCGTGGACGTGTGAGCCCTTAGCGAGAGGATCCGCGTCGCCTAGTGAACGACTGTAGCTGCGGAGCAGCGGCAGCAGGTCGCCCAGGGTGAGGCTGGCAAGCCTGAGGCGAGCCTCACCCTGGTTGTCGGCGATCGTAGATGAAGTTTCCTGGTCCCGGTTCGGGCGGCGAAACCGCCCGAACCGGGACCAGGGAACTGTTGGTGCGGAGACGCCCATCAGCTCCCGGGGCTACATCCGCGCTCGCCGGAGGCTCGGTGGATTCACCCCGGGCTAATCGCTGCCGCTGCTCCGCAGCTAGTGGTGCGTCAATGGTAGGAGTTAGTGTTATGTTAACATGACGTAAATAGGTTTCTTCTTTGCACTCAGCAAAGCAGGCTAAAGCCTGAACTCCAACGTAGGGGCAGCGGCTTTCGTTCGGCTCAAGAATCGGCCAGGGGTGTCTTCTTTTCAGTGATCGATGGTGAGTTCGGAGCCATCTCGGCGTTGAGCTCCAGATAAGAAGCCCATTCCGCCGGCAGATTGTCCTCGTGGAAGATCGCCTCGACCGGGCACTCCGGAACGCACGCCTCACAGTCGATGCACTCTTCAGGGTGGATGTAGAGCATCGTCTCACCCTCGTAAAAACATTCGACCGGGCAAACGACCACGCAGTCGGTGTACTTGCAACCGTCACAGGGCTGGGCAACGACGTGAGTCATGACAGAACACTCCCCTTGAAAAACTCAGTTGTAAAAAACGTATCGCTAGAGGGCCCAGCGGCCCTCACCTGTAAGCAATCCCAACCGTCCGCCGGCGACGAAAGCCGAACCATGGTTCGCGTTCTAGACCTGTGGCAAACCATGATCGGCTAGCAGCACCGATTCCAGATACTTTTTGAGCGCTTCGATCCTCGCTCCCTGAACCACATCATTGGCGAAGGCAAAGACCAACATTTTATGAGCCAGGGGCTCCGGGATACCTCGCGACCGCAGATAGAACAGCGCCGTTTCATCCAGTTCGCCGACCGTTGCTCCATGCGTACAGCGGACGTCGTCGGCATAAATCTCGAGTTCCGGCTTGGTGTCGATCACCGCATCGTCAGAGAGCAGCAACGCCTGATTGCTTTGCTTGGCATCGGTCTTCTGCGCATCGGGATGAACATGGATCTTGCCGTTGAACACGCCGCGAGCATGATTGTCCAAGATTCCCTTGTACATCTCATGGCTCTCGCAATTCGGCTTGGCGTGATCGATTCGCGTCCGGCAATCCGCTAATTGGTTTCCCGAAACCATGTACAGCCCATTGAGGACCGTTTCCACCTGCTCGCCGCCGAGCATGCAGTAGATTTCGTTGCGTGATAGGGCGCCGCCAAAAGCAAAGTAATGATTGCGATAGGTGCTTTTGCCGAGTTGGTCGACATGTGTCGAAGCGATGTGGTGGGCAGCGATTGAATCGCTTTGCAACTTGTAGTGATCCAGCTCCGCCGATTCGTCCAGCTCAATTTCCATGACTGAGTTGGTGAAATAGGCGGCGCCAGGGGAACCGACGTGAGTTTCAAGAACTTGGGCGCTGCTGCCCTTGCCGAGTCTGATCAGGTTGCGGGGAAATGAGGCGACGGCCTGCTCGTCTCGATCGGTGATGAACACCAGATGAATGGGCGTTTCCACCTGCACATTGTCAGCGACGCTGATCACGGCACCATCCTGAAACAGCGCCGTATTGAGCGCCGTTAGAGCGGCTTGCTCAAAACTCGCATGTCGACCGAGCTGGTCGCCGATCAACTCCGTTCCCGATCGTAACAGGCCAACCAGGTGATCGACCTGAACCCCAGCGGGCAAGTCGCCAACCCGCGAGAACTCGGCGGCATATTGGCCGTTGATGAATACCAACCGGTGGAAGCGATCATCCAGAAGGGCCTGCGCCGCGAGATCGCCGGCATCATGCAATCGACCGGGAATGCGCGGGGTCAGCGGGGCAACAAAGTTCTGCTTGGCCAGTGATGCAACATTGGTGAATCGCCAATCTTCTAGCTTCGTCGTCGGGAAGCCGAGTTCGCGAAAGCGCGCCAGCCCGCGCCGCTGCAACTCGAGCAGCCACTGAGGTTTGTCCGACGCCAGTTCCTGCTCGAAACGCTCAAACTGCTCTTGGTAGGAAGTGGTTTCCGTCACGATCATGTTGCTTGCTAAATGCGTAGGTTAAGTCGAATGGCCGGCCCGATGACCACTTAAGCGGGCGTGCCTTCAGGTTCCAAAAAGGCATACCCTTGAGCTTCGAGCAGGTTGGCGAGTGTTTTGTCGCCCGAGCGTGCGATTTTGCCGGCGGCCAGCACATGCACATAATCCGGCACGATGTAGTCCAGCAGTCGCTGGTAGTGAGTCACAACGATGATCGCCCGGTCAGGACTGCGGAGGGCATTGACCCCGTCGGCGACGATCTTCAGCGCATCGATGTCCAACCCCGAGTCGGTCTCATCGAGGACTGCCAATTTTGGCTGCAGCATGGCCATCTGTAGGATTTCGTTCCGCTTCTTCTCGCCGCCCGAGAAGCCTTCGTTGACCGAGCGCTCCATCATGCTCTTATCCATGCCGAGTTTGGCAAGGTTGGATTTGAGCAGTTCAAGAAACTCGGATGTCTTGATCAGCGGCTGTTGTTTGTATTTTCGGATCGCGTTGATCGCAGCTTTGAGAAAATACTTATTGCTGATCCCCGGGATTTCGACCGGGTACTGGTAGGCCATGAACAGCCCCAGCGCCGCGCGCTCTTCGATGTCCAGTTCCAACAGATCGTGACCGTCATAAGTCACCTGGCCCTGAGTGACTTCGTAATCTTCGCGACCCGCCAACACATGAGCCAGCGTGCTCTTGCCGCTGCCGTTGGGGCCCATGATGGCGTGAACCTCGCCGGCCTTCACGGTCAAGTTGATTCCGCGAAGGATCTCGGTGTCCTCCGATCGGGCGTGGAGATCTATGATTTCGAGCATCGGTTTTGCGTGTGCAGGTGGCTGAGGATGATAGGTCGAGATTTATAAGGGTGGCGCTTCGCCGCGAGGCTACGTGCAGTTGTCAGCTCCGATAGCGCCCGCACTTCAGCGGGCGGGCCGCCGTGATCGGCTGAGCTGGATCAGCCCACGCTGCCTTCGAGGCTGATGCTCAGCAGCTTCCGTGCTTCCACCGCGAACTCCATCGGCAGTTCTTGGTAGACCTCTTTGCAGAAGCCGTTGACGATCATATTGACCGCATCTTCGGTGGGGATGCCGCGTTGCCGGCAGTAGTAAATCTGGTCCTCACCGACTTTCGAAGTTGAAGCCTCGTGCTCAACCTGGCTGGTGGTGTTGCGGACTTCGATATACGGGAACGTGTGGGCGCCGCACTTGTCACCGATCAACAGCGAATCGCACTGTGAGAAGTTGCGCGCGTTAGCCGCGTTTTTCTGAATCTTCACCAGTCCGCGATAGCTGTTTTGGCCAAACCCGGCGGAGATGCCTTTGGAGATGATCGTGCTCTTGGTGTTTTTTCCCAAGTGGATCATCTTGGTTCCGGTATCCGCTTGTTGCCGGTTGGCCGTGACGGCGACGGAATAGAACTCGCCCACCGAGTTATCGCCCTGCAGGATCACGCTGGGATATTTCCAGGTGATCGCCGAACCGGTCTCGACCTGAGTCCAGGAGATCTTCGAGTTCGCACCGCGGCAAGCACCGCGCTTGGTGACGAAGTTATAGATCCCGCCCTTGCCATTTTCGTCGCCAGGGTACCAGTTCTGCACCGTCGAATACTTGATCTGCGCATCGTCCATCGCGACCAGTTCAACCACCGCAGCGTGCAACTGGTTCTCGTCCCGCTTCGGCGCCGTGCAGCCCTCCAGGTAGCTGACGTAGGAGCCTTTTTCCGCGACGATCAAGGTTCGCTCGAACTGTCCGGTGTTCTGCGCGTTGATGCGGAAGTAGGTCGACAGCTCCAGCGGGCAGCGGACGCCTTCGGGGATGTAGCAGAACGAACCGTCGCTGAACACGGCGGAGTTGAGTGCGGCAAAGAAGTTATCCGCCGCGGGGACCACCGAGCCGAGATACCTTTGCACCAGTTCCGGATAGCGCTGAACCGCTTCGGAGAATGGGCAGAAGATCACGCCGGCATCTTCGAGCGACTTCTTGTACGTCGTAGCGATTGAGACGCTATCGAACACCGCATCGACCGCGACGCCCGCAAGCGCCTTCTGTTCCTCGATTGGGATGCCGAGCTTCTCGTAGGTCTCCAGCAACTTGGGATCGACCTGATCAAGGCTCTCCAGCAGCGGCTTCTGCTTCGGAGCCGAATAATAGATCATGTCCTGATAGTCGATCGCTGGATAATGGACATGCGGCCACGTCGGCTCTTGCATCGTCTGCCAGTGACGAAATGCCTTTAATCGCCAATCGAGCAGCCACTGCGGCTCCTCTTTCTTGGCCGAGATGATCCGAACAACGTCTTCGTTCAGACCTGGCGGGAGCGTATCGGCCTCAATGTCCGTCACGAACCCATGCTTGTACTCGCGCTTGGAATACTCTTCCAACATGGCGGTTTCGGACGACATGAACAAATCCTTCGGGCTAAATGAAATCGTGCAGCGTCAGTCTAGTGCTAAATGAGCAAAAAATGAACGCCCACACCCAGCAGAGGGTCAAGAGCACGGACGTTATCTCCCTTACCGCGATCACTGGGGTCCTGATCACAGCTTAACTATTAAGCAAGTCGCGGGCCGGGACGAGCTGCACACTCATTATCCCCGCTTAAACCTTGCAGGACAAGGAGCTTAGGCGAGCTGCTTTCGGGGCCGGCGAGTCTGACGGCGGACCAGGTAAATGCAACTCGGAGTAGCTCCCCAGCAGCTTTGCAAATGCTCGTGCCGCAGCGTCTCTGCGCGAAGTGCGCTACCTCTATTTCGATGAACCTCGTGCCCGCACCGGCGTCAACGGCAGCAAACGCCTGGCTCGGCGCGAATCAACCGCCGGATTGCGCGGTCTGGATCGCGCGTTCGATGCGGTTGCAAATCGACTGCGGGCCGAGGATCGCCAGCGTGTCGAACATGCCAAAACCGGCAGCCGTGCCGGTCACGGCGACTCGCAGCGCATGGATGATCTGTCCGATTTGAACGCCGTGTTGCTCGCAGAACGTCTTCAATCCGCTTTCGGCCGACGCGGCATCGAACGGCGAAATCGATTCGACCTCGGCCGCAAACCGCTGCAACAGTTCCACCGCCCCTTCCGCCTTCACAATCCGCTTTTGGAACGCTTTGTCGTCGTAGCTCAGCTGCTCGTCGGGAGTGAAGCAGTAATCGAAATCCAGAATATCGCCCGCGACCCGAATGCGTTCACCGGCGGCGACCACGACCGCCTCCACACGCTGCTGATCGGCTGGCGTGTTGACCCAGCCGGCTTGCCGGGCAAATGGCAGGACGAGCGCGAGTTTGCGGTCGAGCGGCAACTCGGCCATGCGTTCGGCCTGAAATGCCAGCAGTTTCTGTGGGTCGAAGCTGGCCGGGCTCTTGGTCACGCGCTGCAGCGAGAACAGTTCGATCATCTCCTGCACCGAAAACCGTTCGCGCTCGCCATCGAGCGACCAGCCGACCAGCAGCAGGTAGTTGAGGATCGCCTCAGGCAAAAACCCGATCTCACGATAGAAGTCAACGATCACCGGATTGAACGTTTCGGGATCGACGGGCATGGCCGCTCGCTGAGCGATGCTCTCGCCATGTCGCATCAAGGCCGAAAAATCTTGGTTTTTCAGATACTGCTTGAGCTTACGTTTGCTCAGCTTCGCAGTGCCGCCGGGTTCAGCGACATACGGCAGGTGGGCGTAGACGGGCCGGGCATACCCCAACGACTCGAGGATAAAAATCTGTCGCGGTGTGTTGGGCAGGTGTTCCTCGGCGCGCACCACATGAGTGATTCCTAAATCGTGATCGTCAACCACGCTGGCTAAGTGATACAGGCAGCTGCCGTCGGCACGCTGGATCACATGATCTTGCTCGCTGGCCCACTGCACCCGGACCTCTCCTCGGATCAGGTCATCGATCACGCACTCGCCTTCGAGGGGCATCTTCAGCCGCACCACGGCGCTACGGCCCTCGGCTTCGAGTTCCGCCGCATGCTGATCGTCCCTGGCCATCCAGCGGCGATCGTAGACGAATGCAACCTTGTCCCGCTGGGCCTGCTCACGCAGTTGTTGGAGTTCTTCGGGGCGAGCGAAATCGCGATAGGCATGACCGCTGGCCAACAGGCGCTGGACCGCGTCGCGATGCCGATCGACGCGCTGCGACTGGTAATACGGCTCGTGCGGGCCGCCGACCTCTGGGCCCTCATCCCAATCGATCCCCAGCCAGCGAAACCCGTCCAGGATCGGCTGCAGCGCTTCGGCAACATTGCGTTGGGCGTCGGTATCGTCGATGCGGAGGATGAACGCACCGCCGCTCTGCCGAGCGAGCAACCAGTTGAACAGCGCGGTGCGGACGCCACCGATGTGCAGGTATCCGGTTGGACTGGGGGCAAAGCGGGTACGCATCATGGACGCACAAGCGAAAGCGGAGAGAGAAAGCAGCGTCAGCCAGCCGGCGCAGCGGGTCGGCGGCATACGGTAACGTAACTGCCGCCGTGTTTCTACCGGCGAAGGTGGTCGATCGCTCCGCGATCGAATCATGAGCACTGGCTCCGACCGGCGGAGCGGTCGGCCATGCTGCGGTCGGCCATGCCTACGCCGTTAAGCGACTTCGTCAGACCGAGCTGGCGGTGGCGTGAACTTCGGCACCGCCGGTTCCTTGACCTCTTCCTCTTCCGTAAAAGCTGCGTTGATCGTCTTCACCGGCGCATCGAGCGCCCGGGTGACTTCCCGTTCGGCCATCCGAAATTGATCCTGAATTTCGTTCAGGCCACGGCGGAAGTCGCGGTAGCTTTTACCGAGCGTTCGCGCCACCTCGGGAAGCTTCGATCCGAACAGCAAAATCGCCACGATCCCGACGACCATGAGCTGAGCAGGGCTGAGTCCAAACACGATATTTAGCTCACTGTACTGGAGACGAATGGACTAAACGTGCTGCTTTTCTTTTTCTTCCAGCGCCGCCTTGTCATCATCGTCGGTCTCGGACAGGCCGCGCTTGAACTCGTTGGCACCGCGTCCCAAGTTGCGCATCAGGCTGGGCACCTTTGCCCCGCCGAACAGCAGCAAAATGATGAATAAGACGAGCACCATCTGCATTGGACCAGGAAACATTTCGCGTACTCCAAAAAAGGTGAGGGGTATCTGACCCTGGCAGGACCGCAGACGGCTCCATCGACCAGGGGACAGTCGAACCACCGGATCGCTAGCGACACAATGTCGACGTGATCCAGTTACCTCGGGAGCACTCGCGGCGAAAGCGGGTGGGTCGATCGCAGCAGCAAGGCCGCGAACACCCCCGAACCGTGTGTCGAGGTATACAGCATCAGACGGTGGACACGATTCGCACTCCCGCGATTCAGTCCGACCGTCTCAACTGTCCCCTATCATATTGGCCCGGCGGCAAAAGTCAAAGGGTTACTTGGTGATCGATCAAGGTGGTCGATCGCGGAGCGATCGAATCAGGAGCTGCAGGTCCGACCGGCGGAGCGGTCGGCCACGCTGCTACTTTACATCCCGCTCAATTTTTTCAGAGCCACGATCAACGCCTGCGTTCCGCTGCGGGCATGGCCTTGAGCCGCGACGGCGTTGTACAGCTGACTGACCAGAGCCAGTCCCGGCAGCGCAATTTTCATTCGGGCTGCTTCGTCCAAAGCGATCTGCATGTCTTTGATGAAATGCTCGACATAAAATCCCGGCGCGTAATCGCCCGCCACGATCCGCGGCCCGAGATTGGCCAGAGACCAGCTGTTGGCCGCTCCGGAACTCACCGATTGCAGCACCATATCGACATCCAGCCCCGCGCGCTGGGCATACAACAGCGCTTCACAGACACCGATCATGCTCGCCGCGACCAACGTCTGATTGACCATCTTGGTATGTTGGCCGGAGCCGGCGGGGCCCTGGAAAATAACCGTCTTGCCCATCAACTGCAGCAGCGGCAGGACTTTTTCGAAGGTTTCTCGCTCGCCACCGACCATGATCGACAGCGTTCCGGCTTTGGCTCCGATGTCGCCGCCGCTGACCGGCGCATCGAGCGCATGCCCTCCGGCACGCCGCACCGCCTGCTCGATTTCGATCGCCAGCGTTGGCTGGCTGGTCGTCATGTCGACAACGATCCCGCCCGGCTGCAGCCCACTGAGCACCGACGATTCGTCTTCATCGCTCCCCAAGATCACCTGACGAACATCACTCGGGTAGCCGACGATGGAGAACACGATCGCACACTGCTGGGCCACCGCGCGCGGCGAATCGGCCAGTATTGCCCCATGCTGCACCAGCGACTGAGCCTTTTCAGGCGAGCGGTTGTAAACCAGCAGCCGGTATCCGGCGTCGAGCAGATGCCCGGCCATGCTGTGGCCCATCACGCCGGTGCCGATCCAGCCGATCGTGATGCTCTTTGGGTCCAGCGCGGCGTCTGGTGTCGATGGCTGTGCGCTCACCAGCGGTGCTCCGGCCGGGCCAGAATCTCGTGCAGCAGCATCGCATTGCGCAGTCCATGGGGCGTCTTGAGCGCTTCGTGCAGCTCAAACATCGCCACCGACTGCACCGATGGCAACGCAGCCGCGGTGGTCACCGATGCGGCCGGAGTTGGCCGGACTGGGGCAAGACCGGGTGAGCGCTGTGCCTGCGCTCTGGCAGCGGCCCGTTCCGCGATCCCAGCTCGCTGCGCCAGCGGAGTCGTTGGGGCGGCAGCTTGGCGCACTGCTTGAGCCTTGGCCTGTGCTTGCCGCAGTTCAGCGAGTTTCCGCGACAGTGGATCTTCGACCACTTCGGCAACGACCAACTCGTCATCATCGGTGCGGGCTTGCGGGGCGCGTTCTCGCCTCGTATCGGAGTATTCAGGCCGTGCCGGAGGGGACGGCGGCGCAGGTCGATTTGCCTGGCGAGCCTGCCGCCTTTCCGCCGCACGCCGCAAAAAATCCTCGATATCACCGCTCATACAAGCATCCTCAATGAAAGTTTTGGCAGCGTAAGCTAAGGATCAGTCGGCCGAGTCGTTGGATCCTGTGCTGCGCGGTTGTTCCACCTACAGATTACACCAAGCCCGCCGTGCACACACACCACGGAACCAGCAGGACGGGGGTAAGCTCAAACCACTAGCATCCGGCTGGGCAACACTCCAGAATGATACGCAGCACCGTGATCGGTGAGATCGCTTCAGTGCAACCTTGTCTACCGGAAGATGAGAGGCCAGTCATGGGTTCCGTACCGACGCCGCGGTCACTGCAGTTACCGGTTTCGCTTCAGCGACAATTGGCGGACTACCGCCGGTCGGTCTGGCGGATCAAAACGACGGAAGCGCTGGCGGCGGCCTTTTCAGGCCTGGCAGTTGCCTTCCTGACGCTGTTTGTGCTCGATCGCTTAATCGACACGCCTGGAGCGGTTCGCTGGGCGATCTTTCTTGCCGCTTGTGTTGCCGGTGCGGTGCTCCCGCTGCAACTGCACCGCTGGGTCTGGCGGTACCGGCGTTCGGACCAGTTGGCTCGACTGCTCGCGCGTCGCATGCCTCGGCTGGGTGACCAGTTGTTGGGCATCATCGAGCTGGTGCGCAGCCCGTCGGAGCAGCTTCGCTCGCCGGCGCTGTGCGAGGCTGCGGTGGCGCAGGTCGCTCGTGAGACTCAGGGCCGCGACCTGCACGCCGCCACACCGCCGGCCCGTCACCGGCTGTGGCTTTCGCTGGCGATCGTTGTCGGAGCGGTTGTTATCACGCTCGCCGGGCTATTTCCGGCAGCCGCGAGCAATACCGCTCTGCGCCTGGCGGCTCCCTGGCGCGACACGCCTCGCTATACCTTTGCCAGGTTCGACCCGCTGCCGCAGCGGTTGATCGTGCCGCACGGAGAACCGCTGGAACTGGTGGTACGGCTGAGCGAAACAACGCGGCGGTATCCGCTCAACGGGTACCTGCAGATCGGCCGAGGTGAGCCGCAGCGGGCGGAGATGCAGAGCGCGGCCCAGTACGCGTTCAGCCTGCCGCCGCTGGTCCAGCCGAGCGATCTGTGGGTGCGGATCGGCGACGCGATCCAGCGGCTGCGAATAGAACCGACGCTGCGACCAGAGCTGACGGCGATCGAGGCGCAGGTGTCATTGCCGGACTACTTGCAGCGTCAGGGCCAGCAGCAACTCGATGTTCGCGGCGGCGCCGTCTCGCTCGTCAAAGGTTCCCAAGCGGTGTTCGCCGTGACAGCCAACCGTGCACTCGCTTCGGGACGTGTCGACCAGCAGGCACATACGCCGCAGGGTGCAAAAATCATCAGCCCGGCGCTGACGGTTGACGCGACGCGGACGCTGGAGTTTGACTGGCAGGACGAACTGGGGCTCAGCGGCCGAGATCCGCTGCAGGTCACCATCTCGGCTCGTGACGATCAATCACCGGCCGTGATGGTCGAAGGCTTGCCGCGCCGCCGCGTGGTGCTCGATACCGAACAGTTGACGTTTCAGGTTCAGGCCCGCGACGATTTTGGCGTATTCCGGGTCGGCTTGGCCTGGCAAGGCATCGGCGATGTGCCGGTGTCGGGGCCGACCGAAGGGGAACGACTGCTCGCCGCCGGCAGCCCGGAATCGGATCAGGTGGAAGCGACCGGCACCTTTTCCGCATCCGCCCTTGGCATCGAACCGCAACCCATACTCGTCCGGGTGTATGTCGAGGACTATTTTCCAGGGCGGCAGCGCGTCTATTCGGCGCCGAGCCTGCTGTATGTGCTCGACCCCGAGCAGCACGCGATTTGGTTGACCGAACAGTTGAGCAAATGGCACCGCGAAAGCCTTGAAGTACGCGATCGCGAACGGCAACTGCATGAGACGAACAAGCGGCTCCGCGACCTGCCGGCCGAGCAACTGGATCAACCTGAAATCCGCCGCGAGATCGCCGACTCGGCCGCTGCTGAACGCGCCAACGGCCGCCGGCTGACCGGACTGACCGCTGCCGGCGAAGAATTGCTGCGGCAGGCGAGCCGCAACCCCGAGTTCGGTGTCGGCTACCTTGAATCGTGGTCGGAGATGCTGCAGATCCTTAAAGACATCGCGGCCAATCGGATGCCGTCAGTCGCCGACCTGCTGGGCGAGGCCGCGGACGCTCCGCGAGCGAACGTCGCCGGTCGCAACAGCCCGGCCGCTGGCGTGGTGCGAGCGGGCGGTGGCGGCAAGCCGGCTGAGACCGAAGATGACCCGGACAAGAAACCGGCCAGCCCGCCACCGAGCCTGGTCGATGTTGAGTCGACGCAACAGCCGAGCGATCCCGCTGAACAACCAACAGGCGACAAAAAGAAACCGAGCAACGGATCGCCGCTGCGACTGCCGAGCACGACGCTGATGGGCGGCGCCGGCCAAGGCCAAAGCAATAATTCTCCGGCCGGCGAAACGGTCGAGCAGGCTGTCGAGCAACAGCGCGATCTGCTGGCCGAGTTCGATCGCATTGCCGACGAACTGGAACGCGTGCTCGGCAATCTGGAAGGCTCGACGCTGGTCAAGCGGCTCAAGGCGGCGTCCCGGCTGCAGGCCAAACTGGCGGATCAGACGAGCGAGCAAATCGAGTCGACCTTCGGGACCTTTGTCACAGCCAAAGTCGCAGCACCGGCAGCCGAACCGTTGGATGAGGTGGCCAAGCAGCACGAAACGTGCAGCCAAGATGTGTCGCTGATCATGGACGACCTCGAAGCATTTTATGAACGCCGACGACTGGTCAAGTTCAAGGAAATCCTCGAACAGATGCGAGAGGAGGACGTGGTGGGCAGTCTGCGGCAACTCAGTCAGAGCGTCCAGCGCGAGGTCGGGACTTCGATGGCAATGAGCGAGTTTTGGTCCGACACGCTCGACCGCTGGGCTGAGGATCTGGTCGACCCATCCAACTGCGGGCAATGTCCCGGTGGAAAGTCCGCCGCCAGCCTGCCGCCGTCACTGGTCCTCGAGGTGCTGCAGATTCTCGAAGGCGAAGTGAACTTGCGGGAAGAAACCCGCGTCGTGCAACAAGCTCGCCAGGCTCAGGAGGCCGAGCAGTATGCTCAGCAGGCCGGCCAACTTGCTCAAACACAGCAGACGCTCCGCGACCGGGTCGAGCGGGTTAGCGAGCAGATCAAGGAGCTACCCGAGGGTGAGCAGCATTTTGGCAAGGAGCTGCAGCTGCTCGGGATGGTGGCGGTCGTGATGACCGAGGCGGCGGAAATCTTGACCAGACCCGAAACTGGTCCGGTGGCGATCGCCGCGGAAACCGAAGCGATCGAGCTGCTGCTGCAGTCCAAGCGGATCAATCCCAACGGAGGCGGCGGAGGCGGTTCGGATCCTGGCGGCGGTGGAGGCGGCACGACAGTCGATTCGGCAATTGCGCTGCTCGGCTCCGGCGTCAATGAACACGAGGTGCGGACGCAGCGAAAAGTTTCCCAAGCGACCGGCCAAGATGTTTCGACGATGCCCGAAGAGTTCCGCAGCGGACTGGACGAATACTTCAATCGCCTGGAACGCCTTTCCGAGACGCTGTAGTGAAAATCATCATGTCGACCAGCAAATCTTTCTGCCGCGTCCTCCTGCCACCGATCATCGCGTTGTCGCTGTGCGGCGTCCTAACATCGGCGGCGATCTGCCGAGGCGACGAGGGCGACAACGACGCCCAAGCCGCTGGGGTCCCTGTACCGGCGGCTCCGGTTGCGGCCCCGCCGGTCGCCGTAGAGGTCGACGTTGCTCCGGCGCAACCGGCTGATGAGCAGCCGGCGAAAGAGCAGCCCGCGCAAGAGCAGCCCGCGAAAGAGCAGCCCGCGAAAGAGACGCCTGCTGAAGCAGAACCTGCCGAAGCAGAAGCTGCCGAGCCGCAGCCGGTGGGCAAGCTGCAGATCCGCAAGGGTACCGGCCGGCCTCCAGGACTTCCCGCGATCGCCCGCCCGGCGACCGCCGTTGAGGTGGGAGAAATTGTCGGTCTGGTGCCAGACGTGATTGTGGAAAAAGTTGATGAGCAAGAGTTGGAAAAGGAGATTGCGGAGCACCGTCAGCGGCTGCTGGCTCAGCTGCGGCCGCTGTTGCACCGGGAACTGTATTTCGTCCACCTGGTCTGCGACACCACCGCCCAGGAGCGCAAACAGCTGCTGGCCGTCGGCGAGAGCGAGCTGACGAAACTCGCGACGTCCGCCGCCAAGCGTGAGGTGCCGCGGGTTCCTCAGGTGGCGGCTGGATTTGTTGCAGACGGCATGATCATGGACATGCCGGCCGCGGCGCCAGCTCCTGAGGCTGAAGCCAATAAGAAAATTCAAGACAGCTTGCTGCAGGCTGCCGCAAAAGAACTCGGCGAGCAGCGGACAGATCTGCTGCGCAACGAACTCAAACAACGGACCGATGCGCAGCGGCGAGGCACGGTCAACAGCCTCATCGCACAACTCGACGCGTTCCTCGTGCTCTCATCTCAGCAACAAGAAGAATTGGGCCAGCGGCTACTCGCCGGTTGGCGCGAGGACTGGAAGTCAATCACTCAGAACATCGACTCGCGCTACCTTCCAGAGATGCACTTGCCGCCTGCCGCTGTGATGGTGCTCAGCGAGGACCAAAGAAAACGCTTCAATGCGATCCCCAGGGTGAGCTTTCACATCCACGAACAGCCTGGCGTCGCTGACCCCGCAGCAAAACCCGATCGCTGGAAAGTGGCGCTGGATCAGCTGGACCGGGCCGAGCGAAGCAGCGGAGGAAAACCATGAGGCTCAGCAACCAACCGCAGACGAACAAATGGCTCACTGATCGTGGCGGAGCCGGTTTGATGGTGGTTTTAATCACGGTGCACCTGTGCGGCCAGCTCGCAGGGGACCGAGCGTACGCACAGGCTTCCCGAAGCGTCAGTGGCGCCACGATGACCGGCCTGCAAACTCCGCGGCGCGCGGTACTGGTGGATATCGAAGAAGAGATACGCCAGCAGAATCCTAATCAAAATGGCGGCCACTTTGAAATGACCGCTGAGCAATTGGATCATTGGGTATTCGAAAACTCATACGAAATGGCTCGCCAGAATCACCAGACCCTGATCAAGCTCGAAATCGCCCAGCTCGATGCGGCCTGCGGCTTGTCACCCGAGCAAAAGCGGTTGCTGCAGCTCGCCGGTGCCGGTGAGTTGCAGCGATTTGCTAACATCCGCACCGTGCTGCAAGCCCGCTACGCAGGCCGCACCTATGACCAAAACAAGCTCGGCGAAGTGTTTCAGGAGCTGCAGCCGTATCAGGCTCTGTTCCAACGCCGCAGCCTGGGCTCCGAGTCGCTGGTGATCAAATTGCTGCCGACGTTATTAGACGAGTCACAGTCGGAGCGTTTTTCAGACTGGCTGGAGAAGCGCAAACTCGTTGAGCAGCGTCGGCAAATCGATGCTGCCGTGGCACTGATCGAGCAACAAGTTCCGCTCACGATCACTCAGCGGGAGCAACTGGTTGAACTATTTCAGTCGCACACGCGTCCGATTTCGGCGGACGCGTCAGAACGACACATCAGCACCGGCCTCGGCCGCTTGGCGCAACTGAACGACGTTCCGCCGGCGGCGTTTCAGGCATTTTTAGACCCGCCGCAGTGGGAAGCGTTGCAAGCGGTTTTTCTGCCGCAGCGTGGCCATATGCGATGGCTCAAGGAGCAAAACCTGCTGCTCGAGCAGTCGCCCACCCCGGCTAAACAAGACGCTCCCGTGAAGGACGCTACGATTGACGCCGCCGTGCCCGGCGATCAGGAGGTACCTCAGTGATCCAAGTTCGAACAATCGTCGTGTTGTGCGGCGTGTTCCTGATCGGCAGCGGTCTGCCCGCCGTCGCGCAGATGCCTGAAATCCGCTACGGCGAAGCGGTGCCGCGCGACGTTCGCCAGATCTACGACTCGGGTTTGCAGTACCTTGTCAAGTCGCAAGCCGAGGACGGCAGCTGGCACGGCGGGCAACAGGGCCCCGGTGTGACCGGGATGGCGCTGATGGTCCTGCTCGCTTCGGGTGAAGATCCCAACTTCGGGCTCTACAGCCAGCCGATCCGAAAGGCGCTGCGAAGTGTGATTAGCTCGCAAGATGCCGCCACCGGCTACCTCGGCTCAAGCATGTATCACCACGGGTTTGCGATGCTCGCCCTAGCCGAGGCCTATGGCGTGGTCGACGAGCGCGACCTGTGGGAAGGCGCTGCGACTCCGCGGGTAACGCGCGGGCGAGGCAACCGTGCGGGGATCGGCGAAGCGTTGGAACTGGCCGTCCGCTGCGCCCTGACGTCCCAGCGCAAGAACCCTCTGGGGGCCTGGCGTTATTCGCCCGACGCGACCGATGCGGACACCTCGGTCAGCGGCGCGATCTTGGTCGGATTATTGGCGGCACGAAACGCCGGCATCGAAGTCCCGGACCAAGCGATCGACCGAGCGATTTCCTATTACCAGAAAATGACCTCGAGCGGCGGCCAAGTCGGCTATTCCGGCGGCATGGGCGGGATGGGCGAGTCCCGAGCACGGAGCTCGATCGCTCTGCTCTGCTACCAGATCGCCCGCCGTAGCGATTTGCCACAGGCCAAGGCGACGGCGCGGTACCTGACGAGCCAATTAGAAGCGACCGGCCAGGATCACTACGCCGGCTATACCGAGTACTACCAGGCGCAGGCGCTGTTTCAAGCTGACGAAGAGGCTTGGGAAAAGTGGAATCAATCGCTGGTGCGGCGGCTCAAGTCGACTCAGCTGCCCGACGGCAGTTTTCCAGGCAGCTTCGGTCCAGCCGCCAGCACTTCGCTGTCACTGCTGGCGTTGGCTGTCAATTTCCGATTTCTACCGATCTATGAGCGTTAGTTCGACACCCTAGTCGGCATCAGCTCGTTACGCATCCATTCACCGGAAACCGATCGTGATCGATCTACGAGCGAACCAAACCTCCGCATTCTCCCTGCCCCAGTTGCTGGCGGTGGTGGTCGCGGCAATCGCGATTGACTTGGCTGGATTAGCCGGCGGGGCCGAACCGCTGGCAGGTGCTCATACCACCGGCGCCGGCCGCTTGGACCTCCTCAACGGCGGCTTTGTGGTTGGAAAGCTCCAGGCCAGCGATCAGCAGGAGAGCATTCGTTGGCAAGCCGACGGCTTTACCGAGCCGCTGGACTTCGCCTTGGACGCGGTGCGGCACATCTCTTTCGAGCCGGAAGGTGGTCGATCACTGCGCGATCGAAGCGAACCGGAAACAACTCCGACCAAGGTGGTCGATCGCTCCGCCGATCGAACCGAACCGGAAGAACCACCGACCGGCGGAGCGGTCGGCCACGCAGAGTTCGCCTGCGCATTGATCAACGGTGCGACCCTCTATGGCCGATTGGTCGGACTCACGGCCGAAGAAGTCGTTCTGCAAACCGCCAGCGATCAACAGCTGCGGATCCAGCGGCAACAGGTCGCTCGGCTGGTCCGCGCCGTGCCGGAGCTGCGCGGCGGCCGGCGCACCAGCATGAATGAACCGGGACGGAGCTCGCCCTGGCAGTTTGATTTGACCGGTAAGCCGTGGGAACCTGGCGTTGAAACGTTGGAGCATGCCGGTGTCGGGACGCCCAGTGGCAGCGGCGAGTTTATCGACTTGGACCTCGCATCCCAGTGCATGCTGGAGTTGGATGTGGCCTGGCGTGGGGAGCCGCAGTTCGAGCTGGCGTTCGGTATCGCGCACACGCATGAGTCGCTACAGCAGGCGATCCGGTTGGCGGTTTGGGAGGGTGAACTGGTGCTGGTTCGCGAACTCGATTCGCAGCTCCATCTCGCGGTGGTGTTAGCAGCCGATGAGCTGTCCACACTCGATCAGCTGCAGCTGCGGATTTACCTCGACCTAGCAGCCAGCCGCGTCGTCGTTCGCCAGCAGAGCGGTGAACTGTTGGCTGACTTTTCCGCTCCCGCCGCCAACTTGACGCGGGGCTTGGGAGTCAGGTCATTTGTCGGCAACTCGACGCAGGTCGTGCACCTAGCAGCTACTTCGCTGTCCTGGGGAAACTTGCCAGGATCGGGCCATGGCAGCGACACCGCTCACGTCGTGCTTCGGACCGGTGATGCGATCGAAGGATTGATCGAGCAACTGGATGTCGAGAGCCAGCAGATCTCGCTTAAGCAACCGGACCGCACGCGCCCGATCGCGCTTGGGGACATTCAGCAATTGGTTTTGATCGCGGCGGTTGAGCTGCAAGCGGCGGCAGGCGTTGCCGATGAACAACCGTCTGCGCCGCTGTACCAGATCTTCACGACCGACGGCTGGAATTTTCAAGGCCGATGGCTCGGAGTCGATGGTGACCACTTGCGGATGCAGGTGACGGGGATCGATGAGCCGGTTGCTGTACCGCTGCGGCGGCTAGAGTCGATCAGCAGTCTGCGGCGAGCGGCGGCGAGTGGATCGCTTAAGCCGAGCCGTACTGGGCAGCTGATCGCCGAGGGAATCCAGCTGCGCGGCAAGATCGTCAGCAGCGATACCGACGCGGCCGAGCCACAACTGCGGTGGCATCCCGAGGGAAGTCTCAATTCGGCTCCGCTGCGTCTGCCGGTCAATGGCGAAATCGTTTACCGCAGTGTTCGGCCGCCGCTGGAGGCGGTTGCCGGGACGCGAGAAGTTCACGTGGTTCAAGGTGGGCTCGGCGGTGCGCTGCTGCAGCTCTTCGGCGGCCCCGCTCAACCGGTGCGCCGGGTTCAAGTTGCCGCACCGCAGCTGGAGGTTGTTAAAGGCGGCCGGCCGGCGGCACCAGCCGCTCGATCTCAAGCTACCCTGTTCCTGCGGACCGGCGACACGATTACCTGCGACATCCAGAAAATCGACGAACGTGGGATCCATTTTTCGTCGCCTGCGGTGGAACAGGGATTTGCGCGGCACGATCAAGTAAAGACAGCAATCCTCGCCGGCCTGATTCAACCGAAGCAGATCTCTGAAGCGACTCGCGAGCGATTGCTGATGGTGCCTCGGTCGCGGCGCGACGACCCGCCGACGCACCTGATTTGCTCGCGCACCGGCGACTTTCTCCGTGGCCGCCTGATCAGCTTGGATGAGGAATCGTTGCGTCTGGAAACGCGGCTGGAGACCCGTGAGATTCCCCGAGACCGCGTCGCGCAGATCTTTTGGATGCATCCGCAGCCGGGTGACGAGCAGCCAACGGGCACTCAGGACGGGGCGGCCCAGACACAAGAAGATGTCGCTGAAGCGCCAAGCGATGTAGCGGTTGCCGATTCGCTAGCGGAAGTCTCGCAACCGGCAGACACTCAAACATCGAACGTCCCTTCACTGCGCATGCAGGCGCTGCGGCTGGACGGCACGCGGATGACATTCGATTTTCTCGCCTGCCGCGACGACTCGATGATTGTCGGCGACAGCGATTTACTCGGTGAGTGCCAGATCGACGTGTTGCAGTTGGACCGGCTGCTGCTGGGCAGTGCCGTCGACCGCTCCGCCGACGATTCGCCGCTGGCCCGCTGGCGGTTGCACGATGCTCCGATTCCCAAGGCGTTTCTGCCTGGCGCCGGTGGCTCCGACGGTGGCGCCAGTGGCACCGAATCAACGCTCGTCGGCAAACCGGCACCACAATTCGAACTAGAACTGCTCAGCGGCGAGAAGTTCCGCTTGGCCGACAGCCGTGGCCGCGTCATCGTGCTCGACTTCTGGGCCTCCTGGTGTGGTCCCTGCATTCAGGCGATGCCGCAGATCGACCAGGTCGTCAGCGATTTTCCGCAGGCCGACGTCCAACTCGTTGTCGTGAACCTGCAAGAGCCGGCCGCGACGATCACCGCCGCGCTGGAGCGGATGGGGCTGGAGGTGACGGTGGCGCTGGATCGCAACGGCAGCGTCGCGGAGCAATACGGCGTAACGGCCATTCCTCAAACCGTCATCATCGGTCCCAGCGGTGACGTTGCCCGGTTGTACGTCGGCATCAATTCGTCATCCGCCGGTGACATGCATGCCGCCATCACGGAATTGCTTCAGCAGGATGCCGACGAGTCGGCGGCGATCGGAACCGAATGAACTTTTCTTGCCAGCGGCTTGGCCGCACTCGATGAACTGGACGATTCATGAGAATTGACAACCGAACTTGTTGTGCGCTGATCGCCAGCGCAGCGCTGACAATCGCCTCGATCCTCTTGCCGGCCGGTACGCCGCTGATCGGTACGTCTTCCGCCCGCTCGCAGGAACCTGAGCCGGTTGAGCCGCCCGCGGTCAGCGGCAAATACGTGCCGCAGCAAGCGATTGCAGTCATCAACGTGCACCCGCGAGCGTTCTTTTCTCAGCGAGCGCGTAAGGCTGATGCCGCTGGAATTGATCCGCGTGACTGGCCAACAGCAGTTGGGAATCGACCCGCTGCAGATCCAACAGATCAAGCTGGTGATCGAAGAAGTCGGACCGATGGGCCCGGTGTTCGGCGCCGTTGTCCAGTTGGCTGAGCCGGCGGTGATCGAGACGCTCCAGAGCGGGTTTGTCAACGGTGACCTATTTGAAGCAGCCGATGGCAAGGTTTTCTATTCCGTTGATGGACCGCCAGGTGTGCTGTTTCATTTGGTCGATCCGCAGACTGCATTGATCGGCATGCAGGAACCGCTGAACCACATGCTCCAGGCCAGCGGTGACGAGCCGCCGGTGGCGCCGCTATTGAAACAGGTCGAAGGGAGCGATCATGTGGTTGCGATCCTGGCCATGGAGCCGATCCGTGAGATGGTGGAAGCGCTGCTGGATCAGCAACTGGAAATCGCCGCTCCGGTGCTTCCACCATCGGTGCTGGGCTTGCGCGAGTTGCCGGCGCTGACCGATCACATCGTCTTTCGCGCCAGTGTCGGCGATCGCTTCGATGCGCAATTGACGCTGGTCGCGGTCGACGATGCGGCCGCGGAGCGACTGGAAAACTTACTCACAGCCGCCATGGCCGATCTGCGCATGGCGATTGTGCAACAAGTCGAGTCGAGCAACTTTGGGGACGCCCAAATGGCCGAGGCAATGAGTGCGTTTGCTCAGCGAGTCAGCGGCGAAATCGTTGGGTCCCTCACACCGGCTCGAGAAGGGAGCCGGGTAACGATTTCCTTGGATAAGCATATTCCTCAGATGGCGATGTTTGGCATGGTCAGCGGAATCAGTTTCCCGCTGATGCGGATGGCCGCTCCTGTGCCTCAGCAAGTTCGGAATCAAAACAATCTCAAACAGATCGGCCTGGCGCTGCACAATTATCACGACACTTACCGCGGCATGCCCGATCCAGCGATTCGCGACGCCGATGGCAAGCCACTACTCAGTTGGCGCGTTGCGATCCTGCCCTTCGTTGAAGCGGGGCCTCTGTACGAGCAGTTCCGCTTGGACGAGCCGTGGGACAGCGAACACAATCTGGCGCTGGTCGAGAAGATGCCGCCGGTTTACAAACATCCCACCAGCGCCGCACCGGCCGGCCATACCGTTTATCAGGCGATTGTCGGCGAAGAAATCGGCTTGCGACCCGAAGGCCGGACCGGATTTGCATCCTTCACCGATGGACTTAGCAACACCATTGCCGCGGTGGAAGTCGAAGACGAGTTCGCGGTGCCGTGGACGAAACCCGAAGACGTCGCGATCGACCCCGATGATCCCTGGCCGGCGCTGGGCGGCCACAACACCGAAGGTGTGCATGCACTATTCTTTGACGGTTCGGTGCGGTTGATCCCGTATTGGCTCGAGCCTGAAAAACTATGGCACCTGCTGACTCGGGCCGGCGGCGAAGTGGTTGAGGACTTTTAAATGTGCGTCACCACAACCAGTCTCTCAGGCCCGGCAAAACCTCTGCTGCAGTCGTTAGGCTCCGGATTAAAGTAACAGTCAGGCCTGCTGAGTGCTGAGGCCCGCAGGGCCGGTACAAGCGGGGATCTATGCTAGACCTGTGTCGGCCCTGCAGGCCTGAAATCCTTCTGCACCATGTCGCCAGGCCCTCACGGGCCCGGCATTGGCTGTATCGGGCCTGCGGCCCTAAGGAGCACGCAGCGCTATTTACTGCCCCAGCAGTTCTTTGACCTTCGGCTCGATCGATTCGGCCCAGATGCGATAGCCTTTTTCGCTCAGGTGCAACCGGTCAGGCATGATCTCTTGGCTGAGCGTGCCGTCCTCGGCGAGGAACTGCTTGCCGATGTCGAGGAAATGAACCTGCTGATCATCGGCCAGCTTGGCAATGATTTCGTTCGTTTTCCGGTTCACTTGGCGAAGTCGGTCGTCCGGTGTGGCACCGCGCGGGAAAATCGCCAGCAACAGGATCTCGGTTTCCGGCGTTTTGGATTTCAGCAGTTCGACAATCCGTTCGACGCCATCGGCGATCTCTTCGGGCTGGTTGCTGTTGGAATTGTTGGTGCCGATCATCACCACCGCCAGCTTCGGCTCAATTCCTTCGAGATTGCCGTTTTCCAGACGCCACAGCACATGCTGCGTGCGGTCGCCGCCGATGCCAAGGTTGACCGCATTGCGTTCACCATAAAACTCTTTCCAGACTTCCTTTCCAGCCCCTTCCCAGCCTTGGGTGATCGAATCGCCGATGAACACGAGGTCGACGTTTCCTTGAGCAACCCGAGCATTCATTGATTCGTGACGGTTGATCCAGCCACCCTCGCGCGGGACCGGACGGACGGCATCGTGTTCGGTCTTGGTTTCTTGGCTCCAAGCGGTCGTGGCAAACGCCGAGAGCATGACAACGGACAAGGCGGCCCAACGTACAGCAAAACTCATTGTGGATTCTCCAGCAGGGCAAAGTGTCGCTCGACAGGTGGCGTCCGTAATTAGGTGCACCGCCCCGAGCGACGGCCATCTTAACCCTGCGTCCTAGCCAATCCTACTTGCCAAGGCCGAATCAGAGCCTGAGAAAGCCGGCGTCGCTGGCAAAGTGTTCAGCTGTTTCGCGGC
The DNA here is from genome assembly GCA_963758085.1 of uncultured Planctomycetaceae bacterium. Taxonomy (GTDB): domain Bacteria; phylum Planctomycetota; class Planctomycetia; order Pirellulales; family Pirellulaceae; genus UBA6163. The sequence continues at coordinate 1,670,953 of CAVWUB010000003.1, read as the reverse complement.
TGATCCTGCCAGCTTGGTAATGCCGTTTAACCGATTCGTTAAGCGTGATCATGCCGTCGGCGCGGCCGGTCTGGATCGTGTTGTCGATCGTTTCCATCCTGCCTGCCCGAATCGCAATTGCAATCGGTGAATTGTTGATCAGCACCTCAAGGGCGAGCACGCGTTTATCGTCCGGCAAGATGCTCGGCAGCAGGTGTTGGCTGATCACGGCCTGCAAGCTGTTGGAGAGTTGCGAGCGTACTTCGTGTTGGGCGTCCTGCGGAAACAAGTCGGCATAACGAGAGATCGCCCCTTTGGCGTCGCGGGTGTGCAGCGTTGCGAACACCAGATGCCCGGTCTCCGCCGCGCTCAAGGCCGTCTGCGCGGTTTCGCGATCGCGGATTTCGCCGACGAGGATCACATCAGGGTCCTGCCGCAGGGCGAACTTCAGTCCTTCATCAAAACTGCCGACATCGCGACCAACTTCCCGCTGCGTGACGATCGAGCCGCTGGTCCTGGGATAGCGGTATTCGATCGGCTCTTCGATCGTCACCACGCGGTACCCGGATTGTTGGCAGAGTAAGTTGATGATCATCGCCAGCGTCGTGGTTTTACCTGCACCGGTGACACCGCTGAAGATCACCAGGCCATTGCGAAGGTTGATCAAACGCTCAGCCAGATCGCGGGGAAAGCCGGCCCAGTGAAAGTCTGGAATCGTGTCGGGGATCACGCGAAAACAGGCGCCGATGCTTTCGGCGGCGACGAAGTAGTTGGCGCGAAACCGCTGCTGCCGTCCGTCGAGTTCCAGCTCGATCGCAAAATCGGCGTTACACTCCGCCACAAATCGCTCTTGCAAGTGAGGCGGCAACATCTCCATCAACCAGCCGCGGACTTGTTCATTGGTCACCACTGTCTCGCTCAGATCTTCCAGCCGTCCATGCAGCCGCAGTACCGGCGGGTAGCCGCCGATCAGGTGCAAATCCGACGCTCCGCGCCTCGCGGCCTCAAGCAGCCAGGCCTGCGCGGGGCTGGCTTCAATGTGTGTCCCTGTTTTGTCAGCACTCATCGGCTCATGCCTTGTGTCGGAGAGGGTTGCAAGTTGGACTTTTTATAAAAAGCTCCTGAGTCATAGCATGATCCTAGAATCCGCCTCCACTGAGTTCCTCTCAGGCCCGCAGGGCCGGCACAAGCCTGGTCCTGCGCTGAACCTGTGTCGGCCCTACGGGCCTGCAAACGGTTGTGTCTCCCGGTTACCGGGCCCTCACGCGCCCGGCAGAGGATGTGTCGGGCCTGCGGCCCTGCAGAGCAACAAAATCGATGCGACTTGGACGGCCGCTTACCTGAACCTTTAGCTGCAATAAAGCAATAGTCTAACCACACTGGTCGGTCGCGCCCGTCAGCGTGTGCTGCCGGTGTCGTTCGCTGACTTGGCCAGCGTACAATTCGTCGTATCGTCATCCCAGCAGAGAACCGATGGAAATTGAAAAACCCCAAACCGCCGCCGCAGACGCCAGCGACGAACCAACTGCATCAGAATCGCAGATCTTACAACAGCTCGCGTCCGATAAGCTGACGGCATATCACGAGGCCGGGCATGCGGTGATCGCGCTAACTCAGGGCCGTGACGTACATCGGGTGAGCATTCTGCCCAACAAATCGCGACTCGGCCAATGCGATTTGAAGAAAGGGGCAACGCGCGTTCCCAAGGATTGGCTGGAGACCGAGGTGCTGATTCTGTTGGCTGGTGCCGCTGCCGAAGGCCGGGTGTCGGGGCGGTATTGTTGGGATGGAGCCGGCCGGGACCTACGCCAAGTGCGAGCGCTGACGCTGTCCCGGGCTGGCAGCGACCATCAGGCCGAGCGGTTGGAACGCCGCTGGCTGGAGAAAGTTGAGTTGCTGCTGAACGCGCCGGCGAACTGGCAAGCGGTCGAATTGCTCGCTGAGGATCTGATCCAGCGGCGGACCATCAGCGGCCGTTCGGCACGGTACCACTTCGAGCAAGCGGCCGCTCGGGTCGCCAAACAGCAGCGACTCTAAACACCTGTGCGGATCAGTTCGATCAGTTCCTCGGTATCCATTCGGCCCGCCTGATCGGTCCCGCTGAGCACGCTGGCGACCAGTTCTCGCTTATTGGCATGCAGGTCGATGATCTGCTCTTCGATCGTGCCTTTGGACACCAGCCGGTAAACCGTCACCGCGCGTTCTTGTCCGATGCGGTGAGCGCGGTCGGTCGCCTGGTCTTCGACCGCTGGGTTCCACCACGGGTCCAGGTGCAGAACGTAGTTGGCGGCCGTCAAATTCAACCCCGTGCCACCGGCCTTGAGCGAGATCAGGAACAATTCACCTTCGCCGTTCTGGAAGGCGTCAACGCGGCGTTGTCGCTCGCTGGCCGGCGTCGAACCATCGAGGTACTGATAAGTGATGCCGCGTTCATCCAGCGCCGCACGGAGCAGCTCGAGATGTTTGACAAACTGACTGAACACGAGCGCCCGATGCTCGCCTTCGCGGAGTTCCTGGACCGTTTCCATGAACAGCTCCAATTTGGCTGACCCTTTTCGCCAGGTTCGGTCGACCAACCGTGGGTGGCAGGCGAGTTGGCGGAGTTTCGTCAGCCAGGCCAGCGTCCGCATTCGTTGGTCGCCTTGACCCTGTTCGGCCCTACGTTCGCCGCTCAATTCGGTGATCGCGGCCAAGCGAGCGTCTTCGTAGCGTTTGCGTTCTTCGCCGCTCATCTCGGCATAGAGCGTTACTTCGGTGCGTTCGGGCAACTCCGTCAGCACCGTCGACTTGGTCCGTCGCAGGATGAATGGCCGCACGAGGTGAGCGAGCGATTGGCGACGTTCGTCATCCTTGTGCCGCTGAATCGGCTCGGCGAACCGCGTACGAAAACGCTCCCACGACCCCAGCAGTCCCGGACTGAGCGTCCGGAACAAACTCCACAGCTCCCCAAGGTGATTTTCCAGCGGCGTGCCCGAAAGCCCCAGCCGCCAATCCGCATCGATTGCCCGAATCGCCTGCGACGTTTTCGTTGCCGCGTTCTTGATGAACTGCGCTTCGTCCAGGACGAGCGTGTGCCAACTGCGCGAAGCAAACCGCTGAGCATCGCGCTGCAACAATTGATAGCTGACCACGACCAGATCGCCTGCCTTGGCGGAATCGATCAAGTGCTGGCGGTCGTGTTCGCGATAGGAATGCGCGGATAATGCCGGCGCGAAGCGGGCGGTCTCGCGGATCCAGTTGTCGCCCACGCTGGTCGGCGCGACGATCAGCGCCGGCCCCTCGGCCGCTCGGTCCAGCAACACCGCGAGGGTTTGGACCGTTTTGCCCAAGCCCATGTCATCGGCCAGCACGCCACCGACGCCCCAGCGGCTGAGCCTGGCCAGCCAGCGGTAGCCTTCGGTCTGATAATCTCGCAAATCGGCTTCCAAGCCGCTGGGCACCTCCGGCACCCACTCATGCAGATCATCCAAGCGTTTGAGCGTCGTTTGCCACCGCGCGGCGGCTTCGACGCAAACGTCGTCGCTCAGCAGTTCGCGGACCAGCGGTGCGGCCGCATCGGCGATTCGCAAACCACCGCGTTCGGACACAATCGCATCGCCGAGTTGCTGCAAGCGACGGCGAAACAGGTCACTGATCTGCGCGAACTCCCGGTCGCCGACGCGGACCAGATTGCGGTTTTCGCGGACTGCGGCCAGCAGGTCCGCCAGCGGCATTTCTTTGCCATCGATCTCGATCGAGCCCGATAGGCCGAACCAATCGCGGCGGTCGTCGAGTTTGATCTTCAGCGCCTGCGGCGTGATTTCGCCGCGCACCTTCATCGTCTGTCCCTCAGGCCAGACGATTGCGGGAGCTTCCTCGCCCGCTTCGTAGAGCGCCACCGAGCAGGTTCAGCGCCGCGTCATCGGTCGTCGCGATCCACTGGTGCGGCCCTTCGGGAACCAGGTCGGCGAATCCAAACCGCAGCGCGATCCGCTGCGACTCTCTGAGCTCCGCCTCAAGGTCACGGCTGAGCCGCACGGGTCCTTCTTCGGTGGCACAGCGGACCAAGTCAGGACCTTCGGCCGGCATGAGCGTCTCGGTCAACCGTGGCTCGGTGATGCCCAGCGCCACATGCAGCCCCGCCGCCGGCCGCGGACGCAGTTGAACAACCATTTCCCAGTCGCCCGGCTCAATCGGCCCGGACAGCTCGCCGGGCAAATCGACACGGATCATCGTGTCGAGTCTGCCCACGGCCGTCGACAACCGGCCTGCGGCCACAGGGTCCAACAGCACCTCGTCGAGATCCTGAGCGAGCAGGTGTTCGATTAACCGTGTGGCGCGGCTGTCCTTCAACTCGCAGACGATGCAGCGGTTTTGACCGTTGGGCACGATCACCAGCAGCGGCTGTGTCGGCGACGTTTTGCCGCTGATGATCTGACAAGAGCGTGAGGAGACGTCGAGATCGATACCGGGGATGCGGAGCTTGGGGCGAAAGCGACGCTGGCTTGAACCGCCGGAGGTTGACTCGAGTTGACCATTTTCCGTCGGCTCATCCGCAATTTGCCCCTCATCTGCGTCCTCATCGCCGCCCTCGGATGCATCGGCGCGAACCAACGACAGGGTCAGCTCTCCGCGGTGAATTTCAACCGGAGTGGCGTCGGCGTCGTTCCAGGTGACGTTGGGATGGCCGGCCAGTACCAGCAGCGCCTCGAACAGATTGGAAATCTGAGGCCCGTAGCTCGAACCGGCCCGCGCGACCAATGAGGCGACACGGCTGTCAACCGGAGCGGTAAATAACTCCGGACGGTTTTCGATGTCGAATAGCCGCAGTTCGCGCCCTTTGGTCCAGCCACCGCCGCCCTTGCGCACTCGCTGCTCATAGGGCGTGATCGCCAACGACCCATAGTGGGCCGTCGCCGACAACCGGAGTCGCCACTGGACCCGGCAACCGGAGTCGGTCTGTTTGGATGGTTGAGCTCGGTCGGCGATCCGCAATAGCTCGTCAACGAGCGTCTGCCCGAGCGACACCGAATCGACCTTCAACTCAGCAAAGAAGTTGCCGAGGTCGTCCAAACTGCGTCGTCCCAACTGCTCCTGCAACCACCAGGACGCTGCCAGCGTGTGGGCACACTGCTCGTGAGACGTGAAGTAGTCGCAGTCGCAGTGCGGGATGGCCAGCAATGACAATTCTTGTCCGCCGCGGCGCCGCGAGGGGAACTGCGACATTTCCGGCATCAGGGACAGGGAAGGCGATGCCACGATCGACTGCCCAGAGCGGACCGAGAAGACAAAATCCAGCGAGGAGCCGTTCTGACTCAGCGCCGGCGGGGTCAGAGCCAACATCGCGGCACGCTTGTCCAGTTCCGCGTCGTGTTCGTTGACCAGCTCTTCAATCGCCTCGGCCATCGCGACACTAAAAAATGCGATGTCGGAGTCGATCGGCAATTCCATTAATCAATCCTTCGTGCGGCACGCCCGCCTTCGTGCAACACGCTCGGGCGGTTGAACCGGGCACACGGGCGGTGAAACCGGACAGTGTAACCAGATTTTCATCTGCCGCGACGCCAATTGGCTCGCCACGCAGCCAAAGCCTTTCACTGCAACCGTGCTTGCCGATTCCTGGCACAATGGTCAGCCTGTGATGCACCGGCGCCGAATGTCGGCGACATCCTGCCCCACCAAAGGGGCTTGATCGCCCGCAGCGGCTCACGTTTCCATTTCAATAGCAGCGAGAGAGAAAGCATGCCAAAATTAACCGTTCAGGGTGTCGGCGATTTCGAAGTGGCTCAAGGCAAGCGACTGGTCAAAGCGCTGATCGAAGAGGCGGGCACTGATCAGCTCCATGCCTGCGGCGGCAATGCCCGCTGCACCACCTGCCGGGTGCAGTTTGTCGAAGGTGAACCCGAACAGATGACCCAAGCCGAGCGGGATGTGCTGGCCGCACGCGGCGTCACCGACGAGGGTGTGCGCCTGAGCTGCCAGATCAGTTGCGATCACGACATGACGGTGGAACTGATCAGCCGGCTCGCAGGCAGCGGACGCAAGGACCAAGGCAGCCCGGTCACCGATGACATCCAGCCCCCGCCGGTCTGGATCGACAAGGCATAACTGGATTTGCCGGCAAGCGTGGCCGCCCCCAGCGTGGCCGACCCCAGCGTGGCCGACCCCAGCGTGGCCGACCGCTCCGCCGGTCGGAGCTTGCTCGGCCGGTCGATCGCGGAGCGATCGACCACCTTAAGTGATCGGCCACGATTCACCTTGCGTCGCCGCATTGCTTCTGCTTATCAACACCGCAACGGATTTTGCTCGGTCGGGAGCGTCTGCGGTTGCGGGCGCTGCGGCACCGGGTGTGTTGCCATCGTGTCGGGATGCCGTACCTGTGATGCCATTTGCGCCCTTTCCACTTGCCCGCCTGGTCCTGCTGGTGATCGCACTACTGGGTGCGGCTAGCGGTGCCGCGGCTCAGGGGCCTTCGCCGGAGCAGCTCCGCAAGGCACTGTCGGTCGACATTCCCGAGGATCCAGCGACGGTCGTAGCGGTCGTTGGCCAGTCCTTCATCCTGGCTGGCGATCTGATGCCGCGCGTCGACGCGCGGGTCAAGGAGATTTCCGCCAAGTCGCCTCAGGCACCGGGCGAAATGGAACTTCGCTACATGCGGACGGTGATCTTTCGGTCGCTGCTGAACCAGACGATTCAGTTGAAGATTCTCCGCGAGTCGTTCTTACTGTCACAGGTTGGCGGCCAAGCAGCTGACAAACGGCATGCCGCCGAAAAACAGTTGCAGGCCCGCGCCCTGCAGATGTTCCATGAGACGGAGTTGCCGCGGCAGTTTAAGAAATATGGCGTCCATACGGTTTCCGAGGTCGACCAAAAGCTGCGCGAACAAGGCAGCTCGTACGAATCGACCAAGATGGACTTCATCGACCAGATGCTTGCCCACTTGTACCGCAGCGACGTGATCCCGAAAGATCCGGAGATCACCATGATCGAAATTCGTAACTACTACGAAGACAACCTGGATCAGTACCAAGTCAAGGCACAGGCGCGCTGGGAACAGCTCACCGCCACATTCGAAAAATGCGGCAGCCATGAGGCGACGCTGCAGGCGATCAACGAGATGGGGCACGAAGCCTACTACGGCGGCAGCATGCAGGCGGTGGCCAGAGCTAAATCTCAGGAGCCGTTTGCCGCGCGCGGCGGCGTCCACGACTGGACCACCCGCGGCTCGCTCGCCTCGACCAAGTTGGAAGACGAGATCTTCTCAATCTCGCTTGGGAAGATGAGCGATGTGATTTATGATGAAGTCGGTATCCACATCGTGCGAGTGCTGGAACGCAAGCCTGCCGGGATCAAACCGATCAGCGAGATGCAGGACGAGATCCGCGAGAAGCTCAAGCAACAAAAGATCGACGCGGCGATCAAAAAGGTCACCGAAGAGATGACGCGCCGCGTGCCGGTCTGGACGATCTTTCCCGACGACATCGAGGGATCGTTTGAACTGGCCACCGCAGCCGCTAAGCGGCGCTAAGCTCTTATCAAGCAGTTCTCCTCAGCACGCCCTTCGTTCCTCAGGGACGTGCCACCCCGGGGGAACGAGGACATCGGCTCAGAGTCGTTGGACAGAGCCAGTGGCCAACCGTCCTTGCGCTTCGAGATAAGCGACGACATCCGCGGCCAACTCGCTCGGGCTGCGGCTCTCGCCACCGAGCAGATGCACCTCGGGGTGATCCGGCGGTTCATAGGGATCGCTGATCCCTGTAAAGTTTTTGATTTCTCCGGCGCGGGCTTTTTTGTAAAGCCCTTTCGGATCGCGGCGTTCGCAAACTTCCAGCGGCGTATCGACGAAGACCTCCACAAAGTCGCCCGCGGCTCCGGCCTGCTCAATCTGCTGCCGCGCCCGCTGGCGGTCTGCACGATAGGGGCTGACGAAAGCCGTGATCGTGATCAAGCCGGCTGAGACGAACAGCTCGCCCACCGCGGCGATGCGGCGAATGTTTTCCTGCCGGTCTTCTGGGGCGAACGCCAACCCAAAACGCTCAGCCAGCGTCTCCCCGTACTCCGTCACCAACCGCTGTGGCGGGCGCAGAGGCCGTGGCGGACGTTGTCTCCGTCTAACAGCATCGTCGCCGCACCACGCTGCTGCAGGAGGTTTTCCAGCTCGTTGGCGATCGTGCTCTTGCCACATCCGCTCAGCCCGGTGAACCAGACGACGGTGCCCTGCTGGCCCAGCCGCCGCTGGCGATCTTGCCGCGTGACCGTCGTTGGATGCCAGACGATGTGCTCAGACACGCTCATGCATGCGCCTTTGAAGGGGGGTTGGTGACCACGGGAGAAATGTTTCGTTATCATGCGTGCTATCTTATTTTCTTCTGTCCTTCAGCAACAGACAGCACCAGCAATCGACAGCACCGTAAGGATCGATAGTGACGTATCTCTTGGTCCGCTCGGGGCCGGAGTCGGGACGGCAATTTCCGCTTGATCCGAGCCGCCCGATGCACATTGGTCGTGGTGATAGCTGCGAGATCAAGCTCACCGACCCGATCAGCAGCCGGTTTCATGCGGTCCTCTATTTCGAGGACGGGCACTGGCAACTGCGCGATACCGGCAGCCGCAACGGCACCGTGGTGAATGGCCAGAAAACTGACCACGCGATGCTGCTCAACGGCAGCGGCTTTATCGTCGGCAGCAGCGAAATGCAGCTGGTCGAAGCGACTGCGGAGGAGAACAACGACCCCAATTCTCAAACGCTGATTCTCGACCGCCCGGTCAGTTCGCCGCTCGATGTGGAGTCGGGTCTGTCGTCGTTGGATGCACTTCGCGACAACGCCTTCGTCGGCCGCCTGTTGGACATGTATCAGCTCAGCATCAACTTGTTGCAGAGCGATCAGGTCGACGATGTCATTCAGCTGGCGATCGAACTGCTGCACGGGCGGACCGACGCCGATGTCGTCGGTTTTTCGGTCGATTCCGGCGATGGCCGACTGACGCCACAGAAGTTCGTCCCTCAGGAAACCATGCCGACGATGAAAATCGGCCAGCGGTTGGCCCGGCGGGTGCTTCGCGATGGCGAGGCGATTTGGTTCAGCGTCTCGGACACGTCGGAGAACCTGAACAAAGAGTGGTCCGATGCGATCTGGATCCCGCTGTCCAGCGGCGGCACCACCGTCGGCGTGCTGCACCTGTACCATCGCAACAACCAGTTCACATCCAACGACTTTGAGCTCGCCGCTGCCGCAGGCCGGTTGCTCGGCGCAGCGATCCGCCGCGCCCAAGAACGCGGCAATCTCAAAGCCGCCCAACGCCGCAGCGCCGCGCGGCATGCCGATTCCGGTGAAATCGTCGGCGACAGCGCCCCGATTCGCCGGCTGAAGGAAAAAATCGCCCGCATCGGGCGAGCCAATGGTTCGGTACTGATTCGCGGCGAAAGCGGGGTCGGCAAAGAATTGGTCGCTCACGCGATCCACCAAGCCAGCCCCCGGCGCGACCGGCCGATGTTGGCTGTCAACTGCGCCGCGATCTCACGCGACCTGGTCGAAAGCCAGCTGTTCGGCCATAAGAAAGGCTCCTTCACCGGAGCCGATTCGGATCATACCGGCTGGTTCCAACAGGCTCACACCGGCAGCCTGTTCCTTGACGAAGTTGGCGAGCTGACCCTGGAAGCCCAAGCAAAGCTGCTGCGGATCCTCGAAGGGCATCCGTTCCTACCGGTCGGTGGCACGCAGCAGGTGTTCGTCGACGTTCGCGTGATCGCCGCCACCAATCGCGACCTGGCGGAGTTCGTCCGCGAAAAACGCTTCCGCGAAGACTTGTTCTATCGGTTGAGCGTGTTCGAGTTGCTCGTGCCGCCGCTGCGCGATCGTGAAGACGATTTGGACCGCCTGATCGATCACTTCTTCGAACATTTTCGAGTCGAACACCATCGCGGCCAGCTGCAGATTTCTGCCGCGGCCCGCGAGCGGATGCATCGCTATGCCTGGCCGGGAAACGTGCGGCAGCTGCGAAATGTGATCGACAGCGCAGTGGTGATGGCCGACGGACCGGAGATCCTGCCGTCGGATCTGGGGCTGCACGACGCCGGCCTGGATCAAATCGACACGCTACGCGTCGATCACTGGGAACGCCGGTTGATCACGTTGGCACTGGACCGTACCGGCGGCAACGTGCCCGAAGCCGCCGAACTGTTGGGCCTCAGCCGAGCGACGGCGTACCGGAAGATCGCCGAGTATGACATCCAGCGGTGACGCGGACGCGTGAAACTCTAGCGACTGGGCTGACTGCGCCTGGGGTCAGCTTTTTTTCAAAATCTTGACAAGCTGATGGCCGATACCAATCCACGGCGGCACGTCTGGATGGGATGTGCCGGCCAAGCGCCGATCCTCCGCGATCGACCGCTATTACACCGGCCAATAAGTAGATCACAGAGCGAGTGCGGCTTCTGCGGTAATGCCAAGGAAACGCACGGACGCCTCAGTGCGTCTCTTTTATGCCGCAGTAATCATGATTTGGCCAGGGACCGGGCCGTGCAGCACCCGATGTCCCTTTAACTCAGGCCATAGTCATGCAGGTCGACACCCTCCACGCTGCCCTCGGAATCGCCTTCACGTGCGTCTGGCTGATCGTCGGCCAAATCCTCGTCGCCAGCCGTTAGTGGCGCACCAACATCAAATTGGGAATGGGTAAAGGGGTCAGGAGTCAATTGCTGGGTCGGCCCTTCGGGTGCTTCGCACAACTGACTCCTGCCCCCTTTAACTTTAGCGGCCGAGCAGCCCGCGGACGTAGCTCTTGAAGTTCAGCATATCATCGGGAGGATCGGGGCCGACGATCACCGGACCGTGCTCCGCTGGCCCACGTAGACCGTGACTGCCGCGGACCAGCGACGGCTCCAGCGGAATGACATCCATCCGGTAGCGGAACCCGAGCTTCTTCTGCATCAGCTTCCGCATCGCCCGGAACTTGCTGGTCATGAACAGTTCGCAAGGGTCGTAGCCCGGCTTGCGATGGATATCGACACTGCGGGCAAAATCAGGCGCACGGCTGTCATCGAGCCAGTAGTAATAGGTGAACCAGGCGTCCGTTTCAGCCAGCGCGATCAGCTCGCCGCTCCGCGAGTGATCCAGTCCGATTTCAGCCGGTTGGACCACGCGGTCGATTCCCGGCACGCTGGCCAGCCGCTCGCGAACGGCGTCGACCAGCGCTGGCTCGGCGACGTAGACGTGAGCGACTTGGTGATCGGCCACGGCAAACGCCTGCGACTCGCCCGGCATCAGCATCTCGCCAAACGGCCCGTCACGAACCGTCAACCAGCCGCTCTCACGGAGCACGCGGTTGATGTGCACGCCGCGCGAAACCGGCACCAGGCCGTATTCCGACACGGCCACACAGCGCGCCCCGCTCGCGTCGGCGGCGTCGATCACCGTGGCTGCGCAAGCGTCGACTTCGGCAACCCGCGCCGGATCGTGATTTGGGTAACGCTGGAAATCGTAATCCAGGTGCGGCAGGTAAACGAGCGTGAGCTCCGGGCGGTTGTCGCGGAGCACGATCGCTGCCGCATCGGCAATCCAACGAGTGCTCGGCAGCCCCGCGCCTGGCCCCCAAAAGCTGAAAAATGGGAATGGGCCTAAGCGCGTTTGCAGGTCGCAGCCGGTGCGATCGATGATGTCGAACTCTTTCGAGCCATCACTGCCGTAATGCGGTTTGGGCGTCGCGCTCCAGCGGACCGGAGCCGACTGGTTGAACCACCAGAAGAGCTTGGCGGTCTCCACGTCGTGATAAAACGGCTCGCCCTGAATCAGCGAATTGGCCTGCTGCCAGAAACGGATCTCTTGGGTATCCCGGTAGTACCAGCCGTTGCCCACAATCCCGTGCTCGCGTGGCTCCAGCCCCGTCAGCATCGTCGCCTGACTGGTACAGGTAACCGCCGGCAGCGGGCTGCGAAACGGCGCGGCCTGGCCGAGCGACGCGATTCGCGGCGCGTGCGCCAGCAGACTCGGCGTGAGCCCGACGACGTTGATGATGCACAGCTTTTGACTCATGTCAGGTGTCGCGCTCAGGTGCTGCGGTGCCATGGGTGACCAGGATCTCACCGTCCCGGTAGCGGTCCCAGTAATCGTCGAGCCGGCGTTTGACGAGCCCGCTGAGCATGAACACGCCCAGCAGGTTCGGCAGCGCCATCCCCAACAACATCAGATCGCTAAAGGTCAAGATGTTGCCGCGGGTAACGATCGAACCGAGGAACGTGAAGCCGAGAAACAGCAACTTGTAGATCAGCGACGAGGAGGAGCCAAACAGCTGCGCCCAACAGCGCTCGCCATAGTACGACCAACTGATGCAGGTCGAAAACGCGAATAATACCACGGCGACGTACAGGATGTAGGCAAACCAGTCATACCCACCGGTGACGAACGCATGCAGAGTTACCTTCGCTCCCTCGTCATTCGCGACTCCTGCCAGTTCTGGGGCTGCATACGCGCCGGTCACGACCACCACCAGCGCCGTCATGCTGCAGACGAGCACGGTGTCGATGAACGGTTCGAGCAGCGCCACGATCCCTTCGCTGACCGGCTCGTCGGTTTTGGCAGCGGAGTGAACAATGGCGGCCGAACCAATGCCGGCCTCGTTGCTGAACACCGCCCGCTGGATGCCGATCACCAAGACGCCGAGAAAGCCGCCCTGGATCGCGGTCGGACTGAACGCTTCGGTGACAATGGTGACCATCGCTCCGGGGATGAGCGACGCGTGGGCAGCGAGGATGTAGATCGACGCCAGAACATATGCGCCACACATGAAAGGCACGATCTTTGAAGCCACGGCGCCGATACTGCGGATCCCGCCGACGATCACCAGTCCAACCGCGGTGACCATCACCAAGCCGTAGATCCAGGGTTTGTCATCGAGCACCTCAAATTGGCCGCGGATCGTGTCGAGCGACTGACCGATTTGAAACGCGTTGCCACCGCCAAAACTCGCTCCGATGCACAGCAGCATGAACACGACGGCCAGGACGCGGCCGAGCAGCGGGTAGCCGAGATCGGCCAGCCCGACCCGCAGGTACCGCATCGGTCCGCCGAGGACTTTGCCCGAATCGTCCTGGGTGCGGTAAATCTGAGCCAGCGTGCACTCGGCGAACTTGGACGTCATTCCCAACAGGCCGACGACGAGGATCCAGAACGCCGCTCCGGGACCGCCACTGCGGATCGCAATCGCCACGCCGGCGATATTCCCCAAGCCGACGGTTGCCGACAGTGCGGCGGCGAGTGCTTGAAAGTGCGAGACGTCGCCCGGTTCAGATGCATCGTCGTAGTCGCCTTTGGTCAGCCGCACTGCGTGCCAAAACGCACGGATGTTGATGAACCGCATCCTGATCGTCAGGAACAAGGCGCCACCGAACAGCCAAACCACGACAAACGGGATCTTTACCGGCAAGAAACGCTCGGTGAAGAAGTCAAAGAAGATGACCTTCTCCAGGCCCCAGACCAGTCCGCCAAAGCGTTCGTCGATCCGCTGAATCCACTGCGGCAATTCAATCGACGAGGCCTCGGCCGCATCGTCCGGTGGAGACGAAATCGTCTCGGGCTGCGGATCGATGTCAGGGGCCGTCACATCGGCTTGAGCCAGCAGGCTGCCCGCTGGCACAGAAAGCTGCGGCACAGGAGGCTGCGACTCGAAGTCAGCTTGTGCTGCAAGGCAAGGAACTGCAGCGGCGCATGGCAGCGACAGAAGTGCCACGATCAGGGCCAGGCGATACATCCGCCCAGCGATCCGTGAAGGGGCGGGCCATCGACGCGTCATGGGCGATTCTTTTGCGAAGCGGAGCGGGGCGGTCCGGGGCGAGCGGTAGACAGGGTGGCCTCTATCCCCGTCGGTCGCGCAAGACCGGCCGGTCAGAGTGCGGGCCGAGGTGACCTGCCAGCCTACCGTGCCGCTATCGTAACCCGATAGCTTTGCCAGCAAAAACCCAATTCCCGCCTTTTGACCTTGCTCCCGCAGTGGCGGCGTTTTTCCCAGCGTGATCTGGAAACGAAAAACGCTCGGCGGTTGCCGAGCGTTTCGTGGTAGTGGTCAGGGCCGGGCTCGAACCGGCGACACCTGCATTTTCAGTGCAGTGCTCTACCAACTGAGCTACCTAACCTACCTGCGAGCCGATCGCGAACGACCGGCCATCGCAGTGGGGATATTAAAGACAGACTCCCGTGACTGTCAATCGGTTCACGGAGAAACTCTGCGGAATCCTGAGGGCGGATCGTGCGGGCAGGCCGGCATCCTCCGAAAATCCCGCTTTTTGGCTATTGTCAGTAGTGCCGATCACCAGCGTGGCCGATCACTCCGCCGATCGGAGCTACCGCTTGAACGGTTCGACCGGCGGAGCGGTCGACCACCTTGCCGGTCGGAGGTCCGGTTTAGTCGACCGCGCCCAATTAATTTCACTTCCAAGGCGCTGGAAAGGTTCACAAAGCGTTCGGGAGATGGGACAATGGTTGTCTCCCTCGCTGTCTTCTCCTCGCGGCTTTTGATCGGACCCAGCTCCATGTCGGCGACGCTTGAAACTCCTCCTGCCAAACGCCCCGACGAATCGGCAGACCGGCCCGCTTCCGCCGGAATGCCTCTGAGCCCTCGGGCGCTCAAGCGGCTGCAGGAGCGAGAAAAACTGCGGACTTCTAAGTTCGACGTGGTCTCGGCCTTCCTGATGGCGCTGCTGTGGTTCATCGGGGTGTTCGTCCTGATGCTGTTCATCGTCTGGGTGACGAGCCGGATTTCGTTCGGTCCGCGACCGTTCCCGCCGATCGTCGAAAATGCTGCGGGCCGGGAAGATAATGCGGAAGGGACTGAGCGCGATTTCGAGCCTCCCGGGGCTGACGAAATCGTCGATTTGGCTGAGCCCTCGATTCAGGAAACGCTGACCGCCGTGACCGATGCAGTCAGTTCCGTCGCTGCGGTCGATGCAGTGTCGACGCAAGTAACCGGCAAGGGCGACAGCCGCCCACCGGGCCCTGAAGGTGAAGGCGAAGACATCGTCCCGCGGCATGAACGCTGGGAATTGAAGTTTTCGGCTAAGAACGTTAGCGGCTATGCCCAGCAACTCGATTTCTACAAAATCGAACTCGGCGCCCTCGGCGGCGGTGTTCAGGGAGTCGACTACGTGTCTGGCTTATCGGGATCGCCCAAGGTACGCCGCGGCGCCAGCGCCGATGAGAAGCGGCTGTACTTCATGTGGGTCGACCGTTCCAGCCCGCTGTACCAGTACGACCGGCAACTGCTTCAAAAAGCCGGCGTGAATATTGGAGCTGGCCGCGAAATGATGAAGTTCATCGAGCCGGAACTGGAAAACATGCTCGCTCATGTGGAACTCGAATACGCGACCAAAAATGGGCACGCGAGCGTGACGGAAATCCAGAAAACGATCTTCGAATCACGCAGTCAGGGCAGCGGGTACGTGTTTGAAGTCATTGATCAGCGGTACCGCAAACCGAAGAAGTAGCCAGCGTGGCCGATCCCCAGCGTGGCCGATCGCTCCGTCGATCGGAACAGAGGACCGAGGCCGGAGGTCGGGTTCGACTGGCGGAGCGGTCGACCACCTTGCCGATCACAGTTCCGGTTCGACCGGCGGAGCGGTCGACCACCTTGGCCGGCGGGCCAGCAAATTCGCTGCCAGCAGATCTTTTACATCCCTCTTTTCCGGTTTTGCGGTACGATAGAGCGCTCAGCGGTACAAAATTCGATCATAATCGTTCTCGTACGTAGACCCGTCGTCACTTTTCCGCTACTCGCAACAGAACTCCCCATGCTGCTCGCTGCTTCTCTCTATGACATCATCTCCAACGGCACCTACGGTGCGCTGGCAGCTGTCGCCCTGTGGGGGATTTACTGCATCGTGATCGTGTTGTCGCGGGTCTCGCAGAAGCGTTTCAAGAATGAGGATGCGCAGGACGCGTTCTTGGACGACGTCGAAGAAATGATCGTTGCCGGTGATTTCAACGGTGTGGCCGAATATGTCGAAGGCGACGCACGGGCGATTCCCCAGATGGTGGAACTGGCCGTGGCTAATCGTGAACTCGGCTACAAACGGGCGCGTCAAGTGATGCTCGACCGGTTCCAGCGCGACGTGCTGAGCGATTTGGAATACCGGCTCAGCTGGGTGAGCACCTGCATTAAGACCGCTCCCATGCTCGGGCTCTTCGGAACGGTGTTCGGGATGATGGGAGCGTTCAAAACATTGGCGACATCGGAGTCGGTGGAGCCTTCTGCGTTGGCGGGGGATATTCAAGTGGCGCTGATCACCACCGCCTGCGGGTTGGCGATCGCTATCCCGCTGATGCTCCTGGTCGCAATGGTCAACATTCGCATCAGCAAGATGGAAGATTTGGTCGGCGCTGGACTAACCCGGTTTTTTGAAGCGTTCAAGGTGGGTCTGGCACGCTCGATACCAACAGTGGGTAGTGGTGGCAACTCGATGAGCGCCGGAAACAAGGCCGAACCGGTGGGAGCTTATCGTCAATCGATCTGATTGCTGTCGCTGTCCATGGTCTGCCAGCTCATCTCACCGCCCATCCTTTTCCAGCCGCAGCGTCTGCCGCCGGTTCCGCACTTAACCAACCGCAGTCACCGGCCAGACGTGCCGGCCAGGAGTTCCAGCCGATGAATCCCGCCAGTGATGACGACAGCGATGACGATCCGGTGCGTCTCTCGCCGGGCCGTAAGGACGACGAAGAGGTCGACATCACGCCGATGATCGACATCACCTTTTTGTTGCTGATCTTCTTTGTCGTCGCCTCCAAGATGGACCCCACGCAAACCGGACGGATTCCCCCGGCGACCCACGGGCTGAGCGTTTCGGCCAAGGACTCCGCCGTAATTTTCCTTTTGCGCGGCTCGGCCGAAACGGCCATCGTCCGCGACATCGACGGCAAGGAGTTCAGCAGCGACGAGGAATTGCAAGTCAGCGAAATTGTCGAGTACCTGACCGACCAACTCGATCGCGGCAAGAACCAAGTGATGATTCTCGGCGACGAGGATGTCAAAGTTTCGGAGGTCACGCGGATCCAGACGATCATCGGCGACGCGTTCGAGAGCCTCGACAACACCTTCATCGCGGTCAAAGAGGAGTAGCCGGGCTTTGACAAATCTGTCGATCGAAGTCGTCTGTCCCCATTGTGGCAGCCAGGATTACGTCAACACACGTCTGGCCGGTCGGAACGTTCGCTGTCGCCAGTGTGATGCCGTGGTCTCGGTGCCCGCTGCGCCGCCGGAATCGGTCCAGGCCGACGAGGCGAGCGATGTCGAGCCGCCGCTCGCCGCTGAAGTGCCAGCCAATCCGGCCCAACCAGCTGACGTCGACGCGGTGGAGCTCCGCAGCGATGACGAGACGCTGCAGGCGCCGATCGTATTTGCGTCCGATCCGGTGTTCACTGCCCCCGGTCATCACAGCGCAATGGATCTGCCTGACCTGCCGCCGGCACTGCAGCCAGATTCCGATGACGGTGATCCACTGGCCCGGACCAAGCGTAAGGAAGATGAACTGGACATGACCCCGATGGTCGACGTCACGTTCTTGTTGCTGATCTTCTTCATGGTCACCGCGTCGTTCAGCTTGCAGAAGTCGATCGAGATGCCTCGACAACAGACCGATTTGCCAAGCAGCACGGTGCAGGAGGAGGTAGAGGATCCCGACATGGTGACGGTCCAGATCGACGAATACGGGTCTTTCTTGGTGCTGGCCCCCGATTGGGAACGCGAGACACCGGGCAAGCAGAATCTGACCGCGGCGCTGCGCGAGGCGATTGGTGGCGGTGGTGGCGCGGTGCGTTTGGTGATTGAAGTTCACGAGGACGCCCAACTCCGCTACCTGGTTGACTGCATGGATGCCGGGACGATCAGTGGATACAGCGAGATTCAAGTCACTCAGGTCGATGGATTCGACTGATCCTCGATTCCCTTGGGGACCGCGGTCGCCGGCTCCCTGCACGACAACACAACGGTTCTAGCTCTTCATCGTTTCAACCCAATCGAACACATGCTGGCAAACGATCTCCTGAATCGACTCGAAAGACTCGGTTTGCTCGATCAAGAAATCATCGAAGCGCTGCGAGAACAGCTCTCTCAAAGCGGTGCTCGGGTCACGCCCGAAAAGATCGCCCAGTTGCTGGTCGAGAACGGCCAGTTGACTCGGTTCCAAGCAACCAAGCTGATCGGCGAACTGCGCAGCGATGAATATCCCCCTGACGCCGATATCGCCGAGGCCCAGCCGGTCGAGGAATTGGAACTGGTTAACACGGCCGATGCTGATCCGCTTGCGCGAGCGGCCGAGGAATCCGATGAAGTCTGGGCTGAGGCCGAGCCGATCGACGAAGCCGGAGCGGTCTATGCCGAACCCGTCGAAGGCGATCTGGACGGCACCGGGAACACAGGGCCGCGGACCCGCAAGGTCAACAAGAGCAAGAAACAACGCGACGAAACCAAAAGCGTTTGGGACTCGTTCAAGATTTACGGTGTCGCCGGCATTGTCATCCTGCTGTCGCTGCTGGGCGGCTTGCTGTACTTCGTGCTCAGCAAAGGCAATGCGGACGAACGGATTGCGCACGCCAACGGGCTCTACAACCAGCAGAGCTTCGCTGCCGCGGAAAAGGAGTTTGCAGCCTTTCTAGCAAGCTTTGGCGATGGCCACCCGCATTCCTCGGCCGCACGCACGCGGCTGACGATGTCGCAGCTCTACCAGATCGCGCAGTACACCGATCCGGTTAAAGCGGTCGACGCCGCCGAGGAATTGCTGCCGAAGGTCGAAAACGAAGCGGCGCTGGAGGACGAACGCAATAACCTCGCCGCGCTGTTGGTCGATATCGCCGACAACATCGCGCGAGCGGCCGCCAGTTCGCCGGAGACTACCGAGAAACAGCGTCTGCTCGGCGAACTGGACCGCCAAATCCGCCTGACCGAAAACCCGGTGTATGTCACCGCCTCGGCTCGTCAGGCGCTTTCTTCAAAGTTGATGGGGATCAACGAGTCGCGTGCCCGGGTCCAGCGCGACATCAATCGCAACCTGCGATTGGACGAATCGGTGGCAAGTATGGATGCGGCTCTGAAAGAGAAAAAGACGAAGGAAGCTTACGACACCCGCATGGCACTGCTGCGCGAGTACCCGGAGCTGCGCAATGACCCACGTCTGGTGACACTGGTGCAATCGGCCAGCGAGATCCAGCAGACGCTGGTGACCACGTCAACCAACCTGCCGACGATCGACACCACGCCGCTGGCGGTCGACGCGGTCAAGCATGTGGTGCTGACGAATCTCACCGGGTCGACCGTACCGGGGATGTCCGATGAAGTCATCTACGTGCGCGCCCACGGATCGGTGCTGGCCTTCGCCGCCGGCGACGGCAAGCTGATGTGGCGGCGCTACGTGGGCTACGGGCAAAGCCACGCTCCGGTTTCGATCGACCCGAGCGGCCACGCCGGGGTACTGCTCAGCGACGCCGATGCCTTGGAGGTCCAGCGCAGCGAAAGTGAGTCCGGTGCGGTGCGGTGGCGAGCTTCGATCGACGAGCCGTTCAGTCAGCCGGTGACGCATCGTGACGATATTTATTTATCGACGCAGTCCGGCCGCGTGTTGTCGCTCGATTCCGAAACCGGCGACGCGCGCTGGGCTACGATGATCCCGCAGTCGGTGGAACTGAGCCCTGGGGTCAATGAACGAGCCGGCAAGCTCTACCTGCCGGGCAATCACAGTAACGTCTATGTTCTCGACCGTCGCAACGGCAAATGCTTGGAGAGCTTTTATCTCGGCCACGCCGCCGGCACAGTCGCCGTACCGCCGGTTTCGCTACAGGGCGGTGATGCCGGTCACGTGTTTGTGTTTGAAAACGCCGGTGCCGACTTTGCCCGCATGCACGTGCTCAAGTGCGACGCCTCCGGAGCCGGTCTGCATGTAGCCCAACCACCGTTTCGATTGGTCGGCAATGTGACGGTCGATCCCATCATGGTTCTTGGCCGCCGCCTGATCGTGCTGACCGACCGCGCCCAGATCGCAGTCTTCGACATCGAACAAACCGCAGCGACCACCGAGCAGGTTTCGATGGTCGCCGAGCAGGTGGCCTCTTATGATTCGGCAACCAACGCGCAAATGGCCGTTGGCAAGAACAACCAGATGTGGGTCAGTGGCACGCGCATTGGCCGCTACGAGTTGCAGGTCAGCACCGGCCGCGTGGCACGCGACTGGGTGATCAACGAAGGCGACTCGTTCATCGGTAAGCCGCAAGCGTTTGACGAAGCAATTTTCCATGCCCGCATGCTCCGCGGCACCTCAGGCGTGCGGGTCACGGCGGCCGATCCCAAAACGGGACGTCCGTTCTGGCAAAACGATATCGGCGTTCCTGTCGCGATGCTGGCTCCAGCGCCCGGCGGCAAGTCGTTCCACGTGGTCAACACGCAAGCGGCGCTGTTCGAACTCGATGCCGCCGCCTTGGCCGAAGGGGCGACCTCTGGCCCAATCGAAAACCCCGGCGGCAATGGCGTATCGATGCGGTTTGAGCATCCGGTGCGAATCGATGACACCAGCGCGGTACTGCTCAATCAGGAAACCGGTAACCAGTTGTGCGTGTACAACCCGACTCGCAGCCGCGAAAAGCTTCGGTTGATCACCCTTTCGTTGCCCGACGGAAAGGCTGCTGGAAACGGATTGATCGCCGGCCAAGGCTACTTTCTGCCGCTCGATTCAGGCCGGATCGTGCTGATGCGGTATCAGACCGGCGGCCAGCTCGGCAGCCCCTTCCAACCGCCGAGCCAACCGAATCAACCGGTGCGTTGGTCAGCACCGGTCGCTTTGCCGTCGGACCCGGACCAAGTGCTGATCGCGGATGACCGCAAAAAGCTCTATCGGCTCCGTGTCGGCGATCAAGTCCGCGAACTCGCCTCGGCGGACTTGGAGCAACCGCTGTTGGGACCGACGGCGATTGCCGGTGAAGCGATGTTCGCCACCACGGCTGGCCCGTCAGCAGACTTCCTGATTTCGTTCCACAGCGGATCGCTGGAGGCTCAGTCGAAGCGGCTGCTCGATGGCCGCGTCACCTGGGGCCCCTATGCCGCCGCAGATCGTGTCATCTTGCAGACCGACGACGGCCAGCTCCGCGGCTTCGATGCCGCGGGTGAACCGCTGTTCGCGCTGCAACTCCCTGCCGGCAAACTCGTCGAGGGCATCGCCGAAACCGCTGATGCGATCATCATCTCCGGCCATCAGCCCGGCTGGCTCGCCGCGGTGAGCAAGTCCGATGGAACACTGCTCGGCACCAGGCACCTCAACCAACCGCTCAGCGCGCCGCCGTTGCCGGTCGGCAAACGCCTGCTTGTCCCCGGCCACGAAGGCATTGTTTACATCACCGAGGTCCCCACGTCGGTGGATGAACCGTGAACATGATTTCAAGAAAACCAGGACGACTGCGTTGGGTTCTCGTCCGCACCGTGTTGCTGAGCCTCGCGCTCCAGCTCGTCTGCATCGCCGCTCCGCAAGCAGCGTGTGCGCAAACTGCCAGCTACGCCACCTCCGGAACGCCGGAGGAGGAAGGGCTGCTGATGCTTCAGGTCGATCCGTATGACCTGATCTTTTTTACCGAAGCAGCCGGCGGCGGCTGGGTGAAAACGCCGTTGCTGCAATTGCCCAACCGCCAAGTGCCGAGCAACCCCAGCGGCAACTTGTCGTTCTCGGTGATCGGGCTCGAAGGCAAACGGTTTACCGCCAAGTGGGCGGATATCGAGCGCGTCGAGCTGTGGGAACAGCGTCTGGAACGTGAAGCGCGGCGCGGATGGACAAAGGCGATTTTCCGGGAGCCTATCCCTTCTTGGCGATTCTGCTGAGGGACTATCCGACGCTGCCAGGGCTGCAGGCGCTGCGCAGCGAGTTCTTGATCAAGGATGCGGCCCGGCGATTCCGTGCCGGTGAACTCGAGCCCACCCTGGCGATGCTTGAGGAACTCCGCCGCTTCGACCCGAACTACCGGCCCGAGGTGGTTTTCGGCGTCATCAACCAAGTCACCGACACCCTGATGAAGCGGCTGGTCGATCAGAAGCAATTCGACCAGGCGCAGCAACTGCTCGCCCGCTTACGCCGCGATTATCCCAACAACGAAGTCGCCTCGATTCAGAAATGGGACGCTGAGTTTCTCCGCATGGCCCAAAGCCGACTCCAGGAAGCGCGGCAAGCGGTTCAGGCAGAAGATTGGCGGATGGCGCGGCAGGCGGCGTTGGACAGCATGTACCTTTATCCGAACATTGAGGGTGGCCGCGAGCTGCTGCGTGAAATCGCTCACGCACACCCGCTGGTCCGCGTCGGTGTACTGCAGGAAGCGACGGAACTGGATCCGACACAGATCGATAATTGGCCGGCTCGCCGCGCCGGACGGTTGGTCTACCGCACGCTGTTTGAAATGCGCGGGACCGGTCCCGAGGGAGGTGAATACGACTTCATCTTGGGCGACGCCCAACAATCGCCTGATCGCCTGGAATATGACCTGACGTTGCGTCCGCAGAAAATGCGGCCGCCGCTGGACGGGTTCACTTCGCAGATGCTCGCCGACCTGATCGCAGGCCGTGCTCGCCCCGGCAGCGATGGCTTCAACGCGCCGTGGGCAGCCACGCTTGGGGCGATTGCCTTACACGGTCCCCAGCAGGTCTCCTGCCAACTGCAGCGGCCTCACGTGTTGCCGCAGAGCCTGCTGCAGATCCGGATCGACGGCGAAACGGTGGGTTTGGGACCGGGTGAGCCGACCGGTGTGTACCGCCGCTCACTGGAAGCCGAAGGCGAAGTTCGCTTTCAGCTGACCGGCGAACCGGCCACGCCGACCCAGCCGCGGGAAATCGTCGAACTGAAGATGCCGACCGCAGCCGAAGCTGTGGCCAGTTTGCTGCGGGGCGACATCGATGTCATCGATCACATTCTGCCCAGCGAAGCCAATCGCTTGCGCAAGTCGCCGGACATCGTCGTCGAAAACTTCCCGCTGCCGACGGTCCACATGCTTGTCCCCTGCTCCGATCACGTCTATTTGGCCGACCGCAACTTCCGCCGCGCCCTGGTCTACGCCACTAACCGGGAAGACATCCTCAACGGCGAGTTGCTACAGAATCAGGACGCACCGGGGTGCCGCGTGATCTCCGGCCCCTTCCCCGCCGGCGTCCAGGCGAACGATCCGCTGGCCTACGCTTACGACGAGCAGATCGTGGCGCGGAATTATCAACCGCAGCTGGCTAATCTGTTGATCGTGCTGGCCAAGAAGCAGCTCGAAGCGACCGCCGAACGCCGCAAAGAACCGCCGCCGGCCCTCGAACCGATCCGGCTGGCGACTCCTGACGATGACCTCTCGCGGGTCGCCTGTGAAGCGATCAAAAGCCAGTGGGAAATGATTGGACTGCAGGTCGAAATCGTCATACTGCCCCCCGGACGTTCGCGTCCTGAGGAAGGCACGGCCGACCTGGTGTACGTCACCGCCGCGGTCTGGGAACCGACCGTCGATGCCCGGCGGATTCTGGGCCCGACCGGTCTGGCGAAAAGTCAGGACCAGCTGGTGGGGCTGGGGCTGCGGCGAGTCGAAGCTGCCAATAACTGGCGCGATGTCCGCGAACGCCTGCACGAACTGCATGCGACGGTCAATGCGGAATTACCGATCATCCCGCTGTGGCAGGTCGTCGACTCGTTCGCCTACCGCCGCAATGTTACCGGCGTTGGCCGCGACATCGTTTCCCTCTATCAAAACGTCGAACGTTGGCGGCTGAACTTTTGATGAACGATCCTCTGAGCCGAGCTTGTCAGATTGACTTCGTAGGTTGCTCCTTTAGCCCAACCGCCTGTGCGCCGGACGTTTCCAGGCGCGCTCCGGTTCCGCTGCTCAGCAGTCATCCTACTGCTGACCCTGATCGGCGGCCTGTCCGCATCGACCGCCACCGCCCAGGCACCGGAACCCGCAGAGGCGGCACCAGCCCCGGACGCGGCGCCGGTGCCGGCTGCGGAACGGCCCGATCTTGCGCCGATGCGCTCGTCGTCCTTCAACCCCGCCTATCTCGACGAGCCGGAAGAGGAAATCGAACCGCCGTGGGATTTTTGGCCCTATCGCGTGCAGTTGTGGATCGCCAGTGATGATGCTCGCGTCACCACCGACCGCTTGGCAGCACCGCTGCACGCGTATCTCGACCGCCAGTTTGCAGCGCTATGGCAGCTGTCGATCGATGATGCACCGGTCTCCGTGCGTTCAGCTTCCAGCCGCGACTTGGGCTCCTTGAGTTATGACACGATCACTTCGGCTGACCCTGTGATCGCTGTCAAACGCAACCATCCCGAAGCGCCGCGAATCCGTTTTGCTGCCGACATCGGCACGTATGTCAAACAGTGTTTTTCCACCGCCGATCGGATTGCCGATGCCGTTGCCCGCGGCGCAAGAATCGGCCACGAAGATCTCAACGGAGCTGCTAAAACATTGGTTCCCGTCGAAGGGGACGCGTTGGCCGTCGCCGCTCTATGGGCAGAACCACAGACCGAAGCCGTGCTGCTCAACCGCGGCATGGCGACCAAGCTCAAAGAGCCTGAAGCCAAAATCATTTCGCTGCCAATCGATCAGTTGGTCAGCGAGACGATCGAGCGCAACGACAAATTGTTCATCATCCATGTCGCCACCGAGCGACTGCCTTGGACGGTATCGGTCATCGAACTCGATTGTTTGATGCGCAACTTTTCGGCTGTGCATCGCAAGCAGGTCACGTCCCCGGCGCAGTTGGCCAGCGTCATTGGACAGGCGGTGACCGAGGTCTTTGCGCCGCTGGTGCGGATCGAAGACGCAGGTCAGAAAACAGCGATGGGACGCGTGCGCGCTGCGGGCTTGATCACCGAAGAAGACAGCCCGGCCGCGGTCCGCGTCGGCGACTTCCTCGTGCCGATGATGCGCAGGAACGATCGCAACGGCGACCCGATCGGCATCGGCCCGCTCAGTTGGGCCTACCTGCATGTCAAGGAGGTCGATGGCAGCAAGCTGCAGATGGATTATCACGCTGGCAAAGCCGGCGGCTTGCAGGGCCGACAAAACAAACGCACCTTTCGCACCGCCACCCGCGTCCGGCCGCTGGGCGACAGTACCGTCATTCGGCTTCATGTCCAGCGCGACCCGAGTACACCGCTGGTTGGCTACGAGTTGTACGAACGGAAACTCGATTCGCCGGAAATGACGTTTGTCGGCCGGACCGACTGGGACGGCCGAATCCGCATCGAGAAATCCGACTCGGTGATGCGGCTGCTGTACGTGAAAAACGGTGGCGCTGTGCTGGTGCGCCTGCCGGTCGTGCCTGGGCAGTCCGAACTGGAGATCGCCGACCTATTCGGGGACGACCAACGATTGCGCGCCGAAGCCTACATCCGCGGTACTCAAAATGCAATTGTCGACCTGGTCGCGATCCGCCAACTGCTCGCAGCCCGCATCCGGATGCGTCTGGAGAAAGGGCAGCTGCAGGAGGCAAAGGACCTGCTCGAAGCGCTCCGCAGCGAGCCGACGTACGAAAAAATCGCTGCGGACATGGGCCGGAAACTGACTGTGTTTAAGGGACGAAACGCCGCCGAGCAACTGAAGATCGACCGTATGTTCGCTCAGACCCGTGAGATGCTGGTCAAGAACATCAGCCCAGCACTGTTGCGAGAAGTTGAGGAAGCGGTGCTGTCAGCGGAAAAGAAGGCCAAAGAGGCTCCGGCACCCGAACCGACGCCCGAGCAGGAGCCCGAGGCCACTCCGGAACCAGCGGACGCCGTCGCCCAGGACTGATTCTGCGGATCAGGCTGTTCCGGACGCCGACGGACAACTCGGCAGCGTCAACACCAGGCAGGCGCCTGGCATGGCCGCTGGCGGTTCTGAACGCAATGAACCGCCGAGCTGGCGAGCGAGGCGACGGCTCAGCGCCAGACCCAGGCCGACTCCTGGCGAGGACTCCGCGGCCTGATGCGCCGATTTGGAAAATGGCCGCAGCCACTGAACGCCCTGCGGCAATCCAGGACCATGGTCACAAATGCGCAGCTCGACACCACCCTTGAAGTGCTCGGCCGACAGCTCGATCCGCCGATCGGCCGCGCCCCCAGCGTACTTGCAAGCGTTGTCGACGACGTTGAGCAGGATTTGCTCGACCACCGAGACATTGACTCGCACACAGGCCGCCAATGCTGCGCTCTGCTCGATCACCAGCAGCATCTCGCCGCGAGCGGCGAGTTCTTGCAGCCGCGGTTGGACTCGGTCGAGGATCTCACCGAGCGTCAACGATGCGAGCGCCCTGACCGAGCGGCCTCGCTCCAGTCGTGCGTACGCCAACACGTTGTCAACCAGATGATTCAGCCGCAAGGCTTCGGAGCGGAGCGTCTGCAGATAGACTCGCCGGTTGGAATCGTCAGCCACCATTCCCGAACAAAGCATCTCGGTGTAGAGCTGAAAGGTCGTCAGCGGCGTGCGCAGCTCATGCGTGACCGCTGTCACGAACGCCGCCCGCCGCTCGCTCAGTTCCATCACGCCGTGCAACAGCACAGCTCCAAGAATCCCGGCCAACAGCACGCCGGTCCAGGCAGCGGCTAGAGTTAGTGACACGGAAAATCGTCCTGTTGAATCGACCACCGCGAGCGAGCCGGGAATGAGACGCACCGGCAATGTTGCCAACATGTCCGGGCCGCGGCTGGCTTCCAGACCTGCTACCGGCTGCAGTGAAGCGTTGGGCAGCAGGTCGGCGATCAGGCTTAGCGACTCCGCGCGGAGTTGTTGCCAGTCGAGCAACGTCACTTCCAGAACCTCGCCGCGACGGCCCTGCGCCTGCGCGCCAGCAGCATCTGACCGGAATCCCACAGCGACACCAGCGGCAGTGGAACGGGAGCAGAGGCAGTCGGTCCGATTCCGCTGCTGATCTGTTGCACCATCGCGTTGTTGGCGAGGACCGCCTGGCTGCGCTGGTGGAACTCAACAATGCCACGCGACGGATTGCGGAGAGCGCCGCTGTGATCCGCCGCGACCAGCGAATCCACAGCGTCGGCGAGCCCGGACGAGGCTGGCGGTAACCGCTGCCACAACGACGCGAAATCGACCGTGCTCGCATACTGGCTGAGCTGATCGCCGCGGATAAGGTCGCTGTGCGGTGACCACTCCACCCGGCCCAAAATCGCCCGCCGCACCCACGGCAGGTTGCTGGCGTCCGCTGGCTGCCGAATGCTTTCTTGGGCGATCAGCGGTGCCCACGCGGTATCGATCCGCCAGAGCGCCAGGCGGAGGTTTTCTTCCACCGCTGCGGCACGCCGAGCCTCCGTTTCCAGAGCATCCAGTCGCCAGGCGGTGACGCTCAAGACCGCCATCGCCCCCAGAGCAATCATCACCAACAGTCCAAACGCGGCCCACAGCCACTGGCGGCGATAGATATTTTGCATCAGGAAGCCTCGCCCATACCGTCGGCGGCTTGATGCTGCAGCGGCTGATCCGACAGGCGAAACATGTAGCCTTTACCGCGGACCGTCAGCAGTGTCTGTGAGTCGGCCGCAGTATCGGCTAGTTTCTCACGCAGCCGCGCGATGTGCATGTCGATCGTCCGAGTTGTAATCCCCTGCGGCGTCAATCGCCAAACGTTGGCGAGGATTTCCTCGCGCAATCGCTCGGTCATGATGTTTGGCCAGATAGATTAGTAGTTCCGCTTCTCGCTCGGATAGCGTTTCTCGGCCGCCGCCGTCAAAACGAATCTCTCGCCGCTGAAAGTCGATCCATCCGGCCGGGATTCGCGCCCTGTCGAGCTCCAGCGGTCGTTGCGGTGAGCGGCGCAGCACCGCCTCGATGCGAGCCAGCAGTTCCTGCACGCTGAACGGCTTGAGCACGTAATCATCCGCTCCGGCTTTCAAGCCGCCGACGCGATCGGCTTCGTCGCCACGGGCGGTCAAGATGATGACCGGCAAGGTTGGCCGCTCAAGGCGCAGCTGGCGGAGAATGTCCAGTCCGTCGCGGGCCGGCAGCACCAAGTCCAGCAGCACCAGGTCCCAGTGGCCGGATAAACCGCGGACGAGTCCATCGTCACCCCGCGCGGACTGATCAACGTCGTAGCCGGCAAACCGCAGCGCATCGACGATACCGCGGCGAATCGCCGCATCGTCCTCGATCGTCAGAATCCGCGCTCGTGGTTTCATCGGCTGAGCTTCGACCTGGAATGGATCCCGAACGCTTAGTTCGACGGGACATAACGCTGGTAAACATAACGCAGCGACCGCGTTACACCGGGTTGCAAAGTCAATTGCCAGCTGATCGAACTCGCCCGCTCGAGCAATCGAAGTTGCTTGGCATCGACGCGGATCGTCCCTTCGTCGCTCGCCTCCGTCGGTTGCCCGACGACGGGAGTGGTGACGACGATTTCGACCGGCCGCTTCTCAAAACTCTTCATCTGAATCGAGCCGCTGATGGTGACCAGGTCGTAGTACTCATTGTGGCGTGGCGAGTGAGCCTTGAGTTCGCGATCGGTTTCTTGTTCGGTGACGTCATGTGCAACATTGATCGCCGTCGTAACCTGCAGCTCACCCTGGCTGCCGGCCGGCGTGTACTTCAAGACATCTTCGCTCAGCGGATGGCCGTCCGACAGCGCCAGGCAGGGCCCCGTGGTCCAGGGCACTTCGGAACTGTTTTGCAGCGTCAAGAAGTGCTGGATGGCACTGCCGGTCTCCCAGCGATAGCGGTGGTCGTAGGTAATGCGCTGGGTCAACAGCGTCACCATCGTGCGCTCGCCGCGGCGGACCGTGAGGTTCTTCTTCGTGTAAACCGTAAAATCGCTCGTCCCGGTCGACTCCATCCGCGGTAGGCTGCCGAGCAATTCGCTCAGCTGATTCTCTCCGCCAGGTGATGCGCCACCGGCACCGGGGGCGAACGCGTCGCTGCTCATGCTATTGTTGGCGATCACCGCGCGGTTCATCATCTGACTCATCACCTGCTGAGGCACACCGTGCTGGGGCAGGCCGAACCCATGCTGCGAATAGCGAGTCCGACGGCGACCGGTGACATCAGATCGCTATGAACGAAATGAGGGACACCTACAACAAAGTTCACATCGCAGCCGATGAGATCCTCCGCTTCATTGACCAGCGTTCCCCGCAGAGTCAATTCCGCAGTCTGCTCATCGATCAGTTTCAGCGTGTATTCAGGCAGCCAGAGGATACCGGTTCGCAGGTACGCCATTCCCAATTCCGCTCGCTCAGCCGGTTCGCCTTCGCCCGTCGCCACGTGCACGCGCAGCGGCAACTGCGGTAACTGCAGGCGGTGGATCGCCGATAAGGGGACAGCCATCGTCTGTTGGTCGTCTTCGATCACTGCGTATTCCTCACCGACAGCAATCAGCACGCCGCTGGCTTGCCGGTCGTTGGCCTTTTGCCGATAGTTCAATTGCACCCTCAGGCCACGACTGGCCTCCAGTTTTCGCCGCTTGGCATCCATGGTCTGCGCTGCGTCATGGTCATCGAACTCGGTGACTTCTCCAGCACCAGCGCCGACGACATCGACGCTTTGGTCGTCGCCGGTCGAATAAACGGCGAGCGTGCCAAAGGCGGCCGGCGGTACATCCGCCGCGTAGCACCAGCCGTCATGCAATTCCACCGACGCCTGCTGGGTAAAGAAGCCCAGCCCGTTTTTGAACACCGCCACCGAACGCGTCTTGGGTTGCCACAGGTAGGCATTTTTCTCAGGCTCGTCGTCGGCCTGTGACGTGGTGATGGCAAAACCCAGCAGCACAGTCACTGCGGCGAACCGCAGCGTCATTCGTTGCAGATCAGGTAAACAGGACATCAGGAGTCTCCCGTGAGAGCGAAAAGAAAGAGGCAGCGACGCGAGCTGGTTCGCGTTTGTCGCTGCTCTCCTTGTACCTCGCCCGCACGCCCGCGTGCGCAACAGCCTTGTAACAAGGGGCCTGCACGGGAGCACCTGAACCCTAATGTTAAGTGACTTCGTTGACGACGTACTTGCCACGGTACTTGCGGCGGAGGAAGCGATTGGCCGCTTCAGCTCCCTCACCGACAAACTGTTCCGTCTTCGGATCGTGCTGCAGGATGGGGCTGCTGACTAGGTCCGAAACCTTGGCCCCGTGCGGCTGCAGTTGCCGCTCCATCGCCTCGATCAACTCCGGCCAGGCCTGGAGCGACGACGCCGAGTCCAACTGCTGGCGATCGTACGCAGCGCCGCACTGGACCGCGACGTTGGCGAGGTTGCACCAACCGGTGCTGTGGTGGCCCATTTCGACCGGTGCGTTGAGCGACTTCGCATCGCGAGCGGCGACGGCATCGACGAAGTTCTGGACGTGCAGCGCCACCATGTCGCCACCCTTGAACTCGCGAATCGTCTTGCCCTGCAGATCGACGGCCCGGCCCTTGCCACGCTCGCCCAGGTAATAGCCGCCTTCACAGGCGACGACATAGCCGCTGCCCGGCCCGTTGACCGGCATGCTGCCGCGCGCTTGCCAGGCGCCTTTCTCGTTCGGCGATTTCGGCAAGTTGCTCAGCGCGATCAGCGTCGGAAACATCTCGGTTTCGAACAACGCATAGTGCACGTTCGGCGTTTCGCCGGCATCATTCCAGCCGACGCGACCGCCAGCGGCGACGATCCGCGTCGGCGTCAGCACCTGGTCCTGATAAACGACGTTGCGGACGTCGTCGAGGATGTGAACTCCCCAGTTTCCCATCTCGCCGCTGCCGGTGTTGAAGTCCCAGTGCCAGTCGTAGTGAAACTCGTTTCGCAGGATTGGCTCATCTTGCGCTGGTCCCAACCACAGGTCGTAGTCAACCGTTTCGGGAATCGGTAGCGGCGTGCTGCGCTTGCCGATCGTGGCCCGTGGTCCGAGCCGATTGGCCTGGACAAAGCGGATCGCGCCCAGACCGCGTTCCTCGTGCAGGAATTTCTTCGCCTGAGCTTGCAACGGATCGCTTCGCTGCTGAGTGCCGATTTGGACAATTCGGTCAGACCGTTTGGCGGCATTGACCAGTTGCCGGCCCTCCCATTGCGTGTGCGACAGCGGCTTTTCGACGTAGATGTCTTTCCCGGCGTCCAAGGCCCACAGCGCAGCCAGGCAGTGCCAGTGATTCGGTGTGGTGATCACCACCGCGTCGATTTCCTGATTGTCCAGCACCCGGCGGAGGTCGGTCAGCGCCTCGGCTTTGTACTCTTCAGCGAGCTTGCCAGCCCGGGCCGAATCGGGATCGGCGATCGCCACCAGCCGTGCACCTTTGGCACTTGAAAACGCTTTGGCCATTTCGCCGCCACGCCATCCGGCACCGAGCACCGCGACTCGTACTTCTTCGTTAGCAGCCGCGAAAACACGACCGCCGACCGCGGCAGCCGAAACGCCTGCAGCGGTGGAGGCCAAAAAGGACCGTCGATTCAAGCGTGAGGTGGTCACGGTGAGATTCCTAAAAAGTTCGAGAAAGCGGGCCGGTGGAGTGGCGGCACCCTGGACCACGTAGATGAAGGCAACTTCATGCCGCATTATAACGGGACGATAGCCGCCCCGGACAAATTCCCGATGCCCATCGAATTCAACAACCCGCAGCACTGCGACGACCTGATCCGTCTGAATGAACAATGGATCTTAGAGCATTTTTCGATCGAGGACGCGGACCGAAAACTCGCCGCCGATCCGTTCAAGATCGTTCGCGACGGTGGCCACATCATCAGCCTGGTACTCGACGACCATGTGGTCGGTGTGTGCGCCTTGATCGCTGATGGCAGCCGGCGTTTTCAACTAGCGCGGATGGCCGTCGAACCGAGCCAGCGTGGTAAAGGGTATGGCAGCATCCTAATCGGGGCAGCAATTGAGCGAGCCAAAGCCAGCGGGGCAGCCGGCATTTACCTGCTTTCCAACACGAAGCTTCAGACTGCCATTGCGCTCTATCAGAAACACGGCTTTCAGACCATTGCCGAAGGCCCGCACCCGCTCTACGCGCGCTGCAACATCGTAATGGAGTTGAATCTGTAAACCGACCCAGCATGAATCGTTCGATGTGACTCTCTATCCCAGAGGAATACAACCATTTAGCCGGCGGTCGAGTGCAGCGAACCCCGCCGGAAAGCTGCGTCCTCGTCGCTGCCAGCGATTGCGACGATTCAACATCCGGCGGTGGCGTCAGCTAAAATGCTCGCTGCGGAAGCCGGCGTCCGATGGCGTCTGCGGTATTGCCGCTCCCCCCTTTCCCACCCGCCATCTGCGTTGCCTCGATTCATCTCGCCACAACGTCTCTCCTGAGGATACTGATGAACGCTCAATCCTTGTCTCGCCGCCAGTTCGTCCGCACCGCAGCGGCGTTGGCCGCTGCGCCAATGGTCCTGCCCGCGCGGCTATGGTCGGCGGAGACCGCTGCCAACTCACGTGTCAATCTCGGCTTCATCGGCATGGGCAAGATGAACCAGGGGCATCTGGGAAACTTCCTCGGCCGCCAGCAGACGCAGGTCGTAGCGGTTTGCGACGTCGACACCAATCGCCGCGAGCATGCTCAAGCACGAGTTGAGCAGCATTACAGCAAGCAGACCGGCTCGACCTACAAAGGCTGTGCTGCCTACAACGACTTCCGCGAACTGCTGGCCCGTGAGGACGTCGACGCCGTGGTCATCGCCACCCCCGATCACTGGCATGCCTTCATGGCGATCGCAGCCGTCAAAGCGGGCAAGGATGTGTACTGCGAAAAACCGCTGACTCACAACGTCCACGAAGCGGTGACCTTAACCCAGGCCGTCCGCGACACCGGGCGAATCTTCCAAACCGGCTCTCAACAACGATCCAGCCGCGAGTTTCGTGTCGCCTGCGAATTGGTACGCAACGGCGTGATCGGACAAGTCAAAACGATCACCGTCTCTTTCGGCGACCCGGCCCCGGAATACTCGCTGGCCGAGGAGCCGATGGAACCCGGGCTCGACTGGGCCATGTGGTGCGGCCCGGGACCTTTAAAACCTTATAACTCCACCCTCAGCCCGCGCGGGTGCATGATCATTTTCCCAACTGGCGGATGACACGGGAATTCGGTGGCGGGATGATCACCGACTGGGGCGCCCATCATATCGACATCGCCCAGTGGGGCTTGGGCGTTGACGACAGCGGCCCAGTTGAAGTCCGGGCACCGCAGTCGGGTGCCAATCGAGGTGCGCAGTTGGTCTACGCCGACGGCGTGGTCCTGACCCATGGTAATGGCAAAGGCGTGTCGTTCTATGGGACCGAAGGCGAAGTGCATGTCAACCGCGGCAAGTTCGAACTGAGCCTCGGCGGCAAGGTGGTCCAGCGATTCTATGATCCACAGCAAGATAAGGACACCACGCTCTCACGTGCACTCGAGCAGGCCGAGGAGCAGTTTCTCAAAGACCCAAAGGTGCGGCTGTATGTGAGTCAGAACCATCAAAGCAACTGGCTAACGTCAATGCAGACCCGTAAGCCGCCGATTTGTGACGTCGCCATCGGCGCCAACTCAGTGATCTCCTGTCACCTGATGAACATGGCCTACTGGCACGGCGCGAGTTTCGGTTGGGATCCACACAAACGCACCTTCACCTCCGGCGGCGACCCCGCCTGGCTAACCCGCGACTACCGCGCCCCCTGGCAGGTGTAATAGCACCAACCGCCGTCCAGATTTCACGCCAGCGGGAGGACACCAGTTATCATCAGCGGCTGGCGATGTAATTGCGAATTATGTCGGCGATGGTTCGCTCAAGTGTTCGGTTCACATTCGGCACCGACAATAGCAAGCTTGTGGAGGAACCGATGGCAAAGGTGCATGACTGGAAACCGGATGGTTTGCCACCGCTCGATTGGCAGCCGGCGGATTTGCCGGATTATCTGGATAAGGTCTATCAACACGTCGTCGACAAGACGACGGCGGCACAGGAGTGGTATTTTCAAAAGAAGAACTCCAAACGCGTCCTCGGCTTTGTGTTGCGTGTCGTGGCGATAGTCAGTGCGACGGCAGCCGGTATTCTGCCCGTGCTGAGCGAGATATTTGAGACGGAACGTGGAGATCCTCGGGTATCGCCCGGCTGGGCAACCATTTTGTTGGCAGTGACTGGACTGTGCATTATGCTCGACAAGTTCGGTGGCTATACGAGTGGTTGGGTGCGGTACGTACTGACCGCGCAACAGATTGGTGAACACCTAGTTGAGTTTCAGTTCGATTGGCAGCGCAGCAAGCTGGGGCTGGACGGGCAGAAGCCTACCAACGAGCAGGCCATGCAGATGTTGACGTTGTGTCGCGACTTTACCGATAAAGTCAGTGGTCTTGTTGCGGAAGAGACGAAGCAATGGGCCGGCGAGTTCGAAAGCGCTTTAAAGTTGATTGAGTCCGCAGCCAAGGACATTCCCAAACCCGAACCTACCGGTGCGCTCGATATCAAGGTCACCAACGGTGAAAAGTGCGATGGGCATTGGAAACTGCAGATTGACGACGCTGCACCGCAGGAGCGCACAGGACAACGAGCGGCACTGCGTGGATTGCGACCGGGCCTGCACGTAATCCGCGTTACCGCCCAGATCGGCGGGAAATCTGTTGCGGATGAAAAGTCGGCAAAGGTGATAGCCGGGGACATCGCAGAGGTTGAGCTGGAGCTGAAGGAGCGAACTTAGCGTTTCGCTTCCTCATCGAGGCGGGCAGCTAGCGCAGCGAGCAACTCTTCCCGCGTAGGGTCGGGCCAGTCTTGAGTGAGCGGTGGTGAACACGTCCGGCACTTGGTGTCGGATTTAGCTGTCGGGCCACGGTGTTCTGCCGGTCCACTCCGACCTCGTAAAATCAGAGTTGATTAGTGCTCATCAGCGGTTTCCATCCCAGATACTCCGACTCGGACAGTGGAAGTTGCCAGTCAGGTATCGATGCGCAGTAAGCGGGCGGCGACTCGGCGCGATGAACGCATGCAGTGCCGAGATACCTTCTGCCGACGGCGTGAGCGGAGGGTTGTGGGCATCGTACTTTGGTCAGACTCACAGGGCCGGCACATGAACAGCCAACTAATTTCCGGTACCCGATTGTATTCGGAGTGTGATGTTTGGCAGGTACGATTTGATTCACAGCAGATCGCCGTCGCGCAGCTTATCCAGTTGGTCACGAAAGTGTCTCTGCAGGCCATCGGTGGATTCGTACTCGGTTCGGAAATGTCCAAGGTCGTCAAGCTTCTTCTGAAAGTCCCATAGCGACAGGAGATCACTGCGGTGGCTCGGGCTGGTCGAGACGGATGCCTTGCGGAAATACGTGTAGATCAGCGGCTTGCCGGTCTGCTGGAACGTCTGATGGGCGACATCGAATTCTTCCGCGGTGTACTTGCCGGTCTTGGTTTTGAACAGGCTGACAAATACGTCGCAGTTGCGAACCTGTTGGTTGTATTCATCCTGAAGGCGTGTCGATGACATCGCGTCTAAAAAGTTCTCCCAACGCACGATTTCCAGATAGAGGCCCTGTTTTCGCAGGCGATCGTTCTGCTGTCGGAAATACAAATCAAAGGCGTCGCGGTCCTCGCGCAGCTCGGCCGACGACGCCAAGAAAATGCGGATGGTTTTTTCCATGGGCGTATCGGTCGGCTCCAATGGATCTGTGGACGTCAGCTCTTTCTTCGCTAGTTCGAGCCATCGTTCCAGGTTCATGCCATCAAGTAGTTCTAGCACGCTGACATCAGTGTAGTCCGGCGGTTGCGGGCACTCGATGGTCGGCTTGCCCTGCCGCTTGCGTTCGATCAACTTCTTCTCCTCGAACATCGCGGGTTCGCCCAGGCCGGCGCATGTGGGGCAAACACACGGCACCCACTTACCCACCTTGCCTTTGAGTCCCTGAAAGCTGTCGTTCAAGGCGTCCAGGTCGCTGGCGATCACGCTCAGCAACTCCTTGCACTTTGCGCCGCGGCGCAGAGCGATCTCGTTGCCCCACTGAGTCAACTCGACCAGCACCTGCGTATCGTCGTGGTCGAACACCGCTCCATTGGCCCAGCAGAGGTCAGGCTGGCGTACGAAGCGGTGCATCCGCACGATCAGCCGGCTCACCAGACCCTTGGGCAGAAACTCGTAGCGATACGTCAGCATCAGGTCGCCGGTGGCGGCCCAGTCGTCCAATTCCGGCGGCTTCGATGGCGACAGAAGCTGCGGCGCCAGCCAGGTCTGCGCGGTCACGTCAGCCAGCGGGTAACACAGCTCGAACCGCACCATCAGCGCTCGCAATTCTTCGTCCTTCTCCTGATAACCGTGGTCCGACCACAGTCGGTCGCAGTCGGCCAGCGTAAACCGCCCACGCGCGGCCTTAACCTGTTCGTCATCCAGGATGCGGAACACGGCGTCGGTGACCCATTGGTTCCGCAGAAACACCGTCCGCCGCAGCTCCCGCGATTGCTGAAAGTGCAGACACACGCCCAGATCGTGCAAGTACTGACTCAGGTGCAGCGCCTTGGTGCGATCCAGCTTCAGGTGCCGCGAGTAGATTTCAAAGTATTCTTCCTGCGAGATGTGCGGCCGGGTGCAGGCGAGTTCCTCTATGCCGCGCCGGACGTCGACCCAACCTGCCGGGACCGCTTTGCCAACGTGCGGCAGCCGCTGTGTATGATATTCAACCGCCTGCCGCAGCCCGTCGGCCGCAGCGGGGTGTTCGAGATTGCCGCGGAATGTTTCTTGGACGTTAGGAAAGCGTCCCTTGATGCCCGCAATGTCAATTTGCTTGCTCCGTCCGCCGACCTCGTTCTGGAAGATCAGTACCGGGCTACACTCGCTAAGCGTCTCGACGACTTCCAGCCAGTATTTGAAGCCTTCGTCGTGGATCGACCTGTGATCGGTGCGGGTGTTGTCGACCAGCACGTAGAGCGAACTCTTGGTCAGAAAGAACTGGTGCGTGGCGTGGTAGATCTGCTGACCGCCAAAGTCCCACACGTTCACACGAAAGGGTTGTCCGCCCGAGCCTCGGAATTCGTGACAGTGGATGTCAATGCCGCGGGTAGTTTGATCTTCGCTGGGCAGCTCGCAGTCGGGCTGATACAGCCGCCGCACTAAGCTGGTCTTGCCGACGCCACCTTCGCCGAGGATCAGAAGCTTGGCTTCATACAGCCGGTCCTCCCCCTGCTCTTCGATTTCGCGAAAGAAGTTCAGCACCGCTTCGGGCCCCTGCGTCACCACTTCCGGACAGGGATAGGTCAGCGGGCAGCTTTTCACATAGATGCCCGGTCCTTCCCAGGACTGGTCTGCCCATTTAACTGGCAGCCCACGCAGCACCAGCGATTTTAGCGGCGACAGGTCCGCCACACTGGTGTCTGCGAGAGCCAGCGTTGTGAGCGCCGGTAGATTGGCCAGCGGGGCGATCGCGGTAATTCGATCGTTGGACGACAAGTTCAGTTTAACGAGATGCGAAAGGTGTCGTCCGATTGCGGCGACGGTGTCATCGTTCACCTGGTTGGCATGAAAATCTAGTGAGGTGAGGCGATTGAGACGCTCGGCAATTGCCCGCGCACCAGCCTCACCGATATTGTTGCGACTAAGGTTTAGCGAGGTGAGCTGGCCGAGGTGTTCGGCGATCGCCAGTGCGCTGGTATCGCGTACCTCGTTGTACGACAGATCGAGCGAGGTGAGCTGGCCAAGATGTTCGGCGATTGCCCGCACCCCGGCGTCGCCCACCTGATTGCGGCGGAGATTGAGCAAGGTGAGCTGACCAAGGTGTCGGGCAATCGCCGACGCGCCGCCATCGCCTACCTTGTTGTATGACAGATCGAGCAAGGTGAGTTGGCCGAGCTGCTCAGCGATCGCCCACACCGCGGCATCGCCCATCTCATTGCGGCGGAGATCGAGCGAAGTGAGCTGGTCAAGGCGCTGGGCTATCGCCCTCGCGCCGGCCTCGCCCATCTTGTTGTATGACAGATCGAGCGAGTTGAGCTGACCAAGGTGTTCGGCTATCGCGCGCACCCCGGCCTTACCCACTTTGTTGAACCCGAGGTCGAGCGACGTGAGCTGGCCGAGATGTTCGGCTATCGCCCGCGCCCCCGCATCGCCCACGCTGTTGCCCCTCAGCGAGAGCGACGTGACCTGGACGAGTTGCTCGGCGACCGCCCGCGCGCCGGCATCACCTACTGCGTTGCCGCTTAGATTGATAGACGTGAGCTGCCTAAAGTGCTTTGCGATCACTCTCGCATCCTCAGCGCGAAGATCTAAAGACCACAACAAGAGTGACCGCAACCGGTCCAGGCCCAGTAATTGCGGCGTCAGTTCGGGCAACTTTTCAGTTAGTTGATAGACGACACGTTTCGTAAAACGCAAAATCGTACGGTCTGGCAACGCGAAAAACTGAACGTCGGGGCCAATTATGGCAATGTCGGAGACCTGCTCGTCGGCTAACCTCGCGAGCACGTCCGATAATTCCTTTGGAGTAACGCGCCTTAGCGTCGGTTTTTCTGTCATGTCACTGATTGCAAAGGGATCAACTGGGGACAGGGGCAGGACTCTTACCAATATGCAGCAGCCGATTGCGCGTCGGCAAGTTCTTCGCGGCGGCGGCCGTAGTGGTGCTTTTCGATCAGCGCGCGGGCCTTGCCCAGTTCAGCGCGGTCGCGGAAGAGGCGGGCGCGGTGCAGGTGGACGTCGGCCAGGTACAGCGGCATCGGGCCTCGCTCGGCGATCAGTTGCGCCTCAGCCAGGAGGTGCTCGGACTTCATTCTTCCGCCCTCACCGTTTGACCATTCGAGCAGTGACCCTGTGAGCAGGGCTTTAGGGAGATGGTCCGATTGCGCAGCCTGGCGGAGGCCGTTCAGGGCCAGGTCGAGTTCGGAGGCTGGACCTGCGAGCGCGGAGGCCGCCGGGACGATCGAGTCCAGAATCGCCCGGTAAAGCCCCGCACGCGCCAGCGTCAAATGGTCCAAAGCGATGTCGAGGAGCCAGTGCTGCGGTGTCACCCATTCGAGCGTTTGCGAGGCACGGCGAATGGCTTCAGAGCAGGCAGAAAGGGCAACTGTTCGCTCAGTTTCGTTTAGTTTCAAGGCCAACAGGCTGGGCGTTTCGCGCGACTCGCGGCACGCTGGACCTGCGCTCAAGCAATTTGTTACCAGCCGCCACGCAGCCCGCTCGGCTGGGGCAAGGATCAGGTCAACATACCGAAAGCCCCGTAACGCATGGAGCAGCGGAAACTGCGGTTGACGCTCGGCCTGCAGACGCTCGGCCTGCTCAAATAACGCCCTTGCCTCACCGTGCTGGCTCCGATGATGCAGTCCGTCCGCAGCGGTCGTTCGCGTTCCAATCTTCCAAAACCCATCGCCGCTATGGTCGGCCAAATCGATGGTGCGCCGGCCTTCGTCCACCGCCTCATCCAAGCAGCCCAGCGTCGCCTCCAACTCACTCAAATTACTAGCGCGGATCGCGCCTTCTTTCCAATTTTCCATCGCCACCGATATATCGAACGAAACTTGCATCGGCTCGCGGGCTTCGCTGAGGCGGCCGAGGGCGCACAGGCGGGTGGCGGCTTCGCTCAGGAGCCAGGCCTGGTCTGGCTCGCTCAGATTCGACGCTAGCCGCAGCCAAGGGGCGTTGAAAAACGCCGCCACCGCGCCAAGGTCCGCACCGATCGCTCCGAGTTTCGTCGTGCTAAAGAAGTCGTCCCCGCGCAGGATGCGGTCAACGTAAACACTATCCAACGTCTCCTGCTGCCGCCCGGCGAGGCAGCCATGCGTTACGCCCTGGTAGAGCGGCTGCAGACCGGCCAGCGTGTCGGGCCGGTACTCTGTCGTTTTGCACAGATGATCGAACAGGCGACCGTGGGCGGCGCGGAATGCTTCCGGGACGCGTTCGCGCAGCTGGACAGAGAAGTATTCCCGCACCAGCGGATGGGCGTCGACGGAGGCGGGAGGCTGGAGACCGGAGGTGGGAGGTTCGGAGCCGGTGGCGGAAAGTGTGATCAGGTCGAGCGACTCAAGGTTCTTGAGCGACTTGGTCCACTGCCAGTCTTCCAGGTCAACGATCCGGTCAGTCAGGCCTTCAATTGCCGGTGCTGCGCGTAGTGCGCTAAGGCAATCAGGCGTCGCCGGGCGGTCAAACAGGCCCATCAGCCGCAGGACGGCCAGGTCACGCTGTCGATCGGGGCCAGCCGACTCGAGCCACTTTTCATACGCCTGCATCACCTTCATCGCCGTGCGGCCGGGCGTCTCTCGGTCGACAGTTTGCAAATTAACTTCTTGCCGCTTGCGGATGTCGCCACCGTGGGCGTCGGCCAAAAACCGGCCCAGCAAACTGAGCGTCAACGCGTGACCGCCCGCATCGCGCCAAGCGGCTTCCAACTCGTCGTCGGTCCCTATGATCTTCAGGTGACGCAACAGCACGATGGCCGCCTCGCGTGTGAGCTTGTCTAGCCGCCGCTCCTGGACGGTGCTGGCGTGAAAGGTGTCCAGGTTCTTCAACGGCTCGCGGCTGGTGACGATGCACAGGCCGGGATTGTCCATCGCCAAGCCCTGCAACAGCGCGGCCAACGCCTCGTCCTTCAGTTCGCCGGCCATCGGGCTGTTGGGCGGATATTGCAGCGGCTCGATCCCATCCAGCACCAGCAACGTCCGCTGCCTCCGTACCAGCTCCGCCAGCCGCTGACCGCGCTGCCACGGACTCCCCTGCTGCGGATCGTGATCGCCGAAGAACTCCAACGCGGCGGCGACGAAGAAGTCGGCTGAGGCTTGCGAATTCTCCCGGGTCCCTTGGCTGTAAAATGACCAGTCAAAATATCGCTCAACGCCATTCCACAATTGAGCGGCCATCCGCCGCGCGACCCAATGAGCGGCCACCGAAGTCTTACCCGCTCCGCCCCAGGGCGATCAGCGAGTAAACGTTCACTCGCCCCGGTGCCCGCCAGGCCACATCCAATTCGTCCAACCACTGCTCACGACCAAATAGCTGCCGTGGCGAATGCCGCAGGATCCGCGACGAGGCCACGCGCCGCTCCTTCCGCGTCCGCGGCCGGAAGTCGATTACGTCGCGATCAGCAAAGGTCGGCGGGACTGAGCAGTTTTCAATCCAGACGGGCACAATCTTCTTCGACAGGCCACGAGCCAGCTCGACCTCGCGCTGTACCCACGTGGACTCCAGCGAACGCGAAGTGATCACCACATAAAACACGTTACAGCCGCGAATACCGCGTTCGATCGCGGGCCAGAAGCTTTCATCAGGCAGGATCGAATGCACATCGTTAAATACCTGGTCGAAGCCCGAGGCGCGCAGCAGCGATTCCAGCTCTGCCACGTAACCATCGTCCACCGTCGTGTGCGAAATAAATGCCACCCGCGGCGCGAGCGATGGCAGGCTAGCGATGGAGTTCGTGTTAGGTGACTGTGACATAGAACTGGCGGTGAGCGGCTTCAAAAAAAACCGTCGAGGGTCAGGCTGCTGTTGCCGCGATCGTGTGGCACCGCCGCAAAAGCTGGACCTGGGACAGTCCAAACTATGGGGCTTCTACCGCCTGAATGCCATGCAAGGGCTGTTGCACCATGCAGCCTTTACCTCGGAGCAACTATGGGATGCGCCCCACCGACTTCATCAAGCTGCTGATGAACGCGGCTCCACGCTGACGTTTGCCCATCAACCCGGAATCGCAAAATCCGTCTCCCGGTTCGGGCGGCGATGCCGCCCGAACCGGGAGACGGAGGAGAGACGAGGATGTGGTCGCTCCACGGACCCGGGGTTACATCCACGCTCGCCGGTGGCTCGGTGGATTCACCCCGGGCTACCCTCTTCCGTCCCTACCGGGACTACCGACATCTGTCGTCGCACCGGTCCTGCCACCGTTGTCGCAATCTTTGCGGTGCCGTCGCACAGGTGCGAACTATCAGTCTCCGCGCCGGTCTCCGCTAGTCCGTCTCGCACACCGTTCTGCCCTGTTCGCGTCATTCACACTGCGAAACCGGCCAGGGCGCGAGCATGCGCATGGGTTCATGCCGAGGGCATCACACGCCGTAGCCAGGAGTCGCGGCAGCGCACTCTCAGCCAGCGACTCTGTTAAGCACACCTGAAGGAGTCGTTCGGCATCATGAGCCGCGGAACCAGCGAAAGCTGCCGATTCGCACGAGGGTTTAGCGGAAAGATACCATCAGGTGTGCTGATACAAGCCCGACGCGCAAGCGAGTGATACAAGCCCGACGCGCATGCGAGTGGTTCGGTGAATGCTCTCGCTTGCGATTCGATCTGGCAATTTGAATCATTGCTGATCTCGGTTTTCCGGTCTTGGCCTTCGGGTCGCAATGGGACATTTTGCTGCCTGTGTGTCCCTCGCTTGCGCGTTTTGAAGTTGCGCTATTTCGGGCTTGGGTTACGAGGCGAGCCGGTATTCTGCGGGTAAAGCGGCTGTCAGTTGGCGTTTGAGTTTGGCGACTCCGCCGGGAGTCTTCAATCGCTGCTGCATGTATTTCAATTCACTCTCCATGATCTCCTGCCGGAACGCCGTGCAGAGTCCGTGGAGCCGCTGACGCTCCCACCACTGGCGCGAGGCCTCCGGTAGGCGGCGGTCACGGATTCGGCGAAGACGCTCCTGCTCCAGAAACAGCATGGTCGTAATCGCTGTCTCGACCCATGCTCGGACCGCTTCAAACCGCTCGAAGCGGTACTGCGAAAATCCCAGCGTGGACCTCAGCTCCTTGAACAGCAGCTCGATCTGCCAACGCAGCGAGTACAGTTCAATCACTTCGCTGACGCTCATCTCAGTCGCGTTGGTCAACAGGATCTTCACGTCCTCAGGAGTCGCGGTTTCCAAATCCTTCTTCATTGTCGAAAAAACAATCTGCACGTCGCCGACGCTTCGCACCGACTGCTTCTCCTGATACGCGTAGTACACGCGGGGTTTCATTTTCGGCCCGACACGCCACTTCGAAAGCCGCCGGTACTTGGCGTACTTTCCCGTGCACGCTTTAAGCCTGATGGTCTTCAACGACAGACGTTTCCAATCCTTCAGCCGAGAACGCAACTTTGGTCGCTGACCTTTCGGTCCGTCATAAACACGCTCCGGATTGGCCGGAAAAATCCATGTATAATTCCGCTCACGGCAGGCCTGCTCCAGTACCTCTGCGTCATAAGCCGTATCGCCGATCACGACGACCTCCGCCTCGGGTGGTAGAGGCAACGAGCGAACCATGTCCGCCGCCGCTTCGGCCGTCGTACGGTGCTGTAAGCCGTGCTCCTGAGAGGATTGCTTCGTGTAGTGTGGGACCTCAAAAGGAATCCGCGTACCGAGCGGGGTGATCAGCAGGCCGAACGTGAAGCTGTGGCACCGCTTGTAGACGACCTTCTTCTTGTTGTAACGTCGCCCCTTCGCCGGACGGCGAGTTCGATTGCCCGTGCTGAAAGTGTTCTGGGTTTTCTTACCTGCCTGACTTACCAGCGTGGCATCGATCAAGAACAAAAACTTGCCACGGTGGGACTCCCGCTTCAGCAGGGCTATTGGCAGGGGGGCGTTAAAATCGTGCTTTTGCCAGCGGGGTCGAGCCAGAAACCGCGTCACCTCACCCCGATGCACCGGTTCCGACGCGATACTCCCCGCTGCTCGCGAGCAGCTCATGCGGCCCCAGTGCATGATGAAGGCGATGATGACTCGCATCATCATCTTCTGCGCCAGTGGTTTGAGCCCTGTGTGGCCCAGGAAGCTCTTGAGCGTGGAAGCTGACTCACTGATCATGATCATTGCAAGCCCATCCGGTGGTTGGTGAGAATCCAAAGATCCGGCCATCGGATAGGGCTTGCTTTCTAATCCGGTGCCAAACCTTTTGATAGCATCGCAAAAAGCGCAACTTCAAAACTTGCGCGTCGGGCTTGTATTGGGATACAAGCACACCTGAGGGAGTCGCAGGGCATCATGAACCGTGAGATCAGTGGAAATTGCCGATTCGCACGAGGGTTTGGCGGAAAGATACCGTCAGGTGTGCTTAGCCCATTCGCCTGGCAGCCACTGCGCGTTGCCGAAAGCCGTGGCAGCCGTCCTCCGACGCCGCTATGCTGGCGGCTGACGAGGCAGTTTCGTCTCCACCCGCAGAAGTCTCCCGCCAGGCAGGCACCCACGGGAACGAAGTCCGCGTGGCGCGTCCCTGAGGAACGGAGGGCAGATTGGGAAGAACTGCTACGAGGTCACCCTTGCGAGCATGGCTAATCGGGTACATCGAGCACGCCTTCGACGGCGTTACGCTGGACGCTGGGACGACACTCTACGAGGGTGCATTTCATGCCGACTACGGATTTGATCCTCGGGAGCTTGCACTTTCAGCAAATGCCGAACGTATCGACTGGCGGCGCGTACCTACAGACCATCTCTTTGCACGCAATGATGCAGTCTTTTTTATGAACTCG
Source organism: uncultured Planctomycetaceae bacterium (assembly GCA_963758085.1). GTDB lineage: Bacteria > Planctomycetota > Planctomycetia > Pirellulales > Pirellulaceae > UBA6163. The sequence goes on along the minus strand of CAVWUB010000003.1, from coordinate 1,626,712 downwards.
CTCGGCAAACGTTTTTACTCGCCCGCTATACTCCGCGCGATCCTAATGGAAGGGACGCGAGACGGCCTGTTGTACGATTCGTTCATGTTCGATCTGTCGGGATTCATTCTCGCCGCAAAGGAAGACGACATTCCTTTCGCACGGCTCTATAATGCCACGCAGCGAGCCGCTTTTGTTCGCTTCTGCAAGTATGCTGCGTTCAATGCTCCACGTGAGCTGGGACGCGATGATCCGCTCCGAATCCTGGCTCGTATCATGCGACTTCCCCCGGCACCGAGACATCGACACAGCAAGCGGTAGATCGAAGTTGTGCCGTTGTACGGTGATGAAACGAATAAAATTGGCCAATCCGGGTTTCTTGTGGATTTGCTAAAATTCTCCGCAAAGGAGAACCACCGTGCACGAAACCGACTTTTACCAGCAGATCCTCGGACTGAAGTCGCCTTGGAAAGTTGTTGACGTGAAACTCGATACTGCCGCTCAGCAAGTCGATATCCACGTCGCACACCCCGACGCCACGAGATTCTGCTGTCCTGAGTGCGGCAGTGAACTGGCGTGCTATGACCACACGCCCGAGCGCCGCTGGCGGCACCTGGACACGATGCAGTTCAAGACGATCCTGCATGCATCTCCACCGCGCGTCAACTGCCCTGAACATGGAGTCAAGCAGGTCCAGCTCCCCTGGGCAGAGAAGGGAAGTCGCTTCACGCTGTTCTTCGAGCGGTTTGCGATCGACGTGCTTCTCGCGACCCAGACGGTCAAAGGGGCTCAGGGAATTCTACAGACCACTTGGGACGAGACCTGGCACAGCCTCCGCAAGGCGGTTGCTCGCGGGAAGGCACGCAAGACGGATAAGGCAATGCCTCGGATTGGAATCGATGAGAAGGCTTTCCGGAAAGGCCAGAACTACATCACGTTGATCTACGACCTCGACAGCAGCACGGTCGAGGCGATCTCCGATGGCAACGATACGGAGAGTGGAAACGCGTGCTTTTCGCAGCTTTCTGAGGCTCAGCGTGGCTCCGTCGAAGCGATTGCAATGGACATGAGTGCCGCGTACGTCAAAAGCGCCAAAGCGAATATCCCGCTGGCCGAGTCCAAGATCGTGCACGATCGCTTTCATGTCATGAAGTTGGCGACCGAGGCCGTGGACAGGGTGCGCCGAGGCGAACACCGAGAGCTCAAGAAGCAGGGTGATGATCGTCTCTCAGGCACTCGCTATCTCTGGCTAAGCGGCCAGGAGAATCTCAACCAGCGCCAGAAGGAACGATTTGACGCAGTCTACAAGCAGGAACTCGAGACGGATAAGGCCTGGGCCTACAAGGAAATGCTCCGAGACCTTTGGCACCACGACAGTGAGTCAGCTGCGACCGCGTTCTTCAAAGATTGGTACAGCCGAGTCATCCATACAAAGCTATCGCCGTTGAAGAAGGTGGCCAAGACAATCAAGGAGCGTCTTGCCAACGTGGTCAGCTACTGTGCTCACAGGATCACGAATGCTGTCGCCGAAGGCATCAACAGCAAGATCATGCCCATCAAGCGTCGCGTTGGCGGCTACCGCCAACCGAGAAAACTTCAAAACCGCAATCTATTTCTACTGCGGCGGCCTTAATCTTTACCGATAACAGTCCTGGGTGGAACCAAAAAAGCCGCATGAGAAATGTCTTCGCGTATGAGTGCGTGGGGGATGGGCAGCAACAGCGGTCTCTGGCGTGACACTGTTGCAAGACCGGTCACTTTGCGGGGAAAGCATGGCCGTGTTGCAGTAAGCGGCTCGGTAACGGGAAAGTCGATCGATCGGATCGTTGTCGGAACCGACGCATTAACACACCGGCATCGACCAGACGATAACAGTTGGAATACTTGCCGGGCGGCCGGCAGACGAGCCGCTATCGCAACAGTATGGGTTGACCGTTCGCGAACGCTCATTAGCACGGTGAACCCAGATGGTCAACTGCATCTGCACGAACTCGGCGATGACATTGCCCGACCGTCCCATGCGTTTCGTGCGGACCAAGAGAGCCGATGCACACTGTATCCGAGTCAAAGCGGACTTGTTCCTTCACTTCTACTTAGAAACGCCGCTATCTGGTGGCGCTGGCGGCTGTACATGCGCACCCAAAAAATTGCATTCGGGATGACAGTAGTTTTCTACCCCCGAAGGAAAACCGGTGGCAGACAGCGAATGCGAATACTATGATAAATTTCAACGGTGAGTGCCCGGATCCCTCGTGGAGTTTTTGGCTGCACTCTCCTTGTCTCCACATTGTCGGCTCCGGCGCAGTGATCGTCTATATTCTCCAGCCTAGCATTTACTGTAATCAAAATGCGATATGCCCTCTTGCTACTTTGTCTCGTACCATTCGCTGGCTGCATGGACACGACCGGATCGCCCACACAGATCATTGAGGGACGCTTTGTTTCTGCCCGTGCGGGCGACTTTATTGAAATCGAGACATCGTCCGGAAGGCAGCGATTACTCCTCTACGGAATTGATGCTCCAGAGCGTGAGCAGAGATTTCACTTCCGCGCAGCTGAGGAGCTTGAGTCAAAACTGAAGAATCAATATATTCGCGCCAAAGTTATCGATTCTACTCGCGGACCGTCACCTAGCGCTTGGATTTGGGTTGCTGGAGCGATAAATGAGGAAGAAACAGGTACTGTCAACTATCATCAGGTTGCCGAAGGTTGGGCCTGGGTTCATAGATCAGAAGCCGACGGTACTCACCTCGCGACGGCGCAGGCTGACGCCCGTGCACGCGAAAACGGCTTATGGAAAGATGATGATCCAATCCCACCATGGGCTGAGAAGGAACGTATCCCGCAAGCTACGATCGTCTCTGCGATCCGTGCGCACTTTGACTTGCTCGAAAGCCTTACTACCTGGATTTTACTTTCATGTGTTCTAGCGTCGTGGGCGTCGTTTCGTCGAAGCAATGAAATCCAACTTGCTGGCCTGACGATCAGTTCAAACAATGCCGCCGCGGTCGCAACTGCGCTGTACACAATCGCAAATTTCTATGTATTTATCTTGATTTGGAGGGCCACCGACTTGCTTTGCATCTTGGATGCAGCGGGGATTAACGAAGCGGTATGGACGCTTGGTGTGCATACGTGGATTTTTAATCCCTTCTCGATCGGTCAGTCTTTGGTGCTCAGCAAGTCCGGTCTTGCGATGCTGATTCTACTGTGGTGGTTTGCCACGCTCGCTGTCATGCTCCTCGAGACATCGGCAAACCCCCATTCGCGGAGGGTTTCGCGTAAATTGCGGTTGCTTTTTCCAGTACTTGGAGCGTTACAGATTGTGGGTTTCGGCCGTGCCTACATGATCGTGATGGCACGGCGCTCGTCAATTTCGCTCGTCTTTAGTGATCAGCAGTATGCACTCCTCGTTTGGACCCTGGCGATGGCTCTTTTCGCGATGATCGTTGGATATATGTCGCTTAAAGCTGTATTAGGATTGCGTAACGGGTTATTCATGAATGCGCTCGAGCAAGTAGGCCCCCCACGATGAAGTCGACTGATCAATAGGACTCTGACTTAAGAAGCGAGAGCCTACTGGGCGAGTCAAACGCATAAAGGCGCTGCCCCCAGGCCAGCAGCTTCAGGTGTTCTGGGTTCATCATTGTCAGTAAACGCCTGTCGCTCAGCCGATCCACTTCTTGCCAACATCCTCGTCAGTCGCGTGGCAATCCAGGGAGCGCCAAACACTTGAGGCAAATGGCATTTTGATGGAGACTTGCTCCGTCGGATCACGATCAACTCTGACCAATGCGGTGGCCGCCCGTGCATTCGCGGTATGCGAATTCGGGTGATGGATGTGCTTGATCTGTTGGCCTCCGGGCTTAGCAGAGAGCAAGTGTTGGAGGAGTTGCCCGACTTGGAGTCTGAGGACATTAGTGCAGCTCTTCAGTACGCGTCTCGCCGTCTAAGTCATCCACTGCCGGAGTCGTCAGACTCTGGATTGAAGCTTCAGCAAGAACTTCTCAGGCAAGGCCAACACAGATGGGATGAAAACCTCTGTGTGTCGGCCCTGCAGGCCTGCAAACGCTTTTACGGGTTAGTTACCGGGCCCTCACGGACCCGGCAGAAGATGTTCCGGACCTACGGCCCTACGGAGCGTCGACGTGAACGTGAGTCGCACGGTTACGTTTTCGAAGCTTTAGCTGTGTTGAGCAGGTCTGAATAAGTCTTTCGGTCGAATCTGTCGCCGATGTTCGGATCATGGTTCGTGAGAACCGGACGCTAACGCATGCCCGCTGATTGAATTTTGCCGAATATCATGTCCTGTGCTGCTTAAAGCATTAGCGTTACGGCAAGCAGCCGCATACATTCCATCATAGAGTTCGTTGCCCCTGCTGATCCGTCACCTCCCTTGAGCCTATGGCGCTAGCGCAGCGACGGGTCTGGCTGCCACATGTAGAGGAAGGTCGGCAGCTTGGCGCGGCTGAGCCCGGGAACGTCCAGCGGCATTAGGTCGCCTTGAATCGGGCGGTTGGGAATCACCGTGTAGATCGACTGCACATTTTGGCGGCACGGTTGCAGCATCACCACGTTTCCTGGTGTGGCGCCCGATTGCCACGCGGCCATTTGCAGGGCGTCGTCGAGGTAGCCGATGGAGTCGATCAGCCCGTAGGACAACGCCTCTTGTGAGGTGAGAATCCGGCCGTCCCAGAAATCTTCCTCGCCGGTCAGCGCCGGCCCACGGGCCTGAATGATCGAATCGCGGAACCGGTCTTGAAAGCCATCAGCCATCTTCTGCAGCAACTCACGCGACTGAGTCGGGATGGTTCGCAGCGGCGAGCCGATGTCGACTTGCGAGCCGGCCTTGATGCTTACCCCAACGATGTTGAACTGGGCAAGCATGTCCTCGAGGTTGTAGAGGTTGAGGATCACGCCGAGCCCGCCGGTGACGGTCGTCGGATGAGCAACGATTTCATCGGCAGCCGTGGCGAGGTGGTAGGCTCCGCCTGCAGCGACATCCATCAGACAGGCGACCACAGGCCGGCCGGTGACGGCGCGGTAGCGTTGCAGGTCGCGGTGCATGATGTCGCACGCGGTGACACCGCCGCCGGGCGAATGGATACGCAGCACCAGCGCCGCGATGTCCTTACGACCGGCAGCAAAATCGAGCTTGGTCCGAAACGAGTCGATCGGGTTGCTGCCGGCCGACATCAGCCCGGTCTGGTTTTCGTTGACCAGCAGCCCGTCGACATCGATGATCGCGACTTTGCTGCCGCAGCCTGGCTGCCCGCCTCCGAGCGGCATCTCGACAACCGGCGTGATGTCGGCAACCGGTTGCGGATCGACAGTCACGCGAGTGCGGACGTCAATCGGGCCGAGCGACTTGCAGCCACAGATCGCGATCACCAGCAGCACCATGAGGGCCGTTCCCACTCGCCACGGCGCTCGCCCGAGCGCGCCGATTGCCCCAGCTGGCAAGCTCGCTAGATCACGGAGGCCCAATCGATAGCGAGTGGCAACAAACACGTCCCTGTGATCTCCCCTCCGCATCCCTGCGTCTGGCGGCCGGTTCCATCGCTCGGCCAGAGCGATTCCTGTCGGTCATGTTAGTTCGGACGCTGTGACCTATACTTTGAATAGGAACTGCAGCGATCCTGACACCGTGGTCGGCCGATGCGAGGTCGTGCTGGTCGTTGCGGTTGTAGAGCCTCCTTCCGTCATCGCTGCCTATGAATCTCATGAAGCTCTTAGTCTCGGTCGTACCAGCGATGTGGTGGACGTCTGCAGCCTTTGCCATGAGCTGGCTGCTGTTTGGTTCAGCCGTCGCCACCGCTCAGGATGCCGCCGAGTCGGCTCATCTGGCGACCAATCCAGTATATGCGTCGCTGATACAGCCGGCTGAGGGGCAGTTGATCCGATTGGACCCGCCTCGGTTCTCCGATCACCAGTCGGCTGAGCAGCAGCGGATGGAACTGGCGCGGGCCGGCGGTGAGCGGTATTCGGCCGATGAGCTGCTGCGACCGTCGGCACTCGCCCCGCACGTGCTGCAGATGGATCGCCAGCGATTGGACGCGCAGCAGGCGATCGCCCAGCGCGTGCGCGTCGTCTTTACGTTGCAAGGCGATCTGGACACGTTTGCGCAGGAGTCGTTTCTCAACTCGCTCCTGGCGGGCGGGGAAGACGCTGAAAGCGCAGCCGCAGCCGGCGATGAAGACGCAGCCGCTGGGTCACGCGCGTTAACCGACGCGGAGTTGCAGGCGGCGGGAATCAGCCGGCTGCGAACGCCCAGCGCGCAGAATCCGTCTGAGCGCGGTGTTTCCTCACCGAATGATCCGTGGGGGCAGGAGCATTACCGCTTGGTCCATGGCGAGCTGTTTTCGCGCGTCCGTTTTTCCGGCGCTGTGCGGCCGTTCGCAACGCGCAGCGATGATTCGGTGCTGCTGGCGATGCGGTTTGATGATCGCTTTGCAGGGGTTCCCGGTTTGGCCGGAGTTTGGCAACGGCTGCAGCGCGATGAGGCCGGAGTGCTGCGGGTCGCCGAGCAGGGCGATTTTCTCGGCGGCGGCGCCTACATCAAGATCACCCGCTGGCGCGATGATCCACGGATGCTGGTGTTTGAAGCGGAGCTGATGTTGCTCGAACCACAGGCATGGTTCGGCGGCTCAAACTTGCTGGGCAGCAAACTGCCGCCGGCGATCCAGTCCCAGGTGCGTGAGATTCGCCGAGCAGCGCTGCGGGCAGCGCAGTAGCGTCGTTGGCTATGCCGTCGCTGGCAGTCGCTTTATGATCGTCGGGCATGTGGTTCATCACCTTCATTTTCGCCAGCCTACTCGGACGCCCCGCCCGCTCGCTGTTGACGCTCTCGGGCATCGCGATCGCCGTGGCCGCGGTCGTTTCCCTACTGGGTGTAGTCCGCGGTTTTGAGACCTCGCTGCTGCAGCTCTACCAGGGCCGTGGGATCGACGTGATCGTGCAGCAAGCCGGGCGGCTGCAGATGACCTCCAGCGTGTTGCCGGAAAACCTCGGGCAGGAAATCGCTGCCGTGGAAGGTGTCGCGGCGGTTTATCCAGCACTGATCGAAGTGCTGTCGTTGCTGGAGGATGACATGATGGGCGTCGTCGTGCAGGGATGGCCGCCGCAGAGCGCGGCGATCGAGCGTCTGGAGATCGTCAGCGGCACCCGCTTCACCGATCCCGAGGCGAGGCAGGTGATCGTCGGCGCGCGATTGGCGGCGGCGATGAACTTAAACATTGGGGACAATACAGAATTGATCGAGGGCGAGCCGCTGGAAGTGGTCGGCATCTTTGATTCGAGCAACGTGTTTGACAATGGATCGATGTTCACGCCGCTGGCGACGCTGCAGCAGCTGATGTTCCGCCGCGGTGAGGTGACGATGTTCGCTGTCGTCGGCGACGACGGCCGGCCTGAGGCGCTACGCGAGCTGGCGGAGCGGATCGAGCAGAGCGGTGCGAAGATCGAGGTGGAAGTCGCGGAGGATGTCGCGCAGCGCTCGACCGAAATCCGCGTCGCCCGGTCGTTTGCCTGGTTGACCTCAGCGATCGCCATGATGATCGGCTCGGTTGGGATGCTCAACACGATGATGATGGCGGTGTTTGAGCGAACGCGGGAGATCGCGATGCTACGTGCGCTCGGCTGGCGCCGTCGCCGGGTGATGGCGATGGTGCTGGGCGAGTCGACGGTACTGTGCGTGATCGGTGCGATCGTGGGAATCGCGGCCGGCGTGGTGATGGTACGGCTGCTGTCGCAGGTCCCTGCCGCCGGTCGTTTGGTGGCCGGTGATGTGTCGCCCGGCGTGATGCTGCAAGGATTCGTGCTCGCGCTGTTGCTCGGGCTGCTGGGCGGGATTTATCCAGCCTGGTCCGCCGCGAGGCTGGCCCCGGTGGAAGGATTGCGGCATGACTGATTCATCATCTGGCGAGCATCCGCCGGTCCCACTGCTGCAGGCCGATGGGGTGTCGCGCTATTTCGCCGATGGCAACGTCACCGCGGTCCGCGAGGTCAGCCTGCAGATCAACGAAGGCGAGTATGTGGCGTTGGTCGGCAAGAGCGGCAGCGGTAAATCGACGTTGCTCAACCTGCTCGGTGCGCTGGACCACCCTACGAGCGGAACCATTCGCTTTCGTGGCCGCGATTTGTCGCAAAGCGGTGACTTGGCCAAGTTTCGCAGCTCGCAGCTCGGGTTCGTGTTCCAGTCGTTTCACTTAGTCTCGGTACTCAGCGCTGAGCAGAACGTGCAATTGCCGATGTTTGAGTCGAGTTTGACGGCTCCGCAGCGGCGGGCTCGAGCGAGGCAATTGTTGGAGTTGGTCGACATGTCGCACCGCGCGGCGCACCGAGCGACGAAGCTGTCTGTCGGTGAGCGTCAGCGAGTCGCGATCGCGCGGGCGCTGGCCAACGGGCCGGCGCTGCTGCTGGCCGACGAGCCGACTGGCAACCTCGATACCGCGACCGCACAGTCGATCTTCGAGCTGTTCGACGCGTTGCACCGCGACGGGATGACGCTGTTGTTGGTGACGCACGACCCGTTGCTCGCACGCCGTGCCGACCACATCATCACGCTCGGCGACGGCCAGTTGATCACCGCATGATCTCGCGGGCAGTGATCGCATTGCCGCTCAGAACCTTTCAAAACCATTCTGCCTGCAGGAGCAAATATGCAATCGGCGTTGATTACGGGCATCACGGGCCAGGACGGCTCTTACCTGACCGAGCTGTTGCTCGCCAAGGGTTACACGGTGCACGGCATCGTCCGCCGGTCCAGCAGCACGGTTCGCCGCCGGCTCGATCACCTGACCGGCAACACGAACGTTTACGGCCAGCAATTGTTTTTGCATTACGCCGACCTAGACGACATCACTACGGTGCGCCGGATCCTGACCAAAGTTCGGCCGGCGGAGGTCTATCACTTGGCCGGCCAAACCCACGTCGGAGCCAGCTTCGATATCCCGGAGTCGACGTGCGAGTTCACGGCGATGGGGACGCTGCGGTTGCTCGAAATCCTGCGCGACCTCGATCCGCAACCGCGGTTCCTGCATGCCAGCAGCAGCGAAATCTTTGGCCGCCCGGCACAGTCACCGCAGACCGAGTCGACACCGCTCAATCCGGTGACGCCCTACGGAGTCGCCAAGGCGTTCGCAACGCAAATGGTGCGCGTCTATCGCCAAGCTCACGGTTTCTTTGCCTGCAACGCGATCTGTTACAACCACGAGTCGCCCCGCCGCGGCGAGTCCTTTGTGACTCGCAAAATCACCCGCTCGGTGGCAAGGATCAAAGCCGGCCTGCAGGACCGACTGGTGCTGGGCAACTTGAGTGCGCGGCGCGACTGGGGGTACGCCTGCGATTACGTCGATGCGATGTGGCGGATGTTGCAACACGACACGCCGGATGATTACATCGTGGCGACCGGGAAAAGTCACACGATCGAAGAGTTCCTGGAGTTGGCTTTCGGCCAAGTCGATTTGAACTGGCGCGATCACGTCAGCACCGATCCCCGCTACTTGCGACCGAGCGAAGTCGAACTGCTTGTCGGCGATCCGTCGCACGCGCGTCAGACGCTGGACTGGACCCCGGCCACGGCGTTACCCGAGTTGGTCGAACTGATGGTGCAGAGCGATTTGCAGGACGTGGCGAGATCCGGTTAAGGGGTTGCGGAGTAGCGGCAGGCTGAAGCCTGAACTCCAACGTGTTATGCTCAGCAGGGCAGGCTGAAGCCTGAACGCCAACTCCTGCCCTGCAAAACGCAATCCAAATGCTGCACATCAAACCGCTTGGGAAACTTCCATTTCCCGGGCCAGTCGCTTCCGCGCGATGTGCAACCGCCGCTTGATCGTGCCCAGCGGCGCGTCGAACGAGTCGCTCATCTGCAACAGCGACTCGCCCTGCAGGTAAAACGCCTGCAGGGTTTGACGATCGAGCTGTCCGAGCCGCTGCACGGCCGCGCGGACATCATCGGCTCGTTCACGGCCCAGCGCCGTTTGATCCGGTGAATCCGCGGAGCTGAGGCAAGTCGCTTCGAGGACCACCGGGTCACAAGCGATTGCGGCCTGTCGCCGGGTGATCCGGTTGATCGCCATACGGTGCACGATTCGCCGCAGCCAGCCGCCGAAAGCTTCGGGGACGCGCAGCTGATCGAGCTTTTGCATCGCCTGCACGAACACGTCCTGGGCAAGTTCTTCGGCTTCGTCAGCGTTTTTGACGCGGCGCATCGCCTGCGCCACGATCGCCCCACGATATCGCTCAAACAGCAGCCCGAATGCGTCCCGGTCACCGGCTTGAGCGGCGCGGACCAGGTCGATCACCCGCAGCTCGTCGCTGGTGGAGGTTGTTTCGTCAGTGGACTGCCAATCGGAATCAAGTGTGGTAGTCATTACCGTCCCTACTTCATGTTCTGGTCGAACTCCGATGTTCCGCGGTGCGGCTGCGAAAGCCGGCGCCGGTGCAATGGCCTGCCAGAGAATTGCCCCAGCAGGAGATCGCCTCGGCGGGTGCCGGCGCCCGGCCGAAAACGGCAGCGAGCGCGGCGCGTGCCGCGGAAAAACGGATCGTGGTTTCTGTCTGTGAATGAAAGGGAAGCCCGCTGGGCGACCAGGCCGCAGACATCGTCAGCTCGAGCCGATCACCGGTGGCAGGCACAGTCCCGAAGTGGGAACGGCGGCACCGAGATCAAGCTACTGAAGATAAATGCGCCAGCCGCTATGCCGGCATTCCACAAATTGCGTCTCGCAGGAGCTGAGCTCCTGAGGTCTTAGCCGCGGCGATCGCTACTGCTGCGCACCGGCAGCAGGCAATAGGCGGGCACCCGCGGGCCGAAGTCGCCTAACAGGACTCCGGCCATGGCATGGCCGCGCCGTTTGCTCGGACCGCGTGCGCTCCTACAGCGCCATGACCACGTGACGCGGCCTGTCCCGGTGAAGTCGGAGTGCGACATCTCTGGTTTGATCGAGACCGCAAACCGTTCGACAGCCAGAATCGCGACGTTCGCCAAGGCGACGAGATTGCGAAGTACGGCGACGAATTGGAGAGGGTTACGCATCATGACCTCCAGAGTGTCCACAAGGGACAGGCCCAGGGCCGCCGCAGCGGCACCATTGACAGAAACAAAAGTGAAGTAAACGAACGGGCGTTCGAGTCCGGCCCAGAGAGCGCGGACTCGATCAACTATAGGCGGATCGAATTGCTGAAGCCAGGAGGAAGCCGAGTTCCGTATCAAAACGAACCCCTATCGGCCCCGACCTCAAGCACTCCGGTCCCCCGCTTAGACAGCTATGATATCGACGGGTTCAGGGGTATTTCAGAAAAATCTGATCTTTTTTAATCGAGACCCCGCGAATTGACGGCGCATGGAATAATGCGCTGATGAGCTTCACCGCCTACTGGAAGACTTGCCTGGACCTGGTCGTGCCCCCGGTCTGCCTGTTGTGCGGCGACGACAACGAAAGCAGCGATCTCTGCCTGCGCTGTGATCGGTTGTTGAACCATTCTTGGCCACCACTGGCCCAGGCCTGCCGGTTCTGCGGGATGCCGCGACCGAGCGAGAACGCATTGCTCGGTGAGCGTTCGCCCGAACTGCCGATGGCCAGTCCCGCATTCGCTGACGCCCCTTGCGGCTCATGTCCGCCCGACCGGTTTGCATTCGACTCCGTTGTCCCGCTGGCGATTTATCAGGGCCCGGTGCGGGAAGCGGTGGTCGCGGCCAAGTTGGCGGCCAACACCGGACTAGCGGCCGCACTGGGTGTCCGCTTGGCGAACAAAGTGTCCCGGTATCATCAGTGGCTTCAGGAACGTGGCGAGCCGGTACCGGATTTGATCACCTACGTTCCCACATCGCTGCTGCGGCGCATTGAGCGTGGAGGGTCCGGCGGAGCAGCGTGTATTGCCGCGGCCGTGAGTCGGCAGTTGAGGCTCCCTGCGGTGGGGCTGCTGCGGCAAACCCGCCCGATCTCCAAGCAGTCGCTGCTGCCCGATGACCAGCGGCACGAGAACGTCCGCGGTGCCTTTGCCACGAAAAGAAGCTATGCTTGGAAAGCATCACCGGCGATTAAAGACCGGCACATTCTGTTGATCGATGATGTGTTGACGACGGGATCGACGGCTGCGGAAGTCGCTGGCGTCCTTAAGCGGGCCGGTGCCGCCAGCGTCCACTTAGCGGTCATCGCCCGCGCGGTGAGGCGGTGATCAATCCGCTGCCTTGGCGGTTCTTTTCCATTACCTCGTCTTGCTGGCTGCAGATGGCCGCTCGCCCGAACCTGATTCACTCCACCTCCGTGATCGATGCATGAGCTCTTCTGAAGACGTAATGTCAACTCTGGACCCTGTGCCTTCGCGGCGCATCAATCCCTTCCGCCGTGCGCTGCTCCGTGGCTTGGGAGTGGTTTTGCCGCCGCTGTTGACGGTCGTTGTGTTGATTTGGGCGTGGAACGCAATTGAAAATTACATTTTGCGACCGATGGAATCAGGGGTCCGCCGGGCGCTGGTGTTGGGGATGAGCGACATCAGGCGCGAACTTCCCAGTGGAGCGGTGCCACTCGATCCGGCTGACCCAAGCCGTGGCTTTAGCTACCTGGGCGAACGTTACGTTGTCGATCCGACGGGGCACCGTTACTTGCCCGAGTACGTCGTCCAATTTGTCGATGACAATCTGGATGCCTTGGGTCCGTATCAGGCGACTCCGGCAACCGCCAATGCCTACTGGCACCGTTACGTCGAGCTGCGTTACTTGCCGCGGCGATTCATTGTGCCGCTGTTCCTGGTGGTATTCCTGGCGGTGCTGTATTTCCTCGGCAAATTATTTGCGTACGGAATCGGCCGCTGGATCGTCAACAGCTTGGAAGCCGGGATCAATCGCATCCCGCTGGTCAATAAGGTCTATGGGTCAGTCAAGCAGGTCACCGACTTTGCCTTCAGTGAACGCGAGATCGAGTTCAATCGCGTGGTCGCCGTCGAATACCCGCGCGACGGGATCTGGTCAATCGGGTTTGTCACCGGCAATGGCCTGCCCGGAATCGCCAAAGCGGCCGGAGAACCGGTACTGAGTGTGCTGATGCCGACCTCGCCGATGCCGATGACCGGCTTTACGGTCACCGTTCGCCGCAGCGAAGCAATCGATTTGGACCTGACGATCGATGAAGCGATTCAGTTCTGTGTCAGTTGTGGCGTGGTGGTCCCACCGCCCCGAGTCGTCGCCAAGCCGTCGGTTGGAAGCCCACGTCAGCCGGTCTTGAGCGGCCAAGCAGGTCCGTCGGAATAAGCCTGCCTGTGGCGCTGGGCTCGCGATCGGGCATACCCGCACCGCTCCCAAACTTTTTTCTTGGAGCGACCCGCTCCGATCTGGTAGACTCCCTCTGCTGGTCCTGCCGTGGCGAATTGACGCGGAGGGCTGACGTCTTATCGCAATGGTTCCCCTGGGCAATGCACGCTTCTCCGAAGCGCCCCAGCGGAAGCCGAGCAAAACGGGGAGGTTACGAAGTGCGCAGTGCCTCGATTACCTGGTCGGCCGTTTCGTTGAAGTGGTGTCTGGGCGCCTTATTCTTACTGGTCGCTGTCAACCTTCCCTATCGGTATGCCGAGTTCGCAGGTGAGACACTGGGCGACGGCAGCGAGGTCCGCCCCAATTCCTCAGCGGCGTATTCTTACCAGACCCATGCGATCTTCGGCGGCTGGCCATGGCGCTACGTAACGCTGCTTTCACCACCTGAGCCCGGTCAGCCGATTCACTGGGCGAGTGCCACGTGGTCGCTCGACGCCCTGCTGAGCAATCTGGTCGTGGCTCTCACAGTTGTGGCGGCAGTAACGCTGCTGGCCTGCCTATCGCTGCGCGTGGTAACTGTAGCGGCCTGGGCGGTGGCCCTGTTGGCGATCAGCTGGGGCTTGTATCACTCGCACCAGGACCGGGCTGTGGCCGAACGCCTCGTGACCCATGCGACGGTCTATCGGTCGGCGGTCGTGCCAGTGTGGGTCACGCGGTTCGTGCCATCGTTCGGCTTGCGCCCTGCGCGCGGATTCGCGGCGTGATGCTGTGCCAGTACGATCCCGCGGCGATGGAGACGATCGCGAAACTGCCTGGCCTGCACACGCTGGGATTTTGGAATCAGCTTCCGCCGGCCGCTCAGCTCCAGCCGCTGAGCGTTCGCCCGCGCCTTCGCAAACTGATGGTCGTTAATGCAGATCTAGACGATTGGGCGCCGCAGTTCATCGCAGGTCAGTCCCTGATACGGCATCTCGAGCTGCAGGGATGTCGTGGCCTGGAGAGCGGACTGGCTGAGCTGGAGCCGCTGACGGAGCTTGAGATCTTCAACGCCGTCGGTAGCGATTTACCCATTTCGAGCCTTTCTAACGCCCACTGGGCTCATCGGCTGCGGCGACTTCAGCTCTCCCATCCAGCCGCAGGCGAGCAGACACTGGAGCTCTCGAGCTGCCCAAAGCTGGAAGCGATGCAGATCAGCAAGTGCGGCAATCTGCTCAATCCAGACGTCCTGACCATTCGGCTCGATGGGATGCCACATCTGCGGATGCTCATGCTCGCCAGTTCACAGAAGGTCAGCCTGAGCATTGCGCACGCACCGAGGTTGCAAGAGCTGAGGGTTACCGCCAGCGATGAACAGCTCTCAAGCTCGAGTTACAGCATCTTGCCATTGGGGCTGTGGTTTGAGAGCCTGTCATTGGTCAATGTGCCGAGTTTGAAAAAGCTGCATTGCTATGGGTTGGATTTAAAAGACATCCTCATCCAGCAGTCGCCCAATCTCATCGAGTTGACCATCGACACTTATCGGGACGGAGAACAGCCGTGTGCTGAAGACGTGGCGGCTCCTGCCAGCAATCTTAACGGATTGATCAAAGGTTTGTCGGCATGCTCCGGGCCACTGGTGATCGACCTGTCAACACTGCCGCTGCAAGGCATCGACTTGGCCCCCCTGGCGCAAAACAAACGCATTCGCGAATTGAAACTTGCTAACACGGGCGTTCGTGCCGAGCAGTTGAAAGCTGTACTGGCGCTGCCGCGACTGAGAACGCTCGACGTTCGCAACTGCCCCATCAGCAACATTGAAGCGGCGGAGTTGTTGTTGTCCAAGCCACAGCTCAAGCGGTTTCTCGTCGATTCCACCACGTTTGAACAGATCGAGGTGGTCGACCGGAACCAGCTGGCTGATTATACGGTGGGCGCCAGTCCGCGGGCCACGTCGGTCCGCATTGTCGGTTGCCCGCTGCTGCGGAGCGAGCTATTGCTCGGTGCCGATTTAAAAGCGCTCTGCATTGAAGACGGGTGTTCGCTGCAAGGTCTGTCGATCAATGGGCCGGTCCCTCCTGATACCATGCTGCAGGGGCTGCGAGATCTGCGTTTTCTGGCGATCGGTGGCGCGAATGTCAACGATCGGATCTTCGAGCCCGTTTGGCAGTGCGTGCAGCTCAATGATCTGACGCTGCCCTATACGAATCTCTCTCGGCAGGCCTGGTACCGGATCGGCAATCTTAAGAATATCAAGACTTTGATCATTCCAGGCGCAGACATCGACGACTCCGTCACCGATCACTGGCGTGGGCTCGAACACCTGCGCGTGGTCGATTTCAGTCACACCCGCGTCTCCAGCGACACCCTCGCGCAGCTGCTATCGCGACCGAACCTGCAACGGCTCGCACTCAACTATGTCGATTTACAGCAAAGCGATTTGCACGGACTGGAAGATGTGATGCAGTTGATTGAGTTAGAAGTTGCTGGGATTGGGCTGGAAGCGGATGCGTTGCGAGCGCTGCTCGACCGCGGATTGCTCGACCGGTTGGACCTTTCCGACAGCGTGCTGACACCTGAGTCTCTACGGATTCTCACCAGCGAATTGGCCAGCAAATTAATCTTCCTTGGACTGCGGAACTGCGGACTCGGTGATGCAGAGGTTCGTTCGATCGTCAATGCGCAGCCGAAGTTGCTGATCGACATTGAAGGCAATCCGCTGAGCGAAGCCTATCGCCAACAGCTCCACGATTCCAACCGCTTGCTCAGTCGTTGTGATCGAGCCGGCTTCCTACGGCGGATCGCCCCGACGACGATCAGCCTTGATCCCGAGGATTTCGCTGCCGACGGATCAACGACAGCCTTCTTAAGCCAGACCTGCGAAAAGATCGACATCCACCAGTTCGCCATACCTCATCCCGTCACCGCCGCGCGTTGATGCTGTGGGCATCCATAAGCGGCGGCAAGGTTACGCAGCCAGATCAAGCTGTGACAGGTCGAGTGAGTGCGTTCATTCGCCACATGCCGACTCGAGGGTGGCACGTCCCTGAGGGACGAAGGGCGTGCGGGAGTGAGGCCGGTTATACGCCGTAGGCCGTCTGCCCCTTTTGGCCGGAATCGTAAATTCTGGGTTTACAACCGCGATCTTGTGCAGGTCCTGCGGCGCTGCGGTATGCTGACCAGGCCTCTGTCGCCGGTGTCACCACCAACTTCCCGCCACCATCCCACCTCCGGCCATCAGCCACAGCACCACAGCATGCTGTGGATACTGTCTCCCACCATCATGAAGCAGACGCTTACCATTTTCCTGCGCAGCACGCCGCGGTCGCTGTTAGCCGTTGCCATGCCACTGCTGCTGATCCCTGCGGTCGCCGGTGCTGCGGAAGCGGCTGGTCACATTGCTTTGGGCGAGCCGCCAAAACTGACGCGGGAGTTTTTGCAGACGCACTGCTACGATTGCCATACAGGCGACCAGGCCGAAGCGGGACTGGATTTACCGACACTGCTGAAATCGGACGGCAACCTGCCTACGATGTTAGGCAGCGACGACGCGGCGCTGACGTGGGTACGGATTCACGACCGCGTCGCCGATGGCGAAATGCCACCGCCGGACGCCGCGGAGCTGAGTTCGGCGGAGATCGAGCCATTTCGCGCGGCCACAGCCCAGTGGATCCAGCGGTACCAAACGCAGGTGGCTGAGTTGTTCGGCGCGTCGGAGCCCGCCGGCTAACCAACCTGCAACTCGAACGGACACTGCACGACGTGCTGGGCGTTGATATCCCACTGGCTTCAGGTTTCTCGGAGGAACCGCGGACTGCCGGGTTCACGACGGTCGCTGAAGGTCAGGCAATGTCGCATTTCCAACTCGAGCAGCACCTGCAGGCCGTCGATGCGGCGCTGGATGAAGCCTTTCGGCGAGTGTCGTCGCCACCGGATGCCTTCGACCGCACGTTCACTCCCGAACAGATCGCCCAGCGCCGCCCCGGGCAACGCAACCGCGAACCGGAACCGCGCGAAGGCTTAGCGGCGGTCTGGTCCAGTCGCTTGATCTTCTATGGTCGCATGAACGTCACCACTGCGAAGGAATCAGGCTGGTACCGGTTCACGCTCAAAGCCTCCGCTCTCAAACCGCCGCAGCAGCACGGCGTCTGGTGCAGCGTCCGCACCGGGCCGTGCATCTCAAGCGCGCCACTTCTGCAAACGATCGGCGGCTTCGAAGCGACCGAAACGCCGCAGGAGTGGACCTTTGTCGGTTGGCTGCCCGCCGGGCACCGCCTGGAGGTCCGTCCAGCCGATGCAACATTGCCGATGGCGCGTTTCAATGGCGGCCAGGTGGGAGCCGGCGAAGGCGAGCCGCAGGACGTCCCTGGCGTGGCGCTGCACTGGGTGAGGATGGAGCGGATTCATCAGGGGCCCGATGATGCAGCGATCGCAGAACGGCTGCTGGGCGATCTCCGCTACAACGTCCATCCTAAAAAAGGCCTGCGGATCCGCAGCAAAAACCCCAAAGCGGACGCGGCCCGGCTGATGCAGGCATTTGCTGAGCGGGCGTTTCGGCGGCCGACGACCGATAGCGAGCTTGAGCCCTATCTCCTCGCCGTGTATCAGGCACTCGATGACGGGCAGCCGCTGGCTGATGCCCTTCGCGGTGGCTACCGGGCGCTGCTGTGCTCACCCCGGTTTCTGTACTTCAGCGAATCCCCCAGGAAACTTGACCATTACGCAGTCGCCTCACGGCTGAGCTACTTCCTGTGGAACCGGATGCCCGACCCGGCGCTGCTGGAACTTGCCGCCGACGGCCAACTGCATGATCCAGAGGTGATTCGTGCCCAGGTGCGGCGGATGCTTGCCGATCCGCGAGGACACGATTTTGTGAAGGATTTTGCTCACCAGTGGCTCGATTTGAGTCTGATTGATTTCACTGAACCCGATCCGCGGCTGTACCGCGATTTCGACCCAATGGTCCAGCACTCCATGTTGCAGGAAACGCATCACTACCTGCAAAAAATGCTCGATGAGAATCTCAGCATCTCGCATTTGATTGATTCCGACTTCACCCTGCTCAACAGCCGCTTGGCGCGGTTCTATGGGATCGATGGAGTCAGCGGTGATTCCGTGCGTCTGGTGAACCTGCGACCCGAGGATCGCCGCGGCGGCTTGATCACTCAAGGTGCGATCATGAAGGTGACGGCCAACGGGACCACCACGTCGCCAGTGATTCGCGGCGCGTGGGTTTCCGAGCGACTGCTGGGGCAACCGATCGCTCCGCCGCCTCAAAACGTGCCCGCCATCGAACCGGATATTCGTGGCGCGACAACGATCCGTGAGCAACTCGCCCAGCACACTTCCAATAGTTCCTGTGCGGTCTGTCATGTAAAAATGGACCCGCCGGGTTTTGCGTTGGAGAACTATGACCCATCGGGTAAATGGCGGGATGTTTACCGGATGGTCGGAGCAGGCGGCAAGTCGCCGCGATTGCGTGTCGACCCAAGTCATGTGATGCCCGATGGAGCCGCGTTCGCGGATATCGGCGAGTTCAAACAGTTGGTCCTGCGGCACCCGCGGCGTCTGGCTCGGGGATTAGCCGAAAACTTGATCACCTATGGGACCGGGGCGACCGTCCGCTTCGCCGATAGGGAGCAGATCGAGCAGATCGTTGACGAGTCATCATCCACCGAGTTCGGCCTGTGCTCGCTCGTTGAATCCGTCGCCACCAGCCACCTCTTTCTCACCAAGTGAATCGCGAGAATCTCATGCAACCGCTCTCCGGCAAGTTCCTCAATCATCAACTTGGGCGGCGAACGCTACTGAAGGGCGCTGGCGTGTCGATGAGTCTCCCTTGGCTCTCGGCAATGGAAAAAGCGTCGGCGTCAGAGGCTCCTACCGCGCCGCCGCGGCGGCTCGTAGCGATGACTCTGGGGCTAGGCCTCGTTGGCGACAACTTGAATCCGGCGGAAGCGGGCCGAGATTACAAACCGAGCCGCTACCTGAAGCC
The DNA here is from genome assembly GCA_963758085.1 of uncultured Planctomycetaceae bacterium. Classification (GTDB taxonomy): domain Bacteria; phylum Planctomycetota; class Planctomycetia; order Pirellulales; family Pirellulaceae; genus UBA6163. Next base: position 1,607,510 of record CAVWUB010000003.1, on the reverse strand, counting down.
ACTGGAGGACATCCGCGATCGCTTCACCGTGATTTCGGGGACGTCGCACCCCGGCGTGACCGGCGGGCACCGTGCCGAAGCGAGCTTGCTGACAGCGAATCCGGTCGGCAGTTCAGGCAAAGCGCGGAATACGATCTCGATCGAACAAGTGATGGCGAAGCATCTCGGCGGAAGCACGCGGTTTCCATCCCTTGTACTAAGCAACTCGGGCAGCTTCAGCCCCTCTTACACCGATAGCGGCGCGATGATTCCTGCCGAATCATCGCCGTCGCGACTGTTCCGGCAACTGTTCATCGATGACACTCCCGATCAGCGGGAAAAGCAGGCGGCGCGGGTGGCGCAAGGCCGCAGCATCATGGACTTGGTCGGTGAAGACGCAAAGCGTCTGGTAGGCTCGCTCGGCGCCGCCGATCGCGATCGCCTCGACGCCTACTTCACCAGCGTCCGCGAACTCGAGCAGCGACTGGCTGAGAGCGAGGCATGGGCACATCGACCCAAACCGAAAGTCGACGTAGCCAAACCGGTCGACATCAGCAACCGCAACGACTTCATCGGTCAACAGAAGCTGATGAGCGACCTGATCCGGCTGGCGTTGCAAACCGATTCGACTCGCTTTATCAGCTTCCACCTCGGCGGCAGCGGTGGCGTTGTCCCGTTGCCCGGAGTTCAAGAGGGCTACCATGCGCTGAGCCATCATGGGCTCGATGAAACCAAACTCTCCCAGTTGGCGATCGTCGAAGCAGAAATCGTCGCTTCCTGGGGCGAGTTTCTTCGCGAATTGGCATCGGTTAAGGACCAGCACGGCAACCTGCTTGACCATACTGCGGTTTTACTGACCAGTAACCTCGGCAACGCGTCCAACCATAGCAATAAGAATATGCCGGTGCTCCTGGGCGGCGGCGGTTTTAAACACGGCCAACACTTGGCGTTTGATCAAAAGAACAACTACCCGCTGCCCAATCTGTTCGTCAGTTTGCTGCAGCATGCTGGACTGGAAACCGATCGTTTCGCCTCCGGCACATCGACCATGAACGGATTGGACTTCGTGTAAATGCGACATAGGCGGAGCGTTTGCAGCGCATCGAGCAGCTGCCCCTCGCGACCCTGCTTACCAGCCAGCAACAGTGCCTGCGATCGCCACAGCGAAGCGTCCGCATGGCGTGGAGCACTGCGCCGACGGACGCGGTGCATCGGGTCGCTCTTCCGAAGAGGCAGGGCTCTGATTCACCACGGCACTCCAGTGGGTGACGGAATGCTGGTCAGGATGTAGTTGCATAGCTGTCCTTCTGCAGAGGCGCTTTAGCCCCCAGAAGTTCACCGATTTTCCGTCGGTGCCAGTGGCAAAGGTGATTGTAGCCCAACCCTCGCCAGCAGAGGGGCAGCGACAGCGACCTTGAAGGATTCGCTATCAACGCACCGGCCACGTTTAAGCCGGTAGATCAGCGTGATCGACGCCGATCAGTTCGGTTGCGCCAAGCGTCTTGGTCAAGCGATGGTGCACGCACTCGATGTTGGTTTACCATGAGCCGAATTGAGTGGCAGTCAAAGCAGACGCGGCGCTATTTTTTTTGGGGACGCTACAAGCTCCAGCGGTGACTTACTGGTAGCGATCGGATGTGGGCAAGCGGGATAAGAGCCAGCCCTGACCATGTACAGCAAATTTTTGCCCGATCAATACCGCGTCCTGTGACGCAGCGTTCCTCTCCTGAACCGACAGCGTGAGTCGCCGTGAGCCAGATCGACGGGCAACAACTTCGATGCATTGTCGCCGGTCATGCCGCCGCGCTCGCTCTGTATGCGCGGCAATGGTGCCTGTATGCGGACGACGCCGTCCAGGAGGCGCTGATTGATTTGCTCGAACAGAGGCCTCCACCGCGCGATGCGGTCGCATGGCTGTTTACCACCGTTCGCCGCCGGGCGCTCAACCAGACCCGCAGTGAACAAAGACGCAATCAGCATCAACTGCGGGCGGCGGCAAGTCGTGAATCTTGGTTCGATCCCGCACCGACCGCGGAACTAACCTCAGGTGAGGTGGAAGAGTTGCTCGGGCGGTTGGAACCATTGGACCGTGAGATTGTGGTCGCCAAGATCTGGGGCGGACTGTCATTTGAACAGACTGCAACCTTGGTCCAGCGGTCCAGCAGCCATGTTCACCGCCGTTACCACCACGCTTTGGCCATCCTCCACGACCATCTGCAACCCGCAGCACCTCCTACGCATCAGTCGAGCTGAAGTCATGTCAGACCCATTCGAACAGTTCAGCCCGGAGCCGACCTGTGATTCTCGCCAGCGGGAAACTGCGGATCTGCCAGCGGCACTTGCCGACGTTCAGCAGCGACTGCAGCAGATTCGTCCTCGCCAACCGCAACTCGACCTGGCGATGCTCGAGCAGTTCGCCACCGCAAGCTGCCCTGCTCCTCCGCTGGCTGCGGCCGGATACTCAAAAATGCAGCTCGCCATTGCAATCGCTGCCGCGTGGCTGTGCGGTGTCTTCTTTGGAGCCGGCCTGCTATTTGGGATCGGCTATCAGCCCTTAATCGCTCCCGCGCCCAGTCAGCTAGCCGCCGGCGACTATCGTGTTATAAACCGCGCTGCTGTGCAGGCGGCAGCCGGCGATGCGGCGGCTGATGGTGGAGCTGTGACAGAAACTGAAGCTTCGGTGATCTCGGTCGCTGACGCGCCGGGCGCCGCGCTGGCCTGCGCGAGAAAGGCAGCTACCGGCCGCTGTTGAGCCGGAGCGAAGTAACGCTGTTCTTACCATTGACAGTGGTGTACCGCGCGGCCTTGCGGGGATCAGCGAACTTGATTGGGGAACTCCACTGCGAGCCAACAGCTTGCGGATGCAGCCGAGCCAGCAGATTTTCATCCGCGCGTCTCAGCGTGCTTCTGACACGTTAAACGATCCCACACCAGCAAATCAACGGCCTGAAAACACCGACCCAGCGACCACGGCGTCGATTCCTGATAACACCCCTGATATCGGCGAATTTCAACCATCAGTACCCAAGACTCGCCAGCAGTGGCTAGACGATCTGCTCGCCGTTCCGCCGGCGGATGTTCTTTAAGAATGGTAAACGCCGCAGCATACCAGCTTTGAAAAAGTTCAATCCGCCGGCACGCGTTAGCGACCGGTTCTTACGAGCCTCATTTACCAACGTAGCGTTTTATTGCCCGCTCGCCATGCGCCGATGCGATCGCTGTTCGAAGTCCACTCCATCCGTCAAGCTCCAACCATGAAACCACTCCCGATCCTTACATTAGCAGCCGTAGTGTTGGTGTGTCAGATCACGCCCTGCCTACCGCTACTTGCCGACGACGATAAGCGCGAAGGAGACTGGATCCGGTCTCACGATCCTGAAAGCGGAACTCTCATACAAACGATGAAGTTGATCTTGCATCCGAGGCCCGTGCCCCAGCCGGCGCTGCGGTACCGGCTGATCCCCGAGGCGTTTGATCGTAGAGATGACAATGCCGCGATCTACTATCTCAAAGCGATGGGGTTCTTCGAGCAACAGGCCGTTTTGGATGCAGTTACAAATTTTCAGCGAAAGGCGCGCGAGGCGGTTCAACAGAGCAACCAACCGGACCAGAATCCTGTGCCCTATGCTTGGCTGGAGATGCCGCCCGATCAATTGCCCGTTGAAGAAGTCAAGCAGTACCTGCGGCTACTGGAGTTTCAGCGGCCATTCCTCGAAGAGGCTGCCCGCTGCAACCTGTTTTCAGTGGATCGCAATATCCGAGAGGTCAAAGAACCGATTGCTTACTTGCTGCCCGAGATTCAGTCGATGCGGGAGCTGGCCCGGACCCAAAGCCTCCGCTGCCGAGTCGCGATTCGCGAGGGGAAAATTGAAGATGCGATAGCGATCATCGGCCAGCAGTGCGCGCTGGCCAATCATCTCGGCCAGGACGAGTTTTTCGTTTCAAACCTCGTCGGCGCAGCGATCAGTTCCATCGCCTGGACCGACAGTCTGCACTTGTTGCAACATGCTGACACGCCCAATTTGTATTGGGCTCTCGCATCGCTGCCCCAGCCGCTGATCTCGACCGCCCGGGCAACTTCGATCGAGTACAACTTGCTCTTCTTGCAGGTCACAACCTTGCTTGAGGTGGATGAGACACCGCGTCCGGCTGGATACTGGCAAGACATGGTGCACCGGATGATCCCGGAAATCCGTGTGCTCGATGACTCACCGCGGGAACTGCCCAGTGACGCGGAGATGGAGCATGCTGCCGTCGTTGCAATGATCGCTGCGGCCTATCCCGGGGCCAAGCAGTATTTGGTCGAGACTTGTGGACTCGATCCTGAGCTGGTTGACTCGTACCCAACGACTCAAACCGTGCTACTCGCTGTTCGTCGATATCATGAGCGGACCCGCGACGAGCTATTCAAATGGAACCACCTACCACTGTGGCAAGCCTTGCTGATGCCCGAGTATCAAAAGTTGACGACTCGGCTTCAAGCGGAGCACCAGCAGATCGGCTGGATCACCAAGCCTACTGAGCTGATCACTCCGGCGTTGAACGCCGTCCGCATCTCCGTTGCACGTCCGCAGCAAACGATCGGCATGCTGCAAACGATTGAGGCGATCCGTGACCACGCCGCTCAGCGCGGCCAGCTACCGCAATCGCTTAACGATTTGCGTTACCCCGCACGGGTCGATCCATTTACAGGTACAGCCTTTACCTATGAGAACGCAACGGATCATGCCGTACTGACTTCGCACCCCCAGGGTGGGCTGCAGTATCGACTCATCCTGCGGTTGACCGAATAGTTATGAACTGAGCATGCCTGGTCGAGTCTTTCGGTCAAATCAATTGCTAAAAGACGGCTCGCGGGACCCGGACGCTAACGCGTAACGGCTGATTGCATGTTTCCGAAGCTCACATCCTTGGTTGCTTAATACAGATTGAATTCACATTGTATCTCATTTCAAACAAATTGACCTTTTCGTAAGTGAGAACTCCTCATGATTGCCTGCTCCAAGCTGTTATTGCTTCGTCTGACCAGACGCTGTCGCCGCTGGATGTCAATCCTGATCCTGATGCTTGCTGGCAGTCACGCCTGCGCTCAGGCACCTGCTGAGGCTGCGCGAGACGACGCAGCCGTTTGGTCTCAGTGGATCAATGACACGACCTTTGTCGTAGCGACGATCGATACCAAGCGACTGGAGCTCGCCGAGCTCGCGGACACATTTGCTGGGCAGACGATCTGGCTTGTCATGGACATCCCCAGTTCAGCCTCACAGCCCTTGCTGCGGCTGTGGATCAAACGTGAACCAGCCAACGATCCAGAAGATCGGACAGCCAAGTTTTGGGATTTGTACTTTGGCGAGCCAGAATCTGAGGGTAAGTTCCTTCGTTATTCGCTGTATATCCCATCCGCCGAAACACATTTTCCCACTGCCACGGTTGTGGCCGCCACGGCGGAACGTCCATACCTCCAGGATGCACTTGCCGCAACGGCTGATGCTCCGCTGCAGTGCATCATCATTCCGCCAGAATATCTGCGTACCACTGTTCGCGATCTCATGCCGGAGCTTCCCAGCCGGCTCGGCGGCGGATCGACTTCCGTTTTGGCCGAAGGCTTGCTGTGGGCGTCGCTTACCATGGCCCCCGACTCATCCGGTGCAAAAGTAAAGATCCAGTCGGCTTCACAAGCAGCCGCCAATCGCCTGGCGGAACAGCTACCCGTCTTGATTGCCCACCTTATGGGAGCCCTGCCTCAGCTACAGCAGTTTTCTCCTGCACCCGGAGCGATTCAACCTGAAGTCGATGATGATCAGGTCGTCTTGGAGATCGGAGCGGAGCGAACAGCTGCGGTCTGGCAAGTCGTCGTCCAGCGGACGCTGCAGCATGTGATGTCGCTTCGTACACAGCAACAGCTCAAGCGAATCGCACTGGCGATTCACAACTTCGAAAGTACCCACCGCCAGTTTCCACCACCTGCCGACAGTCGCGAGGAACAAGGCAAACCGCTGCTCAGCTGGCGTGTCCACCTGCTTCCCTACCTGGGAGAAATGGAATTATATGCGAGGTTTCGGCTCGATGAGCCCTGGGATAGTGCGCACAATCTCCTGCTGGTCGAGAAGATTCCGACGATTTTTGTCTCACCGTCAGCACGCAAAGGGCACACCCGACTGCTCGCCCCAGTGGGCGAAAACACGATCTTTGGCGGCAGCAAGCCGGTGAGGTTTCAAGACATCACCGACGGAACAGTCAACACGGCGATGGTTGTTGCCGTGCAACCAGAGCGAGCCGTTCCTTGGACCGCACCTGAGGACTACGCCTTTGATCCGGCTGATCCAGGCGCTGGCCTGGCACGAGACGCTGCAGGATATTTCCTCATGGCCGCAGCGGATGGCTCCGTTCATCAAGTACCCAGCGATCGGCCAGCCCAAACGCTGCTCAATCTCTTCCAGATCAGCGACGGGAATGTCGTTCAATGGTAGGAAATCAGCTTGTGGCTCGTGAGAGCCGGACGCTAACGCGTTGCGGCTGATTAAATCAACAAGCCGTAATGCGTGCCGGCTGATTGCACCTTCCCGCGCTCAAGATAATCTTCGCGGCCGAGAATCAGCTGCGCGGTGTCGTGGCTGCCAAAGGACAGCGGCAGCGGCGACGTATCCGACGCGACCGCACGACCGGAGGCTGGCGCGTTGGGGTGGAACCGATCGCCGTTGTCGCCTAAGGTGGTGCGTTCGTAAAGGATTGACTCGACTTCGCAGCGACTTAACCCATTGGAGCCGGTTGGCTGAGTGCCGCCACCACAGGAGCGTCGTGGTATTTGATGCGACACGAGCGAAAAGCATTGATAGTCGGCGTGTCTCGCGTTGGTTTGAGCGACCGGTGCGTCTTTGGGCTTCTTTGGCAGCAGCTGCGGTCGTAATCTGCGGTGGGGCATTCGCCGCAGGACCGCCAGTTGCTCACGACCGGTCACTCGGCGAGGATCCGCCGGTTGCGGCAGCGATTCATTTTCTTTCTGCGGACGAGCTGTTCGGCGGCGAGCCAGTCGACGAAACCGGACCGCTGCGCGAGGGGCACGCGACGTTGTGGTGGTCGGCCGCGCCGTCAGCGACCGCGTACCGGTTGATCAACTCTGCCGACCAATCGATTTACCACGGGCACCTTCCGCACGCCTTCGTCTCTGGCCTCCCCGACGGTGAACACCGCTTCATCGTCGAGGCACTCGGAGCCTCGGGCGACGTCATTTCCAGGTCTGCCGAGCCGATCGTCGTGCAGGTTCAGCACTGGGATCCGCAAACCGCTTGGTTCCTGTTCGCACTCGGCGCAGCCGTGGTCAGCATTCTGCTGATCGTGTTGCTGGTCGGAATGTCCCGCGCCCGTGACACTTTGAGCGAATCAACAGCGGCGCCGGGACACGCGGCAGCGGTTCATGCGGCTCGATTCCCGGCAGAAAATGCACAGGAGGGCGGTGAGTGATGAGCGGTGCCGCGGAGCCGATCCTCGATGCAACTGTGGGCTACGCATTGCTGGGCCTGTTCGGGATCACCTGGATTGGGCTGGGAATCCTGTGGGGCAGGAAGGCGACGACCTATGAAGGTTATGCCGTCGCGGGACGAAACGTGGGACTGGCGATGGGGGCCGCGACCGCGGTGGCGACCTGGATCACCAGCAACACCACGATGCTCGCGCCCGAGTTGCGCTCCAGCTGGGCATCTGGGGGATGCTCGCCTACTCGACGGCCAGCTTCGGCCTATTCGCCTTTGCACCGATGGCGAAGCGGATTCGCAGCTTGATGCCCGAGGGCTATACCGCGGTGGAGTTCGTCCGTCGCCGCTACGGTAGACCCGGCGGCATCGTGTTCCTATTGATCTCGCTGTTTTACGCTTTGACCTGGCTCGTCTCGATGGCGATGGCGGGCGGCAAGTTGCTCGAGGTGCTCTCAGGCATCCCCTATGCACATGGATTGACGGTGGTGATGGCGGTGTGCGTTCTGTACACGCTGTTCGGCGGGATGTATGCGGTAATCGGAACCGATTTCATTCAGAGCCTCATCATTGTCGTTGGACTGGTGGTCGTGTCGGTTGCGGTGCTGTTGCGTGTGGATGCAGGCGAGATTCATGCCTCGCTCGGCCGAGAGCGGCCGCTGTTGCTCGCGGTGATGTTTCCCGCGGCGATCATGGCGATCTTCAATAACATGTTGTTTGGATTCGGAGAAATCTTTCATAGCAATGTCTGGTGGAGCCGAGCGTTGGCAATGCGCAGCAGTGTCGGGCCGCGGGCCTTCCTGCTCGGTGGTTTGATTTGGTTGCCGGTCCCGATCGTGGCTGGCTTTCTCGGTCTTTCTGCTCCGGCGCTGGGCATCGGGATCAGCCAAGCGGACACCGTTGGCCCGTTGGTGGCTGCCCACGTGTTGGGCAGCTTCGGTGCGGTCGCCGTGTTCATCATTGTGTTCTGCTCGTTAGCCTCGAGCATCGACAGCTTATTGGCTGCGACCGGTGATCTGCTTGCTCATGACGTGATTCTGCCGGGGCTGCGTCATACAGGTGTCGACCTTAGCGATGCGACCAAGCGAAATTGCGCAGGTGCGTCGGTGGTCGGGCTCGGAATCGTCGCTTGGCTGATCGCGATGGCTAACAAGAGCGACCTGGCGAGCGTATTGTTTTTCTCCGGTCCGTTGGTGGGCAGCTGCATCTGGCCGATCCTCGGCGGGCTTTACTTCCGCCGCCCCGGTCCATGGGCAGCTGCCGCTGCGATGTGGCTGGGCAGCGGTGCAGGACTGTTTGCGTATTTCGCGATCGGGTGGTTCGTCGCTTCGCTCGTCGGTGCGGCGGTCAGCGGGACTGTTTTTCTACTGGCAACGCTGATTCGCCCCATCCAATTCGACTTCCAACAACTCCGCACCGCCGCTGAGTAACCATCCCGATGACCTTCCCGTTGTGGTTTTTCCAAGTTTTGATTTACGGCAGCTTGACGCTGTGCGTGATCGGCGCGCTGACGCTGCTGATCCTCCTATTCATTGATGTTCAGAAAGGGCGAATGTGGTGAGTCTATCCATGTCTGGCGCTGAAGTTCCCGCTTTTCGTTCCGATGGTCCGTTCTACACCAACAGCAAAGGGATGAAACTCCCGTCGTCGCGACTGCTGGAGGCGCTGGGAACCAAGCTCCATCGTGAGCCGTTGGAATGTTGGGCGGGACAGTCGATCCTCAACGCGCGTCAGTTCGACCGTGAGGCGGTCGTGGCGTTTGCCCAGCTGGCGGCGCTGTTGGAGACCGCGGATATCGAAACCGCTAAGCCGCTCGACGGCAAAATCGCGATCACCGCCTTCTTCGAAGCGAGTACGCGCACGCGGCTGTCGTTCGAGAGCGCAATGCTGCGTCTGGACGGCAAAGTATTATCGGTTCCCGACGGTCAAGTCACGGGAATTGCCAAAGGCGAATCGCTCGCTGATATCGGCGAGATGTTCAATACCTACGGCGACGTCATCATCATGCGTCACCCGGATACCGACAGCATCGAAGAGATCCGCAAAAACTTGCAGCGGCCGCTCATCAATGCCGGCAATGGTTCGGGCCAACATCCCACGCAGGCGCTGCTGGATTGGTACGCGCTGCTGAAGTGGCGGCCGGCGCTGTGTCACGAAAATTGTCCTGAGGACCAACAAATTCATCTCGGAATTATCGGCACGCCTGGTTCAATGCGGGCGGTGAAAAGCTTTCTACGATTAGCTTTGCTGTTCGCCGGTGCCGTCAAGCGGATCACGTTGATTTCGGAGCTAGCCGATCCGGTCGGTTTCGATTTGACCGGTCCGCTGGAAGACTCCAGCATTCCGCTGGATATCGTCAATGATGCGCATCAAGTCATCTCCGACTTAGATGTGATTTACGTCAACTCCATCGCCTTTCTCGGCGACAGCTATCGCCAACTTGATAGCCGGTACAAATTGGCCTCACAAAGTGCGTTAAAGCCCGAAGCGGTGATCATGCATCCCCTGGCACGCCGTGACGAGCTGTCAACGGATTTGGATGACACGCCTCATAATTTATACTTTGCGCAAGCGGCCGGTGCGGTTTTCATGCGTCAGGCCGTGCTGACGGCGGTCCTCGGGAAGATCGACAAGATCACGACGATCTGACGCCACTGCGGCCATCGGCTGCCCGCTCTCGGCTGGGAAGGTTTCGGGAGTGTTTTGAAATTACACTTCTCATAAGTCATCGATACGTTTTATGTGTGGTATAGCAGGTTATTGGCATCCTCATCGCGATGCAGGTTCGGCCGATCCGTCTGTCATTCAGCGAATGCTCGACACGATCATCCACCGTGGCCCGGATGACCGGGGCGTCAAACGGTACGAGTCTCAAGGTGTTGTGCTTGGCCATACCCGATTATCGATCGTGGGGCTCGACCACGGGCACCAGCCGATTCTTTCCAGCGACGGTCGCGTGGCCGCTACCGTCAATGGCGAGTTCTATGGCTATAAGCAAATTTGCGCCGCATTGGCCTGTCAGGGCCGGAACTGTGCGATCAAGAGTGACAGTGCGATCGTTGTCCCGCTGTACCAGCGCGATGGATTGCACTGCGTCCAGTCGCTCCGCGGCGAGTTCGCCTTCGCTCTGTTCGACGAGCAAGCCGAGAAGTTGGTATTGGTCCGTGACCGGTTCGGTATCAAACCGCTGTACTACGCGATCACCGACCGCGGCATCATCTGGGCATCGGAGGTCAAAGCGATCATCCAGCATCCCGATGTCGATCCCAAACTTTGCCCGCGAGCGGCACTGCATCAAATGATGCAGGTCATGGTTCCCGGCTCGACAGCATTTGAGAATGTCCAGACGCTGTTGCCTGGACACATGCTGGTCGTTGAGCAGCAAGGGGGGCGTCTGCAAGCGACCACACGTTGCTGGTGGGACATGAACTTTCCCGAATCGCACGCACTTGGAGCGGACCCGGCACCGTATATCCAGGGCGTGCGCGAGCGGCTGATCGATGCCGTGGCGACCCGCTTGGAAGCCGATGTGCCCGTCGGTTGCTACTTGTCCGGCGGCATCGACAGTTGTTCCATCCTAGGCTTAGCAACCGCTTTGCAACAATCGCCGATCAAAGCCTTCACGATCGCTTTTGACCACAGTGAGTATGATGAATCAGCGATCGCAACCCGCATGGCACAGCGGACCGGAGCACAGCAGGAACTGTTGCGGCTTACCGAGAAACAACTCTATGGCGGTGCCTTTGAACGGGCGACCTGGTATGCCGAACGGACATTCTATAACACCCTGGCGGTAGCGAAATGGCATATGAGCCGTCGCGTCCGCCAGTGCGCCTACAAAGCGGTGATCACCGGCGAGGGCAGCGACGAGTTGTTCGGCGGTTATCCATTCTTTAAACGTGATTTCCTCGGACGCGAGGCGAATGCGGGCATCTTTGCCGGTGCAATCCTCTCGGAGGAAGAACTGCAGCATGATGCTTGGCAGGATCTATGCGGCTTCACGCCATCGTGGATTCAGCCCTGGATGTTGACGCTCCGCCAAGTCCTCCCGCTGCTGTCGGATTCCCTCCGCGAGCAGCTTCAGGGCTATGACCCGGTCGCGGAAATCGCCGAGCGGATCAATCCCGATCAGGTGCGCAGGCGGCATCAGTTGGACATCGCGCAGTACACCTGGTGCAAGACGATGCTGGAAGGTCAGATTCTGACTTGGGGCGGCGATCGGATGGACATGGCCAACAGCATGGAAGCGCGACCCGCGTTTCTGGATCATCATGTTGCTGAATATGCCGTGACCATCCCGCCGGATATCCGCATTCGAGATGGGATCGAGAAATGGGTGCTGCGCGAAGCGATGGTCGATGTGCTGCCGAGCGAACTTTATAAGCGAGAAAAGTTTGCTTTCATGGCTCCGCCGGCACATACCAATCCTGATAAGCGCGCAGCCGTACAACAATTGATCGACCGTTGGCTGAGCCCAGAGCGGATTCGAGCGGCAGGATTATTCGACGAGTCCGCGGTGAAGCAGTTGGTCGATCATGCCTGGCAAGAAACCGATTCGACGCAGGCTCGGAGGACCGACATCTTGATTAATCATTTACTGCAAATGCATATCTTGCATGGCCAGATGGTCCTCGGTGAAGCGCCTCCAGAGTTGGACGATGCGGCAGCGGTTGGTTGACCCCAGCTTTGAAGTCTAAGCGGGGCAGGACAGGAATTCCGGCAAAATCCAATCAGCCGGCACGCGTTAGCGTCCGGTTCTCATGAACCGTCCGCCGGCATCTAGCGGCTGATTGAACTGAAACAAGCGGAGCAGCGATTGTGAATCGTCGGCCAATTTCTGATACACCGCTAAAAGCTGGCGATCTGCGAGTCGATCTGGAACGAATCAAACGCGATATTCTGGAACTGGCGGAAATTGGACGTGAACCGCAGTCACGAGGAATTTATCGCATGGCGTTCACCGACGCGGACATGGCCGGCAAAGTCTGGTTGAGCGAACGGATTGAGGCTGCCGGACTGGAGTTGAGTATCGACGGTGCGGCGAACGTCAGTGGTACGTTGGCCGGTGACGAAAGCCCTCGCATCACCGTCGGTTCGCATATCGACACCGTACCCTGCGCGGCGCGTTGGATGGCTCCCTGGGGGTTGTTTCCGGCTTGGAGTGCCTGCGCCGGATGCGTGAGCTTTCGATCCGGCCGGCGGCGCCGATCGAGCTGATCGCGTTTAGCGATGAAGAAGGGCGGTTTGGTGGCATGTTCGGTTCTGAAGCGTTCAGCGGACGGCTTTCGCCCCAACGGCTCCGCTCGGCGACCGATCTGGACGGCATCCGACTGTGGGATGCGATGGAGCGAGTGGGGCTCAATCCGCTTGCCGCACTCGATGCGCAGCGGGATCCGGCGCAGTTGGCCGGCTACTTTGAACTGCATATTGAGCAAGGTCCCGTGCTCGATGCGATGAAAGTTCCCATCGGCATCGTCGAAGACATCACAGGCTTGTTCAAATGGTCGGTGTCGCTCCGTGGTGAAGCCAACCACGCGGGAACAACACCAATGGACATGCGCCGCGACGCCCTCATGGGATTAGCCGATTTTGCTCATGAGATCCCGCGGATCATCGAAGAGAACGGCAGCCGCCAGAGTCGGGCGACGATCGGTCGTGCGCAGATCCTACCCGGCTCCGCCAATACCGTGCCTGGGTTGGTCGAGTTTTCGCTCGATGTTCGAGAAACGTCGGAGGCGGTGCTGCGAGACCTTTCGCTCGCCCTGCGAAAAACGCTCTCGGCAATCGCCAGACGGCGCGACTTGATGTTTGACTTTGAACAGCAGAGCTGGATTGAGCCGGTCGCATGTAATAGCGAAATGATCGACCACCTGCGACAGTCGGCTGAGACGATGGGTCTCAAGTATCAATGCATGCCTAGCGGCGCGGCGCACGATGCGCAGATCGTCAGCCACGTCACGCCCGTGGCCATGCTGTTTGTTCCCAGTCGCGATGGCCAAAGCCATTCGCCGGCGGAATGGACCAATTGGCAGGATATCGAAGCGGGAGCCAACGTCCTGCTGCAGTCACTGTTGAGGATGACCGCCGGCTCGCAGGCACCCGCTTGAATCGGCAGCGGATGCCATTGAACCATTCACCGCCCCGTCCCCGTTCGTAAAAAACCATGTCCTCCAAAGAACTCGCCGCCCACATCGACCCGCTCAAGGACGCCTATCACGAGGGCTTCATCGACAATCCGGCGCACGAGCGGTTTTTAGCAGATCGTGACACCGCCCTGTTGTGTATCGACCTGCAGTACCTGGATGCTGCGCCGGGGCATGGTGTTTTTGCCGATGCAACCTCACACGGCATGTCCGTCGAGGCACAGCAATACTATTTTGACCGACTGCGGACGTTGGTGTTTCCAAACGTTCGGCGCTGCAAGATGGCTTCCGTCGCCGCGGACTGGAGGTGATTCATACGCGGATTCAGTCGCTCACACGCGACGGCCGCGACCGCGGCAAGGGGCACCGCCGGCTGCGCTTACACGCTGCGCCTGGCTCGCGCGAAGCGGACTTCATCGAAGAGGTGGCTCCGAGTGAGTTGCGAGATGAGATCATTATCAATAAAACCGCCAGCGGCGTCTTCTCGTCAACCAACCTCCACTATGTGCTCAAAAATCTCGGCATCGAGTCACTGTTCATCGTCGGCGTCTACACCAATGAATGTGTCGAAACGACGGTCCGCGATGCCTGCGACCTCGGGTACCTCGTAACGGTGATTGATGATGCCTGTGCGACCGTGACTCCGGAGCTGCACGAGGCATCGTTGGCAACGTTGCGCGACCGCTACGCCAGAATCCTGCCGTTGCGTGATGCGCTCGCATCGCTGGAAGATTGGGTGCAAACGACCTGAGCCGCCCCACCCCGGGTCTTTCGGTGAGCTGCTAAGATGTCGACTCTCATTCATCACCGATTTCGACGGAGTCGCCTCGCATGCTTGGAATGTCTGCACGCTACCTGTTCGTCTGCCTCACGGCCGCACTGATAGTTCCCGCCAGCTTCGTGCAGGGCGATTCGCCACAACTACTGCTCGAAAAGCAGACGCTGTTTACCGCCGGGCAGGACGGAGTCACGCTCTACCGCATTCCCGGGATCGTCGTCACCAGCAAGGGAACGGTGCTGGCCTACTGCGAGGCGCGCCGCAGCAGCCGATCGGACTGGGGCGAAATTGAAGTGCATCTGCGGCGGAGCACCGACGGCGGCAAAACCTGGCGGCCCGCTCGCCACATCGCCCACCATGGGAGTCGCATCGAAGGCAACCCGCACAAGCAGGACGGCGGCCAGCGTGAACAGACGGTGAATAATCCTGTGGCGATCGTCGATCACGAAACCGGCACCGTCGAGTTTCTGTACTGCATCAACTACGCCCGCTGCTTTTCCATCCGCAGCACCGACGACGGGGTCAGCTGGAGTAAGCCCGTCGAGATCACCGAGGCGTTTCGGCCGTTTGCCGAGCGTTACGACTGGAAGGTGATCGCCACCGGTCCCGGACACGGCATCCAACTGCAGACCGGGCGGTTGGTGGTGCCGATTTGGCTCGCCTATGGAGGCGTCGGCGACCACAAGCCGTCGGCTGCTGGAACGATTTACAGCGACGATCACGGACAAAGTTGGCAGGCCGGTGACATCGCCGTTCCAAACGAAGGCGCCTTCGGCAATCCCAACGAATCGATCGCGGCGCAGTTGTCTGACGGCCGGGTGCTGTTCGTCGCTCGCAACGTGTCGGCTCCCAATCGCAAGTTGATCACCATCAGTCCCGACGGCGCCGGCGACTGGAGCCAGCCTGTGTTCCATCCCGAGTTATGGGAACCGATCTGCATGGCCAGCATCGTCGCACATTCGTCTGAGCCCGGCACGCTGATCTTTTCCAACCCCCATTCCCTCGCTCGTGATGCAGCAGGCCAGGAACGCCCAGCAGCAAGCGGCAAACGCGAGAATCTGACGATCAAACTCAGCCGCGATGACGGACAAAGCTGGCCGATCAGCCGCACGCTTGAAGCCGGCCCCGGCGCCTACTCGGACCTTGCTGTGTTGCCAGACGGCGCGGTGTTATGCTTCTACGAGGCCGGTAACGAACTCAAACTCGCGCGTTTCAATCTCGCCTGGATTGTAGAAAACCAATAATCGTCTCCCTGATCGCCACTTGGTTCGCATGCCTTCCCTGTGTCAGAACACAAAGCCGGGTTGTCATTGACCAAAGTCAAAGAGCAATTGAAATGATTTTGAACGGGAGTGCTAGATTGAAAGATTGTTTGTTTATGATTGCCATGGGTTGGTTGTTACTGACCGGTGTCAACTCAGCGGTCGCGGCGACTCCAGCACAACCCAATGTGGTGGTCTTCTTGGTCGACGACATGGGCGTGATGGACACGTCTTTGCCGTTTCTGACCGATTCCGCTGGGCAACCCACGCGTTACCCGCTCAACGATTTCTATCGCACGCCCAATATGGAACGACTGGCCGCTAGCGGCATTCGCTTCAACAACTTTTGCGCAATGAGTGTCTGCTCGCCGACGCGCATTTCACTGATGACGGGTCAAAATGCGGCTCGGCATCGCACGACGAACTGGATCAACGCAAATCGTGACAATGGTGGCCCAAATGGACCGCCGCAGTGGAATTGGAGTGGGCTCAAGCCGGATGACGTCACGCTGGCGAGGCTGCTGCGCCAGGCGGGGTACCGCACGATTCATGTCGGCAAGGGACATTTTGGGCCACGCGGGTCCGCAGGTGCTGATCCGGCGAACCTCGGTTTCGCAGTCAACATCGCCGGCGCTCACAGTGGTTCACCCGGCAGTTACTACGGCAGCGAAAATTTCACGCGAGGCGGTCAGCGCGCCAACCAATCGGTTCCACATCTGGAGAAATACCACGGCACCGATATCTTTTTGACCGAAGCGCTGACACTCGAAGCGAAGGCGCAACTCCATGCTGCGGTGCAAGCTGAGCAGCCGTTTTTTCTGTACCTGGCGAATTACGCGGTGCACTCGCCCTTCCAGGCGGATCCGCGGTTCCTGGCTAACTATGAGAAATCTGGGAGATCACCCCAGGCTCAGGCCTTTGCCACACTGGTTGAGGGAGTGGACAAGTCGCTCGGCGATATCCTGGATCATCTGAATGAACTGGGCGCCGCTGAAAATACGTTGGTGATCTTTTTGGGCGACAATGGGAGCGATGCGCCGCTGGGGCATCCGCATGCCGTCGCTTGCGCTGCGCCGCTTCGCGGTAAGAAAGGGTCACACTATGAAGGCGGCATGCGCGTGCCGTTCATCGCCGCTTGGGCCGGTGCGGCCGATGAGAACCCGCATCAAAAGCAGTTGCCGATCGCTGCGGGCAAGATTCAGGACCAATTGGCCTCGGTTGAAGATTTGTTTCCGACAATTCTGGCGGTCACGGGTGCCGAATCTCCCGAGCAACATGTCATCGATGGTACGTCGCTGGCAACGCTATTGAGCGGAGAACACGATCTGAACCGGCCAACACAATTTTTGATGCATTACCCGCACTCACCTCATCGGTCCGACTATTTTACGACCTTCCGTCAGGACGACTGGAAAGTCATCTATCACTACTTTCCCTCCGAAGCTTCTGGCGGCTCGCATTACCAGCTTTTCAATCTTGATGCCGATCCCTTTGAACAACATGATGTTGCTCAGGAGCAGCCCGAGCAACTGCGAAGGATGATGGGCGAGTTGATTGCTGCACTGGAATCGAAGCAGGCGCTGTACCCGATCGACAGCGAGCGCGGCGAGCCACTGCGGCCGAAGCTGCCGGAGTAAATGGTTCTTCCGCGAGTTTTGCGGCTCATCACTTGAAGCCGAATCGCTAATTCTGTGGATGGCACGCTCAGAGCCCCAGCGATGGGCGTGGGCACTGGAAACTGATATCGAGCCGAAGAGATATCCCCTGGTTATCCTGCGGTTCTCTCAGCACGCCCTTCGTTCCTCAGGGACGTGTCACCCAGAGCCATGCATTATCACAGCTGCGGTCCGGTCAAAATTCTCGCACCGCTTCATAGAACGCATCGGGCGGTGGATCGTTATGCCCACTGGCGCCGAGCGTGAACCAAATTTTTTGCTGCATCGGTGCGGCCTCAAACAATTGCCGCCCCAGTTCGGCGGTGATGATTTCATCCTGCTCGCCGTGCGCCTGCAGCAGTGGTCCGTGGTAGTTTTGAATCTTGCCGATGCAGTCCAGCCGCGTCCGCATCACCCAGCGGACCGGCAGCCAAGGGTAGTGATAAGCGGCGACATCGCGAATGGAGGGGAAGCCGCTGTAGAGTACGAGCCCACGTGCACCCTGCTCCGCCGCTAGATCGACAGCCACAGACGTCCCGAGCGAGCGGCCCATCAGCACCAGATCCTGTTTGGCGACGCCCGCTCGCTCGGCTAAGAAATCTCGCGCCGCGCGGCCATCCTGGAGCACGCCCTCTTCGCTCGGCGTCCCTTCGCTTTTGCCGTACCCGCGGTAATCGAACAACAGCACGGTGCAGTGCAGATCGCGATGCAGTCGCTCCAGCACATCGATGCGGTGCGTGATGTTGCCGGCATTGCCATGGGCGAATAGGACGACCGCCAGCGGATCGTCATGGGCCGCATACCAGCCGTGCAGCTTCGTACCGTCAGCCGCCGTAAATTGCACATCCTCCACCCCCGCTGGTTTGTCTTCCCAATAGCCGGCTGGGTATGGGGTGGGGATGAAAATTAGCGACCGCTCCAGAAATAGCAGCACGATCAGAATCCCGATGTAAGCCAAAATTGCGATCCGCAACACCCGCCAATTCCGCAACAGGAATTGTTTCGCAGTCGGAGCCGGCGGTGCATCTTCAATGACCTGCTCTGGCACGATTATCTGCTCCAAGATGTGGCTTACGGTGTTAAGCAGGACTGTACCAAACTTTCAGCTAATCAGCCGCTGGGTGTTCGCTCACGGTTTGTCAGAACCGGACGCTGATACGTGCCGGCTGACTGACTTTTGCCGAAGTTCATACCCTACCCCGCTTGTTCGTTTGCACCACCACTGAGTGTGACCCATCCTCGCGGCTGGGGCAAGCAACACACGATACCCGATCCGGCGGGGGTTTTCTAACAGTTCAGTCAGGTAGATCCTGCTTGGCTGCTCCGCTGCTGATCATGTAGAGCGGCAGCAAACCGTATCGGGCTTCAGGACCAATCATCGATAGAAGATGGCCCGGACTAATAACCGACGCACTAGAACGGTCTTTATATCGCGGGGCAAGTTGCTCAGCGATCGTGCGGAGCACCTGATCACCTCGATCGCTCCGCAGATCAGGCTGCACTGCCATACTTGCCAGTAGCAGCGCTGTGGACAGCTTGAATTCCCCACGTGAGTCCTCTACGGTTACGTCCGAAAGCTGTGGAAAATTCGGATCGGAGACGCGAAATGCTTTTGCAAGAATAGCTAATGCCGGCTTCACAAAGGGTGCCCGTAGCACCGGGGAATTCCTAGTGGGTAATGAAGCGGTGTATTCTGCTAGCCTTACGGCGATCGTCTGCGGTAAGTCTGGATACAGTCGCAGAGCCAAAGGAATGTTAACGGAAATGTTGATGATCGCATGCCTCCGTGCCCACTCCGGAGTATCATCCGCAACCAGTTGCTCTACCGATCTATGCAATAAAAACTGCTGCAGCGATTCCGGCCAAGAAGCATCCAACACAATGTTAGAGAAGAATTCGAGTTGTTCTGAGTCTGACATTGCTTCCACGCCTGTACTCAAAGCTTCAACAGCTCTTTCTGCAGACTCGCCTCGCTGATGCTGGTGGTCCACAAGTGCAAGTAACTTGCGAAGTGCGAACCGGGAAACCAGACGATGCTCTTGGTTTTCTGCCAGATTGCTGACTTGTTCGACCAGTGGCTCCAGTGTGCCAGGGTACTGGCTCAAATCGAACAGATCTTCCAACCGCGCCAAAACGCGCTGCTGCCATTCTGGGCTGCCGGTAGTCAGTTGGATTAGCACCGTGTCCATCACCATCTTTGGTTCGAGTAGTTTTTTTATTAATTCGAAAGCACGGCTATCGAGCCAGACCGCGCCTCGTTGCGTCGAGAGCCGAAGATCGGCGGGTAACTGCGGCAGTACTCGCAGGAACACCCGACTGACCTCTGGGCCTGATTCATGACTAGCAAGCGCCTCGATGGCTTCAAACGCTGCTGCAAGCTCTGCCGGAGAGCGTTCGCGTTCAAAAAGAGCCAACCATTCATCCAGAGTTTTTCCCTCATACGTCGGACCAGCAGGGGGAGCGACGGCGGACGCCGGTGCGGCTTGGGCATCAGCTAGCGTGGGCTGCGCGTCGACGCGCTCTCCAGGGCCGCGGCGAGTGATTCGCGTGACCACGGTTTCGCCCTGGCGCAATGTAAAGGTGTTGTCGCTGATCACCCAGGCATCGCTCGGTTGGTCGATCACCACTTCGTAATTGCCGGCACGAACTCGCGTCGAATTGACTCCGTGCTGGACGGTCAGGTCTTCAACTTCATCACCGTCACGCATCAGCCGCACCTGAATTTCGGCGGCCTCGGACTGGATCACGATCTGACCTTTGCTCGTCTCGAGCACCAGCAACAGACCGCCTAACACCAGTGGCAGGAAGGCTGCGGCCGCGACCAGCGCGGCCCAGCCGCGACGACGGCTGCCGCCGCTGGCCGCGGGCACGGCAACAGCAGGCAGCGGTATGGCGTCGGCTTCATCCTCTTGCTCGGGCACCTCGCGCAGCCGGACGCGGGCTCGGTCGAGCAGTCCTACTAGCGCTTGGGCCTGGCACAGCGGCGCAAGCTGCTCGGCCACAATCGCCGCTCCCGCAGGTCGCGCAGCGGGATCGCGGGCCAGCAGTTGCTCAACCAACTGGCACAGTCTCGCGGGTGCGTCCGGCCGCAGCGTCGCCAGCTTGGGCGGCTCACTGGTCGCCAACAGCCGCAACTTTTCCAGCGGCGACAAATGCGGTGTGACGGCGTGTGGAGCATGGCCGCAAAGCAGCCGGTACAGCGTCGCTCCCAAGCTGTACAGGTCGCTACGATAGTCGGCTCGTTGGCTGCTCTCGGACTGCTCGGGTGCCATGTAGTCGAGCGTGCCCATCAATTGGCCGACCGTCGTGAACTCGTCGCTGCCTTGCTGCCACGGACCGATTTGCGCCAAACCGAGATCGAGAATCTTGACGCGACCTTGACTGTCAAGCATCAGATTCGACGGCTTGATGTCGCGGTGGACCACTCCCTGGGCGTGAACGTATTCCAAGCCGATGGCGACTTGACGGATCAGCTCACATGCCGCACCGATCTCCAGCGGACCGAGTGTGCGTGCAATCCGCGCCAGATCAAGTCCATCGACCAATTCCATCACCAAGTAGTGCGTCCCTTGGCACTCACCGGCATCGGTCGCGGTGACGATGCTGCCATGGTGCAGACGACCGACGGCACGCATCTCGCGTTGGAACCTTGCAATCGCCTCCGGGTCACGAGCGATCCGCGGCGGGAGTAGTTTGACGGCTACAAAACGGTCCAGCCGCTGATGTCGAGCTCGATACACCGCTCCCATTCCGCCGCGACCAATACGCTCCAGCAACTCGTAACCATCGAGCGGACCGGCGAGGCCACTGGGCTCAGGAGAATTTTCTGTCTGACTTGATGCACTGGCCATGGCAAGATCCTGTGACACCCGCTGTTTGATCTGCCGAGCGACGACGGCAACTGATTCATCCTCCGGTTCGTCTGCGTCGGCCTTGATCGATCGCAGATGCCCGGCCAGCGTGTCATCCGCTTCCAAGTTGGCGACGGTTTCTTCGCAGAGCGTGCACTGCTGCAGGTGCGCCTCGAGTTGTTCGCTCTCCGGTTCACTCAGCCGGCCCAGCAGGTAGGCCCGCAACTGCTGCTCGGAAAGGCATTCTTGAATGATCACCACGGGTTAGCTCCTCGGTTCGTTGTTGCCGGTAAGGAATGGGTCGCCAAAAAGAACAACGAACGGCGCGTGACACGAAAATAGCCGGTACTCGCACCCGGTTTGCTATCCTCAACCGCCAAACTTCTCGCGCAGCCGGCGGAGCACACGACTCCGAGCTTGCCGCACTCCCGCTGGCGTCATCTCCAACTGCGCTGCGACCAGATCCGTCGGCAGGCCATCGACCGAGCAGCGCCAAAAGGCGTTCCAGGTCCGTTCTTGAAACTCCGCACGAACCTGCTCCAAGCCGCGGCGGATCAGGCCACTGATCGCCGCAGCATCCGTCGGTTCGTCCACTGGCAGCGATGCCTCGTCAGGAAACTCCGTGAGTCGCTGCAGCGCGGTACTACCGCCGCGCGGCTCGAACTGACGCCGCTGGTTGCGGTGATGATCGCGGACCTTGTTGCGTGTCACAGTCCACAACCAACCGCGGAATGTATTGCCGTCTTGGCGGTAGGTGAATCGCTCGATGTGACGGGCAGCAGCTGCAAAGATTTCTTGCATGACATCAGCCGTAGCGTCCGCCCTTACGCCGCAGCGGCGACACCACTGATGCACCAGCGGCGCGTACAGATCGACCATCTGATGCCAAGCCTGCGGATCGCCATGCCGCAGGCACGCGATCAAACTGGCGCGGGTGTACGAGTCGGAGGCGGAATCACGGGAAGTCATGGTGGCACTGGATTACTACAGGAAGACGGGCGCTGCCCATGCCATTCTACCAGCCGCCGACAGGTGACGTCCCGATCTCGGTCGTGCACCGATTGACGCGCCGCCGTGCCTAAACGGCTTGCAGATCATTCGTGGCTGCCCATTGTCTGTGCAGCGGTCACAACTGCAACTTCTCAGCAGGCATAAACGCTTGGTCGACTAAGGGGCATCAATCCGCCAGCACAGGCTCGGCTCGCTGTCAGCTTCCGCCCCAGCACGTTGAGACGCGCACTTCGCGAAGCGCCGCACCGATTCTGGCTCTCGCTTTGCTTTTGAGCTCGCGGTGGGCACACATCTGGGCACGCGAAGGCCTCGGGCTGCGCCAGGGTGCGTTCTTTATAAGGTCTGTTTCAAGTTCTTTGGATCTGGGAGAGTGAGTTGATGGTGACTTTTTGGTCGGCAGCGCATATTCAGCGGGCTTCGGTGCGCAGGCACGGTTTTACATTGGTTGAGTTGCTGGTGGTAATCGCGATCATTGGGGTGATGGTGGGACTGCTGCTGCCTGCTGTCCAAGCCGCACGGGAGGCTGCCCGACGGATGCAGTGCAGCAACAGTCAAAAACAGATCGCACTGGCGATGCATAATTATCATGATACGTTCAGTGTCTTCCCGTACGGTTATAAGAATGAGGTCGCTGGGCAGACCAAACGGCGTGATACATGGTTTCACCAGTTATTGCCGTTTGTTGAGCAGGGGGCTTTCTACGAAGCCTATCAGAATGTCGAGGCGACTTATGGAATGACGGCTGAGTACATTCACAATCTGCCAGTAGAGTTTGCCGGAAGACCTGTCGCTACCTTCATGTGCGCTTCCGATCCGGCCGGCCCGGCTCGCGGGGGCGGTGGCTCGGACCGCGGTTTCCAAGGCAACTATGCCGTCTGCTCCGGCGGCGGCACGCCGACCACACCGGTCCTGCCGAATGTTACAGCGGGTACGGTCATCGACTTGACGATGATCCGTGAAGATGCCGGCGGCATGTTCGGCCGGCAATCTCGCCGCGGGTTCCGCGACTGTGTCGACGGCACATCCAATACAGTGCTGCTCAGCGAGGGCATTATCCGAGGATCAACCGGAGGCGCATGGGGCGGCCTGGGCGGTTACTGGGGCGGTGCGCCGCATGGATCTTACGCGTTTTCGACCGGTGAAGCTCCCAACACCACCGTGCCCGACCGAGTCTATTCCTGTAAGTCAACAACGTTCCGCAAAGCACCTTGTGAGAACGGCAACGCGGACGGTTTGCCCGGCCGTTGGAATTTCGCGCGCAGTTACCATCCCGGTGGCGTCATGATAGCGCTGTGCGATGGTTCTGTCAGTTTCATCAGCGAAAGCCTTGATCGTCAAACTTGGCGCAACCTTGGCAATCGTGCTGACGGCGGCGTGCTCACCAATTGGAACTAGGTCGATCTACTCTCACTTGCAAAACTAGAACATTAGATTCTGCTCATGACTATTAAAAAGATTCTGTCGGGGATCGTCCTCTGTGGTGGATTGCTCGGTTGTCTCGGTTGTGGAGGAAGTGGCGACGGGCTACAGGAACTCACCGGCAGAGTGACCTATAACGGTGAACCGATTCCCGAGGGACGGATTCAGTTCCGCGCTCTCGACGAAGGACAACATGCCTATGCGGGGACGATCGAGAATGGTCAGTATACAGTGCGGGTCGCTCCGGGGCCCACGGCGGTAGAGATTCGAGCCTCGCGTTTGATCCCAGGCAAGTACGACGAGTCCAATCCGGGTGAACGTGAGCCGGTTGGCGAAATGTATATCCCGGAGAAATACAATTCCCGGACGGAACTGCAGGTGACCATTGACCCAAGCGCCGAAACCGAGAACTTTGATTTGGAGGGAAAGCCTTGAGCTTATGAAATTCTAATCGGCTTGTCGAGCCAAAGAGTCAGTGCCGAGGTTTCCACAAGTCAAACTTGGTCGGGGGAATCATCTCTGAAATTATGTAAAACACAAATCGAAGGCTGATTGATTCCCCCTCACCCCCAGCCCCTCTCCCCCGAACAAGTTCGGGAGGCGAGGGGAGCCGGACGTCTGGGTGCATGCAGTTGATTCTTTTCGTGTGCCTAGTTTGCACCTGGCCACTGCAGCTCAAAGCCCTGACGGCGGAGCGAATCTTGAAACTCCGCCAGCTGCGCGGAGTTGCTTCGCACCGCATGCGGCGTGGTGCGGTGCTGGTGGCAATGAGCGACCAGCGCTCCGGCCGCTTCGCCGATGTTCCATTCCACCGGGTGCAGCCGATAGCAGCCGCTGGTGATGTGCGTCGTGCCAATGTTTTTGGCCGCCGGTAGTAGGTTTTTCATGCGGCGGGGCAACAGGGCGCCGAGCGGGATCTGAAAGGGCAGCGACGCGAAGTCAATGTAGTTGTCGCCTCCGGTGCTGGGATGCAGATCGATGTGGTAGCTGCCGATCCCAACGGAGTCGTCAAATTTCGCCGCACGTACCGCTGACCGCTCGCCACCGGTGACCAGTGCCCGGTTCTCTCGCCCACAATGTTCCTCCAGCACAGTGAACTCCGCCAGAATCCGCCGTGACTCTCGGACGTAAGGGTATTTGGCCAAGCCGTCCTCAGTGCCGACGACGTCAGCGCAGCCGCAGCCCGCGCCAGCCGGTGCCACCATCGGGCCGCGGGGCTTCGGTCTGCAGCCAATACAGCAAGGACAGGCTGAGCTGCTTGCCGCGCTGAATATGCTTGGCTTGTTCGTCCGCGTCCACGCCGACGAGGTTGCCGAGCAGGTAATCGTTCTGTGGCCAATTGATCAGGCTGATGTCGGAAGAATAAATGTCCGGCACAAAGTTCTTGCGGTCGGCGATCCGGCGGTATGTCCACAGGTTTAGCGTGCCGCTTTGAGACTGGCCGGTGGGCGAAAAACCGAGTAGCTTGGGCTGCAGGGTCGGCGGGTGCGTATAGGTCAAGTCGAGCAGCCGGCCGGGCCAGGGCGGGGACAACTCAGGGACGAACTCACGCCAGAAATCGTACTCCTGAGGCCGGTCGATGGTGTGATCTTCACCCTCCGGGTGATCAACGGCAAAGCACATCGTGAATGCTTGCTGGTTGGCCGGATCGGCCTCCTCGGCGGCGTGTAGTTCTTTGGTGTCCCTTCGAGCTTCGCTGCCGGTGATGAACTCGGTCCCGGTCAGCGGCAGCAGATCGCCGAGTTCCGTTGCGTCGACAAACCAGGGAGCCTGCAGGTCTCGCTCCTGTCCACTGCGGAGACTGATGACGCGGAGCTCACGAACCGCGTCGCCATCGGTGTCGGCGGCGATCGCCTGGTGCTCGAGCAACACCGTCAGGCGGTTGCCGCTGCGGTACGGCGCGAGCATCGCTTCCAGCACCGCCAGCGCCACGCGCGGTTCATGGCATAGCCGCGAAACGCTGCCGCTGCCCGGGTTGAGGTTTACGGTGTCTCGGGCGGCGGAGGTCAGCGGGTAGTGCTGCCGGTAATAGTCGCGGATGCCGTTGCGCAGCTCACGATAAGAGCGTGTGCAGCCGTGGCTCTCGATCCAGCCGTGTTCGTCTGGCGGGACCGCTTGCTGCGTCAGTTGGCCACCGATCCAGTCGGTCTCTTCGGTCAGGATGACTGTCAATCCACCGCGGAGTGCTGCCAAAGCGGCGGCGCAGCCACCGAGCCCGCCACCGACGATCACCACATCGGCCCTGAGGCCTCCAGGGGGCAAATCATCTTCCAAGGCGGCCGCGGAGTCGAGCCAGCCCAGCATCGCGGAAGTTGATAGGCCACAGAGCAAGGTGCGACGGTTGAGCGAGATCTTGGCCACAGAGACTTCCCAAAGGGTGCGAAACTAGGCTTTTAGTGATGCAGAGATTGTATGCCGATGGTAAGGCCGGGGGCTGACGCCCTGCCGTTAACAATGTTAACGCCACGGCGCGAGCCGTGTGGCCTCCCATCCTGAATTGATGCTGTGACCGAGCGCTAACTGAGGAGTTCACTGACGACTCTGCCATACACGTCGGTCAGCCGGAAATTGCGGCCCGCGTGTTCATAGGTCAGCCGCTGGTGGTCCAGACCCAACAGGTGCAACAGCGTGGCGTGCAGGTCATGCATGTGCACTTTCTTGGCGACCGCTTGATGGCCGAACTCATCGGTCTCACCGTAGCGGAATCCCGGTTTCACTCCGGCTCCAGCCAACCAAACCGTAAATCCATTGGGGTTGTGATCACGGCCGGTACCGTTCTGCTGGGCGTATGGCGTGCGACCAAACTCACTGCCCCACCAAATCAGCGTCTCATCCAACAGGCCGCGCTGCTTGAGGTCTTGCAGGAGCGCACCAATCGGCTGATCAACCGCCGCAGCGTGATCGGCGTGCTTGGGCAGGTTCGAATGTTGATCCCAAGCGGGATTGGCAGAGTTGTCTCCATAGTTCACCTGGATGAAGCGAACGCCGGATTCACACATCCGCCGAGCGAGCAAGCAGCGGCGGCCAAACGCGTCAGTCGTTTTGTTGCCGATGCCGTAAGCGGTCAGTGTGTCTGCCGATTCATCAGCCAAGTCGAACACTTCGGGCGCGTGGGTCTGCATCCGCCAGGCGAGTTCATAGGAGCGAATGATTGCCTCCAGTTGTCCATCGGTCGGATGGTCGCTCAAACGCTGGCGGTTGAGTTCCTGCACGAACTGCAGCCGCTGCTGGCTTTCGGCGATGCGCGCTTCGGGGACCGATGCATTGCGCAACTGCAGGTCATCGCCGCCGCCGGCAGCACGCCCGATCGGTGTTCCCTGATGAATGGCAGGTAGAAACGCGTTGCCGAAGTTGCGCGGGCCGCCGTTGCCCATCGGTGGCGCGATTGACACGAATCCTGGCAGGTTGTCATTTTCCGAGCCCAAGCCGTAGTGAATCCAAGAGCCGAGCGAGGGACGGACGTTATTGGTTGCCCCGCAGTGCAAGAACAGAGTCGCCGGACCGTGCGCAACGCCCTCGGTGTGCAACGAATGGATCATGCACAGGTCATCGGCATGGCGGGCAGTGTGCGGAAAAAGCTCCGAGACCCAGTGGCCGCACTCACCGTGCTGCTTAAACGCCCAGGGGGATTTCATAATCCGGTGGGTGTTGCCGCGTTTACCAGAGTTAGCCAACACGCGGGCGTCATCGAACGGCATCATCTCACCGTCGTGAGCCGCTAGCGACGGTTTGTGATCGAACGTGTCGACCTGGCTCGGCCCGCCCTGCATGAACAGGAAGATGATGCGTTTGGCTCGGGGAGCAAAATGCGGCTGAGGAATCGTGCCGGGCGTAGCTGTTGAAGCTGGAGTCGCGCCGGCGGTGCGCGAGCAGGGCCTGAGTCGCCAGCCAGCCAAAACCACAGCTGGCCGCCTGCAGCAGCCGGCGCCGATGGATCGTGCCGAGTTCAGACATGAACGGTTCCTCGTGAGTGACTGTGACTTAATCGAGTTGCCGAAACTCGGCGGTTGCAAACAGACTGTGATAGAGCTGGGCGAGTGCGTCATTCATTCCCGCCTCCGCCCGATCGCCGGCGGGCTCAGCGGTGTCAGCGCCGCTGCCTGCCGCTTGCGTCGAGTTGACAAACGCAGTCGCCGACTGCAATTCACTCGCCGTCGGCTGGCGAGCGAGGGTTTGCAGGAAGGCGTGCTGGATGCGGCAAACCGTGTCGCCGTCAACTTCCGATGCGTTGCGCCGAGCCGCGCTGGCCGTGCGCTCGCTGAACCAGGGATGATTGAAGATCAGCAGCGCTTGCTGAGCCACGATTCCCCGTCCGCGCTGACCGGTCACAAAGCTGGGATCGGTGAAGTTGAACGCTTCGAGCAGCTCAGGAATCGAGTTGCGGAAGGCTGGCATGTAGATGCTGCGAATGTACGGGTCGTGATCGTAGGCATAATCGCTGCTGGTTCCCGTGCGGATGCGCGAGCTGAATCGGACCGGGTTGAGTTCACCGCTGATCGCCAGAACGCTGTCACGGATCGATTCAGCGGGAACCATCTTGCGGTCGCTCCGCCACCACAACCGGTTATCCGGATCGATTTCCCAGCGTCGGTCGTCGCGCTGCGGCAGCGTCGAGGCCTGACGATAGGTCGAAGACATTACGATGTGTTTGACCAACCGCTTGATCGACCAACCCTCTGCCACGAAGCGTTCGGAGAGCCAGTCGAGCAGCTCAGGATGTGTCGGCGGCAGGCCGGTTGTGCCGAAGTTGTCGGGAGTTCGCACCAAGCCTTGCCCCATCACCCACAGCCAGATGCGGTTGACCAGCACACGCGTGGTCAGCGGGTTGTTGTCATCGGCGATCCAGTGGGCCATTTCTAAGCGGCCGCAGGAGCCATCGGCGATTTCCAAGCGGCTGTCTTCGCCGCCGAGGATCCGCAGCACGCCTCGCGGGGCGACTGGGCCCAGAGAATGGATACTGCCGCGGACGTGAATTGGCAGATCGCCGGCGTCGCTGCGCGGCGCAGTCCCATCGCCTTAGGACGCGCCGCGAGCCGTTTTTGCAATTGCGTTTGCTGCTGGGTCAGCTCTTGTCGCCGTTTGCGCAACCGCTCCTGTTCGGCCAGCAGGACGGGATCTTCCTCCACAGCAAGAGCTTCAGCGGCACCGGCGATGCGATCATCGTCGAGCGGCAAGAACTGAACGGCGTCGCCAATCACGTGGCCGTCGGAACCTTCATTGCTCAGTAGCACAAACGCCTGTCCGCCGGCTTCGAAGCGGAACTTGCCCAGCGATTGCCACAGGCCATCGACGTTCGGCCGTTTACGCTGGTTGACGGTCAGCGTTTCTTCCCCGTCGGCGCTGAACACGGTCACCTGAGCGCGCGAAGATCGGCCTGCTGACGAGCAATACGCCAGCCGCACCTCGTACCTGCCAGGAGGCAGGTTTTCTGGCTGGAAGGTCAGCGACTTTTCATCGCGGCCTGCGTTCTCGTCATGGACGTAGCCGCCATTGACGAACGGCTTGGTGCTCGTGGACTGTTTCCAGTTGCCGACGCGGCGGGCCTGAGCGTCGTCCACGATGATGCCAGGCAGACTCGACGCCGACACCGACTTGGGTTCAGGCGATTCGTGGTCTTTGAGCACGATGTTAATCGCAGCGATCTGTTCGCTGACCTGCGCCAACTCGGACGACCACTGGTCAATCCGCTGTTGCTCCTCCGGCGGCAGCGGCAGCGGGTTTTCGATCCAGCGGGAAACATTTGCATGGTCGATCCCGATTGACCCGTGCAGGATGCCGGCCATCGCGTAGTAGTCGCTCGTCGGGATCGGGTCGAACTTGTGGTCATGGCAGCGAGCGCAGCCGAGCGTCTGACCCAGCATCGCCCGGCCGATCGTATCAAGCTGCTCGTCGATGTAGTCCATTTCCAGCGCCCGCTTCTGTTGGTTCTCCAGGTTGGAGTTTCCCATGCACAGAAACGTGACAGCGACCTGAGCTCGCTGTCGCGCCTCGATCGAATCAAGACTCAGCAAGTCGCCGGCCAGATGTTCGACCATGACATCCTTCCACGACCGATCCTCATCAATCGACTGGATCACGTAATCGCGGAATCGCCACGCCTCGGGCTGCACCAACCCGCGCAACGTGACCGACTCGGCATAGCGCGACACGTCGAGCCAGTGCCGAGCGAACTTTTCGGCAAAATCCGGCGAGGCGATTAGACGGTCGACGAGTCGTTCGTAGGCCGTCGGCTGGTCCTCGGCAGCAAGAAATTGCTGGACCGTTTCGACCGATGGCGGCAGCCCGGTCAGGTCGTAGTGCACGCGCCGCAGCAGCGTCGCCGGCTCAGCCAGGGGACTGGGCGACAGCGAGTGTTCAACCAGCCGCTGGAACACGAACTGATCGATCGGGTGCAGGGACCAGTCAGCTGCTGAGCCCGCGGTCGGCGGTGACGGCGGCTGATGCGACTGGACCGGTCGATAAGCCCAGTGCTGACGCCCCGCTTCCCAGTCGACCTGTTCGCGACTGGGCTTTGCAGGAGCCGTATGCAAGTCGCGGGGATCGATCGCCCCGGCGTCGACCCAGAGCCGAAAATCTTCGATCACCTCGCGTGGGAGCTTGCCATCGGGCGGCATCTCCAGTTCGGCGTCCGTGGCAGCGATCACGCGGAACAGCCGGCTGGCCTGAGCGTCACCTGGGACGACGGCAGGTCCGGAGTCACCGCCGAGTTCCCAGCCCCGTTTGCTGTCGAGCACCAGCCCACCCGCCTGATCACCGTCCGCTGAATGGCACTCGTAACAGTGTTCGATGAGCGCCGGCCGGATGCGCTGCTCAAAAAACTCAATCGAATCAGCCGGCGGCGCCGCTTGCAGAGCCGGTGCCAAGAGGATCACGAAGACGCTGACGCGAAAAAATGACAGCAGCCGAAGTGAAAGCGTCATCAGCGAGTCGGCGAGTTGGAGGGAATCAGGTGGGAACAGCAAACCTGGCGAAGGCAGCGCGAGCCGCGACCGAAGCGGAGTCTAGACACCGCTGTTCGCAGCTGAAGGGGCTCCCGCCTGCCGGTAGGGTATTGTCGTGAACCCCAGCACGGTTGTCAAACAGTTCCAGCGAGGGACGCTGCTGCGGCGTCCCCCGCTCCCGATCAGCGCTGCGGCACACCGGCCCAAGCAGCTGATTCATAGGTTGCCACCGCCAATCGCGACGGATGTCGAGATTAGAAGCGGACTCCTGTCGAGAACCGCAGACCGATTAAGCCGAGGTTATGGTTAGTGCTGTCGCTACCGACCGTTTCAAACCCGGTGCCGATGAGAGCCTCGGAATTAGCTGCGTTGCCGGCATTGAACCAGACCATGCCTACCAACCCGCTCTCGGCGAACAAATCAAATGCTCCGAGGCTGCGCGTCCAGTTCGTGCCAACCTCCAGCTCCATCACCGGCCGGAGACTGTCGGAAGTGAGCGCCGTTGCGCTGGATACGGTACGTGACACGACATCGGCATCAACCGTGAAGCTGTCGGGAATCGTTGTGGATGCGCGCTGGCGGCTCTCGCCGTACAGCAGCGAGCCGCGGCTGAGGCCGTACACCGATAGATTGGTTTGGCCAATCACCCGATGAGCTTGCAGTGCGACCGTCGGGCCGGCACCGTTGAAGGTGTGGTGCGATCGCAGCGTTGCGGTCGCATCGGCGTCATCCGTCGCCAAGGTAACATTCCCGTCGAAGCTTTGGCCGATATGCGCGTAGCGGACCCCGGCCGAGACCAACAGAGAACTACGCCCGATGGTTGTATCCCAGATCCCTTCGGCATCGATCACATCGAGGTCGAGCCGGTTGCGGAAGCTCCCTTCGATTTCCAAAACGTCTCCCAGCCCTCCGCTGACGATGTCGGAGATGGTGCCCAAGTCCGACGTGGTTCCCAGCAGCGATGGCACGACGTAGTCGGTTGTCACAAACTCCGACAACTCACCGGCCAGGGCACTGCCCCCGACGCTGTCACTTGCCCCCAGCGTCCACCAGCGAGCGCGGACTCCTAATCCATTGCGGCCCGCGTACCCGATCGACACCAATGGCGCGAAGCTGTAATCGTGGTCGAAGTCGGTTTGCTCAAAGGCCGTGATGCGATCGTTGATCGCAGGGCTTCCTGGCACGATCGTTTCAGTCGTCGTCGTGGTCGCGAAAGCCGGGTTCCCACCGCTCCACTGCGGACGCAGAACATAAAAGCCGACGTCGCCGAACCAGCCGCCAGGCGACGGCGTGACCGGGCGATATCGGGAGGCAAACCCACGGTCAGCCGCGATGGCGACCTCGGGCCGGTAGGGTGCAACCGGATCATCGACAACTGTCCCGATGGGCGCCGTTTGGACGACGGGGTAGGGTGCCGTCTGAACTTCATCCGTCTGCTGTGCACCGGCCACCGAAGGCACGAGCAGGAGCGTCAATAGGGCCATGCGTTTCATGTTCAATCCTTGAACTGACCGGGGCGCATGCACGCGGACGTGATCTGCGATGCCGTGCCCAATTGATAGGGACAGGTTAACCGGGACGAACCTTCATTCGGCTCAGTGCGGCGGTTTTTCCCGTTAATGTCGCGACTCCGCTAGGACGCGAACAACTGCGCCAGGTGTGGCAGCCGGTCCAGCCGCGATAGTCCTCACAGCCCACCACCCCCGCCCTCGGCTTCGGCTTTCAGAGCAAGATGAGGTAGCCGGCCAGCAGGATCCCAGTGATCGCGACGACGAGCGTAAGTGCTCCGGAGAGGTAGCGGCGGCGGTGGCCGATGAAGTCGTCGGTGGCCAGCCGCCGGACCATCCGCATGTGATCCAAGCCCGCTAAAAATGTCAGGACCGCCCCGACGATCACGATTAAACCACCGATCCAGTCCGGCAGTGTCGCAGCACTGCTGAGCGTCTCTGGCTCGGGCGCCAAACTCGGCTCGGGCAAGTTCGATCGCCGCATCAACGTCAGCTCACGCAAAAATAGACCGAACTTGGCGACCAAAAAACCGAGCCCGATCAACGCCACACCGGTCCGAATCCAGGCCAACAGCGTCCGCTCGGCAGCGAGATAGACTCGCGGGTCGTCAATGCTGATCGGCACCGCCGCCCGTTGCGAAACCTCGCGCTGAGGCAAATCGGTAGGCGGGCGGGAGGGTTCAGCAGTCATGGTTTTACTGCTGCAGCGCGTAGAGAATCAGGTTGATGCCGATTTTAGCGGCGTCGGTGGTGTCGTAGCCTGGGCACTGGATCGAGTTTTGGCTTTCTAGCGCGCAGCTGAGGTCCAGGGGCGAGAAGAAGACCGCGGCGACTGAGTCGACTGTCGCCACTTCGATCTGCGGGATCCCACGACGCCGGCTGACTTCCATCGCGCCGCCGGAACGGGCCGGGGAGCGGATCGTGACCCCGCGGAGGTCATAACCACCGTAGGCAGCGGTCAAGGCTGGATGTCCCTGATCCATCAGGTTCAGCGGGCTCTCAGGCAGCGCTGCGGCCAGTTCGCGGCGGAAGGCGGTCACAAACTCTTGACTGCCGCAGATCGCGTCGACGAGCATGATCCCGCCGCGCTGCAAAAATGTCCGCACCTCGCGTTGCTCTTCAGGGCTCCATTTAAAATCGGTTCGCCCATGAACCCACAGAATCGGGTAGTCGGCCAGCGCCTGGGCATCCAGCGGCACGTCATCGGCATCGGCTTGCAACCGAGCGGCGATCTGCTCACCAGCGATCGAGACCAGGTTGGGCAAGGCGCGGCGGGCGTCTTCGGCCCCGGTGTCCAAAGCCAGGCGCGCCATCCGAATCACTCCCCGCTGCGTCTCCAATTCGCTCGCCTCAGGACGAATCACCAGTCGCTGATCGAGCTTGTCCTGCAACTCGCGGCCAGTGGCGTAAGCAATGACGTTTTGGCCCAGCCTTGCCGCCATTTCAATTGAATCGGCCGCTGCGCCGGTGATCGCACCGCGGGGCAGGCCGCCGACGCGGCCGCGGCCGGTCGGATCGCTCAATTCCCAGCGGCAGGACAGGCTCCGCGGCGAAAAGAAGATCGCCGTGCGGCAACATGCCTGGACACCGAACAGCTGGTAGTCCGCGGCGATCATCCCCGGTTTGACGTCCGCTTCGGCAAAGTAGACCGGATGCGTTGGCGGTAGCGGCCCCAACGGCGCCGTCGGGTACCACTGGCGACAAAGTTCTTGGACGCTCTCCTGCACCTCGGTGCTGTCCCCACAACCGTCACCCGCGCTCGCCTCGAACAAGATGCTGCCACCCTGGTCGATGTAGTCCTTGAGCAAGTCTTGATCGGCCTGTGAAAACTGAAATGCGCTGCGGGCGGTGATCATCAACACGGGCGTCTGCAGCAAGTCCTCCACTCGGGCATTTTCGGTCGTGACGGTTTGCCAGGTCAAATCACGTCCCCAGTAGCGCTCCAGCCGGCGGACCAGTTGCCGCGAAGCATCGGGATGCTCATGCCATTGGCCGTCGTCGCGGTCGGCACCCTCGCCGTAGCGAAGCCGTCCGATCGCGATCTGCCGTTTACCTTTGGACAAAAACAGCAACGCAAACGACGTGGTCACGTTACGGTCGTCTTCTCCGAATCCGGTGCCCGACCAAAATCCTTGAAAGCCGTCCTGCAGGTCGAGCAGCCGCTGGGCACCTTCGCGGTACCAGTCGTGCCCACCGATGAACCGTCGACCGGTCATCCGACCCACACGCTCCAGCGCATAAAGGTAGTAGTAGAGGGTGGCAGAGCCGGTCATGCCGGGATTGACGCGGACACTGAATCGCTCGCCGAGCCAGTTCAGTCCCTCTTGGACCGCGTCCTTCTCGGTCGCTGCGGCGCCGCAGCAGAGGATTTGGCCGTTCTCGACTCGCGATCCGGCGTTGCTCAGACGCCCGCGGCAAATGATCGTCGAGGCGATGCCGGCGCAGGTCATACTGCCCGATGGGGGTGCGCTCGGGGAATAGGCCCAGGCGCCGGAGTCACGCTGCCGTGTCTGCCAATAACTCGCCGCCGCTTCATACACCGCAGGGTCAACGCTGACGTCGCGTTCCTCGGCCGCTTGCAGGGCCAACAACGCGAACTGCGCATTGGATGGGTCGCCGTCCCCGATGCCACCGCCGTAGCCCCAACCGCCCAGCCGCGCCGGCGACATGCCCTCGCCGCGAAACTGCACCGACTCGAGCCACTGCACGTTGCGGCGGATACGGACCAGGTCGCCCGGAGCGCCGACCTGGCAAAACACCAGCGTCTGCAGCGCCACCGAGTACGTCCGGTCCGGTTCGAGCCGCCGCAGGTAAGTCAGAGCCGAGCGAATCGCCGGATCGTCCGCGGGAACGCCCGCAGTCAACATCGCCAACGTGCACAGCGACGACAGGCCACCGGGCTGGCCAACCCACTCCTTCCACCCGCCGCGGGCGTTTTGGGTGGAGCGCAGGTAGGCGACGCCGCGATCGATCGCTTGCTGGACCGACACGGCATCAACGCTGCTTGGCTCCGCCCCAGGCGCTGGGGTGCTGACTAGAAGACCGCTGACGCTCGCCATGCCATACAAGGCAAGGCAGACGATAGCGGTGCGGAGTGCAGGGAGGTTAGCTGACATTGAAAGCAAAAAACTTCTACACTTCTGGGGCGAG
The DNA here is from genome assembly GCA_963758085.1 of uncultured Planctomycetaceae bacterium. Classification (GTDB taxonomy): domain Bacteria; phylum Planctomycetota; class Planctomycetia; order Pirellulales; family Pirellulaceae; genus UBA6163. The sequence continues at coordinate 1,572,344 of CAVWUB010000003.1, read as the reverse complement.
TCTAAAAATCTGTGGCTGAGCGCCATCTTAGTGACCCGAAAGCGGCTATGAACGAAAAACCGTCCCGCAGCGAACCGGTCCCGCCCGCGGGCAAACCGAGAAACATCGGCGACGTGCTGCGCGAGTTCGCGCATCACCAGCAGACGATGCGCACCGAACTCGCCAAAGTCATCGTCGGCCAGGAGCGACGTGATCGAGCAGATCTTCGCGGCCATCTTCACCCGCGGGCACTGCCTGCTGGTGGGCGTGCCGGGGCTGGCCAAGACGCTGATGGTCAGCACGCTGGCGCAGATCCTCGACGTCGGCTTCAAGCGCATTCAGTTCACGCCCGACCTGATGCCCTCGGACATCACCGGCACGCAACGTGCTCGAGGAAGACGAGCACGGGACGCCGCAGTTTCCGCTTCGTCGAAGGGCCGATCTTCACGAACATCCTGCTGGCCGACGAAATCAACCGCACGCCGCCCAAGACGCAGGCGGCGCTGCTGCAGGCGATGCAGGAGCGCGAGGTGACGGTCGGCCGAGCAGACGTATCAGCTTGCCCGATCCGTTCTTCACCATCGCCACGCAGAACCCGATCGAGCAGGAAGGGACCTACCCGCTGCCCGAAGCCCAGCTCGACCGCTTCATGTTCAACATCAAGGTCGACTATCCGTCGGCTGAGGAAGAGGAGCGGATTCTGACTTCGACCACCCGGGGCGAAGCCGGAGATTCCCAACAAAGTGCTGTCCGGCCGCGCGATCTTGAACCTGCAAAAGCTGGTTCAAAGCGTCGCGGTCAGCGCGTTCGTGATACGTTACGCCAGCCGTCTGGTGCGGGCGACGCGGCCGGCCGATGAATCCGCACCGTCGTATGTCAAGGAATTGGTCGATTGGGGAGCTGGGCCGCGCGCCGGCCAGTTTTGATCGCTGCGGGAAGGCGCTGGCCGCGATGGATGGCCGGTTTGCCGTTGATCCGGCGGATGTGCGGCGGATCGCCCTGCCGGTGCTCCGGCACCGCATCGCCACCAATTTCCAGGCCCAGGCCGAGGGGATGACGACCGACGACATCATCCAACGGCTGCTCAAGGACATAGCCGTTCCTAAAGCGGAGAAGATGGAGACATGAGTAACAAGACCTCCGGCCACCGCCTGATCTGGGCTGGCGTTGTGCTGCTGATCATCCTGCGGCAAGACAGCTGGTTCTGGAGCGATCCGACGCTCGTGCTGGGGATGTTTCCGGTCGGGCTGGCGTGGCAGATCGGCGTCTCCATCGCCGCGGCGATCCTGTGGTCCATCGCAACACGGATCGCTTGGCCTGCTGACGCACTCCCCCTTTCACCGCCCAGCGGCGATGAGCGAGCGGAGGTGTCGCCATGATCAACCATCCGGGACTGCCACAACTGCTGGTGATCGTCGTCTATCTCGCAGTGCTGCTGGCGCTCGCCCTGCTCAGCAACCGTTGGCTGCGAGGGACCAAGGCCGACTATCAATTGGCCAGTCATTCGATCGGTCCGGTGCTGCTGCTGCTGAGCTTGTTTGGCACGACGATGACCGGCTTTGCGCTGGTGGGCAGCAGCGGCGAAGCGTTTCGCGCCGGAATTGGCGTCTACGGCTTGCTTGCGAGCAGCAGCGGCATCATTCACTCGCTGTGCTTCTTCACGATCGGGCTGCGCGTCTGGGCACTGGCGCGGCGGCATGGCTACAGCACGCAAATCGCTTTCTTTCGCGACCGCTTGGAAAGCGACCGGATCGGCTTGCTGCTGTTTCCCGTCCTGGTCGGATTATCGATCCCGTATGTGCTGGTGGGCATCATCAGCGCCGGCGGCATCATCCAGCAGCTGACCGCGGGGTTGTGGGTCGATGGACCGTTGGGCTTCGCCTCGCCGGGACCGTATCAGGGCGGCGTGCCGGCCTGGCTGGGCGCCGGCACCATCTGCGGCGTGGTGCTGATTTATGTGTTCTTTGGCGGCATGCGGGGGACGGCTTGGGCCAACGCGCTGCAAACGCTGGTCTTCATGATTTTAGGCGTTGTCACCTTTGTGTTGATCGCCAATAAACTCGGTGGCCAGTCGAGCCTGATCGCGAACATGCAACGGCTGGGTGGGGAGTTGTCTCCAGCGGTGGCGACGCGCGAGGCGATGAGCCAGTCGCACTTCTTGATGTATCTGCTGATTCCGTTGTCAGTCGGAATGTTTCCCCACGTGTTCCAGCACTGGCTAACGGCCAAGCAAGCCAGCACGTTCAAGCTACCGATCGTGGCCCATCCGATTTTCATCCTGATCGTGTGGCTGCCTTGCGTGCTGCTAGGAGCCTGGGCGACGACGCCGCTATTGGCCGATGCGGTCGCTCAGGCGTGGCAGGCCAAGGGTTTTGACGGTCCGCCGCCAGCGATTCCGGCCAATCCGAACTACATCCTTCCCTACATGGTCAAGACGCTCACGCCGCCGCTGCTGGGCGGATTTTTGGCCGCTGGCATCTTGGCCGCGATCATGTCGTCGCTGGACAGCCAGTTCCTCTGCTTAGGAACGATCTTCAACAATGACATCGTGATGCACTACCGCGGTGAGCAAGGTGTCAGCGACGCTCAGCAGGTGTACTGGACGCGCGGTTTCGTGATCGCCATCGTCTCCATTTGCTATGGCATCTACTTGCTCACTCAGGCCCATGCGGCGAGCGTGTTTGCTCTGGGGGTGTGGTGCTTCAGCGGCTTTGCGGCGCTGTTTCCCGTCGTGTTCGCGGCGCTTTATTGGCGCGGGCTGACCAAAGCCGGGGCGTATTGCGGAATCGCCGCAGCGATTGTCAGCTGGGTGATCCTCTTTTATCAGGCTTGGAAGCAGCCTGAGGGAGGAATCGGCGATTACAGCGTTCCGCTCACGCTCGGCCAACAAACGCACGAATTGATGCCGGTCGTGGTGATGTTCGTCAGCGCCCTAATCGCCACGATCGTCGTCTCGCTGGTGACGCCTAGGCCGAGCCAAGCCACGATCGATAAGTTCTTTGACGCGAGCTGAGCGAACATCGAAATCGCAAAATCGACCGGAGCGAGTGCTGCGGCACAGCGGCTAAGAATTTTCCCAGGCCCTCGGGGCCGAGACATCCACTGCCGGAGTCGTCAGGCTGCGGAATTGAGTAGCCGCTCTGACTTCCCAGGCCCGCAGGCGCGTGCAAGCATAGCCTTTGTCGACCGTGCGTCGGCCGTGTGAGCCTTCAATCTCCTATTCTTAGGAGCAGTTCAATACCAACTTCCGCATTTTACTCTCCCTCCGGGAGAGTCGAGCCTCAGGCGAGGAGAGCGGCGATTCTGGACCTCCGGCCGCTACCGCGTCCGACCCTCCCGCGGGCCGGGAGGTTGAATGCAAGAAGAACAAGGAACTTATTTCTGAACTCTCCCTTACTATTGCTCGAGCGCGTCTTACCTATACGAAATCAGCCGTAACAACTAAATGCCACGGCTGATGCGTTTGGATTCCCATCGCCCTTAGCTGCTCGCCGCAACCTGCTGCAGCGATCCAGGACCCGGCAGTTACTTCTGGCCGCCGGCGTGAGCTGGGCTCTCTTCAGGAACCTCCGGGCTTTCATCCGGATGCATGATCGGATCAACGAAGTAATAGTTGTTCCGTTCGGCGTCCCAGCTTAAGCCGGTGAAGTTATAAGGGTCGCCGACGATCGGCGGACGCGCGTAGTTGTAGTACGGCGGTGGGCTGGAGCACTGCCACTCAAGGGTCACACCGCCCCAGGGATTCGCCGGTGCCTTGGCACCCCTAAAGATCGAGTACAGCAAGACCAAGCCGGCGATCAGCAGGCCGATCCCGAGCAGGAACGAACCAAAGCTGCTGAGCTGATGCAAGAACGCGAACTCTGGATCATACGTCGCATACCTCCGCGGCATCCCACGACTCCCGAGAACGAACTGCGGCAAGAACGTCATGTTGAAACCGATGAACACGATCGCCGCAGAGATCCGGCCGCCGAGTTCATTGAACATCTTGCCGGTCATTTTCGGCCACCAGTGGAACAGACCGCCGACGAAAGCGATCAACGTGCCGCCCATCATCACGTAGTGGAAGTGAGCCACAACGAAGTATGTGTCGTGAAGGTGCAGGTCAACCGACAACACGCCAAGAAACAGACCGGTCAAACCACCGATGGTGAACAGAAACAGGAACGAAATCGCATAGCACATCGGCGTGGTTAGGCTGATCGAACCCTTATAGAGTGTCGCCAGCCAATTGAACACCTTAATGGCCGAAGGAATCGACACCGTGAACGTCAGCGCGCTGAAGATCACCGCCGTCAACGAGCCCATTCCGCTGGTGAACATATGGTGTCCCCAGACCAAAAAGCCGAGCAACGCGATCGCGACCGATGAGTAGGCGATGAAGCGGTAACCGAAGATGTGCTTGTGCGAGTGAACGCTGATCAATTCGCTGATGATGCCGAATGCCGGCAGAATCATGATGTACACAGCCGGGTGGCTGTAGAACCAGAAGAAGTGCTGATAGGTGACTGGGTCGCCATTGAACTCTGGATCGAAGATCCCGATGTGCATCGTCCGCTCGGCGATCAACAGCAACAGCGTGATTCCCAGCACCGGCGTCGCCAACACCTGAATGATGCTGGTCGAATAAATCGCCCAGAGGAACAGCGGCATTTTGAACCAGGACATCCCCGGTGGACGCATTGTGTTGATCGTCACGATCAAGTTCAAACCGGTGAAGATCGAGCTAAACCCAAGGATGAATGCTCCCGAGGTTGCCAGGATCACCGAAGTGTCGGTCGTGGTGCTGTAAGGCGTGTAGAATGTCCACCCGGTATCCAGGCCACTGCCTAGCAGCGCTGCGACCAAAAAGACCGCCCCGCCGAGCCACAGGTAGAAGCTCGACAGATTGAGTCGTGGGAACGCAACGTCTTTGGCCCCGAGCATGACCGGAACCAAAAAGTTTCCGAGCGCCGCGGGGATACTGGGGATGATAAACAAAAACACCATGATCGCGCCGTGCAGCGTGAAGACCTGGTTGTAATTGTCGTTGCTAAACAGCCATCCCGTCGGCTTGAGCAAGTGAGCCCGCAGGGCAAGCGCCAGAATCCCGCCGACGAAGAACGACCCCAAGATCCCCACGAGGTACATGATCCCAATGCGCTTGTGGTCAAGCGTGAAGATCCAGCTCAGGAAGCCCCGACTGTTCTTCAAATAATTGTCGCTGTCAGAAACGTCGACGGGGTTAAACCCACGGCTCCGTTGTGTCTGTGTCGCGTGCGCGGACATGGTCGCTGTCCCTAAGTATGGCTAAATGAAAGTTGTTCGATAATGTGCGTTTTAATCATGCTTAGAGGTGATCCGCAAAGCATGCTGTGGCGGGTCCGACGTCCGCGGCTACTGCCCGGCAGCGTTTCCGCCAGCCGACCCAGAGAGTGACTTGAGGTATTCGATAAGGCTATGGATGTCGTCATCTGAGAGTTGTCCTTTATAGCTCGGCATCACCGGGTTATAGCCATCGACCACGTGGGCCCTGGGCTCAAGGATCGACTCGCGGATGTAGTTTTCGTTGACCATTCCGCTGCTGCCATCGGCGAACTGTCGCTGGCTGCCAAACGCATCCAGGAAGCTCGGGCCGACGCGCTTGGTGCCATCGGTCGAGTGACATGATCCGCAGCCACGCCGCTGATACAGCAGCTCCCCGTATTCTGCCGGAGTCTGCTCAGGTTGCCGACCGCTGTATTTCTTGATCCAGGCATCCAGGTCCTCCTGCGTTTCATGCACCACCACGACCGTCTGCATCGCCGAGTGATCCCGGCCGCAGTATTCGGCGCAGTAGAGGTCGAAGAACTTGTAGCCATCTTCGGTGAACTGGTAGCGGCCCGGATCGAACACACCGTTGTATTTTTCCTGCGTATCCCGTAGCGCCTCATCCAAATCGCTTTGACTAACCTTCTCGTTAGCAACCGTGGCAGTGAACCACAGCTCATTATAGCGGCCGGGAACCACGTCGCGTTTCACCCGAAAGGCTGGGATGAACAGACTGTGAATGACATCGCTGGAACGCATCGTCAACTTGGTCGGCTGATCCTTAACGATGTGCAACTCGGGGTGAAATACCCCGTTGCCGTAATTCATCGTCCAGCCCCATTTGAAGGCCTGCACATCGACTCCAGCGGCGCCCTCCGGTGCGCTCTGCTGATCGATGTAACCGAGTGCTCCTTGAACAAAGATCCAGACCAGCAGGAACGACGGTAACACCGACCAAGCGATTTCCAGCGGCGTGTTATGCGAAACTTGGCTCTCCGCATGTTCCCCTTTCTTCTTCGTGAAGCGGATCATGAAGTACACCAGGAGGATCGTGATCGGGATCAAGAAAAACAGACAGATCCACAGCACCAGCATGTATGTCGAATCAACCTGGTCGCTGAAACTCGACGCTGACTGCGGAAACCACAACTGGTCGGTGTAGTCGGCAAGCAGATGGGTTCGCAGTGAGGTCATGGTCATCGTTGAGAGAGTGAGAAAACCGTGGAGAGTAAGGAGCGAGTTCGATGCTGGAGCAACGGGACGCGAGGAGCGGGGCACTGGCTGCTGGCAGGAAATTAGTCTTGCCGCTGACCTGGCAGGTGCGCAGAGCCATCCGCCGCGACGGACAATGCCGCCGAACGCTTACGCCCTAACCAGTATGGCAGAAGTGTAACGAGCAGGACAACAACCGTCGTTGCGGCAGCAAGTCGCATCAACCGCCAGGCGGCCAGTACATAGCTCCCTCGCTGGGGGTCATAACTAAAACACCACATGATAAACTGGTCGACCGGGGAGCCGATCGTCCCCTGGCTGGCATCCAACAGCGCCAGCTTTGTCTGTTCCGCCGGAAAGGCAACATCCAGTGAATACCGCGAGATCACACCTGTGGGCGAAACGAACGCCAGCATGGCGGGATGGTAGTACTCGCCCGAGAGGGAGTCGTAGGTATAGCGAAAGCCGACCGCGTCAGCCAACCGCTTGATGGAACTCTCCCGCGCCGTACAGAAATGCCAGCCAGCGCTCGCCCCGGGCTGCTTATCGAGTAATTCGACGTACCTTTGCTTCGTCTGCCGCACCCTTTCAGTGGATTCCCGTGGATCGATGCTCACGGTGAGGATTTGAAAGTCTTTGCCCAGACGGAGGTCAAGGCTGTTGAGCGTTTCGACCAGTGCATTGAGTTGCACGTTGCACAGCACCGGACAGTCGCTGTAATTGAGCGTCAACAATACCGGGCGCTTGCCATCGAAGTAATGCCCCGTCTTCGTCTGCCGGCCGAGCGAGTCGGTCAGCATCACGTCCAGAGGGACAATTTCGCCAAGCTTCTGCTCGACGGTGACGTCTTCAACCTGTTTGGGAACGCTGTCATTCAGCTGCGCAGCGGCGGGCGTCGCGATCGCAACTGTCAGTGCCAGGGCCATCGAGACCGCCCTCCATGCCGTGCCCCTGTGGGCCAACCGATCCAGGAAGGCCAAGCGGTCCAAGTAAAACAATCTGCCTTGTCGCCTAAGTCTCGTCGGCCGGAGCCGGCTGGTTATCATGATTGGCTGAAGCCTCGCGGGCGATTTTTCTCATCGCCTGCTCAATAGGAATGACGTAGGAGCCATCGTTTTCATCGACGGAAAACTGGCTAATCGAACGGGTCTGGCGAGCGAGATGCTCGTTGCTGACGGAATAGCGGCTGGTTTCCAGCTTGTCTTCCATCACATACCCCAGCATGCCGTAATACAGCACCTGAACCGCAAGGATAGTGACCACCGTAACCGCCACCGCAATCACACTGATCACGGCGATGCGTCGGGTCGGTAAATCGTCGTATTGGGCCATCGAAGTCTATGCGTTTTAATTCGGTCGGTAAGGGGCCGGCGAGACGCCGGATCAAATGTTCTCAAATGCCAACGACTCAGGCAGGCGTGGATCGCGTACGGGCAAAATACGTACCCGGTTGGCTTGCATGAACCACAGGATCCCGCCGACATACAGGCCGACCATCCCGAGTGTGACCAGCAAGGCAGTGGCGACGCCAACCGCGCCGCCGAACGTGGTTGCAGCCTCAGGCATCACGACCCAAACCAGATCGAAGAAGTGCACCACCAACAGGTAGATTGACCAGGCGAACACCAGCGCCGGTTGCCGGCGAACATGGCGTGAGAGCAGGCCGAGGAACGGGAACAGCCAATGGAAGAAGATCAGCGCATAGGAAACCGATTCCCATGGCCCCAGCAGACGGGTGTAATACCAGTGCGTTTCTTCGGGGATGTTGCCGTACCAGATCAACATGAATTGGCTGAAGGCGATGTAGGTCCAGAAGGTGACGAACCCAAAGAGCAGCTTGCCTAGGTCATGATAATGCTCAACGGTCACTTCCTCGCGTAGCGCCCCGCGGGACTGCAACAGGTAGGTTCCGACCACAATCGCGGCATGTGCCGCCAACACGCTGCCGGAGAAGATGTAGACCCCGAACATCGTGCTGAACCACATCGGTGCCAAACTCATCAACCAATCAAACGCGGCAAAAGTTGTGATCAGCGAAAACAAAATCGTCGCCGGTCCGCTGCGAGCCTGCATCCGCTCGGTCAGCGTGACTTCACCGGTCTCATCTTGGCGGCGACTGAGCCGGAAGTAGTAAATCGCCATTGCTGAGAGCAGCACGAGATAGATCAACGACCGAATCGTGAACCAGTCGCTGCTGAGGTAGCGAAGCTTTTCCGCCCAAATCACTGACGGCACGCCGTGCGCATCACCATAACTGGCGTCGCTCCACGGGTAGAGCGTCCCCGAGTCGCTCCAAGCCAGCATCATGATTGGAATGAACAGGATGCCGAGCGCGGGAATCGCGATCATCATCATTTCGGCGACGCGGCGAACCACCACGCTCCAGCCCGCCCGGCAGAGGTGCTGGATCAAGACGAAGAATAGACAACCCAATGAGATCGAGAAGCAATACATGAAGGCGGTCAGATAGGCCGACATCGTGAAGCGTTTGCCGCCGCCGTCACCGTCGGTAAGGACGAATAAGCCGACCAGGATGCCGACCAGCAGCATCACCGCCCCGCCGATCCCCAGCGGCGCAGCCAGGGCTGCCAACGAGGCAGGAAGCTGAAACGAAGGGTCGTCAGCGGGCTTGAGTTTGTGAGTGTGTTCGGACATGGGTTACAGTTGGATGTTCAGTTGGAATCGCTGCGGTGCCGGGCGGTCGAACCGTTGGTCTGGGCGGGTTCTCAGCGGGACGGTCAGTGCTCAATGACGGATCATGAAGTGAATCAGGCGGCCGGTTCAGGTTCGGTTGCCGGTGCCGGTTCAGGCTCAGTGGCTGGAGCCGGTTCAGGCTCGGTTTCGGGCTCGGGCTCAGTGGCTGGAGCTGGTTCTGGGTCGGCTGCCGGTGCCGGTTCAGGCTCAGTGGCTGGAGCCGGTTCAGGCTCAGTCGCCGGGGCAGGCTCGGTAGCCGGTGCGGGTTCCGCGTCCATCTCCGGTTCGGGATCGGTCGCCGGCGCTGGCTCCGGTTCGGCGGCAGGTGCCGGCTCGCCTTCGCTCACGGCCGGTGTTGCCGGCTCGGTTTCCATTGCCGCCTCGGGCGCTGGTTCAGTCGCCGCGGCGGGCTCAACAGGTTCATTGCTGGGTACAGGAGCGGCCGGTTCAGTCACCGCAGCTGGCTCTGGCGCAGCCTCGGGCTCCGTGGTAGGCGCGGATGCTGCCTGCCCGGCTGCTTCGGCCCGCTGACGTTCCGCTTCAGCCTGCTCGGCCAGTTGTTGGTCGACTTCGGCTTTGCGCCGGCTCAGCTCGTTTCGCCGATTGGCTGGCAGGTCGTCAAGCGACGCGTTCTGGCTCAGCTGCAAAGCGCGAACGTACGCCACAACAGCCCAGCGATCGCGCACCGAGATCTGGGAGGCGTAGCCGCCCATTTTTCGGATCCCGTTGCTGATCACACTGAACAGTTTGCCGTCAGGGTAGACGTCCTGGTACAGCGTTTCTTGGTGCAGCGACGAGGGCTGGACCCAAGCTGTCGCCAAGACTCGCTGGGCCCGGGCGGTGACCAATCCATTGCCGCGCCCGTCGTTGCCGTGGCAAGCGGCGCAGTAGATCTCAAACTGCATCCGACCGCGCTCCAGCATCGCCAGCGAGATCGGTCGCGGGTTGTGGGTCAGCCAAGGGGCATCGTCAAGTTGCTGTGTCGGCTCCGGAGCCGCGGTTCCGCCCTGCGGGTTCTGAATCGCGCGCACCAGCCGGACGGCGCGGTCGTGATCGCGGCGCGCGAGTTCTTCCAAGTCGACGCCGGTGTAGAAGTTGGGATCCTCATCGAACTGACCGACCGCTACCGTTCCCGGCACGTCGGGCCGCATCGCCCGACCGTCGGCGAATGAAGTCGAGACCGTTTGCGGCCCCTTAGCGGGCGAGAAATCCATGTCATAGAAGACGTGGAATCGCGGGTTAGGGCTGGTGGTGACCCGCATCCGCGCCACAGCCAATAGCGGCACGATCGCAGCGAATGCGAGCACGCCGATAGCGACCTTGATCGCGAACGGAACCCGAGTGCTGCTATTGTCGTCGTAAACATCCTCGATGTGGCTGCCACCGATGTCTCCGAGCAACTTGGCGACGCCGCTCCGATCAAAGCGCGGGTCTGCCGCGTCGATGTACAGGAAGAACTTATCGTCGGTCGCGCGGTCGAACCGCGGGTTGGTGAACACCGGGTTGCTGAATTTCGGCAGCCGGTTGAGCGCTAACATTCCGAAGAACGCGCCGAACGCGGACAGCAGAATCGTCAACTCGAACGTCACCGGGATGAAGGCCGGGATCGAGTAGAACGGTTTCCCCGAGATGATGTACGGGTAGTTGATCGAGTTCATCCAGACCTGCATGCAGATCCCGATGGCGCAGCCGGTCAAGCCGCAACCCAGTACGATCCAGGGCAACGCGGTCGGCCGGATCCCGAGCGCCTTCTCGATTCCGTGCACGGGAAACGGGGTATAGGCATCGGTTCGGGTGTAGCCAGCGTCGCGAACCCGGCGGCAAGCCGCCAGCAGCGTGTCGACCGCATCGAACTCGGCGTAGGTGCCGTGCAATTTCTTTTCTTGCGTGTCAGTCATGTGATTCGATGAACGTCAAAAATCGCCGTGTTGGGAATGGTGAAGCTGGCCAGCGAGTGTCGCTTTCACTTCAGCCATGTTGATCACAGGCATAAAGCGGCAAAACAAGAGGAACAGGGTGAAGAACAATCCGAACGAACCGATCAACATCGACCAATCGACCCAGGTCGGGCTGAAGTACGCCCAGGCGCTCGGCAGGTAATCCCGCGACAAACTGGTGATCACGATCACAAACCGCTCGAACCACATCCCGATATTGACGAAAATCGAGATCACTACGATCCGCCAGGGGATGGTGCGGTTGGCCTTGAACCAGAACAACTGCGGGCTGATCACGTTGCAGGTAATCATCGTCCAGTAGGCCCACCAGTACGGCCCCAAGGCACGGTTGATGAACGCAAACTTCTCTTCGGTAACTTGGCCGTACCAGGCGATGAAGAACTCGGTCCCGTACGCCAAGCCGACGATTGTTCCGGTGGCCAAGATGATCTTGCACATGTTTTCCAGGTGCCGAATCGTGATCAGCTTCTCGAGCGAGAAGATCGTCCGGGCGGGAACCATCAGCGTCAACACCATCGCGAAGCCGCTGAAAATCGCACCGGCGACGAAGTACGGCGGGAAGATCGTCGTGTGCCAGCCAGGGACCTGGCTGACGGCGAAGTCAAACGACACGATCGTGTGCACGCTCAAGACCAACGGAGCCGCCAACGCCGCCAACAGCGCGTAGGCCTTTTCGTATCGCATCCAGTGCCGTGCCGACCCGCTCCAGCCCAACGACAGGATGCCGTAGGCCATCCGCCGCCACTTGTTGCGCGAGCGGTCACGGAACGTCGCCAGGTCGGGGATCATCCCCATGTACCAAAACAGCAGCGAGACGGTGCCGTAGGTGCTGACGGCGAACACGTCCCACAGCAGCGGGCTGCGAAACTGCGGCCACACCCACAGGTTCAGGCTCGGGTACGGCGCCAACCAGAACGCCAACCAGGCGCGACCGACGTGGATCCCGGGAAAGGTCCCGGCGCAGATCACCGCGAAGATCGTCATCGCCTCGGCGGCGCGGTTGATACTGGTCCGCCAGTCTTGGCGAAATAGATACAGAATCGCCGAAATCAGCGTGCCGGCGTGCCCGATCCCGACCCAAAACACGAAGTTGACGATCGGCCAACCCCAGAACACCGGGCTGTTATTTCCCCACACACCGACACCCGTGTACAGCAGGTAGCCGATGCAGATGCCAAACCACGACGCCAACGACGCGGAGATCAGGAAGCCGATCACCCAGGCCTTGCTCGGCGGCCTCTCGGCGATCTGCGATACCGATTCGGTGATCGAGTGATAGGTCGAATCACCGAGAACCAGCGGGGCGCGTTGGCCGGGCCGTTCAACGGTGTTATCGAGTCCTTGAGGGATTGCGAGAGACATGAGCCAGGTGATCAAGAGGTGCTGGGTGGATTCGGATCATTCGCCTTAAGGAGCGGCCGCGGCCGGCGCTGCTGCTCCACGCGATTCTCAGTGGTTGCTGCCGCCGGTCGGAGTGGCGGATTCGTGGTGCTCGTCTTCGTGCTCGCCATGTCCGTGGCCATGGTGCTTCGGTTCGCCGTAGACCTGCAGATCATCGAGCTGGATCCGCGTCATCAAGCGTGGATGCGTGTTGCGAATCCGCGCCAGGTAGACGGTCCGCGGTTTTGTGTTCAGCTGCGTCAGCACGCCGTAGGCGCGGCGGTCTGCATGCTGCTGGGTGACCACGGCTTCGGGATCGATGATGTTGCCGAACTGGATGGCGCCGCTGGGGCACGCCATCTGGCAGGCGGTTTTGATTTCGCCGTCGCGGATCGGACGCCCGCCCTCGCGGCGTGCCTGGATCTTGCCCTGCTCGATCCGCTGCACGCAGTAGGTGCACTTTTCCATCACACCGCGGCCACGCACCGTGACGTCCGGGTTGAGGACCAGTGCCTGTAACTTGCGGTTGGCGTTCTCGATGCTGCTCGGGAACGCGTCGATGCCGTAACCGACGCCGACATCTTTGTTGTAGTTGAAGTAGTTGAACCGGCGGACTTTATAGGGGCAGTTGTTGGCACAGTACCGCGTGCCGATGCAGCGGTTGTAGGCCATCGCATTGAGCCCCTCGTCGGTATGCACCGTCGCCGCGACCGGACAAACCTGTTCGCAGGGAGCGGTTTCGCAGTGCACGCAAGCCATCGGTTGATGGACGACGTTGGCATGCTCTTCATCGCCTTGGAAGTAGCGGTCGATCCGCAGCCAGTGCATCTCGCGGCTGCGCAGCACCTGCGTCTTGCCAACGATCGGAACGTTGTTTTCGCTTTGGCAGGCGACGACACAAGCGTTGCAGCCGATGCACTTGTTCAGGTCGATCGACATGCCCCACTGAGGCAAGTCGGGCTGCGTTTCGCGAATCGCGGCCATGGGTTCTTTGAAGGGCGAGCCTTCGGGCCCGACTTCTGGAACGTGCGGTCCCTTATCGACTACGAAATGCTCATTCTTCTCCAGCAGGGCCACGGTCCCTTCACGAATCAGCGTGAAGCTCCTCCGTTCGGTCTCATCCCGGCCCAGTTCGTCGATCGCCCAGTGGCTCTGCGTGCTGGCCAGATCAAAATCGCGATAGCGCGGCCGGGCTTCGATGCCGCGGGCCAACTGCAGCGAATCGACCCAGCGGATCGTCGAGACATCGCTACCGACAACATCGACATCCGAATCGGCGAAGCCGCCAACCATGCCGGCGCGGGTGCGGCCGTATCCGATGGCGACGGTTACCACGCCAGGAGCACAGCCGGGCATTTCGTAGACCGGCAACTCCAGCACCGCATCGCCGCGCCGCAGCGCGACCATCGAGCTGTTCTTGACCTTCAACTGGCGAGCCGTTCGCGGGCTCATGATCGCCGCGTTGTCCCAGGTCAACTTGGTCAGCGTCTGGGGCAACTCCTGCAGCCAACCGTTGTTGGCAAAACGACCGTCGTAGAGGCCATCGGCGGGGACAAACAATACGTCGATATCATCTTGGTCAACGTCGAGGCTCAGCTGTGGCGAGCCGGCCGAGGACGCTTCACCTGGGCCGACGTACTCGGCACCGGCGAATTGGACGCCCAGCGATTCGTCGAACCCATCGTGCAACAGCTTTCGCCACCGCCGCTCGCTCAGCGGCTCGCCGGCCAAGGTGTCGGCCGTGCGGCGGACGATCGCTTCACCAGCGGTTTCGTCTTCACCGAGCATCTGGGCGATGATTTCGATCGCACAACGTCCACCCAGCAGCGGCAGAATCTGCGGCTGACAGACGCCGTACAGCCCATCATCGCCGACGCAGTCGCCCCAAGACTCCAGCGGATGAGCTTGCGGAACCGACCAACTGCAGCGGAACGATGTCTCGTCGTGGTACTCGCCGATGTAGATCGAGTTTTCGGCTCGGGCGATTGCATCACCGAGACGAACATCGCCCGGAGCGGTAAATGCCGGATTGTCGCCGAGGATCACCAGCGTTTCGATCCTGCCGTTATCGAGCCTCCCAACCAGTTCCGACAGCGGCACAGTTTCGCCGAGATCGGCATCGGCGACTGGCAGGAATCGCTGCACATGACCGAGCGAGCCAAGCTTGCTGTTGATGCGGATACCGGCTGCGACCGCGTCGGCCCCCAGGGCCTCGCCGACCACGACGACAGCGTCTTGGCCGCCGTTGCGGAGGTCGGCTGCGACCACTTCCAAAAACGCTTCGAGCTGTTCACTCGGTTCGAGTTCATCAAATCCGCGTTCCGGCGGAGCGGTCTCGAGCACGGTGACTCCGGAGAGGGCATCGATGCGGCGTTCCAGTTCGCCCAACAACGCCATCATCTGGCTGGGACGCATCGCCAGGCGAGTGTCGGCCATCACGCCGGTATTGCTGTAGCCGCCCTCGACCACGTACAGCCGGCTCATCTGCTGATCCGGGTTACGGGTTTCGGCGAAGCCACGGGCGTTGCGGACCATTCCGGGATCGGCGCCGAGGATATCGGCCTGGACCGACAGAATCACTTGCGCCGACTCCAGTTGCAGCGATTGACGGCTGGGAGTTCCGATCGCTTGCTGAGTCGCAGCCCGCATCACGTCGCCGTGAACGCCGTCGTAACGGCAGAGGGCCATCTGCGGCAGTCGTTGGCGGAGGTTGCCGACCATTCGCGCCAGCGACGGCGACTGGGTAGGCGACATCAGCACTGCAAACGAAGCCCCGCCATTATCGGCCGCGAGACTGACCAAAGAGCGGGCGTAGGTGTCAAAGTCGTTCCAGCTCGCTGACTGATAGCGCCCGCGTTCATCGCGGCTGAGCAGCGCTGCGGCGTCGCCACGACCGCGGTCGGGATCGTACAGACCGAGGATCGAGGCCTGTACGTAGGGATCGGTTCCGCCGCGCCCGCCGGGGTGGCTGGCGTTGCCTTCGATCTTGATCGGCCGGCCGTCAACGTTGGTGACGACCAGATTGTAGACCCGGCCGGCTAGTTCATAATTGGTCGCCCGTGAATACGTTTCACCGGGAAGGCGACCTTCGGGCCGGACCACGAAGGGAGCGATGATTTCGGTTGGGTAGCGACAACCTGCTGCGCCGGCTAGCGACAGCGAGGCTCCCATGATTTGCATCCAGCGTCGACGCGAGACGCCATCGGGGAACTCCGAAGCGGCAACCGGGAACTCGCGGTTGAGATAATCGTTGACGAAGCCTTCGTTCTGATGCAGCTCGTCAAGACTGCGCCAATAACGATCGCGTGGCTTCAGGTTGGAATCGGCAGCGTCGGTCGGGATCGAAGTCATTGCGGTTTCGAAGCGAAAGTGATCTTGAGTATCGGAACGCAGCCGCGCCGGAGGTGCGGCTCGTCAGCGGAGGTTGGTACCGCTGCGGGACCTGGACTGGCTTGCCTGGATCGGGCGAGCATCAGAGGCAGGTCCAGTGGCTGGTCATCTTGAGTGAAACTGAACTTAACGGTGGCAAACGGCGCAGTCGTCTTTCGGCGCGATCCGGTGTTCCTTCATTAACTTCGCGACCTCGGCCTCGGCGTCGACACCTTCGGGCCAGGTCCATTCCAGGTTGGTCACGAACTCGGCCGGGCGGATGTGTGGGGCAGGGTTGCGGTGACATTCCAGACACCACGCCATCGACAGCTGGCGGGCTTGGTAGACCGTTTCCATCTGATCGACCCGGCCGTGGCACGACACACAGCTGACGCCGGCGTTGACGTGAGCGGAGTGATTAAAAAACACGAACTGCGGCAGGCTGTGGACGCGTTTCCAAGCTACGCTGCGGCCAGTCTCCCAGCTTTCGTGAATCGGCGCCAGCCGCAGACTGTTCTCATGCACCGACGCCAGCGGCGTGACGCCGGAGTCGTCGGCGGGGCTGTGGCAATTGATACAAGTCGCTGTCGGCGGGACGGCGGCCTGAGCGGCGTCGAAGACGGTGTTGTGGCAGTACCGGCAATCCATCTTCAGCTGTCCGGCGTGAATTGCGTGGCTAAATGGCACCGGCTGAACCGGCTGATAGCCGACATTCAACGTTTCCGGATCCGTGATCAGCCCGCCCATGGCGCCGGCGTAAACGCCACCGGCGAGGATCACCGCGCCGAGCAAAAGCAGGAATGAGTTGACCCAGCGAGGGAAAAGAAAACGTTCCATAACTCCGAATGTCCAGGCTCCCGAGTCCGCAGCGACGTCGAGTCAGTAGGAGAAAAATCGTCTGGGAAAGCGACCGCCGAGAAGGTCAATCCGCCCGCGGTCTTGCGCGGCAGTTAGTATCGGTGCCAGTCCGCCTTGCTTACAAGGCCACCGGCAATCGCATCCTGGCAAAGCGACATTGTGTCGCAGCAACAATGACGGTCCGACGGTTTACTCAGCTGCGGCATTCTCTCGGACAATACACTGATCACCGAGTGAGGGCGGCTTTCGGCGTTAACTCCGACGAAACGCAGGGACGTCGCAGGGGATTTCCTTACCTACCGTCCTGATACCTGGCGGCCGAAAGTACATAGTGCGCGGCGTTTTGCAAAATCTGCTCGCGCTGCTGCTCGGACGTCGGCCGGATCACCTTAGCCGGCACCCCGACAACCAGGCTGCCCGGCGGAATGATCGCCCGCTCGGTGACCACGGCACCGGCGCCGATGATCGATCCGGCACCGATCCGGGCGCCGTTGAGCACGACGGCGCGGATCCCGATCAAGGCGCCCGATTCCACGATCGCCCCATGGACCACGGCAGCGTGGCCGATGGTGACATCTTCACCGATTTCGCAGGGGTAGCCGGGGTCGCAGTGAATCACGGCAAGGTCCTGGACGTTGGACCGTGCGCCGATCGTCACCGGCTCGACATCGCCGCGGATCACGGCGCCGAACCAGACGCTCGTTTCAGCGGCCAGATGAACCCGGCCGCGGATCACCGCACCTTCAGCGACAAAGGCGGACGGGTCGATCAGCTCGGGGTAAATTCCGGGATCAATCTTGCGCGTCATGGCGGTTTGGCTCTGTCACAATCGCAAGCGTGTATGGCTTAATTCCGCTCTCGTGCTCAGCATCGCGGTGCTCGTGCTCGTAATCGATGGCCAGAGCAAGATCTGCTGGAGTACTGGAGCGAGGGGTAATCAATGTCGAGTTGATCATGGCCGAAGGTAGCTGTGGTCATGTTTTCCCGGTTCGAGCACGAGCACCGTTTCACTGAGCACGAGCACGTTGGAATTGACTCGCTGCCAGACCCTGAAACCAAGCTGCCAAACAACCCCGGCTTACTTGGCCGCCCGCCCAGAGATCGGAACGGCATAGTGGATGTAGCCGATCATCATCTCGTCCCAGGTCTGATCGCCCCAGCGGACGGTTTGGGCCGGGTCAGGGTTATTCGGGTTTTTCGGGCTGTTGTCGTAGACCGCCGTGCAGAACATCCGATCTCCTGGACGGAGCGGTAGCGGCTCGCGCAGCAGGTAGGTCGTCTGCCAATTAAAATCGTACTGCGGGATGTCCAGCAAGGTCGCGCGCTGGCCGTCGCTGCGGATCAATTCGTAGCGAAACGCTTTGCCGCGGACATGCATGTGCGGACTCATCCCCAACAGCAGCCCCTCGGTGTCGATCGCCGGAGAAGTGCCAGTCACGACGTGATGCTCGACTCCCGGCGGGATCGCGAACTTCGCCTGCAGCGCCTGGTGGTGTGGACTTCATGCGTGATGGTCGCCGGGTCGGCAAAACACAGACCCAGCTTGCTGTGATCTTCTTGAGCCGTGCCGATCGGCGTGTAATGGACCTGGAAAATTAGCTCGCTGCCGCCAGGGATCCGTTTGGCCATCCCGGCTGGCCAGGCGTCGTTGCGGGCGCCGGGGACATAGCCGACGAGAAAACCACGCGCGCCGTTGAGCCCATCTTGCGAGCCGCGCGGACGGGTGAAGGCGAGGATGTGGTGGACCACCGCACGGTTGCCCGGCAGCAGTTCCGCTGATTCCAGCCACAGATCTTCTTCAATGCCGGGATCAACCTGGAAGTATTGGTACCGCACCGCTCCGGTGGCCGGAACCTGAAACGGTTCAGGACTGACATCAACCACCAGATCCGGCTGCCGCGACAACTGCCAGCCGTTCACCTTTTCTGGCGGTTGGGGCAGCAGATGGCGCGATGCGTCTAGGTCGCCCAGCGGTGCCCCCGCCTCAGCCCAAGCATACAGCGTCTCCTTTTCTTCAGCCGACATGCTGCGGTCGTTGGCGAAATCGCCGTGTTCGGGCGAAGCGTGCCAAGGCGGCATTCGCCGCTCGCGGACCACTTCGGCGATCATGTCTGCCCAGCCAACAACTTCTTCGGGATCTTCCATTGAAAATGGAGCGATTTCACCGTCGCGGTGACATTCCACGCACCGCCGCTGCAAGATCGCGGCGACGGAATCAACGTACGTCACTTCCGCTTCGGGATCGGTCGGTTTGGTTCGGCCGATGATGCAGCCGACGCTTCGAGTTTTGGCGACAGCCACTTCGCGGCCGGCCAACACATCATCGATCGCCGCTTGCAGGTCCTCTCGGTTGGCTTTGTCGCGGGCGTAGCCGATCCCGTAGCGATCGTCGACGCGTCCCCAATACCTCAGCTGTCGTTGCTGATCAAACAGAAACACCTCGGGTGTCCGTTCGGCACCGAGGGTGTCCGCAAACCGGTTGCGGGGGTCCTTCAATACCGGGAATGGAATTTCCTGCCGGTCGACGAATGCGCCGATCTTTTGCAGCGAATCCTGACGATTGCTGATCACGCCGACAACACGCACGCCGCGGTCGGCGTACTGATCAGCGATCTCACCCAGCCGGGTCGCGTACAGCTTTGCCAGCGGGCAGTCAGTGCCCAAAAACGCGATCACCAACAAATTTCCAGGCACCGCAGGTTGGAGTTCAGGCTTTAGCCTGCCGGTCGCTGCCACCGGCTCGGCTCCCGACTCTATCGGGAGCAAAAGCTCGTCAAGCATCCAGGTCCGGCCGCGGTGATCCGATAGCTCCAGCGCTTCCAGCCGCAGGTTCGCCGGCGGCGCTGCGTGCACTGAAGCGGGCGGCGCGACAGTCGCCAGCACGCCCCCCCAGACGACCAGCAGCTGGAGAGGCCGAGCCGTGGCCGCCAAACGGTGCAGATAAGGTGGGAGCATAAATCGCGTTCGCCGAAGCAGGTGGTACACCATTCCGAGGATTCATCAGCCGGACATCACTGCAACCCTCCAACGACGCCTAAGTTGCGGCGGCTTCCGGCTTTTCTTGCGTGCGGTACATCTCGCGCCACGGCAGCTGGATGCCGCCATCGATCGTCAGCGTGCTGCCGGTAATGTATTCGTTTCCTGGATCGCAGAGAAACGCGACGCCGCGACCGATCTCTTCGCTCCGGCCCAACCGGCCCCACGGCAGTTTCGCGGCTTGTTCGGCAAGCGTTTCTTCGGAGAAAAACTTGCGTTCCCCAGGGGTGTCGATCCAGCCGGGATGAACGATGTTGACGCGGATGCGGTACTGCGCCAGCTCGACCGCCGCCGTCCGGGCCATTTGATCGATTGCCGCTTTGGCCATGTTGTAGGCCATCGCGCCGGGCACCGCCATGACAGCGTGAGGGCTGCTGATGACGACGATGTTGCCGCCGGCGCCGGCGGCAACCATCCGCTTGGCCGCACCGCGGAGCATATAGAACGGGCCCCACATGGTCACATCGATCGTCCGCTGGAAACCTTCCATGTCGGCGTCGAGCATCAATTTGCGATCGCTGAACGCAGCATTGGGGACGACGATGTCCAGCCCGCCGAGCAATTCCTCGGCCTGGCTTAACAGCGTCTCCGCGTCCGCTTCGGTGGACACGTCGGCGGCCACGGCGTGCGCTGTGACCCCCAGTTCACGGCACCGCTGGCAAACTTCCTCGCCGCCCTCCGCGTTGCCGCGGTAGTTGACCACCACGTCAGCTCCACCGCGAGCAAGTTCGATGGCGATGCCCCGACCGATGCCGCGGGAAGCACCGGTCACAACGGCCCGCTTGCCGGCCAGCGGTCGCGGAGAAGGATTGGCTGTCATACGGATCCTTTTTCATGGTTGCAGCGAAAATGCGATTCCAGCCCGCGAGCTGGACCGCTGGATAATCTATGAGCGATCTGCCGCGGAGTATACGCAACCGGCCGTCGCGAAGGAACCGATCCCCGCCCACCTGGATCGCAGACTTCTCTACGCCAACGCAACCTGGCTGCTATTGTGACGCGGAGTCCGCCGAAGGTATCGTCCCCGGGGCAAGCGGCCGCCAATCGGCGACCGCACTGGAACCAAGCAATCTCAAGTCATGGACGACGAAGGCGTGAAACTCGATCCACCCGATGCACCGGCGACGCGGCTGGAACGACTGCGGTTGATCCGCGAAGTCGTTGCCGCAGAGGCGGCGGCGCTGGGCCGCGTATCAACGGCGATTGGTCCTGCAGCGGTCGAAGCGGCCGAGCGAATCGCGGCCTGCACCGGAAGCGTGATCGTTACCGGCGTCGGCAAGGCCGGGCTCATCGGGCAAAAACTCGTTGCCACACTGGCCAGCACCGGCAATCGCGCCCATTTTCTACATCCAAGCGAAGCGGTCCACGGCGACTTGGGACGAGTCGGCCCAGAGGATCTGGTTTGGGCGATTTCCAACAGCGGCCGAAGCGACGAACTGTTGCGGATCGCGCCGCACCTGCAGCGCCACAGCGCCGGGCTGATTGCGATGACGGCCAGCGAGCACAACCCCTTGGCGGAACTGGCCGATGTCGTGGTGGCGCTGGGACAGCACCCCGAAGCCGATCCGCTGGGGCTGGCACCAACGACCACGACCACCGTGATGATGGCCATCGGCGACGCCATTGCGGTGCTGGCGAGCCGACTGGTCGGTTTTCAAAGCAGCGACTTCGCCCGCTTTCATCCCGGCGGCAGCCTCGGTCATCAGCTCGCCCCGGTCGATCAGCTGATGCGTCCGCTGACGGCTTGTCGCACGGCGCCGGCCACCGGTACGGTGCGCGAGACGATGATCGCGACAGGCCGCACCGGTCGCCGCACCGGAGCAGTGATGTTATTGAACGATCAGGGACAAGTCGTGGGTCTGTTTACCGACAGCGACCTAGCGAAACTGCTGCAAAACCGCCGAGACCACCTGCTTGACGGGCCGATCGCCGATGTGATGACGACTCAGTTTCAAAAAGTGCGGTCCGGCAGGCTGCTGATCGACGCGATCGAAATCCTCCGTGATCGACACATCAGCGAACTGCCGGTCGTCGATGCGGCAGGGCAACCGCTGGGAATCCTGGACATTACCGACGTGATCGCAGTGACTGCGGTTCCCAATGAGCAGGGCCGGCCGGTGGCTCAGCAGCCGGCCGAGGCCATATCGCCGAACGTCGCAAGCGCGCCGATCGTGCGGCGACGGAGTGCTTAAGCGATGCCCAGCACAAACCCACCTACCGATGATCATCGTGCGGCGAGCGATCTGCAGCTCGCTCGCCCCATCCGCCTGATCCTCTCGGATGTCGACGGCGTGATGACCGGCGGGGAACTGTATTACGACACCCTGGGCGTAAATCTGAAGCAGTTTCATGTCCGCGACGGCATGGGGATTAAGGTCTGGCAGCGGTCCGGATGCACATTCGGAATCGTCAGCTCGCGGATTCACTCCGGCGTCCGCCTGCGGGCCCAGGAGTTAGGGGTCAGGCATGTACTACAGGGCGTCGACCCGAAGCTGCCCGCTGTGGTGCATCTGCTCGAATCGCTCGGCGTATCACCCGAGGAAACCGCTTATATCGGTGACGATCTACCCGACCTGCCGGTGATGCAAAACGTCGCCCTGTCGGTCGCTCCGGCCGATGCGAGCACCGACGTGATCGCGGCGGCGGACTGGGTGATGCGCACGCCGGGCGGGCAAGGTGTCGTCCGCGAATTGATTGAGCGGTTGATGCGCGCCACTTCGACCTGGGAGCAACACGCGTTGTCGTAAGGATGCGACGATTGCAGCGATCACCATGCTTCAGCGACTGATCCGATATGCGACCGCCCTGATCGTCTTGGGCTCAGCGTGCGCGGTTTATCAGTTTGCATTTGTGGCCTGGTTGGAGCCCGAGCCAGTGGCGCCGATCGAGCTGTCTCAGACACCGGGGCTGCGCCGCAACAACTCGCTCACCGCCCTGTTTCCGCCGGACGCTTGGCAAGTGCAGCATTGCAAACGGCTGCAAACCCGCGATGGCGTGCTGCTGTTTGAGCATTGGGAGCAGATCGGCGATGACCAGTGGAAATTGTGGCCGCTGAGCCTGGTGATGGGGCTCCACAGCGATTCGCCGTTGATCCTCGACGCGCCTGAAGGCGCGGAGATTAAGTTCAGCGAGTCGCTCGACATGATGAGCGGCGGTGCGCCGCCGATCGAACGCGGCCGGATGATCGGTGAAGTACGGATCAAGAGCGTCGGCAAAGCGATTTCGTTGGGTGACCCCAAAGCCGACGGTGCGGCTGCTCCGGAAGGCCACCTGGAGATCGTGTCGAGCGATTTTGGCATCGACTTTCAAAAAATCTGGACGACCCAGCCGATCGAAGTCCGCCTCGGTGACGTCAAACTTGTCGGCCAAGACTTGACGCTGCACCTGGCGCCAATCAGTCGGCTTCAGTCCAGTGGCGAGAACGCGCTATCGATCCTCGACCGCATGGAGCTGATCTACCTTCATCAGCTCACCGTTCCGCTTCCCGAAGGTGGGCTGTGGGGCGCGAAAGCCGGTGGAGTGGCTGATCGGAACAGCGAGGCCCCCCTTGCGCCGCAGCGCGCCCAGCGTCTGCCTGCACCGGGTCAATCCGCCGAGCCGCCGGCGCTGATCAACCTCCGCTGTGCAGGCCGCGTCGTATTTGTATTTGGTACCAACGAGCTGACGCTCAACCGCAATGTGCAGCTGGAACATCGTACCCGGCATGCGACCGACGTGTTTGAATGTAAAGATCTGACGCTGCAGTTCGCCGACCTGCTGCGCACGCGCTACCGAGCGGAGCCGGGCGACAGGGAAGCAGCGATCGGTGACTACCTCGTGTCGGTCGTCGCGGAAGGCCTGCCGGCGCGGCTTCGCCTGCCGAGCTTCGCGACCGAAATCGCGGCTGAAGAGATTAAGCTCGATGCCCGTGCCGGCCGGCTGAGCATGAGCGGCAGTGCGGGCGCACGGATCACGTATGCCAGCCACACATGGCTTTTCGAGGAGTTCACCTACCAGTTCAATCCGAGCGATCCGTCCGAGATCGGCGCGTTTAACGCCAACGGTTCAGGATTGGTCGAGTTCGCCGATCGAGCTGAATTGCCGGTGAAGCGGCTGCGCTGGACCGAGGGAGTTAGACTCGATCAACCCGATGCCAGCGGGGAGTTTTCGCTGCGACTCGATGGCAACGTCACAGCATTGATGAGCGATGATGGCGAGTTCGCATGCGATTCGGCGCTGTTGGTGCTCCAGGCCGGAGATCGTGAGTTGGCCGGTGACCAGTGGTTGCAAGCGACACGGCCCAAACGCTTTCAAGCGACCGGACGGGTGCATATCGAGTCGCCGATGGTCAACATCGCCACCAGACTGCTGCAGGTCTATTTTGATTTTGACGCAGCGGCTCCTCTCTCCGGCGGCACCGTGGCGCAAAACACAGACGCACCCCTGGCATCGCATCCGATACGGCAGTGGGTCCGGCAGCCCAGCGGCGGCGTATCGCGGCCCACCGGCACGGCGATTCCGGTCGCCAATTCGACGCCTGTAAAAGGCCATCGTCCAACGATTCATGGCGAGACGATCAACGCGAAGTTGCGACTCAGTGGCCAGGAATTGACTGCGACCGACTTGAGCGTGATCGGCAACGTCTCGGTACGGCACACGCTCGATACACCCAGTGGGCCGCTGCCCGCGGTGCTCACCGGCGATCGTCTGCAATTGCGCGACACGCTGGGTGATGAAATCATGCAAATCGGCAGCGGGATCGATCGCCCAGCGAGGTTGTCGCTCGGCGATGGCCATTTCATCGGTCCGCTGATTCAGGTCCGCTTGGCCGACAATATTGTCTGGATCAAAGACGCTGGCGAGTTTCAGGTGCCATCGCAGTTGCTGCCCAGCAGCGGTGTGGTGGGAGCACGATTCCAACCGCTCGACTCGCCCGACAGAGCTGCTGGCAAACCAGGCGAGGCGGCTTCGCCTCAGCCGGCAGCAAAGTCCCCGAGCACGGCCAATTTTCGCTGGGTCTCCGCTCCCCTGTGCCGCTGGCGCGGGCAGATGCTGTTTGATGGCAGCCGTGCCGTGCTGACCGATGGCGTCGAGATCCGCTGCGCCGTAATGGTTGGCGACGAACAAGATGTTTGGGACATCGACGTCGTCGGGGATCAACTCGCGGTAGTGCTTGATCAAGAAGTCCAGATGCGGCAGGTCGAAACCGTTCGTGCCGCGACCGTCGATCATGTCAGTCTCACCGCATCAGCGGCACATCCGCTGGTGATCACCGCCAACCAGCTTACCTCTGCCGGCATGCGCAAAGCACGCCACGTGTTGACCACTCCGGAACTCACGCTCCGGCCACAGACGTCGCTGCTCAGCGGTGCCGGGCCAGGCTGGTATCGGGCTTGGGTCAAAACCGAAAACAAACCGATGAGCGCGGCGGTCACCAGCGGCGGCTTTCGCTCCGGAGACGCCTCGATGGTCGGCGTGCACCTGGTTTACCAGGACAAGTTGGAGGCAAACCTCAGCCAGCAAAGTCTCGACTTCCACCGCGGAGTGCGGATCGCCGGCCGGCCGGTGAAGTCCTGGGACGAAGTCGTGGACGTTGAGGCGTTTCAGGGTTTACGAATGGATGAGTCAACGCTGGACTGCGATCGATTGCGGCTGGCGATCGACCCGACCCAGCCACGCGGCCTCGTGGCCAACGCCTGGGAAATGGAAGCGATCGGCGGCGTGGTGTTTCAAACCCGCAATGAGAAGGGATTGTTCAATGGCAACGCGGCTCGGGCAACTTACATTGCGGCCAAAGACACATTCCTGGTTCAAGGGGAACCAGGCCGCAGCGCCACGATGCATCGAACTTTGCCGACCGGCGTTCCCGGGGGTAGCGTGTCGGGCAACGGCAGCGTGAACACCCGCACCATGGACGTGCACTTCGAACTCAATCGGCTGCAGTTGGGGACCCTACCGAGCCTTTCTCGGTGAGGACCGCCAACTGCGTCGCGCTGAGCAATCAACGTGTTCGTGCGGCGGTTGCGGGCAACATTGGGCTCAATGAACCGAGAGGCTGTGATTTCGGATCTTGCGGCAGTAATCTACAGGTGAGTGACTGGTGGTGAGCGTATTCCTCTTGTTTTGTGGCTGTCAGTTTGATTACGGTGCCGTCGACCCGTCTGGTAGTCCGTTTGCTGATGCTCGCCGGGGCGATAGTGATTGCGATTCCGCTAGCCGTGGCCGCGCAGCTGACACCGGATCCAGCGGGATTGGGGACACACCAACAACTTGGTTTTCCGCCATGTACGATGCGTGCGATCTGGGGCGTCCGCTGTCCGGCCTGCGGGATGACGACGTCCTGGGCGCATTTCGTTCGCGGGCAGCTCGCGCCGAGCGTGCGTGCCAATCCCGCGGGAGCGTTGCTGGCGGCGATGGCCTGCGTCGCAGTGGTGGTATTGATAATTCACGCCGTAGCTGGCAGGACGCCGCGGTACGGTTGGTTGGTAACGGTCGCGTGGGGAATGATTGTGGTTTTGGTGGTCGCCTTGGCTGACTGGGCCTGGCGGCTGGCGTAGTGACTGTGCAGACTCAAACTCGTTGGACGCGGCCGTCAGATCGGTCGCTGCGAAAGGATTCGCTATGTTCCGTTGGAATCGCCCGAGGCGGGCTCTGATACTGTCGTTGCTGACCCTCGTCCTGACCACACAAACCGGTTGTCTGGGGATCGTCGCCAACCTGATGAATGTGGTCCGCGGTCATACCGTAAAGCCGGAATACAACGGGCTGGAGGGCAAGCGAGTGGCGATCGTGACGCTGACCGACAGCAGCCAGTACAGCGACGATGCGTCGGCGCGAATCCTCGGTCGCCGTGTAATGGACATCCTCAAGCACGAGGTGAAGAAAATCGAACTCGTCCGCGAGGATGAAGTCCAGCAGTGGCGCGACCGCAACGGCTGGGACGCGATCGAGTTCCTGGACATCGGCCGCGGCGTCAAAGCCGACAAAGTGGTCGGTATCGAAATGACCAACCTGCGGCTCAAGGATGGCGCGACACTCTACCGGGGCCGCGCCGAAGTCACCGTCTCAGTCTATGATATGGACAGCGGAAGTCTTGAGTTCCGCCGGCACTTAGACGATTTCACCTACCCGGTCACTGCCGGAATGTACACCAGCGAAACAACGGAAACGAAGTTCCGCGGACTGTTCCTGGGCGTCTTGGCGTCGAAGATCTCCCGTTACTTCCACGGCTATGACTTCAGCGATACCGTCGCCTTGGACGCAGCGATCATCACCCAGTAGTCACTCAGAAGTCCTGATTCGGTGCGCTGCAACCGTCGCGAACGTCAGCTAATTTCGCTCATAGCAAACGACAGCCATCCCAACTTTCCCAATAGGTCGTCGCCTTCAAGGTGCCGGCCTGTTTTCAATTTGAAGCCCGGAAATCGGGGATGGGCATCTTGGTGGTTCCTGCTAATGAGTCGATCAGATTCGTTGGCTCGGTCCGTCGCTATGCAGGCTCGGGCTCGGCGGGCATGCGGCCGATGCAGGAGCGCGTCTGGCAGCACCGCGGCGATGCCGCCGCTATGCTGTTGGAGGCCGAACGTCGCTTTGAGATCGTGACCTACACTGCCATCCCATTCGCACGGTGAGCTTCCCATCTCCCGGTTACTAACCTATGCTGCTGCGGTTGCCGCTCTGCTGCTTGCGGGCATGTTGTTTGGCGCTTCGCTGTGGCTGCTGGCGGCCTATGCCGGCGTTTTGATGATCGCAGCTGGGCTGTGGTTTTCGGCCCAGTGGCATCGAGGTGCGGTGGCGATTCGCCATGAAGGTGCGAGTGAGCTCGAGATCGGCCAATCGCTTGAGGTCGTGATCGAGGTCACCAACCGCTCGCCGATCCCGATCGCGTGGCTGCTGGTGGAGGACCTGCTGCCACAGGGGGCGATCGCCGTGCGCCCTCCGGCGCTGCGCGTCGAGGGTTCGCGGATCGAGGTGTTCTTTCTGCGCCGCGGCGAGACACGCCGGCTGCAATACCGCGTGATCTGCCAACGCCGCGGCTATTTTCAGATCGGGCCGACGGTGCTGGAGACCGGCGATCTGATGGGGCTGAGCCGCCGATACCGTATCGGAACGCCGCCGCAGTACCTGTTGGTCTACCCGCGTCAGGTGCCGTTATCGGGTTACGACATCGCTTCGCCACGACCGATCGGTGAAATCCGGATTCGAAATGCGGTGATTCAGGACCCGACACGGATTCGCGGGATCCGTAAGTGGCAACTCGGCGATCCGCTTCGCAGTGTGCACTGGGCGGCCACGGCCCGCACCGGAACACTGCACAGCAAGGTCTACGAGCCGACGACGATGGCCGGAGCAACGCTGGTGCTCGACCTGCACCGCGACAGTAATCCGGCGCACCATGAGCCGGTCCGCAGCGATTTGGCGATCTCGTTGGCTGGTTCCGTCGCCGGGGTGTTTTACGAGATCGGCCAGCCGATCGGCCTGCTCAGCAACGGTCGTGACGCCGCCGACCGCATCCGAACCGAAGGCTTTGACAACGATTTTCGCACCCGCCAGGCAGCGCAACGTTCGGTGGTGATGCGCTCCGACGACGATCGTTTGCGACCGGTGATCGAACCTGCCGATCGCGGACCGGCCCACTACCAGCAACTCCGCCGCGTCCTGGCGCGGTTGGAATTGTCTGACGGGATCGGCATCGGCGAGACGCTGATCGGGGCGCAGCAGCGGCTTGCTCATGACACGACGCTGATTGTCGTTGTGCCACGTTGTCCGCCGCAGCTGGCCGCGCTGCTGATCGGCATGAAACGCCGCGGCTGGGGGATCGCGGTTGTGATCAACACGCCGGACATCAACGACTTTGCTGGCGATGCCGGGCCGCTGCAAGCCGACGGGATTGAAACGCTGCATCTGGCCGACGAAGCAACGCTTCCGCATGTCATGCGCCGTGTCACAACTCGGTAATCCGGCTAACGTTAGCGAGTGACGTGCGGAGGGTTCTAGGCGAAGCTGACAGCGAGGGCCACAATGGAGCTTTGGCGATCCGTTTCCCCGTCGAGAGTGCTGCAAATCCATGAGTGACCACTTAGATCCGAAGCGTCCCGAAGAGGAGAAGACCGTCGGCGAGCAAATTGGCGAATCGATGCGGAGCGAAGACGAGCCGCTAGAAGACAAAAAGCCGAGTGCGCCGCTGGCGCTGGTGATGGGCAGCTACCCGATCATTCTGATCGTGCTCCTGCTGGCGATCGCCGCGTATTTCTTTTGGTTCCGCGGCGCCGGCGAACAGGGTGGAGTCGACGACAATCCCGCCCAGCCTGCTGAGGTCGAAGCGCTCGACCAACCGGCGACCACTCCAGCCGACTAGCCGCTCGCGATGGATGAATCGATGATGCTTCGCTTCTGAACTCCTTGTTGATTACTGCCATGTTTCTTGGGGTCGCCTTCCGGGCGTTTTTTGCTGCCTTGTTCAATCGCGATCGGGCAGAAGCGATCAGCGCTGCGTTGGATACCGATGAACAGCCGCGGTTAACCGAGGAACGGACTTCCGATCGTGCGGCTGCACCAGCGGAATCGACTGCGGCAGCCGGCAAATCAGCTACGCTTCAACTGCCGGCCGGCAAACCGGCAGCGGCTGCCGTGCGGCCGATTCGCAGCGACGCGGTCACGCTACTGGCGACGCTGCAGCGCGAGGCACGATTGGTCGACCTGATCCAGGAGCCGCTGGACCAGTACAGCGACGCGCAGATCGGCGCTGCGGCCCGGCCCTGTTTGGCTCAGTGCCGCTCGACGCTCAAGCGAATCTTCGATCTCCGCCCGCTGATCGACGCTCCCGAAGGGCACAGCGTCGAGGTTCCCGCCGGCGCATCGCCGCAGCGTTACCAGTGGGTCGGCGAGGTCTCGGCTGATAAACGCGCCGGCAAGCTTGTTCATCCCGGCTGGGAAGCGGCGCGGTGCGAGCTTGCGCAGTGGACGGGCGAGGCGGCTGATGCCAAGATTGTCGCTCCGGTGCAGTTGGAATCCTAACAGCCTACCCGAGGGTCTGACCTATTTGCGATAGGCTCAGTGTAGAACAAGTGTCCCCAATTGTTCCGCACATCGGCCCGTGCGGGATGATGAACAATTGGGGACAATTGTTCTACTCTCTGAATCGCCAGCGATTCAAAGATGAGAGAACTGCGAAAGCCGAACTAAGCGCCGTGAGCTTCTTATTGTCAAGGGAACCATGACTGCTCGCTACTCGATCGGGATCGACTTGGGGACAACCAACTCGGTGATTGCCTACACGCCGTTGGACGGCGAAGCGCCCGAGCTTCAGTTGCTGCCGATTCCGCAAGTGGTAGCTGCCGGCCAAATCGATTCCTTCCCCTCGCTCCCTTCGTTCCTGTACATCGCGCCGCCAAGCGAAGCGGATTCCTACCAGCTCCCGTGGCAGTCCACCGGCTCGCCACACGTGACCGGAGAACTCGCGCACGGCAAGTCGGCCGAGGTGCCACAGCGCGTGGTCGCTACCGCCAAAAGTTGGCTCGCGCACAGCGGCGTCGATCGCCGTGCGGCGATCCTGCCGTGGCAGGCCCCCGATGAAGTCGCCAAGGTCTCACCGGTTGCTGCCACCGAAGCTTATCTGCGGCACTTGGTCGCGGCCTGGAATCACGCCCATCCCGATGCTGCGCTGGCCGAGCAACAGGTCGTGTTGACCGTTCCGGCGTCATTTGATCCGGCGGCTCGCGATCTCACCCGTCAAGCGGCACTGGCGGCGGGCCTGCCCGACGATCTGGTGTTGCTGGAGGAACCGCAGGCGGCCGTCTATCGCTGGCTCGAAGGCCGCGGCGATGCGTGGCGCAAGCAGCTATCGGCGGGCGATTCGATGCTGGTTGTCGACGTCGGTGGCGGCACAACCGACCTGACCCTGATCCGCCTGAGCGAAGCCAGCGGCAACGTGGAACTGGAACGCCAAGCGGTCGGCAACCACCTCTTGGTCGGCGGCGACAACATGGATTTGGCGCTCGCTTATCACGTGGCGCAAAAACTCGCTGCCGAGGGTCATTCGCTCGACCCGTGGCAAAACGTGTCGCTCTGGCACGCTTGCCGAGCAGCCAAGGAACGTCTGCTCGCGCCGGCCGATGCGAGCGGCACCCTGCCACGACCCGGTCAGGCGCCGGCCAGCAGCGAGAGCTACACAATTTCGGTGATTGGACGCGGGAGCCGGTTGATCGGCGGAACGATCTCGACTGAACTTCTGCGTGATGAAGCCGCAAGTTTGCTGCTGTCGGGGTTCTTTCCCGAGTGCGACGCCGACGCACGGCCCGAGCGAAATCTTCAATCAGGCTTTCAGGACTTGGGGTTGCCGTACGAATCCGACCCCGCCGTCACTCGGCACATCGCCGCGTTCCTGGCCAGCCAGCAAGACGGCGGCTCTGGCATGCCGAGCCATCTGCTGTTCAACGGCGGCGTGTTCCGCTCGCGGCTGCTGCGTGACCGCGTCCGTAAGGTGCTGGCCGACTGGTCGCAGGGGCAGCCGCCGGACGTCCTGGGCGGCCCCGAAGATCTCGATCACGCGGTCGCCTTGGGAGCGGCCTACTACGGGTGGTCCAAACGCCGTGGCGGCCTGCGGATCCGGGGCGGGACGGCGCGAAGTTACTACATCGGCATCGAAACCGCAGGCTTGGCCATTCCAGGTGCGCCGCGGCCGCTACGAGCGCTGTGCGTGGCACCGCGCGGGATGGAAGAGGGAACCGACGCGAACGTGCCCAGTCAGGAGGTCGGCGTGATCGTCGGCCGCCCCGCAAAGTTCCGATTCTTCTCATCCACGGTTCGCCGCGACGATGTGCCCGGGGATCGCCTCGATCGCTGGACGGAAGATGAACTGGTCGAGAGCGACCCGATCCAGACGACGCTCAATTCAGAAGTATCGGAAACCGATGCCTGGTTGCCGGTCCGCTTCCAAAGCCGTGTGACGGAACTCGGGATGTTCGAGCTGTACTGCTTCAGCACCAAGACCGATGAACGCTGGAAGATGGAGTTCAACGTCCGCGAGGGCTCGCAACCGTGAGCGTCCCGCCTCCAGCGCCGGGTGTGGACGCGGCCGATCCGCAGGGAAGTAGCCGATACGTTGTCGGCATCGATTTGGGGACAACCAACTGTGCAGTCGCGTTTGTTGATTCGCATTCCGGCGGCCAGCATGACTGGCAGGTGGAGACGTTTTTGATTCCGCAGTGGGTCGACTGGGGGCAGGTCGAACGCCGAGCGACGCTGCCATCGTTTCACTTCGAGTTGTCCGCCGATGTTGCCGGTTCGTTAGCCAATGGACTGCCGTGGGAGAGCGCAGCCGACGGCGCTCCGGCGCCTGCTTATGCCGTCGGCGTCTTGGCTCGCGATGCGGGCATGCAGCAGCCTGCACGCCGAATCGCGTCGGCCAAAAGCTGGTTGTCGCACGACGGGGTCGACCGCTCCGCAGCGCTGTTGCCGTGGCAGGGTGATCCCGATGTGCCTCGCCACAGTCCGGTAGAAATCTCCTCTCGTTATTTGGCCCACATCCGCTCCGCATGGGATTCCGCCCACCCGGACGAGCCGCTGGACCGGCAAGACGTGGTGCTGACACTGCCGGCTTCGTTTGACGAAGTGGCCCGCGAGCTGACGATCGCCGCGGCGCGTCAGGCAGGCTTGTCGCGGGTGTATCTGATCGAAGAGCCTCAGGCAGCCTTTTACGCCTGGATCAATCGGCATCGCGACGATTGGCACACGCGAGTCGGCGCCGGTCAGATGATTTTGGTTTGTGATATCGGTGGAGGCACGAGCGATTTCACGCTGATCCGCGTTCGGCCGGCGGGCCAGTCGGGTGACCAAGTGCAATTCCACCGCGTGGCCGTGGGCAAGCATCTGATCCTCGGAGGCGATAACCTCGATCTGGCGCTGGCCCGATTTGCCGAAGCGAAACTGCTCGCGCCGGGCGACGCGGGCTCATCCCCAAGCAGTGGTCAGCAACTTTCGCCGCGCGATTGGGATCGGCTGACCCAGGCTTGCCGGATCGCCAAAGAAACGATGCTCGCTCAGGATCGACCCCAGGCGCTGACGATCACGCTGCCCGGCGACGGCAAACGGCTGATCGGCGGTGCTCGGAATGTTGAGATCACTGCCGCAGAAGTCGACCAGGTGCTCGTCGACGGCTTTTTCCCGAGCGTAGAGAGCGACGCCAAGCCGAGCGCGGGGCAAAGCGGTTTTCGCGAGTTCGGCTTGCCTTACGCCCAAGACCCGGCGATCACGCGGCACCTGGCTGATTTCCTCGCCACGCATGCGCGGTCGGGGCTGGATGAGCACGATGCGACCAGCGCAACGCGTCCCGAACTGGTGCTGTTCAACGGCGGCGTGATGTCGGCGGAGCGGCTCCGCGGGCGGCTCGTCGATTCAATTGCCGACTGGTTCGGCGAGCGCACCAACTGGCAGCCGGATCAGCTCGATGCGGATCAGCTCGACCTCGCCGTGGCTCACGGAGCGGCGTATTACGGCATGGTCCGCCGGGGGTTGGGCGTGCGGATCGCAGCGAATCTCGGCCGCAGCTACTTCATCCAGGTTGCTCAGAGTCCGCCGGAGACGCTGTGCTTGGTGCCCGGCAGTGCGCAACCGGGCGGACGGTTCTCGCCGCCCCAGGTGTTGCGGTTGCATCTGGGCGAACCGGTGCAGTTCCCGCTGTGGGTCAGCAGCACGCGGTTGGCCGACGCGCCGGGCGACTTGGTCGCGATCGATCGGGCCGAACTTTCTCCGCTGCCGCCGATCCGCACGGTGCTGGTTCGCGGACGACAGAAAACCGCTCAGTCGATCGAAGTGCGGATGGAAGCCGAATTGTCGGAGATCGGCACGCTGGGGCTGTACTGTGCCGATGCGGCCGGCAGCCAACGCTGGCGGTTGGAGTTCGACATTCGCAGCACCTTGCAGACCGACCGTGAAGCGCACGCGGGCAGCGGTGAGTCGCTGGGGATTGTCGATGCCGACACGCTGGCCGCTTGCGATGCGGTCATTCGTGCCGCGTTTGACCGCAGCGTGGGCGCCTCAGCTGCGGCAGGTCCCGGAGCGGTTGCCAAGAAACTCAAGTCGGCTGCCGGTCTGGATCGCAGCCAGTGGCCGCCGTCGCTGCTGCGCGGGATGTGGCAGTCGTTGATGGACGTCATCGAAGGCCGGCGGCTCAGCCCTGCCCACGAGGTCCGCTGGCTGAACCTTGTCGGCTACTGCTTGCGTCCTGGCTACGGGATGGCGGTCGACGACTGGCGGGTCAGCGAGGTGTGGCGCCGGGTGCACGGCAAGCTTGTGTTTCCCACTCCGGGCTCGCGGACTGAGTCGCTGATCCTGTGGCGGCGGATTGCCGGCGGGATGACGGCAGGGCAACAAGAACAATTGGTGTCCCCTTTGCTTGGCACGCTCGGAAACAAGGCGCAGCGAACCGAAGCTCATGAAGCCGCTGAACTGTGGCGGATGGTCGGATCGCTGGAGTGGATCGCGGCTAAGCACAAGTCGCAATTGGCCACTGCCGCACTTGCTGAGGCAGGCAGAAAGCGGTCATCGGGATACCGTGATGCACTGCTGTGGGCGATCGGTCGGCTGTGCAGCCGCCAACCGCTGTATGGGCCGCTCAATACCGTCGTTCCCGCGGACGTGGCCGACGAAGTGTTGCAAACGCTGTTGGCCGACGACAGCGAGCTAGCCGTGCGGCAACTTGCGGTGATGCAGCTCGCGCAGCAGACCGGCGACCGCTACCGTGACCTGGAGGAAGCATCACGAGCTCGCGCCGCAAAATGGCTGCAGCGAACCGCTGCGGCGGAGCGGTACATTCGGGTGGTTCGTGAAGGCGGCAGTCCAACGCAGGAGGATGAGACCGCGTTGTTCGGCGAAGCGCTGCCGCTGGGAATCCGCTTGGTCCACAACTAAGCGCACCTGAAGGAGTCGCAGGGCATCATGAGCCGCGGAACCAGCGAAAGCTGCCGATTCGCACGAGGGTTTAGCGGAAAGATACCATCAGGTGTGCTGATACAAGCCCGACTGCGCAAGCCAGTGCTACAAGCCCGGCGCAAGCGAGTGCTACAAGCCCGACGCGCAAGCCAGTGGTACAAGCTCGACGCGCAAGCGAGTGCTACAAGCCCGACGCGCAAGCGAGTGGTTCGGTGAATGCTCTCGCTTGCGACTCGATCTGGCAATTTGAATCATTGTTGATCTCGGTTTTCCGGTCTTGGCCTTCGGGTCGCAATCGGACATTTTGCTGCCTGTGTGTGTGCCTCGCTTGCGCGTTGGGCTCGTATTGAGATACACCCGGGTGAGTTCATGCCTGGGCGAAGCACACCTGAGCGAGTCGCAGGGCATCATGAACCGTGAGATCAGCGGAAATTGCCGATTCGCACGAGGGTTTGGCGGAAAGATACCGTCAGGTGTGCTTAGTGGGGACAATTGCCCTGCAAGCGCGGTACTCGCGATCCTCTGCAGCGCAGCGGTACTCGTGCTCAGCGCAGCGGTGCTCGATGCTTCCGGACAGCCAAAAGGGAAGGTCGGGGCGACGGTGATCCGAGCCGACTTCGATGAGCGCCGCTGGCACGAGCACGAGCACAATCCCGAGCACGAGCACCAGTACGGGCACAATCCCGAGCACGAGCACAATCCCGAGTACGAGTACGAGGGCGAGTAGGAGGGCGAGTAGGAGGGCGAGCAGAACTCAGCCGGCAGGGCTAGAGTTTCGCATCGTCTGGCACGGCGGTATGATCGTCGCCAGGCGGTCCGGTTGGTCGCCAATTCCAAGAATGACGCTAACAGAGTGATTTTGCTCGCAATGTCCACGACAACTTCCACGACATGCAACATCGGTCCCATGATCGCTGACTCGGCGCTGCTTGGCCTCGGCTATGCCGAGCGGATGCTCAAAGGCATCACCGCCGACCAGTTCGCTCGGCTAGCCGCGGTGCAAGGTCAAGTGATCCAGTCCAACCATCCAGCGTTCATCTATGGGCACCTGAGCCTCTATCCTTGCCGAATCGTTGAAGCGCTCGGCGGCAACGCTTCGTCAATCACGCCATCGGAACTTTACGTTCATAAGTTCGATCACAACGCGCAGTGCGTCGATGATCCCGACGGCTCAATCTACCCGCCGATGGACGAGATCACCGAGCGGTTTTTTACGTCACACCGGATGGCCATCGAGGTACTCGAACAAGCCGACGACGCGCTGTTCACCATTGCCAATCCCAATGAAGCGATGCGCGCGAAGTTCGCGACGGTCGGTTCGTTGCATGGCTTTTATCTCGGTGGTCACGTGATGATGCACATCGGCCAGCTCAGCGCCCTGCGCCGCATCATGGGCTTGGGCCCCGCGTAACGCAATTGCAGCCGCAGGTTTCAGCAACGGCGATCCACACCGATCGCCATGAACTCCCGCCTGCTCGACCGCGTCAAGGTTAGGCCGGTGCTGAAGGCACTCACCGGAAGTTGTCTAAACCTGAATTGGAGAGACTCGCGACGGAGTGCGGGTTCTAGGTGGCTTCATCGGTTACAAAAACGAATTGTGATATCGTGGTTGCCGTTGATCCGTCGTCTTCATCGGGTAAAGCAAAGAAAGCTCGTGAGTATGGAAAGCCGGTGATTGCCGTACAACAGTTTCTTGATCAAATCAAAAAGTAAACGTTAGTGTTTCGCAAATCCTTGAAGGGATACTCGCCCAAGGACAAATCAGACTTAGCCGAAGTACGACCACCTGCATCGGATGGACGGGAAAAAGGGGACGGGACGGGAAAAAGGGGACGGGGGTAGTTATTGGAGGAAAAAGGGGACGGGGGTAGTTATTGACATCTACACTCGTGCCCAACCAGGGCCAAGAGGTGCAACGCCTGAAGCACCTCGGATCCACTGCCCTCTGCCGCCTGGCTGAGCTGCTTGGGAATCTTCTCGGCACCCAGCAAAGCGGATCGTGCCTCGATGAGCCGTAACCCGACGAGTTCATTTTAATGGGACTGACTCGAGCTGGACGGATCAGCCGTTGCGATCTGGCCTGCAACATCTGGGCACGCCTGGATAACCGCGAGATCTTGTGCCGAAATGCTCGCTGCCGTAAGCAGCAGGAAGACAACCCGACAGGCTGAAGCCTGAACTCCAACAGCAGGAGCGGAGCCAGGGGTTGCGTTCCGCGACACGTCTGGCCTAAGCGGGAGCCAATGGTCACGAGAAAAGGGTCAGGAGCTTTTTGGCTGGCTGGGTATATTGCTGGTGACTGGGCTGCGGCTGGTTTTGGGTCGGGGGCCGCGAAAAAGCACTGCAAGGGAAAGAGACCGAGGTAACTGTTTGGACACAGCGCAAATTTTTGCGCCGAGCGGGGCTACGGATCGTGGCGTGGTATGTGGGCTGGATTGGGGATAGGCGGACAGCCGAAAAAATTGAGCGAGAGCAAGCCAGGAGGAAACGAAGACAGACGCCGTTTCCTTCGAGAGATCACAGGCAGTTTTATTGTTCGGTGACGGTCAGCGCCGCGTAGGAGGACGATGGCCCGCCGTTGGCGCCGCCGAGAAGCACCTGCTGCCCGGAAACGATGGATAGCTGTGACTGGATGGTGAACGAGACGATGTCCGGTGGCCCGTCCTCGGGCCGCTCGCCCTGGATGCGTGACGCCGCATAACGGACTGCTACCGAGATCTCGCTGTCAGCTGGCTGAGCCTTGACTGTCAAACTGGTCCCCAGTTCCACTTGCTGCATACTTCGGATCGGTGAAGCCTGTCCTGTTCGGATTGGAATGGGAGATTGCGTGACTCCCGTGGTAATCGCGGTCAGCAGTTCAACCTGGGCCATACTCTCTTGCCCGGCGACGGCTGTGAGATGAAACGTCTGAATCACCTCGACCCCACTGCCCTCCTCCGCCGCCTGTTTGAGTCGCTGGAGAACCTCCTTGGCGGACAGCGCGGCAGCAGGCGGCTCATGGAGCCGAAACTCAACCAGTTCGATCAGGTAGGACGGTTTCGCCCGCGGCTGATCGTCCTCTCGGGCCTGAGGCACAACATCCGCTGAGGCCTCCGTAACCTCGGAAATTTGAGCCAAACCAGTAGCGGGCGTAATCAGCAGCGAAACGATCAACAGCAACAAAAATCGCATGGCGGAAGCTCTCAGTCGGCGGAGCAGACAAGGTCGGCAGGTAAACCGAAACTCGATTCTAACCACCGACCGGGGGGCGATGTGACGCCGCCGCCGAGAAAATCATCTGCCAAACTACCCACGGTCCAGCGGGAGCCTGCGGGGACACAGCACTGCCATGCCGCATCGCGCGGTTTGCGGAGACTCGCCTGGGTCCTGTGGATGTACCGCGAGGCGTCTTGTCGGCAGCGCGGCGCAATCCCGCACCGGCGGAATCTCGCGCAAAGGCGCCAAGGCGCGATGCATCTTCCAAAAACGCAAACGCAGTGGTCCTTAGTTTGAATGCCCTCGGATTCAAATATATTGCGGCTACAATCTGACACGTGCTCGCAGCAGGCAACTGCTGCGGCAGTTAAACCACAGCAACCTCACATGCCGACGTGAAATCATGACGACCGTCTTTCATAATCCTAGGTGCTCGAAATCTCGTGCTGCCGTGGAGCTTCTTAATTCACGTGGGATCGAATTCGACGTTGTAGAGTATTTGGAGACGCCGCCAAGCGAAAAGGAGCTTGGAAAGATCGTTAAGATGCTAAACATTAAGCCGGCGCAGTTGGTGCGTACGGGAGAGAAGCTGTTTAAGGAACTGAAGCTTGGCGAGCGTGAGCTATCGGACGAACAGTGGATCGCGATTCTCGCCTCCAATCCAGCGCTGATTGAGCGACCGATTGTTGTTCACGACGGAAAGGCCGCAATTGGCCGCCCTCTGGAAAACATCGTTGAGATTCTCGACCGATAGGCAGCCGAGTGTTGCTAGAGACTCGTCACTGAGAAAACCTGAACTCATCGTTTTTGACGTTGGCTTCACGCTCTGGGACTGCGATGGCACTTGGTATGATTGCCTTTCGCCACCATTTCGCATGCTGAACAAACGAGTCTTCGATCGGGCAAGGAACCAAGTGCGATTGTACGATGATGTTACCAGAACGGCGACGCCAAACGGAAGCGGAATCACTTCTTTGGTATGTTTTGCGGGCGCGTCGGTTATGTGGATTGAAGTTCCGTCGTCAACATCCGATCGGTCCGTACTTCGTTGATTTCGCCTGCGACGAACGCCGATTGGTGATCGAGCTCGACGGCGGATATCCCGACCTGCAGTACGAGGGAGACGTGCAGCGCCAACAGTGGATTGAAACGCAAGGCTGGTCGGTGCTTCGCTTTGCCAATGAAGATGTGCTGTCGGAGGTGGAAGCCGTTGCAATCGCCATTGCTAAATATCTTGGGCTAAAGCCAACTTTTCGTGGTAAGTCGCCGCAGTGACACGGCCCCCTCACCCCATCCCTCTCCCCCGTGGATTGGCAAAGAACAGAATTCTGTTGCCAATCCATGGGGGAGAGGGGGCAGGAAAGATCGCACCCGCACAAAGGTCGCGTGATCACACCATTTCTACCGCTGCCGCCCAGGGTCTCTGAGGTATTAGGACGGTGCTGTCGGGCGAATTGCGGCCGTGCCCGCTGGGTGGTCAGCGACCGTTTGGCGGCTAAGGGCGGAGGCGGCTAACCAGAGAGGCTGGCGCTAATCGCCGTGCTGAACACCGCTCGCTATACTGCGCTCTTTCGTTCCGGTGGCAAGCTCGGCTCCGGAGCCGAAGGAGCGACTCAGTGCAAGTTCCGAAGATGCGCACAAAGTTCTTGCGTTTAGTCCCTTGGCGAATTTCCGCCAGGCGGCGTTCTTTGCCCGCGGTCGCCACCGCTGAGCCGCCGTTGCGAGCGGAGTTGCTCGGCGATGAACAGCTCCAGCGCCGCGCAAGTGCGCTCGCCGCGGAGCATCAACTCGCTCCGGGCCGGGCGCCGGACGAGTTGCTGCCGCGGCTGGACGAAAACGAGCGGGTGCTGATCGAGACCTATGATCTCGTGACGGCGGCGGCCGATCAGAACCGTCGCATCGAGCCGGCCGCCGAATGGCTGCTCGACAATTTCTACCTGGTCGAAGAGCAGATCCGCGCGATCCGGCGCCTGCTGCCGCCGTCCTACAGCCGCGAATTGCCGCGTCTGGCGAGCGGCTCCGGCGGACGAGCTTTCCGCGGGTCTATGGCATCGCTCTGGAACTGATCGCGCACGTCGATGGGCGCGTCGATGCGGCCAGCCTCAACGGCTTCATCGCCTCGTATCAGTCGGTCGAGCCGCTCAAGTTAGGCGAACTTCTGGGCGCTGCCGCTGATGCTGCGGCTGGCCTTGATCGAGAACCTGCGGCGCGTCGCGGTGCGGATCGCCCCCGCCCGCCGCGACCGCGACCTGGCCGAGCGACTGGGCGGAGCGGATGGTCAGGTCGTGGAGCAGAAGCCGACGGATCTGATCCTGGTGCTGGCGGATATGGCCCGTGCCGAGCCGTTCCGCTGTCCGGTGCGTTTCTGGCGGAGCTGACGCGCCATTTGCAGGGGCAGAACCCCAACTTCGCCTTCGCCAATAGCTGGCTCGAGCATCGCCTGGCCGATCAAGGCCTGACGACCGAACAACTCGTGCGCGCCGAAGGACAGGCGCAGGCGGCCGACCAGGTTTCGATCGGCAACAGCATCAACAGCCTGCGGTTTTTGAACTCCAACGACTGGCGCCAGTTCGTCGGCGAGCACAGCCTGGTCGAGCAGACGCTGGCTGGCGATCCGGCGGGCGTCTATGCGGAGATGGATTTTGCGACCCGCGACCGCTATCGCCACGCCGTGGAAGGCGATTGCCCGGCGCAGTCAGCTGACCGAGTACGACGTCGCCAGCAAGGCGGTGCAACTGGCCGAGCAGCATCGCGCGCGACAAGCCAGCCGACCGGACGGCCCACGTCGGCTACTACCTGGTCGATCGCGGCCGTCCGCATTTGAGCGGCTGGTCGAAATGCGGCTCTCTGCGGCCGTCGTGCTCGACAAGCTGCGGCGGAAGTTTCCGCTGACGTGCTACCTTTCGATTCTCACCCTGGTGACGCTCACCGCGGGGCTGCTGTTTCTCGGCTGGGCCGAATCGCAAGGAGCCCATTGGGTGGCTCTGTTGCTGCTGGCCGTGCCGACGCTATTGGCGGCATCCAGTTTGGGATTGGCGATCGTCAACTGGCTGGCGACGCAAGTGCTCCGCCCGCAATCGCTGCCGCGAATGGATTTCGAGCCAGGCATTCCGCCGGAGCATCGCACGCTGGTGGTGGTGCCGACCATGCTCACCAGCCCCGCCGGCATCGAGCATCTGCTCGACGGGCTGGAAGTGCGGTATCTCGCCAATCGCGATCCGTGCCTGCACTTTGCCCTGCTGACCGATTTCGTCGACGCCCCGGCTGAGACGCTGCCCAGCGATGCGGAACTGGTGCGACTGGCGCGCGAAGGGATCGAGCGTCTGAACGAGAAGTACGCTGATCGTTCGCGACGACATCTTCTATCTTCTTCCATCGCGCCGCCGCTGGAACGCCCAGGAAGGCGTGTGGATGGGCTACGAGCGCAAACGTGGCAAACTCGCCGATCTGAATGCCATGCTGCGCGGAGCGACGGGCCGGTTTGCGGAAGTCGTCGGCGATCTGGCGATCCTGCAGCAGCGTGCGCTACGTCATCACGCTCGATACCGACACGCAGTTGCCGCGCGACGCCGCCGCACAGATGGTGGGCACGCTCGCCCATCCGCTCAATCGGCCGGTCTTCGATGCACAGCGCAGGCCGCGTCGTCGATGGCTATACGATTCTGCAGCCGCGCGTCGGCGTCAGCCTGCCCAGCGCACAGCGGTCGCGGTTCGTGCAACTCTATGCCGGCGATCCGGGCGTCGATCCGTACACGCGCGTGGTCTCGGACGTTTATCAGGATCTGTTTGGCGAAGGCTCGTTCATCGGCAAGGGGATCTACGACGTCGATTCCTTCGAGCGGTGCTGCAGCGACTTTCCCGACAACGCGATTCTCAGCCACGACTTGATCGAAGGTGCCTATTGCCGTTCGGCGCTGCTCAGCGATGTGACGCTGTACGAAGAGTATCCCTCGCGCTACATCGGCGATATCGCCCGCCGGCATCGCTGGATGCGCGGCGACTGGCAGATCGCTGGCTGGCTGTTGCCGTGGGTGCGCGGGCGGTCGGGCAACCGGGTTCGCAATCCGATCTCGCGCTTGTCGCGGTGGAAGATCTTCGACAATCTCCGCCGCAGCGCTGTTCCGTGGCGATGCTGCTGGTGCTGGTCGTCTCGTGGTTCGTCTCGCCGGCAATCGCGGCCGGAGCTCTTTGCTTTTTGGCGCGTGGTGTTGCTGCTGCCGCTGGTGTTCGACACGCTGCGCGACCTGTTGTCCGCAAGCCGGTGGATCTGCCGCTGGGGATGCATCTGTCGCGCGACGCTGCCCGGACTGAGGCGGCCGCTGGTCCGCAGCTGCTTGACTTCGTCTTTCTGCCGTACGAAGCCTATATCAGCGCCGATGCGATCGTGCGGACGCTGGTACCGCATGCTCTGGACGCAAGCGGCGGCTGCTGGAATGGAAGACGGCGAGCAGCGATTCGGAACGAGGCGACGAGGGCAGTCTGGCCGCAACCTTTCGGGCCATGGCGGTCGCGCCGGTGATCGCCGCCGCAGCACTGGTGGCGGTGGCGGTTGATGACACCCAGACGCTGCCGTATGCGGTTCCTTTGGCTGCGCTTTGGAGCGTTTCGCCGCTGGTCGCCTGGTGGCTGAGCCGGCCGATTCCCCCGCCCACGCTGCAGCTCTCGGAAAACCAGCATCAGTTCCTCGAGAAGCTGTCGCGCAAGACGTGGCGGTACTTCGAGGAGTTCGTCACGGCCGCAGACAACTGGCTGCCGCCGGACAATATCCAGCAGAATCCGGAACTGGTGATCGCCTCGCGGACCAGTCCTACGAACATCGGCATGGCCTTGCTCGCCGACCTGGCGGCCTACGATTTCGGCTACTGCTCGGCCGCCCAGTTGTTGCAGCGCACGCAGCGGACGTTTGCTACACTGTCGCGTCTGGAACGATATCGCGGCCACTTCTTCAACTGGTACGACACCCGCTCGCTCGCGCCGCTGCATCCGCGCTATGTTTCGATGGTCGATAGCGGCAATCTGGCGGCAATCTGCTGGTGCTCGGCAGCGGCTGCAAGGAGATGTGTGAGCAGAACGTTCTGCCGCCGCGCATGTTCGGCGGCCTGCGCGATACGCTCCGTGTGCTGCTGGAGTTGTCCGGCGGAGGCAGCTCGCCACGGGGCGCAACGGAGGTCCTGCGCAGGATCGAACGGCAGATCGAAGAATTGTCGCAGGCTCCCACGACGCTGAGAGCGGCTCATAGCTTACTTTCGCGGCTGACAGCCGCAGCGGCCGAGTTGACCGCCGCGGTCGGGAGCGATGGCGAGTCTGCCTGGTGGGCAGAGGCCTACGAGCGATCCTGTCAGCGACCATCGTTCCGACCTGCTGCACCTGGCGCCGTGGCTTGTCGTTGCCGGCGCCGCCGGAGCACGTCTGGAACCCTGGTTCGGCTGAGCAAACTCAGCGATTGGGCGAGATGCGTGAGACGCTCATACGGCTCGACCAAGCTAGCGACGCTGCGAGCCGTCGCCGAGCTGCGTCGGACGACGCTCCCGCTGATTGATGCGGGCCGCGGCAGGACTTCCGCCCGAAGCGACCGCTTGGCTTGACAGAGCTGCACGATGCACTGGCTCTGGCGTCGGATCGCGCTTGCCAGCGGATCAGCGATTTGGAGCAAATTGCCGCGCAGTGCCGCGAGTTGGCCGAGATGGATTTTCGGGTTGCTGTACGACACAATCGCGCGATTTGTTCGCCATCGGCTACAACGTCAGCGAGCGGCGGCTCGATGCGAGCTTCTACGATCTGCTGCCTCGGAAGCGCGGCTGGCCAGCTTCATCGTCGATCGCTCAGGGCAATTTCGGACAGGAACATTGGTTTGCGCTGGGCCGGCTGCTGACCAGTGCCGGGCAGCGCGCCGGCGCTGCTGAGCTGGAGCGGCTCGATGTTCGAGTACCTGATGCCGCTGTTGGTGATGCCCAACTACGAGAATACGCTGCTCGACCGCACCTATCACGCCGCCGTCCGCCGGCAGATCGAGTACGGCCGGCAGCGCGGCGTGCCGTGGGGAATTTCCGAGTCGGGCTACAACACGATCGATCAGCACAAGACCTATCAGTACCGGGCGTTCGGCGTGCCGGGACTGGGGCTGAAGCGAGGCCTGGCCGAAGACCTGGTGATTGCCCCCTATGCGAGCGCGCTTGGCGCTGATGGTCGCGCCGGAGGCGGCCTGCCGCAATCTGGAACG
The DNA here is from genome assembly GCA_963758085.1 of uncultured Planctomycetaceae bacterium. Lineage (GTDB taxonomy): Bacteria > Planctomycetota > Planctomycetia > Pirellulales > Pirellulaceae > UBA6163. The sequence goes on along the minus strand of CAVWUB010000003.1, from coordinate 1,528,244 downwards.
TCTGGCGGCCGACGGCCAGCAAGGCGACTACGGCTTCTATGAAGCGGTCGATTACACCCCGTCGCGCTTGCCGCCGGGCGCCGATGACAGTGTCACCGTGCGGCAGTTCATGGCGCATCACGAGGGCATGAGCCTGCTGTCGCTGGCGTACGTGCTGCTCGACAAGCCGATGCAGCGCCGCTTCCTGGCCGATCCGATGCTGCGGGCGGCCGACCTGCTGCTGCAAGAGCGCGTTCCCAAGGCGACCGCGCCGGTCTTTCCGCACGCCAGCGAAGCGCAGCGCCACGCGGCTCGCTTCCGCGGAAGAAACCGGCAGCATGCGCGTCTTCACCGATCCCAACAGCGCGACGGTGGAAGCCCACCTGCTTTCCAACGGCCGCTACCACGTTGCCGTGACCAGCGCCGGCGGCGGTTACAGCCGCTGGCGCGATCTGGCGGTGACGCGTTGGCGCGAGGATGCGACGCGCGACAGCTACGGCAGCTTCTGTTATGTGCGCGATGTGGACAGCGGCGCCCTGTGGTCGAACGCCTGGCAGCCGACGACGAAGCCTACCAAGACACTATGAAGCGATCTTCACGCAAGCGCGGGCCGAGTTCCGCCGCACCGACGACCAGATCGAAACGTACACCCAGATCAGCGTCTCGCCCGAAGATGACATCGAACTGCGGCGCGTGACGCTGACCAACCGCTCGCGAGTCGCCGCGCACCATCGAAGTCACCAGCTATGCCGAAGTCGTGCTGGCGACGCAGGCCCAGGACGAAGCGCATCCGGCGTTCAGCAATCTGTTCGTGCAGACCGAGCTGATCCGCGGCCGTCAGGCGATCTATTGCACGCGCCGTCCGCGCTCGGCCGAAGAGCAGCCTCCTTGGATGACGCACATGATGACGGTGCGCGGCATCACGATCGGGCGAGACCGTCGTACGAGACCGATCGCATGCGGTTCATCGGCCGGCACCGGACGCTCGCGTCGCCCGCGGCTCTCGACGGCAAGGCGCCGCTTTCCAACAGCGAAGGGCCGGTCCTCGATCCGATCGTCAGCATCCGCCAGACGGTGCTGCTGCAGCCGAACGAGTCGGTGCGGATCGACATCGTCACCGGTGTCGCCGAGTCGCGCGCCGGCGTCGAAGCGCTGACCGAGAAGTATCAGCGATCCCAGCCTGGCCGATCGCGTGTTCGACCTCGCCTGGACGCACAGCCATATCCTGCTGCAGCAGCTCAGCGCTTCCGAAGCGGATGCGCAGGTCTACGGCCGCCTGGCCGGCTCGATCATCTATGCCTCGGCACTGCGCCGGGCCAAGGCCAGCATCCTCAGCCGCAATCGGCAGGGGCAATCGGGACTGTGGGGCTATGGCATCTCGGGCGACGTGCCGATCGTGCTGGTGCGGATTCGCGACCACGAGCGCATCGCCCTGGTGCGACAGGCGGTGCAGGCGCATGCCTACTGGCGACTGAAAGGGCTCGCTGTCGATCTGGTGATCTGGAACGAAGACGATTCGGTCTATCGGCAGACGTTGCAGGAAGCGATCGTCGATCTCGTCGCCGCCAGTCCCGAAGCGTCGCTCGTCGATCGGCCCGGCGGAGTTTTCATCCGCCGCGGCGAACAGATGTCGGACGAAGATCGCGCGCTGCTGCAGACCGTGGCGCGCATCGTCTTGTTGGATGACGGCGGAACGCTGGCGGAACAAGCCGAGCGCCGCGGGCGAGTCGGAAGTCTCGATCCCGCAGTCTGAAGCCGCTCCGTCGCCGGCGCGGAGCCGACCAGTCGCCTACGAGCCGCCGCAGCGCGATCTGGCGTTCTTCAACGGCCTGGGCGGCTTCAGCCACGACGGCCGCGAGTACGTGACGATTCTGGCCGCCGGCCAGACGACGCCCGCGCCGTGGGTGAACGTGATCGCCAACTCGCAATTCGGCACCGTCGTCTCGGAAGGCGGCAGTGCCTACACCTGGGCGGAAAACAGCCATGAGTTCCGGCTCACTCCCTGGCACAACGATCCGTCTCCGACATCAGCGGCGAAGCCATCTATCTGCGCGATGAAGAGACGGGGCAATTCTGGTCTCCCTCGCCGCTGCCGGCCCGCGGGCAAAACACCTATATCGTGCGCCACGGATTCGGCTACAGCATTTTCGATTACACCGAAGAGGGCCTGACGACGGAACTGTGCGTCTATGTGGCGACCGACGCGCCGGTGAAGTTCTACAAGCTCAAGATCGCCAACCGCTCGGGGCGTCCGCGGCAGTTGTCGGTCACCGGCTATTGGGAATTGGTGCTCGGCGATTCGCGCAGCAAGTCGCTGATGCACGTGGTGACCGAGACCGATCCGGCCAGCGGCGCGATTCTCGCCCGCAACGTCTATAGCCCGGAGTTCGGCGACCGCGTGGCGTTCGTCAACTGCAGCGAAGCGAACCGCACGTTCACCGGCGACCGCGCGGAGTTCCTCGGCCGCAATGGCAAGCCTGGCCAGTCCCGTCGGCCATGCGGCGCGTGCGGCTCTCGGGCCGCGTCGGCGCGGGTTACGATCCGTGCGCCGCGTTTCAAGCGCCGCTGACGCTCGACGACGGACAAGAGCGGACCATCACCTTCACGATCGGCGCCGCGCGGGGCGGCGGAAGCCAAGACGCCTGGCGCAGCGGTTCCGCAGCGTCGACAGCGCCCATCGGGCGATCGAGGGCGTCTGGGACTACTGGAGCCGGACGCTGGGCGTGGTCTATGTGGAAACGCCCGACGCGTCGGTCAATTTTCTGGCCAACGGCTGGCTCGTTTATCAAACGCTGGCCTGCCGCATGTGGGCCCGCTCGGGATTCTATCAATCGGGCGGCGCGTTCGGCTTCCGCGACCAACTGCAGGACGCGATGGCCCTGGTGCATGCCCAGCCGCAGTTGCTCCGCGAGCACCTGCTGCGCGCCGCGGCGCGTCAGTTTCGCGAAGGGGACGTGCAGCACTGGTGGCATCCGCCGGTCGGGCGCGGCGTGCGAACGCATTTCTCCGACGATTACCTGTGGCTGCCGTTGGCCATTTGCCGCTATGTCGGCACGACCGGCGACACCGGCGTGCTGGACGAACGCGATCCCGTTCCTGACTTCGCGCCGCTGCGCGACGACGAGGAATCCAACTACGACCTGCCGCAGGTTTCGGACGACATCGGCACGCTCTACGAGCATGGCGTCCGTGCGCATCGATCACGGCTTGCGATTCGGCGAGCACGGCCTGCCGCTGATGGGCTGCGGCGACTGGAACGACGGCATGAATCTCGTCGGCCAGCACGGCCGGGGCGAGAGCGTCTGGCTGGCGTTCTTCCTGTTTCACGTGCTCACGCAGTTCGCCGAACTGGCGCGGCGGCGCGGCGACGTCGGCGCTCGCCGACCGGTACACGGTCGAAGCCGGCCGACTGCGCGGCAATATCGAGGAGCACGGCTGGGATGGCGAGTGGTATCGCCGGGCCTACTTCGACGACGGCACGCCGCTGGGCTCGGCCGAGAACGAAGAATGCCAGATCGATGCGATCTCGCAAAGCTGGTCGGTTCTCTCCGGCGCCGGCACGCACGAGCGGACCGAACGTGGCGATGGAGAGCGTCGATCGCCGCCTCGTCCGCCGCGACGACCGGCTTGATCCTGCTGCTCGATCCGCCGTTCGACAAGTCGGACCTCAACCCCGGCTACATCAAAGGCTACGTGCCCGGCGTGCGCGAAAATGGCGGCCAGTACACCCACAGCGCCATCTGGACCGTGATGGCCGACGGCCGCCATGGGAGACAGCGAGCGGGCGTGGGAACTGTTCTCGACTGATCAATCCCATCTCGCACGGCGCGACGCCGGCGGATGTCTCCACCTACCGCGTCGAGCCGTATGTGGTGGCCGCCGATGTCTATGGCGTCGCACCCGCACACCGGCCGCGGCGGCTGGACGTGGTACACCGGCTCGGCCGGCTGGATGTACCGCCTGATCGTCGAGTCGCTGCTGGGCCTGCACCTGGAAGTCGACAAGCTGCGCATCACGCCTTGCCTGCCGGCGGACTGGCCAGCCTTCCAGATCCACTATCGCTATCGCGAGACCTTCTATCACATCACCATTCACAACGATGGCGGCGGTTGCCAAGTCAGCCGTTTGAGCTTAGACGGCGTCGAGCAAGCAGACAGTTATGTCACCCTCGTCGACGATCGCCAGGATCACCAGATCGAAGTCAGACAGGTCGCTGGCGAAACAGTTATACGACTGCTCTAACAACACTCGCAGCACCTGGGCCACCGATGCGGGACTCGGGAAAGCGGTGATTGGTGGTAGTGGCAATACAAGAATGGCAGGCTAAAGCCTGAACTCCAACTCAGCCGGTGGGGCGGGCGGTGTGCGCGAGACGGCGCTGTTCCAGCGCGTCGCGGTCGGGCAACAGCAACGCGCCGACGACCATCAGCGACAGCGTGGCCGTGTGCAGCAGCCAGCAGGGGTCGGACGTGCTCACCGTGCGGCAGGTGATCAACGTCACCGCCACGAGCGTGCCGAGGAACCACCGCTGAGCGGCCTGCGCCGCGGGCCCGAGTGTCAGTTTGCTAGCCACCAGGGCCGCCGATCCAAGCATCGGCAGTGCGAACGCTTCCAACAGGGCGAGCAGGGTCATCCAGGCCGGCATCGATAAAATCCTTTTCATCGGGGCTTCGGGCAGACGCGGCCAGGGTGCCGCTTGGTCGAAGACTGGGCGAGCGTGCCGCCGCAGCCACAACTCCAAGGGTTGTAGAGCAACGTGCTCCGGCAGCGAAAGACCGAGACTTGAGCCAAATTTTCAAAATCGACTCAAATCCAGTTGCTAGCGTTACCGCCAGGCTTGCACCGGGTGTGGAAAGGCGGGACAATCACAGGCTGGGGGAGAGGCAACGAACCCGCGCAATTTGCTGCTCTGGCGCTCCTGCCGTAGCCATCCCAGTTTGCACAACCCGCCTTGTAAACGGAGTATTGTGATGGTGGCGTCTATCAAATCGGTAGCCGTAATCGATCTGGGCGATTGCACGGGAGCATCCGCATTTCGCTGCGCCCACTTTGCTCAGCGCTGCATTAAGGGACAGCCACTGATCAGCCGGATGGTGCGGCGGATCAGCGAGTCGCAGTTGGTCCAAAATGTAGTGGTCAGCGGCATCGGATTGCCATCAACCCTTTTAACGTCTGGGATCCCGGGTGCCACGGTCATCAATCACCCACGCAGCCACGTAATCGAGCGGTTGGCTCTGGCTGCCGACCGTACGGATTCCGACTGGGTGACGTATTTAGCGGGGAACCGGCCATTTGTCGATCCGGTCCTGATCGACCGGTTGCTCGGCGAGGCCAAACGTCACAGCGAATGTGACTACCTCGGTTATTTTTCCGCTGGTGGAGGTTGGGAACGGATGCAGCGTCTCGGTCTGGCCGGCGAGATCTGCCACGCCGATGCGCTGCGGCGACTGCGCCGCAACCTCGACCGGCTGTCCTACTGCGGTGAAGACGCCAGTCTGGCGGCGTATTTTCAGGATGCTCCGGGTGCCTATCAGATGCGGTTCATACCGGTTCCGGCAGAACTGGACCGAAGCGATCTGCGGTTCGCCGTTGAATGCGAAAAGGACTGGGACAACGTCCAGCTGCTCTGCGAGAGCGTGGCCTGCGATGACACGCAGTGGCAACCGTTGGCAACGATTGCGCTGAGCAACCCGACGATGCGCGCGTCCATGGAAGGCAGCAACGGTTAGTCCCGGCGGCGTAAGTCGTTCAATCAACTCCGCTGCTGGACAGCGGCTCACGCGCCAAGGTTCATGTCTTGCGCCGCTCGGTTTTGCCGGCTCATGGCCGGCAGGGTTGGTTCGATCGGCGGAGCGATCGGCGACTAATCGCGGGAGTTCATGGCATGCAGCAGGTAGTAGGCGAGCGTCATGACCGCTTGCAGGGTGGCGGCAACGTAGGTCAGCGCGGCGGCGTTGAGCACGCGGCTGACGTAATACACGTCGTTGTCGGAAATCATCCCCAGCGCCACCAATTGCTCCTTCGCCCGTGAAGAAGCATTGAACTCGACCGGCAGATTGATGACCTGGAAGAAGACGACCGCCGAGAAGACGATGATCCCCAGCCACAACAGCGGTTGAAAGCTGAACATGACGCCGAACATCAGCATGAAAATCCCGGCACCGGAGCCGAAGGACGCAGCTGGCACGGCCAAATTACGGATCACCAGCGGAGCGTAGTTCTTGGCGTCTTGCATGGCGTGGCCGACTTCGTGGCAGGCGACGCCCAGTGCCGCCATCGAGCGGCCGTCATAAACGCCTTCGCTCAGTCGCACAACTTTAGCGCTTGGGTCATAATGATCGCTTAACTCGCCGGCGACACGTTCAATTGGAATCGAGTGTAAGCCAGCCGAATCGAGCATCCGCCGGGCGGCTGCGGCACCCGACATGCTCGCCGGGACCTGGCTCATTTCCGAAAACGCCGATTTCACTCGCCACTGTGCGTAAAGACTGAGCAAAAATGGCGGGATGAGAAACAGAAGGTAGCCCATAGTCGCAAATTGTGGCGTAAGTGTTGGTAGCGAGTGATCAAATTGACAGTTGCCGACGGTGACCTTCACCGAGCAGCAACGAATATACCAGTTTTCCGTCCGAGCCGAAAATTCCCTGATGACGTTGTTATCTCGTCGCCTCCCTCTACGTCGATGGCGATCCGTTGGTTTTGCGATTTTGGTCGGCCTGAGCGTTGGCTGCCCGATCCGTGAACTACCTCCACCAGTCGAGGCCCAGCCCGCAGCCCACAGCGAAGGCGTCGCCGATCAGCCGCTGGCCGCGCGCACCGTAGCCGCGGCTGGGGAGCAAGGTGACGATCTGCAACAGTGGGTGGCGGAGGTATTGCGTGCTAACCGGGAAAACCGCCGCTTGTCGACCGACGTCAATGCGGCCTGGCAGATCATGCACGGGGTGCTGGCCTACGGGCGTGATCTGGAGATCGCTACCGCGTCGGGTCCGCAACCAGCGGTCGAGTATCTGCTCGGCGGCGGCGCCATGCGGGGGTTTGAACTTCGTGGCGGCGATCTGTTTGAGGTGCCGGGGCAGAACGATGAAGCGCGGCGCAGCTTCGCGGCATCGTCGCCGAACTGCAGCCAGGCTCGAAAATCGGCCAGGGGCACCGCGATCAGTGGGTGGCTTACATGGCGCGGTGCGGACTGACTGCCGATGACGTGGTGGTCACCCGCGATGGGCCGCTGACGATCGCCGGCTGGATCAAACAAATTCAGTGGGACGTCCCGCGTAATTTCGAACATGAGTTCAGCTGGACATTGACGGCGCTTGTGGCTCATCGTCCGACGACCGACCGCTGGACGGCGCACGATGGCCGCGAATACAGCATCGAGTCGCTGCTACAGAGCGAGCTGCGAGAGCTCTCGCCGTCGAGCGCCTGTGGCGGCTCGCACCGGCTCTGCGCGATCGCCAACGCGCTGAATGAACATCGCAAGGCGGGCTATCCGATCATCGGCGTCTGGGCGGATGCAGATCAGTGGGTCAAGCGCGCGATCCAGCAGACCCGAGAGTTCCAAAATGCTGACGGCTCGTTCTCGTCGAACTACTTCGAACGTCCAGGTTGGTCGGTCGATCTGGTCGCGGCACTGGGAACTACCGGACATGCGTTTGAGTTCCTTGCGGTCGCCGGCGATGACGAACTGCTCAGGCAGCCCTGGGTGCAGGCGGCAGCACGCTTCCTCTGCCGTACGCTCGAGCAGACGGCGGAGCTGGACCTGGAGTGCGGGGCGCTGTACCACGCGCTGAGCGGACTGTCGATTTACCACGAGCGAGTCAGCAGCGCGGAGACGCTGTAAGCTGTCGCACGATGCACCGGCGCGCTCACACGAGCGAACAGCGGCGGTCGGCCGGATCGGGTTAACAAGGTCAGGAGTCAATTGTGCGAAGCACCCGAAGGGCCGCTGGCGGCAAGTGACTCCTGACCCCTTAACCCGAGCAAGATCGCATCGAGCCGCGTTGGCTTGGTCAGCACACGGCAGACGCCGCCGGCATGGGCCTCATTGATCGCTTCGCTCGAAGGCTGCAGCGCCAGCCACAGGTGACGCGGGTGGAGGTGGCGTGGACTAGCATGCGTGCTGACCATGGGTGTCCCTAAACGCGATCGCCAGGCCGCCGCCACAGCCGGGGCCGCGGCCGAATCGTCCCACAGCACGGTGTCGAAGCGGCTGTGCAGCGCCGGCAGGAAACGGCGATGCCAACCGGTGAGCAGGCCTAACTCGCCGGCCCAGTGCAGGTACGGCTCAGCCATTTCAAACCGGTCGCTGATCACCAGCAGTGACGAGTTCGGCTCGTTCGGCCGCGTCTGGACGCCGCACGGCGACAACCAGCCGGGTAGCAGCTCGGACCAGCGGCTGAAACGCAGCGTGCCGCCGGCGGGCCAGGGCGTGCCGGTTCTGCCTTCGCCATCACACAGGCTGCCACACAAGGCGACGGTCGGAATATTTCCCCACCGCGCACTAAAACCCTCCCGCAACGCGCGGCGTGGCAGTTGGCGGGTTGGACGCGCGATCACAATCCGCTGAACATAGCCCGCTGGCCGGCGGAGTGCCTCTGCCAAGTTTTTGCGAACAGCGATCTGCGCCACCTGCTGGCAGCAAAAGCGGTACGCAGCGGCGAACTCGCGATGGGCCGTCGGCCCGATCCAAAGCAGCGTCCCTGGCTCCGGCATTTGCCTCAGCGGTGCATCCATGGTGTCGTCTCCAAGCCAAAGGGTCTGGCGCAGCGGGCGCGTTACCGGTTCGCCGCGTTGCTTCCTTCGCCGCTGATCCATCGTTGGGCGACGGCTCTACGATGGCTCTAGCAGCGCTTGCTCCGCATCAGCTAACACCTGGTGAGCCTCGCCCGCTGAGCTGGCTGCCCTGAGTCGTTCGAGCGTCTCGGCCACCGCAATGATGCGGCTGAGCCTGGCCAGGATGCGCAAATGGCTGGCGTCGTCGTAAGAGCAAATCAGAAAAAAGATGTCGGTCAGCTGGCCGCCGCCCGCGAACGCCAAGGGCTGCGGCGTGATGCCCAGAGCGAGGACGGTATCGGCGAGGATCGACGTTTGTGGGCGTCGCGGGTGCAGTAGCGCCACCCCGTTATCCAGCGCTGTCGGATGCAGCTCTTCGCGAGCCAGCACGGCCTGAGCCATCGCTGGGGCGTCCCACATCAGCCCGCCCTGCGTGGCCAACGCGCACATGTCACGAATCGCCGAGCCACGGGTGCGCGATTCCAGCGGCACCGCAATCCGCTCGGTCGGGCACAGTTCTGCGACCGACCAAGTTGGATGCTGAGGCTCCGACCGGTGCAATGCCTCTTCCACTTTGACCAGCTGGCCTTCGTCGCTGACCCCGATGCGATCTTCGAGCCAGTGATGAATTTCCGCTTCAGCAAACCGCAGTTGTCCACCAACCCGGCGCGCTGGCAATTTATCTTGCTTGACCAGCTTGAGCACTTGATCAGGCGTGATGTGCAAGTAGGCGGCAAGCGCCGAGATGTCGAAGTCTTCCATCGTCTCCCCCTGGATCACCCCGGACAAAAACAGGGTCAGAGTATTCGTGCAGCCCGTCTCGTGGTATCCGAGGCACGCATCAAAGAGTCTGTGCGTTATGTGCATTCCACAGTAATATCCATGGCAATCTATCGGGCCGGCGGTAGGTTGCCAACCGCTTGCGGCCCCTGCAAGTTTGCCTAGTGGCTTCGCACCGGCTCCGATGGCGCGTTTTCATTCCAACAGGGACATCGATCTTGGCGATTTCACAAGCAGAGCTGCTCAACGTTGCCGTCGAAGCCGCGCGCGGCGGCGGCGAGGTCTTGATGCGTTATTTTCGCACGGAGCTGAAAATGCGTGACAAGTCAGCGGTCGGCGGAGCCACGTTTGACCTGGTGTCCGATGCCGACCTGGAGTCCGAACAGGCGATTGCCCGGCGGCTGACGCAGGCCTATCCGGATCATCAACTTCTCGGCGAAGAAGAACTTGGCAAAGGCGTCGATGTCTCGGCCTGCGAGCACTTGTGGATCATCGATCCGCTCGACGGGACCAATAACTACGCGCACACGCTGCCCCAGTTCGCGGTCTCGATCGCCTACTACCACTTCGGGCGCCCAGTCGTCGGCGTGGTCTACAATCCGGCCACCGACGATCTGTACACGGCGTCGGCTGGAGACGGCGCCTGGCACAACGGCCGACCGGCAAGGGTCTGCGGTGCGCTGACACTCGCTCAGGCGTTAGTTGGCTGCGGGTTTTATTACGACCGCGGCGAGATGATGCGGCGCACGCTACGCACGATCGAAGAACTCTTCTCGCATCACATCCACGGCATCCGGCGATTCGGTGCCGCGTCGCTGGACCTGTGCATGGTCGGCTGTGGCCAGCTGAGCGGCTTTTTCGAATATCAGCTCTCACCTTGGGACTTCGCCGCTGGCCGGCTGTTCGTCGAGCAAGCCAGCGGCCGCGTCACCACCGCCTCCGGAGATCCGCTGGGAATCATGGCGAGCAGCGTCTTGGCGAGCAACGGGCATCTGCACGAGGCGATGCTGGCGGTCACCCGCGCACATCATCCTCAACAGGCACGGGATCGATCGCTTGAATAATGCCGCTGGGCCCGGCGTTGATGATCAACGCATGGTCGAGGGTAAAGCGTTTGCCCCAGTCGCTATGGATGTGGCCGCATACGACGAGCTTCGGCTGCTTGGCCTGCACAACCCGACGGATCGCTTCGCTGCCGCGGATCCGGCCACTGGCATCGTGATCGACGGTATCCCGCGGCGGCGAATGAACCACCAGCACCGCTTGTTCAGGGCATCCCGCCAGCAGTTCCTCCGCCTGCTCTTCGCTGAAGTCGTAGCTCCAGCTGCCGAAGGGCGTGACGGGGATCCCGCCGCCAACACCCCAAAACGCCTGGCTTTCGATTTCACAACCTTCGCCGTGCAGCACGGTCGCGGTCGCCCAGACCTGGGCTGCATCGCGCAGCTCCTCAGCGGTCTCGCCGTTGCCAGGGACCAACACCGCCGGCTTTTCAATCGCTGCCAAGATCTGCAAGGTATCGCTCAGGCCGCGATGTCGATTGGCGAAATCTCCCGCTCCAATCACCACGTCCACCGCGCGTGCGGCCTCGACGAGCCGGCGGGCCGCTGCGACGTCACAATGCAAATCGCTAAATAGTAAAAGCTTCATCATCAGCATCCGGATACTTAGTTCGCCTTTCCCAATGCTGTGGTCGGCGAAGACGACAGAGTAGAACAATAGTCCCCAATTGTTCCGCACATCGGCCCGTGCAGGATGAAGAACAATTGGGGACTATTGTTCTACTCTCTGAATCGCCAGCGATTCAAAGTTGAGAAAACTGCGAAAGTCGAACTTAGCGCCGGCTTCAGACTCCCATTGCCTTGACCGCTAGGATCACTGCCGCAGTTTCAATGCGGTAGATTCTCTCGCCCAGCCCAACCTTTTTCCAGCCCGTAAGCTCGGCTGCCGCGAGCTCTTCGTCTGTAAATCCGCCTTCGGGACCGATGGCGATCTGGATGCGCGGCCGCGGAAGCGAGTCGGCCGGTGGTTGCATCAGCTGGACGGGATCGCCTCCCGGATGCGCAAACCAGGCGACCTGCTGTGGGTCCAGCGGGCGAGTGAAGAAGTCGGCCGCTGAACAGGGGGGATCGACATGCAGCAGCGTGTTTCGGTGGCACTGCTTGCAGGCTTCGACGATCACGCGTTGCCATTTTTCCAGGGCGCCAGCGGAAACCGCCCAGGGGGACCGCTGGCAATGAACGGGAACCAGCCGGTCGACCCCGAGTTCCGTCAGCCGCTCAATCAACTCCTTGGCCCGGTCACCCTTGGGCATGGCAACCGCCAGATAGACCTCATGTGGGTTGGCGCGAGGCTGTAACTGTGCGGTTTCCGCTTGGCACGCGACACGCCGCCGCGACACCGATTCGATCACAGCCTCCGACTCATAGCCTTGGCCGTCGAAGAGCGTCACCGCAGCGCCGGGTTTGATCCGCATCACGCTGCTCGCGTGATGCGACTCGGTCTCTGGCAACTCCACATGGCCTCCGCCGCGGGGCAGGTCAGGAACGAAGTAGCGAATGGTCATGAACAGGTCAGTGAGCATGCAGGCAGCCGCGCGTCGGCGACTGCATCGCTCGTCCGCTGGCTTTGGTTGAGAATCGTCTCAAGGGGTCGGTCATTGCTGCCGATTTTAGCGATGATCAGGATTCTTCACGATGCCGGCTCGCTCGGTGATCCTTTCCTTGTCCGGAGTTTGCGTCCGGCGACTTCCTACCCGGTGATTGCGCCCTCCATGCACTTTCTGAAACACTGGTCGCTGCAGCATGTCCCCTTTGGCCCCGTCACATCGCCGGAGTTTTTCTTCGCTGGACACTCCCAGCGCGAGGCAATCGCGCGGATGGATCACTTGGTCCGCTCCGAGATGCGCAGCGCCCTGCTGTTGAGTGAGCGGGGGTGTGGTGCCACGACGCTGCTCAGGCGAGTGTCGGGGAGCTCGGGACTCGGCAACGCAGCCGTCGACGCAGTGCTGACCTGCGGCGGCGTGGACACACCGGCGGCCGCTCTGGCGCGACTTGCGGTCGGCTTGGCAGTCGATCCGTTTGGTGCCAGGGCGTCGCAGCGGATCAGCGAAGCAATCACCGCCGCTGGGCGCCATCAAGTGCGAACGCTGTGGTTGATCGATTGCTGCGATGTGCAAACCGCCGAACTGGCGGGCAGGTTGTCATCGACGCATCGGTCGCTGTGCATCGTCATCGGCACTTCGGCTCAGGCGGCATCGGCACTGCACGAGAAGTTGGATTGCTGCCCGCTGCGGATCGAGCTGGAGCCGTTTGAACTGCACGATACGATCGCATATGTCCGCTTCTGCATGGCCGCAGCCGGTGCTGCCGGTGACGTGTTCGACGATTCGGCATTGGTGCGGCTGCACGAACTCAGCGACGGCAAGGTTGCCATTCTGGCCGCCTTAGCGCAATCAGGCCTAACCGCCGCAGCCAAACTCGGAGCTAGAACCGTATCAGCCGACTGTGTCGAGTCGGCGCAGCACGAACTGGTGCGAGCTGCCTAAGGGATGATTACGCATGTATTCGTTTATGGGACATTGCAGCGCGAGCAATGCCGTGGAAACCTATGGCCGCGGAAACCTCTCGACATCATTCCCGGTTATGTGCGCGGTCAGTTATATGACCTAGGCTCTTATCCAGCACTGCGATTTGATGATGACGAGCTCGACGCCGACTGGGTGGCAGGAGAAGTCTGGTCATTTACAGAGGATGATATCGCGCCGACGATTGTGGTACTGGATCAGATCGAAGAGACCAATCAGCCTGGCCGATTGAATCTATACGATTGCTGTTTAGTACGCGCGTATCGCTCGCCGGATTCGTCGGACTCGGTTCTCGCCTTGGCCTATCAGTACAGCACGGCAGGGGTGCTAACCGATGCGCAGCGCACCTGCGCTGCGGACAGGGCAGCTATGTGGCGTGGCCCTTATCAGATTAGCCACGTCTGGAGTAGGTGTGCCGCTTCAGGGCAGTCAGATGAGATGAAACAAGGGGTGCGTCCCTGCGCCCCCCAGTTCCAAGGGTTTTCTCTGCGCGATCACAATCACGCCCAGGATGTCATCCTGTGATTGGCTGAGACAAGATCGCACAACATGCGCTGCGGTTTAACGCACCAAGAGGCAGCAATACCAGCCGTCACGGCCTTGGACCATTGCGGCCCCACCGTAGGTCGCGGGCATATCGAGGCAGCAGCTCAAGAATCGTCCGTTGGTGTGGCCGACGCCTTCGGCACGAGCACCTCCGAGTGAACCGCCGACGTGATTCTTATGTCCGCGGCTTGCTGCGATCTGAGCCTTTTGCAATGCCAAAGCTTGCAACTGAGGGTCGGGAATCAGATTTCCTACGCCGTTCTTCCGCCGTTCGTAATTGGCCTTATCCAGTGCCGTTTCGCCCGGCGTGTGGCTGAACGGCTGGTTGGATGGAACAAGATTGCCAATGATGTTCGAGGCAACCGAGCGGATCGGTTGAAAGCCTGCCTGACGTACGTGACCCTGTCCCTGTTGGCCTGAGGCGCTGTTGACCGGGACGCCGTCGATCGCCACGACCCGCTCACCGGGATTCAGCTGAATCCCAGTCATATCGATGTTATTGGCAAACACTGCCGAACATGCCAACGTCGATAGGACAGCCGCCATTGAACCCAAACGCATCCGTGTACTCCTTCAATACCTTGGAATCTGCAGGGAATACGGAAGTAAACCCCGCGCGAATTACTATTCGCTTGGGAAGCATTGAACACAGGGGCGATGAGAATGACAAGCGGTACAATAGCAATACCGAAAATTTCAGTACAGATTTTATACATTATGAATTATGCTAGCACAACTACTAATCATCATAAGTCGTTGCCAGGATTGACGCTAACGCAATGCGGGCTGCCGATTTGCGCCGCTATCAGGCTGAGACACACCTATCGCTTTTTTCACCCAAGATGGTTTCCCTTAACTAAGGTTTGCGGCACAGATTCCCCTCTACGGAGAGGCTGATTGACGGCTTTCACTAACGATTGGCCTAAGTGCCGGCGCGGCCATGGTGCCAATGGTCAAAGCATCGCGACTGCCCTATTCCCAATCGGTGATCGAGGTGGTATAGGCGATAGCAGCACATGCATGATGCCCACCGGTGCCAAAGGAGTCCTGCATTAATTTGCAAGGTTCTTCCGCTGATTGAGTGGCCGCCCGTCCCGGAGCGGGTATCGCGATGACTTTGGGTGGCACGCCTAGAGCCCCAGGGCTTGTTGATTTAATCAGCCGCAATGCGTTAGCGTCCGGTAGTCCACCTTTAATCTCGCCTAACGCGACTTGTGCTATCGCAAATTAGGGACCATCGATTAAATCAACAAGCCGCCCAGCGATGGGCGTGGTATTCTCAAACCGATAAAGAGCCGATGAGGCAGTCCCTGGTTTCTCTGCAGTTCTCCCCAGCACGCCCTTCGTTCCTCAGGGACGTGCCACCCAGAGGCTCAGCGTCCACACCCCAAGTGATGAGCGACGAAATTCGCCAAAGAACCCTCTGTAAGATACTGCCAGAGAGTCTTGTCTTATAGTTAAACAACGTACAAGATATGCCCGTTATACTGAGGCGACTGCCGCAGCGGCGCGGTGCTGCGAATCAGCTCCCGCGGCAGGAAGACCGATTTAGCGGACGGGACGCTGCCTAGCCAGCGCCCGGTCGAGCGCGTCGGCGAACGATTTCTTGTCCTGTGCAGAGTAAGGCCGGGTTCCCGAGGTTGTGCCTCCGGCGGCACGGACGCTTTCAAAGAAGTCACGGGCGGCTAAGCGCGAGCGAATGTTATCGGGCGTATAGACGTCGCCTCGGGGGTCGACGACGTGCACACCCTTGTCGACCAGTTCGGCCGCCAGCGGAATGTCGGCGGTGACGGCGATGTCTCCGGGTTGGGCTTGGGCGACGATGTAGCGATCCGCCACGTTGGCTCCGTCGGCGACCTGTACGGTCGAGACCGTAGCGGCGTTGAGCGGAACCTGCAAAGGCCCGTTGGCGACGAGCACGGTGTCTAATTGCAGTCGTCGCGCCGCCTTGAAGATCACTTCCTTGGCTTCCCGCGGAGCGGCGTCCGCATCGATCCACAACTTCATCACCGGTTCCACCCCAGGGTCGTTTGCGCCGTCTCCACGCTGCGCGGCACGCCGGAGCACTCTACTCGATGGAACCGGTGATGGGAACAAATGCGAAATGGCCGGACCAGGCGATTGCGGCTGGCAAAGGGGCGATGCGAACTCAGCCGCGGCGGCGGCGACTTTGACAGACAGCCTGTTGCGGAGACATAATCGAACCTTGTCCCACACCGGTTTTCGCTCAGGACTTTATGCATTCTTTTGACACCGCCCAATCGCTGCTTGCACTTCCCGCCGACGTCAGCCAGCCCAGCCCGTACATGGTCTTCGGGCTAGCCGCTGGGGAAGACGATACGGCAACGATTTCGCGGGCGATCCAAACGACCGTTGCTCGGCTTAACGCAGCCAAGCCGAACGCCGATCCGGTGGCGTGGCAGCAGGCGGCGGTGTGGGTGAAGCGTGCCCGTGGCGTGCTGATGGATCCGACACAGAAGGCGCAACTGGACCGGGCTCCGCGGCAGCCGACCAATCAAGCCGCAGCAGCCAACCCGCCGGTGAAGCAAACACCGTTGGCGGGCACGGGAGACGCCGCTCCTCGGCCGGCCGCAAGCATTTCGACGGCCGCGCAACTGGAACCAGACCCGCTGCTGGGACTACTGCCCGGCAGCGGCGGAGCTGGTGCTGCGGCGCCGGCGGCTACCCCGCTGACATTTCGTGCCGGCCCGGCACGCATGCTTCCGCCCGCTCCGTCCGGTGGCGCAAATCCGGCAGCGCCGGCAATGGAGCCGCCAGCGATCGACCCGTTCAGAATTGACACGCCGTTGCCGCCGAGCTTAGCAGCCCAGTTGGCCGCTGCGCCGCCCGTGTCGCCTGCCGCCGGGCCGCCTGGGCCTGCGCCGGCGGCTGACGGAGTGCCGCTGCCGATTCAGGTCGTGAAGCCCGATGTTGGCAAAGGCCGCCGCCGTCGCCACCGTTTTCCCTGGGCAGCCGTGTCGCTCGGCGTGCTGACGTTGGTCAGCATCGGCGGGATCGCGGTGCTGTTGTACGTGCTCAACCGCAATCCTGGCGGCATCGTGATCAACTTGCAGGCCGGGGCAATCAACGGCAGCGAAGCAGCTGCCACAGACGATCCTCCGCCATCGGTACGCCCGCCGCGGCCACCAGCCGATCCGGTCATGGGACGGCTGCTCCCTGAGCCAGAGCGATCACCGCGACGCAGCCGCGATGATGCCGCACAACTCGCGGCAGCCGATAACTGGCTCGCGAGCCTCGGGAATCGCGACGGCAACGATCTATCCGCGCCGGCGGGGATGCCCCTGTCCGCTGAAGCCGGTCCGCGACCAGAGCAAACCACGGCCGCAACTCCGGACGAAAGCATGCCGAAAATGACGTCCGAAGCGGTGCCGGCGGCCGATCCAGCCATGGAAATGGCTTCGGTCCCACCCGGCGCCGGCGAAGCATCGCCCGCTGGAACGCCGCCCGCCGGTGACGCTGAGGCGGCACAACAGACGATCGACAAGGCCCGTCAAGCGATTGCAGCTGCAGATTGGCAAACGATGCAGCCCCTAGCCGAAGCGGCACAGCTGGCGGCGATCACGGCGGAACAAAAGAATCAAGCGTCGCGGCTGTTCCAACTCGCTGAACTGGCCAGCTACTATCACGGCGGCGTTGAAAAGGGGCTCGACGGATTAAACGCCGCCGAGAGTTTTGCGGTCACTGATCAATTGCAGGTCGTGGTGGTCGAAATCGGTCCGGAAAAGGTCGTGGTGAAGTTCAGTGGCCGCAACAAAGAGTATCCGCGGCGTGAATTGCCGCTGGTGTTGGCTCACAAGATCGCTGGCTTCGCCATGCCGGCCGGCGCACCGGAAACGACAGCGGCGGGGCATGCGTATCAGGCGGTCGCTCCGATTTCGACGCCACAGTATCGCCAGCAGGCGATTCGGGCGCTGGAGGCGATGACCGAGGAGGTTGAGGGCGCCGATCCAGTTGACGTCGCAGCCGCCATTCGTGATGTTTTCGGTGAATGACCGGCTCTATGACTTCTGTACCGCTTGAACCGCTGCCGCTGCTGCTTTCGCTCTTGCGGTTTGACTCCGTTTCCTCGCGAGCAATGTCGAGGTCACCGATTTCGTTGCCGGTACACTACTGCGGCTCGGCTTTGAGCTGGAACGCTGTCACTATACCGACCCTCGCGGGATCACCAAATCCAACGTGATTGCTACTCGCTGGCCGATATCGGCTGGCAATGCAGAGGACGGTGAGCGGGCGGGTAGGACCGAAGAGCGTAGCGGAGTGGCTTACTTTGCCCATACCGACGTCGTTCCGGCCGTTGGCTGGAGCGGCCCTGGAAAGCCTTTTGAGCCCGTGGTCCAGGACAACCGCGTCTATGGCCGTGGCAGCTGCGATATGAAAGGTTCGCTGGCGGCGATGATCGTCGCGGCCTCACGAATCGATCAGCGGCAGCAAACTGCGGCGATCACCATCGCTTGTACAGCCGATGAAGAGGTCGGCTTTGAGGGCGCCAAACATCTGGTCACCCACTCGCGTACGTACCGCCGCCTGACCGAAAGTCAGCCGCTGGCGATCATCGGCGAGCCGACGCAGTGTGAAGTGGTGCACGCTCACAAAGGAATCGAAGCCTACAGCATCACCAGTCTCGGACGTGCCGCGCACAGCAGCTCGCGTGAAGGCCTCAACGCCAACATCGCCATGGTGCCGATGCTCGTCGAATTACTGCGGCTGTATGAGCTCGTGGAAGCCGACCCAAGCCTGCACGATGACCGGTTTGATCCGCCGACGTTGTCGTGGAACTTTGGAGTTTCGGACCACTGCACCGCCGTCAACATCACTCCGGCCCGAAGTGACGCCTGGATTTCGCTTCGTACGATGCCGGAGATCCGCGGAGAAACGTTGCTTGCGGCAGCTCGGGCCAAAGCCCGAGAACTCGGACTGAAGTTCGAGCGCGAGCATCATGGACCGCCGATGTGGATCGATCCCAACAGCGACGCGGTGCGTCTGATGTGTGAATTGGCGGGCTGTGCGGCCGCACAAACCGTCTGCTACGCGACCGATGGCGGCGAGTTCAGCGAGCTGGAAAAGCGTGTCGTCTGTGGGCCTGGCAACATCGCCCAAGCGCACACCAGTGACGAGTGGCTCGATTTGGAGCAGTTGGAGCGGGGCATCGATTTGTACCACCGTGTCCTGCAGCGCTGCTGCCTCTAGACGTCGGCGGTGGTGTACGCTCTGCAGTGCGCGGCGTAGACTAACTCTTTAAACCCACGCACGCGACTCCCGCTCGATTTGTTATGATTACCGTGACCCTCAACGGCAACCCAGTCCAACTGGACGAGCCGCTTTCCATTAGCGAACTGCTCGCATCAGTCCATGTGCCGCCGGACTATTTGGCGGTCGAGATCAACGCTGAAGTGGTGCCGCGCCGAGCACACGACCCATCTGGTCTGCGACGGGGACGCAGTGGAAGTTGTCACCCTGGTCGGCGGCGGCTGATGCCGCGTCGCCCGTCAGCGACTGAACCGTCTTTGAATACCGCCCATCCGATCGCCACCATGCCTACCACCGCCCCTGCCGACGCGGCCCCGCAGCCGCAGACTGACCTCGAGCGTCCCTTGCGCGTAGGTGGCCACACGCTTGGCAGCCGGTTGATCGTCGGTACCGGCCGCTACGAGACGATGGAAGAGATGCGCCAGTCGCTCGACCAGTCGGGAGCCACATGCGTGACTGTCGCAGTCCGGCGTGAACGTTTGTACGCGCCTTCGGGCGAGAATATTCTCGACTTTCTCGATCTCGACCGCTACACGTTGCTGCCCAACACCGCCGGATGTTTCAATGCCGTCGATGCGGTCCGCGCCGCTCGGCTAGGACGTGAGATTTTGAAGACGCTGGGCAACCCTGGGGCTGACTGGGTCAAGCTCGAAGTGCTCGGCGACAGCAAGACATTGCTGCCTGACCCGGTCGAGACGCTCGCCGCCTGTCGCGAACTGGTGGCCGACGGCTTTTCGGTCCTCTGTTATACCAGCGATGATCCGGTGACCGCCAAGCGGCTCAAAGACCTGGGAGCGGCCAGCGTGATGCCGGCCGGCAGCCCGATTGGCAGCGGCCAAGGCCTGCTCAACCCCAACAACCTGCGGATCATCCTCGAATACCTCAAGCAGGACGATCCGGACTACCCGGTGATCATCGACGCGGGAGTCGGCACGGCCAGCGATGTGTCGCAGGCGTTTGAGCTCGGGGCCGACGGTGTGCTGCTCAATACGGCGATCGCTCATGCCCGCGATCCGGTGATGATGGCCAGCGCGATGAAACATGCCGCGATCGCTGGGCGCCAAGCCTACTTGGCGGGGCGGATTCCCAGGCGTCTGTACGGTACCGCCAGCAGCCCGGTTGAGGGAGTGATCAGCACACGTCCTTACGGTGCCGCCTCGCGCAGCACTGAGTGATAGACGCGGCCAACATCGGTCATATAGTTGACTTCCTTGACGGCCGCCGCCTTCGCTGCCAATTCCAGTGCCTGCTGCCGGTTGCCCAGGGCGTCGGCGTGCATCGCCAGGTACAGATCAGCATAGAAGCTTGCACTGGCGCGCTGGTTCGACCCGGCTGGCAATTTGTCGACTTCGGCTCGCACCCCGGCCTCCTCGCTCACGCCGCGGTACAGCCACAATAGTTGCTCCATCGGCACGCGCCGGTCCCCCGGAGCAGGCAGGACGATCGCCCGTGCCTGTTCGGCCGTGGAAGCTTTTGCGACGCAGTAGAAATGCCACAGAGCGTTCTCGACATCGTTCGGGTTGACCGTACGGTGCAACTCGAACAGCTTCCGCCCTTCGTCGTATTTGCCCGCCAATGCCAAAGCGATCCCATACTGCCACAGTTCCGCCTCATGCTCGGGCACCTCGGCGATGTAACGCTGGAACTGGACGATCGCTTTCGAGATCTCGCCGCCGCGGAGATACAGATCGCCGGCGAACCGCCAGCCAACCGGATCATCCGGGTAGTTGCTGATCATCGCATCAGCTTCCTGCACGGCGCGCTCGCGCTCACCCCGCTGCAAGGCTGCGATGCCGCTGTCACGCAAAACCGCCAGCGGCGGACGCTGCTGAGCGGCCAGCGGATTGGTAAATAGAATCGCCGTTAGAATGACGATCGCCAGACGAATCATAACACGAGCCCTCTCAAAGAATTGACTTTGCGAAACGGGCCAGTGGCCGCACTGGCTCTGCGATCCTATTCTTGCTCGGGTTCATCCAAACGCCAAAGCAGCAACGGGTGGACCAGCATCACGAGCAGCCCACCGACGACCCCAGCGAACGGTGAGTACGAAGCCATGATAATCAGGATTGGCAGTGCGAACACGTCAATCACCAGCAGTGCGCAAAAAGCGGATCTCGATGACGTCACTGACTGGCCCTTATAACAAGGTTCTTCCGCAAACTTCGTGGCTCATCATTTGGGACGAGAGTTTATCTACGGGGTGGCACGTCCCTGAGGAACGAAGGGCGTGTGCTGAGGGAGAACTGCATGGTAATCAAGAAATGTCACTGTGGCTCGGTATCTGCTCCCATCGCTCACGCCCATCGCTGGGGCTCTGAGCGTGCCACCCAAGGTATGATCATCCACGCCCCCGGCAGTCGGCCACCAACTCGCGGAAGAACTTTCAACGAGAGAGGGTCGTTTGCCGTGCAAATCAGCGACTGGCAGCACCATGACTGCTACCAAGCGCACAGCTTAATCACCTCAAGCTCACGCATCACGCCGAGCCGTATCGTCCGGTTCGGGGATGTTTTCAAAGCCCGCGCCGGTATCCGCCGGCGCCGTTCGGGTCCGATCCCAGAACGCAAGTCCGAAGACGAGCATGATGATCGCGGCCATGATGGCTGGCGAGAGCCAAAATTCTTCCACTGCTCCATCGTCGTGCTGAGCAGTTCTGGATCAAGGCCTGAAGGTAGATTCTGTGAAAACATCTTGGCAAAGGATTCAAAAAATCCGACCGGCTCGGGAGTACCACGAGCCTCCGACAAAGCTTCGCTGTAGGTCGCGGCGCTGCTCACCTGTTGCCCGTAAGGCCCGAAGGTGAGGTTCAAGGGGATGCCGAACAAATTGCCGCCAGCCATGATCCGGTAGCCAAAAAACATACCCACGCCCTGGGTCAGAAACACCAACAGCCCCTGCGCCTGACCACGAATCGCCCGTGGGGCTTTCTGGTCGGTGTACATGAACCCCGTGACGAAGAAGAAGTCATAACAGATGCCGTGCAGCGCGACCGCTAACAACAGCATCCAAGTGATTTGATCGGGCGCGCCAAACGCAAATAGCACATAGCGGAGCACCCAGGCCGCCATCCCGATCAGGATCATGATCTTGACCCCGAGTCGGCGGAAGAAGAATGGGATCAACAGCATGAAGAAGATTTCGGACATCTGCCCGATCGTCATCGTCGCACCGGCTTCAACAAAGCCTGTATGCGTCAAGTATGCGGCGGTCATGCCATAATAAAATGCCAGCGGAATGCAGATTAAGGTGGAGCAGATCGCGAATACCAGAAAGTTACGGTCGGCCATCAACTTGAATGCGTCGACCATCAACAGCGACCGCATGTCCATCGGCTGACCCTTGAGCGGCGGCGGCGTGTGCGGCAAGAAGAAACAGAATACGCCCAACAACAGCGAACTGACGGCGCCGAGCCAGAAGATGTTATAGCTCGCCGACCACCCCAAAGCGCCGAGCGTCAAACCAGCCGCGATCCAGCCGATCGTGCCCCAGACGCGAATCTTGGGAAACTGATCCTGGCTGGGGATATTCGAAAACGCGATCGTGTTGCCCAGTCCAAGCGTCGGCATGTAACACAGCAAGTGCGCCAGGATCAGCCACACCAGCAGACGTCCCGATGAGTTTTCGGCTGCCTGCTGAGCTGCAAACGCGTCGGCGGTAAAGCTGCCTGCTGCGCGCATCTGCGTCGCCGACTCGCTGGCGAACTGCGATGCCGAAGTCGCGACGACCGGAACGGCCAGCATGATCAGGCCGCCGATGAGCATCAAAAATCCCATCACCTTTTCGGATGGGAATAGCCGGTCCGCGACAAGCCCTAGAAACAGCGGAGCAAAAATCGCCGCGATCGGTGCCGCCGCATACGCGTCGCCGATGAACACGCCGAGCAGTTTGGCGTCCATCGCTGCGGACATCGTGGCGAACCAAGCTCCCCAAGCAAAGAACTGCAGAAACATCATCGTCGAGAGCAGGCGGACGATCGTCCGAGGATTCATCAGCGGTCCAGCTGGCGAGTCGTTCGGTTCAGGCATGGCGAGCGCTTTGAGTTAGGAGGTAAAAAAGAGGTGGACGGGCAGCTTGAAAAAAATTGTAACAGGTTGTCGCAGTGGTGATTCCAGCGTCTGCCAGAAGCGTCGCGGCTGGCCGGTGCCGCTACAAACCGCTGAGCAGTCGAGCTGGATTGCTCCCCATCCAGCGGTTGATTTGGTCGGCCGAATAACCAATCTGCTCGAGCACGGTTTTCATCGTCGGCAGCGTCGCCGCTGAGCCGGCAAAGTGCGTGCGATCGGCAGACCAGGCGGCGCCGGCCTGATCCACATAAACGGTCTGATTGCTGAGCTGGAACTCGCCGGGACCCAAACCCGCGGCGCTGATCGCATCGGAAACGATCACAATGTTTTCATCTGGAACCAGCGCGAGGTAATTCTTCAAAGCAAACGATGGGACGTGATGCCCATCGGCAATGAAGGAGATCGCCAGTGACTCCGAGAGACTCAGCACCCGCTGGATGATGTTGTCATGGCGGTGCATCATCCCAGGGCAGCCATTGCCCAGGTGCGTGTAGAGCTGCAGACCAGCGTCAATCGCGCCGCGCAACTGATCAAGCGACGCGTCGCTGTGACCAGCCGCAACCAAGATCCGCTGCTGAGCCAGCATCCGCGTCACCTGAAAACCCGGATCCGATTCAGGAGCCAGCGTGACCAGCCGCACATGACCGCCGCCGGAATCGACCAATTGCTTCGCGGTATCGAACGTCGCCGGCAGCACGTCCGCGACCGGATGCGCTCCGACGTAACCGCTCGCGGCGCTGATGAACGGGCCTTCGACGTGAATCCCCAAAATCTTCGCAGCGACTTCCGGTAGCTCATCGATCCACCGCGCCAGCCGGGCGATCCGCTGTGTCATCTGCTCCAGCGGAGCGGTGATGATCGTTGCCAGAATACCGCTGACCGAGTCTTCCCCCAGTCGCTGGCAAACCGCGAGCACCTCATCGACCATCAGCTCGTCGGCATTGAAGTCAACGCCGGCATAGCCGTTGACCTGCAAATCCACCCACTGCTTGTTGATCACGCCAGTTCCCACCATCACGCCAATTCCAGCGTGCTGCGAGTTTCAGCGCTCAGTTCGCTCGAAGCCGCTTCGTCGATGATCAACGTCGCATTGGGGTGTTGCCGCAGGATACTTGCTGGAACATCGGGGCTGATCGGCCCTTCGAGCGTGTCGCGGACCGCCGCCGCCTTACGGGCGTCCGGCACGCTGCAGTAGATCGTGCGGCAACTCATGATCTGGCGAATCGACATGCTGATCGCCTGCTTGGGCACATCGTCGAGACCGGCGAACCAGCCTTCGCCAACCTGCTGCGTCCGGCACTTCTCGTCGAGATCCACGATCAGGTAGGGCGACTGGGTTTCAAAATCGGCCGGTGGGTCATTGAACGCCAAGTGCCCGTTTTCGCCAATTCCTACCAGCGCCACATCGATCGGGGCCTCGGTCAGTTTCTCGCCCACCGTGGCAATCGTTGCGGCCGCGTCGCCTTCGCCGTCCAAGTAATAGAACTGGTGCAGCGGGACCTTGCTCACAAACCGCTCGCGCAGGTAACGACAGAACGACGCCGGGTGCTGTTGCGAAATGCCGATGTACTCATCCAGGTGGAACCCGGTCACCGCCGACCAGTCGACGTCTTCGCGGGCCGCGAGCGACTCGAGCACCTCAAATTGGCTCGCTCCGGTCGCAATCACCAGCCGGGCATGGCCCTGGCTCCGGATCGTGTTCCGGAGGTCGGTCGCAGCTTGCTGAGCAACCCAGCTGCCCATCGAGGAACGGTCCGGTATCAAAATCACACGCATCGGTCAATTACCTTTGGTCAACAACTTGATTCGCCCGGCGTAATTCGGGCGTCTGGAAAACATCGGTGTAGAAAATTGCGCCTGCATTGATTCCTCGGCTTTCCGTCCGCTGAATCGCCGCACGGACGCGGGGCAGTGAGCCAATTGCTGGCAGTACCCAGCCCCAAACGACGACGATGCCGATTGTGCACAGGAACAATCTGATCCGGCCGCCAGCGCGCCGCTTGTCCGGAAGTGCCGTCTCAGCAGCAGACAGGTGGCGGGTCACGGCAGCCACTCCATGATCGCATCACGAAACAGCCAGCCGAACACGAGCGTCGCCATCAGGCCGGTCATTAGAATATTGAAGGACTGGCCAACCACATACAGTACCAGTGTTTTTCCACCACTGAAGGCCGGCAACAGCGTGCGAAAGTGAGTCTCCAGCCCGATACAAACGAACGCGAGACAAAACAGCCAATTGCGCAGTTGTTTGGTCACCGAATCAACCGCCGTGCTGACCAGCGCTTCGCCGTTGGAACCCGACCAAGCGATCGCACTGGCGACCAAGGAAGCGGCGAGGAAGCCGAGCACGAACTTGGGAAAGCGTCGCCAAACCTCGGCGAGCAAACTGCCGCGTCGTGTGGGTGATTCACCGTCAGCGGTCTCATAGCGGGTTGCCCAGTAAACGGAGACGGCGAAGGCGATCACGCCGATCAACACGTTTTGAATCATTTTCACGGTAGTGGCGATCTTCATCGCGCGGTCACCCAGCGCAGCTCCGGCGGCCGCGACGGCGCCGGTCGAATCAATCGTTCCACCGATCCAGGCGCCGCCGACGATGTCATCCACACCGGCGAAGCGGAACGCAATCGGCATGACGACCATCATCACCGCGGTGAACGCCATCGACAGCCCGATCGCCATCGACAGCTCTTCCTTCTTCGCTCGGCATGCCGCCGCGGTCGCGATCGCGGCCGAGACGCCGCAGACCGACATGTCCGCGGCAACGACCATCACCAGTGACGGCGAACGGATTTTTAGCACACGGCAGCCGAACCAGAAGGTGGTGATGAGCACGATCGGTGTGACGACCCACGAGACCATGATGCCGGGAATACCAAGTGCGACCAGTTTGCCGAGCAACACCTCAGCGCCCAACAACACCAAACCCCATTTGATGAACAACTCGCCCCGGGCCGCCCCGCGCAGCCACTGAGGCAACCCGATGGTGTTGCTGATGATCAATCCCAACAGCAGCGCCCAGAGCACGTATTCCAGACCGTAGTACTTAGCTACTTGCTGGCCAGCCATCACAAAGGCGATCACGGCAAGGGCTACGATTGCGAGAAAGCCGCCGACCGTTTGCAGCCATCCGCCGCCGGCTGCATCTCCACGCCGGTCAACCAGCGCCGTGATCCCCAGCAGGCCGATGACTGCGACGGCCAGCAGCGACCCGAGCCATGCCGGACGCGGTCCTTTGCCGATCAGTGACTGCAGCGGCGAGTCGCTCCACCCGCCAGGCTGCGCGAACCAACCGGCCAACGCTTCGCCGCCCCACATCGTACCCGCCAACGCCGCCACCAACACGGTAACGCCCAGTACAATCGCCCAACCGTCTTCGGATAGCTTCGCGGCTGCGATCGGTGGAGCGAACTCACGGGTCGTATGCTCGCCGGCAGAAACGTGTCGGCTACTTCCAGAACTTAAAGCGTCCGGCTGGTCAGCATCGCCGTCGCTTGCAGGATTGCCATTTTCCATCGTGCGATTCAGAAAGGTGGGGGCGGGATGGCGGGCAGGGGCTTGCTTGGGGCAAGTCCAGCAGGGTAACCGGAGAGCCGGCGTTTCGACAGCCCCGACTTCCACTGGCGACTCTCGCTGAGGAATGATGATCGCAAGGACAACTTCAATGCAACGGAACATCACAGTGTGGAGGCGATGGGGCATCGGCATCCTGGGCAGCTGGGTAGTGGTGTGGTTGGCTGGTCCGTGGGTGCTCGATTCGATCTTGGTGCGGGTGCAAGACCCGGCGCTGGGCATCAGCACGCTGCGCTCCGGCGACGTCGTCCGCTGGCGCAGCGAAGGCTGGGCAGAAACGTCGATCGGCCCGCATGGGTTGCCGGGATGGCAGCCGCGGCAGGCGAGCCAGCGGATCATCCTGTGGGGCGATTCACAAGTCGAAGGTGTTTGTGTCGACGACCCGCAGAAGATCAGCAACCAGGTCATCGCGATCGCTGACCGCCAGCCAATGCAGCCGCTGGATTGCCTATCGATGGGTCGATCCGGCGCCGACGCACGCGAGTGGCGCGATCTGCTGGAGGCCGCCGACGCGCTGTGGCACCCGAACCTGCACGTGTGGGTGGTCACGGAGCTGAGCGATTTGGCGACTCTCGCCCCGGTGATCGGCAGCGAGCTTCCACAGCGACAGGTCGTGCCCTCGCCCGCCTGGGTGAGACTGGCCGCGACGCTGCGTGCCGAGGCAATTTTTGCCGCCGGTAAACGCATTCTGCGAGATCCCGAGAGCGGCGGACTGCGGCGACTGGATTTTCGCGTCGGCCCGCGCAGGACCGCATCGCAGGGCGAGTCGGCTGAACCAGTGGCGGACAGCTCGCACAGCGGCGGGCAGGACTTGGAATTGGCTCAGGCGGTTGCCGCCGCAATTAAAACGCTGGCAGCGAGATTTGAGCAGCGGCTGGTGATTGTCTATGCACCCGCCACGCCGACGCTGGCACGCCCAATCGCGACGACGCATCCCGATGACGCGATGTTTGAGTTGACCCGCGACGAGCTGCGATCCGGCGGTGTCGAAGTCGTCGACCTGCGAGCAGATTTCATTGAGCTGTGGCAAACGCAACGCCGATTGCCGCGCGGGTTCCATAACGGCCAGCCTGGTTCTGGGCATCTGAATGCGGACGGCAACCGGTTGATTGCCCAGGCGATCGTCGCCATCGCTCAGCAGCGTCTTACTCGCCCGGCGGACACGGTGGCCCAGACGGCGATTGAGACGGCAAGGCGATGAACTTTGCGCAGCTCGAATATGTCATGTTCCTGGCAGTGATCGTTGCGATCACCCTGCGGCTACCGTGGCCAACGGCGGGCAAAGTAGTGTTACTTATCGCGAGCTACTACTTTTATGCTTATTGGGATCTTCGCTTCACCGGTTTGCTCCTATTTTCCACCTTATGGGATTATGGGATCGGCCGGCTGCTTGGCATCACGAATGCTAAACCGATCCGGCGAATATTGTTGGCGGCGAGCCTAGCAGGAAATCTCGGACTACTTGGTTTTTTCAAGTATTACAACTTTTTCATCGACTCCGCGCAGTCTTTGCTGGGATCTTGGGGGCTGCATGGTGGCAGCTTAGAAATCATTCTGCCGATCGGAATTTCCTTTTATACCTTTCAAACGCTCAGCTACACGATCGACGTCTACCGCGGCACCCTCGCCCCCTGTCGGCGGCTGCTCGATTTTGCTCTGTATGTCGCGTTCTTTCCGCAACTGGTTGCCGGGCCGATCGTCCGCGCATCGGAGTTTCTGCCACAGCTGGACCGGATGCTGCGGCCGCGCCCGCTCCAGATCTACGCGGGACTCGCGCAATTGCTCCGCGGATTTGTCAAGAAGGTGCTGATCGCCGATCAACTGGCAACGTTGGTCGATCCCGTTTTTGCCACTCCGGAGCACTTTGCTTGGCCGACGGTGGTGCTTGCGGTGTTGGGATATGCGGGCCAGATCTATGGTGATTTCTCAGGCTACAGTGACATTGCGATCGGTTCAGCGCGGCTGCTCGGATTTGAGCTGCCAGAGAATTTTCGACATCCGTACTTGCGCGCTCTCCCGCTGAGTTCTGGCGCCGCTGGCACATCACCTTATCGACTTGGTTGAGAGACTATCTCTACATTCCCCTGGGAGGGAGTCGTGCAGGCAGGTTGCGAACCTATCAGAATCTGATGATCACCATGACGCTCGGTGGCTTATGGCACGGAGCCTCTTGGAACTTTGTCTATTGGGGCATTTGGCACGGGCTGCTGCTGTGCCTGACAAGAGGTTGGAAACCCGAAGCGAGCGACCGCCGGTTGTACCGATTGCTGGCAACGTCATTCACCTTTCTCGCTGTGCTGATTGGCTGGACACTATTTCGCACCGCGTCGATCGGCGAGTTTGCGCTGCTTTGGAATCAGATTTTGAGGCCGGCGGGTGGGCTGCTTTGGCTGCCGCCACTGCCGCTGATCGCCCTGAGCCTGCTGATCGTGGAGCACGCCGTTTGGCTCTCGCCGCAGCGGGAGTTGCTTTCACTGCGGCCGGACCGTTGGTACACCCCGTGGGCAGTCGGTTTTGCAATCGCTGCGCTGGTATTATTCGCTCCCAGCGAGTTTCGTCCGTTCGTTTACTTTCAATTCTGAACCGCTGGCAAGCACCACCAGCGGTTTAACCCACTCCAGCAGTGAATCAGGCGACACGCCGACCTGTCGTGCTCGCAGCCGTCTCATCTGCAGTGGAGTGTGCCGGTGCAAATGGCAGCGTCGCCGACACAGCCTCGCTCGGTGGCGGTTGAGTTCCCGGACGGAAGATCCAGAGGTTGCGCGGGTTGAGCAGTATCAACAGGAACGTTGAACTCAGGGCAAACTCGTTGATTTCGCCGCGTTTAGACGCTCCGCTGGTTTCGACCAGCAGCACCACGGCCAGGATCGCGAGAATCTGGTGCAGTCGCGGGACCGGGACCGCCAGACGGTTTAACAGCTGACGGGCCGGCCGTGAACGCTGGTACCAGAGGGGCAGCAGCAGATAGGTCACGATCACGGCGGCCAGGATTTTGCCGAAGACGAGCTTGTTGATGCGGACGCCGCCGATCTCGAGGTTATGCAGATTGGTTTCGTTTTGGACGTTGTTGGCCAGGAAGAACTCCGGCGTCTGGACTCCAAAAATCCGCTGACCCCAGCTGATTTCCTCACCCATGCCAAAAAACAGTACGACAGCGGCGGCGGCCATGCACAGCACGAATGACTTGGGCCGGCAGTGGCGAAGCGTCCAACTGCGGTAGCCACAGAGCAGCGCTGCCGACAGCAGGGCCAGCGCCGTGATCCACTCCAGCACGCCGTCTTCGCGGATCATCCAGTGGTGCGTGAAATCTTCGTTAGGCATCACGATTGACATCACGTAGCTGATGGCAGCGACCGTGAAAATCAATGGATAAGCGCGCTTTTCCAGTGGTGACATCCTGTCCTCATTTCCTTCAGTGACTGCACAGACTTGCCCAGTTCGGTGATCGGAGAGACTAAATTGCCTCCGCCAAGCGGTGCAAGCCGAGTTTTTCCGGGCTCCTAAGCTATACTTGTTGCCACTTCTGTTTTTGCAGCCGCCCGCCGCGGCAAACCTCTACCGCCAGCCCAGTACGACGGCCGACATCGGCCACCGAGCATGCCCATCCAAACCCTGACCGCGAAAGTCGAACCCCAGCAAGCCGGTCGTTGTGATCTGGTCGTTCAAAGCTTGACGACGTTGTCGCGAAGCCGCGTCCGCGGCCTGTTCGACCACGGGTGTGTGCACGTCAACGGTCGGGTCTGCCATGGCACCGGTGAGCCGGTGGTCGAGGGCGATTTGGTGGTGGTGCAGTTTGATCCTCAGCAGGGCTACAAAGAGAAAAAGAAGGCCTGGGACGATCGAACCTTTTCATTGGTGTTTGAGGATGATCACCTGGTGGTCGTCGATAAGGCTGCCGGCGTGCTGACCGTCCCGACCGATCATGGCGAGAAGAACACGCTGGTCGAGCGGGTGTCGCACTACATCAGCCATTCGCGGCCCAAGCGGATGGCGTGCTTGGTCCACCGGTTGGATCGCGAGGTCAGCGGGCTGCTGGTGATGGCGAAGAACGAAGCGGTGGCCCAGCGGTTGATCGACCAGTTCAAGGAGCGGAAACCCCAGCGGGTCTACACCGCGATCGTTGCCGGAGTGGTTGAGAAAGACGCGGGAACGATCCGGTCGCACTTGGCCACGCGGAAGAATCTGGACCGGATGTCGGTTGCCGAAGCGGCCAACACGGAATTGGCGATCACGCATTACAGCGTCACCCGCCGCCTGGCCGACACCACGCTGCTGGACGTGCGGCTGGAAACCGGCCGCCGCAACCAAATCCGCGTTCATCTCGCTGAACAAGGGCACCCGGTGTTGGGCGACCCACGCTACGGCGGCGATGCCAGCGAACACCCGCGCTGGATCCGCAGGCGGATGGCGCTGCATGCGTTGACGCTCGGGTTTGATCATCCGATTACCGGCAAAGCGATGCTGTTCCAATCGCCACTGCCGGTCGCGATGGCCAAGTTCCTGCGCGGCTCCAAATAGCTCTGACCGGTGGCGAGGTTTTCTTCGCCGCTACCAGCCTGAAGGCTGAACTCCAACGTTGCGGAACAGCCTAACTGCGCCCGGTGGCGAAGTTTTTTTCGCCGCTACAGCAGGTGCTTGGCCTTGATCCGCAGGTATTCGTTGACCAGCGGTGCCGCTAACTCGTCGGGAAAGGCGTCGACGACGAGCACCCCGCGGTGCTGCAGGTCGACGATCCGTTGATGTCGCCACAACAAGATGTCAGCCGCCGCAGCGGCCGCATACAGATTCATCGGCCCACCATCGGGTGAATCCGCGGCATCAAACATCTGACGATCGCGAAGCAGCACGCCCAGCGGCAAATGGCGGCCGGTGAGATTGGCGAGATAATCAACAATCTGTGTCGCGTTGACTTCATCGATCACGTTCGTCGTCAGGACCACCAGCGAGCGGCGTTTGCAGTGGTTGGACAGGTACAAGAACGCTTCGTCATAGCGCGACTCGACCATCCGCGGGAACTGGTCGAAACCGGCCTGCAACAGGCGGTTCATCTGACTGCCACCACCGCGCGGCGGCAGGTATGAATGCACGGTATCACTGAAGCAGAGCATCCCCACCTCATCGCCCTGCGCCAGGGCCACGTACGACATCATCAACGTGGCATTGAGCGCATGATCGAGCAGCGAGTAACCGTCGCGCTCGTTGGTCATCATCCGCCCGCAATCAAGCAAGAACACAATTCGCTGACTCTGGTCGGACTGAAATTGCCGGACCGTCAACTTGCCGCGGCGGGCGGTGCTACGCCAATCGATGTGGCGATGATTGTCGTCACGTGTGTAATCGCGCAGCCGCTCAAAATCGCTGTCTTGACCGATCCGCCGAGTGCGACGCACGCCGATCAAACTCAAGCGATTGGTCCGTGCGAGCAGGGCGTAGTCCGACAACTGCTTCATGTCGGGATAGACATTCAGGCTGCTGGCCACCGGAAGTGTGACCTGCCGGACCCACAGCCGCAGCGGGCTGAGCAGCTGCAGGTAAACGTGCTCGAGTTTGAACGCGCCGCGTCGGCCGGGCAGCAGGCGGCGGCGCAGCGTCACGCGGCTGCGTGGCGGTAGGTCGAGCCGGTGCATCGACGGACGGCACTGAAAGTCATCGGGCAAGTCGTCGCGCACCGCCCCGCGCAGCCGCAGCGGTGACTGACTGTGGAGCGTCAGTTCGCAGGGCAGTTCGACGCCGAGCGATGCGGTCCGCGCAACCTTTCGTTCCGCCGTGATGCCGTGCCGCCAGAGCCCGCCCAGGATCGCCAGATCGACGACCACCAGCGCCACGAACACTCCATCAACCAGCAAGACCACCGACGCCAACATCGGAAAGAAAATCGCCACCAGGCTCAGGACCAACGAGATGCCCAACAGGATCATCCAGTTCCAGGTCGGATAAACCCTCAGCCGCCAAGCTAGCCAGGCCAGCGGCGCGGCGATCAACGCCAGCACCAGCCAGGGCCACTGCGACACGTACCGGAAGCTCTCGACTTGAGCAATCATCGCTGCCTGCATGAGCACTCCGGTTTGCCGCGCGGCTGCTTGCTGTGCCAGATCACTGCGGGGAATCCGGCGCAGCGGGAGCGGTCAGCTGCTGCGCCCTGTGCCAAATTTTTTGATCCAGTTGATCGACGAGCGGGTCGAATTGCGGCAACTCCACCGCATTGTTGCCTTGTTCATGCTTGCGAAACAGAAACAGGTAAGTCTCGTTCTGCGGGCGGTGACGGTGAAAGAACAGCTCATCTTTGGACTGGATCAAGCTGGCCAGTTGTTCGTCCGTGGCCGCTGCGCCGGCTCGGCTCGCATCGCCTAGCAGCGCGTCGGCCAACTGCCGAGCGATCACTTGATAGCCGGCCGGACTGGGCAACAACCCATCGCCGGTGAACTGATCGCAGCTGACGGTGATAACCGGGACACCCAATTGTTTGCCCACGCGGTCAACGGCCGCAGTACAGGCTTCGATCCAGTTCGCATAGCCCGGCGTGCGGATCCCCGGCAGGCCAAACGGCTGCATCAGGATCACCCGCCGCTGTCGGTCCAACATCGACTTGGCCAGACGCAACAGCCCGGGTTCAAAACGTTCCACCGCGGCAGCCCCATTGCTCGCCTCGGCAAACCCATATGCGATCAGCACGACGCTCGGAGCAGCCAGATCGAGGTCGCGGTGCAGACGCTCAAAACCTTTTTCTGGATCGGTCTCAAACACCTTGCGGGCAAAGCCGTGTACATCGTCGCCGGACCAGCCGAGGTTCCGCAGCCGCAGCTTCCAGTCCGGGCGACGGCCCTGCAATTCCGCTTCCAGCGCCGGAACCGCTTGCATCCGCTCGATCAACGTGCCCCCGACCAACGCCAGCGTATCGCCCGGCTGGAGCAACGGTTGATCGGCACCAGCGGAACGGCGCCCGCTGACGCACAGCAGGACAACGGCAACTAACAGCAAACGCGACATCGGCGGGGCTCTCCAGCTCAGGGAACGAAACACCGCTCAGGATACACCAGGGACACGAGAAAACCAGCTAGAGAGTCACCTGGCGCCGCTCCTGAACGGATAGGTTATCATGGTCGCACTGATGATCCTCTGGCGACCGCAGCGCCGCGATTACGTCGTCAGCTCCTGCCGCTGCGGCCCCGCCGTTTTTCTCCGATTATCCGTTGCCATGCATATCGATTCGAAACCACTGCTACAGCGAATATTCAGTCCCCTGTTCGCCTCAGCGATCATGGCCTGCTCGATCACATTGCTTGCCGGCGCCTCCGTCATTTCAGCGGTGCCCGCAACCGCGGGCGAGTACAACGCGGTGCTGGAGATCGGTGCTCAAGCGCCGCAGTGGAATGAGCTGGAAGGCGTTGATGGCCAAAAGCACAGCTGGGCTGAGGTGGCCGATGCCCGCTGCGTTGTCGTCGCCTTCACCTGCAACTCGTGCCCCTACGCTCGCGACGTCGAAGACCGTCTGATCGAATTGGCCAGGGAGTTCCCTGCGCCGCGGTCAAGCTGGTGGCGATCAACGTAAACTTGATCGAGGATGACCTGCTACCGGCGATGAAAAAGCGCGCCACAGCGAAGGGTTATCCGTTCCCCTACTTACACGATCCGACTCAGCAGATCGCCAAGGATTATGGCGCGATCAAGACGCCGGAGTTTTTCGTGCTCAGCGGCGATGGCCAGGTCGCATATATGGGGGCGTTGGATGACAGTCCCGATGGCAAGGCCGTTAGCAAACGTTACGTCGCCGACGCCGTGCGAGCGGTACTGGCCGGCAAAAGTCCGCAGGCCACCGAAACGGTGCCGATCGGCTGCCGCATTCGTTACAGCCGCAAGCGTTAGCCGCTGCTGGAAGTGATCAAGGCCGAGTCAATCCATCACAGGGTCACCAGCTCAGACGCTGGTCTTCTGCGGTGAGTTTCCCAGGCGGGCGAACCGCTTTGCCCGGTCGCTGCACGAGTTGGTCGCCCAGCTCATCGCGAGCGCGCTCGCCAGCGGCCACCAATTCGGCAACCACTTCAGGATATTGCTGCGAGACATCGGTCGTCTCCCCCAGGTCATTGGCCAGATCGAACAGCGCCAGTTCGATGTGCGCGTTCTGGTAGGCAACCGGCTGACCGTCGCGGCCTCCGCTGCTGCCGGCGAGCGTCCGGTAGGGGTGAGGAAAATGCAGTTTCCAGCGCTGCGTCCGCACGGCATGCAGCGCACCGGGAGCATAAAAGCAGTACAGGTAATCGTGTGGCGATGGAGTTTCCGCATCTCCCAGCATGAGCGGCGTAATGTCCTTGCCGTCGATGGGGTGCGGCGGCAGTTCGCCGCCGATCAGTCCGGCAAGCGTCGGCAATAGATCGATTGTTGAGCAGAGGCTGTCACTGGTCGTGCCCGCGGGGATTTGGCCTTTCCACTGCATCAGTGCCGGGACGCGGTAGCCGCCTTCGAACATCGTCCCCTTGCCCTCGCGCAGCGGTCCCGCTGACCCGGCGTGGTC
Source organism: uncultured Planctomycetaceae bacterium (assembly GCA_963758085.1). Classification (GTDB taxonomy): domain Bacteria; phylum Planctomycetota; class Planctomycetia; order Pirellulales; family Pirellulaceae; genus UBA6163. The sequence goes on along the minus strand of CAVWUB010000003.1, from coordinate 1,493,170 downwards.
GCCGTAGGAAAGCCAAGGGCCGTTGTCACTGGTGAAGATCACCAGCGTCTGCTCATCAATGTTCAGTTCCTCGAGCGTCCTCAGGATCTCACCCACCGACCAATCGACCTCCATGACGACATCACCGAACAGGCCCGCACCACTCTTGCCCTCGAACTCCTCGGAGACGTACAGCGGCACGTGGACCATCGGATGCGGCAGGTAGACGAAAAACGGCCGGTCGGCGGATTGGCGAATGAACTCGGTGGCCAGCTGCGTGAACTGGCGCGTCATCCGCTTCTGGTCTTCCGGCTGCACGTCGGGGTTGACGATGGTGACTTCGCCGTCGGCGCCGGACCGCAGCATCGGCAGCGGCGGCCAACTCGACTCGGCGCCGGGATTCCGCTGCAGTCGCGCTACGTTCTCAGGATGCAGCGGCCACATGTCGTTGCTGTAGGGAATCCCGAAATAGGTGTCAAACCCGTGGCGCGTCGGCAGAAAGCGGGGGTGATGACCGAGGTGCCATTTGCCAAAACAAGCGGTGGCATAGCCTTGAGATTTGAACAGCTCGGCCAGCGTCACTTCCTCGTCGGCGATGCCGATTTGGCTGCCGGGGCCCAGCGCTCCCTGCATCCCGATCCGCTGGTGATAGCAGCCGGTCATCAAAGCCGCACGCGACGCGGAGCAGACTGCCGAGGAGACCACGAAGTCAGTAAACCGTCGCCCGTCCGCCGCCATCTGGTCAAGGTGGGGCGTCGGGTAAGCGGTTGCTCCGAAGGGGCCGATGTCACCATAACCCATGTCGTCGATGAAGATGATCACAATGTTCGGTCGCTCACGCTGCTGATCGGGCAGCTCACCCTGAGCCAGGGCCATGGCTGGCCAAGCAAGCCACACGGCCAACATCACTGCAGCCATCGCGGCGGCGTAGCGGTGAGGGAAGACGAGCGGCCAGTCGCGAGTGATCATCGTTGCACCTCTGAAATCGGCAGCTTGAAGCGGATCAAGCAGTGTGAGGCGAATCAGTCCGGAAGGTCATCGCCCAAATCGTCATCGACCACGTCGTCGACATCCTCGATGTCAGCGACTTCGTCGATATCTTCTAGATCTGCATCCACGTCCGCCGTGCCGGTGCCGCTGAGCCCGAACTCGGCACTGATTTCATCTTCAATCTCGATCTCATAGTCATCCTCGAGTTCTTCCTCGAAGTCGTCATCGAAATCGTCGTCGAAGTCATCGTCGTCGATGTCGTCGAAATCCTCGAACTCATCCTCGGCACCTTCCTCGGGCGTCGTTTCCGCGTCGCTGAACTCTTCTTCGTCGTCTTCGAAACCTGACAGCTCCGCGATCGATCCGCCCGAACCGCCGACGGTTGGATCGATCGGGTCCAGCGGTAGCCCGCACGGACCCTTCGTGTCATCAATCCAGGTGCGGACGGTAAGTGCGGGAATGTGGCTCATGGCAGCAGATCGGTTGAGTCTGAAAGGTTAGCGAGATGACAGCGGGGGCCGGCAGGAGGTTTCGCAGAGAGTGGGAACTGTGAACAAGCTGAGCGGCAGAGTCAAGCGTCAAGATAGCTGAAAGCGGGTAGTAAGTTTAGGCTCGGTCAGAAAAGGGCTTCCGCAAGTTTCGTGGCTCACCAATTGTTGCGTGGACGCTGATCCTCCGGGTGGCACGTCTCTGAGGAACGAAGGGCGTGCTGGGGAGAACCTTCTGACAGAGCGTAGCCGGAATCCTGATGGCCGGGTTTGCAAGCTGGGCAAGTTAAGGTGTGGTGCGGGAGTTTACCGGCCGATCGCTTTTTTCCGATCTTACCGCTGGCGCCGTGCCGATTGGAACTCGTGGCACTGGGTGCTCGGACCGCCCCACCTATTTGGCCTATCGCCCGCGATGGGATTCCCGCTATGGAACTGCTATGAACGTCGCCTTTTCCGGTGGCGCGGCCACCAACAGGCCCCAAACCTGCCTTCACGAGAGAAGATCGGTGCTGCGACTTTGCTTAATCGCTCTGATTGCCGGGGCGCTGCTCTCCGGGTGCTCGCATCACCGCTACGCACACATCCTCAAGGATGATGCGAACGATATGGTCGGCAGCCACGACGCCGGTGCGGCGGTGTGGAACCCGCTGGTCGATGAAGCGGTCGCGCGGATCCTGTCGCGCTGCCCGCCGAAAGTCCAACAGGTCGGCTTCGCCCCGGGCGGTGAAATCGATCCGGTGACCGGCCTGCCGATGCAGATGCCGCTGGATATCGCTGCCGGTTCACCCGGCGTCTCGACCGTCTGCTTCGTCGGCATCGAGAACAAGAGCGCCGAAGAGATGAACGATTTCAAAGATCAGTTGTATGAGCGGATCGATTCGGAGATCAACGGCGCGCCGCATTTCCGCAGCGTCAGTCGGCGAATGGTCGATGCGGCACTGCTAGAAACGCGACTCCGTCCTGATGCGCTGTTCCTGCCAGGCAACCGCGATCTGTTTGCCGCGTCGCTCGGTCGCCAGGGGATGCCGATCGACACCTTGATGTATGCCACCATCACCAGCGGAACGACCGATCGCAACAACTCGACGCAGCGTGACTACCTGCTGACGCTGGAGATGGTCAACCTGCACAACGGCGAGTATGTGAAGGAATCAGCGAAGATTCGCAAGGGTTACCACAAGACACGGGCGGGCAAGTGGTGGAATTTTGGCCTCGGCCAAGGCGACGGTTGAACCCGCCAGCCAGCGGCTTGATCGCTGCCGGCAATGCCGGAACCGACCATCGAATCCGCCCTGCAAATCGAGCAGCGATGCTTTGCCTGCTGCTGATCCAACTCAGCAGCGGCTGCGCGATGGTCGCTCGCGATGTCCAGCGCGGGCGATCGGCCTACCATCTCGGCGACTTTCAGACTGCGCAGGCGAGTCTGCAAAAGGCGGCCGACGCCAAGTCACCCGCAGCGCTGCCGGCGCGGTTGGACCTGGCGATGGCCCTTTTCGCCAGCGGCCAAACCGAATCGGCGATCGATGTCCTGCGTTCGCTACGCGACGATTTCGACAACATTCCCGCAGTCGCACCGGCTCAAGAAATCGCGTCGATCGTCACCGACGACACCGTGCGGCAATACCGGCCCGCGGGTTACGAGCAGGTGATGGTGCGATCGATGTTGTCGCTCTGCAGCCTCGCCGCCGGCGATGGCGATGCCGAGAGTTACGCCTTGCAGGCACAAATGCATCAGAGCGAACTGGCTCGCCAAGCCGAAACCCGCGGGCTGACCGGAGCTGCCGACGTCTACCAACCGCTGGCGCTGCGCCTTATCTGCGCGGGGTGCTGCGTGAAGCGACGATGCACGATTACGACGACGCAGTGAAGGCCTATCAACTGGTCAGCCACTTGCAGCCTGCTTTTGCACCGGCGCAAGCCGATATCGAGCGGGCCACCAGTGGACGGCACAGCGCCCCGGGACACGGCGTGCTGTACGTCATTGCCTTGGTTGGTCGCGGCCCAGTGCTCCAAGAAGAGTCGGCTGAGGTCACCACGGCCGCGCTGCAAATCGCCACGCAGGTCTACTCGTTGGCGGAGAATGACCGCATGATGCTGCCCAATTTGGTTAGCGTCAAAGTGCCGAAAGTAATTGTCCCCCATTCACCCGCTGCGGCGCTGTCGCTTGATAGTTCGGGGGTCTGGTTGGGAGCGACTCAGCCGCTGGTCGACATCGGACAGATGGCCTCCCGGCAGGCCGAAGCCGAGATGCCGTGGACACTGGCCCGCGCAGTGGTGCGTCGTGTGACCAAGGAGGTGGCGGTAACGCAGGCCACTCGTGCGGTCGGCCTCGATGGACTGACCGGCGAAGTCGCGCGGTTTGCGACCGTCAACGCCTGGTCGCTGGCCGAGCACGCCGACACGCGGTGCTGGGGGCTGTTGCCACGCGAAGTCCAGGTGCTGCGTGCCGAGCTGCCTGCAGGGACACACAACCTCGGATTAACGGTCGTCGGCAACGCCGGTCAAAAGGTCGGACCGGCGAGCTACTCCGATGTCGTGATCGAGAATGGACGCAATACCTACCTGACGGTCATCGCTGGTGACCGCCAAGCCCACATTGCTCCTTAGAACTCTGTCACAGCTCGCAACCCGAATAAGCGGCCATCGCGTGTTCATTTTGATGCTTCTTAGGGCCGTAGGCCCGGTACATCCTCTGCCCGGCCCGTGAGGGCCCGGTGACAGGAGCGTAAAATGCTTTACAGGCCCGCAGGGCCGGCACATGTGCAGCGAAAGCCCCTGTTTGTGCCGGCCCCTGCGGGCCTGAGCAGTCCTTGCTGCAGCTTCAATCCGGAGCCTGACGACTCCGGCAGTGGATGTGCCGGCCCCGCGGGCCTGGGAGGACTGTCTGACAGCTAAACCATGATCTGGTCAACGCACTCCACGATGAACAACGTTGGAAGCTGTTGCGGGCTTACACCAATCCGGTCAATCGCCCGGAGCTGTCGCCGATCGATTCCGCCGGCGTGCCCATGATGTCGAGCATGCTCAGGAACAGGTTGCCCATCGGCGTATCGGTCGGATATTGCAGCCGCCGGCCGGTCGGAATCTTGCCACCGGCACCACCGGCCAACACAATCGGCAGGTCATGGTGGGTGTGGCGATTACCGTCGCCCAAGGCGCTGCCGTAGAGGATCATCGAGTTATCCAGCAGCGTCCCTTCGCCGTCCTGGACCGCATCGAGTTTTTCCAAGAAGTAGGCGTACTGCTCGACCAGGTAGTGATCGATCCGCTGCAACTTCTCGACCGAGTCGGCATCGTTGCGGTGATGGCTCAGCCCGTGATGGGCTTCCTTGACACCGATTTCGGTGTAGCTGCGATTTCCACCGGCGTTATCGAGCATGAGGGTCGCCACACGGGTCGAATCGGTTTGGAAGGCAACGACCATCAGGTCAAACATCAACCTTGCATGCTCGCGGAACGCTTCGACGCGGCCGTAGGGGACTTCCAGGTCCGGCAGCGCCGCCCGGTCTTCTTGTTCCGTCCGTTCGATCCGCTGTTCCAACTCGCGGACGCCGCTGAAGTATTCATCGAGCTTCCGCCGGTCGGTGTCGCCGACCTTGCTGATCAGCGTCTTGGCGTCCTGCGAGACGACGTCGAGAATACTGCGGCGAACCAGGTTTTGCTCGCGCCGCTGGTGCGTGTCGCCGGTACCGAACAGCCGCTCGAAAGCCAGGCGCGGAATCGTCTCCTTTGCCATCGGCTGGGTTTCACTGCGCCAGGAGATGTTCGACGAGTAGGCACAGCTGTAGCCCGAATCGCAGCTGCCGGCGTTGCGGCTGCCGGTCAGGCCCAGCTCGATCGACGCCAACCGGGTTTGCCCCTTGAGCTGCTCTGCGCAGACTTGGTCGACGGAGATGCCCAAGTGCACTCGGCTGGACGTCTTGAGCGGCCGAGCGGAGGTCAAGAAGGTGGCTGAGGCGCGGGCGTGGTCGCCGGCGCCGTCTTGCTTGCCACGGCCGTTGTCGTGTGCTAACCCGTCGATCACGTTGATCTTGGATTTAAACGGCGACAAGGGAGTGAGCGTTTCGGAGAGTTTCCAGTCCTCGCCCGTTCCTTCGCACGTCCACTTGGGCTGAATCACACCATTGGGGACAAACAAGAACGCCATCCGAACCGGACGCTCTGTAGCCGCCGGCGCCGATGCAAAGGCGCATACGGGCCAGTGGCGACATCGCTTCGAGAAACGGCAGGCCCATGACCGCACCGGCCCCACGCAGCAGCGTCCGCCGTTTCAATTGTCGATCCATCACGCTGGCTCCGAAGCTAGGCTGGGGAGAGTTAGTTTGAGTCATAATTGGCTCCTGGTTCGACCTGAAAGTACTGAAACGGACGGCTCGCGACGACCTGTTTGATCACGTCGGCTAGCCGGTAATCGTTGGCGCTACAGGCGCCTGCAACTTGCTCGGTAACACACCGGTCGGCCGGTGAGAGTTCTCGGCCCAGTGCGAAGGCGAGTAATTTTTCGGTTACGGTGGCCGCGAACTGCGTCGATTCGGTGTTGCGCAGAATCTCGGCGAGTTGTTTACCACCGTTGAACGATCGACCGCCAGGCAATTCACCTGCCGCATCGACCGGCTCGTCTCCTCGGTATCGACCGATCGCATCGAAGTCCTCGAATCCAAACCCGAGTTGATCCATCACGCGGTGACAGGACGCACACGAAGGATTGGCACGGTGGATGGCAAGTTGTTCGCGCATTGATGCCGTTGCCGACGCGGCGTTGCTTTCTTCGAGTTCGGGTACGTTGGCCGGTGGATCCGGCGGCGGCGTTCCCAACACGCTCTCCAAAATCCATTTGCCTCGCAGCACCGGACTGGTGCGCGTCGGGAAGCTGGTCAGCGTCAACACGCTGGCGTGGGTCAAGATGCCGCGGCGCGGCGAGTCGGTCAGCGAGACTCGATAGAACTCGTCATCGTTCCAATCGTCATTCCAGCTAAGGCCGTAGAACTCGGCCAGACGGCGATCGACGAAGGTGAAGTCCGCACCGAGCAACTCGCCCACCGGCAGGTTCTCGCGGACCGCGTGAGCAAACAGACGCTGCGTTTCCGTAGTCATCGAACGCACCAGGGCGTCGTCATACTGCGGGAAAGTTTCCGGGTCACGGGTGATGCCTTCGAGGTTCCTCAGGCCGAGCCACTGCGAGGCGAACTGTTCGCTGAGCGAATCGGAGCGACTGTCGCGCAGCATCCGGTCGACCTGCGCCTCGAGTACTTTAGGGTCAATCAGCTTGTTCTTTTTAGCCAGTTCCAGCAGTTCATCATCCGGCATGCTGCTCCAGAGGAAGTACGACAACCGCGTTGCGAGCTGATAATCGTTCAGACGGAACTCGCCTTGCTCGTCCGGCTGCGCGTCCGGAGCGGGTAATTCGACTCGGAACAGAAACCGGGGTGAGACCAAAATCGCGGTGATCGCGTCTTGTAGGCCACGGTGGTAGGACCCGCCGCGATCGATCGACGCTTTCACTAAGGCGGCGTAGCGGTCCACCGTTTCCTCGTCGACCGGGCCGCGGAAAGCCCGCTGCATCAACGGCTCTAGGCATTCCTTGGCGGCCTTCTCCACATCGACATAGGAGTTGCCTCGCCGGCTAGCGACTCGGCGAGCGATCTTCCCTTGGCTCGGTGGCAGAACTTCCTTGGGGAAATTGGTCGGTCCGTCGAGGTTAAGCTTGCGGAACACGAACGCCATCTGTTTCCAGTCGCCCTTACGGTTAATCTCCAGCGGCTTTTCGAACTGCTCGCGTCCGGCGGCCACCGCCGCTTCGTCCAACCGCGCCAGATGCGGGAACGGCGGCAGGTCGCTGATTTTCTCGGGGACCGCGTCGATCACGCCGATCAGCAACCGAGTCGTGCCAGCTGGAAACTCCTGGCTGAAAGTCGCCGAGTGGCTGCCGCCGCCCTCTGCCGATTTGAACGACTCGGCAAAGATCGCTTGGCCATCCGCGTTGTAGACTGCAAATGCCTGCGGCGATCGCTCCGCATGGGCCGCCGAACCGGAGATGCGAACGCGGTAGACGCCGGCGGTCTCCAGGTCGAACTCCATCCAGCCAAAGGAATCCTCGGTGAACAGCCGGCCGTAGAACGATTCGGTGAAACCGTCACCGACGATTGCAAACCGCTCGCCGCTAACCTCAACCGATTCCTTTTTGATTGATTCGGGATCGAGCAGGACAGTTGTGGCAACGCGTTCGGCAGCGTCGAGGTATTTTTCCAGCAACATCGGCGGCATCGCCAGCACGTCGGCGTTGTTGTCAAACCCGCCGCCGACTTCATCCGACGGGAAATCGCTCGTCAGATCGATCTCCATCCCAAACAATTCGCGAATCGTGCGGTTGTACTCGACGCGGTTGAGACGCCGCGCGGTCACCCGACCCGACTTGGGACGCAGATCGCAGGTGACGTTGTAGACGGCGTGGTCCAGGGCGTCGCCCAATCGCCGGCGCTGTTCGTCGGTGGGCAGCGGAGCGTCATCGGGCGGCATCGCTCCAAAGCGAACCATCTGCAGCACATGGCTCCATAATTCAGCGTTTTTCTCGGCGTGCTGCAGATCCTCAAACGGCGAAAGGTCGAGCTCCGCCTCCTGGTAGTCAGCGTTGTGGCACTCGATGCAGAACTCCTGCAACAGCGCCCAACCGCCGGTTTGCCACTGGGCAACGCGATCTTCCTCCTGACCAAAGCTAGGACGCGCAAATGACGAAACTGCCAATACGAACAGAACAGCTGAGATGCGATGGGCTCGCAGCATGAAAATCAACCAGAACGAGGTCGAGGCAGGAACTTGGTCCGCCAGCAGGGCAGGACCAGCCGAAAGGTGGGAGCGAGTGAGGTGGGAATCGCAAGTGCGAGTCCAGCTAAGCCTAACCCGATCGGCACCTGATTTCAACTCGCTTGCGCGATCCGGCTGATGATCGCCGAGCTTTTCCCGAACCGGCAAGGTGGTCAAGCGGGTCTTCCAGCAAAGCTACCGGAATCGGATTAGCAGTAACTCGCGGCACAGCTTCCACAGGCCAACTGTTTCCACAGGCCAACTGTTTCCACAGGCCAACTGTTTCCACAGGCCAACTGTCGCAGCCGACAGTCTGTGGTGCGGTAACAGGTGCGTTGCACTTTAAAGCAGGAAATGACGGTTGTCTCAACTCCTGCAATGCGGCATTCTTTTCCAAAGACCGTAGCCGACGGACGGCTAAACCGCCATAATCGGTATTGGATAGCTGAGTGATACCCCAAGGAAATGGAGTCGTGTCGAATGATCAAACAATGTGACGGCGCGGAGATTTGCACACGAGCGTCGGCGGCGCTGGCTTCCAGCCCGATCCAAGACCTCCGCGACTTGCATGTCCGCAACGACAGCGGAATGTTGAAGGTCTCGGGAACCGTTGCCAGCTTCTATCACAAGCAGGTGGCGTTGGAGACGGTCCGCAGCGTTGCTCGCGGGATGCAAATTGAAAACGTCGTCGATGTGCGGCCCGTGAGCTAGTCGGGTTCGACTGATATTAAAAATCCGCAGTCGACCCTGGCAGGCGACTGCGTCCGTACTAGGATGAGGCTGCACCTGTCCTGCCCTCCCTCTCTGTCGATCCTGATGCCAGAATTTCTGCCGGCGATTCGCCGCGACTGCCAGCGATTTTCGCTGCGAGCCGCTGTTCTCCCTGTTTTTGTTGCATTAGCGGGTGGTCTTGCCTCGCCAGGTCCGCTGGTCGCCGCTGACCAGAGCGTCGTTGATCAAACCCTGATTGCCGCGGATGCGCCGGCCGATCCTTCGCCTGCGGGAACCGTGCCGCTGACTGCCGATCCGATGCGGCAACTGCAGCACGATGCGGTCGAGGCCGGACGCGCTGACTGGGGGCACTGGGGCTCGTCGCCCAACCAATATGCGAGCTGGAACAATCACAGCAATCGCTTGATTCCGATTTATACCTTCGGGATCACGCTCGACGAGCTGCGACAGGAAGGCAGTGCGTATGCGAGCGCAGAGCGTCTACAGGAACTCTATGGTCGCGTACCGGAAGATACGCTCAATCCGGATGCCACGTACTTTGACCAAACCGATGTTTTCCAACTGCAGCAGCAGGCAATCCGCAGTGGTAAGCGACAAGTGATTCTGGTGGTTTTTGATGGAATGGACTGGGTCACCACCTACGCGGCGGCGCTGTATCAGAACGGGCACGTGGCCTACACCGAAGGCCGAGGCACCGGGCTGGCGCTGCAGGATTATCGCGGCACGGAGACCGATTTTGGCTACTTCGTCACCTCTCCGATGCTCGGCACAGTCGACGACGATGTCGACGCTCAGACCGTGACGGGTGGCCAGCAGCCATCGACTGGCGGGTATGACCCACGGCGTGGCGGTCGTTTTCCTTGGGAACCGGCGCGGTCGATCAATTATCTGATGGGCTTGGATCGCTCCCGCCCGCATACGGTCACCGACTCCGCCTCGTCCGCCACCTCGCTGACCGCTGGGATCAAGACTTACAACGCTGCGATCAATGTCGACGTGCTGGGCAATCAGGTCGAGACGATCGCCCATCAATTGCAGCGCGACCGCGCGATGGCGATCGGCGTGGTCACCAGCGTGCCGTTCAGCCACGCGACACCGGCGGCGGCTTACGCTCACAACGTGACGCGCAAGGATTACCAGGACTTGACGCGCGACCTGATTGGATTGCCGTCGATCGCGCATCGGACCGACCCGCTGCCCGGCGTCGATGTGCTGTTGGGCGCGGCTGGGGAGAGACGAAACGTACTGATAGTGGGCAGGGCACGAACTTCGTTCCCGGAACGCTGTATTACGATGCGGCTGATTTGGAGCGGGTGTCACTGCAACAAGGAGGCCCGTATGTCCTCGCTCAGCGGACCGCCGGTGCCAGTGGGGCGGACATCTTGAACCAGGCGGCCCGCGAGGCAATCGAACGCAAGGCAAAACTACTGGGTGCCTTCGGTGCCCCGGGTGGAAACCTTCCCTATGCCACCGCCAACGGTGATTTTACACCGACGATCGATCCACAGGGGCACCGGAAATACACCGCGGCAGACATCAGCGAGAATCCGACACTGGCGGAAATGTCACTGGCCGCGCTGGATGTTTTGGCCGAAAACCCCAATGGTTTCTGGCTGATGGTCGAGGCCGGAGATGTGGACTGGGCCAATCATGCCAATAATCTTGACAACTCAATCGGTGCGACGCTCAGTGGTGACGCAGCCGTGGCAGCGATCTTCAGCTGGATCGAACAGCGAGACGCATGGGATGACACCGCGGTGATCGTTACGGCGGACCATGGCCATTACTTGGTGCTCAAAGAGCCGGCTACGATTGCTGCCGCCGGAGCCGCCGCCAGAGGTGACGCAGAAACGGGTAACGGTGAAGTGGCTGGACATGGCGGAGCGGCCGTTGACGGCGAACCAACGGGTTCGCAGCAGTAGCCCGTGGTAGCGGTCGCCACGGGTTCCCGCTACCCTACCGCCGCACACCGGCACGCGACGTGCGACGGCGTGTAACGTGTAAGAATCAGTTCGGCGGGAAGATTGATCGCGGCGGCCGGCAGGCGGGACGACCTCGGATCGATCATCTGCCCCATGGCAACTGTTTCGTCGCGGTCTGTCGCCCTGGTCTGACTTCGCCTTGGTCTGGATCATTTCCACCGATTGCGGTTCTCCATGAGTCTGATTTCGATGCCGTCCTCCTCTGCGTCTACTCACGACTGGCCATCAGACGAGCAGCCTGCTAACGATCCGCATGCAGGTCCAACGGACCTGGCATCGGGGCCGGAAGAGGAAGAGAGCATTGAGGAGAAGATTGAGCGCTGTCAGAACATCATCGACCACAGGTTTAACGATGTGTCGCTGTTGCATTCAGCGCTAACACACGCCTCCGGTGCGATGCATCGGCTCGGCAATAATGAACGGCTGGAGTTTCTCGGCGACAGCGTCTTAGGGATGGTCGTTTGCGAGTGGCTGTATCAGGAATATCCCGAATACAGCGAAGGTGACCTGACGAAAATTAAGTCGTCGGTCGTCAGCCGCCGCTCGTGCGGGAAAGTTGCGATCGAGTTGGGCCTGGAGCCGTGCTTGATCGTCGGCAAGGGCATCAACCGCGGACGCGGTTTTCCACGCTCGTTGGTCAGCGATGTGTTTGAAGCGATCATCGCGGCAATTTATCTCGATGCCGGCTTGGACGTCGTGCGGACGCGGCTGAGGAAGTGGCTCGCCGGAGAAGTCCGCAGCGCTGTGGAGGGCCGCGGCAGCGGCAACTATAAGTCGCTCTTGCAGCAGTACGCCCAGCGCGAACGTGCCAGCACGCCGTTCTATCGCTTGGTGAGTGAAGCGGGGCCGGACCACCGCAAGCGTTTTCGCGTGGTCGCCGTGATTGCCGGTGAAGAGTTTCTGCCGGCCTGGGGCAACAACAAGAAGGATGCCGAGCAGCATGCCGCGGCCAATGCCTTGGCGGTGCTGCACGACGAGCCGCCTCCGTTTGAATAACTATTCGTTGATGTAGTCGATCAACATCCTCAGGCGACTGAGTTGACGGCGGTCGAAATGAAAGCTGAGCCGCGGCAGGTGTGCGATCTCGGGCTCACCTCGCTCCGCCTCGAGCACCCCGGTCTGCTCGATCTTCCCATCGACGACAATATCAAAAAACTTGTGGTTGATTTCTTCCAGCCGCTCTTCGCTGATCGCCTCCTTGAGCCGCAGGACGAGCAGGTTTTGGACGTAGCGGCTGGAGTGGTAGACGCGGTAGAAGCGGAGGATCTCGTGGACCGCCTCTTCAACCGAATCGGTGATCTTGTACAGCCGCACGTCCTCAGGACTGATCAAACGCTCCTGGTTGAGGTGGCGTTCGAAGAACGCGCCGAGATCCTTCCAGTAACAACCGCCGGGGCGGTCCAACAGGACCACGGGCATCATCGTCTGCTTGCCGGTCTGCAGCAGCGTCAGTGTTTCCAGCGTTTCATCGAGGGTGCCGAAACCGCCGGGGCAGCAAGCCACAGCGCTGCACTCTTTGACAAACATCAACTTGCGGGTGAAGAAGTACCTCAGCGTGACCAGCTTCGGATCGCCTTCGATGAACTCGTTGGAATGTTGCTCAAAGGGCAACATGATGTTCAATCCCATCGAGGCTTCGCGGCCGGCACCTTTGTGCCCTGCCTCCATGATGCCGCCCCCGGCCCCCGTCACCACCATCCAACCGTGCTTGGCCATCTCGTGTGAGAGCAACTCCGCGGCGCGGTAATCGGGATGCTCGCGACTGGTTCGCGCCGAGCCAAACAGGGTCAGCTTCCGCCGGCGACGGTAGGGCCGATAGACCTTGAAGGCGTAGCGGAGTTCACGCAACGTTCGCGACAAGAGTTTTAGGTCACCACGGGCCGTTTGATCGGCCTCCAGACGCGCGATCGTGTCACGCATCATCTCGTACAAGTCTTCGTTCTTGGATTCGCGTGAATCACCCGGCGAGACCGGCTCATCGGCCGGCTGCGGACGCTGGAGTTCGTCGTCGCCAATCGCCTCGCTGGGAAGGTCCTCCGGCAACGGTGCGTGTAAGTCCATGAAAAAGTTCAATCTGCGCGAGTAAAAGCCAAGCCCGCCGGCCACTGAGCCGGTCGGTGCCCATGAACAACAGAGATCTGTGAACGACGGAGCGTGGTGTCAGCAATACCTGTTCCACAAGGATCGTAGTCCATCGCGGCAGCAGCGGTAACCAGTGAACGGCGGCGACTGCCACCGGCCGCTCGGCAGGCGCAGAAGCGTGTGGATGCCGGGCGTTCAAGCTGCGGTCGAATTGGTACATTCTGCTTTCCCCGACAGCTTCATCATTCCCCTAGCTGAATCAAGCACGGACCGATTCATGACGATTCGCCCGATCCAGAAGTTACTGGTCGCCAACCGCAGTGAGATTGCGACGCGCGTGTTCCGCAGCGCCACCGAACTCGGCATTCGCACCGTCGCGATTTACTCGCACGAAGACCGTTACGCCCTGCACCGGTTTAAAGCCGACGAGGCGTATCAGATCGGAAAACCGGGCGAGCCGATCCGCAGCTATCTCGACATCCCGGCGATCGTGGCGATCTGCAAATTGCACGGCATCGATGCGGTACACCCGGGCTACGGGTTTCTGTCGGAAAATCCCGAGTTTGCGCTGGCGTTGGAGCAGGCCGGAATTCGCTTCGTCGGTCCGAGTGTGGCGGCGTTACGGTCACTGGGCGATAAGACACAGGCCCGCGATCTGGCTAAGGCGGCCGGCGTGCCGGTGCTCGGCGGCACCGAGGGCGCGATTACCAACGTCGATGACGCGATCAGCGTCGCTCAGTCGCTCGGTTTTCCCGTCATTCTCAAGGCGGCCAAAGGTGGCGGCGGGCGCGGGATGCGCGTCGTCGAGCGGGCCGAAGACCTCCCGCTGGCGCTCGAACAGGCGCAGCGTGAATCGTTTACGCGCCTTTGGCAGCGATGAAGTGTTCATCGAAAAGTTCGTCAAACGCGCCCGGCATATCGAAGTGCAATTGCTCGGCGATGCTCACGGTGGGCTGGTGCATCTGTACGAACGCGACTGCAGCGTGCAGCGGCGGCACCAGAAGGTTGTCGAAATTGCGCCGGCTCCCAATCTGCCGGCGAGTGTGCGTGAACAGCTCTGTGAATCGGCTCTGAAGATCGGCCGCGAAACCGACTACGATAACGCGGGCACGGTCGAGTTTCTCTACGACGTCGATGCGCAGCGGTATTACTTCATCGAAGTCAACCCGCGGATTCAGGTCGAGCACACGGTCACCGAGGAAGTCACGGGCATCGATCTGGTTCGCACGCAGCTTTTGGTGGCGATGGGTCACGCGCTGGGCGATGAGATTGTCGGCATGCCGACCCAGTCGGACATCCGCACCTCCGGGTTTGCGATTCAGTGCCGGGTGACGACCGAGGATCCGACCAACCATTTTCGGCCCGATTACGGCCGCATCAGTCACTACCGTTCAGCTGCCGGTCTGGGGATTCGTCTCGATGCGGGCAGCGCCTTCAGCGGCGCCGTGGTCAATCCGTTCTACGACTCGATGCTCGTCAAAGTGACCGCCCGAGGACGCTCGCTCAAGGAAGCGGCCGCGCGAATGGATCGCTGTTTGCGCGAGTTTCGCATCCGCGGCGTGAAGACGAACATTCCGTTCTTGGTCCGCTTGGTCAATCACGACACCTTTTTAGCGGGTGAAGCGACGACTCGGATGATCGATCAGACACCGGAGCTGTTCGAGTTGCCGATCCGCCGCGACCGCGCGACGAAGATGCTCAAGTTCTTGGCCGAGACGATCGTCAACGGCAATGAACTGGTTGTCGGCCGCCCGCCCGCGGTGCGCGTTGAACCGGCGCCGGTACCGGAATATCCGACCCTGACCGCGCCGCCCCCCGGCAGCCGCGATCGCTGGAAAAAAGAGGGCATCGACGGCCTGGTCAAGTGGATCAACTCGCAGCCGTCGCTGCTGTTGACCGATACCACGATGCGCGATGCGCACCAGTCGCTGCTGGCCACACGGCTGCGGACCGCCGACATGCTGCACATCGCCCCGGCGTATGCACACCACGCGTCGGAGCTGTTCTCGATCGAGATGTGGGGCGGGGCAACGTTCGACACCAGCATGCGATTCCTCAAAGAATGCCCCTGGCAGCGGCTGGCCGACTTGCGTCAGGCGATCCCCAACATCCTGTTTCAAATGTTGCTCCGGGCCAGCAACGCAGTCGGCTACACGAATTACCCCGACAACGTTGTGCAGTTGTTTGTGCGCGAGGCGGCCGCGGCGGGCATGGACATCTTCCGCGTGTTCGATGCGCTCAACTGGGTGCCCAACATGCGCGTGGCGATGGATGCGGTGATCGATGCAGGCGGGATTTGCGAAGCTGCGATCTGCTACAGCGGCGACCTGCAGAATCCCAATCGCACGAAGTACAACCTGAAGTACTACGTGTCGCTGGCCAAAGAGCTCGAGAAGATGGGCGCTCACCTGCTGGCGATCAAGGACATGGCGGGGCTCTGCAAGCCGCGTGCAGCGCAGATGCTTGTCAAAGCGCTGCGAGAAGAAATTTCGATCCCGATTCACTTCCACACTCACGATACCGCCGGCACGCAGGTCGCTTCGATTCTCGCCGCCGCCGACGAAGGGCTGCAGATCGCCGATGCCGCGCTGGCGCCGCTGTCCGGAGGCACCTCGCAGGTCAACCTCAACACGCTGGTCGAGGCATTGCGGTTCACTGAGCGGGAAAGCGGCCTGCAGACCGAGCGGCTGACCGAACTGGCCAACTACTGGCAAGCGGTGCGCGAGTTCTACTTGCCATTTGAAAGCCTGACCCTACCGGCGACCGGCGACCTGTATGAACACGAAATGCCCGGTGGCCAGTACACCAACCTGTTCCAACAGGCGCGAGCTCTGGGACTGGCCGACCGCTGGGCAGAAGTCTGCAAAATGTACGCGCAGGTCAATCAGATGCTCGGCGACATCGTCAAAGTCACGCCGACGAGCAAATCGGTCGGCGACCTGGCGCTGTTCATGATTGCTGGCGACCTCAGCGTCGAAGATGTGCTGCGGGGCGACAAGCCGATCGCGTTCCCTGCATCCGTGATCGATCTGGTGGCCGGTCGCATGGGGCAGCCGCCGGGCGGATTCCCGCCGCGCGTGATGGAGATCATCCTAGGGCAAGAAAAACCGCTAACCGGTCGGCCCGGAGAGACGATGCCGCCAGCGGACATTGATGCGGCGCGGGAGAAAGCGTCGGAGCATCTCGATCACGAAGCCACTGATGCTCAGACCGCGTCGTTCTTGCTGTACCCCAAGGTCTACACCGACTTCGTCAAGTACGTCAAAGAGTATGGGCAGGTCAGCCCGCTGCCGACACCGAACTTCTTCTATGGTCAACAACCCGGTGACGAGATCGCCGTCGACATCGAGCCTGGCAAGCGGTTGATCATCAAGTACCTGGCGACCGGCAGCGCCCACGCCGATGGCTCTCGCACCGTGTTCTTCGAACTCAACGGCCAGCCGCGCGAGATCACCGTCATCGACCGCTCGCTGGAACCCGAGACAACCGCAGCGATCAAGGCGGACCCCGATGATCCGCTGCAGGTCGGAGCTTCGATGCCCGGGATGGTGATCAATGTCGCCGTCAAGGAAGGCGACAAGGTCAAGGCCGGGCAGAAGCTGATGGTGCTGGAGGCGATGAAGATGGAAACCACCATCAACGCGCCGCTGAGCGGGACCGTCCGCCGGATCACCGCCAAGGCAGGCACTCAAGTCGCCGCCGGTGACCTGCTGGTCACGCTGGAAGCCTGAGCCGGCAGAGGCTGTGAGGCAAAGTAGCAGGCACTCTCCGAGTGCCATGACCCTCCAAAAGCTACGCTATTTGGAGGCGTCGGACTATGGACTGCACAGTGCTGGACCCAGTCGACTCGCTTGCTCCTGCGAGCACAACCCGACATGCTACTGTACAGTCAAGATTTTGGGTTCGTCGCCAATAGCTTACCGCCGGCGCAAGGATTCAAGTGAATGTAGCGGCTAAGCGTCCATTAATATCCGGCATCTTCTTGCACTGGCAAGCCGGATGCGTAGAGGACGAGGAATTGCGACTGCCGATCGGTGAACGGTAAGGGGCCGAAAATCAACTCACTCCCGCCAGCCTTCCCCCCAACAACACCGAACACAAGGCCCGACCCCGGCGAACGAACGGCTACCGATCACGGGGCGGCGACGATTGATTCTCGACCATCATTTCGGCCGACTTTGCCGCTCCCGTGGATCGGATCGTTCGTCGCGGTTTGAAACGGGGGCGACTTGACTTCTGTTCGTCGACCTGAAGACGATCGACCAGCGCATCGAGCGTCCCGCCAGCGTCTGCAAGCAAGCGCTCGCGGACAGCATGCAGTTCATCAAGAATCGGATTCTTCGTCATCATCTATTCCGCCGAGGAATTCCGCAGGTGTGCAAATTAACAACTGACCAAACCCATGGTCGCGCAGTAGCCGATAAACGCGCGGTAGCTCGTGGGCGTTGGCGATGTGCTTGCAGTTTAGAGTCAGTAGATATTGTATACCCGCAACGGCCGCAGCGGCAACGTGAAGTGCATCGGCAGCAGCTTTCGGCGGCATGATCGACGCAGACACAATGGCACGTGCCAGACCCCGAACATCCTCGTCGATCGGAACAGTCGGCAGGCCATCGAGGAGTCTCAGACGTTCTGCAGCCGCCGCCGGATCGCCAGCAGATGCCTCAGCGATGACGAGTTGCGGTGTAACGAGCTCGAAGTTTGCCCGCTCGACCGACCACCAGTTGCGAGCTTGGTGTTGAAGTGCGGTAATCTGGATGTCAGAGCTGGGCCGTGCTGTCGCATGGCTGACGATCGAAGTTTCGATGTAGATAGTGTCCATCGCATCATCCTACAGCGACGAACGGCAGCGGCAGCGGGGCCGCCGCCAAAACACTATGATTTCAAAACCCGCGTCATCGGCGGCTCCCGTTCACCGCTTGGTTCTGCTTATTCGGCATCGCTGTGTGACCCTCCTGAGGAGGCGGTCCAATCAGGATGGCCACATAAGCCATCGGCTTCTCGCCCTGAACCTGCCTTTTCACTCCGCTGGCAGAATAACCCACCGCTGGCTCAACGGCTCGAGTGCCAGGTTCATCCGCCAACGTGACTCTCGCCTCAACAGCGCCTGGCGACCAGCCAACAACGCTCACCAACACGCGTCCATCTTTGCGTTCAGGAAGGTCTCCGCCGACAGGGCAGAAGGAGGCCTTGCCAAGACTACCACCCCATACGTGATTGTCGACTTCATCGTCCGAAAGCAGCCCGTCACAAACAGGCACCCAATTTGTGACAGCAAAATACTCGGACTCGCCCAATTGTTTGAGTTGCTCTGCGACCCAGGCTTCGACGACGGGGCCATCCTGCTTCGGAGTGCGCGCGGTGACCGGCATGATGACTTTGACGAACACTTGATTGAATTGTCGCCGCGCGATCGACTCCGGCGTTGCATCCTGAGCGGGTAGTTCGGCCACAAAGGGCGTGAGCGTGTAGAGCGCCAGCAGAAGGGCGAAGCTAAGGCATCTCATTCTGGACCTCACAACGTGTCAGTATTTGGCAGAACGCTGGTCGTCAGCGGGCACGGCCATTGTGGTATCTATTTGCAAATGCCGTATGCCGTGCTCCGGGCGAGTAGACGGGTGCCTTTCGCGTTTAGGATAGGGTTTGTGTTCACAGTTATCCACCGGTTTCCCTTGGTGGTGTCACAATATTCTGTCCATGCACGATTGAGCACCTCGCCCCTCCCAGAACCGGACTTGCGCAGTTAACGCATCCGGCTCCCAGCCAACACCTGTCACCTCGGCACACCTTAGATCCTTGCCATCGCGATCAAGTCCACGATCTTCCCAGGTTTCGGCAACGGATGACGATCCAGATAGGCGTGGTAGTCGGTCCAGCTCAGTGAGGCCGTTTGACTCCGCCGACGCATCCAACGCAGCCCCAGCCGCCGCGCGGCTTCACGGTACTTCACCAACCAGCGCCAATTGTCGTTGACGTTGTAGTAGTTAAAGTGCCCCTGCAGCTTACGCACCAGTGTCGGCCATACCTCGGTGATCGGTTTCGTCAAGCTCTCACGGAACCAGTCCTTCAACCCCTTGACCTTCGCCCGGAACTTCTTCGTTGCCGTCTTCCTTTTCAGTTTGAACTTGCCAGCACGGCTCAAGCCGCAGTAGTGCGTGAAGCCAAGGAAGTCAAATGTGCTAGGAGCCCCCTCACCATGTCGCTGGCTATCGCGACTGGCGAAACGGCCAAAACACAGCAACTTCGTCTTCTCCTCAGCTAACTCAAGTGAGAAACGTCCCAAGCGCTTCCGCAGAACTGCCTGGAACGCCCGTGCATCCGACTCCTTCTCAAAAGCACAGATGAAATCGTCCGCATAACGAATCAGGTATGATTCGCCTTGCAGACGCGGCTTCACCTCGCAATCGAACCACTGGTCAAGCACATAGGGTAAGTACACATTGGCCAGCAGCGGTGAGAGGACCGAACCTTGTGCGACGCCCTCGTCGGTCTCGTGACGCTGGTTCTCGATCACCACCCCCGCTTCAAGCAAACGCCGAATCAGTCGCAGCATACGCGGGTCGCTGATCCGTCGCCCCAGCAACTCGACGAGCTGCGAATGAGAAACGTGATTAAAGAAACCCTTAATGTCTGCATCACTGATCCAGTTCACTCGCCGCGTGGCGATGATCTGACCGAGCACACTGAGCGCCTGGTGACAGCTACGGTCGGGGCGGAACCCATAAGAGAAGTCGCAGAAGCCGACTTCATAGATTCGTTCCAGAACCATAGCGATCGCACGTTGTACGATCTTGTCTTCCACACAGGCTATCCCCAACGGTCGCGTCTTGCCATCGCCTTTCGGGATGTCACGACGCAAACTCGGCTGGGGCCGATAGGTCTGACGGTGCAGCCGCTGCTCGAGGTCTCGCAGGTTGTCCTGCAAGTTCGCTTCGTACTGCTCGACCGTCACTCCGTCGACTCCGGGTGCCTTGTCTCGTTTGAGCTTGCGAAAGGCGAGCCACAGCAGCTCATGCGTCAACAGCGTAAACACGTTGTTGAACCTCGCCGCCGCGTCCGCTTCCGCTCTCTTGGTGATGCGTTCGAGCCGGTTTGTCACCGCAGGTCCACCGCTGAGTGCGGACGGTGTTCGGCGTCGTTCGCGTGTTGGCCTGGCCGCCTTCCCTGCACCGACATTACTCGGCTTCGATCCACCCGTGGAATCGCCCGCAGCGGGCTCCTCCGCTGGCTTCAGCGGTACTATGCAGCCATCCGACTCCCAAAGGGTCATTTGTCGTTCTTGCTTCTTCAGCTTGTCCGGCATACTCGATCGTTCATGATTGGGCTTCATACTTGGATCAAGAACCTTTGGGGCTCACTGGTTGCCTTGATAACTTGGTGTGTAGCGCGAATGGATCTCGGACTCCGGGACTCCCGCAACTGCTCGCCATTGACGCGATTGCAGGTATCGCCTTCAGGCATGCACAGGCCGTGGGCAGTATCCAACAGAAAACAACGCTTTCGGAGCTCAATCTCATTCAGGGCGGGACGGCCAGTCCCTACCTTTCATCCTCGCTACCTCTCTGCATACGCTTCAACGTGCGACTTCGGCGGTACCCGCCTTATACTCACGCTGCAATGCTCGATACTGGGCCTCTGGCTAGGAGTTACCCAGGCGGGATTCCCACCCGCTAGTCATCAAACCATTTCCAGTCCGCACGTGCATTTCGTGGTTCGTCCGCGCTCCTGGGTCACGGCGATACGAGCATCCCGCGATCAACAAGCTGATCGCGTGAAACTTCTTCGCCGCCATCGATTGTTACCAAAGCCTTTAAAGTGTCGGGGGCTATCAACGGATTCAATCGGAAAACAGCACCATCGCAGAACATCACTGCGGGACCCCGGGGATGGCGACTAGATATTGAATTGGTACCATCATTTACCGTAAACGACATCATTTCGACATCAAGATCGATGGGCGACAACCAATGCACATCGGTTCGGCTAGTCTCAGCAACCGCGATGGTCGAGTCCAAACCGTCGACGATCTCGGATCGGGTTCGCCATCCGTGAGGTTTACCGAACGCGTCGTCGCCTACGAGCATCAGATACGAGGCGTAGTGGTAGTCGAGACTGTATTCGCACGGATACGGGTATGGGATGCTGTGCGGCTCCATGGACATCTCGCCTGTTTTTGTGACGGTTTTCTTACTCGGCAGTGGTCGAGTGTGGATGCTAAAGTTCGCATCCGAATCCCAGGCCTCATTAAAGCGGTATTCCGAGTACATCGGCGATGCGAGCATGAATGGAACGCAGCGTATCCGCCAACTGTGTCCACCAAAATCTGGAGACGGATATCGATTATACGTTGCGTAATAGTTATCCAAGGCAAGTGCGATCGAACACAGGTTGTTCGTGCAATTCATTTCCGCAGTGCGGATCGACGCTCGATTGTAGGCCCAGCCGAGGAATACGACACCAGCGATGCATGCGACGGCTATCGCAGCAGCTTTCAACTTTGGAGTCAGCGAAAACGCTCCTCGTCGGACGAACGGCAGCGGTAACGGGGCCGCCGCCCAAGATTTCGAATTTAAAACCCGCGTCAACGGCGGCTCCCGTTCACCGCTTTGTTCTGTTGCGATTCGATCGTTTCTAGCGAGCAACAAATTTTTGAATTGTCACAATTGATTCGGCAGTTAATTCCCATAGCGTAGCCTGGATCTGCCGTTCACCAGGGCTGCACGTCAATTCAGGATCATACCATTCCAGATCGAATATGCGTTGCCAACTATCACGTATCTCTTGGTCAATCACGTGCGGGGCAGGATCGTTCCAGCTGTATCGACGGTCAAGAGTTGAATCGAATCGATCACCGTCGGCCACTGTAGCGGGCAGATACCAGTAGTTGAGCACGAAATGCCATAGATCGAAGTCAGATAACACCACCGATTCGTCGTCACCCCAAAATTCAATCAAGAAACCCGTCTCGCCACGAGGCAAGTGACCCCTTCGGCGCAAGTCAGGGCGTCTCTTCGACTCGGAATTGCATTGGTACCAGGCCCACAATGGTGAGGTGACACCAGCGGGCGAGGGTCCGATGCGTTGCCGCATCTGGTCAGAGATCCAGTCGTACGCCGTAAGGAAGTCCGCATCAGCAAGACTTCGATCTGAAGAGAGGCGACCATCACATTCTAGCTTGCCAAGTGCCGCTTCGGTTTGAATAGTCCAGAGTTGCATTGCGAGCGAACTTCTCCAGCAACAGAACGTCGGTCGTCACCGGGGACGGCGATTTGATTTCCCATTTGCAAACGCGCGATGCCGTCCTCCGGTGCACGACATGGTTACCCGACGCGGTGACTTAGGCATACCCGTACTCCGCAGCAAATAAGTCCGAAACGCGTTTCGGGTTCAAATGTTCAACGGCCTGAAGCACCCAAACGTTCTCGTCGCCGGGATCGTGAACCCAGGGCACCAGAAGGAAACGCTCACGATCGTAATTTGAGATGCCACCGTTAACCTCAAACCGACGTAGACCCTCTACATAAGCGTCGTAGACCCTGCGACGCTCAGCGTAGTAGTCCATTCCCTCGCTTTCGAAATGCGCTCCACATTTTCGAATGTAGCTCATCAATAAGGCCTGACTCATCCGTGAATTGCCAATCCGGAACCCAAAACCGATCCGCGGATAGGTCTGACACTGGAGTGCCGGAAGCACTTGACCGTTGCTGCAATTCCCTCGCGATTGCTTCTTCAGAGTGTGCGGCCAGATAGCACGAGTACGTATCCGTCTCGTGGCAGGTCGCAAGTCCGTAAATCGTTTCGTTGGTGTTGGACGCCACCAGCGACACAAAGGACCGCGACAAAGCAGCAGCAAACGCATCTGGAAGTTGCTCGAGAAGTACCGCAAATGTCATAGTTCGATTTCAGTGGGGTAACGTCGACGATCACCCCGCCCGAGCCGCGGAGGTGGCGATCAGGAACCCGCAGCCCGAGGGCTGGGGTGGATCGTTTCGTTATCGGCGCGACACGCAAGGGCTCGAAGTGCCGGCCGATTTGCGGGAACAGAGTTTGATTGTAGGGGGCGGAGCTGAGCGCCCACAACACGATTGTCTCGGTAAAGCCGCCGAGTCATCAGACGAGCCATCGATTGGGAGCGTCTGATCGCTCAGTCGGCAGAGCCATCAGGTGAACCCAGGATGTTGAATCGCAACGTAGGGCCAGACGACGTGGCACAACCAACGAGCCGCAGAGCCATCAGGCGAACTGAAATTTTTGCACAACCGACGACCTGCATGCGCTATAAAGGCTGACCGATAACGGCCGGGTTCAGCGGGCGGGCGCGAGCGACTTTGCATTGCCAGATAGTCCGAGTCGCCCGCTCCGTTGCAACCCGTGGTTCGTCGACACTGTCGCGGGCTTCCGTGGGAACGGGCAACATAGACCCACCGATCATCACGGCGGCTATTACGGCGGAATCAATACCGGCCACACAAGGTACCATGCCAACCAATGGAGAGCAGTATAACCGACCGCACGAAGTGGCGTCCAAACCGAGCCCAGGTCGATCGGCATGTCACGTACCGAGATCGCCGGGAGGGATGATGTCGTTCCTGCAACGACGAATGTCCCTAGCGCGATGAATAGGTACACGATGGTGCGGTGGCGGAATGTGTCAACGGTGAGTAGGAATACCGTAGGGAGAACACACATTCCGATTGTCCGGGCGACGTCAGCGACCGAGTACCTCAGGGCTGCTCGAAGGACTTCGCGGCGGAACATGCGTCAAAGATGGTCCCGAAGGGTGAGAAAGGTAGTCAGTAGCGCGAGTCCCAGCACCTCGATGCCCATGACCGACGAACGACCGCGTTGACTGGGACCGAGCCCATGGATTAGCGTCACCAAATGGACAGCCCGGGGTCTCCAGTCGAACGCATGGTTCTGCCTATTCTACGCTTGAATGCTGACCGTGTGAATTAGGATTTCGCCAGCGTGACATTTCGGACAATTTGAACCCGCATGAAGTTCGCCAACGATCTCAGCGTGTCCACAATCCGGGCAGGCCAATTCAGAGAACGGCAGGCTCAACACGACGCCTCGATCATGGGTAGTCTGCGAATCTGACGAGTTTACGACTGTCAACGCGACACCGGTCGGAACATACACGTATGATAGTCGTCGACGTTTCCGACGAAATTCGCGTCGGCAAACCGGCAACGATTCGCCCACTTCAGGACCAAAGCGTGATTTGGAGACGCAGACAAATGTGCTTCCGCAGTGTAAGCACAAACATGACGTTCCAGACGTGTGATGACTGTGTCCGATGAAGAATTTGAAGTCACAAGAGGTGCAAGTCGCTTTGCGGGACATTTAATTGTGAGATGATGCTGCGACTCGATGGCAGAACGCCGGCGGTAACGGGGCCGCCGCCATAAAATTTGATTTCAAGTCCCGCATCGTCGGCGGCTCCCGTTCACCGCTTTGTTCTGCCATCTTGTTCTTCTGGCGCGTCCGCGTCTGGCAATTCACCGATACAACCATCGGTTTGGCCCGTGCGATCTTCATGCGGCACTGCGCGAAGGGCCTTTTCAAGTGAACCGAGGATAACCCCAGCAATTGATGATACAACTATAGCAATGCCACTGTCGCGATGAAATGCAGTGAGGGCAAGGCCCATTGCCGTAGCGAGCCAGGCAAGACAGCCATCGCCTAGATTTAGATTCGGCTGCCCACAGACGTGCCGAGGATGACGAACGGAATGCCGATGAGCCACCAAATCGACCACGTCAACGCGACAGCGGCAAGTGTCACCGTGGTCAGAACCGGAGCAAAGACGGCCGGTTTGATGAAATATGTTTGCGTCACAAGTGCCTTTTATCGGAGGCAGAACGTCGGCGTTGACGGCGGGCCGAGCCCATGATTGGGCCTCATCAACCGGCGATCCGAGGCCTCCCGTCGAACGCATAGTTATCCGCCGCCTTATCGAGTATGGGAAAAATAGTAAGCCCGCTGGCCGTTGCGGTCAAACATTGCATATTGCCCGCGGTCTTCCTCAGTCCATCTGTATTCCACACCATTTTCAGAACGGACTAGGGCTAATTTTCCCGAGATTGGGTCGATAGCTTGGATTGAAACATTACCGGTGCGAACGCCGGCCAGGCCAAGATAGTTTTCTGACCAAGCGACGAAGCTTGGCTCGTCCGTAGTGAAGCTGTAGGCGGAGATAGGCATATACGGCCGCATCACGAAGTCGACGTCAGAGGCCATTTCCGGCAGCCCCCAGATTGGCACTTTTGAACGATCAAAACTAGTGCCAACGGTCGGCGTCACCGCAAGCTTAAAAGCCAGTGCGACAAGCGAAGTGACTGCGGCCAATGCTAGGCTCTGTCAGAAAACCCTCTGCAGTGTTCCTTCGTACTGACTGACACCGGCTTGTGTTCGTCAATTCTGGAGGAGTTGCCGTGGTTCGAAGGCATGCTTTGATCGATGACCAGTGGGCATTGATCGAGGACATTTTCGGTGAGCCCGCCGAAACAGGGCGTCCTCGTGCCGATAGGCGGTTGGTCGTTGACGGGATCTTCTGGATTCTCCGTACCGGCGCTCCCTGGCGAGATCTGCCCGAACGCTACGGCAAATGGGGAACCGTCTACGATCTGTTTCGAAAGTGGAGCTTGGACGGCACGCTGGACATAATCTTCAGGCGTCTACGCGGCGCTTTGGTGGACGTAGAGGAGATTGACAAGGAGCTCTGGTGTGTTGACGGAACGAATGTTCGAGCCGCTCGCTGTGCCGCAGGAGCGAAAAAAGGGGGGCCGGAGAAGCTTTTGCTAGCAACGAAGCACTAGGCCGTTCCCGTGGCGGTTTTGGCACGAAAATCCACCTGCTCTGCGATGGCAACGGGAACCCGCTTGCAGCAACGCTGTCGCCTGGGCAGGATCACGAGTCGCGCTATCTCGATGAAGTTCTCGACTGCGAAGTGATCCGCGGAAACACCTTAACTGAAGCCATCGTTCCGGTCCGATTGGCAGGTGACAAAGGGTACCGAGGGGATTGCATCGACGAAGCCTTGATCGAACGTAAGATCATCCCGGTCATCCCATCGAAGGCGAACGAGAATCGCGAAGACCGCATGGTTGAGTTTGACAAAGCCAGCTATCGGCGCCGCAGTATTGTGGAGCAGCTGATCGGGTGGCTCAAAGAGTGTCGACGTGTCGCCACCCGCTACGAGAAGCGAGCCATTCACTACTTGTCGATGGTTAAGCTTGCGATGATCGGTCGCTACCTCCGACGAATTGCGCCTCAAAGTTCCAGCATCTAAGAGTTTTCTGACAGAGCCTAGTATGCGTTTCATCTTCACGTTGGGCGCAAGACTCGACCGGCCGGATAACGTTACGCATCAGCGGGCCGGCGTCGATAAGGTATTTTCTCGATCCGGCCCGACCGCCGGCTCCGTTGCATGCGGTGGTTCGTCGGGCGACTGTGAGCGAGAGTCCCAGGGCATCGTCTCAACCGAGTGCCCGCCCGCGCCTTGGTCCAGCCAGAAGTCAATCAATCTTCTCGGAGGTGGGCCGCCGCCCCAGACGTCACCGGTGCCGTGTCCGATCTCGTGCTCGACTGAATCATAGCCAATTGCAGACGCTACGACAAACGACCTGTAATACGGATCGCCCGGCAGTGTGAACCATGTCATTTCAACCACCGGGGCAAGGACAAAATCTCCATTTTCATCCGTGGATGT
The DNA here is from genome assembly GCA_963758085.1 of uncultured Planctomycetaceae bacterium. Classification (GTDB taxonomy): domain Bacteria; phylum Planctomycetota; class Planctomycetia; order Pirellulales; family Pirellulaceae; genus UBA6163. Next base: position 1,466,402 of record CAVWUB010000003.1, on the reverse strand, counting down.
TGTGCCCCCGCCAAATTTCGAACGCGAAAACGCAACTTTCGCGTTTTTGATCGGGTGGCCAGTTTGAGCGTCTACAACGGTGCCTTCAATCTGCGGGTGGACCCAGCTCGGTATTCGGCCTCGGATTAACGTACAGGACGCGATCAGAACGATTGGAATTAGAGCAAATACCGCGCACCACATCAGGCACGAAAGCGACGGTTGGGGCGTTGATCTCGCGGAGTTTCCGGCAACCGTTTCGTATGGATTTCGCATTGAATCTCAATCCGACGAACGTTACGGGTAACCGCGGCGGCGGCCATTTGACATTGTGTTCACAAACCGCCTGATCCGCCGCTCCGGTTGACCCGATTGTTCGTCGAGTCTGGGGTCGCTGATTGCAGCGGGACATTGATAGTTGATGTTTTCATCATAGCCGATCCCCCTTGGCCGAGCAAAGTCAGGCGTCGGACGTTGGCCGAGCAAGGTCAGGCGCCGGATGTTGACCGAGCAAGGTTCATCGCTGCTGCTCGCACCAAGTGAACCACCGCGCCCGCCGGGAACGCGGCGACTGAGGACCGAGCAACGTGATCCGCTGATCGTGTTGACTCACGTTCAGCCAGACGCCTTCCTTGATGTTGACCAGGCCAATCATCATCGACAGGCGCCGGATGTTCGACCGAGCAACCTGTCAAACGCTGATGTATGAGAGAGCTAACGGTTGGCAAAAACCATGACCGACGAACGTTGGCGATCAGCGGGCGGCGACCCATGATGTGGCAATGGCCGCCGGGAAACTACGCCGCTCCGTTGGATCGCGTTGTTCTGCCATTGGTAGGATGTCAGGTGACGAACTTTTTGTCGGTGTCACCGCCGATTAACTCGTCATCGACGAAGATTTGGCACCCAACTTTTATTCCGTAGTCAATGCTGCCAATATGAACACGTACTTGATGTGTTTTGCCGTTATCAATTATTCCTCCATGCAATTCACGAGCTAGCTTACCCCAACCCTTTTTCTGTTGAACCGGTGTTCCGTCAATAATTAGTTCTTCTCCTCCGCGCAGGAGAAAATCCCACCAATTCTGCACAAGAATTTGGTGTCCGCGCCATTCAGCATTCCAGCTTTTAAAAGTACGGAACATAAATAGAGTTTTAGTACCGTTAAAGACCGCATGCGATGGCAGAACGATGGCGATCAGCGGGCGGCGACCCACGATCTGGCGGTGGCCGCAGCAGGCGCTACGCCGCTCCGTTGGATCGCGTTGTTCTGGCTGTTTGTTGGTTGAAGTACTCGGACTGCATGTGGGTACGCGGACCAGGGCGCCATCAGCATATCCGACCGGCGGGGACCGCGCAGCGTCTGCGGGTTTTTCGCTTGCCGAACTATCGAGCGTGACGCGGATTTGCATCTAACCGTCAATGCGTCGCGGCGGACACCTAATGCTTAGGCTGTTTAGTTCGTGCTGGAGGAGCGTTCGTTGGCGGCGGAGTTCAGCATTTCGATTTTCTATATCATTGGTAAGTACATCTAAATCGGCACTGCCGCTCAGGTTATCGCGAGGACCATCGCGATTGATGAGGTGCACCGATACGCCGATTAGTCCCGCCAAGAAAACGAGAATGACGCTCACGAATGACGGCGTCAGCCTGTCTTTTATCGGGGGCGATTCGATCGGTCCATTTTCTGCCATGTGAATCGAGAAGGTCGTTGATCGAGAAGGTCGTTGCTTGCCAGAACGCGGACGATCACCCCGCCCGAGCCGAGGGCGTGGCGATTAGGAACCGGTAGCCCGAGGGCTGGGGTGGATCGTTTCGTTATCGGCGCGACACGCAAGGGCTCGAAGTGCCGGCCGATTTGCGGGAACAGAGTTTGATTGTAGGGGGCGGAGCTGAGCGCCCACAACACGATTGTCTCGGTAAAGCCGCCGAGTCATCAGACGAGCCATCGATTGGGAGCGTCTGATCGCTCAGTCAGCAGAGCCATCAGGCGAACCCAGGATATTGAATCGCAACGTAGGGCCAGACGACGTGGCACAACCAACGAGCCGCAGAGCCATCAGGCGAACTGAAAATTTTGCACAGCCGACGACATGCATGCGCTATAAAGGTTGACCGATAACGTCGACAATCACCCCGCCCGAGCCGAAAATGTGGCGATCAGGACACGGCATCCCAAGGGCTGGGGTGCATTGTATGGTTCGTCAGAGTTTGGTCGCTGATCGCGGCGACCGCCTGACGATCGGATCATTCAGGGTAGTGGGAGGACCCGAGACCTCGCACGACCGGCGTCGGAAATCGAACGAGGAAGCGTATAGGCACGAACGTTCGGCCGGGCAAGCGACAGGCGCTGGGGACACGAGCAAGTACTCTTATTGCTTATGCAGTTTGCGAATTCACGGCATCGTTCTACCGACGATTGGATCAGCGGGACCGCTTCGGAGAGCATCGGCAATAACGATGACCCAGCCCGATGCGATCCCAGAAATGATTCCGTACACGGCTCCATATCCTCTAGCAGTTTCCCATGGTGTCCATCCAACTTCAGGACGCCGAAAGGCAACATCAATGTAGTTTGGGAAAAAAATATACATTAACTGGCCAAAGATTAAACCAGCAATAGCGCCGGCGAGGGCGGAAAGCGATATTACGAGGCAACTTCGCAATGGTGTCACAGCTCGTTCCTTGGGAGTTCTGAAAGAGAATCATTTGGCTGCAAAAGGCTTGTGTGCCGTACTGTGGCCGCGGTGCCTGAGCACGCTAACCGACTTCTATCATCACCGCCGACAGTTCTTGACGAACGCTACGCGTAAGCGGGCACGCGGAAAAAGATTCTCAACTTCGAAAACGCCCGCTCGCGTGCTCCGGTTCACCTTCTTTTCCGCACTACTGGAAACCATTATCGCCGGATTTTACTGGGATGCAACTACCCGAATGAGCAACAGTCTACGCGTTACCGACTGTCCAGGCTGCGCACTATAAAAAATAATAATCGCTGTTTTGGCACTTGCGCCGATCACCATTGACGTAAGTTTTGTGCCGCACGATTTACGTCAATGGTAGATGCCGTAAGTTTTTTGGGCCACCAAAAACTTCGCGGCGCCGCCAATTTTCCCGACACCCCGCGCTGTACCATTGCGGCATGAACCGCAACCAAAAGCCAAAGCGTCGTGCTCCCGACCCCGCTACCCTGGCACCCAAAGCGTCAGGCAGCGACCTCGTGCTCCACTCCCGCACCATCGGCGCCCTGCCGATCATCAATCGGTTGATGCAGCGTTGCCGGCTTCAGGAAATCCTTTGGCGGCACCTGCCGGCCGAAGATGGCAGGAATCGAATCGATACTGCCAGTGCGATCCTGTTGCTCGTACGCAATATCCTCATTAGCAGAGAGCCGCTCTATGGTGTCGGGCAATGGGCTGCCGCGTTTGTCCCGGAACTGCTGCAGTTACGTGAAGATCAGCTGAAAAGCCTCAATGATGACCGCGTCGGGCGCACTCTGGACCGGCTCTTTGATGCCAATTTCCCGGACCTCGTCATGGACATCACTCGCAATGTCATTCATGAGTTCGATCTGAATCTTTCGGAACTGCACAACGACTCCACCACCATTCGGTTCTTCGGAGATTATGAAGCGTTTGAGCAGCCGCAGTTGCGCCGCGGCAAAGCCACGGTCGCCATCCGCCAGGGACATAGCAAAGACCACCGTCCCGACCTGAAGCAACTGCTCTATATCTTGACGGTAACCGACGATGGCGGCGTACCAATCTACTTCACCACGGATGATGGAGATCGGCACGATGACGTCACCCACGTCCCGACCTGGGATCTGCTCCGCCAAATGACGGGCAGACCAGACTTTCTGTATGTCGCTGACTGTAAGTTGGCCAGCGCCGAAAACCTCGGCCACATCGACCGAGAAGGCGGGCGATTTATCACGATCTTGCCGAAAAACCGCAGCGAGCCGCGGGCAATGAAAACCACGCTGCTTGAGAATCCGGATTCCTTACGGTGGGTGGTCCTGTATGAAGTGGAAGATGAAAACGGAGTGTTGCGGCATCGGTTCCAGACGCTAAGAGAGGAGCAAGCTACCGCTGATGGGTACCGCCTGTTATGGATTCACTCGCTGGGCAAGGCAGCCTCGGATGACGCATCACGGATGAAGGCGATTCGGAAAACGGTTGAGGATCTAAGCCAACTTCGCGACCGGCTTCAGTCTCCACGTTCACGCATGCGAGACCGCCCTCGCGTGGCTGGCGAGGTGGAAAAAATCATGGAACGACGAGGGACAGGAAATCTGTTGCAGGTGCAAATTCTGCAAGATGAAGAGGTCACACTGAAGCAGAAAACACCTGGCCGCCGGTCAAACGATACACAATACGTTCGTGAGGTCAAACTGCGGTTCGATCTCACCTGGCAGATCGATGCGGATCAACTTGAACGGGCCCGGCGGTGCGATGGAGTCTTCCCACTGATCACCAACGATCGCAACTTGACTGTGGAAGAAGTGCTCCGCGCCTACAAGCGGCAGCCGATCATTGAGAAGCGATTCAGTCAATTCAAGAGCGATTTCCATGTCGCTCCGGTGTACCTGAAAGAGGTCAGCCGGATCGAGTCGCTGCTGTGTGTGTACTTCATGGCACTGCTGCTTCAGACGCTGTTGGAGCGGGAGTTGCGTCGTACGATGGCGTCTGGAGAGATCGACTCGCTGCCGCTGTACCCGGAGGCACGCGACTGCCGGCGTCCGACCGCTCGCCGGGTGATCGATGCGTTGGAAAGCATCAGTCGCCATCGCCTGGTCACCGAAGACGGAGCGCAGCAGGACCTATACACTGATCCCACGCCGCTGCAGCAACAGCTGATCAAACTCTTCGGCAACGACGCTTCCACCTACGGGCGCAAAATCTAGCCGGACGGAGTTCTAATACCGAGTTATGGTTTTCCTGATGTGCGGAAAGTAAGGTTCACGCGATGGTTACCCGTCACCGCCATTTACTGAATTAACAGCAGAAGGTGCTCGTTCCAGTCGATGGTTTGCTGCCGTCTGTATTTGGTCGTCGCAGGCTTCGCAGCACCTATGCCAAGCTATTCCAGGCCCGATCTTCCCGCATGAATAGCAGGCGTTCGTAGCTAGTCCCGCAATCATCAACACGAAAAACGTAGCAATCCCGCAGATCGCGGCAAATTGGTCAATGGGTTGTAACATGCTGAGCGTCGATGCGACAGCAAGTAAAATAACAATCGCGAGTCCAGGCATCCACAGTCGGTGCTTAGATCGCGGCGTGGCGATTTCGCAAAACGCACCAAAGATTGCAAAGCATACGGCCGCCGCGACGAAGGAGTAGTCAAAGAGCCATTTAGCCATCGGATGCTATTTCCAACGCGTGCGGAACTTCAATCGGGTAACGGTGGTCGTCAGCGGGCACGGCCAATGTGGTTTCAACTTGTAAACGCCATATGCCGTGCTCCGTTGCACGACATGGTTACCCGCCGTCTTGAATCGTCATCGGTGCTCGACGATGACGCGTCACACACAGAGCGTCGAAAGTCAGTCTTGAGCTTCCAGCTGATGATCTAAGTAGGTTCCTGTGCGAACTTGCGCAGTGCAGGTGGGGCATACCGGAAGCCCATCTACTAATGTCCATCCGGACGCTGCAAATTTCTGGGCTGCCTTGAGCTTTTCGCCGGGGTTCATCCACTTCTGCGAGTTTGTCGAAATAGTTCCTGCGTCATAGCAGTAGCGACAATGCAGCTTGAAAATGAATCCACCGGGTGAAAACGGTGTGACGTGCTTATCGAGTTCTTGCGGTGTCGGTTTCACGCAATCTCAATTCGGTCGGGTAACGATTAATTCTTTACGGGTCAGTCGTGTCCGAATCTAGTTTACGTCCCTGCTGAGTCGGGGGGAATATCTTTTCGCTCCGACTGAGCCGTGAATAAAAGGAACTACCCGACAGAGGGGAAAGCGGTGAGAGGGGGCAATGGTGCCGGTTTGTTGACAGATCCGCCCCGGTCATTCGGCTCTCGCGCCTCTTGCTGATTTTCGACTGGAATCCACCTGGAGACGCGTTGACCCTCCAGCAGGTGGAGAATATAACAGGCGTACACTACAAACACCTGTTCAGATGGAGCCGTCCATGAGCACTGAGCTGTTTCGCGTGCGTTTGGCGAGAACGCAGGTTCATCCCGATGACCTGAAGTGGATGCCAAAGTGGCTCGATGAGTATGCCCGCTACCAACGTGTGAGTGAAGGGACGCTTGCGGTTGAACAGGACGGGGTGCTGAGTTTTCTCCGGGCGCTGCGCGACCGCGGGGTTCCGGCTTGGCAGCGATTGCAAGCTGTGCGGAGCGTGGAGTGGTATCAATCGCTAGTCCTGCGCCGTGTTGACGTTGATTTCTCGCGTTTCAAACTGAAACTTGGCGAGTTGGCTGCGACCGAGCGGCGGATCAGCCAGGGCGATGGTTGCGGCAAGGGATTCGCTGGTGAAGGATTGCCGGGTGAGATCGATCCCGGTGAGCCCGAAGCCATCCGAGCGATGCGGGCGCGGCTGCGCGTTCTCCACCATCCCAAATCGACTGAAACGGCGTATATAAACTGGGTCCAGCGGTTCATCCGGCACTTGGACGATGAGCATCTACAGCGCTACGGGGAGCGGGAGATCGGTAAGTTTTTGACCGACTTGGCGGTGGGCGGCGAGGTGACTGGACCAGTTGGATGTGCCTCCGGCAGTGTCGGTGACAGCCTGAACTGAACCGGCGGGCGTGTGACAGTTGGAGGAGGACGTGCTCACGACGTTAATGATAACGGGTGGGGGAGGCCGCCGCAGCTCGGTGTGGAGCGCCGACGGGATTCGGGTCGGGGCGGAATTGCAAAGCAGGGTGCGCTCATGCGACCCCTGGCCGTGCTGTGTGACGCCGTTGGCGTGAGGAGGGCGGATGCTTGTAGGGCCGCAGGCTAGCGCGTAGGCGTTAAGAGGCCACAGGCTGGCGCATAGGCGTTAAAAGACCGCACACTGGCGCGTAGGCGTTAAGAGGCTGCAGGCTGGCGCGGCCGTTATGATTGGATCAAGCGACGCGCGGAAGGCCGACCGGCTGAGCTGTCGGCCACAAAGGTGGCGGTAAAAGTTAGTGAGAACCGGGGGCTAAAGAACGCTGACTGATGGGCGTTTGGCGGTGGGGAGCCGTTGCTCGGTCAGCCCCTGCATTTAAAACGCCGTATACTTCGATCCGTTTACGCAGTGAACGAACACGGGCCAAGAACGATCTCACTTCCAGATGTCCACGCCGACATCACCGAGCACACGGCCTACCGGCGACGCCCTTCCCCATCGACTAGGATCGCGGTAGGGACGGCTGTCGCCAGCCGCCCTCGAGTTCTCTGAGCGTGACCCCCTGTCCAGCAACGACGTAGCTAAGCAGCCATGTCTCGACCCGCCGCATCGGCGGCGCACCTTGGGTGCCGACTGGATTACAGCCCGCCCGTGATTTCTTTTAGCTTGTTGAAGAACGCTTGTTTGCGCGGGCTGTCGATCTTCCAGCTGACCGGGACGCTTTGGTAGCCGTGTTCAAAGGACTCGCCGCGGCGACGGAAATCAAAATAGCCCCAGGACACGTAGCCTTCGAGCGAGGCGAGCAAGTTATTGCGTGGTTGATCGAAGTCATAATGATCATCTTCGTTGTTGATGATCGGCATTTTTCGATAGCCGGCCACCCGGCGAGTCGCTTCGATCTGTGCCGTGATCTTCTCGGGCTTGTCTTGGCCGTTACCGTGGATCAGCAGAAAATCCGCTGCGCGGACGACATTTTCCTTCGGCACAGTGCCGCCGCCATAACTGGTGCTGACCAACAAGCGCCGTCCGTCTCGGGTTCTCTGCTTAACGCGCAGAATCAGTTCATGCACGCGAGCGGGTTTAAGAATCTCATGGGTGTACCGGACGTTACACTCGTTATTGATTTCCAATAACACGTTGCGATAGCCTCGGTCCAAGATCCAGTCGACCGTGTTGTCGACACCGGCGATCACCGCCGCTTCATCCTCCAGCCGGTGATCTTGGCCGAAGTAGTAGATTCCGAGGATGACCACCATGCCCAGTTCGTCGGCACGGTCGAGAATTTTTGCGGCCCGCCGCATGTAGTCTTCACGCAGTTCGCCGGTTTCAGTCAGCGCCGAGTTATGCCACGGCTGCTCGCGGGAATAGCCTTCGGGGCTGCCGCCCTGCAGATTGAGCGTAAACGCCAACAAGCCGTGCTCGCGCCAGGCCGGCATCGCCTCGACGAACTCGCGCGTGTTTCGCTCGGCATCCCAAACCTGCGTGTCCGGGTATGCCCAGCGGCCGACGGTCTGCGGATTCAGGTCATCGAACACTCCCTGCACCATGCGGGAGTTCATCAACAACCCTTCGATCTTATGCCCGTTCCAGGTTCGTCCGGGATAAGTGGGAGTGCCGTTGATGAAAAACTGATCGCCTTGGATCGAAACCTCGGTTTTGCGGTCCGGCGTCTCCTGGCCGGCTGCTGGTACGCGATGGGCCAGCAAGCTCACCGCCAGCGTCAACCACAGGAGCAGGGGAAGGCCATCAGGAGCCTGCCGCAGCGCGGTAATCGATGAAATGCGCATCGCGAAGTATTCCTTCGAAGGGGCAGCGGTGATCGTCCACTAGTGGTCCGTCCAGATTGAGTTTACGCGTGCAACCCAAGTGCGACTTTCGCAGTGCTCTGGTCGGCGAAGGTGTCAGTGTAGAACAATTGTCCTCAATTGTTCCTCACATCGGCCCGTGCTCGATGAAGAACAATTGGGGACAATTGTTCTGCTCTCTGAATCGCCAGCGGTTCAGCGGGCAAGCGACTCCGTCAGACCATAAGCGGCCAGCGTCTGGCGCAAGCTGCGTTCCTGGTCGCCTTCCAGCGGCGTCATCGGCAGCCGCAGTTCACCGGTATCGCGGCCGAGGATCCGCATCACGGCCTTGATCGGGATCGGGTTAGTCGCCAGTGAAAGCATGTCGCGGCAGAGCGGGAACAGCTTGTGATGCAGCTCACGGGCGGTAACGTAGTCGCCTTCGGCCGCTGCGCGAACCATCGCCACGACATCTTCAGGAACGACGTTGCCGACGACCGAGATCACACCCTCGGCTCCTACCGACATCATCGGCAGAGTCAGCGAATCGTCGCCCGAAAGCACGGTCAAGTCGGTCGCCGCCAGCACGGCGCTGCACTGATCGAGCGATCCAGTGGCTTCCTTAACCATCGTGATGCCGGGCAAATCGGCGAGCCGCACGATTGTGTCGGCTTCGATGTTCTTGGCGGTCCGGCCGGGAATGTTGTACACGCAGACCGGGATCGAAACCGCTTCGGCGACTGCTTTGAAATGCTCGTACATGCCGGTCTGTGTCGGCTTGTTGTAATACGGAGCAACTTGCAGCGTCGCGTCGGCCCCTTCCCGCTCGGCGCACTTGGTCAATCGCAGCGCCTCGGCAGTGCTGTTGCTGCCCGTGCCAGCCATGACTTTGATCCGGCCGGCGACAAGCTGAATCACCTCGGCGATCACCCGTTCGTGCTCGTCGTGCGAGAGGGTCGGCGATTCACCGGTGGTTCCGCACGGTACCACACAGGTGACACCTCCGGCGATCTGGAATTCGATCTGCTCGGCCAGCCGCGCGTAATCGACCTGGCCATCACGAAACGGCGTGATGATGGCGACCGACAAGCCGGCAAACGAGGAGCCTTTGCGCTGCGACATTTCTGACAAACTCTTCCGACGTAAGGGATCAGGCGTGGGTGACTTCACCGAGTGAATCTGGGTTCGCGGAGTCTACCGCGCATTCGCATTGTCGAGAATCTGTCGCATTTGTGCGACCGCCTCGCGCATGCCGACCATCACGGCGCGGCTGATGATCGCGTGGCCGATGTTCAGCTCGACCATCGACGGCAGCTGAGCGACCGGTCGCACGTTGACGTAATTCAGGCCGTGACCGGCATGCAGCCGCATTCCAGCCGCGACGACGCTCTGGCCAGCGACCTTTAAACGGTCGAGTTCCCGCTGCATCGCCGCCGCGCCGGCAGTCGGATGGGCGGCGTGCGCATAGGGGCCGGTGTGCAGCTCGACAGCGTCGACTCCCAGTTCCGCTGCCGCTTCGATCTGGGACGTGTCAGGATCGAGAAACAGGCTGACCAAAATGCCTGCGTCATGAAGTCGCTTGACCGCGGTGGCGATCGTGCCAGAGTCGCCGCGGACATTGAGCCCGCCTTCGGTCGTCACCTCTTGGCGGCTCTCCGGGACCAGCAGTCCCCAGGTGGGCCGTGCCCGGCAAGCGATACCGACGACTTCCTCGGTTGCCGCCATTTCGAAGTTGGTTTTGACCGTGACCGTCTTCATCAGCACTTCGACATCGCGGTCCTGGATGTGACGCCGGTCCTCGCGCAGGTGAAACGTGATCCCATCGGCACCACCCTGTTCGGCGAGCGCTGCGGCGACGACCGGATCGGGCTCATAGGTCCTACGAGCCTGCCGCACCGTGGCGACGTGGTCGATATTTACGCCCAATTCAATCATGCGTCAGCGGTCCTGTGGGATCCAAGGTGGTGGGGGCAATGGTGTGGAGCAACGATTCAAACCAATCGAGTTCGCGGGAAATGCCGGCTGCCAAGCCGGTCAATTCCCCCGCAGCCGCCATCGATTCGCTCGTAACTGTTTCGGGAAGCACCGTCCAGGCGTAGGTTTCGACTTCGTAGTGGCCGGTGAACTCCGGAGCATCCGCACTTTGCATCGCCGTCACGCACTCCTGGATCGCCTGCTGCGTCGACCGCAGCTGGCCCAGAGCCGTGCGAAAGACGGGTACATGGAAATGAATCCGCAAGTGCTCGTCGGCTGCATCGGCGCCCCCGGCCGCGGTGGCCAACCACTGCGGCAGATCTTCTACCAAGCGAAGCTGGCCGCTGGCGTCCAACACACCGGTTTGATGCAAGTACCGGTCCTCGGCAAACTGGCTCAGTTGCTCGATCGCCGCGGCACGCTGTTCCGGCGTGTACTCCGCCAGCGGCACGTCGATGGCGCTGCTGATTTGCACTTTCCCGACCGCAATGCCCGCTCGCCGATACGTCGCCAGCGCTTCGCTCTGCGATTCAAACATCACTGCCGAGTGACAGACATCGTGACAGACCGTCAAGTAGCGGCGATGGTTCGCGTCGGGTAACTCGCTGTCGAAAAAACGCACGACATCGCCGCAGCGGTCCAGCATGCATCCCGGCTCAGGCTCGATCGCGACGACGATCCGCCGACCGGTCTGCTGCTCCAAACGCTGCAACTCGGCTGCCAGAGTGCGCAGGTTCGCTCCGGCCCGAGCGACGTTGGCAGCGTCGATCGCCGCAGATGCTGCCTCGTCAGCTGCCGCTTCCGCGGCGTCGCCTCGGCCGAGTGCCCCTGGCCAACCGAGCGGCAGCGTGCTGATCGAACCGACGCTGCCGTCAGCAGGCAACATCCGGTCGAGCAACTTGGCCAGCTGCACGGTGTACTCCAGCCGCGCCGATTCCCACCAAGCGGGACGATACACCCGGTGCTTGACCACCGGCAGATGAAAGTTGTCGTATGGAAAGCCGTTGACCGTCAGCGGAAATAGGTGCTGCTCGCCCAGCCAGCGGGCAAACGCCTCCGCAGCGTCAGTTCGTATCAATTCCGCTGCGGCCGAAGCGGGGATCCACAGCCCGACGCCCAGCGGTCCGGATTGGGTGTCGCGATGCAAGCGGCTGCGCGCGATCGCGCCGGCATAGGTCTGTAGTTTTTCGCGAATCGTCGCCAGATCGGTCCCGGCGTGGACGTTGGTGCAATAACCGATTCGTGCCGGGGGAAGGCTCACGGGAGGGCGGCTCATAGGGTAACGCAATCGCCAGAGTGTTCTCGGGCGTGGGGACGAACTAAACTGGCCCACGCAGGCCGGCATCTTGGCTGATTTTATCGACTTTGAATACTCACCCAGGCACTCTCGACGTGGTTCGATTCATCCTGACTGGCATCTGGACGCTGGCGATCGCGCTGGCGACGGTGGGGCTGGCGCTCGCCCAGCCGCTAGAAAATAGCAAGTATGGCGGGCGACCCGATCCGTTCTACCCCATCGACGGCTGGCTGGCTTCGCCCAATGAGCAGCGCACGGCGTCCGGGGCTCCCGGGCCGCAATATTGGCAACAGCGAGCAGACTACGTGATCGACGTGACGCTCGATGACGCCCGCCAACGGATCGCGGGGCAGGAACAGGTGACGTATGAGAACCGCTCACCGCACCCGCTGCGGTACCTCTGGTTTCAGCTCGACCAGAACATGTACCGGACCGATTCAGAGTCGCTGTTGGCGGCGCGGGCACCGAACCTGGAGAACCGGGTGCCGTTTTCACAATTGCGATCGATCCTGGCCCGCCAGTCGTTCCCCGGTGGGTTCGAGATCGCTTCGGTCACCGACGCGCAGCAACAGCCGCTGCCATACACGGTTGTCGGTACGATGATGCGCGTCGACCTGAGCAAGACGCTGCAGCCCGAGGAATCGATCCAACTGCACATCGCTTTCTCGTACAACATCGTCGACGCCAAGCTGATCGGCGGCCGCGGCGGCTTTGAGTTCTTTCCTGACGATGGCAACTACATCTACGAAATTGCCCAGTGGTATCCACGGCTGGTCGCCTACACCGACTACGCCGGCTGGCAACACCAGCATTACGTCGGCAAGGGCGAGTTCACGCTGGAGTTCGGTGACTTCATCGTCCGCATCACCGCGCCGGACGACATGATCGTGGCGGCTACTGGCGAGCTGCAGAATCCCGAAGAAGTCCTAAGCGAGGCACAGCGGGAACGGCTACAGACCGCCGCGACCGCAAGCGAGCCGGTCTTCATCGTCACGCCCGACGAAGCCAAGGAGAACGAGAAACGCGATCGATCACAGGCCAAGCCAGCGACGAAAACGTGGGAGTTTCATGCGCAGAACGTTCGCGACTTCGCCTTTGCCGCCAGCCGCAAGTTCATCTGGGATGCTGTCGGTCACCCGCTGAGCGAGCGCACAGTGATGGCGATGTCGTACTACCCCAACGAAGCCGAGCCGCTATGGAGCCGCTACTCAACCGCCTCGATCACTCACACGCTCGAAGTCTTCAGCCGGTTCACCTTCGACTATCCCTATCCAGTCGCGATCAGCGTTAACGGGCCGATCTATGGGATGGAATACCCGATGATCTGCTTCAACGGCCCGCGCCCGAGAGCGACGGAACCTATAGCAAAGCGACCAAGTACGGATTGATCTCAGTCATCATCCACGAAGTCGGGCACAACTGGTTCCCAATGATCGTCAACAGCGACGAGCGGCAGTGGAGCTGGATGGACGAAGGCCTCAACACGTTCCTGCAGTACCTCGCTGAACAGGAATGGGAGGACGATTATCCGAGCCGCCGCGGCGAACCGGCCGACATCATCGGTTTCATGCGGAGCAGCAATCAACGCCCGATCATGACTCAAAGCGAGTCGACGCTGCAGTTCGGCAACAACGCCTATGGCAAGCCAGCGACCGCGCTGAATATCCTTCGCGAGACGATCCTGGGCCGTGAGCTGTTCGACTTCGCGTTCAAGGAATACGCGAACCGGTGGCGGTTCAAACGCCCGACGCCGGAAGACTTCTTCCGCACGATGTCCGATGCTTCCGGCCACGACCTGGACTGGTTTTGGCGGGGTTGGTTCTTCTCGACCGATCATGTCGACCTGGCCATCGATCGCGTTCGGCTGTATCAGATCGACGCCGGTGACCCCGACGAGTCAGCCGAAGCTCAGCGTGTGGAGCGGGACGCGAAGCCGAAATCGATTTCGCAACAGCGCAACGCCGAACTGACCAAACGGGTTGACCTGCAACCCGGCCTGAAGGATTTTTACAACGATTACGATGAACTGCAGGTGACGGAGGACGATCGCAAGGCGTTTCGCAAGTTCATCGATGGGCTCGACGCGGACGAGCAGAAACTACTCAAGCGAAAATCAAATTTCTACGTCGTCTCGGTCCGCAATCTGGGCGGCTTGATTTCGCCGATCATCCTGCACGTGGCGTTTGAAGACGGTAGTGACGAGAGGCTGCTGGTTCCCGCCTCGATTTGGAACCAGGACCCGCGCGCGGTCGACAAGCTGATCATCACCGACAAGATGATCCAGCGGATCGAGATCGATCCGCAGCAGCAGACTGCGGATGTCGAAGCGACTAACAACCACTGGCCGCCAAAGTTGGTCCCCAGCCGGTTCAAGCTTTTCAAGAGCGAACAGGAAAAGAACCCGATGCAAAAGAAGGCTGACGTCGCACCCAAAGACGAAGACATTGGCGCCGATGCGCAGCAGCCTGCGGACAAAGGGGACAATCAATGATGCTCACCCTCTTCATCACCTTGTTGGCCGGTTCGATGCTGCTGCATCCGGGACATTCGACACGGGTCGAGATCCAGTGGAACTCGCAAAGCGAACAGATTGAGCTGGCGATCCGCATCGACCATGCCGATCTGGAGGCGGCACTGCGGCAGCGGCTGGGCCGCGCTGTGCGCGTCGAGGAGTTGACCGATGAGCAGGCGGAGCAGTGGATTGGCGGCTACCTGCGCGAGGGCTTGCGCATCGACGAGGCCAAGCTGTCGCCCAAACAGTTCACGTGGGTGGGATGGGAGCGAAAGCGGGTTTCTTCGTGGCTGTACGCCGAGCTATCGTCCGCCAAGCCGGTTGCGGCCGAGCTTTCGCTGAAGATTCTGGCGCTGCTGGAGGTGGAGCCGGAACTAAATCACGTCGTAACGCTCCGCCGCGGCAATTCGCAGGAATCGCGCGTCCTTTCCAAAGCAAAGCCGGTGATCGCGATCTCCACGAAACCACTGGCCCGCTGATCGGTTATGCTCTCACTGCAGCGGGGCAGGCTAAAGCCTGAACTCCAACGTTGGAGTTCAGCCTTTAGGCTGCGGCGCCAATGCCCGGCCCCCAGCTGAACAGCTGAAGCCTGGACTCCAGCGGCGTTCTTACAGTCAGTACGATTGGACTACCTCATTACCCCGTCTGATCAGCACCATGCCCACTGTGACCGCGGAAGTCATTTCGATCGGTGATGAACTGACCAGCGGCGCGAGGTTGGACACCAATACGCAGTGGCTGAGTCAGCGTCTGGGCGAACTGGGCGTCAGCGTGCGCTTTCAGACGACCGTCGGCGACCTGCTCGAGGAGCACATCGATGTCCTGCGGATCGCCATCTCGCGCGCTGATCTGGTCGTCACCACCGGCGGGCTGGGGCCGACGGCGGACGATCTGACTCGCGATGCGCTGGCGACGCTGAGCGGCAGGCCGCTGGTGCAAAGCGACGCTGCGCTGGCTCACATCGAGGCCTTATTCACGCGGCGGGGCCGAACGATGCCCCTGCGCAATCAAGTGCAGGCGATGTTTCCCGAAGGTGCGGAACAAATCTTCAATCCCCGCGGCACCGCGCCGGGCATCGATCTGGTTGTCCGCAGCGAAAACGGGCGGCCATCGCGGTTGTTTGCCCTGCCGGGCGTCCCGGATGAAATGAAGGAAATGTTCATCGAGTCGGTTGTGCCGCGGATCATTGCTCAGATCGCAGGCCGGCGGGTGATGAAACAGGCGGTGATCAAATGCTTCGGGCTTGGAGAGAGCGATTTCGAAGCCCTGCTCGGCGAGATGATTTCACGGTCGCGATTCCCACGAGTCGGCATTACCGTTAGCGCTGCGACGATCTCGCTGCGGATCGCCGCCGAAGCGGAAACCGAGGCGCTGTGCGATGCGATGATCGATGCGACTCGGCGAGAGATCATCGAACGCGTGGGCCAATACGTGTTTGGCGAAGGCGATGATTTTGAGTTGCACCACGCGCTGGCGTTGACGCTGGAGCGACGCCAGGAGCGATTGGCGACGATTGAAATCGGACACGCAGCACCGCTGGCCAGTTGGCTGGCTGACGTGGAACCGCGCGAGGTCTACGCTGGCGGACTTGTGGCTTCCCAGGTCGAGGCCGCACCGGAAACGCTGCGACCAAAGCTGGCGACATGGCAGGCGGACTGGTTACTGGTCGTCAACGGCTATCCAACGCTACAGCGAAGCGATGATGCGGCGGCTGAGGTGACGATCACGTTGTGCGGCCGAGAACCGGATCAGTTTTGGCAACAAAAGTGCTCTCTGGGGGGCCACCCTGGCATCTTGCACGCCCGCATCGGAAAATCGGCGCTGGCGCTGG
Organism: uncultured Planctomycetaceae bacterium; assembly: GCA_963758085.1. Lineage (GTDB taxonomy): Bacteria > Planctomycetota > Planctomycetia > Pirellulales > Pirellulaceae > UBA6163. The sequence goes on along the minus strand of CAVWUB010000003.1, from coordinate 1,450,198 downwards.
CCCGCTCGATTCTGCAATCCGACCCGCTCCCTTCGCCTAGAAAAGCCCTATGACTTCTTTCATCGATCGCTACCGGGTCGATCCAAACCAGCCCATCGATCTCGATGCGATCGACACCCGCGACAAAGGGCCGTTCACTAACCGTCGCCAGGCCGACGCGTTTACGGCCGCGGCAATCGAGAAGATGCAGCACTTGCAGTATCAGCTGTTCACCGAGAACAAGCAGTCGCTGTTGGTAATCCTGCAGGCGCTCGATGCCGGCGGCAAGGACGGACTGATCCGCAAGGTTTTCGGGCAGATGAACCCACAAGGGTGCCGCGCGTATCCGTTCAAGACGCCGACCCCGATCGAGCTGTCCCACGACTTTCTCTGGCGGATTCATGCCTGCACACCCGCGGCGGGGATGGTCAGCATCTTCAATCGTTCGCACTACGAAGATGTGCTGGCGGTCCGCGTAGACAACCTGGTGCCGGAAGAAATTTGGCGGCGGCGGTTCGACCACATCAACGCCTTCGAAGCGTTGCTCGCCGACCGCGGCACGCGGATTGTGAAAATTTACCTGCACATTTCGCTCGCAGAGCAACTCCAGCGGTTTCGGGCGCGGCTCGATGAACCGGAAAACCACTGGAAACTCAGCCCCAGCGACTACGAAGCGCGGACGCGGTGGCATTTCTACCGCGAGGCGTATCACGACGTGCTGCAGAAATGCTCGCCACCACACGCACCTTGGTTCGTGATCCCCGCAGACCGCAAGTGGCATCGCAACGCCGCGGCCGCCGGGATCGTGCTCGAGACGCTGCAGCAGATGGATCCGCAATTGCCCGAGGTGACGGTTGATCTGGAGCAAATGCGGCGGTTATACGAGATCGCCAAAGAGGAACTCGAGGCGTCAAAGGATGATTGAACATGACGCAGCCGCTACCCAACGACCCCAACCCGATTGCCGCCGACCCCGGTTCCACTGACCAGTTGCAGAGTTTTTCTGAGGAACGCGAGCAGCCCTCGGATCCGCTGGAGACTCCACCGCAGTCCGAGTCCGGCGCTGCGACCGAGTCCGATGCTGCGCTGGAGTTGGGGTTTGAGCACGCGGCCCAGAAGGTTCGCAGCTTTCCCCAGTCGCCGGGCATCTACCTGATGAAGGATCGCTTCGGGCGGGTGATCTACATCGGCAAGGCCAAGAACCTTCGCAGCCGCGCCGGCAGCTATTTTCTCAAGGCCGCCGCGGCGGATCAGCGGACTGCAGACTGGATCGGCGAGATCGCCGACATCGACTACATGTTGTGCGATAGCGAAGTCGATGCGTTGCTCAGCGAGTCGCGGCTGATCAAGGACATTCAGCCCAAGCACAACCGCGATCTGAAGGACGACAAGTCGTTCCCGTACCTGATGATCACCACCCGGGAGGACTTTCCACGTGTGGAGATCACTCGGGAACCACGGCAAAAGGGCGTCAAGCTGTACGGCCCTTTCCCCGACGCCGGAGCGCCTGCGCGGTGCGGTCGGAGTGCTGCAGCGGATTTTCAAGTTCCGCACCTGCTCGCTGGACATCGACGAGCGCGAGGAAAAATGGCAATGGTTTCGTCCTTGCCTGTTGGCGAGCATCGACCAGTGCACCGCTCCGTGCAACCTGCGGATCAGCAAGGAGGACTACCGCCGCGACATCCGCCGTCTGATGACCTTCTTGGAGGGCGGCAAGGTGAAGTTGCTGCGAGAAATGCGTGCAGAAATGCTCGACGCGAGCAAAGCGCTGAACTTTGAGCGGGCTGCGGTGTTGCGTGACGAAGTTTCAATGCTCGAACGGCTCGATGAGCGCGGTGAACTGGAAACGCACGCGCAGCCCGAGGTGTTTTACATCGATCCGCAGAAAGGGCTGACGGGCCTGCGCAAAGTCCTGGAGCTGGCGCAGACGCCGCGGATGATTGAAGGGGTCGACATCGCGCATCTGGGCGGCGGGGAGACCGTCGCCAGCCTGGTGCAGTTCATCGACGGCTTGCCGTTCAAGCCCGGCTATCGCCGGTACCGCATTCGCGACGTCCAGGGAATTGACGACTTTCGCAGTATTTATGAAGTTGTGTCGCGGCGGTTTCGCCGGCTCAGTGATGATGGCGACGCGTTCCCCGATGTACTGCTAATCGATGGCGGCAAGGGGCAACTCAACGCTGCTCTGGCCGCCTTCCGTGACCAGCAGATCGACCCGCCGACCTTGATTTCGCTGGCAAAGCGTGACGAAGAAATCTTCCGCCCTGGCGAAAGCGAGCCGATCCGGTTATCAAAAAGCGCGTTCGCATTGCGATTGTTGCAATACGTCCGCGATGAATCCCACCGATTTGCTCAGCATTACCACCACCTGTTGCGGAACAAGAGCACCTTTGAACGCTAGGATGCAGGCCTGCCAGGCGGTTGCCGCTGGCGTTCGCTACCCTGTTGGTGGTATGACTATGCGGTCAGAGGAATGTTTCCGACTGGAACCGCCCGTGGCGGCCATTGACTGAATGAATCGACTCACCTCCGCCCTCGACGCCGTCCGCGTGGACGACCTGCATTCGACCGAAGAGCAGTTTCGCGCCGTGCATCCGGTGTGCTGGCGGATGACGCTGTATGGCCCCGTGGTTCTAACCCTGGCGTTGGTCGGGCTCCTACTAGCCTACACCGGCTGGGAGTTTACCTCCAAGTTAATCACGTCCGCAGTGATCGCCGTCTTCGTGCTGGGCCGGTTCATCATCTTGTCCGGAGCCAATGGCACCTTCCAGGACACCGACGGCGCAGTGGCGTCGGAGCATCTGGTCGCGTTGGTCTGCTACTTTGACATCATGACCGCGCTGGTGCTGGCGTTTCACATCGGCTTTTTGTTTCGTCTTCCTTATGTTGGGCAGCGAATCGCCGCACTGGTAACCGACGGGCACTTCATTCTCGACGCCCAGCCGTGGATGCGCCGGGCGACCTTCTTCGGCTTGATCGCGTTTGTCGGCTTTCCGCTGGCAGCAACCGGCAGCATTGGCGGCTCGATCTTTGGCCGCCTGCTGGGCATGAGCCGTTTTGCCACGTTCATCGGCATCGTGATCGGTACGGTAGTGGGAAATATGACGATGTTCTTGTTCTCCGACTGGCTGGGGAACTACGTCGACAAAGAGAACTTCTACTTGAAGTACGGTGGGCTGCTGATCATCGTTGCCCTCGTGGTGATCTTGGAGCGGCGGTACCGCAAGCTCAAGAACCGCTACGCCAGTGAGCGGCATGCGGCGGTCGAGCCGACCGATGCGGCGGCAGAATCGTTGGCAGTGGCGGCGGAGCGGAACAACGAGGCGGCTGTTGCCGTCAACGGTGCCGCTCAGCCGAAGCCGGCCGTGAGGCACCGGGATGGTTATCCGGTCTGTGGTCACAATGGATTTGCGTCTGTCGAGGAAGAGGACGCGCTGGAAATCGCAGCGGGAGATCGCAGTGGCTCACGACATCACCCCTCCTGACCCCGTCGTGGTGTTGGAGCTGCTGTCAGCGTTCCGCCGCTCCAAGATCATGTTTGCCGGTGTGTCGCTGGGAATCTTTGACGCCTTGCAAGCGGGTCCCTTATCGGGCGAACAGCTTGGCCAACGGCTGCAGTGCGATACTGACGCCATGCAGCGATTGTTGGAGTCGCTCGTCGGTGTCGGTTTGCTCGTGCGCCAGGGTCACGCCTTCGCCAACACGCCGGCGGCGGCGCAGTACCTGACGAGTGATTCGCCGCACCGCATGACCGGCTACGTCAACTACTCCAACCGCGTCATGTGGTCGATGTGGGGCAATCTGGAGGATGCGGTCCGCGAGGGCACCCACCGCTGGCAGCAGACGTACGGCTGGGACGGACCGATCTTTTCGAGCTTCTTCAAAACCGGCGCGGCGATGCGCGAGTTTTTGATGGGAATGCACGGTTTCGGCATGCTCACCTCGCCGGTGATCGCCAGTGCAATCGACCTCAGCCGGTTCCGTCATTTGGTCGATCTCGGTGGTGCGACGGGGCATCTGGCAATCGCCGCCTGCCGCCGTTACAGCGGGATACGGGCAACGGTATTTGATCTCCCGGCTGCCGTTCCTTTGGCACGTGAGATCACCGCCGCGAGCGACGTCAGCGATCGCATCGAGGTCGTCGCTGGCGACTTCTTTGAGGATCCGCTGCCTGAGGGCGATCTGTACTCGCTCGGCCGGATTCTGCACGACTGGTCCGAAGACAAGATCCGCGTGCTGTTGGCGAAAATCTTTGCCGCGCTGCCCAGTGGCGGTGGTCTGGTGATCGCTGAAAAGCTGCTGGCCGACAGCAAGGATGGGCCGCCGTGGGCGCAGTTGCAAGACATCAACATGCTGCTCGTCACCGAAGGGCGTGAGCGCACACTCGGCGAGTACGAGGCGCTATTGCTCGAGGCCGGCTTCAGCGACGTCCTCGCCTGCCGGACCGCCGCACCGCTGGACATCATCCTGGCCACCAAGCCATAGGCCAACGGTCACGAGATTCCACTGGTCGTGCTTGTGGATCGCTGCGTCGAAGGCGTTGACCTACTGCCTGCCGGCTGCCGCAGCAGACGAAGCGAACAGCAGGATGGACAGCAGTATAAGATTCCTGGCTTTGCTGACGCCGGCTGAGCACTGCCTGCGCATCAGCTAAGGAAGGTAACTGTTCGACTTAGCGGGCAACACGACAATCAAGAGTGTGCCGATGGGGCCGATAAAGAGCGAGAGAAACCACCACAGCAAGCCGCTTCTGCCCTTCGCTTGCGCCAACCCTGCGTTGATAAGGGACAGCGTTCCCCAGCCAACAAAATATCCTGGATCAGCATCCATAATTGGTCATCTTGCGATCGAGGCTGAGTAAGGAGCAGTTCAAAAATAACTTCCGCACTTCACTCTCCCTCCGGGAGAGTCGAGCCTCAGGCGAGGAGGGGGGCGATCCTGGCCCTCGCCGGCCGCTACCGCGTCCGGCCCTCCCGCCGGGCGGGAGGGTGGAGGCAATGAGAACAAGGAACGTATTTTTGAACTCTCCCTAACATGTCGGTGTCTACTAAAGTTTAACATCAATTGCGCTGAGCGTGTATTTGGTCGGCTTCGGGTCGGATTGTTGCGCTCATTGACTTTTAATTGACAATCGCTGGAATGCGTCCTTCGGTTTCCCGTAATCTCGATCCTTTGTGGCAATTGCCGACAACAAGGTATCGTTCAAATCGAAACCCACGTCGTGCGGAGCAACCTCACCGTATCTCAGTGAGTCAGTTGCAGCCACCACCAGTTCGTTCATTGATCCCGTCACTTTGCGATCCAGCGCCCTGGCAAAACTGACAGTTCCCGAGGCCGGTGCAATGAATTTCTGGTAAACGAACGACTGGCCATCGCTTTCCATGAACTCTCGGATCGTGCTGAGAGCACGTTCGATGAAGCGGCTGTCGTCAGTGATTCCCTTGCCATACATGACGCACGAATACAGGGACGCCGTGTTGCTCAAGAGGATGTACTGCGTTCGATCTGCAGTAAAGAGATGACACGACCAGTCAGCGTACGGGTTCTCGTCCAGCGGCATCGCTGGCAAAGTGCCAGTCTTGATCTTCGCGTTGAGCTTTTGAGAGATTCGGACAATCATCGGGTTTATTATTCCAGCATCACGGATAGAGTATGCCGACCATCGACCGGGCAGTGCAATCCATGCTGGACAGCAAAGGCGGCTACCGTTGAAAATCCTCTTTCTCCACGGCTGGAACTCGATTCCTGGCGGCGTTAAGCCGACCTACCTGAAGAACCACGGACACGAAGTGCACAATCCGGTTTTGCATAACGACGATTTTGCCGAGGCCGTTCGCACGGCACAAACCGAGTACGATAGGCACCATCCCGATGTGATCGTCGGCTCATCTCGTGGCGGTGCGGTCGCCGTGAGCATCGACAGCAGCGATACACCGCTCGTTTTGCTCTGTCCGGCATGGAAAAACTGGGGTACGGCGATGACGGTAAAGGCAAACTCGGTGATCCTGCACAGCCGAGCCGACGACGTGATCCCGTTCTCCGACTCCGAGGAACTTGTGACGCACAGCGGCCTGCCATCCGAGTCGCTGATTGAGGTCGGGCAGGATCACCGACTGGCTGATCCCGAGTCACTGAAGGTGATGCTGGACGCCTGCGAGCGGCTGGCCAGTACCTGATACAGCTTTTGGAACGAAGGACACAGCGATGAAAACCTCAGCCACCATCCGAAAACCGCACGAAGGCCGACGGATCGGCATTGTCGGCGATGTGTACCGCTTCCTCGCCACCGGCGAAGACACAGACGGCAAGTACGCCACATTCGAGGCCATCGTGCCTCCCGGCAGCGGTCCTCCACCGCACATCCACAGCCGAGAGCAGGAGTCGTTCCTGGTTCTCGAAGGCGAGATGACCTTCCAACTCGACGAGGCCCACATCATTGCTGGCGAGGGGACGTTCCTCAACATGCCGATAGGCAGCCTGCACTCTTTCAAGAACGAGAGCGACAGGATGGCTCGCATACTGATCTCCATCGCTCCTGCCGGTCTGGAGGAAATGTTCTTCGAGGTAGGTCAGCCGCTCGCCGACGACGCAGAGGCAGCACCACCACCCAGTCAGGCCGATATCCAGAAGCTACTGAAAGCTGCACCTCGCTATGGTGTCGAGATCAAAATGCCCCAATGATTTTCATTCCTTCTGATTACCTTATAACGGAGATTCACGGCCTTACGCATTTGACGCCTTGATCTCACGCTCGATCAATTGCAATGCGTTCTCAGCGGCTTTGTGAAGCCTCGGATTGTACTGGCATATCGCCTATTACTCGGTGAAGGCTTTTTACAGATAAACCGACACCTGCTCCCTGCTCACCTTTCGACAACTTGCTCCGCCAGAATAGGGCTCGGAGCAAGGCGGTCCCTGACTCGGTCATCCGCCGACTGGCCGAAAAAAGCGAGCCACCAACTTGGATCGAGTGTCACGGTCTGGTGATGAGCGACGGCGGCCCGGACGATTGAGCCCGCCCTCGGTACGTATGAATAGTCAATAAAGGTATCAATGCTTCTTTCGATCACCACAGAACACAAACCGGCCACCGATCTGGGCTACCTGCTGCACAAGCATCCCGATCGGTTCCAGAGCTTCGGCCTTAGCTTCGGTCAGGCGCACGTGTTCTACCCCGAAGTCTCCGAATCTCGCACTACGGCGGCGCTGCTGCTGGATGTGGACCCGGTGGGGATGGTCCGTGGCAAGAGCCGTACTCGCCACGAAAGCGGACTGCTCGGGCAATACGTCAACGATCGGCCCTACGTGGCTTCGTCGTTCATGAGCGTGGCGATTTCGCAGGTCTTCGGGACGGCGATGGCTGGGCGGTGTAAAGACCGGCCGGAGCTGGTCGATCAACCGCTTCCGCTGACAGCTCGGCTCGAAGTGCTGCCGGTGCGTGCCGGCGGAGGGCTCGTGCACCGGATCTTCGAGCCGTTGGGCTACAGCGTTGAGACCGTTCGGCATCCACTGGACGAGCAGTTTCCTCAGTGGGGAGAAAGTCCCTACTTCTCGGTTAGCATCACGGGAACCAAGACGCTGTCCGAGTTGCTCACGCACCTGTATGTCCTGATCCCGGTGTTTGACAACCAGAAGCACTATTTCGTGGGCGATGACGAACTGGAGAAGCTGCTGGTCAAGGGAGCCGGATGGCTGGCTGCGCACCCTGAAAAGGATCAAATAACACGGCGGTATCTAAAGCATCGGTCCAGTTTGTATCGAGAGGCGGTCGAAAGGCTGAAGGGTGAGGGCGGAGGGATGAATACAGACGATGTTGATGAATCCGATTCATCTTTCATCCTTCCTCTTTCAGCCTTCTCGTTAAACGAGCAGCGATACGCAGCCGTTTTGGCTGCACTGCGGCATAGTGGTGCTCGTAGCGTGATCGATCTTGGTTGTGGCGAAGGGAAACTGCTGCGTGAACTGCTCAAGGACCGGCAGTTTGAGCGGATCGTCGGCATGGATGTCGCCGTCGGGTCGCTGGAGATCGCCCAGAGGCGATTACGACTGGAGCGACTTCCTCCCCCACTCCCCTCGCCCGCCGGGAGAGGGGCCGGGGGTGAGGGGCGAATCAAGCTCATGCACAGCTCGTTGATTTACCGGGATGAGCGGCTCTTTGGATTTGATGCGGCGGCGGTCGTCGAAGTGATTGAACACCTTGATCCTCCTCGGCTGGCAGCGTTTGAACGAGTGTTGTTCGGATTCGCTCGCCCCCAAACCGTCGTGCTGACAACACCGAATCAAGAGTACAACGTGATGTGGGAGACGCTTCCAGCAGGTGACTTTCGCCACGGTGACCACCGGTTCGAGTGGACTCGGCAGGAGTTCCAGAACTGGGCGTGCCGTGTCGCTGGCGAGCATGGCTACAGGGTGCGATTCGTCGCAATTGGACCAGTGGATGAAGCCGTCGGTTCCCCGACGCAAATGGGAGTGTTCGAAAGGTCGAAGGCGGAGGGATGAAGGATGAATGATGTCAAGGGGCCTGTTGATCTGAAAGCTCGCACCAGAAATTTTGCCTTACGAGTTATCGGGCTGTATTCAGCATTGCCGAAAACTACAGAGGCGCAGGTAATCGGCAAACAAGTCCTAAGGTTGGGCACGTCGGTCGGGTGCATTATCGTGAGGCATCTCGCTCTCGTTCGACGGCTGAGTTTGTTAGCAAGATTGAGGGTGGCCTTCAGGAACTCGAAGAAACGATGTATTGGATGGAATTGCTGGTGGAGGCAAGGATTGTAGAAGCACATCGACTCGACGATCTTCAGGAGGAAGCCAATGAGCTGATGGCAATCCTTGTCACGTGTGCGAAGAACGCCAAGCAGAACAAAAAATGACTCTTCCTTCATCCTTCCGCCTCCATCCTTTCTCCATTGGCACGCAGGTAGTCGCACTGCGAGAAGTGATTGGCCAAGCGGGGCGCACGCTGCATCCTCGTGGTTCCGTCGGCGTGGTGGTGCGGTCGCCCAGTGACCTAGATCACTCGTACCGAGTCCGATTCCCTGACGGTGTCGAGGAGTCATTGCGACGAGATGAAGTGGTGATGCTCGCTCGATACAAAGAAGGCAAGATCGCTGATTCACTTACGCCACCGGACCGCAGCACGCTGTACGACCGAGTGATCTACCGCTGTGTTATCGGCTCACGAGCCTATGGCTTGGATGACGACGACTCGGACATCGATTACCGAGGCATCTACCTGCCGCCTGCCGATTTGCACTGGTCCCTTTACGGCGTTCCCGAGCAGCTCGAATGTGACGAAACGCAGGAAGCGTACTGGGAGTTGCAAAAGTTCCTGGTGCTGGCGCTCAAAGCGAACCCGAACGTGCTGGAGTGCCTCTACACACCACTGGTCGAGAAAGCGACGCCGCTGGCCGAGGAACTTCTTGCGATGCGAGAGTCGTTCCTCTCTCGGCTCGTTTACCAGACCTACAACGGCTACGTGATGTCTCAGTTCAAGAAGATGCAGGCTGATCTGCGGAATCAAGGGCAGGTGAAATGGAAGCATGTGATGCATCTGATCCGCTTGCTGATCTCTGGGATCAGTGTGCTGCGGGATGGATTTGTGCCGGTGCGGGTGGAGGAACATCGGGAACAGCTTCTCGCAATCAAGCGAGGTGAATTGCCGTGGGAGGAAACCGAAAAATGGCGGCTTGCCCTGCATGTGGAGTTCGATCGAGCGCTGGCCCAGACAAAGCTGCCGGAGCGACCCGACTACGAACTTGCCAACTCGTTGCTGATCAAAGCAAGACGGCAGGCGTTATCAGAGGAATTGCCATGAACATCGATGATCGACTGCACAACCAGGTAGCTGAGCATCCGTATCCACTATTGTTTGCCACGATCAGCGGGGCGCACCTCTACGGATTTCCATCACCTGATTCGGATTTCGACCTGCGGGGGATTCACCTGCTTCCGCTGGAAGAAATCGTCGGACTGAAATCAGGCGAGGAAACCGTTGAGAAGTCGGGCGTCCACGACGGAATGGAAATCGACCTCGTCACGCACGACGCCAAGAAGTTCTTTGCCCTGATGCTCAAGAAGAACGGCTACGTGCTGGAGCAGTTGCTCTCGCCACTGGTCGTCCACACAACGCCCGAGCATGACGAACTGAAGGCTCTTGCGGCTGGTTGCATCACCAAGCACCACGCTCATCACTATCTCGGTTTTGCCGAGACTCAGTGGAAGCTGTTTCAAAAAGCTGAACCGCCGCATGTGAAGCCGCTGTTGTACGTGTACCGAGTGTTGCTGACAGGCATCCACTTGATGCGGACCGGCGAGGTTGAAGCAAATCTGGTGCGTCTGAACGAGACGTTCAAGCTGCCATACCTGCCTGAGCTAATCGAACGAAAGACCAGCGGGACGGAGAAGGTCACGCTCGATCAGGCCGATCTGTCGTTCCACGAGCAGGAGTACCAGCGATTGCGGGCCGAGCTTGAGGAAGCATCTGCACAGAGCCAACTACCGGAGCAGCCAATGGCCGCAGCGGCGATAAATGATTTGTTAGTTCGGATTCGCATGGAGCGGTGACTTGAGTAATGCAGCGATCCTCGGATGTCTTTTGGGCACCGCAGTTGGCGATGCCCTGGGACTTCCATATGAAGGTCTGTCTTGCCGTCGTGCAGCAAAATTGTTTGGCCCTCCCACACGCTATCGCTTCCTATTCGGACGAGGCATGGTCTCAGATGACACCGAACACACGGTGATTGTTGCAGAATCACTGATCGAATCCGCAGGAGACGAGGCAAAGTTTGAGAGGGCTTTGGCCAAACGACTGAGACGCTGGTTCCTGTCGCTTCCGGCGGGCATCGGAATGGCAACTGCGAAGGCTTGCTGCAAACTGACACTCGGGGTGTCTGCAAAAAAGTCCGGTGTGTTCTCTGCGGGGAATGGACCGGCCATGCGAAGCGCAATCCTCGGAGTGTTCGCCGATGACGATCAGCAGCTTTCTACTCTGGTAAGGGTTGCGACCAGAATCACGCACACCGACCCCAAGGCGGAAAACGGAGCTATCGCAATTGCACTTGCAGCCCATTGTGCAAAGTCGAGGCAAACGATTCAGCCGCAGGAATATCTCTCGAAGCTGAAGCATTGTTTGCCACCTGATGATTCATCCGAGTTCGTCCGGCTGATTGAACGTGCCGTTGAACAAGCTGAAGAAAGACAAGAGACGATAGACTTTGCACATGAATTAGGGCTCTCCACTGGCGTCGGTGGCTACGCTTACCACTGCATACCTGTCGTCATCCATTGTTGGCTGACGCATCAGAACGATTTTCGATCAGCTATGGAGTCTATTATCTTGTGCGGAGGAGATGCGGATACCAACGCAGCGATGGTAGGCGGAATCATCGGCGCATCTGTAGGCGGCGATGCGATTCCGCCGGATTGGATTGACGGCCTGCTTTTGTTTCCTTCGTCACTCAAGTTGATCGAAGACCTAGCTCACCAACTGAGTCACGCAAAGGAATCCGGTGAAGCAGGTGTTCCCATTTCTCCGCTATGGATCGCCACTCTTTCGAAAAACATATTCTTTCTTGTTGTCGTGCTGCTTCATGGTTTTCGAAGGTTCAGTCCTCCGTATTGATTGTCTTGGATGAAAATTAGTATCCCTAAACTGAGCCTCGTCGTCCTCATCGGCCCCAGTGGGTCGGGCAAGAGCACGTTTGCACGCAAGCACTTCCTGCCTACCGAAGTGCTGTCCTCTGATTACTGCCGTGGACTGGTCAGCGATGACGAGAATGATCAAGCGGCGACGGGTGATGCCTTCGACATACTAAAGTTTATCACTGCTAAGCGACTTCAACGGGGGCGGCTGACGGTCGTCGACGCCACCAATGTTCAGCCTGAGGCCCGTGCCCCGCTGGTGCATTTGGCCCGCCAATATCACTGTCTGCCGGTGGCCATTGTCCTGAACCTCCCGGAATCGGTTTGCCACGGGCGGAACCGGGGACGTAATGATCGTTCCTTCGGTCCCCACGTCGTCCGGCAGCAACGTTCGCAACTGCGAAGATCGCTCAAGAACCTGAAGCGAGAGGGCTTTCGGCACATTTTCGTCTTGGAGAGTGTGGATCAGGTTGACGCAGCGACCATCGAGCGTGTTCCGTTGTGGAACGACCGTACCGCCGAACGCGGGCCATTCGACATCATCGGTGATGTGCATGGCTGCGCCGATGAACTCGAAGAGTTACTGGCGCAGTTGGGCTATTTACGAAGGATGAGAGATGGAGGAGGAAGGATGAATGAAGAGGTTGCTTATGGGGATTCTAATCCTGATTCATCCCTCAGCCTTCCGCCTTCATCCTTTTACTTTCATCCTTCTGGACGCAAGGCTATTTTCGTCGGCGACCTCGTTGACCGTGGGCCTCGCAACCTCGATGTGGTGCGGATCGTCCACGACATGGTCCAGCACGGCAGCGGCTTATGTGTCCCCGGCAACCACGATATGAAGTTGCTGAAGAAGCTCAACGGCAGAGACGTTCAGATCGCCCACGGGTTGGCGGAGACTCTCGCCGAAATGGATGCTTTGCCAGCAGACGTTCGTGGACCCTTCTGCAAGTCGCTCGCCGAGTTCCTCGATGGTCTCGTCAGCCATTATGTCCTCGATGGCGGCGAGTTGGTCGTTGCCCATGCCGGGATGAAGGAGCAAATGCAGGGACGTGGCTCAGGCAAAGTGCGGGATTTTGCGCTGTATGGAGAGACGACAGGCGAAACCGATGAGTTTGGGCTACCGGTCCGTCTCAACTGGGCTGCGGAATATCGTGGTTCAGCGATGGTCGTCTATGGCCACACACCGGTACCCGAGCCGGATTGGCTCAACCGCACCGTTAACATCGACACGGGCTGTGTGTTTGGAGGCAAACTCACGGCGCTGCGGTATCCCGAGCGGGAGTTCGTCTCGGTACCGGCAAAGCGGGTCTATTGTGAACCAAGTCGTCCGTTTCTGCCCACGGAGCAGCCATCTGCTGTCTTGTCTGCTCAGCAGCTTCACGATGATGTGCTCGATGCTGAGGATGTCATTGGCAAGCGGATCGTTTCGACCCGTCTGAATCACAACATCACGATCCGTGAGGAGAATGCGACGGCGGCGCTGGAGGTGATGAGCCGCTTTGCTGCCAATCCGAAATGGCTGATCTACTTGCCGCCCACGATGTCTCCGAGCGAAACAACGAAGGAGGAGGGCCTGCTGGAGCATCCTGCCGAAGCGTTTGCTTATTTCCGCAGCCAAGGCGTGACTCGTGTCGTGTGCGAAGAGAAGCACATGGGATCACGAGCTGTGGTTGTCGTCTGCCGAGACGAAGCAACATCGAGGCAGCGATTCGGAGTCACGGAGGAGGAAGTCGGAATCATCTACACCCGTACTGGGCGTCGGTTCTTTAATGACCTCGATCTGGAACGCCAGTTCCTCGAACGACTACGAGCGGCTCTGTCGGCAGCAAACTTTTGGGAAAGGTTTGAAACATCATGGGCATGTCTCGACTGCGAGTTGATGCCGTGGTCGGCCAAGGCACAGGAGCTTCTGCGGTCTCAATACGCTGCGGTGGGTGCGGCTGGCAAAGCTGCACTGCCTCAGGCGACCGCCGCCTTGGAATCCGCCATGACCCGACTCAGTGGCGACTCACAGCAGCGGCTTGCCGCAGTGCAGCAGAGTTTTCTGGGCCGAAAAGAGAGTGTCGAGCGATTTACGGCGGCGTACCGGCACTACTGCTGGCCGGTTGATTCACTCGATGACTTCAAGCTCGCACCCTTTCACCTGCTGGCGACGGAAGCAGCGGTACACGTGCATCAGAATCACGTGTGGCACATGGAGACGTTGGCGAGTATCTGTCAGCACGATCCGAAAATCTTACGAGTGACGCCGTTTAGAGTGATCGATGTCACCGACCCGGATAGCGAGCAGGAAGGGATCGACTGGTGGACCGAACTGACACAGCGAGGCGGTGAAGGGATGGTGATCAAGCCGCTTGAGTTCGTGGTCCGGGGCAAGAAGGGCTTGGTGCAACCTGCGGTAAAATGCAGAGGCCGTGAATACCTACGGATCATCTACGGCCCGGACTACACCGCTGACGAGCATCTTTCCCGGCTCCGCAACCGGGGATTAGGTGCCAAGCGATCGCTGGCGCTGCGGGAGTTTGCACTGGGCATTGAAGCTTTGGAGCGATTTGTCCGTCACGAACCGCTGCGGCGAGTCCACCAAGGCGTCTTTGGAGTCCTGGCACTGGAGAGTGAGCCGGTCGATCCGAGGTTGTAATGCGATTGAAATGGGTAGAACCGCCAACAATGATCCACCATGTATGTCCCTCTTTCCTTTTCCGAATCCGACCTGCCGGTACTGTACGACTTCATCGAAAGTCACAGTTTTGGTTTGCTGGTCTCGAAAGATGCTGAGCTATCGGCAACCCACCTCCCATTCCTGCTCGACCGGCATGCCGAATCGCATGGCCGCCTCATCGGTCACATGGCGAGAGCCAATCCCCAGTGGAACCAAGCAGATGGCGAAAAGGTACTGGTCATTTTCTCGGGGCCGCACGCCTATATCTCACCGAGTTGGTATGAGGCTGAAAATGTGGTGCCGACGTGGAACTATGTAGCCGTACATGTTTACGGCACATTCCGAGTTGTTGAAGATCGAACTGCTGTCGTGAAAATCGTGCAGGATACTGTGCGCCATTACGAGCAATCGATGCCGCAACCTTGGAGCTTGGACCCTGCATCCGATCTGCTCAATCAGCTCGTACCGATGATCGTCGGGTTTGAAATCGACATCGAGCGCATCGAAGGTAAGTGGAAGCTGAGCCAGAACCACACACGGCAGCGCCAGGAACGGGTCATCCAAGGCTTACTCGGTGCTGCAGATCCGGGGGCGAAGGCAATGGCTCACCTCATGCAGGATAGGCTGCTGTGACGGCCCCTCAGCACGCATCGGGTCGCCAATTCACCATCGATACCGTCAGGCAACGACAGCGCTTGCGGCGGACAGGAAAAGCAAACAATGACCACCGAAGCTTACCTGCAACTCGCTGAGGTCCAGCAGCGGGTTTGCGACATCGCCTCCGAGCAATTGGGGATTGCCAGAAATCAGATCTCGCTGAGCGATCGTCTGATCGAAGATTTGCGGTGCGACAGCCTTGAGCTGGTCGAGCTGTTCATGGATCTTGAAGAAGCATTCGACGTCACGTTGCCCGGTGACCCACCCAATTCCGTATACAAGGCGGTCTTCACCCGTCAGCCGTTTCAACTCGTTGACTTGGCAGAACTGATCTATCTCCAACAGGGCACTGGCACGCCGCAGCGGAAGCGTTGGCGGCGGGCGGTACCGGAGCGCCCTGCCGCTGCGTCGGTCCCGTTCACACAACTCGGCGGGCGATGGAAGGGACTTCTACCTGACGGTTCGGGGCTATTCGAGCCCATTGATCCCGATCAACTCTTTCCACTGTACCGGAGGCGCTCCGACGGAATGCGGTGTGTCACAATCCCCGCAGCAACGGTCGAGATCGGATCTGATGCGCCAGACGCTCTTCCCGACGAACAGCCACGGCACATTGTCAAACTCGACCCGTTCCTCATCGATGCCGAACCGGTATCCACGACGGCTTACTGCCGGTTTTTGAACTCCGCTGGTCCCGTTGCTCCTGAAGTTCTGCGGGACTGGTTTCTCCTGGATCCAGATGACGACCGCAATCAGCATGTGCTCATCAGCCTGGGTGACACGGGCTGGCGACCGCTCCCAGGCTCTGAGAAATGGCCGATGACTCTCGTCTCCTGGTTTGGAGCCAATGCCTATTCCCTCTGGGCAAATGGCCGTGACTGGACGAATTATCAAGATCAGGATGAGAATCGACCCAGCTGCTTTCTCCCCAGCGAAGCGCAGTGGGAATATGCGGCACGAGGGGCTCGATTCCAGCGGTACCCGTGGGGCAATACCGCACCTTCGCCTGCGCACATGGTCTTCGGACTGCACCGGAAGTCGGTGACGTATCGAGCAGCAACGCTTCCGTTGGCCGATGTCAACGAGCAAATGGGGATGTCGCCCTTTGGGCTCCATCACATGGCGGGCAACGTCTGGCAGTGGTGCAGTGACTGGTACGATGACTCGTTTTACTCAAAGCCTGAAGCTTGCGAAGCAAACCCTGTCAACCGAGTACCTGCTCGGGTGCGCAGCGAGCGAGGCGGCAGTTGGATCGGGCCTGCCAAACTTTGTCGCAGTTCCTATCGCCGGGGCCGCCCACCGAGCGCCCGTGGCCGCTGTCTGGGATTTCGCTGCATCAGCTCTTGGTAGGCTCGGCAGACTTCGAGAAGTTAGATTCCGTTCAGTGCAGTGCGCACAATGAGGATCATCAGCGAACCTGTCGGTTCCGAGGGGTGTCGCCGCCTAGGTACCGCTGTGTGGTTGCCCGAATATCCAGAGCAACTTCTTGAGACGCTAGCAGACACCGACGGGCTGCCTTGTCGTGCGGCTTGTTTCACGAGACCTTAGCTGAGTGACGACCGGCGTGTGCGTAGCAGTGCTATTCACCAGCCCTGCGTAGCCCTTGGGATCCTCGCCGCCGTGGTAGGTGAACTTGACCTCCTGCCCCTTGCCGACATGCGTTCCCACGCATAGAGAGACTTGGCTACGTCCAGACAGGCAGGGATCCAATATCCGTGGCTGTGGGTCTGTTCATAGAGTGCTTGCAGCAGGGCTAGTCTGCGAACTGCTTCCCGGGATTCACGGCCTAAGTCGAACCGGGCTGTGCTGCCGCCAATTCGATCAGCGATTTTACCGATGGCAACTCGATACACGCCCCTCTCGTTGGGCTTCAGCTGACGATGGTAGGCTTTGGGCGTGGCCATCTGAGACTCCTTCGGAAAAGGGCGAGGAGCCTATGAAATTACCTCAAAATTGCCACATCAAGTTCCTGAAGCACCGTGTTTTACTTGCTAAAACAACTGAAAAAGCGGATGGGGTGGGATTCGAACCCACGGTAGCCTTTCGACTACGCCGGTTTTCAAGACCGGTGCCTTCAACCGCTCGGCCACCCATCCGTTGCTCTGCGCTGATGCACCAGCTTAGCGAGCTAGGAGCGGTTGGCAAACCCGAGCTGCCCGCTCCTATCGGCAAAAAAGGTTGCAATCGGCTGCGGCCAAACATAACCTGGGGGACAAACACCACTCTGGTTAGGGGCAACGCCGTGAATCCGACGCAGCTGCCTGGTGGCACGAACCGTGAACTGCAACTGGAACTCGCTCGCGTGCGCGCTGAAGCCGCCGCGGCGCGGCTGGAAGCTCGGGCAGCAGAGATCGAGCTGATCTTGCTCGCCCGCCAAGCTGGCCAGCCGCTGAGCACGGCGCCAGCCAACAGTTCGCTGCCATCAACCGAGTCGCTCCACCGCACGTCGGCCGAAAACGACGGGTTTCCAGGATTCGTGCTGCCGCCTGAAAGTGCAAGCGTTTCCTCTGACCAGCACCAGCAGGCCGCCGTTGCTCTGGTCGCCGCCATTCGGCAACTGCTCACCAGCCAAAGCAGCGATGTCAATGCCGCGATCACTGCGGCCAGCCGAACGCACGAGTATGATTTTGATGGCCACAACAATGGTGGCCGTGGTGATAGCAGCCGCGATGGCAGCGGTTGGGAAGCGCGAATCAGTAGTCTGCGGCAGCGAATGGCCGGGGACAACGACAGCCGCGCTGCCGCACTTCCCACCATTGAGTTCCCCGACGCTGAACATCCTGCACTCGCTCCCGCCGCGGTCGCCGCGGTTGCGGAGGTTCCCAGCGTAGTGTCGGCAGCGGCTGAACTTAGCGCAAGTGCGCCGCCGGTTGACCAGGACGAGGTTGTGACTGCGACGCGGTCGCGGGCGCACGACCGCAAGCCCGCACTGGCCGCTGAATCTGTACTCGCCGCTGAACCTGCGCCGGCCGCTGAACCTGCGCCGGCCGAATTAAACACGGAGCCGAAGTCTTTCGCTGAGACTCACGCCGACCGCGCTCGAAGCGACTGGTCCGCCGCGAAGATCGATCCAACCGATGAGGCAAGTGAGTCTGCCGCGGAGTCGGCAAGTGGGCGTGAAGCCGCGATCGCTAGCGATGAAGCGTTTGCGTTCCCAATCATCGATTCGGCGCCAGGCCGGATCGTACAGCCGCTGAGCGGCGTTGACCTGCGGGATGTGCAGTTGTTTGCCGAAGCGACGGTCGAGCCGGAGCAGCGTCGGGTTCGGCCCGCGGCTTGGCTGACCAGCACGCTAGCCCATATCGCTGTGTTGCTGGTGCTGGGGATGATGTCGTTCTCGGCTCAGCTTCCGCGCGACCAAGTGGCGTTTTCGGCGGCCGTTTCGGAGGCCTCGACGGAGGTGGAAACATTCACAATCGAGGCAAGTGAAGCACTGCCGGAACAATCCGAGAGTGAACCGGCGGAGCAGACGCTAGAAGTCAGCCCGATGGGGGTGATTCCGGTGGCGGAGTTGGCTTTGAGTATGCCTGTGGCAACCACCGCTGCGACGGAGATGTTTAGCAGTCGCCCCAGCACCATGAGCAACCTCTCTCAAGTCTTCAAAGGCGATACCACGGCGAAAGTCCAATTTGCCGGAGTGGAGGGTGGCGGCAATCACTTCATTTACTTGGTCGACAGCTCGAAGAGCATGCGGAACTTCAACGAAGCGCGAAGCGAGTTGCTGCGATCGGTTGAGGCCTTGCAGGCCCACCAGCGGTTTTACGTGGTGTTCTACGATCAGGATCCCAATTACATGCGGATCTCAGGGGGCCAAGTCGCTGAGCCGGCCAGCGTGCTGGCAACCGATGCCAACAAGCAGGCACTGCGGCGGTGGGCGATGACGATTCAACAGCAGCCTGGCAAGTCGCCGATCGACGTCTTGCCATTCGCCTTCAAGCTGCGTCCGGACGTGATCTTCTTGCTCTCCGATGGCGAGTTCAGTGCTCAGACCGAAGAGGTCATCCGCAAGCACAATCGCCGCGACAATCTGTTTGGCGAAGACGGTCCGATCAGCATTATTCACACCATCCGCTACCCCGGCTATTCGACCGCCGAGGCGCGCAACGCCGAGGTGCAGATGAAACGAATCGCCGAAGAAAACGGCGGCCAGTATCGCAACATCGTGATTCAGTAGCCGCTATCGCAATCTGCCGTTCGACCGGCGGAGCGGTCGACCACCTTCGATCCAGTAGCCGCTCCAGCCGATCACGCTATCGCAATTTGCCGACGATGATGCAGGCGTTGTGTCCGCCGAAGCCGAAGCTGTTGCTCAGCGCCGTGCGAATCTCGCGCTGTTGCGGAACCAACGGCGTGTAGTTCAGGTCGCAGTCCGGGTCCGGGTTTTCCAAGTTGATCGTCGGCGGAACCGTCGCTTCGACGACACTTTTGGTTGCGATCACCATTTCAATGCCACCGCTGGCGCCGAGGGAATGCCCGAGCGAGCTCTTGGTGCTGCTGATGGCGACCTCGTGAGCGTGGTCACCGAAGACTTCCTTGATCGCCCGTGTTTCGGCTTTGTCGCCCAGCGGTGTGCCGGTGCCGTGGGCGTTGATGTAGTCGATATTCTGGGGGCTCAAGCGAGCATCTTCGATCGCGGCCCGCATGGCAGCCGAGGCGCCGCGTCCGAGCGGATCGGGTGCCGTGATGTGACTGGCATCACTGGTGGTGCCATAGCCGAGCACTTCGCCGTAGATCTTCGCGCCGCGAGCTTCGGCGCGCGAGAGTTCCTCCAACACCACGATTCCGGCGCCCTCGCTGAGCACAAACCCGTCGCGCTGCAGATCGAACGGCCGGCTGGCTTGGGCTGGCTCGTCATTGCGAGTGGAGAGCGCTTTCATGTTCTGAAATGCCGCCAACCCCATCCGCGTGATCGCCGCTTCACTGCCGCCGGTGATCACGATGTCGGTCTCACCGCTGCGAATGCTGCGCAGCGCCTCACCCATCGCGTTGGTTGCACTGGCGCAAGCTGTCGCAATCGTGAAGTTGGGACCGCGCAGTTCGTACACGATCGAGAGATTGCCGCCGGCGGCGTTGAGCATCATTTTCGGAACGGTGAACGGACTGACCCGCTCAGGTCCCTTGAGCAGCAGGCGTTCGATCTGCATTTCGATTTCGCCCAGTCCGCCGATTCCCGAACCGAGGATCACGCCGCAACGGGTGCGGTCTTCGGTGTCAAAATCGAGACCGGAATCAACTACGGCCGCACCGCCGGCTCGCAAGGCGAACTGCGTGAAACGGTCGAGCCGTTTGACTTCTTTGGGATCAGCAAACCCACCGACATCGAAATCAGCGATATCCCCACCGAAGTGAACCTTGTATTGGGATGTATCGAGGGTGGTCAGGGTATGAATACCCGATTGTCCGTCGAGCAGCTTTCGCCAAACTTCGTTAACGCAGTGACCGAGCGGGGTTACCAGCCCCATACCGGTAACGACGACGCGCCGTGGATTCATCTGGAGATCGGTCCGTCCGTTGCGGGATTAAGAGTAACGATTCGAGTGCCCGGCGGTTGCAAAAAAGCAGGAACACGCGTGATTCGGATTCGGGTGTCTGACATCAGGCACAACCTGCCAACAGACTAAAAAAAATGCCACCCGCAAAGCGGAGTGGCATCTCGGATCTGTCACAGGCGATTGCCGATTGCTGGAACGCCCTGAAGTTCGGAGCCGCAGCTTAGCTGGCGTCAGCGCCCTTGGTAGCTTCGATGTAGTCGATCGCTTCGCCGACCTTCTGGATCTTCTCCGCCGCATCGTCGGGGATATTGATGTCGAACTCTTCTTCGAGTTCCATCACCAATTCAACGGTATCGAGGGAGTCGGCACCGAGGTCGTTCACGAACGACGTCTCCCGGGTGATCTTGTCCTTATCGACCCCTAATTGTTCAGCGACAATATCGACGACGCGTTCTTCGACCGTAGCCATGAGTCTCTCCTAAAAAAATCTAATTAAAAGCTTGATGTTGATGGGTAAAAATCGCGATTTGGGAGACCAGCACTGTCACTGCGGTTGGTCGCGAAGGTTTGGACACGGTCCAGTTGGCCGCAAGCGCCAGCAGCGCGCTCGCCTGAGGGATGAAAGATAGGTCAAACGGGGAAAAGCCGTCAATACGCTCAGCAGGAAACTATCAGAACTCGTCACAAATCTCACTGTGCTGACTTTCTGCGACGAGTGCATGTCGCTTCAATCAGCGTCCGCTAGCCGACCATACCGCCATCGACCACGAGTGTTTGGCCCGTAATGTACCCCGCGGCGGGCGAAGCGAGGAACAGGACGGCCGCAGCGACATCTTCGGCCTTGCCGACGCGATTGGCCGGAATCCGCTTGCGGACCTCTTCCATCACGACCTCGCCGAGCTTCGCCGTCATGTCGCTTTCGATGAATCCCGGAGCGACCGCATTGACGGTGATGTTGCGGTTGGCCAGTTCCTTGCTGAGCGTCCGCGTCAGGCCGATCATTCCGGCCTTGCTGGCGCTGTAGTTGGCTTGACCGGGATTGCCGATCAGCCCTGAAATACTCGCCATGTTAATGATCCGCCCATACTTGCGCGGCGCATCAGATTGGCGGCGGCCCGGCAGCAGACGAAGCAACTGGTCAGGTTGGTCGTGATCACATCATCCCATTCCTCGTCGGACATGCCACGCATCAGCTTGTCGCGGGTGATGCCGGCGTTGTTGACCAGGATATCCAGCCGGCCGCGTTGTTCGTGGACGGCGGCAATCGCCGCTGCCGCTGCGGCGCGGTCGGTCACGTCGCAAGCCACCGCCTGCGCCGAACCGCCTGCCGCGTCAATTTGCGAGACTGTTTCGGCGAGTTTGTCGGCAGAACGGGCCAAGCAGACGACGTGGGCACCATTGCTGCCCAGGGCGAGCGCGACCGCCTTGCCCAGACCTTGCGAGCTTCCGGTGACCACAGCGACCTGGCCAGACAAGTCCGCCTTGAGTGACAAATCCATTTCTTGAAAACTTCCAAAGCAAAACGAGTAAGGGCTGTCCTAGTTGCTGATCCCCGAGCGGCGTCAGGCGGCCGCTTCGCCGTCCCCAAAGCCATCCAGCGGTAGCTTGCGATTGATGCGTTTGATCGTGCCGCGGAGCACGCGGCCGGTGCCGACTTCCAAAAATCCCTGGACTCCGTCGTCGATCATATGCTGGACCGACTGTTCCCAGAGCACCGGCCCGACCAACTGGCGAGCGAGCAGGCCGCGGAAGTCGCCGGCATCTTGATGAGCCTGCGCATCGACGTTGCTGTACACCGGCAGCGACAGAGATTGCAGACGAACCTCGGCCAGCGCTTCGCTCAAGGCCGCGGCAGCCGGCTGCATCAATTCGGTATGAAAGGCGCCGGCAACCGTCAGCGGGATCACCTTGGTCGCCCCGGCTGCGAGTGCGAGCGGCGTGAACCGCTCCAGCGCCAGGCGATGGCCGGACACAGCAATGTTCCCACGACAGAGCAAATTGGCTGGCTGCAACACTTCGCCTGGCTGCCGAGCCTGATTGCAAAGCTCTTCAACGGCCTGATGTTCCATCCCAATCACGCTGGCCATCGAGCTGTCGACTTGATCAGCAGCCGCCTGCATCGCCTGGCCACGCCGCTGGACCAATCGCAGGGCCGAGTCAAAATCAAGACCGCCGGCAAAGCAGAGGGCGGAATACTCGCCGAGGCTCAGCCCGGCAGCGGCGGTGACGTGCCGGAGCATCTCAGGCTGCTCAGCCCGAAGCACTTCCACGGCGGCCATCGAGCAGATAAACAGCGCCGGTTGACTGAACTCCGTGGCATTGAGCCGCTCGGCCGGGCCATGCAGTGACAACTCAGCTACGTCATAGCCGAGCACATCCGAGGCGCGCTGATAACAGGCCCGGGCTGCGGCATGGTTGTCTAGCAACCACCGCCCCATGCCGACGGACTGCGCCCCTTGGCCGGGAAATACCAGCCCGATCGATTCGACATCCAACGCCATGTTACCCCGGGCAATAACTATTGCTCACTCGACTCGACGAGCGTGCGACCTTGGTAATACCCGCACTTGGGGCAGATCGTGTGGGTCGGGGTCGCGGTATTGCACTGCGGGCAATAGGCGAGCTGACGTTTCTTGAGATGGTCGTGAGACCGACGCTTACCGGTACGACTGTTACTGTGGTTTCTCTTGGGGACGGCCATCGCTCGTCACTCTCTCGTTGCTGGTGCTTGCACGTCAGGCGACGTGATTCATCGGGGGCGGATAGTGCCTGGACCCATACCAGGTGCCGCGGTCGGGGTGCAGTAGCCTATCGGTCGTCCGCTAGGCCGTCAACGCTCCTTTGGAAGAATCAAATCCGGTGGACCGTCAACTGCTGGTAGCAATTGCGGGAACTTTCCTGCACGGTGGCGAATCCAACAGCAACGGCGGAAACATCCTTCCTCGCGATCGATACAACCGTCACAGAATCTCACGACCACGGTGCTGATTGCGATTTTCGTTGCGTTAGTACGGTGCTGAATTACACTTGGTGACGATCTAAAAGTAGCCTCCCAGTCTGCCTGTCTTCTCCATTTTGCGCTGTCGGCGCGTTGTTTCGCCTGAGGAGCCTCCTTCTGGCGATCTAGCTTGGAGCTGGCCGGTTCCGAGCTGTCTCGTGTTCAGTCTTTAGCAATCATTAACCGCCCCCGTGGCCTTTAAGAGGTTGGTGGATGTCCATCCGCAAATCGAATTTTCGTCCTGACGCTGCCGCAGAATCTGACACGCAGGGGGCCGGAGTCTTGTCACGGCTGGGCAGCCGTCGTCGTGACCAGCGAGCCAAACGTGCTCCGCGCAAGAAGGATCGTCGCAGCCTGCTGGAGGCATTGGAGCAACGGCAACTGTTCGCCGGACCGAACTTGGTGGGGATCCAGCCCAACGAGTCGACGCTGCTCTTCGACGGCATCGAGCTGAATAGCTCGCCGCGGGAACTCGTGTTTCGCTTCGACGATTCATCGCAGATCGATCCGTCGACGCTCGATGGAATCCGCATCACGCGGGCCGGAGCCGACGCGGTGTTCGAGTCGGCGCTGGCGACGAGCGACCTGGGGACGAACAATCAGGTGCTGCTGGAGTTTCGTGCCGTCCAGCCGGGTACGGCTGGCGAAGGCTTGGTCGTCAACTTCACCAGCAGCTCGCGCGTCGGTTCCGGGGCACCGGTGATCAACGTCGCCGATGGCGTGATCAACATCAGTCTCAACAGCAATCCGGCGCGGCCGACGCAGGTGCGCGACCTGATCAACGCCGTGGCCGCACACCCGGTAGCCGGCCAGCTGCTGGAAGTTTACTCGGTCAGCGGCGCGACGCTGTTCCCGCTGGGCACCTCGGTACCCAACGGCACCTCCGTGACGCTGCGTGGCGCCAATGCGGCCAACGCGGTCTCGGATGTCGGCACGGGCGGGCAAGTCCGCATCCGTTTCCTGTCGACCCAACCCGGACCCGAGGGCCGAGCGACCACAGTCGTGCTGGAACGCGCCAATGCGGGCGGACCGGCAAACCCGCTGGTGCTCGTCGATGGCAACCGCATCACCGTCCGCGTCAACAGCAATCCCGGCAACGAGACGACCGCCGCCGGCCTGATCAACGCGATCAACAGCAATCCCGAAGCCTCGCGGTTAGTCACGGCAATTCTGGAAGCAGGCCAAGGCAGCACGCTGGTTGGCAATCGGCCCAACCTCCCCGGTACACTGTTGTTGACCGGTGCCAACGACATTGTCGTCCAGCCGGGCTACGTCGGTTTGGGCAATTCGCCCAACGAGGTCGTGTTTCGATTCGCCGAAACGCTGCCGGATGACACCTACCAGATCGACATCTTTGGCAGCGGCCCACTGGCGCTGACTAACGTCGATGGTGAGGCGTTCAACGACGGCGTCGACCTTGGCCGTCAGTTCCGCATCAACCTCGGACCGCAGGTGTTGGCGGTCGTGCCTGAGCCGGTACGGCGTCAGAATAACGGGGCGCTCAATCCCGACATCGGCGTGATCGATGTGCATTTCAATGAAGTGCTCGACCGGGCAACGGCGGAAAACCCGAGCTTTTACCAGCTGATCTACACCCGCGATACGATTACTCCGGGTGACGACGTGATCGTCAATCCGACCAGCGTCAGCTACGACCAGGCGACCAACGTCGTCAAGCTGACGTTTGCCGGCTCGCTGGCCCGTTTGCCCAATCCCAGTGGCGGCGGATTTTTGACCGGAGCGGCGCGGCTGCGGATCGGCAATGCGCAGATCAATCCGCCGGCGCCGAGCAGCGTTTCGGTGATGACCGAGCCGGGTGACTCGTTCGGCCACGCATTCGGGCTCGGCGACTTGACCGCGGTCGATAGCAGCGGAACCAAGGCGGTTCGTCTGCAGAGCGAGATCCAGAACACGACGGAGTTCGGCTTGAACTTCCCCGGTGGCCCCAACGCGCCCGGGATTCGCCAGATCCGTCCAGAAGATCCGTCGCGGCTGAACCGTCCGGTGCCGCTGGACTTTTTCCGTCAGGGCACCGACGCCCTCAACGGGATCACCACCATCCAGTACGAGTTCCCCTCCACGTTCCGCGGCGATGACCCGACGAGCACCGGGGTCGACAACAGTCGGACCTATTTCAATCTGATGTCGGAGCAGCAGAAGGAGCGCATTCGCGAAGTCCTGTCGCTGTTCAGCGAATACCTCGGCGTGCAGTTTGTCGAGGCGACCAATGGCCCGACCTCCGAGGCGTTTTTCTCGATCGCGGTCGGCGACCTGTACGGCGCCGACGTGCTGGCCCGCAGCGGCCCGGGCGGCTTGGCCGTGGCGACGCGCGATCGGACCGGCAACGGCGTGCCCGACTTGGTCGTGATGGACTTCCAAGATTTCCAGCAGTCGACCGACGATCAATTTGGCGGCGCATTCTTCCGCGGTGCGATGCTCGCGATCGGACAAGCGATCGGCTTCGGTTACGCCGACAGCCTGCCCCAGCCGGTGACGCAAAGTTCCGACTTCATCTTCAATCCCGGCACGAGCAACGAACCGACGTTCCCCAGCGTCGCGGACATCGTCAACGGCCAATTCCTCTATCGGCCCGACAGCACTGATATCGATCTGTATCGGTTCCAGCTCAGCAGTCCCGCGACCGTCTCGATTCAGACCTTTGCCGAGCGGCTGGCCAACGCCAGCTTGCTCGACACGAACCTGCGACTGTATCGCGAAAATCCGCTGACCGGTGAGTTCGTCGAGATTGCGCAGAACGATGATTACTTCAGCAACGACTCGTTGATCGAGCTGGAACTGACCGCCGGCCGGTACGTGGTCGGTGTCGCTGCCTCGGGCAACAACACCTATAACCCGACCATGCCCGGCTCAGGCCTCGGCGGGCGCAGCCAAGGCGCCTATGAACTGCGGGTGACAACCAAGGCGACCGCCAACACCGGCATTCGCGATGCCACCGGCATGTTGCTCGACGGCGACAACGACGGCAGGCCAGGGGGTGTATATGACTTCTGGTTCGTCCCTGCCGACCAGAGCAACACGCTGTTCGTCGACAAGGCCGCAACCAGCAATGGCAATGGTTCGGTCGCGCAGCCGTTCCGCAATCTCAACGCTGCGGTCGCCGCCGCAACGCCGGGAACGACCATTCGCATGGTCGCCAACGGTGGGACCGACGGTCGCCTGGAAACGGGCATCGACAACTTCAGCTACCAGATCGGGTTCAGCTCCACCGGCACGCCGCTGGCCGATGGCACTTCGTTAGATGTCCCCCAAGGTGTCAAGCTGGTGATCGATGCCGGCGTGATCATCAAGATGCGGCAGGCGCGGATCGGCGTCGGCAGTACCTCGGCGAGTGTCAATCGCAGCGACGGGGCGATTCAGGTCCTGGGGACCCCGATTTTGGTCGGCTCCAACGGATTGATCGTTCGCGATGAACTGGGCGAGCCGATCCCAGGCAACGTCGTGATGACCAGTATCAATGACCGCTCGATCGGCAACGGCAACGCCAGCGGCGTTGTTCCTCAGCCGCAAGCCGGCGACTGGGGCGGCATCGACCTTCGCGGCGACATCGACTACGCCAACTCCAGCCGTCGCAATCGCGAAAACGAGGGCGTGTTCCTCAATCACATTCAGTTCGCTGATATCCGCTACGGCGGTGGTCAGGTGAGCGTCGATGGGCGGCAAGTGGTGGTTTCGCCGATCGACATGGCGCTGACCCGAGCGACGGTAACCAACAGCCGGATCTCGCGCAGTGCCGATGCGGCGATTGCAGCGACACCCGACACGTTCCGCGAGACCCGGTATGACGAAGCGGTGTTCCAGCAGAATACGCCGTTCACGCCCGCGATCACCCGCATCGGGCCGGATATTCACGGCAATACGATCGTCGACAACTCGATCAACGGGTTGTTCGTCCGCGTCACCACGCGCACCGGCGGGACACTGCAGCCGCTGACGTCGGCAGCCCGGTTTGACGATACCGACATTGTTCACGTCCTGACAGAAAACCTCGTCGTGCAGGGCACGGCCGGTGGTCCCGTCGCCGCAGCGCAAGCTCCGTCGAGCCTGCTGATCCAAGCTCAAGGTCTCGCCGGCGGCGGTGCCGTTGCAGCGGGCAGCTACGTCTACCGCCTCGCATTTTCATCGGCCACCTCCGAGAGCACGGCCAGCACGGCGACGGCTCCGGTCGAACTGTTGCAGACCGGGCAAATCCAGCTCAGCCAGCTGCCGACCGTGGCCGCTGGCAGCGGTTTTACGGGGCGGCGGCTGTACCGCGCAGCCGTTGCTGCGGATGGAACCGTCGGCGATTTCACGCTCGTCGCCACGCTCAACACCACCGATACGACCTACATCGATCAGGCGGCAGCGGGAACCAGTCCGCTACCGTCGCAGACGCTGCGTCTGACGGCTCGTCCCGACGGTCGCTTGGCGATTGATCCCGGAACGGTGGTCAAACTCGGCGGCGCTCGGATCGATGTCACCTTTGGCGCCGACCTGATCGCCGAGGGAACGGCCAACGATCCGGTCGTCTTCACCAGCATCCAAGATGATCGTTACGGAGCCGGCGGGACCTTCGATACCAGCAGTGCTGCGGGCGCCGAACAGCTGCAGCGCGGTGACTGGGGCGGTCTCTACATCGGCCAAACCTCGTCGGCGAGCATCGATCACGCCGTGATCGCCGGTGGCGGTGGCACTACGCGTATCCCCGGTGGCTTCGCGTCGGTCAATACGATCGAAGTCCATCAGGGCAGCTTGCGGTTGGCCAACAGCCGACTGGAAATGAACGCTGACGGCCGCGGCTTTATCGACGGCAATCAACTCGATCGCGTCGGCCGAGGCCAAAATGCCAGCGGAACGGTATTTGTTCGCGGTGCGCAGCCGGTCGTCATCAACAACGACTTCATCGGTGGCGATGGTCCGGTCCTGACGTTCGACGTCAACAGCTTGGTGTGGAACGAGAAATCGGACCCGGGCCGGGCCACCGGAGCGATCGACGCGATGCTCGCCACAGGAAACAGCGGGCCGCTGGTCGCTGGCAACCGTCTGGACAACAACTCGCTCAACGGGATGGAAATTCGTGGCGGCCAAGTCGCCACCGAAGTCGTCTGGGATGACGTCGATATGGTGCACATCGTCCGCGACATGATCGAAGTGCCCAACCATCACGTATTCGGCGGCCTGCGGCTGGAAAGTGATGCCCGCGGATCGTTGGTCGTCAAGTTCGCCAACACCGAGGCCGTGCCTGCAACGCAGACCACGCCGGCGATTCCTGCCCGTGTCGCTGGCATCGTTGCCGGCGGCAGCCTGGAGACGGCGGCCGATCAGTTCGTCGACATCGCCGATCGCATTGGCGGCTCGTTGCAGATCGTCGGTCACCCGGACTTCGATGTGATTCTGACCGCGCTGGGCGACGATTCGGTCGGTGCTGGCTTTACGCCTCAGGGGCTGCCGCAGGTCAACACCGATAACAGTGCCGTCAACGGCGATGGCAGCCCGCGTCTGCCGACGGGACCCGAAGTCAACAACGGAACTTTGATCGACAACGACGTCGATCGATCCACTCCAGGCTTCTTTGAAGCGACCATCGGAGTGGGTAACGAGGTCGGTCTCAGTCCCAGCGGCGTTTTCAATCCCAGCGGCGTCACCGTTCGCGACAACGCGCAGCTGCTGATCGCCCAGGATTACATCTTCTCCTACTCGACGTTTATCCGCTTCGGAACGACGGTCGAACAACTCTCGGCCACTACGATCACGCAGCAGCCGACGCTGGTTGCGCCCGACCAGGTGGAGAGCCGCGGTACGTTCACCGGCCCCAACGGAGTCGTCCAGTGGATCGCAACCAGTTTCTTTGAGGACGGGATCAGCACGCTGTACTCGTCGCTGGAATTGGTCGCGGCCAGCGGAGCGGTGCTCGGTGACATTCAAGTCATCAGCTACCTGGACGAAGACGTCGAGGGGATTAGTGATGACCTGCTGTACGTCAGCGGCACTCCGGGTGAAGAAGATTTCCGCCTGTTTACGCTCGACGGTCCCCGCCGGATCGGATTCTCACACGGCGGGTTTTACCAAAACGACGGCATCAACCAGACCAACGCCGTCTACTCCGGCTGGGCGGCCGATCGGTTCAACCTGCTGCAGACCAACATTCTGGCGGGAACACAGACGTTCTCGCTGCAAGGGGACATCAACCTCGCCAATCTGCCGCTGCAAACCGATCCGATTCTGGGAACCTATTATGGTCCCAGCGACGTCACCACGGCTCATGTTTGGTCGGTCAACAGTGGGGCATCGTCGGCACAAGTAACGAGCTTCCTGGAATTGCTCGCTACCGACCCGACCCGCGAGGCTGACTTGGCCGGATCGTGGAACGGGATCATGATTCGCGAAGCGGCCCACGATCGCAACGTGCTGATCGTCGGGGAGAGCGAATCCGGCGGCGCGTCGCGTTACGATTCCAACGCGGTCCCGAGCCAGTCGCAATTCCTCGGTGAACTCGCTCCGCGCGAAAGCGCTGGCGACGAAAACCGCCGTCTGGGCTTTATCGTGCCCGGCGAGATCCTGACCAACGACGACGTCGACGTCTACTCCTTCGTCGCCGAAGCCGGCACGCAGGTGTGGCTCGACATCGACCGCACCAACCTGGGACTTAACGCCGTTCTCGAACTGGTCGACTCCAACGGCCAGACGCTCGTGCTCTCGGACAGTTCACTGCGCGAATCGCAGGGTCAACTGCAGCGTCTGGTGCCGGCCGGGTCGTCGTTCGATCCGACCAACGCGCGGTCGCTGAACGTGTTGCCGGTGGCCGCCGGGTCGGCCGACTCCGCCTATCAAGACGATTTCTCGATCAACCCCAACGATCCGGGGATGCGGGTGATCCTGCCAGGGCAACCGGGGCAGCGCAATCTGTATCACGTCCGCGTTCGCAGCAGCAACGTCGTGGGCAGCGACCGTTCGACGTTGTTGGACCCGAGTCTTGTCCGCGACGGGCGCACACAAGGCAGCTACCAGTTGCAGATCCGGCTGCGTGAAGGCGACGAGACCGCGGGCACGCAGATCCGCCACGCCGACGTGCGGTTTGCCAACAAGGGTGTGCAGGTGGTCGGCGGGCCGATCAACGGGCCGTTGGTGGGCGATGGTTACGAGACCGCAGGTGATAACAACAGCTTTGCCAATGCTCAAACGCTCGGATTGTTCGAAGCCAGCCTCAACGGCAACGGCAATCAGCTGTCGGGCCCGCTGAGCAGCAATCGACTCTCCAAGTCGATCGGCGGTGTCATCAGTGGCGCAGACCGATGTCGACTGGTACCGCTTTGATGTCGGCTACCAACGGCTCACGCGTGACAATGCCGAGATGTTCTTCGCGACAATCTTCGACATCGACTATGCCGACGGGTATGCCCGCGGCGACTTGGCGATCTACGTCTTCAACTCGGCTGGCGAACTGGTGCTGATCGGTACCGACAGCAACATTGCGGACGATCAGCCGACCGGCTTGAGCGGAGCGGATAATCACGACCTCACCCGCGGGTCGGCCGGTACGCGCGATCCGTTCATCGGCGTGGCCGAATTGATCGAAGGCGAATACTTTGTCGCGATTTCCAACCAGAGCCACATCCCGGTTCAGCTCGACCAGTTCGGCGCCGCTAACTCGACCAATCCCCTGCTGAGGCTGGAGCCGATCGATTCGGTCCGGCGGATCGCCGAGGACCGGATTGGCGGTTTCTCGCGGAGCACGTATGACGCGCCGATCGTTCCGACACTGTTTGATCCGGCGACCTCCGTGGTGCCGTTCACGCTCAACGATGTCGTGATGTACTCGATCACCGGCAACTCGTTGGATATTGCCAATCCGTTCACCGGACGCGATTACGGCAAGATCAGCGACATCGACATTGCGTTCCAAGACCTCGCGTTCCGGGCCAATGGTGAACTGTTCGGGTTCAGCATGCCGGGCTCGATCGCAGCGGGCGACTTCGACGATTCGTATGCGTACTTCCGCATCAATTCCGAGACCGGCGCGCTGACCAACCTCGGCACCACCGGGCTGCAGACGTTCCATGCAACGGTTAACCCGAATCCGCAGAACCTGCCGTTCGACCAGTTTGTGGTCGTCGACAGCAACGATGGGTTCTCGGTGCTGGGCACGACGTTCTTTGACAACAGCCTTGGGTTTGCAATCGGCAATCGTCCGATCAATCGGGACATCGGCGCCGGCCAGCTCAACGACTATTACCAGAACATCCTGTATGGGTTCTCGCCCCAAACCGGCCAGTTCATCAACGCGCCGGGGTGCCCAACCGTGGCACGGTAACGATCAACGGTGTGCAGGTCGATGAGCGCGCCAACGGCGCGGGCACTCAGATCCGCGAACGCGGGTACATCGAAACCGGCGTGGGGACGAATCCCAATGGCACGCCGCGGCCGCAGACGAGCAACCAACTCGTCGTTCCCGCAGCCACGACGGTGCAAGCTAACGGCGTGACGGTGCCAGCGCTGCAGGATGGCAGTTTCTTCACGCTGCAAAGCGGCACCCAGCAGTTCCGCCTGGAACTCGATGCCGGACCGATCCTCGAGTTCAACACCAATCCGGCCAGCGGTGTGTTCGCTCGCGAGACGCTCGGCAGTCAACCGATTCGCTTCTCGTTAACCGCCGGGGCGACGACCACGACCTATGAGCTGGAAACCGGTCCGGTGATCGTGATCGACGCCGCTCAGGTCGTCGACGGCGCTAACGTGAGCATCGTCGACAGCCAGGGTCAAACGCGTCTGTTCGAGTTCAATTCAAACGGTTCGCTGGCCAATGCCGGCGCGATCAGTGTCGATTTCACGGCCGGCCAGACCAGTCAGCAATTGGCTCGGGCGCTGGCTACCGCCATCAATGGCGCCGGCTTCGGAGCGCGCGGTCATGCCACTCCCGGCCAAGGACGCGTCGACCTGTCCGGCGATTCGACGACCACCGCGCCGGTTTTGAGTGGGTCTGGATTGTCGCTTTCCGGCTCCTTCGGTTCGACCGATCCGAATGTCGTGTTGGTGCCGGTGCGAGAGAACTTTACGTCCAACGAATTGGCCCGAGCGGTTGCCGAGGCTACTGGCGGAGCGGTCGCTGGCAATCGCGTCAACTTCCGCAATGTGACGGCGACCAACATCAGCAATTTGGCGGCACTCGGTGTGGCGCAGCAGGTCGGCCAGCCCGGTGTGAGCAGCGGCTCCACTGCGGTTCGGTTCCTGGTCAGCGACACGGCGGAGGCGGTTGCGATCCGGATCTCCCAGGTCGTCAACACCAACCCGACGTTGCAGGCAGCCGGAATCCGCGTCACCGCCAATGGCGCGACGTTGGTGTTCGAAAACGCGCTGCTCAACGCCGGCAACGCTTCGGTCGATCCGGCCTTCACCGTTGCCGGCGTGCCGCCCGGAGGCACGATCACCGGCATCACGATGGTCGGCAGCACCCTGTATGCAGTCTCCGACCGCGGTGGCCTGTACGCGGTTGCCAATCCGACGGCGCACGTTCAGGGCCAGATCGGGACGTACATTTCGACTTCAACCGACCTGTTGGGGCTGAACTTCACCGGTCTGACTACCGGCCCGACCAATATCCAGGGCCTGCAGGACCAAGCCGGCAACCCGCTGCTGTTCGGCACAACGGCGTCCGGCGATGTCTATGCCTTTGACGTTTTGGGCCGGTTGCAGCCGGTGTTCGCCGGCGGAGCGACGAGCATCAATATCGGCCCCGGCACCCGGGGGATTGAGTTCAGCACGCTGGACGTCAACCTCTGGCACACGACCCAACGCCGCGGTGACGATCTCGGGCACGGCATCGGGATTGCCTACAACGACGCCGATCCGACGCCGACCAGGGTTCTCGGCGGGACCAGTTTCTACTTCGGTGCCGAGCAGGCGGACCCGCGTTTCCCCGGGGCCACTAGCGGGCAGAACCCGTTTGTCCCACGGCAGGACGGCCAGAACGTCGAGGGAACGTACAACTTCCCCGGCGGCGCCAAGGGTGCGCTGCAGAGCAATCCGTTCAGTCTAGCCGGTTATGCCTCGAGCGATGTACCGACGCTGTACTTCAACTACTTCCTGGAGACCGATGGGGTCGACGGATTGATTGAATCCGACGCCACCGGTACGTACGGTCGCGATCAAGATGCGTTCCGTGTCTACGTGATCGCTGAGAATGGGGTCGAGCACCTGTTGGGTACCAACAACCTCGCCCGGGATGCGAGGCCAGGTTTCAACGATGAGTTCGATGACCCAACGCTGTCATCGCGGTTCTCGTCGATCTACGATGATAATGTCACGGTCCCCGTGCAGCCGCTGTTCGACAACTCCGACAGCTGGCGGCAAGCCCGCGTGTCGTTGGCTGATTTCGCTGGCCAGGACAACCTGCGCCTGCGGATCGAGTTCAGCACCGGCGGCTCGTTTGGTGACGGTTCATTGGGGCTGCGAGCCGTTCCCGGAGTTTCCCTGGTCGACGGCGCCCAGTTCGTTGTCGGCGGCGAAACGTTCGAGATCGATCTGGGCTCGACGCTCACTGTCCCAGCCGGTTCGACGATCGCCAGTTACTATGCACAGGGGGCCGCCGATCCAACGCGCCGGGTTACGGTCAATGTGGGCGGCACCACGTATGTCCTCAATGACGGGCCGCGGAACGTCGCCGCCAATGAAGTCAACGTCCCACTGCTGCGATCCGGCGACGGGCCGCTGAGCACGCTCACCGCAGAAACCATTGCGACCCGCTTGGCTGAGGCCATCGAGCTCAACGGTGCGGCGATGACACAGGTGCCGTTTGATTTCTCCGGCGAGACCAATGATGAGTTGATCACGGCGACGCGTCTGCCGGCGGTCAGCGGCAACATGGCGTTCGCCGGCAGCGGACAACTGCAGACCGCGCAGGATGTCGATCTCTACCGGATCGATTTGCCAGCCGGTTCGTCGCTGCGGGTGACGATGGCAGCGGAGGGAACGTCATTCCAAAGCAACATCCGAGTGTTCGACCTCAACGGCCGACCGCTGGCCGAAGGGACATTCGCGCTGGACTACACGGCTGACACCGCTCAAAGCGTCGTGATCGGCCTGAGCAGCGGCTCCAATGACAACTACAACCCTGGCGTGGCCGGTTCCGGTGATGCCGGAATCACGGGTGCCTACACCGCCGTGGTGGAAGTGACCGCCGATTTGCGGGTACTTCAGAGCGGACCGCGGTTGCAACTGACCGGCGGCATCGGGGCCAGCGCGGGCAGCGACGCACTGGTGACCGTCGGCGGCACACCCGGCACGGCGGGAATCCCTGTTTTGGTCGACGCATCGATGTCCGCCGCAGAGGTTTCTCTGGCGATCCAGCGAGCTGTTGCGGGCCGCTTTAGTGGCGGCGTTACGTCAGCTTATCCGGTCTACGCCAACGAGGTCTCCTTGGCTGGACTGACGGTCGACGATGCCGGTCCGTTTGGGCTCAGCGGGATCCGCTCCAGCGATCCGTTCGGGGACAACGGGATCCAGCGAGCTCGGTCGAACAATTTTGAAGGCGTCTACGTTGACGACTTCATCATCGGTTTCGCCGAACGCGGTGAAATGGCGTTCAATGCGACCAACGCGAACGACTTCGTCGTCGACCCGCTGCTTCCTGCCGGTACGCCTGCACAGCCGACTTCGGGCACCTACCAGCTCGAGATCCGCGATGGCAGCGAGTACATCCACAGCCTCAGCGGCTCAGGTTTCCGCAGCTTTGATACCAATGACCGCCTCGCCAGCGGCCCAGTGATCACCGCTCGGCCAGCTGGCCAGATCGTCGACGGAGCGACCTTCCAGCTGACCGACGGGGTCTCGACGGTGACGTTTGAAATGGACCTGCTCGATGCCAATGGCGCCGGCAACGGTGTCACGGCAGGCCGCGTCCGCGTGCCGTTGGTCAATCCGGCCTCGCTGCCGGCCGGCAGCGACGGCAGCGCCGCAGTCGCCAGTGCGATCGCTCAGGCGATCAACAGCCCGCAGGTCCGCTCACTGGTTGATGTCACCGCGGTGGCCACCGATGGAATCGACACGCTGGGCAACTCGCGGCTGAACCTGTTCGGCGATGTCGTCATCCTCAATGCCGCCGGCGTGCTGGCGGACGTCAGCGTGTCGGAGCTTCGTGGCGACAAGAACCGCGACCGCAGCGCCCAGGGCGTGATCACGATCGAGAATAGCCGCTTCTCCTACAACGCCGATGCGGGAATCGAGATCACTCGTGAAGCCGAAATCCCGGTGCCTGGCCAAGATTCGACGGACCTCTCTCCGACCGTGGTGTCCTACCCGCGGAATCTGGTGGAGCTGAACACGCAGAATCTGATTCCCGGCGTGGTGGTGCAAAGCAATGTGATCGCTCACAACACCAATGCCGGGATTCGCATCACGGGGTTGGACAGCGGCACCGCGATCGCCAATCCGGTCGCATTTGATCGCATCATCAACAACACCATCGTCGGTGGCACGATCATACCGGGAACGCCGGCGCAGCCAGGCGAGTTTGGCGGTGTGCAGTTCCCCGGCGGCAGCATCTCGTTCGCGGACTCCGTGGTCAGCTTTGTCGCTGGCACCGGTGTCAGTCCGGGATTCAACAACGCCAACCGGGCACTCGGTGCACCGGATTATGTCGGTCCTCCCAACGAGCCGACCGACGGTCAGACCACGTTGTCGCTAGGCAGTGGCGGCGTGCTGACACTGGCGTTTACGGACAACTACCTGACCGGCAGCGGCGATGCCCGACCGGACCTGATCCTGTTCGAAACCGGTGAAATCGAATCGGTTCGAGTGGAAGTCAGCCGTGACGGAGCGACGTTCTTCAACGTCGGCGTTGTCGGCGGAGTGGACAGCACGGTCGATCTCGATGCCTTCGGCTTCGGCCGCCAGGATCGATTCAGCTTTGTGCGTTTGACCGACCTGCGTCAGGGAACACTGACCAGCGGAGCGGTGGGAGCGGACATCGACGCTGTCGGTGCCCTATCGACCGTGCCGATGGACAACTACATTGCCGGCGGCGAGGGGATCGTCGTCAGCCAGAATGCATCGCCGACGCTGCTCAACAATGTGCTGGCCAACAACGAAACCGGCTTGCAGATCGATCAGTCCAGCGCCCAGGCGGTTGTCGGCGGAACGACCTACTACCGCAACGAGACCAATGCGGTAAACCCCCAATCCAATCCGCTGGGGCTGTTCAGCCAGGTGCTCTCGCCGTCGCTCGACTTGTTTGTAGACGCGGCGAACGAGTCGTTCGCACCGCGAGCCGGGGTGCCGATCATCGACAGCTCGATCGACTCGCTCGAGGACCGCGCTTCGCTGGTGACGGTGAAAAACGCGATCGGCCTACCGCCGTCGCCGATCATCGCTCCGCGGCTGGACGTCAACGGTCAACTGCGGATCGACGATCCCACGGTGCAGGCCCCTGGCGGGATCGGCGAACAGGTCTTCAAAGATCGTGGCGCCGTGGAGCGAGCTGACCAGGATGGCCCACGGGCAATTCTGATCTCGCCGCGTGCACCGCAGCTGGGAGTGACCTCGGGCCAGACCGAGACCACCGGCAGCATTCATGACTCCTTTGATATCCAGCTGATCGATGGCATTGCCCCGGTCGATTCGACTCCGGGCTCTGGCATCCTCGACGCCAGCGTCAGCTCCGATAGCGTGCTGCTGACCAAAGACGGTGTCCCGCTGGTGGAAGGACGCGACTATCGCTTCGGCTACGACGCCTCGAACAACATCATTCGGCTGACACCGATCGCGGGCATCTGGGAAGACAACTCGGTCTACGTGATCCGGTTGCTCGACGTGACCGATTCGGTCCTGCGTTTGGACGCCAGCCAGCCGCTGAGTGACGGTGGCATCACCACCCTGCTCACTTCGACCGGTGCAACAGCAAACCTCGAGGTCGAGACCGGCATCACGGCTCAGATCAGCCTGCAGTCGACGTTCGGCGCGTTCGATGGCCAAGGAGTCACCGTCTTTGACGGCGATTTTGAGCTGAGCTTCGAACTCGATACCGACGGCAATGTCCGCAGCGACACGATCGCGGTGCCGTTGGTGGCGACGTCCACACCGGCCCAGATCGCGGCTGCCTTGGCCGCAGCGATCAACGGCACGGCTCTGGATGTCACGGCGGTGGCTGCCGGTAACCGTCTGCAGTTGCTGGGCCCCTCGTCGCTGACGACGCTGACGTCGCTGGTGGCTGACCCAACGCTGTTCACCATCGGCGGCCAAATCGGCACCAGCATCGGCTTCGGGATCGGCATCCCGAGCGTCAACGGAGGCGTGGACCCAGACTTGGTCGACGGCCAGGTGTTCCGGATTCAGCGGGGTGCGAATCTGATCCGCACCTTCGAGCTGGACTTCGGTAACGGAACGACCACACCGAATGCCATTCCTGTTGCAGTCGGCTCTAACCCGTCGCTCGATGACATCGCCGATGCGCTGGTGCGGGCGATCGGTGGGGCTGGCCTAGGACTTGATCCGATCAACGTCGGCGAAGGCCGAGTTGCGCTGGGCGGCGACGCGAATTACGCCCTCGACGTCAGCGAAACCGGCTTGATCCAACTGGGCGCCGCAGGTGACCGGGCGACGGTTCCGGTCGTCGTGCCGATCGATGCGACCACCGACGAACTGGTTGCGATCTACGCTGATGCGATCACCGCGGCGGGTCTGGAAGGCGTGTCCTACGCCGTGGTCGGCAACCGCATCATCATCGATGGCGTCGCCGCGGTATCGGGTGTCGGAGCGGTCAACTCGCCGGTCATCCGAGACCGTGTCGGCAACGCGTTGCAAAGCAACCGCGACACCGGCCGCACCGAAATGACCGTGTTCGTCGGCGGCGGGTTCGATTACGGCAACGCCCCGGCACCGTACCCCAGCCGGCTCGAAGACGGTGGACCGCGTCACCGCGTGGATCAAGCCTTCTCACTCGGCGCAACGGTCACCCCGGATGCCGACGCAATTATCCCTGGCGGATCCTCCAACGACGGGGTTGCGCAGGTCGGTACGGCAGCAGCCGGTTTCCCGGCTCAGTTCACGATCGATGTGCGTGCCGACGGGCGGCCGTTCTACGTCGATGCCTGGATCGACTGGGATCGCGACGGCGTCTTCGAGGCCAACGAAGTCACCCGCTACAAGTCGGCCAATGCTCCGGGCAACCTCCCGGTCTTGGGCGCCGGTGTGAACACGGTCTCGATTCAGGTACCTACCGGAACTACCGCTGGTCAGACTTGGGGACGCTTCCGTCTGAGCGAGGTCGCAGGACTTGGACCGGTGGGGGATGCCGATAGCGGCGAGGTCGAGGATATCGCAATCCTGGTGCAAGCCAACCCGTTCCAAAACCCGCTGAATCCCGCGGACGTCAACAAGAGCGGATTCGTGACACCGCTGGATGCGCTCAACATCATCAACCTGCTGTCCGCTTACTCGCGGGGTGGTGGTACCGGGGCGATCCCGCTGAACCCGCCGCCAGCCTTCCTGCCGGACCTGGTCAATCAAACGTACCTGCCGGACGTCAATGGCAGCGGGACGGTGGAGCCACTGGATGCACTGTTGGTGATCAATGCGATCCGCAACCAGCGCAGCAATGGTGCGGGCGAAGGTGAATTGGCAGCGGCCGCGCTGAGCCAGCACGATGCGTTCGTGCCGATCGCCGATGGTCTGCTGGCTTCACCGCTGACCTTTGCCACCCAATCCAATGGCAAGCACGATCGACCGCAAGACGACGTGAAGCTGGCACCGCCGGCGGACGCTGCGGCAGCGGCAACCGGGGATACGGTGTTCGATTCACCGCAACTGGTCGCCCTGGATGAAGTGATTGAGGATCTTGCCGATGATCGCTCGGCGGTCGGCGAGGAGCACGCGGTGGATGCCGTGTTCGCCGGGCTGGGCCTCGGGCTGTAAGCCGCCGCGTTGGATCATTACGCTGAGCCGGCCCCCGCGGGGGCCGGCTTCGGCCGGTCCAGCGGGTCGAGTTAACGGGGGCTGAGTTGACCGGCGCGCGTCCCTTGGACTGGATTGCACGCGACTGAGCGTCCGACTTATTTTTGAGGGAATGTTTTGGACTGCGTTGACGTCCAAAGCGAAACCTTCCGGCCGGTCTCGCGCTCGTCTTCACCATTCATCGGGGCTTTATGCATGCCCAAATCCGCTGGCAATCGCCGCTCTCGCATTGCCCGCTCGCGGAATCGTCGCAGCATCGCGATTGAGCCGCTGGAGCCTCGTCACCTGTTCGCAGCGATTCCGCTGGGAGCCACTCCATTGGACACCGCCGAGTTCCTGCTCGGCCGCGTGGCGGTCGTGCCGGTGTTGTTCGAGAGCAATGGCAGTGTCGATCCCAACACCGAGAACTGGACGCCCGAGGCAATCGAAGCAGCGCTGGATAAGATTCACAGCGGCGTCAATTGGTGGGCACAGGCGCTGGACCAGCTCGGCACGGTCCACTCGCTCGAGTTCGTGGTCGACGAGACGTTCGCGCGCCAGCCGGTGGCAACCGGGTATGAGCCGATCAGCCGGCTCAGCCAAGAGCACACGCAGTACGTCGGCGCGTTTTTAGAATCGCAAGGGCTGGGCAATGCCGGCTCACTCGAAGCCGCGGCGCGGCAGTTCAACCACGAGTCTCGGCTGCGGCTGGGAACCGACTGGGCATTTACGATTTTCTTGGTCAACTCGGCCAATGACGATGACGGCCAATTCGCCGCCGGCAGCGAGTTCAATGTCGCGTTCGCCTATCCCGGCGGCCTGTACATGATCGTCCCGTCGACGCGCCCGGCGAGCACGATCGCTCATGAGATGGGGCACATTTTCTGGGCACGCGATGAGTATACCGGTGCGGGTTCATGGACCGATCGCCGCGGCTATTACAACGCGCAGAATCTCAACGCGGCCGATAATCCGGCGCCCGGTTTTGAGCAGCAGCCAAGCATCATGCGGGCGGGCACGGGGTTGACCCAGTCATACACGACCTTCCAACTGCCTGAGTCGACGCGGGCCATGCTCGGCTGGCGCGACAGTGATGGCGACGGCATCTTCGATCTGGCCGACGTGCCACTGAGCCTCCAAGGTACCGGCGTGTACGATGCCAGCGCCGGCGTGTTTTCCTTCGAGGGCTACGCCACCGCCGTGCCGCTGCCCAACCAGAACAGTTCTGGTCCGCGGAACGACATCACGCTCAACCGAGTGGACCGGATCGAGTACCGTGTCGATGGCGGATCATGGCAGACCGCTACCGTCGTTGGCCAGCAGGCAGCTCCCGTGGCATTTGAAATTGCCATCGCTCCGTTTTCGAGCCTCGAGATTCGGGCCGTCGACGACCGCGTGGGGGTGACCAGCGAGATCTACAGCAGCAGCGATTCCCTGCCGCTGCTGGCCAGCACGGCTCTGGGCGGAGTCGCCTTTGTACGTGGCGATGGCGGACACGACGCAGCGAACCAGCAGCTACTTGCGGGCGTTACGGCAACACTTACCCGAACCGACGGCTTGCCGCTGCGTCAGGGCGTGATCGAGCCCGATCAGTTTGCTGGTCGCGGGTCGGGAACCACGGCCGAGGGCGTGACTCTAACGGCCATCGGACACATCTTGGATGGTCGTGTCGGAGCGGTGAGCGAGCGTGCGTCGACCGGTAGCAAGGCGCTGGGCTATTTCAACAGCCAGACCGCCAGCTGGCAAAACGCCTGGGCGCCTGACAAAAAGCTGCAGATCCGCTTCGACCAACCGGTCGGCAGCGTCCAGCTGGATGCGATCGGGCTGCACGGAAGAACCAGCTATGGGCGGCTGGAAGCGTACGACGCGGAA
Source organism: uncultured Planctomycetaceae bacterium (assembly GCA_963758085.1). GTDB lineage: Bacteria > Planctomycetota > Planctomycetia > Pirellulales > Pirellulaceae > UBA6163. The sequence continues at coordinate 1,408,977 of CAVWUB010000003.1, read as the reverse complement.
GGCAACCTGCTGACCCGCACCAGCTCCTCCGGCTTGCTCGCTGGCGAAGTCGAGACGCTGCAGGTCCACGATGCCGCTGGCCGGATCGCCAGCGTCCTGGCATTTGGGCATGCCTGGACCGAAATCGGCCTCGATCACCTCCGCTACGGTGCCGACTCGCAGGTCACGAGTGGGTCAGACGGCATTTTCCGCTTCAGTGGCCTGCCGCAGGGACAATACGCACTGGAACTCGCGGCGGAGCGACTGATTTATCAGCCGGCGATGACGGACGAGTTGGTCACGCTCTCGGCCGATGGTAACACCGTGATCGCGGCTGCTTTTGAACGTGTCCGCAGCCCCTGGAACAACCCCAGCGATCCGTTCGACGTCAACGGTAACTCGACGCTTGAGCCGCTCGATGCGTTGTTGGTCCTCAACGAGCTCGCGCGCAACGGATCACGGGTGCTGCGCGATCCGGGTACCGTGACCACGTTTGTCGATACCAATGACGATGGCGTGGTGACGCCACTGGATGCGCTCTGGGTGCTGAACGAAATCGCACGCCGCTCCCGCTCGCAACAAGCTGCAGCTGAGGGATCGGCGGCCGATGACCCCGCACCAGTCGCTACGAGCACGTCTCCGGCCGTTGACGCCGCCGATGCTGTGCTGGCCATGTGGTGCGCCCCGGAAAAGCGTGAGCCGGTAGGCGGCCCGTGGGGCGACCAAGCGTTTTCGCCAGCAAAATTTGCTGATTTCAACACAACTGCGTGAAGCTGGCGATGTTAACCGTTACCGGCATTGCAACCGCTACTTCTGGATTTTTTAAAGTATGGGGAACCATCTCGTGCCGATGGTTGTCCAAAGTCCCACACCTTGTCGGGCTCGAAAAGAATCTCCCCCTTTCACGTTGATAAGGCGGGAAGGCTAGTTAGTATAGGAAGTCTATTCCGCGACCAGGCGACGCTTGACCCTTAGTCAAGTCAGCGGTGGCGACAACGGACATCGGGTCTTCCCCTGGTCACATGACTGGGGGAGGCGCAACACCAGTACGGCTGCGAGCCGTTTTTCTGCACCTTTCGTTATTCGATTTCACGATACAGACCCTCCCACCTCGGTGGCTCAACTCCTGGGACAGGCGATGAAACAGCTAGTCAAACTTTTCGGGCGACAAGTCAAAACCCAGGCTAACGATTCCCCACGCGGGGCTCGGCGTCGTCAACTCCGCAGCGAGTCGCTTGAACAGCGTCAGTTGCTCGCCGGTGACTTGTTGGCGGGGCACAACTATACCATCCCGGAAGACGTCAACGGCGACTGGCAGGTCACTCCGCTGGATGCGCTGTTGGTGCTCAACCACCTCGGTCGCTCGGGCGGCAGCGCCAACCTCGAAGGGATGGAGCGCGGTAGCCTGGAGCATTTCGTCGATGTCACCGGCGACAACCAGGTGGCGCCGCTGGATGCCTTGAAGGTGCTCAACCGAATCTCAAAGGGAGAAGCGGTCGGCGAACTGTTGCAACTGCACATCAATCCGCGAACGGAAAATGATGAGGCGTTCTCGGCGTCAGCCTTCAATGGAGCCACACGTGAGTTGACGGTCGGAGTAGGAGAAATCTTCCACCTGGAAGTCCTGTATACCGACTTGCGTAGCAACTTCGACCGCGCCGGCGCATTTGCGATTTTCACCGACATCCTGGTCGAAACTCCCGGCGTGCTCGAGCCGGTGCTGACGGAAACGCAGTTATTGACGATTTCCAGTGAAATGCGCCAGGCCGATAGCGGCACGATCACCTTCTCGCTTGAAGTTGAGCCGGGCGAAGAGCCGGGCGAAACGGTGACGATGGACTTTAACACCTTCGCCGCTTCACAGAGTGCGCCCGCTCGAGAAATCCGCAACGCGCTCGGCGAGCTTGGATTCACCGACGTAACGGTCACAGCGCTTCAGGGCGCCCCAACGGATCCGTTTGAGTACATCATTCGCTTTAATGATTTTGCCCTGGCCGATCAGAATCTTCCCAATCTGAAGGTCCAAGCGAACTTTTTCGACTCCAGCGGCGCAGCGCTGGGGGTAACGACGTCAAACCAGGACTTTGCCCCACGGACCGAGTCAGGCGAAATCAATTCGCAAGCCGTGGCGATGAACCTGAACTTCTTCAGCCGCCATTATAAGGTTTCGTCTCAGTTCCCCCAGGGTGAACCGTTCTACGGGTTTGCCGGATTGCAAGTCGGATCGTTTGATGAAGCGACCGGGTTTTTGGATGTCGGCGGCGGCGGCCCGCTGTTTCCCAATGGATTTGAAGACGCCAACGCTGGCGAACTGCCACGACCGTTTGATGCCTTCAGCATCCCTGTGCGGATGACCCAAGAGGCCGAGCAGTTGCGGGTTTATTTGGATCCCCCGAACACGGAGTCGACACGAAACCTGTTCTATGGGAATCCGTCGGAAGTCCCCAATGACTTGGTTCGCATCGACCTGAACAACGATCCGACCGTGGCCACCGACGGCAGCGGCTTACTGCTGGTCACCGCCGTCGCAGATCCCTCCGAAGTCACCGTGGTGGCTGGCAACGGCACCATCAATACCACTGAAAACACACCGGCGACGCTCGATTTGAGCACGCTGGTAACGGTTACCGGTAGCACCGAGGCTCCCACCTTCGCGCTGACCTCTCAGCCGGCACGCGGCACCGCAACGCTCAACGGTTCGGTCGTTACCTTCACTCCGCAGACCGATGACTTCACCACTGAGCCGCTGACGTTCACCTACACCGCCACGGTCGGTTCGGTCACTTCGACCGGAACGATCAGCGTGAATGTGGCACAAGAGACCGAAGTCACGGTCGAGGCCGGCGATGGCACATTGACGGCGACTCAAAACGGCGCACCGGTCACGCTGAACCTCAGCCCGCTGGTCACGGTGACCGGCAGCACGGCCACACCGACCTTTGCGATCGGAAATCAGCCGACTCGCGGAACCGTGTCGATTTCCGGCAGCACCGTCACCTACATACCGGCCGCTGGCGAAGTCGGCACCGACTCGTTCACCTACACCGCGACCGTGGGCGGCGTCACTGATACCGGCACCGTCAACGTGACGATCAACCCGCAGGCGATCACCGTCAATGCGGGTGATGGCAGCTTGACTGCTGTCCAAAATGGAGGGGCGCAGACGCTGAACCTCGCTCCACTGGTCACTGTGACCGGCAGCACCGCAACGCCGACGTTCGCGCTCGGCGCCCAGCCGACTCGCGGAACCGTGTCGATTTCCGGCAGCACCGTCACCTATACACCGGCCGCTGGCGAAGTCGGCACCGATTCGTTCACCTACACCGCGACCGTGGGCGGCGTCACCGATACCGGCACCGTCAACGTGACGATCAATCCGCAGGCGATCACCGTCAATGCGGGTGACGGCAGCTTGACTGCTGTCCAAAATGGAGGGGCGCAGACGCTGAACCTCGCGCCACTGGTCACCGTGACCGGCAGCACCGCAACACCGACGTTCGCGATCGGTGCCCAGCCGACTCGCGGGACCGTCTCGATTTCCGGCAGCACCGTCACCTACACCCCGACGGCCGGTCAAGTCGGCACCGACTCGTTCACCTACACCGCGACCGTGGGCGGTGTCACTGATAGTGGCACGATCAACGTCACCATCACTCCGCAAGCGATCACGGTCGTGGCCGCGGACGCGACACTGGCAGCGGCTCAGGACGGCGGCGCTCGCACGCTGAACCTCACCCCGCTGGTTACCGTGACCGGCAGCACCGCGACGCCGACCTTTACCATCGTCACCCAGCCCACTCGTGGCACGGCGACGATCTCGGGCGGCGTGCTGTCCTACACGCCGACGGCGGGCCAATTCGGCAGTGACTCGATCACCTACCGGGCGACCGTCAACGGCGTGTCCGACACCGGAGTGATCGCTGTTAACATCGCTCAAGCCGAAGCACCTCCGGTGGCTCGGGGCGATAACTTCAATGTTGTCGCTGGCGTAGCGACGACCTTCACTTCCGCGCAACTGACGGCCAATGACTCGGCCGCCACGCCAAACACATCCGGCCAGCCTCCGCGAGTCACCGCGGCGGCAGCGATCGCCGGCACGACGCAAGGTACAGTGACCTTCAACGCCGCCACCGGCAGCGTCACCTACACACCGGCGGCTGGCTTCACCGGTACCGACTCGTTCCGCTACACGATCACCAGCGAAGGCCAAACCGCGACCGCGACAGTCACGCTCAATGTTCAAGATTTCGTCCCCTCGACGATCTCTGGATCGATCTTCAACGACTATATCCAGACCTTGGGCAGCACGGTTCGCAACGGCATCCGTGACGCGAACGAACCGTTCGTCGGTGGCGTGTCGGTGCAACTGACGAGTCCTGCCTCGGCCAATTCGCTCGGTCAGGATATCAACCTGAGCCGCTTGACTGACGGTCAGGGCAATTACAGTTTCGATACTTTGGCGCCCGGAACTTACACCGTGACGTTCAACGTGCCGGAAACGTTGATCTTTGGATCACGCGTCAACGGCAGCGGCATGACCGTCGGCGGCTCCGACCGCTCGTTCGTGGTGGAGATCCCGGCCGAGGGCGGTCGCGACTTCGCCAACCTGAACTTCACCGTCCTCGGAAAAACCGGTGCAGCCGCCGGAGCCAGTTCGTTGCTGGTTTCGCAACACCTGCTCACCAGCCCCAATTCGCCGAACAACATCAACAATGCGGAGTTCGGGCTGGCGACGATGGTGTTCGATGCATCCGGAACACAGGCGCTGTTTGAACTCGGCCATGCGAACGAGAATATCCTGTTCGCGGAAGTCGCGGTGGGTCAGTCTGGCCAAACGGCGATCCTGACGGTGATCATGGCGGATGGGACGGCTAAATCGGCGATCCTTGACGAAGAGGACTTCCTGATCAGCTCCAACCAAGCCGTGATCCATATCCTGCGAAACATCAGCAGCTTGAACTTCCTGGAAACAGCCGACGAGCTGCTGATCGAAGAGTATGGCCAGTACCGCTCAGCGGTCGACCAGATCCTCGCCTCGGATATGTTCTAAGCGCCTGAGACGCATCACAGGATGACCCCCAGCCACACCATCCGTTTACATGCCGCATGGAAGCGGATGGTGCCCAGGCCTGAGGGCGCGGCCGCTGGGAGTGTGACGGTATCGCTGCCCGATGCGAGTTTGCTGGAGTGTAACGCACCGAGCGTCACCTACCGGCGGAGCTTCAATCGTCCCACCGGCATCACTGTGGGGACCGTGGTGCTGTTGGCGTCGGACCTGCTTCCACTTGGTCGCCCAGTTCGTCTCAATGGTCAGACGCTGGCCAATCTCGACTCGGGGCAGGTGGAGATCACCGCGCTGCTGCTGGCTCACAACGAACTGGAAATCGTGCTGCAGCGGGACGACTACCTCCCTGCCTCACAGGCTGCGGCGAGCCTGCAGATCATCGAGCCGGCCTGATCTTCAGCCTCGCTTCGCGCTCCAGTGGCATTCAGCTCTTGTTCGAGCTGCTGGTGAACTTCCGGATCAACCAGTCACCCAGCGCCGGAAATGCGTGGCCAACCGCGACCAGGGCTCGCAGATGGCTAGGCAAGATGATGTCCGCGCGCCGCTGGCGGATGCATTGCAGCACAGCGCGCGCGACCCGCTCCGGCGGTAAGCCGCGGAGCTTTGCTCCACCGCCAGGCTGCTGAGCCGACTGCGGCGCGTCGGCACCGCTGTGCGCGTATCGCTGGCCAGCGTCGGGGCGCTGGATCGGCCCCGGGCTGACCAGCCCTACATGAACCCCGTACTCCCGCCACTCCAGCCGCATCTGCTGCGTTAGTCCGGCCAGCGCGTGCTTGGCGGCACAGTAGCCGCCGAGATAGCGAGCGCCGACCTTGGAGGCCAGCGAACCGATGTTGACCACCACGCCACCGGATTCTTTCAACATCGGTAGGGCCGCCTGTGAACAGACCAACGCCGACGTGACGTTTGCGTCGCAGAGTTCGATCAGACGTTGCCGAGTTATCGACTCACTGCGCCCTCGATCGCTTTGGCCGACACAGTTCACCAGCACGTCGAGTCGCCCGAAGTCGCCGCGAACTTTGGCAAACACAGCGGCCACCGATGCCTCGCTGGTGACATCGGCGACCATTTCCTGCGATCGCACGCCGGCGGTGCGGGCAGTGCGCGTCAGTCTTCGACCAGCTTCGGCGAGACGGTCGAGATCGCGTCCGACGATGATCACGTCATACCGCGCCGCCAACAACACGTCGGCGATCACCAGCCCCAGCCCTGCTGATCCACCGGTGACGACGGCGACGCCGAGGCGATAATTGGAGTGATCCACGAGCTGAAACAGATAAGTGGTTATGATGCAGTTGTTGCCGCGCATCAGTTGTTGATACGGCCGCGCAACAATCAGGTTAAACCTCGCTGGCACCGGCGTCGATCCGGCCACTGCGTTCGCGTGGGGGAATACGTGAGTTACAATGGGCGGCTGGTTGACCGCTCTTTTCCTCGCCGCAGATGCTATTGCCGATGCTGTTCTCACTCTTATTCCAACGGTCAGGCCGTGCAGCGTTCTTCAGCGGATTACCGCCACGTGTTCTTGCAGCTGCTTTGATTGCAAGTTCGCTGTCACACGTGACGCTGGCCCAACAGGGTCCGGCGAACGTCGTAGTGGCAGACGTGATTTCCTTCGATGTCGCTGCACGACAGTCGTTTGTCGGCACGGTGATGGCCTACCGCCGCGCCACCATTGGCAGCGCCGTCGACGGCCGCGTGGTCGATTTTCCGATTCGCGCCGGCCAGGAAGTATCGGCTCGGCAACCGCTCGCTCAGCTGCTCACGGCAACGATTGAGATCGAAATTGAAGGCGCCAAAGCCGAGCTCGACTTGCGCCTGGCGGAACTCGAAGAACTGCGCAACGGTTCGCGGCCCGAGGAACTGCGGTTGGCTGAGGCCAGCGTTGAGGCCGCGGCGGCGATGCAGGATTATGCGCGGGCGAAGTTCGCCCGCTATGAGCGGCTCGCCACCAGCGGTTCGGGCATCTCGCAAGACGAGTTCGATGAAGCGAGAGCGGAAGCGCTGCAGGCGGCTGCGACACTCGCCGAAGCAACCAGCCAACTCGAATTGGTGCGTGAAGGGCCGCGTGAGGAGAAGATCCGCCAGGCCGCAGCACGCGCCGCCGTCCAGCAGCAGGTGATCGCGGGACTGGAAGATCGGCTCGCCAAGTACACCGTCCGCTCGCCGTTTGATGGTTTCGTCGTCGCCGAATTGACTCAGGCCGGTGCGTGGCTGCAGCAGGGGATGGCGGTTGCGGAAGTCGCTGAAATCGATCCGATCGAGGTAGAGGTCTACGTGCCTGAAGCAAACATCGGCTTCATCCGTCGTGGCCTCGCATGCGCGGTGCGAGTTGAAGCCTATCCGCAGCGCGAGTTTCAAGGGGAAGTCGTCCAAATCGTACCGCTGGGCGACGCACGGGCCCGCACCTTCCCGGTCAAAGTGCGAATCAGCAATCCGGCGGATAACGGCCAGCACGCTCTGTTGCCGGGCATGCTCGCGCACGTCATCCTGCCCAGCGGCGACAGCCGTCGATCGCTGATGGTGCTCAAAGATGCCCTGCAGCTAGGCGGCGGTCAGACAGCCGTGCTGAAAGTCGACAACGGCCGAGCGGTTACAATTCCGGTAACGACCGGGACGGCCTTGGGAAGCTTGATCAGCATTGAGCCACAAGGAGACGTACCGCTGGCCGCGGGAGACGTGGTCGTCGTCCGCGGCAACGAACGGCTGCGGACCGGGCAAGAAGTGATCGTGTCCTCCAAGCTCCCCGTCGAACCGCCCGCAACGAGCGGTTCGAACTGATCCGGCACAGTCGCTATTTTGCGACTTCGCTCTGTGCGCCCTGCTCGATGGCATACAGACGATTGCGGTTGGCGATGAACAACGTGTCGTTGGCCGCAATCGGTGTGGTGTAAACCGCCGAGCCCATGTTGATCTCGTCGATCTGGTTCATCTCTTTGGAAACTTCAAAGATCGCGATATCGCCGTCTTCGTCGCCGATGTAGACGCGATCGCCCACGATCAACGGGCTGGCCCATGACGCGGCGAACATGTCGTACGTCCAGTAGCCTTTGCCCGTCTTGGCATCGACGCAGTGCAACAAACCACTGAAGTCGGCCACGAACAGCAGATCGTCTTTGATCGCCACCGTCCCACAAGTGCGGTGCATCGTCTGCTCGAAGTCCTCGGGGTTGTTGCCGACATAGTGCCACACGGCGGCCGAGTTTGGATTATCGCGTTCCAGTTCCCCGTCCTTCTCGATCATCGCCTGGAGGCGACGAGGCGGCAGCGGCGTCTTGGGATCGTCGACATGGAAGACTTGAGTGGGGCTGACATCGCCGCGTTTGGTCGGATCGATGCACCACAAATGCCCTTCACCCTCACCGTGCTCGGGATCCTCACCGACGCCGACATACACGAGCCCATCATAGATCACCGGAGTGGCGATGATATGGTTTCGCGTCGCTCGGCTGAGCGCGTAGAACGAACCCTTGGGATTGCAGTCGAACTTCCACAACAGCTTCGCTTTGCCATTGTCGCCCTCGGCCGCAAACGAATACAGCCAACCATCGCCACCGCCAAAGATGACCTGGGCTTCTCCGCCCAGGACGCCATAAGCAGGGCTCGACCACTGGCCGTGCAGAATGTTCTTGCCGGGGCTATTGTCGGTCCACAGAACCTCACCGGTGTGGCGATTCATGCAGATAAAGCTCGGTGCTTCTTCCTGAGGAATGGCGATGTGACCCTCATCGACACCGTTTCCGGTGCAGACAAACAGCAGGTCGCCGGCAAAGGTCACCGAGCACGAACACATATTGTGCTGGCTGACGCCGAGTTCGCTCATCATGTTGAACTTCCAGACGACGTCGGCTTCGTCTTTGTTCTCATTGGGCTCGTCCTTATACGGCCCATTGTTTTCACCATCATGGAAACCTTCAGAGTCCAAGCAGACGACTTCACCGCGATTGGTCACATACCACAGCAGGTTTCCGTCAACGACCGGAGCGGTGCAGATGCCCTGGTCAGGCCAGTCATGCACACGGCCGGTCGGCAACTTTTCATTGCTGTGTTGCCACAGGAACGTGCCGTCTTTCTCGTCAAAACAGAGCAGCACGCCGAGGTCGACATTGGCCGGATAGCGTTCCAGGTAGCCCGAACCGTTGTTCGTGCCGACGTACACCTTGCCGTTGGCCACCACCGGATTGCCGTAGGTCTCCGAGCCCAGCGGCATCGACCAGCGGATATTTTCGCCGGTTTTGACGTTCCACTCGACCGGAATGTTGGAGTCGGGCCGGACATTGTTTCGCATCGGCGACCCGCCCCACTGCGGCCAGTCCTTTTTGCCAACTTCCATCGACTCGATGTGCTTGGCGGTTTCCGCTACCGCGTCAAACCCGCGGCTCTCAACGGCCGCACCTGCCGACAGCAGCAGTGACAGTGCCGTGAGCTTAGATAAACGTTTCATAGAGGCGTTCGTAGTATTTAGATTCATAGCTAATTGCAAGAAGTGAGTAAGGAGGTTGAACCGCACATTCACCTCCGGGTGAGGCTTAGTTGGGAGTCACCGAGACGTTATCGATATAAAACTCGGCAACGGTCGAATTTCCAAACAAACCTGGGCTTCCATTGAGGTTGGGGGTTTTGTCAGTCGCTTCGATCATCCAACCTTCTGGTTCATTTTCCCCGCGCGGCCAGACTTTTCCACGCAACGTCACACTGTCGTCGCCATTTTCGGCCTGAAACTTCATCGTGTACCAAGTTTTAGGCTTCCAGGCAAAATCGACTGTCTCGGCAAACCGCAGGTCCAAGCGTGAAGTCCACGAGCGGATTTGCAGTTTTTGCGCACCTTGCATGTCCAAGGTGTACCGCTGGTTGATGAGCCCCATGTCGGGCAACGATTCGGTTGTCGCCGGTCCGCGGCGATCGCTGGCAAAGAAGTCAGCCTGCATCGTGTAACCGCTCATGTCGGTGGGCCCGATCCAGGCTTGGCTGCGCGTGCCCTTGGGGATCGTGCTGACTTTCACCAAGCCTTGTCCGCCGTCGGGAAGTTCCTTCGGCTGGTGACGATAAGCCGCTCCGGTCCAGGTCACCGGCACCTTGCCATCGTCGAAATTGAATGACCATGGCAGGGGTGGATAGACACGGAACCGACCGATGCTCTGCAGCTCGCCGGCCTTGGCAGTCAGATAAACCGCCGACGGCGAATCGATTTCTGGCACCTGATAAGAGCCGTTTTCGACCTTGCCGCTGCCAACGATTTCAAACTGAGCGTCATCGATGGTTCCCAGCGGCTGGCCAGCCGCATTGAAGCCGCGGACCTCGATCGATGTCTTATCTCCGGTCGATGCCATCCATTCGACCGGACTCACTTGAATGTGCGCCAACTTCTCAGGCTGATCGCCGCCGGACACCGGCTTCGGTTCAGGTAGTGGCGTCGGCTGGGACGAACTCGATTTCTCACCGATGCAGTACATCGCCACGTTGGTGGGAATGTAGATGCGGCCGTTGTATGCGATCGGCGAGCCAAAGATTTCGCTGCCGTCGTTGAGGCGATTTTGTGATACGGTTTCCAAACCATCCTCGGTCGGGCGGAAGATATAAACGCGTCCGGTGTTCTCGGTCGCATAGATCTTCCCATCACCATACAGGAGCGAGGAGAACATGATCCGGCCAACCTTCTGCTTGGCAATTTCCTCACCGGTCTTGGCATCGAGCACTAACAGCAATCCGCCGTTGTCGACCGCGTAGAGCCGATCGCCGACTTTCAACGGTGTTGATCGTCCGGCCGAGAATGCGGGAATCTTCCACAGCAGATCCTCTTCGCTGATTTCACCCGTGGTGTTGCCGTCAAAGGCGAACAGCGCTCCGAGCACCGTGCGATCATAGGCGTTCTGCTCAGCGTGCCCGCAGTAGACGATTCCGTTTTCATCCACCAACGGCGTCGTGCTGATCCCGCGCGGTGACGCCTGATGCTTCCAAATCATCTTGCCGGTGCGAGGCTGGACCGCATAGACGCAGCCGTCACCCGCTCCAAACACCATCGCTTCTTGACCACCCAAGACGGCAAACACGGGAGTGCTGTAGGTGGTGTCTTCGGGACGCGGTTCGGTGCTCATCATCCAAACCGATTTACCGGTGCGTTTGTCAAACGCCATAAAACGATGCGCAGGAAGCGCGGTTTCAGCCCAGCCGGTGTGCACGCCGCTGACGATCACCAAATCTTCAAAAATGACCGGGAAGTTGGTTCGCCCGCCATACGTGCTGAGCATGCCGTACTCTTCCAGCATCGAGTGTTCCCACACCACCTCACCGGTCTCGCCGTTGAGGCACTGAAACAAACCGCCGACGCCGAGCTTGTAAACCTGGCCGGTTTCGGGATCGCCCACTGGGCTAGACCAGCCGACTCGCTCCGCCGGCGCATCGCTGAGGAACACATTGTGGATCGACTCCCAAATGATTTCGCCCGTTTCCGGATCGAAGCAAACGGTCTTTTCGCCTTCCTGCGTGGTTTCGGGAAACGCCCGGCAAATGGTGTACATCCGCCCATTGACGACGATTGGTGAGGAGCGTGAGGCCAGATCTTCGCTGCGCCACACAATGTTCTCGCCCCGCGGCGACCATTTCTCGGGCAGGTTGGTTTGATGGGCATGCCCGTCCATCGTCGGTCCACGCCAATGGGTCCAGTCGCGGGGACCGGTTGCTTCAGCGCCGTCTGCCGCAGCGACAGGCTGGGCAGAGGTCGTGATCGCCAACGCGGCTGCAAGCGCCAACGTGGGAGTCACCCAAGTATTGAAAAATTTCAAAACTCGATTCTCAGTGGGTGTGAAGTAGCCGAGCAAATCGCTCATGAGTCTCACTTGTCGACTGCTAGGTAAGAAGGATGTGATGAGACGGTTTCATCACCAAGGTGGGCTTGCCATTCTAGCCGCCCGTGGCAGCAGGGGCGACATGGCGAAAGTTTTTCGGCTATAAAATCGGCTTCCGCGGCGCAGCGGGGCCACTGCGTGAGCGGAACCCATTCCCCCCGCGATCACACTCTAAGGGCCAGCTAACGTCGGTTCACGCCAGCGTGGCTCGCTCCGTTCCGGCCGTCGAAGCCGCCACACCGCTGATGCCGCTCGCTATCAAAACGCCGCGGAATCGCCGTCGCTGGGCATCCGCCAGTCGCCTCGCGGCGAAAGGCTGACCGAACCGACTTTTGGTCCATCTGGTACGCAGCTGCGCTTGTACTGGTTGGCAAAAAAACGTTTGAAAAACGTGTCGAGCGCCCGCTCGATCTCGGCCAGCGTGTAGCTCGCTTCGAACGTTGCGTGCTTCGCCAGGTAAAGAATCTTCTCCCGCGTGAATCCGTAGCGGACGAAGTGATAAAGGAAGAAATCATGCAGTTCGTACGCCCCCAGCACCGCTTCGGTACTCTGCCGAATCCTTCCTTGCGCATCCGGCGGCAATAGTTCCGGCGAGATCGGCGTGTCGGCGATCCGCAGCAGCACCTCACGAACCTCCGCCGGCGAGTCGTGCAGAGCCACATGCCGTACCAAAAACCTCACGAGCGTTTTCGGGATCGATGTATTGACGTTGTACATCGACATGTGATCGCCGTTGTAAGTCGACCACCCCAGCGCCTGCTCGCTCAAGTCACCGGTTCCGAGCACAAACCCGTGACTCATCAGCAGGAACGTCCGCAGCCGCGCCTGCACATTTTCGAACACCAAGTCGGATGACTCGTCGGCGGTAGCGATCAGTTTGGCTTGCAGCGAATCGACCGATTCCTGATCACTCAGCTCGATACCCAGCGGGTGATGGCCCATCGCGCGGAACGTATCCAGCGCGTAACTGGCGGATGTCAATTCGCAGGCTGCTGATCCCGAGCAGACGCATCAGTTCCTGTGCGTTGTCGTGCGTCGCTTCGGTCGTGCCGAAGCCAGGCAAAGTCAGGCCGAGAATCCGCGAGCGGGGCCAGCCGCCGACGTCGCAGGTGCGGATCGCCACCAACAGCGCCAGCGTGCTGTCCAGGCCGCCTGAAACGCCGATCACCAGCGGCGAGCGGTCGGACAACCGCGATAGCCGTTTGGCCAGTCCCGCCGCCTGCAGCGACAGGATTTCGGCACACCGCCGATCGAGCGTGCCAGGGGCCTGCGGCACAAACGGACGCCCGTTGATTGGTTGCAGGGGTTTGGCTGCTGACTCGGTCACCGGCTGCAGCGGCACATTGACGTGCCGGTACTTGCGGACGCCCAGCGGCCGACCATCGTCAAACGAGCTGGTCAGCCTGCGGTCGTGCATCAGTTTTTGCAGGTCGATCTCCGCAGTGACGGCCGTGGTGCCGAAGATGTCGGGTTGCTCGCCATCACCGACGTGGCGCGACTGCCCCAGCAGCACACCGTTCTCGGCGATCAGACAGTGTCCACCAAAGACCAAGTCGGTTGTCGATTCGGTCGGACCAGACGACGCATAGGCGTAAGCGGCGATGCACCGCCCAGACTGGCTGAGAACCAACTCGCGCCGCCACGCCGCCTTGCCGATCGTCTCATTGCTGGCCGACAGATTCAGCAGCACGTTCGCTCCGGCCAACGCCATCAGACTGCTCGGCGGCACCGGGCACCACAGGTCTTCGCAGATTTCGATCCCGATGAGCGCATCGCGCCAGCGAAACAACAGATCGATCCCGAGTGGAATGTCACGCTGCCCCAGCCAGTCGAGGAAGGGAGCTTCGGAACCGTCGCCGGCCCGAAAATGCCGCCCTTCATAGAACTCGCGATAAGTGGGCAGGTACTGCTTGGGCACGATGCCGAGTACCCGGCCGTCAGCGATCACGACAGCGGTGTTCATCAACGAGCCATCGACCACCAGCGGTGCGCCGACCACCACGAATTGTCCGGTCCCGCGGTTGGCCTCGCAGATCATCTGCACGCCGGTGGCGACCGCATCCAACAGCGACGATGTGGTGAACAAATCGCCGCAGGTATAACCGCCCAGCGCTAGTTCGGGCAGCAATACGATCTGAGCCGACGGGGCCGCCGCGATCCGCTCGATGCAGTGCCGCGCGCACGCTATCGGGTTGCCAACGGCCACGACCGAAGAGGCGGCGGTGATCCGCAACAGCCCGTGCTCAAAGACGTCTGAAGTTTCCAAGGGTGCGGCGGCTCTGCTGACTAAAGGAATAATGAACTGCTGACGAGCGACCGGTTGGGAGTCGGCTCAGTCACGCTCCGAGCGACAGGTTCTTCCGGGAATTGAACGGCCGCCTGCCTGCCTAGGGCGAGTGTTAACCGACCTTGGGTGGCACGCTCAGAGCCCCAGCGATGGGAGCAAATACCGAGCCGCAGAACCATCGCTTGGTTGCCCGGCTGATCTCCCCTAGCACACGCCCTTCGTTCCTCAGGGACGTGCCACCCATTGGAAAAATCCCAATTACAACTGAGGAGCCACGTAGTTTCCGGAAGACGCAGCGACAAGAGCAAACCTTAGCCGAGAAACGCGGTCCGCATTTGCAGCAGCATGGGCGGAATCCGCTCATACGGCGCATCGTCCTCGTACTCCAACGCGACAAATCCCTGGTAATTGGCCTCGCGCAAGATCTGCGCAATTTGATCCAGGTCGGCCGGATAGACCGTTCCGTCGGGCCGCCGCATGTTCTGCTTCAGTTGCACGTTGACCGCATACGGAGCGCTCTGGCGGATATCGGCATAGGGGTCTTCGCTGATGAAGTTGCCGGTATCGAGATTGATTCCCACCCAATCGCTCTCGATCCGCTCGACGATCGCCAACAACTGCTCGGCGCTGATCCCGCCATGGTTTTCGATCCCCAGAAAAACACCGTGCTCCGCTGCGGTTTCGGCGCAGCGATTGACCGCTTCGCTGACCTCACTCAGCTTTTGCTCGGAATCCCCCAATTGCCTCGCGGTGCCTGCAAAAATCCGCAAATGCGGCGCGCCCAGCACCGCAGCCCGCTTGATCCAGCTCTGCGTCTCAGCGATCTGGGCGTCGAGTTGCTCGCCGGCAGGTACCGAGAAATCGTTGCCGATCGCCGAGCCGCTGATCACGGTACCCGATAAAAACGCATGCTGCCGCAGCCGCAACAGATACGCGTCATCAGCATCCGCAGGCAGAAAGTAGCCGGTCAGCTCCGCATCACAGCCGAGTGTGCCGCAATAATCGATGAAGCCGAACAGGTCGATCGCCGGGCCATCGGCGGCCGGGATCTGGGGTTTGCCGCGGAACGTGGAGAAATACTTTCGCAGTGAGTAAGCAGCGATCGCCGGACGAAACCTAGGCCCGCCGCGCCGCACGATCGGCTCGCGAGCGAAGCCAAGCTGCGACGGACTGGCGGAGAGACAGCTGCCGACCGCTCCGGCTGCCGCAGCGATCAAGTATTGGCGACGGGTTAGGTTCGACATCGCAGTGCTCTTCTCGGTTTGATGAAGGTATGAAGGCCAGTTGGACGAATGCCGATCACCGCGGATAGCGATTGGCACAGGAAGTGAATGACAGGGGGATTGGACGGTTAAGTTACCAGCATTCCGATCGGCTCATTCTGATCGGCCCCTTGTCGAGCCGCCAGTACCGCCTTCCTCGGCGATGGTCACATACATGCACAGCATCTTTGAACTGTTCAAGATTGGTGTCGGCCCCTCGAGTTCGCACACGGTCGGGCCGATGGTCGCCGCTAATCGCTTTGCGGCCGACTTGGCCGCCGATGCGGCGTTGCTCGAGCGGACCCAGGGCGTGGTGGTCGAGCTGTTTGGCTCGCTGGCACTGACTGGTGTCGGGCACGGAACCGACTCCGCAGTGATCGCCGGCCTGAGCGGGCTGCAGCCGGCCAGCGTCGATCCGGCGGAAATGGCTGCAGTTGTCGCCGAGGTTCGTGAGTCTCAGATGTTAACTCTGGAGACCGGCAAACGGCTGACGTTTTGCGAGCCCCGAGACTTGCTGTTCCACAAACAAGAAACGTTGCCGTTTCACCCCAACTGCGCTGCGGTTCACGGCGGTGGACGACCAGCGGAAACCGCTGCTGAGCGGCCAATATTACTCTGTCGGCGGCGGTTTTGTGCTCTCTCAGCAAGAAGCCGATGCCCAGGAGAACGACGGTGGCGGCTCGATCACCTGCCCGTTCCCCTTCAGCAGCGCCGCGGAGTTGCTGGAACTGTGCAACCGTCATCAACTGACGATTGACGAAATCGTCGACCAGAACGAGCAAGTCAGGTTTTCGCGCGAGGAAATCGACGAGCAACTCGACCAGCTGTGGGAAGTGATGCAGCAGTGCATCGACCGCGGCTGCCAGACCGAAGGCGTGTTGCCTGGCGGCCTCAATGTTCCGCGACGGGCCCCGGGGATTTACCAAAAGCTGATGCAGCAGACGGGCAAGGCGGGATCTGCTGGCGATCCACCCCCTGCGCCGACCGACCCGCTGCGACAACTGGATTTTGTCAGTCTCTATGCGCTGGCGGTCAACGAGGAGAACGCTGGCGGAGGGCGGCGTGGTCACGGCACCGACCAATGGCGCGGCCGGAGTGATCCCCGCGGTGCTGATGCACTACATGACGACTCATGCGGAAGCGACGATCCAGGGGGTGCGGCGGATGCTCAAGACCGCCGGCGCGATCGGTCTGCTCTACAAACTCAACGCGTCGCTGTCGGCCGCCGAAATGGGTTGTCAGGGCGAAGTCGGCGTCGCCTGCTCGATGGCCGCTGGGGGCCTGGCGGCCTGCATGGGCGGCACGCCGGCACAAATCGCCAACGCGGCCGAGATCGGCATGGAGCACAACCTCGGGCTAACCTGCGATCCGGTCGCCGGGCTGGTGCAAATCCCCTGCATCGAACGGAATGCGATGGGCGCGACCAAGGCGATCAATGCCGCACGGTTGGCGGTGCTCTACGGCGACGGGACCCACAAAGTCTCGCTCGACAAGGTGATCGAGACGATGCGGCAAACCGGCGTCGACATGAAGAACAAGTACAAAGAAACCTCACTCGGTGGCCTGGCGGTCAACGTCATCAACTGCTGAGGATCAACTTCATTGGCGGGCATTGCATTAGTTGTGGCATCCTAATCACCACAGGACATGATCTTCAACAAACTTCCTATCAGCCCGAACGGGTCAGCGTCCGGTTCTCACGATCCTTACACATCCACGAAAAACCAGCTGGTTGAGCTGTTGGCCGAGTATTGCAAGGAGAATTCGTCCGCAAGTTTTCTATGCAGGCGGACTGCGGAATGGTGCTTTCTTTAGGAATTGTCCAGCTCGTGTCAGGCTGGATCTATCTTGGGGCACTTGCGCGTCTTGCGTACGTTGTGATCTCCACTGTTGTTGGACTCGGGCTGCTGGTAGCGAGTGTGGCAACGCTCATCGCTGTGAGACATAGATTTGATGCGGAAGATGTCGAAAAGACCTATGACGCAGATCAGGCAGGGGCTGAAGGCAGATGCCTTGCCTGCGGTACTGAATTTCCCGATTCGGAGGATGAGTGCCCGAGGTGTGGCTGGTCATTTAGGTGATCCGTCCGTCGCTTGGCCAACTGATCTCGGTAGAGATGTTACGGCTGGCGATGATAGAGCGTCACGAAGTCGCGCTGCTGCCGATCTCGGCCGAAGGCGATGTGGCCGAGACAGTGGTCCGTGAGACGGTGTAGCCAAGCGTCACGCAAGGCCGCTGGAATCTGAAAGCTGTCGCTAACCGCCGCGATTTCCGCGGCAAGCGATTGGATCGATAGCGACTGGTGATAACAGTTGACGTCATAGGAGAGACGCTCGCTTCCCTCGTCGCTGACTTGCAGTAAGTTGATCCCAGCGGAGTCGGTCGCGCCGGCACGAGTGGCAGTCAGTAGCTGCTGCACCGCTGGGCGGAACGCTGCGGAAAGGACCCGCTCGACTGCTGATTCCGCGGTGCTCCAGGTCGCGTGAGCGACCTCTGTGTAGCGACTGAGTACAGGTGTCGACGCAGGGCGGTCGGACCATTTGAAGCCCAAGAAGCGGATAGGCGAGCGATCGTCGTCCGGTGTTGCATCGCCGAAAGCGGGAGGTTCGAGGTAGCACTTGGCGGTGCGCATGCCATCGGCTAGTTCTATGCCGAAGTGGACGTGGGCTGCGCAGGGGAAATAGCGCGCGACGCCGTCGGTCACCAGTGAGGGAGCCCCCCACTGTTGACACAGGGAAACCGTCTGTTCGGGAGCGTCGGCGCCGAGGGCAGCGATGGGAATGGAGAACAGGCCACGGTCGCTGACCAGTTGCCCAGTGTGGAACTGCGCCGACTGCTCAAACACAAAGGGCACGCCGTGCGCCAGCCACATTGATCGCAGACGCAATACCTCGGGTGATTGGAGGATACGAGCGTCTTGCATAACGTTCTGAAGCCATTCTATAAGTTGCTGACTTGTCAACTGCCCGGCCTCATCTTCGTGCTCGCGCTCAGTGAGGCGACGACGATTTAACCGCGCCGGTCCAAGAGGTCAACCTCTCGTTCGGAAACAGCGGGTTCGATTACTGTTCGGCCTCGGCATCGACTGCGGGATGCGTGATCGAGAGCTGTGACGACGAAATCGCGGCCTCTATGGGATCTTGGCGACCGTAACGTCGCCGTAATCGAAACAGGCGTCAAGCTGTGGCTAAGTAGTAAAAGGTGCCTCTTTGGCGCCTGCTACCTGAGCGGAGCTGAAAATGCGAGCTCGCTAAGGAAAAACCGTATCTTTTGCCGGTTGAACCCCTCGTAGGAATATCACCGACCGGTATCATTTGCGGCATGAGTGTTCCGGGTGCGACTTGCCGCTTCACCTTCTCAATCTTGTTCCCCCGGTGAAGCGTCGTCTTATTTTCAAGTAGCAAGTCCACCTTCAAAAGATTAGCCGCCGCTGGTGGATCGCTCGGCTTGCGGTGTGTGCTGTTGATGGGGCAACAGAATCTAGCTGTGGGGACGGTGCGCCGCGTGTGCATCGTGCTAACGCTCGCACTTCTTGCGATGGCTTTGCATAAAGCAGCATGCAGCTAGCTTCTCGGATGATTTTTTAAACAACATGAGTACAGAGAACAGGTAGTATGCGTTTTACCGGTAGTCGTAGGCCTCAGCGTTCAGCCGCATTTAAAAAATCTCAAGGCAGCCGTGGCAGGCTCGTTTCTCTGTTTCGCCGTCTGTTTTATGAAGGACTCGAGCAGCGCCAGTTATTAGCGGCTGATTTTGACCTGAGCCAATATCCGGAAGTACAAAGTTTCTTACTGACCGCTGACAAGCAGGGCAGCGATTTCCGGCTTCAGCTCCGCGACCGTCAGTCGCCCGGTGCGCCGCTGCACCAGTTGCTGCTGCTCAGCACGCCGCAAATCGTTTCGATCGGCGGAACCGCCGGCAACGATGACTTGTGGCTCGACCTTTCCGGTGTGACGACCGTTGGCGCTGGAGGCGTGATCACGGGACGAATACCGGCGTCGCTTGCGTTTACCGGTTCCGCGGGGCAGGACTCGGTTCACATTACCGGCCATACCGCTGTCGCGGGCGATCTGCAGATCGATGCCGAGCAGATTCTTGTCGGCGGCGGCGTGCATGTCTCGGCCAGCGATGCACTCGTACTCGGCGCGCATGCTGACCTCGGTACCCTTGCCGCGTCGGGCTCCGATGCGGCCCAAACCGGATCCAATCTCGCGGCGGTGACGATCTCCGGTTACCTCTCAGCGTCCTCGATCAGCGTGTCGGCAACTACCGGCGGCACCGTCACCTCGACCGACAGCGGCCTGCTGGGTTCCGCGTCCAACGTGTTCACCGATGCGGCGACGATCGTCGTTTCGCCGTCGGCGATGATCCGCGGAACCGACTCCGTTGAGCTGTTGGCCGAGCGCAACACACGCTACACCGCCACCGCTGCGATTGCCCACAATCGCATTGTCGGTGACACTTCGATCACCATCGGTGGCAGCGGTTCAGGCAGTCAAATCACCGCCGGAAGTCAACTGTCGATTCAGGCGGTCGATCGTGTCCGGGCCGATGCACTCAGTCCCGAGATGCCGCTGAACCTGACGGATTTACTCGCACCGCTGGCCATCGAGGCGAGCAGTGCGCGGAATACGTTCATTGGGGACACACAGGTCCTGATCACCGACTCGGTCATCGCCCAGTCGGTGACCGGTGGCATCGGCACCGTCATCGAAGCCAATCGCAAGACGGTCGGCCGTACCGACGTATCGGCGATTTCGATCGTTCAAAGCTCGCCGCTGCTGGATCACTCGGTGTCGCTGGGCGGCACGTATTCGTCCAACCTGATGATCGGCAATGTCCGCGCAAGCTTGGTCGGCGGATCGCTGTCGGCAACCGACGCTTCGGTATCAGCGATCGATGACGCGCTGTTGACAGCCAAATCGGACTTGGCGGCGCGAACAGTCAGCCAAGTTTTTCCGAGTTCGGGACTCGGCATCGGTGCTTCGATCGCGTTTAACGCGATGGCCGGTGCAGGGCTGAGCGAAGCGATGCTCGGTGTGACGGCGGTGCTGGCGCCGAACTGCGCAGCGACACGCCAGCCGAAACAATCGCCCGGGCCTACAACACGGCGATCGACGTCAGCGGCAATTTCTCGGTCAAAGCCGACTCGGCGATGTCGGTCAATGCGACGGTCAGCAATGCCGCCGAGTCGACCAGTTCGACGATCTATGGTTCGGCGGGAGCTGCGGCTTCGGGTGTCGTGGCAAGCAACGCCATTCATTCCACGACGCTTGCTGAACTGGCGTTCTTAACGCAGAGCGAGGTATTCGTCGGCCGCGACTTGGATGTTTCGGCAATTGATCAAGCGACGATCCATTCCAACACCAAACTCGTTTCCAGCAGTGTCATCACCAACGACGGCGGCTTGACACTCCTTCAGGAGCAGATCGAGGCGCTGACCGCGGCAGATTTTGTATCCGACGATGTCGCCGCAGCGCTCACGTTTGGTGCCACCGTTCGCGTCCATCAAGGCCACGCAGGCGGCGGCCGGTCGGGCAAGGTCTACAAGTATTTGGGGACCGGGCGAAGTCTCGACGGCCAGCCAATCACGTTTGATCTGAACACGATCGATTTTGAAGACCTTGACCTGTGGGTGTCGGCGAACCTCGACATCTTGCCGACAGGCAATAACCTTTCTGCCAGCGATTCGGTTGCTGTCGGTGGCATCGTCGCGAGCAACGACGTTCGCGGAGACACCGCAGCACGGATCACCCGCGCCGACCTCACCGCCGGTGCCGTGAGCTTGACCGCCAGCAAAAGCGGCACGATTACCGCGGTCATCGATTCGGTCGTCGAGTCCTCCGGCGACAGTGCCTTCGGTGAGGGAACCACATTGGCCGTCAACGGCACCATCGCGGCTAACTCCGTCCTCGGCTCTGCCGAAGCGTTGTTGGTCGACAGTGTGATCACGACGACGGCAGCTGGAGACAGCGATGGGGCGGTCCACGTCTCGGCCGCCAACGCCGCTCAGATTGACGCGACCAATGATTCCGTAACGCACTCCGGCGACGGCGCGGTCGGCGCGATGTTGGCGTTCAACTCAATCGGCTACGTTCCTCAGAACAGCTTCTTCAATTCGGTCGACGCGTTGCTGGGCAGCAGTATCGCGAATCAGCAAGCGTTGCGCACCGAGGCATCAGTCAAAGATACGCCGATCACTGCGGCGGGTGATGTGAGCGTGACTGCGGAATCGACGGCGGAAATCGAAGCCACCTTGAGCAACTCGGTCACTTCGGTCGCCTCAGGGCTGATCGGCGCTAACGGATTTTCGGCCTCTGCGCTCGTCGCTTCCAACCGCGTCGCCAGCGTTGTCGATGCCTTTGTGGAGTTCTCGCCTGCGCTGCCTGTTGCCGATCGAAGTGTCACTGCGGCCGGTGATTTCACGGTTGCGGCCGATGATCATGCAGCGGTCACGGCCGACGTGTCGCTGCTGTCCGACTCGACGGCGACCAATGACCTGGGGACCAGCCAAGTCAATGCGCTGATCAACACGCTGGCCAATCAGTACAAATACTCGAGTGAATCGGGAGCCAAGAACCTGTCGCTCGGTGATCTGGTTCGCGTCGCGTCAACGTATGAGCTGCCGCCTGATGCAGTCCAGCCGCCGAGTGATGATGATGAGTTTGAGACTGAGGTGGTCTACAAGTACATGGGACCAGCCGGATCGGTTGACTTAGGTGCAACCGACTACTCGAACTTTGGGCTGTGGATGAAGCTCAATCTGTTTAACGTCCTGCCCGAAGGTCTCAACTTTTCGGATTCCAATTCGGTTGGCTCGGGCGGCTTGGTGGTTCGCAACGACGTCGACGGCAATGCGACCGCCTACCTCGAAGGTGCGGGCGCGACGGTCACCGGTGATGTCGCTGTCTCGGCGACCGGCGATCAAACGTTGCGGGCGACCACCGACAGCACGGTCAGCTCCTCTGGCGGCAGCGCATTTGGCGGCGGCACCTCGCTGGCGGTCAACGGCGTGATCGTCACCAATAACATGCTCGGCGATGCGGAAGCCTACGTTCGGGGCAGCTCCATCACCACGCTGGGCAGCGCCAGCAGCGGTGCGGCGGGCGACTTTGAGGTGACGGCCGATAACACAGCCAGCTTCATAGCGATTAACACCAGCAGCACGGACTCGGGAGGTGCCTCCGCCGGGGTGACGCTCGCTTACAACCGGCTCGGCTATTCGCCCAGCAACTTGCTGTTCACCTCCGTCGAAGCGATCTTCGGGATTGTGTTGGGCGGCGGCCAACCGGTCGGAGCGAAGGCGTGGGTTGAAGACACGCCGATCGATGTTGCCGGTGACCTGAGCGTCACGGCACACAATGAAGCGTTAATGGAGGCTGCGGTCACCAATGCGACGGCTTCCAACGCGGGAGCCATCTTTGGGGCCACAGGAGCGGCCGCTGCCGCGATCATCGCCAGCAACTTGGTCGATAGCGATGCTGCGGCAACCGTCAACTTCACCGACGCCTACCTCAGCGAAAACGACCTGGCTCACGGCGCGGTCACGGTGGCCGGTGGCATCACGGTCGCAGCCAAAGATCGCGCCGGCATTCAAGCCGACACCACACTGGAAAGCATTTCGGAGACGACCAACTCAGGCTTGCTCGGCGTGATCCGCGACTGGGCCAGCCAACTCGACGGCATCTACTCCTTCACCAGTCTCTCAGGCACGCGCAGCCTCATCCCTGGCGTGGCGGTTCGCGTCGCACCGGGTCATAGCGCCGGCGGTGTTCCCGGCGGCATTTACCGCTACATCGGCGCCCCCACCTCGATCGCACTGGGCGAAGAGAATTATGCCCGGACATCGGATTGGACCCGCGTGACGGTCGAGGCCGGTGACGTGCTTCCCGACCTGGGGAATATCAGCGACTCCGACTCGATCGCTGTCGGGTTGCTGTTGGTTCGCAATGACGTCCGCAGCGATGTCGATGCCGCAGTGACTCGGACCTACATGAACGCCAGCGGCAATATCCAAGTCTCTTCGCTGGAGCAGACTGACATGATCGCCACGGCGAGCGCGCTGGTGACCAGCGACGGCGGCGGGAACGACGGCGGCATATCGCTGGCGCTCAGCGGAGTCATCGCCACCAACAACGTGCTCGGCAGTGCGAACGCGACCATCGACGCCAGCGTGATCCATGCCGGTGGAGATTTTAGGATTCATGCGGAGAACCGCAGCACCATCGATGCGTCGCTGGACGCCGCGAATGAGTCGGGCGATGGAGCCGCCGGTTTGACCGCCGCATTCAACATGCTTGGCGTCCAGCCGCTGGGCTTGTTCAGCACGCTGGTCGACACGGTCCTTGGGGTCAATTTGGATCTGTTGCTCGAGCATCCTGCCGAAGTCAAAGCAACCGCCTCCAACACACCGATTCATGCTGGCGGCGATCTCAATGTCCACGCCGACAACTTTGCCGAACTCAATAGCTACACCAGCAACAAGGTTGAGTCCGCTGCGTCGGGGATCACCGGATCCAGCGGCTGGGCGGCGAGCATGGTGATCGCGGCCAATCGCGTGGTGAGCGAAGCCGAAGCAGGGATCGCGTTCGCTGCAGGGCTCAGCGATCGTACGGTCGATGCCGGAGGCAGCGTGGATGTGCTGGCGGAAAACCGCGCCGGCAACTACAGCGAGACCTACATGGTCACCGCATCGGAATCGGTCAACGATGGATTTGCCGGGATCGCTAAGAACGTGCTGCGAGCGGTGGACCCAACGCCATTCGACTTTCTCAGCAGCGACGGGGTTCAGGACATCGAGTTTGGTCAGACGGTGCGGCTGAGCAAGTCGCACTCCGGCGGCGGAACACCGGGAAGCCGTTACCGCTACATGGGTGATGACGCGTCGGTCGATCTGGCCACTGCAGACTATGACGACAAAGGTTACTGGCGCGAAGTTTCGCTGGTCCGCTTGATCGAGACCGGTGGCAACGTCAGCGAATCGGACTCGATGGCCGTCGGCGGCATTCTGACCCGCAACGATGTCCGCAGCGATGTCGATGCGTACCTGACCGACGCGGTCGTGACCGCTGCCGATCAGGTTTCAGTCCTGGCGCTCGAGAATGCGACGGTGCGAGCAACGGTCGACGCTGTCGCAACTTCATCCGGCGGCAGTGCCTTCGGCGAAGGACAATCGCTGGCCGTCAATGGTGTGATCGCCGTTAACCTAGTGCTCTCCGACGCCCAGGCGATCGTCACTGGCGGAAGTATCACCACGACTGCCGGCGATATCGTGGTCCACAGCGAGAACGCGTCGTTCCTCAATGCGCGGAACAAGTCCTCCGTTGAATCAGGCGACACGGGTGTCGGCGTTACATTGGCCTATAACACAATCGGCTATGAGACCCAGGATCTTCTCACACAGACGTTTGATGCGCTGTTGGGAACGCAGTGGCTCAACCGTGAGAATCCGACCAAGGTCCACGCGATCGTCGACAGCACGCCGCTGATCGCTGGTGGCGGGATCTCGGTCACGGCAGACAACCACGCGACGCTTCGCTCACTGGTGAGCAACGAAGTCGCCTCGGTCGCCGAAGCGCCTCGAGGCGCCAGCAGCAAGGCGGTTGGCGCGGTGCTGTCGAGCAACCTGGTGCTGATCGACACGCAGGCGTCAATCAAGAAGACCGACGGCGGGCAGGGGACCGCCACCACACAAGACGGCGATCTCATCGTCGCGGCGACCGAAGCTGCCGCGATCATCGCCCACACTCAATTGGCTGCGACGTCATCGGCCACCAACGACGGCGGGCTGAGCCGGATCCTCAACAAGGTCGCCGACTTCCTCGGCTACGACTTCACCGATCGCTCCGGGACGCGAACGGTCGCAAACGGAAAACTCGTCCTGCGTGACGGTGCCGATTTCACATCCATGGAGTTCGCCGAATCGATCACGCGCGGCAACCGGGTGCTGTTGGAGCTTGATGTCGAAGGGGGCGCCAAGGGAGATGTCTTTGAGTTTATCGGCGCGGACGATCTCGAAGCGGTCGAACTCGATACATTCGACTACGGCGATGCGGCGAAGTGGCGCAAGCTGACCGGCGACATCGACATGATCTACAAGTACGTCGGACCCAGCGGAGCCGTGAATCTCGGTGAGGCGGATTACGCCGACACGTCGATGTGGACGCCGCTGCCGAGCATCCAGCCGACCGAGCTAATCCCGGGACTGAGCCTCAACCTAACCGACTCGGACTCCCACGGGTTCGGCGGGATGATCGTTCGCAATGCCGTGGAATCGAGCGTCGCCGCGCTGATCGACAATTACACGCTGATGGCGGCCGGTAACGTTTCCGTAGAGGCGATCGAAAGTTCGCAGGTGTTGGCGCAAGGCAACGCCACAGTGACCAGCAGCGGCGGCAGCATCGCCGGCGAAGGGGCGAGTCTGGCGCTCAATGTCGTGATCGCCACCAACGCGGTTCAGGCTGCTGCAGAAGCGCGGATCGATCGCAGTGCGGTCACGACGACGGCCGGAGGAGACAGCGCGGGCGATGTCGATGTGGTGTCGCGCAACAACGCCCGTATCGCTGCGAAGACCTGGAGCACCGTCGAAGCCAACGGGCACGGCATCGGCGTCACGTTGGCCTTCAACTCGGTCGGCTACGTTCCACAGAACTTTTTGTTCAATACGATCGACACGCTGTTGGGCACCTCGCTCAGCGACCAAAATCCGGTCACCACGCATGCGGTCATTCAGGGCACATCTGTCAACGCCGCCGGTGACGTGCACGTCGAATCGCTAGCCGATGGCGGCATCGACGCGCGGATCACCGGCGCCGGTAAAACCCTTTCGGTGACGCCAGCCGGTGGCAGCGGCACGCTCAACGTCGGAGCGATCCTGTCAATGAACAAAGTCGCGACCGACACGCTGGCGACGATCAATTCTCCCGCGTCGCTGACTGTCGGCGGTGATCTGGAAGTGATCGCGACGGACCAGGCGAGGATCGTTGCCGATGTCCAGCAGAGTTCGATCGCCGTTGGAGCCGGTACCGCCGACTCATCCGCAGTCGCCGCAGGGATTTCTTGGGCGCGGAACGAAGTCGAGAACCATGTCCGCGCCCGCATCGTCGGTGCCGGGACACAGGCCGCGCCAGCGAGCGTCACCGGCGGTGACTTGCTCGTGACGACGCTCCGCCGCGGCAAGATCCTGGCGACTGTGACAAGCACCGCGGTCGGTGTGTCGGCCAGCGCGACCAATGCCAAAGGGATCAGTGGCGGCGGCTCGATCGGCGTCAACAACCTGTCTGGCACTGCCGCTGCGGAAATCAGCGGCAGCGTCATCGATGTGCATGCCGGAGGCGCGACGATCGCCAGTGACGATGAGTCGCTCATCGATGCACTGGTCCGCTCGATTGCCGGATCGGTTGCGATCAGCGGCACCAAATCTCCCGCGTTCGCACTTAGCCTGTCGGTCGCCAAGAATTACATCGGCTGGCAACGGACCAGCGAGACCGCCAACCACCTCAGCACCGATCAGCCGAGTTTCCTGGGCAAGAACCAAACGGTGAAGGTTGCGCACGGACCGAACTACGGCAACGTCTACAAGTTCGTCGGCGATTCCATCTCCGGGACATCCAACATCCAACTGAGCTTGGAGAACTACGATGATCCCAGACGCTGGGAGATGGTCAGCTTGCGGGCGGCGGAGCACTCCATGCTCGCCTCCGTCGATGGTACGGTGCTCGATGTCGCTGGCGACCTCTCGGTAACGGCCAAGAGCAGCTCAGCGATCGACGCGCGGGTTTTAGCCGGTTCGGTCGCCATCGGCGCCGCGGGCACGACCGGATTGGCGGTCGCGGTCGGCGGTGTGGTTTCGATCAACACCATCCAGAGCGATCTTCGCGCGAGCATCACCAACGCGCCAGCGATCCTCAGCGATGCTTCGCTGCCATCGATCGTCGCCAGTAGCATCACTGTCGACGCCGATGACGCAGCCAATATCGCGTCGTTAGCCGGAGCGGCATCGATTGCCGGCTCCTTCGGTGGAACGACCGGGTTTTCAGGATCGATCGGGTTGTCGTTGGCGTTTAACAACATCACCGGCGGTGCGCTGGCTTCCTTGAGCGACAATCAGCGGGTCCTTTCGCGTGAGGGCGATGTCGATGTGTCGGCGATCAGCCGCGCCACGCCGCTATTTGATTTCCCGCTTGCTACCCACGCGCTCACACCGGCACAGCTGGACGACGCGGCGAAGCAAGATGATGACAACGGCGATACCGCCGCGAGTGATGAAGCGGTGGTCGATGCCGCCGCGGACAAGGTGATTCTCGACCGGCTTGCTGCTGCGCTGCGTGCCGGTGGCGAACAACTCGCTGACGTGGACACGCTCCGCGGTGGCTGGACCTTCACCAGCGGCCAAGGTTTGCAGGCAGTCTCACAGGGACAGAGCGTCAAACTCGACGCGGGCTATACGGGCGGCGGAGTCGGCCAAGCGGTCTACGAGTACATCGGGTCAAACGCCACGCTCAACCTTTCAACTCAGCAATACTCCAACACTAGCCTCTGGCGCCGTGTGGCTCCTGAGTTGAATCTATCGGTCATCGATTCTGGTAAGTCATGGTTGCTGGTCACCGGGGATGGCACCAGCTACACACTGCAACTGCAAGCCGGCAATCCGGGACGGTTGGAAGTTTCTAAAACCAGCATCAGCGCGATTTCTGTCGCCGCATCGTTGGGCATCGGCATCGGCGGGACCACCGGCGTGGCGATCAGTGGTGCCGGAGCGGTTTCGATCAACACGATCCAGAGCGATACCTCGGCCCTCGTCGACAGCAGCGATTTGCAGGTCGCCGGCGACCTGAACGTCTCTGCCGCTGGCACCGCTGCGATTCAAGCCGCGGTGATTGCCGCGTCACTTGCCGCTGGCCTCGGCGGAACGACCGGTGTCGGCGCGTCCATCGGCGTCGCCGTATCGCAGAACAACATCGGCATGGACAGCGATGGCCAGACCGGGACCGCATCGATCTCGGCCATCATCCGCGACTCGGCTGTTCACGCGACCGGCGCGGTGAACGTCTCCGCGCTCGCTGACCAGCGGATTGCTGCCACCGTGTTTTCAGGCTCGGTCGCCGTAGCCGGCGGTGGCACGGCCGGACTGGCGGGCAGCGGTTCGGGTGTCAACGCGGAAAACCGCATCGGCTCACACGTCGTCGCATCGGTGCAAGCACTCGGCCAGCCGTCGAGTGATTCGCTGACCGCGGCAGCGATCTCGGTCACGGCCGCTGATCGCTCGGAAATCACTGCCTTGGCCGCAGCCGTGTCGTTGGCCGCAGGACTGGGTGGAACGGCCGGTGGTGCGATTTCTGTCGGCGCCACCTACGCCAAAAATGTGATCGAAACGTCGGTCGAAGCGTCGATCGTGAATGAAAGGGTTCGTTCGACGAGCGGCTCGATCATCATCGACGCCCAACAACAGGCATCCATTCGAGTGCTCGCCGCTGCGGCATCGTTGTCGCTTGGTATCGGCGGAGTCGCGGGAGTCGGAGTCTCGGGCGCCGGTGCCGATGCCAACAACTTCATCAATACCGCCACCAATGCATTCGCCAGTGGCAGCAGGTTGACCAGTGCCGACAACGTGATCGTGTCCGCTGATAATCACGCGACCATCGATGCTCAGATTTTGACCGCATCGGTCGGCGCGGGTGTCGGCGGCAAAGCGGGAATTGGAGCATCGATCGGTGTCGCCCTGGCGCGAAACATCATCGGTTATCGTCCGACCACCGTGCCCTATGACGCGCTGTCGGGGGCGACGCTGACCTCGCTGACCACGGGGACCCGCGTCAAGGTTCAGGAAGGTGTGCGCGTTGACGAGGTGTACGAATACGTCGGCTCGGCGATCTCCGCAGCGGTGGACCTGCGCAAAGCTGACTATGGGGACATCCAATCATGGAAGCGAGTCGACCTGACGGAGGGCCGCTCGGAGGTTCGTGCTTACTTGGAAAACAGCAGCGTGCTGGCTGATGGCAAGCTTAAACAGTCCGCGATGTCGAGCGGTCTGATTCAGGCCGAAGTCTTCGCCGGATCGATCGCTGTTGGCGGCGGCACCGTCGGCGTCGGCGTCAGTGGAGCAGGTGTCGGCGCAGAAAACCGAATGGCGACGGTGGTGCATGCGGGAATCAGCGGCAACGCCTCGAGCCGCATCGAGGCCGCCGAGATCGCGCTGACAGCCGATGACGTTTCCACGATCCATGTCGAGACCGGAGCCGCATCGATCGCGGCTGCATTTGGCGTCGTCGGTGTCAGCGTTTCTATCGGGGCAGCGGTTGCGCTGAATGAAATCGCCAACGATGTTGCAGCCTACGTCACGGGAGTCGGCCAGGGGCTGCTCGCCAGTGACGGAAATCTGACGATCACGGCCAACGAGTACGCCACCATCAGCAGCGTCACTCAAGCTGCGTCGGCCTCGGTCGCGATCGGCGCGGTTGGAGTCGCAGTCAGCGGCGCTGGCGCCGGTGCGACCAACGTCATCCTGACCGACACCAGCGCCTACTTTGAAGATACCACGGGTGTGGTGCAGGGTGACGCGACCATCGAAGCTGTCAGCGGATCGACGATTCGAGCCGAAGTTCTCGCTTCTTCCGCGGCACTCGCCGGGGGAGCGGTCGCTGTCGGCGTTTCGATCGGTGCGGCGACCGCCGAGAACTACATCGGCTACGACGCCCAGGGCAATCCGCAGTCGTCGCGCGTGCATACCTGGATCGATCAGGCTTCGTTGATCGTCGACGGCGAACTCGACCAATCAGCCAGTTCATCGGCGCTGATCAGCGCGGTCACGCATGCCGGTTCGGCATCGGCCGCCGTGGGTCTGTTCGGTGCGGCCGCCGCTGGGGCAGGTGTCGGCACGGTCAATAAGGTCGGCCAGAGCATCCAGTCGCGGATCACCAATACCCTGCCCGACGGCATTCAGACCGCCGGCGGATCGCTGACCGCGACCGATGAATCGACCATTGACGCCGACGCCCAAGCATCGGCGCTGGCTGTGATGCTGGGGACCGGGGGTGCCGTTTCGGTCGGCGTGTCGCTGGCTGAAAACACCATCAGCAACACCACTCGCGCATTCGTTCAAAACGCGACGCTGCAAAACTCAGCCAACTTCGTCACGTCCGGCGGCACGCAAACGGTTGGAATCGGCCAGCGCGTTCGCGTCGCTGGCGGTTACAACCCGCAGCAGGGCCGTCCCGGTGCGATCTACCAATACCTGGGGCAAGACAGCCAGTACGCGTCTGCCGCCGGTCTGGTCTCCATCAACTCCGGCGACCGCGTCAGAGTCTCCTCAGGCCACTCCGCCGGCGGCCACATCGGCGGCGTGTACCGGTTCAACGGCATCGTCGATCAGCATTACACGTCCGACGGAGAACAACGCATTGAACCTGGCCAACGCGTCCGCATCGCTGCCACCTACAGCGCAGCGTTGGCTGTCCCTGGAGCCGCCTACCAGTACATCGGCGCGGCTGCGGCGCTGATCAATCTGTCGACGGCAAATTATCTCGATACGACTCAGTGGAAGAACGTTTCACGGGTGGACCTGAGCACGCAAGACTTCACCAACACGGCGGTGTGGACCAATCTCTCGTCGCTGGCGCTGGGATCACAAAACTACTTGGACAGCAGCGTCTGGCGTGAAGTACAAGAAGGCTTCGCGATTACCGCGACCGAAAATGCGACCATCACGGCGTCATCCAAGGCCGCCAGTATTTCCGGTGGCTTGATCGCGGCCAGCGGTGGTGGAGCCGAGTCCATCAATACCATCGCCACGACGACCGAAGCGTTCATCGACCAGTCGAGTGTCACGCTGTCCGGCGACTTGTTGATCGATGCACAAGAGTCGGCTCAGGCCTATTCCAGCGTCGGCACGATGAATATTGCCGCGGGTTTGATCTCGGTCGCCGCTGGCGGTTCGGTCGCCGAAGTCAATTTCAACGGCATCGTCGCCAGCCGCATTAGCAACTCGACCGTCGTGGCCAACGACATCGACGTGCTCGCCCAGAGCACCCGCAAGGCGTTTCCTACGGCTATGGCGTCAATGCCGGCACGATGGCCGTCGGTGTCTCGCTGGCGACCATCAACATCCAGCCAACGGTAACGACCAGTGTCGGCGGCACGATCACTGCGCGTTCGCTGCGCAGTGAAGCGCTGCTGGATCGGCCTGAAAACGGCACGACGTCGACCGTCCGCACCACCGGTTCTGCCGGCGGGCTGATCGGCGTCGACTCGACCAACAGCCGTGTCAATAACGATGCGATTGTGTCGAGCACCATCGCTAACGGTTCGGTGCTCAACATCGGTGGCGCCACCGCGATCTCGGCGACCGGACTGGGCGAACATTTCGCCAACGCCGACAGCTACGCCTTCGGCCTGCTCGCCGCAGGGATCAGCTCCTCGCGCGTGAATAACCACTCCGCCGTCACCGCCGCAATCGGCAGCGGAGTGACCTTCACCGGCGGATCGCTCAGCATCTCGGCAGACAACGATCAACGGCAGTTCGCCGATACATTCGCCGGCAGCGGCGGCATCGCAGCCGGCGCCTCGGCAAGCAGCCAAACGGTGAACAACGCCAGCACCACCGCGTCGATTGGCGCGGGCACGATCATCAATCTCAGCAGCGGCTTGAACGTCAGCTCTTTCGGTAAGGCGGAAGTCAACGGCCAAGTGCAGACGTTTGCCGGTGGCTTGCTGGCCGGTGCCGGAGCGCGGGTGACCAACGACGTGAATCAAACCACGCGAGCAACCGTCGGTAACGGTGCGGTGATCCATGCACACGGCATCCAAATCGACGCTGCCGGAACCGTCATCAAACCGGACCTCGGTGCGGAAAACATCCGCGGAACCACCGGCGGCTTGGTCAGCGGCGCCAGCGCCAGGAGCGAAACGGTGATCGCGCTGGATACTCAGGTGATCGTCGGCGACAACGCCGTGCTCAACGTCATCGGTTCAAAAGTCGACCCCGGCGAGTTGGCACTCACGACGCTCAACCGGATGTTCGGTTCTGACCGCGTCAATTTCACCACCGGCGGAGCGCTTTCCGGCGCCCAGGTCGACAGCATCATCCGCACCTCGCAAAACATTTCCGAGGTAACCGTTGGGGCAGGCGCCGCGCTGAGCAGCCATGGAGACATCCTGCTCTCCTCCCGTGGCACCGGCGATGTCAAGACCAAGGCAAACGCTGAGACATTCGGCGCCGCTACGGTCGCGGTGGCAAATACGCTTTCAGAAATCCTGCCGCACAACACGATCAACGTAGCCGGCGGGGCAACACTCCGCGCTTTGGGCGACCTCAGCCTGGCCGCCGGCACGAGTGTCGATTTCCACCGAGATCAGTACGCGATGTCGGCTCGCACCGATACGTTCGCTGGCAGCGCCATTCCGCTCGACTCGATCGATTCGCAAGCCAACCTGATTCAGCGCAACACGATCAATGTGGCGAGCGGGTCGCTGCTCGAATCGGCGCGCGACATTCGCCTGCACGCCGAGAGGCTGGGTCTGGCAGACATGGACAGCCGAGCCAAGGCGGTCAACTGGATGAGTGCCGCCAGCGGAGCGCTCAACGCGGCTCTGGGCGGCCAAGAACAGTTCGGCGGCACGATCGTCTCCGAAGCGCTGGGCAATGTCATCGTCAACGGTACCTTGCGCACCGGGATTCAGCGGCACCAATCGCTAACCTTGGGGGCCCTCGACAATGATGGTGTCCCCTATGGTTGGGACCGTGACTCGGGCACGATCGGTATTTACTCGGCCAGCGATGGGGTGACGTTCGAACACGGG
Source organism: uncultured Planctomycetaceae bacterium (assembly GCA_963758085.1). GTDB lineage: Bacteria > Planctomycetota > Planctomycetia > Pirellulales > Pirellulaceae > UBA6163. The sequence continues at coordinate 1,375,743 of CAVWUB010000003.1, read as the reverse complement.
CTGGAGATGCTCGAGTCGGGCCTGATGCAGCAATTGATTGCCGCGCGAACGAATCTCGAGCTTTATCGCGCTACCAACACAACACTGCGGGACTTCTATCAGTCCGAAATCAGCCGCATTGAAGGCGAGCTGCTGACCAAGGGACTCGCCACACGGGAGACCGATGGATCGCTGACGACCAATGAAGTCGATGTCATCACCGCGAATGTGCATCCGATTTGGGCGCAAGCAGGCAGTATCGATGTGCGCGGCGACCAATTGCTGGGCAATGGGATCATCGATGCTCCTGGCGACGCTTCGGTTACCATCACCAATCACACGCCGGCTCAGCTCAACATCCGCGGCATCACGATTCCTGAAAGCAATGGCGGGCTGTACCTCAACGGCGTGATCGTTGGCAGCAACTCGGGAATCTTCGACCTCAATGCTGCGGCTGCCGGCGACATCTCCGGTACACCAACATTTGCGCAGTTGCCTGCAACCGCAGCTCCGCTGGACGACCAAGGCAATCCGATCCTGCCGTCGGTGACGGTAGAAAACACGTTCGACGCCAATCTGATCGTCGCTGACCAGTACAACAATCCTGCGATCGTGGTCACCGGCGACATCACGAACTACAGCGGCAGTTTCGCAGCTACCAATGCGAAGGGTGATGTCATCTACCGCGCCAGCATCCGCGCGGCCAATGTGACGACAATCGCTGGCGGCAGCGTTTTCATTGACGGACTGACGAGCTATAGCGTTGGCGGCGATCCTTATGGGAAACTCCGCAGCTTGGGCAACGGAATCAGTCAGTACGACACTCAAGCCGCCCTCAGCAGATTGTTGGCCGCTTCCAGCCAGATCAACTTGTTGGGCGACACAGTCATCATCGATGCCGAATACCTGAACATCAACGGCATCATCCAGAGTGGCAAAGAAAGCTACTCGATGACGCTCGGCACGTCGGTGTCCAACCAGATTAATTCCATCCGCCGCAATGCTTCCGGGCCGCGGTTGACACGGCTGAGTGCGTCGAATCAGGACTTCACGATGTTTTACGACCGCGTCGAGAACAAGATCATCGTCCGCGAGGTTCGTGTCAGTGGTGGAAACATCCAGTTGACCGGGCACATCCTCAGCACCGGCGCAGGCGAGATTCGCGTTCTCGACGGTTATGGCGATATCACGATCGATAACCAGACCCCCTATGACATCGCAATCGAGCGACTGGATTCGTCCCAGCGTGGCGCAGGAACCCTCTTGATCGCCGATAAAGCCAAGGGAACGCCGGCGAACCCGCAAGCCACGATCGTCACCCAGAGCGGCAGTTATCAGCCCGATACCAATTGGCGCTATGGTTTCTCCGTCGGTATGAAAACTGCGACGCGGACGACGACAACTTATGGAAGTTCATCGTGGCTCGGCATTGATGCGCTGGCCGCCGATCCGGGAAACCGTACCAGCGGACCCCACACCGAAGTGCTCGAACAGCCCAGGCTGATGCCAGCGGGGTCTTACTTCTACCAAGCCGACACGGCTCAAGGTGATTACACCTATCGACAAGATATTAATAATGTCGAACCGCCGCGCAGCTATAAGTCCCGCCAATGGTCGACCAGCACATGGTATGGTAAGAAAACCAACTACCAAACTTGGGTCGACGAAATCAAGCAAGAGACCGTCGGAACCCACACATTTCGCGCCGATCGCCCGATTCTGGTTCAAATGCTCGGCAACGAGCAGTCCAATGTAGCGGTGACCTCTGGTTCTGGTGGTCGAATCCTGATCGAAGGGCCGATTCTTAACCCGACCGGCACCACGAAGCTGACCAGCAGCGCAGCCATAGTTCAGCATAACGAAGGTGCGACAGTCGGCGGACGACAGATCGTCCTCAGCGCTGGCGGTGATATCCGTGACGTTCGGACCAACATCTCTCACACCGAGGCGCAAGCCGGCATCACCGCGACGGCGGCCGGTGCGATCAGCATCGCGCAGGCGAGCGGTGTGTTGCCGGTTATGTCGATTACCTCGACCGGTAACCGCGACGTCACGCTGTCCGGTCAGGCCGGCGTGATCGCAGCCAGTCACTACGTTGGTCCCTATCAGGTTAAGGGTGGCTCGATCACGCTGGATGGCGGATCCGGTGGGATCGGTACCGAGTCCCGGCCGCTGGAAATCGACAGTGGGACGACAGTCAATGACAAGCTGATCGCCAAGGCGACCGGTGATATCTACCTCAACGAAATCGCCGGAGACTTGCATGTCGATCAAATCGAGTCGACGATCGGCGATGTCACATTGACCATCATGACCGGTGGGTTGCTCGACGCCAACGATTTTGCGATCCGGGACGAACGCACCTATGAAGAACTGCTCAACGGTGTCTGGTCGGCTCTCGGTTTGACCGAGGGTACCGGAGCGCAAGCCAAGATCGATGAGACGCTGACGACGTTCGCCGCCAGTAAGACTCGCGAATACCAGACGTATTGGAAATGGCGGCAAACGCAGACGGAGCCAGGAACATTCAATCCCAATCATACAATCGCGGTTAGCGGTGAAGAGCGAGATTATTATGAATTGTTCTACACGCAAGAAGGGACCACTCAAGGACTCAGTGGCTCAGCACTGCAGACTTACATCGATGATGCCATCACCACGCTGGAGAATTCCCGCACGCAGCAGTACTTGACGCTGCATACCACGTTCGCCGGCTACGACCGTGGTGGCTACTCGGCGGGCGACCTGACGGCGTCTCCTATCGACGGCTTCCAGTACACGCTCAGCAGCACAGAACACGCTGCGCTGGTGGGCAGCATCAAAGTCTGGACGGAGGAGGAATTGCTCAACACCATCAGCGCGGGGCTGATGAAGGAAGTTACTAGCACTCAGACGCTGGTTGAAGGAAATAACATCATTGGCCGCGATGTGAACATCATCGTTCATACAGCCGGCGTCGGAATGTACCGTGATCCGAACTTCGTCGACGTCACGCCGCGACCATTGCAATTGACTGATGACCAACGGGTTGCACTCGCCGCGGCCGAGCGGACCGACGTCGTGTTCATCGCCGGCGATACCGTCAGCGGAAACTTCCAGATCGTCAGCGACCTCGTGGGCGATCGGGTGATTCGAACCGATGGCGGAAACTGGCTTGCCGATGGCTTCCAGGCAGGACTACTGGTGCGCATGGTCGGTGACTCGTCAGCTGCGACCGAGGACGGGCAATTCGTGCAGGTTCTGTCGGTCACAACTGACACCCTGGTGCTTTCACATCGCGCCCTCGTGAGCGACGAAGCCAACGCTCGCTTGACGGTTACACCGGTTGCCGATGATCCCAACGCACCGGGTGTGAATGTCATCGCCATCGAGATTGGTCAGCGGGACGACGTCAACATGCTCTCTGCGGGCAAACTCAAGATCGCGGCCGCTGGGCCGGTGTTCGTCGGCTCGCAGAGCGATTTCTCGCTTGAGCGGATCGAGACCAGCGGCATTCTGGCGGTGAAATCGGGCGGGGCGATCACTAACGGCGCCTCCAACCCGTCTGCTGTCACCATTGTGTCGGACGATCTGCTGCTCGAAGCGGCTCAGGGTGGCATTGGGACTGAAACGCTGCCGCTGCGATTGGACCTGTTGCCTGGTGGGTCGTTGACCGCACGGGCACAAGGGGATGTCTTGATCGTCGAGCAGTCCGGGGACTTGAACATCGACAGCGTGTTCTCCCGAGCGGGCGCAATCCATCTGACAACGCTCGCCGGTTCGCTGCTGGATAACCTTGGCGGAGAACTCAACAACCTCAAGTCAGGACAAAACATTGTCTTGGCCGCTGCTGGCGGTTCGGTCGGGCGCCCGGCCAGTGGCTCAAGACCGACCATGGCGCCGCCGCGACAGTGCGCGCATCGAGCACGACCGGCAGCGTCTATCTGTGGGAAGTCTTTGGCGACATGCGGATCGACACGATCACCGCGCCGCTGGGCGATGTGGATTTGCGCAGTCACTTGTCGATCATCGGGACCAACGGACCGGCGGTTGACGTGCGCGGCAATGCAGTCACCCTCAATGCGCTCTATGGTGCTATCGGTGCGGCCGGAGACGAACTCAACATCGACAGCAGCTACTCGGCCGATGCGCTGGTCACGACCAGTAGTCTGCTCGGTAACACCTACATCAATGAGCTGTTGGGCGACCTGCGGCTCAATACCGTCAGCACCGGCGATACCGCCACGGCGTTCATCAGTGCCTTGGATGGCCGCGTTGTGAACCGGCACGCCGACCCCAACGGCATCAACGTCCTCTCGGGTCGAGTGTACTTGTTTGCCTCACAAGACATCGGTGAGGACGCGCGGCCGATCACGACAGTCATCTCGAATGTTGAAGGACAATCGACCACCGGCTCGACCTATATCGTCAACCGCGGTGAACTTGAAGTCGGCGGCGTCGTCACCGGCAGTGCACAGGCAATGCTCTCCGGCGGGAGTATTCGTCTGGTCGCCCTGAGCCCCATCACGGTCGGCGAGAATATGATCGCCACCGAGGACATCTTGATTGCGGCGACCGAGAGCGCTGGGCCCGGCGATGACATTTTGGTGCTGCCGGGTATCTCCATCGAGTCGACCGCAGGCAAGGTTCGCCTGGAAGCGGGCGACAACGTGACGCTCGAACTCGGGGCGACGATCACCGCTCATCAAATGATCGAAATCCTCGGCGGCTACCAGGACAGTGACGGCATCGGCGTGGACATCCTCATTCGCGGCGGATTGACCGCACCGTTGATCTGGATCAATGGCAGCGATCACGATGACACCGTCACCATCACCGACGAAGCGGTCACCGTCGGTGTTACGCTGGTCGAAGGTGCCGGGGGCGATGACACCATCACCAGCGACGCGGTCAACAGCATTCAAAACCCGATCATCATTTACGGCGACGGCCTGCTCTATGATTTTGATTCGGCGACACTGACACTCTCCGCGGTCCACACCAGGAACTCCGGCCAAGGCGGCCGTGATACGATTTCGCATCTTGGCACCGGCACGGCTGTTTTGGTCGGCGGAAACGACGCCGATGCACTCTTGGGCGGCATCGGCAATGTCTGGGCCGTCGGTGACGAAGCGAGTGTCTTCCTCTCCGGTGGACGCATCACCGGAATCGAGTCGACCGGCTCGGGTATTGGCGGCGCGGACACGATCGATGTTGGCGATGGGGAAAACATCGTCATCGGTGGGGTCGGCGCTGATGACATCACGGCTGGTTTTGGCGTCAACACGATCCTCGGCGACGAAGGCCGCGTGCTGTTCGACCCCGATGGCAACCTGAGCCTCGCCGAGAGTACGAATCCTCAGATCGGCAGCGCCGACCTGTTCACCTTCGGTGGCGGCGTTTATCGAGTGATTGCCGGAGCCGGAGACGAATCGATCGATCTGGGACCGGGTATGAATTACGTCATCGGCGACGCCGGCCGCATCGTGGTCCATGCGGATGGAACGACGACGATGGAATCGATCGCACACGAGGTTTCCGGCGACGACGCGATCACTGTGGACGAAGGATTCAACGTTGTGATCGGCGGCAGCGGCTCTGACTCGGTTCATGTTCAGCCGGGTCTCGCCGGAGCCAGCGATCCGGTTGCGATCGTGATCGGTGATAATGGCTCGATGACCTTCCGCGCCGACGGCACGCTGCTGAGCATCCAGAGCGCCGGAAACGACGTCTATGGTGCGGCTGACATCATTGAGTTGACCAGCGGCATCAACACGGTCATGGGGGGTGCGGGCGACGATACGATCATCGCCGGCGGTGGACGCAATTATGTCTTCGGCGACGATGGCGAAGCGTTCTTCCATCTCGACGGCAGCTTGCAATTCGCTCGCAGTATCCATCACGGCATCGGCGGCAAAGACAATATTACGCTGCAGCACGGCACGAACGTGGTGATCGCCGGTGCTGACGATGATCAGGTGACCGTCGGCCAGGGGCATAACACGATCCTCGGCGATGAGGGCGAGGTTGCAGTGACGTATAATGCGCCGACCGGCCAGGTGCTCACGCGCCGGGTGCGGACGCTCAGCGGTGACCTCGGTGGCAGTGACATCATCCGTGCCGCTGGCGGCTACAACGTCGTGATGGGTGGTGCGGGCGACGACACGATCGAGTCCTACATTCCGATCGGCCCGGTGCCCGCAGGGACGCTGCCGCCCAAGTTCATCGCTTTAGGGGACAACGGCGAAGCGACCTTTGATGAGCAAGACCGATTGGTCCAGGTGAACTCGGTCGACGCCGCACAAGGTGGCAGCGACACCATCACGACCGGCCTCAGTGACGACATCGTCATCGGTGGCTTTGGCGACGATACGATCCGTTCGCCTGAGGGCAACAACATCCTGATCGGGGATACCGGGCAGTTGACCTGGGAGATGATCGACGGCGCTTGGACGTTGGCGTTGATCACCGTGACCAGCCAGTCATCGGCACACGGCGGTGATGACACGATCCGTGGTGGACTTGGTGACGACCTGATCATGGGCGGCACGGGCAACGACACGCTCTATGGCACCGCCGGCAACAACGTCATACTCAACTACCAGGCTTCGATTCATCTGCCGCTGCCGAACAGCGAGCCGATCTCTGGCTGGGGCGATCAAGGGTATCGTTCGCTGCTCGGTCAGCCGTTGTCGCTGTTTGATCTGCAACGTCAAATCGTGCCGCTCAACACCGGTGGCGATACTTCCGTCGGCAATAACGTGCTGCACGGAGCCGGCGGCAGCGATGTCTTCATCATCACCCCCGGTGGTGCTGACGCCCTGTACGACGCGGGTGGTTATGACTCGATCAGCTTCCATTTGGCCGCGGACGGGGTATCGTTCGACGTCGATCGCATGGATGTGGCGCAGTACGTCCACGATCCCGTTGGACAAACCGGAGCCAGCGTCCAACTCAATCGCCAGGCTCCCGCGCCGGCACCGAGTCCCTTTGAAAACTTCATCGGTACGCCCTATGCCGATTTGGTCTACGTCGACCCACACCAGGTCCCGCGTACGATCGATATGGGAACTCAGGTCGACGCGTTCGCGAGCTTCCCGGGTGACGAACTGCGTGTGCGCACCTATGGCAACCGCGTTACGGACAACGGTTTGATGCTGTCGGTCTCAGGACTGGGCGACCTGCATCACTACGGAATTGAAACGATCGAGTGGATGGATGCGGCGCCGCTGATCTTCGATGACGGCGGAAACAGCTGGTTTGCTGCGGGCGGAGCATTTCAGAACTTCCCCGGCGCCTATCAGGACCGCATCTATCGCGGTGTCAGTGGACCAGGTGCCGTTGCGGGCTGGCAAGTCAACGGATTGACCGCAGGCAAATACGCCGTCTCGACTACCTGGCCCGACCGTGGATCGGCTGTCGTCGGTTCAGCGAACTATAAGGTCACCGATGCCGATGGCAACCTGCTGCATCAGGATGTTTATGACCAACGGAACCTGCCGGCCTCATATCAGACCGACGCAATGAAGTGGCAAGATCTGAACGCGCCGATCTTTGTTGATGATTTTCAGATGCACATGAACGTCACCGGCGTTCAAAACAACGTGCCCTACTTCACCGATGCGATGCGGATCGAACGGATGCGGTTGCAGAGTCCTGAGATTCGGATGATCGACCTGCAAACCGGTCGCGAGATCCGCTCGGGGGCAGCGACTTCCGACTTTGGGTCGACGGTTGTCGGGACGGCGGTCACACGCTGGTTCCGGATCGAAAACCATGGCGACCAGCCGCTGCTGCTCAACACTCGCGATGTCGCCAGTGAGTCACCCTATCGCGACGTCAATGGCTTGGTGCTCGAGGCGCTGCAGTCCAAGTCACTGCCGGCCGGATACAGTGCCGTCGCCTTCGGTTCAACAACCGTTGCGCCGGGGCAGTCGACGATCATGACGATCACGATGGACGCTCAGGCGATGGGAGCGTTCGGCGGCGACTTTGTGCTGGAGACGAACGACGTCGATGAATCATTGTTCCGCTTCGCGCTGAGCGGTCGCGCTGTGGCGCCGGTCGGTGAAGCGAAGGTGATCGACAATCGCACCCCCGGCTATACCGTCTCGGGCGGTTTCACGCCCAGCCAACCCGTGAACGCTTACGGCAAAACTCAAGACTCTGCCCCCGCGCCGCAGACCAGCCAGGCGAGCTGGACGTTCAACAACCTGACACCTGGCCATTATCGTGTCTCGATCACCTGGGCTCCCGACGTGCTGCAGGCGGCAACCAAGGCACCGCTAACCATCACCAGCGGTGGCCAGACGCGGACGATCTTCCTCGATCAGTCGACACTGCCGTCGCAGTACGATGAGTCGTTCGTCGCCAGTGGAACCACCTGGGTCGATCTCGATGAAGATTTCATCGTCGACGGCAACAGCCTGAGTGTCACCTTGCGCAATGCATCCACGGGGCTGGTGTACGCCGACGCCGTGCGGCTGGAGCAATGGGCTACGCCGCCCACGCCCGCTCCACGGATGGCGGTGACCGACGCCAGCAGCGGCAAACGCTTGGGCAATGGAACCGGTGTGCTCGACTTCGGCACGACTCGCTTGTTCGGTGAGGTGGTGCGATCGGTCGCGATCACTAACCACGGCAAAGCGACGCTGGAGTTCACACAGGCTCCGGTCCTGCCAGCCGGTTTTTCGTTGGCTCAGCCACTGGCGGTGACAGCGCTCACACCGGGTGAAACGACACTGCTCCGAGTCCGTTTCGACGCTACCAGCCCCAGCGCCGCGACCGCCGAGTTGCGCCTGTTCACCAACCAGATAGCAACACCGGTTCACACGATCAGACTGGCCGGTTCGGTGCAGATGGAATACCTGCTCGACAATGGCTCCTCCCCAGGATTCACCAGCAATTTCACCACCGAATCCAATGCCTATGCGTACGGCGGCAGTCGTGCGATCAGCACCAGTCGAACCGGCGGAGTCGCGACCTGGACGTTCAACGACTTGATGCCGGGTAATTACGCGATCTATGCGACTTGGTCCGATGTTTGGAATCAGCGGATTCCGATGACCGAGGCGGCGCCGTATACGATTTCCGGAGGTGCTCAGCCATTGACGACGACCGTCAACCAGAGCGTCGCTCCGGACGATGAGGTTGTGGGCAACCATGCCTGGGGATGGATCACCAACTATACAATCGATGGCAACTCGCTGGTCGTCACGCTGCGTGATGACCAGATGTCATACGCTCTGCAGGCCGATGCCATTCGCATCGTCCATCTGCATGAGCCGAAGGTCGAGATGTACTTGGACGGTGCTCGTCTCCATCCGGAAGCGACGATCGACTTCGGCTCGACGACGCCCGGCACGCCGGTGAACAAGCAACTGACGATTCATAACCCGTCAGAAAACCCGCTGTATGTCCAGTCGCTCAGCCCATTGCCTACTGGTTTTTCACAGTCCGGTTTCTCGCCGCGCTACATTCCGGCCGGCGGCAGCATGCATGTGCAATTGACGTTCAATGCGACTGCGATGGGCGCGTATGCGGGCAACGTGCAGGTCGCCACCAGCGACGCGTCGCTGGCGAATTACTCGCTGCAACTGCGCGGCACCGCGGTCACCCCCGCGACGATTCATGACGATCGCGATGCGACCTTCCGCGTGGTTCAAGGCAGCTTCGTCAAGCTCGACCGAGCGGGAGCAGGTTTGATCAATAACACCACTCAGTTCTCCTCAGGTGTTCGCGGCGGTTCGATCGGACAGTGGACCCTTGCGGGACTGCAACCGGGGACCTATCGCGTGTCGGCGACTTGGATGTACGACAGCACCGCCGCGACCAACGCGCCGTTCACGCTCAGTGGCGGAGCGGCACAGACGGTAACCATCAATCAGCGTTTGACACCGCAACAGACCGCCGGCTCCTACTCGGACCGTGGCGGAGTGTGGGTCGATCTGTCGACTGCATATACGATCACCGGCAATACGTTGACGGTCCGGCTGAGCGATATTGGTGCGAACGGCCGAGTGCAGGCCGACGCGATCCGTGTCGAACGCCTTGACCCGCTGCACGCCGCCGTGCCAGCGATTTCAGGTGCTGAGACGCAAACGCTCGATCAAGCGACCGCCGAACTTTTTGTATCCGCAGGACTCGAACTCTGGGGCCAGTCCGGTTGGGATGGTGAACGACGCGATCTGCCCGTGCAAGTGGTCGTCGGTGATCTGCCCGGTAACCTGCTAGGTCTCAGTTCGATCGATACCTCGACGATCTGGATTGACCGCGACGCTGCGGGGCACGGTTGGTTCATCGATCCGGAACTGGAGGATGCGGCGTCACGCGAGCTTGATTGGGATCAGCTCACCGGATCGCAGTTCGGCTGGAGTGGTTCGCTCGACGGTCAGTTTGATCTGCTGACGGTGGTGCTGCATGAACTCGGCCACTTGTTGGGTTATGCCGATGGTGACGGCCGACCCGAAGCGGCCAATCTGATGCAAGCATCGCTGCCGACAGACATCCGCCGCCTGCCAGGTTGGGATGCTGATCTGGAGCGTGGGTGGAGCGAAGCGCTGCGGCTGCACCAGCACGCCGCCGAGTTTTCCGCAGTGCCACTAGCGACCGCTGCGGATTCCGACACGTTCATCGATCAACTGGCCCAGCAACGTCTGGCGCTCGCATCAGCCAAAGACAACGACGAGGCTGAAGGTGCTCGCGATCGGATGCTCGGGCAAATCGACTTCGCCGATTTGCTGGGCGATGTCGACGCTGGCCGGGTGTGATGTCGCATCAGTGGTCCGGTTTTAACGTCTAGCCCTGTCGTAGGAACGCTTTCTTTGGGTTCGTCGCAGGTTGTTGCTAACCACACAACCTGCGGCATCGTTCGCACCGATTCACTGGGAACGCAAGCGGTCGCAGAGGCGACCGCTTGAAACGACAGACCAGTGCGTCAGGGAGGACGAACGATGCGCCGATGGATTATGAGTTGGAGTCTTGCGCTGATCGCATCACCGGCGGTGGCGGAGTCAGTGCTGACAACCGAGCATTGGCAAAGCGGCGCAAGTGAGCAGGCTCCTCAGTTGCTCAATGTCATGAACGATTACAGCTGGGTGCAGCCGGCCTGTGAGCCCGGAGTCAGCTGTCGTGGTGACCTGGATTGCCAGCCTTGGCGGTTTCCTGCCGCTGGCGGCTTCTTCCACGACGCCGAACTGCTGTTCTTCCGCTATCACCGCGCCGATGGCAACCGCTCGGGCAATTACGGCTTGATTCCTGTGGTCGATACCGATGATGTCGACGCGGATTATCAGGCGGCGTTCCGCGGCACCCTCGGATACCGTCTCGATTCAGGGCTGGGGTTCCGCACGCGTTACTTCTACTACGACACCGACGCGCCCTCAGTGTTTCCCGACACCGTCGGCGGCTCGTTGGCGGTTGAGACCTACACGATTGACATGGAACTGTTTGATCGCCTGGATCTAGGTCCCAAGTGGGCGTTGGAGTTCAGTGGTGGTGTGCGCTACAACGAGTTCACCGAGACGATGGAAAACTTCCTCCCCGCAGCGCCGCTGCGGTTCAATGAGTTTCGCGGTTTCGGGGGCATCCTCGGTGCGGAAGCTCAGCGATCGTTCGGGAACTACGGCGGGTTATTCGTTCGCGGCCGCGGCTCCATCCTGTATGGCGATAAGGAGGTGATCAACGGCGCAGGCGATCCTTCGGGCAACCCCAATGAAGCCTTGATCCTGCAGGACTCCGTCGTCGGCGTCACCGAATTGGCTGCTGGTTTTCAGTACACTCGCCCCATCTTTGGTGGCCGCGTGCTGGCGAATCTGCGGACCGGCTATGAGTGGCAGTTGTGGCACAACTACAGCTCCGCGTTCTCACGCATCACCAGCGTGCCGAACTATCTGCAAGACCCAGTGTCCTTCGGCGCCCCGAGCGATGTTGCGCTGCACGGTTTCACACTCGGCCTAGGCTTCTCCTACTGAGCCTGAATCTTCTCCTGATCCCGCTGCCGCTGGATCAGCAGCATCACCCGCTTGATCCGGTCGCCGTGATGTGACTGGATCAAGCGGGTTAACGCCGGACGCGTTCTTCATGCAGGCCGTAGCGATTCATCTTGTAGTGCAGCGTGCGGATGCTGATCGCAAGCTGACGTGCGGCCCGTTCACGGTGGTATTGGCAAGCGACCAGCGCGTTGCGGATCGCCTCACTTTCGGCCGCTTCAACAATGGCAGCAAGTGAATGAGTCGCGGAGGCGGTCGACGGCCGGCTGAGGTCTGCTGGCAAGTCGGCGGCCTCAATGGTTTCGCCTGCAACGGTCACGACCAGCCGCTCGATGGTGTTGCGCAGCTGCCGAACGTTTCCTGGCCAGCTCGCCTCGGAGAGGATCTCGATTGCGTCGGCGCTCACCGCTTTGGGCCGCCGGCCATGCCGTTGACAAAAGTGCGCCAAGAAGTGATCGACCAGCATCGCGATGTCGTCACCGCGTTCGCGCAGCGGTGGGATCTCGATCGGCACGACGTTCAGCCGGTAATACAGATCCTCGCGAAACTCCTTGCGGCTGACCAACTCGCTGATGTCCTTGTTGGTCGCCGAAATGATCCGCGCATCGGACTGCAGGAGTTGTTCTCCCCCGACGCGGCGGAATCTGCCGGTTTCCAGCACGCGCAGCAGATCGATCTGGCTCTTGGGCACCATCTCGGTGACTTCGTCCAGGAACAATGATCCGCCCATGGCCAGCTCGAAGCATCCTGGTTTTTGCCGCGAAGCGCCGCTGAAGGCGCCGCGTTCGTGCCCAAACAGTTCGCTTTCGAGTAAAGCTTCGGGCAGTGCGCCGAGGTTGACGGCCACAAACGGGCCGCCGCACCGAGCGCTGAGGTCGTGCAGCGCGCGGGCGACGAGTTCTTTGCCAGTGCCGCTTTCGCCATAAATCAGCACGGTGGCGTCGGTCGAGGCGACTTGACGGATTTGATGAAATACGTCCTGCATCGGCGCACTGTTGCCGATGATGTTGGCGACTTCACCGGCGTCAGCCAAGCGATCGCGCAATTGGCGATTTTCCGAGATCAACTCGTGATGCTTCCGCACCTTGCGAACCTGGTGGCGGAGCAGGTTGAGGTCGACCGGCTTGATGATGAAATCGAACGCGCCACGTCGCATCGCTTCGACCGCAGTCTCGACCGTGCCGTGAGCGGTGATCACGATCACGGTGGTATCGGGCCGATCACGCAGCAAGCGAGTGACCAGTTCCAGTCCATCGATAGTGCCGGGCAAACGGACATCAGCGATCACGATCTGAAATTTCTCGGCAGCCGCTTTTGCGATCGCTTCTTCGGCGCTTTCAGCGGTGTCGATCTCGTCTGCCTCGGCCGCCAGTCCGCGGGCGAGTCCAGAGCGAATGTTGCGCTCGTCATCGACGATCAGTAGGCGAAATAGATCGGGCATCAGCAGGTTTCATACGGAAGCGTAACGGTAAAAACAGTCTTCGAAGGCTCACAGCGGAAGTTGAGCGTCCCGCCGTGCAGTCGCACAATCTTTTCGCACAGCGCCAGACCCATCCCGGTTCCCTCGCCGCGGGTCGTGAAGTAGGGGTCAAAAATCCGCTCGTAAATCTCTTCGTGAATGCCGGAGCCCGTATCGACGACATCCATTTCCAGCGTCTGGCCGACAACTTGCGTTTCGATCGACAACACGCCGCCCTGGGGCATGGCCTGCAGACCATTGAGGCACAGGTTTAACAGGACTTGTTGCAGCTTGACCGCATCGGCCTGAATCGGCGGTAGCGGAGTCGAGGGCTCGACGACGCGGATCTCAACGCCTTGGCGATCGGCTTGAGGCACCAGCAACCGACGCATCGGTTCGATCAAGTCAGCAACGTCGGTCGGCGACCGCTCAAGTACCGAAAGTGCAGCATAGTCGCGGAAAGTTTCCAGCACGCGGTTAATCCGCCCGACCTCGCTCTTGAGCACATCGATCGTCTCATCGATTTCGTCCGTGGTCGCGTGCTCGGCTAAATATTCTTCTAACAGCTGCACATGCAGCCAAAGTGCGCTGAGCGGATTCTTGATTTCATGGTGCAGCCCCGTGGCCAGCGAGCCCAGTCCCATGTGGCGTTCCATCCGCCGCATTCGTTCCTCCAGCAACAGCCGTTCGGTGACGTCTCGCAGGTGAATCACGGTGCCGATTTCTTCACCATTGCTATCAAGCAGCAAGCTGCAACCACCGCGCAAGCTCCGCTTACGGCCGCCAGTCGTAATGTGATAGTCGTGGTCGCGGATGACCTGCCGCGACCGTAGCACTTGGTTGTTCATTTCGGCCAGCGGAGCATGCTGACTGTCCAGGTCATTCAGATGCCACTGTTGGGCGTCACCATGCAGACCCAACAATTCATGGCCGCGCCGATTGATGCTCGAGATTTTGCCTGAGCGATCGGTCGTCAGCACACCTTCATCCATGCTTTCGAGAATATCATTGGCCAATTCCGTGACTTCGCGCAGCGATCGTTGGCTGCTGCGGAGGGTTCGCAGCAGCAGCGCCATGGCGACAACGGTGGCGATCGCATTGAGCAGCACCAGCACCAAGAGCCGAGCCTGAAGTCGCAGCTCGCCCGCCAGTGCACGGGTCTCGTCTTTGACTCCCGCTGGGACCTGGAGCAACAGCTGAGCGACGATTTTCTGCTCGCGGCCAAAATCCCACAGGATCCATGCGCCCACGCCGACCGCAGCGAAGCTCAGAAGAATCAGCCCCAGCACCATGCCCTGGTAGCCGCGGCTAAAGCGGGTTTCCCGCACATTGAACATGGACGTCGACTACGGCAAAGGATTGCGAAGGGAGTTGCGGCCGCGTTCGCAGAAAGATTTCATTGCGCCCAATGATAGCCGGCCAGCTGACCGACGTGCTTCACAAGAACTCGTGTTTTGCCGCACTGGGAGCGGTCAAGCGAGCTTGATGGCGCGCCGCCTTGGATGCTGCAGCAGCTGGCGTCCCGAACCCGTTGTTGCGGTCCTTCGGTTCGTGGATCACCCACTGTGGGAACGGGATCTCGATGCCCAGTTGATCGAAACGGTTCTTAATCCGCCGCAATAATTCACGTCGGACGCTCCACTGCATCAGCGGTCGCGTCTTGACAAGGAACTTGATGACGACCGCCGACTCGTCAAACGCCTCGACTCCTTGCATTTCCGGTTGGCCGAGCATCTGCGGCCCAAATTGCTCATCGTTACGCATCTCGCGAGCCAAATCCATCAAGACGTCCATCACGCGGTCGACATCTTCGTCATAAGCTACTTTGATTTTGAAGACCGCCCGGGACCAACCATGGGTCAGGTTGCTGACCTTGGTAACTTGTCCGTGTGGGATGAAATGCACAGTTCCTTCTTCGTCGCGGAGCACGGTCATGCGGAGCGAAATGTCTTCGACAACTCCCGTCGTATCCGCAATCCGGATCACATTCCCGACGCTGTACTGGTTTTCGGCCAGGATCATGAAGCCCGAGAAGTAGTCCTTCACCAAGTTTTGCGAACCGAAGGCGACCGCCGCGCCAATCACGGCCGTTCCACCGAGCAGCACCGTCACGTCGATGCCTGAGGTGTGCAGCACCGCGAGTAGACCGAGAGTGAACACGGCCAGGCCGGCTGCATAGCCGAACACGCGACGGAGCGTTTCCGCCCGCTGGTCCCGCTCGGCGGCGGTCCCCCGTCGGCTGCGCCGCACCAGGCGCCGACGGAGCGATTGGCCAGTGCTCGGGCTAACCACCAAAACAACGTCATCGCAGCCAGCACCACGATCACCCGCGGGCCGGTGCGGGTCACCCAGCGGGCCATCCGGTGCGGAGCAACAGGGCTTTCCAACAGCAACAACCGCGACTCCGCACGACTCACCTCATCCGCCGCCGCAGTCGCTTTGCCAACCGTTTCCTTTCTTGCCAATGCCAGTTGTCCCAACAGGCGCTGGATTCCCGCACACGCGTCATCTGCACAGCCGCTTCCTCTCGCGCCTGCCGCAGTCGCGTTTGTGCTTCTTCCAACTTGCCGCGCAGGGCCTCCAACTCTGGCTCCGCAGCACCTGTGGCAGTGAGTCGTTCCATTTCAGCGGTCACGGTGCGAACTGCCTCGGTGGTGGCTTGCACTTCTTGCCGAGCGGACGCGAGCAGCCGCTGAGCGCTTTGCAAATCACGCTCAAAAACGGCGATTGCGTTATCGACCTCTTCCACTTCACCGCGAGCGGCATCCAGAACCAGCTGCTTGTCCTTCAGTTGCCTCCGCGCATCGAGTACCTGTTCGTCGACCTCATCTAAAACCAGTTCTTGTTCCGGAACCGGTTCGGCCGCAGTTGCTTGCGGCGGTGCCTCCTGGTTCTGCGCTGCGGTCTCTGGCGTGGCCGGCGCGGATAGGCCCGGAATCCAGTCGCGAAACGACGGCTGGGCGTCGGGAGCGGGGGCTGTAACAGGGGTGGAACCGCGTGTCGGGTTACCGCTGACCGGAGCCTCCATTACGGCCTCCTGCGGCGCTTCCGCTTCGGGCTGCGTCTGCTTCAGCCGCTTGAGCGCTCCGCTGTTCCAGGACGATCTTCTCGGTCACGATGTTCAGCTGCTCCTGAACTGCTTTGCGACGTTCGATGATCCGGTCAAAGCCGTCGCGAGCCAGCGCCCATTCTTTCTCCAGCGCCGCCAGCGCCTCCTGCCGGCGCGATCGTTCCTCGGCATCGACGGCGGTCTGCGAACTTGCCCGAGTGGCAGTCAAACGCGCGTCGAGCTGGGTGAACGCGTCCGCGGCCTGCTCAAACTCGGTTTCAAGTTGTTGCAACTGTTCTTCCAGTGCCTGCAAACGCTGCTGATCGGCTGCCAAAAGCCTTTGCAGGCCTGCGATCCGCTCGGCATCGGTCAAGTTTTCGAGCCTAAGCGGCTCCGTCGTAGCGGCTGGCGTGGACGGCGCTGCTGGCCCGTCAGCGTTCGTCGCGCCGCCGCCCGGTTGTGCGGCGAGCGGTTGGCCAAAGCTTAAAACGGCGGCGGATAGGACCAGACTGCGGAAAACCGCGGTGGTTAAGCTGCTGGCGGAAAACGGGGAGCAACTGAGCATGAATGGTTTGAGCCTCTCGCACGAGCGCGATCTGCTGGAATTCCGCGGATTACCTAGCAACCCGCTCACTGGAAGGTGTCACAGGTGGCTTTGGCTGCAACTGCGGTGCCCAGCTGAGGCTGACGTCTTCATTACGAACAGCATCGGCCACCCGCAACGCCAGCAGCGGCGTAGGCACACGCGACCAAGCGGGCAGGACGCTGTCACTGAAGGGTCAGTTTCCAGACCAGCCACACCCCGTCCTGAATCGTCGCTCGTCGCAACAGGATGATCTCGTCGGCAGCCGTGCGAGCGACCGGTACACCTTCGACCGACGGCACGTCCGCAATCGGCACCCGCGGGATACTCAGCGATGACTCGTCGCCGGTATCAGGTTTCGTGCGGAGGTTGACCACCGATGATGCTTCGTCGTCTCGGCTGTCCTTGATTTGCAACTGCAGTGGATGCCAGCCTGCTTCCAGCGTGCTGCTGGCGAGCTCGGTACTGACAATGGAACCATCGCTTTGCTGCTCCGTGGAAAGCGTCAACCGGGCCGTCTTGCCGTGAGGAACCACCGCGTCCCAGAAATGCCAGTTCTCGTAGTCGCGTCGCCCGCCGCCGATCACCAGTTCACCCGGCTGTACCTCTAGCGGCTCAAACGCCGCCGAGTGCTCGGCCATGACTTGATACAGCGGTTCGCCTTCAAAGCTCTGGCTGGGCGGCCCCAAAAATCGGTTCTGCCTGCCGTCCCAGTAAAGCTTCCGCGGTGCCGCTGCGCCGCTGGCAACGATCCCGGTGCGGTCATGGGCAAGGTCTTTGCCGTTGAAGCGAAACTCCAGGTAGCCGAACTCCGCCAGCGGCTGGCCAGCGCCGTCTCGGCCGCTCCAGCTCGTCGCATTGGGGTATCCATAGACCGTCAGCGCTGGCTGCGACTCGTGTCCGAGCCGGTACCATTGCTGGAGATACTCAAACGGGCCATGGTGCTCGAAGGCGGAGGTTTCGACGAATGTATCATCGGTGCCCCCTAAGTTCGTCAGCATCACGCTGTTGTAGTCACCGCGCGCCGAGGCCCAGCCGCCGATCACGTCGACCAGCTTGCCGTCGGCGCTGAACACATATGCCGCTTCCGGCGGGAATCTGCCTTCGGGTGCAACATCCCACGACGCGTCCTTGGGCCGCACATCGCACAACACGACGATCCGTTGCCCCTGGTCAGTGCTCACTGACGCGACCGGAGTACGATTGCTTTGATTGAGCATCAGAAGATTGCGATCGGCACGAAACCGCAGCGGAGTGGCGGCATCGTACTGAGCTTCTTTGAGCAACAGATTGAGCACTGCCATCGAGGGCGTCTCGACAAGTCGATTGAGCATCTTTGCGGGTGAGACATCGAGCAAAGTAGCGGGATCGACGTACTGAGCGTCGACCGTGCGAAAGCGATTCCGAACCGGCGCATCTGTAGAAGGAATTAGCACGACCACCCGCTGATCGGCCTCGGCTGGGACTTCTAATGTCTGGCGAACAATGCCGTCGGTCCCCACGCGGCCGTTGATCGATACACGCAATTTTGCCACAGCCCGGCCGTCGACCTGTGTGGGAACTTGTAATCGTGCGATGCCGTCGGCAGCGGTCTCGGCGGTCGCGATCGGGCCGAATCGCTGCACCGCCCACAGCACCCAGTCCTCCGGTGCATCGTCAAAGGCGATCTCAGTGACGGTGACCGTGATTTTCTCCATCGGTTTCGCACCGCGACTGACCACCGGAAGATCGCGGGCTTGGCGCGGCACGAACTGTTCCAGGGTGACGGTTCGGCGAATGATCTGACCACCGACCAGTTCTGCGGTTGCGTAACGCATCGCGCTCTCGGGTGTCGAGGGTGTTGATGTCGGATGCGCCGGCATCACGTAACCTTCCGCTTCGACGCGGTAGGACTCTCGCTCTCCGGCCGGCAGATTGCGGACCCGCGCAATACCGGATTCGTCGGTTTTGGTACGCAGAAAACTTACCCCAGCCCATTCATACAAGCGTTTCCACTGGTCCTGGCCACGACGCCGGAGCAAGGCACCGCTTGTAAATCCCTGTGTAGCAGGGATGAACAGTTCACCGCCGAGGAAGTAGCCGTTGGGATTGAAGTGCACCGAAGCGCCTACGATCGGACGGCCCAGTGGGTTGACCACCAGCACGTCCAGTGACGCGGTCGGCATGCACGGCAATTCCACTTCAACGCTATCTTGATCGCTTGCCAGTGAAACCAAGTGTGGCCAAAACGCATCACCACGCTCGACGGCCGGATCGACCAGCGATAACTCGCCGGCGTCGTGTTCTTGAAGGTAGGCCCGCAGCGCCTCAGGCGATGGTTTCGTCGACTGGAAGCCGTCGACCAAAGCCGCCAATTGCGCATGCCCGCCCTGAGGAAGAGACTCAAATACAAAGGTGCCATCTTCGTTGACGATCGCTGTGTCTTCCCAAGTCCAATTATCGCCGGACTGGACCCGATGGCCCTCACCCTCGTTGATATATAACTCGACGCAACCTGCCGTGATCGGTCGTGGTACTGAAGCATCGAGTCGGCCTTGCAGGCGAATGCCGGGCTTGAGCACCGCCACAATGGTGCCGTCCGGCTGCACCTCACTGGGCTGCGTGATATCGATCAAATCGCTGAAGCGGAGCGGACCATTGCCGCTGCGGTCGACCACCCGCATCCAGCGGCGATCGAGCTTCACCACAGGCGACGCAAAATGCCCTGGACGATTGAGGTCCTGTTTAAACTCGCGGCCGAACGTGCGGGACTGTTGCAGCAGGGGATAGGCGTCCGCCAGCGGATTGCCGTCTTCGTCGACTGCGTAGACCTGCACCACGCGTCCCTGTTCCAGTTTGAGTTTCGGTGTTCCGCTGAGAGAATACTGAGTACCGGCTGATGCGTAGCCTTCGGCATCGGCTGAGAGCTGCGCCGCGCCGCACCGAAGGGGACAGCCAGGGTCACCTCACCGCTTGCGTCGGTCGTCGGCGAATCGATCGTCGCAACGCCGAGCATGTCGCCGTCCTCGTCTTCCCACCAGCCGACGCGAACTCGGGCGCCGGCGATCGGCTGCTCATTTGCATCCACGACACGCACCACCTTGGGCTCGGTCCGTGAGGTATCGATATCCACCGCATTGGGACGCCGCACCGGTTGCTTCGAGTCTGCCGGACTGTCGGCGGCTGGCGGAGCGGAGGTCGCGGGCTCATCGACCTGTGGTGTAGCTGCGGCCACCGCGACAAACTGAACCGACCCAGTGATCACGATCGCCGTCACGACTACCGCGACAAAGGCTGCATAGCGGTAAGGCACGAGCCGCGATGCCGGCAGACAGCGTTCGAGCCAGTTCAGACGCCGCAGCAGCAATGAGCGATCGGCCATAGCCAGCGTCGCCACCACGGGCTCCTGACGCCGCAGCGCCCAACCGGCGAGCAACCGGCGATAGGACTCAAAACCGCTAGTCATTTCTGCGGCGACTGCGTCGCAGACGTACTCGCACGCGAGCCGGTGCCGCAACGACAACCGCCAGACCAGTGGGTGGAACCACCAGACGGCCGTCGCCAGCCTGGCAAGCAGATCCCACATCCCATCGCAGCCGGCGATGTGAGAAATCTCATGCGCAAGTACCGGCCGCCACTGCTGCACCGACGAGTCTTGCTGCCACGCTGCAGGCAACAGCACCACGGGGCGAAGCAGACCGGCGGTACAGGGGCCTTGTATCCCTGGAGCAATCCGGACCTGAGGAGCAGTGCGTAGCCCCAACCGCTCCGCAATCGTGCGGCATTCGCTGACCCATGGTTCCGGTGCCGACACTGACCCGCGCAGCAATCTCCGCGTTCGCAAGTACTGCCTGCTGATTCGCATCAAGAGCAGCACGCTCACTACCGGCCATGCCGCCACGAACCACCACAGGGACTGACGCCCGTCGTCCGGTTGCGATCTCGGCTGAGTCGGGCTGAGGACAGCGTCCGGCGACGGCGCAGTCGCTATATCCGAGAATTTTCCAGGACGGTCATCTTCTGAGCCCGTAGCGTCGCGCTCGGGCAACGGTCCATCTGGACGCTGCCGCACGATTGCGTCGTCCACTGCCACCCGCGGTCCGCTGTCGGCTCGCGGGCTAACCTGCGGTGCCGAAATCGCTGGACCTTGAGTCTCATCAGCGAGGTCAAGAGTCGTTAAGGGATGAATCGCGATAGGACGTGCCTCCGCACTTTCAGCATCAGTATTTACAGGCTCGGCACCTACGCGGCTCAGCGACTGTCCGAGGATGACGTTCTGCAAGCCGGTTAAAACCACCGGCATCCCCGGCAGTGCACAATAAACGACCGGTAGGCCGAGACAGGCTGCGATCATGCCCCGGCTGACAGCCACCGACCACCGTGGATTGTGCTTTCTTCCCAGCCACAGCAGCGCCATCCAGCCTGCGAGCAGGATGATCGACAGACGGACGCTGATATTCAGCAAGGCAATCGGATCAATCATCTTGTGCTCTCCGAGTCATGCTCAAACGCGATGTTCGTGATTCATTTCCCGCCGTCAGCGATTCGCTTCAGCTTGGCGAGTTCGTCCGCCGTCAGCTTTTCGTTCGCAGCCAATTCCATCAGGAGTTGACCCGTAGAGCCGCCCGTAAAAACTTCCGCGACTCGCCGGATCATTTGCCGAAACTGAGTCTCGCGGCGAACACGCGGCCAGTAGACAAATGCACGCCCGCGCCGCTCGCGCCGCAGCAGATCCGCATCCACCATCGCGACCAACACGCTGCGGAGCGTGCCGTTATCGATCGGCCAGAGAAAGCCCTGTTGGATCTCGCCCGGCTTGCGCGGAGCCTCTTCCCACAGCAGTCGCAGGACTTCCAGTTCATTCTTGTTCAAATGATCCATCGCAACGTTCCTGAACGCATCCGTCGCACATCACAAACTGTGACTATTCCACACATTGGTTGCCACTGCAAGTAAAAAATCTTCAAAAACTTGCGCAGCCATCAGCAGCCCGCCTGCTGTGAATCGCGCGGTTCCCGCAGCCCTGGCAAGACTTACCCCAGCGGTTCTTCCGCGAATTGAGCGACCGGCTTGCGGTCGCTGGTCGGTCGCGGCCGGCGGCGTTCTGTAGCTCTGGTACCACTGGCCAGCAGTCAAGTACGATGACGCCTACAGCGGAGTGCGAGCGGCTTCCGCGAGCTGCCCCGCTTTCAATCCTTCCAGGAGCTTCGCTTGTCCAGCAGCTCATCGATCCTCGTGCGCGCGGCCACCGAGTCCGATCTGATAGAGGTCGCCCGCATCTTCCAAACGGTGGTCAGCTCGGCACAGTGGCTGCCCGAGTCATCGCGCGCGGCCACCGATTTCGCAGCGGCTTCCGAGGGCGAGGACGTATGGGTGGCTTACCGAGAATCTCTAGGTATCTGCGGATTTATCTCGGTCTGGCGGCCGCAATCCTTCATCCATCACCTGTACGTCGACCCGCGTTATCATCGCCAGGGGATCGGGACGGCGTTGCTACGCTCGCTAGCTGATTGGCTGCCCGGGCCTTGGACCTTAAAATGCGCTGCTGCCAATACATCGGCGATAGCGTTTTATACCGCTCAGGGATGGCGGCGGATCGACACGGGCATCAGCGAAAACGGCAAGTATTTCCTGCTTGAGCATCAAAGCGAACGGACGTCGTGAAGCATTTGAAGTGGCGGTCAGCCCCATTGCCGCCGGCGAACAACGACCGAGACCGGGATTATAGTGACATGTTAACGCCTGATTCGCACCATCGTCTGATGCAGTGCGTCGATCGTCAGAAGGAAAGCTGCGGTATCTTGCACAGTGACTACTTTCGGACACTGCAAAGCGGCGAGATGTCTCACACGATCTTTGAATGCACGCAGCAGCAATTCTACTTCGCCGTTCGTTTCTTCTCGCGCGATGGCGGCGTTGGCAGCCCGAATTCCCGACTCTCAGAATCGACTGCCGCTGATTCACAATCTCGCAGAAGAACACGGGCTTGCAGGGGCCGATGAAACGCCGGGAAACACCCACAGCCGGCAAGTCGGCTCAGCGGGAGATGGCTTACCGTTCCAGCCATCGCTAGCTCATGACCAAACCTTCCGGACCTTTTTAAAGCGACTCGGCGTTTCCACGCCTAGCGCCAGCGATCCGCAGCAGGAAGGGCCGGCGGTGCGGGCGTTTAACCTTGCCCTCTGGGGATCGTGCGCGACCGAGCCACCGGCGACCGCGTTCGCCTGCCTGGGCGCGATTGAATATGCATTTGCGGACATTTCCGCGCTGATCGGCCGCAGCGTCGTCGCGCGCGGCTGGACGAGCAACGAAGAATTGGTTCATTACAAGCTCCACGCAGAGGTCGACAAACGGCACGCGCCGACTTTTTTAGCGTCGTCGTCGATCGTTGGACTTGTGAGGATGACGGCCGACATGAGGTTGAGTCAGGCATTGCTTTAGGTCTTTATCTCTTCAAACGACTCTACGACGACCTGCTGGTAGAGGTGACGCATGAGTCAGCCTAATCAGGATGCGGCGTGCCTTCCCCCGGAGCTGGCGGCCAAGCTGTTCCAGATCGATCATGGTCGCAATGCCCTGCAGCACCCTATGATTGTTTTCCGAGCGTGCATGTACTGGCCACGGGCGTGATGTTGTCCTGCGATGTGGTCCATGATCGTCGTCGCTTTTGGATCATGCTGCTTCCGTCGCTGGTGATGGTGGCATCGACGATTCTGCTAAGAATGCACTATGCGGTGGATCTGATTGCCAGTGGCTTCCTGTTGATCCCGTTTGTTTTGTTCTTTATTGCAAGGAAGCCACAGTGACCGCTGAGAGTGAATCTGCAGATCGCTGGGCAGAACAAGCAGCCGAATTGCCGCTGGCCTTTGCTCAGGTTCGTGAAGATCCTCGGTTGGATCTCGAGGTTTGCGACGAACTACCAGAACACCCCGTCATCGTAATGATCGCTTCGGGCGGTGAGACGGCCATTCAAGTCGGACGCCAGCGGCCTGCGCGGCTACACCTGGTCGACATGAATCCGGCGCAGCTGGCGCTTGCGCGGGTGAAGTGGCATTTGGCGGAGCGGCTTTCGGTGGCGGACACCCTTGAACTGCTGGGGCATCGTCCCATGGAGCCTGCCGATCGCGGTGAGAAGCTGCAGGCAATCCTGAGCGAGCTACAACTGGCTCCCGACGTGTTTGGCCCGCCCGAGCAAGTTGCGAGCTGGGGTCTTGATGGGAGCGGCCGCTACGAACAGACGTTTGTCGCGCTTCGCAGCGAGTTGTCGGTCATCGAACCGGAAATTCAGCAGGCACTGACGTCAGCAGTCCCCGACGACTCGGCCGCATCACCGCTTGATCCCACCACGCAGGCTGGAGGTGTTTTTGACAAGGCATTTGAAACGGTGATGTCCCAGGCAAATCTCGTCCGTCTGTTCGGTGAAGGCGCGACTCAAAATCCGCGGCAGTCCTTTGCGAGTCACTTCGCCTGGCGAGTCCGTTTAGCATTGGCTCGCCCCGACCGCTGTGACAATCCCTTTCTATGGCAGATGCTTGCAGGGCGATTTCCGCCACACGCTCCTTATGACTGGTTGTTGCCCGAAGCAAAACAGCGATCCCTCGATGGTTCACGTGTAACCTATCACTGTGGCCAAATGATCGACGTGTTGCGGTCCTTCACGCCCGCCTCGGTCGATATGATCCATCTATCAAACATTCTCGACTGGCTCAGTCCAGACGAGGCGACAGCCACACTGCACTGTGCTGAGCGTGCGTTAGGAGGAGGCGGCAAAGTCATTCTGAGGCAGCTCAATTCTTCATTACAGATCTTGCAGCTCGACTCTCGGCTGGTGTGGGATGTGGATCACGGCGAACGGATGGTGGAGCAAGACCGGAGTTTCTTTTATCCACATATTTTCGTAGGCACCTGCCGGTGATCGTACACTTGTTTTCTCATCCGATCGCTGGCTCGATGGCTGATCGCTTAGAGCAGTTCGAGCGACAGTTTACGTACCCGCTCGGTCCGAGCGATTCATTTTCAATTTCGCATGGCAGCGAGTATTTGAACTTTTTTGCTGCCATGGGGACGCCCACGCTA
Source organism: uncultured Planctomycetaceae bacterium (assembly GCA_963758085.1). GTDB lineage: Bacteria > Planctomycetota > Planctomycetia > Pirellulales > Pirellulaceae > UBA6163. Next base: position 1,350,649 of record CAVWUB010000003.1, on the reverse strand, counting down.
CTGGTCGCCGAAGATTGCGGCGAAATTGTCGGCACGATGGTGATCGTGCGTCGGCAACTGATGGTCCGAGATTCAAACTCAAGCGGCTCGCAGCCAACCCTGCGCGAGGCTCATTATCTTTGTGATCTCAAGGTTCGCCCTGCTGCGCGTTCCGGTTCGGCTCTATTCCGCCTGCTGCAAACCGCCGCCGATGTCATTCGCCCGCGTCCTTCCCACGCCTGCTACGGCATCGTGATGTCCGGAACCCGTGCCGACCCGGCCGTTTATTCGGGTCGGCTCGGCATTCCCAAGTTTACCGCTCTCGCCGAGGTTGCCATCATCAGATTCATGACCAGCACTCGAAGACCAGCCGATTCGAGGGTGGTGATGGTGACGGCCGAGCAGTTTGAGGATCACCGAAGCCGATTGAATCTCGTCGGCGTTCAGGTGACTTCGGGAGAGTCAGGTCTGCGATCGTTGATCCCCGTAGAGCGACTGAGTCACGTCGATGGCACGGCCTGCGGGATGCTCGAAGACACGCGCCGCGGAAAACGATTGTTTCGTGTATCGGGTGGGGAAATTGTTTCGGCGCACCTGGCACGTTTTAGTTGGACCAGCGCAGCGGCAGCCGCGGATGTGCTGATACACTCGGCTTCACGAAGCCGTGCTCACGGTTATCCCGCAATGTTTTGCTCAATGCCATTAGGCATGTGGTCTCAGCTGCAGCCGCTGGTTCGAGAATTCGAATATCAACTCACCTCTGCCACGGTGTACGGATATCAGCTTCCCGCAGGTCTGCCGTGGTGGATCGATACCAGCGAGATCTGACGGCGATTACAATGGGTCGCTACTCATCCTCCCTCCCCTCCAGCGTTTCCGCTCATGTCTGATTATCCCATCGAGTCCTTGGGGCGCCGTCTGGCCGCTGTTGTCGTCATCATTGCCACCGTCGGCGGTGTGTTTGGTATTCCAGTGCTGCGCACAAAACTCGCCCCGTCCGTTAGCACCGCAGCGGACAGGTGACAGCCAGGACAAGGACCGATCCGCATCTGCAATACAGCTTGTCGTACAGGCCGGTGACGAGGAGAGCGTTGGTGAATTGCCGATTTCAGCGGACGGCGAGCTATTGAACCTCGATTTTGAACGCGGTGACCTGAGCGACTGGAAAGCGGAGGGGGCGGCGTTCGCTGGGCAACCGATCGAGGGCGATGCCGTCGCTGCTCGTCGCACGGACATGCGCAGCAATCATCAGGGGAAGTTTTGGATCGGCGGCTATGAGCGCGGGGCGATCAACCGCTGGGAACGCTGACGTCGAAGTCTTTCAAGGTCACCCATCCCTTTGCATCGTTTCTGGTCGGTGGAGGCGGGGCGGGTGAGACACGTGTCGAGTTGGTCGACGCAGCCAATGATCAGGTGTTGTTCACCGCCTTGGGTCGCAATATCGAGAACATGCGACCGGTGGTTGTAGATCTGAGAGACCGGCAAGGGAGCGACATGTTTGTGCGGCTGGTCGATGAGAGCAGCGGCGGGTGGGGGCATCTCAACTTTGACAACTTTCGCGTGCACGCTCGGCAGCCTGGGCCGATCTCGCAGCCCGACGTGAGATTGGTAGCTGACGAGTACCCACACCGCGGACTGGACGCCGCACAGGCCGCTGCGGCGATGAAGTTACCCGAGGGATTTTCTGCCATCGCGGCGGCAGCCGAGCCGGATGTGCGTCAGCCGATCGCGATGGCGCTGGACGACCGAGGCCGGGTGTGGGTCGCGGAAGCTTATGAGTATCCCCGTCGAGCTGATGGCGACGATGGCCGCGACCGCATCCTGATCTTCGAAGACACCAGCGGCGACGGAAAACTCGACTCGCGCAAAGTGTTTGCCGAGAGACTTAATCTGGTCAGCGGTCTGGAGGTCGGTTTCGGCGGCGTGTGGGTCGGTGCAGCCCCGTATCTGCTGTTCATCCCGGATGCCGATGGCGATGATGTCGCCGATGGCAAGCCGGAAGTGCTGCTCGACGGCTGGGGGTATCAGGACACGCACGAAACGCTCAACTCGTTCATTTGGGGACCGGACGGCTGGCTGTATGGATGCCACGGCGTGTTCACGCACTCGCGTGTCGGCAAACCGGGAACGCCTGACGCTCAGCGGCAACCGATCAATGCGGGTATCTGGCGTTATCATCCGACGCGGCACGAGTTCGAGATCTTTGCGCATGGAACGAGCAATCCCTGGGGCGTCGACTTCAACGACCGCGGCCAAGCGTTCTTGACCGCCTGCGTCATCCCGCATCTCTATCACATCATTCAGGGCGGCCGTTATCAGCGGCAGGCCGGCCAGCACTTCAATCCCCATACCTACGACGACATCAAGACGATCGCCGACCATCGGCATTACTTAGGAGCCAATCCGCATGGCGGCAACGGAAAATCGGATTCAGCTGGCGGCGGCCACGCGCATGCCGGCGCGATGATCTATCTCGGCGGCGCCTGGCCGCAGCAGTATCGCGACCAGATCTTCATGAACAACATTCACGGCCAGCGGCTGAACGTCGATATCCTCAAGCCGAACGGTTCCGGCTACGTCGGCAGTCACGGTCCCGACTTTTTGCTCACTGGCGACCAGGCTTCGCAGATCCTCAATTTTCGCTACGGTCCCGATGGACAGGTTTACCTGATCGACTGGTACGACATGCAGGCCTGCCATCTCAACGATCCCGATCGGCACGATCGCAGCAATGGCCGGATCTATAAGATTGTCTATGGGGAGCCGGAACCGGTTGCAGTCGACCTGCGCACCAAGTCCGATGTAGAACTGGCGGAACTGACGCTCGAGAAGAACGACTGGTACGTTCGCCACAGTCGCCGCCTGCTGCAGGAACGGGCGGCGGCGGGCAAGCTCGACGACCGTGCAGCCGAGCGACTGGAATCGTTGGCGCTGACGCACGCGGATGAGACACGGCGGTTGCGAGCCGCCTGGGCGCTCGCAGCCATCACGCGGCTGAGCGGCGAGACTGTTGCGGCCCTGCTGGAGGATCGCAGCGAGTACGTCCGTGGTTGGGCGATCCAGTTGGCACTCGACGGCCGGCCCGCCGACGAGGGCCTTGTGGCGCAGCTTGTCGCGTTGGCCCAGTCCGATCCTTCGCCGGTGGTGCGGCTGTATTTGGCTTCCGCGGCGGCCCGGTTGCCGCTCACCGATCGCTGGGCCTTGGTGGCAAACCTTGCTGCGCATGACGAGGATGCGCGTGACCACAATCTACCGCTGATGCTGTGGTACGCGGCCGAGCCGCTGGCGGAGGAAGACCCGCAGCGAGCGCTGGCCCTGGCGCTGGCGGCCCGTGGCTCGCAGCCGCTGCTTTGCCGTTATCTGCTCCAACGCCTCGGCGCGATGGGTACCGATGCGTCGCTTGAGTTACTCGCCGGTGGGCTGCAAGCGGCCGAAACCGCCGAGCTGCAAGCCGATATTCTGGAAGCGATTCGCAGCGGGCTGACTGGCCGGCGGAGCGCCCAGCCGCCGGCCGCTTGGGCCGCCGCGTCGCGCTCTCTGGATCGCAGCCATCCGCGTGTCCGGTTGCTGGCACAGGCGGTTGGCGTGACGTTTGGTGATGAGCTTGCGCTGCAAAGCCTGCGGGATTTGCTGGCCCACGGAACTGCGGACGTGGCGGAGCGGCGTGAGGCACTGGCCACGCTGTTGGCGGCCAAAGACGAGAAGCTGCCGGCGCTGCTGCATCAACTGCTCGAGGATGAATCGCTGCGCGAATCCGCCATCGCTGGCCTGGCGCAGTACAACGACCCGCGTTCGGCTGAATTGATCCTCAGCTATTACCCAGAGCTGTCACAGAACGAGAAACGCGTTGCCTTAGCCACTCTCTCGGCTCGTCCTGAATCGGCGATCGTCATGCTCGCTCGCATGGCTGCTGAACAACTTTCCAGCAAGGACCTGAGTGCCGATCTGGTGCGGCAGCTGCATAACCTCAAGGATCAGCGGGTCACACAGTTACTTGAAGAAACCTGGGGCACGGTCCGCGAGACGGCGGCTGATAAAGCTCAGTTGATCGACGCGACCAAGCGACTGGTAGCGCAGCACAGCAAGCAGCGCGCGAATCTACCGCTGGGGCGAGCGGTTTACGCCGCGACCTGCCAACAGTGCCACTTGCTGTTCGGAGTCGGCGGTCAGGTCGGGCCGGATCTGACCGGTTCCAATCGCGCCGACCTCGACTACCTGCTCAGCAACATTGTCGACCCCAGCGCGGTGATGGCCAAAGAATATCAGCCGACCGTGGTGTTGACCGCCGACGGCCGCGTGATCACCGGCATTGCGATCGCTGAAGATGAAAAGTCGATCACGCTGCAGACGGCGACGGCGACCGAAGTCATTCCGCTCGATGAAGTTGAAGACCGTCAGCTCAGCGAGGTGTCGATGATGCCCGACGACCAGTTGCGTCAGTTCAGCGAGGAGGAAGTTGTGGCGCTGCTGGCATATCTGGCCAGCCCTGTCCAGACGCCGATAGCAGCGACGGAACGGAATGCAAGTCTGTTCTTCAATGGCCAGGACCTCACCGGCTGGGTTGGAAATGGATCGTTATGGTCGGTGGAAAATGGCGAGATCGTCGGTAAGTCAACAGGCCTTGGACACAATGAGTTCCTCATCAGTGAGCTGTCCGCGGGTGACTTTCACTTGAAGCTCGAGGTGAAGCTTGTCGGTAACGAGGGAAACAGTGGGATTCAGTTCCGCAGTGTTAAGACCGACGAAGGGATGCGCGGTTATCAAGCGGACGTTGGCGCCGGGTGGTGGGGCAAACTCTACGAAGAAGAAGGGCGTGCGCTGCTGTGGCCTCAATCGGGCGAGCAACACGTAAAGCACGGCGAGTGGAATACGTATGAGATTCTCGCCAAAGGCTCAAAGGTGCAAACCCGCATCAACGGGCAATTATGTGTTGATCTCGATGATCCTGCCGGCGCGAACAGCGGCGTATTTGGGTTGCAACTGCATTCTGGCGGTCCGACCGAAGTTCGCTTTCGTAATCTGGTCCTAACGGTGCTGCCCAGCGAATAGCAGATGGAGTGGCTGTTGTGCCTACGAATCCCAACCTTGGTTGACCTCACATGAAAATATTCCCCGTGCGTATCAGCTTCCAACCACCCTGTAAATCGATGATCCAACGATTCTCGCTGCCCCTGTTGGTCTACCTAGCCTGTTTCCAGTTCGCCGCCTTAGCGTTTGCTCAACCGTCGCCCGACGTTGCACAGCTTGATCCGGCGATGGCGGCCAGCCCGACGGTCGAGGGCGGCGTGGCCTGGTACGACGTGACGCAGTGGGGTGTTGAGGGGCGGATTTTTCCCGATCAACCGCGGGCGCGGTGGTTCGATCGGTTGCCTGAAGCGGCTCAGTCAGCGGTCACTCCCAATGTCTGGACCCTCAGCCGCGACAGCGCAGGCATGATGGTCCGCTGCAAGACCGATGCGACGGCGATTCACGTTCACTACAAACTGCGCAGTCCCCAACTCGCGATGCCGCACATGCCGGCGACCGGTGTCAGCGGCGTTGACCTGTATGCACGCGATGCCGAGGGCCAGTGGAAGTGGGTCCAGGTCAGCAAGCCCGCGGCGCAGGAAATCAAGACCGAACTGATAGCCGGTTTGGCGCCGGGCGAGCGTGAGTACGCGCTGTACCTGCCGCTGTACAACGGGGTGGAGTCGCTCAGCGTCGGTGTCGACCCGGCCAGTCACTTTGAAGGCTTGGCACCGCGCGAGAAGCCGATCATGTTTTATGGCACGAGCATCACCCATGGGGCCTGCGCGAGTCGTCCCGGCATGGTGCACACCGCGATACTCGGCCGCTGGTTGGACACGCCGGTGGTGAATCTCGGCTTTTCGGGCAACGGCCGCATGGACGCGGCGGTCGGCGAGCTGATGACGCAGGTCGATGCGGCGGTTTACGTGATCGACTGCCTGCCCAACATGGGGCCGGCGGACGTGGCGGCCAAGTGTGTGCCGCTGGTCAAGCAGCTCCGCGAGGCTAAGCCGCAGACGCCGATTGTGCTGGTGGAAGATCGCCGCTTTACCAACAGCTGGATCACGCCGGCCAAGGAGCAGTTTCACGACGCCAACCATGCCGCCCTCCGCGCCTGCTATGAGAGCCTCATCGCCGACGGCATCACCGGCTTGCACTACATCCCCGGCGACGGTTTGTACGGCGACGACACCGAAGGAGCGACCGACGCCTCCCACGCCAACGACCTCGGCTTCATGCGTCAAGCCGAAGTCTTCGAACCGGTCCTCCGCAGCCTCATCCAGCCCGCCGCTCAAGCGGCGGATTGATCCGGTCGGCAACTTCCCGCCGAGCCAGTTAAGATCGATCCATTCCTTCGCCCGACCACGGGCGAAGGTGCCAATCGTTTTGGACAGAACTTGTTCGGACAGAACTTGTAAGTGTCATTCCAACCATCGCCACCAGACAGCCAGACAGCGAGCGGCCAACGCCAGGCAATTCTTAGGCCCGCAGGGCCGATACATCTTCTGCCGGCGGCGTGAGCCGCCGGATAGAGGCCTCACGCCTCCCTTCTCTCAGGCCCGCAGGAGACTGCTGAGATAATAGCAATGTGTGCGGAGGCGATGATCGAGCGTTGCTCGATGGCATCGCGCTGCGGCTGGTTTTCGTCAGGGCCTTGAGCCGACCTGCGTTCGCTTAGGCGAAATCGCGCTTTAAAAACCTCTTCCAGCGAAGAATCGATCGATCACCTCCTTTCTCCGCCCTTAACAGGTCGCTGGACAGGGCGTGGCCTGGAGCAAGCGGCTGATCCGCTTCACATTCACCACCAGGCAAGTCATGCACTGCTGAATGCAGAGCTTTGCTCGACCCCAGTACCGGGCCCGACGCCCGCGGCCGTGACGTGCCAGTTCGTTGAGCTTCCGCTCGATCGCCGGATGCTTGCGCCGGACCTCGGCATACCCCGGAGTCTTCGCCCGCTCTCGGGCTTGCTCATATTCTGCTTCATACAAGCTCTTGGATACCGATCTGCCCAAGTTTGATTTCGGGCTAAAGTTTAGGTGGCACTGCGACAGCAGAGGACAGTTCTGGCACTGCGAACGCTTGAACTTAAACGTAGTGAGGTGCTTGCCCTGGTGGCGGTATTTCGATGTTTCTCCGTTGGGACAGGTCACGCTGGTGCCGTCGGCGGAGAGTTCAAACATCGATGCAGCAAAGCCTTCACCACTGCGGAAGTCCCTCGGCGGAACGAAGACTTCGACATTGGGCCCTTGCGGATCCTGGAGCTCTCGCAGCACGTGGCCGTTGAAACCGATGCCGTCCATGGAGAGCTGCTCAATCTGGTTGCCGTAGGTTTGCTGCTCCATCTTGACCAAATCAATCGCATCAGCCGCTTCATCGCCGTCCGCTGCAAGCACGTCAAAGCTGGTGATCAATTCACTCTCGGCATCGATCATCACGTCCAACAAGTAGCCGTCGTAAAACTCACCGTGCTTACCGCGGTGCGCCTCGGGGTCGACGACGCTCAGCGTCCGATGGCCCTTGTTCGGGTGAAACATGTCGTCGGTGATCTTCTCGGCCAACTGACGGACCGCCTGCAGCTTGGCCCACCGCCGATCGGCGCCCTCGGCTGGGGGCGTTTGCTGTTGAATCCAGCCCAGCAGATCGTTGACCAGTGACAAGCGTGCCTGCAGCTTGATCTCAGCACTGGCGTGTTCGGTTTCCTGGGTAATCCGCTGGACCTCGATACGATAGCCCTCTGCAACCTCTGGATCGAAGCTGTCAATCACACCGAGCATTCTTTCTCGCAGTTGAGCGAGCAAGGCGAGCGTGGTGGGGACGGCGATGTTGGCAACCACATGCGTGGCGTCCTTGAGCCGCAATCGATCTCGAATCAGGTTTGCCTGACGCGCGTAGCTGACCAGGCGCTCAAAGAGTTTTTTAAAACCTGCGGCACCGAGCCGACCGCGGAACTTCGGGAGCAGACTGGCATCGGGAAGCCTATAAATGACTGGTATCTGCAGAAACCAGCGAAAGAGCACGTCAGTTTGCCCTCGGAGCATCACCTCGCGGTCCGACAGACGGCAGAAGTACCGCAGGAACTCGAGCTTGAACATGATCAGCGGCGTCACGGCCGGCTGGCCGCGATGAGGGCAATAAAACGCCTCAAGCTCTGGGACAAAGGAGTCCCAGGGGATCAACTCCAAGGCATCCAGCAGCGGATGCTCCTTGGGCAACAGTGCGCCGTAAAAGCTGCGATCTTGCTCGCGGATCCGAAACAGCCGATCACGATCTGGGGAGAGCATGGGAAATCACTCCTAAGTGAGCGACGAATCCCTCATTATACGCATCCTCTGCTCTGCCGATTAAATCAGCAGTCTCCGCAGGGCCGGCACAACAAGTCTGGCATCAAGCGAAGGCGGCTTGGTGAGCTTTGTTTGGTGAGCGGCGAGCGCTTCGTCAGCCAGAGCATCAAGTCGCCCCGCCTCCACGTCGCGTTCGATCTCGCGGTCCCACTTGCGATTCTCAAATTCGTGAAACCATCGTCGAAACTGATCGAACTGATATGGCGGCAGATTGGCGACTCGCTTGTCTAACTCGCTGAGCGTCATCAGGACACCATTACGGCTGAACGGCCATCGGGAACAGATAGCCAAGTTATAGTAGTGAAGCAGCGGAAACAGATGTCCAATTGTCGATGCATCTCGCCGGACGGGGCTCAGGCCACGGAGCTACGTTCGCTAAGGCGGCGGAAGCGAGCGGGTGGGAGCGGGAGGTAGAGGCGTGGGCAGGTGCTCTTGCTCGATGCGGAGCCCGCGGTCGCAGAGCAGGGAGTAGGCTTGTCGCTCGGGCTCGGTCAGCTGGGAGAGCGGCTTTTCCACCACCGGATTGCCGGCCGTGGCTAAATGTTGAAACTCGATCACGGCGGCTTCATCCATCCACAGGCTGCTGACCCGCGGCAGGTGCTCGCGGAGCCGATTGAGGATCTCAAAGCCTTCAGCGTCCAGATCGCCCCAGTACGTGACATCCTCGGTCCCGAGCCACGGGATATCAGCTAACTGCGTGATCGCATTTCCTAAACCACCGAGCACAATGCCTCGCTGCCTGCTCGGGAGCGACAACAGCGTGGTCTTGTTCTCGACGAGCAGCACATGCGCTCGACTGACTGGCAATTTCGCCAGCGACTGGGCTGGCAGCGACAATTCGTCAAAGGGAAGTCCCAGTTCGAGCTGCAGCTCACGATCGAGGACGCGCAGCAAGTAGTGCGGCCGCGCATACCGCAATCCATAGCGCGGTTCGAAGGCGTCGTAGCCGTAGCGGACGTCAATCGTTTCGGGCGGCAGCAGTCGGTCCAGCCAGGCCGCCAACTGACGACGGTGCTTCTCAATGAGTTTCGTCGACACGGGGAGGGGAATCTCGCGCGCAAAAATGCCCGGCCGCGGATGAGCGACGAAGAACTCGGCCAAGCTGAGCAAATCGTCGAGTTCATCCGCCAACTCCAGCAGCGTTTTCCAGTGCGAACCCTGGATCAGCCAATTTTCCAGGCGCGGCTGCCGGCGGCGTAGGCAGGCGACGGCTACTTGCAGTCGTCGCCGTTCCACCTGCTTGTCGCACAGCCTCACCAGATCGTCGAGCGAATCGATCCAGATGGAATCGGGAAACTGGTTCAACCCATGGGTGCGGCTACGGCGTGATTGCCAATCGATGCGATAGCCGTAACCGAGTGACTCCCTCGCACCCTCACGCAAGCGTGCAACTTCGGCGATCGCGGCGGCGTGGTCGTTCGACAAGCGAAGATTGACCGGCAGGCGCCGCGGAAAATAATCGTCCTGCTTTCCGTCCAGCCATTCCTTAATGGCTTCGGGATATAGCCGCAGCGCCTTGGCCTTGATCGCGTTCGGGGAGATCATGATTCCTCGGCTTGAATCGCCTGATACTCTTGAGTGGTCAGACTGATCAATTCACTGCGGTGCGTGAACGGGTCTTTGATCACATGACCGTAAACCCCAACATAGTTTTCAGTGATTTTCGCTTTCGCATCCAGCGGTGCGACGATTGCCAGTTGCAAGCCGAACCGAGCAAATAGATCCAGTGCATACTTGGCACGGGTGTCATCGCTGCGTGAAAACATTTCGTCGACCATCACAAAATGGAACCGCTCGCTGTCGGGCTCCTCAAACTGCAAGTCATACTGATAGGCGATCGCCGCAACCAACACGAGAAATGCCAGTTTCCCCTTCTCGCCACCCGATTGCCCAGTGCCGCCGTCATAATAACTGCCGGCAGCCCCCGTCACCTGATCGAACTCCCGGGCAGCGAAGCGGAACCAGTTGCGAACGTCGATCACCTTTTCACGCCAGCGTAGGTTTGCATCGTCGCGCAAACGTCCTACCAGCTTTTCAATCTTATTGAAGGTCGCTTCGTTGACTTCGTCAGTCCCGTCCAAGGTGCCTTCGAGGCAACCGGCCAACTCGCGGCGAAAATCACGAATTTCAGCATCCGACGTGTCGCTCGGCTCGAGCCGCATATAGGTTCCGGTCCGCCAGTCCAACCGCCGCAGGGCTTCATTGAGCATCTCGATTTTGCTCCGTATTTCTTCGCGCTCATCCTCCAACGAGCCATACAGCAAACCTATTTCCTGCAGCACCTTTTCCTTCAGGCGTTGCTTAAAACGCCGTTCATGTCGTGGCAAATCATCATGCTCGATGCGTGCTGCGAGCTCTTCAAAGCTCCGCAGCGCTGCTGGTGTCGGATCCAAATCCGATCCGAAGACGGGAAACTTGGTCAGCAGCCCGGTCATCGCCTTGGTCAGTTCGTTGCGAATCGGTTCGATACGCTTTTCGAGTTTCAATACGTTCGTCGCGAGTTCTTCGGTGATCTCCCGCGGCAGTAAACCGAGGTTGTCCACCGTGATGCGGCGTTGTCCCAAGTACTCGGTGATGGTCGCGAAATAGGCTTCGGCGACTGCGAATGTTCCATCATTCTTGGCCTTAGTGAGCTTCACATCAATTGCGGATAGAATGCGATTCGCGTCCTCGTGCTGCTTCTTCAAACGCGAACGCTCATCGGCTGCATGGTCACGATCGTCATCGAGCCCATTGATCTCAGCCTGAACTGCCGCCAGCTTGGTCTGTAACTCTCGAACGCGGTTGTTAGTGGTTTCCAGTTGCTGCTTTTCTAACCGTAACTGGGAGGCTTCAAACTCATGCCGATGATCATCGATCGTATCAAACTCCGTCAACGTAGCCGCCTCGTCCAGCAGACTGATCATCTGCGTCGCTTGTTCACCGCTGCGACGCAGCGCGGCGATGTTCGCTTCGATCTGCTGCGCTTCGCCGCGAAGTTCGGCAAGCCCACGTTCCAAAGCCTGGCGTTTCTCTTTGTTGTCCCAGCCGAGCACCAAGTGACGGCGGTCGCCCGGGGAGTCTCGATCATCTTTCGTGTGCTGTCGGCGGTTCTGCTTGACGTGCCGATTGATCGTCATCGCCCGCTGTGTGGCCGCTTGAAAGTCGGCAACACTGTCGCACGCCAGGTGATCGAAACGTGACTGAATTTCACCGCGAACGTAGGGAGTCAGCGGATGATCGTCGCGGTAAATCAACATGTCCGGCAGACGCACACCATCGCCAGCCGATCCTGTGGCACCGGCCGGTCCCGTCACGCGATCATAGGTCAAGCGCACGCCGCGGCCGCGAGCATCGGCCAGCCGCCGTGCGTCGACGTAACCGGACACTTTCTCATACACGTCATCCGGGACCAATAGGGTTCTGGCAAACGCATATAAGACCTGTTCAATCGATATTTCCCAGCGAAAATGATCCGGGTGTACGGCAACCAACTCGGCCACAAACGGCAGATCGGCTGGCGATAGCCGAAAGGCCTGACACAACTCCTGGCGAACCTCGATGAACGCGTCGGGCAAGTTCCCTTTGCGGCGACGCAGCGATTCCAATTCGCTCACGTTATCCGCGATTTGTTCGCTCAAGACGCCCAGACGGTAGTTCATCGTGGCGAGTTCGCGGCTGGCGGCTTCTCGTTTGGCCGACCACTGATCCCGCACGATGGTGATCTGTTGGTGAGCCTTTTCAAGTTGTTCGGCACTGGTCAGCGACAGCAAGATACCTGCACGCGCCAGCTTCGATTCATACGCCACCCGCTTCTCACGCTTGGCCAGAGCACACTGTTCCTCCAGTGCAATCAGTCCCGGTAATTTCTGTAGCTGAGCACCGCCTTCGTGTAGGATCGCATGTTCCAACTCCGCTGCGCTATTGCGTTTGGCTTTAAGCGATTGGTCGAGCAATTCGATTTGTTCGTTCAGATGTTCGATGCGCAGTTGCCATTGTTCACAGTGCGGATGCAGAAGTTGCTCGGTTGCAACATCAAAATACAATCCCGCGGCATCCCGCCTGGCATGCGCCGTCTGCAGTTGCTCATGAGTTGTTCGATAACGAGCACCGATTTGGACGATCGGGACCAACAACTGCATCTGTTGCTGAACTTGAACGAGGGCGCGGTGCGCTTCGCTGAGTTCGGAAAAATGTTTTAGAAGATTTGAAACCTTATCGCTGAACGGCCGCTTCTCCAGCATGTGATCGCGAATGAAAGGATCCAACCGCTGGACATCTTTCACGGCGACGGTTTGGTTGAAGATGTCCATTGCCTTAGGACGGAAGCGAACCAGGCGCTGCATCCAGTCGTGGTATTGCTTATAGCTTTCGGTAACGCGAAAGCCGCGGTCAACGAGTGCGGTTTTGATGTCGCTGCCGGAGGTCAGGCCGCCCAGATCGCCCGCAATGGTCCGCGGCTGGGTGTCAAAGCCATAGATAGTTTTGCGATCGCCGGTGGATGTCAGGTACATCACTTGGCAAATCGTGAACCAGCGGTTGGAGCGGCGATTGGCAAACGTGGCCAGTAGCGCCGTATAGTAGCCGCTGCCATCGCGGAGGTACTGAATCTGGGGCTTTTCGTCTTGTCCAGCCGTACGGTCGTAGGCGCCGCGAATGTAGGTCCGCTCATCACGCTCGTTTCGGATCGCTCCGGCGGCCACGTTGTAATTCCGCACCCCCGGCCGCACCAGCAGCGTCAGCATCGCGTCGACGAGCGTCGATTTTCCCGCACCGTTCTCGCCGACCAGCAACGCGGACTCGCCTTGAGGGACGAAAGAATGCACCTGACCGTCGAAGGTACCCCAATTGTAGATTTCAAAAGTCTGCAGGCGGAAACCGGGCTGCGTAGGATGCTTGCCGGCGCCAGCATCTTCAAATGATAGCACGCTCATCGCTGGGTCTCGCGCCGAGAAGGTGTCGGTGTTCATGTCTTGTCCCGTTTAGATGCTTCTGCTGTGCTTCGCCTTAGGAGTTCCTGCTCGAGCTCGGATCGCAAGCGTTCGAGTGCCTCCAGCGGCAGGCGAGCCTTGAGAATTTTGCGAACCTCCCAACTTGCGGGCTCCTGTTCAAAGCGGCGAACGAACTTCAATTCTTCGAGCTTGCGCAACTGGCCGCCGAGAATGCGATTCGCGCGCACGGGATCGGCTTGGCCGGGAACCAGCGACTGCCAAAGTTCAAGCAGTGTCGACTGCAGCACGACACACCGCGAATCACGATGAATCTCTTCTTCAAACCGGCGTAGCTCATCCCGCAACAGAACACATAACAATGATGCTTCGAAGGTGAGCGAAATGCTGCGAAATAGCTTGGGAATGGAAGGGTAATCCGGCGGCAGCGTGCCGGGCTCGATTTGCCGCAGGTAGGCAAAGCCATCTTCTTCGTTGACCACTAGCAGCAAGCCGATCCGCGCAAAGTAATCGCTCAGCGGCGTGACCCCTGCAAGAATCGCTTCCCAGGCCTCGCCCGGGTCGTCATGATAAACGATCCCTTGCAGTAGCTTGACGGCAGCTGCGGCCCACGGCACCGGTGGTGGCAGCAAGGTGGGATCAAGAGTCGCGTCATGCGCAGCGTCGGTCATCGCGGCTTCTTTCGGCGGAGCGGTTCAGCGTGTTGGTTTTGAGTCTGATGAAAGATGACCAGCGGCACGCGGACGCGGAGCATGGATGATCGGTCCGTGACGGCATCACGGATCACGAGCGTAAGTTCCTCGGTCGCTTGGCGGTCGATGGAGTGGCCGTCCTCATGGGCGATTTGCAACCAACCGACCAACTCAATCACGCCGACGCGGGGCGGGTACTGCTGGATCAATTCGGACAACCGGAGCGATCCCGACTGAGCCGTCGCCGTGGTGATCGCCTCGCGAATCGCTTCCCAGTTGAGGCGTTTCAAGTTTGCCAACTTCAGTGCTTCCCGGCGGATCGTTTCGAGATCGACGCTGTAAGATTCCGGTTCACTGTCAAAGATTGGCGGAGGGGCCCAAAACGGGCGAGCAAACGGTGAACTGACCCCGATCGAGGTCTCCACGCGGTGTCCCAACGTCTCCGGCGGCGGCTGGCCGGTTTCTTCGACCGAGTGTTTCAGCCTGGCGGCCAGCATGCGGATCTCGTGGAGGACTTCGGCCGTGCGGCGGCGATGGCCGCTAGCCTGGTCGTCGAGCAGCCGCCGCAGGGTTTGCGACAGCCGCCCGGTTTGCCGCAGCACATTGTCCGCTTCGGAGAGCAACGACGGCACCATCCCGCGCAGGTGGTCGATCGCACCACGGTCCGCCGCGATCGCATCGAGACGAATCACTTCGCCGATCGTCTCCCGCAGCCGAGTTTGGGCTTGGGGCGAAAACAGGAACGCGACGAAGGCGTTGAAGCTCACCCCCTCGTCCTGCTGCTTGATCAGGTCTTCCGCGTCCAGCGCCGAGGCCAAAATCTCGCCGCGCCGATGGTCGACCCGCGTCGTCTGCCGGGTGACATCGCGAGCGATCTCTTCAAATCGGTCTTCGACTGCGCGAAAATCGCTCTGCAGTTCCTTCAGCAATTCCACGGCGGTTTGGAAGCGTTCGCGGATTTGCGCAGGGTGGTACGTCGCCACGGGCTGGCCGCCACGGATCGCTTCGATTTCTTGGTCGAGTTGTTCCCGCTGCTCGAGCAGCGTTTGCAGCCGCCGATCAGGGTCGGCTGAAGCGCCGCGGACAATGTCGGTGAGCGTGTCGATGACCAGCCGCAGCCGGCTTTCGGTTCCCACCATCCGGTGTTGGCGCGTCAGCGCCGCGTCGACGAACCGCAGCGCGTCTTCAGCGAACCGCGTCAATTGATAGCTCGATGTTGACGATTCAGCGGACAAGAACCGTCGCAGCCAACCGGCGTCGGACCACTCACGGAGGTAGCGGTCCGGGGCACCGCTGCAGCGCCTCGTGCTGTTCCTCGCGCAGCCGTTCTTGGAACTGCTGCAACCGCTGTTTCAGCTCGTCGTGTTCCAGCGCGGTCGCCGCTTCGGAGCCGCCATTTTTAAAAGCGGTTTGCAGAAAGTAGAGCACGTAAGCCGCAGAATCGGCGCACAGCAGCCGCACCGCCGGCGAGTGTTCCACAAAAGTGATGATCGCTTCCAGATCCATACCCGCCATTGTAACACACGCCGGCATCGCTGCTTTGCTAGCAAAGGTTAGGAGCGCTTTGGGCTCGGGGCCCGGCGTTCCGTACGAGCCCCAGCGACACCTATTGACGCCAGTGTTTTGCCCCCGCTAGAAGGCATTGCCCGTTCAACTTGGCATGCTAAACGACGCAGACGATCACTATTCCCGCGTGAAGTTCTGCGCTGGCCAACAGGATTTTCACTCGGAAAGTCCGCGTGCGCCTTTTGGGCAGCAGCACGAGCTGCACGTGGTTTTCCGTCTGCTCGCTTTTTGTTCCTCGCATTGAGCGTGATTGAGAGGCGAGGCGGGAGAGATAGGTGACGCCGCGACGGTCGTAGCGTTTGATCGAGATGATGGAAATTAATGTCGATGGCGGCGACGCTTTCATATCAGGTAACCTCGTACCTAGGCAAGGCCGAGGCTGTGCTGCAGGCTTCTCATCCTTGGGTGGATCGGATGCGGGAGCGGCGTGGCGAGTTGATGGCCAAGATCGCGAGTCCGAAGCACCGCGCCGACGCCGGCTTCCAGCGTGCGCCTCGGTCAAGCATTGGCAGAACTTAAAACCGCTTACCAAGACGCGTACCTTGAGAAGCACTCGCGAGCCCGCCTTGGCGCGACCGATGACCAGCGTAAGGTCTGCTTGAGCCAGGACCCGCGACTTAAACAACTCCAGCAAATCTCGACCGTCGAGATGATGCCGACTCAGCAGTTACGCGATTTCCAGAACACGCTGTTCCACCTAAAGACGTGCTTCAGCCTGACCAAGCACGATCTTGACGCTGATCCTATCTGCCCACACTGCGCGTTCCGTCCTGTCGAGGAGCCCTGTTCAGGGGCAAAGGCGGCAGACCGCATCGGTCAGCTCGACGCCGAACTCGACAACATCGTGCAGAGCTGGACGAACACGCTACTCGGCAACCTCCAGGACCCGACTGTCGCCAGCAACATTGAGCTTCTCGGCGCCAGCAAGGGACGCAAGGCCATCGAGGCATTCTTAAAGAGCAGGAGCATGCCCGATCCGGTGCATCCCGCCTTCGTGAAGTCGCTCCAGGAAATCCTCAGCGGGCTCGAGAAAGTCGTGCTCACCGAGACGCGGCTGCATTCGGCGCTGACTGACGGCGGTATGCCTTGCACGGTAGGCGAGCTGAAGGATCGCTTCAACGCCTTCGTCGCTGACCTCACCAAGGGCAAGGACGCAACACGGGTGCGCGTTGTTGTGGAGCGCGGATGACCACGATGGATCGCGAGACCTTACTCGAGCGTTTGCGCGGCATCGAGTGGGATGATTTCGAAGTGAAACAGGCGGCGGGTGGAGTTCCTAAGACTGCCTACACCACCGTCTCGGCCTTTGCCAACACCGCCGGAGGATGGATCGTCTTTGGTGTGAAGGAGTCAAAGGGGCAATTCCAGGTCGTAGGAGTCTCCGATCCCGATTCGATGCAGAACGACTTCCTCGGTGGTTGCCGCAGCACCGAGAAGTTCTCGCGCCCAGTCGAGGTGCGCCCTCACCATTTTGCCATCGACGAATGCTCGGTCCTCGCGTTCTACATTGTCCCAGCCCGGCGCTTCGACAAGCCGATTCGGGTGCGTATCGATAAGGCCTGGTACGCCTACATCCGTGTCGCCGCCCGCGACCATCGCTGCACTC
Source organism: uncultured Planctomycetaceae bacterium (assembly GCA_963758085.1). Classification (GTDB taxonomy): domain Bacteria; phylum Planctomycetota; class Planctomycetia; order Pirellulales; family Pirellulaceae; genus UBA6163. The sequence continues at coordinate 1,333,530 of CAVWUB010000003.1, read as the reverse complement.
AGGAAGAAGAGGGCCGCTTTCTTCGCGACGCCACCGTCGACTCCTTCGACGCGCAGACCATGCCGGGGGTTGGCATCGGCGACCTCAACGAGACCAGTTTGCGCTGGGTGCGCGGACTCTACCAGGCAAGGCATCCCGACAAACCGCTCTCCGATCTCACCCACACCGATTTCCTTGACGAGCTGGGGCTCGTGCAGGACGGTCAGCTCACCCATGCCGCGGCGCTTTTCATGGGGCGGCCCAAGCTCATCGGCCGTCTGAAGCCTGGTGGGCTTGTCGATTTTCGCAATATCCGCCTCCCATGGACCGAAGAGGTGCCCGCCCATCGGTATGACGATCGACTGTTGTGCGAAGGCAACATTGTCGAAACGCTTCAAGCGCTCATCAGCCGCATTCTCGGTTTGGTTCCCAATCCGTTTGCGTTGGATCCGGGGACGCTCCAGCGTGAGGCCCACCCACCCGAATACCCGGCGTTGCGAGAGGCGCTGGTCAATTTATTGGTTCATCAGGATTACGCGGACCAACACCGCACCGCTCGGGTGCTTTGGTACGCCGACCGCACGATCTTTGATAACCCCGGCGACTCGTTTGTCACGTTGCCCGCCATGCTCGATGGCGGCGCCAGCGATCTGCGCAATCCGCGTATCGCGCGGTTGATGCGTCTGATCGGCTATGCCGAGCAAGTTGGAACCGGAATCGCGACCATCGTCCGCACATCGCGCACGGTTGATCGCACGCCGCCAGTCGTCGTCAATGATCCAGGGCGGAAGACGTATGCACTCACCTTGAACTGGGCGCAGGTACTACGGCGTGACGATGCTTTCTGGAAGACACGCATTGGCGCAAGCGTTTCGCCAGACGCGGCTCGGCTGCTAGCGTGGCTGCGCGAGGTGGGTGCCGCTCCGCGAAGCGATGCCCGTATCGCCACCGGGGCAACCGCCCGCGAAACCCGCGATATGGTGGAGCACCTGCTCGTCAACCGTCTGGTTGAGCCGGTTGACGAGGAAGGCGCACTCATTCGGCTGGCCGTTCACATCCGCGAGATCCTGGACGCGGAACAAGTCACCCCCGAAGTCACCCCCGAAGTCACCCCCGAAGTCACCCCCGAAGTCACCCCCGAAGTCACCCTTGAAGTTACCCCCGAAGTACTGCGGATGCTCGGGCTCCTTGACGGCGAACTGGGGCGTCAGGAAATCCAGGAACGGCTTGGGTTAAGCGATGAAAAGCACTTCCGCGAGCACTACCAACAACCAGCGGTGGCGCTGGGTCTCATTGAGATGACCATTCCCGACAAGCCGCGCAGCTCGCGGCAGAAGTACCGCCTCACCGACGCAGGCCGCGCGCTCCTGTTGCGTCGAACCGGAGGCCCCCATGGCTAATCCCACCTGCGACACCACAACGAATCAGATGCTCAACTACCTCAAGGTGCGCGACGACCGCGAAGCCGTTGCCTTCCTCTCCACGGATCAAGGTCGCCTCTTAGAAGGTGAAGAGTACCCTCAGCGTATCTTGGATATGAACTGGAGCTGGGATGCATGCAGGCGCCGCCCAATTGAAGGGCAGAACACTTGCATTCTGTATATCGGCGTGGAGCACATAAATGGTTGAAGCTACCGCCGAACAGTGGCCGCTGAGCCGCGGCAGACACATCTATCCGACGCCTGTTGCCATCGCCTGCGGTCGCGTCCTGCGTGCGCGGACGCCCGCCGAGCGTGTCAATGCTTGCCTCAAGGCGGCCGAGGTACTGACCCGCTATCTCGCGGCGGTGACTCTTGCGTCCTTCGCGTCGCGGGACGAAGACGCGGAGGCCAACCTCAGCAAGCTGAGCGGAAACCTTTCCTTCGGCCACTTCCTGACGACTTTGCAAGAGATTACTGCGGCCCGCAAACAACATCCAGCGCCAGCAGCCGCTCCGATATGCCTTCCGTGTCAGCAAGAGCGAAAAGGGGAGCGGCGTGACGAACGCCGCCCTCACTCAGCTCTTAGCCCTCCGTAACCGCCTCGGTCACGAACTGGCAACGCTCACCGAAACAAGGGCAGATAGCGGATCGCGGCTTTGAGCTGATCACCTTTGAAGACCCGGTCGCCTTCCGCTACGCCTACGAGAGCCGCTTTCGTCAGTACTGGGATCGGGGCGAACTGACTCACTTGGTCGTGGTGATCCGCACCGACCAAGGCGACCTCAAGCACATCCCGCACGATCTGCTCGAAGAAGCACGCGAAAGTGGTCGCGTGCTGTCATTCAGTCTCGTCCACATCTTTCCCACGTTAGCGCCCAATGTGGTCGCCGAGTTGGAGTCCCAGCATTTCGACGCCCTCGCCGCTGCCGTGGCGAAGACCAACCTTGGAAGCTTGGGGGCGAATGCCACACGCGATTTTGTCTTGCGACACGTCTTTGAAATTGCTCCAGAGCTGATTAAACAGCCTGCTGATCTACTCCGCGTCTTGCTCCGCCGTCATTATCGTTCACAGGTTTTTCCGCAGAGTTTTGACGAGCGTCTGATCAATATCCTCACGCAGAATTCCCTATGGCAGTCTTGGCCGCTCGACCGCATCGTGCCTAATCGAGATTCATTTCTAACTTTTCTCGAAGAGCGTTGGCCGCATTTTCTGGTCGCGAACGGGCTCGAAGCTACCGCTGTCCGCGAGCAGACCGTGCTGAGCATTCCTGGGCCTTTAGATCTTCCATTCGATCACGACGACGTCCGCGTCTATATGGATAACCTTTTTGCGGAAGGACTTCTCGCACCGACGGCAGCGGTACATGCGATCGAGGATGATCGGTGGTTTGCTGTCGGTATCGCTGGAACGTCCGCCGCAAGTCCCTTAAATCGCTACTCCCATCTCCTCGATGAACTCAGCGCAATGCTCCCGGATGTGGATCATGCTACACACCAAGAGTGGCAAGAATACAGTCTGCGCTGGGGAACATGGGTGCGACTGCGCTGGAACACCCAGCCCGGCCGTGACATCCAAAGCGAAGCCGACGCGGTCGAGTTTGCGGGCAGGGTACAAGCCGCATTCTCAACCTGGATCATCCGTCGGTTTGGCCCGATCTCGTCGCTTCCGTACCTTCCGCGCCCGGTGCTCGGCCATCACGTCCCGCACTACCTTGCGCACCACCTCACGCAGCCGGGTATCGAGCGACTCGCGCTTCTGGTGATCGACGGAATGGCGATTGACCAGTGGCGCATCCTCCGCGATTCACTCGTTGGCGTCCACATCGACGAACACGCCATCTTTAGCTGGGTTCCGACACTTACGCAGGTCAGTCGGCAAGCCATTTTCTCAGGACGCATTCCGCTCGAGTTTGCGACCAGCATCGAAGGCACCCATCGAGAACCTCAGCACTGGTCGAACTTCTGGCAAGATCACGGGCTGCCGGAACGAGCCATTCGGTATCTGAAGCCACAAGGGAAGAAGGAGTCGTTCGAGCCGTTAGCTGAGAGGGTCTTAAATGCCGCCAATGATGGCGCAGTCAGTGTTATCGGAGCCGTGATCGGACTCATCGATCAGAGTATGCATCAGGTCGGTCTCGGGACTCCAGGACTGCACGGGTTGGTTGAAGTCTGGACGCGGACGAGACAGCTTGCGGAGCTCGTGCGTGACCTGCTGCAATCTGGATTTACAGTATTCATCACAGCAGACCACGGCAACGTGTTTGGACGAGGCTGTGGGAAACCAGAGGTTGGCGTAACTGCTCAACAGCGGGGCGAGCGCGCCCATATCTTTCGCAATCAGAACTTTCGAGACAGTACAGCTCTCCTTTTTCCCGATGCGATTAAGTGGCCACAGGTCGGGCTACCCCAGGACTACTTCCCGCTCCTCGCGCCCTATGGTTCGTGCTTCATACCAGAGGGCAAAGAAGCCGTGAGCCATGGCGGGATCACGCTCGAAGAAGTAATGGTTCCCTTTGTGCGCATTTCGGAGGGATGATGACACGACGATCGCACATCGGTTTTGATCGGCGTCTGGACCTTGAGTGGCTCGACGCCGCGGCCGCACAAGCGGCGGCGGGAACGCCTGCGGAGACGATGCGGACATACCTGTGGAATTTGCTCGATGGGGTTGTCAGCGGAGACAAGTTCAATAGCGCACGAGGAAAGACGGTTACAGTTCTTAATCATATTTGGGGCGAGCGTCCCAACGAAGTGGCGGGCCTTCGGGAACACGCCATCGCATTGCTACCTGAATCTGCGGCCGATGACAGGCTCGCGCTGCACTGGGCAATGATGGTCGGCACCTATCCGGTGTTCACCGACGTCGCAGCAGCTACCGGTCGTCTGTTGACCCTGCAAGGCAGCTTTACGCTAGCTCATTTGACTCGCCGCCTCGTTGGAACCTGGGGTGAGCGTTCCACGTTGCAACGTGCGGTGCAACTTCTTTTCCGCACTACTGGAAATCATTATCGCCGGGTTTTGCTGGGATGCAACTACCCGAGCAAGGAGCAGTCTACGCATCTCCGACTGACCAGGCTGCGCGCTATAGAAAAAATAATCGCTGTTTTTGGCACTTGCGCCGATCACCATTGACGTAAGTTTTGTGCCGCACGATTTACGTCAATGGTAGATTCCGTAAGTTTTTCGAGCCACCAAAAATTTCGCGGTGCCGCCAATTCTCCCGATACCCCGCGCTGTACCATTGCGGCATGAACCGCAACCAAAAGCCAAAGCGCCGTGCTCCCGATCCCGCTACCCTGGCGCCCAAAGCGTCAGGCAGCGACCTCGTGCTCCACACCCGCACCATCGGCGCCCTGCCGATCATCAATCGGTTGATACAGCGCTGCCGACTTGAGGAAATCCTATGGCGGCACCTGCCGGCCGAGGACGGTCGAAATCGAATCAACACTGCCAGCGCGATCCTGTTGCTCGTACGTAATATCCTCATTAGCAGAGAGCCGCTCTATGGTGTCGGGCAGTGGGCTGCCGCGTTCGTCCCGGAACTGCTGCAGTTACGTGAAGACCAGCTGAAGAGCCTCAATGATGACCGCGTCGGGCGCACTCTGGACCGGCTCTTTGATGCCAATTTCCCGGACCTCGTTATGGACATCACTCGCAATGTCATTCATGAGTTCGATCTAAATCTTTCGGAACTGCACAACGACTCCACCACGATTCGGTTCTTCGGAGATTATGAACCGTTTGAGCAGCCACAGTTGCGCCGCGGCAAAGCTACGGTCGCCATCCGCCAGGGACATAGCAAAGACCACCGTCCCGACCTGAAGCAACTGCTCTATATTCTGACGGTAACTGACGACGGCGGCGTGCCGATCTACTTCACCACGGATGATGGAGATCGGCACGATGACGTCACGCACGTCCCAACCTGGGATCTGCTCCGCCAGATGACGGGCAGGCCAGACTTTCTGTATATCGCTGACTGTAAGTTGGCCAGCGCCGAAAACCTCGGCCACATCGACCGAGAAGGCGGGCGATTCATCACGATCTTGCCGAAAAACCGGAGTGAGCCGCGGGCAATGAAAACCACGCTGCTGGAGAACCCGGACTCCCTACGGTGGGTGATCTTGTATGAAGTGGAAGATGAGAATGGAGTGTTGCGGCATCGGTTCCAGACGCTACGAGAAGAGCAAGCTACCGCTGATGGCTACCGCCTGTTATGGATTCACTCGCTGGCTAAGGCAGCCTCTGATGACGCATCTCGAATGAAGATTATTCGCAAAACGGCTGAGGATTTAAGCCAACTTCGCGACCGGCTTCAGTCTCCACGTTCACGCATGCGAGACCGCCCTCGCGTGGCTGGTGAAGTGGAAAAAATCATGGAACGACGAGGGACAGGAAGTCTGTTGCAGGTGCAAATTCTGCAAGAGGAAGAGGTCACACTGAAGCAGAAAACACCCGGCCGTCGGTCAAAGGACACACAGTACGTTCGTGAGGTCAAACTTCGGTTCGATCTCACCTGGCAGATCGATGCGGAGCAACTTGAACGGGCTCGGCGGTGCGATGGAGTCTTCCCACTGATTACTAACGATCGCAGCTTGAGCGTGGAAGAAGTCCTCCGCGCTTACAAGCGGCAGCCGATCATTGAGAAGCGATTCAGTCAGTTCAAGAGCGACTTCCATGTCGCCCCGGTGTACCTGAAGGAGGTCAGCCGGATCGAGTCACTGCTGTGTGTGTATTTCATGGCACTGCTACTTCAGACGCTGTTGGAGCGGGAGTTGCGTCGTACGATGGCAACACAAGAGATCGACTCGCTGCCGCTGTACCCGGAAGCCAGAGACTGCCGGTGTCCGACCGCTCGCCGAGTGATCGATGCCTTGGAAAGCATCAGTCGCCATCGCCTGGTCACCGAAGACGGAGCGCAGCAGGACCTGTACACCGATCCGACGCCGCTGCAGCATCAGCTGATCAAACTCTTCGGCAACGACGCTTCCACCTACGGGCGCAAAAGTTAGGCGGCGGAGTTTTAACTATGAGTTATGGCTTTTCTGATGTGCGGAATGTAAGGTGCAACGCATCGTGCGTTCGATGATCCAATGGGGTGTGCTTCAAGACACCACGAGCCGCGGCATGTACGAAGGGACTCCCCGGCGCAGAACAATCGGCCCTGCGGTCGGCACGGTGCTGATCGAGGCTTTGCTGGTTGACGCCGAGGAGATATCCATCCCACTGGCTCAGCTGAGCGATCATCCAGCAATGTTTCCCTTCGAAGTCAAACTAAATGTTGGTCACGTCCGCGAGGCATCCCAGTTCCGTGTGCATCGCCAGGGGCTCGATTCGGACTTTGTCGAATTGCGGCGTGAAAGAGCTTGATAGACTGCACGGCACCACCGCTGACGCTGACCGGCAAGTCACCGATCCAATGCCAGCGGACGAGGAAAAACAATTCCAGAATCGGCTTGTCGATGACCAACGCCAGGCTGTCGCCGTGCTTGATCAGCATTTTCTGCATCATGATCTCCACATGTCAGCTACGGATTGATTACACAAAGTGTATACTAGTCGGCGGCAAGGGGCAGTTAATCGTTGCCACCCGCCGTGGAGCCGTTTGCGTCGCGTGAGCGCACTCGACGCAGGTAATAACACCCGCCGACAGTCGTTATCCCGACGGACTCGACCTGTTTCAAACCCCCACGGTCGGATACCGCCTGACTCCGCCCAGCGTCTCGACTGAAATTGCAATCGGACGCGCCCGCTCTTCGGAGGAGGGGCGCGCCAAGACGCTAAGTTCGCCTGGGAGCCCGATGGCCAGCCCCGTGCGGTGGGTCTGTGATCGCAGCGATCGGCTTCAGCGGTGGTTTGCCTGAATCAAATTGCGGAGCATCGCCGCGACCTGTTCATCATCCAGCGCCTCCTGTTCGAGCTGATGTTCAAGCAGCTCTAACTTGTTGCGGATCAGCTGATCGCTATCGCAGGCCACTCGATCTGCGGGAAATCGGTCGCTGGAGCTTTGGCTGGGCGAGTGAAAATCCGCTCTGGCGAGCAACCGGGGGTTGCTGACATGATGGCCGGGCGCCATGGAGTTTCGCCTGATGTTCAAGACCTGTACCGATTACGTCGCCTACACCCTGCTGCGCGTGATGATCGCCGTGATCCAGGCGATGCCGCTGGACATGGCCGATGCCCTGTGCAGGATGCTCGCCGCTGCGCTTGCGCTGCCAGGCGGGGTTCGCCGCGGCACGTTCGACAGCAACATGCAGTTGATTTTTCCCGATGCGACACCGCGGCAGCGTCAGGTGCTGTGCCAGGCGATGTGGCATCACTTGCTACTGATGGTCTGTGAGATCGCCTGGGCGCACCGCCGATTGCACCTGGTCAATTGGCCCCAGGTGCTGAGCCTCAGGCACAACCGCGTGTTACTGCGGCACCTGCTTAGCGAGCGGCCGACGGTGATCGTTACTGGGCACTTTGGAAACTTCGAGATCGGCGGCTATTTGATCGGGCTGATGGGGTTTCCGACCGTGACGATTGCTCGCCGGCTCGACAATGAGCCGCTGCACCGGCACGTCGAGCAGTTCCGCAGCACGCACGGCCAGTTCATGGTCGACAAGGAGGGCTGTGCGCCGCTGATCGACCGTCACCTGAGCCGCGGAGGCGTCTTATCGCTGCTGGCCGATCAACATGCCGGCGACAAGGGATGCTGGAGCAAGTTCATGGGGGCTGATGCTTCGTGCCACAAGGCGCTGGCCCTGTTCGCACTGACCAGCAGTGCGCCGCTGCTCGTGGCCGCGACCCGACGTGCCGGCCGGCCGATGTATTTTGAGACCGATTGCTTCGCCGTCGCCGATCCACTGGACGATCCCGAGGGTGTCTGCAGTGGCGTCCGCAGCCTGACGCAGTGGTATAATCACCGGCTGGCTGAAGCGATCGCGCCGGCCATTGAGCAGTACTGGTGGGTGCATCGCCGCTGGCGTACTAAACCTGTCAAGCAGGCTGCGATGCGTGCTGACATGCAACGACACACGTTTGCCGCTTCACCGCATCCCGTCATGCAACAAACACGCTAAGCTGTCGCCCGATCAGCCTGCCAATCACCGGTTTGCCGCTCAACCGATTTGTCAACATTTCTCCTCGTAGCTTTTTGCACCTCATGCTCCATGCCGTTCTCATGGCTGGCGGAAGCGGCACCCGCTTCTGGCCTGCCAGTCGTCGTGACCAGCCCAAACAGCTGTTGTCGTTCTCGGGCCCGACGACCATGCTCCAAGCCACCGCAGCACGCTTGGAGGGTTTGGTGCCCGTCGAGCGGCAATTGGTAGTGACGAGCGATCTGCTCGTGGCAGCGATCCGTGCTCAGTTGCCCGAGGTCCGGGTCGTTGGGGAACCGTGCCGCCGCGATACCGCCCCGTGCGTCGGTTTGGCTGCTGTGATCCTGCATGCCGCTGATCCCGAAGCGACGATGCTGATGATGCCGTCGGACCACGTGATCAATACCAATGAACAATTTGCCGATGCGGTCCGCAGCGGAGTCGCGCTGCTGGACGAAGATCCCAGCCGGATCGTCACCTTTGGGATTCGTCCCACGTATGCAGCCGAATCATTTGGGTACATTGAGCGCGGGCCATCCATTCCCGCAGGTGGGGCGAACGCGTTCCAGGTGGCACGTTTCCGTGAGAAGCCGGATGCGACAACCGCGCAGCAATATCTTCAGTCGGGACGTTATTACTGGAATAGTGGAATCTTCCTCTGGTGCGCCAGCACGATCCTAGAGCTGCTCAGAAGATATGAGCCGGCGATGGCCACTCATCTGGATGTAGTCGGAGCCGCGGTTGGAGCCGCCGATTTCGCTGATGTGTTACGCGCTCAGTTTGAACCGATTGTAAGTAAGTCGATCGATTACGCGGTGATGGAACGTCATGATAATGTCGTCGTGATTGAAGCACCGTTTCAGTGGGATGATGTCGGCAGTTGGCAAGCGATCGCTCGGCTCAATCCGCTGGACGCCAACGGCAATTCGGCTCATGGTCTGCACGTCGGAATCGATACCCGAAACTCGATCATTCGCACCTCACCCGACCACGCGATCGTTACGATTGACATCGATGACTTGATCGTCGTTCACACCGCAACGGCGACGTTGGTTGCCCCGCGCAAATCGGAAGAACGTGTCCGTGAAGCGGTTAGGGAACTCGAGGCACGTGGGCTAGACGCATTTCTATGAGGCATTCTGACATGGCTGAACAAGATTTATCCCGGCGGCGCTTCAACCTCATGCTGTTGACTCACCGGCCGTTACTGGCCAGCGCAGCCGCTGCTCTGAGCGGCATACCTGTTACTCTCTTAAGCCAAGACGCCAACCGCCCCATGAAAGACAACTTGACATCGCCGATGCTGCAGCCCTGGCCAGGTCCCTACGGCGGCGTGCCGCCATGGAATCTGGTAAGGGTGGATGAGTTCGTCAGCGCATTTGATGCAGCGATTCAAATGGCGGGCAAAGAGGTTGACCAAATTGCCGCAGCAAGCGAACCGGCAACCATCGCCAATACCGTCGTGGCAATGGAATCGGTCGGCCGAACGCTCGACCGCGTTGAAACCTTGTTCAGCGTCCATTCTTCAAATCTCAGCGTCGGGCCGATTCCCGATATCGATCGAACGGTCTCTCCTACGTTGGCACAGCACGCCGACAGCATCATCCAAAACGAGACGCTCTTCCGCCGCTTGGAGAGCGTGTATCAGAGCGATGAATTGCGCGATGCGCCGCCCGCTCAGCAGCGGCTGGTCCAGGAGCGTTATAAGGAGTTCGTGCGCAGAGGGGCGAGACTCTCGACAGATGAAAAGGCAAAATTGTCGCAAATCAATATGCGATTGGCGAGACTGTTTGCCGACTTCAGCCAGAACGTGCTGGAGGATGAAAAACGGTATGTAACCTGGATCGACGATCCGGCCGACCTAGCGGGATTGCCCGAAAGCGTCGTTGCCGCCCTGGCCGGTGCCGCGAAGGAGCAAGCGGCACCCGAGGGACGCTGGGCGGTTACCAACACGCGATCGTCCATGGATCCGTTTTTAACTTACGCCGAGAACCGACGCCTGCGCGAGAAGGTATGGCGCAACTACTACGGCCGTGGTGACAATAATGATCAATTCGATAACAAAGCGATCATCCAGGAGATTGTCGATCTGCGTTTGGCCCGGGCAAAGCTGTTAGGCTATCCGTCGCACGCCCATTGGAAGCTCGAGTCGACGATGGCCAAAACGCCAGCAGCTGCCACCGATTTGATGATGAAGGTCTGGCCCAAGGCGGTTGAGCAGGTCCGTGCCGAAGTCGCCGACATGCAGGCGATTGCTGACCAGGAAGCGAAGCAAAAGGGCAGCGATCCGATTCGGATCGAGCCTTGGGACTATCGTTTTTATGCGGAAAAGGTTCGCAAGGATCGCTATGATCTCGATTTTGACCAGGTCAAACCGTACCTGCAGTTGGAGAAGCTCCGCGAGGCGATGATGTGGGTCTCGGCTGAACTGTTCGAACTGCATTTTAAACCTGTCAACGACATTCCCGTTTTTCATCCCGACGTGCGGGTATGGGAGGTCACCGATGGGTCCGGCAAACATGTCGGACTGTGGTATCTCGATCCGTTTGCTCGTCAAGGCAAACGCAGCGGCGCCTGGATGAGCCAGTACCGCTCACAGGAGAACATGGATCACCCGGTGTCGGCGATCGTTTCCAATAATTCGAACTTCATCAAACCCAGTCCCGGCGAGACGGCGTTGATCTCTTGGGATGATGCGGTCACGCTGTTCCATGAGTTTGGCCACGCGCTGCACGGGCTCTTGTCCGACGTCGAGTACCCTTCACAGGCCGGCACGCGGGTCGCGAGAGACTATGTGGAGTTCCCTTCACAGCTCCTGGAACACTGGCTGTCGACACCGGAGGTACTAGAAAAGTTTGCACTGCATGAGCAGACCGGCAAACCGATGCCGCAGGAGTTGCTTGCCAAGATTAAGCAGGCGGCGAACTTCAACCAAGGATTCGCTACCGTCGAGTACCTGGCCAGCGCGATCGTCGACATGAAGTTGCATACCCGAACCGAGCCCGGAATCGACCCAGCGGCATTCGAGCGGGAAACGCTCGCAGAAATCGGGATGCCCCGTGAGATCGTGATGCGACACCGGATGCCGCATTTCTCGCACCTATTCAGCAGCGACAGTTATAGCGCTGGCTACTATAGCTATCTATGGTCCGATGCGCTGACCGCGGATGCTGCGGAAGTGTTTGTTCAGGCTGGCAGCTTTTATGACGCCGATGTTGCCATAAGCCTGCGCGATCACGTGTTGTCGGTCGGTGACACGATCGAGCCGGCGGAAGGTTACCGTCGCTTCCGTGGGCGAGACGTCGATACCAGCGCCTTACTGCGCAAACGTGGTTTTCCGGTCGACTGAGTTATCAGCGGGGTTCTTCTCCGAGGCTCATGGCGCATCCCTTAGGGCGTGGGTGCTGATTCTCTGGGTGGCACGTCCCTGAGGAACGAAGGGCGTGCTCGGGAGAACCGCAGGGGCACCAGGGAACGCCTCAGCGGCTTGGTATCTCGCTGCCCACGCCCATCGCTGGGGCTCTGAGCGTGCCACCCAAAGCCATAGCGATACCCACTGTGCGCCGGGCGGCCATCCAATCAGCGGAAGAACCCTGGGAATCGGCTGAGCTTCCTAGCTAAAACAGCGGCTGTCGGACTGATCGGTGGAGCTTTGACTGCTCCACCGATCAGGTCCGGGCCAGCCTGTCCGCTCTCGCTATACATGTTTGGACAAGTTTTTCGGTCAAATCCATGGCCGGACGGCAGCATATGGTTCGCGAGAACCAGACGCTAACGCATGCCGGCTGATTGAATTTTGCTGAACTTCATCTCCAAGATTGCTTAGAACTCACCCCAGATTGCATCGACGAGTTGCTCGTCCGTCGATTCGCGATCTTTCTCACTGCGGGTTTCGACGATATCGGTCGCTAACAGGCCGTAAGCGTCGTCATCGTCCCAGTCGAATGTTGCCGACTTGGCTGCGGAACTGAGATCCGTGGCCGGATCGCTGAGCAACTTCGGTTCGACGGTCTCGGCAGCTGGGGTGTCGGTGAACGACGCGGCGATGATCGGCGGTGCCGCGGCGGCCAGTTCGCCTTCGCCGTTGGCGCGTTCGCGATTCCGGCGGGCAATCTCATTGATCACCAACAACGCATCGAGTGGTTCCACACGGCGGTTACCCGATACGTCGTAGAAGTACCGCGGCGTTTCGTCCAACAGCATCTCGACCGGAATTCCGCCGGTGATTCCCTCGCGGGCGGCACGGGCCAACCGGTTGAGGATCAGCAGCGCGTCCAGCGGCGTCGTTTGGCCGCTGGCGTTGACGTCGGCAAAGCTACTAGGGTTCTGCAGTTCGCTGGCGACCACTTGTACGCGGACCTGTCCGACGTTGCTCGGCCGACCCCGGTCATCCCGGATCGTGTACTGGAACGTATCGACGCCGATGAAGTTGTCGCCTGGCAGGTAGCGGATGATCCCGCCGCCCAAGACGACCGCCGTGCCGCCACTGGGGGGCGTGATGATCTCGATCGAATCCAAGTCGAGCAAACCATCGGGATCCGTGTCGTTGCTCGCCACGTTGATGTCGATCGACCGCCCACGGTACGTGCCGATGATGTCATCGACCGCGACGGGGGACTCGTTCAGATCGATCGTGATCGTTGCCTCTTCGCTACGCGCTCCGCTTTCGTCAGCAACCGTGTAGCGAATCGTGTCCGAACCGCGGAAGCCAGGGAACGGCGTGTAGATCAGCGAGCCATCGTTCTGCACGCTGACCGAACCGAACGCTGGCAGCAGCGTGATCTGGACCGATGTCGGATCGATGGTTCCATCGACGTCGAAGTCGTTATCCAGCGGCCGAACCGTCGTCGGTGCGTCGGGATTGAGCGTGGCAAAATCATCGTTGACTGTCGGAGCATCATTGACACCTGAGACGTTGATCGTGACGGTCGCAATGTTGCTGATCGCGCCCGACGCGTCGATTAATCGGTAGGTAAACGTATCGGCCAGCGTCTGACCGGGACGCAGCGCCTGCAGCGTTTGCGAATCGCGCGGATCGTATTCCAAATCGCCGGAAGGGAGCACCCGGATCGTTGCGCCAGCTTGCGATGTGGTGGCGACCTGCGTGAAGCCGAGCGATTCGTTTGGATTAGTGTTCAGGTCAGGATCGACCGCGATGTCCAGCAGCGACTGCTCGGAAATCGGCAGCACCGAATCTTCGCTGCTGCTGAGCGTCAGATTTCCGGCGACCGGAGCATCGTTGATTTCGGTGATCGTGATCGTGACCAGAACCGGCTCACTGACGGCCCCTTCGCTGTCGATCGCGACGACCGAAACGATTGTGGTACCGACCGCGTTTTCCGCCGGAGTGAACCGCAGGAAGCCGTTGTCGGTGACTTGCGGCAGCGACTGGAACAATGCTTCATCGGCAGCCGGCGTGGTGACTTCGAAGCGAACCGTTTGCCCCGCAGCGACCTCATCGGCCGGTCCCGGACTGATCTGGGTCGCGAACGGTTCGCTGGTTGTGAACGGGCCGGAATCCTCGGTCACCGTGATTTCGTTCAGCTCCGGCGTGAACGTTGGCTGGTCGTTGACCGGAGTGACGGTGATCGTAAACGTCCGTGGCGGGCTGCTGGTATTGAACTCCAATGGCGCGTTAGCGGGTCCGCTATCGACGGCGACAATCGTGAACACCGCTACCCCGTTGGCGTTGGGCAGCGTCTGGAACGTCAACGTGCCGTCGGAGGAGACCTGGGGAGTCGCAGCGAACAGGCTGTCGGTGCCGCTGGAAACCGGGGTCACGGTGAAGCTGACCGTCTGGTTCTGCAGTTCATCGACTGCTCCCACGGGACCGGCGGTGATGTCGGTCACGAAGCTGGGCACGACTGACAGCCCGGTGGTCGACGTCGTGCTGGCGTCTTCCTCGACCGTGACTGACAGCGGGCCGGAGAACTGTGGCCGGTCGTTGAGCGGCAGGACGTTGAGCGTGATCGTGTTGAACGATTCACGCGGGTCGCTGAACGCAACGCCTTCCAAGTCGGTCGACACGCCGTCATCGATGACGCCATAGATGAACGAGTCGGTGCCGTTGAAGTTGGCCCGCGGCGTGTACCGCAGCCCAATCAGCACGGTCGGATCCAGCGGATCAAAGACCCTCGTCAGCGTCCCGCCTTGTGCCGTGGAGCCCGGAATCGGCGTGGTGATCCGCAGCGACTGGTTACCGCCGGGGGTGATGTCGGCCGCTTCGTTGTCCGGGCCGACATTGAACACGTCCAACAATCCGACGACCGCGCCGGCGCCTCGTAGCGGGATGAACGTGCCTTGGAAGGTCACCGTTCCATCTTGCTGCAGAATTGCTGCATCTTCGTTGAGGGTGTAGCTGATCGGGGTGGTTGTGTTGAGCACCGGCCGATCGTTGACCGGCCGGATATTGATCGTGAACGTCTGCGCGGCGCTGGTGTTGATATCACCGCGGCCGCTGTCGTTGGCACCGCTGTCAGTTGCTCGCGCGGTGAACACCGCTGTGCCATAGGCATTGGCGGCTGGCTGGAAGGTCAGCGTCCCATCGGCGTTGATTGTCGGCGCGGAGCTGAACAAATTGCTCGCCCCCGGGCTGACGGGCGTGACCACGAATGTCACGTTTTGACCAGTGACCGGGTCGATTTCATCGAATGCCGTGTCGGGCGAGCCAGCGAAGACGTTGGACACGAAGCCTTCGAATACGGTCAGCCCGCTATCTTCAAACACCGACGCCACGGGCATGCCGATGTTGAAGTCGCGGTGCGTCGTTGACCGGGCGGAGCACGAACTCCGCTCGTCCGGTTGCCGTGCGGCGGTCTTCAACCAATGACCCGTTATCGAGGCTCCAGGTCTCGCCGTCGCCCGGGTTGTTGTCCTGGACCACGTAGTTGAATGAGTCAACGCCGCCGAGGCTGCTGTTGTAGTCCTTGGGCGGAGTGTACTGCAGCTGCGTGATGTTGCCGGCGGAGTCAAAGCCGATCGCCTCAATCGTACCGCCCAGCGCCGTGGTGGTATCGAAGCTCAGCAACCTCAGAATCTGATTGCCGCCGAGCGTCGAGTTCGCTTCGTTCGCCGGCCCGACGGTGAACACATCGAGCAAGCCGATACGGCCGTAATCCGGCAGCGGCACGGTGCGGCGCATGTCGATGACGTATGGCTGGGTGACCCCTTGAGCCTGGGTGTTGTCTTCCTTCAGCGTGTAGGTGATCACACCGGAGGTGTCGACACGCCATTGGTCGTCGTTGTTGAGCGCCTGGTCGGTGCCGACCACGGCAGTATTGATCCGCGGCGCGTCATTGACTGGCCGAACGTTGACGGTAAACGTCGCATTGGTGGTGCGCGGCTGGAAGCCTTCGGTCGGCTCCAGTTCGAAGTCGGTTGCCCGCACGATCACGATCGCCGTGCCGACCGCGTCAGGCCGCGGGAACAGCGACAGCACACCATCGGCAGAGACTTCGGGGGCACGCAAGAACAGATCCTGCGGATTGCTCGTGCCCGAGCCGGAACCGTAGCCGACGAAGCTGAAGGCCACGCCCTGGAGCGCGAGTTCATCGATCGCCGTCGGCGGACCCGGCAGAATGTTTGTCGCCCAGCCGGGCACGACTGTCTCGCCGCTGTCGTCGCGTTCAAGGATTTCAACCACGGATTGGAAATCAAACACCGGCGCGTCGTTGGTCTCGCTGATCACGATTGTCAGCGTCGCTTCGTTTGCGGAGCGAACCGCGGGCAGCGATACGACTTGGCCGCTCTGCGGGTCGGTTGTCCGGCCGTTGTCTTCGATCGTGTACCGCAGTTGCTCAAACGGATGCTCTTCGATCGCTTGGTTGTAGTCCGGCGAGGTGAAGTAGCGGGCCGTGGTCAGCGTGCCGCCGACAAACACGAACTCAAAGCGGCCGCCGGCATCGCTGAGCAATTCCAGCGTGCCGCTGCCGGTCCCTGGCCCGCTGTAGTTGGGCAAATCCGTAACGTCGACGCTGCCTTGATTGGTCGAGAATGCGACCACACGCAATCCAGGAGTTTGCTCCCGTTCATCAAACGGGGCACCCAGGGCCTGATCATTCGGTCCCGGGATAGCGGGAGTTTCGGTGCCAGAACCGCTGAGCAGCTGTGCAGCGGTAAACGTGAACGGGCCGCTGACGCCAGCCTGAGCCGACTCGGCGAACGACAGTTCGCGGTCAAACGACGTCGGTGCGTCGTTGACCGGCTGGATGTTGACGGTGACCGTTCCGATGCTGGTTCGCGGAGTGACGATCCGGTCGCCGAGTTCGTCCTCATCGACCCCGCGGTCTTCAACCACATAGGTGAATACGACATCGCCGTAGACGTTCGTCGGTGGCATGAACAGCACGCCCGTGACGTTGCCATCGCCGTCTTCGACCAATTCCACCGTCGCGTCGCCCGCAGCGATCGAGACATCGATGATCCGCAGGGGGCCGTCGTTGTCGTTGGTGAACTGGTTCTCATCTAGAGCGGCGCCAGAACCGGCTAAGTCGTTCTGCAACAGGAACGCTGCAGGAATCGTCAGCGGCTGATCTTCGGTCGGCACCGGAATGTCGAGTCCGAGCCCCGTGAAGTACTGGCTCCACAGCGTCGTCAAGTTGATCGGCGACACCGAACCGGCACCGATCGCGCCGACCGTGACTCGGTCGCTGGCCGTGGTCGGATCATCGTTTTGTGGCGCCACATCGATCGTCGCCGTAGCGGTGTGCGTCAGCGGAGCCGCTGGGATTTCGGCGCCGGTGATCGGGTCGATCAGGATGCCGTCATCTTCGATCGTGAACTCGAACAGGTCGAACACCGACTCGCCGTTCCAAGGCAGCAGCGTGACGTTGTCGCGGTTCAGGTCGGTGTTAGGCCGATAAACCAGCGATTGCAGCGAGCCGGTCGCCGGATCAAACGTCGGCGCAAGGGTGCCATGCGCCGTGGCGAACGGTCCATTGCCGGCGTTGGCGGCGTTGACCAGGGTGGTGCCGGCGCGGAACGAGACGATCCGCAGGCTCTGGTTGGATTCATCCCAGGGCGCATCCGGAGCGCCCGCAGGGTACTGCGGATCCAGGTGCGGGGCTGCATCGGCGAGCAACGCTTCTGCGGTGATCGTGACCGGCGTGTCTTCGAGCGTGATAAACGCTTGATTTTGCGCTAGCGGCTGATCGTTAACCGGGCGAACGTTGATCGTGACTGTGGCGAACGTTACGCCGGCCGGATCGGTCGCTCCGGCGTTTGCCTGGGTGCTGAGCCGGTAGGTAAACGTGTCGACACCGGAGAAGTCGACCGCTGGCTCGTAGATGAACCGGCCGCTGGTCGGATCGAGGATCGTCAGCGTCCCGTTTTGCGGCTGCTGGCCGACGAAATACTGCACGGGAACGAACGTTTGCGGTGGGATGACATCGTTGTCGATCAGCGATGACAGCGACAGATCGGTCGTCGTGTTGAGGATCGTATCTTCATTGATGGTGAACTCATCATCCCGCGGGCTCGGCAGTGGGATACCGATGATTTGCACCTGGTAGTCCTCGACTTCGCCGCCGACGGCGACACCGGTCGGACGGAGATTGCCACCAGTGGACAGCCGGAACCTCGCCGCGGTGGTTCCGTTAGGCGTATCCGGCGGTGTGACGATGTTGAGGATGTTGACGCCATCCACGACCGGGACATTGGTCAGCACCTGTTCGCGAGTCGGGTCGAAAGTCCCATCGCCGTCGAAGTCGATCCAAACATCCAGCAGGCCCGAGCCGGTGACGGTGACGGCAACATTTGCGCCCGCCGGGTCCATCGGGTTGAGGAAACCGAGCACGTCGCGGGGGTCGTTGGTAAACCGCTCCGCCCCGGGCCGCAGGAAGACCGTGTATTGGTTACCTGCTCCGGCATCAAAGGTACCGATAGCGACGCCATCTTCATCGTTGAGTGTTTCCACGCGAATCACAGCCGGGTTGGTCGCGTCGATTTCGACGGTGACCGCGCGGCCTGTCGGCGCCAGCTCCGAGCGGATCGCATTGGCCAACCGAGCGGCGATGATCTCGGGCGTATCGCTAGCCGGCAAACCGCACGGCAACGTTACCGACCTGCGGAGCCACATCGACGTACACCAGCTCGAAGGTTTGCGGTCCGCGGCCGACATCGACGGTCAGCGTCGCACCGGAGACCGACGGGGTCGCGGCGAGCTGGACCGTAACCTGCGGCGAACCGCTATCGCTGACCACGAAGTCGCCGGAAGTGGCTCCCGGTGTGACCGTGATTTCGATTGGAGTGTCGTCATCCACCGCGACGGTGCCGCTCTCGGCGTCGACATAGCGGCCCAACCGTGGCAGCGCCGTTGATCAAGGCATGGCGGGCGCCATCGCTGCCCAGCAGCGTGCCGTAGCTGTTAGGCGCATCGCCGAAGTCGAAGCCGACCTCGGGCAGGATGATGACAAACCGGGTCGAGCCATCGGGCTGGTTATTGCGAAGCCGGTTGCCAGCGCGGTCGGTGATCGTTCGGTTGTCCAGCGCAATTTCATACACGCCGCCGGGCTCCCACAGCGTCGACAGAGGCGTGAGGCGGACTTCGCCGGTCGACTCGTTGTAGCCGATCCGATAATCGACGCCTTCGACCAGCAGGCGGTTATTGCGGTGCACCGTCACCGTGTCGCGGGACACCGTCAGCGGATTGACGCCGGTGCCTTCAAAGGGCGCATTGGGACCGCGGCCGTCGCTCAGCAGAATCGAGAACGCTTCCACGACTGGATCGGGCAGGGAGACAATGGTCGCGTTGGGATCGCGATCGATGCCGGTGATGTCGTTGTCGATCGGGTCAAGCAGCACGGCAAATGGAGCATCGAAATCGGCTCGGTCAACCGCTCCACGATCCTTGAAGACCGACGAGCCACCACCGCCGGGCGACTGGCCCGAGTCGACTCGCAATTGCCCAAAGACGTCGCGGTCCGGGGCCACGATCGGCGAAGGCGGAATGCCGATCTGGTTCTTGAAGTTGACGTAGTTGAAGCGGTCCTGAAGCGTGTTAAGCGAGCTGTCCGCTGCCGCCGAACCGCTGACGAGGTAGTAGTTGCCGTTGGCGGCGTCAACGAACAGCGGCGTGCCGGCGGCGCGGGTCGAGCGCGTCGGTACCGGCGGCGCCATTGCTGCCGTTTTCTTGGAAGTAGTTCGAACGGATCACCGACGTAGCGGTCGAACCGGTAATTCCGGTCGTAAACTGCGTCACGATGTTGTTCATCACCGTTGGGCTGGCGAGCCCATCGATCTGCACCCCACCGCCGCGCCGTCGCCGACGAGCGTGTTGTTGATGATCCGGCCAAACGGCACCGGACGCTGCGGATCGGCAGTGGTTTCACCAGCGAAGCGAATCCCGGAAGAACCCGCGATGATGTTGTTCTGGATCACCACGCCGGGAACGAGCCGCTCTTGATTGAGCTGCGGGAAATTGATCGTGGCGACCTGGATGCGGCACGGTGCCACCCCCTTGAGTCACGCCGGGTTGGACGTTGATCCCACGCACCGACGAATCGGTGATTGTATTGGAATCGATGATGAACATCCCTTGCGGCCGGGGACGGTTGCGATCGACATTCAATCCGGTGCCGCCTTGCAGCACCTTGATGTCATCGATCCAGGCCCGGTTCTGCCCACCGAGATTTGAGTTGTCGCGGTAGTCATAGACCCAAGTGAACGTCGGGTTTCCACTGCCGAAGGTGAAACGGGCAACCCGGTAAATGACTTCTCCGGATGCCAGCGTCGGGTCCTCATCTTCCTGGTGTTCGGACGAACCCACATCGAGCGTTTGGGGCACGCCATCGATGAAGAACCTCAAACCATTGACATCCTCTCGGCTACTGACGCTGTAGGCGAACTCGATCATACCGGCTTCGGTTTCCGTGGAGCCGAGCGTGGCTGGCGTTGCCTGGAACACCGACACTGGACGCAGCCCTGAGACCGAGCCGGATTCGAGGCTCCGCTGGCCGGTGAACGGGCGGTTGGACGTGATGGTCCAAGGCGCAATCGTCGCAGCCGGGATCGACACTCCGCCGAGGGTCAAATTGGTTGGAGCCCATGTGACCGACCTACCACCCACTTCATAATCGACCAGCGCCGTCTGGGTCGCTTCATTGATGTGGCGGTCGTTGCTGTCGAAGGTGCTGACCACGATGATGCCGTCTTCGATCAAAGCGGCATATTCATCGGTGCGGCGGACCTCGAGCTGGTATGGTCCGGTGACGATGTCTGGGAACCGGTTTGGATCACGGTTTTCGGTCCGCGTTAGCTGCGTAGAGGTTGGTGATCGACGCATCGACCGGGGCACCGGTGACCATTTCACCGCGTTCAGCATTACCGACGATGATGTCGTCGATGTAGAAGCCTTCAAACGCATTGTTGGTGCTGCGATGGAGCGCTGTGTGGAGCCGCTGGTGAACTCGCCAAAGTTTGCATCGGTGAACCCAAGCGAAGTGTCCCGCATCGCCCCGGCGGTGCTGAAGTCGAACCGCAGTTGCACCTTCGCAGCACCGGCGAAACTTGACAGATCGACCCGTGCCTGGCGCCACTGGCCGGTGCTGTCCATCAGTTCCTGGACAATTTGCTGGGCCTGGGCACGCTGTGTGCCGCTGTTCAGACCCGCGTCGGAGAGGTGGGAGAGGAAGCCTGGCAACTCGGCTCGTTGGTCGCTGACCGATGGATCGGCGCCGCTGAGTCGCGAGTTATTGGTCGCCACCAGTTCCCAGGTCACGCCGCCGTCGCGCAAGGCGAAGACCCGTGCGAGTCGCGGAACGGATCGTTCACATCGCTAGTGCGGTTCGATCCAGCATGGTTTTCGGTGTCGAGGAAGTAATTGAAATACAGCGTCGGCCGGTCGTCTGCGGCCGATGCCGCCAGCGAAAACTCGCCGGAAACGAGTGAGCCGCAGCGACTCCGCCGGGGAAGTTGTAGGTGCCGACGATTGCTGCGTTGCTGCTCAAGTCTTGATGCTGCACCGTGGTGCGGATCCCGAGTTGTGCGTTGGCGTTGGCGTTGTAAGTCAGGTAGCTGGCCGAATCGGCATTGTGAGTCTCCAACCATTGCTCGAACCCGAAATGCAGGCTTGCCCCGCCGGCGGCTTGCGTGGTCGTGCGATTCGCAATGTTAAGGTTGACGTCGGCTGGGTCTCGGCTGCCGTCGGGCGCGTTCTCGATGCCGTGGCCGGCATCGGTGGCCCGTTTCATCGTCGGGTGCCAGAGGTTGAAGTCCAGCGGCGAGAAGGCGATGCCCACGGCACTGGCGCTGATCCCGCTGGCCTGCGCGGAGTAGCTGCTGCCGGCGAAGATGTTCCGCATCACGCCGAGCACCTGAGCTGGGTCATTACCGTTGCTGACGGCGCTCATCTTCGTCGTGTCAAATGCGTACAACGCGCCGGTATTGGTCACGGCGAACAGGGTGTTGGCGTACGCTCCGCCCTCGACGTTCTGCGGTCCCAGCGTCAGTCCTTGGAAATTGATGTTGCCGCCCAGTGCCCCTGCAACGTTGAGGCGGCGGGTTACCGTGCCGGAGTTCGGGTTAATCTCGATGAACTCGCCACCGGTTGTCACCCCGAACAGGTTGCCGTTGCTGAGGAAGTTGCCGTAGGACAGGCCGGTCACGCGGCCGGCCAGTGGGCCACCATTGTTACCGTTGGCACCGCCGGTGAGCGGGGTTGAACCGGTGCCAGAACTGAGGTTCGGCGCCGCGGTACCGCCCGCGCCGTCACCGTTGTTATTGTCGTTGCCGCCGACGATCACCGCGGTGACCAACCGGCGCACATCTTCGTGATTGTTGATCGCGTTGACGATCGCTTCGGCTGACGGGGCGGAGGATCGAGCGGCGGGCCACCGGTTCCGCCGATTTGCAGGTTGATCGTCGTCCCGCTGACGCTGGTGACCGTGGCATTGGTGTTGTTCGGCCGGGTGATGTTGAGGCGGATCGCATTGCCAGCTTCTCCGGGATCTTCGACTCGATCCGAATGCTCGTCTGGGCAGGCGTCGTGGCGTTGTTGGAAACACTCAAGTTGAGCGACGCGAAGGTCACACCGGCAGGCTGGATGTTGCCCATCACGCCGTACTGTGGATTGTTGTGGCGGCAATGGCAGCCGTCGTATCGCCGTTTTCACGGCCACGGTAGAGCTTCGAGTTGGAACCAAAGACGGTGTCGGTTTCACGAACCGCAAAGTAGGTGTTGTAGAACGGCACCGGTGCCGAGGAGGGACCCGTCGAGCCACGCCGCTCGAAGGTGAACGCGTCGACTTCGTCGGATGTCGTGAATTGCTCGGCTCGGGTCTGGTGGCCGCCGAGGTTGGTGTTGAGGTCACGGGTATTCGGGACGGGACTGCGGCCGCGGATGTTGTCATTACCAACGAGTGTCGTTTGGCCGGTGGTCGGGTTGATTTCAACGAACGCGCCGACGACTGTTGAGCACGTTATCCAGCCGCTGATAGCCGAACATCCGACCGTCGGAGCGGATCACAATGTCCTGGACATCGTTGATACCCGAGACGATACCGGCATCGGGAGAGACCCGCGTCAAATAACGCTCGCTCCGATAGGGATTGACCGTGTAGAGGTGGTCGTCCGTCGGCGGCACCGGCGTTATCGGTCGCGACGTACAGCGCGATGTCTTCGAGTGTGAACGGCACGACGTGGTTGTCGAGCGTCTGGGCGGTTGAGATATCGAAGATCGCCGGTGTTTCCGGCCCGATCGGAAATCCATGGGAGCTGTAGCCGACGAACCCGATGTGGTCTTCAACGATCCGCCGCACCGAATTGACCGGCTCCAGCCGTGTCAGTGCGTTGGCTCGACGATGTCGGGTTGGCAACGTAGGCTCCAGTCAGCGCCGAGGCAGCTGCCGGTTGCTCATCACCGCGACATAGTATGTGCCGCCGGGGGTCAGGTGGATCGGTCCGATGTACGGGTCCTTGGTGCCGAGCGAACCACGGCTGAGGTCGTCCAAGCTGGTGCCGCCGCCTGCCGGTTGGTCATCTGTCACATTGGACTCACGGCCGATGAAGATCAGCCGCTGGTTCGCGTCATAGACCGCCACCGTCGTATCGCCGCGGACCGCTTTGTCGGCGTAGTCCAGGTCGAAGACCACTCGCAACCGTGCCCGGCGAATCATTGACGCCGCCGATCACCTGCACGCCGGAATGCTCCAGATTGAACTGGTAGAAGTCGACGTCGGTGGCGCCGGAGAGCGATCCCGACAGGCTGATCGCCGCCATATCGGTTTCGAGCAAATTGACCAGCTGTCTGTGCAGTGGCGAAGGTGTTGTTATCGGTCGGCAATTCGCCTGCTTCACCCACCAGCGGTGAGCGGTTGGGAAGCCCACGGACGTCAATCCCGGTCTGGGCGAAGCGGATATCGGCGTACTGGACCGTCGAGCCGGGGAACTCGTCGACCTGTTGCAGACGCACTTGCAGTTGGTACTTGCCAGCTCTTTGGCCAGAGAGCGACGTGATCGGCGTCGTCTGCGGGTTGCTGCGAACGCGCACGAAGTAGGTGCCGACCGTGCCCGTCGTTCCCGGCAGCACGTAGTGCAGGCCAGGGTCGCGGAAGTTCTGCGTGTAGAAGTCGCCGCCCAGCAGCGGGTTCTGCGTCAGCGTCCCCGCATTCATATTGCCGGCGAACCCGAGCTCGACCCGATCGGACCGACCGCGCAGAGCACGGTGCCGTTGGGATTGATCACCTCGACGATCAAGTCCAGCGTCGGATCGGTACGGTCGACGTCGATCCACACCGGTGTACCCGCTGTGCCGCGGAAGCTGTACACGTCGACGTCACCGACATCGTCGGGGCTGATAAAACCGTGCACCTCAAATCCGAGCCGGCGGTTTTCGTCGCCGCTCTTCTCGTTGGGCGCCAGGCACACCGAGTGACTGTGCGGTCTCGGCGGTGCGGTTGATATCTCGGCCGCTGGTCAGTGTGTTTTCTCGCTCGCGGATCACCGCGACATTGCGGTCGTTGCTCCACTGGTCAAACAGACAGTCCACGCCAACCGCCGGCGGTACCGGTCGTTGGAGTCGGCGAGTTATTAGTATTTTTCATCACCGTGCCGTCCGGCGCATATCCGGCCCCACCGTATCGTCGGCCAGGTGCGTCAAGACGACCGGGAATCCGGGCGTGCCGAGCACCTGGACCGTGCCGCCGATGCGGTCGACGATATCCAGCGGCTTGCCTGTGGCGGTGAAGCCGGCAGTGTCGCCGTTGAGCTTCACCACCAGGCTTTCGGAATTGCTGCTCTGCAATCGCAGACCGCTGTAGGTGTGATGGTTGCCGACAGCGATCTCGCCCTGCAGCACGTGCACGATGTCGGTGTCGTCCCAGACGCTTTCGGTGCTGAGTTCCTCGCCGCGAACCACGATGCCGTTGATCGTTATTGCCCGAGAGCCGGTTGTGCCGAATCAGCGGGCCGTGGTTGTCGGCGAACTGATCGATAGGCATCGAGACGGCCGGTGCTGCGGCCGTAATCGGGCCGGATCGTGAAGTTCAACGCGTTCGCGTTGAGGTTGGCGATCGGGCCAGCGTTATCGATGAACGTGTTGTCGACGATGATCGGCTGGGCACCGCGGACATACAGCGCGGCGGCTTGGTTGAGCCCACGGCCGTTGCGTCGGCCGCCGGCGCTGCCGCCGGCGTTGTCGCGGATGATTGAGTTGGTGATCCGCAGGTTCGCCTGATGGACCTCGATCACGTTGAAGTTTGCCGAACCGCCTTCGATCGGCGAATCGCCGCCGCCGAAGGTGATCAGCGCATGGTCGAAACTGCCGGACGAGACTTGACCGAAGTAGAGTCCCGCCCAGTCACCGCGTTGACCAACGGAGAATCCGCCGCCGTTGGTGTCGAATGAGCCGCTGCCGCCGTAGCGATCGTCGGCCAGCGAGGTAAAGACCACCGGCCGATTTTCCGTGCCTTCGGCGATCAACGCCGACGCCCCGCGTTCGGCTTCGATCCGTGCGCCGCTGAGCTTTGACCACCACGCCTGGATCGACGACCAGTCGTCCCGCCGCTCGGGCGACCAACGTTCCAGCAGGTAGCGCACCGAGGTCCGCCTGGATTGCCATCGATCAGCAGGTTCTCGGTCAGCACGTGCGGGATGTCCGTGTCATCAAACCGGCCCGAGAGCGTCAGCTTATCGAGCGTCGCCCCGAGTTCAGTCCGGATCCGAATGAACAACCCGTCGATCGTGTTCGCTTCGAGATAATTGCCCAGGATGTCCGGACCGATCCGGCCGAGCGAATCTTCGAAGCTGTTGGGATTGGCCGACATCGCCGCATCGGCACCATCGAAGATATGGTTGAACCGCAGCGTCGGACGGGCGTCGACCATGTGGATCGGCGTGAAGACCTGTTCGTCCGAATCGACGAACACCTGGCCGCCGCCGTGACGGATGTCAGCGTGGGTGACGTGATTGAGGAAAATGCCCTGATCTTTCGAGGTCCGAGTCGCCGCGGAACACGATCCCGCCAAAATCGCCACCCTGCGGCACGGGCCCGATGCCATCGGAATTGCCGCCAAAGGTGTCGTCGTGGTAGGACCGCAACCAGACCGGCACGGCCGGCGTTCCCAGTACCTGAATCGCCGATGCGGCGCGGCTCAGGTTGATCGACGAGGTGCCGGCGTCAAGATTTGCGCCGTGGAGCTTGACCAGTGCACCGGCTTCGAGCATCACCGTGACACCCTGGGGCACTAGGAACTCTTGCCCATCGCGGAGCGGGTTGCCGAGGTTGTCGGTCCCGAGCAGGTACGGCCGATTGTCGGCCGGGGTCAGCAGGTTTCCATCGCTGCCGCCGTTGCCGACGATCCGCACGACATTGGGGGCGCCCAACAATGCAGGCGTACCAGCGAGATCGAGCCGATCGAGATTCGACAGCCGCACGACACGACCGACCGTGGTCGCCACCGTCGTCAAGCTGCTGGCGTTGATCGCCGCGGCAATCGCTCCGGCCACTTCAGCCGCAGTCGCCAATCCGCTGAGATTGATCGAGCCGGTCGGCCCAAAGGTGAAGATGCTGCTGGATGTGCCGTCATTGATCGAGAACGATTCACCGCGGGATTTCGCTCGCGGCCCGCTCGGGGACGACGATCCGCGAACCGGCTGCGGCAAGCGCAACACTCAGGGTGTCAAACGGATTGGCCAGAGAGCCCGTGCCGTCAGGAACGTTGAGTCTGGGGTCGTTGGCGCGATCGGCAAACAGCGTCGTATCGACATCGCTGGCCTGGAACCAGAACTGATGTACGCCGCCGGGGGTGCCATCGCCGTTTCCGTCGATCGGCGTCCCGTCGGCATCGCGCACGCTCCACCGCGATCAGCTTCAAACGACAGCCGGATTTGGTAAGTGCCGTTGGTCGTCCCGCCGTATCCGAATCGGGAACATTGGGATCGTAGTTGTCGTTGCCGGTGCTGGAGACGCCGATGAAATAGACGCCTGGTTCGAGGTCCAGTCCGATGAACGAGTCGGAGCCGAAGTAGCGATCGTTGCTGGCGATCTCTTCGCGCTGGCCATCGCTCCGCTGGCGATAAGCGTCAGCACCGTATTGAGCAGACTCGGAGTGGACATCCGCTCGGCGATCGTCTCGGCTGAATCGCCCGGCTTCCGCCAGTTCAAACCGATACATGTCGATATCGGTGCTGTTGGGCGGCACGATCCGCTGCAAGTGTGCGATATCATGGTCACCCGGCAGCACGTCGTTGGGAACGCCACCGCCCATGTTCGCTGGCTGTTCGTAGGCGTGCCCCAAACCGAGCGAGTGCCCGATTTCATGGAACATGACGTTCGTGAAATCATCACCAAAGAAGCGGTTGGACTGGTTGTACAGCGATCCGTTGACCATCGCGAACCGGTTGTTGGCCAGACCGGCAACCCCCGAATCAGGGCCCAATTCGCGACTCACCGCGCGGAAGTCGCCTTTGCCGATCATCAAGTCGTCGCCACCGGGCACCAGCACAGGCGACTCGACGAACTCATAGCCCGACAGATTGGCGTAGACGTCGAAGATCGCGCGGACGATCCGCTTCTCTTCTTCAGTGATCAGGTTCAGGTACGAAGCGCCCGTTCTGGTCGGTGCCAAGAGTTAACGGGAAGTAGTACCGTACCACGCGGGTCGCGGATGGCAGCGTCGGCGTGGTGCCCAGTGCGCCGATGTGCGATTCTCCGCTGGATCTGGCGGTGCCCCGGTTCGTCGAGGCTGCCAGGACGCGGCGGCAGGGGGATGTTTTGCGGCTGAATCTGCGAAGTGAACGTCACGCCGGGGCGGCCAGGCTGCCCAAGTTGGTCGCTGTGCCAAAGGTCGAGTTGTTATCGCTGGTCGAGATCCCGCTGGCGGTCACGCTGGCATCGATCCGGTACGACCCCGTGCTGCCATCGCTGCTAAACACTTCGATGTAGTAGTGCTGGCTGCGCCGCGCAGGGACGGTGAAACCCCAGACGCCTGCGCCAGCGGGGTCAGCGGCAGCGAGTTCCGCCGGCGTCGACCAGCGCACACTGGCATTCATCGCCGCATCGTGCTGCGTCAGTTCGATCCGCAGGTTGGCACCACCAGCAAAATCGACGCGTAGAAATCGCGGTCGCTGGAACTGCCGGGTGTTCCATTGCCATCCCCTTAAGTAGCCGTTATGGCTGAAGCGGTTTTGATTGAACAGCGTGCCGACGCGGATCGCGGTGCCAATCGTCTCGCTGCCGCCATCGGACAGGCCGACGTCTAGCCGGTAGGTGCCTTCGGGAATCGCAGTCGCGACGGTCAACGTCACGGTGTTGTTGGCTGCGTCGTACTGGCGCGCTCTGAGGCAGCCGCGTGCGGTCGTCGCTGGCATCGAGCGACGTGCGGGTATCGACCAAGCGGAAAAACTTCGGGTTTTCCGCGTCGCGCGCGGTTCAGCATTTGGTCGTCAAAATAGACCACGATCTGGTTGCTGGCCTGCGTCAGCTGGCCACCGGGCCCGCGAGTCACCGGCTGCGGCACGACAGGCCAGCACCTGTGCACCGCGGTCCAAGCGGAAATTGATGATTGAGTCGGTACCGCCGGCATAGGCCCCGCCGTCGCGGTCGGCCAGCGGTGAGCGCCCGAGCCGATGATCTGGATCTGGTACAGGTCGTCGGGGAAAGCGACCGACGGGTCGGTAGCATTGTGCGAGGCATCGCTGGCGGGCCGCAACACGATCTGTTGCAGTTCCGACGGATCGGTGCTGCCGGGATTGACCAGTCCGACGTAACCGGACGCCACCTGGATGTCATTGCCATCGAACACCCCGTCACCGCCGCTGCGGACCAGGCGGATGGTGTTGGCGTTGATCGTCGCCTCGTTAAGGTTCGCCCCGCCGTTGAAGTACAGGTTGAACTCGCGGGAGCCACGTTCAGCACGTCCCCGTCATGCAGCAGCCCAGCGGTGTCAGGGCGAATGGCCAACACTTCCGCTGCTAACAGTTCGCGTCGCTCAAGGGTCTCAAGCCTGTGCGGCGGAACATGGCTCGCAAATCCGATGAACGACGAGAAGGTCCGCGACGGGAGGGACGTCTTTTAAGCATAGGTGCCAGGCCAGTCGATAGGTTGAAAACGATGGATGGTGTTCAGGGTGGGGACCCGTCCCTGCGGGACGGCGATCGGTTTCAAGTCGTGAGCTGCGAAACCGGAACAGAATCTAGGATCGGTGACCGTGACCGACGGTCATGGCCGAGAAGTGGGCAGCACCACATCAGGCAGGTCCGAGCAAATGCCGACGAGAAGTGAATCGAGCAGCCGCTCGCCGCGCGCGTGTCGCGGCAGAGAGGTCGCCGCCGCCTCTGGAAATTCCGGAGGGGCTAACAGATCATCACACAGGGCCATACGATGCTCACTGTAGGTTAATTGAGCCGATCATCGACAACAACGCTTCGTCCACGGCATTAGCCGGTTTATCGCCATCTCGATCGGCGGCCCACAGGCTCAGTTGATCCTCGGCCAACAGATCCGCGGGTTCGTCGAACTCGGTCCAGGCATTGTCAAACAGATCGGCAAACAGCGTCTGCTCGCCGGCCACAGACGCTGGCTCGATGGACAGCGTCTCAGGCAACATGGATCGACGCCGCCGCATACAGCGTGCTGGAGGACGCCAACAGCGCCGGGTCGAGTTCGCCTTCGCCAGCGCTCAATCGCAGCCGGTTGCGGCGGCCGATCTCGTTGATCACCTGCAAGGCGTCCAGCGGCTGAATCCGGCCATCGCCGTTGACGTCGAAGAACGGCGGCGGAGGCGTGGTCAGCGAGGAGACCAAGACTTCAGCGGTCCGATTGGCAGCCAGCACGTTGAGCACCAGCAGCGCATCGAGCGGTGTGATGTTTCCATCCGCATTGACGTCATGGTTGAAGCCCGGAATCGGGTTCTGGTACAGCGACTGACCGAGGTTCAGCGTGACCGTCGTGACGTTGCCAAGCAGTCCGGTCGGGTCGATCGGACGGTAGCTGAACGAATCGGTGTCACCGCTTCGCCCCGACGTGTTGGTGTACACGAAGGTCCCGTCGATGTTCATCTGCAGGGTCCCACGAGTCGGCTGCGTAACGCTTGACAGATCGACACGGAGCTTCTGGTTGGTACCGGGGAAGACATCGCTGTCCGGGTCGGTGTCATTGGCCAATACGCCTTGAGCCGGATTGAGCACCTGCAGCGAACCGCCGATCGGTACGTTGTAGAAGTTCGGCTCACCTCGCGGCGGATCGGCAACCGGAGCGACGTTGAGCGTGAACGTATCGGTCACCGAGAACGTTCCATCGCTGGCCCGGATCTCGAGACTTGCGCTCCCCGACGCGTCGGGCACCAGCGTGATCCGCATCTGATCGCCGCTGAACGTGATCGACTGCACCAATCCGGAGGCCGCGATTTGAGCGGCCGTTGGATTGAGGATGTTGCCGATCCGTGCGACCGTGTAGATCAGTTGCCCGCCGTCGGGATCCGAGAAGACCGCCGACAGATCGCGGGTGACCGGTGCGTCGCCTGGATTGGCTTCGTTGACGTTCATCGGGTCAAGCGTCCCGATCAGCACCGGTGCATCGGGCGTGTTGAGCACCGTGACCGGAACCTGAGCGGTGCCCGAGGGGCCGCCACCGACATTTGTGGCAACGATGTTGAGCGTCGCTTGTCCGAACCGGAAGGACGGCAACCGCAGCCGTAGCGTGCTGGCGCCGGTTGCCGGATCGACGATCACCGTGGCGTTGACGGTCCCCGGATCGCTGCTGGTGACCGTGAACGTCGATGCGTCGCCTTCGGCATCGAAGAACCACGAGTTGAGGTTGTATTCGAACACCTGTTCGACTGCCTTGCTCTCGTTGAACTCTAACGATTGCCGCTGCGGATCGCCGTTGATCCCGACAAACACCGGAGCGGCGTTGTCACCATCGACGGTTAGGAACACCGTTCCGCTAGCGGTCGCTGTCGGGTTGCCGTTGTCCTGGACGCTGTAGGTGAACTGGTCCGGGCCGCTGAAGTTAGCCGGCGGCGTGTAGACCAGATTCGAGCCGCTGATCGAGACCGTACCGCCGCGGAGCGTCATCTTGGGGAACTCGCCGGTGACCAGCGAGATCGTCTGGCCCGCAGCAACTTCATCCGGTGGCCCCGGCAAATCATTGCCGAGAATGCTGCCGGTTACGCCCGCGGCACCGATCGGCATCGTGAACGGTCCGTCCCCTTCAAAACTGAAGGTATCGTTATTGACGATCGGCGGATCGTTGACCGCAGTCAGCGTGATCACGACCGTGCCGAGCGTCGCGGCGGCTTCGCTGACCTGTCCCTCGCCCACCGGCACGTCGGCGACGACGTAGTGGAAGCGATCGGTACCGGACAGGTTCGCCGGCGGCGTGTAGCGGATGTTGCCATCGACGATCTGCACCGTCCCGCCGAGCTGGGTTTGGAAGCCTGTGCCGCCGAGCCCGGCCGACTGAATCACGAGCGCTTGGTTCGCCTCGTTCGGCGGCCCGGGCAGGTAGAACCCGGTGAGTTCCGCCGCGGTGAACGTGACCACGGTGTCTTCGGCGACCGTACGGTTAGTCACCGGGGCCGCACCGCTGACAAACGGAGCATCGTTGATCGGCTCGACGACAATCGTCACCGTCAGCGGCGTGGCGCTGACCAACTGCGTATCGGGAGCCGCTGGTTTAAGGTCCGTGACGCGAGCGGTGAACGTGGTCGTACCGAAGTAATCGGGCGTCGGCACAAAGCTGAAGGTGCCGTCGTCGAACAGCGTCAATTCACCAGCAATCGTGCCGTCATCGCCCACAAGTGTCCGCGTTCCGATGTCCTCGGCGAAGATTGCGATCTCGTCGCCATCGGGGTCCTGGATTTGCGACAGGATCCCGTTGTCGTTGATGATGTTGGGCGTCAGCGTGCCATCGGCATCGCGAGCCTGCAGGATGCCATCTTCGTCGACACTGTAAGACAGTTCGCGATTGTTCGCGTTCACGTCTGGCGGCAAGCCCGGCAGGATCGTCAGCGCGTAATCCTCCACTTCACCGCTGAGCGCCAAGCCCCGCGGCGACAGGCCGCCTTCGGTGCTGACGCGGAACCGCGCGTAGGTGGTGGTCGCTACGTTGGGCCGCGGTGCCGTGGCCGGCACCATGATCGTGATCGTCCGTGTTACCGGAGCTCCATTGGGGTCACCCACGAACACCGCACCGGGCGTCGCGGCGCTGATGATCTGTTCGTTGGGATCATCCCAATCGCCATCGAAGTTGAAGTCGATCCAGCCTTCAAGCACGCCTGAGCCAGTCACCGTGACAGTGATATCCAGCGGCACGCCGGGGTTCAGGATCCCAAACGGATTGGTGCTGCTGGTGAAGACGACACCATCTTCGTCGTCGGTGATCACACGAACGGTGTTGCCCACGACCACCACGTCGGCGGATCGCAACGGGCTCTCTCGTACCGCGTCGGCGAACGCTTGCGCGATCGAGGCCAACGAGCTCGGGTCGCTCGGCGAGACGGCGAAGTTGTTTTCGTTGAACAGGCCATCGACATCGAACTCGAGCGTCGCAGTATCGACACCGGTCGAAAGCGTGACGGTGTTGCCGTCAAAGTCCGCCGGTGAGCCGGTCAGGTTGAACGTCAATTCGACGTAGCCGGGACGGACGACCGCATCGAACAGCGGACCGCTGGTACCGAGCACAAAGATCGTTGTATCGTCGCCGTCGGCCGCCGGGGTCGGCATGCCGTCCGCATCGATATCGATCAACCGGCCGAGCCGCACGCCATTGGGATCAACCACATGCCGGGCTCCGTCGTTGCCCAACTGCGTCGGGTAACGTCCGGCGACACCGCCGCGTGGATCGGGCGCATCGCCATAATCGAGTCCCACGGTGGGCAGCAGCAGGGTGAACTGCGTGGTGTTGTCCGGGCGATTGGGTTTGAGCGAATTACCGGCCAAATCCCTCACCGCTTGCAGGAAGTAGTTGTCGATCGGACCGTCGATCAACAGCGCGTTTTCGATAAACAGGCTGCCGCCGCCGCGGTTTTCCGCGACCAGCGAGGTCAATCCCTGGCTGTTCGCTTGGTTGATCGCGTCGATCAGCGCCCGCTTCATTTCTTCGGGACCAAAGGCTCCGTTGAATCGCACTGGGATCGCACCGCCGGGAGTCCCGGCCAGTGAGAGTGTGGGTGCGGCAGAAAGGTCGATCACGGTTTGCGACGTGTCGTCCAATTGGACAACGCCGCCGGGGATGGCTGACGCCGAGAGGTTCAGGCTGCCGCGGTTGTTGTTGATCGCCGCCGCCAAGACGCTGGCGACGTCGTTGACCGAACTGCCGGGCTGGAAGATCACCGGGATGAATCCCGGTGTGACACCGCCGCCTCCGGTCGCTGCGTCGAACTCGAACCGCAGCGTCTGGGTGCCTTGAGTGATAACGATCTGCTCGCCGTCGTTGACGATCCCACGGCGCGGCGTCAGCGGAGCGGGAATCACCGGCACCACCGGCGCTTCGGGATCCACTGGCGGAACCGGCTCGGGGAAGCCGAACTGGTCTTGGTCAATATTGCCAAGCGAAATCCGGCCACCGCCGAGGTTGGTCGCGGTGATGTTGCTCAGCCCGGCCAGGTTGATCGCTGCGACGGTTGCTGTTGCGATCGCCTCGACATCGTCGAAGGTGCGATAGGCGATTTCGGTCGCCTGCGGGTTGGAGGCTCCGGTCAGCACCAGGTTGTACTGGAAGGCGACCGTGGTGTTTCCGTCGGTCAGTGTGAACTGACTGTCATCGGGAATGGCGCTGCCGCCGACGATCGGCAACTGCAACAGCAGTGGCCCGGATACGATCAATTGGCTCGGGCCGCTGACATCAGGCTGCCCGACGATCTGCAACGTCGACTCCGTGTCGAGCGCAAGTCCCAAGCCGTCTGCCCCACCGATGGAGACCTGACCGCCGGCATTGGCCAGCACGGCCGCGGGATCGACGCCGCTGATTTGCTGCGAGCGGATGGCGGCTGCGATCGCCTGAGCGAGTTGATCGGCGGTTGTCGCCCGATCGAACTCGACCCGAATCCCGCCTGGCAACGGTTGGTCATCATCGGCTCGATCGAGCACCAAGGTCACCGGGTTGCCGCTTGCGGGAGTAAACGTGATCGTGCTGCCATCGGCCGGTGTGCGGCTGATGCCTACGGTGGCGATGGATCCGCTAGAAACAGTTGCCGCGCCGTTGGCAGGCAGGTTGAGGAACATCAAGCCATCGATCAGCAATGGCTCGATCCGCAGTGGCGAATCATTGATCGCCGCGATGATGGCATCACGCACCGAGTCGGCCTGCGTCAGGCTGCTGATGTCGATCGCCGTGTTGACCGAGCTGGTGTTTCCATCGCTATCGAATTCAAAACGGACCGTCTGATTGCCGTCGCTGATCGTCAGGATCTCACCATCAGCGATTCCGCCGGGACCTGCCACAACGGTTGGGATCGACAACGCGATCGTTTGTGCGGCGGTGATCATCGCGGTGCGGCTGGCATCGAGAATCGTGCCCGCTTCACTGCCAATGATCACGCTGCGGCCATCGACCACCGGCGTCACATCGAGCAACTCGGCGTCGACGGCGGCCTGGATAGCGGTGCTGATCGATTGTGCAATCGTGTCGGGCGAGTCGCCAGTCTGGAAGCTGACGACGCGGCTTCCCGGCAGCGTGACACCGTCGCGATCGAACTCAAAGAACACCGGCGTTCCGGTCTCTCCGGTAATGCTGAAGCGGGTGCCGTCGGAGATGCCGCCGGCGCCGGTGCCCGCACCGGGGACCGTGAACCGCAGCGTTTCGGGGATCCTCAGTTCGTATCCCGACTCGAACTCGAACGTGACGCGTCCACCATCGTTGTCGACGACCAAGAACGAATCGCCATCGGCGATCGCGCCGGCGGAAGGTGCCAGAGTGACCAAGCGGTCGCGGTTGTTGATCGAGATCCGGTAAGCCCGGTCATCACGCCAGACGCCCGCGATCGGACGCAGGGTGATCAGCCCGCGAGTCGCGTCATAGCTGAAGGTGTAATCGATGCCTTCGGTCAGCAGACGGTCACCCTCGAACAAGGCGATGTTCGCACCGGCTTGGCGCAGTCCCGGCAGAACGGGGACAACTACGGTGTCGTCGTCGATCCCGCTGCCGACGAACGGATCCGACGCGTCGCCGACATCCTGCAACAGGATGCGGAACTCATCGTAAATGCCGCTGTTGAGCTGCAGGAAGCTCTCGGCCGGATCGGTATCAATTCCGGCGGCGTCATTATCGCGTGGAAACTCGATGATGGCGGTCGGCCCGACGAAGTCGGCCAGATCCAGCGCACCGCGATCCTTGAACACGTTGGAGCCGAGGCCACCGGGTGAGGCGACATTCGGATTGTCCGCGCAGCTGGCCGCTGTTGTCGCGGTCCGGCGCAAGGATATTGCTGATCGAAATTCCGACCGATTGCTTCAGTGCGCCGAACGTGTCCCGCTCGCCCAGCGAGTTGATCGCACTGTCAATCACAGGGGAGTTGGACGCGGGTGTGAATCGATCGCCGGCCGGATTGGCTAGCAGTCCAATCGCGTCGGGGGCGATAAAGTTGAAGTCCGTGTTGCCGCCGTTGATGTTGCTCGGGCCGTTAGTGATCCCGGGGTTGCCGTTGACGAGGGCGGTAAACGGCGAAAAGACATCGGCACGGATCGTGGTATTGCGCGGCTCGTCGTACTGGAACGCATTGCCGGTGACCACGATCTGTTGCGTTTTGTAGAACTGGTTGACTGCTGCTGCGTTGCCAAAGCCCAACGTATTGGCTTCCTCGCCAACGACGCTCTGGTGCAGGTTGACAAACACGTTGTTGACCAACGTCGGACTGGCACCCTGGGTGATCAGCACTCCGTGTTCGAGCAGCAACTGATCGGCTTCGCTGGCAAAGGTCGGCGTCGTTTGGTCAGGAGTCAGTTTCAACCCGGCCGCGCGAGCCTCAGGGCTCAGTTCCACTCGTGCCGCTTTGCCGATCAGCACATACAACTCACTGGTGCCTGCCCCGTCGCTGAGTCCGCCGGAGATAATGCTGGCGTTCCCGACCTCCAGACGGTTGTGACCGTAGCCGGTTCCGAAGATGCCCGCGAACGTGGTGTTGATGGCCGCGTTGTCCCCGCTGGCCCCTCCCAGGGCGACCGCCGTGACACGCGGGACTGGACCGTTGCGTCCCTCGGGCCCATCGCCCTGTTCGTGATTAGGAAGTACTGGGGCACCGCCGGCCACGCGGGCGACCGCACTGGCGATCGCGCGGAGGATCTCTTGGCTACGATAACCGCCGTCGAGTCCGCCGCTGAACAACGGGACGTTGACGTTGCCATTGGGCAACACCACGCCGACTAGGCTGTCAGTGAACTCGAACGTGACGCGGTTCCCAAACGCATTGACGTTGGCAAAGCCACCGGCGCCGCTGTAGTCGGGAATCTGGGTGATCGTGAAGGTGGTGCCGATTAGGTCCGCAGCACGTGTGCCGGTGTTGGTACCGTTGAAGGCATTATTACCGTCGTCGATCGAGAGCACGAAGTCTCGCGGGGCATAGACTTCCATGCCCAGGGTGTAGTCACCGGTCCCGCCGGTACCGGCGCGATGCCCGGCCAAGCTCAGCGGGTCATAGGAATCGTTACCCAGACTGCTGACACCGACATAGTAAGTGCCTTTGCGGGTCGCGGTGAAATCGATGAACCCGTCACGATCATTCACGTCGGCAACCCCGTCGCCGTCTTCATCGAGCTCATCGTTGAGCGGACTGGCAGTCGTCGAGCCAGGATTGAGATGCGGCGCCAAAGCTCCAGGCAAACTTCGTGTGCTGGTCTCACCGCCACCGGTAACAAACTCCTGCGCGATGCCGCTGGAGTCGAAAACTCTCAGCACCGTTCCTGGGCCGACATCCAGCGTGTCGATGTCGACCACCAAGCGATCGCCGGCACCGAGTTCGACCTGATACAAATCGACGTCGCGGTCCGGCGACAGCGGGCTGACGTTGTCGCCGATCACACCCTGGGTCACGTACGCACCTTTGTGACTACGCCCGAGCTTGGTATCAACCGCGTGGGCGATTTGATCGTTCGGTTCATCGGTCGCCGATCCGGGGAACTGCGCCTCGGTGCCATCGTTTCCATAGATCGTGTTATTGACGATCCGCGCGAAAGGCTGCGGCGCTTCGGCCAACTGGGCCATCCGGACGGATGGGATGGTGCCACCCGCTCTTTGGAAAGCGGTGCTAAAATAGACACCCGTTGCCCCTTCGACATAAACCGCAGGCAGGGAGGGAAGATTCAGCGGGCCGGTTGTCGCTCCAGAGAAGAACGATGGGCCCACGCTCGCCCTGACCAATCCGGCAATATTGTTGGTGACGTGAATGCTGCCATTGATGGCTTGTTGTATCCCCACCAGAAGTTCCCGAACCGGAGTGCCGAAGGGTGCTCCGGCGGTATAGGCGTTTGTGTTCGATAAAAAATGACGGTAGTAGATCGGAATATGGCCATCGGCAACCCCGTTGCCACCAACCACGCCGCTGCCACCGTTGATCACGGCAACGCCGCTGACGTCGTCAAACTCGAACACCACCCGAGTGCCCGCTGCATCGATAATCATCGTCAGGCCGTCGGCGATCTGGTTGATGTCCAATAGGTCATTGATCGTGTCGCCGGTCATGGTGATCACGAACGGACTGGTTTGGCCATCGAGTTTGATCCCTGCGTAGCCGGCCTGGTCAATGATGTTGTTGACAATCACCGCCCCGGGAACGAGCCCACCGAGGACCGAATCATTGAGCGTCGGTAGATTCTTAACCGCACCACCTTCGGAATTACCCAGTGGCGGCGGTGTCAGATAGCCGAAAGTGCCTCCAGGAAATCCAGGGAACCCGGGGAATCCGGGGATGGAGCCGACCTGGCTATCGCGTGGGTCGCTCATGCGTGGCGGTGTTTCCGACCAGATCCCGATCCCGTGCGAGTCGCTGATCCGGTTGCTGTCGATGATCACCTGACCCTGGGTCCGCACCGTATTGGAGTCACCGATGCCGTTGTGCATGATCGCTGGCATCACGAGGTTGCGGCCTCCGCCAGCACGCGGCGCGGAGGTCAGCGTCGCCGGAGCTTCGGTGACGCTGGCGATCGCATCGAAGTCGCCGTTGACCGTTCCGGTCAAGTTCACGCGGGCATCGGTCGTCGTCAGCGAGCTGTTGCTCGAGGCCGGAGCGGCCTTGATCCGCAGCGACGCTTGGACGACCGAGCTGTTGATCGCGTTGATCAGTCGCTGGGCGACTTGAGCGGAGGTATCGCTCGGCGAGTAGGCGATGCGGACGACATTGGGGCTGAATCCACCGGCCGTGTTGAACTCAAACGTGATCGTCGTCGCGCCGTCATTGAGCGTGAAGCGATCGCCGTTGTTGATCTGGCTGCCCGCCGGTGCGACCAGCGTGACCTGGTCGCGCATGGCGGTCGTTGGTATCGAACGTCTCGTTCAGGTCGAGCCCGCCGACCACCGGGGTTGCGTACTGCGTCCCGGGCCGCATCTCGAGCTGGTACTCGCCAGCCTGAGCGCCGAAGCCGGAGGTGAAGTCAGCGGAGTTCGGCCGTGCCTGAGAAATCATCTCGCCCCGCTCGGCGAAGCCGACGATGAAGTCGTCCAGGAAAAGCCCCTCGGCGAATCCCGTACCGCCACCGGTCTGGTAGACGAACTCCACAACGATGCCGGTGTTGCCGGCAAAGCTCTCCAGCGACACCACTTGCTGCCGCCAGGTCTGGAAGTTCGGGGCGGTCTGCAGATTCGACGTCAGCGTGACGCCACCGGGATTCTGGTCGCTGCGGGCCCGCACCACCACATTGTCGCCCGCACCCGGATCGTAGTAGTAGTTGAAATAGAACCGCGGCAGATCCACAGCCGAGTAACCGGTCAAGTCAAAGCTGGTCGACTGCAGCGTGCCGCTCGGTGCACTGCGATCGAAGTGGTACGACTGGTTGGCAGCGTCGCCACCGGCAAACGAGTGATTGGCCGCGGAGACATGCAGCGTGTAGCTGCCGCTGGCCGGACGATTGGCTACGTCCAGCACGAACGTTTCGGTCGCGGCATCATAGGTGGCCGCTTCGGGGGTCACGGCGACGTAGTAGGTGCCTGCGTTGAGATTCAACTGCAGGAACGGATCGGCGCTTTGCGTGCTCAGCGGATCAGCCGGCGTTCCCGCTTGGCTACCTCCGGCACCGGCCGACGGCGGCGCCGTTGAATTGCTCTGCCGCAGCACGCGGGTGACCGCCCCGGTACCTGGATCGACGATCTCTTCGAACAGTTGCAGCTTCAGATCGACGCTGCCAAACCCGGTCGGATCGAGCGCATCAAAACCGCCGTCGATGTCAAGGATCACCAACGAGTTGTTCTGGTTCACCTGGAAGCGGAACAGATCGACCACGTCACCGCTGATGTTTCCGTTAACCGAGGTGTGCGGGATCGATTCGCTGGTGTTGGCGGTGTTGGAGCCGATGTTCGGATGCAGCGCTAAACTCCAGGGGGATGCCTCCAAGTTGGTGGCGCCGCCGAAGGTGTTGTTCGGCTCCGTCTCGAATTGTGTACTCGGCGGGAATGCGCTGGAAGCGCGGCTGCGATTGAACGTTTGCGTGCGTTGGTGTCCCGGATCGGTAGCCCGCTCCGTCGTCAGCGACCAGCCCGTACCGACACTGGCGATGAAAGCGCCTTCGCGCGGCGGCAGCGCGGTCGAGCCGCCGATCGACTGGACGTGATCTTCGAAGATCCGCAGCACCGCGTCCAACGGCTCGCGGCGGAGCAACGGGTTGCTGTCCAACTCCACCGGCACCCGGCTGGCCTCGGTAACAGCCACGTAATACGTGCCTTGCGGCAGCGAGACCGGGCCGATGAACGGATCGCCACTGCCGATCGAGCCACGCGCCAGCAACTCACCGATCTCATTGCCCAGCGGGCTGGATTGATCTTCGGCGATGTTG
This sequence comes from uncultured Planctomycetaceae bacterium, assembly GCA_963758085.1. Taxonomy (GTDB): domain Bacteria; phylum Planctomycetota; class Planctomycetia; order Pirellulales; family Pirellulaceae; genus UBA6163. The sequence continues at coordinate 1,293,636 of CAVWUB010000003.1, read as the reverse complement.
CTGCCGGAGCCGAACAGGACCAGCCGCGGGCCGCTGCCGTCATCATAGAACACGCTGAGGTTCGTATCGGGCCGGCTAAAGTCATCGGCGTAATCGATGTCAAAGACGGTTGAACGCTGCATGTGCGTCAGCGCCGCGCCGCCACCGAAATCGACTTCGAACTGGAAGAAATCGACGTCGGTCACCGACGAGAGCGCCCCGGCGATGCTGATCGCACCATGCTTGGTCTGCGCCAGATTGCCGACGTGCTGCGGCCGCGCTGCCAGTGTGTTGCCTCCGGTGAGGCTGTTGTTGCTCGCCTGGGGGTTGACCGCTTCATTCTCACCGATTTCGCCCAACAGCGGTGAGCTGCCCGGCAGCCCGCTCAGCCGGATGCCGTGATTGGCGTAGCGGATGTCGGCAAAGCGGACCACGCTGCCGGGGAACTCTTGCGTTTCCTGCAGGCGAACTTGGAAGGTGTAGCCGCCACGGCTCATCCCGCCAGCGGCATCGGCCGGATTGACCGAGGCGCTGCGCACGCGGACATAGTAGACGCTGCGCGTTCCGTTGGGTCCGGGCAACACGAAGTTCAGACCGGCGTCGCGCGGATTGGTGGATCCGAAATCTTCGTAAAGTCCCAGCTCACCGCGCTGCACCAGCGACTCATCGACGCGGCTCAGCGGTCCTACCCGGCCTTGCAAAGTGGTGCCGCCGGTGGTGATCAGCGACGGGTCATCGATTTCGTCAAAGCTGTTGTCCGATCGCGCCAGTACATTGCCAGACGAATCCAGCACTTCGATGACGCTGTCCAGCCCGATGCTGGTCTTGTCGATGTCCACCCACACCGACGTTCCGGCGGCTCCGGTGAAGCTGTAGGTATCGATGTCGTTCTGGCCGCTCAGGAAGCCGTTGACTTCAAAGCCGAGCCGCAGGCGGTCGTCACTGGCGATCGCATTCTCGGCCAGCTCGCCCAGGAACTGTGCATTGTTAACCGTCGCGTTGAGCCCTGGAGCCACTTCGGTCGAAAGCTCCAGTTCCGGAACCACCGCCACGTTGCGATCGTTGCTGAACTGGTCGAGGTAGATCCCGCGCCAATCGTTCGGGAATGGTCGGCTGCCGAACCCATCACCATTGGTGTCCGTCTGCTCCGAGCCGTCCAACTTCCTGCCTGCTCCGACGGTGTCGTCGAGCATGCTGGTCATCACCACCGGTGCCCCGGGCAATCCGACCACATGGATCGTGCCGCCGATGCGATCGGCAAGGTTGGAACCTGAACCGGTTGCCGTGAAGCCGGTGCCGGTGGTCGCACTATTGGGGTTTCCACTGCCGGACAGCTTGATCACCAGACTTTCGTCAGGTCGGCTCTGCAAGCGGAGTTCACCGCCAGAAACTTGATTGCCGACGATGATCGTGTCGAACACCATGTGGACGATGTCGGTATCGTCCCAGACGCTGGAGGTCGAAACGATGCCACCACGGACATACATGCCGTTGAGCTGCCGCTGGCCTGCGGAGTCGCTCGGCGTGCTATCGGACGTGTTGCGGCGGACCATCGGGCCATGATTGTCATCCAAATCGGCGAGACGATCGATCGCCCCGCTTTGGCGTCCCAGGTCGACGACGTAATCGGCGACCATCGAATCGCTGTCGATGTCGATGATCGCGCCGCGGTTTTCGACGAACTGGTTGCCGACCAAGACCGGCTGCGTGAACCGGGCAAAAATGGTCGACGGCGTATTGCCCAAGCGGCCGTTGCGGCCGACCGGACCGGCGCCGCCTTGGCCGTTGGCGTTGTACTCAAACCGCGAATTGGTCACCCGCGCGGTGGCCTGATGCAGTTCCAATGCCGAAAACGCTTTGCTCTGACCACCCTCGATCAAGCTGACGCCGCCGCCGTAGGCGACCACCGAGTTGTCGAGGCTGACGTGCGCGGTCGGGCCGGCGTAAATCCCCGCCCAGTCGCCGCGGGCCGGATCGGTACCACCGCCCGCGGTGCCCGAGTCGTTGTTGGTGTCGAACGAGCCGCCGGTTCCGAAGCGATCGTCGGCGGCGCTGGTGAAGACCACCGGCAGCCCCGGCAGACCCTCCGCCAACAGCTGTGTACCTTGGCCCAATTCGATCCGCGCACCGCTGAACTTGACCACAGTTCCCGGATCGATCACCAACGACGCATTCAAGCGGCCGCGGACACCTTGTCGGCTCTGATCCAGCGGCGTTCCGCTGCGCCGGCCCTCATCGATGAACTGGGCGCTGGACGCATCGAGTTCTGCGACCAGCACAAACTCGGTTCCACCAGGCGATTGCCGATACAGCCGCCGTGAGATGTAATCCGAGCCGTTGGGCACCGCTGGCAGATTGAACAGCTCGATCGCGGCGTTGGCCGCGACCGTGACGGAACTGGTCGGAGCAGCGGCGGCTAGCGATTCGAAGCCGAAGCGATCGACAAACGTGACCTGGTAGCTGTAGCTGCCGGCGGCGAGCGTACCGCCGCCCGGGATCGGCACTTCGGCAACGTCTTCCAGTTGCGGCCGCACACCGTCCTGAATCGATCCACCGGGATTACCAGCGATGATGATGTTTTCGGCGACGTAGTGAACGATATCGATGTCGTCGAGCCGGCCAGCGACCGTCAGCTGCCGCAGAGGCGCATTGGGTGTGGTTTCGGCGCGAATGAACAGACCGTTGATGCTGTTGTTGCTCAGCAGGTTGTTCTTGATGTCTGGGCCGACGCGGCCATAGTCGGCGGTGAACTCACCGGCCTGCTGGTACGTTGGCGACTGGTAGCTGGTCTCTTCGAAGCTGTCTGGCGAGGCGCTCATCGCGGCGCCGGCGTTGCGGGTCAACCGGTTAAACGTCACGTTGGGACGCAGGTTGACCATCTGAATCGGATTGACCGTCTGCTGAATCGACTCGATCAGCACGTTGCTACCGCCACCAAAGCGGATGTCGGCGTGATTGACGGTTTGCAGGAAGATCCCTTCATCTTCGAGATCAAACCGCCCCTGCGACTGATCCAGATCGCGGCGGAAGATGATCCCGCCCCAGTTGCCCTCGGTCGCTGCCGGGCTGCTACCTGCGGACGCGGCATCGACCGCGCGGTCACGGGTGCTGGTGAACACGACGCTACCCGATCCGCCGAGCAGATCGACGCCGGCATCGATCACGGTGGTACCGCTGAAGACCGGATCACTGAGGTCGACCAACCGCGGCGTGCCCAACACTTGCAGCGCGCCGCCGCTGCGGTCGGCCAGCAAGCTGGTGCTGCCGACGACGATCGCGGCGTTGCGCAGCTTGAGAGCCGCTCCGCCGTCGATCATCACCGTGACGCCGTGCGGAACCAGCAGGTTGCGCCCATCTTCGAGCGTACCGCCACCGGTTTCCGTCGTCCCGATCTTATAGGAGAAGTTATCCCCGACGGTGGTGACGTCGCCGTCTTGGCCACCGTTGCCGACGATGCGGACAATGTCGTTGGTGGAGACCGAACCGAATGCGTTGGGAACAGCCGGGTTGGCGATATTGTTGAACGGACGTGCCAGGCTGCCGTCGGCATTGACGCCAGCGACCTTATCGACGAACACCGTGCGGCCATAAGCGGTCACACCGCGGGAATTTTCTGAGAAGCGGATCGACCGTTCCCCGCGCAATTCGATCAGGGTCGGACTGCCCGCTACGGCGACCGCTTCGATTCCCAGCGCCGAACGCACAGCCGGACTGTTGATCACGCCGCGGATCGTTGAGGCGAGCGATCCGGCGGGAACCGCTGGCCCGACGTTGCCCGGGTTATAAGAGATGGCGATATTGCCGGGCGCCGCGGTGCTGCCCGTGGGGACAAACTCGAATTGCCGCGAAGCGCCGTTGGCGCCGACGAGCGTGAATGTCTGCCCGGGAACAACCGCTGCTCCGGTAGCGGTGACTTCCAGCAAACGCTCCGTCGGACGGGTCTGGAACCAGAAGTTCTTGACGCCGCCGGGGATGGCGTCGCCGTCGCCGTCCAGAGCCGTGCCCGGCACGCCGGTCCGCTCGCTGTCCATGTCGCGGATCGTATCGACCACACCAACCTGGGGCTCGAACTTCAACGCCAGTTCAAAGTTGCCCTGCGTGCGGCCGCCCGAGCCGCTGCCGGTCATTTGTGGGTCATAGCGATCGTTTCCGGTCGCCGCGACGCCGATGTAGTAAATGCCGTTGCCCAGCGACGCTGTCAGGTAAGAGTCGTTGCTGAAGTAATCGTCATTGCGAGCCAGCTCTTCAATTCCACCACCGGAGAGCAGCAGCGGCGCATCCAACGCCGCTCCGCCGATGTTGGTCCCAACGGCGCCGACGAGCAGTTCAGCACGGAACAGGGTGCTGGCAAAGGCATGATTGTTGATCGCGGCAACCAAATCACCGGCGGCAACCGGAATGTTCCGCGGGATTTGGATTTCGATGGCATTGGCGATCGGATTGCCCGAGGCATCATTCCGCTGGCGAATGACGATCTCAGTGCCGTTGGTGCGGATGAAGTCGATCCGCGCGTTGTTGCCCAGTTCCCCGGCCTGCGCCGCGGTCACGCCGATCGACAGTGACGTACCCAGTCCAAAGTTGGTAACGACCGATGCACGGGTTTCGCGGAACAACCTCAGCGTGCTGTCCAGCAAGCTCGAATCGGGCAGACGCTCGGCGAAGGTTTCAGCGGTAAAGGTACCGGTGCGATTTCCCGCACCCAGGTCGACTTCAAAGCGGTACAAGTTGACATCGATACCGTCGGCCCGATGCACATGCTGGCCGTGCAGGATGTCGAGGTTGCTCGGGAATGACGGCTCCAAGTCGCGCAGCTGCGCCGAGGTTGACGTTGCCGTTGGCCTGAGTCGGATTGATGGTCTGGTTCAAAAAGACGCTGCTGAGCGCCATCAACGACTGCGAAGTGACTTCCGTCGACTGCTCCAGGCCCAACAGGAAGCCGATCCCGGCCATCCCTTTGCGGAAGAAGTCCTCGCCAAAGGCGGTGTTGAACTGCGTCTCATTGCTGAACACCATCGCCGAGTTGGCGAAGCTGGGGTCGATCCGCAGCGAGGCGTTGAGCGCGTTGCGGACGGCCGGGGTTGACGTCTGCAGCCCCTGCGCCGGCAGCGCCGTCGGGTTGCCGACCGCGAAGGTCATCCCTTGGTCGCGGGTCTCACGGAACTGCACGCCGAGGTAATTGCCCCACAGCGACAGCGCTTCGCGAATCCGTGTCTTCTGGCGATCGGTGATCTGGTTGAGCTGCGCGGTGCCGCCGGTGTTCGCGTAAACGCTCTGGAAGTTGTAGGCGATCTCGGTCACGCCGAAGGTCGAGTCCGGACCGAACCGGGCGTTGATACTCTGCAGCAAGCCGCTTCCGGCGACCTCTGGCAAAGTGATTCGGCCCGGATCGTTAGCACCGCCGGGGAACTGAATATGGAAGGGAACCGGACTGATCGCTCCTTCGATGATGATGCTTGAGGTCTGCGTCCCGTTGGTGACGAAGCTGTTGCCCGCGTTGAGATCCAGCGCCGTGCCGAGGGTATCGCCGACAGGGGTCGTGGGGACGAGCCGAGTCGGCTCGAGAATCAGATCGCCGCGGCTGTCGACCGCGGTGCCGATGCGCAGTCGGAAGGTGCCGCCGCCCAGCGGAACTCCCGGCAATCCGTTCTTGGCCGGCAGGTTGTTGATGTCGGTCTCGAAGATCAGCCGCGCCGTGTGCGTCTGGGCGTCGTAGATCACCCGCTCAGGAAAATAGAGCGTGTCATCGGTGGTGCGAACCGACTCTTGGGTCAGCAGCAATTGGTAGAACCGCGGGTGCTCGACCGAACGCTCGGTCGGCAATCCGGTCGCTGGATCGTTCTCGACGAACAGTTCATCTTCGTTGAAGTACACCAGGATTTCATCGCGCCGCTGGTCCAGCGAACCGTCAGCCAGTCGCACCACCGGCTGCGGCACCACCGCTTCGACCAGCGCCCCGAGATTGAGTTCAAAATTGATCGTCTCGGCCCGCGCCCCGACCGTCGACGGCTGCAGCGCTTCGCCATTGACGTTCCGCAGCGCCACGATCCCTTGCGATGGATCATCGAATGCAAACACGTCGATACGGTAATGATCGTCCGGCAGGTTCTCGGCAAAGCGGACGACCACCTCGTTCTGGCGGATGTCTCCGAGCGTCACCAGGCCGGGCTGGATGCGAACATCGTCGTCGGTGCCAAACGCTCCGTCGGACCCGGCGCGCGTGATCTGAATCCCGGCAAAGGTCGCCGGATCGATCTGCTGCGCTTCGTCGAACCGGAACGTCAGCGAGCGCGGTGCGATCGACCGCACGGCTCCGTCGTCGATCAAATCGCCCTCATTGGGCTGCACGCCGATCAACTGCGGACCGGCAAGCAGTTGGCGGGGCTCGAGGGTTTCCAGCAGGTGGCGCCGTTTCTGCTTCCGGCTCGATGTTGCGGAAGGTTGTTGACGAAATCGCTTGCGCAAGGTCATTGAAGACTACCCGAAGATGCGACCAGCCAGTGGTCCCGAGGGAACCGCCGGTGTGACAATTAAGTGGAACGAAAGAAGCCAACGGCGCTTCGGCTCACAACCGCGTCGGTGCGGCGAGAACTCGGAAGCAAGACGAGAACAGCTACAGAGGAACGTCCATTTCGGGACGACTCCCAGGGGAGGAAAATCGAGTATACTCCCCCGCTTGAAAGCCGCAAATTTTTGCGGCCTAGGTAGCAGGGGTAAATTGGGTAAACGCCGCGGGAGGGATGTCGAGGCGTTTGAACATGGCGATTATGCCGGCATGACGACCGGCCGGACCGGCCGATGACCGTTGGAATCCCTCAGCCATGAATAAGTTCCCCAAATTGGTGCCACTTCGACTAGGGAGGTACATGGTGGGAAGCTGCTGAAAAATTTTGTCGCGCCGGCGGCTTTTGGGCTCTTGCAAGGACGACCTGAACGACGATAGACTCTGCACCGCTCAGGACAGAGGTTTGGTTGCATCAGGGTTTTGACTTCGCCAGCGAATCGCCTAAGATGCCTGTCGATTTCTTCTGATCACACGCGGCTGTAGCTCAGTTGGTAGAGCACAACGTTGCCAACGTTGTTGTCGTGGGTTCGAATCCCATCAGCCGCTTTTGCTTCCTTCACTCCCACCTGAGGTTTCCCGCAGGATGTCCACGTCCGACGTTACCGCTCCCGCCGACCAGGACCAGCCGTCACTTAAGATGGATGTTTCGGTCCAGAGTCCCCAGGCTTGCCTGCGTGAGGTGGTCGTCACGGTTGCGCCCGAAGAAGTTCAGCGCTACCTGAAAAAGGCGTACGACGAACTGGTTCCCGAGGCTCAGGTGCCCGGCTTCCGTGCCGGCCGCGCCCCGCGGAAGCTGGTCGAGAAGCAGTTCAAGGACCGCGTTAAAGAACAGGTCAAGGGCAGTCTGGTGATGGACAGCCTTGCTCAGGTGACCGAGACCCAGCCGTTTTCGGCAATCAGCGAACCGAACTTCGACTTCGATGCCGTGCAGTTGCCCGAAGAAGGCAACTTCGTTTTCCAGTTCTCGGTCGAAGTGCGTCCGGAATTCCCAACGCCGCAGTGGAAGGGCTTGGCCCTGACCCAGCCCGTTGAAGAGACGACCGATGCCGACATCGACGCCGCCATTGAGCGCGTCCTGTCACGCAATGCCACGCTCGAAGCGACCGATGATGCGGCCGTTCTCGGCGACAAGCTGCTGATCACAGCAGTATTCAAAGACGGCGACAAGGTCTTGTCGGAGATGGAAGAAGAACGCGTGACGCTGCAGCAGCGCGTGAGCTTCTCCGATGGCGTCTGCGCTAACTTTGGCGAGCTGATGGAAGGCGTCGTCGAAGGCGATACCCGCCGCGGCACCGTTAAGATCAGCGAAACGTCGGAGAACGAGGAATATCGCGGCAAGGAAATCGAGGCCGAATTCCAAGTCATCGAAGTGCTGCACAAGTCGATTCCTGAACTGACCCCGGCCGTCCTCCGGGACCTGGGCGACTTTGAATCGGTCGAAGAGTTCCGCGAGTTTGTCCGCAGTTCGTTGGAACGTCAGGCGCAGTACCGCCAGCAACAAGCGGTTCGCCAAGCCGTCGTCCGACTGCTGACCGATAACGCATCATTTGAGCTGCCTGCGGACTTGGTCCGGCGCCAAACCGCGCGCGAACTGCAGCGGAAAGTGCTGGAACTTCGCCGCAGCGGATTCGCCGAAGAAGAAATCCGGCGGATCGTGAACCTGAGCCGGCAGAACGCCCAGGCCTCGACCGAAATGGCCCTGCGTGAGCACTTCATTCTTGAGCAGATCGCTGAAGAACTGAAGATCGAAGCGGAAGCAGAAGACTACGATGCCGAAATCGCGCTGATCGCCCAGCAGAGCGATGAGCCGGTACGGCGCGTCCGTGCTCGGCTGGAAAAGTCGGGCCAGATGGACGCACTGCGCAATCAGATCGTTGAGCGAAAGGTGATCGAGGCGATTGTCGCCGAGGCACAAGTCACCGACGAACCGATTGCTCGCGACTCCGACGCCGACCAAGAGTTCGCGATCTTCCACAGCGTGCTGGGGACGAAGGACACGTCGAGCATCCCACAAGCGATGCACGACAATGTGCCTGGCGAAGAGGGCAAGGGCGAATCGACGCCCACGACCCGCTAGTTCTGCGGTCGCATTCGCACGCCAGCCTCAAACATCGAGTTAAGGGGCCGGGAGTCAATTGCCGCCAGCGGCCGGCCCATCGTGTGCTTCGCACAATTGCCTCCTGACCCAATAAACCTGAGCCTGAGCCCTTAACCTGAGCCCAGGGGTTCCATTTGGCGGGGGCTTGACCATACTGGCGGCGGTTGGCAGTTGACGCTTCTTTCTTTGGACTCTCGCACCCGCCATGTCCAGCTTATCCGATGTGGTCCTTACCGGCCTGGGACCGGTCACCTCCATCGGAATCGGCGTCGAGGATTTCTGGCAATCGCTACTGGCGGGACGCAGCGGAGTCGGTTCACTCGAACGCCGTGACGACGGCAGCCCCACACCGTCTGCGGACTGGCGGTCATGGCCCAGCGCCGGCAGTTGGCTCGGAGCTCCGATCCTCGGCTTCGATGCGGCGCAGTTCGTCCGGCCACGCAAGGCGCTCAAGGTCATGGGCCGCGAGTTGCAGACCGCCTTTGCGGCTTCGACGCTGGCCATTGAAGGGGCCCAACTCGGCTCGATGATGCAGCAAGGTGCGGTCGCGACCGATCGCATTGCGACCATTTTCGGCTCGCAGATGTTTTATGGGCCCGAGAGCGAGCTGCGCGAGGCGGTGATGAACTCCGTCGACGAATCGGGTAGCTGTCAGCTGTCGCGGTTTGGATCGGTGGCCGTGCGTGACATCATGCCGCTGTGGATGCTCAAGTACCTGCCCAACATGCCGGCTTGCCATGTCGGGATCGCACTGGGGGCGACCGGAGCTAATAACACCATCGTCAGCGGCGATGTCTCGACGACGTCGGCGCTGATCGAGTCGATGGGAGTTCTTCGCCGAGGGATCGCTGATGTCGTGATCTGTGGTGGCACCGGCACGTTGATCGATGGTACCAACATGGTGTTTCGCGGTGACCTGCCGGTGCCGAGTCTCGCCGACCCACTAGAGCAATCCAGCCGCCCGCATACGCTCGAATCGACCGGAGTCGTTGGCGGCGAAGGGGCTGCATCGATGGTTATCGAGTTGGCCGAACACGCTCAGCGGCGCGGTGTTCCTGCACTGGCGTCGGTCGCCGGAGTTGCCTCGCGGTTTGCGCCGCCGGACCGGGGGCTGCGCGGCTCGGCGACATCGATTGCCCGAGCGATCCAAGCGGCGCTGGCCCAGGCCGGAGTGTCACCGCAGGCGGTCGGCATGGTTGTGTCTCACGGCACCGGCGATCCCGCCCGCGATGCCGCTGAGCGGGCGGCCCTGCAGTGCGAACTGCCGGGAGTACCGCTGGTGATGCCGATCGCAGTGGTGGGCCACTGCGGGGCTGCGGGCGGGGCAATCGGGCTAACCGTCGCAGCGCTGTCGCTGCTCAAGGGAATGATCCCGCCGTCGTTTCTGCACGGTACGCCGGACGCGCAGTGGGCCGAGCGGTTCTCGCAGTCGCCGCGGCCGCTCGAACAGGACGCGGTACTGGTGCTGACGCACACTAGCCAAGGGGTCGCCAATGCAGTCCTGTTGCGGCGTCCCGGCAGTCGTGCGGGCGGTTAACGCACTTGGGCGACCAGTTCGCGGACCTCATCGGCAGTGAACTTATCCTCCAGCCGCGCCGAGCTGACTGACGATTCGTGCTGCGGCATGTGAAGCCAGGTGCCCCGCTTGCCGCCATGACATCCCCGCGGTGATGCCGTAGAGCAAGGCTCCCGCATACATGTCGCCGGCCCCCGTTGTGTCGAGCGGCTCGGTCGCGACCCCTTCGATCGGAATTGTCTCGCCGCCATGCATCAGGATCGAACCGTTGGGTCCGAGCGTGAGCGCTACATTTTCGGCGTGCTCGTGAATCATCGCCGCGCACTGCACCGGGTCGCTCTTGCCGGTCAAACTTTTGGCTTCTTCTTCATTGCAGAAAAAGAGATCGACCGGACCGGTGACCAATTCCCAGATCTCGTCGCGCAGCAGGTTGATCAGAAAAGGGTCTGAAGCGCTGAACGCAACTTTAACGCCTTGCGCCTTAGCCAGCGCCATCGCTCGGTAAGCCGCCTGCTTGGTCGACTCGCCGGTCAACAGGTAGCCTTCGACGTACACATACTTGCTCTGCGCGATGATCGATTCGTCGATGTCGTCAGGCGACAGCGTTATCGAGACCGCCAGGTTGGTCAGCATCGTCCGCTGGGCATCAGGCGTGATCAGCACCGCACAAGTACCGGTTTGACCGGCAGCGGCGCGACCGACGCGGTAATCGACACCGAGTGAGCGAAGGTCGTTGAGGAAGAAGTCGCCGATCTCGTCGGCGGCAACCTTGCCGGCAAATGCAGCCGAACCACCCAACTCCGCCAGTCCGACGATCGTATTGGCAGCCGATCCGCCGGCGCAGTGGTTCAGCGGTGTCCCGTTGAGCTGCGCCAAGACTTCCGCTTGAGCGCGGTCGTCCACCAGCGTCATAATCCCTTTGTCGAGCTTCAGCCGCTGCACAAACTCGTCGGAAACCCGTGCTTGAACGTCGACCAGGGCGTTGCCCACACCGTATACGTCGTATGCCATTGCGGCGATCTTCTGCTTGAATCAAAGGAAGGATGGAGTCAGCCGGCTGGGATGATGTGCGCACCAGCGCGATCAGCCCCGGATTGAAACAGATTCTTCCCCCCAGTCCCAGCCCCGCACCGTGCATCCCCGTTGGAGTTCAGGCTTTAGCCTGCGACGTACCTCGACTTTTGCAAAAATTCACAGCCGCTGCGGGATGGAGCATTTCTCTCAAGCTCGAACAGGAGTTTTTCAACGGATACAGCCATGACAAACGATGCATCCTTGTTGGTCGCCACCACCACCGTTGCCACGCGAGAGGAAGCTGACGAATTGGCGCGGCAGATTATGGCCCACCGCTGTGCTGCCTGCGTGCAGATCGACGGCCCACTGACCAGCCACTACATCTGGGAGGGCGTGGGACACACCGAGATCGAATGGCGGTTGACGATCAAAACAACCCGCTCGGCGGAGCCGGCTCTGGCGGAATGCGTGCATCGCGTCCATCCCTATGAGCTGCCGCAGTGGTGGGTCGCTTCGCCGGAGCGCGTCTCGGGCGCCTACGCGCAGTGGGTGCAGGACGCGGTGCAGCCGCAATGACCGATTTACCGCGGTTGCACATTCATCTTTACGGACTCGCCGGCGCTCCGCTGGGAGAACGCTTTGACGACGTGGTCCAGCGGCTGACCGCGATCGGGCGGTTGCACTACGAGCCCGACGGGTCACTGCTCTGGAGCGGTGCGAACTGGCAGATCGGCGGGATGATCTACGATCGCCAGGAGGTTGTGCAATATGTGGAGCTGCAGGGAACTGTTCCGGCAGATCGTTGGCAGAGCTTGGTCCGAGCGATCGCCGGACCGACCGGTCAAGTGAGCGTGCTGCGACTGCAAGATCAGTCGTTGCACGATTTGCAATCTTTTGAAAGCAGCATTTGGCCGCGGTGAGCGGGCCGCGACGACTGGGTGGCAGGGCGAGGTGCAATTGGAGCGATTTTTCCCGGCGTTACGACTCAAAGCACGGCAGTCGCGGATTCTGGCGGCGCGTTTGGCACGGTCGTTGCACTTGTAGTGGTTCAGCCGCCATGAGGCGGCCAAACCTGTTCGGGTTCACCGGTCTGCATGATGGACCGGCCGACAGATCAGTGGTCCAAGTTGTCGTTTTCAGGAGGAACTCCCATGCTTCTTACCCACACCCTCTCGAGCGTTGAGAATCACACGAACGATTCGTCAGCTCAAAATGAGAATCAAATCTCCGATGCAGAAGTTTTCCATCGGGTTCTCCATATTCGCAGTGGTTGGTCGCTTGCTGAACGCATTCAGCGTCGTCGCGAGGCCGAACGTCGATTTGCCGATTTGGTCAGCCGTCTTGGCGAGATCTAACCCAAACTCTACTTCCGAGTCGAACTCAAGGGACTGAGTTCGCAGTTAGGGGCTCGACTTCTGTGGTCTCGCCGACCTCTGTATCCGCTATTCTTCGCTTATCAAACTGCAACGCCCAGTAGCCGCTGGTGAACTTGCGCCGGTTTGGCGCTCTGCTCCGGTTGCGCCCGCTGAACATTCGATTCATGCCGCGCGTTTTGCTTGCCAAGTTCAATCGATCAGCTGTCCCGGCGCGGATGTTGGTCAATTGGGGGTTTCAGGGCCTTCCTTTCAAAGCCCGCGCGGTACTTCAACAGCAAATCCCACACGGTCAGGAAAACCGCTCCGCTTTGTCGGTTTATTCTTAATGGTGCTGCCGGCGCCTAAAGTGCCCGGTTATCCGGTAAGACGGGAGTAAAATCTGCCGCAATTGGATCACCGCTTGACCAGGGGGCTAGCAAGATTGGTAACCTTAAGCATAATGTTACAGGCGTTCAGGGTTCCATTGTTGCGCATCGGCGTTGTGGGCCCGTTGACGTCAGAATGTAGGGGCGAAGGCCCGAGAAGGCGACGAAGCGGTCCCTCCTCAGCGGCGGTTCAGGGAGGTTTATGTTGGGCTGAGTGGGCGAGGCAGCAATTCCCGTTAAGCACAGTGACTTTGACTCGTATTTGGGAGCAATGAATTTGATCACGACGACGGAACTACAGTCACTGAATCATAAGAGCTTGACAGCGATGGCTCGCGATTTTGAGATCGCCGGCCGCAGTTCGATGACGAAGGAAGCACTCATCGCTGCGATCCGTCAGGCTCAAGAATCCTCACGCGGCACCGAAACCGGGAAAAAATCGCCTGATGGCGGTAAGTCGGCCGAAGCAGCTAAGAAGGATAGCGGCTCAAACCGAGAACGTCGCAAGCGTGGGGGTGACGAATCAAAGAAGCAGTCGCGGTTGACGGACACGTCGACAGTTCGCGCCGCGTCGCCAGCAAAGTCGGCGTCGCGGCCTGCGGAAACATCCAGCCGCCGGGCCACAGCCGGTAAGGCGGGTTCCGCCGTGGGGGAACGGGCCGCCTCCTCTGCCAAGGCGACTCGCGGCCTGACAAGCCACGCAAAAACCGAGAGCGAAGGGCCGCGCTCGGCGGCGAAGTCTGCCACTGCGGGCAAGGCGTCTTCGTTGACAAACAAGGACGCTACTCGGCCGCGGACGGCCGCAGCCAAACGCGGTGCCAAGGCTCCACCAGCGCCGCCGGCACCGGTGTCAGCCAAGTCTCGGCGGATCCGCGAGGAAATGCGGCGTCGCAGCCAGCAGGCGATGCAGAACAAAGATCTCTCCACCGGTATCCTCGTCGCCGGTTCGGCCGTCCGTGGCAGCAGCGGAGAGAGCGAAGTCGTCCCCCACAAGGACCGCGTTGCACTGATCGTCCGCGACTCCTACTGGCTGCAGGCCGACTGGGAAATCACCCGAGCGGCAGTCGAACGGGTGCGCGTGGCGATGAACGAGAAATGGCACAACGCGGTGCCAGTACTGCGGCTGATGTCGGTCGGCGACGCCAGTTCTAACCGTGCTGAACAATTGCTGCGCGACATCCCGATCCATGGCGGCGTCAACACCTGGTTCATCGATGTCGACAGTCCGCCAGCGCGGTTCCGCGTCGTCGTCGGCTATCTCTCCGAGAACGACCGCTTCTACTCGCTGTGCCGTAGCAACATCGTCGAAACGCCCAAAGCTGACGCGGTGCATCGGCTCGATCGCCAGTGGCGAGACATCGCCGAGGATTATGAGCGGATCTACTCACTCAGCGGCGGATACGACGTCAACAGCAGCGGCGACTTGAAAGAAGTGTTCGAGCAGCGATTGCAGCGTCAGATGCCTAGCCGCAAAGACGATGGCCTGGGCAGCGACACCGATGCGGCTCTGGACCGCCACCGGGCGCTGCCGTTCGAAGTCGATGCGGAATTGATCATCTACGGCAGCACCGTTCCCGGGGCGACCGTGTTGCTCTCCGGCGAGCCGGTGAAGCTTCGCAGCGACGGCACGTTCACCGTCCGGGTGGCGCTGCCCGACAAGCGCCAGGTCCTGCCGGTGATCGCCCAAAGCCGCGATGCGATGAAGCAGCGGACGACGGTGATCGCGGTGGAACGCAACACCAAGGTGATGGAAGCGGTCGACCGCGATCAGAACTTCTAAGCCGAAGTGCTTCTGCCGACGCCGCCCCAGCTGACTCCCATTCGCTCCCCAGCGGCTTGCGGCTCTATGGCCTCAGGCGGCTCTGGTGCGTCATACCGTCCGTTGCGGCCAGGCTGCCGACGCTGACCAGAGCGATGCCCACGGGCGGACTGGACCATCATGAACTCGCCGACGTTCTCAAGCGTCAGCACTCCTACCAGATCGTCGCCAGCAAACACGGCGACCGAGGTGCAGCCCTTTTCCTGCATATCGCGAATGACGTCGTTGAGCGAATCGCGGCGGTCAACCGAAAGGCAATCTCGTGATACCAGTGGAGCAATGCTCGCATCGCGGCCGAGGTTGGCGAGATTCTCAAGCAGACTTTTCCGCGTCAGCATGCCGATGTAACGCGTGCCGTCGAGCACCGGGAAGTCTTGCTGCGAACCGGCGAGCAGCTCGTCGACGGCGGTGCCAACTGTGGTCTCGGGGCGGAGGGTGCGGAATCGCAACAGCATCGCATCTTCAACCGCCACATTGGACAGCAAAGCACGCACCTGAGTCTGCTGCGACTCGGCGCTGGCACCGAGGAACACGAACAGCGCGATGAACAGCAGGATCGGGTTGCCTGAGAGCAAGCCGATGAATCCGAAGAGCACGGCCATCGCTTGTCCCGCGGTGGCAGCGATCGTGGTCGCGGTCGTATAGGGCAGGAAGTAGGCGAGCGTCGCGCGCAGCACTCGGCCGCCGTCCATCGGAAACGCCGGCAGCATGTTGAAGACCACCAGGATCAGATTGACCCACATCAAGTTGGCGAGGAAATTGCCCCTGCCAACCTCCAGTAGGCCGCTGTAGCTGGCCCCGCCGAGCTGCCCCATGACCCACAGGGTGACGGCTAGAATCGCAGCGATGGCGACGTTGACCGCCGGACCAGCGATCGCCACCAACAGCTCTTGAGTCGGATGTTCCGGTATGCGTTGCATCCGCGCCATGCCTCCGATCGGCAGCAGCGTGATGTCGCGCGTCGGCACGCCGAATCGCCGCGCCATCAAGGCGTGACCGAGTTCATGCAGCACCACGCAGCCGAACAACGCGAGGATGAAGGCGATCCCCAGCAGCGCTGCCCCCAGGGTCGCGCCGCGCGACAAATACAAGTACCCGATGAACGCAATCAGCAGCAGGAAGGTCCAGTGCATGTAGAGCTGGATGCCTGCGAGTCGTCCGATTTTCCAAGACCACGCCATCTGCTGAGTTCCTGCTACGCTGCTCGATTCGAAGGAGCCAGGGAATGCAAATTCAGGACCAACAGCATAACCATCCCTGCGGCGACGTGTAGAATCTGTACCATGACGACACCGCCCGTTGGAGTTCAGGCTTCAGCCTGCCGCCTGTGGCGACACATCAAATCTGCACCATGACGACACCCCGCGATGTTCAGCCCGCCAGTCCCGACCTCGCTAAGATCAAACAGAATCTGCGGCAGCACGTCGAACGACTGGCCAGCGTGATCGGACCGCGGGTCCTGACGCGGCCGCGTTCGATTGCCGCGACGATCGGCTACATCGAAAACCAGTGGGCTGGCGTCGACCTGCTGACGGAGCATGAAGAGTTCGCTGCCATGGGGGAGACGGCGAGCAATCTCATCGCTGAGCGTGTCGGCAAAAAACGCCCTGAGCAGATCGTCCTGCTCGGAGCTCATTATGATACGGTCCCCAGCACTCCTGGAGCTGACGACAACGCGTCGGCGGTGGCGGTGCTGATTGAGGTCAGCCGGTTGCTGCAGGACCACGTCGGGGTGCGCACCGCTCGGTACGTCGCTTTTGCCTGTGAGGAGCCGCCGTACTTCAACCTCGACGTGATGGGCAGCCAGCATCACGCTCGCCAAGCGCGTCGCCGCGGCGACCGGATCACCGCGATGCTCTGCTTGGAAATGGTCGGCTACTTCAGCTCCGAGGTCGGTTCGCAAGCGGTCCCGATGACGATCCCGAAGTTCCTGCACCGTTTTTTTCCTCAGCGCGGCAACTTTCTCGCCGCCGTCGGCAACCTCCGCTCGTGGAGGCTCGCCTGGTCGTTTCGCCGCGGCTTCAAGCGCGGCAGCCGCTTGCCGTTGCTCTCGATCGTGCTGCCCGAACGGGTCCGCGAAATCCGGCTCAGCGACAACAGCTCGTTCTGGGATCAGCAGTACCCGGCGCTGATGCTGACCGACACGAGCTTCTTGCGAAACCCGCATTACCACCAAGCGAGCGACCGGCCCGAAACGCTCGATTATGATGCCATGACCCAGGTCACCCTCGGCGTCGCCGCGGCGATGAAACGGTTACTCGGCTGAGCTGCGAGCGAACCCCGCGGGTGCTACGACCGTTGCTGAACCGCGGCGGCATTTGGAGTATGCTATGGCCGATGCGTTGCCATGCATCCTAGCGCGGTTCCCGCGAACCGCCTGTCCTACCCAAAGCCCGTCCTGGGTCAAGCTTTACAGGTCAATCATCATGCCCGTTTGCATCCGTTACCGCTTCGCTTCCAAAGTCTTGGCGTCACTTGCCGTCGCGGTCGCGATGGCGGTGTCTCAGCCTGCCGCAGTCCAAGCTGCTGATGCCGAGTTCACCAAACTCTTCAACGGCCAATCGCTGGAAGGTTGGCACGGCCGCCCGCACTTGCATCCTGATAAGTACGACGAGGCGAGCGAGGAGCAAAAGCAGAAGTGGACTGAGGAGGTCGCGGCTCACTGGAGCATCGACGGCGACGAAATCGTCAATGATGGTCACGGTGCGTATCTGACGACCAACGAGTCGTTCGGCGATATCGAATTGCGGTTGAAGTACCGCACCGTCCCGCGCCGACAGCGGGATTTACCTCCGCGGCACCCCGCAGGTGCAGATCTGGGACACGACCGAAGAGGCGAAGTTCGGCATCGGCGCCAACCTCGGCTCCGGCGCCCTGTGGAACAACTCACCCGGCGCCGCTGGCAAAGACCCGCTGGTCAAGGCGGATCGGCCGTTTGGCGAGTGGAACGATGTGCACATCATTCAAGTCGGCGCCCGCACCACGGTCAAACTCAACGACCAACTCGTCGTCGATCACGCGATCATGGAAAACTTCTGGGACCGCTCGTTACCGTTGCCGCGCACCGGACCGATCCAGCTGCAAACCCACGGTGGTGAAATTCGCTGGAAAGACATCGAAGTCCGGCGGATCGGCGCCGACGAAGCCAATCAAATCCTGGCATCGCACGCCAGCGATGACTTTGCGTCGATCTTCGATGGCCAATCGCTCAGCGGCTGGGCCGGAGCGGTGAACGATTACGAAGTCATCGACGGCGCGATCCAGTGCCGCCCAGGTCGTGGCGGGAATCTGCATACCGAAAAAGAATACAGCAATTACATCGTTCGCTTGGAGTTTCAACTCCCGCCCGGCGGCAACAACGGCCTGGCCATTCACTACCCCGGCAAAGGCAATCCCTCGGTCGACGCGCTGACGGAATTGCAGGTGCTCGACGACACGCATCCGAGTTATGCAAAGCTCGATCCCCGTCAGTATCATGGGTCAGCTTACGGCATGGTGCCCGCCAAACGCGGTTACTTGCGCGAAGTGGGCCAGTGGAACTTTCAAGAAGTGACGGTCCAAGGGTCGAAAGTGAAAGTGGAACTCAATGGCAGCGTCATCCTGGATGCCGATTTAGCCGAAGTAACCGAGTTCATGAGCGATTCGAAGCATCCCGGCCAATCCCGCCGCAGCGGCTACTTCGGCTTTGCTGGCCACAGTGAGCCGGTCCGCTTTCGTAACCTGACGATCCGCGAACTTTCTGGCGAACAAGCTGAGTAATGAAAGTCTTCTTAACCGGTGGAACCGGGCTGCTGGGCAACAACATTGCCCGGCAGCTCTCGCAGCGCGGCGACCAAGTGGTCGCCCTGGTGCGGACGCCTCCGCCGCCGGAGGTGTTTGAAGGAGTGAACGTCGAGCTGGTCCAGGGGACGCTTGAGGATGCGCAGACGATCCAGGACGCGGTCGCCCAGTGCGATGGCGTCATTCACTCTGCAGCGCTGATTCACATCGGCTGGCAGCGGATGGAAGAATCGATGCAGGCCAATCGCGACGGCAGCGCTGCGGTCGCCGAGGCGGCACGGCGGCGCGGGTGCCCGATGGTACACATCGGCACGGTCAACACCTTGGCCCTGGCCGCCGGCAAGCAACCGGCCACTGAGGATTCGCTGATCACGGCGCTGACCGAGCAGGTGCCGTGCGCCTACGTCGCCAGCAAACGGGCGTCGGTCGCAGCGGTCCAGCAGTCAATCGCTCGCGGCCTGAACGCCAACTTCGTGCACCCGGGCTTCATGCTCGGCCCCTGGGACTGGAAACCGAGCAGCGGGCGGATGATATTGGAACTCGGACGACACTACATCCCCGCCTTCCCAACCGGCGGCTGCAGTGTCTGCGACGTCCGCGATGTCGCTGCTGGGGTGCTGGCCGCATTGGAGCGAGGCAAAACCGGCCGGCATTATCTGATGGCCGGTGAGAACTGGACCTATCGCAAGTTGTGGACCGAGATGGCGCGGCGAATGGGGCGGCCAGCACCGATCTTCCCCGTCGGGCCGATGATCCGTGTCGGCGTCGGTGCATTTGCCGCGCTGAAGGTCCGCATGACAAAGTTCGAAACCGACGTGAACTCGGCAGCGCTGAAGATGAGCAGTCAGCTGCACTGGTACGACGGCAGCCGCGCTCGCGAGGAACTCGGGTATACCAACCGGGACATCCATGAAACGCTCGATGACGCCGCCGCCTGGATTCGCGAGCGGTTCTTGCCGGGGCGTAATTTCTCGCGATTCTGGCTCGTGCTCAGTGAAACGGTGCTCGTGCTCGCAATCGATCGCCAGAGCTGGAACGCGGGATCGAGACGAGCTCGGCCAACGATCTCTGCGGACAGACTCGCTCGGTTTCGAGTACGAGCACGAGCACCGCTGCGCTGAGCACGATTACTGCCAGCGTCAGCGTCTGGCCATTTTTCCGCGGGCAATCAACGCGACAGGTAGGTGTAGCCGCCCAGGGCGCGTTCGTAGTAGCGGATCACCTTGCCAGCTTGCTCGTTATCGACCCGTCCGGCTTGGACCGCTTGCTCGACCGCTTCCTGCAGCCGCTCGATCAGTTCGCGGTCATCGAACTGGACGTAGCTGAGCACTTCGCTGACCGTGTCTCCCTTGACGATGCTGGCGATCGTTGCCTGGTCGCCGTTGACGTCGATGTGAACCGCGTGCGTGTCGCCGAACAGGTTGTGCAGGTCGCCGAGAATCTCCTGATAGGCACCGATCAGAAATGCGCCGAGGTAATATGGCTGCTCGCCGAGAGGATGCAGCCGCACCGTGTCCATGCGGTTGCGGTTGCCGATAAAACAGTCGATCTTGCCGTCGCTGTCACAGGTGATGTCGCCCAGCACCGCGTGTCGTGTCGGTTCTTCAGCGAGCCGGTGGATCGGCATGATCGGGAACAGCTGATTGATTGCCCAGCTGTCGGGCATCGACTGGAAGATCGAGAAATTGCCGAAGTAGATGTCCGACAGCATGCGGTCCAGGCTGGTCAGTTCCTCCGGCACGTATTCCATTTTTGAAGCCACATCACGGACCTTTTGCGAGATCGCGAAGAACAGGTTTTCTGCCAACGCGCGCTGGTCCAGCGGCAGGTAACCGCCGCTGAACAGGTTCATCGCCAACTCCAGCGAGGCCTGCGCATCGTGGAACGACTCGATCGCGTTGTTCGCGTTCAGATCGTTGTAGGCGTTGAACAGATCCCAGACCGGCTGCTCGTACTCCTCGGGAACGCTTTCAGGCAAGCTATCGACGACTTGCCGGGCGGCTCCGAGCGAGTTGAACACCAGCAAGCTGTGATGCGCGGCGATCGCCCGCCCGCTCTCGGTGATTAGCCCCGGATGCGGCACGCCAGCTTCGTCGCAAACCGTTTGCACCTGATATACCACGTCATTGGCATATTCTTGCATGGTGTAGTTCATGCTGCTCTCGGAGTTGGACTGCGAGCCGTCGTAGTCGACGCCCAGCCCGCCGCCGATATCAAGCAATTGCAATCCCGCCCCGCGTTTATGCAGGTCGACATAGATCCGCACCGCTTCGTTGATCGCCGACTTGAGCTTGCCGATGTTGGTGATCTGGCTGCCCGGGTGAAAGTGCAGCAGGTGGAAGCAGTCCGCCATGTCGCGTTCTTCCAGGTACCGCAGCGCCCGCAGCACCTCGGTTACGGTCAAGCCGAACTTGGATCGGTAGCCGCCGGAGGACTTCCACCGCCCGGCTCCGCGCCAGCGAGCTTGACGCGAAAGCCGATCTGCGGGCGCACCCCGATCTCGCCGGCCAACCGCACAATCTTTTCCAACTCCGTGAACTTCTCGACCACCGGAATCACCGTCCGCCCGATCTGCTGAGCGAACATCGCCATCTGAATGAACTCGTCGTCTTTAAAACCGTTGCAGATGATCGGCATCTGCGGATCGGTCATGGCGACGACGGCGAGCAGTTCCGGCTTGCTGCCCGCTTCGAGCCCAAAGCCGAACTCGCGGCCGTACTGAATGATCTTCTGAACGACGTTGCGCTGCTGATTGACCTTGATCGGAAAGACACAGCGGTAATTACCGGTGTACTGATGATCGTCGATCGCACGCTGGAAACAATCGCGGAGCTGCTGCAGACGGTCGCGCAAGATGCCGTTGAAGCGGATCAGGATCGGCAGTTCTAAGCCGCGCTGCTGCAAGCGATCGACCAACTCCTTCAGATCGATCGACTGCTCCGGCCCCGTGCCGGGATGCACCAGCAACGTTCCCTGCGGACTGATCGAGAAATAGCCGCTACCCCAGCGATCCAGACGATACAGCTCGTTCGAATCGTCGATGGTCCAGTCGGTAGTGGTGTCGATGATCGGATCGGTAAGCGACATGGTGCAGGACCGCTCAGGGCGATAGGCAGATGGGCAATGGTCAGTTATTGGACCGAAAAACAATGCGTGGTGAAACACGGCGTCAGGAGTGAAACGCCCAAGCCTGATCGCAGCGCTCCTCGACCGCGTCCGACTTGATCCCGCAAGCCAAAACTGGCGGTCGATTACGAGCACGAGCACCGCGATGCTGAGCACGAGCACGAGAGTGAACCAGAATCAATCCGTACACCGTAACCCGAACAATGGATGTTAGCGCCTCCACCATCGACCAAGTCAGTCAATTCAACTTCATCCCGAGCACATCAAACATGTCGTACATGCCCGCCGGCTTGCCTTGCAGCCACTTGGCCGCGGCGATCGCTCCGCTGGCGTAGCAATCGCGGCTGCTGGCGGCGACGTTCAATTCGATCTTCTCGCCGAGCATGCCAAAGACGATTGTGTGCTCGCCTGGATTGTCGCCGACCCGGACCGCGTGGTAGCCGATCTCGTTGGCGGTTCGCTGGCCGGTCTTGCCTTCACGACCGTGAACGTGCTGGACCGGCTGGCCGTCGCGCTGCAGTTGCTCGGCAATCAACTCGCCGAACTTCAGCGCCGTGCCGCTCGGCGCGTCTTCTTTATAGCGGTGATGCCGCTCGATAATCTCCACATCGATCCCGCCGGCCACATTCTTCAGCGCCGCGGTGACCTGCTGAGCCAGCCGCATCGTCAAGTTGACCGCCAGCGACATACTCGGTGCCCAGCAGACCGGGATCTGCTCGCCAGCCCGGCGGAGCAGCTCTTGTTGTTGCGATTCCAGGCCCGTGGTGGCCACGACCAGCGGCGAACCGGCGGCAATGCACGTTTGAACGCACGACTGGACAGCCGCCGGGAGCGAGAAATCGATCACTGCGTCGGCACCGCTGGGCCACTGCGACGACAAATCGATTTGCAGCGGACTGCCACCGGCGAGCGAGCCGAGGTCGCTGCCTAGCAGCGGATGCCCCGCGTGCTCCACACCGCCGATGAGTTCCACTTCGCCGTCCTGCGCTGCCAGAGCGACGACGCGGCGGCCCATCCGTCCGGCAGCTCCGTGAACGACCAAGCGAAGTTTTGCCGCGGCCATGGTGTCTTTCATTCCGGGTGAGATGGCGGTTGTGGTCCAGGATCTAAGCGTATTGACGTGGGATCAATCTTGGACAGATCGTGACAGCGGGCAAGGGGGCTTGCCGCCGTGCGAATGTCCGGCTGCGGCACGACCGGACGGACTCATGACCCTTACCTGGGGATCGCGGGAATGCCCCTTTCCGCTGATAACTCCTAACATTAGGCTGTCGCACGTAATTGCACCGGTTCGCACCACCGCTGGCGCAGCAGATGCCGCGCGTGCGGACCGCCGATCGAAGATGAATCCGAGGGTAAAAGAGAATGAGCGTCGCGAGCACCGAACTTCAGACCACTGCCATTGATACCATCCGCGCCCTCAGTATGGATGCGGTGCAGACAGCCAACAGCGGCCATCCCGGCACACCGATGGCCCTGGCGCCGATTGCTTATCAGGTCTTCAACCATGCGATGAAGTACGATCCGGAGCATCCGCAGTGGCCTTCGCGAGACCGCTTCGTCTTGTCCTGCGGCCACTCCTCGATGCTGCTCTACAGCGTGCTGCATCTGACCGGGGTCAAGTCGGTCGATCATCAGGGCGAACCGACCGACCGACTTTCGATCACGCTGGATGACATCAAGAGCTTCCGCCAGATCGGCAGTCCCTGCGCTGGACACCCGGAATATGGTGAAGCCGCCGGTATCGAGACGACGACCGGCCCGCTCGGCCAAGGCACCGCCAACTCAGTCGGCATGGCGATGGCGCAGCGGTGGCTCGCCGCCCGCTACAACACCCCTGAGCACCAGCTGTTTGACTACAACGTCTACGTCGTATGCAGCGACGGCGACATTATGGAAGGCATCACCACCGAAGCCGCTTCGGTTGCCGGTCACCTCGGATTGGCCAATCTGTGCTGGATCTACGACGACAACAAGATCACGATCGAAGGCGATACCGACTTAGCATTCAGTGAAGATGTCGGTCAGAAGTTCCAGGGGCTCGGCTGGAATGTGCTGCACATCGACGATGCCAACGACACCGCAGCTCTGGCGGTGGCGATTGAGGCGTTCAAAGCGACAAACGATAAGCCGACGCTGATCATCGTCAGGAGCATCATCGGGTACGGGGCACCCAACAAACAAAACACGCACGGTGCCCACGGCGCGCCGCTGGGTTGGGATGAAATCGAGCTGGCCAAGGAACATTACGGTCTGCCAAAGGACAAGAAATTCTATGTGCCCGAAGGTGTTCGCGAGCATTTTGCTGAGAACATTGGTGCTCGCGGCAAAGAGGCTTACGCCCAGTGGCAGAAGCTTTGGAAATCGTACAAGACGGCTCATGCCGATAAAACGGCGGAACTCGAGGCGATGTTCACCGGCACCTTGCCAGCAGGTTGGGATAAGGATCTCCCGGTCTTCCCGGCCAGTGAAAAGGGCGACGCAACGCGCAACAGCAGCGGCAAGGTGCTCAACGCGATCGCCAAGAATGTGCCGTTTATGATCGGTGGCTCGGCTGACCTTGCCCCGAGCACCAAGACTTACCTGGAGTTTGAAGGCGCCGGCGATTACCTGCCAGGCAACTTCGGTGGCCGCAATCTGCACTTCGGGATTCGCGAGCACGCCATGGCCGCGATCTGTAACGGTCTGTCGCTGACCGGCTTGCGGGCTTATGGAGCGACGTTCTTCGTCTTTACCGACTACATGCGCGGAGCGATGCGGCTGAGCAGCCTGATGCATCAGCCGGTGATTTACGTGCTGACTCATGACAGCATCGGCGTCGGCGAAGACGGCCCCACGCACCAACCGATCGAGCATCTTTCGGCCTGCCGCGCGATTCCCGGCCTGCACGTGTTCCGCCCCGGCGACGCCAACGAGGTCACCGAGTGCTACCGCACCGCGATGGAAATCGGCGATCACCCGGCCGCCTTCGTGCTGTCGCGTCAAAACATGCCGACGCTGTGCCGCGAAAAGTACGCAGCGGCGAGCGGCTGTGCACGCGGCGGTTACATCCTGGCCGGTGAGGCTGCCGACCCTGATGTGATCCTGATGGCCAGCGGCAGTGAACTTTCGCTGTGTGTCGCTGCCTATGAAAAGCTCGTCGCCGATGGCATCAAGGCCCGTGTGGTCAGCATGCCGTGCATGGAGCTATTCAATCTGCAGCCGCAGTCCTACCGGGATCAAGTCCTGCCGCCGTCGGTCACCGCCCGCGTTGCCTGTGAGGCCGGCATCCGGATGAGTTGGGATCGCTACTTGGGCTTCGCCGGCCGGTTCATCGGCATGGAAGCTTTCGGTGCTAGCGGTCCTTATGACTTGGTCTACACCAAGTTCTTTATCACCGCCGACGCCGTCGAGAAGGCCGCCCGCGAATTGATTGGTTAAGCGGTCGCTTCGACAACGAGTTGCAAACAGGCTTCCTGCAGGAAGCTTGGTATCTGCTTCCGCCGCTCACGTCCATCGCTGGGGCACTGGGCGTGCCACCCAAAGTCATAGCCAGGCGGCCACTCGATTAGCGGAAGAACTTTGTTGTTGATAAATCGCATTACAGCGTGGCCAATTCCCAGTTGCGTAGCCGTGACCCGTACAACTTTTTATAACGAACCTTACGTTCTAAGTCGCGGATGACAACTTCGGTAAAGTCGATCCCGGTCAGGGAGCCAACACTGCCAAGTCCCCCGGGGCTAAAGACATTGATCTCCATCAGTTTGTCTTCGACGATATCCAGCCCAACCAGGTACATTCCGTCATGGACCAGTTTCGGCCGCACCGCTTCGACCAACTCGAGCATCTGCGGCGTCACCTCGGCCGCCACGCTTTCGCCGCCCGAATGCATGTTGCTGCGACCATCGCCATTGCGGTTGACACGGCGGAACGCGGCATACGCTCCATCTTTCTGTAGCGCCTGACCGTTCATCACGAATAGGCGAACGTCGCCTTCAGCAGCCGCGGGTAAGTATTCCTGCACGATGCAGTACCCATCGCGCAGCACCGCCTCAATCATCTGGTTGCGGTTGGCACGATCGGTCTCTTTGATGAAGAACACATTGTGACCGCCTGAGCCCTGCAGCGGCTTGATCACCACCCCGTCCTTATGCTGTTCGATGAACTCTTGAATATCTTTGATGCTGCGGCTGATGCAGGTTTTCGGGCGAACCTGTTCGGGGAAGTGCTGGAAGTAAGTCTTGTTGATTGCGGTGGCGAGGTATTCGGGATCATTGACGACCATCACGCCACGTTCCACCGCCAGGCGTCCGAACAGAATGCCGCTGGTCTGCGCCCAAGGGTGCTCGGTCGCATCCTCTGCCGGATCATTCCGCAACAGCAGCACATCCAGATCATCGACGCGGATTTTCTCACACCTGGCTTCGTTGCCTTGCAGTTCCGCCATGAATACCCGCAGGTCGTCATACGTATCGCCATGAACGCCGCGAGCGTGCGCATAGAGGGAGCCATCCGGGGCATAGCTAAAATCGCCGACGCCCAGCGTCCACGATTCATGGCCCAGATTCGTCGCCGTCATCGCTAGCCGCGTCGTTGTGTAGGCTGCCGACTCGGTTTTAACATTATTGACCACGAAGCCGAGTTTCATATTGAAGTCCTTGCGAGATCGATGGCACTGAGCCCGCGACATTGCTCAAGGCGAGCATGTGCGCGGGCGCCTTTCAAAAAGTGTGGCAGAAGCACAGGCGGTTGGAGGACGGATCGGCGACGCAGTTCCTGGATGATCGGGACATGGCGCAGGGCAATCTTGCCGACGTACAATGGCTCGATCTTATAACCAAGCCGCAGATAATCCAACAACTCTCTCAGCCCCCTGAGGTAAATGATGTCTTTGGTAAATCCGCCGCCGCGGTAGACGCGGACGGTGGTCGTGAAAGCCGCCCGCTCCGATAGCAAGCAATGCTCCCGGAGGTACTCGAACGTCTTTACGAACCCATCGCCCGAGAGCATGGAGTGGGCCGCCAGGACCCGAGCCGCTAAGGTGCGCATCCGCTTGGCCGTTAAGCCACCGGCGAGAAACTCGGCCAGCACGGCCAGCCCTTCTTGCAATTCCTCATAACCCGCTAAACCCGCATGCATTTGATGCAGAGATTGAGACTGGCCGTTGCAGTAGGTGAGTACATGCGTCCCCACTTCATGATGCAGAAGTGCCGGAAGTTGGTTGGCAGGAACGCGGACAGTGCGAGAAATCAGCAAGCGATTGTGGACCACCATCACGCCGGCGGCGATACTGTCCACGATCTCGACCCGTGCGCTGAACTCAGGGCTGAGCCGATGATACCGCTCGATTTCCCGGCGCGCCACCTGAGCCACCGTATCGGCATCAGCCACCGAGTGTTCGGTGCCGCCGGGAGCAGGCAACGTCGCCAGCAGTTGTTCCGCAAGCGTGATCAATTTTGAATCGGCGGCACCATACAACTGCAGGCTGCTGTAGCGGAAGAGCTCCGTATCGAGATCTTGCAATGCGGTCAGCTGTCGATCTAGCTCCGCTTGCTTCTCCCAAAACAACAGCGCCAGCGTGGCATCTTCGACATGTTCAATCGGAAGCTCAAACAGCCTCCGCTTCATCAAGTGGGGGTAGTAAGGCAGTGGGCGGTAGTACAATTCCGGTGCCTGCCGAAAGCCGCTGTCCTGAAACTCCGTCCATGCCTCGGTGGTGTTGACCGGTGTGACTTGCAGCAGGAAATCAAACGCTTCGGAAATTTCCGCCAGATGCTGATCGACCACGGATGTGGCGCGAACGAATGCAGATTGTCCAAGGGCTAGATAATCGGTCGGTAACCGTTCATGCTTGCCTTCCGCTGTGTGCCCATCGCGGTGGACATCGCCCGTAAACGCTGCCACAGCCTTGCGGATAGCAAATGCAACCTGCTGACGCAGTGCACGCAGGACGACCGGGAAGAGATCGCCTGAGACGGGATCACGATAAACGGCTCCAATCCCTAATCCCATGTGTACCAGCCCGCCAGCTGCGGGCTGAGCATCGGCGATCCGCAAGGGCGGTAGACCTGGCGGAGCGATCGCGGGCTGCGCACGAATATGAACCTCGGGCGAGCGTCCCACGAGGTCGATCTCCCGCAGCGCGTCCGCTAACGCCCCCACGGTGGCTGGAATGACATCTGGATCGATGACTTGAACTTCGCAGCGCATGTCAGCAGCACCGCCAGCAGCGGGAGGCTCACGCTGCCAGGGAAGCGACCATACTTCCAGCAACAGAAAGGTGCCAAAATGCTCGCCTAACGTCGCCACCAGCCGCTCACACAGGTATTCTAAATGCGGATGTAAATTCGCGGTTCCCGATGCGAACAGATACGCGGCTTCCCCGGTGATCAGCTCACGGGTTCCCAGATCTGGATGGTCTTCGGGCTGTCGGTACACGCACAGAAATGGCAGCTGGCGATCGATCCTCAGGCGACCCTCGGCGGGCAGCGTTCTCCGCACGCGCTGGTTTTCTGTCAAGCGGATACAGACCGTTTCAGCCAGCCGCTCGAACCACGCCGCGAGATCCTCAATCGGCTCGGCTGGCCCCGCCTTCGACTTCATGCCATTCATTGCCCTACATCCTGCATCGCCCGCAGCACACCCGCGTTGGTCGAGGCCAATGCTTCACGGATGCCACGGAGCACAACCGGGTCATGAGAACCGGTCCATTCATCCATAAAGATTTTCTTGACCTCGATCGCGAGCGCACAGACGGTTCTCGGATAACGCTGGTGAATCCACTCCGGCATGGCTCCGCCGCGGAAGCGAATATTCTCACGGACATCCAGCGGGTGGTCTTGCAATTGGTAGGCGCGGAGATCGTGGATGAATGAATCCACCACAGGAGCCCAGTACTGACGATCCATTGAACCGGTGCCAACATTGATTTCCGGGTTCTCACAGGCGCTGGCCGGAGGGTGCTGTACACCATCACGGCGGTGGTTGTAGCTGTGCAGGTCAAACACCACGACACGGCCATACATGGCGACGAACCGCGCCAGCAAACTGTCGAGCATCTGATAAAACAGTTCATACTGTTCTAATGAGCGATTGATGATTTCGGGATCGAGCGGTCGGTGCCAGACGTCTAGTCCCCAAGCATCCTCGGGAGTCGCATAAACCGCCCGGTGGCGCGGCCGATTGAGATCGACCTCAAACCGCGACCGATGGACCACGATCCGGTTAGGGGCACACAGCGTCCACGTTCCGGTCAGCGGATCCTCCTCGCGCAGCCGCGTGGCTTCGTCAATTCGGATCAGCGGGCGCAGCTCGCTGCGAAGCTCATGGCCGTGGTGAACTGCGATGGCCACCAACGGCGTGTCGCTGACCTGCATTGAAAAAAACGTGTTGGGCATCCCGATTTTCCAGTTGTCAACATGATGGCAATATGAGAACCGAAGCAAATGCCGCGCCAGCGATTGCGGCAAGCGTTGCGGCTGCGTCGCCAGGGCCGACCGCTGAGCTGCGATCGTTCTTCCGCGAGCTTTGTGGCTCATGACTTGCCGTGTGGACGCTTATCTGTGGACGCTTATCTTCAGGGTGGCACGTCCCTGAGGAACGAAGGGCGTGCTGGGGAGAACCTGGAACAGCGATTGCTCCGTGCAACGTATTGTTTTGGCCGCGTTGGCTACCGCTCCCGCCGCAGCAGTAACTGGTCCGGCTGAGGCGGCGGAAAAGGCTGCCTGGATCGACCGCCATCCGCTCTTCGATGAGTCTTCCCCGATGACCCAGAGTCTCCTGGCTTCGACCTGCCCGCAGGATCGCTTGCTACCGGATCCGCTGCACATGCTACCGGAACCGCTGCACAGCGACGTCCTTCAGGGCCTGCGGCACCGGCCGAAGCGATTGCCGTCGAAGTACTTTTATGACCAATGCGGGTCGCAGCTGTTTGATGTGATCTGTGAACTGGATGAATATTATTTGACCCGCTGTGAACTGGAGATCATGCAGCGGTGCAGCGCTGCAATGGCGTCCTGCCTGCCGGCGGCCGGCGTGCTGATCGAGTTCGGCAGCGGCAGCAGCGTCAAGACCCGGCAACTGCTCGACCAGCTCAGCGACCTGCGGGCGTACGTGCCGATCGATATCTCCGGTGAGCACCTGCTGACCACCGCGCGGCAACTCCAGCGGCGGTATCGCCACCTGAACGTGTTGCCGCTAATCGCGGACTTTACCGCTGAAGTCTCGCTTCCGCCGCTTCCCGACAATGCGCCGCGGACGGTTTATTTCCCTGGGTCGACGATCGGCAACTTCGAACCGCGCGACGCCTGCCGACTACTGCAACAAGTGGCCAAGCTGGTCGGTACCGACGGCATGCTGCTGATCGGCATCGACCTTAGAAAATCGCCGGACGTTATCGAAGCGGCTTATAACGATCCGCAAGGCGTGACGGCCGAGTTTAACCTGAATCTGCTGCGGCGGATCAATCGGGAACTGGGGACCGGATTCCAGCTAAAACATTTTGAACATCAAGCTTCCTACGATGCTATGGCCGGGCGCGTCGAGATGCGGCTTCGCTGCACATCGGCGCACACGGTACAGATCGGCGAGGAAAGATTTGTAATCGAACAAGGTGAGGCCATTCAAACTGAGTATTCACACAAGTACACCAGAGAAGGATTTGCAGCCCTGGCTCAGGAAGCAGGGTTCGTGCTCCGCCGTCAGTGGCTCGATGGCCGGCAATATTTCGCCGTTTTGCTGCTTCAGAACAGTCCTTGTGATCCCTGAGGAAACGCTGATGTTGACGCGGGAACGTAAAGAAGTTGACCGCGCCGAGCTGGTGCAGCGATTCAAAAACGTCCGCGGCATGAGCCGGCGTTTATGTGAGACGCTCACCGCCGAAGATTGCTGCGTTCAGTCGATGACCGAGGCGAGTCCCATCCGCTGGCATCTGGCGCATACCACTTGGTTCTTCGAAACCTTCCTGCTGGCCGCACAGCCGGGCTATCGGCCGCAGCATCCACAGTATGCGTACCTGTTCAACTCCTACTACAACACGGTCGGCGCACAGTTCCCGCGCGCCGCGCGAGGATTGCTGACCCGGCCCACGGTCGCGGAAGTTTGGCACTATCGCGACACCATCGAGCAAGCCGTCATTGCGATCCTCGACTATCTTCCTGAGGATAAGCTTCAGGATGTAAGCGGGGTAATGGAGCTTGGCTTACAGCATGAACAGCAGCATCAGGAATTGATGTTGACCGACATCAAACATCTGTTTTCCAGGAACCCGCTTGATCCGGTTTATCGTCCGGGTGAGTTGACCGATCACACAGACACGGGCAACCGTGCGAACGAAGCATCTCAGTGGTTTGAACTGAACGGAGGCGTTTGCGAGATCGGACATCAAGGCCGTGGGTTCGCCTATGACAATGAGTCGCCTCGGCACCGGGTCTTCATCGACCCGTTCGCGATCGCGGATCGTCTGGTGACCGCTGGCGAGTACCTGGTTTTCATCGAAGACGGCGGTTACGAGCAGCCTCAGTGGTGGCTTTCTGAAGGCTGGGAACTCGTCAAGACGCAGGGTTGGAACGCGCCGCTGTACTGGCGCAGCGCCCAGGGCCGATGGCAAGAGTTTACGCTGGCCGGTCGGCAGCCGATCGATCGCCGCCGGCCCGTCTGTCATGTCAGCTATTTTGAAGCTGACGCCTACGCGCGCTGGCGCGGCGCTCGGCTGCCGACGGAAGCGGAGTGGGAAGTAGCGGCGGAGCAGTTGGGCCGGCATGGCAACCACGGCGGTTTCGTCGATAAGCTGCTGCAGCAGGACGCCCCGATCCACCCCACGGCGGCAACCCGGCCACCAGGACAACTGGATCAGATGCTCGGCGACGCTTGGGAATGGACATCCAGCGCCTATGCCCCGTATCCCGGCTACGAGCCGGCCGCCGGGGCGCTGGGCGAATACAATGGCAAGTTCATGTGCAACCAATACGTGCTCCGCGGCGGGGCCTGCAGCAGTTCCGCAGATCATCTGCGGATCACCTACCGCAACTTTTTCCCCGCCGCCACCCGCTGGCAATTCGCCGGCATCCGCCTGGCCCGTTCGGTGCCCTCATTTTTGTGATCACCGCATACTGATAGGTAAGTTATGACGATCACTGAAGTTGACTCGCGCAGTCCCGAACGCAAAGTACGCGACGAACGAATCGCTGCGGAGCCCTCGCTCGCACCGCCTGAGTTGCCAGCGGATGCTGAGCCGTTATCCGTGGAAACGCACCTATCCCGTCAGTCGCACCCTGTTGCCATCACTGGAATCGTTGAGAACGGGATGGTGCGCCCTGTCGATCCGGAGGTAAAATTGACCGAACACTCACGTGTCATTATCGTCACATCGGAGCCGATCTAAGCACCACAGGATCTGCTGGCGGACTTGGCAGAAGCAACGAATGTAGGCGAGCGAAGCAGGTCCACAGTGCATTGTTTGAGCATTGCGAGAGCTGGTGCGGAACTGGAAGTTCCGCTGATCCAGCTTGGTTTCGGCGACACCATTAAAACCCTAATGATCCGTCGTCGGAGTTTGGACGGTCACGGCCATCACGATCGGCGCGATGTGGTTATCGGGTTTGACGAACTCGATGAACTTGATCACCTCGCGCCGCTGCGGTTGGATCGATAGGTAACGCAGCTGCCGGCCGCGGAGGTCAAACGCCAGCGTCGACTGCGGGACCTCGAACCGTCCGATATAGTCAGCAACATGCTGCCCGTTGATCAGCCGGTGATCTTCGGTATCGCCGTTGAGGTAATGCAGGCGGACGATCATCGCCACCGGTCCGTCGCCCGGCCCCTGAGCCGCCCAGCCTGCGACTCCGCCAAGCAAGTGAATCCTGCTGGCCGCGGTTTCGCAGGGCAACATCACCGACTTCGGCATCGTCGGCGGAATCTTGCCGTTGGGGCTGTGCAGCATGATCGCATTGTTCGCGGAACTCTGCGGATCGGCGAGTACAAACGGGACACCGTTGAAAGTCTTTGGCCCCCAATCGTCGAACACCAATCGCTCCGACCGGCTGTTTTCGTCATAGAACATCCCGCGTGTGCTCGCCACAGTCGCGACTTTACCGATCGGCAGCGGCACATACTCGCCCTTGGTCGTCAGGAACTCCAGCAGGTCGACGATGCCTTGATCGCCCATCGATTCTTCCAGCCCCTCGGGCATTGCTGATTTCCGCGACGCGACCAATTCCTCAAGGTCTTCGCGCAGAATCGTGTGCCGCCGTGCCTGCGCGTCGACGATTTCGACCGACGTTCTCGATTCGGCTGCCAGAATGCCATTGATCACCACGCCATCGGCAGTCAATGCGGTGTAGAGGCGATAGTTCGATTCCACACTGCGACTTGGGTCGAGAATATGGATCAGCAGCTCGGATTTAGGATGCACCGACATGCCGGTCAGATCGGGACCGACCGTGGTGCCTTCGCCGTGGTACTGATGGCAGGTGGCACAGTTTTTGGTGAATACCAGCTTGCCCGCCTCCGCGTCACCTTGCTGATTGGCCAACGGCATCTTTTCCTCAACCACGCGCTGGCGGTCGGGATTGACGGCCGTGCCGGCCGACTGGAACAGATCGCGAGCCGTCGCCCGCAGCCGTCGGTTGGGGTGATCGCTGAGCGACTGTCGCTGCAAGGCGGTGAGGTCGCTGATTGCCAGTTCCCCACTCTGCAGACTCGCCAGTAACGTCTGCGTCATCGCCGGACGCGAGAGCAGCGTTTGGACCGCTTGATCGCGTACCGTGGGTGTGGCGTTTTTGGCCACCTGCACCAGATGCTCTGCCGCTTGGGGAGCGGTGCTCTTGCCGATCGCGATGATCAGGCCACGCGACAGCGCCGGGGCGGCGAGCGGATTAATCAGTTCGACCAGTTGCTGGACGACTTCTTCGTTGCTCGGATCAAAGGTGATCAGGCGTTCGGCAGCCGCTAGTCGCTGCTCCGTGCTCGCCTGTTCATCGACCGCCTCGCGCAGCAGCACGCGGGCGACCTCCGCTTTTTCTTCATTTAACGCGCCGCTGCCGGAGCGACTGGCCAGCTGAATCAGGTCAGCCTTGGCTTGGTCGCCAGCGGCTCGAAACAACGCCTTGATCCGTTCCTGTCCCTCATCAGCGGACGCCAGCGTGTGAGCTTCGGGCCAACCGGCCGCCAAGCCGTTGACGACGCCACCAATCAACCGCGCGTCCGCATCCGTCAGCGCCGCAAGGAGACGCTGAGCCGATTCCTCGGCTGGTGCCGAGCGAGCAAAGTGTTCGGCGACCCGGCGGCTGATGGCGACCGCGTTGTCAGCGAGTGCGGTCTGCGCGGATCGCTTGGCCAGCTCGACCAAAAACCGTTCCGGTCGTCTGGCAGCGGCACTGGTCGCTGCGTCGGCTAACCAGCGATCATTGATCCGGTCGCTGGCCACAAAATCTGCCAGCGGCGCCGACAGATTCGGTCCGGACGTGTCGGCGACTGCCAATAGCGCCGCCAGTACGACCTGCGGGTCGCTGTCATCGAGCAAGCGTGCGTCGACCAAGGCTTTCGCTGCGGCCGTGGTTTCGGTCAGCACGCTGATCGCGTTTCGCCGCACTCCAGCCGACGGATGCTTGAGGGCATCCACGACCGCCGCATAAGCATCGCCTTCCACATCCTCAAGTGTTCCCAGGGCGGCCAAGACGTGCAGCGCATGGATTGCGGCGACGTTCAGGCCGATTTCATCGACTTTCTTGTCTGCGACCAATGCGATCAGATCCTCGGCACAATCGGTCTGTCCGCGCTCGACCAGAAGTCGTTGTGCGGAAAGCCGCACCAGCATCGTGGGGTGGCTCAGCGCGGCCAGTAATCCAGGCAGGTCGTCGGTTGACAATTGCGGCACGTCCGCAGTCGACTTACCGGCATCGCCTTGATAGACAACGCGGTACACTCGTCCAAAGCGTTTGTCGCGGAGGTCAGTCAGATAGGCGTTGCCCCTGCCGGTTTCGAATCCTTCAGGCGTCGGGTTGTGCTGGACGATGTAGTTGTACCAGTCGATCACCCACACCTGACCATCGGGACCGACTTCGGCCATAATCGGAGCGGACCATTCGTCGTCGCTGGCCAGCAGATTGATCGGGCTGTGCGAACGGAATCCGGCGCCGTCAGGTTGTAGCACAAACGTGCCGACGAGCTTGCCGGTCGGTCCGCACACAAATGCGGTGCGATTCCACCACTGCGGCGGATAAGCCCGGGCCGTGTAGATCGCATGCCCTGCGGCCGCGGTATACCCGCCGTGATGATCGACTTGGCGCACCTTGTCGCTGATCGGTTTAAACAGGTGCGTGTCGGAGATTGGCGACAGCGTGTCGGGCGCCCAGCCGCCGACGCTCTCATAATATCGATTGGGGATCGGCATGAAGAAGCTCGGTTCACGGTTAGCGGTTGAACCAAAGATCAAACCTTCTTCGGAAATCCCCAGTCCCCAGGTATTATTGGTGGTCGAGCGGAGGAATTCGATCTTCTCGACCTTGGGTGGATCGTTTTGCGAGAGTTTGAAGCGGAAGAATCCCATCCGAAACGACTGCTGCGGGACGCCATCGATTTGAGGCGCTGAATTGTTATATCCCTGCATCGCGTAGATCCAGTTGTCCAACCCGTTGCGGAAATTGCTCACTCCGCCATGGGTGTCCCCGAGGTTCCAACCGCTGAGCAGGACCTGTTTGAGGTCCGCTTCGCCGTCACCATTGGTGTCCTTGAGATATAAGGTTTCGGTGCCGTTTTGCACGACGGCGCCGCCGCGATGGAATGCGATTGCGGTCGGGATGTTGAGACCTTCGGCGAACACCGTGGACTTGTCCGCCCGCCCATCGCCATTGGTATCTTCACAGATCCGGATGCGGTCGCGCCCCACGTTGCCGCGTTGCAGGTCGTGGGGGTAATCGATCGTCTCACAAACCCACAACCGCCCCTGCTCGTCCCAGTTCATCGCGATTGGTTTGGCTTCAAAGATCGATTCGTCGGCGTACAGCTTTACAGCGAAGTCGACGGGGGTGACGAAGCGTTTGATCGATTCCTCCGCGGGCAGCGGCTTTTGCATCAGGTTAAGCGTCTTGCCCCGGCCGGCCGCATAATTCGGGATTTGCGGTCCCACGTCGACGTAATCAAACGGCGATTCGCCCTCGGGAAGCTGCGTCATCGCTGGCGGGATAAACTCCCGCGTTGCCGGTGCGGCGGGTGGTTCGCCTGCGAGCGTCGGATCGCCGCCGCAGGCCCAGCGGATACCGCGTTCGACCAGGTTATGAAAGCCGGGATTACTCCAGGTGCGATGGTCGTGGCCCCAGGCTGTGTAGAACACGCGGCCCTCGCCCTGCGTGCGGACCCAAGTCCACGGCTCGCGTTCATTGCCCGGGGCCTGCATGTCGCCACGACGATACTCCAACACGACACGATTTTGCTGATTATGCAGGTGATGCACATAGGTCTCATCCCAGCTGCTAAACGGGTTGAAACCTTCCAAGATCGGATGAGATTCCTCGGCCAATTCGGTCGTAAACACGCCGGTTCCGTGTCGCCTGAACTGAGCGCCCATCAGCGCCACCATGCGGGCGTCGTTGCGAAAGCAGAACGTCGCGCTGTGCAGCGGGATAAAGCCCTTGCCCGACTCGACATATTGCAGCAGCGCATCGGCGTGCTCCGGTGCGATGGTGTCGATGTTCGCATACAGCACCAGGCCATCATACTGAGCGAGATTCTCCTCGCTCAGGATGTTGACATCGTCGGTGTAAGTCAGATGGATGCCCCGCTTCTCCAATTGCGGTGCCAACTCCGCGAACCGCTGAGCGGGCCGGTGGGGGCCTTGGTCACCGAGAAACACCAGCTTCAGTGGTGCATCTTCGGCGGTCAGCACAGCAGCCGACAGGAACACCAGCCCAAACAGGTAGAGGAATCTGCAGTAGCGCATGAGGCAGTGCATCTTATAAACCGATTGATGAGGCTTTGAGGGACGAGGATGGCTGCTCTATGAGCGGGGTGTTTATCCCAGCGTGAACTCGGGCAGGCGAACGATTTCGCCACCTTTCAGGGCCGACTCGTGGGCGCAGATGCCGACGCAGGTCCAGTTGGCGACTGGTCACGGCGTTCGGCCACGGGTCGCGATCTGTCGACCAGCGCGCGTGACGAACTCGTTGACCAGGTGCGGGTGCGAGCCGCCGTGGCCGCCGCCCTGGATGAACGACAGGTGCTCGGCGTCGTGGATCTCGCGGCTGCGTGAACCGGCGGATCGGCTCGGGCAGCAGGTGGGCGAAGTCGGGCACTTCGACCTTCTCGGGAATCTCCGGCTCCGGCTTCTTGGCCGTGTGCATGATGTGCGGCTCGCGCTTCGACGAGCGTCCACTCGAACGATCTTCTTCGTGCCGTACACGTCGAAGCTTTCGCGGTACTGCCGGGCCGTGTCGTACAGGAACCGCCAGATGTGGGCCGACGACGTCGCTGTCCTTGATCTTGATGTGGCAGCGACTCGACGGCGAACGTGTTGCCCGACTTCTTCGCGATGTCGTCGCGCACCGTGCCCGAGCCGAAGCAGCTGACACGTACTCGGCCCGGCCGTCGACCAGCCCCAGGCACGGGGCTGACGACGTGCGTGGCGTAGTGCATCGGGATCATCCGTCTCCCAGTAGTCGGGCCAGCCGTCCATGTCCTGCGGATGCGACGCCGGCAGGTACTGGATCTTGCCGAGCTCGCCCTTCTCGTACATCTCCTTGATGAACAGGAACTCGCGGCTGTAGACGACCGTCTCGGCCATCATGTACTTGAGGCCCGTGTCGGCGACGAGCTCGGCAGATCTTCTCGCAGTCCTCGATCGTCGTCGCCATCGGCACGGTGCACATCACGTGCTTGCCGGCCTTGAGGGCCTCCATGCGACATCCAGGCGTGGTCGGGAATCGGGCTGTTGATGTGGACGAAGTCGATGTCGGGATCGGCCAGCACCTCCTCGTACCGCGTGTACCGCTTGGCGATCCCGAACTGGTCGCCGACCTTGTTCAGCTCCGCCTCGTTGCGGCGGCAGACCGCCGCGACGTTCGCCTGAGGATGCGCCTGGTAGATGGGGATGAACTCGGCCCCGAACCCCAGGCCAATCATTGCGACATTTACAGACTGCTTCATCGTGAACAGCTTTTCCTGGCCGCGCGTGAGGCGGCCTGCGGGGATACGGGATAAAGGAGCGAGGCGGACGGCAAGGACGTTGCTGCCAGCCTAGTGATTTGTTTCCTCCCATTGTGACATCTCGCCCGCCGCATGCCAGACGAGCAGCGGTAGAAATCAGACATCAGTCGCATGGGCCTTGCCGCGAACTGGCATTGCGGACACGATAGCGGGTCAATCGGTCCGCTTGTGAACCGCCGTCTCGCTCGTTTGCCCTACAACACATCCCGCTGATGTCTTCGACGCCCCTCGCGATTGTGCTCGCCGCAGGCAAAGGAACTCGCATGAAAAGCGAGCTCCCAAAAGTCCTGCTGCCGGTGTGCGGTCGCCCGATGATCCACTTTGTTCTCGATGCCCTCGACGCCGCGGGGTTTTCCGAGAAGGTCGTCGTGATCGGCCACCGTGGCGACTTGGTACGACAAGAACTTGCCAGTCGCAGCGACAGCATCTCCTTTGTGGAGCAGACCGAGCAGCTCGGCACGGGCCATGCCGTAATGCAGTGCAGCAGCCACTTAGAGAACCACAGCGGCCCGGTGATCGTGGTCGCCGGTGACTCGCCGCTGCTGCAGTCGTCGAGCCTGCAGAAATTGCTGACCCACTTCGAAGCTCAGCAGCCTGCCCTGTTGCTCGGCACGCTGATTAAAGACGATCCGACCGGCTTGGGACGAATCGTACGCGACGGCGAAGGCAACTTCACCGGGATCGTCGAGCACAAGGACGCCAGCGATGATCAGCGGTTGATCCGCGAGGTCAACATGAGCACGTACCTGTTCCGCGGGCCGGACCTGGTCGCGGCGTTGGCAAAGCTCGGCAACCAGAACTCACAGCGCGAGTACTACCTGACCGACTGTGCGGCGATTCTTCATCAAGCCGGCCGACCGGTCGAGGCTGTGCCGGTACTGGAGCCGTGCGAGTCGCTCAGCATCAATGATCCTGAGGAGCTTCGCCTGGTCGACGCAACGATGCGCCAGCTCGGTTATCCGGTGGTGCCAGCATGATGCGCGAACTGAAGATTTTCAGCGGCCGGGCGAACCCCGCGCTGGCCGATGAAATTTGCCAACATCTGCACCTCAAGCCGTCCGCCGTGTCGCTCGGGAAGTTCCCCGACGGCGAGAACTCCTGCAAGATCGAAGAGGACGTCCGCGGCCGCGACGTGTTCCTCGTTCAGCCGACCTGCCCGCCGTGCAACGATAACTTGATGGAACTGCTCATCATGATCGACAGTTGCAAGCGGGCCAGCGCCGAGCGAATCACGGCCGTCATGCCGTACTTCGGCTACGCCCGGCAGGATCGCAAAGACGAAGGCCGCGTGCCGATCACCGCCAAGCTGGTCGCGAACCTCATCACCCGCGCCGGCGCCGACCGCGTGCTGACGATGGACCTGCACGCGCCGCAGATCCAAGGCTTCTTCGACGTGCCGGTCGATCACCTGTATGCCGCGCCGGTGCTCAACGAGTCTTTCTCCGTCGTGGCTTGGCGGCTGAACGGATCGTCGTCGTCAGCCCCGACGAAGGGAGCATCAAACGCGCGCTCGGGCACGCCAAGCGGCTCGGCGGAGCAATCGCGATCGTCGACAAGCGGCGGACCAGCGCCACCGAGATCCGTCAGAGCACATCATCGGCGGACCGGTCGAAGGCAAAGTCGCGGTGATGTTCGACGACATGATCAGCACCGCCGGCTCGATCTGCGGGGCGGCTCGTTTGGTCAAGAAGGCGGGAGCCGAAGAAATTCATATCGCCTGCACGCACGGCATCCTCTGCGGACCGGCGATCGAACGGCTGCGCGACGCGCCGATCGATTCGATCGCGATCACCAACAGCATTCCGCTGCCACCGGAAAAGCATCTGCCCAACATGCACGTGCTCAGCGTCGCTCCGCTGCTGGCCGAGGCGATCAAGCGGATTCACCACGACCAGTCGATCAGCGCCATGTTCCGCGAAAGCGGCAGCTGAGGATGTGCGGGTTAAGGGGTCAGGAGTCAATTGCCGGCACGGACCTTCGGGTGCTTCGCACAATTGACTCCTGACCCCTTAACCCGCAACCGTGATGTCGACGCTAACGCTGCATCAGCCGGATCAGCTCGCGACAGAAGTCGGGCAAGTCATCCGGTTGGCGGCTGGTCACATGGTTGCCGTCGACCACGACCGCAGCGTCTTCATACCGGCCGCCAGCGTTGACGAGGTCGTCCTTGATGCCCGGCGATCCAGTGACACGGACGCCGCGGTAGACGCCAGCGGAAATCGGAATCCAGCCGCCGTGGCAAATCGCGGCGATCGGTTTGCCTGCGGCCTGGAAGGCGCGGACCAAATCCAGGACGTGAGGATCACGGCGGAGCTTGTCGGGCATGAACCCTCCGGGAACGACCAAGGCATCAAAATCGGCCTCGCTCATCTGTTCGATAGCGGTGTCGGAGACGCAGGGATAGCCATTTTTGCCGGTGTAGCTCTTACCCGCTTCGGGGCCAGCGAGCGTCGTCGTCGCACCGGCTTCTTCCAACCTCAGCTTGGGGTACCAGAGCTCGAGGTCTTCATAGATATCGCCGGTGAAGATCAACACACGTTTGCCGCGAAGCGGCCGGTCGTCGTTGCTGGCAGGGGCGGTCGTCATACCGGCTCAGCTCCCGAACTGGTAAATGGTGATCTGCTTGTATTCATCGCCCGGGCTCAGCCAGATTGGCGGAAAGTTGGGCTGATTGACGCTGTCGGGAAAATGCTGAGCTTCTAGGCATAGGGCGCCGCGGTGAACGTAGCTCTTGCCGTCTTTGCCGGTTTGGCCGAACAGAAAATTGCCGCTGTAGAACTGCAGTCCCGGTTGGTCGGAGAGCACGGTCAAGCTGCGGCCGCTCTCGGGATCGCGCAGCTTGGCGATCGCACGCACGCCGCTGCTTGGATTCTGCAGCACGTAGTTGTGGTCGTAACCTTTAGCGCCGGTATTGGTGAGCGACTCGATCCGCTGGCCGATCGGAGTGGGCTTGCGGAAGTCCAGCGGCGATCCGTCGAGCGATTGGATCTCTCCGGTCGGAATCAGTTCCTCATCGGTCGGCGTGTAGGCATCGGCCATGATCTGCAACTCGTGGTCGAGGATCGTGCCACTGCCGTGACCGGCGAGGTTGAAGTAGGCGTGATTGGTCAGGTTGATCGGCGTGAGCAGATCGGTGGTGGCGGAATAACGAATAACCAACGCGTTCTCCGCGGTCAGCGCGAAGCGAACTCCGAAGTGTACATTGCCGGGAAAACCTTCCTCGCCGTCAGGGCTGAAGTAGGTGAACTGCACAGCGGCGGTTCCGGGATCACTCTTGTCGACTGTCCCTTTCCAAACCACTTTGTCCAGACTCCGCTTCGCCCCACCGTGCAGCGTGTGTTTGCCATCGTTGGCGGCCAGTTGGTAGGTTTCGCCGTCGATCTCAAACTTGGCTCCGCCGATGCGATTGCAAACCCGCCCGGTGGTGCAGCCGAAATATTGATTGGCTTCGGATTCGTAGCCAGCGACGTCGTCAAAGCCGTTAACGACATCGACCTGGTTGCCGTCGGCGTCGGTCACGACAATCGACCGGATCGTGGCGCCGCGGGAGATCACGTCCACGACCAGTCCGCCGTCACCACGGAGCCGGAACTGCTCGACCGCGATTCCATCAGCGGTTTGTCCAAACGGTGTGACCTCCACTTCGGCGGCCGGTGCGAGGGTGGCAAGGACCGCAGCAGTGGTCCAAGCGATGAAGGCTCGCAGCGCATGATGAGATTGCATGATGAGGATTCGCGCGGGTGTCAGAGGGGTGATCAGAACAGTAATAAGGAGTCGTTAGCCCTTAGAAAAAACGCGTTTGACTTCGTCAAGGCTGGTCAGACCGCGGGCAACGGCCAGAATCGCTTCGGACTGCATCCCCCGAAAACCTTCTGCCTGGGCGACCTTGGTCAACTGAGCGACATCGCGGGTTTTCAGCAGAGCCGCGCGGAATTGCGGTCCGGGCCTGAGCAGTTCAAAGATCCCGACACGGCCCAAGTAGCTCCGCGCCTGGCAGGTCGTACAGGGCGGGATCGGTGCCGGTTTGCCGTTGGCATCAACCTGCTGCTCGATCGGCGGCATGACGAACGCTTGATACAGCGTGCCGACGCGGCCTGGTGGGATGCCGAGCTTCTTCAACATCGCCGCCGAAGGCTGGAAGCCCACTTTGCAATCGTCGCACAGCCGGCGGACGATCCGCTGGTTGAGCACCGCTTTGACGGTCGAGGCAAAACTTTTAGCTGCCGCAGGATACTGTGCGCAGATTCTCACACAGGCATCGACCGCCGAACTGGCGGCAAACCGCAGGATCACCTGCTTCTCGTTGTTGGCAGCTTGTTCCAGCGCCGTGGCCAGCGTCGCTTCGTCGGGAACCGACGGCAGCACGAACACGTCCGGCTCTTTGAGGATCATCTTGCGAATCAATTCGCTCGGGGCCAGCCCTGTCGAACCGCCGTAGAAGTTCGGCGAGATGTTGATGATCTCGAGTTCTTTATCGTCTTCCGGTTCGAGCGACTGGAAATCGCGGACCAGCCGATCCGCGGCATTGATGGCGACGTTCCAGGTCGACGTCAGGCCCATCCCGCGCGGCGAGCTGATGACGACGCTCGAGTTTTCGCTGTTGAGCGCCTCGCGAAGTTGCTGAATCATCGTGTCGCGCATCCCCAGTTCGGCGAGCACGTTGAAGGGGATTTTTTCAGGATC
This sequence comes from uncultured Planctomycetaceae bacterium, assembly GCA_963758085.1. Taxonomy (GTDB): domain Bacteria; phylum Planctomycetota; class Planctomycetia; order Pirellulales; family Pirellulaceae; genus UBA6163. The sequence goes on along the minus strand of CAVWUB010000003.1, from coordinate 1,251,142 downwards.
CAGCCGCACCAACACCCGCTCGCCGCCTGCGGTCCCCTGGCTCTGCAGGGTCAATTGGTACTTATCCTTGTTGAGTTTTGCTTCGCATTTGCCTTTCTGCGCACTGCGGCGATCGGCCGCGTTGAGCAGGCAGATTTGCTTCAGCGTGACCAGCATCGCGTCGCCGACTTCGCGGCTCAGCGGCGGCAGCTGCTCCCACTGGCCATCAATTTGATAACGCACCGCGCAAGCCGACTGCGTGTAGTCAAGCATCATTTGGGTGGCGCGGGACTGGATCATGTGGCCGATTTGTCCGCTGGCGACGGCATGCCCGAAACCCTGCCGGGCCTGGATCATGATCGACTGCTGCTGCGACTTGTCAGCAACTGCGGGATTGAGGGCTACCGGAGGCGCGGTTTGCCAAATCTGTATTTCTTGCTCGGCGGCTGCCATCGAATGTCAGGGGTGGTCGGTATTGGATGGGAAAAGGAAAGCGGGCGCGGGCCGGCCGACTCATCAGCCAGACCGCAGCACCAGCGGATAAGCGAAGACTAAATGATCCTTATTAAATGATTCGTTATTAAATGATGCCTGGCGCTTTGACGTCGATGCCCTTGAGCGCCATCTTCAGCAAGTCCTTATTCGGGGCGACGGCAAAGGCGGTCGGCCGGTCGATCAATTCGTCATCGATCAACTGCTTGAGACTCATCGTGAAGTCCTGCATACCGTCTTCGGCACCGATGCGGATCGCGTCGGGCAGCTTGTCGTCGTGCCCTTCGAGGATCAGCTTGCGCACGATCGGGTTGAACGTCATGATCTCGCAGGTCGGCACGCGGCCGACGCCCGGCCTGATGCTCTTGAGCAGTTTCTGGGCGACGATGCCCTTCATGTTGAACGCGATCGCGCTGCGGATCGCACCGTGCATTTCCTCGGGGAACAGGTCGAGGATACGGCCGATCGTCGTCGAGGCGCTGGAGGCGTGGATCGTGCCGAACACGAGGTGACCGGTTTCGGCGGCGTGGATCGCCGTCATGAACGTCTCTTCATCGCGCATTTCGCCGACGAGCATGATGTCCGGGTCTTCGCGGACGGCGTGCTTCATGCCGATCTTGAAGTCGACCACGTCCTGACCGATCTCCCGCTGGTTGATCAGGCACTTATCCTCGGTGAAGACGAACTCGATCGGGTCCTCGAGCGTCAGGATGTGCTTGCGATAGATGCTGTTGATGTAATTGAGCATCGAAGCGATGGTCGTGCTCTTGCCGCAACCGGTCACGCCGGCCAGCAGCACCATCCCCTGCTCGTAGTGGCAGAGTTGTTCGATCGAATCGGGCAGAAACAGCCCTTTAAAATCGGGGATGAAGTTATTGATCCGCCGCGCGACCATGCCGATCTTGCCGAGTTGCTTCAGCAGGTTGACGCGGAATCGCCAGGAGACGCCATCGACATCGACGACGTACGCGAAGTCGGCGCCGCCCTCGCGGTCAAAAATCTCCAGGTTGCGGTCGTCCATCATCGGGATCAGCAACCGCACCATCTCCTCGTTTTCGATCGGCGGCCGATTGAGCGGACGCAGTTCACCGCGGACGCGGACCATCGGCGGCTGGCCCACCTTGAGGTGCAGGTCCGAACCTTCGAGTTTCACCAGCGCCCGAAAGATCTTGTCGACCTCCAGCGGCTCACGATGATGCAGCAGCGAGGACTCGAGGCGATTGATCGTTGCTTGGCGATCCATCGGCACCACCTGGACGGGGGCCGAGGAGCCGTTGTGGTGTGACATAAACCGTAAACTCAGGTACTAACGGGCGCTGAACAGGGGAACGTGCAGTCTATTCTAGGCAACTTGCCCGAGGACTCAAGAAACCCAAACTTGCCGCGACTTTGTAATTCCTCCGCAGATCTGATCAGAATGGCCAAACCCGCGGGATGATCAGCATCGAGGCGATGAACACCAACAGATTCATCGGCAAACCGAACCGCAGGTAATCGCTCATCCGGTAGCCTCCCAAACCATAGACCATCAGATTGGTCTGGTACCCAAACGGCGTCGAAAAACTGGCCGACGCAGCGATCATCACCGCAAAGACGAACGGCATCGGACTGACTCCCAGGGCCACGGAAGCTTTCCAGCCGATCGAGAACATCAACACCGCAGCGGCATTGTTGGTGATCATCTCGGTGCAAAGCATCGTCGCCAGGTAGATCGCCGCCAGCGACAGCAGTGGGTTTCCGCCGGCGAGCGTCAACAGGCCCCCAGCGATCGATTCGGCCGCACCACTCTGTTCCAGTGCCTTGCCAATCCCGAGTGCCGCTCCGATCACGATCAGCACCGACCAATCAACACTTTGCCGCGCTTCGTCCGCGGTGCAGCAACAGAACAGGATCATGGCGATGCACGCCAGCAGGGCCGCGGTCACGATCGACAGCGGGGTCAGCGTGGCAGCCAACACCATTGCCACGAGAATCCCCAGTGCCAGCCACGCTCGCTCAGGCCGCCGCACCGCGCCGCCGGGAACATCGCTGACCAAGAAAAACTCATGCGACTGCGCCCGTTGCTCCAGAAATGTCGGTGAGGCCTCCAGCAGCAACACATCGCCGACTTCCAGACGAACATCACCGAGCTTGCCGGGCAACCGCCGATCACCGCGGGCGACCGCGATCACCGCCGCGCCGTAATGCGTACGAAAGCGTCCCTCGCGAATCGTCTGGCCGAGCAACATGCAGCGGCTGCTGACAACCGCCTCCACCAACCGGCGGTGCCAAGCCGGCGTGCCGAGCTTGCGGGCCTGGTCGTCCGGTGGCGATAAACCACGAATCTTCTGCAGGTCGACGACGCTCTCCAACATGCCCACCAAGATCAACACGTCGCCGGCGTGCAGCCGTTCACTCGGGGCAACCGCACGGAGTCGTTCGTCGTGGCGCTCGATCTCGGCCAGATACAGCCCTGGCAGATGACGCAAACCGGCTTCCTCGATCGTTTGACCGACCAACGCGCCGCCGGGAGTGACCACCATTTCAACGGTATACTGACGCGGGTCATCTTTGGCGCTGACCGCCGGCCGGCGGTTGGGCAACAACCACCGCGACGCGACCATGATGTACCCGAGGCCCAGCAATGTGACCGGGATGCCAACCGCCGCCGGTGCAAAAAAGCTTAGCGGCGGCAGACCTTGCTCGATCACCATCCCCTGGACCAGCAGATTGGTGCTGGTGCCGATCAACGTGCACATGCCACCGAGGATGGCAGCATAGGACAGCGGCAACAGCAATTGGCTCGAACTCGTGCCAACGCGCTTGCTCAGATCGTTGACCACCGGCAGCAGCGCCGCGACCACCGGTGTGTTGTTCAGAAACGCGCTGAGCACCGCTACCGGCGAGAGCAACAGCAGCTGCGCCCAGCCAGCGTCCGAGCGCGCTTGAGCAGCCAACCGGTGGCCAGTTCCGTTCCGCCGGTCAATTCCAGACCGGCCACGACCGCGAACAGTAAGGCGACAGTGATCAGCCCCTCGTTTCCAAAGCCGATCACCGCATCGCGCGGCGACGGGAGTAAGTCCGTGCCGCTGAGGTTTTGGGCCAGGATCAACACGCCTAAACAGGTGATCGCCAACAGGTCGGTCGCGGCTATCCGCAGCGACAGCGCTAGCAGCAGGCTGATCGCCATCGACACCGTTAACCAAGCTTCCCAGCCCATCGGCCCTCTTTGATCTTGTTTGTTGCCTAACCGGGTGCTTCGCCGCCGAGGTCACCTCCTGCCGCAGTAGGCTTGCCGCGAAACCCGCAGAGCCACACGCCGCACAGTGTAACCAGAAGCCACTTCAGCCATCGAGTGGGCGGGCTGCAGTCGGCTCAGCGTGGTGAACCGGTGAGCGGGCAACTCAGAAAGAGAAGCAAAAGATTTCGATCTTGACGAATCGGTGCGACCTGCGAGACTTTATCGATCGGTCCGCAGCGTCGTCTACTCGCTCAGCAACCCGATCGGCCCACTGTGACTGGCGTTTGATGTTCCTGGTCGCATCTCACCTCTTGACTCGCCACCGACGCCTGCTGGGCGCCGTGTTGCTCCTCGCCGCGGTCGTGCTCACCGCAGGTTGGCCAGCGCTCGCTTCGCTCTCAGCCGCTGCCGGTCACGGGTTTAGCTTCAGTGATGGGGTCACAAGCGGTGATGGCATCGCTGCGGGTGATCAATCGAGTCCCGCCAGCTGCGCCATGGACGGCCAAGACCAGTGGTCTGGCCATCCGTTTGCCGTGCCCAATCCGGGGCAGTCGCATCAGGGGCAATCGCCGCCGGTACGGCTGGCGCTTGCCTTTGCCGATTCCGCTTGGAACACCGTCGCCGCTGATGCCGGTTGTGCGGTGATCGTGACCGCGCAGCGCGCTGGGGCTGCGAAAACAGCCCAGCGTCTAGCTCCGCTCTGGGGTTCTCTTCAGGTTCGTGAGGTTCGATTGCAGATTTGAGCGCTGCTTGGTCAGCGCTTCCTCTTCCTTTCTGCAATCCATCCCGAAGCTCCGCTTCGCAGCCACCGGCTGGCCGATCGCTGCTGAATGTTCAGCCGCTCGTCCACGGTGTCTGTCCCCTACTTACCTGACATTGTGAACACCGAATGGCTATTCAAATCGATAAACGCACGCTTACACCTGCTGGTCCCACCGTCGGCGATGCACCGAACGGAGTCGGGACGCAAACGCCTGAATCGTCCCGAGTGGCGGTTCCAGGCCGTCCAATCCAGCCGCACAATCCACGAGACCGAGCGGCCAAGCCGATTGCGGCCAACGTCGATTACGCCCGGCTGATGACGAAGCTGACCACCGGCGACCGCAGTCCCAAGTCGCTCAATGCACTGGGCGTGTGTCACCTTCGCTTGGGCAATTATGCCGAGGCGGTGAGGATCTTTCGTGGGCTGACCCTGCAAACCGGTTGCACATGGGAGCGCGCGGACGTGCCTCCGGCCTACCGCCGCAACTTCGCCACCGCGCTGCTGTTGGATGGCTTGCCCGCCGGGTGCCTGTCCGTCCTGCAGACAGCGGACCTAGCCGAGCATCCGCGTTCGCGCGAGATCTTCGAGGCGATCAGGCGTTGGGAGCGATCGCTCACCTTTTTCCAGCGTTGGGACTGGCGGCTCAACGGCGTCGCACCCAAGGGTTGTCGGATTCCGATCGACTTTGAACCCGGCGAGTTCGAATAAGCCTCGCGTTGCTTCCGCCGCGCGAGGCTACAGCTATATCAGCGACGGCGAAGTCCCCGAGGGTCTCACAGAAGACACGTTAGTTCGGACGGCGTGACGGCAAGTCGTACAACCTTCAGACGCACGTGCTAAGAGAGCCTCTCAGGCCCGGAGGGCTGGCACATCTACTGCCGGAGTCGTCAGGCTCCGGAGTGAAGTGGTGTTCGGCAGAGGATGTTCCGGGCCTGCGGCCCTTCGGAGAGTCAGCATCGATGCGCGATGGATGGCTAGGCACCCAAAACTTTCGCTTTAGCAGAGGATTAGCCTGCTACTGCACCGCGTGGGCTAGCGATGTTTTGAGCGCATCCATCTGCTCCGCTTGTTTGGACAGGACGACTTGGCGAGCTTGTTCGGCCTTGGCTTTGGCGGCTGTGGGGTTGGTGGCAATTTCCAAGATGGTCGGCACGATCCGGGCATACTGGTCCGGTTGGTCGAGATCAAACAGCCAGTCGTCCAACCCAATGTCGCGCCACATGAAGCCTTTCTTGGTTTGATCGTCGAACCGGCAGACGACTGCCGGAATGCCGCTGGCGATCGCCATGATCGGGCTGTGCATTTCGTTGCCGAACAAGCCGGCGCTGCGGACGTAGGTGCTCAGCGCTTCGTCGGTCAGCCAGTAACGGTCACGCCACACGACGTTCTTTTTGACGTCCTCAGGCAGCAGGTCGACGATCATTTCTTTGCCCAGCGGGATCTGGGTCTTGTCTTCGCAGGTGACCAACACCTTCAGTCCGGTCTCGCGGACGATGCGGGTGATCGCTTCGCGATGCGGTTTGTGATCGTGGTCCTTCAGCGCTTCGTTCCGCTGGTGTTTTTCCTCCTCGAATGGCCGCGAGGGGTTGATCGCCCAGTGCGGCGTGATCCGATAACGCGGGATGCAGACCAGAAACTTGCCGGGTTCCAATTCGTGTTGCTGCAAGAACCTATCGGCCGCCTCGTCGTTGCGCGTCTTTACAACGCCGAATGCGGTGTCGGGACCGAAGCCGGATTTGGGATTGGTCAGTCCTTCCTGCTTGGCCAGTTTGACCGATTCGCCATCGCGGAAATAGGCGAAGTCGGCATGGTTGAGTGTCTCGATCATCTCGGGCGAAGTCGTGACCAAGGTGACACCCATCACGCCGTAGGGTTTGCCGGTTTCTTTGCGCCAGCGAGCGCAATCGCTCGCGGCAGGAAATCCCGAGCCCGAGCCGCTGAGGTAGAAGTCGCATTCTTTGAATGCCGTGTCGACCTGCTGTTTGCCACGGATAACCTCTACCTGCGGCCAATGTTTGGCGAGCAGCTCATCGGCGCCGTCGGCCAGCGTGCTCGCCCAGAAGCGGATTTCGACATCGATTTGATGTTTGTCGAGCAACTCCAGCAGCCCGACCCAGTGCGCGATGTCACCGATGTTGATGCTTTGCCAGCCATTGCGAAGCAGCACCCGCGGCTTACGTCCGGCCGGAGCGGCTTGGGCGAGCGAGGAGACGAGCGGGCCGAACGTCGACAGCGCGAGCGAAGCGGTAGCGGTTGAACGCAAAAAATGACGGCGTTGCATGCTGGTCCAGGTGTGAGAGTCAAAGTCCGCGAGTTCGGACGGGAGCCGTCCGTTATAAACCGCGCCGGCGGCGACGGCCACCGTTGCCGGCCAGGCAGCGGCAGAGCGGTGCAGCACATTCGTCTTGCGATCGCTGCGCGCCAGAGCGTATGCCACTGCTTGTTGACGGTGAGGTGTATCCGTCGCCCCACCCGGCTAAGCCAAACGATCGCAATCCAGACGGCAACTGAGCAGCTATGACCTTCGATCCTGTCGATCGGCCTCACCGGCCCGTGCGTCTCACCAGCGGACATCGCCGCGGCATTGTATTTCGTCTTCTTCGCTGCGGTGCCGCGACGCGCGGCGCGGGGCTGCTCGCCGCGTCGCTGGTGATGCTCGGCGGTTGCAACATGATCAGTAACTGGCGCGGCGATGACCCCGACGCCAAACTCGATAAACTGCTCAAAGTCCCCGAGCTTCCGGATCTGATTCGCCAGGCAGCGATGCCGACAGGGCTGACGTTCGTCTCCGTCGAAGGAGTCGCCGCCGTCAACGGTTTGCCGGGAACCGGCGGTGTGGTGCCACCGTCGCCGCTGCGCGACCAGTTGGTTGAGGAGATGAAGAAACACGACGTCGCGGACCCGAATCTGTTTCTTGAACGTCCCGAGACCGCGCTGGTGCGAGTCCAAGCGATCATTCCGCCGGGTGTGCGCCGCGGCGATCCGATTGACTTGCGAATCATCAGCCCGCCCAGGACCGAGGCGACGGACCTGCACGGCGGCTGGCTGATGGACACCCGGCTCCGCCAAGAGCAGACGCTTTCGGGCATGGTTCGCCGCGGTGATGTGTTGGTCGTCGGCACCGGTCACGTGCTGACGCGAGCGGCCTCCGACGCAGGCGCAGACGCGAATCTAAAAGTCGAAGGCGTCGTGATCGCTGGCGGACGGATTCAGCAGGATCGGAAGCTTGGACTGGTGATCCGTCCGGAGTACCGGCACGTCAAGATGGCGGCGCAGTTGGAGAACGCGATCAATCAACGCTTCTACTTTTTTGACGGCGCGACTCGAGGCGGGATCGCTAAGGCGCGCGAAGACGATTACATCGAAATCAGCGTCCACCCGCGCTACCGCCGTAACATTCACCGCTTGATGGCGGTCGTCACGATGGTTGTGGCAAAGGGCGAATCGGTCGAGACGCAGCACCGGCTGGCGAATCTCGGCAAACGGATGGCTGAACCGACGACAGCGGCCGATGCCGCGATGCAACTCGAAGCATTGGGTGAACGGGCGATTCCGACGTTGCTCGAAGCCGTCAAGAATCCTGACCTGGAAATTCGTTTTTATGCCGCCGAGGCGCTGGCGTACCTGGAACGGTCCGAAGCGATTGAGCCCCTGGAGCGGGCCGCCGCCGATCAGCCCGCCTTCCGCTATCCCGCTCTGATCGCTCTGGAAGGAATGGACAGCCGCGGCTCGCTCGACGCACTACAGCGGTTGATGCATCAGCCGAGCATTGAAACCCGCTACGGAGCACTGCGCTCGATCCGCCGCCGGCCCGATGGCCAAGTCATTCTGCGACCGACCAAACTCGGCGGCGGCGTGGAGTTCTACGAAGTTGCGAGCGAAACCGCTCCGTTCATCGCCGTCTCACTGTCCGATCGACCGGAAATCGCCTGCTTCGGTTCCGAGTTCCCGGTCACGATTCCCGATTTCCTGCTTGGACCAGCCGGATTGGTCGTCCGCCCTGAGGAAAGCGACCCGAGCAAGCTCCGCGTGAGCCGCTTTCAAGCGGGTGCAGATGATCGCCGTGCCAGCGTACCGGCGACGGTCAGCGGATTGTTGACCGGCATCACGCTCGTCGGCGGTGGCTATGGCGACTGTGTCGCGACCCTGCGCGACGCCAAAAAGAATCAGTTCATCAACTGCGGACTGGCGATCGATCCGCTGCCCAAATCGCTCCGCACCTACCACCGAGCAGAGGTTGAACCGAGCGACCCAGCAGCGCTGCCGCCGAGCAACGTGAGCCCTGCGATCGTGGAGGGCGGGGAAGCGAAGTGGTGGCAGTGGTGGAAACGAGGGGAAGAGGTTGATGGTTGATAGTTGTTGGTTGTTGGTTGTTGTGTTTGGCAACGTGCTCAGATGGTGGGCGGTTGGGGCGTGGTGGCAGGGAGGCGGGTGGCTGCCCAGACGATGGCGATGCCGGCCGCGGCGACAACCGATGTCACCGCCAGCCATTCGATTGGCAGATGTGCAGCGTCGCTATCGGCCATGCCGAGAAAATCAAGCCTGTCTTTGTAATAGGCGACCGTATTGAGAAAGCCGTTGTAGATCACGTGCAGCGCGATCCCCGGCCAGACGCTGCCCGAGCGATAGGCAACCCAACCGAGAAATAGCCCCACCAGCGTCGTCGGCACAAATCGCTCCAGCAGCAGCGAACTGCCGGTGAGGACATGGAACAAGCCAAACAACAGCGACGTCAACACGATCGTGCGCGCTGGCGAGAGCACCCGCAAGCACGCCGAAAACAGGTAGCCGCGAAAGCATAGCTCTTCGATCACACCCGGCGTCACCGCTAAGGCCAGCAAGAACAGCCACGGTGGGGTTTGCTGCAGCGACTTGAGCATCGTGCGAGCGGCGGCGACTTTCGCTTCATCCAACTCGCCGCTGGTCAGCACAAACGACTCATGTGCCAGCGCCCACAGCCCTAGCCCCATCAGCGCCGCTCCAGCAATCGCCGCTAACAGGCGCGGGAACGGAAGGCGGCTGTGCAGGCGGAACGTCGTCTTGATCCGATCGCGCGCGAGCACGGCCATCAGCAGCGGGATGCCGCCGAACACAGCCAGCAGCGAGACCGCGCTAGCCACCAGCCGCGACTGAAAGTCGACTTCGCCCGCTTGCTGCTCGGCTGCTGCGGCCTGAGCCAAAAAATTAGAGACGACGAAGTAGACCGGAAAGATGATCGCCATCGTCAGCGCCGCACTGCTCGGACTGGGCACATCGCTGGCATGTGCAGGCCGCCGCAACAGCGACCCCGCGGATCGCTCCGAACCACGCAAAATCGCATCGGTCCCAAACAACCGTGCAGCGATCCCCAGCGCCGCTGCGGCATACGCGACCGTGGAAATCAGCGCTGCCGCCGCTGCCACGGGGTTGACCACGCCGCTGAGCAGCTCACGGGCCAGCAGGATAATGTTGACCAGTGGGACAATCGCCAGCGTCGGCGTCAGATAAATGCCGGGCAGCAGCGAGAGCACGCCCGGCGCCAGTGCAAGCAACATCAGCGGGATTAGGTAGGCCTGAGCCTCCTTGAACGACTTAGCAAAACTTGTCAGGCACAACAGCACCGCTGCAAAGAAGCCGCTAAACAACACCAGCAGGCCGAAAATCTGCAGCAGCGAGAACCACGGAATGGCGTCGCTGCCGCCGGTCAGCAGCTGCATCAGCCCACCGGCTTTGAGCGTGACCAGCATCGCAACAAGGTTAACGATCGCGGTCAATAGCGCGACCGCGACCACCGCGACGTACTTGGCAAACAGCACCTGCCCACGCGGCACCGGCGAGGCGATCAGCGCTTCGATCGTGCCCCGCTCACGCTCGCCGGCGGTCAGGTCGATCGCCGGATAAACCGCTCCGGTGATCGTCATCAGGACCAGAATCAACGGCACTAGCGTCGCCAACGTTGAACCGCCCGACGCGGTGCCGATCGTCCGCAAGCTCACTGCTGGGGCCCCCGCGGGCAACTCCGGCGCAGCGCCTCCAACGCCGACTGTGCTTGCGCGAGCTTGAGCCACTGGATGCGCTCGACCAAGATCCGCCGCGCCGCCAAGCTTCCCGCCTGCGAACTGTCGGCGAGCAGCTCCACGCTCGGCGGGTCACCCGCTTGGATGAGCGCGGCGACATCGACCAGCCGCGCGCGAAGCGTCTGTTCCGGGCTGAACTGCTCGTGGAAAACGATTTCAAAACGGGCCAGCTGCGAGTCGCTGGCCTGCTGGATCTCCGGCGGTGGCTGACTGCGCGGGTCATCGATCAGTGCGCGGAGAAATCGGCCTTCGCGCTCGCTGGCCACTGCGATGCGATAAACCGCCGCGCCGTCGGCTTGTGGAGCCGACAGCAAAAACCGCTGCAGCGTCATGCTCAGCAGCGGGTACAGCAGCAGCGGCATCATCACCAGCGTCAGGATCGTCCGCCGGTCACGCAGGGTCTCACGGAGTTCCTTGCGGCAGAGGCGCCAAAGCCGACCGGAGGGAGCATTTATCAAGCTGGTTACGCCGTCAAGCGAGGGTAGGCGTGCCGATCAGACCGCTGGTTAGGACGGAGTCTTGCGCAGCTGGAGCCATTCACTGTGGAACGTTCCGTCCCGATCGACGCGCTTGTAGGTGTGGGCACCGAAGTAATCCCGCTGGGCTTGGAGCAAGTTGGCCGGCAGCCGGGCCATGCGGTAACCATCATAGTAATTCAGGGCGACGCTGAACGCCGGCACCGGAACGCCCATCACCGCCGCTGTGGCGATCACCGATCGCCAGTACGGCTGTGCGGTATGCAGCGCTTCGGCGAAGTACGGGTAGATCAGCAGGTTTTCCAGGTCGGGCGTTTCGTCGAACGCTTCCTTAATCCGGTCGAGGAAGCGGGCACGGATGATGCACCCGCCGCGCCACAGCAACGCGTTTTGGCCGTAGTCCAGACCCCAGCTGTGCTCCTTCGACGCGGCCTGCAGTTGCACAAAGCCTTGGGCATAGCTGACGATTTTGGAGGCGTAGAGTGCTTGACGGACGGCTTCGACGAAGACTTTCTTGTCGCCGACCAATTGCCGACAGACGGCGCGGAGTTCTTGATTGTCGCTCGGCTCAGGGCCGGACAGGATTCCGCTGGCTCGCAGCCGCGCTTCCTTTTGTGCTGATAGCCCACGCGCGAACACCGCAGTTGTGACCAGTGTGCTGGGAACGCCGAGGTCGAGCGCCAATTGGCTCATCCATTTGCCGGTTCCCTTGGCTCCGGCTACGTCCAGAATCTTATCGACCAAGTAGCCATCGCCGCTCAGATCATCTTTGGCGCTGAAAATGTCACGCGTGATTTCAATCAGATAGCTTTCCAAGTCACCGCGGTTCCACTCGGCGAAGACGTCGTAGAGCTCATCGTTACTCAGCCCGCCGACTTCGCTCAGCAGATGGTACGCCTCGCAGATCAGCTGCATGTCGCCGTATTCGATCCCGTTGTGAACCATCTTGACGTAGTGGCCAGCGCCGCGTGGGCCGACCCATTCGCAGCAGGGGATGTCGTTGTTAGGGCCAACTTTGGCGGAGATCGCTTGGAACATTTCCTTCAGTTGTGGCCAGGCCTGCGGGCTGCCACCGGGCATCATGCTGGGGCCTTTGAGAGCGCCTTCTTCACCGCCGGAAACGCCGCAGCCACAGAACAACAGGCCGGCATCCTCGACGGTTTGGGTCCGCCGTTCGGTGTCGAGGTAATAGGTGTTGCCGCCATCGATGATGATGTCGCCGGGCTCACACAGCGGGATCAACTGCTCGATGATCGCGTCGACCGCGGGGCCGGCTTGGACCAGCATCATCAGTTTGCGTGGGCGTTTGACGGCCTGGACGAAATCCTGAATCGAGTGGCAGCCGACGAAGTTTTTGCCCTTGGCGCGGCCTTCGATCAGCTCGTCGACTTTGCTGGTCGTGCGATTGAAAACAGCGACTTTGTAACCGCGACTTTCGACGTTGAGGGCCAGATTCTCGCCCATCACCGCCAAACCGATCAGACCGAAATCGCAGTCACCGCTCATGTTGTTCACCGCTACCTGGAAAATGCCAAAGAGTTGACGTGAGCCCCGTCTTGGGGCGTGAGAACCGCAGAGTTTATGACAAACCAGCCAGTTCGCGAAGCCCGTCACCGGTGTTAAACCTTGACGACGCTGGCGGATTGGCTGTCGCCCGCGGCGATTGTAGTTCGATGCTCCTCTTGCCGGCGCATCGGGTCACATGGTATCGGACCTGATCGTGTTGCGGCGAATCGAATCCTTCTGAAGCGACCGCGCTGAGGAGACCTCCTCCATGGACGAAACGATGCAGACGCCCGAAGAAATGATCGCTGAAATGAGCACCGACGAGCTGCAGGAATTGCTCGGTGAACTTGGATTTGACGCGACCGATCAACAGGCCGCGGGGATCAAACAGCTGGTCAACCAGCTCGGCACCCTCGAGGCCGCGATCGAGGCGCTGTTCCAGCTCGACGAAGAATCGGGCCGCCGCGCTGCCTAAGCCAGCCGCTGGGTCGTTGGCGAAGGATTGGTCCGCGTCGTCTTTGCCAGTGCAGCCCGCATCTCGGTATCGGAGTTGATGTTCTGCAGCTTGAAGTAGTCTTGGATGTTGAGCTTGCCGCTGCGCAGGGCGTCGGCCATCGCTTGCGGGACCGCCGCTTCGGCTTCGACAAGTTTGGCGCGGCTCTCTTCGATCCTGGCGAACATCTCTTGTTCCTTGGCCGCGGCGTTGGCGCGTTTGCCTTCCGCGGCAGCGCGGGCGACTTGCGTGTCGGCTTCTGCCTGATCGGCTTGCAACCGTGCCCCGATGTTGTCTCCGACGTCGATGTCCGCGATGTCGATCGACACGATCTCGAAGGCGGTCTGCGAGTCGAGCCGGCGTTTGAGCACCGTGGCGCTGATCACGTTGGGATTTTCGAGCACCAGCTTATGGCTGGCGGCGCTGCCGATCGCGCTGACGATCCCTTCGCCGACGCGGGCGATGATCGTCTCCTCGGTCGCTCCGCCGATCAGCTGTTGCAGGTTGGCGCGAACCGTCACCCGCGCCTTGACTTTCAGCTGGATGCCGTCTTTGGCAACCGCGTCCAGCGACGGTTTGGCAGCTCCACGTGGCGGGCACTCGATCACTTTGGGATAGACGCTCGTCTGCACGGCTTCGAGCACATCGCGGCCGGCCAAGTCGATCGCGGTCGCTTCGCGAAAGGTCAATGAGATCGTCTTGGCTTTCTTCGCGGCGATCATGGCGCGGATCACCTGCGGGACATTGCCGCCGGCCAGGTAGTGCGCTTCCAGCGCCTGGCTGGTCAGTTCGGGATCGACTAGGCCGGCCTGCGTCGCCATGATCTTGCTGCGGACAATCGAACGGGCGTTGACTTTGCGAAACGTCATCCCGATGAGGTCGAAGATCGTGATGTTGGCGCCGGTCAGCTGCGATTGGATCCACAAGCCGAAGTAGTTAGCGAAGATCACGCCGACCACCAAGATCACCACCAGCACCGCGATCACTGCGAAGATCAAGCCGAGTGAACCCGGCGGCAGCGGCTGCGGTTGTGGCTGAGCGAAGGTAACAAATAAAAGCAACATGCTGGACGTCTCGAGGGGTTGAACAGGGCTGGAGTCGCAGTGGCGATCCGCGACACAGTTTAAACCATTGCGAATCGATGTGTGATGCCAGCGGCCCACATTGACGGTTCCGAGTATGACTTTCGTGCCGCAGTGGTACAAAAACGCCGCTCGCCGCCCGAAAACCCCTGTGAGATCAGATCGCTTCTGGTAGCGTGTAGGGGCACTGATTTGCCTGCATCCTGAGCCCCGTTCCCTCTACGATCTTTCGCGAAACCGCTCCATGGCCGCCAAGAAGTCGCCGACTGCCAAGAATCCGTCCAAGGCAGCGGGCCGATCGTCCCAACAACCCGCCAGCCGGCCGAAGCCACCGGCTCGAAAGCAAGCGGTTTCTAAAGCCGCTTCCCCAGCGGGCGCCGCTCAGCCTGCCGATCCGGCTGCACCGCGGCGCGTGCGTCTGCAACGCGCTTTGGCCGCCGCCGGCTTCGGCAGCCGACGGCAGTGCGAAGAGTTGATCACCGAAGGACGCGTCGAAGTGGATGGTCAAATCGTCGATCAGCTCGGTGCCACGATTGATCCGGCATCGTCGAAGGTGTTCGTCGATGGGACGCCGCTGAAACCGCGGCGGTTGGTCTATTACGCCGTCAACAAGCCGGTCGGAGTCGTGACGACCAATGCCGATCCCGAAGGCCGTCCTCGCGTGATTGATCTGGTACCGCCCGATGAACGCGTCTTCCCCGTCGGCCGGCTGGACCGCAGCAGCGAAGGTCTGATCCTGCTGACCAACGACGGCGATTTGGCGCAGCATTTGGCTCACCCGCGATACGAAGTTCAAAAAGTCTACCGCGTCACGGTCGCCGGAAATGTGCAGGCCGAGACGATCCGCCAGATGCAGCAAGGGATCTACATCGCTGAGGGCTTGGTGCGGGTCGAAGGAGCAAAAGTGCTCAAGGCTCGGCCGCGAGCGACGGAAATGGAGATCACGCTGCGCGAAGGCAAGAACCGCGAAATCCGCCGGATCCTTGCCCGCTTGGGCCACAAGGTCCAGACGCTCAAACGGATCGCGATTGGTACCTTGCGACTGGGCGAAATGCCAACCGGGGCTTACCGAAAACTGTCCCCCGAGGAAATTCGCAAACTCAAGACGCCCCAGCCGGTTGATCGAGGGGCCGGAGATGACGCGACGGAGCGGCGCCCGCGTACTTCCGCTCCCGGCAAGCGGCGCTCCGTGGCATCGTCTGGCAAACCGACGACCTCCGGCAAGCCGCTGGTTGGGCGCAAGGCTTCGTCGACACCGCGACCTGCAGCGGTTCGGCGCACGGGTGGCCGGCCGGTCAGTGGCCGCAGCGGTGATTCGCAGCCGGTTCAGGGGTTGCCTGAGCTGAGCGGGTCGCGGACCGGGGCGGTGATCGGAGCCGATCCGGTTGTGAAAAAAGATCCGCCTCAGACGCCGCGATCCAAGGCGCACATCGTCCAGCCCCGTCCAAGCCGCGCGTCGGGCGCTGGCGGCAAGCGTTCCGCCGAGGGCCGTGCTGGTGGAAAACCGCCAGCTACCGGCAAACGCTCTGCCACTCGCTCCGGGACTCCAGGAAAGGGGCGACCGGGCGCTCGCCGCAAGAAAGGGAGCTGATTGATGAGCAGCTGTAGCTCCGCTGGACCTACCAGTCAGGGCCCGACTCGACCGGACAGCCAGATCGTGTGCATCGACACCGCGATCGAGCAAATCCGTCCGCTGGCGATCAATACGTACTGCATCCGCATCGCCGCGCCGGAAATTGCTCGGGCCGTCGTGCCGGGGCAATTTGTGATGATCCGCTTGAGCGACCGCGAGTCGCCGCTGATCGGCCGGGCGCTGGCGGTGTACGACGTGATCGACGATGCGTCCGGCGCGCCGTGCTGGATCGATTTGGCCTTCATCCGCAAAGGCGCGTTGACGACGCCGCTGGCCGAATCACCGGTCGGCACGCGAGTCTCGGTCTGGGGACCGCTGGGCAACGGTTTTTCCACCTCACCGTGTGACTTGCTGGTTTTAGCTGCCGGTGGTGTCGGCCAGACGCCGATGCTGATGCTCGCCAAGGAAGCGACCGGAGCGCGCCGCTTCGGAGCGTCGCCGGATGAGCCGGGAGCACGGCCCTGCGGTTGGGCCAAGGCGGTGAGGATCGTCTATGGTGCCCGGACAGCGGGTCTGCTGGCTGGGGTAGACGACTTCCGCGCTACCGGGATCGATGTGCAGCTATGCACCGATGATGGCACTGCTGGAGCGGCGGCCCGGGTGCCGCAGCGACTGCTGGAACTGCTCGACCATGACCTAGCCGCTGCACCGGCGCGGTCGATCCGCGTGGTTAGCTGCGGCCCGGAAATCATGATGCAGAAGGTGGCTGAAGGCTGTTTGTCCCGCTCGATTCCCTGCGAGGTTTCGCTGGAAACGCCGATGGCCTGCGGGATCGGGATCTGTTTCACTTGTGTGGCGATGGTTCGCCCGGCCGAGGACCAGCCCTGGGATTACAAGCGGACGTGCGTCGAAGGGCCGATCTTCGACGCTCGCCAAATCGTCTGGTAGGTTGCCGATCGCCCTAGGTGGCCGATCGCTCCGCCGATCGGAGTCCAGCCATTCCCGTTCGACCGGCGGAGCGGTCGACCACTTTGTGTGGGCGATCGCTCCGCCGATCGGAGTTCCGGCAGGCCGGCATCTCGATCAACCAGCACCGCAAGCCCCGGCCTCGGCAGTCACTCCGCTGAAGTCTCGGGTCCTGGATCCTGTTGCGGTTCTGCATTCTCGTCCGGTTTTGCCGCACCGCGCCATGAAGGACGTTTGCGGCGGGCCTTGGGGTGATGCGCATTGGCCAGGTGCGGTGTGTCGCGCACCGAAAGCCGCTTGCCCATCGGCCGATCGGTCAGCGTCACGATTTTGGCGCGATACTTCTTTTCCTTAGCCCGGTGCTCCTCGTCGAGTTCGTACTCCACAAACGCGCCTTCCATCGGGGCGCACGGCACACCACGAACTTCCCCCTGCCACACCGACTTGTGGAAGAAGACATCCTCACGGAAGTCCTCGGCATCGATGAAGCCAAACTCGCCGTCCGGACGGACAAACTTAATCACCCCGAGCCGGCGACGCTGAATATAAAACGGCTTCTCGGATCGGTCGGGCGTGTTCACTGGCGGTTCGGTTCGGTCGGGGGTGAAGATCGTGACGGGCGAGCGATCAATTTAATCCTGTCCGCCCAGCTCTGTCATCCGCTCCCACCCATGAGGCGACCGACGCCCCTGTGGCGCGGCGAATCAGATACGGCCACAGGTCCGCGTGCAGCGGAAAGACCGTCTCGGGAGTCGCCGGCAGCAGATGCCACATCCCTGCATCGAACTCATTGGCCAATTGCTCGGCCGACCAGGCGGCGTGACCGATGATCAGTCGGTAATCGCTCGGGCATTCTCGCACCAGCGCCTCGAGGTGATCTTTCTGGGCGGCGACGTAAACCCCGCGCCCCGTTTCTACTTCCGCCAGCGCCAGTGAGCCGTGAACGGCGACCACCGGACCCGACAGCGGGCCGCCGAAGTGAACCAGTCCTGAACCGCCGGAGGCTCCGTGTACCGCCGTAATCTTGCCGTCGTTGGCCGATCCCGATTCGTCGGAGGCACCTTGCTGCCACTCCGCTGGCAATCGCGATCCGCTGGCATTGGAGCTGGCTGGGCCCGCCGGGAGCTCGTCCGTGTCCGGATGCGTTTGCGCACCGTCACCGCCAGCGATTTCGCTGCCGAGGATCTTCAGCAACTCTTGGGGTGGCGGCATGATGGGACGATTCAACATCACGCCGATCGCGCCGGACTCGTCGTGGTGTACCATGAGGCAGACCCCTCGGCAAAACAGCGGGTCCGTCACCAAGGTAGAGGCGATCATGAGGTTGCCGACAAGCGATTCGGTCATGGCAATGGTGAACCTGTTACACGCAGTGCCACCGGCAAACACGCTGTCACCCTGACAGCCGCGCCAGCGGCCTGGGAGGTTAATAGGCAAACGTTGCGCCAATCGCTGCCGGAACCCTCGCCTCGGTGGCTGCCGCTGGACAAGCGGTAGGGATTTTGTCGTTTTTTCGCGATTTTTGCGCGTGAGCAAGACCATGTTGATCGACCAGATGCGCCAGTCCTACACATTGCACGGATTAACCGAGCAGGAACTCGAGCCAGACCCGTTTTTGCAGTTTCGCAAGTGGTTCGATCAGGCCAATGCCGGTGATAAGCCTGATTGGTTGGAGACCAACGCGATGACGCTCTCGACGACCGACCGGCAAGGGTTCGTGACCAGCCGCGTCGTGCTGCTCAAGGGGATTGAGCGGGAAACGTTCCTGTTCTTCACCAACTACCGCTCGGAGAAAGCCCGGCAAATCGCTGAAAACCCGCAAGTCGCGCTCTGCTTTCAATGGCCGCACCTGCAGCGTCAGGTGCGGATCTGCGGCACCGCGGCACAGACTTCGCGGGAAACGTCGGTGGCGTATTTCCGCTCGCGACCGCTGGGCAGCCGCTTGGGGGCGATCCTGAGCAGCCAGTCCGAACCGATTTCCGGCCGCGAGGAACTCGAAGTGCGGCTCCGCGAGACCGAGCAGAAGTATGCTGGACAGGAAGATGTTCCCTGCCCGGAATACTGGGGCGGCTACGAGGTAACGCCGGTCAGCATCGAGTTCTGGCAAGGCCGCGAAAATCGCCTGCACGACCGGTTGGTCTATCGCCGCCGCGACCAGCAGTGGGAGATCGTCCGGCTTTCACCTTGATCGCCACCCTTGCACCCTGTGAACCCAAGGCAGCCATAGCACCTTGAACAGAATCCCGAAACATCCGGCTGCGGCATCCAGTGCAGAAGGCGTTGCCGCGCTGAACAGGCGCGTGACCGTCCGCCGCTGCAACAGCGTGATGGAGGCGGAGACGGTGCGGATCCGCTTGGAAGCCGCCGGTATCCACGCAGTGATTCTCGGGGCCGAAGCCGGTGTCGCCCTCAGCTACTTCGGCGGCGTCGTCGGGTATCCGCAAGTCGATGTGCCGGCTGAGGATTTCGAGCGGGCAACGGAGCTGCTGCAGGCCGATCGGCAGGTGCTCAGGCATGCTCAGCCGTGGACTTGTGCCCGCTGCGACGAACCGAATGAGGCCGCGTTCGAGTTCTGCTGGAGCTGCAACAAATCGCGCGATGCGGCCGACCCGGTCGCAACCGCTGAGGACGAAGCTGACCGGACCCGTGACGACTCTCCCGCCACCCAGTCGGCTAAGCGGCTAATCGCTTTGATATGCCGACTGTTCCCGGCAGCGCGTGTTGAACCGGCTGATCGTCGCCGGTCACAACCTGGCAACCCAAGCGGCGATCGAGATTGACGATCACCGGGGCGCACAAGTTCGTGGTCACCGCCCCGGGTTTACCCGAAAGCGTGGTCAGCACGTAGGTGCGGTGGTCCTGACGCAGCTGCAACACCTCCAGCGCTCGGCTGGGGATATGCACGCGATAGTTGGCGACAAACACCCGCGGGCTGATCATCGCCAACGCCCGATCGCCGCGCGAGGCGCTTTGTAACCACGCCACAGCCGGATTCTCCGGGTCTGGTACCAGCGCCCACTGCCGCAGCGTTTCCAGCCCGATCAACCCCTGGGGGAACAGAAACAACTCACGCTCGTCAACTTGGAGAGTTCCAAATCGCTGGGTCTCAATACGCATCTTGGCCAATCCGAACGGGGGCAGAGCAACGCGCGATCGCGTACGCATCAGGCGCGAGGGGCTGAACCACAGGTACAGCGTCCCGTAGATCTATCGGCCGTCACTGCAGGCACAATCGACAAAAACGGCATAAAAAGTCGATGTGCTTAAGCCAAGCGGTGCAGCCGCCGGACGACCCATTCAAAGGTCAGCGCGGTGGCGATCAGCCACAGCAGGCTAGCGTTGCGGCGCTCGGCAAAGTCGTCGTCCGGCGTTCCCGGCAGAATCGTCGTCTGCGGCTGAGGCTGCAGCACCTCGGCTAACCGCCGCGTCGTGGTCTCTGCCGAAGCGTCGTCGTTGACCGGCAAGTATTCGCCCCCCGTTGCCGTGGCCACAAAGGCGAGCTCCTCATCGTTGCGCTGCGGACGCTCCAGTTCCGCAGTCGGCAGGCGGACCTGAACGCTCTGGCGGAGCACCGAGTCGCCGAGTCCATCACCGAGCGTCAGCCGCAGTTCATAGCTGCCTGCGTTGCGAACGATGAAGCGGCCACCATACGTTCCGCCTTGCGTCTCGCCCTCCACCGGACGCAGCACCACAGGCACAATTGAGCCGCCCGGCCCGAGCAAACTCGCTTCGACCTTGTCGACCCGCAGCGGTTCAAATTGATCGTCGGTCAACACGGCCCGGACGGTGATCGTGTCGCCAACGCCAGCTCGCGGATTGTCGACCATCAGCACGCCACGATTGGAGTCGCGCAGCAACCGTCCTTCGCTGACCCAGCGGATCAGTTTGGTGTAATAGCTGTCGAAGTACGCATCGCTTTCGCTCCGCAATCGCCACATCTCGCCGCTGGCCTGAAAATAGGTTCGTCCGGCACCGTAGAACTGGCTGGCCAAATAAACCGGCAAACTCTCACCGGTACGCGTCGACGGGTCGGAGAAATAGGCATAGACCTTCGCTCCCGGCTTGGGATCTTTCACACCGACGTAATCGTAGACACCGCCAAAGCTGTCCCAGATATCGAAGCTGGTTTGGGGATCGTCGGCGATGAACAGGAAATCGGCACGCCGCGCCTCGGGTGTGAACTGGAGGTTGTAGGCGGTGTCTCCGCCTTGGCGACCGCCGCTGAGAAGTGGGCTGCGGGTCGCCAACTCGACCGGGAACAGTCCGTTGAGGATGGCCACTCGCGGATCGGTCCGCATGCGAGTCCACTGCGGCATGTAGATCGGCCCGCCGATCAGCACCAAACCGCCAGCTTGCTCACTGAGCCAGCGCTGTAGCAACTGCAGCCGCTCCACCGGGATCACCATCCAGTCCGGATCGACCGCCACGATCGCGTCGTATTCAAACAGCTCCTCGGCCGTCGCCGGAAACTCCGCCAGCAACGTGTCCGCGTCCTGGCTGATGCCGTCCTGTGCGGTCTGCAGCCAGACATCGAGCTGGACCGATTCGTCTCGGAACAACAGGTTGCGGATGAACTGGTATTCGCGCGTCGGCCCGCCAGCAACGGCCAGCACCCGCAGTTTGCGCGCGACGACCTCGTACCTCGCCTCACGAACATCATCTTCCTCGTTTTGATCGTCCGGGGGCGGGACGACGCGAACCGCCAATCGCCGCCGGCCGACGGTTTCAGGTGACATCTCGAAACGGATCGGCACCAGCGTGCCATCGGCCGGCAGCTCGACCTCGCGGCTGTCGATCACCTCGGTCAGCTCTGTGTCGGCGTCATCGAGCCCGTCCAACAGCTGCACTTGGGCAGTGATCGTCTGCGAGCCGCTGGCCTGCAGCACCGCCGAGAGCGCAAACTTGTCGCCTGGATAGACGCGGCGGGCGGCGTCTAAGTCAACGATGCGCACGTTGGTCGGCGCATCGCTGCTGCCCAATCCCACGGGATAGATCGCGACTTGGTTTCGCTTGGCGAGCGTCGCGACGGCGCTGGTGGAAATGCCGCTGTTGCCCTGACCGTCGGTTAGAAGCACGATCCCGGCCAACGTCGTCGGATCATGCCGAGCGAGCACACCGCCGACGGCGTCGCCGATTCGTGTCTCCGATCCGGCGGCGGCCAAGGCGGCGTTCCAGTCGGAGACGCGGCGGTCAGGCTGCTGGCCACCCGGAGCCGCATCGGTGTTGGGCAGTGGCGTCGCTGGCTGCGGCGCGTTGTCGCCGGTCGCATCGCCCTCTGGGGCAGAGTCCGAAGT
This sequence comes from uncultured Planctomycetaceae bacterium, assembly GCA_963758085.1. Taxonomy (GTDB): domain Bacteria; phylum Planctomycetota; class Planctomycetia; order Pirellulales; family Pirellulaceae; genus UBA6163. Next base: position 1,229,242 of record CAVWUB010000003.1, on the reverse strand, counting down.
CAAGCCTTCCATGCCGATCAGCGAGGCGAGCGAGCGGTCGGTTCGCGTCGACCAGACGCCGCCGAGCAGCACCGCGCCGAGAGTCAGCAACACCGCCGCGCTGACCAGCGGCCCGCCAATCGCATCGGGTCGGCCGCCGGCGGCCAGGACGAACGAGGCGAGCGACAGCAGCAGCATGGCGACGACGCACAGCGCCCCGAGCATCGCCAGGCGGTCCGGTCCCTCGCCGGCGTCACTGCGCTCGGTCGCAGCGTCTTGTGATTGGGTCGCCGCAGCGATCGCGCGCGACTCCAGTTCTGCCGGCTCGTTGTGTTCGTCAAACGCGTACACCGTCAGCCGATGCTGCTCTTCGAGTTTTTCCAGCAGACCGCTCTCGCCGAGGATCTGCGCCGCGCGAGCGGCGCGGGTCATCGGCATCGCGCCGGAATCGGAAGAATCGGGCAGCGACATGCTTTGGCTGGTATCGACCAGCACCGCTACTTCGCTGGCCCGCGTGACCCGTTGCTGCGCCCGCCGCTGCAGACCAAAGAAGAAGAATACCAGAGCCACGATAACGCTCAGCCGCAGCCACAGCAGCGTGGCCCGAACACCGGGCGAGAGTTCGACGGTGTCGCGGCGGTAGAGCCAAACACAGAGGTAAAGCAGCGTGGATACGACCGCGATCGCGATCACCCAACTCCACCAGCCGCCCAAAATACCGATGCGGCTGAACTCGTAGACGATCTCGCGGGTGGAGGTCAATGCATCGGCGCCGGCAGCGACGTCGGTTTGCGAAAAGAGGCTGGTTGTCCCCAAGTGATGTTCCCTGATTGCGTTCATCGCTGCGGTCTCCGGGCAGCACCACCGCCGGCCAAACCTGCTAGTGCGGTCGCCGGCGCTGCGGCACCCGCCACTGCCAGCGGCGGATGGTAACTCGACAAATAGGCCAGCACCTGCTCGGCTGCCAGCAGCAGCACCAACAGGCCCAGCAGCACCAGCGCCGTAGCCGAACCGGCGGGCCCGCCGCTCGGCTCGGCCAATTCGCCGGCTGATACGAACCGCACATCGACCGGCTGCACCGCGCGCTGGATCTCTGCCGGCGACGCACGTCGCAGGTCGCCTTCCCCACCGGCGATGACCATCGCGACGGGAACAACTTGACTTTGCCCATCGAGCCGCGTCAGCACCAGTTCCGCCACACCGGCCTGCATCAGCGCATCCACGTCGCCGGAGCCGGAGATAACCATGTCTTTGGGATCAATCACGATCGCTCGCTCCGCCCCTTCGCCGACAGTTGGCCACTGCTGCGGGATCCGCGGCGGTTCGTCCACCGGCGGCAGGAAGGTGATTTCCGGTGCATACTCAGCGGCAGGAACGGCTCGCCGAATCCCGTCCTCTACGCCTTGAGCAACGCTCGGCGATGCCGCTGACCACAGATAAGCGTTGGACTGCAGCAGAAACACGACGAACGTCGGGTCACCCGACCAGTTCGTCCAAGTGCCATCCAGACCCACCAGTGCCGTGATCACCCGCCCCCGGCCGACATCATGCTGCGTGACCAGCGGCCGGCCATCGCGGCGCATCAACACCTCGCGAACCGGAGCGTCGGTGTCGGTACTGTCAGTCGCAGACGCAGCCGCGTCGTCGCTTGCCAACGTCCAGGTCCGCGAAACTCCCACCAGGGAAAACACCGCGTCACCGATCGGCGCCAGCGGCTCGGTAAGGTTGTGCGGGCGGCCGAGGATCACGTCGGGCGAAACCTCCGCCGATCGCACCGGCAGTTCCAACGGATCGCCCAGCGGCGCCGGCAGCAAACGGCGCGAACCGGCCAGTGCGCGGTTGTAAAGTTCACGGTTGACCGAACTGCCGAGAAACCAAAACAACCCGCCGCCGCGGTCAACGTAGTCGCGCAGCAAATCGGCAACCGTGTCGTTGATCTCCGGGAGATCAACCAAATACACGGCGCGATAACGCCCCAGTTGCTCCGCGGTCATGCTTCGCAGCACCGCTGGGGATTGGATATCCGGCAGCGCCCCGGTGCGGACTTGGCCGCCAGGATCGAGCACCGAGGCGACATGGAACGCGCCGCGGCCACTGGTATCGCCATCGATCACCAGCACCCGTTCCAGTTCTGTCAGTGGCAACGTGCAGACGCGGCGGTTGTCGAGCGCCAACGCATCATCAGCGATCGAGACTTCCAGCGCGTGCGTGCCGGCCTGCGTGACGTAGACCTGGAACGAACGCGTCTCTTCGCCGTGGGGTGCGATCTCCTCGATCACCATCGAGGGCAAGACTTCGGCTTCGCCCGATGCGCGGCGTGTCGGATCAGGGACACCCAGGGATTGATCGTAGCGAATCACGCGCGCCGACAGCACGACGTTGCTGGCGGCTGTCGCGGAATGGTTTTTCACCGTCGCCCGCACGACGACCGGCACGCCCGCGACCCAGACATCGGGCTGAGGCGTCAACTGCGTGATCGCCAGATTGTTACTTAGGGCCGCGGCGCAGTCGATCATCCGGATCGTTGCACCCGCACGGGCTAATTCCCCGATCGCTTCGGCGGCGCGCTGCGGCGATTGCCAATCAATCGTGCGAAAGTCGCTGGCGACATAGATGATCCGCTGATCGGCTGGAGTGCCGCTGACGAGTTTGGTCGCCAATTCCAACGCCGCCACCAAGTCGGTCCGCAGCGTACTCGGTTCGGTTCCCAACACGCGATTGATCACGCTGGCGTCGCCGAGGATCGATCGCGCCGCCAAATCAGCAGCGGTGTCCGCGTTGTCACTGCCGGCGCGGGTCACCAGCGCCGCGCGGCTGGCGCGGATCACGGTGATCTGGTGGTTTCCCTCACTGCTGGCCAGGCGGTCGACGAGCCCGCGCAGCGATGCCAGAGCGCGACTATAAGCGGCCGCTCCACCGCTGGTATCGCCCATCGAGTAGCTGTCGTCGAGCACAAACAGGTGGTGGGTCGTCCGCGTTCCGACCAGTTCCAACAACCGCCCGCCGCTGACCCAGCCGGCCAGCATCGCGACCAGCAGCGCGGCGATCGCCACCCGCGTCAGCAGCAGCAACAACTGCTTGAGAAAAATCCAGTTGCGTTGTTTGCGATAAGCGGCCAGCAGGAAATCCATCGCCGCCCACCGCTGGCGGCGGTGCCGCAGCATATTGATCAGGTGGACCAATAAGGGGACAGCAACGAACAAAAATCCGGCCGTCAGCGCGGGATACAAGAACATCGCGGGCTAGCCTTTGAGCTTCGGAAGGGAGCCACGGACCGAGAGGAACTTGGCCAATACCGCGTCCAATGGATCACTGGTCCGCACCAGCATGTAATCGATCGAAAGCCGTGCACACGCCTTCCGCGTCTTGTCCAGAAACTCGTTCATCGCCTCCAAGTATCCCTCACGCAGCGCCCGCGGGTTGCAATTGAGAAAATCAGCCGATTCCAAGCCTTCAAAGCGGGTGGCGCCCGAAAAGTTGAAGTCGACCTCGTCGTCGTGCAGCACATGGAACAGGGCGACGTCATGACCGCGGGCGCGCATCACCCGCAGCCCTTCGACCAATTCATCGATCCCCAGCAGATCCGAGACGATCACGATTAAGCCGCGCCGCGCGATCGCCTGCGTCATCTCGCGAGCGACCTTGGGCAGGTCGGTCCGGCCCTCAGCACCAACAGACTGCAACATCGTCAGGATCCGGGTCAGCTGTTGACGATTGCTCTTGGCAGGCAACACATCGCGGACCTTGGAGTCGAAGGTGAACAGCCCGGTGGCGTCCTGTTGCCGCAGCGCCAGATAAGCCAGCGATGCCGCCAACGTCGCCGAATAGTCGAACTTGTTGGACTCACCGTCGCCGTAGGCCATGCTGCCACTGCGGTCGACCAACAGGTGCAGCCGCAGGTTCGTCTCTTCCTCGTACTGCTTGACGTGCAGCCGATCCTGGCGAGCATAGACCTTCCAGTCGATGTGCCGGATCTCGTCGCCGGAGGTGTACTGGCGGTGTTGCAGGAACTCGACCGATTGGCCGAAGTACGGACTGCGATGCATCCCCGAGAGAAATCCTTCGACGACCCGGCGCGCGGACAGTTCCAGTCGCCGAATCCGATCGGTGACCTCAGGTCGCAAATATCTTTTGGAACCGGGCATCTCGTGTCAGCTCGTCTTCGGTAGTGGGAGTCGCGGCAATAATCCGGTCGATCACGTCGTCGCTGGACACTCCGTCGCTCTCGGCGGCGAAGTTGACGACCACGCGGTGCCGCAGCACGCTCTTGGCCAGCGCTTGGATGTCCTCGACCTGGACGTGGAAACGTCCTTCCAGCAGCGCCCGGGCTTTGCCGCCGAGGATCAGGAACTGCACCGCGCGTGGGCCAGCCCCCCAGCCGACGAGTTCATCGACGAAGTCTGGCACCCCGTCGCTGCCGACTCGCGTCTGCCGAACCAGCGACAGCGCGTAGCGGACGACGTGGTCGCTAACCGGGACCTGGCGAACAATCTGCTGCAGACGCAGGATGTCCTCGGCCTTGAGGATCGGCTCCAGTTCGGCGATCGCGGTGCCCGTCGTTCGTTTGGCGACTTCAAACTCTTCATCAAACGAGGGATAATTGACGAAGATCTTGAACATGAAGCGGTCCTGCTGCGCTTCGGGCAGCGGGTAGGTGCCTTCCTGTTCGATCGGGTTTTGCGTCGCCAACACGAAGAACGGGTTGGGCAACGGGTGTCGTATTCGCCCGACCGTCACCTGCCGTTCCTGCATCGCCTCCAGCAGCGACGACTGGGTTTTGGGCGGCGTGCGGTTGATTTCATCGGCCAAGATGATGTTGGCGAACAGCGGACCCTGCATGAACCGCATGTCGCGGTGCCCGGTCGCCCGATCCTCTTCGATGATTTCAGTGCCGGTGACGTCCGCGGGCATCAGGTCGGGCGTGAACTGAATGCGGCTGAAGGACAGATCGAGCGTACGGGCCAGCGTGCTGATCATCAGCGTTTTGGCCAAGCCCGGAACGCCTTCGAGCAAGCAGTGCCCCTGCGAAAACAGGCATACCAAAATCTCGTCGATCACGTGGCGCTGGCCCACGATCACTTTACCGAGTTGTTCGACGACTTGCTCCTTGGCGTCGCGCAACCGCGAAGCGTCCTCGGCATCCAAGGCCAGTTGGTCCAGGGTGTCAGACATCAGAAAAAGCGACTCCACTCGGTTAAATCGGGCAACGACAGACCTCGGCATACCGCTGAGTACAACCAGAATAACACGCTCAGCCAGGCGGAATAGCTAGGCAAGCTCGCGTGATCGGTTTTCTTGACGGAATCAGCAGCATCCGCGGCGCGGGGGTGATTTCCCGCCCCCCGCTGCTCTGCTGGTCACCGTTCATCGTGGTCGTCGAGGACCCCGGCGTGATCCGATCGAGTCGTTCTACAAGGTCTTAAGGTACTCCAGCACCGCTCGCTTTTCGTCCGCCGTCAGCTCATTGGGGAAAGCGTGGCCAGCGTTGGATTTGCCGAATCGCCGGGTGTCGAAATACTGCCGGCGAACCGCAATGTCGGTCTCGGTCAGCGGAATCCGCTCGACGCTCTCGACCTGCAAGCCCACTTTCTCATGATCGATCTCCTCTGCCGTCCGCCGCCAAATGGTCGGTCGCTGCTCGGGATGCAAGACGTGCCACAGCGTCGGGACACTGCCGTTGTGAAAATACGGGTGCTGGCCCAGACTCCGTCCAGCGGCGGTGCGACGTAGCCCGCTGGATCGAGCTCGGTCTGCTGCCGACTGCCATCGGGGCGAATCGCGAACCAGCTGTCCGCGTACCGCTGACGGCCTGGAGGCGACAACGCCGTCAGCCGCACCGGATCGGTACCGAGTTCATCCAGCGGAACCCGCACATTGGGATAATAGCTGTCTTCACCGTAAGTCCCATGGCAACTCGAGCAAGTTGCCTCGAACACCGCCGCGCCGCGCTCCGCCAGTTGCGAGTCGATCGGGCCGTCATACTTCGGCGGCCGCAGCGACATCAGGTAAGCGTAGATGTCGCGGAAATCGGCTTCGTGCTGGTGGTAGAATTCCGGGCCGTTTTCGGGCACGAGCGTGAATTGCATCAGCCCACGATGTCCACGCTCGGCAAAACCATCGATGTACATAGACGGGCGCTTGTAAAAGTACCACCAAGGCGGCGCATCCATGTCATGATGAACCAGTTCCGGCGCGGCGGCGGGAATCACGTTCAGATCGGCGTCCCGGCGGCTGAGCAGTCCGACACCAAAGACGACCGCATTGGTGGTCCCATGGGTCGTGCCCAGCGGAATGACGAGCGAGCCGAGGTCCATGCGGGACAGCGGTTTGGCGAGCCGGAACTTCGTCGCCCGCAGCTCTTCGGTCATCGTTTGCAGCGCGAACCGATTGTTGGGAGCTCCCGGATGTGGAGTTCCATAAACCTTACCGCCATGACATGTAAAACAGTTCATCGTCCACTGCCGCCCGCCGCTGTCCGACTGCGTGACAACGTACTGCAAAGGATCACCTGGCAGATCAGCCGGCGCTGTCTCTTGCCGTGGGGTCAGTCCATAGCGGTCAAACGCCATCGCTCGCCGCTGCTGAGGCGATGCATCTTGCGCCTGATCGCGCAGCGGCTGCGGCCACACCTGCCAAATACTGTCGAAGATCTCTTCAGAAAAATCCGGCGGCAGAAACGGCTGGTGGACGAGCAGTTCGTACCCGCGGCGGGCATCTCCACTGGCCGGGCCGGGATTATCGGCCAGCGCCGTCTGAGCAGGCAGCGACGAAATACAAATCGCTTCGACGGCAATCAACGCGGCTAGTAGTGGGACGAATCGGAGCATCGGTAGCATTGTTAAAACGCAAAATCGGCTATTGGAGAGGTGATAAGCGCAGAGCAGCAGACGCACCCTCCCGTTGGAGTTCAGGCTTCAGCCTGCTCCTACGTTAACTTCTGAAAAGATGCACTGCCTCGGAGAGTGCCTACTACTTTTGCTGTCCATGCTGCCAGCAAGCTGTGTTAACCGCCGCAAGCTGCCGGAGCCAACATTTCCGCTATCGAGCTGGTGTTCCGGTGACGAACTGGACAACCTGGACACCGCCAAAGCTTTCCACCGTAAACGATGCAGGCCCCGCCGCAGCCATACGCTCCGCCCAGATCCGGGCCGACCGCCGCGAACAACGGAGCACGGCCAGCGACCCAGAGCCTGCGACCGCCGGATCGTCACGCTGCGGCGGTTGATGCAGATTCACGACCGTGACCAGCAATAAATTGTAAGGGCCGCTCAGTGGGTACGCCAAATATTTCAGCGCCTCGGGATTGCCGCTGGCCAATAAACGCTGCGTCTCGATCAGCCCCGGGTCGAGCAACACCGGCTGGCCTGCGGCCCGATGGTCGTCAACGTAGGCTGCCGCGCCGCGCCAATCTTCGCCCCGCAACTGCGGCGCTTGCTTCGCTTCGAGCAGCCGCGAGTACACCAGCAGCACTCCCAGCAGCAGCACGATCACTCCGGGAATCCACCGCAGCGCCGCCGTCCGTCTGCGGCCATCGCCCCAGCGCTGCACGCGGTTGCTCGCCTCGCCGATCGCTGCAGTGCCGGCCCAGATCAAGATTGGCAGCGCCGCGATCAGGTAACGGCGATGGAATACCGCCACGATTCCACTGGCCGAGAGAATCCAAAAGAACACCGTCGCCCCGATCGCCACCAGCGCGGGCGCCGCCAATCGCCGCTGGCATTGGCCTGAAGCGGTTGACCCCGAAACCAGTCGATCAGTGCCAATCCGCTGGCTAGCGCTGCGGGAATCAGCAATAACGTGTTCCATCGCCAGATCGTCCAGAGCTGCCAGGGCGAATCCGCGGAAGCGAACGCTGCCCATTGATCGCGATGTTGCCAGGCGGTGATCAACACTTGGCCGGCCAACCACCAGGCCGACAGCACCATTCCAGCGAGCACGAGTCCAAACAGAATAACGCTGCGCTTCCGCCGTCCCGACAATCGCCTGAGCCAACCGGTTACTTCCGCAGCGTTGCGGCCACTGACGCACAGCCAGCCAAGGACACCGAGCGATGTGGGCTGGATGATCGCGGCCAGGATCACCGTGGCGTAAAGAGCAACCGTCGCGCGGATATCGCCGCTGTGAAGCTGTTCCAGCCAGCTCCAACAAGCAACCGCAGCCAACAACATCACCGCCGGAAAAACCCGGAGTTCGGTCCCGAAGAAGATCGCATTGGGCTCACAGGCGAGCATCACGCCGGCAGCTACCCCGCCGACGAGGCTGTAACTGCACCTAGCGACACCTGCCGCCATTATGCCACAGGCCAGCGACGACAGGATCACGCTGCTGAGGCGCAATGCGACTTCACCGTCCCCAGCCACCTGCCGCCACAGCCACAACCCCCAGTAATACACCGGCGTCTGGTTGCCCCACGCGGCGCGGCGAGCGACTTCACGAAGTTCGCCCCAGACGCTCCACGCCGAGTGCAGCTCGTCGACCCAGAAACTCTCCGCCAAATAGGGCCAGCGGATCACGAACGCGATCGCCGCAGCGGCGACCACCAACAGCCACAAACCAACTGTGGAAACCCTGGGATCACGCTCGAGATCTGGCAACGGACTCTCCGGCCGGCTCAAGACGGCACGACCTGCTCGGCTCGCGGCGACCGCTCGGCAACGCGGCACAGGATCTCGCACGCTTGCTCGATCTGCTCCGGCGAGACGTCCAGGTGGGTGACCAGCCGGATCGCTTGCGGCCCGATCACGAAGCAACTGAGACCCTGTTCCTTCAGTGCCGCGACGAACTCGGCAGCCGTTCCCCAACTCGGATCAATGTTGACAGCGACGATATTGGTCTGGATCGAGCCGCCCATGATCGACAGCGACTCGCACTGGGCAATCGCTTCGCCGAGCCGCTGGGCATGTTCGTGATCCTGCACTAGCCGCGAGCGATGATGCTCAAGTGCGTAAAGTGCTCCGGCAGCGATGATGCCGGCCTGGCGCATCGCTCCGCCAAACAATTTTCTCGCCCGGTGCGCCTCGCGGATGAACTCCGTGGACCCGGCCAGCGCCGATCCCACCGGCGCTCCGAGTCCCTTGCTGTAGCAGACGCTGACCGAGTCAAACGGAGCCGCCAGTTCCGCTTCGCTGACGCCGCTGGCGACCGCGGCATTCCACAGCCGCGCGCCGTCGACGTGCGTCGCCAACCCCTGCTGACGAGCCCAATCACAGATTTCGATGATGTGGTTCTGAGGAAAAATCCGGCCGCCGAAGCGATTGTGAGTATTTTCCAAACAAACCAGCCGGGTGCGGACAAAGTGCAGGTTGTCCGCTCGCACCAGCGGCCGCAATTGCTCGACCCGCAGCACCCCAAAGTCGCTTTCGACCGTGCGGGCGACCAACCCGGAGAGCTGCGCGAAGGCGGCCTGTTCGTAGTTGTAGACGTGGGAGTTGGCGTCGCAGAGGAACTCGCTGCCGCGGTCGCAGTGGAGTCGAATCGCGATCTGATTGGTCATTGAGCCGCTGGGCATGAAGATCGCCGCTTCCTTGCCGAGCAGTTCCGCGGTCATCTTTTCGAGCCGGTCGACTGTCGGATCGATGTCGATCAGCGCATCGTTGACCTCCGCCTCGGCGATAAAGCGGCGCATTGCGGGCGTCGGTCGAGTCACGGTATCGCTGCGGAGGTCGATCATGGCCAAATTGGGGCTAGCGTGTCGGGTTAAGGGGTCAGGGGTCAATTGTGCGAAGCACCCGAAGGGCCGCTGGCGGCAATTGACTCCTGACCCCTTAACCCCGGCGGTCGGGAAGAGACCGGCTTGGCGGGTAACCAAAACCGGTCAGCGGGCTTAAACTGCGTCGGTTACCCCGTGCGAGATCAGCTCCGCCGCTGAAAGGCGCAGCGGATTGTGCTCGGGGAGCTTCCTTATTTAACCGATCCTTTGACAGCCGCAAATGATCTCCACTTCCGATCCGTCCGTTTTGATCCCCTTCGTCGACGCCCGTGAAGGTGCCGCTGATGTGCTGGCGACGCTGCGGGAAAAGCTCAGTCCCCGCGGCGATGTCGTCTCGCCACGTGGCCGCGAACTGACTATCAAGGTGTTTGGCCAACCGCTGACGCCGGTCGAAGTGGTGGAGAAGATCTGCGGCGACGTTCGCCAGTCCGGCACAGAGGCTGTCCTGCGGTACGGTGCGGCGCTGGACGGGGCTAACCTGACTGCGGGCCAATTGCGGGTCAGCGGCGAGGAGATCGCGGCGGCGCACGCGGCGGTCGACCCTGAGCTACTGCAGTCGATTCGCCGGATTCGCGACAACATCACCGGGTTTCAGGAAGCGATCCTGCACCGCGACGTCACGATCGAGCCTCGCCCTGGCATTTCGCTGACCCAGCGCTACGTCCCGCTGAGGCGAGTCGGCGTGTGCGTCCCCGGCGGCGCCGCGGCCTACCCGTCGACGGTGCTGATGACCGTTGTTCCAGCCAAGGTCGCCGGTGTGAAAGAGATCGCCGTGGTTGCTCCGCCGACGCCGTTTGGTGCCTACAACGCGGTGATGCTGGCGACTTGTCATGAACTTGGGGTCAGCGAAATTTATCGGATGGGCGGTGCGCAAGCCGTCGCGGCGCTGGCCTACGGGTGCGACGCCGTTGCGGCCGTCGACAAGATCGTCGGTCCCGGGAATCTATTCGTGGCACTGGCCAAGAAACACGTGTTCGGAACCGTCGACATCGACTCCTTCGCCGGGCCGAGCGAGGTAGTCGTGATCGCCGATGAAACAGCGAAGGCCAGTTATATCGCTGCCGATCTGCTCGCCCAGGCCGAGCATTCGCCCGGTTCAGCGATTCTGATCAGTTGGTGTGAGAAACTGCTCGCGGAAGTCCAACGCGAACTAGCGGAACAGGTGGCGAGTCTAGAACGAAACACGTTGACACTCGATAGCCTGCGCTCCTTCGGTGCCTTGATCCGCGTTCGCGACGCCGCGCATGCCTGTGAGTTGACCGAGCAATTTGCACCGGAGCACCTGCACATTCAAACCGATCAGCCGCGGGAGTTGATGAGCAACATCCATAACAGCGGCGCTGCGTTCTTGGGACCTTACACCCCGGTCGCCCTCGGTGATTATGCTGCGGGGCCGAGTCACGTGCTGCCCACCGGCGGGACCTGCAAGTGGGCAGCGGGATTGTCGAGCAATAGCTTTCTGCGCAGTGGCAGTGTCACCGAGTTTGACCAAGCGGCGTTGGACGCGATTGCCGATGACGTCCAGCGGCTCGCCGTTCAGGAAGGCTTGACCGCGCATCGCGCGAAGTGTTTCCATTCGGCGGTCCTGAGCCGCTGCAGCGTCATCGGGCTAAATGCGTCGTGTTCGGCCTGCGTTCTTCCGCCGTGCATTATTGTTTCAAATCCTCTCCACCATTTTGGCCAGCCGATCGCTCGTGAGCCCCACTTCCTTGTTCCGCCCCGCGTTGTCGCGGATGAAGCCGTACACGCCGGGTGAACAGCCCCGCGGCGGCGAGCTGGTTAAACTCAACACCAACGAGAACCCTTTTAGTCCGCCGCCAGCGGTCGTCGAGGCGATTATCCAAGCGGCCAGCGGACCGCTGAACCGTTACCCCAGCCCGACCGCCGAACCGTTTCGGATTGCCGCCGCCAAGACGCTCGGCCTACCGGGGCCCGAGTGGATCTTGGCCGGCAACGGCAGCGATGAGATTTTGACGCTGCTCGTCCGCGGGTTTGTCGGCGAAAGCCAATGTCTGCGGCTGCCGTATCCCAGCTACATCCTCTACCGCACGTTGGCTGATATCCAAGGTGCACAGTGGGAACAGGTCCCTTTTAATCCCGACTGGAGTCTGCCAGCGGCGTTCGGCCAGAGCGATCCGGCGTTGCGATTGGTGCTGCTGCCCAACCCCAACAGCCCCAGCGGCACACTGATTCCGCCGGCGCAAGTTGAGGCCCTGGCGCAGAACCTGGACTGTCCCCTGGTCGTCGACGAAGCCTACGTCGATTTCGCCGATTGCAATTGCATCGACCTGGTGCGGCGGAACGAACGCGTGCTGGTGACGCGGACGCTGAGCAAGTCGTATGCGCTAGCCGGTATTCGCTTCGGTTTCCTGGTCGCGCAGCCACATGTCGTCGTTGAGCTGGCGAAGATCAAGGACAGCTACAACTGTGACATGATTTCGATCGCGGCTGCGACGGCTGCGATCAGCAGCACCGAGTGGCTGGCACAGACGCGGCAAACGCTAGTGGCGACACGCGAGCGGATGGCGGTGCGGCTGAGCGGCATGGGTTTTGATGTCACGCCGTCGCAAGCCAACTTCTTATGGTGCCGCCATCCCGGCGGCGAGCATGAAGCGATGTATCAGCACTGCAAAGCCAATGGTTATTTGATCCGTTATATGGATTATCCCGGCTACGGCGACGGTTTAAGGATTTCCGTCGGCAGCGATCATGAAGTCGATGCGTGCATGAATCTACTCGAACACTGGCTAGACACCAATCAATCATAAGCAGTTCTGCACCCGCCAATCATAAAAATTCAATTAGCCGGAACGCGTTAGCGTCCGCTGCACAGGAACTTCGGCCCCTCATGACCAGAACCGCCAAAATCGACCGTAAGACGCACGAGACGCACATCCGTTTGAGTCTGTCACTGGATGGAACCGGCCAAGGCGAGCGCCGATCGGGGATCGGCTTTCTCGATCACATGTTAGACCTGCTCGCCAAACATGCCGCCATCGATCTGGACGTCCAGGCCGAGGGTGATCTGCACGTCGACGATCACCACACCGCTGAGGACATCGGCATCGCGCTGGGGCTGGCGCTCGATCAAGCCTTAGGTGATCGCGCTGGCATTCGCCGCTATGGGCATTTCACGCTGCCGATGGACGAGTGCCTCGTTACCAGTGCCGTCGACCTCGGCGGGCGGTATGCGTTTGAGTATCACGCGCCGATCACCGTGGCGAAGATCGGTACGTTTGACAGCGAGCTGGTGGAGCACTTTTGGCAGTCGATGGCTGCCAACGCGCGGTGCAACCTGCATGTGCTGATGCATCACGGCAAAAACGCGCACCACATTGCCGAGGCGGTGTTCAAGACGACCGCGCGAGCGATCCGCATGGCCGCGGAGGCCGACCCTCGGATGCACGGCATCCCCAGCACCAAGGGCGTGTTATAAACCGCCAAGATGAATGCTCGGCGGAAGTAAATCAGCCGTAGAACAATTGTCCCAATTGTTTATCGCTTGAGACCTGCCAGCTTTGCTGGAGAGGACAGTTGAGACAACTGTTCTACAATTCAGTGCGTCGTACACCCGGCCAGACCATCAGCGAGCGGATGTCCTGTCACAGAGCATCCGCACCGCCACCTGTCGTTCACTCAGTGGGCCATTGAGTGAGGCCGCTGCCATTATGCGTGGGAACGCATAGTGCTGCAGCATCAGTCAACCTTAGCGGTCGCCGCCGCGTCCGCGGCCACCGCCGCGACCTTCGGGACCGCCTGCTCCGGGACCGCCTTGGCCGCGTTGTCCGCCGCCAAAACCACCGCGGCCGAACGGTCCGGTAGCTGCGGGCATGTCGAACTTGGCTCCCTTCATTTCCTCGAACTTCGCTTTCTGTTCACTGGTCAAGTGCGCGAGGAGTTTCTGTTCCAGTTCGGTACGCATTTGCTCGGCTTTCTCGCGGATGCCTTCAAAGTTGCGATCCTGCATCGCCGCGGTCATCATCTCACGGGTCTTCTCGGTGCTGGCTTCGACGTCCTTTTGCAGCGCGGCGGTTGTTTCGGCGCTCAACTCAAGTTCTTTGGCGACATCGGGGCTGAGCAACGCTGCGGGACCCTGAACCTGGAGAGCGATTTGCTCGAGCCGTTCCAGCTGCTCTGGGAGCAACAACTCTTCGAGCTGTTCCTTTGCTTCGGCTGCTCGCTTGGCAGCCTGCTCGCGCATCTGAACAGCGGCCTTTTCCCGCTCGGCATCGCTGGCGGTGCGGAAGTCGATGTCAGGGCGAGTCGGCCGTTGCCGCTCAGCCAATTTTTCCAGCCCGGCCAGTTGAGCCTCGTCGAGCTTCAGTTCTTCGCGCACAGCGGGTTGTGCCAGCAGACCGACCAGCAGCATGTCGCCGCCAAAACCGCCGCGCCCCATCATCCCGCCGGGCCCGCCGAACCCGCCACCAAATCCACCGGGACGGCCTCCCTCGCCGCGCTGGCCCGCTTCGCCACCGCGACGGCCACGCTGCTCCTGCTCTTGAGCCGAAACGCTCGGTAAAGTGCTTGCCAATACGACAGCCGCCGCCATCGCGGGGGCAACCAGGTTCTTCAGACGCATCGTTGTGCTCAGGGTTAAGGCAATAGAAAGTCAAGGCAATCGAAAAGGCGCTTCAGTCACTCCGACACGTCGGTCGGGCTACGACATGACCTATTTAACCACGCCCAGCGCACCAGGTTTCGCTGGCAAATGAAATCTCTCCCGCCAGTCGAGGAGCAATTTGGGCACCCGAGGGGGCAGGAGGGAATGTTTTACCTGCCGCGGGTTTCGTTGGGGATGATCAAACATCGCAATCCGGTAGCATTTCGGCCCGCTGGAGCGGAGAGTCCTGTTGCGGATCGTCTTCGGGCCAGCTACCACAATCGAACTTTGGCGGCGACCTCGGGGGCCGAGTCATCGCGTAGCCGGTCGCAAAGCTCTGCCAGCGCCGTCAGATCGGCTCGTTCTTCATCCGCCAACTGGCCTTCGTTGTTCCGATCCATCAATTCCTGAAGGCGTTTGTCAGCATGTTCCGGCAGTCGCAGCATCGTGATGCTTTCGATCCACTCCCAGGGGCGTCTACAGTCACATTCATTTCTGTTCTCCATGAGGCCGGGCCTACGCGTGCATGGTAACAAGCATCCGCAGGACCGCGAAGAACAAAACGCAGTTCGGACAACCCAAATCCCGAACCCGATAGTCAAAGTCCTTTCGACGCTTTCACATGCGATTCTTTTTAGATGCAAACACCCCGACGCCGATGGAATGCGCCTCGACGTGATAACTAAGATGCGGGGCTGCGGCGATTTCGCATCCCTCTGGGAGCAACAGACAACCATACAAGACAACGACGGCGTCGTTTACGAATTGGTTCTTCCGCTAATTTAGTGGCTGCCCGTCTCGGAGCGGGTATCGCGATGGCTCTTGGTGGCACGCTCAGAGCCCCAGCGATGGGCGTGAGCAGCGGAAACACGCACCACGCCGATGCGACATTCCCTGGTGACCCTGCCGTTCTCCCCAGCACGCCCTTCGTTCCTCAGGGACGTGCCACCCAGAGGGCCAGCCACGCCCAAGGACGACCTACGAAATTCACGGAAGAACCTTACGAATTGCTCGGCATCGAGGATCTGGTCAAGGCTAAGAAAACACAACGGGACAAAGATTGGCCGATGATCCGCCGCCTGGTTGATGCACATTATGATCAGAACCAGCATGAGCCGACCGATGATCGCGACCCCGGCGTCCACCGAGGAGTTGCTGCGATTGGGCACGGAGCGGCTACTGGTGCTGGAGCGGGAGCTTCAACAGTGGCTGCGTGAGCGTTTGAGCTGAGATTGCGACCGGCGGCGAGATTTCCTCTTGCTTTCAGAGGCTCAGCGGGCACAATGCGCCCATCCGATTCGGCCAATCCGTCGGATCAGGGAGGGCGGTTCGATTAACGCAGCGACGGAAGCGAAGGCTCATCATGTGTGGAATTGTTGGCTATCTGGGCTCTGCGCAGGCGACCCCGTTTCTGATCGATGGCCTCCGCAGACTGGAATACCGCGGCTACGACAGCGCCGGAATCGCGGTCATCGGCGACCACGGGCTCAAGGTGTGCCGATCGGTCGGCCGCATCGACCGTCTGGCGAGCTGCATCGTGCGCAGCCGTTGGCCGGCACGATCGGCTTGGGGCATACCCGCTGGGCCACGCATGGTCCGCCGGTTGAGGAGAACGCGCACCCGCACCTCGGCGGCGATGGCGAAGTGGTGCTGGTGCATAACGGCGTGATCGAGAACTTCGCGGTGCTTCGCGAGGAACTGGCCAGGAAGGGCTATGTCTTTCGCTCGGCGACGGACACCGAAGTGGTCTCGCACCTGGTCGCCGAAGGGCTGAAGCGGTTTCCCGCAGGCAGTCCCGGCGACGATCACAGCCGCTACGTCGCCGCGGTCCAGTGGGCGACGGCCCAGTTGCAAGGGACCTACGGACTGGCGATCCTGTTTCCTGAACAACCGGACCTGTTGATCGCTGCCCGATTCGGCAGCCCGCTGGTGATCGGAGTTGGCCGGAACGAGTATTTTCTCGGCAGTGACGCTTCGCCGCTGGCCGGACATACCGACCAGATCGTCTACTTGGCCGACTTCCAGATCGCCGTGATGACGCGTAGCGGTTTTACCGTGCATCATCGTGATCAGGGATTGGTCTGCGCCACATATAGAGACGGTCGATCTGGACGCAGCGGCGGTCAGCCTGGAAGGGTTCGACCACTACATGCTCAAGGAAATTTACGAGCAACCCGATTCGCTGCGAAACGCGATGCGCGGCCGCTTGAACGATCAAGACGCGACGGCGATCTTCGGTGGCTTGAACCTCACGCCGCAGCAACTCCGCAGCATCGACCGGATCATCCTCACCGGCTGCGGGACCAGTTGGCATTCCGCCATGGTCGGCGAGTACTTGATCGAGGAGTTGGCGCGGATTCCGGTCGAGGTCGAATATGCCAGCGAGCTGCGGTATCGCAATCCGCCGATCGAGAACAACACCTTGGTGTTCGGCATCTCGCAAAGCGGCGAGACCGCTGACACGCTGGCGGCGCTGCGGGAAACCAAACGCAAAGGGCACCGCACGTTGGCGATCTGCAACGTCGTGGGCAGCTCGATCGCTCAGGCCGCCGATGGCGGCGTCTACCTGCACGCCGGTCCGGAAATCGGCGTGGCCAGCACCAAGGCCTTCACATCCCAGTGCTGCGTGCTGGCGATGTTGGCCCTGTACTTTGGCCGCACCCGGCACATCAGCTATGAGTCGGGCAAGCGGATCATCGAAGAGCTGCGCAGCCTGCCGGGATTGGTCCAACAGGCACTCAGCTGCGACACCCGGGTCCGCGCCGTGGCAGAAAAGTACAAGGATGCGAGCAACTTTCTGTATCTCGGCCGTCAGTGCAATTTTCCCACAGCGTTGGAAGGTGCGCTGAAGCTCAAGGAAATCAGCTACATCCATGCCGAAGGGTACCCGGCGGCCGAGATGAAGCACGGCCCGATCGCGTTGGTCGATGCTTACACTCCGAGCGTGTTCTTGGTACCCCGCGGCACGACGTATGACAAAGTCATGTCCAACATGGAGGAAGTCAAGGCGCGGGGCGGGCCGATCATCGCGATCGCCAGTCACGACGATCCGCGGGTGGATGCGATCGCCGACGATGTCATCTACCTCCCCGAGGCCCCTGAGTTTCTCCAACCGATCGTGTCGGTCGTCCCGCTGCAGTTGCTCGCCTATCACGTCGCCTTGCTGCGCGGGTGTGATGTCGACAAACCGAGGAACCTCGCCAAAAGTGTCACGGTGGAATAACCTGAGTACCTTTTTTGCGGTGGTCCGTTAATAACCCGTTATCTATTCCAATCTCGATAGGACCTGAATCGTGACAACCACTATGACCCGCCGGAAGTCCGATCCGAGGCTCAAGGGCCTGACGTACACCGCCCGCAAGCGCTGACCGTCCATATCGGCGAACAAGCCGGAGCGGAAATCGCTGATCTGATCCAGCAAATGGCCGCTGAGATCGAAGAACTGCGGCGCACGAAGGTCAGCATTACGCGGATTGTGCCCGGCGGTGAGCCGAGCTAATCTGCTCGGCTATGCAGACACATCTTGTTACCGGTGCGGCCGGCTTTATCGGCTTTCACTTCGCCGCACGTTTGCTCCGCGCTGGACAGAATGTCGTTGGATTTGACAACGTCAACGACTACTACAGCGTGAAGCTCAAACGCGACCGGCTGGCGATCTTGCAACAGATCGCCGCACAGCCAGGTGCGGGATCTTATGAGTTCGTCGAAGCCGATCTAGCCCATCAAGCTGCGGTCGATGGCGTGTTCGCTGCCCATCGCTTCGATCGCGTCGTGCACCTCGCCGCTCAGGCGGGAGTCCGCTACAGCGTCACGCATCCACGGGCCTACGTTCACAGCAACTTGGTCGGCTTCATCAACATCCTCGAAGCCTGCCGACATGCCGCCGTTCCGCACCTGACCTACGCCAGTAGCAGCAGTGTGTACGGCGCCAATCAGACGATCCCGTTTGCCGTAGAGCAAAATGTGGATCACCCGCTGAGCCTGTATGCGGCCAGTAAAAAGGCGAACGAACTGATGGCGCACACTTACAGCCATCTGTACCGCTTGCCGACCACCGGCCTGCGGTTCTTCACCGTCTATGGCCCCTGGGGCCGGCCCGACATGGCGCTGTTCCTGTTCACCGAGGCGATTCTGCAGGGGCGGCCGATCAACGTGTTCAATCACGGCCAGATGATGCGCGATTTCACCTACATCGATGACATCGTTGAAGGCATCTATCGCACCAGCGAAACGATCGCTGAGCCCAATGCGGACTGGTCCGGCAAAGATCCCGATCCGTCGACCAGCAACGCACCCTATCGCATCTACAATATCGGCAACAATCAACCGGTAGCGCTCGGTCGGTTCATCGAGGTCGTCGAGCAGAAACTTGGCGTCGAGGCGAAGAAAAATTATCTGCCGATGCAACTCGGCGATGTCGAGCAGACTTATGCTAATATCGACGCCCTGCAACAGGCGGTCGGCTTCCACCCGGAAACCCCGATCGAGGTCGGCGTCGAAAGGTTTGTTGACTGGTACCGGGACTACCACGGCTGCTGATCCCCCGCGGTGAAATTGACGCTCGGTTGGCGGGAAGCAGAGGGGCACCCATCTAAGTTTCAAGAGCTCAACTCCATAGAGGTCTCCGATGCACTGCCGCTCGCTGTTTTTGGTCCTCGTGTTGCTCATCAGCGTCGCCGGTCAGGCGAGCGGCCAAGATGCCGCCGATCAGCCGGCGCTGCGCGATCTCAACGGGCACTTTCCATTCACCGTTCCGCAGTCCGCGGAGCAGTGGCAAGCTGCGCTGACGTCGTTCGCTTGCAGACCCGGATCGCACTGGGTTTGTACCCCATGCCGCAACTGGCCGCTGTCAAACCCACGATCCATGGCCGCCGCGAAATGGATGGCTACACGATCGAGAAGGTGATTTTGGAGAGTCTGCCGGGCCTGTTCGTGACCGGCAGCCTCTACCGGCCGCTGGACGACAAACAGACAACACCGCAGTCTGCGCGGCGACCGGCGGTGATGTATGCCCACGGTCATTGGGATCAGGGCCGGTTTTACGAAGCATCCGGCGGTGAAGTCCGGCGGTTGCTGGCCACCGGTGCCGAACGTTTTGAGAACGCCGCGATCAACCATATGCAGGCCGCTTGTGTGCAGCTGGCGCGGATGGGCTGCGTCGTGTTCCAGTACGACATGATCGGGTACGCCGACAGCCAGCAGATCTCCTTCGGCCGCGCCCACCGGTATGGACTGGAAGGTCCCAATCCACCGGCCACCGACTCCGGTTGGCCGCTGTACAGCGCGACCGCCGAGGGCTATGGCCAATCGGTCATGGGCTTGCAAACGATCAACACGCTGCAGTCGTTCGAGATGCTCCGTGGGTTGCCCGATGTGGATCCCGAGCGGATCGCGATCACGGGAGCCAGCGGCGGTGGGACGCAGTCATTCATCGCTACGGCGGTCGAACCGCGTTTCGCTGGCTCGCTGCCGGCGGTGATGGTTAGCACTGGGATGCAAGGCGGCTGCACCTGTGAGAACGCCTGCGGGTTGCGAGTGGGCACCGGCAACATCGAACTGGCGGCACTGACGGCGCCGCGGCCGCTGGCGATGACCACCGCCGACGACTGGACCAAAAACATGCCCGAGGACGGTTTTCCAGAATTGGTCCAGCTCTATCAGTTGGTCGGAGCACCCAAGTCGGTTGAACTGATCCAAGGGGCTCACTTCCCACACAACTACAACCATGTCACCCGCGTCGCGATGTACGGCTGGGTCAATCGGCTGTTTGGGCTAGGACAGAGTGAGCCGATCTTGGAACGCGACTTCGAGCTGCTCCGCGCCGCCGAGCTGACGGTGTGGGACGACGAACATCCACAGCCGCCGAGCGGAATCGACTTCGAACGCGCTCTGTGCGCCAGCTGGGCCGAGCAGATCAACGCGGCCCTGCGGCCGGACTCTGCGGACCCGCAAGAGCGGCTTGAGGAAAAGCAGCGGCTGTTGCGGGAAGGCTGGACCTCGCTGACTCGCTGGTCCGAGCTGATGCGCGGCAACTTGGCCAGCAGCGGCAAGCTGGACCAGCTCGATGCACAGAGCCAGCCACAACCGCAGGGTCAGATGATTCTGCGGCGAGCCAGCCAGGCAGAAGCCTCCAAGCAGGCTGCGGACTCGCAAAGCCCAGCGGGTGCAGCAGCCGCGTGGTCGCTGACGGTCCGCGACCCGCTCGGTGAGAAAGGGGACAAACAAGATCAAGCCCCGCTGGTCGCCAACCCGCGACCGGCGGCGGCCTACACTTATGGCTATAACCCACCACCGTTGATCCGCCGACTCGGGGTGGTGCTCGACGTGCTGGACCAGGTCGCTCCAGCCGGTGGTGAGGGTGGTCAAGCGGTTGAGCTGGTGGTCGACGACGAGTACATCTTCCTCGCTGCTGCGGCGGCTCTGCAGCGTCCCGAGGCTGTCACGTCGATCCGCTGGGTCACCGCGACGGATGCCGACTACAATCCCTTCGCTGCCGTCGAGTCGATCCGCGACCCACAGTTTTTACCCAGCGGCCTGCGGTATCAAGGCTTGCCCGGGCTGCTGACGCTGCTTGGCGAGCGTGTCGTCCGCGTCGAGAAATGATGGCCGTTCCCCGTAGCGGCTCAACCCGCAGCAGGTTCGCTAAGCGCGGGTGTCGTGCGCTTCGTCGACCAACTCTCCCACCTGCGTCACCGGCAAGGTCAGCACGAAACAGGTTCCGCGCTGTCGAGAGTCCGCAGGCGCGGCGATTTCGATCCGGCCGCCGTGCTCGCGCATGATCTTGTCGCTGACCGGTAGCCCCAATCCGGTGCCGCGAGCTCCCTTTTTGGATTCGAACAAAGAAAAGATCTTTTCGCGGTCCCCAGGGGCGATCCCGGGGCCGTTGTCGGAAACCGACACCATCCAACCTTCGGAGGGACTGAAGCGGGTGCAGACGACGACGTGGCCTGCGGTGCGCTGGCCACCGAAATGCTCGTACGGATCCGCCCAGCTGACCGGTTCATTGCTTAGGTCGATGCCAGCTCGTGCTTCGCGAACCGCGGTAATCCGCTGCGCTTCGTCAATCAGCTGATCGGCATCCTCCGCCACCTCGGCATCATCCTGCTGATCTTGCGGCTGGTCAGCGGCGGCATCGATCGCGTTGGTCACGATGTTAAGCACGGCGCGATGCAGTGCGTCGGGATCAAAGTTCGCCAGCGGCAGTTCACCGGCGGGTTGAAAGTCGATCGTGACTTTCATCTCCGCGGCGCGAGCTCGCATCAGCTCCACCACGTCGGCCACGGTCTCATTCAGGTCAGCGTCGACCCGTTGCGGCTCACGTTCCTTGCTGAACGTCAACATGTCCATCACCAGGTTCGAGATCCGCTCCTGATTGCGTTCGACGATCCCCCAACCGCGGCGGACGGCATCGGTATCGTTTCGCTTGAGCCCCGCGTCGATGAGGTAACTACCGCCGCGCATTCCCTGCAGGATGTTCTTGACGTGGTGAGAAAGCGTCGCGATGGTTTGGCCCATCACCGCCAACCGCTCGCTCTGCACCATCGCCGAGTAGTAGAACGTGTCTTCGATCGCCAGTGCGGCTTGATAGCCGATGGCGGTCATCAGCCGCAGGTGCTCGTCGGTGAAGCGGGCTTGGTAGCCGGACTCGATGATCTGCGCCGGGCGGCGTGTAGGTGTCGACGTACAGCGCGCCGACGACGGCGTAGCGGCCTTGCAAGGGGACACACAGTGCTTCGCGAACACCGCCCTGCACGATCGAGTGGGCCGCATCGAAGCGGGCGTCGTCGCGGGCATCGTTGGTGCGGACGCCTTCCTTGCGATCGATCACGTAATCGAGAATGGTGCGGCTGATGGCGATCGGGCCCTGTTGCGCCGCTCCACCACGACCACCGTGCTCGTCGTCACGATCGCACCGCGCCGCCGGTTTCAATGGTCCCGCGTCGCCGTCGCGGAGCATGATGCAACCCCGGTCCGCCGTCACCCAGTCGAATACCAGTCGCAACACGCGATCGAGCAGTTCGGGGATGCTGTCGGTTCGGCCGACCGCCAGCGCCGTCAGGTACATCACTTCGAGATTGCGGTCGGCCTCGGAACGGCTGCGAGCATCGCTGCCAAAAGCGACCGCTCCGGAAACGGAGGAGACGATACGTGAGGCGTCACCGCGGGCGGACATGCGATCATCCGCCGCAGCCTGAGCAATGATTTCAACCCCATGGCCCGTTTTGGATGCCGATGGGCTGCCTGCGCCGGTAAAGATCAGCAGGGTGCCGCCGATCTCGATCCGGTCGCCGCTGGCCAGCGGGTGATGCGAGATCAATTGGCCGTTGACGAGCGTCCCGTTGCTGCTGCCCAGATCGATCATCACGAAGCCGCCACCGGCAACCGGCCGCAGCTCGGCGTGTGCCCGTGAGGCTTCGGAATCGAGCAGCCGAACTTCGCAGGACGAATCGCGACCGAGCCTCGTAACCCGAGGTTCAAGTGGGAAATGCTTTCCCTGGTCACGTCCCCGAACAACAAACAATGATGCCATGACACCCGACTAGTTCCGTGACGAGTTAAATTCCGCTGCTCCGCTCGGAGCTCACGCCGCCGGCTTCCAGCCACCGGCGACTGGCCAAGGATAATCAGAGCGGACGGATGCGAATATTTCGCCAGCGAACTTGATAGGGCCCCTCCTGCGGATTGATCCCGTGAACTTGCAGCCCGATGAACCCGGACCGGAATGATTCGGCGTCGGTCAGATCCTCGATTTTGCGTCCATTGACCCAGGTCTGAATCCGATCACCCACGGCGCGCACGCGGTACTCATTCCACTGGTCGTTGAGGTACGCGTCTTTGATCGGCTGAGTTTTACTAAGCCACAGTCGGCCAGTCCCTTCGCTGTAGATGTAGCCGGCTTCACCAGGTGCCGCTTCGATTTCGACCTGAGGCCCGTGAACACGACCGTTATTGAACTCCGCGGTGCTGCGCGAGCGAATTTGGACCCCTGAGTTTAGTTGCGGATCACAGTGCACTTCAAATGCCAGTTCAAAATCTTCGAACGTTTCATCGGTGCACAAAAAGGAGTTGGGGCTGCCCGTCGCCGTTTTACCGACGATTGTCCCCTCTTCGACACGGTACGAGGCGGTTCCGTTTTTCTGGGTCCAGCCGGCCAGGCTGCTGCCATCAAAGAGCGACTTCCACTCTCCACTTTCAGTATCGGGAATCGCTTCAAAGTCGACGGCAGCAGCATCCTCTGGAGAGATCGCAGCCGGATCGCGCGTGGCAGGGGCGTCGCTGGTCAGTTCCTTCGCGCTGACGGCCGGTAGCGTCACTTGACCGGTAGCGGCCCACTGGGTCCCGCGTTGCAGCGTCACCTGGAACGCCAGGCCTGAAATAGCGGTCAGGTCGTGCCCGAGCGTCGTATGGAAGACGCGGCCATTGCCGAAGTGCACCGTCATCAGGATCGGTTCATGCTCACCGGTCCCGCCTGTCGCCGGTTCGCTGTAGGCCGTCGCCAGCACGTGCATGTTCTCAGCCGGCCCGCGCAGCTTGCCGTACAACTCGTCTTCGGCCTGCATCCAAGACTTCGGCAAGCCGTGGGTGATCGGGTGATCGGAGTCGCGGACGACGACCAAAAACGGCGTCCGGCGGCCATGGGTCCCACCGCTGCCCGGGCTGGTGTCGCGGGTGAACCGCCCCAGATCATCTTTCCAGCGAACGTAGGGACCATCCTTTTCCGTTCGTCCTCCCCAGCCGCCGAGCCCGATCATGCGGTTGTAAGCGTCCCAGCCGGCAAACGAATTGTTTGCCGCATGCACTGCGACGAATCCGCCACCGCCGCTGACGTACTTTTCGAATGCCTGCCGTGTCGGCTCGCTCCAGGGATCGCCGTTGTAGTTCGATAGCACCACGTTGTAATCGGTAAATCGCGGTGCAAAACCGCTCATGTCGCTGCCCTGCGGTGGCGTCGTCGCTACCGTGACGTCGAACAAGCCGGTGCCTTCGAGTGTCTGCTTGATCGCCGGCGTGGTTTGTTGCCAAGCATGATTGTTCTGGCCATCGATCAGCAGCACCTGGATCGTTTCTTGGTCAGGTTTTGCCGCGGGCGTGGGCTGAGCACGACTAACGGATATCAGTACTGAAAAGACGGCGAGAGTCGCGAGTAGGGACCGGAGCATGAAGAGGATTCCTCAAAGGGGCGGGATATGAGCTGGGGGAGCGGCTTGTCCGCGGCAATATACCAAAAGCCGCTCTGCCGCTGGGTTGCTCCGCCTGCGCTATGACTGCGGCGCTTCGCTGGTGGCGGTTTGCAGGGTCGGCATTTCGGCTGCTCGCAGTTCGACCGGCGAGACGGCGATGTCTTCGATTTCCTGCTGATTGGCCGACTGACGCATCAGCAAGTAGACAGCGCCGACCAAGCCCCACATCGCTGCCGCTGCGACCGCCAACGGCAGGTGGCCCACAATCCACTGCAACCACGCTTGGCCCGCTTCGTTGCCCGATCCCGCTCGCGCCGCGGCGGTCGCCAGCACCAGCCCCGCCGAACTGACGGCGACCGCGATCAGAAACACGATCATCGTCAGCCCATAGCCGCACAGACCGTACCACACCAGTTGGACCGGGCGACGGTACAGGTATTCATAGCCGCGCGAGAGCGAATCGATCGAATCGCTACGTTTCTCGACCGTCATTGCCGCCCACGCCAACGGCACCGCAACCAAAGCTCCGGCAGCGAGCAGCCCGACCAGAATCACCAACGGCAGCGAGAGCAGCGCCGCCCACTCGCTCAACCACAGGCCGCCCCGCCCGAGTCGCTCCAGCAATCCGGTGACGAACATCACCAGTGACAGCCCCAGGACCGCCACCACGGGCAGCACCGCGATCGACCACACCCAGAACAAGCGTCGCAGGGCGACCGCGGTGTTTTGCAGAAACGACTGATCACGTCCTGCGGCGTAACAGGCGCCAGCGCGAGCGAGCGTTGCTGCCGGCAATCCCCACACCGCGACCAGCGCCAGCAACCGCAGCAGATCCTCCGTGCGCGTTTGATCGACCCAGCGAAAATCGGTCAGCAACCCAAGCATCGCTGCCAGCGGACTGAGCACGTGGCTCCACACCATCGCGCCGGAGAAGGAGAAAGCGTATGCTAACGCAGCGATCGGACCACCGGCCGCCGGTTCGGCGCCCGCCAAAATGCCGCGAGTGATCAGGACCGCTACCAGGCAGAGCCCGACGTACAGCGGCGATCCGGCCACACGCAGCGCCAGTGGCAGGATGAGGATCGGCAGCGCGTCGCGCCAGCGGCGCACCCGTTGCAGGATGCCAGTCTCGAGGTCATAGCCAGAAAATTGGTCGCTCATGGGCTGGAAATCGTAACGTGTATTAGTTCGGACAGTAACAAGGTCACCGATCGAATGCGGCTGAACCTGTCAATTGCAACAGACATCTATGAACATCTTGATCCAGGGCATTGGGTTGGCGGCACCGCGGTTCAGCATCGACCGGCAGAACGCGCTGGGGTTTGCCAAGACGATGCTGCACGAGCCCGACCGGCATACTCGCGGGCTGGAGGCGTTGTACCGGATGAGCGCGGTCCACAAGCGCGGCAGCGTGCTGCTGGAGCAAGAAGCCAGTGGTGGAGCGTTGATCGAGCTGGAGCAGACGTTTTACCCGGCGCCGAGTGCCCGGCGCAGCGTGGTCCCAGCACTGCCAAAAGAAACGCGCGGTTCACCATCGAGGCGCTGCCGTTGGCCCGCCGCGCGGCCTTGGCTGCCCTGGACGCCGCCGGTATCGCCCCCGCCGACGCGACGCACTTGGTTGTCGTGACCTGCACCGGATTCTTCTCACCGGGACTCGACGTTGGGCTGATCCAGGATTTGCAGCTACCGGCGGAAACCGAGCGGGTGCAGATCGGTTTTATGGGCTGTCACGGCGCGATCAACGCGCTGCGTGTGGCTCGTGGGCTGATCGCCGCCGAGCCCAGCGCAAAGGTGTTGATTGTGTGCGTTGAACTTTGCAGCCTGCATTACCAATACGGCTGGGAGACCGATCGCGTCGTCAGCAACGCCATCTTCGCCGATGGTGCAGCAGCCCTGGTGCTCGCGTCAACCGGCGACGAGGGCGACAAGGATGCCGCTGAGCAGAACACCACCAGGCGGAGCATGACGCAGCAGGACGCCGCCAGACCCTGCGTCGCGGCGACCGGATCGAGATTAATCGAACAATCGCAGGACGCGATGACGTGGCGTATCGGCGATTTTGGGTTTGAGATGACGCTCTCGGCGGAGGTGCCAGGGATCATCGAAGCGCAGCTGCGCGAGTACCTCACCTGCTGGTTGTCGCGGCACGGTTTGCGGATCGAAGACATCCAGGGCTGGGCGATTCATCCGGGCGGTCCGCGAATCCTGCGGTCGGTACAAACGGCACTGGAGCTGAGCGACGAGCAGCTGCAGCCCGCTCGCCAGGTATTGGCGAATCATGGCAACATGTCCTCGCCGACGATGGTCTTCATCCTCGACCGCTTCGCCAGGGAGGATCGCCCGCGTCCCTGGCTGATGCTCGGGTTCGGGCCCGGGCTGGAGGTCGAAGTCGCGCTGCTGCGCTAGTGCTCTGTACCATTGGGTGGCACGTCCCTGAGGAACGAAGGGCGTGTGCTGGGGGGAGATCGGCAGGGTGACTATGAAATGGCGTGTGGGCCGGCATCCACTCCCGTCGCTGGGGCTCTGAGCGTGCCACCCAAGGTAGACTGTAACAAAGCGACAGGCTTGAAGCAGCCTCTGCGGCGGGCTGACCGCCGATCAGCTCGCAGCGCTCCCCGCTGCCAAGTAGGCTATGGCCCTGCCAGTTATCTCATCCTCCAGGTCAATGTGATGATGTTCTTCCGTTATCTGCTGACGGGGCTCGGTTGCCTCCTCGTTTTCCAGCCGGCCTACGCGGAAGTCGGGCTAAGCCGCAGCGAGTATGACGTCATCGTCTACAGTGCGACGCCCTGCGGATTAGCCGCCGCAATGGCTGCCGCGGATGATGGCCACGAGGTGCTGCTGGTTGAACCAACCCCTCGGATCGGGGGGCTAATAACCAACGGACTCTCCCACGCTGATTTTCGCACGTTCCCGGGACTGACCGGCACGTTCCTCGACTTCGCCCGCCGCGTCGATGCCTACTACCGCGACACTTACGGCGAAGATTCAAACCAAGTCGAATTGAGCTTTGGCGGAACCCAGGGCGAACCAAGTATCAATCTGAGGGTGTTCGAGCAGATGCTTGCCCAGCGGCCGAGGATCAGCGTGATCCGGTCGCACGTCCTCGCGAGTGTCGAGCTCAGACGTGATGAGGCTAGCGCGGATGAGTCCGGCAGGGGAAATCGGATTGCCAAAGCAACCTTTCGCAGCCCAGATGAGCAACAACTCACCGTTAGCGGTGCCGTGTTTGTTGACGCCAGCTATGAAGGCGATTTGATGGCTGCCGCAGGCGTTCCCTTCCACGTCGGCCGTGAAAGCCGCCAAACCTATGGCGAATCGCTTGCACCGGAGCAAGGCGATTCTCAGGTCCAGGGTTACAACTTCCGGCTGATCATGACGACGGACCCTCACAACCGAGTCATGCCGTCCGCACCACCGGGATACGAGCGGGACCTGTTCGTTGGCATCTTGCCGATTCTCGCCAGCGGCAAGATCGACGGTGTCTTTGGATATCCCTCGCGATGCATCATCAAGGCGCACACGCCGGGGTTACCCAATTCCAAATACGACATCAACGACGTCTCTCGCGGACTGGTCAGGCTGTCGTTGCCGGGTGAGAACCTGGCTTGGCCTGAGGGCGACGAACAAACGCGGCAGCGGATTTTCGACACCCATCGATTGTGGAACGAGGGGTTAATCTATTTTCTTCAAAACGACTCAGCGGTCCCCGAAGCGTTTCGTGCCGATGCGCGACGGTGGGGCTGGTGTCGTGACGAGTTCATCGAGAACGATCACCTGCCGGTGCAGCTGTATGTGCGTGAGGCTCGGCGGATGATCGGCTCGTATGTGTTCACGCAGAGCGACACCGACCAGGCTCCTGGGGACTGCGCGGTCCAGGTGGCAGGCAGACGCGATCGCGATGGGCGACTATGGCCCGAACTGCCACGGAACAGGGCGCGAAGGTGGCCGCTTCGACGGCCAACACACCGGCGAGTTCTATCACCGGGTTGCTCCCTACCAAATTCCCTACGGCGTACTGACTCCCGATCTGAGTCAGCCCTCTGCCGTCACCAATTTACTTGTTCCCGGTGCCGTCAGCTCATCGCATGTCGGTTTCTGCGCTCTGCGGCTGGAGCCGATTTGGACCTCGCTTGGGCAAGCCGCTGGCCACGCAGCACACTTGGCGATCACCGCGGGAGTCGCCGTCCAAAAGGTTTCCGTTCCGCAGCTGCAAACCCGGCTACACCAAGTCGGCGCCGCGACGATTTACCTGAGCGACGTCGTGCCTGGAGACGCCGATTTTGAACTGGCGCAGTGGTGGGGCAACTGCGGCGGATTCCACGGAATCTCAAGTGCGACGAGCAGCTATGGCCAACGAGGCCGGCAGATCGTCGGCCAGTACCATGAGCCGTATCCCGATCATGCTGCGGCGCTCGATCAGCTGTTGGACTCGCCGACCCATGCTCGCTGGCTTGAGGTGGCAGCGACCCAAAGCTTTGCTGCTGATCAGCTCCCGCCGCTGCGCCCGCAGACCACCCGCCGCGACTGGCTCGTGGAACTGCGATCAGCGCGATGATCTAACGACGTATCACTCCCAATCACGCCACGGCGCGAGCCGTGCGGCATCCACCCCAGAGTGGTGCTGTAACAGAGCGCTAGGTCGCCGCCAGCGCTGTGCCGAGCGTAATTCCGGGGGCGGGCAGCTCGCTGTGGCCCATCAAGTAGGTGTCGATCGCTCGAGCGGCGCCGCGTCCTTCGTTGATCGCCCAGACCACCAAGCTTTGGCCGCGGCGGCAGTCGCCCGCTGCGAACACGCCGGGGATGCTCGTGGCGAACTCGCCATGCAACGCCTTGAAGTTGCTCCGCGGATCGAGTTCAACTCCCAGCGATTCGGCCAGGTACGCTTCGGGTCCTAGAAAACCCATCGCCAACAGGATCACCTGCGCCGGCCAGACCTTTTCGGAGCCGGGGACTTCGGACATCTTCCAGGCTCCTTTCTCGTCTTTGGTCCACTCCACGTGCACCGTTTTGACCCCGATGAGCTTGCCCTGCGCATCGCCCAGGAACTCCTTGGTCAACAGTTGGTACTCGCGGGGATCGCGACCGAACTTGGCTTCGGCTTCTTCATGGCCGTAATCGACGCGGAAGGTGCGCGGCCATTCGGGCCAGGGGTTATCCGGGGCGCGATCCGCTGGCGGCTTGGGCAGCAGCTCAAAGTTGACCAGGCTGCGACAGCCGTGGCGAAGGCTGGTGGCGATGCAGTCGGTGCCGGTGTCACCGCCGCCGATCACGATCACGTCCTTGCCTTCGGCGCTGATGAACAGGCCGTTGAGCCGATCGCCGTAAACCGATTGCTTGGTGTTGCTGGTCAAGAAATCCATCGCGAAATGCACGCCCTTGAGCTCGCGCCCTGGCAGCGGCAGATCGCGCGGCTTGGTTGCTCCACAGGCCAGCAGCACCGCATCGTGCGCGTCCACTAGTTCCTTGGCAGCGATGTTTTTGCCGACGTTGGCGCCGGTGACGAACTTGACACCTTCGGCCGTCATCTTGTCGACACGCCGCTGGACCGCGGTTTTGGCCAGCTTCATGTTCGGAATGCCGTACTGCAGCAAGCCGCCGATCCGGTCGGCGCGCTCGTAGACGGTGACCAGGTGGCCGGCTTGATTGAGTTGATCGGCCGCCGCCAGTCCCGCCGGGCCGCTGCCGACGATGGCGACTTTCTTACCCGTCCGCCCACTCGGCGGCTCAGGGACAATCCAGCCCTCGGCCCAAGCGCGGTCAGCGATTGCATTTTCGATGTTCTTGATCGTCACCGGCGGGTCGGTGATGCCCAGTACGCAGGCGCCTTCGCAGGGAGCGGGGCAGGTACGGCCGGTGAACTCGGGGAAGTTATTCGTTTTGTGGAGCCGGTCAATCGCTTCTTTCCAGCGGTTGTTGTAAACCAGATCATTCCACTCGGGGATCAGGTTATCGATCGGGCAACCGGTTGCGCTTTGGCAGAACGGCACGCCGCAGTCCATGCAGCGGGCACCTTGCTGGCGCAGCTGATCGACCTTCGGCTCGGTATAGATTTCGTCGTAATCGTTGACGCGGACCACCGGCAGACGCCAAGCCACTTTTTTGCGATCAAACTCTTTAAATCCGGTTGGCTTGCCCATAAACGATTCACTTTTGGTTGCCGATCTCACTCATGTCGCCAGGCTACTGGCCCACGACGTTGTCATGCGGCCACTCCCAAAACCCCCATGAAAAACTGAGCAGAAGTGACGCGTCGCCTGCGCGAATGTACTTGCCGTCTGCCCAAGTCGTCAATGGTTTTGTTCGCTAAACTCCGCTGAATTGCCGCGGCAGGAAACAGTATGTTACCGCTGGTTCTAGATTACCTCACGATTCGCGATTGAACCCTCTCAACCTCACCAACGGCTCCATAAGTCACCTTATGTCCACTGAATCTGGCCATGTAGCGCCCGCAGCCGCATCCTCTGTGGCGACAACCGACGATCGTCCGCCCCCGGCCAGCGACGTGCTCAATTTGGTTCGCGGATTTTGCATGGGAGCGGCCGATACGGTGCCCGGGGTCAGCGGCGGGACGGTGGCGTTGGTGCTGGGGCATTACCAGCGTCTGCTGACCGCCATTAATAGCTTTAACACGACATCGCTATCGTTGTCGCGCGCCGGCCGCTGGGCCGAGCTGTGGAGGTACTGCGATCTGCGGTTTCTGTTAGCGCTGGGCATCGGGATTGTCGTCGGCGCCGGTTCGCTGGCGACTTCGATGCACTGGTTGCTGGAGCACCGGATGGCGGAAACTTATGCCGTGTTTTTCGGACTGATCCTGATCAGCGGCTGGATCGTGGCTCGGTCGATCCGCCACTGGACTCCGACCGCAGGTTTGGCTTTGGTCGCTGGCGCGTTTCTGGCTTACGGGATTGCCCTCCTGCCGGTCGGCCAGGCCAGCAATTACGGTCCGTACCTGTTCTTCACCGCCACGATTGCGATTTGCGCGATGATTCTGCCCGGTATCAGCGGCGCGTTCGTGCTGTTGGTGCTCGGCACCTATCACCCGGTGATGGGCATGATCAAGCAGTTTGTCCACGGTGAGATTTCTCTCGCGCTGATCACCAATCTGACGTTGTTTGCATCGGGCTGCCTGGTCGGTTTGGCGGCCTTCTCCCGGCTGCTCCACTGGTTGTTGCGCGTGCACACCGACGTCACGATGGCGGCACTGGTCGGGCTGATGGTCGGCTCGCTGCGCAAGATTTGGCCCTTGCAGCAGGCCACCGACGCGACTGCCGCTCTGCCATTCAAAGAGCAGCAGTTTCGTGTCGTCCCGCTGAGCCAGTGGGAGGGCAATCTGCTGACGCTGCTCGGCTTGGCAATTGTGGCCGTGGCGGTGGTCTGGACGATCGAGCGGATCGCGTCTCAGGCCGCTCAATCGGACCAGGTGACACCGGACCGCACGCTAAGCTAGGCTGCCGCCGTCCATACCCAGCAGTCCCGACCCGGTTGGGTGCTGAAGCAACGGCTGAGTGGTCTCGATCGCTCGGCAGCGTTGCGGTACAACATGCACCCGTGATGGCGTTGCAGTTCGTGAAAATCCGGTTGGCGAGAATAGGTTGGCAAGCATGAAGAGCGGCGGTGAAAAACACTCTGGACCCAAGGGTGAGGGCGATAGCCCCGGCGACGTGTTTGAACTCGATCGGCTGCGCCAGTTGATCGAACTGATGGAGACGCATGACTTGTCGGAGATCAACCTCCGCCAGGGCAACGAAAAGGTCAAGCTGCGCCGCGGCACCCAGGTGACGATGTCGCCCATGGGAGTCGCTCCAGCGGCAGCTGCACCGGCCCCGCAGGCAGCGGCGCCAACTGCGGCACCGGCGGCGGAGAGCGCCAACATCGTCACGATCAAAGCCCCGATGGTCGGTACTTTCTATGCCCGGCCCAATCCGGAATCCGAACCGTTTGTGAAGGTCGGCCAACGGATCAGCGCCGATACGGTGGTCTGCATCATCGAGGCGATGAAGGTTTTCAACGAAATCCCGGCCGAAATCAGCGGCCAGGTCGTCGCCGTGTTGGCCGACGACCAGCAAGCGATCGATTTTGGACGACCGCTCTTTAAAGTCGACACATCGGCTTAACCTACCGGCTCCGTTGCCCGCCGCTTCGACGTCTCTTGCCCCTCTCGGCCCGACTTGTCCGCTGCTATGTACAACCGGATTTTAATCGCCAACCGTGGAGAGATCGCTCTCCGAGTCATCCGTGCCTGTCGCGAGATGGGTATCGAGACCGTGGCGGTCTATAGCCAAGCCGATGCCGATTCGATGCACGTGCGCCTGGCCGACGAAGCGTTCTGCATCGGCCCGCCGCGAAGCAGCGACAGTTACCTGCGGATCGACCAAATCATCAGCGCTGCCGAGGTCGGTAACGTCGACGCGATCCATCCCGGCTACGGCTTTCTGTCGGAAAACGCGCACTTCAACGAAGTCTGCCGCAGTTGCGAAATCGACTTCATCGGCCCCACACCTGAAGCGATGGAGAAGCTCGGCGACAAGAACACCGCCCGCTCGATCGCGATTGCCTCTGGCGTACCGGTTGTTCCGGGCAGCGACGGGTTGATCGATGAGGACGCCGAAGCGCTGCGCGTCGCTGCGGAGATCGGTTACCCGGTGCTGGTCAAGGCAACCGCCGGCGGTGGCGGCAAAGGGATGCGAGTGGCGGTCGATGCCTCCACGCTCACCGCCGCGCTGGCGCAGGCACGAAACGAAGCCCTCGCGGCCTTTGGCAACGCCGGCGTGTACCTCGAAAAATACGTCGAGCGGCCGCGCCACATCGAAGTGCAAGTCGTCGCCGATCTCCATGGGGAAGTCGTGCACTTCCACGAACGCGACTGCAGCGTGCAGCGTCGCCACCAAAAGCTGATCGAAGAAGCGCCCAGTTCGACGCTGACCCCTGAGCGTCGGACCGCGATCTGTGAGGCCGCGGTGCGGATGATCCGCGGTGCCAACTACACCAACGCCGGAACGGTCGAGTTCATCGTCGACAAGAACGACGACTTTTACTTCATCGAAGTCAACGCGCGGATTCAGGTCGAACATCCGGTCACCGAAATGGTCACCGGTGTCGATCTGATCAAGGAACAGATTCGGATCGCATCGGGCGAAAAACTCTCGCGCACGCAGGCGGAAATCCCCTGCATCGGCGCGGCGCTGGAATGCCGGATCAACGCCGAGAATCCAGAACGCAACTTCCAGCCCAACCCGGGGCCGATCCACAGCATGTTCGCGCCCGGCGGCCTTGGCGTGCGATTCGATTCGCATGTCTACAGCGGCTACACGGTGCCGGCCTACTACGACTCGATGATCGGCAAATTGATCGTCCATCGTCCGACGCGCGAGGAAGCGATCGAGACGATGCGGCGAGCGCTGCGCGAATTGCAAGTCGAAGGGATCTGCACCACGGCGGCCTTCCACGAGCGCGTGCTGACGCATCCTGAGTTCATCGCCGGCCGGTGTGACACTACCTTCGTCGACCGCGAACTGATCCGGCACTGATTCATTCACCCAAGCACTGAGCAGGAAAAAGTGTCAGCCCCCTTTTGTGCGAAGCACCCGCAGGGCCGGTTCCCGGCAACAGAGGGCTGACACTTTTTCCTGCACGATCTCTAACATTTCTGAGGCCACTTCATGCCTGACCAACACAATCTCGATATCAAACGTGTCGCCATCCTGTTCGCCGGCGGCCCCGCTCCCGGAGCCAACTCGGTGATCGGCGCGGCCGCGTTCACGTTTTTGGAAGAAGGCGCGCAGGTGTTTGGGATCAAGCACGGCTACAGCCGCTTGGCCGAATACAGTGCCGCCGGTCCGCTGCAGGAAGGGACCGACTACATCCGCCTCAGCCACGATACGCTCAATCACGCGCGCACCAGCCGCGGGATCATGATCGGGACCGCACGGACCAACCCGGGCAAACACATCAGCAGCCCCGAGCACCTCAAGAACCCTGAACTGGTCGCGCCGCTGCGCCGCGTCTACGAGGGCCTCTGCTCGCTGGAGGTTGATGCGCTGATCTCGATCGGCGGCGACGACACGCTCAAGACCGCCAACAAACTCAAACTGTTCCAGGACAACCTGCCCGCAGGTTCACGGCGATTCCCGATCGTCCACCTGCCCAAAACGATCGACAACGATTACACCGGCATCGACTTCACCTTTGGCTACTTCACCGCCGTAGAAACCTTGGCCGAAGAGATTCGCAACCTTAACTTTGACGCCGCCGCAGGACGCGCCTACTTCCTCTGTGAAGCGATGGGCCGCAGCGCCGGGTGGCTCGCCTATGGAGCCGCAATCGCCGGCGAAGCGAGCATGGTGATGAGCGTCGAAGACATTCAGGGCGAGATGGCCGACACCGAAGTCGATCCCGAAACCGGTAAGAGCCGCAAGGTGATGGCCGTCGACAAGTGTGTCGACCGGATCGTCGACATGATGCTCGCCCGCGAACGCGAAGGCCGCGAATACGGAACAATCGTGCTCGGCGAAGGGCTCGCGGAGTACCTGCCAGCCAAGGCACTCGAAGGGGTCGAGCGGGACGATCACGGTCACATCAACATCTCGGCGATCAGTCTGGCGACGCGGATGAGCGACTTTGTCGGCAAACGGTACCGCGAGCGGACCGGCCGGACACGCAAGATCAACGGCATCCAGATGGGCTATGAAGCCCGCTGCGCCCCGCCGCAGGCATTTGACGTGATCCTCGGCTCCCAACTCGGCGTCGGCGGCTATCGGGCGCTGGTCGAGCAGAAACTCAACGGCGTGATGGTCTCGGTCAGCGGCCAGTTCGATCTGAAGTATGTGCCGTTCGATGAGCTAATCGATCCGCAGACGTTGGTCACCAAGGTTCGCTTCATCGAGCCAGGCAGTGACTTCCACCGCCTGGCTCGCTACCTGGAAACCTGCATCGATCACTGAGCAGTCACTCGTCCGTCACGCAGCCTTCGCTGGCGCTCTTCACGTTCTTGATGTACTTGTAGAGCGTGCCGCGGGTCGCTTTGTACGGCGGCGCTTTCCAGGCGGCACGGCGGGCGTCGAGCTCCTCGGCGCGACACCGCGACGTCGATGCGATTGGTCTCGGCGTCGATCGTGATCTGGTCGCCGTTTTGGACCAGCGCGATCGGGCCGCCGTCCTGGGCTTCGGGCGTGACGTGGCCGACGATGAAGCCGTGCGAGCCGCCGGAGAAGCGGCCGTCGGTGATCAGGGCGACGTCGTTGCCCAGGCCGGCGCCCATGATCGCGCTGAGTCGGCGTGAGCATCTCGGGCATGCCGGGGCCGCCCTTGGGGCCTTCGTAGCGGATGATGATGACGTCGCCCTTGTTGATCTCCTTTTGCTCCAGCGCGTGCGAGCATGTCTTCTTCGCTGTCGAACACGTTGGCCGGGCCGGTGAACTTCAGCCCTTCCTTGCCGGTGATCTTGGCGACCGCGCCGTCGGGGGCAGAGATTGCCGCGCAGGATGCGGATGTGGCCGGTCGCCTTGATCGGGTTTGTCGACCGGATGAACGACGCGTCTGGCCGGCCGTCAAGCCCGGCAGGTCGGCCAGGTTCTCGGCGAGCGTCTTGCCGGTGACGGTCATGCAGCGCCGTCGAGCAAGCCCTTCTCGAGCAGGTACTTCATCACGGCCGGCGTGCCGCCGACGTCGTGCAGGTCTTCCTGCACGTACTTGCCGCTCGGCTTGAGGTCGGCGAGGAACGGCACGCGGTCGCTGACCGTCTGGAAGTCGTCGATCGTCAGCGGCACGTCGACCGCGCGGGCCATCGCGATCAGGTGCAGCACGGCGTTGGTCGAGCCGCCGACGGCCATCACCACGACCATCGCGTTCTCGAACGCCGCGCGGGTCATGATGTCGCGCGGCTTGAGGTCGTGTTCGCAGCAACTCAGCGATCGCCGTGCCCGGCGCGGCGGCACTCGTCGAGCTTGCCGGGATCGTCGGCCGGGGATCGACGAGCTGTAGGGCAGCGACATGCCCAGCGCTTCGATCGCCGAGGCCATCGTGTTGGCCGTGTACATGCCGCCGCAGGCGCCGGCGCCGGGACAGCTGTGGCGGACGATGTCGGCTGCGCTCGTCCTCGGTGATCTTGCCGGCGATGTATTCGCCGTAGCACTGAAACGCGCGAGACGATGTCGAGCGTTGTCGCCGTCGGCGTGCAGCCCGGCTTGATCGTGCCGCCGTAGACCATGAGGCGCGGGCCGATTGAGCCGGCCCATCGCCATCAGGCAGCCGGGCATGTTCTTGTCGCAGCCGGGGAGGGCGATCAGGGCGTCGTACCACTGGGCGCCCATGACGGTTTCGATCGAGTCGGCGATCAGGTCGCGCGACTGCAGCGAGTAGCTCATGCCCTCGGTGCCCATCGAGATGCCGTCGGTGACGCCGATGGTGTTGAACCGCATGCCGACCAGGCCGGCGGCCTTGACGCCCTCCTTCACCTGCGCGGCCGAGGTCGTAGCAGGTGCATGTTGCAGGGGTTGCCCTCGTACCACACGCTGGCGATGCCGACCTGGGCCTTGTTCATGTCCTCCGGCGTCATGCCCGGTGCCGTAGAGCATGGCCTGCGACGCGCCTTGGCTTTTGGGCTGGGTGATGCGGCGACTGTACTTGTTCAATTCAGACATCGGATTCGGTGGGGTATTCGGAACTGCAGGGGCCCAACCGCTGGCCGCGATCACGCATTGCCAGCAGTCATGATGTAAGCACGGCAGTGTGATGAGCCAAGCGTTTTATGGCAACGGCCGATTCGCTTGCCCGTTTGGGAAATTAGCATCTATCCCCTTGACGGGCCGTTCACAACTCTTGCTTTTGCTATCACCAGCATCAACACTAGAGGAACGAACAAGTACCCGGACACAACTGGATTCGCCGAGCAGATTTTTTCTAAACGGTAGAAGCTGTGCTGAACGCCGTCACGGATGACAGGTTAGCTGTGTCCGGCCACTTAAGGCGTTCGTAGCGGAAGATTCCTTTTCTCCAGGAGCACACCCGTGGCCATTAGTGTTGCCCAAGCTCGCCAGATCTGCACCCAAGCGGAACTCGATCTGGTCCTCCAGAGCACTACCCGTCAGATCGGAAGTCTCGATGCCAAACAGTTGCGGTCGGCGATTCGCCGGGCCCGCACGTTACGAGACAAGTGGCGCGACCGTTCGGAGTCTCAAACTCGAGACACCAAGAGCCAAGATCCCGACAAACTCGGTCAGGCCAACGCCCGCAGCAGCGACAAAGCGCAGTTATTCGACGAGGCACTCGGCCGCTTCGAAAAGCGGCTCAGCAAAGTCGATGGAACCACCAACGGCTCGGCCGGTGCCGCCAAAGCGAAGCCCGCCAAACCAGCTCGCACCGGTGAGCATCGGGCAACGCGGTCGAGCGTCCGCAGCACGCTCAGCGAGAAAGCGGGCGAGATCAACGCGGACAGCGCTGCCCAGCCGGCCAGTTCAGCGGCCACCGCGAGCGCCCAGACCGCAGATGCTGCCGGCGACGCATCCGCCAAACCCGCAGGCAAGCGGACGGTCGCCAAGAAAGGGGCCACCCAGAAATCGGGCGCAAAGCGGAAGGGGCCACCCAAACGCAAAGCCCCGCCGCGGACGTCGAGCGTCTCGCCGCCCGCTGCGCCCGCGCCCGTCGCTCCAGGCTTGGCAGCAGCGGCCATGGCTGCGGGGCGTGACGGAGCCGAGGGCAGCGATCAGACGACCGCCGGAGCGAAGAAACGCAACCTAAAAGCGAAAACGACGGCCAAAGCGACTGCGGTCAAACCCAGCGGAAGTCCACGGATGCCAGGAAAGGTTGCCTCGCAGGGGCGTCGCAGCCAGGCCAAGCGGGGATCGCGCTAACGGTGCTGCTGCGCCAGTTGCCGGTACAGCGACGCATGCGCAGCCACCATGGGATCGACGCCGAAGTCGTCGGCAATTCTGCGACGTGCGGCCTCGCCCAGTTTGGTGGCGAGGTCGCAATCTTCCAATAACGTTTGCGTCTTTCTGGCAAAATCCGCGCGGTCACCGACGCTCACCAGCATGCCGGTTTGGCCGTGCGTGATCAGGTCGCGGTTGCCCGGAATGTCCGACGCCACCACGGCGCAACCGGCCTGCATCGCTTCGATCAGCGAGTTGCTCTGGCCCTCGTACTCGCTGCCGATCCAGAACACATCGGCGTGCGGCAGCAACTCCAGCACGTCAGTTCGATGCCCAGCAAAACGAACGTGCTGCGGATGCGACACGGCATCACGGTGCCTGAGCAATTCACCGCTTTGCGGCCCATCGCCGATGATCACCAGCGTCGTATCGCCGCGCAGCGTGGCGATTAGGTCAGCTGCCCAAATCAGATCACGGTAGCGCTTTTGCGGCCACAGTCTGCCGACCGCCAGGATCAACTTGCGCGCCGGATCGACCTCGAGGCGACGACAGGCTTCGGCGCGAAACTTCCGCGACCTGCCGTGGCGGGATGCCATTGGGAATGATGACAAACCGGTCCTCGGCAATGCCGTGAGCCTGATAGAAATCTCGCACGCCCCGGCTGTTGGTCGTGATCCCCGCGCCGCGCCGCGCCAGGTAGCGGTCGATCGCGAAATGGAAGGGACTTTTCCATAGGTCCACACACCGTTCGCTCCCCAGCACAACGGGGACACCCACACTCAGCGCCGCCCGACGTCCGTACGCGTTGGCCGCGAACAACCACGTATGCACCACGGTGGGCGCCGTTCGCTTGAGCAGGTTGCGCAGGCGAAAGTACGCGGTGGGATCGGCGCGGAACCGTTTGCCGATCACATCGACAGCGATTCCCGCGTCTTCAAGACCCGCGCGTAGCGGCCCGTCGCGGGTCAGGACGATGACGTGCGGTTCGACGCCGTATTGCGGCAAGCCGCAGGCGAGCAGGCAGAGTTGCTTCTCGGCTCCTCCCTGGTCGAGTGATGGAATGATCAGAGCGACGCGAAGCTCAGGATGTTGGGACTGCGGTGATTCGGTCACGGGATAGAGATGCAGGTGAGGGTGGACGGCCGCCGCGGAGCCGCACGGGCACGATTAAGATTCCGCTTGCGATCGCCAAGCGGCGGCCGTGGCGTCTGGATGAGGAGCTGCAGCGACCAGCGAATCGAACAGTTGCTTGTAGCGTGCGACAGTCGCGTCATAAGGGCTGCGGCGAAGCAACTCGCGGCGAAGACGCTGGGCAGCGGCACGACGCGCAGGCAATTCGACCAGCGCCGCGTGAATCGCGGCCTGCAGCCCCACGCTGTCGCCGGGGCTAAACCAACCGACCGACCGTTCGTGGCCGCTCAACAACGCGCGGGTGTCGACCGTGTCGACCACCACCAGCGGCACCGCAGCCGCGATCGCGGCCGGGAGCATCTCCTCCAGCGCGTCCGCAGGCGACGGGATCGCCACGACATCGGCGACACGGAACAGGTCCTCAAAGTCGACGAAGGTTCCTGGCATCGCAACGTTCTGGCGAATCCCGTGGTAACGCAGGAAGCCGTGAAGCTCGTCCCGCTGCTCACCGTCGCCGATCAGCCAGAGCCGCAGGTCCGGCCAGTGATCGATCAGCCTAGTCGTCGCTTCGGCGAGCGTCAGCATGCCGCTGAGGTGATTCATCTGGCCGCCGGCGAGCACGACCAAGCTATCGCGGTTGAGCGTTAGATCGCGGTTAACCGCCGCGAGCGCCAAACGCGACTTGAGCAAGTCTGCTGCAGCGGCGCGTAGCGGATCACGAACCGGCGCCGCCCCGGCGCTGATCCCCGGTTCAATACGGTGCATCAATTTCGGCGACACGCCCAGGGCCACGAGATCGCGCTGGACCGAAGCCCAATTGACAACGATCGCGTCGGCTTGGGTGAGGCTCATGCGTAGCCGGCGGCTGTACCGCATCGCCGGCCAAGCCAAATGATCGGCCCCACCGGCCGTGCCGCTGTGCTGCAGCACCGTGCGGATGGGCCGGCGAGCCGCCGTCCGTGCCACGGCGATGACCTCTTCGCGCAGGCTGGTACAGAACAGGACGTCGAAGCGGCGGGCATTCTGAGTCAGCCAGACCTCGAGGTACTTCAAGTAGCGGCCGATCGACCACTGGCTGCGCGGGGCTGCTACCGGGCGGTGAACGGGAATCTCACGGTGCATCAGTTCCTCGGGCCAAGCCGCTGCGTAGCGAGGCGTCAGCACTTCCACCGTCAGGTCTGCCCGCGCCAGAGCGCTGGCCAGGCGCACGTCGCGCCCGGCAGCGTCGATCGAAAGGTGAGGCCAATAGTGGCCGCTGATCATCAAGATCCGTGTCGAAGCGACCAAGCGTCACCCGCCTGCTTCAAGCCGTCGCGAGCCTGTGACCGTGACGGAGTCCAATATCGTGGGAGCACCGCAGGGATCAATGAACGCCCTGCTGTAAATCAGTTTCCTCGAGAACGGCGAGGAACGGAAGGTTGCGGTAGTGGTCCTGGTAATCCAGTCCATAACCGACCACAAACTGGTCGGGAATCTCAAAAGCGACAAAATCGGGACGAATCGCCACCTCGTGGTGCCGCTGTTTGTGGAGCAAAACCGCCGAGCGAACCGAAGTCGCTCCCATTTGAGCCACCTCGTCGACCAACCGCTGCAGCGTCCGCCCGGTGTCGAAGATATCGTCCACCAACAGCACCTCACGGCCGACGACATCGATCATCATCCTGCAGTCGACGGTCAACTCTCCCGCCTGCGTTCCCGCACGATAACTGCTCGCCTGGATCACGCCGACGCGCAGCGGCATCGAGAGCATCCGAATCAGGTCGGCAAACAGCACCAACGAACCGGTCATCACCGCGACCACCGTCAACGGTCGATCTCCGTAGGCGGCGTCGATCTCGCGAGCCAACCGTTGCACACCGGCGTGCAGTTCTTGTTCATTGAGCAGCGTCTTCATGAGGATTCTTGAGCCGAGGCAGGCGGTTAAGGTGGGGTGGGGATGGATCATGCCGGGGCGCGCGGGAAAGGCAAGTTGCGAAGTTTGGACCGAGTCTGACGGTGCTGTGCATTTTCCTGTCCCTGGCGCTGCCCCCGCGTC
This sequence comes from uncultured Planctomycetaceae bacterium, assembly GCA_963758085.1. Classification (GTDB taxonomy): domain Bacteria; phylum Planctomycetota; class Planctomycetia; order Pirellulales; family Pirellulaceae; genus UBA6163. The sequence goes on along the minus strand of CAVWUB010000003.1, from coordinate 1,187,739 downwards.
GATACCACCGTTGCCCCTATTTCCAGAGCATGCGTTTCCCAAGCATGCGACCGCCGCAGCGGGCTCGACCGTCGCCTGCTGCCGTGAATCATCGTCGTAGTGGATTGTCCATGACCAACTCCCAGCGGTTGTCAGCTGTTCGTACAGCGCTTCGCAAGTGGATTTCTGACCGTCACCCCGATCAGGGCGACTGCGACAGACCATTGAGCGAGGCGATGCTGATCCGTAAAGGATACTTTTGCGGACGTCGATTTCGCTTCCAACTGTATCATGCGGTGTGGTTCATGGAGGAGGACGAGGTCAAGATTCATGCTCCGCAGGGCGAAGTGGTCGAGCGGCTGGGGGCGAGCGAAATCGATGCCCTGGCGCAAGCCTGGCATCAGGACGGCGACCGCACTGAGCACACTTTATCGATTGCCGAGCACTTGGACAGCTCAGCCGCCTCAGCGACAGCGGCATTTGAGCGGCGCGAAGCTGGCAGCCGCAGCGATGGCCAGCAGCATCACCGCCGCGCCGCGTGAGCGACTGCTAGCTGACCGGCGGATCGTCCATGCCTAGCAGTGCCAACAGCGCCGACCGCACTTGCAGCTCATCCTCGCGCAGCACTTCCAGCAACCGCGGCATCTCTTCGCTGCGGCCAGCCCGGGACGAGCGTTCCATCTCGAAGGCAGTAGAACTTAGCCGCGACGCCAGGAACAACTTCGCCGACCCTTTAAGCGTATGAGCCACGTATTCGATTTGCCGCAGGTCGTTGTCGCTGACCGCCTGCTCCATCTTGATCATCAGCGACTGACATTCCGCTAAAAACACTTCGGCCAAACGTTTGATCGCTGGCAAGCCGCCGGGCAGACGGCGCATCACTTCGGTGAGGTTGACGACTTCCTCGTCCGGCGGTTCGCTGCCCATGACGCAGGCCGCCGGGGCAGCGGGTGGGGCCTGCGACTTGGACCGAGGTTCGCTGCTCGCGCCCCGGCGATTCGCTGCCAGTGCCGTTTGATCCAGTCGATCGGCAAGCATCGCGAGCGTTTCGTACAGCAAGCTCCCTTGCACCGGCTTGGACAGAAACGCGTCCATCCCGGCATCCAGACAGAGCCGCGTATCCTCGCTCATCGCCGCCGCGGTGATCGCCACGATCGGCGTCGGCCGCAGCGAGCGCTGCGCTTCGATGCGGCGGATTTCCCGCGTCGCTTCCAGCCCATCGAGCTCGGGCATGTGCATGTCCATCAGGATGACGTCGAACGGCTCGGCGGCCCACCTATCGACCGCCTCGCGACCATCGGCGGCGATTACGACCTCATGCCCCGCGGCCTGCAACAGCCCGCGCGCGACAACCTGGTTGGCTAAGCCGTCTTCGGCCAACAACACCCTCAGCGGAGGGCACGCCGGCAAGGCGGTTCGCTGGCAAGGTTCATCATCGTCGACCACATGCATGACTTGGAGAATCGCGTCGAGGAGTTCGGACTGGATCACCGGCTTGGTCAGATAACGCGAAATGCCCACGCGCTGGCAGAGTTCCGCGTCGCCCAATCGCGATGCTGAAGAGAGAATGATCAGCCGCAGATCTTCGTCTCGGAACCGCTGGCGGATTTTCTCAGCCAGTTCGAAACCGTCCATGTCGGGCATCATGCAATCGAGGATCGCCAACCGGTAGGGCAGCCCCGTCGCCTCGGCTCGGTCGAGTTCTTCGAGCGCCTGCGGGCCGCCGTCAACCACCGTCGGGCGGAGTCGCCAGGCGGTAAAGACTTCTTGCAGGATTCGGCGATTGGTCGCGTTGTCGTCAACCACCAGCACCGGCAGGTCGGTCAGCGACGTCAGCGCACCGGTACGCGCCATCCCCTGATGCGTTGCCACGCCGAACTCGGCAGTGAAGTAAAAGGTCGTGCCGACGCCGACTTCGCTCTCCAGCCACAGTTCGCCGTTCATCAGCTTGGCCAACTCCGACGAAATCGTCAGTCCCAAGCCGGTGCCGCCAAACCGTCGTGTGGTGCTCGCATCGGCCTGAGCGAAGGCCTGCAAGACATACGCTTGCTTGTCTTTGGGAATGCCGATTCCCGTATCGCGGACGCTGAACCGCAGCCGGATCGGGTGGTCGACCGTCTCCTCATCCGTCTCCCGCGACTGGCGTCCATCTTGAGGATGATGAGTCTGCTGCACAGCTCCGGAATCTGCTGATTCGCCCTGCGACGCGCCGAGTTCTTCATGCGACACATCGGACGACGCGGCTGCGCGAGGGTCACGCGTGGTCCGACTCGATGGCGTCAGCGCCAGTGAGGTTGCCGGCAAGGTGTCCGGTGGCGCCGCCGACGGATCAGTCTCGGTGGATGAATCCGCATCGCTACGATCCAGCGAAACGTCGACCAGCACCTCGCCTTCTTCGGTGAACTTCAATGAATTGCCGATCAGGTTGATGAGAATCTGACGCAGCCGTCCCGGATCGCCGACGAGCCGGTCGGGGATGTCGGGGGCGACGCGACAGACGAGTTCCAGACCCTTTTGAGCGGCGCAAGGAGAGCGTCTGGCCGGTCCGGCCGATGCAATCGCGGAGCGAAAACGGAATCGATTCCAGCTCGAGTTTGCTCGCTTCGATCTTGGAAAAGTCGAGGATATCGTTGAGCAGCCGCAGCAGCGAGTCGGCGGCCTCGCGGACCAATTCGAGAAAATCTCGCTGTTCGCGGCTCAGCGACGTTTGCGACAGAAGTTCGGACATTCCGATGATCGCGTTCATCGGAGTGCGGATCTCATGACTCATGTTGGCCAAGAAGTCGCTTTTGGCTCGGTTGGCCTGGTCGGCGGCGTCGCGCGCCCTGGCCAATTCGTCCTGGACACGTTTCAAGTCAGTGATGTCACGCGAGATGCCAAACGTCCCGATGATCTGGCCGTTGGCATCGCGGAGCGGCAACTTGGTGCTGGAGCACCACGTGTCCTCACGGTCCGGCCACGTCTCGCGTTCAATTCGATTGATCACCGGTTGGCCGGTTCGCATGATCTCCAGTTCGTCCCGCCGGGCGGGTTCGGCGTGCTCGGCCGTAAACACGTCGGCGTCGGTCAGCCCGATCACTTGGGAGCTATCGGACAAACCGAACTTTTTGGCCATGCCGGCCCCGACGCGAATGAATCGGCTCTGCTTGTCCTTGAAGTAGATGCTATCGGGCATGTTGTCCAACAGCGTCTGCAACCATTGGCGTTCTTGATCGCGATGTTGTTCGGCGTTGACGCGCGCCGTCACATCCCAAAACAACAACTGCACACCACAGACGTTTCCATCGGCGTCCCAGAGTGGACACTTGTAGCGCTCGACCCAGTGCAATTCACCCGAAGCCGATTGCGTCTGCTCGATGCCCTGGAGCGGTTGCCCGGTCTGCATCACCCGCAGGTCATCCTGCCGATAACTCGCCGCAATCTCCGGTGAAAACAGGTCTTCGTCACGTTTGCCGATCAGTTCCTCCGCCGTCAGATTGCGATAGCGCAGGTACGCTTGATTGGCATACAAACGCCGGCCTTCGGCGTCTTTAATCAACAGGAAAAGCGGCAAACTCTCGACTAAGGAGCAGTAATTGGCCATCGAGAGATTGGCCATGGCCGCATCGCGAAATGGCCCGTTAGGCCGCGCGGAATCAGACGTGTTGGGTGTGGATGTCACTTCGTCGTTCGACGCGTCGGTCGAGGTCGAAGGTTCATCGCTGCTCACGTAGGCATCCTTAAGCTGGCGATAGCGAACGATATCGGGTGATCCGTTGTCGGGCAGAGCCACCCTGCAGCTATCATTGTACTCGATCCCTTTACCGGCATCCTCCGCCACGGCCCGCGGTTACTACAAATACTGCCCCAACTCACCGCCGCGAGCTGCCCTGGCGTCGACCTTCGCCGTGACCTGCGGGTCTTCCACCAGCGGTGGAGCGTGATGCGGCTTGAGCCGCGCATCGATCACCACGGCACCGCGACAGCCCCAATGCTTATCGACCACATCGCTGTCGATCCCGTCAAGATCGACCGCCGGATTGCTGCGTGTGAACGTCACCCACAACCAGTTCTCCAGCCGGCTGGCGGCAAAAGCGCTGTCGTCGACGAGCGTGATCAGCGGAAACGCCGACGTGCCGCGGTCGGGGAACTCGCGGCAAAAGCGGCGCAGGTCTTCGCGCGATTCAGGCCCGGAAAACTTCGGCCCTCGGATCGCCAACACTCCGGGCATCACGACCCGCGGATCGCTAAATCCAGCTGGTAATCGAATGTCCGCGGGCAAGGCCTGAGCGAGTTGCCGCAGCGGAACATCGGCCGCAGCAATGACGAGCTTGCTGCCACGGTTGAGTCCGGTTCCGCTGTAATCGAGCGTGTCGATCGTCGTCTGCGTCTGAAAATGCAGATCGCGGCGTGGGTCAAAGCGTTCCAGCACGTGCGTCAGGAAACCTCGAACATCGTGAATTTTCAACCGGCCGCCGCGGTCCTCGGTGATCCACAGGTACTTGGCCAGCGACAGTTGGCCGTTGCCGAGAATCGCATTGGCCTGCGTCAGCAATTCCTGCGGCTGCTGCGACGGCAGATGGGGCATGTAACGCTCACTGCCAATCGCCAACAGCAGCGGGTGGACGCCGGAAGCATCCACCGCATGTACCGCCTGCACACCGGGAATGACCGAAGGAATGATCGGATCCGTCAATTCATGAATCAGCTGGCCAAAGGTCGTGTCTTCCTGCGGCGGACGGCCCACAACCGTGAAGGGCCAGATCGCATCATGACGATGCCAAACATGACGCACGCGCATTACCGGAAATTCATGTCGCAAGCTGTAATAGCCCAAGTGGTCACCGAACGGGCCTTCGGGTTTGGCGGCATGAGGATCGATCTGGCCGACGATGGCGAAGTCGGCGTCGGCGTACACCGGAGCGTGCTCGCCGCGCAGCAGCGCGATCCGCCGCCCGGCTAACGCTCCGGCAAACGTCAATTCCGCCAGCCCTTCCGGCAGCGGCATCACTGCGGCCAGCGACATCGCCGGCGAACCGCCCACCGTCACCGCGACCTCCAGCGGTTCGCCGCGATCGAGCGCCGCGCGGTGATGCACCCCAATGCCGCGATGGATTTGGTAGTGCAGCCCGACTTCATCCGCTGGGTCGTAGTCATTGCCCGCGAGCTGCACGCGGTACATGCCCAAATTGATTCGCATCAGGTCGCGCGGCGCTGCCGGATCGACACTCAGGACCTGGGGCAGAGTTACGAACGCTCCGCCATCATCGGGCCACGACTTCAGCTGGGGCAGGTCGCGGAGGGCAAGCCGATTGGCGGCGACCGCGGCCCGGCGCGTAAACCGCGGCAACATTCGCAGCGCCGTCAGCGGGCTGCCGGCATATCGCAGCGGTCGCTTGGGCAGCGCTGAGGGGTCGAGCTTGAGTTCGATCAGTCGCCGGACCGCTTCGAGCGTATCCCGGAACAGATACCGCGCCTGTTCGAGCGACCCAAACAGGTTCGAGGCCATCGGAAAGCGGCAGCCGATGACGTTGCTGAACAGCAGCGCCGGACCGCCGCGGGCGTAGACGCGGCGCTGGATCTCCGCCATCTCCAAATGAGGGTCGACCGGATCGGTGACCTCGATCAATCGCCCGCCGGCGCGCAGATCATTGACGACATCTCGCGTGCTGCGGTGTTTCATGCCAGGATCATCTGGGGTGGTGAAAGGAAGGTGCCTGCGGCGCACGGCTCAGCGGGTAGGATAACCGCCGCGTGCTTCTTACACTAACGCCCCCAGCCCACAGAGACACGTTTGCTGTGCCTGCCACACCACGTGCTTCCCCGGGCGCTGCAGTTTGAGTCCATCCCAATCCTCTCGGAAGAATATCCGTGCAATCGATCGACGCCGTTCCGCTCCGTATTGAGCCGCTCGATTCCGTTCCTCTGGACCAGCCGTATGACTGTTTGGTGGTCGGTATTGCCGAAGGAGACGAACTCGGCGCGGCGGCCGCGGCGATCGATGCCAGTCAGGGCGGCTGGATCGCTCGCGGACTGGCCGCGGGCACATTGAAGAGCAAGCGTGGGGAAATCGCACTGGTTCCCTCACCGGCTCAAGCAGGTCCGGCAATGGTGATGATCGTCGGCCTGGGCGATACCGACCTGCTCGATCGCGGCAAGACGTTTGACCTCGGGGCCACGATCCTGCGCCGCTTGGTCGACCGTCAACGGGTTCGAGTGGTGATCGCACTGGACGAAGGCATCGCCGCAGAGCATCACGATGCGTTCATTTCCGGGGCCGTCACCGCGTGCGCTGGGCAGTCGCTGTACCAGTCCGAGGCCGCAATCCACCCGCCGCAGCAGATCGAAGTGGTCGGCGTCACGGCGGCGAGCATCAAAACCGGCAAGACGATCGGCCGGTCGATTAACCTCACGCGGCGATTGGTCAATGAGCCACCTAATATTCTGTATCCGGCAGCCTTCGCCGACGCAGCGCGGCGGGTAGCCGAAGAGACCGGGCTGTCGGTCGAAGTCTGGGATGAAACGCGGCTTGCCGCGGAGGGCTGCCGCGCGATTCTGGCCGTGGGCGGTGCATCGGCCCATCCGCCGCGGCTGGTGATCCTGCGGCATCGCGGCGGCGCTGAAGATGATCCGCTGCTAGCGATCGTCGGCAAGGGCGTGACGTTCGACAGCGGTGGGCTGTCGATCAAGCCGAGCGAAGGGATGCTCGACATGAAGTGCGACATGGCCGGCGCGGCGACCGTGCTGGGGGTGATGCGCGCCGCGGCGATGCTTGAGCTTCCGATCAATCTGGTGGGGATCTGCGGGCTGGCCGAGAACATGATCTCGGGAACTTCCTACCGGCTGGGCGATGTGATCGAAACCCGCAGCGGCACGACGATCGAGATCCATAACACCGATGCCGAAGGGCGAGTGGTGTTGGCCGACACGCTCGATGTCGCCGTCCAGCACCAGCCGACCGCGATCGTCGACCTGGCCACGCTCACCGGTGCCTGTATGGTCGCGCTGGGGCGCGATGTTGCGGGCTTGATGAGCAACGATTCGCTGCTGTGCGAGCAGATCGCTCAGGCCGCGGCCAACGAGGGCGAATGGGCGTGGGAGTTGCCGATGTTCGACTTCTACGACGAGCAGGTCAAAAGCAAAGTCGCCGATCTCAAAAACGTCGGTGACGGCCGCTGGGGTGGCGCGATCACCGCCGCCAAGTTTTTGCAGCGGTTCGTTGACGGTACGCCGTGGGTGCATATCGACATTGCCGGACCGGCGTTTGCGGATTCCGCCAAACCGCACCGCGACGCCGGCGGCACCGGCGTGATGGTCCGCACCCTGATCCGCTGGCTGCAGGGCAACGACTGAGCCCTTACACCCGAACATTTGATGTTGACGGTCCACAAGCAGGACTGCCTGTCGCGTTGCGGCTAGAATAGCCCCTGGAGGCGACCGATGGTTGAGTTTGCAATTACGGGTGAAGAGCTTTGGAAGCGGATGGAGCGCGCGGTGGAAAACGTCAATGCGCGACTACGAAAGACAGTTCGAATCCTAGAAGACGCCAACGTCCCCTATGCTGTGATTGGCGGCCAGGCGGTGCGTGCTTGGGTAGCACAGGTTGATGAAGCTGCCTTACGCACAACGCAAGACGTAGATATTCTTGTTCGCCCAGCCGATCTGCCTGCCTTGGTGGATGCGATGACTTCGGCAGGATTTTACCATCGCATCACGTCAGGGCTGGATATGTTTGTCGAGCATCCCGATGCCTCTGCGCGGGATGCGGTGCATGTGCTGCTGGTCGGAAATGTTGAGCGTGGCGGTGAGCCTAATCCCGACATCGAGCCCGCAGCACGCGCTAACGGCTTTCAGACCGTCGCACTCGAAACGCTGGTACGCATGAAGCTCAATGCGTTCCGGCGCAAGGACCAGGTCCATCTGCTGGACATGATTTCGCTTGGTATGATCGATGCTTCTTGGCTCGACAGGTACCCACAACACCTACGAGTGCGATTGGATGAGTTGCTGAACGATCCCGACGGTTGACGGCACCTGAATGATGGTCCGCACCCTGATCCGCTGGCTGCAGGGCAACGACTGACCCACTCGCATCATCCACGCGAAACACATTGCGTGCGGCCAGATGGAACGCCTCTCAAAAATCAGCCATCATCGGACACTTTTTGCTTGACACGAAGAGTGAGAAGGCTACAACCAAGCGGGTAGGCGTGTCCGCCCCACCCACCAGAGAGCCCGCATGGATAAAATCGTTGATTGCCAGCGGGTAACGGCAGGACCGCCGAGGTGGCTGACGAGTCTCGCTGCTCCACTACAGGCGCTGAGAAACCGGCTCACTTTCGATCTCGTTCGGATCGTCGTTGCCTTGCTGCTGCTAGGCGCCGCAGCCGCCAAGTGGCATCAATTCCAAACCGGATTGGCGCAATCGTGGTCGCTGCAAGTGATGACCATCCTTTTTGAAGTGGTGCTGGGATTCTGGTTTTTATGGGGCGGCAATCCTCGGTTGCTGCGGCGTACTGGCATCGGTGCCTTTTCCGTATTTGCGTGCATATCGCTCGCAAAAGGTCTCGCCGGATTCTCGAGCTGCGGATGCTTTGGTGAAGTAGCGGTCAGCCCCTGGCTAATCTTCCTGGTCGATGTCGGCGTCGTCCTTGCGTTGCTGGTGGCGACTCCGGCGAACTCGGGTGATCGTGCGTTAGCCGTACCGCGGATACAGCCCACGGTATGGCTCTGCGCCCTGTATTGCTTGGCATGCTTCTGCTCTCGGCAACGTCCCAAGCCCCGAAGCAGATCGGCGCCGGCATGACATTGCTCGGTGGCAACTCAGTACTGCTAGATCCCGACGCATGGATTGGGGAAGAGCTTCCGCTCCTGCAATTCATCGATATCGGTGACGAATTACGGTCCGGCGTTTGGAATTTATTGTTGTACCGGCCAGGCTGCCAGGATTGCGAGCAGGCCTTGCGGGAAATCAATGAGCAATCTGACGGTGCCCACACCACGGCCATTATCGTCGTACCACCTCATACGGGCGATCTCAGTGTCGGATCGCTGTGTACTCTTGGTCACCTCGATCCTGATTACACGTGGCACATAACAACTCCAGTCGCTTTCGAACTCCGCGACGGCTTGGTATCTCGCCGCCAGGCGGCGGGCGGCTTTACAAATCCGTCCTTCAATACCCTCTCCTCAGCGCAATAAGGTCTAGTTGCAAATGCTTGCCGAGAAAACCACTAGACTGCTGAGAAGCCACTATGCTTTCGCCCCAGCCTTGCTGTTGCTGTGCGGCTGTATGGCGATATCGTATTTTATTGATTCATCAGCCAGCGAACTGCACGTGGACGCCGACTCGCTGGACTTTGGAACGGTTTGGGCAACGAGCGAGTTTCCGTGGCGCGTGCGGTTGACCAACCCCGGACACGGTGAAATAAAAATCGTCGGCATCCAGACCGATTGCACCTGCACTACCCCTCGGGATGAAAATCTTCGTATCGCGCCGGGCGAAACGAAGGAACTCGTTATGAACCTCGATTTTTCACGAGTCCGAGCAGAGAAGCCCTTCAGTGCGGCCGAATTTCGCACATCGGTTATCCTGCTTTGCGAATCGGATGAAACCTGGCGACAGGTCTGCAATATTAGTGGGTTCGTCCGTCAATCAATGAATGTGCCGTCGCCGATTCTCGACCTTGGGGAATGGAATGAAGGTGACCTCCCGTTGTCGTTCACTACGGAAGTAGCATGCGCAGAGGAGGTATCGCAACTGGCTGTGCAAGGTCAGCCAGTATTCGCCAATGTCGCAATTGAACCGATTGGCGACACGCTTTTTAGGGTTGTCGTTACTCCTCTAGACTCGCTAATTGCTGCGGGCCGATACAATCACACGCTAAAACTCTCATCGATGTCAGACACGGGAAGTGAATTGGGATCAACTGCTATTTCGCTAATCGGGACGGCGTTACCCAGGACTTACGCGATTCCAGCGTCCGTTAGGCTGGGTGCTGTGGGTGTCGGCACAACGCAATCCTATCGGATCGAGGTGGCTTCGCGAGTTGGTGAAGACTTGACAGTAGTAAGTGCCGAGGTACCCGACAGTGATATTGTTGCAAGACTGATCGGTAAAACAACCGTGGAGATCATTATGCCGATTCAACTGGCCGGACCGGGCCAAGCAATTGTTAACTTGAGCGTACTGAAAGGCTGTGACGGTGTAGAAAAGATACTGCCGATACCAATTCACTGGCATGCATTCTCGACTGTTGCCGCCAACTAGGGGCAATCCCATGGGCATGTTCGCGATCTTGACCCACAGATAGCGACGCTCCCTTTTAAAACAAGCACATTTTTAGTTTGAGGCGACGTTGTGAATCCTTTACTTGCATTTGTGCTTGGCACAGGCAGCCGATGGCGGAATACGCTCACAGCCTGTGTGCTGCTTTCAGGACCTCTATGCGATGACCGCTCATCCCATGCGTCTCACGGCGTTACAGTGGAGCGAGTTATTGAGGCCTGGGAAGCTCGTGAAAAGCGGTTTAGTTCTGCCGTCATATCGTGGCAGGAACGCAAAGTATCGATCGGCCTGAAGAATCGCATCGCACTGCTTCGTCGTACCAGCGATGATTCCGGGACTGCAGACCTGCGAGACGATGAACAGGTAGTACACGTATTCAACCGACGGTTAGCGTTTGCCGATGGCAAAATCTATTACGATGACGATGAGCCAGCGCTGTTTGTAGGTCAAGGAATTAATCCGCAACGATTTAAAGTCGAAGCCAACAGCACCCAGTTCAAGCGGATCATGGAGACTGATGCTGGAATTGATTTCAAGAAAACTGGCTTGATCACGAGTAACATCAGGCACTTGACAAGCCTGGCCACCCTCAAACCGGTACTTGCGCATTTCCGACCAATCCTTTCAGGCGATTCCCAGTAGCTGGCAGGAGCAATTATCTCAGATGAGATGGAGCAGCTTGACGATTCTCGATGTGTCGTTGTCTCATTACAGAACCCTGCGAAAAGTGGGCAGCAAACGCTCAAGCTATGGCTGGACATAAACCAGGGATTCATCGTCCGCCGGACGATCACGGAAACGGATGGAAACATCACCTCCGTTCGAAATATCGCTTACAAGGAGGATAGCGGAAGCGGCGAACTGGTTCCGGCGCATTGGAAATATAGCGCATTCGAAAAAAACGGAAGGTTGTTTCTCGATTATGAATCGCTTGCAGTGGAATTGATCATCAATCGCGGGATCGACTATGATCCCTCGGTGCAATTTACCCCTGGCACGTTGGTCAAAGACCACGCCGTCGATGGACCGGAGCAGATCTATTTCGTGCTTGAAGATGGCAGTCGACGTCCAGTTACTGAAGACGAGCTAAAACGCCGTGTTACGCCAGAGCTATTGGCTGTCACCACGCCGGGCATGGCGGGCCTGCCTGGAAAAAGATCTCGTGCCGTCCGCTACATTGTGGTGGCAATGCTGGCAGTTCTTTGCGCCGCGATTATATATCGAATTACTCTCAGCAAACACATTGCCAGGCGGCTTAGCGATTAGACTGAGATCCAGGAGAGCAGCATGGCATTCCCGCCCCCTTGGCTGCTTATGTGTTCCACACGCAGCAGTATAACGCATGACATGTGCTGCAAGCTGTAATCGAGCTCGAGGTGAAGGCGGTTGTTTTTACCTATTCTGTGCCTGACTACCCAATGTTCTTTCAAAGGAGCCGCGGCAAAATGCTTGTACTTTCTACGAAATCCATTCGGTTCACTATCGCGATGCTCGGTGTGTGGTGCATTACGGCCAGTTCGCTATTTGGCCAGTTTTTATGCAGTACATCATGCAGGATGGTGGAATGCTTTTATGCACCGGACCTGAGCGACTGGTGTTTCATGTATTTGGAGCCTAACTGCCTGCCCACCGTCTATTCGAACACCCCCGTTGGCGGTGGCGGTGACAGTTGCGTCGCCACAGGCTGGCCTGAGCCACTACTCGGAGGGACCAACTGTTCTGTCAACTGCACTACGCCACCAATAGGCGAAAACCGCTTGGAAGGCACGGGGTGTGATATGTACGAGACAGCACTTATGGCTTGGGATGAGGAAAGTAATTGCGCATGGAGAACCTAGCTCCCTGAATCCTGGTTGTTTGCTCTCAGAAAAAGGGCCGGTGATGTCTACCAACTAAAGGAAGGGTGCGCGAAGCGGTGGCTCTTGCCAGTTTAAGAATTTCATTCGTGCCCGCTGGGTTACTATTAGGCGCGTACTTATGGGGTGGCAGGACGCCAAAATGGACTCGAGTCCGCCTTTTCGTTCTTATGGTTTCGCTAGTAGCTGCCTCCGCAGTCGGGCATCGATGCCGACTCCACAGAACCGCGCAGGCCAGGACACCAGAGATTTACGTTAGATACAGCTGATTGAACAACTGCAGCTTTTAACCGCTACGGAAGCCCGATGACCATCTTCAAAGTACACCGGATCACTAAAACTGCATTTACGGCCGTTGTGATTGTCGGCATGATCATGTTAACGCTATCTGCGGCGCATGGCGAGATACTCGCCCGCTTCCAACAATAGAAGAGATCGAGACGGCTTGGATTCAACGAGCCGAGCAATTCCATTCAGGGGCGATTGAGCTTGACATCAAGCGGTTTTGGGCAACGGGGTCGGCTTCGATGCCTGGGGCAAAGGAAGTTTTGCCTCCCAAAGATGCCAGTTTTGAGTACAAGGGGACGTTAAAATTTTCAGGTCCGATGCTGCGGTATTCCTATGATGAGCCGCTATGGGATGCGATTACCGGCGGGTTCTTTAGGTACCAGCAAGTGAAGACCTTCGACGGAACGTTGGGCGCGACACTTAGGCCCAACCCCGCCGGGTCAAGCTTTCCCTACCAGGGCCACCTGACTGAGAACGCGAACGAAATTGAACGACTCCATGTACTAAATCCCCTTTTTTATTTCCTGCGCCCGAGCAACAACGCGACTAATATGCTGCGAGAACACAAGGTGACTCGCTGGGAGCAAGCGTCCGATGGCTCCAACTGCCTGGTACTTAGAAGGGCGAACAACAGCGACTCTGTCCGCAGAATGCTACTTGATCCGGAGCATGGATATGCAACGAGACGAGTAGAAAGCCTAAATCACGATAAACTCTTATACGAACTAGACATCGAATACTTCATCACTGAAGGCAAAAGCTCTTTGCGCTCATGGAGCCTGAAAAATTATTTTCATGACGGCGGACTGCGAGACTCTTTTCACGTTGCGGTACGAAGTCAGGAGTACAACTCTGCAATTCCAGAGCATGAATTTCAGATAAACTATCCGCCGTCAACCCTAGTTTTCCAGTCCAAGCATGGCAACTCAGGCGGCAGCCAATTTCTTGTGCTTGAGAACGGATCGCACAGGCCTGTGTCGGATGCAGAACTGAGAGTTGCGAAAAAGGACGCAAAGGCACTGGCTGCGACACAACCTCCAGAGACCGCCTTGACCAACAGTCGCACCAGCAGGAAATGGGTATGGCTCCTGGTGTCCGTTGTTGTGGTAGCAGGAGTAGCGATTCGTGCCGCGAGAGCTTCTCGCCGCGCAGCTTACTGATCTGATACAGGCATGTCCAAGTGTTAAGCAATACCTTACCGTGGAGTTTTCGATGAAAGATTTTTTGTGCGGTCACTTTGTTCGGAGCTTTTTCATCTGCTCGTTTTTCGCCTTTGGACCTGCGACATCCAGTGCCATTGCGGCATGTATTAACGGCTGTTTTCAAGCAAAATGCTTCAAAATAGCCTACGACTGCTGGCAATATAACATTAGTAATTGCAGTGATATAGTGAAAGGGCCAGATCAATTTGAATTGGGAGGCAGTTGCAGCGAACATCCAACGTTGACCGTTACCGCATCCTACTGCCCTGATTGTAGCGTCGACTGTTTCAATACACCCTTTTCGACTGCGAGCTGCATGTATCAGGAATGCACGGAACGAAGCACACCACGCCTACTGGTATGTGATTCGTCGACCTAGGCTCGGCTATTGCTACTTTGCTAACCAAAAAAGTGGACTTTAAAGGCAGGTCGACTTGTAATTTGTTTTTGGCAATGGAGAGATCGTCAACTGCAGGAGCGACAGCAATTTGGTTAACTTTCATCGTGCGCTCGTCCCTATGCTACTTCTGCTCCACGCAGGAATGCTGGCGTGGATCGCTGCGCGAACCAGTCCGACGCTGGACGAAGTTGGGCACCTGCCAGCGGGTATTTACGCGTGGCAGTTCGATCGCCATGACGTCTACCGTGTGAATCCGCCGCTGGGGCGAATGGTGGCCGGTTTGCCCGCGTATCTGGCCGGTGTCGAGATGCACTGGAAACAGTACGCGGACGGGCCCAACGCGCGGCCTGAGTGGAACCTGGGACGTGAACTGATTGAGACGAACGACAAGGGCGATGGCGGTTGGTTTCGTTACTTCCTCTGGGGACGCTGGGCGTGTATCCTGTTCTCGCTCATCGGCGGCACCGTTTGTTACTGCTGGGCGGCAGAATTATACGGTAAACCAGCGGGACTGACGGCACTGCTACTGTGGTGCTTTTGCCCCAACGTGCTCGCCTGGGGCGCGACGATCTGCCCCGATACCGCGGGGGCGGCACTGGGCCTAACCGCGGGCCATGCTTTCTGGCGCTGGCTCATCCAACCGGATTGGCAGCGGGCAAGTTTGGCTGGAGTCGGCATGGGCCTAGCGCTGCTGAGCAAGACGACGTGGATCATCCTGTTCGCGCTTTGGCCGCTGCTGTGGTCGCTCTACTTGATCCGGCCGCGCAGCGCTGCCGCTGAATCCGCGACGGGCGAGCATCGATCCTGGCGCGCGACGGGGCAACTTGGCTTCGTATTCGTGATCGGGCTGGTGGTTCTTAATCTGGGCTACACATTTGAGGGTAGTTTCCAGCGATTGGGCGACTATACCTTCGTCAGCCGCTCGCTGGCAGGTACCGATTCGGTTCCCGATGGTGGCCGCGGTGGAAATCGGTTCGTGGATACACCGCTGGCCGCTATCCCGATACCTGTACCCAAGAACTTCCTTCGCGGGATCGATTTGCAGAAGGTCGACTTCGAAGAGGGAAAAGAGTCGTACCTCCTGGGGCGCTGGAAGCACGGCGGGTGGTGGTACTATTACTTATTCGTCGCCCTGTTAAAAATCCCGATTGGAACGCTGCTGCTGACGCTGCTCGCATTCGTCGTCACGCTGCGGTGTTTCCGCCGGTATCGCAGCGAGCCCCCCGAAATGCCTTCGCTCCAGAGCCCTGGACGAGCGCAGGGTTATTGTGCGTCTTGGCGTGAAGAGTTCGCAGTGTTGCTCCCGGCCATCTGCGTCTTTGCGCTTGTCAGCTCGCAGACAGGGTTTAGCCGCTACTTCCGTTACGTGCTGCCCGCACTGCCGTTCTTGTTTGTTTGGGTGAGCAAAGTTGCCCGGTTGGTGGATCTTGGCGAGCGGCGCGTAGCTTGGTTAGGCGGACTTTGTCTCCTTTCGTCGATCATTAGCAGTTCGCTTGTGTTTCCGCACAGCATGTCCTATTTCAACGCCCTAGCCGGTGGCCCGCGGGGCGGGCATCGCTACGTGATCGACGCGAATATCGACTGGGGGCAGGACCTTTGGAACCTGCGTCGCTGGCTGGACGCCCATCCTGGAGCGCAACCTCTCCATCTGGGATTCTTAAGCTTTGTACATCCCCGGCATTTTAACATCCGGTACCGGACACCGCCGCAGGGCCCACACGAAGGAGCGGACTACTCGCAGGCTGAAGGGGAAGCAAATGCGGTCGGGCCACTGCCGGGCTGGTACGCGATGAGCGTCCATCGGATTTACAGCAGCCGGGATAGGTATCGCTACTTCCTGCAGTTCGAACCGGTCGCGACCGCGGGTTATTCGATCTACATCTATCACATCACCTTGGATGAAGCGAATCGGGTTCGGCGGGAACTGGGGCTGCCAGCTTTGACAGCGGAAGCAGCCGCCGAGCAATGATCGCCGCTAAACGAGCAAATCGACAATTATCAATATCCAGGAGACATCCTCTGTCAAGAAACGCTCCATGACCACCGCGCCTCCGACCAACCCTAGCAACCGGACGCTTGCTCAACGCGCATGGACCCCATGGACCGTGTTTGTCGGTGTGCTGGCGGTCGCGATGGCCCTGCGATTCTATCGGATTGGCGATCGCAGCATGTGGTTTGACGAGAGCGTTTCGTGGACCACGGTCACCCGATTCGGCTGGACGGAGATGATTGAGCGGACATCCCAGGCTGTCCATCCGCCGTTTTACTACATTGTCCTGCGACTATGGGCTGGCATCGCAGGTGATTCGCTTGTCGCCATGCGAGTGTTGTCTGTAGTTCTAGCTGCTGTGACCATTGTCGGCGTTTATCGATTCTGCCGTGATGCATTTGCCGATCAATCGGTCACGTCCTCGCGGGAAGCCAGCCTTGCCGAGACAATCACGACGAGTGGCGACAAGGGAGATTTGACGAGCCACTGGACCGCGGTGGCCGCGGCGGCACTGGTGGGTGCATCGAGCGTGCACATTATTTGGGCTCAAGAAGCGCGGATGTACATGCTCGGAACCGCGCTGGCAATCTGGAGTTCCTGGCTGCTGTTGCGTGGGCTCGCATCAGGCTCCCGATCCATATGGGCAGCTTACACCTTGACGCTGACCGCGTTTCTTTACACTCACAACTATGGGTTGTTTACCGCCGTGGCCCATGTGGGCTATCTCTGCGGATACTTTCTGTGGGTGGCTCCAGAAGCACGTCGTTCGGTCACGGCGTGGTGCGCTGGTATCGCGGTCATCATCGCCATGCTGCTGTATTCGCCATGGGTGCCTGTGCTTTTCTCGCAGGCCGATCGGGTGCAGGCGAATTACTGGATCGGACCACTCCACGGCTGGACGGTACCGCATGCATGGTTTGATTTATTCGTTCCACAGAATCATCGTGAGCCTCGTGACCCGCTGTTGGTCACGGTTGTCTTAGGTTTAGTCCTAGCTGCATTAGCCGTATTAGCGGTCAAGGGACGCGCGGCCGATCGTCTTGTTGTGACCCTGGTACTGGTACCAGTGATTTGTGCTGTCGTGCTTTCCGCCGCGGCAGCTCCGATCGTGGTGGCACGCTACTTTTTGTTTGCTCACGTTTTTGCACTCTGCGGTCTTGCGCGGGCGATCTGGCTGGTTTTTAGCGGGTTCGCCCGACCGGTATTGGCTGCAGTCTTGGTCGCGAACTCGCTGGCTGTTCATGTCGACTACTGGGAACAACTTGCGATTGCAGATCGCCCCGGGCTGAGAGGTGCGTTGGAGACGGTCCTGGATCAACGGGACTTGGATGAACCGCTGGTGATCGTGCATCCAGCGTTATTTCATGCGGCTCGCTATTATGTTGCGGATAGGGCTTCGGTGATGTTATACGCGGACCAGCCGCTAACCCATTTTAATGGAGCGCCTCTGATGCGCGAGGGCGATCTTCTTCGCCCGGATGATTTAGTGCAGTTCTCCGCAGAGTGCTTGTGGTTAATCGATTCGACTGGGTTTCGCTCCAGCTTCCCTCGTTTTCGGTTGCCGCTGGATTGGTTGCCGCAAGGTGAGACCTTAATTTTTCCCGAAGTCCATTTCTTCCAGGACTCGATTCTTGCCGGCCGTTACGCTCGTCGGCCGCAAAGCGAATCCGTTACGAGGACGCCATGAAATTGTGCTCTTGCAGTGGCTTACGTGACAACGCCTCCCTATGGTTGCGGGTCGCGTTGTTTGTGGTGTCGCCACTTTTGGTGAACGGAGATGCTCGAAGCGACTCGCCGCAGCAAGTTTCGGCAGACTTTCGCGAGCGATTTGATCCCGCTCTGTTCCGACTGATGGGAGGCCCAACGCCGGCGGACTACTGCCGACTGGAAAAATCGGGTGTCCGTTGTCAGATTCCGGCCGGAGATCCCACGATCAACTACTGCGGACTGCATACACAACTCGTGGTCGGCGGGGACTTCGCGATTACAGCACGTTACGAAATCAATCGTTTGCCCGCGCCGCCGAGCGGACACGGCGCAGGTGTGAAAATCTCCATCAAAGACGTGTATGGTGATGGTGCGAGCTTGCAGCGGTTGCACATGCGCGGCGGGCGGGAAGGCTGGTCGGCGCACCGTGCGGAACTGCAACCCGACGGTGGAACCAAGCACAGTTCTGTTGTCGTTAGCAATTCTTCACCCAAGGGCCGGCTGCGGATCGCGCGTACGGGGAGCACCCTCCGTTATCTCGTTGCCGAGGGGGACAGCGACGAGTTTAACGAAATCCGATCTGCCGATTTTAGTGATCGCGATCTGGTTCAGCTCCATTTGGCTGCGCAGACCGGAGACGCGAATACAGAGGTAGATGTCATTTGGACTGGGGTTGAGATTGAAGCCCAGCGACTGGTCCGGCCGTTTGAAGCTGTGGACAGCCGGTGGTCGGGTCGCAACATCGCAGTTTCTGCGATCGGCATCGGCATGCTGATCGCCGTTCTCCTGTACGTTTTCCGGCGCAGATCTGGAGCAGTCGATGCATGATTCTCAGCAACGAGGGCTGACGCTGACCGAACTTCTGGTCGTGTTGACGATCATTGGCATCATCCTGGCGTTATTACTTCCGGCTGTACAGTCGGCTCGTGAGGCAGGCCGGAATACGGCCTGTCGCAGCCACCTTCGCCAGATTGGCTTGGCCTTGCATCAATATGAGTCCGTGAAACGTGCGTTCCCGTTCGGCGTGGGTGAGGATGGCGATCGCGAGGCGGCGACTTACACGTCGTCGGGCAGCCGACGATATTCCAGCCATTCACAACTGCTACCGTTTCTTGAGCAAGAGAGTGTTTACCGGCTGATCAATTTCTCGGTTCAGCCCTTTGACCCGGATGAATCGGGCGACCCGCGTGAAGTGACCGGCCGAGGTGCCAACGAACAAGCGGCTCAGGTGCATATTGACTTGTTCCTGTGCCCCTCAGATATCAATCGTTTGCAGCGACCTTGGGGACCCAACAATTATCGCGCTTGTACAGGGAGCGGCTGGTCGGCGCAACTGGCGATGGGCTGTTTGGCCAAAGAATTACCTTTGGCCCGGCACATGTGCGTGACGGGCTGTCCAATACAGCAGCGTTCTGCGAACGCATCTTAGGCGATGACGACGATCACCGCGTCGAGCTTGACTCGGATCTATTCGGGTTGCCCGGTCCATGGACGGAGGACACGCTTCGCCAATGGTGCGAACAATTGACCGTAGCAGAAGCGGCTACAGTACCGATCCAAGATTCCAATAGCGGCATGACTTGGCTGGAAGGGAACATGACTTGGACCCGCTACAATCACTTGCTCACGCCCGGGCGTCCCAGTTGCAAAGGTCAGATGACGTGGGACGGCGTCGCGATGACGGCCAATAGTCGGCATCGTCATACCGTCAATCTGTTGCAAGCTGACGGCGCGGTGCGCAGCATTGCCTACGCGATTGATGCTGCCACGTGGCGTGCCCTCGCGACCATTGCAGGTGCTGAAACCGGACTCACGCTGGCCGACTAAACCTCAGACGCCACGTGTCCCGGAAGACTTTGGACATCGCAGCCATGCCTTCAAAAGCTCGTGATCTGAAGTCACGCCACCAAGATCCCCGAAGAACCCTTAAGCTTGTTCGGGTGAGTGCCGGGGGCGAGTGAAAAGCGAGTCGGGACGGTTTACGTTGGCGACGGGCGAGTACGTCGGTAGACTGTGAACATGAGCACCGCACCCCATTGCCAGCCCATCCCGGTTTCCGACTACCTGCGTGGCGAGGCAACCGCTAGGCACAAACACGAGTACGTCGAAGGCATCGTTTATGCGATGGTCGGTGCCACGAATGCACACAACCGCATCGCCACCAATGGCACGGGAGTCTTGCACGCTCAGCTGCGCGGCAAACCCTGCCAAGTGTTCAACTCGGATACCCAGATTCGTGTGCGACTAGCGCGGGGCACGCGGTTCTACTATCCGGACGTCTCGGTTGTCTGTAGGCTCAATCCACCCGGCGACACCTTTCAAGACGCACCGGCGGTCATCATCGAGGTGATCTCCGAATCGACGCGGCGAACCGACGAGTACGAGAAGCGTGAAGCGTATCTCTCGATCGGCACCCTGTGCGTGTACTTGTTGGTCGAGCAGTCTGCCGCTGCGGCGGTGGTCTACCGGCGAACGGACAGCGGTTTCACTCGGGAAACGTATTTGGGCGCCGCCGCCGTCATCCCGTTGCCGGAAATCGAATGCGAACTACGGCTGATTGAACTCTACGAGAACGTCGAATTTCCGCCCCCGGCGTCAGCCGACGACGACCGCGAATCCTCGACGGTGTAGTGCGGGATGGAGCGTGGGGCGGAACTCATTGGTCACGGCTCTGGACAGCGGTTAATCGACGGGCAATCGTGCCTTGGATCACCAACGATTGTAACATCGACCCGATCAGGCGTCCAAAAGTTGGTTGAAGTGTAGGGCCGCGTATCGCTATGGCTTTGGGTGGCACGCTCAGAGCCCCAGCGATGGGCGTGAGCGGCGGGTATAGATCGCGAGCCGGTGAGAAATTTCAAAATTTCCATACAGGTCTCCCCAGCACGCCCTTCGTTCCTCAGGGACGTGCCACCCGGAGGATCAGGCCACCTCGCCGCCAGGAAAAGCCACGAAGTCCGCGTCACGATTGTGCCCAGTCGACGTCACTCCGGTTGGCCGACATCAACCTGCGACCAGTCGATGTCGCTGCCGTCGTCTTTAAGGTCTGCCAGCACCTGCTTGGCGGCAGCGAGGTCTTGGTGTCTGACCAGCACGTTGACGTAGCCCGGCGCTTCGGCACGAAAGCCGGCTGTAAAACCGCCAGTCGCCGTCGCCTGGATGCCATGAGCCACTAGCGCCGTGACGATGCCGGCTGCTTCGGCTTCGGTGGTCACCCGTGTCAGCCGCTCGGGACGGTGAGGATCCGTGGTCATGATTGCTGCACCGGTGGAGGATTGCGCTCGGCAAAACCGAGCTGATGCCAGTAAGGATAGGCCGGCGTGACGCCGCTGGCGGCATCGAGCGTCGCGATCTGCTCGGCGGTTAGCTCCCAGCCGACCGCTCCGAGGTTCTGCCGCAACTGTTCCTCGTTGCGAGCGCCGATGATGACCGTCGCCACCGAGGGCCGGCGCAGCAGCCAGTTGATCGCGACCTGCGGCACGGTCTTGTTCGTCTGCTCGGCGACCTCGTCCAGCGCATCGACGACGCGGTACAGGTGCTCGTCCGGAATCGGAGGTCCCTTTTCGACCGCCAGCTGGCTCTGCAGCCGGCTGGTCGACGGCAGCGGCTGACCACGGCGGATTTTGCCAGTCAGACGGCCCCAGCCGAGCGGGCTCCAGACGACCGCCCCGACCTTTTGGTCCAGCGCCAGCGGCATCAGCTCCCACTCGTAATCGCGGCCGACCAGCGAGTAGTAGGCCTGGTGCGCGACGTACCGCGACCAGCCGTACATATCCGACGCCGCCAACGATTTCATCAGGTGCCAGCCGGAGAAATTGGAGCAGCCGATGTAGCGGATCTTGCCCGCTCGGACCATATCGTCGAGTGCTTTGAGCGTTTCCTCGACCGGCGTGACGGCGTCGAAGCCGTGCAGCTGGTAGAGGTCGATGTAATCGGTCGCCAGCCGTCGCAGGCTCCCCTCGACCGCGCGGGTGAGGTAGTGACGTGAGGAGCCGACGTCGTTGGGCCCGGTGCCGCTGCGGAAGGTTCCCTTGGTGGAAATGATCACCTGGTCGCGACGTCCTTTCACCGCCTGACCGAGGATTTCCTCCGCCAATCCAGCCGAGTAGACATCGGCCGAATCGAACATCGTCAGCCCGGCCTCCAAGCAGATGTCGACGATGCGTGTCGCCGCGGCGACGTCACTGTCGCCCCAAGCCTGAAATAGCTCCGTCGTGCCGCCGAAGGTTCCGGTGCCATAGCTCAGCTCCGGGACCATCAGCCCCGAACCGCCCAGTTGTCGATACTTCATGCTTGCAGATTCCTCGGTTGAATAGCCGGCGGCTCGCCGCGCCGGTGCAAACCAGTTTCCTGGACCGGCTGCCCGAGAGCAACCACTGGCCAGCAGCGTGCCGCCGCGGCCGGGTTAAGGGGTCAGGAGTCAATTGCCGCAAGCGGCCCTTCGGGTGCTTCGCACAATTGACTCCTGACCCCTTAACCAACCTTCGTTTCCGGTTGACGTCCGTGAGATTTGCGGCGAAAGTGCGTCGTCTTTCCGCAGCGATCGACGGGATCGTTCCTATTTTCGGAAAATGTGGTGAACACCTCACTGGATAGTCAACCGCCACTGGCGGAGCCGCCGTCCGACAAGCCGTTGGAAGCGGGCGACTCGCCCCTCCATGGTGTGGCAACGGTCGACGAGCTGGACAGCGCCCCGCTGTTGCCTGAGGAAGAATGGGCTAATGCGCTGACTCACGCTGCCGCTGCGGTGGTCTGGACACTCGGTGCGGTCGTGATGGTTCGGGGCGCGGCCGAACAGACGCTGATGACGACCTTCTTCTGCCTGGTGTTCGTCTTTTCCGCTGTTTCCGTGTTCACCGCATCGGCGCTGTCGCATCACTGGATCCACGACTCGAAGCTGCTCCGGCGGTTGCGAGCCTGGGATCAGGGGCTGATCTACGTGATGATTTCGGGCACCTACACGCCGCTGGTCTGGAAGTTCGCCGACGAAGCGATCCGCACACCGCTGCTGATCGGCATCTGGGTCGCCGCGGCGGTCGGTTTTCATTCCAAAGTGATCGCCGAGCACCGCGTCAACGGGATCGGAACGATCACCTACCTGCTACTCGGCTGGGTGCCGGCGCTGGGGCTGGCGACCCGAGTGCCCGGTGAAGTGCTGCTTTGGATGGCTGCCGGCGGAGTGATCTACACCTTGGGCGTCGCGGTGCTGCTCAACGATTCGCGGGTGAAGTATTTTCACGCCCTTTGGCATCTATGCGTCGTGACCGCGGCGAGTTGCCATTTTTGGGCCATCTACCGCTTCGTCGCCGCCGGCTGACGCGGATTAGGGTCGCCGCCGAGGGCCTTTCCGTATGAACCGCCGCCAGCGGTGGTTCGTAAGACCGGCGTTGAGTGATTCAGGGCGTGCGGTATAGTAGTCGACCGACCGGCCCACCTCGGCCTTCTGTGCCACCCTCTCCGAGTGACCCTCCTTTTCATTTGTCCTCAAAATGACGAAACCCAAAACGGCAGCGACCGCGGCCCCTCCGGCGACCCGGCGGCCGATGATCGAAGCGATTGGTCTGAGCAAGTTCTACGGCCCGTTTGCCGCAGTCCGAAACGTGACGTTCTCCGTCGGCGAAGGTGAATTGGTCGCGTTCTTGGGTCCCAACGGGGCCGGTAAGAGCACGACGATGAAGATGTTGACCGGCTACATTGCTGCGAGTGAAGGCACCGCCCGCATCGCCGGCCACGACATGATGTCCGACCGAATCGAGGGCAGTAAGCGGCTCGGCTACCTGCCTGAGAATGGCCCGCTTTATCCGGATATGACCCCGCTGGCGCTGCTCGACTTCTTTGCCGAAGCGCGTGGGCTCAGTGCGGCCTACAAGCGAGAGCGGATTGAGGCGGTGGTCGACATCTGCGACCTCTCGACCGTGCTCTACAAACCGACCAGCAAGCTATCCAAAGGCTTTAAGCAGCGGGTCGGGATGGCCCAGGCGCTGCTGCATGAGCCCGACGTGCTGATCATGGATGAGCCGACGGCGGGCCTGGACCCCAATCAGATTCGCGGCGTCCGCGATACCTTGCGGAAGCTCAGTGAAACCAAAACGATCCTGCTCAGCACTCACATCTTGCAGGAAGTCGAAGCGATGGCCGATCGCGTTGTGATGATCAATGAAGGCAGCCTCGTCTACGATGGCTCTGTCGAAGGCCTGCGGGAATCGGGCCCTGATCTGGATGAGGCGTTTTTCAAACTCACCCGCGGCGTGCACGTTTGAGATCTGCTCAACGACTGGCCTGCTCTGATTTATCTCACCGATTCTGATCTAACCTAATATGAACCTATCCGCGATCTCCACAGCCGTCGTCACGCTGCTGCTTTACGACATAGCCTTTTTGCTCGTGTTGCTGGTCCTGGTGGCGTTGCTGTCCAAGAGCAAGCAGGCGGCCTTCGCCGTCATGAAACGCAACTTTGTCGGCTACTTCAGCAATCCGACCGGTTATGTGTTTCTTTGCATCTTTGTCTTTTTGACCTCCGTCGCCGCCTTTTGGCCCTACGAGTTCTTCAATCAGAACCTGGCGACGCTCGACCAGCTCAACTACTGGTTCCCGCTGATCATGCTGGTGTTCATCCCAGCGATCACGATGAGCATTTGGGCCGAAGAGAAGCGACAGGGCACCGATGAGTTGCTGCTCACCCTGCCGGCGGATGACTTTGACATCGTGATCGGTAAATACATGTCTGCGGCGGCGATTTTCACCGCATCGCTGCTGTTCTCACAGTTCAGCACATTTCTCACGCTGGCGATTCTGACCCAGGGAGAGCTCGATACGGGGCTGATCTTCGCGACCTACCTCGGCTATTGGTTCGTCGGCCTGATGATGTTGGCGATCGGTATGATCGCGTCGTTCTTGACCGGCAATTTGACGGTCGGCTTTATCCTCGGGGCGCTATTCAATGCTCCGCTGGCCTTCGCGTCGCTGGCCGATTCGTTGCTGCCGTCGCAGACGGCCGGTGCGGTGATCAGCGACTCCGGCATCGCGCGCCCGTTTGATGACTTTGGCCGCGGCGTGATCAGCATCTCTTCGATCACCTACTTTGTCATGGCCGCCATCGTGGCGCTGTACGTGTGCATGGTGTTGATCGGCCGCAGGCACTGGACCGGCGGTAAGGACGGTAACACAATGGCCTGGCACTACCTGGCGCGAACGGTTGCCTTGGTGTTGATCACCGGTGGCGCAGTCGTGCTGTTTCGCAACTGGGATGTGATTCGCCGCGATGTGACGGAAAACAAAACCAGTTCACTGGCCGACGCAACGAAGTCGTTGATCCGCAACCTCGACGCCAAACGCCCCATTGTGATCGATGCGTTCATTAGCGATGAGGTTCCTGAACAATACGCCCGTACGCGTTATGAGCTGATCAACTTGCTCAAGGAGTTCCGCAGCGAGGCTTCTAAGAACGGGCGGACGATCGAAGTCAATCTGTATGACAATATTGAGCTTTTCAGCGAAGAGGCGGCGCTGGCTCAGGAACGGTTCGACATCGTTCCCGTCACCCGCATGGTCCGCGAAAAGGGCTCCTATCAACAGAAACAACTGATCCTCGGTGCCGCGTTCCGCAGCGGACTGCAGTCGGTCACGATTCCGGTGTTTGAATATGGGATTCCGGTTGAATATGAACTGGTGCGGTCGATCAATACCGTCGCTCGGGGCGACCGCAAACGGGTCGGGGTCGTCGCGACCGATGCCCGGCTGATGGGCGGCGCGGTGATGAGCGGGATGAGTTTCCAACAAGTCGAAAAGCATCCGCTGGTCGCTGAGTTGGAGAAACAATACGAAGTCGAGGCGGTGGAACTCGACGGCGCGGTACTGCCAGGTCAGTACGATGCCTTGGTAGCGGTGCAGCCATCGTCGTTGTCGCCGGAGCGGTTTGCGCGATTGGTCGATGCGGTTCGCAGCGGCGTGCCGACAGCCATCTTCGAAGACCCCCTGCCGTTCGCGCAAGGCTATATTTCCGGAACCGGTGAACCGAAGCAGGCCGCCGGCGGGATGTTCGGCGGTGGCGGACCGGAGCCCAAAGGCGATATCCGTCAGTTGTGGGAAGTGCTGCAGTTGGATGTCCCTGGCAGCCCCAGCATGATGGCGCCTAACTTGTTCAGTCCATCGCTGGTTTGGCAGCAGTACAATCCGTACCCGAACCTCGATATGAACACCAACAGTTTGTGGCTGTTCATCGATGAAGGTGCTCCGGGGGCCGACGGCGCGGTGAGCACCGCGCATCCGGTCACCGATGGGCTGCGGCAGGTGCTCGCGCTGTTCGCCGGCGGTGTGAATGCTAAGGCTCAAACGTCGCTCCAGCATACCCCGCTGCTGCGCACTGGTTTGCTCAGCGGCACGATCGCGGGCGACGCCGCCCAGCGGGTTTTGAGCGGGCAAAGCTCACTGATGCGCGAGGAAGGTTCCCCAACGGGCAGCAGCACGATTGCGATGGCGATTGAAGGTGCCGCGGCACCGGCCGCAAACACCGAAAACGCAAACAGCGGCGAAGACGCAGCAACCGACCAGCCGCCGATCAAGGCGATCTATGTTGCCGATATCGACCTGATGCTGCCGGTGTTCTTGCAACTGCGAGCCGATCCCAATCAAGCACAGGATCTGCGCTTCCAGTTCCAGAACGTCAGCTTCTTACTTAACACCATCGACTACCTCACCGGCGAACTCGACTACCTGGAGATTCGCAAGCACGAGCCGGTCTTTAGCAGCCTGCAGATGATTGCTGAAGTCAAGGAAGATGCGTCTGCCCGCGTTCGCGCACAAGGGAAAGAGTTCCAGGATCAATACGATGCGCTGATCCGTGATGCCCAGGAAAAGATCGACACGGAACTGAAGACACTGCGCGATGAAATGACGGAGATGCAGCAGAAGAGTGCCGACGGATCGGTCAGCCGGGCCGTTGCCCAAGAGAAGGTGCAGCAGTTCCGCATCAAGCAAGAAGCGTTGCAGAACGAGTTGGACCGACGGCGGATCAAAGCCGAACGCGAACGCGACAAGAGCATTCGTGAAATCCAGCGTGAGGCCGACCTGACCGTAACCCAGTTGCAAAATCGGGTGAAGGCTGCGGCGGTTGCCCTGCCGTGTATTCCACCGCTACTGATCGGCATCATCGTGTTCGCTTCACGCCGCCTGCGCGAGCGAGAAAACATTTCCAAGTCACGGTTGAAATAAACTTCACCGTGACATTGATCGGTGCTCCGATAACCCCTGTCCATACCCTCCGATTGATTTGAGTCCAACGTGAACGAAGGCGCAAAAACCGGAATCTTCTGGGCCGCTGCCCTGGTCCTGCTGAGTATCGCCGTGTTTGTCTCCTGGCGGCCGCAGGCCGACAGCGACACACAGGAGTTGATCGGCCAGCCACTCTTCCCGGGCTTTACCGACCCGCTGGCGGCATCGAGCCTGCGGATTGTCACCTTTGATGACACTCAAGGAAAAGTCCAGCGGTTCGAAGTTGCTAAAGATGAGGCCACCGGCGTGTGGTCGCTTCCCTCGCGGAACAATTACCCGGCTGACGCAGCCGAGCAGATGCAGCAGGCCGCCAACGCATTGGTTGGTGTTAAAATTCTCGATATCCAAACCGAGAATGCCGAAGACCACGCCAGTCTCGGCGTGGTCGAACCGAAGCCGGAATCGAATCAGCTCGGCGATGAAGGCATCGGGCGATTGGTCTCCTTTCGAGGCGAGAAAAATACCTCGTTGGCGAGTGTGATCATCGGCAATCGAGTCGGTGAGAGCGGAGATAAATACTATGTGCGCATCCCGCAGCAAGATCCTGTTTATGTCGTGAATCTCGATGGCTCGGTGTTTTCAACTAAGTTCGAGGACTGGATCGAAAAGGATCTGCTGCAACTGAGCAGCATCGACATCACCAATCTGGAGATGCAAAATTATGATGCTGTGCTCGGTGGCAATGGGTCGGTGTCGCTGAATCGTACTTATGATGCTGAGTTGTCGGTCGACAGCAGCAATGCTTGGGAACTAGTCGAGTTGACCCGTTATGACGAACAACAGGAACCACAGCCGGTCACGCTGGCCGAAGGTGAGACATTAGCCACCGCGCGACTCAACGAGATCAAGAACGCGCTGGATGATCTGAAGATCGTCGATGTGGCTGCCAAGCCGAAGGGTATGAGTGAAAATCTCAAGGCGGACAAGGATCTGGTCAGTGACAACGAAGCGGTTCGTTCGCTCGCGGTCCGTGGCTTCTTTCCGATTTCGTCGGGAGATGTCATCTCCGCCAACGGTGAGATGAATGTCACGCTCAATAACGGTGTGCAGTACGTGTTGCGATTCGGCAATGTCGAAGGGTTGTCCGAAGAGAGCGATGCCGAGGGTGCTTCCGGAGGCGCCAATCGCTACCTGCTGGTGACGGCGCAGGTCGACGAAACGAAATTCCCGGCACCTGACTTGCGACCGATCCCAAAATCGATCGAAGAACTCGAAGCGATGACGCAGGCCCAGCAGGCGAGCGAGGCAGCTGATACGGAGGCAGCAGATGCCGGCGAGGATGCAACGCAGCCTGCGGCCGACGCACCCGATTCGGCTACCGAGCAGCCCGCCGGCGAGGGCGCAGATGCCGTTCCTCCGGCACCGGCCCCCACTGTTTCGCCAGCCGACGCTGATGCGGAAACACCCGCAGAGCCGAGCGAGAGCGAAACACCGGCGCTCGTAGCACCCGCGGAAGGCGATGCTGAGCCGCAGGCCGCGACCGAACCAGCCGAGCCTGAGGACGCAGCTCCAGAAGAGCCAGCGGAGCCAGTGCTGGACGACGCCGATGCCTGTGGTCCGCAAGAGGAGACCGCCGAAGCCGAAGCTGCGGAAGAGTCCGAAGCGGGCGATGATGCCGAGGCAGCGGATGCCGAGGCCACCGAAGCGGTGACCGAAGTGGAGCCTGCTGCGCCAGCACCCGCCGAACCGGCCGCTGCGGAAGCGACCCCGGCGGCACAAGCCCCGGCAGCGGAGCCGAGCGACCAGCCCGCTCCGGTCGTTGAGACCGAAGAGGAGAAGCAAGAACGGCTGGAGGCTGAGCAGGAGAAGATCACCAAGGAAAATCAGCGGAAACTCGACGAGCGGAAGGACCGGATCGATGCTGCCCGTCGGCGGGTACGTGAGCTCAACGGCCGGTTCGCCGATTGGTATTATGTGATCCCCGAGTCGACCTACCGCAAGCTGCGGATCTCGATGGATGATCTGATCGAGACCCCGGCCGATGCAGCGGCTGCCGCCGAGCGGGCTGATCAAGACGCTTCGGCGGCACCCTCATTCAGTCTGCCGGGGCTGCCCTGATGCGGTAGGACCTGCCCGCCACGTGCATGCGGCGGAGCAGTAATTAAACTTCGATCAAGCGGAGCAGCGCGGTCCTGGCGCCGCTCCGCTTTTTCTTTCACCTTGCACTCCCGCCCATTGTCCTCAAGGCGTCTCTCCTATGACCGCTGCTTTGCTAAAGTCGTTGATCGCTCCACTGGCCATCTTGCTCCTGACGTCCGCTGTTTCGCTCGCTCAAAGTGGTGGGCGCGGTGCGGTTCACACCGAGCCTCCAATCGATGATCCCGCATTTTTGTTGATGGGTGAGTTTGTCGGGCCGCTGACGGTGGGTGAAAATGAGTACGAGACGGTTGGCCTGCAGATTCGGCCAATCGGCAACGGAGACTTTGACGCAATTGCTTATTCCGGCGGCCTGCCAGGTCAGGAGAAGCATCAGCCTGAAGCGCGGCGGATGGTCGGAAAACTCTCCGATGGCTTTCTCGTACTGTCTGGCGGTCCCTGGGCCGTCCTGGCGGACAAGGACCACTGCTTGCTGCTCAGCCGCACCGGTGAGCGGGTCGGCAGGCTGGAGCGGATCGAGCGCCGTAGCCCGACGCTCGGCGCTAAACCGCCAGCTGACGCGATGGTGCTGTTCGACGGCAGCAACACCGACCAGTTCAAGAATGGCCGGATGACCGACGACGGGCTGCTGATGGAAGGTGCGGACATCAAGCCGATGTTCCAGGATTTCGACCTGCACCTCGAGTTTCGCCTGCCTTACATGCCCGCAGCGCGCGATCAAGGGCGAGCCAACAGCGGCGTTTATATCCAAAGCCGCTATGAGTGTCAGATTCTTGATTCCTTCGCGCAGGAACCGGTATTCAATGGCGCCGGTGCCCTCTACCGCTACAAGGCACCTGCGCTGAGCATGTCGCTGCCGCCGCTGACTTGGCAGACCTACGACATTCGTTTCACCGCTCCGCGCTGGGACGCGGATGGCCAGAAAATGCGCAACGGCCGCATCACCACGTGGCTCAACGGCGTGGTGGTGCAGGACGATGTGGAACTGGAGGATAAAACCGGAGCCGGGCAGCCTGAGGAGCCGGTGCTGTTGCCGACCAAACTGCAGAATCACTCCGACCCGGTGCGGTTCCGCAACATCTGGGTCGTCGACCGCGGCCTGGCGCCGTCGAGCCAATTCCCGGTCCAAGGTTCAGATGAACCCGAGCAGGAGCAGGCCGTGGAACCCAAGGTGACGGCGAAGCCTGAAGAAGCTCCAGCCGCAGCGGATTCGGATGGTGAAGACGCACCTGCTGTGGAGGCCAGCGAGTCGGCTGAGCCAGCCGAGCAAGAAGCCGTACAGTCCGAGGCCGCCGGCGACAGCAATGAATCAACAGGCGACGCCGAAGCAGCCGAAGCGGCCAGGCAAGACTGAGCCGCTCAGTGGTCGCTGGCGTGGGACGGCTGAGGTTCGCCGTCCCACGCTCACCATGCTTCAGCTCGCCATCCTCTAGCCCTTGGTTGCCGGGTCGACGCCATCGACCCATGGCCCTGCCAACTTCATATAAGTCGGTTCTTCGAGCGTGCTGCCAGCATCTCCAGCGGTCCAGCCAGGAATATGATTAGGCGATTCGCGGCGAGCCGACTTCTCTTCCCAACCTCGCGCCCAACTTTCATCTCCGGTTCCGATCGTCAATGTGTCGGGGTCGAAGTGGAAGACCTTGCCTTGGCGGTAGCTCATCGCACCGAGCAGCACGTTGGTGATCGCCGCGGCACCGAGGTCTGCCGGATTGTTGCAGAGCATCGGATCATTGGCCAGCATCGCCTCGATCCAGTTGTCGAAGTGCACGTAGGTCGAGTCCGGGATGTCACCGACCGGGAAGCTCTCTTCACTCAGGCTGCTATTGCGGGTCACTTGCGGCCGCTCGGGCACGAACTTCACCTGCTTAAAATCCTCGCCGTTACCGAACACGAACGAGCCGTGATGCCCGCGAATCAGCTGGAGGATCGGAGCCTCCTGCGATGCCATCGTAGCGGTCACCATCCCCTGGACGCCCTCGCGAAAGTCCGAGACCACGGTCGCGACATCGGGCACATCGCGGCCGTCGTACTCGAGGTAGATACCGCCGGCGCCGACCACACGTCCGGGAAAGCGAAGTCCGGTCGCTTTGAGCATGGAGGTTGTGCGGTGGACGAACAAGTCGGTGAACATGCCGGAGCCAAACGGCCAGAACCGCCGCCACTGGGCATACACCTCACGGTCGAACGGCTGCTCTTCGGAGAGCCCTTCCTCGGAGCCAAGCCACAGCTTCCAATTGATGGTCTTGGGATTCATCTGCTCGGTCAGCTTGTAATACCTCCACTGACCCATCGCGGAGTTGCGGAAGAACTCGGTCTGGTACATCAGCACCTTGCCGATCTTGCCTTCGCGCAGCTGAGCGTTGACTTGGTTCCAGATCGGCAGGCTCGTCGACTGGACGCCGACTTGCATCACCCGGCCGGTCTCCTTGCAGACCTTAAAAACCTGCAGCGCTTCCTCGACCGTTTTGGTCATCGGTTTTTCGCAGTAGACATGCAACCCCGCTTGCATCGCCTCGATCGCCTGCTTGGCGTGCCAGTGGTCCGGCGTGCCGATGCAGACCGCGTCGAGTTCTTCCTTGGCATACATGTCACGGAAGTCGACATAGGTCCGCGGCGTCGTCTTGAGCCGGCTCTTGATGTGCTCAGCAGCGCGGTCACGGTGTTCGCTGTAAACGTCGCAGACCGCCACCAACTCGATCGGACGGCCTTCCTCAGCCAACCGCGTCAGCGTCTTGACGTGGGCTCCAAAACCGCGGCCGCCGGGGCCGACAAAGCCGATCTTGAGCTTGTCGTTGGCGGCGGCGGCACGGGCAGGACGTTGGGCGGCGGTCATCGCACCGGCCGCGATCGCTGCCGTTCCGGTTGCGTTCAAGAAATCTCGCCGGGTAACTTCACTCTGGGGCATTCAAGGCCTCGATGGTTCGAGCGGGTGGAGAAAGATCGCGACGGCTAATTGCCGTGGATTAGCGGACAGGCGGTCATTGTAACGCGTGACTGACGACACTGGTGCAGCGCTGGGGGAGTTGGGGCAAATTGGGCTAACTCGCCCATTTTCAGCTGACCAAGAGTCCCATGCGAAAGTTGCTCGAAAAGGCTGATCCAGGGACGCACAAACGCCGAACTACTTTGCTACCCGGCTAACCCCGGGTAAAATACGAAACGTTGGGTTGAAGTAACCCACACCGCTTTGGCTGTAATTCCGGCAGAGGGACCATATTTTCGGGTTCGCCGAGATCACCAAAAAGCTAGTGCAGAAGCACGCTGAGATCTCCGCGTTTCTCCCAGCGGCTCCGTTTTGCCGCCGCACAGCCAAAGCAACGATAGGACCGGCCTGTGGGAGAAATCCCGCAGGCCGGTTTTTTCATGCCTTCACATCAAGACCTTTTCCACCGCTAGGCTCGGCTCTACCAGCGCATTCGGCAGCGGTTTTCGCTGGCTCCGAGCCAATTTGCCTCTAAAGTCTTTCCAACCGCGGCCCGGCTTAGCTAGCGTGTGTGCATCGGAAACGCGGACCGCTTGCCGCGTTGCAGGCGACGCGCCGCTGGACTGAAGCCATCCCCTCACGCACTGATGCCGTATGGTTCGCGAAGAAGATTCTGTCCCACCATTTGACCTGGAAGAGCCCTCGCCGCTGAGCCGCGGGCATGTCGAAGCGCCCGCTGTGATCGAGCTTGACCCCCAGGCAAACGGTCCGGAAGAGGAACAATCGCTGGATTCGGAGCTGCTGGATCCAGAGCTGGTGGAGCAGCCGTTCGTGGGTCGCTGGAATCAACTGGTCAGCCAAACCAACTGGGAAAAAGGCCAAATCATCAGCCAGTGGCGAGCGGCTCTCGTCGACTCTGGAGCACCGCCGGCTCAGTACTCTGACGAAGCTTGGGCACAGCGCGTCGGCGGCGTGACCGCCTCACACGTCGGACGGCTGCGACGTGTTTATGACGCCTTTGCCGATAGCTACGAGAGCTACCGGGGCCTCTACTGGACCCATTTTCTCGTCGCACTGGACTGGGACGACGCGCCGCTGTGGCTCGAAGGTGCAGCGCAGAGCGGCTGGAGCGTCTCGGCGATGCGGCAGCAGCGGTGGGAAGCAACCGGAGCGGAAGAAGCCTTTCGGCCGAGCGAGAGTGACGTGGTGACCAGCGATTTGGATGAAGACTTCGACGAGGCGGCGAACTTCACCCAGCCGGGCCAAGGCGGCGGATCGGCTAAGAAATATGAAGATGGTCCCAACGCAATCGGCTCCGGGCCCGCTGTCGAAGGACCTGATTTCGGCGAAGAAGACGCGCTCAACGGAAGCGGCGGAAACTTTGATCTCCCGCAGCCGGAACCTGTGGCCCAGGACCCCTTCGCCGAGCCCGAACCGCCGCTGGTACAGCCGTTTGCAGGCCTGCCGGAGTTGCCCAGCGATTTGGCCGATGCGGTAGAACTGCTGAAGCTGGCCGTGCTGCGGCACAAAACCGCCGGTTGGAAAGAGGTCTCCGCCGAAGCGGTCGCCCGTTACCTGCAGGCATTCTCGGTCCTGATCGAGGCCCGCGGGAAGTAGATAGGGCGCGAGCCTCATGAGGCCCGACCGGGCGCGGACCGACCACTGACAAACGCTACCGGGCCACCGCAGGGTTGCGCCACAGCAGGTTACCCGTTGCCGCGGCATTCTGCTGCTGCGGCTCCACCGGCTCGGTCGACGGCAGCGAACGTGCTGGCGACTGAGACGCATACGCATGGGTGCTGGGACGCTGTTCGAAAGCGTTATTGGCTACGGGTGTGTTTGTGACTAGAAGCTCCGCCGAGGCGGGCTGGACCGACTGCCAGGCTGGCGAAGGGTGGCTCTCAGTACGATATTGTGTCATCGCCACCGATGGGTGGTCGGCCGGCACATCATCTTGTGTTGTGTGCAGTGGCATGATCGCCGCTGCCTGCGAAGCATCGAGCGGACGCAGCCTGGCCGCCAGATCGACCGGTGCCACCGAGATGCTCGGCGTGCTGCTTTGCCAATCGGCCGTCGCCACACCGCTGCCGACCGGGGCGGCGTTACTGAGCGGCGTGAGATTGCTGAGCGGTCCATGGCCAGCCGGTGTGTTACTCGCGAAAGCTTGCTCAGGAGCGAAACCTGGGACGGGGGCCGGTGCCTCAATCATACCGGCGGTCAAATCGATGACCGGCATGCCGCCGAGCGATTGCCGCTGGCCGCCGGAGGATGAGCCATTGGCAGCAAAGCTGGACGCTGCGATGCCGGGCGCCGCCTGTGCGGAGAATTGGGCTGCCGGCTGGCCATCATAGCCGCTGGAAACCTGCGAGCTGCCCGTGGGCGGCGGCGGCACGCGGGTGGCGCCATTGAGCGAGCCGAACGGGATCAGCGGCTGGCTGCTCGCCGGTGGAAGAGAGCCGGCAGGTGCATACGGGCCGGTGGCCGACCCCATCGGTCGCTGGCAACCCGCAAGCAGCGAGGTTGCCGCGACGCAGAGGGAAATCGTCACGGCGGACAGATGGCAAGTCATCGCTGGCCTTTGATCATCGGCAAAATTGAATTCCAGTGGTGGCTTCTGTTCCAGCCAGTATCAGGCAATATCAATTTTGCAAAGTCGATGGAAAGACCAAACGCTTGCTAAGCGACCGGCTTTTTCATGAACTCGGTCGCTGCGGCGATCGTGCTGCCGTCAGGCGTGGCATCGCTGTTGATGTCGAACCACTCTTCTTGGAACTCCAAGTAGCCGCTCTTGCCCTGGTTGGCGTTCTTGAGCGCTACGTTGGTGCCCAGCGCGATCACGGCATCGCCCATCGCGACTTCTGGATAGCAGCGGACGCGGTTTTCCTTATCCGGATTACGGATGCAGTACGCCCAGTGCTCGATCTCTTCGCGATACCCGCGGCTGACCGGCCCCGCATCGGCGGCCTGAGCGATCGGAGCGGAGTAATCGCCGCTGGCCGATGTATCGAGCGCGAAACCACCCGATTTCTTCGTCACGCCGACTTTGCTGCTGGTGTCGCTGTTGCGGTACAGCAGCACGTCGATTTCGCTATCGAGTACCAACGTTCCCTTGGTGCCGAGCACCACTTCGCCCCAGCCGCCGAATCCGTTGCCGTTGATCGACGAGTAGCTGACGACGACCTTCTTATTCGGATCCTGCTCGTAACCGGCGACGCCGTTCTTCGGGTAGTCCTCGACGCGGTCGTAGTACCCGACATCGAACGTCGGGCTGTAGTCCGGCCCCGGGAACTCATACATGCAGTAGACGTGGTCCTCGCACTCGCGGTCCAGCGGCATAATGTGGCGCCCGCCGACAGCGTGTACGCTCAGCGGGTGCACCTTCTTGCCATCGTCGCGGAGCGAACTGAGGAAGATGCTGACTGCGTCCAACTGGTGGCTGCCCAATTCGGCCATCAGGCCCGCACCGGTGCGTTCAAACAGCCGCCAACGATGCAGTTCTTCCATCGCGCTGAACTTGCGACCATTGACGGTGAAGTCTTGGTAGCCGAACTTTTTGGGGTCGATCTTTTTGTCAGCATCCCAGGCTTTGAACAGCGCGATTTCTTGCTTCAGCCGGGCGGTTTCCTCGGCATCGCGCGTTTCGCTCAGCGCTCGCTCGCGGTGTTTGATGTCGCTGGCAATGCGGTCGAAGATCTTGCCGTTAGCCATCTTTTCGCCGCCGGGAATCGGCATCGACCAACTATCGGCACCCGGCACATTGCTGCGGTGCCACTGGGCGCGGATGTGGTGCAGTTGGCCGAGCAAGCCCCAGCGGATCAGGTTCACTGCGTTGTCATATTTAACGTTGTAGTGACGCTGATGGCCGGTCGCGAGGTGCAGTGGATTGCCCTGCGTGTCCTTGAGTTCATAGGACATCCGCGACATCACCTTGCACTGGGCGACGTCGTGGGCCATCAGTTTTTCGGTCAGCACGTGCAGGCCGCGCTCCATCGCCATGGCCGCTACCGGAGCATGCAAGAATAGTGGCAGAGCGATGATCACCGCCTCGATGTCGGGATCCTTTAAGCACTCCGCGATCCCGCCATTGCTGGCGTCATAAACGTTGATTTCCTTCCGTGCCTGGGCTTCGGTCGGGTAGCCGTAGACGTTCAGCAGGCCGGGGCGACGTGCCAGAGCGGCGGGCGAAGACCAATCGCCATGGAAGGCGCGGTGGATGCTGAACGGCCGGATGTCGCAAATCGCCTTGACTTGGACGTACTCGGGAGTACAGCCGCCGATCAGCACGTTGCCTTCGTCTCCGGTGCCGATGATCGCCACGCGGACCGGATCATCAACCTTGCCATAACCGTAGTACATGGCTCCCAGACCAGCGCCGCTGACCGCGCCGGCGGCGATGATCCCGCGCAGGAAGTCGCGGCGATTGACGTCGTAGTACGAGCCAACGGCACTGTGGTAGTTGTGCTTGCCGACTTCGCGTTGTTCCGGTGATAGGTTATCCATGATTGATTTGCTCCGCGGGCCGAGGCCAAAATTTGCGAACGATGGTGTGGAAGATGAAATCGAGCCCGGCGAAACGGCCGCTGCCGGTGGCAGCCAGGACCAAACAAGCCACGCCCTCAATCAGCTGATAGTAGGTGCTCCCCGGACCGCTCACGGGAGGAAACTGGCTGATGAAAACTGAACCGAGAAATCCGGCCGCCGCTAACGCCGCCACGGGCGTAAACAGCCCCAGCAACAGGCAAATACCGATGATCATGTCGAAATACGGCACCACCCGGTTGATCACGCTGGTGTCGACCATCCGCTCGCGTGGCACGCCCATTCGCAGCGGTGCCTTTTCGGCAACTTGGTCTTGGTTGGCCATCGCGTTTTGAGCCGCTTCGTAATTTCTCCAGACCATGTCGATCTGGGCCAGCACGGGATTGATCTGGGCCATCCACTCTGCGCGGATCGTAGCGCGCTGGCCGGCTAAGCTCGCCACCCCGCTGCGCCGCTGGTCCTCCTCGAGCTTCTTAATGCGGTCGCGGCCGAGTTGGTACTCCTCGATCTCGGTCGCGTTATTCTCCAGCACCCACTCCAATTGTTCGACCGCCAACACGTAATTCGCTTGAGCCTGGCGTTTCTGCGTGTCGTCGAAATCGTAGTGGCGGCTGACTCGATCGCGAAACTGGGCGAAGTGCAGCTTCGTTTTCTCGACATCCAGCCGCAGCGATCCGTCCCAGTCCCAGACGAGTTCGCGGAATTGACCGGCTGCCGGGCCGCGGGCGGTCGAGAAGAACGGTTTCGCATCCCAGTTGCCGCTTTGGTACTTATCGATACCTTCGCTGTAGAAATGCCAGCCGATGGTCAGCCGCAGCAGCACCAGCATTGCGACCCCCAACCAACCGAGAACCCGCGGATACATGCCCCAGCCAACGGCCAGCCGCAGGGGGGTGAGCAAAGCTTTTCTTAACAAAACAATTCGACTCCCGATACCAAATAGCTCTAGTGCCTGCATTATGTCAGCTTTTCTTTCCAACGCCAACGACCTTTTTTGAAATCCCTCGCATTGGCACGGCTTGAATATTTGGCAACTCAGCGGCTCGGTTTCGCTCAAACGACTTTTTTACTGTAGCGGTCGTGCCGAAGGTGACGATTACACCGGTGGCGCCACTTCGTCCGCTTGGCGATGGCATAGCCCTGTCACCCCCACCAGCACCTCTCCTATCTCGCGATGGGCAAATGACCAGAAAAAACCGTCGTCAGAAGGCTCGTACCGCCCTTCTCGTCTTGCTCGCCGCACAGATCGGCGGTGGCCCCATGGCAACCCTGCCGCTGGTTTCACCGAAACGAACCTTTGCGCAAGAACTCGGCAATCCAGCGGATCGCTTGCAGAGTCTGCCGCCGCTGCCCGGGCGCACGGATTCCGGCGCAACAGCAAAATCATGCGGCAGTCGTCAATACGATCGAGCTGCCCACCGCGTTCGTCGCCAGTGTCAGTACGGCGCTAGAGATGCGTTACCGCGATGTTGCCGGGGTGCAGATTTCGCCCGATGTCCGCGGCTCGCGGCTGGTCATCCTCGCTCCGGAAGCTTTGCAGCCACAGATTCAGCGCGAGGCGATGCAGGTCTATGCGTCCGAAAGCCGCGGCGGAGGCAAATCGACTGACGGCGCCGCGGGCGTGCGAGCGGCCGGTGGGTCGTTGCAAGTGCGGCTGGCGTCGATTTCCTGGCGGGAGTTCGAAGATTCGTTGCAGCGGGTTGTCGGCAAGCGGATTCCCGTCACCACCAGCCAAAACGGCGAGCGTGCTTCCTTCCAACTCACCGGCGCTCCACTCGAAGGGACAAGGATTGACGTCGACCGCCGCGAGAATGTCGTCACCGTGGTCGCGCCGAACCGGCCATGCCGGGCTGGCAAAAGATGATCCGCTCGCTCGACCAGACCACCGGCCGCAGCGACGATGTGATCGAACTGGTCCGCGTCGAGAATGCGAAGCCAGCACCGATCCAGCGGGCGATCCGCTTGCTCGACCAGTTGCCCAGCGGACAAGCGGCGGCGCTGCTGCCCACCGGCCAAGGCGACGACCCGCTGCGAAACGCGGTGTTCCAGCCGCCGGCCGCGCAGCCTCCGGTGCAACCGCCTGCACAGCAACCCAATCAGCAACCGAATCAGCAGCAAGACCAA
Organism: uncultured Planctomycetaceae bacterium; assembly: GCA_963758085.1. Classification (GTDB taxonomy): domain Bacteria; phylum Planctomycetota; class Planctomycetia; order Pirellulales; family Pirellulaceae; genus UBA6163. The sequence goes on along the minus strand of CAVWUB010000003.1, from coordinate 1,149,097 downwards.
CAAGCTGACCCACAGGCCGATGTGGGCGGCGGGATCATCGGTGATACGCAAATCCAGTTCGTCCCTGAACTGGGCATCATCATTGTTCGCGGCCCGCGGCGCGATACGCAGCGCGTGTTGGACGTGATCCGCCAGATCGAACAGCAAAGCGTGGTGACGCAGCCCGAGGTCGAGGTTTACCAGCTCAAACATCTCGATAGCGCCGCCGCCGCCGCGCTGCTCAACGAGCTATACGAAGACGTGCTGGCTGCCCGGCAAGGCGAAGTCACGATCACGCCACTGGATCACCCCAACGCACTGCTGCTGATCGGCCGCCGCGAGGCGCTGGCCAGCGCGATGAATGTGATCGAAAAGATCGACTTGCCGTTGGACGAGACCAGCCGCCTGCAGGTGTTTCGACTCAGCCATGCCAGCGCCGTCGATGCCGAGCAAACGGTTCGCAGTTTCTTTGTTGATCGCCCCGGCGTCGGCGAAGATCTGCGGCCGGGCTTGGGCACACGGGTACGGATTCTGGCTGACTACCGCACCAACTCGCTGATCGTCGGCGCATTGCCGCGCGACCTGCAGGAGGTGCGTGAGTTACTCAATCAACTCGATGTCGAGAAGATCCCGGCACAAAACGAAATCCGGGTCTTCCCGCTGCGCAACTCACTGGCCGCCGATTTGGCCCCGGTGCTGCAGACGGCGATCAACGGTGAAGGCGATGCGGCCGCGCCGGAAAACCTCACTCGACCGTCAACGTCGCTGTCGATCGTCTCCCTCGACTCGCAGGCCGGCGGCGTGATCGACTCGGGCATCTTGGCTGGTGTTGTGGTCACCTCCGATGCCAATGCCAATGCAATCGTCGTCCGCGGTCCGTCCTCGAGCATGTCGCTGATCGGCGAACTGATCCGCCAGCTCGACCAGGTGCCCGGCGTGGAGTCGCTGGTCAAGGTGTTCACGATCGAGAATGGCGACGCGGTGCAGCTCAGCACGGCGCTGCAGGAGCTGTTCTCGCAGGCCGCCAATCAAGGCGTCGGCCAAGGGAACCTAGCTGGACTGGCTCCCGCGACCGCAGCGTCCAGCTCGCTGGTCAACCTGCGGTTTTCGACCGATCTGCGAACCAACAGCATCATCGCCAGCGGGTCGGCGAGCGATTTGGAAGTCGTTGAAAGCATCCTGCTGCGGCTGGATACCTCCGGATTTGCCGAGCGGATCACCGAAGTGATCTGGTTGCGGCACCAAAGCGCTCCGGAAATTGCGACGGCCATCCAGGCGTACGTCCAGCAGCGGCGTCAGGGCGTCAACACGATTCAGCAGTTCCAGCAGGGAGGACTCGGACCGTTCGACCTGCCCGACCGCGACTTGGTTGTGGTCGCTGAAGTCGAAACCAACAGCCTGCTGCTGAGCGTCTCACCGCGGCTCTATTCCGACGTCCGGCGGTTGATTGAGAGCCTCGATCGCCGGCCACCGATGGTGCTGATCAAGGTGGTCATCGCCGAAGTGCTGCTGGACGATCTGTTCGAACTCGGTGGCGAAATCGGCCTGCAAGACAGCTTGCTGTTCGACCGCGGTCGGGCGTTGACGACCCCGGGTGCCGGCACGCCGGGATTCAACTTCAACAACAACGGCTCGTCGAACGTGTCGGCAATCGCCCCCGGCGATGTCGCTTCGCGGGCGGTCAGCACCTTCGGGCTGGGTACCTCGAGCACGGCGGCAGGCTTTGGCGGCTTCGTGCTCAGCGCCGCCAGTGATTCGTTCAGCTTGCTGTTGCGGTCACTGCAGCTTGCCAATCGCGCTCAAATCCTCAGTCGGCCGCAAATCATGACGGTCGACAACAAGGTTGGTTTTATCAACGTCGGACAACAGGTAGCCCGCGTCGCCGGCTTGCAGCAGGGACAACTGGGCACGGCACCGATCTTGGATGTGGTCGATGTCGAAGTGGGTCTGACGCTGGAAGTTCTGCCACGCGTTGGGGCCGATGGCATGATCTCGATGCAGATCGTCGCTCGACGCGCCGAGGTCGACCGCACCACGGGTACGGGAACGCCGATCGGGACCGATCAAAACGGCGTTCCGATCATCATCCCTGATATCAATGAAACCCGTGCTGAATCGACGATTGTCGCCTATAGCGGACAGACCGTCGTGTTCGGTGGCTTGATTCAGAAAAATCGGTCCAACCAGTCGCGCCGCGTCCCGTATCTGGCCGATATCCCGCTGGTCGGCGTGATGTTCCGGTTCGATCGCGAATCGGAAACGCGGTCCGAACTGTTGATCATTATGACGCCGATGCTCGTCAACGGCGACGAGGACCTGGAGTACATCAAACAGGTCGAGTCGAGCCGCATGAGCTACTGCCTGGCCGACATGGTCGAGATGCACGGCGATGTGGGACTCAGCGGCGGTTACGGACTTTGGGGGCCGGCTGTCGGACCGACGATCTATCCCGATTTGCACCCCACCATCGATCAGTTCCCCCAGGCGGTGGAAGGCGAAATCTACGGCGAGCAGTTGTACGGACCGTCCAAGATGATCGAGTCGCCGCAGCACGGAATCGGCCCGGGTCAAGTTGAAATGCTGACACCACCTCAGCCAGTCTATCCCCAGCAGTCCGCTCCGGCTCCGCAGGGTTCGATCTGGCCGCCCAGCACAAACTTGCCACCGGGAGCGACCTATCCGCCCGGCTCCACCTATCCGCTAGGAGCAGGTTATCCGCCCGGCTCAAGCTACTCGCCGGGCCCAAATTACCCGTCAGGATCAAACTACCCGCCAGGAGCGGTTGGCCCACAGGGGACGCCGCTGCGCGAACTGCCGCCGGGAGGTGTGCCGACACCGGCACCGGGGCAGTCACCCGCCCCGGGGACGACACCGGCACCGGGGCCGCAGGGCCTGGAGCAGACATGGCGTGGCTCCCAACCGGCGGCACGGCCAGGTGTCGCTCCGGCCGCCACGGCGATGCCCGCGGGAGTCAATCCTCCGGGACGATTTGTCAAACCAGCCGACTTCAAGTTCATCGATGGTAATGCCGCCGCCGAGCTCTCAGGATTTGCAAAATGAAGATTCTAACCACCCATTTGCTGCTCGCTGCCCTGCTCTGCTCGACGGTCATCTCCGCCGCTGGTTGTACCAGCTCAGGCCCCAAAGGACCCTCGAGTTGGAGCATGCCGTGGAGCAAGAAAGACAAGCCGCCTAAGCCGTACCCCAATCCGGTGAAGATGGCGGTGACGTGGACGCCCGACACGCTGGTGCAGAGCGGACGAACACCGACCCGCGGCTTTGGAGGACGGTTGTTCTTCTATGACGAGAAGACACGTGCAGTTCCCGTAGAGGGCGACTTGACCGTGCACGCGATCGCTGAGAACCCGGACGGGTCGATGGGCGAAGTCAAACGCTATCACTTCACCGCCGAACAGTTCACGCAGCACTTCAGCCAGTCCGACCTGGGCGCATCCTACAGCGTTTGGATCCCTTGGGATGCCGTGGGTGGCGAACAGATGCGGATCAGTCTGATCCCTTCGTTCCGTGCCAAGGAGGGACGCCTGGTGCAGGGCGAACAGGCGCTGGTCGGTCTGCCGGGACGGCGTGTTCAGACGGATCACATCGCCAAGCGTCCCGACCCGGTCAGCCAGTTGATGGCGGAGCGCGATAAGACCCGCAGCGGGCTGACCACGACGACGATTCCCGTCCGCCGTGAAGGTGTCAGCATTCAACCCGCCGCCAGCGCCGCGGCCACTGGGCCGAACTTTTCAGCGGTCGGCGCAAGCCGGCCAGCGGTTGCGCCGACTCAAGCAACGCTGGCGACGGCCCAGCCGGCGGCGACGTCGGATCCGGAGCCGCGCAAGCCGCTGCGGCTGGGCGTCACCCCGGTCTCGGCGGAGTTGCCCATCGAGTAACGACGGCCAACCTACTTAAAGCGGCTGAGCAGTCGCAGCGGGACACCGATCGGGATGACGACGACTTCTCCCAGCACGGCTTTGGCCGTTTCGGCCGCAAAGCCGAGCTTGGGAGCGACCATCGTCAACGTCAGGTCGGCCTGAAAGGTCGGTTCGCCAGCCATGCCAGAATCGGCATCAAGGCCACTGGGCAGGTCAATCGCCACGCGTTTGGCCTGCAGTGCGTTCGCAACCTGGATCGCCTCGGCATACAGCCCTCGTGGGTCGCCTACTGCCCCGGTGCCGAGCAAGCAGTCGACAATCAACGCAGGCGATCCGATCGCGGCAGCCAACTGCTGCGACTGCGCAACAACTGCGATGGGGATCTCCGCCAGCTCCGCGATCTTTGCATTGACCGCCGCGTCTCCGGCGAGTTCAGCGGCGTCGACCACGGAAACAATCCGCACGGTTGCACCGCCGCGATCGCTAGCCGAACGCGCCAGCTGCAGATGCCGCGCGACCACATAGCCATCGCCGCCATTGTTCCCCTTGCCGCAGAGGATGCAGGTCTCTCCGGCAGCAAATCGTTCCGCGATGATGTGCGCGGCCTCACGGCCGGCATTTTCCATCAACACCAGCCCGCTCATCCCAAACTGATCGATCGCGAGTTGATCGATCTGACGGACTTCGGCGCGACTCAGCGGCCGGATGATCGGCGTCAAAGCAGGCCACCGCGCGAGCGGAGCAGTTGCCGGAGTTCCCAGTCCCGCTGCGCCTTTTCGCGTTGATCGTACATCATTCGATCCTCCGTTCGCTCCGCGATCGATTCGATTACGGAAATGGCCTGCTGAAACTCAACGCCCGGCAGCAGACTGCGCAATTGCTCCGCTGCGGCAGCCCCCCTTCATCCTAACCGATTCGCGCAGGATTAGTGGGAGCGGCGAATGGATGTGTCGATGCGACCTCTGGCCCAAAGCAGCGAGAGGACCACAATAGACACCGCGATTGCCCACCTTCCCCTTGAAATCCAGCCGACACCTGCGCGCCCGTTGCGTCGGTCGCCCTGGTGGCACGGAGCGAGGGTTTGTCTACTTCTTCTATGAGTGATTCATCCCCGTGATTCGATTCAGCAAAATGCACGGCGCTGGCAACGACTACGTTTATGTGTCGTGCTTTGACCAGCCGCTTCCGGCCAATCCCGCCGAACTGGCTCAGCGGATTTCGCACCGTCGCTACGGCGTCGGCGGTGACGGCCTGATCCTGATCCTGCCCAGCGATGTCGCCGACGCACGGATGCGGATGTTCAACGCCGATGGGAGTGAAAGCGAGATGTGCGGCAACGGCATCCGCTGTGTCGCCAAGTACGTCCACGACCACGGGTTGGCCGGCGGCACGGATCTGCGGATCGAAACCGGTGCCGGCGTGTTATCGTTGGCACTAAGGCTCGGCAGCGATGGCAAGGTCGGCGAGGTCACCGTCGACATGGGGCAACCGGTGCTCGACGCGCCGCGCGTCCCCACGACGCTGCTGCCCAGCGGCCCGGTTGTCGATCATCCGCTGGACGTTGCTGGGCAAACATTTCGTGTCACTTGCGTCTCGATGGGCAATCCGCACTGTGTGATCTTCGTCGACTCGGCCAGCGACGAGCTGGTCAGCGGCATCGGACCGCTGATCGAGCACGACAGCCGCTTCCCCAAGCGAACCAACGTGGAGTTTGTTGAGGTCCTCAGTCGCAGCGAAGTTCGCCAACGGACCTGGGAACGCGGCAGCGGCGAGACCTGGGCCTGTGGGACCGGCGCTTCCGCAGTCTGCGTCGCCGGGGCGCTCACCGGCCGGACCGATGAGGCGATCTTCAACCATTTGATCGGCGGCGACCTGCAGTTGCGTTGGGACCGAGCGACCGATCGCGTCTTGATGACCGGCGGCGCGGTGGAAGTCTTTAGCGGTGTCTGGCCCCAGTGATGACGCGCGACCCAATGAGAGCGGTCCCTGAGCCGCTCACGATCTCTCAGCTGACCGCCTGTCTTAAGGGAGTGATCGAGGAATCATTTCCGGCAGTGTGGGTCGAAGGAGAAATCTCGAACCTAGCGCGCCCTCGCAGCGGTCACCTGTACATGACGCTGAAGGATAGCGGCGCGCAGATCCGCGCCGTGATGTGGGCCAGCACCGCCGCGCGGCTCCCCTTCGAGTTGTCGGAAGGTCAAGCCGTGGTCGCGCTGGGCAGCGTCGAGGTCTACGCTCCCCAAGGTGCGTACCAGCTGATCCTGCGGAAAGTCGAACCGCTGGGGATCGGCGCATTGCAGCTGGCATTCGAACAGCTCAAGGCACGTTTAGCCGCTGAAGGCCTATTCGACCTGGAGCGCAAACGACCCCTGCCCCGCTTCCCGCGGCGGATCGCGCTGGTGACCAGCCCTACCGGTGCAGCGGTCAGAGATTTTCTGCAAGTCGCGGTGCGCCGGTGGCCTCAGTTGGCGGTCACGGTCGTTCCGGCGAAGGTCCAGGGAATCGGTGCGGCCGAGTCGATCGTAGCCGGAATCGAGGCCGCTCATCGGCTCCGACCGGCCGTGGACCTGATCGTGGTCGGCCGCGGCGGCGGCTCGTTGGAAGACTTATGGTGCTTCAACGAGGAACCGGTGGTGCGGGCGATTGCGGCCAGCGAGCTACCGATCGTTTCCGCCGTGGGACACGAGATCGATGTCACGCTGGCTGACTTTGCGGCCGATGTCCGCGCCCTGACGCCCAGCGAGGCGGCTGAGCGGGTCGTGCCGGAGTGGTCGAGCGTCCAGGAATCGCTCCGCCTGCTTTTGCAGCGGATGGAGCAGCCGATCCGGCAGCGGCTGGCCTATCACCGCGAGCAGCTTCGCCACCTTGCGTCACGGCCGGTGTTCACACGTCCCTTCCAGCCGATCCATGACCGCTCGCGCCAACTCGACGAACTCGACGGGCGCGGACGACAGGCGATGCGTCAGCTGCTGCTCGAGAAATCCCGCTTGCTGCAGCAGCACGCTGCCGCATTGTCGGCTTTGAGCCCACTAGCGGTGCTGGCCCGCGGCTATAGCGTCACGCAGCGAGTGGATGATGGTACGATCATCAAACGCAGTGACCAAGTCAGCCCGGGCGATGAGCTGCGGACCCAAACTGCATCGGGGACGATCCTCAGCCGCGTGACCGACACCCAAGCAAAGGATTCGCCTTAGCCCGCTGCTACACCGGGAAAACGCGGCGGCGGGTCAGCCGCCGACTTTGGAATCGACGCCATCAGCAAGCCGAGGCATGCAAGTTGCACCAGCATCACGCTCCCTAGAGAGATCCGATCACGGTGCTGGCGAAATTGAGTTGCGTTTATGGACAATGGCCTTCCGCAGCAGCCATCGGCCGCCCCCACAAAACCTCGCCGCGCACTGCTGCTGGCGAATCCACATGCCAGCCGGGTCTCCCAACAGCTGCCGCAAGCGATCGAGCTGCTCCGCAATACGGGCTTGGAGCTCATCGTCCAAACGCCCAATGACCCAGGCAAGCTCTCTAACCTGATCCATCAATACCGCGAGCGAGTCGATTGTGTGATTGTCGGCGGCGGCGATGGGACACTCAACGGCGTCGCCGATGCGCTGGTTGAGACCAAACTGCCGCTGGGCGTCCTGCCACTCGGGACTGCTAATGATCTGGCTCGCACTCTCGGTCTGCCGGTGCAACTTGAAGCTGCTTGTGATGTGATCGTGGCGGGCAACTTACGCCAAATCGATCTCGGCCGGGTCAACGACAAACACTTCTTCAATGCGGCGAGTATCGGACTGAGCGTGCAAATCTGCCGACAGCTCGACAAAGGGGCAAAGCAGCGCTGGGGCGTGCTAGCCTATCCCGTCACCACCGCCAAATCGCTCTGGCAGATGCGTCCGATCCGCGTCGTCATCAGTGACGGCCAAAACAGTTGGCATGCCAAAACGGTTCAGCTAACCGTGGGCAACGGCCGCTTCTTTGGCGGTGGCATGACCGTGGACCAGGAGGCGGAGATCGACGACCAACAACTGAATCTCTACAGCATCGAAATCGAGCACTGGTCCGAAATGCCGCTGATGCTTTGGTCGCTGTGGCGCGGGCAACTGGAACACCTTTCCAAAGTGCGGACGCTGGAAGGACAGTATTTCGAAATCAAAACACGGCGGCGGTACTGGGTGAACACCGACGGTGAGCTAACGGTGCGGACGCCGGCCACCTTCCGCACGGTCCCGCTGGCGCTGGCCGTCTTTGCGCCGCCTCGCTCCCAGGCGGCCGCGCAGCCCGCCGCGCAGCCCGCCGTCTCGTCGCTCCAGTGCGATGATGGCGATCTTCAAGGGCAGGACGCTCAACCGGCGTGATCTGAATCCGCCGATGCCGCCTCTTGCCGAGCCAATGAGATCAACATCATATCCGGCAGGTCCTGCACGCCGACCTGCCGGAGCATGTTGACGGTCTGCGCGGTTGTATAGTGAGCATGAGTGCAGACGTGAATCAACACATCCGCTCGGCGCGTGGCGTGTCGCTTGCCTGCGCCGGAACTGGTGCTCTGCTTATAAACCCAGTCATCGAGCGATTCCGCGGTCAACGCGTCAAGGTAGCTCGCCCACTGCTGAGCCAACGCATTCCACTGGGTCTTTAGATCCTCATAGGAGGCAATGCCGCCCTCGCCGAGCTGATTACCGGGCAGCTTACCAGGCAGATCCCCGGGTAGCAGTGGCTGGTCGTTGCCCGACAGCGCCTCGAGCCAAACGTATTCGGCGGCGTACAAGTGAAGCAGCGATTGCCAAATCGAGCCTTGGCCGATCGCCAGCGGCTGCCGCAGCTGCTCTTCGCGGAGCGGATCACAAGCGGCCAGCAACTTCCGGTTGGCCCAGTCCCGATGTTCATGCATCCGGCGAATCACCACAACAGCATCCATTTGGCTTTAGCACTCGCTGCGTTGTACTGGCCGATTCTTTACATTTGTGAGCGGACAATAAAACCGATCACGGCGCCGATGAACAGGCTGATCGGGATGGCGATCGCCAGCACCACGGCGACCAGCATCACCTGCGACGGCCGTCCGCTGCGTGCCGCCTCCGAGCCGAAGGCATCCGCGGGCGGATTGAGCATCCCGACTCCCGGACTGCCACCGGATCGCGAACTGTCGGCCGAAAGCTGAGACAGCGAGTCCTTGCCGTTGGAGTCCGAAACGACGGCCGCGGGTTCGGCCGGTGGTGGGGCGGGCATCCAGGGGCTGAGGCCCGGCGTCGCCGGCACGGTCTGCGTGTCGCCATCGCACCACGGCAGCAACCGCTCGGCGACCACGGCTGCGGAGTTGATCCGCCGCTGCGGGTCTTTTTCCATCATGTCGGCGATCAGTTCCACAAACTCATCGGCCAGCTCGGGAGCGAACCGGCGCGGGTGCCAAGGCGTTTCTTCTAGGTGCCGGCGGCACTTGCTCCGCGAATCACCGCCGGGATAGGGAACCTTTCCGGTGACGGCGTAGTACAGCGTGCAACCGAGCGAATAGACGTCACTGGCCGGCAGCACCGCCAGCGGGCTGCGGATCTGCTCCGGAGACAGATAATCGGCCGTGCCGACGATCTTGCCGGCCCGCGGGTCATCATCCTGCCCCATCGACCACGTCGCCAGCCCGACATCGGAAACCTTGGCTAGACCCTCGGGCGTGACCAGGATGTTGCCCGGCTTGACGTCGCGGTGGATGAGTCCCAGACCATGGGCGTAATGCAGCCCCAACGCCGCCTGGCGAATGATGCCGGCCGCCCGGTTCATCGGCAGCGGGCCGTGTTGCCGCACCATCCGTCGCAAGTCGGTGCCTGGCACGAACTCGGTGACGAGGTAGTGGACGTTGCCATCGTGGCCGGCGTCGAACGCCCGAACGAGGTAGGGACAATCGAGTCCGGCCTGCAGGCGGATCTCGCGCAAAAAACTGGTTCGCGATTCCGGCGTCGACTTTTCCAGCGGCAGCACTTTGACCGCCGATGGCCTCCCCATCACGGTGTGGACCGCCTTAAAAACCTGGCCCATCCCGCCTTGGGCGATCCAGTCGGTGATCTGGTAGGGGCCGAGCGTCAACTTCCCGCGGCCCGCCTGGAGTTGCTGGGCCTGATAGACGGTCACGGTTTTGTGGCGGACGAAATACTCACCTAGCGCGCCTGCGTCCTCGCCAACGGCCGCCACCGCCTGCTGCCACTGGGCCGGCGTGATCAGACCGCTGCGCAGGGCTGCATCGCGGAACAGAACGAGGGGCGAAGGTCCGCTCAAAATGATCTCGATCAGCCTCGCAGGGTCACTCGGAGCCGCACCGCCTCATGTCCGGTCATGCTCACATGCACGACATCGCCTTGGTGAGTCAGCGGTTGATACGGTGCCTCCGGTTTGCCAATTTCTCGCTCGGCCGCGACCACATCGCGGCAAAACCGCACCTTCACCTTGCGAGAATCGCCGCGTGTGGTGATCACCAACAAGGACATCGTCAGCGGCTGGGCCGGGTCGATCTGGAAATCGCTCAGCAGCACATCGGGGGTCGAACAGGCGACGAGCCAGCCGACCGGGTTGGACGGCACCGACTCCAGCGCCACGCTCGGCGGTGGGCAAGCGGCGGCCCGCAGTGCCGAGAGCGGCTCGCGGACGTCAAAGCCGACCGACATCTTGAACCGCGTCTGCGTCTCGCCGCGAACGATCAGCAGCGAGTCGATGAACCGATCGCCGACGCGCTGGTGCGCCGGACGGCCGTCGGCATAAAGCAGCGTCTGATGATCGACTTCATCGATCACCAGCCCTCCTGGGCAATCGATCTGCTTGTCGCTGCTGGCGCGGTGCAGCATATCGCGCAGCGGTACCAGCAACGACGACGTATCGGACGCCACGGCGCTGCGGGCCGCAAAGTACGAACGCCAGGGATCGGACCCCAGTTCCGCTGCCTCACGGGGCTGGAGCGTCACGTCGGCTTCGAGCCAGCGGGAACCGCGGGTCAAGCGATAGACAATGACGAAGTCCGCGACCGCTTGGCCGCCAGGACCGAGCAGCTTTCCGGTGGATCGCACTTCACCGACGGCCTCATCGCCGCGGAGGATCTCCAGCGAGTCGGCGACCATCCGATCGCCGGTGTCCTGATCGGTTGCTTGGCCAGAGACGTAAGCCAAGCGGAGCGAGTAACGATTGCCGCGCCCGCTGCCGCTGTAGACCGCTGAGACTCCGCCGTTGATCGTTGAAAGTTCCACTTCCATAAACTCGTTAGACATCCGCGTGCCGGCGGCGAGGCGGCGACGTTTTTTGAACCACGAGCGCCGCGGCGGGCGACCGGAGCCGTCGAGGAACAGAAATCCGCCGCCGGGAACATCGACGGTCGCTTCGCAGCGGCCCGCGGCTCGGGGCGACCAGCCGAACACCTGCGCCTGGACCGCGGCGTTGCGACCGGCCAGTCCACCGCGAAGGCTCACCTGCGTGCGCAGACTGATCGCGTGCGGATTGACCAACAGCAACTTGGCCGTGGGACCGCCGGATTCCGCCGTGCCGCCCTGCGACTTGGCGGGCACGCCGCCGAGCGCTAGACACAGCCGTTGTGCGGCGTCCGCGAGCGCAGCGGCTGGGCTATCCGCTGCCGCTGTTGCCGAGGCCGTTACCGCTGGTACTGGCGAGATCAGTCCGGCCATCGCCTCGATCACTCCGGCCGCTTCGGCATGGGCCGCGGCACGATAAGCCGCGGCGGCCGAAGACAACGGATCGGAAACACCGGCATCGATGCAGCGCCGCAGCCAGTTGGCTGAGCCCTGATCGGCGCGGCCCCGGTAGTGATGAAAGGGCCGCTCGCCATCGCGAAAGTAGTCGTCGATTTTCCAAAATCGCCCCAGCACCAACCCCCAGGACGCCGCTCGTTTCAGATCCAAATAAGCGTCGCTCTGCGAATCGGGCCAGTGCACCAACAGCGCCGTGGCGATCTCGCCGCTGTCGATCGATTGTCCCAGGTCCGGTGCGAGCGAGAGGAATCCATGTGCCTGTGAAGCATCAATGGGCCGTGCGACCAACACATCCAGCGCCGGCGGACCGGACTGCCAGATCAACTTCGACTCCTCCCGCCAACCGCTACCAGCGGCCAGATCGATCGGAATGGCACCGATGTAGCCGTTGCGGGCCAATAGCGGCCCGATGTCACCAGGTGTCTCACCAGCCGATCGCGCATAAACATCGCAGCGAGCACCGAGGTGCTGGATCATTTCCTGGCGGGCCGTGGCGATCGCACGTTCCGCTCCAGCAGCTGACTGATGATGCAGATTGACGTCCGCCTGCGGACCTCCGCCGGCCACGCCGACCTTTTGCTCGTCGATTAGTTGCTTCAGCCGGACGCAGGCCGGTGACTCGCTGGCGGCAATTTCCGCGGCGAGAGCGGGATCGATAAGGAAGTTCACCGGCGGTTCAGCGGGCTGCTCGACCGCCTGCAGCGCCCGCTGCAGCGAGCCGCCGAGCGTCGTCGGCGCCAGCAGCGTCAGATCGACCAAGTGGGGATCGCTGGAAAAATAGTGATCGCGTTCTTCGGCCAGGCAGTCAAAGGCGTCGTGCAGCGCTGCGGTCGCCGATTCGCCATCGCCTTGAACGAACGCTGTGGCGGCAGCGACGGCGCGTCCGGCGAAGTAAATTTCATCGAGATTGCTGGTGTAGCGCAGCCGCCGTGTCATCAGCTGCACTTGCAGCCAGGCGTAGCCGAGCGCGAAAAAGTCGCCTGGGCAAAGCGTCCGCTCCGGCCCCGGACATTCGATTTGCATGGCTGCGGACTCCAAGCCGTAGCGGCTCTGCAGCTGCGTCAGGAAGTCAGGACGCGACGTGCCGTAGATGACTTCGCAGCCTTCGGCCGCCTGCGTGTCGCTAGCGAATCGGCTGGGAAGGCGTTTTCGCGAGACTTCGGGCACCAGCAACACGCTCCGCTGCAACACCGGCGGCACCGTATCGGCCCGCGCCCACTGCGGCAATTTCCCTGAGCCGGCCAGCCACTGGGGGTGCCAAGCCGCGGTCCAACCGCCGAGCAAACCGCACGCATGTTCCTCAGCCAGCTTTTTCGGGAAGTCCTCGAGCGTGTTACAGGGGATCAAAACGATACATTCGTCAAACATGTCGAAGCGGACCGCGGTGAAGTGAGATCAGGAGTTGAAAATTTGACGGATCGTCTTGCTCGGCGATAAACTATACTGTTGGTCCGAGGAGAGGAATGTCGCTGGACATCCTAATCCATCTGTTGACCGGCGTTACTTGTCACACAGTTTGATCACCCGTTGATTTGTGCGATCGGCCCCCCTGCGGCTGGTCGACTTGGGAATCGTCTCCCTGGGGCGAGACCGGTTGAATAAGGCTCCGGTTGACCAAGGCTACGGGGCGGACGGCTCGGCACCAGCGGACCGTCGTCACTTTTCTCGATCGCATCGCCACAACCACTCATTTTCGGCAGTTTTATGGCAATCAGTAACGGTGTCTGGGGCATCGAAATCGGACAGGCCGCGCTCAAGGCGTTGCGTTGTCACTTGGACGGCGACACCGTCGTGGCCGATGCGTTTGATTACATCGAATATCCCAAGATGCTCAGCCAGCCCGAGGCCGAACCGGCCGAACTGATCGCTGAGGCGTTGGAGAAGTTCAAGGAACGCAACGACTCGCGGAACTTCAAGATCTGCATGAGCGTCCCCGGCCAAAGCGGCTTGGCGAAGTTCTTCAAACCACCGCCGGTCGAGGTGAAAAAACTCGCTGACCTGGTCCGCTACGAAGCCCGCCAGCAGATTCCGTTCGACTTGGATGACGTCGTTTGGGATTACCAGATGATGCCCGGCAGCACCGTAGAAGACGGTTACGCGTTGGAGAGCGAGGTCGGTCTGTTCGCGATGAAACGCGAAATGGTCACCCGCCAACTGCAGCCGCTGGACCGCAGCGGAGTGGAGGTCGATCTGATCCAGATGGCCCCGCTGGCGATCTACAACATGCTGGCCTATGACCGCATGCATGAACGGATCGACAATGAGACGTTCAACGTCGACAGCCCGCCGACGTCCACCGTGCTGCTGTCGATCGGCACCGACTCTTCGGACCTGATCATCACCAACGGATTCCGCATTTGGCAGCGAAGCATGCCGTTGGGCGGCAATCACTTCACGCGGCAGCTGACCAAAGACTTGAAGCTGACGTTTGCCAAAGCAGAGCATTTGAAGCGGAATGCCCGCGAGGCGGTCGATCCGAAGCTGGTCTTTCAGACGATGCGGCCGGTCTTCAACGACATGGTCACCGAGGTTCAGCGGTCGATCGGATTTTTCCGCAGCCTCAATAAAAAGGCCGAGATCACCGAGCTGCTGATCGCTGGCAATACGGTGAAAATGCCGGGTCTGGCCGGCTACATCGGCAAGAACCTGGGGCTGGAGGTTCACGTCCTGGACCGCTTCAATCGGCTCAGCGGAGACGATGTGCTGAGCGTCCCGGCGTTCCGCGATAACGCCCCGACGTTTGCTGTCTGTTACGGTTTGTGCCTGCAGGGACTCGGAGTGAGCCAGCTGCGCAACTCCTTGGTGCCGCGCGAAATCGTCGTCGAGCGGATCATCCGCGCCAAAAAGCCGTGGGCGGTGGCCGCCGTCGCGACGCTGATGGCGGGCATGGCGGCGCACTATGCGTTCACGCAGCGGAGCTGGGCCAAGACGCACCCGAGTCTGTGGGACCGAGCCAGCGCCGCAGTGGCAACGATGAGCAGTTACAGCAGCAACCACGTCAGCCAAGATGCGACGCTCAACAGCCGCTTGGAATACCTCGACGTGCTCGGGGCGGAAGTTTCCAGTACCGCCGAACGCCGTCTGATGTGGCTGGAGATCCTCCGCGCCCTCAACGCCGCGATCCCGCGCACCGAGTATCCCGATGGTAAGCCGCCGAGCCCCAAAGTGCTGCCGTTTGAGGATCGGGAAGACATCCACATCACCGGAATTGAATCCAAACGCTATGAGGACTTGGCGACGTGGTTCACCGAGCCGGTGGCCCGCCGGTATCGCGAAGAACTCCGCAACGTCGCTCGCGTTAATAAGGAGACGCTGGCCGAGGATGCATTGGCCGACACCGGACCGACGGGAGCGGGATGGGTGTTCGAACTGACGGGATATCACTACTACAACAGCCCCAAACGGATCGGCAGCGAAGGTAGCAACCACGTTCGCAAAACGCTGATTACAAACCTGATGAAGCAGCCGATCCGGCTGCCCGACACCAGTGGGCAGTTGATCGATTTCCTGCCCGACGAACTCGGCTTGAAGTACCCGCTGTTGCTCAACGACGAGAAGCCTAAGTTGGTCAAGTTGCCCAACCCGGATTATGACCCCGAAGCGATTCGTGCGGCGATCATGGAAGCCGAAGCCAGTATGTCGGGTATGCCCGGTATGCCCGGTATGACAGGCGGACCAGCGGGCGGCAGACCGCCGGCCAGGACGCCGGGCGCTCGCGCCAGCGGTGCAGCGGCGGGTAGTGCAGCGGCCGGCGGTGCAGCGGCCGCGACCGGTGCATCAGGCGAACTGCAGATCGAACCGGCCACGCTCGACGTGCTGCGGCACGACTTCATCGTCCAGATTGTCTGGCAGCCGAACTCGATCAGTGAGCGGCTGAAGATCCGAGAAGAAAAACGTGCAGCCGAGGCCGAAGCCGAGGAAGCGGAACAAACACTGCAAGAGGCCGACGCGGTCGCCGCCAATTAACCCACAGCCCATCGCAGCAGCGGTGGCTCAACTATGATGCCTTGCTCGTCCGCTCGTTTGACCTACGAACCGAATCGCTTACTGCCGGCGTCGCTCCCTCAGACGCCGGTGTCTCGTCCACTTCCTTCGCCCGTGCTTTGAAACCCATTCGCCGCCTGCAGCGATAGTATCAATATGGATCAACTTAAAGAAAAACTCGGTCCTGCGGCCAAGCACTGGTTTTGGATCGCAACGGCCTTTGTCACCTTGCTATCGGTTGGCATCTGGTGGATGAGCAGCGGCAAGTTGCTCGAAGAGTTCGAAGCGGCGCGGTCACAGCTCGATTCCGACGCTCAGAAAATCACTAGCGTCCGCGGCTCACTGTCAACGCATCCCAATGACATCTCCCACCGCGAGATGGAAAAACTGATCGAGACGCGGACCGAAGCGGTGATGGCAGCTTGGACGAGCGTTTATGAGCGCCAGCAGGACATCCTGCGATGGCCGGTCGAGGAACTCAAAGAAGACTTTGTACGCGAGTTCCGCGATCTGATCCCGATCGAGCTCAAGGTCCAGTTTCCGACCGCGGAAACAGACGAGGTCGATCCGAGTCTGCGCAACCGCTACCGGTTCTACATCGGCGGCGTGCTGCCCAACATCGCTGAAATCGCCAAAACGAAGTGGACCGCCGACTTTGACCGCCCGGCAGCCGGCGGTATGGGTATGGGCGGTATGTACGGGGGCGGATATGGCAGCGGGCCCATGGGTGGCTCCGATACCATGTCGTACGGCACCGGTGGGATGCCCGGAAGCGGCTACGATCCCGGGGGCGGGATGTACGGGGGCATTGGTGGTACTGCAGCGCGCCGCGATGAGGGTCCGCTAGTAACCTGGGAAACCAGCAGCCAAGAAAAATTGCTGACCGACCTGTTTCCGTGGCGCGGGGGCCAGCCGACGACGCTCGACGTGCTCTATAGCCAAGAAAACCTGTGGATTTTACGACAACTGATGCAGATCGTCGCCGAGGTCAATGGCGACGCTGTGCAGCGATTTCAGGCGAAAATCCGCGGGATCAACAGCATTGCGATCGGGCTCGGTTCCGAAAACCGCCGGCCGAATCTCTAAACCCGGTGCTCCCGCAACCGGGATGGGTGGGATGGACTCGATGTACGGCATGGGCATGGGCGGTGAAAGCGGCGATCCAATGGGCTCTTCCGATATGTACGGCGGCAGCGACCCGTACGGTCCCGGCGGGCCGGAAGGCGCCGGTGGCATGGGCGGAACCGAGGTGGCAGCGACCGACCCCGGCGATAACCGCTATGTCGATACCCAGGGCGTTCCGCTCACCGCCTCGCAGCTGCGGACCGCACTGTCGAGTAACTCGCCCACCGATGCGTTTATGGCCGTCGCCAAACGGGTTCCGGTGATGATGAGCTTCAAGATGGATCAGCGGAATGTTCCGGAATTGCTGGCCGCCTGCGGCAGCGCACCGCTGATGGTGGAAGTTCGCCAAGTGCGGATCCTATCAGCGGCAGCGGCCGCCGCTTCCAGTACGGCCAGTCCGATGGGTGGCGGCCTGACGGGTGGCTATGAGAGCACCACGAGCTATAGTACCGATTCGATGATGAGTGGCGGGCTCGATTCGGGTTACGGCGGCAGCAGCAGTATGGGATATGGCGGCAGCGGGACCGCTGGTGCCGCGGGAGAGCAGTTCCCGTTCGATTTGACGGTCGAAGTCTACGGGATCATCTACATCTATAATCCGCCTCAAGCCGACGCGCTGGGGATTGAGCAGGTGACCGAGGAAACCATCGTCGACGGGACGATCAACGAGCCCGTCCGGGCCGATCCCGCGGCGGCCGAGCCGGCAACCGAGCCGGGCGTCGAACCCGAAGCCGCACCGGCAACGGCTCCCGCGACTGAACCAGCGCCAGCAGCAGCGCCGACGCGAGCGCCAGCAGCAGCGCCGACGCCTGATCCAGCAGCAGCGCCGGCGTCTGGACCAGCAGCGGCGCCTGGACCGGCAGCAGCGGAGCCGGCACCGGCTCCTGCCGCGGACGCGCCGGCTAATGTCCCGGCGGTTACCGATGGCGCCGCCCATCGTGTTCCTGGCCGGTCTGCCACCGGCTCCGCGGTCTCAGGAAGCCACATGCTGCAGCGATACGTATGGAACTCGCCCGCGGAGGCAGGTCCCGGAATGTTTTCCAGCTGACCGAATCCGCCTTGCTCCGCCGCGACCTTTCCGTTTGCCAACTTTGTGACCGACTCCAGATAGTGATGCCATGAACGACTTTCTTTTTCGCCACGTCGAAAAGTTTATTTTCGCTGTGCTGGTGCTGTTGGCAGTTTTTCTGGTCTACCGCGGCTTCCAGATGCCCGACTACCTCGCCGTGCAACAGCCCGAACGGATGCAGAAGGGGGCCGAGGATGTCCGCAAAGAGATCGATGATGACCATTGGCAAGAAATCGCCCCGCCGCGCCTGGAGACGATCGATGTCGTGGCCCGTACGAACGAATCGATTCGGCCGGTCAACCCGCAGGTTTACCGCCTTATTCCCTGGGAAGCCAAGTCGCTCGACATGAGCATCAAACGGGAAGATCCGGTAATCGCCGCACCGATCGATTTGCGCGTCACCCCCGTGCTCGCTAACATCGCCTACAAGTCGGCCAATCCTGAGTACCCGCTGACCGAATTGGAAAATGCTGAACCGGTCGAAAGGGCACCTGAGCAGCCCGATACGCGTCGCCGCAGAGGGAGAAATCAGCTCCAGGGAGATCCCTACGGCATGAGCATGGGCATGGGCATGGGCTCTGAAGGGATGACCGAACCTGGCTACGGGATGCCTGGCTACGGAATGGAATCCTCCGCGATGGCAGGTCCCAGCAGCATGCTGGGCGGGCCTGGCGCCACGACCGCCTCGCGCCGCATCGATCCCAAACTTTACGATCAAGGATTCCGTCCCCAGGGAAGCACCGAAAACCTGGTTCCCGCGATGGGGCAATTCATCGCTGGTGTCGCTTTGATGCCGCACAAGAAATTGCACCAAGCGTTTGAAGAGGCACTGCAACAAGCGGAAGGCTACAACCCGCGCCGCGACCAACCGGTGTACCTGCTGTTTGAGGTTTACCGAGCTGACGTGACCAATAAGGCAGTCGATGAGTTGACCGATCAGGACTGGACGCTCGTCGCTAATTCCGAGTTTTACAAGCGACTGGTCATCCGCCTGTGGGCCGGGATGGCAAAGGAAATTGTGACCGGCAAATACCGCGATCCGGCATTGACCACACCGATTCCGCCGATCCTGCTGGATCACTACGGGCGTTTCGCCAGTCACCCCGAGATTCCTGTAGGTGACGAGGATCCGCGCGCGGCGCTGCAGCAGATGGCACAGCAGCAGATACTACCGAGCGGTCCGATCGCCTTTGATGCCGAGGAAGACCCGTTTGCCAACCGTGGCCGCGTCGACCCGCTCCGCAGTCTGCCGCCTGGTGTGGCCGGGAGCGGACTGATGGGCGCGGGGGCCGGTATGTATGGAGCAGGCGGGGGTTATGGAATGTCAGGAATGGGCCAGTACGGCGCAGTGACCGTGGCCGACCAGCCCGACTATAAATTGATTCGGTTCTACGACTTCTATAATCCCGGCAGCAAGACATCGCCTCAGCCGGGACGCCGGTATGTCTACCGGATCCGAACGGCGATCGAAGATCCGAACTTCCCCGAAGACCCGACAGCTCAGCCTCGCAACAGCACCCTGTCGGCGGAAGTGTACCGCCGCGTCGCTCAAGCGACCGCCCGTGCCGCCGAAACCAAGCGCCGCGAGTCACGACGTTGGAGCGAGTTCAGCACTCCGAGCCCGATCGTCTCGCTGCCGTCGTTGACCTCCGTCTACGCTGGCCCGGTGACGCCGGCCTCGACGCGCAAAATGCAAGTTGATGGCCGCGAGATCGACTACGTTCAGAAACCGGCGTCCGGAAAATTGGTCGCCGCCCATTGGGACCGGACCTACCAGGTTCCGGTGCCGATCTTCACCGAGGTGCTGCGCGGCAGTGTGATCGCTAAACAAGGCGACTTCGATGTGCCCGATCCGCTGACGTTCATCGTCAAGAAGTTGCCAGAGGCAAATTACAACACGCAAACGGTGGTGGTCGATATTGCCGGCGGGAACCCGCTGGAGATCTCGCCGGCGGAAAACCAAACAGCTCCGGGAGTGATGCTGCTCTTCGATGCCCAGGGCGGTCTGCGGGTAAGCGATGAAGTCGAAACGCAACGCGACTATCGACTGTATTCATTTGCCGAAGACCGGGGCGAGTAGCACCTGGCAATTGGCTCAGCTGGAGCGTTGGAGCTCGACGTCGTCGGCGACTTGGAGGACCAGCTTGCCGCAAACGCCACCGGCTTCCAATCGCCGATGGGCCTGGGCCGCTTCGGCCAGGGGCAGGACCTGGTCGAGGTGCATCGCCAGCTTGCCGCTGGCAACCAAGCGGACCAGTTCACGCAAATCCTTGGAACGCGGCCGGGCTAGCATGACGTGGCCTTTTTTGCTCAGCACGCTCGTGGCGAGACTCATGCCGACACCGGCCAGCGATGGTTCGGTCGACACGAAATGGCCGCCGCTGGCCAATACATGGCGTGCGGCCTGATAGGAAGATTTGCCGGCGGCGTCAAAGACAATGTTCCATTGCCGGTTCAGCTTGGAATATTCAGTGACCTCATAATCGATCACCTCGTCGGCGCCGAGTTCGCGAGCAAAATCGAGGTGCTTCGCGCTGGAAACGGCCGTGACGTTTGCGCCATATGCCTTAGCGATTTGAATTGCGAACGAGCCGACGCCGCCGCTGGCGCCATTGATCAACACGAAGTCACCTTGCTTGATCTTGCCGAAATTGCGCAGCGACTGCAGGGCGGTTGAGCCAGCTAAGGGAAGTCCGGCTGCACGCAACATCTCGACGGATGCGGGCAGCGGTGTGACGGCATCGGCCGAACAGACGGCGAACTCGGCATAGCCGCCCCCGTACACGCTATCGAGAAAGGCGATCACACGCTCGCCGGTAGCCAGCCCCGTTCGTGGCTCGGCTTGTTCGACCCAGCCGGCGACGTCGAACCCGGGAACTCTCGGGAATCCGCCGGGCAACAGCCAGCGCATTTCGCCCTGACGCATGCGGTAATCGATCGGGTTAACGCCAGCGGCAGCGACGCGGATCAGCACCTGGCTGCTCGTCGGCCGCGGAACCGGGCGCTGATGAACCTGCAAGACGTCGGGGCCGCCGTACTCTCGATAGGCAATCGCTCTCATTGGATGATTCCGCCGACCCTAGGCCATGGCAGCTGCGTTGATCGTCTCGGCGAGCTTGCTCAGCAATTGATCGGTTTTCTCTTCTTCGCTCATGGTTTCCTTGAGCAACGCCAACGCGTCTTGGTTGCCGAGCGTCTTGGCCCAGGTGCAGAGCGTGCCGTAGGTGGCGATTTCGTAATGCTCCACCTTCTGCGCACAAGCGATCAACACGGCGTCCATCACTTCGGGTTCGGCCTTCTCTTCCATCATCGAGCTGGCCTCTTCGATCAAGCCCTTCATCGCTTCGCAGGTCTTTGCACGAGCCGTCTTGCCGATTGACTCAAACACCTTCTCCAGTCGCTCGACCTGCTTTTCGGTCTCTGCCAAGTGCGTGGTGAACGCCTGAGCGAGTTGCTCGTTGGTCGCCTTTTTCGCCATTTTTGGCAGGGCCGCGACGAGTTGGCGTTCAGCGCTCAGCGCGTCGCGGAGTTCGTCATGAAACAGGTCTGCAAGATTCTTAAGTGCCATCGGTTCAATCCAAAAGTAAGTGAGGTTGACATTCAACTACCGGACAGAACTGGACCTGCCCAGGCCGCTGGCCCGTCGATTTGCAACCTCGGTCGCGGTTACTCATGATGCTGTTGTTGCAAATCAAACGGGCGAGCGGGCTTCGACGTGATTAGGAAGCAAAAACGGGGCCAGCAGCGGACGCACGGCTGACTTCTTTTGCCGCACCCGTCATGCAACTTCGCACCGCCCGCCGGACAGGCCGCTAAAACAGGCGGCTGGTAGCGCCCGGAGGTCCCACTCACACGACGTGACTTCAGCCGCGGCCGCGCGATCGCGGCACAGTGGATGAACGAAAGCGAGTCAGCTGGGAAGCTGTGACGGCTGCGGCATTTGTAGCGCGGTGGGTTCGAAATCTTCGGCCCGGTTGTAACGATTCCTTGCATCCACCCGGATAATCCGGCCGAAACGATTCTCTGTCCGGTGGTGCGTCCGCATCGACTTCGACAACTGCTTACCTACAAAACTCAAATGACTGGGCTACGGAAGTTCGACTTCGGTAGCCGGGCTCGTTCGGAAGGATTCGACGATGAACCGATGGCTTTGGATGGCGTCAATCGCGATACTATTGACCAGCACGACCGGCTGCCTGCGTCACCACACCCGAGGCGGCTGCCAATCGGGGCAATGCAATAGCTGCAACTCGTGCAATTCCTGCGGGGTCGGCCAAGGCGGATTGCTTGGCAAGTTTGCCCACCGCTGCCGCACCGGCTGTACGCCCGGGCCGATCGGCTGGCAGCAGGGCGGCTTGAACTACAGCGGTCACCTCTGCCCGCACGGCGGTACCGCAGGTCATCCGGGCCCATTTGGCCACGGCGGTCAAGTGCTCGGCCATGGCACTCCCACCGGCATGGCTCCCGGCGGACCTGGGATCATGCCAGGCCATCAGGCTGCTCACCAGTTGCAGAACCAGCCGTTCAACGCCGGACCGCCCACGGGCGCTGTGGCGTATCCCTATTACACCCATCGCGGTCCCCGCGACTTCCTGCTGGACAACCCGCCGACGATCGGCCGCTAGGCAGATCCGTCGCTGGGCGGAATCAGGGGCGATGAACCTACGACCGCCAGAGGCGGTCGTATTACCCCGGACCATCAAGGATTGACAGAGCCAGTGCGGCCGCTGTGTTAGCATCAGAGAGCGTCGTCGACGCGGCGTGCTCATTCTCATACCGCAGTAATCGTGGTCAATCGACTGGCGGCGCGGTCGCCGGCGCACCGGCCAAACGATGAACCAATCGACAGGAGCGGCGAGTCCTGGTATCAACAATCGATCCGAACCTTTCGACCGAGGTTATGTGAGAATCAACTGTGGCCTCTGACTTTCGCCTCAAAGAACAGCTCCCCGAGCTGACTCAACGGATCGTCGCGACGTATCAACCCGATGATGGGATGAACCATCTCGGGTACTGTCCGCTGCCCAGCTACGAGGAGGTGATTGAGGCGATGCTGGACCTCAAAGACCTGCTCTATCCCGGTTATCGCCGCCGTGTCGGCCTGCACGCGGGCAACATCGTCTACCATGTCGGTGGCTTGATCGACTCGCTGCACGATCGCCTGACAGTCCAGATCGGCCGCGCCCTGCGGCATGAGGACCGGGTAACGCACCGGCACGGCGACTGCGAGGCGGACATCGACTTTGAGGCCAAGGGCCAAGCGATGGCGATCGAACTGCTCAAGCGGATCCCGGACCTGCGGAAGACGCTCGGCACCGATTTACAAGCCGCGTTTGACGGCGATCCGGCCTGCCGCACAACCGACGAGATCGTGTTCTGCTACCCCGGCTTCGCAACCATCACGGTCTACCGGATTGCTCACGCTCTACTGGAGCTGGGTGTCCCCTTCATTCCACGGATGCTGACCGAGTGGTGCACAAGCAGACCGGGATCGACATCCATCCCGGCGCCGAGATCGGTGATTACTTTTTCATCGACCACGGCACCGGCGTAGTGATCGGCGAAACCTGCCAGATCGGCCGTCACGTGAAGCTGTACCAAGGCGTTACGCTGGGTGCGCTGAGCTTCCCCACCGATGCTGACGGCCAGCTGGTGCGGGGGCACAAACGCCATCCGACGATTGAAGATCGCGTCGTGATTTATGCCAATGCGACCGTGCTCGGCGGTCGCACGGTGATCGGTCATGACAGTGTCATCGGCTCCAGTGTGTGGGTGACCCGCAGTGTCTCGCCGCTGACCACGGTGACGCTCGAGAAGCCGCAGCTCCGGGTACGCAGCGCCAGCAGCGACGCCGAAGTGCTCGACGCGGAACTCAATTTTCAGATCTGACGCTTCTGCGGTATGACCCCAGCACAGAAACAAAGCACCGCTGCGTCGCTGCGCGGCGCTGGAATCACCGCGACAGCTGCATTCGCACTGTGACCGGCTGATGGTCCGCGGTAATATCTTGGGACTCCTTCTGGAGACCCGATCGCAGCCGCTCGCCCCGGTAATCCACCCGGTAATCCACGGGCGAGCGCTGCTGCCGTGCTCGGGCTCTCCGCACCGCCTGTTGTGGAGCCCGCACTGTGCCGCGCCTATCTGATGATTCCCTGGTCGATTCGATCCGCTTGTACCGTGAAACGCTCGTCGCGCTCGCGCCTGTATCTCGACAGCGCCAAGCTGATCGGTGGCTCCTATGGCTGGCTTGCCGGGGCCGACAATCCCGACGCTGCAGCCGTTGCGGGCCAAATGGATGACCTGCACCGCGGTTTGGTGATGAAGCTGTTCGCTACCGCAGCGGGGGGGCTGCAGCACGACAGCATGCACCAGCGGCAGCTCGG
Source organism: uncultured Planctomycetaceae bacterium (assembly GCA_963758085.1). GTDB lineage: Bacteria > Planctomycetota > Planctomycetia > Pirellulales > Pirellulaceae > UBA6163. The sequence goes on along the minus strand of CAVWUB010000003.1, from coordinate 1,124,943 downwards.
CCGTGTGACCCTCGAGCATCTCTGGGGTGCCCCCGTGATGGGCGCGCAGCTGCGTGAGGCTCTCGCATGGCTGTTTCAGGAGGGCGACGCGATCGAGTGGCAAGAGTTGGTGCGGCCGTTTAACGAATTGCCGCAGCTGCGCCAGCAGTGGGGACAACTGGAAACGCTGGTGATGCGCGCCGCGACGCTGCTGGCGACCGCCGATGGCGATCACAGCGCTGGCGACAACGCGCGGCTCGATGCGATGCTGCGGCAGATCGATGCGTGGGCCGAAGCCGCCCCGGATCGCCAATTGCCCGAGGCAGACAGCTCCCGCGAGGCACTTAACTGGCTGCGCGAAGAAGCCAAGCGGCTGCGTCAGGGCCAGGCGGAAGCCACTGGCACGAACTCCCGTCCTGCCGCGGCGGACTCCACCGGCACCGAACGCCGCACCAGCACTTCCAGTCCGACTCCAGGTGAATCGCGGAGCCTGCCTTCGCCGCCGGCCACTGCTGGTGCGACGCATGCTCCCGACGCGCCGCAGGAGGACACGCGCACGCCGCAGCAGCGGTTGGCCGACGCGCACGCGAAGCTCAATGAACTGATCGGGCTCGAAGCGATCAAGGACTCGATCCAAACGCTGACGAACTTCCTCAAGATGCAGCAGCAGCGGCAGGAGGCGGGGCTGCCGAACACGACGCCGAGCCTGCACATGGCGTTTGTCGGCAATCCCGGGACAGGGAAAACGAGCGTCGCCCGGATCATCGCCGAGATTTATGGAGCGCTCGGCATTTTGAAAAAGGGGCATTTGGTCGAGACCGACCGCAGCGGCTTGGTCGCCGAATATGCCGGGCAGACCGGTCCCAAGACGAACGCCAAGGTCGACGAAGTGCTCGACGGGGTCCTGTTCATCGACGAAGCCTACTCGCTGATCGACCAGAGCGGTCAGGACCAGTATGGACGCGAAGCGGTGCAGACGCTGCTGAAGCGCATGGAGGACCAGCGTGAGCGGCTGATCGTGATCCTCGCTGGTTATACCAATGAGATGCAGACGATGATCCGCAGCAACCCGGGGCTGAGCTCGCGGGTCGGCACGACGATGCACTTCGACGACTATTCGCCGGAGGAGTTGTGCCGCATCTTTGCCCTGATGGCGGGCAAGGCGCAGTACGAATTGCCGACGGAGTCGCGGCGACGATTGCTCCGTGGGTTTACCTTGCTCTACGCCACTCGCGATCGCCATTTCGGCAACGGCCGCACCGGCGCAACAGCTTTGAGCGAACGGTCAAACGCCTGGCTAACCGGCTATCCAAGTTGACCGAAGTTACCCGTGAGCTGCTGACGACGCTCGAGCCGGAGGATATCGAGGTCGCTGGCATCAGCCCTGCACGGCTGGAAGAACTGGCGCAGGAGACCGGGCACGTGAAGGTGACCTGCCCACATACCGGCAAGCCGATGGTGATCGACGACCGGCAGTTGGGCACCGAGGTGCAATCGGAGCACTGCGACGGGAGTTTCGTCGCTGACTGGGGATCGCCGGTGCTGCTGGACCCCGAGCCTGCGGCCGCGAGCGAGTCAGCGGCAGCCATGAAGTCAACGACATCAAATGAGCCTGAGGCATCAAATGGGCCAGCCTCGGACCAGCCTGGCAATCCTCCTCACGCTCCCGCCGACGGCCAACCACCTCAAGCGGAGTGAACTGGGATCAAACGGCGGCCGCTTGTGCCGCGGCCGCCGTGTACCTCGCTATTGCCGCTACTCGATCATGCCTCTCTGGAGGCACTTGGCACAGGACGGCGAGCACCCTGGGCCGCACCCGTTGACTCCGCTGGCGTGCATCAAGTTGCCGCCGCCGAGCGTTTCGGGCGTGATCGCACCCGGATCGATCCACAGCCCATCGGGCGTCAGCTGCATGGTTTCCAGATCGAAGTCGAGGCTGCGGCGAACCACTTCATAGTTGACGAAGATGTTCAGCAGCGTGTTCTGCGAATTGAGCAGGTCCGACAGGGCGCTGATCGTGTCGCGTGCCGCGGTCGGTCCGCTGCTCAGTCCACGCGAGTCCCGCAGGCGGCGGATGTCTTCGTTCAACTCGAGTTGTTCCGCAGCGATCCGCACCGATTGGCGTCCCAGTTCAAAGTTGATCTGGTTGGTCATCACCTGCCGCAGTTGGCCGCGGAGCAGCTGCCAAATCCCGTCTTCAAACTGGTAGTAGTTGCGGCGAGCCTGTTCAAACTCGATCAGCGACTGGCGATAGGTGTTGCGTTCCTGCAGCCGGGTCAGCGGTGCGTCCCAGCGGAGTCCGACGCGGAGCCGTCCGGTGCTCGACCGCAAATCCAGCGGGTTGTTACCGACATTCTGCACGTCGCCCGAGAAGACGACATCGAGCGAGCTTTCCAGGTCGTCGGCGTTGAACTCAATCAACCGCCAGGTATCGACCAGCGAAGCCCGGGCGTTGGCCCAGTCGCGGCGATTGGCCTGAGCGATTTCGAACGCTTCGGCAGGCGTCAGCCGAATCTCGGGCAGTACGACGCTTTCGGTACGGCTGCGAGCCTGGATCAGCTGCAGCGACAGCACGTCGTCAGCCAAGTCGGTCAAGATGTCTTGGCTGGCGAGGATCACATCGTTGCGGATCGCGTCGGCCAACTGCTGGTCGGTCATCCCGGCCGGTGGTTGCTCGGCGGAGTAACGTTCCAGCTGCTCGACGAGGTTATCGATCGACTGCACGTACACCCCGAACCGGGTGGAGAGTTTTTCAAAGTCACCGCGCACGTCGGTCAGCACACCACCGACGTGTTCGCCGGAGAAAATTTCTTCATTGACGTCCCCAAAGTCCAGGAGCGTGCAGATTTTGCCTTGATTCTCTCGGTAGGTCTGACGCAAGGCCTGAGCCTGGCTGCGGCGGCGGTCCTGCGACTCGGCGAGCGCGTCGATGTCGCGTTCGATCCGTGGTAGGTCGAGTTCGACAACCTGGCGGCGGAAATCGACCAGCGGCTCCATTGCGGCTTTCAATTGTCCAATCGTTGTGGCCAACTGCGGTGACCACGGCATCGTCAGCTGCGGCAGACCGGTCAGCGGGTCGATTTCACGCTGAGCAAAATCCAACAGTGAGAGGTTGATGCGGCCGGCGGAAGTCCGCAGCGCGAGCAACTGCTCACGCCGGCTGCGAAGCGTCTGATCGATCAGCTCAAAGCGTTCGAGCATCGGGTCTTCGATCACCACGCACAGGTACGGCGGCAGCCCGAGATCACGCAGGAAGTCGTCCAGCGAGTTTTGATAGGCCGCTTTACGATTGATCAATTCGGTTTGTGTGTTGAGCAGCGCCGAGCGGGCCTGAGCGATCTGCAGCCGTTGCCGCGGAATCGACTCTGCGTCTTCCGGGATCGTGGTCAGTAGCTCCACGAGGGTGTCGTCAAGAATCAGCAGATTCTCCTTCAGCCGAGCGACGTTCTCTTCGAGGTTGCGGATCTGCAATTGGTCCTGCAGCAGCCCGATGAAGCCGCCGGCCTGAGGCACGCCTCCACCGCCACCGACACCGGCGCCACCGCCGCCACCGCCTCCGCCCAGGCCGCCGAAGCCGCCGCCCAGACCGGTAAACCCGCCCAGACCGACGCCGAACACACCACCGCTGCGCTGCACCTGGCTCTCGGTGCTCCGCCCGGTGGTAACGAACAGATAGAAACTGCGGCGGTAGCGTTCAAAGGCCCGGACGTTGGCGAGCAATCTCCGCTCGGAAAGCGTCAGCCGTTCGAGCACGCGGTCGCGTCCCGCACCGCGCAGCAGCGGTTGCAGCAGCACGAAATCAAAAACCGTATTGGCGGTCTGCTGGTTGGGGCCGCTGAAATCCCAGACGACACCATTGGCAAATCCGACGATGAGGTCGGCCCCGGTCGCAAACGTTCGCGTCATCGCCAGCGGTCGGGGACCGACGCTGTAGGGCGCGAGGGACAACTGTGAGCGGCTCCGTCCACCGCCGCCGAGCCGATCGGGACCGTCGGCGGTGAAGAAACTTTGCAAACCGCCGTAAAACTGCGTATCGAAGCGGAACCGTTCGCTGCTCACGTCCAGCGCCGACAGGTAGAGCTGTTCGACCTGCCGCTGGTAATCGGGTGAATGCAGCAGCGCCAGTTGCACCGCGGTGTCGGCGTTGAGCCGCAAGACGCCATTCTCGTCCAGCGGCAGGTACTTCCACCACTCTGGACTTTCCATCGCGTTGGTCACACCTGCAGCTTCCCACAACGGATACGCACGGCGGCCGTCGACGACTTTCATGTAGCGGTTCGACGCCGGATCGTCGATCGGCATGGGTTGGAAGTCGAGGTCGAACGGGTTGAACATGCGGCTGCGAGCATCGGTGTGAATCCGCAGCGGTTCACCGGGGTCTTGGCAGGCGTGGATGATTTTTTCGTCGATCAACGCGTGCGCCTCCATGTCGGCCTGGCGGCGGTAGAACTGACGGTGGCATCCGGCAGCGCCAAAGACACTCCCGAGGCTCACCAGGAGCAGGCCCCAGTGAACAACGCCGCCGCTGCGGCGCCGGTTGGCGGTTTGTGCCCGGTTGATTGGTTCTGGTTGCGGCATCCGTTGCATCCTCGCCCGTCCCTCTGGTCGATCCGACTCACAAAATCCGGCGCCCGCTCAGCTGGTTAACAGTTGGCCATCCACTAACGGTTGGCGTCCCGCTAACGCTTAGCACCGGTTCAACTCGGATATTGGCATCGGCCGGAACAATCGCTGCGCTTGATAGGACCGGCCCCTGCGGGCGGGATTGTCACAGCGGTTGTGCCTCAAGTGACGGTCAGGCAAACTTTGCGGGCGGCGCCGCTGGTAGAGGCTGCCCCGAGCGGTCTGACGAGAACGGGACCGGCGGAGGCAACAAAAACTTGACGCTACCGCTTATGCAAAATACGATCGTTAATAGCTCACTCTTCTTTTTCTCGGAGTTTCGGCGCGTTTCGAATCAGCCGACGCTTTTCGTCTTCCTTCGGCAAGTTCATGTCCTACGCCCTGCTAGCTTTCCTGATCCTGTTGGTGCTGGCGTTCGGCTACTTCATGTGGCAGAGCCGCGACACCTGGCGCTGGTATCACATCACGTCCGCCTCGCTGGCTCTGCTGTTGGCGATCCTGTTCTTATTTCCCACCGCTGGCACGCTCAAAAGCCGCGCTGCTTGGCACAAGGTGAAGGAAGACCTGGAATCGCAACTCACGCGGCTCAAAGCCGAGCAGGAGGTGCTCAAGTACGGTGACGCGGCCAGCGGAGAAGGTGTTTTGGATTTGCAGGAAGAGCTGCATCGCTATAGCGTCGAAGCCGGGCGCCGTTGGCAAAGCCTGCAGGCCCAGCCCGGTACCACTCCGGCCAGTGTGACGCTGGTCCGCGCCGCGCCGGTCCAAGAATTGCCGCCGGGAATGGTTCCCGAGGAACCGCCGGCGGCTGAACCGGCCGCAGGAGATCCTGCAGCGGGTGCCGCACCGGCCGACGCGCCTCCGCTGGTCCCCGAGGGGCTGGTCGTCTACGGCTTTGCGGAGTCGCAGCAGGAGGGGCTGGCGGTCCCGGTGTTCTATCTCGGCGAGTTCCGCGTCCAGTCCAGCACGCCGACGCAAGTCGTCCTAGCACCGACCGGACCGCTGGAGGGCCCGCAGCAGCAAGCGATCACCAGCGGACAGGCGCGCCAGTGGTCACTGTACGAGTTGCTGCCTCTGGATACTCACGATGCATTCGTCGCCGCAGGCAGTGAACCGAGCGATGATCAGTTCTTTGGCCGGGTTGATGAAGAACTGGTGCGGCGCTTGTTGGGCAATGGTGCCAGTGAAGAGACGATTGCAAGTTACTTGCGTGATGGATCGCGGGCCTTGCCCGATGATCCACCGGCCAGCCGTTGGGTGAAGATCGAGTTCACGCAGGCCCACGGAATCGTCGTCGATAGCCCCGAGCAACGCGGCGCATTGGACGGCGGGTTCTTTGACTCCAGCGGCCAGGCGGTCGATAGCCGGCTGCAACGCGGCGAAGAAGGGACCGTCAATTTCCGCGTCGGCGAGCAAGTGACGCTCAAGGAGGAAGCGGCCAACGAGTTGATCGACCGGGGAGTCGCCAAACTGGTCGATACCTATTACCTGCGGCCGCTCAACGATTACCAGTTCGTGCTTCGCCGGACGCGGTTGCGGATCGGCGAGCTTGCTGTTCGTCGGCAGGCTCTGGAGTTGGAGCAGCAGGTTCTGCAGGACGCGATCGCGGCGACCGTCGCCATGCTGGAATCCAATCAAGACGCCAAGCTGAAGCTAGAAAAGGATCTGGCTCAGCTGCAGACCGAGCGGGCGGCCATCGCCAGCTACAACGCGGCGGTGAAAGAAAGCCTCGCCAGCACCCGGCAAACCCTCTCGCGCCTGTACCGTGAAAACCTGCAACTGCGGAACGAGTTGGAAGAGTTCCACTGGGACATCGAGGAATCGCTCCGCTAAAGATCGTGCCGGCTCAGGTCTCGCCGCGACGGATCTGTGACCCGGCGAAGCGGATTTGGAACCGGTAGATCTTTTTGATCGAGCAGATGATTTCGCCGGTCTGCAGATCGACCCGCCGTGGGACTTCGGCTCGGTTCACGTTCGCCACCGCGCGGAACCCTCGCTCAGCGAAGATGTCGATCACCATCGCGAGCGCCAGTGGTTGATCGAACACCGGGTCTTCGGAGTTGACGATCGCCAGCCCCGCGATCGCGTGCCGCCGGACGATCGGCAGGAAACGGTCTTCGATGATCCGAATCACTTGGTGCATCAGCTCAGGGTGTTCGAGTTGATAGCAGTCCATCCGCCGGACGAGCTCTTGGCGGGCATGCAGAACGATCGTCGAGGCCAGCGGGATATGGCGCACCGCGTCGTAGGTTTCCGGATCGAGTTCCAGTGACGACTGGTACTCCAGTTCGCGAAGGATGTTTTGCTCCACATCCCGGATATCGCCTTGGGCGTTGATGAAGTGGTAGTGGTAGAGTTCGCGGAGCGACTGCAGGGCGTGCCAGGTTTTTTCTTTAAAAACGCGGTAGCGGTGCCGGGCCGCTTCGGGATCCATGTCGGTCACCCGCTCTTCGAGCAAATCGGTACCGCCTTCGGCCAGCACCTTCGCGTTGTGCTCGGCGACGCGTTTGCCGCGCAGCAGTTGGCGTTCGATGCTCGTCCGCTCATCGATGAACAGCACCATCGCATGGACGGTCGGCTTGCGAAAGTTGATCGCCAGCGGCGTGCGGTGGTGCTCGCGGTAGAGCTGGTTCATCTTTTCGACGACCAGCTTGAGGCATTCGACCTGCACGCGGGTCCGCGGGAAGCCGTCGAGGATGCAGCCGTCGCGGTACTCTTCCTCGAGCAATTTGCGAAACAGGATCCCGATCACTTCGCGGTCGCCGACCATGCCGCCGGCTTGTTTGATGCGTTCAGCCTCCGGGCTAGCCAGCAGCGAGCTGACGACGATCGGCGGGCAAGTCAGCCCGCGGGCCTTAGCAATGAAGGCGGTATTGGTCCCTTTGCCAGCGCCTGGGGCGCCGCCAAGCAGGATGATCTCCTTGGAAAACCGCAGATTCTCTCTGCCGTACTCCGCCTCCAACTCGCTCCAGATATTGTTGAAAATGACCTGCGCGTCCTTGACCTCCAGATCTTCAATGTTGCTGCTCGCTTTTCCCCCAGCAGGCAAGCGTGCGTTCAGATCCATCTCCATTGGGTTCTCACGGCAGTGTGTGTAGCGGGGGGCGGGATGTGATTACCCCGGACAATCAACAAGTCGGCAGAGCGAATGTGGCTGCTGCGATCGTTCCACAGACACGGATCGACGCGTCTGTGCGATGTGTTCGTGCCGCAGCCAGAGCGGCAGCCGCAGCAGGCATCGATCCTCTGCGGCAGCAGACAGTTAAACCGTATCATCAATCCGCGGTAAAGTTAAGCCATCGTTCAGGTTAACAATTAATTGCGAAACTTCTTGGCTATCCGGGGTTTAAGCTAGTGGAGCATCAACCCCAATCAGCATTTCCGGTATGGGCGATGATCGATTATGCTGGGCATGTCGTAAGGTTTCTGGGTGGCCGGTTGCGGTCCACCCCCAATCGACGGCCTTCATCCAGTCGACCCGTTCGCTACAGCTGGTAACACGCTGCCCCCTTGCGGAAACGATTCAGTCGAATTCGAAGGAGGTAGTTCGTTGCCTGCTGTACCGGTGGTACGGTTGAAAACCTACGGCACTGCCCACCTCGCAATCCCACCTTGCGGTTCGTCCCCTCGCATCCTCCTGATAATTATGCGTTGCTATCCTACCTGTGTGAACTCGCGGCCAGCCCGAAATCGCGGTAGCGTCCTGACGGGATTGCTGCTCGCCTTGGTTGTCTTTGGCTCCTTGGGAGCTGGCGGCTATTGGTTTTGGCAGCGATCACAGGCCAACGCAGTTCGTACCGACCTGATCATCGATCAAGTCAGCCGTGGCCCCTTTGACCACATCGTCCTGGAGCAGGGCGAACTGGAAAGCAGCAGCAACGTCGACGTCATCTGTCAGGTGCAATCACGCACCGGCGGCGCAGGAACGCCGATCCTCTGGGTGGTCGACGAAGGGACTACCGTCAAGGCGGGTGACAAGCTGGTCGAATTGGACGACTCGGAATGGCGGACGGCGCTGCGGGATAAGCGGATCGTCGTGATCGGCGCCGAAGCAACCGTTGCTGCTGCCGAAGCTGCCGTCGAACAAGCCAAAATCGCTCGCGAGGAATATCTCGAGGGGCTGTTTGAAACCGAGGAACGGGCGATTCAAAGCGAAATGTTGATCGCCGAGCAGGACCTCCGCAAAGCCCAACTCGCCCTGCAGAGCTCCGAGCGGCTGGTTGCCCGCGGACTGGTCAAGTCGCTGCAACTGGAAGCCGACGAGTACGCTGTCAAAAATAGCCGCAACATGCTAGAATCCGCCGCCAACCGGCTGCGCGTGCTGCAAAACCTGACTCGGCGGAAGATGTTGGTCGAGTTCGACAGCGCGATCGACTCCGCTGAAGCACAGTTAGCCGCTGCCCTCGGGTCGCTCGAAGAAGAGCAGACCGATATGCGAGAAATCCAACGGCAGATCGAGCTGTGTACGATCTACGCACCGGCTGACGGCGTCGTCATCCATGCCAACACGTTCAGCAGCCGCGGCGGAAGCTCCGAAGTGGTCATCGAACCCGGAGCGATCATCCGCGAACGCCAGACGATCATTCGCCTGCCTGACCCCAAGCGGATGCAGGTGCGTGCCAAGGTCAACGAATCGCGAATCACGTTGATCGAACCGGGCATGCCGGCCAAGATCCGCATCGACGCGATCAGCAACATGGAACTGCTCGGCCGGGTCAGCAAAGTCAATCGCTACGCCGAGCCGGGCAGTTGGTACAGCTCGTCGATCAAGGAATATGCCACCATCATCGAAATCATGGATCCGCCAGAAGCGATTCGTACCGGGATGACGGCGGAGGTCCAGATCTTTGTCGAACAGTTGCCCGCAGCGTTGCAGGTGCCGATCCAAGCGATCTATGAGCACGGCGGCAAGACCTACTCGCTCGTTCGTCGGGGAGACCGGGAGTTCGAAACCCGGGAAATCAAGATCGGTGCGACGAACGACAACACTGCGACGATCGTCGGTGGGATTGAGGAAAATGAAACCGTCGTGCTCAACCTGAGGCAAAACCTCTCCCTGATGGACCTGCCCGAAGTCAAGCCGCAGGACGATACACTGCTCGCTCGGCTGGTCGGTGAAGGTTCCGAAAACGCGATCGCACCTCGTGGTGATGATCGCGGCCCTGCCGCAGGTCCTGCTGACGCGCAGGCCCGCGGCGGTGAACGCCCCTCACAACGTCCAGAAGGTGCCGCGGACGCGGGCGAACTGCGGGGACCGGCAGCCGCAACCGATCGCGGTGGCGAAGCCGCTGGAAGGCCAGAGGGTCGCGATCCGGCGAGCTTGCAGCAGCTCGACCGCGAGCCGCGCTCCAGCCAAGCCGCAACGCCGACCGCAGACAACTCTTCCAGCGGCGATCCGCCTCCGCGGAAGTCGTTTATGGAGCGAATCTCTGCCGTTCGCGCAGGTGGCTCGGATGCAGCGGAGTAGTCCCTGATGGAACCTTACAGCGTGAAGACACTTGAACCGGCCGTTGCGGCCAAGCCGTTTGCTGGCAGCGGCAAAGTTCCGGCTGTTCAGATCCGCAACCTCAAGAAGTCCTATGTGCTCAAAAGCGAAACCGTCCACGCGCTGCGCGGCGTTTCGTTCGATATCCCCGAAGGTGACTTCGTCGCCATCATGGGACCCTCGGGCAGCGGCAAAAGCACGCTGCTGAATCTGTTAGGCTGCCTCGACAAGCCGACCAGCGGCAACTTTTTTCTCGGCGAGGATGACGTCGCCACCATGAGCGACGACGAACTGGCCGACATCCGCAGCCGCCGCATCGGTTTTGTGTTTCAGTCCTATAACCTGATCCAGCAGTACACGGTCGTCGAAAACATTCAGGTCCCACTGTACTACCAGGGACGACTCGGACCAGCCGAGCAGCAGCGAGCGATCGAATTGGCATGCTCGGTCGGCCTGGGCGAACGCCTGGACCACCGCCCGATGCAACTCTCCGGTGGTCAGCAGCAGCGGGTGGCGATCGCCCGCAGTTTGATGAATGACCCATATTTCATGCTCGCCGACGAAGCGACCGGTAACCTCGACTCGGTGACCACCGAAGAAATCCTGTCGTTGTTCGACCGGCTCAACAACGAAGGCCGCACGATCATCATGGTCACGCACGAGGATGAAGTGGCGGCACGAGCCAAACGCGTGATTCGTTTGGCTGACGGAATGCTATCGAGCGACCGTATCAACAGCGAAGCGAGCCGAGAGGAAGCCCGGCGACGCCAGCACGAACATGTCCTCGCCCTCGCCCAACGAAAAGACTAATCGATCTCATGCTCTGGCTCCGCACTTGGCAACTGGGCGTTAAAAGCCTCTTGCTCCACCCGCTTCGCAGCGGCCTGACGATGCTCGGCATCCTGATCGGTGTCTGGGCAGTGATCGTGTTGACGGCGATCAGCCAAGGGGCCAGCGATGTGGTCCAAAAGCAAATCGAATCGCTCGGCGCCAACACGATCATCGTCCGCAGCATCAAGCCGCCGGCCGAAAAGATGACCGGCCGAGCGGCCGATTACGGCCTCCGCCGCAGCGATCTGGAACTGATCGTCGCTAATGTGCCGACGATCGATAGTGCGTTGCCGATCCGCGAGATCCGCCGCCAGTTCACCAACGGCGATAAGACAGTCGACGGAAGGCTCGTCGGCTGCACACCGGATTATGCGGAAATCAACAAGCTTGCTGTCCGCAATGGCCGGTTCTTAGCGGATGCCGACAACCTGCCGCGCCGACATGATCTGTGTCCTGGCGGCCGGGGTGGCGGACCGTCTGTTCCCCTACGAGGAGCCGCTCGGCAAGCGGATCTACGTTCCCGAAAACAACGATTACTACCGCGTCGTCGGCGTGCTGCAGCATCGCAACGCCTCGGCGGCGATTGGCGGCTCGTTGGACTCACAAGATTTTTCGAGCGATATTTACATCCCGATTCGGACGATGCAGCGGCGCATCGGCGACATGGTGGTCACCCGCCGAGCTGGTCAGATGGAAATGGAGATCATGGAGCTCAACCAGATCACCCTGCAGGTGTTCAGCGTCGATCAGGTGCGGCCAACCGCCGCGATGGTCGAGTCGCTGATCCTGCCCCGGCACGCTGCCATGCAGGACGTCGCCGTTGTCGTGCCGCTGGAACTGCTCGAGCAGGCTCGCAACCTGCGGATGATGTTCCTCGGCATCGGCGTATTGATCGCATGTATCTCCTTGGTCGTCGGCGGGATCGGCATCATGAACATCATGTTGGCCAGCGTCACCGAACGGACCCGCGAAATCGGGATCCGTCGCGCGCTCGGCGCCAAACGCAAAGATATCGTCCGTCAGTTCCTGGTCGAAACGATTGTGCTGAGTTTCTCCGGTGCGGCGCTGGGGATTGTGCTCGGTTTCCTCGGGCCTCCGATGTACCACTCGTTGCTGTATCTGGTGTTCAAGTTCTCGCCCGAGAAGTTCGCCTCGCTGCCCGAGGCGATCCGTCAGGCGGAACCGTCGATCGTCTACGCCACGATCCCGCTGGCCGTCGGTATTGCCGTCGCAGTCGGACTGGTCAGCGGTCTGTACCCCGCCATCCGCGCGGCGAAGATGAACCCGATCGACGCCCTGCGTCACGAGTAGTCCAGAGTAGCAGGCACTCTCCGGGTGCCGTCCGCTTTGATCCTCATCCCGAAGGGATTCAAGCGATCAGCCGGCGGTCGAGCGCAGCGAACACCGCCGGTAAACTTACTCGCGTGACCGGATTTGCCATCACACCGCTGAGCACCAGCGGATGCAACATTCGGTCTAGATCAACCCAATCATCTTGCGGCCGACCCAAAATACGCCCAGCAGGCCGGTTAATATCGCGACCATCAGCGGATGGCTCCATAACTGGACGCGGCGCACGGCGGGAGGCGGTTCGGGTAGCGCGGTGACGGCGCTGATCACTTGGTCTAGGTTGCTGAGGTCCAGCACCCGCCCGCCGGTGACGCGGGCAAGTTCCTCGAGTACCTCCGGCCGCGCCGGCCGGCCGATCCGCTCAGCCAGTTCGCCGTGCACAAAGAACGTCGACTCCAGCGTCGCGTCGGTCTGGGCACAGGACAGCGTCACCCGGTGCTCGCCCGGTTCTTCGGCGGTGTGCGTCGCGGTGTAAGCGCCCCACTGCTGACCGGTCGATGCCAGCCGAATCGACTGCCCGCGACCCGACGGCGCGACGATTCGGGCGGTGACGTCGCCATCCTGCACCGGCTCGCCGCTCGAATCCATCACGGTCGCCCGCAGCACGATGCTCTGACGCAGTTGCGGCTGGTCGGGGGCATGATACAGCCGCATCGTTTCCCCTTTGGCCATGTTGCGCATAGGCCATCCACCGCACCACCTGGCCCCAAAAACGATAGTGGTAGCGGTCTTCGACGCCTTTGCGCCACCGCCAGGCGCCATCGGTACCCATGAACAGCACCTTGCCAGCGCCAAACGTCCGGGTCGCTAACAGCGGCAGCCGGCCATACTGATTGGCAACCTCCTTGTGAACGCACAGCACTTCGCTGCCGGCCCGAGCGCGGAGCACCGGCGCGTACCACTGGAATCCCGGCAGCCCTTCCCAGACCTCGAGGTTCTCTTCCTGCGAGTCAGCCAACCGGGTCAGCAAGCTGCGGCGGCCGGTTTCGGTCAGCACAAATTGGCTCGGCGTGCGCGATCCCCAGCCGCCTGGCTGTGCGGGATCGAGCACCACGGGCAAGAGTTCATCCAGTTCGCTATCAAGAAACGAGAGTTGGCGCCCCTGAAGGCCGGGCATGAATACCAGTCCGCTGGCTTGATGCTCGACCACGCCTCGCAGCAGACGGCACTGCTCGGCGGTCAGTTGCCCTTGCTCAATCCCGACATCGCCGAGAAAAATCACATCGTACTGCCCCAGTTCATCTAGGCCGCTGGGGAACTCTTTGATGTAGTCCGTGCTGCCGCCGCCAACCTTGCTCAAACCAGGATGAAACAGCAGGCAAGAGAGCTGCACACCGGGGTCGCGAGACAGGGCGTTGCGCAAGTAGCGGTATTCCCACCGCGGTACCGACTCGACCAACAGCACCCGCAATTGCTCTTGGCGAATTGCGATCGGAGCCGTCAGTTGGTTGTTGTTCGGTAGTGTCTCTTCAGGGTGCGGCGGGACCGAGAGCGTCACCGTGTAGTCGCCGATGGAATCGGTTTGCCACTCGATGAACTGGTTGGTGCGTCCCATCGGCGCGACCCGAACTTCTTTGGTCACCGTTTCGCCATCAGAAGTTTGCAGCGTCACCGTCGTGTCATAATCGCGCGGCAGCGAACTTTGAAGCGTGAACGGGATGCGGACCGCTTTGCCGACGACGCCAAAGGTCGGCGCGTCGAGACTCAGCAGTTCCACGTCGGGCAGTTGTACGGAACTGCCGACGGGAACGACGAACACCGGTACGCCGCGCAGCCGCAGACGCGAAGCGGCCTGCACCGGTGGCGAGCCTTCATTCCAATCGCCGTCCGATAACAGTACCACGCCGCGGAGGTTTGCGTCTTTGCTGGCGAGCTGAGCCAGCGGCGTGTACAGGTCGGTCGTCGCTTGATCCGCTCCCGGGAACGCCTCCAGCCGAACATCCATCTGATCGCTCAGCGATTGCCAAAAAGCGGGCTGAGTCAGCGAAGCGATCGCGTCGCCGCGGGCTCGCAGCGGTGTGCCGACCGACTCCGGCGAGACGACATCGCGAGTTTGCATGCTCGGCGAAGCGTCCCACAACACCGCGATCGACGGCCGCTCATCGGGCCGATATTCCTGAACCCACTCCGGTTGATTGAGCATCCACACGCCCAATCCCACCGCGGACAGCCGCACCAGTTCCAAGCCGCCGACGTTGCGGTTCCAGCCACTCCGCCGCCAAGCGGCCCAACACAATGCCGCAGCCACGAGCAGGACCACTACGGAAAAGGCGATCGACCAGGGGGTCCAGAGCAACGTCAGCATCTGCATGCGGTTCATCGGCCGAGTCCTCCACTGCGAACCCGATGCGGCATCGAAAGGCCGGCTTCGAACATCATCGCTGCGATCATGGCCATCACGAACAGCCGCCAGACTTCCTGCACCAGTCCCGTGTCACGTCCCAGTTCGGTATCGACACGGGTAAAATCCAGATCGCGGAACAGCTCGGCCAAACGGTCATCCTGCACACGCCCCGGCTCGTCTTCCGCAGGCGGGCGGTTGATCGCCAGCAATCGATCGTCGTCGGCGTACACGCCCGCCTGATAGGAGTACTCGCTGGACAACGCGTCCGTAGGCCCGGCGAGCTGCTGCCAGGTGTCGCTCGGCGTCCCCTGGTGACTCGGCGGGGTGCTCAGATGATTCTCGCCATCGGATCGATCCGCGGGGCTTGTATCGCCGCTGGGCGCGCGCTGTGAGCTCGCCGCTCCGGCGATGAGTTGCCGTGTGTCCCCTAGGGCCGCCGTGCCGGCTGCCAAAGCCCGCTGGACCATGACGTAGAACACGATCCCGTCCTGGGCCAGCGAGGAATGGGAACTCTCTGGCGTCGTCCCGCAGAAATAGGCTGCTCCATCGCCATGCAGCACGCGGCCCACCAGCGCCCTGCCGCCGGCAAGGGTCGCCAGCGGCGTGAACTCGCCAGTCAGTTCCATTCGCTGATGCAGTTCGATCTGACCAACCGGCAAGGCGGCGCCACTGGCGGTATTGCTCAGCAGGTCTTGGTCGCCGCGCCAGCTTTCGATCCGCTGCTGCGCTGCATTGTCGATCCAGTTGCCCCAGCTGACGCCGAGAAAACTCGTGTTTGCCGCCTGCGGTGAGGGGAAGAAGATCGCTTGGCCGCCGCGGGCGATGAACCGCTCGACCTCCTCCGCCACGGCGTCGTCGGGCATCGCTCCCTGCCAGAGCAACAACGACACCTCTTCCCAAGCGATCGCTGACAACCGCGCGGGCGTGACGCGTTCCGCCGTCGATTTGACTTGGGCATCCGGTGAGATCGTGGCGGCGACTTCCAGTAGATCGCCGACTGCAGGCTGCTCGGCGACGATGATGCTGTGCCGCGGCGGTGGCTCGTCGAAGACGAAATAAAACTGGTTATCGGCCGAGTTGGCGTCGGCGGGAATGGAGACGACGCCCCAGCCTCGGTGATGTCCTGGCGGCAGCGCGATGCGGTGATCCTTCAGTTCGGCCTGCGCCCCGACCAGGTCGACCGACACCAGCGATCGCGCCCCTCGAGCTCAATCACCACCGGCACGCTCACCCGCTCTTCCGCCTCACCGTGACAGGCCAATCGCAGCGACAGCCACAGTTCCGCTCCCTGCCCGGTTTCAACTCGCTTGGAGTCGGTCACCGAGATCGCGACGTTCTGCGCGACGTCGTGCGGAAAGGCGAGCAAGTGGAATCGCACGCCTTGGGGAAAGCTTTGAAACGCATCGCGAAGCGACTGCCACCGCGAACTATCAGGATTCCAGTCACCCGCTTGCAGGTCCGACGCGATCCAAATATCGGTGCGCCCAGGGCGATTGGCGGCGATGTAGTCACGGGCTGACTCAAGCATCGCTGGCAGATCGGCTGAGCTACTGGTTGGAGTCACCGCGGCCAGTCCAGGCAACGCTTCAATTGACTCCAGTTCTTGTGGCTCGAGGTGCGCGCTGTCGATCACGGCCCAGCGGGTGGAGCCGAGCGTGCTGAGCGTCTGCACCAACTGGTTGACGCCGGTTTCGAGTTTGGTCACTTCGCTGCCGAACTCGCGCTGCTGCATGCTCGGCGAGCGGTCGAGCAGGACGAGCGTCGTGTCGGGCCGACCGCCGCCGGCGAGCCCCAGCCAGCCGCTGGCCAGCGGCCGGCTGACCGCGAGGATCAGCGCCGCGATCACCGCGACGCGGAACAGCAGGATCAGCCACTGCCGGAGCCGCGCGTAGCCGCGCGACATCCGGTTCGCCGCGAGCAGGAACATCATCGCCGCCCAGCGATCGTCTGGAACCGCCGCTGGTTGATCAGGTGGATGATGATCGGCAGCGCGACCAGCGGCAGCGCGGCAAGCAGCCACGGCTGCAGAAAGCTCATCGCACGCCTCGGGCTCGCGTGCGGCCGACAAGGAACCGCATCAGCACCTGCTCGTAGTCCTCGTCGATCCTCACGCGGTGGTAGTCGACCGCCGATTCCAGCACGACCTGCTTGCAGCCCGTCCAGGTAGTGCTCCAAGGCGCGTGTGATAGCGGTCGGCGATCTCGTTCGGCTCGGCGAAGATCGCCGGTGCCGCCTTCCATGTCGAGAAACCGCATCGGCCGTTGGAAGTTGAACTCGATCTCCAGCGGATCGAGCAGGTGGAACGCCGCCAGGTCGTGCTTGCGAAACCGCAAGTGCTGAAAGCAGCCGCGCAGCTGCTCCGGCTCGACGAACAAATCGGAGATGATGACGATCAACGCCCGCTGGCGGATCGTCTCGGCCAGCTCGTGCAGCACCGACAGCCAGCTGCGTCTCGCCCCTGCGGCTCGAGCCTGCTTCCAGCAGATCGAACAGCATGCATCAGGTGGGCCGGGTTGCGCCGCGGCGGGATGCTGCGGACGATGCCGCTCGGCGACGCACGCCAGCCCGACCGCGTCGCCCTGCTGGACCGCCAGATAGCCCAGCGCGCCGGCGAGCTCGCCGGGCGTACTCGATCTTGGTGATGCCGGTCGAGCCGAAGTCCATCGAGCCGCTGGTGTCGAGCGACCAGGCAGCAGCGCAGGTTCGTGTCGGCCTCGAACTCCTTGACGTAGAAGCGGTCGGTGCGGCCGTAGGCCCGCCAGTCGAGCCGCCGCAGGTCGTCGCCGGGCACGTACTTGCGATACTCGGCGAACTCGACGCTCGACCCGCGATGCGGGCTGGGATGCCGGCCCGAGACGTTGCCCTGCATCGGCCGCCGCGCGAACAGCGGCAGCGCGCCGAGCCGCGACAGCACGCTGGGATCGAGAAAGCTGCGGGATTGCGATCGGTCCGAAAGCATGCGACGCAGCGACTCTCTGGGCCTAGCGACAATCGACAGAACGACCAGCAGCGGCGGTCCACCACTCATGCCTCGCTCTCGCTCGATTTCCTCGAGCAACCGGCGCACGATCTCGCTTGGCGTCGATCCCTTCGGCCTGCGCGGCGAACGTCGTGATCACGCGATGCGTCAGCACCGGCACGGCGACCTCCTGCACGTCTTCCAGCCGCACCATGTAGCTGCCCAGCAGCGCCGCCCGGGCCTTGGCGCCCAGGATCAGGTACTGCACCGCCCGCGGTCCGGCGCCCCAGGCCACCAGCGGCTTGAGCCACGCCGGGGCCGTCGGCGCCGTGCGGCCGCGTCTTGCGGACCAGCCGCGCCGCGTACGTGTAGATGTGGTCGGGCACCGGCACGCGGCGCACGAGGTCCTGATGCCGGATGATCTCCTCGGCGTGCAGCAGATGCTCGAGCGTCGGCAGCGCATCGCCGGTCGTCGTCCGGGCGATCTCGATCTCCTCGGCCTCGCGACGGATAATCCAGCTCGATCAGGAACATGAACCGGTCGAGCTGCGCCTCGGGCAGCGGATACGTCCCTTCCTGCTCGACCGGGTTCTGCGTCGCCAGCACGAGGAACGGCGGGTCGAGCGTGAAACGGCTTGCCGACCACCGTCACGCTGATGCTCCTGCATCGCCTCGAGCATCGCCGCCTGCGTCTTCGGCGGGGCGCGGTTGATCTCGTCGGCCAGCACGATGTTCGCGAAGACCGGCCCGTGGACGAACTCGAAACTCGCGCCGGCCGCCGCCGCCGTCCTGCAGGATGTCGGTGCCGGTGATGTCCATCGGCATCAGGTCGGGCGTGAACTGGATGCGGCTGAACTTCAGCGACATCGTCTCGGCCAGCTTGCTCACCAGCAGCGTCTTGGCCAGCCCCGGCACGCCCATCAGCAGCGCATGGCCGCGGGCGAACAGGCAGATCGCCAGCCGCTCGATCACCTCGTGCTGGCCGACGATCACCCGGCCCAGCTCGCGCTGCAGCCGCCCATAAGTTTGCCGCAGCTCGTCGATCGCCTGCACGTCGTCATCGCTCATCCGAGCGGCAGAAACCGGCTGTACCGAAGTCGACATCAAGAACTCCTTGTTGGGTTCGCTGCGAAGAGACTGCCACACAGCGGCAGCGGGCACCCACAAAGTAGAACCGCGGCAGCGGCGCCAATCAAGCTTGATCGGGCTATTTGCCGTCCCCTAGCAGATTTTGGCCGAGCGGGTGCGGGGTGGGGCGGTGCCGGTAGGAGCGTCAGGAGCACCCTGAGCGCTCTGTCAAAGTTGAAAGCATGCGTCAGTGCCGCGCCGCTCGCGTCGGCTTTTCTTCGCCGAAGGGCCGCAGGCCCGGCACATCTTCTGCCGGGTCCCGTGAGGGCCCGGTAACAGGGACGCAAATGAATTGGGAGGCCCGCAGGAGACTGCTGAGATAATAGCAATGTGTGCGGAGGCGATGATCGAGCGTTGCTCGATGGCATCGCGCTGCGGCTGGTTTTCGTCAGGGCCTTGAGCCGACCTGCGTTCGCTTAGGCGAAATCGCGCTTTAAAAACCTCTTCCAGCGAAGAATCGATCGATCACCTCCTTTCTCCGCCCTTAACAGGTCGCTGGACAGGGCGTGGCCTGGAGCAAGCGGCTGATCCGCTTCACATTCACCACCAGGCAAGTCATGCACTGCTGAATGCAGAGCTTTGCTCGACCCCAGTACCGGGCCCGACGCCCGCGGCCGTGACGTGCCAGTTCGTTGAGCTTCCGCTCGATCGCCGGATGCTTGCGCCGGACCTCGGCATACCCCGGAGTCTTCGCCCGCTCTCGGGCTTGCTCATATTCTGCTTCATACAAGCTCTTGGATACCGATCTGCCCAAGTTTGATTTCGGGCTAAAGTTTAGGTGGCACTGCGACAGCAGAGGACAGTTCTGGCACTGCGAACGCTTGAACTTAAACGTAGTGAGGTGCTTGCCCTGGTGGCGGTATTTCGATGTTTCTCCGTTGGGACAGGTCACGCTGGTGCCGTCGGCGGAGAGTTCAAACATCGATGCAGCAAAGCCTTCACCACTGCGGAAGTCCCTCGGCGGAACGAAGACTTCGACATTGGGCCCTTGCGGATCCTGGAGCTCTCGCAGCACGTGGCCGTTGAAACCGATGCCGTCCATGGAGAGCTGCTCAATCTGGTTGCCGTAGGTTTGCTGCTCCATCTTGACCAAATCAATCGCATCAGCCGCTTCATCGCCGTCCGCTGCAAGCACGTCAAAGCTGGTGATCAATTCACTCTCGGCATCGATCATCACGTCCAACAAGTAGCCGTCGTAAAACTCACCGTGCTTACCGCGGCGCACCTCGGGGTCGACGACGCTCAGCGTCCGATGGCCCTTGTTCGGGTGAAACATGTCGTCGGTGATCTTCTCGGCCAACTGACGGACCGCCTGCAGCTTGGCCCACCGCCGATCGGCGCCCTCGGCTGGGGGCGTTTGCTGTTGAATCCAGCCCAGCAGATCGTTGACCAGTGACAAGCGTGCCTGCAGCTTGATCTCAGCACTGGCGTGTTCGGTTTCCTGGGTAATCCGCTGGACCTCGATACGATAGCCCTCTGCAACCTCTGGATCGAAGCTGTCAATCACACCGAGCATTCTTTCTCGCAGTTGAGCGAGCAAGGCGAGCGTGGTGGGGACGGCGATGTTGGCAACCACATGCGTGGCGTCCTTGAGCCGCAATCGATCTCGAATCAGGTTTGCCTGACGCGCGTAGCTGACCAGGCGCTCAAAGAGTTTTTTAAAACCTGCGGCACCGAGCCAACCGCGGAACTTCGGGAGCAGACTGGCATCGGGAAGCCTATAAATGACTGGTATCTGCAGAAACCAGCGAAAGAGCACGTCAGTTTGCCCTCGGAGCATCACCTCGCGGTCCGACAGACGGCAGAAGTACCGCAGGAACTCGAGCTTGAACATGATCAGCGGCGTCACGGCCGGCTGGCCGCGATGAGGGCAATAAAACGCCTCAAGCTCTGGGACAAAGGAGTCCCAGGGGATCAACTCCAAGGCATCCAGCAGCGGATGCTCCTTGGGCAACAGCGAGCCGTAAAAGCTGCGATCTTGCTCGCGGATCCGAAACAGCCGATCACGATCTGGGGAGAGCATGGGAAATCACTCCTAAGCGAGCGACGAATCCCTCATTATACGCATCCTCTGCTCTGCCGATTAAATCAGCAGTCTCCGCAGGGCCGATACAAGCCGGACGCTGCGCCCAAGATGTGTCGGCCCTGCGGCCTGAGGAACTTTCGCTTTCGCTTCAACCCGGAGCCTGACGACTCCGGCAGTAGATGTGCCGGCCTCGGGTCCTAAGAGAATCTCTCAGCAGCCGAGCCACTTCTCCTCAGCGCGCTGCTGCTGGCCGGATCCAGATATTTTGTGAGCCGCTGGCAAAACCGTCGGTGCCCTGCGAGCGAACGACCAACTGCATCGGGCCCGACACGTCCGCGGGCAACGTTACGGGATACTTCCACTGACCGGCTTGGCTCAGTTCGACCGACCAGCCGCTCACCACCGTATCGTTGGCCAGTTCATACGGCGTTCGTTGGCCCGCAGCGTCACCGGCAATTTCAAGAATTTCGGCCGTCGCCGGGGATCCGAGCCGCCGGTGCAGTTCCACCGTCAGCGTCCCGCTCAGCGGCGATGTGCCGGTCAGCATCAGCGTCTGGCCAGCAGTCACGCCAGCAACGGGATCGACATGAATCTCTTCGGCGTGAGTCAACCGCATCGTCGGATCGCCGAGCCAATTGTAGAGTTGCATGTGCTCGCGGCGTTCTTCGTCAATCCGACCGCCGCCGAGGATCTGTGCCAAGCTGTCGATCACCAACCGACGGCTCTGTAGCCCTGGCTCTGCGTCGCTCGGCGTTGCCATCTCGATCAGCGTCTCACGCCACGCATCGCCCAGCCGCTCCGGCTTGTTCTGGTAAACGGCGTGAATCAAACCCATCGCTGCGGCGGCATTGCCGTAGGGCATCGTGACGCGCGAGCCGGCGAGCACCGCAATCGGTCCACCCGGAGCCAACAACATCTGCTTGGCCAGGCAGTCCTCGGTCGCATCAAACGCGCCGGTGTAGCAGGCCAACAACAGCGCGATCGGGGCTCCGTCAGCGGAGCGGCGAAGTTGCTCGACGTCATCGACGGCCAGAACGGGTCGGCCGAACTGGCTTGCCGGCACCCGGTCCAGTTCACGGATGTGCCCGTGCCCGGCGTAGACCCAGAACCGCGAGCCGTCGGCGTAATTGGCCAGCACCGTATCGGTGAAGCAGTCGGTGCCCGGGAAAAACAGACTTTCCGGGCCCGCGTGGGTCACGCGGGTGCGGACCGAGCCGGGCAGGTAGCCGGTAATGATCCCGCTAGTGATCGTCTCGATCGCTCCGTCGATCAGCGGCCCAAAACCGCCCATCCCAGCGACCAAATCGACTCGCGACCGCCAATTTCCAAAATCTCGGCTGTCTTCATAGGCAGCGATCCGCGCGAACAAATCGGTCGCTTGATCGATCGTTTTAACGGGTAAGCGTCCGACGGCGGCGTTGACCAAGCCGTCATCGTCGAAGTCGCCGTAGAGATAATCACCGGGAAGGTGGGGAACCGCTTGCCACGGCGCCGTCGCATCAGCTTCCTGGTAGATCGTCGGGACGAAATAACGGGAGTCGATCGCTCGTCCATCAGGCGATATCTGTGTGTCCCCTACCAGCAGCACATACCGCGTGCGACCCAGTTCGGCGGCGGCGGCGATCTTCCGCTTGGTCGCCGCCGCGGTCGGCTCCGGCGTGATCACGCAGACCGCCAGGCCTTCGCCGGTCCGCCGGGTCACCCAACGACTCAGCGCCGGTTGCAAGGCTGGCGGGCAGACGGCGATCGCGTCGAACGGCCCGGCGCTGGTCGTCGCCAGTGCCACTTCGTCGGCCCGCGCCGCTGCGGACCACCCGCATGCGAGCAAGAGCGCAAGGCAAAGCAGCGGTCGGAAGCGCGACCGCTGCGAAAGGAGTTGGCTGGCTTCCATGGTTTCCAAAACGATCGCGACGCCGATAGTCGGTTTTTCTGCTAGGTCTGCAACGCAGTTAGTTTAGCAGTCTGACCGCCGCGGAGTTTAGATCGTTTTCCAGGACCGCTCGGCGGCGCTGGCCAGCACCGCGTCGCAGACCTTCTGCGTTTCCAGCGCGTCGCGGAAGTTGGGTCGAGCTGGCTTGCCGTTTTCCAGCGACTTCAGGAAGTCGGCGACCTGGTGGACGAAGGTGTGCTCGTAGCCGATCTGCAGGCCCGGCACCCACCACTTGCCCATGTACGGCTGGTCGCCGTCGGTGACGTGGATGCTTCGCCAGCCGCGGACGACGGACTCGTCGCGCGTGGTCGAAGTACTGCAGGCGGTGCAGGTCGTGCAGGTCCCAGTTGATCGAGGCATGCTCGCCGTTGATCTCGAACGTGTAGAGCGCCTTGTGGCCGCGGGCGTAGCGGGTCGATTCGAACAGCCCGAGCGAGCCGTTGTCGAAGTGGCAGAGGAACGCGCAGGCGTCGTCGATGCCGACCGGTCTCGACTCTTGCCCGTGAGTTCCGTGTGCTTCCGCTCCTTGACGAACGTCTCGGTCATCGCCGTGACGTCGCTTGATGCCGCCGTTGAGCCAGATGGCCGTGTCGATGCAGTGGGCCAGCAAGTCGCCGGTCACGCCGCTGCCGGCCGCCGTCGCGTCGAGCCGCCACAGCCCCTGCCCCGCCTTGCGGCAGGTCGGCGGTGATCGTCCAGTCCTGCAGGAAGTTGGCGCGGTAGTGGAAGATGCGTGCCGAGCTGGCCTTCGTCGATGAGCTGCTTGGCGAGCGTGACGGCCGGAACGCGGCGGTAGTTGTACCAGACCATGTTCGCGCACGCCGGCCTTCTCGACCGCCTGCGCACATCTCCTCGCCTTCGGCCGCGTTCATCGCCAGCGGCTTCTCGCACAGGATCATCTTGCCGGCCTTGGCCGCGGCGATCGCGATCTCCTTGTGCAGGTTGTTCGGCGTGCAGATATCGACCGCGTCGATGTCCTTCCGCTCGAGCAGCTTCCGCCAATCGGTCTCGATCGACTCGTAGCCCCACTTGTCGGCAAACTCCTTGGCCTTCTCCTCGTCGCGGCGCACACGGCCTTCAGCACCGGGCGTACTCGAAGGTCGAAGAAGTGGTTGACCTGGCGTAGGCGTTCGAGTGCGCCCGGCCCATGAAGCCGTAGCCGATCATGCCGATGTTGACGTTCTTCATGAAGCGATCCTAGATGGTGGACGATAGCGGGTGGACAATGGACGGGGAACGGTGGGAAAAAGACTACTCCTGCCAGCCGTGGGCGTCTCGAACTGCGACCATCGCCGCCAGGATGTTGTTCCAGGTCTCGTTCTTGTGCATCACGGTGTTGGGGAACATGCAGCCGTCCCAGCAGATGTGGCGGATGGTCTTGAGCACATCGCCGTGCTCGTCGCGCAGCCAGTAGCCGGCGTCTTCGACGATGTCGAGCTTGCCGTCGGGGGCGTTGGGCAGGCAGTGCCGGCCGGTCTTGTCGTGCGAGCCGGAGCCGTACACCGTGCCGTCGTTCTGGGCGACGTGGAAGTCGATCGTCCACGGACGCAGCGCGTCGGTCAGTTTCTTCAGCGCGTCCTGCTTCTTGGCCGTGTCGCTCCAGTCGAAATCCTCTGGCAGCAGCGCATCTTCGGGCGCGTTGTAGCCCAGCAGGTACAGCAGCGTGTGGGCCATGTCGGCTTGAAAGCCGAGCGGCTCGGGCCGATCGACGGCTTCCAGCAGCTCGACCATGTGCGCCACGGTGCATGCCGCCCCAGCAGATTTCGCCTTCGGCGGCGAGCCGCTCGCCGTACTCTTCGGCGATATCGCGGCGGCCTTGAACGTGTCGGCGATCCGCGACTGGTTCGTCTCGGATCCTTGGCCCAGTCGCCAGGCCGGTAGAGCCGAGTCGATGCGGACCACGCCGTAGGGCCGAATCGCCAATTCGCGCAGCTTCTTACCGATGTGGCACGCTTTGCGGACTTGCGTCAAAAACAATTCGACTTCCTCAGGGCCACCCATAGCCGAACCGCCGCCAGTCGGCGGCCAGACCGGGGCCACGACCCTGCCGATCACCAGCCCACGACTGCGGACGCGCTCGGCCAAGTTTTCCAATTCCTCGTCCGTGGCATCGATGCTGACGTGCGGATCGAACAAGAACAGATCGACGCCGTCGAACTTGCGGCCGTCGACTTCGGCCGCGGCGGTCAGGTCGAGCATCGTGTCCAGCCCGATCGGCGGCTCGCTGTCCTCACCCCCCTTGCCGACGACGCCGGGCCAAGCGGCGTTGTGGAGTTTGGGGAAGTTGTTGGGATGAAGGTTTCGTTGACGGTGGACATAGAGTTTCAAACGTTGAAGGAAACGGGCGGGCAGAGTGGTCGATCGCTCCGCCGATCGAAGCAGAGCGGAAACGGGTTGCGGGTTGCGGGTTGCGGGTTGCGGGTTGCGGGTTGCGGGATTTGATCTCGACTTGCCGATCATGATCGATTCGAAGTTTTTCCTGCGCTGCCACCTGCCACTGCCACCTGCCACCTGCTTAGCTTCCTGCCTTCGGCAGATTGCTGTGCACGTCGGGGCCGAAGTAGCGCAGGCCGACGAGCGGCTCGCTGCCGGTGTTTTCGATCTCCACGCCGCGGTCGCCGCTTCGTGGGTGATGAAGACTTCGTCTTCGGTGTCCTCGCCGAAGCGGATCATCGCCGGCGTTTGCAGGTCCAGCTTGCCGATCCGGCCGCGGCCTTGCACGGTGATCCAGCCGCTGGCGCCGGGATCTTGCAGCGTGCACTTCGCGCCGGGCTCGAGCGTCAGCTCCTTGGCGCTGAAGAGCTGCTCGCCGTCGACCGTGCCGTAGACGATCCAGCGGTCGGTGTAGCCGTCGCCGCTCTTGGCTTCGTCGACGATCGGCTCCAGGTAGTTGTGCTCCTTGAAGTGCGTGTCGACGTTCTTCTCCCAGTCGAGCTGGCCGATGATGAAGTCGAGGTCCTGGTGCTTGTCCTTGCGGCATGTCTTTGACCAGCAGCGACCACGGCACTTCGCGGCCTTCGACGATCGATCTGGAACATGCCGAACACGTCGCTGCCCCACTGCGGCTCGTAGGTGCAGAGCGAACCGGGGGCGTGCAGCACGCCGGGCGGAATCAGCCAGCCGGTGCCGCGCTTCAGGCGATAGGCCCGCGAGAGATCGAGGATGCCGTTGTCGCCCTTGTTCCAGTTCTCCAGGCACTTGCGGACCTGGTCCTTCGGTCGTGCCGGGCTCCAGGCCCATGAACGTGTAGGCGAAGTTGTTGTCGACGTTGTTGTATCTGCGGCGGGAAGTAGTAGCTCTCGGGCTTGCCTTCCTGGCCGACGAGCTTGGCGTGCTTCGAAGCTCTGGTGCATGTGATGCGGGATCGGCCCCATGTTGTCGAAGAACTTCGAGTACACCGGCCAGCGGTTGTACTTCTCGAACATCGCTTCGCCGATCGAGGTCGGCGCCGCGCTTCGGCGACGGCGTCGCTTGAGCAGGAACTGCTTGCCTTCGAACGAGCAGAAGCTGAGCCCTTCGTGCCAGACGCGGCCTTCGTTGGCGGCTTCGGTCGTGCTGGCGAACCAGCGCTCGTCGATGCCGCCGCGATCGGCGCCGTAGGCGTAGTAGTCGCCCGGGTGCAGCTTGATCCGCCGGCCCGGATGCAGGAACGATCGCGGCACCCAGGTCGGCGTGAGGCGGAGCAGTCCACCAGCCGCATCCATCGCCGAATCAAGGATCGAGGCAACACTGTCACCCTTGATCATACCTTCATCGAGACGAACGCTGGCCATCAAAAACTCCGCAAACACAGGATACGTGGAACAAACGACGGCACACGCCTGTCGTTAGGGGCGAGGGATGTTTTATTGTCTGCGGCGAAGGGTTACAAGAATACCATCAGCAGATGATCTCCAAAGCTCCCTCTCTCACGCCGTGACCATGACCACCGTCCAGCCCCTGCTCCGCCTGTACGATTCTTCCGCGGTTAGCCTCCGCCGGCTGGACGATTCCAGCGTCGCTGGCCAGTATCGCACCGATCGCGGCACCGTCACGATCACTCACGGCGTACTGACCAGCGGCAAGTCGGCGGGTGTCGAAGTCTGCTTGGTCGATACCGGCGCGTCGACGACCGTTCTGCTGCCTGGCCGGGGAATGGGGATTTGGCGGATCACGACACCTGAATCCGAGTACGGGTGGAAGTCGCCGGTCGATGGCCCGGTTCATCCGGCGCTGGTGCCGCTGGCCGATCCTGATGGGCTGGGATGGCTGGAGGGTTTTGATGAGCTCGTGGTGCGCTGCGGACTGGAAAGCAATGGTGCTCCTGAGCGAGCTGACAATGGCACGCTGCGTTACCCGCTGCACGGCCGGATCGCGAACCTGCCGGCGCGCAACCTGACTGTCCAGGTCGACACCGTCAGCGGCTGCGTGGAACTGTGCGGCGAAGTGGTCGAGTCAAAGCTGTTTTTCAAACGGCTGCGGCTGCGGAGCCGCGCCGTGTTTACCGCCGGTTCAGCTGCCGTCGAGATCGTCGACGAAGTCACCAATGAACTGTCGACGCCAGCGACCGCGCAGCTGCTCTACCACATCAACCTCGGATCGCCGGTGTTGGCCGATGGCGCGACGGTCGTGGCACCGGTGCGAACGCTCGCTCCTAAAGACGATCATGCGGCCGCCGAGATCGAGCGCTGGGATCAGATCGGCCCGCCCCAGTCGGGCTATGCCGAGCGAGTTTACTTCGCCCGGTTACACAGCGACGCCGAGGGTCAATCCGCAGCGATGCTTCGCGGCAGCGGTGGCCAGCGCGGCTTTGGAGTCACGATCGACACCCGCACCCTGCCCTACTTCATTCTCTGGAAAAACACCGCCGCCGAGTCCGACGGGTACGTGGCGGGCTTGGAACCGGCGACCAATTTTCCCAATCCGCGATCGCAGGAGGCTCAGCAAGGCCGCGTCGTTTCGCTCGCCGCCGGCCAGAGCGTGACCTTCCGGCTCGGTCTGCATCCGCTGGATCGGCCCGAGCAGGTCAGCGAGTTTGAGAGCCGGATTAAGTCCATCGCTGGAACCGGGCAGCCGGAGATCAGCGACCGGCCCAAAGCGGAGTGGAGAGGCACTTAGCGGCGCCGCTTTTTCGTCTTCCCTTGCAGCATCCTGAACTTGCGGCAGCTAACATGCGGCTTGCGGACGGTCCGTTCTTTTCTCTTCGTACTTTTCGTGAGTCTGCCATGCATCGACTTGGACGCCAGCGACTGCAGTGCAGCGCAGCTGGTTTGCTCTTGGCTGTGACGTTCGTGGCCGTGCCACTGGTGGCGCGGGCCGAAACACCGACGGTGGCAGGACTGACGCTCAAGGAATGTGTCGCACTGCTGGACGACGAAGACCGCACGGTCCGCTGCCGCGCAGTGCGCACACTCGGTGGCTTTGAACAGGATGCGGCTCAGCCGCTGACCGCTGCGCTGGACCATTCCGACGCCGCGGTTCGTTATCTGGCGGCCGTGCAGTTGGGCCGGATCGGCGGCGCAGGACTCCAGGCATCCACCGAAGAACTTGAGAAACTGGCCGGCGACGAGCGCTCCAACGCCGTGCAGATGGCTGCGGCGTTTGCGCCGTGTCGGGTGGGCAAGCTCGACGAGCACCTCGATTTGCTGATCGAGCGATTGAAGTCGAACGAGCACGCGATGGCCTGTTCGGCGGCCGCATTGATTGGCGACATCGGTCCTTCAGCTGCCCGTGCCGTTCCGGCCTTGGAGCAGGCTCGAGACGGCCAACAAGGCAACGGCAAGAGCGTTTATCCTGTCGGTCGTGCCGCGGCGGCCGCGCTGCGCAAAGTTCAGCCCGAGTAACAAGGATACGAGCATGCACCGCTTTCCGCTGTTGGGTCTGAGCCTGGCCTTGGTACTGAACTTCGCTGTGATCGAGCGCAGCAGTCTCGCTGATCAGCGTCCCAACATTCTCTGGATCAGCTGCGAAGACATTTCGCCCAATCTCGGCTGCTACGGCGATTCCCATGCGATCACGCCGCACCTCGATGCGCTGGCCAAGGAAGGGGTGCGGTTCACGCGTGCGTTCACTCCAGCCGGCGTGTGCGCCGTGGTTCGCAGCAGCGTGATCACCGGCATGTATGCCCCTGCGATCGGTTCGCAAAACATGCGCAGCCGGATCATCCCGCCGGTCGACGTCAAATGCTTTACCGAATACCTCCGCGCCGCCGGCTACTTCTGCACCAACCGCGAGAAGACCGATTACCAGTTCGATCCGCCGCCGAGCGCCTGGGATCGCCAGGGTGCCAAGCATGACGATTGGCGCGAACGGCCAAACAAGGAGCAGCCGTTTTTCAGCGTGGTCAATTTGACGATCACGCACGAGAGCCAGATTCGGCACAGCGAGCAGCGGCACGCGGAAATCGTCCAAGAGATCGGCGAGGAAAACGCTCACGATCCCGATCGAGTCGCCGACACGCTGCCGGCTTACCTTCCCGATACACCCGAGATACGGCGCGACTGGGCGTGGTACCAAGACAACGTCACGCGGATGGATCAGCTGGTCGGCGACGTGCTCCGCAGGCTCGACGAAGACGGGCTACGCGAGTCGACGGTGGTCGTTTTCTGGAGCGATCACGGGATGGGTCTGCCGCGCGGCAAACGCTGGCTGTATGACTCCGGCACCCATGTGCCGCTCATCGTCCGCTGGCCTGGCGAGGTCGAAGCGGGAACGGTCCGCGACGACTTGGTCAGCGTGATCGACTTGCCGCCGACGATGCTGTCGATCGCCAGTGCGACGGTGCCGCGTCACCTGCACGGACGGGTGATCTTCGGCGAAGACATCGGCCGTGAACCGGCTTACCTGTTTTTTCACCGCGACCGGATGGACGAGACCTTCGACCTGCAGCGCGGTGCTCGTGACCGGCGATGGAAATACATCCGCAACTACGAACCCGAAAAACCGTACTCCCAGCCGCTGGACTACATGGATCAAATGCCATCGATGATCCAGTGGCGACGCCTGGCCGCCGCAGACCAACTGACCGGTGGCCAGAAAAACTGGTTTGCCAAGACCAAGCCGATTGAGGAACTGTACGACACGGAGACCGATCCGTGGGAACTGAATAACCTCGCCGAGGTCAAACAGTATGCTGAGCGGCTGGAGCGGATGCGGACAGCAACCGAACTCTGGCAGACGCAGATCGGCGACACCGGCATGCTGCCCGAAGCGGTGATGATGGAGGAGATGCTTGGCGGTACCGAGCAACCAACGGTCGAGCCGCCTCAAATCATTCGCGGCAATGGTGAAATCTCGCTGCTGTCGTCCACCGAAGGCGCTTCGATCGTCTACCGGCTGAAGCAAGAGGGCGACTCGGACAAATGGTCCGACTGGCAGCTCTACTACCGCGCCATCTCCGCCGAGGGTGACCAGCCGATCCAGGCCCGAGCCTGCCGCGCCGGATACAATCCAAGCGAGATCGTCGAATAAGCGCGACGAGCCCGTGAATTTTTGCGAGACGGAAAAGTAGTAGGCATACGGAGAGACTGTGAATCTTTAGAGCAGCAGGCCTCCCCACGTTGGAGTTCAGGCTTCAGCCTGTGTTCTACCTTGACTTTTATAATGAATCGCAGCCTCGACGCGACCTTCCACCTCGGAGCCTCATTCACCGATGACTTTGACCAGCACCCGCTTGGGCCGGCGGCCATCGAACTCGCCATAGAAAACCTGTTCCCAGGGGCCGAAGTCCAAACGTCCGTCGGTGATCGCGATCACCACTTCCCGCCCCATCACTTGGCGTTTCAGGTGCGCATCAGCATTGTCCTCGCCGGTGCGATTGTGCTTGTACCGCTGGGGTGAAGCATCGAACGGGGCGAGCGTTTCGAGCCACTGCCGATAGTCATCATGCAAACCGGGTTCGTCATCGTTGATGAACACGCTGGCAGTGATGTGCATCGCGTTGCACAGCAACAGACCTTCGCTGATCCCGCTGTTCTGGACGATCTGCTCCAGCCGCGGCGTGATGTTCAAGAAACCCATCCGCTCGGGCACGTTGAAAGTCAAGTATTCGGTGGTCGACTTCACGCTCTCACTCCTGGATCTTGTGGGATTAAGGGGTCAGGAGTCAATTGCCGCAAGCGGCCCTTCGGGTGCTTCGCACAATTGACTCCTGACCCTTCAATTCGTTGACGCTCCGCTGGACTATTCCAGTGGTCCGCGGCGATCGCTCTTCTTTTGTGACACCCGGCGTTTCTCATCGAGCCGGCGGCGTTTGCTGGCCAAGCTTGGACGCGTCTTTTTTCGCTGCACCGGCGGCGCGGCACATTCCTGCAGCAATTCCGCCAATCGCTGGCGAGCGTCCGCCAAGTTGCGCGGCTGATCACGGTATTTTTCGCTGTGGATCATCAGTTCACCTTCGCGGGTGATGCGATTGCCATAGCGGGCCAGTAGCCGCTGCCGCCAGCCGTGAGTCAGCAATGGCTGGTCGATCACTTGCCAGCGGAGCGTTACTCTGGAGTTGACCTTATTGACATTTTGTCCCCCCGGTCCGCTGCTCCGCGAATAACTCGCCAACAGCTCGGCGGCCGGAATCGTCAAGCGACTGTTTACTACTAGGTCTTCCATGCGTACCGATCTGACTTCGAATCTCGTACTCAGCGGCTCCGGACTCAGCTTCCCCGAGTCATCACGGCGCCGGCGCAAACAGGTATCATACCCTTTCAGCTCGGCGTCTGGGTTGCCCTCATCGTCGGCCTCGTGATGCAAACAGCCGGTTGCCACGACGACGGAGGTGCACGCACCGGGGTGCCGCAGGCGATGGCCGGCACCGCTGATCGCACCCTGCGATCGGAGCCGGCGGTACTGGCGGCAGCCCCAGCCGATGTCTCTGCCACCGGCGCTGCAAACCTTTGGACGCGTACCGAGGGCGAGGACTGGCCGGGCTTTCTTGGCCCCAGCGGTGACGGCAAGTCGACTGAAACCGGCATCCAAACCGACTGGTCAAACACGCCGCTGCGGGTCGTGTGGTCGATGCCCGTCGGTACGAGCTATGGGATCGGAGCGGTCGCCGCAGGACGCTACTTTCAGCACGAGCGGGTCGGCGATGCCGAACGGCTGCGAGTGGTCCACGCCGAAACCGGCCAGCCGCTGTGGCAAGACGACCTGCCGGTCTCCTACAGCGATATGTATGGGTACAACAACGGTCCCCGCGATACTCCGGCGGTCGCAGGCGACGACGTGGTGACGTTCGGAGTCACCGGACGGCTGACGTGCCGTGATGTCGTCGATGGCCGAGTGAAATGGACGGTCGACACGCATGAGAAGTACGGCGTGATCCAGAACTTCTTTGGCGTCGGCTGTTCGCCGCTGATTCACGGTGACAAAGTGATCGTGATGGTCGGCGGCAGCCCCGCCGAGGATGCGCTGTTACCGCCAGGCCGGCTGGACCGCGTCAGCCCCAACGGTTCGGCGCTGGTGGCGTTTGATCGGGCCACCGGCAAGGAAATCTGGAAGTCTGGCGACGATCTGGCCAGTTACAGCACCCCGCGGCTCGTCACCCTCGACGGCG
This sequence comes from uncultured Planctomycetaceae bacterium, assembly GCA_963758085.1. Classification (GTDB taxonomy): domain Bacteria; phylum Planctomycetota; class Planctomycetia; order Pirellulales; family Pirellulaceae; genus UBA6163. The sequence goes on along the minus strand of CAVWUB010000003.1, from coordinate 1,092,765 downwards.
TGACGATGGTATTGGTTTTTGCTCGCGAAGGGCTGTTGGCGGTCGAAGCCGATACAGGAGAACCGCTGTGGCATTACCCCCGCCGCGCCCGCAGCCTCGAGAGCGTCAACGCGATGGTACCGGTGATCGCCGGGAATCAGGTATTGCTCAGCGAGTGTTATGAAATCGGATCGGTGCTATTGGAAATCAGCGCCACAGGTTATAAGGTCCTCTGGCAAGATCCTCCTAATCGTCGTCTACAAGCATTTCGAGCGCACTGGTCGACACCGATCCTGGTCGACGGCTGGCTGTATGGTTGCAGCGGGCGAAACGAGCCCGACAGCGACCTGCGATGCATCGCTTGGGACAGCGGCAAGCTCGCCTGGTCCGACAGCCGCCGCTCCCGCAGTAGCGTCATGTATATCGACAAGCATTTGATTGTGCTCGACGAAAGCGGGTTATTGGAACTGATCAAAGTCAACCCCGAACGCTTAGAAGTTGTCGCCAGCCTACATCTCGAAGTTCCCGCCGCCGGCCGCAAGTCGCTAGGCCGCCCCTACTGGGCCGCTCCGATCCTCAGCCACGGTCTGCTCTACCTCCGCGGCAACGACCATGTCCTCTGCCTCGACCTCATCCCACCGGCAACTTAGCAAATGAGAGTTGTGCCATCGCGGCGGAGGAAGAGCTTTGAGACCTCCCTGATTTTCCTGTTCCGCTTCATTTTCCCCCGCGGGAAAACGCTGTAGAGCGAGAAACATCGCTGCCGGGCGATCTTAGAGATCCCAGTGCGATACGCATTGTTAGGGCGGACCGGCCTGACTCCGCCGAAAGATCAGGGGGTTTTGACGCGGAGGCGGGTGACGGGGCCGCGGACGACGCCGAGTGACTCGATTTCCTCGGCCACGGCGCGGGCGGAACCTTCGGCCCCTTCGTGACTCATGATCACCAGCGGCACAATGTCGTGTTCCTGATTGCTGCCGATGGAACCGTCAGCGTCGCCACCGCCGTTGCGTTCGTGCTGGATCACCGAAGCGATCGACAGCCGGTGCTTGCCAAACACGCCCGTGATCGCCGCCAGCGTTCCTGGATGATCCTTGGCCTGCAGGCGGAAGTAGTAACGCCCGGGCAGCTCGTCGCTGTTTCGTAAGCTCACCCGCGGCGGCGAAGCGGTTGAAAACGGCTCGAGCGTCTCGAAGGTCAGCCGGGTGCGGCCCACAGCGGTGTCGATCAAGTCGGCGACCACGGCCGAAGCGGTCGGCATCTGACCGGCTCCCTGCCCATGATAAAACACCGGACCGACCGCATCGCCGACGACTCGCACCGCATTGAACGCATCCTGGACTTCGGCCAATGGCGTGCGGCGTTTGATCAATGTCGGTGAGACGTGCAGGTCAAGCTTGTCACCGACCAATTTGGCTTCGGCGAGCAACTTGATCGCGTACCCCAGCCGCGACGCGTACCGCAGATCGTCGATCTCGAGCTTCTCGATTCCCACCCGCGGGATGTCTTGCCACGCGACTTGAGCGCCGAACGCCAGATGGGCGAGGATCGCGAGCTTCTGCGCTGCGTCAGTACCATCGACGTCCATCGCCGGATCGGCTTCGGCGTAACCGAGCCGCTGGGCTTCGGCAACCGCATCGGCGTAGGGCGTATTGTACCGATCCATTTGCGTCAGAATGAAGTTGCTCGTGCCGTTGAGAATCCCTTCGAGCGACTCAATGCCGTTAGCCGACAGGCACTGCGAGATGTTGGTGATGATCGGGATCCCGCCGGCGACCGAAGCTTCGAACGCGATTGTGCGTCCAAGTTTGCGGGCGACCGCGAACAGTTCGGGTCCGTGCTCAGCGAGCAACGCTTTATTGGCGGTGACGACGTCCTTGCCCGACTGGAGCAGCTGCAGCAGGATCGTGCGCGCCGGTTCAAGTCCGCCGACCAGGTGCGCGACGACTTCGATTTCGGGATCGCCGTAAACCTCGTCGATATCCGAGGTCAGGATCCCGGCTGGAAGGTTCACGCCACGCGCCTTGTCCAGATAGCGGACAACCGCCTTTTGCAGCCACAACGTCCGTCCGGCGTGCCGAGCGGTGCGGTCGCCGTGGTCCAACAGCAGCCGCGCCACTCCGCTGCCTACGGTTCCCAACCCGACAATCGCTACTTTCGTCTTTCGCATCAAACATCCACCCGAGGTACACCGCACCATCCATCATTCAGACGCATGTGATACCGCGCCGCGGCATCGATCGACCAGGCGGTCACCTTCGGGTTCGTTGACAGTTCAAGGGGTGCCGATAGAATTCGGCTTGTGCCCCGCATGTGACCGAAATCCTCAGCTGACGTGATGAAACATGAAGTGCCAGTACTGCGAAAAGCCGGCCACGTTTCACATCACCGAGCTGATCGGTGAAGGTGGACCGCAGGTGATGCACCTGTGCGAAGAGCACGCGCGGAGCTTCTTGTCGAAAGAATCGTCCTCGCCCGCGGCGACGATTGCCGGGGCGCTTGCCAAGCAGTTCAAGCTCGGCGGCTCCAAGGTCTCGGCGGAAGTCGAACAGAAAGAATGCCCGGTCTGCGGGATCAGCTTTTTTGAGTTCCGCAACACCGGGCGACTCGGCTGCCCCTACGACTACACGCACTTCGAGACTGAGCTGGAGCCGTTGTTGGTCAACATCCACGACGCGGCCGGCCACAACGGCAAGCACCCCAAACGAGCGGCCGTGTCGGCAGATTCGCAGGCGCGTCTGATCCAGCTCCGCCGCGATATGGAAGAAGCGATCGAACGCGAGGACTACGAAAAGGCATCGGAGATCCGCGACAAGATTCGTGAGCTCGAAGAAGCGGGCAACCGCTAAAGCTCATCCCAAGACATCCCAAAGGTGCGGAATTGCGAGGCTTCTGCCTAAAATTTCGCACCTGCCATTCCCCACCCTTGCTCTGACCGCGACAATAGAGGTTCAAGTCGATTCGAAAAGGGCGGGAGAGGACCAACGTGCAGCGAGATCAGGCATTTGACGAGCTGGCCGGACGATGTGGCGAATGGCTGCGGGGTACCGGTCCGGAATCAGATATTGTCATCAGCAGCCGTATTCGCTTGGCTCGCAACCTGGCCGATTTCCCGTTCATCCGCCGCTGCACCGACGAGGACCGGCTGAGCATCGAGCGGACCGTGCGAGCGCGGATGGACCGGATCAGCGAATTGTCCGAGGTGCGGTATATCGATGTCGAGGAACTGTCCGAGGTCGATCGACAGTTTTTGGTCGAGCGGCAGTTGATCAGTCGCGAACTGGCCGATACCGACGGCTCCCGTGCTGTAGCGATCGATCCGGGTGAACAATTCAGCGTGATGGTCAACGAAGAAGACCATCTGCGAATCCAGGTGATGCACAGCGGTCTGGATTTGGAAAACGCTTGGCAGCGCATCAACCGGCTTGATGATCTGCTCGAAGGCGCGATCACCTACGCTTTTCACCCCAAATACGGGTATCTGACGGCCTGCCCGACCAACGTCGGTACGGGCTTACGCGTCAGCGTGATGATGCACTTGCCGGCCCTGGTGATCACCCGCCAAATCGACAAGGTGTTCCGCAGCCTACAAAAAATCAGCGTCACCGTTCGCGGGTTGTACGGCGAAGGGTCGCAATATACCGGCGACTTCTATCAGGTCAGTAACCAGATCACGCTGGGCAAGTCTGAACCGGAGTTGTTGCAGCAGGTCGCCGAAGTCGTTCCCTTGCTGATCGATTATGAGCGCCGGGCGAGGCAGTTCCTGGTCGAACAGAGTGAAAAGGATTTGCACGACGACGTCAGCCGCGCGCTGGGCATTCTCTGCACGGCCAAAAAGATTAGCAGCGAAGAGACGATGCACTACCTCTCCAAAGTGCGGATGGGTGTGAACCTGGGGTTGATCGAGGATGTCCCGGTCAAGACGATCAACAAGTTGTTCATCCATACCCAGCCAGCACATCTGCAGAAGCTCCGAGGCAGACTGCTCGGTTCGTCCGACCGTAACATCGAACGGGCGACGTACCTGCAGCAACATCTCAGCGGTCAGGGCAAGCGGGAATCGGACCTGAACTGACCAGCCGCATTCGCTCTGTGATCTACTTATTGCCCGGGTAAAATGTCCCAGCCTGACTTCGCTACCTTTGCTCAACTCGCCTCTCAGTACGATTTCGTCCCCGTCTTCAGACGTCTGCTCGGCGACACGCTGACTCCGGTGACCGCGTTCGCGTTGTTGGACCAGGGCGGGCCGGCGTGTTTGTTCGAAAGTGTGATCGGCGGCGAAAAGGTCGGACGCTACAGCTTTCTCGCTGCCGACCCAATCAAACGGGTGTACGCCGTCGGCAATGAACTGACGGTGGTCGACGAAGACGGCGAGGCCGTAACTCAGCACGTCGAGGACCCGCTGGTCGCCCTCCGCGAGCACCTCGACGCAGCCGTCGCTCCGATTGATTCGCTGCCGCCATTCATTGGCGGGGCGATCGGTTATGCCGGCTACGATGTCGTCCGTTACACCGAACACCTGCCGGATGCCCCGGCGGATGACCGTGGGCTGCCCGACCTCGATTTTTGCTTTTATCACTCGTTGTGCATCTTTGACCACGTCAGCAAGACCATCACTGTGGTTACGCTCGCCAAAGGAATTGGCAGCGATCCGCGCGACAGTCACGCCGACGCTGTCCGCCGATTGGACGAGATCACGCAGCGACTGGCCGCACCGCCGAAGCTCGAGATCGCCGAACTTTCCGCGGCCTCGCCAGGGACTTATGCGGGTGACGGTTCGGCAGAATCGCTGAGCCGATCCGCGGTCACCAGCAACTTCACGCGGCAGTCCTTTTGCGATGCCGTCCGCGACTGCGTGCGCTACATTCACGCCGGCGACATTTTTCAGGTCGTGCCGAGCCAGCGGTTTTCAATTCCGACCGAAGTCGAGCCGCTGGAGATCTACCGCAGCCTGCGGGTGATCAATCCGAGTCCCTTCATGTTCTTCGTGCGCACCGGTGACGCCGTTCTGGTTGGCTGTTCGCCAGAGATCATGTGCCGAGTCGCCAGCCGCGTCGTGACCGTGCGGCCGCTGGCGGGAACACGCCGGCGCGGAAAAACCGAAGCGGAAGACCGGCTGCTCGAACAGGAGTTGCTCGCCGACCCGAAGGAGCGCGCCGAACACGTGATGTTGGTCGACTTGGGGCGCAACGACGTCGGCCGAGTCGCCAAGTTCGGCACCGTCGAGCTAACTGAGGTGATGGTGGTCGAGCGTTACAGCCACGTGATGCACATCAGCAGCGAAGTTCAAGGCGTGTTGCGGGATGAGTTGGACGCGTTTGACGCGCTCAAAGCCTGCTTGCCGGCCGGGACCGTTTCGGGGGCACCCAAGGTACGCGCGATGCAGATCATCGACGAGATCGAGCCACACCGCCGAGGACCTTATGGCGGCGCCGTCGGCTACTTCGACTACCGCGGCAACATGGATACTTGTATTGCGCTGCGAACGATGGTGATCAAGGATGGCATCGTTCATGTGCAAGCCGGTTGCGGCGTCGTGGCCGACAGTGATCCTGATGCGGAATATGAGGAAACGGTTAATAAGGCCAAGGCACTGATCAAAGCGATCGATGTGACGGCCAGCCGTTTAGCTTCTGGTGATGCGGTCGCGAAATAAGCGATGCTGGCTCGAGAGGAGCCAATTACCCTATTTCCTATAGGCTTCGGGCGGCTGGACTTGGCCAGGGTTCTCTTTGGCGAGCGCGAGAAACTCGTCGATACAAGGCGGGCAGCAAAACGTATAACGCTGGCCTCCGATGATCCAGCTGCAATCGGGATTGGCTTTGGTTTGAGTGATCGGGCACAGCCGATCACCCGGCTGCGGACGAAAGTCATGCTGGGCTCTAAAACCGATGAATGTTTCCGAGGCGGTCAAACCGCCATTGGCCTCAATGTCGGCTGCTGTATAGAGGCCGCCGGGTTCTAAATACAGCTCGCGTTCCGCCTCGTCCTGAACCTTGTCCGGCATCGCCGGCTGATGTGACGCGTCCAGCGGCCAGGAAAACCCCAGGCGATACCGCCGCTCGTTGATCCGTAGCGCGGCGATTGTCACCTTGATCGGCTTGCCTGAGAATCGGGACGGCAGCTGGCCGGCAAATTGCGACGTACGTCCCGGATCGTCGCCGGCTTGCGGTTCTGCTCGCAGCGGTACCGGTACGACTGCACCGTCGCCGCCGTCGACGTACGCCACAAGCTCCTGTGATGCTACATCGATCACTTCGCTGGGCGAGCGTCCGAGTGTCAGCAATCTCAGCATGCCGCCTTGCTCGACCAGCGCTTCGGCATGATAGCGATCACGATCGAGCGAGATGATGACTCCGCCGTGGGTTCCCGGCGGATGCGCATGTTCCTGATCACGCTGGGTTTCGGGAAACCGCGTGTAAATCCACAATCCCACAATCAGCACGATGGCGACCAATAGGACGCCATCTGCTGGCGTCGGTGAACTCGATTGCCGCCGCTGGGCGACCATTCTGGAATCGGGCGGCTGAATCTTCATCACAAGTTGTAGAGATAAGCGACCATGTCACGCGCCTCGGGTTCGCTGACACCTAGATTGGGCATTGCAGTCAGTGGATCGATTTGCTGTGGATGCTGAATCCAAGCGGTCAGGTCATCGGGTGTATTGGGCAACACACCAGCGATGTACATTTGATGCACCAGATCCTCGAGCTTCGGGCCGACGCGGCCGGTGGCGTGACGAATTCCAGGAATGACGTGACAGGCTCCACACCCATAGGAAGCCAATAGTGTTTTGCCGCGACCGGCATCAGCATCGCCAAGTGGCCATTGAGGGTCGACTGGAAACCGCTGCATCCCGCGAGTTCGCAGGTCAAAACCAACTGCTCCGGCCATACAAAGTCCGGCCACCATCAATCCGACTGTAAAACGGTTCCACTTTGCATTCATTGCGTCACCATCTCTCGCAACAGCGGTTGGGGAAGCCCACCAGCCCGTTCTTCCAGCGCTTTGGCGAACACGGCGAGAGCGACTACCGCGTAGGCAATACAAGCTGGCATCCACATGATCAAACCGGCGAGCTGCTGATCTTCCAGCGCCGTTAAACCCCACCAGTGCGTGCTTCGCTCATAGTCGGGATACCAAGCTGTAGGCGCAAGAGTCATAAAAACTCCTAACACCGTCGCGTGCAAGGTAGTCGTGAACAGATACAGTACCGCCAAGCCGCCACGGAGATTTTGACGGCCGACCGGGTCGAGCAACACACGCCAAAACAAACATGCGGCGATGAAAAACGAAAGGTGCTGCAAGTCGTGAACCCATGAGTCGCGCAGCGCGGCTTGGTACAGCGCGGGCACATGCCAGACCCACGTTGCGACAGCGTACATCGACCAGATGACCAGCGGGTTCCAGAACCAGCGGCGGCGATGATTTCCGACCACCCGGCGCCAGCGACTGACCATCAGCCGAGCTCCTGGGGAGAGTCCGCACAGACAGATCAGGCCCGGCGCGGCGATCATCAGCAGCGGTGCCGCCACGGTCATCAGGAGCATGTGCTGAACCATATGGGCCCAGCCGAGTTGTTCACCCAGAAGGTCCAGCGGCGAGATCAAAGTAATGATCAGCATCACGACACTCAGCCCAAAAACCGCTGCACGCCAAGGGACCGTGAGCCGCTGTTTGAGAGTCTCTGAGTCGGTCGTGTGGCTTTCTGATCGCCGCTGTTGTAGCTTCCGCCAACCGCGGCCATAGAGCCAAACGAACAGCACCAGGTTCAAAAAGATCACTGGATCCCAATTCCAGTCGTGCCAGCCGACCGGCCGGTCCAACGGCGCTCCATGGGCAAAAACGTTACTCGGACGCAATGCCAGCGCAGTGAATACAAATGGAACAGACCAGCGATGAAGACGGGCGTCCAACGCTAACACTCCGTCAAAAAGTATAGAATCGGAAAGCTTTGGACTGCGATGATGAACACGAACAAGCCACTGGTCCACAACCCCACCCGCGCCAGAAAAGCATCCGTTCCATGCACATCGAACACGTCCGGTGACTGCTGGTTCTCCCCCAGTTCGTGATAATGCCGGTTGAGTCGATAGACAGCCCAGGTAGCCGCCGCGGCCGCAGCCAATGCCACAATGCTCAGCACAATCACGGACCAGGCAATTGCGGTGATTCCGAGTAATTCGTAGCGGTGCAGCCCGGAGACGCAGCCCCATTCAGAAATGATCGAAGCGGCGACCAGATGGATCAGCCACGCTAGCGCTCCTCCGAATAGACCAAGTCCCGCTCGCGGACGCTCGTTGTCGGGGCTAGTAACAGCAGCGGTCATAAGCGACATCCTTCAGTCGAGCCCATCAAAGCAAATGCGGTGAAAGGTAAAGCGTGGCAAACACCAGCGCAGCAATCACAGCGGCGGCTGTCCAATAAAGCGTCGTCACCTCCAGGTGCAGCGTGAGGTGAATATGGTCGCGTGGATCTGAACGACCGACCCGCAGGACGACGCTGCCGGTGAACATCAACCCGACCAATACCATCAGCGCCAGCGTGCCGCTGAGCACGAAGTACAGCGACCCATAGGCATTCGTCTGATGCGTGAAATCCTGCTCCAGCCAGTCCCAAATCTGCAGCCCCAGGTAAACTGCGGCGATGGCCAGTGCAGCGGCATAACGCATCCGCGCGCCGCGTTGATCATCGTCTCGGAAACGGCTCAGCGCCCAGCGGTGAGTCAGTCCTGTTCCGATCAGTGCAGCGTACGCCGCGCCTCCTAACCACAGATTCGGCCGAGCGAGTCCCTCCTGAGGCCACTGTTCCGAAAACAGCCGTATATAAAAATATGAATAAAACAGTGCGGCAAAGGCGGAACCGACGATCGACAGCAGGCCGACCATTGCCCACCAGCCAACCGACGCGCTTCCGGACGACATCACGGGCAGCCCAGTTCTCTCCGGCAAATCGCTTTCACGCAATTGTTTGAGTATTGATTCTCGCGGCCGCAGCCAGAGCACGAGGCACACTGCCAAGACAGCGCAGCCGAATGCTGACATGATGTAAGCCTTGGCCAGTACGCCGACAGCGGCGGCTAGCGTCGCTACCGCAGCCCACATCGGAACGTAGGTCGGTGAAGGAATAAATTGAATCGCCTGCGGACGTGTGTCGGTGGCATCAGTGACCAGCGTTCCTCGCCACAGCTGCGGCTCATCAGCCAATTGTTCACGCAGTTGCAACAGTGCCATTGGCCCATCGATCGCCTGGGGGGCCGGTTCCCAAAGCGGATGACGCCCCATCACGATCGGAAACTGACGAAATATGAAATTGGGCGGTGGCGAAGAAATCGACCATTCCAGCGTGTCAGCATTCCACGGGTTAGCACTCGCCTGCGGGCCTCGCATCAAGCTGTAAATCACATCGATGATCAAAACGACCACGCCGACGCCGAGTAAGCCCGCCCCAAACGTAGCGCTCATATTATAAGAATCCAGCTCCAGCGATCGCGGATAGGTATAAACCCGCCGCGCCATCCCCAGAAATCCCATGATGTGCATCGGGAAGAATGTCAGATTGAACCCGATGAAGGTCAACCAAAAGTTGAGCTGACCCATTCGCGGGCTCATCAGCTTGCCGGTCATCTTCGGCAGCCAGTAATAAATCGCAGCGAAGATCGGAAACAGCACACCGCCGATCAGAACATAATGAAAGTGCGCGACGACAAAGTAGGTGTCGTGCACTTGTTGATCGAACGGCACCACCGCCACCATCACGCCGGTCATGCCACCGAGGACAAACAGAAACAAAAATCCCAGCGCAAATAGCAGCGGCGTCTTGAACTGGGGGTTGCTGCCCCACAGCGTCGCGATCCAGGCGAAGACTTGCACGCCGCTAGCGATCGCAATCATCAAGCTGGCCGCCGCGAAAAACGTCGTCGACACCGCGGGCAAGCCGGCGGCAAACATATGATGCACCCAGAGGCCGAAACTGACGAAGCCGGTGACGAGGATCGCCATCGCAATCAGCACGTAACCGACCACCGGCCGACGAGCAAACACCGGTACCACCATCGAGATGATCCCGGTGGCTGGCAGGAACATGATGTACACTTCGGGATGTCCGAAGAACCAAAACAAGTGCTGCCAGAGCAGGTTATTGCCACCTCGATGCACGTCAAAGAAACTGGTGTTCAGCGTTCGGTCCAGCTCTAATAGCACTGTGGCGGTCAACAACACGGTGAATGCCACCAGGATCATCACACCGATCACCAGCAGCGACAGGACCAGCAGGGGCATGCGTCCGAGCGTCATCCCCGGAGCGCGGAACTTGAGAATCGTCACGACGATCTCGATCGCAGCCGTCAGCCCTGCGACCTCCACCAAACTCAGTCCCAGCAGCCAAAAGTCGGTCGACATGCCGGTGAACCGTGATGTCGACAGCGGCGTATAACCAAACCAGCCGATGTCCGGAACCGCCCCAAATAGAAAGCTGGTGTAGAACAACAGACCACCAAACAGATACACCCAGTATCCATAGGCGCTCAGCCTTGGAAAGGCGACGTCGCGAGCTCCGATCATCATCGGCAGCAAGTACATCGCGAGCCCTTCGAGAAACGGCACCGCGAACAAAAACATCATCGTTGAGCCGTGCATCGTGAACAGCTCGTTGTACGTCTGCGGCCCAAGGAAATCGTTGTGCGAAACCGAGAGCTGAACCCGCATCAGCAGGGCCAGCAGGCCGCCGAGCAAGAAAAAGATGAATGCGGTGATCATGAACCGCATACCGACGACCTGGTTGTTCACTTCCGACAGCGCGCCGGAAAGCCGGTGGCCGGAGCCCAAGTCTGATGCAATTGCTGTTCGGATGCTGGCGTACTCGGCACAAGCGTTCCCTTTTAAGTGGCCGGATACAAGTGATGTGACATAAGTGACCTCAATAAGCAGTGTGTGTGAGAAATCTGGCTCGCGCGATTACTTCAAGGTCTCAAGGTAAGCGATCAGTGCATGGAAGTCTTCACTGTTGATGTGTGTGTGCGGCATCAGGTTACCCGGCTTGAGCGCCTGAGGATTGGAAATCCAGCCGCTTAAGTTTCCGCGGTTGTTCGGCAGCAACCCGGCGCCGATCGTCTGCCGGCTCGCCAGGTGCGTCAGATCGGGCCCGCGGATGCCGACGGCTTCGCTGCCGGCGATGCTATGGCAGTTATGACAGGTCGACTCAAAAAATACTGCGCGGCCGCGGCGGATCAGATCCGTTTCCTCGACTGGCTCAGGCTGTTGCCGAGCTGCGATCCACTGATCGAACTCTTCGCGGGGGGAAGCGACTACGACCAATGCCATCAGGGCATGCTGGACGCCGCAGTATTCCGCGCACTGACCACGAAAGATGCCCGCGCGTTCTGCAGCGAGCCAGGTGACGTTCGTCTTGTCGGGCAACAGGTCCATCTTGCCCTGTAAGTTCGGCACCCACAGGCTGTGGATCACGTCGGCGGAGACCAACTCCACCCGCACCGGCTCACCGACCGGAATATGAATTTCATTGGCCGTGATGATGCCGTGGTCAGGATAGTGCACCTCCCACCACCACATGTGTCCGACGACCCGAATCGTGACCTCGGTCTGAGGCATCTCCAGAGCGACTTGCGCGCGTAGCGTAACCACCAGCAAACCAAACAAAATGATCGCGGGAAGTATGATTCCACAGACGACGATGAACTTGTTTCCGATTGGCGACGTTTGCTTCGGTTCACGGGACCGCGGAGCGATGGCGATCGCCAACAAAATCATCACGGCAATAAATACCGATGTGCAGACGCCAAACAGCACCCACCACAGCCAGGCAATGTGCTCCGAGGCGGGGCTAGCCGGATGCAGCATCGACTGATTGTGATCGCTGTGGCAGCCTGCCAACAGCACGGTCAGCAGGCTCGCGGCGAGACCCCAGCCCGACCAAGTACTGCAAAAATGCGCGCAGGTTAACAGCCGTTCGTCATGCTCCGGCGTTGGGTCGTTCGACGTCGTTGGATAATGCATTGAAATGCGAATCAATTCGTTATGGCTGCAGCGGGAATGTCTGGACCACATGGCAGAACTCGACCAGCGCGATCAGCTCGTCTTCATCCAGCCGATCCTTATAACTTGGCATGGCCACGCCGGCTGGCGGCTGCAGGATATATTCGCGAATCTTATCGCGCGACATCTGGCCCTGCAGCGAAGCAAAATCGACCGCCACCTTTCGGCCATGGCCTGCAACCGGGTGACAGCTGTTGCAGCCATACTGGGCAAACAGTATCCGGCCTCGCTCGGCTTCTGGCGGCAATTCCATGCCTGCTGGAACCGGCGGCGGTTCTAAATCCGGCCAGCCCGTGAACGTCGAGCGGCGGCGGTAATCGGTTAGACCCAACAGCACGATCACGATCAAAATCACCAACGCCACCCACATCGGCCGCTTGCGCACTCCGCGTGCCGGATTGCGGTCAACCAGCGGCAACAGGAACAAGAATCCAAATACCGCTAGTGGAAAGATCACCACAAACCAGGGAGCGATCGCCGGAGGCAGCAGCGCAATCAGCCCGCTGAGCCACCAGAACCACCATTCCTCCGATGGGATCGAGGCCTCGGTCAAATTCGCTTCGGAAAACAGCTTGGAAGGACCGAGGATCAAGGTCAACGCGAGCACGACGGCCAGCACCAGCGTGGCGGTCAGTCCCGATTTGAACATTGTGTTAGGATAGAAGGGCTCCCCGCGCTCCGGTGACTCTTTTTCTTCATCATAAAGTTGCTTTTGCTCTTCGGCCGAGTGAACCAACTGCTGCCGCTCGGCATGTGTGATCGTGCCGCGTACCACGACCAAGTACACATGAAAGGCGACCATCAGAAACATCATCAGCGGCACCACGAGCACATGGAACCCATAGAGCCGCGTCAAAGTGGATGGACCGATGTCAGGTCCTCCCTGGACAAGCATCACCAACGACTCGCCGATCAGCGGGACGCGGACGAGCATGTGCAACATCACCCGGATGCCATGAATCGCGCGCTCATCCCAACGCAATAGATAGCCGGTGTAAGCCATCAAGAGGATGCAAAGAAACAACACGACTCCGGTGAGCCAAGTGCCTTCGCGCGGCGACTTATAGCCGGCAAGCAAGATTTGTCGTAGCAGGTGAAATGTGACCACCACCATCATCGCCCCGGCCGACCAGTAATGCAGGCCGCGGATGAACCAGCCGAGCGTCTGCTGCTCGGTGATGTACACCACGCTGTCATAAGCCGAATCAGCGGCCGGTGAATACGTCAACGCCAGTACCGCGCCGGTGATAACCTGAACGCCCAGGAGCGCCAGCAGCGTCGAGCCGTCGCCGCTGTACCAGTGCGCCCGCGGCACTCGGCGATTCAAAACCTCGTCATAGATCGGCTGCAACGCAAATCGATCGACCACCCACTCGCGGACCTTACCGGCCATTGCCAATCCTCTCTCAGGTCATCGGGGGCAGAGAATACAAATCGATCTCCAATTCGCCATCGCGAACTCGGTTTGTGTAACGGTACAGCGGTTTGCTTGGCGGCCCAGCCATCGGTTTACCGTCCTTACCGAAGATACCGCCATGGCAGGGGCAAAAGAAGCACTCGCTGCCGGCATCGAACACCAGTGGGCAACTTAGGTCGGTGCAATTGCGGGAATAGACGACCACGTCATCTTCCGAGCGGCGATAGACGTAGACCGTTTTGGTCTCGAGTGAGCGGGCCCAGTCGCCGCGGCCGACCTCGACCACAGCAGGTTTGACTGTCCCCAGCGGAAAATCCTCCAGCCGACCGGTGCTCCGCCACTGCTCGCCGTGGCGCGATCGCCAAGCAGGGCTGATGGCCGCCAACAGTGCAGGAATGCCAACAACCGCGGCTACCGCCGCACCGCCCCCTCGGACAAGTACGGACAGCCATTTCCTGCGATCAATCATGCTTTCCTCGGCCCTAGTGGTCCTCCAGAGTGGTTCATTTGCAGGCAGCAAATGACCGCCGCAGCAGAGAGCAAGGATTGTGCCAAGGTGGAACGCTCCACGCAGTTACGCCGGCTATCCGGCAATCAGGGGCTCGCGTCGAGTACGGCATCCGTTGTGAACGTGAACGTGAATTGTGTCTGCGCCGTGCTATCGGAGAGCACCAGCAAATCGTCCGTCAGCTCATCCACTGCGAACTGGTCCGTCTCAACGCCTGCCCAATGTGCAATCAAGCTCATGATTCGCCCCCTCGGCGCGAAGCAAATCGTGAAGGTTGAGCCATCGCAAGCCCATTCAAAATAGTTGACTCCGAATTGAGGTGAGAGCGGGTCATACGAACGCCCGGTTCCATCGGGGCGAAGCTGGAAGACGGGGCCGGTTTCAGCCCGCCAGGTGCCAACCGGAACTCCTGAAGCGGGCGCATTCAGCGCAACAAAAGACGTCCTCATCGAGCGATCGGCGCGATGCAGCAGGTAAAAGGCAACCACCAAAAGGACGATTGCGGCGATGACGCCAGTGCAGCGTTTCAAGTCCATCAGCAGATGCCTAACGAACATCGAAGTGGATTAATCTTCATCCCACGGCAGTTCCGGCAACGCATCTAACGCAGCCGCATAGCGAACTGGATTGAAGGGCTGCTGCTGGAGCGTGTCGGAAAGCTCTGATATGAGCACGCAGCTAATGAGCTTCATGGTTTCTTCGTGTGAATGGCCCTCGGCGATCAACCGCTCATACGTCTGCTTGGTCTCGGGCGGATCCTGATCGCGAATCTGATTCCGAATAACCTCAAAAAGCGCTTCGCGAGCAAGCTGGGCGTCGGAGAAGGACATGGTCTTTCCAACGGGTAAGTGTGGACCTGTGGGTGTTCAGCATCGCGGTATTCACATGTGGTTCCGCGTTCGCATCGGGACCTGTTCGTAAAGTCCGCAATCTAGGATTACACCAGTCGCGGTAGCACGGCATTGAAGGTGGGCAACCGGACGCTAACGCATACCGGCTGATTAAATCAACAAGCCGTAACGCGTACCGGCTGATTGGATTTTGCCGAACCTCATCACCTGCGCTGCCTAACGCGCCAGCGCCGCTTCGACGACGGCTTTGGATTTAGCTAATCCTTCGCGGGCGACTTCCAGCGCATCGCGTTTCCAATACTCCGGGTTGAACAGTTCGAGCGAAAAGACGCCTTGAAAACCGCCGCTGAGGAGCATCGCGATGATCTCCTCCAGCGGGCAGACGCCGTCGCCGGGGAACACCCGGTGGGCGTCCTGAATCGTTTCCCGGGGCGGATCGGCCGGATAATCATTGATGTGGAAGACGTGCATCCGCGTCGCTTCGATCATCCCAAGGCCTGCAAAATCGCTGCCGCCCTTATAGATGTGGTAAAAATC
Source organism: uncultured Planctomycetaceae bacterium (assembly GCA_963758085.1). Taxonomy (GTDB): domain Bacteria; phylum Planctomycetota; class Planctomycetia; order Pirellulales; family Pirellulaceae; genus UBA6163. Next base: position 1,077,420 of record CAVWUB010000003.1, on the reverse strand, counting down.
CGGCAGGACGCAGGCATCGGGGTGTTCGGCAGCGACGGCCACGAACGCGAGTTCGCTCAGCCGGCTGAGCGTCTTGGAAAAGCCCCACAGCTCCAGTTGCGGCACCACCCCCTGTTGCCGCCCCACCTCTAACAAATCGCGGTAGCGCTCGGCAATTGTCTGCAGCGGTGGTCCTTCGCTGTTTTGGGCGCCGATCGGCGGGGCAGCGATTCGCTTACCGCCGATTTGGCGCAGCAGATCCATGTCGCGGCGAGCTTCTTCCAGTCCAGCCTTACGGGCAGCCGGGTCGTCGACGATCCACTGCGCGAAGCCGATCGCACTCTCGACGGTCAGCCCGGCATCGTCGATCTGCTTTTTCAGCTCGCCCAGATCGCCACCCTGCTCGACGAATTGGTAAAGATCGCGCATCCACGGTTCGATCGCGTCGTAACCGGCCTCGGCGCTGACCCGCACCTGCTCCGGCAACGACAGCCCCTGGCCGCGAATCGTGCTCATGTTGAGGCAATATCGCGGCTTCAACTGCTTGCGGGTCAGGCTGTTCGCATCAGCGGAATCGGCCGCTGGCGAACCAACGACCGGCGACGTCAATCCTGCGGCAACGGTGGCGACGGCGGTCGCAGCAACGAACTCTCGGCGTTTCATCAATGTCGGGTGGGCTAGAGGAAGCAGGAGGAGGAAGGCTTAATCACGCAGTATATCTTCCGGAGGTGGCTAAGTGCCGTTTCTCTTTCCACGGCGTCACTTCAGCGTTAGGGACGCTCATGAACCGGAGGCATGCGGCGTCTGCTGCTGGGCGGCCCAGGCAACGGCGGCGGCCTGACGCACCTCGTTTATGCCGATTTTCCATTTTGCCGCTGCGTCGCGAGCATCTTCATACTCGACCATCATCCGCTGCTGGCCGGCGGCCAGCTGCACGACTTTGGCCCGCAGCTCGCCGTAAGAAGTTTCCAGCGTGATGCTGTGGCGGATTAGTTTTCGGCGGCTGGCGCTGTGGCGGCGAACGCCGATCGTCGTCGTTTCGCTCAGCAAAATGTGCTCCATCGTCACCGCACGCGACGGGGCACAGACGACGGTCAGCTGCACACCGCTGCGCCCTTTTTTCATCACGCACGGTGTTTGGTAGACGTCCAGCGCGCCGGCTTCGAGCAACCGTGCGGCGCAGTGGGCCAAGTCCTCGGGTGCAGAATCGTCGACGTTCGTTTCCAGCACCGCGACGTGATCAAATTCGCTCGGGATCACATCGGCGTTGACGCCGGGATCATCATCCGCCTCGCACTGGCCCAGCGCGATCCGCAGGACGTTGGCTTGCTCGGGCAGGTCCATCGTCCCGGCCCCGTATCCCACTGCCTCTAGCCGCATCGACGGCAGCGGTCCGAAGCGGCTGACCATCGCCTTGAGGATCGCCGCGCCGGTCGGCGTCGTCAGTTCCCGCTCGATGCTGCTGGCCGCGATCGGGATCCCACAGAGCAGCTCGGCGGTTGCTGGAGCCGGAATCGACACCAGCCCGTGAGCGATCTTGATGCTGCCGCACCCGGTCGGCACGGCTGACGACTCGCAGCGGTCGATTCCTAGAATATCGAAGCCGATCGCGGCGCCGACGATGTCGGCGATCGAATCGATCGCTCCGACCTCATGAAAGTGCACTTTCTGGATGGTCGTGTTGTGCATCTTGGCTTCGGCTTGGCCGATGAGCGAAAAGATGCGTTTGGCCAGCTCGCGTGCCCGCGGCGTCAGTTCACTGCCGGCATCGATCATCGCTTCGATGTGGTGCAGGTGCCGGTGAGCATGTTCGGGCGGGTGTTCGATGTGGATTTTGACCGCGCGGAACCCCGACTTCTTGATCACTTCAGAGCGGATTTGCACCTGCTCGAGTCCCATCGAGGCGATGCCGGCCTGGATTCGCTCCAGCGGCACCCCCAGGTCGACGAGCGCGCCCAGAACCATGTCGCCGCTGATGCCGCTGAAACAGTCAAAGTATGCAACTCGCAAAACCGATCTCCCCAGAAAGTGCTTGCCGGCCAGCGGCGTGACGGATGGACGAACCGCAGTGGTAACAGACGTTGGGCAAACGTGCGATCACCGGCTGGCGAAACGCCAAGACGTAATTTTGGGCTCTGGCGGTCGATTACGAGCACGAGCACCGCGATGCTGAGCACGAGAGCGAGTCAGAATCCAGCCGCACATCATCGCCTGAACAGTTGAGGTTGACGCTCCGTTAGACCATTGATCCACGACCGCCCAGCCGCTACAATCTCGCCTCCCGCTTGCGGAGATGACGTGGACCGATTGTCCTTGCCGGTCGATCGGGTGCCGATGTACTGTCCGCTCACTTGAACCAAAAATCCGAATCCAGTCCCGCAAACGTGAGATTCTAGCCATGAAAGTTGTCAGCAGCATCGGTTCACTCAAGCACCGGCACCCCGACTGCCAGGTCGTGCGTCGACGTGGCCGGATTTACGTGATCTGCAAGAGCAATCCGAAGTTCAAAGTTCGCCAGGGCAACGCCAAGAGCAAGAAAACCCGCCGCTAGGGGTTTTAGGCCAAGCTTTTTCGGCACGCCAGGCAGCTGCGCTGGGCATGATGCAAACCGACGTCATTCGCGTCCGCGGCTGCCGAGTTCACAACCTCAAGAATATCGATCTGGATATTCCGCGAGGCCAGCTGGTGGTCTTCTGTGGACTCTCGGGCAGCGGGAAAACCAGTTTCGCCCTCGACACGCTCTACGCTGAGGGCCAACGCCGCTACATCGAAAGCTTTTCTGCGTACACGCGGCAATTTCTGCAGCGGTTGGACAAGCCGGATTGCGACCTAATCCAGGGCATCCCGCCGGCGATCGCTGTGACCCGCGCCGGCGCCTGGCGGACCAGCCGCAGCACCGTCGGCACAGCGACCGAAATCGCCGATCACCTGCGGTTGCTGTTCGCCAAGATCGCCACCTTGCGCTGTCACGTCTGCGGCCGCGAGGTCAAGAGCTATGATCCCGGCTCGATCGCCACCGAGCTTCAGACGCTGCCCCGCTCGGCTCGGCTGATGGTCGGTTTTGAGGTGCATCTGCCCGACCGGCAACAAGCGAGCGAGATTTTGCTGGGGCTGCAGCAGGAGGGCTACCAGCGGCTGATCGTGGGTGACCGTCAGTTTCACCTCTCGGATTCCGACCGCGGCGAGCTGGCGAAAGCAGTTGGCAAAACCGGCGTTGATGCCATCGTCGTGGTCGATCGACTGACCGGCGAAAGCGATCTGGCACGGGTCACCGAGTCGCTGGAGACGGCGATGAGCGAAGGTTACGGCAAAGCGATCGTGCTGCTCGACCCGGCAAGCGTCGGCGATGAGGCGGCCGCAGTGGACGCCGACTGGGTCAGCACCTCGCCGCGCGTGCCGCTCGATTCGAGGGACTGGATTCAAGCCGCCTTCAGCCAACAGCGCCGCTGCGATCGCTGCGGTATCGACTATCCCGAACCGTCGCAACGGTTGTTCAATTTCAATCAGCCGTTGGGCGCCTGCTCGCTGTGCGAGGGCTTTGGCGACATCGTCGAAGTCGACATGGACCTCGTCGTTCCGGACCCTGAACTGACGCTGCGGCAAGGCGCAATCGCTCCGTGGCGGACGCCAGCGTACAGCCATGAGCTCGACGAACTGCTGGCGCTGGCGAGCGATTATGACGTGCCGGTCGACGTGCCGTTTAAGTCGCTCAAGAAGAAGCACCTGAAGTTAATTCAGGAGGGGGTGCCGCAGCGGAAGTTCGGCGGCTTGAATGGGTTCTTCGCCTGGCTGGACCGCAAAAAATACAAGATGCACATTCGCGTGTTCTTGTCGCGCTACCGCAGTTACCGCCGCTGTCCCCAGTGCAACGGCCAACGCCTTAAACCCGAGGCGCTGGCGTACCGCATCGGCGGGAAAAATATGGCCGAGCTGTCGGCGCTCCGCGGCGAGGAAGCGGCGTGGTTCTTCACCGAGCTGCATTTAGACGCTCACCAGCAGATCATCGCTCAGGAACCGCTGGAGCAGATCAGCCACCGGCTCCGCTACCTCAGCGAAGTCGGTTTGTCGTACCTGCAGATCGACCGAACGCTGCGAACGCTCTCCGGCGGCGAGACGCAACGGGTGACGCTGACCGGAGCCCTCGGCAGCGCGTTGGTCAATATGCTGTATGTGCTCGATGAGCCGACTGCGGGGCTGCACCCGCACGATGTCGACCGGCTCCGTGACGCGATCCTCGGCGCTCCGCGATCGAGGCAATACCGTGGTCGTGGTCGAACATGAGGAAACGCTGATTCGCGCCGCCGACCGGTTGGTCGAGATTGGGCCAGGGGCGGGCGAATCGGGCGGCCGAGTCGTCTACGAGGGCGATCTGAAAGGCATGATCGCCAGCGAGCAAAGCGTGACCGGCGATTTCCTGGCCGGTCGGCGCGGGGGCAGCTTGATCGGCCGCACGCCGCGGCAGCCGCGCGGATTTTTGACCCTGCAGGGAGCCACTGGCAACAATCTGCAAAACATCGATGTTGCGTTTCCGCTCGGCGTGCTCTGCCTGGTGACCGGCGTGTCGGGCAGCGGCAAAAGTTCGCTCGTGCACGACACGCTCTACGGCGCTATCCAGCGCCGGCTCAACCAGCCGTGCGAATCGCCGTTGCCGCACTCCGGCGTGCTGGGGATGAGCGGGCTTCGCAACTGCGAAAAGATCGATCAGTCGCCGATCAGCCGCAGCCCACGGAGCAATCCGGTGACCTACGTCAAAGCGTTCGACGCGATTCGGGCGGTGTTCAGCGACAGCGTCGAGGCGCGGACTCGCAACTTTGGCCCAGGCCATTTCAGCTTCAACAACGAACTGGGCCGCTGCGCAACGTGTGAGGGCGATGGCCAGCTGCGGGTCGATATGCAGTTCCTTGCCGACGTGGCGATGCAGTGTCCGAGTTGCCGGGGAACGCGTTACCGCGACGAAATCCTGCAGGTCCGCTACCGTGATCGCTCGATCGCCGACGTGTTGGCGATGACCGTACGAACCGCACATGCATTCTTTCGCGGGCACGATAAAGTGCGTGAGCGCCTGCAGCGGTTGATCGACGTCGGGCTCGATTACCTCGCCCTCGGTCAGGCGGCGACGACCCTTTCCAGCGGTGAAGCACAGCGGCTGAAGCTGGCTGCCTTCCTGACGTCTAGCTCACGGCGACCGACGTTGTTCATCCTTGATGAACCGACGACGGGGCTGCATTTTGCCGACGTCGTGCGGCTCTATGACTGCTTTGACGCGCTGATCGCCGATGGCCATTCGTTGATCGTCGTCGAACACAACCTACAACTGATCCAGGCCGCTGACTACATCATCGATTTAGGGCCGGGAGCCGCCAATGACGGCGGCCGAGTCGTAGCGATCGGCACACCGGACGAAGTCGCTCAAGAGCCGCAATCCAAAACCGGCGCAGCACTAGCCGCGATCGTGAGAGCCTGAGGTGGGAAAGAGCTAAACAATCGGCGCCGTGTCGCTGGCAGGGACGCGTGAACTGCGTTCCACGCGGCGAGCGATGACGCTCAGTCCCGCCGTCGCCATCAGCAACAGCACCGTTCCGCCGGCGGTCATCGCACCCAAACCGACCATCCGCTGAGAAACCCGGTGCGAGTCCCACTGCGTCTGTAGCCAAGCCCGATCTTTAGCGGTAAACCGCAGTTCGGCAGCCGCTTCGTACAGCACTTCATCGCCGGCGAGCACTTCCCCTTCGTAGCTGCGGTCATCCGCCAGACGATCGGCGATCCAACGATCTTGCAGCGGAATCACGGCCGGTGCGTCGGGCGAATCAAAGAGCGTTTCCACGTACGTCTCGGCGGCAGCACGCAGCTGGACCGTCAAAGCCCGGCGGCTCAACTCCGCAGTGCTCGACAGTGGAGAACTGACCGGCCAGCGGTGGACCTGCCCGTCGAGTTCTGGCCCGGCATCGATCCATGCGGGTCGATCGTCGGGATAACGCAACTCATCGGCCGGGCCAACCGACAGCACGCCGGGAACCGCGTCAGCCTCGGCAGCAACTAGGTTGACCAAGATCTGGCTTGAAGCAGGTTCCTGCTGCGCCGCACGATCTCGCTTAGCCGACTTGTTAGCCGGCTTGCAATCGCCGGCCAGCGCGGTGGCGACCGGCAAGCATAACGAGCAGCTACACACGATCAGCCACATGCTGTGCCGCAATACAGATGAGGGCGCTAGACGGTTCATGTGGTTGCTCCTTGTCCTATCGGTGACGCTGTTTTCCAGCCATCGGGCGACTCCCAGGGGGCGGCGATCTGCACCGCGATCACGACCGTACCGGCGATTAACATGCCCCAAGGTTGCGGGATCGGCACGACTTGCTGAATTAGCCAGTCAGTGACGACCACAACAGCGACCGACCACAAGCTCAGACGCCGCGACCGCAACGGATCGGCGAGTTTCCACCACCGCACCGCGGCCAGCAGGATCGCAAAGTGCGCCATCATCGCAGCCAGACGCGGCGTGCCATCGCCCAGGTAAAGCGCCTGAGGCAGTTCCGTGGCGTCGATCGATCGCGCCATTCCAGCGTCGAGCGGAATCATGAGGTAGCTGGCTGTCGCGTAAGCCAAGGCGCCGATCAGACCGCCCGAACCAGCCAACGCCAGCCGCCGGTTGAGCGGGTCGCCCTCGCCAGCTTCCCACAGTTTGCCCATTGCCAAAATCACCAGCGCGATCGCAAATCCGATCACCACCGCCCAGCCGTAAGGCGCGATGAGCGTCGGCTGCGGGTCACCATTCCGCAGCCCCAGTACAGCCGCGGCGGTGCCACAGAAAATGACGGTGATGGCAGCCGCGATCCACGAACCGGTCAGCTCGGCCAGTTGTGTGGAGGCGCGCTTCGTAGCCAGTTCGCTGCGTTTCAGCTGTCGCCAATTGGCGCGGACCACGCGCATCGGCAGCGGCGCCGTCCGCCGCGCCGGCGGAGCCGCGTACGCTGCCGGTACGGCTGCTGGTACTGCCTGACGAATCGGATCTGTACGGCGGCGGTGGCGGACGAGCAACATTTGACGAACCACGTAATAGGGGACGTAGACCATGCCGATCACGGTCAACAGCGGCAACAACCAACGGAGATTGCGCAGCAGAATGAACAATCCCAGTCCGATCACGATGACGCGAACCAGCGGCGAAAGTTGAACGTCGCGCCACCAGCCGCGGAGATTCTGACAACAGACACCCAGCGCCTGCGCAAGCGGTTCCTGTGACTCGCCTGTGGTGCTGATCGCTGGCACCGCCACCGGCCCCGTAGCGACCTGCGGATTACCGTTGGCGTACAAACCAGCGTCCGGGCCGCCAACGAACGTCGCACGTATTGGCGGCTCCGTTGCTGCCGGTGAGGCTGCAAACGGCGACGATCCGCTGTAGGTGGTCGGGTGAATCGTTGCGCCGTTACTCAGCGGCGGGCTGGGCAGCGGCTGGGTGTTGGTCGGCTGAGGGTGCCCCAGCGAAAGGCCGAGCGCCCGTGTCATCTCGGCAGCGGACGTCCACCGCCGACGTGGATCTTTCTGCAGCGCCTTGCCGATCACGTGGCGGTAGGGTTCGGGGATTGCGCAGGTCTGGTTCGGCCGAAAGGTGCTTGATAACGATTTCCTGGCAGGTCTCGCCATCGAACGGCAGGCGGCCGGTGAGCATCTCATACAGGATGACTCCGAGGGCATAGAGATCGATTTCACGGCCGTATTCGCCGCGGCCGATCTCCGGTGCCATGTAGTGAAACGTTCCGACGCTCTCGGTTTGCCCGCCGCGCCGCGATTCGGAAATGTATTTGCTCAGCCCATAGTCGCCGACTTTGACCGTGCCGAAGTCATCGAACAGGTTGCCGGGTTTTAGGTCGCGGTGGACCAAGCCCTCTTGGTGCAGGTGAGCGACCCCAGCGGCCATCGCTGCAAACCAGCGCCGTGTCTCGGCTTCACCCAAACCGGCCGGTGCCGAATCGAGGCAGTCACGCAGACTCGGTCCGGCAACGTATTCCATCACAATCCACCAGTGATCCGACTCGTCACGGCAGACATCGTAAAGCGCGACCAGATGCGGGTGTTTGAGGTTCAGGCAGTGCGACACCCCGCGCAGCTCGATCTCCAGGTTGCGTTGGATCCGCTTGAGCGCGACTTCTTTACCGGCGTCGCTGAGGGCAAAATAGACTTCGCCAAATCCGCCGGTTCCCAGCCCGCGCTGGATCGTGAACCGCTCCAAGACCCGCGTACCGCTAGCCAACGAAAAATGCGTCGCGGCGGGATAAACGGGTGCGGTCATCATTGCGTTCCCCAAACTATGATTGCTGCATGAAAATAACGTACAGGCCCGTCGGTTCATTCCTCTGATACTACTGCAGCGGCCACGTTCGCTCGATATTCAGCTGATTGTCCGAGGGAAAACATTTGTCAGTGGAACTCGGTACTCTCCATAGGCCCTGATCGACGGCAGGGGCGGCGCGGCGAAATTCGCTAATTCATCCCTCGCGTAACATCAGCGACCAATCCTCGTGTTGCCAGCGGCTGCCGATGGTCAGCTGCTGGGGAGCCACGGTGGCGCCGCGAATCCACCACTGGTCGCCGCGACGAAACACAATCCAGCCCTGCGGCGAAAGCGCTGGAACGTGAATGTGATTGAACGATTCGGGACCGAGCAACAGTGTCTGCTGAAACAGCACCGACGCGTCGATCGGTCCGAACATCCGGTGCGGCGGCGTCACGCTCACGACCGCCGAACCGCTCAGCGGACAGGGCCGCTGGTAACGCAGTCTCGGCAACGCCGCGTCACTGGCACTGCCGAAAATCAACGGTTGATCATGTCCTAGCGGCCGCCCGGCAACCGCTGCCGCATCCGTTCCGTGACAAATCACGTCACCGCCGGCCGACCGGATCAGGATCGCGACTCGCCTGCCCCAGCGGTACCGCACCGCGATGTCCGCCGGGTCGTCACCGCCTGGACCGCCGATCGAGAACCGGTCTCCCTCAAGAATGTCGTAACCACCTCCCCGGTCAACCCAAAGTTGCCAACGGCCGGTGGCCAAGGCGTTGGGACGATCAAGAGAGGTGGCGTGTGACATCGGGGATCAGGGTTCGGGATCGTGTTGGATTCCGGGACGATGTTTATTCCAGGACGATGGTGGCCAACGAGCTCGCGCCTTTGCCACTGTCCTGGGTGTCGCGGTTCAAGTACTTGGCGATTTGGTCCAGCAGATCTTCTGCCACGGGTTCGTCAAGGTTAATTTCGCCGAATCCGCGGGTATCGGCCGTTGCGGTTTCTTCTTCGACCTCGAGCCGTGCCGCGATGTCGTCCAACAGTTCCCGCGTCCGCGACAGGTGGCTGTCATCGAGGTTCAATTCGCTGGCGGTCTGGGCGACTCGGAGCGAACTCATCCGTGCCTGGAGGTTCTCGATCTCCACTTCCAACTGACTGCGAGCGGCGAGCATCGCATCCATGCGTTTGCCGGCGGCACGCACCGAAGCTTCGCGAGCAGCAACCATCTGTTGCAGCTTTTCATGGGTTTCGCTGCGCGTTTTGAAGCGGGCGAAACGAGTGGCCAGGTCATCGCGGACCTCGGTCGACGTGTAAGTGTGTCCGGCGTAGGTATATTCGGCGTGACCGCCACGCAGGTCGGCGCTGAGCCGCTCGATATCGCTTTGGGTCTTGGCCAGCGACTGGCCGCACTGATCCGCTTGTCGCTGCAATCGTGCCAGTTCTACCTTTTCCCGGGCGATCTGCTTGGCATTCTTCGCGATTTCCGGTTGTAAGTCACCGATCATCTGACGGGCGCGTTTAATCTCCCATTCCAGGGGGACGGCATCGTTTGCCGACTGCTTCGCCCAGCTAACGGCACAGCGGCTGTAACTCCACAACGGGGTCAACAAGGTTGCAGCAGAAAGCACTGACACGGCCCCGACGGCCACGAACATTTTGGTCAACATGACGATCCCCTTTTGGAAAATGGATTTTTGATTTGCCCCCAGTTGCCGCAGCCCGGCGGTCTCGGTTGGAGAGCCAAGCTCAATCGCTTCTCTCGTGTGGGCCTGCAGTGAGATTCGTTCCGGCTGGAGCAATCTTGGAAAGAAGTTGACGAAAATCTGAAGTCGGTGACGGCAAACTCACCTGGAATCGATAAAACAAGAACCTGCTTGACGCGCAGCGACATTTAATGGAGAACAAAGTCTCGCTAACTTAGCGGTAAAGGATTAGGATACCCCGCACCTGGCAAGGACGCTGATCGGACAGGAACTGCATGACTTGTTGGCAGGTTGCTAGCCCGAAGCCTCAAATTTGTGGCAGGATCAGCTCCATGCCAGCTGCGACCTCAGCAGGAACCCATTTCCGTAAAGATTGATCTGGCAAGGACTTGCGAACTAAATTCCGGTCTGCTTACGATCGCCGGCACTTGAACTGCTCTTGCCCAGAGCTGCTCGGGTTGCTCTCGATACCAAAATCGCCTGCGGATTTGGTGAGCGGGTCGGGCAACGAGCGGTTGATCCGCTTAAAGTGCTCTGCGAAAGCGGAGCGATGGACACACGATTCTTGGCGACGGCCGCTCACACAACCACGACCTAACGGATAGCATCTAACGGAGGAAACTCGGATGCCAACCTCGAGTGACAATAACAGTAAAACGCCTGCGGCGACTCGCCCCGAGGCAAATCATTGGAGCGAGTTGAGCGATCGATTGACGGTTGCCTCAACGGAGCCGCTCAGCAATTGGCTCGACGCTCAGTTAGTGGTTTTGGAAAAGTCGCAGGAACGCTTCATCACTGGCCGTTCGCTCCTGAAGAGCCTGCGCCGCTAGCGACCGCTCAGCGGTGACCACCGCATGCGCGGCTACGGGTTCAGAGGACAGGGATTGCTCGGTGCTGGTGCGGCGATCCCGTCAGAGAGCCAGTAGGTTTTGATCGATGCAGTCGTTGCCGCTTCCCTTCACCGCGCCGGTTCATCTGGGAACCAGCGCCTGGCTCTTGCGACTGCGTTGGTTCGCGGTCTTTGGCCAACTGGTGACGTTGTTGGTCACCGTCTGGTTGCTTGACACACTTCCCTGGGTGCCGCTGGCGGGGCTGATCGCCCTGACCGCTGTCAGCAATGTGGCGTTCGCGCTCTGGCTTCGCAGAGCGAAAGCCGGGCGGCAAGCGGCGGCCGGCAATGACCGCACCGCCCAGGCTGACAAACTCGCGACATCGCTGATGATGTTGGACCTGGTGACGCTCACCGCGATGCTGTACTTCAGCGGCGGGATCGATAACCCGTTCAGCCTGTTCTACTTCGTCAACCTTGCCGTTGGCGGCGTGATCCTGCAGCCCCGCTGGGCCTGGGCACTGACCGCGATGGCGATCCTCGGCTGCACGCTGCTGCTCTTTGATTACGTGCCGATCCCCGGCTTGGTCGAAACGCAGCCGCGCTCGGGACTCTCGCTGCACACGCTCGGACTGTTCATTGCATACGCTACCTGCGGCAGCGTCGTGACGCACTTCGTCACCCGCACCGCTGCCGAACTGACGCGCAGCGAGCGGATGTTGCGCGAGACTCAGGCCGAGCACCAGCGGGTTCTGCGGCTGGAGGGACTGACGACGTTGGCGGCCGGAGCAGCACACGAACTCGCAACCCCGCTGTCGACTATCGATGTGATCGCCCGCGAGTTGGGACGTCACCTGCAGGAATGCGAAACGCCGCAGTCGATTCGTGAGGACGTGCGGCTGATCGATCAACAACTGGAAATCTGCCGCCAGATTTTGAGGCGGATGCGGGTGGCCGTGGGTGACTCGATGGCCGATTCATGGGATCGGACGACGGTCGGCGATCTGATCGATTGCGTGCTCGAGGGCGTCCGCGACCCAGACCGTGTCGACGTCGATGACGGGCCTGAGTCGGTGGAAAGCCATCCGCTGTGGATTCCTCAAGAAGCAGTCGCTCAGGCGATCCGCAATCTGATCCACAACGGGCTCGATGCTGGCGGGCCCGGTGGACGGGTCGCTGTGCAAGCGGCCGTGCTGCGTTCGCATGTCGAGTTTCGGATTCGCGACAGTGGGCGAGGGATGAGCAACGAAGAACTCGGCCGAGCCGGTGAGCCGTTTTACACGACCAAGGAGCCGGGCCGCGGGATGGGACTCGGGCTGTTCCTGACCCGCAATGTGGTCTCCAGGCTTGGCGGGGTGCTCGACTTCACCAGCATCCCTGGACAGGGAACTGAGGCGACGGTCACGCTGCCCTGCGACCGCCAAGAGCGCCAGCCACCAAAACCTTAGCGACTTGTAAAGTTTGCTACTGGATCGCAACTTTCTCCGCCAGGTCGCCGCAGCGGCGATCAAGCGGCTTGGACCGGTAACTCAGGCCGCTGCGCGATCGCCGATCAAAGCGATCGCGTTCGAGACAGCGCACCAGCGGGCCCCTTGCTGCGATGCCCTCATCGACTCCGCGAATCGTGAAACACGGCGCATTAAGACCGCGCACGGATGTTTTTTATAGTTTGGAATGAGACCTGCATTAGTTCCCTGCAACGACCTTGCGTCGTGAGTTGCATGGCAAGTCGCAACTCCGAGGCAATTGGCCTCCGGCCGAACGTCATTGCGGTGATCGCAAGGTTTCTTTTCAATCCGAATACTGGAAGGTATGAGCATGTTACGCAACTCCAACTCCTTACAAACGATCCGGTTCATGAAGCGTGCGGCCCTGAGCCTAGCTCTGTGCGGTGGGCTCGTCCTCAGCGGCAGCGCAGCGGCACAGGAGCGTGGGCTGCTGTCAGAAGATACCCAAGGCTCGTTCAATGCCGCTGGACAGGCTGCGCAAGACAGCGGCCCTGGCCGTATCGAAGGCCTGTCGACCGGTGCCGAAGCTCAGGTCCAAGGGCAGGTCCAAGGGCAAATCGGTCAACCTGTCCAGCCGGGTCAACTGACACAACCGGCTCAGCCGCTTCAGCCGAATCAGTTGGGTCAACCTAGTCAGTTGGGTCAGCCTAGTCAGTTGGGTCAACCGCTTCAGCCGGGACAACCCGGGCAGCCTGGGTTCGCGCAACAGCGCGAAGGCATGCAACTGGGCGTGCAAGTCGAAGCACACGAAGACGGCCTGCGGGTCGTGAGCGTACGTGAAGACAGTGCTGCTAAGAAAGCAGGACTGAAAGAAGGCGACATCATCAAGCGGTTCAATGACCAAGATGTCCAGGATGCGCAGTCGTTGCAGAGCCAGGTCAGCCGAATGCAGGCTGGCAGTGAAGCCGAACTGGTGGTCATGCGTGATGACGAAGAGCAGAAGCTGACGGCAAAGTTCGAAGAAAACCGCTACAGCGCCGCACGCCCGGCGACTGACGATTCGCTGCGGGCGGAGCTGGAAGCGCTGCGCCGAACTCAAGGAACTGCGCAGCGAGTTGCATTCGCTCAAGCAACAGCGCCAGGATCATAGTGCGGCGCCTGGGGCCCCCGAAGCGACGATCGAGACCAGGTCGCCAGCAGCTACCGAAAGTGCTCCTAGCGCCGATGAGGCAGAAGCTGAGGCTAGCGAAGAAGCCGAAGAAGAAGACGACGAGTGATCGATGCGGCGCGAGTGCGGTGACGCCTGACGGCAGTCACCTGCACCTGTGCTGATTAGCCGCCGAGCAGCGCTCGGCGGCACCAAATAATCGCTTGAGCGGCAGCGGTGGCGTCGCCCCGATCAATGGGGCGCCCACCCTGCCGCTTAAGCTGTTTTGAGGGGTTCTTCAGCGGGCTTTGTCTCGGTGACGACACGCACCGCTCCCTCTTCTGGAACGATGTCTCCTCCTCGTTCTAAGATATAGGCGTGGGTGAACTCCGCTCCTAGAAAGAAGATGATCGACGAGTAGTAAATCCAGACCAACAGTAAGGCCAAGGATCCCGCGGCTCCAAATCCGCTGGCCACATCCGCTTTGCTTAAGTACAGGCTAATCGCATAACGACCGATCACGAAGGCCACGGCGGTCACCAGCGCGCCGACGATCACATCGCGCCACTGGATCACACAGTCGGGCAACACTTTAAAGAGCACACCGATCAGTACGGCCATCACCGCAACCTGCAGCGCAACGTAGATCAGCTGCACGAAAAAGCCGTGGTCCAACCACTGACCGATCGACTGGGGCAGTACATTGAGAAACCGGTTGCGGAGCACATCGATCAACGTTGTGGCCACCAGCAAGACCAACAGCAGCAGCCCGGTGCCGATTACCAGCGCCAGGGACAGCAGTCGCTTGCTGATGAATGTCTTGACACCGCCCTGGTTGGGATCGGGCTGCACTTGCCAAGACTGGTTGAGCGATGACTGCAACTGCATGACGACCACGGTGGCACCAAACAGGACGCCAGCGAGGTTGAGCAAGGTCTGCAGCCAGCCCCCATCCTGAGTCGCCACGGCCGCGAGCATGCCCGCAATCTGCTCTGCTCCCTCGGGGCCGACCACATCTTGGATTTGCTGAACCGTCTTCTCACGCACCTCCTGCTCACTGCCCAGGCCGCTCTGCTGCATGAAGAACCCAGCGACGGTCAGGATAACAATCAGCAGCGGCGCCAGCGAAAACACGGTGTAATAAGAGAGTGCGGCAGCCATCTGTGTGCAGCGATTTTCGGAAAAGCCGCTGATCGTGCGTTTGAGGATGCCTTTTGCCGTGCCGCTGGTGGAGTCGGCCGGATCGGTCGCTGGGTCGGTCATGGGAGCATTCTCTCTCTTAAAGGTTACGGCCCGAGCCACTGCCGCAGATGCGCGGCAACAAATGCATCATCGACGAGCCAGGGGTATTGGCAAGTCACACGATCGAGTTCGGCGGCTTGGCCGGGCGAGAGCGTCTCGGCCGGATCGAGACAACGATTTGAAGGCGCTAGCCCTTGACGACGCAGCACTTCCAGGATGCCGGGGATGCAACCACGAAAGCCATTGGCTGCATCAAACACCGCGGCGTTGGCATCGGTCAGCGCCGCGGCGCGTGACAACCACCACGCCGGCACTGCTTCCGCGTCGCGTTGGAGCTTGATCTGAGCCAACATTTCGACTGCCTGCTGAGTCCACACACCCCATTGCCCCAGCAGGCCTCCGGCGATGTACCGCCGCACGCCACCGAATTCGAACGGGGTCAGCAGGTCTACGACGATGTTATCGTCATTGCCCGTGTACAGCGCGATGTCCTGACGTCCGGACTCGATCACCGCACGAACGACGTCGAGCGTCTGATAGCGGTTGAACGGCGCAATTTTGATGGCGACCACGTCCGCAATCTCGCAGAATCGGCGCCAGAACTCGAACGAGTAAATGCGACCTCCAACGGCGGGTTGCAGATAAAAGCCGATGATCGGAATCACCTCACCGACGCGGCGGCAATGATCCAGCACCTTGTCTTCACTGTCGCTGGACACCGCGGTGAGGCTCAGCAGTCCGGCCTGATAGCCAAGCTGAGTCGCCAACTTCGCCTCGGCAATTGCCTGGTGCTGCCCGCCGCAGACGCCGGCGATCCGGATCAGCGGAGCAGCCTGTGGTGTGGCACCGGCAATTTGTTTGAGTTCTTCGGCCACCAACCGTAAGACCGGCTCGAAGAGAGCGTGCTGGGGATCGCGAATGGCGAACTGTGTCGAGTGCACACCGACGGCCAGTCCACCGGCACCCGCGGCAGCGTAATACCGTACCACGGCCCGCTGATGACGCTCGGACCAGCGTCCATCTTCATGCAACATCAGTGGGCAAGCGGGAATCACCTGCCCGGCTTGCAGTTGCTCGCGCCAATTGGACACAGACACGCATTCGCCTCCAATAAACTCAGGTATCCACAGACCAGCAGGCTGTTGTCCTGATCAGAACGCCCCGCTGCGGTTTTCAAAGTGAGTGGGCTTGTTGAGCAACGGACCGCCTTGGGCAATCCACTGCG
Source organism: uncultured Planctomycetaceae bacterium (assembly GCA_963758085.1). Taxonomy (GTDB): domain Bacteria; phylum Planctomycetota; class Planctomycetia; order Pirellulales; family Pirellulaceae; genus UBA6163. The sequence goes on along the minus strand of CAVWUB010000003.1, from coordinate 1,061,569 downwards.
CAATCCAGTGGATCATCGTATCGATGTCGGTCTGCGGTTTGCCAAAGTGAGCAACGGCGCGGCCGTTGTTGCTGAGCCACGCAGTCGGCGCTTCGGTTCCTTGGGTCGTGACCGGCTTGTCGAAGGCTTTGCCAAACTGTTCAGCCAGTTCGCGCACCGACAGCGTCTGACAGCCGGTCACGTTGAGGATCAGCGGCGGGGACGAAGCCAGCGGTAGGCAGCGGATGATCTGACGAACGGCATCGCCCTGCCAGATCACATTGACGTAGCCGGTTTCCACGCTCACCGGCAGCCCCGCGTAGACCCGCTGGGCAATATCGACCAATACGCCGTAGCGGAGCTCAACGGAATAGTTCAGCCGCACCAAGGCACACGGCGTCTGGTACGTTTGGCTCCCATGAATGAATGCTTGTTCGCGGCCCAGACACGACTGAGCATAAGCCCCAGGCGGATCGACCGGGCTGTCTTCGGTCGAGCCGCCTGACTGCGGCGTGGTGAACGCATACACGCACCCGGTCGAAAGGGCAACGATTCGGCTGCGGCGATAATGCTCCGCCACCAGTTCCGGCATGCTCACGTTCATGCGGTGCAGCAGGTCCGGGGACGATGAGGTGCCGAACTTGACACCGGCCAAAAACACCACGTTGGCTGCCGGTGGCAGCCGTTTATAAGCGTCTGGTTCGCTGAGATCTGCCGCACAGGTCTCGATACCACTGCGAACAAACCGTTCGGTCGCCTGCGGTGAAGCAAAGCGAGAGACGGCGACGACCGCGTCATCGCGGCCGAGTGCTTGCAACGCCCGGCGGAGCATCTGGCAAACGTGCAAACCCATCTTGCCGCCGGCTCCAAGCACCGCGAATTCGCCAGCACAGTTTTGCACCGCAGCTAAGACCGCGTCGTCTGGGGCACTAATCCGCTGATCCAACTCTTCGGTCGTCGTCGGTGCCCGTTCCCTCACCCTGCTCATCAATATTAGATCTCCTTGCGGTGGAGTGCTCGGCCACACAGCGTCGCCGACCGCTCCGTCGGTCAAACAGGCTATAGGAAAGCATTAAGCGGCGGCAAGGTGGTCGACCGCTCCGCCGGTCGAACCGGGTAGAGGAGAGCTCCGATCGGCGGAGCGATCGGCCACGCTAGGATCGGCCAGGCTGGCGATCGGCGACGCCAGCAAACCATGACAAGCGTCGCTGCCTGGCGCAACGGATTGCCAGTACAATTGCAGTGGCAACGAAGGTTCCACCTGATGAGGTCCCGCCATGTTAGGTGCTATGCGATTGGCAGTGGACAACTCGCTGCGGCGCGCAACACGATGATGCATCTCGAGCCCGACTCAGCAGCCGGCGAGCCACTCGGCCAGCGTCTGTTGCACGCCAGCTTCCCGCACCCAGTCGGCGAGCTACAGCTGCTCGAGACTCACATTTCATGGGTGCTCCTGACCGGCACGTGGGCTTACAAGGTGAAGAAGCCGGTGCGGTTCGACTTTCTGGACTACTCGACCGAGCAACAGCGGCTGCGGTGTTGCCGCCTGGAACTGGAGGCTAACCGCGTCTGGGCGCCGGAGATCTATCGAGATGTGGTTCCGATCATCGAGCCAAGAGAGCAATTGCGGGTAGGTCAGGCAGAGGAACGCCTCAGGCCGGGTGAACGGATCGTCGATCACGCGGTTCGCATGCGCCAGTTTCCTCAGTCAGCATTGTTATCCGAGCAACTCAGGGCCGGGACGATCTCGGCGGCTCTGATGGAGCAACTGGCGAAGGACCTGGCCGATCTTCATTGGCGCGTCGACGTGGTGGATGCATCTGCCGAACTTGTCCAACGCAGCGCGATCGTACCGGCTCGCGACAACATCGCTTACATATTAGATCAACTCCCGCCTGATCATCCCGATCACGCCCGCATCGAGGCGCTGGGCAAGTGGACGGAGCAAGCGATTGGGGCGCTGCTACCGCTGATGCAGGCTCGTGCACAAGCCGGGCGAGTGCGGAATTGCCACGGTGACTTGCACCTCAACAACCTGTTGTATCTCGACTCGAAGTTCGTGCCTTTTGATGGCATCGAGTTCAACGACGCACTCCGCCAGATCGATGTGATCAGCGAACTGGCGTTTCTCGCGATGGAGCTGAGTGAACACGAATATCGCCGGCATGCCCATCGGCTGGTCAGCAGCTATCTGGAGGAGTGCGGCGATTATCAAGGCCTTCGCTTGTTGCCCTATTTCCTCGTCTACCGGGCGCTGGTGCGAGTGAAAGTCGACTTGATTCGCCAGCAACAGACGCTCCGCTCTGACGATAGGTCCCGCATGTCGGGCTTATCAGCCGCAGGACGATCGTATGTCGCCTTTGCCGAGCGCGTCGTGCAGCCGGCCAGTCCTCAGCTCTGGATTACTCATGGATTGTCCGGCAGCGGCAAATCGACGGCTGCCCTCGCGCTCGTCGACCGCCAGGGGTTCCTGCGGCTGCGCTCCGATGTCGTCCGCAAGCAGCTCGCGGGGTACGCGCCGCTTGATCGGCCGCCCGCTCCGCAATTGCCCTCGCTCTACGCCGAAGAGATGACACAGCGCACCTATCAGCAGTTGCACGAGCAAGCTCGTGAGGTGCTCGCGGCCGGCTTCAGCGTCGTCGTCGATGCCGCCTTTTTGATGCGACACCAGCGCGACTCATTTGCCGCTCTAGCCAATCAGCAAGGGATTAGCTTTCGCATCCTGCACTGCCAGTCGTCGCCGGAGGAGCTGCAGCGGCGGATTCTTGCCCGCCATGACGATCCGTCGGATGCTACAGTCGCCGTGCTGCAGCAACAGCTGCGCACCGCCCAACCGCCAGCGGATGATGAGTTATCGTCCGTCGTGTATTCGAGAGAAAACGATTTGGAATCGTTCCATTTGTAGTACTCCTCAACTCCAGCTGCGCTGATTGAATGATCCGCAACATCGTTCATTACTCCGGCCAAGTCCAAGGCGTCGGCTTCCGCATGCGCGTGCAACGCCTGGCGATGGGGTTTCGCGTCACCGGCTATGTGATGAACTTGCCCGACGGCCGTGTGCGGCTGGTGGCCGAAGGCGATGCAGCGGAAGTGAAAGGCCTGGTTGAGGCCGTCGGCAAGCAGATGGCGGAGTACATCGATCGAGCCGACATCGCCCCATCGGCCGCCACCGGCGAGTTCCGCGAGTTCCGGATCCGGTACTAGGTGCACTCCGAAGTGGGATCTGACCGTCTCCGGACATAGGTTTTTGCCAAGTTTCTGCCGAGTCCTTCCAACGATCAGACGCCTTATCGGAGTTCGGACCCTTTTCGGAGTGCGGTGACTTGCGGCCGAGCGGAGATGCTATAAATGCCGGCCCGCCTGCCCTGTTTCACCTGAGCCCACCGATGCGAACCCCGTACACGCCGACGCCGCAGCCTGATTCACTGCAGAGCGGGCAACCGTCGCCGGCGGAGTCGCTGAGCCGGCGGCGGCGAGTGATTTTCGCGTTGGCCGCCGCGACTTCCTTTCTGCTGTATCTGCACCGCTACACCTGGAACCTCGTTCGGCCCGAACTGGAGGCGACGTATGGGCTGAGCAACACGCAGCTCGAAGCGCTCGGCTCCGCATTTTTCTTCCCCTACGCCGTCGGCCAGGTTCCCGGCGGCATCCTCTGCGACCTGTTTGGTCCGCACCTGTTTCTCGTCGTCATCATTTTGGCGTGGTCGCTGCTGCTGCCGCTGCACGGGTGGGTGGGGAACTTTTGGGGGCTGGTGGCAGTTCGTGGCTGCTTCGGGTTCTCGCAAGCCGGTTGCTATCCGGCGCTGAGCCAGGTGACGCGGGCTTGGTTCCCGCTGCGGCGGCGAACGCAGGTCCAAGGCTGGATCGGCACCGCCTTTGGACGCGGCGGCGGCGCGATGGCGTCGATCATCATGGGGACGCTGCTGATGGGCTATTTCGGGCTCGACTGGACCCGGGCGCTGATCGTGCTCTCCGTCGTCGGTGTGGTGTTTGGATTCCTGTTCTTGCTGTTGTTTCGTGACGCTCCGGCTGAGGCGACCGCGGAGCCTCTGGCTATTGCCGATAGCGCGGATGATCCCACTTTGCAAACTGACACCGCGACGCAAGCTGGCGTTGCAGTAGCTCCACGGGTGTTGCCTTTTAAGGTCGCGCTGCAAAATCGCAGTTATGTGATTTTGCTGATCCAACAATTTCTCAATGCCGGATCAGATGTGGTATTCGTGCTGATTCTGGGCAGTTACTTGAAATCTCTGGGAGCGGATAGCGGTGGCCAGTTAGGGATTTTGGTCAGCCTGCCGCTGTTGGGAGGCGCATTGGGAGGCATCTTCGGCGGCTATGCCAATGACTGGGCGATCCAGCGTTTCAGCAGCCGGCGCTGGTCCCGTTCGGCAGTCGCTGGGATTGGGCTGGCAATGGGCGGTGCCCTGGTGCTGCTTTCCGTAACCGCCTCCGAACCGCAGGCGGTGGCAATCGGTTTGATGCTCGCCAGGTTTTTTACCGATTGGAATCAGCCGACGGTGTGGGGCACTTGCACCGACCTGGGCGGCAAGTTTTCGGCAACCGTGTTTGGCATGAATAATATGACCGGCAATATGGGAGCTTTTCTCACCCCGTTTGCCGTCGGGATGTTATTGGACTACTTCAGTGTCATCGAAGTCACAGGTAACCTCTCCGTCCGACAAACCGATTATGTTCCCGCGTTTGTGATGTGTGCCACGATGATGTGGGCCGCCGCCGCGTGTTGGTTGATGATTGACTGCACCAAAACCATTGTTCCTGAGCCCGACGAAACATGAAGCGACTGATCTTTGACGCACACCTTGATTTGGCCTGGAACGCAGCTTCGTTTGATCGGGATCTGACACGTTCGCTCGCTGACTTGCGAGCGGCGGAAACTGCGATGGACGACATCCGGGCGCGCGGCCGTGCGACGGTCACCTTCCCGGAGATGCGAAAGGCCGGCATCGCGGTGTGCATCGCCACGCTGTTGTCGCGCAGCGGTCCCGAGCACCAGCGCCAGCGCGCCTACCGGCGAATCGATCTGGACTACCCCACACGGCTCGGCTGCCACGCCGCTGCCTACGGCCAATTGGCCTGCTATCGGTACTGGGAATCGACCGGCGAAATCAAGATGCTGCGGACGAAAGAGGACTTGCGCGAACATCATGACCTGTGGCTCGGTTCGGCAGACCATGAGCAACTGCCGATCGGTGTGATCCTATCGATGGAAGGCGCCGACCCGGTCGTCCATCCCGATACGCTGGACCAGTGGTGGCAACTGGGCCTGCGGGCGATCGAGCCGGCGCACTATGCCCGCAGCCACTACGCCAGCGGCACAGGCACCGAAGGGCCGCTGACGGTGGCCGGTGTCGAGCTCCTGAAGCAAATGCAGCGGCTGGGGATCGCGCTGGATGTGACGCACCTGAGCGACCAGAGCATGGCACAAGCGCTCGACCGGTTCGAGGGGCCGGTATGGGCCAGCCATCACAATTGCCGCAGTCTCGTCCCCGGCGATCGACAGTTGACCGATGAGCAGATTCGGCAACTGATCGCTCGCGATGCGGTGATCGGACTAGCGCTCGACGCGTGGATGCTGCTGCCCGGCTGGGTTCGGGGTCAATCCAACCCTGCCGACGTCTCGATGAGCGATGCGGCCAATCACATCGATCACATCTGTCAGCTCGCCGGCAACACCCGGCACTCGGGTATTGGCAGCGACCTCGATGGCGGCTTTGGAACCGAGCAGACGCCAGGAGACTTGGATTCGATCACGGATCTAAACATGCTGGCCGAGATCCTGTCGCAGCGTGGATATAGCGATAGCGACATCGAAGCGATCTTCATCGGCAACTGGATGCGGCGATTGGAATCGGCGCTGCCTTCACGAGGGGAGCAGGGATGAGGCCCAGGCGGCCTGACGGGATCACAGGCGCACAAATCACTACTGCTTTGGCACAGCTAAAGACTCGGGCCTATGGCCATACAGCCCGCATCAATATTGGTGTTTTTCAGGCCCGCAGGGCCGGCACATCCTCTGCCGGGCCCGTGAGGGCCCGGCAAAAGGACGCCATAGAGTTTACAGGCCCGCAGGGCCGACACAGGTTCGGCGCAGGACGCAGCTTGTGTCGGCCCTGCGGAGACTGCTGAGATAATAGCAATGTGTGCGGAGGCGATGATCGAGCGTTGCTCGATGGCATCGCGCTGCGGCTGGTTTTCGTCAGGGCCTTGAGCCGACCTGCGTTCGCTTAGGCGAAATCGCGCTTTAAAAACCTCTTCCAGCGAAGAATCGATCGATCACCTCCTTTCTCCGCCCTTAACAGGTCGCTGGACAGGGCGTGGCCTGGAGCAAGCGGCTGATCCGCTTCACATTCACCACCAGGCAAGTCATGCACTGCTGAATGCAGAGCTTTGCTCGACCCCAGTACCGGGCCCGACGCCCGCGGCCGTGACGTGCCAGTTCGTTGAGCTTCCGCTCGATCGCCGGATGCTTGCGCCGGACCTCGGCATACCCCGGAGTCTTCGCCCGCTCTCGGGCTTGCTCATATTCTGCTTCATACAAGCTCTTGGATACCGATCTGCCCAAGTTTGATTTCGGGCTAAAGTTTAGGTGGCACTGCGACAGCAGAGGACAGTTCTGGCACTGCGAACGCTTGAACTTAAACGTAGTGAGGTGCTTGCCCTGGTGGCGGTATTTCGATGTTTCTCCGTTGGGACAGGTCACGCTGGTGCCGTCGGCGGAGAGTTCAAACATCGATGCAGCAAAGCCTTCACCACTGCGGAAGTCCCTCGGCGGAACGAAGACTTCGACATTGGGCCCTTGCGGATCCTGGAGCTCTCGCAGCACGTGGCCGTTGAAACCGATGCCGTCCATGGAGAGCTGCTCAATCTGGTTGCCGTAGGTTTGCTGCTCCATCTTGACCAAATCAATCGCATCAGCCGCTTCATCGCCGTCCGCTGCAAGCACGTCAAAGCTGGTGATCAATTCACTCTCGGCATCGATCATCACGTCCAACAAGTAGCCGTCGTAAAACTCACCGTGCTTACCGCGGCGCACCTCGGGGTCGACGACGCTCAGCGTCCGATGGCCCTTGTTCGGGTGAAACATGTCGTCGGTGATCTTCTCGGCCAACTGACGGACCGCCTGCAGCTTGGCCCACCGCCGATCGGCGCCCTCGGCTGGGGGCGTTTGCTGTTGAATCCAGCCCAGCAGATCGTTGACCAGTGACAAGCGTGCCTGCAGCTTGATCTCAGCACTGGCGTGTTCGGTTTCCTGGGTAATCCGCTGGACCTCGATACGATAGCCCTCTGCAACCTCTGGATCGAAGCTGTCAATCACACCGAGCATTCTTTCTCGCAGTTGAGCGAGCAAGGCGAGCGTGGTGGGGACGGCGATGTTGGCAACCACATGCGTGGCGTCCTTGAGCCGCAATCGATCTCGAATCAGGTTTGCCTGACGCGCGTAGCTGACCAGGCGCTCAAAGAGTTTTTTAAAACCTGCGGCACCGAGCCGACCGCGGAACTTCGGGAGCAGACTGGCATCGGGAAGCCTATAAATGACTGGTATCTGCAGAAACCAGCGAAAGAGCACGTCAGTTTGCCCTCGGAGCATCACCTCGCGGTCCGACAGACGGCAGAAGTACCGCAGGAACTCGAGCTTGAACATGATCAGCGGCGTCACGGCCGGCTGGCCGCGATGAGGGCAATAAAACGCCTCAAGCTCTGGGACAAAGGAGTCCCAGGGGATCAACTCCAAGGCATCCAGCAGCGGATGCTCCTTGGGCAACAGCGCGCCGTAAAAGCTGCGATCTTGCTCGCGGATCCGAAACAGCCGATCACGATCTGGGGAGAGCATGGGAAATCACTCCTAAGCGAGCGACGAATCCCTCATTATACGCATCCTCTGCTCTGCCGATTAAATCAGCAGTCTCCTGCGGGCCTGAGAAGTCCTCGCTGTCGCTTCCATCCGGAGCCTGACGACTCCGGCAATGGCTGTGCCGGCCCTGCGGGCCTAAGAACTCTCTTAGCATCTAAGCCACTATCTGGCGTGCAGTTCAGGCGGACGGGACATTAGAACCAAAGCATTGAGAAACCTAACTTCAGCAGCGTCGAGATATTGATCCATGGACGGTTCATCGGCAAATCAGGAGTTGCGTCAGAACCACTCCTTCTTTTGTACTGCATAGGTTTGGTAAAAATCTTCATCGGTCTTGGTAAGATAGATTATTCCTTCCACAAGCCCGATAATAGCCATTGCAATCGAGGCAAACAGCGGAATAAGGATGCACATGCCGGTAATCACGCCGACAAGCCAGACAACCAGCATGATGGTACCGGAGTTATTCAGCCCAAGAATGAACTTGTGTACGCCTAATCCCCCGAGCAAAATGCCACAAATGCCAGCTGCAATTTTTTTGCTAGCAAATGCTTGGATTTCAGACGGGGTTGAATATGTGCCCTGCACTGAACTACCAACAGAGTACGCAGTTGGAAGGGGAGCCTGAAATCTCCCGTGGCACTTAGGGCACGCGATTACGGAACCCGCTTGAGACGGATGGATCGATAGCCGTACCTGACAATGGGGGCACACAACATTCATGTCAGGTGCTGGCGTCTCTTGAATCGGAAAAGGCGGTAGGTCGTTGGTCAATCAAGTTGCTTTCGAAGTCAGTAATTTATTGGAGTGCCAACAATGTAAACTTGGCGTACTCTAGTTTGCTGCCAATGATGACTGCCCTCTTGTTCGGTGTGGTTGTTCACGAACTTGCCGGAAAGTACGAATTCGAACGACCGTTCGTCCATGCTGGCATCATCAGAACGCAAATTAAACAGCCAGCCAAGATCATTTTCGCAGGCCTGAATTGTTGAGTAGCTCATCAGTGCACGATCAAGAAAAGAGGGTGGTCAACATCAGAGGCAGGCTGAGGCAGCGGGCCATGACCTGACGAATCGATATCCAGTGTAGAAGTCGCAACCGTCTGGCAACAACAGGACGGCGTCGTTCAGTGCCGGTGGTGCCAAGCCGGATCGTCGTATCGCTGCTGCTTCAGCCTCGCGGTAATTTCCACAGGCCAATTTTCGGCCGCGTTCAGGGCGCGAAATTCTGCTGCAATGTCATTGGCGAGTTTGACCGGGTCCACCGGCAGGTTGGTGATGAAGTCCGCGTGCCTGCGCCCGTGACGGTATTCGGGCTGGCGTGGCGGCGTCGCCAAGCAGCGGTCGATCTGAGCCAGATCCGCCGCATGCAGGATCGTGCCGTGATACAGCAGGTGTTCGCGGGCGACACGCAGGCTGTTGCCGGAAAACTTCCGCTCATTCACCGTCAGATCGCACGTCCCTTGCCAGCACACACCGAGATGTTGGACAGTGACGGCCGCCAGCAGACGCGTCATCACCAACCGGTGTGCCTGGTCGACCTGCCGCAGCTGGGGCCGCAGCTGCAGGCTCAGCACCACGCTGTACATCAGGCAGCCGGGACCGCCGACGATGGCCGCACCGCCGCTGCAACGGCGGAGCACCGAAATCCCTTCGCTCTGGCAGTAGGCGGTGTTGACCTCGCCGTTGATCTTGGAGCCACGGCCGATAACGACTGCGGGCCGGTCGAGCGTCCAGAGCCTCAGCACCTCCCCGCCGGCCCCTGATTCAGCCTGTTCCAGCAGCGCCTCGTCCAGAGCCAGATCGCTGGCAGGGTCACCCAAGGAAAGATCGAGTCGTTTCATAGGTTTGTCCTAACTGTCCGCTTCCTAGCACGCATCACAGGCAACGGGGGGTGGCGAAAATGCATCGGTTGTAGTGCCAAGGAAACAGGCGGGGGAAGCTAGTCAAGGCAGACGAGGCGGCTTCACGCGAAGCCTTACTTTTTTCGGTTTTTTTTGGTATTTTCGCTCAAGTCGGACCTTATTCTTGTCTCTGGTGGCCAGGACCTTGGATCGCCATTTGCAAGCTGTGAGACGAGTGATCAAACTAGGTCACATGGATGCCCCGACCCCGCGCCCCAATCGAGGACAGAATTAAACCCTCTGCCGAGTTTGCCCTAAAGATGACTAAGCGACAAACCACCCCATCTGCGTGCGGTTACTCCCGTCTCAACTGCAACGGCACGTTTGCACTCCGGCTATTTGCACCCGACTCGCTGGCTCGCAAGGCGGCCGCACGGCTGGCCTTGGCCACGGCGCTGATCAAGCCGTCAGCCGTTCTTCCTGCCGTGCTGGGCCTGGGACTGTCTCTGGCTCCGCTGTGGCAGGTGGCCCACGCTCAAGAGGCGTGCTGCTTTGTGCCCAGTTACCGATTGCAGTGCGAGACCGTCATGCAGCCGCAAACGGTCCAGCGATTCCGGATCGCTTACGAGACCGAGACGGTGGAAGAGGAAGTGGTTTCGTACCGTCCGGTGCTCAAGACTCGAACCGAAGAACGCGAATACCGCGTCGCTCGCCCAGTCACCGAAACGAGCTACCGCGAAGAGCGTTACACGATCTATCGCCCGGTGACGGAGACGTCGTATCGCGATGAACAGTACACCCAAACCCGCTATGTCACCGAGACCGCTGAGCGCGAGGAGCAGGTGACGACGTATAAGCCGGTGACCGAAACGCAGGTTTACCAACAACAGTACACCGTTCAGCGGCCGGTTGTCGAAACCGAGTATCGCCAGCAGCAGTACCAGGTGCAGCGGCCGGTCGTCGAAACGCAGTACCAGACGCAGCAACAGATCGCCTACCGGCCGGTCACCTCGGTTCAAAACCAGACGATTGACGCCGGTGGCTACGTTGCCCAGCAAGTCATTCAACCCGGCCAAGTCGGTTACGGGCTGCAGTACATCCCCCGCGCCGTGCAGACAACCGGCCCCTTGGGCATCTTCAGCGTTAATCGCGGAGCGACCTTTTGGGTGCCGCAGGTGACACCGCCGACGGTGCAGACCCAGATGGTCTACCGCCCCAACCTGATCACCCAGCAGGTCGCGCAAACGTCGTACGTTCCCGAGGTCCAGCAGCAGCAAGTGCCGGTGCAGGTGATGCGGATGCAGACCGAGACGGTGACCCAAGAGGTGCCGGTACAGGTCACGCGGATGCAATCGGAAATCGTCTCGCAGGAAGTCCCTGTGCAGACGACGCGGATGGTGCCAACGGTCGAGGTTCGCAAAACTCCTTACACGGTCCAACGTCCGATCACCGAAACCTTGACCCGCCGTGTGCCGGTCCAAGAACAAAAGTGGGTCACCGAAGAACAGGTTCGCCGCGTGCCGGTGACTTCCACTCGCATTGAATACGAAACGCGCCGCGAACCGGTGCAAATTCAGTATTACGAGCAGGAAAAAATTATCCAGAAAGTCCAGCGGCCAGTGACTCGTCAGGTTTATGTGCCGTACACGGAAACCGTGATGGTGCCGCGGCAAGTGGTCCAGCGGGCGCCGCTGAGCTATTACGATCCGTTCGCTCCGGCCATCGTCAGCGGCTATTCGTCACTCGGCAGCCCTGTGGTGGTCACCCCCGCAGCGCCACCGGCGGTCGTCAGCAGCCGGCCAGCGACCAATGGGGACGCGGCGGGCCGCTCGGTGTTGGAAAACGGCAGCGAGTCAGCTGAGGATCGTCCCAAGCCGCGCGTCGGCGGGGTCGATATCTCCAGCCCATCGGACCAAACCGATCAGAACGACCAGCAATCGCAGCCCAGCGAAGACCAGCCCTCGCAGCAGAGCGATCAGCAATCGACTGACGAGCCGAGCGACTTGGACGAACTGCAGGCTCCGGTCCTCGATGCCAACGAGGCATCGTACCGGATTCAGTACCGCCCGCTGTTTGCTCGGCAGATCTGAACGCTCCACTGAATTCGCTGCCGCCCCTACCGGGGCTTTACTGATGCGATGGCCTCCATTCCCACGGCTCGCGCCGTGGGCTAATCGCTGTCGCCCCTCCGGGGCTGATTTCGTTTACCGGCGGTGTCTGCCGGTCGGCGGCTTCTTCGGGTAAAGTGCCCCTTCTCAGGGCCAAGGGCGCGGAGCCGTTGCCCGCACCGCCCATCATCAATGACCTGCTTGCGCACGAGAATCACAGGCGGCGTCAGCTTTCCATTACTAGGTCGTCTTCGTGGCTCGCATCACGATCAGTCAACTGAGCGATAATCAGTCACTGGAGCAGGCATTTCAGGCTGTCGATAAGCAGCTGCGAGTGAATCGCCAAGGCGGCAAGTACGTGCTGCTCAAGCTCGCCGACCGCACCGGCACGATTTCCGGGATGATCTGGAATGCCGATGAACGGACGTTCGAGTCGTTCCAGCGAGGCGATTACGTGTTTTGCCGTGGTCGGACGCAGATCCACAACGGCAACCTGCAGATCATCGTCAACGACGTCAAACCGCTGCGGCAGGACGAGGTCGACATCGCGGACTTCGATCGCTTCGATTCCCAGCGGGCTCACGTCCTGACGGCGCGGCTGGGAGAGTTGCTCGGAAACCTCACCAACGTGCACCTGCGGCGACTCGGGCAGGCGTTTCTGGCCGACCCCGACTTCATGGCGCAACTGCAGACCGCCGCCGCTGCGGTGAGCAATCACCACGCCTACCCGGGCGGACTGCTACAGCACACCGTCGATTTGATGGAGTTGGCCCAGTGGGTGGGACCGCGATACGAGCAGATCGACGGTGAGTTGTTGATGTTCGGAGCGTTTTTGCACGACCTCGGAAAGCTCCAGGAGTTGGCCGCTGGCAGTGAATCGACCTACACCGACCGCGGGCAGCTGATCGGGCATTTGGTGCTCGGTGTGCAGCTGCTCGGCGAGCGGATCAGCAAACTCGAAGCCGCCACGGGTGAGCCGTTTCCGGCTGAGATCCGCATGCAACTGGAGCACCTGATCCTCAGCCATCACGGATTGCTGGAGTACGGCAGCCCCAAGATACCGCAAACGCTCGAAGCGATCGCGCTGCACCATCTGGATAACCTCGACGCCAAACTTTCGGCGGCGATTTCGATCATCCAGACCGATATCGGCGGCGATGAAAACTGGACCAATTATCATCCGGCGATGGGACGCAAGTTTTGGAAGCCCAAGAACTGAACCACGGCCCGCGGCCGACTGCCGAGCCCGCCAAGTCAGCGCCGCAGCAACCGCCCGCGTCGGCCATCGTGCTGCTCTCCGGCGGTTTAGACAGCGCCACCTGCTTGGCGATCGCTCGTGCCGAGGGCTACGCGGTTCACGCGATCAGCTTTCGCTACGGCCAGCGGCATGAATACGAACTCGAACGTGCCAAAGCTTTGGCCGCAAGATTTGGTGTTGTGTCGCACCGCGTGGTCGATATCGACCTGGGACAATTTGGCGGTTCGGCACTGACCGATCATCACCTCGCTGTCCCCAAGTCCGAATCGGTACAGTCGGTCGGCAGCGGCATTCCGATCACGTATGTCCCGGCGCGGAACACGGTGTTTCTGTCATTGGCGCTTGCGCTGGCTGAAGTGACCGGCAGCCATGACATCTTCATCGGCGTCAATTCGCTCGATTACAGCGGGTACCCCGACTGCCGTGGCGAGTACATCGCGGCGTTTGAGAAGATGGCCAATCTGGCGACACGCTCAGGTGTCGAGGATGAGACGCCGCTGAAGATCCACACGCCGCTGTTGCACCTGAGTAAAGCCGAAATCATTTCGCTAGGACTAGGGCTGGGCGTCGATTACTCGATGACGCTCTCCTGTTACGATCCTGGGCCAGGCGCACAACCCTGCGGTCACTGTGACGCCTGTTTGCTCAGGGCTAAGGGGTTTGAGCTCAACGGGATCGTCGAATCAGCGTAGTTAGTCGCGTGAGACCCGTCGATCGCGGCGGCGATGGGTACAATTGCGGTGACCGCTGCGACTTTTCATTTCTACTTTTCTAATTTGCTGACAAGCGACTCGTATGGCGTTTCCGCTCCTGCTCGCCCTGCTTCCTTTGGGGACTTACCTGGTTCTGCTCGGAGGCCTGCGGATGCTGGGCCGCCCGCTGGTGACTACCGGTGGCAGAGACATCTTTGCGCTCTCGATTGGCATTTCGGGTCTGGTCGCGGTCGGTCCGGGCGAGCTATTTTTTCCGTCGGCTGCCGGGGCGACGTTTGGCCCCGCGGTGTGGCCGATGCTGGCGGTGTTCTATTTTTTGCTGGTCACAATGGTGATCCTTAACAGTCGGCCACGGCTGGTGGTGTACGGTTTGGGGAGCCAGGACCTGAGCCAGCCGCTGCTGCGGGCGTGCGAGCGAATCGACCCGCAAAGCGTTGCCGATGGCTTGGCGGGGACGGTCACTCTGCCAACGTATGGTGTGCACTTGCGCCTGATGCCGCATGCCAGCGGCAGTTCAGCGGATGTGGAAGCTTTCGAGCCCAATGTCAGCCACGCGTTCTGGCGGCTGTTGCTGGCCGAACTTCGTCGCGAGGTGGCTCCGCTGCCAGCGGTCGCTCCGCGAAACGGCGGCATGCTCAGCGTCGCCGGGCTGGTGATGCTGCTGCTGGTTGCGCTGCAGGTCGTGCGTTCGCCCAGTCAGGTGGTTGAGGGGCTGCGCGACTGGTTGTGGCGTTGATCGCCGCGCAAGATGCCGAAATGACCGCTTTCGTCCCGGCGCCGGCCGATCCATATTATGGGGGCAAGCGAGAATTTCATTCCTCATTTATCTCCCTGTCCGAAAGTACCGCTGATGCTGGCAAAGGAAATCAAACCCGGTGAAGTCGTCGTCTACGAAGGCGAGCCGGTGGTTATCGAATCGCTCAATGTGCAAACGCCGTCGGCGCGGCGCAGCGACGCTGTACAAGTTTCGGGGCCGCTATGCGGTCACGCGGCAGAAGGTCGACATCACGCTCAAAGGAACCGACTCGCTCGATTCAGCCGATTTCGAGCGCCGCGACGTGCAGGTGATGTTCACCGACACAACGCATCTGCACCTGCTCGATACCGAGAACTACAACCAGTACGAAATCGGATTGGACGATGTGAGTGAGCAGTTGCCGTACATGGTCGACGGTTTGGAAGGCGTACGGGCGCTGATCTACAACGATGAGTGCGTCGGGATCGATATTCCGGCCACGGTCGAGATGGCGATCACGCAGTGCGATCCGGGCGTCAAAGGGAACTCCGCGACCTCGCGAACCAAGCCTGCGACGCTGCAGACCGGGCTGGTCGTCCACGTGCCGGAATACATCAAGGAAGGTGAAAAGGTGAAAGTCGATACCCGCACCGGACAATTTCTGTCACGGGCATAAATTCGTCTTTCGTCTGACTTGTTCCAGTTGCTACGGTTCGCGTTCCGGTTCGCAGCGCGGAGTCCGCGTTTGGCATTTGGCCAGCACGCTGACTCATCCGCGGTCGCGGATCGGTCCGGGCGGGCTCGCTGGGCCTGAAACGAGAACAACCACGGACGAATAAGAGAAGAAGGCGTCAAGGATGATGCGACACTTGCGACAGATGGCGGTAGCCGGATGGTTCGCCTCGGTTTTATGGACTCCACCGCTGCAGGCCCAAACCCCGGCCCAGCTTCAGGCTGCTCAGGCACAGCGGGCTCAGGCTCAGGGCCAAGCCGTCGGGCAGGGCCAAGCAGCGGCTCAGGGGCAGCGACCGCAGGGGCAGGCGCCCGCTGCGGCTGCCACGCAAGCCGCCGCCGCTCCGTTCACGCTCACGCCTCCCGAACAGGCGGAACTGGATAAGTTGCTCGCGGCCTGGGAGCAGCAGAGCGCGGGAACGAAACAGCTGGAGGCGAAGTTTCGCCGTTGGCACTACGACCCGCTAGCCGCGCCCGCCGGCGTTCACGCCACTTGGGCCGAAGGCGTCGTGAAGTACGGCGCTCCGGACAAGGGGCTGTTCCAGGTCACCCAGCTGAAGTTCTTCTCGGGCATCGTTGAGGAGAAGCCGACCTACCAATCGGTCGAAGGTCAACATGGCGAGCATTGGGTGTGCAACGGCAAGGAACTGCTGGAGTTTGATCACGCCAAAAAGGAATGTCGCATCCAGCAGTTGCCACCGGAAATGCAGGGCCAAGAGATTCTCGAAAGCCCGCTGCCTTTCGTATTTAACCTCAACGCCGCCAGGATCAAGGAACGGTACTGGGTCCGCCGGTTGGAATCTCCCGCGGGAGTGCATGTGATCGAGGCTCATCCGAAGCGCCAAGCCGACCGCGCCCAATACAAGCTCGTTCGCATCATCATCAACGACCAAAACTACCTACCCCAAGCGTTAATTCTCTACGGTCCGAACTTCAACGAGGTCCTCTCGCCAGGCTATGACCACTATGAGTTCACCGACGTGGAACGCAACACCATCCGCCAGCGGATGGCGAACTGGGGGCAGGGGTTTATCAACCAGCGGCCGCCAGCGGACTGGAAAGAAATTCGCGACAACTACCGTCCCGCCGGCCAGCCGCAGATGGCTCAGCCGGCCAGCGAAAAGACGCTGCGGTAAGCCAGCCGGTTAGGGCAGCGGGACGTCGATCGTGACCGGCGTGCCGCTGACCCAGTTCTCACCGATCAGCGCTTCGGGAATCAACCGCACCGGCCCATAGCCGGTTTGGCTAACCGGGAGCTTGAGGGTCGCTTGCCCCATGTCGGCTTCGGCAATCCGGCGGCCCAGGTGCCGAATGGCGAGCTTACTGGCTCCCTCGGCGGCAAGTGTTGCCGTGATCACTCCGCCGGCCGATCCGCCGGCATCGAACTGGGTTTGCAGGCTCGGTGGCTGAGCCGTGGCCGGGCCATCGAAACTCAGGGACTGCAACGTCTTGAGCCGCAGCGGATGCCTGCTGACCGCCGCAATCGTCAACTCATGCTTGCCCGGCACTAGGCGTTCTTTCTGCAGATTCAGCTTGTCGGTAAGCGGCACGACGTTGACCAATCGTCCGTCGATGAACAGTTCCAGTTCCTGAATTCTTGCTTGGGCCACCGCCGGTCCGCGCCAAAACTTCAGCCCGACCTGCACCGCCTGGTCATCCTCGGTCAGGATTTCCAGCGTCACTGCCTCGGTGTGCTGGTCACCGAACGGCCGGCATAACGGGTCACCCATGATTAGTAATTGGTAGGGCGATTCCACCGACAGATAAAACGCTTCGGCCAACGAACAGCCTTGGGCGTAATAGGCATACAGCAACGGCGTCGGAAACTTGAACTGCAGCGAGTAAGGCTCGGTCACCGCTCCGCTGGTCCCTGCCGCCCCACCGCGGAGCAGTTCAATTATCGACGTTTGGGATCTAGATTGATGCAGCGCGCCGCCGGTGCTGGTCAGGTTTTCCAGAATCGCGCCCGGCAAGACCGTATTGCCAGCGGCCGGCCAATCGTAGTCCGCCGAACCGAGCATCGCTCCCATCAACCGCTGGCGACCCTGCGGCAGGTGGGCCTCTTCGATTACGACTTCATGTCCCAGTTCGCGCAAAGCCTCCGCAGCGGCGGGGACGAGCGGCATGCGTGTCTGAGACCGTACGTCGCTGTTATCGCTGAAGTAGAACTCTGCGGTCGCACCTGTTCCGTCTGCCGCGGCAGCGCGCTGCAAGATCGCGATCGCTTCGGGAAGCGTCGTGCCACGATCGTGCGTGACCGCCAACACGACCGAGGGTAGGTACCGCAGCCCCTGGGTGAGCTCATTGACCGGCAACCCGTTGACGCCGTAAGTTATCCGGGCCGAAAAAGGCGTCGCCGCCAACCGCGCCGGGGCGGTGGCCGGCATTTGCTCCAGCAACTTCAGGTACTGTTCGTGGGTTGCCAGCGAATCAAGCGCTCGCAGTTGATCGAGCTCGTGACGATAGGCGGCACCGCCCTTGGCCAACACCTCGATCGCCTGAACCGCCTCGTCGACCCGGCCAGCCTCCGCCAGCCAAGCCGCGATGTGGAAGATCAGTGGCCACTGATAGGGATGTTTCCTCAGCAGCGATTTCGCCTTCGTAATCGCGTTGTCCAGGTCGCTGTTCTTGAAATCTGCCTGCGCCTCGTCAAACACCGCGCGGTCTGTACCGACAAACGGGTTGTCCAACAGCAATTTCCGATCGGGCCGCGCGTAGTAATTGGAGCGTGGGGCGACATAGTGCGGAGTTTTGTTAAGCACAAACTGATACAAGTGCGTCAGCCCGTTGATCGAGCCGACGGGCGTGAACATCTTGTGCTGCGCGGGCAGCTTTTCGAGATCCGATTGCAGGTTGATCGCTGTCGGGAAATCCGCCGAGTAAGCGACGAAGTCAATTTGGGCTGCCAAGCGACGACGATCCAGCTCGGTGACGAGCGGCTGGAGAATCTTTTCGCGAAAGTCATCGATGCTGCAGGACTTGTTATCGGGCACCTCGCCGAGCGCCACGATGCTGACGTCGGGAATCGAACGCAGCTGCGCGTAGTGATTGGCGATCGTCAGCGAGTCGGTCGACTGGCTATTGACCACCAGCGCCGTCCGCATCGCATCGGTGGCGCGTGCCGTGCCCGCGGCAGTGATCAGCACGCAGCTGGCCACGACCAGCCAGTGTGGTCCACGGCCTTGCCCCCGATGGATCATCCGCGCCCCGGCGTTAAACTCTCGGTCGTTCATCGTCCGTCTCCTGCCGTACCTGTCCATCCATCCACCGCCGCCCCATGGCCACTCGAACCGTTCTCTGTTACCCGGTCACCGATGATTGCCTGGCCCGGATTCGCGAAGCTGCCGGCGATTATGAAGTCGTCAATGCAGGCCAAGAGCGGATCGACGAGCTGCTGCCCACGGCGGATATCTTCATCGGCCATGCGAAGGTGCCGGTCGACTGGGAACGCGCCTTGGCCAGCGGCCGTTTGAAATGGATTCAGTCGTCGGCGGCAGGGCTCGATCATTGTTTGGTTCCCGGCGTCATCGATTCAGAAATTATCGTCTGCAGTGCCTCAGGCCTGTTCGCTCCGCAGGTCGCCGAGCAAACCTTCGCTCTGTTGACGGGGCTGCTGAGGCGGATTCGGCTGTTCACCGAAGCGACGCAAAAACGCGATTTTACACGCCAGCCGACGGATGATCTGCGCGGCAAGACAATCGGAATCGTCGGTTTGGGCGGAAACGGCCGTTACCTCGCTCGCGTGCTCGCTCCCTGGGATGTACGTGTGATCGCCACCGACTATTTTCCGGCAGATTGCCCGCCGGACGTCAGCCAACTGCTGCCCGCTGATCAGTTGCCGGAGCTGCTCGCTCAGAGCGACATCGTGATTTTGACGCTGCCGCTCAACGGTTCGACCCGCGCCTGTTCGATGAGCAGATGGTCGCGTACATGAAGCCAGGCAGCTACTTGATCAACGTCGCACGTGGCGCGGTGGTCTCCGAAGCCGCCTTGGTGGCGGCGCTAGACAGCGGGCACTTGGCCGGCGCGGGGCTGGATGTGACCGAAGTCGAACCGCTGCCAGCAGAAAGTCAGCTGTGGGACCGCACGAACGTATTGATCACGCCTCACGTCGGTGCCCAATCGGCACGCCGCGTCCCCGACACCACCGACCTGGTGTGCGAAAACCTCCGCCGCTACCGCAGCGGTCTGTCGCTGTGGAACGTTGTCGACAAGCGGCTCGGCTTTCCCCACCCCTCGGTGATCTGGCGGCCAGAGACCTGAGATTCTGTTACGAATCAAAACCTGAGGTGAACCGATCATGAGCAGCCCGAGCAGGCCCCTGCCCTGCGACGCCGTTGTCTGCAGCAGCGGCGCAGCCACCGGCCCGATCCGGCTGCCTGAAAAGGATTCCCAGCTGTTCATCGAAGCGTTCAATCGCCTGTATCGCTCAGCGGGATTATCGATCGCTGGTCCCAATCCAGCCGCCGCAGCCGCGCCCTCGCCCAAAGATCAAGATGCCACTGCTGATCGCCACCGATGAAGCCGGTTACGGGCCGCGGCTGGGGCCGCTGGTCATCGTCGCGACCGCCTGGCAAGTCCCACCGGAGGCCACACCGGAGTCGGCTCACGAAAGCCTGGCGAAAGCGGTTCATGTCGCGCCATTTGGCCGGCTGCGGATCGACGATTCCAAGCGGTTGTTCATCCGCAAAGCGTCCCAGCCCAAGTCTGCACCGCAGCAGTCGATCGTCGACCTGCTGACCGATGCCGCGGCAAGTTGGGCCGCGATGCCGCTGCCCAGCGCCGACTACTCCCACTGGCTTGAGCATTTGGCTCCAGGTGATTTAGCCGCGCTAGGACGCCAGCCGTGGTTCGCGTCACTGGTTGCTCCACAGACGGCCGCCGGCACAGTGACTCCTCCCAAAGCGGTTGCCGAGCGATCGAGCGCCGCACCGCACGCCGATGCTCCTTCCCTGGCAACGGATATCCACCACAGGCTCATCAAACACTGGTCCACCGATGGGCTGCAACTGGCCGGGATTTCCGCTCGAGTGATCGACGCTGCAACATTCAATTCCCTGCTCGACAAGTTCACCAACAAAGCTGAGCTGCTCAGTCATCTGACCTGTGAACTGGCGCTGAAGCTCTGGCGGCAGCACGCGGCAGCAACATCCGAGCGTGTGTGGATCTTCAGCGACCGCCACGGTGGACGAGCTTACTATGGCGGTTTGCTGCAGCATCACTGCCCGAATTTCAACATGCGGGTGCTGCACGAGTCGTCCCAGCGCAGCTGCTACCACTTAAGTTCCACCATCGAAGCCATCACGCCGTCGCCAGGCTGCGAGATCGAGTGGGCGTTCACCGTCGGCGGTGACAGCTTCGCACCGGTAGCGCTGTCGTCGATTATCGCCAAGTCGACTCGCGAGCAACTGATGGAGCGGTTCAACGCCTACTTCCAAGCCGCAGCGGCGTCAGCTCGCACTACAGACGCCCCCCCGCCGCTCCGCCCGACCGCCGGCTACGCGGTTGACGCCGATCGGTTCCTGCGCGACGTCCGCGACATCTGCTCCCGCCGCTCGCTGAGCGACGCGATCTTGATCCGCCGCCGCTGAGCTGCTCTGACGCATCACGGCGACGCCGGCAACTGTATGCTGGTGCTGTGTCACAGCTAAAAGATTCAGGTGAGGCCGCGCGACTTGCGGCGATTTTGGTGCTCCGCAGGGCCGCAGGCCCGGTACATCCACTGCCGGGCTCCGTGAGGGCCCGGTACCGAAGCATATACAGGTTTGTAGGCCCGCAGGGTCGACACAGGTTCGGCGCTTGGCCAGGCTTGTGCCGGCCCTGCGGAGACTGCTGATTTAATCGGTTTTCGCCGTTTGCTGCTACTACCCCTAGAGCCAGCAAACGCTTTGCTGGCGCAACCTGTAGTGATCGCAATATCAGATCTGATATTAAATCAGCAGTCTCCTGCGGGCCTAAGAAGTCCTCGCTGTCGCTTCAATCCGGAGCCTGACGACTCCGGCAGTGGATGTACCGGCCCTGCGGGCCTGTAGTGGCATAGCGCTAGGCGACAGCCTCGCCCCAGTGCTGCTGGATTTTGCGGCGCAAGAACTCAGCGCTACGGCGCAGTTGCTCGATCCCGTCCACACCATCTTCAATGCTGATCCAGCCGTCGAATCCGACGCGACGCAGTTCGCCGAAGATCGCATCGTAGTCGTTGAGCCCCTTGCCGATTTCGCCGTGCCGCAATCGCCGCGCGTAACCGGCGGCGCCCCCTTCTTCGCGGCGGAGATCCTCCAGTGTGCCTTCGATCAGGTAGCGATCGCTGGCGTGCATCGTCACCACGCGATGCGAAACCCGCTTGAGCAGTTCGATCGGGTCATCACCCGCCAAGTACGCATTGCTCGGGTCGTAGTTCACACCGAACGACGGATGCTGGATCATTTCGACCAGTTCACAGAATACGTCCATCTGCTGAGCGAACTCAGGGTACTGCCAAAAATCATCCTTATAATGATTTTCGATGATCAGTGTCACATCATGTTGTTGGGCATAAGGCAGGCAGGCCTCAATACAGTCCGCGGCCAGCCTGATGCCTTGACTCATGCTCAGTTCGGGTCGCTTTTGACCGCTGAGCACGCGGCAATAGCTACCGCCCAGCGCATGCGTCATCTCGATCCAGCGTTTCTGCTTGCTGATTTCTGCATCCCGAAATGCTTCATCAGGGTGGGTGAAATCGGGTGAACAGCAGAGCATCGGGATTTCCATACCCAGATCCTCGACTTGTTGCCGAAACACCGGCCACTGTGAAGCATCCGCCATTTCCAGAAATCCCGCATAAAACTCTAGCCCGTCGATCGGCAGAGTCGCGGCGAGTTCAAACCACTGGGAAAGCTTCATTGAGCCATCTTTGCAGAGGGCGTGCATGTAAGCTTTTGGGAAAGCTGCGAGTTTTGGCATAGGGATTTAATAAGGTATTAAGGTTCGTGAGAACCGGACGCTAACGCGTGCCGGCTGATTGAATTTTCGCGAAGGTCATGTCCTGCCCGCTTCGAAGCTTAGTTCGTCCGCTGATTGAGTGGCTGCCTGTCCCGGAGCGGGCATCGCTGTGGGGTTGGGTGGCACGCTCAGAGCCCCAGCGATGGGCGTGGTCTCCTGAAACCGATCCCGAGTCCAAGAGACATGCCCTGATTACCCTGCAGGTCTCTCAGCACGCCCTTCGTTCCTCAGGGACGTGCCACCCAGAGGATCAGCGTCCGCGCCCACGTAATGAGCCACGCAATTCGCGGAAGAACTTCGAGCCTAGTTCGAAGCCTAGATCGGTTGCAGCACCGATTTGACGACGGCGCCAGAGTGCATCTGCTCGAACGCTTCGTGCCACTGGTCCAGCGGCCAGACGCCGCCGATGATCGGCTCCACGTCGAGCGTTCCGGCGGCGAGCAGGGCGATGACCCGTTCCCAGATCGGCCAGTTGTGGCTGAAGCTGCCCTGCAGCGTGACGTTCTTCTGCACCAGCGGATCGAGGTTGAAGCCGAGCGGCTGGCGGCCCCAGCCGACCTTGCTGATCCAGCCGGCAGGCCGGACCAAGTCGATCGCGGTCTTGAGTGTGATACTTGCGCCGGCGGCATCGATGACACCATCACAGCCCAAACCGTCGCGGGCAGTGGCCCAATCCGTCGCGTCGCCGATGATCGGCTCGCAGCCGTACTGACGAGCGATCTGCAGGCGGTTTTCATCACTTGCCAATCCGACCAGCGCGACCTCCGCCCCGCACAATCGTGCCATCGCCGCGCACAAGATGCCGATCGTTCCCGGCCCGAGCACGACGACGCGGTCGCCGGGTTCGATCCGCGCGTTTTTGACCACGGCGTTGTAGGCCACGCAGCACGGCTCGGTCAGGCAGGCATGTTCAAACGGCAACGAGTCGGGCAGCGCATGCAAGATCCGCGCAGGAACGCGGACATAACGGGTCATTGCGCCATCGACCCCATAACCAAAGCCTTTGCGGGTGGGGTCAAGGTTGTAAAGCCCGCGGCGCGACATCGGGTTTTGAGCGTCGATAACCGCAGCGGTCTCGCTGACCACTCGGTCGCCTGCTTGCCAACCCTTCACGGCAGAACCGACCTCGGCGATCCGCCCGCCGAACTCGTGCCCGAGCACGACCGGATAATTTACCGGCCAAGAATGGTCGGCGGTCCACTGGTGCAGGTCGCTGCCACAGACGCCCACATTGGCGACTTCCAGCAGCACATCCTCCGGGCCGATTTCCGGTTGCGGGATCTCGCGTAACTCGACCGCCCCCTTTTCAGGAGCGAAATTCACAACAGCTGCGGACTTCATCAATCATGTTCCTTGAGCATGGACGGCTTCACAAATCATCCGCAGCGACGACTCCAGGTCGCCATCAGCGGTTTTGAACGAATCGGCATCGATGGTCAGCGGGGCCCCGAGGACGACCAACGGCGCTCCGATCGACGGGCACTGAATCGCCTGTTGGAGCGACAAACCACCGACCGCTTGAACAGGAATCCGCACCGCCTCGACGACTTCGCGCAGTTGATCCAGCGGGCTGGGCATCGGCAAGCCGCGAGCCGCGATCCCGCGGCGCTCGTCGTAGCCGATGTGATGAATCACATAATCGCAGCCGAGATCTTCCAACCGCTTCGCCCCGGCGACCATGTCCTCACAGGCGAGGTTGTCGCCCATCACTTTCACCCCGTAGTCGCGGCCGGCTTTGACGACGCAGCGGATCGTCTCCTCGTGCGCCCGTGCCATCACCACCACGTGCGTCGCTCCGGCGCCAGCCATCATTTCAGCTTCGAGATAGCCGCCGTCCATCGTCTTTAAGTCAGCGACGATCGGCACATCGGAAAACTCGCGGCGCAGCGCCCGCACCCCGTGCAGTCCTTCGGCCAGCAGCAGCGGCGTGCCCGCTTCGAGCCAATCAACTCCGGCTCGCATGGCCATCCGCGCGGTCTCAATCGCCTCGTGGATGTCGGTCAGGTCCAGGGAAATCTGCACGATCGGCTTCATGTCGGTTCTCAGCAGGAGAGGCAGGTCACGGAAGCGGCTCATCGTAATGCACCGCACAGCGTGTGTCGCGACGGGATTCGCGGCAAGCCTTGTCGAGCCGATGAGACATTTGATCGTTACCCTGAGTTTCTCCCCAACACGCCCTTCGTTCCTCAGGGACGTGCCACCCGCAAGTTCAAGGCCGCCGCCTCAAGTGACGAGCCACGCAGTCGGCGGAAGAGCTTGATCGAACCAGTTGTGCAGACGTGCTGAGAGCCGCCACGGTCACGCGCACAAAAAAGTTTCGCTTTCCAACTGCTACCTGTCTGCGGCGTCCGGTATCATGGGGCTGGTACCCTCCCGCCGCTCCTTCCCTGATCGCGTCCCCTCCCTTCGCCCCTCCCGTCCAGCGAGAACAATGATGCTTTCTTTTCAGGGCCCTCGTGGAAAAGACCTCTGCGATCCGCACCTCCGACCAACCCGTCGCGATGTGCTGCGCGTCGGCAGCTGTGGCATCCTCGGTTTGTCGCTCCCGTCGCTGCTGCGTTTGCAGGCTCAGGCGAGCGAAACACCTGCAGGCGGCCCGGGCTGGGGTAAAGCCAAGAGCATCATCATGGTCTACCTGCAGGGCGGCCCGAGTCATCTCGACCTGTGGGATCCTAAAGAAAACGTTCCCGATAACGTCAAAAGCGTGTTCTCGCCGATCAGCACGAAGATCCCCGGCGTGCAGTTCACCGAAAACCTGCCTCGCCTGAGTCAGATCAACGACCGCTTCACCATGATCCGGTCGATGTCCTACACGCCCAACGGTCTGTTCAATCATACCGCTGCGATCTACCAGGTCATGACAGGCTACACGACCGATAAGGTCAGTCCGTCAGGGCAACTGGAACCGCCGTCGCCGAAGGACTTTCCAAACTTTGGCAGCAATCTGATCCGCATGCGGCCGATCGAAGAGCCGATGTTGCCGTTTGTCATGCTGCCGCGACCGCTGCAGGAATCCAATGTCGTCGGCAAAGGCGGCACAGCCGGCTTCCTCGGCAAGGCGTTCGATCCTTATACGCTGTACCCGCCCGGCGATGATATGAACATGGACAAAATGGCGCAGATCAAGGTCGACGACCTGAAGATGCGTCCGGAAGTGTTCAGCGTACGATTGCAGCGGCGGGCACGGTTGCGTGATTTGCTCAATCAGCAGATGCCGGAGATCAATAAGGTCGTCGAATCTTATGAGCTCGACGAATACTATGACCGCGCGTTATCGCTGATCGTTTCCGGACGCGCCCGCGATGCCTTTAATCTCGAGGCCGAGCCGGATGAACTGCGAGATAGCTACGGCCGCAATACCTTTGGCCAGAGCTGTCTGCTGGCGCGGCGGTTGGTGGAAGCCGGTACACGGGTGGTCGAAGTGATCTGGCCGAAGGTGGCTAACAGCGACAATCACTCCTGGGACCACCACACGGGGCTTTCGGAGCGGATGAAGAACCAATCGGCGCCGATGCTCGATGCCGGCCTGACAACGCTGATCGAGGATCTCGACAGCCGCGGGATGTTGGAGGAAACGATGGTGGTCGCAGTCGGCGAGTTCGGCCGCAGCCCGCAGCGCGGCGTCAGCACCAGTGGCAACAGCAACAGCGATGACGGCCGGGACCACTGGCCGTACTGCTACACCGCGATCATGGCAGGAGCCGGGATCAAACGCGGATATGTGCACGGCAAGAGCGACAAGACGGCGTCGGCACCGGTCGAGGACCCAGTGCATCCCAACGAGATGCTGGCCACGATCTACCACGGCTTCGGCATCCACCCCGAGACGCTGGTCTACAATCACCTCAATCAACCGCGTGAGTTGGTCAAGGGGGAAGCCGTCACACGACTGTTCGCGTAAACTTTGGGGACCTGTATTGTCCGTGCCCCTGGTCCCATTTCGTGACTGATACCGCTCGTGGAAATCCGCTGTCCGTCCTGTCAGGCAATGCTGGCCCTGGCCGATAGCGCGGCCGGCAAGCGAGCGCTGTGTCCGTCGTGCGAGACGGAGTTTCGGGTGCCCGAGCCGCAAGCACCGCTGGCAGTTGACGCGCAGCGGCCTGGGACATCGCCGCCCGACCCGTTGGTCCGCTGTCCCGCCTGTGAGCGAACGCTGGCTTATGACCCGGTGCTGGCCGGGCAGGCAATCATCTGTCCCACGTGTGGACGTCGGCTGCGGATGCCTGGGCCGGGCGAGCAGGTGGTCGACCTGGGGGCAGCAGCGGGCCAGCCGCCGGGCCGCCGGCCGGCAACAACAGCCACAGCCTCACCGTTTCCGAACTTTGGCGAAAATCCGTACGCCAGCCGCCCGACGCCGGTACCGCTGCAGCCGCGTCCTTCCGAGCGCATGCCGCTCTACTCGGCTGCAGGAGCGATACTGATGATTTTCTCGAGCGCCGGCTTGTTCTTCGGCGGCCTCTATTTGCTCCTGCTGATGTTCGGCGGTGCTTTCATGGCCAGTCCGATCGAGTTTCTGATCGCCCTGTTGGTCATGATGTTGGCCGGTCTGAGCCACGCGCTGACGATCGCAGGCGGGCTGCAAATGATCCTGCGGCGCAACCTGTTGTTGGCCAGGATCGGGGCCTGGGCGGCCCTCTATCCCTGTGGGATGTGCAGCATTTTGCAAGTTCCGTTCGCCATTTGGGCGTTGGTGCTACTGTACCGCTCCAGCGCCCGGCCGACTTTAGCTCAACGGTGGGCGGCGGACCGCCACCGCTGCAGCAGCCCAACAACCGGCTGTCGTAGCTGTGCCTGGGCGTTCCTGGCATCCCCGCCGTGGACTTGGCTTGCCTGGGCAGCGGCGTTAACTTCACAGCTTGTCTGGCAGTTATATTCCCGGGTGAACATGAGCAAACACAAAACAGCCGTACCGTTGGAGGTGGTCGAGCCGATCGGCCCGCGGGTTTTAGTTCGTAAAGACGAGCCCAAACGCGAAACCAAAGGCGGCATCGCCTTGCCCGATGCGTCGGAAATCCCGACCATTACGGGCAGAATCGTCACGATCAGCGCAGCGATCGAGCACGACGAGGACGTGCCGCTGAGGCAGTACGACAAGATCCTGTTTCACCCAAAGAACGCCATTCCGGTCGATCTGGAGCACGATAACCAGCTGTTTGTCGTTCCGATCGAAGATGTGGTGGCGGTCTTCCGCCGGCCAGCGCCGGAATAATGTCATGTCGTACCGTGGTGGTGAGCGGTGAAACCGGCAGTGATCGATTTGACCGTGAGCCAATGGCTGCCATAATGGTAGTCACGCAGTGGCGAGATAAATCGCGACGGACTGTCCCTGCGGACGACTGTCCGCCATTAGTGCCTGGTCAAGGGCACGGTAAGTTCCTCCTGCATACTAGTCTCGAACTTCTCTCATCAACGGGTGTCCCGAAAAGGTAACGGTAGGGAAAGAACGATGAGCCATTCGGTGCCGACGCCAACGTACACGATCGAAGACAGCGACGAACTGTTGCTCAGTCGCTACAGCGAGACCGGCGATCGGCAGGTATTTGAGATTCTGATGCGCCGGTACGAGCGCGAGATCTTCAGCTACCTGCGCCGCTACATCGGTAACGCTGAATTGGCCGAAGATGCGTTTCAGGGCACTTTTTTGCAGGTCCACCTGAAGTGTGACCAGTTCGACAGCTCTCGCCGATTCCGGCCGTGGTTGTACGCGATCGCGACCAATCAAGCGATCGACGTGCAGCGGCGGCTGAAGCGGCACCGGATGGTCAGCCTCGATACTTCTGCGAGCGGCGAAGGCGATCACCGTGCCCGCTCCTGGGCCGATAAGCTCGTCGGCGGCGGCCAGGATCCGCTGGATGTAGCCGGTGGCCGCGAAGAGGGGCACTGGGTGCGCGAGGCGGTCGCGGGGCTGGGCGACTCATTAGAACGCGTGATTCAGCTCGTCTATTTCCAAGGGCTGAAGTACCGCGAAGCCGCCGACGTTCTTGGCATCCCGGTCGGAACGGTCAAAAGCCGGGTTCACGCCGCGGTACAGCGGCTGACGATGTTGTGGGAAGAGTCGCACGAGAAGTCGACGACCCCCTAGTGGAGCGTCAAGTTGGGTTAAGGGGTCAGGAGTCATTTATGCGAAGCACCCGAAGGGCCGCTGGCGGCAATTGACTCCTGACCCCTTAACCCGATCCGCAATCGTTGCCTCGGCTAATACCTCCGGGATCTGCCGCCCACGAGCCGATCTCGCAAACCCGACATCCAGCTCAGTAGTCCGCCGCGGCACGCAACTTGGTGCGCGAGACGGTGGCTGACCAGCAGCCCCAGCGCCGCCCAGCGACTGAGGTTGATCATGAAATCCTGCGCCGGCGACAGGGCGACCACAACGGCATCGTCGCCGCAGTCTCGGCTGCACGTCTGAACCGACTCGTTCTGCTCATGCCGCACTAAGCCGACCGCCGTGGCGATGATTCCCGATTCGGCCATATCGGAGGCAGCTTGCTCGGCCTGTGCCGCTTCCTCCACCAAGGCCGCGATGGCCAAATCGGTTTGACGTTCGTAGCTCGCCGTGGCGTCTTCCTCGGAATCCGCCTCTGCCTCGATGTTCGTCGATCGCGACTTCCAATGTGTCAGAGCGGCATCATCTGCTGGTGTCCCGGTCGTTGCCCCGATGGCGATTCCGTTGTCCAGCGGCTCCGACTGGCGAGCAAAGGCACGCAGCGGCGTGGGGCGACTGCGAAATGCATCGGCTGGCTGCTCGCGGCCGTCTTCTGAGCTCTCATAGTAACGCGACTGAGAAAGCGTTGGATCGCCGCGTAACGAGCGAGCCGGGCGGACCGACGTCGAGCCCGTGATCACGCCCGGCTCGGCATCCAGATCTGTCTCCGCACTGGCCGATGCCCAGTAGTCGACGCTCGCGCGTCCCGGTGGTACGAGCCCGATTGATCCCGCCGGTCCCGGTGGAGAAAGGAAGCGAATGGGGTCGAGTTGGATGGCGGGGCAATCGGGTTCGCCAGATTCCAGTGGATCGGTTGGCGCCAGTGGGTCGGTTGGCTCCTCGCTGCGG
The DNA here is from genome assembly GCA_963758085.1 of uncultured Planctomycetaceae bacterium. Classification (GTDB taxonomy): domain Bacteria; phylum Planctomycetota; class Planctomycetia; order Pirellulales; family Pirellulaceae; genus UBA6163. The sequence continues at coordinate 1,032,298 of CAVWUB010000003.1, read as the reverse complement.
GAAACGGGCGGATCGGTGGTGGTCCGTTCCGGTGGCTCGCCAGTTATTTCCGTACCGGCCTTGCCGCTCCCGAAATCCAGCGGAGGCTCCTCCGCTGTGATCGGGTCTTCCACCTGCGAGCCAAGATCACCTGCTTTGCTTGGTGAGTCAATCACATCGGTGATCGGCTCCGGTTGCTTGTCCGCCTCTCGCGGCCCACTCGGTTCGTCGCGGAGCGAGGGAGTTGGCGGAACCGTCGGCAACGGTAATGGCAACTGCGAATCGCCGCCGATGACCGCGGCATAGTCATCAAAGCCGTCCGTGATCACGGAACCGCTCAGCGATGGCTGCTGGAGCGGATCGACGACCAACGGCCGTTTAGCCAGCGCAACACGGCGGGCTGCCGTGAAGGTTTTCATCTGGTTCGGATTCTGATGGAGCGGCAGTGGCCGCTGATCCGCCCCCTGCAACCGCGGCGAACCTTCCAAGGTAGCGGTGATGGCCGGGACCGGCGGAAGGGCGATCGGCGGTGCGTTGCCAAGCACGGGCTCAGCGTCGAAATCGACGATCGCCGCTGAGGCATCCATCGGGCATCGACGCTCGAGCGTCTCGATGCCCAGAGGACGCTTGGGCATCGCCGTGCTCCGACCGGGTCCAAAGAACCTGGCGCGAGGAGGAATGATTCCGCTGGCCTGACTCATGATGGTTTCAATCCGTGAAGCGACGATGAAGTCATTGCTCGGCAGACCGCGCCGGAGCGATCCCATCGGCTCGCAATCGATCAAGGTTTCGCTGATGAAGTGCGAGACGTTCGAGAATCGTGGTGTTCTCGGGGTCGTGTGATAAGGCTTGGCTCTGACACTCAAGCGAACGGGAATACCAAAGGGTGGCATCATCGATCCGCTGCCACTTTTCGTAGCAGAGTCCTAAGTTGTTTTGCACGCTCGCTAAGTCGCTGAGCACGGTGGAGGAACCGCCTCTCGCAGCACCGCCTCCCGCAACACTGGTCCGCGCCGCACTGGCTAAGGAAGCCTCGATCGCTTCGAGTGTGTCGACTGCTGCTAGGAACTGGCTTTCGGCGTCACTCCAACGCCGCTGTGTCAAGAAGAATTGGCCCAAGCTGTTTTGGTTCGCGGCTAACTCCGAATGATAATGATGAGCATGCGGCACCCGCGCCGCCAGGTGGCTCCACTGTTCGGTCGCCCGCTCCAACCATCGTTGGGCCCGCTCAGGTTGCTCCGTCTGCGCTGCCAGCGCCGCAGCGTTGGCCAACACACGCCCCAAATGAACGCGGCTATGTTCGGCGGCCGGTTGAGCTTGGACCCATTTTTCAGCGGACCGAATGGCGCGCGTCAACAGCCGGCCGGCCATCACCGGATCGGATTGTTGATGGATCGAGGCCAGATTGTTGTGGCAGAGGGTATCGAGTTCGAGCACTCGCGGAGCGATGGGGGACTGCAGCAATTGTGCATCGAGGATCTCGATCGCCTGCTGGAGCGACTGGAGCCCCTGGGCCTGACTCTTGTTGCGCAGCAGCAAGTCGCCCTGTTGAATGATCAGGGCAGCGAGTTCGACCGCATAAGTATCCTCGCCCGGCATGGCACGAGCCGCTTGACGCTGCAGGTCGATCGCCTGCTCCATGCTGTCGCTCCAACGGCCCGCACCGATGCCCTCGGCCTGCAGCGCCGCCAAGCCTCCATAGGCTCGCGCCAAGCGACTGGCAGCGACCGCGGTGAACTGCGGCGACTCCGGCAAACACTCGGGCAGCCGTTGTAGCGTCTCGATCGCCTGGGCATAACTGGCCCGCGCCGCTTCTCGCTGGCCGCTTTGATCGTAGACGCCAGCCAATTGCGCATAGGCTTCGCCCAACTGCAGCTGCAGTTCCGGTTGATCCTCAGCATAGCGAATGAAGTCGAGGTAGTACTGAGTCAGTTCAGCGAGCAGTTCCGCACGGAGCGTTTCGCCGCCACGAATCCCGCGCAGCCGATCAACGGCCAGCGTGCCAAAGTTTTGCACAACCCGATTGGTCTGCATCAGGTGCAGATCGGCGCGCTCGCTGGCTTCGGTCGCCATGCGTTTATGTGACGCGATTAAGACGGTTGCAACCGATAGCCCGCACAGGATGACGAGCAAGCTGATCGAAACTGCCAAGAACAGATGCTTATGACGTGTCACCCATTTGATCGTCTGGTCAAGGTACGTCGGCCGCTTGGCCAGCGGCTGTTCGCCGCGCAAAAACCGCTGCAAGTCCTCGGCCATCTCACCGGCCGATTCATAACGTTCCAGCGGCTCACGGCTGATGGCTTTGCACAGAATCGTCTCCAGATCCGCAGGAATGGCTGGATTAAGCTTTCGCGGTGAAACCGGAGTCGACTGATTGATCAAAGTGATCAACTCGATGCGATTGGGTGCATCAAACGCCAACTGCAGCGTCAGCAATTCATATAGCGTGATCCCCAGTGAATAAATGTCGGTCCGATGATCGACCGCGTGCACCCGCCCGGACGCCTGTTCAGGGCTCATATACCGCAGGGTGCCCATCAGATCGCCGGTCACCGACATCGGTGAAGTCTGTTGGCAGCGGGCCAAGCCAAAGTCGGTGATCCACAGATTGGCGCGACCGTCGATCATCAAGTTCGATGGTTTGATGTCGCGGTGGATCACACCGCACTGGTGCGCGTAGTGCAGCGCCTCGGCGGCTTGCACTCCCAGCCGCACGATCGATTCGATATGGCTGCGACTGCGGATTGAGGCGAGCGTCGAACTGGGCAGGCTGTTGCGCGTGTCGACATCCGGCGCAGCCACCGGCGCTGATGGCGGTTGGCCAGCCTCGCCCGGCTGAATCAGCGTCGTTTGGTGGCAGATCGCGTTGGCTTTGCCCCCGGCGCGGAGATCCGCGACGACCTGCTCCAGCGACAGCCCCTCGATTAGCTGCATGCTGTAGTAATGCACCCCGCGCTCACAGCCGACGGCGTAAACCGGCACAATATTGGGGTGGTGCAACTGCGCGGCGGCTTGGGCTTCATTCTGAAACCGCTTGATCTGTTTCGGGTCGAGCACCGCGGCAAATGGCAACGTTTTGATCGCCACATCGCGGCCCAGCGACAGCTGCCGAGCGCGGTAGACGATGCCCATGCCGCCACGACCAATTTCACCCTGCAGGTGGTAATCGCCCAACCGCGTCTGCGGCCCATGGCCGCCAGCAAGCGGCGGGCTGTCGACAGCCCGCAGGCCATCGAGCAGACGTGGATTACCGCCGCGGCTCTGCGGCAGCAGGTCGATCTGGCTCGAGCTGCCGTCGTAATTGGTACCGAGCGGTTTGAGGGCATCCTGCAGGTCATTCAACTGCTCGATGTAGTTCCGCAGCGCCTCTTCCATCTCCGGGCGATCCTGCACCCACTGGGAAATGGACGGCGGCTCACCGGCTTCCCAACCGAGCAGATAGCGGTCGAGCATCTCGGCCAGTTCGACCTGTTGATCGGGACTGAACTGGCGCAGCGCCGGCTGACGCAGCACAGGCTGACAGGAGGCAGGCTGACTCAGGTCAGGCTGGCAGGGGGCGGCTGGTGTCATGGCGACTCCTGCGGGCTGAGGCGTTGTCGAAGCGTTTCGATCGCGCGCAGCCAAAGCATGCGTGCCGCCCCGCTGGAGCGATTCAGACGGCTGGCGATCTCGTCAAACGGTAGCCCGTGGACGTTGCGCAGCTCGATGATGCGGCGGTAGTTCTCCGGCAACTCCGCCAGCGCATGCTGGAGTTGACGGTTGCGCTCGCTGCCGACAGCCTCGGAGGCCGGACCTGGCCGGTGATCGGCGACCGCGCCGCTAACGGACTCACCCGTCCAGCCCGAGGCCGGCGAAAATGCGACCTCGCGGCGGACATCGCGTTTTTCGGCCAGCAGATGTCGCTCGATCGTTTTGGACAATTTGCGGGCGAGCATCCGTCGCAGCCAACTGCTCAATTCCGCATCGCTTTGCCCGCGGAACTCCGGAAAGTCCTGGCTCGCCTGCAGCAGCGCCTCCTGGACGATGTCCGACGGGCTAACCCGGTTGCGGACTTTTTCGTCCAGCTGGCGGTCGGCAAGCTGGCGCAACTGGTTCGCATAAGACGCCAGCAGCGGCCCCAAGGCCAGCGGGTCCCCCGCTCGGGCTTGGTCAAATAAGCAGCCATCGGGTTGCGACAGCTGCGGCATGGATGAGCTCATATTCTTCTCCCTCCTTGTTGAGGCCGATTTTCACACGCCGTGTCACGCAAAAAAAGCCCAAAACTTCCTAAAGTCGCTTCCGCCTCCTCACTCGACGTTCGCTGTTTCCCTCCTGCGGCCAAATCGACCACAAGTTTCGTCCACGGCCCGAGAGCGATGCGGCCCGTTGACTCAAGTATTTCTCGCCTCAGTAATTCATTTTTTCGCGATTGATCTTGCTGGCGCTTTGCCACGAATCCTACTGTGCGGCCGGAACACCTAGTGGCCGATTTCAGGGTCACGGCCGATCGCCGGAGCACCGTCAGCGCCGAGGCACCGTCGGTGAAACCGGATTTTAAGGAAGATCAAAAGTACCGTGAGATTTCGATTCACTCCCTCAATCGAAGCTCGCAACCGTTGGCCGCATGCCTGCGCCGCCGGTGGGATGGTCATTGTCTGGATGCTGCTGGCCGGTTGCACCGGCAATCCCTACCTCAGCGCTCCGGGAACGTCGCCCTGGCAAACCCCAGGTGCCAGCGGTCCGGTCGATCCGACCACGTCGCAAATCTCCGAACTCAATCGCCGCGTCCGCCTGTTAGACGATAACAACCGCCAACTGCACACTCAACTGGCTCAGAGCGAGCAGCAGGCACAACTGTACCGCGATGAGCTGAATCTGGTCCGTCAGCAGTTGGCAGAAACCGCCAACAAACTCGACTCCGCCATGCTAGCGGCCAACGATGCGGCGCAAAAGTTCCAGGGATTGCAGGCCTCGACCACCATCCGCGGCGGAGCAACCTTAAAGGCCAACACCAACCTGAAGCTGGTCGCCGATCAGCTCGCCACCAGCGGGCTCAGCGTGATTCCCGATGGCGAAACGCTGCGAATCATCTTGCCGTCGGACCAGCTGTTTCAGCCTGGCTCAGCGGCCTTGGAAGCCACCGCGGCGGCGCTGCTGGATACGGCCGCCGCTCAAATCCGCTCCCACCTGCCGCGGCAAAAGATCGCGATCGAAGGCTACACCGACAACGCTCCGCTGTACGGCGGACGGTTTTCATCGCACCACCAACTGGCCGCCGCCCAGGCGACGAGCGTGCTGGAGATGTTGACCCGGCGCAGCGGTTTGCCCGAAGCACAGCTGTTCACGGTCGCACAGGGAACCAATCACCCGCGGGCCGACAACAGCAGCCCGCAAGGCCGAGCCGCCAACCGCCGGATTGAACTGGTCGTTTATCCCGACACGTTTTGAAGGCAGGGGTTCTTCCACGAATTGCGTGGCTCATCATTTTGGGGGTGGATGCTGATCCTCGGGGTGGCACGTCCCTGAGGAACGAAGGGCGTGCTGGGTAGGACGGGCATGTAACCGCGGGAGCTGTCATTCGGCTCGGAATCTGTATCGGGAAACCACGCCCATCGCTGGTGCTCTGGGCGTGCCACCCAGATTTGACTCAAAGCGTCGGTGAAATCGCCACCTTGCCTCGTGCCGCCATGCCGGCCTTAAGCGTTTCGATGATCTCGTCGACGTCGTAAACGCACCCGCCCCAGGCGCCGCCGCCGACCTGCTGCAACGCCGCCCATAGCCGCGTGTCATCGGGCAATCCATCATCGGGGCGCAGCTGCGGGTGCGGCAGACGGGTCCGCAGGACTTCCTCCGCTTGATCCGGCGTCATTCTCTGCAGTTCACCGGTTGCCGAATCGACCACGGCGACCAAATTCACCGAGCCGACCATGCGGTTGCGGTCGATCTCGATCTCGATCAGATCCCCGTCGCAAACCTTGGCGATCGGGCCGTCGGCGAGCGCTTCAGGGCCGACGTGTCCAATGCATGCTCCGGTACTGACTCCCGAAAACCGCGCATCGGTCAGCAGCGCCACCTGCTTGCCCCACGGCAAAAACTTGAGCGCCGATGTGATCTGATAAGTCTCCTCCATGCCGCATCCGAGCGGTCCGCGCCCGATCAAAACCATCACGTCGCCGGGTCGGATCGGACGGTCGGTTTGGCCTTTGACGCTCAACACCGCATCGCGTTCGCTGGTGAACACCCGCGCCGGACCCGTTTTGCGGTACACACCGTCGCTGTCGACGACGCTCGGGTCGATCGACGTTGCCTTGATCACCGCACCCTCGGGGCAGAGGTTTCCGGTCGGAAAACAGACGGTACTCGTCAGCCCACGAGCCTTGGCGCGCGGCGGCGGCATGATCACGTCATCTGGATCGACGCCATCGGCAGCCAGCAATCGTTCCCGACAGATCGCTCGCCGCTGGCTGCTCGGCCAAGCGTCGAGGATCTCATTCCACGTGACTCCTCCAGCGGTCATTGCATCACCGTTGAAGTGGCCTAACTCGCGCAGGTGCCAGGCGACTTCGGGCACTCCGCCGGCCAAAAACATCCGCACCGTCGGATGCCCCACCGGGCCGTTGGGCAGGCAGTCGACCAATCGCGAGACCGCCGCGTTGGCCTTGCGGAACGCTTCGGCATCGGGCCGCCGCAGACCAGCGGCGGCCGCGATCGCCGGGATGTGCAGCAACAAGTTGGTGCTGCCGCCGACCGCCGCATGCACTAGCATCGCGTTCTCGATCGCTGCGTCGGTGACGATGTCACGCGTCGTCAGCCCGCGCGCCACCAGCCGCGCAGCTGCCAAAGCGCTGTCGCGGGCCAGACGCAGCCAGACGCTTTGGCCGCTCGGCGCCAGCGCCGCGTGCGGTACCGTCATCCCGAGCGCTTCGGCGACGACTTGCGCGGTCGCCGCCGTGCCCAGAAATTGGCACCCACCGCCGGGCGTTCCGCATGCTCGGCAACCTTCCAACGACGCCTGTTCCAGTGTGATTTCGCCGTGAGCATAGCGCGGCCCCGATCGACTGCACCTTACCCGCGTCCTCACCGACCGTCGGCGGCAAGGTGACGCCGCCGGGCACCAGCACCGAGGGCAAATCGGGACACCCACAGAGCGCCAGCATCATCGCCGGCAACCCCTTGTCACAGGTCGCCACGCCGATCACCGCTTTACGCCGTGGCAACGACCGAATCAGCCGCCGCAGCACGATCGCCGCGTCGTTGCGATATGGCAAACTATCGAACATCCCGCGAGTGCCCTGCGTGCGTCCGTCGCAGGGGTCGCTGCAGAACGCCGCGTAAGGAACACCATCAAATTGGCGGATCGTCTGAGCCGCTTCGCGGACCAGCAGGCCGACTTCCCAGTGCCCGGTGTGGTAGCCCAGGGCCACCGGCGACCCGTCGGGCTCGCGCACGCCACCCTGGGTGCTGAGGATCAGGTATTGGTCGCCCAACAACCGATCGGGTGCCCAACCCATGCCGGCGCTCTGCGTCAAACCGAACAAATCGCCGCTGGACCAGGACCGCAACATCTCGTCGGTCAGCGGCAAGGAACCGGCAGGCCCCGCCGCCTGTGTAGTGATCGAGGCGGCATCGGGTGCCGGAAACAGTTCGGAGGAAGATTGAGAAACGTCGGAGTCGCGTCGGATCACAGGAAGGCTCGGGGCTAGGTGGGGACGTCCGCTGGGCGATGTCATGCACCCTTCATTAGCCCGCTTCGCGATCGGCCGGTCAATGGGCGTTGTCCGACCTGACGCGGCTCAGCAGTGACCCGAGCCGCGGCGGTCGACGCCAAACTCGGCTTAGTCCAGCGGCTGGATCGAGATGTTGCGGAACTGCACCGGACTGGAATGGCCTGCGAAACCGAAGTGACCACGGGTGCGATCTTTGCCAGGGTGCGGGCTGCCGGCCATGTATTCGCTGATCTTGCTCAAGTCGGTATCGAGGGTCACCGTCCCGTTGAGCTCAACTTTGATAGTTGACCCCTTCACGGTCACTTCCTGATAGTTCCATTGGCCGACCGGACGCAGGTAGCCGCGATGAGCAGCAGCGATGCCATAAGCCGATCCGTGGACCTGGCGCGGATCGAGCCGGGCGTACTGCGGGGCGGTATCGTCGAGCACCTGCAGCTCAGTCATGCCGACGTACGCTGTATCGCCCTGGCCCGGGTAGCGGATCGCCAGGCCGTTGTTGCCGCCGGGAGGCAATTTGAACTCCAGTCGTGCAACAAAGTCGCCGTATTCTTTTTCCGTGTAGATGGTGCCCCCTTTGCCGGGCAAACACATGATGGCACCGTCGGTGACCTGATAGTTTTGCACTGGGCCAGCCCAACCGGTCAGGTCCTTGCCATTGAAGATCGGCTCAAAGGCCGCGTCGTCGCCGCGCAAGATCTCATTGGCTTCTTCGGCAGGGATTTCGCGCACGAACAGGTTCCGCCAGCGGATTTCGCCGCCATGGGTCTGCAACTGGATCGGGCCGCGGGCAAACAGCGGGCGCTCACGGTCCCAGTAGTTTTCCATGATTGCGTTGTCGACGACTTGCTCGCCGTTGAGCCAAATGCTGGTGCGGGCACCAACCTGGACGATTCGAAAACGGTTCCACTGGCCGAACGGTTTGTCGGCCAAAACCGTCGGAGTCTGCCCCGGCGCGTCTTTGGAATTGTTAAACAGTCCACCGCTGCCTTTGTCGGCGTTGCGATCCCACTTGCCGCCCTCTTCGGTGAAATCCCAGATTTGCACCTGCGGGGTCCCGCGCAGATAAATCCCGCTGTCGGCCTTGGGAACGGTCTTGTAGTCGATCCACAGTTCGATGTCACCGAATTGGCGATCGGTCGTCAGGTAAGGACCGCGTCCATCGTTGACCAGTTCGCCGTCTTCGACCGTCCAGTACTTCGTGGCTTCCTGCCACTGGGCAGCGAGCAGCTTGGTGCGATCTTCTTCAGGCATCTCGGCCAACTTTTCATGGTTGAGCCCTTTGACCGAGTGATAGTTGATCGCGTGCCAGCCGCTGAGGTCTTGGCCGTTGAACAGCGACTCAAAACCCTCAGGCGGTTGATTATTTTCCTGTGCCGTGGCGAGCAGGGGGAGGAACAGAAAGGCCGAGACGGCGCCAAACAAGCGAAGGTGGGACACGCGCGGAGACTCCTGAGTGCTAAACGGGTTTCAACGATCGCGGGGCGTGTGAATGGGGGTGCCTGTATGGTAATCGCAAATTGCCAACAGGTTATGACGGAGGCGCGATAAACGCCTCACAGGCATCGATTCGCCACTGAGCCGGTTCGTCGCCTCTGGCTTGAAAGTATTCCAGCCTGACCCTGACCCCCTGAGAAACGGTGCCGGATTGATCTCGCCAAAACGTGTCGGCCATATCGCGACCGTTGAGCGTGTAGATCCCTGGCGGTGCCGCTAATTCCCAGCGGACTTTGTCACCGGCTTGAATCACTTCCCTGACCGCTTCGTTTTCGCGAAACTCGCTCATCGTGCGGCGACCGTCTTCGCTGTGCAGGTAGTATTCGTCTAGCGGCATCGTTTCGGACTGGCGCCGCCCGGGCTCCGCTCGAAGTTCGACGGCCAATTCGATGTCACCCTGAGCGATCAGATCGAGCCAATTGGCCGCGAATTGCACGGCCTGCTCCGACAGCGCCTGTTGCCGCAGGTGACGCTGGGTGACGCCCCAAACGCCGAACAAGACAGCGGCGAACAGGCCGATGGCCGCCACCGTCAGACCTACCGGCCGCTGACCCTGATAAGGTCGCAGGGCAAACAGGGCCGCTAACGCCGCCAGCACCGGCACGATGACCATCGGCGCACCGAACAGGGCCGTGAAGCTCAACAACCCGAGCCCGAAAGCCAAAAAACCGCTCAACCGGATCGGCCGCGGCTCGTCGAGAATCACCGAGTCCGGCGCAGTGGTCATCGACGCGGTGTAGTGAACGTGAGCCGGATTTTCCGTTTCGGGCATGACCGTGACCTGAGAACAAAACGAGATTGGTTACGCGGTCAGGATTCAATTGTGCGAAGCACCCGCAGGGCCGCTTGCGGCAATTGAATCCTGACCGCGTAACCCAACAGTTGATATTGACGCTCCACTTACGCACATAATCGCTAATCCGTTCGCTGGCGTCAGGGGGGCGATGGGGCCGCCGCTGCACTGGAGGCACGATAATAATCGACCAGACGTTGCGAGCCGCGGCCGAGTTGCTCAAACGTTGCCACGGTCTCGCCAAATGGGCTGTCGAGTTGCTCGACGTGCTGCGCCTGCAGGATCACGACTTGGCCTGACCAAGGATCGGGCGACCCTGGCAAAAACACGGTCACCGCTTCTTGCAACTCACCGTTTGCGTCAGCTTGGTCGCTGCGGCGCTCGACCTCAAAGCCCAGCCGCAGGTGGCCGGGCAGGCGCACCATCACCGGCTGCAGTTGGTTTCTCAGCACATCGCCGCCGATGTTGCCGGTGAGTTGCTCCTTGAGGATCGCGTACCGCGGAAACAGCATCAACACGTATTGTTCAATCGATTCGGTGAACCGACGGGCGATCCGCCGGCGGGCGATCACGCCGGCGGCAAAACAGGCCAGCACGATCAGCGTCACGGAGAGCGCCATCAAACTCGTGTACGCCAGCGGCGTATGCACCGGCAGGTACTCATTGATCGACTGCGCGACGACCCACACGACGCGACCAAGCTGCCCGAGCAACACGCCGACGACCACCAGCGGCAATAGGAAGAACACGCCGCCGATTGCCGTCGTCTTGAGAAAGCTGAGCGACTTGGTCAGTCGCCGATTGAGGGTAGGGCTCGTTGGCATGTCATCGGCTCGGTGTAGGCTTCCCAAGCGGTGCTCGGCATAGAGAATAGCTTAACAAGGATCCTGCGCGCGATGAGTCATCTGTTATTAATCCCGACCGAACCGGAGCTGCGGTTGCTGCGCCCCCGGCTCGGCCCGCTTGCTGGCGACGGTCACGTGGTCGGCCAGTGGACGATCGCGCTGTGTGGCTTCGGACTGGTCGCCGCGGCGGCGCGGACTGCGATGCTGATCGCCCAGCAGCGCCCGCAACAGGTGCTGCTGGTCGGTATTGCCGGTGCCCTGAGCGACAGCGCCGCGATCGGCTCGGCCTACACCTTCGAGCGTGTGGTGTGCGATGGCATCGGTGTGGGCAGCGACTCGGACTACCTGGCCGCCGGCGAGATCGGCTGGAACCAGTGGGCTGGCGAGGGCGCGGTAAGCGCGATCGGCGATGAAATTGAATTGGCGAGCGGCGCTCAAAACGGACACACTGCAGACGGCTCAGCGACAGAAAGCCGCTCACCGGCAGCGACTGGTGCAACGCTGCTCAGCGTCTGTGCTGCGTCGGCGCATCAGCGGCAAGCCCAACAGCGACAGCAGCGGTATCCTGCCGCAATCGCCGAGGACATGGAAGGCTTTGGCGTGGCGATGGCCTGTAAGCTGGCCGGTGTCCCGCTGCAGATCGTTCGCGGCATCAGTAATTGCGCGGGGGATCGCGAGCTGAAACGGTGGCAAATCCAAGAAGCGCTCGCAGCCGCGGCCGAGCGAGCAAGTGCGCTGAATAGCGGCGGCTGAGGAAGTGCCATGAGTGTCGAACCACGCGCAGTGATCCGGCTGGGGATCTCGACCTGTCCCAACGATACCTTCGCCTTTCACGCCTTGATGACGCGGCAGATCGATTGGCGCGGCATCGATTTTCAGATCGAGCTGCTCGACATCCAGCAACTCAACGACCGGCTGATGTCCGGCGATTTTGACGTCGCCAAGGCGAGTTTCCATGCCGCCCTGCTGTTGGCACAGCGGTATGTGGTGCTGCCCAGCGGTTCGGCGCTGGGATTCGGCGTCGGGCCGCTGCTGTTGGCCGCCGATGGTCCAGAGCCGCCGCAGCACAGCGGACAGATCGCCCTCTGTCCCGGCCAGCACACCACGGCGGCGCTGCTGTTCCGGCTCTTCCACGCCGATACCGCCAGCGTCCGCCACGTCGTGTTTTCGCAGATCATGCCACTGCTGCAGCAGGGCCAGGCTGACTTTGGCGTCTGCATTCACGAAGGACGCTTCACCTGGCAGGAGCAGGGGCTGGAGCTGGTAGAAGACCTGGGGACGCGGTGGGAGCAGGCGACTGACTGTCCACTGCCGCTGGGCGGAATCATCGCCCGCCGCGATCTGCCCGATGAAACGCTCGCCGATGTTCAGGCGGCGATCCGTGATTCGCTCCGTTACGCCCTGACCGATCGCGCGGCGCCGCTGCCGACGATGCGCCACTACGCACAAGAGTTTGACGACGACGTGCTGATGAGCCACGTTAATCTGTACGTCAACCGCTGGACCGAGGAGCTGGGCCCGACCGGCAGGCAGGCGCTGGCGGAGTTGGCGGCTCAGGCGCGGCGAGTGGGCCTGCTCGCTTCAGAAACCGAGCTGGAAGTTTTCGGCTGAGTTTGGAGGTAAATACCGTGAGTACTGACGCCAGGCTGGCAATGGGCGTCGTCCCGGTGTTGCCCGACTACGGCACCTTTCCCCGATCTCCGGCCAACGGCGTTGACTGGATTCATCCCGAGGACGTGGAGATCGTCGATGGCTTGATCCCCGGACCGCGGGTGTTCTGCCGGTATCGCTTTGAAGAGCCTTATTATTATTTCCGTTACGGTGAGATTCGTTTTCGCCTGCGGCCCTGCATGTGGCTGCCGGTCGCTGGTGAGGGGATCGACATCGGCGACCAAGTCGAGACGATCGGGGTGGGGATGCAGCAGGAGCTATTTGTCTCCGAAGTGATCGACATGCATTTTTCGCAGCACGATCGCCGGATCCGTTACCGCCTGGCCCGCACCCCCAGCAGCGATCGGTACTACTACAGCGAGCAACTCCGGGTGCTGACCGATAAGACACACCTGCGGCCAAGCGACACGATCTACCGCGAGCCAAGCTGGGATCGCCAAGCCTACCCGCCAAGCGACTCGCTGACCTTGCGCACCGACGACGAAGCCGCGGGTGGAAGCACTCGCGATCTTGAGTAGACGTACTGCTTGCCTCCACCCAAGCGACCAAGATCGCTGTGCGGTCCAAGCCGCTAAAAACCATGATCAGCATTTCAATGTTTGAATGTGAGCTGATGATGTTAAAGCAGCGTGAACAAAGTGAGTTCCAAGCGTGGCCTTTGATCGATTGCCCCTGATAGCCAATCAGTCGCAGTCGCCGGATCTGTTTCAACTTGACTCAGTCCGCAACGGTGGGATCGGGACCTAGCACCTGCGTTGTGCGCATTTGCAGGGTGTCCCCCAGGTGAATGTCTCACCCTGCTCTTGTGCGTTAGCAGCCCGGGGTACTGCGACGGGGCCTGCGGCTACTAATGATCCACAGTTAGCCGACTGAGCGCTGGATTCTCACCGTAGTTGCTTGGTGTCCCCGCTGAGGCTACAGTACAACCCCCGTTCGATGGACGGGAACCAAATCTGGAGCAATTCGCTTAGTTGCCCGACACGCCACCAAATCAGGAGCCGTCGAGATGCTGATCACACGTCGTGAGCGTCGAAACAGGATCGTGCCTAACCGCTGCCGCAACCTCCGTATTGAGTCGCTCGAAACGCGAGCGCTGCTGACAACGTTCTTCGTCAATGGTGACCTCGGGGGAAGCGGCGCAGACGGCACTGCCGATTTGCCCTTTGCCACGATCCAAGAGGGTGTGCTTGCAGCGATCGCTAATCCGGGCGATGACGAAGTGGTCATCGTTCCACGGTCCGATGGCGGTGTATATGAAGGTACGGTTAGCATTGCCGGAGGAGCTCCGGACGCCGGCAAGCTGACGCTCCGCGGTGCAACCGGGCAGGCAGCGGATGTTGTCCTGACCACGCGCAGCGGCGAGGGGATTTATGTGGGTGCCGCATTCGAAGTGACAATCCGTGATTTGAAGATCCATGACACGGCTTATCACGGCATCCTCAGTAGGTCGCAGAGCGTGGTCACGGTGGATAATGTCGAGATTCTCAGTGCTGGCTTTCCCAATGGTCCCTACTTCAGCGGGATCGTTCAGCAAAGCGGAGATCTGGTGGTCCGCAACAGCCTGTTGCAGGGCAATTGGCAAGGGATATGGTCTGCCGAATGGATGAACGACAACCAAGTCATCATGGCCAGGCCTGACAATCTGACCATTGAGAACACAGTGGCATTAGAAAATCTTGCAAATGGATTTTACACCCGCCAAGCTACCGGTGATGTTTCTCTGGTCAACGTCACGGCTGAGAACAACGTTATCAATGGTTTGCGCGCCTACCAACTTGAATCTCTGACAGTCGAAGGCGGCGAGTTCCGTGACAACCGCCAGGACGGGGTGTCGGTCGAAGCTACCGGTGATGTTTCCCTCGTCAACATCACGGCTGAGAGCAACGCCAACAATGGCTTGCGCGCCTTCGGTCTCGATTCCTTGACAGTCGAGGGTAGCGAGTTCCGCGATAATCACCGCGACGGAGTTTCCTTAGAAAACGTTCTGGGTCCGATAATCACGGGATCGACGTTCCTGAGAAACCAGTTTTCCGGCGCGTGGCTCACGCGCACGCCGAACTTAGTGATCTCGGACAGCAATGCCGTCTCCAATGGATTACACGGCATTAAGATCGCCAATGCAGATGGTGTAACGATCGACGGGGTCCTCGCAGACAGCAATGGCAGCGTGTCGTCGAACTTTACCGCTGGCGGAGGCGGAATCGGCATCTTGCCCGCCACCGCTGCGCCCATCGTCATTTCCAATTCCAAGATTTCTAATAACGCTACCCGTGGACACGGCGGTGGGATTGAGATCTGGTCGATGAATGGAGCATTCACTGCCGACGTGACGGTTGCAGGCACCGAGGTCAGCGGCAATACGATCGCGCTGGATCGCTTGACCCACGGCGCCGGGATCGCAGTCGTCGGATACAGCAACCTGACGCTGATCGATTCTTTGGTCGATGCCAATACCGCGCGTGGCACAGCCGGTGTTCATTTTGATTCGGTCGGGACCGCAGCTAATGGTGGCTTCCCGACGCTGTCTGTCATCGATTCGACCATTTCCAACAATGTATCAGTACCGAGTGTCACGGGAGTTCCAAGTCAATCGGCGGGATTGGTTCAACGCGGTGGCCGGCTGGAAATGACGGGTTCGACTGTGTCGGGCAACCAGGGCGGGCGGGCCGGAGGTGCCTTCTTAGCTGCATTCGGCGGCCGGATTACAAATACGACGATCTCCGGTAACGAAGGGGTGGTCGTTGGCGGACTTGAATTGTCCGTTGGGCGGGCCGAACTCGCCATCCGCCACACCACAATCACGGGCAACCGAGGAGGTGCCGTGGGCGGGCTGGGCTCGCAATGGGCGCAAGTGACGCTCGGTAACTCAGCCGTTGCCGGTAATACGCGTTCTGGCAGCAGCCCTGGCTCCCCGGCCGTTGCCCGTGACCTGGGAGGTCAGTTCACCTCGGTCGGAGGCAATCTGTTTGGTGCAGCCAATTTCGCAACCATCTCCGGTGACAGTCAATCGGTCGCCAGCGACCTGCGGGGAACGGTTGCCGCACCGCTCGACCCAAAACTGGGGCCCTTGCAAGATAATGGCGGCCCCACCCTAACGCATGCACCGCTGCCGGGCAGTCCGCTGATCGATGGCGGAAGGGACGCAATCGCGGGTCTACCGCTCGTCGATCAGCGCGGTGTACCTCGGCCTCAAGGACCTGCGGTCGATATCGGTGCCGTTGAGGACTTGGTTTACTCGCCGGAGCTGTTGGCCGCGAAAGGCGTGCTGAACCTCAATTCAGCGGATAAGGGCAATAAGACAGTCACCCTCGTGCTGCATGGCTCCGCCGATCTGGAGGTGACGCAAATCGACCTCAGTACGCTCGTTTGGGCGGGCGGCACCGTAGCTCGTAGTTCTTCGCGAGATGTCGATGGCGATGGCGATACCGATCTGGTTATCGATTTCACATTACGGGAACTCGACTTGGTCGAGCGCTATCGCCAAGCGTTGATCGGTAACGATTCGAAGAACCAGCACCGGGTGGAGGTGCCGCTATCGGGAACGATGACCGATGGCTCGCGACTGCTGAGTTCCGCCACGATCGATCTCGTCATGACCGGCAAAGTGCTGCGGGAACTGTTGGCAACCGTCTAAGAACCTGTGACACATTCCGTCCAGTCGAATCCTTGAGCGAATCCGCGAGCAGGATGCTGGCCTCGCGGTTCGCTGAGGATTGTGTGTCTGTTGGGGCAGTCCTCGCCGAGGCCCATTCGGCGACGGCTCCGCCCATCGCGCCTTCCGTGAGAACCCCATTCCGTTCCGCTCCTACCCGAGTTCTCTCACTGAGGCACAGGGATCACGGAGTGAGCGGTTCGTGTGCGCATTGTTGAGGTGTTTCCGAGAGCGACGGCGTGTTGGGTCGCTGCATGATGAGCCCATAGTGAACAGCCCATAACCGCAGCCGAACTCGACGATATCGCCACAGCGCTGGTCACAGTCAAGCTTGGACAAGACGCACTCGGCGTCGAAGAAACTGCTCCAGTACTCCTCGGCCGGCACTCCGCTCTGACGCCCTTTCACCGGCTACCCCTACCGTTGATCGACACTCTGTGCCCTTCCCAGTCGCTCACTCAGCGCGACAAGCCTACTTCTCGGCCTTCGGAAAACCCGCCGCGATCATCTCTTTGTAGCCGGGCTTGATCGGTCGGACCGTGTAGCCCTGTCGCTCTAGAGCATTTGCTGCCGTCAATGCCCGCTGACCGACGACACAGTGGACGTAGAGGATTTTGTCCTTGGGCAACGGCTTCAGTTCCTCGTCGGTCAAGCCGTCCCGCACGATGGACAAGGGCAAAAAAATGGCTCCCTTGATGTGACCCCTCTGCCACTCCTTCTTTTCCCGCACGTCCACGAGCACCGCCTGCTTTTCGTCGATGTTCTTCTTAATCACTGAGAGCGATTCCTGCGTGTGTTCGGCGGCGGGAGCGGCCGTCATCAAGGTGACACTGGCGAAGGTGGTGAGAAAAATGGTCGTGGCAAATCGCATCGCAAATCCTGAGGGTTACTGGATTGGGCCTCTGCCCGCGCCGGTGTACCGCGCGACACCCCGTGACATGAGCGGATCGGCAATATTGTAGAGCAGGCGTTTGATTCCCGGAACCCAAATCGAGCACCGGCCAAGAACCCAACACCGTCGTCAGGAAAAATAGCGGGACTGGTTCCTGAGCAACTGGGCTGCACAGCACCATACCTACCCCTCTGTGTCCTCCGTGCCTCCGTGAGAATCCCGTTCTGCATCCCGGCAAGAGACCTCTCACAGAGGCACGGAGCTCACGGAGTCGGTACGTTACGACGTAATGGCGGTTGGGGCTCTACCGCTTCCACGCTCCCTCTATACCGACTGGCTATCATGAACCTCATTTCCCGTTTCCTAATTCCTGCCTATCTCCTACTTGCCGCTCCGCTGCTGGCGGAGGAACCGAAAACGATGTCCGGCAATCCGGTGTTCGACGGCTGGTATGCTGATCCTGAAGGCATCATCTTCGGCGACACCTACTGGATCTATCCGACCTATTCCGCGCCATATGACGAGCAGCTGTTCTTCGACTGCTTTTCCTCACCAGATCTCGTCACCTGGACGAAGCACCCGCGCATCCTCGACACCACCGAGGTCAAGTGGGCCAAGCGTGCGATGTCGGCGCCTTCGGTCATCGAGAAAGGCGGCAAGTACTACTTCTTCTTCGGCGCCAACGACATTCAGAACGACGACACGGTCGGCGGCATCGGCGTGGCCGTCGCCGACAAGCCATCCGGCCCCTTCAAGGACCATCTCGGCAAGCCGCTGATCGGAAAGTTCCACAACGGCGCGCAGCCGATCGACCAGTTCGTCTTCCAGGACGCCGACGGAGCGCACTACTTGATCTACGGCGGCTGGCGGCACTGCAACATCGCCCGGCTCAACGATGACTTCACCGGCTTTGTCCCCTTCGAAGATGGAACCACCTTCAAAGAAATCACCCCGCCGCGGCTATGTCGAAGGCCCGTTCATGTTCATCCGTGACGGAAAATACTACTTCATGTGGTCCGAAGGCGGCTGGACCGGTCCCGACTACAGCGTCGCCTATGCCATCGCCGACTCGCCGTTTGGTCCGTTCCGGCGGATCGACAAGGTCCTTCAGCAAGATCCGCAGATCGCCACCGGCGCCGGCCACCACTCAGTGATTCACGTGCCGGGCAGCGACGAGTATTACGCCGTCTACCACCGCCGCCCGCTTGGTGAAACCGACCGCAACGCCCGCGTCACCTGCATCGACCGGATGGAGTTTGACGACAACGGCTTGATCAAGCCGATCCGTATCACCAACGAAGGCGTACCCGCCCGCCCGCTGAAATGAGTGCACCAGGACCAGGCGGGGACACAGCACCGGCCGAGCAACTTCCGCCGCGATCACGACAGAGCAAGTCTTTTTCACTGAACCGTGTAAGGATCCGAGAGCACCAGCGTGTAACCTGAGGCAAGTTGCCCAGTCGGCCCAACGCAAGACGTGTTCCTCATGACCATCCAAACCCGAGCGAGTTTGCTGCTGCGGCTGCACGATACCACCGATGCGGCAGCTTGGTCGGATTTCGCCAGCATTTATGAGCCGGTGATCTATCGCTTGGCCCGCTGCCGGGGATTGCAGGACGCCGATGCCCGCGAGGTGACCCAGGAGGTTCTACTGGCCGTCGCCGAGGCGATCCAGCGGTTTGATCCGCAGAAAGAAGCTCGCTTCAGCGGTTGGCTGGCGACGGTGACACGCAACGCCACAATCGACCGGCTGCGTCGGCAGCGCGAGCGGGGCAGCGGCCGGACCGATGCCCTGCGGGGGCTGCAGCAGGTGCCTGAGCCGCAAGCCGATGATTCCGCTGAGTTCGACTTGCAGCATCGCCGGCAACTCTTTCGCTGGGCGGCAAAGCAGGTCCGCGACCAGGTCCAACACCAAAGCTGGCAAGCCTTCTGGATGACCGCTGTTCAAGGCGAACCGGCTGGCCGCGTTGCTCAGCGGTTGAAAATGAGCGTCGGTGCGGTCTATGTCGCCCGTTGTCGCGTCCTAGCTCGAATCAGAGCCGTGATCGCCGAGGCAGAGCTGTGACTGGTACGCACCACAACCGCATCGATTATCTGGAGCCGCAGTGATGATCGCTCGCATGTCGAACTGCGATCGCAGCCGACTGGCTGACCTGTTAGCTGATCGCCTTGCGTCCGAGGAAGCTCAGTCGCTGACTGCGCACCTCGAACAGTGCACGGGATGCCGTGAGCAACTCGAATCGCTAGCGGGCGCTGGAGAGGAATGGGTTGCAGTCCGCGAAGCGTTTTCTACTGGCGGGACGGATAACGTGCCCGCGCATGCCACCGCCTTTGATGCAGCCGGAGCGTTTGGCCCAGCAGCACTCGACCGGGATGCCGGTTGGGTGCGGTCGCTGCTCCAGCCATGTCAGAACGGTGGTCTGGGGCGATTGGGCCGCTATCCAGTCCGAAGTGTGATCGGCCAGGGCGGGATGGGTGTGGTGCTCAGCGGCTGGGATACCGAACTGAACCGACCGCTGGCTCTGAAGCTGCTCTCTCCGCATTTGGCCAGCAGCGGCGCGGCGCGACAGCGATTTCTGCGGGAGGCCCAAGCCGCCGCGGCCGTCGTTCATCCGAATGTCGTTCCGATCTACGCGATCCACGCTGACGCCCCGCTGCCCTATCTGGTGATGCCTTACATCAGCGGAGGCAACCTGCAGCAACGCCTCGACCGCGACGGAGCGATGGAACTGGAGGACTGTCTGCGAACCGGCTTACAAATCGCCGAGGGCCTCGCCGCGGCTCATCGCCAGGGGCTGGTCCACCGCGACATCAAACCGGCCAATATTCTGTTGGAAGAGGGTGGCCACCGGATCTTGATCAGCGATTTCGGATTGGCCCGAGGCGCTGGACGACGTTTCGATGACTGCCAGCGGCGTGATTGCCGGGACACCTCCGTACATGAGCCCGGAACAAGCTCGCGGTGACGCCGCCCATTATCCCAGCGACATCTTCAGCCTCGGCAGCGTGCTGTATGCGATGGCGACCGGGCGACCGCCCTTCCGGGGCGAGTCATCGCTGGCCATCCTCCGCCAGATCGGCCAGCAACGGGTTACACCGATCCGAGAACTCAACGAACGGATGCCGGCCTGGTTGGACCGTCTGCTCGATCGCTTAATGCGCACAATCGCTGCCGAGCGACCAGCGTCGGCCCAACAAGTGGTTGAACTGCTGCAAGGCTGCTTGGCGCATGTCCGAAGTCCGACCGCGGAAGCACTGCCGCCGGATCTGCGAGCACCGCGCCGGATCACAAACCGCGCCATCGGGCTAATCACGGCAGTCGCGATGGTCGCCGCGATTGCCGCCGTGCTGGTTGTTGCCTCGTGGCTCCCATCCTCCACGCCGCACGTTAACCCCGCACCGGTTCACCGGCCCAGCGCTGATCCAGCGGCAACTGCCACTGCGCCGCAACCGGCCCTGCCGCTGATGCCGAGCCCATTATTGCTCTATCCGCCTGATTCGATTGATCGGCAGATTGAGCGCATCGGACAGGAGTTGCAGCAATTGCACCGTGCGATTGCTGAGGACCTTGGTCACCCAATGAATGAGGATTTTCATGTCGACTGAACAACCACCGTCGACCTCACCCCGCCGGTATTTTGCTGTTTTGAACCGGCGCCCCCGCAGGCGACTGGCGATTCTGCTGAGTCTCTTGATGGGTGTCCTTGGACTTACCTACTTCCCGGGACCTCTCCTGATTCTGGCCGAGGACACTCTGCCGAAGGCGGCGAGCAATCAAGGACAGCGTGGTGTTGAAACCATAACGCGATACGTTCCAGAAACTCGTGTCCAAGAGGTCGTCGATCCCAAGACTGGCATAGTGAAGAAAGTACCAGTCACGGTCACGCGACCCGTTATCGAAACGATCAACCACGGCGGCCTGCCTGGCGGGTACATGTTGCAGCCTGCACCCGCCGCTCCGCAATCTGCCGCCGAGAGCCGAGCCCTCGAGCTTGCCCAGCGTATTCGGCAAACCGACCGTCAGGCCGAGCAGGAGCCCTTGCAGCAAGAGCTGGCTGAGGCGCTCGGTGAGGCGTTCGATGAACGTCGCCAACAGCAGCAACAAGCGATCGAGCGGCTGGAGCAGCAACTGAAATCGCTGCGCGAATTGGCGGCCAAGCGCGACGATCGCAAGGACGAAATCATTCAGCGCCGCATCGCCGAACTGCTGGGCCAACCCGATCCGTTGGCTTGGGATCCGGGCCAATCCGGGGCTCCCGTATTCAACCCGTCGCGGGGGCACTACGGAACCACTCCCGTGCCGCAAAGTCTCCCCGCCCCATCGAAGCGAGGCTTTACACTGCCTCCCGGACTGACATCCCCTGCCCCGACGTCTCCCGCACCGGCGATTCCCGCCCCGACTTCTCCCGCACCGACGTCTCCCGCACCGGCGCTTCCCGTACCGGCGCCTCCTGCACCGGCGCCTCCTGCACCGGCGCCTCCTGCGCAGATTGCCCCAGGTGCCGTTCCCGTAGTTGAGATAACCGGCGGGTTCGACGCAGCCGAGCGGGTGCTGAGTCGTTTAATTGAACTGCGACAGATCAGGGCGGAGATCAAAAAATGGCAGTCGCCGCTGCCGGACGGGAGCCCCGAAAGCGATTTGACCGAAGCCGGAGAACGGGCTGCGAAGAACCGTGAACGCGATCTGGAAAGGCGTGAACGAAATCTGGAAAGGCTCAAAGCCGACGAGCGGACCGCGCTCGTTAAACTGGAACTCGCTGAGATCGGCTGGCAGGCGGTTGAGCAAGACGTTCGTAACGAAATCAGAGCGGCTGAACTACAAACTCAAGCCGCCGCCATCCGTGCAGCGTCCGTCCGCGAACTGCACGAGCAAGGGGCAACACCAATGGCTGAACTGCAGGCAGCGCAGCAAGCCGAGGCGAAAAGCGAACTGGAGCACGAAGCGGCGAAGCAGCGACTTGATGCCTGGGAGAAAACCGAGGCGATCCTGCGCAAGCAGCGCGAAGCGTTGGAGTAGCCAGCAGCGGTACCGCGTTGCCCGAATCGGTAGGATGAGTTCTCAGTCGGCCAGGACGCGGCGTCCCTGATCAACGTGTCTGCAAGGGCTTTTCCCCACCCTCCGCGTCCTCCGTGCCTCCTTGAGAGCCCCCTTCTGCGTACAACTCCTGCAAACGGTCTCTGACGGAGGCACAGGGCTCACGGAGCCTATTACCTAGCGAGGTACGTCGCCGTAAGAAGTCGTAACGAATCGGACGACGCTGAGCCGCTGTCTCTTCTGAATGCGGCAATTCTCGGCTAGACTGTCTGGTTACGCGCCGTCCGCCGCTCACGGTTGGAATCTCGCCGCGTCGGTCGTCTGCGGTCTGGCTCGCAGAGGGATCCGCAGGCGATAGTTCAGCGAGCGACCGCGTTCAGGAAAGATGGCTTCAGGGCAGGAGCCGGCGCAGCGTCACAGTCGCGGCGGCTCGCAACGCGGTCACGCCAAACAGCAGCAGCGTGAGTGGCGGCTGCACGTGCCGCCGCACCGTTCTCCACAACGCTCCGCCCGGATCGCAGCGTATTGCTGGCGCTGCAGCGCAAGCAGGTAGCAGTGTTTTTCAATCAAAGCCTATATATGAAATCGATTCGCAACTTTTGCATCATCGCTCACATCGATCACGGCAAGTCGACGCTCGCCGATCGACTGATCCAAGCTTGCGGAGGCGTCACCCAGCGTGAGTTCCACGACCAGATGCTCGACTCGATGGACATCGAGCGCGAGCGGGGGATCACGATCAAGAGCAACTCCGTCACGCTCAACTACCGTGCCCCAGACGGCCAAGACTACCTGCTGAACCTCATCGATACGCCAGGCCACGTCGATTTTTCGCATGAGGTACGGCGCTCGCTGATGGCGTGTGAAGGTGCGCTGATGGTCGTCGATGCGTCCCAAGGGGTCGAGGCGCAGACGGTGGCGAACCTGTATCTGGCGCTGGAATATGACCTGGAACTGCTGCCGGTGATCAACAAGATCGATCTGCCGGCCGCGGATGTGGAACGCGTGCGTGAGGAAATCGATGCGGATCTGGGGCTCGATCCCTTCGCGGCGATCCCGGTTTCGGCCAAGACGGGCGTCGGCATCGACGACGTATTGGCGGGCATCGTCGAAAAACTGCCGGCTCCTCAGGGCGATCCCGAGGCACCACTGAAAGCGCTGGTGTTCGATGCCCATTTCGATACCTACCGCGGTGTGATCCTGCAAGTGCGCGTGATGGACGGCACGCTCAAGCCGGGCGAGACCATCCACTTCATGCACGGCGGACGCGACTATAAGGTCGATGAATTGGGCTACAACCAGCTCAAGCTCATTCCTAAACCCCAACTCAGCGCCGGCGAAGTCGGTTACATCGTCGCCGGTGTGAAAAGTGTTCAAGATATCGAGATCGGCGATACACTGACGCACCTCCATCGCCAGGCCACTGAGCCGATTCCAGGTTATAAGGAAGCGAAGCAGGTCGTCTTTTCATCGATTTATCCGATGAGTACCGATGAGTACCAAGATCTCACCAAGGCCTTGGAAAAACTCGCGATCAACGATGCCGCGCTGACATTTGAGAAAGACAGCTCGGCGGCTTTGGGTTTCGGATTCCGTTGTGGCTTTCTCGGCCTGCTACACTTGGATGTGATCCAGGAGCGGCTGCAGCGCGAGTTCGACCTCGGGCTGGTCATCTCAGCCCCGTCGGTGAAGTACAAGCTGGGGCTCAGGGACGGCACGACGATTGATGTCGATAATCCGAGCTACTGGCCCGATCCCACACTGATCGACTCGACCACCGAACCTTATATCAAGGCGGCGATTCTGATCCCAGAGGAGTACGTCGGTCCGGTAATGGAATTGTGCCGGGAGCATCGTTCGGACAGCCAGACGATGAACTACCTCTCAGCGGGCCGCGTGGAAGTGACCAGCGAGATGCCGCTCGGCGAAGTGCTGTTCGACTTTTATGGCAAGCTAAAGATGATCACGCGTGGATATGGATCGTTTGATTACGCTCCGATTGAATACCGTGAGACCGATATCGTCAAAGTCGATATTCTGGTCAATAAAGAACCTGTCGACGCACTGTCTTATCTCGTGCACCGCGATAAGGCGCGGCGCGGGCGCTGCACTATTGTGAGCAACTTGCCGAAGCGATTCCTCGGCACCAATTCAAGATCCCGATTCAGGGCGCCATCGGCGGCACCGTCATCGCCCGGGCGACGATCCAACCGTACCGTAAGGATGTGACCGCCAAGCTGTATGGCGGCGACGTGACGCGCAAAAACAAGCTGCTGGAGAAGCAGAAGAAGGGGAAGGCGAAGATGAAGCAGTTCGGCAGCGTCAACATCCCTCAAAAAGCATTCGTCTCCGTGCTCCGCGCCGACAAGGATTAGGCGGCAACGTTGAGCTACGATGGCGGCTGAAGGCCGACACTGAACTTCACCATCTGGCGACTCAATAGCTGAGTGCGGTAAGCGTTGGCCAAGCCCGTTGCCCACTTCAGTTAGAATCGGGTGCCAGTTCAAGCAGCGCTCAGCAATGCCGCTGGGTCTGCACGCGGGCGTCCTGTTTCGCCAACCCCTCCTGAGGTAACCAAGATGCAGGCCGGGACCAAGCGCGCAGGCAGTCATCGAAGGCTTCCTCGCTTCACCATCAAGTCAACCCTTGTGTTGATGCTGATCGTTGGGCTGATTCTCGGCTGGTGGACCGATCGCCGACGTATTGAGGCGCGAACCGGCATGGCGCTGCAACAGGAGACGCAGCGACGAACGAGTGCCGAATCAGGATTAAGCCGTCTATCAACCTGGTACGCTACCAACCACGCGTTGGACGATCTGCCAAACGAATTGAGGGAACTGGTCGGTGGAGCATCGGCCGAAGAAGTCGATCCAAAGTCGGGCTTCCGCATCTTTCGGGTAGCAAATGCAGCGACCACATTGGCACACGTCGGGATGCAGGGCGACTCGTTCCGCATCCGCGGCGGCCCGCTACGCCACGAGTTCGTCGCCGAAGACCTCTCCGGTGAGACGCCTCGCGTTATTTTTCACTACATCGGCTCTGAAAATACTACCCAGCGGAACACAGATGGAATCATTACGTTCACCATGCCGCAGACGTTGTTTAAGCCCTTTCGTGCAGGGACACGCCGAGAACCCTCGGACCAAGCTTACTGGTTTACCTTCGCCCAAGCCCGGGGGGCCTACCGCCCAGTCAGCGTTGCCACCAAGGATGTCTGGCCCGACTGGATCTACGCACCGGATGGAATGGTCGGGCCGGTTCATGGCGGTCAACTTCTTGAGCGAGTCGTGGTCGTCAGCCCCAATGAGCCGGTGGTGATGTTTTCGCAAGAAGTTTCTGGCACGAATGGGCGCCGAGCCCGTGTGCGGCTGACGATCACCTGCCAGCCGCAACTGTCGAGCGATTGAAATCGGTACAATTTCGGCACACCGAAGCACGGAATCAACCACCATCGACGGCGCGGCGGCCGTGCGAAAATTGCTGAGACAATTTTTTGCGCAGTGACCAGACGTGTCCGGTGTTTGCGGATCATGAGTCGATCGAGAACTTCAAGCACATTCCGGAGGAGACCAACATGGCTCAGTTTCGTCACGGGGACGTCATGGTCGAGGAAGTTGCAATGCTTCCTGAGGTTCGTCGCAAGGCACAGCACACGATCTTGGCACATGGCGAATTGACCGGGCACTGCCATCGGATCGCCGAGCGAGGTGTCGCCGATCTGTATGACACACCTGACGGCATGTTTCTGCAGGTGACCGCAGAGCAGGCGACGCTGGTGCATGACGAGCACGATGCGATCAAGCTCCGCGCAGGCATCTATCGCGTGTGGCGACAACGTGAATACTCGCCCGAAGAAATTCGCATCATCCGGGATTAAAACCATGAACATGACTCCGGCCCAAGCTCGCGACTATATTCTTGCGGGTGCATCAAAGACGATCCGCGTCGACGGCAGCATCGACTTGCGCGGCACGGATCTGAGAGCCATTCACTGTCCGCTCCAGTGCAATGACTTGAACCTCAGCGGCACCGCCATCGAAGCGATTTCGCCGCAGATCGCGGTGCGTTCGCGTTTGACGCTCGACAACTGCAAGCAACTGGAGCGATTGCCGCCAGGCTTGACATGCGGCTCGCTCAGCCTGCGGGGTTGCCGATTTTTGAAGCGGTTGCCGGAAGGTCTTACGACTTGGTTTTTAAATGCGAGTGATTGCCCACGATTGTCGGACTGGCCAAAAACGGCGTCGATCCGCAACGGCAATGTGCAATTGAGGAACTGTATCGAAATCCGCTACCTACCTACTTGGCTGGGACCGTTAGGGCAGCTGGATTTGGCTGGCTGCATCAATTTGCACCAAATTCCCGAAGGCTTACGCGTATCGGGATGGATCGACATCGGTGGCTCGCGCATTTCTTCCCTTCCCAGTTCGCTCAGCACTGCATCCCTGCGATGGCGAAGTGTCCCGGTGTCCCACCAGATTGCCTTTGAGCCGGAGAAGATCACGTCGAGGCAGGTCTTGGCCGAGAAGAATGCTGAGTTGCGTCGAGTGATGATTGAACGCATGGGCTACTTGAGGTTTTCTGAAGAAGTCGGTGCTCAGGAACTCGATCATGACACCGACGCCGGTGGTAAAAGACAACTTCTGAGAATCGACATCGACGGCGACGAACCCCTTGTCGGACTGGCATGCCGCTGCCCTTCGACCCATCGGCAATACTTTTTACGAGTTCCTCCGCAGATGAAGACCTGTCACCAGGCCGCGGCTTGGATGGCTGGGTTCGACGACCCAGCTCTCTATCAACCGGTAATTGAAACCTAGGCTTCCACCGGTGGTGAGTTGCGTCTGGTAGACTGCCTACTTCGTCTGGTCCCGATCGCCCTGCCGTTCATCAGGAGTCACAATGAGTCGTCGCGAGCTTGTTTTCATGGATTCGTCGTCCAACAAGTTTTGGAACATCGAACTCAGTGGTAAATCACACACCGTGACCTACGGGCGAGCCGGAACAGATGGTCAAACTAAAACGAAATCATTTGCTGATGAAGCGGCTGCTCAAAAAGATTTTGAGAAGTTGATCAATGAGAAGTTGAAGAAGGGCTACGTCGCGGCCAGCAGCGCAACGGCTTCGACCGGCGAAGATGGCGACGCTCTGTCGGCACTCTCATTTCGTTCGGTATTGAAACAGGACGACGTCTATCAAAACGCGAAGACATTCATTGGGAAGCGAGTTGCCGACTATGATCCCGATAAGAAGCCGGCACCCGGTGGGAAGTCGGTTTACCGTTTTCGCAGTGACTACGACGAAGCCAATTGCATTCCCCACCTGACTCATTTTCTAGAAACCGACGCTGCTTCCGAGGCAATCGGGATTGTGATTGGCAATTGGTCTGGCACCGATAGTGATGGCGATCCGTGTGCCGTCATTGAACTGTTGTGTGAAAACCGCGACCGGCTCAGCAGTCTGAAAGCCATCTATCTCGGCGACATCGTTGCCGAAGAAAACGAGATGTCATGGATTCATCAAGCCGACGTGACTTCATTGCTAGAAGCGTTTCCCAACCTCGAATTATTGCGAACTCGCGGTGGCCATGGCTTAGCCATCAGCAATCCAAAGCACGCAAAGCTGCGTGCATTGATTTGTGAATCAGGAGGATTACCGGCCGAAGTCGTTCGTTCGATTGGACGTTCTGAGTTTCCGGCCCTTGAACACTTAGAACTTTGGCTGGGAACGCAGGAGTATGGTGGTGACAGCACGGTCGAGGATTTGCAGCCGATCCTCAGCGGCGAGTTGTTTCCAAACCTCAAGTACCTGGGCCTGCGAAACTGTGAATTTGCCGACGACATTGCGGCGGTGGTCGTCAACAGCCCGCTCATTCAGCGGATCGAAACGCTTGATCTTTCATTAGGGGTGATGACGGACGAGGGTGGCAGAGCACTGCTCGCGTTACCGACGGGCGGAAGCCTTCAACACGTCAGCCTGCACTACAACTTCCTGTCGAAGGAAGTCATGAAACAGCTGAGCAAGTTACCCATCAAGCTGGATTTGTCGAAGCCAAGTCACATGGAAGACGAGGATGACATGCGTTTCGTCGCCGTCGGTGAGTAGGCGAATGTTACCTCAGGAACACCCTCACTGGGTACTTGGCGACCAGGCAGGCCGCCGAGTGGCTGACTACTGCACCGCTGCTGAGCAATGCGGTCGTCCTAGACCAAGTTGCATTGACTGGCTCGACGTGATTCGCGACGGACCGGGAATTCTCGATCAAGTTCCCAAGCACGCTCGGTTGCGAATCGATTCGTTTGGCCAGCGTGGGGAAGTGATCGCATCATTGATTCGCCACGGCGGCGGAAACGAGTTTC
The DNA here is from genome assembly GCA_963758085.1 of uncultured Planctomycetaceae bacterium. Taxonomy (GTDB): domain Bacteria; phylum Planctomycetota; class Planctomycetia; order Pirellulales; family Pirellulaceae; genus UBA6163. Next base: position 1,003,872 of record CAVWUB010000003.1, on the reverse strand, counting down.
CGCAACGAGGCGAGATTTTGTCGTTGGACCACCAATACTTGGGGCTGTGCCGGGTTCTACGCGATTTGAACGACTGGTCACTGAACCGCTACGACGTCGAGTTTGACCAACAGCCGGGCGAGATCGCAATCATGTTCGACAAGTGGGCGACGCATCGGCGGATGTTGCCACATCGTCCCAAAACCGTGTTGTTGCCGACGGAGCGGAGCTTGTTCCATGATGAGCTACGGCAATTCATTCGAGATTGCAGAGGACGAGTTTTCGTTAAGCCTCGTTACGCTTCATCGGCATCGGGTGTTTGCTGCTATCGAATCAGCAACCATCGCCAGCAGCTGATCGCGCCGATTGAGATCATGCGGGATGCGGGACGTGTCCGGCTGTTCAATTCGCTTCGAGTTCGCTCATACACGTGCCCGCGTGATATCCAAGACATCTTTAGCGTGCTCGCACCTCAGGGCATGGTTGCAGAATCCGCGGTCAATAAAGCACGTGTGGATGGCGATCGGTTTGATTTGCGTGTCGTCGTCATCAGTGGGCGAGCTGACCACCTTGTGGCGCGACAGAGCGCTTCGCCGATAACCAACTTGCACCTGGGTAACGCGCGTGCGTCGCTGGACATGGTCACCGAAGCGGTCGGCTCTGAACGGCTGGAAGCTTGCCGGCAATTGGCATTGCACGCCGCGGCTCGCTTTCCAGGAACACGCTATTGTGGCGTCGATGTCCTGTTGCCCCGAACCGGTATCCCGCTCGTTTGCGAAGTCAATGCTTTCGGCGATTTCCTGCCCAATCTCGTTGCGGCCGGCCGCACGGTTTATGAGGCCATCCTAAAAATCGACGAATGTCATCGGGAGGTGTTGGTTTGACACGCGTGGCGGCACTTGTATTCGATCTCGATCAGACATTATTCGACCGTCAACGTGCGTTTGACAACTGGCTCGCCTGCCAGGATGTTTCGCATCGTGATCAAAGACATTTGCAAAAAGTCGACCAAAATGGCCACGGCGATCGAGATTGCTTCTTCACCGCATACGAGTCGATAACCGGCAAAGCGATGGATCAGCGAACGTTCGTGAGTGCATTGCTGCGATGGATTCACCCGGACCACTTGCTGATTCGATCCCTTCAGCGAGTTCAAACTTACTGCCAAACCGCCATCTTGACCAACGGTGGAGTCTGGACTCAGAACGTGAAGGTCGAAGCACTGTCACTTGGGGAAGTCTTCACCCACGATCGCATTTTTATCTCGTCGCAAATTGGTTTTGCGAAGCCCGACCGAGAGCCTTCGACTTTGTAGCTGCCGCAATGGATGTGCCTGGACGTGAGTGCTTGTACTTTGGAGACTGCGTCCAAACCGACATTATTGCCGCGAGGGCCGCTGGTTGGCTTGGATGCCACGTCCGAGGACCTCATGAATTAGTGCAGCGACTGAGTCGTTTGCATGAGGTGATCGCATGCTAGAACACATTGGTCGTAGTGATATCCTGTTTGTCACTTTGGACACACTTCGTTATGACGTAGCTCAAACTCTGTTTGAAAAAGAGCAATTGCCCAACTTCGCACGCTATTTGCCTGCGCATGGCTGGGATCGACGACACTCGCCCGCCACGTTCACCTTCGCCGCTCATCAGGCTTTCTTCGCCGGGTTCTTACCCACGCCGATGAGCCCTGGACCACATCCGCGATTGTTTGCTTCCCAATTTGGAGGCAGTGAAACGACATCTGAAGATACATTTGTTTTCCCCGAGGCAACGCTGCCGCAAGCATTGTCCGCAATCGGTTATCACACACTCTGCATTGGCGGAACCGGATTCTTCAACCCCGACAATGCTCTGGGTTGCATTTTGCCATCGCTGTTTGATGAATCTCATTGGTCGCTTCCCATGAGTGTCGTTGATCCTGATTCGGCGAGGCACCAGGTCGATCTCGCGGTTGGAGCGATCGAGCGGCAAACAAGCAAACACGTGTTTTGCTTCATCAATTTCTCGGCTATCCATCAGCCCAACTGGTTCTTCGTGTCTGATACCCCACCCGTCGACGGTCGAGATACGCTCGCCAGCCATGGCGCCGCGTTGATTGAGATCGACCGGGAACTCCCAAGATTACTGCAATGCTTTCGCGGTCGTGGCGGTCTGTTCGCAATTGTTTGCTCGGATCACGGCACAGCTTATGGGGAAGATGGCTATTGGGGTCATCGCTTAGCACATCCGGTTGTTTGGGAGGTTCCCTATGCAGACTTTGAATGGTAGTTCAACGCGAGGATTGGCGGCAGCAATCGCGAGTAACCAGTACGCCGGCTATGCGTACGCCTACCCGCACAAAACGTCCTATCGCAAACTGGATCCACCAGTCGAGTTGGGGACTGCTTGGGCGGACGAGGACAAGTCGCAATTGTATCTGTACGTGCATCTGCCATTTTGTGAGATGCGATGCGGGTTTTGCAATCTCTTCACCGCGTCGCAGCCCTCAAGTGAGTTGGTCGAGCAAACTCTTAAGGCGATCTCACTTCAGTCCAGAGGGGTTGCCGATGCTGTCGCTCCACAAGCCATTGCACAAGTGGCCATCGGCGGCGGAACGCCAACCTATTTGAACGCCTCCGAGCTATGCCGCGTCTTGGAAACGTTGCAGCGAGATTGGCCGGTAGCCATCGGAAGCGTTCCGTTTTCGATCGAAGTTTCACCGGCGACGGTTGATGAGACCAAGCTCAGCCTGCTGGTCGCTCACGGCGTGCGACGAATCAGCATGGGTGTGCAGAGTTTCGTCGAACGCGATTTGAGCAGCTTGGGGCGTCCGCAAGACAGTCAGCAGGTTAAAAAGGCCATTGAACTCATTCGCATCAGTGGTGTCGGAATCTTCAATCTGGATTTGATCTACGGCAACCACGGCCAGAGTGAAGGGGATTGGCTGCGGACTGTCGAGCAAGGAATCTCATACCAACCTGAAGAGATTTTTTTGTACCCGCTTTACGTCCGCGACCTGACGGGTCTGGGACGCACGGGCGCAGCCCTGCGGAGAATCGCAGGTACCTCTACGGGCGCGGGCGAGACTTGCTCTTGCAAGCCGGTTACCAACAGATTTCGATGCGCATGTTTCGTCGTTCCGGTGTCGATTATTCGACACAGCATTGTTGTCAAGAGGACGGCATGATCGGACTGGGCCCCGGAGCACGCAGCTACACAGCCTGCCTGCACTACAGCAGCGACTATGCGGTTAGCGGTGTGGGGGTTAGAAACATCATCAGTGAATTCAATCAGCAGGATGAAAAGCGGTTTGCCGTTGCCGACTATGGTGTGTGGCTGAATCACGACGAGCAGTGTCGTCGATATCTGATCCGATCATTGCTACAAACGAACGGGCTGGATCGAAAGGGATTTCATAATAAGTTCGGCGGTGATGTGCGGCATCTGCTTCCCCGAATTGAGGAATTGATCGAACAGGGGTACGCCGAGCTGACAAATGAACGTCTGCAGCTTAACGCCGATGGCCTTGCGCACAGCGACGTAATTGGCCCTTGGCTGTACTCTGAGTCGGTTCGAAGGCAAATGGAGCAGTTTGAGCTGAGATGAGCATCACACGCATCCTGTATCGAGGATCATTATCCAGTTGCAACTATGCATGCGGCTATTGCCCCTTCGCCAAGACGAGGAACACGCGCGAAGAGCTTCAGCGCGACCGCAATCAGCTCAACCGCTTCGTTGGTTGGGCAGCAAGCAGCAGCCGCCCAATCGGTGTGTTTATCACGCCGTGGGGCGAAGCAATCATCCACCGGTATTATCGCGAGGCAATGATTCAACTTTCGTGGATGGAGCACGTGCAGCGTGTCGCTGTCCAAACGAATTTGAGTTGCCGGCTAGACGATTTGAGAAAAGCACGAGCGGATCGACTGGCTGTCTGGGCGACATTTCATCCGGATGAAACGGATTTGCCTCGTTTTCTCGAGCGATGCGCGTCCCTGCAGAGCATGAAAATCCGATTCAGTGTCGGCGTGGTCGGGTTCAAAGAATATTTTGGTGCAATCTCGGAGCTGCGCCTCGCTTATCAGCAGACGTCTACCTTTGGATTAATGTGCCTAAGAGCAGCGGAATCATTTATACTGATGTTGAACTCAATTTTCTTGACTCAATTGACCCCTACTTTCGTTGGAACGCCCAACGTTGGCCTAGCAAGGGGAAACCCTGTCACACGGGACTGACATCGTTCACTGTCGACAGCTATGGTGATGTTCGGCGCTGTCACTTCGTTGACGAGGTCCTCGGAAATATTTATCTCGAAGATATCTGGGCAAAGCTGCAGCCTCAGGCCTGCCCAAACGCGAGCTGCGGTTGCTATATCGGCTATGTCCACCGAGAGGATTTTTTCCTTTATCGAATCTACGGTGACGGGTTGCTGGAACGAATCCCATCTCATTGGCCCGAGATAGATCGTACGATGAGGATACCGCCGCCACTGGAGGATCTTCCTGTTTTGATCTAGGGCAGCCTGTTTTTCTCTTGTGGTTCTTCTGCGACTTCGTGGATCATCACTCAGAGCGCAGACGCTGATCCTCGGGGTGGCACGTCCCTGAGGAACGAAGGGCGTGCTGGGGAGAACTGCACGGTAAGCATGGAATGTCTCATCGGCTCGGTATCGGTTTCGGGAAACCACGCCCATCGCTGGGGCTCTGGGCGTGCCACCCAAAGCCATGGCGATACCCACTCCGGAACGGGCGGCCATTTAATCAGCGGAAGAGCCCTCTCTTGTTCATCAGGAGCCGACGGCCACTCGTTCCGGATGTGCTGCCGTCTGCTGGTTACGAATCCGATAGGATGGCCGAGGTCAACCGGCGTCGTCATTGGCGGCCTGTACGCCGAAGCCGCGCTTGATCGCTGGGCGCCAAACCGGGCTTGGACGGCGTCGGTCAGCCGGTCGACGCTCCGCTGCTTCGCGTGCTGCTCGGCCTGGGAATCGTCGAACAGCATCTGCTGGATCATCGCGTCATTCCATCAGGTCGTCAGGTAATGTTTCAGGCCAGGGGCCAGTTAAAGTGATGTCCTGTACCTGACTCTCCCGCTCCGGTTCACTCAGCAAACCGAAACGTCGATCTTGCCCCAGCCCGACTCGGCACACCGGCTCCCCATTGACTTCGACAATCACCTGGTCACCTTCGGCGGTCAGCTTCACCTCGTTCAACTCGCCCTGGCGCAGATGCGGTTTTCCCTCACGGATCTGTTGGTCGGGATCGACTTCGTGCAGTGGCGGAATGTCGATCGATTCCATTGAGTGGCCTTGCTTGAGCCAACGCAGTTTGATGCCGTCGGGACGCAGCAACACGACCACACGGCCAATTGTCGGGTGAACTTCGCGAGAGCCAGCCTCATATTGGAACCGGTAAACGATCGACTCGCCCTCAAGCAGCGGGCGATGGTAGTGGAGGTGACGTTGTCCTGCGGCTTCAGCGGACGGAGCGCCGTTGCCGGTGCGCAACAGACCGTCCCGGCTGTACCAAGCAAAACGTTCGAGATTTTCGACGTTCTGCTGGCGCTGCGCTTGCACCTGCTCCGGGTCTTGATCCGGCGAGATCGGCAGGTCGATCGGCGCAAGGTGACCGCCGGTGATGTTGGCAGACCAGCCACGCAGGTCCGCATCAATCAGATTCACCTGCCGCGCAATCTTCGGACTGCCGGCCAAGGCAAGATCGCTGGTCGAAGCGATGGTGTGATGTTCAAACACCAAGCCGACAAACGGTACCGATGCGCTGCGTCGATCCTCGGCAACAGCATGACTGTTGACAGTCATCGTGACGCGATCCTCCTGGATACTCAGCGTTTGGATGTTTTCTTCATACTGAGTAACAGGGATGTTGCTAAATGTAGACGCCCCGCGGTGAACCAGTCCTCGGACGGCTGCTGCGGAACCATCGGGCTGCACCAAATAAGCGACGCCGCCGAAATAGTTGTGACTCTCGCCGCGAAAACCGTGCTGACTGCGGTGGGTGAAGGTGTAATTGCCCTCAAGCGGGTATTTGAACATCAGGATGTTGTGACCGCTGCCCGCGGCATACCGCAGGCTCCGACCTTCAATCGCATACAGTGGCTCGGTCAGAGCACTGGTCGGTTTCGGGTTGTAAGGAGTCTGGACACTGATGAAATGTTTTAGCGGCGATCCGTGACTCGCGCCGGGCATCGGAGCAGCGCCGGTCACGACCGCCATCCGGTTGAACAGCGCCGCAGCGACACCGAGATGACGGAACTGGGCGTGAGCCCACATCGGCTGCCAAGCTTCGGTGGCGGTCTCGCGGAGTTGATCGACCGCCAGGGCGCGGGTGGCCAACGTCGCGGAAACCATCGGCAGCGGCGTGTCGACCATGGCTGTGGGAGCGGTCTGCCGCAGCCGGTCACGCACGCGCGTCAACCGCTCGAGAGCCGCCTCGTGATCGCCACTGAGCAGATGAGCCAGACCAATCATCGCCTCGACCTCATCGCCCGGATGCTCGATCCGCGGCTCTAGTCGCGCGATGAGTGCTGCGGCTTGTCCACACTGAAGGGCGGCTTCGACGAGCAGCACGTTCAATTCGACGATTGGCAAATTCTCACCGGCCACGGGCACCTGGCGCGGATCGGCATGAGCGGTCAGCAGAGTCTCAAACGCTGGCGGCGCATCGGCATAGAGCAGCATGTTGGACGCTGACAACAGCGGTTGGTCGCTCTGCCCTGCCTGATCATCTGGGCCCGTCTCAACTCGCTGGCCCAAAGCGATCTGACTGAGCACTTCAAAGCGCTGTTGGGCATCGACGCCGACCAAAGCGAGCCCGAGTTGGGCGATGAAGGTTCTCCCTTCGTGGAATCCTGGCTCGCGGTTGACCGCGTGCCGCAGCAGCTTACCGGCCAGCGGCCAGCGGCGGGCGGTCAGGATCCGCGTGCCCAGGTCAGCCATTTCCGCATTCTGACGATCGCTGCCGTAGCTGCCGGAGTAATTGGAATAGTGCAACTGCACGCTGGTCAGGTAGCGATCGATGGCTTGCTGAGCCGTCCGATCATCGACTTTGGCATCGTTGACGAGTTGCCGAACCATCCAGCCCCACAGGTCGCCGGCCTCGCTGATCGACTTTGTGCGACTTGCTTCGCCAAGCAAGTGGATTTCAAGCGCGGCAACCGCGGGGATTAGACCCCAGTGCTGATGAACCGGCAGCACCGCATGCAGCAGGTCGTTGGCAATCGCGTGATCGCTGCCCTGCTGGGAACGACTAACGACAGGCACCGTCAGCGGCGCCGGATTGCCTCCCGCAGCCGCTGCGCCCAAACTGCTGGCCAAGTCCAGCAGCGCCTGCTCGGCGGCCGCGCGATCGTCCTCGGCCCGCGCGAGATGCACGCGCACCAAGTCGAAGCGATAGGGCGTCAGCGACTCGGCCCGCCGCGTGGTCAAGTCTTTGCGCAGCTCCTCAGCGCGGCCGGTTGCCATGGCAAACTCGGCCAACAGCTTCGACAGGCTCAGCGGCTGCATCTCTGGTTCGGCAAACCGGTTGGTGGAAGTCGAGGTCAGCAGCATCACGGTGTAAGGGAAGGCCTCATCACGGCGCGACTCGGGCAAAACCGCATCGCGAGCGCCGCGAACAGCGCTTCGCCGGCCGGGCTCGGCGCATCGGCGGTCGCCGCTTGCATCGCGTCTTGGGCGAGAGTAGCGATCGTCGCGACACGACGCGGAATCCAATCGAGATCTTCCTGCGGCTCAGGAACTGAACCGACGCTCCTGCGCTGGGTCGGGAGCACGAACGCCGATCCGGTGCTCGCCGCGTCCAATTTCCTCAGCGGCGGACCGGCGGCCAGGGCGCGCTGCAGCGCTTCACCGACCACTTCCCACGCTCCGGCTTGGGCCGCCGTCTCTGCCAGCTGCAGACATTCCTGAGCCACATCGGTTGACAGCACCCGTGGCGTCTCCGCAGGCGGCGCCAGCGCGGCGAGCATCTCACGCAGCGGCGCCACCGCCGCGGCCGCATCGCTCGTGCCGGCTGCCCGCGCTTTGGCCATCAACAGTGTGCGAGCAATATCCGTCCGTTCGCTCCGCTGCGCAAGCGCTACAACCTTGTCGGCCAGGGGAGCGGCGGCGGAGCGAACGGCCGCGTGGTCGGACGCTAAGGCGAGCATTGCCGGCGAGTAGAACGCCAGTGTGAGCGGCAGCTCCGACTGGTTCACCTCCGCCGGATCGGCCGGAAGACTCTCCGCCAGCTTGGCGATCGCTTCGTCGGCCGTTTCTGTCTTGAGCGCTAAGCCGACGAGCGTCTGCATCGCCACGAGCGATCGGTCTTGCGGGTGCTGCTGGACCTGCTGGGCGAGTTCCTGCGCAAAGCCGGTCAACTGTTCACGGCCGGGTTCCGATTGCGCCAGACGGGTAACGACCAGTGCGGCGAGCGACGTTCGCTCGGGCGGTGTCTCGGCGGTCGCTACCAGCGGCATCAGGTCAAACCGCTGTCGCGCGGCGTCATCCCCATTGCCAGCGTCCGCTGCCGGCTCACCCGCTGCAGTAAACGTCTGCAGCGATAGGAAGCGGTCAAAATCCGTCTCGTCCAACGACTCCAGGGCCTTATCGAGCCCCTGTTGGAAGTTAGCGCGAAAGTCGGTGCTGCCGCCCCAGCGTTTGGAGCGTTCGAATCGCTCAGGATCTGCCAAGGCATCGCTGTAGATCCGGATCGCATCGAGCCGACTATCGACCTGCACCAGTTTTTGCGCGATCGCTAGGTAAGACTGCAGGTCGGTGTAGTCTCCATAGCCTGGATTGTATTGGTTCTGCTGAGAGTTGTCCGTCTGCTCGTATCCCTGAAGCAGTGCGCGGCGAGCTTTCTCCTTCTGTCCGGCGGCCACGTAAGCGTCGGTCAACCGCGCATGGACCGAGTACTCATACTGACTCGTGGAGATCGACTCCGTGCGGTTCTGAGAATGCTCCAGCGCGATCACCGCCAGGTGTGCTAGGCCCTGCTTTTCCTGCAGCAATTGCCCCAATTCCCACCACATGTAATGTGTTAACAGATTGGTGTCGGCAGCGACCAACTCTTGCAAGCGTCCTTCCAAATCTTCCGCAGCCGGTGGCTCCGCAGTCGCCGTGGCATCGAGCGCCAAGAGCAGCACCTTGGCCACGAGGCGAGTTGCGTCATCCTTGGACTCGGCGCGTTGTAGCCACTGCGAACGCACCTCCGCAGCCAATGCTTCGTTGGCTTTCAGCGTGCCGAGGCAAGGCTGCAGTGGCCCATAGATGGTGCCGCCACTGCTGATCGCATAGCCTTGCCAAAACTGACTACCGCGCAGGTAAACCGCATCGGCCTCGAAAATCCGCCGGACGGTGTTGGCCATCGCCTCGGTCTGCTGGAGCTTTGCGTCGCGTCCGACATCGCGCAGCACCGGTCCCAACGCCTCGACTGGCGCCTGGCTCAGGATATGGTCGATGAACGCTTGCGCCGCTGCGCTCGGTTCCGCCGAACTGCGTCGGTGCAGTCGCATCAGTTGGCCGATTTCGTATGCAGGAATACGGTTGATCGGGATCTGCATCAGGCTCTGGTAGGCTTTATCGCTTTGCTTCGCCGAGCTGACCGCTTGTTCGAACACATAAAAATCGCGTCTGAGCAGCTCGGGTTCCTTCACGATCGCCGCCAGGAACTTGTCGACTGCTTCTTCATGCTTGCCTCCCTGGCTGAGCCGTACGGCGGTATCCCAGAGCGTCTTGGCATCGTGCGGTTGCAACTCAGCGATTTGGCTGAACAGCCGGTCGGCATCTTCGCGGCGTCCGGCGGCGGTGTAGAGTTCCGCGAGTTCCGTTTTGAGCACCAGCGACTGCGGCGCGGCTGCCACCCGCCGCTCCGCTTGTTGGAGCAATTTGTCCAAACGCCCTGCTTGCTGCAGCAAACGGACCGCTTGTTGGCGGTAGTAACTGCTGTTGGACGTGGCTGGACCGCTTTGCCGCAGCGAACTGTAGGCAACCTCCGCGGCGGCTTCCTTTTCTCCCGCGTCGAGAAATTGCTGAGCCAGTTGCAGCAGCACCGTCGGCGTTTGCCCACCGCGCCGCTGGGTGCGCTGCAGCACGGCCGAAGCCATTGAATGCATCCCCAACCGCGTCAGTTGATCAGCCAGCGCCATTTCGGTCGACGCATCGAGCCGCATGCCGAACAGCCGCTGGGCCGCGGTCCGCGCCCGCTCCAATCGTCCCAGTCGTGTCGCCAAGTTCATCGCCGCCAGTTGCGCACCCGTAGCGTCGCCTGGTCCATCGGCTCAACGGCGTCGAGTGCCTGCAGCGCCGCTTCGGGCCGTTTCAATTCGGCCGCCATCCGCGCCCGTTCGATCCACAGGTCATGGTCAGCGGGAAATTGCTCGGTCGCCGCAGTGATCCGGTCAAAGGCGCCCGGCAAATCGGCGACCCACCAGCGTGCAAAGGCGGCAAGCGTGATGCGAAGCTTTTGCTCTTCCGCAGCGAATGGCGAATCCGCCGCAAACAACGTTTTCGCCTCGTCCAGATGCCGCAGCAATTGCTGCCTTTCCTGGGAGTCTTCACTCAGGCGAATGCCGTTGTTGAGCTGCTGGACGAAGGACGCCGGTAACAAGCGACCGGAAAACGGTACCGGCAGTTCGTTCTGTTGATATTGGGAGCCGACGTAGTAGTAGGCGTTAACGGTTCCGCTACTCGGAGAACTGCTGCGCCGCGGCGCGGTGCCTTGGTTCAGCGATTGCAGAGCGATCACCAGATCAACCGCGGCCATTTTGGATTCCGCAGCGAGATCTTGCAGGCTCAACACCGAGGTAACCGCTGACTGCAGGTTTGTCCGGTCACCGGCAGACAGGGCCGGCGCCCAGGCGGATAGCGATTGGTTGACGCCCGCGAGCAGTGCAGGAATCGCATCCAGCTCGCGGCTAGCGGCGCAGAACAGGAGTGAGTTGGCGGCAGCGGCCGGCCCATCGAGTGATTGAAAGCTAGCGCGAAATGCCTTGGCCTGTTCCGTTTTGCCGGCCGCCACAAGTTCCTGGTGCACCATCGCCGCCAAGCTCCCCCGGGCATTGCCCGCGGCACGAGTCGAGCTGGTATAGGTTTCCTGAACCAACGCCAGTTGCTGCTCGGAAAGCGGCTCCGGCACAGCGGCCTCCCGAGCGAGTTGTGGCGGCGGGTTGCGCAGTTGCCGCCGCATCGACAGCAGTTGCATGATCACGGTGCTGCGTTCGCTGTTGTCGAGTTCCGCCAGCCGCCAGAACGTGGCCATCGTCAGTCGCTGAGACTCACTGTCAAAGGAATTGCCAGGTGCCGTTTGCGGCATGCCGAACGCTTCCTTGATCGCCCGAATAGCGATCGCGCTCCAAAGTTGCTCCGGGTCCTCAATCGCCGCCAGCTGTGCCGGATCGCGTGGGAGATCCTCGACCTCATCCAGCTTGCCCGCCTTGGAAGCAGCTGCCAAACGCAGCGCCACAGCGAAGAATTGAGCCTGGCCAAAGTCGGAAACGCTGAGCGCGTCGGTGGGCTGGGAAATAAACCCATAGCTGCTGGAACCATAACGCCCCACGCGAAGCAGGCGGGCCAGGTTGTAGGCCTGCTGGGTCTGGTTCAGACGGGAGGACGAAGCGACCTGGGATGCTGGCAGGCCTGCCCCGCGGCGAGCGGCGGTCGCTTGCCCGCTCGGGGACAACGTGCTCCGATCGAGCTGCAGCGCCTCGACTTGCGCCGCCTGTGCGAGCGCCTCCTCCACTTCGTCAGCCGCCATCAAGTAGACTGCCAATCGAATCCGTATCTCCCACAAATCCGGGTGTCGCTCCAAGACCGCGCGAGCGAAGCGGATTGCGGTTTCGGTATCGCCGCGGCTGAACGTGCGATTGATCAAGTCGATCATCGCTACCGGATCGTCCATCCCCTGCAGACGTTGCAGCGCCGCCTCGGCCTGTTGAATCTGGCCGCTGTCGACCATGAATTTCAGCAGCCGGCTGCGGTTTTCGGGCGTGTCGGCGATCGCCACCAATTGCTGTTGGTAGCCCAGCGCCACCTCGGGCTCCGATGCCGCTTCGGCCAGTTTCACGACTTCGCCGAGCAGCTCCGGGTCGCGCGGACTTTCGACCAACAGCGGCTCAAGGGTTTGCTTTGCCGAGCCGAAGTCGCGGACCGCGCTGTGGGCGACCGAGCTGAGCAGGGTGGCAGTTCGCATATCGGACGCTTCTCGCCCACGCAGCTCCAGGCGACTGACCAAGTGCTCAAAATCCCCTTGCTGCTCATAGAGCGGTGCCAGCAGACCGACCAGACGTTTCTCCTCGTCGAGGCTCGTCGCGTCCTCCAACAGGCCCCAGTAAAGTTCAATCGCTTCAGCGGTTTTGAAGCGTTCGGCCAGTGCCGCGGCGAGGGCTTGACGTGTCTCGGGATCGCGGGGAGCGGCCTGCAGCGCGCGGCGAAGCGTCTCGAGCCCTTCATCATCACGCCCGATCTTGAAGCACTGGTCGGCGTAAAAGCGATAAGAATCAGGACTGCCCGGCTGGGCTTGGATCAGCTCGGCGGCTGTGGCTAACGCAGCGTCGGTTTGGCCCAACTGCAACTGCAAACCGGAAATCCGCTTGAGGTAATTCGGCAGAAAGCGGGTATCGCGGCGGGCGAGTTGGCGAAATGCCTCCACCGCCTCACCAAGCCGTGACCCTTTGCGATACAGCTCCGCGGCGACGGACAACGCAGCGACGTCGTTCTCATCGGCTTGGAGCGCCTCGCGGATTGCCGCGGTCGCATCCGCCAATCGACCGCTGGCGTCGAGCATCAGCGCCAGCCGGCGGTGATCCTCCGCCAGTCCACTCTGGGCGGCTTGTTCTTGAGCCTGGGCGATGCGGTCCTGGAGCGTGCCGCTGCTGCCATAGACGCTCACCCGCGCCTGGAACACCTGCTCACGCTGTTCGGGCGAATCGGCCACCGCATCGGCTTGGTCCAACTGCGCAGCGCCTCGTCGAAACGCTCGGCGCGAGCCAGCAACTCCGCCAACCGCAGCCGCTGAGCGAACGTCGGGTCGAGCTCAGCGACCTGCAGGAACGCCTCCAACCCGCGCTGCGGTTCATCAAACGTGTGAAACACTTCGGCCAAGCGGATCAGGTTATCACGGCTATCGCGGGGCGGCTGAGCGATTGCCGCCCAGACCTCGACCGCTTCGTCATGACGGTCCAGGCGATGCAGGAACTCGCCGAGGTACTCGCGGTATTGCGGTTGGTCGGGGGCCAACTCGATCGCCCGCCGATACAGGTCGATCGCCGCGTCATTGCGCTCGATCCGCCGCATCAAGTCGGCAACTTGGGCGGTGACGACGGCGTCATCGCGTTTCGCTTCAGCCAGTCGTTGCCAAGCCGCGGCGGCTCGGTCACGCCGCACGGCTTGATCCGCGGCACTGGTCTCAAGCCAGCTGTTGCCCAACTGAACCAGATAATCCGGGTTCTCCGGATCCTGCTGGGCAAGCTGTTCCCACTGCTCGACCGCTTGCTCCGCCTTGCCCGCGGACTTGAGCACCTCGATCAGCGCCAGGCGCGCATCGGCGTCGCCAGGAGCGAGGCGAATGCTCTGCAGCAGCGCCGCTTCGGCCTCGCCGATCCGACCTGCCTTGGCGAGCGATTGTCCATGCCGCAGACGCAGCGCGATCTCGTCGGGACGCTGCTCGACCTGCCGCGCGTAGTAATCCGCCAGCGCGGAGTAGTCACCGCTGCGCAAGAACACCGCTTCGATCCGCCGCCGGACATCGCTATAGAGCCAGCTGGAGGGACGCAGCCGCCCAGCGATCGATTCCAGATCGCTCAGCGCCTGGTCGGTTTGCCCCAGCCGGCGTTTCATCTCCGCCGCCGCGATCTGATAGCCGATGGTGCGGGTGTCATCGGCCGGGCCAGCCGTGCGCGCCAGCCGCTCATAGCGTTCGAGCGCCGCTTCGACTTGGCCTTCATCGGCGAGGATGCTGGCGATCTGTTCGCCCACGCGCCCGTCGCCGGGGAAGGTTGCCTCCAGCTGGTTCCAGACTTCCAGCGCTTTGTCGCGCTGCTGAGCGCGCTGGTACAGGCGCCCCAGCTCGGTGAACACCGGCAGCGCTTCATTCCGCGCCGGACCCCGTTGGATCGCCCGCTGCAACGCCTCGGCCGCCGCATCGGTTCGGCCGATATTTAACAGCGCCTTGCCGAGATAAAAACTGGCCATCGCGTCGTCAGCGCGAACCGCTTCGGCGTCGGCCAGCGCCTCGGCTGCTTCTGCATCGCTGCCGCGGCGCAACAACACCAGGCCGCGCAGCATCGCTCGCGCTCCCGGCTCACTTCTGGCGTTCGCGTCCGTTTCAAGGCTCGCAATCCACTCGTCCAGCGTGCCAGCTTGGACGTGGTAACCGTACACCCGGTCCAGTGCCGTGCCCGGTCGTGGCCGCCGCAACAACACCTCCACAAACCGCTGAGTGATTTGTTGCTCGCGTTGGGCGTCCCCATTGTCTTGAGCGCCGCCTGGGCTGGGAGTGCCGGCGAGGATCGTCGCCAGCAGGAACAGCAGGGCCGATGACCTGACAAAAGAGGTGCGTCTCATGAGTGGTGGTCCGAAGAGGCGGCGGATGAGGAGCGACGCGGGAGCCGAGGCCGAGGACTGCGGCGGAACGCATTGTAGCGTCCCGCTCGCTCGGTGGGGAACGTAGTAACCGGTAGAAGATGGCTCATGACCATTGCAATGCCACGGCGCAAGCCGTGCGGCCCTACAGCTTCTCCGCCATCACTGAGAGGCCGCACGCTGGCGCGAGAGCGTTACGATGGCCGTGCCCCCGCCAACGCAAGTGATCCCTACTCGAAATTCGATAACAGAGCGTTGCGTCGCCCCCCCGAACCGGTTAAGACTGCGGGACCAGCGATCCTTCATTCCGCTTTTCAACGGCACGAGATCATGACCCAAATCGATCCGGATTTTCGGGATCAATTACGCGATTTCCGCCACGATTTCCGGCGTCTGCGCGATGAAGTGGGCAAGGTAATCGTGGGTCAGCAGGCGATCGTTGACGCCGTTTTGACAGCCATGATCGCTGGCGGTCATGTGTTGCTCGAAGGCGTTCCCGGATTGGGAAAAACGATGCTGGTGCGGACATTGGCCGAGGTGATCGACGGCCACTTTTCCCGCATCCAGTTCACCCCCGATCTGATGCCGGCTGACTTGATCGGCACCACGGTGTTGATCGAGTCGGCTGACGGTGCCAAGGAGTTTCAATTCCGCCGCGGGCCGCTGTTCGCCAACCTCGTGCTGGCCGACGAGATCAACCGCGCGACTCCGAAAACGCAGTCGGCGCTGCTGGAGGCGATGCAAGAGCACAGCGTGACGGTCGGCAGCACCACGCATCAACTCGAAGGCGTGTTCTTCGTGCTGGCCACCCAGAACCCACTGGAAATGGAAGGCACTTATCCGCTGCCCGAGGCGCAGCTGGACCGCTTCATGTTCAAACTGCTGGTCCCGTTTCCCACGGTCCGGGAGCTGGAAACGATCATGGATCGCACCACCGACGTGCACGCGCCGACCGCATCGATTCAAATCGAACCGCAACGGGTGCTGGAAATGGGCCGCTTGAGCCGTCGCATTCCGATCGCCGACGCGGTGCGGCGATACGCGATCGAGTTGGTGATGCGCACGCATCCCGATCAAGAGCTCGCTCCGCCCATGGTTCGCCAATTCGTCCGTTACGGCAGCAGCCCGCGCGGTGCGCAAGGACTGATCCTGGCAGCTAAGATCCACGCGATCCTGGACGATCGCTTCCACGTCGCCACCGATGATTTGAAAGCGGTCGCCAAGGATGTGCTGCGGCATCGCATCATGTTGAACTTTGAAGGCCAGGCCGAAGCGATCGATACCGATCAGATCGTTGATCACCTGCTGGAGTCTGCGCCGGTGTTACAAGCGGTTTGAGAACGTAAGGTAGTAGGCACTCCTGTGAAGCTTTGTAAGAATCGTTGGAGTTCAGGCTTTAGCCTGCAGGCTAAAGCCTGAACTCCAACGAGAGGACTGTGCCTACTACATTCATTCGGGGGCCGCGCAGCGGCTGATGTGATGCGCTGATGTTCGACTCCGAGTTCCTGAAACGACTGGAATATCTGTCGCTGCTGTCCAAGCGGGTATTCCAAGGTCAACTGCTGGCCCAGCGGCGGACCAAACAGACCGGCGGTGGCGTCGAGTTTTCTGATCACCGCGAGTACATCCACGGCGACGATCTGCGTTACCTCGACTGGAACGTCTACGCCCGCCACGGCGATTTGCTGCTCAAACGGTTTCAGGAAGAAGAAGACCTGCACGTCTACATCCTGTTGGACTGCAGCCGCTCCATGGACTCGCTCGCGACCGAGCCGGCGCTGGCGGTCGATAAGTTTCGCTTCGCCCGGCAACTCACTGCAGCCCTGGCCTACATCGCGCTGGCGGACCTCGATCGAGTCTCGGTCGTGGCCTACGATGCGCGGATTCGCGACACCCTGCCGCTGGCCCGCGGTAAAGACAACATGTTCTCGGTGCTGCGGTTTTTGGAACGCCTGAGCACCTCGGGCGAAGCGACCGACTTGGCAGCCGTCGCAGCCGATTTCACCCGCCGGGCCCCGCGGACTGGCTTGGTGTTGGTGATCAGCGATCTATTTGACCAGCAGGGCTTTCATGTCGGCATCGATCGCCTGCGGCACCGGCGATTCGAGCCGCATGTGATCCAGATTCACACGCCGGCAGAAGCACATCCGCAACTGCTCGGTGATGTCGAACTGTTGGATATCGAATCGAACATGAGCCGCAAGGTGACCATCACCGAACGAAAGCTGAAGCAATACGAAGCTCGCTTCCAAGGATTCCTCCGGGATGTGGAATCGTATTGCCAGCGCTATGGACTGAGCCACACCCGCGCCACGGCGGACGTACCGTATGACGACGTGTTGTTAAAGATGATGCGTGTCGCCGGAGCACTCAACTGATGGGTCTTGCTTCACCAGAACGATGGATGTGGCTGCTGCTCGCGCTACCGATCGTAATGCTTTACATCCTCCGCACGCGGCTCCGCCGGCAGAGCGTTGCGACCCTGTTGTTCTGGGACCAGGTGTTCGACCAGAAACGCCAGCGTTCTTGGTGGCAGCGGTTGCGGCACTGGTTCAGCTTGCTGCTGCAGTTGGCATTTCTGTTCTTGGTAGTCAGCGCGCTGGTCGATCCGCTGTGGGAAGGTGAAGGAAACCAGGCCCGCCAAGTCGTCATTGTGGTTGATAATTCAGCGAGCATGGCCGCGGCGACCGCCAGTGGATCGACGCGGTTTGAGCAGGCCCGTGACCAAGCCTTGGCGATCCTCGCGGCGGTCCGCGACGGTGACGAAGTTGCGTTGGTGACCGCCGGCAGCAGCGTCCGCGTGCCGGTCGGGATGACCGATTTCACGCCCGCGGTCCGCGATGCAATTCGTACCTTGGAACTGACCGATGGACCGAGCCGCGCGTTGGAGGCAATTGAAGCGGCCCGGCGCCTGACCCGCACGCCCGAGCACCGCCGCATCGTGCTGATCAGCGACGCATGTTTTGACAGAGCCGCGGAGCTTCAGACCAGCGATGATGTCGATTGGATCGCGGTGGGCGAAGCCGCCGATAACTTAGGGGTCACACAACTCGCGCTGCGGCGGTCGCTGGTCGATCCGATCGGCTACGCAGCGCTGATCGAAGTCGAAAACTTCGGCGAGACCGCGGTCAGCGCGGCTGACGATCGAGCTGGCCGGCGAACTGGTGGATGTGATTCCGCTGAATATTGAACCCGGTCAACCATGGCGCAAGACGATCACGGGCGCATCGGCCGACGGCGGGCTGCTGCGCGTTTCGCTGCAGCATCACGACGGGCTAGCAACCGACAACGAGGCGCTCGCCGTGCTGCCCCAGCGGCCGCGGATTCCGGTACTGCTGGTCACAGCCGAACCGAGTTTGTATCTGGAGAGCGTGCTCAGCGCGATCCCGCTGGTCGACCTGACGATCACGACGACCGCCCCGCCCCAGGCGCCCGCAGGCGGTTTCATGATGCTCCATCGCGTCGTCCCGGAAACGCTGCCCAGCGGTGCGGTGTTCGCCATCGACCCACGAGCTGATAGTGACGCCTGGACACGCGGGCGTGAGCTCGAGCAGGCGATCATCGCCGAGCAAGCGTCCGGTTCACCGCTGCTGCCGCATGTGCGATTGACGAACGTCGCGCTGCCCGGAGCGTGGGAATTGCAGATGAGCGAGGGCGCTGAGCCGCTGCTGGTCGAAGCCGGTGGAGCAACGCTGATGGCCTCGCGGGTCCGCGGCGACGACCGTTTAATCGTGCTGGCGGCGGATTTGGAGAGCAGCGATTTGCCACTGCGGATCGCCTTTCCGGTCTTGATGACCAACGCCGTCAACTGGTTTTTGGGACGAACCGGTGAGTTGCAGCCAGCGCTGCGAACCGGCCAGTTGGCGGAGATTCCGATCGGTGCTTCGAGCTCCCAGACGTGGCAATGGTCAGACACCAGCGGACGTGTTGCGGCTGCTTCGGTGACGGGTGAGAAAGCAGTCATCGGGCCGGTCGATCGCGTCGGCCTGGTTGAGCTGCGGCCTGTGCCGTCGCAAGACGCTTTGCCAGCGCGTTCGTCCGTGCATACTCAGACGCCCGCGAGCTTACCCCAGGCCGGTGCATCGCCGGACACCAACGGCGAGTCGATCAGCTTGGCGGTCAACCTCTGCGATCGCGGCGAGAGCGATCTGAGGCCGCGTCTGCAGGCGCAGTCGCAGCCGATCACATTCGCCGGCGCAGGCCGCCGCTCGCTGTGGTTCTACCTCGCCTGCGCCGCCCTGGGATTGATCACCGCCGAATGGTTCCTTTACCAGCGAAGGGTGGTGGGATGATGGAGTCGCTGCAAGTGGAATGGACGCGCCCGCACATAATGTGGGCCTTAGTCGCGATTCTGCCTTGGCTGGTGGCGTTGCACTTTCGCTCGCTGAGCGACTTCCCGCTGTGGCAGCGGTGGCTGAGCCTCGCACTGCGCTGCGGTGTGGTTGCGCTGATCACGCTGGCGCTGGCCGGGCTAGTATGGCTGGCTTCGACCGAGCGCAAGATGCTCGTGGTGGCGATCGATCGCAGTGAGAGCATTGATGCGGCGGCGAAGGAGAAGGCGGACCGGTTTACCGCGGCGCTGCAGCACGTGGCGGCCGAGATGAATGATGTCGAACTCCGCTTCTTAGAGTTCCAGCGTCTGCCCGGAGAGTTATTATCGGAGTTGCCACGCGACGGTGAGACGGCGACCGAACCGACCGGCGAGCCGACGATCACCCGTACCAGTGGCCAGCTAGAGGCCTCCAGCGAGCCGGGCGGCGCCGCGGCAAAGCATCAGCAAGAGGAATTGCCGGGCACCGATATTGCCGCGGCGATTCGCACCGCAGTCGCGGCGATCCCGCCCAGTTACGTCCCTGCGGTGGTGTTGCTCAGCGATGGTAACGCGACGGTCGACGACCCCGTCTCCGCGGCGGCGTCGTGCGGTGTACCGATTTGGTCGATCTCGCTGCCGCAGCGGAGCGAGCCGGAGGTCCAACTGGCGGCCATCAACGCTCCGGCCCAAGTTCGACAAGGTGAACCGTTCTATCTGGAGGTGATCGTCAACAGCACCGCGCCGGCCAGCGGTTACCTCGATCTTTATCGTGGCGACATCCGCATCGGCGAGGACGCAAGCGAACGGGTGGAACTGAAAGCTGGCGAGACTCGTTTTCGCGTTCGTCAATCGATCACTTCCCAACGTCAGGTTACCTTTGCCGCGCGGCTACGCGGCTTTGATGCCGCTGACACGCTGCTCGACAATAACGAAGCGCTGGCGATCGTCGCCGCCGCCGGTCGCCCGCGTGTGTTGCTGATTGATCCCGATACCCACCAAACCGACTCGCTGCGGTGGGCGTTGGACGAACAAAAGATCGATGTCGAGGTTCGTCCAGTCGAAGGCGTACCGCGTGATCTGGCGGAGCTTCAAGGGTACGAGTGCCTGATCCTCTCCAACGTTCCGGCGACCGCGATGACGATGCGGCAGATGGAGCTGATTCGCAGCTATGTCCAGGATCTCGGCGGCGGGCTGGTGATGCTCGGCGGCGATCAGTCCTTCGGACTCGGTGGCTACTACCGAACACGGCTGGAAGAGATCTTGCCGGTCCGCAGCAATTTTGAGAAGGAACGCGAAAAGCCGAGCCTGGCGATGGTGCTGGTGATCGACAAAAGCGGTTCGATGGGTGGCCAGAACATCGAGCTGGCCAAGGACGCCGCCAAAGCCGCGGTCGAATTGCTCGGCCCCCGCGACTCGGTCGGCGTGATCGCCTTTGACGGCGACAGCTACTGGGTCAGCGAGCTGCGCACCGCCAGCGACAAAGGTTCGATCCTCGACCGCATCAGCACCATCGAAGCCAGTGGTGGGACCAGCATGTATCGGCCGATGGAAGATGCTTACCGCGCGCTATCGAGCGCCACGGCAAAGCTCAAACACTGCATCCTGTTGACCGACGGCGTTTCCGAGCCAGGGGACTTTGAAGGCTTGGCGGCGGAAATGGCGGCCAGTCGCATCACGGTCTCCACTGTGGCGATGGGGCAAGGTGCCAGTGAAGAATTATTGGCGGACATCGCGCGGATCGGCGGCGGGCGGTATTACTTCTGTGATGACCCCCAGTCGGTCCCGCAGGTGTTTGCTAAGGAAACGGTGGAAGCGAGTCAGTCGGCGATCAACGAGCTACCGTTCCTGCCCCAGCAGGTTCGCGCAACGCAGGTGCTCGAGGGGATTGAACTGGATCTGGCGCCGCTGCTGTTGGGTTATGTCGTGACGCGGCCCAAGCCGACCAGCGAGTTCATCCTGGCGAGCGAGAGCGGCGATCCCCTGCTCGTCTGGTGGCGTTACGGCCTAGGGATGACCGTCGCCTTCACCAGTGATGCCAAGGCGCGGTGGGCGGCTGAGTGGTTGACGTGGCCTGATTTTGGACCGTTCTGGGCCCAGATTATCCGCCACGCGATGCGCAAGAACGAAACCCGCGGCATCTTTGTCGATGTCCAGCGGCGCGAGGGAACAACGACCGTGATGATGGACAGCGTCGATGATCAGGGCGCGTTCATCGATGCCCAAGAGACCACGTTGACGCTGATCGACCCGCGGCTCAAGACCGAGAAGGTCGCGATGCACCAGTCGGCTCCGGGGCGATACGAAGCGAGGCTGGACACGCCGCTGCGGGGAAATTATCAGCTCGAGTTGGCCCAGAGCCGCCCCGGTGGCCAGGCGGTGCGCCAATCGCGCGGGATCGTGATCGGCTATCCCGATGAACTGCGCCTGCAGCCGACCAACGAGTCGGTTCTGCGGCAAATCGCTGAGGTCAGCGGCGGCCGGTTCGATGCTTCGCCCACGGAATTGCTCCAGCGCAGCGGCGCGTCCGCCCGCAAGCCGTTGGCGCTGTGGCCCTACCTGCTGATGGCGGCTCTAGGGCTGTTTCTGGGAGATGTCGCACTGAGACGCATCGACTTCGCGCGGCGATGAGGATGGCATATGCGTCCGCACACTTTTTCACTTTTTGCGTCTTTCATCACCTGCGCGCACCACTATATTGGTAGGGTTCGCAGATCCGTCTGGCAGCAGACCCATTCCATTCAATCAGGGGCTCGCAGATGTCCAGTGATACGACCGGTTCACCATCGGTGAGGGACAATGTCCGTGACGTGGTAGGCGGTGTTCGCTGGCGGATCCGCCAACGCAACGCCATCGCCGCGGCTTGTCTGGGGGCTGCCTGCGGTGGTTTCACTGCGGTCGGAATCGCCTGTGTTGCCGCGGCGGTGATGCCGGTCTCATGGCTATGGCTGCCGGTGACGATCACGGTGATGGCCGCGCTCGGTGGGTTGGTCGGCGCGGCATTGCCTGTTTCGCTGACGACCGCGGCTCGGCGGATTGACGCCTATTACTGCATGAAGGACCGGGCAATCACGGCGCTGCAATTCGAGTCGGATCCCGATCCGGTCCGTCAGATGCAAGTGGACGATGCTCGCTGGCACCTTCGCCAAGTTCGGCCGGAAGATTGCATTCCGTTTGTTCCACATCGACCTGCGCTGTACTCCGCCGCGACGTTGGGGCTGCTGGCCTGCGGGATTCTCCTGATGACTCCACCGCAGAGCCTCAGCGACGAGGCGCCGGTGGTTGATTTGGCGGTCCAGCAAGCGTCGCTGCTGCGTCAGACGATGTTGCCTGAAGTAGCGGCGCTGCGCCAGGAGGATGTAGACGTTCCCGAACTCGACGCGCTGAACGAGCAGTTGGAACAGTTGCTTGACCAGATGGAATCGGAGTCGCTCGATGAACTCGATCTGATGGCGAAGCTGTCGGAGATGGAACAGGCAATTGCCCAGACCCGTGAAGCGATGCAGATCGAAATGACCGCTGCTCAGCTCAGTGAACTGGCTGAGGCACTGCAGGGCTCCGACGCGTTGAAACGGGCGGCTACGGCGATGCAGGAGCAGCGCTACGAGGAGGCGAGCAAGCAGCTTGAAGAAGCCGAACTCGCGGCGATGAGTGAAAAGGAACGCCGTGCGGTCTCAGACGATCTGAAAAAGTTCCTCAGCAAACTTTCCCCAGGCCAACAGGGAAAGCTCTCGCAAGCCGCCAGCGACATCCAGCAGGGGCTTGAACAGAAAAACGACTCTCAGTGCAAAGACGGCCTGTGTAAGCTGGCGGGCCTCTGCCAGACGCAGGCACTGAACCAAAAGATTGGCGAATGCATGGCTTGTCAGCTCAACCGTCTAGCCCAGTGCAAGAGCGAGTGCCGCGGCGGCGGCAAGAACGGCGGTGAATCGGTGGCCAAAAAAGATTCGCCATCGCAGAACTGGGGTAAGGGCGCCTCAGGCAATCCCGCGAGCGAGCAAACGCAACTCGATTCCACCCGCCGCGAAGAACAGCTGGCGGGTGTGCAAGGCGCTGGACCCAGCGAGAGCGAAATGCTTCAGGCTCCGGAGGGTGAGCAGGCCGCGGCTCGGGCCTTTGCCGAGCGTTACCAGAAGTTCCGCAGCCAGGCGGAAGCGGTCTTGGACAGCGAACCGCTACCGCTGGGCCACCGAGAGACGGTACGGCAATACTTCGAACGCATCCGCCCCGACAGCGAGTTCACCGCGAACTGACGTTGCGATCGGATATGTCAAACCGGATGAGATACTAAGCTTGAGGCCGCGCACCTGAGCTGTTGACCGTTAGTTGGAGTCCAGGCTTCAGCCTGCTCACGCCTCGTCAATCCGAAGTCGCTGGAATGGTTTGTTGGCGGCAGGTTAAAGCCTGGACTCCAACCTCGGCTCCAACGCCAGAGAGAAAACGTCGTTTTCACGAGAGTACGCCCGACAGGATTCGAACCTGTAACCTTCGGCTCCGGAGGCCGACGCGCTATCCAATTGTGCCACGGGCGCTTGTAGCCGCCGCAGTATGACTTAAGGCAACACGAGGCGTCAAGAGTATGTAAAAGACGGGGTGGAAGCGTACGGAGAGTCCCAGGGGAGTTCCCGCCGGACCGCGACACCACGGATGCGAGAGGAGACTTTCTGGCCTGCTCTTTTGCTCGCCCTCGTCCTCTCCTGCCCAGACGCCCCAGCAGCCGCGCCGGCCCTCTGGAAAGCCACGGAAGTACCACGGGTCGGTCCGTCGATCCGACCCTGTCCATCCTCCAGGCTCGCCCAGAGTGCCTAGTGCCATGCGTTCCCACGCATAATGCTAGGAAGTGTGCCAAGCTCGGCAAGGCTGTTTCCCTCCCGGCTTTTGGAGGTCGTGCAGTTTTTAAGTTGGTGCAGTATATGCTTTTAACCCCCACCCACTTGAGGGAGGGTCGGACGCGGGAGCGGCCGGGGAGGGCCAGACCGAACCCTCTCCTCGCTTAGGCTCGACTCTCCCAGGGGGAGAGTGAAATCAACATCGGTCAAGACCCAACTTAAAAACTGCACGACCTCTTTGCGGCGGAGCGGCTACCTAAGCACATATGACTCTGTCATTTCCCAAAACGAGCACCGACGCCTGCTATTCCGGCTGATTCCGCGGCTCATTAAGCAGGGTGATTGGATTATGCGTCCCTGTGAACTTAGAACTCGTTGAATCAACGGGAGGCTCTGGAGCCGGTTTGGTCTTGTCGTAATCGTGAAGCAAAGCCTTTGCCGCACGCAATTGTGACAGCCATTGAGAGATCTCTGCGTGCACTTCCTCCGTCTGCATAATCACCAGACTCAGGTTCTGTACATAGGGTCTGATGGTGCCCTGACCACCTGCGCTTTCCCACTGCTTCGGCGCGATGTGAGTGGTGATATAACGCTCCAAGTGGTCCAATTCTAAGTAGCCGCCGGGGACGAGCGGTACGAGATCGACGACGCGATACGATCTGGTCACGCGGACATCGTCCGGTGCCCGTTCGGCAACTGCCTTCGTCTCCAGTCTGCGTTCCAAGTTTTCAATTCGCAGAGTCAGCTTTCCCACTATCTGCTTGAGCTGGGCCAGTTCCTCGGAGCTTGCCTGACCACCCTGCTCCACTGCCTCTTCAGCGCGTACCGATTGCAGAGCACCCAAAACAACAATCAACGCGGCACAGGAAAGTAGACGTCGCATCGGTCACTCCGTCGAATATGGCTTGCAGCTACCCCGGCAGGGTGTGAGACAGCAGGTTACCCAGTAGCGGAACCGTCAACAAGATCGTTCTGGATCTGGCAGATCTTCGATTCTCTCCTGCATACTCCGCTCGGCCCCTCAACTTGACTGGCGGGGGAGCGTCAACGATCCTACAGGGGGCAAACCATGGCCAACGGTTTACGACTTGAGACGGAGGCCACGCTGCTGGTGAGCCTCCTTTTGACCCACCGGCTAACTCCAGGAGCATCCTCATGCGGTACCTCACTCTGTTCCTCGCCCTGATCCTGGCGGCCTGCAACACCGCAGCTGCGCAGCCCGGCACCGAACCGGAGGCTGCGCAAGCCGACCCGGCGCCCGCCGCGGCCGCGACGCCGCCGCAGATTTACATCGTGGAATTGAGCGAGTATCGGCTCAAAAGCCGCTTTGAGGATGATCTGACGGCGAGCGAGATCGTCGAGCGACTGGCGCAATTGAAGCGTGACGGCGAAGTCGACACGGTCGAGACCTTGCTGCTCTCGGCGCTGGAAGGGAAGGCGAGCTTTGTGCATTTCAGCAAAAAGTCGGCGGTCACCGTCGGGGTTGTTCAGGCCGGGCCCGGGCGCGAGGTTCGCCAAACGGAGGAGCGGAGCGCCGAGACCCAGTTCGAGCTGCTCGCTAAGCCTGAGGGCGAAAAAACGCGTATTCAGGCCGTTTACCGAGCTAGCCGCTTGGGAGAGGACGGCACGGAGATCAGCCCGCCGAGCACGTCAGCGGTGAGTATTGAAACAACGCTGCTGCTCGAGTTTGAGAAACCGGTTTTGATCGGTGCAACCGACGCGGAAACCCCAACGTACATCACGTTGACCATCCACCGGTAAGCTCAGGGCCGCAGGCCCGGCACAACCACTGCTGGGTCCCGTGAGGGCCCGGTATTCGGTGTGCATGCGCGATCGCAGGCCCGCAGGGTCGACACAAGTTCGTCGGTTGGCCCTGCATGTGCCGGCCCTGCGGGCCTGAGGAGTCCTTGCTGTCGCTTCCATCCGGAGCCTGACGACTCCGGCAGTGGATGTACCGGCCTCCGGCCTGGGATGTCGCGCTCACGCTTAAAGACAGCCTTCCTGCTGGAGACCACTCACTCGGCCCCGCTAATCGCGGTGCACTACCGATGCTTGTTTGATTTGGCGGTTATCAAGATTCTCCAAGCGAATCGTTACCTGGACTGCCGGAGCGCTGGCAAGGAACGGAGCGAGCGTCTCGCGTTCACCGGCATCATCGGCCCCAAACGCGCCATCATCATCCAATCCATTGCTTCCTCGGTCGACAAGGTCCGTAGTATTAATAGGTACCCAGCGAGTCCCGTTGCCGACACCGCCAACATCCGTAGCGGCGACAGGTGAACCGGGCCGCACGAACGCCTGCAGCAATCCATCGACCTCGTAAGCCGATGTATATGTATCAAAGGTCGGTTGGAAAAACTGAATGCTCCCGCGAGAAATCAACAGCTTTCCTGAACGATAGATTGAAGGCGTATAGGAATTGCCGGAGTTCCCAAAGCCGACGATTCCCGAAAAGGGGGTCACCAGGAGGCTCGACACCGTCGCATTGATTGCGGGGCTGTTCGCTGTGGCGAGGAGATCGCCGCGAATCGGCAACCAGCCTCGCAGCGTGCCACCGGCCAGCACCGGGTAGGCGAGATCGACATAATCACCATACATCAACCGGTTCGCTTTGGTCGATGTCGTATCATTTGCATATTCCACCACCGCTTCGCGAAACCCAGCGTCATTGGATCCGACACTCATGCCGCTGAGCGTCGTGATCGATATCGCTGCAGGGTCAAAAACTTTGACATCAAAACCGACGACATTGTTGGCGATCAGGTCCTCACCAATTCTCTCCAGCCCCCAGGAGTCGGCGCTATTGTTGGGATGTGAATAGTCGCCACCCAAGACAAACTCAGGCCGCAGAAATCCGCTCCACCGTTCCGGACGAATAACCGCTGTGGTCATCGGTGTGGGCGGAGGCGACACCAAAGCGTTATCAGCAGTCTGTTTTTTGATGATCTCTGCGGGTCCACCGAGTGCCAAGATTGGCATCGACGTGATATTTACGTCTGCGGTGGGGAACCCCAGTAGCGTACCTGGCGCACGAACGTGGGCAAATCGGTTATGCGGTTTCGCCAAGTCTGCCAGCGAGTTGGCAGCGACAATTCGAGTCGGCAGCCCGTCGGCATCTAAAACCCGCCGCAACGACAGATCACATTGCTGATGAACACCTGCCATGCCATAGAGCCAAGCATCCGCGGCCGCAGCGCTGGGATTCACCGTTTCACCGGTCGTTGCGGTAATCACAGGCCAGTTGTCCGCCAACAACGGTGGATAGGGAACTCCATTGAAGGTCCTGATGGTCGCCGGCGCGATCGGCAGCGGAGTTACCCGCCGGCCACCGATGACGCTGGTGTCTTCAATGTTCAAGTCCGGACGGATCAGCAATACACGGCGATGAAGTCGCAGATTACTGGGTAACCCGTTGCCTTCAATGTCGGCATAAGTTGGTGTTGCCGGCAGCGACGTCTGCACATACTCGGGACTGGCGAAATAAATGATCTCGGCGTATTTGGACCGGATCACGACCGGATTCAACGGATCCGTCCCATAAAATGGATTACTTGAATTGTTGGGGTCATAAACAACCCCATTCAATTGTGCCGTCTTCTGATCCAGCACAAACTGCGGCACCTTGCCGGTGAACCAGTTGTCGCCGGTGGCCACTGCGGTGAAGGCGATGTAGTCATCAAAATCACCGTAGCGAGAATGATTGAGCACGAGTTGGCTGGGGTCATCGAGCGAGCGATGAACTCCGAAAATTGACGACGTCGCGTCGGTCATCGGCCCTTCGTAGTAAACAAAATAACCGAGCTGATCGGCTCCACCACTGTTGGGGGAGAGCGAAACAGTCATCGCGCTGAGCTCTTCTCGCATCCGCTCGGTGGTGTCACGCAACTGATTGGAGAGTTCCACCTCGCCACGCCCATCGCGGATGCTCTGGCCAACAAAAGCAAAGCCCGACGCCAGCGCGGAGACCAACAGCAACGTGACAGCCATCGCGATCAGCATCTCCACGAGCGTAAATGCCCGCCGGGATGGCCGCTGGAACCGCCCGCGCAAGCGAGGGATGAGTGTTGTGGCAATCATTGTGTGTAACTTTCAAACAGGACAACGTCGCGAGCGTTCAAGTTCTGACCAGGTTTGAAGCCGACCTCCTTGGCCCGGTCGATGATATACATCGCTCGATAACGCTTATTTTGACCCAGCTCTTCGTTGTATTCTCGGCCCAGGTTCCCTGTGTTCGCATCGACTTCAAAGAAACCGATTGTCATGCGAATCATATACAACTGCGAATTGTCCGTAACCAAATTGGGCATCCGCATCAGCGTCTGGTAACGAGTGAACGCGTTGCGGTTCCGATCCAAATGGGGCAATACAGTTCCCGCCTGGTTGCGAACCCACGCAGGCACCTGCTCCGGCAGCGCTGCAAAGGGGTCCGACCGCAGCAACATTGCGTCGGCCTCGCGGCGGCGAGTTAGGTTGGTCGCGCCCGTGTCACGCAAAGCCGGCGCAAAGGTCGCCGCTAGCGCTTCGCGATAGGCGCCTACGAACTGAGACGGAAACTGATGACTCAGGTTGGCAGGATCGTAGTTGATATTTCCGCCATCCATGATCGTAACCGGTTGTGGAACCGGGCTCGGAGGCGGCACCGTGAAGCCGCGGCGACCATTCAAGAACCTCTGGTACGACAGCAGATCGGCGGTCACACCTGCATTGGGATCGGTGAACTCGGTGCCGGTCAAGTGCCCCTGCATCAATCCGGCCCAAACCGGGAACTCCGACACCGTGTTCAAATTGACGCGGCCGATCCGTTGGTTGTCATAATCGAGATTGAACGGGGGACGCAGCAGCGCCCGGAAAAACGGGTCATTGCTCTGTGCATCACCAGGGTTTGCTCCTGACAGGTTAAGGCGTGACGGAGTGATCATTTCGACCTCGCCCTTGAACCTCGGCAAGGTATGGACAAAGCTCAAGATCCGTGTGAAGTTAGCCGCATCACGCCCTGCCCCACCGGTGCCAGGGCGTCCGGAGTGAAAGAAGTTGAGCAAGTGCACAAACGGACCATAAAACGTCGCCGGATCGACTGCCGGGGAATTCAGTGGGTCGGTCGGTGCCGTAGGATAAATCTTCGGAGCTCCTCCAGCCTGATTAAATGAAAACTCTTCAAACAGTCGCCCCTGCGAGCAAGCGGGGACCATCATCAGTTCGAAGTGCGAAGCGAACGGACGGTTCAGCCAGGGATGCAGTGCATAGGGAGTGTTTGGCAGATTGCGTTCGGTACCCGTGACGCCCGCCGCAGCGGCTGCTTCGGACCCAATACTCGGGGAGAAACCAACGAACGGCGGAGGGTTCGTTCGGCCGACGCGCGCTGGTGGCGGCCCGCCGCCAGCTCCTGCGGCGGTTTGGGTATTGAGAAAGCTGATTGAATTATAAAGCAATCTTTCTGGCGTATCCAAAGAGAAATAATCAGCATCCGTCGCTGGCGCAACGGGGACTTCCGTCACCGGCACCCGTTCCGAGCTAGGATCACTGGTCTCATAGGAGAACAGTGCATTGGAATCGACGTCGTTAATGAATCCGGTACGCTGGCGACTGCGGGCAGCGTATTGTGGCGCAGCATCATTAACTTTCCGATCCCTTTCTTCACCGCTAAAGATGGTCAAGTCAATCGTGATCGAGTCGATGGTCCGGTAAGGATTGAATACCGGATCATAGGGTACGGTCGGGTCCGCTAAGCGCTGCAAGAAAGCCGTGCAATAATCCGGCAAACTACCCAGCGTCGGCTCAGTCCCATCGTTAGGAATCCGCTGAACACTGACTTCCAGATCAACCGGGACATCACGAGCCGGCGTCGCGGGGGCGTCGTAGTCATAGTAAGCATCATACAAAGGATAATCGACGGCAGGCGGATTCCCTTGTGCCTGAGCGCCGTTGAGACGCGACGCAGGCCGTGGATAATAGTTATTACCATTCGCCAAGGGTTCGGAAACGTTCAAGCCGATAAAGCCATCTTCAAACTGATTCGCATCCCAGGTCGTGCCCGAATTAAGAGGTGCCGCCGTATTAGGAGGGAAGCTACCGATGATCAATGGCAAGGCGGCTGTGTAATTGAGATTGGGACCGAAAGTTGGTGTAGCGCGGGTATCGTTTTGACTAGATTGAATCACGCCCTCTCCTGCAATCACTTCAAACCGGTGCGAGCTCGGTACGCCAGGATAGCCGCCGTTGAACTCACGGGAGCCGAGATGCGTGACCTCACGCGGTGCCAGCGAGAGATACTGGCCAGTGAGTAATTCTCTGTTGTTATTGATATCTTTGTTTTCCCGCAAATCCCGAGCTGGCGCAAAGAAGACTTCCCATGGCTGCATCAGGTCGGTGCCGTTGCTGCGAATACCGTTGTCATTAATCACTTGCTGGATTGCGTCTGCGTCTGCAAAGTGACGAAACCAAATGAAGCGTTCCAGCCGTAACGGATCGTTAACGCCTCCGGGGTCTGAAAAATCGGGCGCCTGCGATAGTTCGTCGGGGTGATCGGTCGAGAATGAATAGCTGTCGGGCTTCTGCTGTCGCAGGGCACTGGGACTTGTTGTCGCTTTGGCAGACAAAGCATCATGCCGCTCGCTGATCGCAATTCTCCAAACCGGGGCACCATCGGTGGCGCTGTTGTTGGGACGCGGCCGCGGCGGTGCGGAACGTGCCAGGTCGAGGAAAGCAGCACCGGTCGTTGAGTTGATGTTATACAGCTCGCGAGGAATTCCCGGTTTGGTCGAGCGTCGGCCAGATTAACCGGCGGCACCGGCCCCACCTGGGGCGCGGGGCAATAGAGTTCGAGAAACAACGAACCTTCGGGCTTGCGTACCTGATCAGTGTTTTCATCCGTATGCATGGGATTAGGGGTAGGATCGTCCGGATCTGCCTTCAACTCATTCGAATCAGTGTTGCGTACCCGCACATCGTGCAATGCCAGGCTTTCAGTGAAGACCAAGTCAGGTGATTCCACACCCCAGACGACATTTTCTAGCGGGGCGGGCTCCGCCGGAGGATTCCAACCATCGAACGGATCGGGATCGAAAACGAACCGCGTCATGATCGCATCGTTATCGCGGTAATCGACCACGTTAACAGCCCACTGAGCGATCCGCCGCGCTTTGTAGAAGGCCGGATCAAAATCAGCCGGATCCGGCTCTGGCAAATCAATAACGGTCGCCATCGAGGGGAAATCAGTATATTCCCGCGTCAACAACATCATCAGTACGTACAGATGACGAGCCATCAATTGGCGAGCGGTAACCTGCCGACCCAGCGGCGTGGGCGTACCGTCAACCGCGAAAGTTCGCTCAATATCAAACGGATATACCGATGCGGGGGCCGCTGGATTGAACTCATTCTCGTCACGGTCCAGCAGGATGTTGTAGCGGGGGCTGACACCTTGATACGCCATCGGCACAGCTTGCCCCGAACCGGGACTGACGGCAAAAGTTTGTTGTTCCTGGGGGCCGGGCAGGGCAACAAAAGCGGTTCCGACGCCGCCCAGGTTGCCGGGCGCCGTACTTGGAGCAGTGGCGGCAGTGATGTTAGGCAGCCGATCGCCGGGTATCGCCGGCAACAGCACTCCAGGATAGATCTCACGCGGCTCGTCAATCACACCGAAGCCTGCACCCGAGGTCGTGTCATCGATCCCGTTGCCAAACGGCCGGTTGATATCCAACTTGCGGCCCAACCGCAGCTCCGGCGCCACCAGTTGGTTGATCTGCTGAGCGGTCAAGCCGCTGCCACCGGCGGTTGCAATGCGCCCCAACAAACTCACGTAACCCGATGCGCCAAGTGCGTTGGGATCGAGCAGCGAGTCGTCCGATTTGCTGTGCGACGTGAATACACGGGCAAACTCGGGATGGTCCTCCAATAATGCGACGAGCCGACCGCGCAGCCGTTGGGGCAGCAGGTCGAGATCAAAGTCACTGGCTCGCAACAGCGGCTCCAACTCAGCGAACGAATAAGGAATATCACCGCCGAGTTTACCTGTGGGGTCCATCTCATAAGGATCATTGAGCGCCTCGTCGATACGGTCCAACGACGGATCGGGCGCCGTGCCGGCTGCGATCTGCGTTCCTGAAACCGCCGCCAACAAATGCCCGCTGCGCCCGATCGCCACGCCACCGCGGCCAAACGGATCGATCGAGTAACCATAACCTCCCTCAGGGGTCATCACCCGTGGCCGCGAGCCGGTGCGCAGCACATCCAACGGATCGCCGCCGGGCCGTCCGGCCACCGCGGCGCCATATCGCGAAGCATAACGATCGGCAACGATTGAGCGCAATGCTTCCGCTTCCGTGGCTGTTAAGCGCCACTCGAGGAGACCGCTGGAATACCGATTTCCGCTGGTCCATAGCCAAGTCCGCGAAAGACATCGCGACGATTGGTCGCATCGTCTACTATCGGGAACGCACCGCGGGTGCCCGCCCAACTGGCGTACTCGGTCGCCAGATGCGCCGCGTTAACGGCGAGCTGTGGATTGCTGTGCGCATTGACGTTCAGGCGAGCGCTGAGGTCTTCAATCCGCGTGGCGACCAACGGCTTGAGCAATTTTCCTTCAGAGGAGGTGAACGCCGGCAGGTCGAGATCGATCCAAATGCTGTCCTTGGTCCCGTCACCGCTATTATCGACATCCCACTGGTTGCTAGAGTCCGTGTTATCGGCGATCAAAGCTTTAGCGAGTTGGTCCAAACGCCGCCGAGCAGGATCCCCAGGGGGCGCGGTAATCGCTGGCTCAAACAAGGGGGCACGCAGAGCATACTTTGTGTTGCTGCCTGTAAATTGAGCATTGACATCAGTCGCAGGTACCGGTTGGTTAGAGGTATTAAGCCCGAATTGGCCTTGTGCAATGGGCAGCGGGCGGAAGGTCGCCCTGGCGATGCTCGCCAATCCCCGGCGAAACTCAGCACTGTCTGCGGCCGACCAGTTGGTTTGGTTGAGAATATAATTGATCACCGCCGGTCGGTGGAACGACGGCACAATGGTTCCATCTGGGTTGCGGTAACTGAGGAACCAGTTATTGAAGTCAGCGGCATCATAATCTTCATCAAAGTCGCCGGAGAATTGGCTTTTATCGATCACATCGACGCCGCGAATCTGGTTCGGTTGCAGCGAAACCGCCAAATCCGTGATACCCAACCGCTGGTTGCCGGCCATTGTCGGCAATAGAAGCGAGCCAATCGTTTGTTTGATGCCAGCAGGAGAAGTATTGTCCCATCCAATCCCCGGCGAGTTCCGCGGTACGCCATTCATATGGATGCTGAAACCTGCAGCCGTGGTCGCGCCATCATCATAAAAAAGTCTTGATAGTGCTGATTGAGGTGCGACAAGCTGATTCTGGTCACCAGCAAAATTCACTGTTGACGGCACAACAGCGGGATCGAGTTGGATATAAAGAATATCGACGGGCACCGGCGCCGTTGCGCCGACCGGGACCACGCGCGAGCGGATCACACGGTGCGTGTAATTGCTCAGCGGCCCAGAGGTGAAGGTGATCAATCGCCCGGCAAACAGGTCGTCCCGCTGCAGGCCGATCGGCCGAGGAGTAACACTCGGGTCATCGCCGAGTCCCCACTGGACAGGAAAGCGGATGTAGCCGCCGCCGACATGACGAAAACTGCCAGCGTTGGTCGTGTTCTGCGCACGAACCCTCAATTCATAGGCGTCGTCGCGGCCGTAAAAATCGCTCAGCAAATCCTCACCAAAAAACGGGCTGTTCGGGTCGTCGGTTCCACGTACTTGCATCATCAGCGCTTCATCAAGCAGGTCCTTAATGTCGGGCGCCCGGTAATTGCGGCTGGCCAACACAAACGACGATTGCCGCGCATCACGGCTGTAGATCAAAAAGGTCGCGATCAGAATGCTAAAAAACGCCAAAGAACTGATCACGACCAGCAGAATGATGCCAGCGGGCTGATTGGGACGGCGACGATTCATGATCGGTCAATTTTGGTTGAAGAGCAGACAAGAGCGACGCAGGGCGTCTTATCGAATTCGGACCACACGTTCGGTGACCGAGATCACCGAATCGACAATCGTGGCATACGTCGGATAGGATGGTGGCGCTGGTAGAGGCGGGTAACCAAACGCCCAGTCCGATCCATCCAACAGCACCCGCCGCTGCCAGAGTTTCGTATCGTTGGGGGCCAGACTCGGGGCGAGTTCATTTGCGGCGACGAGCTCACCCGCCGTGGTCTCTAGCGAGTCACCATCGGTGCCGGCCACGCGGTACCAGCGATGTACCGGATGCGCTGGAATCGTTCCATCCGTAGAAGCAGGAATCGTTCGCGACAGCAAGATCCAGTGGTTGGCCGTGACATTGGAGGTCGTGTTGGCATTGCTGACCAACGTCACCACACCGCCGGCTCCGCCCTGAAAACCCTGGGCAGCGGTGACCAAAGCCAGCCGCTCGCTATTGGCGTTGCCCTCAGGAGTTGCGACCGCACCGAGCGTGGGGTCTGGAAAAATGAAGCCGCGATCGCGTTTGCGAAAGACCACGACCGACAGCAGCCCAAACCGCTCCATCGGCCGCGTCGATTGAGGGTTCAACGTCGCGATCCAGGTGTACTCACCGGTTGCCAGCCGCTTGCCGTAGGCCAGCCCGCCAGAAACCGCCGGATAACCGCGAACATAAGTGTCAAGAGTCCGATCCTTGGGACGTTCGGCGGGCACGTCATCCTGGCTTTCAGTGACCCTCAGAGCTTCTTCGAGATTGAATGCTCGTCCACCAACATGCAGCATTCCGACCCGTGCCAAGCGAGGCTGAGCAGCGGTCCAGTTCACACTCCCTCCGCTGGGCAGCGACGGATCGAGCAGCGGGTTGTGATTGGCCAAATAGTGCGGAAAAACATCTTTTGAGTAACCGCTACCGGTGACAGCTGTCGCACTGATCACCTGAACCGGATCGATACAGATCGACTGATTAAAAGCAATCGCAGCGCCATCGGCGCGGAACAGCCGGTCGAGGTTCAAAAAACCACCGGCGAGCAATTGATCAAAGGCAGCGTCGGCGATCGCGGTGCCGGTGTTGAGTGCGACCGAACTGCGGGCCCGGCTGCCGGCAAGCGGCAGCACCGACAGCAAACCGACCATACCGATCAAGATCACGCCGATCGCAAAGATGACTTCGATCAGCGTCACTGCGGCGCGGCAACGGACATCACAAGGTAACCGGCTGCGGCCTGCCGTAGCATTGCCACGATTTCGTGTTGCTGTTGAGCAAAACCACATAATCATTCTTCCAAAGTATCGCCGAGATTGGCCAATCGGCGTGAGAGTTCAATCGCGCCGCTAACCGTGAGCGTCGTGACGTCACCGCCCGGAGGGATCACTGACGCGAACGGCGATGCGGACGTCCTCCCGGTCGCGGGATTGATCACGATCCAGGTGGAATTGGGACGCAGCAGGTTGGCACGGCTTCGCCGTTCGGTCGCAAACAGATCGTCGGGGCGAACACCATCCAAATCTCCCACACAGAAAAACAATTGGCTGACCGGCGGCCCCGCGACCCCAGCCGCATTCTGCACCCGCGACACGCGTCCTTTGCCATCGAAATATACCAATACCTCCGCCGCGGCTGCCGCATCATTGGTCAAATCAGGCGCAAACTCATTGCCACGAACACCAAATCCCGAGTAGTTCAAATCGATCGCGGTGCCACGCGGCAAGGAGACGGTGCGCGTGTTGGAAATCAACGGCGAGCGGTGAATCGCATACGACACCCGCTGCCGCGGATCGGTGACCTTCAGCGGCAGCGGATGGCGTCTCGCCCGCGAGGCCGTGGTCACGTTAAGCAAGTTGACCGGATCGCGCAGGATTAAATCCAACGATGATCTCCGAGAGTGGATCCGTCGGGTCGACGCGTGTGATCCCTTCGATCCTTACCACGCGCCCGCCGGGCAACTCCATGCGGTCGCCAGTCCGGATCGGCGCGGTGCTTGCATCAACATTTGGATCGGTCAGAGCTGCTCTTAAAATGTCCGCGCTGAGTAACAACAACTGGTTTTCGATCGGATCAAAACGGGCCGCATTCACCTCATCGGTCGCCGTCACACTGACACTGCCCAGCGCATGATGATCGAGGATCGCCTTGGCCTTGGCGGTTTCGCCGGTATAGGCTGGCAAGCCTCGCATTTGCCGGATACGAAGCGATGCCGAACGCCCAAACCCTGTCGCCTCGAAGCGATCAAAGATCAATCCCATCTCACGATTTTCGGCGATCGCTTGATTGCGGGTGGCGTCGATGAACGAAAGCACAATTTGGGTGGCACGGACGTTGCGTTGGTCTTTGATCAGGTTGCGGGTCATCGGCAGCGCCACGCTGGCCAAGATCATCATGATGAACAAGGTCACCAGGATTTCGATCAACGTAAACGCCGCGCGGCCGGCGACGCAAACGTTCAGCCGACGGCGCATGTGCTTGATGCGAGCGAGGGCAAGCGTGTGATTGCAGCAGCAGATCATTCGGTTGCCTCCAATTGGAAGTTGGAAATGTTATCGGCTCGATAGGACTGAGCCGACGTACTGAGCAGTCCGGCGCCAGGCAACAACGCACCTCCAGATGAGGCAATGTACTGCCGCAAAAACGGGTCCGGGAAGTAGTATGGAATGGTGGTATTACGGCCGCCGATTTCCGCGCCCATCCACTGCATCGTCACCGGCCAAGTCTGGGTGGCGTAGTTCACTTCCTCGGCGATGATTTGAGTTTCGCTTAGATCGCGATCCTCGTCGGTGGTATTGGATTGGCGTGGAGAAAATGCAATGCCGAACTCGCCATTGGGACCGGCCGAAATGATCAGCGGACGGACTGCAAACGAGCTGCGCCGCACTACCGGTGTCGATAACGATGCAGGGAATGAGGTATCGGTGCGATAACCGAAGTCGCTGCGAAACGGATCAAACTCATCCAGCACCGTCACGTCGATTTCCGGGTCCGCAAAACCGACTGGCCAGCGGATGAAGCCCAAAGGCCGGCCCCAGCCGTCAAGAATCTCCGGCACCCCGTCGCCATCGGTATCGCCGATGTTTGCCGCCGGGATCGACTCAATCGCCGCTACACCACCGGAGAACGTGGTCGCGAGGATGAGATACAGACACTCGGCGCCTTGATGTTCCGCCGTCCAATTTACTCCGGTGCGACGCAGGTAAGCTTCGAATCGAGTCGGCCTCTGGCCACCGGCATACCATTCCACATTGGTCTGTGACCGCATGCTCAAGTCACCGGCTTGATCTCGCCGCTGCAATACGAGTCTGCCGTCGGAAAGTTGGACGACGCGGTCGGCCATCGCCCGAATCAACGTTGGCGAGGTTGCGTTGGCCCGGTTGGTCGATTGGCGGATATCCGACACGCGATCGGGTAGTTCCATCCGCTGCAGATCGCGGGTCATGATCAGCCGCACCCGCGCCGCTTCGGACGGCAGGATCTCGAACGTGAACACTCCGGCCGCGTTCTCGAACCCGCCGGTCGGCGTGACCACCGGAAATGGCCGGTACTTATATGATTCATACTGTTCTTGAATGACCGAATCGACCGTGGCGATGATGCTCCGCGTCCGCGCCATGCGGGCCGACGTGGTGACGCCTTGTACGGCGGTCATCACCATCCCGGAGAGGATCGACAGCAACACCAACACCACTAACACCTCCACCAAGGTGAATGCAGATGCTCGGCGTCCGCTCGTCATCGGCTTGATCTTGGGGTTGATGTGGATCACTGTAAATCGTTCTCTAG
The DNA here is from genome assembly GCA_963758085.1 of uncultured Planctomycetaceae bacterium. Lineage (GTDB taxonomy): Bacteria > Planctomycetota > Planctomycetia > Pirellulales > Pirellulaceae > UBA6163. The sequence continues at coordinate 966,452 of CAVWUB010000003.1, read as the reverse complement.
GGTCGAGCCGCTAAAATTTGTGATGTTGTCGAGGTGGCCATTGACAGTGATTTGAGGAATCCAATCAACGTCTTGATACCGGCTGATCGGCGGACTGGTCATGAGTAAACCCGACGGCGAGGTGGCCGTCTCAATGGGGAGCATGACTTGTCCAGTCTCTGTCACAAAGTACGCCGGATAGTTCCCAATAGTGCTGCCGGGCGTATCCGAAAGAACAGCACCAAACACACCATCCAGTCCGGGAGAAATGATCTGAAAGGTGTCGCGATTATGAAAAGGAATAGCAGCAAGAGCATTCTTGACGGAGCCATAGCTGCTGCCACTGGGCGGCTCGACAACGGCTTGAGTTTTATAAGGACGCACGCCGCCATATTGTGAGGGATAGGTGCCGGCTAGATAACCGTTGTACGCGCCAGGTGCAAGTTCACCATAAGTGCGTGAATCGAAATACACGATTGGTGTTGGATCCCCAACTCTGGCAAGGTATACAGGGAGCGGATCTGCCCCACCATGAAGTGCGTCGCTCACACCCAAGAGAGATTCGTCGGTACTCAGCAACGGATTGTCGTCGCGCGCACCTCGGCTAATTGTTAGGCGAGACAACTCGAAGTCGAAAAATGTATTGTCGCGGGTTGCGTTGTACTCGTAATTATCAAGATTCAGTGCGGGATCCGGTCCGGTGGGATTGCGTATGAGCTTAAGCGGACCACCCTCGCCGGTCAGGGGGTGCATTGGATCTTCACTAAACCCACCGAGGAAAAAGACCAATGCTTCAGCTCGATCCATGGCGACATAACTAAAAGTTGAAGTACCTCGCTGGCGAGTTAGCTGCGTCAATAGTGAAAGATCTTGAGGTGACATACGAGGGAAAGCCCGACGCATATGGCGTTCCAAAACTTCCCAACTGCTCCCGTCTGGCGGGTAATCGCCATGCTTTTGCATGTATCGCTCCACTGCCGTCGACAGCGCGTTTATTTCTAACCGGATCGCAGTCTCTTTTCCGGTGGTCATCGCGCGGTTGACCGCTGGAACCGCGATCGCCATTAAGATCCCGATGATCATGATCACGATCATCATCTCGACCAGCGTAAAACCGCTGCGCGGGATCGGTTTTGACTTTGGTTTTAATTGGCGAATGATCATGATTTTCTGTCTTCGGTTGGCGTCTTTGATATCGCTGTCGGTTCAATTTGAGATTCTAAGGTTCGCTTTTGAGACGAATCTATGGAATCTTTCTGCTCAGCAGGCTTAGGTCAATCCGGTGATCAGTTCGACCAGCGGCATGAACAAGCTGATGACGATAAACCCGACCGCGAGGCCGAGAAACACGATCATCAGCGGTTCCATCAAGGCGGTTAGGGAGTCGGTGAGCACCCGGACTTCTTCGTCATACGTGTCAGCAACCTTATAAAGCATCGTGTCGAGTTCACCCGTCTCCTCGCCGACGTCGACCATGTTGACGACCAAATCGTCGACCACGCGGCTCTTCATCCGCATCGCGTAAAAACCCGCGGCCGCAACCATCCCGCCGATCGTCAGCTGTATGGCGATCATGGTCAGCGTCTGCAACATCGTACCGGTATCAAGTTTCGTGCCCTTGGCCGTTAGTGCGACCGAGGTCACCATGATTCCGGGGAATGCGCCCAATAACATCCAAAACACCAGCGCCATCGGGTGGAAACCGGGCGTGCTGTTGGCAGCCAACGGCTTGCTGATGATTTCCCCTTCGCGGATCGCTTCAGTCACCTTGCCGTACATCCGCTCGAACATCGCGTTACCCGCGGTTTCGCGGGTGATGTTGAGCGCTTCCAAAATCGGCACGCCGCTGGAAATCAAGGTCCCGAGCGTTCGCGTGGTCCGGGCCATGATGTTTTTTTCCACCAAGCCGCCGAAGACCGGCAGCTTGATGATGAACATGTCAAACCCCATCCGCCCCTGTTTGAACTTCCGTAGCAGTTTCACCAGGATGGCCGCGCAGATCGGCATGATGATGATCAAGAACCAATAGGTGGCGATGTAGTTGCTCATCGCGACCAACAACAGCGTCGGCGCCGGCAGGGTCAGCCCGAACTCGTCGAACATCTTTTCGAACGTCGGGACGATGAACAACATGATGAACGTCAAAATCAAAATCGCGACCGTGACCACGATGCACGGATAAACCAGTGCGCCTTTGACTTTGCGTTTGAGCGACTCCGCCCGTTCGAGGAAGTCGGCCAGCCGCTGCAAAATGACTTCCAATGCACCACCGGCCTCGCCGGCCTTGATCATGTTGACATACAGCCGGCTGAATACCTTGGGCGACTTGGACATCGCTTCGCTGAGCGTCGACCCGCCTTCGATCTCTTCGCACACGTCCTGCAGCGCGTTTTTGAGTTTGCCGGGCTTTTGGTTGTTTTCGAGGATTCGCAGGCTCCGCAAAATCGGCAGACCGGCGTCTTGCAAGATCGATAACTGGCGAGTGAACGCGCAGATGTGCTTGGTCTTTGCCTTGCTGATCGAGAAGCCGCGTTTGCGATCCTTCTTGGCCTGCTGCTTGGCGGAGACCTTCTTCACCGTGATTTTGGTGACGAAGTAGCCCATCTGACGGATTGTGGTTTGCGCCTCATCCTCGCTGAGCGCATCGATTTCGTCCCGGATCTCTTGACCCTTGGCGTCCATCGCCTCGAATTGGAATGTTGGCATAGCAGTCGACTTCTGGTTCTAAGTGCTCTGTGTCAGGATTTGTGTTTCGGCCTCTCACCCCCAGCCCCTCTCCCCGCGGCAGGGCGAGGGGGGCGAGCAGTGAAAGTTCCTATGTAACCGGACGCTAACGCGTGCCGGCTGATTGGATCAACAATCCGTAACGCGCTGCGGCTGGATGTTTTTCTTATGATTCATGTTTCAAACGGCTTAGGGCCCCTCACCCCCAGCCCCTCTCCCCGCCGCGGGGCGAGGGGAGAGGAAAAAGAGAGTGGCCCCTCTCCCCGCCGCGGGGCGAGGGGAGCGAGTCTGCTACTAAGGATCAACCTTCTTCAATGGTTTCGCGGACGACTTCTTCCAAACTGGTCACGCCCTCGCTGGCCAGCCCCATGCCGAACTCGCGCAGGGTAATCATCCCGCCGCGCTGCGCTTCGGCACGGATTTCGTCGGTCGATGCGTTGCCCATCACCATGTCGCGGATGGTGTCGTTGAGCACCATCATCTCAAACAGGCCGACGCGTCCCTTGTACCCGGTGTTGTTGCACACATCACAGCCCGCGCCGCGGAAGAACTTCCTGCCTTCGAGCTCCCCGCGCTCCATACCGAGTTCAAACAGCAAGTCGGCGCTGACGCGAACTTCCTCACGGCACTTGACGCACAGGCGGCGGACCAGACGTTGGGCTAGGATCGCTTCGACCGTGGCGCAGATCATGAACGGCTGAATGCCCATGTCGGTCAACCGCGTGACCGTCGCAGCGGCATCGTTGGTGTGCAGCGTGCTGAACACCAGGTGCCCGGTCAGCGCGGCCTGGATTGCGATTTCCGCGGTTTCCAAGTCGCGGATTTCACCGACCAGGATCGTGTCGGGGTCCTGTCGCAGGATCGCTCGCAGGCAGCTGGCGAAGGTCACACCGACGTCGGCATCGATCGGGATTTGGATGATCCCATCGATGTCATATTCCACCGGGTCTTCGGTCGTGATCAGCTTTTCACCCGGATCGTTCAGTTCCGTCAGCGCCGAGTAAAGGGTCGTCGTCTTGCCGCTGCCAGTCGGTCCGGTCACCAGGATGATGCCGTTGGGGCGGTCGATCGCCTTGCGGAACCGCGCCAGCGCCTCGGGTGTCATGCCGACGTTTTCCAACGACAGCTTCACGACGCTGCGGTCGAGGATTCGCATAACGACCGATTCGCCAAACATCGTTGGCAGAACGCTGACGCGCAAGTCGACCGGGTGGCCGCCGACCATCAATTCGATCCGGCCGTCCTGCGGCATCCGGCGCTCAGCGATGTCGAGGTTCGCCATCACCTTGACCCGTGTGGTGATCGCAAAGGCGAGGTGCCGCGGCGGCGGAACCATTTCATACAGCACGCCTTCGGCCTTGATGCGGATGCGGAACTCATCCTCAAACGGCTCGAAGTGAATGTCGCTGGCCTGGTCCTTGATCGCCATCAACAACACCATGTTGAGCAGCTTGCGAACCGGTGCCGAATCAGCCAACGCTTCCATGTCGGTGAGATTGAACTTTTCGTTCTCCAGCAGCGAGATGGCAGCCTTGAGTTCTTCGTCGCCAGCCAGTTCGGCGACGAGCTTTTCAACGCTCTCGCTTTCGCTGTCGTAATACCGCTCGATCGCCTGCATGATGTCGCGTTCGGTGGCGATGACCATGCGGATGTCGTAGCCAAGGAAGGTCCGCAGTTCGTCTTGGATCGACAGGTTCTGAGGGTCACAGGTCGCCAGCGTCAACTGCTGCGATGCCTCGTCAAAGGCCAGCGGGATGACCCGGTAGAGCTGCGCCATCGTTTCGGAGATTTTCCCGAGCACCGCCGGGTCGAGGTTGGCTTCCGAGAGTTCGACGGTCTGCATCCCGAGCTGTTCGGACAGCCCCTGGATCAGCTGCTCGTCGGTGATCAGCTGCATGTCCTCCGCGACGCGGCCGAACAGCGAGCCCGGCTGTTGTTCCTGCTCTTCGAGCACGACTTCCAGCTGCTCGTCGCTCAAAAAGCCGAGGTCAACGAGGATTTGTCCGATGCGTCGAGGGGCCATGGGAAATATGGGGGTTGCGGGGGACGGGGGACGGGGGACGGGGGACGGGGGACGGGGGACGGGGGACGGTTAAGAATTTGGTTTGAATGACTGCCGGCGTTTGATCAAGTTGATGAGTTGTGCGGAAACTTTTTTGGTTCGATCGATGAACTCGTTAGCGCGGTGGCTTTCGATGTGATTCATTGCTTTTGCTAAATACAGTTGTGTGCGGAGCTCGCCATTGCTACCTGAGGCAATTCGTAGGAAGCGAATAAATTCTCGATTGGAGCGGCGTTCGTATCCTTCGGCGATGTTGGAGGGAACCGAGATCGCACAGCGCGTCATTTGATCTCGCAAGGCGAACTCTCGGCTGCCTTTCATGATTGCCAAAACATCCACAGCGAGCCTCATTGATTCTTTCCAAACATTAAGGTCCTCAAAGCATTGAATCGACATCGAAGTCGCACCTCAAAAGGTTGCCCGAGCACACATCTAACATCGGTCTGAAACCGTCCTCCGTCCACCGCCCCCGTCCACCTGCCACCTGCCACCTGCCACCTGCCACCATCCCCCGTCCACCTGCTACCGTCCTCCATCCCCATTTTCTCGTCCGTTTCCATCTTCCATTCCACGTTTGGCTTGGACGATGCGTTTGGCTAATTCGTCGGGAATGTGGGCTTTGCCTAAGGCGTCTTCGACCGTGATCTTGCCGGCGGCCCAGTGGTTGTACAGGGCGTCGTCCATCAGCTGCATGCCGAACTTGGCACCGGTCTGGATCGCGCGAGTTGATGCGGAAGGTCTTGTTTTCGCGGATCAGGTTGGCGATCCCCGGAGTGACGACCAGCACTTCGTAGGCGGCCACGCGGCCGCCGCCGATTTTGGGCACGCAGCGTTTGAGCCACGACGCCGATCAGCGAGCGTGGACAGCTGCGTGCGGACCTGGTCCTGCAGGTTGCCCGGGAAGGCGTCGATGATGCGGTTGACCGTGCCCTGGGCGCTGTTGGTGTGCAGCGTGCCGAAGACGATGTGGCCGGTTTCGGCGGCGCTGATCGCCGCTTCGATCGTTTCCAAGTCGCGCATTTCGCCGACCAGAATCACGTCGGGGTCCTGCCGCAGGGCGCGGCGGATCGCTTCGGAAAAGCTCGGCACGTCGACGCCGACTTCGCGCTGGTTGATCGTCGATCTTCTTGTGGTAGTGGTAGAACTCGATCGGGTCTTCGATCGTGATGATGTGGTGGTCGACGGTCTCGTTGATGTAGTTGACCAGGCTGGCCAGCGTCGTGCTCTTGCCCGAGCCGGTCGGTCCGGTGACCAGGAACAGGCCGCGCGGACGGTGGACCAGCTTGACGCACGACATCGGGCAGCCCCAACTGCTCGGGGGTCAGCATGTCGTTGGGAATCTGCCGCAGCACCATCGAGATGAAGCCGCGCTGCTTGAAGATCGAGACGCGAAAGCGGGCCAGGTCGCCGAACGCAAAGCCAAAGTCGGCGCTGCCGCTCTCCTGCAGTTCCCGCTGGCAGCGTTCCGGCGTGATGCTCTTCATCAGCGAAACGGTGTCTTCGGCTTCAAGTGTCTTTGTTTCGAGCTTTCGCATCCGGCCGTGGAGCCGGAAGACCGGCGGTTGGCCGACAGACGATGTGGATATCGCTGGCGCCCTGCTTGATCGCTGCCTGCAGCAGTTTGTCAATCAGAACCGTCGCCATATCAATCGCCCGTTGAGAATAGAAGTGATCTTGAAAAGTGCGGACTCAGCAGCGGTCGGCTATCGCCGGCGCCGCTGGCCTACCAAAGCATTATCTTTCGGCCGTGCCAAAAAGCGAATTTTTCCGGCAATCTGAACAAAATCGATGTGAAAAGAGCTGCGATGAAGCAGCGGTGGCGACAGCTAGCAGACATATGCGCAACGCTAGCATCACCGGACGAGGGGAAAAAGAGTGTCGCTGACCAGCAGTTGTCGGCGGGCATAGACCCGCTGCCGATCGTGATCCATCGCTGGGGCTAGAACTCTTTGACGATGTGCTGGAACGCGATCGATTCCTGCTCCGTCCGCTTGGCGCACGCGGTAGACCTCTTCAAAGGTCGTGATGCCGCGGCAGACCTTCCGCATGCCGTCGACGTAAAGCGTTGTCATGCCGCCGTTTATGGCTGCCGTCGCGGATGTCGCGGGTGCTGGCGTTCTTGAACATCATCTCGCGGATCTTGCTGTTGATCAGCATCAATTCGTAGATGCCGATGCGGCCGCGATAGCCGCTCTTGCTGGCAGTAGGAGCAGCCTTTGCCGCTGACGAACGTCGGCTTGGCGGATCATTTCCGGCGGGATTCCGGCAGTCGGCCAAAACGCTTTCCGGGGGCTGGTAACGGCTGCTTGCAGCGGGGGCAAATCGTCCGCACCAACCGCTGGCCGAGGACCGCAATCACGCTGCTGGCCACCAGATAGGCCGGTACACCCATGTCCACCATGCGTGTTACAGCACTGGGCGCATCGTTCGTGTGTAGTGTACTGAAAACCAAGTGTCCAGTTAAAGATGCCTGGATTCCCATCGATGCAGTCTCGTGATCGCGCATCTCGCCGACCAGGATGATGTTGGGGGCCTGGCGCAGCATGGCGCGGATGATGCGGGCGAAGTCCAGCCCGATGTTGTGCCGCACCTCGACCTGGTTGATGCCCGGCAGGTAGTACTCGACCGGGTCCTCGGCGGTGATGATCTTCCGGTCCGGCCGATTGAGGGCATTGAGCGCGGCGTAGAGCGTCGTCGTCTTGCCGCGAGCCCGTCGGGCCGGTGACCAGGATGATGCCGTTGGGGCGTCTGATCAGTGAGTTGAAGTTGCTTGAAGTCGTCGTTCCGCGAGCCCCAGCTGGCGGATGCCGACCTTGATGTTGTCCTTGTCCAGCAGTCGCATGACGACCGACTGGCCGTGGTTGGTCGGGATGATGCTGACCCGCAGGTCCAGCTCCTTTGTCGCCGACGGTGATCTTGATGCGGCCGTCCTGTGGGTCGGCGCGTTTCGGCGATGTCCATCTTCGCCAGAATTTTGATGCGGGAGACGATCGCCGCCAGCAGCCGCTTGGGCGGGCTGTCGCGCTCGACGCAGACGCCGTCGATGCGGTAGCGGATGCGGACGCGGTCCTCGAACGGCTCGACGTGAATATCGCTGGCCCGCAGCTGGACCGCTTCCTGGATCATCAGGTTGACCAGCCGGACGACCGGGGCACTGTTTTCGTCGTCGATCTTCGATCGCCGCCACCGCTGGAATCGTCGGTCGTCTCGGTGAAGTCGATTGCCGTGTCGGTGAACTCTTGCAGCATCGAGTCAGCCGATTCGCCTTCGACCTGGCCGTAGTACTGGTTGATCGCTTCGACGATCGCCGTTCGCGGGGCCAAGGCGATTTCGATCTTCTTGTTGAGGATGAACCGCAGTTTCTCAACCACTTCCATGTCGAATGGGTCGGAGATCAGCACGCGGATCGCGCCATCCTCGCTCGAATACGGCAGCACCGTATTTTCGCGAGCAACCGATTCCGGCACCTGCTCGATCACGTCGTCAGAGATGCGGTGCTCGCGCAAGTCGACGTATGGCATGTGGTGAAAGTCGGCAACGGCCCGAGTCACTTCCTCGGGCGTCGCATACTCGAGCGAGACCAGCGCATCGCCAACCGACTTGTTGGTGGCCTTGGCAAGTTCGGCAGCCTCGGAAAGCTGGTCCAGGCTGATAATGCCGCGTTTCAGGAGCAGATCAGAAAAATCTTGGGGAAGTCGAGCCATCACCAGACGCTAATTACGAGAAAAGTTGGAATCAGGGCAGCGAGGTCAGGAGGGCAGGAGCCAGACGTGCGAAGCATCCGGAAGGCCACTGAGGCCTACCCCCGTCACCCGAAATCGATGTCGCCGCTCTCCCTAGAATAACATCGGCAACGGGTTGTTGCTCAATTGCCCAGAGCGGATTGCGGAAAAGGGAGCCAAAACGGCAGCTGAAGGAGGCGAAAAGGGCACCGTCGTGCCGGCGCGGCCGAGCGACCGCGGTGCCTGCGAGTGAAAAGAGCTGAGCCAGTTGCAGCCGGGCGATCAGCTTGCGGCGGAGTTGCGCAGAGCGGATGAAGGGCCAGGAGTCAATTGACTCCTGTTCACTCGTCTGTGGTGGACCAGCAACCCAGGCGGTTGACGGGCCCTCAAGGGTCACAAACGGATTAGGCTGCGACCGTTTGTTGAGCCTTCTTGATCGCTGCGCTCAACCGGCTCTTGAGCCGACTGGCAGTATTGTTGTGCAGCAGGTTGGCCGCGGCGGCTTGGTCAAGACGCTTGACGGCTACACGAAACTCAGTCGCGGCTTCATCGAGATTACCGGCTAGAACGGCAGCGCGAACCTTCCGGATTTGGGTACGCAGCGCGCTGCGGCGGGCACGATTGCGAGCGCGGCGCTTTTCGCTCTGGCGAAGACGCTTGTGGGCTGTGGAGGTATTTGGCATAGCGGGATCGTTGAAGCAGGGCGGAAAAAGCCCGGAAAACGGTGTGAGGTGCGAATCGGCGGTAAGCGGCCAAAATGATGTCTCAAAAGTATGCCAATCGCAACCAAGCCTGTCCAGGGCTAATTGAAGGTGGCTGATTGCTCCGCCGGTCAAACAGGGTGTGGCCGGGCACAGACTAATTCTAGCTGCAAGGCGCGGTTCTCAGGCCTCCGGGCCGGCACATCCACTGCCGGAGTCGTCAGGCTCCGGATTGAAGCGACAGCAAGGATTCTCAGGCCCGCAGGGCCGACATAAGTGCATCGCCGTGCCTTACTTGTATCGGCCCTGCGGGCCTGCAATCTCTGGTGCACCGTGTTACCGGGCCCTCACGGGCCCGGCAGAGGATGTGCCGGGCCTGCGGCCCTGAGGCGAACCAACGCCGACATCCGTTACCCGGCTACCGATCTGAGGAAAGATCAGCGACGCTGGTGCAAACTTTCCTGCGGACGGTTCTGCCGCAGTTATCACTTCCAGCGATACTCCCCCTGAAATGAATCCTCGCGTTTTTTTGATCGGTGCCGGGCCCGGTGATCCGGGGTTGCTCACGCTCCGCGGGGCCGAGCTGCTCGGTAAGGCGGATGTGGTGCTGTACGACGCGCTGAGCAACACCGCTTTGCTATCGCACGCGGCTAAGGCCGAGCACATCTGCGTTGGCAAGCATGGCCAGAGTCGGATTTGGCGGCAGGACGAGATCACCGCCGAAATGCTCCGGCAGGTCCGCCTCGGGCGTACCGTGGCAAGGCTCAAGGGTGGCGATCCAGCGGTGTTCGCCCGCACAGCCGAAGAAGCTGCCGCGCTGCGGGCTGCCGGCATCGAGTTTGAGATCGTCCCTGGGATCACCGCTGCGCTGGCCGCCGGGAGCTATGCCGGTATTCCCGTCACCGATCGCCGCTTCGCCTCCGCGGTGGCGCTGGTGACTGGACACGAGGAGCCCGATAAGCCTGAGTCGGCGCTGGACTGGGATGCGCTAGCGAGGTTCCCTGGCACGCTGGTGATCTACATGGGCGTCACCACGGTGCAGAGCTGGACGAGCGCCTTGATCCAGGCGGGCAAGTCCACTGCAACGCCAGCGGCGATCATCCGGCGATGCTCACTGCCGGATCAGCAGACTGTCCACTGCACGCTCGCGGAAGTCGCTCAGCGGTTGACGCCGGCGTCCAAAATGCGTCCTCCGGTGATCGTCATCCTCGGCGAGGTGGCGGCTGCGGAACATGCCTTGTCGTGGTTCGACAACCGGCCGCTGTTCGGTGTGTCGGTGCTGGTTACCCGCGCCGCCCAGCAAGCCGATGAAGTCTCTGAACCGTTGCGGCAACTCGGGGCGGAGGTGCTGGTGCAACCGGCGATTGAGATCGCGCCGCTGGAGTCGGCTGAGGAGATGGATCACGAGATCGACCGCATCAGCAGCTATGACTACGTGGTGTTCAGCAGCCGCAACGGTGTGCAGCATTTTCTCGATCGCTGGCTGCAACTGCGTGGCGATGTTCGCGGTCTGGCGGGAGTCCAGCTGGCGGCGGTTGGGCCACGGACGGCCGATGCATTGGCTGATTACCACCTTCGCGCCGACGTGCAGGCTCCGGAGCTGACGGCGCAGTCCTTGGCCGCGACGCTTGCGCCGACAGCCGGTGGCAAACGATTTTTGTTGATTCGTGCCAGCCGCGGTCCGCAGACGCTGCAGCAGTTGCTGAGCGCGTCCGGAGGGCAGGTTCACTCGCTGGTCGCGTATCAGCATCGCGACGTCGCGGCCGCTGACGAGTCGCTGGTGCAGCGGATGGCAGACGGTGAGATCACGTGGGTCACGGTCACCAGCGACGCGATCGCCCGCAGCGTCGTGCGGCTGTTCGGCGAGCACCTCCGCCGTGCGCAACTGGCGTCGCTCAGCGCGGGCGTCACGCAAACGCTGCAAGAGCTCGGCCACCAAGTTGCCGTTGAGGCCACGGAGCCAACGATGCAGTCACTCGTGCAGGCGATGGTTGATGGTCGATAGTTGTTGGTTGTTAGTTGTTAGTTGTTAGTCTTCGATCCACCGTCTCCTCTTCCGCAACCCGCAACCGTCCTCCGTCCTCCATCAACCATCAACCATCAACCAACAATGATTCCTAAACCTTATCAGCAGATGCACCAACTGTACCCGGAGTACATGCGGGCTTATGAAGCCTTTGGAGATGCGGCGCGGGCATCTGGGCCGTTGTCGCCGCGCAAATCGCGTTGGTGAAACTGGCGATCTCCATCGGTGCCGGCTTGGAAGGCGCGGCGCACTCGCATTGCCGCAAGGCGATGGAGGCCGGCTGCGCCGCGGATGACCTGCGGCATGTGGCCCTGCTGTCGGCTCCCACGATCGGCTTTCCCACCATGATGCGTGCCCGCGGCTGGGTGGAGGACGTCGTCGCTCGCGGGCTGCCAGTGTCTTCGTCTGGCTCGGATCCAAACGCTGCGGCAACCGACAGTCAGCGGAATCCGGCTTCAGCAACGCCCACGCAGCAACAGCCATGAGCAATGCGGAGCGTGCTGGTGAGCAGCGCGCCTGTCCCGCGGAGCCGGCCGATTTGCTCGGAGTCGTATTAGCTGGCGGCAAGTCAACGCGGATGGGCGTCGACAAGGCAACGCTGCCGCACGTCGACGGTGCCGGAGGCGTGACGCGAAGCTACCTGGAGCATGCGGTCGCTCGCCTGTTTCCGATCGTTCGCCGCGTCGCTGTCTCCGGCCGCCCGTGGACAGGTTCGGCAGACGTAATCGGTTTGCCCGACGAACAAGCCGATCTCGGCCCGGCAATGGGTGTTGCCACGGCGCTGCGGTACGCAGTCGGTCAGGGGCTGGCCGGCGTGTTGGTCACACCGGTCGATATGCCGGACATCACCAGCGAACATCTACGCCGGCTCGTGGCGGCTTGGTGGCAAACCAGGAGCGTCGTGTGTGCGAGCTTCGATCGGCAGCGGGCCGAGCCGTTGCTGGCGGTTTACCCGCAAACGGCGCTGGCCGATTTGGAACAGGTGTTGGCGTCGCCGAAGAGGAGTCTCAGCCGCTGGATCGACAGCGGCCAGGCGATCCGCATCGACTTACCGGCCGACGTGGGCAGGAACGTCAATCGGCCCAGTGATCGTTGACGGCAGGGAGAACAAGTAAGGGAGAGTTCAAAAATAAGCTCCTTGTTCTTCTTGCATTCACCCTCCCTCCCCGCGGGAGGGTCGGACGCGGTAGCGGCCGGGGAGGGCCAGACCGGACCCTCTCCTCGCTTGGGCTCGACTCTCCCAGGGGGAGAGTGAAATAAACACCGGTCAAAACCCAACTTAAAAACTGCACGGCCTCCAGAGCCGGGGGCGAGGGAGCGACGGACGCCGCTGCGCGGCCGCGTAGCTTGTCTCCGGATAGACTCTTAAACGTCCGTGACCGGCTGAGCGACACGCCGCCGCGGGCTGTGGGCCGAAGCGGCTGCGGGCGCTGCGGCAGCCGCTGGCGCCACCGACGTTCGGGCGGCCGCGTCGAGATCGCCGAGGTATTCTTCCCGCACTTTCGGATGCAGCTTGACTTCTTCGGGCGAGCCGTCGATCAACACTTGGCCCTGATAGATGACGTAGCAGCGATCGACGGTACCGAGGATTTCGCGGGCGGCATGGTCGGTGATCAGCACCGAGATGCCAGAATCGCGGAGTTGCCGGATCACGCTTTGGATCGACTGCACCGTGACCGGATCGATCCCGGCAAACGGCTCGTCGAGCATCACGATGCGGGGGTTGCTGACCAAGCAGTGCGCGATTTCCAAGCGTCGCCGCTCGCCGCCGGACAGCCCAGCCGCCTTGCTTTTGCGGATGTGCGTGATGTTGAACTCCGCGAGCAGTTCGTCGGTGCGCCGCAGACGGGTCTTGCGGTCGACGCCGAGCAGTTCCAACAGCGAGGAGATGTTCTGCTCGACCGTCAACTTTTTAAAGACGCTCGGTTCCTGCGGCAGGTACCCCATGTAGCCGTCACGAGCGCGGCGGAACATCGGCCAGTCGGTGACGTCATGGCCGCTGAGGTAAACGCGTCCGCGGTCGGGCGCAACCATCCCGCAGATCATGCGAAAGGAGGTCGATTTGCCGGCTCCGTTGGGCCCGAGCAGACCGACGATTTCCGTCTCGCCGACGTGCAGGTTGACTCCGTCGACGACATGTCGCCGGCCATAGGTTTTGTGCAGGTCGATCGCCTGCAGGATCGGCCGCGGCTCGGCAGAGGTTGACGCGTCCATGCGTAGGGGCCTTGTGATGCGGGGGCGAGAAAACTTCAGCGAATCAGTTCGATGCGATCGAAATTGGGCGTGATCGGCAACGGGCGGTTCCAGTGGTGAGGCCAGAAGACCATCAGCGCCTTGCCGACCAGCAGGTCGCGGGGCACATAGTTTTTATCGGCCCACTGGTAAGCGTCCGCGTCGACCGCTCGGGTCCGCAGGAACTGCGTGCGCGGGTCGATCCAGCAGCGAGCATCGGCGCTCTCGGGGCTGTTGTCCCCCATCGGAAAGTACTGGTCTTGATCCAGATCGAAATCGACAGTGCGGCGGGCCTGCCAGCCGGCAAACTCGCTCCACAGCTGCGGCTCGCGCAGCACCTGTTGGATCGCGGCGACCGGGGAGCCGCTGTCACGCGGGCCGAGGACTTCATTGAACTCGTAGTCGCTCAGCCCTTCGCTGGACAACTCGGTAGCGATGTAATACTTGTCGCGGTCGACCTTCAAGCGGTGCACCGTTGCGGACCCGCCACGGACGGCGAGCCCCAGCGGGGCGGCGTCGAGCGGGTGATTGGCCGGATCGAAGTGCGGCCGATCATCGGCCACCGAGCGAAAGTCGCGATGGTCGAACGTGGTCGGTCCATCGAACACGACCGGTTTGTCATCAACCCACAGCAGCAACTGATCATCGGCGTTGGTGAACCGCAACTGCACGCGTTGGCCGGCGGTCACGCTGGTCTGCGCCAACACGGTTTCGGCGGCTTGGTCGCCGGCGGTAAAGCGATGCATCCGCTCGCCATCGACGATTCTGACCCTCGCCACGCCGCTGGTCAGGTCGATCACGCACTGATACTGCACACCGGCCTCGACGATTTCCAGCAGCAGTTCATGGCAATCACTGGAGGTTTCGACGTCGGTTTGCAGGATCAAGTCGCCGACCCAGTGCAGGCCATCATCGGCAATGTCGTACTGGCCCAGCCGCAGTTCACGCCCGAACTGCTCCAGGTCGCCGCTCTGGTAACGGGGATCGAAAACGCCAGCGGGGCTGCGAAAGATGTTGGCCAGGCGTCCGGGCAACCCGCCGGGCGGATCCTGAGCGACGGCTAGCGGCGTGCGGCTATAGACGTAGTGCGAGGGGACGTGGATGTAGGTATTGTAGGCATAAAAGTCGGTGATCGCTCGGCTTTCATAAGGATCGACGTCGCCCAGTCCCAGCCCCGCCTCGGCCCGCGACCACTGCTGCAAGTCGGCGGTGCGGTGAAAGTACCGCAGCCATTTCCACTGATCGCCTGTGGCGTCGACTTCGGCCCGGAGCGTGCGCTGGACCGGTGTCAGCGTCCAGGAATCGGCCGGCGGCGCGGTCGCACCCGGTTGCCAAGGCTGCCACGGCAGCGGGTAGCCGGCCTGATTGAGCTTCGTCGGCTGGTAGTCCGAGTCGTAAACGTGATGGGCCATCGCCAGCAGCTTCTTCGGCGGCTTGCGAAGCATCTGGAAGTCGCGATTCTCGACCGAGGCGGCGTCCGAACGCTCGCCACCGCTGCCAGGGGCCAATGGCCGCGAGTAGACGTCGCCGTGGTGGATCATCAACGTCTCGCCCGGCAGGCCAACGATCCGCTTGATGTAGTTCTGTTTCGGGTTGCCCGGAAACTTGAACACCGCCACATCCCAGCGGTCGGGATCGGACAGCGCGTAAGCGAACTTGCTGACCAAAATGCGGTCGCCGCTGAAGTTTCGATCAGCCGGATTGTGGGCCAGGTCCAGCGCGTGAACGTAGCCGCAGTTGGGGCAAATCCCGCCCACGACGGTCGCTCCGGCACGCGGCTCGACGCTCGCCCCGACTTGAAATTGCACCGTGCACTGAGGACAGAACAAGTCCTTGTGCTCGCCCATCAGAGTCGGTGCCATCGAGCCGGTGGGGATCACGAACGCTTCGGCGATGAAGGCCCGAAACAGCAAGGCCAGGATGATGGCCACCGCAATCGACTCGACCGTTTCGCGAAAACCGGCCACGCGAATCTCTTGCGCCTGCGCGGCCTCAGGGCTCAGGGGCGAGGCCTCGACTGCGGTGTCGGCGACGGCAGCAGCGACGGGGGCAGGACGCTCGAGCGTTTGTTTTCGGGCCATGAAACGACAAAAGACGAAGGATGTTGCTAATGTTCTGTTACAGCATCAGTTTAGGATGGGAAGCCGCACGGCTCGCGCGGTAGCGTTACCATTTTAACGGTAGGGCGCAAGCCCCCGGCCTCGTTAACGGCAGAGCGCCAGCCCCCGGCCTTACCAGCCCGAGATTCTACCGGTCACAGAACACTAGAGGCTTTGCAACAGCTTAACCGTTTGCCCCGGCTCCCGAAACTTCGATTCCCAACGTTTGTCGGATGATCGGATCACGCAGGGAATGGGCGATGGCGAACACGGACTTAAAAGAATGGTCACCCGTGCAAGCATTGGGGACCGCAATCACCACCGCTCCGGCAGCAACCGCCGCGGCCGAGCCGTTACCGCTGTCTTCGAGCACCAGCATTTGCGATGGGTGGATGCCGAGTCGCTCTGCCGCCCGGTTGTAGATCTCGGGATTCGGTTTTCCATGG
The DNA here is from genome assembly GCA_963758085.1 of uncultured Planctomycetaceae bacterium. Lineage (GTDB taxonomy): Bacteria > Planctomycetota > Planctomycetia > Pirellulales > Pirellulaceae > UBA6163. The sequence continues at coordinate 950,461 of CAVWUB010000003.1, read as the reverse complement.
GTCACGTCGTCGCCGGTGAGCAGAAACGCCAGCGAATCGAACCACGGCTGGGGCTGGAGGATTTTCAGCGCAAACACGCGGCGGCTGCTGGTGGCGATGCCGAAGGGGATACCGATCTCCCGCAGCAGCTCGATCAACTCTTCCATCCCCGGCATCGGCTCCGGCCCATCGACGATCAGTTCGTGATAAATCTGCTCGGCTTCCTCGAGCAGTTGATGCGGGTCATCATCAAGCGAGTGAAAATCGACCATTTGCTCGATCGCGGCTACCCCGACGCGGCCCATCATCCGCTGTTGCAATTGGCTACTAAATTGGTGGCCGCGGCGCTGCAGCACCCGCTGGCCGACTTGCCAGTACAAACTTTCGGTCTCGAACAACAGCCCATCCATGTCCAGCGCCACGCCTAGCAGCTGGGGTTGGCGACCGGGATTCTGTGAAACGGGAGTGAAGACGGGTGAAGTCATTGGAAATCGGGGCGGCAAACGAAAAAGCGAAAGTGAATGCGTCGGGAGACGGTGCGGAAGGCGTCGCCCGCACCTACGATACGCAACATCTCGCTCTGGGGCCAAACCCCCTCAACCAAAACCCACCCCGCACGCTGGAGGACTGAATTGTCGACTAAGTCGATTCTGACCGCCGGCATGCAGCTGACTCGGATGGTCAGCACCGAAGAGTTCGTCGGACTCGACTCACCGCACTGGGCGATCGAACCGTACATCCCGGTCACGACGGCCGATTTGGTCGATGCGCTGTTGGCTCGCCGCGGCGACTCTGACGCGGAGTCGTCCGCTGCAGGCGAGCCCGCTCGGGAGCGAATGCGAGATGTCTTTGGCGGCTTTGCGGAGCTGTTGCACCACCGCTACCGCCCGTTGTACAGCCGGTTTGCCCAGCGGTATGCGGCGCTGGATCCCGATCGCGACACGCGGCCGCTATTGGCAGCCGTGGCAAATACGGCCAGCGAACAGGAGCAACTGGCGGCGGTTGCCGAGATTTCGAACGCCGGCCGGACTGTGTTGATCGACGCAGGATACACCGAAGTGGACCGCCAGGAACTCGAAGAGGCAGTTGGCATGTTCGAGCCACTGGGGCGTGCCGCTACACGTCGACTTTGATGTTTTTGATGCGATTATCGTCTATGCCCGCGGCGATGTCGTCGGTCAGCGGGCCAAGCGGCGCTGGCAAAATCTGTATCGCGAAGTCATCTTCGACGTTTCGCTCTATCAGCGGGTCGTCGTGATGTTCAAGCTCCGCCCCGGCTTTCGAACTGACGACGACCTGGACCACACGATGTTGCACTTGCGGATGTTCAAGAACGTCCCCAAGCCGGACATCGACATGCTGTTGCCGGGCACGCGGGTGCGCTTCACATGGCTCGACCACCTCCGCAATCTGGTCCCATCGATCGGCGGCATCGGCATCACGCTATTCAAGATCTCGCGGGTCGGGCTGTTCGTCGCCGCGATCACGCTGAGCCTCGCTGCCGTGCTGGCCGGGTTGCTGCTGGCACTGATCGGCTATGCCGTCCGCAGCGTGATGAATCACTTGAACGTCAAGAATCGCTACATGCTGAACCTTACCCGCAGCCTCTACTACCAGAAGCTCGACAGCAACGCGGGCGTCGCCTATCGCTTGTTGGAGGAAGCCGAAAGCCAGCGGCATCGCGAAGTGGTGTTGGCCTACTATGCGCTGCTGACCGCGGGCGGTCCGATCAGCCAACGGCGACTGAGCCGCCGGGCCGAGCGGATGGTGCGTGAGCTGATCGATGTCGAGGTCGAGTTTCGCGTCGCCGAGGCGGTCGCGCTGCTGGAAAGCTGGAACCTGATCAGCCGTGACCCTGCTGGCAAGTTGCAGGTCTGCGATCCCGATGAAGCGATGCGCAGGATCGAAGCGTTCTGGGACCGGGCGCTGAAGGCTTAGCGAAGGTGGTCGACCGCTCCGCCGGTCGAACGGGGCCTGCCGGAGCTCCGATCGACGGAGCGATCGGCCACGCTGAGCTAAGCAAGGTGGTCGACCGCTCCGCCGGTCGAACGGGGCCTGCCGGAGCTCCGATCGACGGAGCGATCGGCCACGCTGCCGATCGGCCACGCTCAGCGCCCGGCGATGCGGTTGGCGACTGCCACGGCACCGGCGACGGTCGGCGCGATGCCGACACCGCGGAGCGAGTTGCCGATCACATGCAGGCCCCGATGGGCCGCCACAATTTGATCCAGTTCGTCAATCCGTTGCCGATGGCCGACATGATACTGCGGCATTGCGTTGTGCCAGCGGATCACGCGGACCAGTTGCGGTTGGCCGGACAGCCCGATCAGCTCCTGCAATTCTTGTTGGACGATCGCGATCAACTGCTCGTCATCGAGCTGCAGCAACTCGCTCTGCAACGCACCGCCGATGAAGACGCGAATCAGTTTCTGGCCCTCAGGGGCGCGGCCAGCGAACTTGTCGCTGGTGAAGCTGACCGCCAGGATGCGGCGGTGCTCGCATGCGGGGACGACGAAGCCGGCGACATCCAGTGGGCGAGCGATATCAGCGGAGTTGACGCCCAGGACAACAATCGCGCTGGAAGTGGCTTCGATTTGACCCAGCAGCTTGGCCGCTGGCGGTACCGCGACTCTGAGCAGGCTCGCCGCCGCTGGCGCCGGTGTGGCCACAATCAGATGGTCCAGCGGCTCAGTGGCGTCGGGGCCCTCCAGTCGCCAACGCCCGCCGTCTTGCACCACTCCGGTCACCGCTTGCCCAAGCTGCAATACTCCAGGCCCCAGTGACGCCTGCAGCGCATCGACCAGTTCCTGGATGCCGCCGGGAAGGGAGCGGAATTGCTCGTAGCGAGCGCCGGCGCTGTTGCGTTCGGTGGAGTCGATGCCGTCGCGTTTGCGGCGGCGGGTCGCGGCCCACAGACTGCCATCTTCGCTTTCCATCTGACAAAACTGCGGCATTGTCGCTGCCATGCTCAGCTTCGCCACGTCACCGGTATAGATGCCACCGACTAGTGGCTGGACGATCCGCTGCAGGACCTCACCTCCCAGCCGCCGAATGACAAACGATTCGATGCTTTCGTCGTCCGTAGCGGTGCGCTGGGGGATCAGGCCCTCGGCGAGCAAGCGGAGTTTACCCAGTGGCGAGAGCAGCGGCGTGGTCAGCATCGACGCCAGTCGCGTCGGCCGCATCAGCACAAAACCCTCGGGTATCCGGACGACTCGACCGCGACAGACGATTCCGGCGCCGCGGGCATGGGGCAGCGGCGTGATCAGGCGCTCGGCCAGCCCGAGGTCATGGCACAACTGTAGGGCGGCGTCTGGCTTGGTGGCAAACATATCGGCACCGTGCTCCAGCAGGAACTCACCGGTTCGCTCGGTCCGAATCGCCCCACCGCAGCGACTGCTCGATTCAAACAGCTGAACCTGGTAGTCCGGTTGCCACTGCCGCAGATAAAACGCCGCGCTCAATCCGGCCAGCCCCGCCCCAACGATTCCCACTCGCATCAACGCGTTTACCCTTCAAGTCCTACTGATGTTTTGCGGTGCCCATCGTAATCTGCGTTAGGCAACCGGAACCATGGCCTGCCGGACGGCTGGGAGCCAAGGTGGTCGACCGCTCCGCCGGTCGAACCGAGGCAGCTACAACTCCGATCGGCGGAGCGATCGGCCACGCTGGTTTAACGAGGCTGTGGCTGCGGCACCGATCGACTGCAGCTGTTACGAGAGTCTCTCAGGCCCGCAGGGCCGGCACATCGACTGCCGGAGTCGTCAGGCTCCGGATTTGAGCGGCAGCGAAGACTCCCAGGCCCGCAGGGTCGACATAACCTCAGCGCCGCGACCTCCTTGTATCGGCCCTGCGGAGACTGCAATCTCTGTTGCGCCTGTTACCGGGCCCTCACGGGCCCGGCAGAGGATGTGCCGGGCCTGCGGCCCTGACGCAAACCAACGCCGACATCAGCTACCTGGCTACCGATCTGGCACTCGATCGGCGACGCTCCCGGACTTCAGGAAATGAGTCCGAAGTGGCGGCAGCCTTCCAGCACGCCAGCGGTGGCGTGTCCGCTTGCGAGAAAGGCTCGCTCGGGGTGCCCGACGCTGCGATGCTGCTCCGCGACGTGAGCGGCGAGCCCGCGGTCGGCGTTACCGACGACGATCGCCCGAAAGCCAGCCGTCAGCGCGGCAAAGTCATTGCCTGAGTCGCCGGCGAACACGATCTGGTCGGGGTCGCAGTCGCGAAACCCTGCCCACCACAGCAGCGCGCTGGCCTTGTCGGTGCCCAGCGGCAACAGATCGATCAAGCCATCGCCGTTGAACGGATCGATGCTGCTGACCACGCGGTAGGGGGCACCCATCTCCTGAAGCTGATGCTCGATCGCCGTTACCTGTTCCTCGATGGTCCGCGAGTTGCAGTAGAAGCTCAGTTTGTGGGCGCCCTGCTTCGCGGGCTCCTGAAGGATGAGGTCACTGTGAGAGCCGATTTGGGTGATCAATTGAGAGATTGAGAACGAACCGACGATCTGGTCAAGATGGTTGACATAGGATTGCAAAGGCCGGTAGGGTTGGTCGTGCCCTGCATCTTCTCGATGAAAGATGGATGTGCCGACATCGCAAATGATCCATTGCGGCTGCGGTAGATCCTTGTGCTGCATCACCTCGATCACGCTCGCGAGATGGCGGCCGGTAACGAACACGATTTCTAGACTCTCGGCGGCGATGCGTTCCCGCAGAATGTCCAGGGCTTGCAGTTGCGGGTCATCTGGCGGGAGATGGTCGCCAGGAATCAGTGTGCCGTCGAGATCGGTTGCTAAGATGGCTGGCATGATTTGACTGTATAATGTTTCGCTAAAAGACGCTGACCAATCGCTGCTCACAATCGTCCCAAGCGAGTCGGTGAATCGTTCGCAATGCTAGATTCCAACTCTTTTATTGGCATTCTCAGCCGCACTGGCTTTGTGATTCTGTGATTGTCCGTGGTAACAACGTGAAATCTGAAAACTTGCTCCGACCTCTGATCATCGGCGAAGTCCTGTTTGACTGTTTTGCTGAGCACCGCGTCCTCGGCGGGGCGCCCTTCAATGTCGCTTGGAACCTGCGTGGGCTCGGACTCGATCCGCTGCTGGTGACCGCAGTCGGCGACGACGACCACGGCGCGGAAGTCCGCGGGGCGATGCAGAGCTGGGGACTGGACGAGTCAGCTTTGCAGGTTGATCCCGATCATGCCACCGGCCGCGTCGATGTCACGGTCGCCGCGGGCGAGCCGAGTTACCGGTTCTGGGAGGACGTCGCGTTTGACCACATCGGGCTGCCAGCGGCTGTGACGATGGAGCAGCGGTTTGGACTGCTATATCACGGCAGTCTCGTCTTTCGCTCACCGCACTCGCGCAGCACGATCGTCGAACTCAAACGCTCGCTGCGTTGTCCGGTGTTCGTCGACATCAACATTCGCCGGCCCTATTTCGATCTCGCTTGGGCGGCGGAGCTGATCGACGACGCTGAACATGTAAAGCTCAATTTGGATGAGTTGTGGCTGCTCGCTGGTCGTGACCCTGCCACGGCCGCAGCGTCCACAGTCCCAGCTCGCTCTGCGGCGGAGGCGGAGCAGACGGGCAGTGACTGGGAAACCCGCCGGCGCTGCGCCAGGTGTTGCAACAGCAGCATCGGATCGGCAACGTGTGGCTGACCGCCGGCTCGGAGGGAGTTGCCTGGATGGGACCGGCGGGTGAGTTTCAGTATGCCGCCGCCCATCCGGTGGCAGAGCTGATCGATACGGTCGGCGCCGGTGATGCATTTGCCGCGATGGTCATCTGCGGGATTCTCGCCGGGACCCCGCCTCAAGAATCACTTCGCCGCGCGGCTGCTTTTGCTGCGCGGGTCTGCGGACTCCGCGGCGCCGGTGTCGCCGACCGCAGTTTCTATCCTCAGCAGGAAATCGCATGAGTAGCTCTGAGCCGAACCACCCACCCCTGCGGATTGCTCTGATCAGCCTGCATGGCTTGATCCGCGGCAACGACCCGGAACTCGGCCGCGACGCCGATACCGGCGGACAAATCAAGTATGTGCTGGAACTGGCGCGAGTTGGGCAAGCACGACGACGTCGAAAGCGTGCAACTGATTACGCGGCAAATTCTCGATGACAAAGTCGGGCCCGACTACGCGCAGGTCGAAGAGTCGATCGGCCCCAAAGCCAAAATTGTCCGCTTGCCGTTTGGCCCCAAGCGCTACCTGCGGAAAGAAGGGCTATGGCCGTATCTGGAGATGTTCATCGACCAGTGCCTGGTCCATTTCCGCCGTCACGGCCTGCCAGATCTGATTCACGGCCACTATGCCGACGCCGGATACGCCGGGGCGCAGCTCTCTCGTTTGCTACATGTCCCCTTCGTGTTTACCGGTCATTCGCTTGGGCGCGTGAAACGCGAACGGCTGTTGGAGAAAAACGACGACGATCCGAAAACGCTGGAGCAAAAATACCACTTCGCCACGCGCAACGAAGCCGAGGAGATGGCGCTGGAAACGGCGTCGATGGTGATCACCAGCACCACGCAGGAAGTGGAACAGCAGTATGAGATGTACGAGCACTACCAGCCGGATCGGATGGAAGTGATCCCGCCGGGTGTCGATCTGTCGCTGTTCTACGCTTCCCAGGAAGGAGGCCCCGCGCCGCGGATCGCCGAGCAACTGGAAAGATTCCTGCGCGAGCCGACCAAGCCGATGATCTTGGCGGTCGCCCGACCCGACGACCGCAAGAACTTCGAAACGCTGGTCAAGACTTATGGCCAATCGCGCCAGCTGCGGGAGTTGGCGAACCTAGTGCTGATCTTGGGCAAGCGCGATGACCTGCGCGTGCTCGCGGCGGGACAGCGGCGGGTGCTGCAGAACATCCTGACGCTGATCGACGTCTACGACCTGTACGGACATGTTGCCTATCCTAAGTCACATCAGCCGACGGATATTCCTGAACTCTACCGCTGGGCCGCGAAGCACCGCGGGGTGTTCATCAATCCGGCATTGACCGAGCCGTTTGGTTTGACGCTGCTGGAAGCCGCCGCCAGTGGCCTGCCGATTGTCGCGACTCACGACGGGGGCCCGCGCGACATCATCGGCAATTGCCAGAATGGGCTGCTGATCGATCCGCTGGACACCACGGCGATGGAGCACGCGCTGCTGAGGACGCTGACCGAGCCCGAACAGTGGGATCAATGGTCCGTCAATGGCATGGCCGGGGTCCGTGAGCACTACAGTTGGGCCAACCATGTCACGCGGTACTTGCGTGACGTGAAGGACATCGTCAGCCAGGCGGCAACTCCGCTGCTCGCCCATCGCCGCCAACCCCGCCGGTTGCCGGAGTTCGATCGGCTGATCATTGCGGATTTGGACAACACGCTCGATGGCGACGACGAAGCGTTGGCTGAGTTCGTCGACATGTTGCACGAAGGCGGCCGGCATATCGGTTTTGGGATCGCTACCGGTCGGCGCGTCGACGACGTGATGGCGTGGATCGAAGAGAAACAATTGCCGCGACCGGATGTGTTGGCAGCGGCCGTGGGAACTGAGCTTTATTATGGCAGGAACCTGACCATCGACGCCGGATGGCGGCGGCAAATCTCCGCTTTTTGGCGGCCCGACGAGGTTCGCCGCGTGCTCGATCCCATCGACGGCCTGACCCCGCAGGTCGAGCACGAACAGACGCAGTTTAAGGTCAGCTATCAACTCGATCCTAAGATCGCTCCGAGTGTCCAGCGCATCCGCCGGATGCTGCGGGAAGCGGGGCTGCGCGTCAAAGTGATCTTCTCGCTGGGGATGTTCCTGGACATCGTGCCGATCCGCGGCGGCAGCGACCTGTCGATCCGTTACCTCGCCTACCGCTGGGGCTTTGCACCGGAGCAATTGCTGATCGCCGGCGACTCGGGCAATGACGAAGGGATGCTGAAGGGACGTACACTTGGGGTGGTTGTGGGGAATTACAGTCCCGAGTTAGAACGGTTGCGCAAATTGCCTCGGATTTACTTCGCTAAGGGCAGACATGCGCGGGGTATTATTGAGGGCGTGGAGTATTACAACTTTCTCGGACACATTCGAATTCCCAACGACAACGTGGAGTGAGTGCCAACGTGCTTCGTGGTCCGGATTACACAGTCACCGCCCCTGCCGGCTCGCCCCAGTATGATGCTCAGGTCAGCTTGCGGCGGTTGCTGCCGAGACTGCGCCAACTGTGGGAGACCGAACAGGCTGAGCCGGAGATCATCGCGTCGTTTGAGGAACGTCTGATCGAGCAGTGGCCGCGGCTGTTTCGGTTGCTGCGCCAACTCTATGGCCACCGCTATGATTTCTTCTACCATCTGGAGCAGATTCTGCTGACCGCTGCCCGCGGGTGGTTGATGCGCGGCGACACGCTGCGCCAGATCGATGCGCGGCGGATCAATGACCCGCACTGGTTCCAGTCGCAGAGTATGGTCGGCGGGGCACTGTACGTCGACTTGTTCAGCGAAAATCTCGGAAAGCTGCGCGACCACATCGGCTACTTCAAAGATCTCGGGCTGACTTACCTGCACCTGATGCCGCTGTTTGCGGTCCGTCCGGGTGACAGCGACGGCGGCTATGCGATCAGCAATTACCGCAGCGTCGATCCGCGTCTGGGCACGATCGATGATCTGCGGGCACTGGCCAGTGATCTGCAGGCTGCCGGGATCGTCCTGGTGCTCGATTTCGTCTTCAACCACACCGCCGATGATCACTACTGGGCACAGCAAGCGTTGGCTGGCGATCCGGAATATCAAGACTTTTATTATTTGTTCCCCAACCGCGAGATGCCCGATGCGTATGAGCGGACGCTGCGTGAGATTTTCCCAACGGTGCGGCGAGGGAATTTTACTTGGCACGACACCCTCGAGCGCTGGGTCTGGACGACATTCAATAACTTCCAGTGGGACTTGAACTACAGCAATCCTGCGGTTTTTCAGGCGATGCTCGCCGAGATGCTGTTCATTGCCAATACCGGCGTCGACATCTTGCGCTTCGATGCCGTGGCTTTCATTTGGAAGAAGCTCGGCACCAGTTGTGAGAATCTGCCCGAGGCGCACGTGCTCATCCAGGCCTTCAATGCTGCAGCGAAAATGGCGGCGCCGGGCTTATTGTTTAAGAGCGAGGCGATCGTGCATCCCGACGAGGTGGTGCAGTACATCAGTCCCAATGAATGCCAACTCTCTTATAACCCGACGCTGATGGCGCTGTGCTGGGAATCATTAGCGACGCGCGATACGAAGCTTTTGGTCCGTTCGCTGACGCATCGCCATCAACTTCCTGAGGGCACGGCATGGATCAATTATTTGCGGTGTCACGACGACATCGGCTGGACGTTTGACGATGCCGACGCAGCGGCGGTGGGCATCAATGCGTACGACCACCGGCAGTTCTTAAACCAGTTCTATACGGGCCAGTTCCCCGGTTCATTCGCCCGTGGAGTTCCTTTTCAGCACAACCTGCAGACCGGGGACATGCGGATCAGCGGAACCATGGCGTCGTTGGCCGGCTTGGAAAAGGCGATCGATGAAAATGATGATGCTGGCAAAGAATTGGCGATTCGCCGCATCCTGTTGATGAACTCTTTGACCCTCAGTATCGGCGGCATTCCGCTGCTGTATCTGGGTGAGGAATGGGGCACGATCAATGACTATGATTTCGTCAAAGATCCTGCCAAGGCGGGCGATACGCGGTGGGTGCATCGTCCTAAAATGCGCTGGGAGTGGCTGACTGAAACACAGGGCGAAGTCGGGATCCGCCGCCGCATCTATGACTCGCTGCGACAATTGATCCTGCTGCGGAAATCGCAACCGGCACTTGGCGGCATGCGGATGGAGCTCATTCCCGGCGATGTGCCAAGCGTGCTCAGTTACCTGAGGCAGTATGAAGGTAACCGGCTGATCGTGCTGGCCAATTTTTCCGAACACCCGCAGGACGTGTCAGCCAACCGCTTACGAACGGCGGGTTTGGGGCGGTTTTTTGAAGATCTGATCACTGGCGCGACGATCGGCACATCGAGTGACGTGCGGCTACAACCGTACCAGTTCATGTGGCTCAAGCGGGTCTAGTGCTGTGTCACAGCTAAAGGTCCGAGCCGGTGATTATGCAGATCGCGTCGATTTTGGTGCTCTGCAGGGCCGCAGGCCCGGTACATCCTCTGCCGGGTGCCGTGAGGGCCTAGTAACAGGAATGCAAATGAGTTTACAGGCCGGCTGGGCCGACACAGGTTCCGGGGCAGCACTCTGCTTGTGCCGGCCCTGCAGGCCTGAGAAGTCCTAGCTGCTGCTCTAACCCGGAGCCTGACGACTCCGGCAGAGGCTGTACCGGCCCAAGGGCCTGAGGACCTCTTAGTAGCTAAACCACCAATGTTCTGCCAAACGAGAGGGCTTGCTGGATGGGCCGCAGATCCTGAAGTTAAGCCGTGACAAAGCAGTAGCTTTGCCGACCGGTAGCCGCAAAGTGTCCACGGCAACAAACCGAACGGCAAGACTGCGGACGCGGACCGTGGCCAGTCGATGGCTAATCCTTCACCGCTGCGGCTAATTTTTGATCAACTCACGGCGCTATAAAACGCAATTATCGAGGTATATACTCAGTGGAGGCATAAGAGCGCTAGGTCGCCTGTGCCGATTTCGCTTTTGCTTTACCCGTCCATGCCCCCAGATTGGGCCGCCAAGTCCGCTGGGCTGACGCTTGCTGAGGAATGACACTGATGTTCACCACCGACACGCTCCCCGCATCGTCCGTTGACTCAAGCGGGGTAACCGCGGCGACGGCTGCTCGCTCGCTCGGCCGCTGTTTGGCGGGCTTGGCCTTGATCAGCGCGGTTCTGCTGCCGGCGGCAGCGGTGGGCGCTGATTCGCGGCCGGAAAAAGTGCGCACCATGGCAGATCGCGGGATCGAGTATTTGAAAACGCGTGGCCAAGCCGCCAACGGTGCCTTCAGTGAAGAAACCGGCTCGGCGGTGACAAGCTTGTGTGTTTCGGCCATCCTGCGACATCGTCCCGAAGCCAAGAACGACCCGGCGATCCGCAAAGCCTTGGCTTTCATTGAATCGCATATTCGCAGTGATGGCGGGGTCTATGCCCAAGGCTCGCTCTATAAGAACTACGAGACATGCGTCGCCGTCGATGCACTCATTCAGGCCAACGAGAATGGCAAGTATGACAGCGTGCTGGAGCGCGCACGATTGTTCATTCGCGGCCTTCAGTGGGACGAGACTGAAGGTTTGACTCCGGAAGACCCCGCATACGGAGGGGCCGGTTATGGCAACCACAGCCGCCCCGACCTGTCCAACACCTCGTTCATGATCGAGGCGCTGCGGCAACTCGGTGACGAAGCCGATGATGAGGCGATTCAGAAGGCCTTGATGTTTGTTGCCCGTACTCAGAACTTAGCGGGCCATGGCAACGACACCGAGCATGCCGACGCGGTCGGCGACGGTGGTTTCTATTACACGCCGGCCGCCGGTGGCTCCAGCCAGGCCGGTACAACGGAAAGTGGTGGACTGCGAAGCTATGCGTCGATGACTTATGCCGGCTTCAAAAGCATGATCTTTGCGGGCCTGACTCAGGATGATCCGCGCGTGGCAGCGGCATTGTCGTTCATCCGCGCCAACTACTCGCTCGAGACCAACCCGGGCATGGGTGACGCCGGACTGTACTATTACTACCACACGTTTGCCAAAGCCTTGGCGGCTGCGGAGATCGACATCCTCGATGATGCCCAGGGGACGCCGCATGTGTGGCGCGATGAGTTGGTTGCGACGCTTGAAGCGGAGCAGATGCCCGACGGCAGCTGGGTCAACAAACGCAACGAGCGTTGGATGGAAGGCAATCACAATCTGGTGACTGCATATGCGCTGTTGTCGCTCGACTACTGCAAGTAGGGCGAGGAGACGAGCGAGAAGGTTTCGCAGTCGAACAGCCCGAGGTCGCTGAGCTTGAGCTTGGGAATCACCAGTAATGCCATGAATGACAGCGTGGTGAACGGTGCGGTCAGCGGGCTGCCGAGATTCGACTTGACGAAGCGGTCGATCCGCTCGTAATCCGCGGCGACGTTGACGCCATCGCGGTCACTCATCAACCCGGCGATCGGCAGCGGCAGCACGTGTTGCTCGTGACCATCCAGGGCGACGATCCCGCCGCGGTGCTGGATCACGAGGTTCACCGCCTGGCAAAGCGACTGGTCGTCGACGCCGACAGCCAAGATGTTGTGCGAGTCATGGCCGACACTCGAGGCGATCGCGCCGCTACGGAGGCCGAACCCATGGATGAATGCGACGGCCGGTGGCGCGTTACGGTAGCGATTGACGACGGTCAGCTTAAGAACGTCGCGGTTCGGTCTGCTGTGGACGTGTCCACTGGCGACCGGTAGGTCGATGGTGCGTTCGCCGGTGACCAGTGAGCGGTCGATCGCCTCGATGACCCGCGTCCGCACCGCATCCGCAGCCCATTCGGGAGCAGCAGCGGCGAACTGCTCGGGCGTTTTGGGTTCGCACTCGAAGTGATTGATCACTTCACAGGGAACCGAATCGATGTTGGATTGGCCGGCGTGAGCCACCGAAACACCATCGATGAACGTTTCCAGCGTTTGAAAATGGTCGAGATCATTGATGATCTGAAAGTCAGCCAAATCACCGACTCGCAACGTTCCGACCGGCAGCCGGTAGTGTTTTACCGGGTTGATGCAGGCTGCGCTCAAGACGTGGAACAGGTTGGCGCCTCGAGCTAATGATCGCCGCACTAGTTCATTGATGTGCCCACGGAGCAGATCGTCAGGATGCTTATCGTCGCTGCAGAACATCACGCGATCGGGAAAACGGTCGATCAACGGGAACAGCGCGTCGAAGTTTTTGGCCGCACTCCCCTCGCGGATCAGGATGTGCATGCCGGCGTCGAGTTTGGCAAGGGCTTCTTCCAAGCTGACGCACTCGTGATCGGTGGAAATGCCGGCTGCGGCGTAGGCGGCGGCTTGTTGGCCGAGAAGTCCTGGAGCATGCCCGTCGATCGGTTTGTCCATTCCGATCGCGTGGCCGATTTTGATCAGCACCTGTTGGTCACCGCCGAGCACGCCGGGATAGTTCATCATTTCGGCGAGGTAGCGGATATCATCGCGGGCCAACAGTGTGGCGATTTGGTCCGCGTCGATGGTTGCGCCAGCAGTTTCAAATGAAGTCGCTGGCACGCAGCTCGGGGCTCCGAAGAAGAACTTCAGCGGTACCTGATTGCCGTTGGCGATCATGAACTCGACGCCCGCGACACCGAGCACATTAGCGATCTCGTGCGGGTCTGAAACGGTGGCGACCGTACCATGCACCACGGCCATGCGCAAACTCGCTCGGCAGGAGCATCGACGATTCGATGTGCACATGCGCATCGACAAAGCCCGGCAAGGCGTAGGGCAGCGATGGATCGACCCGATGCGCCAGCGGATCGATCGCGGCGATCCGGTCAGCATCGATGGTGATCCGAGCGGCGTAGATCCGGTGGTTGGGAATATCGATCAGGTTGACGTGTCGCTCGGTCACAAGGGTCATGAGTTGATGCTTCTTGGGGTGCAGGGTGGTCGACCGCCCCGCCGGCCGAAGGGGGGCGAGGCCTTTGTGTCAGCTAAAAATTCGGATAAGCGGTGATGCAACGCCCGCCCATCTTGATGCTCCGTAGGGCCGCAGGCCCGGCACATCCTCTGCCGGGTCCGTGAGGGCGCGGTAACAGGAGCATAAACGGTTTACAGGCCCGCCGGGCCGACACAGGTGCGGCGAAATTCCTTACTTGTGCCGACCCTGCGGGCCTGAGAAGTCCTTGCTGCAGCTGCAATTCGGAGCCCGACGACTCCGGCAGTGGATGTACCGGCCCTGCGGGCCTGAGAGGATTTCTTAGCAGCTAAACCACTACCTTGTCACTCGATTTTGTTGGATGAATTTCCACGATGATAAACTTAGGAAGGTTCTGCGGAAGGAGAGATTAGCCGCATGTGTCGGCGTGCCTCCCTGGTGCCCGAATCCAATAATCAATTCGTAACACAGCACTAGCCAGGGAGCACCGACCGGCCACCTACGCTACAGCCCGATGGCTGCTTGCAGGTTGCGTTCTTCTTCGGTGAGTTCAAACATGTCGAGGATCAATTGGCGGTCGCATTCCCGTTGTTCCACCTTGCGGCGAGCGAACATCCGTGCCTGGGTGCTGATCATCACCTCGGCCGGCAGCGTCGCGGTTTGGCCAAACAGCCGTGCGTAATTGACAAAGCTCGGCACATTGGAGGTCACGAATCCATACAGCATGCTGCACACACCGACGATTTTTCCGGTGAAGATACCGGTGTTGATCGCCGTTTTGGCATAGTCGCCCATGACGCAGCCCATGAACTGCATGCCGGTGGCGACTTTCTCGGTGCCGTAGTCGACATTGATGCTCCCGTAGGTGTTTTTCAAGTCGCTGTTGCAGGTGCCGGCGCCGAGGTTGATCCAGCTGCCCAGGTAGCTGTGCCCCAGGAAGCCGTGGTGTTGCTTGTTGCTGTAGGGCTCGATCACCGACGCTTCGACTTCGCCGCCGACTTTGGTCGTGTGTCCCAGGGCAACGGCATCCTTGAGCGCCGCATGTTCGATGATTCGCGAGCGGGCGCCGATGTAGACGGGACCGGACAGGTAGCAGAATGGCCCGACGCGGACGTCCTGTTCGAGAATGATTGGACCTTTGCTGGTGTCGATCACAGCGTACTGATCGATGGTCACTCCCGGCGCGACAAACAGACCATCTTGCCGCTGGGTGTAGTCACCGTGCTCGATCCGCCACTGCAGGGCCGCGGGCATGTTCCGCATGTGGTGCTGGATTACTTCGTGCGGCCACTGAAAGGTGTCCGCGACCGATTCGGAGACCGGCAGTGGTGCGACGAGCTGCTCGATCAGGGCGTCGGTCTCGAGATCAAGGGCTGCGGGCAAGGCCGCGTGGTCCAGTAGCGCGATCGCTACCGCACCGGCGCTGTCGCGGACGACCGTGGGCCGGCCAGTGGCCAGCAACTGCTGCAGGGTACCGAGCAGACTGGGGGCGGGAACGAGCCGGGCGTTGACCAGCAAGCACAGCCCTTCGCCGCTAGACGGTTCCGGCGGCGGGCCGATCCCGAAGTCGAATTGCTGGATGACCCGCAGGTGCGGCCGGCAGGTGCCGTAGAGCGGCAAGTTGAGTTCTCGGAGCCAATCGATCAAGCGAAACGAGGCGCAGGAGATCGCATAGGCCGGCCGGGCGGTGGTAATGGGTGCCAACCGGTGGACGGCATGGTCCTCAAAACAGAGCAAACTTGCGGAAAAAGGCATATTACGTGATCGGTGGGTGCGCGGAACGGAAGAATGCTCAGAATCGGAACTGGACGGTTTCGTCGCAACGGTTATAGCGGCAGAACCCGAAAGAAGGTTCAATACTGGTGAACCCACGGCCAATCGTCGAGGGCTTTTTAGCCGATGTTACGGATAGTACTGGCCACGCCGTTACCGCCGGAACCCTTGTCCGACGCGCAGAAGGAATTGCCAACCAGCACGATCGTCCGGCCCCGGATGCGTTTCCACGCAAAATCGGCCGCGGCTGAAGCTGGGTCGCCCGTGCCGCAGCGGCTCGGGCCCCCGGTGGGTTGCCCGAAGATTTAGTAGACCTCACGTCCAGGTTAAATCGATCGCCCGTGAACTTGCAGCGTTTTTTCGGTTCCGAAGTTCCGCCAATGGACCATCTGTTGGCCGTGGTGCGTCATTGGGCAGAATTGCAGCCTGATCAAGTGGCGTACTCATTCACCGACGGCGACACGATCCAGCGAGCGCTGACGCATCGTCAACTGTGGGACGAAATCCGCGGGCTCGCAGGAGCTTTGCAGGGGCAGATCAAGCCGGGGCAGCGCATTTTGCTGCTCTACCCGCCGGGACTGGATTTCGTGATCGGGTTGTTCGCCTGTCATGCGTTGGACGCGATTGCGGTCCCCGCCTACCCACCGCGGCGCAACCGCCGCTCTTCCCGCATCCGCTCGATCGTCGACGATGCGGACACTCGGATCGCATTTTCGATCGGCTCGGTCGCTGAGCAGCTCGAAGCCGACAACCGCCACGAAGACCTCGAAGGCGTGACGATTATCGGCACTGATTCGCCGGCGCTCCGCGATCCCGATGCCTGGGTCGTCCCGCCGTCGCTGACCGGCGACTCACTGGCGATTTTGCAGTACACCAGCGGCTCGACCGGCTCGCCCAAAGGGGTCATGCTGACCCACCGCAACGTGCTGGCCAACTGTGAGCTGATTCTCAAAGCCTTCGAGCCGGAGCGGCATTTTGGCGGTATGGCGTGGCTGCCAGCGTACCACGACATGGGATTGGTCGGCGGGATCCTGCAGCCGATGTTCACCGGTCGGCCAGCGACGCTGATGAGTCCGATGACGTTTTTGCAGCGGCCCTCACGGTGGCTGCAGACGATTTCGCGAGAGCGGATTCAGATCAGCGGCGGCCCGAACTTTGCCTACCAATTGTGCCTGGACAAGATTTCCGACGATGAGATGGTCGGGGTCGACCTGTCGTGCTGGGAAATCGCCTTCAACGGTGCCGAGCCGATCCGCCCCAAGACGCTCGACGCGTTTGTCGAGCGGTTTGCTCCCTACGGTTTCCGCCGCGAATCGTTTTTGCCGTGCTACGGCATGGCCGAGACGACGTTGATCGTGACCGGTGGTCCGCAGCAGGGCCGCCCGGTGATGACCAGCTTCGATGGCCCGGACCTGGATGAGCGGAAGGTTGTGCCGGTCGAAGCGACGGCGGAACACGCTCGCACCCTGGTCGGCTGTGGGCGGGTGTTGTCCGGTGAGGTCGTAAAAATCGTCTCGCCCGACACGCTGGAAATTCTGCCGCCCAACGAGATCGGTGAAATCTGGGTGCAAAGCCCGTCGGTCGGCCAGGGGTACTGGCAGGCGCTGCGAGCGACCGAAAAGACGTTCCGAGGGTTCACCGCCGACG
Source organism: uncultured Planctomycetaceae bacterium (assembly GCA_963758085.1). Lineage (GTDB taxonomy): Bacteria > Planctomycetota > Planctomycetia > Pirellulales > Pirellulaceae > UBA6163. The sequence goes on along the minus strand of CAVWUB010000003.1, from coordinate 933,493 downwards.
GGCAAGGACCGTTCCTCCGCACCGGCGACCTGGGCTTCCTGTACGACGGCCAGCTGTACATCTCTGGTCGGTTGAAGGACATGATCATCGTCCGCGGGGTCAATCGATACCCGCAGGACATCGAGCAGACGGTCGAGACGGCCAGCGATGGCGTGCAGGCCGGATCAGTCGCTGCGTTCGCGATGCCGTTTCAAGACCGTGAGCAGTTGGTGATCGTTGCCGAAACGGTTCGCCAGCGCGGTCTGGACTGGGACGCGCACCTGCAGCGGATCCGCCGAGCGGTTACCGAAGAACACGAACTGCCGCCCGATGCGGTGTACCTCGTCCGCAACAGCTCGGTGCCCAAGACCAGCAGCGGCAAGATCCAGCGGCATGCCTGTTTGGAGGCGGTCCGCGATGGCGACCTGAAAGTCATCGCTCAATGGGTTCGCTGGGAAGAAGCCGCCGGGCTCAACCGCGTCGGTGGACCGACGATGATGAGCGCTCGGGCCGCATCGCGGATCAGCGCCCGCAGCGCCGCCGACGCAACCGCCCCCGCGACTGCCGCGGATCCGCTGATCATTGCGGTCGTGGAGCACCAGATTCGGCAGGTTGCCCGTGAACGTGCCGGAGAACTCGGGCCCGAGACCAACATCGTGCTCGATCTGGGGCTCGACAGCCTGGAACGGCTGGAGATCGCCCGCGGCCTGGAGGAAACCTTCGGCGGGCGATTCCCGCAGGAGGTTCTCGATTCAATTGAAACGATCGCTGAAACCGCCGCTGCGATCTCACAGCATTTGTCGCCCGAGGGGATCGCTCGGGCCAGCCAACGCTACGCCGGCGGCGCAACTGACGGCCGGCCGGTCACCGAGACGGCTACCAGCAGCGGGCTCAACGGCACCTACCATGAATTGGCAGGGGCCCCGCCCGCCGTCGTTCAGCCGGAAGACACTGTCGAGCAGTTCCCGGAATACCAGCGGCTGCGCCAGACGATGTCACAGATGCTGATGTCGGGCGTGCCCAATCCCTACTTTACCGTCCACGATTCGATTGTTCGCGACACCACGATCGTGGGCGGGCGTGAACTGATCAGCTTCGCCAGCTACAACTATCTTGGCATGTCCGGCGATCCGCAGGTCAGTCAAGCGGCGATGGATGCGATCACTCGCTACGGCACCAGCGTTTCAGCCAGCCGTCTGGTTTCGGGCGAAAAGCCGGTTCACGGTCAGCTCGAAGCCCGGATCGCACAGTGGATCGGAGTGGACGCGTCGATCACGATGGTCGGGGGGCACGCCACCAATGAGACCACAATTGGGCACTTGGTGGGCCCGGGCGACCTGATCGTCCACGACGCACTGTCGCACAACAGCATCGTTCAAGGTGCGCTGCTTTCCGGAGCCCGGCGGCGGGCGTTTCCGCACAACGATCACGAGGCCCTCGACACGCTGCTGAGCAAGGTCCGCGGGCAATTCCGCCGCGTGTTGATCGTGATCGAAGGCGTGTACAGCATGGACGGCGACTTCGCCGACGTGCCGGCGTTCATCGAGGTCAAACGTCGCCACCGGGCGATGCTGATGGTCGACGAAGCCCACAGCATGGGCACGATGGGACGCACCGGCCGCGGCATCGGCGAGCATTTCGGGATCAATTCGCGCGACGTCGACATCTGGATGGGAACGCTGAGCAAATCGTTCGCCTCCTGCGGCGGGTACATCGCTGGTTCGGCGGCGCTGGTTGAGCTCCTGCGGTACACCGCTCCCGGCTTTGTCTTCAGCGTCGGCTTGCCACCCGCCTCAGCCGCCGCTGCCCTGGCTTCGCTGACCGTCATGGAGCAGCAGCCTGAGCGCGTGGAAGTGCTGCGGCAGCGGAGCAAGCTGTTCTTGTCGCTAGCTCAAGCGGCTGGACTGGACACCGGCGATAGCGGCGGCACTCCGGTCATTCCGATCATCACGGGCAACTCCCTGGTCGCCTTGCGGCTGTCCCACCGGATGCTCGGCGACGGCGTGAACGTCCAGCCGATCCTCTACCCGGCGGTTGATGAATCGGCGGCGCGGTTGCGGTTCTTCATCACCAGCGAACACACCGAATCCCAAATCCGATATACCGTTGAGCGTCTGGTCCATCACCTCGCAGAGATGGGAGCGATGCCCGCTGCACCTCAACAACCCTCGGTCGCCGACCGCTGACAAGAATCATTCGCCCGGCAGCCTGTTCGGTTGCGCTGGGCAGGCGGCAGACCGTGGGGACTTTCCCGTCTACCCGCCGAGTGCCGACACCGATGAGTCCTGCAGGCCCGCCCGTCTCACCGCCGCCGACCAATAGCCCGCCGCCCCAACGGCCGCCAGCGGTTCGCGATGACACCCACTTCCGCTTAGTAGCCGACAGCACCTATGACTGGGAAAGCTGGTTGGCGGCCGATGGCAGACCGCTGTGGGTGAACCCCGCCGTAACGCGGATGACCGGCTACACGGTCGCCGAGTGTCTGGCGATGCCGAGCTATCCGTTGCCGATGGTGCTGGAGGAAGATCGCGATAAGGTACGGCAGCTGTGTGCGCGGATCCTTCAGTTCACCTGCGGCAACGACGTTGAGTTTCGGGTTCGCCACCGCGACAGTACCACCCTTTGGGTCGCGATCTCCTGGCAACCAATGTTTGATGGTTCGCAGCATCTCGGCTTTCGCACCAGCATTCGCGACATCTCCCGCAAACAGAAGCTGCGCGAAGAGCTGCGGATGCATGCCGAGCAGCTCGAAGACCTGGTGATCCAGCGGACCGAGCGGCTGCGGAGCTTGGAACGCAAGCAAACGCAAATGGAAAAACTCGCTGCACTGGGGCAACTGGCCGCGTCGGTGGCGCACGAGATCAACAATCCGCTGGCCGGCATTCGCAGCGCGTTGACCCTACTGCAGTCAGACCTGCAGCCCGATAGCCCTCACCATCGCATTCTGGATCTGGTCGACAAGGAGATCGAACGGATGGGCGGAATTGTGCAGCAGATGTATCAGATCAATCGGCGAAATCCCCAGCCGGCGCAGGCGTTCGATTTGGCCGTGGTGATCGACGAGGTGCTGTATTTTCTCAGCGCCGCCGCCAAGGATCGCCAGGTCCAGGTCGAGAACCGCTGTGGGGCCGAGCCCGCGGTAGTGGAACTGCCTGAAGACGAGGTCAAGCAAGTGGTTTACAATCTCGTTCGCAATGCCATCCAAGCCTCTCCGGCGGGACGAACCGTAACGGTCGGACTGGTGCGGCTGGACGACGCGTTCCAAATCGACGTCACCGATGAGGGCGGGGGAATCTCGGATGACGATCTGCCTTTGATTTTCGAGCCGTTTTACAGCACCAAGGGCAATGATGGCTCCGGTGGACTTGGCTTGGGATTGTCGCTTTCCAAAGCGATCATCGAGTCACTCGGCGGACGGATCGAGGTCAAGACGTTCCATGGGCGAGGCAGTTCCTTTGCGGCAATCATTCCCTACCAACCCGCCCACGACTAAAAAAGCTGCCAGTGAATGAACCGCCCAAGGCCCGGTTGCTGCTGGCCGACGACGAACCCCTGTACCTCGAGACGACCGCCCAGCTGCTGCGCAAAGCCGGTTACGAGTGTCGCTGTGTATCGGACGCCCCGGCGGCGATCGAAACGCTGCGCAGCGCGCCGATCGACCTCGTCCTGACCGACCTCAACATGCCGGGCAACTTCAAATTAGAGCTGCTGCGTTGGGGCCGTGAATCCCAGCCGCATGTGCCGGTGTTGGTCGTCACCGGAGTGCCCTCGCTGCCAACGGCGATCGAGAGCGTGCGGTTGGGAATTGCCGATTACCTCGTCAAACCCGTCAAATTCGAGGTTTTGTTGCGGAGCATCGAGCGAGTGCTGAGCAACGAGGCGCAACGCGACCGACCGCCATCCAAGCTCGAGCCTCGTCATCACGCCCACGGCATCATTGGCAGCAGTCAGCCGATCCGTGCGCTGCTGGCGCTGATCGATCGGATCGCGCGGTCCAACGCCAACGTGCTGATCTGCGGCGAAAGCGGCACTGGCAAAGAATTGGTCGCTCATGCCATTCATCGAGCCAGTGCCCGGGCCGAGCACCCCTTCCAGATCGTCGACTGCACCGCGATCCCCGAATCGCTATTTGAATCGCTGTTGTTTGGGCATGTGAAAGGCTCATTCACTGGAGCGATCGATCACCAGGAAGGATTGCTCAAACGCAGCGACGGTGGGACAGCATTCTTTGATGAAATCGGCGAGCTGCCGATGACGCTGCAGCCGAAGCTGCTGCGGCTGATTCAAGAACAAACCTTCGTCCCGGTCGGCAGGAGCGAGCCGATCAAACTCAACACTCGGTTTGTGTGTGCGACCAATCGAAACCTGGTGCAAGAAGTCGAAGCTGGGAGATTTCGGCGCGACCTGTTCTACCGCCTCAGCGTGCTGCATCTGGAACTGCCGCCGCTGCGCAACCGGGGCGACGATGTGATCGAACTGGCCCAACACTTTCTCAGCCAGCTGACGCCGCCCGGCGGTCGCATTGAAGGCTTCACCGACGCCTGCCTCGACCGGCTGCGCTCGTACCACTGGCCGGGCAACGTTCGCGAACTCAGAAACGCGATCGAAAGCGCGATCGCTCTCTGCGGCGCGGCGCGCATCGACACCGCCGATTTGCCGGACTGGATCGCGTCGCCGACGAGCACAACGGCGAGCGGCACGTCGGTTGCCGCTGCTGACGCAGTGGCCGCGGTGGAGGTGTCGCGGCAGGAGGCGTTGGGATCGACCGACAAACGTTACTTTGAGGCGCTGCTCAAGCAATATCACGGCAATATCTCCCGCGCCGCCCGACATGCGGGGCTTTCACGCCAGAGCCTTCACAAGCTGCTCAACAAGCACAACATCTCCGCTGCCCAATTCCGCAGCCTGTCTTAGTCTCGGCACGATGCCATAAATGTCAACCCATGGCGACACTAAGAGCGACAATTGTGTCGCTATAAGATTACGCGCTATCTACAGCTGCGCGCTGAATCATGTCGTTATAGCTGGCTTTTTCATCTTTTGCGGCTTGGGTCCATCGCTTGCATAGGAAGCTCACTATTCACAAGTGTTGAATACTCTGGGGCGACCCCGTGGGATCGATGACCAGCAGCGCCAATGCAGCAGCAGTGCTGAAGCGCCGGATCGTTGGATGTCCGGATGGCGAGGGGTTGGTCTGGGGCGTCCAATCAATTCCTTACAAGCATGAGGTAGTAAGCCATGAAATTAAATATTTCCAATGCCGTTCGCGGCTTGATCGGTTTGTCGATGGTGTTCGCGGTTGGAGTTGCCATGCCGACCGCGCTGCCGGGTGTTTCGGAAGCCGAAGCGGCTCAGCCCCGCTCGAGCATTGAGCGCCGGCTGCGCCCGGCAGCGGCTACTTTGCCAAGTCGCCATCGCGGGCCTCGCAACCGGCCCCGATCTATCGGCAGACCGTGCCGATGGTTCAGCCGGGAACGGCGGTCGTGCGGTCTCCGCAGGTGCAGCACGGGCAGGTCGTCGTTCGCTCGGCGGTCCCGCAGCAACACTTTGTGCAGCCGCAAGTTGTGCAGCCGCAAGTTGTGCAGCAGCCGCGGGGCGTTGTCCGGTACCCGCAAGTTGTCCAGCAGCCGCAGGTTGTCCAGCAGCCGCAGGTTGCTCCGCCGGCGCAGTGGGTCACCACCCCGCAGCGCTAAGCTGTTGCCAAGTAAATTGCTGTCGCCACGATAGCAGGCATACTTTGAGGCTGTGAATCTCTGCGAAAGTCGACATAGGCAGGCTGAAGCCTGAACTCCAACATGGGGTAGCGATTTTCGCGAAGATCAGCGTAGGGCGCAGGCTGAAACCCGAACTTCAACCGAGCAGGCTGTGCGGCGACGTTGGAGTTCAGCCTTCAGGCTGCGCCGCAGCGCCAGTTTAATCGTCGGCGTCGATTGACTCGTCTACTGGCTCAGACACATTCTCTTGCGCCGCACCGCTGAACTCGTAACTGAGCGTCATCGTGCCCACGTTGACGAGCACGCGTTGCTGAGCCGGTTGCAGGCTCACCCGCGTCTCAATGTCGCTGTTAAAGCTCTCCACCGGGCGGTCGAGCGTGGTGATCGCTGAACCGTCGCGGGTATCGATCGCCATCACATCGAGCGTCTTCACGCGGTTGCCGGTCGTCTGGTAGCGCGATTTGCTTCGCGAGAGCATCAGCAGCGGTGAAATCGGCGACTGAGTCAGCGTGCAGCCCCACTGCTGAGACTCCAGCGAGCGTTGCCAGAGAACTTCCCCGTTAGCCGTCGAGATTGCGGTCACCGCGACATCCACACGCACGTGGTCTTGGCCTCCGGAGGTGTGCAGCGCCACGCCACCGCGTTCTTCAGGAGCATCGGAGGTGTTAGGCAACAGGACGAGCGAGTCCTCGCGAGCCAGGACCTGCAGGCCGCGGAGCGACTGGATCGGATCGAGCTTGGTGCGGCTGATCACCTTGCCGTGCTGGATATCCCAGATCAGCACCTCGCCGGTCATGCTCAACGTAACAACGTAGCGGCCATTGACGATCCGGCCGAAGACGCGGTGCTCAGCGGACAGATCCTCAAACGTATGCCGCAGGAGTTCGCGGCCGCTGATCGGATTGAGCAGCACGAGATCGCGGGTGCCTTGTGCGGAATCGCGGTACGCCAGCACATATTCATCGGTCGACGCCCAAATCCGGTAGTCCTCAAAAGGTTCATCAGCGAGCCGGCGTCCATCTCGGCAGTCGTATTTGGCGATCAGCTGCGAGGTCGGTGACACGATGGCGACAACTTCTCCGTCACAGACGATCGAGCCGCCTGGAGGAGTTTCCAGGTTTCGCCACCGCGGCTCCGCCGTCAACGCGTCGTAGGCGATCAGCTCGCCGCCTTGCAGCACGTAAAACGAATTGCCGACGATCGGCCCGAGCTGCAGCTCCGACGTCGCGTTTGGACTGCTACCGCTGCTGATCACGTAGCGGTAAACCTGATCGCCGAACGGCGTCGAATCGCTGGTCCGCTTGATCCCGCCGCCACTGCTATCGGTTCGCCAAGGGCGCCGCCAGATGACTGAGTCGATTTGGCCGCGGAGGACCTCGAACAGGTTCACGCCTACCAGTTCGCCCGGCAGTACGGCGATCATCAAGCCGCCGTTGAACACCGCTTGACGACTGATTTCTTCGCGGCGATTCATCCCGTCCAGAGGGATCGGGTGCAGCGAGCCGCGGGGGTCGCGAAGCGCGAACGGGCTGCTATCGTCGCTGACCAGTTGCCAGCCGCGGAACGATTGGCCGACGACCCGGCGGGTTTCGCCGACCACCGGCTTGCGTCCGATGCCGCCACCGCGCAGCGTCTCCTGCGGCAGCCGCACCTGAACTTTTCCGGTCCAGCTGGTCGGCTTGGTCGCAGCGGCGACGTCGCGCAGCTCTTCTGCCGTCAATTGCAACGAGGCGATTGGATCATCGCCGCCTTCGCTAAGCGCACCGGGAGCCAGCGCTTCGATCACCGCTGCCGCATCGGCACTTAGACCGCCGCGAGCATAGGCTTCGGCCAACGCCGCCAATTGCCAAGGCGTCAATCGGTCCAGCGTTTCTGGAGTCGCACCGCTGGTCCCCAACACCAGCCGTTCCATCGCCAGAAACGACTGTTCTTCCCGGTACCGGGCCAACAAACTCTGGGCCAGCGTGTGGGAGCCGGGCAGCGTGCCGAAGTGCACCAACAATCGCTTGATCATCGGTGTCGACGCTTCGGTAAACTGAGCCAAGTGTGTGACGACTAATTCGTTGATCGCTGCCCGCTGAGCTTCATCAGCGATTTCCATCGCTTCCCAGACGCGCGCTGACAGCCAGCTGTCGAGCGACACCTGACGCGAGGCATCACCCTCGCTCGACCGCCCCAGCGTCCCCAGCGACGGTTCGCGAGCGATCAGACCGGACAGTTCGATCAGCCGCCCCACCGCGCGTTCGGGCTGATTGCGGCTGACCGCAGCGCGGACCTGCAGTTTGACCAGTTCGACGCGATCGGCTGCCATGTAGATCAATTCGTCCAGCTGCGGCAGCAGATCGATGTTGCCGGCAAAATCTTCGCGCAGCGCGCTGAGCATCGCTCGGACCGAGAGGTTTTCAACATCGATATCCTCGGGGTTCATCTCGCGCACTCGGCTTAGCCACTGCAACGCCTCGCTCAGCTGACCTCGCTGCATCAGCAATTCGGCCTGACGTACGATCGCTTGGAAGTCCTGCGGGTTGGCGGCCAAAGCTGCCGCCACGGCCGGTTCGAGCGTTTGTTGACCGTAGGCAACCGACAGCGACGTCGGCGACTGCGACAGGATTTGACCGCCGGAGGCGATCAGGTTGCCGGTCGGAAACTGCGTCTCCCGGCGACCGAGCACGGTCCCGTCGGCCAGCGAGACGGCGACAATGCGATTGGACGATGTCGGCACAAAGTAACTCGCGTGCGCCTGCCCGGACTGCGGGTCCCGATACTCACCGAATACTCCGACGCCGCTGACCTGTTCGCCGGCATCGAGCCAACCGGCGGCGGTTTTCCAGGTGTTTTGACCGCGTAGTGCGTCGACGCCACGGACATGGTCGCTGCCGACGAGCACCAGCGTCGAATCGCGCACACCGGCCAGATAGCGGGAGCCGGTCTGGGAGCGGGCCAGTTCTTTCCAGCGCCGTTCCCCAGTTAGCAAGCTGATTGCGAACAGCCGGTCCGATTCGATCGGCGTGACAAAAATCGTATCGCCGCTGATTCGCGGCGTGCCGTCCCACCACCGCTTGAGCAAATGATCAGGCGAAAAGCCGTCGCGATGGCTGCGGACGGTTTGGTTGAGCGCCTCGTTGCGGGGAATCGTCAGCGCCCAGGCGAGCGACTGATCGAGCAGGTCAAAGCCGATGATCGCTCCGGCACCGGTCGAGCAGACCAGCATCCCTTGCGCATACGAAGGCGTGGCTCCGGCAACGCGGCGGATTGGGTCCGAACCGATCCCGCCGGATTCGACCGCCAGCAGTTGTTGGCGCCAGCGTTCCAGCCCGGTCGCAGCATCCAGGCAGATCAACACGATGTCGCCGGAGACCTCAGCCATCACGTACAGCGCGTCATCCAGTGGGAGTGGCGGGCCGAGGAAGAAGGTTTCTCCCCAGCCGGTGGCCTCATTGCTGCGACCGCCCAGCCGCCAGACCAATTTGCCTTCAGTCGCCAAGTCGAGCGCCACGAGCGAATTGGTCCCAGAATCGGCCGGATCCACTCCCTGAAAACCGAGCAACGGGTTGAACGTCGAGGCCTCGACCTCCGCCAAGTCCGCCAGCATGAACACGCGTTTGCCGTCACTGGTGATCCGCCCGTAGGGCAAATCGTTCCAAACCCGCTGTTTGAGTAGCGATTGCCCGGACTCTTCTTCCATCAACAGCGCCGCCAGGTCCGACGCTTCCGGCTCTTCGCTCGAATCGAACCACGGGTATTGCCAAACAAGTTTGCCGGTCTGGAAATCCAGCCCATAAAGTCGCTCCGTCGACCGCATCAACACTTGGTTGCCGACCCGCAGCGGCATCCAAGCCGGCGGAGCGACATCTCCGACCGATACCATCGCCTCAGATGCTTCTTCCAACAGCCGTTCTTGGCTCGGCGTCGCCGCGGCCCGAGCGATCCAGCGCGGGATCGACAACGGCATCTGTCCCTGCGAGGACTCGCGGCGGCTCGGGTCGTCACCGAGCATCGTCACATCCCCGTTGCCGACTGCTACGCGATCACGCAACTGGCCAAAACGCTCAGCCAGCCAGGCCGGCAGCGCTTCGCCAGGGGGCGGTTGGACACGCTGCCCATTGAGCAACACCTCCTGCCCATTGAGCAACACCTCAGCAATCGCAGCCGCGGGGCGATCAGCAGCCCGCTGGTCGGACGCCGCCTGTTCAGCAGTGGCCGGAAGTTCTCGGACCGCTGCGGATTCCTCAGGCGCTGCGCTGGCGGGGGCCTCCGTTCCGACCTGCTGCATGGCCAACAGCATCAGCGTCACGCCGTCGCGGCTGGCCGCATCGAGCTTGGGGTGCAACCGCAGCGCTTCGAGCAACCGGATCGCCTCGACCGGTCGGCCGAGCGACACGGCGCGCTGCGCCAATAATGCAGTTGCGTCGCGGCCGGCGTCGGTATGGAAGAACCGCCGACGAACTTCCGCGACGCTTTTCCAGTCGCGCCGCGGTGCGGCCCGCTCCAACAGCTCGCGGGCCTCCGCTCCATACCGCAGCTCATAGGTTTCCAAAGCTGCCGACGGCATCTCGCTGAGCAAACGGCGGGCTTCGCCAAACAGGGTCCGTCGCACGACGACCGACGACGCAGCCGGACCCGCGCCGGCCTCAGGGACATCGAGAAAGAAGTCTTGGCCAGAAAGTTCATCGTCGTCATCCGCCGCCGGCTGCCGCTGCAGCAATTCCCCCAGCGCCACCACCGCTTCGCTGTACCGCCGCTGCGCCGCCGCCTGCTCGGCCTGACGAAGCAGTTGCAGGACCGCGCGCGGCGGTTCGATCAACCGCCCGGCAACGCCCTGCTGACCCATTTGAAAGAACGCCTGACTCCAAGCGGGAGCGGTCAGCGCAGAAAGAGCGGGGAGCAGAAAAACAGCAGCAACAATCGCGCGACGGGACATGGACGCATCCAGAGGTGGACGAACAGCTCAGCGGCACCCGACCAAAAACTTCCCGGTCAGGAACGTCTGATTGTAACGTATGAGCCCGGACAATAAGTAGCTTGCCGAGCGAGTGCCGCGGATAGCACGTTCCTGTTGGCTAGTGGGTGGCACGTTCCTGAGGAACGAAGGGCGTGTCGGTCAACTGCGCGGTGATCACAAAATGTGTTGTCGCTCACGGTTTTTAACCGCGTCGGCTCACGCCCATCGCCGGAGCTCTGAGCGTGCCACCCGGGAAACACTGAGGGTGCCACCCAAAAGACACTGAGCATGTCGTCGAAGGGACAATCAGAGCTTGGCCAGTCCGCTGAACTCGTCTTTCAACTTGCCGTAGAGTCGCTGGTAGACCGGAAACAGCGCCCCATAGAGCTTGGCAGCCTTGCGATCGGCAGCGGTTTGAGCGGCGACCTCAATCGTCGCTTTACATGCCTGCTCGATGTTTTTGTACGCCCCGTCACCGACAGCTGCCAACAACGCCACGCCGTAGGCCGGCCCCTGTTCGACCTTCAGCGCCTGTGATTTTGCGGCCGAAGATGTCGGCTTGCATCTGCCGCCAGATCGGGTTGCGGCTGCCACCGCCGCCGGCGCGGATCTGTTTGACCGGCACGCCCAATTGCTCGATGATTTCCAGGCTGTCGCGGAGCGCAAAGGTCACGCCTTCCATGACCGCGCGGGCCAAGTGGCCGCGGGTGTGGGTCAGGTTCAGCCCGACAAAGGCGCCCGCGCGGTCGGATCGGCATGCGGCGTCCGCTCGCCGGCGAGGTACGGCAAGAACAGCAGTGATCCGCTGCCGGCGGCCACCGCCTTGGCTTCCTCGGTCGCTATCTGGTAGGCGTTTTCTGAACCCGCCCCCTCTGAGCCTGCTCCGGCAGCGCCTCGAATGATGTTCTCGACCACCACTGCAGCGAACCGCCGCCGGCAAGCTCACGCCCATCATGTGCCACTTGCCGCGCACGGCGTGGCAGAACGTGTGCAGCCGGCCGGTGCGTCGAACTGCGGCGTGTCGCTGTGGACGAACATGACGCCCGAGGTGCCGATCGAGGTGGACAGCACGCCGGCGCGGACGATGCCGTTGCCGACCGCACCGGCGGCGCAGTCGCCCGCGCCGCCGACGACCTTGCACTCCGTCGTCAGGCCGAGCAGCTTGGCGGCCTCGGCGGTGAGCGTGCCGGTGACTTCTTCGCTCTCGACGACGCGCGGCAACAGATCGCTGTCGAGGTCGAGTTTGCTCAGCAGATTGCTGCGACCAGCAGCGTCGCACAACGTCCAGCAGCAGCATGCCGCTGGCGTCGCTCACCTCGGTGGCGAACTCGCCGGTCAGCCGGCGGCGGATTTCGTCCTTGGGCAGCAGCACCTTGGTGAGCTTGGCGAACTTCTTTGGCTCGTGGTTCCGCAGCCAGAGGATCTTCGGCGCCGGGAAGCCGGTCAGCGCGGGGTTGGCGACCATGCGGATCAGCGCCTTGCGGCCGCCGGCCCGGGTCGTGATCTCGTCGCATTCGGCCGCGGTCCGCTGGTCGTTCCACAGCAGGGCAGGGCGGAGCACCTTGTTGTTCTTGTCGAGGAACACCGAGCCGTGCATCTGGCCGGACAGGCCGATCGCCTGCACGTCGGCCGGCTTGAGCTTCGCTTTCTGCACCACCTGGCGAATGGTCTTGACGGTCGCCTGCCACCAGTCCTCCGGGTCTTGCTCGCTCCAGCAGGGCTTGGGATGGTGCATCGGATAGCCGGCGTTCGCTTCGGCCAACACCTGCCCGGCCGCATCGATCAACAGCGTTTTGGTTCCCGTCGTGCCGATATCGATACCGAGGTAATAACTCATGGCTGCCTATCAATCGCGTGGGAGGAGGGAAAGAGATGAGGGCGAGACGGTACGCACCGACACGGCAGTGCGGTACTTTATTGCCGGAGCAATCTCACGCACGAACCGGTGCGTTCTATAATGCGTACCGACCTGTCGCTTGGCTATCCCGGATTTGATGCTCCTCCTCTGACCCGACTTCTTGCCGTGCCCTTTGCCGATCGTTTGCCGCGCCGCCGTTTCTTGATTTCCTCGGCAGTGGGCGGCATTGCCTGCGCGACCGGCTGTTCATCGCAACCCCAAGAGACGCCTGCAACGTCGAGGCCCAGCGACGTGCCGCTGCGGGTGCTGCTGTGCGGCAGCAGTGCCTGGGCCGACGCGATTTCCACCGCCTGGGGCGGCGTAGCCGAACAACCACTGATGATCGACGCGATCGATCCGACGAGCAGTGGTGCAGCCGCCGACGGACCGGTGGATTCGCAACACGACGGGCAGGGCTTCGGCAGCCAAGTCGCCGAAAAGATGAAGGTCAGCGATCTGGCGATCGTGCCCTGCGGGCTGCTGCCGGAATTGACGACTTCCAGAGCCTTCACGCCGCTGGGCACCGCGTTCATGGACGAAGCTCAATTAGGTGCTGATGCGATCCTGCCGGTGCTCCGCGAAGCCTCGATGCGGTGGGCGGGAGAAGCGGTTGGCATCCCGCTCGGATCGGCTCAACCGGCGCTGCTGATTAGCGGCGAGACAGCTGCCGATTCGCTGGAGATTCCCAAGACGTGGGAGGCGTTCATCGAAACCGCTGAGCGACTGCAGACCGCTTCCAGGATTGGCGAGCCGGTTGTGGCAGAACCGCTCGCCGGCGGTGCTGCTGCGAAGATGTTCCTGTGGCGGGCCAGTGATGCAGCTCCAGCAGTTTGGTTGTTCAACCGCGAGACCTTCGAGCCGGTGCTCAGCGATGAAGTCTACGTGCAAACGCTCGAAACGATGCGGGCCTGTGCAGAGCTCTACGGTGACCAGCGGCTGACCCCGGGCGAGGTCTGGCAGCGGATCGCCAGCGGACAACTGAAGATGGCGATCGGGTGGCCGGGCAGTTCCGGTGATCCGCCGCGAGTCGAATCGCTCGGCGATGCGCTCGTCAGCTCCCTGCCGCGTGCGTCCGAAGCCGATGCCGATCAAGCTGCGTCACCGCCGCGGCCGGTGGGCGTGATGGCCGATCCCGATGCACCGGTAGCACTGCTCAGCAGCCGTTGTCGTCAAACCGCAGCGGCGAAGCGATTTTTGATATGGCTCGCCGGCGGCGAAGGCAGCCAGATGGTCCGCGATGCCGCGCCGAGCATGACCGTGCTCCGCACCGCGGCGGAGTCGGCGCCGCAGTCCAGCGGCGGGGGCAGCTATAGCGATTACCTGCGTGGGCAGCTCGCTTCGCTCCAAGTGCGCCCGACGCTGCGGCTGCACCGCTACGACCGCTACCTGGCGGCGCTGGACCAGCAGGTCCTGGCCTGCTTGGACGGCAAAGCCTCGGCTCAAGCAGCGCTCGCCGCGGCAACCGAGGCCTGGCAAGCGCTAACGGCGGAAGTCGGCGCCAAGGTTCAGGCCCAGGCCTGGCGCCAAGCCCAAGGGCTGCGGAACTGAAGCATTTACGATGGTCCATCCTCTGTAAATCCCGCGCCGTAACCGCCTTCCCCTAGCCGGGCCTTCGGCTAAAAGAGGTCCCGCCGGTTGTGCCCAAGCATTCGAGCAAAAAAACAGGAAAAAAACACTTGCCTATACAATGCAACACAAATCCCGCTATAATCTCAACCACATGTACCCCTGCGGGCGTACGGGTGTTTTATTTTCGCTGTTCTAGATTTGGTGGGTGTCAGATGAGGTATGGGTCACGCGGGGGGTTCACACTCGTTGAGCTGTTGGTTGTTATTGCTATCATTGGAGTGATGGTTGGCTTGCTCTTGCCAGCCGTCCAGGCGGCTCGGGAAGCTGCTCGTCGGATGTCCTGTTCGAACAATCTCAAAAATTTGGCGTTGGCGCAGCACAACCACCACGACACATACAACATGTTTTCGCCGCTCAACCGCGATGTTCGCTGGAGTTCGGTGGCGGGTGCTGGTTCACGTTGGGCTCGTCTGGGCCCCTTAACGAGCACGCTTCCGTATATTGAGCAGACGGCGCTCTACGAGCAAATCGGTCCGTTTGTCAAGGCTGGCGGCACCCCGTGGAATCCCGATGCGTCGATCACCGCTAGTGGAGTGGTTTACCCCAATCCGTTCCGAACGCAAGTCGCAACGTTCAGGTGCCCTTCCGATGCGTTTAATGTGGCGGCTGCCGATACCCGGCCTACTAATTATGTGTTCAACTGGGGCGACGTTTACCTGGAGGAACAGAACCACGAGTGGCGTGGCGTCTTCTCCAACGGTGAGCAGGGGAAGGGGACTTTTGCCTCTGTGTCTGACGGTGCGTCGAATACGCTGATGTTGTCCGAGGTTGTCATCGGCAAGAATGCGGGCGTATCGGGGCAGGACAAAGTGATCTCGGGCACAGCCATTAACGTTTTTACTAACTCGGGGACTCCCTGGCGACCGAGTGACTGCTTGGCTCGTCGCGGCCCCAATGGGACGTTGACCGGTGCATTGCAGAACACGTCAGGCAACGGTGGGCATGGAAAGGGACGTCGTTGGGGTGACTCGACCAGTGCCTACTCGTCGTTTTTGGCAATCTTGCCCCCCAATGGCCCGAGCTGTGCCGCTGGCAATGCAGAACACCAGGTCATGTCGACTGCCGCGAGCCTGCATCCTGGGGGTGTTAACGTGGCGATGTGCGATGCGTCGGTTCGGTTTGTGTCCGAGAGCGTCAATACCGGCGACCTGACGGTTCTCCACGACGAGCCAGCCAGCAATATTCGCAAGTACACCGGACCGAGCCGCTGGGGAGTCTGGGGGGCTATGGGATCGGCGGCAGGTGGCGAATCGGTCGAGTTGCCGTAAGCTAGCCCGGCCTTGTGCTCTGCCCAATGTAGGCGGAAGCCTCGCCGCTCACAGGGTTCCTGCCCGCCTCAGGTGCAGGAGCCCGTTATTCCGCAGCAGGCAGTTGTTTTGGGCCGTGTCGCTAGATGCGGCCCCTGTTTTTCGAGTTTTTGTATTTCCCAATCCAGAAGTTTAACCAGGCAGATGTTCAGACCCTCCTTACTTGCCACTCTCCTATTGGCCCTCGCTGCTGTTGGCTGCGGCCCGAACTACGACCTTCATCCGGTGACTGGCAAAGTAACGCTGGATGGCAGTCCTCTCGAAAACGCAGTGGTGACGTTCCAAGCCGTATCCGGCGGCAGCTCGGCCTCTGGAACCACCGACGCCAGCGGTGTTTACACTCTCCATGACATTCGCGCGGATGCTGGCCCTGGTGCGGAGCCAGGTGAATACGTCGTGTCCGTCTCGTGGACGGAACCGCCGGCAGTTGACTTGTCGCAAATGGACGCTTCTTCACCCGACTACGACAAGATCACGACAGCAGCCAGCAACCCTAACGCTGGGCCTGTGGCAAGTAAGTTTCCTGCCGCTTACCGGGACGGCAAGACTTCTGGCTTAAAGGCGACGGTTTCGTCAGGTGCCAACACGATTGACCTGCCTCTTGAGAGCAGTTTCAAAGGTTGAGGAAAGGGCCAGACGCCTATTTGCAGTTTGGGTAAACTTGCGAGGGCGACCTCGGCTTCGCAAGGTTGATTCCAGGTTGTACTGGCGTGCGGTGGATTCCACCCAACCGGCGTCGCCGAATGGCTGGCTGCGACGGATCGCCCTTCGCAATTGCTCCTCTTCCTGTTCGCTCAGGGGCTGGTTGACTCGCTCAAGCCAGCCGGGCAGTCGCGGCATCGGCCAGGCGGCCAATTTCACGCCGCATCGTCCGCCAGCCCAGTTATACAGACTTCCGAACCGCCAGCCTTGTGCGGCGGTGACGAGCCCTGCGGCCAGCGCGTTGCGCTCGACGCACCGGCAGACCACGAAGAAATGCTCATCGCTTTGTGCTGGGAAGCTCTAAGTGAGGCCTGTCGCGGCCTTGACCGAAGAAGCGTTTCACCGCGAAATCAACATCAATCTGCTCGGGCCGTTGTTGGTCATTCGCGAATCGCTCAAACACTTCGGGCCCAATGGCGGCAGTATCATCAACATCGGCTCCGGTGCTTCGCGCTCTCACCCTCCAGGCTATGCGATCTACTCCGCCAGCAAGGCGGGCCTCGATGCCGTCACCGGACTGCTGGCGAACGAACTTGTCCCGCGCAGGATTCGGGTGAACTCCGTCAATCCCGGTGCCACTCTCAGCGAAGGCACGAAGGCTGCAGGGCTTTACGGCGTCGGCAGTGACATCGAAGCGCAGCTCGTTGAGACAACTGTTCTACAATTCTTCGATCGCTGCTCACCCCGGTGCTCTGTTACGTCAAATCGAACAATACCAAGCCTAGCCGCGGCACTGCTCTCTCAGTTGCAGTTGCCCGCTGGCATCGTACACGGAGCCGTTTCCCAAGGGCTGAGGAACTGAACTAGGCGGCGCGGCGGATCGCTTTGGCGTAGTAGCGACTGATCGCTTCGACAACCCGCTGCTGTTCGTCGAGCCGCAGTTCTGGGTAGATCGGCAGGTTCAGCACTTCCGCACAGGCCGCCTCGGTTTCGCGGAGCCCATCGCGTTTGATCGCCAGCGACTCGAAACAGGTTTGACGGTGCATCGGAATCGGATAGTAAATCTCGGTTCCAATCCCCTGCTCGCTCAGGTACGCCTTCAGGCCGTCGCGACGGCCTTGGCCGACGCGGATCGTGTACTGGTTCCACACGTGGAAGGCATGCGGATCGCACGCCGGCAGCACGATCTGGTCGTCGCCGATCAAGCCGGCGTCGCCGAACATCTTGCGGTAGCGTGCGGCGTTGTGCTGGCGAGCCTCGACCGCGGCTGGCAGGTGCTTCATCTTCACACGCAGCACGGCGGCCTGGAATGTGTCCAGCCGGCTGTTGATGCCTACGACCTGATGGTGATACCGCGGACGCATCCCGTGGGCGGCGTACAACCGCAGCCGGTCGGCCAGCGCGGCGTTGCCGGTGGTCAGCATGCCGCCGTCGCCCATGCCGCCGAGATTCTTGGTCGGGTAGAAACTGAAACAGCCAATGTTGCCCCAACTGCCCGCGGGACGGCTGTGGTAGGCGGCTCCGATCGCCTGAGCAGCGTCTTCGATGACAGCGATGTCGCGGCCGGTGGCGATTTGGCAGATTCGGTCGATCTCGGCGCACTGACCGAACAGGTGCACCGGAATGATCGCTTTGGTGCGTGGGGTGATCGCCGCTTCGATTTTCTCGGCGTCGATGTTGAACGTGTCGCGGCGGATGTCGACGAATACCGGCGTCGCTCCCAACCGTGTGATGCAGCTGACCGAAGCAAAGAAGGTGAAGCTCGGGACGATCACTTCGTCGCCGGGGCTGATGTTCAGCACCATCAGTGCCAGCAGCAAGGCGTCGCTTCCCGAAGCGCAGCCGATCGCATTTTCGACTTGGCTGTAGCCGGCCACTTCGCGTTCCAGCTCATCGACATCCGGTCCGTGCAAAAACCGTCCGCTGTCGATCACGCGACCGATCGCTTCCAAGAATTCTTCGCGGTGAGGAGCATTGCCGCGGCCGACATCCAAAAGCGATACCGCTGAAACAGGCTGAGACATATCCGGCCTTCCTTGGCTGGTAAGAATGGTTGAGCGAGCAGTCAGTGGGTCAGGTGTGTCCGGCCCTTGAAACCGGCGCATCATCCCGGTCGGTTTACCGCCGCGAACGGCTGGCCGTCAAGATCAGCGAGCCGACGCGGTTGCCCCGGGGCTCTGGCCAGTGCCGCACTCGGCTGGTTTCTGAATCGCCGCAGCCGATTGTGTGCAGCGAAGAAACTCTCGGAAAATGATTAAACGAGCGAGGTCATTCGTTATATTGCATGACCAGATGGAGGATCAGTCACTATGAATCTTGTTCCTGCCTTGGCAGAAACGGCCGAGCGGCTGGTTTGGGTATTGGCGCAGCGGGTGTGGCAGTTGGCACTGATCGGCCTACTGGCCGCCATCGGCATCGGCTCCTTGCTGGTTGCTGGACAACGCAATGCGTTTGCACCGGCGGTTGCGGCGATGTCGCTAGATGAGCAACAGGCGTGGGACCAATTGCAATCCACTGGGATCAGCATTTATGGCCCCGGCTTTAGCCGCCAGCACCTGCAGCAGCACATGGCATCGCTGGAACGGACCAGCTTTCCTGAATCGCACCTCCAGGAGATACGCGAAAAGATCGCTGCGCCGATTGACTCGGCTGTTCTATGGCGGGTTCCGACGGAGGCTTGGCCACTGATTGGAAGGCTTCAGTCGCTGCGGGATCTGGAGTTCGTCGCCAGCGATTTGAGTGGGGATGCATTCACCCAGATCGCTCGTCTGCCGAACTTGCGGCGTTTGCAGGTGATCAATTCAAGCTGTCTGCCCCATGACGCAGCGGCACTCGGGGCCGCTCGTGAACTGGAACAGATTGACATCACGTTCAGCATTTTTGAAGCGTCGCCGGAACAGCGCCGGCAATGGCTCGGTGATTTGAAGCCAGCCGAACAAGCCTGGGCTGATGGATTCCTGGCGAGGCGAGGGATGCGCCAGCAGACGGTTGAAGCGGCGATCCTCACCGACCGAATGCTCGCGGAGCTCCGCGAGCTGCCGAAGTTGACGGTGCTGCGGTTGGCCAACACCTCGGTCTCAAGTCATGGTCTCGAAGCGATCGCGGCTCATCGGGAATTAGTCGAGCTTGATCTGAGTCTCGCCGAGTTCACGCCCGCAGCCGCCGCTGCAATCGCTCAGCTGACTTCACTGCAAAAGTTTCGCTATGCCAATGTGACCGATGAATCGCTCGCGGCCTTCGAAGGTCTGACAAAACTCGAAGAATTGGAACTTTGGGGCGAAGACGTCAGCGACGCAGGCGTCGAACATCTGTTGTCGCTGCAGTCGCTGCAAGCGTTGGCGCTTTGCGGCAGCTCCCTCTCCGACACGGGGCTTTTAAAGTTGGCGAAATTGCCACGCCTGCAGCGACTGGACTTGCGGCATGCAAAGGGAACTCTGACAGCGGAGGGGTTGGCCGAGTTTCGCCGTCTCCGTCCCGGGTGCCAGCTCGTGCTGGACGAAACCGATTCAGTTGCTGAGCCGACCGAGGAAGCCGCTCCGCCGAACCAAACTGGGCGGGATCGCGAGACTGACGCTGCGGCAGTCTCCGAGCCGCTTGCGGCCGTGGCTGGTCAGCTGGTCTCGACCTGGAAATGCCGCTGGGTGGATGGCCAGACGGATCAGCCGCTCCAGGGGATTGCGATTGATGTTTGCCACGCTGATTCACCGCCTCATGTGCTGACGACCGACGCGGACGGAATGATTGAGGTACAGGTACCGCAGGGCCAGTTCACTTCGTTGTTCGTCCGCTCGCCAGGCTGGTGGACGCAGGGGATGGCGGTCATCGGTAAAACTCCGCTCGATCCAGATGGCAACGCCGAGCCGCCGATCCCTGGCGATGCGGTGGAGACGGTGACGTACAAGCTGTGGCGCGGGACGATCATCGGCGGTCGGGTGCTCCAACCCGGTGGCGAACCAGCGGCCGGTGTGTCGCTCAGCGCCGGGGTCTACATCAACAATCAGCAGTGGAAGGAGCGGCTGGGGATGGAGCTCGCGTTCTACTCCTGGGACCACGGCCAATGGCCAAACTGGTCTACCGGAATCATCACCGACAGTGACGGCAGTTTCGAGGCTACCGTACCTCCGCCAACGGGCGCAGCTGGGTCCGCATTCAAACGACGGATCAGACACCGTTTGCGCCAGCGGAATGGGAGTTCGGCTTCATCACGGCTGGAGCGTCTGAAGTCAACGACCGCCAGGATTTTGGCGAACTGCAACTCCAGCGCGGTGTTGAGTTAGTCGCGCACGTGTTAGATGCCGGTGGCAATGCCCTGGCGGGTGTGACGCTACACACCTCCGGTCGCCGGGGCCCGTACGACGGACGAAGTGCGGTTTCCGATGCAGATGGCCGAGCCGTATTTCTGCCAATGCAGCCAGGCAACGTCACGGTTCGTGCTGATGCTCGCCTGCGCGATGCTGCCGGAGAGGTGGCATCGCGAGACGTGTTGGCTGTATTTCTGCCTCAGACGGTGAGCATCCCCGAATCTGACCGGCCGGTGCACATTACGGTTCAGGCTGTCCCCCAAACCACACTACGATTCCAGTGGATCGATCGCCGGGCTGAGAAAGGACCGCTGGCCTATTACGGCACCTTCCCGGTTTCCGGCCAGGTGCCGACGGCTGCTGGGCTGGTTCCCTGGCAGGGTGAAGTGGAGCGAACCATCGAAGATGAGCAGGAGTTCCTGTTTGTCCAAGTGCCAGAAACGCTTAAAGATGCGGTACTCACGCTGGCGGCCGACACCGTCGTTACCGCCCGTTATGAAGACGACCGGCAAACCGCTGGCCCAGGCAGAGTGGAACTGGGCGACATTACGGCACCACAGCGACGCATCATCTACGGCGAGGAGCCGAGACCGCAGTAGCGACACGAGCAAGGTTCGCCATGTGGAGCAGACGTAAGCCGTTTTCGCTCAGCGGCGGCGAATCCGCTTACCGTACCACTGCGTGGAGAGGCCTTCGCGGTTGTCGTAGCGGATCAGCAGTGCGCCGGGTGCGCCGCACTAGCGCATGATGCTGCCGAACAGTTGATGTTGATCGGAAAATGTAATAAACCGACCTGCCCAACCAGAGTCAGCAGCAAGCCACAGTTTAAAACGCGGCGTCACGTTTCTGCTCAATTAAGGCTATGCAGTTGCTGATGTAAGCTGCGTGTTCTGGCCATCGCTCGGCGACCTGACGGTATGTATCGATGGCTTCATCCCAATCCCCATTCCACTCAAGTTTTGCTGCAGCGTCGATCGCATCGTCAGCGTTGTCGGGGATGCCTTGTGGATCTTCTTCAGATGCACCGAAGTCGACGTCCTCGGGCCAGTCGAAGTCACCAACATCCATAAACGCACGGCATTTTGGGCAATTCTGTGTTGTGCCGTTTTGTAATGCGGTAAACTCACTCCTGGCCCCACATTCCTCGCATTCAGATTCAATTGCGGGGGCATCCGCGAGGCTTTGCCGGCGTTCCTGGCGTTGCTGCTCGAAGCGGCGGAGCAATTCGCCGGCGCGATCGAGATCAACTTTGTCGACGAACACCTTCGGCTTATGGAACTGGCTCAGGGTGCCAAAGGCAAACAAGCTGACGCCGGAGTTATCCTCAACGGCATAGGCTTGGACGCCATTGGATTCGAGCCACAGCACGACCGCATGCGCTTTGAGATTTCCATTCGCGGTATAGGCTACGACGGGTTGCTTCAGGTCCATGGCGGTTCATGGTAAAAGTTCGTAAAAAGCCGGACGTCAACCGATTATTAAGCTAATCAGCCGAGACGCTTTAGCATCCGGTTGTCCATCTTGAATGCTATGCTTAACGCAAGTTGCGTCATTGAAAATGTAGACTGGCGATTAAATCAACAATCCGTAACGGTACCCATTATGCCGTTCGGTTCAGGGTGTCTTTTTCAAGCCCCTGGAGGACTTCGCCCTCGCTGATATAACGCTACGCATACACGTCCAGGAGAGACGATGTCTTAATCTCCTATTGCGACGAAATCGGCGTAGTCGTTGAACTTTACAAACGTGCCAAGTTTTTCCGCAGCCATGATCTGATCCGGAGTCACATCCTCTCTCACGGCCGGCGATGGCTCGCCATCTTCGACGGGAAAGTATTTGTCGCGAACTTCTTTGCTGGCAAATATGACCACCAGCATGTATTTGCCCTTTGCTGCCCCTCGATCTGCCTTGACAATCCGCGGGTGGACACCATGTGTTGGCTCGGCAAAGACTTTCGCAAATTCATCCTTGATAAAAGCCTCAAACTTTTCTGCCTCGACACCTTCCCGAAGCTCAAGAATGCGAAGGGAATACACTGGCAACCCATTAGCGTTTTCCGCCGCTTTCTCGGTCGTTGCGTTCGACTGGGCATTTGCCGCGGTAGTGAACCCAAAGACAGCGAGTGCGAAGGCGAGCGTTAACCGTGCCATTTGAGTTCTCGATTAGTTGAAGTGGTGTAGCCAGTCAGATGCCCCAACTGGTGCACCGACGATGATGATTAAGATAAGTTGGCTGTTGTTTCCCGGCCGCTCATGATGAGCCTTTGCATGGCCAGCCAGCCCACTACCACTCTACCACCCAGCCGGAGCAACTGAAATATCCGCCGGAGAAAATGACGCCATGTAGAGCAGGAATGGTTGCAGCAGGAAGCAAGCAGGTAAAGGTGGTCGATCGCTCCGCGAGCGAACGCCCGAGCAAGCTGCAGCCGAACAAATTTCGACGGCGCATGCTGCGACCAAAGGCTCCGCGCCCAGATAAGCTCCGACCGGCGGAGCGGTCGGCCACAAAGGTGGTCGATCGAAGCGGGCTGGGGAAGATGCAAGGCCGCACGCTGACGCGTTGGCGTTATGAGTTAATCGCCTTGCAACGGGCCTTCGAGCGGCGGATCAGCGACGGCTTCGTCTTCGCTTACCGTACCGCCGCGTGGAGAGTCCTTCACGGTTGTCGTAGCGGATCAGCAGAGCGCCCGGTGCACCGCACTGGCGCATGATGCTGCCGAACAGTTGATGTTCGTCCGGCCAAGGGTAAGCGTAGACCAGTTCGAAGTCCGACAACTCGCGATCGAGTTCGTCGTAGGCGGCATAGCTGCTGGCATCGGTGCGATAGAACTCATCCCCGCCAGCCAGATCGGTTTCAAACGCTGTAGGTACAAATGAACCACAGACGAACTGAGTATCGGCGTGGTATTTCGTGGCCAGTTCATCGGCCAATTCCACAAGCTCCGGTTGGATTTCAATCCCGCAGGCATCAAAGCCCAGGCGTGCGGCCATGATGGTCACCACGCCCAGACCGGATCCCCATTCCAGGAAAGTCGTCGCCCGGCCCCGAAGGGAGCGGAGCAATTCAAAGGCGGCGCGGAAGTCCGAGCCGACATAACCTTCGAACGAAGCCGCGTGTTGGTGCTGCTCCCACAACTCCGCGGCATCGTTCCACAATAACTCCATCTCATCGATCAGGTCCTCATCTCCGTCCATGGTGCTCCTAATGGTCGCTGGTTATAAGCAGTCAAGCGATCAGCTGTTGTGCAGCGATTCTTCCTGCTCCTCAGCATCGGCGTCGGCCGCGGCTTCCTCGCCTGCGTTTTCGCCCAGCGGCGCCGCGTACCCGCCACTGGCCAACACCTTCTGCTTGATCTCTTCAGCGACATCCGGGTTCTCGATCAAGAAGTTGCGTGCTTTCTCCTTGCCCTGGCCCAGATACACTTCGCCGTACTTGAACCACGCTCCGCTGCGGCTGACCACTTTGTGAAGTGTCCCCAAGTCAAGCAAGTCGCCTTCGTAGCTGATCCCGTCAGCGTGCATCATGTCGAACTCCGCGACGCGGAAGGGTGGCGCCACCTTGTTCTTGACGATCTTCGCCTTGACTCGCTGACCGACCTGCTCCTCACCATCTTTGATCGCCCCGATGCGACGAACGTCGACTCGGCAAGAGCAGTAGAACTTCAGCGCCCGACCGCCGGGGGTCGTTTCGGGGCTGCCGAACATCACACCGATTTTCTCGCGAATCTGGTTGATGAAGATCACCACGCACTTGCTCTTGGCGATCGCACCGGTCAGTTTTCGCAACGACTGGCTCATCAAGCGAGCCTGCAAGCCGACGTGGCTGTCGCCGATCTCGCCTTCGAGTTCGGCCCTGGGCACCAACGCCGCGACCGAGTCGACCACGATCACATCGACCGCGTTGCTCTTGATCAGCATTTCGCAGATCTGCATCGCCTCTTCACCACTGCTGGGTTGGCTGACCAGCAGCGTGTCGAGTTCAACGCCGAGCTTCTTCGCCCAACCGGGGTCAAAGGCATGTTCCGCATCGATGATCGCAGCGATACCGTTGGCCTTTTGAGCCTCCGCACAAACGTGCAGCGCTAGCGTCGTCTTACCGCTGGACTCAGGACCGAAGATCTCGATCACGCGTCCGCGCGGCAGCCCGTAGCCGCCCAGCGCCATATCCAAACTCAAACTGCCGGTCGAGACGCCTTCGATCGTCAAATGGTGCGACGCCCCGAGCGGCATGATCGCGCCTTCGCCGAACGTCTTTTCAATCTGCTGCAGCGTGGTCTTCAAACCCGGCTCGAGGTCGAGAATCGACTTCATACCCGGATCGAGCCGAACGCCCTTGGATGCAGCTTCCGTCGCAATCGTTTTCTTCTTGGCCATGTTCCAATCTCTGTGGATGTGAAAAGTGGACGTTCGGTGGAGAGACGTTACCTGGACGTGTTCATCGTATGATTTGGCGTCGTAGGCAACAATCAACAACGTGTTGATTTCCCGTCACTTTGGTCACCGGACGTGTACCTGAGTGAAGCGTGTACAACAGTAGTATCTGTGCCCCCCATGACACCTTTGGTCAGCGACGGCAAAGATTTTTTGGAATGCTCAGCGTGGCCGCTCGCTCCGCCAATCGGAGGTTGCTCGGTTTGACCGGCGGAGCGGTCGACCACACTGGCAGGCCCTCAACCGCTTGGCCCAAGAGCCGGTAACACTCACTGATCGGCAAACCGCTGCGGATTCGCTACGCTACCGCTGGCCCAGCCCTTGGCTGCCGCGCCACGACCACCGACAACACCACCGTCACACCGTGCAAGCAATTGCGAGCGATTCAAGATGACTGATTCTCCAGCTGAGCTCCCAGCCGGTCGAGTGTCCAAGCATTTCATCGAGCAGGCGATCGACGCCGATCTGGCGGCGGGGCGGTTTGCCGGAGTTGCGACCCGTTTCCCGCCCGAGCCCAATGGCTACCTACACATCGGCCACGCCAAAAGCATCTGCTTGAACTTCGGGCTGGCGCAAAAGTACGGCGGGACTTGCAACCTGCGGTTTGACGACACCAACCCCTCCAAGGAAGAGACGGAGTACGTCGAGTCGATCATGGACGACGTCCGCTGGCTCGGATTCCAATGGGACAATCTGCACTACGCCAGCGACTACTTTGAGCAGCTCTATCACTGGGCGCAGCGGCTGGTCAGCGACGGCAAGGCCTACGTCTGCGATCTCAGCGGCGAGCAGACCCGCGAGTACCGCGGCACGCTCACCGAGCCGGGCCGCAACAGCCCGTATCGCGACCGGCCGGTTCAGGAAAACCTGGAACTGTTGGCGGCGATGCGCGCCGGCGAGTTCCCCGACGGCTCGCGCACCCTGCGGGCCAAGATCGACATGGCCTCGCCCAACCTGAACCTCCGCGACCCGGTGATGTACCGCATCCTCCGCGCCCATCACCACCGCACCGGCGACCAGTGGTGCATCTACCCGATGTACGACTGGGCGCACGGCCAAAGCGATTCACTGGAAAAAATCTCGTTCTCGCTCTGCACGCTGGAGTTCGAGAACCACCGGCCGCTATACGACTGGTTCTGCGAAAACTTAGCGATCCATCATCCGCGGCAGATCGAGTTTGCTCGTCTGAACATCACGTACATGGTGATGAGCAAACGCAAGCTGCTGCAATTAGTTAAGGAAAAGCACGTCAGCGGCTGGGACGACCCACGGATGCCGACGATCAGCGGCCTGCGCCGCCGCGGCTACACGCCCGAGTCGATCCGCGAGTTCTGCGCGGATGTCGGCGTCGCGAAGTTCAACAGCACGATCGATATCGTGCGGCTGGAAAACGCGGCCCGCGATCATCTCAACAAAATCGCTCCGCGGCGGATGGCGGTGCTCGACCCACTTAAGCTGACGATCACCAACTGGCCTAAGGATGCCGACGGAAACGATGTCGTGGAACGGACGCAGGCGGTCAATAACCCTGAGGACGAAGCCGCCGGCACGCGTGATGTCCCGATCAGCGGCACGCTGCTGATTGAACAGGAGGACTTCCGCGAACAGGCGCCGAGCAAGTTCTTCCGGCTCAAGAAAGGCGGCGCGGTGCGACTCCGCGCCGGCTACATCATCGATTGCCACGACGTTGTCAAAGACGTTGAAGGCAACGTGGTGGAAGTCCTCTGTACCTACGACCCGGCGACCCGCAGCGGTGCCGATACGTCGGGACGCAAGGTCAAAGGCACGATCCACTGGGTCAGCGCCGCACATGCGGCGGGCGTCGAAGTTCGCAATTATCAGCGGCTGTTCACAGTGGAAAATCCCGATGCGACGGAGCCGGGCAAGACGTTCCTCGATGCGATTAATCCCGACTCGGTGCAGGTGGCCACGGCGCTGGTCGAGCCGGCGCTAGTCACAGCACAGCCCGGCGAGCGTTTCCAGTTCGAACGGCTGGGGTATTACTGCGTCGATCCCGACAGCACCGCAGAGCGGCTGGTGTTCAACCGCGTTGTTCCGCTGCGCGACACCTGGGGCAAGATCGAAGCCAAAGGCGAGTGAGTTCGCATCCGCAACCGCGCGACGTCGCCCGCCGAGCTACCTCCCGGGCGTGGAGGTCGTGCAGTTTTTAAGTTGATGCAGTACATGCTTTTCACTCTCCCGCTTGCGGGAGGGTCGGACGCGGTAGCGGCCGGGGAGGGCCAAACCGAACCCTCTCCTCGCTTAGGCTCGACTCTCCCAGGGGGAGAGTGAAATAAACATCGGTCATGACCCAACTTAAACACTGCACGACCTGCGTGTCGCTGAGGGGCGGTTGTAATGTTTTCAAAATCCGCCTTTCATCCATTTTGTGATTTCGATTAAAGTCACGCACGACCCAGACGTGCCGTGAACTAGCGGCGCTTTATGTGTATTGGCCAGGGAGGGGCCCCAATATGTTGCTCGACCGCATCGATATCGATTCTCACGGACCACTCGCCCGCCTCGGACTGGGGCCATTCTCCCAGCAGCTCAACGTGATCACTGCTCCGGCAGGGTCAGGAAAAACGGCGTTGGTGCGATTTCTGCGAGATTCATTAACGGGTACGACGCCCGCTTATGACGGGCTGGCGAAGTCCAGCGGCCGAGTCGTCTGGGCAGCCGCCGACGGGCTGTACCATTGCCGCCGCGAACCTAATGGCACTGCCCAGGGCCGCCGATTCGTCGAGTTTGAAAGCCGGCTCGGTGGACAGACCAGTCATTGGAACCGTCCATCGGTCGTGGTCGATCTGCCCGCGGCAATCGTCGACGGGATCGTCACCGACACGACCGTCACTTCGTTGCGGCGGATTGTTCAGTCCGTGCTTCGCTCTGGGCTCGACCAGCCGGCTGCGGGTGCCGCTGGAACACAAATCGCGGCGCTGCGGGCCGAGATCGAACACCTGCGAACGCTGTTGCACAACAATGGCTACGCCGGCGGCAACATGCCCAGCGAGGACCAAATCCGCGACCGTCTCGCTGCCCTGACACTGGAACTCGGCGCGATCGATTCGCGCCGCCAGTACGCTCGCCAAACCGAGGCGGCCGCCGAACAGGGTCGCCGCGACCGCCAAGCGATCTCGCAAGCGGTGGAGGAAGTCGACCGCCTGCGCGTCCAAGAAACCGAACTGAGGAAACGCCTCCAAACGCTCGACCAGGCACTGACGCGACTGGAAGAACAGGCTCGGCAAGACGAAAACCGCATCGCGCTGACGCAGTTGACACGCACCCGAGTGCACTGGCTCAATCAACAAATCGACCGCTTGCGGCGCGTCCTCGGCGAAGTCCGCAACCTCGGCGACGACTGGTTCGGTGGCTCGCTCTCGACTGTGGAGCGCAGTCAGCGGGCCGCGCAGGATCACACCGTCGCACCGCTGGGCCGCGATGAACTGGAAGCCAGCGACCGCGGCTGGCTGAGCACACAGCGTCTCAACGCACCATCGCCTGAGCCGCTGGCGAGCAGCGAATTGGAGGCACGGCTCGACTCGATCTGCAGGTTGGTGGATCACCTCAGCGGTCGGCTGGAGGCGGAACAGGAACGTTGGATCGGTGCGGAGCATCCGGCCGCGGAGGTCTGCGGCGAAGCGACCAGTGAATCCGAACGCGCCCTGCAGCGGCTGCGTCAGGAGACGTTCGAGCAATTCAGCGGCTCCACCCAACCGCGTCTGTCCGAGGATCCGGGTTGGGTCGAAGACTCGCTCCGCCGCCGCCGGATCGATGCGCTCCGCCGCGCCGAGCAGCGCCGCCGGTTGGATGAGCTGACGGACTTTGAACAGATTCATGGGCGTCCCCAAAGCGCATTTGAGCTCACGCTGCGGACGATCGGGACGTCGCTGCAGTCGGTATCCCGGCGGCTGCGCGTGCTCCGCGCCCAGCGGCATCTCGGCGGCACCGAGCCGTCGGCATGGGCCGCCGAAGCTTGGCTGGAGGCACCGCCAACCGATGCCGCTCCGCTGCCGACCGCCGAGCGAGCCGAAGCGCTGCGCCGCTGCGAAGGCGAATTGGTGACTGCGCTGCAGCGACTGGCTCAGCACCGCGTGACCCTGCTCCGCCGCGTCGCCCAGGCCCAGCAGTTGCCCGAGAGTCTGCTGCAGGCGCTGGTTGCCGATGCATCGATCCTGCCGGCAACGGTTGATGAGTGGCTGGTCGCCAGCCTCTCTGCAACGCCGAATCAGCAGTCATCGCATGAGGGCAGCACGGCCGATGGCGGCCACGACCGTGAGGCCACACGGCAACAATTGGAAGGTCAACGACGCGCGTCGGCCGCGGAACTGGAGCAAACGATTGAGCGGATGAACCAGCGATTGGCGGAAGCCGAGATGCTGCGAACGCGGCTCAGCCCGCTGCGTGTGCAGGCTCCTAGCGACGAGGAGCAGACGCAGCGTGACCGGATCGAAGCGGAGATTCATCGTTTGCATCGCCTGCTGGCAGCGCGGGAAACGCCGCTGCTGCAGCGATACCGTCAGTGCGTCCGCGAGCTCCATGGGCTCGAAGCCCAAGAGACGACCGCTTCGCCGCTGGCCGAACTGGCAAGCTCATACCTCCAGCGGCTCTCCGGCGGCCGGCTGCACAGCATCGCCTGGCAGAATATGCTCGATCGCTCCTCGGGGCGTCACCAGCTCGGCGTGCTGCTCGCATCGCAGCCCGAAACGCACTGCAGCGACGTGGACCGTTTTCTCGGCGGATTGGCGGTGCGGCTGGCAGCGGCTGATGAGCTGACCCGTCGTGGGCGGCCCCTGCCGCTGATCATCGAAACTCCGGCGAGGATCGATGCGTTCGCCGATTTCGCCGTGCGGAACAACGGTCAATCGCTGCACGCGGGCCTGAGCCACCATGCCCCGCAGGCTCGGATCGAAGATCTCGTTGCAACGCTTGCTGAGGCAGCCGAGCGCGGTCGCCAAGTGATCCTACTGACCGAGGATCAACGACTTGCCAGCGCCATCATCGGCGCCGGTGGACGCAGTTATGCCTTGGACGGCACACGCAGCACGTCGCGTTTGCCGCTCCAGGACGTCAATCGCAGCTTTGACATTCAGTGGCGAGAAACGCAGGGCCTGGATGAGCTTGCTGATCAAGACGCAGCCGCGATTTCGGTCGAGGATGTGATGGACGCGGCACAGCAATCACCGTTTGATCGATCCGCCACTGAGACGGCAGCGACCAGCGGCGCGGCGGCACGAGCTTACGCGATTCCGGTCTCTTCGCGCACAGGCGATCACGTGCTGGGCAAAAACTCGCGGTTCCGGTTCGGCCGGCACTCGGACGCTTCCCACAGCGCGGGCAGCACCGCTGGGAGCGACATCGCAGCTGAGCACGATCGGGATGTGGTCGCGTTTCCCGCGCACCGCCGGACTCCTGCAAGCGGCCGCGGCGGTGCCGAAGGCAGCCCTTTTTTTTTGACCGCTGAGAGTCCCGTCGAGCAGTCGCCATCGGTCGACGTGCTCGCCGCCGCCAGGCTCCGGCGACTGGGAATTACGGTCATTTCGCAGCTACTGATGGCCAGCCCTCAGGAGCTGGCTGAGAAGATGCAGCTGGTGGACATCAATGCCGCCACGATCCGGCGTTGGCAAAATGAGTGCCGGCTGGTGTGCGGTGTGCCGGGCCTGCGCGGTTTCGACGCTCGGGTGTTGGTCGGCTGCGGGATGGTCCATCCTCGCGAGATCGAGGAGATCAGTCCGGCTGAGTTAGTCGAGCAGGTCGAGACCTTTTTGGCGACACCGCGCGGCGCCCAGATCTTGCGAACCGGCACCAGCCACGAGATCGCTCGGCTGACCGGCTGGATGGCCGAAGCGAGGCACCTGGCGCAGCGGCGAACCGTCCGACCGTGATCCGCTGACCCACGAAGCTGGATCACACCAATCAACCGACCGTCCCCTGGTGGGCTCGAAGCGATCGGCGCGATCGGCCAGCGGACCTCGTGAAGCCGCCTGGGACGATCGACGCAGCGCCCGTAAAGGCGCTTTGCGCACCCGGACCCGCCGCCCCGCTGAATCGAGCCAGTTTGACGGGCACGGCTCAGCCGCAGCGGCAGAGCCATCGGCCACTGCGTCTGCCGTGGACGCAGCCACCCCGGCCGCAGAGCTCACCGAGCTGGCCGGCGACAGCACGTCGGAGCTAAAGTTCTACCTGCATCGCCACAGCCCGATTGTCGATGCACCGTCGATCGGTCCGCGGATGGCGGAACGGCTCGCACGACTCCACATCCTGAGTGTCGAAGATCTGCTAACTGCCAAACCTGCGGCAGTCGCAGCGGGGCTGAAGCTTCGCCGCGTGGACGAGTCGCTCGTTCGCAGTTGGCAGCAGCAAGCCAAGCTGGTGTGTCGCGTGCCGCTGCTGCGGGGTCATGATGCGCAGCTGCTTGTCGCAGCCGGAATTACCGAGCCGGAGCGTCTGGCCCAGTGTGATCCGCAGTGGCTGCTGTCCCAGATCGATCCGATCAGCCGCAGTCGCGAGGGTCAAAGCATTCTGCGCGGCGGACAGTTGCCGGATGTGGCGGAAATCAGCGGCTGGATTCGCTGCGCCAAACAACATCGAGAGCTGCGGGCCGCCTGATCCGCGAGTCCAACTACGCTGCGGCAGCGCATCCTCAGCACCCCGGCCAACGTTGACATCCCGCTGGCCGGGAGATAACCTAGGGAGTCTACCCACCGGGTGGCGCGTGAGCTGGATTTGCTCAGCTCGCGTCTGCTGCCCCCCGCCTGCCTTGCCTCACGCATACCCGAGGCATTCCCCCTGCAGTCCGGCCATCCCTGGCGGACTGATCTGCGAAAAACACGCATCAGACTAGCCATCCACAGCCCTTCGGTGGCCGTGGTTGGCAAGTATATCGACGTCCTGAGCCGACCTCATAAACCACCTGTCCGGGCCTCCCGGCATTTAATCAGAGAATTGCCATGAATCGGTATTCTTCACCTCGCAATCACGGAGGTTGCTGAAATGACCCTCTTGAAAGCCAATGGATTGCGTCGCTTGCTGCTCCTGAGCTTCGGCATCGTGTGTCTCGCCGGAAGCAGCCCGGTACTGGCCGCTGAGCAAGCGGACGCACCGAGCGACGCCCTGGTGACTCCCGCCAGCGAGGCGGCGTCTGTCGGTGAGGCGGCGCCTGTCAGTGAGGTTATGGAGGCAGGTAACGCTCCGACCGTTGAACCAGCAACTGCCGTCCAGCCGGCTACCAGCGAACAACTCGCGAGCGACGAAGCCGCGGGGCTGCGATTCTCTTTCAGCGGCGCGCCGTGGCGTGAAGTGCTCAACTGGCTGGCCGAGGAATCCGAGCTCGCCCTGCACGTTGGCGACGTCCCCGGAGGCAGCTTCACCTACTCCGATCCCGCAACCTTTTCCACCGATGAAGCGATTGCACGGGTCAATCTGTTTCTGATTCCTCAGGGCTATGCGGTGGTCCGCCGCGGCCAATTGTTGTCGGTCATCAGCCTCGGTGACCCGCGCAGCCTACAACAGCTTGACGCTCTGGCGACGCTGACGCCGATCGCCGATCTGGATCAACGCGGCGATCACGAAGTCGTCAAATGCATCGTCCCGCTCGGAACGGTCAGCGCGGAGGACGCGACGGCCGAACTCCAGCCGATGATGCTGATGATCGCTCCGGTGGTCCTGCCCAAATCGAATCAGCTGATCCTGACCGAAACCGCAGGCAAGATCCGGAGCGTGCTCGCCGTCATCCGCGCCATGGAATCCACCGAGCCGGAGTCGGTCGTGGAGCGGTTCGACCTGCAGCACGTCGATGTCGATACGGTGCTGATGGTCGCTGGCTCGCATCTCGGTCTGACCGCCGGTGCGACCGAAGGGGCCGACATCAGTATTTCAACCGACGTGACCGGCAAGAGCCTGTTTGTGACCGGAACGCAGGACAAAATCGAGCGGCTGCAAACGCTGCTCAAAACGCTAGACGTGCCGGGCGAACAAGCTGAATCCACCGCCTCGATGCAGCTGCGTTCACACCGCGTAACCGGCGACAACCTGCAAGCGGTCTACGACGTGTTGCAGACCGTCTTGGCTGGCAAGTCGCTGCGACTTTCGATGCAGCCGAGTACCAGCAGCATTGTGGCCTTAGCCGATGAGAGCGTTCATCAACAGATCGAGAACACGATCCAGGAATTGCAGGCACCGGCAATGGATTTCGCCGTGATCGATCTGCACACCCTCGATCCCTACTTTGTCGTTTCGCTGATCGGCGAGATGTTCGGCACCAAACCGGAGCCCGAGACTCGATCGTGGCGTGATCGGGACCGAGACCGCTCACGGAGCGAAGAATCGACCGCTACAACCGCGCCCAAGGTCGATGCCGACCCAGGCAATCGCCGGCTGTTCGTCCGCGGGACGACCGATCAGGTCGCACAGATCCGGCAGATGGTTGAAAACCTCGACTCGCGCCGAGCCGGCCGTGAAGAGGTGCGGGTCGTGCCGCTCCGCGGTCAACATCGCCAACAGGTGCTCGAAGCGGCCGAGCGATTTTGGCGCGGCGACAACCAAGTGCAGATCCTGCCGTCGATCGATGGTTTTGAAAATCACGATCAAGTGATCGAGCGCGCGGTGCATCCGGATCAGTCGTCCGACCGCCCAGTATCAGCACCTGCGCCCACCCAGCCGTCACAAGACGACCCATATGAAGCCGGTGTGCCGCGAAAACCGCTGAGCGAAGCTCACGAAGCATTGGTCTCGCTGCCCACCCACGAGGTGGAGCCAGCGGTCGCTTCGCCAAGCAACCAACCTGCAGTCACTCAAGTGGGGCGCAAGTCGGTGGCGCCCATCCGCGGTCAATTGGTCCCCCAAGGTGTGTTGCTGCAGTCGGATGATTTGGCGGCGCTGGATCGATTTCAAGATCACCTGCTGGAAATCGCCGCATCGAGTAAGAACGCACCGTCGCCGCCGATTGTCTACTACTTGAAGTACGTCAATGCGGAAGACGCCGTCAAAATGCTTGCCGACCTGCTCGACGGCGGCCAATCGCTCGCCGAGACACCGCCAGGATCGCTGATCAACGGTAGCGTCGTCGGTGCCAGCGGAAATTACTTCGGCAGCTTCACTACCAAGCGCGAAGGCATGACAACGGTCACCGCGGGCACTGCGACGATCGTCTCTGATGCTCGCCTGAATCGACTGATCGTCCAAGGTACTGCCGAGGACGTCAGCGTCATCGACGGCTACTTGCGGATCATCGACAAGGGCAACAGCATCACCAACATCGAAACCTTTGGCCGTTCCCACGTCATCGAACTGATGCACACCAAAGCGGCCGATGTCGCGGAGACGGTGAAGCAAGCCTACGCCGGCCGGATTGCCACTGCCGCCGCTGGCGGGCAGCCGAACCGCGGTGGCCAACCGCCTGCCGACTCTCGCCAAAACAACGACAACGATCGTCGCAGTGACAACCAAGGTCAGCGCGATGTTGCGGACAAGCCGACCCGCGGCCGCCAGGCGGAGATGACCGTCGCCGTCCATGAGTCGAGCAATTCGCTGGTGATCACGGCTCCGGATGCGCTCTTTGCCGAGGTCGAAGAACTGATTCGGTCGGTCGATATTCGCAGCGAACAGGTCACCGAGGTGATCCCAGCGGCGGCGGGCGTCGACTTGGAAACCATCCTGCGGACCCTCAATGGCGAGACGCCTAGCAACAACCGCAGTTCACGTGACAGCCGCCGCGGCGACACGCGTGATAGCCGCCGCAGCAACTGGCGGTCGCGGTAGTTGCTTGCGGATTTGTAAACGACGCGCGGCGGCCGCGACGCGTTCACCGCCAGCACCCACGGCCGGCAGCGCGCCTGTGCCGCCCATTCCTTCCTGACATCGAAATCGACCGTGATCCAGCTGCGTCCGATCGCCATTGTATTATTCTTCATCGGCTGTGGCCTGTGGATGCCCGGCACTGCGGCGGCACAGTCGGAATGGATCTCGCGGATCGACGCCAACAAGAATGGCTACATTGAGCCGAGCGAAATCGATAGCCGCGCACGTGGTTTTCTCGATCGCTTCGCGCGTGACTATGGGATCAACCTCTCGCGTCCTGTACCGGTGCGGAGACTAGAAGATGCGGCGCGGCGCTACTTTGAGAGCCGCAGCGGTGACTCGTCATCTGAACCAACAAGCGTTTCTAATATCAAAGGTTTTGGTCCTGATCCGCAGCAAGCGGTCGTGCCTGAGTTTGGTACACCCGTCATCAAGTACCCTTATACATCAGTCGATTTAACTCAGGCCGATGAAACACTGGAGCGCTACGACCGCGACCAAAATGGCTATCTC
This sequence comes from uncultured Planctomycetaceae bacterium, assembly GCA_963758085.1. Lineage (GTDB taxonomy): Bacteria > Planctomycetota > Planctomycetia > Pirellulales > Pirellulaceae > UBA6163. The sequence continues at coordinate 898,341 of CAVWUB010000003.1, read as the reverse complement.
GACCTCGCTGAGGCCCAGCGAGCGCGGTGGCGCGGCCAGACACCTGAGGAGAGCGACCTCAACGGCGATGGGAGACTCAATCGCCAGGAACTCGCTCAGCGATTTGCGCGGGAGCGGATCCTTGAGCAACAAGCAGCGCTCACGCTGAGCCTGCCGTCGCCGTCGCCGGCCGCGTCAACTGGCCGCCGTGAGTCCGCTTCCACGAACTCGGCAACCAGCACCATCCGTCGGCGCACACGCGGTGCCGACCGCGGCAGCCGGGCGCTGGCACAAAGCATCGTGGAGCGCTATGACCAGAATCGCAACGGTCTGCTCGAACCGCGCGAAATGGCGTCCGCCGGGCTCGATGTCGCTAAGGCGGATTACAACCGCGATGGCACGGTCGATCAAAACGAACTGACTGAGTTCTTATTCCTTGAGATGGAAAGCCAAGGCAACGACCTATCCGAGCTGCTGCCAACCTGGTTCTTCGAACGCGACCGGAACGCGGACAAGCAGATCGAAATGGCGGAGTTCGCTGACGAGTGGACAGCCGCGGCCGCCGATGAGTTTGCATCTTATGATGCCAATGGTGACGGCATCATCACACCCGATGAGATCTTGTCGTCCAAGCGGGTTGTCGGCGGTGCGTTTGCCAATCATGAAGCCAAGATTCTACTGCCTCGCAGCGTTGTGGTTTCGGAGATTCAAGTTGACGAAGACATCCTGATCGGTGACTTGAATGTGCAAGTTTCGATCACGCATACATTCAATCAGCACCTGGATGCTTATCTAATTGGACCGGATGGACAGCGGATCGAACTGTTTGCCGGAGTGGGCGGCAGCGACGACCACTTTGAGAACACCATCTTTGATGATGAAGCGGGAATCAACATCACCCGCGGGCGAGCACCGTTTGCGGGCAACTTTCAGCCCGGTGCGCTGGCCAAGCGGCAACCCGGTTTAGCGACTTATAAGGGTCAGAGTCTTAAAGGGCTGTGGCAACTGATGATTCGGTCCAGCCGCAGCGATCGCTCCGGTGTTCTGCATCAGTGGTCGCTGATCGTTCAGCCCGATCAGGACAGTGTCGATCGGTTGCCAGCTGGCTGACACCGCAATGTCTCATCGCCGCTTTGTCTGTCTTTTTCAGCCGGCAGCGTGGCGGAATCAGCCCGGATTCTGGCTGAATTGATCCGCTCGTGCTCGGGCCAGGCGGCCGCCAGCAGTGTGCGCACCCTTGGCAGCGACCGGATTGGTGGCAAGAATGGCAGCGAGCATTTGCCCGGCAGGCGGATTTGTCCGGCTGGCGATTCTCTCGCCGCGAGCTTCGGCGAATGGATCGCCCACGATGTGTGGGAACGCCGGGCCACCGGGGCCCGCTGGCGACCGATCATCGACTCTCTGAGGGAGCCTCCAGTGGAGAAGAGTTTACCCAACCTGCCTGTGATTGAGTCGCTGCCGCTGCCGCTGGAGCGGGACATTTTCCTGCGGACGCTCTTGCGCGAACTCTCCGGCACGCTGCAAGATGTGGTTGGCCTGGAAGAAGCCTCAGGCTTCGTCAGCGTGGTCGGCCAGCGGATCGGCGACCAGATCAACAACCAGTACAAAACGGCTCTCGACGTTCCTCAGCTGACCGCACAGCAGGTCAGCGAGGTGCTCGTCGATCTGAAACGCCGCATCCAAGGCGACTTCTTCGTCATTGAACAAGATGACCAAACCATCGTGCTCGGCAACCGGGCCTGCCCGTTTGGTGATAAAGTCGTCGGCCGGCCCGCGTTGTGTATGATGACCAGCAACGTTTTTGGCGTCATCGCAGCCGAAAACCTGGGTTACGCCAAGGTGGTGCTGGAGAACGCCATCGCCCGTGGTGACGCCGGTTGTCGGGTGGTGGTTTATCTGAAGCCGACTGAGGAAGCGGAAGCAGCCAGCGGGCGCGAATACTTTCAGGGATAGCACGGAGCATGAAACCTGAACAGTTTTCTCAGTTAGCCGATCTGTTTACCGAGGCCGCCTTGCTGCTGCGGCCCGATGGCGAGGTACTGGCCGCCAATCGTGCTGTCGAGCAACTCGGTTTTTGCCTGCGAGAGCTGCCGCGGCGCAACGTGTGCGACTTCGCAACGGCCTCGTCTGATGTTGTCAAAGAGTACCTCAGGCTATGCGCACGCAGTGGTGACCCGGTCGTCGGTTCGCTCGAACTTGTGGCTGACGATGGCCGCAGCGTCCCTTGCCGCTGCTTCGGCGCAGTTGTTCGTCAGAACGATAACCAGCCGGCACAGGTGCTACTGCGGCTGGTTCCGAGAGCGGCGTCGCCCAGTCAGTTTGCCGTTTTGAATCAGAAGATCGAAGCGCTGACTGAGGAGATCCGCCGCCGCAGACTTGCCGAGGACCGCCAGCGAAAGCAGAGCGAGTTGCTTAAAGTGACGCTGGCGAGTATCGGCGACGCAGTCGTCACCACCGACAGCGCCGGGCGAGTGACTTTCCTCAATCCGATCGCCGAGGAACTGACCGGCTGGTCACGCAGCGACGCCCAGGGGCGGCCGCTCGCAGAGATCTTTCAGATCGTCAACGAGTACACCCGCTTGCCGGTGGATAACCCGGTGATGAAGGTTTTGCGGGAAGGCACGATTGTGGGACTGGCCAATCACACGATCCTGATCGCCAAAGACGGCACCGAACGGCCAATCGATGACAGCGCCTCGCCGATCCGCGACGGCGACGGGCGGCTCGAAGGAGTCGTGCTCGTGTTTCGCGATGTCAGCGAGCAAAAAGCGGCTCAGCGAGCGGTGCAAGAGCAGGCAAGCGTCCTGACCGGCATTCTTGCCGCCTCGGTCGATCACCTCTACGTCGTCGACCGGCAAGGCCGCTACCGCTTCGTGAGCGCTGGCGGCGCACGCGTGCTGGGGCTCAAGCCCGCTGAGATGGCCGGTAAACGGTGGCAGGAACTCGGCTTACCGGCCGACGCGATGCAGGCCTTCGATGCGCAGCGCGAGCACGTGCTGCGCACGGGTGTCGCGGCGGTCAATGAGACCGAGTTTCGGGCACCCGACGGCGAGTTGCGGTACTTCGAATACGTCATCACGCCCATCGATGGCGACGCGACCCAAGCCGACACCGTTGTGGTCGTCTCGCGCGATACGACGGAGCGTCGTCTTGCCGAGGAAGCCCGGCGCGAGAGCGAAAACCGCCTGCGGCTGGCCCTTGAGGCCGGGCAGATGGGGACCTGGAACTGGGATATGCGCAGCGGCCAGATGCGAGGGTCGCCGCAGTTGGAAGCGATGCATGGATTGGATCCGGGAACCTTCCCGGAAACCTTCGAAGCGTTTCAGCAATTCATGCATCCGGAGGACCGCGACGAAGTGGTGGCCTCGATCGAACGAGCGATCCGGACGGGTAAAGAGCATCACAGCGAATACCGTCTGGTCTTGCCCGATGGCAAAGTTCGCTGGGTTGAATCGCGGGCAACCGTCTTTCGCGATTCGGCGCAGCGGCCGCTGCAGATGATCGGTGTATGTGTGGAGACGACGCAGCGGAAACGGACCGAGCACGATTTGCGGTTTCTGGCCGAAGCGAGTCAGTCGATGTCGACGTTGGTCGATTTCGCCAGCACGCTGCAGCGGATCGCGTCGCTCGCGGTGCCACACTTTGCGGATTGGTGCTCGGTCTGCCTGCCCGACGACACCGGCATGCTGCAGCAGTCGGCGGTCGCTCACGTCGACCCCGCGAAGGTTCGCCTCGCCCAAGAGGCTCGCAGGCGCTGGCCGCCTGATCCAGAAGCGCCTCACGGCGTCTACCAGGCGTTTCGTAGCGGTCAATCGGTGCTCGTCCAGGAGATTCCCGACTCGACGCTGCGCCAGAGCGTCAAGAACGAGGAGCATTTCCAGATGCTCACGCAGTTGGGTCTGAAGTCTTACATGTGTGTCCCGCTTCAGGTCCGCGGCAAAACCATCGGCGTGATCAATTTTGTCGCTGCCGAGTCGGGCCGGCGGTATACCGAAGCGGACCTGGCATTGGCTGAGGATTTGGCTCGGCGTGCGGCCATCGCCAGTGAAAATGCCCTGCTGTACGCGTCGCTGCGCGAGGAAGCGCGAAAGAAGGATGAGTTCCTGGCGATGCTTGCGCACGAACTGCGCAACCCCTTGGCGCCGATCCGCAGCGGCCTGGATGTGCTGGCCATCATGGGTACCGACCGCGAGATCCTCGACACGATGCAGCGCCAGGTCGAGCATTTGGTGCGGCTGGTGGATGACCTGCTGGACGTGTCGCGGATCATGCGCGGCCGCATCGAACTGCGCCAAGAGCTGGCTGAGCTGCATGCGATCGTGCAACGTGCGATCGACAGTGTCCGCCCGCTGGTCGAGCGGCATCGGCAGCAACTTGCGCTCCTCATGCCTCCCGAACCGGTACAGTTCCAGGCCGATTCGGTGCGGATGGCGCAGGTGATCGGCAACCTGCTCAACAACGCTTCCAAGTACACGCCCGACGAAGGGCGGATCGAACTGCGCCTGAGGTGCAGCAAGATCAGATCGCAATCGTCGTCCGCGATTCAGGAATTGGAATCGCGCCCGAAGTCCTGCCGCAGATTTTCGAGCTGTTTACGCAAGACCAGCGGACCATCGATCGGTCGCAAGGCGGCTTAGGGATCGGATTGACCGTGGTCAAGAGCTTGGTGGAGATGCACGGCGGAACCGTCGATGCCCACAGTGAAGGCCCCGGCCGGGGCAGCGAGTTCACGGTTCGCTTGCCGATCCGCCGCGAGCTTGCCAAAGCCGCCGAACTGGCGCCGGCGATCAAATCCGTTGCGATCTCCGCACCCGCGGTCAAGGTTCTGGTCGTCGATGACAACGTGCCGGCGGCGGAGATGCTCAGCCTGCTCTTGCAAAAACTGGGTCCGCATCAGGTATATGTTGCTCACGATGGCGTCGCGGCACTGGCAGCGGCCAAGCAGCACATGCCTGAACTGATCCTGCTCGACATCGGGCTGCCGCTGCTGGATGGTTTTGAGGTTGCGCGGCAGCTGCGTCAGGACCGTCAATTCGATCAGGTGAGGGTCGTGGCGGTGACCGGCTATGGCACCGCTGTCGATCGCCGCAAGTCGTTTGATGCGGGCTTCGACGATCACCTCGTCAAACCCCCGGCCGTCGCTGCGCTGCAGCACATCCTCGGGACTGCTAAAGCGGCCAGGGTTCACAGCAGACGCGATGATTGATCTGCCGGTGTGGGCACAGTTGCGGGACGATCATCGCTGGCCCTGGCCGCCAATCGTTTCGGGCTGAGTCGTTTCGGGATCAGCGGTCTCCAGGTGGCGATGGCGCTGCAACCAGTGGGCGATCATCCAGCACAGCAGTGCCCAGCCGAGTCCAGCCATCCAACCGGCTAAAATGTCGGTCGGATAATGCATGCCCAGGTACAGGCGGCTAAGACCGACAATCACCGAGAGCACCACCGCCACGGCGAGCACATAGATCTTGACGCTTTTTCTTGTGATCACGGTGGCCAGCAGCGAGCCGAGCGTGAGGTAGACGACCGTCGAAAGGAACGAGTGTCCGCTGGGGAAACTTGTCGTCAGCGCCTCCGATAAACGCGGCACAAGGTCTTGCCGCGGGCGATCGAACAGCTGCTTGAGCCCGAGACTGACCACCAATCCGCTGGCCGTCGCAGCGAGCAGGTACAGCATCATCCAAAACTTGCGATCCAGCCACAAATAGCCGGCGACGACCAGCGTGAAGAACGACAGCACCACGATGCTGCCCAGCGCCGTCACATCGCGGCCGACTTCGGGTAACCAGTGCGGACCGATCGGTAACGCCGGGTTATCGGCTTGGCGAACCGCGCGGACGGCCCATTTATCGAAGGCCTGCGTGTCGCCAGCGACCACTTCCGCAGCGAGCTCGATGAAGCCCCAAGTCGTCGCCACAACGGTCAGCAGCCCCAGCAGCACCACCGGCTCTTGCCCTCCGAGCCAGTCGGTCAGCCGTCGCCGTGTCGCCGTAATGGTCGCGCCTTTGCTCACTTCGTCCCGATCCTCATGCCTGCCATCCGATCGCTTCGGCACCGCTGGCCGCGGCAGAGGCTGCCTCTGCGCTCCGGGCCGCTGAGCAAGCATTCTGCGCACCTAACGGAGCGTATCGGATCGAATACGGCTCACCGGCATCAGCAGCTGGCAAGATGGCTCCGGCCGAGCCGCCGCTGGACGATCGGCGGTCACGGCAGCCACCGTCGACAGCAATTTTCGGCGGCGGGCGGCTCACATGACCGGAACGCCGACAATTTGCTGCAAGGTGGACTTGTACAGCGGGCCCTCGTGGGTCCGCCATTTTCCGTTGAAATAGATGCGAAACGACGGATACTGGCGCGGCTTCACGTGAGTTACCTCGTGAACTTGCCAGCCGCGTGTCTTCAGCGGCACTTCATTTGCTACCCACCACAGATCGCAGCTGAGGTCGTCTTTGGCCGATAGCAGGACAATTGTAGGCCCATGAGCCGAGATCCCGCTGACCGGATCGAAGGTTTGGTAGTAGTGGGGCTCGGTGGTCGCACCGCTGAGGACTGCAAACAGAAAGAGAGTGAGCATTTCCCTATGTTCCAGTAAGGGAGCATGCAGGATTCCCACCTGCACACACGGGTACTGTCCCCACATCGACCATCACACCGGTGATGGAAGCCGCAAGGTACGAGTGCCACTGCACCCGTTGTAGGCGACCTTGGGGACTTTCGGTCGCATAGGCAAAGCTCGCACCGCCGGCTAAAACCCGCAACACCCTCCTGTGAGCTACCGTCTGCCCATCGGCCGCTAAACGGGGTTAAACCGGCATTTATGGTTATTGATCATCCATTAAAGCTGCAGAAATTCTGCTGATTTTTCCTTGGCCATCGCTCCTGAAAAAGGCCGTTGCCTCCATTTGCGCACCACCAAGGCTCAGGCTGCGCATCTTGGAGGCACTTAGCGACCCACCAGGCAGACCACACGTGTTAGCCCGCTAGTGGCGGTTATCGGCTTTCCGCGAGAGCAGACTTGCCTCAATCATTGATGATGCCGCCCACGGTAACTTCAGCAATTGGCTCGGCTAGTGTGCCCCCGCACTAGCACTTGCTGATAGAAAGCTACTTGCGGACGCGTCCGAGTTGGTGCCAGAGCAGCGCGCTGGCTTGGATCCCGCGGTAGTAATCGGCCACGCGGAACTTCTCGTTGGGGCTGTGGGCGCCGTCATCGTTGAGCCCCCAACCGAGCAGCAGACAGTCGGTCCCGAGGGCGGCCTGGAACTGGGCGACGATCGGGATCGAGCCGCCTTCACGGATCATCACCGGCGGCGTTCCAAACGCTTCCTCAATCGCCAGTTTGGCCGCATCCACGTAGGGGCTATCGATCGACGCGATCATGCCCGGAGCGCCGTGGCCGAGCTGGACCGAGAGCCGCACGCCTGTCGGCAGGTGCTTCTCCAGGTGCCGCTGGACGGCGACCGCAATCCGCTGCGGATCCTGATCCGGAACCAGCCGGAAGGTGAATTTAGCAGTCGCGGTCGCAGGGATGATCGTCTTGCCGCCTTCGCCCTGATGCCCCGAGGTCAGCCCGTTGATGTCAAAGGTCGGCCGGGCCCAGCGGCGGGCGTTGGTCGAATAGCCGGCTTCGCCAAACAGCGACTCGACGCCGAGCTGAGCGGCGAGCTGGCGATCATCTCCCTCCAGCGCGTCCATCAATCCTTGTTCGGCATCCTCCAGTTCGCGAACGTCGTCGTAAAACCCATCCACGGCGATCCGGCCGTCGGCATCGATCATCGACGCCATCAGCTGGCACAGGGCGATCGCAGGGTTCATCACCGCGCCGCCAAAACTGCCGCTGTGCAAGTCTTGTTTGGGCCCATCGACGCGCACTTCCATCGCCAGGATGCCGCGCAGTCCGTAGGTGATCGCCGGTTGGCCGTCGCCGTACTGACTGCTGTCGCTGACCACGACGCAGTCGCAGGCGATCAGGTCGGTGATCGAAGGCAGGATCGCTGCGAGTCCATCGCTGCCGACTTCTTCTTCCCCTTCGATCAAGAACTTCACCTGCAGCGGCAATGGCTGACCGCTGGAAAGCCATTCGGTGACGCTCTGAACATGGGTCAGCACTTGACCTTTATCGTCGGTCGCTCCGCGGGCATAGAGATTGCCATCGCGGACCGTCGGTTCAAATGGGCCGCTGATCCACTTGCTCAGCGGCTCCGGTGGCTGGACATCGTAATGCCCGTAGACCAGCACCACCGGCGCCCGGGGACCGGGGGCGTCTCGGCGTACACCAGGTCAAAGCCTTTGGTCGCGATCCGGCGGGTTGCTAGACCAGCGGAGCGAAACTTGTCTTCCAGCCACACGGCGGCCTGCTGCATGGCGTCCGCCGCGGTCGGGTCGCTGCTGACGCTGCCGATCCGCAGCCACTGGCACAAGTCGTGCAGGTGCTGTTCCTGGCGGTCGGAAAAACGCTGGATCAGGTCGGCGGGGATGCGGGACTCGGCAGAGCTGGACATAAGCGGGCGTTACCTGTGTGACAACCGTTAAAGTTTCTGATGATCGAGCGATCGCGACTGACAAAATCCGCTTGGCCGGAGCAAAAAGGATTACCGGCAGAATGCGAACGCGCTACAATATACGCCGCCACGCCGACTGCATGGGGCAGCCTGCGGGGCGTCGGATGTTTTGGAAACAGCGAGCCAGAAACGATGTCAGAACAGCAAGCCACCCTAGACGAGATGGTCGTCGTTGCCCAGCCAAAACGAGAAACCAAGCGAGATCAACAGCGTCAACATCGTTCTAAACCGCAACCGCGGTACAACGTGATCCTGTGGGATGATCCCGATCACAGCTACGAATACGTGATCGTGATGCTGCGTGAACTGTTCCGCAAACCGGTCGAGTCGGGTTATCAAATTGCCAAAGAAGTCGACACCTCCGGCCGCGCGATCCTGCTGACCACGACTCTGGAACATGCCGAACTGAAGCGGGACCAGATCCACGCGTTTGGCAAGGACCAGTACATCGAACGTTGCAAGGGCAGTATGTCGGCGACGATCGAGCCAATCGGCTAGATGATTCCGACAAATGAAAAGTTGATGGCCATCTTCGAGACGATGGCCCAGCATTTGGGGATCGACTATGAGCGGGTGGATGTTCGCGAGCTGATTGCTGCCGGCGAAGTTGCCGGCGCCGATCCACTCGGAGCGCTGTATCGTGTGGCGGAACGCTATCGGATGCGTCTGGGGGTATTTGACGGCACCTTGTCTGAAGCCCTCGCGTTTGCCAGTCAGGACTACCCGGTGGCGATCTCGCCGTCGGTGCTTGCCGAAGCCCAGCCTACTCTTTCTGACACCCGGCAGCGGGTGGTTGCAGACGACGCGGCCGAGCAGTGGTGGGTGTTGCTTTCGGCTCGCCGACGACTGGTTAAGACCTGGAGCACGGGCGCGGAGACGGATCCGGCTTGGAGACGCTTGTCGGCATTGCGGCGCGAACTCGGTTTGCAAACTCTCGATGCGCCGCTGCGATTGGTCGTCGCGCAGCCCCTGGACGCGATCGATCATTCCGATCCCCCGACTAAGCCGCTGGCGACGTTGTTGAACCTGCTGCGCCCGGACCGCAAGGATATTTATGCGTTGATCGTATTTTCGATCGTCGTCGGGGTGCTCGGCCTAGCCACGCCGCTGGCGGTGGAATCGCTGGTCAACACCGTGGCGTTCAATCGCTACCTGCAACCGGTGATCATCTTAGCGATCATCCTGTTCACGTTCTTGAGCTTCGCTGCGATGCTCAGCGTCGTGATCGCGGTCCAGATTGAGGTGATCCTGCGACGGTTGTTTGTCCGCATCGGCTTGGATGCTGGGCACCGACTCAGCAACGCCGACCTTACCAAGTTGGACAATCGTAGCGGGCCCGAGTTAGTCAACCGGTTTCTGGATATCGCGATCGTGCAAAAAACGATCCACTCGATGTTGCTCGAGGGGGTCTCGATGGCGATTGCGATCACCATCGGCATGATTGTGTTGGCCATCTATCACCCGTTCCTGCTCGGGTTTGACATCGCGTTGTTGATGCTGATGGGCTTCATGGTGTTTGTGCTCGGACGCGGCGCCGTCAAGACATCGATCAAGGAGTCCAAGGCGAAATATCGGATGCTGGCCTGGCTGGAAGACATCATCGCCTGCCCGACGGCGTTTCAGCTCGGCGGCGGTTTGTTCGCTCTGGACAAGACCGATCAATTGCTCGCTCAGTGGCTCGGCTATCGCAAGGCCCACTTCAGCGTGCTGCTCAGGCAGATCATCTTTGCGCTGTCGGTGTACGTCGTGGCCTCGGTGTCGCTGTTGACCATCGGCGGCTTTCTGGTCATCAACAATCAGTTGACGCTCGGCCAATTGGTGGCTGCCGAGTTGATCGTCGCCGTGATCGTGGGCGCCTTTGCGAAGATGGGCAAGCAGCTCGAGGCATTCTATGACCTGATGGCTTCGGTCGGAAAAGTGGGAGAGGTTTTGGATCTTTCCGAGATGCGCCACCGGCGGCAGGCACCTGCTGCAGCATGACGGCCCGTTGAACCTGGAGATTCGGAGGGCGAAGATCGAAGCGGGCGGGAAGACGGCCATCGAGTCCTTTTCCGCTCAATTGGCCGCCGGCAATTCGGTCGCCGTGATCGGACCGCCGGGAAGCGGCAAAACACTGCTACTGGAGACTCTAGCGACGCTGCGGCAACCCAAAGCCGGTTCGATCCACGTCAATTACATTGACCTGAGGCAACTCGATCACGCCCAATATTGCGAGCTGATCGGGTACTGTCGCGGAGTCGAAATTTTCGCTGGTACATTGGCTGAAAACGTTCATTTGCATCGCCACAACGTTGATGCCACCGATGTGCAGTGGGCGTTGGACTTTGTCGGGTTGAGCCAGGAAATCGAGCGCATGGAGGGAGCTGTGAACTGCGAACTGGCCCCCGGTGGCAGGCCGCTGTCGGCGACGCAGGCGGCGCGGCTGATGATTGCCCGGGCGATCGTCACGCGCCCGCCGTTGCTGATCATCGACTCGTTACTTGATTCGCTGCCGACAAAGATCGGCGACGAACTGATCAGTCGATTGCACACGCGTATAATGCCCTGGTCGCTGATCGTGGCGACGTCGCGCACGGAGTGGACCGACCTGTTCGTTGAAAAGTGGACACTCGGGGACGATTGAGCCAAGGGGCCAAGCGACCAATCCCCCAAGTGACTTGTTTAGTGATCGCGACAAAAAATCGGACTGAAGCTTAGCGATAAGTTTTCCATGGCGAAGATCCTCGACCAACCCACCAGCAGCTTGCCGCGACGCGGTACGCCACGTCGGACGATCGACGTCCGCGGTCGGCGTCCGCTTGGAACAGCGACGCAGCTGATCCAGTCGACGCAGCTGATCCGGCGGATGGCACTGTGGCTGACCTTGGTCATGATCCTGGCGATCCTCGGCTTGATGCTACTGCCCTGGCAGCAGTCGGCGCACGGTGCCGGGCGGGTGATCGCTTTTCAGCCGGGGTATCGCCCTCAGCAACTCTCCGCTCCGGTCGACGGGATCATCTCCAGCATCCCCCCTCACCTCTACGAGGGCAGCCGAGTGCAGCGAGGTGAGCGTCTGTTGACGATCCAGCCGACTGCCGCGGACTTGGAAAATCAATTAGAACGTTCGGCTGAGGACCTGAGACAAAAGCTGGCGTCGACCGAGCAGATGGCTTCGGTCTACTTGTCCAATGTGACAACCTTCGAAGCGGCTCAGGAGTTCACGGGGCGAGCGGCCGATGAAACGATCGCTGCAGCCGAGAACCGCCTGAACGGCAAGCGAGCGGAAATTCCGGGCTACGAAGCGAAGCTCGAGCAACTGGAAAGAAACTACCGCCGCCAATGGGACCTGTACCAACAGGGGATCAAGCCGCTGCGGGAAATCGAAGTCCTGCAGCAGCAGGTAACATCGGCACAAGCGGAATTGGCCTCGGCAAGGGAGGCGGTCGGATCGCTGGAAAGGGAGCTGGAAAACCGCCGTGCGGAGCGAGAGCAGAAGCTCAGCGAGGCGCAAGCGAAAGTCGAATCAGCTCAGGCGCAGTACCAAAAAGTGCTCGCCGAAGCCTCCAGCATCCGCAAAGAGATCCGCGACCTTGAAGTTCGCCAATCGACGCTGGAGCGGATCCACGTCACCGCCCCGCGCAGCGGTGTGATCCATCGCTTACCGCTGGTCGAAGGAGGCCAATCGGTAAAAGCAGGCGATTATCTGTTGACGCTTGTTCCGGATACCGATGATTTAGCGGTGGAGCTGAGTGTAACGGGCATGGACTTGCCGTTGATCCGGACCGGTCAGCATGTGCGGCTGCAGTTCGAAGGCTGGCCAGCGTTGCAGTTCTCCGGTTGGCCTCAGGTCTCGGTGGGGTCGTTCTCGGGAGAAGTCGTCGTCATCGATCCGACCGACGATGGCACGGGGATCTTCCGCGTACTGGTCCGACCCGAAGCCGATTCGGATTGGCCCGACGAACAATGGCTGCGGCAAGGGCTGCGCGCCAACGGCTGGATCATGATGGGCACTGTCTCGGTCGGATACGAGGTCTGGCGACAACTCAACGGATTCCCCCCGACCATCGAACCGGCCTCGGATGGCAAGGATGCGACGAAACCGAATCTCAAAAAGTCTAAGCCGCGATTGCCTAAGTGAACACGGAAGGCAGCCGTGGCTACCGCTGCTGGCGGTGGCTGTGGTCTCGGCAATTGGTTGCCAGGCGACTGAAGCTAGTAAGCGGGCCCCCAATCCGCTCATCGCAACGCAGCCGGATGGGATGCTCCAACGGCAGGATCGCTCGGCGGTTGTGCAGGCCGCTGCGACGGAGCTGCAAAAAACGACCTGGATCGTCGCCCAGATCGATCCGCTGCCCACTGCAGCGGCGGGCGCCACAACCGTGAGCGTTGATATCACCACGGCCGCAGACCTCACTGACGAGGACACCACCGGCAAAGACGCCGCCAATGAGCTGCCGCCGCCGCTGGCCGTCGGTCTTCAGCCGCTGGCTGAATCCCAGCAGCATGATGCCGCTGAGGAGTTGCCGCCGCCGCTGGTCGGCCTGCTTGATCTGCAGATGGTCGTTGCCGCCGCCACGCAATCTTTTCCGTCGGTGCGTGAAGCGGCACAATTGCGAGATGAGGCGTTGGGGGCGTCCCAACAGGCGCTGGGCGAGTTCGATGACCGACTCGAAGCGTTCACGATCAACCAGCCGCTGGGGTATTACGAAAACTATCGTCACGGCGTGAGCTGGAGCCGGCCGCTGGAAAACGGCGGAGTTGGCTATGCCGGATATCGAATCGGACGCGGTCGGTTTGAGCCCTGGTATGGTGGACGCGATACCGATAACAGCGGCGAGTTCCGCGTCGGCTTCGAGATCCCGCTGCTGCAAAGCCGGGCGATCGATTCACGCCGCACCGCGGTGCGGTTGGCCGCCCTGGATCTCCAAAAGTCGGACCCGCAACTGTTCCAACAGGTTCTGGCGGCACAGGGCGACGCGGCCGAAGCCTATTGGCAGTGGGTCGCGGTCGGCCAACAGTACCGCGTCGCTCAGGATCTGATGAGACTTGCCGAAGAACGGGTCCAACGCATCCAACGCCAGATCGACGCCGGAGACGTCGCTCAGATCGTCGGCATCGACAACCGCCGCCTGTTGGCGCTGCGGCGCAGCCGCTTGATCGAGGTTCGCCAGCGGTGGGACGCCGCTGCGGTGCGGTTGTCGCTGTATTATCGCGATGTCGCTGGCCGGCCGATTGCAGTCACCGAGGACGCGCTGCCGGAAATATTTCCCGCAGCGCCTAACGCCTTGATCGACCTCCCAGCCGACATCAGCAGCGCCCTGGAGCAGCGTCCTGAACTGGCGATCCTACGAGTCTCGGGCGAGCAACTGCACGGAGCTGCGTTTGGCAATCAACCAACAACTTCCTGAAATTGACTTTTCGACCGAAGCCTCTCAAGACGTCGGCCCGCTGACCAGCCCCACCGGAGACAAGCGACCGTTTATCCTTGAAACCGGATTGGTCGGCAGCGTCCCGGTGCAACGTCGCAGGACGCTCGGCCGGGCGCGCTCGTTGCGAGCTCGCCTGGCTCAACTCAACGCGCGGACCCAGTTGGCTGCCGACCGGATCGCTAACGATGTTCGTCAGTCGGTCATCGCCTATCAAGCCGCTCGCGAGCGGTTGGAGCAGGCGACCATCGGCAGAGACCTCGCAGAGCAAACGCTGCGGGCCGGGGAGGTGGCGTTCGCGGCCGGTGACATCGACATCCTGTTGCTCAACATCTACGAACAGGCTTATGCCGACGCCGGATTGGAAGTCATCGACGCCAGAGCTGCAATGCATATCGCCTATGCCCGCTGGATGACGGCCAAGGGCGAACTGCTGCTGACCGGCGCAAGCAAGGATTCGTGGTCTTGATATTCACCGGCGTCGGCGGATCTGCGATACTGCCAGAGGTTAGGCTTGAGTCTCCTCAATAACCTCTTTTACTTGCCGGATGCACGGATGAAAAAGATCGCGATCAGCCAGTTGACCACCCTGCGGTGGAGCCTCGAGCAAGACATCGAAGCCGCGGTACAACGAGGGATTAGCGGTATCGGCTTGTGGCGTCCCAAGATCGATGATCTCGGCGTGGAAGAGGCGAGCGAACAGCTATTGAGCAGCGGCCTGCGGGCGTCCTCGTTGTCCTGGGCCGGCGGTTTCACCGGCAGCGATGGACGGCGATTTGCCGATGCCGTCGATGATGCGATCGATGCGATCGAGCAGGCCTGCGTGGTCGGAGCCGAGACGCTGGTCGTGCTCGTCGGCGGACGCAACAACCACATTCGCCGGCATCTGCACAAGACGATTTGTCAGGCGCTGGTCGAGGTCAATGCCGTCGCGGTGGCCCACGACGTCAGCCTAGCGATCGAACCATTCCATCCCGGCTGCGGTGAAGAGTGGTCCTTCTTGCATGATATCCGCACGACGCTCGACCTCGTCGCCACCGTCGGCAGCGACAACATCGGTCTGGTGCTGGACACCTATCACCTCGGGATGGACCAGGACGTCTTGGAGTGGTTGCCCGAGGTGATCGAGCACCTGCAGTTGGTCCAACTAGGCGACAGCCGCCATAGCCCGCTGGGCGAAATGAACCGCTGCTTGCTCGGTGAAGGCCGAGTGCCGATCCCGGCCATTCTTGAAACGCTGCAGGCCGGCGGCTACGACCGCTGGATCGAGATCGAAGTGCTCGGCCAAGACGTCGAACCGCTGGCGTACGACACGGTTCTGGATCACTCGCTGGCGTACTTGAACAATTTTCGCGATCCCGTCGAGCACGCCTAAACCAACAGTGCTTCCGCGAACTTCGTAGCTCACTACTTGGGGTGGCACGTGCCTGAGGAACGAAGGGCGTGCTGGGGAGAGCGGCATGGTAGTTTCTCGGTGACTATCTGCTTTCATTGTCCACGCCCATCCTGGGGCTCTGAGCATGCCACCCACGGCAGCAAAAGTGCGGCGGAGAGATTTTTAGTTTTTCTGTTTTGCCAGTGACCAGACGTGTCCCGGGTGCTCCGGATGATGGTTTGTGTTGGGAATGCGAGGGCCGCTGAGGTGCCTCGCGTCCCAGATGCGATCCATCTCTGACGCTCAAGGCACCGACATGTTCACGCAATTGTCTCTGTTCGATTCGGCTGGGTCGGTCGATACGCTCCCCAGCACTTCCAGCTTTGTTCACGTTTCGGCTGCCAAGCGTCCGGTAGCTAAGCGTGCTGCGACCAAAACGGTTCGCTATACAGCGAGCGGCCCCCACGCGGCCGCGGAGGTAATGGCTGTCCGGCAGACCGCTGCTCCGCAAACGGGCAGCTGGGAGCCGGCGCGGTGCGAGTCGCTGGAGCGTCCTGCCCCAACCCGCGGGGCCGCCTATGAGCGGCGAGTCGACGAACTGCAGCCGATGGGCGAATTGGCTCGGCTCGTTCTGGCCCGCTACGACCTGTTGGCCAGCCGCCGCCGCGAGCGCGATCGCCGTCGCCGCGAACAGCCCCGCAAGTCGATCCGGGTGCTCAGCCCGCCGGCTACGGTTTCTTAAGCGGAAGCTCTTGCGGGCGGTCCGCGCTGCCCCGCTGCCACAGCATGCGTCCGGTCGTCAGGGCGCCGATCAAGAAACTCAAAACGGAGGTCGCCAACAACAGCGTCGAAGTCGGAAGTTCGGTCTCGAAGAAGAACAACTTGAGGATCACGGGGTGACTGTTTTGAACCATCACCGCGATCAAGACCAGTACGCCCAAAATCAAAATTGCCCAACGGATATTCTGCAACATGGCCGATAATTCCTTGTAGTGTGAACAAATAGCCAGTATGCTGACGGTAAGCTCTTTTGCTAGCAAAAGATAATGGCCGGGGCCACTCGTTTGGGCGGCAGTGTAAGCAACCCAAGAGCGCACGATGCGATATCAGCAGACACTTTTATTTCCGCTTGAGGAACCCGCCGACGGCGCGGGAGTTTCTCGAATCGGCCGCAAGCGATCGTCGCGGCGAGTTGCGACGGCGCCAGCAACCGCCACCGCTCCACGTTCGCGCGGTGTGCCGCCGGTCACCTCCGCTGAGCCGGCCCCGCCGCCCGCTACTTCACCACCGGTCAGCCCGCCTGCTGCCGCTGATCTACCCGCTTCCCCACCCGCTGCTGCTTCCCCACCCGCTGCTCCAGCGGATCGGCTGGACCACTTGCGGCAATTGGTCCGCCGCATGGAAGCGCGCGGCCGATCCGCCGACGCGCCGCAGCCGGTGGTGTTTTCCGCCGGTGGTGCGGTCCTCAACTCGCTGCTGCCTCACGGCGGGATCCGCCCCGGCACGCTGGTCGAATGGGTCTGCGATGCTCGTCAGTCCGGAGCGATGCTGCTGGCGATGATCGCGGCTGCCGAAGTGCTCAAACATCCGGCTTCTGCGGCTCGTCCGCTGGTCGTCGCCGACAGCTTGAGAACCGAAGCGGGAGCGGTACGCGAATCTTTCTATCCGCCGGCCGCGGTGGCACTGGGAGTTCCCGCCGAACGGATGGTGATCTTTCGCAAGCAACGCAACCACACCCGCAGCGACTTGGTCTGGGCAATCGATCAGGCGCTACGCTGCGGTGCGGTGGCGGCGGTGATTGCCGAGATCGGCGATTGGCTTGCTCCAGCCGATGCTCGGCGGCTGCAGTTGGCGGCCGAAACCGGTGGAGCGATCGGTTTGCTGGTCCGGCCGACGCGGCCTGCTGCCAGGTCAGCCGCTGCTCCGCCAGCCGTTACCAAGTCCGGCGGCACGGCTGCGCCGCTCGGCCTGCAACCCCACGGGCGCGCAAGTTTTGCAGATGTCCGCTGGCTCGTTTCCACCTTGCCTGGCCAGGGCGGTCGACGATTGCAAGTCGAACTGGCGCGCTGTCGCGGCGGTGTCTCCGGAGGCAGTCGCGTGGTCGAAATCGATGCTCGTCCGCAGTTAGCACCTGCGGAAGCAGCAGGGCGTGATCGAGTGGTTGCGGTACGCGGTCCAGGAGCAAGCGATGTGGCAGCAGCGATGGCTGGCGGTCTGGTTGGTCAACTGGCCGGTGCAGCGCCGGCGGTGCGGCCTGCTCAGCGGCGACCCGCAACCCGGCGCCAAGCCAGCTGAGGACGGGCCAGCTGAAGACAAGCCGCTGCTGCTCTGGGATGAAGAAGCTCGCAGCGGCCGCAGGGTCGTCGCGACCTGTGAGCGCTGCCAGCGTTGGGGCGTTCGCCTGCAAATGCCGCTGCACGAAGCGATTGAATTGGCTCGTCGTGCGACGGCCGATGCTGCCGACACGCCGCCGCGTGCTGCCGCAGACACAGCCGCAGCGGCGCCGCTACAGCTGGAGCGTTACGACGCGCACGGTGATCGTCAGACGCTGGGCCACCTGGCTGATCAGTTGCTGCTGGAAATCAGTCCGCTGGTGGCGATTGAGCCGCTGCCCGAGCGGGTTGCCTGGGCGGGGCTGCCGCGCCCGTGCAGCGAAACATTGCTGGTCAACATCACCGGGATCGGCGAGTGGTTCGGTAGCGAGCAGGCGGTCCTGGATGCCACTGAGCGGCTCTTGGATCGGCATAGCTTGCGGGCGGTGCTGGCGATTGCCGATAGCTGGCCGGCCGCTTGGGGAATCGCCCGCTTTGGCGAGCGCAGCAGGACGATTGTTCGCCCGGGCCAAACCGTCCAAGCGGTGCAATCGCTGCCGATCCATGCGCTTCGCATCACGGCCGAAGTCGCTCATCAGCTCGGCCGGCTGGGTATCGCCACGGTCGGCCAACTTCGGCAGCTGCCCCGTGGTGGGCTGGCGGCGCGATTGGGCAGCGACTTGGTGCGACGGCTGGATCAAATGTTTGCTGCGGTCGAAGAGCCGCTGGCGATGCACCATAGTGAGCCCGAGGATGCAGCGACCTGCGAGCTGCAATATCCAACGACGGACATCCCGATTCTGCAGCACCGGATCGGGCAATTGATCGATGCTTTGGCGGCCCGCTTGACCGCGGAGGTCCGCGGGGCGCTGCGGCTGTCATGCCGATTGGACGTGCTCGACGGTCATCCGCCGCAGCGGATCGAGCTCGGCCTGTTCGCTCCGACAGCCGATGCCGATCACCTCCGGCGACTGATGATGACGTCGCTGGAGGGCAAGTCGCTGCCGGCGATGGTGCAGAGGGTGAGCGTGTCGGTCGACCTCAGCGGGCCGCTGCGCCAGTTCCAGGCAACGTTGTTTGGGGAGGAGTCGCTGTCTCAGGCCGCTGCTCGCGGAGCGTTGGCGCGGATGATCGAAACGGTAGCGATGCGGCTAGGGCACGAGGCGGTCGTCGAGGTGGCTCCGAACGAGCATCCCCTGCCTGAATCGGCCTATGTCCTGCGTCCGTTGGCCGGGCGGGTGCCGCCTGCAGCTCCAGTGGCAACCGCGGATAGACGGTCGGGCCGACGCCGCTCGAGCAGCCAATCATCGCGGCGGTCGTTGCTGCCGCCGCCGATGAGCTCATTGCCACTAGGTCCATTGCCGAGCGATCCGTTGCGTCGCCCGTTGCGGCTGTTCGCCCCGCCGCTGCGCGTTGGGGTCAGATGGTCGCAGGTTGATGGCCAGATCACGCACCTGCAGATCGCGTCGCGGCCCGGCGCGAATCGATCCGGCGCGAATCGATCCGGCCGGATCTACCGGGTGTTGCGGTGCTGGGGGCCCGAGCGGATCGAAACCGCAGGCATTTCCACGGATACGGTGCGGCGAGACTACTACCGTGTGGAGGTCGCTGACGGTGCATGGTTCTGGTTATTCCGCCAGTATGAAGCGGGAGCGGCGGAAAGCTGGCATTTGCACGGCCGGTTTGACTGAGCGGCTCCCACCGGCGAAGTATATTACTCCGGACAATAAGTTGCTCCAAAGTGAGTCCGACCTCCGCGGTAATACCAGAGAAACGCACCGACGCCCCGATGCGTTTCTGTTCTTGCCGTAGGAATAGCGAGCTGACCTCAGCATGCGTTTGCCCCCTGTGTACTCTTTCGGCCGGTCATGTTCCGACGCTGGCAGCCTGATTTGCTGATCCTTGTCCCGCTCTACAAGTTGGAGATGCTGATGCATCGGCTGTTTCCTTCCTGGTTGCTGCAGCCCCGCTGGCGCCGCGTCTACGAAATGCCCGTCCCCAAAGAGCCAATCCAGTGCGATGGTGTGGAGTTTCGCTGGGCAGCCGCCGCCGACATCCCGCTGATCGAAGCCCAACTTGGGGAGCGGCTGACGGCTACTCGGCTATCCTATGGCCACCGCGCAGCGATTCTGGTCAAAGATGCCAAGCTGATCGGGATTGCCTGGTTCGCCACGCGTGGCTACTACGACGTCGATACCGGCACGCGGGTCACCTTGTCGTTCGATGAAGCCTGGATTTATGGAGTCTGGATCCAGCGCCGGCACCGCGGCCGCGGCCTGTACCGGCACTTGCTTCAGCAGGCGGGAATCGAACTGCGACGCCGCGGTGTTCGGCATTTGCTGCTGGCCATTGACGCGGTCGACATTCGTTCCCAGCGGGTGCACCGGCGTCTGCAAGCCCAGCGAGTCGGTCACCTGTTCGGCGTGCAACTCGCTTTCTACAAGGCTTACCGTTTCCACCGCGAGCCGCTACTGCCCAGGGCTTGACGGTTAAGGGGTCAGTGACGGGTTAAGGAGTCAGGAGACAATTGTGCGAAGCACCCGAAGGGCCGCTGGCGGCAATTGACTCCTGACCCCTTACACGAAGCATCGCCGCCCGCGATCAGACGCTCTGCAGGGTCAGCAGTGACAGTTCAGGGCGGCAACGAATCCGCAGCAGATGCACGCCACTGATGCCGCGCGACACGTGCATCGTCGTCGGCGGTTTGAAAAAGTCACCGGAGGCAAACCGACTGCCGTGCCAACTGGGGCTCAGCACCGGTCCGATCAGCGGCAACCGTCCCTGTCCACCGTGAGTATGACCAGCCAACATCAGCTGCACGCCGCGTCGCCGTGCCCAACTGAGTTGATCGGGGCTGTGAGCCAGCAGCAACCGAAACGCAGCTGGCGAGCGATCGAGCTGCTGGTCCGACGGCGCTCCAAACCACGGCCGTTCGTTGCCGAGGATCTGCGCCGCCACACTCGCCACCTCGTCGCTGCCAGCAGCGGCCGCGCTGGACAGCCGCACCTCGATGCACTGGCCGCCGACATCGCGCCATCCTAAATCGTTCATCGCAGCGCGGACCACCGCCGGATCGGATACCCGGCGATCGTGATTGCCGAGGATGAAGTAGCATCCGTCCGGAGCTCGAGCGTGTCCGAGTGCTTGGGCGAGCCAGTCCACGCACTGGGCCTTATCGACGATGTCACCGGTCAGGGCGAACAGATGGGGCGCAAAATCGTTGGCTCGCTCGACCGCCCAGGCCGCCATCGCCGGCGACAGGTGACCGGTAAAGTGCAGGTCGCTCAGCTGCGCGATCCGGTAACCGTCAAGCTGCGGCGGCAGGCCGGCGACCGGCAAGCGAATCCGCTCGACCGAGAGCTCCGCGATCTGGTTGCCAGGGATTTGCATGGCGACGCGGCACTTGCGGGTCAGCGCGATCGGCTTGGCAAGTCGATCCCGCAGGTCGTCCACTTCGATGTCCCGCTGAGCTGCGAGCGATTCGAGTTTCCAGATCGGCCGCCAGCACAGCCACGGGAGCCCCAACAGCGGCAGCGACGCCAGGCAAATCAAGCCATAGGCTCGCCAGCCGCCCGACAACGACGCAAGGCGAGAAACCGTCAGCTCACCGCCCAGCCCAGCAGCCACCAGGTCACCATGATCATAGATCGCCAACAGCGGCAACAGCAGGCAGCTGAGCAGCAGCAGTTTGACAATCCCCTTGACCAGCGGACGCCTGAGACCGGTGGCGTTGATGCGGTTGTAGGCGGCGATGTGCAGGCCGAAATGACCGACGATGGCCGCGGCGACAATTCCGTAGGCCGCCCACGGCGGAAGGTCCATCAGCGGTTACCGACTCGGATGACAAATGATTGGTGTCCAGTCATTTAAATCTCTTTGGGGCGTCCGACCGCAATGCACCGCCGAGTTTGCAGCCTCTGCACCGCGCCCACATCGAGCGGTTCGCACTCAAACAGCGCTACCGCGGCGGTCGGCATTCGCGTCGCCGCTCCGGCCAGTTCACTAACCAGTTGCTGCATCGCTGGATTATGGGCGATCACCAAGGCCGCCGCTGGCCGACTGCCATCGGCGCACAGCGCCTCGCAGCAGACCTGTTCTGAGATCGATCGCGGGCTAGGCAAGTACAGCGACTGGCTGAACAGGACCAACGGCTCGTGGGTCCAGACCGACAGCAGGCCGTCGATGGTCTGTCGCACCCTCGTCGCCGTCGAGGCGAGGATCACGTCGGGCAGAAATCGCTGGGCGGCCAGCCAGCGGGCCATCGCCGGAGCATCGCGACGACCGCGGTCGTTGAGCGGCCGATCGTGATCGGTCAGGTTCTCATCAGCCCAGTCGCTCTTGGCGTGACGCATCAAGCCGAGGGTCCAGGCGGCGGTATTGGCCGAAATCGCGTTCATGAAATAGCTACATGGATGTTGCCCGCTCGGCTCGGCCTAATGTATGGTCCGGCGAAATCGGATCGGGATATGTAATCGTCCGACTCGACACTGGCAAGATGGGTCCCTGCAGACCCCAGGTGGGATCCGCAGTTCCGCCGCGGCCACGGCATGTGCAGGGCCAGCCGTTTTCAATAGTTTCCAGAACGCGATTGAGGCAGGTTCGTGAGCAGCTCTTGGCGAAGCTTCCTGTGCGGATGGTTCATCATCATCTGGGGCGCCGGCTTTGTGCCGCTGCTGACGCCGCATCCGTTCGCGTTGGCCCAAGTGGCCACGGCGCAAGACTTTTCGTCGCCGTTCACTCCGGTCATGACCGGTTTCGTCGATAACGAAGACGAGCTGGCGGGGCTGACGCCCGAAGAACGGGTCAACGTAACGGTCTATGAAAACTGCCATCGCAGCGTGGTGCATATTGAAACCCGCGGCGACTCCGACTCTTTTCTCGGGCGGGTCGTCTCCAGCGAAGGCAGCGGCAGCGGCTCAGTCTGGGACGCCCAGGGGCACATCCTCACCAACTACCACGTGATCAAAGGGGCCAAGCAGCTGTTGGTGACGATGCACGACGGCAAACAGTACGACGCGGTGCTGGTCGGCAATGACATCGCCAACGACATCGCGGTGTTAAAGATTGAGCCCGATGGTGATGAGCTATCACCTGTCAAACCCGGACGCAGCGATCGGCTCCGGGTCGGTCAGCGGGTGTTCGCCCTCGGCAGTCCGCTGGGCCTGGAGCAGACGATGACATCGGGAATTGTCAGCAGCGTCAATCGCAGCATCCCGAGCCTTTCCAAAAGAATGATGAAATCGATCATTCAGATTGACGCGGCGCTCAATCGCGGCAACTCCGGCGGCCCGCTGATGAATAGCCGCGGTGAACTGATTGGGATGAACACCGCGATCGCCAGCCAGGTCGGCGAGAACAGCGGCATCGGCTTTGCCATTCCCTCGGCGACGATCACGCGGATCGTCCCGCAATTGATCCAGTTCGGCAAAGTCCGCCGCCCGAGTATCGGCATTGAATCGATCGCCGAGACCTCCAAGGGGCTGCTGATTGTGACCCTCGAACCCGACGGGCCGGCGGAGCGGGCGGGTGTCAAAGGGGCAAAGGTTGTCCGCCGTCGCACCGTACTCGGTGACCTGATCCGCCGCGACTATTCGACAGCAGATATCTTGAGCGAGATCGATGGCCAGCCGATCCGCTCGGCCGATGACCTGCTCTCGACAGTGGAAAGTCGTCAAGCCGGAGACAGCGTCTTGGTCACGCTCCTGCGAGGCAAAGAAACCATCCGCCTGCCGATCCGCTTGATCGAGGAAACACCGCTGCGATGAACGCCACCGGCTAAAGTTTGATTCGCCGCTAGACACCTGCCGACTAACACGCAAGGCAAGCTACTGCGTTGTGGAAATCGCGCTGGCCAGCACCGCATACACGCCGCGCCGATGCCGGCCGATCAACAGCGTCACTCCCAATGGGTTCGCCGCCGAGACATCGCCTCGCTGAGCGCGGCGCTGGTCCGGCTGCAACGCGCGCTGCAACTGGGCCGGGTCGTGGTCGGTGCCGCGGACTTTGACGCTCTGCAGGCTCCAGCCGTTTTTCCGCAGCTCCTGTTTGATCTGCTTGCGATCCGCCGGTCCGCTCCAGAGCGTCTGAAAACACTGCATCATGGAACGATCCTGCGGCAGCGATGAGCTACCAAAAAAGCCGGTCGGAGCTCCGATCGCGTCCAAGCCGCGCACCTCGGCCAAGGCTATCGACAGTCCGCCACCGCGAACCGCCGGGTCGAGGTCAAAGATCCACTCCGGCGGCAGATCCGTCGCACCGCAACAGATCGCGTCTTGATCCAGCCGAGCAACGTCGTGGGGACCGATCGCGAATCGTTGCAGCGTCCCGTCGCGCAGCAAGCGGACCGCTGATCGCCCACCGGCGGCGACGCCCGCGGCCTCGATCGCCTCGCCGCCGAGCAACGCTTGCTCGCGAACGCTCAGGTCGAGACTGATCCACTGGCGGTGGTGCCGCCGCGTCAGTTCCTGACCGCCGGCTTCCGCTGTCAAATCCGCCGCCGGAGCGAGTTTGACGATGCTCGCCACGCGATCGTTCACCAGCCGCTGAACAAACTCCAGCGGCGGTTGATAGTCAGCTGGCCGAACCGTACGACGATCGTCAGGCCGGCGATCAGGATCGATGTGAACCGCCACCCGGTCAGGAATCAGGTACCGCGTCACGTCGGCGCAGATTGCGATCGCTGGCCTCGGCTTTATGTTTGTGGCGTGCTCCGCCGTCGACGCTTCGCCACCCGTTTGCCGAGCGTGATCCAGGTGCAGGTTCGCCGCCGCCATTGCGGTCACTTGCGGGTCGCAGTCGATTGTCACCACGGCGCCGCGGCGTGCCAACGCAAGCGCGTCGCCACCAATCCCGCCGCACAGGTCGATCACGGGACCACTGCCCAGCAGTCCGGCTTTGTAGGTCGCCACGACTTGGTCGGTCGACTGGCGGATTGCCTTTGCCGAAACCATCCACAAACCGGGGCCGAACTTCTCTCGCGCCCGCCGCTGCTCTGCGGCGATCGACACGATCAGCGCCGCGACGTGTGGCCGGTGCTGACGGCGCAGCGACTCAATGGCCGCCGGAGAGAGCGGTTTGGCGGCGGTTTGGTGGATCGTGCTCGCCAGGCGGAGCAGTTCCGTCGCTGGCACATGGGCAGCTGCGAGGTCCATCGTCCGGGGTAACCTGGCGAGCGGAAAAAGGAGAAGTACTAAAAAACGTATCGCTCGGCGGCAAGGAGGCGTTGCCAGCAGCGGGAAAAATGCCTATCCTTTGCGGCGTGAAAAAGACCACGGCCCTTTCGGAGCGACCGCTAACATGACCATGGATCGTAGCCTCAAGGTGCAAGCCGGGGCAATCAAATCGCGAAATGTACTGACGCGTGCCGAGCGGATTTCGCGGCTGCAGGAACTGGGCCGCTGGACCGATGAAACGGACGCGGTCGGCATGCCCAAAGTGCGGGTCCTCAAAGTCTCGCTGAAGAAGAAAAAGAAGGTCAAGAAAGAAGAGACCGACGACAAGAAGGGCAAGAAGAAGAAGTAGCATCCGCTGCCGGCCTTTGCCAGGCCGGTGCCTGCGAGTTCCTCGACGGTGAGTTCAAGTGCCGGCCGCTGGAACTCGCCTGGTTGCTCCATCGCCAATTCACGAAGACCGCTGCTGGGAAGTTTTTCCCGGCAGCGGTTTTTGCGTTGGTGCACCGGAAAGCGCGCTGGGACATTGCCCTGATTGATCCAGCCCCTCAGCAGAGAGTACGCTTTTCCTAGTCGCTTGCCGGTCGCGCATGCACACCGGCGCTCGGTTCTCGGTTCAGTCGGGGGGCAGCATGAGTTCGCAACGGCGAATGAAGTTAGAAGTCGTGCTCGGGGCGATCACTCCGCTACCCGAGTTCACGTCGGCGGAAGCCAAGCAGCGCTGCACCGAGGTCACCCCGCAGTTCGTCACCCAGACGCTGTCGCAACTGGTTCGCGAAGGGATGCTGCAGCGCTACGAGCAGGAAAAGGAGGTTCGCTACCGCTGGCCGCAGGCGCCGCAGCGATTTGAGCCCCAGCAGTGGATTGATCGTCAGATTCACGCCGAGCAGGTCACGCAGACACCGCTGGAGGAGCGACCGCGAGAGCGACTGCTGCGCGACGGGGCCGAGTCGCTCAGCACTGCCGATCTGCTGGCGATCCTGATCCGTGTCGGCGTCCGCGGCGAGTCAGCCGTGACCGCCGGCCGCAAGGTCGCCAACCGCTTCGTGGGCGAACTACAGCGGCTCCGCACCAGCAGCAAACTCGATCTGCGCGATCAGCCCAGCGGTCAACGTGGTCAGTTACAGCCAGATCATGGCGGGCATCGAACTCGGCCGCCGCATCGCCAAAGCCGAGGGGCCACAGGCCCGCACGACACTGCGGATTACCAGCAGTGCTGCGGCCACGGCGTTTTGCGCCGACCGCTTCGCCAGCCTCGCTCAGGATGCGGTCCAAGAAGAGTTTCACATCGTCACGCTCGACACCAAGCACAAGCCGATCGCGACCCACCGGATCACGATCGGCACGCTCGATGCAAGTCTGGTTCATCCGCGCGAAGTGTTTCGTCCGGCCATTCGCGATGCGGCCTCAGCGGTGCTGCTGGTGCACAATCACCCCAGTGGCGATCCGACGCCGAGCCTCGAAGATCGCCAGGTCACCAACCGGCTCACCGAAGCCGGCAAGCTGATCGGGATCCAGGTGCTCGATCACATCATCGTGGCCCGCGAAAGCTGCGTCAGCCTGCGCGATGCGAGCTGACGATACTCAGCGATAAAACGACCCGCTGTCGCCGTCGCCGCCGGTATTGACCGCCGGGTAGCTGGTCGCCCCGGAAGTGCTGCCGGGGGTATAGCCGCTGACGGGCGTCACCGTCCCGGTGGCTGCCGGCGTGGGCGTGGGAGCAGGCGTAGCCGATGCGGTTTTCGCATCCGGCTCGGCGGCAGCGACTCCCATGCTGGGCATCACGAAGCCGCCCGAGGATCCCGGGCCGTCCGACGGCGCAATCGATGCATTGGCAGGCATCGCAAAACCGGCTGAGATCGACGGCGGCGTCGATACGCCCGGTGTGTTTTCAACTGTGGCCGAGGGTGTCATCCCCGCAGGCTTGGCAGCCAGCGAGGGTGCTGCCGCAGCGGGCTGCGCGAAGCTGGGCACCGCGGCCGGAGCCGTTGTGGCCGGTGCCGTGGCAGTGGGCGTCGGGGTCGTCTGCGCAGCGAATGCCTTGTGCGAACCTGGCAAGGGGTAGCCGACTGCGGCGTAATTCGAGTTGCTGGGCTGAGTCGCTGGCAAGCCGGTCGCGTAAGCCGGTGCGGTCGCCGGAGCCGTTGCCGGTGGGAATCCGCCGGGGGCAGCCGGGTTTCCGCCCAGCGCGTATGCGCCGCCGGGTGACGGATGTGCGGTCGCTGGGCCCGTCCCCGCAGCCGTTTGCGTGGCTGCGGCGTAGCCGGGATAGCCATTGGCGACCGCGGCGGCCGGATGGGTCGCTGGCGATTTAACGCCGGGCGTTATTCCGCCTGACTGCCCGGCGGCAGCGGTCGCGGCCAGTTGCGCGGTCTGAGGCTGCATGCCGGCAGGCGACGCGGCGATCGATGTGATCGGGTTGGGCGTGGCGGTGGCCGAAGGTGAGATCGGGTAGGTGGTCGTCGGTCCGACGCCAGCAATCGTATCGGGCGAGGGCTCGCGTTTGAAACCAAAGCTACTCCAGCTCGGAGTCGCCGAGCGACAACCGCCGGTGGTGATAGCGGTCGAGAGACAGACCGCGGCCACGGCCAGACGGCGTGCTTGCCGCGAGTTCACCAAGTGACGTGTTTTGCTGTGCATCCGTGCGAATCCTCGGTTTTTCCGGCAGGCGATCATGAATCTGCGAAGGCGATTAGCGAGTGCTTCCGGCACCTGAAACGCCGACGCCCGCAATCGCGGGAAAACGACTTTGCTTTACTCGGCCGGCAGGTTGGGACTAATCCACAAAATCATTAAAAATCCACTCGACCGTCCCAGGTTTTTCCCAGGTAGGTCCCATAGCGAACTCTCCACCGCCGTGGTGGGTAAATCGAGCCGCAGTCCGGCGTCAATCCCAGTCGCGCAAGAATCGGCCCGGCCGGCATGTGCTGAGGCAGCCTAGTCGGCACATCCTGAGGCAGCGGCGCCGCTCAGGGAGCGGACCAATGTTCGTCCCAGCCGGTGTACAAATCATGGAGGAATGCCTTCCAATCAGCGGCTGGCCGAGTCGCCGGAAAGGGCTGCGGGCGAACCGGCGCGGGAGCCGCCCAGATGATCTCGAACTGACCGTCCTCGCGGATCTGCCCGACCATCGGTGTCTTAAAGCTGTGCTGCGTATCAGCATCGATGCGAATCGTGCCGCTGGGAGCGTCGAGCCGCTGAGTGAGCATGGCGCGGCGGATCTTCGCCGGCTCGATGCTGTCGATCTCCGCTACCGCTTGAGCCCAGAGCTTGACTCCGACGTAGGCCGATTCCATGGGGTCGGAAACGACGTGCTGCGGGAACTTGGCATGAAACCGCTGCAGAAATGCTGCGTTTTCCGGGCTGTCGACCGACTGAAAATAGGTCCAGGCGGCGTAATCGTCCTGCATCGTGCTGATGTCGAGGCTCCGCAGTTCCTGTTCAGCGATGCTGAAGGACATGCTCGGCGCAATCGTCGGCGTGATCCCCGCGCCGCGCAACGAACGAAAGAACGCCGTGTTGGAGTCGCCATTGATGGTGTTGAGGATCATGTCCGGTTTTGCCTCGGCAATCTGCTCGACGACCGCGGCCATGTTCTGAGTCCCCAGCGGCAGGTAGACTTCGCCTACCACTTGTCCACCTTTGCTGGCGAGGAAATCGCTGATGATTGGGTTGGCGACTCGGGGAAAAACATAATCCGATCCGACCAAGAAGAACCGCTTGCGGTTCAGCGCCGTCATCGCCCAATCGACCGCGGGAATGATCTGTTGATTCGGCGTTGAGCCCATGTAGATGATGTTCGGCGACTGCTCAACGCCCTCGTACTGCAGCGGATAGACCAGCAGGTGGTCGTGCTCTTCGACGACTTCCTTGACCGCTTTACGGCTGTCCGACGTCCAGCAACCGAAGATCGTGGCCACGTGCTCTTCAAGGATCAGCCGCTCAGCCTGGCTGGCGAAGGTGGCTGGATCGGAGCGGCCGTCGAGGACCACCGGCTCGATGCGACGGCCTTGCAAGCCGCCGGAATGGTTGATCTCCTCGATCGCCAGCAGCGTCGCATCGAGCACGACCGACTCGCTGGCCGCCATCGTGCCACTGGTGGAATGCAGCACACCGACCTTGATCGGCTCCGGGGGCGGGGCGGCTACAGCGGCAGGTGTTTGCGGCGGAGCGACCGGGTCTGGGTGCCGCCAGGTGACCGCTCCCACCCAGACGCTTCCCACGAGCATCGTGACGATCGCTCCGACGACAGCCCCCAGCCACACTCGCCGGGTCGGCTCGGGCGGCAGCAGCGATGTAGCCGCTTCAAATGCGGCATACACCGGGGCCGAAGCCGATTGGCTGGGCAGGTCGATCGGGACCTCGCCCGAAAGCGTTGCGGCGACGGCCTGCAAGTCGGCGAGCATCTCATCGGCCGACTGATAGCGATCCTCGGGCGACTTGGCCATCGCCCGCTCGATGATCGCGGAACAGGCCTTAGGAACCGAGCGGTTCTCGACCCGTGGATCCGGAATCTCACCTTGGCAGTGCTGGAACATGATCTGCAAGACGCTGTCAGAACCTTCGTACGGGTTCTTGCCGGTCAGCAGGGTGTAGTAGGTGGCGCCGAGCGAATAGAGGTCGCTCCGCGCATCGACTGCTCGGCCATCGCACTGTTCGGGACTCATGAAGTAGGGCGTACCGACAACGGTCCCCGCCTGAGTCATTTCACGAGTGCGGGAGGAGACGGTTTTGGCCAAACCGAAATCGGTGATTTTGATTGAGCCATCAGCGGCCTTGAGCAGGTTGGCGGGCTTGACGTCGCGGTGGATGAGCCCGACCTCATGAGCCGCCGCCAGCCCCTTGCAGGCATCGATCACAATCCGCGTGGCATCGAGCACCGAGTAGGCGCGTTGGCGGTCGAGCCCCGCGGAGATGCTGCCGCCGGTAATCAGCTCCATCACCAGGTAATAGGCTTGTCCCTCTTGGCCGATTTCATAGATCGACACCACGTTGGGATGGTTCAGACGACCGGCCGCCTTGGCCTCGGCGAGAAACCGGCTCAGCGCCCGCTCGTCCTCCGCGAGTTCCTCCGGCAGGAGTTTGATCGCGACGTCGCGCTCGATCATCGGATCATGGGCGCGGAAGACAATCCCCATCCCGCCCTGACCGAGCGTTTCAGCGATCTGGTATTTGCCCAGCGTGCGGCCGATCCAGCGGCTCGCGACCGAGCTCGTCGGCAGTAGCCGCCCGGACTGCGTATCGGACTGGGGAAGAAAACTCGTCTCCAGTAACTTGGGATCGACCTCCTTGGAATCCGCCTCCTCGCCACCGGTACGGGGTGACAATTCTGAGGTATTCTCGTCGGCGGTCATTGCGGCGGCTCTTCGGAAAACGGCTATCGAGAATGACGCCCGTCATTCCAGCGCGGTCAGCGGGAGCCGCTCACTGATTGTTCGTCAACCAGGTCTGAATGGCAACCGGAATATCTGTGCAAATGCCGTCGACCCCCAGCCCCACCGCCAGGTGATAGTCTTGCAGGCTGTGGCCGGGCCAACCATTAACCCGCAGCCCCGCTTTCTGCGCTTCGCGGACACCGGCTCGGGTCGACCCTTCCATGCGGCAACCGATCCGGCTGATGCCCAGCTGTTGAGCTTGTTCGATAATCTCCATCGAACAAGGCCCCCCGGTGATCAGCAACAGATTCGCCTCCGCGTCGATGGCCTTCACCAGCTTCAGCGGCCGCTGATCAAATGAGCTGATGATGTAAATCGCACCTTCGGGTTGTCGCGCAGTGGCCGCCGCATGCAGCTTACGGCAGTACTCCTCCAACCGCTCGTCAGGATACAAGTCTTTGTTGCTGGTCTTCATCTCCAGCTCCAAGTACACCGGCTTGTCGGCAAAATAGTCCAGCAGTTCATCGAGGAACAGCATCGGCTGGCCTTTGCCCTTGGTGGTCACCGACCGCAATTCCGCAGCGGTCTTGTGCTCGACCGGTCCCGTCGCGTTATGCGTCCGGTCCAGGCTGTCGTCGTGCAAAATGACCAGCTCACCGTCCTTCGTCATGCGGACGTCGGTCTCAAACCCACGAAGCCCCTTGTCATAGCTGCCGCGGAAGGCCTCCAGCGTGTTCTCTTCGAACTCAAACGCACCGCCGCGATGGGCGTAGAGGTGTCCCTTTTCCTGAGCAGCGGTCGACTCGACGACCGCCAACGTGCCACACACTGCCAGGAACCCGATCGCCAACCATTGCATTTTCATCGTGCTATTCGCTCCAAAGTTGTATCGCGGTACTGAACGCCGCATTCGAGGATCTCAGTAAGAACGTAGCGGTGGGGCGGTGCGTTGGGCAAGCGTGTCATCCGAGGCTAGTGCTCGTGCTATCGCGGTAGGGACCACCGTTGCCGGTGGCCCCCCGCACAGATCCGTACGTGAGCCATTCGCTCATACGGCTCTTGCTCTGAGTCGGGCGTGATGCCGGATAGCGGGCCAGGGATGAGTGATCTTCGCCGGGGGCAGATGCTTACGCAGCAGCCGCCCCATCCGCTCGTGGCTCCAGTTGCGACTGCCTCGCTGGCTACGCCGGCGGAGCTGGGCTAGCCATAGATGGAAAATCCCTTCGCGAAACTGCTGGAGGCGAGCGAAATTCAGGGGCACCCCGTGGTAGCCCTGCCAGCCCCGCACAACGCTAGCGAGCCAGCGGCCCGTCTCTCCAATTGAATGATGGCGACGGCGGCGGAGTTCCTCCTTGATACGTCCCAGCGTGCGACGCATGCGGCTGGCCATCGTCATGCGGCGAACTACAAAACGGTCTCCCTTGCGGGTCCGAGCACTGATGTGCGTGAACCCCAGAAAGTCGAACGTCTCGCATTTACCCGCTCGATTGCGACGATGGCGATCCGAGGCCCGCCGGCCGAACTCAATCAACCGTGTTTTCTGCGGGTGCAGTCGCAGTCCGAACTTGGCTAGACGGCCACTCAGGGCGTCCAGACAGGCTTGGGCCTCCGACTGATGCTCGAACCCGATGACAAAGTCGTCCGCATAGCGGACCACGATGCAATCGCCTTGGGCATGGGCCTTGCGCCAGTGGTCGATCCAGAGATCGAACACGTAGTGTAGGAAGATGTTGGCTAGCAGCGGTGAGAGCACCGCCCCTTGGGGAGTCCCATTGCCATGGTCACTCCAGTCGGTTCCTTCGATGATCCCGGCATTGAGCCATTTGAGGATTAGTCGAACGATCCGCTTGTCGGCGACACGATGTTCAATGAACTTGATCAACCAGTCACGGTCGATGTTGTCAAAGAACCCTTCGATGTCGGCATCCACTATCCAGTTCACTCGCTTTTCGGTGATCCCGACACAGAGCGCATCAAGGGCTTGATGCGGACTGCGCCCGGGCCGGAAGCCGTAGCTGAAACCGAGGAAGTCGACCTCGTAAATGCACTGTAAAACCGTACGCAGTGCGTGCTGGACGATTTTGTCCTCCAGGGAGGGTATCCCCAGAGGTCGTCTGCGTCCGTCGGTTTTCTCGATGTACACTCGCTTGGACGGCTTGGCTCGGAAGGCTCCGCGGTGAATGCGACCATGCAGATCGGCTATCCGATTCTCCAGGTCTTGCTCGTACTCGTGCCATGTCACCCCATCGACGCCCGGTGCCGCCTGTTTCTTCAAGTCGTAGAAACTCGAAGTCAGCAGCTCCGGCCCCAAGTGGTGCAGTAGCGTTGTGAACTTGAGCGAGCGGTCCTTGCGGGCCGCCTCACGCACACCGTGCAGTCCATGTGACCTGCGTTGTTCCGGCTTCTGCGTCCGGACGAGGTTGGGCTGAGCGGTGTTCCTCCTTGCTGGACGCCTTCCCTCGACCGGCTCCGCCGGTGGTTCAGTTCCACCGTTGTTCGTCGGCTTCGTCGGTACTATGCGTCCATCTGACTCCCTGTCCGCGTTCATGTCCGTTGTGCCCTCAGAGAGGTTTTCGGACCGCTGACGGCGACTTCCTCCGCCAGGCGAAGCAGGGTCTCCCGGTTCTCGCGTTTGAAGTTTCCATCCATGCTCGGGCCATAGATCCCGCCGTGTCCACGGACGCTCTCGCCTTGACGAGCGCCCGGGTGTAGCCTTCCCTTTGCACGAGAAGGTCGGCACACGAAACGATGCACATTTCGGGACTCAATCTCCGAGCCTAGACGTACCCCTGCCGTGGCTACACCCACGCTGTTACCAGCGCCAGCGTACGACTCGGGGCCAGCGTATCTGGCTAGGACTTCACTGTAAGACTCTTTCATTCTCTACTTCAGACCGGTTTATCCCGGCGCTTTCCGTGCTCGTGCTCAGCATCGCGGTGCTCGTGCTCGTAATCGACCGTCCAAGCAGAATCTACTGGAGTGCTGAATCGAGAGACGATCAACAGCGAGCTGATCATGATCGAAGATTGCTTCGGTCAGGTTGGCTCTGTTTCGAGCACGAGCACCGTTTCACTGAGCACGAGCACGAGCACGAGCACGAGAGAATTGACTCGCTGCCCGATCCTAAAATCAAGCTGTGACATAGCGCTCGCTCGCATGGAGGCAAACCATATCCTGGGCGTGCAGGCTGCGCCGGGTCGCCGCGTCGGCGGAGGCGAGGAAGTGGACCTGGAACGGGCGGCTGAGCGCTGGAATCAGACCCGTTGTAAAACTAAACCGTCGCCGCGCCTGCTGCGGCAGCTTCGGCAGCACCCGCTCGATCACGCGCCACGGGTCGGCCTGGCCGATAACCGCAACGCGGCGCTGCAGCAGGATGAGTTCCACCAGCGCATCGACGCTCTGGTCAACCTCGCCCGCATCTTCGTCGATAGGCAGCAGCGGAGCGATCAATGGGCCGGACGGCAGCGATGTGCGAGGCAGCTGCTTCGGGGCCATGTCCAGCGGCAGTTTGAGCCGTCCGATCGCCAGCGCGGTCGAGGCGACCGCCAGCGGATCATGTCCGTAAGCGGCAAATTGCTCGTCGCGGAGGATCAAGATCAGGGTGACCACTTCGGCGCTGCCACGGCCGCTGTACTCCGGCCCACCCCACAACGACCGCGAGACCGCCACCGCCGTCTCCGACACGCGAAAGAAATTGAGCGTCCACTGGTCCGGTTCCAGTGGCAGTTGTGTCGGCGACCAGCGGCACAGCGTTTGGCTGCACGCCGCGTCGATACCTGCTGACTTGCAGATCAGTTGATAGCCGTGGACCGGGCCGCGGTCGCTCGAGGCAAAGATCGCCTGATCGATTTCCATCGTGCGCATCATCGCTCAACCACTTTAGGTTACTTTTTCCGAACCACCGGACTGTGGCCGATGATCCACTGCAGCGGCTCAAGAATGCCTCGTGGCTCGATGTGAAAGGGCACTCGGCTTTGTCGTCCTTGATCATCGCACAGCGAGCCGGAACTGCCGGCGACACTGGCCGCAAAGAAGGCGTGGCGGGCAAACGTCCGCTTGCAGAACTCAAACAATCGCGGCGTGTTATTGGCCGCAAATAGCGTCGCGTCGTCACTCGCTTCAGGGCACTGATCACACTTGGTGAAGATGATCGCAACAGCCGGACCGGGCGCTGGGCGCGGTTCCGCAACCGGTCGCTGGACAACCCATGCAACTCCGCGATGTAAGAGGCGAGCTTCATCGCAAATAAGTCTTCGCTCGAGCCCGCATCGCGAACCCGGATCGAGTCACATAAGATCATCAGCGCGGCGGAGCTGCCGACCACGTGCTCGATCGCCGGAAAAAGTCCCGCCTGCGCCACTTCCATCGCAATCGCTTCGCCGGCGAAGTCGGGTGAAATCAGGTCGACGTAGCGCGTCTCCTTCTTTTTTGGCTCGGTCATCGAGATCTGACAGTGCAGCCACTTCCAAGCGTCGGCTTCAGCGGGCGTTTTTTGAGGAAACGCTCGTCGCTCCAGCGCCGTGATCACCTGCTCTTGCAGGTCGACCGAAAACGCTCCCGTAGCGGTACCGCGAAACGCTTCGGAACCTTTGCTAAGAATGTCCAAAAGCAGCCCGAGGTAGACGGTCTTGCCGGCATTGCTCGCCCCGAGCACCGACAGAAAGCTCTGCGGGCCGATTCGCCCCGCGGCGGTCTGCGACAATGAAGCCGGAGCGAGACAGTGAACGCAAAACTCGCCGCGATCGGACAAGCGTTGCCGACAACAAACGCAAAATCGGGCGATGCCCGGCAGGCCCTGAGTCAATTGGCTGAGCGTGGTGATCATTCCGGAAGGCTTCCGTCACAGGGGGAATCGGTGCGTAGCGGCAGAGCGTCGGCGCTGATGCAACAGCGAAATCCGACGTTGGGGCCGCGGTAAAAGACGCCTCGGCCGGTCCGAAACTGGCAGGTGGCTTGGGAGTGAAAGTAGGTGTCAAAGGCACCGCCGCGAACCTCGACCATCGGTTCGTCCAGATGCACCGCCTGGCCCTCGGCAGCGGCGGGATGGAAGTCAGTGTCGATCCACTGCCAAACATTACCGATCAATTGCCGCACACCGTTGGGTGTATTGCCGTTAGCAAACGCAGTGACCGAAACTGTGTCCCCACAGCGACTCGCCCAGGTATTGGCCTTGAAAGGATCAAAGACGTTGCCCCACGGGTACCTCGTTTCGGCCGCATGACCTTGTCCTTTCGCCCAAGTTGCCGCGCGCTGCCATTGTTCCGCGGTCGGGATGCGTTTGCCGCCCCAGGCCGCATAAGCATTGGCTTCATGCCAACACACCCCGACCACCGGGTGATCGAGCTTGTGAGCCGGCGGATTTCCGTCTGACCAATAGCGTGGTCCGGGATGGCCGGTGCTGTCGACGAACTGCAACACCGTCGGCAGGATTGACTCGGGCCAATAGCTAGGATCGCTGTAGCCGCCGGACTGCACAAACTTGGCATAGTCCGCGTTAGAGACACAGCAGCGATCGATGTACAGCGCTTGCACAGGAGTCGGAATCCGGGCGCTGCTGACGATCTCGGGCCCGCGGCTGCCGGCCGTGATCATGTCGCTCAGGAGCGAGACTGTACCCTCAGGCACCAACGCCATTTCATGCTGCAGTGCCTTCCAAGCGAACGATGCTGCCAGGTCGTCCAGTGGCAGATCACTCTCCTGCAACAGGAATAGGCAATAGCGGCGATTTCGCAGCATCCGCCGAGTATCCGGCGGCATCTGGTCAATCTGAGGAGCTCCTCCCTCGGCTTGAGCGTCGGCCGGAGTTCGCTGCCTCCAGATGCTAACTTTTTCATTCACAAACGCGGCAAGTGACACGATGCTCTCCGGTGGAAAAGATCAGTTCACGGAACAAACTTGTATCCGGGTGCTTAATAGCGGCTGATGCTCGGTGCGGCGGCACTGACTTCCTGCCTCAACTGGCGGAACTGGCGGAAGGCAGCGTCGCGTGCCCGTGCTGCTGGGACAACCGATTCTGTCGCTCGGGGCAGTTTGTTGTGGACCGATACGCTGGGTGCCTGACCGCGATGTTCCTGCTTAATTTGCAGAAACCGCCGCTGCTCCGCTTCCAACTGAAGCCAGGCAGCGGTGAGATGGTCAGATTGTTCACGCATCAACTGCGCCTCCTGCATCCGACTGGTCTCCCACTGGCGCTTCTGCTGCTCGAACTCGTCCATTCGCGTTTGCGAAACATGCGCGGATGTAGAAGAAGCCTGCCATGCTCTGACTTCACAGTCCAGCCGCTGCACCCAGTTGCCGAGGAAGCCATTGATGTCGTCAATGAGATGATCCAAAGTTTCTTGTCTAGCATCCAGATCGGCAGATTCACCGACAGAGCCAAATAAAGCAGTCATATCAATCGCAACCTAACAGGTCATTAAAAAATTATTATCGCGCATCGCTCAGGCGGTGCATTGCCCTCACACCGCCGCACAACCTTAGCTATCGGCTCGCTGCCATAACCTTTTCAATCGGCCTGAAAGCGACGCCGCCTTGGCGGCTTGCTGTTCTTGTTCATGAATCTGCAGCAGATGATCGCGACAGCGCCTTGATACGGTGATCGGCGCTGGTATCGGCGCAGTTCTCAGGCTCAGCAGAGTTTCTCAAAGTGGTTAGTTTCGACGAAAGTTGAAGTTTTAGCTTCGCGACCTGATTTTGCTCCTCAGCAAGCCGGACGCGTTCTTCGCGGAGTGCTCGCTGAGGTTCTTCAGCGGCCTGCGACAGACGCTGTTGGAGCTTGGCACACTGCTTCCGTGACTCCGCCAACTCGTGCTGTGATTTCTGATAGTCCTGCTGCAACTGCTCAAGGTGCTCGTGGTAATTCGGCGGCACCCTTTGATTGCCGGTTGCCTGACGCAACTGCTGCACCAATCGCTCCTGCATTTGTCCGGCCTGAGTCAAACGCTCGTGCAGCATCTCCACTTCCGCCTGGCGTTCTACCTCACGCTGCGCCAAACGCTGCTCGATGTCATCGATCCAAGCCTCAAGCTGAATGCGTTCCTCCTGCTCGGCCCCGTTTGCAATTTGGGCCGCGAGCAGCAGTTCTTCGAGCATCGTCACCCGCTCGTCGCTTCGATTGGCTTCCTCGATCAATTCCTGCATCCGCGCAAGCACCGGGTCCGGTGCATCGTCGGTCCCGCTCAGCCCCGCAGCCGCAGCATCATGATCACCCTTTGATACGTCCGACAGATGAGCATCGCGCTGCGCCAGCGCCAGCGCCGCCTGCAGATGCTCGATCTCCGCCCGTAGTAAGGCGACGGTTTCCTTGTCATAGGTATCGACTTCATCGCCTTCGAAAATGCCGGCATCGAAGCAATCGCTGCTGGCATGAGAGCCAGGCCACGTCACAGGCTCATCAGTCGACTTGCATTCAACTGGTTCAGCGGTGATGGGAGTTTCGAACCGGCCCGAATCCTGATCGGCGGCACGGTTGATGGACGCATTTTCATAATCCACTTCGTCATCGCCAAGATTTTCGGCGCGACTCACGACCGGCTTCACGACGGGCGGCGGAATCGATTGCGCTGCATCTTGCAGTGCGACTTGATGGGATCCCACCTGGATGATGTCGCCCAGTTGGACTTCAACACGCGTGCTGATCCGTTCGCCGTTGATGAGAGTGCCGGATTTAGACATCCAATCCTCCACCCACAGTTTGCCGTCCTCGAACTTCACATAGCAGTGGATATCGGATATCCCCTCCCCACTCAATGGCAGACCGCAGTTGCCGCTGGTTCCAATAAAGACACTGTGATCCGATCGCAGCTGGAACAAAGCGCGTGTTTTGCTCGGACTTACGACACTCAGCCCGACCACCGGTGGAAGCATTTGTGTCGCACTCATGAACTGGCTCCCGCAACCGGACCGGGAACATCCTGACGATCAGCGGCCGCCAGAACTCCAACCGGTGCTGCCAGTGACGGCGCATCGGCTAGCGGCTGAGACGGGGAACTCAGGCTGTCGATAGCCGCGAAGACGCGGTCTGCCGTACATGGACGGGAGATGATGCCATCGGGCTGAAAGCCGATTTTCTCATGCCAGTTGACATCGCGGGCCTGGAGCCCGCTGCCGACAATGGCGACTCGCTTCACCTTGGCCACCTCAGCATTCTTGGTTGCAAATAGCTGGCGGATCAATTTGCACGCCGCATCATCATCACCTGCAAAGAAGAAGGTGTGCGGGATCGAATGTTTGAGAACGAGCTGGAGGGCCAAACGATCACGTACCACCTGCCCTGCATGTGGGACTTGCGCTGCGTCTAATGACGCTCGCAACAATTTGACGGCCGTCGCATTGGGTTCGTAAACAACAAATTGACGCTCAGCCGACTGCGCTCGCTGCTCCACCAGTTCTGCCATGGTGAAAGCATTGAGCACCCGATGCACTTCATCTAACTCCCATCCCAGGGCAGAGGCCAGTTGCCGAGCAGTTTGCGGCTCAGTCAGCACATTAAGCAGCTTCAAGTGCTGGGCCAATAAACCTGTCCGATCGAGATTCTGACCACGGATCGCACGACGTGCGTACAGCGTTCCTTCAGCAGGCGGGTCGGCCGAGGCATCATGGATTGCACCTTCAACTAATAAGGCCAGCAAACTGATGTCCAGCGGCAGATTCTTATGTAAGCCCTGATTCGCCTGTCGAGGGTCAAAGCGAAACTGTTTGAGTTTCCGCGCGAAAGCCAATCGCAGCAGCATCGCTGCCTGGTAGCGAAGCAATTTGCTCATCAGCCGTGGGTCAAGAACCTTTTGATCGAGCAATTGGACAAATCCGTCCAGCTCCGCGCAACTTCGGCCGCCGACCGTCAGCTTGAGGACTGGCCCTAGACTCGCCAGCGAGCTGGGCAAGCGACTCATCAGCAGATCGGTGATCGTCGTATCAACGCCTAAGGCATCCACCCCTTGAATGCGGCCTCGGTCCAGGTGAAGGCGAATGCGAGCCGCCTCGACCTCGATCTCCAGCACACCGGCTTTGCGGCCGTTATTAAGAAAGTCGATCACCTCGCGCAGACCAAAAACGCTGAATGTACCCGCCAGTGCCTCATCCTCAAGCGGATGCAGCACCTCGGGTGCGGACGTTCCGCGGGTCTGGCAATTGACTACCATCGCCGCCGTCTCAAGTGCGTTAGCAACCGTCGTCAGCAATAGGTCTTCTGTGTACGGTTTAGGAAGCATGTCGACGACGTTGTCGAGATCGATGTAGGCTGCGTATGCCTTCTTTCGCAACGTCGAGCTGACAACGACGGGGATGTCTCGCGATTCGGGCGAAGCGATCAGTGTGCGACAAACCTCATAGCCGGTGGTTCCGGGAAGCTGATGGTCCAACAAGATCAGGTCAGGATGGTGATCCTTAGCTAAACGCAGCCCTTCCGCAGCATCCGCCGCGAGTACTACGCGAAAACCAGCTGAACTTAAATGTGAATCGACGAGCTTCCGAATCGTTGCGCTGTCGTCGATTACGAGGATCGTGCTATCGCTCATGAAGTCGTCCGCATCGTGCGTGTTGAAGGTGGCATACTGGCGAGTCCCGCTTGCGACTCGACAAGTTTTTGAATGCTGATGAGAAACGCGATTTCGCCGCGCTCTAATAACGCAACACCGGCGCAACAGGGGTGATGCTTGAGCAGCGCAGGAAACGGATGAATGACAATCTGCTGGCAGCCAATGATCTGCTCGACGCGCAGGGCCAGGCGCTGCGTTGGTACGGTTGCAGGTGGTGTGGACGGCGTTTGGCAGATCAGTCTGGCGCTTTGTCGGGTCAAGGACGGCTGAGTGTCGATCTCCCGGAGCAAGGCATTGAGGTCCAGTTCGGCTGTGCTCTCGTCGATCTTTCCGGCAGATTGGACTTCGCTTGCCGGCAAGGCGAACAATTGATGAGCGCATCGAAACAGCACCACATGCTCCACCTGCGGACCAAGCGGAACGAATAGCCGGATGCGTGTGCCCCGCTGCGGTTGCGAGTCGACCTGCAGCCAGCCGCCGAGCTCCTCGACGGCTGCCAGCACAGCACTCATTCCCATCCCTCGACCAGCACTCTGGCTGATCTGGGAGCATGTCGAGAAATTGGGTTGAAAGATCAAGGAATTCAGCTGTTCGACGCTGACGGCAGCATCCGCGGCGAGCAGACCGAGTTCGACGCCGCGCCGGCGGATCGCGTCGTAATCCAGCCCGCTGCCGTCATCAGCGACGTCGATGGTGAGTAGCCCTGAACCGGCAATGAATTGCATTCGGATTGATCCCCGCGCCGGCTTACCGAGCGTCTGTCGCTGCGCCGGCTCCTCGATGCCATGACAAACGGCATTGCGGACAATGTGCATCAACGGCTCGAACAAGCACTGCTCCAGCGATCGCTCGATCGCCGCGCCCTCTCCCAATCGCTCGAGTTGAACATCCTTGCCTTCGCTCTGAGACACGCTGCGGACGACTTCCTGCAAACGCTGGAACAACAGGGAGAGCGGTCGGGCGCGCAGTGACCTGAGCTGCTGATAAAGTTCGTGAATGGCTGGCTGCGTTGCTAGTAGCCCGCTCATCGTATTGATTAGCTGGTCGAACTGCCCCGTCTGCAATCGCACCGTATCTCGATCATCGTTTAGCTTAGTATCCGCGCACTCATCAGCGCTTGAATGTGCATGCCGATCGCAGGGCGCGAACGGTATCGTTGTATCTCCTGCACCACTGGCGGAAAGACTGAGGCGTTGAGATTGTTGTTGGAAGGTTTCGACATCGATTTGAATCTGATCGATCCAGGCCAACAGTGACTCGAACTGCGTCCGTTGGGAACGTTTACCGTCATCCTGCAGGCAGTCCTCAAGCTGATGCAGGTACTCTGCCCAATCCTCTAGGCCGACGGTCGCCGATGCACCTTTGAGTGTATGCAGTTCGCGGCGAACCTGGTTCAGGGATGGCTCATGCGCGTCATGGGCCTTTAACTGCAGCAGGGCGGATTGCAGGCGAGCGATGCAGCGTGTGGCGTCTTCGAGAAACGCGGCCTGGAGTTCAAGACTCAGCGATAAGAACGACCGGCTGTCGAGCAAGCGTCGCGGTGGCGCCGGAGCCACAGATTGCGCTGCTGACTGGCTGCTCAGACGGCTCAGGAGCGACTCAATCTCCGCGGCGGTTGGAGCAGCAATGTCTCCATCGGCGTCTGGCTCGTCACAGTTGAGATCCCACGCCGGCTCACCCTCCTGCGGCCACTGGGATAGTGAGAGTTCATCAATGGGATGCAGCAGCTCATCCCACAATGCATGAGCTGCATCAGTGAACTTTGGCGAGCGGGATCCGGTAGGGTGTTGGCTGCCAACCATCACGCAGTGCCTCCGGCGAGTAGCGGATGAGGTTCGGACGGAGCTACAGAAAACCCAGT
Organism: uncultured Planctomycetaceae bacterium; assembly: GCA_963758085.1. Taxonomy (GTDB): domain Bacteria; phylum Planctomycetota; class Planctomycetia; order Pirellulales; family Pirellulaceae; genus UBA6163. The sequence goes on along the minus strand of CAVWUB010000003.1, from coordinate 856,771 downwards.
TGGCGCAGACGCCGATATCTCGCTGGCAGGGGTGTCGGCGACGCATGCGGCGCCGGGCCCACAGCTGCGCAGGCGGTCGATCTGGTGGTCGATCAGCGGCGTTTGCGTTGCCAGGGCCAGTAAAACGTCGCGCTGCCTTGTCGCAGCGTCATACCGTGTTTGTGTCGCCGCTGAGCATTGTTCAAGCGCCGACCGAAGTTGACGCGATAGCTGACGCTGATGACGAGAGAGCTCGCTCAGTTGATGGATGCACAGGGCGTGTTCGTCCAGGGCCTGGCAGAGGCTCGTCAACACATGGATGATCTCGACCGAGCGGCCGCTCGCTGTTGTGGTTCGCTCGTCTTGCTGTTTGCCGCCGGGCATTTCCGCTGGCACGCGCATCGTCGCACCGAGCAGACCGGCCATGCCGTTGGCCGCTGCCTGCAACTCGACGGCCAGTGCACCAGCTTCATCGGCGATGTACGACGATCTGGCAGCGCGCTCGCCAGTGTGAAGCGATTGCAGCGATGCGTTGAGCACCAGCAGATGAGCACGCTCGCTGAGTACTTCAAGCCGAACCGCCAACTCGCCGCTGTTGCGGCTCCGGCCGTCTGACGGATCTGCCGTCTGCTGTTCGCACTGCAACTCGGTTGGCGCGTTTTCAAAGCTCGTGATCACGTCGCGCAGCTGGGCCAGCGCCGCGGCGGCTAACTCGCCGCTGCGCTGGCCTGTCGCGGTCGCCGAAGAGATTTGTTGGTCGAGCGCATTGATCGCGGTGTTAAGCTGCTTGGTGCAGGAGGCCGCTTCGTCCAGCGCTCGTCGCTGCGAGTTGGTTGCCTTGGTGATCGCCTCACCGCATGGCTCGATATCAGCGGTCGCTCGTTCGATGGTGCACTGCTGTCTGTGCAGCAAACTGCCCAGTTCGGCCAGCAGCTCTCGCAACTGTCCACTCGTCGGTTCACGGGTCGCACTGCCGCCGAGCAGCCCGATCATCGCCTGCAGTTCGCGTTTCTGTCGCCGAGTCGTCGCGGCAGCGGTTTCCCACCGCTGAGCGGATTTACCGAGGCTTTGCACAGCGCGGTCAAACTCGGCCAGTCCGGTGCGAACGCTTGCCGATTTTTCGTGATCCGCGGCGACCGCCTCCAAATGCGCCAGGCTGGAGCCGATCGAACGGCTAGCTCGCCACGCAGCGACACCGCCAGCCACCGCGGTCAGCGCGACCACGAGCGAGAGTTTCAGCGGGTCCGTCGTCTGGCAAACTGCCGCGGTACCTGCGGCGACCGTCGCCGTTGCACCATGCGTGAGCAGAAAGAACGTTGACAGTTTCACTGCACGTCTCCGTACGGCTGATGCGTTCGTCGCAGCTGACGCGGCAGGAGCCATCCGCCGTCGATCACTTGTTCGGCAAACCGCAGCAGGCGGACTGGGTCGAGCATGTGTACCCGTTTATCGCCATAGCGCGCCGTTCCCGTGGTCACAGCGAACAACGAATCGGACAGTGGATCAGCGAATGTGACACCGCTGTGTAAGGCGTCCACGGCAACCGCTTCGGCGATCCGCAGTGCCCATGGCGAGCCGCCGTCAATCACAACCAACTGTTGATGAGGTTGCAGCGGATCCGATTGGTCGAGTTGCAGTAAGTCCTGCAGCGAGATCACCGGCAGGAAACGTCCGCGGGCAAAATAAAGTCCTGCCAGCGATGAGTGAGACGCGGGTACGGGAACGATGCCGCGAGCGATCGTCAGTTCACGAACCGCTGCGGCGGGTAGTGAAAACTGGCGAGCGGCGCTGCGAAAAATACAATGCTTCGCAGTGGTCGAGCACTGGCTCAATCGAGTAGGTTGATCGGCAATCAGGACGCTCGGCTGGTGCATCGATTTCTCTGGCCCATTATGCGTGGGACCGCATGGGTGCGACTCGGTGATTGTCCGGAGTCATAACAAACGCCTCGAGACGGCATCGGAGGCAGGCTCGCCCAAGGCAAAGGTTGGTTACTTTGGTGACGAGTCAAGTGAAAGTCCTTCAAAAGGTTTCAAAAACTTATTGGGCTCGATGGACGCCTCTGCGCAAGATTTCGTACCGCTGATTCCATGGTTGGGCGGATTGCTCGCCGCACTCTGTCTATGGGCAGCGTTTCGCGCTGCTCGCTGCCAGCGGCTCGTAGAGGACGTGCCGACGTCAAAAACCACGGGAGTGTTCATCGGCTACGTCGAACTGCACGGTACGGCGGAGGCTCAGTCGCCGCTGACCAGCCATCTCGCTGGCATCCGCTGCGTCCAATACCAGTGGGATGTGCAGGAGCACTGGTCGCGGACGGTGACCGAGACGTACACCGACAGCAACGGACGAACCCAAACACGGACTCGGCGGGAAAGCGGCTGGACCACCGTTGCCGACGGTGGGCGGATGATCCCGTTCTACCTGCAAGACGACTGCGGTGTGATCTTCATCCGTCCGCAAGGCGCGACGATCGAGCCGACGACGGTGTTCAATGAAACCTGTGGACGCAGTGACCCGTTGTACTACGACAAGGGGCCGCTGCACGCGGTGTCCGACTCGGATCACCGCCGCCGCTTCGTCGAGCGGGCGATTCCATTGCACCATGAGCTGTATGTGATCGGCCAGGCGCGGGAACGCGACGATGTGGTGGCGGCGGAAATCGCTGAGGACCCGCACGCGCCGCTGTTTCTGATCTCGACCCGCAGCGAAGAACAGGTCCGCTGTGGGTACCAATGGGCGTTCTGGGGTTGGCTGATCTTCGGCGGCGTGTTGGCTGTCGCGGGCTGGGTCATCCGTGATTTGGCTGAAGACACCGATGTCGCCACTCGTGTACTGCTGTACCTGCTGCCCGCGACCGGCTACGCGATTGCCGCGGCGCTGGCGTGGGTCTGGATGGTTTACAACAGTTTAATAGAACTGCGGCACCGCGTGCGGCAGGCATGGGCTCAGGTGGACGTGCAGCTCAAGCGCCGGCAGGACTTGATCCCCAACCTGATCGCCATCGTCCAAGGTTTAAAGGATCACGAGCAGGAACTGCAGCGGGATTTGGCGGAGCTTCGCACGCAGCTCTTTGCGACGCCGCCGGGCGCGTCGGGGCCTGACCACCACAGTGTGACGCACCAGCTGATGGTGCTCGCCGAGCAATATCCCCAGCTTCAGTCCCAGCGGTCGTTTCAGGAACTCCATGTGAACCTGGTCGACACCGAGCAACGGATCGCGCTGGCCCGCAGCTACTTCAATGACATTGCGACGTTTTACAACACGCGCCTCGAACGGGTGCCGGACCGCTTCGTCGCCGGCTTGGCGGGGCTCACTCCACAGCCACTGCTGCTGGCGATGGATTTTCAGCGTGAGCCGGTGAAGGTTTCCCTGGCGCCTTGATCGGCCTCCAACCGCACAGCCTCCATGCCCCGGAATCTTTTTGGCCATGCTTATGTGGGGACAGGATGAACAGGTGTGGAGATGTGGGGACAGGATTTACAGGATGAACAGGATGGGCTGGACGGGATGAAGAGGGGGAGCTAATTAAAGTTTGCTGACGCCGATTTTGCAGAATACTGGCTTCAATGATCAGGCAGGTGGAGCTCTATCCTGTCAATCCTGACCATCCTGTCAAAAAAGTGGGAGCTGTTACGGTGACGGAAGCCGGTCCAGCGGAATGTTCCCACAGATGACCAGCGGAGCGACTTGCGCGATCGTCTTGGGACCGATGCCACGAACCCGCGCCAACTGCTCCGCCGAGACGAACGGCCCGGCCGCTTCCCGCTCCGCCACGATGCGCTCCGCCAACTCTGAGCCGATCCCCGGCAACAGCGCCAATTCCGCCGCCGGTGCCGAGTTGATGTCAGTCAAGAATTGGGGCTGGGAAGCCGCCTCAGGGGACGCCGCCGACCAAACTCCGAACGTTGAGACTAATCCCAGGAGGATCATGCCGAGCGCGATCCAGGCCACCACCCAGACAACTTCCGGGCACTCGATCAACGGAGGAGCGGCGGTGCCGGATTGCGGCAGAGCATCCTCTGGCAGCGCACCATCGCCAGGTGGATCTTGCTGCGGCGTGTCGCCCATCGAATGCTCCTGCCCCCTTTTCGGATAGGCTCCACTAGCGATCAGAACGGATTCAGTTCCAGCCAGCGTTCTTCGGCGGCGGCCAACTCGGCGGTGACTTGAGTCAGCTCCTCATGTAGCCGGACTGCCTGCTGCGGATCGGTTTCGCTCAGCAGCTGTTGGTCGAGTGCTCGTTTCTGATCATCGAGCTTGGCGATCCGCTTTTCAAGGTTTTTGAGTTCTTTCTCGGCCTTGCGCTGGTCCTGTTGGTTGGCGCGGTACTGCGCTTGGCCAGCCACTTTGCCAGCCCCACCGCCGCTTGCTGGCGGCGGAGCGGCTTTGGCAGGCTTGCCGGCGGCCGCATTGCGTTGCCGCTCGCCTTCGTCGACTTCCTGCTCGACCGCTTGCAGATACGTCTCGTAATCGCCGAAGTAATTCCGCACCGATCCGTCGCGGACTTCGATCACGCTGGTCGCGACGCGGCTCATGAAGTGCCGGTCGTGGCTGGTGAAGATGACTGTCCCCTTGTACTCCTGCAGCGCTTCCGCGAGCGCTTCGACCGTCTCGACATCGAGGTGGTTACCCGGTTCGTCGAGCACCAGTACGTTATCGGTTCCCAGCAACAATGCCGCCATGCAAAGCCGCGCTCGCTCGCCACCGGAGAGCACCTTCACTTTTTTGTTGACGTGCTCATCGCGGAACAACAGCGCTCCGGCCATCGCTAGCACTTCCTGGCGAGTCGTCTCACGATCGCAGCTGTATTCCAGCGCTTCGAGCACTGTTTGACGCTCATCCAAACTGCTGTAAACGTGCTGGGCGTAAGTGCCGACGCTGCAGCCGTGGCCCCACTTGAGCGTGCCGGCCAACAGCGGCAACGAGCCAACCAACGAACGGAGCAGCGTCGTCTTGCCTTGGCCGTTGTCGCCGACGATGGCCGCGCGTTCCCCGTGCTCGATCTCCAGCGTGATGTCTTTGGCAACGCAGTGATCGGGATAGCCGATCGCCATTTCGGTGCAGCGAAGCGCGGTCGCTTGCCGCGGTTGCACGCGCAGGGCGCGAATCCGCACGGTCGGTTCATCGACTTCGATTTCCGTCGTTTGCAGCCGCTCGAGTTGCTTTGCCTTGCTCTTAGCCTGGCTGGCAGTCGAGGCGTTGGCGCGGTTCTTTTCGATGAATCGCTGCAACTGCTTTTGCTTGGCGATCACGGTCGCGTTCACTCGGCGATCGTGCTCGCGGCGTTCCTCGCGGTAATCGAGGTACGCGTCGATCTTGCCGTTGAACATCGTCAGTTTGCCGCGCGACAGTTCCAGCGTGTGCGTGCAGGTCGCCTTGAGGAACGCCCGGTCGTGCGAGACGATCAGCGCCGCCTTGTTGAACTCGCGGAGGAAGTGTTCCAGCAAGATCTGCGTCCGCAGGTCCAAGAAGTTCGTCGGCTCGTCGAGCATCAACAGATTGGGATCGTGCAACAACAGCGCCGCCAACTTGACCCGCGTCTGCCAGCCGCCGGAGAGCGCTTTGACCGGGCCTTCGAGGTACGCGCCTTTGAGTTCAAACTGGCCGGCGACTTCGCCGCACTTCCAGTCGGGCTGGCCGCTGTCGCGCATCAGGAAATCGAGCGCCGACTCACCAGCCTGAAACGGATCGTGCTGACGCAAATAGCCGACGCGCAGGCTCGGGTGATGAATCACCTCGCCACGGTCCACCTCTTCCTCACCCAACAGGATCCGCAGCAGCGTCGATTTACCGGCGCCATTGCGACCGACGAAACCGACTTTCACGTCGTCGACCAGCGCCGCCTCAGCACCATCGAGCAGGACCTGGTCACCAAAACGCTTGTCAGCGTCACGAATTTGAATCAAAACGGCCATGTTGCCAGCGAGCGAGACGGGATGCGGATAGGAACGAAAACGGCCAATCGTGCAGCGTCGCACGCTGGTCCGTGATCCCTTGAGTTTGACGGTTCTTCCGGGAATTGAATGGCCGCCTGCCTGGGGCGAGTGTCAGTTTACCTTGGGTGGCACGCTCAGAGCCCCAGCGATGGGCGTGAGCGACGGGAGCAGATACTGAGTCGCAGAGCCATTTCATGGCCGCCCTGCAGATCACCCCAGCACACGCCCTTCGTTCCTCAGGGACGTGCCACCCAGTGGATAAATCTCCGTCCCAAGTGAGCCACGAAGTTCCCGGAAGCCCCAGTTTGACATTAACCGGGAAATTGCTCCACGGGTCTTGCGCCGATTCGCAGCTTGAGGCGGCGAATACCGTGGCTCGAGCGGCCGCCGGCGAAACGTCCCGAAGTGGAAAACGTCCTGAGGTGGAACCAGCTTATTCGGGCAGGATGATTCGTCCTGCCGCCGGCGGTGCTGCATTGCCGTCCAACGATGTCGGCACTGATCCGGCACGCCTGGCCTTGATCCGCAGGTAGGGTGCGATGAACCGCGCCCGGTCGGCAAACGTCTCGGCCGGAGCATCGGTTTCAGGATGGAACGGCTCGACGAAGTCCTCGATCACCATCCCCGCGCGGCAGATGCCACCGATCAATTGTTCCAGGCGGTGCAGATATTCGACGGCTCCGCGTTCGCGCAGCCTGCCGCTGGCTGCGGACGGCTGAGTCACCGGTGGGATAGCGGTGTCGCGGTAATACTCGTGCTCGATCCAGTAGCGTGCCTCCGCGTTGCAGCGGTGCGAGGCCTGCAGGCTCGTCGGCGACTTGTGCTGGCTGATGTAGATGCCACCGGGGCAGAGGACCCGCGCGACCTCGCGGAACACGGGCGCGACATCCGGCAGATAACAGGTGCTGACCGGATGCACGACGATGTCGAAGCTGCGGTCCGGAAGCATGTCGAGCCGGTCCATCGAAGCTTGGAGGAGGCGAACCCGCAATCCCCGCCGCCGCGCCACTTCGCGATCGAGTTCCAACATCGCCGGGCTGATGTCGACCACCGTCACCTCGGCCCCGGCGGTCGCATAGAGCGCGCTTTGTCGTCCGCCCCCGGCCGCCAAACAAAGCAGCCGTTTACCCTTCACACTCCCGCCGAGCCAGCCGATCGGATCGAGCGTCCCCAGCGGATCGGCCAGTTCTCGATCGCTCGCCGGCCGGCACAGCGCCACTTCGCGAGCCACCAGCGCATCGTAACACTGCTGATTGGTCCGCAGCGCCGCCGAACGATCGTGCGAGACCGAGTCTTCCATTCCATTCATCGCGACATCTTAGCCACCGCAGCGCCCGCAGCCAACGCGATACGAGCCAACTCGGTTCATAGGCTTAAATTAGCGACCGCTCCGCTTCGCGGCTTCGCCGGCCAAGGGGGCATCGGATGGATCGCGCGCCGCACGCATCACCGCCGCCGAAGCATATCGCCAATATTGGATGGACGTGATCGACCATCCAGGACTGCGACCACCTCGACGCCTGACGCGGTAACACGGTAATAAATTAAAAATGGATGACGAGTCGCGATTTTGCGGTAGTATCCGAACTGAGTTTCATGAATGCCAGCCGTCTCGCTCAGAGATTCAATGTCGTCGAAAATCTGTTGGTAGAAGTAATCTCCAGCTCCGTCACTTTGCCGATCATAGAATGCCACGCCATCGGCAATGTCAAAGCGTGCTTCATCGAGAATTTCGACGTTCATCGACCATCTGTTTCACTGCAATCCTGGCATCGGACACAGACATTTTCGGTTCACGACTAGGATTCTCTGCTCGATGTGCAAGCACTTCGCCGTGCCAAGCAGGCGAAGCCAGTGAGCGAGAATCAGCAGCCAGACGTTGCCAAAGAAGGTCGAAGGCTGCCTGCTGTTGCTCCGGGTTCAAAGTATCGATAAATGCTTCGATGGTCATGGTTTTGATCCTCCAAGCTAGTATGGCAGCCGTGCTACAGCATGTCGACGCTCATCTCGACGGCCCTGCGTGCTCGTCGTCTCGCTGCTCGCCAATCCGAGCCGGTCTCAGCACCGGATTCAAAAGCATCGCTACGGCGGTTCGCTTCAGCGACCCAGGAGGCTTCTGGCGCAACCCAGTCGTCGGGAGAGGTTGTATCCCACAACGAAGCAATGAGGCGTGCGCGGTCCGATGACGGCAACGATTGCGCGGCGGTTAAAATCTCGCTCAGTGTAACCATAGCTCGGATTGTAGCCCCACGCCGTGACTCGGCAAAATCGGACTCGCTAATTATTGGCCGTTGCAGCACAATTGCCACCCGTCCTGACCGCTAGGTACCGCTCCGGGGATTGCTCGTCATGTTGCTGCCGCCCATTACCGCTCAAAAACCTCCACTACTGCGTCCCTTGGGGCTGTTGATTCTGCTGGTGGCGACTCTCGCCGGCTCGTCCAGCCACGCCCAGTCGGCTAACTGGTTCGTCGACTCGCTCGGTCAGGTGAACGCCAAGCTCCGCGTGCTGACCCCGCAATTGCAGCAGAACGCCTCGGTCCCGGCGGTTCGCGAAGTGATCGGACGGCTGTATCAGATCGAGGACCAGTGCGAGGAACTGGTCAGACGCACGCGTAGCGGCGAATCCTACGAGTCGGTCGCCGCGGCCTACCAACAGCTCGATACCCGCTGGCGCGACACGTCGTTTCGGCTCCGCGCCGGCGGCGGCATCTCGCCCTCGGTGACGGCTGAACTGGGCCAGATCGACGCGATCTTCCGCAGCATCGATCGCCGACTCGGCATCTCACCGCCGATCGATCGGGTGCGGCTGCGCGATTTGATGATCGTGACGCTGACCTACATGGATGCCTTGTTCGACGACATCCGCTTGGTCGAAGGCTTTTCCGCTCAGTCCGAGGCGCTGCTCAGCCAAGGCCGGCTGTTGCGTGAGCGGTTGCGGCAGGAATCGTACCGGATGGAGAGCGCGGAATTCGACGAAATCGTCTCGCGGTTCACGGAGTTCGTGCAAGTCTGGCGCGGCTATGCCCAGTCGCTGCACCAACTCAACGACCCACATATCCACCGCCGGCTCGAATCGATCCGCCGACAGGGCGAGGAAGTGTATGCGACGTTGCGAATCCAGCCCGCTCCTGACAGCACTGAGCTGGCGTTCTTGACCCAGCGGCTTCCCAACGAACTCACCGCCTTGGCTGACCAGGTCAACCGCTGGGGTGCGGCGCAGCTGACGCGGGATCAATTTCGGTTTGTCGAAACCTGCCGCGCCCTGGCCGAGCGGGCTCGGCGACTGGCTGCGGAAATCCAGCGCAGCGGGCCCTCTGTAGCGGCCCAAAACCTGTTCGTCGAAATGGACCAGAGCTGGAATGACGGCCGGCGGCTGATGTCCTCGGTCGATTCCCGCAGCGGCCTGCAGACGTCTCTAGCGCAGGTCAACACGCACTTCAGCGCCATCCGCGACCTGCTCGGGACCGGCTCGTGGCGGAATCACGCGGAGTTGCTGAAGATCGCCGTGGCGCTGGAATCTTCCGCCGAATTGTTCAACGGAGACGTTCAGCGGATGAAACGCTTGATGGAACCGGTTACATTTGGCAATTCACTCGGTACGGTCGCAGATGGTTTCTACCAGGCCGCCAGAGATCTGCATCGCCAAGTCGGACAACTCGCTGACGAGCCGTCGACAGCGGCCACCGCCCAGCGGCTTGCCCAGCGGTGGAACGAGTTAACGCCGCTGATCAACCAGTTGTCCGCTCGGGGACTGTCGCCGCCGCGGGCAGAGCTGATCCTGGCCAGCTATCGTGAGCTGCAGCCCCTGGTGGCCCAGGCGACCGCGATGCTGGTTAACTGAGCGGAAACGATCGCAGTTCAACAGACAGCTCGCCCTTGGCAAGCGCTAACCAACTAGGCGCCCGGTCACAGGGCGTCACCCCTCCTCGCCCTTCCCCATCGGATCCATCGACTTCGCATGTCCGCTAAACGAAACCCGACGCGTCCGGTGACGATCGGCAGCATCACCATCGGGGCCGGTCACCCGATCGCCGTGCAGAGCATGACCGCGACCAAAACTCAGGATACCGCGGCGACGATCGCTCAGGCCGAAGCGCTGCGGCAGGCCGGTGCGGGCGTGGTGAGGATTGCGGTTGACAGCGACAAGGACGCCGAGGCACTGGCTGAAATCCGCCGCGGCACCTCCGCCAACCTCGCGGTCGACCTGCAGGAGAACTTTCGCCTGGCAGAAAAGGTTGCCCCGCATGTCGACAAGATTCGCTACAACCCAGGACACCTCTACCACCACCAGAAAGATCGCCCCTGGCAAGACAAGGTCCGGTTCATCGTCGAGCAGGCGGTCGAGCACGACTGCGCGCTGCGGATCGGCGTCAACTGCGGCAGTGTCGATCCAGCGAAGAAGGCGCAGTACGATCCGGCCGACTCGATTACACCGATGCTGCAAAGCGCGCTGGAACACTGCGAGTTCGTCGAATCGCTCGGCTTTACACGCTTTTGCGTCTCGCTCAAAGACAGCGACCCAGCCAAGGTGATCGAGGTCAATCGCCGCTTCGCTGAGCTACGTCCGGACATCCCGTTGCACTTAGGGGTTACCGAAGCCGGCTTGCCGCCGGACGGCATCGTGAAAACGCGAATCGCTTTTGAGCAGCTGATCTCGGCGGGTATTGGCGACACGGTGCGGGTCTCGCTGACGGTCCCCAACCCACGCAAGCCCGAAGAGATCGAAGCGGGCCGTCAGATCCTGGCTGACATCGCTGCCGGACGGGTGCGGTCGGTGGTGCGGCTGCAGGAGAGCGGGCTGAATATCATCAGTTGCCCGAGCTGCTCGCGGGTGGAAAACGAAGCGTTCGTCGAACTGGCTCAGCACGTCAAGGAAATGACACAGTATGCCAAGCGCTACGATCTGACGATCGCCGTGATGGGATGCCGGGTCAATGGTCCCGGGGAAACCGACGACGCCGACTTGGGACTTTGGTGCGGCCCAACGCGCGTCAATCTCAAACGCGGGACCGAGGTTGTCGGAGCGTTCACGTACGACGAGATCATCCCCCGACTGCGGCTGGAACTCGATCAATTGATTTCACAACTGACCTCGCCAAGCCCATGACAAATACCCAAGTGATTCTGAGCGTCGTCGCGGTAATCGTGGTCGTGATCGCGGCGATGGTCCTGCTGGCGGTGCTGAACCGGCGACTGTTCGTGCGGGCGATTTTCCGGCCGCTGCTGACGATCCTGTATCGCAAGCGCGTCGTCGGCCTAGAAAACCTCCCGCGCACCGGCGGCGTGGTGGTGCTGAGCAATCACGTCTCCTGGATCGATGGGATCCTGATCCTCTGGATGCTGCCGCGCAACGTCCGCTTCGTTGTCGACGGCGCGAACTTTGGGGGTGGGGCGCTGCAATGGATTGCCGGTGCCTTTGACACCATTCTGATGACTGCCAATCCTAAATCGATCGGCCGGGCATTGAAGACCGCACGCGAGTCGCTCAACGCCGGCGAAGTGGTCGGCATTTTCCCCGAAGGGACGCTCAGCCGCACCGGCCATGTGCTCGGGTTCAAACCGGGAGTCGGCAAGATCATCAAAGGCACCGACGCCGTCATGGTGCCGGTCTACCTCGACGGCATGTGGGGCAGCATCTTCAGCTTTTCTGGTGGGCGTTTTTTTCGCAAATTTCCGTGGCCGCCGCGCCGCCAGTTGACGCTGTACGTCGACAAGCCGCTGCCGGTGGGGACATCGCTGGATCGCTTGCGCAGCCGCGTGCTGCACCTCAGCGCCGTCGCGGCGATGGAGCGGCGCGACCAGTACCCGATCCTCTCGCGGCAGATCATCCGCGTCTGGCGTCAAGACGGCAGCCGGCTCAAGGCAGCTGACTCCAGCGGTGCCGAGCTGACCGGCCGCTCGATGCTGATCCGCTCCCTGGCGCTGCGGCGGATGCTCCGCCGAGAAGTGCTCGGCCGGCAAGACTCGACCGTCGGCATCCTGCTGCCGCCCGCGGTCGCCGGCGTGGTCACCAACGTCGCGCTGGCGCTGGACCGGCGGGTGACGGCAAACCTGAACTACACCGTCACCTCCGGCGTGCTCAACCAGTGCATTGCCCAGGCGAACATCAAAACGGTTCTATCGAGCGCCAAGTTCCTGGACAAAATGAACTTCGAGCTCGACGCCAACGTGATCGCTCTTGAAGATCTGAAAGACAAAGTCAGCACCAGCGACAAAGCGATCGCGTTCATCCAGGCGGTGCTGTTACCAGCGTTTCTGCTGGACCGCGTGCTGGGGCTGCACCGGGTGCGGCCCGACGATCTGTTGACGCTGATCTTTACCAGCGGCTCGACCGGTCAGCCCAAGGGAGTGATGCTTACGCACGCCAACATCAGCCACAACGTCGAGGCAATCCGCCGAGCGATCCGGCTGACGCGCGACGACGTTGTGATCGGCGTGCTGCCCTTCTTTCACTCCTTCGGCTACTCGGTCACATTCTGGGGTGTGATGACGCTCGGTCCCACCGGCGTGTACCACTACAACCCGCTGGAAGCTCGCCAGATCGGGAAACTTGCGGAAAAATATGGGGCGACCGTGCTCTTGGGGACACCTACATTCTTGCGCGGCTACCTGCGCAAGATCGAACCGGAGCAGTTCAGCAAACTCGATGTCGTGGTTGTCGGCGCAGAAAAGATGCCGGCCGATCTGTTCGAGGCGTTTGAAAAACGATTCGGTGTGCGGCCAGTGGAAGGTTATGGCACGACCGAACTGAGCCCGCTGGTCAGCGTCAACATTCCGCCGTCGCGGTCGGTGACGAAGTTCCAGCCCGACCGCTGCGAAGGCTCTGTCGGGCGCCCCTTGCCCGGCGTCGCATCCAGGATCGTCTCGCCCGATGATGATGCGGTCGAATTGGGAGCGAACGAAGACGGCATGCTGCTGGTGACCGGCCCCAACGTGATGCGCGGCTACCTTGGCCAAGACGAAGTAACCGCAAAGGTGATTCGCGACGGCTGGTACGTGACCGGTGACATCGCGCATGTCGACGGCGACGGGTTCCTGCACATCACCGGGCGGCTGAGCCGGTTTTCCAAGATCGGCGGCGAGATGGTGCCGCACATTCGTGTCGAGGAAGTGTTGGGTAAGCTGCTGTGCGAAGGCGACCAGGACGACCTGGTTCGCGTTTGTGTAACCGCCGTTCCCGACGAAAAACGTGGCGAACGGTTGGTCGTGCTGCACCTGGCGACGAACAAAACGGTCGACGAGATGCGAGCGGCGCTGTCGGCCGCCGGGCTGCCCAACCTGTTCATCCCGTCACCGGACAGCTTCTTTGAAGTCGACGCGGTGCCGCTGCTGGGGACCGGCAAACTCGATCTTAAAGGCGCCCGTGAACAGGCCGCGGAACTCACCAGCCCGGCCCGTCAAGAATCCTGATCCAGCGCCCGGTCCAGCCCCGAATCGCTCAGCGGCCGGCGCGGAGCATCACCGGGATGCCGAACACTTCTTGGAACAAGCTGCCGTTCTGCCGCAGGGCGATCTGTTCCATCGAGACATCCTCGACCCCAGGGATCTCGATGATCAACCGCTTGCCTTCATGAACGCAGCGGATTTGGCGGACCCGACCGCTGCGCGTTTCATCCAGCGCAATGGCCACTCGCAGGATCGCAGCCAGCTTCGATACCACGACGCGGTCTTCTCGCTGCAGCGTTGCGTAACCTTCGTGAGTCGGCTGTGGTGATGCGCGGCGGTGGTAGCGGGTCACCAGCCCGACCAGCAACAGATCCGATCGTCCCAAGCCAAATAGCTCGCTGTTGCGGATGATGTACATCGCATGCTTGTGGCTGCTCCGCGTGTTGATGAAGTTGCCGACCTGGTACAGGATCGCAGCGATGTGCAGCAACACTTCAAACCGATCCGCCAACCGGTGCTCACGGCGTAGTTGGGCAAACAGTTCGCTGGCCAGATCAGCCACCTGCAGGGCGTGGTCTTCGTCGACATCAAACTTGCCGGCGAGCGAGATCGCGGAGCGGACAATCTGCTTGCGGAACGCTTCGGTCCAGCTGCCACGAGACGCCATCTCGTAGATCAAACCGCCGCGCAGGTTGGTGTCAGAAACCAGCACCGTATCGACGCGGAAGTGCCGCGCCAGCATGAGGTAGACCAGCAGCGCCGGCCCCACCGTTGCCGCTTCGATGTAGCTGATCCCATATTTTTTGACGACCGCATCTTCGTTGTGACGCAGCACATCGTCGGTCAGCGCTTCGAGCTTCTTGGTCGGGATCTCGGCCAGCGTTTCCGGTTCCCAGTGCTCCAAGATTCGGTGAGCGGCGAAGCGGATGTCACCGCCGATCGCAATCATCCGCGTGTCCGGTTCTTCGGCCACGTTTTCGCTGAGCCGATCGATGACCCGCGCGATCTGATATTCCATCAGCTGGCGGCGGCGATTGGCGGTCGAAGAGATCAGTTCGAGCGACTGGGTCAGGCGCAGCGAGCCGAGCCGAAAGGTGTCGCTCAGCAGCATATTGCCATCGCGCATCATCAGCAGTTCCGTGCTGCCGCCACCGACTTCGACGACCACCGACCGGGCTTTGCGCAGCGCTTCATCCTGCTCCAGATGCGGCGTGATCCCCATGAAGGTGACGCGGTTGACTTCGGCTTCGTCGATCACGTCGACAACCAAACCGGTGGCGATGTAGATCCGGTCGGTGAACGCCAGACGGTTGGTCGCTTCGCGCACGGCGGAGGTCGCCACGACGCGAATCTGCGAAGCGCTTTTGATGCCATATTCGCGCAGCACCCGCTGGTAGCGCCGCAGAATGCTGGCCGAGCGTTCGATCGTTGGGCGCGAGATCCGCCGAGTGTCGAACGCTTCTCGGCCCAAATCGACCGCCTGCACCAACGTATCGAGCGTGCGAAAAGTGCCTTCGGCGCTGATTTCCGCGACCGACATCCGGATGCTCGTCGCGCCAATGTCGATCACCGCCACCAGGCGCACCGGCGGCTGGGTGCCGGTGGGCCGCGCCGGCGTGGCGCCCTCGGCGACGACCACTTCGTCCGCTCGGCCTTCTCCCAAACGCGGTTCGGCGACCGATGCGGCCAGCTGATGAGATCCTTCTCGGGGCAGGTTATTCATGATGGCTCAACAGCATGGAAAGCAAGCGGGTCGCTACCTCAGCACACCGCTCAATCGTAACACTTCGCGAGCTGTCGCCGCGTCGGTGAACAGGTGAGCTTGCCACCCACTGGCAACCGCCGCCGCGACGTTTTCCGCCCGATCGTCAAAAAAGAGAATCGCCTCGGGTAACACTCCCGCCAGCTCGCCAGCGACGCGGTACAGCGAAGGATGAGGCTTCATTACCCCATGTTCATAGCTGAGGATCACGCTGTCAAACGGCCCCAGAATCGCCGCGTAACGCTGCCTCGCCAGCCACTGCCAATGAGCGTGACAGGTATTGGACAAGATGCCAAGGGGCACGCCGGAACTGCGAACCGCGTCGACAATCTCGACCATTTCTTCGATCGGATCAAACATGTCGCTGAGCAGATCGAGCAGTTCCTCGGTCGGCGCGGCGCGGCGGCCGAGCCCTCAGCGCTTGCCGTGCCGCATCAGCGAACTCGTCGGCACTGAGCTGCCCGTGCTCCAACCGCTCCTGCAATCCCGACGTCCAGATCGCCTGATACACCTGTTGCGGCTCGACCGCCCAGCGCCGCTGCAGGTTCCGGCAGGCCCGCTCCGGATCGAACCGCGCCAGCACGTTGCCCAGGTCGAAGTAGACGAACTCAGTGCTGCTCATGCTACAGCGGCTTGATCCGCAACTTGCGATACCAGATTTCCACCGGCGGCCCGGAGTGCACTTGCACCGCGATGATCCCGGTGCGCGGAATCGACTCATCGGCTTCGGTGTAGTCGACGGTCTGTACACCGTTGACAAACAACTCGATCTTCGCCCCGACGCAGCGGATCCGGTAGTCATTCCACCCGTCCGGCTTGACCGCCGCAGCGATCTGTTCCGCATCCGCTTCTTGAAGAAACTTTCGCCGCCGCGATTCGTCGTACAGCCCGCCCCACACCAACCGGTCGGTGACGCCGCCGACATCGGCTTGGTAGCCCTCGACTTCGCTGCTGCCAGGCACGCGCCGCGAGCGGAACTGAATCCCGCCGTTGGCCCCTTCGCCAACCGCTTTGACCTCCAGTCGCAGCTCAAAATCACCGTATGTGCGGGTCGTGGCTAAGAAGTAATTGTGTGGGATCGGTTTTTCGAGGTTCCCCGCGACGATCGCGCCTTCGTCGACGCGAAACCACGCTCCGTCGCCTTCCCAGCCGGCCAGCAGTTGGCCATCGAACAGCGCCACAAACCCTTCGTCTAGGTCGTCGACTTGTGCATCGGCCGGAACCGCGGGAGCTTGCTGCTCGCGCTGCGGCAATGTACCTCCACCTTCCTGTGCCCGGGCAGACGCGGGGACCAACGTCACAAACGCACCTAACAGCAAGCCGCTAAGCACAGCTTTCCAAGTCCACAGACGCAGCATGATGACGAAATCCTAGGATGGAGGACGGAGCGGTATCGAGTGTCCGGGTGCTTCCGCAGTCAGGATAATCAGCCGGTTCAGCTGCGGGCGGCCGGGTGCAACAGCGGCAGCCAAGCGCCGTTGTCTTTGCTGCTGGCGACGCACTGCTGGATGAAGAACATCCCTTCGACGCCGTCGTAGACGTTTGGATAAATCGTGTCGCGCCGCTCGAATGACTCGCCAGCGGCGCGGGCCGCGATGGCGTCATATGCCGCGGTGTAGACGTTGGCGAAGGCCTCAAAAAACCCTTCCGGATGGCCGCTGGGCAACCGGCACGCCGCCGCACCGCTGGCCGTCATGAACGGAGCATTGGGGTCGCGGGTGTAGATCTGGTGCGGCTTGCCGTTGTGACGGATGATCATCTCGTTGGGATTCTCCTGCCGCCACTGCAGCGATCCCTTGGTGCCGTCGATCTCGATGAACACATCGTTCTCGCGGCCGTGGCTGATCTGGCTGGCGGTCACCGTGCCCAGGCCGCCGTTCTCGAAGCGGATGACGGCCGTGCCGTAGTCGTCCAGCTGCCGGCCTTCAACGAACGACTTTAGGTGGCAGGAGACCGAATCGGGCATCAGGCCCGTCATGTAACGGCCGAGGTTGTAGGCGTGCGTGGCGATGTCGCCGAAGCACCGGCGGCCCCGCTCTTGGTCGGGTCGGTCCGCCACGCGGCCTGCTTCTGGTCGTCGTTCTCCAGTCGCGTCCGCAGCCAGCCCTGGATGTAGTGCGCGCGGATCGCTTGAATCTCGCCCAGTTCGCCCGCACGGATCATCTCGCGGGCCTGCCGCACCAGCGGATAGCCGGTGTAGTTGTGCGTCACCGCGAACACGACGTCCGACGCTTCGACGGCTTGCAGCAACTCCTCCGCCTGGGCCAGATCGAACGTCATCGGCTTGTCGCAGACGACGTTGAAGCCGGCCTCAACGGCGGCCTT
Source organism: uncultured Planctomycetaceae bacterium (assembly GCA_963758085.1). Lineage (GTDB taxonomy): Bacteria > Planctomycetota > Planctomycetia > Pirellulales > Pirellulaceae > UBA6163. Next base: position 839,381 of record CAVWUB010000003.1, on the reverse strand, counting down.
GGCGATTTCGAAGTGCGTGTGGTTGGGCGTGGCGACGCTGACGAAGTCGATCCGCTCGCCGAGTGGCAACTTGCGCTCGGCGTCGAACATTTCCTGATAGCTGCCATAGGCTCGCGAGGACTCAATGTCATAGTCGGCGCCGATGCTTTGCTCCGCTCGGCATTGCTCGACAGCGCTCCGGCGACCACCGTGGCGCGATTGTCCAGGCACGCGGCGATCGAATGAACGCGACCGATGAACGACCCTTGGCCGCCACCGACCAATCCCATGCGTAGCTTGCGGTTCAGGGGTGCATTGATGCTCATCGAGGTGGAGTCCCGGGAAGGAGGAAAGAGGGGGCTGACTTTGCAGTCGCAATCGTAAATTGATCGACAATCCCCTACAATGCGCCTGGCGGCCAACTCGATGCCCTCAGGTGTATTGACCGGCCGACGCCGCCGTGATTTCGTCTACCGCCGACTCCATTGCCAAGGCTTAAAATGAATACATCCCCTGCCGAAACCCGTGATCCACTGCCGCTGCTTGCTGATGATGTCGCTGCTGGCCCAGCCGGTGGCTGCTGCTCGCTCGCTGGCCTCAATCGGCGGCTGACCGCGAGCAACCTGGCGATGTCGGCGATGCTCGCTGTGACCCTGGTCGCTCTAGCGGCGGCCGGCTACTTCGCCGGTGTTGCTTCAGAGCTGAAAAACTCGTCAACGGCTGGCGCGACCAACACCTTACAATTCCCGACGACGATCGACGCCACCGGAGCCGTCACCAGCGAAAAGTACTCGATCGCGACCGGCATCGTCAGCGAAGAGGCCGAGGGATTTTTTGTCTTGGACCACAACTCGGGCCTGATCCAGTGCTCGGTGTTTTATCCGCGAGTGGGCAAGTTCCTCGGCACCTTTACCGGCAATGCCGGTGAACTGGTCGGCGCCGGCGGCAAAGGCGGCGGCTACATGATGGTCACTGGCAACGCCGACATGACCCGCGGCGGACGCGGGGCGCACGTCGCTCCGACCTTGGTCTACGTGCTCAACACCGCCACCGGCAACTTTGCGGCGTTCGCCGTACCGTTCAATCGCCAAGCCGCCGTCACCGGCCAGCCGCAACAGGCGCCGCTGATCCCGATGGGCACCGGAACGGCAAGCGTGATCCCCACGCGATAGATTCCCAGTGCGGCCAGCATGGCTGATCGCCAGAGTGGCCGATCGGAGTCCTGCGGCAGCATCCGAAACGAGCTTCGTGGCCGATCGCTCCGCCGATCGGAACTCAGTGCCGGCGTGAGTCCGTACGACCGGCGGAGCGGTCGTCCACGCTCCGTCCACCTTTGTCTTACTACGCCCGGCCGAGCCCCGGATAGACCGCCTGCTCGGTCACGACCGCATCCATGTAGATATCGTGTGACTGCATCGGGATCTCATCAAACATCTGGCACTCGAACGCCAACGCCACCAGTGGGGCATCGTTGCGGGCGTGCTGCAGCAGCTTGTCATAATATCCCTTGCCGTGGCCGGTCCGCCCGCCGCGGCGATCAAAGCCGACGCCGGGAACCATCACAAAATCGAGTTGCGCAGGAGTCACGCGCTTGCTGGCCTCTTCCCGCAGCGACTCCTTCGGCTCCAAGATGCGGTACATCCCTAGTTCCAACTCGTCCATCGACTGGAGCCAAAACAGCTCCAGCTCACCGTCGCGGCAGTACGGCACGACAACCTTCTTGCCTTGCGCCAGCGCCGCCGGCAGAGCGTGCCGGGTCCGCACTTCATCGCGCACATCGACGTACCACATCACGCAGCCGGCGGATCGGTACTGATCCAGCTGCATCACTCGCTCAGTGATCTGCTCGCTCAGCGTGTCTTTGTCGCTTTGGGCCTTGCGCTGTGCGTGAGCCGCAGCGCGAATGGCGGCTTTTTGTTCTGCGAGGGTTTGCTCAGTCATATCGCGGCGGTGGAATAAGGGATTTGTAGCCGATCGCTAGCGTGGCCGATCGCTCCGCCGATCGGAGCTCTGTCGGCCGGCAGTCAGAACGACCAGCGTCGCCGAAATCATAGCCCACCGATGGCCGCTCGCCCAAGCCGTCCCTTTGGGCCCGGTGAACGCCAACCCGTTAACACCCGGCTCGGCTCGGTTTACACTTCCGCCGCAAGCTTTCGCTCATCCTCGACCTTCGACCCCAGTCCGAGACCCCATGCCCATCATCGCCCCCTTTGCTGGCCTCCGTTACAACCTGGATGCCATCGGCTCGCTGTCCGATGTCATCGCTCCACCCTACGACGTCATCGATCCGTCGCTTCAGGACGACCTGTACCGCAAGCACCCGGCCAACGTGGTCCGCGTGATCCTCAACCGCCCCGAAGCGGGCGATGACGAAGATGCGAAGTACGGCCGCGCCGCAGCGTTCTTCCGCCAGTGGCAAGAAGAAGGGATCCTGAAGCGTGACCCGCAGCCCGCGTTCTACGTCTACGACCAACAATTTGAACACGACGGCCAGACGATCCTTCGCCGCGGTTTCATGGCCCGCGTGCGGCTGCAGAAGTTTGGCGAAGGCAACATCTACCCGCACGAAGAGACACTGCCCAAGGCGAAAGTCGACCGGTTGAAGCTGACCAAAGCCTGCCAGACCAACTGCAGCCAGATCTTCGGGCTCTACCCCGACCCCGATAACCAGGCGCAAGAGCTGCTCGAACAGGCCGCACAGTCCGTGGAGCCGGTCCGCGCGACCGATCACCTCGGCGTGCAGCACACGATGTGGGCGATCACCGATCCCGAAGTGATCCGTCAGGTCAGCGAGATCTTGCGTGACAAGCCGATGTTCGTCGCCGATGGCCACCACCGCTACGAAACCGCCTGCAACTACCGCGATTACTTGATCGAACAGCAGGGTTCGCTTCCTGAGGATCACCCGGCCAACTTCGTAATGACCCAACTGGTCAGCATGAATGATCCCGGCATGATCGTCCTGCCGACTCACCGACTGCTGCGCGGCACCGAGCGATTCACCAGCGACGAACTGATCAACCGCTTGACTCCGCACTTCGTCTGCCAAAAGCTCGGCAGCGGTATCGAAGCGGCGATCGCCTGCTGGCAGCGAATGGAGAGCGAGAATCGCCAGGGGCTGATGGCGTTGTTCGCCACCGGCGATTCGCAGTGGGTGATTTGCGACGCGGGCGATGCGGCTAGCGAAGAAATGCAGCGGATCGCGGCCGAACATAGCGAACAGTGGCGGGAGTTGGGCGTCAGTCTGCTGCACCGCCTGGTGATCGACAAACTGCTCGGTGCCGCCGGTCACCCCAAGCCGACCTACGTCCATCAAGTTCAGGAGGTGATCGACGCGCTCCGCGGCCAAGCGACACTCAGCGAGAATGAGTCCGATGAACCGTTTTCACTGGCTGCCCTGGTGATGCCGGCCCGCCTAGCCGACGTCGAGGCGATCAGCCTGCACAAGGAACGGATGCCCGCTAAGAGCACCTATTTTTATCCGAAACTGCTCAGCGGCATGGTGTTTCACACGCTGACCTAGTCCTGCTGGCCAATCATGCTCGCACCCACAGGCTTCCAGCACGTCATTTTTTTTCCCCACTTGGTTCCGATCGCGAAGTTAACGCTTGCGACGATTCTGACATGGCATAGAATCGCAAATGGACCTGGGCCAAAAGCCGAACCGCTGCTAGTGGGTCGCAAGTAGCGGTGGTGTCCAACGTTCGCTTCCAGGGGAGATATAAAGTCGTGTTAACCGAGTCCAGTGTTGAAAAGAGCTTTCGTAAAATCTTGAGCACACCAAACCGCAGCGAAGAGGATCTCGATCGGGCGGAGGAGTTGCTCGATGAACTTCGCCCCGAGAGCCCACTGCGCCACCGCCTGAGCGTGGAACTGGACGAACTGCGAGCACTGGTCACCAAGGCCTGAGCGGCCGACCAATGCTCGCCCGTTCGGGTTATCGATTCAGGGCAACCCCGAAGGTAAAACCGGCCATGATGCCGCGTTGGTCGGTTCGGTTGTCGACATTACCCAGTCCTCCACGCCAGAGCCCTTGGGCGATATCGATCATTTGAAACCCGCCTCGCAGTTCGATCATTCGCGTCAGCGTGTAACTGACCTCGCTGCGAATATCATAGCCAAACGCGAACTCATCGCTCCTGGCATACAAGGGCTCGCCTTTCTGGCGGATGTAGTGCGCCACGGCTGCATCGGTTTGGTCGTCATCATATAAGGTCAACTCAGTATGCGTCTGTCGGCGGTTGGACTGAAAGTTAGCCATCGAGAACACGCGCAGTTCGGCTGAATAGCGGAACCGATCGACAAACTTAAAGTACCGGAACCCGAACTGGCCACCGACCATGTCGTTGGTTGCTTCCGAGCGATCAGTCAACACCTGTTCACCGTTCAGTACCGCGATATCAGGGTAGGCTGGAAAATAGGGGTCGACGAAGACACCTTCATTGTAAGTCATCCGCTGGTAGGTGTCCTGGAACCGCATGTAGCGAAACCCGACTAAGGGTTCCAGCATGCCGCCGTAGTGATACGGTTCCAGCCGCCAAGTCTTGTTCAGCTCAAAGCTGTGGAAGTCAGCCACGTTCTCGCTGTCGCGGAGCGCAACGAACCGGTTGTTGAACCCGAAGTTGTTCCCATCGGAGACCGGAACCACTTCACCAAACGGTGGTCCTGCCGGTTCGGGTTCACCTTCCAATTCACCAAGGTTGTAGCGATTGAGTCGCTCACGATCGATACCATCGTAGGCGCTGACCCCGAGGTTCATATAGGTCATCGCCCAGCCATGATCTTCGTCGAGCATGTAGCCGAGGTCGTAGCGGTTGCCACTGCCGCTGTCGAGCAACCACTCGGAACTTTCATTTTCCGGCCGGCTGAGCCACAACACCATGCGGTCGTAGCTGCCGTACCAGCCGGTGTTGGCCCGTTTCTTCGGTTTCATGTCCGCCAGATCCGCGTCATACACCGGCTCAAACCAGCGAAAATCTGGATCGAACGCGAACGGATCCCGAAACGGAAGATGCTCTCCGTCACCGGCCCGCAAAGTGCCATCTTGAGATACCAAGAAGATGCCAGCGGTCATCGCCAGGCCCCGGACAATCGGAACCCGATTCTCGGCTAGCGATTTTCGCAACATCTTGACCCGCCGAAGGGCCGCGACTGCCAGCTTCCGTACCGACATGGTTGATTCCACCGTTGTGCGTTCGTTCGTTGGCGAAGCAATTCCCCGCCCGAAAACCTCCACGATCCGATCGGTTGCGGCGAAGGTTTCGCGCCTCGCTGTCGATCGTCCAACGTCTCGCCCTAAAGGATCAACCAGCAGCTCGCTCTTTGCAGCAACGGCACCGCGGTCAAATCGTTTGAGAAAGGGTTGTGCCGGTAGTATCGGTCAGTCCGATCGCCCGGGTTGAACTTTGTTTAGCACTCTTGCCGCTAAAACCCGCACAATTTACCCGCCACAGCGTGGCCGATCGCTCCGTCGATCGGAACTCAGCAGGCCAGCAACCAGAACGACGCGCAGAGCGGTGGTCGACCTGGCTACTTCTTCCCCAACGCCCGCTTGCTCGCAAAAAAACCGGTCAGCAGGTGACCGCACTCCTGCCCGAGCACCCCGCCGACGACCTCGCAACGATGATTCAACCGCCGGTCACTGAGCAGCTCATACAAGCTTTGGACCGCACCCGCTTTCGCATCGGTGGCTCCAAACACGACCCGCGGGATCCGAGCCAGCAAAATCGCTCCAGCACACATCGGGCACGGTTCTAACGTCACATACAGCGTGCAGCGCTCCAGTCGCCAGTCCTCGATTGCAGCGGCCGCTTGAGTGATCGCGATCATTTCGGCATGCGCCGTCGGATCGCGGAGCTGTTCGCGGCCGTTGTAAGCCTGCGCCAGCAATTGGCCGTCGCGGACAATCACCGCCCCGACCGGCACCTCGTCGGCCTCCGCAGCCGCCTGCGCCTGGCGCAGCGCCCGCCGCATCCAAACTTGGTCCAAATCGACCGCCGCATCCTCGCTGCGCCCCTCGAAATCGTACTCAATCACTGCTTAATCCTCGCTTGGCCGCTGCGTCTGGCCCTCAGTTGTTTTGCTCGTCTCAACGTCACTCCTGCTTCTTCCCGTTGGCTTTGTCCTTCACCTCGCTCGGCGTCGCGGTCAAGCGGCGGATGCGGACGTTGCGGATCTCCGACTCGCACTGGAACGCGGCGATCCCGACCGGGGCTGTCTGTTCCATCTCACTGCGAATGTCCAGCGGCCTGCCGTCGCGTTCCCAATCGACGACCTTTTCGTCGTCTAGCCAGGCCCGCAGCCGCGCCTGCGTCACCTCCATCCGCACCTTGTACCAGCGGTCCTGCTCAAACTGGCGGATCAGCATCGTTTCGTTGCTCGACGCATCGAGCCCGTCGATGCTCGAAATGCCGATCAGCGATCCGCCCCAGCCGCCCAAGATCAAACTGCAGCGCTGGTCGCCGACCGGAAGCGTCAAGCCGCAGAAGAAATCGAATCCGCCGGTGCGACGGGCTTCGAGTGCAATTTCGTAATCCATCCGCGGAAAGTCGCCTTCCCAGCGGACTCCTGTCAGCGGATCGCCAAAGCCGAGCGAGATCACTCCGTCCTTCATTTCCACCGGCCCATCGCCACCGAAGCGGCATTCGACCCATGACCCACCCGGGCGGATCTCCAGCGATTTCCACTGTGCGTCCGCGGGCTGCTTTTTCGGCTGGTTTTCCGGCTGAGACGCTGTGTCGGCACTCGCCTCTGCCGCTGGCGGTGGAATTGCTATCTGCTGCTCATCGCCGGCCCGGGCGGCCAGCGGTAAGAGCGCAAACACAGGAATCACGTATAGTTGCCATGCTCGCGACATCACTCAGGGTCCTCAAAAACGTGCAATAAAAAAATCGGCAGGCCCTCGCCCCCTTGCGTCAGGCAGGCCCGGCGCCAAATCTGAATGGCCGCGTTGCTCGCGATTGCCCAAATATCGCAATGGTCACAACGCCGCAACTGCCAATCCGGTTCCCTCGATATCTTAACCATGCGCCGAATCTCACCGCTGACGATCCTGGGAATTCGCTTGGCAACACTGGTCCTGGTCGTCTATTGGATCTTATTGTTCAGCGGCACACACATCCCCTCGCCACCGACAACCGGGCTGCCCAGCAGCGACAAAACGCAGCATTTCCTCGCGTTTTTCGGTCTGGCGACGCTCCTCTGCTGGGCCATCCCCACCCGCGGACGCCCGCTGCGAAAAATAGCGATCGTGCTGGCGATTGCGATCCCCTACGCGGCATTCGATGAATGGTCGCAGCGATTCGTCCCCCGCCGGCAGGTCGATATCGAGGACTTCTACACCAATGCTCTGGGCATTTTGGCTGCTATCGCGTGCTATGCCACGGTCCGCTGGCTCTACTTGAAGTTGTGGCGTCGAAGCCGAACCGAGCCTATTGCAGGTCCCGCAGGTGCCATGCCGCCGAGGCCGCAAGCAGCGCTGCGGCCACACTCGCCGCGACCGTGACCCGCAGCGCCGTGCTGCGCCGGGCGATCACTTGGTCGACGGTCGCAACCGCCGGCGCTAGCAACAACATCCCCAGATAGCTCCACCAGGGATGGTCTTCGTAACTGTAAAACCGCCCGGCAGCCATCATCACGGTAAAGAACGCCGACGCCGGGTATGTGATGCCGATCGCACTGGGCAATCGTCCCGCCAGCGCAAAGGCCACGCAGACGAGCGTTGCCGCAATCGCCGCGATCGTCCACTGCACCAGGGCACCGTAAGTCGTCGCAGCCACCAACATCGGTCCAGCCAACATCGCCAGCACGACCAGCGGAAACCACCGCTCGCTCCGCCGCCTAGCCAGCCGGTCCAGCGACCAGAAGGCAAGCAGGCAAGCAATGCCCAGCAGCAACATCCAGCCTGAGTGTAACGGCAGCGTGTCCTCCCAACCTTCGCCGCTGGGCAAGCTGGCAGACGCCGTACCCATCGCCAACACGCCTGCAGCAACCCACCGCCAACCAGCAGCCGGATGTGCGCTCCAGACCGTTGAACTCAGCGCCGCTGCTGCGATCAGCAGCCACCAATAGCCCCGTTGCCAGAATTCATCCGGCCACCAATGCGACGATTCATCCCCGGTCAGCCACCGCTGACCGATCAAGGCGACCGAAACAGCAACCGCCCAGCCCAGCCCCAGGACGGGCGGAGCCAGACGCTGGCGCCGGGTTAGTCCGCTAGCCGGCGTCGAAGCGTTCGCCTCAAGGGGCGACTCCGAAACATCCGTCCGTCCGCCGCGGTTGGAGCCGGCCAAGCGACTGGCCCACCAGCAGGCCAGCGCAGCGATCGCGGCCGGCAACGCACCACTCACCAACCAGGCGGAGATATCCATCAGCTAAGCACCCGGAGAACTAGCGGACGAAAACGAGCTCGGCTTTAACTTCGACATCGTTCTCGATGTTGCCCACGCCGTAGTTCATACCCCACTTGGTGCGATCGAGCTTGAACGTCGCGTTGATCTGCACACGCTCGTCATTGACGTCGACCTTCGCCGGAATCGTTACCGGAACGGTCTTGCCGAGCATCGTCAAATTGCCGCTGATCGTCGCCGTTTCTTCCCCGGTAGCCGTCTCTTCGCCGCTCGGGGTGATCTTGGTGGCGGTAAAGGTGATCTTGGGATGCTTGCGGACGTCGAAGAAATCGGGGTTCTTCAAGTGATTGGTCAGCTTATCGTTGTCCGACCAGATGCTCGGTGTGTCGATCACGATCTCGAGCTTGCTGGTAGCGGGCTGTTCGAAATCGGCAACCGCCTGCGCTTTAAAACTCTTGAACCCACCGACATGCTTGCCATCGGTCTTTTTGCCGAGGAATTCAATCTTCGACTTGTCGGCATCCAACGCCAACTTCTCCGCCGCCCGTACCTGACAGGCGCCCACCGCCACCACCATCGCCAACGCACTCAAACAACGAATCATCATCTTTCAATTTCCCACGCGAAAAAGGATCGACCCAAACCAACGCTCGCCATTCTACCAAAACTCACCACCCACAACCGCACTCCCTTTCACCCGCAACCCGCAGCCGTCCCCTCGCAACCCGCAGCCGTCCCCTCGCAACCCGCTACTGTCCACCCGCAACCTGTAACCCGCAACCTGCCACCCGCAACCTGCCACCCGCTACCTGTAACCCGCCACCGTCCCCCGTCCTCTACACCAACTCAATCACCAATCCGTCGTACGCCGGCTCGATCCCCGGCGGCAGCGACCGCAGCGTCTCGTGGTAGTCGATGTCGTGGGACATGTGCGTCAACAGTGTCCGCCGTGGCTTGAGTTCGCGGGCGACGGCGACGGCCTGCTCGACCGAGAAATGCGTCGTATGCTTGGTGTAGCGCAGCGCGTCGATCACCAGCGTGTCCAATCCGCGGAGTTTTTCGAGACTTTCCGGAGGGATCTCATTCGTATCGGTGCAGTAGGCGACGTCGCCGATCCGGAATCCGAGGACGTTACAGCGCGGCCCGTGCCGCATCGGAATCGGGATGATCGGCGTGCCCAGCACTGCAAATGGCTGTTGCCCGATCGACTCAAAAGTCAGCTTCGGCCTCGAGCCGCTATGCGTCTCCGGTGACTCGCTGAAGGCGTAGTCGAATGAATGTCGGATCCGTCGCTCCACGAGCGGGTCGCAGTACAGCGGCACGGGGCCGCCGATGTAGAACGGAAACAGCCGCAGGTCGTCCAGGCCGAAGATGTGATCCGCGTGTTCGTGTGTGAACAGCACCGCGTGCACGACGCCAATTCTTTCGCGTAGCAGCTGAGTCCGCAGGTCCGGCGGCGTGTCGATCAGCAGATTGCCGCCGGGCAATCCCAGGATGGCCGAGCATCGCGTGCGTTTGTTGCGGATTTCATCGCTTTGGCAGACATCGCAGCCGCACCCGATCGCCGGCACGCCAACGCTTGTGCCGGTGCCCAGCAGAATCATTTTTCTGGAAATATCAGTGGAGACGATTCGGTTAGGCACGCAGTCGATCGCCCGATAGGAGTCAGCAAGCAGCAAGGTAAGGTGCCTGCCAACATACTTCGCCCACCCCGCCCTTGAGAATCAGGGCGCCCATCCACCGCCTCCGCAACCTTTCCTCCTGCCACCTGCCTTCTGCCCACTTTTTCTCCGCGTCGTTCCCTCCTTCGGCGCAGGCGGACTTGCAAGCTGTCGCCAATCCGATAAACTGCCGGCACACGACTCACGAGCACCCCTAGCTCAATTGGATAGAGCATCGGTCTACGGAACCGAAGGTTACTGGTTCGAGCCCAGTGGGGTGTACTGATTTTACCGGGGTTTTATGCAGCAGATGCAAACCAAACCCTGGCCGGGTACAGAATCCGGTACACAATGCTTCGGTTGCACGTTTCTCTTCGCAACCTGACCGGCAAACGCGTCAACGTTGACGGTTATGACCTCCCTTCGGCCTGCACGGTTGTTTCGTGCCCCTCCTGCCGGAGAACCAGTCATGCCAAGAGAGCCGAAGCCGTGGTTTCGAAAAGACCGCGATGCGTGGTTCGTAACCATTCGTGGCACCCGCCACAATCTCGGGCCCAACAAGAAGCAGGCCTACGCTCGCTTCTATGAGCTCATCAAGGAGCCGGAGCAGCCCAAGTCTGTACCCGCGGCGAAAAGCAACGATGCCTTCGTTGTGCTCGCCGATAAATATCTCGAATGGACCAGCATTCACCGGGCCGGTCCGACGCATGAATGGTACCGCTATCGGATCGAGCGTTTCTGCCAGCGCTATCCTGAGCTCAAAACCAGTGATCTCAAGCCCTACCACGTCCAGCAATGGGTGGACTCCTACCCGGAGCTCTCACAGACGTCGCGCCGCAACTACATCCGCAGCGTTAAGCGCTGCTTGGAGTGGGCGAGGCTACAGGGCTATATCGCCGCCAATCCGATTGACGGTATCGAGGTCCCGAGTGCTGAGCGGCGGGAGCTCCTCATTACCCCGTCAGATTTCAGCGAGATGCTCAGCTTCATTCCTGATCCGACGCTACGGGAGCTCTGCCAGGTCACCTTCGACACCGGATGCCGGCCACAGGAGAGCTTACGCCTGGAAGCGAAGCACATCGACTTTAGCTTTGATCGGTGGGTATTCCCAATCAAGGCTTCCAAAGGCAAAAGGGCGCCCAGGATTGTCTACCTGACGCCGTTTGCCATGGATGTCTGCAAACGACTGGCGGTGGCAAATCCCCAGGGGCTGCTGTTTCGGAATCGGGAGGGGAATCCGTGGACGGTCTCCTCGGTGAACTGTGCGTTCAAACGCTTGCAGAAGCGCATGGCCAAAGCCGCCATGAAGACGGCCGGAACGAGCGAGGCCGCCGAAATCGCGGCCGAGCACGCACGAAGTGAGCATGCCGCCATTCCGTTTGCGACACTGCCCGTCAATGACCAGCGAGCCATCAAGGCAGCGGTCCTGGAGCGGTTCGCGAGAAAATACTCGCTCTATGCACTCCGACATGGCTGGGCCACGCGGGCATTGCAGTCAGGGCTCGATGCCCTGACCGTGGCGATCCTCATGGGCCACTCTGATCCGTCCACGCTCTCGAAGGTCTACCAGCACCTGTCGCACAACCCTGAGCACTTGCTTGAACAGGCACGCAAGGCCCAGAAAATGACATAGCCCTGCAGGCGAATGAAAAAAGCCCGAGGATGCGTCAACATCCTCGGGCTCGCAGGCAGGCTTAAGGCCCGCACGGTTGTGAGAAACATTGATCGGAACTGAGTGACTGACAATTAAACAATCAGTAAAGTTCGCAAACTTCAGTAAGCATGGATACGTAGAAATCAACCATTCCAGGCTGCATCTCTTCGACCGCCCGGGATGGCATAGGTCAATAATCAATTTCCCACATGAAATTACATCTCGCACGACCGGAGGTATTGAACTTGAACCCTCCCTCACCATTAGCTACCGCACAAGCCGCCAGTCCGCTGCTCGAATGAGGCACTGAGTAGGCAGCGACATGGAATAAAAAAGGAGTCGCTTGCGCCGCATGCAAGCCAAGGACATAAAATCGTTGCCCTTGCGCGAGCGCCTCCGGGTAATCATTTGTGGCATTGACATTTATCGCAACATTTAACTTCGCACTAATTCGCTGCACGGTACTCGCCGGCAGGCCGCCTGACCAGCCGAAGATGGGACGAGTGTAAGGCGCCTCCGCCCCTGTCATGCCTGTGCGTATATACAATCTCCCGTTCCACATTACTGCCACCAAATGGCTTCCGCCTGTCGCAATCTCCGGAAAAAATCTCTTATAGGTAGCCGTAATATCCTGATTGCCTATAGGCAGCTGTGCAACACTCTCCCTAATGAGTCCCGCAGCACTTAAATGCACCCAGAACCTCTGTGGCTCGCCAAAACCCCGCGAGATTGAATACGCACCGCCTTGGCTTGCACTCGACGCCTGATGAGCCAGGCATCCAATTGGATTACCCGTTGTGAGCCCCCCTAGTGTTAAATGACTTGAGTTAGCAACACACCCGAGAAACCCGTCCCCATTGCCGTTCGCACCTAATCCAAATTGCGCCGCATTTGGGCAATCACCCGCCTTGCAATTGTACTTCAGCCGAAAGGCAGAGGCTGCCAGCTGAATTCTTTCCATCTGCTTGATAATGGAGCGAGCCTCAGCCGCCTTGATCAAATCCCGACCTACTAACACGCCGCCTACAAGAAGCCCGATTACAATCAGGACAATTGACATCTCAATTAACGTAAAAGCGTCTTTCCTCCCAGACACATGCATCGCAATCCCCCAAGCTATTTGCAGCGGTTATGTTAGCATGCAGGCAGCAAAAAGTCTTTAATAATCGGGAATAAGCTACAAGAGTGACCGCAAGCCCCCGACTTCCACTATCCATCGGATGCCTGTTGACCGGTTAAAAGCCGGCTAGGGCCGCGGTAGTCGAATATGCCGCAGCTTCAATCGTGCCGCCACCCAGCCTTTCGAGTAGCCAGATCACCAATCTGTTCATGCAGTTTTTACAGCGCCCGGAAGCAATCCGCAGGCGCACTAAATCGCTCTCATTCAAAACGCATCCATTATCGCAAGATTGCATTCAAGGCGGCTTTTGTCACGTCTAGGATCAGGATCTGGGGTATGTGGCACCGGTTTGTACCACTCAGCACGGATGTCATATCCGGGAGAAGCGAGGGCATTCGCACACCCTATCTCTGTCCCCTCAAGAATAACGCCGTCATTACCCTGCCGCATCACTCTAACCTTTCCTGCGTGCGGTAAACCGTCATCGGCTTTCAAATCGATGACATACGCCTCGCCAGCGGTAAGGACAAACTCCTGCGCCGCGCTTCCAGGATCGAATCCACTGAGCACCAGCATATTGGTGCGATTTCGGAAGGTTATCGCCCTGATTACGCCACTGTTTCGTATGGTCATTTTCGGGAAGTAGTCTGCCATATCCGTAAACGGCGAGGTAAATCCCGTCAGGCCCCCTTCGGCAAGAAGGCCACCTCGCTGCATGTGGTAGAAGAAGTTTATGGCCTCCCCGTTATATGCGGTCACCCATCTCGGCGACAGCATACGGCCATACCCTGGGCTAGCTGCTGTGTCTCCTCCATTTTTCACAATATTGTCACCATTCCCACTGGTGCCAAGGCCGAAGGATCCCGCATGCTTGCAATCCCCAGGCAAACAATTATACTTCAATCTGAAGACGTTAATGGATGCCTTGATTTGCTCAATCTGACCAATCTGCTTGCGAAGAGCGGCCGCCTGAATCAAATCCCGCCCAACCAATACCCCGCCTACAAGAAGCCCGATTAGAACAAGGACAATTGATATCTCAATTAAAGTAAAAGCGTCTTTTCTCCCAGACACATGCATTACGCTGCCCCCAAATTGTTTTCAACAGCTATGCTAGCATGCAGGCAGCGAAAAGTCTTTTAATAATCGCGAACAAGCTACCAGGATGCAACCAATCGCCCGATTTTCACTACCAATCGGGCGTCTGTATGACTGTAAAAGCTGGCTAGGACCGCGGTAGTCGGATATGCCGCAGCGACACGACCGGAAATGGGGCTACTTCTTGCTTCACGCTGCGAATATTCCGCTCCAGATACTCCGCAAGGTCTTCTTCGCGTACCCGAATGGCACCGCGAGCCGAGCCAATGCGGCAGCTAGCGAGCTTGCCTCGCTTGATCAGATCATAAACCGTTGCCGTCGAGATGCTGAGCCGCTCAGCGACGTCAGTAACGGTAAGCAAGCGTTGAATCAGCATGAGGGCAACTCCACTGGCGCGGCGGGCAAAAGGCCGTGATTCTGGTAGCGAATAAGCTCCGCCCGGCTGATCTCCCATTCCGGACGTTTCCCCCGGCCGACAGAGCGTTTCCTGGCGTTAAGCCGCCCACGCCTGCACCACTCACGAACAGTGTGCGTTGTGCGGTCCATCAGCTTGGCAGCCTCATCGGTGCTATACCACTCACGGGGCCAGGCCTGGTCCCGTGCCGTGGCAGACAAGAGCTGTTCCAGGCGGTGCTGCCCCGACTTCAACTCATCGAGCGTTTTGAATAGCGAATGGAACTCTTCGCGGCTGATCATGGTGATCGGACTCCAGAGGGGTGCATTTGACGAGGGGCGCTATTTCTTACGGCTCAATCCATCCAAAAACATGCGGAGTTGCACGTCGCCGTGATCCGACTTAGGTGAAGCGGCGGGCGTCGCCATACGCTCTAGCTGAGCGTCCTCCGCCGGCACTGTCGTCTGGGCGCTTGGTGCCTCCGCCCTTGGCGCCTCTTCAGGCGTTTCAGCAGGCGTTGGTGCACGCTTTGCCACGGCTTGAGTAGCGGCCGGGCGCGAAGCATAGCGTGCCTCGGCCTGATCGAAATAACGATCAATGATGACGTGCAATTCTTCCCGCATCACCCGAAGCGGGTGTTTCTTAGCTCCAATCGACATCGCTGACTCCTGCTACCCTTTGAGAAGGTGACTTAACCGGGCTTACGGATACCGAAACGAACAAATCTCCCTTAAGCCGCCGCCATGGCGTATTGAGCCTTCGTAGACGCGGGTCTTGCCGTCAATCGTGACAATGACCACGTAAGGCGTCGGCCCCCGCTGCCGGGAGCGAAAATGGTTGATGAAGACCTTGTACTGTGCCCGCTCGGGCGGGTCAGTAAAGACAATGTTCTCGCAGGGTTCCGGAGAGATCCCGACCGCATTGGCGTCGACGTCGAGCCGGCCGTGCTGAGTGAACGGGCAGCCATACCAGATGGTTGGAATCCGTGGCATCAACAGCATGGCATCCGAGAGCCGCTGGTCGTTCCTCTGAACCGGCAACCGTCGCCGCCGCTCGTCGATCTTGTAGCTGACCGCAAGATCGAGGTCGTCATAGCCGTCATACATCAATGAGACGAGGATCTTTCCCTCCACGCTGCCACCTGCCGCACGCACGCGTCGTTGCGTCTCGGTTGCAAGCGCCAGGGCTTCCGCATTCAGCTCCGAATCCGCCATAGACAGAGAAGGGGACTCAGCCTGGTCACTTACCAGGGGATCTTGCACCAACTCACCCAGGCCGAGCTCCGGCGGTTGTATCGCCTCATTGACCTCAGAAATGACCGGCTCGGGTTCGGGTATGGTGACCGACTCCTCCAATGCCTCAATGGACTCCATGTCGATCACTTCCAGATCTTCTGCAACCGTAAACTCAGCATACGAGATGTCTTCGTTTCGAAGTGACACCATAATGGAGATTTGTGGGGCCTGCTCGCTTGGGAAGATGATGATGCCAAGGATGATCAGCAGGAGAAAATGTGTGCTAAAGGCCCAGCTGAATGATTTGGCGCTCCGCTGCTGCTCAGGGGTAAGCCATCGCCATAGCGCCCCCGGCAGGTGCGCCAGCAATCGGAGCTTGTGCCTATCGAACATGACCCGCCCTCACCTGGATTGCCGTGGTTTGAGATCAAAACGATTGCTATTGCTTGCACTCATGCTCGTTAAGCGTTCCGCCCCTGGGGCATTGGGAATGGCGATACGAACCGTTCCCGGTTCATTGGCGAGCAGCATGAAAATCCCGGGGTAGAACTCCGTGGCGCCGTCCTTGGAGAGGGTGATATCGATGTCGCGGCCGTTTCGGTGATCCCGATAGGTGCCGGAGGCAATAACCTGATCACCGCGCATCCACTCAACGGTGCCGCGATGATCCTGCTCATGGAAAAACACCCAGGCGGATCGCTCACTCGGGCTGATGGCCCTGCCGTTTCGGCGCACAAGGTCCCAGGCCCTGCTCATGGACGGCGCCCCACCAAGATCAACCGAACCGCCGCCGTTTCCTGACGGCTTGCTTGGCATCGGCGGCCGGGCGGAATCCTGTTGGGTCAGCTCAAACCGCTCGCCGCTATAGCTCTCCCCAGAGAGCCGCTTGCCACCACCGAGTACCTCAAGCGTGATTCGCGTCGGTGACTGGCTATGCCACGGCGAATGCGTCACAAACGTCCCGAAGCTTCCAGGACTTGCGACCGGAATCAGGACGATCGTGTTCTCGTCGACATCGACGTAGCCATCAAATGTGCGTGAGGTCCTGAGTCCGCCAAGCATCTCAATGCGGGCGCGGAGATTGCTGCCGTGGTCGTGGATCGATTCAATGGTTAAGGAGATCCGGCATGAGGGATTGCCGGGCTGCTGGCTGGTCCCGAAATATTTTTTGCCTTTTTGGACGTCAAACAGTGGTGAGTCTTCCGGCGTGAACTCGCCCGCATCTCGGGGCTCTCGACCAGAAGCCGGGCCACCTAACAGCCCCGACATCGGAAACTCCTGGCCCATCAGGCCGCCCCCTTGTCGGCCTCCTCGGCCTGAGGAGGCAAAGAAGCTGGAATCAAAATCGGGGTGAATCTCGATGGCCTCTCGCCATTCAAACCTGGTTCCGTCAGGCGAGCTGCCCGGCTGCACGCCCTCGGGAGTCAGGCCGCCAAGGGCGAATCGTCTTGGGTTAGGTACGGTCTCAACCGGCGCTGGCATGGTCTCCTGGCGCGGTGCGGCTATGGCGTCCACTGTTGCGGACCTGCTGGCATCACGCGGGGCGACCGCCGGGGCCGGCCGCGCTCCAGGCTCCGGAAAAAGCGACTGATGCTGGACAGGTTGCCGCGGTTGCGGTGCGGTTAACGCCGTGGTGATATTGCGGGGTGGGCTGGCTGCCGCCTGTACCGGACGCGGGGCTGGTTGCTCTGTGGCGCGCAAGGGCTCGGGCGTAGCTCCAGTAAAGGTTGAGGTCACACAGCCATGCACCATAAAGATTATCCCCGCAACCGCCGCGATAAAGAGCGGTGCGGCATTCAAGAGCAGTGCGGCGATCGCCGTGAAGCCACCGACACGGGCAGCGGTTTGCATGCCATCGCCAATGGTTGCCCCCTGGCGAGCATAGACGCGTGCCTGGCCGCCAGGTGCCTCACGGGGCTCACGGAGTCCGGCAAAAATCTCATCAATATCCATGATCGCTGATTCCCATCGAATGAAGGTCAACTGCGTCACTGCCCATAAGCGTTACGTCTTACGGCTCAAGTTCGGGTTCCGGCTGGGCCTGGTGCTTTTGATAGGTTTCACGGATACGGTCTGTTGCCCCCGTTTCCCGCGAAATATCCTGCTGCGTCGGATTGCCGAAGACCCCCGGCTCCTCCTGCACCTGGACACTGTCTTTAAATGCCGGAATGACATGGGATAGCTCTTTGAAGCCCTGCCTGGCAAAGGCTTTAAGACTTCCCTGGCCAATCTTCTCTTTACGTGCCATCACATCACCGTTTGCTATAACGCCCTTGGGACTTGCTGAGCATCACGCGATGCTCAATATCGGCATCTTCAATCTGTACGGTGCGGCGGAACATGCGGTGCTCTATGACCCACCCGTCAATAAAGCAGGCCGCAGCTCCAAGCATCAGATAGGCTCCAAAGGCGCTCATGGACACGCAATGAGCCATGACTCCCAGTGCACCAATAACCGCAGGTTCCCAAAGCATCTTGACGATAGACTCATCGATTGGCAGTACATCACATAATATGGGCCAACCGTTGTAGCGCGAGTGCCTGCCGACAGTATGCGGCTTCCAAAGCAGCTGGATCCTGTGAAGGCCGACGCTTAAGATCCACGCCACGGACAGTGCCTTAAAAAGCGCCAATTCACTGTTGCTTTGTGACATGCTGGCCAGCATCAGGAGGATCGGCACCGAAGCCAGCGTCGCAACTCCGAAGAAATCGCGGCCAAAGCCGCGGCGGGTGAATACATACAGGCTGCAGGCCCAGGCATGCACCACGAGGAGCATCCAACCGGCACTTTGCTCAAGACTCTCAAACGCGCCTGGCGGTTGTTGTTCGTTTTTGCTGCCATCATTCATCATGTTGATTCCTGCTTGAAGGTAACGCGGAGGTAACTCTCATCGGAGGCAAACCAATGCCGGCCGCCGGCAAAGACGATCGTCTCAGTCTCCAGATGCGGCAGCCCGCCCTTTTTGAGTGCGGCAAATTCGTGCGGCATGACCGCATACTCAAATGATTCGCTGATTCCGCTGGTGACCGAGGCGGGTTGTTCAAGCATCGAGAGCACCCGATGGTCCGGATGCTGGATGGAGCTAGAGCGCATATGTTGCCTGCGGCGGCCGATTAAGTCGGCGGCCCACTGGTTCGTAAGTGGGCAGGCGTTGGAGTGGAACACTTTTAAGGAAGCCAGGCCTAGCATCGCATCACAGGCCGCCTTGCCCGACTCATCCGCACCAAGCACGGAATAGAGCGAGGCAATCGACTGGGTCAGCCAGATATTGACGACCCGGCTTTCGCGGCTGATGGATGCAAAATGAAAGTCATCGACGGTGATCAGCTGCTGAAACTCATCGGCCAGGAAGAACAACGGCAGTGTCTGCTCCGCGGTGCGGCATTCAGCGGTACGCTGAAATGCCAGCTTGAAGATCGTCTGCGCAATCATGCCAATGGCCCGGTAGGTGGCCACCGGCAGGTCGATGACCAGGATCTTGCCCTCAAAGCACATGCTTGGTGTGACATTGGTATCCCGCCCAAACAGCGCATACAGGCTGCCACGTGAGAAGAGGTCCAAAATGCCGTAGAGGCCGGCTTCAAAGATGCTTCGCGTTCGCTCGGCAATCGCCGGAAACTCGGTGAAGAAATAGGCCTCAATCTGATCAATATCGTGCCGGGCAAGCGGCTCAGGATTTCGATCCCTGGCAATCGCCAGAAGATGCCAGATCAATGAGTCCTGCCTCCATGCCTCACTGCCGGCCTGCTCCAGGCTTCGCGGCACGGCGCGAATCACCTCAAGCATGTGCGCAACCGACACCCCGCCGGTGGCCAGGATGAGCAGTGACACCGTTGATCGCGTATGTTTACGGATGCCGTTATTCCAGAATTGCTCCTGGCCCTGGCCGGGCTTCTCGCCGGTTGCACGGGCGGCAACTTTAATGGCAGCATCCAGCAGCGTGACAATATTCTCAACCGCCGCCCCGGAGCGTCCCTGGAGCTCAAGCTGGTAATCGAGGAAGTTAAACTGGCAATCGCTCTGGTCGTTGACGACAACGACATCGTCCGATCGGCCGCAGCGTTGGCAAAGCCGAATAAACCGCTCGGCCTCGCCCTTTTTGGCGGTCATCACCATGCCGCCGAGGCCCTGGCCAAGCAGTGCCCGGCAAATGGCATCCCCGGAGCCCGACGTTTTTCCGGAGCCAACGCCGCCTAAGATGGCAATCCCCTCAAAGGCATCGCCAAGTGTGATATGGTCGTACTCGCCGAAGCTTAGGAGCACCTGTTGTAGGTCCCGCCGGGGATTCGCGGGTGCGATTGATCTGCTAACCATCAACGCAGGCCTCCGCATGTGCGGCGTTCGGCGCTGCCGATGCTTTCCGGCACCGATCGCGAAGCACGGCGGCAAATGTGGACACATCAAGGCCCTGCTTCCTTGCTCGGCGGCACTCCCTGGACAGCCGTTCGAGCAGGTTTTGAATCTGCTCCAGGGCAAGACGACCGGCACCGGAGAATTGCACCGACACGCCGTCCACATGCAGCGATACACGCTTCAGGCCAGTATCTGCAGCCTGGCCCGGTTTTCCTCCCCTGCGTTGCAACTCGCCACGACCTACCTCACCGCTAGCCACCTGCAATGCAACGACATTTTGCTTGTCGGCCGGGAGCCTGGCGATCTCGGCAGCAGAGCCCATGGCAATCTGCCCGGAGGCGACCAATCCTCGCGCTTCTGCGGTTAATTTCCTGAGCGACAAAATGCTCGATACATGCCCCTTACTTCGCGCGAGCTTGGCTGCGAGCTCCGTCGCGGTTAAGCCTCCTTCTTGCATTAACCTTGCATAGGCATCAGCCAGTTCGATCGGATTTAATCCATCGCGCTGGCAGTTGGCCACTAATTGTTTCACAAGATCCTCGTGCGGCTGCGAATCGGTGCTGTCAAGTAAAGCGCGAAGCGATGACATGCCCGCGTGCAGCGCTGCCCGAAACCTCCGTTCACCGTCAATGATCACGAATCGCTCGCCGGCATGTCGAACCAGGATTGGCATCAGCTGTCCATGTTGGACCAGACTCATACCGAGATTTACTATGCCGTCATCTAAAAACAGCTTGCGGGGCTGATTCGGGTCAGAATCAATCACGGCAAGTGGCAGGTTCATGACGCGTTCGGCTTGATCATCTGCCATCAGTGCGTCATTTTTCTGCCGTCCTGTAGTCCCAAGGGGCTTCCCTTCATGCGGTCGATCCTTAGCGGTTGCATCATTCATGAATGATCTCTGCCATTAGGGTATGAATGCTCGCCAGCAATACCAGTGATGCCTGCTCCGTGCAGCGGGCTATCACGCCGGGGCCGTTATCTGCGGTTTGGCTATGCATGTAAGGCGATTGACGCAATCGCCCATGGAGCCGGCGGCGATAACCAAAGCTATAAGACAGATAATTAAAAGTAAACGCACGCGGTCAAATATAGGACAGCTGTCCTCCACATCTGGTTTGGCTCATTGCGCCTCCATGACGCGAAGGCCAGAGCTCCGGCTCCATGACTGAGCGTCGCTACCGCACATTTGATCACGCTTTGTTGAACGCTCACTTCAGACTTAAAGTGCGCCGCACCAAGTGCCTGCCTGAAGCAGGCAGGAGCTTTACCGATGCTGATCGCTCCAGGCGTCTCACAGCATTACCCCGGCACCAAAAGCGATGCAACACCCACGTTTTGCAGGGTTTTAGAAGCCGCTCAATCCTGCATTACAGTGCTAAGCAGCGAAGCCTCCAGCCCCAGCTGACAGGACAGCTGTCCTCTTTTCGCGCGACCGAGAGCCCAGAATCGCTCCTGCTGGATTCGTACGTGTAGGATACTGACATCAGGGGCATCCTTCGGTGTTGCTCGGCGAGTCTTTGCCGCAGCTCACACGATAGGTGTTGATCATCGAGGATGATGATCATATCCCAAGTGTCCACTCTCTATCCCTGGCATCCATGATGCGTAAAGCAATAGCACCAGCAATACAGCTTTCGGAGCTGCTTGAAAAACAACACGTGAATCCCGAAACCATGAACCCCATAGTCGCAGCGGAGGAGATCAATGACATGCTCACACGCCTCGGCAGCCTCTATACGCGTACGATTAGCTCTGACCGCACGCTCAATCGGGACTTTGTCGAAGCCAATGCCCTACTGCATGCCATGGGCCGTGGCGACATCCGGCGAGGCCAGCCGCGGCTCGCAAAGCTGCTCGAACGAATCATTGAACGCTGGCCAGGAAGCCGGGTGCCAACGGTTCTCCTATCGGCAGTTCAGGATGCCGCCTGGTTTGGCCTGACCGCAGGCCGGCAACGACTGAATCGCTCCTTAAAGGCCTGACGATCGTACCGCCAATCCTCACTCTCCGCCGACTTATCCCACCACACCAGGCGCATGTCATGAAAAGCTATCAGTTTGACAAGAGTCGTTTTGCGCAGATTGTGTGTCAGTTGCATGAACCCGCCTGCCCGACCAGAGAAGTGACCATGCGTACGATCGCAGGCGAAAGCGGCATTAGCGTCAAAACACTTCAGCGGATGACGACGCCCGACGGCCCAAACACGGCGCTCTCCCAAATCGAGGCGGTGGTCGCCTGCCTGCAAAAGCTTTGCAATGTGCAAGGCGTTGCAGTCACGATAAAGGTAGAAGATTTTCTGCAGCCCGCCAGATCGCGATCACGCCCGTGGGACCGGCTTTTAGCCGGTCCGATCAACATGGTAACGCACCGGATGTTGACTCCCGCACTGGTGTTCAAACAAGCGACGCCACTGGAATCCACGCGGCATGCAGAACGCTGGGCAAGAGCCTTTTTGGCCGGTATCTGGGATGGCAGCCAGAGCAAACAGAGATTCAAGGACCTCGTGGGTTTTGACGAAGCCGTGCGACGCGGCGGCGAGCGATTTGGGGCAACGATGGAACAAACCATTGAGCTGGCAACCAGGTATCGGGCCTATTCGAAATACGCGGCGCTGTTGCTCCCTCACAAAAGCGACCCAACCAAGGACCTTGCAACCCTCATTCTGCCCATTTCAGATGCGGATGCCGAGCGATTTCTTGCTGGCGAGCTGACGGAGCTGGAAATTGCCAGGGAAAGCCTGCCACTATCGGCATCAAATACGATACTGGTCGCCGGACTTGCCGGCGAACTCCGGCAAGACTCGTGGGTCAACCGATCGATTGCGACAGTCTCTCAGATTCTGATGGCCTGGATACAGGTCGGCTATCAGACGACACCCATTGAAGAAACGGGCCTGAGAGTCGTCTCATTTGGCGGCAATGAAGACAACGCACGCCGTCTCAGTAGCTGGGATTTCATGCTTGTGCCACAGGCCTACAGGAAAGACTCCGACTATCCCATCTACGTCCTCTCCCTACCGACGCTATTTCTGGATCTTCCGCGAAAATCGGGCGCAATCTGGAGCCTGGTGGCCAGCAACCAGGCCGCCGCGAGAAGCTATGGCGAGCCCAAGTGGGCGGGCGACAGCGTGTAGCGCTCAGCTATGTGCAGCGCAATGCCCACAGCAAATAGCCATTGTCTGGCCAACGCTAGAATCAGCTCAGATGCGAGCCGACAGCTTTATGCGTTCCTGCATAGACAATACGGGAGTCCGTTTGTCGGCGGCCTTGCCGTCGCGTGACCTGTGCAGGAAGCCTGTTCTCAGTAATGATAGACGTTAACCAGCGGTAGCTGCAAATATCGGTGGGTAGCCGGCCTTCGGTCAGACATATTCGGCAAAATGATTTAAGGCATCTGCAATGAAGTAAACATTGGCAAAATGACCCTTGGCCTTGTCGAAAAACACACTATCAGCGGTCACCAATGTCGTTTTCAACCGCTCAGCCATGGCAAGATAGATGCAGTCTGCAAGCGGATGCTTGAGCAGCAGCGAAATCTCTGAACCTCGAACCATGTCTCGCTGATCCAGCTCTAGCCGGATGACACTCGTCCGCATCATGTGCAACCAACGATCACGGCAAGCACTCATATGTTCACCGTCGATGTCATTACGAAGGCAGGCACGGGTGATAGCACCGCTTACCTCAAATGCCGCAAGAGTCGGGGCGACAGGTTTGCAAGCTACCGTAAGCAAGGCTAAAGCATCTTCGGAGAATTTCTCATTGAGAAACCATTTCACCGCCACACTGGCGTCAACAACCATCATCCGTTTAACATGCGGTCCTCGCGGATGCCCTCCGTCGAATCGGGCAGCGTTCCAAACTTCTCAGCAGATCTGCCCAGGAAAGCCATCTGTTCCTTTGCAAATTGCAGCTGGTCGTCAAGAGCAGCTTCTTTGAGCAGGTGCCGCAAATACTGCTCCAGCGAACACCCTGACCGGGTGGCTTTATCTTTTAAGACGTCGACGACCCAGTCATCGATATTTCTTGCTTTAATCTGTGCCACTGTGAAATCCTTTCCATGGGGACATGGATTATACTGCCACAAACTCCATTTGGGGGCAAGCGTTTTATTCTTTACGTTGATGCTTCACCCGATTCTGAAAATTGGATTCTGGGGACAA
The DNA here is from genome assembly GCA_963758085.1 of uncultured Planctomycetaceae bacterium. Classification (GTDB taxonomy): domain Bacteria; phylum Planctomycetota; class Planctomycetia; order Pirellulales; family Pirellulaceae; genus UBA6163. Next base: position 815,373 of record CAVWUB010000003.1, on the reverse strand, counting down.
GTCATGGTTTCATCCTGCATGTATCAAAAAGGTAGTTTTGATACATGAAGAACTAACATTGGGGAGCGGATGCGCATCAGCCGTTCGATTTTGCTTGCCTTTGTATTCAATATGTGGCAATGTGGATTGAGACGGCAATCACGGAAGAAAGGGTAATTTATATGGAAATGGGAACCACGGGTGAAGTTTGGAACTGTCGGATCGACACGTCTGGACGAATTGTCATCCCGCAGCCGGTGCGGGCGGCGAAGTCATTGCACGCGGGTGATGAAATCTCCATCGTCAAAGTTGGCGATGAGTTTGTTATGCGCACAGCCGATGAGACGCTCGAAGAATTGCTAGCCGCGTTTCGCTCGAAGATTCCACCGGGGGTTAGCTTGGTTGACGAACTGCTGGAGCAACGTAAAGCGGAGGCTGAGCGTGAAGAAGCGGGTCGTTGATGCATCGACGGTTCTCGCTTTTCTCGCCAACGAGCCAGGAAGCGACATCGCCCGCGAACACTGCAAGGGCGCGCTGATCTCCGCCGTCAATCTCACCGAAGTGCTGCAGAAAGCGATTGAACGCGATAGCCTGGCCGTTACCCAAGCCATCCTGCGGCATATCGACCTACAGGTCGTTCCACACGATGCCAAGCTTGCATTGGCCGCCGCGAAGCTGCAGCTGCAGACGAAGGGCAAGGGGGTATCGCTGGCAGACCGCGCCTGCCTGGCGCTGGGAATCGTCGAAGGGTCAGCGGTTGTTACGGGTGACCAGAAATGGGAGTCCCTGGGACTTGATGTGGAGCTGATTTTCTTCCGCCAGTGGCAAAGCACCGTCGGCAGCGCGTGAGAAACGTTGAGGATTCGTATGCAAGCAGAAGACAGAGCCAGCCAAAATGCATCCAATGATAGCATTGGTGAAGTATCAATGACGATGCCGCGAAAACCGCTCGCCGCTTTAAAACCGATTACTGGCCTCGCCATTAGCGTCCCGGTGTTACTGACTGACCATAGCAGCAGCGCCACGCGCCGATACGTCGAGTTTTTCACCGCTCAAATCAGAAACAAAGGCACGCGAGCAGCTTACGGGCAGGCGGTAAACCAATTTTTTAATTGGTGTGACGATGCTGCTCTCCGCTTTGACCAAATCGAACCTATTGTCGTTGCTACCTACATTGAATCACTGAGTGAGCGCCTCGCCGCCCCGACCGTAAAAGTGCACCTGGCCGCCATCAAAGTGCTCTACGATTTCCTCGTCACCGGCCATATCGTCGAGTTCAATCCCGCCGCCTCGGTCAAAGGTCCGCGGCATGTCGTCAAAAAGGGCAAGACGCCGGTGCTGGACGCAGCTGAGGCCCGCCAGCTGATTGACGCTATCGATCTCTCCACGATTGCCGGCCTTCGTGACCGGGCGCTGATCGGCGTCATGGTCTACAGCTTCGCACGCGTTTCCGCCGTACTTGGCATGAACGTCGAAGACTGTTTCCAGCAAGGCCGGCGGATGTGGTTTCGCCTGCACGAAAAGGGCGGCAAATATCACGAAGTGCCCGCCCACCACAACGCAGAGCAATATCTCGATGAATACATGCAAGCCGCGGGAATTGCTGCTGACCGAAAATCGCCGCTTTTTCGGAGCCTCGGCCGCGGGAAGCAGCTCTCCGCCCGCCGGATGCATCGAATCGATGCACTGCGGATGGTGAAGCGGCGAGCTTTGGCCGCCGGGCTACCCGCCGACACCTGCAACCACACCTGGCGGGCAACCGGGATTACCGCCTACCTGCAAAACGGTGGCTCGCTGGAACATGCCATGCAGATCGCCTGCCACGAATCTGCCCGTACCACGAAGCTCTACGACCGGACCAGCAACGACGTGAGCCTCGACGAAATTGAGCGGATACGGATTTAGGACCGAAGCGTGCATATCAAGAGCGCTGTGCTGCTTGCTTTAATCAAGCTTGTATCGCAAACTGCATAAATTGGCCTTGCTCAAGGTATCATATTCAGCGGACGATGCTGTGTTGGATGTGGTACAATTAGGAATAACAGTGCTACTTCTTTTGTCAGCCCGTATTTTTCCGTATGCGGGTTTGCCGTCATCCAGCTTGACATCAACATCTCTTGCAACGACCGGGGGAAGTATGGGGCCTGCAGAAAACCCATATCTTTGGCCCCCAAGCCGTATCTCGTTTCCTCTGCAATCATCAAAATGCGTGCTATCTCCGGAATGGCAGAGCCTGGTTTCTGCCCCCGCCCCTAAAGTATACCCAACGCCTTTATATTTTGAAGCTGGAATATTCTGGCCAATTACTGCTACCGCACCGCATCCATGATTGTCGCTCACTCCAGTGTAGCTGCCTTCAATGAAACCTGCATTTGCCAGTTGCTGAATTGACCTGAAAACCTCGGAATGAACGCAACCTGTCGCTCCGAATATGAATCCATTGCCATTGCCATTGCAGGTGGCCATCTTCTTTACCGCATTTGCCGGTGTATTTGGGCATGAGGCATCCTGCCCCCAGAATTGCGTCGCATTGCGTATATCACCGGGGAGGCCATTGTATTTCAGGCGAAATACATTCATTGCCGTATCCAGTGTTTGCAATTCCTTGACGAGGATCCGTGTGTTTGCTGCCTGAATCAAATCCCTGCCCACCAGCACGCCACCCACAATCAGGCCGATGATCACAATTGCAATCGACAACTCAATCAGTGTAAATCCATGGCGGCGCATTGGAATCGTTCCTTGGTTTGCATGCTATTCCGACTAGCCAGAAGAGGGGCGTATCGATAGCGGTGTTCCTTGTAACTATTGGCGTACTACCTCGCTCTAAGACTTGCAATATTACGCAATAGCAGGTGTCACGCAAGCAGTTTCGCGCATAAGGCGAGGCGTCCTCTATCCCCTGCCTGTTCAAATTCACGGCGCATGTAGCCATGCTCGTTTCTGATTGTGTTTAACCGCTCTCCGGTATATTCTCACACATGGCCGATATGGCTGGGTTATCAGCTATGAATAGGATAATTGCCTATTGAATAAAACCATTAAAATGAACCAGTCTCCCTTTGTTGAAGCTGCGAAACGTACGATAGCGAAACCTGCAACGAGGAGCGACAAGAGGCTGTGATGCAGACGCTTAACAAGCTAAATAAGAAATACGCTTTGTAATGTACTGATTGTAAGCGCTGGTGAGCAATGGGTTATCAGCCAATCTGATTTTAGGACGCTAAATTATCTCCGCCTCCCCGTTACCTAATGGTCAGACAAGGATGGCCGCTCCGACACAAAGACAACCAGCTGCAACCCTTCACTGATACTGTACCACCAGACGACACCTAGACTTTTCCGGATTATAATTCGTCGTATATTGCGGAATGGGTGTTGGAGGATAATTATTTTCCGTTACAACACACCTCCCATTGCCATGATCGCCCCAGTTCCAGTCGTTTAACGCAAGTACCTTCCCACTGCCGGGCTTCCCGTCATCCACCTTGGCATCAATCCCCCTCGCCTCTTTTTGTGTTAGCGCGCCCCATCCGCCATCATCATAGTTTGGGTGGGCCGTATCCGCCGGCAACCCCCGCCAGCTGGTGATTTGAAAAACATTTTGGGTAGAATTACCATAGGCAGGGCCTGGCGGATTAAATGTCAATACCGTCTCCCTAGGTTTACCGGTAAGATTAAAACCAAAGTGCGAGTCGCCACCTAGTGCCCTGATAGAAAATGGCAATTGCACCAACCCCGATGCCATCAAAGACTGAGCGGCATTATATGACTCACCAGTTGGGACACGCCGAGCAGGATATGGGCCGTTTACATCGATAGTGCCATCGCCATTGCCATTCCTGATGCCTGGAAAGAAGCTACTCCCGTTTGGCAAGTCCCCAGGAATGCCATTATATTTCAATTTAAATGTATTCATTGCCAGCTGCATCGATTGGATCTCTGCGATATTCTTTCGCAATCTGCCTGCCTCCACCAGATCTTTGCCTACCAGCACGCCGCCAGCAATCAAACCAATAATAACCAGTACGATCGAAAGCTCGATGAGCGTAAATCCACGCTTGGTGTCGTTGTTGCATCCTGCCCCGTTCTGCATCATTCCTCCTCGGCTTGCGTTTGAGGCAAGTCACCCTCACACCCGGCAGCCTACCATTTCACGGCGACTTTACATGTCACATTCGTATTTGCAACGTCATAAGCAGTGCCTGCGGCGGTCGTGACACAGCCGGTTACGGGGAGATTATCATTCTCAATCCATGCATTCCAGTTTGAACCACTAGGCCCTCCCGATCTTGTTCTTACGGCACGAACCTTTCCGCTTGAGGGAACACCGTCATCCATTTTGCTGTCCAGCTGATAGGCAGCAACCGGAGTTAACGAGGCACTGACATTACCCGGATCATAATCAATCCATCCTCGCTGCTTGTAACCCAGTACCCACCAGTTGCCGGGTATCCCATCACGTCCTGTCGTAAGCGGGAGTATCCCGACTTTTTTATTCGCCTTCATTGCAGGGAAATAAACTTCTAGACTTTCAGGATAAAGCAATTCTATTCCTGTGTACACACTTCCCGGGATACCTATGCACAAAGATTGGTTGCGACACGAATAGCGGCCTTCGATGAGCCCCGCCTCTGCCAGCTGGGGCCAGAAGACATAATGTTCCTCACCATTGACAATTCCGGTAATCGGTCGCCCTCCGGCGGTGTTCGTCATATCCCCGCGATCAAGATAGCCATTGCCATTAGCAGCCTGATAATTGCCTATTGGCAGGCCGAATGACGTTGCTTTGCTGCGGGCAATATCACCGGGGAGATCATTGTATTTCAGCTTGAACACATTTACAGCCAAGGAGTATTTCTCTAATTGATTGATTTGTGAGCGCAGCTTTGCTGCCTCAATCAAATCCCTGCCCACCAGCACGCCACCCACAATCAGGCCGATGATCACAATTGCAATCGACAACTCAATCAGTGTAAATCCATGGCGGTGCATTGGAATCGTTCCTCGGTTTGCAGGCTATTTCGACTAGCAGAAGAAGGATGTGTCGATAGCGGTGTTCCTTGCGACTATTGGCGTGTTACCTTGCTTTAAGAATCGCAATATTACGCAATAGCAGGGGTCACGCAAGCAGTTTCGCGCATAGGGCGAGGCGTTCTCTGCCCCTGCCCGTTCAGATTCACGGCGCATGTAGCCATGCTCGTTTCTGATTGTGTTTAACCGCTCTTCGGTATATTCTTACACATGGCCGATATGGCTGCTTGTCAGCTCCAGACAGGATAGTTGCCCGTTGGTGAGTCTTTGATTGAATCCGCCTCGCATTGCGGAAGCTGCGAAGTATACGATAGCGAAATCCGGCGGCGCTCCCACGAGATGCGTCATGACCGATAACCGAATTTAAAATGAAAGCCGCGCCATGCCTAACCTTGTTGTAAATAAGCTTTCGGATGGTGCAACACTGCTTAAGGTAGCACCCTTTAGTGCCCCAAGCCCAAGGCCGCTCTATCAGGTGCCTGCCGGCTACCCTTCAGCAGCGCAGGATTACCTGGAGGCTGAACTAGACCTTAACGAATACATGCTAGGCCACCGCCGCGCCTCCGTGTTTTTCTTCCGGATTAATGGGCACTCCATGAAGGATGCGGGCATCATGCATGATGACATTATCATCGTTGACCGCTCGCTGGAGGTGCTGGACGGCCATATTGTGGTGGCTTCCGTGTTTGGTGAGTTCACCTGCAAATACTACCGCAAGAATAGCAAGGGCGTATGGCTTACCGCTGCCAACCCGGATTACACGCCGATTAAAGTAACGGAAGAAATGGAGTTCACCATATTTGGCCGTTATGATGGCCTGATACGCAAATCCGAGGTGCGAAGCAGGGAGCCATTTAAGGCTCCGGCAATAGGCTAAGCCATGCTTGCCCTGATTGACTGCAACAGCTTCTATGCATCATGCGAGCGGGTGTTCCAGCCTAAGCTGAATAAGCGCCCTGTAGTGGTGCTATCCAATAATGACGGCATGGTAGTAGCAAAAAGCCCTGAAGCAAAGGCACTAGGCTTGGATTTAGGGCAGCCTTACTTTGAGATTAAGAACATACTCAAACAGCATGGCGTGGCGGTATTTTCCAGTAACTACACGCTATATGGTGACTTTAGCCAAAGGGTAGTTGCCACCTTGCGCGAGCTTACCAGCGATATTGAAATCTATTCCATAGATGAAGTGTTTGCCGACCTTGCAGGGTTCAAACACCGTGACCTGCTGGAATATGGCCATGAGATGCGTAACACCATCATGAAGTGGACGGGCATACCCGTATCCATTGGCATAGCACCATCCAAAACGCTCTGTAAGGTAGCCAACAAGATAGGCAAGAAGGGTGCAGGCGTGGTGGTGCTGGATACGCAGGAGAAGATTGATGATGCACTCAGGAAGTACCCTATTGCCGATATATGGGGCATAGGCCGCCAGCGTGCCCGTATGCTCGATAGGATGGGGATAGATACCGCCATGCAGCTTAGGGATATGCCAGACCCCCTAGTCCGTAAAAAAATGACGGTAACAGGCTTACGGCTCGTGCATGAACTAAGGGGCATACCCTGCATACCGCTGGAAGAATGCCCGCCAGCCAAGAAGCAGATTATATGCTCGCGCTCGTTTGGCTATTTCATCACAGAGCAATGCGATATGGAACAGGCTATGACCACCTATGCAGCAAGGGCAGCTGAGCGGCTCAGGAATGAACATAGTGTAGCCAAGGCGATCATGGTGTATTTTGAAACCAGCCGCTTTAGTGGCCCCCAGTATTATCCAAGCATGGTGATTAACCTGCCAAGGGAGACTAATTACACCCCCGACATAGTTAATGCCACCCTTACCGCTGTAAGAAAGATGTTCCGTAAGGGCTACCGCTACCGCAAGGGCGGGGTCATGCTTATGGAGCTTGCAGCATTACAGGATAGGCAGTTTAATATGCTATCACCCCGCAATGAGGAGAGGCAAGAAGCAGTGATGCAGGCACTTGATAAGGTAAATAAGAAATTCGGTGCTAATACGCTATTTTATGCAGCAGCAGGCATCAAGCAGGAATGGAAGATGATGCGGGGCATGAAAAGCCCCCATTATACTACCGACTGGAAAGAGTTGGCAGTTGTGAAAGCCTGACCCAACTCCCGTCGTCAGGGGTTACGGCCTGCCTGCAAAACAGCGGCTCGCTGGAACGTGTCATGCAGATTGCCTGCCACGAATCGCCCGCACTACGAAGCTTTACGACCGAACCAGCAACGACGTAAGCTTCGATGAGATTGAGCGGATTCGGACTTAAAGTTCAGAACCCGTCTAGCTGCTCAGCTGTGTGAATCGCATCAGCCGGAAAAAGCCTCTTTTCTTGAATGCGATCGCGTGCTGCTTCAACATCTGAGGCAAACAGTACCACGACCAGGTCCTTAAGTGATCGGGTGCAACAAACGTAGAAAAGGCGTCTGGTTCGCTCTACCGACGTTTCCCTGCCATCCCGCCGGTTCGCTAGATCGCGCGTGCTCAACGCCTTTATGCCCAGATACTTATCAAAGGAGAACTGATTATGGCTTCCTTCGTCATCATCTAAGACAACCAACACGCGATCAAACTGCATCCCCTTTACTCCTTGCTGAGTCGAAAAGGGGGAATCGCCATGCACATATTGCATATATCCATAAAGCTCGGAAGCTGGGCATGCAAGGAACGCGTCCATCGCAGCTATTTCTTTTTCCAGCTCAACCATGTCGTCATCATCGTCAACATCTTCCTCCACCGTATCTGTAACTACTTCGTTGATCGCACTCGGAATTATGGCTGGCAGGTAGGCGGTAAGCCGTGGATCCAGCTCAATAACCTCTGTTTGGTGAATCAACTGAAGCACTTCCAAAATAGTTGCTGATCCGGCGGCGGGGTCCATCATTACAACTAATTGTTCCTTAAAGCTCCGAATCGCTGCAAGTCGCTCCGCAGCACTCGCCTGACCAAGGCTTCTGCGATCTAGCTTCGGCGAATGTCTTAACAGAGTCTGATATACCTCAAACTCATTGCCGCTGTCGAAGGCACGCATTAGCGGCATGACAAATTGCTTAAAGGGACGCAGGGGCCACGCGGTACCATCAAAAAACCCAAGCTTGAATGCATCTGGGGCCTTGTCGTTTAAAGCTGCGTACAGATTGCCAAACCCAAGTCGGTTAGCGGCCATACGGTGGACAATCACAAGAACCTTTACAGCCGCGTTGTCATTATTGTCTTCCCATGCGATATCACCAGTATGGTCTGCCGACCAGCTGCGTACCCTAGAAATTTGCTCATCGCGCCTGTCTCTTGGCAAAATGAATATATTTGCACTGCCGAGCACGGGCACGCGGGTGCCATCGCGGTCCTCGGTGCGCGCCAGAGTCTGCATCAGGCCATCATCCTCGCTTCGAATTGCGTTGGCTACATTCAAGACTGCTTCCGGACAACGAAAGTTCTCAGGTTTTGAAATGCGCGCCCAATCGGGGCCAGGCTTTATCTCACCCATGCCCGTCATGTAAATCCGCTGCATCGGGTCACCGAAAAACCCAAGGCAGAACTGAGAGCCGAGATCGGCATCAATCGCCTTCAATGCAGCAACCACTTCTACTGCTGTGTCTTGACTCTCGTCGACAAATATAAAGGGAAAGCGTTGAGCAACTAGCGTCCTCATGAGTGGAAATGTTGTAATGAAGTGCGGCACCATTTTAATGATATCGTCATGCCCCAATGATCCCTTCAGATAGTTGCTTCCGCTGCCGTAGTTAAACGCTCGCACACCGCCGATCCTCGCTAACTGTTGTCTGTATCGGACAATGTCACTCTGATTCTTGTCGCGCGTGCGCTGCTGTACTCGTGGGCCGAACCCCGCAGCGGCCTCTTCTAGCTCAACGATTTTTGCCGCGATTCTGTCAGCAATCCATTGTTTGATATCTAATTGAAATGTATTACCAATGGTCCATAAAAAGCTATGGATCGTCGACACATGAATGAGCGAATTATCGCCGACATCTGCTCTGACTTCTTCTGCCGCAACCTCCGTGTATGTGATGCAAGCAACCCTTTGACGCCGCCGACGAAGCCTCTCACCGTGTGTAGCTAAAACACTGTCTAAGCCCTTGATCAGAGATGTCGTCTTTCCTGATCCCGCGCCTGCAACCATCAAGAAGCTTTTTGGTGGCGTCGAGTTCAAGCAGGCGTAGAGCCTAAGATCGGCCTCCGTGTCGCTTTCCTGGACGCGGCGAGTCAATTGACCACCTCGACTTCGATAGAATCAACAGACTCTGCTAACTCGGCCAACGGTACTGCATGTGGCGATTCAAGACGGACCGTCTCAGAGAGCCATTCTAGCCCTTCCTTGATGTAACTTGGCACCTGCCATTGTTCCAGCGGCTCCGTCAGTACCCCAAGTGCGAATGTAGTTTTATCAAACGATTTGGCGGATACGCGGTTATGTAGCGCCGCCGCCAGCTCCGTTGGCGTGGCTGGCGATCGCCTCAGCTTTAGACCTAGATGCTTCTTATCTGTTCGTTGTGTTAACGCAGCGTTTTCGAGTCCAAAGGCCACTTCCAGCGTGCGTCCGCAGACGCTCTCGGTTTCACCGTTCCAGCTGACAGCGATGGGCGTCTGATAAGCAACACCCACCTTGTGGCTGGCACCGCCAGTCCCTTCCTGGATTTTCTGCGTTGGTGTTGCGGCAAACAGCTGGTCAATGGTTGCCATTCTTGGAATCCATTGGATAAGTGTTTGGTTGGAGGTGACGACACCTTCACCGCGCAATGGCAAGCAGGACCTGCCACGCTTTGGCGCTACGGCCTGGTCATCTGTAGGTTCGGGTATCACAATGTCGTCGTCATCCTCGGCAGTTACGCCTTCCACTGAAGCTACGCTGTCAAGATCTGTGATAATTAGGGCCGTGAGGCCGAGAAACCTAATCAGAGATTCGAAGCGATGGGCGAACGCGCCGCCGACTTCAAGTATGCACAGACATACTGACTGCAAGGAGGCAGCAGCCTTGTCAATCATTACAGGAAGCAGTAATCTTTCGACATTTCCCTCAACTAAAATTACAGCGTCAGCAAAGAAAAGGTCGCAATGTGTGAGCTTCAAATATCGCTGCAGGAAATCCCGGTCCTGAGAGTTGGCGTCATAATATGCCGAAAGATTTAAAACCTCGCTTGTTTGCGTATCGCTTGAACCGCGGCGCCGAAAATATCTGATTGGCTTAAAGCCACGTTCATAGACAATGTGCGGGGAATGTGTTGTGACAATCGCCTGGCTTCGAAAAGCACTGCCCTCCTCGGCATCCTCCATTAGCTCTAATACCTTGCGGACGAATACCTGCTGCAGCTGAGCATGAAGATGTGCCTCAGGCTCTTCAATGAACACCAGATGCAGTGGCGGGCGATTCTCGTCAGTCTTCCATGCCGCGTGCATATCGAGAATTTCGACTACCATGTAAATCAGGTTTTTATACCCAAGACCGTTATAAGAATCCGGCAGTGGCAGGCTATCCGCACCGTCTCCCAGGACATAGTGCACCCTGGCATCCTGGCTGCTCATGATCGCAGCAGGATTGAGAGCGGAGCGAATTTCGAGGCGAGGGTTATGAAGTCCTGGATATCCAAGGGACGATAGTTGATCGAGCGTGGTGCGAAAGACTTCCTCCAGATGTTTATTTAATGCGGCTTCCGAATTAAAAAGCGCTCGCAGGGCTTGATGATCTTCTTTTCGCTGCTCCAAATTCCGCTTGTAAAATCGGCTTAGCCGTCTGGAGAGGTCTTCTGATCGACCTGATGTTGCGCCGATGCTCGCTGAAGGGTCAGCTAAATGACGCTGCGCACCAAGGGCGTCAACTCGAACGAGCGACTTCAATATTGCGGCGCCGCCAGGTTCATTACCCAACAAGAACGGCCTGTAGTCCGGCGATTCCCGGTAGTCAGCGTCGAATTGAACCCGGTCGAGAACGTAGTATTGAAAGGTAAACTCCTGCGACAATTCGTTTTTTAGATAGTCGGTCAAGCTCTTTGGCCATGGGGCATAGCTATCGTTTTGTTGCTCAGCTATTCCAGCTGCCTGCACCCGTGCCTCTGCTCGCTCTTCGCGAAATCGCCGTAGAAGCTCTTCCGCGTCTCTAGCTGCAAATTCAATCCTAATCCCGACTTCAGCGCCTTGCCACGCAAGACTTGGTAGTAGAGGCAAAACCAGATGGAGGTCGCTTTCTTCCACCTGAAGCCAAAGATCCAGGCTGATGGCGGGCATCTGTTCAGCGGCCGGCTCGTCCAGAGGTGTGTCTCCTAGTGCGTCAAAAGTCCGCCAGCACGGGGAACTGAAAGTCATAGAGCGAAAAACATTCCTTGGAGGCATGGACAAAAGCATGAATGGCCTGTGTTGCCGACGTCTTTCCGCTATTATTGGAGCCGACAAAGATTGAGATGTCCGCATCCAGCGAGATTGTGACATCTTGCAGTCGACGGTAGTTCTTGATGCGATAAGATTTGAGATGCAAGATGCCTCCATCTTAGTATAAACGTTGAAAACGGTTCGGCAGCAGGTTACATGGAAACCGATTGATTGGCAACACAAAGCGAAATTGGGCCGGAGAACGCACAAGTCACCGAACTTCGCATAGCAATTGGTGCATGGTCGCGATGGGCCAAATCAGACAAGCTTGGCTAACAGGATTCGGGTGGCTAAGTGCAGAACGGTTTGCGCATCACTGCGGCCACCGCGAGGAAGGCTGTTCGCCGTCCGACAAGTTAGCAGGAGCGGTTATTTTTGACGCGGGAGAACATAACACCCGAAGGTGCCGCACGCAACGCCCCCGGCAGCCAGGAGACGAACGCTAGGGGTAGTGATAAGACGTTTTGCTGGCACTACGGGTTGTTTACCGCCGGGTGGTTTGGTAAACTTCAGCAACGCTTCAATCGGACGGAGCGCTTCTCAGGACGCATGCTACGGAGTTGAATAATGGCGACGCAGGATCAGGCACTGGTTTCCTCGGTTCTGGATGAACTCAGGCTCGAATATCAGGAACCATCGCCTCCGGGCATGGTGGGCGGTGAATCCGAGTATAAGGTCACAGCGGCGACGCTCGCGTTTCTTAACGGAAAGACCGTGACGGTACATCCCGATGGCAGCATTACCGTCAGATAATCGGCTTATTGGCTTCCGCGGCGTCGACACCCCTTAAGGATGCTTTGCATCCCGATGGAAGCATGTGCGCAGGTTCAGCTGCTGACAAGAGTGAGCATCGACAGCCATTCAAGGCGGTATGGCTGTCGATAGCAGATTTTTGGTCGGCAGTGAGCCTTCCACTTTTATGGCCGTCACCAATGGCTCCGTCGCTGCGGTTGACAGCACCAATGCGGCGTGATGCTTCAACGATCGCGTCAATGCGTTCGGTAAACAGATATCGGTAGCAGGGAAGGAGGTTTTGTCCCTGTATGGCAACTTTAAAGCCAAGAAATCCGAGCACGAACCCGTTGGCGGCATTCATCGTCTCCACGGTTTTCAGGTCGACGTAAGCTAGCATCAACTGGTAGCCGTCACATTTGCAGATCTCGAAGCGAGGCTGTGACCGAGCACCGACACGGCCAAAGGTAAACGCCCGGTATTCCGGCTCATCATCGAATTTTGCCGGCCTGGCCGCCGGCCGGCGCTGACTTACCGTTCCGACCAGATCCGCAAGGCTAGTTTCGCTCATACAGAACCTCCCATTGTTTCTTGACTTCAGGCGTGGCGAGCTGCCGCTTGCGGGCAATGGTCCGCATTTGCCGCTCGCTACTGCTGTCGACCAACTCCGTCGCCGACAGCCGAGCATCCGACTTCGCAATCGCCGCGGCCAGGCTCTCGGCGTGATCGGTAAATACTTCCGCCTGATGCCGGCCGCGGCTGACGGAGACGTAGAACTGCTCGGCTCCCGCGGCGCCGTGTGACAGTTCGGACTCGGCGATGAGTACCCGATCCACCGTCTTGCCCTGGGAGGCATGCGAGGTTGCAGTATAGCCGGTGCTTAAAAAGCCATAATCGCGATCGATCACCCAGCCATTTTGCAGGATGATGTCGCCGCGATCGTCAAAATCCTGAATCCGATAGGTCGCGCCATTATTGAGCTGGTGCCGCCCGTCCTTGGTCTTGCCATTGGCAGTAATGCGAAGCTGATCACCACGCGAAAGCGCGAGCGTTTGCTTGCGGTAGACGTCAAAGGCACGGGCGTGACGCTTCAGCCTGGCAAGGTCAGCCTGTCCAACATCCAGCTTTTGCCCCCGCTGATACTCGGCAGCTTTGCGATGAAACACCAGCACATCGCCGGACGCGACGGCCTCGGCATTGCCTCGCTCGGCCTCGGTCAGATGCATGGGCTTTAGCGTGGCAAAGTCACGGCCATCCTTCTCGACCATGCCGCGGCGGATCAATTCCTCGCGAATCCGGCCCGTCAGTAGCTCAGCCTCCGCATGCGTCGGGGCAATGGCCAGCACCGTCTCGCCGGCGCTCACACCATGGGCATAGCTCTCGGCCATGACCTGGTAGCGCGTATCGGCGTCCTCAATCTCATGCACCCAACCAAGCGCCGTTAACTTGCTGAGCCCATCGTCGGTGTCGCCCCGGGCCAGCGCGGCGACCACGTCGCGATACGCCCCGTCCTGCCGCTGGATCTTCTGCACAACCGCTGGCTGAATACCTGCCTGCTGCTCCAGGAGCCGCATCGCCGCGCCCCGCTCCACGGCGCCATGCTGCCGCCAGTCGCCGGACAGAATAAGGCGGGCGCCGTTCTGCTCGGCAATATCCATGACCTGCTTGAGCGTGCGGGTGCCAAGCAAGCCGGCTTCGTCCACCCAGATCACCTGACCGGCCGTTGCTGCCTGGAGTTGCTCATTGACCAGCAGTTCTGCAACCGTCGTTGCCGAAAAACCCTCAGCCGCCAGCACCCCACGGCTGGCCTCTGCTGACGGGGCAAAGGTAAATACCTTGCGGCCACCGGCAGCAATGCCCTCGACCGCCTCCTGCATTAATGACGTTTTGCCGGTGCCCGCGCCACCTTTCACCATTACGATTTTGTCGGTTGATTGCAGCACATGCTGCACCGCCTGCTGCTGTCCCGCATGCAGCCAGCTCCGCTGGATCTGCCAGTTGGCATTAAGCGGACCGGCCGCCTGGCGACCGTCTCGGGCCGATTTCAGCATCGCCGCCTCTTCAACCAGGACTTCCGGCGTCGTCGACCATGAACGCCCATGCAACGTCCGGCTGATCAGCCGTTGCTCGCCCGTTTGCCTGCGTACGCCCTCGACGCTCACATAGCCGAGGCCATGCCGCAGCGCCTCGGTCAGGACTTTGCGGGTCGGCACGACGGAGTCACGCTCAAAGCAGTGCAGTTTGGCATAGGCCATGGCCTCCGCCTCGGCGCGGCATCCACGGCGACCCTCGGCTCAGACTCCGGCAAGTGCTGCATGGCCGCTACCGCCGATGCCTCCTCCGCATTCAGGCGGGTAAGCCAGCTGGCTTGAAGTGCAGCCATCGACTTCCCTGTCGATTTCTTGACCCGGCTTTTGGCGCCGAGCCCATCCTTTTCCTTGGCATCCGCAATCCCAAGCTCCTCGGCAAGTGCTTCAATCTGCTCGGTTCGCCGCGAAAACTTCTTCAACGTCTCCGGCGCCAGGCAATCAATATCCCAGTCCCGACCACTCCGGCGTATGCCATAGCCAAGTTCACGCATGCCGGCAGCCAGCCGCGCATGAAACGCCGCCTCATAATAGGAAGCATCGCGTTTGAGTTCGCGAAACTGCACCGCTTTAAATGCCCGCTCCGCGTCATCCCAGGTAACATTAAAGACGAACTGGTGCGCATGCAGATGCGGATCGGGTTCGCCGTCAATCTCACGCGTGGTCAGATGCTCAAACCCGCCCCAGATTAAATTGCCGGTCTGCCGCTCCTCCATCTGCCCATGCTTCCTGACCCGGGTTGCTGCATCAAGCTCAATCTCGCGCATGGTCTCATCCACTGCTCCGCGAAACACATCCACGACCCGCGTATCGCCGCCAAGCAAATACGCCCCGGTCACTCCCTTTGGCGCATGAAAGTTGAAATCGTAGCCCACCGTCCGCTCTGACTTGCTCCTGAGCGTCAGCCGCTGACCTGAACGCGGATCGAGATTATCGCATAGCCGGTCAAAACTCTGCTTGTCGACCGTGCCGGAAAGCCCCAGAACCGCCGCAGTCTTGCCGCCCCAGCGACCGACGAGCTCCTGCCCTTCGCTCAGATAGTCCGACTGAGCGTAGTAGCTTTTAGCACCGGCACTGCATTTGGTTTGTATGACCCTGAGCATGCCACATTTTATAAACCCCTGATTGCAAAATGCATCAGAATTCACAAGCACCCCTACAGCGTGTGGTATTTGTGTGTAACTTGTGTTGCACTTACGTGACAGGCCCGGCTGGGTGCCATATGGACACTTTCAAAATGCCCCCGTGGCAGCGGTTTTGCGCCGCCGTAGCTTGCGTCGTGGTGTCCTGACATCGGTAACGCTGAAGGCGCACCGGCGGTTTCCACAGACTGGTTCGTCACTGGCTCACCAGAGCTCCGGCTTTCGGATATCGCTCTGGCCAGCCGCGTCCGTCGCCGGACTCCGCTCGCGCCGGCAGCTCGCATGCTGCATTTGCATTAACGCAATCTTAACTATAGACATGTAAGACTGTTGCAATCACAACGCATGGGATCAGCAATGCAAACTGGCGCGGCCTCCAAATACCGGCATCACTGTACCAACCCTACAATCAAAGCTGGGACGCTTTGCGGGACGATTGCGTCTCTGTCCTCTAGGCCAACATGTCGCAAGCGAGGCAGCCCCGGATTTACTCTGATTGAACTCAGCATTGTCCTCGTCATTATCGGCTTAATTGTCGGCGGAGTCCTGGTCGGCAGGGATCTGGTTGAGGCAGCCAAAATTCGCTCGGAACTCACGCAACTGCAGAAATTCACCGCCGCAATCCATACATTTAAGGTCAAATACAACGAAATGCCCGGAGACATGACAATAAGCAAAGCAACGCAATTCTTTGGCACAACGCCTAAAACCTGCGGCGTAGCGGGATGCAACGGTAATGGCGTCATTGAGGGCGAGTACGACAGTTCCCCGAGAACTGCACGACCGTTTTACCCAGGCAACATCATCCCCTGGGCCGAAACACTCGGTGTTTTCATCGATTTATGTAGTGCCAAATTAGCGGAATGCGCCACCGATGGCATATGGTTCCCAAGATCCAAGCTGAATAATAATGCCAGGATCCTGCCCTATCATGCCGGATCTGATGGCAAGCTGGCATTTTTCATGAGCGTCACGGGGAGCCCCTTGATAGGCAGCTGGCTACACCAACCGTTCAATAGCAGCCCTTCTTATAGCCCAGCACAGGCATTAAGCATCGATAAGAAAATAGATGACGGCGTGTCAAGCACCGGTGGCGTCCTTGCCATCTACCGTGGCGCTGGTGATACATGGATGCCCGAAAACCGTGATGGCTTATGTGTCAACACAAGTCCCTCGATCACCTACAACATCGAAGACAAGGATCGACGCTGCATGCTGACCATTAGAGCCGGACTGCAATAGCTTCTCCACGGAGTGGAACGCAAATGATCGCCATCCGTATCGCCGCCAGGGCCTGCCAGACAGAAACCCCAGCCGAGGTGCAATTCAGGCTGTTTCAGCCGCCAGGGCTGCAAGGCGAACAGGTTGCACTGGCTCGGCTTCCAATTTTAGCTATGACAGCAATGCCAATGCACTTTGCAATATATTAATCGCCAAGAATTGGTGCACGCAGTCACAGCCATGCCAATCTGGCACTCGGACATTATATTCATTTCAGCCTCCCCGTTACCTGCTGGCCAGGCAAGAAAGGCCGCCCCTTGGTGCCTCGCTCGGCACCACCCCCTGCCTGCATGCAAGCCAGGCTCTATTCAGCCGTGACGGCCGGAGTGCCCGGCGTTCGGGCGACGATCCATGCCCAGCCTGCCGAAAGTTGCGGATATCATGGGTGCGCTGATTTCGATTGCCTGCTAGCTGGGGCGGGGTCACTGGTCAACGCCGCTCCGATCGCCGACAATTGACCGGGAATGCCAGCCGACCCAGCCGCTTCTCTGCCCCTCCCGACGCAATTCCTCGCCCACCTTGCTAATCATCGAATGGCCTACGACAAATTCGACTATCTGAACTTTCTGCAGCAAAATCAGCTGAAAGAGTCGCAGCGGTTTCACCCGCTGTTTGAGGCCATGGAAAATGCGTTCAATGCGATCGAGGAACGCATCCGCGAGGGCGTTGGGCCCAAAAGCGGCGAGGTCACCATTGTCGTGCATCGCGATATGCAGCAGGCAACGCTGGACGCCAAGAAGGACGTGTCACAGCCCCCTGAGCCGCTGGGATTTACGGTATCCGACGATGGTGTCGGGTTTCGGACCCAAAACTGGCAGGCATTTACCGAGGTGTACACGACCTACAAGAAATCGTTCGGCGGCAAAGGCGTTCGGCGCCTGAGCTACCTGCTTGCCTTTGGTAAGGCCCGCGTGAATAGCTCCTATGCCGAGAACGACAAGCATTATTGCCGGACATTTACCATTGAGCGGTGCAGGGAGGGCACCACTGCTGAGAACCTCGCCGAAGTCGAACGCAACGGCCATCTGACCAAGGTGCATTTATCGGAATTTGACTTTCGCCTGCGGAAGCGAGCCCCCAAATCGCTGCATGCCATCGCCAAGCAGATCGTCACCCATTTCTTTAAGCGCTTCTCAGTGAAATCCAATATCGCATGCAAGGTGATTGACGAGTGGAATGGCGTAAGTCTGGATCTTGAGAAGTTTTGCCGCGAAGAATTTCTGATTTCGCGAAAAAGGGTGCCCATCAGGGTCGGATCGTACCCATTGACAGTGACTCACACCAAATGCCGGGCGAGCGTGGTGGACAAGCATCAGATCATGCTGTGCGCCAATGGCCGCGTGGTTTCGATATATGATGTCCCCGCTAGCAGGATGGCGATCAAAAACAGGCTGCACACGAATAGTGAGGCATATTTTTATGTAGGGATGGTCGAGGGCGAGCTACTCGATGCGCGCAACACCGACAATCGCCTCGGATTCTCGCTCAACGAGCATGATGAGCCGGATTTGCTGCCTGGCACCGACGAAGACGATGAGCCCTCCATCGCACGGATTCTCGACACGGTAGGAAAAGCCGCCAAAAAATTCCTGAAAGGCGATATCGACCCGCTGGAAGCAGCGCACCGGCAGCGCATCATTGAATACTGCACCAGTCACGTCGTGTTCCGGCCACTCCTCAGGCAGAAGATGGACGAGTTGATGCAGATTCCCCTCGGCTTGCCTGAGGCAGACTTTGAAAAATCCGTCTGGCGCATCTACTACCGCTGGAAAGAAGACATCCGTGATCGATTCAAGGCAATGACCAAATCCGTCCGCGATCACAACGATGCCTGGGAAAAGTACCGTGATAGCTACCGGCACGCACTCCGGGAGCTCAACCAGCTCGCGCTCTATGAGCTGGCCTCCTACGTGACCGACCGCAAAGCGGTCATCGACTTTCTCTGGGACCGACTGAGCGTCAATCCAAACGGCCGGTTCACCGACGAGGCCGCACTGCATGATATCTTCTTTCCACGGAACGCGACGACCGACGATATTGCATGGGACGAGTCAAACCTGTGGCTGATCGACGAGCGCCTCGTATTCCAGCAATATGCGGCCTCCGATAAGTCGCTTCGCGGGCAGGGCCTTGCCGGCTCCACATCGAACGACCGTCCCGATATTGCCTCGCATTACGACCGAGTGTTCGACGAGACCTATGCATTTACGGAAGGCGATCAGCCGTTTTGCGCAACGACCCTGATCGAATTCAAAAGGCCTGAACGCACAAATTATAGTGAAACCGAGAACCCCCATGCCCAGGTGACCCGGTATATCCGCGAGATCCGGTCGCACGGCGAGTTCACCAAGGATGGACACACGTTTAGAATTGCACCCACTGCCCGATTCACGTGCATGTCATCTGCCACATTGTTGATGAAGTAAAGAAATACCTCGACAACATTCCCTATATCGAGACGCCCGACCAACAGGGCATTATTATTTATCCCGCGCGGCAAAACGCGGTCATTTTCTTCACCAGCTTTGAGAAAATGATTGCCGATGCACGAAAGCGCAATGCAATATTTTTTGACAAACTCGGTCTGCAAAACGGGTTTGAGTCCCGTTAGGTAAGGCCCGGAACGCGGTGCGTATTGGTGCGCGGGCGCCGTTGCCTGCCCGCCATGCGTGCCATCGTACCAGACAAGCGTCCGGCAGCTCATAAGCACATTCAAGGCTCTCATTTAACAAGCGTGAAACTGAACAATGCAACTGCCAACGTTCGAGCAGGCCTGTCGTGCCTCCAAAAATGGCAAAGCAGCCATTACCGCCTGTATTAAGGGCCGGGTTTTTCGCTATCGAGCGGGCAAATCCAGATCCCGCGGCTGGATGGACTTCGATCTATATTCGGGTAATCACGACATCAAGCAAAGTGTGCAGGACAATTGGCGTGAACGGTACGCGCAATATTGCAGGCAACATGCCTTTACTCCCACGTGCTACTATACCTTCACCCGGCTTGTTTTTAGGTGCCAGGTCAGATTAGAGGATGCTGAGGGCTGGTTTAACGCAATCTATTCCAGCATGAGCAACGTGCGGAACCTTGAGCGGGTGCGCTTTATCGACCTCATTCCGCCCAAAACAAGCTACACAATTCCTGTAAACCTGCTAAAAACCGTCGAAAAACATGCTGACGGAGATCTGGTAACTGTCGACCCGGATAAATTTGAATCATTCATCCGGGACTTAACGATTGATTACAAGATACTTCACCTATTAAAGCCGCGTGATGTCGAGAAAGTAGTCGCTGCCATCTTTGCCAGTTCCGGCTTTTTTGATCGTGTCATATTGACTCCGCGCAGTGCTGATCTTGGACGGGATGTAATTCTGGAGAAAGCTGAGTGGGGTAGTGACAGGCTGGTTATCGAGGTCAAGGCGTATCGACGCCGCAAGGTCCCATCCGAAAAGGTTGATGCATTGCTTGGCGTGCTCACCGGCGAAACGCCCAGGTCAATGGCATGCTTGGCAGCCACTTCCACCTTTGCGCCCAAACTGACTGACAGGCCTCATGTCGCAAAGGCATTGCGCAGGAATCTGCAACTGATTGACTTCGTCGATCTTGTAGAGGCCTGCATTCAGTCCTGCTATACCAGGAACCCTGACTTCCTGGATCATTTAAACGCGCTCAAGGCCGGAGCCTTGGGGTGTTATACGGGAAGCGAATGAATCAGGTTAACTTCACTACTGCATTTCAAATGAAAGCGCGCAGTTATAGCCGGTAAATTCGCTTCCATTTCTTGGACCCGTAAAATCCAATGTGTAATGCATGGGTAGGCTGGCATTGTTATCGTTGTCGTAGCATGAGAGGCCATTTGCAGCGGCGGCGGTACCAATCGCCGGTCCTTGGCCCCAGTCTACCGGCCCACCCCGTGACCGCTCCGGTGATCCTGAAACATATATCGCTGTAACCTTGCCACTGAGCGGTAGGCCATCGTCGAGCTTTTGATCCAATTGCGCGGCCTGCTGCATCGTCAGCCCTTCCTGGCTATAAAACGTGTTAGGACGCGTTCGCAAATAAGTTACCCGCAATTTTGCTTTGGCCTAGGCTGAATCTCATAGTTCCAGTCGCCATGGAATGGATTGCGCTTGATTCGCACCGTCTGCATCTCAGTGTCCGTTACTTTGCGACCCGTCCGATACTCGCCACCGTCAAGCCAGCAATGAACCTCCAGACCCTCGTCAGTACGAGTTGAGCTTACCAGACTCACAACGACCTGATGCGACTCCAACGGAACGCCCCGCCAGTTCCTCGTGATGTGGCAGAAGAGACGATGTTCAATTTTATTCCATTTGCTCGTGCCCGGAGGATAGTGACAGACCTCGATCTTCATTCCTGTTTCGTCCGCCAGTTTTTGCAATTCAAGCTTCCAGAGTCGGTTGCGGTGGCCGTTACTGCCGCCTGCGTCGGCAGTAATTAACAGACGCTTGACGCCAGAATATCTCTCGACGCCTAGTTCACTCCACCACCGCCGAATCGCTTCGACTGCAAACTCAGCAGTGTCGCTGCTGACACCCACCGATACGAACGCCTCGTTCTCTGCGATGTCGTAAACGCCGTAGGGAACCGCTTTGCCGAGTGTCTTGTCGGGGAAGTCATGCGTATCGACTTCCAGAGGCATTCCCTTGGGCCGGTACTCTCGGCCCGCATTTGCCTTGTTTCCCAGCACTTCCTTCTTCTTGGTGTCGACGGAAACCGCTGGACGCCTACCGTTCTGGTACGCTTTGACGCGTTTGGCGATGTGTTCAAACTGGGCGTCGCGGTCTGGATGGTCTTTCCCCTCGCGGGTCTTTCGATTTCCTTGGAGCGAATAGCCAAGCCCTTTGAGAATCCCGGCAATCTTGGTTCGCCCAACCCGGTAGCCTTGCCCGCGCAGTGTGGTCTGCAGATTGGTCAAGCTCTTGCATGTCCATCGCAGTGGCGACTGAGGGTCGCCACGCTCTGTCGGCTCGACCAATCGCTCGACTGCCTGCTGCAAATCAGGCGTGTGATACTCCGACGCCTTGCGTCCACCACCGACTCGCCGCTGACGGCCTGATGAGAGCGGATTGGGATCGCAAATCTCAGCAATGCCGTTTTTGACAGTACGATCCGACAGGCCGGTTGCCGCTGCGACTGCTACAATACCACCTCTTCCGATCGCGATTGCTTCGGTTGCAGCCCAACGACGACGACCTCGCTCGTCCAGGTGCTCAACCAAGGCGTGATATTTCGATCGGAGACTTTCCACGATAGCTGCATCTGGCATGTGGGAAAGTATCGCCGATCGAGCGTGACGGGATCAATGCCAATCGGGTAATTTATTTACGGACGAGTCCTTAGCTGTACTGCTGGTTGGGATCGACAAGCCAAAATAGTTGATGTTGTTACTACTGCCTTCCGGTGGGTTCAGTCCGCCGCTCCATACGTAAAAGCGGTTGTGATGAAGCTTTGTTGCTGGCAGGTACCGGTCCCATTGCAGGTGATCACCCGCACTAATCACCGGCGCGGTAGTGGAACCGGTTACCGTGGTGAGGTCTTCGCTAATCAAGCGAGTTTCGCTCAGATCGCGCCAGAACAGCCCCTGTTCGCCGTGAAGCGGGTGCCTGCCAGGATTGTCACTTGCCCACCCTTTTCTTCGCTGGATCACGCCATTTCCGTCGCCGTGTCCTTGTGCCCCGTTGCGAGGTGCCAGGCCGAGCTGCGATGCGTGCGCGGCTTTTATGTCGCCCGGAAGTGCGTTGTATTTGAGGCGAAACGTATTCGTCGCTACCTGGTAGGATTGCAGCTGTGAGGCTACAGAGCGTAATGTTGCCGCCTCCATCAGGTCCCGCCCGACCATCACGCCGCCGACGATGAGGCCAATGATGACGAGCACGATGCTTAACTCGATGAGCGTGAAACCACGTTTCGTGTTGCTATGGCCTCCTGCGCCGCTCTGCATCGTTCCTCCTCGGGCTGCCTGCCAGTCATGCCACCCTAACACCCGGCAGCCTACCATTTCACGGCGACTTTACACGCCACATTCGTATTTGCAACGTTATAGGCGGTGCCTGCGGCGGTCGTGACACAGCCGGTTGCGGGGAGGTTATCATTCTCAATCCATGCATTCCAGTTTGAACCACTAGGCCCTCCCGATCTTGTTCTTACCGCACGAACCTTTCCGCTTGAGGGAACACCGTCATCCATTTTACTATCCAGTTGATATAGGGCAAAGGGGGTTAAGGAGGCGCTAACAACGACAGGATCTGTCGATATCCATCCTTGCTGCCTGTATCCCAGAACCCACCAATTACCCGGTATCCCATCACGCCCTGTGGTAAGCGGGAGTATCCCGACTTTCTTATTCGCCTTCATTGCAGGGAAATAAACTTCTAGACTTTCAGGATAAAGCAATTCTATTCCTGTGTACACACTTCCCGGGATACCTATGCACAAAGATTGGCTGCGACACGAATAGCGGCCTTCGATGAGCTTTGCTTCTGCTAGCTGGGGCCAGAAGACATAATGTTCCTCACCATTAACAAGCCCGGTAATCGGTCGCCCTCCGGCGGTGTTCGTCATATCCCTACGATCAAGATAGCCGTTGCCATCAGCCGGAATATAACCCCCTATTGGCAGCCCAAATGCGGTCGCCTTACTGCGGGCAATATCACCGGGGAGATCATTGTATTTCAATTTGAACACATTCACAGCCAAGGAGTATTTCTCTAATTGATTGATTTGTGAGCGCAGCTTTGCTGCCTCAATCAAATCCCGCGCGACCAGCATCCCGCCAGCAATTAAGCCAATGACAACCAGCACGATCGAAAGCTCGATCAGCGTAAACCCGCGCTTCGTGTCGTCGTTGCCTCCTGCGCCGCTCTGCATCGTTCCTCCTCGGGTTGCCTGCCAGTCATGCCACCATAGCACCCACCCGTTAACAATGCGTTAATGCGCTCCCATTCTTTGGGATAAGCAACGGCCATGGTTTTGCGCACCCCCCGGCGTACCGCCGGTCGCGGCTTCTCGGGCGTCGCTTACGCTCGGTCGGCCTAAGCCGACGGCTTTCGCCCCATCCGCTCGTAGCGACGGCCAGCGGGCTTGAGTCAGCAGAGCAGCGGCATTCCCTTACATGCCGCTACTCCGCAAGCGTCACCATTGGACCAGCGTTGACATTGACCGCGGTCGAATCAAGCAGCTTTGACAGCATGTCTTGCAATGTGTCAACGTTACCCTGGGTGGAAAGGCTTAGAGCTTTCAACCACTTCATTCTCGCAATACTCGCAATGGCGTCTGGCGACAACGTGTTTCCATCAAAGCGCATTTCTTCAAGATTAGTCGCTGACTCAAATGCCTGAAGGTTCGCAATTTCCATCCGCGGGAGCCTGGTCATCATGGTTTCGCCGTGCAAGTTGCTTAGATCGAGGACGCGCAAACGCGGCAGTTGCGCTATAGCCTCAAGCTCCGCCGGATCAAACGGCGAGCCATGCAAGATGAGATTTTCAATTGACTCTAGCTGAACGATAGGCGCCAAGCTGCCGACCAGCTTCGCGTGATTGATCGACAGGTTTTTGAGTTTTGTCAAATTCGATAGCGATGACACCGGGAACGGCAGGTAGTTGCAACTTACATCGAGCTCGATGAGACCGGTAAAGCGAGGCAATGCAACAACTAAACCTTTTGCAGCATCTTCAGACGCCAGACCAAAGCTCAACACCCGTACGCTTCTTAGACCAATCAGCTGAGAAACCTGATCACCGTTTAGGTTTGGCAGGGCGATGTGTTTGGCATGGCTGGCAAACCCTTCCGGCCACGCGGCATCTCCTGCCAGCGAGGATGCCACATGCAGCGATATGAGCCTGTCAAACCCCATGAGATGCGTAAGATCCACTGTTCCCCGGCAGCTTACTTCCAGATGCCGGACCGTTCGATGTGGTACGCCAGAAGCCAGCCCGGCCAGAGTTTCACTATTGGCATGGTAGGACACCGTATCGAGTGCCGGACATGCCGCGATTAGCTCGGAGATACATTCCGGAGTTACCGAGGTATTCGAGAGATAGATGGCGGTAAGCCTTGTCGATCCTTTTAGCGCGTCAATCCATGCATCCGTGCAGCCATTCCCTGAGATCCGAACCTCTGAGACATGTGAATCGCGAATACGTTCAAGGCATTGCTCGCCAACAACGTAATAATCGGATTCAAGTACTATTGTGGCCACTTCGAGCGCGGCAACGGCATGTTCAAGTTCAGAGGTGACATCTTTAGACCTGCTTGTTTCAAGCAGTGCGTCACCGAGGTAAATCGATCCATGTGTGTACAGTTTCTCGAATGGGAACAAGGGCTCAGCAAGTTTCCTTGATTGCTTCTGCGAGCGTCTTATTTGGCTGTACCGCGAAAACTCGATCTGGAATCGTTGGTGTTCATCGTCGTCTTTAGCTGCAAACACGACCGAGCCACCGCTGGCCAGTATTCCCTCAATTGCCTTATTTGCATTGACCTTCTCTGCTTCCGACCGTTCAAGCGTGTTTTTGGTACTCAGAAGTGAATCAACTTCCTGCTGCAGGACGTCTCGCTGCTCAGCAAGATCCCGTTGCCTACGGTCAAAGTACCCACTGAACACGCCGGTCAGCAGAACGGAAATCGAGGCCAGGGCCCCAAGCCCGGCGGTCAGGACGCCCGGATGTTGCCACAGATAGTGCCTGCTCAGCTGGGCCGTTTCTGCGTTAATCCGCCGCGTTTCTGCTTCTACGCGTTTCAGTTCCGCGTCGCGAAGCTCATTTGATTTCGGTTCAGCGTCAGTCAACATCAGGTTCCTTATGGTAGAAGATGCGGCATGTGCTGCCGCAGCAAACAATTTGGCGAGCTTTTCATCCGGGCTGCTTTCTCAGCGACACAGGCGGCGCAGCCTACCAGTGACCTGCTCAAGGCCAAATTTGGCATTACCTCAAGAGACCAGGCAGATTTTAGCCCCCCGGCGTGCCGCCGGTCGCGGCTTCTCGGGCGTCGCTTACGCTCGGTCGGCTCAGCCGACGGCGTTCGCCCCCTGACAGTCGCTGGTGCAGACGGCCGAGGCGGCCTGAATCGGCCTGGCAGCGGCTAAGAACCTCGCAGAGCCTTCGGTACTTATCCGCCTTGCCATCGATGCTTTCCCGGCGCCTTTGCCGGCGTCAATCGCTGCTCCGCGCGAATCACGTCGGCAGCGCCTCAAGGTCGCATGCGCGATAGTGAAGCCTTACGGCTCAGGTTTTTTCTTTCGTGGGGGACACCCCCAATGCCGTCAAGGCTCGGAGCCACGCGAGCTTACAAGCGGCTGCCTCCCCAATCTTCCGCGCTTCGCTTGTGCAGACCGGGTGCCCCTCCGCTTTCGCTCGGCCTTGACTGCATTTCCCCCGCTGGTCTTGGGCATTCGCCCCCGCCAGCCAAAAGCAAGCTTTTTCGCTAGCGGGCTCTCAACCATTTCCAGAAGAAAGAAAACCATGAATGCCACAACCACCCAAACTTCGACCGGCCGCACCGACGTTTACACCACGGTTACCAACCGCATTGTCCAGCAGCTTGAGCAGGGCGTTTGCCCGTGGCTCAAGCCATGGTCGGCAGAACACGCCGCAGGCCGCATTTGCAGGCCGCTTCGCTCCACCGGCGAGCCGTATCACGGCATCAACATCCTGATGCTCTGGGCCGCCGCAGAAGACGGTGGCTACCTGTCGCCGCTCTGGCTGACCTTCCAGCAATGCAAACAGCTTGGCGGATTCGTCCGCAAGGGCGAGCGGGGCTCGCCCGTCGTCTATGCCAGCACATTCAGCAAGACCGAGGAAGATGACACCGGCGACGAGCACCAGCGAAACATTCCATTCCTGAAGCAATACACCGTCTTCAATGCGGATCAATGCGACGGCCTGCCCGAACGCTTCTATCAGCTGAAGGAAAAGCCGGCATCGGAGCCCATTGAGCGGATTGCCCATGCCGACCAGTTTTTCCAAAACACCAAGGCCGACATTCGCGAAGGTGGCAACCAGGCCTATTACACCATCAGCGGCGACTACGTCCGCATGCCGCTGCTCGCTACCTTCCGCGATGCCGAATCGCACGTCGCGACCCTCGCCCACGAACTCACCCACTGGACGCGGCACCCGTCACGGCTCAATCGCGACTTCGGCCGCAAGCGCTTTGGTGATGAAGGCTACGCCGTTGAAGAGTTGGTCGCAGAACTTGGAGCGGCATTCCTATGTGCGGATCTTGGCATCACCCCGGAACTCAGAGCCGATCACGCCGCATACATCGCCAACTGGCTAACCGTGCTCAAGAACGACAAGCGGGCCGTATTCTCTGCCGCCTCCCACGCCTCAAAAGCGGTGGACTTCATGCACAGCCTGCAACCGGTACCCGCATAACACCGAGATCGCCAGACGGCCGGCGGCACTTTGCCGCCGGCCTCAACCAGCCGAACAACCTCGCAAAACCGCTCAGGAAGTCGCCGTGCCCCTCACGAGGGGCGCGGTAGCGGATAAATTTTCGGCGCTTTGCGCCGGTTGGGTGCCATCCCTGGCGGTATTACCGCCGTCCGTGGCGTGAAAGCGCAAGCCCCTGCTGTACCACCACGCGAGGAAATTAATGGTGTACCCGAGGGGCTGTTTGCTGTACTCCTTAATATGCAGGGCTGCTATCACAACTACGCTTGGAATCAGGAGGACAGAGCAATGCGATATCTGCCAATACGTGTGGGCAAAGCCCGTGCAGGATTTACGCTTGTCGAACTCGCCGTGGTACTCGTCGTTATTGCCCTCATTGCCGGAGGCATATTGGTCGGCAAGGACCTGCTAGCCGCCGCTAAGATTAGGGCGTGGGCCAGTGAAATTCAGCAACTGGAAACGGCGATACGCACATTCAGGTTGAAATACAACGCGCTTCCTGGCGATATGAAAAACGCTGCTACCTTTGGCCTCGGTCTAAATGGCGATGGCGACTACGTAATAGGGTACTACCGGGCGCAGGGGGAAGACAATGCAAAATTCTGGCAGCACTTAAGCAAAGCGGGTTTAATCAAGGGCGAATATAGTGGGATCATAACAGGCGATTGCCATACATGCCTTGTTGTTGGTCAGAATACGCCGTCCAATGCCTACAATCACCGGATGTCGTATATGGTGCATTACACTGATGGAGGCGCTGGTGCAAGATTGCTGGATGGCCGCCTGCCCGCAAAAGATCGGGTGATTAACATTTGGCCCAGACCTTCTGGTAATTTCGGAGCACATGAAAACGAAGGGCAGATACCCGTTCTAGATGTCGAAAGGCTTGACATCAAAATTGACAATGGAATGCCACTCACAGGTAAGATTCTTGGATACAAAAGGAATAGCAATACTTGCACGCCTGTCTCGCCCAGCACGGCTCCGGATTTCAATGCCGTAACCTATCGGCGGGCCACTGGCAGCGATAACACCTGCTATGTCATCTATGACATTATCAATTAACAGTTTATTTGGTGCCGCCTGGCCGTTCACCAGCTGCAACTCGCGTTGAGCTTCGGAGCCGGATCAGCAAGATGCAGGGGGGCTATCGGCCCGATGACGCCGAAAGCCGGCCTTCATCACGCCGATGATGCTGAGGCATTTCCCATCCGCCGTTTTGTTCACAGAAGCCGGCCGTTCTCGGTGTTTCTCACCGGTTGGGTATCTTCCCTGGCGGTGTTTCCCGCCGTCCGTGGCGTGAAAGCGCAACCCCTGCTGCACCGCGCTGCTCACGCGTCGCGACCTTATACCACGCCCTTCGTCTGACTACCTGCCACACCAATGCTTGCCATAAACCTGAGATTGTATTAATGCCATCTTGAGAGGTGGCATGACCCCAGACTATCAGTTCTTCGATGCGATACAACGCGGATGCATCAGCGATGCAGATCAGGCTCTGGCAAGCGGGGCCGACATTAATTTCCGCGACTTTCGCGGCCACTCCGCGCTTGAGATAGCCGAGCAATATCAGCGAAATGACATGATTGCCCCGCTCGTACTTCGCGGTGCCGATCCCAATCAGCAGATCGGCAAACGGGGAGACCGGTTACTACATCGGGCCGCACGCCAGGGCAATATCGGCATAGCAGAAGCCCTGATTCAAAATGGTGCCACGGTGGATGCCGTGAACCATGCAGGCAAGACACCGCTATTCATCGCCGTACGCTGCGGCAATGAATATCTCGCTCAATTGTTGCTGGAATCGGGTGCCAACGTAAACGTCAGCGAACCCCAGACCGCGGATACGCCGCTGCACCTGGCCGCACGAAACGGCGACAAGGCCATGATCCGCATGTTGCTAAGTCACGGTGCAGATGCCAGCCGCAAAAACAAGGCTGGCTACCTTCCGCTGCATGAGGCGGCCGCTGCTGGCCAGACCGACGCGGCCAGGTTCCTGCTTGAGCGGTGCCACCACGCGCCCGACGAACGGGCAGCGCTTCTGCTGCACATTCGCCACGCTGCTGAACTGCACGGGCACTACCAGACCGCCGAGGCGATCAGGACGTTCGAGCAATCCACGACCGCCAGTTTCGCGGGTAGGGTGCGCGAGTCGCAGGCAATTGGCCAGCTCCGGGAGCGGTGAAGCTATCTCGGAATTCGTGGCACCAACTTGGCTAACAGGGGATATAAAACAGGAAATTGACAGCTTGCGACGGCACCATGGCCGCGCTGCAGCCACCGCAATGCCTCATGCAACGATGACATCACCGTGACGGCTGAATGTCCTGTTCATTCATGCGGCGGAGGTTCGCAACATTGACTCTCTGCGGTGTGTCCTCGCTCTGCCACTCAACCGTTGCAATGCGGGATGTGCCATTATCTTCCATGGCAGTCACCGTGCCGCGAGCTTGCGGCATCTCGCCTGGCAGATGTCCGAAATCCTCTAAAAACCCTGGCTTGAAGCCTACCTCATCCCCGACCTTGATCGGGCTCGTGCGGTCCGTCCAATTCATACGCCTCCAATATGCTGAAGCATCGACCTGATGCCTGGCTCACGGACTTAGCGCAGAATCAGTTTTCCGTCAAGAATGCTCACGATGCAATGGCGTTCCAGTTCGCCTTTTCATGCGTATGAAGCCGGCCACAACACGCGTCCTTTATTACGGCAAAGCTAAAGCCGCAGTCGGGCTTTGCAAGCAGAACATCGGCTCCCCCTGAAGGTCGCCCCCAATGTTCAACTTGCAAAGTGCAGGCGAGACGCCTCCCGCCTTGGCGGCTTTCTGATCGCTGGCCGTAAGGTCGCAGTGGTTGCGGCCTGAAACCCACAATGAAAGGCTTTTTATGTCATCACCAGCTTCACCCAATTCAGAAAAACTCTGCAAATCGGATCTTCGGCAGTTCTCCGGCGACCTGATACGCTACGTGCACCCGCTGAATCGCAGGGTCATCTATACACCCGGCATCCGCTACCTGGCTGAGAAAGGCAGAGCTTACTGGCTGCTCGATGCGATTGTTTCCTACTTCGGAAGCTCCGTCATGCACCAGGCCATGGCAAATGACGGCCGTCTACAATCGATGCAGTTCTGGCGGCTGACCGTCAAAAATGAATCAGCAGTGCTGACCGCGGAGGCAGATGCCGGGGTCGAGCCCTTTGTCACCCAGGTGATTCCATTCACTGACTTTCCCCTCGATCAGGTCGATATCTGGGCAGGCTTCGATGGCAGCTTCTGGACGCTTTACCTTCCGTCAGAACATTAGCCGCCAAGATACCGGGCAGGTGCATGCCTGCCCGGTACGTGTCAACAAAACCCGCCTGCGCCGCTCGCACGCATCCAAGCAACGGCCAAGACTGAAAACAGGCATGACTACGGGCAATTGCTCAAGGCCCCGCAGGCTACGCAAATGCATTTGGGCATCCTTCATGCTGCACTGCTAGCCGTCATGAACATCCCGCGTACGGGAACGAACACGCCAATGCCCATGCGGCCTCATCCGCCATTAGTGGCCCGCTATCGCATGCATCGAATGCACTGCGGCCGTATCGCCCGGCCCAACATCTGCTGCACCTTACCTCGCACTGAGCGTGGGCGACATTACCGGCACCCAGGGCAGGCTCGCGTGCCCATCGACCTTTACCAATTGGTTACGCACCACGATCCGTGGTCTTTCTCAGACGTGCTAAACCCAGCGGCGGGACTGGCACGTACAAAATCGGCTCCCCCTAAAGGTCGCCCCCAATTTTGCACTTGCCAGTATCGCTTACGCTCCCGCCCTGGCTGAGTTTTTTGCGCTCGTCATCAGCCCACGAAGGTCGTGGCTGCAACCACCAACGAAAGGAATCGTCTTATGTCACACAACTCAGCACCAGAGAAGCAAGCTGCCAAACCCATTTTTCGCAAACAGTTGCCCGGCGGCATCAGCGCATCCGTTTTTGAAAACCGCCATGATGATCGCAGCTATCGAAGCATCAATATCCAGCGGGCATACAAACACAATGGCGACTGGAAACGCATGAGCCTGTATCTCGATCATGAACATATCCCGTTCATGATTGAGGCGCTTCAGGCAGCCTGGCAGTTTCTCAACAATACGCCAGCAAGCTACGTCGAGGCCGCGGATGCATCCGAAGTCACGCCTACTTAGCCGCTCCAGCCCATCGCAGCCTCGCTTAACGGCGGGGCTGCAGTCTCAGTCGTGACGGATTGGCGATTTTTCTTGCTCGATTGAGCCATCCGTGGCAGCATTCAGACCCATGAAAGGGGCTTCGCATGAACCAGATTAAGTCCGCCCTGTCTGAACTGCCCATCGGCGATCGAATGGAGATTCTTGATTGGTTGCTTGAACACATGGAAGCGGAGTTGAGGTCTATGGTGAATAACCCAGATGACCAAGCAAAAGTTGCGACCGTCCTTGAAGCCTTACTTTTACCCGGCGCTCGATGACCAGTTCCACACCTCCAGACGATCCGCACGATATCGACGGCAATACCCCGCTCCACCGAGCGGCTGGGCAGGCATGCCTGGCGGAAGTCAGGGCGTTGCTGGCGGCGGGTGGCAATCCGAGCGCGTTAAACCAGCAATCGGAGACACCGCTGCATCTGGCAGTCCGTGCGATCACAAACTACCCGCCTGCAGATACATGGCTCGGCGGCATTGAGTTGCTTCTGCAAGCAGGCACCAAACCCAACGCCCGCAACCTGAAACTTCAGACGCCGCTGCATTTGCTTAGGCTCTACCAGCATCACTATCAAAGCGTTCAAACTCAGCTGGCGTTGCTCGACGAGCTTGAGCCCCTGCTCATTGCTTACGGCGCTCGCCCCGATCTGATCCTTCCCGGGATTGCCTCCGAGTGATGACTAAGGCCACGCGGCCGGATGAGCGACTTACGTGACCACTCTGCGATCTTCGCCGCCCTGATGAGGCGAAATGGCCTGCAGCGCACAGAGCCGATCGGTAGCGCCAGCAAAGCTGCTTCTCAAGGCCCATTGACCAGCATGCAGTCTCGCCGGTGCCACCAGGCTAACGCGTCGGCCGCGCGAGCAACACCGAATCACTGCCCGCCCTTTCAAACCAGCGGGTCCATTTCCCTCGGTAAGCGTGGCGATCAAGGATTGATGGCCACCAGCCTCTCTCGCTCTCGCCGCGGTTTGCGGTGAATAGACTGCCTATTCGCCGCAACGGTTGCGGTATTTGTTGCCGTTGCGGTGATTCCCTGCTACGATCTCCGCAGAAAGTGCGATATTCATGCGGTATATTCATCAACAGCCTGACTGGCCAGAGTTTCGCTGGGACGCGTCGGTGATCGGCGTCCCGCTTGCCGGCGTGCGCCACCGGCAGGGCCGCCTGCTCGGACGCATGCAGGCCATCGGCTTCGAGCTTCGCGGTGAGGCAGGTCTTGCCGTGTTGACCGACGACGTCGTGAAAACCTCGGCGATCGAGGGCGAAACCCTCGATCCCGAACAGGTGCGCGCATCCATCGCCCGCAGGCTCGGGCTTGAAGCGGGCGGCCTCGTGA
Source organism: uncultured Planctomycetaceae bacterium (assembly GCA_963758085.1). Classification (GTDB taxonomy): domain Bacteria; phylum Planctomycetota; class Planctomycetia; order Pirellulales; family Pirellulaceae; genus UBA6163. The sequence goes on along the minus strand of CAVWUB010000003.1, from coordinate 782,753 downwards.
AGGCTGGGCGCGACGTTGAAGGCATTGTCGAAATCCTCGTTGATGCAACCCGCCGCTTCGATGAGCCATTGACGGCTGAGCGGATTTTCGCGTGGCATGCCGCGCTATTCCCAACTTCCCGCAGCGGTATGCACCGCATTGCTGTCGGCCAGTGGCGGCCACCGGAGGCGGGTCCGATGCAGGTCGTATCCGGCCCCTTTGGCCATGAGAAAGTCCATTTCGAAGCGCCAACGGCGGATCAGCTCGACGCAGAAATGCACCGCTTCATCCACTGGTTCAACGAATCGGGTGCCGAAGGTGCTTCGATCGACCCGGTGATCCGGGCGGCGCTCGCGCACTTCTGGTTCGTTACCATCCATCCACTGGAGGATGGCAACGGCCGGATTGCCAGGGCCATTGCCGATATGGCCTTAGCCCACGCCGATCAATCGGCTGAGCGCTTCTACAGCATGTCCTCCCAAATCGATGCGGAACGCCGTGAGTACTACCTGACGCTCGAACGCCAGCAACGCTCCGATCTGGATGTCACCCCGTGGCTGCAATGGTTTCTCGGCTGCCTCGACCGCGCGATCATTCGGGCCGAATCAACCTTGGCCGTTGTCTTATTCAAAAGCCGCTTCTGGGACGTCGTCAACCGCTCGCCTGTGAATCCTCGCCAGCAAGCGGTGATCAACCGCCTGCTCGATGGCTTTGAGGGCAAGCTCACAACTTCAAAATATGCCAAGCTGGCGAAATGCTCGACCGATACGGCGCTTCGCGATATCCAGCAATTGCTGGGACGCGGCGTCCTATTTCAAAACGAAGGCGGCGGCCGCTCTACGAGCTACCGCCTGGCAACGTCAGATGAACTCGCCGATTAGCCGGCAGGTGCCTCACCTTGCTGCTCACGCTGGATAGAGAAAACGGCGGTTTGTCAGTCAAATAACTGACTGGCCGATGATCGCGTTTCGTGATCTGCTCATGGAGAATTGAGGGTTCATTGGGCACGATAGACCATTTCCCAGAGAACCCATCCAAAACCGATGGAATCCTTCAGACATCTTCCCTAACGTGGTTAGGAAGCAAGTTTTACTGTAAAACTGCTTTGTGGCAGGCTTGCTTACGTGCAATCTTGTAATGATGCTTGCTTGTTGGCATGTCAACATGAAAACATGCTTACAAGCTTGTTTACTAACTATCTTTTCTGCTGACTGGCTTGTTTGCCATCGGGCTTTCTTGCTAGAAAACCGGTTTGCTGACAGACCTGTTGCGCATTTTGCTTGCAAGAAAGCTTGTTGTGCGCTATGCAAGCCCGCATGACCATTATCGCAGTAGCAAATAGCAAAGGCGGCGTGGGGAAATCAACCACTTCCGTCCATTTAGCGGCCTGGCTCCATGAGCAGGGCCATAGCGTCATCCTCGCCGATTGCGACACGCAGCAGAGCAGCTCCGAATGGATTCGCGAAGCCTGCCCGGGCGTTCGCACGGTGCGGCTCGACAATCCCGACCACATCCTCAATGAGCTGCCGCTTCTGGCGCAGGAGGCGGATTACATCATCGCCGATGGGCCCGGCAGCCAGACGGAGACGAGTCGGGCGCTTCTGCTTCGCGCAGACCTTGCCATCGTCCCCTGCAAAGCCTCCATGCTCGAAGTACGGGCACTGGCCAAAGCCACCGAGGTGCTTCGCCAGGCGCAGGATATCCGCGGCGGTCAGCCCAAAGCAATCATCATCCTGAGCATGGTCGGCAAGAACTATCGGCTGACCCAGGACATGAAGGAAGCTGCAGCGGCACTCAATCTGCCGCTGGCCAAAACGCCAATGATTCTTCGCCAGATCTACGCCGATGCCCCCGGCCAGGGTGCGGTGGTCTGGAACCTTGGAGCCCGCGCCCGCGACGCCTCGGAAGAGGTTAAGCGCATCTTCTCCGAGATTTTACCGGAAGCGAAGCGTAGCGGCGGCAAAATCAAGCGAGAGGCGAGGGTTGCATGAAAGAACGCAGGTCACTTGTCGAAGGCTTAAAGCCCGATCCAGAACTACAGAAGCTCGAAGAAGCCTTCGTATTCGGCGCCAAACGCAAACCGGAGTCCGTAGAACAACCCACGGTACCGGAGCCGGCCGAATCCATTCATGATGCCCCGACTTCGGCAGCTGCAGAGCCCAGGCCCTCAATTCAGGCAGAGCAGAAGATCCTACCGCAGATGACGGGACGCATCCCGGTGACCACACGCTGCCGGCCAGAGCTGGCCTCCGCACTGAAGCGTGCCTCGCTTCAACGCCAGCTCGCCGGAGCCGAGCCTTACTACGTCCAGGACATCATGGAAGAGGCACTGGAAACATGGTTGCGACAGAAGGGGTATGCGTGACCGTCAAGGCCATCGTCGCTTATGCAGACGCTTCCACCATTAGCCCTCTGTAGCATCCAGGCAAAACTGTCAAAATCCGGCCGCAAATAGCATTCTACAGCCGCCATCATCGGAATTATGTTGCATGTAATAATCCCAGATACCGGTGGCATTGCTTACGCAATAGCGTTTTTGTGCTGCATAAGGAGCGGACGATCCAGAGTCAGATCCCAACGAATTGTTGCTAATGACGGTACCGCTTCTGGGCAAGCCGTCATCAATCTTCGTATCAATCGCCTTTGCGTATCTTGGGTTTACGATCCCCGCTTGGTCCGTACTCGGGCTCATGCGACTTCCCCAAACGCTAATGCCTGTACGAAGCAATGCAAAATGGGACCCGCCTGTTCGCACCCCCGGCCACCTGTCATTAACGCAGGTGCCCTCACCAGCCCTACAACCCCAAAACAGAAACCATGAAGCTGCCTTTGAATAGGCGGCTTTCGGTGTCTCAACGTCAGTGCATGCGCCGGCATTTTGATTATTAAAGCTCAGCTGGTACTCCTTGAGGTAACCGGTTAAGCTTAGATGCTGCCAGAATCGGCACGTCTCACCATAGTGGCCATAGACAAACCCATCGACACTGCCGTTGCCATCGCCATTGCATTTATTGGTGCCATTGCTGGCGCAGCCGCTAACGTGATTCGTTGCGTTCGCCCAATCGCCTGGAAGGGCATTATATTTCAAGCGAAATGCCATAGCCTCAGTGGTGAACTTCTCTTTCTCCGTGATGACCGTGCGCATGGCTGCTGCCTGGATTAAGTCGCGCCCAACCAGCACTCCACCTACAATTAGTCCAATCACTACAAGCACAATGCTAAGTTCAATCAACGTAAAGCCCAGTCCCATTAATGGTGATCGTCCCGGCAAGGCATTGAAATGCCTATTCATCGCGGTGCCCCCCTTCGCTCAAACCATTTGCGGCAGAAGCCGATGAATGCGGCATCGAGATCGCGGGGGGGCTCAGTGATCCAATCCCGCCATTCCTGCTCCAGGTAATACACATCCCAGCCCGGCGCAACGATTTTAGCATCGTGGTACGCCTCAACGCTTAACGCCCCCACGGCGACCGACGGCTCTTCCGTTGACAGTGACGGCATGGAATTGCGACTCTGAAACACAACCATGTCCCCGTCGCCAAAGCTAATGGCGTAATCAGGGATATGGCCATGCTCCTGGTCCTCCTCGACAATCTTGCCAATTAATCGCCGGAACTCTTTGAGTGTTGACGCCGAGCCGCATTTGAGCTGCAGCTTTTCAAGTGAGATCTTCCATTCGCTTTGCCGGCCGCAATGCTTGCGGGCAATTTCATAAATCCGCCGCTCCAGAGGTTTTCTCAGCCGAAAGTAATTCTTGTGCAGGGTGAGCACCTCCTGGTGACGGATCGCGTTGAACACCCAGTCGGAAAGCTTGACCTCAATCTCCTGCATCCGTCCATCGCGGGTCTGACGGACGATTTTTGCACGCTCAATAATGCCGAATGTCTCGAACTCCTCGGTGCCGCCGGTGATGATATTGGTGCTGATTCGCGTTCCTGCCAGCCGCTCAAACGCGGACTTCAACGCGTCATAGCCCTGGCCATTGGTCATCCGATTCGTGGCCTTGAGCAGGTCATACGCCCGAAAACGCACCACCTGCGACACTTCGCGTCCGGCGTTGATCGCGTTAATCAGCTGCGACACGCAATAGATCAGGATGTCGCGGTCGTGAACCGTCGCCAGCCCATCCGCGGACGGCTTTACCTCGATGAAATTGCCGTTATTCTCGTAGCGCCGGATGCGGTGATCGGGCTTCGTGGACAGCGAAAAGATCGGATGCTCCATGGACGCCATGTCCCCTTTTGGCGCCGCGTCGAACACATCGCAGACGAAAAAATCGGGTGTCGGATGCCGATCTGGGAGGAGGGGAGAGCGTGGGTCCAGTAACTCCGTGGTTGTCATAATGCCCTAGTTTCGATAGTTCACACACTCCCGCGACTATTCGATATTTCACCCACCTTGTCAACCACTTTCGATAGTTCACCCACCGACGGCGCATTTTCGATAGTTCACCCACCATTGGAATGCTTTCGATAGTTCACACACCAAGGCCATTCTTTCGATGGTTTGCACACCTTGTTTCGATAGTTTACACACCGTCTTTCGATGGTTTACACACCGGCCACTTCGAATTTGCTTTGCCAGACAGCACGTTAGTTCATGCTATCCACAGCGTAACACTATTATAACACTTATATTTAACACACTTACCTCAGCGAATTATTTGAGAGCGACACATACTGACTTTAGCAACCCCTCAAGACATAATTCACTTCACAGCGAGTCTCGCCAAAGATTGCTCGGCAAGGGGAGCAGGTTGAGAGTGTGGTACATAGTCGGAAAGTTCGGAGCGAGTTGCATATTGAACTTCTCACCGCCGGCTTCCGTGGCTAGGAAACCGAGTTGCGGTGAGGACTGGGTGACGATAAGTCATAAATGTACGGATAGTTATGGCGCGACAACTGCCTCGCTCTGCCGCTGCGGGTTCGTCACGCTCAAACAGTAAAACTCCTGATTATCTTTCGCGCCGAAGCCAATGAGCATCCCAATCTGGACTCCGGTGCCACCACTAACGGTCTGGTGTTGAACGTAATTTTGCTGGATTTCTTTGATCGGACCTCCCTTGAAGGGTCGGCTGGCGTCCGAGGTTTTAGCGATAAGCGTATCGCCGACTGTTATTTGGCCCGTCGGAAGATTGACACACACAATCCTGTTATCGATGACCTTAAGTGGCGCACCCAGCGCCAGCGCTCGCGTCAGCATGAAAGGCAACGCACTTTCGTAGACGACAAGAGCTAGGCCACTTGCATAGGCTTCGATGAAAGCGATGTAGCTGCGGAGAAGGTCACGCGAGAGGATATCGTCCACGGGAGTTCCGTGGGCCGCATCATTCCTGCGCTCGGCCAAGTCGTTCAATCGGGCGAATACGACCTCATCTCCTCCCGACAAATAAGTCTGCACATCGCGCTCTGGGTCCTCATCTGTCAAAAAGGCTCTGAAAGGCTCTGCCTGCCTGAGCGACTGGCCGACGTCCTTGATTCCAAGCTGCCTGAATGTAGTCACGATGACGGACTGACGAAAGTTGGCAGTATGTTGCGCGAACGCCTTGTGGTTCAACTGGTATTTGTCGGGCGTTTGAAAACAAGCGTGAAGTCTCCCTATTATATCAGGGGTTCGAACGCTGCCAGCGTACTTCTGGTAATCTGCCTTACGGGCAAGCTCAAGGGAGAGGCTCAAATGCTTCTCTTGAATGGCCGATGGTAACTCAGTAAATGTTGGGACGTGAACGGAGATAAGCGACAGGTATTCGCCAATCAAATCCTCAATGAATCTCTCTAAATATCCGTAGAGCGAGATGATAACGGTACTGTAGTCGTAATGAGCTTCATGGTGCTTCGTGCGGAAGTGATCCTGAAGCTCCTTGATCAGCTGTCTGCCGTCGCCGCATGCCTCGAAATTAAGAACGAGCAAGCGGTCCTGCTTGTCAAGTCCATCGAGGTAGTGCCGAAGTAAAGTTAAGCCTTCTGCCAGTCTGTATATGCAGTCCCACATATTTATCTAAGGACGCGCGGGAAGAAGTGAGTCCAAAAGAGCGATCACAGCGTCGTTTCTGTCGCTCAAGTCGGCGCGATTTACTTTTCTGCCTTCAAATATGGCATAATTGGCTTTGTAGAATTCAGGCAGGGCAGCACGAATCTGGTCGGCCTTTTGCAAAAGGTCTTCCTTACGGTTCAGCCGTTGGCTGAATGCATACATTAGTGGCTCGTACACGACCTTCGTTGGCCGGTCGAACCAATTCCAGCCGCTCTTGCGCTGGCGGTACAGATGGAAGGCATCCTCGCCCAATACCTCGAATACAAGTTGCACAGTCTCTTCAAACAACGTCTTGAGCTTTGCGAGAAGCTCCGGGGAGAACCTGTTGCCCCTGCTCAGAAACTCGTCGAGATACACATTTAGCGCAGTCTGGTCGTGGAGCAACCGCTGCCGATAGGCGAAAAACCGCAGCACCAATTCTACGTCATCCATCCTTCGAAATGTCTCGTTCTCCAACAACTCATCGGCGAACGCGCCTGTCTCTAGTTCGGTCGTCGAAGGTTCTGGGATGCCCCACATGCGACAGAGATATGGGTTACGGGCCAACTGGATACAGAGTCGGTTGAGCGGACCGTCGTAGATGGCATTCCGCGACTCCTGTGGCTCAAGCTTGACTCCGCCGCTGTTAATCCGTTCAAACACCATCTGTTTCAGGCGCTGGGCCTCATGGGCAGATTTCGCAGTCTCTTGCAGCAAGATGATGGAAGAAAGATACCGGCGATCAATTCCCTTCCGTACCTGCTCCGGAAGCTCCGAGTAGCGCAGCCCATTCACCTCTCTCCATTCTTCCAGACCGGTGAGTGGGAATCGATCATCGTAGAACTCGTAGATAGCCGTCATTCTCTGGAGGCCGTCCATTACTTCGTACTTTGAATACTCCACTTCGTACAGAAAAATCGGGGGGATAGGCACGTTCATGATGAACGACTCGATCAAACGACTTTGCTTCTGCCGGTTCCATCGGTGACGTCGCTGGAAATCGGGATTGAGCACGTACGCGTTGCCGTCCTGATACATTCCGACCACGGTCGGCAGCGGATAGCGTGCTTGCTCCGTGACAATGCGGACTTCGCCTTTCGCGTATTTAGCATTGATTGAACTCCTATCGTGTGGAACGACGGGGGTTCGAGTTGCGAGGTCCAGCGTTAGCCGCTCGCCTTCATAAAGTCCGGTCATGAAATAAGTTGTCCTTTGCGTGGTAGTAAAGCGTCTGGTAGCTCCATCGCGCGTCGTACCTTGTTAGTTATTCTTCGTCCTACCGCTTTTGGACAAGCGGCCCATCCTGTATCTCCAACGCCGTCAGTTCCACTTCCACGAGGCGAGCAATTCCTTGGGCCTCCTGAATGGCGCCGGTGGTAAGAAGCTGGCCGATGAACACAATCTTGCGGTCATTACGCGAAAGTGTGAACCCGGCCGCCTCAAGCCTGACTAGCTGGGCGTGGGCTGATTTAATCGCCATTGCCACAGGGCGGTGCTGATGTTTTGGCTCAAGCTTTCGGCACACCAGGATGATGTCCATCTGGATCGGCTCCTTGGCCGCCGCCTTCGGGGTGGCGACTGACATCTCTGACTTGACCGGCTGGGAATTGACTATGGAAAAACCCGCGCCAAGCACAGCGTGCGCTGACTGAACTCCAACCCTCTTCGCGGGAGTGGTGATAGGTGAACACCAGTAGTCCATCGTCCTTCAGGACGCGGTGGCATTCGCGGAAAACGCCCTGAAGTTTCCGGGCAAAGCAATCAACATTCGTGTCCTGCACTTCAGCCTTGTCGCGTGTGGAGAGTGACCCGTCGATTTGACGCCACGCGTGAAAGAAGTCCGCAAGTTCAGAATAATGAACGTTGTCGAAGAACGGCGGGTCAGTGACAACAAGATCAATGCATTTGTCGGGCAGTCCAGTTGAGGCCGAATCTCCGCAAGAGAGATAAATGCCTCGTGCGTTACTGGGGAATCCGCTCGGCCAATCGTCTAGTTCGCCAGAAAATGGCAGAGAGCACACAAGGCCCTTATCCGATTTTACCCCGTTTACTTCAGTCGGTTTCTCACGATATGCGATGGCACGGGTTAGCCTGCCTTTAAAAAGACCAGAGAAGGAACCGGAGCTCTTCGGCGTACCCCAGACATTCGCCTCGATAGGTGTGCGCTCAGGCTTAAGAATATGATGCGAAAACATGTGCCGTACAGCGCCAGTGCCTTCACCCTTGTAAGAGGTGAAAAGATTATTGAACTCTAGGAGGCCCGAAAAGAGGGTAGTAAGCACGGTGCGAGCGGAAGCGTCGGGCAGTTTTTCAATACCGGCTTGTAGCCAGCCTAAGGCGAGAAGTTGCCGGTCGTTAAAGAAATCCCGCCAGTTCGTAAATCGGTAGCCCATTGCTTGACGGGTATTGTAACCGTCTGTCAATGCAAGGTCAGGAAGCCGTAGCGTGCCTCGGCTCACTTCCCGCTGCAACATTACCGAAGCCTCGCGTTCGGCGGCGAAATCATCCTCTGTTGCGCGGACGTATTCTTTCGTGCCGTCACGGCGCAGTACAAGCTTGGCGTACAGGCGGAAAGTTGGTTTGTGCTTCCGGATGGCAATGGCCTTAATAACCGCGAAACTATGGCTACAGATCCCACAAGTAGCTCTCTGCCCTTTGACATTGGCCTGCCCTTGATTGAAGCGATGCTGCGCAATGGGGGCATTGCACTTCTTCGCTACCGTGTAGTCCCTGAAAGATATCCCCGCATGCCGGACATAGGACCTGTACTTCTGGTTTGCGCTTTCGGATAAGCGTTCTTCGCAAAAACATAGGAGGAGAATAGATCAACCGCAGCATCACACGCGGGGCAATCAGCTTGCATCACCCAAAAGAAATAGAGCACGTCGCACGGTTCGCCGTTTGAATCTTTGGACCGATAAAGGGCGCGAATGCGCTCGCCAACCGTTTTGTCGAGCGAGGCGTAAGCGGCATTTATGGCATCGCCTGGCATCGGTCCAAGCGCCGAACGCACAGCATCGACAGCCACCGGATTAATGTCGCGTCCTAGTGCGGTGAATCCGAGTTTGTGCGCCTCCCCAATAGTCGTGCCAGAACCCATGAAGGGATCGAACACGCTGACGCCCGAAAAACTATGTTGGCGGTAGAAGGCAGTGGCTAGATCAGTTCTCGTGCCAAGTGAGCTTCCCAGCAAGATGCCACGGAACACTGACCCAAGCCGTTTCGCCCACCATTTGTGAACGTGGTAAACGGGCCGGTGAATTTCTTTTGCGCCAGCTTTCACGTTCGCCGATCTTGGACAAGAATTCGAATTGGAAATCATCACTTTCTATTAGACGGCGGTCAAGCATCTGCTTCGTCATCCGGAACCTCCATTTCCAGGGTGGCGGAGTCAATGGAGCGGAGGGATACCGGATCAGCCGGTGAACCGTTCAACCTCCACGCTCGAAAACGGTGCTGAGTTCCAGCGCCTGGATTGGGTACTTTCTCCGGGACGATTGCATTTGTGCGAAGGTCGAACGAATAGCCGACAATCAGCTCTGCCGCTTCGCGGCGCACCAGGTCGCCGACTTGGAAGAATCCATCACCTGGATTAGTATCGGCAGGCAACACTAGGGTTTGATGGTGAGCAGCGCCATCTATTAGGCGGAAAGGAGTCGGCACGACATACATCTTGCGGTCGCGAATCATGATATCCCCGTAACTACCAAATCCCTTCACATTCTTGTTCTTGTGAATATAATCATGATCGGCATTCATGAAGTCGCCGTGGCACACCACAAGGTCAAGCACAGGGTAGGTATTCCCATCAGGCTCTTTGGGGTAACGACCGAACACATAGTAGATAGTCCGCCCGTTGTGAAAACCTGTCGGAACTTGGCTGTTGCTATCATATGTCGCATCTCGACCTGGGTAGGCCAGCCCCTTCAGCTCATAGCCGTCGGTAAACTCCACAATGCGAAAATCTGGATAGCTGTTCCTACCTCCTGCGTCAAAAGGATGCCCGACCTCTTCAAGTCTCGCTTTGAACCAGTTCTGGAAATGGAATTCCTTGTCCTGACGGCTCTCGCGGGCGATGAGAACCCCTTCAGAAATTGCTTCGACGCAACGCTGGAATACGGAAAGTACAGTCATCGGAAGGTGTATCCTTTCATAATTTCGCCGCTCGCTCATCCATGAAGCTTGAAAAGCCGTCCTTCGGGCTTCGACTCTGCATTGCTCTTGTGGCGTAAAAGGACACACCGCCAGCCCTCAGTCGCCCTCTCGGCCCGGAGGTCATGCCCACGCTCCCGTAGAGCGGCGACGATCCGAGAATCGTCGGGATGGAAACGCCGAGCTACTCTGCAAGCGCAGGCGTTGAATACTGCCCGGTATCGATGAGGCGTAGCACTTCCCTGATCCGTTCGTGAATTTCCATTGCCCGTTGATACCGCATGTGCGAGCCTCCCAAGTAGCCGTTGTCTGTCTATCCGGTGATGATATACATGTCAAGGATAACGGGGCCGGAAAGCCGCGCTAACATCGATTGTGAGCACGCAATCGCAGGCGAGCGCAACCGGCAGTCTCAGACAGGCGGATTTCCGGCCCCTCCATTGGATTGCCCGGAGAAATCCGACTTATTCCGTGCATAGGGAAGACGCCTGAATCCTTCGGTTTTGCCAGCCCTGGCAAAAATCGTGCAGCCGGCAAACCAGCTGGTATGCTGTGTTGGACGCATTCTTGAAGGGCTGAAGCCAGGGATGCCGCTGTCCCGCACCGGGCAAAGCGGCATCCCTGGCCAGCTCGACGGGCAAGCAAGGGTGAGGCTTGAATACGGCAGGCTTCGCAATCTGTTTTTAATCAGGAGAAGAACCGGAACTCGGGGGCTAGGCATCAGCCTTCGGCCCGTTCAACGGGTTTGGAGTCCGGTCTGACCAGGCTTCTTCATCGAGCAGCTAGGCGCGTTGACGTGTGGCCTCTGAGCATGGCACTTTGCGGTACAGAATCCGGTACACAACCGGTTGCATTCTGTACCAAACGGCTCGATAATTCAGAAAGTTAGCAGCCCTGAAGGGCAGCCAGGAGGTGACGCTAAGCTGTTGGCAGGTAAGGGCTTAGTGGGATTTTCTGGCGGTTGTGCTGTGGGTAGCGGAGAGGTCTACGGAACCGAAGGTTAGAGGTTCGAATCCTCTGGGGTGTATTGTTAGGGCATCTCCAGCCCTCTTGGGACCGCTTTTCCCCGTGTTTTGAGCTTCTTTGAGGTGCCCAGATGGCCCTTGAGCAGCCGAGATGTTACCACGGGCGTTACCACCGCCAGCTGCTTGGCTGAAGTCGTCCTCGGTCACCTGCAGGTAGTGCATCTCGGCGATTGCACCGGTGTGGCCGAACCACTCATTGAGCACGTGATTGGCGAATTGCCCGGATCGCTCTAGCTCGGTCCGCCGCGATGCCCGCAACGCCATGAACGGCTTGGGCCAACGGGCCAGTCCTGCCCGGTCGCTGATTCTGCCCAAGGTCGTCCTCAGGTTCGTTTCCGTGTCACGGTAGCGTGCGATGACGTAGCCATCGGCCGGAGTGTCGACTCCCGGCGCGACCAACGAGTAGAGGGCGTTGAGTTCGTCCAGCAGCTCGGGGAACAGCGGCACGATGCGTTCGGCCTTGCCCGACTTCTCCGTCTTGGGAGAGCGCACTTTGAACCGCCCGCGGTCCCACTGGATGTCGGACCAACGGAGCCCGAGCACCTCCGACGGACACCGCAGCCCGCCGTACCGTGCAAGCGAAAACAGCGTTCGCCATTCCTGATCCGGGCACGCCTCCAGGACCGCTGCGGCGGCGGCAGCATCGATGTAGACGTTCTTGCTCCTGTCGCTCCTCAGGTCGATCTTGATGCCCTCAAACGGATTCCGGTCGAGCAGTCGGTCTTTGGCCGCAACTCGCATCATCTGCCGGCAACGCTTGATGTGCTGACCGGCAGTATTGGGCGACAGGCCAGGGGCTCCCTTCTCCGTTGACATCATCCAACGGTTGAAACGTTCCGCTTCGCCATTGGTCAGCTGGTCGAGGGGAAGGTCGCGTCCGAGGTAACGCTCCAGGTGGTCAACGGACTGCTTGTGGTTGCAGGACTTCTTCCAGTCGGTGCGTGAGGTGATGTAGGTGCGCATGTAGGCCAGCACCGTCCGCGGTTGCACGGTAGCCGTCGCCGCGTCGATCAGCCCCAGTGTCTCCAGTCGCTCACGTAGCCGAGGATCAGCGCCTCGTGCCCAGGCGAGGTTGGCCGGATCAGGCCGCATCCCGAGCAGCTTGGCCGATACCAAAGCGTCGACATGGCGGAATACCTCGGCCGCGTGTTTCTTTGACGCATCGCCAACCCAGATCACCCGCGGTCGCTTCTCCTCGTCGCGGTAGCGGATTTTCCAGCCAGGCCGATCACCCTTTTGTTGATGCAAGCTCGCCATCCAAATCACCTTCCTTTGCCAAAGTTTTCGTCGCTGATAATCGTCATCAATTGTGCTTCAGGCAGCATCTGCGCGTTACTCAATGGATGCTCTCCACCCTACGCCGCCCCAGCGGCCGGTCGCAGCACATTGCACTAGCCGGGCCGGGAGGCCTGGCTGACATGCCGGTACACCGCCAACGCTCGATCCTTGCTAGTTCCCTATCAGTATGGAACCGCGGCGAGATTGTTCCTGGATGCCTCGTCAAATTGACCAAGCTGATCGCCCGCAGGGGCCGCCGCTAATTCGGCGAGTACCTGGTCCGGATCGTAGAGGACGCGTCGTCCAATTCGAATGGTTGAGATCTTTTGATCACGCTGGAGCCGCTCCAAAGTCGTCACGCTTACCCCGAGCACCTTGGCCAGGTCATAGCGGCCGACCAGCCGGGGTTGATTGGCCAGTACCGCAACTACCCGTCCAGCGATCCGCTCAACCAGCGTTTCACAATCAGCCGGAGACAAATTCATCATTACATCACTCCTTTTTGAAAAACCATATTCGAAGAATTGACGGCCACCGAACTCCGATGGCCTAAAAACCAGCCTTGGCCTTTGCATAGGCCAAGAAGCCGCATCTGCTTCGCAGCACGAAGCTGGGCCTCTGTTTCTGCCACCGGGTCATGACCGAGCCGATGCGGACGGGACAGCCGTGAGAACGGGAGCCGCAGATTGATTGCCGCGGCAGGCTATCTCTGTGGCCCCTGTCCCCACCGACCTATCCCCATTGCCAAGCTACTCAGCCTGATCCAGATCGCTCAAAGGGTCGGCCCCATGCAGGCGATCGTTCTAGGTCGGCGAGCTGGTCAGCACGCCTCTGCTTCTGTCTGACCGTGGGAGAGACACGAATCACTCGCGAGGAAAGACTCGCCGCCTCAGTGATGAATCTCACTTTCTGCGAGCCAAGCCTGCCGGTCTCGTCGCTAACCCTGATCAGACAAGCAACGTCGCGCTATTGCTGAGCGGACGAACCTCTGTGGCAAGCGTGTGAATATCAGAAACGAAAGCCGTTCCGACGGGATTGGGCGAGTTGGTACACTCAGCCCCAGAATCGATCGAACCGGCCTGACTGATCAGCTCGCGAGCACCTGCTGCGACTGTCCTAACGTTATCTGGCTTTGCCCACGTACGTTGATACCAGTAGGAGCGTCAACAGGTGTGGTTGCCAGCGACTTCTCGGTGGCCGACGCTAAAAGCAGCTCTGGCTTTGGTTTGCAATTCCCTCTGGGCTTGGGAGGAGCGACTTTTCTCACTTCGGTTCGGTAATCCTTAGCCGTTGGTCGCCGACCCTCCGTCTTGGCTTTTACTTGAGCAGAGACGGTGACGGTCGCCTGCAACTCAGCAGGCGCCCGAGAAATTTCGTGTAGATGTCGCTCAGATTGAGGGACATGGAACCATCGTGCGGATCCCACCTCGTCCATGAGAAAAACGATGTCGGTTTCATTCGTGACTTGGGACCCACGTTTCCTGTGGCCACTCGATTCCAATTGCTTTTTCGTTTTGGCCGATTTTGCCAGGATGTTGAAGTGACGGCGGCTAATCCCAAGGGCCTCCAAGTAATCGTCCAGCGTGCGATATTGGAACTGGTACAGCTCTTCCTGGTACCCCTGCAGGACCGCTTGAACAAACTCCCGATAAGCGTTGGCGGTCCTGTTTATTTTGTCGCGAACCTGGCCCCAACGCTGATCCCCGAAAAAAATTGATTCCTTAGCCATCATGATAAACACCATGTTAAAACAAGAGTAGTGGCGAATCGTAGTGAAACGCCTCGTGTGGGAAACGCTGAAACAGCGTACAGTAGCCAATTCACAGCGAATTGGAGACATGATCGTTGCTGGGATTGCCATCAACAGGCGTCAATTTACCGGACATTCACAGTGTGTCAACGTAGACATCCTGTTTTTTAGAAAAATTCCGCCTGATCCGATCAGGCCCGAAACTCGTGACGCTGGGCTCCGTCGGATCTTGGCCCAAACAAAGGGTTCGGTTGCACCTCCTTCTCTCGCCGCGCCACTGTCTTCAAAAAACCGTCCTCCGACGATCGTTGCAGCAAGCTGACTGGGGGCGCTGCTCATTGGGCACCGGGAAAGCATGGGCTGCGGGGAGCCAAGCGGTAACATTCGATGAAAAGCATCGGATAGGCCTCAAAAATTGAGCCAGCAGGTTCCGCATCAAAGTGTTGCGTATGCCTGGCGGGGCGATTCCAGCAGAGAATGCCCTTTTTTACGAGGAATTAACGCGATAACAGGAGTGGTCGTCGTCGCTCTGGCAGCGGGGATGTCGGTGCATCAGGGAAGGAACCTCAGTGCACCGGCTTGCGGTTTTTGCCGGTTTCGCCCTGCTGAGTTCAATTAACTGGTAAGCCGCGACAATCGGCAAATTACGCTTTATCCGAGCAATTTTCGAAGCTTGAGCCCACTACCACGATTGCCGGCCGTTGAAGTCGTTTACAATGAGTCAACTCGACGGTTAAGCTCTCTTGCAGGCATCGGCAGCCGAGTTTGCTGCCCCGCTTATGGATGGCGTGCCCACTACCAGCTCACTGGATCACCAATGGCTACCTACAAAACGTACACGTACACCCGCGGCGACCTGGAAAAACTCGCCGGGATGACCAAGGCCGGCATCAGCCAGCACATCATTCGGGGAAACCTCGTCGTTGACGACTTGGTCAGCGTTACCGCTTTTCTGGCTCGATACGGGACGCCGACGGTGAGAATGGAGATTCTCACCCGAATGATGGGCTTCGATCGGCAAGCAATGGAGCGGGCGCGTCCCCAGTCGACCCGCAATGTCCGTCGTGATACCGAGGGACGTGTGGTCCATGCTGAGGCTCATCCTGGCCAGGGTGTTAATCGCGTTCGTGAACAGACCAAAAAATAGCGTGCAACAGAATCCACGCTCCCTTGATCTCGCCATCCTGTCGCGCAGGATCTAAAGCGACGAATAGGTGCCCGGAAGGAATGGCTTGAACTAAGCCTTCGGTCGGGGCTTCCGCGGTGGGCCAGCAGGCTTAGGCGGCGTTGGTCTCGTAAGTCAGACGGAATACTGTGTCCTTCATCCAACTGCGAAAGGATTCGTTGTCCATGAACTGCTTGAATAACTCCGTCTCGTCCTGCAGCATCGCCGTCATCACCCGCGCCAGTGCCTTGTCATGCTCGATCCGGGCGTTCTGCTTGTCGGAATTGGCCATGGCGTTCTGGTAGGCAGCATCAGCGGCGACGCGGCTGGGAATTTCCTCGGTGATCCTGCGGTGCACCCGATCGGCATCCGTCCATGGGATCTGACCGAACTGGTCATTGAAGGACTTGAGGATGCTCGAAAGCCGTTCCAATTCGGGCTCCGCCTGCCAACCGCCGCCTTCGGTCGGTACTGGCCCGATTTGGGCATTTTCGTCAGCGAGCTGAATCTGCGCCATCGCCTGCTTTTCTACCCGGTAGCTGTCCATGTCGATCGACTCCAGGATTCCCTTCGACAGGTCCTCCTCGACCGGAGCGGGCAACTTGGGGATCAGGAAGTTCAGGAAGATCGACAGCTTCTCCCACTGGGCGTTGTTGTACGGCAGGATCGACGAGAGGAATCCGTAGGTGCGCAAATGCTTTCGCCTTGCCCTTGAAGTCGACTTGCTGGTCCTCGTCGAGTTGCTCCATGTAGGCGGCGACGCAGCCATCCAGGATCGGATCGAGCCGGTCACGGTCCGCCCCGCCTAGATAGAGTGTCACCAACGTGTCGATTTGGGATTGGTCATAGACCTGGTGCCGGTCCAACGCGTCCTTCAGGTCATGCAGCTTGTTCGGGTCCGTCTCTTCGGCCAAGATCGTGGTGCGGTAGTAATCGTTGAACGCACCTTGAATCGTGTCGGTGTCGTTGATGAAGTCGAGCACGAACACGTCGTGCTTCTTCGGATGGGCGCGGTTGAGCCGCGAGAGCGTCTGCACGGCCTTAATGCCCGAGAGCACCTTGTCGACGTACATCGTGTGCAACAGCGGCTCGTCGTAGCCGGTCTGGAACTTGTCGGCACAGATCAGGAACCGGTAAGGGTCCTGTTGGATCTTGTCCGCGATCTGGCTTGACGGGAATCCATTAAGCGACGCCTCGGTGACTTTATGGCCACCGTACTCGTGTTCGCCCGAGAAAGCGACGATCGCCTGACACTGACTCTTGCGCTCGGCCAGGTAATCGCGGAAGGCGTGAAAGTACTGGATTGCCCGCTCGATGCCGTTGGTCACCACCATCGCCCGAGCCTCACCGCCGATCTTGTTCGGCGTGAGGACGTTCTCGTGGAAATGGTCGACCATGATCTCGGCTTTCTTGCGGATCGCATGGTCGTGGCTCTCGACGTAACGCCGCAGCTTCTTCTTCGCTCGCTTCGTGTCAAACTCCGGGTCATCCTCCACCTTCGCGATGAGCCGGTAATAGCTCTGAACCGGCGTGTAATATTTCAGCACATCGCGGATGAAGTTCTCCTCTATCGCCTGCTTCATCGTGTAGCTGTGGAATGGCCGGTGCTGGACCTTGCCATCAGGCTGAGGATGCGGCACGCCGAAGATCTCCAGCGTCTTGTTCTTGGGAGTCGCGGTGAATGCAAAGTAGCTGGCTCCCGGCAGCAGCTTCTTGGCTTCCATCACCCGGTTAATTTTGTCCTCGGCCGTCTCGTCTTCCTCAGCAGTCCCCGCCTCCGAGAGCGCCACCGACATCGCGGCCGTCGTCCGTCCGCCTTGGCTGGAATGGGCCTCGTCGATGATGATGGCGAAGCGCCGGCCACGATGGCCGCTGCCGATCTCATCGACGATGAACGGAAACTTCTGCACCGTCGAGATGATGATCTTCTTCCCCTCGGCGATGAACCGGCGCAGGTCACCCGACCGCTCAGCGTGGCCGACTGTGGCACCGACCTGGGCGAACTGCTTGATCGTGTCGCGGATCTGCTGGTCGAGGATGCGGCGATCGGTGATGACGATGATCGAATCGAAGACCTCAGCATCCTGCCTCTTCAGCCCGATCAACTGGTGCGCTAGCCAGGCGATCGAGTTGGACTTGCCGCTACCAGCGGAATGCTGGATCAGGTATCGACGCCCGGCACCATGTTCGGCGGCATCAGCCAGCAGCCGGCGAACCACGTCGAGTTGATGGTAGCGTGGCCAAATCTGAGTGGCTCGCTTCCGGCCGGTCTTCTCATCCTTGGTTTCCACAACCTGAGCGTAGTTTTCGAGGATGTCGGTCAGCCCCTGGGGAGTCAGAACGCGCTTCCAGAGGTAATCGGTCTTGAGCCCCGCGGGATTGGGCGGATTACCCGCACCGTCGTTCCAGCCCAAGTTGAACGGCAGGAACCAAGACGCCTTGCCCTTCAAATGCGTGCAGAACCGCACCTCATGGTCGTCGACGGCGAAGTGGACGATGCAACGGCCGAACTCGAACAGCTTTTCTCGCGGGTCCCGGTCGCGTTGGTACTGGGAGACGGCGTCCGCGACCGTCTGCTTGGTCAAGCTATTCTTCAGCTCGAAGGTAGCGACGGGCAAGCCGTTGATGAACAAGCCGAGGTCGAGCGAACGCTGCGCTTTGTCGCGGCTGTAGCGCAGTTGGCGAGTGACGCTGAACCGGTTGGCAGCGAACCGTTCTTGGGCCTTCGTGTTGCCCGGTGACGGCGTGCCGAAGAACAGCTCGATCGGATGCGGGCCATGTTTGATGCCGTGGCGGAGCACATCGATGGTGCCCCGCCGGCTCACTTCACCTTGCAGCCGTGCCAGGAACTTCCGCCGCGTCGGGCTGTCGTTACTTAGATCCGTCGCCTCGACCACGTCCGGCTGAGTCTCGCGCAGAAAGGCCGCCAGGTGGACGAGATCGACGCAGTGCTCGCGGTCGTAATCCTCTGCCAGGCCGGCGATCCAGCCCGTGCCGTAGCCTACCAGACGCTCATGGCTCTCGGCAGCTTCGCCGCCAGGGCGGTCGCAAGCGTGGCCGGTCATCGCTGTGCAAATCAGTCGTTCCAGCCCGCGTTCGGAGGTGTCAGTCTTCATCCGCCCTGTCCATCAAGTACCCATCAAGTAAAAATTGGCCGCCGAACAGCCAAATTTGTGGGATTTTTCGCTAATCAGCCGTCTTTCTTGACGCTTCCATCAACTACCCATCAAGTGCTTTCACACGCCCCAACGGGACCACTCACTTGCTAGGGCTGCAGCTCACTGGAGTCGCGCGGGACGTTTCGGGATAGCCTCGCAAGGTCGCCAGATGGTCCTCCGCGGCTTCGACCGTCACAGCTTTTCCTTCAGCACTCGCTCGAAGCGAACAAAACTCGGCAGGTGTTGACGGAGCGTAGCGGGGTTCAGTCGCCCCACAACCTCAAACGACCGCGTTCCCTTAACGTACCCGGCTTTGCACGCGCGGGTTGCTCGCACCAGCGCGTCGTGAACCGCGCCGCGGGATCGCGACTCAATATCATGCAAGCTTGGCAGAGCCGTGGTTTGAAGGCAGTTCCCGAAAAAGGTTGCCAATGTTTGCCCGTCGCAAATGATCCAGGTCTCCATACAGGTCGTCATCAACAATACCTGATCATCGTCGGCGCCGTGTGGTCTCATCCAACCATCGCGTCGGGCCAGGTGTGCCCACGGCTGATCGACCTCGGCAACCGGTTCTTCGCTGTCGATCAGAATGGCGATGAAAGCTCCGGCCCTCGCATGGGCGTGGGCTGTGCGGAAGTCGTCGAACGTTGCCTCGCGTCCGCCGCAAGCAACGAGCTGCGGCATGCGACCGGAGAACCCACATTTCTCGATCAGTTGCCGAAAGGCCTGGCGGCAGCGTACGTGCAGTTCCTTTGAGTCGCCACCACCTTCAATGTAAATCTTGGCATTCACCAGCGAGTGCCTCCAATCTCGCCGCGCGTCCAGAGCTGGCCGAGTCGATATTTCTCCAGCCACTGCTGCAGTTCGTTCGTGGCTTCCAGCCGCCGCATCTCTGTTTTCCCGTCGTGTTTTTCGCACACCACGACCGCCTCGGGGGTTTCGCTCAGTGCGTCGATCAAGATGTCCGAGTGCGTGGTCACAATGATTTGTGTTCGCTGAGATGCCGACACCAGCAGGTCCGCCAATTTCGGAACCACGTCGGGATGCAGCCCCAGTTCCGGTTCCTCGATGCAGATCAGCGGTGGTGGCTCGGGGTCGCACAGGATCGCCAGCAAGCAGAGATAGCGGAGCGTGCCGTCGGACAGGCGGGTGGCGGGAATAACGAACTCGCCCTCGGTGATGAAGACCTGCACGGTGCCGCCTTCGACGGAAACATCGAAATCGACGATGCCGTCATAGAGTGTCTTCAGCTCTGACAGAAGCGACTTCTTGGCGGCAGGAAAACGCGTCTTCAGGCGACTGAGGAACAGGCCGAGGTTCGAAAAATCTTCCTCGAGTCGATCGTTGCGCATGTCCGCCTGCTGCGGCTCTCGAAACACCGCCTTCCGCCCGAACGCCCACTCGCGGTAGATGCGAATTTGTTCATACTTTTCAGCTAGCCAAAACAACTCGGGGTATTGGTTGGGGTCGCTAAGAATACTCAAAATCGATCGCGTGCTCTTGAAAGGAGCCGGGTACCACTCTTCGCTGCCCACTGGACCGGCCATTCGCACGATCGGCCCGCCATGGTCGAACGCTGTGGAGTAATAGCCCTCGCCCATTCCGCCCGACTGTTCTTCGTCCCCAATCCGTTCTTCGGCGAGATTAAAGCGCTGGTCCAGCGCACGGAAGGCGACATGATGCATTAGCGGCAGCTCACCCTCGGGATAGTTGACGATCCAAACCAGCGCGGCAGGTGCGTCGCATCCGCCTTTCCAGATCCATTCCGTTACGCCGCCGCCCTTGCGCGTCACTTCAGCAAAGTCCTTCGAGGCTGCCCGCATAAAGTGAATAGCTTCGATCAGGTTCGACTTGCCGCTGCCGTTGGGGCCGATGATGACATTGAGCGACTTGAGATCGATACCTTCATTATCCGGCCCAAAAGACAGAAAATTCTTAGGCTGGATATGGCGGATCAGGACGGGAGCGTCGGGCAGAGGCATGAAGTTGCTACTCAAAGTTTACATATTGCGTTCTTTGGCGACAGTCGACACGACAGCAAGCAGGTGGTCACTCCGCATCAACGAGTTCCTCGACCGGTTCCGGATCATCGTCCGCCGACGCATCCAGCAACTCCCCGTCGTCGATCGATTCCAGCTCCTCAGTTTCGACAGGCAGTCGAGCCGCTGCCTCACGGACATCGAGCTTGCCGGTCACCACGTCGGTAATCAGGCGGGTGCGATACTCGCGGAGGAGTTCGATTTCTCGTTGAGCATTACTAATTGTTGCAGCAAGATTGCCAATTGTTTCGTCGAGATAGGTGACGATGAATCGCTGTTCCTGCAAAGCTGGTATGGCGAGTGCTATGTTCTTCCATCGCTCTGTTGGAAACCGCTTGGTTCCATGACCAGCTTCGTCAATCAACGCCACAAACGTGGCCTGAGCCGCATCAAGTCGATAAGCTAAATAACCAGCATCGATGCCAGGTTCAGGCACAATCGCCTTCATGTCTTGATTGATCGTGACCGCTTGAATAGTGCGGGCAATAGGCACTCGCCGCGCCAGAATCATGCCCCGAACAACGAGGAGGACAGAACCCGCTGGAATGAGCTGCAATGAAGTTACTTCAAGGGCTCTAGCCGCAACATTCATTGACGCAGCTTCGATTGTGAATCGCTTCATGTCCTTCGGCGTCACCCATGGGACATCGCCGTCCCAAAGTGAACGATCCGCCATGCTCGGCGTCAAACCACCAGAGATCGAACCACACTGCCGAAGCTTCCGCACCTTCCAATGCTCCGGCACATCACCGAGCCACTCGACGCCGGAGGGTTTGAGGCGGACGTTGGGGTCGAGGCCGCGGGTGACGGCGCGGTGGATGATCGCCTGCTTCTGCTCCTCCAGCAGCTTGATCAGCTTCTGCTTCGCCGCGATGTACCGCCGAATCCGCCGGTCCGCATAATCGAGAAACCGCACGATGGCCGCTTGCTCGGCAGGCGGAGGTTGCGGCGTTTTCGTGCCCAAGAACCTCTCAGGAGGAATCGTGTTTCGCAGGCCTGAATAGAGTGGGCTGAGGAGCTTTCGCTCGTCCATCGCCCGATAAAACAACTCGAAATATTCAGCATTGCCTTCGCCTAAAGGCTCGAAAACAGTATACGCGCCTGTGATCATGCCGTCGTGACGCGACAGGCCGACGGTTCGGGGCGTCTCCGGCACATCAAACAGGCAAAACACAATGTCTCCATCACGCACCTCTTGTGAGGTCCCCATGTCCGCGGAAAACTTACCTTTCCCCGTCGAGATATCGCGGACAATCACGCCTTGCTTAGTGAGCGAAAGCAGTTGGTAATCGCCATGATGCTCACCGACGAGCACCTTCTTTCTGCGAACAAGACCACGATTCGGTACGAGATTCCAGTGCACAGGCACCTTCCCCAGCCACGGAAGCCCGGAATCCTTGTATTCTCGGTAAGGCTTGAGCTCGGCGATCATAGCTCTGCCTCGCCGTTACCCATTTGTTTTTCGAATGCCTGCCGGACGAGACCCAGGACGTAAGGCAGGTCCTCGGGTTTGCTCAGGCCGACCTCCACATCCCCGTTGCCCCAGCGACCAAGGTTAGTCACATCCTTAGCAATGGCTTTGGGATCGTGAAGCTCGTGGAAGTGCATGTTAAGCGAGAGACGCAGACGACTCCTCTGTGGTACTACGTCGACGAAATTAGTCTCCGCTTTATAGGCCACATAGAGCTTCAGTACTTCCTCACTGACGCAGGGGTCGAGTGCTAGGACCGCCTGGCGAAAGAGTTCGAACAAGGGCCGCATCGGAGCGTTGTCAGCGAGTTGTGAGTGATCCGCAAGTGTATAGCCGGCGGAACGCACGACCTTCGAGTGGTAGGCGTCGAGCGTCCCGGGGGGCAGCTTAGGCGATGCCCAAACCCGCACGGCTTGTTCCGCGAGTCGTGTCGCGCGAGCCTGAATCGTATTTTCATTCCAGGTATCAAGTTCACCAAGCCCGGCGTTAAGCCTTAGTGGACTCTCCCTGAAGCCGCCAGGCATATCCCGTTTCTCTGCAAACGAGCGATCACTGTATTCGGCGTTATAGCCAGTAAGGGTTAGGTTGCCGAGGGTGTGAAGCCAAGTTTCTTGCACCCGTTGCCACTCTGAGCCTAGTGTCTCCCGCCACTTAGCCGAGAGCTTGTCGTTTTGCGGGAGGATGTGCTCGATCGTGTACTCGTCCACCGGGACACGCTCCTTGCGGTCGTGATTCTCCATCCGCCGGAGCCAGTAACTTCGACGCGGGAAATTGTAGAGGTCGCGTGTTGTTAACTCACGTTTAAACTCCTCATCGCCCGGAAAACGGCGGTAAGACGGTAGCGTCAGGAGATGTGCTTGGATGCTTTCGAGGTAACGGTCCTTCTTCAGGGAGCGACCAAAATTGGCAAACGTCTTGTTCAGAGAATTGGTAGGAATGGCGCAAACGGCCCGGCGGAATACGAAAGCCTCGACCAGTCGGACTGCCTGCACAAACTCACCCTTGGATAGCATGCCTTCAATGTAGTCATGGTACAACTCCAGGAGAAAAGGATACGCCACATCGACCTTTAGCTCTCGCAAATCGCGAAAGGCTGATGCTAAATGCTTGTCTGGCTCTTTGTCGAGCGCCATCGCGCAGTAGTAGCCAGCGTAAGCGTGAATGTCCGCAACCACCGCATCCACACCGTTCTTCGCCACCTCAGGAGATCGCGCGTGACTCTTGAACGCATCGTATACCGATCGAAGATTGGGAATGTCGCCAGTCTTAAGCGTCAGGTAGTGACGCATGAAGGCATCGAAGTGGATGCCATACGCTTCCTGTCCAAAAGCCACCTCCATGGGCCGCCAATGATCCTCGTAGAGCCGCGTCTGCTGGCGGGGCTCCAGGCCCATCAAAATATAGTTGCGGATTAAATCCGCCTGACTCAACTCGCGGCCGGTTGAGTTCATGCTTTCAAAGATGAGCTGCGGATTATCTTGGTCGCGGCTAAGAGCGATGTCGACAATGACGAGTTTCGCAAGCCCTTGGCAGAGCTCGCCTAGATTGCTACCTAGCGTCTGCAACTGATCCTCGAAAAACGCGAAGTTGTCCCTGATGCGCAGCGAAGGATCAGGTGGCAATGACTTCTGCTGCATCAACGCAAGAAGACTCAGCTTGTCTGTCTGGGTGAGAAGCAATTTGAAGGCCCGCTCGCCATCTTCCAACGGGTTAAGCAGGTAATAGCTGCGAAGCTTTTTCGCTGAAAAACCGTCGATTGGCTCGTCGTCACCTACATGTCTCGCCAATGCTTCAAGGATGAGCATCACCGTCGTCAGACGCTGCTGCCCGTCAATCACGAGCATCGGTGATTGGCTAGATATTTGGTAAATGCCCTTCTCGATGTAAACGATAGATCCGACGAAGTGTGCCGCGACGGCATCATCTTTACCGGAGCGAAGTACGTCGTCCCAAAGCTGGCGGCACTCTCGCTCAGTCCAGCTGTAGGTTCGCTGATAGATCGGAATAATGAATTGGGGTGACTTCTTGAGAAAGTCGAGCAGCTTAGCTTCGGTGGCTTTCATGACGTGGTTCCCCCAATGATCTCGCTCAGCAACCCTTCCGTCTCCCGCTCCACCGCCAGAATGTCGGCTCGGATCTCCTCCAGCGAGCGCATTGGCTGCGGCTTGTAAAAGTAACGCGTGAAGCTGATCTCGTAGCCAATTCTGACGCTCTCCGGGTCGTACCAGGCGTCGGCGGCGTGCGGTAGCACCTCGCGTTGCAGGAAGGCTTCGATGCCGCCATTTTCTATCAGCGGCACTTGCTCGGTGTCGCGGAGATCCGCATCCGGCTCGTACTCGACGGCGTACCAGGCGTCGTCAGACTCCATCAGGTAGCGACCGCGGATCGCATCCTCGGCGCCAACCGACTCGCCCCGCTTGAGCTTCGTTCGTTTCCGGATCACGGGCTCAGCCGCTTCGTCACGCTCGGCAAGGCAGTCTCGGATCAAGCGACCTGCCTTGGCGGGCAAGCGGATCGATTCCTCGCTCAGGCGCAGCTCCAGAGCCTGCAGGAACTCCGTGAAGTCGAAATGCGGCCCGTCGCCCAGCTCATCGGCAAACGTCGGCAGAAACGCAGCCAGAGGCTCTAGGTCGGCTGCTTCGCACTGGTCTCGGAATCGCTTGACCTGCTCCGCCTTCAGGTCGACGCGCAGCCGCAGCGGCCGTTCGACCGTCACCTTCCAATAGCCGAGCGCCGCATTGGGGAAAATCTTCGACTGTTCGGTCTCCTCGAAAGCCAGGAACGTGTCGCAAATCCGCGAGATGTCCTCTTCAGCCAGTTCGCAGTTCTTCTTGCCGAGGTTTTTGCGCAGCGGCTTGAACCATGAGGTGGCATCGATCAGCTGGACCTTGCCGCGGCGATGCTCCGGCTTGCGGTTGGTCAGCACCCAGATGTAGGTGGCGATGCCGGTGTTGTAGAACATGTTCAGCGGCAGCGCGACGATCGCTTCGAGCCAGTCGTTTTCGATAATCCAGCGGCGGATGTTGCTCTCGCCCTGACCTGCGTCGCCGGTGAACAGCGAGCTGCCGTTATGCACCTCCGCGATGCGGCTGCCGAGCTTCGTGTCCTGCTTCATCTTGCTCAGCATGTTGGCCAGGAACAGCATTTGGCCGTCGCTGGAACGCGTCAGCAGCGAGTACTCCGGTTCGCCCCGGTATTCAAACATGAAACGCGGATCTCTGACGTCCTTCTTGCCGCCCATTCGCTCCAGGTCGCTTTTCCAGCTCTTGCCGTAGGGCGGATTGCTGAGCATGAAGTCGAACTCGCGCGACGGAAAGGCATCGTTGGCCAGCGTCGAATGTTCCGGTCCGCCGACGATGTTGTCTGCCGCGTCGCCTCCACCCTTGAGCAGCAGGTCGGCTTTGCAGATCGCGTAGGTCTCAGCGTTGATTTCCTGGCCAAAGAGGTGCGTGGCGACCGTCTTGCCGTGTTCGCTGGCAAGCTCCTGCAAGGTTTCCTCGGCTACCGTCAACATGCCGCCGGTGCCGCACGCGCCGTCGTACAGCAGGTAGGTGCCCGATGTGATGTCGTCCGCGATCGGCAGGAAGATCAGCTTCGCCATCAGCTTGACCGCATCGCGCGGCGTCCAGTGCTCTCCCGCTTCTTCGTTGTTCTCTTCGTTAAAACGCCGGACCAGTTCCTCGAAAACCGTTCCAATACCGTGGTTGTCCAGGCCAGGATGTTTTACCGATCCATCGTCCTGCAGCACCGGATCGGGGCTCAAGTTGATGTCGGGTGAAAGCAGCTTTTCGATCAGCGTGCCCAGCGCGTCGGCTTTGGAGAGCCGCGGGATCTGGTTGCGGAACTCGAAGTTTTCCAAAATGTCCTGGACGTTCGGCGAGAAGCCGTCGAGATAGGCTTCGAAATCAGCCCGCAGTTGCTGTTGGCTCGTCCGGGCGCGCAGGTCCCGCAACGTGAATGGCGACGTGTTGTAGAACGCCTGGCCGGCTGCCTGGCGCAGCGCCTGATCCTGATGGACGATACCCGCCTGGTCCAGCGCGGCCTTCATGTCCAGCACGCCCTGCTTGGTCGGCTCCAGCACCGCATCCAACCGCCGCAGCACGATCATGGGCAAAATGACATCGCGGTACTTTCCCCGGACGTACAGGTCCCGCAGCACATCGTCGGCGATGCCCCAAATGAAATTGACGATCCAGCCAAGTTGCCCGTTGCTCATCCCGCATTTCCCTCGATTCTGACGGCATCCCTACTCGCCAGCGGCAAAGCGCGGCCTTCCCAGCCGCCACGCCGCTCCCTGCCCCTTACCAGGCGACCAAGATTACCAAACTCGGCCCCTCTCGTGTGGCGGTGCTTCGGGCAACGCATTGGCCAGGGTGCGCGAGACCTCCGCCGGGGTGAGGAATTGGCCCTTGCTTTTGCCGCTGTCGATCACGATGTGCCGCATCAGGTACTCGTACGCCTCGCCCAGCAGATTGTCACCCTCGACGCGGTTAGCCCGGAAGTCGAGCCCATCGACGATCGCCACCAGCTTGGAGAGCCGGTCCTGCATCTCCTTGCCCGTCCCGAGTTTCCCCTCTTCGTTAAGGTCGGCCTGATCGATCACGCCCTTCTGATCATTCGCCTCGGCAAGCCAGCCGATGATCTGGTTGATGCTGTCCAGGCCCCTTAGCGCCCTTGAGCTTGACCATGTCGGGGAAGCCGCCGCCCTCGGGCGATTCGATCAAGCCATCCTGGTTCTGGACGCACTCGTCCGAGACGTACTTCATGAACAGCAGCGTCGGGACATAGTCCTTGTACTGCGAGGCATCCATCCTGCCGCGCAGCTCATCGCAGCTTTGCCAGAGGGACGAGTAAAGTTGCGATTTCTTGAGCGCCATGCCCCAGCCCTGGCTCTTCGTGAAGCAGTAAGGTTAAATCACTCTCCCCCCGAGCCAGCCACACCTCAGGGCCCGTCCGACAGCTCAGTAGCATGGGCCATCGCCTATCCCGTTGAAACCCGACTGCATCTCGCTAGGTCGAATCACTTTCCCCGGCTGCACTGTGTTCGTTAGCCGATTGGCCGACGCCGGCTGAACCGGCTCGCCCCGACCCGGCAGCGGACCGGATTGCCCTGAGCACACCAATGCGTCCAGCTCAAGGGTGCGCAGCTTCGCCAGCCAATCCATCCCGTGATGATCTTCAGCCGTCATCAGCGGATGCCCCCGCTAGAGATCCAGGCCATTCTCAGCCACGCCCCCTCTTTCGAACCGGCCGAACATGCCCGACTGTTGACAAGCTGACGTAAGCTGTAGATAAAAAGCGGCTGCCTGGAATCGGGTGTGTCACTCAACCGACAATTAAGACTCTCATTAACGATCAACCTAGGACCGAACCCGGGGAAACGGCAACTTTTGTCGCTAAGAACTCATGCACGAACAGCACCTCGGCGACTCCTATGACATACTAAAGCGTTTTTGGGTTGCCCTACTTTCACCGTTCGCAACGATGCATGCGCATTCTCGTTTTATACCAACCGAATTGCGTTATAGGTTTTCACAATTAACAGGCGCTGCAATTTACGAGCCATTAGATCTAAAAACTGAGCCATATTCGTTGCTGCTTGACCCCCACACCGGCATCCCGCTACCTGGGGCAGAAAATCAAGACTTGCGTGTATCACACGCACCAATTGGTTTTATCGCATCGCTATTTGACGACCAATACTTGTCCTTTGTCGCGTGCTACGACCAAACCAAAAAGAGGCAGGCCGGCCGGCCTCTCACGGATCAACTGGACGCAAAACGTTCGCTGCTGCTAACACATGGAATTGCGTCATTTTACTACGTGTCGCACGCACCATTCTTATTTGCTTCACGCTCGGTCGATACACTGCATTCGATTCGCCAACGCATGATTGACGCTGGTATTCCTGAATGCACCTCAAGGACAATTCGTCTGCAAACGGTAATTGCGAGTTAAATATCCGAGCTAGACGAATATGAACACTCGCGATTTTATACTTCACATTGCCTCGTTGGCCGACGCTGCAATGGCCAGCAGACAGAAAGCGAATTCGGGCAAAGATCCATTACGATCTTCTTTTGACATTGAACCAGCAACCCCGGAGAAGCTAGTGTAGTGTCTTAGAATTGGAGGAACTTATGGCTAGCGTGGGGTTCGATTGCGTAGGAGAACGCCATGCGAATTGCAAAATCAGTTGAGCTGACCGAGCAAGACCTCGTGGAACTCACGCGGTGGGCGCACAGGCCGAAGCACACCCGCTCGCCAGATACAAAGAGCTAAAATTGTTTTGGCAGCCGCTGCGGGTAAGCGGAATGACGAAATTGCTACTGAGCTTCAGTGCACCCGCCGGACAGTCGGAATGTGGCGCAACCGCTTTCTTGAACTGGGCATCGCCGGCCTGAAGAAAGATGCTCCGCGATCTGGCCGGAAGCCTTCGATTAGCCAGGAAGTGACCTCTGAAATACTTCGGATGACGACGCAGGAGAAACCCCCAGGGCAAACGCACTGGTCGACCAGAACGATGGAGCAAGCGACCGGAGTTAGCCGGTCGACGATCAGCCGAATCTGGCGCCTGCACAACCTGAAGCCTCACAAAACCAAAACGTTTAAGGTCTCCACTGACCCGCGATTTGAGGAAAAACTGCGTGACGTCGTGGGGCTTTACCTCAATCCTCCTGAACATGCGATCGTCCTGAGTTGCGACGAGAAGAGCCAAATCCAGGCACTGGATCGCTCGCAACCCGGCTTGCCGATGCGTCGGGGCAGATTGGGGACGATGACGCACGACTATCGCCGACACGGGACGACGACCCTGTTCGCTGCTTTGAACGTCGCGGAGGGGCATGTCATCACCGAGATGATGCCACGCCACCGTCACGATGAATGGCTTCGATTCCTTCGGACAATTGACAAGTCTACGCCTGAAGACCTCGATCTCCATCTGATCGTTGACAACTACGCAACTCATAAGCACCCCAAGGTCCAGCGTTGGTTGCGTCGTCACTCTCGCTTTAATGTTCATTTCACGCCTACCAGCAGTTCATGGCTGAATCTGGTTGAACGCTGGTTTCGCGAACTTACGCAGAAGTGTATCCGGCGAGGTACTTTCTCCAACGTTGCCAAGCTGCAATTGGCTATTGACGCCTACATTGAAGAAGCAAACGAGCATTCAAAACCCCTCGCCTGGACCGCATCACCGGATGATATCCTGACGAAAGTGGCCCGAGCGAAGGCCGCTCTAGATAAGCTCCCATCTGAATGAGACACTACACTAGCATACCTACAAATTTTCGGACGCGATGCGAATGACCGAAACAAGTGACATGAACCTTCGATGCTTTCTAGCACTCCCTTTCTCAGCGGAGTTTGCCAACGTTCGTCGTGTCGTCAAGGAAGCGGCGATTGCTGCTGGATTCGAACCTATATCGCTAGACGATCGGCCTGCAAAGGTCGGAAGCCTTGAACATATGCTTTTTGCCGAATTAGCGCGGACCGATTGCATCGTGGCGGATGTTTCGACAGGAAACACGAACGTGTTCTTTGAAATTGGTCAGGCATTCGCGATGGCGAAAGGCATTGTCTTGCTGGCCGATGAATCAGCACGGCCAGGACTTCCTTCTGATGTGCAGAACTTAAACGTCGTCTCGTATCGCCAATCGAGCGCAGGAATGCTCAACCTGAAGCGGCGGTTGCACAAGGAACTTCGCCGCCTACGGCACGGTGCGCACCGTGGTCCATCGCTTTTCCGCAGTCGAGGTTCGATGCCGTTTTTCGTCGATTTAGATCGGCTTGAGCACGAAGATGTTGAAAATTTATGTCGCGAGCTACTTCTGCAAATGGGCTATCGCCGCGTCGAGTGGCAAAAAAACTCTAGAGAGTTCGATATTGTCGCCGAGCTACCCAAGAAAGATCCTGATGGATTTGAATACAGGGAATTGTGGCTAGTATCGTTGGGGCAAAACTCGCCTATCGATATCACTCTGGATTTGGCGCTACACGATCCTGAAATTTTTGATGCATCGTTTACTGCGCGAGAGTTTGATAGACGAACGCCGGCTGTACGAGCGGGACGACGACGTTTTCTTAACGCTTCTTTTTGTAATGCTCGACGGAAAATCATCAGCTGGGGAAGCAAGAATGCTGTCCGAACGCATCAAAAGGAGAATGCGCAAACACCCTCTCCCCTATCATGTTCGTGTGCGCATATGGGATCGAGACTACGTGACAAATCTGATCCACCAGTTTCCGCAGCTTGGATATAAATATTTTTCTGACGAAGCGAGATCTCTGGCTAAGTTTCGGAAGGGGCCGGAAGAGCTTTATCACGAAAACGTCCAACTCACGGAACGGTTGGCGAAACTAATATCCGATCTCGAAGAAGAAAGAAATTTGCGAATTCGGGCAGAACGAGACGCCGTCTGGAAAGACATTTCCTTCTCTGCCGCACATAAAATCGGCAACCCCATCTTTGCGATTGAAACTGATCTAAATCCATTGAGAAGGCGAATTGTCGAAGCTCGTATTGAGGAAGCCATTGAAGTAACTGACAATATGCAAAGCTCGGTCGAAAAGGCCAAGGGAATTGTGGAACAGTTTAAGTCGCTTACGAAGGCCCAGCAAGTGAATCCGATTCCGACGCCTCTTCGACCTGCGTTGGACGATGTGTGCAAATGCTTAGTGGCTCAGGGGGCCGAGTGCACAATTAATTGCGACACGTCGATAATCGTAGCCGCTGATCCAGAGCGACTCCAGGAGGTTCTGGACGAGCTCGGGGCCAATGCGATGCATTGGGTCGGCAAGGGTACACCGCGAATATGGCTGGAGGTCGAGTTACCGTCTCGCGAAAAGCTACCTCCGATCGTTGACTCAAGTCGGGACTACGCTCTCCTTCATTTCAAGGACAACGGGACTGGCATAGCTGACGATCATAAAGAGCGTGTATTTGAAGCTTTTTTCACTACATACGATCAAGGTACAGGCTTGGGGCTCGCATTGGTGCGGCGGATCATCGAAGGGCACGGTGGCATGATCCGCGAAATCGGACTGGCTGGCCGAGGGGCTGATTTTGAAATCTTTTTGCCGCGTGCCGACCAGGTACATTCTAGCGAATATAACGAACAAAAACCGGAGTAAGTTATGCCTCGAATATTGATTGTTGATGACGAGAAGGAAAATCGGCTCGCATTGAAGCGCGCTTCAGGACGAGAATCCGGAGTGGGACATACATGTCGCAGGTAGCGAAACAGAAGGGGAGAAGGTTCTTCGGCAGTATTTCGATGGAGGTACCCCGATCGACATTGTATTAACTGACTTAGTGATGAGATCTGAGTCCAGCGGATTGACAATGCTGAAGCGCGCCGAACAATCGACCCGCTTATAATGGCAATCCTCTTCACGGCCAAGGAAAAGAGTCTTGACCGATATGCAGCGTTTGATCACGGTGCGTTTGATGTCGTTGAGAAGAATATTCGCGGTGTCACGGCCGTGCGAGAAATCAACGTCAAGACCCGTGCGGCTTTGCAATATCGCGAATGGGCGCAACGCATCAGCTTTTTGCGCCGCTACTTTGATCCTAAACTGTTCGATGCAATTGAGCGTGATCCGTCAGTTTTAAATTTAGGTCCGCGAACGCTGACGATTTGTTTCTGGGATATTCGCGGGTTCTCGCTTCTCTGTGAAATTCTCAAGGGTCACCCGACGCTCGTCGCAGGCTTTCTCAGGGAGTATTGCGACATCGCAGCACGAACCGTTTTCGACAACGGTGGTATGCTGGATAAGTTTATCGGAGACGGTGTAATGGCTCTTTTTGGCGTCCTGAATCATAAAGGCGACGGCGGAAGAGCGGATGCCATCGCGGCCTGTCATGCTGCGATGAAGCTGCGTGATGAGTTTGAGGTGGTGCGTAACAAATGGATGCAGGAATGGATAAAGTACACCCCTCAGGCGATCAACATTGGGCTTGGCTGCGGCGTCCACACTGGCGAGGTGCTTGTCGGAAACGTCGGCACAAGCTTTCGCGATCAGTTCACTGCATTAGGACCACATGTAAACTTCGCAGCCCGAATAGAGAGCCGCTCCAATGGTGGTCAGATACTAGTTTCCCAGTCAACGGAAGCTCGCGCGACGGGCGTTGTTAAGTTGCAGCCCTTTGGGCAGATTGATGACATTAAGAACATTCCCGGCGTATACAAATTATTCGAGGTAAATCAGTACGGCCCTTGATCACATCATTGCGACCAGTCTAGGAAACTCAGGAATGCATGACGCTGGACAACTTTCGGCCGCGGACAGTTGCTTCGACTGCCGATGGTCGAACTACTTCATCTCAGGCGGGCTTGGAGGTTGCGTACTCTGATTTAGATCCGCTTCGGTCAGCACCTCGCACTACGCGTTTGCCTGGTGCTGAGCATCAACAAGCCACTGCGGTGGCGGTGGTGAATAGGGCTGTAGCTCGCGCTCGCCGAATGCGTACCACGTGAAGGTGCGAGCAACAACGTACTGCCGAAGCAGGTCCGCTCGGATGCATAGGGTGTCGCCTTTAAGGCAATTGACTCCGCTGGACGCGATGATTTTCTCGTGCCATCAGGCATGCACCGGGTTAGCCACTGCGGTACGCTCTGCAGGTCGGAGTGATGAGCGAAGGTGCCGTCCATCTACTTGGTCCCCTGGCCGTAGCGACGCGTGGCTGCCGCGATGCCTATTTGCTGTTCGACTCCTGCAGCAACTCCTTTGTCACCAGCATATCCCACCCGTGCCGCACACGTCGCCGTTGAACATCGGACCAGTTTTTAAAATTATTGTTGGCTGAGAGCCGCTTTACGGGATCGTGAAGGTGCCACGGAACCTTGGCAGATGCTTCGCTTCTGGCCCCTGGCGAGCTATTCATTGCGGAGGTTCGGCAGAAGCTCACGGTTGTCCGCTAATGCACCTCGGGCCGTCTGAGTTCACCGCTGCGTCGAATCAGGCGAGTGTGTCCAGCAGGGGGCTCGCTTCACTGAAATGGCGTTTCGCCGCCTCGACCATGTACATCCTCTTGCAGCCTGGACAATAGAGATACCAGTCGAAGTAGTAATTTTGGCCCGGCTTACGTTGCTTTCGCTTCGGCTTGCGCTCGACCAGCGGCGTGCTGCATTCCCGGCATAGATCTCCGGAAGCGAGGGCGCGGTCACGAGATGGGGCCTTCGCCTGCGGTGAGACGGCTGACGAAATGGGTGCGGGGGCCTCGAAGGTGTAGCCAGTGTCTTCCAGAAGATTCGCCGATTTGGCAGCCGCGGTCGCGAGCTTGTCACAGTGTTCGTTTTCTAAGATCCCGCGGTGTCCAGGCACCCACTGGAAAGCTACTTCATGCCTTTCGCAGACGGCCAGCAGTCGCTTCCAGAGGTCGCAATTTTTGGCTTTATGTTTCTGAGTACGCATCCAGCCCTGAGACCGCCAACGTGAAGCAGAGCCACGAGTCATCGAGTCGACGACATATTTGGAATCGCTGAAGACAGTAACCCGGCACGGCTTGTTCAACGCCTCCAGCCCGGCAATCACCGCGAGCAATTCCATCCGATTGTTGGTGGTGAAGCGATAGCCAGCTGACAATGAACGGCAACGGTCGCTGGAAATCAGCACCACGCCGTACCCGCCGGCCCCCGGATTCGGCTCCGCGGCACCATCGGTGTAGATCGTGATCTGAGGCAGGTCATTCACCATTTTGGTTCCTTTTCTTTCGGTGGTCGACGCCGGCGTACCGCCGCCAGACACATCGTGCCTGCTGAAACAGTGCTGGCGGGCGAAATCCCAGTTAGCAAGCGGCGGATTTCCCCGACCTCGCCCGATTCCAGACTGAGCCGCGAAACAATTTTGCTGCCCCCAATATTGACACACTGTGGACGTTCCGTCAGGATCAGAGCACACGTACGAGCGCACCGCAAGCGGCTAAACGGATCGTTTGGTTGGCGGTGTTGCTCTTTACAATTTCGGTTGAGTGCCGGCGCCCCTAAGCTCGACTTTTTCCGTTTTCGAGCGATGGACTGGTATAGGTAAAAGGGGCCCCCTTGCGCAAGAATTGTGACTTCTCACAGTTCAAACCCCTGGCAAGGAGGCCGCCATGCTCCGCGTGCCCCGTGATTTTAAACCGCTCGTCGATGATTTGTCAGCAGCAACTCGAAAACCCCAGACTGCGCGACGGCTGACATTTTTCTTCGCCGCTGCAATCCTTGTGGTCGGCAACCGAACCGTTTCAGCTGTCTTGCGGTTGCTCTCGCTGGTCGAGCCAATCAATCCTTCGACCTACCATCGCCTCTTTTCACATCGGCAGTGGTCCGCGTGCAAACTGGCCAAAATCATTGCCACCTTTGTAATCAATCGGTTAGTCCCTGAGGGCGAAATTCGTGTCGTCGGTGATGAAACCGTTGACGGGCATCGTGGCAAGAAGGTCTACGGCAAGGCAAGACATCGTGACGCGGTGCGAAGCTCACACTCCCACACGGTCTATCGCTATGGCCACAAATGGATCGTCCTGGCGATCCTCGTCCAATTGCCGTACACCAATCGGCCGATGGCGTTGCCAGTCGTGATCGCCCTGTATCGTGATCAAAAAACCAACAATGCCCAGGGCCGGCGACACAAGACAGCGGCGGAACTGATGTGTGGCTTGTTGGCGATGCTGATGCACTGGTTTCCAGAGCGAAAGTTCGTGTTTGCCGGGGATAACGCCTACGCAACGCACGCTATGGCGAGATTTGCCGCGCGGCACAAGCGCCGCCTGACGCTGGTCAGCAAGATTGTCGAGGATGCCAATCTATTCGCTCCGCCGCCGAAGCGCAAAAAGGGCAAGAAAGGTCGTCCGCCGGTCAAAGGCCGTCCGCTGCCCAGCCCCAAGGATGTGGCAAAGTCAGAGCGAGGCGGCAAGAAAATTCGTGTCCGTTGGTATGGGGGAGGCTGGCGGAACGTGAGGGTCTATACCGGTGTGGGCTGTTGGTACAAGAGTGGCAAAGGGATCGTGAGCATCCGCTGGGTGTATGTCATCGATCTCGATAGCACTCACCGCGATGAGTGTTTCTTCTCGACCGATCCGGCGATGACTCCCGCAGCGATCATCGAGATGTACGGGGGGCGATGGAATATCGAGACGACGTTTCAAGAAATGCGCGAACACTTTGGCCTGGAAACCACGCGTGGCTGGAGCAAGCAGACCGTGCTGCGAATGGCTCCGAGTTTATTTCTGCTCTACACGATCGTAGTGTTATTTTACGACACGATGGCGGATTCAAGCCCGCATCTTCGTCGTCGCAGTTGGGCGGGCAAAGAGGGGATCACGCTGAGTGATATGCTAGTCAGCGTGCGTCAGCATTTATGGTGCGAATGGGTTTTTACACAGGTGCCAGGAGGCAGGGCTGTTCAAAAACTCCCGCGCCCTATCCGCAAGCTGCTAGACTTCGGGCTTGCCCAAGCAGCTTGAACGGAAAAAGTCGAGCTAAGGCGGCGTCTCAATTACCAGGCCGAGGTGCATCCGATCACGTGTCGGGCCGAAGCCGCTGTTCAAGTCGCCGCAAGGCGAGAGAGTTGGTTGTCCAGTCTGTGGAAGGTGGCCAAAGCGCATGGGACCGAGTGGCGTGAAGCATCAATGCCGATGCAACTCGCTGCTCCTAACCTCAACGACCGTTTCAAAGCAGCAGCAGGCTAGTAGGTGAGAGGACCGCGGGAGTAGGGGTCGGAGCACGGGCAAATCGCCGGCAAGTACCTCCCGTATGCCATCCACTGAGCTAGTGGCCAAGAAATCTTGGTCTCTCGACAACTCGCGATGAACATTGTCCTATTCTGGGGCTGGAGGTGCGCACATTTTGAAGCCATGCTTCATCGACTGGCCGGGCCGGGGTTGGTGGTTTGGATCGCTGCCCAGGCTGTCGCTCCTTTGAGAGATCATCCTTTCCTTTGAGGGGAGAGGGGCGCCAATACTTGTCGTACCGCAGACGAAGGCAACCGTTAAGGCTCCGTAAACAGACCGCCAACACTGACCAGCGCCGGAGATGGCTTCGCTTTCCTTTGAGAAAGATGTGGGTCCGACAGATTGAGCCGGAGCAGATCACGGACAGAAGCATTCGAGCAAGGGAGCGGCAGTGAGGCAGAATCGGAACAGGCGAGGTGCGGAGTGAGGCTGAGCCTTTACCACACAAGTAGCTCACGGAAGTACCGACGCCCCTCCGGTCGAGAACTAATGGTTCCCGCTGGACATTGGCGCGGTGCAACGTAGCCGTACCGGGTGGAGTTCGCTGGTCGTGCTCGTTGTCTGACGCCGATTTCCTTTGAGTGTTGATGTTGTCCAGTCCTGCCGTACCATACGTGTCCGACACCTACCGCGCAGTTTAGGCAGCCTGATTCAGCCGACCAGCGCCCTGTTTCGATGGCCGGTGGACCGCGCGTGCCATCGCGTCACCGAGCCGAATCAGTGGCGGGTCAATCGAACGGTCAATCGTCTCCAGTCGCGCCCTGCACCTCGGCGAGTCTTCTGCCGGAACCGCTGACTGCTCGCGTCCGTTTTTATGGAGTCGCTCGCCAGGTCTGATCCAACTCGCTGGCACTGTTGCAATCGCCTTTCTGGTCGATCGACGAGATGACGGTGCTACCCCGTCACGATCTCCCTCGAAAAGAACACACCCGCTGGGGCATGCTGTCCTTAAGGCTCAAGCGGCAAGCTGCTGATTTGCGTCTATATGCTGGCGTGGAACGAACTGGGGCATTCCTTCATCGTTGGGCAGGAACGACGCTTAAAACGCATCCTATCGCGTCTGACGCGAGATGTGGACTGCTGGCGCCGCCGCAGAATCATCGACTGGGCTATTTTGTCAGTCTTGATCAATGAAGCCGGTTCCGCGTAGGCGGATCATCGATTGAGGCCGGCAACGCTTCTAAGCCTAACGGGTGCTCCGCCATAGTGCATGCTCGCCGCGTTGACACCGTGTGCATGTTTGTGCGATCATCCGGTTCGCGGGTGAGCCGTGCGGGAACTGGGCAAAGCAAAAGCCCGCAATGCATGAACGACTCGCGATTTGGCTGAGAAGCGTGGAACCTTCCGGCCGCTGCGAGACACTACGATTACGACATGATTCATTGCCTCGCAGCGGTGAACTCTCCGCGACGACAGCTCCGGTTTCGACTGGGGCTGTTTTCGTATCAGGGCTTACCGATGAGCGGGGCTCGAACCTCGCGACCGTCAGAGACAGGGTTGGGCTAGCCGGTGACTTCACCCAGAAAAGGCGTACCGGGATACAAGTGATCCGCCTGATCCAAGCAGGTGGCAGGGAATCCGATCACAAGGATTAACCGAAGGTCAGAAAGTGGGTCTGCTGCGGCAGTTTCCAGGCAACGGGCTGGTAGTCGATCCAGCACTTAACGGCATACGTCCTGGTCACCAAGTGACGACACGAACAAAACCCATGCCCCGGTAGCGCGGGGACGACCGACCAACGGCCTGTAAGCAGAGTCTCTAACGGCAACGCCAAGTGTGGCTTAGATCACATGGGAATGCCGGTTCGCGCCGACAGTAGTGGCCGCCAGTACCGGGGAGCGCCGATCGCAAAGCCAACAGGCACCGGTTCAATCGAGGACATTGCCCCGCCTTTCGTCACACCGCTCCGCTGGCCTACACGCCCTCCCCCCTGCTATTGATTCTCGGTGGTAAAGTAGCAACAATCGAGGCACACCCCGGGATTCGATAGCCGCCGCGAATGAGAGCGGTACCCAACTACGGGTAAGGCTTCCGATTATGATTGACTTCGGGCGGAGTCCGGGACAGTGACAAACTAGCCATTTGACGCACAATTTTGTCTATCACCCCGGCACTCGCATGAATACCTCCGACTTCCTCAAAGCATTCTTTGATGATTTCAAGAAGCTGACGCTACGAGCGAAGGTAGCGATCACAGTTACCGGCTTTCTAATCTGGATCGTGACTTCGGCACTTGCATACCCCGAAGCAGCATCCGCTCGGCTGCACTATCAATTGAATTTGCTTCGAGTCGCGACGGCCGCTGATGGTCCGTTGCCTCTAAGTTCAAGCTGTCGAAACAAGTTCCTCGAGTTGCAAAGGTCGCTCGAAACTGGTCTCGTTGCTGAAATTGACCGCCGATTGGTTGCGCCTGTCGCCAGAGAACACGCTTTGACTGACGGCGCCTACAACTCGTGGACCATTTCTCAAATTGCAATTGCTTTGCCAAATGAGGCTCGTAAGCATTCAGGTGAGTTTTTACAGCGGTTTGAACACTGGAGGCATGAGAGTGGCGACGGGTGGGCAGAGTTTCCCGGCGACCCGACGATAAAGATTCCAATCGTGGCATGGGGTATATCGGCGCAGATTGCTGCTTTTGAAAAAGTCGATGAAAAAAACCTGACATTTTTATTGTCGCAGCAAAACAAGGATGGTTGGTGGGGCGTTTATGCCGGTACCGACGATTCGAAACATGCCTCAACCTATGCAACGGCGCTCGCGATCATCGCGCTCTCTGATGCTGTATCTGCCAAGAACAGCGTGACTAGCAACCGCCTCCAAGTCATCAAGGCAATACGAGTAGCGTCCGATTGGCTCCGCGTCAAGCGAACCGGGCCATTCTGGTTAGACTACCCAAATCGCAATGGAACTGCTCGGCCGGCACTTTCAGGAATTGTGCTGCATTCGCTTCACCGAGCGACTGAGGCATTAGGTGACGGGCATTCAGCAGAGCTAAGCGACTTTGGTCGAGCATACATCAGCAGTTTACGCGCCGAGCATTTCGCTCCGGACTTTTCAGAGGTCGCTGGACTAAATGTACATGCTAACAACATCGATCACGTGCGGATTTATGTATATCCGTCGAAATTACTTGGAATTGTGGCGTCGTACAAATCCGGCTCTCTCAGGCAACGTGCTGAGGCGATTGCGTGGGTCGATGCAATTGCAGACGACATATTGAAGGCGCGGGCCATTACAACGGAACACCCGTGGATTGCTGCTGAATATTTGATAGCAATCAACCTCTTACTCGGAAAGAATGGTTAACAGCGCGGGCAACTCGATCGGTTGACTGGGCGCTTACTGAAATCCAAGTCATTTGGCGGCCGCCGAGTTACCTTAGTCGGTAAGCACCGCGGACGGAGTCAATCAGCATACGAAGCACCGAATCGAGGGGCATTAGGAGTGACGCGATCCGAAGATGAGTAGGAAGATGAGTTGCATGGGCAGAAAGAAAGATACCTGCAGGGGTGCCCAGCTGGAAGGCGCCACTTTGAACGACCAATTCGTCATAACCTAATTCCCGGCGATGCGTTGCGACGCACGCTTCCTGCGCGAGTGCAGTTTTTCGCAACTCTAGTAATTACAAGAAGTTATAGCCGCTTTGCGGCCCAAAGTCGCAATGTCCAGCAAGTCCACGGCCTGCTGATTCCTGAACGACAGGCCCTCGCCTCGGGCGGGGTGATTGTCATCATTAGCCGACTGGGTGTAGGCCGGCAAAAAGCCCCTACCATGTATCGATGTCTTGGTGCCATCGCGTATTTTATTACCGTCCCGACAAATAGCCTCAAGATCTTGAAGCATTCATTGCTAGCCAACTTCGTTCCTCGACCATTGATCGCTTGAGCGCACGTGCCAATTTTTAGCGCTTCGCAGCCTCGAAATTACTCGGACAAGTTTGATGGAAGGTTCCGTTCACCCAGTCGCGACGATCTCGCGCCCGCTGTTGAGGCCAAGCGAGAACGACGGAAGGTACCATCCATGTCGTGCCCTGGCCGGAGATGTCCGTGGCGACTGCCGCTCGGTGTTGGTGAACGAGCTCTTGCAGCAAGTAGGTACCCGAGGCGGTGTTATCTACAATCGGCAGGAAGATCAGCTTGACTGTATTGCGCGGCGTCCAGTGCTCACCCGCCTCCTCGATTTTTTTTCGTTGAAGCGGCGGAACAGTTCTTCAAGCACCGTCCCCAGGGCGTGATCGTCCAGTGCAGTGTCCGTTGTTGACCTATCGCTATGGGCACCAGATCGGGCTGAGGTTGATGTGCGGCGAGAGCGATTTTTCGATGAGCCCACCTAGAGCATCGGCCCTAGAGCCATGGGATCTGGTTGCGGAACTCGAAGTTTTCCAGGATGTCGTGGACGTTCGGCGAGAATCCGTCTACATCAGCCCGCAGCTATTGCTCGCTAGTCCAACTCAACGATCCCGCAGAGTGAACTTCGGCGGGTTGTACAACGCCTGGTCGGCCGCCTGGCGCAGGTCCTAAGTTCCGGTCTGGTCCAGCGCCGCCTTCATCTCCAGCGCCCTCTGCACAGTCGGCTCCAGCACCGCGTCTAGCCGCCGCAGCACGATAATCGACGAAACCAAGTTACAATCTAAACCGCGGACGTACAGGCCCGCTGCGCATCGTCGGCGAGGTCCAAAATGAAGTTCGCAGACAGCCCGGGTGCCCGATATTCATCCTACAGTTTCCTCGATCACGCCCGCATGCCTTCTTAACCGCGGCACCCCCGGCTGACTCCAGCCACACCGCAACCACCCCATGACGACCAAGGCTATTAAACTTGGCCCTGTTCGTGTTACGGACGACGAAGCCGTAATGCATCCAGCACTTCGTCTCGCCTGTCCGCTTGTTTGCCGCGAGCGGGGCGCCAGCCGAAGAAACTCGGACATGGCAGCACCAGACAACGAGACACCCGGCGGAAAGAACCACGTGGGTCTAGGGTAGATTAATTGGTACTCTTCCTGGTTTTCGCGGTATGAGCAGTCGCATGCTAAGCGATTCGGGCTAGTGCTGAGCGTCAGCTAGCTATTGGATGAGCAGAGTGTCAGCCATACGCTGGAAAATAATCGCCAAAGATGATACGCCACTTGTCGAACGCTAACTCGTTATATCCAGCAGTGGCGTAATCGATGGCCTCCGTGGCTTTAGTCGAGGCGGACTCTAACCGAATGATGATTTCGTCTTTCTTCGCCTGCGTGTCCAGGTAGTCGGCAACATTGCCGCCGTAGCCGGCCGGGTCGGCAACGTGCGTGAAATGCCATCGAGCCTGGTCGAAGAAGTATTTGATTGCGGACGGGTAATTCTTGATCCCGGCCATATTGAAGATACTCCGCGCAACGCATTCAAGGTGGAAGGAACGGAACTTGGCGCTGTGAGACCTGTTCCAACACTTCAGCATTTTCACTACGGGGATGAAATAGCCGTTCCGCTCCCTATTCAAATCGCTCCAAAGCGAAATGTGTTGCTTTGGGTTGGTCGAAATCCATCGCTTCATGATCGAGTCGGGAATCAGATAGCCGCCGCCTTGGCGGTTGAACGCGGGAACAATATCGACCGTGAAGTCGGTGAATCGGATCGTCACCGCCTGGCCATTGCGGCTGATGTCGGAATTGTTGTAGCTTCTGGCCATGGCACGCTTCACCTTGTCAAGAAAGCTCGCTTGGCCGTTCGGTTCGAAATACGAGCTGTCCATGACCATGAAGACGTCAACGTCGGCTTTGCTCAGCGGCGAGATCATCGTATTCCGTTTGTACGACCCGACAAGAAACGAGTCAATGACCGCCATTTCATTGGCCAATTCGTTGCGCACGTTTGTCTGTCTTGAAGCGACCGTTGAGGCTTGAAGATTCGTGATCTCAATGTTCTCTTTCAGCTTTTGGAAGCCCGCATTAATCGTCGTCGGCATTCATCGCCCCTTTCTGGTTTACAGTGTTAACCGCTTTTCGTGCCATTTTTTTTGCAGATTGTCGCGACTGAAGTAGTACAGCGGCGTTGGCACATCCGGGCCGGTCGCTCGCTCGATCTCGTAACTTTCCACAAGCTCCCTCAGGCGATCTGCGTTTGGCTTATCGAAAAAATCATCTTCTAGACGACGTAGCGACAGCGCCGTTTTCACACAGCCAATCGTGAGCTGCAGAATCCTCGCGAAGACCAGCACGAACACGAATGAGCAAATTGTCGCGACGACCGATTCTCGCACGGTCACAGGGATTGCCTCTTGCATCGCAAGCGAGTAAAGAGCCACAATGCCGCCGATGAATACGAGCAGCCCCGTGAAGCCACAGAGCCACGTGTATCGCTTGAGCAGCCGACACGTGTAGAAAGCGCTGTGGGCATACAATTCACGCATTCGGTCGTTTCCTACTGGCCGAGTCGGCTCGTAATATTCTTCGAGAGTTTGGGCTGGCAGCCACCGTGCGATATACTCGGCGAACGGGGGAGCAGCCTCTTCTATGTCCAGTTTAGAAGCAGACAAAAAACCGGTGTTTTTAAAATCTAATCTTGGGCGTCACAGTTTGGTTGGTGCAGCGTTAGGTCAATGTAATGTCTTTGTGCCAGATGCGAAAATTAATGACGCTGATTGCCAATGCGCCCCACGCTTCGATGACCTCGGTTTTGCGGTCATAGCGAGTTCGAAGTCGCCGCAATCCCTTTACCCAACTGATGGCCCTTTCCACTACCCAACGCACTTTTCCCAACCCGCTTCCATGTACCCGTCCACGTTTGGGAATGTGTGGTATCATGCCGAGCCAAGCGAGGATCGATCTCGTGGCTTCGCTGTCGTACCCTGCATCGGCATATACGTCGGTTGGTTTTGCCGGTGGGCGTCCCGGCTTGCCACCAACTTTTGGAAATTGCTCCACCAAAATCGGAATGATTTGGGTGTGTTCACTGGCGTTTGCTGGGGCAATGCGAATTGCCAGAGGGATACCCTTTTTGTCGACCATCAGCGTGTATTTCGAGCCTTTTTTGCGACGATCGACGGGGCTGGGCCCGGTTTTCTCGCCGCCACCGTGAGCTCTGACCAATGCCCCATCAATGATCGCCGTATGCTGATCCAGCTTTCCGGCCTGGCGCAGGAGGCGAAGCATATCAAGTTTTACCCTCTCCCAGACGCCAATTTCTTCCCACAATTCCAGTCGCAGTCGCGCCGTCTCTCCGCAACAGCCCATTTCTGGTGGTACATCTCGCCAGCGGCAGCCCGTCGTTAAAACATACCAGAGGACCCTCATTATCGTATAATTAGGTACCGTTGGGCGACCACCTTTTGGTCCAACCGGTTCATCGGGCGGCAGATGATGGGCAACCACTTCGTAAAACTCGTCAGGCATTCTCGAATCGGCCATTGCTTACTCCTTGTGAAATACGAATGTGAATCACAGGGCGCAAATATTGTGCCAATTCATGAATGGGTTTTTTGTCCGCTTCTTAGAAACTGTCTGGATATCGGTTGCGGTTGCGAAGGCTCGGAGCGCCGCTCGCCTACATCGCAGTCCGAATGATCGACATGACGATGCCAGCACTCGAATTGCGATAGCGATAAAAGCAAGACTGAGAATCACGAGCGGCATCCACCCCGATTTTGTTGCGATGTATCCCCACACGCCTAAAGCAGCGATAGCTGCGGCGATTAAGTCGAGCATAAGCGCAAGCAGCCTCAGGCCTTTTGCAATCTCCGATGATCCTCGAAAAAGCTGATGGACGATTTCCGCATTTGGTGTCATGGCCTGCCTCTAGAGAGCGGTGATGGTATCAAAGTGGGTGGAAGCGTGCTAGTACATGTCCCACTCCTTTGCAGCCAAGCATCGCGATCATTCGGACGTTGGCAGCGGCCCGAGGCGCATCCGGTCACGGGTCGAGCCGAAGCCGATATTCGAGTCGGCGTTAGGCGAGAGAATCGGTGGGTGAGAGGACCGCCGGAGTAGGGGCCGGAGCACGGGCGCATCGCCGGCAAGTATGTCCCGTATGCCATCCACTGAGCTAGTGGCAAAGAAAAATTGATCTCTCAACAGCTCACGATGAACCGTTTCATTCCCTGGGGCTGGAGGAGCGTCTGTCTCTTAGCCTCGCGGTGAAGATTAACCGGGCCCGCGTTCGCTGCCTGATTTCGCTTTTCCTCTGAGAGTTGCTGTTCCCAGTCTTGTCGTACAAATCGCAAACGGCACCTTCCAAGCTTTTTAGAGACATCACTATCGCTCACTAGCGCCGGTACTGGTGATGCTTTCCATTGAGGAAGATGCGGGT
This sequence comes from uncultured Planctomycetaceae bacterium, assembly GCA_963758085.1. GTDB lineage: Bacteria > Planctomycetota > Planctomycetia > Pirellulales > Pirellulaceae > UBA6163. Next base: position 738,725 of record CAVWUB010000003.1, on the reverse strand, counting down.
CCGGAAGTCGTAGTCAGGACCGACGTTGAACGGAGTAGGGATCCGACCAAGCTGTTCATGTGCGAACAGACGCTCTGCCGGTCGGGAACCAATGGTTCTAATGGAATTCCGCCGCGTTAAATCGAAGCCTCTCCGGGTCGTGCTCGTGGCCTTGCATGGATTCCCTTTGAGAGGTCATGCTTGCCGTACCCTCCCGCGGGCGACACCTACTGAGCCGTAGGCATTTGGTTCCAGCCGACCAGCGACCCGCTCTCATCGTCGGTTGCCTTCGCCCTATCGAGAGCGAGCTAATCGCATCGACGGCGATCCACAAGAGGAACCGGCCACCGTCAATGCACCCCAATCAGCACCTGAGGCTCATCATTGGTTGTGTGTCCTGCCACGAAGGCACTCGACGACCGCCATGAGTTTTTGGCCGGCCAGGTTGTACCCTGAGTTGTCGCTATCGTGATCTGATCAATCGATAGATTGACTTCGGTGTTGCCACCAACTCCGCCGAAGACCATCCGCCTGCTCGAGAAAGCCGTCCGTAAAATCAAACCGATAAGCGGCTGATTTGGGGCCCTACAGTGCCGTCGGCCGAAGGCGGTAACCCTTTGGCTGAAGGGCAGAGAATGCGATTAGAACGCATCCTGTGGTGTTTAGTGCAGGATGGGAAACGCAGCATCGTCCTTGCACGCTGGTTGACGGTCACGCCTCCGGTTTCGGTTTTAAATCCAAGAAAAATGGTATCAAGTATTTTTTTGAAAATGCCTGCGGAGTAGAGCACCAGGTTTGGTAAAGATTTCCGTGGGGACGCTTTTTGCCTAGCAACAATTTCTCTGCTGTTGGGCCGGGATTGGCACGCTCTGGCAGGTAGTGAGGTGAAAGGCTGCGAAGGTAGACGCGCGGATTATTAACTACGTTCCAAGGGCGAAGCGTCTCCATCCTGGAAACAACCTCAGGACTCGATGGGGCCCCCTGCACGGTGTCCTTGATCTCGACTCGATTGTTTCCCTGGCAGCAACGACCACAAAGTCCACTCGATGAACCCTCGACGCCTTACGCGACGCAATGGCCTCAACGCCAACGATCCCTCGGGCTGTGACGGCGACCGGCTGACAATCCTGCAGGCGTTCATGGTGACTCATGGGCATGCGAAGTTGTGGACGACTCAAGGGTTTGTTCATCTAATGAACGGATGAGCCATGCCATCGGTTGACTTGTCATCGTCCGTGCATGATCGTCCGGCCGGTCTTGGAGAACGCTGAGTGGCGTCCTCACCGCGATGGGTGAATCGGTAGCTAAAGTACGGAAACAGCCATTTTCGACACTGCCGGGCTTCGCGTCTGATCCCCTAGCTTCGATTTCGTGGCGGCTGGACGGGCTGTCGGCCGCTCAAAACTAAAACTCAGCGATGGCTATCCCCATACCCGTGTTCCTCTCGGAGGCGTTGGTGCTTGGCCCCTGGATAGCTGTGTGATTGCCTCGCTCGGAAGGATGCCCTGCGGAGTCCTTTGGGAGGGACGGGCGTCGCAGGGGCGAAGCCAGGAGCCTTCATAGCGGCTGGGCGGGGTGCGGCTCACAGTCCCCAGCACCGGGAAACAAGTCCGCTGGCGGTCCAGTGGCAGGGGCTGCCCCGTTTTGCTCAGTCGCTGATGCCAAGTCTCAGCCGCTGCTCACTCCAGTAGTCGAGAAACTCGCTCCTCTCGGCGGGTGTGTAGGAATCGGCCAGCCGCCCGGCGAGGAGCGGATTGCCATAGCAACCGTCGTTGGCATCCTTCAGGAATAGCCCGCCCTCCAGCACGATGATCGCTGAGTAGGTGTCGTCACAGGCCACTGCGGTCACGCGCCGTCCAAGAACCTCCGCCGGTGACAGCCCCATCGTTTCACCAGGCGTGCTGTCGGCGGGCAGTGCCTCGACCACCTCAAGCCTCGCGGTGTACAAGTCGAGCACGAGGCCATTAGCCAGGGTCAGGTAATGCTGGCGGAAACTGGCGGGACCGATCCCCTGCAGGACGAACTCCGGCTCGCTGTACGGTGAGTGGGCGATCCCCATCAACGTCTGGCCGATGATGAGTTCAGGCTGGGGTTTTGATTCCATGGGTGGTACTTTGTTCTCGGTTAGCCGACGCCTTGGAGACCGTCGCAGTCGCGTGCCGTCGTTGGCCTCAGTGCGGCTCGGGAGTATCCGACACCCAAGGAATCTCGGCGTCGAGTTCCAACTGGACAATCGGCTGTCCGTTGAAGGCTTCGGGCAGCAGCGTGGGACGGGAGTAAAAGTGGACCGCAAACGAGCCGAAAACCACCTGCGGCGACGGCGGCGATTCTCCGGCCACGACGCGTCCAACAAAATGGTACCACGCCCCGTAGCTGTGGAGCCCCGAGTTCAGCCGGCAGTTGTGGTAAACCTCCGCCTCACGATCCACCGGGATGCCGAGGGTGTCGAGCAGTTGGCGAAACCCGGCCGGCAGAATTTGTCCACGGTTGCCGGCCCAGCTGCGACAAGGCTCGCAGCTGCACGCTTCGGGCCCAGTCGGCGGGCAGCGGTCGTGGGCGGCGATCGTCGCCGCGCGGTCGTACTCGATGAGCCAGCCAGGTAGATCAAGTCGTTCCATCATTGCTGCTGCTCAGTGGGTGGTCCGCCGGGTTTGCCTCCAGCCCATCACCTGCAGGCCGGTCAGTTTGACCGCGACGCGATCCCCCACCGCCCGGTGCGACTAAGTTGTGACCTCGCGTCGAGCCAGGCCGCGTGCAATGGTCAACAGATCCGCCTTGGCGGCATCACCCAGCTTACTCCAAACGATGAGCAATTCGGTGGTGACAGGATCGACAGATTTGCCGATGTTACCACCGGCGTTACCACCAGGGGAAGAAACAGCGTTTTCTCCCGTGTTTTCCCGAGTGGTGTCGAATCCTCTGGGGTGTACTTCATAAGCCCTTGCCCAGCAAGGGCTTATGTCGTTTCTGTGAAAAGGGTCTTCTGCGACCAAAAGTGGATTTCACAGAATTTCACAAATCCGGCGGCAGCACAATTAGGGACGAGGCATCCTCTTTGGACCGTCGCCCCTGGCGACTCGTCTGGTTGCAAGTGAATCAACCAGCCCGTTCGTTCAGCCCCTCAAGTTCAGCTGCCAACTGCGCCACTGTCTTCCAGTCGCCTTGGCTGCGTGCCTTGTCGAGTTGCTCCTGAAGTCGGTCGCCCGGTTTTTCCTCGTAGCCGTACCGAGATGCAACCTCGACTGGCAAGCTGGCTCGCAAGCGTCCGAAGGTCTTGTTGCTCATCCGTCGAAATTCCTCGTCTGAGCATCGGGCGTAACTCGCTCGCATTACGCTGGCTGTTACGTGAGCTTCCTGAGCGACCATCTGGTCGATGTGTTCGCCACTCAGTGCATGCTGTAGAGCTGTCTTGCGAAAGACGTGCAGATAAGCAGCACCGCCTGGCAGCGACAACGACCATTGCCTGACCTGGCGATACATCCATTCTCCCAGATTGCTCTGCGAGAAGTCTCGACGGATGCGATCCGCAGCAAAACGTCGTTGTCGTGCTGAATAAAATTCTCGCAACTGATCTGGATAGCAGCCGAAGACGAAGCTGCTTTCAGTGCGAATGGCTTCGAGTTCAATCCGAAGTGCCTCGGGAACTCGGAACCACTTCTTGACAGCCCACTTCCCAGTGGACTCGAAGTGGCATTCGGTCCCGAAACGTCGTTCGTCGCTCCATTGAAGGCTGCTAACTTCCTCTCTCCTTGCCCATGACCAAAACATCACCTTGGCGAAGGCAGGAGCAAAGCCCAGGCCTGGCCAGTTGCGATCGAAATAGTCGAGCAGCGAAATCAGTTCAGCGTGATCGAACTGTCGAATCGCCTTCTCCCTCCCCTCGATCCATGTGAAATTTCGCCAAGGGTTCCCCGTGAGCAGCTTCGATTCAGGTACAACTCCCCTGACGCACTTCCTGCCTCCGTTGCGGTTCGAACGCTCAAAGGCCGCTTGAAGAGCCACTGACCATTTCACGACTGTGCTCGGACTGATTGACTCGGACGGGGCCTGTTTCTCACGCCGCTTTTTCGAATGCGGATTGTCTGCGTATGGCACCCGCCAGTTCCGCAGCTTCTCAAGAGCGTCACGCTGAAATCGCTCGCAATCGTCCGGGGTCGCTAGCGTGATAGGCTTTAGCCGACTGATCTCACGGAACGCACGGATCGCATCCAGGCACTCCCGCAGAGATTTAGCCGAACGCTTCTGAGCGGCAGGATCGGTTTTCTTAGCGTAGTGCCGACGCTGGATCTCCTCGAACTCGGCATCAGAGAGAATAGCGTCCGCTACCACGCTCTTCTTGCCGCCATTCCGAAGCATGTCCTCTACTGATTTAACTGCCTCATCAAACCGGGCGTGCCCCGTACTCTTACTCGTCGTCAGTCCCTTCCAGTAGGCATATAAGAGGCCCGCTCAGCCGTCGGCGGCGTCATCGTTACGGCGACAGGCGTGCCATTAACGACGACCGTGATCTTCTGCTTCTTCGACACTGGCTTTCTAGGCACCTGACCCTCTCCAAGGATTTGGGCTGCCCTCACATCTTTCGAGGCAAGTCCATAGCTCAGCGGCGTTTCAGCCACTCTTCGATCCGCACCCTGATGAACTTCCACGGCTTGCCATTGCCAGTGCCTGGAGCGCCGGAGTTGACGCGATTGATCACGACACCATGCATCCAGGAATTTGGCTCGGGTTCGGTGACATCAGCGGCCACGACTTCTGGCGTAACAATGGGACCATCGAACACGTGCGGTTCGTGTCCGAGCCACAGATTGCGGATGGACGTCTTACGTTCGCCACTGAGATCAGGTGTGCGAGGTCGTACTATCGAAAGTGTCATTGGCACTTTCTAGGCAAGGGCTCAGCGACTGCCAGCTGCCCCGTAGGTATCTGGAGTGCGTTGCATGGCTGGCGAATGCGATTCGTCATCAAATCATCGCAATTCGTGACATGCGAGTACTCCGCGGTTCTCATTGCGTTTTCAATTCATCAGCGAGACATATCGATCCCCACACGACGATGGAAGCCAAACGCCGGCCTGGCATATCCTTGTTTCCTGAAAACTGTTCTTTCTTGCGAACCTGATACCGGCTAACGCGTCTATCTCTTCAGAACCCATAAGTCACATCCACGCTTCAAGCAGCCAACGAGCCTTCTGATGTTAGCGAAACTGCAATCCAGTCGACCCGAGCGGATACACGAAGGCGATTTCGGCGGGCAACCGTTGAATACCGACCCGGCGTATCGATTGCGTATGTGACACTCGTTTCCCAGCGAAACGGCTTCTTCATGAAGGCTCGGTGTCACGGTGACATCGAGCCTTTTTTCGTGCCCTGGTCGGCGGACCAAACTCAACGACGAACTCAATCTGGGCTGGTAGCTGAGACGGTCTAGCGGCGGCCTGAAGAACCGCAGACGAGGATTCGAGCGCCTCCCGGCCCACTGGGAAAGTGTGAAGTTTGAAGGGTGAAGGGTGAAACAGAGACGAGCAGAGGTTTTTCACACTTCACTCTTCACCCTTCAAATTTTATGGACATCGGATACAGGTGCAGACGGGAGCACGCCTGCTTTGGGAGCAGGAGGGTCTCGGTTCGACTCCGAGGTGTCCGACTTTAGATCAACGGTAGTCGAGGGCTGGTTGCCCATATCCGGCTGATATCCGGGTCGCGCTGAGTTCGATCCTCGGGGCTACCACTCAGAAAATTTGAAACATGAAGAGTGAAGTTTGATAGGAGATCGAGGAATGTCAGTCGCGCAGCCAGCCCTACGGCCTAAACAACTACAGCCTAGTTCAGGGATTTGGTGTAACTGGCAGCATGACGGACTTTTAATCCGTTCGGTGTGGATTCGATTCCCTCCAGCCCTACTCGCTACGGCGTGTAGCTCAGTGGTAAAAGCGGCGTCCTTATAAGGCGCGGGCCGTGGGTTCAATTCCCGCCACGCCGACTTGGCTAACGAAGCAAGTTGAAACCTGACGGGATTGTGGCAGACAAGGCAATGCACCGGTCTCTTAAACCGGCTGATGTGGGTTCGATCCCCACCGGTCCCACTTCGCAAGTTTGACGAGTGAAGGGTGAAGTTTGAAATCCAGCATTTTTGGGCTGATTTTACACTTCCCTCTTCAATCTTCATTGATCTTTGACAATCTGGTTGTGATGCAATTTTGCGCCCATGATGTAGCGGTAGCCTGCTGCCTTGCCATGGCGGAAGTGCGGGTTCAACTCCCGCTGGGCGCTCTTAGAAGTTTGGAGGGAGAAGTTTGAAGTTTGAAAATAGACACAATGCGGTGGGTCCTGTGTTGGTACGGGAACACGGCTGTTAACCGTGGTGACGCAGGTTCGATTCCTGCCTCCGCAGCTTTCACGCTTCACTCTTCCAACTTCAAACTTCCTTCTGTGTCCTTGGCTGATCGGCAGAGGCGTCGGACTTCCAATCCGAGCAGGTGGGTTCGATTCCCGCAGGACACTTTCTCCGGCGCGTAGACGCGGCGCGAGCCTTTGAAGCCCGCAGATCGGGTGCGATTCCGCTCGCGGAGTGCTTTGACAGTAATGCGCCGGAGTAGCAGTTGTTGGTCGCTGCACCTCGCTCTGAACGAGGAGTCCATTGGTTCGATTCCAGTCTCCGGTGCTGTGGCCGTCCTGTATTGGTTTCAGGAACTTCGCTGTGAACGAAGTCCATGTCGGTTCAATTCCGATCGGTCACCCTGTGTGCTTGTGAACGCTCTTGAGTCCATCTGGCGGTGGAACCTGATTGTCGATCAGGTGGCGGCGAGTTCGATCCTCGTCAGGAGCGCTTGATGGAAGTCATCCGGCCGCGACCAACCTTCGGTCGGTGCCCGGGAGCCTGTCTTGAAAACAGGTGGCGGAGCGATCCGCTTGTGAGTTCGAGTCTCACGGCTTCCGCTTGGCAGGATCAACAACGCGTCTCTGGTGTAACGGTAGCACGGCTGATTCCAACCCAGCCTGTCAGGGTTCAAATCCTTGGGGACGTGCTGCGAAACAGTCCCGTGGTCCAACGGCAACGATGCTTGGTTCACATCCAGGAGACGATGGTTCGATTCCATCCGGGACTACTGCAACATCTGCAATGAAGATTTTCTTAACCACTTAACCAGGAGACGACGATGACCAAGAACGTGAAGTACGCGCAGTGTTCGATGAGACGCATCGTCGCTGGTGCAAGCGCCGTCACAACTTCGTACATCCCGACGCAGTTTGCCAAAGTCGGTCGAGTACTGAAGCTGAAAGGTAGCGACGACCGCTGGGTCGATGGCTGGGTTGTCGAAACCGTCGGCGACGTGATCGTCGAAGGCGACAGTGTTCCAGACCATCGTAAGGCGATCCGTAACCACCGTAAATCAACGGGCGATAGCGCCCCGCGGCTGGATGCATAACTGGTTGGCAGCCAAGGGAAGGACGCGTTCCGTCGCGTCCTTCCTAGCGGCACCAGCGAGCAACGCCCAGGTACGCCAACTGGCAGAGCGACTCGGCTTAAACCCGAGTGTTTGCGGGTTCGATTCCTGCTCTGGGCACCTGAAAAGTTTGAAGTGAGAAGGGTGAAGTGTGAAAGATGAAGCCGCTTTGTGCCCGTTCAAACTTCACCCTTCACTCTTCGAACTTCCTTTACGGCTCGGTAGGCAATTGGCAGACCACCTTGGCTCGGGCACCGACGCGCGGCGTTGGTCGCAGGGATGCTGTGGGTTCGAGTCCCACCTGAGCTACTGACTGCGGCGCGGTACGCAAACTGGCAAAGCGGCGAAGTTCAAACCTTCGTGATTCTGAGGGTTCGACTCCCTCCCTCGCTACTTCACGGGTGGTGATCCTCGCGGCTGCCTGTAAAGCAGTTGTCTGAAAAGAAGCGAGGTGGCAGACGAGGGGTTCAATTCCTTCACCACCCATGCAGTCTTGGCCCGTTCGTCTAGCGGCAGGATGGAAGGTCCTCAGCCTTTCGACGCGGGTTCGATCCCCGCACGGGTCACTTTGGCATCTGCCGAGCCTCACCGCGGGTGAGCCAGTGCTCATGCGGGCCTCATAAGCCTGGAACGTCGGGTGCGACCCCCGAACCCGCCACTTCACTTTCGTTTCGGTCGGCCGGGTACGCAAACTGGCAAAGCGGCGAGCATGAGAGGCTCGTGACTTTGTGGGTTCGACTCCCACCTCGGTCATCCAAATGAAGCAGCAGAACAGGATCGCGTGGTCCAGCGGCAAAGACGTCTGGGTGACAACCAGAAGATCGATGGTTCGATTCCATCCGCGATCACTCATGTTGGCAAGGTCTGTAAGTGTTGCGGCGGCACGCGTCTGTGGTATGGACAAAGACCGGGTTCAAATCCCGGACGGACCTTTGGCAAAAGAAATGGAAGGGCAATCCGATGGGCGACGGAAGCCGGTTGCTAGCCGGTCGAGCATTTCAACGATGCCTTGAGGGTTCGACTCCCTCTCCTTCCGCTTTGTGGTCGGCTCGATGGTGAAACGGATATCATTTCTGGCTTCTGACCAGAAGTTCCGGGTTCGATTCCTGGTCGGGCTACTGACGCGATTTGAGCGACCACGTTGGCCGCTGGCGTCGATCCACGTGTGTGACACATCTCGAAAGGTACTGTCATGAACATGCAATTGATTGAGCGTCAGTTCACACGGATTGGCGCTCGCGCGAAGATTCACCCCACGCCGCGACGAAACGGTGTCGAGGGAATCTCGATCGATATCGGCAGCGATGGCGTCGGCGAGTTCTTCGACATCAAAGTCGCTGCGCCAAAGCTGGCGGAAACTTATGTCCTCGACGTTCAGCCGAGCATGCGGCACCTGTTGCTGATGGCCAACCAGGCTGACGGAAAGCACAAGTTCCTGTGCGGACACGACGAACGGCACTGGTTCGTTGCTGCAGTGCCAGAGCGAGCTGCGGCCTCAACAGTCCGTACGGCGTTCGACGCGTTGAAGCCCGTTGCCGTGCGAGCCTTGGAGAATCGGCTCAGAGTGAAGCCGCGTAAGAGACATCGACGCCGAAACGAAGCGTTCATTCGTCAGGGCGAATGGTTTTTCGTGCCGGTGCCCGATCGAACGTATGTCAGTGAACGCTTGGTACTGAAGAACGAACCGATCGCTCGTGGTGGCGGTAAGCCACATATTTGCGAAGAAGTCGTTCGCCAGGGTGGATTGCTGGTCTACGTCAGCTCGCAGCATCCCAATGGTGTGACCGAGATGGAACGAGTGCGTTTGATCAGCCGTCAGCCCCAACTGCAACATCTCCACTGGGTCGCTCAGCGGCGCAACCCGATGGTTTTCGTCCGTGGTCGTGTTCGCCACCCTGATCACAAGACGATTGTGCTCGGTGGATGGCATCAGGTCCTGATGAACACCGAAACCGAGTCGATGGCAATGCGACATGTCGCGTTCATTGACTGATCCTCGGCTCCGCACTTCGGTGCGGGGCTATTCCTCAGCCGACGTGGCTCGATGTAGAAAGGCACCGCTCTTGTAGAGCGATCCATGCTGGTGCGAATCCAGTCGTCGGCTCTGATCTCTCAAACAGGACTCGCGGGTGTGCTGGGCAGCATGGCAGTCTTCGAAACTGTCGGACCAGGTTCGATTCCTGGGCGGGTTACTGGCTTCATAAGGAAGCCGCTCTTGAAAATGTTCTCGGAGTGTGCCGGATCGCACGCGACTTTGCGAAGGTCGCAGACCAGGTTCGATTCCTGGCGAGAGCACTTGTTAAATTGGTTCCGGTAGCCCAGGGTTCCGTTTCATCGTGGTCAAGCATCCATGGAGGTCAGATGATGAATCCGCATGAGCGAATCCTTGCCGAGATCCAGGCGGACCAACGGTATCTGCAGAACATTCAGTGGGGACAGCCGCGGCCGGGACATCCCGAAGGTGCAATCCGACAGCATATCCAAGAACTCGAAGAAAACCTGAAGCAACTACGCCCGCGGATCTCCGACGACGATGTCTGGAAACTGCGGATCCTGATTCACATACATGATACCTTTAAGCCAAAAGCCCAGCAGTATGTGCCGATCTCGCACCCCCGCAGCCACGCTTCACTCGCCCGCCAATTCTTGCAGGATTACATCGATGACAGTGACCTGCTCGCGATGGTGCAACTGCATGACGAGCCGTACGCGCTTTGGCACAAGCACAAGGCAGGAAGAAATCATGACCAGCGACTGGACGCGTTAATCAGTGCAATCACGGATTGGGATCTGTTTCTGGCGTTCCTGATCATCGACGGATGCACGGCGGGAAAATCTCGCGAACCTCTGGTCTGGTTTTTCAGTCGGATTGATGGGCGAGTAAGTTCTCGCATCACGGCCGAGTGGCTGATTGCTGCCTCCAAAGAAGACGAGGCCGTTTGAGAAATCTGCTTGTCGGACGAGACAGAGCACCCCGACGCTGGCGCCAGATGGCCAGGCAACCGGCTGCAACCCGGTCGAAGTGGGTTCGATTCCCACCAGCGTTTTGGCCTGCTGACTGCCGATTCGGATCACATCTTTTTTACCCAAAAGGAAACTGTATCTGAGTTAACACATCGTTGGCCGGCCGCAAACAAAGCTCAACTGCCAGCTGGGAATCCATGAGGGGCCTAAGGTAGCGATGCCGGGTGACCGGCTAGTGAACGGCACCGGAGTCTCACGCAGACGATGGCGCCAGTCAACGCTCAGCAATTGCTGAGACGGACGTCCCTACTTCTCAGCAATCACTTCGTTGGGTTTTTGGTAAGACAAGGCGACTGGCAGTTTGGAGTACATGGTGAGAGCGCGTCACGCACGTGACGAGGCCGCGGGTTCGATCCCCGCCGATGAACGAGAGTTCGTTAGTAGCTCAGTAAGAAATCTCTGACCAACACCTCGTCGCCGTGCGAACAAAACACGATTGACTGCCAGATCGGACTACATCACTCGACTGTCGTGGGTTCGAATCCCATCGCCGCTTGCCTTGTGCACGCGTCGTAGCTCAGTGGGTAGAGCATCGAATCGTCTGATTGCCAACTTCGTCAATCGCTTTCAAAGGAACAGCACCGCACACGATCGACTGCCGATTCGGAGTACATGCTTAAGGAGCCGGATGTCGTGGGTTCGAGTCCCACCGGCGCAACTGCGATTTCGCTGCGCCGTAGCTCAGTTGGTAGAGCGCCGTAAAACCTCTGGTCACCACTTCGTCGATCGCGTTTTTTGCATCACAACCCACCGCACACACTGGGCTGCCGGTTCGGAGTACATGCATAACAACCGAAAGGTTTAGCGGGTTCAAATCCCGCCCCCTCCGCTTCCTCGCCGATACGGACGGGAGCTCTGGTCAACACCTCGCCGAGTGCTTTTTCAGATCCAACAACTCAAACCGCTGCATGCCGAGTCACTTCCATTTGATAGCATTCGCATGCGGCGGTAAGAACCCGATCCGACTGCCGGAGTGGAGTCCATAGGTTCGATTCCTGTCGCCCCGACTCCGACCGCATCCGAGGCGTTTCTCGGACGTGGCCCGCAACGGGGCGATGCTCATTTGGGAGCAACCTCTGCACCAAACTTCGTCGGATCATTTTTACTGGAGGAGGTTACGATGGCTAACAAGAGTCTGTTTTCGAGCATCACGAGCGTCTTTCCGCGAGCAACCGTTGTTAACGAAGCGGGCGGCCCGGCGTACCAGTTCAACGCCAAGCACGCATTGCGCAAATGGCGGCCACGGGCTGCTTCGGCAACGTCTACTACGCCACGGCTCAGAATCAGCTCGACGCGCTGCGGAAGCTGATCGACCAAGTCGACGACAATGTGTTCCTGGCGAAGCTGGCGGTCTACTCCCGCGAGCGGGCCTTCATGAAGGACATGCCGGCGGCGCTGCTGGTCGTGCTGTCGAAGCGCGACACTGCGCTGATGCACCGGGTGTTCGACCGCGTCGTCGATAACGGCCGCGTGCTGCGCACGGTGTTCCAGATGATCCGCTCGGGCCAGTTCGGCCGCAAGAGTCTGTCGTCGTCGCTGCAGCGGGCGTTCCAGCGCTGGCTGAACGAGGCGTCGGTCAGCAAGTTGCTGTCGGCTTCGATCGGTAACGATCCGAGCCTGCGCGATGTCCTGCGGATGGCTCGGCCGACGCCGAAGGACAACGCGCGTCGCGCGCTGTTCGGTTGGCTGACGGATAAGGAGGTCGAGAAGTGGGCTCCGGCCACGCAGGCAGACCTGCCGGCAGCGGTTCAGTCGCTGATGGCGTACCGCAGCGTCCGAGACGGCCGAAGCGCAGACGCTGATCGCTGGCGACCTGTCAGGTCCGCTGGGACTTGCTGGCCGACGCAGCCAAGGGTCCGCTCGTCTGGAAGGCGATCGCCCGGCAGATGGGTCCGCAGGCACTGCGCATGAACCTCAACACGCTGTTGCGTCACGAGGTTTTCAAGAACGGTCAGGGCGATGACAACACGATGGTCGACTACGTGGCCGGCCGACTGGCGGACGCCGACGAAATCCGCTCGTCGCCGCAGTTCCCGTACCAGTACTTGGCGGCGTACCTGAACGCTGGCGGACGAGGTTCCGCAGAAGATCAAGGCTGCGCTGCACAAGGCGGCGGAGATCGCGTGCGGCAACGTGCCGGAGCTGCCGGGACCGGTCGTCATCGGTCTCGATACGTCGGGCTCGATGGGGTCGCCGGTCACCGGTACCGTGGCCGCGGTGCGACGACGAAGATGCGCTGCGTCGACGTGGCGGCCCTGTTCGCGGCGGCGATCCTGCGCCGCAACCCGGACAGCGTGGTCGTTCCGTTCGACACGCAAGCGTACGACGTCAAGATCGATCCGAGCGATTCGATCCTGAGCCTGGCGAGCGAGCTGGCGAAGTACGGCGGCGGCGGAACGGACTGCTCGCTCCCGCTGCGTGCAGCGAACAGGCGATACCGCGAGCGGAAGTTTGCCGGCGTGCGTGCTGGTCAGCGACAACGAGAGCTGGGTCTACGCAGGACGACCGTTTAGTCACGGCATGCGAGGCTCGACCGGCGTGATGACCGAGTGGCAGACGTTCGAAGCAGATTCAGCAGAAGCACGGCGTTGCCGACGCCGAAGCTGTCTGCATCGACCTGCAGCCCTACGCCACCACGCAGGCTCCGGAGCGCGAGCGACATCCTGAACGTCGGCGGCTTCAGTGACGCCGTGTTCAACGTCGTCAGCTCGTTCCTGGAGAGCGACCAAGCCCGCTTCGTCCGCGAAGTCGAATCGGTCGAGCTATAAACGGTAAGGCAAGTCAGCGTTCACCAGCGCCCGCGATCCAAGCTACTTGGGTCGCGGGCGTTACTCTTGCCGCACGGCTTCGCGTGTTTTCGAAGGCAACCATCGGTAGGTTCCTCTGACCATTGGCCTCGTTGTACACGCTATAAACTCCCAGAGCACATGGAGCAGCTTCCGGGGAACATTCCAGGAGATCACAGCCATGCCGAACGACAACCGCGAACTGACGGACTCGGCCGAGCGGCTTCAGCGGCTGCTCGCTGCCCGGCCGCCGCGTATGCATGCGGAACTCTGGCGGGAGTCCGTCGTTTCGGCCGCACAGTCACTCGCTGACGTCACCCGGCCGCTCCTCCGGCCGAGCGAAGGCGGCGGGTCCAGGACTGACACCGCCCGGGCAGCATTTGAGGCGCTCGTGGTACTCGTCGAGTTACGCGACCCCGCGGCTTCAGAGGAGCTGGCAAAGCTTTGCGATCGGCTACGCTATGACTCGGCCGCCGACGTCGCAGCCGAAGTTCGATTATGGGAGCTGGTCCAGGCGGCTGACGAGCGGCTGGACCACCGGGCCGCCGCCCGAATCTGCGGCGAGCTGTTAGAACTCCTCCAACGCACGCCGGCTGAGTGGCGTCACCTATTCGCCGCCCGTCGTGCGACACGGCGACTTGGCGACGCGGCCGGGACCGACCGTATCCTACACGAGTTTGCTCGCGTCTTCCTCCACAGCCCGCACGCGGCGATCGCTGAGCACGCAAGCCGGTTTGAGGGCAGGGCTCGCTGGCTGAGCCTTACCGGCCGCACGCCGGAGGTCCGTGGCACGCTCGTCGCTGGAGGGCCGTTCTCGGTCGAGTCGCTTGTCGGCCAAGTGGTGTTTGTCGAGTTCTGGGCAACCTGGTGCGGGCCTTGCCGCCGCGAGCTGCCGAAACTCAAGGGCGTCTATGAGCGCTACCGCCCGCAAGGCTTCGAGATTGTCGGAGTCAGCTTAGACGACGACTGCGACACGCTGACTACGTTCCTCGACGACCAGCACATCCGCTGGCCGGTGCTTTTCGACCATAACCCGGGGACGTCCGGGTGGGAGAGCCCGCTGGCGGTGTTTTACGGGATCGACGGCGTCCCCACCGGATTCCTGATTGGCCGGGACGGTCGCGTCGCGGCGACCGGGGTCCGAGCTACCGAACTTGCCGCCCACCTGCCCCAGCTTCTGGACCTGGCCTAACAAACCCGGCTGAGCCCACCGCCACCGCAAATGGATGCTGCAAACTCGCCGTTGATCCGTGTCGCCCAAAAGTGCAACTGGCACTTTGTACGAAGCGAGTACGTTGATTTAGTCCTACAGCTGGCTCATGTTTCTCGCGATTTCATCACCAGCGGCAGCGCTAAATCGCGGCGACCCCGACAACGGAGAGAGCCTACCGCCACCAGAAAATCTTCAGGTCACTGCTGCGGTGCGCCACCACAGCGGGTAACATCAAAGTGCGATGGAGACGTTTGCTACTAAGCCGTCATTCGCCCTTCGATTGTTAGCCTCGGCTGTCACCGAAGCCGCCGAAGGTTCAGGCTGGAAACCCTCGGCCTTGACTGAGCATCACTGGCTGGGCTGCCGAGAATCGAGGAGCCGGCGTTGACTGGTCGCTACTGCCAGCTCTGTTGCCAGGCCCGACCTAACGAGCATTTCGGCGGCCGTGGTCAACGAGCAATCGTTTGCAAAAGCTGCCGACAGCGGCCCCGCGAAGAACTCCGTGCAGAGCTGTTGGCCAGCGAGATCCTCGGCTTTCTCGATCAGTCCAATATCTCGTCCAAGAATCTTCGGCGGTTGGAAAAGCTGGAAAGTGAAGCTGGGGAGGAGGTCGCCGCACTGGCGTCGCTGGTGAAGCGGATCGCGAAGGTTCACCCGCGCAGGCGAAAACGGTGGAAGGTCCTAAAGCAACAACACCCGGAACTGTTTCAAGAGGCCGTGCAGGCGGGGCTGGCGGACTACCTGGAACCCGAGTGGTCGGGCGAAGATGAGCTGTCTGACGACAACGACTGCGTCGGTGTCTGGATCGAGCCGCGGCCGGATGAGCCGGAGCCCAGCAGTGAGGAAATCCGGCTTGCCCAGGCTGCAGCCGCCTTGGATCAAACCTGCACCTGGCTATGGTGCTGAGCCAACTTCATCTGAGGCACTTTCTGGCGATTAGCAGACGGATTGTCGCTTGATTGATCACCATGCAGATCGAGACCATGCTCTGTGCGGTACTTCGCCCAACGCTTCTCAACGAGTTTGGCTTCCTCATCGCTTGCCATTTCGAATCGAGCCGTCGCTAGGATCATGGCCCGCACTGAGATACGAAACACTTGCTCATGCCTGACGCCGCAGCGCCGGCAATACATCGTTGGAGTCTTGATCCCTCGCTCCTGACGAATCTGCCTGATCATCATGTCGAGCCGCTTGGCCAACGCGATCAGTTCTTCACACGACAGTGCCGGATGCCACTGGTCACGCAGCACGTCGACCATTTCGCTAAACCACCTTCTGCCCGAATCACCAGCTGCCATGGTTCTTCCTCGACTTGGTTGAGGCCACAGATCGCTGCGATCAACAATCCTGCCAGGCTTCGGTCGTACCCACACCCGCAAACGCAGTGAGCCTCGGTGAGGTCAGACAACCTAAAACTAGCACGCAATCCGCGACTGAGCGGTAAGCACGCTTTGGTCCGATGAACTCGGTGCACACCAGACGCTCGTTACCATCCGTGTCCAGAGTACGTTCCACCATCGTGCAGGTCGGTCCGGCACCGCGTGATCCGGCATGACACTCTCCGGCGATGCCTGATCAATCAATTCATGCTCCGCCAGCACGCGATCCGGCGACGCGGCCACTGCAACGTTGCATGGGCCAGCTCCGGCGGGTGCGGGTTTTGCTGCTTGCGGAGGACGCGGGGGTGCCTGAGTCGGCACAGGTTCGTCGCCCGATCGAATCGGCGGCGGGCCCGGCCAATCGTCGCTTGCCGAGGACGCTAGCGCAGCAGGTTTCACGTCTGGCCGCTTGGGCTGCAGGCGATCCAGCGGACTGACCACGGTGATGTCCTTGCGAGTCAGCACATGCGTGTAGATCATCGTGGTGGTAATGTCGGAATGCCCGAGAAGCTCCTGAATTGTCCGTATGTCGGTTCCCGAGGCCAACAGGTGTGTGGCGAAACTGTGACGGAACGTATGCGAGGTGACGTGCGTCAGCACGCCCGCCGCGCTAACCGCCCGCTTCAGATGCTCGGCGAACGTGCTCCAGTGGAGGTGATGGCGATGCCGCCGGCCGCTCCGCGGGTCGCGAGAGAACTTCGCCGAAGCGAACAGAAACTGCCACTTGAACGCGCGGTGCGCAGCCGGATACTTGCGGCTCAGGGCGTGCGGCAACCACACCGATGCCTCGCCGCTGTCCAGATCCTTCTCGTGCAACACCCCGCGCGACTTCACCAGTCGCCGCAGCGGCTCGACCAACTGCTCGGGCAGCGGAACCAACCGGCTCTTGTTCCCCTTGGAATCGTGAATCTCGATCTGCATCAGATCGAACCGGATGTCCTTGACCCGCAACCGCAAGCACTCGCTGATCCGCATCCCGCAGCCATACAGAAGCTGGGCGATCAACAAGTAGATCCCGCTCAATTGATCCAATACCCGGCTCACCTCCACCTGGCTCATCACTGTCGGAATCCGCTTGGCCTTTTTGGAGCGGATGGCGTTGATCGTGCCTAGGTCACGTTTGAGAACGTGCTCAAAGAGAAACAGCAAGCTGTAGAATGCTTGTTCCTGCGTCGACTGGGCAACATCGCCATCAACCGCTAAGTCGGTGAGAAACGACTCAACGTCAGCCGGTCCGATGGCCGCAAAATCACTAGCGGTCTTCAAGCACCGCTCGCGCATGAACCGACGAATCCACTTCAGGTACGCCTTTTCGGTGTTCAGGTGTTTCCGCTGCAGTCGCATCGTCCGTTGCATCTGCTGGATGATGTCGGGCTCACGGGGATCGATCTTGCCAGCGATTTCCTCGATCGTCTCGCCGTCATCCTGGTACTGCTCGCGTAGGGCGATGTCTTGCAGCTTGGCCCGGATCGGTTCCAGGCGTGGCGTCTGGGACTGACGAACCCGATTGCGATACTCGATCAAGCCCTCGACGATCTTCACCCGTTTCCAGGCCGGCATGCCAGTCCTCAGTCTTGAACGCAGGAACTCGATCACATGCTGCTCGGTGAACTGCCAGTGCTCAGGCTGGTTAACCCGGTGGAAGCCAGCCAGCTTTCCGAACCAGATTCTCGCCCAGTCTTCTTGACCCGAGCTTTTGCTAGCCGCCCGTGTGGGCGAACCGAACGTCGTGCTGCGCATGGCCCCGTCTCCGCGTCGCAGGTGCAGAAACCACTCCGTTAGTGAACGTTTGTCTCCACAGGGCCAGTTTTTCCCCCTGCGTGGCTAGAGTAAACCCCTCGACCTTGCCTCCCGCGAGAAAAACTGAGATAAATGAGCCCACCACCGGGCCACGATGCCGCGCATCTGCGGATAAGTGACCCGATAAGCCTTACCCCCAGATGCCAATCTGGGATAATGACAAGTTGTCCGAAATTAGATCATTTGTGGATTGTTTGAACTGGCTGTGAACTCACCTGCCAATTACAGAAACCTATCATGGCACGACTTACTCTCATCATCTTCGGCTTATCCTTATTCCCGACTTTCGGGTTTGCTGAAACCGCTGAGCTTACGATGCGATTCATCTACGATGGTGACACGTCAGCCGATGCTCCTGGGGGAGAGGCCGCATTCGATAAACGCATGTTCATCAACCCGACTGACAACGGCATTCGCGACACTGTCGTCTACGTCTACACCGGACGCGGTGGGTCAAAGCTTGACCAGGCACCATACGACGGCAAAATGCGTCGTCTCGAGATACAAGGCGGTCGGCTTGATCCACGCATACTGATAGCTCGGGCGGGCGACACGCTGGAGTTTCTGAATCACGATCGCGTTGGGTACAACCTAAACCTCAATTTCTTTAGCAACCCGCCTCAAAATGTGGTCGTCGCTGCGGACCATAGGCGGGCAATAGTAATAGAGAGTCCGGAGCCGGGTCTGATTCCTGTAAGTTGCAACATACACCCGCAAACGCAATCGAAGGTCTTAGTTCTGGATCATTCATTTGCTGCCGTCAGCGACAAGGAGGGCACAATTAAAATCGAAGGCTTACCCGCAAACACACCTCTAGTTTTTCAAACGCAACATGCAGCGGGACGGATTGGTCAAGTCGAGATCAATGGCACAAAAGAAATCTGGGGCCACGGTCGTTTTGAAATCCGACTGGAACCAGGCCCTAATGATCTTGGTGACATCTTGGTCTCCGCGGATGCATTTCAATAAACATTGCGGACAACAAAGAAATGCACGCGAGTTGCGGATCGCAACATTCCTTGGCGTAGGGTCGCTCGGCCGCAACCGCGTGATTTCAGTCGTTCTGTGATTGAGATGAGGTTTACATGATTAGTCGATGCATATTTGCATTGTCCTTCTTGGCGTTCACAGTGGCGGCGTACGCACAGGAGACCGATCGCCCGCCATCGATGATTGGTTTCCTAGAGCCTGGCACGAAGGTGAGCGTCCACATGCTGTCAAACACAGGCGACATCATGTTGAGAGTCTTTTCGCCGGAGCAATTCCAAATTGCCTTAGATGCAAAGGAACTTGAGCTGGACGCTCTTGTGAATAAATACCCGTCCCTTCAGGAGCGAATCCAGGAAGCGACCGACTTCGTGGCAAAAAACCATGCCGATGCTAAACCGAAGATAACACTGGACAAGGTCAAGCACAGCTTTGGGACGGTTCAATCTACCGGGTCGGATTACGTTGTGATTGAAATGGAGAGTCCTTCCGGACGCAAACGAGTGTTTTCCCGTGACGCAATCAAGCGAATCTACCTAAATGAACCTGGCGTTCAATTGCTTGCCAGCTTCAACGGATACGTAATGTTCGTCGATCGCGATTGACTACAAAACAGCACAGAACCACGGGTTGAACGGGAGCAACGGATTAGGCCGTTGGTGACCGCCGGGTCCTGTGGCCGTTGCCCCGTTAACCCAGTCGTTCTGCTTTAAGGACATGGTGAAGCCGCGACAACTACGTTTCTCAATATCAGCACTACTTGTAGTGACTGCTATTGCTGCGCTGTACTTGGCCAATAACCCCTACCGTTCTTTCCACGCACGAGAAATATCAACACGGGCTACTGGCGATAGCAATGGAATCTCAATGATTCACACTGCCATTCGACGGCATAAAACGGACAGCACAAAAGATCTTGTCGACTTCGTGGTCATCCAGCGCCTCAGCGACGCGCGGGAACTGCAATCACTTGTTCGCACCACGTATTCGTCGTCCGAGTACGACCCAACAACAATCCTTGAATTACCGGAAGGCCCTATCGAGTTGCCGTCAGTCCATCAATTGCTGCAACTCTCGGACGGTGAGTTCACCAGCTTGAATGCCCGGATCACAACCACTGTTTTGAACGACTTTTTATCTTCGTACTCTTCGCAGTCCTCAATTCAGCAACTCGCCGCTATGGCAGATCCGAACAACCAAGCAGAACCATGACATCCACGGGAGGACGGCCTGCAGCGTATGTTGGCATGGATGATCAATTCTCCGTCCCCCGTGATGTCTGTCGTTACCTGACTGAAGGGCTTGCCGCTGCAATCTAATGCGAAAACGATTCAGCCTCAGAACATTACTCGCCACAACCGCATTTTGCGCGATTTGCTGCGCATCCGCAGTTGCCGTGAGGCAAAGCATTGTGGGTCGTACCCACTACGCTCGAAAATTAGAGGCTAGCATTAACGGCCTCTACGCAAAGCAGCCAAACAATCTTAACACCGCGCAATGGCATTGCATGGTCGATTGGACAAGAAATCTCCATGGCAATAGCTTGATCGCATTTCAGACCAGCACTGGTAAAATTGCCGCTTTTGAGTCACGTATTAGTAAACGGTTGTCGGGTAACATTGATGCCGTTACGATTGAATGGATATGGGATGAATACGCCAATGCGTGCTCGGGCGGCGAGAATTATCAAAGATTTCGACTGATGGTAAACGAGAACTTAATTGCGCTGAAGTCACCCGTACTCCTTGAGCCACCCTCAATCGTCCACGACAATAGCAGGTAACAATCGCATGCAACGGAGCCGGCGGCTGGGTCGATTTTGAAGTCTACGCGTCTCGCGCCGGCCCGCTGATGCGAATCGCTATTTGCAATGGAATGGCTCCGCAGACTAATCCCGGAGAAGCAACACATTACTCCATCAGCTGTTGAGAATAATGGCGAGTCCTTTCTCACCCGCGATGAGGCGAATGCGTTTGCCGTGCGCGATTCCCATCGCGATTTGATCGTCGTGGATTCTCTTATTTCGTACGTCACTTACTCTGGTGACTTTGACGATTACTGCCGCGTCCAAATCACGTTCGACGAACGAGATCGCGGCACATACACAATTCAACTACTCCCATTAGAAGATCGCACGGCTAAAGAGTTAGTCGATGATTCTAAAATCCTTGCCATAGCAAAACGAGATCGGCGATTGAATGCTGTCCGGCTTTATCGACACCATCATCGGTGCACTCTTGCCGAAGCAATTGAACGTGTTGCAGAGCTTGAGCGATTGAACGACAATGACGATAAAATAAACAAATAACAAAGCGGTGAACGGGAGCCGCCCACGACGCTGTGTTAGACATCACAATTCTTTGGCGGCGGCCCCGTTACCGCCGACGTTCGTCAGATTAATAATGCAATGCGTTTCCGACTACGAAGCTTATTGGTAGCCGTCACTGGTGCGGCGGTGATTGCTGCTGCCAGCAGCATCGCTACCCGCGACCTTCATAAACGGAACGCCGCTGAGCGCGATCTGAAATCGATAGGAGCCTATTATGTAGGATTCGACGAGAAAAGTAGGCCGACATGGGTGGGATTCGTCGAGCCAATTCGCTCTGGCCGCATTTCCGACTATCGCTCATTGCGTCAGCTGGATCTCGCTGGTGCAACCATTGACGACTCAACCGCTGAGCATATCGCCGGTTTTCATCAGCTAGAAGCGATCCATTTGTCAGGCGCTAGGCTTAGCGACAGGCAACTCCAACTCATCGCTCAGATTGGAAGTCTAAAGATCCTGCGCTTGGGCGGGACCTCAATTACCGATTCTTCAATTGATGCTATTGCATCGATTAACGGACTACTCCTTGTTGATCTGTCAAACACCTCAGTAACCGACGATGGCGTTGCTCGATTGCGGAACATTCTCCCAGACGTCACAATACGCCGTTGACGAACGCCTTCCTGCTGACGAACAACGGGTTGAACGAGAGCGACGGATCAATCGGTTCGTGACCGCCAGCCCATCAGGCCGTCGCCCCGTTAACCCCAGCGTTATCGCATTAGAGGATCACGCAACTGCATGAATGACACACGCACCTTCAGCCGATTTCGATATTCGTTGCGTGCGTTGCTGATCGTGACTACGCTAGCTACGCTTGCGATCTACCACTGGTACGCCGCGAATCGATTGCGCATCGCCGAATCTGCCGTGCGACGACTCCAGGATGAAACGGGGCGCCTTACAATCGACGATACGACTGTCGTCAACGCAATCGCAGTTGACACAAGCGAAGCGAATACGTGGCGTTGGCGTCTCTTCCTACCCAAGGGGCACAAGTACATGTGGCACGTCGCGTCAGAAGGCATACCGTTCGGGACAATACCACCACGGGCTGGGCGTTCTGGCGTGTCGAACCAGCGTTACTGGGAACGCGACAACGAGGTGCTCGTAACAGCGAGTCTCGCAGAAATGGCTGACGGTAACTATTCCTTTTCGGTGACTTCACGAATCGGTGATTCCACAGACCAAATGGCAGGCGTTTCGATGGATGTGCCCAAGCAGCATCTAGACTGGATGGCGAAATCCCCCTATCGGCAAGTCGATATAGCCGGCAAGTCAGCTGCGCAAACCTTTGATCCATCCCAGCCGTTTATGCTGTTCTCGATGCGTCCAATGGCGATTTTGCCGAACGGTGATACAGACTTTGACAAGAGCCTGACAAACGGTCTCGCGATTTGGCTCGAACCGAAGTAAACTCACGTTGCGATAACCAGCCGATGCAACCGAGCGGCGAAGTCAGGCGTCATGAAGTAGCGGATCGAACATCGCCGCCGGCTGATCGGCCTCGTTATTTGCGGAAGGCGAGTCGCTTTTGACATCCAAAGTCGCCAAGCTCAGATGGCATGAGCCACGGTGGTTCTACGTACCACGGCTCTGGCGACAGTTGCGCGAGATTCTGAACCCGCGATCGCTCATAACAGTTGTTGTAGTGTCGGCTCTAGTTGGTGCCGTGATCGTCGCTGCCTTCAAGATTGCGATTCCGCAGTTTGTCGTTCCCAACAACCTCTGGTTGATGCTCCTCGCACTTCCTTGCGTAATCCTTTATCTCTACTTCTACTTGGCCTTGCTGGCCGTCTTCCCACCAACGATCACTGTGCATAATCGCAGTTTGCAGCGAACGCACTCTGGCACTGGCCCAAAGATCAAGCCCGACCATGTTCGGTTTTCAAGACTCACTGTTCACTCTAATAATCCGGTTCGGTTGAAACTTCGGTACCGCCTCGGTAAGTTGGAGCGGACCAGCGTGTTTGGAGTACCGAGCACCGTCGATCTGGCCATACTTGTTCGCCTTTTGCCTCAGGAGCCGGTCGTGCGTGATGCTCGAAACCGGCTGGTCAAAACGGACAACCGCAAATAACCATGCGATCGACTGGAGGCCTCAGGCTGCCTCGTGGTGAATCGTGCTCACAGGCTCGGCCCAAGTCATCGCCAGCGTTACCCGATTGAAACATCATGCTGTCTCTGCGATTCCTTGTCATCGTCAGTGTTGCCTGCGTTAGTCCTTGTGACGGAAATGACCATGCAACCGTTGCTCACCTTGAAGCGCTTGCCCGAGTCGTGCAAGCCGCGTACACGACTGATCTTCCAGCAATCGATCGTGTCGAGGTTCTTGCTTTGTCGCTCGATGATCAGGACGACAACGCTCCGAAGGCCAAGGCCGAGGCGTTTCTTGTTCGGCCCGCATCCGAAGCTACTGCCGATGGATCGGTGACTCTCGGTGCACCGGAAATTTCGGCCGTCGCGTATACCTCAAGATCCTTCGATGGAAGGGACGCGGAGCGGATATCGGACAACTGGCGCTCGCTCGACTTTAAGCCGAACGGCGCATTTTGCCACGTTCCGGCATATGGCCTTCGTTTTTACCGAGACGACATGCTGTTGTTTAGCGTTTCGATCTGTTGGGAGTGTCGCAACTTCTACATGCCAGCTATCGACCCACACACAGGGAGGCCCTCCGTTATTTTATATGGGTTTAATGACAACGCCGCTGCCAAAAAACTGCCCAACGAACTTCGGCGTTTGGTGCCTCACCCCGACATTAAACGTTCTCGCCAACGATGAACTACGAGAATACGGGGAACCATGCGATTGACGTGAGCCGCCGATGGCCGCTCGGTTAACAACAACCACACTGCGGCGGTTACGTCATCGCCGCCGTTATCCGGCTTAAACCGACACTAATCTCAACGAGGCTTGCCATGCATACTCTATTTCTGCGTCTCGTCGCCACATCTGGTTGCATCTTTCTGACCTTAACATCGCTACCAGCATCCGAAGACGGTACTAGCCGTCCGCCGTCGCAGGTCTTCCTCGCTGCTGCATTAACAGGTGACCGCGTCGTGGATGTACGGGCATCGGAAGCGACGACTGTCGAAATTGTCAATGCTGTCCGAGACGCGTTCGATGATGGGTCTGGTGTCACGGGCTCAATCTCTGTGGCTCCAACTATTCGCCGAGCGTCTTTCGAAGGTGCAGAATCGCAAATCTTGTTGCGAGTCGTTGACGGCACGTTAATTTTGCACCCAAGTTTTAAGGTGGATTTCGGGGTGGTTCGTGCAGCGGCGACACATCTTTCAAAGATCGATGGCATCGATAAGGTATACATTGTCGGCATCGGCCCGTTTTCACCGCCGCGCAGGATCGACCACAGCCCATTTGGCGGTGGAGATACACACGACCCCTTCGCTCAGTAAATTGTGTCAGCAGGACTGCCACACGCTAATTTGCTTCGGTGCTTCACAGTTATTGCCAGTTGAGGATAGCGATGCGATCTACGGGAGCACGGCATCAGGCGATTCCGAATGGTCGATCAACCCGCCGTGCCTCGTTTTCACTACCGTTATCCAACTGAAACCTTAAATCCGATACGAATTTCTTATGACTACTCATTGTCTCAAGGTCAGTGTTTTTGCCCTCCTAGCCTTCTCTGCGGCTTCTCTGACGAGCACTTACGGGGATCAGCCTCAGAGTCTGCCAGCAGACACGGCAATCACGGTTCGCATTGGTGGAGTTGGCATCGGCTCAACACTGGACGAATTTTTGGAGCGATTGCCCTCCGCTGTGCCTGGCTCGGCTCCAAACGCAATACCCATGCGTGACGATCACTTCGTTGTCATAAACAACGGTGCACACGAAGTCCCCACTGCACATGTTCATTTCCTCGACGAAGCCGTCCTTACCATTGAGATTCACTACCCTGTTGCCGCGGTGGACGCAATCGCTGCGGAGGCGCCCATGGCCGAACAATTCATCAAGCGATTTGGAGTGCCTAAAAAGGATTGGCGGAATGATGCACTCGATGGCGGCGTTCATATCTACACATGGAGTTCGGACCGACTGTTTGTTTCATTGGTAATGCATGATGATGGCACTGCCAGACTCTATACGTCGGCAACGGACAGCCCAGTGCTCTACCCACCAAAGGAGCCACAAACTCCCCTCCTCGGCATTGACCCTATTTCACCCGCAGCAGATCGCGGATAACTATGCCGTGCACACGGAGGACGGCATTTGGTTTTTATAAGTGGAAGCTCAACTCGACGTCCCCGGTGACGGCGGCCGTCATCTCGATTCAATGCGAGCAGCGATGAATCTTGTCTGTGGACTTCGCAAGTCGCTGCAATACGCGGCAGTCGGATTCGCAATTCCCGCGACCGTCGTCGGATCGATCGCGATGTCTCATTTAACGTTCCATGACATCCACCCAATGGATCGAGAAAACGATCTGGCACGGCTCCCGACAATGATTCTGGTCCCTTCGCTCGGGCTCGCAGTATTGTTTGGATTGGCTGCATTTGCATCGTTTACTCCTCGCAATGGACTGTCCTTTATTCGAGCACTGATCGCGATTTCTGCCGCAACGTTGATCGGCGTGGCTGTAACTCGCCCCCAAATGCCACGAAAGACAAGGGATCCAAATGCTTGGACAGAGATCTCCATTCCGTTGGCTACAGCGTTAATCGCAACTATTGTGGTCTTGTTTTTCAATGAACGGAGGCCGTCTCAACCGAAGGACGGCGACGAACCAATTACAAGCTCGACCACAAGTAGTGAGATAACTATGCGGTGAACGGGAGCCGCCTACGACGCGGTCTTAGAAGTCACAATCTTTTGGCGGCGGCCCCGTTACCGCCCGCGTTATCCGACTGAATTCGAGCGCATGATCATCCTTCTAAATCTCTACTTCTAACTGTCTTCCTTGGAGCTCCGCGTGAGAACCCTAATTCCGCTTTTTACTGCCTTGTGCTTCGTAGCCTCCCCGACCTGTCTCTGGGCGGACACCAATGCAAATGCCGAAACAGCAACTGAATCAGAAAAGCCATCGGGTTTCTTCGCTGGCATGCTTGGAAACGTAACGGACGCCACGATACAAATGTCCGACAAGTACTTGGACTATCTCGCTCGACCCGAAACAGCCAAGAAGCTGGCGACGTTTCAGAAGAACTACTACGACAGTCTTGTTGAGCTCGGATTCGACAAGGATCAGGCGTTCATCCTTCTGCGTGATTTAGGAAACCCATTGCTCGACTACACTCGCAGGCGGAGTGACGATTAGTGTCGACCGAGCGGATAACAATCGGATGCACGCCGAGTCGCCGGGTCGCGGTTTTTCAAGTGGAGGATCGCTCGCGGCGACCGCGTGATCCGCAACGTTCGCCGACAACGAGGATTTGTGTCCATGAAACCAATAGGTACTTGTGTGATCTGGCCAGTCCTCTGCGTCTTGTTCTTAAGTTTCAGATCCGTCGCTGCCGACGAAGCTGCCGTGAACTATCTGTTCGCGGCGTTGGAGATCAACGGACCGGTTCCGACGTACGTCGATTCGGCAACCACAGACGACCCCGAGATGGGATTCGCGACCGTATTGTCGGAGGTGCAGATTTCGTATCTCGAGAAAGACCGGGTTCGTTCAGCGCTCGATCGATTGGGACACGCGGCGTCATTCTCCGAATGTGACTGGTCAAGGTACTCTCGATCAAGCTGGTCCTCTGCAGGTCTAAACGACCGCCTCCATAACCTTGCGAGAATCGCCCTGCTTCGAGCACGTCTTCACTACGAGGAAGGCCGATGGATCGAAGGCAACCTCGATGTAGAGCGTGTACGCGTTATGGCGAGGCACATGACTCTACAGGCCCGACCATTCGAGCACCACTGTTTCATGATTGAGAACATGGCAAGTGGCACAGCGGCCGCCTACATTCTACGGCTTCCACCACCTGCACTTGCGGATCTGCTCGAACGCCACCACCGATTGAAAGCATTCTCGCCAAAGGGTGCGATGTTGGCGTCTGAAGCAAATCGTATACGAACACTTGCAAAGGACTTCGAAAACGGCGAAGTAACCGGTGGCGAGTTGCTTGAATTCGTTGATCCGTATTTGGTTGACAACGAGTTTGCGCAACGCGTTCACAAGCACTCCCGCGAGGATACCGCCGTTGAACTGCTAGGTCTTGCCGACTTCCTGAGTGCTCATTCTCAGCTCATGGAACTCGAGCACGGCAACGCGGAGCTGCAAATCGCGATCACCCATCGTCGACACTCCGAGACTTGTCGCCTTGTAGCCGACTTCGCCGAGCCATGGTTCGGCGATTATCGAGAAAACTCACAGGGTATTTGCCGCGGATACATGCTTGGATCGGTCGTCAAACAACTCCAGACGGGCCGGGAGAATTTCGCTACCATTGAAGATACCTACGGTTCCGGATTTCTGGCGTTCCAGAGCAATGAGGTCGGATTTACACTTGTGTCGCATTTACGGCACCACTCCCAAATTGATTTTCGATTCGGTTTGGCAGGTCACGCAACGGCGAACAATCCGATGCAACCGAGAGGCGAAGTCGGGCGTTTTGAAGTGGATGATCAACCGTCGCCGCCGGTTGATCGGTAGCATTCTGCTTCAATGGAATCTGATGCTTGGCTTTCACGCGGCAGCGACCATAGCGACTCTGCTTTGCAGCGCTCCGCTGATCATAGTTGCGCGGACTGTGTATTTTGCAGTCGCGTCGAAGCACCGATTTGCAGCAACGAACTGCGTGATCCAGAATCACGATCAGCCAATGAACGAAGACGGAGAATTGATCCAACTGCGATTGCGGTATGCTTATGCCGTTGAGGGCAAAACATATATGGGCCAACGGCATTACTTCGGTTCTAGGAATGAATGCAATCCAGAACTTCTGAAACAGTACCCCGCGGGCACGCAGCATACTGTTTACTATGATCCTAATGAACCATGCCGATCGACCTTGCAGGTGGGGTTTCATCGTGGGCTCTGGTTTTGGATAATTATGGTGGCGATTCTATGACCAATAGTGTGGGTAGCAATGGTCGCTGCATTCGTTGGGGAATGGAAGCTTAGCTCGGACACAGGGCTACTGTGAAGGCAGAACAATCGCGTCCACCGGAGAACGCGAGTTGAGCGATACGGCCGTTAGAATCCTTTTTGCGCGTTCCCGGTGACGCGTTGCGTTCGTCGATGCAAGAAGCTCAATCACCACACAATTTTTTAACTGAGCTACACTGCGGACCCTCGCGTTCGTGATATTCTCGCTCTTGGGCGAGCAACCGACCGTGCAATTGAGACAGTTGCCCTCGGTGTGCGGTGCGCTGACGAATTAGGCGATCAACACCTTGACTCCTGCCACCTGCTGTCCGGGCTTTACCGTGAACCTGACGGAATCGCTCATCACGTTCTCTGCGGCCTCGGAATCACACCTCAACAAATCGACGACGCGATATCCAAACGCGATCACGTTTCCGTTGATACCGGTTTCACGATCGACGAGGAGCTTAAACTCGTATACTCAGACGCATTTGCCGCTGCCGACGAAATGTGGCACAGCTATATTGGAACTGAGCACCTAATGATTGGCGTTGTCGCCGACGGGACCAAATCTGGTAGACTGTTGAATGAGTTTGGGTTTACGTCAGCTCAGGTGACGAAGGACGTTCACGACATCCTTGGACACGTCGGCGTCTTAAAATGGATACCGATGGTCCTACGCCGGCTGTGGCCACGACGAACCATGCGATGAACCGACGTCGCGGAGTCGAAGACTTTGACAATGGAAAATCCCTCGCCGCGACTCGGTTATGGCGGTCGTTCGTCGACTCGGGTACATGGCGTCCACGAGAGTAGCGATCGAAATGAAAACATCGCGTAAAGCGTCTGGGCTTCATTCACTGTACACCATCAACCGATTCGATCAGATCGTTTTAGGCTACGGAGCGCTCTGTGGGTTCTTATTTGTACTATACCTCTCGGGCAACCCATTGTTGGCCATCTTTCTTGGTGTGCCTCCGGGAATCTTCGGCTTCGGCATCGCTATGCTGGTTCACAAGCAATTTTCAACAGGAAGCGATTACGCTGCAATCTCGGTTGACAATCTCCGCAGTGTAAGCGTAACAGTCGTCATCACCCTTACTCTACTGCTGTCCTATCGCGCATTGGTTGGTGACTGGTTCGGATTCGCAGTTACCATCATGATGGCCAGCGGGTTTTTCTTATTCGTCGCTAATGCATATGGTTATTTCAGATAATTTGCAGTGCCTCATTGTGGCCTTAGATCCTGGCCTGATTGCAAAATACGGCCAGCGGGCATCCGCTACCACGCTAAGCTCAACCATCAGCGGCCCGCCGGGCTCACCGAGCCAACGCTCGACGAACAACCGGGTGAACCGGAGCGGCGGATCAGGCGGTTTGTGAATGCCAAGTCAACCGGCCGCTGCCGCGTTAGCTATATCAATCGAGGACCGGCGGAGAACAAATGATACTTCCGGAGAAAAAGTTTGTGATACCGTGTCGAGCAAATGAGTTCAGTAACGGCGTGTGGCGTTAGCGAGCTGTCGTTAAGTGTCGCTGCAGGTGTTTGCCGCTGGGGAGGTCTGGAGACATCTTCGGTGAAGGGGTATGCTTTTCCGTCGTTAAGCGACTCGATCGCTTCCAACTTTTCTTTCTCGCGCCGCGATCCGTTGTTTTAACGTCTGCCGGCTGATGACCAAGGCAGTGGCATGATCCTCCCCAAGTCGCCTCGCTTGACCTTGGTGTCGATGAGCGGCTTGCGGGTTGTGGATCAACGGTTGCTTGAGTTGGGGCTGACGCTGCCCGGGTTGAAGCGTCGTGCCGGGGCACTTGGTGAGTTGCCACCGCTGGGTTTGTTGACTATCGCGGCAACCGTGCCCGACAACTGGGACGTCCGGCTGGTAAGCGACTTGGGAACCGAGACGGTGGAGCAAACCACCGAGCGAATCCTTTCCGAGGAAGCGGACTTGGTGGCCTTTTCCTGTCTGACACCGGCCATCGATCGGGCAATTGCAATCAGCAGCCGATTACGGAAACGCAAGGTCACCACGATCGTCGGTGGACTGCACGCTACCGCGTCGCCGGCAACGTGCATCGGTCGGTTCGATGCGGTGGCCGTCGGCGACGGCGAGCCGCTGCTGACACGGATCTTGAGCGATTGGTCGACGGGTGATTTGCGTGAGGTGTATCGGGTTGAGCATCCGATCGCGATGTCGGCGTCTCCGCCGCCCAACTGGGATTTGTGGGGCGACTCAGTTCCGCCGCGTTACACAGTGCAAACGATGCGGGGCTGTCCGTGGGCTTGCAGCTTTTGCGCGGCCAGCCGGATGCTGGGACCCGCGCGGGTCAAGCCGGACGCGCAAATCGAACGTGAGATCGCAGTCATCGCCCAGCGCCGGCCGCAGCCCTGGATCGAGCTTGCCGACGACAACACGTTCGCGTCTGAGCGTGATCATGGGCCGCTGCTGGAGGCGCTCCGCCGGGCCAGCGCACGGTGGTTCACGGAGTCGGATTGGCGGATCGGCCAACGGCCTGATTTGCTGCGTCAGATCGCCGCCAGTGGCTGTCACCAAAGTCTCATCGGATTCGAATCCACCGTGTTTCGTTATCCCGGCATGGGCGCCAAGACCGCAGACTTTGAGCGAGTGTTGGAAGCTGCGATGGCGATCCAAGAAGCGGGCATCGTCGTCAACGCCTGTTTCATCGTGGGCGCTGACGGAGAGACGCGAGCATCCATTGATCGGCTGGGAGATTTCCTGGAGACGGCACCCTTCGGCGAGATCCAGTTGACGATCCAGACGCCATTTCCCGGCCCGGCCTTGCATGAGTCGCTGCGTCGTGACGGAAGACTATTGCCGGGCGACTTCTCGCGTTACACCCTCTTCGACGTGGTTCATCAGCCGGATTCGCTCAGCGTCCCAGAACTTCGCGCTGGCTTTTACGAGTTGGTCGCACGCGCCTATCGCCCGGCGTTGCAGGCACGACGGGGTCAGATCGTCAAGTCGGTTCGCTTGAAAGCACCGAGAACCCTATGACGGCTTTCGTGAATCGAGTTCAAGGAGACGCTCGTTGGTGGGACGTACCCTGCCTGTTGTTTGGCATGCGTCCCAGTATCGACCGACTGATTCACGCTCGTCAGGGCTGGCTGTTTGCCGGTGCATTGGTGGCTACCGCGGCGCTCGGGCGCGAATACGACGCGGTCAGCCTGTGGCATCAACCGTACGACCTGTTGGGCCCGTTCGCCGCTTCCTTGATCCTCTCGTCTGTCCTGTTCTTGTGGATGTGGGGGGCGATGAGTCTGTGCGGTTTGACGTTGGTCCGCCCGGGGCGACACGCCATCGTGTTCTTGACCGGCTACTGGCTGACTGCACCATTGGCTTGGTTTTACGCCTTTCCCATCGCAGCCGTCGCCGACGAGATCACGTCGTTGCGCTACAACCTGACGGCGTTATCGATCGTTTCGATTTGGCGCGTGCTGCTGTTTGCGAGGATCTCCTCGATCCAATTCCAGATTCCGTTCGTGGTGTCGCTATCTTGGATTCTTGTTCCGTGCATGGTCATCGCTTTTTTCGGGATGCTCAGTTCGGTCATGTCGATGGTGACGATCATGGGCGGCATCCGTTTAACCCAGACCCAGGAAATCTTGGTCAACTACCAGTCCGCGGTACTGGTTGGGTTGTGGTGGTCTTTTTTGCCGGCCGTTGCCTTGGCGATCACGGCGACAGTCTGGCTCACTAAGCAGGGAGTTTCGTGGCGATTCTCAGAGACACTGTCCCGCGTTTCCTGGCTGGCATGGCTAATTCCGGCGGCCGCGACGGTGACGTTGGCATTTGCGGCCACTCGGTTCCAGCCTGGCCTGCGGCGTGCTTACCACGTGGATCAGATGCTAGTCGCGGGGGACATCGATTGGGCGATCGAGACGATGGAAACATGGGGCGAGAACGCGTTTCCGCCCGCTTGGAACCCACCACCCCAGTTCAACCAAAGTTCGCAACAGCGCCCCGAGATTGGGGAGTTGGTCCGAGCGTTAGAAACCAACGATTCACCGACTTGGTTAATCGATCGGTTGATGGTCCAGGCTGATGAGATCTTGCTACGACAATACGGTTGGGGCATGGGCGCCGAACACCTGTCCGCCGAGCAGGGGCACTTCATCCACCTGGACTCGTCGAGTCTGCGGAAGCTGATCGAGGATCTCGAATCGACGGTCCGACTGCCGCTGAGCGATCGTGAGTTGAGCGAAAGCTTCAGGAATCTCCTGGAAGTGGCCCACGAGAGCTTGGAGAACGCCATCGCCGATGAGGCCGCACGCGAGTCTTGGGCTGCCGAGCAAAATCAAGACGAAACACACGTACCGGATTCTCCAGATCGACCGGCAAGCATTCCGGAATAGGCAAGAAGACAATGACATGATCGCTTGTCCATCGAGAGGCCGAGCGTCCAACTATATCTCCCCTGGCAAGACAGCGGATGTGCCGCTCAGCGGAGAGGTAGTTTGCGAGGAGCAAAAGATCGGAGTCGGCAAATGCTTGAATGCCACCGGCGGATTTGCGACGACTGTTTAGACTGGGGCGGTGAGCTTCGCAGCTGCGAATCTACCAATCGACTACGCAAGGAACCATCAAAATGCGGAGCATCGCCGCTTCGATCATTATTTCCTCAGCATGTGCCGTGTTTATCGCTGCAGCGTTCGTCCAACACAGCGATACGAACCTCTTTCTCAACGCTGTGGCGCTGGTCGTCGGTGCGATCGGCCTGACTGGTTGGTTTGCTGCATCAAGGTCGCAGAAGGACTGAAGGCGGTGAGTAATGCATTCACGCTCTCGGTATGCCGATCATGGTCGGTAACTTTGCAGGGAGGACAAACCTGCCCACTGTCGTTGCCGGTTCCACCTTCGAGTGCGGCCAACGTGCGCTGACAGCCGCCTATGTCGGCCCGATCGGCGGCGGCTCCGACCGCACCTATAATGGCGGCCTGCACATGATGTTCAATCACTATTCCGGCCGCTAAGGATGTGGAATGATCCCATGATCTGTTGCATACCAAACGGCATTTGCTCATGGAACTTTCGCGTTAGCGGCGAGGGCCACGCTGCGACATTGGAGTTCAACTGGATTGGCGAGCAGGGTAGTATCACGGCGGACGGAGTGGGTTTTCAAGTTCGCAAACAGGGTGTGTTCAAGGGGCACTGGACCTTGGAGCATGACGGAAAGGAGATTGTTGCGGGGCAGAAATCCACAGCTTTCACTCGAACTTTCGAGATCCAAGACTCCAGCGGAGGTCTCGTGCTTCGTGCGGTGTCTGCGTTCGGACGTTCGTTTCTAATGGAGCGTTCGGATGATGTCGTTGGCAGAATCACGCCAGATCATGCTTTCACGCGTCGTGCGACAATGGACTCACAGAACCAAAAGCTAGACTTTCGTACCCTATGCTTTTCATTTTGGCTGGTGGTCCTAACCTGGCGTCGCGCCGCACAAAGCGACTCGTGAGTCGCTCGTGTAAACGAGGTCACGGGCCAGGCGTTCGAGGCGTTCTCGGGCCTAGAGGTGCCTGCATCGTCTTCGACCTGCACCAGGTGAACTCCGGTGCAATCCTGCAGCTGAATGAAGGCCAAGGCTTCTACGCGATCGAACTGACCGGGATCGCTGAGGACGAGCTGCTGGAACTCATGCCAAGCATCCGCAGGGTTTCCGAATCGAGACGGTTCTGTCTCTCCGTTGACCTGCCCCAGGGTGCGTGGTTCGGACGGTTGGCATCGGATGCCACCGTTTATGAGGAGTTCAAAATCCCAGTGGCTAGAATCCGAATGGCGATGCATGACGGGCCAGCCTTTGAATTGGCGAAATGGCTGGGGCAGCTTGGTCCTTGGGCGGACGGACAGTCGGCGTACGGTCAATTACAATCAGGTGCCGCTAAGTTCCTCACGTTTTCGGTTGAGTCATGAACGGATGAAGTACGCCTTGGCGTTCATGGTTTTGGCAGTGCTGCTTACCACCAATGCCGCGATGCGAGGCGGCTTTGCCTGGCTGCTTGTCTACCCAGCGACTAGCTTTGCGGTCGTCGGCATTGCGTACATCAGCAGCCGGCACGAGTTGTTTGGCAAGCGGTCTGGCGGGACGTTGGCACCGGTCGCAGTCCTGGTACTGGCGCCGTACCTGGTGTACGTCTGGTCGATCTGGCACGTGGTGCGTTTGCTTTCGCGTGAGCCAGCGGTCAGTCGCGTCGACGATGAATTGTTCATCGGACGTCGACTGTTGAACGAGGAGCTTCCCGTAGGCATCCAGACGGTGGTCGACCTGACGAGCGAGTTTGCCGAGCCGAGGCGTCTGAGGTCGGTATCCAGGTACGTCTCGTTTCCAATCCTTGACGCATCGACTCGATCAGCGAACGAAATCGCGGAACTCGCAGTAAGTGTCGCCAAACTCGCTGCACCCATTTACATTCACTGTGCCCAGGGTCACGGCAGAACAGGGCTGATCGCCGCTTCCGTTCTGCTGGCCGCTGGCAAAGCCGATTCGGTCGATCAGGCGGTTAGCAGGCTTGAGGAGGCCCGGTCGCAGCTCAAGATCAGTGGCGCCCAGCGGAGAAGGCTGCATGAGGTTTACGCCAGCCTGCAGCAGAAACATCTGGTTACCTGTAGCTCGAATGCGGAGTTACCTGAACCAGCCGCGGATCACTAGCCTGAGCAAAGTGAGGAAACTACTCGGATCAGCCAGCATGAGCCAAATCAAAATCGTCGAAGGTGATCTGCTCGACCAAGACATCGAGGTGATCGTGAATGCCTGGAACCGCAGCATCATCCCCTGGTGGCTGTTGCTTCCACAGGGCGTTTCAGCGGCGATCAAGCGACGGGCTGGATACGAACCGTTCCGGCAGCTGGCAAGATGCGGCCCGATTCTACTTGGTGGTGCCGTCCTGATGCAGGTGGGACGCTTGCCATTCAAGGCAATCATCCACGTCGCCGGCATCAGCATGTGGTGGCGTTCGTTGGAGCAATCCATTGGGCTGTCCTGTCGGAGTGCGATTGCGCTGGCTAAGGAACACGGTTTCGGATCAATCGCGTCTCCACTGGTCGGTGCAGGAACCGGAGGTGGTACGGCAAGCGAGTTTCTTGCGATGATGTGCGACGAGCTTGAAACGTGCGACTCTAAATGCCGTAGCTTGATTGTGAAGTTCGTGAAGCGTTAGAGGAGCAGTCGTGGCGCAAACTCGATCAAGTTCTCGTCATCGACGCCGGGTCGGCGTGCTGGGATGGCAATCCTCCGGAAGAACAGTCCAGCGAGATCATTGAGATTGGCATTCGCGTAGTGGATGTTTCGGCATTTGAGCGAATCAGCAAACACAGCCTACTGGTTAAGCCCCAGCGATCGACGATCAACGCGTTCTGCACCGAACTGACCACGCTGACGCCGGACATGTTTACCCCAGCCGACACGCTAGCAGACGCTGAAGAAGGAGTTCGACTCGACAGATAACCTGTGGGCCAGCTGAGATGACTACGACCGGCGGCAGTTTGCGCGGACCTATCCCGAAGCCGGCATTGGTTACCCCTTCGGTCCTAGTCATCTGAACGTCAAATCGCTGTTCGTGGTCACGTATGGGTGCGTTGCAGAAATTGGCCTGGACGGAGCGTACCGGCAGCTTGGCATGATGATGCAGAGCACGCACCACCGCGGCGATGACGACGCCCGAAACGTTGCTGGGATTCTCTGCGAACTGCTGCGATCGGCACGAGTAGCTGCACCGTGAGGCCAGCTAGACTCAACGTTTTGTTTGTCTGCAGCCGCGCAATCGATGGCGAAGCCCCTCCGCTGAGAAGAACTATCGGAACGATGAGCGCGTGAATATGCGGTCGAGAGGGACGGCCCACGGCGCTGTCAAACGGCTCACGTCGCACGACGTTGCCTGGGCAGACATCGTGATGGTCATGGAAGAGAAGCACCGCCAGCGAGTACTAGCGAATTTTCCAGACCTGGTGCTATTCAAGCCGATCTACGTGCTCGACATCCCTGATCTCTATCAGTTCATAGGCCTCGAATTGGTCGCGTAAATCCTGTCTGCAGCTGAGCCGATTATCAACCGCGAGCGTACCGCGATGATCTTGGACATCGAGGAGGACGTGTTCGACGCGGCGCTGGAGCAGCGTGATCGGCCGTAGGTGGCGGCCCGCCAGTTGCTAGACGGCGCGATACCTGAGGGCCGCGGTGTTCTTGCGGCAGCCAGTTACGCGGCACATAAGGTCGATGGCCACAGCGTGATGGCGACAACGATCGTTCTCCGGACTTGTCCTCGGCTGATCGTGTGCCGGTGCGGACAGAGTACCAGGCGGCGGTCTCGCCAGATTGGCGACATCCTTGTCCGTGACACGGCAATCGTCAAGAGCGTCACCGGAGCATCGGAGATGTGCTTGGTGACCGACGCATCAATGACCTTACCTTTCGCGATGCTGCGACAGTCCCTAAGACAGGACACGTATTTGTCGGCCTCGTAGTGGCTGCGAGTTCACGCTGGGGTAGGTGGACAAAGTGCCAATGACACTTTTTCAGAAGCGACGGACATTGTCAGCAGGGCCCGATCGAGAGCAATTCCATTTCCACCGGCTAGGCAGTTGTGGCTGAGTCGGTAGCACTTCTCTCCTGCGCAGTTTTCATCCTGCACCAAACTCAAGCAGCTGCCGCTTTACCGCAAGCGCAGAATACTCAGCTCGTCTGCCTACACGCTAGAGTCAGTCACATTGGGATCAACGTTCTCCATTGCGCGAGCTATCAGAGGATCAATACATTCCGCAGCAAACCGGGTTACGTCGACCGGGTCATAGAAACTTTCCTCACCAAAAGTGTCTACTGGTTCAAGGATAAACAAGGGAGGGTCGGTTAACCATGGCAGATCAATTGTCTTCATTAGTGAGTACGCCTCAGCAGGAGGCAGTTCTTTTCTGGCCAAAACAGTCAGTCCAGCCAACTGCTCGCCGCTGATTCCCATCGCTTGGGCAGCTTCTTCGTGACTTAAAACTTGCAGGCCGCTGGGGCCGCAGCACGAAAGGGCTCGAGGAACGTCCATCAGGTACCGCCTCCAGCTTGCCACGAATCCAGAGATCACATCGCGCAGCATAATAGCCCCGGTCTGTTTGCGGACTGCCAACTCATCTTCTAAATATCCTGTCGCCGTGCCAGGTCCAAATTCAAACTGTAGTTTCCCCATGGAACTAGCTTTCCGGACGAATAAAGGCAGCAAGAAATCAACTCTAAAGCATCCATCACCGAAGGTGGCCACTCCAGCTATGTCGCTATCGCGAACAAAAAGCAACTTTGGATCACTATGCACTAACTCTAATAATTTGTCTTTAGTGCCCTGATCACAGAATTGTTCGATCAATGTGCTCACCTGAGTGCCAACTACCTCGGCATCGTTCTCCCCGTCGCCTTCTCCGTTACTGTCTGCCGCTTCGTGGCCGGTAAATTCTGCAGATTGAGTTCGCTCAGCAGTTCGGGGAACAGCGGTACGATCCGTTCGGCCTTACCAGCCTTCTCCGTCTTGGGAGATCAGGTGTGCGAGGTCGTACTATAAAAAGTGTCATTGGCACTTTCTAGGCAAGGGCTCAGCGACTGCCAGCTGCCCGGTAGGTATCTGGAGTGCGTTGCATGGCTGGCGAACGCGATGCGGCACCAAATCAACGCAATTCATGACATGCGGGTACTCCGCGGTTCTCATTGCGTTTTCAATTCATCAGCGAGACATATCGATCCCCACACGACGATGGAAGCCAAACGCCGGCCTGGCATATCCTTGTTTCCTGAAAATTGTTCTTTTTTGCGAACCTGATACCGGCTAGCGCGTCGCTCTCTTCAGAACACATAAGTCACATCCACGCTTGAAGCAGACAATGAGCTTTCTGATGTTAGCGAAACTGCAATTCAGTCGACTCGAGCGGATACACGAGGGCGATTTTGGCGGGCAACCGTTGCATAGCGGCTCGGCGTATCGATTGCGTATGTGACACTCGTTTCCCAGCGAAACGGCTTCTTCATGAAGGCTCGGTGTCACGGCGACATCGAGCCTTTTTTCGTGCCCTGGTCGGCGGACAAACTCAACGACGAACTCAATTTGGGCTGGTAGCTGAGACGGTCTAGCGGCGGTCTGAAGAACCGCAGACGAGGATTCGAGCGCCTCCCGGCCCACTGCGGAAGCGTGAAATGCAAAGGGTGAAGGGTGAAACGGAGACGAGCAGAAGTTTTTCACACTTTACTCATCACCCTTCAAACTTCATGGACATCAGATACAGGTGCAGATGGGAGCACGCCTGCTTTGGGAGCAGGAGGGTCTCGGTTCGACTCCGAGGTGTCCCACTTTAATTACACGGTAGAGCTTGGTGCGCAGATTAGCATCGGCAAAATCAAAACGCCTCGGCGGTGTCAGGAGCGAGCGGCCACATGGTTCCTGCGATCACCTCTCGGAATGAACGCTCAGAATTGCCAGATCTGAATGCTCGTTCTCCACATCGACCCCGCTCCGAGGCACCTTTCACAACAGCACGCAAGTAAGCATCGAAAGGAGGTGCAACATGATGGTTACTGATCCAGGGCAAGAGTTTATCATCAAGGACACGCACCGCGGCTTGTACTACGAAGACGGCAAGCTAATCAAGGTGCTCGAAGCTGGCCGCTACAAGATCCCGCCTCGCAAGCGGTGGTTCACTCAGCTGCCAGCAGTCGAGTGTGTGCTTGTCGACATCCGCGAACGCGAGCTGACGATCAAGGGTCAAGAAATCCTGACCGCCGACAAGGTTGCAATCCGAGTCAGTATTTTGGTGCAATTCCGTGTGACCGATCCGAAGGCTGCCATCCACACGGTAGATCAGTTCGAAGATCGACTCTACAGCGACGTGCAGTTGGCGGCACGGCGCTCGCTGGCGTCGATGAATCTAGAAGAAATTCTCACCAACCGAAACCGGCTGAGTGAGGACATTCTTTCGGATGTGACCGAGTCGGCAAATGGATACGGCGTTGCAATTCGTCGAGCGGACGTGAAGGACCTGATCTTCCCAGGAAATCTGCAGGAGATCATGAACCGAGTGTTGGCGGCGGAACGACAAAGCCAAGCCCAGTTGGTAGAGGCTCGAACGCGAGCGGAAGTCGAACAGATTGAGTCTGAGTCACGAGCGGAGATCACGCGACGGGATGCGGAAGCAGGAGCGGAAGCACTTCGGTTGCGAGAGCAGGCGGAAGCCGAGTCGCTGCGGGCGAAGGTGCATGCGGAAACGCAAGCCTACGAGCAACGAGCGAAGGCAGCTGGAGTGCTGGAAGGACACCCGGCGCTGTTGCGATTGGCCGAGCTTGAAACGATTCGTGATTTGGCAAAGAACGCCAACGCACGGCTGTATCTCGATCTCGAAAGAGGCCGGTTCAGTCAGGATGAATAATCGTCGATGGGTCGTGTCTCATAAAGGATGCTGATCAGACGGAGTCGATTGATTTCAGCTATGGATGCCGGCAGGCAACGTTTGCCTGCGCTGCACTCACCTTGCGAGTGTGATGGACAGCACGACGGTCTTCGAAACCGTTAGACGGGGTTCGATTCCCTGGCGAGGTACTGTGTCGCGATGACGCGGCGGCAGTTGGTTCTCGGAGTGTGCCGAATCGCTTCGACTGCCTGCTGCAAATCAGGCGTGTGATACTCAGACGCCTTGCGTCCACCACCGACTCGCCGCTGACGGTCTGATGCGAGCGGATTGGGATCGCAAATCTCAGCAATGCCGTTTTTGACAGTACGATCCGACAGGCCGGTTGCCGCTGCGACTGCTACAATACCACCTCTTCCGATTACGATTGCTTCGGTTGCAGCCCAACGACGACCTCGCTCGTCCAGGTGCTCAACTAAGGCGTGATATTTCGATCGGAGCCTTTCCACGACAGCTGCATCTGGCATGCGGGAAAGTATCGCCGATCGGAGGTAACGAGATCGATCCCGATCAGGTAACTTATTTGCGGACGGGTCCTAACCTAGCGGTATTGGGCTAAAGCCTGGACTCCAACTATAAGAGGCTCCTGCCTCCAGTTTTAATTTCAGCCGTAGAACAATTGTCCGCAATCGTTCCCGTTTCTCGGACTGGATGTTTTTGCATGCTGAACCGTTGGAACAACCGTTCTACGATTGGAGCACAATTAGAGATCTGCCGTTGGTCACTCGTCGTCATCTTCTAGCTCGTCAGCTTCCGCGGTAATCGGCGACTCGCCGAGCATGATCGTGTCCATGACGTGATAACTCGGGCCCGACTTGTCGAGGAAGCTGGCGTACAGCCGCAGTTGCTCAGCGGCCATCACGCCCAAGGAACGGTTTTCATAACGACCCATGCGTTCGACGACATCTGCAGCCGCGGACCGGCTGCTGCTGCGAACGCGGCCGAGCGTCAGGTGCGGACGATAGTCACGTGGTTCGGGTTTAAAGCCCAGTCCTGCGAGTTCCTTCTCCAGCACGCTGACCAGCTGGATCAATTCCTCGCCGCCGCGGGGCACTCCGGCCCAAATAACACGTGGCCGATCACTCGTGGGAAACCCGCCGGTGCCGGCAAACTCCAGCTCAAACGGCTCGATCGTCTCGGTGGCACGGCGGATCGCCTGACAGACCTGCGGGACGTCGCGGTCGATGACTTCGCCGAGAAACTTCAGGGTCAGGTGCAAGTTTTCTTCCGGCACCCATTTGATTCCATCCTTTTCTTGGCGAAGGTCGCGCAGCAATCGCCGCGCATTGCGTTGCACTTCAGGACTCAGTGGGACGGCGATGAACGAGCGAATGGTGTGCATGCAAGCGATCTCAGCCGTGCGGGGCGTGCCGGACGGGACGAACAGGGTGTTGCCGCGGACCATCAGTCGGTCTCAGAGCGAGTGCGGCTTCTGCGGTATTGCCACGGAAACGCACCGACGCCACAGTGCGTTTCTTCCAGGTCACAGTAATAATGACAGGATGAATGGCGAGACCGAACCCAGGATAGGCGATTTGATGGCATGTTGTGAACCACCGCCTGCTGTGGCTCCGCTCGCCGTGCCTCATTTTGTGCCCCATCCGCTGATCCGCGGCGGGCACCTGCAGACCATTCTGTCGCTTCGGGCGCCGCAGTCGCACCCGCTGCGACCGCGGCTGCACTGGGTTCCGTTAGCTGACGGCGATGCCCTGGCGCTGCACGACGACGAGCCTGCCGGTTGGCTGCCCGGGGCGCCGAGCGTGATCCTGGTTCACGGCCTGTGTGGCTGCCGAAACTCACCCTACATGATTCGCTTAGCCCACCGCTTCACCGCATTGGGTGTGCGCGTCTTTCGGCTGGAGATGCGCGGCTGCGGGGTTGGACACGATCGCTCCGCGGGGATCACGCATGCCGGACGCAGCGACGATTGCCTGGCCGCCTTAGGATTGATTGCGAAGCTCACCGAGCAGGGACCGATTGCGGCGATAGGCGTTTCGCTTGGGGGCAATCAACTACTGTTGGCCGCCGGACGCATCGGTGCTGGACTGGACGATCGGCCAGCGTGGGCTGAGCGGTGGACGCGGCTGGTCGCGGTGTCGCCGCCAATTGACTTGCTCCGCTGCAGTGAGAACATGCAGCGGCGACTGCTACGCGGGTACAACCGGTACTTCATCCGGCATCTGATGCAGCGGCTGCCGGCGAGTATCCGACAGTCGCCGGAGCTGATGGCGCGGTGCCAGCGTCCGTGGCCCAAAACGCTGCGGGAGCTGGACGATCGGATCACGGCGCCGCTCAACGGGTTCGACGGAGCGGACGATTATTACACCCGCTGCTCCTCGGCCGGACTGATCGAATCGATTGAGATCCCGTCGCTGATCCTCGCCGCTGCGGACGACCCGATCGTGCCGGCTGACTGCTTTACTGCGATCGCCCCGCAGATTGCCGATCACCAGGCGGTGCGGCTGCTGCTAGCCCCCGGCGGCGGCCACGCGGGATTCTTCGCACGCGGCAAGGAGCGGTTTTGGATGGACGGCGTGATCGAAACGTGGTGCCGCGCGGGTTGGCCAGAGGCGGAATGAGCTAGTCGGCGTCGTTGCCGGCGAGGATGGCATACCGCCACCGCACCGTCGCTGGCCAAGAGCGGGGCATCACTGTCGGCTGAAGCGTGATCTGCTGCGGCCCATTGCTGGTCAGAGCCGTATCTTCCTGAGCCTGCACCGCGAGCGACGAAGCGGTGCCGGCTGGTTCCGCTGCGTCGGGGCTGGCCTGGTAGGTCGACCCGAGCCACTGCGGCGGCTCGGGACAGCGACAGGCAATATCGAAGCGAAATGCTGCGGCCGAGTCGATCTCAACGGTCTCGACGCTGATGCTCCAGTGGCACTTGCCGGCGCGGCCCACCCCGAGCAACACGTCGCGGCCGTCGATCGTTTCCAACGACAGCTCTTGGATCGGCGGCGACGCAGGCCACAGTTCGGCCTCCGGTTTTTGCACGCCGTCCCATGCCGCCAAGTAGTTCCCGTCGCTGCCGATGCGGCGGATCGATTGCACAAACCGATCGCCGACGCGGCGGAAATCGATTTGCAGCGTTGAGCCGTTGCTGCCTGCACACGAGAGTGAATACACCGCCGACACGTTGAGTAAGTCCTTTCCTTAGTGGGCGTGGTAAGGGGTCAGGAGTCAATTGCCGTTCCGGCAATTGACTCCTGACCCCTTAACCCAGAGCGGTTAACGAGTCGACTCGACGCGCGTGTGTAATTCCGCAAATCGCCGCAGCAAGTTCAGCCCTTCCTGTTGGCTCTTCTCGGGGTGGAACTGCGTCGCGTACACATTGTCGCGGGCGATCATCGCACAGAACTCGCCGCCATAGTCGCACGTCAAGGCGACGATTGCTCGGTCCGCTGGCCGTACGTAGTAGGAGTGGACGAAGTAAAAGTGGGTGCCATCGGCCATCCCGTCCAGCAGCGGCACATCGGCCTGCTTGGTCACCTGATTCCAGCCCATATGCGGCACTTTCAAGCCGCCGATGCCGCCGTAAGCGGGGCCTTCAAACCGCACCACGTCGCCCTCGAGGATGCCGAGCCCACGATGCGTGCCGCCTTCATAACCGGTTTCAAACAGCAGTTGCAGCCCGAGACAAATGCCCAGCAGCGGACGTCCCGAAGCGGCGAACTCTTGAATCGGCGATTCCAAATCGCGCTGCGCAGCTCTTCCATCGCTTCGCCGAAACCGCCCACGCCCGGCAGCACCAACTTCTCCGCCTGGGCAATTTCTTGCGGGTCGGAAGTGATCTTCGCTTCGGCACCAACGCTTTCAAACGCCTTTTGGACGCTGCGGAGGTTGCCCATCTGGTAGTCGATGATCGTGATCATGACTCAGTCGAACTCACGGCAAGGGAGGAAAAACAAAAACTCGCCCTGCGAGCATACCCGACAACGCGCGCGCGCAGCAGGTCCTGGCAAACACGTTCCCGCCAGCATGACTCCGCTGTGTGATTAAGAACCCGCCGGCTCGTCCTGGTTCGCTCCCGACAGCGCTAGTAGCGCCGACCGAGCGGACGGTTCATCTTCCGCCGCGACCAGACGCTGCAAACACACGACCTGCCGTGGGTTGATCGGCACGGGACTGCCCGCAGGCGGATGGTCGGGAACCAACGTCGCCGCGATCCGCAGCCGCAGCGTCTCAATCCCTTGACCGCTCGTCGCCGCCGTTGCCAACGCGCCGGTGGGCAACGAATCGGCGGTCGCTGATGACGCGGCGGCGGGGTCGGTGAGCAAATCGATCTTGTTGATCACCTCGAGGACTTGGCGACCCACAGCGCCCTCCGGAGGCGGCAGCGTATCGGCGTCAGCCAGTCGAGCGGCGTCGCGAATCCACAGCACCAGATCGGCAGTTTGCAGTTCGCCGCGGGCCAGCTCAATCCCGGCGCTCTCGATCTCGCAATCGGCGGCGTCGCGAATTCCTGCGGTATCGCTCAGCCGCACCGGCCAGCCTTCGATCACCGCCTGGGCTTCCAGCACATCGCGCGTCGTTCCGGGTTGGTCCAGCGTGATGCTGCGGCGGTAGCCGAGGATGGCGTTGATCAGGCTGCTCTTGCCGACGTTCGGTGGCCCTGCCAAGACAACACGCCACGGCTGGTCCAGATGAAGCCCGACCGATTTGAACCGCAGACAATCGGCGGCCTTGGCGGCAACATCGGCCAAGGCGTCGTCGGCGGCGTCATCGAGCCGTCGCAGCGA
The DNA here is from genome assembly GCA_963758085.1 of uncultured Planctomycetaceae bacterium. Taxonomy (GTDB): domain Bacteria; phylum Planctomycetota; class Planctomycetia; order Pirellulales; family Pirellulaceae; genus UBA6163. The sequence continues at coordinate 694,568 of CAVWUB010000003.1, read as the reverse complement.
GCGTTCAACAAACCGCAACATCGCACCGCGGACTTGGTCCAAAGCGATCGCGGCGGTGCGGGTCGAAGCGGTTTGCGACAGCACCTGATGCGCCTCGCGCAACAGCAGCGGCTCGCCCTGCCAGCGGCGCCACTGGTCGCCCGTGAGCACGGCCGCGCCGAGCTTTCGCAAGTCGTCGAGAATCCGACCGGCGGCGACGACGCCGCCATGACAATGGATCTCCCAGCTCTCTACGCCTGTGTGCTCATCGAGATCGGGACTTCGCGACACCACAACCGACTCGGCCGTTGCACCGCTCGCATCGCCGCCGTGCCAAAGCCCATAGCGCACCTGTCCGACGCGGACCGCACCGGCCGACGCGGGTTGAAAGACGTGGGCCAGCAACCCGCCGACTTGCGAACCTGAGACTGCGACCGTTGCGACCGCCGCTCGCGTAGGGCCGGTCAACAGGCAGGCAGCAAGCGGAGCGGTGGTGCCAGGATTCATCGTTCTGCTCGGCCCAGGGGTTTGCATCCTGCCGGCCGACTGACCTTGCGCGTGTAATGGAGTCGATTGCGGTTGAACCAAAAGAGACAACTCGGATGATATCGGCCTAGAATCGATCTTCGCAGTGGCCACCCATCTTCAGCAGACCATCGCCAGCAACCAAGCCAGACGCTTTGACCCCTACCGAGTCCACGCTTTCCTACCCTCCGCGGGTCACGCTGCAGCGTGTCTGGGCCGCTGCGTTAGCGGTACTGGTGGTATTGAGCTGGCGGCTGTGGACTCCGCAGTTGCTTTCATCCGCAGACTTCCCGCGTGTGCCGCTGATTGCGCTCGGCCAACCGCTGATCGCGACGCTGGAGTTGCTCGGCATCGTCGGGCTGCTGATCAGTTTGTTGGTGATCCTGATCCGGGCGCAGGTGCCTTGGCAAGCATTTGCAGGTGTGTCGCTTGCGCTGACGTTTCTGTTCCTGACCAACCAGCACCGGCTGCAGCCGTGGGCGTACCAAGGCTGGCTCTATGGGATCCTCTTTGCCGCCCTGGCACCGGCGACGGCTCGGCGGTTTGTCATCGCGCTGACGATCAGCATCTACGCCTACTCGTCGCTCGGTAAGTTCGATCAGCAATTTCTAAATACGGTCGGTCCCGATTTGGTTGCAGCGCTGGTGCCCTGGCTGGACCGCGACTGGGAGTTCGCGGACGACGTGCACAGCCTGGCTGCGATCGCCCTGCCGAGCGCGGAGTTAGGTCTAGCGATCTTGTTGGCGATTCCGCGGACACGGCGCATCGCCGGTTTTGCAGCGATCGCGATGCATGGGCTGCTGATCATCACGCTCGGGCCGCTCGGCCTGGGGCACAGCTACGCCGTGCTGGCGTGGAACGTTTTCCTTGCGGTGCAAGCGTGGCTGCTGTTCGTCAAACCACAACCGGCTGAGCCGCCGCACGTTCAGATCGCAGACCCATGGCAGCGAGCCGCGGGTATGCTCGCGAGGATGATCGTGCTGGCGGCGCTGGTGCTCCCGCTGCTGGAGCGAACCGGCTACTGGGACCATTGGTTGTCATGGTCGCTCTACTCGCCCCACACCAGCCGCGTCGACGTGCAGGTGCATGGATTGGTGATCGACTCACTGCCTGAGGGCGCCGCCGAGTTTGTACGTCCCAGCGATGAGCAGGACGGCTGGTATGATCTGGCGCTCGATCGTTGGTCGCTCGCTCAGTTGGCTGTCCCTGTTTATCCGCAGGCAAGGTTTCAGTTAGGAGTCGCACAATTTTTGTCCCATGCCCTACCGTCACCCGAAGCCATCCGCATTAAAATCCGTGGCGTTGCGGACCGACGCACCGGTCAGCGGACCGAACTGTGGCTCATCGGACGCCGACAGATCGACAGGCAAGTGGACCGTTATTGGTTGCTGCCCAAACGCTGATTCCCTCACGAGCAAATGATCATCGATGGATAATGTGCGCCGGCCAACATCTGCCCAGCAATCGCCCAGCGCGCTGCAACATCCGCCTGCGGAAGTTCCGGCGGGCCACGCCGAGCCGCTCGCCCATGGGCCTTGGAAGATCAAATCCTCCGGCGTGGCCTACCAGGATCCCTGGATCAGCGTCCGCCGCGATGAAGTCATTCGCCCCGATGGGTCAGACGGCAGCTATGCCACCGTGCGGATCAAGCCGGGCATCTGCGTGGTCGCTGTCGATGATCAGGGCCAAGTTCACCTGACCGAAGAGTTCCATTACGCGGTCGGGCGGACCACGATCGAAGGGGTCAGCGGCGGGATCGAGCCCGGCGACACCGCCATTGAAACGGCTCATCGTGAACTGATCGAAGAACTTGGGATCACTGCCGAGCAGATCCATTCGCTCGGAACGACCGACGCGTTTTCGGCCACCATTGATTCACCGACTGCGTTGTTTGTCGCTACCGGCCTGTCCCTGGGACGGGCGCAGCCCGAAGCGACCGAGCTGATCCATCCGGTCGTGATGCCGCTCGCCGAAGCGGTGCAGGGAGTGCTGTCTGGCGAGATCACCCATTCGCCGACCTGCATCGTGCTGCTGCGGTTGGCGTTGGACGAGCGGCTGAGCCAGCCAAAGAAGTAGCAGGCCTGCGTTGGAGTTCAGGCTTCAGCCTGCGTTCTACCTTGACTCTTACAACAATTCACAACCTCGCAGTGTGCCTGCCAGGTTACATTCACCGATTGCTCAAGAACGTTGCTGGCGTTTGAGCCGGCTGTGCCGCTCGAGCGTTTTGCGTTCGCTGCTGGTCAAACTGTCCAGGCCCGAGAGCTGGATCTTGTCCAAGATCCGATCCACCTCTGCTTCTTGTTTCGCCAGTTTCTTCTCCGGGTCATGCAGCCTGAGCTTGGGCCTGCGGCGGCTGAAGAAATCCGCCACATGCGAAAACGCATCGAGCCGGAGAAAACCGAGCCGCCAGCCCCTCAGATGATAAACCGCGGCGAATCCCGCGCCGGCCAAGTGCACCTCATAGGCGACCGGCCCGCTCCCGCCGATGACGCCAAACACGTTTAGCGCCACATAGATCACCGCCAACAGCCAAGCTTTGATCGGAATGACGAGCATCAACAGGATGGTCGCGTCCGGGAAAAAGAACGCGAACAGGATCGTGACCGCCATCACGGCACCGGAGGCGCCGATCGTGCCGACGAGAACCTCCGAGACCGGCAGCCCCGCACTCGTTGCGGCCAGCGTCCACCGCAGCGAAGCGACGATGCCACCGATGACCACGGCCACCAGGAAAAACCGCAGAAACTCGCTGCGTCCCAGTCGCTCTTCGACCGAGCGGCCGAAGATAAACAGCCCCAGCATGTTGAAGCCGAGGTGGCCGATACCGTCATTTGAATGAACGAATCCGTAAGTCAGGAAGCGGTACCACATCCACGGTTTAAACAGCGTATCGGCCCGGACCTCGAACCATTGGGCCATGACGCTGCGGACTTCGCCGCCACTGCCGCTGAGTACCATGTCGGCAAAGAAGACGAGGACGTTGATGATGATCAACGTGACCACGGCACTGCGGACACCGCCGCCACCCATCCAGTTGGAAGACGAGTCGCCCCAGGATGTGCCGCCGGAATGGCCACCCCATGAACCGCCGTAGCCTTGGGAGTCGCCTCGTGAATAATCGCGGTCTTGCAGGCCCATTAGTGAGAACCACCCGTCGCAGCCGCTTGCTGACGGCCGCCTGGACCGGTCGCGAGCAAGTGGCAAGCCGAAGTACAGTTGCGTGAAAAGCGGTAAAACCAGGTTCGATGGATACGGTATTCGGCGCCGCGTGCGTGCCAGCGCCACAATGCCACAATCCTAGCACCCCGAACCCGTTTCGTGACCACCCTCACATCGTCCGCATTTCCTCCAGCACTTTGCAAGATAGAACAATTGTCCTCAATCGTTCATGCACCTCACATCGCCCGCATTTCCTCGAGCACCTTGCTGAACGGGACGCGATTGCAGATCCCGAAGTTCGAGTCGCGGCTGAGCTTGGACCGCGTGAACGCCGGGCCGCTGAGCCCGCATAAGAACCGTGCCCGGTTGCGCGGGTCCGAAAGGTGGTCCGGGTACTTCTTCCACAGCTGCTGGACCGCCGCCTTGGCTGACGAGCCGATGCCACGAACGGTAATGGCTGGGATCTCCAAATCTCCCTCGCCCAAGCAAAACGTGCAGCGTCCACAGTCCTGCCGTAACGTTTCGCCAAAGTGCTGCGAGAGCCGCTGAGCCAAGCAGCCGCCGGCCTGTGCCAGTTCAAACACGTCATCCAGGCGCGCCACTTCCGCCGCTTCCCGCTCCACCAGCCGCTGGTGCAGGGCGTCGGCCAGCAGTTTGGTGTCGCCGAGCGACCGCAGCTTTTGGTAACCGTGCACCAAGTCCGATACCTGAACCTCAATCCAGCCCTGCTCGGAAAGATACTCGACTGCCCGCACCAGCCGTTCGCGCTCGCAGCTGAGCCGCCGCGCCGCGACCGCCATGTTGAGCAAAAACCAGGTCCGGCCCTTCGTCAAACACGACAGCATCCCGCCGACGAAATCCCGCCGTTCGCCTGAAAAATGAGCCAGGATCTGCTTGGACGTCACCAGCGGCTTGATCTTGTAGGTGTCGTACCGCGGTGCCGTCCCGGCGATATAGCCGTCTAGTTCCAGATAAGTCAGCAGCGTGCGGGCGACGAGGATGCGGATATCGGTCTCAGCCGAAAGCTGGTAGTGGCTGATGTGAAACGTATCGGCTTGGCCCGCGACCACCTCGAGCAACCGCCCCACGGCCTGCCGCGTCGGCGTGTCGCCATAGGTGAAGTTTTCCAGCACCACGCGGTCCTGAGGCACCAGCAGCAGCTGACAGATCGAATCTTGGCCGTCGCGTCCGGCGCGGCCGACTTCCTGCGCATAAGCCTCCAGCGACGCCGGCGGGTTGTAGTGGTAGACGTAGCGGATGTTCGGCTTATCAATTCCCATCCCGAACGCGATCGTCGCGACAACGATGCCGTCGGCCGAATCGAGAAACCATTTTTGCGTCTCGGCGCGGACAACATCGTCCATGCCCGCGTGGTAGGGGCGCGCCGCCAAACCGCGATCGGCGAGCATTTCCGCAACCGCCTCGGCGGTCTTTTGGAGCGAAACATAGATAATCGCCGGACCGTTGGGGCGTTTGGCGATCAGATCGGCGAGCACACGGTCCCGCTCGCTCTCGCTCACGACACAGCTACGCAGTTGCAAATTGGAGCGAAAGAAGGGTGTGCGGATGGCGTCGTTCTCAACGATCTGGAACGCTTCGCAAATGTCCTCCAGTACCGGCGGCGTCGCCGTGGCGGTCAATGCCAGCACCCGCTCGGCCTTGAGCTGGCGGGCGACCTCGGCCAGCTTCAAGTAATCGGGGCGAAAATTGTGCCCCCAGCGGCTGATGCAGTGGGCTTCATCGACAGCGAACAGTGAAATCCGCAGGTCCTGGATCAACGCGCGAAAACGCTCGTTAAAAAATCGCTCCGGCGCGATGTACAGCAGCTTGATCGAGCCATTGCGGACGCCCCGCATCGCATCGCTGAACTCCTGCTGCGTCAGGCTGGAATCGAGCCGCGCCGCCGCGACGCCGCGTTTTGCCAGCGCATCACACTGATCCTTCATCAGCGCGATCAGCGGTGAAATCACGATCGTCGCCCCAGGCAGCATTTGCGAGGGCAACTGGTAACAGAGTGACTTGCCGCCACCGGTCGGAAAGACCGCTGCGGTATTTCGCCCGCTGAGCAGGCGGTCGATCACCTCGCGCTGGCCGCTGTTGAAGTTCTCGAGCTTGAAGTCGTGCCGCAGCACCTGCAGCGGATCATTTTTGCCGGCGGGCGGTGAGGCTGCCAGTGGCGAGGCAGTGGCTACAGGGGCATCAGCAAGCGTGCCGGTTCCGTTTGAAACCATCGAACCTTTTGTGCCCATCGCAGGCTCCTTCGGCGTAGCGGTGACTGATCGCAGCACAGCGGGCGAGCCATGTTCATACGGTTAATCAGCACGATTGCCGAACGCAAGGCCGCTGCCCGGATTCAGTGTACGCATGTACGGACATCCGTCAATCAGTTATTTTTGTACCCCCCGACAGAAAACCCGGATTTTTCCTGAAGGATCAGTCGCGAACGGTCACGCTCCGCAGGCAGAGGATACCGAATAGTAGCGAGCCTGCGGAAACGATCCCCCACTGAGTCTTGGTGAGGTGCCGAAAGTATTCGTTCAGTTCGTAGAGCGCGGTCGAAAGCCAGGCCTGAACCGAAAAGTCACTCAAAATTTCCATGATCTGCTCCATGTTGACCAGGTCGCCGGCGAAAGCGAACACAACGTCTTGCAATCATGTAGCTCACCAGCGGGGAACACGCATCAACAATCGACTGCCACAGTGTTTTCCGCCGGAGATACGGCCGGAATCGCCTGATACAGCTTGCGTCACCGGCCCAATCCGCCGTCCCGGTACGCCGGCAGAGCTGTTTTTCAGCAGCGGAAAAATGATTGGACGGACTGGGGTTGTCGAACCGAAATCAGCACCTATAATTCGCGAACTCAATTGGTCGAGACGGCCAGTTGGAAGGCGCCGTAGCTCAATTGGTTAGAGTACCGGACTGTCGATCCGGTGGTTGCGGGTTCGAGCCCCGTCGGCGTCGCTGCTACGAAAACCCCGGCAAGCTATGTGTTTGCCGGGGTTTTTTCGTGTCGTGACGCCTGCGGACTGTTTTTGCTTGTGGCGTCGAATCCGCTCCTGCTTGCCTCGATTTGAATCGCTTCGACTGGAGCTGGTGTAACGCTACGCCCTGCTGATCACGGCGGTCCTGGTAGCGAGCGTCTCCAGGACGCCGCTGCGTAACAAGCTTTCTCTTTAGCCGCAACTTGATAATCCGTCTGCGCTAAGGCGAGATGGGGGGAGGGCCGGCCTCTAGATCAAGCCACATCGCGGAGCATTGCCAAGTCGTCAATCTCGATCTTGGCTATCACGCAGCCAATGGATTCGACCTGTTTAACTGCTGAACGAATCGCTGCGTCCAGCGATTCTGCTTCGTGCGCAAAATCAATCCGCATCACGCTGGACCGCATGCTGACCGTGCCATCATCACAGCCGGCATTGAACGACTCTTCGGAGAGGTCATCGAAATCATGAGGCGATGATTCTAGAACAACTCCGAACCAGTATGTGTTCATGTTTCACTCCTCAGAGAGCCGTGGTGGAGGCGTCAGCATACTGGCAAGGGTGACCGATCGCGTGCAGTTAGCCTGGATTCGTGAACGCTTGAGCGCGGTTCGGGGATTACCGCGAGAAAAATCTGTCACAGATTGGCTCCCTGCGGGTTATACCCTTAGTTGCGGACTGAGTTTCCAGCCATTGTTCAGATTTACCGTCGATTGATCGTGCTTGATGAAATGGCGATCGTACTCGAAGTCCAGGCAAATGTTCAGCAATGGCTGATTCGGCGCGATCCGACGACGAGCTGGACGCCTGGATCGTGGCAACGATTCAGCGAGCGCTCGCGTACGCGATTTCGCTGCTGGGCAACCGCGCCGACGCCGAAGACGTGGTGCACGACTGCTACGGCCGGCTATTGGCTCGAGCGGAGATCTATGACCTGCCCCGCGATGGCAACAAACTGTTATTCAAAGCGATCACTCATGCGTGCATCAATCATACCCAGCGACGGAGGCGCCAGGTCGATTGGCAGACGGCCGAGCAAGGTAGCGACAGTGGCGCATTGGAGTTCGCTGATCCGTCGGCCGTGCAGCCACAGCAACAAGCGATGCAGCACGAATTGGAAGCCGCCATCGACGTGGCGCTGGGCGAGTTGTCGCCGACTCAGCGCGCCATTGTCCAACTGCGCTCGATCGGCCACTCGTTACTCGAGGTGGCTGAGCTGCTTGATATCAGCCACGCCAATGCTCGCGCGCTGCTGCACCGTGCACGGGCACGCCTGGCAGTACGGCTGCGTCCCTTTCTTCACGAGCAGGTAAAATGAGCGAGCCCGAATCTTCGCTAGACCCAGCGCTCGATCGCCTGCTGGCCGATCATTGGGAGCGTGCTCAGCAGCGGGTCGATGCCAGCGATTTGCTGCAGCGCGTGCGGCAGTCGCGCCAGAATGAAGCAGCAATTTTCGCCTCCATGGGCCCTGCAGAGCGGCCGGAGCACAAGGAAGCCGAGCACGCCGCAGAACAGCCGGTCGCTCCGTCAGTCGCGGTCGCTCGGGCTGCTGAGCCGGCGCACGCTGCGAGGCCAGCACTTGTGCCGCAGTGGTTGACTTGGTCAGCGCTGGCCGCGGCGGTGCTGTTGGCCGCGCTGCTGGCCCTTGGCAACAGCAGTCCGGCGACCGCCAACGCGTCGCTGGCGCTGCGCGACTTGCGGAGCGTCCACCTGGGGCAGCTGGACCGCTGTTACCGGGTCCAGTACGCACCGGACCCGCGGTACTGGGACGAAACCAATCGGCTCGAAGGGCCCTCGCACAGCCTGCTGTGGACGCGCGGCGATCGGTTCTTGTCGGAGTGCACGATCAACGAGTTGCAACTGCGAATCGGCCGCCAACGCGACGGCGCGCTCTGGCTGCGCTCGACACCGCAGCGAGCGCTCGAGTTTCATGCTGCGCCATCGGAACTACCTCAGGAGGTGGCGCTGTTGTGTGCCGCCAACTCACTGAGCGTGCCGCGGTTGGTGGAGGACGTATTGGCCGATTTTGATCTCCGTGCCGCCACCCCAACCGATCCGTCGAGCGGGTCGAGGATGGTGGTCTGGGCATCGCTGAAGCCCGGCCGGGTGCATTCGGTGATCTCCGCAGCGCTGTTAGAAATCGATTCCGCCGATCACTCGCTCAACCGTTTGGTCCTGTGGATGATCCGCAATGGCCAGCCACGGGGGACGGTGACCTACACGTTTCTGGAAAGCGGCACGTTGGACGAATCTCAATACGAACTGCGCACTCACCTCAGCGAGGACGCGCAAATCGAGCGGCAGCGATTCAATCAGATGGAGCGGAACGAATGATGCGACGTATGATCTTAGGTTTATTGACAGCCTTTTGGGGCTTGCCGTCTGCGTTCGCTGAACCGCCCGCTGAGTCCCCGGCCGCCGAGTCTCCGGCTGAGGCGCCCTCGCCCGCGGCGCTCGCGTTTTTTGAGTCGAAGATCCGGCCGGTGCTGATCGAGCACTGTTACGATTGCCATTCTGATGAGTCCGGCGCGGCTGAAGGGGAGTTGCGGTTCGACACGCGCGAGGCGATCCGCGCTGGCGGCGAGCGTGGCCCGGGAGTGGTGCCAGGCGATGTTGAGAGCAGCTTGCTGTTGGCAGCAATCATGCATGCCGATCCCGATCTAAGGATGCCTCCCAAAACGCCGCGGTTGCCCGACGCGGTGATCGCCGACTTGAAGCGCTGGATTGAGATGAGCGCCCCGGATCCACGCGCTGGCGAGACTGCGACGCAGGGCGGTAGCTATGCCGCACTCGCTGCCGAGCACTGGGCCTACCAACCGCTGGTCGATCCGCCGCTGCCAGAAATCGCAACGGCCGATGCAGGCGGAGGCAGTGCGACCGCAGGCAGCGGAGCGCTCTGGACGCGGCGGGATTTGGACCGGTTTATTCTGGCGGAGCTGCACCAGCAGGGACTGACTCCATCGCCCGACGCAGCGTCCGCAGTGCTGCTGCGCCGCATGCACTTTGATCTGGTGGGACTGCCGCCGCAGCCCGAGGATTTGCAGCGGTTTGAGCAACTGATCACCGAGCAGGGAATGGACGCAGCGCTGCAGGCCGAGGCTGACCGTCTGCTTGCGTCGCCACAGTTCGGTGAGCGGTGGGGCAGGCACTGGCTCGATGTCGCTCGCTTCGGTGAATCCAGCGGCAATGAGGCGAACATCTCCTTTCCCTACGCCTGGCGTTATCGCGACTACGTGATCGACGCGTTCAACGACGACGTACCGTACGATCGTTTTTTGCTCGAACAGATCGCCGGTGACCTGCTGCCGGCCCAGGACGCTGCCGAGCGGGCGCGGCTGTTGATTGCCACCGGCTTCCTCGCCCTGGGGCCAAAGAATCTCGATGAAGCCAACGGGTTTCAGTTTCTGGCCGACCTGATCGACGAACAAATCGACAGCGTCACGCAGGCGGTGATGGCCAGCACGGTCGCGTGTGCCCGCTGCCACGATCACAAGTTCGACCCGTTTTCGATGCAAGATTACTACGCCCTGGCAGGGATCTTCGCCAGCACTGAGACGTTTTTCGGGACTTCCGTCTCACCGGCCAACCGTGTCGGCGGCAAGCCGCTGGCGCTGCCGGTCGAGGCCGGGCATGCGGTCCTGCATCAGTCGATTCCCGCTGAGAAGGTCACGAAACTGCAAGCGGATTTGGCAGCGCTGAAGCGCGAAGAGGAGGAAGGTCGCAAAGCGGTGCGCGAGGCGATTGCGGCGGGTAAGGATCCCGGTGACCTGTTCACGCTGACCGACGCGCTGCGGATCGTCTGGCAGTCGGGAGGCATCAATGGGCAACTCAACAAGGTGTCGCCAACCGGCGCAGCATTGCCGCTGACGATGGGTGTGCTGGAGCGGTCGCAGGTGCTCGACGTTCCGCTGCTGCAACGCGGCGAGATCAACCGGGCCGGCGATCCGGTACCACGCGGCTTGCCACAGGTGATCCAGTTGGACCCGCAGATCGAGATCCCAAAGGACCAGAGCGGCCGGCTGCAACTGGTCCAGTGGTTGACGCACCCGCAACATCCCTTGACCAGCCGCGTGCTGGTCAACCGCGTCTGGAAACATCTGTTCGGAGCGGGCTTGGTGCGCACGGTCGATAATTTCGGCACGGCGGGTGAATCACCGAGTCACAGGGAATTGCTTGACCACCTGGCGATCCGGTTCATGCAGGAGGGTTGGTCGATCAAGCAGTTGATTCGTGAACTGGTGCTCTCGCGGACCTATCGTCAAAGCACTGAACATCGTGAGGAAGCTTTCCTGCGCGATCCTGATAATCGCTTTCTGTGGCGTGCCGCCAAGCGGCGGTTGGATGCGGAGGAGATTCGCGATGCGATGCTGGTCGTTTCCGGTGAACTCGATCTCAAACGGCCGGTAGGGTCGCTGGTTGGCCGCGTCATCGGCGACCGACCGATTTCGCTGATCGGGCTCGACAAACGGCTGCCTAGCGACTTGGACGGTGCCGTCCACCGCTCGGTCTATCTGCCGGTGATCCGCGACCGCCTGCCCGACGTGTTGGAGCTGTTCGATTTTGCTCCGCCAAGCCTCGTCACGGGCCAGCGGGAAACGACCAACGTGCCGATCCAAGCCCTCTTTTTGATGAACAGCGAGTTCGTGCAGGACCGCGCTGCGGCGTTTGCGACCCGGCTGCTGCGCCACGCTGATGATGATGCAGAGCGAGTCCGATTGGCGTTCCAGTGGTGTTACAACCGCTTGCCCGACGCTGAGGAGGAGAAGCGTTGCTTGCTGTTCCTCGCCGCACCTGACCCCGAGCCGGGAGCTCAGGCCGAGCCGCAGCCTGAGACCGGGTCGGCAGCCGCTGCCCCACCGCGGGACTGGACAAGTTTTTGCCAGGCCCTGCTGTCGACCGCCGAGTTTCAAAACCTTGACTGATCGGCTCTCACAATTCAGGAACCAGAGATCATGTCCACTTCACAAACCAGCGCGCCGCAGACCGGATTTGAGTTCTCTCGCCGGTCCGTGCTGCAGTCGCTCGCCTCAGGGTTCGGTTACCTGGCGTTTGCTGGCTTGGCACAAGAAGCTCGCGGGGGCGAGGCCGGGGGGGACTCGGCATTGGCGTCGCGGTCGACGCATTTTCCGCCCCGCGCAAAACGCGTCATCTTCCTCTGCATGAACGGGGGACCGTCGCACGTCGATCTGCTCGACCACAAGCCGGAGCTGAACCAGCTCGCTGGCGTCGCAACCGGCCCGGGCCGGCCGACCCTGATGCCCTCGCCGTTCAAGTTCGCCCAGCATGGCCAGTCGGGCCTGTGGATTTCAGAACTGTTCCCGGAGCTGAGCCGCCATGCCGACGAGCTGTGCATCATCAACAGCATGCACACCGACCTGCCGAATCATTCGCAGGCGTTCATGCAAATGCACACCGGCAGTTTCCAGTTCGTACGGCCTTCGCTCGGCGCCTGGAGCTTGTACGGCCTGGGGACCGAGAACAGCAACTTGCCGGGCTTCATCACCGTTAATCCGCCGTCGGACAACGGCGGAGCAAGGAACTACGGCAGCGCCTTTTTGCCGGCGATCTACCAGGGAACGAAGATCGGCACCAACCAGATCCCCGGATTCTATGCGGCAATATTAGGCATTGATTCCGAGCCGGGACCGCCGCTGAAGAACGTCGAGTCGCGGCGCCTGCCGCTTGCCTCAGCAGCGCGCACAGCTCGATCTGATCCGCGATCTCAACACCCACAGGCTCGCTCAAGACCCACACCACAGCGCGATCGAAGGTGCGATCGAGTCGTTCGAGCTGGCGTTTCGGATGCAGGGAGAGATTCCTGAACTGATGGATCTGAGCGGCGAGTCTGCAGCGATGTTGGAGCAGTACGGCATCGGCGCCGGATCGCCGTGCGACCGCTTCGGCCGCCAATGCCTGATGGCCCGTCGGCTGGCCGAGGCGGGAGTGCGGTTCATTGAGATCACCGCTCCAGTCGGTTGGGACCATCATTTCCTGCTGCAGGAAGAGTTGCCGGGCGCCTGTGCCGCCACCGACAAGCCAGTCGCCGCGCTGCTGGCCGATCTGAAACAGCGGGGCATGCTGGAGGACACGCTGGTGATCTGGGCCGGCGAGTTTGGTCGTACGCCTTATGCTCAGAGCGGCACCGGCCGCGACCACAACAACCAGGGCTATACGATTTGGATGGCTGGCGGCGGCGTCAAGGGCGGGCTGCACTATGGCGCCACCGATGAGGTCGGAGCCCAAGCGGTCGACCGGCCGGTGCACATTCACGACTGGCATGCCACGATCCTGCACCTGCTGGGCCTGGATCACAAGCAGTTGACCTTCAACTACGCCGGCCGCGATTTCCGTCTGACCGACGTCTACGGCAATGTGGTGCACGATCTGATCGGCTGAATGCACTTATGCCTGGCTCCAGGATACCCTGCCAGTCCAGCGAACACTTGAAGCAAAGCGCCCTGGCACCAGTCGATCGTAACAGCAGAAATCTGCATCACCGCAATCGTCAACGGAGCGGCAAAGGTTGTCTTCCTTCGCCCGAAAAAACGGGAACGCCAGCGATCCGGAACAAGCTCACCGAAGACTTTTACAATGACCTGCTGACCTTTGATTGCTGAGGAATACTCAATTCTGGACGCTCCGGTTTACCCCAGGGTTATCGTAACGTCCGAAGCTTTACGTAGATGCGAAATATAGGATTGTGGAATTCATAGACGCCTTGACGGTCTTCAACACGAGTAAGTATCGGGCCAAATTTTTGATCAACAAGCCGCGGTATCAACTGATCCATGTAGTCAACACCCAATTCCTGAGCACCTGCTCGTATTTTCTTCAAGACAACGTTACCCAACTCATTGCTAAACTTCATTTGCTCTTCTTTTTGCTCGGCGAGTAGATGAAGCAATAGCTGGCGGCCTTCTGAGTTACCAATTGCACGCTGGTAAGCTGACTCGAGCGTCGGAAAAGCGGAGCCGTTCTTAATGCCGTCAAGCACACTGTCTAGAACATCGTCATCGACAAGGGAACCGTCTATTTCATTCGCTGCGTTTACGCACGCCTTGCCAAACATTTGGACCAAATAGGGGTAGCCCTCCGAAAGATCAGAGATCCGCTTGGCGGCACCATCAGTGAATGTCATTGCCCCCTTAAACCGGCGGTTGGCGGTTCGGATGATTTCAATGCTTTCTTCCTCAGGCATTGTGTCGACATGGATCGCGCCTTCCTCCAGCAGTCTTTCGACAGACGCGTGATCTTCAACAAGGCTCGTTAGGTCGCGTCCAATTCCGCAAATACCAAATTTGACCGAGTCACTCGAAAGTGACTTAATTAGCGAACCAATGCCGTGTTTGTTACGAATGACGTCGACTTCGTCGAGCAAAATCAACAATCCGTCACGCTTCATCCGTTTCTTGACTTGGTGTTCGACAACTGAGGAAACAAAATTTCTAAAAGTTTGGACAATGTCGCCCGGGACAACCCGTACGTATTTCGACTCGTCAATTCCTTTCGCGCCCCAGTTCACAATTTTGAGATCCGCACCCGCGCTGACCTCGACCGCGCGTGTGAACTCCGTCAGCTCTCTTCCGTCATTGGGTACAAGCCGCAATAACCCGTCCTCCGGGTTCTGATCATTGCAAAGGCGAGTTAATAGCTCGTCGCCGTCATCAATCAATGCGTCGGATGAATAAAAGACGGTGAGGTATTTTCGTGGTCTTGAAGGCAACAGGTGGCCTACACCCGCGCGGGTCGCAAGGGAATAGTCGCCAAGCGCAATCTGTTGTATTTGACGTAAAAGCGAAGATTTTCCAACACCGCGACGACCGTAAATCGCGATGAGCCCGAGCGGCGAATTAATAGCACGAATACAATCGGCAATTAACTGCGAACGCCCAACGAATCGTGTTGGATCACGAATAACGTCAGACGTAAATCCGAGTTCTGGGTCAATCATGTTGATATTTCAATCCAAAATTCGGTGCGACAAAACTGGTATCACGGGGCGGCGACTTAAGATCTAGCAATGGCCGCAGCGGGCACTACGGCGGTTTTGTGAGCCGTCGCTGCACCGATAATATATGATAGGAACCAAGTCGAAAATGCCATCATGACAAGAAGAAAGAGGATCCCTAAGCACCCGCTTCTCTTTTTCTTCAACGTTGGCTGTTGAACGATTTGAGGCGCATTGGCCGGCACCCGTGAACCGGGAGTGATTTCAGACAACTGATTCGGTGCAACTACAACTGGTCCTTTTGCGGGTCGCCGTTGCAACTCTGAATCAAAGTCAAGGCCGCTTATCGCCAACAGTTCGGGGAACTTGCGACCGACGTCGAAAGGAAGAAAGGCCCCATTGTAGATCAAATTCTGAGAGGTTTCAGCGCCGCGTTTGACTTTCAACCTCCAACCTGCATGTTCATTCCCGTTTCGTTTTCTTTCTTCTGCATCTGTGAGGTAAAGCCGAGCCTTCTCAATCGGGGATGCGCGTTCATAGAGCATCCCCTTTTCCGCAACGGTGGACGTGACACCATCTCTCATTGCGGAAATAAGATCTGATGCTTCGCCAACAGTATTTGGTTTAACGCCTGTGTAACCCAATGTTTTAAGGAACGTGAGCTGTTTTTTAGTTGGTGCTGACATGAGCTGCGTATCAGTGTCTCAATTGGGTTTAAGTCGGCGAACTCCTCATTATCCCAGATTGGTACTCGGGGTAACGGTCATCAGGCAGCTTATTCGCAGATGCGCGTCACCGCCGCCCGACTGCGAAGCGGGTTATCGCACGCGTCCTCCCCGGAGGCAAGGCCAGGGTGGCGGACTGCCCTCCTGTCGGATGTGGTGGTGTATTATCCGACTTGCATTCGCAGTATGTGTTGCACCAGAATAATCAGGTGCTCGGGACCGGTACCCGCAGCGGCGTCATTACTAGCCACCCTGCGCCGTCTCTCGAGAGCGGCACGGCCCGCAGAGCCCTTGCCAGTTGGAACGCCGCCAAAACAGCTTGTCATCGCCGCGGTGTGGAATAACGTGATCGACGACGACCGCGAGCGCCGCAGAGCAAGCGGCGCAAACTTGATTTTCCCGCTGCGATAGAAAAGCGATCCGAGACACACGTCACTTCCGACCGCGGCCGACGGCCGCGACTTCACGCCGGCAATCGACTGATGAGCAGGAGCCGCCGAAGGCCGGCACCCGGAACAGAACCGGCCGTCGCGAGTAGCACGGCCGCAGCGCTCGCATGACCGAGCCGCGGACTGAGCCACGTTAAGCCACCGACGAGGTGGGAGCCAAAGCGATCGACCGACCGGTACACCTTCACGACTGGCATGCCACGATCCTGCACCTGCTTGGGCTTGATCACAAGCAGTTGACCTTCAATCACGCCGGTCGCGATTTCCGCCTGACCGACGTCTACGGCAATGCGGTGCATGATCTGGTCAGCTAAGTATCAATATGGCGATGCATCAACACTCCACGTGTCCGGCGGGGCACGTGTAGCAAGGCACTTGTAGCTAATTGACGCTTACCAGTTGCTCCCGAGTTGCCTCGCCGAAGCCGCCTGGTCGGTGCGACCTGAGGCCATTGTGCTGAGAATCTGTGGTAGCTTGTGAGCTGTGTCTGGGCTGCATCTGCCCTGGCCAGGGCACCACGTCAAACCGGGAGTGCGATCGCGATGACTAACCATGTTCATGAGGATCAAATGTATTGGAATGCCACCGCCGAGGAACCCGAGTTCCCACGGCTCTCGGGCGACATCCACGTCGATATCGCAATCGTCGGCGGGGGCATCGTCGGTTTCACCACCGCCCGGCTGCTCAAGGACAAGGGGCTCACGGTCGCTGTTGTTGAAGCGCGGCGTGTCGGGCGACAGGTGACTGGCAAATCGACCGCAAAAGTCACTTCTCAACACAGCCTGATCTATCAGACGCTCACGCAGAAGTTCGGGGAGCAGCGAGCGCGCTTGTATGCAGAAGCACAGGAGACGGCGCTGCGAAAGATTCAACAACTCACCTCGCAGTACGCGATTGGCTGTGACCTTGAGCACAAGGCGGCCTATGCCTACACCTGTGATGAGCGGCAGGTGTCCAAGATTGAGCAAGAGGTCGAAGCCGCGCAGCGGCTCGGCCTGCCCGCGACGCTCGTTCACGACGCGGGTCTGCCCTTTGACGTGCTGGCCGCCGTCCGCTTCGACAACCAAGCCCAATTTCACCCGACCAAGTATGTCACCGGACTGGCACGGACCATTCCCGGCGCCGGCTCGCATGTGTTCGAGCAGAGCCGCGTGGTGGACTGGGAGCCGACTCGGCTAGTCACCGACGATGGCAGTGTCACCGCTCGCCACGTGGTGATGGCAACGCACCTGCCACTGGGCCAGATCGGAGGCTACTACGCTCAGGCCCACCCGCACGCTGAGCCGGTCATTGCGGCACGAATCAACCGTGAGGTTGACGGCATGTACATCTCCGTCGACCAGCCCCAGCACTCGATCCGCACCCACAGGAACGCCAACGGCGACCTCTACGGGATCGTCGCTGGTCAAAGCTTCAAACCCGGCCACACCGACGAAGAACGCCAATTTTTTGCGGATCTTGAGCAGTGGCTGACACGTCACTTTGATGCTGGGCCGGTCGAGTATCGCTGGGTAAACGAAGATTACAGCTCGATCGACAACGCGCCGTTCATCGGCTGGTCGACGGGGTTGGGCGAAGGCTACTTGGTGGCCACCGGCTTCAACGCCTGGGGCATCACCAATGGCACCGCGGCGGGCATGATTCTCGCCGAACTGGCCACCGGGGGAGAAAGTCGCTGGACCGAGATCTTCGACGCCACCCGCGTCAAGCCGATCGCTGGTGGGCCTAAGTTCGTGAAGGAAAACTTGCAGGTCGCCGCCCATCTGGTCAGCGGCTATCTCTCACGCAGACCGAAATCGTTCGACGAATTGGCTGCCGGAGACGCCGCGATTATGGAGATCGACGGCAAGCGGGTCGCGGTGTTTAAAGATGACGCCGGCACCGTCCACGCCGTCTCCGCGGTTTGCAGCCACATGGGCTGCATCGTCGGCTGGAACGAGACGGACCGAACGTGGGATTGTCCCTGCCACGGTTCGCGATTCGAACTCACCGGCGAAGTGATCCACGGTCCCGCGACGCAGCCGCTCGGGGCGCACATCACCGGATAGCAGGTCCCGGCGGCGGCAACACAGTCGCTGGCACCCATTGCCTCCGATTGCAACGGCTCGTTGGGTTCCGAGGTGTGAGGCTAAAAGCGGGTACCGATCGCAGTTTGGTGATCCGGAGAGGCTCGTCCAGGATGAGGAGCGGTGGCGCGAGATTTGCCCCTGCGAGGGACGTGCGGCTGAGCAAAGTCGATTCATCCCTTTAGGCCCTTTGAGGTAAGCAGCATGCCCAGCAACGATCCCCTATCGGCCGAGCAGATCGAGCAGTTTCGCGAGCAACTTCGTGACTTGCGGGACCGCTTGCTCAGCGATGTCGATAACGCGTCCGAGGCGATCCGCGAAGAGATCAATCCCGCGGGCAACCTGTCCAACGCCCCGATCCATCTCGCCGATTCCGCCGATGGACAGGTCGATGCCGACATTCAGATCGTCGAGAATGAACGCGAGATGCTTGAAGAGGTGCAAGCGGGCTGCGGCGGATCGACAACCAGACCTTTGGCAAGTGTGTCAGCTGCGGCAACACGATCGCCCCGGGGCGGCTGCAGGTGCTTCCTTACGCCGCCCAGTGCGTGACCTGCGCCAGCAAAGCAGAGGCAGCGGACGCGGACGATGAGCGCCGTCCGGTCGCTACCGGAGAAGGGGAAACCATCAGGTTAACGGGATTTGAAGCGATCGAGATCGCTGAGAAGGAAGGGCTGAAACTGAACAAGCTTGGCGACTCGATTGATGACGCCGCCTACGGCCTGACAATTGCAGAAGCAAACGCCATTGCCACTGATAACCCTGATCTGATTTGGCTGGAAATTGCCGCTGATGAATACGGGGTCCGCAAGAATATGAGACCCGGCCGCTAACGGAGAGACAATCATGCCATCCAAGCACAATCCCCAGCGCCGAGCCGGCCAGCGGGCTGATGAACTGCTGCCCGGCCAGTCCAGCCCGGATTCAGCCGGTGGGAGCAATGCGGTCGGCACCCCTGGTGGCGGTTTAGCCGCTGGCGGTTTGGCCGGTACCACTCAAGGCGACGGCAGTTATGACGACAGCGATCAAGAAGATGCGATGAGCGCCGGCATCTACGATCACAACAGCGACAATCTGGACGAGGACTTGCCCGAAGCAGGACGCCATGGCGGCGCAGCCGGTGGTACTCCAGCTGGCAAACGCTCGGGGCCGCGGCCCCATGACGACCAGGCCTAGTCGCGCAAAGCTACGCCTCAGCCAGCGCCGCCGGTTCACTCCGCCGCGGCGCAAGCCACAACAGCCAGACCAGAGCGGCGAGCGACACGATCAGCACGACGATGCTGACCCACTGTGAGATCGTCAGGTCGGTCCCGAACTGGCCCGGCTCATCGTTGCGAAGGATTTCCATACCGAATCGCATCACCGCGTACCCGGCAAACCCGCTAAGCATGATCAGTCCGTCGCGGTGAATGTAGCGGGAAGCAATGCACAGGGTGATGCAGAGGAACAAACCGCCCAGCGCCCCGAGGATCTGCGTCGGTTTGACCGGATCGGCGACCGCCGGAAGCTCCGCGGCCGACCAGTAATGTTCCTCGCCTTCGATCACCGCCAGCAGGCCGTACGGCGCATCTTCCAGCGGACGTGTGGCGTCGGCCAATTCCAATGAGCGAACCGGCCCAAACTGCGCGACACGGTCCCCGGCCTCGATTCCGCGAGCCGCAGCAGGTGACGCGGGCACGACGGCATGCACCCGCGAACGGTCGCTGACCAGCTGAATTCCGACTAGCTGGCCGCTCTCTAACTGGTCCTGAAACACGGGGCTGCTGTTGGGAAACCGCAGCGCGAGCCCATTGTCTGGACAAGGCCCACCGTAGCAGCAGCCGTTCATCAGACACCCGATGCGACCCAGTGCCAACCCGATGAACATGGTCGGAATGATCACATCGCCGAGCCTGAGCAGCGGCAGTCGCTTGTACAGGATATAGCCTGCACCGGCCGCGAAACCGCCGATGAATGATCCATAGACGACCAACCCGCCTTCGGTGAAGTTGAGGATCCGCCGGATCGTCAGCAGCAGGTCAGAGGAGAAGAACTGGTCGCGGTATTCGATCACATAGAACATTCGCGCCCCGATGATTCCGCCGACCACGGCCCAGGGAGCGATGGCTAAGATCACTTCTTCGCGGATTCCATAACGGCGGGCGCGGACCAGCGCCAGTGCGACCGCCGCCACCACCCCGGCCAACAGCATCACGCCGTAGCCGCGGATCGCCAGACCCACCGGCTGGCCCTGTGGATTGAGCAGTTCGGCGCTGGGCAGGATCAACACCACCGCAGCGGCAAAAATGCCCCACAGCAGACCGTTTTGCTGCCAGTATTGCGAGACGCTGCGGCGCTGTGCGGCTAGATAAATCGTGACCCCCATCGCCGCCAGAACCATCAGCGCGAGGATCCAGCCGAAACCGAACACCGGCAGCGAGGCGATTTCGTGGGGGATGAGCAAGAGCGTGCGGCGCATGGAAAGCAAAAACTCGTAAAGCCGAGGAAGGGCAGGCATAGGTGAAAGTAGTGGGCATTCTCCGGATGCCGTAACCCTGCAAACGCGAAGGTTTTGAAGGCCGCAAACTGCGGACGGCACACGGAGAGGCTGTGAATCGCTTAAAAAGTCAATGTAGAACGCAGGCAGGCTGAAGCCTGAACTCCAACGAGGCGATGTGCCTGCTACGTTACCAGAACCCACAGGACCAGGACGAGATCGGTTCAGGAGACAACTTGCCCCAACTCGCGGGGATGCTTTTCCCCTTCCGCTTGTAAACTACTACGTGCTAGAGACTCTCTGAGTTTGTTTTTCCCGGTGATCGCGTCCGATGGCATTAACAGAATATAAAGTCAACCGTTGTTCTCGCCGCTGCTGGGCCGAGGATCGACCGCTGCGCGAGGGCGAGGTGTACTACTCGGTGGTGATCGAGCACGACGAGGAGTTTACGCGCCGCGATTATTCGGCGCAGGCCTGGACCGAGCCGCCGGAAGGAACGGTTGGCTGGTGGAAAGGCCGGATGCCCGAAGCGGGAGCGCGAAAACTCGTGCTCGCACCCGATGCGGTGCTCGTCGACTTGCTGCGCCAGATGGCTGATACACCGCAACAGGGTCCGCTGCGTTACCTGTTGGCACTGACCCTGCTGCGTCGCCGCGTGGTGCGGCTGCAACCGGTGGAGTCTGTCTCGCCCACCTCTGGCCAGCCGCCGGGCGAGGACGCGGGCAAACTAATGCGGCTGCAAATCGCCGCTGACGGCTCGGAAGTCGACGTTCGCCAGTGGGAGATCAGCCGCGGCCAGATTCAGTCGCTCAGCGAAGCGCTGCAAGAACTGCTTTATTGTGAGGCGACCGATTGATGGAGCGAGTTGCCATGGATCGGCACGACTGCGACCTTGTTCAGCCTGCACGGCGCCGCGGCAGCGGCCCTGTGCTGTGGCTGCTCACATTCTTGACGCTGCATGTCGCTGGCGGCGCAACCTGCTACCGGCAAACCGTGCCGGTGGCGCACCTGCCACCACCGGCAGTGTTTGATTCGCTGCCGACGCTTGAGCAATTGACCGAAGTGGTCAACCGTACCGATGCGATTGGTCAGCTGTCGAGCAATTCCGTGGCGATGGAAGTTCCCAGCATGGGCAACATTCCACGGTTGTCGGCCACGCTCTCGGTGGATCGCCCTCGGAACTTCCGCATGCGGGCCAGTCTGCCGATTATGCTCGGCTCCGGAATGGATCTGGGCAGCAACGACGAGTTGTTTTGGTTTCAGGTTCCCGAAGGGATGTCGCAAACGCTGTACTACTCCAGCCATGAACAGTTCCAGCGCCAGCCGATCCGCTCGATCCTGCCGGTCGATCCCACCTGGATCGGCGATGCGCTCGGCCTGGTGCACATCAATCCCAGCGACGTGGTCGAAGGGCCGATTCGGCGGACCGATGGCCGCTTAGAAGTGCGAACAATGATTCCGATGGTCGACGGGCTGTACAGCCGCGTCTGCATCATCGAGCCGACCGCCGGCTACGTCACCGATCAAATGCTCTATGGGCCCGATGGACGGATGGTCGCCGCCGCCAGTGGCACGATGCACCGCTATTATCCCGACCAACAGTGCGCACTGCCGCACCGGGTGCAACTGAAGCTCTTGCCGAGCGATGGGCCGCCGCTGGAACTGCGGCTGGAGATCGGCAACTACGTCGTCAACCAACTCATTTCCGCTGACCCACAGCTGTTTGCGATGCCGCGCGATGCTGGGCGTCAAGTCGACCTGTCGCTGCTAGGCGGCCCCAGTGTAGTTCCGCCGCCGAGCTATCGGGAAAGTTTTCCCGGAGCGTCCGATGGCTCCGGCTACTCCGGCAGCCAGGACTTTTCGGGCGGGCAAGACGCGTCCGGCAGCCAGGCGGAGTCCAGCCGGCCGGTGCGGTCGGTTTATCTACCTCCATCACCGCCGCACACCGCGATGATGCAGAGTTACCGCTGACCGATCCGGCTACTGCCTACCGAAGTCACGTGGTGTTTAACCCAGGCGGCGGCCCCGAGTACGCCGGCGTCATCGCCGAGTTTCGCAGCCACGACATCAAAACGATCGCGATACGCATGCATGACGTGCTTTTTCGCGGTGCGTTTGACCGTGCTGAGGATCATGTCTTCCATCGCCTCGACCAGTCCGCCGCCGAGGATGATGCGGTCCGGGGCGAGCAGGTGAACGATATTCACCACGGCAATCCCGATTGTCTTGGAAGCTTCTTCCACGAGCCGGCGGATCGCCACATCGCCGTTGTTGATCGCTTGAGCGATGGTGCCGCTGCGGATGTCCGTTAAGTCCGTCCCGCCGTGGGCCATCAGGTACGGAGCCTCACCGCGGTAGGCCGCTTTGGCGGCTTCGGCGGCCACCGTCAGCCGGCTCGCTTCGGCTTCGAGCGTCCCGCTCATGGCGTAGCCGCCGGTTCGGACCGAACTGCTGATCCGCGTGTGGCCGATTTCCATGCACGAGACACCGGCTCCTTGCAGGATGGTGCCGTGGTAAACACAGCCGCCGCCGATTCCGGTCCCCGGGAAAATGCCGACAGCACAGCGTGCACCCACGGCGGCCCCAAAGCGGTATTCACCATAGACCCCCGCATCGACGTCATTGAGCACGACGACTGGACAGGAAAAGCGTTTCGACAACCGTTCGGAGACGTTGACGTCATCCCAGCCGAGATTGGGAGCTTCGAGAATTCGGCCGTTGTCCATGTCGACCGGGCCGGGGCAACCGATCCCGATCCCAGCAAGTCGTTTGGGATCGATCTGGGCTTCGGCCATGGCCTTTTCGATCGTCGTTTCGATCCGGTTCATTCCCGAATCGGCCCCTTCACTGCCGCGGGTTTTGCGCCGTTTCTTCATGATCGGCTGAAACTGATCGTCGTACAGGACGACCAACATCTTCGTGCCGCCCAGGTCGAAACCTGCCCAGACACGCCCAGATTCATCGCTCATCGATTCTCTTTGGCTACGGGGGAACGAACACTCGCTCTGTAATCTACTGATTGTCCGGGGTAATAGCGGCCGACACCGCGGCGTCCGCGCAGCATAAAATCGATCGGCAGCAATAACCAGGGGCAGAGCACTGAACTGGCGTGCTGGCCTCCCCCGCAGAGCCGTGCAACGCCAAGCGGTGCCCCATGGATCAGTGCGGCTCTTCGGCGTTGTGCATCGATTCGAGGGCCAGCTTGAGTTGGCAGCGAGCGCGGCTGATCCGGCTGCGGACCGTGCCGATGGAGATGTTCAAGATCTCGGCGATTGCCTCGTAGGAGCACTCCTCCATCTCGCGCAACACCAGAATCGCTCGGTGCTGCTCCGTCAGCTGCGCCAGCGCCCGGCGGACCAAGTCGACCCGTTCGTTGCGAAGCATCGGTTCATCGGGCAACTCACCAGTGTCAATCGGCTCCATCCCGCTGGTATCACGCGAGTAATCGATTGAAATCCGACTGCGTCGACGCCGGTGGCGGCTGAGCGCGACGTTGAAGGCGATGCGGTACAGCCAAGTGAAGAACTGGCTGTTCTGCTGGAACGAGTCGAGTTTGAGAAACGCTCGCACCAGCGCGTCTTGGACCACATCCTCGGCCTCCTCGGCCGACCCGGTGACGCCCAGCATCGAGGCGTACAGCCGGTCTTGGTAGCGAATCGCGAGCTGGCCAAACGCGGCACGGTCTCCCGCCAGTGCCCGCTCGATCAACAGTTGGTCTTCATCCACCAGGGGTTGCCGCCGGGAACGATTAGGAGAAATATCGGACCAGCTACCAGAGCAAACCGCCGCTGTCCGGGCATGCCGATTGTCAAGCATTCTACCACCGACCTCCCGGAGACTCCACCGATTGCATACCTTCAGCTTAGGCCACAAAAAATGCCGCGACGGCAAAATCACCGTCGCGGCAGAGGAATCAGCTGGGCACTACGTGCGGGGTGTCCGGGTCAGTCGGATCAGGACGACAGGTGCTGCGAATCCTGTTGCTCGGGCTGCGGCACGTTGGCATCGAACCGCTGCGCTTCTGAGGACTCCGAGGCGACCGTGCCCTGTGAGCGGATCTGAATCTTCCGCGCCGCCTTTTCACGGTTCTTCGGCAACGTGACGCTCAAGACGCCATCGCGGTAGTCGGCCGAAATCTGCTCGCGATCGACTCCGCGGGGCAGCCGAACGCTGCGACGGAACTCACCGAAAACCCGCTCAACGCGGTGATAACGCTCACGCTGCAACTCCTGAATACCCTGACGGGTACCATGAATCACCAGATTGTTATCGTCCAGTTCGATCTGCACGTCCTCTGACTTCACCCCCGGCAGATCGAGCGACAGGACGTACTTGTCGTCCGCTTCGTAGATATCCATCCGCGGTGTGAAATCGGCGTTGGCTCGAGCGCCTTGCTCCGTGGCGGCACCCAAGAGCGAGTCGACCAACGTATTGACGTCGCTCGCCCAACCGCCCAGCGCCCGGTTCAGTCGTGTATCAGGAATTACCATTCTCATAGCGACATCCTTTCAAAAAGCGTGATACGTTTCGGTAGAGAGTTTTGGCAGGCTGCCAGCTTGACAGCCCAAGAAGGCTCACTACCCGTATTTTGCAAAGCCTGTACCGAGTTACTTGCTATGTCGCTGGCGTCGTTAACTGATGCCAGGCGTGCTGCTGCAGCGCGAGCAACCTGTATTGCACGACCCTCACAACCGCTACGGTGCTCGGTCGGCGGGCGCAGCAAATCGAGCGTCAGCAAGAATTGTGAGCTATTTTTTGATTCTGCGGTGGCGAGTATTTACACTGAGAGCTTGTTTCGCTGTTCACGATCGCCGCAGGGGCTGGATTGACCTGCCCTGCCGCGCTGGTAGCTCTTTTCACGTCTTTCGATGCATTGCCGGAGTGCCTGGTCCATGAAAACTCATCTGTTCGCTGTTGCTATCGCGGCGGTTTGGCTGTTCGCCGGCGGAGTCGTCACTACGGCCGCGGACCGACAGCCGCCGGCCGATGAACCGGTGCTCGCTTGGTTCGATGCCGAGGAAGCCGGCCAGATCGAGGTGAAGTTCATTCCCAAAGACGCTACCGGAGCGGCGGTCCTGGTCCGCAACCTGACCGATGCGCCGATCCGCTTGCGGCTGCCCGAAGCATTCGCTGCCGTTCCCGTTCAAGCCCAGATGGGGATGGGCGGCATGGGCATGGGCGGCATGGGCGGCGGCGGTATGGGAGGCATGGGCGGAATGGGAGGCATGGGTGGTGGCATGGGCGGCGGCATGGGCATGCAGGCGATGGGCGGCGGCATGGGTGGTATGGGCGGTGGCATGGGAGGCATGGGTGGAATGGGCGGCGGCATGGGCATGGGCGGTATGGGGATGGGCGGCATGATGCGCATTCCGGCCGACAAACAGGCCAAGCTGAAGGTCACCACCGTCTGCCTGGAGCACGGCAAAAAAGACCCGCATCCGAAAGTGGCTTACAAGATGGTTCCCGTTGAGCAGGTCACGCAGGATGCTCGCGTGATCGAGGTCTGCCGGATGCTCGGTTACAACAAGCTCACCCAGAACGTTGCTCAGGCCGCCACCTGGCACCTGACCGACAACCTCAGCTGGCACCAACTGGCCGTAAAGAACCGGATCGAGAGCAAGTACACCGGCAACGTTCTCTGGTTCCATCCGCAGGAACTCCATCTGGCAGCGATGGTGGTCGCGCATTCCAACCGCACCGAGCCGATCTCAGAAAGTGAAGCGAGCCGCTACGAAGAAGGCAACTGATCGGCCGAGGCCCAACGCCAACGGAGCAACGTGATCCAGACTGCGGCGGCGAGCACGCTCTCGACCGCTAATTGAACCATCCGGGCGACCACTGCCGCCAACAGCGACAGCCCCGGACCGATGACCGGAGTCAGCAGCGTGGCCAAAACCATCTCGCGAACCCCCGCTCCGCCGGGCAACAGCGATGCAAAGCCGGCGACAAACGCTAGCATGGAGGCGGCCGAGCAGATCAGCGTCAGCGAAACCAGCGACTGATCCGGCTGCATCGGGGTCAACGCCAGCACGACGGCGGTCATCGACAAGCCGGTGAAGATCCACGAGAGGCTGCACCACAGCCACGCCGCCGCCAGGTCGTCGGCGGTCCAGTTCAGCGGCAGTTCCTTGCCGCCCGCACGAGCTGGCAGGCCGCGGGAGAGGAAAAACCGCAGCACCGGCGGCAGGGTTCCCACGGCCGCTCCGGCCGCCATCACGCCGCTGGTCCACTTGATCCACTCCGGCGTCTCCAGGATCACCACCAACAGCAGCACCAAAATCGCACCGACGGCGATCAGGTTGAGCGTCTCGATGATCACCGCCAGGGCGGAGTGCTTCAGCGAGACTTTGATGTGCCCGCGGCTGAGGATCGATGCCCGCAGCACGATCACCATCGCTTTACCCGGCACGTATTTACCAAGGTGGCCGACCAACTGAGCGGCGACGACCAGCGGCAAGGCGATCGGCTGGTGCAGTGCCGCCAGAGCCCGCCGCAGCACCAGGCTCGCCGGCACCAACGATGCGGCGTAGGTCAGCGCCGAGACGGCCAGCCAGCCCCAGCGGACATCGGCCAGGGTGACCCGGTTGGCGCTGGACTGTTGGTTCCAGGTGGCGATCGAGCCTTTGGCTGCGAACGTGACGGCTGCCACGACAACGATCGTGATCAACCATTTGAGCGCACCGATGGCGATCGACCTCCCGCGGCCCCGCGGCACGACACTCGGGACGGCGGCATTTGGAGCCGCTACGCCGCGTGTCGCGGCCGTTGCGTCGGCTGCGGGCAGTGAAGTTTCAGTCGATTTTGTCATACACTCGCGCTCTTCAGAAAAAGGTCTGACCCCTTTTCTGACGCAAAATCCCTCTACTCTTTCGAGCGAGTCCGTCGTTGGCCAAGAAGCTGAACCGACCCCGATCGGCGCCGCATCCCTCTCCGCCGACCGATCCGTCGGCCCACGGGACCGCGGCCCCTGCGACCTCAGGCGATCCGTCGGCGATGCCCGAGTCAGCGTCTGCTCCGGAGCCGGTGCCCGCAACAGGCACCGCAGCAGACGGAATCGGCAGCGTCTCGATGGCGAAGCTCATTTCGGTCGGCATCCTGGTGCTGGCCACCGTGGTCATCGGTGCCTTGTTCTTTCGGGTCATGGCGAGCTTTTTCGTGCCGCTGTTCTTAGCGGCGCTGCTGGTCGTGATTTTTCGGCCCCTGTATCAGAGGATTCTCGATCGCACACATGGCCGGACCCATCTGGCCTCTATCCTAACGACCATCTTCATCCTGCTGTTAGTCTTATTGCCAGCGACCTCGGTGACTTTCGTCGCCATCGCCCAGGGAGCGACGTTCTTTCGCCAGATGAACTCGGGCGGATTTTACCAGTCGATCGACCAGATCCGCAGCCGCCTATCACTGGACCTGCCTCAGGCGGAGCAATTTCGCCAACTCGATGACGATATCGAGGCGCTGGCCGATCCAGCTTCCCTGGAAACCGTGGCGCCGACGATCGAGGAGGTCAAGGACCTAGCGGTCTACCTGAGCAACCATTTTCGCGGCGAAGGTGCCGACCGTGACGCGCTGGACCCGTTCCTCGAAGACATCGACAAGCTGGGCCGGCTGGCCAATGCATTATTCGTCGCTCGAATGTCCGATGACGTACTGCAGCGGCAGGCCGCCCGGGAGGCCTACGACGTCCAGTACTGGCAGGTGCGATCGGCGGAGCGCCGCTGGATGCAGTCGGTGGTCGGCGAATCGATCGGTGCACAGTTGCGATTGCTGGCCAATCCCAGCGATGCCGATTTTCGCTCGATGTTGGCCGGTGCCCAAGAATACCTGCAACCGCGGGTGCTGCCGATCACGCAGATGGCCGGCAAGTTCCTGCTGCAGATCTTCGTCGACTTCGCGATCCTGGTGATCACGCTCTACTTTTTCTTCGCTGACGGTCCGAGCATGATTCGCACGCTGATGCGGCTCAGCCCGCTGGACGACGAGTACGTGCGTCAGCTGTTGATCCAGTTCGATCAGACCAGCCGTGCGGTGGTGCTGGCGACGGTGCTCAGCGCCCTGGCTCAGGGGATCATGGCGACGGTAGCTTACTGGTTTTTTGGGCTCACACCGCTCGTCTTTCTGTTTTTGGCGACGACGTTCATGGCGTTCATCCCGTTTCTCGGGCCCGCGGTCGTTTGGGTTCCGGTGGCGATTTACCTCGGCGCGGTGCAGGAACGCTGGGCCGCCGCTCTGGGCCTGGCAATCTTTGGGCTGACGGTCGTGTCGATGATCGACAATGTGGTCCGAATGTTCGTCCTGCAGGGCAGTTCGCACCTGCACCCGCTGCTGGCGCTACTGAGCGTGCTGGGCGGTCTGCAGGTCTTTGGCCCAATCGGAATTTTAGTCGGGCCGATGGTTGTGGTGTTCTTGCAAACCCTGCTGGAAATTCTCAACCATGAGCTGCAGGGCCGCGACCGCAAAGAAGCCGTTCCGCTGGCTGTGTCCGACTGAGGATTGAGCGTGGCCGCCATCCCCTCTGCCCAGACAGCCGCTGATCGGTCATCCTGTAGCTCACCTTCCTGATCCACTGCTTTGCAGCCGGATTGCCGGGCTTCCATCAACGCATCTGCATCGACATGTCGCTGAGCATCGTTCATTATCCTCATCCCACGCTGCGGTATCGCAGCAGGACGATCAGCGCGTGGACAAGGAACTCAAGGCGATTGTCGCCGAGATGTTCGAGCTGATGTACCAGCACAACGGAGTCGGTTTGGCCGCCAACCAAGTCGATCTGCCGCTGCGGATCTTTGTCGCCAACCCGGCGGGCAAGCGGGGCGAGGGAGAAGAGCTGGTCTGCATCAACCCCGAACTAAACTTTCCCAAAGGCAGCCAGAGCGACCGCGAAGGCTGTCTCAGCCTGCCGGGGCTGTACGGCGATGTGAAGCGGCCCGAGCAGATCCAGCTAAGCGCCTATGACTTGGTCGGCAATCCGATCGAACGGAAGCTCGACGGCTTCCTCGCACGGATTATCCAGCATGAAAAGGACCACCTCGATGGCGTCTTCTTTTTCGACCGGATGACCGACGATCAGCGCGAAGAACTGAGCGACGAGTTGGACGAACTCGAGTCGGACTATCGCAGCAAACAAGCCACGGGCGCGATCCCAGCGGATGACGAAATCGTCCGGCGACTCGCCCAGTGGGAATCGCGGTACACCTGAGAAGGCGACGCAGTCATGGCCACCGCCGCGCATCCATTGCGATTGATCTTGATGGGCACTGGCCCGTTTGCCGTGCCTGCGTTTGCAGCGCTGCTGGAGGCCGGTCACGACGTCCCCTTGGTGGTCACTCGTCCGGCGCGCGTGATCCGCAGCCGCAACGCACCGCCGCCGAGCCCGGTCCGCGAGTTTGCGACCGTCCGCGGAATCGAGCTCTACGACCCGCCCAGCATCAACGCGCCGGAAGCAATTGCAAGGCTTCACAGCGTCGCGGCCGACCTGCTTGTGGTCTGCGACTTTGGCCAGATCCTCAGCGCCGAGGCGCTGTCGCAGGCTCGCCTAGGCGGCATCAACTTGCACGGCTCGCTGTTGCCGGCCTACCGCGGCGCCGCGCCGGTGCAGTGGGCACTGCTCTCGGGCGATAAACAGACCGGCGTCTCGGTGATCCACATGACCCCGCGGCTCGACGGAGGGCCGATCCTGGCAACGGCCAGCACCCCGATCGGTGACACGGAAACCGCGGGCGAGCTGGAAGCGCGACTGTCACAGCTGGGAGTTGCTCCCACGTTGCAAAGCGTCGAGCTGCTGGCGACGTGGGATGGTCAATCGCCGCTCGGTCAGCCGCAGGATCCAAGCAAGGTCAGTCGCGCACCGCGGCTCGACAAGGCTGCCGGACGGATCGACTGGAGCTGGCCGGCGGAGAAAATCGACTGGCATGTCCGCGGCATGCAGCCTTGGCCGGGCGCCTTTACGGAACTGGCGCTTTCCGCGGACAAATCGCCGCTGCGGATTGCGGTCCGGCAAGTGAGCGTGTTGCCCGAGCCTGACGCTGCTTCGCTAGCCCCTGTCCAAGGTCAAGACGCCCAGGCTGCAACCAGTGCTCAGCCCGGTGAACTGCTTTCGAGTCCGGCGTTGCAGATCGCCACCGGCCGCGGCGTGATCCAGATCGACCGTTTGCAGGTCGCTGGTAAGAGTGAAGTGACGGCGGACGAGTTTCTGCGCGGGCACCGCTTGCCGCTGGGAACACGGTTTGTGTGAGAGGATCTTCCGCGAATTTCGTGGCACGTTGCCTGTGGCGTGGACGCGGATTCTCTGGGTGGCACTTCCCTGCTCCGGGTGGCACGTCCCTGAGGAACGAAGGGCGTGATAGGGAGAGCCGCAGAGTCACCAGCGAATATTTCAGCGGTTCACGCCCATCGCTGGGGCTCTGAGCGTGCCACCCCAAGCCATCGCGATAGGCGTGGTGAGAGCCCTCTACGGGGCCAGACCCTTTTCTGACAAGCTTAATTCAGCAGTTCGCGGCGAATCCGTTTGAAATATTCCAGCAGCGGTCTCGCTCCGCCGGCTTCCCACAGCCCCGCATGCGGCAGAACGTGTGGCACGGTGTCGTCCCAGCCTTCCCACACGGCCGCGTGGATGAACGGTTTGGCCAGCAGCGTTCGCAGGATCGAGCTGGCCACCCGCATCTGGTGCGCTTCGCTGGCGCCGTCATCACCCATCGCGATGACGCTCGTCGGCCGCCGCGCCAACGGGTCCGGAGCGGTATCCGCGGCGACCGCCAGCTGGACCATGATCGGCAAACCCAACGTCGCCCAGCGGTCCAACAGCTGACTGATCGCTAACGAGCTGCGCGGGATCGTGCCCAGAGCTGCATAGCCCATCCGCAACTCCAACCCCAGTCCCGCCAAGCCGAGACCGCTGCGGGCCAGCGCATCGGCAAAGTGAATCGGCGAGATGCCGTTGCGATGATGAGCGAGGTATTCACCGATCGGCTGATCAAAGCTGATGATCACCGGCGTTTGCGGGTCCTGTCGCCGGACCGTCTGCACCAGCGTCATCGCCAGCCGCATCACCTGCTCATCGGTCAAGCTCAGCGGCCCGGGGGTGTTGAGCCCGGAAGCGCAATTCCAAATCTGCACCCGTCCCTTGTACCGCTTGATCACCTGCTCGGCGAAGTGATTGACCGAATCGAGCAATGAGTTGAAGTTGTCCTCGACGAGGTAGAGCCAGTGGGGCAGCATCCGATCCTGAAAATCCAGCAGCGGTCCACCGATCACGCGTAGCCCCTGGGATGTCGCCCAGTCGACAGCGGCATCAGGGCCATCAAAATCGAGCCGGCCGACGTCCGACTCGATGTCTCCCCAGCTCATGCGCACCGCGGCGGTGTTGAATGCCGCCGTGAAGTCCGCCGCGTGTGAGGGCACACCGCCGCCTGGCGGCAGCGAGCAGCCGACGAGCGTTCCGAGCTTCGTCTCCCGCTGCTTGCGATAAGCGATCGCCTGCGATGCGTAACTGTCGCTGAGCTGCTGAGCGGTTTCTTCCAACAGCGTCAGCGCCGCGACGCACTCCTGATCGCGGTAATCGCTCTTCGTCGTGCCGCTGGCGTTGAGAAACAGTCCAGTCGCCTCTTGGAGAGCCGAACAAAACCGCTCATCCAACCGTAATCCTGAGCGGCTCCACAGATCGGACTGCGTGCGGACGTTGTAGAGCGACCCGCGAGCCAGTTCCAACAGCAGCGCGTAAGCAGACGTCTGGGGACGCAACGAGCAGGTCGACAGCGACGTGATCCCGCGACCATCGACCGGCCACGGCAAGAACAGTTTGCCCGATTCGTCGATATCGCGTTGAACCGTCAGCATGCATCCGTTCAGTCGCGACAGGGTATGCCAGGGCACTCCCTCGATTCCCGAAACGTAAGCCGCAGGCCAAAGCGCGTGCGCCAACCGGTGTTGTTGCGACTGATCAACATCAAAAGTGAACTGGCCCATGTAAGATAGTCGTGCTGGCCGGCCGGCGCGGAGGAATGCGAGAGTAGGGATGCGGTAGGCGAAGTCTCCGCAAATCCTAACGTCAAATCGTCCTGGCTGCGATGCACCGTTGCGAGGACCGCAGCGGCATGCCAGATTGCCGCTGCGGCCCCTGCGGTCCTGGACCTGATGATCTGCCTGTGACGAGAGTCTGTGATGTTTGAGTTTGATTCCGGCGGCGCTCTGCTACGCACGGCTTTGCCGTTCCCTCGCCGCAGCGGCAAGGTCCGCGACGTCTACGATCTGGGCGAGCATTTCCTGATCGTCAGCACCGACCGGATCAGCGCATTTGATCATGTGCTGCCCACCGGAATCCCCGACAAAGGCCGCGTGCTGACGGCGATGAGCGAGTTTTGGTTTGCGCAACTCGGCGCATCAGCAGCAGACGTCGCCGGCGATGGCGAACCGATTGATCATCACTGGCTCAGCGGCGACCTGCCGCCGGGGCTGCTGCCGGCGATGATCGACCCGGCTCCGCTCGTCGGCCGCTCGATGCTGGTTCGTAAAGCCGAAGTGATCCCGTACGAATGCGTGGTCCGCGGTTATCTCGAAGGCAGCGGACTGAAGGAGTACCAGCAAACCGGATCGGTCTGTGGCATCGCCTTGCCACCGGGACTGGTCCAGTGCAGCCGCTTGCCCGAGCCGATCTTCACTCCCGCGACCAAGGCGGCCTCTGGCCACGACGAGAATGTTTCCTGGCGGCAGATGGCTGACCAACTCGGTGATACGCTGGCTGAACGTCTGCAACAGCTGAGCCTGAATCTATTCACCCGCGCGTCGCGGTATGCCCAGCAGCGGGGCATTATCATCGCCGATACCAAGTTCGAGTTCGGACTCGCCGGTGGCGAATTGATTTTGATCGATGAAGTGCTGACGCCGGACAGTTCGAGATTTTGGCCCGCAGCGGAATACCATCCGGGTCAGCCGCAACCGTCCTTTGATAAGCAGTTCGTCCGCGAATGGTTGATGGACAGCGGCTGGGACCGCGAGAGCCCGCCGCCGTCGTTGCCGGTGGACATCGTCCTGCGGACCCGCGAAAAATACATCGAAGCGTACCAGTTGCTGGCCGGCCAAGCGGTCGCGTCGATCGCGAGAGAGGGCTGATTGCATGGCGCCTGCAGCTGGCGAGTTTTGGGCCACGTTGATTCGCTTAGGACTGTTGGATCCGGTTGCGGCGAAACATTTAGCCCGACAGGTACCGGCTCAAGGCGGATCGCCTTCTGATCCAGCCCTGGCAATTGCCAAGTTCTTGATCGCCCAGCGCGTGTTGACCAAGTTCCAAGCCAAGCGTTTGCTCGCCCAGCGCGGAGGCGACCTCAGGCAAGGCGAATACCTTGTACTGGACCGCTTCGAGCAGCCGCCACTGAGCCGCTGGCTGCGTGCGCAGCACCTCCCAACCGGGACGCCTGCCTTGGTCTATCCGTGTGCGGCGGCTCGTGACGCCAAGCAGCCAGTCGATCTGGGTTGGCTGCGGCCGCACATCGCCGTTGCTGCCGATGGTCTGCAGCCGCTGGACTCGATTCAGCTCGCCGGTGCCGCTGGCGATGACGCTTCGTGGCGAGGGTTGGTAGTATCGGCACTGCCCGAGGGCCAGACGCTGACGGTGTGGCTCAGCGCAGGCGGACCGATGGACTCGGCAGGCGCGATCGCGCTGGGGCAGGTGCTCGGCGGCGCGCTGACCGCGATGCACGCGGCGTCGTTGGTGCACGGCGGACTGCGACCTGGACGAGTGTGGATCGGCGAGGACGCGACGGTCTATCTGCTGCGCAGCGGCGGCGGACCACCGATCGATCCCGATGCACTGCCGGCTCCGGCTTATGACTGGTTCGACGATGATGGCCGCGCCCCCGATTTTGCGTCGCCCCAGTGGCTCAGCGGTCAAGCGCACGCGAGCGTCCAAGACGACATCTATTCGCTCGGCGCGGTGCTCTACACGTCGATCAGCGGCAAACCGGTCACACCGGGAAAGCTGCCGGTGGAAATCGCCGAAGCGGTCGCCGCCGGAGCCGCCGGTGATCCGCTGCTGCGTGTGCTGGCGGCTGCGATGGCTCCTGACCCAGCCCACCGCTTTGCCGACGTGCCGAGTCTGCTCCGCGCACTGGATGCGGTCGCGACGCTGCTGGCGAGCCCGCCCGCGCCTGCTGCGGCCCCCATTTCCGTGACACAACCGGTGCGGACGGACGAGGTGGCTCCAACCGAAGCGGCCACGCCGAAACCGAGGATGCCGACTGCTGAAACGACTGCGGCGGTAGGTGAAGCGGCTGCGGCGAAACCACAACCCAAACCTGCACAACCCGCCCCCACACAACCCTCAGCGCCGCTCAAACCAGCGCCCGCCAAAATGGCGAGCAGTGCTCTCCAGCCCGCCGATGGTGCGCGGAAGCCGTCTGCTCCGGTCACGGAGGCTGCCACGCCTGCGGTGGGCGATCGCCAGGATGCGCCGGTTGTCTCCGCCGAGCCGACCCTACGCAGACGGAAGCGAACTCGCCGCAGCCGCCGCGGACCGGTGATCGTCGGCTCTGCCGCCGCGGCAGTGCTCCTGCTGCTGGTGGCGGTGCTGCTGCGCTCGCTGCAGGGCGATAGCGAGCCGGCCGAGCGCCCGCCGCTGCGGCCGCCTGTGCCGCCTCACGGTGGGATGGCAGCCGGTGTACCGCCAGACGAGGCGACGACCAGCGCCCGGCCGCTGAACCAACCGTTGCCTCGTCAAGCGGATCACCGACCGGCGGCGGCTTTGAATTGGTCCAGGACGATCGGCTTTTATGGGCGTCCCCTTGGCCGGCAGATGCTTCGCCGCCACCGTTGGACCTGGTCACTCCGGGGGCGCAAGTGATCCTTGCACTGCGTCCTGGCGAGTTGCTCCGCAGTGACTCCCCAGCGGACTGGCAAGGATGGTTCGGCCCCGAACTCGACCCCGTGCTAGTATCTTTACAAAAGCGCTGCGGCGTACCGCCGGAGCAGATGCAGCGGCTGGTTGTCTCGCTGCTGCCAGGCCGTGACGGCGAACCGGTTGCGTCGTTGGCAGTTTGGCTGGGCGAGCCGGTCGCGCTGGACACGCTGCTGCATCGGTGGAACGCGACAGCATCGCGCACGCCCGACGGGCAGACGATCTACGCGGGTGATGAGGCCGACGCCTACTTCGTCGCCGATGGTGCAGAGGGGGCTAAAAGCGTGTCCGCGTTCGCCGTGGGAACGGTGGAGCACATGCGGCTGGTTGCCGAAGGTGGCGGCGGGCCAATTCCGCTGCCGCGAGCGCTGGAGATGGCCTGGGGCGCGAGCAGTGATCAGGCCGACGTGGTTGCGGTGATCAGTCCCAATTTTTTGTTTGCCGACGGACGCAACCTGCTGCAGCGTCATGCGCCCGGTGCGATTGCTCCCTTGCGCGACCTGTTGATTCCCAACGTTACCGCAGCACTGGTGATGTTCGATACGAGCAACGCTTGGTATGGCGAAGTTCGCTTGGTGCCCGGTGGGACGTCCTCGCCTGCCGCATTGATGCGGGTCCTGCAAGAGCGAACAGCGGAATTGCCGGCGCTGGGCGAAGCATTTGTGGTCCAGAGCGATGTCGCGGCCTCCTGGCGAGCGCTGGCGATTCGCCTGCCGCAATACCTCCGCGCCCTCCAGGAGCAGACGCGTTTTGGCGTCTCGCAGGCGATGCCGACCGCAAACTTCTACCTGCCCGCGGAGGCCGCCCCGCAGGTCGCGCTGGCGTCGCTGTTGGCGCTCTCGACCAGCGGAGCACCTGCCTCATCCGGTGGAACATCCGCCGGCACGATGAATGCTACACCGGCCAGTGCACCGCAGTCGCAGCCGATCTCGATCGAGCAATTGCTCGATACGCCGCTCTCGATCAGCTTTGATCAGGAGTCGCTGGAGACGGCGGTTTCGATGATTGGCGAAGAGTTTGCGCGCTCGTTGCCCGAGGGAGCCGCACGACCCCAGATCACGATCATCGGCGGCGATTTAGAAAAGTCGGGCATCACGCAGAATCAGCAGGTGAGGGATTTTCAGATGCGTGATGTGCCGCTTCGCAACGTGTTGACGCAGTTGGTGCTCGGTGCCAATCCCGACAAGACAGCCACCGGTCCGGCCGATCCGAAGCAATCGCTGATTTGGGTCGTCGATCCTGCCGCGACCCCACAGACGCCCGCGCTGTTGATCACCACCCGCCCCCAGGCTCAGGCCAAGGGCTACGCGTTGCCGCGGGAATTCACCGCACCCTAGCGGCTTGTTGATTTCATCAGCCGCAACGCGTTAGCGTTCGGTTGTCTACCTTTCAGATCGATGGGTTGCTGATTGCGGATTTTGTGATTCGCAAGCTGGCACTGGAGGCGGCGACCGCAGCAGGCGTGTCCCCGCATCGGCTCTCGTTTACCGGGACGCTCCATGTTCTGCGGGTGAGTTTGGTGGAGGCTCCGCGGTCCCCTGGCTTCTTTGCGGCGTGGTACGCGAACTTGGTCAGCGAGGTCAGCCTGCAGTTGCTAGCGTCTCGTCGCAACCGGATCAATCCGCGCGTGATCAAGCGCCCCCAGAGCAAATGGGCTAAAAAGCGCCAAAACACCGTAAACTGCCGCCTCTGAAGCACACCTTCAGCGAAACCATTCGCCTGCTAACTTAGCGGTATTGGGCTTCAGCCTGAGATGTTGGAGTTCAGGCTTCAGCCTGAGATGCGGCGGCAGGCTGAAGCCTGAACTCCAACGAGCCTGAACTCCAACGAGCGTAAACTCCCGTTGAGTCGGCTGGCGTCGTTTCCTGTTTCTAGACTTCCAGGAACAACCGTGCCGGATCTTCGATCACGTCCTTAATCGTCTTGAGGAAGCTGACCGCCTCGCGGCCATCGACAATCCGGTGGTCGTAGGTCAGGGCGAGGTACATCATCGGCCGAATCACGACTTCCCCGTTGAGCGCGATCGGGCGTTCCTGGATGCTGTGCAGCCCGAGAATGCCGCTCTGCGGCGGGTTGACGATCGGGGTGCTCAGCAGCGAGCCGTAGATCCCACCGTTGCTGATCGTGAACGTCCCGCCCTCCAAGTCATGCGGTTGCAGCCGGTTTTCGGTCGCTGCGGTCGCGTAATCAGCGATCGCCCGCTCGATGTCGGCGAACGTCATCCGCTCGACGTTTCGCAGAATCGGGACCACCAATCCCTTACCGCCTCCGATCGCGATCCCAATGTCCTGATAATGGCGGTAGAGGATTCCGTTGCCGCGGATTTCTGCGTTGACGGCCGGATATCGCCGTAGCGCTTCAACTGCGGCCTTGGCAAAGAACGACATGAAGCCGAGTTTGACGCCATGCTTGGTTGCGAAGGCGTCGCGGTACTTATTGCGCAACTGCATCACCGGCTGCATGTCGACTTCATTAAAGGTGGTCAGCAGGGCGGCGGTTTGCTGGGCCTGAACCAACCGCGAGGCGATCGTGCGGCGGAGCATGCTCATCGGCTTGAGCTCTTCGCTGCGGTGCGGCGGAGCGGAGACCAAGCTCTGTGCCGTGGCGGAAGCCGGCAGCGGCGCCAAGCTGCTCGGTGAGGCCGCAGCCCGCGGTGCCGGCGCTGTCATTCCTGTCGGCGCAGCCGGTGAGTGCTGAGCGGACGAGCGGGCTGCGGAATGGCTGCTCCGCGCGGCGACAAACCGCTGGACATCTTCTTTGAGCAACCGTCCGCCCGGCCCGCTAGCAGGAATCTCCGCCGCATCCAGCCCGAGGTCTTCGATCAGTCGCTGAGCGGCCGGCATGGCAAACGCCGTCTGACCGGCTGTCGATGCGGCAGGTGAGGTGGCGACGGGCTGCCGCTGGCTCGGCTGAGCGACGGGTGCCGGCTCCGAGGCGGCCGGGGCCGACGGCTGTGCAGGCGCTGCTGCAGCCGGTGAGCTCGCCTGGGCAGGTGTTTCAGCGGGGCGACCATTGGCTGCGGATTCAATGCGGGCGATGATCTCACCGACGACAGCGAACTCTTCTTCTTTCTTGAGTAATTCGCGCAGGTAACCACTGGTCGCCGCGGGGATCTGCACCGAAGCCTTTTCGGTTTCGATCTCCACGATATCCTCGCCCTCATTCACCCAGTCCCCTTCGGCCTTGAGCCACTGGCCGATCTGTACTTCCGTGATCGATTCTCCGACGTTGGGAACTGTGACTTCAATCATGACTTTGTTCTCAGGCTCTAGAAGGTGTTGTCCGGGGTAGGCTCCGTACCCGACTGCTCACTGCGCTGCCGCCGTGCGTTTCTTTCGTGCCGCAGTCATCAAAGATACCGGCGCCGCGGGGATGTGTCATTGGTCCGCTGCACTGATCTTGGCCCGCGCGAGGTGCTGTCATCGTACTCATCGGAGCGCTGGTGCGCTCGCTGCAGAGTTCTTGCCGGTTTGGTTCATGCGGCAGCCGTGAGCCGACCGATGCTCCTAGCTAGAAGGACCGTTGTCGTCTCTGTCATGGATCGACCAGAACGTGCAAGGCAGGCGTCTGGCAAACACATGTCTCATCCCTACAGCGGGTATCCCGTGCGGCTAGTCCTCGCTTTGGTTGGGCTGGCAATCAGCGGCATTTACCTGCACCGTCACTTTGAACTTCACGGGCTTGACCAGCTTTCGCTCAACCGTCGTAGCGGTGAGCCAGTGGAAGGTCACAGCTCCTTTTTGGCGAGCTTTTTGCCGACCACACCGGCGAACTTGCCGGCGGAGCAAGACGCGGTCGCCGGACAGACGACGCTGACCTCGACGGCTCCAGCGCGCCCCGAACCGGCTTCCGATCGCTTGGCAGCCGAGAACCTCCGCATCGCGACCTGGGCGATGGGAGGGTTCGGAGCCGCGCAGTCGGCCAATGCCGAGGTGATGGCGGTGTTTACGTCGGTCATTCAGCGGTTCGACATCGTCGCGCTGCAGCAGATCCGCGCCACCGAACGCGACTTCCTGCCCAACCTGATCACCCGGCTCAATCAAACCGGCCGCCGTTACGATTACCTAGCCGGTCCGCTGCAGGAGCCGCCCGGCGGTGGTGCCGACGCCGAACAGCTGGTGTTTCTGTTCGATACCGCCCGGGTCGTCACCGATCGCACGCAGCTGTACTCCGTCGCCGATCCGGATAACCGGTTGACGCACAAACCGCTGGTCGCGTGGTTCCGCGCCGCCGAGGTGGATCCGCGTCACGCCTGGACGTTTTCGCTGGTCAACATGCGAGTTGAACTGTCGCGCGCTCGCCAAGAGGTGTATGAACTGCCGCGCGTGATTGCGGCCATCGGAGCGGACGGACGCGGTGAAGATGACGTCGTCGTCGCGGGATTGCTGCAGGCCGACCACGTCTACTTGGCCGCGACGCTCGGCGAGCGCAATCATGCGCTGGCGATCAAGAGCAAGATGACCGACATTTTCACACGGCATCAAACCAGCAACATCATCACCGACCGCCGGGCGACGACCGAAGCGATCGGCCGCGGCGGCGTGCTCGATTTCCTGCGGTATCACAACTTGAGCATCGCCCAAGCTGAACAGGTCAGTCCCTACCTGCCGGTGTATGCCGAGTTCAGCCCGATGGAAGGCGGCTACTAGAATCGTGGCTTCGGGGTTGAGCAGGTACTACTCATCGCGGCGGATGTCGCCGCGATAACTGCTCAGCTTGGCGGCGTAGTACCGCCGCCAGCTCAACTGGTCGTAGCCAAAGTTGGCCTCCGGCTCCAGTTGCCGCAGCAGCGACAGTACCGGTGGGTTTTCAATCGGTTTGACGATCGTCTTCGCCTTGCCACCGGCCGACATGCCGCCGGAGCCGTTGCTGCCGAACTCAACGCTGGTCCTCTGGTCGGCAGGAATCACGGTCTTGTGCTCGGTGACCAGCGCATCGACCAGCGGCAAAGCCAGCTCGGGGTCGGGAAAATAGCTCAGCGCCTCGGCCGCGCGGCGGACGACCGCGTTGTCGTTGCTGCGGAGCATCGGCATGTAATTGGCAATCGCTGTCGCTGGTGCAACTTGCCGCAGCGTCTCCAACGCCTTTTCACGGACCACTGAGTCGCTGTCAGACAGGCCCACGCGGACCAGCGCCTCCAGGGCCGGCGGGTTGGCGAACTGCGACAGCTTGCCGATCCAGAACATCCGTAGGTCACGGGGTTGCTTGACGCCTTCGGTCAATTCTTTGCCGATCGCCCAGGCGGCCGTCGGATCATCGATCCCCACCAGCGCCGCCCACGCCTCGGCTCCACGATCTCCGCCCCGAGCGAACTGTTTCTTGAGCCGGTCGATGTCCCGCGCCCAGGTCTTCGCCTTGGTGTCGGTTTCTCGCTGGGCCTGCGAAATCAAGACTTCGGCGGGTAGGCGATATTTACCTCCGACCGAAATCAATCCGCGGCTCTTCTGCAGGTCCGCAGCCCGGATCCATTTCCCGTCATGACTGACAAAACCGAGCGATGCCCGAGCACGAGCATGATCTGGATCCAGCGCGATCGCACGCTGCAGGTGATGGCGGTGCTGCGCATGCAGTTGCTGCTGCTTGCACCAGCGGGCGAGTTCATACTGCTGCTCCGCATCAGCCGGCGTGGCGGCAGAGCGGCGGCGATACTCCGCCAAACTCTCCGCTTCGGCCACACGGTTGATCTGGCTTTCGGGGATCGCGACCTTAATCCGCGAGTCGGTCTGGACCACCGCGTACGGCACCTTTGCCGAGTCGATCCGGGCCACTTTGCCCTCAATCTGGCCGCCGCCGCGCAGTTGCACCACGTCGGCTCGCAGCCAGCTGCCAGAGCCGCCTGTGACGGTGCTAGCAAACATCATCAATAGCCCGGCCGCCGTCTGCCGAGCGGTACAGAGCGAGCAACTTCTATTCATCGGTGCCGCTGGATGCGAGAGTAATGAAAGGTGCGGGATGACCGCTGCCCAAAACTGCACGTCGGTCGATCCTACTGCGGCATCAAAAGACGCCTCGACACGTGCGGTTCGCCGCTGGCCAGCTTCATTGTACGTCCTCCAGCGACACTGCCACGGTCTTTTTCTCAATCTTTCCTACGCCCGCAGCCGAAGAAAGAAGATACTTGACTAATCTGATCATGTATGTACAGTTTGCGTGACCTACACCAGGATGATCCTCATGGGCCTCCCACACGCGAGCCGACGATCCACCATGCCCTCCGTCACTGCCCAACCGTTGCCCGTGTTGCAAGTCCGCTCCCCGGAGCCGCAGAACGACCAGTTGCGTGGGGCGCTCGCCGCCGATCCGCCGCTGGAGCCGACCGAATCGTTTCTGGCGGAGCTGCAACAGGAGAGCGAGCAGCTAGAATCGGCCAGTCCGCAGGAGATTCTGCGGTATGCGGCCGAGCGGTTTGCACCGCGGTTTACGATGGCCACCGCGTTTGGCCCCGAGGGGATGACGCTGATTCACATGTTGGCCGAGATTGCGCCGCAAACACCGATCTTCAATCTCGACACCGGCTATCAGTTCGCCGAAACGCTTGAGCTGCGCGAGCGGGTCAAGCAGCGTTACGGGATTGAAGTGGAGCTGAAGCGGCCGGATACCACGGTCCAAGAATATGAAGCGCTGCATGGCGGACCGGTTTACAAAACCGATCCCAACCGCTGCTGCTTTGATCGTAAACTTCGAGTGCTCCACGAGGCGGCTCGGGGGATGTATGCCTGGGCCAGCGCGATCCGCCGCGACCAGAGTGATGACCGCGGCCGCGCCCCGATCGTCGGCTGGGATGCCAAGTTCCAGTTGGTGAAGATCAGCCCGCTGGCGAATTGGACAAAGAAGCAGGTGTGGAAATTGATCACCGATCACGACATTCCCTACAACCCGCTACACGACAAAGGCTATCCCAGCGTCGGCTGCTGGCCCTGCACCCGCGCGGTGCAGCTCGGCGAAGACGAGCGGGCTGGACGCTGGAGCGGGTTTGAAAAGAAAGAGTGCGGCCTGCACACAGCTTAGGCGGAGGCGGTCATGCAAATCCCAGCACGGGTCCACTACGCGGCATTGGCGATGTTGGAGCTCGCCGCGGCCGAGCAACGTGAGCAGCCGCTGGCGCTGCGTGAAATCGTTGCGCGGCACGGCATCCCACAGCCGTTCCTGGTGCAGATCCTGCAACAGCTCAAGACCGCCGGCTGGGTTACCAGCACGCGCGGCAGCGGCGGCGGCTACCGCTTGGCCAGCGGCTTGAGCCGGCTAAGTCTGCTGGAAATCGCTGAAGCGGTCGGCTGCGGCGAAGGGGGTTGTAGCGCCGAATCGCTCCCGACGCCGGCATCGCACCAACTCAAGCAGCTCTGGGATCAGGCCGCGGATGCCTATCGCGATGTGCTGGCCTCGATCACGCTCGCGGACTTGGTCCGACAATCCGAAGAGTCCGAATCGGCGATGTTCTACATTTAGACCGGCACGGGATCGCTTGCAGCTCTTCACCGACGCGGCTGTTAGGTGAGGCGTGCGTTGGCACCGGCGCCGCTTTTCTTGTCGGGTTCTTTTCGGCCGCCAAAGTTCGTTGCGGCCGCCAAAGTTCGTTGCGGCCGCGAAAATTTTTCGAAACAGCGCGGGCGGCTGCGCGGTGCCAACTAACATGGCCTAGGTTTCTGCTGAGGGGCTTTGCTTGCCCCCTGACTCGCTGCGATTGCTTGCGACGTTTCCGCTGACCCGAAGCCGAATCTGATGCGTCTCTATCTCTCCACGCCTGCGGGCACACTGTGCTGCTCCCGACGCTGCTTGCGCCGGGGCGTGGCCGCCGTTGAAGCTGCGGTCGCCCTGCCGCTGCTGATCCTGTTGGTGTTCGGTGCCATCGAGGTCGCCAACGGCATTTTCTTGACGCAGGCGCTTTCAGTGGCCGCCTACGAAGGCGCTCGTGAAGCGGTGCGGCCCGGTGGAACGGCCGAACAAACTCAGGAGCGAATCGCCGACGTGCTCTCCCGGCGCGGGATCAGCAACTACACGGTTGAGATCGAGCCGGCGATCAGCGACAGCACCCCGCGCGGGACTCCCATTACCGTCGAGGTCCAGGCGCCCATGAACTCATTCGTGCAACACTCGGTCGGCATCCTCGGCGGCCGCACGTCCAGCCGCCGAGCGTGCATGGTCCGACATTGATACCGCCCTTTTTACGTACCTGACACGTTCGCATCGGCTAACGATCATGATGAGCCATATACTGCGACCATTCCCTGCCACGGCTTGCCCGGTAAAGCGATTGGCTCAGACCGCTGGTGGCTACGCGCAGCGTCGCGGAACATCGCTGGTTCTGATTTTGGCGATGCTGAGCACGTTTGTGATTACCGCCGCGATCACCATCGATTATGCCTACATGTGTCTGGTGCAGACGGAACTGCGCGTCGCCACCGATGCGGCGGCCAAAGCGGGCGTCGAAGCG
Organism: uncultured Planctomycetaceae bacterium; assembly: GCA_963758085.1. Classification (GTDB taxonomy): domain Bacteria; phylum Planctomycetota; class Planctomycetia; order Pirellulales; family Pirellulaceae; genus UBA6163. The sequence continues at coordinate 650,944 of CAVWUB010000003.1, read as the reverse complement.
CTATTTCGGCTCGACGGGGTCGACGCGGCCAAAGCGGCCGCCGTCAACTACGCCGCGCTCAACACCGTCGGCGGAAGTTCGCTGCAGATTCGCGAGCAAGATGTCACCGTTGGACGACTCACCTGGGCAGCCGATGGCAACTGGACCTTTGCAGCCAATAGCTCGCATCCCAACGCCGTCCGCGTCAACAGCCGTACCGGCGGCACATCGCTGCACCCGGCGATTCCGCTGTTTTTTGGCAGGGTGCTCGGCAGGAACAACTTCACGCCCGGTTGCACCGCCACCGCCGCCCAAGAGGACATCGCGATCTGTCTCTGCATCGACCGCTCCGGTTCGATGCTCTACGACATGTCGGGCTTGGCCAACAGTTACGCAGCGGGCAACCCGAACCTGAGCAATTACAGGGAGGGAGGATTGCTGTACCGGTATTCGGTGTCACCGCCGCACCCGACAGCCAGCCGCTGGGCCGTGCTCGGTGGTGCGCTCGATCTGTATTTCGAAGAGGTATCGCAGTACACCCCTCCGCCGCGCACTGGTCTGGTAACCTGGGCAGCAGAGGCACAATTGGGCCCACCTGATTACACGTCATTTGCAGCCACGACCCTCAACGTCGCCATCCCAGCGCACGGGCAGGGGAACTGGAACTCCAATTTGACGCACATCAACAATGCGATGCGGCAACTGGGCCGGGCGCCGATAGCGGGAGAGACGAACCTGTCGGCCGGTCTGGACATGGCGGTCGAAGCGCTCAGCGCGCCGGAGACCGGTGAGTTCGCAACCAAAGTGGTCATTCTGTTTACCGACGGACGCTGGAATGCCGGTCGCCATCCGCGCGAAGCGGCTGCCGACGCTCGCGCTGCCGGAGTCATTGTGCACACCATCACCATGCTTACCGAGTTTCAGGAGGATGTCAAAGAAGTCTCGCGGATCACCGGAGGGCGTCACTTCATGACGAACAATGAAGCGGAACTGCGACACGCGTTCCGGGAACTGGCCCGCTCGTTTCAGGTCGTATTGGTCGAATAACACAAGCTTCATCCCTGTCCCCTCAACCTCGGTGAATCATGCGCACGGCGACTACGGCACGGCGGGTTGTCAGAAATCAACGCAGCGGCGCGACCTCGGTCGAGTTCGCTACTGTATTGCCGGTGATCCTGTTGATGTTTCTCGGCGCGGTGGAGATGACCAACCTCAACTTTATCAAGCACACGGCCGCCAACGCCGCCTACGAAGGTGCCCGAGCGGCCATGGTCGCCGGCGGTTCACCCGATCGTGGAATCGCTCGCGCCGAGCAGTTCCTTAACCGTTTTGGTGTCGGCAACGGAGCGCAGGTAACGTTGACCGCGACCAGCGACGCGGTGACCCTCACGGTGCGCGTACCGATGAATCTCAATTCCGTCGGTCTCAGCCGCTTCACCGAGGGCTTGAATGTGACGCAGGTTGCATCGCTGCGGCGCGAACGCCGACAACTCGATCCGGGAGCCTGAACCAGGTGAAAGCGATCCCGTTGGACGCTGCTGCAGCACGGTTGAGCGAACTGCTTGAGCAGACGCAGACGCGCATCGTGTTCGCCGAAAGCTGTACCGGGGGGCTGGTGGCTGCCTCGCTCGCCGGTATCGCTGGGATCTCGCGCTGGTTCTGCGGTTCAGCCGTCACGTACCAAGAGCAGACGAAGGTCGACTGGTTAACGATTTCGCTGACCGATTTGCGGAACCACTCGGCGGTCAGCCCAGAGGTGACTCTTGCCATGGCAACCGCGGTGCTACGCAAGACCACTGCAGCGGACGTAGCGGTAGCTGTGACGGGTCACCTCGGCCCCGGCGCGCTGTCAGAACTCGACGGGGTGATCTTCATAAGTACGGTGCGGCGTGGACCGTCCGGCGGTGTGCCGCACACTCAGCGGATCTCGCTCAGCTGTACCGGGCGGGGCGGTCGCCAGGCGGAGGCAGCCAGTTGGGTGTTACAAGTGTCCGCGCAAACGCTGGCTCAGGGCGAGAAATAGACTTTTTTTCAGCCAAACAAAAAAAATTCTGAGTCGGCTCTGTCCGCTCGCCAGGCGAGGGGCGGCTTTGATAGCAAAACTGCAGGGCGGGGAGAAAACTGCCCGCCAGACGCTATTTTGAGCCAATAAGGGCCCCCCTGATTGCCATTGTCGCTGTCCCAAGTATCCGGCAGAACCGTTACGGCCAGCCCCTCATCTGCCTAGAAGGCACTCCGCCCACCCTGCGAACAAGCTGATACCCGGTTGCCCGCTTTTTTTTTTTCTAGAGTACTTTTTTAGGGTTGCCGTGTAACCCCCTCCCGCTGTTACACCTAACGCGGCTCGGGGCTCCATTTATTGTTGCCTCGGTTGCTGCAATCCGGGTCTGTGGGTATGCAGACCCCACAGCGGGGAAAATCCACTAACTTTCTCGTCAAGAGGAAAGAGAATATTAATGACTATTAAAGTCTTGGCTGTTGATGACCACGAGGTCATCCTGATGGGCTTGAAGATCGCGTTCGAGGGAACCGATATCGAGATTGCCGCAACTGCGTCTTCCTCGGCTGATGCGCTCAAGAAGGTCGCTCAGAAGCGCCCGGACGTGGTTTTGATGGATATCCGGATCGAAGGCGGCGATGGGCTCAACGCCCTGGGCCGGCTGAAGCTCGATTACGCCGATCTGCCGATCGTGATGTTCTCGGCGTACGACAACCCGACTTATGTTGCCCGAGCTGTGGCTCTGGGGGCATCGGGCTACGTACTCAAGAGCGCACCACGGGAGCGATTGTTGGAAGCGATTCGTACGGCCGCAGCTGGCGAGCCAGCTTGGACGCGCGAAGAACTCCGCCGCGTGACCGGCGCACTGGCCGCTCCTCGTTTGGGCGGCGAAATCGAAGTTCCTCTGACCCAACGCGAAAGCGAAGTGCTCCGTCAGATGGCGCACGGGCTGACGAACAAGGAAATCGCCAAGATGCTCGGCATCAGCTACGAAACGGTGAAAGAACACGTCCAGCACATTCTGCGCAAAGTCGGCGTGACCGACCGGACCCAAGCTGCTGTTTGGGCGGTCCGTAAGAACCTCGTTTGATTGCGCTTGGATGCCAGCGACTGATATTGTTCGGCTCGACATGAAGTTGAGCACTGAGAGTTATCGCTACCGCGTTCCAATTAAGTTTGGCGGCCGCGTCGTGGACGACGTGAAGCTGATTAACGTGGAAGCGGCCTGCGAGACTCGGGGTGGTCAGCAGGTGGACTTTGCCAACGGCGGCTTCGGGTCGATGACCCTGGGAGTCGCCTGGGCATGGCCCAGCCCGCACCTGTCCGACCAACAGCGATTGGATGTGGTCTGTCGATTGGCGGAGCGATTGGTCGAGGATGTTTTAGCACAGCCTCACGCCGGTCATCCGCTGGAGATTTGCCACGCCCAATCGCTCCGCCGGACCGCCATCGCGCAGCAAGTGGCGGACGAGTTCGGTTTAACCGAGCCGATTCCGCCGCTGGCGATGCTACTGGCCGCTTCGCCGATCGAAGCGGCTCTGTTTGATGTCCAAGGCAAAGCACTAGGCAAAAGCAGCTTCGAGCTGCTCGGGCAACCGTATGTCAGCACCGATCTGTCGGCATACCTCGGCCCGGACTACCGGGGGCTGTATCTGGACCAGTTCGTCACCGCGAAGCCCCAGGCGTCGATGCCGCTGTACCATCTGGTCGGCGCCCTCGATCCGCTGGTCGAGGCGGATGTCGTCACGCCCGCGGGCGATGGCTATCCTGAGACGCTGCAGCAGTGGATCGTGCGCGATGGGCTGACCCATCTAAAAATCAAACTCGCCGGTGACGACCATGACTGGGACGTTAACCGTGTCCTCGGTACGCACACAGCCGCGACCTCCATGGCACCGTCGCAGCGGTTCACCTACTCGCTCGATTTTAACGAGCGCTGTGACAGCGAAGCCTACGTGTTGTCACTACTGGACGAACTTAAAGGGCGCTGCCCCGATGCGCTGGCTTGCATCGCCTACATCGAGCAGCCGACGCATCGTGATTTGGCGGCGCACCCCGAAAACACGATGCACCGCGTCGCTGAGCGATTGCCGGTGGTGATCGATGAGTCGCTGGTCGATCTGCAGAGCTTGCGCTTAGCGATCGAGCAGGGTTACAGCGGCATCGCGCTGAAAGCATGCAAGGGGCACGCTGAAGCGTTGTTGATGGCCGCGGTGGCCCAGCACGAAGGGTTTTACCTCTGCGTTCAAGACCTCACCTGCATCGGCGCCTCGCTGCTGCACAGCGCCTCGCTGGCGGCTCACATCCCCGGCGTCGCGGCGATCGAGAGCAACGGCCGCCAATACTGCCCGGCCGGTAATCTGCCGTGGCACGACCGCTACCGCGGCATGTTCGAGGTCCGCGATGGACGCCTGCCGACTGCCTGTTTGGATGAACCGGGCTTGGGTTATAGCCGGTCCATGGATTGACGGCTCGTTGATGTAATCAGTCGCAAGTGTTAGCGTCTTCCGTCTCGGTGGGGGTATCGTTATAGATCCGCGTGGCCCGCTCAGCGCCTCAGCGATGGGCGTGAGCAGCGGAAGCAGGTACAGAGCCGATGAGAGATTCTGCGGTTACCACGCAGTGCTGCGCAACACGCCCTTCGTTCCTCAGGGACGTGCCACCCCGAGGAGCGAGGCGCCGTGCCAAATGATGAGCCACAGCGTCCGTGTCTTATGAACCATCTGCGACCGTCCGCCAGCTGATTTGACCGGTACTTTTCCAGGCCGGCTTAGCTGATCGACGTCAGGTCAAAGACTTCCCCACGCAGCGCCACGCCCGGTGCCATCGGCCCGCGAAGATGCTGCAGGTGAGGACGGCGAATCATCTGCAGTCCGCACGTATCGGCGCCAGTAGGTTCCGTCTGCAATGGTTCCGCAGCCGCCCCTCGAAAACCTTCGAGCCGGCGCCGCAGCGCACCGCTGAGCGGCCGCGGTGTTGATTGGCGCGGGCCGCGACGACGCTCTGGTCTTCGGACATGCGGAACAGTCGCCGCATATCTTCCAGACGAATCGGCTGGTTGTCCTCTTGGATAAACACCAGTTCGCCACCGGCTGCCTGCAAACCCGTTTGCCCAGCCGCCTCGATCCCGCGCAGCGGGATGCCGCAACACTCGCACCTGAGGGAAACGCTTCATCAATTCGTCGAGCACTTCGGGCGTCGAATCGTTGCTCCCGTCGTCGACGATGATCAGCTCGCTTCGCTGCCGTGACAAATCGATGAGCGCATCGAGCACCCGCTGAATCTCGGCGGCGATCCGGTGCTGGGCGTTATGGATGGGGATGACAACCGAGACTTTGGGAGGCGGCATCGGCATGGCAAAAACGTTCTGTGGGACGACGGGGGACAACGTGACGCGGCGCCATAACGCTACCGGCAAGCAACTGCGTAAAGCGAGCGCACGGAGGGGAGGTGCTGCTTGGTTTCGACTTTCTTGTGGCAGTCGCTACACCCCCGCCTGAGAATCTCCGTTTGTCCCTGTCGTGGCGCCGATAGCAGCTCGGCCTATAATGCCAGTCGCCGGTACAACGATCGTTGCCAGCACAATCTGATTTCGTTCTCGACTCTTATCCTGATGCAATGACCGTTGCCCCCGCTGCTGACCTGCCTAATTTTTCCGCTGGAGTCGATGGGCTGCTGCCCGCTATCGCACAGGACCACGCCAGCGGCCGGGTGTTGATGATGGCGTGGATGAACCAACAGGCCTGGCAAGAGACGCTGCGGACCGGCCAAGCGTGTTACTACAGTCGCAGCCGCAAGTCGTTGTGGCGCAAAGGCGAGACCAGTGGCCATCGCCAGAAGGTGCTCCAGGTGCAGGTCGACTGCGACGCCGATTGCATCCTGCTGCAGGTCGAGCAGATCGGTGCCGCTTGTCACGAAGGCTACGCCAGCTGTTTCTTTCGCTCGGTCAATCCCGACTTGTCGATTCGCATTGAAGAACCGAGACTCGTGGACCCCGCGCAGGTCTACGGAACGACCTGAGTCGGGATTACCATCACTTCACCTGTCTCACCTCGAGAGTCTTGACCCATGTCTGTGCAATCGCGTCTGTCCGAGCTCGGCATCACCTTGGTACCGGCACCCAAGCCGGTTGGCGTCTACAAGCCTTGTGTCGTCGTCGGCAACATGGCCTACCTCTCCGGCCACGGCCCGCTGCGCCCCGACAAGACGCTGATCACCGGGCGGCTGGGCGAAGACATGGACGTCCAGGCTGGCTACGAAGCGGCGCGGCTGACCGGGCTGGGAATGTTGGCAACGCTCGAGCAATCGCTCGGTTCACTCGACCGTGTCGTTCGCGTCGTCAAGTTGCTCGGCTTGGTCCGTTCGACCAACGAGTTTGCTCAGCAGCCCGCGGTGATCAACGGCTGCAGCGAGCTGTTCCGCGACATCTTCGGCGAAGAAGCCGGCGTCGGAGCTCGCAGCGCCCTGGGCACCAACTCGCTGCCCGGCGAGATCGCAGTCGAGATCGAAGCGATCTTCGAAATCCGGGACTAACCCTTTCTCTTCCCTTGGCGTCTTAGCGCCTTGGCGTGAGCCCTCGTCGGGGAACCTTGATTGGGCATCCCCGATGTGAAACCAGGAGCAGTGCTACCAAATCCGCACCCGCTCGTCCGGGGCCAAATAAAGCGGGTCGCTCGGCTTGATCGGGAACGCCTCGTAGAACGCATCCATGTTGCGGACGATGCCGTTGACGCGGTACTGGCTGGGGCTGTGCGGGTCGGTCAACAACCGCTTGCGCAGTTCCGCCTCGCGGTACAGCCGCCGCCAGATCTGTCCCCAGCCGAGGAAGAATCGCTGGTCTCCAGTTCAGCCCGTCGATAACCGGCGCTTCCTGATCACCGAGTGACAGGCGATAGGCGGCGTGAGCCACGCTCAGGCCGCCGAGGTCGCCAATGTTTTCCCCCAGCGTCAGTTCACCGTTGATCGACATGCCTTCGACCGGCATGTACGCGTTGTACTGCTGGACCAGTCCCTGAGCGCGTTTGTCGAACTCGGCGCGGTCTTCCTCGGTCCACCAGTTTCGCAAGTTACCTTTGCCGTCGAACTTGCTGCCTTTGTCGTCAAAACCGTGGCTGATCTCATGCCCGATCACCGCCCCGATCGCGCCGTAGTTGACGGCATCATCGGCCTGCAGATTGAAAAACGGCGGCTGCAAAATCGCTGCGGGAAAGACGATCTCGTTCATTGTCGGGCTGTAGTAAGCGTTGATCGTCTGCGGCGTCATGTGCCACTCGTGACGATCGATCGGCCCGCCGAGCTTGTCGAGGCTCCGCTGCGTCTCAAACTCAGCCGCCGCCAGCATGTTGGCAGCCAGTGACTCGCTGCCGATCTTTAACGCGTCATAAGATTTCCAGACATCGGGGTAGCCGATCTTTGTATTGAACTTTTCGAGCTTCTCCAGCGCCTGTTTCTTCGTTCCTGCGCCCATCCAATCAAGTGTCTCGATCCGCTGAGCAAACGCGATCTTAAGGTTTTCGACCAATTCGTTCATTCGCTGCTTGGCTTCAGGCGCAAAGTGCCGTTCGACATACAGTTGCCCTACCAGTTCGCCCAGCACGCTGCCAGTGGTGCGGACCGCACGCTGCCACAGCGGTCGCTGCTCATCGACACCGCTGACCGCCGTCCCATGGAAAGCAAAATGCCGCCGCTCAAGCTCTTCGGATAGATAACCGGCATAAGAGTCGACCACACGGAAAGTCAGGTAAGCCTTCCAAGCTTCTAAGTCGTGTTTTTCTAATAACTTGCCCAAGGCAGCGAAATAAGTCGGTTGGCGCACCACCAGCGGTTGGCTTTCGTCCAAGCCGTAAGCCGAACCAAATGCCTTCCAAGACAACGGAGCCACCAGCGCTTGCAACTCGTCGCTGCTGAGTTTGTTATAAGTTTTCTCCGGATCGCGATTTTCCGTCTTCGTCCATTGCACCTCGGCGATCGCGGTCTCAATCTTTACGATCTGGTCGGCAAGAGCTTGTGGCGAAGCATCGCCTTCGCCGGTCGTACCGGCCGCCTTCAGCAGGTCGTGAGCGTACGATGCCAACTGCTGGCGAAGTTCACTGTAGCGTGGTTCATCCGACAGGTAATAGTCGCGGTCGGGCAGGGTCAAACCGTATTGGGTGACGTAGACGGTGTAGGCATCACTGCTCCGCGCGTCGACCGAGACATAGGTGGCTAGCGGCGCTCCGACACCGAGGCGGTGCAACTGGCCCATCACGGTCGCCAATTGCTCGGCCGTCTCGATGCCCTTGACTTGGTCGAGCATCCCCTGCAGCGGCGTGATGCCCAGCCGGTTGCGGGTTTCCAGATCAAGGTAGCTGCGATGGAAGTCGCCGACCTTTTGCTCCGCCGACTCCGGCTGCGGATTGGTCATCGCCGCAACTTCGTCGATGATCGCCCGGACCTGTTCCTGCGTCTGATCATCGAGGATCGCGAAGATGCCGTAGTCCGCCCGGTCCGGAGGGATCTGCGTGTTATCGAGCCAGCCGGCGTTGGCGTACTGATAAAAATCCTCGCCCGGACGGGTCGTTTTGCTGATGATCGCTTGGTCGATCCCCGACGCCAAGCCGGTTGGCTGCTCGGCTGCGGCTGCTCCAGCCAAACAGGCGGCTGCCGCGGCAACCGCTGTTCCGAGCGTTCTTGTCATCCAGGTCGGTCTCAGTCGCTGCATAGGATCATCCGCTGTGGGTTTTGGTGGAAAGCGCGGCCAGCACAGCAAGCGGGCCGCGGGGCGTCACAATTGTCGCTGCTAATGACTCGTGCGGCAACAGTGGCGTACGGCGTAGCCCGCGCAGCTGGCACCTGGTTTGCACCCCAGAACCGCCGATTGATCTCACGCCCCCACCTGATCCAGCCTGAGAGCGTAGACGATGAGCGACCAAATGGCGAAGCGGTTTGCTGAGGCGCTGCAGCACACCGAGCAGAGCGGCGACGTGGAGTCGGTGGTGCAACTGTTCGCTCCTGACGCCTCGCTCCGCAGACCCGAGCGTGGTGTCGAGAAACAAGGTCAAGAAGCGATCCGCGATTTCTGGAAAGCGTACCTCGATAGCTTCGACACCATCCGTTCGCGGTTCGATTCGATTCGCCAGTGCGACGGGCTGTGCGTGTTGGAGTGGACGTCTGAGGCGACTTGGAAAAGTGGCCGAAAGGTCAACTATCGGGGAGTGACGCTGTTGGAGGTCGCAGACGACCGGGTGCAGAAATTCGCAACCTACTATGACACCGCCGCTCTGGCCGATCTAACGCACGCGCGAAAATGAACCATGAGCCTGACGATCGTCGAGGCGCACCCGCTGAGGTACTTGCAATCGATCCCGACGACAGATTCATCGCTGGATCACACCAGGCCAGTGCTCTGCTTTTTGCATGGCTATGACGAAGCGGCACCACTAGAGATCCGCAGCGCCGCTGACCTGCCATGGACCGCTGCGGCCAGGAAGCGACCCGCAAGCGGTTCAGGATTTCCTGATCGTGGCCCCGCAACTCCCGCAGGCGGGCGACTCATGGTACCGGTATGCCGACTCAGTCCGTCGGATCGTCGAGCGGGTGCAGCGCGATCACGGCGGCGATACCCGGCAGACCTATCTGAGCGGATTCAGTTTCGGTGGAAACGGCGTTTTCGATCTTGCCGAGGCGCAGCCGGATTTTTGGGCGGCTCTGTGGCCGGTCGATCCGACGCGAGTGCCCAGCAAAGATCCCGGGCGGCCTGTCTGGCTCAGTTTCGGGCAGGTTGCCCGCCGCGCCAAGCAGGGCTTCATCAGCGCCCTCTTTCTGCGACCAGCCGAAAATGGACTGACAGGAGATCGGCTGTACCGCGACGAAGGGCAGGATCACGTCGGCTCCGCCACGCTCGCCTATCGCGACCGGCGCATCTACGACTGGTTGCTCTCGAAACAACTGCCCGCGAGCACCTGATCTCTGAGCCCAAGAGAGATGCTCTTGCGGCACAAAGCCGCCGCGCTGTCGTCGCTAAATCTATGGCAGTCGGTAGACCGCGTACGTCGCGTTGGCTTCCGCTTCGCCCTGCGGGTACACCAGCACCAGCGGCAGGTTTGGTCCGACGACGCGGCGGTCGACGATCATGAACCGCGGACCATATTGCTCCCGAAAACGCCGCAGCTCGGGGTAGCGAATCGTCACCCGAACCGTCCCTAGCCGCCGCGGGTAGATCTCGTAAAATCGCCGATACCACTGCACCAGCGAGTCGGCATCCTGCGGGACGTCCTTCCAGTTGACCACTTCAGCCCGCTGCGCATACCACTTGAACGTCTGCTGGTGCCGCGGCGTGATCAGGATCTCATCTGCGGGCAAACTCGCATCGACCCAGCGGCAGACCGCCAACCAGTCGCGATACGCCTGCTGCTGCGCCTCAATCGACTCCTGACTACGGTAGGTGACCGTATTAAACCGGGCCGCCACCGGAATGCCGTAGCGGAAGTGATTCCAGCTGGAGATGCCCAGGAGCACAACGGCAGTGCCCACGACCAGTGAGCTGATGCCCAGCCGCAGCGCAGACGTTCTGGCGACGTCCACGACACGGTTCTCGGCCGCGTCGGCACCTGTTTCCTCCCAGCCCACGCTGCGAAGATACACCGCGACCGCCAGCCCCAGGGTCAACGGCGTGATCGAGTCGGTGGCGCGGAACCAGTAAAACCTCAGCAGCTGCGCCCCTAAGTCGGGAGCAAACCGCGGCAATAGCCCCAACAACAACCCGCCCAGCGCGATCCCGCACGAGCCGACCGCCAGCCAAAACAGCGCGGCAAATCGCTGATCCTGACGCAGTGGCCAGGCCGCCGCGAAGGTGACTGCAACGATCAGCCCGTGGCGCACGTACCAATGCGTCGGGAACGACGCCGGCATCAGGTGATGGGCGATCCGCGAATAAGTGTAATACTTCGCCGCTGCGATCGAATCGACCGGATTGGCTGCCGCCGACATCTGCAGCGCCGGCCAAAGTCCCAGCAGCGAGATCGCGCCGCCAAGCACCAGCGGCAAGACCTGTTTAGCCAGTGGCGACTGGCGGCGACCGGCAATCGCATAGGCGAACATCGCCGCCACGACTGTCCAGCCGCCGACGAGCACATGAAAGGCACTGGCGATCCCCAGCAGCGGCCAGACACGCGGCCATTTGCCCACCGCCATCTGCGCCATCGCCGCGACGACAAACGCATACGCCGGCACCTTGGCCTCAATCCCGCCGATGATCCATTCACCCGCCAGATTGAACCACTCCACACCCGCGATCCAAATGACCGCCACTGCCAGCGAAACAAACCGGCGGTCGCAGACGGCCCGCGTCAGCGCTTGCAGGGCGACGGCCAGCATCGTCCAGGCGATCAGGCGTCCAACCCAAGCGGCCGTGGCCAGCGAGAACAGCTGAGTCAACCCGCCGAAGGTCGCGTGAAACAGCACATGGGGCTTATCGGAAGTGACGAAGAGATCGCGGGAGCACCAATCCGGCTGCCAAAAGTTCTTGGCCAGCACGAGGTAGTGGGCCTCATTGATCGCTGGCGGCGGGTCACCCGCAGCGACAAAAAACAGCAGCACCAGCAGCACGGTCCCCGCCGCCATCCAACCACCGCTGCGATGGACGCGACGGCCACTCGAATCGGCCTGCGTTCCACTCACGCCAACTCACCCGCCAATCGCACCGCGGCAAAGAAGCTCGCAGCGCTCGCCGTTCCCTGCCAAGCGATCTCCATCGCGGTGCCGTGGTCGACCGAAGTCCGCACGATCGGCATCCCCAGCGTGACATTGACCGCTTCGTCAAACGCCAGCGCCTTGAGCGGGATCAACCCTTGATCGTGATACATGCAGACATACAGGTCGGTCATGCGGCGGCGGGCCGGAACGAACGCCGTATCGGGCGAGAGCGGGCCGGTGACATCAAACCCTGCCGCTCTGGCTCGTTCGATGGCGGGGACGATGATCTCTTCTTCTTCGCGGTGGCTGAACAGACCATGTTCACCGGCATGCGGGTTGAGGCCACACACGGTCACCCGTGGCTGGCGACCCTCACGCAGCCTACTCCTCCGCTCCAGCGCCGCGGCGCCCAACCGAATCGCCTGAAAAACATCTTCACTGGTCAGCAGTGATGCGACGTCGGCCAGTGGCACATGGATCGTCGCCAGCACGCAGCTGATCTCGTCGCTGGTCAACATCATCCGGACATCACCGCTGCCGGTCAGCTCTGCGAGCAGCTCGGTGTGGCCCGGATGGCCGACGCCGGCGGCATGCCAGGCCTCCTTTTGGATCGGACCGGTCGCGATCGCGTCCAACCGCCCCGCGATCGCTGCCTGCGCGGCAAACTGCACCCACTGCACCGATGCCGCTCCGGTCGCCGCCGTCCATCTGCCCGGTTGCACGCTAGCGGCATCGAGATCGCCAACGGAGACGATCACGCATTGGCCCGCCGGCGGTTGGCGATCGTCGTTCAACCAATCTCGCATCTCGATCTTGGGTGGCAGCGGCAACTCGACCGCCGTGGCGACGCGGGCCAGGAGTGACGCGTCACCGATCAGCGTCAGCGCCAGTTCCGGAAACTGCACGCTGGCGGCTGCGACACGCAGGGCGAGTTCTGGACCGATTCCGGCAGCGTCCCCGATCGAGATGCCGATGCGTTTGCGTGTCAAGCCGCTTCCCCTGATCGTTTTTAAATGCCTGTCAATCCTCGACTCGGCTGCCCCACCAAGACGCATTGGGCTGAAAGTCGACGTCCAAAAAACGAGCGTGCTGGCGTTCGAGCTGAGGTAACAACTTGTCGCGGATTTGCTGCTGCTTGGCTAGGGCACCTGCGGCGGTGTATCGCGGGTCAGCCTGCGGGAACTTCGCGCTGACACTGCTGAGGTATTGGTCCAGGTCGCGTTTCATGATCCCCACCCGATTCGGCTCCGCAGCTGCCAAATCGTTTTGTTCTCCGGCGTCCTGTTCAAGCTGATACAACTCGTTGCGGCCGTCCTCATGATAATGAATCAGCTTCCAGGGGCCCTGGCGATAGATGCTGCTCGGCTCGCCGCCTTGATTGCCGTAGTGCGGGTAGTGCCAGATCAGCGGACGATCGGCGAGCGATTCACCCTTGAGCAGCGTCACCAAACTGACCCCATCGAGGTGCTGTTCCGGACGCGACGGCAGCCCCGCCAACTCGACCAGCGTTGGATAGAAATCGGCACCGGTTACCGGAACATCGGTTTCAGCTCCGGCCGCTGTTAGGCCAGGCACATGGACGTAATAAGGCACGCGCAGGCCCCCTTCCCACTGCCGTCCCTTGCCGCCTCGCAGTGGCCGATTGCTGGTGCTGTAGGCATCGCCGGAGGCCACTCCACCGTTATCCGACGTGAAGACCACGATCGTTCTGTCGGCAATTCCCTGCGCCTCGATCGCCTCGAGCACGCGTCCGACAGCCTGGTCCAGCGTCTCGATCATGCCGGCGTAAATTGGATGATCCTGCACTTGGCGAACCGGCAGCGTGCGGTCAACCGCGAAACGCGATTCGGCTGGCTCCAGCTGCGCCGCCTTGTCGCGGTATTTCTGCCAAAGCTCACGAGTCGTCTGCACCGGGCTGTGAACGGTATAGAACGACAGCATGGCGAAAAACGGTTGGCCTCGTTCTTGGCTGCGAATGAACGCGGCGGTTTCATCAGCCAACCGCAGCGTCAAAGACTCGCCCGGCGGACCGTCGCTCATCTTGGGATTTTCGTAAGGGCTAAAGAACCCGCCCGGCGGTGAGCCGCGATGGTGCCCGCCGATGTTGATGTCAAAGCCGTGGTCCTCGGGGAATGAACCTTCGCCGCCCAGATGCCACTTGCCGGCGAAGAACGTTTTGTACTTTGCCTGCTGGAACGCGCGGGCGAGCGTGACCTGGCCCAGCGGCAGTTGCTTCAAGTAGTCGGCCGGCAGCAGCTTGTCATCGCGGTCCCAGGCCATCCCGCTGGCCGCCCCGATCCAGTCGGTCACGCCATGCCGAGCAGGAAACTGACCAAGCAGGATGCTCGCTCGCGATGGGCTGCAGACCTGGCAACACGCATACCCCTGGTGGAACCGCATCGAGCGAGCGGCCAGGGCATCAATGTGTGGGGTTTCGTAAAATGTGCTGCCTTCGCCCGATAGATCATGCTTGCCGAGGTCATCCACAAGGATGAACACGACATTCACCGGGGCCCGCGTCTGTGCGGCTGAATCTTGGACGCTCAGGACCAGGGCAGCCGTAATGGCTGTGATGGCAAACACTCGCAGCATGACAAGCACCAGCGGTCGGTGGGGAAAAAGATCGTTCAGCTCCACATGATAGTTGATAGCCCCAATTGCTGATCGCACTTCCGGTGCAGTCGGTTGCATCGCTCCGACCGGACAGCCCGCCACCACAACCCCTTCGACACGCGATTCCGCGCGGGAAAGGCTCACCGGCCAGCTGCGGCGGATTCGATGAGAGCATTCAGAGCTGGCCGAGGCGCTGACGAAGTCGACTGCCACAAACCGTCTTGGCTCAGCCGCGCAAGGTCTGTTATCGTCGCTTCGGATCGACTTCCGCCCAGGAAAAACTTGTCATGCACAGCCATCGCACCGCCGTCCTTCTCACCGCGTTGGCATTTTGCGGCTCGTCGGCCGGCTGCCGTGGCGGGCACTGGTTTGGTCCTCCCGGACCGCTGCAGCAGCAACAATCCACTGCGGTGGTCCACGATCCGTATCCGCAGAACGACATTGGACCCTTCGACGCCGCTTCCCGCCCGCCGGACTATCAAAACCCGCTGCCTGAACCGGTCCGCAACCGCATCGGCCCCGACTCGATGCCCTGGCTCGGCCGTTAGTGCGCCGGCTCAGCACAAAAACTCCGACGCCACCGTCCTCGAACGGTTTGCAAGTGAGTCCGTTCTCGGGTCACCCTCTCGTGCCGTCGATCATACTTAGGTCCGGCATCATCCCGCCGCCGATCGTGCTCAAAGCTAAGTTGCCGTCATGGGTAACACGGGGACAGACGGTCCTGGCAACCAACTGTGGGTATAAGGCACCGGTCTGTCACCTTTAGTGCCGTTCGCCCCGCGATAGTCCCGAACATGCCGCCCCTGGGTCAGACCGCGCGGCACGTTGGGACAGCAAACGAGAAGGCATTTGACAAACTGGCCATCAAGTTCAACCACTTGCTGAGAGCGGAGCTGGACGACCTGGAGGCGGAGTTGGGGATCACGATCATCCGTCTCGACACGTTCCGCCTGTTCCAGCGATTCCTGAACAGCCGTGGGCGATCGGCTTCAGCAATGGGACCGAAACGGCGCTGAAATCCCCTAATGGCGATGTGGGAGTTGGTCCGGTCGTCGAGAACCCGGACGAGTACCTGTTCTGGGATGCCGTCCATCCCACGCGCGTCACTCATCGTGAACTGGGCGACCTGCGAAACTACACCCGTTACTGGCGCAATGGCAACCGGCTCCTGGATTGGACCAAGTTGCCGGATGCCCTGAGATAGGGAGGCCGATGAACCGGGGTGAGCTACCGGGTGGCCGGGGTTTGAGGGCGACATCCACGGACTGAACGCCCCTTTGACGACGAGATGCGGAGCGGCGGCGTCGGATCGCCGCCGCTTTGCCGCTTGATGCCGCAGGCACGCTTAGTGGAGCGTCGGGGTTAAACTTTCGCACCGCCCGCAGGTAGCCAATGTAGGTCGCTTCGCTCATACCGGCCAGATGCAGGTCTTTGGCCATGCGGATGTAGAGGCGGCCCTTGAAATAGGTGGATTGCGACATCAGAGAGGCTTTGTTGGAGTGGAGAAAGAAACATCCCCAAGGATGACCGCGCCAAAGCTTGCGTGCGGCCAATGACGGCATCTACGATGGCCCACAGCCCCCGATCCCGCCGCGCAGCGGCTTACTTGAACCAGCGGTTGCAACGGAGGCCGCAGAAGTGAGATGGGATGGCAACACAATTCTCCTCATGGTTGACGACTTTTTTGCGTACCTGTGTTCAACGCAGATGCGCCCGACGCTCAAAGTATTCGACGGATGTTTGACGAGCGGCACACCTTCTTGTGACTGCTACCGTTCCCTGCGAGACCAACGGGTCGACAGTGGCAAGCGCCGCGAGGGCCCGGACGCGAACTTCTGGACCAAAGCAGTTTAAAACGCCAACATCGCACCCATAGGCCAGTAGTACGTGGCCCGCGATCGGTGGTTGATCCGATTGCCTGTCGCATTAGGGATCGCGACGCTCTTTGGGTTGGCATACCATACTACCTGAGCCAGCTGACCTTTCGATCATGCCGCTGGCCGGGAAGCATTCGCTCTGGCTCTGTCGTTGATTTAGTGCTCTGCCGGTTCCTTGGGCAGGTGGCGGAAACCGGCGGAGGCTTCGTAGACGCCGCGGCGGAGACGATTGATGCCGCCGATGGGACGGTGTTCTTGAACGCCGTGCCAAGGCGTGAAAATCAGGTCTTCACACAACTGCCGTGCTTGCGGTGAATCGAACTCTTGAGGAGCGATCGTGATCGTCGCCACAGTGACCAGCGGATGTTCTTCCTCCGACCACAGAGTGTGAACGCTCTCGATATCACGGGCGATATCGATTTCACTGATCGCCCGCCGCTGAACTTTGAAATGAAACACCACCGGTGCCGCGCTGTCGCTGGAGAGCCGAGCGATCAGCGCGGTGCGCAAGTAGTTCGGATCGGCAACATTGGGTGTGCCTGTTGTGCAGGGAGCCACCGGCACAGCCGCATATTTCATCACGTGTTGGTTGCCAAAGAGAAACGGTGCGCCACTGAAATAGCTGCAGTCTACCGGTGAGACCGGCTGGGGCTGATAAGCGCCCTCAGCCACGGTTGCTGCGCGGATTTTACCGACGATCTCCAGCGTGGCCTTCGCTCGGGCCGTCGCGGCTCCGCCTTTGGCAAACTGCGTGGCAAAGAACTTATCGGGGCGCTCCTGATTGGCCGGATCCGCCAGCACGCTGGAGAGCACCTGATAATCTTCAACGTTGGCGAACGGAAAGACCGGATGATTGACCAACAGGAAATCTTGGGTGAGGGCACCATGGGGAGGTACAAGCGGAGTACCCTCGACATCCAGGAGCTTGATGGCCATGCCGCGACTGCCCGGCGTCGGCTTGCCCGAAGCGTCGACGGGATCATCGGGTAGAACCAGCGTCGCCGCGTTGGAGAATCGAATCCAAGCCTCATAGCGCCGGCCAGGCTCCGCAAACACGCCCACCCGATAGCTCTCCTCGAGATCGTCAGCGACTTCAAACACCGCCTTGACGCATCCATGATCCTTAGCATGCACGCCGCGGATGACCTGCTTCTGGCCCGGGTAACGATTCTTTAGCTGCTGCATCGTCGATTGAATGATGTCGTCGATCTGCGCCGCCTCATCGCTGGGAACCTCTTCAACTTTGGGTTGCTCGTTACCATGACCGTCGCCGTCAGTTAGGGCAGCGGGATCGCCGATGCACTTCATATATTCTACCAAGGCCCACCGCTCATCTTCGGTGAACTCGCGCCAGGCACCCTCTTCAAAGGTTTCTGTGAATCCCTTCGTCTCATCGGCGCCATGACCTTCGTGTCCCGCATTGGAGTTGCCGGCGATTTTTCCACACGAATCAGCGATCTTGAACTCGAAGCTGCCGAAACCCTTTTCGGTGACAAAACCGACCCGCTTAGTATCGTACTCCCGGTCGCCGATGAAAAACGATTTGCTGCGCTGAGATGAGGGCAGCAGCATTTCATACAAGTTGGGTATCGAGCCGTTATGCAAGAAAGGCGCCGTGGCCCAAATGCCGTTGAGCGGCCGCGCCTTATAAGCCCATGGTTTCGGTGGTTGCTCGTCGGCGGGCCGATGCCCGCTTAATACTGCGACCTGCTCAGTACTAAGTCCCTCGTCGCTGGCGTATTTGCCGATCACGCCTTGGACCGCAGCCCTCAACAGTAGGGCGCGAGGCACTTGTTTCATACCGGCAATCGCTGGGGGCAGACGATCCGCTAACACTCCCGGCTTGGCAGTGCGAGTGACGAAATTTTCCACGTGTTTTGGATCGGTGCCGATTTCCGAGGCAGGCACGAGCGTGGTTTTGATGTATTGTTTGCCCGCGATCGTCGTCATCGGATACTCGCCGGTCGCGGGATCCGGCACGCCATGGCAGGAAGCACAATTTTTTGCAAACAGTTGTTCGCCAGCTCGCGCTTTTTCAACATCGATGTTGCCAAACACAGTCGGCCATTTGGGTGCCTGGAGCTTCGCGACGTGTTGTTCGAGCTGGTAAATATTCGGGATATGCGCAGTCGATCGGAAGCGGTCCTGTGGCGGGTCTGGACGCAACCTCAGTTGTGCAAACACGCCAAGGACTTCACCTACATTGCGTGCCAAGGGGTTGCCCGCTGAGCCATTCCACTGCACCCAGTCGAGTCGGGGCGTATCCCAGAGAAACGGAAAGCTGGCCGGCGCATCGGCCGGATGATAATTCTCTGGCAGCTCCAACGATGTTTCACAAATTTCATTAAAAATCGAGCCAAATGCATCGAGCCGACCGAAGCCGGCTGGCGTAGTGCCTTCGCCGCGGCGGACGGTGTCTTGCAGGACCTTCACGTAATCTTCAAGGCGCTGGCGCAGCGCTTCCTGCTCGGTTTCGTTATAACCGCCTTCGGGCAGTATACGTTTGGCAAACCGCGTCATTTTCTGCGGATTGCTCACGGTCGCTTCGACCGCGGCGGTCAACTGTTGCAGGAACCGCTCTATATCCGCTAACGTCGAACCCCCATCGATGCGGATCGTTGTGCCAGCGTGCTGCAGTTGCGATGTATGGCAGGCGGCGCAGGTCAGTCCGAGCCAGACATCATTCGCGGCGAGTTGTTGCCGATTATAATGTGCGCCCAAGAACGATTCCTTCACCACGTAGTCCATCGCCGGGCGAAGCTCGTCTTTAACAAAGCCGATCGGCAGGCCATCCGGATTGCGCTGCTCATCAACCGCGTGGGAGACGAAGCCGAGCCGCTCTAGATGGGCGTCGGCGCGAAAAAGTTCATCGCAACCGGCCTGCTCCAGCGCGAGGAACCAGCTATAGGGGATCAGCTGCGAGCCCTGGGTGGTGTAATAGAACTGAATCCGCTCATCGGCCGTCCAGCCCTGATCGAGTAAGATCACGTCATCTGCTTGGGCCGCTGGCCGCTCGCTAAAGGCCACGGAGAAACCGATCGCCAACCCACATGCGCTAATCAAGATCCGGTGACCAAACATCGAGGCACCTCCACGGCAAGCCATTGACCCAGCACCGTTACGACGACGAGATTGAGGTGCACAAGCCCCTCGATTCGCAGTCTAGCACAACTGAGGGGATGTCAAGCTTTTTGCATTGGGCTTGCTGAGCCAGCGGGAACCAGCTCAGGCACGTTGCAGCAGTTCGATCGCTCGACCATCATGATCTCGCACGACCGCCCGACCGCCCCATGCTGACTCCTTCACCTCGCTGGCGATCTCGAAGCCAGTCGAACGTACAGTCTCAACAGTGGCGGCTACTTCCTCGACCTTAAAACCGAGGCGGACGGAGCGCGAAGATGATGAGCCAGACGAGGAAACTACGGAGCAGGTGTGATCGGAGAGTTCCTGGCCATGGCCGATGTTAAACGCCACGGCTTTGGTGGGTTCGTCTTGGTAGATCGTGCGGCTCGAGGTGCCGCCCGCAGGCGGCTCAGCTTCTTTGGCAAGAACGAGGAGGCGAGTAGAGGTAGTGATCGTTTTCAGTCAGTAGATTCTTCCGCCCAGTGGCACGTCGCGGTCGGGGCGCAGCAGGACGACGTTTGCGTTCTCATCCGGTATGCCAAGCGTCAGCACTTCGGAGAGATGCTTACCGATTTGCCTCGGCGGAAAGTTCACCACTGCGAGCACTTGCCTGTCGAGTATTTCTGGACTGTCATAGTTTGGAGATAACTTCGCCAGCGACTTCTTCGTGCCGAGCTCGGAGCCGAAGTCGATCATGAGAATATGGGTAGAGTACCGACCCTCAGGAAATGGTTGCACGTCGATCACCCGGCCCACCCGAATGTCGAGTTTCTCAAAATCTTCGATCGTGGCGGTCATGATTTGCGGAGGTCGTGTTGTCACCTCGACCTCCTGACCACCACAAACCATGCTTTCGGCCCGCCGTCGCTAAGCGAGTTGTCCTGCGGATCAGGCCGGACTTCGTATCGTGACGGCTCGATGGACTCGACCGCCCAGCCGTCGGCGAATGCTTCTTCTATCTCCTTCCGAGACACTCGCCGTGGCCCCTGTGTCCCCGGCTCTTTATCGCTGAAACAGAGAAAGAAAAGGCGACCCTGCGGCTTGAGAACTGTCGCCAATCCGTCGACGTAGCGGCGGCGATCATCGTCGCTGAAGACGTGGAACAGCCCGCTGTCGATCACGCTGTCGAAGACCTCCGGCAGTTCCTTTACGGCCAGGGCGTCCATGACCAGGAAGGTCGCCGTCAGGTCCCGCTCGGCTGCCTTCTGCCTCGCCAGATTGATCGGCTCGGCTAAGAAGTCGATGCCGGTGACCTTCTGGCCCCGGCTGGCAAAGAACAATGCGTTCTCGCCAGTGCCACACCCGGAGTCCAGAACCGAGCCGGTGATGCTGTCGGCCAAGTCGAGGAACGCCTGTTGCGGTCTGCCGATTTCCCACCGAGGCTGCCCGGCATAAAGGTTTTCGAAGCTGCTGCGGTCATGCACGGGCATCGCTTGTTCCCTGGATGTGCTAGTCATTCGTTTAGTGGGCATTTTATCATTGTCCCTGAAGCCGTAGGACCCGTAGCGAGCCGCACTGCGTGCCTCTGGCTCTGGAACGGTCACTCGGCCATACCTACTTCCACATCGGCCAGATCGTGCAGGTCGCCAGGATTCGTGCAGGAGAGAAGTGGAATATGCTGACGATTCCCCAGGGCGGTTCGGTACAGTTCAACCAAGCGAACCGGGGCGGGACAAGGAAATTGCACTCGTAGATCACCGAAACAACGATGCCGAACTTCATCTGCACGACCTGCGGGACGCAGCACGCCGAGAGCGATCAGCCGCCCGCCGCCTGCGCCATCTGCGAGGACGACCGGCAGTACGTCAAGGCGACCGGCCAGCAGTGGACCACGCACGACAAGCTGCGGCTGACCAACCGCAACTCGATCCGCTTCGAGGAGCCGGGGCTGATCGGCATCGGCGTCGAGCCGCACTTCGCCATCGGCCAGCGGGCGCTGCTCGTGCGGACGCCGAACGGCAACGTCCTGTGGGACTGCGTGCCGCTGCTCGACCCGGCCCTGGTCGAGATGGTCAAGGCGCTGGGCGGCATCTCGGCCATCGCCATCTCGCACCCGCACTACTACACGTCGATGGTCGAGTGGAGCCGGGCCTTCGGCGGACGTGCCGATCTACCTGCACGCCGCCGACCGGCAGTGGGTCATGCGACCCGACAAGGCCATCGTCTTCTGGGACGGCGAGACCAAGACGCTCGGCGAGGGACTGACGCTGATCCGCTGCGGCGGTCACTTCGAGGGCGGCACGGTGCTGCACTGGCAAGGCGGCGCAGACGGCAAGGGCGTTCTGCTGACCGGCGACATCATCCAGGTCGTCGCCGACCGCAAGCACGTCAGCTTCATGTACTCCTACCCCAACTACGTCCCGCTTTCGGCGGCGGCCGTCGAGCGGATCGTCAGGGCGGTTGAACCGTTCGAGTACGACCGGGTGTACGGGGCGTTTTGGGACACGGTGATCGAGAGAGACGGGAAGGCAGCAGTCGCTCGATCAGCGGAGCGGTATCGGCGGGCGATCCGAGGCGAGACGCAATGAGCGAATGCGAACTCGATACGCCCTTCCCTGAATCTGCGACGCAGCGGAAGGCTGAGTTAAGCAGCGTCGTACCAGCCGAAGTCGTCGGTGCCGTCGCCGTCCCAGTCGCCGACGATCGGCCGAGCGTCGGCACTCGGTTTGGGAATGCGGATTTGAAGATCATTTCCTGTGATCCGCCGGTCGCCATCACTGTCGATGATCCACAGCTCGCCGCGAACGACACCGAGGTTGGTGATGCCATCACCGTTCCAGTCACCAGCGATCGGAATATCGCCGGGCTGGCCGAAAAGGATCTGGTCGTCACGGTCGGTCAGTCGTCCGTCCCCGTCGCTGTCGAGCGCCCACTGACCGGCGCGGAAGACGGCGATTGAATCGATGCCGTCGCCGTTCCAGTCACCGGCGATCGGCGTGTCGGGCTGCTCGCCGTAACGGAATACGTGATCGATGGCGTCGGCTCGGATCGGCCCGCGGCTGCCACGGCGCAGCACCCGCTCTTGCTCCGGTTCCAAGGTCACGTAGGTTTCGCCGCGCACGTAGTCGCGCCGGCGAGTGTTCGCCGGGGTCGGCAGACCGGGATCTTCGATGATCACTTCGGGATCGCGTTCCCACTGACGGCCAAAGATCGCAATATCGGCTTTGCCGTCGCCATCCCAGTCGCCGACGACGGGGCGATCCAGCGCGGTGCCCATCCGTAGCCACAGGTCGCCTTCATCCCAGACGCCGTTGCCGTTGAGGTCGACGAACCATTGGCCGGCGGCAAAGATTGCTACCTCGTCAATCCCATCGCCGTCAAAATCTCCAACCAGCGGGATCGCATCTGCATCGCCGAGCGTGATTTCGTGCCCAACATCCACGCGGTTGCCGTGGCGGTCAACGAGCATCCAGCGGCCGGACTGCTTGTTGCCGGGTGTAAAGGTCTCGTGCAGGATTTGGCTGGAAACCTGTTTGATACCGCCCTCGGAGCCGTTGCCGCGTGGATAGCCACCATTGATGATGCTCAGGTGCCAGGTGACAGGATACTCGGCATCAGCGACGATCGGCCGGCGCAAGTACTGCGTTTCTGTAAATGCAAAAACCTTGTACGTGTCAAGGAATGACTCGGGCAAAGGTGTTGGCTTGGTCTCCAGGCTCGGCAGCGGAGGCGGCGGCACGGGAGGGATCGGCAGCTCGGTGAGGATTTCGCTGAAGTTGTTGTCCTGCGAATGTGCGCCGGGGGTTAACTCAACATTTAGAATGGCGTCGTAGCGCGGATCGGTTTCCGGATTAGCCGAAAGAATTTCCCATAGCGCAAGCAGTTGCGGATCACTCGCCAGGTCGGCTGCGTTAACCGCAACGCCTCCGGTTGTGCCCGGCGTGTCAAGTCCATCGATATAATCCTCAGGCTGAATCTGATAGATATGATAAGTGCCTGGTGGCAAGCCAATGAACTGGTAGAATCCATTGCTGTCGGTGACTACTTGGATGATGCCTTCATAGATCCCGCCCAGTGCATGGTCGGCGAAAACGGGACGTCCGGCCGCATCCCGCAACTGCAGGATTACGCCCGGCAGCGGCTGATCGCCGGGCTTGCGAATTCCATCGCGATAGTTGCGCAGGTCCGCGGGATCGGGAGCACCCACGAGCGGCAGCGGCGCACCATCCTGAAATACATAACCGGAAATCGAGCCAGGCGGTATTTCAGGGAAATCATAATCGACGGCGTTTGCGCCGCCGGGCAGGACAATTGCGGAGATCAAGTCTTCTAGCGAGTCATCGCCGCCGAAGCTGCCGGCCTCCTGCCCGCCATGAAAAAATCCGTCGGGTTGCAGTTGGCGCAGCGCGTAGGTTCCCGGCCGCAGACCGGTGAAGCGATAATGTCCGTCGGCATCGGTTTGCGTGGTCGCAATCACGCGATCGGTTGCATCCCGCAGTTCGATCACGACACCGGCTAACGGCCGCTCGCCAGCATCCCGCTGGCGGTTCTGATTGGTGTCGACGAAGACTTGGCCAGCAATCGCGGCAGGTAGCTTTTCGCAGAAGTTGTAGTCGGTCAGATTTGCGCCGGGGCCGACGGGGATTTCGGTGATGATGTCGCTGCCTTCGGCACGACCTCCACCGCTGCCGGGCCGGGCGGCGCCGCTGAAATAGCCTTCGGGCTGCGTCTCGACGACCCGGTATTGGTCCGGATCGAGCCCCTCGAACCGATAGAAGCCAGTGCTGTCGGTGCGGGTGAAGGTGACCAGTTGGCCCGCACCGTCGAACAACTCGATCAGCACCCCGGCCAATCCGGTCTCGTGCTCTTGGCGGCGACAGTCGCCGTTGCCATCGACGAACACGAACCCACTGAGCGTTCCCGGCAGCAGTTCACCGAAATTGTACTGCGTCAGAATAGCACCAAAGGCGATCGGAATCTGCGAGATCACGTCGTCAACGGTTGCATTGCCGCCAGCGGAGCCGGCCTGTTGGCTGCCCTGCAGGTAGCCGGCCGGTTGGCTCTGTCGCAGCGTGTACTGGCCCTCTGGCAGGAAGCTGAACCGGTAAAACCCCTTGGCGTCGGTGGTCGCGGTCGCGACGACCTTGCCAGTAGCGTCGAGCAGATCGACGCGAGTGCCCGGAATCGGAATCTCGGCAGAGTCTCGCCGCTGGTTGTTGTTTTGATCAACGTAGACGTAGCCGGAGATCTCCGCGGGCGGCTTTTCGCAGAAGTCGTAGTCGATGGCGACTTCGCCGGAGCCGAGCGTGATGCTGCCGATCCGGTCCGGTGATTCCTTCACTCCGCCAGCCGAGCCCGGTTTCGCGGTGCCGGAGAAGTAACCTTCAGGCTGCGTCTCGACAACCGTGTAGGTGCCCGGCGGCAGGGCGTCGAACTTGTAGCGGCCTTCGCTGTTGGTCGTCGTCCGCGCCACCTCCTGGCCGGCAGCGTCCAACAGCCGAATCGTCACGCCGGAGAGCAGTTGTTCGCCCGGATCATAGGTGCAGTTGCCGTTGGCGTCGAGGTGAACGCGGCCAGCTAGCGACGCCGGTTGCAGCTCGCCGAAGTTGTACTGCGCCAGCGTCGCCCCGAAGTCGATCGGAATCTCCGAAATCACGTCGTCAACGGCTGCGTTGCCACCGCCCGAACCGGCTTGTTGGCTGCCCTGCAGGTAGCCGGCCGGCTGTGTCTGGCGGAGCGTGTACTCGCCCTTGGGCAGGAAGCTGAACCGGTAAAAACCACTGCTGTCGGTGGTCGTTGTCGCCACGATCTTGCCCGCAGCGTCGAGCAAATCGACGCGCACGCCACCGATCGGAGCCTCACCGGCGTCACGGCGCTGGTTGATGTTTTGATCGACGTAGACGTAGCCGGAAATCTCCGCAGGCGGCTTCTCGCAGAAGTCGTAGTCGACCGCGACTTCGCCCGAACCGAGCGTGATGTTGCCGATCCGGTCGGGCGATTCTTTCACGCCGCCAGCCGAGCCCGGTTTGGCGGTGCCGGAGAAGTAACCTTCGGGCTGCGTCTCGATGACCGTGTAGGTGCCCGGCGGCAACCCTTCGAACTTGTAACGGCCGGCGCTGTCGGTGGTGGTCCGCGCGACTTCCTGGCCAGCAGCGTCTAGCAACCGGATCGTCACGCCCGAGAGCAGTTGTTCGCCGGGGTTGTAGGTGCAGTCGCCGTTGGCGTCGAGGTGCACGCGACCGGCAAGCGATGCGGGGCGGAGTTCGCCAAAGTTATAGTCAACGCCGCTCTGGCCCTGGCGCAGCAGCACCCCGGCGATCAGGTCGCCGGGATTGGTCGCTGTGCCAACCGTCACGCCGTCGATGGTTCCGGCTTGATCGAGTCCGTCGAGGTAGCCGGCCGGCTGCAGTTGGCGGATCGAGTAGTTCCCCGGCAGAACATCATTGAACTCATAATAGCCTTGCGCATTGGTGTGCGTGGTGGCGACAACTTGCCCAGTTAAATTGACCAGCTCGATCGTGGTTTGCGGGATCGGTTGTTCGGCGGAATCGCGCCGGCCGTTTTGGTTCTGGTCGTGGTAGACGTAACCTGAAATTCGTCCAGGGGCCGCTTCGCAGAAGTCGTAGCGCGAAGCCGTTCCGCCAGCGGGCAACGTGAGGTTGCGAATCAAACCACCGCCTTCGGCCACACCGACGCGCACGCCGTCGATTAAGCCGACGTGTGCCTTGCCGTCGATCAGTCCCTGAGGAGTGACTTCGATGATGCTGTAAATCCCCTTGGGGACATCTTCGAAGCGGTATTGACCCGCGGCATCGGTTGTGGTGCGAAGGATCGTCACTCCGCCGGGGCCGACCAGCATCACTTCGACTCCTGCCAGCGGCGTGCTGCGACCGTCATCGCGCCCGCCGCAGTCTTCTCCAGGCGGAGCCAGATAGACGCCGCCAGTGATGATCCCGCGCGGCAGCTCGCCGAAGTCGTAGTCCACGCCGCGGCTATTGCCGCGCAATTCCACTCCGCGGATGGCGTCGCCCGGTTCATCGGCGACACCGACCGATCGGCCGTCGACGGTACCAGGGCGGTCGCGTCCGTCGTCTAACCCGGCCGGCTGAGTGACCTGGATGATGTCGTAGCGGCCCGGCGGCAAGGTTGTAAAGCTGTAGGAACCGTCGGCGGCGGTGATAATCTCGATTGGATTGATCGGGGCGATTGTGTCCCGCGGCACCAACCGCATTGTCACTCCGCCGAGCCCTGGTTCGCCGGCATCGCGTCGGCCGTTGTCGTTGTCGTCGCGGTAGACGAACCCAGAAACGCTCGCCGGACGCGCTTCAGCAAAGTCGTAGTTGACCGCGTGCAGATCGCCGAGCGGGATCTGAATGCCGGTCAGGATGTCGCTGCTGGCGGCGCGACCGACGCGTTGGCCATCGATCAAGCCGACCACCGCGCCGACGCTGTAGTAATTTTCGGGCTGCGTCTGGACCACCTGATACTCGCCCGGCATCAGCCCGAGTTCTGTTCCAAAGCGATACCCGCCGGCGGTATCGGTGACCTGGATGTGCCCGGTCTCGACGAACTTGCCGGTCGACTCGTTTTTGCGCAGCAGTGTGACCAACACGCCCGGCAGCACCTGTTCACCGGCATCTCGCTTCAGGTTCAGATTGTCGTCGGCCCAGACGGTGCCAGCGATCGAAATCGGCTTGGGCGTCTGCTGCGTGTGAGCGATCGCTGCGGCAGAGCGGCTGGGGCGGCTGTCGCCCGGCGAGCCTTCGTCGGGCGGGATGCGGAGGCCGAACTCTTTGTCGGGGTCGCCGTAGTCGTTGACGAACAGCCCATCCGCGGTCGCCGGTTCATAATGCGGGGCGACGAAGATGGCGGAGAAGATTGAGTCTTGGAACTCCTGGCCGCTGGCGATCACGTCCAGCGCCGCATTGAAGCGGTCCAGGTCGCCGTGCATCCGCAGCACTTCATCGGTGTCGATCGAAAACTCGAGCCGGTCACCAGCTTTGAAGTTGGTCAATCTGACCAGCAGCTCGGTGGTCCCATCTTCAACTGTGGCGACGACATCAACCTTTTGCCCGGTGAGCGAATCGATGTGGCGCACCTTAAAGGGGTGCCAGCCCGCTTTGCCGCGGCCGCCGGCGGCGGTGTCGAAAATCAGGTCGCCGATCGATAAACCATCCTGATCCTTGTCGGTAGAGATCCGAAACTCGGTCAGCTGAGTGCCAGCGGCGCCGCCGGTGAACGACAGGATGAACCGGTCAGCGATCTCATCACTGCCCCAGCTGCCGTCGCTCTCCAAGTAATCGGTTTCGACGTAGACGATCCCAACGTGAATCGGATTGGCGGCCATCAGATGGCGGGACTCCAACCGCTCGGCGCAAGGGACGGCGCACCGCTGCCAAGCGCAATTCACTGCTGCGAGTGAATCGCGCTGACTTAGCGTGCCCGGAGCGGTTGAAGATTCTGATGGGACTCCACATGAACGAGGCACCTCCGTGTGCCTTTACAGATTCTCGGTCCGACATCCGTGTCGGTCATCGTTTGCCCGCGGTTCGGGTTAAGGGGCCAGGAGTCAATTGCCGCCAGCGGCCCTTCGGGTGCTTCGCACAATTGACTCCTGACCCCTTAATCCGAACATCTGATGTTGACGCTCCACTAACGCTTGCCGTCCGCAGCAGGTTCCTTCTCGGCAACCCGTTCGTCCGAGCGGCCGCCGATGTCCCACTTGCGGACGGTGGCGTCGAAGCCTCCGCTGTACAGCCAGCCCTTGCAGAACACCAACGAGCTGATCGAGCCCTGATGGCCATCAAAGTGGGCGGTGATCTCGCCGCTAGAGCAATCGACGATCCGAATCCGATTGTCGCTGCCGGCCACGGCAATTTTCGTGTGATCGATTGCGACAACCGTGAACAGCTTGCACGGCAGCAGATCGATTCGTTTGACAACGCGGAACTGCGCTAGGTCGAAGATCGTGGCCGCGCCGTCTTCGGCCACGGTTGCCGCCAGATCGGTTCCGGGCAGGAACACCATATCGCGCACCCGGCTGCTGTGGATTGGGAACTCAGCGAGTTGTTGCGCCGCGCGCGGGTCGTAGAGGTACAGCCTTCCCGAGCGGCCGCTGACAGCCAACCGCCCTCCGGTGGCATCATAGGCAACGCCGCGGAGATCCGAACACTGGCAATGCAACTGTGGCCGCGTGCTGTTGCCAAAGAGCATCAGTTCAGAACCAAAACCGACCGCCGCCAGCTGTTTGCCGTCGGGCGAGAAACGCACACAAAACAGCGTGGGCAGGTCATCGACCCGGCGCGTCACCGCCCAACCGTCGGTGCGGTCCCAGAGGATCAAACTGCCATCGTTGCCGCCTGAGGCGAGGATTCTGCTGTCGCCGCGGAAGGTGAGCGTGCGGACCAGATCGCGATGGGCGATCAGGCGTTCGCGTTCACGCAAATCGGCGGCGGCGAGGATCCGGATCGAGGCATCGTCGCCGGCCACGGCCAGCACTTCGCCGCTGGGGTCAATCGCCATCGCTGTGACCACCGGCGGCTGGCGGCCAGGCCCCAATGGCAGCAGAGGAACCGCTAGCGGGATCGACAACTCGCCGGCTGTGGCCCAACCCGCCAGCCTAGCGCTTGACGCTAGCATCGACGACGACATCAACAGCCAGCGGCGACGGCTCAGTTTCATTTTGATCATGTCCGTACAATCCCCCGAAGTCCTTTGATCGGACTTTCAGACGACAGCTCATCATCATTTCAGGCAATTCCGTGGCGAACGCCGCGGAAAAATGTCCCTGCGGCAGAGTTGCGGCTTTCCTCCCGGGTCGACCTGCGGCAAAATACGCGGGGGTGAGGAACGTCTGAGCTCTGACGCTACTACCGCGGCATTAAAGAAGTGCACAGGGGCGTCGGCGCGTATCCTTGGCATTACCGCAGAAGCCGCACTCGCTCTGTGACCAACTTATTGCCCGGAGCAATATGGCTCACTTACCTGCGCCTTGGTTTTTTTCAACACTTTTACACAGTTTTTTTCGTGGAACGTCGCCTC
The DNA here is from genome assembly GCA_963758085.1 of uncultured Planctomycetaceae bacterium. Taxonomy (GTDB): domain Bacteria; phylum Planctomycetota; class Planctomycetia; order Pirellulales; family Pirellulaceae; genus UBA6163. The sequence goes on along the minus strand of CAVWUB010000003.1, from coordinate 621,700 downwards.
CTCACCTGGTTCATCGCTTCAACCGCTTTTCTGGTGATCTACATGACGCTCAACGTCATGTTTGTTCCCCAGCCGCGACCGAAGCCCGCAGCGCCGGCCGATGCCGTCGCCGGCAACGACGCGGCGGGCAATGAGCGGGGCGAGGCCCGGCCGCCCGGCCAGGATCCCGCGGCGGAAGTCGCGCAGGCGGATCCGCTCGACGCAGCCGCTGCCGCCGAAGATGACGAAGCACCACGGCCCCAAACCCCGACGCTAGTCACGCTCGGTTCGATGGATCCGGCCAGCGGCTATGCGATGCTGGTCACGCTCAACACCCGCGGCGGCGGCGTCGAGCGGCTCGAGCTGACCGAGTGGAAGGAAGACGGCAGACTCAAGTACCGCCGGGTCGACGTCCAAAGCGGGTACCTCGGATACCTGGCCGCGACGACCCATTCCAATAATCTCGGCTGCATCGTGCGCGTGGTCGGCCCCGGCACCCCTGCGGCGCTGGCGACTGCGGCCGAGGCCGACATTCCAGCGGGGCTGTTGCCCGGCGACCTGATCGTTGCCGTGGGCGGCAAGGCGATCGCCTCGACCGCGGATTTTGATGCGCTGATGGAGAAAACCAAGCCGGGCGATGAACTCTCGCTGGAAGTCGTCCGCGATCAAACGCCGCTGCGGTTCACCGCGCAGCTCAGCGAACATCCCCTGGACCTGCTGCGGCTCTCGAGCACCGGTGGCGACGAAGAGGTGCTCGGCAATTACGACCAACTCTCCTGCCGCGTCACGCTCAGCCAAATCGGCGAGCGGAGCATCCTGACAGGCCAATCGGCGATCGAAGGTCTGCAGTGGATCGCAAACGCGATCTACGACCACGAACTCAGCTCCGCTGGTGGCGTGCAGAATGATGTCGTGTTCACGTTGCCATTGTCCGCTGCACGGCTCGGAGCCGACGCCACCGGACCGGTGCAGATCACCCGCTCATTCACGATCCAGCCGGGCAGCTACCTGGTCGATATGGATATCAATGTTCGCAATCTAGGCGAGCAGCCCCAGCGTCTGGCCTACCGCTTGGAAGGGCCCAATGGGATGACGCTGGAAAGCTGGTGGTACTCGACCAAGATCAGCCCCAACTTCTTCGGCGGAGCGGCGGCGCGCGACGTCGTCTACAAAACGGTGCGCGATGGCCACCGGCTGCTCAGCGGTTATGACCTGCTCAAGCGAGCCAAGAACCAGCCGCGCGATCCCAACCCGGTGATCTTCGGTGAGAACGAACCGGAACCGGCTCGGCTGCTGCGTTACGTTGGCCTGGACGCGCAGTATTTCAACGTCGTCTATTTGCCACCAGAAGGCACTGAAGCGTTCAAGAACTTCCGCCGGGCTGCAGCGACATTGGTGGCCGACCCGGAAACCATCCCCGTTCACCAAGAGCGAGCCGTCAATACCAGCTACTTCCTCGACAGCTCGATTGCCGAAGTGCCGCCCCAGGCTGCGATCCGCCAGCAACTGCGAATGTTTGCCGGGCCGAAGGAGCCGGAGTTATTGGCCGGGCTGGGGCTGAGCGACAACATTGAATACGGCTGGTTCGGCGGCGTATCAAAATTCCTCGGCTCGATCCTGCACGCCTTCAATCGCCTCAGCGGCAATTACGCGATCGCCATTATCCTGCTGACGGTGCTGGTGCGGGCCTGCTTGTTCCCGATCAGCCGCAATGCCGCCATCCATGCTCAGCGGATGCAGGAACTCGCTCCTGAGCTGAAGAAGATCAATGAGAAGTACAAGGACGACATGGAAGGGCGTCTGCGGGCGCAGCGTGATTTCCAAAAACGCGTCGGCTTTAACCCGCTGGCCGGGTGTCTGCCTGCGCTGTTGCAATTGCCGATTTTCATCGGCCTGTACCGCTGTCTGTCAGTCGACTTGGAACTGCGTCAAGAAGCGCTTTCGCCGCGGATGCAGTGGGCTAGCAACCTCGCTGCACCGGACATGCTGTTCTACTGGGGTGACTGGCTATGGGAATACCTCTCGGGCCGCGGTACCGGCTGGTTGGGGCCCTATTTCAACATCTTGCCGGTCGTGGTTGTGATCCTGTTCTTGATCCAGCAGAAGATGTTCATGCCGCCGGCTACCGATGAGCAGACGGCGATGACCCAGCGCGTGATGACCATCATGACGCTGATGATGGCGCTGTTCTTCTTCCGCGTGCCGGCAGGGCTGTGCATTTACTTCATCACCAGCAGCACGTGGGGCATCATCGAGCGGATCGTGGTCAAGAAAACGATCCCGCCAGCCAAGGTGACTCCGGCGTTTGCCGACGGCGGCGTGATCGACGGAACCGTAACCGCCAGTCAGCCGGCTAAGCCGAAATCGCTGGCCGATCGCATTCGTGAACAGATGAACCCGGAACCGCCCAAGGCGCCGCCACCGAACAAGCGGCGCAAGCCAACCGGAAAGAAGTAACCAGCCCAGGGGATGCGGCGTGACCTTAGTTTTCGCTGGTGGTCAGACGTCTGATCATTTGCTCGACAACCGGCGGAGCGGTATCGAACTCTTCGGTCCACTGCTCCTGAAACGCGGTCAAGCTCGCGATCCGGTCGGCGGCGGCCACAGTCGGCAACTGTTGCAACAGCTCCTGCCAGCGCGCGGCCTGCTGGTCATCGAGTCTCCGCCGCCACAGGCAATGGTCGCGCAGCACCGCGCCTTCGATCAGCACCTCGCCAAACAACGCGAGTTGCCGTGTCTGGTCAGGCCGAACCCACTGTACAAAAGCGACCCGCGGTAGCCCAAAGTAGACCCAGTCCGCTTCTTTCTGCAGTGTCGATCGCTGCGGCAACCGCCATTGCCAGCGCACGCTGCCGCTCTCCGCATCCCACCGGCCGTTGGTCTCCAGCGGCTCCGCTTCGGTATGCAGCACCAGCGTCAAGTCGTCGAAGCCACCCCATTCGAGCAGACCTACAAACAGTGGCCCGGTCACCGGTTCGAGCGATTCGCCGAGGAACTTTGACGGTTCCACCGATGCAGCGGCGTTCAACGCCAGTTGTTCTTCCCGCCATAACCGATACTCCGGCGTGCCCTTCAGGAACACAAGGAAGCGATCCGCGAGCGCCTCAGGCTCGCTGAGTCGCTGCAGCGGCGGAGACTCAAGGTCCAAGCCGGTACTGCTTACCAGCTTCCGCCGAAATCTCGCTACCATCCAAGCGAGCTGCTCGTTTTCCGACAGGTCGTTGAGCGGTAACTCTGCCAAGTCAGCAAAAGACAAATAGCCGCGTTCGATGAGAAAATGAGCGATCAAGAGTACAGGACGCTCACGGTCCTCGGATGAACGTTCCGGAACACTCCCAGTGGTGACCTCGAGCAAACAGACCAGGTCCTGGAGGTCGGTCCGCAAGTCGTGTTTTACGAACTGCTGGAGCTCAGCGGCACCCGCTTCTCCTGCAAACTCTTCATTGAGCCAGTCCGACATCCAGCCGATGGTCTGGTCGATTGCCGCCTCTCGCAGCAAACGCTGGCGCAGCGTCGGCAGTCTGCCGCGGAAGCGTTCGTGATAGACAAAGGTATCACCCAACTCACTGCGCCAGCGAATGAGCGAGCCGCTGCCGCCGACATCATCGGGCGTGCTTTCCGAAAACGCTTTTTCAAACCGCTGGCGATCGGAGCCGAGCTGCGCTGGGCCGTAGATGGCGCCAAAGACCTTCTGTTCTTCTTCGCTGATGAGTCGATCGGCTGGCGCGCGGACTCCGCCTGCGGCTGGGAACGCTGGTGTGAAGCCACACCCACGGTACGGACAAACCCTTCTTCGGTCGGCCGCATCTCCACATGGTAGGTCGTTGCGGGTCCACAGCCGACGCTGCAGAGGACCGCTGCGACGCTCCACCAACGAGTCGGCAGCCGCTTCACCCATCTGCGAGGCGATAACATCGGAACACCTTTTACAACTGAATGAAATCGATGCGGTGCTGGCCTCAGTTTATCCTACCGCTCACCCCCCGGGTTCATCTTTTCTCTCGCTCGTGAAAGTTCATGGGCTCGCCCCCTGACCGGCTAATCGCCCCAAGTCATACCGGTGGAGGCGGCACGAGAAATCGCTGCCCAAAATTTCACCTCCGCTGGCGGATCTACCGTCACGGCGAACTAGCGTTAGGGTGTCGGCTCCAGACTCACTCGCCGCCGACACGCTCCAGACCTTCAATCCGCGGAGCGGTCCCTGAATTTTCTCATCAGGTCACTCCTATGTTGAACAGTGCACCGGCATCGGCGATCGATCCAGTTCCACCCTCTGGACCAAGTGACGCAGAGCGTGCCGTTGAGATCACGTTGGCGCGGACCCAGGCGGAACTTTTGGCAGCGTTTCGGCTGCTGTACCTGTCGTACGTCCGAGCAGGACTGGCTGCGGAAAACGCACTCGAACTGCGGCTGACACCGTTCCACCCACTGAGCACGACCGAAGTGTTTGTGGCGAAATGCCGTGGCGAAGTGGTCTCCACCATGACCATGGTCGGTGACGGAGTGCTCGGCCTGCCGATGGATTCCATGTACGGCGATGAGGTCAAGGAGCTCAAACGTTCGGGCCTGCGGGTCGCCGAGATGGGTTGCTTTGCCGACCGTCGCACCTCGCCGGCACGTTTCAAGGAAGTTTTCGGCCAGTTGGCCAGCCTAGTGGTTCAGGTGGCTCGCGTGCGAAACATCAATGCCCTGGTTGCGGCTACACATCCGAAACATGCGAGATTTTATGTCCGCTGGCTCGGCTTTGAATACTTCGGGGAACTGAAAAACTGCCCTTACGCGGCCGGCAATCCTGCTGTAGCCCTGCTGTTGGACTTCGAGGCGATCCGAAATACCGCCTTTCACGACCGGCTGTTTGGCAATCCCGTGGCACCTGATCAACTGATCCAGACGCAGTGGAGCCCCATGACGATCGACCTGCTGCGCAGCCTCATTGAGCCGGTACCGGGCAGCTCCGAGCTGATTCAGGTCGCTCAGGCGATGGTTGCGACTCAACCGGCGGAGCCGAGCTTGGCGTCGGCCCGTGAAGCGGCGCTCATGCCGCCCGGCGTGTAAGCGATCTCTGATCCCGGTCGATGATCTCTCGTAACCGACTGAAGTAATGGCAGTCGATCTCGGACATTCGCCCGCCGTACGACAGGCGGTCGAGCGCGTGTGTGCCGAAGAAGTGCCGCCGCCATGGCTCCCGGTACGCCATGGCGTCATGCGGCGATCCAGCCAAACAAATGGCGGGCTGGCCATTGACTAGGTCGTAGGGGACCTCTCCGGTCAATCTGACAAAGCCCATGGCGCGTTCATAGAATTTTGCATGCCGTGGATGCACCGCGGCGATCAATCGGTCGCAATCGTCCTGCCGGGCGTAGTAGATCGCGGCGCGGGTCAGAGCGAGATAGACCGGCGAGGGGAATCGACCCGAATCGTCCAGGGCCGCCAGGCAACCGATCTCGGTCAATCGAGCTCCGCTTTCGCGGAGCGTTTCAATCGGTTTGGGGAAGATCTGCTCGACCGGCAACGGTGACTGCTCGCCACTGACCAGCGATACCGTCCCCACAACTCGACTACCAACCTCCGCGACAATCACCCGACATTCCGGCTGCAACTGCTGGGGCGCGATCCGCACGCCAACCGTGTTGGGACGGATCAGACCGGCGGACAGATACCGCTGGTAAACGAGCTGGAATGCCTCGCAGTAATCCCAGCGACTTTCGGCGGGGCGGCAGCGAATCTCACGGGCGCTAGCATTGCATGAGATCGTTTCGCGATTCATCTTCGTTCTCGCGTTGTCGGCAGAGGAGAGCAGCCTTGCTCAGATCGGTCGTCACTTTTCATTTACACGGAAGCGAGCTAAACAGATGCGACACTTAGCTGTTACTCATTTTGGGTGTGGCAGTGAAAGAGCATCTGGGCCAGCTGAGGCCAATCCAGGGCTGGGCTGCGGGCAACGAACCGCTGACGTCGCAGCGCCAGCGGGGGAGAACAACGCACTAGGTCAAGCTAGGGGAACTGCACAGGCAATTGGCGTCGGTTTCAGGCAATAGCGAATCCACCCATTAGCACTATTGGCTGCTCACCCAAAATATGAACGATTATTCCGTCGTCAAATTCAACACATCTGTTGTCCAATCGGTACACTTCGATCTCCTTCTTCTTCTCACGCTGAGCTTCATGCCACGGACTAACGTCCGTCCTATGGCCGGCAGCATCAGATAGGGATCCTGATATTGATGACATGGACTGACCGTCACCGGAAGACTTCAGTGTTCCTATCGTGGAAACGATGGCGAACGCCAGCCATTCATTCCCCCAAGATCGACTCCTTAAGTCGATTGTCGGCTCAGACACGCTGGCAACCATAGCCGCGGCTGACCAGCTTCATTGATGTGAAGCGATTTTTTTGTGTTCGCCGTGCGAAAACGCGAACCCGGACTTGTCCGACGCGGCCTTTTTTCGCTTATTTATCGGATTTGCCTTGAATCACGGCGCAGGGTAGGTCTCAGAAAACATGTTTCGTTAGATTTTCTTGTCTGTTATTCCTGTTCTTTCCATCGTCTTACAGGAGAGTGTTCTATGGGTTCAACATCCCCTACGGCCTGTGTTCATTTCAACACCGGTACGGCATTCCCGATTGTCACCCGGCAACCAAAAATTGGCGCCGCATCCTTGGTAGGGCCTGCAAAAACTCAGACGAACGCTTACCAACTGAAGGTGACGCAGAGCGAAGACGAACGGACGGCGGCATTCAAACTGGTACACGATGCTTATGTGCGGTCGGGACTGATGCCCCGCCACCCGAAGGGCATGCGGGTCATGAAACATCATTTGTCGGACCAGACCGATGTGTTGGTCGTCAAGCGTAACGGCGCAGTTGTGTTCACCAGCACACTGGTGCGTGACGGAGAGTATGGTTTGCCCTTGGAAGCGTTGTTCGCACCGGAAGTCCAAGCGATGCGAGAGGAGGGATTGCGAGTGGCCGAGGTGTCTTGCTTAGCCAGCGACATCACCCTGCAAGACAAAACCCAGCGGTTTGAATTATTCGTGGATTTGATCGGGCTGATGTTTCAAACCGCGCGTTATCATCAAGTCGATCGTTTGCTGTTGGCGGTCCATCCACGGCATGCGAAGGTGCATCAGCGAATGTTCGGCTGTACACTCTGCTCCGATGTCAAAGAATACGCTGCGGTAGAGGGGAATCCTGCAGTCCTGTGCAGCCACGACTTCGCTCAGCTCGACCAAACAGGGTTCTGCCTGTACGACAAAGTCTACGGCGTCAAATACAGTGAAGACCAACTTCTGGGCGAACGGATGAAGGAAGCGGAGAAGCAGCGGTTCGCTCAAGCCGTGCTTTCCCATACGTCGAGCCTGGTCCCCATGGCTGCCTAAGAGAGATCGCGCGTATGACTGATCGATCTTTACCAACTGCTAGCATATTCTCATCCCTACCGCCACTGCGGGTTTGACCCTAGATTATGGCCTCTGTTCCGCCGTCGGTCGCCCGGTGTGACCTACTGTTCATCGTCACGAAACGTCGGCGGAGCGAGGTTGGGCAGGTCCCGGTGCTGGGCAACTGCCAGCAGACGCCCCGCTCACCGAGGGAGGTAGTTGCTGTCGGCCCAGTCTTCCTTGAATCGAAAGGCTATGTGGGTTGGAATTCGTGCGCAGGGTTGTTATTACAGGGCTAGGAATGGTGGCCCCCACGGGCGTGGGCGTGCCGGCGGCATGGCAGGCGGCATTGAGCGGCCGCTCAGCGATCAGCCGCATCACGCGGTTTGACACCACCGGATTGCCGGTACAGATCGCTGGCGAAGTCACCAATTTTGATGCGACCGATCTGCTCGGAGCCAAGACGGTTCGGCAAACATCGCGGTTCGTACAATTTGCGACCGTTGCGGCCGATGAAGCGTTACGCGATGCAGGTTACGACGCCGACGCGCATGGGCCTCGATGCGGCTGCTTGATCGGCGTTGCGATCGGCGGGCTTGGTGAAATCGAAGAAAGCTCGATCACCCTGCATGAGCACGGCGCGTCCAAGGTGCTGCCACACACGCTGCCGTTTGCGATTCCAAATATGGCCTCTGGCTTCGTGGCCATTCAACACCGCTTGAGTGGTCCTAACTTGGCGGTTGCCACAGCCTGTGCGAGCGGCACGCATGCGATTGGTGAAGCGGCGATGCACATCCAGGATGGCAAAGTCGAGATGATGCTCGCCGGTGGTGCTGAGGCGGCGACTTGCCCCTTGTCGATCGCCTCGTTCGCCAAGATCCGTGCGCTGAGCCGTCGCAACGACGAGCCACAGCGGGCATCGCGTCCTTTTGATGCCAACCGAGATGGGTTTGTCATTGGCGAAGGGTGTGGCCTCCTGGTGCTCGAGGAGTACGAGCACGCTCGCAGCCGCGGCGCCACCATTTATGCCGAGTTAGCCGGCTATGGCGCGTCCGCCGATGCCTACCATATCACCACACCGGCCCCGGGCGGCGCGGGACTCGTCGAATGTATGCGAGAATGTCTCCGCGATGGTGGCATCGGCATCAACGACGTCGATTACATCAATGCTCATGGAACGTCGACGCCCACCAACGATTCACTTGAGAGCGAAGCGATCACATCAGTCTTTGGAGCTGAGGCGGCAAATATATCGATCTCATCGACCAAAGGAGTGACCGGACACTGTTTAGGTGCTGCAGGCGGGATTGAGGCGGTGTATGCCGTCCTGGCAGTCAAGCATTCACTGGTACCGCCGACGGCCAACTATGAGACACCGGACCCCTCCTGCCGGCTCGATTACACGCCTGGCGAAGCGCGACAGCGCAAGATCCGCTACGCGCTGAGCAACTCGAGCGGTTTTGGTGGACAAAATGCCTGTTTAGCGTTCAAAAGAATTTGATTGCGAACCAGGAGTGACCCATGTTTTCTGCATCCGCGCTACCCCCACATGACTGCGGCATCGAGTCACTCACCGACTCGCCGATGTGTGCCTCTGGGATGATTCCAGCGGCCGATGGGTGATCCTGTGATCGCCCAGCCGCTTCATCGCGGGGCAGCGGAATCGGACGCCTCATCGTTTTGATCCAGAATCGTTTCAGCGGAGCAGGTGATAAGCATGCAAGTCGATATGACCCTTCACGCAGCTGGCACTCAATCTGAGGTTCCGCGGCGGACTTTTGTCATCTCACAACAGCAAGGCGCCGCCTGGCTGAGGTTCATGGCCGACATCAGCCGCGGCCATCAGGCGGTGGAGCTGATGAGGTTCCGCGATACCGTTGCTGACGCCTGCTGGCTCGCCCGCTGGAGCCGCAACTATGTGACCCTGGATGTGCCGATTTCGGATCTGCCGGGGATCATCGATGATCTCGTGCAGCTTTCCCAGTACGCGATTTGCCACCCGCAAGCTCCGGTCGGGGACGAAATCATTCGTTCCTTGTCGGTCAACTTTGGTGTTGGTCTGCCGCCCGCGTAACGGTGCATTGGCACAACCCCGACCAACTGGGGACCGCACGACCGCGCATTGCCGCGGGAATGATGCGTCGGATGAAGGTGTGCTTTGGCACCACCGCGAGCAACCGACCACCTCGGCAAATGCAGCCGCATGCGAGACTCCGGGATTGCCCTGAGCACAGTTGGCGTTCAGGATAGGGAAATGGATGAGGCACCTCCGGGTTTCGAAATCGTTTTGACCAGCACGCGGCAGCGGGAGTGTTTGGAATCGCGTTTTGTGCTGACTGCCGTCGGCATCCCCAGCCAGTTGATGGAGCGCGAGGGGATCTGGCATCTGCTTGTCAGCCGCAACAACTCAGCGCAGGCCGCGACGGAATTGGCCGCCTACCGTCAGGAAAATCCTCAACAACTACTGGATCAAAGTGCTAAGATTCCGCTTTACCAAGGTGCGGTGGAGGCAATCGTTGTTTACGCACTGCTGATCATGGCGACCGCGACGCTGGCGGCTCGCAGCGCGTTTGAGCTGGACTGGCTAACGGCAGGGTGGATGCATGCCGGCAGTGTTACAGCGGGCCAGTGGTGGCGAACGATTACGGCGCTGACGCTGCACCTGGATGCCGCACACCTAGTCGCCAATTTGATCTTTGGGTCAGTGTTCGGGTACCTTGCTGGATGCATCCTCGGCGGCGGTGTTGCTTGGTTGGCGATCGTGGTCGCCGGGGCAGCCGGAAACCTCATCAACGCCTGGATCCAACCGCCGGCGCACACATCAATTGGAGCATCGACCGCGGTTTTTGCTGCATTGGGCCTGATCGTCTCGCACTCGTTGCGGCCTCGCCCACCGGTTCAAGAGAAATGGTTGATCCGCTGGAGTCCATTGATCGGCGGGATTCTGTTATTGGCCTTTACCGGTGTCGGCGGCGAACGCACCGATGTCGCCGCGCATGTAACAGGTTTCTCAGCGGGCTTGTTATTCGGCTGGATCGGCTGCCGGGTGCCAGAACGTTGGCTGGGCAGCCGCAGCATTCAGTGTTCGGCCGGCTTGGCGGCGGCCGCGATTGTAGTAATCGCTTGGTGCGTTGGGCTGTCGGGGACCGGCTAATGCCACGACCGTCGGGCTGCAACTCGATCAACCGTATCCCTTTTGTCATGCTTGCGTTGGCAGTTATCTGTCTTGCCAACCCGATGCCGCGACAAGTAGCCTGCCTGCGCTTTTGATCCTCTCTTACTCGTTACAGGTTGGCTCAGCTGATGGGGCAGTTCAGTGGCAAAACGGTATTGGTGACTGGCGGGACATCGGGAATCGGACGTGCCACGGCGATCGCCTTCGCCCGCCAAGGAGCCGCGGTTGTGATCGCAGCCCGGCGGAGTGACCGTGGGCAAAGCGTCCAGCAGGAGTTGGTGAAGTTAGGTGCCGAAGCATGGTTTCTTCAGACGGACGTTTCCCAAGCCGAGCAAGTCGAAGCGTTGATTAAAGCAACGGTGGAGCGTTTTGGACAATTGGACTGCGCATTCAATAACGCTGCGACCCTCGAAATCGGCTCCTTCCAACGACTCGCAGACTTTTCTGAGCAGGAGTTCGACCAGCATCTGGCCCTGAACCTCAAAAGTGTCTGGTTGTGCATGAAGTTTCAGATCCAACAAATGCTTTCGCAGGGCTCCGGTGGCGCGATCGTCAACACCTCATCGGTGAATGGACTCGGCGGAGTGGCACAAGGTGGATTATATGCCGCAGCCAAAGCAGGGGTTCTGGGTTTGACGAAATCGGCGGCGCTCGAATATGCATCGCAGAACATCCGCGTCAATGCGCTGGTCGCTGGCGGATTCCGCACCCCGATGCTTGAGAACGTGTTCGCCCAGATGAGCGGCGGTGATCCTGCGGCAACTGGCGCGATCGAGGCCCAGGTCGCGCAGATGGTACCGCTGGGGCGTATCGGGCAGCCTGAGGAAGCCGCTCAGGCGGTGCTCTGGCTCTGTTCGCCGGGGGCATCTTATATGACCGGCAACTCGCTGATCCTCGACGGAGGCTTTACAGCTCCCTATCGCTAAGGTCGATCGAGGAGTCAAAGTATTTAGAACTAACCAGGAGGCCAACGACAAGGTTTAAACTCTGCCGGTGCGCAGCACTCTACTGGTCGTTTGAAGCTTGGCTTAACTGCAGCGGATAGTGCCAGACCAGGCACAGCGGACCGGCTTGTTGCTCATAGCCTTCACCCAGTGCCTCAGCCTCTGTCGCATAAGCCCGGTCGCCGGTCGTGATATTCCGGAACTCGAATAAAGGCCGAGTGGTGGCAGGCGGATCGGCCGTCTCAGCGGGCAACGCAAAGAAGCTAGGGATTGGCTCCTGGGCCTCGGCCGGCGCCGTGGTTGACAGCCGTGCTGCGTCACCGATTGCGTAGATCGCTATTGCGCCCTCCATCACACGATCGAGCGCAAAAAATGCGATTTGCTCCGGAACCCTCTGGCTCGGCTGGACCTGTGAGCGGTGATCCAGTCTCCCTTGCTCGGTCCGATAGACCGCGACCGGCAGGGTGAGCCGAGGATCGTCAAGGTCCAGCTTGTACATGATTTGGTTGTAGTCATAACGAGGCGTTTTGACTGGATTGCCGGAGAAGGTGTTGGTATAAGTTCCCTCAAAGTAGATCGTCCGGCCGCCGTCGGCATCGAACATCGGATGTTGTTTGGGATTATAGAAGTCGTAGCGATCGTGTGTCGCGATCTTGGTGGCATAGAGCCAGGGGCCGATGGGGCTGTCGGCCTCCGCATACCAGACCTCGCCGAGCAACGACGACGTTCCAAATATTTCCAGGAACACCATCACCCACCGCTGGCGATATTCGTTCCAGTACACCGAGCCGCCGTGCGCGAGCACGGGCTTACCGGTGTCACGGTCGCGCAGCGCCAACCAGCCTTCGCTCTCTGCCATCTGCCCCGATTCAACAAGCTTTCTCTGACTCTGCGCGTCGAGCGGAGGCGTGTTGCTTTTCCATGCATAACGCAGGATTCCGGCAGCGTCACGATCGAGTTTCGGTTCCTCCAGGCGACTCCCTTCCACCAGACAAGTGAACGCTTCATAATCCTCCAGCCGTGCTAGGCTCTCCGCCGTCGCACGCGCACGCACCAATGGATAGGGCTTGGCAAAGTAGACGTACTCGACACCCGCTTCCGCATGTTTCAGAGGATGGCCGCCCGGGAGCACCGCAGCATCCAGGGCAAAGTCGGTGACATGCTCAAACTGCTGCCTGGCAGCATTCCACTCAACCAAGCCTCGGGCATAGACTGTCAGCGGAGGTTTGATTTTCACATAGCTCGCGAACATGCGTTCGCGTCCATCGCTGTCGCTGAGCGTCACCGCTCCATCGATCCAGGTTGGTCCTTCGCCGGGCATCTTCGCCACTGGCTTGGCAAAGCCATCGTCGCCGGCAAAGTAAGCAAGATTCACACCGGCTTCAGGATCCAGCCCACCTGCCGCCGGCAAACTGGAAACAGCGCCGGGCACGTGGAAGTTTCCCAGGGGATAGCCGGGCTGGTTTGTGTCACCCCAGAACCAGTGAATCTGATTTTGATAGACTGCATTGACGACGCTGTCGGATCCAAAAACTTTCGCGTTGAGCAACGGTTGTTCGATCGGCGTCTCTTGGCCTAGGAGCGCGCTGTCGCGATAGATGTCGCCGCCCGTGACACGGTAGAGCCGCTGCGCGATGTTGATGCGTTTGAGTTTCAGCACCGCGCTGCCACCTTTTCGCACTTCCACCGCTTTGCCGCGGTAGCCGAATCCATCTGCGGCAAACTCGTAGCCATGGCTGCGAACGAAGAAGAAAATGTTCTGCCCAAACAGAGAAGGCTCATTCAGAGCGATCAGGCCGTTACTGTCGGTGACATAGCAGACGTTGTTGACCGTCTCCAGTTCGACCAGCGGAACGCCGCGCTGCGTTTGCTCATCGATTACTTGGATCTTAAAGAAATCGTCGGCAGCATGAGCGCCATCGGAGAGCCAAATCATAGCGACGAAGGCGAAACCACATAGGTATTTCGGCGTTTGCATTTTTAATCGTTGCACGTTGTTGAACTCGCTTCTCAGTAAGGCCCGCGATCGCTCGTCTAGGATTGTATCGGATCAGCCGCTGCTCAGCCCCCTTCTGCCTCGACGGCCGCGTCGGACCGGTCGTGAACAGCTCGTGTCATGAGTTCTTGATATGCCGCGGCTAAGGCGTGTGCGAAGGTCGGATCGTTGATATGTAGGGGCAATCGGCGGATCTGGCGATCCGCCGTCACCTGCACGGCCGCTTCTAATTCTGCGAACAATGCGGCGTCAGCTTGTGGATCAAAAAACGGCTGGCCCGGAGCATCGAGTGCCGAGACGCCGCCTTCGGGGATCATCAGGATCAGCGGCGACGTCGATCGATTGAGCTTGTGGGCGATCCAGCGTGCGATCCGCTGATTTTCCTCAGCCGTCGTCCGCATCAACGTGATCTGCGCATTGTGAACGTGCAGGGTCCGCTCACGAAACTCCGCGGGAACCGTCTGCAGTGCGCGCAAAGTTCACCATGTCCAGCGCACCGACGCTCAGCACATAGGGCACTCCCTTGGCCAGGATCGCCTCAAATCGCGCGGGTCCGGCTGGAAAAATCCCGCCCACGATTTCGTCGGCAACTTCGGTCGTCGTCACGTCGACCACGCCGCTGACCAGACCGCTCTCGACCAGCTTCTCCATCGCCTGCCCGCCGGTCCCTGTGGCGTGAAAGACCAACACATCATTGCCTTCAGCTTCCAATGCCTCACGAACCGCTGTGACGCAGGGCGTGGTCACGCCAAACATCGTCATCGCGACCGCCGGTTTTTCGCTGGCATCGGTTTGCCGGTGGGCGACCATTCCGGCGATCGCATGGGCCGCATTGGCAAGCACCTGCCGCGAGACTCGATTGATTCCGGAGACATCAACCACCGATGGCATCAAGCTGATATCGCAGCTGCCGATATACGGCGCCGTGTTTCCGCTCGCCACCGTGGAGACCAGAACTTTGGGCAAGCCGACCGGCAGCGCACGCATGGCCGGAGCAATCAGAGCGGTGCCGCCCGTGCCGCCGAGCCCGATGACGCCGGCCACCGAGCCCTCCGCATGATGCCGGGTCAGCAGCGCAACCAGCGCCTCGCTCATCGCGGTGACGGCGGTGCCGCGGTCGCTCAGTCCGAGAACATGCTCGCTTCCCAAAGCATGGCAGGCTGCGACCGTCTGACGCGAAATATCGGCGGTGACTGTCGGAGCGGACTGCGTTCCAACGTCGACCATCTTGACCTTGGCTCCCGCGCGCGGATCGCATCGGCCACAAACGCCAGCTCTCGACCTTTGGTGTCGCAGGTGGCGACGGCGTAAATGAAAGCTGTCATCGCGGTTTCTGTAACGAGTGGAACTTAAAGGCCAACGCCGCGTGGCCATTGCCAGCGACACACATCGATGGCTCTGTATGTTACTTTCAGGTCGCAGCCCTAACATAGCGAACGGTTCCGCTTTGCGCACCAACACAAAGGCATCCTGATCATGTTGCAACGCCGTCAATTCTTTGGTTTGGTCCCCGTCACCGCGCTGGCAATGCAGGCGAGCGCGGCGGCATTTCAAAACGCGGCCGCCCCGGACCGCCCGCTGATCGCCAGTCCGCCGGTAGTCCAGCACCCCTCAGCCCACGGCGTCACGATCAACTTCGCCGTCTCGTCGCTCGCCACCGGATGGGTGCAGTGGGGGTCGAGCGCCGAGCAACTCGACCACACGGCGATCGCACATGACCATGGCTTGATCTCGGCCAGCGACCGGGCGCTGTCGATTCGCCTGCCGCTGGACGATGGGAAGTTCACGGGGCAAACTCTGTTCTATCGCGTCGTCGCGCAGCCGCTGGCTTATAAGAATGCTTATGAACTCCAGCGTGGTGAGCCCCAAAGCAGCCCTGTCTATGCACTGCGTCTGCCCGACCCGGGCGCGGCGGAGGTGACGATCGCCATTGTCAACGACACCCATGAGCAGGCGCAGACGCTGCGGGCGCTGCATGATCGGCTCGACGCGATCGATCCCGACGTCTTGGTCTGGAACGGCGACACCTGCAACGACTTCGACGCTCAGGATGACCCGCTGCAAATTGTGCTCAATCCTGCTGGCGATCCGCAGCTGAGCTGGGCGGCGCAGCGGCCGTTGCTGTTTGTACCGGGCAATCATGACGTCCGCGGGGCGCGTGCGCGGGAGCTGTCGATGGGTCTGAGCGGTTGGCCAGGGCAGGCCGACTTGCCTTACAACTTTGCCCTTCGGCTCGGCCCGATCGCGCTGGTCGGACTCGACACCGGCGAAGACAAACCGGACGCACACCCTGTGTTTGCCGGTACGGCAGCCTTTGAGCCTTATCGTCAGATGCAGGCTCAGTGGTTGAAGTCTGCAGTACAGCGGCCGGAGATCGCTGAGGCCCCGGTGCGGATCGTGGTCTGTCACATCCCGCTCCGCGGCCGGCCCAGGGACAACGACGGCACGACGCTCGAAGGCTTCGCAGCCTACTCGGGCATGGGCGCTGAGCTGTGGCTGCCGACCTTGCGCGCGGCAGGCTTCCAGGCTGTGGTCTCCGGACATACCCATCGCCACCGGGTCGATGAGCCGACCGATGCAGAACCGCTAGCCCAGGTTGTCGGCGGCGGCCCGCAACCGGAACGGGCGACGCTGACGCTCCTGCGAGCCAGGGCTGGGGAGGTGGAACTGCGAGTCGAGGATCTCGCTGGCGAGCTACTACATGAGCGCCGCTGGCCGATTTGAACGGCTCGCATCAATCCTTGTCGTCTTCCGGGTCTGCGTCTTCGCCGGCGAGTTCCAGTTTCCTGAGCTCGTCGGCGCCCAACTCGTCAAAATTGAAACCGGTCCCGCCGGCAGGGCCACCGAGGGTGAAGTGGAAGTTGCCTTCGCCGACGGTTTCGCACAGCCGGCGGAAAATCAGATTTTGGCGAGCGGCGTCGTCGTTGGGTCCAGCAACATAGCTCGGCTTGCCGTCCAACCCGAACTTAAACTCCTCGGTGCAGGCTGCCGGGTCGATGTCAGCCCACAGTGGCGCGACCTTGCGGTAGTCGGGGTGCGGCGGAAAACCGATTGATTGAGCGTACGCGATCGCATCCTCGGTCAATTTCCGCGCCCGTGCCGGATCGGCGGCTGAGAAGCTCGAAGCGGTCTGACTCCGTTCGAACATCCGGTCAAACCCGGCTGGTGTCGTGATCTGCGCACCAGCATCCTTGACGCCCAAGCAGTGAGCATCGATCAGCAGGAACATCATCGCGATGCGACCATCGCTGATCGCGCGGGTCAGGAAAATCACGCCCATCCCCGACTCGCCGAAGATATCGTCGCTGATGTAGCAGCGATGAATCGGAAACGCGCTGGCCCACTGCATCTGGCCGCTTAGCGAGGTCATCGCCTGGCGCCGCTGGGCTAGCACACGCTGCTTTTGCTTGTCCTTCGCCCGCTTCTTCGCCAGTTTTTTCTGATGTTGTTGTTCGCTCTTAGCCATCGGTTCCGTTCTGTATGAGTCACACTCGGTCTGGCCGATCAAGCTACGTGCTGCGCGGCCCGGCGGCAAGCTACGGGCCCAGCGGCATGCTGCCTGCGGTGACAGCTCATCGCCGTCTCCTGGAACAATACTCGGCGATCGGTGCGTGACCAAACCGGCGCGTCGAGGCCGGTTTTAGCCTATCATGCAGGTGGCCGGACGCCTGCGCGAGGTCGTGCTGCTGTGTTTGTCCCGCGTTGGTGCGGCCGGTGGCGGTGCTGTGGTGCGAGTGGCCAACGTGCCAGTTCCAACGCCAAGTTCTCAATGGGATCTGACAGAGGAGAGGTGATGAAAAGCGTATGGATCGTCGCGGCGATTGCCGCGGTAGTGCTTGTCGGTTCCGGCTCACTTGCCGCCGATGAACAGTATCCGCGCGCCGAACTGCTGGTGGAACCGAGCGAATTGGCTGCCGCCCTGGACCAGCAGCGGCTGGTCGTGCTCGACGCCCGAGATCAAGCAGTTTATCGCCAGGGACACGTGCCCGGTGCTCGCTGGGTCGATCACGCGCAGTGGGCCAAAGCGTTTACTGAGAGTCAGGATGCCGCTGCCTGGTCTCAGCGGATCGGGGCGCTGGGAATCGGGCAAGATTCCCGCGTCGTTGTCTACGATGCCAGCCAAGCCAAGGACGCCGCCCGCATCTGGTGGATCCTGCGTTACTGGGGCGTCAGCGACGTGCGGCTGCTCAACGGTGGCTGGGTCGGCTGGGAAGCAGGCGATTTTCCGGTCGAGCAAACCGAACCAACGAGCGAATCAGCGAAGTTTGAAGCGGTCGCCGTACCCGATCGCTTGGCCACACAGGCCAGCTTACTGGACGCGCTGGCAGCTGGCTCACTGCAGATCGTCGACGCTCGCTCCGAAGGCGAGTACTGTGGGACGGAGCCGCTGAAGAACACACGCGGCGGATCGATCCCCGGCGCGAAGCACCTCGAGTGGGCGGACTTAGTCGACGAACAAACGCACCGGTTCAAGCCGCCTGCGGAGTTGCAGCGGATCTTTGCTGTTGCAGGGATCGAGCCGCAACGGCCGACCGCAACGTATTGCCAAAGCGGCGGACGTGCTTCGGTCATGGCGTTCGCTCTGGAATTGATGGGCGGTGGCGCGGTGCAAAACTACTATCGCAGTTGGGCTGAGTGGGGCAATTCTCAGGAGACACCGATCCAGCGGCCCGACGCTCCCTAGCCTCGACACAGGCGTCGTAGCCAATGCACAACAGCGGGAGGCAAATCTGGCGTCGAATCAGGCTGCGCGACCTGCTGAGCAGGAGTCGATGCTAGGGCTGCACCACTGCGCCATCGGTGCTCCCCTGTTGCCAGGTATCGTCAGCGGCTGCCTGTCCCCATCCGCCGGCGTTTGGCTGAAACGCTGGCGTCTGCTGATTCCAGTAATCACGCGGCTGGATGTTATTCCACCGCGTTCCATTGACGCCGGTCGATCGCCGAGAGCGGTCTCCCCAGCGACGCATCTGCTGCGGCGCAAGCCCAACAGCGGGATTGACTTGCGGAGGCGCCATTGCGGGTAGTTGGTTGCGGATCGTGCGGCCGACGCTCGGGGTGAGCGTGTTAATCGGGCGGCCGACGCTGCGCCCTTGGGCTCCCATTTGCCTGCCGACATTGCGTCCTTGCGCGCCCATTTGACGACCGACGCGGCGGCCTTGGGCACCGCTAGACCGGCTGTCGATGGGTGTTTGGCCGTAAGCAGGTGCCATTTGCTGGTAGTTCGGCGCTGGTCCGTAGACGGCGATTTGTGCCACAGCTTCCGCTCCGGGCGCGGTGCAGAGGCTCAGTCCAAGCAGGGTGCCCACTGCGATTCCTGTGCGTTTCATGCTCTCGTTCCTCCAGCCCCGGCTGGGACTGTCGGTCTGCGTTGTGTCCTGGCGCGTCGGTCGGCGCACGCGGCAAATAACGCCGTGCTGTCGCCGCCGCTAGATTGAGTCATGAAGCGACAGTGCAATGCGTGTACCGCTGGCTCCAGCTAGTTCTGCCACTGGATTTGAAACTCGACTTCTTCCAGCCCCTCTTCGCGCTCGTGCTCGATGTTGTACGTCGCACGGACTGGGACATAGATCCGCTCCCCAGCAATTTGGATTTCAAAGGGTTCACCCGCTTCCAGGCAATCTGCTAGACGTCGCAATTTGGCGACGAAATCATCGATCGGGTATGACTTCTCGATATCGCGCTGGGGCTTCATCGTGCTCGTTCCTGATGAGAAAGTGGTGTGTCAGAGACGGATCCAGCGGAGCGGGCTCAGCAAAAACCGCTCCGAAGGAGCCAGCGCCGGCCGATCATATCCTAGCCATCGCTGGGAGCGTTGACGATGGGAAACCGCCACGGCTCACAGATCCATGCGTTCCCACGCATAATGGGCTGCGTAGATAAGCCGAATCGTCCTGGCCGAAGTTATGGTGCCGAGCGGCGCTCCCACGAACGAGATATTCCGCATGGTAGTTGAGCATGCTCTGATTTCCTCTGACCGCCATTTTAACAGCCATGGCGGACCCCTCCATTGACGCCGCGTTGTGACACCCACCATAAGGCTAGTACGGACCAACCTATTGGGATGACCGCTGAGAGAGGATCGGCGGCGGGAGTCTCAAGCTTTGGTATAGAGATCTGACTGAGCAGTGCTGTCCGCCGCGCCATCCGCCCAATTGGTGGAAGCATTACCGCCACTTACATCTTATCGGGGGGGGCGACAAAAACTTATACAAAAAATTTGACATCTGTCAGCCTGAACACTAGCGTGAGCTTTATCAGGTTTCACAATCTCGTCATTTTGTTGCCTGTACCGCTGTCCTTCTGTTGGCAGTTCATCGCATACGGCTGCCGACTCGGGGCTGGTTTTCTACGTTCTTATCTCAGAGGGTTGAAGAAATGCGACAGTTTTCGCGGGGAAGGTCACGTGCGGCTGGCTTTACGCTAGTCGAACTGCTAGTGGTGATCGCGATTATCGGGGTGATGGTTGGGCTGTTGCTGCCGGCGGTGCAATCGGCTCGTGAAGCTGCCCGGCGGATGAGTTGCAGCAACAATCTTAAGCAGGTTGGTTTGGCGCTGCACAACTACGAGAGCACCTACAAGAAGTTTCCGCCGTTGGTGTTCTTGGGCAACGGGACCGGTACGCCGCAAGGCCCTTATCACCACACCTGGGTGACCTCGATCTTGCCGTTCATCGAGCAAGGGTCGCTGCACGATTCCATCAATTTCCTGTTGCCGGCCTGGCAGCAGCCGCACGTTTCGCAACTCGTGCCGACGTTGCAGTGCCCGACGAGCCCGCAGTTCTCCGACACGACGCGTTCCCATGGCATTGCCTGGACGAACTACGCTGCCGCGGAAGGGTATGAACTGAACGAGATCAATTACCCTTGGTACGACGATCCGATCGAAGATGCGTTGCCGCGTGCCGACTACAGCGGGATCTTCACGGTCCTGCAGACCAACGGCTTCCGCGATATTCCCGATGGCACCTCCAACACCATCGCCGTGGCCGAGCACTCGACCTATGGACACAAGTGGGGTGCGCGGCACACAGGCGGAAGGGGCGTTCCGCGCACGATGGGCGAAGCGGTGTTTATCTCGGCCTTCATTGGGCCGATGCAGTGGGGCGAAGGTGCTGACCCGGCAAGATACTCCGCCGTCGACGGGGCTCCCTCGGTGTATGGACAATGGTTCCGCACCGGCCCCTACTCACAAGAGCCCGGCTACATCACCCACATCGGCCCCAACAATGAACACTGGGGCGCTGACTCGCTGCATCCTGGAACCATTATGGCGAGCTACGCCGATGGGTCGATCCGGGTCGTGACCGAAACGATCGACTACGCGACCTGGGTGATCATCAACGGGAAAATGGACGGCGTGCAACCGAAGACCGAGTTTTAAGGTGCGGACGCGACCTCATCGTCGCTGGCAAATCGTTATGGCGGCCGGCAAAACCTGTTGCCGTCCGCCTTCTCTTCTAGTTCTCATTACGTGTGTGTCAAAGGTTCATCCAATGCGAACTCTAACCGGCCTGCTAGCGCTGTCGCTGGTTTCGTTGTGTCTCAGCGGCTGTGGTGAGAAAAAGCCCGATCCGCGGGACCGTCCTGACTTCGTCGATACTTCCGACCCCAGCAAGACCAGCCTGTATACAGCGGAGGATTTCAAGACCAAAGGACGTCCGCCGCGACGTCCCTAAGACGCTCAGCTTTCTAGACGTTGGTCTGCGCTTATTTCAGCACATCGTCCGCGCCGCCGCGGACGATGTTTCTCCATTTCGTTGCATGGTTTTTAAAATTCTTTCCCAAAGGTTTACTGTGAAGGCCTCCGCCATTCTCGTGATCGCCCTGTTCGCCGCGACAGCCTCAGGATGCAGCAACTTTCATCACAGCCAGCGCGCGGCCTTGGAGGAATTGGAAGCTCTGGGAGCCAAAATCGTTTTGAACTCCGAGAGGAAGGCGCAGGAAATTATTCTCGAAGCCCAACCCATCGTCGATGACGATCTGGTTCATCTGCGCGGGCTGGATACCTTAGAATCGCTGAATCTCAGCGGCACCGATATCACCGGTGCCGGATTGGTCCACCTGGCCGACCTAACCAACCTGAAGAAATTAAGTATAGGTGGCGGGTATCAAAAGCCGTCCAAAGTAGGTGACGACGGCCTGGCGCATCTGAGCAACCTGTCGCAGCTCGAACAGCTGGTGCTCAGCGATACCCAGATCACCGATGAGGGGCTGGCGCATCTGTCGGGGCTGACGAACCTCAAGAGCCTGTATTTGTTCCAGACCCGGATCACCGACGCCGGACTGGCACACCTGGAAGGCCTGCAGTCGCTGGAGATTCTGCGTGCCGCGCGCACCGGAATCACCGAAGAAGGTGCCGCCGCATTTCAGGCGAAGATGCCCAATTTGACCAAGTTTATGGATCCACCCGCCCCCGAGTCTGGCGAGCCGACCGGGGAGACCGGATCGGCCGAACAGGCTGCCGAGGAAGAACCATCGTCCAGCAGCGAAAACTGAGTTTGCCGCGCTGACCAACAGGTCCGCAGGCAATGCAACGACACGCCGGGAAATGGAGCAGCACATGAACCGGCCCCGGCTTCAAGCGGATCCTAAAGCCCTCGCAGTTGTTGTGTCCGTCGGATTGCACGTGATCGCAGTGGGGCTCGCCTGCTTCTTAACATTCGATCGTGAGATTGAGCAACCGGCCCTTACATTTACGCTGGACGTGCTGCGGGATGAACCGCCCGAGTTGCAGGTTTTTCGCATCGCCGCTGCCGAGCCTCCTTCCAAGTCGCTGAGTGAGCCGGTAGCGAACGAGATCAGCCCCATCCCTCCTGGTAGTCTTTCAGCGTCAGATGGCCTCACTGCCTCGCTAGCTGGAATTGGCAGTGGTGCAGGGATCGACGGCACGTCTGTCGACAGCAACCGCAGCGACCGGGCTGAGAACTTGCTCGCATATCCTATAACAGGCGTTCTGGATGCGACCAAGTACTACAGCAACGCCCCTGCTCGACTTCGCTCAAGTGTGGCCGGAACCAACGAAACTCGCCGAGAAGCGTTTTCATCGCTTGCTGATGAGTTTCTTCAGATCAGGCCGGATCACATCTCAGCAGTGATTTTTGTACCGATAGCAGGCTCGCCAACAGAAAGAGGGACCGAAAGTGGATCAGAATCAGTGCAGGAAAGTGTGATTGAATGGGCACGGCGTGTGAGTTCGTATGAGTCACGGGATGGAATCGTCCACCCGTCTGCTCAACTGATCATCATTGTGTCTGATTCGCCTGTCCCGATGGAGAAGGTTCGGCAAGTTGCGGGCAAATGGTCTCGGCGCGTACCGATGCTGGTGATCTGCGTCAAGCCTGAGCGCACTCGCATAGATGAATTGAAAAGCTTGGCGGCAGATTCAGGCGGCACTAACTTTGGAATCAAATAGCTTGCCAAAATTGCTCCCGAGCCATCCCCAGCGGCAGGAAGCTCGTCACGCTCACGCGCAGCCAACGATCGGGTCGGTCATTTGATCAGGTGCGTCGAACAGAGTGGCGTTTGTCGCCAACCACTTTTCGAGCTGCTGGACCGCGCGGGTTCTGTCGTTCAGCGATTAAACTGTGATCCTCGACCGACATTTTTAAACGACTCCCCAAGCGGCAATCAGCGACATGCAGGGTCTGAACCGACGCCTCACAACAACGCACCGACCAAAACGATCCTTGCGGTTGGAGGCATTGGAACAGCGGATGTTGCTGGCAGCCGATTGGCAAAATCCGGTCAATGCCTTGGACGTCAATGGGGACGCGTTGGTCACGCCGCTGGACGCATTGGTAGTGCTCAACGAGGTCGCTCAGCGGCAACGGGAGGGGAGAATCGAGTTGGAGCCCCGCCCCAGCGACCCCACCTTGCCGTTCTACGATGTGAGTGGGGATGGTCGTGTCACCCCGCTCGATGCGCTGGAAGTGCTTAATGGCACACGCCCATTGACTCACGGTGAGTACGTGCTGAGCGAGTCGGGGGCAGGGGCCTCCGAACTAGCAATCACGATCGGACTGGGAGGCGAGGCGGGGTCGCGAATCTATCGTTTTGATGTGGATGCGACGTTCAATCCCGCCGGCATCTCTTCTGCTGTTCAAGACAAGTTGGTCGTCTACTTGGTCAATCCGCAAGACCCCGCACAGACGCTGCTGGACCGCCGTGAGCGTGGGACCGCATTGTTCACGCTTTCCGGTGACCGCGCGGAGTTCACCTCAGGACTCGTCCGCTTCGACGGCTCCACAGTTGAGCTCAACTTGACGGAACTGAGGGAGCAGGAGACCGGCCAATTGATCTTTCAGCTAATTAGCACGACTCCTGACAGCGGATCGACGGTCCGCATCACACCTCGCTCGAATGTCGTTGCCCCTGCCGACGAGCAGGATCCGCAGCTCCCGTCGGGTGACTGGCAGTCGCAGCTCGGTGGCGGCCTGTTTCCCGGTGAGCGCTTCGCGGTCGGCGATTTGCCGCAGGCAGCGATTGGTGTTGACCTCAATGGCGATGGCGTGCTGGATGTTGTCACAGCCAACGAAGGCTCCGATGACATTTCTGTCTTGCTGGGCAAAGGAGAGGGTCGGTTTTTTCAGGAGCAACGCGTTGCTGTTGGCAGCAAGCCGGTCGCGCTCAGCGCGGGCGACTTCAATGGCGATGGCCTGGCCGACATTGTTGTGGTGAATTCCGGCTCTAACGATGTGGCGCTGCTGCTGGGCGACGGCGCCGGCACGTTTACAATCCAACGCCGCCTGGCCGTCGAGCGTGGTCCGCAAGCGATCGTCAGTGGCGACTTTACTGGAGATGGGAAGCTCGACATCTTGGTCGCCAATACGGATTCCAGCAGTATCTCGGTGTTTCTCGGTCGGGGTGATGGCCATTTTGAGGAGCAGACACCGCTGTGGGTGATGTCCCATCCTCATATGATGACTGCCGGCGATTTCGATGGCGATGGCATCCTGGATGTCGCGATCGCTGGACGGTTCTCGTCAGGTCTGGCGATCCGCTTGGGCAGCGGTGACGGCACTTTTGAGCGGAGAAAAAACACAGACTTGACGATTTGGCCAGCTTCCATCACCACTGGCGACATCGACGGCGATGGCATGCTGGACCTGGTGGCCACCAGTTCCCAAACGAAGGAAATTGCGGTTCTGCTCAATCAAAATGGTGAATCCTTCCAAAGGGCGAAACGGATCGCCACTGAGCATTCACCATCGGAAGTCATCACCGGTGACTTCACCGGCGACGGTGTGTTGGATGTCATGACCATCAAGCGGCCGAATCATGAAGTTGTCCTGCTGGCCGGCCATGGCGATGGCAGCTTTGCTCAAGAGCGGTGGTTCCAGGCCGGGACGACTCCGGTCTCGCTTGTCGGTGGCGACTTCAGCGGCGATGGCAAACTCGATCTCGTCACCCTCAGTCATGGTTATGGCCAGGTCGTGGTGTTGCATGGGGACGGTGAAAGCGGGTTTACGGGGCTGCCAAAGATGCAGTCGCAAATCATGCCCTACAACGTCATCACCGGCGACTTCAATGGTGACGGGGTGCCGGATCTGGTCACCGCGTTCAGCGATGAAAACGAAATCTGGCTGCAACTGGGCAACGGCGATGGCACGTTTGCCCAGGAGCAGCGTTTCGCTGCCGGGCGCCGGCCTGGGGCGATGGTCACAGGCGATTTCAACGGTGACGGAGCGCTCGACTTCGCGGCGATCAACCGCGCCTCGCGGGAACTTTCACTTTTCCTTGGCAGGGGTGACGGCATCTTTGAGGACGAGCAACGGTCCGCTTTGAGCGGCATGCCGAGCGACATCGCAGTCGCCGATTTCAACTTCGATGGAACACTCGATTTGGTCGTCAGCGAGTGGAATCGGGTAATTATCTTGCTCGGCAACGGCGACGGGAGTTTCGAGCCGGTAACGTCGAACACAATTGGTCCCACTCCCTTTCATGCCGTCGGCGTCAATCCTTCGGCGGTCGTGGTGGGAGATTTCGATGGGGACGGTGTGCCGGACATTGCCACAGCCAACTACGACTCGGATGACGTCTCGATCCTATTGGGCAACGGGGACGGCACCTTTGCGCCTCAGCAGCGGTTCTCCATCGGCGCCGACACCTGGCCTGAAGCGATCGCCGTAGGGGACTTTAACAGCGACGGTGTGTTGGATCTGGCGACGGCAAACTTCCTCAGCGAAAACGTCTCCGCGCTGTTTGGCAACGGTGATGGCAGCTTTTCTGAGCCGCTGCACGTGGGCACGAACGGTCGCCGGTTTGCGATCGCCGTCGCCGATATCAATGGCGATGGTTCGCTGGATATCGTGACCGCCAATGGGTCTGTCGGGGACGTGTCCATTCTGTTAGGCAACGGCGCCGGCGAGTTCATTGAGCAGCGTTATATGATCGGCGGTTGGGCCGACGACATCGTTATTGATGATCTTAACGGTGACGGCGTGCTGGATCTTGTCGCCGCTCATCCGATTGGCGGCTCCGTGGGGGTGGTACTCGGCCAAGGCACATCAAGCCAGAGGCAAGCGATCGTGCTTCCCTCGGATCCTGAGGATTCCGGAGCGTTTGCTCCGGACGAAGGGGATGTCGTGGGCGACAGAGGCAACCTTCAACTATCGGCTCGCCTCCCGGAAACGCACCTGGTGGACCTGATTTACAACCAGCTTGGAAAGGGTGGCAGTTCCAGAACCTAGACGTGCAGGCCACGTACCGGGGCGTCATTCAAGGCTTCGCGTTCCTGCAACCAAAAGGAGCGCTTACAATTCACAGCGGTCGAGCTGATCGATCAGGTCGTCGAGTTGGTCGGGCGGGGCTTGTGGGGTCTGCGATCGGCTGCGGCGCTCTGGCATGCCGGCGACGGCGCGGCCGGCTAACAGCAATTGCTCGTCCCGCTCGCGCGCTGCCACGGCGATCGGATCGGCCGTTTGATCCGGGGCGCCAAAGAGCAACGACAGGTCGATCTTAAACCCTTCGTCGCCCTCAACCGCGGCTCCGGCGATCGCCGGCGTTTTGTGCTGCGGGAAAATGATCGCGTTGGCGGGGCAGACGCGGCTGCAGGCCGGGCAGCCTTTGCGGCAATTGTCGGGCTGCTCGACCAGGATCGTTTCGGCTCCGTCGATACCGTACACGCCGAACAAACAAAAATCGATGCACTCCATGCAGTTGGTGCAGCGGCTGTAGTCGATCACGGGATACCAGCGGCGGGTCGCCGGATCGTCCAACCGCAGTGAGCTGGGGGACTGCAGCGGCGGCGTGGCACTGCCAACATTGGCGTCGGATTCCACTTCCGCGAGCGCCTGCGCGGCGAGTCGGCGGACCTCCTCAACGAGGCGCTCGGCATCGCCAGCGCGCATGTCGAGCGAGTAAATCGTGCGCTGCTCGCGGGGGAACAGCTCGGTCACCCGTGTCTCCGTTGCCTCGGCCGAGCCCGAGTCCGACGGCTCATCATCGTCCGGTTCATCAAACGACGTTGCACCGACTTGGCCGCGCACCCCGAGACGGTCCAGCAGCCAGTGCGTGGCACGGGGAAACAGCCACGAGGCAATGATCAAGGCGCTGTCGGTGTCTCGCAGCGTCTGGATCACCTCGCTGTCGGCTTTGAGGTCGTACAGATGCGGGACATCCAGCACGCGCACGCCGGGGATCGCTTCCGCCGCCTGGACCAACGCTGCTTCGATCGCCCGCTTTTCAGGGTTGCGCGATTGACCGCGGGAAACGATCACGCTCAGCGCGGTAGGAGTGGCGGGAAGGATCATGTTGTCGGTCTCACGGAAATGAGGCGCTCGGTGGTCGATCGTTTCGTGGTCGACCGCTCCGCCGGTCGAACGGTCTTTCGGTAAGTACTCTCTCCGATCGGCGGAGCGATCGGCCACGCTGGCAATCGGCCACATTGGGTCACGCTACCAGTTTAGTGGGTTTTTCCAGCGCTGTAACAATTCTTCGAGCGGCATGTCGACCACCAGCCGCTGGTCCAGGGAAATCTGTACTTGCGGTTGCTGTTGAACTTCGCCGATGCGGCGCAATGGCACCGACGAGTTGACAAAGATCGACTCCAGCTTCGCTGCGTGATCGGGATGGACTTCCAACAAGAACCGCGTGTTCGATTCGCCAAACAGCTTACCGACGTCCGAGAGGTCTTCTTTTTCAGCTGGCCAGGCCTCGGTTGCATCGACCGAAGTGGCATCGAGACTGATCCCCAGCCGGCCGGCCAACGCCATCTCCGCGGCTGCGACCGCCAACCCGCCTTCGCTCAGGTCGTGGCAGCTGCGCACCAGGCGCTGGCAAATCGCCGCGTGCACGGCGTCAAACGTCCGTTTGGCCGTCAGCGGGTTGACTTCCGGCACATGGCCGCCGGTCAATTCGGAGACGAGGGCGTAGTGCGAGCCGCCGAGCTCTTCGTAGGTCTCGCCGACGAGATAGAGCAGGTTGCCGGGCGCTTGAGATCCATCGTGACGCAGCGACACGTCGTCGATCTGCCCCATCGCGCTGATCAGCAGCGACGGCGGGATGGCGATCGTTTGTTTCTCGCCGCTCGTCATCGAGGTAGCTGAACTCGTTGTTGAGGCTGTCCTTGCCGCTGATGAACGGCGTGCCGAGCACGACCGCCACGTCGTGGCAAGCGAGCGCCGCGCGGACCAGCGAGCCGAGCGTTTCCGGCCGCTCGGTGTCGCCCCAGCAGAAATTGTCGAGGATCGCGATCGGCTTCGGATCGGCGCCGACGGCGACGCAATTGCGCACCGCTTCGTCGATGGCGCGGGCCGCCATGTGGTACGTGTCGAAGTCGCCGTAGCGCGGGTTCATGCCGCAGGCGATCACCAGCCCCGCGGCGCGACGCCAGCACCGGCCGCATCACGGCCGCGTCGCTCGGGCCGTCGTTCTGCGACGCCGACCAGCGGCTTGACGACGCTGCCGCCTTGCACCTCGTGGTCGTACTGGCGGATGACCCATTCTTTGCTGGCGACGTTGAGCGAGCCGAGGATGTCGCCGAGTACTCGGTTGCCTTCGGCGCGGGCCAGCGGCCCTGGCCTGAGCGGCGTCACCGGCGGCGGGTTGTAGACCGCTTCGCGGACCACCGGCGGACGCCCGTCGTGCAGGAACTGCATCGACAGTTCGCCGACCGTGTGGCCCTGGTAGTTCAGCAACAGTTGCCCGGTCGGCACGAATCGGCCGATCGCCGTCGCCTCGACCCCTTCGCTCTCGCACAGTGCCTGCAGCTCCGGCCACTTCTCCGGCGGCACGGCGAGCACCATCCGCTCCTGCGCTTCGGAGATCCAGATTTCGGTGTAGCGACAGCCCTCGTACTTCAGCGGAGCATTGTTCCAGCTACACCTCGGCGCCGATCTTCTTCGCCCATCTCGCCGACGGCGCTGGAAAATCCGCCCGCCCCGCAATCGGTCACCGCGTTGAACAGCCCGCGATCGCGGGCCTGCAGCAGCACGTCGAGCACCATCTTCTCGGTGATCGCGTTGCCGATCTGCACCGCGCCGCCGGAGAGCGATTCCGCTTCGCTCGTCAGCTCCGCCGATGAGAACGTCGCGCCGTGAATGCCGTCGCGGCCGGTGCGGCCGCCGACGGCCACGATCAAATCGCCGGGCTCGACGCGTTTGTCTTGCGATTGTCGACGCGGCATCAGCGCCGACGTTGCCGCAGTAGACCAGCGGGTTGCCGAGGTACCGCGGATCGAAATAGATCGCGCCGTTGACCGTCGGAATGCCCATCCGGTTGCCGTAGTCGCGCACGCCCGCGACCACCCCTTGCATCACCCGCCGCGGATGCAGCACGCCCGGCGGCAACTGATCGACGGGCGTGTCCGGCGGGGCGAAGCAGAACACGTCGGTGTTGCAGACCGGCTTGGCCCCCAGGCCGGTGCCCAGCGTGTCGCGGATCACGCCGCCGAGCCCGGTGTTCGCGCCGCCGTAGGGCTCGAGCGCCGAAGGGTGGTTGTGCGTTTCGACCTTGAAGCAGACGTTGAACTGGTCGTCGAACCGCACGACGCCGGCGTTGTCCTTGAAGACGCTGACGCACCAGTCGTCGTCGCCCAGCGACGGCGCGGATCGTCTGCGTGGCGGCGAAGATCGTCTCCTTGAGCATGTTGCTCGAACGTCGCCGCTCGCCGTGCTCGTCGCGATAGGCGAATCCGCCCGGCCAGCGTCTTGTGGCTGCAGTGCTCGCTCCAGGTCTGGGCGATCGTTTCCAGCTCGATGTCGGTCGGCTCGCGACCAAGTTCGCGGAAGTGTTGGGCGATCGTCTGCATCTCGGCGAGCGTCAGGTAGAGCTGCCCTTCGCGCGACAGGGCCATCAACCCGTCGTCGTCGAGCGAGCGAATGTTGACCCGCTGCAGCGAGAACTCATAGCTGCCACCGACGCTCAGGCGATCCATTTGCAGCGGTCCCTGGACGACCTGCTCGACCGAGTCGTTCGAGAGCGCGCGGCGACAGATGACTTCCAGCTGCTCCTCCGGCAACTCTGGCAACCAATATTTACGCAGCGTCCGCACCGCCGTCACCGGCCAACCGGCATCCTGTGCCGCTGCGATCGTACTCTGCGCAACCGGATCCATCACTCCGGGTTTGGGCAGCACATGCACGAGCGTTGCGTTGTCGCCGGGTGGCTCGGCAAGCAGTTCATCGCCGACCGCTGCGACCACGGCCCGCTCAGTCACGCTGTCGCCCAGTAGGGCGCGGCCGAGTTGCTCCACGTCGACTGGTTCCAGTTCGCCTTCGACGAGATAACCACGGGCGAAATCGACGTCAATCGCGTCGCCCAGTCCGAGTTCGCTGATTTGCTGGCTGGTACGCTGGCCATCGCGGTCAACAAAACCATCAGCCGGATAGATATCGATTTGCCAAAGCGGCATGTGCACGGCCCGTGATGCTGAGGGGGCAGGTGGAGGTTGAAAAACCGTTTCCTGCGATGGTAAGCCGGGCGGCGCTTTTTTGCGAGTGACCTGGAGCGCGACAACGTGGCGTGCGGCTTCAAGCGTCCGCCGGGCACACTTAGTTCGCAGCCGATTGCGAACCGCGACCGGCTTTCACCACCGGCAACGAAGTTGCGGCGCGGCCGCTGTCGCCTTCGGCCGCACGATCGGGATCGCGGTAACGCGTGGCGTCGAAGTGCCGACTGTAGGCACCAAAATCATTGAACGCGTATTTCTTAGCCCAGCGATAGACGAGACTCCGCTCGGGAATCTCGTCACCCGGCTGGTACTGGCTCCGCCGCGGCGAGACCTTTTTCAGCTCCTCGATCACCTTGCCACGATCGGTCGTGTCCCGCGCCCCGTGTCGCTCAGCTAGCTCGATCAACAGGTCGGGACGTTCCATGATCACGCAGCCGCGGGTTTGGCCGGCGGTCAGTTCACGGAACTCGCGCAGGAACGCAGACTGGTTGAACGTTTCGGCTAGCGGCCGCTGGTCGTGGATCGACTCGGTCGCCAGCTGAATCACCGGGCAGGGTTCGATGTCGCCCCAAGGCCCAACATGATGCGTGAAGCCGGTCACCGCCGGGCAGAGCGCGTTGCCGGCGTCATCGTGATAGGCGTCGATGACGACGATCGGCTTATTGACGCGGGTATCGACCACGAACTGCCGCACCCGCCGCTGTTGAGCGCTGGACAAGGCCAGTTCGGGATTCGGTTCCGGACCGACAGGTCGATAGATATGAAACCAGCAGTACATCACGCCCATCTCGATCAGCCGATCGACCCAAGCGTCGTTGACCAGATCGTCGATGTTCGTTTTGCAGACGCTCGTGCAGACACCGACCATCAGTTTCTGGCGCAGGGCCGCTTCGAGCCCCTGCATCGTTTGGCTGAGCACGCCGGCTCGCCCACGCCGGGTATCGCTGACGATTTCCGAGCCTTCGACCGAAATCAGCGGCGTGACGTTGCCGAGCCGGCGCAGCTCCGCCGCGACTTCATCGGTGATGAAGTGGCCGTTGGTGAAGACCTGGAAGTAGGCGTCTGGATGGGCAGCGAAGATCTTCAGCAGGTCTTTGTGCATGAACGGTTCGCCGCCGAGGATGCCGAAGAAGCGGTTGCCCATCGCCTTGGCTTGGTCGATGGTGCGATTAGCTGCGTCGACTTCGATGCGGTGCTGCTTGGCGGCGACGTCGACCCAGCAGCCCTGGCAGCGAAGGTTGCAGCTGTTGATCACCGACAGGTAGAGAAACGGCGGAAAAAACTCGCCGCGCGCCAGTCGGCGTTTGTGTTTGTGGACGCTGAGCAGGCCGCCGACCCCAAGTGTCCAGACCGCCTTCCAGAGCAAGCGTTTGTCGGTTTGCGTGAGCAGGCGGCGAGCCATGCGAAGGTACATCGAGCGAACTTCCAGTGCGAATGGGCTGAGAGCCGGTGCCGAATGCCGGCCAGTGGAACCGGGATGCGAGCCGCCAACGCGGTAGCAATCTGCGGCGGCAGACTCAGTTTAGCGAATCTGCGGTAGCGCGTGCGAACGTTCCGCTGGGCAAACGAGTTGGAACGCCGCTTGCTCGCGCTCAAAGATCCCGCCGCAGCCGGACCAAGCCAAAGAACGATCGCCGCCGTCGGTCGTCTTTGTGCGATATGCTGCAGCCGTTATCTGCGGGCCGACACCACCCCTCAGGTTGTACTTGAGTGGGGCAAGATGAGGCTGCGCCGCACGACATCCCAAATAACCTGACCTCCCCAGGCTGCTCAGGTGCCAAAATCTTCGTCAGCTGCTTGAACCGCACAGTCGCGCCAGTATTCTATGAACTAGGGTAAAAGAACTCGGCGTCGGTCCGGCGAGGAGCGACGGGTCTACGGTCGTCAACACAACAGGAGGGGTGCAGAACCCATGGGAAACTTACGAATTTTCGTCGGGCGCGGCTGTTATGGCGGCTGCCATCGCTACCGGCCCAGCGGCTCAGGCCGGCTACGGCTCGAGCGGCGGTTACGGTTCTTCCGGAGGCGGTTACGCCGCTTCCTACGGTAGCTACGGCGGGTCGTCCGGTGGCTACTCGTCTGTAGCGGACAGCTACGGCTCATCCGGCGGGTATGCCGCCGCTTATGGTTCGTCAGGTGGATATGATCACGGGCACGGCCATCACGGCCGTGGTCACGTTGGACCGCTGCGTCGCTTGATTCACCGGCTGCACGCGCATTGCGCTGCCAAGGCGAGCTATGCCAGCTATGGAAGCAGCGGTGGTGGTTATGGAAGCACCGGCGGCTACGGCAGCAGTGGCGGGTACGCGAGCTACGCCAGCAGCGGCGGTGGAGCAAGCTACGGCAGTAGCGGCGGTGCAGCGAGCTACTACAAGCCGTATGCAGCCAGCTACGGCAGCAGCGGAGGCTATGGCAGCAGCGGCGGCTATGCCCCTGCTCCGACCTATTACTACGAAGATTCGGCGCCGTACGTCGCGCCGGACCAGCAGTACAATCCCGCTCCCGCCACCGACGGCGGCCAAGCTGCAGAGATCGGCGAAGACTCGGTGCTGATGACCGTCGCTGTGCCGGAGACTGCTTTGGTGCACGTCAACGGCTTGCCGACATCGAGCACTGGCCCGATTCGCCAGTTCATGTCCAAAGGCCTCAAGAAGGACTTGCTCTACAAGTACGAAGTCGAAGTCTTCTTTGAAGGCGCCGACGAACCGGTCCGCCGCACCGTGAAGATGCGCGCCGGATCGACCGAGCGCATGGTCTTCAATGCTCCCCAGACCAGCCCGGTCGCTCAGAGTGATGCCGAACTGGAAACGGTCGTCACCATTCGCGTGCCCGCCGATGCCAAGGTCGTGTTGGCTGGCAACGAAACCGAAGGTCAGGGCGAAGTCCGCACCTTCCGCTCGCGCAAGCTGGCCGCCGGACAGCGGTGGGAAGGCTACACGATCCGCGTTTCTGCTGAAGTCAACGGCACCGTCGTCGACCAGGAGCGCACGCTCGATCTGGTCGCCGGCTCGGCCCACGACGTCAGCTTCGACTTCGACGGAACCAGAGTGGCAAGCCGCTAAACGCAAAGCGGTAGACCGCTCAGCGCGGTTGGCCCAGGCATCTGATGATTCAAAATCGCGTCGTTCAGCTCCGGTTGAACAACGCGATTTTTTTGTGGTTCTTCCGCGACCTTCGTGGCTCATCACTCGAAGG
Source organism: uncultured Planctomycetaceae bacterium (assembly GCA_963758085.1). GTDB lineage: Bacteria > Planctomycetota > Planctomycetia > Pirellulales > Pirellulaceae > UBA6163. The sequence goes on along the minus strand of CAVWUB010000003.1, from coordinate 588,141 downwards.
CGAGAGCATTGTGACTCTGGGTGGCACGTCTCTGCTCTGGGTGGCACGTCCCTGAGGCACGAAGGGCGTGTTGGGGAGAACTGCAGGGTCACGATGGAATGTCTCATCAGCTCGATACTTGTCCCCGGCGCCCACGCCCATCGCTGGGGCTCTGAGCGTGCCACCGCAGGTCAGCGGGCGTGCCACCCCGAGCCATGGCGGTAACCGCTCAGGGACGGGCCGCCACTCAATCGGCGAAAGAACCTTTTTTGCTGCTGCCTTTTCTGCCGAATCGTAATGATTGATTCGACAGCCACCGCTTTGCCAGCTAGGTTTCAGCACAGGCCCGCACATGGCGCCTGGTGCAACTGAATCCTCCTTCCTTCTGCGCACGGTTGGGCTGCCTTGTCCGCATCAGACGTCGGGTCTTTGCCGAGTTCGCGAGTCTTCCGCATCGCCATCAGCGTGTTGGTCATCGCCCATCTGTGGGCAGTGATTAGCCGGCCGATTGAGTTTGCGACGCTCGGTCCGTTTGGGGCAAGTCCATCGGCGACGTTGTTCCGCGCTCCGGTCCGCAGCTACAGCCAGTTTGCCTATCTCGATCACGGGTATGCGTTCTTTGCGCCTGATCCCGGGCCGAGCCACCTGATCGAAGCTGAAATCATCGGTCCGGATGAGCAGCGGCAAACGCAGCGTTATCCGGACTTGGCCGATCAGTCGCCGCGGCTGCTGTACCACCGGCATTTCATGCTCGCTGAGTTCCTCAATGACGTTTACCATCCGCCGGGCGAGCCGCCGCGGGAGATCGCTGACGATCCGCTGGCGCTGCGTGCCTGGCACCAATCGCGGCGGCGGTACGAGAGCGTGCGCGATTCGATCCTGAATCGGTTGGAAACCCGCTATCCCGACAGCCGGATCACGATCCAGCGGTTACAGCACCGTCCACCGGGGTTGCCAGAGTTCATCGAGCAACAGATGCCGCTGGATGATCCGCGGCTGTACCGGATTCTGCACGACAGCGCGGACGGGGAACTGCCCGGAACGGTGCAGACGATTTCGCCGACGCCACTGGCACCGCTGGCACCGCCGCAAGACTGCGCAGGTCACCCCGCTGCGAAATCCAAATCCCAATCCAAACCTAAACGGCCGGCCGGAGGCGGTGCGATGATCGCTCAAGCAATACGGAACTGGGGCGGCGACGTCGTCGACGCCTGGGACCGCTTTTGGTTCACGCCGCGGCGGCCGCACACGTTGGCGCTGATGCGGATCGCCACCGGCATGATGCTGTTTTACTCGCAGGCGGTGTTGGCGCTGCGGCTGAGTGACTTTTTGGGCGACTCCGCTTGGATCAACAACACCACGATTGCGGCACTGCATGGCGGTGAGTTTTCGCCGCCCGATGCAGCGCGCAGCTACCTCTGGCACCTCAGCAGTCCGGCGGCGATTTGGGCTCATCACCTGCTGACGATGGTCGTTTCGGCCTGCTTTGCCGTGGGCCTACTGACGCGGCTGACCGGGCCGCTGGCATGGTGGTTCCAGTTGATGCTCGTGCACCGGATGACAGGAACGCTGTTCGGCCTGGATCAGATCGTCACGATGTTGGCGATGTACCTGATGCTGGCACCGTCGGGGAGCATCTTTTCGCTCGACTCCGTACTCCGCCGCCGCTATTTGTCGGCGGTGCAGAGCAATCGCTTCGTTGCTTGGTTGCTACCGGACGCCGCGCCGAGCGTTTCAGCCAATATCGCGACCCGCTTGGTGCAGGTGCATTTGTGCGTCGTCTACTTGTTCGGCGGACTGTGGAAGGCGCGGGGCACGACCTGGTGGGACGGCACCGCGTTGTGGTTCGCTGTGGCGAACTACGAGTACCAGTCGCTCAATCTGACTTGGCTGGGCCGTTTTCCAGTCGTCTTCTCGGCGCTGACGCACCTGACCGTCTTCTGGGAAGTGTTTTACTGCGCGCTGGTGTGGCCGAAGCTGACCCGCCCGGTCGTCCTGGCGATCGCCGTGGCAGTCCACGGCGGGATCGCGTTGTTCCTGGGGATGGTCACCTTTGGCACGATCATGATCGTCGCCAACATGGCCTTCATCTCGCCCGACTGGATCGCCGAGCTCACACGCATCAACTACTGGCGACGCTCTGCGGGTCTCGACTCAGACAGCGAGCGATCTGCCGCACCGCTTGGCGAAGCCGCTGTTCATTCTCGACCAGCGCCAACCGCAGGTAGCCTTCGCCAGCCGGCCCGAACCCGCTTCCAGGGCTGACCGCCACGTCGCCTTCTTCGAGTAGCTTCATGGCGAAATCCATCGTGCTCATCGAACTGCGCCAGGGTTCAGGCACTTGGGCCCAGACGAACATGCCGGCGCGAGGCACCGCCACGTTCCAGCCAAGCCGCCGCAGACCGCTGACCAGCGCATCTCGCCGGCCAGCGTAGATCAACGACTGGTTTTCGACCGCCGCTTCGGTCTCCCGCAGCGCCACGATCGCGGCAATCTGGATCGCCTGGAACATCCCGTAGTCGTAGTAACCCTTGACGGTCCCCAAACCGCGGATCATCTCGGCATTGCCGGCACAGAAACCGACCCGCCAACCGGCCATGTTGTAGCCCTTGCTCATCGTCGTGAACTCGACGCCGACGTCCTTCGCACCGCGAGCGGAGAGGAAACTCGGCGGCATGTAGCCGTCAAAGGCGACGTCGGCATAGGCGAAGTCATGGATCACCAGGAAGCCGTATTTCTTGGCCAGCCGCACGACTTCGACAAAAAACTCTGGCTCGATCGTCGCTGACGAGGGATTGTGCGGGTAATTGACGATCAGCAGCTTGGGCCGCGGCGTCAGGTTCTCGCAGGTGTAGGCGACGTTGGCGAGAAACTTGTCGGGGTCGGCAACATCCAAGGCGACGACGTTACCCGATGCCAGGATCACGCCGTACATGTGGATCGGAAAGTAGGGCGCGGGGATCATCGCCGTGTCGCCAGGGCCCATCAGCGCCAGGCACATGTGCGAGAAACCTTCTTTGCTGCCCAAACAAGCGATGATTTCGTTGTCCGGATCCAACCGCACACCGTACTTGCGGTTGTACTTGCTGGCCACTTCGCGGCGCAGATTGAGCAGCCCGTTGGACTTGCTGTAGCCGTGGTTGCGCTCGTCGCTGGCGGCGTCGACCAATTTCTTGATCACCACTTCCTGCGGCGGATCGGACGGATTGCCCATGCCCAAGTCGATCACGTCGCTGCCAGCCCGCCGCTTCTGATACAGCGCGTTGTTGATCCGCCCGAACATGTACGGCGGCAACCGATCGACGCGATCGGCGAACTTGACCTCGAACGGAGGCGGAGTCGGATCGACGATCGGGGCATCGATGGCGGGCCCATCGAGATTGAAACTTTCGCTCATCACAAGAGGTGGCGCAGCTGCGACTTTGACAGGTGGTTTGATGAAAAAAGGACGCTAGACGTCGCGGGTAAATGCGATCAGCCAGCTAATTGTCACCAACGACAGCCCGCTGCGGCTAGGGGTTCGTAGCCAAATCCGTTTCCTAGCGAGAAACCAAGGTGGTCGACCGCTCCGCCGGTCAAACCGGACTCTGGTCATCTCTGAACTCCGATCGCGGAGCGATCGGCTCTCGGTGGTCGACCGCTCCGCCGGTCGAACCGGAATCTGGGCATCTTTGGGCTCCGATCGCGGAGCGATCGGCCACGCTTGTCGAACCGGACTGACTGGCACTCCGATCGCGGAGCGATCGGCCACGCTAGCCACGTTGGCGATCGGTCACACTCGGCCATGCTGGCAAGCTATCGCTTGGTCGCGGCTGGCGGGGCGACTGCCGGCGCCTTGGCCAGCTTGCCGGTCTTCTTAGCGATTTCGAAGAAGTTGTCGATCTGAGCGGTTTCCTTCAGCTCATCATACTTCTTGGCCATCGCCAGACGGTTCTTCTTCTCGCGGATCGACACCAGCAGTTCATCGCGGACGGCGGCATAATCGCTGACCACCGGTTCGGTTTGGCCTTGGCAGCGCATGATGATGAACTTATCGCCGGTCGCTACAATCCCGCTCAGCTCGCCGGCCTTGAGCGTGAAGGCTTCCTTTTCCAGCGCCGGTTGACCGCCGTGCTTGCGGATTGGCGGCACCTTGCCGAAGTTGCTCTGCGACACCGGCTCGACGCTGTACTGTTCCGCTAGATTGCCGAAGAACTCGTCGGTCGGATTATTGCGTGCTAGTTCCCAAACTTTTTGGGCGGTTCGCTGGTCGGACAACACGATCGCCAGGACTTCCACGCGGACGCCGAAGTTCGATTCAAAGCCTTCACGCAGGTCGTCCTCGGTCACGCTCACTTGGCCTTCGATCAGCTTCGCCAGCGCCACGCTCGGCCACACCGAATCACGATAATACAGTTCAGTCGATGCCACACCTTCGCTGAGCACCGCTGCCAACCAACCGTTGACGTCGGGCTGGCCATCGGTGGTGACGTACCCGTAGGCGGCTGCGGCACGGGCCACTTCGGCATCGAGGTCAGCTTGAGTAACCTGTTTGCTCGCCTTGGCCAAAGCCTGAGTGAGCAGCTTGCGATTGATCTCGCCTTCGAGCACCACCGAGCCGTGTCGCTTGACGCATTCAGCAGCGACCTGAGCGATCGTGACTTTCTGGCCGTTGACGATTGCAGCGATACCGGGGTGCTGCTGGCTGGCTTGCTCATCACCGAGCACTTTGACGACCTGAGCTTCTTGCTGCAGTTTCGCAAACAGCTCGGTCGCCGCATCACGTACCTTTTCATCGCGGATCGTATCGCTGATCTGCGTCCGAATCGCCGGCATCGCCTGAGCATTGGGGCTGGTCGCTGGCAGCCGCCGGACCGCTTGCAGGATGATCCACTGGTCACCCAACGGCAGGACCTCCGAAATCGCGTCTTCGGCGAGTGAGAACGCGGCCTGCTCCAAGCTCGAGTCGCCGGTGTAACGGCGGATCGGTGGAATCAGCCCGCGGACGCTCGCGCTGGCTTCATCTTGGCTGTACTGTTTGGCCAGGGCGCCGAACTGCTCCGGATTGGTCGAGCGCACGCTCACGCAGCGAATCGGCGAGTTGGCGATCGGAAACCATGATCATGCGGCACTTGATCGCTTCGCCGTAACGGGCCACAAACGCCCGATTGAACTCTTCATCGCTCACCTGCACCTGGTCGTGCACCAACCGCCGCAAGGCCAGCATCGGCCAAATGACCTCGCGGGCATATTGGTCCGGCGAAATGTCGCGTTCATCTTGCAGCAACTGCAAATACTGATCAGTCGGTAGATTGAACTTGGTCGCGATGCGGTGGATCTCCGCGCTCACATCTTGATTGGTGACCTCGATGCCTTTCGCCACGCACGCCTGCAGGATCAGGTGGCGATTGATCATGTTGTCGATCATTTCCACCCCGTAGCGACGCACCGACTCGTCGGCCAACTGATCGCTGGTGATCGGGTCGGCATTGACGACCGCGACGATGGAGCCACCTGCCGCACTGGGAGCGGCCGACTTGGGAGCGTCAGCGGCAAAGCTGGGAACCGAGAGGGCAACCGCGACCATCAAGATCGTCAACGGTGGCGATGTAAAAAAAGATTTCATGGCGGTGATCATCCTTGACCCGGGGCATTGGCGAGTGAAACTCTTCGTCGGCTGTTTTACGAAAAATGTGGATTTTGACTCAAGGTCAACCCAGCTTGAAATTTCCGCTTCGCCGATAAGCCGCTTTCGCCGAGTCACTCCAGCCGGTTAGCCGCCGCTCAGCAGCGGAGCCAGCAGGCTCGACAAGCCCATCACCACCAGCAGCGCCAACGTCACCCGCCGCAGCCGTTTGCGGCCCAGCCACGTCCCAGCGCGCAGGCCCCAGGTAGTGACCATCAGCACCGCGGGTGTCAGTGCCACGGCCATCACCGCGGTCGCTATGACCCGCGGTCCAAACGTCCAGCCGATCATCGCCAGCGCCGGAAACAGGCTGATCAAATACATCGTAAACAGAAAGCCGCGAGTTCGCCGCGTATCCCAGTCATGGGCTTGCACCCACAACACCATCGCCGGTCCGCCCATGCCGACGAGCCCCTGCAAGAACCCCGAGATGGGAAATGCGAACCAGCTCCAGAGCGGATGTAGCCGCTGACGTGGCACCGGGCTGAAGAACGCGATGCTCAGCGTGACCAGCAACACAACTGCACCGACGACTTGCTTGACCGTGTCCAGCGGCAGGCTCTCTAAGTGTTTGAGCACGCCGATCCCGACCGGCAGAAACATTAACCGCGCGACCGCCGGCCAAGCCAATGTCCTTGGCTCGATCGCGTCACGAAACGACCACACACCCCAGAGATTCTGCGGCAGCGTCGCGATCAACAGCGCCACCTGCGCCTCCGGGATGCCGTAGCCGAGCCATACGAGCACGGAGACGATCAGCAAGCCGGCCGCGAATCCCGAAGCCGCTTGCACGAAGGTGCCCAGCGACAGCACCAGGCCGAAGGTCAAAAAGGTTTCAATATCGAACATCGGTTTCCGACCGCTCCACCGATCGCATTGGCTGCCGTGGGTAGTCGATCGAACGTATCAAGCGGCCGGACACGAGTAGATCACAGAGCGAGTGCGGCTGCTGCGAAAAGGCTTGGTAAAGGCACCAACGCATCGGTGCGTGACTGTCATGCCACAGCACAAGCATCGAAATCCCGGAGCCCGCCAGCGTGCCTCGCACTCACTATGAAAGATCGTAGAATGACCTTGCGCCGACTGTCGATGGTGGGTCAGCGTCACCGCACGTTGGTTCCACGGAAACGTACCTTGACTGCCCGGCTGCACGGGGATTTCGCAGCGCGGCTCCGACCTGCTTTGCTTTGCATCTGTGACAATTACTTTGGACCTGTGACCTTGTCTTCCACCCCCACGGCCCGGCCAACCGCAGCACGCACCTTGGTACGCGGCGCCACGGTCGTGTTTCCCGACGGCGCACGGGTCGCCGATGTGCTCTTCAGCGGTAAGGGCATCCTCGACATCAACGCCTCGCGAGCCACCTCTGCCGATCAAATCATCGACGCTCAGGGGCTGCACCTGTTGCCCGGTGTGATCGATGACCAAGTCCACTTCCGTGATCCCGGCCTGACGCATAAAGAAGATTTAGCGACCGCCAGCCGCGCCTGTGCCGCCGGCGGCGTGACCACATTCTTAGAAATGCCCAACACCAAACCGCCAGCGGTGACGCTGCACGGGGTGCGGCAAAAGGAGCAGCTTGCCGCTGCAAAATCACTGGTCAACTATGGGTTTTACATCGGCGCGACCACCGACAACGTGGGCGAACTCGTCGCCGCTACGGACGTGCCGGGGATCAAGATCTTCATCGGCAGCAGCACCGGAGACATGTTGGTCGACCAGCAGGAGGCGCTGGAGCGGATCTTCGCCGAGACACGGCTGCCGATCTGCGCCCACTGCGAAGATGAGTCGACGGTCCGCGCCAACGCCGCTCGCTTGGCCGGAACCGTCGACGTCGCCGACCATTCCAACATCAGGGACACCCAAGCTGCGGTGATCGCGACGCGGCGATCGATCGATCTGGCCCAGCGGCACCAGCACCGCTTTCACATCTTGCACGTGTCGACGGCAGAGGAGTTGCCGCTGATCGCCGCGGCCGGACCGATGATTACCGCAGAGGTCTGCCCTCACCATCTGTTCTTCAACGTCGACGACTATGCCCGCCTGGGCACGCGGGTGCAGATGAACCCGTCGATCAAAACTGCGGCGGACAATCGAGCGCTGCGGCAGGCGCTCATCGATGGCATCATTCAGGTGATCGCCACCGATCACGCCCCTCATACGCTCGCAGAAAAGCAACTGCCTTACCCGCAGAGCCCGTCGGGACTGCCGGCGGTCGAGAACAGCCTGCCGCTGATGCTCAACGAAGTGGTTCAAGGGCGGTTCACGCTGGAGCAGGTGGTGCACTGGATGTGTGACGCCCCGGCGCGGGTCTGGGGGATCACCGGCAAGGGACGGATCGCGCCGGGCTATGACGCCGACTTGGTGCTGGTTGATTTGGCGGCCGAGCGGACGATCCGCGACGCGGAGCAGCACACGAAATGCCGCTGGAGCCCGTGGGATGGGGTCGCGCTCCGCGGTTGGCCGCAGACGACCTGGGTCGGCGGCCGCCGCGTGTTCGATTGCCGAGCGGGCGGGCGAGCGAGCTTTGACGCAGCGGTCCGCGGTCAAAAGCCGATCTTCGATCACAGCCGCGGCGGCTACTGGAACACCGCCGGCGGGATCGGACCGAGCGTTTAGCCGGGTCACCCCTGCTCGTTCCGTATCCTGCCCGGGCCGCTGCCGGAACGCTAGCTAAGCCAGAGGAATCCGTCCTTTTTTCGTGCAACCGGATTGCATCTATCTTGACGCGACGCCGCCTTTTCGTAGATTGTTACATACCGACTGCAATTAGTTTCCAAGTGCAGAGAGCTTGGGCAATGCAATTTCCACCTTCCGTTTGCGCGAGGACGCCAACGATGATCCGGACCTGGAACGCTCCTTCTCGGGCTAACGGCCCAGTGCCAGCCGCCGCGTTGCCTCGGCGTTTGCCGCGGCGCGGTTTTACACTGGTCGAGCTGCTGGTGGTGATCGCGATCATCGGCGTGATGGTCGGACTGCTGTTGCCGGCGGTGCAAAGCGCTCGTGAGGCAGCCCGCCGCATGCAGTGCCAGAACAGCTTCAAGCAGATCGGGATCGCGCTGCACAACTATCACGGCACCCACAACGTCTTTCCGGCCGGCTGGCTCGGACACGACGGATCGGGCCGCCACTTTGTCGACGGCGCCAGCGGCTGGGGCTGGACCGCAATGATCCTGCCACAGCTAGAGCAAACAGCCCTGTATGAGCAATTGGATTTCCAGCAAACGGTGCTGAGCGATAGCAACCTCGCCAACCGAGCGACCCCGATTTCGATCCTGCGGTGCGCCTCGGACACCGGAGCGCCGCTGTGGGAGATTCACGACCGCGATTCGGACAGCCCGCTGGCGACGCTGGCAACAGCGAACTACATCGGTTGCTATGGGACCTATGAGATCGATGAATGTGAATCGACGCCGCTCGGTGAGCACTGCACCTCTGATGGAATGTTCTTTCACAACAGCAGGCTGCGGTTTGCCGATATGCTTGATGGGACGAGCACGACAATCATGATCGGAGAGCGGACATCGCGGCTGGGCATGTCGACCTGGGTCGGCAACATTCCTAACGGTGAAGACAGTTACGCCAGGATTCTCGGTGTCGGAGATCATCCGCCAAACCACCCGGGAGCACACATGGAGGACTTCAGCAGCCTCCATCCCGGCGGTACTCAGTTCTTATATGGTGACGGTCGGGTGCAGTTCATGTCGGAGAACATCGACGAAGAACTGTATCAGGCCCAGTGCACACGGGCTGGCCGGGAAGTGGTCGCAGCGGACTGAGACCTTCTTGCTTGGCTCAAGAACGCTGCACGATGGGAACACCTGGCTCGACGCGATCGCCAGGATATTCAATCACGGTATCACCTTCGTCGACTCCTGAAAGGACTTCGGCGAAGGCTTCGTTCATCGCCCCGACCTCCAGTTGCCGCTGCTCAGCGACGCCTTCGCGGACGACGAACGTCGCCCAGGACTGGCCGACGCGGAACAACGCGCTGGTCGGGATCAGCAGCGCCGCATCGGTTTGCCACAGCGTGATCTCGGCTTCGACGCGAAACGCGTCGCCGAGCGTCTGCCGCTGCTCGGGCGGTTCCAGCAAATCGACGATTACATTGACGCGTTGTTCTTCCACACCGAGAGCCGAGAACTTGGTGAACCCTGAAGGCTCGACATCGCGCACGCTGCCATGCAGTGGCTGTTCGCCACCCCAGCGATGTACTTTGACCGCGGCGCCGGGAACAATGCGGACGGCATCTCGCGAAAGCACGTCGACCACTAGTTCCAAATCCTTCGGATCACCGATTTCCATCAACACCGTGCCGGCGGTAAGCACGGCCGAGTTTTCTTGATGCAGGCGGAGCACGCGGCCATTGACCGGAGCACGAATCACCAGTTCCATTTCCGCGGCACCGTCCGAATCATCACCGCGGGTAAGCAGCAGCGCGGACTTTTCCAGTTCCCATTCATACTGCGCGATTTCGACCGCGTACTCGGCACCGCGCCGTGCATCGGCTGTCAGCCGGGCCTGCAATTCCGCCTGTTGGTGTTCGGTATCGGATGCCGCTCCTTGCTGGTGCAACTGATAGATCCGCACCCGTTCGGACTCAGCATGCTCGGCCTCGGCACGGGCGGTCTCCTGTTGCAATTTCGCCAACTGCAGTCGCCGCTCGGCGGCACGGACTCGGGCCTGTGCCTGCGCAACCGTGCCGCGGGTCCAACAGCGATGGCAAGGTCGGTTCCATTCTGGCCAGAACCGTTTGATCGGCGACAACCTCATCACCGACATCCAGTGAAATCCTGAGGAGGCGTCCGGCCAGCGGCGTCGAAACCTCATAACGCTCACGAATGCGAGTCAAGCCATCTTCGCGCGCCGTCACCGCTAGCGGCCCACGGCTGACCACGGCGAGATCCACGGGAACCGGATCGGGTTGCAGCAGATACACCATCGCGGCGATCGCCGCGGCAGCCACTGCTGCCCATATCAATCCGCGTCGTGTCGCTGCACTCATATAATTCCCTGGAAACCGGACGCTAACACATTCCGGCTGATTTTAATTTTGCGGAAACTTTGCGCTGGACTGTTTAACCATGCTCTTTGAGGACTTCTACCAAATCGAGCTGGTCCAGCGAACGCCGCACTACTAAGCCGCTCGCTAGCGCCGCCACCGCCGTGACCGCGCCGGACATCAGTAGGTTCTGGCGGCTGATCACCAGCGGGATGCGGTACATCTCGGACTCAAAGCCTTTCACCATCGAGTAGCACAGCCCGGTGCCGATCAGCCACCCCAGCGGGATCGCGGCGAGCGTGACCAACATCAATTCGCCGAGGAACATCAAAGAAACCTCCAGCCGCGTGAACCCGATCACCCGCAGCGTCGCCAGCTCGCGCTGCTGTTCAGTCATCGTGATCCGCGCCATGTTGTAGACCACGCCCAGGGCGATCACACAGGCGAACAGATAGTTAAACCCTTGCATCTTTGACTGATTTTCTTGAATGGTTTGGCGGAAACTCTGCAATGATGCCTGTTTAATGGCCACACCGGCGGTGCGCGGGATGTCTTGCAAGGTGTCGTAAATGCTCTGCTGGTAGCGAGTATCGATACTCAAGTAGGCGCCGCTGAGCCGCTGGTCTTCCTGCAGCATTCGGTGCAGCGCGTCGCGGTCCATGTAGGCATTGATGCCTGAGAACTCTTTGGCGATCCCCACAACCGGGACATCCAGCTGTTGACGCCGTTCCTCCAGCACTTCCACCCGGACGTTTTGGCCGGGAACGACGCGGAGCAGTTCTGCCAGCTTGTCCGAAAGCACCAATCCTCCCGGGGGCAGCCGGATCGGCCGACCCTCGCTATCCAAAAGACGATACAGTTGGCGTGAACCGCTCAGCCCCATCACGGCGGTGCGGCGGTCGTATTGGCCGTTGCGCAAACGCACCGCCACGGCGCGATAGGGTTCGACGCGGATCACACCTTGGATGTTCCTTAACTCGTGCAGCGAGGAAGGAGCCGAGGCATGCTGAAACGTAACCTGAATATCCTGACGCTGCGCGGTGGAGAACTGAAAGTTCATCATGTACTCGATCGCATCCATCCCAAAGTTGCTGATCAACAGCACCGCTACGGAAAACGCGATCCCCAACATCGACAGCCCAGTAGCGATCGGGCGCCGCCGCAAGCGTCGCAGAACCATCACCATCACCGGCGGAAACCGGAGCAGCACCCACAGCCGATCGAGCCAGCCGCGATGGAACCGTGCCGGAGCGGCGGGACGCATCGCTTCAGCCGGTTGCAGCGCGACGGCGCGGCGGACCGCAAGCCAGGCGCCGGCGGTGCCGCTGAGCACGCTGACCAAGCCTCCGGTGAGCATCACCTTGGCGCTCGGCTGGAAGACAAAGGTGGGGAAACGATAAAATTGCGAATAGAGCTGGAACAGTCCGGCCGCTAACCAGGAGCCGAGGATCGCGCCGAGCACGGCCCCGCAGACTGAAATCAGCAGCGCAAACTTGAGGTAATGCCAAGCGATCTCGGCGCCGCTGTAACCAAACGCCTTGATCGTCGCGATCGAGGCGCGCTGCAGCTCGATCCGCCGGGCGAGCACGACGTTGAGCAAGAACGCCGCGACACCCAAGAAAATGATCGGCACGACCAACCCCGTTGCGCGCAGTTGCTTGATCTCGTCATCGAGAAACCGCGCCGACACCTGGTCGGAGCGGTCGTAGGCACCGATCCCGCCATAGGGCTCGAGGATCCGGTCGAGCTGCACGATCACCGGCTGAGTCGGTACTCCACGCATCAACCGCAGCGTCACATCGTTGAACGCGCCTTCCATATCAAACGCGGCTTCCAAGTGTTGCCGCGAGGTCCAGAAGACGCCGAAGCGGCGATCGTCGGGTAAGAACGCACCCGGACCGATTTGGAAAATGTATTCCGGCGACAGCGCGACGCCGACGATCCGCATCCGCTGCAGGCGTCCGTTGAGGATGCCGGAGATCGAGCTGCCGAGGGTCAGCTGATTCGCTTCGACGAACGCCTCGCCGGCGACGACTTCATCGGCCGCGTCCCAGTCCGGCATTCGGCCGCGGACCAGGTGAATCGCCGCCAGCCCTTGTTTACCGCCGGATTGCAGCGATACCAAGCGACCCGATGCTGGCTCATCCAGTCCCGGAACGCTGAGCGTCACCTCGGCCACCACGCGGGTCTCGACCGTGGCTACACCGGGTAGCTGCGCGATCTGATCGGCTACGTGCAGCGGCGCGCGGCTCAGCGATGCGAACACATCCGGCATGCGGTAGCGATCGTAATAGGCATCGCGGGTGTGGTTGAGGAAGTCGAGCGTGCTCAGAGCCATCACGAACACCGACACGCCAGCGGCGATCACCATCAAGATCGCTGCGGAGGCTCCGGCAGAATCGCGGAGTTCGCGGATCAGCTTGCGGTCGAGCGTCCTGAGGCTCACCAGGTCAACTCCCGCGGCATCAACTTGTGCTCGTTGCGGTGATCCTCAGCGATTTGGCCGTCGCGCATCGTCACAATCCGGTCCGCCATCTGACCGATCGAGACGTTGTGCGTGATCACGATCGTCGTTGTGCCGAGCGAGCGGTTGATGTCGGCGATTGCTTCCAACACGCCGATCCCCGTAGCCAGATCGAGCGCCCGGTCGGTTCATCGCACAACAACACCTCGGGACGTTTGGCGATCGCCCGGGCAATGGCAACGCGCTGCTGTTGACCGCCGGAAAGCTGCGAGGGAAAGCTGTCGGCTCGATCAGCCATGCCGACCGCGGCGAGCGCTTCGCGCGGCGACATGCCAGCAGCGGTGATGTCGGTCACTAGCGCCACGTTTTCGCCGGCGGTGAGGCTGGGGATCAAGTTGTAAAACTGGAACACAAACCCGACGCAGCGGCGCCGGAACAACGTCAGTTGCTTTTGAGTCGCGGTGGTCAGGTTTTGGCCGCGGTAGTGGATCGAGCCGCCGCTGGGCAGGTCGAGTCCGCCGAGCATATTGAGCAGCGTCGATTTGCCGCTGCCGCTGGGGCCGAGCATCACCGTGAACTCGCCGGCCATGATGTCGATATCGACCCCGCGGAGCGCATGCACCGACACGTCACCCATCGGGTAGACCTTCGTCAACTGCCGGACGCGAAAGACGGGCTCAGCGGGGCTGCTGGTTTGAGGATTCATCTCGATGGAGGCGACAAAGGTGGTCGACCGCTCCGCCGGTCGAACCGGGCGCCGGTAACTCCGATCGACGGAGCGATCGGCGACAAAGATTGCTTGGAAGGCGATCGAACGCCATGCTACTCGCTGCCTGCACAGGTCGTCAGAAGGGTTCTGGCTACAGTTCAGCAATCCCGGAGTTTGACTAAAAGCTTATCCAATAAGGGGCTTCCGCTAATTGATTGGTCGCCTGCTCGCCGCGGGTATCGCTATGGCTTTGGGTGGCACGCTCAGAGCCCCGGCGAAGGGCGTGAGTGGCTGAATAGATTCTGAGCCGATGAGACATTCCCGGGTGACCCGACAGTTCTCCCCAACACGCCCTTCGTTCCTCAGGGACGTGCCACCCAGGGGAGCGACGCCCTCAGCTCAATTGATGAGCCACAAAGTTCGCGGAAAAACCTTTTCGGATAGGCTCTAGGGAAAAACGGTTCGGCCCCGCAGCAAAGTTCGCTCAATCCAACGGTCGTCCCAGGCAAACAACAACCGCGCCAACGGATCGACGGGAGGATCCAGCCAGGGGATGTCCGGGCGGATGATGACCAGATCCGCCGTCGCGCCGGCCCGCAACCTGCCAGCATCGGCCCAGCCGAGTCGATCGGCACTGCCCGCGGTGATCGCGTACCAGGCTGCGGCGGCCGGAGGCGGCGGGTCGCCAAGGCTGGCCGCCGCCAGGATCATCGCGCGGGCGACGCGGACCATGCTCCGCTCATACCCGGCGCCGATGTCGCTGCCGAGTGTGATGCCGACGCCGGTGGCGAGTAAGGAATGGCGCTGCATCGTGCCGGAGCTGAGAAACGCATTAGCGGTCGGGCAGTGGGCGATCGTGACTCCGCTGGCGGCGAGTTGCTGACGGTCGTGCTCGTCCAGGTGAATCCCGTGACCGAGGATCGATCGCGTGCCTAGCAGCCCCGCCGTCCGGTAAACCTCGATATACGGCTGACCGCCGAACAACTCCCGCACCCGCTCGCACTCCGGCAGCGTTTCGGCCAAGTGTGTTTGCACGATCGCCCCATGTTCCGCCGCCAACGCCCCGGCCTGCGCGAGTAGCTCTGCCGTGCAGGAGATGGCGAACCGTGGCGTGACGGCTGTGGCCATTCGCGACCGCGGTGGGAAGCGATCGAGGAGATCGGCGGTCTCTTCGATCAATTGGGATGCGGGTCGGCAAAGCGCCAGCGGGGCACTGCGGTCCATCATGACTTGGCCGATCACGCCCCGTAGACCCATGTCGGCGGCGAGTTGCAGTGCTGCGGCGGTCGCAGCATGATGCACTGTGCCGTAGGCGCAGATCGCCGTTGTGCCGTGGGCAAGGCACTGGCGGATTGCTCTCACAGTCATCGCCCGAGCGTCATCGACATCCTGCCACTTCAGTTCGGCTGGAAAGGTGACCTCGTCGAGCCAAGTCAACAGCGGCATCGCATGGGCGCCGATGATCTCGAACTGCGGCAGATGCAGGTGCGTGTCGATGAATCCGGGGGCGATCAAGTACTCCGGTCCACCGAGCTGATACTGCCGCGGTAACTCGCCGACGATCAGCTCCGCGATTGTTTCATCGGCTAGCCGCAGAGCGCCCGGGACGATGCGGCAGCGGCCGGGCAGGTGATCGGACTCCAGCAGCAGTTGACCGGCGATGAGCATCCGCTACTTCCGCGACGATTGAGCAAGGGAAGCCGCACGGCGCGCGCCGTGGCATCAAGGAGGCGTTCAGAAATCACTTCCGCATTTTACTCTCCCTCCGGGAGAGTCGAGCCTCAGGCGAGGAGAGGGGCGATCCTGGCCCTCCCCGGCCGCTACCGCGTCCGACCCTCCCGCGGGGCGGGAGGGTGAAGGCAATGAGAACAGGGAACTTATTTTGAACTCTCGCTAACGGCACAGCGCCAGCTCCCGGCCTCACCGATCCGAACCGTTACTTGCAACAGTACCTCAGGGACATCATCCAAACAAATGCAACCGCTGGACGCGGTGATTGTTGCTGTCGAGCACATGAATGCGATCTTGGGAATCGATGACGACGCCCCAGGGCTGGTAGAGTTGACCCTCGTCGTGGCCCGGCGATCCCCAGGTGGCGATGCCGCGGCCCGTGTCGTCCAGCCGCTGGAGCCGCTGATTGCCATATTCGCAAACGATCACGGAGCCGTCGCTCGCCAGCGCCAGGTCATAGGGGTAATAGAACTGACCGAGGCCGCTGCCGAGCGATCCAAAACTGCCCAGGTAGGTCGGTGGCGTGGTCGTCAGGTCGAACCGCTGGATGCGGTGGTTGCAAGCATCGACGACCCATAGCCGCTGTTGGGGGTCGATGACCAAACTTTGGGGACGCACAAACAAGCCTTCCGCACTGCCGGTGCCGCCCCACTGGCAAACGAACTGGCCATCGGGAGCGAACTTTTGGATGCGGTCCGAGTCGCCGTATTCGCCGACGTAAAAGTTGCCTTGAGCATCGCAGACCGCATCGGTGACGAAGGCGAACTCACCGGGGCTATGCCCGGCGGTCCCGCCGATCTGCATGTCCGGCAGCGGCGTGCCATCGAGCTCAAAGGCAAGCATGCGGTAGTAGTGCGTATCGGCAACCAGCAGCACCGGCCGCTGGCCCGTGGTCGTCATCACGCTTAATCCAGTGGGGCGGCCAAACTCCGCCTCGGGCGTCTTCCAGCCGTGACGAAAGTTGCCGTCGGCGTCAAAGACCTGGATCCGCGCGGTCATATCGACGATGTACAGCAGGTCATCTGCATCGATCGCGATCGCTCGCGGCTTGACGAATCTGCCCTCGGAAAACCCGCGGCGGCCCCAGACCCAGTCGGTCGGGCTGGCGGTAGCGGTGGCGACGCAGCCGCTGAGTGAAATCGCTGGCAGAGCCGCCCCAGCTGCGGCCGCCAGTGTGCGGAGAAAACGACGGCGGGAACTGGCCGGACCGATTAGCGGGTTGCTCAGGCGTGTCATAGACAACTAGAATAGCACCCAAGCGACAATGACGGTGGCACAACTTTTGGGCCACCGGATCGCATCCTTCATCGACTCTTCTAGCGACCGATCGACTTCATGGCCACGGTTCTCGATTTGCGACGGACCGATGACCCACGCGACAGCATTCATCGGATTGTCGAAGCGCTGGCCAAAGGGCATGTTGTCGGGATCCCGACCGAAACGGTTTACGGGCTAGCGGCCGACGGGATGAACCCCGACGCGGTCGATCGGTTGGCACAGCTCAAGGGGCGTCCGCCGTCCTCGCCGTTGGTGTTGTCGGTGCGGGGGCATGAAGCGATCCTCGACTACGTCTGTGACTGGTCGCCGCTGGCTCGGCGGCTGGCACGCCGCTGCATGCCCGGCCCGCTGACGCTGGTCGTCCCTTGCGACGGTGAAGCGTCGGTTGCCGCCCGGTTGCATCCGCGAGTGCGGCAGTGGGTGGTCGGCGCAGGGATGTGTGGGCTTCCGCGTGGTCGATCATCCGGTGATTAACCAGATCCACCAATATTTACGAGGACCGCTTGTCTTGACCAGTGCGAACCTGACGGGCAAGAACCCGCCGACGCGCGGCCAAGAAGTGGTTGAACAGTTTGGCGAGGCTCTGCCACTGGTGCTCGACGATGGTCCTACGCGTTATGGCGGGGAGTCGACGGTGGTGCGAGTGATCGGCCATCAATACGAGATTCTCAGGCATGGTGCCATTGAGGCTGCTGCGATGAATGACTTTGCGAAACCGTTGATTGTGTTGGTTTGCACCGGGAACACCTGCCGCAGCCCCATGGCCGAAGGGATCCTGAAGCAGCGGTTAGCGGCCATGGGCGAGGACTGGAAGCAGGTCAACGTGATCTCCGCCGGAGTTGCCGCTAACGACGGGGCGATGGCGGCGATGCAGGCGATCGACGTCATGGAAGCGCAAGGGATCGATCTATCCTGCCATGAGAGCCGTCCGCTCAGCGATGCGATCATGCACCGGGCCGATGTCGTGCTGACGATGACCCGTGGCCACCGCGCGGCGATCCTGGCTGCCTGGCCGGAGATGGCCAATTGTGTGCATACCCTTCGCCGTGACGGTGGAGACATTGCCGACCCGGTCGGCGGACCGGTCGAACTGTACGAACAATGTGCCGCTCAGATCTCCAGCGAACTGGATCACTGGCTGGCCGAACTGGGCGATAGCTTTCTGCCCAAGCTCGTAAACACGGTCGAGGCGATTGACAAGGCGAGCCAATCATCCCATGATCATCTATTGAGGGAGAATCTGCCCCATAGGACGCAGTCCGATGGAACGAGCGACGATCGCAGCGATGATCAGGAGACCGTTTGATGTTGCGTATCAGTTTTGCCAGCGATCATCGCGGCGTGGCGATCAAAGGACGCTTGACGCAGCGATTGATCGAAGCCGGTTATGAAGTCACCGACGAAGGGACCGACAGCGAGGAGGCGGTCGACTACCCGGACTATGCTCAATTGGTCGCTGGCAAGGTCAGCAGCGGCCAAGCCGACCGAGGAATTCTGATCTGTGGTACAGGCATTGGGATGGCGATCGCCGCCAATAAGTTCCCCGGCGTCCGCGCTGCATCCTGTTATGACGAAGTGATGATCGAGCTGAGCCGGCGCCACAACGACGTCAACGTGCTGTGCCTGCCCGGCGATTTGATCGGCGACCGCCCGATCGACGACCTCGTGCTGATGTGGCTGCGCACGGAGTTTGAAGGCGGGCGACACGAGCGGCGGGTGAAGAAGATCAACAAAATCGAGCAGAATGGCAGGCCATGACCGGTGCGGCTGGAGCACCGCTGGGGCACCACGCGCAAAAGCAGTGGTTCGCTAATTCGCTCGCCAAAGGTCGGCTCGGCGGCACGTTCCTGCTGGTCGGGCCGCCGGGCATCGGCAAGCGGTCGCTCGCCAAGTGGATTGCCAAATGTTTGTTCTGCCACCGGACCGCCGCGGATGAACTAGGCGCCTGTGGGCAATGCCCCGGCTGCGTGCAGGTGGAAGCGGAAACGCATGCCGACTTGGTCCAGGTGCGCAAGCCCGATGATCGCGCCTTTATCCCCCTGGAACTACTGATCGGCCCGCGCGATGCGCGGATGCGGATGGGCTTTTGCCGCGACATTCGCCTGCGTCCGTTCCAGGGAACACGTAAAGTCGCGATCCTGCACGACGCCGATTTTCTCAATGAAGAAGGGGCGAATTGCCTGCTGAAAACCTTCGAGGAACCGCCGCCAGACGCCGTGATCTTCTTGCTCGGCGTCAACGAACAGCGCCAGTTGCCGACGATTCGCTCCCGCTGCCAGATCGTGCGGATGCATCCGCCCCGCGGCGAAGAAGCGGTGGCGCTGATGCGGCTGCGAGGTGTGGAGTGCGACATCGCAGCCGCTGAGCAGGCGATCGATCTGTGCGGCGGCGATTGCCGTGCGGCCGCCTCGATCCTCACCGAAGGAGCCGACGGCATTCACACGATGCTCGTCAAGCAGCTCAGCCAGGCGCCGCTGAGCCCGGTCGCGCTTGCCAAGTTGATCACCTCGACCGTCGACGAACTGGGTAAAAACGCGTCCGCTTCCGCGAAGCGCGACCGGCTGCGAGACGTGTTCGCGATCGCCGTGCACACCTTTCGCCAGCAAATGGCCGCTGCGGCCGAAGAAGCGAGCCGGCTGCCGGCGATCATCTATCGCCTGGAACGCTCGATCGATGCGATCGGGCAGGTGCAGCGAAACGCCAACCAAACGACGCTGATCGAGTGCTGGGCCGCCGACTTAGCTCGCGGCTACCCGGCGATCTGAGCCGCAGCCAATCACTCCGGGCGCAGCAGCGGGAACAGCACCACGTCGCGAATCGACCGCTGCCCGGTCAAAATCATCACCAGCCGATCGATGCCGATCCCAAGCCCGCCGGCGGGCGGCATCGCGTACCGCAGCGCGCGGACGAAGTCGTGGTCCATCTTGGCCATCGAATCTTCCTCGGCCATCCCCTCGAGCTGGGTCATGAACAGCGTCTCTTGCAGCTCAGGATCGTTCAGCTCGGTGTAGGCGTTGGCCAATTCCATCCCGCAGATGAACATCTCAAACCGCTCAGCGATCTCAGGATTATCAGCCTTGCGCTTGGTCAGCGGGCAGATGCTCGCCGGGTAATCGATGACGAAAATCGGGCCGACGAGCGAGTCCTCGACCTTCTCTTCAAAGATCTCATTGCGGATCACGTCGGGGTGTTTGCCTGTGGTCTCGATGCCCAGTCCCTTGGCCAATTCCATCACCGCTGGGACGTCGACCGGATCGACACCGGTCGCCGTCTGAAACAGCTCCGCATAGGTTTTACGGTCAAACGGCGGCGTGAAATCGATTTCCACGTCGCCGAACTTTCGCTTGAATCCGCCACCGATCGCCTGGATCGCATCGGTCACGATCCGCTCGGTCAAGTCCATCATCGTGCAGTAATCGCCGTAGGCTTGGTAAGCCTCCAGCATCGTGAACTCAGGGTTGTGCCGCGGGCTGATGCCTTCGTTGCGATAGACCCGCCCGAGTTCATACACCCGCTCGATGCCGCCGACCATCAATCGCTTCAGGTGCAGTTCCAGCGCGATCCGCAGGTAGAGTTGCATGTCCAGAGTGTTGTGATGGGTGAGAAACGGCCGCGCCGCTGCACCGCCGGCGATCGCGTGCAGCGTCGGTCCTTCGACTTCACAGAACCCATCGGCGTCCAAGGTGCGGCGCACTGAGCGGACGATCTCGGTTCGGTCGAGGAACGTTTTCATGACGCCGTCATTGAACGCCAGGTCGGCGTAGCGCATCCGCTGGCGCAGTTCCGGATCGGTTAGCCCGGCGTGTTTGTCCGGGGCCGGCTCAAGCATCTTCGTCAGGAAGTGCAATTTTTCCGCGAACACGGTCAGTTCGCCGGTGTTGGTCCGGCCCAGTCGGCCGTCGACACCGATCAAGTCACCCAAGTCCATCAGCTTGGTCAGGTCGAAGTTTTCCTCGCCGACTTGGCCCTTGCCGATGAAGATCTGGATCTCGCCGGTCCAGTCGCGCAAGGTGATGAACACGAGTTTGCCTTTATCGCGAGCGAGCATGATCCGGCCAGCCACGCGCACCTGCGGCCCGATCTCCTCACCGGGTCCCTGTTCGCCGCGCCATTTGCGCAAGTCGACCTCCGGGCCGATTTCTGGCAGGTCGAGTTCCTGGCCAGCCTCCGTTCGATATTTGATTTGGTCGGCCAAGCCGCGGGCCGCGGAGATCATCAGGCGGTTGTCGAACCGCGTGCCCCAGGGATCGATACCGGCCTCACGGAGTCGACGAAGCTTATCGCGACGGGCAACCCGCGGGTCCTTGAGCTGGTCTTCGCTCAATATTTCGGCGGCTGAAGAAGGCTGGTTCATGATCGCGAGCTGCCCATGCGTCGAGGCAAGTTTGGGAACGGGACGTGTGTGGTACTTTCAGGCCGCAGTCAAAGGATAAGTCGCCGCCGGAAAACCGCCAAGCGTACCCCGCACCCTGAAACCCGTTCTGCCCCGTAACTCAGCACGTAGTTGCTGTTCAGAACGGGGCTTCGTCGTCGTCCATCGCCTCGGCCAAGCGATCGTTGGCCCCCTGCGAGCTGATCTCGATTCCGCCGCCGGCACCGCCGCTGAGCACACGAAATCCGGTCGCTTCGGCATTGAGGAAAAACTTGACTTCGCTGTTGGCGTCGCGCTGCCAGCGACGGCCAGTGAGCATGTAGTCGGCTTCGATTTCATCGCCGACCTGCAACTGATCGACGGAGTCGCAGGCGTCGCGTGTGAACTCCAGCGGCACGTAATTGGTGAAGCTGCCTTTTTCCTGTTCGAGCACCACCAGGCGCTTGCGAAATCCCTTCTGACCATAGGTTTTGGTCTCTTCGATCAGGTGGACCACTCCCCGCACCTTGGCATCGCTCATAACTATCCCGTCAAATACTCGGTTTCTTTAGCTGCGCTCACGCGGCCCGACAGGCCCATGCCAGGCCCGATCACGCGTTTGCCTTTCACACGCAGCAGTCTATCCAAGGGGCGCTGCGGCGACCATGCGTAAGCCTCGGCGTTGACGTCCGCTAGCGGTCGACTAGGCCGCGTATTCCGATAGCGCAAGGCCTGCCAGCAGATCGGTTACAATCGGCGGGCACTGGACCACCCCATAAAACCATTTTGACGGACAGATGAAGCATGAGACGAATCGGCCGCTCCAAATCTGCTTGGCTCATCGTAGCAAGTTTGCTGCTGTCCTCGGTAAACGTCGCCGCTGGCCGCGCGGACGAGGAAGCCTTTGTTCCGCTGTTCAACGGCACCGATTTGTCGCAGTGGGTAAACGTCAACTGCGCACCGGGCACGTTTACCGTTCGCGACGGGATGATCATCAGCACCGGGGTGCCGACTGGGGTGATGCGGACGGAGCGGCAATACGAGAACTTCATTCTCGAACTCGAGTGGCGACATCTGAAGCCCGGCGGCAATGCCGGGTTGTTCGTGTGGAGCGACCCGGTCACAGCCCCCGGCGTGCCGTTCACGCGGTCGATCGAAGTGCAGATCCTCGACGGTCGCACCTCGGAAACGTACACCAGCCACGGCGATGTGTTCAGCATCCACGGCGCGACGCTGAAGCCCGACCGGCCGCATCCCAACGGGTCGATGCGTTGCCTGCCGAGCGAGCACCGCGCCAAGCCATCGCCGGAGTGGAACCATTACCGCGTGGTTTGCAACGACGGCGTGATCAAACTGTCGGTCAACGGCAAGGAGGTCACCGGAGCCAGCCAGTGCAAACCGCGCAAAGGCTACATCTGCTTGGAAGCCGAAGGCTCGGAATGCCACTTCCGAAACATCCGCATTCAGGAGCTTCCCTCGACCAACCCCAGCCCTGACGAAGTGGCAGCGCTGGCCGACGGATTCCAGTCGCTCTACACCGGCGTCGACCTGTCCGGCTGGAAGGACGAGCCGGGCCACGCCGGGCACTGGCAACCGAAAGATTGGATCCTTGATTACGACGGCAACAGCGAAGCTCAGGACAAGAATCTGTGGAGCAAAAAGGAGTACGGCGACTTTGTGATGATCTGCGATTGGCGGTGGACCGCAAAACCGCAGACGCTCCAGCGCCCGGTGATTTTGCCCTCTGGCGAATATGAGCTGGATGACCAGGGCAATCCGAAACAGGTGGAGGTGCCTGACGCCGGCGACAGCGGGATCTACGTCCGCGGCAGCAGCAAAAATCAGATCAACATGTGGTGCTGGCCGGTCGGGTCGGGTGAGGTCTACGGCTACCGGACCGATACAACCATGCCTGCGGAGGTGCGCGCGGCCGTCACCCCAAGTGCAGCGGCTGATCATCCGATCGGCCGCTGGAATCGGTTCATCATCACGATGAAAGACGACCGCCTGACGGTGAACCTCAATGGGCAAGACGTGATCACCGATGCCCAGCTTCCGGGAATTGCGCCGCGGGGACCGATCGCCCTGCAGCATCATGGTGATCCGATCCAGTTCGCCAACATCTACATCAAGGAACTTGACTGACCTTCCGGCACGGCCCGCCTCGGCCGCAATCTCCTGGCTTCGCTCAGCGGGCCAGCTCGATCAGCAGCGTCTCCTCAGTCCAGGTCGGCTGCACACTGATCTCCCTGGCGACGCGCTCAGTCAGTTCGGCCAGCGTCACGTTCACCCCTTCGAGCGTGACCCGTTGCTGGCACGCTGCGGCGGCGTCCGGCGCGATTTGCAGTTGGCGACCTGCTGTGCCGGCCAGTTGGACAAACACGTCTTGCGCTGGAGCGTCACGCAGCCGCAGCGAAAAGCGCGTGCCATCGAGCTCGACGGCTGAGGCTGCGGCGTTGGCGTGCGAAACGTAGGCGGTGGTCGCCGCGATGTGGGCGAGGGGTGAACCGGTCAGCTCCAGCGGCCCACCGCTGCGACCGGCGCGGAACCGGCTTGCTGGGTCGGCGGCCAGCGCCGCCTGCCTCAGCTGTGGCACATGCGGCCCATTGGGATAGACAAGCGTCAGGCTGCTGGGAGCTTGCAGCGGCTGCAGCTCCACCGTGCGCGAGCGCAGCGGACGCGGTTGCAGCGGACGCGGTTGCAGCGGACGCGGTTGCGGCGCGGCATCAGCATCGGCAGGCGGGCTGAACGCTGGGTCACGTGAAAACAGCAGCCTTCTTGAGACTTCCGCAGGGTCTTCCTGCCCAGGCTCTTTTTCGTGACTGTCCATTTGCAATTCGAAGATTCGCTGCGGCTCGACCGGCATCCGGTCAAACTGTGCGGTGATCAGCAGCACGGCCAACTGCGGTGAGACGCCGCGCCAGGTGACCGCGGGCCAAAGATCGTGCGGCAACGACAATGTGTCCGCTCCATCACCGGCAATCGCAATCTTCACCGCTTGATCGGGAGTGGTCGCTGGCGGCCAATTGATCGGCGGCCAGTCGGTGTCTTGGCGGAGTTCCGCAGGCAGCGCGAAAATAGCGCCGGCCAGCGCCCTGATCCACTCCGGCCGGCCGAGGAGCACGACGTTACCCGCTGCAGCGGCTTGCAGACCGAGCGACTCTGCGGCGCGAGCGATTGCCTGATAAACCGACTGTGATCCGGCTGGGATGTTCACCGTCAGGCTCGGATCGACCCGGCGATCGAGCCAGAAATTGATCTCGGCGACCTCAGCGATCTGCGTCAGCGTGTCGCGCAGCGGCTTGGCGGTGACCGCCAAATGAAACGGAGCTTTGAGCTTGGCTGCCAGCTGTGGTGAGACGGCTGGTGCGGGCGCCGCGGAGGGCATTTGTCCACCCGGGTGCTGGGCAGCGGCGTGCGCCGCTCCAATAATGACAAACAGAGCGACAGCCGCCAGGAGTGCGGCCCCACCCAGACTCTGGTTCCTGCCCACGCAACGGCCTTGCTGGCGATGGCTTTGGCGACGACCCAAGTGGTATTTGCCCAGGTGACCAGGGGAGCCGCTGCGTCCTTCTGGCTGAACGCTCTGCGACACCCCTGTGGATTGCTTGTCTGCAGGAGGGGGGACAAGTAGACTCGTTGGTTCAGTGGTTAGCATTTCGACTCAGAAAAACGCT
Source organism: uncultured Planctomycetaceae bacterium (assembly GCA_963758085.1). Taxonomy (GTDB): domain Bacteria; phylum Planctomycetota; class Planctomycetia; order Pirellulales; family Pirellulaceae; genus UBA6163. The sequence goes on along the minus strand of CAVWUB010000003.1, from coordinate 563,285 downwards.
TGCCCGCGAGGTTTTGCTGCATAGGATGCTTCCCGAACTGGCACGGTGGTCAGCTCGCAAGTCTTTGTTAATAAACGGACGCTTTCAACTGTGATGATTCCTCCAGTACGCAGCACCCGATTGGTGACCGCTTATCGCCGCTATCTCAGCGACGGAAACGCCCCTCGGTATGCCGCCGCAGTGAATCGATATTACTGGAACAGTAGCCTACTTGCGATTCTCGCCCGTGGCGACACAGAAATGCGTCGGGCGGCGGCATTGGCTTTGGGAATGCTCGGTGACCACGCGGCGATCGAGCCGCTCGGCCGAGCGCTGTCGGACCCGGACCGCGGCGTTCGTCTTGCCGCCGACGATTCTTTTCGAGCGCTGCTGATGCGCGACGCCGCTCCGCTGCACCACCAGCGGCTCTTGCAGGTGATGCACCTGAACGACGGTGGCGAGCACGCAGCGGCGTTGGCACCGACGCTGATTCTTGCCGATCAAGCGCCCTGTTATGCCGAAGTCCATCATCAACTGGCTGTCTGTTGGCAGGGGCTGGAGGATCTCGACGCGGCCGAAGCGGCTTACTGCAGCTGCCTGTGGCACTGCCGCTACCACTATCCGGCGTGGCTGGGGCTGGCTCGCTGCCGCATCGCCGCGGGTGATTATGCTGAGGCGATAGAAGCCCTTGAGCGGGCCTTAGAAATTTGCCCGGATCTGGAATCGGCGCGGGCGCAGATTCGCGCGCTGCGGCGCCGCAGCCGGCAGAACGAAGGCTGATCCGCGACCTCAAGAGCAGATTCGCCCCGAGCGGTTGAGAACGGCACGATGCACATACAGGCAGAATGGTTTGTCGGCGGGCTGGCGATCGTGATGGCCAGCTTGGTGAGTTGGAACGCGTTAGCGTTTTCACCGTTGTTCTATGAGTTGCGAACCGTCTCCGCGGTTCAGAACCGGTACGGCCGCAAAGCCGCTTGCGGACTGCTGCTGGGCGTCTCGTTGGTGCTGTTGGGCGCCGGCGTGATGATCCTCAGCGACATCCGCCCCGCCTACGCGGTTCCCGACCACGCCGATGATGCGGATTCTTAACGGCTTGTTGGCTTAACCAGCCGCGACGCGTCACGGATTGTTGGTTTAGAGCCTCTCCGAAAAGGGGGCTGATCCTTCGCTAGTCTATTGGTCGCCTGCCCGCGGCGGGTATCGCTATGGCTTCGGGTGGCACGCTCAGAGCCCCGGCGATGGGCGTGAGTGGCAGAATAGATTCTGAGCCGATGAGACATTCCCGGGTGACCCGGCAGTTCTCCCCAACACGCCCTTCGTTCCTCGGGGACGTGCCACCCAGGGGAGCGAGGCCCTCAGCCCAGGCGGCGTCGAAAGTTTAGATCACTCGCGTGCTCGTGCTCAGCACCGTTTCACTGAGCACGAGCACCGCGATGCTGAGCACGAGGACGATGGGATTAGCCCATCACTAGAACCTAGAACCAATCCACAACAAAAGACCGCCTCGACGCTGGCGGGCGTCGAAGCGGTCTGGGTCGTGACCTAGCGTGGAGATCTGGCAGGCGGGGGATCGCGCCGCGGCGAGCGATTACTCGCGCGGGCGGATCGCTCCGGTCAAGCCGCTGTAATCAACGCGGTCCGTGTTGTGCCACAGAGGCTGGCCCAACTCAACGCGACGGCGTAGGACTTCGATCTTCTCAGGGCTGCCAGCCGGTGCATCGGTCGGCGTGAAGTGGTTATCTTCATGCGGCACGAAATCTTCGTCATGACCATAACGAAGAATGGCTTCAAAAACGTTCTTACAAGCGCTCATTGGTTTTTTATATCTCCTGGCGACGGCGGATCAACGCAATCGCATGCGGCGGTACTTGTGCGTAACGGTAGCGAGCAAATGCTCTCGAGCGTGGAAAAGCGACTTCAGCAGTGCGTTCTGTGAAGTCTGGAGCCCATCGCGGTCAGCCCACCGATCGGATCAAGCGGTTCGCCTAGGATGAATGAAAGATTCGTCAGCTACATCCGGTTCGCCGCGAAAAGTATCCAAGCATGGGGACGGCTCCTGCCAAACCTACACGGATGGATTATCAGCGATTTACGCCGTTAGTCAAGAAAATATCGGGCGTTGGCGGAGCGTTTGGAAGCCGATGACGCCCTGCAAATTGAGCTGGGCAAAGGCATTGGATTGAGCCGTTTGCAGCACTTGCAGCTGCAGCCGCAACGGAGGTGGCAGCGCGACCAGAGCTGTCAAGGGGCCTAACGGAGCCGTGCTCACCATTAGCTCAAATCTATGGCCGAATCCAACGAGCTGTTGAGCCGTTGCGTTTTCAGGCGGATGTTCGTTCCCGGCCGTCCAAGGATGTGCCTAAGACACTTCTGAGGGTTGCGGCGGACCCAGATGGAGACGCCGCTTATTAGAAAAATATTTTTAAAATTTTAACGGACGGTTAGTAAAAGCTGCGCACGCGGCGCTCCGCTCAACCGTTCCACCACCAAGACGCCGACTGCGCGGCCGCCCCAGCGGTCTGCCGAACCTGCGTCAGCGAGGTGTCGAGTTGCTGCGATTCGACCACCTCAAATGCGTTGACATCGACGCCGCCCGAAGCGGTAACCGTCCAGCCGCTGTTGCCGCGAACGAAGCTGCACTGTGGCTCGACCATCCTAGGCACCGCCAGCGTTTCCAGTTCGATTTGGCCGCTGTTGCCCATCAGATGCGACAGGTCGCACCCAGCACGCTGAGCGAGTTGCTCCTGTACAATCAGCGTCGCCACAACACTCAAATCGAAGCAGTTCCGGAGCTCGCCAAAGACCGCCTGGCGCTGGCGAGTTGCTCAAATTGCTCGGTCATGGATTCGGCCCATTTGGCTGCCATCCGGTCGACCTGGCCGGCTCGCACAGCCTGGCCATCGGCCTGGATCAGGTCGGTTTCGGTCAGTGTCTTGACGCCCTGGCCGGTGATTCGCCAAGCGAGTTTATCGTCGCTGTGAGAGAGCGCGTTGTAGTTGCACGCCATCCACCACCGCGGGTTGGACTGGGCTGAATGCCGCTGCGACTTCGACAACGCCAAGTAGCTCGGCAGCCCTTCGACTGGCGAATCCTCGATCGCCATCGCCAGGCGTTTCATTTGATAATCCGCCGCCACCATCGTGCGGGCGTAATGGCTGCTGGCCGGGACGCCGCTGAGCTTGATCACCTGGGGACCAAACGCTTCGCGCATCGCCGGTTCGAGCGCCGCGGGGTTTTGACCGGGACGCAGGTTGACTCGCTTGAGCAGATTCTGCAGCCGTTGACGCCCTTCGGCGGTCGGCTCGATCGAGCAAGAAATCCCTTCGGTGCGCGCCGGCTCAACGCTCCGCAGGGCGACGATCAAGTCGTCGAGCTGGAGCACCGGCCGGCCTGAGTGGACGCCGACCACAGCCGCATCGTCGCGGACAACCCATGGCTCGGCGGGACCGGCCAACACGATGTCTTGGCTCTCGGGGTAAACAAACACGAACTGCACGCGCTGCAGGCCTGCCAGGTAACGGATCTCGTCGCTCAGCGGCTGACCGTTCGCGGCTGCGGTTTCCATCGCCTGCTGCAACTTGGCCAGCGAGATCATCCGCAGCTCAGCCGGAGCAGCGATGTCACCTTCGGGCTGTCCGATCGCCTCACGCATCAGCTTCAGCGACTCCTGACGTTGATCGATCGTGGCCGACCGCAGCAATCCTTGAGCATCAACCATCACACCCCCAACGGCGCGCTGCTGGAACGCCCCGATCTGAGCCTGGGCGGGCACTCCGGCGAGCAGAACGGCCGAGACCGCGGCGGCCAACATCGCGAAGCCGCGGAATGAAGAGAGCCGGCGCCGGGGGCCGGGGCGCGACGATAAGAAGCACTGGGTGCGACAAAGAAGCATGGCGGACGACCCCATGGGGTAACTCCGGTGACAGTTGAGAGGGCAGACGATTTCAATGGCCAGACAAGACTCCAAACGCCTGGATTTAGCGGCGCCGGTTCACTCAGCTAGAATAGTTACGCTATGGGGCAGTTACAACAGAAGTTCCGCCGCATGGAATCCTGAGAAACTCTCGACGCGCAGTGAACGCTCCCTTGAATGCCAACGCCGACGACCGACTCCCGCAGGCACAGCGCGCTTTCCTGGTGGTTCGCCGCGGCGGGCGGTGGTCCGACGTGCTCCGCCTGGCGCCCAATCAACCCGCGGTCATCGGTCGCGCTTCGAGCAATTCGATCGCGATCCGCAGCCATCAGGCTAGCCGGCGGCATGCGGAAGTCCGCTGGGACGGCGGCCGCTGGTGGCTGCGCGACTTGGGCAGCCGCAACGGCACGCGTGTCGGCGGGGTAGCAATCAGCCAGGCGGCCCGAGCGCTGGCCGACGGCGACCAAATCGAAATCGCCGGCTGTACACTGACCTTTGTCACTCGCATCAGCGACGCGCTGGCCAGTCCAGCCCCGGCTAACATCAGCGGCGTTGCGGCGGCTACGGATGACCAACTGACGCTCCAGGGCATTGCTTCGTCCGAAATCACCCACCGGCTGCACGAGAGCCATTACCTCGGCGAGCGACCGAGCCAGGACGCCTCCGCGCCGATCGCCGACGCCTGGCCGACGCTGTTTCGGCTCGCCTACCGAGTCGCATCCTGCCAATCGGTCGAACAGGCCGCTGAGCTGACCTTGGAAGCGTTGACCGCGGCGGTGCCGCAGGCCTTCGGCGGCGTGTTTCTCCGCGGCTCAAACGCTCCGCAGCCGGAACTGATCACTTTCCAAGCTCCAGAACACCGTTCCTACCGACGGCCAGTGGCATCGATGGTCGAGGCGTTGCAGTCCGGTGGCCAGCCGATCCTGGTCCGCAATCTGGTCGATGACGGCGAACTGCAGGCCGCCGACAGCCGTGGCGAACTGTCGACGCAAAGTGCGCTGCTAGCGCCGGTCGTGCTGCCGAAGCACAGTCTTCCAGCGGCGGCCCCCACAGCTGGCGAACCGATCGGCTACCTGCATCTCTACACCAGTGAGGCGACGGAGCTGACGCCGGCGCACCTGGAATTGGCCACCGCGGCAGCCGGTGTGTTGGGCGCTGCGGTCGAAAATCTCCGCCAGCACGGCCGCCTGGTGCAGTCGCTCAAGCGCAGCCGCCGCACCGTCGACTCCCTGCGTCAGCGACTCGACGAGTCGGTGCGGATCATCGGCGCCAGTCCACCGATCCGGCGGCTGAAAGAAACGATCCGCCGCGTCGCGCCGACCGATGCGACGGTGCTGGTCCGCGGTGAATCGGGGGTCGGCAAGGAATTGGTCGCCGGAGCGATTCACCAAGCCAGCCCGCGGCACGACGGGCCGCTGATCTGTCTGAACTGCGCGGCGCTGTCGCCGACGCTGTTGGAAAGCGAGCTGTTTGGGCATGAGAAGGGCGCCTTCACCGGCGCCACTGAACAGAAGAAGGGAAAGTTCGAAGCGGCCGATGGCGGTACGCTGATGCTCGATGAGATCGGTGAAATGGACGTGGGCCTGCAGGCCAAGCTGCTGCGAGTGCTCGAAGGCCATCGTTTCGAGCGGCTTGGCGGCCACCTGCCGCTGCGGGTCGATGTGCGGCTGATCGCGGCGACCAACCGCGACCTGGCGGCCGAGGTCGCCGCCGGGCGGTTCCGCGCCGACCTGTTCTATCGGCTGAACGTCGTTGAAATTGTCGTCCCACCGCTCCGCGACCGCGGCGAGGACATTCTCAAACTCGCCGAGCACTTCGTCGGCTACTTTGCTGAAAAGACGGCGCGGGTCGTCGATGGGCTGACTCCCGCAGCGCGGGCGGCACTGGTCTCGCATCGTTGGCCGGGGAATGTGCGGGAACTGAAAAACGTGATCGAGCGCGCTGTCGTGCTCGGCAATGACTCCTTCATCGACGCCGAGGATCTGGAGTTGCCGGCCGCGCGGGAGCAGCGTTATCCGCGCGACGAGCAAGCTGGTGATGAAGACGCTGCAGCAGCGGCTCGGGGTCCCGAGGCGACAGCGAGCGGTAACGAGCCGGCTGCTATGGCCGGCGGCAGTGGTCAACCGCTGTCGCTGTTGGAACTCGAGCGCACACATCTGATCGAGGTGTTGCGGCTGACCGACGGCAACAAGAGCCGAGCTGCGGCGATCCTGGGGATCGAGTGCAGCACCCTGGACCGTAAGCTCAAGCGTTACGACGTCGGTGCCAAGGCCTACCGCCGCTGAGAGACTAGCCGGAAACGATCTATGTGGCCGCGCAGCGGCGTCCTTCGCTCCCTCACCCCCGGCTTTGCGGGGGAGAGGGTTGGGGTGAGGGGGATTCTGGAGAGGCACTGAGTGTGCTAGGTGAACGAGGCGACCCTGCTAGCGTTGTGTCGCTGTGCGCCCAGGCCCGAAGGGTCTGCACGCCCCCTGCCGGAGTCGTCAGGCTCCAGATTGATACGACCGCGAGGAGCCTCAGGCCCGCAGGGCCGACACAAGCAGGGCGAAGGGACGAACTTGTGTCGGCCCTGCGGGCCTGGGAGTTCTTGGATGTCCCTGTTACCGGGCCCTCACGGACCCGGCAGAGGATGTACCGGGCCTGTGGCCCTAGGCAACGGTCACTTCCAGCCGCTTGCGACTGCCCCTTCACCACCGCCGCGGCGGTTCAAATCCGCGGGTAGCAGCAGTCCGCCTAACCCTCGCACCTTGACCTCAAGCGGATCGCCCCCTACATTCTCGCCCGTTCGTCGGCCGCCTTTCTGCCGGCTGCGGTCAGTGAAGCGACCGCCGCAGTCGTCTCGGTTTCTGCGTCCGATTGTGTCCCCTTCTTTCCTGTACACCCGCGGTGCGACCTGCGCTTGTGACTCGCACCTTATCCAGACAGAGCGTCGAATCGAGAGACAGCATGGCAAACGACAAGATGGTTTACTACTTCGGCAGTACCAAGACCGAAGGCAAGGGCATGAGCAAGCAGTTGCTCGGCGGCAAAGGTGTCAACCTCGCTGAAATGACTTCGATCGGGCTGCCCGTTCCTCCCGGCTTCACCATCACCACCGAGTGCTGTGATTCGTACTACAAAAACGACAAGCAGCTGCCTCCAGGTCTGATGGAAGAAGTCCACGAGGCGGTCGGGCTGCTGGAGCAAGAACTCGGCAAGAAGTTCGGCGACAACGAAAACCCGCTGTTGTTCTCGGTCCGCAGCGGTGCCGCGGCAAGCATGCCGGGGATGATGAACACGATCCTGAACCTCGGTCTCAATGACGCCGCGACCGAAGGGCTGGCCAAGGCGACGCGCAACGAACGCTTCGCCTACGACGCCTACCGCCGGCTGATCAACATGTTCGGCGACGTCGTGATGGGCATGGAACACCATACGTTTGAGGAAGCGTTCGATAAGGTCAAAACCAAATACAAGGTGACCGAGGATACCGACGTTCCGGCCGAAGGGCTCAAGCTGCTCTGTGAAGAGTACAAAGCGGCATTCAAGAAGCACACCGGCCAAGATTTCCCCCAGGACCCTATCAAGCAGCTGCAACTGTCGATCGAAGCGGTCTTCGGCTCGTGGATGACCGCCCGCGCCGTGCGTTACCGCGAGATCGAAGGGATCCGCGGCCTGTTGGGCACCGCTGTCAACGTCCAGTCGATGGTCTACGGCAACATGGGTGACGACTCGGGTACGGGCGTCGCCTTCACCCGCAATCCGAACACCGGTGAAAACAAGTTCTTCGGCGAGTTCCTGATCAACGCCCAGGGCGAAGACGTCGTGGCCGGGATCCGCACGCCGCAGCCGGTCGCCGAGATGCCGAAGTGGAACAAGCTGATTCACAAAGAGCTGCTCGATGTGAAGAAGACCTTGGAAGACCACTACACCGACATGCAGGACATCGAGTTCACGATCGAGCGTGGCAAGTTGTTCATGCTGCAGACGCGAACCGGCAAACGCACCGGAGTTGCGGCGGTGCGAATCGCCTGCGACATGGTCAAGGAGCAACTGATCGATGAGAAGACGGCAGTCCTGCGGGTGCCGGCCAACGACTTGACGCAGTTGCTGCTGCCGAGCTTCAAGCCGACCGCGCGAAACGCCGCGGACGTGCTCGCTCGCGGCCTGCCCGCTTCCCCCGGAGCAGCTGTCGGCAAGCTCGCCTTCAGCGCCGTGGAAGCCAAAGAACGCTCTGACGCCGGCGAAGCGGTGATCTTGGTTCGCCGCGAAACCAGTCCCGAAGATGTTGACGGCATGCACTGCTCGGCCGGGATTTTGACCAGCACCGGCGGGATGACCAGCCACGCAGCGGTCGTCGCTCGTGGCTGGGGCAAGTGCTGCGTTGCCGGTGCCGGCGAAGTGCACATCGACGAAAAGGCCGGCAAGGCGACGATCAAGGGCCGCGTGTTCACATCCAAGGACACGATCAGTCTCGACGGGACGACCGGCGAAGTGATGCTCGGAGCGATTGAAACGCAAGAACCGAAACTCTCGGGCGATTTCTCCAGGCTGATGCAGTGGGCTGACCAGTTCCGCCGCTTGGATGTCCGTACCAATGCCGACTCGCCAGCGGACAGCAAGCGTGCCCGCGAGTTCGGCGCCCAAGGCATCGGACTGTGCCGCACCGAGCACATGTTCTTCGAAAAGGACCGCATCGGTCACATGCGGGCGATGATCATCGCCGACACCGAAGAAGATCGCCGGGCGGCGCTGAAGAATCTGCTGCCGTTCCAGCGCAAGGACTTCGAAGGCATTTTCAAGGCGATGGCCGGTCTGCCGGTGACGATCCGCCTGCTGGACCCACCGCTGCACGAGTTCCTGCCGCACGATGCCGCCGCTCAAAAGGAGCTGGCGGTCGATCTGGGCGTTAAGGCGAGCGAAATCAAGGCCCGCACGCAGGCGCTGCACGAGCACAACCCGATGCTCGGCCACCGTGGCTGCCGGCTCAGTGTGACCTACCCGGAAATCCTCGAAATGCAAGTCCGGGCGATCGTCGAAGCGGCGATCAACTGCACCAAGAAGGGAATCGATGCCAAACCGGAAATCATGATCCCGCTCATCGGCACCGCTGCCGAACTGCGGTACCTGCGGGCCAAGACCGAAGAAACGATCGAAGCGGTCAAGAAGGACAAGAAGTTCACCGATCAGCTCGATATCTTGATCGGCACGATGATCGAAATCCCACGGGCCGCACTGACCGCGGATCAAGTCGCCGACTACGCCGACTTCTTCTCGTTCGGCACCAACGACTTGACCCAGATGACGTTCGGCTACAGCCGCGATGACATCAACGGCTTCCTGCCGCACTACCTCGCTCAGGACCTGCTGCATGTCGACCCGTTCCAGTCGCTGGACGTGACCGGTGTCGGCCAACTGGTCGAGATGGGCGTAGCCAAGGGGCGCAGCGTCAAGAACAAGCTCAAGGTCGGGATCTGTGGCGAGCACGGTGGCGATCCGGCATCGATCGCGTTCTGTCACGCGGTCGGTCTGGATTACGTCAGCTGCAGCCCATTCCGGGTGCCGATCGCACGGTTGGCAGCCGCTCAGGCCGCTCTGAAGTCCGAGGACGCTGCGAAGTCGCAGTGATCGACTGATTGTCCAGAGAAATCGGATCACGACCATGCCGATGGTCGTGATCTTTTTAGATTCAGGCTACCCCCACACTCCGATCGGAGTCACCGATGAGCGACATCCACAGCCAGTACAACGCCGTTGAAAAACTGATCGACGAAGAACGGTTTTCCGAAGCGATCGACGGCCTCAAGGAGATCGTTGCTCAGGACGAGACGTTCGTGCTCGCTCACCTCGCGCTGGCCAGGGTCTACACCAAGACCGGCCAACATGCCGAGGCGATCACCCACGGCGAGAAAGCTTGTGAACTCGAACCAACTGACCCGTTCAACTTCACCGCCTTGAGCGTCACGTACCAGCGCGCTTGGGCCGGCACGCAGGACCAGCAGTACATCGTCAAGGCCGAAGATGCCATGGCCCGCGCCCGACAGGTTCAACAGTCGTAAGCGTCTTCTTCAACTCTCACGACCTCCAATGGCCCCACCGATGGCATCGACTTTCAAGCGTGTTCGTTCCGGCATGATCAGCCCGCTGGCGGCAGCGGTCGCTGTACTGGTCACCTCGACCGCGTCAGCTCACCCCGGCCACGGCGTAACTCCCGATGGCGACTCCGCCGCACATTACCTGCTCGAACCGGTTCACGGCCTGGGATTGGTGATCGCCGTGCTGGTCGCGATCACCTGCGTGGGCCTGTTCCGTTTGCGCAAAGGCCGAGTCACGCCTGAGCAATGAGGCCACATTACGGCGGGTCGTAGCCGCCGGGATGGAACGGATGGCAACGAAGAATCCGCCGCACCGCCCGCCAGCCACCCCGCCAAACTCCGTCCGCTTGGATCACGCTGATCGCATACGTGCTACAGCTGGGCACGAAGCGGCATGAGCGGCCCATGAGCGGACTCAGCCCCACCTGATAGCAGCGGATGGCGAAAATCGCGAATTTCTTAGCCACGGTGAAAGACACCTGACGGAGTTCAACGGTGCAGTTTTTTCTCGGCTCGGCGGGTCGTCGACCGCAATGATTTAGCGATCGCGGCGAAGCTGCCCACCGCATCGCGCTTCGGCCGAACAATAATATCAATCCCTGGCGGTAACTCGCTCTGCTGCAGTCGAAACGCTTCGCGGATCCAGCGTTTCCAGCGGTTGCGGACCACCGCCGGTCCGGTTTTTCGCGGGATGCTGATCCCCAGCCGCGGGCCGCAGCCCTTTTCTCGCTCCGCGTCCCCGTCCTGATTCTCAGCGGCAGGAGTCGCAGTGCGGCGGACATTCACCACCAGCACCTCATCGGCGGCAAACGCCCCATGGCGAATGATGTCGGAGAAATCATTACCCCGCGTGACCCGGTGTTGTTTCGGAAATCGATTCACTGTCCCAAACTCCAATCTCAGCGTGGTCGACCCAAGGTGGTCGACCGCTCCGCCGGTCGAACCTCTCCCTCCGATCGACGGAGCGATCGGCCACACTAGCCTCCGATCGACGGAGCGATCGGCCACAAAACTCCGATCAGCGGAGCGATCGGCTACACAACGATCGGCGGAGTGATCGGCTACACAACGATCGGCGGAGTGATCGGCCATTCTGATCGGCCACGCTTACCAGTGCAGCTTCTTCCGCGGCTCCAGCGGATGCAGCTCCTCAAACTTCTCCAGCAACGCATGCGCGGCCGGGTCGATCTTTGCCGGCAACGCGATCTGCAACTCGATCAGCATGTCGCCCGCTGGACCTTTGCCGTCGTCGACCCCCTGGCCCTTGAGCCGCAGTCGTCGCCCGCCGCTGCTGCCGGCCGGGATCGTGACCGCCAGCGTCCCCTTGGGCGTCGGGACTTCCACCTTCGCCCCGAGCGTCGCTTCACGCAGCGTCACCGGCAGGGTTAACTCGAGGTTTTTGCCCACACGCCGGATCAGCGGGTGCTCGTCGACCTGGATCACCAGAATCAGATCGCCGGCCGGCCCGCCGCTCGGTGAAGCATATCCCTTGCCTCGGAGCCGCATCTTGGTGCCGCTGTCGACCCCGGCAGGAATCGTGACCGCGATCTTCTGATTCCCCTCGGGCATCGGCAGGTAGAACTCGTGCTGCCCGCCGACTAATGCCTTTTTCAGCGGGATGTGCAGCTCGTGGCGGATCGATTCGCCAGCGGTCGGCGCGGCGGTCCGCCGCCGACGGGTCGAGGTGCCCGCGCCGCCGGCTCCGGCGCCGAGAATCTGTTCGAAGAAGTCCGAGAAGCCGTTTTGGAATCCGCCGGAGCGACCGCCGAAAATTTGCTCCAGGTCCAGCCCTTCGAACGACGGCCCTCCGGCGCCGCGATGGAATCCGCCCTGACGGATCTTTTCGAAATCGGTGCCGTAGCGGTTATAGGCCTCGCGCTTCTCGGGATCGCTCAGCACATCGTACGCTTCCTGGACGCGCTTGAACTTCTCCTGCGCCTGCTTGTCGCCGGGGTTCATGTCCGGGTGGTACTTGCGTGCCAACTTGCGATAGGCCTTTTGAATATCGTCTTTGCTGGCTTGGCGAGTCACGCCGAGGGTTTGGTACAGGTCTTCTGCCATCTGCTAAATTGTCTCGGATGCGTCAGTTGGAGATCTCAAAAACGCTGACTCTCGGTCACGCTCTGCCACTGCAATGACATCATGGCAGACCGCTCACTCATTTCATACGGGATTGCAAACCATGAACCAGTCGCCGGGGGCGAGCATTGTCGGCTTGATCATCGCTTTATGGACCGCGGCCGGTGTTCTGCCTCAGTCCCCTGCCAACGCCGCCGGTGGAGTGCTCACCTTGGCAACGCGCGACGAAGCGACTGGCCAAGCCGTCCCGGCGCGACTAGAACTTCGCAGCGCCGCCGGCCGCAAAACCACCGTGCGCCGCTCCGTTGCCAGCGGTCCCGGCGTGGTGCTCGACCGCTCATTGGACTTGGCCCTGCCCAATGGTCAATACCGTTTTCGGCTGGTGCGGGGGCCGGAGTATCGCGTTTGGACCGGCGAGTTCTCACTGGAACCAACCGCCGCCGACGAGCGACTGGTAACATTGCCGCGAATGGTCGACATGCGAGCCGAAGGGTACCTCTCGGGCGACATGGCCGTTGCCGATTCGTCCGCCACGCTGCCGCTGCGGATGACCGCCGAGGACCTGCACGTCGCCGCCATCGTTCACCAGGCAAAGCAGACGCCGGACTTGCCTGTGGCCGCGGAACGGTTGACCGCCGAGCAGCCGCACCTCGGTCCGCTGTGGCTCGGCCAATCCGCCGTGCAGCGCGAAGGCTTACTTTTCTACCCCGCGGCCGATGCGACTGACGATGACAGGCTCATTGGCGAGAGCATCGCCAGCGCTGCGATTGCGAAGCTCGCTCCCGATTCAGCCACTCGCGTAGCGATCGCCAATCCGTTTGCCTGGCAGTTACCGATCTGGCTGGCCAGCGAGCGGGTCGATGGTCTGTTCGTGCTCGGCGATTGGCTGCGCGAAGGCACGCGGGTGGAGAAGATCGCTGACGGCCGCCCGATCGGCGAGATCGGTTTTGGCGGTTTGCAAGGGCCAGGCCGGTACGCCGAAGCAGTGTACTGGCGGTTGCTCGAGGCCGGATTTGCGCTCGCTCCGCTGGCTGGCACCGGTCCCGCCTCGTCCACCTCGGCCGTCGGCTACAACCGCGTGTATGCCATCGGCCCGGCCGCCGATCCTGAGGACGAGCGCCAGGTGGAGCCGCTGGCCAGCGAGCAACAGTGGTACGACTCCGTGTGGGCCGGTCGTAGCGTCGTCACCAACGGACCGCTGCTGCGCCCGACGCTTGGCGGCAAGGCCCCTGGGCACCGCTTCGAGGCCCGGAGCGGCGAAGTCTTAGAGATGTCGGTCGAGCTGCATCTGGCGGTTCGCGACCCGGTCGATTACCTCGAAGTGATTCACAACGGCGAAGTGTTTTACAGTGCGCGGTTGGATGCGTTCACGTTGGCCGGCGGGATGATCCCGCAACTGACGATCGACCGCAGCGGTTGGGTGCTGGTCCGCGTCGTGACCGGGCATGAAGATCATTTTCGCGCCGCCATCAGCGCTCCCTGGTACATCCATTTCGACGGTTCTCCACGGATTTCCCGCAAGGCGGTCGAGTTCTTTGGCCGCTGGCTTGTCGATTGCGAGACTGAACTGAAAAAGCTACCCGCCGCGCAGTTGGCCGCTCACATTGGCTCGGTCCGCATGGCCCGCGCGTTCTGGAACCAGCGCCTTCAAGCCGCCAACGCGGATTAGCAATCTCAATCCCACGACACCCACATTCTCAATCATGCAACCCCATTCCAATGCCCAGTCGAAACTGACCCCGATGACCTGTTCGACGTGTGGCCGCAGTTTTTTCTTGCAGCATTCGCCGACGCCACCGTTTTGCAGCGAGCGTTGTCAACTGATCGATCTGGGCCACTGGCTCGACGAAAGCATCGGCTTACCCTACGAAGGCGACCCTGGCGACACTCCGGTCGAATACCGCCACGACGAAGACGATGACGCGGCAGAGGACGAGAGTTCGATCGAGTAGGCGGACCCCATTGGGACCTGCGCGCTGCATCCGAGCGACTAGACCGCTAATGAACGCTGATCCACGTTCATATCCGCTTGATATCCCAACTTCACCCGATCAGCGTCAACCAGCGGTTCACCAACAACCAACAACCAACTCCGCTCCGGCCCTGCAACGGGTAACTCCTCATGCCCCTTCCCCATCCCCCGTGCCCTCCCTGCCTCCGTGAGAGCCCATTCTGTCTTGCTCCTGCTCAAGATCGCTCCCGAAGGCACGGGGCTCACGGAGGTGGACGACAACGCCCGCGGCCTGCAGTCGCGTGTTGCCAAGCGGCGAGATTTGGGGCGTCGTTCTTGCCTGTGGCGTGCCTGCCATGGCGGGTATCGCGGCGGCGTTTGCAGGCGGCGACTCCGCGGTTGGCAAATCGCCAGTTGTGCGGTAATAAGAGCTGAAAGCTCAAAGTTTGAATGTTCTTTTTCTTTTGCTGCGACACGCGTTTCGCAGTTTTGAATCCATCATGAATGCGGCTCCACGTTCGAAGGTGGTTATCGTCGGCGGCGGGTTTGCAGGGATCGCCGCGGCCAAGGCGCTTGCCTTGGCGCCGGTGGACATCACGCTGATCGATCGGCGAAACCATCACGTCTTTCAGCCGCTGTTGTATCAGGTTGCCACCGCGTCGCTGTCACCTGCAGATATCAGCTCCTCGATTCGCGCCATCCTCAGCCGGCAAACGAATTGCCAAGTCGTGCTGTCGGAGGTCCGCGGGGTTGACGTCGCCCAGCACCGGCTGATCTTACGACATGGCTTCTTACCGTATGACTATCTGATCCTCGCGGCCGGCGCAACGCATGCCTACTTCGGTCATGACGAATGGGCGAGCCTGGCCCCAGGATTAAAAAGCATTGAGGATGCGACCAAGATCCGGCGGCGGATTTTGTTGGCGTTCGAGGCAGCGGAATATGAGCGGAGCGAGGAAGCACGCCGGGCGATGCTGACTTTTGGAATCGTCGGTGCCGGTCCAACGGGTGTCGAATTGGCCGGAGCGATCAAAGAGATCGCAGGTCAGACGCTGCCGCGAGATTACCGCAACATCGACACCCGGACGACCCGCGTGATCCTGCTGGAAGGCAGCGACCGCGTCCTCCCGCAGTTTCGGCCCGCGCTGAGCGCACGTGCCCAGCGCGACCTGGAGCAAATGGGTGTGGAGGTGCGGTTGAACTCGGTCGTCACCAACGTCACCGACCACGGCGTTCAAGTCGGCGACGAGTTCATTCCCGTGCGAAACGTGTTTTGGGCTGCAGGGGTCAAGGCGAGTCCGCTTGGCCAAACCCTTGGAGTCCCGCTGGACCGCGCCGGTCGCGTCATCGTAGGTCCTGACCTGACGATCCCTGGTCATCCTGAAGTGTTCATCACCGGCGATATGGCTGCGGCCACTTCGGCGGACACGGGTAAGCCGGTACCCGGCGTCGCACAAGGCGGCATCCAAATGGGCCGGTACGCTGGTCAAGTGATCGCCGCCGAAACCGGTGGTCGGTCCACCCGATTGTCGCGCACTGCGTTCACCTATTCCGACAAAGGCTCCATGGCCGTGATCGGCAAGGCGAAGGCGGTCGCTCAGATCGGGCGGTTTCACATCAGTGGCTTTCTTGGCTGGCTCGTCTGGGGCGGCGTACACATCGCGTTCCTGATCGGCTTTCGCCACCGCGTGCAGGTGCTGCTGAGTTGGTTCTGGAACTGGATGCTCAACGCCCGCGACGCGCGGATCATCACCGGCGACACGCAGGCTGCCAACTACGCCCCTGGCCTAGCCCATTTTGTGCATGATGAACCGGCGAGCGAACTCCCTGCCGAGCAAGTCGCACAACCTGTTGGCCGTGATCAGCTTCGCGAGCCTGTAGCCTAGCAACAGCCTTAGAAATCAGCCTACGGGCTTCAGCGCGTGCACCCGTCGGACGAGCAATTGATCGCCAGCAACGCACGTGGTTCTCGATGTAAACGGAACCACTTGCGGCGTTTCCCCGCTCTGCTCGACAGCGAGGATCAGTTGCGAGCTCGCCGGCGCATCAGCCATCAACTCAGCGAATTGTTCTGAATCTGTGAGCTCCACACGCTCGGTCGTGCCCTGACACTGTGAAAGCCAGTGATCCCAAGCGGCGAGCGAAATTGCATTACCAAACAGCGTCGATGCCTCTAAAGGTTTCAGGCGATCGGCATTGGCGAGTGCATGCGCATCTTCTAATACGATTGCGATCTCGGGCACCTGAAAAATCTCACGCAGCTGCCGGGCAGCGATCGCATTGATCTCTGGGTTCGTCGTCATCATCAGCCCGAATTTAGCATGTCTTGCCCGAGCTTCGGTAAGCACTTCAATATCGAGGGCATTGCCGAGCACCGCATGCAGCCCTTCACGTTTAGCTTCTTCCACATACACCGCGTTGCTGTCGACGAGCACGACCGGCTGTGTCTTCATCAGCAACTTTGCCAGTTCGCGGGCCGTCGCCGTCGCCCCCACGATCAATACATGATCGCGCTGCTCGCCCGATGTGTCGCCAGTCGTATCGTGTGCGCTTTGACCGCGGTGTTCGGCCAGCAGCGCCAGGAATTCGGTGTAGCTATTCACCTGCGGCAGTTTCTTCTGCAGTCGTTTATCAAGCAACGTGGCGGCCGCGTCACGATACAATTCCAGCCCCAGTCCAAAATCATCCTCAGACGTCAAAATCAGGCAAATGGCATGGCAGGGGTCACCATCGGGACTGTCGAAATCGATTCCCTGTTGGGAAAGTCCCAGTGCAACCTGCGGCTTCTTTAGGTTCGGCAGCCGCACATGCGACAATGCAATCCCGTTGCCGATTCCGGTAGGCAGCAATTGTTCGCGGGCGATTACTTCTTCGATTACGTGGTCCATATCTGGGCCTGCCGCGCCTGCGATCCGGCACAAGGTTGTCATCGCTGCGAACCGGTCGGTTGCCTCCAGCCGTGGCGCAAAACTCTTTGATCCAAGGTAGTCGGTGAATCGCTGCGGCTTCGGACGCCGCAGGATCGACTGCATGATCGGACCGGCAACGACACTGGTCGCCAGTGCCATCACCACCAGTGCGACAAACAGCCGCTCATCGATGAGCTGCGCTTCAAGTGCAAGCAGCGCCAAGATGATTTCCATCGCCCCACGGGCGTTCATCGCCGCGCCGATCGCCCAGGACTCTCGCCATGGCATCCCAGACCAGCGAGCCGCAAACCCACATCCAATCAGCTTGCCCACGCAAGCGATGGCCGTGACGAAGGACACCAAAGCCCAATCGAAATTGGCAAAGAAATCGATCTTGAGTCCGACCGACGCAAAGAAAATCGGTGCAAAGATAAAGGTGACGAAACTCTCTAACGTTTGCCGCGTGCGTTCCTTGAGGTGTGAAGAATCGCCCAGTGCCACGCCGACGATGAATGACCCAAAAATGGCGTGAATCCCAATCCATTCGGTGAACGCGGCGCCAAGCATGGCGACGACAACCGCAAATCCGAGCACGCCGCCGGGAAAACTGGCATGAGCTTGAATGAACGGCAGACTGCGGTGTATCAAGCCGCGGCCGAGGGTCAACATCAGCACAACGAACGCCAGCGTCAATCCGATCGTGGCGGCGATCGAAAACGGCCCTTCCACGCCAGACTCAGCGCCCATCATCCCCAGGATCATGGCGAAAATGATCCAGCCCATCAGGTCGTTTAGCACCGCCGCGGCGATGACAGTCATGCCCAGTTCGCTGCGATACAGGTTCAAATCCATCAATGTCTTGGCGATCACGGGCAAGGCCGAGATCGACAGTGTGGTGGCAAAGAACAGCGCGAACACCAGCGGCGAACCGCTGGCGCCCACGCCGAACGCTTCGGCGGAAAATGATCGTGGCCCCCACCAACCCGCGGCAAATCCGACGGCAAACGGCAGCACGATCCCACCAACGGCAACGCTCAGGGCGAGTTTGCCCTGACGGAAAATGGAGGACAGATCGACCTCGATTCCCGCAACCAACAAAAACAGCGTGATGGCGAGTACGGTAAGCCCTTGAAACGCGATCGCGAACCCTTGCGTGGACGGAAAGATCGTCGCAAACAGGCCCGGTGCAATCGCGCCTAAAATTGTCGGACCGAGCACGATTCCGGCGAACAACTCACCCATGACTGCTGGCTGATTGAGCGTTCTAGCTACTTCACCCAGCAGCCGAGCAACACCTAACACAACGCCCAGCGCCAGCAGCAGCGATACAAGTTCTGCGTGTTCCAAAGGGAAAACCTGACAGACGGTTAGGGATGGTTCAGCGATGGATGGCGCTGACGGAATTGGGTGGGTAGAATCTAATTATGGCAACCGCCACTCATCGCACCACTACCGTCCCCCAGCCGCGGAGCGGTCGCGCCCCGCGTTGGCCCCGCCCCTTCATCGAATTTCGTGGCTCATCACGTAGGGCGTGGACGCTGATCCTCTGGATGGCACGTCCCTGAGGAACGAAGGGCGTGGTGGGGAGAACTGCAGGGAAACAAGGAATGCCTCAGCGGCTTGGCATTCGTTTCCGGTGTCCACGCCCATCGCTGGGGCTCTGAGCGTGCCACCCAAAGTCACAGCGATACCCGCTCCGCAACGGGCGGCCACTAAAATCCCTGAAGAACCGTTCCGGACGGCGTCGCGTTGTCCGACATTCTGCTTGGAATTAAGACGATTCGGTAGCCACAACCGGTTTGAATGCCCTACCCAGCGGACCGGCGAGAATCGCTGGCAAAAGCAGCAGCTCGGCCACCGCGCCGGCGACGAGAATCACCAACATCAAAAACCCAAACTGCTTCGTCGGCGCAAATGAGCTAATGGTGAACACGGAGAGTCCCAGACCGTTGATCAATGTCGCCTGCATCGTCGGGGTCGCACAGTGCTGGTAGGCGCTGCGGATGGAAAGCTGTCGATCCTTCGTACGGTTGAGGCTGGCGCGATACCACGTCAAGAAGTGAATGGTGTCGTCGACCGCCACTCCCAAAGCGATACTGGCCGCCATCATTGAACCGATGTCGATTGGCAGCCCGATCCAGCTCAGCCCGCCAAACACCACCACCACAGGCAGGACATTGGGGATCATGGCAACCAAGCCTGCCAAAATGCCTCGCGAAACGTACATCAGCAGCGGCGTGATCGTCAAAAAAGACCAGACCGTGCTACTGATCATGCTGTTCAATAGTGCGAATTGCGCCTTGTAGACAATCGGCACAACGCCCGTGTAAATCGCATCGACATCGGACGCGCGGGCTGAAGCAGAGACCGCCGTCAGCCGATCCTTCCTGTCGCGAGAGTCGGCAAAGCGATCCACAATCGGATCGACTGCCAATTTGAGCGCGTCGGTAAACTCTCCATAGTTGACATCTTCAAAGGCCGCGACTCGCAGGCTGATGCGCCACAGTTCATGCCCGTTGGCTTCATCAATCGCAACATAACCGCTGTTGATCAGTGATTCATAGCTATTTTCGAGTTTCCGGTTGAGTATCTTACGGTGAACGAAAGATCCCAAGCCGCGGTCACTCGGTGGAAGTGGTGGAGTGAAGGTCAGCGCCGACATCGACGGGCCGATGACACCACTGCCTCGTTCACCAAACTTCCGCTCCATACTATGTTGAACTTGGGCAACCAGGTTCATCCGCTCGAGAAGCGACCAGCGGTGATCGCGGTTTTCCGTTGCCGATGGCGACTGGCCCAGTGGAGCGATGGCATCGGGCGAAAAACTGATGACCACTTCAACCGGCACCAGTTGGCCGATATGTGATTCCAGCCAGTGGTAGTCCTTAATGATCCGTGCTTCAGTGTCGAACAACTTCATCAAGTCGATCGAAGTGCGGTAATGCTGTAACCCGCTGGCGAATCCAGTTAAGAGAAACAGAAACGAGGCCGTTACTAAGATATGGTGCCTGATGATCCAATCGCCCAGGCGATCCCATAACCGTGCCAGCAGACCAGGAGATGGTTCGTTCGCATCCGCGATGCGGCGTTTTCCACCATTTGCGGGCGCCAGCTGCTGCGATCCCTTGGGCGGCCAATAATAAAGTGCAGCCGGTAAAAACAGGAACAGGACCACCAGAATCTGGAGTACGCCGATCGCTGAGTACAGTCCAAACTTGCGGATCGGTACCAGATCGCTGGTGCATAGGGATAGTAGCCCCAGGGCGGTGGTGACCGAGCACAAAATCGCTGGCTTACAACCCATGGTAATCGCCTTGCCCGGCGCAGCGGCGGGGCCGACAATCGGCAGGGCGTGGCGATAATAGTTGATCAGGTGGATAGCGCCCGAAATTGCCAGCACGTAAACCAACGCCGGCATCGAAAGCACAATGGCATCGGTCTTGACTCCGCTGGCCCACAGCGAGGCTAACCCTGCCGTGGCGCTCAGCAGGCCGCAGGCGAAGACAATCATCGTTAAGCGGATGCTGCGCAGTGACCACCAGGAAAGGCCCAACCCCAGCAGCGCTGAAAACCCAGCCAGTCGAATCAGGGTGCGTTCCCCTTCTTCATCAATTGCGACATTATCCACCGGCGGCCCGCCGAGGTGCACCTGATCGACATCGATGCCGCACTGTTGCATCGCCTGAAAGAGCACGCCGGGGGGATGTTCAAACCCAAGCGGTCCTATGATTGGACGTGCCAGTACATGACGAAGCTGCGGAATGGACTCGTCCGAGAGCGTAACAATTAGACAGGTTTGCTTGCGGTCAGGTCCTAATAACGAGCCGACGAGCCGTTCTCTGGCCAGCTCATAAGGAATCTGAGAGTCAGACTCGACCAAATACTCCAGCATCCGTGGCCCAGTGAACACCGACTTGACGTAGTACTGGTAAGGCGGCGCGTTGGGCCGGCCCCCAACTGGCGTGTCCGATACCAGTAACGACGCCAGCTTGTCGATGCGAGGGTCCGGGCGGAGTGTTTCGATGCTGGTTGCGCCGGCATTGATCTCGCACCCCTCCCAACTGACGACGACAAACTGATCACCGACGAAATGTTTTCGGTACCAAGCGAGCTCCTGTGTCTCATCAAAGGACTCGGGCAACCAGTCGGAGACTTGGTTGGTATTGCTTTTAACGGCTCGGAAGGCACCGAAAACGAGCAGCGGTGCTGCCAGCGCAAACACCGCCAAAATGAACAGCGACCAACGGGCGAAGACTGGTTTCGGCCCGGGACGTCGCTTGCCGCCCATGGCGCGGCTCCGCAACTTGTGACTCATTGCTAATCGCTTGAAAGAGCCAGCGGACCGTCCGCGAGTTCTACCGCGCGGACCCGCTGAAATGCAGGACAGTGAAAATAACGACACGACCGTTGGGGCCGCGGGGCTACACCTGCAAGCGAATGTGGAGCGCGATCAAAGAGCGAGAATTAAACTTTTGGCGGACTGTACCCGCAGCGGCGGCCTTGTCCCAGCCTGCAATGCAAACGTCGTGAGCCTTAAAGTCACACAGCCTGTCAAGCGAAAGTGTCCGCTTGGGCTGGGCGATGATCGGCCCGCTCGCTTCGGTGGCCAGTGCAGCTGCGAGACACGTTACCCGGACAACATGTTGAGAGAATTCGGGCGCTGCGCCGTTGTCAACATCCGGCGAGCACCCGTTGCCACCAGCGACCGCGCAGATTGGCACGTTTGTAGCTGCCGATGGTGCCAGCTCATGGCCGGCGTCAAAGGCGCAAGCCGCCAACACTGCCAGCACGCTGGCAACTACATTCAGCGAAATGAATGACGTGAGAAACTGCATACAAGACGATGCGCGTCGTCCACCGGGCGATTTCGAGACGGGCAAGATCTGCCGATCAAATATCATCATCGCGCCGAGACCGGGGACAGCAATAACAAATTTTGAAAAAATCCGAAATGAGCGAACGCAGTGGCGATGCTCCCGGCGAGACGGCTCATCAGCCGTGATGTGCCGGAATCATAACCGGTAACGGCGGTACGGGAGAAGCTGGTGCTTTGAAAATGATTCCCAGCGGGTGTCGGCCGCCGATGTAGCCGCGTTTTCCCTACTTGTCCTGCACGGGCTTGTTCGTCAGTCTCGCTAGCAATACGAAAGCGTTCCTTCTCGATTGTGCCGACTAGACGTCAGCCGCCTGCAGGAGAGGTGCTGAGATGATTGGTTATTTATTCCTTGGACTTTGAAAGCTCCGCCCGTGATTGGCCGACGAAAAGCAGTTCGTAAGCTTCACCTTCAGCAGTTGGAAACCAGGCAACTGCTGGCCAGTGACCTCGACTACTGTTTTCCCAGCTTGCCCAATGAACTCTATCTGCCAGCGGCAACGAGCACGCTCGCGCCGCTGGCGACGAACAACGCACCGGTCAGCTTCGCCCCCTATGATCCCAGCGACGACGCACGGGTGACGCCGCTGGACGCCCTGCAGGTGCTCGGTCACATCGCTGCGGTTCAGCGCGGCTCGGAAGTTCCCACCGCGGAATCGCTGCTGCGGTTCGACGTCAATCAGGACAACGCGGTCACGCCTCTGGACGCGCTGCAGATCATTACGGGCATCGGCCAAGCGAAACGCAGCGGCTTCGACGCGATCAGTGTGCCACGCGTTTCGCTGCTGGAGCCGGCGACCGATGAGGGAGTGGTCCAAGATCTCGCGGTCCAGCTGGAGCTGTTGCCGGGCGTACAGGCGGTCTACGTCGCCGTCGCTGGCTCGGGCGGGCCTGCGGCGGCAGAGGACATCACGGCACTGCGCGAGGGCAACTCCCTGGTCCTCTCACATCAGGAACTGCTCGCGCGGCTCGGGCCGATCGATGATGGGCCGGTGGAGTTGATGTTTTGGACCGATGATCCGCAGCGGCCGATGCGGACCCATCTGCGGGTCGATTATCAAGCGGGTGAACCGCCGCCGCGGCCGGTCCGCATCCTGTGGACGGAGGACGCTGAAAACGGCGCCACCCGTGTCATCGACCGGACGCATGCGGCTTATCCGCTGATCCAATCGGCAATTCATGCCGAAGGTGACCACGCATTTCACTTGGCCCACTCGGCGCCGACACTCAACGGGTTTGAGATCGACCGGACCATCAAGATCGAAGCAGATACGCAGCTGTTCTTTATGAGCCGGCTGGGCTGGGCCGCTGCGGGACAAGTGGCTGAGGTTCAGGTTTCCACTAACGGTGGAGCCAGTTGGCCTCATACCGTGTATTCGCAAGCGGGTTCGGGTGACTCCGGCGAAGGTGCGTTCGTCCTCCGTCAGCTGGACTTGTCGTCGTTTAGCGGCCAGGACATTCGCATCCGCTTCATCTACCAGGTCAAGTCCGGATCGTATTATCCGCAAACCGATCCTGGATTTGGGTGGTATGTCGACAGCATCCAGATCGGCAACCGGCTGGAAAAGATTCGCTATGAGATCGGAAATCCTTCCGCTTATCAGCAGCAGTATTTGGAATACCTCAACCGCGCCCGCGCCGATGCGTTGGTCGAAGCTCAAAGGTTGGCCAATCTCACCGACAGTCAGATCACCGACGTTTACGCATCGTTTGGTATTGACCCTCGTGACATCGTATTTCAGTACACGCAGCAGCTGAACTCTGGTAAACTCGTGCGCCGTGCTCAGCCACTGTCTTTTAATGCCTCCTTGTTGGAAGCCGCGCAGCTGCACACGCAGGATCTGTTGGCGAACCGCTTCCAGGGGCACGTCAGCTCGGCCAATCCGCCGGCGCCATTCCGGAGTGGATTCGGTCCCCGGGATCGAGCCGCCGCGATGGGTTATGTCGGTGGAGTGGCAGAAAACGTTTACTCACATTCCCGCTCGGTGGCTTATGGCCATGCCGCATTTGCGGTGGACTGGGGCAGCGACTCACCAGGACATCCGGATTACAACCCGCAGTTCGCTGGCCAAGGGATGCAGAATCCGGCTAGCCATCGAATGAACATCCACAGCGATCGTGCCAATGAAATAGGCGTCGGTGTCATCAACGCCAGCAGCGGTCCGGTCGGACCGCAGTTGGTGACTCAGGATTTTGGATTGGCAGGCAATGCGACCTTTGTCACCGGCGTTGTTTTTGAAGACGTAAACGGAAACCGCTTTTATGACATTGGTGAAGGTCGAGCGGGCGTCCGGGTCGATGTCAACGGTTCAGGATATTATGCAGTGTCGACTCAATCGGGCGGCTATTCGGTTCCCGTTTCCGCAGACGGCCAATACACAGTGACCTTTTCGGGCAGTGGGTATACAACGCACGTTGCGGTCGGTGAAGTGAACGCAGGCAAGAACATCAAAATCGATTATCTTGTGTGATGTTTTCTTCACACACGGGCGCAGTGGTTCAGTAAACCCGTCATTTTCCAGGATGATTTGAAGGGCAGCGCTGATCCTTGGGGTGGCACGTCCCTGAGGAACGAAGGGCGTGCTGGGCGGACAGCAGGGTAACCGTGACATGGTTCATCGGCTCGATATCTGCTTCCGCCGCTCACGCCCATCGCTGGAGCTCTAGGCGTGCCACCCAAAGCTATAGGCAAGCAGATCGGCCGCTCAATTAGCGAAAGAACCATTTGACTCAACTGTCGCCGATTCCTGATGGATTGAACGTCCGCAGCAGCTTGCGTCCCTTGTAAAGATTCCACAGGTCGCCAGCGTCCAAAGGGCGTGGGCGGTTAGCGATTGGGATGTGCATCGTCTCCAATCCGTCGCTGATCACGCGACAGGGTTTATCGTCTCGCGTGGCCAAAAATACGGCGGCTTGTTCACCGAGGAAGATGCCGAACAGTTCGACCTGCGGCGACTGATAGCCGCTGCGATCGACGTGTGCGGCTAGGTCCGCAACGACACGTTTCTGGGCGTGGTTCAAGTGTTCCGCTGCGATCGCGAAGATGTCTTCGTGTTCCGCATGCCAGCCGGCGTAGATCGCATAGATGTCATCCATCGGCAGGTCCGCCACGTCATTGGCCAGCGCGAAAACGGCCGGGCCGGTGATGCCGACGTTGCTATAGGTGCGGGAGCCCATGTCATAATGAAACCGCACCAAGAAGCAGTCGATCGGTTGATCGTAGCTCGGCCAGTAGAGATGTCGCTCGTCGATCGTCTCGACCAACGTCGGCGGCACGCCCATCTGTCCGGGTTGCGACAGCCACAGCGCCATTTCCGCTTCGGCCGTTGCGGCGGGACTGCGATAGGTTTCGTCGATCCTTTCGGACAGCCCGAGTTCATCGGCGTAGGCGATCACCCGCAGTCGCGCCGACGGTTCGCTGACCAGCGAAAGCAGGTGTTCGGTTCCGGTTTCATCGCCCATCCGCGCCAGCGCCCCAGCCGCCTCGGTTTGCACACGGCGATGTTTGAGGTGCATCGCCGCGGCCAGTCTCGGGATCGACTGTTCCTGTCCGATCAGGGCGAGAGCATCGCAGAGCGACACGGCCAACGAGACCGCTTCGCTCAGCCGCCCCTGAACGGTCGCGATATCGTCGCCGAGTGTGCGCGGATCGGCTTCAAATTGTTCCAGACGGCGAGTCACGGCGGCCAGCAGCGTATTGAGCATCGCGACTTGGTCTGCCGCTGGATGCACCGCGACCCGCTGTTTCCGCGTTAGATAGTTCGCCAGGTCGAGCGCCGGGGCGGCCACGGCGGGATGCTCGATCGCGCCCAACAGCGCCGGAAACACGGCCGCAACGGACCAATCGTCGCTCTGCATCAACGGACTGAGGACCTGTGCGGCGGCGATCGAATCTTTCGGAGGATGCTGGCCAATCCGCTCCACAGCGACCCGCAGGGCCTCTTCGCTGCGGCTCAGGACGAGCAAATGCAGCAGCAGGAAACGGTTGGGGGATCCCGGCGGCAGCGCGTCATCGAGCGCCGCCAGTTCCAGCGGATCGATCGCCACCAGTTGCTCACGCGCGCCTTTGAGGAACAGCGTGTGCAACCCGCGCAGCAGCGCCCCGACGATCGCCGGATCGGACTGCGGCAGCTGATCACGCTCGGCGAGCAGTTCGTCTAGAATCGCTGGAGCTGAAGCGGGTGCAGTCGCACCGACCTGTCGTAGCGTCATTCCGGCGGCGGCGGGATCGGCGTCGGGGCCGAGCAGGGAAGCGATATCGATATCGAGTTCAGTCACGTCAGGTGCGGCCGATGCATGGGAAAGGGACAGAAGGAACGATCGTATCGGCGGATCGCCGACGCGGCAAATGGACATGGACGGTGGCCGACGGGGCTAATTCGCACCCATCGCCCACCGCACGACGCGCATTTGCGATTTTTGCCTGGACGCTATCGCCAAACGCGCCTATAGTTCGACATACGAATCGGACCGCTAAGAGCACGCGAATGTGCCGCTGGTCCGATCAGCCACCAGGCTCACCCGGTTTCTTTTTTCGTCACCGCTTGTGACGACGCCGTTTCGGTCCTGGGACTCTCCCACGGTATACCGCATGACTTTTGAATCTCTCGGAATCGCTGCGCCCGTATTGCGCGCGGTCCAAGATCTCGGCTACACAACTCCAACCGCGATCCAGACCAAATCGATTCCCGCTGCCATCGAAGGCCGCGACATCCTCGGCTGCGCTCAGACCGGCACCGGCAAAACCGCAGCCTTCGCCATCCCGATCATCCACCGGCTCGCTGGCAAGCGCCGCGAAGCTGCCTCGACTCCCTCGCGCCGCGGCAATGACCGCGATCGCAGCGACTCCGTCCGCGCTTTGGTGCTGGCACCGACGCGCGAACTCGCCGCGCAGATCGACGACTGTTTCAAACGCTACGGCAAGCACAGTGGCTTGAAATCGACCGTGATCTTCGGCGGCGTCAATCAGAACCCGCAGACCCGCGACTTGCAGCGCGGCGTGGACATCATCGTGGCAACGCCCGGCCGACTGTTGGACCTGATTTCGCAGGGCTTCATCGACCTGCGGCGGATCGAGACGTTTGTACTCGACGAAGCCGACCACATGCTCGACATGGGCTTCTTGCCCGACGTCCGCCGCATCATCGCGATGCTGCCCAAGCAGCGACAGACGCTGATGTTCTCGGCGACCATGCCGACCGAAATCGCTTCACTTTCCAAGCAGATCTTGGTTGACCCTGTTCGCATCCAAATCGATCCGCAGCGTCCCGCGGCGGAGCGGGTGGAGCAGACGCTGTATCATGTCGCTCAGAAAACGAAGCCGGCCCTGCTGGCGCACCTGCTCAACTCTCGGCCCGCTGGCAGCACGATCGTCTTCACGCGCACCAAGCATGGTGCCAATGCGGTGGTTCGCAAGCTCGAGGCGATCGGCATTCGCTCCGAAGCGATTCACGGCAATAAGTCGCAATCCGCTCGTCAGCGCGCATTGGACGGTTTCAAGTCCGGTGAGCTGAAGGTGTTGATCGCGACCGACATCGCCGCTCGCGGGATCGACGTCAGCGGCATCGGGCATGTGATCAATTTCGATCTGCCGCAGGTGGCGGAGACGTATGTGCACCGCATCGGGCGTACCGGCCGAGCTGGGCGATCCGGAGTGGCGACCTCGTTCTGCGGACCGCATGAAGGTGAACTGCTCGAAGCGATCGAGCGGGTCCTGCACAAGCGGATTCCGGTCGGCCGGGATCAACCGCCAGCGACCGTGCTGAGCGAAGCCGATCGCCAGGAAGAGCGCGATGCTCGCCAGAGTGACGGACCGCGTGGAGGGTCCGGCCGCGGATCCCATGGACGACCAGCCCGTGGCGGTCAAGGCGGCGGGACGTCAGCGAACAACGCGCGCAAACGCCCCGAGTACATGCGTGCGAAAAAGGCCAAGACGCCGTCGAAGGCATCGTTGGTCGAATCGATGTTGATCCGCAAGGGCCGCGTCAAAGCCAAGCCCAAGCCGAGTCACTTCGACGATCCCGCGCCGTGCCTGCAGTCGTAATGTGAGACTCATGCAGTCTTAGAAACTCAGTTGATAAGTGCTCCTCTCAGGCCCGCAGGGCCGGCACAAGTAGGGCTCGGTGTCGAATCTGTGTCGGCCCAAGGGCCTGTAAACGCTTTTGCGCCCCAAATAGACCGGGGCCTGACGGGCCCCGGCAGAGGATTTATCGGGCCTGCGGCCCTACGGAGCACCAAAAGCGACGTGAGTTGTACGGCCACTGCCCCGAGCATTTAGCTACGACAAAACATTAGCGGTTGAATAAAAACGCCGGGCTGTTGATCAACGCCCAGGTCAAATCTTCAGCGGCCGTCAGCCGCTCCTGGGCAAGCTGACGCACGCTTTGCTCCACGTCGCTGCGCAGCCGCTCCAGTTCCTGGGGGACCGGTGTCGGCACTTGCAACCGCGTGATCCGTTGTTCGATCGCCACGATTCGCGGATCTTTGGGAACCGGGGCTCCGGCAGCGGCGACCGCGGCCAACTCCGCCTTGATCTCCTGATCGACCGATTCGAAGTAGCCCGTCACCAGCGCGACGTCGGCTTCGCTGCGATCCTCAGCCGGCGTCCGCAAGACAACCTGCAGCGGCTCGGCTAGACCGAGCGGCAGCGGGTCGCTGGCCGCCGTGGTAGCGCTGATCCGGAACCGTCCCAATCGGTGCTCAGCGGCGTTGTGGAACTGATGCATGCGGATCGTGATCCGGTGTGTATTGCCAGCCGCGATCGGTTCTTTGGCCTGGAACACGATCCAGTGGGGCTGGCCAAGTGAGCCTGCCACCGCCCAGCCCTGTTGATCGGTGCGGTTGCCATCGATCGCCTGCGCGGGGTCAAAACCGTCCTGGGTGAAGTCGGCGATGGCGCGGGAGAACGCAACCGGTGATTGCTGTTGAGCGTTCTCACGTGGAGCCATGACGACTTCAAAATCAGTCAGCACGAAGTTTCCGTTCGCAGCTAACCCGGGCCCTTTGGCTTTGAGCGACTCGTCCGTGAGTGCCTCGACCCGCAGGCCGGTGAGATTGGCCAACGACGTTTCGAAGCTCAACTCGTAGACACCTTTGTCCGCTTTGCCGGTAACCAGGATCGAGCG
This sequence comes from uncultured Planctomycetaceae bacterium, assembly GCA_963758085.1. Lineage (GTDB taxonomy): Bacteria > Planctomycetota > Planctomycetia > Pirellulales > Pirellulaceae > UBA6163. The sequence continues at coordinate 534,383 of CAVWUB010000003.1, read as the reverse complement.
GTCTTCGAGCACCCGAAGCTTATCGCCGGTGGATGCCTTGGCCTCAAGTGGAACCAGCGGAAACCACTCGACGCTGTCTTCGTGAGCAGAACGGCTGAGCCACTGCTGATGTTTTGCGGCGCGGGTGGCGTCGAGTTTAGCCTGCGCATCGGCGATCCGCTGCAGACGCTCGGCTTCGAGGCGTTCAACCTCTGGACGCAACTCCTCGATCTGTGTCGCCAGTTGCTGCTGCGTTTCCGCAAGCGCCGCGTTGCGGGCCGCTTCACGCTGCGCGAACTCCTGTTGCCAGGCCGCTTCTCGCTCGGCCAAGGTGCGGGAGAGTGATTCGTGATCGGCACTGATCGCCGCGCGGAAGTCGGCGAAGGTTTCGGTTTCGATCTCGCTAGGCCAGCGTCCGAGCACCCGCAAGAAGAGTTCTTCGACCAATTTCGCGTCCTCGGGTAGCTGCTTGACCAATCGCGCCAGGTCGTTTTCGTCGTCAGCGATCGCGCGGCCGATCGTCGGGCCGCTGACCAGTGCCATTACGGGGCCGAGTTGCAATTCACTGCTTCGTTCACACTCGCAGGCGCTCTCGCGGACCGGTTGCCCGAGGTTTTGCAAGAACCCATCTTCGGTTGTGATGCCGACATCCGGCAGAGCCGCGGCACGAGTCCCCTTGGGCACGCCGGGGATCTGCGTCACCGAGCCGGTGACGTAGTGGATCGTGTCGAATAGCACTTCGGCGGGAAGTCGTCGCGGCGTCGCTCGCGCATAATTCTGAGCATCGTCTTCATTCCACTGATTCGGTTTGATCGACAGCTGATACGTGCGGCTGTTGCAGATTTCGCGCATGATCTGGCGAACATCAAAACCGCTTTGGACAAACCTCTCGCTGAGGTGATCGAGCAGCTCGGGATTGGTTGGCGGATTACCAGCACGGATATCGTCGATCGGTTCGATCAAACCGACGCCCAGTAGGTAGGCCCACAGCCGGTTGACGTAGCTGCGGGCGAAGTAGGGGTTGTTGTCGTCGGTCAGCCAGGCAGCGAGTTGGTCGCGGCGGCTGGTCGACTGCGGCGACTCATGAGGCACCTCGAAGGGGAAAGCCGGTTCAACTTCCGCGGCCGTTCGCGCATGTTTGACCTCGCCCTGCTCGGCCTCATAGACCTCTTCGTACAGCGGCTTAGCACCTTCGACGGCGGTGCCACCGATCGTCGCGTCACCGCTCTCGGGATCGCGGCGCAGCGAGGTCCGGGCAAAGTAAGCGGCGGTTTGGTAGTACTGGTCCTGTGTCCAACGCTCGAACGGATGATCGTGGCACTTGTTGCAGTTGAACCGGATGCCGAGGAACAGGTGCGTCGTGTTCTCCATGATCTCATCGGGATTACGGAGCACCTTGTAATAGGATGCCGGCGGATTCGTGCGATTGGACCCGTTGGCGGTCAAAATCTCATGCACGAACTCGTTATAAGGTTTGTTTTCGGCGACGGATTGCCGGATCCAATTGCGATAGGCGAGGCTGCCTTCGGGTCCGAGAAACTTACGGTTGACCTGCAGCAAATCGGCCCACTTATTGGTCCAGAACTCAATGAATGGCTCGCTGCCGATGAGCCGGTCGATCATCGCCGCCCGTTTTTGCTGCGTTTCGCTGGTGTCGGCCACGAAGGCGCGGATTTCGTCGCTGGTCGGCGGCAAACCGGTCAGGTCGAGGTAAACGCGCCGCAGGAACTCTTCGTCGTCACACAACTCGCTCGGCAAGATTCGCAGCCGCTCCCATTTGGTGGCCACCAGATCGTCAATGCGGTTCCATGACGGCGGCTGTGCCCACTGAAAACCTTCTCGCTGGCCCATGACCGTCAACGTCGTGGCGGCGTAAGCACCTTCGTAACGTGCGAGAATCGCGGCTTCACCACGCCGCACCGTGGTCAGCAGCCCGGACGAATCGACGTCGGCAACTTCGGCATTGCCGCTGGTGATGAATGCCTCGTGCGTCACGTCGCGCTGCTGGCCGTCGGCGTAGAAAGCGACGACCCGAACCTGCTGGCGCGAGCCGATTTGGTTCACAACCGGATCGGTGGGAGTGACTTCAATGCGGCTGACCCGCGGCGACTGCAGATCGAGCTTCGATCCCGCGGCGATCCAGCTGCGGAGGATGCTGTGGTAGGGATCGCCCGCTGCCATCAGCGTCCCGCCTTGGTGCGGCGAGAGTCCCAGCGGTTTGCGCAGCATCAATGATTCATCGGGCGCGGCCGGATTGATCCGCCGAGCGGCGTGATCATCGGTCAACGAGCGGATGTCGAAAATTGGATCGTAGCCGCGGAGCGACAGCTTAAAGCCGTTCTTGCCGGCTTGAGCTCCGTGGCACGATCCTTGGTTGCACCCTAACCGGCTGAGCACCGGGTTCACATCGCGGACAAAGTCGGCCGTCCACTCCTCCTGCATCCCGCTCACGCTGACCGGCACCTTGGCGACGTGCTTGCCCAGACGCAGGATCAGATCGCTCTGGCCATCGGCCAACGGGCGGACCAGTAATCGCGAACTTGCGGCAACAGTGCTGTTTGGTTGTGCTTCACACCAGCGAGTCACATCGACCATGGATCCATCGGCCAACGTCGCGGTGACGATCATTTGGGCATAGGCCAGCGGCCCAACCAGCGAGATTTCGCGCAGGCATCGTCTCGATCTGCACGATCGCATCGACGTCGATCGCCGGTTCGCCCGGACGATCTGCGGAGGCCCCGGCGACCAACTGCGTCCACTGGGCGGCGTCCAACGGCGCCGCGGGCGAGTCGGTCGACGGCTGAGCGATCTGCACCAGCGGCCACGCTGCTTGCGCATCGCCGGCGGGGCTGAAGCGGTGTAATTGTCCGGAATTGCCCGTGGCGAGCAGCGACTGATCAGGCGCAAAGCGGATCGCGTAGACCGCATTACCGTCCAACGTCGCTCGCCAAACTTCCGCCGCCTCGGTTTGACGATATTCTGCCAGCGTCACTTTTTCGGCATCGCTCAGCTCTTCCGGTTTTCGCGCCGCAAGCTGCGTGATCGCCTCGGGGGTGGCACCGCCAAAGTTGTAATTCCAGACACGGATTTCGCTGTTGCCATCGATCGTGGCGGCGGCGGCCAGACGCGACCCATCGGGGCTGACCGCGACCGAAAAGATCCGGCCTTTCATCGCCGGCAGCGCCCGGACCAGGTTGTCGTCGTCGCCGATCTTGCGCGGGTCGTGCGGAAGACGCGGTACACTTTGGCGACTCCGTCGGCACCGCCGACAAAGATTTCATCACGTGTGGGATGGCGGACGATCGTATTGAGTCCGCCGGCCAAGGCTCCGGGCGTGATCGACGTGACGTTGTCAATGAATCGTTGCGTGGCGACTTCCGTCAGTTTGCACGTCATGTCGCGGGCCACCGAGACCAAATGACTGCCGTCGGCGGTATAGGCTGTGTCGAGTACCCAGTCCTCGTGCGCACCTTGAAACAGCACCTCTTGCCCGCTACTTGCATCGAGCGCGCGGACGATGTTGGTGCTGCCCAGCGCGATCTGCGAGCCATCGGGCGACCAGCAGACTCCTGAAAGCGTGTCGCTGCCCAGCGGCACCGACAACTGCAATTGTCGTGAAGCGACATCCCAGACCTGCAACTCGCCCGCTTCGGCCGGTGTGCCAGCAGCGACCGCCAGCCGAGTCGAATCGGGCGAGAACCGCACGCTGTTGATCCGCGGACTCAACCCCACCAGTCGCGCCAGCGGCTCGCCGGACTGCGCATCGCTGAGGATCACTTCGTGATAGGCGGCCGCGGCGATCAATCGGCCGTCGTGCGATACATCGATCGATGTGATTACCGGCGCGTTTTGGTACACCGGCGGATGCTCGGCATCGTAGCTCGGTCCCCGGCCCGCGGGCGAGTCATCCACAGCGCCCTGAGCAACCCAGTCGCGGATCGTCTCAATCTCTGCCGGGGACAAGGGCGAGGCGGGCGCTTGAGGCATTGCCGCATGGCCATCCTGCGGCGTGATCTGTTCGATCAGATAACTTGCCTCGGGATTGCCCGGCACGATCGCGGGTTGCTCGCTCTCGCCGCCGGCCAACAGCGACGCGAATTCCGTCATCCGGTAATCGCCTTGCCGCTTGCCGTTCTGGTGGCAGCCGAAACAGGACCTGCGGAAAATCGGCAGCACGTCCCGGTCGTAGCTGATACCCGACTCGGCAGCCGGTGGAGCCGTCTTCTGGGCATCGCCCGCAGCCGCCTCATCGCCCACGGCATAGCTGAGCGGCGTGACTGCCAGCAGCGCCGCCGCCGCGATCCCCATCAGGACGTTCCAGGGAACTGAACGCTGCCAGGCGGTCGCAACGACCGCTGGCTCGGCTAACCCAGGTGGGGGAACCATCGAATCGCGCGACCGCAGGCCGCAGCTACCACAGGCGGAAACAGATGTTCGCACGGTGCCTTACTCCAAAATCTCTGGCGCTGGCAAAAGCCTGAATCGGTAGCGGTCGCGCACAGCGATCCGCCGATGTCCGATCCAAGGAAATGGGTCTGACACCACCAATCCGGCCAGCAGCGCGCGTTGCAGGAGTTGCGCTTCGGCGGTAGCCCAGCATGGGCAGGCGGGTGACGGGAGACAAACCCCCGTCATCTATAACCTAACGCGTCCGGCTGACGCGTCAATCAAAACGACCTGTGAATCCAAGTAGTAGGCACTCTCAAAGTCCCGAAACCTTTGGACAAGTCCGCCTAGGAGCCAGGCTAAAGCCTGAACTCCAACGAGGGCGTAGGAGACAGGCTAAAGCCTGAACTCCAACGATAGGGCGGCGGATCAGGCAAACGGGTCGTATTGGCCAGGAACCGGAACTGGGTACTTGCCGTCTTCACCGGGCATTACCGGCGGCAGCGAGTCGAGCGTGTACTCGTCGATTCCCGGCGCCAGATCCTTGCCCTTGGCGAGCAATTCGTCCCACTTGAGCACCCGACCGGAGTAGCAAGCTTCGCGGCCGAGAATCGCCGCGAACGTCGATTTCGCACCGAACTCGCCCTCGTTGTAGACCTTGCCAGCCATCATCGCCTCGATCAGATCGTGCTGCTCTTGCTGGTGGCCATTGAGCCGCTGGCCGGAGAATTTCCAGGCGTTCTCGCCGAAGATCTCACCCGAAGGATCGGCAGTGCCCTTGCTGCCGTGAGCGAACTCGCCGACATGGTTCCAGCCGCCTCGGAGGTGCCGGCCCTGGCTGAACATCTTGGTTCCGTCCGGGAAAGTGAACTCGCAGAACGTGTGGTCGAAGATTTGCGACTTCGTCGCATCACCACCCATCCGCTGCTCGCGGCCGCCCATCCCGTTGCATTCCACCGGATAGGCATTCTTGACCCAGCAACCGACGTCGATGTTGTGAATGTGCTGCTCGCAAATCTGATCGCCGCTGAGCCAGTTGAAGTGGTACCAGTTGTTGGTCTGGAAAGCCATTTCCGACTGGTTGGGCTGGCGGTTGCGATACCAAATGCCGTCGCCGTTCCAGTACACCCGCATGGCGATGATGTCACCGATGGCGCCGTCGTGAATTCGCTGAATCGTCTCAGTGTACTGCGGCTCATGCCGCCGCTGCAGACCGATGGCGACCGTCAGGTTCTTCTTCTTGGATTCTTCAACAGCGGCCAATACTCGGCGGGTACCAGGCGCATCGACGGCGACTGGTTTTTCCATGAACACGTGCCGGCCTTTGCTGACAGCATATTCAAACTGCTGCGGCTTGAAGCCAGGCGGCGTGGCGATCACGACCAAGTCGCAATCGACATCAATCGCTCTCTTGTAGGCGTCCAGGCCGGTGAAGATGCGGTCTTGGGGAACATCGACTTTATCCTTGTGACGACCGCTCATCGAGCGGATCGTCTGCTCGGCGTTGCGTTCAAAGGCGTCGGCCACCGCGACCAACTTGGTATTCCCCTTGGTGTTCATGATCTGGTCGGCGGCTCCCGTACCACGGCCACCGCAGCCGACCACCACGAAGCGAATCTGGTCGTCACCCGCCGCGTGTGCCGTCCGCGCGATGCTGGTCGAGAGCACGGCGCTGGCGGCAACCGTGGTAGACGTTTTTAAAAACGAGCGGCGAGAAGGTTGATTATCCATCGGATGGAGATCTCACATTTGATAGGTACGTACGTGCGGGCAAACGCCCAGACAACGGTAATGATAACCGCATTAGACTGTGATGTGTGGAGTTCGTAAAGGTTTTGGAGAAGCTAGAGGATAGAAGTCAGAAGTCAGAAGGGGCAGAGTGGTCGATCGCTCCGCCGATCGAAGCAGAGGGCCGGACAGCGTGGTCGATCGCTCCGCCGATCGAAGCAGGAGGCCCGGTGGACGGAGGCAGGTTGGCGGTTGTGGGCGGGCGGGGTTGACGGGTTGCTGATTGGGAGCGGGGTGGCCATGCTAGAAGGGCGGTTGGAAGTGGGCGGGGTGATCGCTCGCTGCGGTTCCCTGTGAACCGTGCGGGAGGAAAGTCCGGGCTTCGCAGGGCGGGATGGTCGATAACGTCGACCGGTCGTGAGGCTAGGGAAAGTGCAACAGAGAGCAAACCGCCGAACGGCCGCGTTCTTTCTTGAGAGCGCGCGGTGCGTGGTAAGGGTGAAACGGTGCGGTAAGAGCGCACCAGCGGCCGAGGTGACTCGGCCGGCTCGGTAAACCCCATCCGAAGCTAGACCAAACAGGGTGCAAGGCTGCTGCTGCCGCAAGGCGTGCGGTGGCCGCGAGACGGCCCGTCTCGCTATCGACATCCGGGTAGGTCGCTCGAGGCGGCGGGCAACCGCCGTCCCAGATAAATGGTCACCGGCGATGCGCAAGCGTCGTCACAGAACCCGGCTTACAAACCCACTTCTGACCGCTTTATCAAGCTTCGCGTTTTGAAGCCGACAATGTAGAACAATTGTCCTCAATTGTTCCCCGCATCGACCCCGGCGGGATGAGGAGCAATTGGGGACAATTGCTCTACTCTCCCCAGCACGCCCTTCGTTCCTCAGGGACGTGCCACCCAGAGGATCAGCCTCGCCGGATCAGTCCTCGGTCATTTCGCCGCGGAGCTGGTCGCGGTCGTATTCGATCAGTGCATCGGTGACCGCGCCGACCTGGCCGCCGATGATCTGGTCGAGCTTGTACAGCGTCAGGTTGATGCGGTGATCGGTCAGCCGGTTTTGAGGAAAGTTATACGTGCGAATCCGCTGGCTGCGGTCGCCGGAGCCGATCAAGCCCTGACGTGTCTCGGCGCGTTTCGCGTTTTCCTCTTCGCGCTTTTTCTCATAGATCCGGGTTTTGAGCACCCGCAGCGCTTTGGCGAGGTTCTTGTGCTGGCTCTTTTCGTCCTGGCACTGGACGACGATCCCGGTCTCGTGGTGAGTCAGCCGGATCGCCGATTCGGTTTTGTTGACGTGCTGGCCGCCCGGACCGGAAGCGCAAAACTTATCGATCCGGTAATCGTCAGGGCGAAGGTTGACTTCCACGTCTTCGGGCTCGGGCATTACTGCCACGGTTGCCGCTGAGGTGTGGATTCGGCCTTGTGTTTCGGTCTCGGGGACGCGCTGCACGCGGTGCCCGCCGCTTTCGTACTGTAGATCGCGGTAGACGTTTTCGCCCTCGAAAGTGAGGGTAATTTCCTTAAACCCGCCCATTTCGGTGGCGCTGTGGTCCATGATCTCCGTTCGCCAGCCCTTCAAATCGGCGTAGCGGCGGTACATTTCGTACAGATCGCGGGCGAACAACGCCGCTTCATCGCCGCCGGTGCCGGCGCGAATTTCCATGATGCAGCGGGTGCGGTGGGCATCTTCGCCGCCGACGGTCATCGACAGCAGTTCGTCCCAGATCGCTTCGCGGCGAGCGCGCAGCTCGACCAGCTCGGCCTCCGCCATCTGGCGCTCTTCGGCATCTTCGGCCGCTTCAGCCATTTCCTGGCAGCCGGCAATGTCTTCGCTGAGCTTTTTGAACTCGCGATACTTGGTCGCCAGGCGAGCCAGTCCACCGTGTTCGCGCGCCGCCGCACTCATGCGTGCACCATCGGCAAGCACGGCTGGGTCAGACATTTCGCGTTCGAGTTGCTCGAAGTGCGCGAACTTATCTTCGAGGATTTTGCGAATCGAGCCGCTCATGAAACTCCGCGGTGGGGAAAGAGCCTAGTCAGCTTGCCAGGCATCGATTCGCTACTTCTGGGCCACTTTCTTCTTCGTCGGCTTGCTCTGCAGGCTGGCGTAGGTACCAGCGGCGAACTTCTTCTGGAATTTGTCGATGCGGCCGGCGGTGTCGACGAACTTCAGCTTGCCGGTGTAAAACGGATGGCACTGGCTGCAAATGTCGAGCTTCAGCTCGGGCCGCACGCTGCGGGTCTGGAACGTCGCACCACAACCGCAAGTGACGGTGGTGGTTTGGTATTTGGGGTGAATGCCGTCTTTCATTTGAATCACAAAGGAGTCGGTAGCAAAGGGAGTGCCGTTGGCCTGGTACAGCGGCGTCGCATGCAGTCTATGCGGAGCACCCGTTTTTCTTCAAGGCTTCTGAATCGCAGAATCGTTCACGGCAGCCGCTTTTCCGGCTCGAGCTGCTGCCCCGGAGCCACTGCGGCCGCTTTTTGACGCTCTGCCCACCGCTGAACGACGAGGGTATCGATCATCAACTGGCCGACGTGGTAGATGATCATCGGCAGGACACTCACGCCGCAGTCCAGTGCAATTTGCAATCCGACCATCAATGTCTTCTGACTGCCGGCTAGCCCTACCGCGATCTGCTCCGCCGCGCTGGCCCCCAGCGCCCGTGCGGCGGCAACGCCGATCGCTAGGGCCATGCAATGAATCCCAATTGCCATCGTTCCGACAGCTAAGATTTCCAGCGCCACGCCGCTGGTAACACCGTCGCCGGGCCGGTCGGCGATGTGATCGGCCGAGGCGACCGACCCAAACGCCACCATTACCAGGATGCCGATTTGAGCAAGCGCCGCAAGCTGCGTCTGATGGTTGGCAGCCCACTCCGTCAGGAACAACCGCCGCACCCACTGCCCCGCGATCATCGGCAGAACGACCCACAGCGCTAAGTTAGTGATCTGATCGACCGCAGAGATCTCGGCGACTTGACCAAGGATCAGCCACAGCCCCAGCGGTGCGACGAGAAAGCAGCTGAGGTTGGTGACGACCGAGACGACCATCGCCACCCCGTCGTCGCCGCCCGCTTTGCGCGTCCAAACCGCTGCCGAAGCGAGCGTGCAGGGAACCAGCGACCCAACGATCAAGCCGCCGCCCAACGGCGTCGAAAATAGCCAGAGCGCCGGCAGTGCCAGCAGCGGGATCAGCAGCGTGTTGAATCCAATCCCCAGCAGCGCCGGCATCGGACGGCGCACGGCGCGGCCGATGGAGCGGGCGTCGAGCGTCAATCCCATCAGAAACAACACCGAGCCGGTGATCATCGATCGCAGCAGGCCGATTTGCGCCAGCGGCCGGATCAGATCAGGTAAACCAAACCCAAGGGCCAAGCAGACGACCAGCGCCAGCAGAAACCATTGTCGAGAAATTGCCTTCCACACGTCGCAGATTACCCAGACGCCCTATCGGCAAAAAACGTGTGAAACTAAGATTCGGGCCGACCGTTGTTGATTGGTCGGCGCCGGAGAACTGCTGCGGCAATCGATAGCATCTTGTACGGCGCGAATGCCGCGCATACCGCTTGCGGCCGACGCTGTGAATCTGCTTCCCATTGTTCCTGTCCCCAACCGACCCGTCTGACATGCTGCGATATTGGACCGCTGGAGAATCACATGGCAAAGCGCTGATCGCGCTGATCGACGGATTTCCTGCCGGGCTGGAGATCGATGAGCAGCCGATCAACGTGGAACTGCTGCGGCGGCAGGGCGGCTATGGGCGCGGCGGACGGCAGCGGCTGGAGACCGATGCGGTCGATGTGCTGACCGGCGTGTGGCAAGGCAAAACGCTCGGCAGCCCGATGGCGCTGCAGGTCGTCAACCGCGACTACAAGCTCGAACGGCTCGAGGACCTCGAACGCCCGCGCCCCGGTCACGGCGACCTGACCGGAGCGGTAAAGTACCTCGGCAGCATCCGCGGAATCCTGGAGCGGGCGTCGGCTCGCGAAACCGCCGTGCGCGTTGCAGCAGGCATGCTTGCCAAGCAGCTGCTGGCCGTGTTTGGGATCACCGCGTTCGGCTACGTGGCGGAACTCGGCGGCGTGAAAATCGAAACGCCTCCGGGAAGCGTTGACGAGCACCGACAGCTGCGCGACCAAGCGGTGATCTACTGCTTGAACCCGACTCGCAACGACGAGTTCAACGAGTTCATCGATCGCACCGGCAAAGACGGCGACACGCTCGGCGGCGTGGTCGAGGTGCGCGTCGAAGGCCTGCCGTTCGGCCTGGGAACGCATGCGCAGTGGGACCGCAAGCTCGACGGCCGGCTGGCTCAAGCGGTGATGGCGGTGCAGGCGATCAAAGGCGTCGAAATCGGCCTGGGCTTCGAAGCGGCGCGGCTGCCGGGCAGCAAGGTCCATGACCCGATTCACTTTGATCGCTCACGCGCCGGCGATGCCTCGCTCGGCTACGTCCGCCCGACGAACAACGCCGGCGGACTGGAGGCGGGCATGACCAACGGCCAGCCGCTGGTCGTCCGCGCCGCGAAAAAGCCGATCAGCACACTCCGCAAACCGCTGGAATCGATCAATTGGGCTTCCAAAGAGCCGCAGAAAGCGCAATACGAACGGAGCGACGTGTGCGCGGTGCCAGCGGCGAGCGTGATCGTCGAAAAGGTCGTCGCGTTCGAAGTCGCCGCAGCGCTGGTCGACAAGTTCGGCGGCGACAGCCTTGCGGAAATGCAAGCTCGTTATCAGCTGTTCCAGGAGATGGCGCGAAAGTCTAAGCGAAGGACGGCGGCTGACTGATTTTTTTAGGAGTGGGCAAGGATGCACGAACGAACACAACGGGCCGTAGCGCGGCTGCTGTTTGTTTTCTGCTGCGCCGGTCCGACCTGCCTGAGCGTGCTGTTCATCACCATCACCTGCACCCCTTGGTATGGCGACTACTGCCGCCGCGCGATGGAACGCCATCTCTCGCGCGAACTCGGGGTCGCTGTGGCGATCGAGACGCTCGAACATCCAGCCCCCAAGACGATTCGCTTGACCGGCGTGCGGCTGCTCGAACCGGAAACGCGCGCTGAGGTGGGGCGGGTGCGGATGGTGACCTGGGTCCGCGGCGATGCAAAGAACGCCATTCGCCTGTCACAGCCCGAATTGCAGTCCGAGCAGCTGGCTTATGTCTGGCGGATCATCCACGATCGGTTTTTGTGCCAACCGGAATTAACGACGATGCCGGTGCGGATGGCGGCCGACGATCTGACGATCCATAGCCGCAGCGGCTCGATGACGCTCCGCGACGTCGACATGTGGCTGCGGCCGTTGGATCAGCGGGTCGAGGCGATGATCCAGTGCGTCCCGGCGGCTCAGCACAACGATGCCCCGGTGCACATCACCGTGGTCCGCGATCGCAGCGGCCGCTTCGCCTCGACCGATTGGACGCTGCACAGCGGCGACATCGCACTGCCCTGTTCCGCCTTGGCCGACTACCTGCCGGCGATGCGAAACCTGGGAGCCGATGCGACGTTCACCGGAACGCTGCGGTGGAAGGTCGACGCAGCCGGCTGGTCGGTCGATCTGGGCGGATCGCGATTTGATGACGTGGAGCTGAGCGAGTTGTTGCACAGCGTTCCGCACCGCTTGACCGGCCGCGCGTCGGTGCGGCTGGAGCGCTGTCAGATCGATCCCGGAGCGGCAGTCGACGTCTCGGGAACGCTGTTGGCCAGCAGCGGGTTCATCGGCCAATCGCTGCTGCGTTCGGCGCACTCGCAGCTCGGTTTTGACATCAACGTGCCCGAGAATAATGCGACCCGCGACCTGCCCTACGATCGCATCGCCCTGCGATTCGACCTGTTCGGGCCGCAATTGACGTTGGCTGGCATCTGCCACCAGCAGCGCGGGCTGGAATATCTCGATCCAGGTGTTGTGGTCGCGGCGCTCGGTCAGGGCATCGCACAGAGCCGTGGCCAACCGCAGAGCTGGGCGTCGTTGGTACGGGCGTTTTGGCAGGAAGGGCGTGAGGCCGTACCGGTTTCGGCCCAGGCGGGTTGGTTGCTGGAGGTGTTGCCGTCGCCGCACGTGCTGCCGCCGACGCCCGGCGCTTCGCCGCGGATCACGGCCGCTGGTGAATCGTGGGGACAAGCCGTGATCGAGCAGCCTTAGTCAATTGTCCTGACGCGGTGAACACGATACGATCCGCAGGCGCTGCACCGCCGCGAAGTGAACGACCCGGTGCAAAACCACTTAGGACCGTACGATCAGGGAAACTCGCTTGTCCGATCTGCAAGGGCTAACCACCACCGTCGAAGTTGTTGCCGGCGGACCGGTGCGCGGCTCGATCCGGCCGCCTGGCTCCAAAAGCTTGACCAACCGCGCGTTGATCTGTGCGGCGTTTGCCCAGGGACCTTCCACGCTCAGCGGCGCGCTGCGGAGCGATGACACCGAAGTGATGATCGCGGCGCTGCAGACGATCGGCGTTGGGATTGCGCACTCCGACGCGGGCCGCACTCTGCAGGTCCAAGGACTGCCGCGGGCGCAGGTCCGCCGCTCTGATGCCCGTCACGAGCTGTTCATCGGCAATAGCGGTACCACCGTGCGGTTTCTGACCGCGGCCCTGTCAGCTCTGGGCGGTAGCTTTCGATTGCATGGCGTGCCCCGCATGCACGAGCGGCCGATCGGCGATCTGGTCGAAGCTTTGAAACCGGTGTGTGCCGGCGAGGTGAGTTGCCAAAGCCCGGGAGGGTGTCCGCCAGTTGTGATCACGACCGCTGGTTGGTCCGGGAATCGTCTGCAGGTCGCCGGGAACGTCAGCAGCCAGTACCTCAGCGGATTGATGCTGGCCGCGCCGATCAGCGGCCGGCAAGTGAGCATCGAAGTGACCGGCGAACTGGTTTCGCGGCCGTACGTGGAGATGACTGCCGGGATCATCCGCGATTTCGGAGCCGCCTGCGAACTGCGCTCTGGGGCGGCGACGGCCAGTGGGGATAAATCGCTGGTTTGTGAGATCGATGGCCGCGGCGGCTATCGTGGGCGAGACTACGCAATCGAGCCTGACGCGTCGGCGGCGAGCTACTTTTGGGCCGCCGCAGCGATCACCGGCGGCCAGGTGACCGTCGAGGGATTGTCGGCCGCTGCCCTGCAAGGCGATGTGCGGTTTGTCGATTGTCTGGAACAGATGGGCTGTCAGGTCGATCGCCGTGACGATGCGATCACCGTTACCGGTCCGCAGCAATTGCGCGGGATCGATGTCGACATGAACACCATCAGCGATACGGTGCAGACGCTGAGCGTCGTGGCGTTGTTCGCCGAGGGGCCGACAACGATTCGCGGCGTCGCACACAACCGCTTCAAGGAAACCGACCGCATCGGCGACCTCGCCCGGGAGCTGAGGAAGCTGGGGGCGGAGGTGAGCGAAACCGCCGATGGGTTGGTGATCACGCCGCGGTCGGTGACGGCCGCCACGCTCGAGACTTACGAGGACCACCGGATGGCGATGAGTCTGGCGCTGGCGGGTCTGAAGGTTCCCGGAGTGCGGATCAAAGATCCGGCCTGCACCGCCAAGACCTATCCCGATTACTTTGCTGACTTGCAGCATTTGATCGGTCGGCCGCATCTGTGGCGCAGCGAATAGAAAAGTCTGCCGCGATCCGTGCTAGACCGCAGTGGTGGCCTTGGGCTGAGTTCGCTTGAGCGCTTCTTCCACGCGGGCCAGCAGGTTGTAGGACGAGTCACCCCAGCTCTGATCATCTTCCGCCGAACCGGCCAAGAACTCCGCATGGCAATGCTGGCAGGCGACCTTCTGGCCCAACAAACGGGTGTGCACTTCCACGCGGCGACCGCAGGTGGGGCAGGATTGGGTGAAGTGAAGAGGCATACCGAGTCTCCATTGTTCTCGAACGTGCAGCGAGGGCTAGATCATAGCCTTTATCTGCGGATAAGGCAACCAGCTCTCCCGCTAACGCTAGCAATGCTGGCCACGACCGATGTTTTTGCTGGTGATGAGTTCGACAAGGATCGCAGCCGCAGGACCGTCTTTCGCTCGACCGTCGTTTGTTGGACATTTGGTCAACGATTCAGGTTCGCTTTCCCCGGCGGGTGTTTGCCGCTGCTATTCTAAAGGTACCAGCGGATGAGCGATCGGCTGCTGTAATGATCCGGATCGGTCGCCGATCCGCAACCAGATTGCTACGACCTTGACCATCAGGCGGGTGATCCAATGAAAAACGTGCTCGCTGTGGTGCTTGCCGGGGGTCGTGGCAGCCGATTGGAGCCATTGACGCGCGACCGCGCCAAGCCCGCCGTTCCCTTCGGCGGGCTGTACCGCATCATCGATTTCGTACTGAGCAATACGCTCAACAGCGGAATCCGGCGGATTTTGATGATGACGCAGTACAAGGCGCAGTCGCTCGACCGCCACATCAATCTCGGCTGGCGCGGCTATTTCTGCCGCGAACTGGGCGAGTTCATCGACATCGTCCCGCCACAGCAGCGGATTGACGACAACTGGTATCAAGGAACGGCCGACGCGGTCTACCAAAACATCTACGCGATCGAGCGGGAGCGACCGCAGTACATCGTCGTCCTGGCCGGCGACCACATCTACAAGATGAACTATGGCCCGATGATCGATTTCCACCGGCAAACGGGAGCCGACATGACGATCGGAGCGCTCCGCGTGCCGCTCGCCGAAGGGACAGAGTTCGGCGTGATGGCGATCGATGACCAGCAGCGAGTGGTCGATTTCGCGGAAAAGCCGGCCGAGCCAGCCTCGGTTCCCGGCGACCCGAGCACCTGTCTCGCTTCGATGGGCATCTATGTTTTTACCGCGCGGTTCCTGTATGAACGGCTGTGCGATGATGCCGCGGTGCCGACCAGCCGACATGATTTCGGCCGCGACATCATTCCGCGAGCGATTCGCGATGCCCGCGTCTACGCTTTTCCGTTTCTGGACGAGAACCACAAGGTCGACGCTTATTGGCGAGATGTCGGTACGCTCGACGCCTATTACCACGCAAGCTTGGACTTGGTTGAAGTCGACCCGCAGCTGAATCTGTATGACGAGGACTGGCCCATTCGGTCGTACCAGCCGAACCTGCCGCCGCCCAAGTTCGTGTTCGCTGGCCAAGATGACCTCAACCGACGTGGCGAAGCGCTCGACTCGATCGTTTGCCAAGGAGCGATCCTCAGCGGCGGCTTGGCTTATCGCTGCATCATCGGCCCCAACGTGCGAATCAACAGCTATGCGCACTTGGAAGGGAGCATTCTGCTAGAAGGAGTCGATGTTGGTCGGCACTGCCGCATCCGCCGAGCGATCATCGACAAGGGAGTTCGTATCCCGGCCGGCACCGAAATCGGCTATGATCCCGACCACGATCGCAGCCGTGGCTGGATGGTCACCGAGAGCGGACTGGTGGTGATTCCCCGCGAAGAGCGAATCGACGAAAAACAAATGGTCCGGGCGGAGATTCCTTTGGCAGAAGCGTGATGCAAAGCGGCTGCAGATCATTCAGCACGATGCCTACTGTGTGGAAAACATCCGCTCAGGGAACAAACTTGTGTCCGGGTGCTGATTGTCCGGTGTAAATAGGGACGGCCACGGTGCTGAGCGATAATGGATGGAATCTAATGCTGGGCGGCCTGCTCGGTGCGGGCGCGGTGCTGCTCGTCCTGGCGGCGCGGCGGATCAGTCTGCGGCGGTCGCCGGTGCCGCTTGCTCAGCCCCTTACCGATCCGCTGACACCCACCGATCGGCATGAGATCTTGGCGCTGCTGCACCAGTGGATGCGCTGGGCGGGCGAGTATTCCGCGGTGGTTTCACGTCACCAAAGCCGACTGCTCAGCCTCGCCGACGAGGTCCAGCGGGAGGCCGGGAGTGAGACGCGGCTGAACGATCCACGGCTGGTCGGTCTGTTGAACGAGATCATCCAGAGCAATCAGCAGTTACAACAGCGTTTGGAAACGGCCGAACAACAGCTCGATCATCAGTCTCGCCAGATTCAGTCGTACCTTACCGAAGCCCGCACCGACGCCCTGACGCAACTGTTCAACCGCCGCTCGTTTGATCACAAGATCAGCGAATTGCTGGCTGCCTATCGCAACGGCGGCGATCGGTTTGTGCTGGCGATGATCGACATCGACCAGTTTAAGAAAATCAACGACACGTACGGTCACCAGGCCGGTGATGAGGTGCTGCAACATGTCGCGGAGCTGCTCAAGCAGCGGTTCGGGGACGCTCACCTGATCGCTCGCTATGGCGGCGAGGAGTTCGCGCTGCTGTTGCCCGGGCCGCTGGCAGTGGCGGCTGAGCAGGCCGATGCGCTGCGAACGGTGTTGGCCAAACGTTCCGTTTCGGTTCATACGCAGCACTTGCAGGTCACGCTCAGTTGTGGCCTGAGCGAACCGGCCGCCCCCGGCGATTCGGTTCAATCCGATCGGGTCCAACTGGTGCGCCGCGCCGATGATGCGCTGTATGCTGCCAAACGAGCAGGGCGCGATCGCGTTTACTATCACGACGGTCAGCAGTGCGTCCTGTGGCGGCGCAGCGGTCTGGCTGAACCGGTTCCTTCTACCTCACCTCAATCGGCATCACGATGACTCAGCCGCCCTATCAGCCGCCTGCGACCGTTCTCGCCGACGGTGCCGAGACGCTGGATATGCAAACCGGCTATCGCACCGCACCGCTGCACACTTCCGGAATGCCGCCGGGGATCGGTTACATCATCGGGAATGAAGCCGCCGAACGGTTTAGCTTCTACGGCATGAAGGCGATTCTAGCGGTCTTCATGACTCAGCACCTGATGGGCAGCGACGGGCAGCGGGCGCCGATGAGCGGCCCTGAGGCGACGTTTTGGATTCACACCTTCGTGATGGTGGCCTACTTCACGCCGCTGCTTGGAGCGCTGTTAGCCGACTGGTTGCTGGGCAAGTACCGCACCATCATCTGGCTCTCGATCCTGTACTGCTTTGGCCACCTGGCGTTGGCGGTGGATGAAACGCGTGTCGGGCTGGCGGTGGGGCTGAGCCTGATCGCGTTGGGGACCGGAGCCATCAAGCCGTGCGTTTCAGCTCACGTCGGGGACCAATTCGGCAGTCTCAACCAGCACTTGCTGGGCAAGATCTTCGGTTGGTTTTACGTGGCGATCAACCTCGGCGCCTTTGCCTCGACGATCTTGACGCCGCTGCTGTTGGTGCATTACGGGCCGCAGATCGCCTTTGGCGTGCCGGGCATTTTGATGGGCGTGGCGACGCTGTTGTTTTGGATGGGTCGCAAGCATTTTGCTCACATCCCGCCGCGCGGTACGGCGGTGTTCAAAGATGCCTTCACCGGTACAGGCCTGCGTGCGATCCTGGCGCTGGTGCCGATCTACCTGTTGGTCGCGGTGTTTTGGAGCCTGTTTGATCAGACTGCCAGCGCTTGGGTGTTGCAGGCCGAGAACATGGACCAACAGGTGCTGGGCATCACGATCCTCCCCAGCCAAGTGCAAGCCGCCAATCCGCTGCTGATCCTGATCTTGGTGCCGCTGTTCAGTTACGTGATCTACCCGCTCATCGAAAGCGTCTACCCGCTGACTCAGCTGCGCAAAATCGGGATGGGCATGTTCCTGACCGTCGGCGCGTTTTCGATCAGCGCCTTGATCGAGCAGAACATCCAGGACGGCGGCACACCGAACATCCTTTGGCAAGTGGTGGCCTACGTCGTGCTGACCGCCGCGGAAGTGATGGTCTCGATCACCTGCTTGGAGTTCAGCTACACCCGCGCGCCGAACAGCATCAAGAGCATCGTGATGAGCATTTTCTTGCTGTCGGTCTCGCTGGGCAACTTGATCACTGCCGGGGTCAACGCGGTGATCCAAAACTCCGATGGAACCTCCAAATTGCCCGGGGCGGATTATTATTGGTTCTTCACTGCGCTGATGGCGGTGGCCGCAGTAATTTTTGTCGTCGTCGCGATATTTTATCGCGGACGAACGTACACCCAGGATTCACAGCCTCAGGATTCGCAGGTGCCGACGTGAGTCGCTAACATAAGGGGCTTTTTTCCACGTAGCCCCTTGAACGCACCGGCTTGTGGCCGGCGGTTGATGGCCTGCGGCTTGTGGCCGATGACTTGTGACCAGCGGTTCGTCGCTTTCGGAATACCTTTGCAATGCACCTGATCCAAGCCTGTGTCAATAATCCCGTCAAGGTGATCGTCGGCGTGCTGCTGGTCGCGCTGTTCGGGGCGATCTCGCTGTTTCGGATGCCGATGCAGCTGACGCCCGAGGTCCAGATCCCCACGCTGAGCGTGGAGACCCGCTGGCCCGGAGCGAGCCCACAGGAGATCGAGCGGGAGATCGTTCAGGAGCAAGAAGAGCAACTGCAGAGCGTCGAGGGGCTCAGAAGATGAGCAGCGAGTCGCTGGACTCGCTCGGCCGAATCACGCTGGAGTTCGCGGTCGGCACCAACATGGAAGAGGCGTTGTTGAAGGTCAACAGCCGCCTGCAGCAGGTGCGCGAGTACCCGGAAGATGCGCCGCAGCCGGTGATCAGCACCAGCAACTCCTCGGACCGGCCCATCGCCTGGTTCATCCTCAGCGCCCTGCAGCCGAGCCCGGAAGAAATCCGAGCCGGCGCAGCGGAGCATCCTCACCTGCGCGAGCGGCTGGAGCAGATTGCCAAGACCGACAATCCCGGACTGCGACTGCTGCGGCTGCGCGATTTTGCGGCGCTGCATCCGGAAATCCGCGATCTGTTGCCGCCGGACCTGAACGTGCCCGGGATGCGGCGGTTTGCCGAAGACATGATCAAGACTCGCTT
Organism: uncultured Planctomycetaceae bacterium; assembly: GCA_963758085.1. Taxonomy (GTDB): domain Bacteria; phylum Planctomycetota; class Planctomycetia; order Pirellulales; family Pirellulaceae; genus UBA6163. The sequence continues at coordinate 515,514 of CAVWUB010000003.1, read as the reverse complement.
GAGCGGGTCGAGGGCGTGTCGATGGTGAACGTCATGGGCGGGCTGGAGGAAGAGCTGCAGGTCGTTGTCGATCCGCAGCGATTAGCGGCCCGACAGCTGACGATCGAGGACGTCCGCCGCGTGCTCCGCAGCCAGAACAAGGACACTTCGGCCGGCGACTTCTGGGAAGGCAAGCGGCGCTGGGTCGTCCGCACGATGGGTCAATTCCGCTCACCCGAACAGGTCGCAAAGCAAGTGCTTGCGACTCGCGACGGCTCGCCGGTCTTCATCAGCGACGTGGCCGAGGTGCGGATGGGGTTCAAAAAGCCCGACGGCTTGGTCCGCCGCTTCGGTGACAGCTCGATTGCGATCAACGCCATCCGCCAGACCGGGGCGAACGTGCTGGACGTGATGGAGGGCCTGCGCAACGGCAGCGCAGAATTGAACGAGCAATTGCTGCGGGGCCGCAAGCTGCAGCTCACCCAGGTGTACGACGAGACCGAGTACATCTACTCGGCGGTGGGTCTGGTCAAGGAGAACATCTTCGTCGGCGGTGCGCTGACGATGATCGTGCTGATGCTGTTCCTGCATCTGCAGTGGCGTACGCTCGTCGCGATCCCGATGATCGCCGCGACGGTGCTGGCGGCGACGCTGTTCTCGCCATGGATCTTTGCGATCTGCTTGGCAATCATCATCGCTGCCGGTTTCTGGTTTGCGCGCGGTGCGTTGGTGGTCGGCCTGGCGATTCCGGTCAGCATCATCGGCACGTTCGTGATGCTGAACCTCTGGGGCCGTTCGCTCAACGTGATCAGCCTCGCCGGGCTGGCGTTCGCCGTCGGCATGCTGATCGACAACGCGATGGTCGTGCTGGAGAACATTTATCGGCACTTCCAGCAGGGCGACTCGCCACGCGAGGCCGCGATCAAAGGCGCGACCGAGGTCTGGGGCGCGGTGCTCGCCTCGACGCTGACTACGCTGGCGGTGTTCTTGCCGGTGTTGTTTGTCGAAGAAGAGGCGGGGCAACTGTTTCGCGACATCGCCCTGGCGATCAGCGCCGCGGTCGGATTGTCGCTGATCGTCAGCATCACGTTGATTCCAATGGCGACCTCGCGGCTGCTCAAGAACACGCACGAAGTTTCTCAGGCCGAACACGAGACAAAGCTCGCCAGACGGTTCAGCGCGACGCGCTGGATCGGTCTGACCGAGCGTCTGTCCGAAGGAGGAGTGAACCTGATCGTCGGAGTCAACCGCTTGATTCAGCGCCATCTGGTCACGCGGTTGGCACTCGTGTTCGGGCTCATCTTCTTAGCGGGGGCGATCAGCTATTGGTTGTGGCCGAAGGTTGAGTACCTGCCGTCGGGCAATCGCAACCTCGTCTTCGGCATCATCATGCCGCCGCCCGGCTACCACCTCGATGAGTTGACGGCCATGGGGCAAACGGTCGAGGAGCACCTGCAACCGTACTGGGATATCGATCCGGACACCGATCCTGACCAGCTGGAATACCCGGCGATCCATGACTTTTTCTTCGTCGCGCGCAACAAGCAGGTGTTTGTCGGCGTGCGTTCGGTCGACCCGACCCGCTCCGGCGAACTGGTGCCGTTGATTCAACAGGTTCGCAGCAAGCTCAAAGGCGCGTTCGTGGTGGCCAAGCAGTCGAGTCTGTTCGAGCAGGGGCTGACCGGTGGGCGGACGATCGATATCGAGATCACGGGGCCGGAGCTGACGCGGCTGGTCGAGTTGGGAGGTCAGGTGCTTGGGCAGGTCACCGGCGCCTCCGGCGGCGATCCGGTAGTGCCCGACGCGCAAGCCCGGCCGGTGCCGAGTCTCGACTTGAGCAGCCCGGAAGTCCATGTTTATCCCAAACTGGTTCAGGCCGAGCAGATGGGCGTCGATGCGACGGCGTTGGGCTACATGGTCAATGCCTTGGTCGACGGCGCCTACGCGGCGGACTACTTCATCGGCGGTGATAAGATCGACCTGACGATCGTCGGCAACCCGGCGTCTGCCAAACACACCCAGGACTTGAAGCAGTTGCCGGTCGCCACCCCAGGCGGACAGATGGTGCCGCTGGACGCGCTGGCGGAAGTAAGCTTGTCCAGCGGTCCGGAGCAGGTCAACCACCGCGAGCGACAACGCGCGATTACGATCGAAGTATCGCCGCCGCCCGAGATGCCGCTGGAACTCGCCTTGCAGCGGATCCAGGAGCAGATCGTCGCGCCGATGCGCGAAGCGGGGGAGCTTGAGGGCGGCTACCGAATGACGCTCTCGGGGACCGCCGACAAGCTCCGCGATACCTGGCTGTCGCTCCGCTGGAACGTGCTGCTGGCCCTGCTGATCACCTACCTGCTGATGGCGGCCCTGTTTGAAAGTTGGCTGTACCCTTTCGTGATCATCCTCAGCGTGCCGCTCGGAGCGGTCGGCGGGATCCTCGGCCTGCGAGCGCTGGAGTATTACCTCGCCTATCAAGGCATTCCGCCGCAGGGGCTCGACGTGCTGACGATGCTCGGGTTCGTGATCTTGATCGGAACGGTGGTCAACAACCCGATCTTGATCGTCCACCAGTCGCTCAATCTGATCCGCGAATCGGGGATGCTGTCGCGGGACGCGATTTTGGAGAGCGTGCGGACGCGGGTGCGGCCGATCTTCATGACCACGGCGACAACCGTGCTCGGCCTGTGCCCGTTGGTGCTGTTCCCGGGGGCCGGCAGCGAATTGTACCGCGGCCTAGGCAGCGTGCTGTTGGGCGGACTGCTGATCTCGACCATCTTCACGCTGGTATTCGTGCCGACGCTGTTTCGGATCATGATGGACATCAAGGAAACGCTGTTGCCCGCCACCGCCCGAGTTCGCACGATCCCGGTCTCCCAACCGCTCCGCCGTGTCGGCAGCTGAGGCCGCAGGTTGATGACGGTGGACTGCGCGCGAGGACGGATTCACATTGGTTAATCTCGCCACTGAGGTAAACTCTGAGGATGAGCAGCGCACCTGGCTACCAGCCGATTTCCGTTCGTGACTACCTCGCCGGCGAACTCGCAGCCAGACACAAACACGAGTATGTCGACGGTAACGTTTACGCGATGGTAGGAGCGACCAATGCGCACAACCGGATTGCCACCAACGCAACCGGTACGCTGTATTGGCAACTCCGCCGTCATCGTTGCCAGGTCTTTAATTCCGACACCAAGGTTCGCGTCCGCCTGGGGCACGGCACGCGATTTTACTATCCGGATTTATCGGTTGTTTGCCAGCCCAATCCGCCCGGCGATACGTTTCATGACGCTCCGATTGTCATCTTCGAAGTCGTTTCTGAGTCGACTCGCCGCACCGACGAGTATGAGAAACGCGAGGCCTATTTATCGATCGATTCGCTGTGTGTCTACGTCTTAGTCGAACAGTCCGCCGCTTCAGCGCTGGTCTATCGTCGGGGTGACAGTGGATTTGAGAGGGAAACTTACATTGGCCTCGATGCTGTGATTCCCTTGACCGAAAGTGATTGCGACTTGCCCCTGACGGATTTGTATGAGCAGGTCGAGTTTTCGTCGACGCCACCAGACGAGCAATAAAATCCGATGCAGCGTTGGGCATTTCATCGTTCCGCGTTGGCTACCGTGACCAACGGGACCACCCAGTCACCTCGGGTGTGGGACTGTTTTGCCCCGGTTCGGGCGGCGAAGCCGCCCGAAATTGGAGGCGGGGGAAAAATGGGGCGGGGCGAGCCGGGAACCTAGGGTCACATCCAAACGCGCCCGAGGCTCGGTGGATTTACTCTGGGGGACCCTCTTCCGTCCCTAACGGGACTGGCAACAGCAATCGTCGGCCAGGGGAAAGCCAAAGGAGCGACGCCGACCGACGAGATCTGCAGATCCTTATGCCCCGCTCATAAACTCAGCTTGGCTATGGTCTGTTGAGCCCCTTAGGCATGTCTGGCCAAGTCTTTCGCTGGACGGCGGCTCACGGTTCAAGAGAACCGGACGCTAACGCATGCCGGCTGATTGAATTTTGCCGAAGTTCATGTCCTGAGTTGCTTAAATCTGTGGCTTGGTGGCGACGATCATGCCGAGGTTGACTCGGCTGGCGGCGATGAAGGTGAAACCGATCTCGCTCAGCCCACGCTCGCTGAGCGTTTGCTTCAGTTCTTGAGCGGACTGCATCTGGCCTTCAGCGGTGCCGACGTGGATCCGCAGCGCCTCGATCGTTTCCGCGAGCATCGGTTTGGCAGGGCCGCGAAACAGGTCGATCAATACCAGCCGGCCACCAGGGGCTAGCGCGCCGATCGCTTGATCCAACAGCTGGCGACGCTGCGCAGGCGAGGCCACGTGGAGCCGCTGCGCGACGACGACCAGATCGAAATCAGCGACCGGCAAGGAGACAGTTTCCGGCTGACCGGTCAAGGTCTCGAAACGTTCGCCAAGCTGAATCGAGCGGGCGGTGCTGCGGGCCGCAACCAGCGCCGCTTCCTCATCGACCGCCAACACGGTCGCCTCGGGGTCGCGAAACGCCATCGCGCAGCTCCACACCGCCGAGCCGCAGCCGAGGTCGAGGATTCGCAGCGGCGGTGCGGGCACGAGCGGCGCACCGTCGAGCTCGGGCTCAACCGCTGGACCACCGATATCGAGAATCTCCGCCGCCTGCATGGCCGCCGGCGTATGCACCCACTGGGTCGCCGCCAACGCGTGCAGGTAAGACCGTTCACTCGACTGCCCGCCGGCTTCGCCCTGCTCGGATTCGCCTGCGCGAACTTTGTCAGGTAGCCGCAGCCAATCGACGTCGCCGAGATCGGCATCGTACTGGCAAAGCAACTGCATCACCGGAGCGAGCGCATGATCGTCGTGGTAACGTTCGATCACGTTCATCGAGATCAGGCAATCCAACAGCAGATCCAATCCGGCGCGATCCAGGCGCAGCGCTTCGGCGAGTTGCTCGGCGGTGCGCTGTCCAGTGCGCAGTTCCTCGAAGATGCCGACCTGGCGCACTGCCCGGAGCACATGACTGGCGGCGTTGATCTGCATCAACTCTTGATAGCGGTCGAGCGTTCGGTCTTGTGGATTCATCGATACTTTCTCCTCCTGTCCGGCCGGTTCAAGCCGGCGGGGCGCCGAGGGTTCGGTCAAGCGCTGCGGCAACCCGCCGGCACTTGTCCATCGTCTGAGCGAAGCCCTCGAAGTCAAGCGATTGGTAGCCGTCGCTGGCGGCGTTCTTCGGGTCGGGGTGAACTTCGATAATCAAGCCGTCGGCGCCCGCAGCGATCGCGGCGGCGGCCATGTCGGGAACGAGGTAGGTGTGCCCGGTCCCGTGGCTCGGATCGATGATCACCGGCAGGTGCGTCTTGCGGTGCAGGTAGGGGACGCTCGCCAGCGGCAGGGTGAACCGGGTGTGAGCTTCGAACGTGCGGATGCCGCGTTCGCACAACATCACCCGGTGGTTGCCCTCATTGAGGATGTATTCGGCAGCGAGCAGGAACTCGTCCATTGTCGCCGAAGGACCGCGTTTGAGCAGCACCGGGCGATCGACCCCGCCGACGGCTTCGAGCAGGCGGTAGTTCTGCATGTTGCGCGCTCCGACCTGCAACACATCGCTGTACTTGGCCACCATCTCCACGTCATCGGTGCTGACCACCTCCGTGACCACGGCTAACCCGGTTTCGGCACGGGCCGCGGCGAGCATTTTCAGCCCATCTTCTTTGAGTCCCTGGAAGCTGTAGGGGCTGGTGCGCGGCTTGAAGGCGCCGCCACGGACTGCGGTCGCTCCGGCAGCTTTCACCGCGCGCGCTGAGGCGATGATCTGTTCCTCGCTTTCGACGCTGCAGGGCCCGGCGATCACGCCGATCTGCGATCCACCAGCGGAAAAGCTGCCGCAGGTGATCGTCGTCGGTTCCGAACGCACTTCGCGACTGGCCATTTTATAGGGGGCCAGGATCGGCATCACCGTCGCCACGCCATCGCACACTTCCAGCATTTCTTTGGCGTGCTGGCGTTCTTCGCCCACGACCGCGATCACCGTCCGTTCGGTGCCGACAATTACATTGGCCCTGAGGCGCAGCTCGCCGATTTTGCGAACTGCGGCCTCGATCTGTTCCTGCGTCGCTTCGGGTTCCATGACGACGATCATCAAGCCACTCACAAATAAATAGGAAAAAAGTTCGGTCGCCCCAGCAACAGTACCGCACCCTAAAACGTTACAGCAATCCACCGAGATGCATAGGCGGCCAATCGCCAACAAGCCGGCGGACTCCATCGCCCTCCTAACGTCCAGCTGCCACCGCACTTGCACCGGTGCGTGTCGTCACTCCAGTGGTTTGCGAGTCCGCTCGCTCTCGATGTCGTTCTGCATCGGCGGAGCATTGATCGCATGCCCGATGCCGTAGGCGAGGCGACCGACGATGCCGAAGTAGGCAAACACGCCACAGACCGTCGTGGCAATCGACAACAGCACCCCGAGGGCCGGCGGTGCGACGCTGCTGATCATGAAGATCATGAAGATCACAAAAAACAGGATGCCCGAGCACAGGTAGGCGGCACCCCACTGATCGGCGGCGCGCATCACCGACTTCGTCACATCGGCCGAAAACGGTGACAAGATGCTCTGGTCATCAAGCATCGACAGCAGCACGACCGGGAACAGCAGGTAGAGCGAGATCATCGACATCGCCACCGTCACCAGTCCGCCTTCAAACAGGTAGATCCCAAGCATCCACGCTGGACCGGCAGCAAAGGCGATCGCGGCGATCGCGACCACCATTTCGCCGAGCGTTTCCATCGGATCAAAGATCGGCCATTCGCTCACCCGGTCCTCGCCGTTGGCGACCGACTGCATGATCGCGAAGCCGCAGGAGACAACCATGATTCCGAAGATCGCACCGCCGATGAACATGCCCAAAACGATGATGGAGCCGTCATACTGGATGGCGATGGCGGCGGGCACGAACGCCAGCAGGGTCAGCAGCGCTGCGTGAATCGAAACCGCCGGGTCGCGGAAGATGCTGATCGGTGCGGTCAACCACTGCCGCAGATCAGGCAGATCCCACTCGTCGTCCTGAACTTCGCTCTGGGCCTCGGCAGCCCGCAGGTAATCCTCAGCCGATTTACGGAACGGGTCGGCCGGCTGCGGTTTGTCTCCATCAGGCACGGGGTCACGAAACGCGTAGGGTGCCGCCGCTTCGATGTCCGGCTGATATTTCGGCCTGACTTTGGGAGGCGGAGGGACGGTAATCGGCGAGTGGCAATCGTGACAGCGGATCCGCTTGCCGACCTGTGCCGGCCGCGCGTAGGTCATCGAATCGCAGATTGGGCAGCGGACGCGAAAGGAGTCATCAACCGGCTCCTTGGGAACCACCAACTTCATCGGAGCAGCGCGTTCGGAGGGTTCATCGACGAACCCCCCAGCGCATCCAAGTCCGACTCGCTCAGCGGCGGCGGCCCAGCAGGCGGCCGTGCGTTCAGCGGTGAACTCGGCACGTCGTCCAGATCGGGGATCTGAAACTCGTCCAGGTCGCCGAGATCCTGTGGCACCGGCCGGCGCTGCGGTACTGGCGACAGATCGCTCTCCAAGCGGAGCCAGTCGTCATCCTCCTCAGCCGCCGAGTGACCTTGACCGGGCACCTTGACCGGGTTGCCACATTCCGGGCAGCTGACGCTTTCGCCTTGCTGGTCAGCTGACACCGATAGCAGCGCGTCGCACAGCGGACACTTGACTTGGATCGGTTTCAACTGCGTCATAGCAACAGTGCCGCAAAATCATGAAAAGGAAGGACTTCCTTACATTCTAGCTTTCCATCACTTCAGATTCCCGTGCTTTGGCCAACTCGTTTGCTTGAGCTTCAAATTTCTTGGTCAATTCCTGCACTTCGTCCTTCAGTTTGTTGCGTTCGTCTTCGGACATCGTCTTGTCTTTTTCCGCTCCGTCGGCTGCCTTATTGGCGTCACGGCGGATATTGCGGATGCTGATCTTGGCGTCCTCGGTCAGTTCTTTGATCCGCGAGACCATTTTCTTGCGCACATCGGTCGATAGCGGCGGGACGTTGAGGCGAATGATCCGGCCGTCATTCTGCGGGTTCAGCCCGAGGTCGCCGGCGACGATCGCCTTCTCGATCTCTTTGATGGTCGAGGTGTCGTAGGGGCGGATGACGATCTGCTGCGGTTCCGGCGTGCCGATCGACGCGAGCTGTTTCAGCGGAGTGTAGGAGCCGTAGACCTCCACGCGCAGCGACTCGACGAGTCCGGGATTGGCCCGACCGGTCCGCACCCCCGACAGATTGTTGCTAAGCACTGCCAGTGCCTTATCCATGCGCTCTTGGGCATCGCTCAGAATATCATCGTACGTCATGACTCGTGACTCCGGTCGTGAGGGGAAAGGTAAGTGTGGGACCGACGAAGGTCTCGACGGGCTGGAACGCCGGAGGCATTACCCACGGCGGCGGCCGATCCAGGTGCCAATGCTCTGGCCGGTGACGGCGCGAACGATGTTCCCGTCGTGCTTGAAGTTGAAGACCAGGATGGGGACGTTGTGCTCGCGGCACAAGGCGATCGCCGTGGCATCCATCACCCGCAGGTTCTTTTCGATCACCGCGTCGTAAGTGAGCGACTCATACAGCACCGCGTGCGGGTTGCGCTCGGGATCTTCGCTGTACACGCCGTCAACGCGGGTCGCCTTGAGCACGACGTCCGCTCCGAGTTCCAATGCCCGCTGCGCGGCGGCGGTGTCGGTGGTCACAAACGGACGGCCGATCCCGGCAGCGAGGATCACCACACGTCCCTTCTCCAGATGCCGCAGCGCTCGGCGGCGAATGAACGGTTCGGCAACCGTATCGACTTCGATGGCCGACATCACTCGCGTCGCACAGCCGAGCGACTCCAGTGCGTCCTGCATGGCCATCGAGTTGATCACCGTGGCCATCATGCCCATGTAGTGCGCGGTCGCCTCATGGACCATCGTGTTGGTGCCGCTGAACTGGGCGCCGCGGAGGATGTTGCCGCCGCCGATCACGACCGCGATCTGGCAGCCGGACTGATGCGCCTGTTTGATCTGGCGAGCGATGCACTGCACCTCATCCCCGCTGATGCCGCGCTGGCTGGAGTCCGCTAAGCTCTCTCCGCTCAACTTGAGGATCACGCGGTTGTAATGCAGCGGCGATGAAGCGTCGGAAGATTCTGGCATGGGGGCTACAGACCGGGGCGAAGGATGCTCGATCACACGAAGCGGGATCGTCAGGGGGCGACATTCTAAACAAATCGCCTCGTGACGCCATGACCGGGCCCCGGCTCACTCGGTTTTCGCCGTTTGGAACCGCCGCAGCTGTTCATGCACGTGCCACTCGCCGGGTTGATCGAGCAGGCACGCCTTGGCGATCGCAACCGCTTCGTCGACACGGCCCAAGCGAAACAACACCTCCGCCAAGGTGTCGCGGTAGACGGTGCTGTCAGGGGCGAGATACACCGCCCGCCGCGAAAACCGCAGCGCATCGTCGAGCCGGTGGTCGGACAAGGCGAGGATCCAGGCGAGGTTATTGGCGGTGACGATATCCAGCGGAAAGCGCTCCAAATGCGTGTCGCCGGCCTGATAAATCCGTTCAATCGTCTGGTCCGCTAGTTCATTCAGCCCCGCCTGGCGCAGTTGCTTTAAGACGTTCTCGCCGAAGTCGATGTCGATTGTGTTGAGCCGCATGATCGCGTCGATGTGCCGCTGAACCGTTGCAACATCGCCGCTGGGAAGCGCCGCGAGAATGCTTTTGCGATGCACATACGCCGGCAGCGACACGTAAGCGGCGGGATAAAAAATGGTTGATTCGATCGTGCCGGCGATGGCCAGATCGTATACCTCAGCCGCTCGCGCCGGGTGGGTCTCATCGATCGCTCGATTGAAGTTCCTCGCCACGGTGTAGAACTCCACCCCTTCATCGGAGCCAAACGCGACCCAAGGCACCAGGGTTCGAAAGATCGGCTCGGCCTGCTGATGAAAGCCTTCGTCGAGCAGGTGCGCACCGAATAGGTCTCGCAACTTGGCCGACGGGCTGCAGGTCATCAGGTCGATGAGTTGCCACAGTTCCTCGGCACCCTCGCGATCGCCGAGCCGAGCTGCTGCGATCGCTTCGCCGAGAATCGCCTTCATCGCGGTCAGTGCATCATCCTCCGCACGGTTGAGTCGCGCCGGATCTTGACGCTGTTGGTCAATCCGTTGCCAGGCGGCTGCGAACACGTTGCGAGCCGATTGAACGTGCCCCGCCTTCAGCTCCGACTCCGCCAACTCGAGCAGCGCCTCGGACTCGCCGCGGCTGACCAAATGGATCAGCGAGCCGCGAGCGAGTTCGGCTTGGCCGTGCATCGCGAACAGCTCCGCGATCTCGAGGTTCAGCCTCGGAGTCTCGCGTGCCGCGGCAAACAGGTCCCCACGGCCCGACGCAACAGGAGCTGAATTGGCGAGCAGGTCGAACAGACGCTGGTAATCCTTTTGAGGATCAAACCCCGCAGGCACTTCGCCGCCAAGCAGATCGACCGCCGCTTGCAGTGCCTGGCTGCCGCTGCCGGGGACCAGCTGTCCTAGCGCTAGCGTCAGTGCATCGAGCGTCTCCGGCTGCACGTCGAGTGCTCGGGCGAGAAAATGACGGCCGGTGCCAGACAGCGAGGTGGTCGATTCTTCGAGCACCATCTCCAGCATCCAGTCGGAGCGATTGAGCCGGACGAGCGTCTGCAAGACCATGGCACGGGCCAGCGCCAGTCCCGGCATTTCCCCTTCGTCTGCCGTTTTTGCTGCCACCCCGGCCAAGAGCTCCCAGGCTGCGTCGCGGCGACCGGCCAAGAACAGCAGCCGCGACTTGGTGGTCAGTTCTTCCACGGGGGCGGGGATGTCTCGAAACTGCGTCGCCGACCACTGCGCGGTGGCCGCACGGGCTGCGGCAATCCAATTGGCCAGCTGCGTGTCGATCTCTGCGGGCGTAAATCCGACCATCGCCATCGCATCGCCCAAGCGACCGGCCTGAGCCAGCAGTTCCGCCGCGACCAGCGGCTGCGTGGAGGCCAAGATTTCAGCCGCCGCATCGATCTCTCCATGCATGGCCAGCACCTGCCACCGCAGCCTCACAAACGGATCGTTCGCGGATTCAGCTTCCACATCGCTTGCTCGCTTGGACAGCGCCGCCACCGCCCGACTGCGCAGTTCCTGGTCGCCACTGCGCGCCGCCGCAACGAGGATGTAGGCCCAGTGCCGATCGCTTTCCGCTGTTCCCTCAGCGACCTGCGCGACGGCTGCCAACTGCGACTGAGCCAGTCCCTCCCAATCGCTGCGAAGCAGCTGACACACCCGCAACAACTCGGGGTCGTCGGCAGTGCGGGCCAGCTCTGCCGCTTCGTCAAGTCGGTTATCAACCGCCAGCGCGATCACCTCGATCCGCTGACGGTCGAGCGGCGCGAGTGCGGCCAGCTGACTTGCGGGCTGATCGAGATGGGCCGGGCGTGGTGAGCCAAGTCGCTCCCACAGCTGATTGCGGCAGATGATCATCTCCGCCGTGGTGGCCAGGCGATTAACGAGTTCAGCAAACTCCTGCAGCTGGCCCTGCTGGTCGGCCGAGCGGATGTAAAACACAAATGCGCGCTCGATCACCGCCTGCGCTCGCGTCAACGTTGCCTGGTCACTCGCCTCCGTCGCCTCTTCGATCGCGACCCGCGCACTGCTGAACAGGCCCAAATCGAGCAACCGTTGCAGCGAATCGGAATGGCTGACCGACTCCAGTTGGCGGGCTAGCTCCGCAGGCGTGTCGGCCAAAATCCCGCGCCGCCAACGATCTAAAATCCACTGCGCACGACTGGCTACCTCCGGATCGGGATCGCGCACCGCCGCCGCGACAGCCTCTCGCTGGCCGCGATCCCGCCACAGGTCCCACATCGCTCGCTGACGTTGGTCAAATGTCCCACTGCCCAGCCGAGAGCGCAAGTCGGCTCCGGGATCGCTGCGAAACTGACCTGCCGCATCTTGAGCCAGCTCCAGCGCGGGCGGTTGCTCGGCAGCGTCGACACGGCCTGTAGCTGCGATCGCCAACAGCACGGTGGCTGCCAACTGCACCCGGGTAGCTAGCTGCGAAAGCCGCCTCGCGGCGCGAGGGGCCGAGGGGGCGGTTGAATGAGTGGTCCAGCCCAGGAGCGACTGGAGGTGATGCAATGGCATGCGCGCGGTCCCCACAGGTGCGATCAGAGAGGTTAAAGTATACGCTGATCAGCGTGTTGCCGTGCAGCAGGGGCGGATGGTGTGCGTCTCCACCGCCGGGCCGCTGTCCGTCCGCCGCAAAGCCCGCTGCGGTGTCAGCAGCTTGCCCCACGGCCAGCCACTCGCTCTCACCCCCTCCCAAAACTCCCACCTTTCTGAGCAAAGGATGTGATCATGTCCCATCGGCAGCGCCTTTTCCATCGGCAGCGCCCGACGTCCCGACGTCTCGTAGGCACCATCGCCTCCGTCATTGTTTCGACTTGCCTGGCCGGTTCGGCCTCGGCAGCGGATCAGTGGCTGCACTGGCGGGGCGAGGATCAATCCGGCGTCGCCAGCGGTGAAGGTTTTCCCACCCAGTGGTCCGATTCCGAAGGTATCGCCTGGAAAATTAAAGTCCCGGGCTCCGGCGGCAGCACCCCGGTGGTGACCGGCAATCGGGCGCTGCTGACCAGCGGCGTCGATGGCCAGAACCGGCTATTGTGCATTGACACCGACACCGGATCGACACTCTGGTCCGCCAAGCTCGGCACCGATCGTGGCGCGAAACACCGCAAGGGCAGCGGCGCGAACCCATCGCCGGTGACCGACGGCGTGCTGACGTTCGCCTACTTCCGTTCCGGCGACCTCGGCTGCGTCGATGCCGAGGGCAACGTTCGTTGGCAAAAGAACCTGCAGGACGCCTACGGCGAAGACACGTTGTGGTGGGACCTTGGTACGTCGCCGATCCTGACCGAAAAGGCGGTAATCGTGGCCGTGATGCACAGCGGCCCAAGTTTTCTCGCCGCCTTCGACAAACGCAATGGGCAACTGCTGTGGCGGACTGAGCGGATGCTCGATGCGCCCGAAGAATCTGCCCAGGCCTACACCACGCCGGTCGCGGTCACCATCGGTCAGACCCGTGCGATCGCCGTGATGGGTGCCGACCACTTGACCCTGCACAGCGAAGAGGATGGCAGCGAACTGGCTCGGCTCGGCGGCTTCAACCCGAGCGGCCAGCGGTTCTTCCGCTCGATCGCCTCACCGGTGGTCAGCGGTGACATCATTGTGTGTCCCTATGCTCGCGGCGAGACCCTCACCGGCGTGAAACTGTCGGCTTTGCTGGCTGGCCAAGGCGAAAAGGCGATCGCCTGGTTCCGCGACGACATCGGCAGCGATGTGCCGACTCCGGCCAGCCGCGATGGCAGAATCTATGTCTGCGGCGACAAAGGCGAAGTCGCCGCCTTGGACGCCGAAACCGGTAAAACGCTGTGGGAAGTCGCTCTGCCACGCAACCGCAACACCTATAGCAGCTCGCCGCTGTTGGCCGGAGATCACTTGTACTTAACCCGCGAGGACACGGTAACGTTCGTCGTCGGTCCGTTGTCGGCTGAGCAGCCGAAGTTAGTGGCCACCAATGAACTGAACGATGAAGCGCGTAACACCGTAGCCAGTCTGGTGCCGGTCGGCTCGGACTTGTTGCTGCGGAGCCGCGAGTCGCTGTACCGGATCAGCGGGAAATAAGCACTGGGCTGACACTTTCCCGCACGATCCTCAGCTCGACTTTCGCAGTTTTAGTTCTTCAATCGCTGGCGATTCAGAGAATAGAACAATTGTCGGCTTCGCCGACCGCAGCGCTACGAAAGTCGAACTAAGGGAGAGTTTAAAAATAAGTTCCGTGTTCTCATTGCCTTCACCCTCCCGCCCCGCGGGAGGGTCGGACGCGGTAGCGGCCGGGGAGGGTCAGGATCGCCCCTCTCCTCGCTTGAGGCTCGACTCTCCCGGAGGGAGAGTAAAGTGCGGAAGTTATTTCTGAACGCCTCCTAAGCTCGCCCCACTGGACAGCGTGCCGCGGAAGATCGACGATTGGAAGGCGATCAATCGGCTTCCAATCGGTCTTGGGGTGGTGCTCCTTTGTCAGCCAAAATCAATATCGTCGGGATCGGAGATGATGGGCTCGATGGCCTGACCCGGCACGCGCGCACCACGATCGATGCGGCCGAGGTGCTGATCGGCAACCGCTCGATGATCGACCGGCTGTCCAGCGAACTGAAGACCGGAGCCGAACTTGTCGTCGTCAGCGGCGGACTCGATGAGTTGCTGCAGACGATTGAGCAGCAGGGTGACCGGCCGATCGTGCTGCTCACCGGTGGCGATCCGCTGTTCTACGGTATCGCTCGGTACCTCACCGACAAGCTCGGCAAGGAACGCTTTGAGGTCATCCCGCACGTCAGCAGCATGCAGTTGGCGTTTGCGCGGGTGAAGGAAAGCTGGGACGATGCCTACCTGACCAACCTGGCGACGCAGCCGCTGGACCGAGTGGTCGACAGCATCCGCACGGCCGAGCGAGTGGGGTTGTTCACGACTGAATCGATTTCTCCGGCCGTCGTCGCCTCGGCGCTGCTGGACCGGCGGATCGACTACTTCACCGCCTACGTCTGCGAGAATCTCGGCACGCCCGCCGAGACCGTCACGCATGGCGACCTCAAGACGATCGCCAGCCACACGTTCAGTCCACTCAACGTGATGGTGCTGGTGCGCAAACTCGGCCGCGCCGATCGGCCCAGTGACGGCAGCACCACACGGCTATTCGGCAACCCCGACGACGCCTTCCTGCAGTCGCGTCCCAAACGCGGGCTGCTGACGCCGAGCGAAGTCCGCTGCATTGCGTTGGCTGAACTCGACCTGACGCCCAAGAGCGTCGTCTGGGACGTCGGCGCCGGCAGCGGTTCACTGGCGATCGAGGCCTCGCGGATCGCTTGCCAAGGCAAGGTCTACGGGATCGAGATGGATGCCGAAGATTATGGGTTGATGATCCAAAACGCCGCCGCGTTCGATTGTCCGTCATTGATTCCGGTTCACGGCCAAGCCCCACAGGCTTGGGCTGACTTGCCAGACCCCGATGCCATCTTCGTCGGCGGCAGCGGCCGCATGGTCCCGGCACTGGTCGGTCAAGCACTGCAGCGACTGGCCAAGGGCGGCCGGATCGTCATCAATGTCTCGTCGGTGGAGAATCTGGTCGAAGTGCAGAAGGTTCTCGAATCGCAGGGGCTGAGCGTCGATGTACGGATGATCAACATCTCCCGCGGCCAATATCAGCTCGACCGGATGCGGCTGGAAGCAATGAATCCAACCTTCTTGATTGTCGGCGTCCAGTGACGATTACTAGGTTAGCCGGGTAGAATGACGCGTTCGGGTCTGGCTGACGGAACTGATTGGACAGCCACCGCGTCTTATCTGACTCCTCGTCCCTCGCCTTCGTCTGTGCTGCGCCTAGCGGCTTGTTATCTCTGGCTGATTCGGCCTGGGTAAGGCGTAGGGGTTGTGGCGTATTTCTTCGTTCCGACGGTTCGGTAGCGTCGAAATAAAGTTTTAGGTGGCCGGACACAAGTGATTGGTCACTCGTGATGTCATTCTGCACGATCTCCATCGTTTGGAATGAGCGAGTTCATGAAACAAATTTGTGTCCGGGTGCTTAGGAAGTGGGCCGCGCCGCCCGGACGAACGTCTCTCCACTGGCAGGTTAAATCGCGTGAAGGTTTCTAACAGACACTCGTCGGATCGTTTGACCCCATCGGTCGCGGGCACCCCATCATCGGCAGGGTCACGGGCGGGTTCGGCCGCCGGACGTGGCGGGCTGAGCCGTCTGCGCCGCGCATTGGCCTCATTCCTAACGTCGCCCGAGAGCAGTTCGCCGCGCCGCGGGCGGTTGTTGCTTGAGCAACTGGAAAGCCGCCAAATGATGGCCGGCGATGTCGAGATGCTGTTCAGCTCTGGGTCCGCCGACACAAGCAGCAGCAGCGATCCGGCGATCGTCGCCATGGCGACCACGCCTGAGGGTGAGGCGGCGCCCGACTTGGTCGGGTTCGCCAAGGCGCTGACCACGGCTGGAGTGAAGTTTTACGGCGCGGCTTGGTGTCCCGCCTGCACCGAGCAGAAGCGGTTGTTCGAGGACGGTGCGCAGTTCTTGCCGTTCATTGAAGTCACCAACGCGGACCGCACGCTCAACGAGATCGGGGAAGAGAATGATATCGAGGTCTTCCCGACCTGGGTGTTCCCCGACGGGACTCGGCTGACCGGCGTACAGACGCTGAGCGACTTGAGCCAGCGGAGCGGTGTGGCGATCCCGCAGTCGAGCAACCCCAGCTTCGCCACGATCGGCAATCAAAACGTAGCCATCGGCTCGCCGCTGCACGTTCCGGTCGACGCTTACAACCCAGGCGGCGGTCCGGTCACGATCACCGTCGAAGTGGCCGATCCAGCGCTGCTCGAAGCCGTGGTGCTCTCTGGCAATCGCAGCATTCGGATGCGCGTGGCTGGCTACGGTGACATGGTCTTCGAGTTGTTCGAAGATCGCGCTCCGCGACCGGCCGGACGAGTGCTCGAATTAGCTGAATCCGGCTTTTATGACGGCACGATTTTCCATCGCATCATCGATAACTTCGTGATCCAGGGCGGTGACCCCACCGGCACGGGCACCGGCGGCTCACCGCTGGGCAACTTCGACGACCAGTTCCACCGAGATTTGCAACACAACCGCACCGGGATCCTGTCGTTCGCCAAGTCGAGCGACGACACGAACAACTCGCAGTTCTTCATCACCGAAGGGCCGCAGCGCACGCTCGATTACAACCATTCGGTATTCGGCCAATTGGTCGAAGGCGAAAAGGTCCGCGAGGCGATCAGTGAAATTGCGGATGCGGCCGACAGCGGTACCAACGCCGCGGACCGTCCGTTGATCGACATCGTGATCGAGTCGATGACCGTGTTTCAGGACACGGAAAACTCCGTCGTGATGCTCAAAGCCAAGGGCAATCAGAGCGGAACCACAACGGTCAAGTTCACCGCGACCAATGCCGACGGCAGCACCTACACCGAAGAGATCACGGTCACGGTCGGCGCCGACAGCGGTACCGGCAGCAATTCCGCTCCGTACCTGCAGGACATCCCGGCTCCGGGCTCGGTTCCCAACAACCAGCCGGCGACGTTGCAGCTCAATAGCATCGATGTTGAGGGAGACGCGGTCGAATACTTCGCTTCGACGACGACGTCCGGCGTCACCGCGACCGTGAACCCGACAACCGGACTGGTCACCGTCACTCCGTCAGCCGGTTTTGTCGGTCCCGCCGTTGTGACGGTCGGTGTTCGTCCCGCGGCGGGCGTCGCGGGCACAATCAGCGGACAGAGCGACACGCAGCGCCTGACGTTCAACTTTGCCAATCCCCAGCAGACGGTCGCGGCGCCGACGAGCGTCGATTTGGCGGCGACGAGCGATTCGGGCACGAGCAACAGTGACAACATCACCCGCTCCGGCACGCTGACGTTCAATGTCGCTGGTGTCCAGAGCGGCGCTGAAGTGATCTTGTATGCCGGAACGGTTGAAATCGGACGCGGCACCGCTCAGGGAACCACCGCGTCGGTGTCGACCACGAATCTGGCAGCGCTGGGCGATGGAACCTACCAGATCACCGCTCGTCAGGTCGTCGGCGGCCAGACCAGCAGCGCCTCACCGGCGCTGAGCATGACCTACGACGCGACGATGCCGGTCCGCGTACAGCACTTCCCCACAGCGGCCAATGTCGGCGTGCCACTGAATGTCAATCTGAATCATCCCGAAGAGGGCACGGGACTGGTCTATGCGCTCACCACGGCGCCGCAGGGAGCGACGATCAACGCTCAAACCGGCGTGATTTCGTGGACGCCGACCGCCGCTCAGATCGGTGCTCAGTCGTTGACGCTGACTTTGACCGATGTGGCCGGCAACGTCCGCACCGAAACCTTCGCGGTCAATGTCGCCGCTGCGCCCATGGCCGGCACACGTCTGGAAGTCACCGACCTGCAAGGCAACGTGATCACGCAGATCGATCCGAACCAGGAGTTCTTGCTGCATTTCTACGCCAGTGACCTGCGAGCCGTCCTTGATCGCGCCGGTGTGTTCGCCGCATTCACTGACATCCTGTTTGACAGCACTCTGGTCGCTCCGGTGACCGGAACGCCGATCGATTTTGGCCCTGACTTTGGATCAGTGATCAGCTCCGGCAGCTTCTCAAACGGGCTGATCGATGAACTCGGTGCGGTCGCCAATACTCTGGCTGCATCCAATGAAGACGAAGGCTTGATTGCCACGGTGCGGATGCGAGCGATCGCTGCGGGGACAGCCACGTTTGTCAGTGAGCCCGCCGATCTGAGCAGCAATGACTTTTTGCTGTTCAACGAAGACACAGCGGTGCCGACTGAACGAATCAGCTTCGGTCGCACGGAGTTGCGGATCGGCGCTCGCTTCACCGCCGCCAACGACACCTTCACCGTCGCCAAGGGAGCTGCGGCACAGAATCTCAACGTGCTGGCTAACGATACATTCGCAACCGGTTCCACCGGCACCCTGACGCTGACTTCGGTGGGGACGCCATCCAACGGTGGTACGGTATCGGTCGTCGGCAACCAAGTGCGCTACCAGCCGGCAGCGACTTTCGTCGGCACCGAAACGTTTACCTATGTCGTCACCGACAACACCGGTGTGGCGAAAACCGCTTCGGTCAGCGTCACCGTCACCGATGCCTCGGCTGCCAAGCCAACGGCGGCGAACGATGCATACACGGTCGCCGAAGACGCGGCGATGGCGACTTTCAACGTGCTGACCAATGACAGCCCCACGGCGTCGGGCCAGACGATTTCGGTCACCGCAGTCGGCACGCCGAGCCAAGGTGGCACCGTGCAGATCGGCGCCAACGGCCAATCGATCCGGTACCAGCCGAAGGCGAACTTTGTCGGTACCGAGACGGTGACCTACACGATCACCGATACCAGCGGCGGAACGGCCACTGCGACCGTGACGTTTACGGTGACGGCGGTTAATGACGCGCCACCGGCAGCCAACATCACTCGCGACTTCTTCCGCGGCAACACCAATACCGTGGTGGCGACGCTGGCCGATTACGGTACGAACGTGGACGGCACCGAGACACTCACCGTGGCACTTGTCGGCAACTCCTCGGCTGGCGGAACCTTTACGGTTGATGGCACCAGCATCCGCTACACGCCACCGTCGGCGACCTTCACCGGCACCGACAAAATCACCTACCGCACGACCGATCCGGGCGGGCTGTCGTCGACCGGAACGATCACGCTCAACGTGCTCGCTTCGATGGCGACAACCTATAAGCTGACGCTCAATACCAACGGACGCCCGGCGAAACTCAACAACACCTTCAGTGCCACCCTGACCGGCACGACCGCCGCAGGGCAAGCGGTCAATCGCACCGTTGCGCTCAACGGCAATGGCGGTGTCGTCGATGTCGCCAACATCGCGGCCGGTACCTATCAGCTCGAAGTGCCCGCGGTCCCGTTCTTGACCGGCATGGAGCAGCCCCAGAAGCTGAGCTTCACCGCCGATGCGGCCGGCGGCGAAATGACCGGCAGCGTCAACATCGGATCGTTGCACGCGAGCTACCTGAAGCTCGAAGACTTCTTCAGCTCGGCCTCGCGCAACAACTTGTTCGCAGTGGTGAAACCTGGCAGCGACTCGCTGTTGACCCTCGGCCAGGATCGGACGACGTTGGTGCTCTCGCCGACGGTCAACCTCAACGCGAACGGATCGTCGCTGACGATCCGCGGCAACACCGCGCAGAACGCGGCCACTCAGGCCACGTTGCCGATGACCGATGCCCGGGTGGAAACCCGTGCGTCCAGCGGCGATCTGCGGCTGGTGAAGATCAACCTCGCCGGCGTCACGTTCGCCGCCCCGAGTACATCGGCCAGTACGCAGTCGACCGAGGAGTCCAGCGCGGCCGCCCAGTCGACCGAAGAAGCTGGCGACAACGCCGATTCGACGCCTGGCGAGTCAAACTCGGAAGCCGAGGGCGAATCGTTCGCCGCTGCCAATAGTCCCTCGTTCGCGCCCCCAGCGGGCGGTGAAGGCGAACAGCAGGACGAAGCCAGCGCCCCGCAGGAAACCCCTGCAGCCACTGCTGCCGCGGATAACGAGGATGCTAGCAACAGCTTCGCCAGCGATACAGTGCATGCCGACGAGTCCGACCCGGCTTCGCGGTCAGCGATGCAGGCCGATTCGCTCACCGAGGACGACGACGACGGTCTGTCACCCGACGCTGTCGACGCAGCTTTGTCGATGTTGTAAGCGGCAACTGCGAAGTGGGTGCATGTGAGGGCTTGTGTGGGAACGCAAATATTCACCTTGCACTCGAAACGGACTTAGCTGCGGAGCAGCGAAAGAAAGAAAGTAGCCCAGGGTGAGGCATGGCGAGCCCGAGGCGAGCCTGCCGTAACCCTGGGATAACTCCAATGAATTCCCTGTCTGCTGGTTCGCGCGGCGTCGCCGCCCGAACCAGCAGACAGGGAGGGAAGGGGCGTGGATGTTTGACTTACCCGGGGTGACGTCAACACTCGCCGGAGGCTCGGTGGACTTACCCCGGGCTACCTTCTTTCAGTCCCTTCGGGACGATGCTGCTCATTCGCTGTTGATGAGAAAGCAGAGGAGTGACAAGCAATCGACCAGATCGATAGATGCTGTCACGCGCCCGTCGATTTCTCTCACTCCCCCAGCGGAATCTGCGTCGTCAGCAATCGCCAGCGTTTGAGATAACCGATCAGATCACGCATCGCGTCGGGCGAAAGCTGATTTTCAAAGCCCTCGGGCATCATCGAAACGCCGGTGGCGCGTAGCTGCTCCAGCTGCGCCCGCGGGATCGTGCGGCGGACGTCGTCTTGCAGCCGCAGCGTGACCGATTGCTGGTTGCTGTCCTCGAGCAGCCCTTCGATCACCTGCCCGTCATCGGTCAGCACCAAGTAACGGTAGTAGTTGGCGTCGATCGCCGCATTGGGATCGAGGATCGCGACAAGCAGCTGTTCGGGCGACTGGGTGCGGAGATCGGAAATGTCCGGCCCGACCGCAACGCCTTGCTCAGCAATCCGGTGGCAGCCCGCACAGTGCTGAACAAACAGCTGGCGACCGGTGTTCAAATCCGGCGACTGGGCCACGGCCTGTTTGTAGCGGTTCACCAGTTCCACGCGGTTTTCGCTGTTCCGGCCGCTGCGGAGCGACTTCACCCGACTGGCGATCGCCGCATCGGGATGCCCCTGCAGTCGCTGCAGCGATGCAGGATCGATCAGCCCCCAGGGCACGTCTTCGCTGGCCAACGCTTCGACCAGCGCCGCGGTCCACTTCGAGTTGCCGATCAACAGCGAGACCGTGGCCGCAGCGGCCCGCGGCGGCAATTCCACCACCCGGTTCACGAGCGCTGTCGCCAGCGCCGGATCGTCAAAGTGCCGGACGACCTGCAGCGCTTCCAGGTACAGCTCTTCGCTCTCGTGCTCGATGATCGTGCTGCACAGCGCCAGCGTTTCAGGTGATCGATCCAACCCCACGCGTTTGAACGACGCGAGCCGTTCGCTCAGCGGCTGATCGCGGTCGCTGACGATCGCGCGGTCGCGCTGCAACCGTTCCTGGAGCCGACGCTGAAGCGGCTCCGGCAGGTCGCCAGTCAAGCTCGACCAGGGGCGGCCGCGCTGCGCCAGTCCGGCGGTGAACTCGTTCAACAGCAGGCCGCCAACGGCCTCCGCGTGCTGGTAATCGGCACCGCCGAGCAGTAGCTGCAGCGTCTCAGCGGATCCCGCCCAGCCGAGCCGTCTGACCAGCGGCACCAGTACCTCCGGCTCTAGCGCCGCCGGAGCAGCTCCTCGCTCTTCGCTTTGTATCAGCAGCCGCTCGACCATCGCTGCGGCGGCGTCGGGATGCACCAGCGACAGCGCACGGGCGATCCATTGGCGATCGGTCGGCGAATCGGACTGGCGGCGCTGAGCCGCGATGGCCAGCATGTCGACCGACGCTAGGTCGGCTTGAGGAGCAAACTCGAGCAACCACTGGTAGCGCACGCGAGGATCGTCGGCGGCGGCTAAGCGAGCTCGCACAGACTGGAGATCCGCCGACTCGCTGGAACGCCGGGCCAGCAGCCGGACAACCTGGCAGCGGACATCGGGATCGCTGTGCACAGCGGCGCGTGCGAGCGTGGCATCGGTCAGCCGCTCAGCGGTTTGGAGCAGCCACAGCGCCGTGAGACGGCGCGGCCGGGACTGGCATCGGTCACCACCGTAGTAACCGCGTCGACGACCGTGTCCAGCTCGTCTGCTTGAGCGTCATCAGCAGTCGCGCTGCGAAGTTGGTGAAGCGACTCAGCCAGTCGCCTGCCGGCGGTGATCCGCTGCCAGCGGTTGTCGCTGGCCAGTGCAGTCACTTGCTGCGCAACCGAGGCCGATGCGAAATCGATGTTCGGCTCGGGCCGCTGCTCCGCCGATCGCGGCACGATGCGATAAATGCGGCCGGCGTTGTCGCCCCAGGCGCTGATCTTCGCGGCCCTGCAATTCCTGGGGCATCCAGTGTGGGTGCTCGATCACCGCACGGTGCATATCGACGACATACATCCCGCCGTCGGGACCGTCGAACAGGTCGACGGGGCGAAACCACGGATCGCGCGAAGCCAAGAACTCCACATCCGCCCGGCCGCGACTGGTCTGTGGCACGATTCCATCGCTGGCTTGGCGATACCTTTGGACCAGCGACCCGGTCGGCTCGCAGGCAAAGAAGTCATTATTCAGCCAGGGGGACAACCATTGACTCTGATAACGGTAGACGCCGCAAGCGGCCGTGAACTGGCCGGCGTGCAGGTTGCTGGTCGTCCAGGCGTCGACCAGTGGAAAGACCTGGCTGTCTTCGGCCACCGGCATCACGTCCACGACCCACTGGCCGATCGGCAGCAGCGGATTACCGGTGACTTGGTCGGCGTCGGCCAGCAGCAGGCGGCACGGATTGCGGTTGCTGCAGACATAGTTCCGGCCGCTGTCGTCTTGATAGAAGCCGAACTGCGAATTGCCCGCCACGGCCCGGTACTGGCCACCGAAGGGGGAAAAACGGAAGTCGCGTGTCGCCAGCGACAACGGCTGTTCACTCGAGGGCCAGCGCGGGTCGGTCGCACGGACCTCGCCTCCGCGGAGGCCGCTGGCGACGTGAACTTCGTTTTCGAGCATCCAAGTCGGGTGATTGGCTCGCAGCTGTTCATTGTCTTCGCTGAAGCCGGTGAACCAGTCCTCGCGGTGGTCACAGCGGCCGTCTCCATCGGTGTCGGCCAGATAGACGACGCGGCCGGCGATTGTGGCGATGACGCCCTCGCGAAACGGCGTGAGCCCGGTGGCGAAGACGAGCGAATCGGCGAACACGGTGGCGGTTTCAAAAAAGCCGTCGCCATCTGCGTCGGTCAGGATCTTGATCTTGCCGTCGGGCGACTTGCCGGGCGGCGGGCCGGTCGGGTAATCGTTCATCTCGACCACCCACAGTCGCCCCAGGTGATCAAACGCAGCCGACACCGGATCGACGATCTGAGGCTCGCTGGCGACCAATTCGATCCGCAGCTCAGGGTGCAGTTCGAACATTTCAACCGCTTGGCCAACCGGCAACGCGGTTTGCCGTGGCGTCTGAGCGCCCGCCAGCTGCGGCATGAGCGCAAGGATCAGCAGCGAGGTCCGCAAGTTCATGAAAGCTCCGGGGCCGGAGGTGAGGTGGGTGACCCTTTTCAGGGAGCGGTTTGCTGATACCAGCCTAGTCGATCAAGTAGCGACCGCGAAGACAATCTCGGTGTGCCTTGGCGACCTGGGCACGTGCGGACTGACCGGCGGCCTCGGCAGCGTCAACGAGATCGGCCAACAGGTGCTCATAGCAGTCAATCGAATCGCAGCCGACGTCCCAACCGGCCCGGTGGATGAACTGGTAACGCTCCGCGGCGGCGGCGGCACCAGCGGCCGTCGCGTTGGCCTGTTGCATCCAGTACCGGCAGACGCTGTCGCGCCAACCGGTCGCCTCGCGATCGGCCGGAGAGGTCTCCACGGACAGCGCTTGGACGTAAGCGGGATCAAGAACCGTGAGCGCGTCCAGGTCGGCTAGCCGAGCGACGGCAAACTTACAGTACCGGTCGCTGTCGAAATGGGTGCGGAACCGTACCGATTGATCGGTGAACAGCGAAGCCAGCGCACCGCGGCCGTAATGGCCGATTGCCTCATGCCTGTCCCCTTTTCGCTGGGCGGCCCAGCCGAGGATGTCATGTGCCCAGGCCAAATCACTGCGCAACTGCGCGACACGCTGGCAATGTTCCGTGGCCAGTTCCCAGTCTTGCTGCTGCCACTGCTCGGGCGGCACTTGCCAATGCTCGGCTAACCGCTGCACGATTGAACCGGGCATACTACTGGGGTCGAACATCCACTGCACGACATCCTGTTCCCAGCGGGCGTCGAGCAGCGCCGCCAGTTGCGGCGTCATCCGGCGGCGGACCTCGTTGTCCAGCGCCGCCAACACCAGATCACAGCGGATGGCCACTTCGGCGACGCCGCACTGCAGCAGGCGGGCGGCGGTCTGCGGCACCGGAAAATCGGGCTCGAACACTGCTGCGACAGCGGAGGGCAAGTGCTGTAGCGACCAGCGGATGGCAAGTCGATCGGGCAGCGGCCCGCGGTGTGGTTGCGGAGGCAATTGGGCTGGAATCGCCAGCCCGCGCGCTCGGCCAGGAAACCGCGTCGCCAGCGCGTCATACACCAGCGCCTCGGCCATCGAGTTCCCGTAGGGCAAACAGTCACCGCCGCCGTGGTACCAGTAAATCACCTCGGCGATCGTGTTGTCGGGCCCGACCCGCGCACAGAGCCAATCGCCGAGCGAGTTGCTGACCAAGGGCAGCAGGTCCGGCGGCATCAGTCCCGGCCAAATCACCTCCGGCGTCGCCTCGAGCAGGATCTCTGGGTGCGCGGGCTCGCAAAACTCGCCGTCACAAATGCTCTCGGGGGCAAGCTCGTCAAACCACTGCACCCACTGCGGCGACAACTCCAGTGCATAACGCTGAGCGATCGCCGACGACCAGCGCGGAGTCGGCTTCACGGAGCGAGTGACGGGGTCAACCAATGTGGCAGTCGGGTCGGAGTGAGTGTACAAAACGCGGTTCCGGCGGGCGGGAGAGACGGCTCTTCAGCGCGGCAGTACTGCCAGTCTAAAACAAAATGGTACAGGCCGGTGGATGGATACAAGATCGCCGCCATCGCCGGCTGGCAATCCCCGGTGAAAAGCGAAAATGCCCCGAGCACTCGGCAAACCAGAGGCAAATGCAATACCAAGTGCCACTCGGGATCCGGGTTGCAAATCGGTGCGGAGCGATGACGATATGACCGCGGATCATTCCTCCCTGCTCCCCCGGCGGTCGTTCATGTCAGCCCCTTCTGCTCACCGATTTTTTATCGCGCTGCTCATCGGCTTGACCAGCGGGCCACTGCTGCTGCCGGCGCTCGCTCAGCCTCCCCAGTTCGCACCGGCGGTGGAGCAGCCCGAACAGGTCCCGCCGCTGAGCGTCGAGACGCTGTACCACCCCGAAAAGAAGTTCGCCTACGTGCCCTCGACGGCGCCCTCGACGCGCTGGACCACCGATGAAGCCGGCCAGCCACTGCTGCTGATCAAGCGGGCCGGGGGGTGGATGCAGCTCTCACCGGCGGCACTGGGCAGTTCGACGCAGCCGCTGGAAACGCCGTGGCCGGGCGCCCAGCGTTTGAAAGACCAACTGCTCTCGCTCGGCGACATCGATGCGGAAAAAGCGGAAGCCGCCGTCTCGGCATGGATTGCGTCGCCGTCACGCTCGCTCGACCGGGCGCTGGTGCGAATCGATCAATCGCTGGCGCTGGCGGGTCTGCAACAATCGCCGCGGTGGGTGACCCGCCAAGGACGCCCCTGGCGTGATGCAACGCTCAGCCCCGACGGCACGCGCGTCGCCTTCGTGCAGGAAAACGACCTGTACGTGATGCACCTGTTGTCGGAGCGCTTGGTCCGCATCACTGACGATGGCTCTGAAACCAAGCTCAACGGCCGGCTGGACTGGGTTTACCAGGAAGAGATCTACGGCCGGGGGAACTTTAAAGCCTTTTGGTGGAGCGACGATTCGCTGTCGTTGGCGCTGTTGAGGCTCGACAACTCGCACGTCCTCCCCTACACGATCACCACCAGCGAGACGCCGCAAGGCAGCACGCTGGTCGACCGTTACCCGAAGGCCGGCGATCCGATCACCGCGGCGGAATTGTGGGTGGCGCGGCTGGGCGAGGATGCATCGAGCGACGTGTCACTCATGCCCGTATTCGCACCGGCGGCCCAGGAGGAGCTGCTGATCGTCCGCGTCGGTTGCGCGCAGGCAGCCGAGAATTGATTTATGAAGTCACCAACCGGCTGCAGAACGAGTTGACGCTGTGGCGCTGCGACCTGGACGCTGCCGGTGAACATCAACCCGCCGCGATCCTGCACGAACGGTGTGACCAGTGGCTGGAAATCCTCGACTTGCCCCACTGGCTGCCCGAGGGCGATTTTCTGTGGCTCAGCCACCTGCCGGACGGACGCCGCCGGCTGTGGCGAGTCCGCCGCGATGGCAGCAGCCGGGTGCCGCTGACGCCAGCGGATTTCGATGTCCGCGAACTGGTGGCCGTCAATGCCCCGTCCGGCACCGCCTACGTGAGCGGCGATCAGCAGCGTGGGAGCGCTGGGCAGCAGCTGTACCGGGTCGAGCTCGGACGTGCGGGCGACGAGCCGGCGCCGCTGGTTGCGGTCACCTCCGGTCTCCCTTGGCACCGGGTGTCGCTCAGCAGCGACCAAGCCTGGATGCTCGACCATGCCGGCAGCCTGACGCAGCCGACGACGGTCTCGCTGCGCCGCTGCGATGGCAGCGGGGACGAGTCAGCCGATGGCGATCAGCCGGCCGCTGGACATGTGCTGCACCGCGAAGAATTGCGATTGCCAGCGCCGGCAATCGAACCGCAGTGGCCGCTGGTTAAGACGCCTGAAGGAATCGCCTTGCCCGCTTATTTGTTTCCGCCGCGAGGAGCAGGCGTCGAACACGACAAAGGGGACACCGATAGAGCAGAAGGGGACATTGATCGTCTAAAAGGGGACACCGATTATTCTGAAGGGAACAACAAGCGTTTTCCCGTGTTGATCGAAGTCTACGGCGGACCGCTGGCGCCCACGGTCCGCGATGCCTGGAGTTCGTCGCGTTACCTGTTTCATCAGATGCTCGCCGACGAAGGGATCGGTGTGCTGGTCGTCGATAACCGGTCCAGCGGCGGGCGCGGTTTGGCTGATGCGTGGGCGATCCATCGCCGCGTCGGCGAACTGGAAACCAAAGATCTGCTGTCGGCAGTCGATTGGCTCAAGACGCTTCCCTGGGTTGCTCCAGAGCGAATCGCAGTTCGCGGCTGGAGTTTTGGCGGCTTTCAGACGCTGCATGCGATGACGCACAGCGACGCCTTTGCGGCCGGGGTCGCCGGCGGCAGCGTGACCGACTGGCGGAATTACGATGCGATCTACACCGAGCGCTACATGGGATTACCGGCGGACAACACCGCGGGTTACGATGCGACCAGCCCGGTGCGGGGTGCCGAGCGGCTCAGCGGCCGGCTGCTGATGATCCACGGCGAACTCGACGACAATGTCCACCTGGCCAACACCCTGCAGATGGCCGCGGCGCTGCAGCGGGCTGGAAAACCGTTCGACATGATGATCTATCCCGCTGCGGCACACAGTGTGCACGGTGCCATGCCGGTCTATCACTTGATGCGGACGACAGTCGACTTTCTCCGCCGAGAACTGAACGCGCCAGACTGATTTTCGTCCGCTTGAATCTAACCTCTATTTGCGGTGTTGCAGTTGCCTGATCGTGGTCTTAGCCCTACGGCGGCGTCGTTGAACTGGGCCGATGAATTAGCGGCAACGGTGGAACGTTGCTTCACGGCGATGTGCACGGTTCGTCGCCACCTGCACCAGCGTCCTGAACCGAGCGGGCAGGAGGTCGAAACGACACGTTATCTGGCGTCGCTGCTTGCCAGCGAGCGGTTGGAGCCACACGTTCCTCAGGGCGGTCGCGGGCTGTGGGTCGACGTCGAGGGGCAAGCCGGCGCAGGTTTTATCGGTCCGCGAATCGGGATTCGCGCCGATATCGACGCGCTCTGGATCCAGGACGAGAAACGGGTCGCCCATCGCAGCGGCGTCGATGGCGTGATGCATGCCTGCGGCCATGACGCGCACACAGCGATCGTGTTTGGCGCAATCACGGCGCTGGCCGAACTGGAACGCGCCGGCAAGCTGCCTTGGCCGGTCGCCTGCCGCGCGATCTTTCAGCCGTCTGAGGAGGTCAATCTGGGAGCGATTGAAATGATCCAGGCCGGCGCGGTAGCCGGACTGAGCGATTTGCTCGGACTGCACGTCGATCCGTCGCGCGCGGTCGGCACGATCGGAGTTCGTCACGGCGACTTCACCGCCGACTGTCACGAAATCGAGATCGAAGTCATCGGCCGCGGCGCCCATGCCGCTCGGCCCCATGAGGCCATCGATCCGATTGCGATCACCGCCCAACTGATCAACTCCATCTATCTGTTTGTGCCCCGCAGCACCGATTCCCAAGATCCCGTAGTGATTACCTTTGGGCAAATCCACGGCGGTCACGCCTCCAACGCGATTCCGGATCATGTCGTCACCCGCGGTACCCTGCGAACGCTCGATGCGGAGGTCAGCCGGGCGACGATTCAGCACATCGAACGACTGGCTCGCGGTTTGGCTGAAGCGTCGCAGTCGCGGATCCACGTCCGCTGGCAATCGGGCCCGCCGCCGGTCAAGAATGAGCCGGGCCTAGTCAGCCTGCTGGCGGAATCGGCCCGCGCCGTGGTCGGCGATCGGCAGGTCCAAACGATCCGCCGGCCGAGCATGGGCGGCGAGGACTTCGCCAATTATCTGGTGCATGTACGCGGGGCGATGTTCCGACTCGGCTGTGTCGCTGACCCCACCGCTGCTCCACCGCTGCACAGCCCCCTGTTCGATGTCGACGAGCGTGCCCTGCGAATTGGCGCCGAGGTCCTGGCGCACGCGGTCATCCGCTGGTGTGACCCCAAAGATCGGTTGGTTTCTTCTGAATCATCTTACGAGTGAATCATGCAGCGGCTCGAGTTCAACGCGTCGACCTATCCCTCACTCGGTGTCGAAATCGAATTGGCGCTGGTAGACCGCAACACCGGCGCACTGTCCTCCTCCAGCGCGCAGTTGATCCAGGCGCTGCCGGAGATGCCGCGCGGGGCGATCAAGCCCGAATTGATGCAATGCTACATCGAACTCAACACCGGCGTCTGCCAAACGGTGAGCCAGGCCGTCAAAGAATTGCGTGGCAACTTACAAACGCTGCGGACGCTGGCTGACCCGCTGGGCATCGATCTGCTGTGGTCCGCAACGCACCCGTTCTCGTCTTGGCAAGATCAGCAGGTGACGGAAGATGAGCGGTATCAGGGGTTGGTCGGGCTATTGCAAGACACTGCTCGGCACCTGGTGACCTTTGGGCTGCACGTGCACGTCGGGGTCGACTCCGGCGACAAAGCGGTCATGCTCTGTGACCGGATGCTCCGTTTCATACCGCTGCTGCTGGCCGCCAGTTGCAACAGCCCGTTCTGGGAAGGCCGCGATACCGGCCTGCACTCCTGGCGAACGCGGGTGATGGAGGGTCTGCCGACGGCTGGCCTGCCTCCGTTTATGAGAAACTGGAGCGAGTATGTGTGGTTGATCAATCACTTGATCGAAACCGACTTCATCCAGTCAATCCGTGAGATTTGGTGGGATGTCCGCCCGCACCATAACTTCGGCACTGTCGAAGTGCGGATCTGTGACATGCCAGGATCGCTCAGCGACTCGGCAGCACTGGTAGCGCTGATTCACTGCCTCGTCAAAAAGCTTTCGGACCAGATCGACGAAGGCACCTACCAACACGATTGCCATCCAATGTTGGTCCGGCAAAACAAGTGGCGTGCGGCACGCTACGGCATGGATGCCAAACTGGTCGACAGCGAAACCTATGAGCTTGTGCCGGCGCGAGACAACATTCGCAAACTCGCCAACGAACTGATGTCGACGTCGCGGTTGTTGGGATGTGAGGCGGAACTGCGTCGGATGGTCGAGCTGGCGGATCAACCGACTTGGGCCCAGCGGCAACGGGATCAAAAACGGAACAGTGGAGGTTCGGAGCAATTGGTTCGCTGGATGGTCGAACAGTCAACCGCCGACTTGGAGTGACATCCCAGGCCAAAGTAGCAGGCATACTCCGTATGCCGTCCGCAGCATGTGGCGTCCAAGAGCAAAGTGTATGAGAACCTTGCGCCGTTTATCTTAGTTTTGAAAGGTCTTCCGGGAACTTCGTGGCTCATCACTTGGTATGGGGGATTTATCCACTGGGTGGCACGTCCCTGAGGAACGAAGGGCGTGTGCTGGGGGGAGATCTGCAGGCCAAACATGAAATGGCTCTGCGGCTCGGCATCTGCTCCCATCGCTCACGCCCATCGCTGGGGCTCTGAGCGTGCCACCCGATGTAGACTGACACTCGCCCCAGGTAGGCGGCCATTAAAGTCCCGGAATAACCGTTTTGAAAGGTTACGGTATTCGGAGAGTGCCTACTACTTTGGGTTTATTGGGCTGCGGCGGCGCCTTCGACGCGTGGGTCGCTGGCGGCTCGCAGCTGGCCGTCGGCAGTGAACTCAAGTCCCTGTGCCACGGCGATCGAAGCGGGGTTCGCCAGTCGATGCCCGCGCTGAGTCAGCGCGTCGACGATCGCCTGATTCTCTTGAAGCCAGGAACGTTCCAGCAGCAGTTGATCGGGACTCCACTGATGATGAACCCGCGGAGCGGCCAGCGCTGCATCGACCGCCGAACCCTGGTCCAGCACGCGAATCAGGCACTGCAGCACGGCATTGATGATCCGCGGCCCGCCGGCGGCACCACAGGTCACTCGCGGATTGCCCTGTGAGTCGGCAACGATCGTGGGACTCATGCTCGACAGCGGCCGTTTGCCCGGAGCGATCGCATTGGCCTCCGCGCCGATCAGCCCAAACGCGTTGGGTGTCCCGGGGGCGATGCTGAAGTCGTCCATCTCGTTGTTCATCACCACGCCGGTCCCAGGGATGACGACACAGCTGCCGAACGTGGTATTGATCGTGTTGGTGATCGCCACCCAGTTCCCTTCGGCGTCAGCGGCCGTCAGATGCGTCGTGTGCTGCCGTGTGAACAGATCCGTGTCCGCAGCTGGCGGCTGGCCATGGACACGGACTTCGGTGGCACGACTGAGATCGATCGACGCCGCCAGCTCGTGGCAGTACTGGCGGTCGACCAAGCCTTTGGGGACAGCTACATAATCCGAATCGCCGAGCCAGTGGGCGCGGTCAGCGAAGGCGCGCTTCATCACCTCGGCCAGCAGATGGACCGCAGTGGCCGGGTCATCCTGTAGCAGCGCAGCAACCGGAAATCGCTCGAGCATCATCAGCATCTGTGCCACATGGATGCCGCCGGAACTCGGGGGCGGAAAGCCAATCACCTGCCAATCGTGGTAAGTCGTTGTTAAAGGCGGACGTTTGACCGCCATGTATGCAGCAAAATCCGCCGCCGTTAGCATCCCGCCATTGTTGCTCATCCAGTCCGCGCAGGCCTGAGCAAACGGTCCGCGGTAGAACCAGTCCGGCCCTTCGTTGGCCAAGGCGGCCAGTGTGCGTCCCAGGTCGGGCTGGCGCAGCCGCTGTCCGGCCGCCGGGGGCGAACCGTCGGCGGCCAGGAACTGCGCGGCGCTGGCCCGAAATTGCCTCAGCTGCACCGCTTGTTGGCGAATCGCCGCCGCAGTGCTGTTGCCGATTGAAAAACCTGCGGTCGCCACGTCAGCCGCCTCATGCAGCGCCGCCGACCAACCACCGCGACCATACGCCAAACTCGCTTTGGCCAGTGCGGCAACTTGGCCCGGAACGCCCGAGGCCAGCGGTCCGATGCGGCTGGCCAGCGGATCCGGCTGGCCATCGCGCAAGTACATGTCGCGATGGGCTTGTGCCGGAGCGGTCTCACGGCCATCGATCGCCACAAACTCACCCGCGGCGGTTCGCGCCAAGATGAAGCAACCGCCGCCGATGCCTGAGTTGTGCCCGTCGACGACGCCGAGCATGAAGGCCGCGGCGATCGCCGCGTCAAAAGCGTTGCCGCCGCGTTCAAATGCGTTCTGCGCCGCCCGCGTCGCCAGCGGATGCACCGTTGCGACCGCCCAGCGACTTCCCGCAGCGACGCCGGTCGGCGGCAGGTCAGCGGCTGGTTGTCCCTGTACCAGGTTGGGGACGCATAACGAATCGCCAACGCTTAAACTGGCTGCGCCCATGGCGCCGGCGGCAATCGTTGCAATCGCCTGGCGGCGGTCCATGCATCGCTCGCTGTTTGAAAACGTCGTGCCTTGGCCTGAGTGTTCATTCGTTCGAAGCCAGTTCACAGCATCCCCCGAGCAGGTCTACACAGGTCGTTCAGTCAAATGCCATCGTGATCAGTACATGATGATCTGCATTGCTCAGTGTGGTCCGTCGCCGGACCAGTCCATGCCCAGATCGAGCCAGACCGCCTGGTGCGTCAGCGCGCCGCTGCTGATCCGCTCGACACCGGTCAAGGCGATGTCACGGATCGTCTCGAGTTTAACATTGCCGCTGGCTTCGAGTTCGACGGCCGGGGCGATGGCGTTCCGCAGTTCCACGGCTTGGCGGAGTTGGTCGAGCGAAAAGTTATCGACCAGCACGATATCCGGCTCAGCGGGCAAGACATTGCGCAGCTGTTCGAGCGAATCGACTTCGACTTCGACCATATCGGGAATGCCGGTCGTCATCTCGACGACGCCACCGGTCCACCGGCGTGCTCGCTGGACCGCGGCATGCGGCGTAAGATCGGCGCTGCCCAGCGCCAGATGGTTGTCTTTGATCAAGAAACCATCGAACAGGCCGGTGCGGTGGTTGTGACCGCCGCCGCGGTTGACTGCGTATTTCTCCAGCCGCCGCCAACCCGGCGTGGTTTTGCGGGTGTCGTACAGTCTGGCCGAGGTGCCTTCGATCGCCGCGACATAGCGAGCCGTCAAGGTTGCCACCCCGCACAACCGGCTGATCAAGTTCAAGATCAGTCGCTCGCAAGTCAGCAGGTCACGAGCGCTGCCGGCGAGGCTGAGGATCGGCTGACCGACCGTCAGCGGATCACCATCTTGCAGATGCGGCGTCAATTGCAGGTCGGCATCCATTTCATCGACGACCCAGGCCGCCGTCACCAGCCCGGCACAGACGCCCCCTTGGCGTGGCACGACATCACAGCGTCCGCGTTTGGCTTGGTCGATCAGGCAGACCGTGGTCCAGTCGAGGCTGCGGTCGAGGTCTTCCCGCACCGACAAACGAATCAGTTGACGGCAATCGTCCTCCAGTGCCGCGTCCGCCTGGACCGTTGCATAATCGCGTTTGCTGATCGTCATGCTTGTCGCCTCATGTCTTTTTACAGATTGCCGGTCATCCGAGTTTCCTCCTGCGTCGACCGCACCACTCAGATTACGAGAGAGTCGCTGGCCAGGCTATGACTGCGACATGAAAACAGTGCGTTGCTACGGCGACTTTGTTCCCGTTCGCCGTCAGCCCCCTTTTCGGATGCGGTTGTTAAGATGTGTGCGCAGTCGGCTGCTTGAGCGCTGCATTGGCTTCTTTTACGCAACGAGATCATCTGCCATCGGCGCCGACCCATGGCGCGTGCACGGTCTTGATTGATTTTCGGAGAGTGGTGGATTGGCTGATATTCGTGTGGCGCTGTGGTTAGCGATGGTATCAGCGATCCCAGCTGGATTGATTTCCGCGGCGGTGTTGTTTCCGATTCGGCGGCATGCGCACCGATTGGGGCTGTTAGACCGTCCGGGCGGTCACAAATCGCACGTCACGCCGACACCATTGGGCGGTGGGATCGGGATTTGGCTGGGAGTGGTGCTGACGATGTTGGCCGGCACGATCGCGGTGGCGGCCAGCCGCCAGTTTCCTGAGCTGCAGGAATGGTTGCCGCCGAAAATCGCGATGCATCTGGACGGCGTCTGGTCGCGTGCCGGGGAGCTGTGGGGATTATTAGCCGCCGGGTCGCTGTTGGTCGCTTTGGGGCTTTGGGATGACCGGCACGGGATTCACTGGCCATGGCGACTGGGCGTGCAATTCCTCGTCGCCACGGCCGTGGTGGTGGGACTCGGGTACAGCTTTACGATGTTCATCCCGCTGCCGTGGCTGACCCAGTCGCTGTCGGTGTTGTGGATCGTGGCGGTGATCAACTCGTTCAATATGCTCGACAACATGGATGGCCTCAGCGGCGGGGTGGCGAGCATCGTTGCCGGCTCGCTCGCCGTGGTCATGTTTTCGACGCCTGGCACGGCCGGTCACCCGCAGTGGTTTGTTGCGGCGCTGTTGATGGTGATCGTCGGTGCACTGGTCGGATTCTTATTTCACAACCGGCCGCCAGCCCGGATTTTCATGGGCGACGGCGGCAGCTACTTCGTCGGCTTCCTGATCGCCGTTGCCACCTTGATGGCGACTTACGCGAATTACGAGAGCGGCACGCCTCACGCGGTGCTGGCGCCGCTGTGCGCGATGGCGGTGCCGCTGTATGACCTGATCACCGTGCTGTGGATCCGGCTGCGCGAAGGCCGCAGTCCGTTTCAGGGCGACCAAAGCCATTTCTCACATCGGTTGGTTGCGTTGGGGCTCAGCCGAGTGCAGGCGGTGCTGACCATCTATCTCGTGGCTGGAACCTGTGGTCTGGCCGCAGTGCTGCTGACCCGCGTGCAAATCGACTCAGCGGCGCTGGTGATCGGAATTGTGTTTTGCATGTTGGCGCTAATCGTCATTTTGGAATCGACCGGATGGCGAAAAGAAGACCAGTAAGAACCGCGGCTGGGGTCTCCGGTGACGGGCCAGCGGCGGATCTCGGGCGGCCATTTGCCAGCGACCAGCGGTCGATCACACCCGCGTCGCTGCTGGGAATGGCGGCTGCGCTAGTCGCTGCGGCGGTAGTCTATGCCGGTTATTGGCCGAGCGACAGCATTGCGGTCCAGACCGGCGGGGCGCGTTACTTAGTCGGTCTGTTGCTGGCTGCGGCAGCGCTGGCGATGTTCGTTCGGGCCCCGCAGGAGCGAGGTGATTGGCTGATCGATGCGCTGGCCTGGGGGCTGGCGCTGTGGATGGTGATTGCGACTTGGGCCAACGCCGAGGGAGCGAATCTGCGGCTGGCCGTCAACGAACTGTGGTGGTGGATCGCTGCGGCGGCGTTGTTGTCCGCGGCGCGGCGATGCGTCGTTTTGCCGCCGGTCAAGCTGGCGCTGGTGAACCTCATCCTCGGTGTCACCGTCGGTGTGGCGATTTATGGTTGGTACCAATTGCTGGTCGACTTCCCGAGGCTGATCGCAGAGTACAAAGCGGACCCCGAAGCGGTGCTGCGCAAGGCGGGGATCGTGGCCGAAGCGGGGTCGGCGCAGCGAGTCATGTTTGAAAACCGGCTGTACGACGGTGGGCCGACCGGCACCTTCGCACTGGCCAACTCGATGGCGGCGCTGCTGGTTGGCGGGCTGGTCGTGATGATTGGTCATCTGGGCCAGCGGTGGCGGCAGTTGTCGGTCTTTTCCCGGATCGGCTGGGCCAGCGCGATGCTGGTCACTCTGGGGATGTTGATCGCTTCCCGCAGCCGTTCCGCTGTGGCGGCGCTGCTGTTGATCACCGCCGCGTTTTTGTGTCTGCGGCTGGTGAGCAGCGGGCAACGGGAATTGGATCGACGACCGCGGCGCGGGGTGTTGATCGGCGGCTTATTGGCGATGGTGCTCGCGCTGGGTCTGGCCAGCGTGGTGGTCGGGCAGCGGTGGAGCCACAGCGAGTGGGTCAGCCAGGCGCCGGCCTCGGTGGCGATTCGGATTAACTATTGGCGGGCCAGCGCGAAGATGGTCGCTCAGTCGCCGCTAGTGGGCGTCGGGCCGGGGCAGTTCAAGGCTCGTTACGAAGCGTTCCGGGCACCCGAATCGACCGAGCAGATCGCTGACCCGCACAACTGGTTCTGGCAGGCGTTGACCACCGGCGGCATCCCGGCAGGGCTGCTGTTGCTTGCTCTGGTACTGACCATTGTCTGGCAGTCGATTTCTCGCCCGGGGCTTTCCGATCTAGCGACTGAGCCGCCTGACGGGGCTCCTGTGGCTTCGGCGAGTCAGTGGGCGTTCTCGGCCCGGTGGATTTACATTGGCGCGGGTGCCGCAGCGCTAGCGGTTTGGTTCGTGGGCGCCGCCGTCGGCTACCTCCCGGATTTTGATGCAGCCATGCTCGCGACGTTGGCTGCGATCGGTGTGATTGTCCTCGCCGCCCGCAGCGCCGGCCCAGCTGCCGAAGCGGTGGGTGACAGTCGCTCGCGGAGCCGAATTGCGCTATGGGGATTCGCCGCAATCGTGATCGACCTGCTGGCCGCTGGCGGTTTGACGGTTCCAGGAGTGGCTGTGACGCTGTGGGTCTTCGCTGCGGTCGCGGCACCGTGGGCGGGAACCTTCTCTCTGGCTGCAGACGACGGCCCAACGGGAAGCAGTCGCAGCGGCCGCTGGCTGATCGGCGGCGTTGCGGCGGTGCTGCTGGCGAGTTGGTATGTCACGGCGATCCGCCCAGTCCAGCAGGTCGCCGGGGCGATGGGACAGTTTCAAGTGGCCTGGGCGCAGCGGAGTTCTGGAGCCGCCGAAGCGGCGTTGCGGCGAGCCATGCAAGCCGATCCATGGGACGCGGAACCAGCGCTGCACCTGGCACAATTGCTGATGCAGCAGGCGTTGGTCGATCCGTCGCAGCGCAGCCGCTTCGAAGCGAGTTGGCAACAGGCCGAGGACGAGGCGCTGCATCGAAGCGGCAACGATCCCGCGAGTCTGCGAGTGCTGGCTGATGCGAGGCTGTGGTACTACCAACGCTACGGCGATCAGGCGGTGCTGCGCCGCGCTGCTGAACTGTACGGCCGGTCGGTCGAGCTGTCTCCCTCGCACCAGAGCTATGCGGCTCAGTTGGCCGAGGTCTACCGCGAGCTCGACGATCCGCGGGCAGCTAAACTGGCAGACACGGCCCAGCGGCTTGCGCAGACCGGCGGCTACCACGAGCGGACGCTGCCGTACATCATAGTGTTGGTCGCAAAACCGTTAGCAGAGGCGGCGCTAGCCGGTCCGGTGCAGCGCCCGGCATCCGAAGTTCTTGCGCCGCTGCTTCCAGGGCCGAACTGAGCGACCGCGGGTGTCGTACTGGGCATCATCGCTTCCGCCAGGACGTGGTCGACGGAGGCGGCAGAGGCAGCGGCCGGTGGTTATTTTTTTCCGTAAGCGATTTTGGGTTTCAGCGTGATCAAAGCATTCGGCATTGCGGCTCTGGCGGCCGTCATCGGACTGGGCTGCGGATGGTATTCCTACCAATCTCGCTACGGCGGCGGCGCCCAGTTCGGACCGTTTTCCAGCGATCGGGAAGTGAGCGTGAAAGAAGTCGGGTTGGTGCAGCGGTCGCCCGTCACCGAAGTTCCCAGAATCGAGGTGATCGGTGGCGAAGAGTTCGACTTCGGGGTGATGGAACCCGGCGGTGAGGGCACTCATGCATTTGTGGTCCGCAATGTCGGCACCGCGCCGCTGGAACTGGAGATCATCGGTTCAACCTGCAAGTGCACCGTCGGCACGCTGCAGGATGCCACCGTCGCCCCGGGCGAGCAGACTGAAATCGAACTTCACTGGGTCGCTCGATCGAGTTCCGAAGAGTTTGGCCAGACCGCAACGCTCAAGACGAATGATCCCAGCCGCGGCGAGCTGAATCTCAAGATCCGTGGCAGCGTGATCAGCACGATGACGATGGTGCCGCGGCGGTTCACCTTCGGCGACGTCGAATCGGGTGAGAACATCCGTCTGCAGTCGGTCATCTACAGCTTCAGCAAAACGCCAATCCAGCCGGTCACCCAGTCGTTCAGCGATCCGATGCTCAACGAGCTGGCGAGTTTTGATCTCGAAGAAGTTAACGTTGCCGAACTCGAGGACGCGTCATTTGCCTCGGCGACTCAGGCGTTTCGCGTGAAGATCGACGTGCGTCCAGGGCTGCCCCAGGGACCGATCCGTGCCGACTTCACGCTCGGGTTTGTCCCGCGCTCGACCGTCGACGAGCAGGGCAATTACGAGCCCGAGTCGCTGTCGGAGTTCCAAGCGGAGGTGACCGGCAAAATCGTCGGCTCGATCACACTGGTCGAAAGCCGCAAGATGTTTCTGGGCGAAGGTGGCTATATCTACACGATCGGCGCGGTCGATCCGGCAACCGCTAACCCCGAACGCGCTAATATCCTGCTCCGCGGCCCGCACCGCGACAGCGTCAAACTGTCGATCGGTGACGTGGAGCCGGCCGGCATCTTGCACGCCGAACTCGGAGAGCCGGTTGGACGCAGTTCGACCGTGCTGGTTCCGCTGAAGCTCTGGATCGACCCAGCAGCGGAACCGATCGACCGCATGGGCCGAGGCGGTGAAGATTTCGGGATCGTGTGGATCAAGACCGATCATCCGGATGTCTCGCCGCTGCGACTGCGCGTGCGGTTCAACGTACCCAAAAAGTAGCCTGTGTCACCACCATGCGCGCCCTCAGCGCGCATCGGTCCGGTTACCGGTCGTGATCTTCGGACTGCAGTTCGCGATTGATGGCAACCGCGGCGGTGGCACCTTCACCCGCGGCAACGATCACAAATTGCACTTCGCCATCGGCGTCACCGGCCAAGAACAGGCCTGGCACGTTAGTCGTTTGCCGGCGGCCGGTACGGGTGATGAACTCGTTAGCCATCTCGCAGCCGAGCATCATCGACAATTCGCTCTGCGGGCGCTGCGAGCTGTTAAAAAACAACGCTTCGGCGGCCAGCGGCTCAGCGGCGTGCAAC
This sequence comes from uncultured Planctomycetaceae bacterium, assembly GCA_963758085.1. Classification (GTDB taxonomy): domain Bacteria; phylum Planctomycetota; class Planctomycetia; order Pirellulales; family Pirellulaceae; genus UBA6163. The sequence goes on along the minus strand of CAVWUB010000003.1, from coordinate 476,555 downwards.
TGGATCGCCTGGAGCCGGCCGTCGGTATGCAGCAGTGCTTCAATCGCTGCTTCACGAATCGCCAGGCCGCTACGCTGCAGACGCTGCCGCTCTTCTTCGCTCGCTCGCTGGCCGTTGGTCAGCACGGTTACCTGTTTCGACCAGCCGCTGAGCAGTTCAGCCAGGCCAATGGCGCTGCTGGGGTTATCACCGTAGGCGAGCAGGTGTTGATCGCGGTGTTCCCAGCCATCGCAGTAGGGGCAGTGATGGACGCTGATGCCGTAGCATTCGCGTAAGCCCTCAAACGGTGGCAGCTCGTCGCGCGTGCCCGTCGCCAATAGCAACTTGCGAGCAAGGAACGTCTGACCGGTCTGCGTCGAAACGGAAAATCGCGTGCCCCTTGCGTCTTCCAGAGCACCGCTAGCGCATTCCGCATGAACCACCAGATCGTGGAGCACTTCCACTTCGTACTTAGCGAGCTCGGCCCGGCCGTCCCGCAGCAGCTCAGAGGGACTCATGCCATCACGGCCAAGGTAACCGTGGAACTCGCGAGCGGCTGCGTTGCGAGGGTTCCCTGCGTCGATGACGACCACACGTCGACGGCAACGGGCGAGAATCAGTGCTGCACTGAGCCCCGCTGGTCCTCCGCCGACGATGATGACGTCGTTAATCAAAATCAGAACAGTTCAGTAAAGCACTTAGCGGGGACGCGAAACGGCTTGGACCACGTCGGCAACCGCCGGATCGGATCCCTGACGGGCGACATCAGCCTGCGAGATAATGCCGCAGCACTTGCCGCTGCTGTCGACGACCGGCACCCGCCGCACCTGATGCTCTTGCATCACCGCGTGCACCCGTTCGGCATCGGTATCCTCCGTCACGCTCCAGATGTCGCCCTCACTCATCGCGTCAGACACCGACATTTCCAGCGGATTGCGGCCCTGAGCGATAGTGCGGCAGACGATATCGCGGTCGCTGATCACACCGACCAATTTTTGGCTGCTATCAACGACCGGCAACAGCCCCACATCGTGCTGCGCCATCATCTCGGCTGCTTCCTGGAGCTTGGTTTCCGGCGTGACACATTCCACATCCGAACTCATTAAATCACAGGCTTTCATTGCAAATCCTCCTAATCTGATCGGTGGCGATACATTTTGGTCGTTACCCGTGCAACGACTCGGTAATTAGCGGTCGAGCGTGAAGCCGACCTTGATCGTGACTTGCCAATGAGCGATCTTCCCGTCCTCCAGATGCCCGCGCGTCTCGGTGATCTGGAACCACCGCATGTTGCGGATCGTCTGCGAAGCACGTGCGATCGCTGTGCTGACAGCATCCTCGATGGAGTTGGGACTCGATCCCGTCAGCTCGATCGACTTATAAACATGATCGCTCACAGGCGGAGCCTCCTCAAAAAAGGTGCGCGGGCGGAACGCATGCACCGATCACCGCGGCGCGGCAGCGGCGGATGCGTCACTGAAGAGACATGAGTGGTGCAATCGCGATGCCAGGGGGCAGGGAAAGTGGATCCAGTGGCGAGCTATGATCAGCCCGACAAGTTATGATCAGCAGCTCGCGGTTACCCCGCACCCGCCGTCGCCTGGAGGAGCATGATGATTCTGTCCCGCCTCTGCCGTCGCCCCATCACCCGCTGCATAGGTCGCGGCTTCACGATGTTCTGGCTGCTGGCAGGTTTCGCGTCTCCTGCCTGGAGCCAACCGTCGAGCGGTCCTTCAAGCAGCGAACTGGTGCTGGTCGGTGGCAAGATCGTCACGGTCGATCCGCAGTTTCGCATCGTCCAGGCGATGCGAATCCGCGACAACCGCATTGTTGCCTTGGGAACCGACGAAGAGATCCTGCGTGCCGCCGCCCCGGACGCGCAGCGGATCGACCTGGGCGGGCGGACCGTCCTGCCGGGGCTGATCGATTCGCACGTTCATGCTCCAGCAGCAGCGGTGTACGAGTTCGATCATCCACAGCCGACCATGAACTCGATCGCTGATGTGCTTCAGTACATCGCCGACCGCGCTAAGGTCGTTCCTGAGGGTCAGTGGATCCGCCTGCAACAGGTGTTCGTAACACGGCTGGAGGAACGCCGTTTTCCGACTCGCGAAGAACTCGACACCGCCGCTCCGCACCATCCGGTGATTTACCGGACCGGTCCCGATGCGGCGCTCAACTCGCTGGCACTGCAACTTAGCGGGATCGATCGCGACTACGAGTTGCCGGCCGGTTCGACGGGAAAGATCGAACGGGATCCGCAGACCGGCGAGCCGACAGGAATCCTCCGCGGGGCCTCGCAACACATCAGCTTCCGCGAAAGTCAGCAGTCACCGTCATTCGAACAGCACGCGGCGCACCTGCGTCAACTGATCCAAGATTACAACTCGGTCGGGATCACGAGTATTTCCGATCGCTCGGCCACCGATAGCGGGATCTCGCTGTATCAGCACCTGTTAGATAATGACCAACTAAGCTGCCGCGTCTTTCTGTATTACAACGTCGACGGCCAGGGGCGCCGGAGAAGGTTCGCCAGCAAATCATAACTGCAGCCAGTCATCCCTTGCACACAGAAAACCGCTGGTTGTGGTTGCGCGGCATTAAAGTTTTTCTCGATGGCGGCATGTTGACCGGCAGCGCCTTCATGCGCGAGCCCTGGGGAGTGAGCCAGATCTACTCGATCACCGATCCCGAGTACCGCGGCGAACTCAAAATCCCACCGGAGCGTCTGTACCAGATCTCGCGGCTGGCATTAGAGAGCGGGCTGCAGATGACGGCCCATTCGGTCGGTGACGGCGCAGTGCATGCCTTGCTGGCTGCTTATGAGGAAGTCAACAAAACGCTGCCTGTGGCGCCGCTGCGTCCCTGCATCACCCATTGCAACTTCATGTCGCCTCAGGCGATCGGCACGATGGCACAGCTGGGCGTCGTCGCCGACTTGCAACCGGCTTGGCTGTATCTTGACGGCGCCACGCTACTGGAGCAGTTCGGTCCGCAGCGGACGGAGTACTTCCAGCCGTACCGCAGCCTGTTTGATGCAGGTGTGATCGTCGGCGGCGGCTCGGATCACATGCAGAAGATCGGCAGTTTCCGGTCAGTGAATCCTTATAACCCGTTTCTCGGCATCTGGACGACGCTGACCCGCCAGCCCCGGCGAATGCAAGAACCACTGCATCCTCAGCAAAGGATTACACGCGAAGAAGCCATCCGGCTGTACACGATCAACAACGCCTACCTGACCTTTGAGGAACATGAAAAAGGGTCGTTAGAAGTCGGCAAATTGGCCGATTTTACCATCCTTGACCGCGACATCCTGACCTGCGAGCTCGATCAGATCCGCGATATCAAGGTGCAGCAAACGTTTGTCGATGGCCGCGTCGTTTACGATGCGGCACAGGTGTCGCCATAACTTGGGAGGTAGACGCTGGTCCTCTGGGTGGCACGTCCCTGAGGAACGAAAGGCGTGATGGGGAGAACTACAGGGTAACCATGGAATATCTTATCGACTCGGTATTTGTTTCAGGCGACTATGCCCATCGCTGGGGTTCTGGGCGTGCCTCCCAAAGCCATAGCGATACCTGCTCGGCGACGGGCAGCCACTCAATCAGTGAAAGAACCAGACAAGCAACGATGGCTGGAATGAAAACGCGTCTGCTGATCTTCGCGATCATCTCGATGGTGACTCTCGCCGGTGAGACACGCGCCGAGGTAGGTGATCCCACGATTCGCACCGATCATCCGCAGTACGCTGGCGAAGGAGCGTTTCAGAGCGTGGAAGACTGCGTGGCGTTTGCTACCGCGGGGCATGAGGGTGAACAAGACCGTGCGTTGGCACTCTATCGCTGGTTATTGACCCATCAGTATCACTTGGCGAGTCCGCAGGAATGCGTTTTTCCTGGGCAGCCGGTCGATACGGCAAACGGCAGCAGCGAGCGAGTGGTTTACGATGCCAATCGCGCCCGCTTCTCGTACGGCTATGGTTTATGTGGCACCGTGCATGCGTGGAATGAACCCTACTGGCGGGCCTTGGGCATGCCGGCACGACGCCGCGCATTCCCGGGACATACCAACAGCGAAGTTTTCTATAGCGGCTCGTGGCACGCCTTTGACACCGACATGGCAGGCTTACTGGTGCGACCTGACGGTGTGGTCGCCGGCTATGAGGATATCATCGCTGATCCGTCGCTGGTCGATGCGGTGCGACCTCCGCTGCCTCATTACCCCTTCGTCTGGCCAGCCGATTTCGAAACGATGAAGCGCGGCTGGGAGCAGGTCGCCGCCGGCGGGAACTGGTACAAGCTGTATAACGGCGGCTACGCCGCGCATCCGGGTATCGTCCACCTCCGCTCCGGCGAAACTTGGACCCGCTGGTTCGACCGCGATCATTACGGCGGCCCAAAGGAGCGGAGATTCTGGCACAACGGTCAAGGAGGCCCGTTCCGCGACTGGACCTTTGTCAACACCGGCAGCACCGATCACGACGGCGCATCGGCCCAAGCGGTCGGCAACGCCAGCTACTGCAACGGCGACTTTGTGTACCGACCCGATCTCAGCAATCCGAGCTTTCGTGAAGGCGTGTTTCATGCCAGCGGCAATCTCGAGAGCCGCCTGCAGTCACCTCGACTCCACACCCCCGATGGTGATTTGGGTGTGGTCGTTTTCAGTCACTTTTCCCCTTATGTGATCTGTGGCAAGCCGGTCGATGGCGCTAATCCGATGACCGGCGAGGCGACTGATGGAATGATCCTGTGCGCCCGCGTTGTGGGCGAGGTGCACTGCCGTCTATCCGCCGATGGTGGGCAAACCTGGGTCGATATGCCGCTGACGCAATGGGTGGACTCGCCACAGGAACCGTCGCCACGCAGCCGTGCGGTACAGGTTGATCTGACCCAGTGGCTCAAAGGTCACTACGGCTGGCTGATCGGGTTCAGCTGGAAAGGGGATGCCGGTATCGACGAGCTGGAGTTCACCACGACCACTCAGGTTTCACAGTCGATTTATCCGCGTTTGAAACCAGGTGGGACCGAGCTGAGCTACCGCGCGGGCTCACGAGCGGTGACGCCGATGCTACCTAATTTTTCCCTGCCGGAGCAGCAGATTGGCGTGTTTGAAGAGGTGTCGCTGCGGTCGCAGAATCTCGTTTACAAGCCGCTCGGTGAGGGCACTCGGCTAGCTTATGAGACGACCAACAATCAGCCGGCCAGCGTGGTGTTCCGGATCGATTCGCCACGGCCGCTCGAGCAGGTGCGAGGAGCATTCCAGTACAGCATCCGTTCGCCCTCGCCCAAGAACTCCGAGTTCTCAATGGAAGTCTCGGTCGACGAGGGGAAAAGTTGGCAAGCGATGGCCCGAGCGGAGATCGCCGAAGACAACGAATTCTCTAGCGGCTGGCTGGCCGGTGAGCTCGACTTAAGCGAGAGCGACGTCAAAACCGCTCTGGTCCGCTGCCGCCTGTATGCCGGCGGCTACCCCACCGGTTTGCTCCAGGCCCAGTTCTACGGCGTCCAGCGCACCAGTCCGCCGCAGCGACTGGAAATCAGCTACGGCTGGAGCGAAGCTGGCCATCTAAAAACCTGGCGCGGCGAAGTCGACGCGGGTGTTGGCAAGCAAGCCTTTCACGTGCCCACTGGCGAGCAGGTCAGCGACCGGTTCGTCCGTTTCCATGCGCGCTAATCACGACTTGCGGTAAATTCGATGCTGAAGTAGTCATCTCGCTGCGGTTCAGGTGCCCCACCGGCAGCCGTAAGTCCCTTGTTGGAATGGCATTTGCGACGCTGGTGCAGGGTTGGCCGGGAGTAAAGCACGGTCTATACCCATACCTTTTCCTGCAGGGGGAACTCCAATGCGATTCATTTCGACTCGTGTCCACGGGATGATGGACTACGTTCTTGGTCTGGTGCTGATCGCAGCGCCATGGCTGATCGGTTTTGCCGATGGAGGAGCCGAAACTTGGGTGCCTGTCATCCTCGGCGCCGGCGTGATCCTGTACAGCTTGATGACTGCCTACGAGGTAGGGGTCGTGCCGATGATCAGCATGCCCGCCCACTTGGGGCTCGACGCGGCTGGAGGCTTGCTGCTGCTCGCTTCACCCTGGATTTTCCAGTTCGCGGACCTGATTTGGTGGCCGCACGTGCTGTTCGGGCTGCTAGAACTCGGCGCTGCGGCGATGACGCAGACCGTGCCGGGGCATCGTCCTCATCACGGACATGTTCATCACGATCAGCGAACCCCGACGGTGTAGCCGATCGATCTCGGGATCAGCAACCATTTGAGATGCCGCGGCCCGCAGGCCGCGGCATCTTTTGTTTGGGTGGGTGGAGCGGTGACAGGTTGGATGCTCGGTTGAAGACAAACTGCTTCCCCGGCACGCTCCCCCAATTAGGCCATCGGATCCAAGACAACCTTAATGCAACCGTCTTCTTTCTCGCGGAACATCTTATACGCGTAGGGTGCTTCGCTCAGCGGCAGTCGGTGGGTGACAACAAAGCTCGGATCGATCCGCCCTTGCCGCACATGCTCGAGCAGTTCAGGTACATAGCGGTGCACATGCGTTTGCCCGGACTTGATGGTCAGGCCTTTATTCATGAGTGCTCCCAGCGGAATCTTGTCAGCCATCCCACCATACACACCTGGAATCGAGACTGTGCCAGCCTTGCGGCAGCATTCGATCGCTTGCCGCAGCGCGTGGGGGCGCTCGGTCTCCATGAACAGGTTCGTCTTCACCTTATCATAGAGTGACTCCAGCGCTCGATAACCGTGCGCCTCCATTCCCACCGCGTCGATGCAGATGTCCGGGCCGATGCCGCCGGTGAGGTCCAGCAGCCGTTCAAAGACACTTTCGTCATGCATGTCGATCGTGATGGCTCCCACGTCACGAGCCATCTGCATGCGCTCCGGCACTTTCTTCTCATCATCGATGGCGATGACTTGGTTGGCGCCCAGAAGCTGAGCGCTGCGGATGGTGAACTGGCCGACAGGACCGCAGCCCCAGATCGCAACCGTATCGTCCGGCTGTACATTGCACTGTTCGACCGCCATGTACCCGGTCGGGAAGATATCGCATAGCATCACGAGCTGATGGTCGCTCAAATCCTCGGGCATGACCTGGCAGTTCACGTCCGCAAAGGGAACTCGGAGCAATTCCGCTTGCCCGCCGGCATAACCACCGGTGAGGTGCGAATAGCCAAAGATGCCAGCCGTCGAGAAGCCGAACATCTTTTCGGGTAGATGCGCCTTCGGGTTGGTGTTGTCGCAGCAGCTATACAGCTGGCGTTTGCAGAAGAAGCATTCACCACAGGCGATCGGGAAGGGAACTACCACGCGGTCGCCAACCTTCACTTTGTTCGTATCGACATCTGGGCCGACCTCTTCCACGATCCCCATCGGTTCATGTCCGAGAATATCACCCGGCTTCATAAACGGAATGAATCCGTCAACCAAATGCAAGTCCGACCCACAGATGCAGGTCGACGTGATGCGGACGATCGCATCGCGGCGGTTGAGGATCTTCGGATCGGGAACATTCTCGACGCTCACGTTGTACGGGCTACACCATACTAGCGCTTTCATCATCAGATCCTTTCGTGGACAGCTGTCCGTTGGTCAACCGTTGGTAACACGGCCTGAGGTGTTTTAAATGGCCGGACACAAATCGTTTGTCATGAGTGACGCAACTCAGTGCGCTGCTTGTCGCCTGAAAAGGCTCAGTTCATGAAACAAACTTGTGTCCGAGTGCTTACAAAGGTGATGGGGTTACTGACACATGCCGCGCGGCTGGCCAGCGATCGTCAGTACTTCGCCGGTTTCCATCAGTCGTTTGAAGTTACGTAAGTCTTCACGGATCTGTTGGTCCGGTGCTTCACCAAAGAGTTTGCTGATCCAGTGGCCGAGTTGGCCGCCAGGAGGCAAATATTTCATCTCCACATGAACCGCGGTGCCGCGATCGGCAGGAGCCTTCGTGAAGCTGACCGATCCATGGCTTTCGATGGTGGAACCGGGCAGCGACCGCCAAGCAATTCGAGAATGCGGCTCATCGGCGATGATTTCCGCATCCCACTGAACCTCGCCGCCAGCGATCCCGGGAGCGTCGGCTACCCAGCGCGACAATTTGTCGTCGACCACTTGCACCGACTTCAGGTGCGTTAGCATCTGCGGCAGATTTTCCAGCCGCCGCCAATGGTTATACAGCTTCTCAGCCGGTTGATTGATCAGGAATGATTCACTGATATGGATCCCATCTTCGGCAGGAATGCGTGTACGAACGGTGGTTGCCGATTCACCGATGCGATGATGGGGCTGTTCGTCAACCGTACTGACGTCGAGGGCCTTGTAGAGGTAGCAGCGGCCTGTCAACCCGCGATAGATCATCGCCCCGCCGATTCCGGCAACCAGCCAGCCGAACTTATCGCGGCGTTCCAGTCCCAGCAGCGACAGAATCGCACCGGCGGCCAGCGATACCGTCCGCTCGCCGCTACCGACATTAACATCATCTTGATCGCAAGCCGATGATAACTCGCCGCCACGATAGCTGGACCATTCCAGTTCGTCTTGCAAGCCCTTGCGCTGCGTCGCTAACGCATCGGATTCGTCAGTCCAGGGATGAGTCGGTTCTGCTGATGCCATCACTGCCTCCGGTTTCGATTGGTCGCCCACAGCGCACCAACAGGCCTGCTTAAGCTCTGTCGCGTCCGCTACCTGATCACTCTGACTGGTTAAGCAATCGATGTACCAAGCCAGACTTGCTGGTACAGGACGTTCTATGAGTATTTGCTAGCATAGAGCGAAACGTGTGATTTGGTTGCAGACAGTGCATAGAACGCGTGTTGGTAGCCCAAACGGCAGCCTGCCACCTCGGCTGGGCGATCATCGGCCAGCGCCGCAGCTGCCTGCAGTCGGTGCATACCGGTGACGCACAGTTTATGGATTAAACGGAATAAGCAGGCAGTGGGCATAATCTTTGCTCGTTACGGGCGTCCGGCGTAAACCGCTTACCCGTTTCCCCTATGGAGTTTTGAGTTATGAGAAAGACATCCCTACGTTTCATCGTCGCTTCTTGCGTCCTGTGTTTGCTGCCCGTCGGCGTACAGGCTCAAGAGGCGCAAAGCCCTTCGCAAACGCAAAACCAGGCTCAGCAACGAGACCAGGACCAGCAGCGCGGTCAAGGCCAACAAGGCGACCGGGCTCAGCAAGGCGAGCGTGCCCAGCAGAGCAATCAAGCTCAGCGGGACCAGGACCGTCAGCGTGGCCAAGGCCAACGCGGCCAAGCCCAATTGGGCGGGCAAGCCCAGAGCTCGCAAGGCCAACAGGGCGACAAGAGCGTCGAACAGTTCTTCATCAAGAAGATGATGCTGGGCAACAAGGCTGAAATCGAACTGGGCCAAATGGCAACCCAGAAGGCTCAGAATGAGGAAGTCAAACAGTTCGCTCAAAAGTTGGTCCAAGACCACCAGCAGATGAATCAGGAACTGGAACAACTGCAGTCCGGCGGTCAGAGCGGCGCTCGCTCCGGCCAACCGGCTCAAGCTGATCCATCCCGATCGGGACAGGCGCAGCCTGGGCAAAGCAGTCAGGCGACTCAGCCCGGACAGGACCGCGCCGCTCAGACGCTGCCCGGTCAGACTCAGCTGGGACAAGCCGGGCAAAGCCAGCCCGGCCAAAGCCGTCCTGGTCAAAGCGATGCCGGCCGGAGTGGGGCCGGACAAGACCGCCCAGGTCAGGCAAGTCTCACTCAGCAGGGCCAAGGCCAAGAGATTCCTCAGCAGTTGACCCAGGTGACTGAGCAGACCGCTCAGAAAACCCTGCAGATGGCTCGCCAGATGCTCGAAGAAGCCGAGCAGGGCAAAGAGTTCGATATGACCTTTGTTGGCATGCAGATCGTCAAGCACAGCCACATGGTCGCTGAACTGGAATCGATGAGGAACGTGGGTTCGCCACAGTTCCAACAGTTGGTCAGCAAGGCTCACACCACGACCCAGCAGCACTTGGACATGGCTAAGGACTTGTCCAAGAAGCTCAGTGGTGATGACCAAGCAGGCCGCCAGAGCAATCCGCAGCGCAGCGGTCAGGCTCAGCCGAGCGGATCGCAAAACCGCAGCGGTGCGCAGGCCCCCAGCGGCACGCCGGGCTCTAACTAAGCTCAGCGACCGATGCTGATCGGTGCCCTGTTTCAACGTCGACCCTCTTTCGCCTCTGGCGAAGGAGGGTTTTCGTTGTTTCACACCCTAGCGAAGCACATACCCTAGCGAAACCAATGAGCGGTCGTACGATGTCGCAACGACTGCCGTGTCGCTCCTGCGGAAAACAGCCCGCGCAGTCATACCGTGGGAATGCATCCAGGAAGCGTTCCCTGATTCTTCTGGCACTGGCCCTCACGCTCCTAGTACGGGCCCAAATGTGAGCAAAATATCGCCCATGGCTGACGAGCGACAGCAAGATCCAGCAGTCGGAGAAGCGGAACTCTATCGGTTGCTTGCCGAAAATGTGCAGGATCACGCGATCTTTGTCGTTGATCGCCAACGGCAGGTTCAAACGTGGACCGCTGGCGCCCAGCGGTTACTCGGATACCAAAACGACGAGATCATCGGCCAGAGCGCCGACGTATTCTTTACGCCTGAGGATATCGCCCGTGGAGCACCTCAGTGGGAGTTGGAACAAGCGTTGACCAGCGGACATGGACCCGATGATCGTTGGCATGTTCGTCGCGACGGGTCATGGTTTTGGGCCAGCGGCTTGATAACGCCGCTGTGGACGTCTGCAGGCGAACTGCGTGGGTTTGCTAAAATCATGCGCGACATCACCGCCCGCAAACAGGCCGAAGATGCGGCGCGCGACCGCGAGGAACGTTATCGCGGAATCATCACGCACAGCATCGCTGGCGTGGCCGAGGTCGACTTGAAGGGCCGCTTTCTGTTCGCCAACCAGCGTTACTGCGAGATCGTGGGGCGCCCGCTGGAAGACCTGCTCGAACTGACGATGCAGCAGATCAGCCACCCCGATGACCTGCCGCCGAACCTTTCGCTGTTCAAGCGGCTCGCCCATGACGGTACTCCGTATGTGATCGAAAAACGCTACTTGCGACCTGACGGTTCCTCCGTCTGGGTCAACAACAGCGTCTCAGGGCTCAAGGGTACCGATGGACAGGTGAAATCGATCGTCGCGGTGTGTGTTGATATCACCGCCCGGCGGCGAGCCGAGGAGGCGCACCGCGAAGGCGAAGAGCGGTTACGGCTGGCCCTTGACGCCGGCCGCATGGGGACCTGGAGCTGGGATATCGGCAGCAATGAGGTTCACTGGTCACCGCAGTTGGAGTCGATTCATGGGTTGGAACCCGGCGCCTTCCCGGGCACGTTCGAAGCCTACCAGCGCGACATTCACCCTGAGGATCGGCAGCGCGTGATCGGGTCGATCCAGGACGCCGTCGAACTCGGCAAGGAACACCATCTGGAGTACCGCCTGGTGTGGCCCGATGGCAGCATCCACTGGATCGAAGCGCGCGGCAAGCTGGTTCGCGATCCAGCTGGGCAGCCGAAGCAGATGATCGGGGTCTGCGTCGAGATCAGTGAGCGAAAACGCAAAGAGGACGACCTGCGGTTCTTGGCCGAGGCCAGCCGCTCGCTCGCCAACTTGGTGGATTACCAAAGCACGCTTCAGCAAATCGCTACCCTGGCCGTACCGCACTTCGCCGATGGCTGCGCAATCTACTTACCCGACGAAGCGGGCGAACTACGGCAACTAGCGGCGGCTCATGCCGACTCCGCCGGGGCGCCCTCCACAGGCGCCCTCTGGCAGCCCTGGCCATTGGATCCGCAATCGGCAGGCGGGGTGCATGACGTCTTCCGCACCGGTCGATCGCTGCTGATCGCCAAACGTGCCGATCCGCCGCCGCCCGGTGAAGTGGGTAGCGAGGCGGGCGATGGCCCGCACGCGGACCTGCTCCTTACGCTCGGGATCGAGTCCTATATGTGTGTGCCGATGGTGGTTCGCGACCAGTCCATCGGCGTGATCGCCTTCATTGGAGCCGAAGGGAACCGACGCTACAGCAGCGCCGATCTGGCGCTGGCCGAAGATTTAGCCCATCGGGCAGCGATCGCCAGCGAAAACGCGCGGCTGTATGCGAAGATTCGGGAAGAAGGACAGAAAAAAGATGAGTTCCTGGCGATGCTCGCCCATGAGCTGCGCAACCCCTTGGCACCGATTCGCAGCGGCCTGGATCTGCTCAGTTTGATGGGCGCCGACCGCTCGATCGTCAGCACCATGCAGCACCAAACGGAACACCTGGTGCGACTGGTCGATGACCTCCTGGACGTGTCACGGATCATGCGCGGCAAGGTTGAATTGCGGCGCGAACAGGTCGAGCTGGCCGCGATCGTCGAGCAGGCGGCCAACACCGTGGCGGCGATGGTCCAGTCGCACCATCAGCATCTCTCGGTGCACCTACCAGGCATGCCGGTCTGGCTCGATGCCGACCCGGTCCGCCTGGCGCAAGTGATCGGCAATCTGCTGAACAATGCCTCCAAATACACGCCGCAGGGCGGCTGGATCGAATTGATGGTCGAGCGCCAAGACGATCAGGTGCTGATCCGGGTGCGAGACAATGGGATCGGGATCACCCCGCAACTGCTGCCTCACGTGTTCGAGCTGTTCGTCCAGGACCAACGGACGATCGATCGTGCTCAGGGCGGCTTGGGAATCGGTCTCACCGTGGTCAGCAACTTGGTTGAGATGCACGGCGGCACCGTCACCGCCGTCAGCCAGGGACGTGGTCACGGCAGTGAGTTCGTCGTCCGCCTGCCGGTGGTGACGCCTCACCAGGCAACGACCGGGCGCCAGCAGCCCAACAACGCCGCCGATCCGCTGCGGATCCTCGTCGTCGATGACAATGTTTCGGCGGCAAAGATGCTCTCCTTGTTGCTGCAGAAAGTGGGCGGCCACGAGGTGATCGCAGCCCATGACGGAGCCGCCGCCATCGCAGCGGCCAAGCAACATCGTCCCGATCTGATTTTGCTCGATATCGGACTACCGAAACTCGACGGTTTTGAAGTCACGCGGCAGTTGCGACTCCAACCCGAGTTTCAAAAAACGCACATCGCCGCCCTCACCGGTTACGGCACGCAAGAAGACCGTCGCAAATCGCTCAGTGCAGGTTTCAACGACCACCTGGTCAAGCCGCCGGCGATCGAGGAGTTGCAGAAGATTTTGGCGGATGTGCGTGCGACGCGAACTTAAAAGAGGCGGCGCATCCTTTGCAGGTGCTCGTGCTGCCCCTGTTCGCCGCTTGCGTACCGAGTTCGAGGAGCCTTCTGCAATGATCATGACCAGCCAACGTGTGCCGCAGCAAACATCTGACGACGTCAACGCCCGCATCGAACATGAAATGCGCGCTCGGATCGCTCGGTTTCGCACCGCGTCCCCGGCAGTGATCTCGCAACGGTTGGCCGAATTGGAGCGGGAATGGGATATCGAGCGGGTACTCGAAGCAAATGCTGCGACCCTAGCGATGCTGGCCCTGACCCTTGGCGCCACACACGACCGCCGCTGGTTCATCCTGCCCGCGATGATCAGCGGTTTTCTGTTGCAGCACGCCATCCAGGGCTGGTGCCCGCCGTTGGAATTATTCCGCCGCATGGGCATTCGGACGCAGCGTGAAATCGACGAAGAACGGTTCGCGCTGAAGGTGCTGCGCGGTGACTTCCGTCATGTAGTCGGCGACGATGCCCACCTTGCGTCAACCGATGCGGTTCTGAGAGCAGTCCAAAACTGATCAACGCTTGGCAACCACGCTGCGGTTTGGTTGTTGCGGCGACCATCATCAGATGGTGCGCCGCAACATGAGTCATGGATAACGACGTGATTATAAGCAACGCAGAAACGCCGTCAGATCCGATTTCTCTTCTTCCGTCAGCTTCGTCTGCAGAACAAGATTGAAGAACTCCACCGTGTCTTCCAAGGTGAGCAGTCGTCCATCATGTAGATAAGGCGGCGAGTCCTTGATGCCTCGGAGCGTGAATGTCTTGATCGGCCCGACCGGGACATCCAGATGATCATTGACCATCCGCGGCTCATAGAAGCGGCCGACCTGTAAGTCATGCATCTGGTGGTCCATGAACGCTGGGCCACTGTGGCATTCGGCGCAGCGGGCTTTGTTATAGAAGAGCTGTTCACCGCGAAGTTCCTGCTCGCTGGCTTGGTCAGGCTTGAGCTTGCTGTACACGTCGAGCTTCGGAGCCGGCGGAAAATCGATCATGTTTTGCATTTGCGCCATCAATGACACTTGGCTCGAACGCTCAGGCAGGAACAACCCCTTCTTGGTGGCTGTCACAGGGTCGCCGTCAAAATAAGCCGTCCGTTGCTCGAACTCGGTGAAATCTTCGATCGAACGCAGGGAACGCTTCGATCCATGAATCTGTTGGTTGAACATGCCTCGCAAGCTGACCGAATCGATCCGAAAGCGGTTCTCCTGAGGACGTGTGTCGGGATTAAGGTGGAAGGTCGCGTTGGTATGACCATTGGTGTGGCAATCCAAGCAGGCGACTCCCAACTGCGGGTGCTTGACCTTGCGATCATCGGTGGCATTGAACTGCTGTTGGGGAAACGGCGTGAGCAGCAGTCGCAAACCTTCCATTTGCACCGGCGTCAGTTTTCCTTCCATGATGCGGAAGAAGTTCTTGATCGTGATCACTTCGCCGCCCGAGACATCGCCCAGTTCCGGTCGATTGCTGAGAAACAGTGGCGGAGGAAACTCCGGCGTCAGGTGGTCGGGAAAGTCAAAGCTGGTATCGAAGCGCTCAAGGTCGCGGGCCTCGACGCGGCGAATCTCCGCGATTTGGGTTTCTGGAAAGACCTGACCACCGGTCGCATGTTTGGAATGCGGCAGCGGACGGAAGCCTTGTGGGAACAGATCCTTTTCCTTGATTTCGTCGGGCGACATTTCCGCCAGTTGTTCCCAAGTCACGTTTTCCGGCAACTTGACGCGTACCCCTTGCTGCACGGCCTTTCGGCCACCGGACATCATCACGTCCGACGGCGAGTCGCTGAGGTCATAGCGTTCCTTGAGCAGCTGTCGTTGTCGCTGGTCGAGCTCCGGCTTGGCTGCACTGTCGTCGCGAAAAACTTCATCGAACGTTTTTGGAATCGCCACCGGCAAATAGGTTTTGTCGCTACCGCCTTGAGGATGTGGCGGCTGGCGATCGTGCTCGGTCAGCCGCGACGTGTCATCGGCGGCATCGGCAGCCGGTGCATCGTTTGCACGCGGTTGCGGTTGCTCTGCGGCAGGCCGCGCAACACCCCGTTGGGCAGGTGGAGCCTGCTGCGATGACCGCTCAACCGCCGGGCGCTGCGGCTGACTGCCTGCAGGTGCTCTTTCCGCCGGTGGCTGAGCGAGCAGCAACCCGCCAGCTGCGGCGGACAGCGACAGCGCCGTGGCAAGCGCGTAATGATTGGAAAGTCTTTTCATGGGATTGGCTCCGGAGAGACAAGAGACACGCGTGGTGAAATACGGGGGATGCGTGTTTCATCAGCGGGAGCAAGTTAGGTGCCGGTTCTCCTGGGGAGGGCGCTGGCAAGTGCTGCGTGTTCGGGGGCGTCGATCACTCTCTGATCGGACTTACGGAGCTCCGACCGGCGGAGCGGTCGGCCACGGTGGCCGATCACTCCGTGATCGGAGTATCGGACTGCCAGCTCCGACCGGCGGAGCGGTCGGCCACCTTGCGGTCGGCCACTTTGGGGTCGGCCACCTTGCGGTCGGCGTCCTGACCGTCGGCGACTAAGATAGCGGGCGCCGCCGTGCTTGCTCACAAGCCGACGCAGCGGCTGTCAATCAGCTCCTCCTACCCATCGATCTCCCGTGATGACGTTTTTCGGTCCTGATGAAGCGATCGACGCCTTGGCCGCTCGGCTGACTGCCGTCGAGGCCGAACTAGGGGCACTTGCGAGCGGCCGTGTGCTGGCACAGCCGATCCTGCTCGATCGCGACAGCCCCGCAGCCGACGTGTCGGCGATGGACGGATACGCGGTGCGGATGAGCGACTTGGCAAGCGAGCAACCGTTGCCGGTCGCTGGCGAGATTCAAGCGGGGCAGCCGCCTATCGCCATGCCCGCTCACGGCGTGCTGCGGATTTTTACAGGCGCTCTGGTACCTCCGGAGGCCGAGGCGGTGGTGAAACGCGAGGACACTCTGGAACAGCCGACCGAGGTGCGGTGGACCGACGCAGCGCGCACGCTGGCTGCCGGAGCCAACATCCGCCGACAGGGCGAAAATGGCCGCGCCGGCTCCCAAGCGCTCCCGGCGGGGACACAGCTGCATGCGGCCTCGATCGCCACGGCCATCAGCTTTGGCGCTGCCCGCGTCCTGCTCCATCGCCCGGTGCGCTGCTCAGTGATCGTGACTGGAAACGAACTGCTGGGGACCGATGATTCGCCTCAGCCTTGGCAGCTCCGGGACAGCAATGGACCGACGGTCGCCGCGATGATCGCGGACAAGCCGTGGCTGCGGCTGGAGCAGCAAACCCGCTGCGGCGATGACCGCGAACAATTGCGGGCGCAGCTTGCCGAGGTCCTGCAGCGCAGCGATGCGGTGATTTTGACTGGAGGCGTTTCCAAAGGGGACTACGACTACGTTCCCGCAGTGATCGCCGAAACCGGTGGTGAAATCATCTTTCATCGCCTGCCGATTCGGCCCGGGCAACCGATCCTCGGCGCCGTCACTTCCCGGGGCCAATTGATCCTGGGGCTGCCCGGCAATCCCGTCAGCGCTGCCTGCGGAATGCTGCGGATCGGGCTGCCGTTGCTGCGAAAGCTGAGCGGAAATCAGCACTGGAAATCGCGGCCGCTGAGCGTGCTGGTGCAGAATCCGGGCGACAAGACGCTGCCGCTGCACTGGATGCGGCTGGTAAGGTTGACCAACACAGCCAGTGAAAGCGGAACGGTCGAGGCCGAACTGGTAGCCTCACAGGGCTCCGGCGACCTGGTCGCACTCGGAGCGAGCGACGGTTTCGTTGAACAGCCGCCCGGCACGCTCGGTCCTGGGCCCTGGCCATTTTACCGCTGGTAATTCGTCCGGCACCGGCCTCTTACCGGAACTGGCTGGATCCACCTTCGCTCGCCGGGTCGTGCTGCCACACGCTCTCATCCCAGACCGTCCGGTAGCCGCCGATCGACTCGAAGTACTCGAGCATGTCGACATAGAACGGATCGGTAGCGAGCGTTCCGCTGTCCCCGATGACGATCAGGCAGCGGCGGGCGCGGGTCAGGGCGACGTTAGTGCGGCGGGTGTCGGCCAAAAAGCCGATCTCGCGCCGCTCATTGCTGCGGACCAGGGAGACAATCACGGCCTCCTTCTCGCGGCCCTGAAATCCGTCCACGGTATCGACCTCGATGCCCGGCAACGGCAGTTGCGATCGCAGCAGTCGGACTTGCGCGGCATAGGGAGCGATGATCGCAATTTGATCCCCGGCCACGCCTGCGTCGGCCAGTTTTTCAACGAGCGAGACGACGACAGCCGCTTCTTTGGGATTTCGCTTGCTGAGCCCGTCCGGCTCCAGTTCCTCCTCGTACTCGGCTCCAGCGGTATCGATGAACATCGCCGGTGTGGTGGTGCAGTCGAGCGTTGCCACGCCGGGTAAGTCGCACAGCCGGTGGTTGCGGACCGAAGCGTCGGCAATCAGGGTACCATCGTAAAATTGCTGAGACGAAAATTTCATGATCGACTGGTGCATGCGGTACTGCACCGTCAGCCGGCGGTAGACCTGTTCGCCAAAGCGGTCGACCAGCCGCTGCATCAGGCTCTCGCGCATCCCTTCGCGCGTGGCGATGTCCGAGAGCACGGTCGGCGGCAACTGGTAATGGTCGCCGGCCAAGACGACGCGGCCGGCGCGGAGCACCGCCTGCCACATGCTTGCCTCGGTACACTGCCCCGCCTCGTCGATGACCACCAGATCGAACTCGCGGTCGCCGAGCAGTTCATCATCGATGGTCGTGGTCGTGCAGATCACCTCGGCCGAGTCGAGCACATAGCGAATCGCCTGGCGTTCCAGCGACCGGGCCTGGTTCTGCAGGTTTCTGGCCTCGGCCCGCAGTTGGCCTGCTCGCCGGCGGCCATCGGCGGACCGGCTCGGCTTGGCAGCTTGGCGGACCAGCGATTCGGCCTGGCGCATCAGGTCCGACGCGATCTTGGAACTCGGATGCGACTCCACTTGCTCATCGAGCGTGTGTTCGCGGAGCGACTCGAAGACCCGCGCTGGGTGGCCGACGCGGATGACTCCCGGCGTCGTCGCGATCAACCGCTCGAGTAAGTTATCGACCGCCGTATTGCTCGGTGCGCACGCCAGCACACGATCGCCTGCCTTGACCGCTTGATAGATCACTTCGGCCAGCGTGGTCGTTTTTCCGGTGCCAGGTGGACCATGGATGACGGCGAAGTCTTTTGCCGAGAGCGCAAACCGGACCGCGTCGGCCTGCGGCGGGTTGAGATTGCCTAAGAAATCGACCACCGGCAGCGGACCGAATCGGGGTGTTTCCAGGCCGAGCAATTTCTCGCGCAGCCGCAGCGGCGCTCCGCGCAGTTGCCGCGCCTGCTGGATCGCCGACCGCTGCCGCCGACGCGTCGTCTCGTCCGGCGACAGGTCGATGCGAAACCGGTCGCCTGCTGGCCACAGTTCCAGTGCCACTTCGATCTGCTGCGTCGTGCGGCGGCTGACTACCCCAGGCAGCCCCTCCTCGTCGATTTCTTCCATCGACGAGACGACGACCGGTGAGCCGACCTTCAGACGGTTCCAGGGCAACAGCGCATCGTGGCGGCGTTTGCGATACGAGAGCAGGTAGCGACCGCCCAGCCCGATGCGATGATCGGCCAAAACCAGATCGATAATCGTCTCGCCGGTTCGTTCAGCGTCCTCGCCGCGGCCGAGCCCGCGACGTTCGGCTAAGCGCGCCACGCTCGGCATCGGATTCCAGGGAAAGCCAACGCAGCAGGCGGTCGAAATAATCATCCGGGGTCGAAACGAGCGATTTGATAACGGTATCTCCAGGCGATGAAACCAATGTGATTCGAGAAAAGGAAGGCTGACTCTTTTCTCGCTTAGAGTTCGATTCCGAGCTGTTCTTCCAGGTGTGAAAAGAACAGTGACTTGTCGCGATCGTATTGATCGGCCTGACCTTCGCCGGCCTGCCAGTGGCGCACCTTGAACTCTTCAAAGCGGAGTGCGCAGTTCACGGTCTTGCCGCAGCGCATCGCGGACCGCCAACACCCGCCGCCAAGCCGAGCTGTCTCGGTACGTCAGCAGGATCTGGTGCGTGATTTCGCCGTGCCGTGGCTTGGCCAACAGCAAACTCTCACCAGCCCAAGCGGGACTGGGCAGCTGGCGAAAGTAGAGGCCCTCGATCGCCAACGTTGCCGCAGCGATCGCCGCTGGACCTGCTACGGCAGCGACAACATCGACGATCGGTTGAGCGATCAAGCCGGTAATGGCGGTGCTACCGATATGTTGCACTTCGATCACATCACCCTGACAGGACTGCAGGATGCCAGACTTCGTCTGCTCGAACTCCTGCGGCCACCGCGGGTCGTAATGCATCATGCGGATCTTACTCACGACCAGCCTCCTCCTGTTGTTGCTAAGTAACGTACAGACAAACTGTATCGCTGATCAACGAAAAACGGCAGCCGGTTCCAAGGAATAGAACCGACTGCCGTCGTCGTTTACGGGCTCTTTATGCTGGGCAGGCTGAAGCCTGGACTCCAACACCTCGGCAGCGCTTTAGCGAGCCGACAGCATCGCGAGCTGGTAGGCGCGCAGCTCATCACGAACCGCTTGCACGTAGGCCGCATCGTCGGCACAGAGCCGAGTCATCGGCACCGTGCAGGTCCGTCCATTGCTCTTGAGCAAGCGGATAAAGTCGGTGCCGACTTCGACCAGCCGTCCTTCGGTCGAGAAGGATCCGGTATTATCGACCCACAGGCGCTGCTGGGCAGCGGCAAGCGGATCGACGCTCGTGCGAACTTCAACCGAGACCGGCTGCCGTTCGCTGCTGGACTTCGCTCCGAACAGGTCATCGAAATTGTCCGACGCATCGCCGGCGGGGCTGCCGAATAAATCGTCCAGGTTATCCGACGCTGGGGCTTCGGTGGCAGGCTGCTCAGCGGCTTCGTCGGCCGGAGGGGCGAACAGATCATCGGCATCGGCAGGTTGGACCGGCTCGGCGGCGCCGCCGGGAGCACCGAACAGGCCATCCAACAGGCCATCACCTTCGGGCATGTCAGCCGGTGCCGGTGTTTCTTCAGCCGGAGCGCCGAACAAGTCGTCATCGGCCGGAGCTGGCGTGGCGGGTTCAGCTGGAAAATCAAATAGATCGTCGCCAGCCGGTGCCGGTGTGGCAGGATCGGCCGGGAGGTCGAACAGGTTATCGTCGGCCGGCGCTGGAGCCGGCGTTTCTTCGGCCGGGACGCCGAACAGATCATCGTCCGCTGGTGCTGGCGCCGGTGTAGCGGGCTCAGCCGGCGTATCGCCGAACAGATCGTCATCAGCTGGGGCCGGCGTAGCGGGTTCGGCCGGCGTATCGCCGAACAAATCGTCGACCGACTCGGCCTCAGGAGCAGGCGTGGGAGCCGGCGTTGGCGACGGTTCACCAAAAATGTCGTCATCAGCCGGCGCGGCGGGGTCGACGGGCGTGGCAGGTTGTACTGGATCGACCGGAGTGGTTGCTGCCGGTGGCTCAGCGAACAAGTCGTCATCCGCCGGAGCCGGTGTCGGGGGAGCGGGTTGTTCGGCGGGCGCCGGGGTCACTGGTGGTTCGGCGAACAGATCATCGTCGGCTTGGCGATCAGTCGCCGGAGGTGTGGTTTCGGCAGGCTCGTCTTGCGACACTTCCGGCGCCGGCATATCGACTTCGTCGTCCGCAGCGTCCGAATAGTTATCGGAATAGTTGCTCGAGTGCGGCGGAGTCGCTGTCGGCGGCGCTGAGGGCTGGCTGTCGAGTTCATACTCGTGGCGATGCGACTGATGCGCGTCGTAGCCGGATGGACTGGGGTGCGATGGGCCGCAGCAATCCCCGGAAACCGCGGCTGCTGGCGATTCGTAGTAATACACCGGCGGGCAAACCGGTGTTGGTGAGCACACCGGCGTCGGCACACAGACCGGTGCAGGGGAGCATCCGGGCATGGGTTGATAGCTGCCTGCTACCCGGCAGCGGAGCTGGTGCAGCAGCCATCCGGCCGAGGCGGGGCCAGTTCCCAACGAAATGACCAGACTACTGACGATCGCGACCCGGAAGAGTCGAAGTAGGTTTCTTTTCATAGTTGTTAAAGAGTTTGCGCTGCAGCGAGCGGTAGGATCGGGACGGAGCGTTCAACGCCAGAAAGTCATGCCGATTGGTACCGTAGTTTAGTTGATGCTAGCGGGGCGGGCAACAAAATGCTGAATTTCACTTTTGATTCTACCTCGGATTCGCATTTCGAGCGGACGCCCCATCGCTCTACACTATCCGCTGAGCGTTTCCGGGCGGCTGGCCCCGTGACCTGCTCGCTCATTACTCGCCACGCCAAGCCGTGTCCCTATGCTGCGTTTCGTTCAAAGCCTCTTCGCGTCGACCAGCCTGGAGCGAAAGTGCCTGTTTTTCTTCGGGTCGGTGATCGTCGTTTTGATGTGCGCCGCTTTCTGGGTGGTGCAGTTGGTGGCCAACGGGTTGGTGATGGCCCGCACTCGGCAGATCGCCCGCGATTATTCCTTTGAAGTCACTCTGCGGTTGCACGAAAAGGCGATGTTCCGCGACGTGGTGCCGCCGGAAACGTATGAACAAGGGCGGGCCGTACTGGATTTGCTGGCCAAAGATCTCCTGAACGAAGATTACGTCTACACCGTATTGGGCCTGCCCGATCCGGTGGAGTTCAAATCGCTCTCGCCGGCCACGCCTCCGGAGTCGGCTCAGGAGCGGCAGCTGTTGATCGATCTGGAAGCCCGCTTCCGCCAGCGTCTCGCCGAGCGGATCGTGCAGGAGCGCCCGCCGCAAGACCGTCCGCTCGACCTGGGCGCGGAATTGGAAAACCATCCGGGGATGAGCCAGTTCGGACCGGACACCGAGATCGTGTTCGCCGAACGCGGCCCGGTCAAAGACCGCTACATCCATTACACGCCCGTGTTCGGACGGCCCAGTTGCATCCTCGTCTGCCACGCGCCGGTCGGTGGCGTGCTGGCCGATACGG
Source organism: uncultured Planctomycetaceae bacterium (assembly GCA_963758085.1). Taxonomy (GTDB): domain Bacteria; phylum Planctomycetota; class Planctomycetia; order Pirellulales; family Pirellulaceae; genus UBA6163. The sequence goes on along the minus strand of CAVWUB010000003.1, from coordinate 454,384 downwards.
ACGATCCGGTAGCCATGGCCGCGGAGCACCCTTTTCGTGTGATTCGGGTCAGCATGCCTTACCGGCTGACCTATGAGCGAACCAGCTGGATCCGTGCGATTCTGATCGCGATGGCGATGCTGATCATCGCGGTGATGCTGTTTATCCTGCACGCGATCGTCCGTTACCTGGTGCTCAGCCCGCTGCATCACCTGCGCGACGTGAGCGACGCAATCACCCGCGGCGACACCGCCCAACGAGCGGTGATCGAAACCGAAGATGAGTTCCGCGAATTAGCTGACGCGTTCAACCGCATGCTCCGCCACATGACCGAAACCCAGGGCGAACTGGAGGAGGTCAACCGCGAACTGGATAGCCGCATCGAAGAACTCGGCCAGGCGAACATGCACCTCTACGAAGCCAACCGGCTCAAAAGCGACTTCCTGGCCAACATGAGTCACGAGCTGCGGACGCCGCTGAACAGCATCATCGGCTTTTCCGAAGTTTTGCAGGGGATCGAGTCGCTCGACGACAAGCAGCGCCGCTATGCCGCGAACATCCGCAAGAGCGGGCATGTGCTGCTGGAAATGATCAACGACATTCTTGATCTGGCGAAGATGGAGGCCGGCAAAATGGACCTCCGCCCGGTGGAGTTCGATCTAGTTCGCCTGATCAACGCACAGACCGACATGGTCCGCAGCCTCTCCGAAGACAAGAATATCGCGCTGAGTGTCGAGGCCGAGGATTCGCTGCCGTTGGTTTACCAAGACCAAAATAAGCTCGGCCAAATCCTGACCAACTTGCTCAGCAACGCCATCAAGTTCACTCCCGAAGGCGGCATCATCACGGTCCGCGTCAAACGGCATAACGTCGACTGCTTCATCCTCTCGGTGGCCGATACCGGAGTGGGCATCGCCAAAGAAGACCACTCGGTGATCTTCGAAAAGTTCCGCCAAAGCAAGAAGGTACTCGACGGCCAAGGCCTGACCCGCGAGTTTCCCGGCACTGGCCTGGGCCTTTCCATCGTCAAAGAATTGACCAAACTCTTGGGCGGCGAGGTTGGGTTTGAAAGCGAACTGGGCCATGGCAGCACGTTCTGGGCGACGATCCCTTGGCGGCTCGATGCCGCGCGGCGCTCTTCGGACCCGCACCCGCTGTCGGCCCAAGCGGTCTAAACTTTCCGCCTCTCACGCTCTCTTTTACGCAGAAAAACAGCTCTATGAAACCGGTCGATCTCTTCACCGATGGCGCGTGCAGCGGTAACCCGGGACCGGGCGGCTGGGCGTTCATCCTCCGCTGCCCACGGACCGAAAAGGAACTGCAAAAAGCGGACGGCATGGCCGAAACGACCAACAATCAGATGGAGTTGATGGCGGTCATTCGCGGTCTGGAAACGCTCAAGGAGCCATGCGAAGTGACGCTCTACGCCGACAGCACCTACGTCGGCCAAGGATTGACCAAGTGGATGGACGGCTGGAAACGCAACCAGTGGAAACGCAAAGACAACGGCAAGTTCGTACCGGTCAAAAATGTCGAGCTCTGGAAGCGGCTCGATGAGCTGCTGCAGACACACCGCGTGCACTTTTCGCACGTTAAAGGGCATGCCGGGCACGTCGAGAACGAACGCTGCGACCAACTCGCCGTCGCCGCTTATCAGCGATTTTTGAAGCGCTGAATCCGAAGGTAGCAGTCGCTTTCCGACTGCCGCCCGCTCATCGCCGCCTACTTAAACGCCTGATTGCGTGTCCGCCTGCTGGTGTGTTGACTGGTCATCAGGTTGATCGCTCAGCCGCGAACTCACCCGCGGTTCGATCTCGGCAATCAACTTGAGGATGACCGCCGGTTCGGCTGGTTTGACGAGGTGATGATCAAAGCCGGCTTCCCTCGATTGCTTCCGATCCTGTTCCTGGCCCCAGCCGGTCAGCGCGATGATCATCATCTGCTGGCCCCACGGCTGCTGACGGATACGGCGAGCGGCATCATAACCGTTCAGCCGCGGCATGCCGATGTCCATCAGAATGACATCCGGCCGCAGCCTTTCGGCCGCGGCCAACGCTTCCAAACCGTCATGGGCCTGAAACACTTCGTTCCCTAGGACCTGGAGCATCATCGCCAGCATCGTCGCGGCATCCTTGTTGTCGTCCACCACGAGCATTCGCCGCTGTGGAGCAACCGCAGGTGCCTCTGCTGAAGCAGGCAAATTGGCCTGCACCGGGGCGGGCAGCGGCAACCGCATGACGAACTCGCTGCCCTGCGCTGGTCCGGGACTCTGACACCACACCGACCCGCCGTGCAGTTCCACCAACCGCTTGACCAGCGTCAGCCCGATCCCCAATCCGCCGTCGGTTCGCTCCAACGAGCGGTCGACCTGCGTGAACACGTCGAACACGCGGTGCAGCATATCATTAGGGATTCCAATCCCGGTATCTCTAATACGGAGCACCGCAGCGTTGCCTTCGCACCCAGCGGTCAGCCAGATCCGGCCGTGCTCGGTCGTGTATTTGGCCGCGTTGTGCAGCAGGTTGCCGATGACCTGCGTCAGCCGGGTCGGATCGGCATCGAGCAAGATCGGCTGCTGCGGCAGGTCGACAGTGAGATCATGTCCCTTTTCTGTCAGGAGCGGCCGGGCGGACTCGACCGCATTCTGGATGACGCCAGCCAGTTCCACTCGGCATTTGCGCAGCTCGATTCTGCCGCTGGTGATCCGCGAGACATCGAGCAAGTCGTCCACCAGGCGAGCTAACTGCAGCGTTTGCCGCTCCATGGTGCTGCGGGTCTGTTCACGCACCACAGGGTCTTCACCGCCGATTCGGATCACCTCCAGTCCGGTACGAATCGGTGCCAAGGGATTGCGCAGCTCATGCGCCAGCATCGCGAGGAACTCATTCTTGCGGCCGTCGGCCTCGCGCAGCGCTTCTCGGCGCGGCGTCTCTCGGCGACTTCCCGCTCGGAACGTTTCAGTTGCGTGATCATCCAGTCGACCCGCTGGCTGGCCCGCTGTGATGCTCCATTGCCCGCGAGCACCAACTCGGGCGGCTCGTAATAGAGGTTGCTGCAAACTTGATCGCCCACCACCACCAGCGGGTGCGTGCGCAGCACATCGTAGATTGTCTCTGGATCAAATCGCTGGCGGCTGTATTGGCAAAGAGCCACTGCTCGACTGTTGGGAAAGAAATCATTGACCAGTGCTTCGCAGTCGATCACCCGATCGCAACCGGTCTCCGAGCCGAGCGCCCAAGTCATTTCCCCAGTGATCCGAAAACCCCCGAATCCATCAGCGATCGCTTGATCGGTGGTTTGACGAAAGAACTCAATCATCTCCTGCGGATCAAACTGACCGGTGCGGAGGTAAGCGTCATGTTTGGTCAGCAGCCGCAGTGCACCGCGCTGCTGCTCGCGCTCGACGTCGATCCCCCGCTCCGACAGTCTGAGAAAAACCTCATCAACCGTCTGTTCATCAGCGGCGTAGACGCATTGATCACCCGCAGCCAGCCCATACTCGATGTACAGCGCCGCTGCCGCCATCTGCTCGGCCCGGTTCTCGTACACCATGCACAGATGATCGCCGTGCCGCAGGCCAGCGAGCTGCCGCTCCAGATCGCCGTTGAGGTGGGACGCGTGTTCCATGTTGCTCTTTAAGAACCGATTTGCACCGCTGGATCCGGCGGTCGGCAGCGCTGATTCTAGATCCTGCCTCGGTTTCTGTCATCACGATTTTGCTGCCACCCCGACGTTGCGGTCGCCACCACGGTGAACGAGCAGCAAGAGCGGGCGGCGTCTCGGCCAACTGCCGAGTCACTGCTGATCTGCTCAGCGTTGGCAGTTACGATGGTGCCTCGCGGCGGATCACCAGCCCTTCCGGCGACGGTTGCTCAGTGCGTCTGCCTCTAACTTCTGTAACGAGCGTTCGAGTCGGTCGCTACATGAATGGGTGACCTCAAAGGCATCAGCAACGGATAGGAATGGTTTGGATGGCGCGAGACAACCTACACGCTGTACGTGAACCTGAGCGCTTCTCAGGTGCGCAAGCGACTCAAGGGGCACGGGTTTGGGGTTCGCAGGGTCGAAGCCTCGGACCGCAACCAAGCGGCAATCACGCACACCGCCACCGGCGGGCACTTGCGTCAGTTGCAGGCGTTGTTCGCCGACGTGCTGTCCTCGACCACTCAGCAGGCGGTGGGGACACCGGTGGAGAATCTGAAAAACCTCGGCGCAACCAGCGCCGCTTGGCTCCGCGAGATCGGCGTGCACTCCCGAGCCGACCTGGAAGAAATGGGCCCCGCCCAAGCTTATCGGCTGGCGAAGCAGAAGGAGCCGAGCATCGGTCTCCAGTTCCTGTGGGCGATGGCCGCCGCGCTCAGCGATCGCGATGCGGGCGAATTGTCCGACGAGGAAAAAGCACAACTGCGGACCGAGGCCGAAGGTTAAGGCTCGACGTCTTCTTCCAGACCAATCGTTGCTTGAATACGACCGCAGCAGCCATCCTCTACCGCGTCCCTACCATCGTTCGGTCCCATCATTTATCTAATGACATCCATTCACAACGATTCGCACCGATCCAGACTGCGGATGACTGCTGCTGAGTTTGCCGTTGTGGCTTTCAACGTGCTGTATCTGATATTTGCACTGGCCGCATCGCTACACCGGGGCAATACCGAGTTTCTGCTGTACTTCGCCGTCCTCTGTGCACTGCTGATCCTGGTGGCAGCAGTCCACCTCAAGATTCGTTTTCACCTGGCGCTGCTCTGGGCGCTGTCATTATGGGGCATGGCGCACATGGCGGGCGGGCTGGTTGCTGTGCCTGAGTTTTGGCCGATCGGCGGAGAAGGCAACGTGCTTTATAACCTTTGGCTCGTGCCGAACCGACTAAAGTTCGACCAGTTGGTTCACGCCTACGGCTTCGGCTTGGTCACCCTCGCCTGCTGGCAAGGGCTGCGGCATGCGTTCGCCAGCCGAAACGTGCACGTGACGCCGACGCTGGGGCTGTTAACACTGTGTATCGCTGGTGGGATGGGCTTCGGGGCGGCCAACGAAGTCGTTGAGTTCATCGCGACAAGGATTCTGCCGGAAACCAACGTCGGCGGCTATGAGAACACCGGCTGGGATTTGGTTGCCAATTTCACCGGCTGCATGCTCGCGGCGACCGGACTCTACCTTTGGCCGAGAGAATAAGCCAGCTAAGCGGTCTCAAGTCGCCATCACCATCAATATCGAACAATTGGGATACTCTCCAATAGACTGCAAGCCATACGTCGGTCTGCTGCGAGCAGCAGATCTGACGGCATGATTTAGGTTATCAATGGACAGCACAACATCACAGTTCGTCACGGTTTACAATGAAATCGACAGCTGGCTAAGAGGCAGGACGAAGGCCTCGAACGAGCAAAGCTTCACCCGGCTTGTCAATGTCACGGCTCATTCACATGCCGGAGTAAAGCGGCACGCACAAACCTTGAAGCGACTCGCTGTTCTTCGGAACTTCGTGGTTCATGAACACAGCCATCAGTCGCCGCTGGCAACGGCGACGCAGCATGCCCTGGAGCAACTGACCAAGGTTCGCAATGAGCTGGTATCGCCGCCGCTGCTACTATCTATCAGCAATCGGCCGGTAACCTTATGCCGCTCAACTGATCCGATCGGCGACGCGGTCAAGCTGATGCACGATGGCTCATTTTCGCAATTGCCGGTTTACGACGATCGCAAGTTTGTTGGCTTACTGACGGCTGAGACGGTTGCTCGCTGGCTAGCAAGTAGCCTTGCTGGCGACCAGCAACTGGTCGAGGAAAAACCCGTGGCGGAGGTTATGACGCATCAGGAATACTCCGACAACCATGCATTTATGCCACGCACGGCGACCGTTTTCGAGGGGCTCTCCGAGTTTGATAAGTCGCTGCGCCGCGGAACAAGGCTGGACGCCATTCTGCTGACCGAAAATGGACGTCCGTCGGAATCTCCGCTCGGTATTATTACGATCCATGACATCCCAAAGATCCAACGGGCCATTGCCAGCTGAATGCTTCGCGGCCAGCCGTAAACTACATACACAATACGGAACTGGCGGCTTGAAGCGGGTCATGCTGTGGTCTAAAACGACAGGCGAATCCATATCCCCAAGGAGAACCATCGCCAATGGCAAAGCCGCAGTCCGTCAAGCAACACAACAAACCGATTGAAGCCCCTGAAACCGTCGACACCCCACCCGAATCACCTCCCGCAGGCGAGGTGACTGCACCAGTGACGAGCCCTCCAGTGACCAGCACTGCGAAGAAGGACATGGCCCGGCCCAAGAAACAAGCATCGGCAAAAAATGGTTCGCTTCTTCCTTCCGCATACAAACTGGAGCAGTTAAAGGCTGCAGTTACGGCGGCAGGCAGCACAGAAAAACTGCTTTTGATTATGCATCATGTTGAGGAAGCTGGCGGTAAGGCAGAAGTCACCGAAAGCATTGAAGCCTATCGCGTGCTGAAGACCGTTCTAGACGAATGAGCTTTGACGATTGATGCGGGAACCGCATTGCGGTGGCATTTCAGCCAAGAACTTCCGTCCGCAACCTCCATTTGTGGGTGTAGCGGAAACGGATGGCGTCACTCATCCAGCACCGGCCAGTGGAGGGCAATCTCCGTTCCTTTTTACTCCAGTTCGGCCCACGCTCGGACGTTGCCGTCTTCATCGATCTCGATGTGAATGACATTTGCGCGACAGCAGATGGGACAATCCTCCACGAACTCCTGGCTGCTGCCGCTTGAAAGATCGACCGGAATGACGATCTCTTCACCACAGGCATCGCAAATGTAGCTGGCTTCATCCTGCACGGCGTTTACACCTCGATCCAACTGCATTCCACTATCACCGCTTCAAGCGTTGATCGAAAAAGTCCCACATTGCCTTCATCGCTTTTTCTTGGTGATCACCACCAAAGCCGTGGCCCTGGCCTTTGAAAACCACCAACGTGTGATCCGCTCCTGCCTCCTTCATCTTGTCGTCCAGCAACTCTGCCTGAGTGACTGGCACCAGCGTATCTTGATCGCCATGCAGCGTCAGCACGGGTGGATCATCGCTGCTGGCGTAGGTGGCTGGACTGGCGATCCTATAGGTTTCAGGTGTCTCCTGTGGCGTTCCGCCGAGGAACAAGCGGAAGATCCACGGATCGGTGCTCTCCTTATAACAAGTAGCCGCATCCGTTGGGCCGAAGAAATTGACAACCGCCTGCACTCGGCTGGAGCGTCCGGGATTCCCACCATCACCTTCCAAATCCGACCCGGCGTCTGTTAGGCCGATGAGCAACGAGAGATGACCGCCAGCGGAGGCACCCGTCACACCAATGCGGTCGGGATCGACATTGTAGTGGTCAGCATTCGCACGGAGCCAGCGAATGGCCGCCTTGGCATCGTGGACTTGGGCGGGGAAGTTGGGTTCCGCCGTGGTCGTTTCCTTCCTCTGTGCATCGAACCGCATCAATCGATAGCTGATAGTCGCCGCCACATACCCTCGGTTAGCAGCCTCTCGAATCGTTTCCTGATAAGCCTGGCGGCTGCCCTGATAAAAACCACCTCCGTGGATGAACACGATCGCTGGGAAGGGACCGTCGCCAACCGGGCAAGCCAGATCGAGTTTTAATTCTGACTCACCCCCTTTGCCGTACGTGATGTTCTCATGAACGGCCACGTTCTCGGATCGACCAACTGCCCCGATCATATTCATTGCAAACAGAACGAGAACGGTGCTGCACGTGGTCCAACGCATTGTGGATTTCTCCAGGGGACGGAGGGGGAATGATGTTGCTTCCATTCTATGGAGGTGGGATTCAGGTCGATAGAAATTCTCGATCGAGCAATTCACCTCCATCCTTCACCAGAGCCAGCGGCCTGCTACGGAATCCACCTTTTGTACGACGAGCGGCAACTTGCCGGCTAGAGTGAGCAGTACTTGGCCACGCGGCCCGTTTCGCGGCCGAGCCAGAAGTCGGCTCGACACATCAAATGATACTCCCGTCTGGCGTTATCACTGGGCCAACTCGATGCCCCATTCATCCCGAACCAACGACGGGACGACCCGAAAGCTGGCACGGCCATCGGCCCATTTTATCATCTCTGGCCTTTTCGCTGCGTCGGTACAGAGTCGGCTGGGATGCGGTGTAATGCCCACTCGGCCAAGATCGAGGCGATCCGAGTCCCAGCAGGTCTGAATGGTGACGTCGGGGTGAGTCCGTTCGCTCGTGTGGCCATGACAGGCCTGATAAAGAAGCTCGAACTCGTGGTCGCTAAGGTCGAAGACGGTGCCACGGATTTCAGCCGCAAAATTAGCTGCTCGCGGGCCGTGCTCTGCATCGGTCATCTCGTTCAACCGCTGAGAATCGTGCAGTACGGCAAACAGTGAAACGACTTCGACATTCGCGCCCGTTTCCGTTGCCAGCCGCAGGCCGTTTTCGAGTACCCGTGCCCAGTGATCCACTCCATGATATCCGTCGAGCGGCAAAGCATAATCATCGAGGACAACTTTCAGTACGATCGGGATGTTCAGCTTCATGGATTGGCATCCGCCTGAAAATCAAACAACATCCTTTGACCGGGATAGGTCACGCATCCGTCATCCAGTTTCACGCCATCGGTCAGCTTATGAGGTTTTGCCTCACCGCTGGGGAAGATGTGCTGGACCGAGCCACCGTTTGCTACCCAAAAATCGCTCACCAGTCTGCGGTGGCAGCGCCAGAAAACGCTCTCGGCGCACATGATCGCTGTTCTCTGCGTTTCGGTGATCTGTTCCAACGTGCTGATTCCTTCACGAAACCCATCGGTCAACATGTAATCGGCATAGTTGCGAAAGCTTTCATTTCGCAGTCCAGTATTTGGCGAAACAAAGCCTTTCACCTTGGGCCGTCGCCCGCCGAGCGACTGGAGCCAGTGGTATTTGATGCCGTGTTCCGGCAAATTTTTCGCAAATTCTTCTTGATCGAACTGCGGGTACTTTCGTGACCCGGGAAAGCGGCGGATGTCCACCAGAGCACCGATTTGGTGCTGACGCAGCAGGTCGACGAACTGCTCCGCGGAATGTTGCGAATGCCCGATGGTGAAAAGTTCGTTTAGCATAACGGTCATCATCCACGCCCCGATGTTAAAGGTAGTACCGTCGGCGTCGTGTTAGCAATCATTTTTTCCTCATACGGTGCGCAGAGGTGCAGCTAGGCGGGCGGGACCGGTGATCAACGACTGAGTTGAGCTAGATTACCCGCGATCGTTCCCTGCATCCGAGAGCAACCGAAGCAGCGCGTCGTGGTCGAGCGGTTTGGTGAGGTGGTGGTCGAACCCGGCCTCCTTTGAGCGTCGGCGGTCCTCCTCTTGACCGTAACCGGAGATGGCAATGATGAGTGCGTCCTTACAGCACACTTCTTGCCGAACCCTGGCGGCGACCTCGTAGCCATCCATGCCAGGGAGGCCAATGTCGAGCAGGATAACCTCGGGCATGAACATGCCGCGCGACTGCAAGGGCTTCATGTCCGCCTTGGGCCGTGGCCACCTCGTGCCCAATGACTCTGAGAAGCTTTGCCATCCCCCGGGCCATGTCCACGTTGTCGTCAACGACGAGAATGCGCAATGTCTTGCTCAGCGTTTCTAATTTCAACGCCGTATCTGCAGCTTCGGCGGTAGGTCGCGTCGCCGCCGGGAGGCGAATGGTGAACTTGCTCCCCTTCCCAAGCCCGTCGCTGACGGCTGTGACGCTCCCGCCGTGTAATTCGACAAGCTTTTTGACCACGGTGAGGCCGATTCCCAACCCGCCCTCGGACCGGGCGAGCGTACGGTCCCCCTGGGCAAAGAGCTCGAACATCCCTGGCAGTTTCTCAGGCCGGATGCCAACGCCCCGGTCCCGGACGCTGATGATGACGCTTTCGCCTTCCGTGTGGGCACTGAGGTGAATGTGCCCCGTGTTTTCGCTGTACTTGGCCGCGTTGTTCAGCAGGTTGATCACCACCTGCTCGAGCCGGGTCGGGTCGACGTTGACCCAGAGACTCCCCCGATCGATCGACACTTCGAGCGTATGCTGCCGCTCGTCGGCCAGTGGCTTCACGGTCGCGAGCGCACTGTCCAGAATAGGAGTCGCGTCAAGCAGGTCTTTGCGGAGTTCAATCTTTCCACGGCTGATGCGGGAGACATCGAGCAGATCGTCGATGAGCCGCGTCAGGTGCTTCATCTGGCGAGCGATGACTTCCATCGACCAACCAACGTGCTCTTGGTTACCGGTTCTGGTTGCCAGATTGACGGCGTTGCCGATGGCCGACAGCGGGTTCCTAAGCTCGTGGGCGAGCATTGCGAGGAACTCGTCTTTGCGTTGGTCGTTGCCGCGAAGTTCCTCGTAGAGCTTCGCGTTCTCGATTGCAATCGCCGCGAGTCGCGAGAGCTGGACGAGGATCGCCTCGTCCTCGGCCGTGAACTCGCCCTCGTCCTTATCCGCAAGTTGCAGGAGCCCCAAGCTCTTCCCGTTGCGGCCAATAAGAGGCGCAGCGAGCCAACCGTTTGAGCTGGGAATAGCCAGGGCGACCGGTTCCAGCGTTTGCCATCTCGGGTCGACTGCCAACTCATCTTGCCTCAGTCGAACGGACCGATTCTCGGCGAGCACCGCTTGGTAGATCCGAACTCCACTGGGCCCCGTCCAAACCCGCTCGGCAGAGCGATCCGATGCGGTCGAGAGGACGTTGATCGGTTCGGGATCCTGAGGACTCAGGGCCATGCACGTCGCCGCCTGTCGGGCGCCGATTAGGCTCCGTGCCTCCTCGGTCACAACGCCTATGACGGAATGGATATCGTGAGCGGCGTTGATGCGGGCTGAGATGTCGGCCAGACTCTGGAGTTGCGCCGCACGACGTAGCGTCGCCTGTTCCGCCTGCCACTCCCCCGTCGCGTCTTTGAACACCTTCCCAAAGCCGCGAAGCTTCCCGCCCTCGTCCTTAAGCGCGGCCACCACTCCGTCCGCGAAAAATAAGGAACCATCCTTTTTGCGGTACCACCGCTTGTCATCGGCCCGGCCAGTTTGGGCCGCCTTTTTTATCTCGAGCTCGAGAATCCCCGCGGCTTGATCCTCAAGAGTAAAGATTAGGTCGCACTTCTGCCCCATTGCCTCCTCCGGCGAGTAGCCGGTTATCCTCTCCGCACCGCCCTGCCATTCGATGACCGTCCCGTCAGGATCTTCGATGATGACCGCATAGTCCTTGATGTTCTCGATAAACAGGTTCAGCCGCTCGTCCTTGGCCCGCAGTTCCTCCTCCACGCGTTTGCGCTCGGTGATGTCGGCGACCGTGCCGTCGAAGCTGGTGCGATATTGACCGTTGCCTTCGGAGATGAGAGTACAGCGGCCTTTGGCGGCTACCCAGTGAACGGATCCGTCCGGATGAATGATCCGATAATTTACGGAGTATGGTTGCGGGTGTTCAGGCCGAGTCGCGGCAGCGCCAGCCTCACGCACGCGGTCGCGGTCTTCGGGATGAATGAGGCTCAAGACCGCCTGGCAGGAGAGACGCTCCCGGCTGACGCAGAAAATTTCCCGGAACCGCTCGTCGATCTCCAGTTCTTCTGTGGCAAGGTCCATATTCCATGAGCCCAGTTGGGCAGCATCGAGGGCCAATCGTCGCCGCTCATCGAGTCGCCGTCGCTCTTCCTCGGCCCGCTTCTGCTCGGTCACGTCGCGAAAGACAAGGACGGCTCCCATCGCAGGACCGTGCTGATCCCGCATTGGGGCAGCACTGTCGTCGATCGGTCGCTCGGACCCGTCTCGGGCAACGAGAACGGTGTGATTGGCGAGCCCCACAATCGCTCCCTCGCGGAGAGCTCGCAGAGCAGGATTCTCGATCGGCTGGCGGGTACTCTCATTGACGATGCGGAACACGTCCGGGAGCGAACGTCTTATCGCCTCAGCCTGGGGCCATCCCGTTAGCTGTTCGGCGACGCCGTTCATGAACGTCACCCGGCCCTCGGCATCAGTGCTGATCACCCCGTCGCCGATGCTGGCCAGGGTGACCCGCAGCCACTCCGTCTGCTTCCGCAACTCCTCCTCGGCACGGCGGCGAGCGGCGTGGATGCTCTGGGCAGTCTGCAGAGCGACGGCTCTGAGTCGTTCCTCCTCGTCATCTCCAGGGTCCATCAGCTGACTCCTAGCTTTTCCGACGCGAGCGCCGTACCAACGACTCGCGCACGGATCTTCTCGAAAGCCGTCTCGCGGCTCGTCGTCGTGTCGTCGCAGAACGGCGAGAAACCACAGTCGTCGCAACTGCCTAGCTGCCCGACCGGAATGTAGCCGGCGGCTTCCAGTACTCGGTCTCGGACTTCCTCCGGAGTCTCGACGCGCGGGTTGATCGGGTCGATCACGCCCACGAATACCCGCTGGTCGGGTTTCAGGTGGTCGCGGATGATCTTCAGGACACGGACGGGGTCCTTCTCACCCGCCAGAGCGACGTAGAAGTTCCCAGCCTTTAATTCGAACAAGGAGGGCAGCAGCGCCGAATAGTCGACGTCGCCGCTGTGGGTTGAGTCCCGGTCGCTTCCCGGGCAGGTGTGCACGCCGATGCGTCGCCGGTGCTCGTCAGAGAACCGCGACAGGACGAAATTGTTGAGATCGATGAAGCTGTGGAGGAGTTCCCCGGACGGGTCAATTTTGACGGCTAACCGCCCTTCGGTGAAATCGATCTGCACTTTGTGTGCCCCTTTCCGCAGGCAGGCGCGAACCTCGGTTTCGTGCTCGTGCAGGAGGTCCTCAACGAACTGCTCGCGTGAATATCCAGGGATTTCGACGGGCGGATACATGAGGCTCAATGCCGAGGGCGAGATGACCGCCTGCTTCACTGGCTTCGTGGCGTACTTCAGCGCCACATCCAAGTACGCATCCGCATGCCTGGCATACCGGAAGGGGCCTGCCGTCAACCTCGGCATCCGGCGAATATGGCCCGCCGAGAACGGTATTTTGAAGCCGTCAGGGGCGGTGTTCGCCATCCCGTGCACACAGTAGGTCCAGAAATTATGGTATTTGCGCTGCTCCCCGTCTGTGATCACCGGCGAGCCCGTCGCTTCGAACTGCGCGATGGTGTCACGGATCGCTTCGTCGTAGAGCGTATCCAGCGCCGGGTCCGTGCCGTCTGTCGCGGCGACCGCCTCGATGAGCGGGAGCGGCCTCGGGATGCTGCCTATTGGCTCGGTAGGGATTGCCATCACTGCGCTCTCTTAAATGCTAAAGGCCGCCCAGGGTATGATTCGCTTTCGGGTCCCTCGGGCTTGTCGCCACGATCCCCGATGTGCTGCGCCCCGGCGGTGGGAAAGAGTTACAACCAAGCAATCCTGTGCGCAATTCTGCGTGCTTTGAGGGCCTGTGACGATCCTACCATCTCGCGTGACAGGTAGTTAGCCGCCCTTTAATTTCCACGTTCTGGCAGTTATAGCAATCGTCGCGCCGCCTCGTCGCGCCGCCGAGCTAAAGTCGGCAAGTTGCCACTCGTCGTTGCTACCCGCCGTTGTGATTTGCGGTTCGTGACGAAGCGGCGAAGTTTTTCGTCGCCAGGATCGCTCTTGCCGATCTCGGCCTCATCGAGCTTCCGCAGGTACTCACGCCAGTTGTCGCCATTATCTTTGCGAACGATGCACTTGAGCGATGCGTTTGTTTCTAAGTCCGTCGCATCGATGTCGAGTGTCTGACTTTTGAGCAGCCCGATGCTAAAGAAACGTAACGCGAAGCTTAAAACGGCGCGAGCTAAACGTGCCGCGGCTCCCTAGCAACAGCTCGAGGCTGGGAACAACATCTGAGTCATGGAAGGTCGTGCTCTGCGGCAGAATCTCTTCAAGCTGTTGTGGCAGCGACGGGATGTCCCGGTGTCGATTGCCGAACCGATAAATCAGATTGCCTTCTGTATCTTCTGGGGCGGCCTGGAACATCCGGTAGGGCGAACGGTTTGCGTGCCATGTCCACGATGCCGTCGGTAGTGAGTGGGAGTCGCTGTAAGGGCTTCGTCATAATACTATGAATTTAGTCGGCTTTTGCGTTTTGGCAGCGAAGCGAGTACGCTTTCCACAGCCTTCGGCTCAGGCGGCTTGACAAGGTGGTGGTTGAACCCAGCCTCACTGGTGCGGCGGCGGTCTTCTTGCTGCCCCCACCCGGTCAGCGCCGCCAGCACGACATTATTCAGGCCCGGTTGCTGTCGGATTCGGCGAGCGACCTCGTATCCGTCCATGTCCGGCATGCCGATGTCCAAAAAGACAACATGAGGTAGATACGACTTGGCAACATCCAGCGCAGTCAAGCCACTGTGAGCTACCTGAACCTCGTGCCCTTGCAATCGCAGCAGCATGGCAAGGCTCAGAGCCGCATCCTGATTGTCGTCCACAACAAGTAGCCGTTGACCGGACGTAAGTACCTGCTTTTGCTCGTGGTTTTCATTCTCCGCAGCGGGCTGTTGCTGCCTGTGCGTGAGGGGTAAGCGGATCGTAAACTCACAACCCAATCCCAAACCGGCACTGTAGGCTTCGATTGATCCGCTGTGCATTTCGACAAGGTTCTTTACAAGCGTAAGCCCGATGCCCAAGCCGCCTTGGGAACGGGTTGCGGCATGATCCACCTGCACGAACAGCTCGAAAATGTGCGGCAGCATGTCCGGCCCGATCCCGATGCCGTTATCCCGCACCTTCAGAACCGCTTCCCCATGCTCTCGTGCTGCAGTCAGCCAAATCTGTCCATTCGCCTCGGTGTATTTGGCGGCGTTGGTCAGCAGATTGCCGACGACTTGTGCAAGCCTCATTGGATCGGCATCCATCAGCAGTGACTCGTGCGGTAGAGAAAGATTGAGACGATGCCCCTGAGCCTCGATAAGTGGCTGGACCGTTTCGATTGCACGAGCGACTACTGTGGCAAGTTCCACCGGCTCTCTGCGGAGTTCAATCTTGCCCCGCATGACACGGGACACATCCAGCAGATCGTCCACGAGCCGCACGAGATGGTGGACCTGCCGCTCTATCATCTCCCTGGTTTGCCGGGCCATCTCCGCATCGACCCCGGGCATCTTCAGGATTTCCAGTGAGTTGCGGATCGGGGCCAGCGGGTTGCGAAGCTCGTGGGCCAGCGTTGCCAGGAATTCATCCTTGCGACGGCTGGCGTCCCGTAGCGCCTCCTCCATGCGCTTGAACTCGGTGATGTCCACCAGCACGCCGGCCATACGCACGGATCGACTCCGCTCATCCCTCTCAACACGGCCACGGGCTGTTACCCATCGCTCCGAGCCGGCCGCCTGCATGATCCGGTAGTCAGCTTCGTAGTCCTCGCCGCTTTCAACCGAGTGGACAAGGGCCGCAGTCACCCTGGGAACGTCTTCGGGGTGAATGGACCGCATGTACTTGTTCAGCAAGCCGCCCTCGGCTTCGGAGGCCGTTAGGTTAAAGAGGCGGGCGAGGTTGTGGTCGGCGAACAACCGGTTGTTCAGGATGTCCCAGGTCCAAGTGACAATTGCCCCCGCCTCCAGCGCCGCATCCAGTCGAGAGCGGGCGTCCGCCAGCGCCGTTTCGACCCGCTTGCGTTCGGTGATGTCCTCATGCACGCACACGAAATAACGCTTGCCGCCCGCCTCCAGAGAGGTGATGTGGGCGTGGGTGATGAACTCGCTGCCGTCATTCCTGCGGTTGCTGAGCTCCCCCGACCAAGCGCCTTCGGCCATCAAACGCTCAGTGACCTCGCCCGCAATCCGCTCGTTCTCTTCAGGCGGGTAAGTATGCTGCACGCTCACATGCTGGCCGACCAATTCGCCCCGCCCGTACCCGAACATCCGGTCTTCGGCAGGGTTAGTATAGACGATGATCCCTTTCTCGTCGGAAAGGCTGACGCCTTCAGCCATGCTTTCTAGGACGCGGGCCTGGAGCTTCAAGTCCTGCTCGGTCTTCTTGCGCTCCGACACGTCGAGAGTGATCGCTAACTGCACCAGGTCGCCATCGGGCCCGCGTAGCGGGACGGCGTAGGTTTCCATCTGCCGCCTCGTTCCCTGGAGGCCGACGAGCTCGAAGTCCAACGATCCTTTCTCGCCCTGGCAGACCCGCTCGTTGAATTCCCGGAAAGCGTCCTGATACTCCTTGCTGACGAGGCCGTAAATGCATTGGCCTTTGACCTCCTCCGGGCGCTTAGCCTCTACCATCGCCAGCCCCGCCGAGTTCATGTCCAGCAGCGTGCCATCTGCGGCAACCGTCTTGATGCATGCCGGGGTTGTTTCGACCACCGCCAGCAGATGCTCCCGGCTCTCTCGCAGGGCGTCCTCAGCCCGCTTCTGGTCGGTGACATCGCCGAGGACGGCAACCATGCCCCGCACCTGCCCGTCAGGGCCAAAGTCGGGGCGCAGGAGCAGCGCATGACACGCGGCCCGATCCGCTCGTACGGGATTTCCACCTCGAACTCGACGTGCCGCCCCGCCAGCGCCGCCTCGACGTGCTCCTTGAAACTGGCATACGCCCGCTCGCCGATCACGTCGGAGATGGGTTTGCCGATGATCTCCTGGGCCGTCAGGCCGAACCGGTCAGCATACCGCTTGTTGACGTATCTGTAGCGGGCGTCACGGTCGCAGTGGACGAGAAACACCGGGGCGTGGTCCACCACCAGCCGAAGTTCCTGCTCCCGCTCCCAGAGCGCCCGTTCGGTGCGGCGCTGCTCGGTCACGTCCCGAAAGATCAACACGACGCCGATCAGTTTGCCCAACGCATCGCGAATCGGGGCGGCAGAGTCGTCGATCGGCCGCTCGATCCCGTCCTTGGCGACGAGGATCGTGTGATTCGCCAAGTCCGACAATGGCCCCGTCCCGCAGCACCTTCTCCACCGGATTCTCGACCGGCTGGCGGGTCTGCTCGTTCAGGATGACGAACACCGTCTCAAGTGATCGCCCCTCGGCTTGCTCCTGCGTCCAGCCCGTCAATTCCTGCGGCTACGGCATTCAGGAATGTCACCCGCCCCTGCGTGTCGGTGGCGATCACCGCATCGCCGATGCTGGCGAGCGTCACCCGCAGCCACTCTTGCTGCTCACGCACCTGCTCCTCGGCCCGCCGCCGCTGAACGACGATGGCGGTCTGGTTGGCCCCGACGCCCAGCAGCAGTCGGTCCTGTTCGGTGGGGAAGTCGGCATTGCGGGAGCCGGCGACGAGAACGCCGTGGTCGTCGCCGACGCCGAACCGGGTGACGGCGACGTGCAGCGTCCCGGCCCCGAACGGGTCGGGGATGGTGGCGGGCAGATCGCTCCGGTCGGCATCAGGAGTGGAGCGAGTGCCGCCCTCACCGCCTCGTCGTGTGCGGCGTCGAGGCGGTGCTTGCTGCGGACGACTTCGACAGGGCCTTCGCCGGTCAGCCCCGCCAGCCGGACGTAGATCAGGTCGAGCGACAGGGTGTTGAGCAGCACGTCGGCCAAGCTGCGGGCGATCCCCTCCGGGCCGAGGCCGGTCCAGACGGCGGGCAGGGTCGAGAGGGCGACCAAATCCCGCATCGTCCGCCGCAGGCGGCGGTTCTCTTCAATGGCGTTCTCTGTCTGAGTCCATGTGTTGTCCGTACGAAATCCGAAACTCGTCCGCCTTGGCTCACCGAGCCGCCTTATCAGCCGCCCGCTCCTTCAGTTCCTTCAGCATCTCGTCGGGCGGGACGTAGAACGGGTTCTCTTGCAGGATGCCGCCGATGATGACCATCGGGTGCGTCCGCATGATGTCGATCACCACGCTGGCGTCGAACCGGGACAGGTCGTAGGTGCAGATGACCGGATCGTGGTACTCCGGCAGGACGTGGTTCAGCCGGGTCTCGTACTCCACGATGTCGTGGACGCCGGGCAAGTCCTCCAGCGCCCACTCCATGTTGGCGACCAGCCGGGTGAGCTTGCCGGGCTGCTTCTTGGCCGGGTCCAGCGCCTCCTTGATGGTGTCGATCATCCGGTACTGGTCGAAGTGGTCGTCCTTGATGTACGCCTCCTGCCAGCGGCGGACTTCCAGTTGCCCCTTCGCCTCGGCGTCGGCCACGTCGATGCCCTCCTGCTCCAGCCGCTTCAGGTGGTCGGGCCGGTGCTTCGGGTCGACGACGTGGAAGGCCCGGTCGCCCTTCTCGAAGCCGTCCTTGATGAACGGCATCAGCACCCGGTACTCCTCCTCCTTGGAGTGGAAGAAGGCGCAGACGTGGCAGGAGCGGCTGAGGACCGACCCGGCCAGACGCACCGGTTCCATTGTTTCGGTCATGACTTCTCCTTCTTCGTGGATTGGAGAACGGGATTCTAAGTCTGCCTCTTCTACTTGTGGCAGTACGTCGTGTATTTGCGGCAGTACGTCGTGACACTCTCGATCCGGTGCACCCGCTATCAGTGCACTTAGCTTTCTCTTAGCAGCGTCTCCAGTGCCATGAGTCTCGACGGGTTTGACTAGATGGTGATCAAAGCCAGCTTCCTGGGAGCGGCGGCGGTCCTCTTCCTGGCCCCAGCCGGTCAGAGCCACGATCACGATACCCTTGGACCACGCCTGCTCTCGAATGTGGCGGCAGGCGTCGTAGCCGTTAAGCTTCGGCAGCCCGATGTCCAGTAGGATGATGTCCGGGCAAAACTCCTGAGCGACTTCAATGGCGGCGAGGCCGTCGTGGGCAGTGCGAGTCTCGTTGCCCATCAGCCTGAGCATCATGCCCAGGCTCATGGCCGAGTCCTGATTGTCGTCCACTACCAGAATCCGTCGCTGTGGCCCTGCCGTTATCGCGACCGCCTTCAGCACCTCATCGCTAATTTCGGCCACGAAGTCTGGTTCACCCGTGCGCAGCACCTGGTAGGGACCGTGCGTCTGGTCCGGGTCGGGCGGGTACTTGTGGTACAACTCATTTGCCAGTCGCACCTTTTCAGCGTCCACATGCACGACTGCCAAACGCTGCAGAGAGCCACTTTCGTCCACCAAGTCCACGGCGCACCAATCGGCGACGGCGGGGACGGCGAGGCCTGCTACCTTTTGCAGCGTGCTTCGGTAGTCTTCCACCGTCGCTAAGACCGTGCTGGCATCGGCGAGAAAACGGGAGGCATCCTCAGCGTGCTTCCGCTCGTCGATGTCCTCGGCAATCCCGGCAACTCGGTAAACCTGCCCCCCGGCGTCCCGGACGGGAAAAGCCCGGTCCCACACCCACCGCACCGACCCGTCCGGCCTCACGACACGGTATTCTTCCGACGTTGGTTCTCCGCTCGCCTGCCGCTCCAACGCAGCCAGCACCCGCTCCCGATCCTGAGGGTGAACAGCGTCAATGGCCGAACGGGGTTGGTCGTAGAGACTTTGGCGACTGCGGCCCCACACCCGTTCGTAGGCCGGACTGACGTAGAGCATCTGCGGCTTGTGCGGGTCTGCCATCCAGAACACGTCCTGGATGTGTTCGGCCAACTGCCGAAACCGCTCCTCCGAGTCCTGAGTTTGTTGGTAGAGCCGGGCATTGTCGATGGCGATTGCTGCCTGAGCCGCCACGCCAACCAGGATGCTGCTCGTGCCGCTCGGTGAACACGCCCACTTGGGAGTGGCCGAAAAACAACCCGCCTAGTACTTCTCCACTTCGGGACACGACCGGTACGGCGAGGTAACTCCTAACTGGCAGGTGTCCCGCTGGCATTCCGTGGTAGGGAGCATTTCGTCCGAAGCGAGGGTCACGGGTGACGTCGGCGAGGCGGACGATCCCTTCGCCCCGGAACGTGGGGCTAAAGATCGCAGTGTTCCGGGGCGTGGGGAATTTAGCAAATGCCTCACGGGGGACGCCGGAAAGCGAATAAAGCAGGTACGAGCCGCCCTGCTCGTCTAGTACGTTGTAGAAGAAGGCTCCGAACTCTGCGCCGGTCAGCGCCGTTCCCTCGTCAGTGACGGCCTGCACGATCTTGTCCAGGTCGAGTTCCGCCGCCAGAATCGTGCCGATCTGGTTCAGCGTTTGTGCAATAAGGGTCTGCTCCCGCAGGCCCTCCTCGGCGGCTTTGCGTTCGATGAACTGGCCGAGGTTCCCCACCGTCGTCCCGATCATTTCCAACAGGTCGCCATCCGGCTCACGAAGGCGTTCTATAAAAAACTCGATCACACCTAGGGTGCGGTCGTTCACCTTCACGGGGCAAGCGAAAGCACTATGAAGTCCGTGCGCGGCGGCGGAAGCGGCTCGTGGGAAGTGCGGCTCACGTGCAACGTCGACCAGCCATCGAGGTTGGCCCGTCGACCAGACGTGGCCTGGAAGCCCCTCACCGTGAGTGAAGGTGCGAGCGAAACAGTTAGCTTCGAATCCATTCAGTGGCACGTCTGTCCTGCGCCAGCTGCGGCGGCACGTCAGCGTCTTGCCGTCGTCACTCACCGTCCAGTAAAAACCGATATCCCAGGCAAGACTTTCCCCCACCGACCGCAGTACGCCGTCGATTCCGTCGTCCACCGTCGCCGCTTGAGTGAGGGCATGCGTGACGGCGAGCCGGGCGTTGCGGTGCTGCTCGCCTCGCTTCCGCTCGGTGATGTCTCGCAGGTAGGCCGTGAACAGCGGCGGACCATCACTCGGAGATGCGGGTGATTGCTAATTCGGCAGGAAACTCAGTCCCGTCTGCTCGCAGGGCAGGAAGTTCGAGCCGCTTGCCAAGGACCGGACCTTCGCCCGTAGCCAAGGTAGTGAGCCATGCCCACGACGATGCCGCTCTCGCAACGACGGCGGGATGATGAACTCGGCAAGCTCCCGCCCGATGACCTCATCCCGGGAATAGCCGAATGTCCGCTCCGCCGCCGGATTGAACTCGACCACCTTACCCTCGATGGTCCATCGTGATGAAGCAATCGAGGGCCGTCTCAAGGATGGCGCTCTTGCGGGCCTCACTGGCTCGCAACTCCTGCTCGGCTCGCCGCTGCTCGGTCACGTCCCGGAAGATCAGCACGACGCCGATCAACTGCCCTGACGCATTGCGGATCGGGGCCGCAGAGTCGTCAATGGGCCGCTCCGTACCGTCCTTGGCAACCAGGACGGTATGGTTCGCCAGTCCGACGATGACGCCCTCCCTGCAGCACCTTCTCCACCGGGTTCTCTACCGGCAGGCGGGTCGCTCGTTGACGATGGCGAATACCGCCTCCAGCGGTTTGCCCTGGGCCTCTTCGGCTGTCCACCCCGTCAACTCCTGAGCCACGCCGTTGAGGAAGGTCACCCGCCCCCGGTCGTCAGTGGTGATCACAGCATCGCCGATGCTGGCGAGCGTGACCGACGAGCCACTCCCGCTGCTCGTCCAGCCGATCTTGCGAAGACTTCCGCTCGATCCCCATGGCGATCTCGTCGGCCACCGACGCCATCGCCGCCAAGGTCGCCTCCGTCAGCGGATGGCGGGCGAACATCGCCATCACACCCACCAGCCGGTCGTCCACGACGAGCGGGTATCCGGCGAAGGCGACCATGCCCTCCTCGCTCAGCCCACTCCTGGTCGCTCACACGGGGGTCGCCCACGACGGCGTTCGTCAGGTGGGGCTGCCGCTCCTGGGCGATCAGGCCGATCTTGTACTTGCCGACCGGAACCCGGCTGTGCGGCCCGTCCAGGTGCGTGTACATCCCGGCGCTGGCCCGCAGTTCCAGAACGGCATCTGCCTCGTTGAGCATCCAGATGCGGGCGAACGCCCCGCCCAGGTGCTCCACCAACGCCACGGCGCAACGGTGGAGCATCGTCCCCAGGTCATCCGCCTGAACCAGCGCCTCCCCGATTGCCGCATTCAGGGCGAGGAGGCGCATCCGTTCGGCCAGCGCCGCCTCGTTCCGCTTGCGTTCGGAGATGTCCCGGAAGACCAGCACGCTGCCGGAGATGTCGCCTCCCTGATCCCGAATCGGGGCCGCACTGTCGTCGATCGGGCGTTCGGTCCCGTCCTTGGCAGATCAGCACGGTGTGGTTGCGCCAGCCCGACGATCGTGCCCTCCTGAAGTGCCCGCAGCGCCGGGTTCTCGACCGGCTGGCGGGTGTCTCTCGTTGACGATGCGGAACACGTCCTCCAGCGGTCCGCCCAGCGGCCTCGCCCGACTTCCAGCCGACCAACTCCTCGGCGACCGGGTTGAGGAAGTCGACCCGGCCCTGGGCGTCGGTGCTGATGACGGCATCGCCGATGCTCGCCAGCGTGACGTGCAGCCGCTCCCTGCTCCTGGACAACGTGGGCGTTCTCCTCGGCCACCTGGCGGGCGGCGGTTTCTTCGGCCAAGTCGTCGGGCGTCCTCCTCGGCCTGCTTGCGGTCGGTCAAGTCCCGGGTGATCTTGGAGAAGCCGAGCAGGTTGCCTCGGTCGTCCTTGAGCGCCGTGATGACGACGTTGGCCCAGAACTGCGAGCCGTCCTTGCGGACCCGCCAGCCCTCGTCCTCGAACCGGCCTTCGGCTGCGGCGACCTTAAGTTCGTGGGCGGGCCAGCCCCGGTCGAGGGCCTCCTGCGGGTAGAAGCGGG
This sequence comes from uncultured Planctomycetaceae bacterium, assembly GCA_963758085.1. Taxonomy (GTDB): domain Bacteria; phylum Planctomycetota; class Planctomycetia; order Pirellulales; family Pirellulaceae; genus UBA6163. The sequence continues at coordinate 431,996 of CAVWUB010000003.1, read as the reverse complement.
AGAAGTGCTGGCCGATGATCTCGTCGGCCTTGTACCCCTTGATCCGTTCGGCCCCGGCGTTCCACGAGGCGACGTGGCCCTGCGGGTCGAGCATGAAGATGGCGTAGTCCTGAACGCCCTCGACCAGGAGCCGGAACCGCTCCTCGCTCCGGCGCAAAGACTCTTCGGCCTGCTTCCGCTCGGTCAGGTCACGGGTGACTTTCGAGAAGCCACGCAGTTGTCCCTGTTCGTCCCGCAGGGCCGTGATGACGACGTTGGCCCAGAATTGTGAGCCGTCCTTCCGCAGACCGCCATCCCTCGTCCTCGAACCGGCCCTCTGCGGTGGCGACTTTGAGTTCGTGGTCGGGCCAACCCCGGTCGATGGCATCTTGCGGGTAGAATTTCGAGAAGTGCTGGCCGATGATTTCGTCGGCCTGGTACCGCTTGATCCGCTCGGCCCCCGCATTCCAGGTGACGACACGTACCCGTGCGGGTCGAGCATGAAGATGGCGTAGTCGGTCGTCCCCTGGACCAGCAGCCGAAGCTGGTCGGCCTCGTGTTTCGCCCGCTGCTTCTCCTGGAAGAGCCGGACGAAGCCGCGGACCTTCGCCTGTGACGACGACCGGGATTCAACGGCTTCACGAAGAAATCGACCGCTCCAAGGGCATAGCCCGCTTCGACTTGGGTCCGGTCGATGTCGTCGGCGGTCAGGAAGATGATTGGCGTATGTCCGAGAGCGATCGTTGGCCCGGATCAGCTTGGCCGTGTCGAACCCGCTGAGCCCGGACAGGTTAACTTCGAGCAGGACGACGGCGAACTCTTGAGCCTTCAGCCGCTCAAGTGCTTCTTCGCCGGAGCAGGCTTCCACGAGGGCGTAATCAGGGGCTTCGAGAATCGCCCGCAGGGAGACGAGGTTTGCCGGGACGTCGCCTACCAGGAGAATACTAGCCTCGCAAGTGGGGGTCACTGAAGCGAGATTCTGGGGTTCCGGCAGTTTCGTCATGTATTTCTTTGTCGAGTAAGACCTTCGGCGTTTACCAGCGTGGGCGGCCTCAGCTGACAAGCGAGGGGCACAAGGGCCTGATCACAAGGCCCAATCCTACCAGCGACGGCGGCAGCGTGGACGGCAGTTCGCTGCAAGAGGCGATTTTCAGGCAGTGCATGCGACCGCTGCCCGTCCCGATTATCCGCCCGTGGGAGAGCACCCGATCGCCTGCCCGTGGCAGAGCACGTGCGAACGTTCGGTCCGACGTTTTTCCTCTCGCCTGAGGATCTAATCGGTCCCGGTTCGGCCATCGGCAGACCGGCAGCCAGCCATATCGCAGCGATAGGCAACAATTTGCCCAACTCTGCCGCAGTTCCTACCGCCAAGGCCGCTCGTCCCAGACCTTAGGCCGTTGCCTTGGCTTTCCCTGCCATGCGCTGACAAACTATGAACACGGCCGCTCACCCGTCTCGCCTTTTGTGTGAAAGGCGCAAGTGTGCTCTTCGTGCACACACAAAAAAAGCCTCAAACCACTACGGCTTAAGGCTTTAAAAATGGGCGATACAGAACTCGAATCTGTGACCTCCACGATGTCAACGTGGCGCTCTAACCAACTGAGCTAATCGCCCGCTTTGGAGTCCCCGACAGGTTGCGAGGGCGAGCCGGTGAGGGCTTGACCATGCGGTTTCGGGTGCGGCTAGGATGCTGAAGCTATCGGCTCGCAGCCAGCCGTGACTTCAGCGAGATAGTTTTAGCGGCCGGTGGCGGGGCGTCAAGAGCGGCAATGCGGGTCAATCCTACGGTTAAATCGGAATTTTCTAAAATGATCGGTTGACGCGGCACCGCCTCCGGTTCAATACTTGAGCGATTAAGGTAAGCCATAATCCCCCGCGTGTGGCGGTTAGGGATGGCTCGCGATCGCTGCGCGAAAAGACGCCGGCGAGGTGAGTTCGCTTGTCCGTCGGCTGGTGTTTCGCGGCCCGACGGGCCGATGCGTGCGTGTGGCTGACCACGAGCGGTCTTCTATGTTGTTTCAGGTCGATTCCTGACAGAGGTTGTTGTTTTTGGTGGCATTGGCACGACGTGGCTTCCCAACGGAGCAGCGCGATTCGACTGCGCATTAATTCTCAGATCCGAATCTCTCCGATTCGAGTGGTCAGCGAGGAAGGCGAGCAGTTGGGGATCATCCCCACCGAGGAAGCGCTCTCTCGAGCCCGTGAGGCTGGGCTTGATTTGGTCGAGGTCGCGCCCAACGAGCGGCCTCCGGTCTGCCGGATCATGGATTACGGCAAGTTCAAGTACGACAAGAACAAAAAGAAAAACAGCAGCCACACGCCGCACAATAAAACCAAGGAAATCCGGCTGCGTCCCAAAACCGGTGACGAAGACATTCGGACCAAGGTGCGGCAGGCCGAAAAGTTCTTGGAACACCGCGATAAAGTACAAGTCAGTGTGTTGTTCCGTGGCCGTGAAATGGCCCACATCGAAGAAGGCCGCAAGGTGATGGAATCGGTCATCGCCACGCTTTCCCAGGTGGGCAAGGTCGAAACGCCGCCGCAGCAGCATGGCCGCCGCATGATCTGCATGATCGCGCCGAAGTAACTGCCTGCCTTCAGTAGCCGAGTCCCGTTGACAGATCGCAAGCCGCCAGCCGAAACCACCATGGCCGTTCCGCTGGATGCGATCTGTCAGCACCTGGCCCAGATTGCGCCGCTGCGGTTGGCTGAAGCTTGGGACAACGTCGGCCTGCTGGTCGGCGATCGCGCCGCCGCAGTCCGCCGCGTGATGACCTGCTTGACGATCACCCCCGCGGTGGTCGACGAAGCGATCCAGCGGCAAGTCGATCTGGTCGTGGTCCATCACCCGCTGCCCTTCAAACCGCTGGCGAAAATCAGCAGCGACACGGTCACCGGCCGAATGCTGCTGGGGCTGATCGCCGACGGAGTCGCTGTCTACAGCGCACACACCGCCTTTGACTCAGCCGCCGGCGGCATCAATGCGATGTGGGCCCGGGAGTTAGACCTTCGCGATGTCGCGCCGTTGGTCGTCGACCCAGCCGCGGACGACACGAGCCTGGGCAGTGGCCGCTATGGCCGGTTGCCCGAGCCGTTGACGGTTGAATCGCTGGCCGCTGCGGCCGCCGCGGTGGCCGGTACCGATCAGTGCCGGACCGTTGGAGCGCGACCATCGGTCAGCAAAGTCGCGATCGCCTGCGGCAGCGGCGGCAGTTTCCTCGGCGCGGCGGCGGCTCGTGGGTGCGACTGCGCTGGTCACCGGCGAAGCGACCTTCCACACCTGCCTCGAGGCCGAGGCGCTGGGCATCGCGCTGGTCTTGGTCGGCCATTACGGCAGTGAGCGGTTCGCGATGGAGCGTCTGGCAGTGCTGCTGGGCGAACGGCTGCGGCGGGGCGGGGCGGAGTTAGACGTGTTTGCCAGTTGTGCGGATGTCGACCCCCTGCGGGTGACGCTGGCAGATACTGAAAAACGTTGACCTCCGATCGCCCGCTCCTACAATGCCAGGCACGCGATCTGCACGGACTCCGTGCTGCGTGAGCGCTGCTGCGCCGCACCACTGCAAGCTCCGCCGCTGGAAACACGCCAAGTCTTGGCGCAGGTGTTGATTCCGGCCGGTTACATCGGTTGAGCGCGTAGGTTGTGATGTTGTACCCACCGAGGCCCTGGGCCCAGGTTGAGAGGGATTATGTCTGGAAAAGAACGCTGGCTCGCTGCGCTGCCTGTCTATAACGAGGCCGCTTACGTCGATCCGATCTTGGACGAGGTGCGCCGCTACGCTCAGGACGTCCTGGTCGTCGACGATGGTTCCAGCGACGGAACTGCGGAACGACTGGACCAGCGCAGCGACATTCAGGTGATTCGCCATGGGGAGAACCAAGGTTATGGCGCGGCGCTGCGGAGCGCCTTTGAGTATGCGCTGGCCGAAGGGTTTTCCGGGGTCGTGACGCTGGATTGCGATGGCCAACACCAACCGAAGCGGATCCCGCGGTTCATCGAAGCGGCCCGCTCGGCCGACATCGTTTCGGGCAGCCGGTATTTGAAGCAGTATCCCGGTGACGATGCTCCGCCCGCGGACCGGTTGTTCATCAATCGCCGGATCACCGGTGAGCTGAATCGGCGGCTGGGGTTGAACCTGACCGACGCGTTCTGCGGGTTCAAGGCCTATCGTGCCGAGGCGATCAAACAGTTGACGATTACCGACAGCGGTTATGCGATGCCGCTGCAGCTCTGGGTACAGGCGGCGGCAGCGGGACTGCGGATCATGGAGATTCCGGTGCCGCTAATTTACCTCGATCTCAATCGCTCCTTTGGCGGCTCACTGGACCATGCCGAAACTCGACTGAGTTATTACAATCGCGTTTTGGACGAGGCGATGCGTCAGGCCGGATTAACCGAAGGCGAGTGTCGCCCGGTGTGTCGACCCGCGCTCGGATAAAGATCGGTCCCCAAGTTGTCTGCATTTGCAACCTATCGATGCCGGCACGGCACGGGGAGGCACTGATTCTGCCCGGCCTTGAGCATGCCGCGGCGGTGGTCCGTGAGAATCGCCGCCGGCAGGCTCAGTGGGAGATGGTGTTGTGTGGCGAGCGGCTCGAACGGTGGCGCGAGCTGGCTCGCAATGAACTGCTGCGCGACGCGATCCGCTACACCCGTACCTACCGCGACGTCACGCTGCCCGCGGGGATCGACGGCAGCCGCCAGAGCACGTTTGTGATGTCCGGGCACCAGCCGACGCTGTTTCATCCCGGCGTGTGGTTCAAGAATTTTGCTATCGGGGCGATTCAGCAGCGGGTCAGCGGCCTCGGTACCGAGCGAAGTGCCGGGGCGGTGGCAATCAACTTGGTGATCGACAACGACGTTGCGGCCAGCTCCTCGATCCGCGTGCCGCACCGGGACAGGCAAACCGGTCAGATTGGCCGGACAACGGTCGCTTACGACTCGGCAGCCGGCGGCGTCCCGTTTGAACAGAACCGGATCCGCGACCGTGCGACCTTCGACGCGTTTGCCAAGTCGGTTTGTGAGGTGATCGCGCCGTTGGTTCCTAACCCACTGGTGACGCAACTGTGGCCGCACGCGATCGCGGCGGCCCAGCGCTGCGAGAACGTCAGCTGTGCGCTGGCTCAAGCTCGGCATGTGCTGGAGGGCGAACAAGGGCTGCAGACGCTCGAACTTCCGCTGTCGGTGCTCTGCCGCAGCGAAGCCTTTGCCGCCTTCGTGCTGGCGTTGATCGGTGATGCTGCGAAGCTGCGGACGATCTATAACCAGTCGGCCGCCGAGTACCGTCAGGCGCATCGGATTCGCAGCTCAGCCCATCCGGTGCCAAACCTGGCATCTGAAGAAGATTGGACAGAAGTGCCGCTGTGGATTTACGCCGATGATTCGCCGCAGCGCCGCGGGGCCTGGGTGCGTCGCCAGGGCAGCGTGCTGGAAATCTCTGATCGCCAGCGGCTTTCGATCCGCTTGACGCATCCGGCCGACACACGGGCCGCGGCGGCGGAACTGGCCGGGCTCTGCGGACCGCACTTCAAACTGCGACCGCGAGCGCTGTTGACGACGATGTACGCTCGGCTGATGCTCAGCGACGTGTTCGTGCACGGGATCGGTGGCGCGAAATACGACGAGTTGGGCGACGAGATCACGCGGCGATGGTTTGGTATTGAGCCGCCGGATCTGATGGTGGTTTCGGCGACAATGTTGCTGCCGACGACGGAGCGATTGCCGAGCGACGTGCCGACGGTCGCTGCGCTGCGGCAGCAAATTCGCAAGACTTGGTTTGCCCCTGAGGCATTCACAGACCGAGTCGAGTTGCCTGAGGCATTGCTGCGGGCCAAGCAGCAACTGATCGCCAATCGCCCCGGCACACCGGGCTTTGCAGCGGCCAGCAACGGGTCGGAGGCCGCCAACGTGCGCCTGAAGCCGAGCCGCAACGGCGCCGTGCCGAGCAGCAAGAAAGCCTGGCACGATCAGCTGGCACGGATCAACGGCGAACTGGCTGCTCGTCTGCAGTCGCTACGCGAGTCGCTCAGCGAACGGTTATCCGAAGCGCGTCACGCGGATAATGCGGCGGCGATCCTGGGCAGCCGTGAGCATCCATTCTGTTTATTTCCGCTGCAGGAACTGATGGAGCGATTTGCCGAGAATACTGGCGAGTGAGCCCACTGGAGCCTCAACATCAAATTGGGTTAAGGGATCACGAGTGATGTCGCCAGCAAGAAATTTGCACCCGACTGACCGAGCATGCATATTGCTACAGGCAGTTGCGTTGGTGGATGCGGAGCAGATTTGTCAGCTGTGGATCACGCGACCGTAGGATTCAACGGGTGAGGGCAGGGTTATGGCATTTTCACGGCAGCCGGACCGTCGTCAGTTTGTCCGTTGGCTCGCGGCCGGAGGTGTTGCCACCGGAACTCTGGGAGGGATACTCGCCAAGGGGCTTTCGCAGTCACCGCCGAGCCAGGACCCATATGCGGCAGAGCCGACACGCGATCAGTTGCCCGAAGAGCGGTTTGCTGCCAGCGCACCGCTTCAGGGCCGAGACAAATTGCGGATCACGCGTCTGGAGACGTTTCCGGTCAAGCCTCGCTGGCTGTTCCTCAAAGTGCACACCGACCAAGGGATCGTCGGCTGGGGCGAGCCGATTGTGGAGGGACGCGCGGAGACTTGCGCCGCGGCGGTGGCCGAATTGGCAAAATACTTGGTCGGGCAGGACCCTCGGCAGGTCGTCCATCATTGGCAGGCGATGTATCGGCATGCCTTCTACCGAGGTGGTCCAGTGTTGACCAGCGCCATCAGCGGTGTCGATATGGCCCTGTGGGATATCAAGGGCAAGGCGCTGGGAGTTCCGATCTATGAATTGCTGGGCGGCCCGACACGCAGCCGTGTCCGCGTCTACGCCCACATCCGCAACCGACCTGAACTTCTCCGCCAGCGTCAGGCCGAAGGGTTCACGGCCTTCAAAACAGGCGTGCGCGATCTGACCCAGTCCGGAATTGTTGCTTCGCCTGCCTTCATTTCGCGCGCAGCCGATAACTTTGCCGCTCTGCGGGAGGCTGGCGGCGATGAAGCCGATATTGGAATCGATTTTCACGGAGCGATTTCACCACAGAACGCGAAATTGCTGATCAAGGCATTGGAGCCTTATCAACCCATGTACGTTGAAGAGCCAATCGCAGCTCAGAATGTCGATGTCTTGGCCGAGATCGCCAGGTCAACGCACCTGCCGATCGCAACTGGCGAACGCATCTTCACGAAATGGGGCTTTCGCGAAATCTTAGAGAAGGGAGCCGCCTCGATTTTGCAGCCCGACATGTGTCATGCTGGCGGCATTACCGAAGTGCGGCTGATCGCCGGCATGGCGGAAGCCTATTATGCCGCGATCGCTCCGCATAATCCGCTGGGGCCGATCTCGCTGGCCGCTGGCCTGCAACTGGCGGGTTGCATTCCCAACTTCCTCTGTCAAGAGCAGGTGAGTTTGGGTGAGGGGTACCTTCGCCAGCCATTCCAGGTCAAGGATGGTTATGTGGATTTGCCGACCGGTCCCGGGCTGGGAATTGAAGTCGATGAAGAGCAGCTGCCCGAGCGACTGGGACACGACTGGCGCAACCGCGAGAGCTACGACTTGCAAGACGGTTCGGTCGTCGATTGGTAGTAGCAACCGACCACCCGTCCCCGTGATCAGGGTTATGGGCCATGGAAAAAGGGTCAGGAGCGAGCTTATTACGGGAGCATGGCCACGAGCTTGAGGCCTAGCCAGACCGCGGCGATCCCCAGGACGACACTGCCGCCAGCATACAGCGCGGCGAGGTCTAGGTCGCCGCGACGGACCAAGTACATGGTTTCCAGCCCAAACGCCGAGAAGGTTGTAAAACCGCCCAATAATCCGGTGAATAGAAACAACCGCCCGTCGGGCCCAAACGCATGATGCCGCTCCGCGATACCAGCAAGCAGGCCGACAACTAGGCAGCCGAGGACATTGACCGCCAGCGTGCCGAAGGGGAAGCGATCCTGAGCGGTCAGGTGCAGGATGAGGCTGCTCAGGAGGTATCGACCGATTGAGCCAAGAAAGCCGCCGAGTCCGACAATCAGGATGTTTTGCATGGCTGCAAGTAACGCCGTGGAAAAAGGAGAGCCCTGGCAACAGGGTTAGAACCGCGTCGGCGGGGTTGGAGTTCAGGCTTCAGCCTGTGATGGGGTGACAGGCCAAGCGTGTGATGCGGCAGCCTAAAGGCTGAACTCCAACGTGTGATAAGGCAGCCTAAAGGCTGGACTCCAACGTTGGAGTTCAGCCTTTAGGCTGTCGTTAGGCTGTCGTTAGGCTGTTGGGCAAACTTATTTGCGATGCACGATCGCGGTGCGGCGGTTGGGGTAGAGTTCGCGGCACAGCGGGCAGCGGGTGCCATCGCAACCGCGGGCGGTGCAGTGCTCGCGGCCATAATAGATGATCTGCAGGTGTAGGTCGCGCACAACTCTCCGGCGGAAACAGCTTTTTAAGGTCACGTTCCGTGCGGACTACGCTGCTGCCGTCGCTCAAGCCCCAGCGGTGGGCGAGGCGGTGGATATGGGTGTCGACCGGAAAGGCATGCTTTTCAAAGATCTGGCTCATCACCACGCTGGCGGTCTTATGACCGACGCCCGGCAGCGATTCTAAGTCTTCGAAGTTATTGGGAACCTTGCCATCGAAGCGGGACAGAATCGCTTCGGCCAAGCCTTTGAGCGCCTTGGCTTTTTGCGGGGCCAGCCCCAGCGGGCGAATGATCTCTAGGATTTGGGAGATTTCCAGCGCAGCCATTGCCTGCGGAGTCCCGCCGACGCGAAACAGCGCCGGCGTGATCTGGTTGACCTTCTTGTCGGTGCACTGGGCGCTGAGCACCACCGCGACCAGCAACGTGAACGCGTCCTGGTGGTCCAGCGGGATCGGAGGGTTGGGGTACAGGTCGGCTAGCCGCTGTGCGACCAGGGCGGCTCGTTGCTGCTTGCGCACTAACTTTGTTCCGCAGGTTGATGCTCCAGCGCGTCAGCAAACATCCGCACGACTGGGCGTTGGTGGAGGTGGGGGTTGATGTGCGGCCGCGCCTTGAGCAGGTGAAGCTGCACTTCCTCGACCGTCATCCCGCGGTATTTGACGAGCCAGCACAGAGCAACCGTCGCGCTGCGTGCTCGGCCCGCCTTGCAGTGGATGTAGACCACGTCGCCGTGCTGGACATGCGACTCCACAAACTCCACCGCGGCTTGCACATCAGCCAGCCGGGGATGCGTAAAATCGGTCGTCGGGATCGAAAACTGCTCGATCCCCATGCGTTTGTACTCGATCACCGGGCCGCGATATTCTTCGCAAGTATTGACGACCGCGCGGACGCCGGCATCGTGCAGCCGCCGGACGTCGGAAACGAACGGGTAGGCGCCGACGAGCACCAACGGATCGATCGGATCCCACCAGTTACGGACCTTCAGCCAGCGTCCCAGAATGTAGTTCCACCACAGCGTCGGATAGAACACGACGGTCGCATAGAAACGGCTCGACCAAGGGCTGCGATTAATCATCCTGATTTGCCGAGTTGGAGGCTGGGTTCGCCCGGTAACATCCGGTCCAGCGCCTTGAGAGCGACCGGGAACGGCGGCTTGAGCTCCTCGGACTGCGACCACCAGCGCTGCAGCGTCTCGATGACCGCTGCGTCGATCGCTCCGCTCCAAGCCGCTGCTGCGGTGTTGATCAGTTGCGGAGCCTGCGAGGGCGGCGGTCCCAGGTCCAACTCCGCCGCAGACTGAAGCGTGATCGGCAGCAAGGCGAGCGAGAGCACTTCAAAGCTACGGTCCAGTTGCTCGTGATGCACTTGGTCGGCAGCGGAACTGGCCGGCATCACTTGAGCGGCCAAGCCCAACCGCGCGATCAGCCACGTCAGCCGTAGGACCTCGGGCACCTCGGGGATCGGATTGGCGAGCACCGCTTCGATCCAGACTTTGGGTAGCGCCGGGTAGCAATCGCCATCGCCGCCGCGGAACGGCGAGAGCAGCAGAACCGTGACGGATTTAGGAATGAACGACTCGTGCGTCAGGGCGGCGACGCGGCGCAGCAATCCTCCGCCGTACGCTTCCCACTGTTCTCGCAGCGGACGAGCGCACAGCGACAGCTGGTCGGCCAGCTTCGGATAGCGTTCCAGGTAGGCCAGGCGGGTTTCGGCCAGCAAGGAGGTGATCGCTGTCGCCGTGCCGTGCAGGGTGAACTCGCCGACCCCGGCTGCCGCGAGCGCTTGCTGACTGGCCTGCAGATCGTCGGCGCCGGCCGCGGCCGCGGCAATCAAGCGTCTCCAGAAGACGGCCAAGTCGACTTCGGCAGCCGTCAATCGCTGGGTCAACTGCGACAGCGGCGGAGCGATCTTTTCCACCGCCTGCGGGTCGATTCCCAAGGCTCCGGCGGCCCAGCAGCGGGCAGCGTGTAACGGCGAGAGCCGGTCGGCGATTTCCCAGCGGAGCCGCGTCATGGGGCCTCGCCCATCTGATGCCGAATCCAACGCTCCAGTTCGTCAAAATCGACCGGCGGGTACTTCGTCAGGTCCGGACGGAGAATCGTCGCCTGGCGCATGTACGTGTGCTGGATCTGGCGCTGCGTCTTGGTCGTGTTCCAGTGAATCAGGATGCGGATGCAGCGCGGCAGCGAGCCGGGCACCGAGACTTCGTAGCTGCACAGCAGCGGCACATCGATCCAGCCGAGTTGGCGGGCCGCCAGCGCCGGGAACTCGGCCGTGACATCTTTGGTGACGGTGAAGATGATGCTGCCGACATCTGCCGCTTCGATGCCGTTGCGGCGGATCATCAGCGCGAGCAGTTGCCGAGTTGCGGTGAGGATTTCGTCCCGTGTGTCGCTTTCCACCGTCGTGGCTCCGCGAACCCCGCGACAGACGAGCGTCCCAGTGGTTTCATCGGTGCAAAGCGATCCATCATCACGGCGATCGGAGGTGGACATGACCAATTCATCGAAAGTCGGGGGGAATCGTATCGGGGCCAGGCAGCGCCGCGCAGCGGCCGGCCACTTGGGTGAAGCGAATTCTAGTGCGATGCCCCGTCTGTGCGTACTATAGACGAGTAGGGCAATTCTGCGATACTCGGCCCCGCATGCTGCCTGCATCGGGGCGACGCGTCAAACGTTTTTTGTTCAGGGAGGATTCGATGAGCGAACACAGGACCAAGTACCAAGAAAAGATCATCAAGAGCTACTATCGCAACCGCGACGCGATCGCGCTGCAGAAGGCGATGGAGCAGGTGACGGAGTTGTATTTGACCGAAGGCAAGAAGCGCGAGCTGGTCTGGCAACGGTTGCTTGGCAACCTTGAGAAAATCGGCATGCCGGCCGATCAGATCAAGCACCTCAAGGAACAGAACGATCCGGCGCTGGTGGCCGAGACGCTGAAGAAGTTCGTCTAAGCCGGCTTGGCGACCCGGTCACGTGTTGACCGAGCGCCCGCTGTCGGATCGCTTGCTATACTAGCTCTCGTGGCGTCTCGGACGATGTTGGCCAAGACGCTTTTTCCGCCGCAAGACGAGATTTTTGCTAGAGCAGGTATCATGATCGGTGAGTGCAATAGTTGGGCGCCGCTGGCGACCTGGAACTCCGGTTTGCTTGGCCAAGCCACGAGTAGCCAGGTGATGGTTCTGGTCCTGAGCGTGTTGGCGATCGGGATCCTCGGGTTCATCTTCATCTTCTCGGTTCGCTACGGCAAACTGTGGATTCAGGCGATCATGTCGCGAGCCGATGTGAGCTTGATGAGCTTGATCCGCATGCACTTTACGAAGGTCAACCCAGCAGTCATCGTGCAGGCCAAGGTGATGGCAGCCCAAGCCGGACTGAGCATCGACCGTGAGACCGGTATCAGCACGCGGCGGCTGGAATCGCACTACCTGGCCAACGGCAACGTCAAGAACGTGATTCATGCGATCATCGCGGCGCAACGTGCCCGGATTCCGCTGGACTTCGATCAGGCCTCAGCGATCGATTTAGCCGGCCGCGACGTGCTCGATGCCGTCCAGACGAGCGTTTATCCCAAAGTGATCGACTGCCCGGACCCACGCCGCAGCGGCAAAAACACGCTCAGCGCCATCACCCGCAACGGGATCGAACTGCTGGTACGGGCCCGCGTGACGGTGCGGACCAACCTCGAGCAACTCATCGGCGGGGCGACCGAAGATACGATCATCGCGCGGGTCGGCGAGTCGATCATCAGCTCCATCGGATCGGCCGGCTCGCACTTTGAAGTCCTCAGAGAATCCCGACATGATCACTCGCGCCGTGCTCAGCCGTGGGTTGGACTCGCAGACGGCGTTTGAAATCGTCTCGATCGATATCGCCGACATCGATGTGGGGGAAAACATCGGCGCTCGGCTGCAGACCGACCAGGCCGAGGCGGACACGCGCGTTGCCCGGGCAACCGCGGAACGCCATCTGGCTGAGGCGATCGCTCAAGAGCAGGAAATGAAGGCGCTGGTGGCCAGCAACCGGGCGGCGTTGGTGCTGGCCGAGGCCGAAGTCCCGCAGGCGATGGCCGATGCTTTCCGAGCCGGACGCATCACCTCCAGCGGCCTTGTGGTGGCCGAGGGTTGAGCGAGACCAAACCGGGCCTAGCCGCTGGGCAGCCCATTACCGCGCAGCCCATTACCACGCAGCCTTTTGCTGGCCAGCCGCGGCGGTCCCACCGGGTGCGGTTCCCCGGCGGCAATGGGTTTGAGCTGGCCGGGATCATTGATCTGCCGGCGATCGCTGGCTCAGCCGCGGGCAGCGGCACAGCGGTGGCGGGTCACCCGGCACGGGTGCTGCCCCTCGGAATGCCCCTGGTCGTCTTCTCGCACTGCTTTACCTGCAACAAAGACCTTAAGGCGATTGTGCGGCTCAGCCGTGCGCTGGCCGACGCAGGAATTGCCGTGCTCCGCTATGATATGACCGGGTTGGGCGGCAGCGACGGTGATTTTTCGTATACCGACTTCACCAGCAACCTGGCTGATCTGCGGGCCGCGCTCACCTGGGCTGCAGCCGAACTCGGGCCGGTGACCGGATTGCTGGGGCACAGCTTTGGCGGAGCGGCTTCGCTGGCAATTGGCGGAGACGCTGCGAGTCTGCCGCGGTCGGTGGCTGGCATCGCCACGTTGGCGGCGCCGAGCGAAACGAAGCATTTGGCGACGTTGATGGTGCGCATGAACGCGGCGATCGAGAGCGAAGGCCGTGGGGAAGTGGAGATCGGCGGCCGGCGCTGGACGATTCGGCGGGAAGCGCTTGCCGACTTCCGCACCCACCGGCTGGAAGAAGCGATCAGCCGGATCTCTGTACCACTGATGTTGCTACACTCGCCAGTGGACCGCACGGTCGGTTTTGACCACGCGATGCGGATTCTGCAACTCGCGTCGGTTGGTCCCGGCGATGCTGCCCGTCCTCCGGTCAGTCTTGTTGCCCTAGACGGGGCGGACCATCTTTTGGCAGAAAACCTGGCGGACCTCAGCTATGTAGCCGGGGTACTGGCGGCATTTTTCTGGCGGCATCGCGCTGCGAGCGACGCTCGACTGGCGTAGAAACGGGCCAACGATTGTCAGGACGCGGTAGATGGAGCTTTGCGATGCATCGGCAGACGCCGTGGTGGGTTCTCGTGATGTGGCTGATCGTCGGCACCACCGGCGTTAGGAGCGCGAGCGGGGAAGAACTGCCATTCCTGGCTAATCCACGAGAGGCGGCCAGTTCACCGGAGATGGTCAATCCGCTGGAAAGCTTGCCGCCCGAGGAGGCCCGCCAGGTGTTGCAGTGGGCAGCGGACTGGGTGCGGCAAATGTTGCCGGCGAGCTACCATGGCGACAAGAACTGGGGCAAGAAGACTCGCGTCTACGCCGGCGTCAAAATGGATATCGACGATGGGCGGATCAAAACCAAACGCCGCTGGAAAGAACTCAGGCACGGGCGCTGGATCCGCTACGCCGTACACCTCCGTGACCCCACTGATCCGCGACGCCTAAATATCCGCATCACGCACGCGGAGCAGGGGCCGGATCAGCGGATCCGGTTTGCGGCGCAGGTCGATACGGTGCTCGATGTGGAACTGCAACAGGAACGCTGGAACCTAGGCACGAGGCTGTTCAGCGTCTCGGTCCAAGCAGAAGCCACCCTGCGGATGCTGATCGCCGGTGATGTCGGATTTGAATTGGACTTCACGCAGATCCCTCCAGATATTTTGGCCGATCCCCATATCGCTTCGACCGAACTTTCCTTAGTCGATCTGAAGGTCGACCGGATCAGCAAGATTGGCGGTGAAGTGGCTGAGTCGATCGGCGATGTGGTCAAGCGGATCATTCGCCAAGAATACTTGCCGGGACAGCAGGCGGCGATCACTCACAAGCTCAATGCTCAGATCGATCGTCGCCGTGACCGTCTGCGACTGGGAGCCAGCCAGTGGCTGAGCTCCTCAGTCGCGCGTTCGCTGGTACCCGCTGGCTCTGCTTTGCCAGCGGCGGGAGCAGGTTTAACTGCAACCGCGAGAAATGATAAAGATGATGACCAGTAGCGTCACCGGCACACCCAGCAAGTATGCAATTCCGTACTTAATGAGTCCACGTCGGTTTTGCCAGTGCGCTTTCATCGTTGATTGCTCCGGAGTTGCGTTGATTTAAGTGTATGTGCTGAGCCATTGCCAGCTGATTGCACTTACAGGGCAACTCTTATACCAATCAGATTCCTGTGAAAGTCGACCTTAGATTTCACTGCTGAGGCATCTTGCCAATTCATCGACGGTTTGCAGAGCAACTCGCTCCAGTTCCATCAGCCGTTGTTCGCCATCGGCGGCCACGAGCAAGGTTGGATCATGCTCGATCGTCGCCAGCAACGAGCCGAGCGGTTCTGCTCCGAAGGTATTGGCGAGCCCCTTGATGCTATGTGCGACTCGCCGCGCCTCAGTAAGTGGATTTTGTGGTTGGAAGGTGTCATGGATTTTGATCGTCTTCCGGATCGCGTCGACGCGCAGGCCGCTCAACTGCTGGACCAGCACCGGAACGTCTTCCACGAAAATCTGGCCGATATCCCGGACTAAAGTCACATCGCCATCAAAGTTTCGGCGGGCCGATTCCAGATCCAGGATGATCTCGTGGTTGTCGTTTAGCATCACCTTATCGCCGATCGCTGGTGTCAATGAGGGGGATTGCACAACATATCATGCATTGGACAGTACCGTTTGAACTCTAGTTGTGATCGTCACATCCACGCCAGGCTCTCGATGCTGCGCCTGATTTTTTTCGACGTAATGGATCATGCGGTCCATCGCGTACACGCGGTGGGTCACATAATCGGCACCGGCATCTTTGAGCTGGCGCCGGTAGCGTTCGGCGATCCCGTGGCCACGCCACCAACCGGCCGCGATCCAGCCTTCGTAGCCACACCGCCTCAACATGCGGCAGGCCGACTCCAGCCGCGCCCGGCCTTGTCGATCGGCAACCGACAACACGACGATTTCGGTGTGGTCGGTAACGCACTTTTTCGCCAACTTGAGCGACATCGGCTGATGCCGGATCGACACGTCCATGGTGGGTTTATCGGCGAACAGCACGCGAATCGTTTGCAGGCCACGGTCATCGCCGAGCGAAAACGACGTCACTTTGGTCGGCTCGATCTCCTCGACGGCAACCGGAGCGGGGGCCGCCTCCACCAAGCTGGCGATCACCGCATTCACTTCCGCACTGGATTGCTGCTCCGCATGCAAAATCAAGCGTTCCGAGAGCCGATTGGCTTCTTCGACGAATTCCTGGTACTGCGACTTATTGATCGCGCCGCGGCGAAGTTCCCGGTCAGCGTGAGAGAGCGATTCCAGAATCAGCGTCTGCATCGCAAAGGCATGACCGGATTCATGCTGCACCGCGGTGAGCATCGCGGCCGATTCGACATTATCTTTCGCTAGGATCCGCTGGTAAAACGCAACGTGCATCGGCAGCGGATGAGAGTCGCCCAGCAGCAAGTTCAACCAGCCGAAGCAGGGGAAGTGGCGTCCGAGCGTCACCAGCATCAGCGTCAGCGGCGTGGCGAGCAGCAACCCGACCAGCCCCCAGGCCCAGGTCCAAAAGACAATCGCGACCAGCACGGCGACGACGTTCATTCCGACCGATCGGCCAAATAGCCAAGGCTCAACGAAGTTCCCGGTCGTGAACTCCAGGAAACCGTACAAGCCGGCGACGGCCAGCGGAGGTAGCCAACCCTGCTGTGTCGCGATCGAGACGGCCAGCGGCAGCAGCATCGACAGCGCGGTTCCCAGCCAGGGAATGAAGCGAAAGAAAAAGGCGACACAGCCCCACAGCGCGGCATAGGGGACACCGATCACGAACAGCCCGAGTGAAAAGGCCGCTGCAAAACCGAGGTTCACCGCCACCAGCCCGAGCAGGTAGCGGCTCAGCCGGTACGACGAGTCGCTCAGCAGCTGGGTCGTTTGCGACAGCCGCGCCCGGCCGAGGATCGCCAATAAGCGGTTGCGCAGGTCGTCGCGTTTGGCGGTCATGAACACGGCCAGGACCAGGGCCAAGGCCGCGGTGCCGAGCGGCTCGAGCATCGGCAAGACAACCCAGGGAAGCATCTCCAGCCACGGCGACGCTTCTTCGCGCTGGACAATGAAGTACCGCTCGATGAACAGTCCGTCGAACGTCCGCGTCTCGACCTCGGTCGCCTCGCCTTCGCCCGTCGCAGCGTCCGAGGCCTTGCCGGTCACGTCGTCGAGCGTGTCCCAAACGCGATCGGGCAGGAACGGAACCGCCTGCCGCAAACGGGTGACTTTCGATTCGATTTCCTGAGAATGCGACGGCAGCTCGGTAGCCAATTGGCTCAATTGGGTGGCAAACGCCACCGACAGCGCTGCGGCCACGATCAACACCAGTCCAACGGTGAATCCGACCGCGGAGCCTCGGCCCAGACCGCGGGCCTCGAGTGAGCGGACGATCGGAGTGAGCACAAACGCCAGGATGCAGCCCAGTGCCAACGGCGCCAGCACCGGCTTGCCGATGACGATGACCGCTACGGAGAGGCAAAAAACGCCGACTCCGTAAAAGCATTTTTCTATCGCTGGTCTCGAACGATTCATGCAGGCCGCTTCCTGTGCTGATTGACATTCAATGGCCGTGCATCCGCGACACAGAGAATATCATGGCGGGCGACCAGCTTACGCATATTATCACATGCCGTGCCACAAGTAGCGAAGGCAACATAATTCCGGCTGGCTGCTCGCAGGCATGGCAAATGATCGATGTTCGACCATTGCAGATTGATGTTGAGGAATCTGCTGGTGCTTAAAGGGCATGCAGAAAACCGCTCGCTGCGGCTAGTGCCGGTAGTACCTGATGGAGCGGTTAGTGAAGCAATGCAGCCGCTGGTGCGACCCATGGAGGCATTTTTTTTCTGGTCGCTGCTCGTATCCTGATCCATAATGGCACGCGAGCTGCTCTTACTATGCTCCGCTGGCGGGCGATGATCGTTGAGTTCGCCGTCGCTTTTCTGTCTCGGTGCTGGCTATCAGTGCGGTGGCGGTGCCTTAACCACGAATCAGGTATGGAAAAATGATTACGAAGGAAGAAATGCAGGGTTCTTGGGACAAGCTCATCGGGGCCGTTCAAGACAAGTATTCGCAGGTCACCGGCGATGAACTCCAGGCCGTCAAGGGCAACATCAACCAGCTCATCGGGTTGATCAATCGCAAGACTGGCCAGTCGCGTGAAGAGGTTGAGCGATTCCTGGAGTCGTGGTCAGCGGGCTCTGGTTGGCATTTCAGCCGCTTGACCGAAGGCGCGAGCGAGCTGGCTTCGAGTGCTCAGAAGTCGATGCGCGAGGGCTACGACCGGCTGCTCGACTCGTCGCATGAAGGCTATGAATCGGCTCGCCGCGTGGTTCGACAAAGCCCGGCGGAATCGCTGGCAGTCGCCTTTGGCGTCGGGATCGTAGCCGGTTTGTTCGTGGGGGCATCGTTGTTTGGTCGCCGGTCATGAGCACGAGCCATCAGCAGGAGATCATCCAGCGGATGAGCGAGTTGCGAAGCTTCGGCTTGCACACCGCCGCTCAGTTGCCACGGGACTTTGACCGGGCAACAGACTGGCGGGAGCATGTCCGCGCTCATCCGATTCCTGCGGTGCTTGCCGCTGCCGCGATCGGCTTTTTGATCGTTCCGGCGCGGGGACGCGACCGGATTCAGTACGTCCCCCAGCCGGCCTCGGATCGCTCGGAATCCAGGCAGGCCGTGACCGACGTGCATGCAGCGCGAGTCGATGCCCAGCGGGCTGCCGACCAAGCGACAGCGGCCAACCAAAAGGCTGGCGTCCTGGCATTTGCCACTCCGCTGATGGCGGCCTTGGGGTCTTGGGTCGGCCGCATGGCGATGACAAGTGCAACCAATGCCCTGCAGCGCTACGCGATGGAAAACCTACAGTCCTTCCCCACCAGCTTTACAAAACATGGTTCAGCTTCACCAAAACGGCGCAGCGACACCCCCGGGCAGCCCGCGCCTACTCCGATTAGGCCACGGTCCCGTGGCGAGATCCCGGCAGCGCCGGAACCGCTCTTGGATAGTGCCTCCAGGACGCTCCATAACTTTATCCGATCACGTCCAGGGACGAGTCTGCTTGTCGCTGCTGCCCTGGGAGGAATGACAGCATGGTTAATCAAGCGGAAGCGGTGAACGTCGGCGAGGGCCCGGTGCATGGGCTGGTCGATCGCCTTTCCCATTTCGCCGGCACCGCGATGGAACTAGCGATGCTGCAAGGCGAACTGGTGGTCGACGATGCGCAGCGCGCCCGCAAACGAGCTACCTATGCCGCCTTCATGGTCGTCGCCGCAGGCGCCTTGATGATCTCGGCTCTGCCAATCCTGGGCGGCGCTTTTGTCGCCATCCTGGTGCTGTTTGCTCGGTGGCCGGTCTGGGTCGCTGCGTTTGTCGTGTCGGTCGTCTTTTTGGCCTTCGCCCTGCTGCTGCTCTGGGGCGCCTGGACGAAAATCCGCGGCGCGGCCAGGGCCTTTGATGCCACTCGCCGTGAAGCCTCAACCAACCTGAACTGGCTGCGAGAATCGCTGACCAGCAGCAGAACCAACGGCAGAAATGCTGCGGCGGATTACCGCCGAGTTTGAACGTTTTGGAGTCAATCGGAGAATGCAAGACCGCGGCGTTGTCACGATCATTTCATCTCCACTGTTTTCTCATCCATTAAGTTGAGCCACTAAAATGCAATCTACAGCTTCCACGTCCAGTGCACCCTTGTCCTCCAGCCGCTTGCAGCAAGTGTCACGGCGCGAGCCAGAGCAACAAGAAGATTTCTCAGAACTGGTTTCTGAAGTCTCCACAGCGGTCCAGCGCTATTGCTCCCGGCGTCCCCGCGTTGCTGCCGGCTGCCTATTCACGCTCGGCTTCATCGTCGGTTGGAAGATGCGACCTTGGTAAGGTTTAATCGATTTCCCGGCTGCAAAAATCACACGAGCCCCAGAAATGGGGCTTGTTTTTTCGGTATTGCTCAACCGCCAACTGCAGTGCCGAGCGGCCACCGGCACAAGGATAAGAAAGACCAAGGATGAAAAAGAAAGTTCTGTTGTTTGTCATTGATGCGTTGGCAGACCTCGATGTGCGGCGGAAACTCAGCAACGCTGAATTGCCACACCTGGCCGAACTGATTCGAGAACGTGGCGAGTTATCGGTCTGCACGTCGATTTTCCCATCGATCACACCCGCTGCGACTTGTAGTATTGTGACCGGTGAATACCCCTCAGCCCACGGAATTCAGGGGGCCTACTGGTTTGATTGCGAATGTGATGAATATGCCTATTTCGGCGATGACTTGCGACTGATCAAAAAAGAAGGTTTCGAGAATTACCTTGTCGATTTTGGCGAACGCTTGAATGCGGAGCGTTTGAGGTCCAAGACGCTGTTCGAATTCTTTGCTGAGCACAACATCTCATCGGGGTGCATCAATTTCATGTGGTATAAGGGCAACACGCTGCATCACCGGCGTCCGCCCTGGCTGCTGCGGATGATCACCGGCGAGCTCAACAAAGACGTTTATGGGCCGGACGTATTCAAGCTAGGCGATTTTGTGGAAACTTGGCCGGAGGGGATGCAGCCACCTTCGCTCTCCGGCGGCTTGCTTCACAAGTTCGGGTTCACCGACGAAGCGAGTATGGGAGCAGTCACGGCGATGTTTGAGCAAAACTGCTTGCCGGAATTCACGCTCGCCTATCTACCAGGAAACGATGACCTAGCGCACGACATTGGGCCACGAGAAGCTGCTGACCAAGTGCTGACACGCTTCGACAAATTTCTCGGCGGTTTGGCTGAGACTGCCGGCGGTTGGGAACAACTGAGGCAGCAATATGTGATCTTGATCGTGGGCGACCACGCACAAAGCTTTTTGCTTGAGGACTTGAGCGAGCGAGAGATCAACCCGGCCGAGTTGCTCGACGGTTTTTCGCTCAGAGACACCGGCGGCAATGCAACCGATGCAGACCTGTTCTTCTGCGCAATATGCGCAGCGCTGCCATTTATCAGTTCGGAAAAAGCAAGCGATCTCAGCAAGAAATCATCACGGCACTGCTGCGAGACTCACGCATCGATCAGGTCATCTGGCAGGACCCGCAGTCGCCAGTCGACAAGTCACACGTCAAAACGGAACAAGGTGAACTCGCGTTCTGGCGGACACCGACGCAGGGCTCTCGTTCGGTAAGCGATTGCTTCGGCAACCACTGGTTGTACGAAGGGCAACTCAAGACGCTGGATCTGAAGGTTGAGGCCGGCCAACTTGTCGACGGCCGTTATCCCAACGCATTTGAACGAATCACCTGCGCCTTCATTTCCGATCAGGCCAAGCCGCTGTGGGCAACGGCGAAGGAAGGTTATGAGTTCAGCACGTCCGCGGCCCACGTTACGCGCGAGGAAGTCATGGCTCGCTGTCAGCCGTCGACAGCAACAGCTGCTTCGTCTCCTCGGAGCCGATCCCTGAGCGGTCTGGCCCGATGAGAATCGTCGACGTGTTTGGCGTCTGCACGTCATGGTTGGTCAAAGAAAGCCAGTGAATCGGCAAGGGACAGTTGTTGCCTGTCCCTTACCAAAAAGATTGACGCTGCGACCAGCGACTTCAGCGCCTAAAGTATTCCGCTCGTCGATCGCCGCCGGAGAGGATGTAAGCGATCAAGTGCTTGAGTTCCTCAGCGTTGAGCGTGTCGATGGTGCCGGTCGGCATCTGCGAGACAGACGAGACGACCATCTGTTCGACATCGTCGCTATGGACAACCTGCGGCGGCAGGTTGACATCGGCGGTGTAGACGTGCAGTTCATCGCCGATCTCGACAACGCGGCCAACCAGGGTGGTGCCCCCGCTGGTCAAAATCTGATGCGAGCCGTACTGGTCCGAAATTGCCTTGCTCGGTTCGACAATCGCATCCATCAAGTCGGCCAGTGAGAACTTCCGCCCGGCTGTGGAGAGGTCCGGTCCAATCGCGCCGCCTTCACCAGCAAAGCGGTGGCACTTGGCGCAGCTGGTCGCGTGGAACAGGTTGCGGCCAGACTCAAAGTTTGCTCCGCGAATCTGAGTGCCGAGAACTTCCAGCGCCGCTTGCGTGGTCCACTCGCGGCCGGGCCCTTGGGGCGGCGTGGCCTCAAACGGTTTTCCGCCCAGCGGCACGCTGATGATGTCGTCATACAACGGCTGTTCGGCGAGCGGAATTTTGGCCAGGGCATCGTCGCGCATCTCGCGCAAGAATCCTGGAAAACTCGACCCACCGGGGTGCATCGCCGCGCCGCTGAAAAAGCTTAGGTAGCGACGCCGCAGGTCACTCGTCCATCCTTGTTCGGCATTTCGCAGCACAAACGCGTAGTGGATCGATCGGATCGGCGGCATGTTGTCCATCATCGCCTGCACCGTGCCGCCGTAGCCTTCGTTGCGTTTGGCGATTTCGCCCCACTGCGGTACCGGCTCCGCTTCGCTTGCCAGCTGCTCAATGATCTCCACGCCCTTGGCAACGACCTTGGGTGACCCCAAATAGACGAGCAGCTGCACCAGTTCCGCATCGAACGCTTCCTCCGCGGACGGGAACATCGGGTCCAGTTTCGTGAGCAGTTCGGTTCGTTGTTCGTCACTCGGCTCACCGAGCCGGATCATCGCCAGCTGATAAGTCCGTAACCAAGTCAGACGCTGCTGCTCATCAAGCGACTTGGGATTGATCTTATCCAGAGCGGCGAGCACCAAGTCGCGATGTTCGGAGCTACCTTGGCGGGCCAGTGCCATTAACGCCATCAGCGCGGTTTGCGGGTCGGTCTCCTCTGCAGCGCGGCGGTGCCAGGATTCTACCGATTGATGTTCCAGCGCGATCCGTGCTGCATAGCGAATGAAGCGATCCTCGTGCCCCAGGTGCGGCCAAACCATTTCCAAGTCGGCTGGGCCAGGACGGTGGAGCGTTTCCAGCTGCCCGCGCAATGCTCGCAGGTCGGCGTTGCGCTGGTCGCGCGCATCGACCGGCTGCGTCGCTTCGGTGCCGTCATACACAATGCGGTACAACGACGACTTGGTGCCGCGGCCACCGGCGGCAAAATACATCGCCCCATCTTTGCCGATCACCGCATCGGTGACCTGCAGCGGCTGGCCAAAGACGAAATCTTCAACTTCACCACTGTAGCTCGCACCGTCGGGAGTCAAATGCACAGCGTAGATCGTGCTGAAGGTCCAATCGAGTGCAAACAGTGCCCGCTGATATTTCGCCGGGAATTTCGCTCCGTAACCAAAGGTGACACCAACGGGTGAACCAGGACCAATATCGACGACTGCCGGCAACGAGTCTTCATAATAAGACGGCCATTTGCCGGTGCCGCTGCGCCACCCAAACTCACTACCGCTGGTCGCATGAGCGATGCGGGTGGGGCGGTACCACGGCGAGCCGAGATCCCATTCCATATCTGCGTCATAAGTGAACAGTTCGCCATCGGCATTGAGCGCAATGTCATATTGATTGCGGTATCCCATGCTGATGACTTCCCAGCTCTTGCCGCTGGGATCGACTTTGCAAATCCATCCGCCGGGGGCGAGGATGCCGGCGGCGTGACCGTTGGCATCCCAGCGCCGGGGCAGCAGGTGATCTTCACCCCAGTTAGTCGGAATGCGACTGCCGCTGATCGATTCGGGCAGCTTCGTATGGTTGCCCGCATCGACCAACAGCGACTCGCCATCGGGAGCGAGGATCACCGCGTGCGGGCCGTGTTCTCCGCCGCCTTGAATCGGCATCAAGTACTCCGCCGAGTCGACCAGTCCATCGCCGTCAGTGTCGGTCGCGCGGTGTAGCCCCGAACGCGAACCGTTGACGACGACATAGAGCGAGTCATGTGCCCACAGCAAGCCTTGGGCGCTGCTCAGTTGCACCGGCAATTTCGTGACGTTGGTTTCCGCGGCCGCGTCACCGATCTTAGCTGGCTCGATCAGGAACAGGCCGGCTCCACCTTGATCGCTGGCGATTAGTCGCCCCTGGTCGTCGGTGGTCAAGCAGACCCACGACCCCATGTGACTGGGAACGTCGAGCAGTTTTTCGACGCGGAAACCGTCGCGAGCGGTCACGTTCTCCGCTGGCCGCGCCGTCGCCACGACCGGTGCGGGCGGCTGACCGACGGCGACAGCGAGGCTGTCGTTGTCGATCTGGCGATTCCAGGGCAAGCCAGCTCCACCGACCGGGCCGACCACGCGAGCCTGTTTCCAGGACGCGTCATTGAACGAAGGCGTCCGCCAATTACCGGGCAGCCGGTTGCGGCCTTGTCGGTTCACCGCTCTCCATGACTGATCCGATACGATGGAAAACTTCTTGCCTGCGTTGTCGGTGATGTCCAGTCGCAACACGAATCCAGCGGCACCGCCTTCGTCGACAGCCTCGACCGCCAGCACATTGACGCCGCTCTTCAGCTGCGCCGTGACGTCGGCCGACTCAAGCCGTTCCCAATTCGTCCCAGCCAGAACTTCCTTGCCGTTGAGGAACAAGGTGAATCCGTTGTCACAGGTTGCCGCCAAGCGGGCTTCCTTGACTGTACCGGCCACGGGAAAGGTTTTCCGCAGCGCCACGCGCAGCAAATTCTCGTTGCCCCCGAGCCAAATCCACTGCGGAGTCACCTCGGCGGCCGAGGCCGTGAGGGAGCTACACAAGGTAGAAACCAATAAACACAACAACACGCCGAGCGGCGGTATCAAACGAACTCTCACGACAGAAGCCTCAGGCAGGCGAGGAAGGATATGCGCAGATTGCGGCAGGTAGAGGAGCTTTTCCGGCCGCTGAGCATACCGGTTGGGCCGCTTTTGATCAATCATCGTAGGTTTTGCGGCGCTCGAGAATCGCCGCCTGCGGCACCGGCTGCTCGGGCCTCCAGCACTGACAACGAAAAAGTTGACCACAGAGGGAGTTTACGGTAGCCTGCTGCTTGTGAGCGCGACCGATGACCGCGATTCGCTTGCTCGCCTTCCCACCTCAACCCACCTTCCCACCCCCAAAAAGCTTCGCCACTGCGGTCCTGGATCGTCTTGGGCTCAGCCGTGTTCCTGCGGCCTAACGGTGACGCAGAAAGCCTTCGGTTCCGATCATCCTTCTGTCCGATCATCCTTCTGTAGGAAACTTGCGATGAAGCCGCTGTATGCAATGGACCGGCGTGGATTCTTGCGCGTCGGTGGAGGGGGCGTGGCTGGGTGTTTTGTCGGCGGCGGGCGTTCGGCGATGGCCGCCAAACAGGATGCACTCCCCGGCCGCGGTCAAGCCAAGTCGGTGCTGCTGGTGCTGCTCAGCGGCGGCCCGAGCCAGCTCGACACGGTCGATCCCAAGCCGGAATCGCCGGCTGAGGTGCGGGGTGAGTTCTCCACAATCGGGACCAAAATTCCCGGCGTCGCGTTCTGCGAGCACCTGCCACTGCTGGCTCAACGAAGCGACCGCTGGGCGATCATGCGGACGTTGGCTCATCGCGAGCACAATCATCTGTTGGCGACTCACGTCGCGCTCGACCGGTCGTCCCACACCGCTGCCTCGCGGTGGATCGGACCTGGATCGGGTTGAATCGCGAAGCGACTTTCCCAACTTCGCCTCAGCGCTCGACTTTGTCCGGCCTCGCAACGACGGGATTCCCTCCGGCGTTTCGCTGCCCAACTACTACATCGAAGGGCCGCTGACTTGGCCTGGCCAACACGCCGGTTTTCTCGGCGCTAAGCACGATCCTTGGCAGATTCAAGGCGATCCGAACGCGGATGACTTTCGCATGCAGGCTCTGAGCATGCGTGAAGGGATCACGCCGGCGCGGTTGGCGTCGCGGCGAGAGCTGCTCGACCGGCTCAATCACGGGACGGCGCTGGCCGGTGAAGCCGGTGCATTTCGCGATCAGCAAGAGATTGCTTATCGCCTGTTGACTTCCGGCCGCGTCGTTGAGGCGTTTGAGATCGGGCGGGAGTCCGAAGAGGTTCGTCAGCGGTATGGTCGCCATAAGTTTGGCCAATCATTGCTACTGGCGCGGCGACTGGTGGAAGTGGGCGTGCCGATCGTCCAGGCGACGATGGGGATCGTCCAAACTTGGGACACGCACGTCGACAACTGGGGACGGCTGAAAAACACGCTGCTGCCACAGCTCGATCAGGGATTGGCGGCGCTGATGGATGACCTGTCCTCAAGCGGTCTGCTCGAACAGACCTTGGTCATCGTGATGGGTGAGTTTGGACGGACACCGAAGATCTCCACGTTACCTGGCCAGACCATACCGGGCCGCGACCACTGGGCCCATGCCTATTCCGGCTTGTTCGCCGGGGCGGGAATTCAGGGTGGCCAAGTCATCGGCCAAACCGACGATCAAGCGGCCTACCCGATCACCCGCTCCTGGTCGCCGGCCGACATCTGTTCGACCGTCTTCAATGCCCTCGATGTCGACTCTGACGTCGCCATCATCGATCCGCTGCAGCGTCCGCATTATCTGCTCAACGGCCAGGTGATCGCTCCGCTGTACTCCGGACGAGCAGGGTGAGCACCATGAATGCTACAACGGCCGGTGGTCGCTGCGTGAGCGGCGAGCGATGGGCACACGCGGATGTTACCCGGCGACAATCGCTGCAGATCGGCGCGATCGGGATCCTCGGGCTGGGGATGAACCATCTCACCGGTCTGCGAGAAGCCCGAGCCGCAGCCAGCAGCGCGCCAGCGGGCACCGCAAAATCCTGCATCTTCATCTTTCTCTCCGGCGGGCTGGCGCAGCATGAGAGCTTCGATATGAAGCCCGATGCCCCGGCCGATGTCCGCGGCGAGTTTCGGCCGATCGCCACGCGCACGCCGGGGCTGCAGATTTGCGAACACCTGCCGATGCTGGCCCAGCGGAGTCCGATGTGGTCGCTGTGCCGCTCGCTGACGCACAGTTCAAACGAACATTCGGCGGCGCACCACATCATGTTGACCGGCCGCTCGGTACTGCCTCCAGGGTTTACGCCCAATGGCCCCAGTCGCGGCGATCATCCCTCGATCGCAGCCCTGGCAGGCTACTGCGCCCGAACAGGGCAGATCAGCGGAGCGGCGGCTGGCATGGGCCAGCGGCGGAACAATCTGCCGCCCGCGGTCGTGCTGCCCGAGCAACTGGTGCATTCCAGCGGGCGAGTCATTCCTGGGCAAGATGCCGGTCAAATGGGACCGCAACACAACCCGTGGATGATCGCCGCCTCACCGTTTCACAACGCGGCCTATGGCGCATTTCCTCAGTACAGTTTCGATCATCAACAACGCGGCAAACCCGATGAGCGGATCTTTCAGGCGCCGCAGTTGAGCTTGCCGGAGGGCTTGGGTTTACGCCGCATTCAAGGCCGACTGGAACTGCTGCAAACGCTCCGCCACCAGCGCCAGGCCCTGACCGGCTTTGCCGAAACCCAGCAACTCGATCGGATGCGGCAGGGCGCGATTTCGCTGCTCACCGATCCGACCGTTCATCAGGCACTAGATGTGACCAAAGCCGACGAGCGCGATTTGGACCGGTATGGCCGCAATGCCTTCGGCTGGTCACTCCTGATGGCTCGCAGGCTGGTCACCGCGGGTGTGAATCTGATCCAGGTCAATCTCGGTAATGATGAGACCTGGGACACCCACGGCAACGCCTTTCCGCACTTGAAGGACAAGCTGTTGCCGCCGACGGACCGAGCTGTGTCGGCTCTATTAGATGATTTGGCGGCCAGCGGGCAGCTCGATGAAACCTTAGTTGTGATGGCCAGCGAGTTTGGTCGCACGCCCAAAATCTCACTATTAGAAAATCATTATAAGTTGCCTGGCCGCGACCACTGGGGTGCGGTTCAGTCGGTTTGGTTCGCCGGTGGCGGCGTTGCCGGTGGCAATGTGATCGGCGCATCGGACGCGATCGGTGCCTACCCGACTCAGCAGCCGGTGAAGCCCGAGAATTTCGCCGCTACGATCTATCACGCCCTGGGGATTCCGGCCACCGCTGCGTGGCAGGACAACCAGGGCCGTCCACATCACATTTATGAAGGCCAGCCCATTGAGGGGCTTTGTTGATCATGCTTGATCTGTCCTTTTCCGCCGCTTGTCGCACGCCCTCACGCACCTCGGGCTATCCGTTTTCGTACAGCGGAGTGCCAGGCTTCAAGCGGCCCTACGCCGTGCTGCTCGTCGCGGTGCTCGTCGCTGTTGCCCCCGCTACCGCGCTGGCCCAGGCGACTGTCAGTTCAATCCAGCCGCGGTCCTGCCGGCCTGGCGAGACGACACGACTGGTCGTGCTCGGCCAAGGGTTCGCCGAAGGCCTGCGAGCTGCGGCCACACAGGCCGGGGTGACGGTGGCGATCGAATCGCTGCAGCCCGATCGTGTCACGCTCGATGTCAGTTTGCCGGCCGACGCGGTGCTGGGCCCGATGGGGCTGTGGTTCGCTTCCACCGCCGGTCCGACCGAACCGCTGGTCGTGATCGTCGACGATTTGCCGACCGTTGCTGAAGCCGCGGAAAACCACTCGCCCGCAACCGCCCAGCCGCTGGAGACACTCGCAGCCGTCGACGGCGTCAGCAAGGGAGCCAACAGCGCGTTCTATCAAATCGAGGTGACAGCTGGCCAGCGAGTGGCGGTGGAAGTGCTGACGCAACCGCTGGAATCGGCGATGGACCCGGTCGTCCGCCTGCTGGGCAGTGACGGTCAGACCTTGGTATTAGCCGATGACGACGAAGTCGGTCCGGATTGTCGCTTCGCCCACACGTTCGCCGAGGCCGGAAAGTACCTGATCGAGGTTCGTGACAACCGCTACACCGCTGGCGGACTTTATCGCCTGCGGATCGGTGACTTTCCGATCGTCCGGCACGCGTTCCCGCTGGCTATCACCGCCGGCCAGCCGGGGGCGGTGCGATTCAGCGGCCCCGATGGCGAGCGGTGCGAAAGCCGGGAACTACAGCCGGAGGTTGCGCAGGCGGGCAGCATCACGACGGTAGCGACACGTTTGCCCGGCGGTCGCTCGTCCGCCTGGGTGCCGATCGCCGTGACCGCCGCGGCGCAGCATGTTGAGGAAGCATCCGAGGCCGTGGCCGCGGGCCAGCCGCTGACTGGGCCGGTGATGATCAGTAGCCGGTTTACTGAGCCCGGCCAGCGGGATCGATACACGATTCAGGGCGTGACGGGACAAACGGTTCGCGTCCGGGCATTGGCTCGCAGCCTCGGCTGCGCCACGCTACTGCGGATGCGGCTCCTGGCGCCCGCGGACGCGGGTGGCGCCGAGGCGCAAGTGGCTGAAACAGCAGTCAGCAACGCCGATGAGTGGAGCTTCGATTATGCGTTCGCCGACAATCGAGTTTACACGCTGCAAGTCACCGATTTGCTCGGCCGCGGCGGTGATGCCTTTGGCTACGCGGTTGAGATCACGCCGGCCGGCACGTTTGCGCTGCAGCTCAAACCCGATGCAGCGGTGCGGCAACACTTCGCCCTGGAAGCAGGTCCGGGAGCAGCGGCGATCGATGTGCAGCTGCAGCGGTTTGGCTACGACGGGGCGGTGGATCTGGCGCTGAGCGAACCACAATCCGGTCTACGAATCCTCAACCCACGCATTCCCGCCGGTGCTGCCGAGGCCAAGATTTTTCTCGCCGCCGATGCGGCTTGGCAACCGCAGTCGCTGGCCACGATCAAGCTGATCGGCCGCGCCACAGACGCGCCAAACACGACAGCCACGCTCAGCAGTGTCGCCTGGCAGCGGGTGAAGAAGCCGCATGTCCCCTTTCCCATTCACTGGAACAGCGGAGCGGTGCTGCTGGGCGGTGTCGCTCCGGCCGCCGCCTATTTCGCGGTCGAACCGACTGCGCCGCCGAGATTCGCGCGGCCGCTGCCCCGCCACAACCTGACGCTGCAACTCAAGCGACTTGAAGAAGCGTTCAAGGGCGGCGTGACGCTGCTGCCCGACGCTCTGCCCAGCGGCTGGCAGGCCGACATCAAACCCGAAAACGATACCTTTGCCCTCACCTTGACTCGTGCCGCCGACTCGGCCGCCACGCTCGAAAACGTGCGGCTGCTGGCGGTTGCCGAACACGGGACTCGCTGCCGCGCCGAGACGCTGGAGTTGACACCCCAGTGGTATGATCCGGTCACGGTCAGCGTCGGACCGGTCGCAAACGCATCGGCGGTGGCAGGTGAGCCCAACGGGGCGGTGCTGCTGGTCGCCGGTGAAAAATCAAAATGGATGGCTCGTGTACAGCGTGATGGCGGTGACCCGCAACCGGTGACGCTGACCTTTACCATGGCCGACGCGGCACCGATCCGCCTGCCCGAATCGCTGACAGTCCCCGCGGATCAGGACTCGATCGAGTTTGAAGTCGAAGTGCTGACCAGCGAATCACTCGGCGACGATCAGCGCCGGGTGGTAGTCGATTTCAAGGCCGCTAGTTCGCATCAGGGCCAAGAGTTCAGTCTGACTGGACAGTGCGCTGCGGTCGACGTGATCGCGGCTCCTGCGTCAATCGAGGTGTATCCCCTTGAGATCAGCCTCAACGGCAGCAAAGACCGGCAGCAGCTGGTGATCACGGGGTACAGCGCATTGAAGACGCCGCGTGACTGGACCGCCAACGCGAAACTGACGTCGGCCGATCCGGCGGTGGCTGAAGTCCGCGGCACCGCGATTTTTGCCAAGGGCAATGGCCAGACGCAGATCATCGTCGAGGCGGCAGGCCAGCGGCATGAGATTCCGGTGCAGGTCAGCGAAACCGATGTGCCCTGGCGAACGGGATTTGAATCGGAGGTCCTGGTCGCGCTGTCCAAGCAGGGTTGCAACTCCGGAGCCTGCCATGGTTCGCCGAGCGGCAAAGGAATGTTTCGTCTGTCGCTCCGCGCGTTTGACGCCAAACTTGATGAACTGACGCTGATTCGCGAAGACTACGGCCGCAGGACCAACCCGATGCAACCTGAGGAAAGCCTGTTGCTGCTCAAGCCGACGATGAAAGTCAGCCATGGCGGCGGCAAACAACTCAAGGTGGAAGACGAGTCTTATGCGATCCTGCGAGACTGGATCGCCGAAGGGGCGCAGACCGATCCGTCCGACACGCCGCGATGTGTGCGGTTGGAAGTTTATCCCAATGCCAAACGCGTGCTGCGACTCGAAGCGGGCCCTCAACAAGTGGCCGCCATCGCCCACTTCTCCGACGGCTCCAGCCGCGATGTCACGCACTTGGTCGCCTATGAAAGTTCCGACACCTCAGTCGCCGAAGTGAGTCAGTCCGGCTTGGTGACGCCGCACCAGCGGGGCGAAGCGGTCGTTCTGGTGCGGTACCTCGAACACATCGAATCGATACCGCTGATGTTCATCCAACAGGTCGCCAACTTTGCTTGGCAGGCACCGCCGCCAGCGAACTACATCGATGAACTGGTCAACGCGAAACTGCTGCAGTTGCAGTACGTGCCCGCGCCGACCTGCTCAGACGCAGAGTTCTTGCGGCGCGTGCATCTGGACATCGTCGGCAGCTTGCCGGCGGTCGAAGAGGCTCGTGCGTTTTTGGCTGATGAAAACCCGGACAAACGCGCTCAGCTCATCGACCGCTTGCTCCAGCGTGACGAGTACGCCAAGTTCTGGGCGTTGAAGTGGGGCGACTTGCTGAAGATGACCAGCAAGCTGATCGGCGATGACGGCATCCACAAGTACCATCGTTGGGTCGAGGAAGCGTTCCGCACCAACATGCCTTACGACGAGTTCGCCCGGCAGTTGTTGACTGGCAGCGGTAGCACGTTGATCGATCCGCCGGCGAACTTTTATCGCACCGCGACCGATATGAACGAGTGTGTCGAAAACGTTTCACAAGTGTTTCTCGGGGCGAGACTGCAGTGCGCCAAGTGCCACAATCACCCGTTCGAACGCTGGACGCAAGACAACTACTATGGCCTCGGCGCGTTCTTCAACCGGGTCCAGCGGCGCACGACCGAGCGACCGGGCGAAATGTTTGTCTGGACGTCGACATCCGGTGATGTCACGCAGCCGCGAACCGGCGAGAAGATGAAACCGTGGCTGCCAAGTCAAGGCAGCATTGATGTCGCCGATGATGTCGATCGCCGCGGCGCGTTTGCTCAGTGGCTGATCGAGCCCGACAATCCGTACTTTGCCAAGATGGAAGTCAACCGCATCTGGGCGCAGCTGTTTGCGCCGGGATCGTCGATCCAATCGATGATTTTCGTGATTCCAACCCGCCGTCGAACGAGTCGCTGCTCGATGCGCTGGCCAAAGATTTTGCTGAGAGCGGTTTTGATCGACGCCACATCCTCCGTGTGATTCTTAACAGTCGCACCTATCAGGCCAGTTATCAGACGACGCCGCTAAACCAAGAGGACTCGATGTACTTCTCGCACCAACAGCCACGCCTGCTCGGCGCCGAGCAGCTGCTTGATGCGATCAATCACGCAGTTGGTCTGAAACAAACCTTTGGCGGTCTGCCGCCCGGAACCAAAGCGACGCACCTGCCGGCACCGGATCTGGTCAAGGTCGACTTCTTGAAGGTTTTTGGTCAGCCGGAAAGAACAACGGTTTGCGCCTGTGAACGGGTCGACGACTCCAACCTCGGGATGGCAATCGAACTATTCAATGGTCCGACAATCCATGAAAAGCTCCGCTCGCCCGAGGCCCGCTTTCGGGTGTCGCTTGCAGCGGGCAAACCGCTAGCGGAAGTGATCCAAGAAATGTACTTGGCCGCATTCTGCCGCTTGCCTAACGACGAGGAACTGGCTGCGGCCACGGAGCACTGCGGCAAACAGGAAGATGTTTCCGCGGCACTGGAAGACGTCTGCTGGGCACTGCTGAACACTGATGAGTTTCTGTTTCAGCATTAGACTTGGCCAGAGCTGCTTAATAACGCTGTTTTCCTTCATTCATATTTCCCCTCTTTGATATCCAGCTATGCCTCGGCCTTATAAACAAGCTTGCTTGAACTTCCTGGCGCTGGGCAGTTTTTTCGTGTGTTGCCTCGGTACGGTGCACGCCGACGAGCCGGTCAGCTTTCGCCGCGACGTTGCCCCACTGTTGTTAGAAAACTGTGTGGCATGTCACAGTGCTAAGAAGGCGGAGGGAGGCTATCGCGTTGACACTTATGCTGACCTGCTCAAGCCGGGTGACTCGGGTGAACTGCCATTTGGCGGTGAAGGCGACCACGCGGGCGAGTTCCTGCGGCGATTGATCACCGACGACGAATCCGAGCGGATGCCTGCCGAAAGTGACGCGCTCGCTGCCGAGCCGATCCGCTTGATCACGACGTGGATCGCTGAAGGCGCTAAGTTCGATGGACCTGATCCGAATGAGCTGCTGGCCTTTGTCGTCCCGCCACCACGCTATCCCGACCCGCCGGTCCATTACAGCGCCGCGGTTCCCGTAATCGCCATTGCGTTTTCACCTGATGGCAGCCAGTTACTTGTCGGCGGCTATCATGAGATCACCGTTTGGAATGTCGCCGACGGGGTGCTGTCGCGGCGGCTTCCTAATCTCGGGCAACGGGTGTTCGCCCTCGCATTCAGTCCTGATGGAACGATGCTCGCGGCTGCTTGTGGTGAACCGGGTCGCGGGGGCGAAGTGCGACTAGTTGATTTCGCCAGCGGTGAAGTCAAAGCCGTCGTGGCACGCTCCACCGATGTGGCGCTCGATGTCGCCTTCCGCCCCAATACCAGCCAACTCGCGGTCGCCTCAGCCGATTCCGTGATTCGCATCATCGATACCGGGACGCTCGAAACCGTCCGTACGCTGGCCAGCCATGCGGACTGGGTCACAGCGGTGGCCTGGAGCCCCGACGGTGCGCGGCTGGCGTCGGCTAGCCGCGACAAATCGGCCAAAGTATTTGACGCCGAGACCGGAGAGCTGCTGACCAGCTACACCGGCCACGGCTCCGCCGTCC
The DNA here is from genome assembly GCA_963758085.1 of uncultured Planctomycetaceae bacterium. Lineage (GTDB taxonomy): Bacteria > Planctomycetota > Planctomycetia > Pirellulales > Pirellulaceae > UBA6163. The sequence goes on along the minus strand of CAVWUB010000003.1, from coordinate 398,667 downwards.
GCGGTGTGTTGTTCACCGCTGACGGTCAACACCTGCTGTCGGCTGGAACGGACAATCACCTGCACCGCTGGGAGGCTGTCGGCGGAAAACGCATCGCTTCGGTGGCATTGGGCGGGGAAGGCTTTCGGCCGATCGCTGGTGGCGATGGATTGGCGCTGGTACCGGTCGCCGACAAACGGCTGTTGCAAATCGACTTGAGCACCAACGCCGTCGCTCGCGCCTTTACAGGCTTGGGCGACTGGACGCTATCGGCTGCCTGGCACGCGGGAACCGGCCGAGTCGCCGCCGGTGCGTTTAACGGCGAAGTCCGCATCTGGAACGCAGCGGACGCCCAGCCGAGCCAAAACTGGCTTGCCAAGCCGTAATCGGGCCAGCAGTTGGCGGCTGACTGGTCAGTGAGTGCGTACCGCATACAGAAAGCGGACATAACCGATTTCAGCTGCGCTCTTCATTAGTTCAAGATTGGCCCAGGCGATGACGTCGCTCAGGGGCCGGTCCTGAAGCGGCCAGCGCGTGCGCTGGGTCGAGGCCAGATCGGCATCGCTCAGCGGTTCAAGCGACCTGCGCCAGGTTTCCTGGAGCTGGTCCACCCACTGGCGCACATCGCCTGCGCTGCCGGGCCACGCCACCTGCTCACGAGCAAGCGATGCGTCGCCGAAGGAATGGTTGATCACCATCGACCACCAGAAGCCGAGGTGCCACGTCAACCAGGCGATGCTGGACGGACCGAGCTCGTATCCCTCGTGGTCCGGCCAATCCGCCACCCACTGCCCATCGGCCGCAGGATGAACGTGCAGCCCGGCGACTCCCGGACGCCACAAGCATTCCTCCGTCGTCAGCCCCTCGAGGTGGTAGCGAGTCAGTGCCCAAGACACTTCCAACTGCCTGAGCAACACACCATGGAGTTCATTGTTCACAAGCCATCAACCTCATACGCCACGAGAGCGGAGCCAGAAGGAGCGTCTTCACATCTTCAACTCGTCGTGCGGGCATTATGAACGCAGCTGGTAACGAGAGGTAGCCAGCAGTTGTGTCTAACGATCGTCATTGATTATCGACCGATGCACGGTGGAAAAATCTCGTGAACCTCTGGCCTGGTTCGTTAGTCGGATGGATGGCCGGGTGAACTCGCGCGTCACAGCCGAGCGGCTGGTTGCTGCCTCGCCAGAAAACGAGACCATCTGAGCGAGCTGCTTATGAGGCAAAACTGATTGCTGCCTTCGCCGATCGCTTTCCTCATCGTCCTGAGAGAACGAGTCATGCGTGTCCTACCCCTGAGCTTTGCGATTACCACCGGCCGCGAGTAACTTGCGCTCGCAGCCCAAGCACAACATGAACATGCACCATTCATTCTTTCACCGATTGCGGAACCATGAAAACCACAACCGAAACCAGGTCCGCGACGACTGTTGCGGCTCGAATCGCCGGCGAAGACATCGCCATAGGCGACTTCGTCACGGTCCTGAGCGAAATCATCGAAGTCCCGTCATTCCTTTGGTGTTGCTCGAGCGTCTCGCTACCGCCCGACGAACCCGTTCGGATTCGCTACCTGCCCCGCGACGTCGGCGAGCCACACAAAGTCGCCGCGGTTTGCCTGCCATTTGTTTATGCGACGCGGCCCAACGGCAAACTCATGGCCTTGGACACGCGGCAACAGCAGCTCGTCAGGCTCGACCGTGTCAACGGTCACGCGCTCTGGAAACAAATGCGCAAGGTTTTGAAGGATAAAACGAAGTAGCCAACGTACGCGGTCGACTGCCGCTTCGCAGTCCATGCTCGGCTACGTGCGGCTAGTCCGCCCGCAGCCGGCCGGCAACGGGGATCGACTGCCGACGGTTTCTTGGGATTGGCTCGAACTTCGTCGGCGGCCCGTTCGCCTGACCTCAGGTTTATGCTTTTGGCCACGTGAAGGTCTGGAACCGTCACGTGGCGACTGCGTGCTGGGACCTGCGTCAGGTCCCAGCAGCGTGGCGTTGCGAGTGACTGAACGCCATTTACACCGCTCCTGCCGTTGCTAAAGGCGGTAAGGCCTTGGGCACCAACGGTGCGGCGAGTTCGCCAGGGGTTCCGGTATCGGGCAGGTCATCGGCAAAAACTTTCAGCGACAGATCACCGAAGTTGATCTTGCCCCACTCCTGGAGCAACTTCATCAGCTCGCGTCGGTCTTCGGGTGTCGGATGAAATGCCCGGCCGTACAGCCAGGACGCTTGGGTCGCGCCCTGTGCGTACAGCCCGACACGCAAGATCCCTGGAGCGGCAAACTCGCGGGTTGATCCCCAATAGAACTGCCGCCACTGACGCAACCGCGGCTCGTAGGCTTTCACCAGCCAACGAGAACGCAACAAAAACGGCCGCCGCAGAAACTCGTCTACCGACAGCGGATCAGCGACTAGATCGCGGACCGAATCGATCACGACCTCGCGCTTACGGCACTCATCCGGTTTCCAAAACCGCACATGAGTGGATACGGGATAGCTGATTTCGACTTCCATGCCACGGTCGAAGCAAGCGATCATGGCTCATGCACCTTTCATGGTTTAGGATGTTTTCGGATCAGAATTGCACTCTGCTCATTTCCTACTCCGTAGTCATTATCCGACCTGCCCCTGACACGTTCGGTCAGCTCTATAAAACTTTTTTGGCCGGCGTACATCGCGTCGGCAGTGACCTAGCCGGGCCTTCCTCCCGCCTGCTAGCTACGACGGTACCAGCCATGAATCTGCTGCGATCATGCGTCCTGCCAAGTTTTGTTCTGGGCTGCTTATTGGCGGCTAAGCAAGTCGGTTGCTTTGCGGCCATAGCGGATGAGCCGCCCTATCCACCAAGCCCCCTGATCGCCGGATACTCGCTTGACTGGGCGACGCACCGGCGGGAAGCTCCCGGCAGTGACAACTGGCCGATGACCTGGGGCGATGACGACCACCAGTACACCGCCTGGGGCGACGGCGGCGGTTTTGGAGGCACGAACGGCGACGGGCGAGTCAGTCTGGGAGTGGCCCGAGTGGAAGGGAACTGGGATGACTACCGCGGGAGCAACGTTTGGGGCGGAAAGAATCCCGAGTCGCTGTCAAATCCGTTTGCGGGCAAGTCGTACGGGATGCTCAGCGTCGACGGAGTGCTCTACATGTGGTGGGTGCCCGATCCACTGCCGCATCTGAAGGAAGCGCGGATCGCTTGGTCGCCAGACAAGGGCCGCACCTGGCAACTTGCCGACTGGGCATTCACGTTCGAGCAAGGAATGACCATTCCGACGTTCATCAACTTCGGCAAGGATCACTCTGGCGGCCGTGACCAGTACGTCTACAACTACTCCATCCAGCCGACGTACGGCCCCGGCCGGTCGACCTCCCCGACCGCTTACCAGAGCGGTTTCGACGTTCATCAGCCCGGCGTGCTCTATCTGTCCCGCGTGCCCAAAGATGCAATCCTCAACCGCGGCAGTTATGAGTTCTTTGTCGCTACAGACGCTGCCGGCGAACCGATCTGGACGTGCGACATTGAGCAGAAGGGACCGGTTTTCAGAGACCCGCTGGGCGTCGGCTGGAACGTCAGCGTCAGCTACAACGCTGGGCTCGAGCGTTACCTGCTGTGCACCGAACACCAACGGACTCACCTAGCTCACTTCGGGATGTTCGATGCACCACAGCCGTGGGGACCATGGACCACGGTCGCCTACGAGGACGCTTGGGGCCACGGGCACGTCCCGCAGGACACGTTTTACTGGAGCCTGCCGACCAAATGGATTTCCGGCGATGGCCGAGACTTCACGCTGATGTTCACCGGCCGCTCGGTCAACGACTCCTTCAACACTGTCCGCGGACATTTTCAGCTGCATGAGCGATAGGCTGAGAGACAGCTTGCTGTGCGAAAGATCGCTGATTGGCCGTCGCCGCGGATCTTCCCTTTGTGAACGCAATGCCGGCAGGTCCGCAGTCATCGCTTCGTTGTGCCGCTTCTTTCTTTGTGGGCATTGATGAATTTGGCAATGCGATCAGCGGTTGAGCGGGCAGACGCGTCAAGGATTTCTTCAGTTGAAACAACAGAGACCGCCGATACATCGATCGAATCGGGTATTTCTAGACGATCAAGAGTCACCTTGGGGTTCTGCACATAGATTGTCAATGTCGGCGGCATCGCGACGGGCAACGGCTGGCCTGCGGCTGCGTAAAACTGATCAACGGCCGACTGATCACCAATCGAAAAGAGGCAAGCGATCTTGCTACCCTTGGGTAGGCCACTGACGAAACCGAGCGAAGTCGGCTCGGTCTCATAGGACAATTGGAGCTTCCGTACTTTACATTTGCAGGCAGCCAATTTCTGGATAATCCGATTCAGATCATCAATGCTCTTGACATCGAAGCCATAGTGGCTGACGTCGTTCGGATAACCGGAAAAATAAGGTTTCCAACCGTCAGTCCTAGCGGGATCGTCAAGTAAGTCACCGACACCGCTTGGCCATGACGCTGAAATGTCGACAGGGTGGCCTTTCCATGCAACATTAATCGTCCCGCCCCGCCCCGCCCATGAGCTTGCGACATGGCATAGAGGGCGATCAGAAAGGCGAGCGACGAGAACTTTAGCATTTAATTGCTCCCTGTAGTTCGAGCACCGTATCTTCAGCAGAACGGGAGCATTGACATGGACCGAGGTGACTAGGCCTCACCTCGCATGGCCACCGAAGTTTTGAGTCGCATGGTTCGTCGATCCGCTCGCCTTTCCAATTTTAAGCCGGCAACAGAATCCGTCATCGCAGCAACTCCAGCCGAGGTGGCGCCTCTCTCAGTAAACGAACCTCCGCCTCGAGACGTAGCACGCGTCCAGCAAGGATACGCACCGCTTCGCGAAGTTCGTCTTGCCCTAACTCTTTGTCGCCTGAATGAAAACGCCGTAGCAGATCGTCCTCAGACTTTCGAGCCAGTTGGTCTTGCTCACGATTCGCGTGGTTCTGAGCCGCCTGTTGATCACGATTCTCGGCACCACGCCTTAAATCTCGAAGCAGACGAATACGATCCTGCACCTTCTCCTCAATCGCAGGAGATGATTTTTTGTCTGGATCAACCTGCCGGAGTGAATCATCCGCGCTGGAGGAAAAAAGAAGCGTCGCCACCACCAACGAAAAGGCCGTGATCCCCAATGTACGGTACATGTCGCTCTCCGATTTCAGTCAGGCAATACGAATGGCAATCATCGCACAAGTCAATCGGTATCATCTGCGGCAGTATGCAGATCCGAGGAACGATTAATTAGTGCAGGCCAGCGGCGTCTAAGTCCAGTTTACAGCCTGACTGATTCGGGTGAGAAATGTTTCTCGCACGGATTACACCGCAGACAAGCGGTTAGTACTGAAGGTGGACGACAAGGTGGTCGATCGCTCCGCCGATCGAACTGAGGACCGAGCGGAAGATCTAAGGCCGCACGCTGGCGCGTTGGCGTTACAGGTCGATCGAATCGGCATTGGCCGAGCTCCGACCGGCGGAGCGGTCGGCCACGCTATTGCCGCAATGCAAAGCGGCCTGCTGGGAAGCAGGCCGCTAGATGCCATCGTCATTGTGTGCTGTCGCACCGCACTACCGATTGGGCGGCGTGCGCTGAGCGCCTGGTTGCGGCGTGCTGCCCGGCGTTGGGCAAGCCGCCGGAGCGTTGCCTAAGCTACTGCCGGTCTGCGACGTGCCACTGCTCGGCAGACTGCCGAAGCTCGACGTGCCGGCACCCGTTTGCGACGTGCCGCTACCGGTTTGTGACGTGCCACCTTGCGAGCTTCCCGAGGACGAGCCACTGGAGCTTGCGCCGCCGGAGTGCTGCTGGTGCGATTCGCCCAAGGCGGATTCTTTGGCCGCTTCGGTTGCTCGTTCCACCACCGCTGCGGCTTTGGAGTGCAGGTCGCTTGTCGCAGGAGCATTCTGCTTGGCCGCACCGGCGAGCTTGTCGATCCCTTCGCGTGCCTGCTCAGCCAACTGGCTAGGCGTCAGCCCTTGCCGTTTGGCTTCGTCGTAGGCGGCTTCTCCGGCCGAGGCAGCCATTTCCTGCCCTCGCTCGAGCACCTCGCGGCCTGCTTCGACGCCGCGGGCCTTGAGCTCGTCGGCCTGCTCGCCCATCGCCTCGTCTTCCATCCGAGTCGAAGGCAACAACGACCCGACTAACAGCCCGAGCCCCAGGACAGCGACACCGCTGACCAGCGGGTTGTCGTCCATCGTCTCGGCCAAGTAGTCGCGGGTCGACTCATAGCCGCTGCCGACTTGGCGACCGAGCCTCTGGGCGCGGTGCTGCGTCCCGCGGGCCATCGCGCCGAGCTTGCGCCGGCCGCTCTGACCGTACTTGGCGCTGTAGCTGCGGGAGCCTTCGGCGAGTTTACCGAGTTGGCTACCGACAGCATGCAGCCGGTCTTTGACGGAGCCCGTGGTGTCGCTGAGGGTCGACTGGATGCTGTGCAGAGCCTGCTCCACACGTTCACTCCAGCCCTCTTCCTCTTCACCCTGGTCGGCGCTGCCGGCCGAACTGCTCGCGGAGTGGAAAGTGTCGATCGCGGCCAGTTGCCGCCACTGCTCGCCATACGACTCGTCGTAGGGCTTTCCAGTGCGAGCATCGACAAACGATCCGCTGTGTTCCGGCAGGTCATCCCACTGCGCACGCAGCGCCCGCTGGATCTCGCTCTTCTTCATGCCCGAGAGCGAGGCCATTTTTCCGGCCACCAGACCGAGACGTTCTTTCGCCGAGCGGGTGGTGTCGCTGACGGCTTGCCGCAGCTCGTTCATCGCCGCTTCAGCCCGCGATGACCACGACGCTTCGTCGTCATGAGCATCCGACCAGTCGTAATCGGGATGCCAGGCGGCCGCGTACTTACCACCGTAGGTTTTTTCGTCGTAGGGCTCGCCCGTCCGAGCATCGACGAACGATCCGCTGTGTTCCGGCAGATCATCCCATTGGCGATGGATCTCGCGCCGTCGCGTTTCATTTTCATCTTGCATCCACAGCCAAGCCGCACCGGCGCCGATCAAGATCGCCGGCAGCGGATTGCGCTTGATCTTGCGCCGAGGCGTTTGCCGCTTTGACGCAGTTCGATGGCCCATTCATTGGGCTCACCGTCGTCGGAGCGAAACGCATCCATCGCCTGATGCAACAGGTGTTGCGGATGGAGACGATCACCGATTTCATCGAGGGTGCGATCGATCGCACCACGCGTGCGTTCGATGTCGCGTTCGACTTCCCGCGTGTCGCGGTGCCCACCGTTGGTCTGAGAAGTTCGTTGGTCGTTCATCAGCTCACCTTGTCCTTGATCCAGTTTTTATCGTCTTGTACCGTCTTCACAGTTCGCTCGGGAATTGCTGATTCGTTGCTGAGCGTACTGATTGCTTTTTGAAGCATGCCGTAGCCGATGGCGACCACGATGCCGCCGACGATCAGCGGCGCCAGCCACAGTGCGATCGAGTCCGAGACGTCCATGGCACGTAGCCCGACGTAAAGTCCGGCCGAGGCGGCTAACAGCAGCAGCATGGCCCCTGCAAATGCCACCAGCCCTCCGCCAGCCAAGTAGCCGACATTGCGGGAGACGCGGCTGACCTTTTCAGTCATTTCCGTTTTGGCGAGGGTGACCTCGTCACGCATCAGCGTTGTCGTCTCATCGCGCAGCTCTTTAAGCAAGCTCGCCAGCGATCGCTCGCCTCGGTCTGAATCTGCACGGCGGTCGTGCTGAACATGTTCTTCTGGGATCGTAGCCATTTCAGAAGCCTCTGTTGATGTTCGAGTTCATGGAGCCGGCGCGAGCTTGACTCGGGCCGTGGCTGTGGTGGGACGACGCTTTGAGGAATCGAGATGCAGCCAAGCCGATCGCGAACAGGCCGCCGTAAAACATCGCCGGTCGGCGGCGAGCGGCCGCAGACAGATCGGAGGACAAACGGCTGAGGTCTTGCTGGCGCAGGTATTCAGCGATCATGTCGAGCCGATCAGCCGCCACTTGTGCGAAGTCGGCGATGCGCCGGTCGTCATGCTCATCCAGTTTGCTGCTGGCAGCCTGGAGTGCATCGCGGAGGTGCGCCAGCTCTTCGGCAGCGGCGTTTTTCTGGCGTGCAAGCATCGCCGTCCCTTCGGAACGAAGCCGCTGTGCCGCCTCCGTAGCCGATCGCTTCGCTTCACTACCGACCTTGCTGGCTTCTTGCGAGACAGCGTGGCCGAGCTCGGAGGCTTGCCGCTTAACAGTACCAACCGCCTCAGAGGCTGCGCCGCGGGCTGCGTCAAGTTCGTGCTGCGATCGCTGCTTGACCGACTCGGCGCCCGAACCGCCAGCTTGCCCGGCGGCGTCGGTGCCGCCCAGTTGCCCGCTGGCACCCATACGGCCCGCCTGCCCGGCGACGCCCGGCTGCTGCCCTGACATTCCTGACGGTTGCCCTGTGGTGCCCGATCGCTCGGTGGCTCCCGGGCCGGGTCGAAACATTCCTTCGTTGGTAACGTTTGACATTGCTCGGTCTATTCGTTTGAAGAAAGGGAAGCCTCCGTTGCCGGCGGCGTGAGAACGTTGGAGAAGGAATGCAGGAGCAAAGCTTGGGCCAAGAAATGAGATCGTGCCGGCACTTATAAAGGCAACTTTCTCATAAATGATGGGAGCTGAAACTGGATGATTTGCGGAAACAGAGCTCCGACCGGCGGAGCGGTCGGCCACAAGGTGGTCGATCGCTCCGCCGGTCGAACCGGGGCCAGAAGCGCGGCCGCCAGTCACGGCGCTTTCCGTGCTCGTGCTCAGTGAAACGGTGCTCGTGCTCCCCATCGATCAACAGAGCAAAATCCGCTGGAGCACTGGAGCGAGAGCCGATCGACGGCCAGTTGATCATGGCCAAAGCTCGCTTCGGTCATGCTTGCTCCGTTTCGAGCACGAGCACGAGCACGAGCACGAGCACGAGCACGAGCACGAGCACGAGGGGAGTTAGTGGTTGCCAGATCGTAAAATCAAGCTGTGGCACAGCACTAGCCGATTGCTCCGCCGATTGAACGGCACCGCAAGGAGCTCCGACCGGCGGAGCGGTCGGCCACGCTATCGGACGCTGGCGCTGCGACTGGCGGTCGACAGCGGCGGCATTTCGTAGGCCGAAAACTCGGCCCACACCGGGCAATGGTCGCTGACCCGGTTGGCCTGCGCCTGGTCAAACCGTAGTCGCGCTGGTAATCGACCACTCTAAACACGCCGGTGTACTCGGTCGTGATCTGGCGATCAAATAAAATATGATCATAGGTCTTATTGCCAGCGGTATTGGTCGGCGTTGTTCCAACAACCGAGGTCATGCCGGGAATAGCTCCTAACTCGCCGAGATTGGCAGTGCTGACGTTCAGGTCACCGACCAGCAGCACGTTGGTGATCTGGCGGACCTGATACTCATACTCGCGAACACGGATGAACACGTCATCGAGCACATTCAGCTCGTTGAGCTGACTGCTGGAGGTCACCTCGTCCGGATCGGTGTGGACGTTGATCACGGTGAACCGAAACGGGCGGCGGCCGGCGACCGGCTGGATGCGAGCTTCAAATGAACCCACCATCGGCGGGCGATGCATACGGTTGTGAGGATGCGGGTTGTCACGGACCACATACGCTGAGTCGGGAATCATGCGGATCCGCGTCGCGTCCCAAACAAAGGCGTATTGTTCACGGTAGGTGGTGTGGCCGATCGGTTCGCTGACCGAAGCGTCGTAACGGCCGCCACTGCGGTTGATCAGATCAACCAGGCGTGCCACCGGCATCGCTTCGGGCGACTGCACTTCCTGAATCGCGACCAGATCGAAGTTGGCAACGATCTTGGCGAGGTTGCTCATCACCTCGCCATCGGCGGCTTTCTTCTCACCAAACCGCTGGATGTTGAATGTGGCCACGCGTATCCGCTCATTGGACCGCGGGACGTTGCGGTCCAGGCTGACCGGTTGCAACGGCGCGGTCGCCGGTCCGACCGGATCGGTCGAAACCAAATCCTGGACCGCGTCCAGGGGGAGATCAAGCGACGTGAAGTCAAGCTTGCCGACGAGCGCCAAATAGGCGACGACCAGCATGCCGATCAGCGTCGCCGAGGGACCGATAAACCGCAGCGGTGAGACCCCGTGGACGATGAAACGCAGAGTCCGTGATATCAGGAACATCGCCCGGCCTCCCTGCCAGTTGCATTGTCTCCGGATGAAGTCGGGTTAAGGGGTCAGGAGTCAATTGCCGCAAGCGGCCCTTCGGGTGCTTCGCACAATTGACTCCTGACCCCTTAACTAACAGTTGATGTTGATGCTCCGCTTAAGCGGCGCGCTGGCTCATCGCTTCCATCGCCGCTTCGGCCAGGCGGCGCAGCCGTGGTGGATCGTCTTCGCCGATTTGCCGCAGCGCATTGAGTGACGAGCGCGCAGCGGGCCCGATCTGCGACAGCGCCCATGCCGCCCGCTCGCGCGCCGCCAAACACGACGAGTCCAACAGCACGCTGGCCAGCACCCCGGTCGATCGGCCAGCGACAGCGCCCAGGCGGCCGAGCATGGTGACGGTCCAGTATTCGATTTCACCGTCGCGGGTTGCTCGCAGGATCTCGATCAGGTCACCGATCTCATCGGGCGCCGGCGCGATCACCCGGTCCAACGCCTCGCATGCCCAGTGGCGTGTCTGCTCATCTCGATCGGCGACCAGCGCCAGCATGGCGGCCGTGACTCCTGTCTGGCGACCGCCGGCGGTCACCACGGCGTGAGCGGCGCTGCGGCGCACAACCGGGTTTGCGTGTGAGAGCCGTTCCTTGAGCGGTTGGCTGCTATCCTGCTGGGGCATGATCATCTGAGTGACAATGACGGGGGGAAGACGTAGACTGCCGGTTTCCAACCAGCCATTACCAAGCCGGGCCGCCGCGATGCAACAGCAAACCGATTTTGCGATCATCCCCACTCAAGCCGAGATCGCGACCGTCGAGCGCGAGATTCGCTTCTTCCCCTCATCCACGACGGATCCGCAGGTGCTTGGCGTCGACGACATCCGAGCTTGGAATGCCGACGGCTACCTCGCTCCGCTGGATGCCCTGACGCCGCACGAAGCCGAAGACTACCGCAGCTACTTCGACGGGCTGCTGGCCGAAGCGTTGGCAGCTGGACGCGATAGCTACTCGATCAGCAGCGCGCACCTGAAGCACAGCCGCGTCTGGGATCTGCTCAGCCATCCGAACATTCTCGGGCCGGTCCGCGACATTCTGGGTGCAGACGTCGTCGGCTGGGGAGCGCACTTCTTTTGCAAACTGCCTGGTGACGGCAAACGGGTCGATTGGCACCAGGACTGTAGTTACTGGCCGCTGACACCGACCAAGGCGCTGACCGTGTGGTTGGCGATCGATGATGCGGACCTAGACAATGGCTGTATGGAAGTCTTCGCCGGCTCGCACACCTTCGGCCTGATCGACTTTGAGACCAGCGACTCCGGTGCGGGTAACGTGCTCGACCAAACGGTCGCCCATCCGGAGCAGTACGGTCAGCTGCGGGCGACGCCGCTGCGCGCCGGTCAGATGTCGATCCACAGCGACCTGTTGCTCCACGGCTCGCGTCCCAACACCAGCGACCGCCGCCGCTGCGGATTGACGCTGCGTTATTGCCCGGCCGACGTGCATGCTTACTTAGGCTGGAACGCTAAGGGAGTCGTACTTAGCGGCACCGCCGACCCACAGCTCTGGCCGGGGGCCGCGAGGCCCAAGGCACTTTAGCCGTACCAAAACTGCAGTTGGTTAGCTATCCTGCAGATCCTCCTAATCTGTTTCCTCTCCGCCACCGAAGTCACTCGCGATGAGTCTTTCCCAACATTACCGCCCGGGGCGATGTGGGCTGTCCTTTGAACTGTTCCCACCCAAAACGCCCGAGGCGATGGAATCGTTGCGGGAAGCGGTGACGCGGTTGCAAGCGTTCCAGCCGGACTACTTTACCTGCACCTACGGCGCCGGCGGTTCGAGCCGCGAGACGACGTTGGATGTCGTGCAGATGGTCCGCGAGGCAACGGGCGTACCGGTCGCTTCGCATCTGACGTGCGTTGGATCGACGGTCGATGAGCTGCGCGACTATCTGCGGCAGGCCAAGGCGCGCGGTGCGAGCTACATCGTGGCGCTCCGTGGCGACCCGCCGCAGGGAACCACCGAGTTCCGCCAGGTCGAAGGTGGGCTGCGGTACGCCAACGAACTGGTCGCGTTGATCCGCAACGAGTTCGACTTTGGCATCGCAGTGGCAGGCTATCCGGAAGTTCATCAAGAAGCACTGGACGCCCGTACCGACTTGCTGAACCTCAAACACAAGGTCGATGCCGGGGCGGATGTGATCATCACGCAGTTGTTTTACGACAATGATGACTTCTACCGCTTCCGCGATGCCTGTGAACAACTCGGGATCACCGTTCCGATCGTGCCAGGAATCCTGCCGGTCACCAACTTCAAGCAGGCCCAGCGGATCGCGTCGATGTGCAAGGCGGCCATCCCACCGGCGTTCGCAGACCTGATGAGCCAAAACGATTCGCCGGATTGGCAATTCAAGGTTGGCATCGAGCATGCGCGGCGCCAGACGATCGACCTGATCGAGCACGGCGTTCCCGGCTTGCACTACTATGTGCTCAACAAGAGCTCGGCTGCCGAAGTGCTGCTGGATGGGCTCGAACTGGCCGGGGCGAGCTGCTAGGCGCGGAACGGATTAAGCCAATTCGATCGGCAGCGGCAGCACGTCGGCGATGTCGGCGGTCTGCTGCCTCAGCATCAACAGGCGATCCAGCCCCAACGCCACCCCAGCACAGGGCGGAATGCCGGCGCGCATCGCCTCGATCAGCTGGCTGTCGACCGGCAGCGGCTCACGTCCGGTCACGATGCGCTTGCGGTTGCTTTCTTCATTTCGGCGCAGCAACTCATCGGCATCGAGCAGTTCCCCATAGCCGTTGGCGATCTCCAATCCGCCGATGATCAGCTCAAAACGCTCGGCCGTCTGCGGGTCGTCGTCACTCGGGCGAGCCAGGGCGGCTTGCGTGAGCGGGTAATTGCGGATTAACAGGTTCTGATCGGTCACCCGCGGCTCGATGAACTCGGTCATCAGCACATCCAGCAGCTCATCGCGTTTGCCACAGAGTCCCGCGGCTAAATGCGGATCGATCTGAGCAACCCGGTCCTCGAGCGTGCGGATCGGCTCGTCGATCGGGTCAAAGCACGCGTGGATCTGAAACAGCTCGCGGTACGTGATCACCGTTGGCGGCGCGGTGGCGAGTGTTTGTGACACCAGCCGCACCGTCTGATCAATGACCGCGTCCATCCCGACATCGACGTCGTACCACTCCAGCATCGTGAACTCGACGTTGTGCCGCGGCGATCGCTCGCCGGCCCGAAACACCGGTCCGAGGCTGTAGATCGGACCGCTGCCGCGCGCCAGCAGTCGCTTCATCGCAAACTCGGGCGAACTCTGCAGGTAGTACCGCGGTGCAGCGATGTCGGCAGGCAACCGCAGCGCCGCACCGGCAACTTCGACCGGATCGATATGGGCATCGACAACGTTGTCGCGAGACAAGCAGGGGGGTTGCACTTCGATGAATCCGGCGTCATCAAAGAACTGCCGGACCTGCCGCAGCAGCACAGCTCGAGCGCGGAGCATCTCGCGGATATCAGAATCGTTCAATGGTCTAGACCTCGAATTGGTGCTGGTTGTGAGTGCCGGTTAGGAGGTCAAGTGATGCGCTTTGGCAAAATTGATTCTTCTGCTGATTTAGTGGCTGCCCGTAGCAAATCGGGTACTGCGATGGCTTTGGGTGGCACGCCCAGAGCCCCAGCGATGGGCGTGGGCAGCGGAAACGGATACTGAGCCGCTGCCACATTCCATGGTTACCCTGCAATAATCCCTATCACGCCCTTCGTTCCTCAGGGACGTGCCACCCTGAGGATCAGGGTCCACGCCCCAGTTGATGAGCCACGAACTTACCTCGTAGACACCAAAATCTGCATGCAATCGACATCACGGTACGACCGTCAGACACGCCTGCCGATGGTCGGCCAAGTGGGCCAGCAGCGTATCTTAAACAGCCGTATCGCGGTGCTGGGATGCGGGGCACTGGGGACCGTTGCGGCCGATATTTTGGCGTGCGCCGGAGTCGGTTTCCTGCGGCTGGTCGATCGTGATGTGGTCGAATGGACGAACCTACAGCGGCAATCGCTGTATCACGAAGCCGATGCCGAGGGCGGCCGCGCCAAAGCCGAAGTCGCCTGTGAACGCCTGCAGTTGGCCAACTCCACGATTCAGTACGAACCGGTGGTCGTGGACGTGACGCTCGACAACATCACGACGCTGTTGTCGGGAATGGATCTCGTGATCGACGCCAGCGACAACTTTGGCCTGCGGCTGTTGCTCAACGATTACTCGCTCAAGCACCGTGTGCCCTGGGTGCACGGCGGGTGCGTCGGCACGGTTGGCCAGTTGATGTTCTTCACCGGCCAGGGGAGACCCTGTTTCCGCTGCCTCGTTCCGCAACCACCGCCAGCTTCAGCGATCGCGACCTGTGACACAGCGGGCGTGCTGGGATCGGCCACGCACACCGTCGCCAGCCTGCAGGCAACCGAGGCCTTGAAATGGTTGACGGGGCATCGTGAGGCGATTCGCTCTGGCGTCTGGTCATTGGACTTCTGGAACAATCGCAGCCGCGAAATTGAGATCCTGCCAGCGCTATCGGATGCCTGCGTTGCCTGTGGCCAAGGCAAGCTGGAATACCTCGAAGCCGGTCGAGACGAAGCCGGCGGCGACGCCAAAATCCTCTGTGGACGCCAATCGGTGCAGCTTCCCGCCAGCGGACAGGCGTTGGAGCTGAGCGGACTGGCCGATCGCTGGCAGGAACTCGGCCAGGTCCAGCGGAGCCGTTTCTTTGTGCGGTTGACGCTGGCCGATGAGATGACGCTGACCGTGTTCCGCGACGGACGCACGGTCGTCGATGGCACAGACGATGTCGGCCGCGCCCGGTCACTTCACGCCCGCTACATCGGCGGCTGATGGTCCGGGTTTGGTAAGGCCGGGGGCTTGCGCCCTTCCGTTAACAATGGTAACGCCACGGCACGAGCCGTGCGGCCTCCCATCCTAAGCGCCTCTCCGGCCCCCTCACCCCAACCCTCTCCCCCGCAAAGCCGGAGGCGAGGGAGCGAAGGACGCCGCTGCGCGGCCACCTAGCTCGTTTCCGGATAAACTCTAAGTTGATGCTGTAACAGATTGCTAGCTGCCGAACGGCGAGATATCGATCAGCCAGTCGGTCAGGCCACTGACCGGTGCCGCCGGTTCGCTGTAGGTCCACATATTGCGGACCAGGTCCGACATCAACATGCCGCCCAGGCTCATCACCAGCACGATACAGACCAGCCCGACAACCTGGAACACCGAGTAAGGCACTTCCCAGGCAGCTGGCGCGGCACCGCGAGCGCCGGCGACGGCCGGTTCCTCACCAAAGCCATCTTCGACGGCCAAGGCGTCTTCGTCGCCGAATCCGCCCGCTTCCTGAGCGAAGGCATCGTCGCCATCGAGCGGTCCACCAAAGGGGTCATCGCCCAGTGCACCAGGATCGGCAAAGGCGGCGCTGTCTTCAACCTCGATTACCTGGGAACTGCTGTCGGTTTCCGCATCCAATGCGATGCCCGAAGGTGAAAGCTGAAAATCTTCACCGGCCATCGATCCGGAACCAGAGCCTCTGCTGCCGACGCCGCTGCCGAGTTCTCCGCCGAGATCCAAGGCGGAAATACTGCTGCCGGCCAGGTCCAGCGGTTCGCTTTCGAGCGAGATGCCGCTGTCCGAAGGGCTCATCAAGTTGATGCCACTGTCGCCGGCAACCGACAAGTCGCTGCCGCCGAGCACCAGTTCGTCCTCGTCATCGGTGATCAGCAGTTCGTCATCATCGTCCAGGTCGAGACTGCTGCCGCGGGGACCGCTGCCGGCTGAGACGACGCTGCTGCCGACGCCAGCGGCGGCCATGGAGCCGCTGTCACCGGAGATCAGCCCACTGCCGCCGGCGTCGCTGAGCAGGTCCAGATCGCCACCGAGCACATGGTCGTCTTGATCGCGGCCGCCGGGGGACAGGCCGGTGGGCGCCACATCCAGGTCATCCATCAGTTCCAGGCTGCTCAAGCCGCCTTCGATATCCTGGCTGCCGCGACCCGCGGCTGGTGAGGCCGAGTGCAGGTCGCCACCGAGCAGATCGTCGCCTTCGGACAGACCGAGCAGTTCGTCGCCGCTGTCTTGTTCATCGACGTCGAAGTTCAATCCGCTGTCGCTGCGCAGCGAGGCATTGTCATCGGGTTCGTTGCGCACGATTGGGCCAGTGCTGCCGGACTTGGGTTCGATCGCCAGGTCGAGCATTTCGGAATCGTGCGAGATCACAGGTGCTTCGGGCGAGAGTTGCAGTTCTCCCGAATCGAGTTCGACCAGCCCTTCGCGGCGGTCTTTGAGCAAGAAGTCGCTGTCTTCTTCGGTCTCGGAGGGGACGATGCGGACGTCGCTGCCGCTACTGTCGGCGACTAAGTTGACGTCGCTGCCGACACGGCTGCCCGGTCCGGTTCCGACTGTCGAGCCAAGGTCCAAGTCGTCGACCAACACGCCGCTGCCTTCGGCTGCAGGTTGGTCCTGGCCCGCTTGATCGTCATCGAAGCTCGACAACTGGTAGGGATCGTAGTCGCCCGCGTCCGCAGACAAATCCTCAGCGAGCCGTTCCAGCTCAGCCTCCGGAAACTTCCAGCTCGCTCCATCGCGAAATCCGCGGATCTTTCCTTCACTGCGGTAAGCGACCAGTTGATCGGTGGTCACTCCGAGTTTTTTGGCGGCTTCTTCCAACGACAAAAACTGGCTGGACATTCTCTCAAGGACTCCGCAAATAGGACTAGCGATTAGGAGGCTGATTAGCGGCACCACGCAGGCCGAAGCTGACTCAGCTCAAACACCGACTCGTCCCATTCCCACAGCAGCCGCTGCTGCTTTTCACTGAGCCGCTCATTTGCCTTGGAGTCGTCGAATCTCCTCCGGCAACGGCGAACTGGCGTTGAACTGGATGGTGAAGTCGGCCTCGAGTGGGCGACTGCTCGTCAGGCGAATCTGCCCACTGCTATCTATATGATACACAGCCATCCAACGTTGGGATGCGTTTATTATGGTAATTGCCTGAACTCCATCGCCGAGATCGCGGGAAAATCCGATCATATCGCCGGCAGTCATCAAATGAGCCAGTCCGCCGCCGGCTGCAGGCCCTTGTCCGCCACTGCCAAAGGCCACCGGCCCGATGCCAGCTAACGGCCGCGTGGGTTGTGCAGCAGCTACCGGCCGCGGCGCTGCATCCGGCGGCAACGCCTTGCCCACTCCAACAGCTGGGTCCAGTCCAGCAGCAGGGACCAGTTCATCCCCAGGCCCCTGCGTCGCTACCGGGTTCGCCGCTGCCGCTGTGCTGGGCCAGAATGCTGGCCCGACAGCCGTCGCTGCCGGGAATGCAGCGGAAGAAGCTGCCGGAGATGACAACCGCTGCAGCCGCTCGGCTTCTGCGGCGGCTTCGGCCGCCAGAGCGATCTGCAGGTCATCTTCTGCGACCGCCGGATGCGCACCGGGGATCAACCCGGATACCAGCACAGCTATCAGCAGCATCGTGATCGCTCTCATTTTTCTCACTTATGTTGGACATTTGAATACTGAGCAGGCTGCGACTGGCGGCCCACGACAGTCCCTCTGCGGAATCCACCTTGTATCCAAAGGGCGTTTCATGGAACAAGACGCTTTCAGAGGCTGGCCATGCAGATTGCAGCGACTTTGCCGATTCAGTGGAGTCTGGCGGTTCTGCGTGCCGATTTCAAAGGTTGGCTGCGTCCTTGCGTCAGCTTCATCCGGGTAACCGCGACCTCAACGTCACCCACAGGACAACTGCACTCATGGCGACCGAGCCAGATCAGCGCCCCAATGGGCCGCCCGCCGCTCTGCACCGCACCGCTGGCACCAGCGAAGGTTCGTTGGGAATTGCCATCGGCCTGCTGGCTTCCTGCGCGTTCTTCCTGTTCGCCTGGGCCGTCCCGATGGCGTGGGTTCAGCGCTATTTCCTCGGCCACCCGGTGGCCATCGCGACCACGATCATGTTCGCGTTCGGCGTCGGGATCCTATTGATCAAATCGCTCCGCATTTCGGCTGCAGCTCGGATGACGGCCGAGCTGCGCGATGCCGATCTTGCCCCCGCGGTTCCTGCAGAGGCGTCCTCGGCCGATCAGTGGCTGGCACAGCACGACGCTGGACGGGTGGCCAAACAGTGGCTGGACTCCCTGGGCCAGTTGCCTCAGACGGCGCAGCAATGCCCGCTGGTGGTGCGGCTGGGCGAGATCCTGTGGCGCCAGTCCGGCCGTGTGACCACCACGCAGCTGTCCGACGACTTGCGAGAAGTCTCGGCGCGGGAAGGCGACTCCGCCCACGACTCCTTGCAGTTGGTGCGGATCATCATCTGGGCGATCCCGATGCTCGGCTTCCTCGGCACCGTGATCGGCATCACGCAGACCCTCGGCGGGCTAGACTTCACCGACGGCACCGCAGCGGTCGACCGACTCAAGAGCGGACTCTACGTGGCGTTCGACACCACGGCGCTCGGCTTGGTGCTCTCGGTGGTCGCGATCTTTCTACAATTCCCTGTTGAACGATCCGAACAACAGTTGCTGGCGGAAATTGACCGCCGCGTCGCCACGCTGCTGGCGGCGCACTTGCCGGCCGACGAGACCGCCGATAACCCCACCGCTCACATTTCACTGTTGTGCGATGGCATTCGGGTCGCCGTCGCCGAATCGCTCGCGTCCCAAACCGAGCTGTGGCGAACCACGATCGACGCGGCCCACGCGCACTGGGAGCGAGTCGCTGACGAAAATGGTCAGCGGATCGGCGAAGCGCTCGTCAAAGGCCTTGCCCCGGTACTCCAGCGGCATGCCGATTCGCTGGCCGAGCATTCGCAATCGCTTGGCGAGCACGTCAACTCACTGGGCGAAGTTCGCCAGGCATGGAACACCGATCTCGAACAGCGCTGGCAAAAATGGACCGACGCGTTTTCGCGCGGCAGCGACCTGCTCCGTGATCACCAACAGACGCTCGTCCAGCAGAGTACGGCGCTGACGCTACAGAGCGAAAACCTCGCGCAGCATAGCGGTCGACTGGCCGATCAGACCGGCGAGCTAGCGGAAACGAGCCGCCGGGCCGAACACCTCAGCCAGCTCCAGCGCTCGCTCGACGGCAGCCTGCTGCGACTGGCCGAGGTCAATGCCGCGGTCCAGCACAGTCTGCAAATCCGCGACGAAGCGAAACTCGCAGGCACCGTCGCCGATCAGCTGTCCGACGCGATGCTGGTGCTGGCCCGAGCTGTCGACGTGCTCAACAAACGATTGCCGGCCGCCGCGCTGCAGAACCACGCAGTGCCACAAAACAGCACGGCCGCCCACACCGTCCGCGGATCGATGGATCCTGCGGCCGATTCATTCCCCGCTGCGAGGCGCGCCGCATGAGCGGCCGCCGCCGCCAGGGAATTTCTCCTTCCCTATTCCCGTTCCTGGCCGTGCTCGTCTGCACGCTCGGCACGCTGATTCTGCTGTTGGCGATGGTCTCGCAAAAGGCCAGCGAAGCGGCTGCAGCGGGCGTTGCAAACGCCACGGCACCGCCGGATGCGGACCAAGCAGACGACCAGGAACAGGCTGAGGCAGTCGCCCAGGCTACCGCTCAAATCGATCGCCAATTGCGAGAAGCCAAATGGTATCGCGAGCAAACGGTCAAAATGCGCGACGAGCAGACGGCTGAACTGGAGCAACGCCGCGACCAACTGGCGCACCTCGAAGACCACCTGGCACGGCTCCGCGAGCAACTGCGTTTGCTGACCGCAGAAGTCGAAGCCTCGCTCGAAGATCAAGGAACGGTCCTGACCGCTCAAGCGACGCTTGACCAGTTGCTGACGCAAATCGAGGAAGAGAAAGCTGCGACCCGTGACTTAGAAGAAAAGTTGCAATCACAGACGCCGCGGATCGTGATCGTGCCTCATAAAGGTCCCAACGGCACCGATCGCCGGCCGATCTATGTCCAGTGCCGCGCGACGGCGTTTACCTGCAACCCGGCGGACAGCGGATCCAGCGAGCACAACTCGAGGCGACCAGCACTCACGCCAACCCGCTCGACGCCGCACTGCGCACCATTCGTCTGCACGCCATGCAGACCTACGGCGACTCGGTCGCTCCTTACCCGCTGCTGATCGTTTTGCCCGATGGAATTGAAACCTATGGGCTGGCGCGGGCGGCGATGAACTCCTGGGACGATCAATTCGGTTATGAGTTGGTCCCCGCCGGAGCTGAACTCGCCTTCCCGCCCGCCGATCCAGTGTTAGAAGACAAAGTGGCCACCGCCATTCGTCAGGCAGTGGCCCAACAGGAAGCGATCGCGCTGCGGTCCGGCGGCGGCAGGGGCAGAGGCGGAAACGCCGCTGGCTACGGTACCGGTGGCACTGCAGGCAGTGGCACGCCTGGTTCCCCGCCAGCCGCCTCGCTGCCGGTGCTCTCTGCAGCACAGATGTCACGCGGTGGTCTGCCCGCAGCGTCCGGCTACGCTGGCGCAAGTGGGTCACCTGGGTCTGGCTTCACAGACAGCAGCGGCTCAAATGGCCTCGGCTCGTACACCGGCGCCGCTGGCAACGGAGACGGCGTTACCGGCACTTCCGCCATCGGCGGCGACGCCCAAGCAGAGCGTCTGGCCGCTGAAGAAGCGGGCCGGCGGCTGGACCAGCAGCACGGTTCCAACGCTGCGGGCAGCGGCTCGGCGCTGTCACCACTAGCGGCCACCGCAACGGAGTCCGGCTCGGCCACGGCAGCCGCGCAGTCAGGTACCACCGCCCCGTCAACTGCCCAGCCAGGCTCCTCGCCAGGGCTTTCGCCACAAGACATGGCGCTCAATCCACCGCAAGTCGCTGACAGAACTGGCGACGGCAGCCAGCCGGTGACTGGTCAGCACTCCCGCCAGACCGCTGGTCAACCGGCCGACCAAGCCGGCAAGGCGGGGGCCAACGGACCGGTGGGCAAGTCGGCTGCGGCGATTTCCTCGGGCAGCCCAGGTGGCTCTGGTGGCCCCCAAGCGGCCGGCACCGAATCGATGCTAGGCTCGCCCGACCCGCAGCAGCCATCGTCGAGCTCACCGAGCATCAGTCTGAGCGCCTCAGCGACTCCGCCGGTCACCCGCGTCGGTAAGGACTGGGGCTTGCCGTCGAGCCTGATTTCAAGCCGCGGCACCGAGATGCTGCGCACGATCCGGGTCGAATGCCATCCAGACCGTTTCGTTTTGCTGCCCGAAGGCGGCCGCGGGGCCAATCGGACCTTCGCGTTTGCTGACGGCGACATCGATCGTGCGACGCTCGAACTGGCCACCGCCGTCCGCGACCGCGCCGCCGGGTGGGGTGCCGCCATGCAGGGCGCTCGCTGGCAACCGGTGTTGGACGTGGCCGTCGTCACCGGTGGCGAAAGTCGCTACCAACAGCTGCTGCAGCTGATGGACGGCAGCGGCGTGATCATTCAAGCTCGGGGGACGCGATGACTCAAGCACGCCGCCGCTCCGGTGCGCCGGAACTCGGCCAAGACGCCTTCCTTGATATCGTCGCCAACTTGGTCGGGATCCTAATCATCCTGGTCGTGATCCTCGGCAGCCGCACCCAGGAAGTCGCCGATGCGATCCGCCAGCGCGCCGAAGAATCCTCCCCAGCCGCTTCGCAACCTCTGCAAACCGCCGAGGAAATGCATGCGATGCTGATGGAGATGGAGCGAGAAACCGGCCGAGCCGCGGCGGCGTTGGAAGACTCGCAGCGGCTCGAAGCGGCGATCCGTCAGAGCGACGTTCAATTAGCCCAAGTCAGTCAACAGCGCGGCCAGTTGCTCGACCTCTTGGCCGCAGCTCAACAGGCCTGGGAAGAAAAGCAACAGGAACTCAGCAGCGAAGCAGTCCAGCGCGGCAAGGCCGAAGCCCAAATCATCGCCGCTCGGACGCAGCTCGAACAACTGCAACGCATCCGCGGCCAAGCGGAACTGGCCGACCGCCCGGTCGTTGCGGTCGCCCACCTGCCCACGCCGATGGCCAAGACGGTGTTCGGCGAAGAGCTGCACTTTCGGCTCAAGGGCGGACGCCTCGCCGTGGTCCCGATCGAACGGCTGGTCGAAGAAATCCAACGCGACTTCCAGCGGTCGGCCACCGGCTCGCGCGAAGGCCGCATGGACGCCGCCGTCGGACCGATTCAGGGATTTGTCGCCCGCTATGAGATGGACAAATCGCACGAACAGATCACTCGAGGCGGCCGCGTCGGCACGGCGACTCGAATTCAATTGGTCGGGCTGACGGTTGAGCCGCTCAGCGAACCGCATGGCCAAAAGCTGGAGACGGTGTTGGCCAGCGAAGGAAGCGCGCTCGATATCGAACTCGCTGGCCGCCCTCCGGAGAAAACGACGGTGACCGTGTGGGTCTATCCGGATAGCTTTGCCGAGTTCCGGCAGTTGAAGGAACACCTCTACGCTCGCGGCTATGCCACCGCCGCCCGTCCGCTGCCGATGGACCGGCCGATTTCCGGCGGCCCCCAAGGCAGCAAGTCGAGCGCACAATAGCCGCTGCGCCCGGCGGCCCAACGATACAGCTTTTAGCCGGTCACCAGCTTTTGATTGAACCGGCCCTCGTTGATGGTCGGCCGTTCCGGGCGTCCCTTGTGGTCGTAGGTCAACTTCATGTTGTCGATGCCCATCAGCCCGAGGATCGAAGCATGAATATCGTGCACGTGCATTCGGTCTTCGATCGCGTACAGCCCCAGTTCGTCGGTGGCCCCGATGGTTTGGCCCCCTTTGACGCCGCCGCCGGCCATCATCATCGAAAATCCGGTCGGATTGTGGTCGCGGCCGTTGGACTTTTCGCTCATCGGGGTGCGGCCGAACTCACCGCCCCAGATCACCAGCGTCTCGTCGAGCAACCCACGCTGCTTCAGATCCTTGATCAGCCCCGCGACCGGCTTATCCATCGATTTGCACAATCGCGAGTGATTGTTTTCGATCGCCGAATGCGAATCCCAGCCGCTGCCGGTGCCGCTGTACAACTGCACGAAACGCACGCCGCGCTCGACCAAGCGGCGAGCGAGCAGGCAGTTGCGACCAAACGCTTCGGTCTCCTTTTGATCCAGTCCGTAGAGTTCCTGCGTGGCCGCGGTTTCATTGGCCAGATCGACCGCTTCGGGCGCAGCAGCCTGCATACGGAACGCGAGTTCGTAGCTCTGGATCCGAGCGTCGAGTTCGGACTGCTGCGGCCGGAGTTCTGCATGAGCCTGATTGTACTGTTGCAGCAGATCGAGCTTGGCTCGCTGCCGCTCGCCTGAATATCCCTTTGGCCAATTGAGGCTAGCGATCGGCTCGTCGCTCGCTCCATTGATATGCACACCTTGATAGGACGCGGGCATGAAGCCGGAGCCCCAGTTGCGCGGCCCGTTAACCGGCTTCTTGTTGTTGTCGCACATCACCACGAACGACGGCAGATTGTCGTTACCGCTGCCCAGGCCGTAGTTCACCCAGGCGCCCAGCGACGGACGCCCAGCAACGTTGATGCACGTGTTCATTTGGCAGACGCCGCCGGCGTGGTTGATGCCATTGGTCCAGCAGGAGCGGATGACCGCGATGTCATCCATGCAGGTGGCGATGTGCGGAATCCACTCCGACGCCCACATCCCACTTTGACCGTGCTGGGTCCAGGTGCGCGGAGCGGCCAGCAGCGGCGATCCCTTTTCGCCCATCGCCGTGATCGGCTCGTGAAAACTCGCCGGCAGCGGTTGTCCAGCCAATTCGTTCAACAGCGGCTTGGGATCGACCAGGTCCAAATGGCTCGGGCCGCCTTCGAGAAAACACCAAATCACCTGCTTGGCTCGCGGGGCGAAATGTGCCACCTGGCGACGCGCTTCGGCGGCCGCAGATTCTTGCTGCAGCATCGCATGCAGGGCCAGTGCTCCAAATCCGGCCCCAGCGGTTTGCAAGAACTCGCGTCGCGAGGCGGCCGGGCGGTGATGCGGCTGATTGAACTGTCGACAAAGGCGGGAAGTCATTCTTAGTGGCCCTGTAGGTGTACTTACTGTGGCATAAAAGAAACGCACAGAGGCGTCCGTACGTTTCCTTAGCATTGCCGCAGAAGCTGCACTCGCTCTGTGATCGACTTAATTGTCCGGGGTAGAATGAGGTGCGGTCATTGCGGACTCATGCCAGCCGATGGCCACAATCAATCCACATAGAGAAACTCGTTGGAATTAAGCAGCACGTGACAGAAATCGACCAGTCGGTCCGGATCGATCGGCTCGCCGACGAACTGCTGTGCGCGGCTGCGTTCCTCGCTGTTGGGTTCGCGTCCCCACGCCAGGCCGAATGCTTGGGACAGCACCTCCTCGGTCGTGCTGGCGTTTTGCGCCTCAGCCGCGCAGCCATTTTCTCGGCCCGCTGCAGTGTCCATGCGCCGTTGAGCATCATCAGCGACTGCACTGGCGTCGTTGTTTTGTTGCGTTCGGCAATGCTGACCAGCCCATTGGCCACATCGAATAACTGCAAGAAGGTGTCAGGGTTATTGCGTTGGAACTTCACGTACAGCGATCGCCGCGGCGCCGATCCGGCGACGCTCGGTCCGCCGATTTGCTGCTCCAGTTCGCCGCTGGCCAACAGCGCCGAATCACGGATTTGCTCGGCGGTCAGCCGATTGACGCGGAACCGCCACAGCAATTCCTCGCTCGGATCCTTCATCTGGTACTCCGCCGCCTGCGGGTGCAGCGATGATTGTTGCCAGACCGCCGACATCAAAATCCGCTTGTGCAGCTTTTTCAGGCTCCAACCATCTGCGACAAACTTCAACGTCAACCAGTCGAGTAGTTGCGGATGCGTGGGCGGAAGTCCCAGCCGCCCAAAGTCGCTGGCCGTCGGCACAATACCCTGGCCAAAGTGTTGCTGCCAAACGCGATTGACGATCACGCGGGTGGTCAGCGGATTGTCGCCCTGGCCGATCCACTGGGCCAGCGCCGTTCTCCGGCCGGAGCTGGCGACATTTTCCAGTGGCTGCGGCTCTGCCGGCGAGCCATCGCAGAGCACCGTCAGATAGCCCGGCTCAATCGGCTCGGCCTCCGGACCATCGGAAATCACCGTCGGCGAAATCGCGTGAGGAAAGTCAGCCGCCGTCATCAGGGTCGGTAACGCTTCCGGCTTGAGATGATCAAACTCCGCAAGCCGCTTTTTCAGTTCTTCGTGCAGCTCCTTATCTTCCTTCTTCATCGACTGCAGCGGCCCGCCACCTTCCTCCAGAAACTGCCTTTCGATGAGGTAAGCCATTTGATGTTCCCAGCTGGTCCGTTGCTCAACCGGCTTGTAGAAACAGGCCTGAATGTCCAGCGGGAACTTGTCGACCGTCGATGCCCACTTGCGGTCGTAGTACGGCTTTAGCAGCGCATCGATCTGATCCTGGATTTCGGCCGTAGCCGCCTGCCACTGCGCGTGCTGGGCTTCATACTCCGCCAACTGACGTGCGTCGGCCTGCGGAACATCATCGCGCCAGATGATCGGCTCAAAAAACGCTCGCAGCCGGAAATAATCTTTCTGCAGGATCGGATCGAACTTGTGATCGTGGCAGCGGGCGCAGGCCATACCCATACCGAGAAACACGTCCGCCGTGACGTCCGTGAGCTCGTTCATGATGTCGTTCCAGTGCGACCGCGCGTCGCGCTGGTTGTACTCGTAGATCCCCAGCCGCAAATAACCGGTCGCGGTCAGCGTTTCGGGATCGCCGCCGGGAATTTCGTCGCCCGCCAACTGCTCGCGGACGAACTGTGGGTAGGGCTTGTCTTGGTTGAAAGACTTGACGACGTAGTCACGGTACCGCCAGATGTGCGGACGATAGGCATCTTGATTCCAGCCATCGGACTCGGCATAGCGAACCAGATCCAACCAGTAGCGACCCCAGTGTTCCCCGTAGCGCTGGTCATCCAACAGCTTGTCGATCAATTGTTCCCAGGCGGCGGGAGATTCATCCGCCAGAAACGCGGCGGTTTCCGCGGGCGTCGGTGGTACCCCGACAAGATCGTAATAGAGTCGCCGGACCAATTGCTGCTTGGAGGCCTGCGGGGCGGGCGTCATCTCGTGCTCGGCCAGCCGCTGATAGATGAAGCGATCGATTTCGCTTCGCGACCAATCGTCGCCAGCGACCTGCGGCACTTCCGCTTGGTGCAGCGGCTGGAAAGCCCACCACTGACGGTCGGAATCGGAGATCTCGCCTGATGTTTCGCGTATCGGTTCACCATGTTCGGGCCAAACCGCACCGGCGGCGACCCAATCGACTAGCTGTGCAATTTCCGCATCGGGCAGTTTTCCAGCCGGCGGCATTTCATACGACTCGTACCGGATCGCTTCGACGATCAGGCTCTCGTCGATTTCACCGGGGACCAAAACCGGGCCGCTGTCGCCACCGGCGAGCATCGCCTCGAGCGAATCGAGTCGCAGACCGCCTTCTTGTTTCGCCGGTCCGTGGCATTTGACGCACTGCGACGCCAGCAGCGGGCGGATGTGTTGTTCGAATCCTTTTGCTTCGTCCGATTCCGCTCGCACGACAGCTGGTAACGAGCAGAGGGTGGCAACCAGAGCGGTGAGGAACCAAACACGCATCGCGAAAAGTCTCAGGTAGGAGTGCGGGCGGAGCCGCATCATACCACAGGAGGGCGTGGATTGGCAGCAAAGTTTTCCGCCCCCTTAGCGAAAACTTGATGCAGCAGAAGCCACCGGTACCGATTGCGGAAGGGAGGAGGGGGGAGGTAGCGGGTAGCGGGTAGCGGGTAGCGGGCGGACGGTGGACGGTGGACGGTGGACGGTGGACGGTGGACGGTGGACGGTGGACGGTGGACGGAATTTTGATTCCGTCGTGAGCGGTTGGTCGAGATCAAATCCTGCAACCTGCAACCTGCAACCAACAATCAACTTGCTGGATGCGCACACGAAAAAACCCGCTCAGGCTGGCGACGGGCCTGAGCGGGTTTTCGTTTTTGAATCTTTGGTGATGTCAACAGCGCCCGGGGGCGAGTTGATTTCTGCTGAGGTCATTGCGAGACCACTTCCACGGATTCGGCCGGTCCAGTCACCCGAACCGACCTATCTAAGAATCCTTAGAAAGGAGGTGATCCAGCCGCAGGTTCCCCTACGGCTACCTTGTTACGACTTAGTCCCAATTGTCGAGCTGACCTTCGGCACCTGCCTCCCTTGCGGGTTAGCTCAGTGACTACGGGCCCTCCCAACTTTCGTGGCTTGACGGGCGGTGTGTACAAGGCTCAGGAACACATTCACCGCGGTATGCTGACCCGCGATTACTAGCGATTCCGGCTTCATGCAGGCGAATTGCAGCCTGCAATCCGAACTGGGGCACGCTTTTTGGGATTAGCGCGGCCTCGCGGCTTGGCTTCCCTTTGTACGTGCCATTGTAGGACGTGTGCAGCCCTAGACATAAAGGCCATGAGGACTTGACGTCATCCCCACCTTCCTCCGGTTTGACACCGGCAGTCTCTTTAGAGTCCCCGGCATTACCCGCTGGCAACTAAAGATAAGGGTTTCGCTCGTTAAGGGACTTAACCCAACATCTCACGACACGAGCTGACGACAGCCATGCAGCACCTGTGAAAGAGCTCCCCGAAGGGCACTCTCCTCTTTCAAGGAGATTCTCAACCATGTCAAATCTAGGATAAGGTTCTTCGCGTAGCCTCGAATTAAGCCACATCCTCCACCGCTTGTGTGAGCCCCCGTCAATTCCTTTGAGTTTCAGCCTTGCGGCCATACTCCCCAGGCGGAGCACTTAACGCTTTCGCTACGGCCGAGAGGATGTGGAAGTCCCCTCAACCCAGTGCTCATCGTTTACAGCTAGGACTACCGGGGTATCTAATCCCGTTCGCTACCCTAGCTTTCGTGCCTCAGCGTCAGAAATGGCCCAGTGATGCGCCTTCGCCACCGGTGTTCCTGATGATATCAACGCATTTCACCGCTCCACCATCAGTTCCCATCACCCCTGCCATCCTCAAGCCTGGTGGTTTGAAACGCAATTCCACGGTTGAGCCGTGGGCTTTCACATCTCACCTACCAGGCCGCCTACGCACGCTTTAAGCCCAGTGATACCGAATAACGTTTGGACGGTTCGTCTTACCGCGGCTGCTGGCACGAACTTAGCCCGTCCTTCCTCTGAAGATCGGTCAAACCAAGGGGATAACCCCCTGGCACTTCCTCCCAACTGACAGCGGTTTACAACCCGAAGGCCTTCATCCCGCACGCGGCGTCGCTCGGTCAGGGTTTCCCCCATTGCCGAAGATTCTCGACTGCAGCCACCCGTAGGTGTCTGGGCAGTGTCTCAGTCCCAGTGAGCCGGGCCATGCTCTCACACCCGGTATCCATCGTCGCCTTGGTGGGCCATTACCCCGCCAACAAGCTAATAGAACGCGGTCCAATCCTCGGGCGGAATCACACCTTTGATCCAAAGATATTATCCGGTATTACTAGCAGTTTCCCGCTACTATCCCGGTCCCGAGGGTATGTAACCACGCGTTACTCTCCCTTTCGCCGCTGTCCTCTCCCCGAAGGGAGATTCTCGCACGACTTGCATGCCTAATCCACGCCGCCAACGTTCATTCTGAGCCAGGATCAAACCCTTCAATTTTATATGCTTTGACAGCTTTGCCCGAAGGCAAAACCGGTCATGAACAACTTAAAACCGATGGTTGATTCTGCTCCGTGACGCTCGGTAAAACGCCACAGCGATTCGCCATTTTTTATATGAGCGATCTCGCACTGACTTAAACTCAGCAGAAAGATTCATCACCAAATTGTCAAAGATCGGTTTGTTTTCGCTGCTGTGAACTTGTCTCAGCGGCGAGGCAGAAGAATCGCAAATCAGGCCTCTGCCGTCAAGCGGTTCCGGTCTGTTTTCAAAAACTTTTTCTCGCTCCGCCGGCTGGGTGGCCCGAGTTTCGCTATACGGCGGAAGTCAATCGGCACCGCAGTACTCATGCCAATCGCGGTCCTTGCCGCCGGCCGCGGCGTAGAATGCCCGCTCCGCCGGACTCACCAAGCCGCTGGCAACCCAAGCATTCTCACGCGACCAACGTATGTCCCTGCGCTTTGGCCTGTGCTGCATCTTTCACGATCAGCCGATCAAGTTCCCGACCACCACCGCTGCAGCACTGAGCCGTTTGCCGAGAGCCGAGGCGCTCGCCAAGCTCAACCGCCTGTGCCTGGCCAACGCCGAAGCACTGGCCGCAGCGCTGCGGTTCTGCCACCAAAACCGCATCGGCTGCTTTCGGATTAACAGCGGAATCCTGCCGCTGAAAACGCATCCCAGCCAACGCTATCAGCTTGAGGATCTAGCCGACGGCGATGAGATCCTGCGGCGATTCCAGGCCTGCGGCGAGTTTGCCCGCGAGCACCACTTGCGCACCTGCTTTCACCCGGACCAGTTCGTCGTGCTTAACTCCCAGCGGCCGGAAGTCGTCACCGCCTCGATCGAGGAACTGGAGTATCAGGCCGAAGTCGCTCAGTGGGTCGGCGCGGACGTGCTGAACATTCACGGCGGCGGGGCGTTTGGCGATAAACCCAAGGCGCTCGATACACTGGCTCGCAACCTGGACCGCCTGTCTGACCGCGTCCGCTCGCGCTTGAGCGTCGAAAACGATGATGTGCTGTTCACCCCCGCCGACCTGCTGCCGTTTTGCCGCCGCGAAGGCGTTCCGCTGGTCTACGACGTTCATCACCACCGCTGCAAAGCCGACGCGCTGACCGAGCGTGAGGCGACCGAACAAGCGATCGCCACTTGGGACCGTGAGCCGCTGTTTCACGTCTCCAGCCCACTGGAAGGCTGGGACGGACCGAAGCCGCGACGGCATCACGACTTCATCGATGTCCGCGACTTCCCACCGTTCTGGCTGAAAATCAAGCGGCTGACCGTTGAAGTCGAGGCCAAGGCCAAAGAGCTGGCCGTGCTCAAACTGATGGCAGACCTGCAGGTCTGCCCACGCTGAGTGACGCCTGCCGCCGAGTCCAGGGGACGCGGCGCTTAGCTCGAGCGGCGGCGGACGGCATAGCCGTAGGGCGTTGGCCAGCACGCCTCGCCGTCCAGATCGTGCTGAGCTTGCAGCGCCCAGTAAGGCTGGCGGAGCAGTTCGCGGCCGATCAGCACCAGATCGGCGTCGCCAGCGGTGATGATCTCGTTGGCGTGCTGCGGCTGGGTGATCAGACCGACGGCCCCGGTCGCGATGTCGGCTTGTTGGCGAATCTGCCGCGCCAGTGGCACCTGGTACCCCTTGCTCACCGGGATCTGCGCCTTGGGAATGATCGCTCCGGAAGAAACGTCGATCAGATCCACGCCGAGGTCCTTCAGGCGGCTGGAGAGCACCACCGACTGCTCCACATCCCAGCCACCCTCGACCCAGTCGGTTGCGGAGATCCGCACCCACAGCGGCAGTTCCTCAGGGATCAAAGCCCGCAGACGCTCGGCCACGCGCAGCGTCAGCCGCATCCGGTTTTTCAGGCTGCCGCCGTACCCATCGCTTCGCTGGTTGCTCAGCGGCGAGAGGAACTCATGCAGCAAATAGCCGTGAGCGGCGTGGATCTCGATGATGCGAAAACCAGCCAAGAGCGCACGCTGCGTGGCCGCTTCAAAAGCGTCGATGACCGCGTCGATGCCGGCTTCGTCCAGCGGAACCGGATCGGGATCGCCGTCATGAAATGGGATTGGGCTCGGCGCGATGACCGGCCAGCCGCCTTGCTCTGGCGTCAGCGGCGCCCCGCCGAGCCACGGTGGCCCGCAGCTCGCCTTACGTCCGGCATGCGCCAGCTGGATGCCAGCGACGGCACCTTGGGAGTGAACGAACCGTGCAATCCGCGCCAACGGCTCCACGTGCTGATCGCCCCAGATGCCCAGGTCCCCTGGTGAAATTCTGCCCTCGGGCGTGACCGCCGTCGCCTCGACCATCACCAGCGCGACACCGCCGACGGCGCGGCTGCCCAGGTGCACCAGGTGCCAGTCGTCGGCCAAGCCATCCTCGGCGCTGTACTGGCACATCGGCGACATCACGATCCGGTTCCGCAACGTGATCCCGCGCATCGTCATCGGGCTGAGCAGATCGACCTCGGGGACCTCGCGATCATGATCGGCGTCGGCAAGCGTCCCGTGCTGGGGCTGGGCAGGATTCATCAGGGCGTCCTTGTGGATTTTGCAGTGGGTCAGCGGCAGATCAATTAGCGGCAGCTCAGGCGGCTTCCGCGTCCAGAACGATACGGTACCGAGCTTTACCGGCGCAAATGATCGAGCGCTTCATTGATGCGGCTCATCGGAAAATGCTCAGTCTGCGGCGCAACCTGATGACGCGCGGCAAAGTCGAGCATGGTCGCAATGTCGACTGGTGAGCCTGTCGGCGAACCAGAAACGCTACGTTGGCCGCCGATCAGATCGAACGCCCGCACCGGGATCGGCTCCAGCACCGCGCCGACGACGTGCAGCCGCCCGTGCGGAGCGAGCGTGGCCATCAGCGCGTCCCAGTCCAACGACACATTCACCGTGACCAGCAGCATGTCGAGTGATCCGGCAGCCGACCCAATCGCGCTGGACTCCCGGCTGGAGAGGACGTGATGAGCTCCGAGCTGCCTCGCTTCGTCGAACTTGGAGGGGCTGGACGTGAACGCGGTGACTTCGCATCCCCAGGCGTTGGCAAACTTCAGTGCCAGATGCCCCAGCCCGCCGATGCCGACCACGCCGACACGGTGCGTCGGCCGGACGCCGAACTGCAACAGCGGGTTGAATACGGTGATCCCGCCGCATAACAGCGGACCGACGGCCCCGCCCTGAAGCTGCTCCGGGATCGGAATTGCCCACGCCCAGTGGGCCCGCAGGCGGTCGGCAAATCCACCGTGATGTCCCACGATCGTCGCCTGGACGCTCGCACACAGATGCTGATCGCCTGCTAGGCAATGGCGGCAGTGCATGCAGCTACCCGCGTTCCAGCCGACACCGACACGGGTTCCGACAGCCAGCCCCTTGGCTTGTTCACCGACCGCCACGATGCGCCCCACCGCCTCGTGCCCGGCCACCAACGGATAGGCGGTGTTGCCCCACTCGTTGTCGAGGACTGAAAGATCGGAATGGCAGATCCCGCAGTGCTCCACCGCGATCTCGACCTCTTCCGGCCCCAGCGGCCCCAAGTCATGTTCCGCCAACTCCAGCGGTTTGCCGGCGGCCGGCGCCGTCCATGCTCGAACTGTGCTCATGATGTGCTCTGAAAGGATGGAACGATCGAACAGAGGCGGCGAGTCAGCCCGACACCCGCACCTGCAAGGGCAATGACTCCAGTGTGCTCGCTGGGCCAGCAAATATCGCTCCACAACTGGTCGCTCAGGACGCCACGGCCGGTGGAAACCAGTGGTCGAGTTCTGAGACGAATTGATCGAGTTCCCGCTCGAGCCGCTGCACCGCCGCGGCCGCGTGCTCGCTCGATTCGTCTTGGCTGAGCGTTCCGTTCCTGCCGAGCATCTCCAGCTCTTGGGCTACTTGCGACACAGGCATCGCACCGAGGCTCGCTGCACAACCTTTGAGCGTGTGTGCGGCGCGGCGCAGCGACTCGGCGTCGCGCGTTTCCACTCCCTGATGGATCTGACGCAGCAGCAGCGGGTACTCCTGGCGAAACGCATCGCTCAACTGCTGCATCATCGCCTCATTGCCGCGCAGCAGTTTTGCGAGCTTGTCGAGCCATGGCGGCCGCAGGGATGACTGGCTCACCGCCGCACGCGAGTCGATTTCCGCGGGCAGCGCCGATTTCACATTCGCCAGTACAGGGGGCTCACCGCGCCGCGGCGCCGGTAGCTCGGACTGCTGCGGCGGGTGTTCGGGTTGCCGCGAAGCCTGGGGTTCCCCATCCGCGGCCGCCGGCATCAGCTTGGCGAGCAGCGCCAACAGATCCTCGGGCTGGAGGGGCTTGGAGACGTAGCCGTCCATGCCGGCATCAAGACAGCGTTCTCGGTCGCCCTTCATCGCATGGGCGGTCATGGCGATGATCGGTGTGCGGCGCAGCCCGTGTTGCGCTTCCAGCTGCCGAATGGCCGCGGTGGCTTCGAGCCCATCCATCTCGGGCATCTGAATGTCCATCAGGACCGTGTCAAAAGTCGATTCTTGGTAGATCCGCAGCGCTTCGCGACCATTGCCCGCGATCGTCACGGTGTGTCCCTCTTTTTCCAAGAGGTACATCGCCAGCTTCTGGTTGACCAAGTTGTCTTCGACCAACAGGATCTGGAGCGAACGTTGCGGCGGGGCATCGGTGGGCACAACTCGAGCCGGCGAAGCCGCAGCTTGTGGTTTGCCGAGCGCGTTGAGCAGCGCCTTGAGCAATTCGGCGCGGCGGACCGGCTTGATCATGAACGCGGCAATACCAAGTTCATCACACCGCTGCAGATCGTCGCGGCGGCGAGCGGAAGAGAGCATCATCAGCGTTGCTCCGGCCAGTTCGGGATGCCGCTTGAGATGCTCCGCCAGCGCAAAACCGTCCTGATCAGGCATCATGTTGTCCAGCAGCACCAGTTCGGGCGGTCGCCCGGCCTGGCGCGCTGCCTCGAGTTCCGCCAGTGCTTCGCGGACACTGGGAACCACCCGCGGCGAGAGGCCCCATTTAGTGAGCATGTCCTGCAAAATCCGGCGGTTGGTGCAGTTGTCGTCAACCACCAGCACCCTCAGCCCATGGAGCGAATCGAGTTCCGCGGGTATCAGCGTTGCGACCGGTTGGGTCGACCGCTGGAATACGGCGGTGAAGTGAAACGTGCTGCCATTTCCCAGTTCGCTCTGAAGCCAGATCTTGCCGCCCATTGCCCGCACGAGTTGCGAGGAAATGGCCAGCCCAAGCCCCGTTCCGCCGTACTTCCGCGTCGTGGAAGCGTCGACTTGGGAGAACGCCTGAAACAACTTCTCCCAGCCCTCCGCCGCAATGCCGATCCCGGTATCACGGACGGCAAAATGCAAAACCACCTCCGCAGGGTTTTGTGACTGCGTCTCCACCGTCACGACGATTTCGCCTTCGTGCGTGAACTTAATCGCATTGCCGATCAGATTCACGAGGATTTGCCGCAGGCGTGACGGATCGCCGATTAGCCCGTCCGGTACGCCGCTGCGCACTTCATGGATCAGTTCGAGCCCTTTGGCATGCGCTCGAAACGCCATCCCGGCCATCGTTTCATCTAATAAACTTCCCAGCCGAAAATCGATCGATTCCAGCTCCAGTTTGCCCGCCTCGATCTTAGAAAAATCAAGGATGTCATTGATCACCACCAACAGATGGTCGGCCGACACCTTGACCATTTCTAAATAGTCTCGCTGCTCGGCGTTGAGCTCCGTATCCAGCGCCAGTTCGGTCATCCCGATCACGCCGTTCATCGGCGTGCGGATCTCATGACTCATGTTGGCCAGAAACTCGCTTTTGGCTCGGTTAGCATCTTCGGCAACCTCTTTAGCATGCTGCAATTGTGCATCGGCGCGATTCAGCGGCACGGCGTTCCACCAGATCAAGCTGGCAAAGACAATGATGTTGGCCAGCACCAGCAGTGGCAGACCCTCGATTTCGTCCAGCAGTTTCCAGTCCTGTGCGATCCAGTGGATCCAACCGAGCACCGCGGGGATGAAGACCGCAGCGGGAAGTAACCGGCGGGCCATCATGCCGCCGGTGCCGCTCCCACTGAGAATCGCCATCAGCCCCCGCGTCGGCCGTGCGCAAAGCACCCCAGCAGCCAGCACGGTAAACCCGACCGCCGTATGGATCGCCATCGGGATGTAGGATTTGATGCTGGCCAGCGTCGTTGCCGAATAAGCGTAACCGATGATCGGCAACAGCGAGATCAAGGCGACCACCAGCGACAGCAGTTCCGCTGGCCAGCAGCGATCGAGCAGCCGCACATCCAACAGGCACAGCGCCGCACCGATTAGCAGGAAGTTAGCGGCCGTGTTGGGCGCCATTCGGTTGAAATGGGGTTCCTCAAGTTGGTCAGTAAACAGCCACCGATCGGGCCCGAAGTCCCACTGAAACACATAGCCGACGATCCGCAAGCTGGCCCACAGGATCACCAGGGCGCCGCAGAGGTTGCCGGCCCGGCGACGGCTCGACGACACCGGCTCCACGTGCAGCAGCCAGAGCGCTGCCCCAGCGGCAATAAAAGCAATCGCCGTCCCACCAGGATTCATCGCCACCCAGTCGCGAGAAATCGACTTGAGCAAATCGATCTTTAGCGTCCAGCCGACCAACACCAAAACGCCCAGCGCCGCGACTAGTAGACCGGCGAGGTGCGAAACCCGCTTCAATCGAGCGATCAGTTGAGGGTCATAAAGAGGATCCATCCGCAATCCAGCAAGGAGAGAGGAAATTGAATCCGGTGCATGCTTGGGAAAGCTACGTCTATCATACAGCCTGCGGCAACGCGTCGCGATGCACGTCAGCAACAACGCCGCAGGCAAAGCGAGGGCGAGATAGAGGATTCCGGAGGCCGTTAGCCCGTTTGGACAACGCCAATCAGAGGCCCCCGATTCCTGTCGGTTGTCCGCTGCTGAACATGGGCGCGTCCAGTGCTCCAATCAGGCCGACTGCTGAAACCACACTCAGGACTAAAAACAGCAGTGCAAACCATTTGGCCCGGCCGCCCCGCAAGCTTTCTGCAAACGGTGCGAGGAGCGCACCAATCGCATAAGGAAACTGCCAAATCATCAGGGCGAGCAGCATCCACCAAGTCGAGGTGGCGAAGATGCTGGCGAACACCACCATGCCTAAGAGGCTGCGCAGCTCACCAGCTGAAAATTCTCCAAACAAGGCCGGACGGAAGTAGAAGTGCTCGGCCAGTGCAAATCCGATTGCAGCCGGCCAGAAGACGATGATCAACACCACTGGAATGTAAATCACCGCCAGCGGGACACCGATCAACCAACTCCGCCCAGCGCTGAGCGGCTGTGGCCCAGCCGCGCGCAGGGCCAGCCGAGCCAGAATCAGGCTAATGATGGTTGCCAAAACCAGGCTCACCAACGCAGCTTCATCGCGGGAGTTGGCGATCAAAATAGCGCCCGAGAGCTGCACCAGAATCGCGGCCAGCGCGAGGTTCTCCGTCCATCCCAAGCGGAGCAACGGACCAGAAGTGGTGGCGTTCCAGCTCCTTGCCGCGGCCCTGTGCACACGCCCCGCTGCACGGCGGACACCTCCGCCGGCGGCCAGCGCAGTAGCGCTCCAAACGATCTGGCCAGAGTTCGGGCGCGTTCCGACGCGGCTCTGCAGCAGCCGTATGAGCCTCTGCAGCAGCAGCGGGAGACTCCGCCGACTGCGGCGTTCGTTCAACCCGATGCACATCGGTCTTGACGTCTTCGGCGCTGCTGTAGCGGCGATCGGGATACTTCTCCAGCGTCCGCAGAACGATTTCGTCCAGGCGCACATCGATGTGCACGCGTTGCGAGGGAGGTTGAAAGCGTCCCAAGGGAAGTTCACCGGTCAGCATCTCATAGATCACCACACCCATCGAGTAGATGTCGGCACGGTGATCCACCTGCTCCGGATGCTCGATCTGTTCCGGCGCCATGTAGTACAGGGTGCCGACGACCTGTGCCGTCCCAGTCTCCTCGGGATCTGCGGGATTGGGCTTAGCCAGTTTGGCCAAACCAAAGTCGGCGATTTTGACCTGCCCGCGGCTATCGAGCAGAATATTTTCCGGCTTGATATCGCGGTGGATGACGCCATGCGCATGTGCGAACTGCAGCGCGTCACAGAGCTGCGGCACGATCGCCAACGCTTCTTCAGGAGACAAACCTCCGTCGGTCAGCACGTGGCGAAGATTGATGCCGTCGACGTGCTCCATGATCAAGTAGGCGTAGGGCCCGGACTGGCCAAAGTCGAACACGGTGACAATGTGCGGATGGCTGAGCCGAGCGAGCGCTTGGGCCTCACGGGTGAGGCGGTCAGCAAACCCCGGCCGCTGGGCGATTTCTGGCGGCAGGATTTTAAGCGCGACGTGACGGTTGAGCGATTTCTGACGGGCCCGGTAAACAGCCCCCATCCCGCCGCGTCCCAGGAGCGTCTCCACCTCCAGTTGCGGGAAAAACGGTTCCAGTTCCGCGGGCGTGGGCGGATCGAAGCTGCGACCTGGGCCGACCGTCCAAGCCGCTCCACCTCGCGGGTCCGGCGGCGCGTGCAACAGGCAAGCCGGGCACAAACATCCCGTGTAGTCCGGCGGCAACTCGGTTCCACACCGAGAACACGTAGCGGAAGTGGTTGGCTGTGTCATGGATGGAATGCCCGCAAACAATGCCGGATCGAACGATGGTTCACCACTCAGGTGGCACATCCATCCATGACGATTTTCCACCTCAGGGTTACAAAGTTTTTGACCCTTTTTCTCAGCACTGCTGCGTCAGGGGCGAAAGGCGCAGGAGTTCTTCCCGCTCCCGACCGATTTCATCGGGCGAATCGACCGTGGCGGCGATCTCCGCTTCCAATCGTTGGCGATAGGTTTGCCGCAGACGATGCACGGCAACTTTCACGGCGGTCGTGGTCACGCCCCAGTGAGCGGCTAACTCAGCGTAGGAAGGTGTTTCGTCGCCCGCTGTCAGATAAGGCTGCAAGCTCTCAAACCAATGCGACTTTCCCGCCTGCCGGTACTCGTCGGCGAGCGTGTGCAGCACGCGGCGGAGGACTTCCAAGGCCCACTGGCGGTCAAAGGCCGCTTCGGGCGTCATCGGGTCTGCCGGCTCCAGAGCCCAGCGTCGCTGCGCCTCGCCAAAATCGAGCGAGAGGTGCTGTAAATGGCCACCGCGTTTTTGCGCACGCTCACACTGGTGCTGCTTGCCAACATAGTTCCGGATGGCCGCAAGGATGAAGGCGCGAAACCGTCCGCGACTCTGATCCGCTTGCCGAAGAACTCGATCCTCAAGCAGTGTGGCAAAAAAGCCCTGCACAAAATCCTCCGCTCGATCCGCTGTGTAACCGCGTCGCCGCAAGTAGCAGTACAGCGGATACCAATAGGCTGTACACAAATCTTCTAACGCCGCGCGACACTGCGGCTGCGAAAGATCGCCGGCTGCGCAACGGATCAGACTCCAGTGCGTACTGCGCAGGTGCACGATCGGATCGGCCGAGGCGGAAGTGGGCACAAAAAGTTCCCGGGTCAAATGCTAAGTCATTTGCAAATCGTCGCGTATCAACGGTCGTCGCTGCTGCCTGGGAGAGTTCAAAAATAAGTTCCTTGTTCTTCTTGCATTCAGCCTCCCGCCCCGCGGGAGGGTCGGACGCGGTAGCGGCCGGGGAGGGCCAGGATTGCCCCTCTCCTCGCCTGAGGCTCGACTCTCCCGGAGGGAGAGTGAAATGCGGAAGTTATTTTTGAACTGCTCCTTAGCTCGACTTTTTCCGTTTTCGAGCGATGGACTGGTATAGGTAAAAGGGGCCCCCTTGCGCAAGAATTGTGACTTCTCACAGTTCAAACCCCTGGCAAGGAGGCCGCCATGCTCCGCGTGCCCCGTGATTTTAAACCGCTCGTCGATGATTTGTCAGCAGCAACTCGAAAACCCCAGACTGCGCGACGGCTGACATTTTTCTTCGCCGCTGCAATCCTTGTGGTCGGCAACCGAACCGTTTCAGCTGTCTTGCGGTTGCTCTCGCTGGTCGAGCCAATCAATCCTTCGACCTACCATCGCCTCTTTTCACATCGGCAGTGGTCCGCGTGCAAACTGGCCAAAATCATTGCCACCTTTGTAATCAATCGGTTAGTCCCTGAGGGCGAAATTCGTGTCGTCGGTGATGAAACCGTTGACGGGCATCGTGGCAAGAAGGTCTACGGCAAGGCAAGACATCGTGACGCGGTGCGAAGCTCACACTCCCACACGGTCTATCGCTATGGCCACAAATGGATCGTCCTGGCGATCCTCGTCCAATTGCCGTACACCAATCGGCCGATGGCGTTGCCAGTCGTGATCGCCCTGTATCGTGATCAAAAAACCAACAATGCCCAGGGCCGGCGACACAAGACAGCGGCGGAACTGATGTGTGGCTTGTTGGCGATGCTGATGCACTGGTTTCCAGAGCGAAAGTTCGTGTTTGCCGGGGATAACGCCTACGCAACGCACGCTATGGCGAGATTTGCCGCGCGGCACAAGCGCCGCCTGACGCTGGTCAGCAAGATTGTCGAGGATGCCAATCTATTCGCTCCGCCGCCGAAGCGCAAAAAGGGCAAGAAAGGTCGTCCGCCGGTCAAAGGCCGTCCGCTGCCCAGCCCCAAGGATGTGGCAAAGTCAGAGCGAGGCGGCAAGAAAATTCGTGTCCGTTGGTATGGGGGAGGCTGGCGGAACGTGAGGGTCTATACCGGTGTGGGCTGTTGGTACAAGAGTGGCAAAGGGATCGTGAGCATCCGCTGGGTGTATGTCATCGATCTCGATAGCACTCACCGCGATGAGTGTTTCTTCTCGACCGATCCGGCGATGACTCCCGCAGCGATCATCGAGATGTACGGGGGGCGATGGAATATCGAGACGACGTTTCAAGAAATGCGCGAACACTTTGGCCTGGAAACCACGCGTGGCTGGAGCAAGCAGACCGTGCTGCGAATGGCTCCGAGTTTATTTCTGCTCTACACGATCGTAGTGTTATTTTACGACACGATGGCGGATTCAAGCCCGCATCTTCGTCGTCGCAGTTGGGCGGGCAAAGAGGGGATCACGCTGAGTGATATGCTAGTCAGCGTGCGTCAGCATTTATGGTGCGAATGGGTTTTTACACAGGTGCCAGGAGGCAGGGCTGTTCAAAAACTCCCGCGCCCTATCCGCAAGCTGCTAGACTTCGGGCTTGCCCAAGCAGCTTGAACGGAAAAAGTCGAGCTTAGGGTTCCACCGACAAACATTTCAATGAATCGGTCGACGTCGTTGCGGCGGCGATTAGACTTCGTCCAGCGGAGCAGCCGCGTCGCCGAAGCTCTGCGGCCGAACCGCCACTTTATCCATCATCGACAAGAACAGCCGGCACATCTGCCGCTCAGGCTTGTCGCTGTAGTCCAACACCCGGCCGCCTTGAATCCGACCGCCGCCGCCGCCGAGCACGACGACCGGCAACTGGTCGTTGTTGTGATGCGCTCCAGTCATCATGCTCGAGCAGAACATCAGCATCGTGTTGTCCAGCAGCGTCCGCGCCCCTTCCTGGATCGCATCGAGCCTACGCGCGATATAAGCCACCTGCTCGACGAAGAACTGGTTCACTTTCAGCCAGTCCTCGCCATCGGAGTGCGACAGCAGGTGATGGATCATGTAGTCGATGCCACTGCTGGGCTGCTGCACGGACGCCAGATTCGGAAACCGCAAGCGCGATGGTCGTTGTTCAGCTTCAGCGTCGTGATCCGCGTCGTGTCGGTCTGAAAGCCCAGCACCAGGATGTCGCACATCAGCCGCATGTGCTCGGCGATGTCCTGCGGGATGCCATCGGCCGGCCGCGGTCGATCCGGCTTTTCGAGCGTCGGCCGCCAGCCTTGCAACTCGCCGCGCTTGCCGGCGTTCTCGATGCGCTGCTCGACATCGCGGACCGATTCCAGATATTCATCCAGCTTGCGCTGGTCGCCAGTGCTGATCTGACGGCGGAGGTCGTTGGCGTCGGCGCGCACGGCGTCCAGCACGCTCTTGTCGCCCGGCGCGACTTCATCCTTGAACAACCGATCAAAGGCCAGCGCCGGATAAAGTTCCAGCGGCGTCGGCGTCGTCGGCGAGCTCCACGAAATATGCGAGCTGTACAGCATCGAGTAATTCTTGTGCACCGACGGGTTCGAGTTCTCGCAGCCGAGCACCAGGCTCGGCACCTTTGTCGAGCGGCCATACGTCTGGGCCAGCAACTGATCGAAGCTGGTGCCCGAACGGATTTCGCCGCCCGAGGCAAGCGGTGCCCCAGAGAGCAAATTGCCGGTCTGCGAACTGTGGATGTTCCCTTTGAGCGCTTCGTCGTGGTACAGGCCGCGGATGAACAGCAGCTTCTCGCGGAAGTCGTGCAGCGGTGCAACACCTGGCCGAGCTCCATCGCTCGACCTTCGCCTTTGGCCCACCACTCCTTGCTGTGAAAGCCGTTGCCGGCAAACAGCACCGCGGTGCGGACCGGCGCTTCGCTGGCCGCACGGGACTGCGGCGGCTCGTCGCCCCACACCCGGAGCGATTCCAGCCACGGCAGCGCCATCGTCACGCCGATGCCGCGCAGCAACGTGCGTCGCGAGAATAAAAATTGCGGCTTGGTCATGGTCGAGTCCTCGCAACCGAAGGTTTAAAAGTTCAATAGAGTGTGACGCAAAACAACAACTGCTCCAGCTCTCAGTGCGCGGCGATAAAATCCTGCCCCCGCACGCGTTGGAACTGAGGGCTTTGGACGATCAGCTCGACCGCCGTGCTCACGCGGTAATCATCAGCCGCCAGCTGCTCCAGCATCGTTTCGATCAGCGGTTGATCGGAAAGCTGCACACTCCGTCCGAGTGAAAAACCGAGCAGCTTGCGGCAGAACTGGCGGAGGAAATCTTCGCGGCGAATCTCGAGCAAGTACGCCCGCACGCCATCGACACCCTCGAATACGGTGCCGTCGGCAAGCGTGGAAACGGAATCGATCGCCAGTCCGCTGGCGTCGTGTTCTCGCCAGCGACCGATCGCATCAAAACCTTCCAGCGCGAAACCCAGTGGGTCGATCCGCCGATGGCAACCGGCGCAGGCGGGGTCACTGCTATGGCGCTGGGTCAATTCCCGCTCGGTCAACCCCGCCGGCGGTTCCTCGGGCAACACCGGAATATCCTTGGGCGGCGGGGGCAACTTCTCGCCGAGCAAGACTTCGCTGAGCCAGATGCCGCGCAAGATCGGGCTGGTGCGCGAAGCTCCGCTTTGTTTGGCCAATGCCGCGGCAAAGCCTAAAATGCCACCGCGATGCTGATCGCGCATTCCCGTCACTCGGTGCCAATCCTGAGACTGCGGCTGAAGCCCGTAATGCTCGGCCAGCGCGCCGTTGATGAAGCTATGGTCAGCGTCTAATAGTGACAGGACCGAGCGGTCTGCTTGGAACAGGTCGATAAAGAATCGCACCACTTCTTCCTGCATATCAGCCCGCAGCGGCTTGAAGGTCGGAAAGTGCCGCTCGCTCTTTTCGTCCAGCGTCGCCAGGTCGCGCACCTGGAGCCACTGACAACCGAACTCCAGCGCCAGCCTACGGATCTTTGGATCGCGCATCATCCGGCGAACTTGGCCGGCCAAAACTTCCGGCTCAGCCAACTGACCGGAGTCCGCGAGCTGACGAAGTTCCTCATCCGGGACGCTCGACCATAGGAAATAGCTCAGCCGCGTCGCCAACTCCCACGAGCTGACCGGCACGGCATCCGCGCCAGCGGCGGCTTTCTCACCACGGTAGAGGAAGTTCGGTGCAACCAACACGCGAACGATCAGCATCCGCACCGCGGCCTCGTGCGGCAATTCTTGCTCGCGCAGCCGCTGATAAAGCAAACGCAATTCGCTCTGCTCGCTGTCGCTCAGCGGCCGCCGCCAAGCCTGGCTGGCGAAGTCCAATACCGCTTCGATCTGCTGCGGCTGGACCTCCAGCAGACGCTGCCCAAACGCGTCGGCCGATCGCCGGATCGGTTCTCGCATCGGCTCAAAAGCGGAGGGATCAGCGTCCTGGGTCGCGTATTGATAGAGTTGCTCAAACGCGTCGACGAGCTTCAGCGGCGCGCGGCTGACAAACAGCAACTCGTCCCACAGCCGGTCGAGTTCGGCCGTTTGTTGCTCGTCGAGCATCAGTCGCTGCAAGTGCTCGTCTTCACGGTGATAAAGTGTGAGCGTTACGACTTCATCGACCGGCACGATTTCGGCATAGCACAACGCCGCGGGAAAGAGCTGGCGAAAGTCGTTAAAGGCATGTTCCAACCGCTGCCGCGCCGCACCCTGTTGTTCCACGATCACCGGCAGGGCCGGACCGAGCGCCGCCAAGCCGGTCGGCGATTGTGCCTGTTCCGGCCGCTCGCTGAGCACCTGCAGCTGTACACTGCCGCTGCCGCCGCTGCTGGGATGCAGCCGTCCGGTCACCACCAATTCAGTGCCAGCGGCCAATGCTGCCGGCAATCGCACTTCGATGACGCTGGGCGCTTGAGTACACAGCTGCCGAGAACCGACCGCTCCCGCGTCTGTCCCCTCTGGGTGCTTGCCCAGACTGGCCGGATCGAGTCCATAATCGACAGCAGTTTGATCGCCGCGGTGTGGCAGCGACTGGCTGTTCCAGCGACGCGCCAGCAGCGGCCCCTGAAACGAGAGCAACTGTTCGCGGAGCAGGGCATCGGGAGCATCGGCGGCCAGCCCAGCGGGTTCGCTTTGCAGCAGTTGCTGGAGCTGTCCAGCCAGTGCCTGCCGCTGGTCGCTGGCCTCGGCAGCACGCCAAGCAGCCAGCAGCGAACCCTGGGGAAACGACGACGGAGCCAGCGTATCGGTCGGCTCGCTGCAGAAGTACCAAACCTCCGCGTTGCCATGCCGGTCCGCGTGCGGGTTGCCCTGCAGGATGTCAGGCGCAACCTCATGCGCCAGATCCCACTGCTGGGCACCGACGCGGAGCTGCCAATCAATTCGTGTCAAATCGCAGCTGTGGTTGGCGTCGCGCGGGCCGATCACCAATGCCACCACGTCGCCGGTCTTGATCGGGACGTCGTCGATCGATTCGATCGCAACGGGCCGTGGGCCATCACTGAAGCCGCTGGCCAGCCGTTGGCGGGTCCGGCCGCGGCGCAGCTCCAGTGTCCAACTGACACCGTTGCCACACTCCGGATGCGCGGCGGTGATTTGCCCCACGATCGCCAGCTTCCCGGCGACGGGGCTCCGCCAAGCAATGATCGCCGAGCGAGTGGGCGCCGGGTGGACCGCTACGCTATGAGCCTTCATCACGCCGGGGATGCGGACATCGGCAGCGGAGGAATTGGCCAGCACGCTCAGCGCGTCCGCTCCGGTCCAGCCCTTGATGAAGTCGTAGTCCGGCGTGCGTTCCAGTCGCTCGGTCAGCAGCGACTGGGCCGCGATGTCGCTGCTGCTGCCGATTCCGAGCAGATCGAGCCAAGCGGCTAAGAGTTCGGGGTCCAAACCGCGCCTGCGCCAATTCTGCTGTGTCGGCTTGGTCTGGCGAGCGTTCCAGTGCATCGGCTGCAGCCAGGTAGTCAGCGGCTTGGTCGGCGATCGCAGCGTGGCGCAAGACGAGTCCCTGCCAGACCGCGTCCACCTG
Organism: uncultured Planctomycetaceae bacterium; assembly: GCA_963758085.1. GTDB lineage: Bacteria > Planctomycetota > Planctomycetia > Pirellulales > Pirellulaceae > UBA6163. The sequence goes on along the minus strand of CAVWUB010000003.1, from coordinate 354,389 downwards.
TTCCAGTGGCAGTTCATCGCCGCTGGGCAGCACGATCCGCGGCTGGTCCCAAATGGCAAAATCGCCGTGCCGACCATCTCCCGCTTCGCTCGCGGCGAGATACACCATCACATCGCTGCCATCGGCGGGGACGGTCAGCTTGTGCCGGATTTCGAGCTGGTCGACCAGCGGCGACAACGGTTCCTGCCATTGTTTGGGGCCGTTGAGTTTGCCGATGTGGCCGACGCTGGTGAACCGCCACAACACTTGCTGCCAAGCTTGAATGTCGGCGGCCGAGAGCGTTCCGGCATTCCATTTGTCCTGGATCGAGCGGAGGAGGATCGAGTCCTGCGGCTCGCAGAGCGTCTGCCACAGCAGGCCCAGGTACTTCGCATTGAGATCGTGAGCCTGCGCCACCGAAGCGACCGTCGTGGTGTTGTTCTGCAGCGACTGGCGTTCAGCATGCAGGGTGGCCAGATAACGTTCCAGTGGCAACCGGCCGCCGGCGTTGGTATCGAACTTCACGCCCTGCAGATCGACCGCCATCGCTCCGTCGGCCCGGGCGTAGCGGCCATAGAAATCGCGGATCCTCGTCAGCCGCTCGGTCGCCCAGTCATTGGCGCTGGTACTGGGGGAGAAAGCGATCGTGTCAGGCAACAGCACCGCGTGCTGGGCAACTTCCTTGGCGGCGTCGAGGTACTTCGTCAACAAGGTCGGCGACATCACCAGCGCAGCGGCGGCGTTCGTAAATCCTTCGCCGGCGCCACCATCGACCGGAAACTCATGTGCCGGGTCGAGCGAATCGATACCGGTCAGGTCGCGGATCGAGTAGCTGTACTCGGCGTTGGACAGCCGGCGCAAGCCCACCGCGCCGGGATCGCCTGCACTGGCCAGTGCGATCTCATCGAGCGTCGCCTGCAGCCACGCAGTTAGCCGCTGTTTCTCCGCCGCCGACATCTGTGCACTGTCCTGCGGCGGCATCTCGTCGAGCGCGAGCTGTTCGAGCATCCGCTGACCGACGTGCGGGTCTTGCCGGACATCGGCTAACGTGCGCAGCCGCTGGAGATCCAGTTCGCCGGCCTGCTCCTCAGTGGAGTGGCAGGTGATGCAGTAGGTTGCCAGCAGCGGCTGAATGTGCTGCTGGTAGTCATCGGCGGCCTGAGCCCGTGGGGCAGACAGCAGAACCATCGCCGACAGAATCGCGACCAAAAATCGGTGCATGCGGAATCCGCCTCCGTTGTGATCGACTAAGATCCGAGCCGATCAAGGATGTGTGGGTGCTGCATCCGCCGGTATTTCGCGATAACGATCCTTGCAGCGCCGGCACGAGTATAACATGCCGCCGTGCTCGTGCTCAGTTGCCGGTGACGACGAGGTTATCGCGGTGGACGACGACTTCATAAGGGCAGTGGCCGAGGACGGCGGCGATCTTGTCGCTCGACAAGCCGCGGATCTTCTCCACCTCGTCGGCCGGATAGTTGGTCAGCCCGCGCGCAATTTCGTTGCCTTGGGAGTCACAGAGCGAGACGACGGCGCCGCGGCCGAAGGCGCCGCTCACCGTGCGGATGCCGATCGCCAGCAAACTGCTGTCGCGCCGAGCCAGCGCCCGCACCGCGCCGTCGTCGATTGTCAGCGTGCCTTCGATGTGCGCCGCCGATCCGATCCAGCGCCGCCGGCCTTTGATGCAGCGGCTGTTGGGCAGGAACAGGGTGCCGACATCTTGGCCGGCGAAGATCCGGTCCAGCACGGTATCGTCGCGGCCCGGGGCGATGATCGTCGGGTGCCCATGTGACGTCGCGGTCTCCGCCGCGTGCAGCTTGCTGGCCATGCCGCCTTTGCTCGATAGCGAGACGCGATCGCGGGCCAAGGCAAAGATATCGGCATTGAGCTCACGCACCAATGAAATCCGCCGGCTCTCGGGCAAATCCGGTGGGCCATCGTAGAGCCCCTCCACGTCTGACAGAATGATCAATAGCGCCCGGCTGAGCAGCCCGGCAACGCTCGCAGCCAGGCGATCATTATCCCCAAAGGTGGTCATCAGCTCCCCAACGGAAACCGAATCATTTTCATTAATGATCGGAATTGCGCCGAAGGCGTGAATTTGGATGAGCGCATTGCGGACATGGAGATAGCCGCTGCGACGACGCAGGTCTGAAGCGGTCAGTAGGACTTGGGCGGCATGTCGGCCTCGGCGGCTGAGCGACTGCTCGTAGGCCTGGATCAAGTCGGTTTGGCCGATGGCGGCGACCGCTTGCAATTGGGCCAGTCCGGCCGGACGGCGTGGCAGCTTGAGTTTGCCGACGCCCGCGCCGACTGCTCCGCTACTGACCATTAGGACTTGGCGCCCGGAGTCGGCCAAGCGGCAGAGCTGTTCGCTGATCGCCCCGATCCGGTGCAGGTCCAACCGCCCGTCAGGGCCGGTCAGCACGCGTGTGCCGACTTTGACGACCACGACTTTAGCTGCCTCAATGACGCCTAAACGTTCGGGATCAATCGTATCGGGGGCAGGAAAGTTCGAGCGAGACACTTGTGAACCCAGTCGGGTTGGCGAGTTTGTACGCATTTTGATGCCACAGTGATATCGAGGCGATGTGTGATGATAATGAGCCGATCGGTGTGCCGTTAGGCGTCTGTGGGAAGCAAAGATGAATTGCGACATCATGTTTGGGCGATACACTTCATCAGTGGGTGATCTCACCCAGCATGCCTGTTTAACAAGAAGCGCCAGAGGCCAATGAGTCGATGAGTGAGCTGCATCACGAGTGCGGGGTCGCTGCGGTGTACCATCTGTCGGGACGGGGCCGCAGCCCCGTATGCACAGCGGACGGACCGCGTGAAATTTCGCGACTGCTGCCGCGGATGCTGCTGGACATCCAAAATCGCGGCCAATTGGCGGCGGGCATGTCCACCTACAATCCGGAACGGCCGCGGCTGCTCAAGACGCTCCGCGACGTTGGCACTGTCACGGAAGTCTTTCGGCTCAACCACCGCGCCAAGTGCGAAGCGATTCAGCGGCAACTGGCCGGCACCGCGGCGATCGGCCATGTCCGCTACGCCACCTGCGGCAAAGACGACCGCAGCTATGCCCAGCCGTTCGAGCGTCAGCACATCCACAAGCGCAAGTGGTTCTCGTTCTGCTTCAACGGCCAACTGGCCAATTACAGCGTGCTGAAGGAACAGCTGCTCAGCGACGGCGATCACCACCTGTCGCTGGATACCGACACCGAAATCATTCTGCACGAGATCGGCCGGATCTTGAGCGAAGCACGCCAGCGGCTGGACTGGCTGGAGGTGATCCGGCAAGCGACCAGCCGGTTCGACGGTGCTTACAGCCTGGCGCTGCTCAGCGCTGAAGGCGAAATGGTGGTCGCTCGCGACCCGCTGGGCATCAAGCCGATGTGCTATGTCAATGAAGGCCCGTTCTTTGCCGCGGCCAGCGAAAGTGTGGCGTTGCTGAACCTCGGTTTTGAACCCGAGCAGATCCATTCGCTGCCGCCAGGGCATGCGATCCTGATCGACCCAGAAAATGGCTTTCGGATGGAGCGGTTTGCTGAGCCACGCTCCCCCGCCCACTGCTTCTTTGAATGGATTTACTTCGCCAACGTCGCCAGCACGCTTGATGACCGCAGCGTCTACCTCAGCCGCACACGGCTGGGCGAAGAATTGGCCAAAGCAGAACGCGCCGATGACCGCTTCCACTTTGATCGCTCCGATACGATCGTCGTGCCCGTGCCCGACACCAGCAAAGCCGCCGCCGATTCGATGGCCTACGAACTGGGCATTCCCAGCCGTGAAGGTTTGATTCGCAACCGTTATGCAGGTCGTACATTCATCGAAGGCGGTCGAGCGCGAAAAGCCAAGGCGGCCAGCAAATACACGCCGCTGCGAGATGTACTCGAAGGCAAGCGGGTGATCTTGGTTGAAGATTCGATCGTCCGCAGCACGACCATGGGAGTGCTGCTGGACCGGATCCGCGAAGTCGGCCGAGCAAAAGAAATCCATGTGCGTGTCGCCTGCCCACCGATCATCGCGCCGTGCTTCTATGGGATCGACATGAGCACGATCGATCAGTTGATTGCGCCGAAGTATTTTCCCGATGGTCAGTTGACCGAGGCCGCTCAACAACGCCTCGCGGACGATCTCGGAGCGGATTCACTGCGTTACCTACCGGTCGAAGCAATTTCCCGAGCGATCGATCTGCCTCGAACGAGCCTGTGCCAAGCTTGCATCACCGGTACCTACCCCACCAAATGCGGGCAAACGCTCTATCAGATTGCACTCAATAGCCGTGGCGAAGAACCCAACAGCAAACGGACTTACGAACAGCTCGCCGCAGCGATGGCCGCCGGCTGACGGTCTGTAGTTCCTCAGCGAACTTCAAGGCCCATGAGACTCGGGAACCATGCACCCTCGGGTGGCACGTCCCTGAGGAACGAAGGGCGTGCGGGAGGGAACTGTTTAGTGATTGCGGGATGTGCCATGTTGATTAGCGTCTTTTACCCTGTCCGCTCACGCCCGTCGCTAGGGCTCTAAGCGTGCCACCCAAGAGCTAGACCCACGGCGCTGCTAGCCATCAAATCCTCGGAAGAACCCCAAAGCTGAGCGTCTGGGGAATCAGACCGCGGACGGCAGCGGAGTGTACCTGCTAATTTGCCGCTACTCGCCCTAGCGTGCAGCTTGGCTTTCCAGCATCTGCAGCAGTTCACCGCTGGGGCGGGGCAACGTCATCACGCGCGAAGTCGCTTCCGGATTGACGCGGTCGCGGATGATCACGATCACTTCCTGGTCCGACTGGGCCGGCGGGGTCGCAACTGCCGGCTGAGGGCTCCAGCGGGCTGCGGAAGGACCATCGAGACTGGCAAAACGATCCGCCGGTGGCTGCTGAGCGACAGGCTGTGCCGCTGGCTGCTGCACCGGAGCAACGGCGACCGGCGGCGCGTCGGCTTCGTTGCGATACAGCCGAGCAAGCTGTAAACGGTCCAATTGCCAGTGAATTGCGCCCGGTCCGGCGTAGATACCGATGTCGCCTTTGAAGTCGGCAGCGTTACAGACGCCGATCAGGAAGCCATCAGCATCGAACAAACCCCCACCGCTGCGCCCGTCGATCGGTGCTCCAGCGATTTCCAGATTGGAAGCCGCCTTGTGCTGGTTGTATTTGTTGACGCCAGTGACCCGCGTGTCGCGGCGTGAGGGATCGTCGCCGCGATCGCAGCCGAAGCTGAATGCGGTGCTGCCGACTTCGGGCAACCGCCCGTGACGGATCACCGGAACCGGCTGGATCGGAAACCCAGGACGAATCGCCACCAGTGCAATGTCACGATCATCTGCGTCGTAATCAATCAGTTGCCCTTCGACGGTTTGCGGACGTCCGCCGACAAACAAGTCGACTTCGATACGGCCCTTGCCTTGGGTGTCGCGAAACAGGTGGCCACAGGTCAGCACCAGCGCTTCGTCGCCGTGCGTGTCGATGATCGTCCCGGTACCGACACCGTGACCGCTGCCGTCATGCACCCGCAGGCGGACCGTCGCCGCTTGAGCCCGCTCCACTGCATCGGCGACTGCAACGCTAGGCATCGCTTCGGACTGTGGCATCGCGGCCATCGACGGCGGATCGTACTGCGCTGCCATCGACGTCCGCAGCGGCGCCAGACGTGTTTGTGGAACCGAATCGGTGGCGGTCGCATTGGTCCGCTTCCATGGTCCCGAAGGATCGATCGCCAGGGCTGTCTGCAGTTGGGCAGCGGTTTGCATACCGACCAGGCGTGTCAGTTCCTTGCCGCCGGAAAGCACCAAGAAAGTCGGCGTCTGCGTGATCGAGTACCGCCGCGCCAGCGCCGGCTCACGATCGACATCGACGCGGCGAACCGCAACGCCGCTGGATGCGAGCTGGCCGATGATCGGCTGCATCGCCCGACACGGTCCGCACTGCTGAGAGGTGAACTCAACCAAGACGGCGTCGCCAGCTTGCAGGACGCTCGGTCCAAGCAGCAATCCGGCCGCACACACTACGACAGCAGCAATCAATCTTCCCACGTTCGTCCCTCCCTGGACGTCGGCTGGACTGTTCAACAACCCCAACCGCAGTCGCATCTTGCAGCTGCATTGGCCGGGTGGCGGCATGTTGCTTGATCTGCCCCCGGCAAGACAAGTCCAGTTCTTGAGCGAAAGTGCGAAAAAGCTCGAGATTCTCTGGCGGGTGCCTCCGCGGATTCGTAAGCTCTTGCTCTAAGGCGAGAGGGAGTGCATCCGGGTGGCACGTCCCTGAGGAACGAAGGGCGTGCTGCGGAAACTGCAGAGCGACGACGCCGAGTAAAACCAGCCTACTTGGCCGCATTTCCTCGTGACGCAGCCTCAGCCACCTCTTCGGTCAAGAACCTTGGTGATCCGCCGACAATCCACTGGTCGACAAGTCCTTCGGCGGTCGATGCCGCGCCCGGAACCGCAATTAGTCCGCTGATCGCTCCCGGTTCAATCCGTCCCAGGTCGCCGCGCCGCAGGGCGTCCGCACCATGAATCGTGGCCATCGCCAAGACCGCCTGCCAATCCACGTCTGTGCGGTGCTCGAGCAACCACCGCACTTCGTTCCAGACCGACAGATCGGGATTGCTCGCCCGCGAATCGGTGCCCAACGCAACCGCCGCACCGCGACGCAGTAAGTCGTCAAAGGGATGAGACGGCTGACCAAAAAATGCATGCGTTCTCGGACAGTAAACGACCGTCAGCGTCCGATGTTGGTCCACGAAATCGATTTCCGGTGGCCTCAAATCGTTGCCGTGCACGACCAGTGCGGCCGGAGCTTGCGAGAGGATCTCCAGCAATTGCAACGTCGCGTCGTCGCCGATCGGAAAATGCTCGTCCCGAAACAGCCCCATTTCCTGTAGCGTTTCGGCAAACGGTCCCGTACCCTGCTCCAGCAGTTCACGTTCTTCCGCACTCTCGGCCAGATGCATCGCCACCGCGACTCCCTGCCGACGCGCCAGCTGCACGCTGCGGCGAACCGCATCGAGCGACGTGGAATAGGGGGCGTGCGGGCTGATCGCTCCGGTAATGTGCGGAGCCACTGATGATTTAGCTAAATGTGCAGCAGCAGCAGCGAGTTTTTCAGCCGCGCGTTCCTGTGACAGCCCCAGGACCTCGGCAAAGGCAACGGTTTCTGTCGTCACTCGGCTGCGGAAGCCTGCCCAGGGCGTGGTGGCGATTTCTCCGATCAGCCGTACACCCGCCGCCCGGCTCTCCGCCAGCCCGGCGGCAATCAGCTGCCCCGGATCGCGCCGGCGTTTCTTCCGTAGATCGATCACCAGACCGACCCACTCGTGCAGTGCAATACCCGGAAATCCCAGCGGCTGCGTGAGCCCCGAAAATTCCAAGTGGGTGTGCGCGTTGACCAAACCAGGCAAAATAGCGACATCGCCCAGATCTTCGAGCGGGTAGCCGGATGGCGGCTTCCGCTCACCCAGCTCCAAGATTGCATGGCCACGAGTCAGCACCCAGCCGCGTTTGATCGGCGGACGGCTGATTGGCAACAGCCAGCGGGCTCGAAATACTTTCTCGATCACACTCAAGGTCCTGTCGGATTTACCCAAGGTCACCCCATTATGGCAGGATCGAAAATCCCGCAGTTAATTAACCGCTACCGGCGCGACTTTTACACACGTCCAGCAGCCGAAGTTGCTCGCGACCTGCTGGGGCAGTCGCTGATTCGGCTGACAGAAAACGGTGAAATACTCGGCGGAAAGATCGTGGAGACCGAGGCGTACCTCGCTCAGGACGATCCGGCCAGCCACTCCGCAAAAGGGCCAACGCGGCGCAATCGCTCCATGTTTCAAAAACCTGGGACACTTTATGTGTACACGATTCATGCCAAATACTGCATGAATGTCAGCACCGATCGCAGCGGGATCGGCAGCGCGGTCTTAATTCGCGCGATCGAGCCAGTTTGGGGAGTGGCGGCGATGGCCGCGGCGCGTGGCCAGAGCGATTTACGGCGGCTGACACGCGGGCCGGCCATGCTCTGTCAGGCGTTGGGCATCACGACGGCACACGACGGCATCGACCTGGTCCGCTCCACCGAATTAACCATCACTCCCGGCGACGCTATCGCGGAGCAAGACATTGCCACGGGACCACGAATCGGCATCAGCCGCGCCGCCGATCTACCGCTGCGGTTTTACGTGCACACATCCCGGTTCATCAGTCGGTAGCGGGTGGCAGGTGGCAGGTGGACGGTGGACGGTGGACGGTGGACGGTGGACGGTGGACGGTGGACGGTGGACGGTGGACGGAATTTTGATTCCGTCGTGAGCGGTTGGTCGAGATCAAATCCTGCAACCTGCAACCTGCAACCAACAATCAACTTGCTGGATGTGCGCACGAAAAAACCCGCTCAGGCTGGCGACGGGCCTGAGCGGGTTTTCGTTTTTGAATCTTTGGTGATGTCAACAGCGCCCGGGGGCGAGTTGATTTCTGCTGAGGTCATTGCGAGACCACTTCCACGGATTCGGCCGGTCCAGTCACCCGAACCGACCTATCTAAGAATCCTTAGAAAGGAGGTGATCCAGCCGCAGGTTCCCCTACGGCTACCTTGTTACGACTTAGTCCCAATTGTCGAGCTGACCTTCGGCACCTGCCTCCCTTGCGGGTTAGCTCAGTGACTACGGGCCCTCCCAACTTTCGTGGCTTGACGGGCGGTGTGTACAAGGCTCAGGAACACATTCACCGCGGTATGCTGACCCGCGATTACTAGCGATTCCGGCTTCATGCAGGCGAATTGCAGCCTGCAATCCGAACTGGGGCACGCTTTTTGGGATTAGCGCGGCCTCGCGGCTTGGCTTCCCTTTGTACGTGCCATTGTAGGACGTGTGCAGCCCTAGACATAAAGGCCATGAGGACTTGACGTCATCCCCACCTTCCTCCGGTTTGACACCGGCAGTCTCTTTAGAGTCCCCGGCATTACCCGCTGGCAACTAAAGATAAGGGTTTCGCTCGTTAAGGGACTTAACCCAACATCTCACGACACGAGCTGACGACAGCCATGCAGCACCTGTGAAAGAGCTCCCCGAAGGGCACTCTCCTCTTTCAAGGAGATTCTCAACCATGTCAAATCTAGGATAAGGTTCTTCGCGTAGCCTCGAATTAAGCCACATCCTCCACCGCTTGTGTGAGCCCCCGTCAATTCCTTTGAGTTTCAGCCTTGCGGCCATACTCCCCAGGCGGAGCACTTAACGCTTTCGCTACGGCCGAGAGGATGTGGAAGTCCCCTCAACCCAGTGCTCATCGTTTACAGCTAGGACTACCGGGGTATCTAATCCCGTTCGCTACCCTAGCTTTCGTGCCTCAGCGTCAGAAATGGCCCAGTGATGCGCCTTCGCCACCGGTGTTCCTGATGATATCAACGCATTTCACCGCTCCACCATCAGTTCCCATCACCCCTGCCATCCTCAAGCCTGGTGGTTTGAAACGCAATTCCACGGTTGAGCCGTGGGCTTTCACATCTCACCTACCAGGCCGCCTACGCACGCTTTAAGCCCAGTGATACCGAATAACGTTTGGACGGTTCGTCTTACCGCGGCTGCTGGCACGAACTTAGCCCGTCCTTCCTCTGAAGATCGGTCAAACCAAGGGGATAACCCCCTGGCACTTCCTCCCAACTGACAGCGGTTTACAACCCGAAGGCCTTCATCCCGCACGCGGCGTCGCTCGGTCAGGGTTTCCCCCATTGCCGAAGATTCTCGACTGCAGCCACCCGTAGGTGTCTGGGCAGTGTCTCAGTCCCAGTGAGCCGGGCCATGCTCTCACACCCGGTATCCATCGTCGCCTTGGTGGGCCATTACCCCGCCAACAAGCTAATAGAACGCGGTCCAATCCTCGGGCGGAATCACACCTTTGATCCAAAGATATTATCCGGTATTACTAGCAGTTTCCCGCTACTATCCCGGTCCCGAGGGTATGTAACCACGCGTTACTCTCCCTTTCGCCGCTGTCCTCTCCCCGAAGGGAGATTCTCGCACGACTTGCATGCCTAATCCACGCCGCCAACGTTCATTCTGAGCCAGGATCAAACCCTTCAATTTTATATGCTTTGACAGCTTTGCCCGAAGGCAAAACCGGTCATGAACAACTTAAAACCGATGGTTGATTCTGCTCCGTGACGCTCGGTAAAACGCCACAGCGATTCGCCATTTTTTATATGAGCGATCTCGCACTGACTTAAACTCAGCAGAAAGATTCATCACCAAATTGTCAAAGATCGGTTATGCGCCACAGCAAAGCGAACTTTGCTGCGACTCATGAAGTATCTCAAGTTGTCGGCTGATCGTCAAGCGTTCAGCAACTTTTTTTCGATTCCTTCGTCCCTGTGGTTAGCGGCGTTGGCCGTTTGCCTCAGGTGTGCAGGAATGATAGGAAGCCTCTTCGGACCGTACAAGGCCCTGCCAGCGGTTTTTCTAAAAAGTTTCTAGCCGCCTGCCGCCACAGGGCTACGCCTGCCCGCTGCGGCCGCTCATTCTTGCCCGATTTGCCGCGGATTCGGATCCAGCGGCGTTTTTGCGGCAGCCGATAATCCCCTCAGGGCCAGCACCACACAGCCCTCCGCCGGACACTCATCGCGGCTCGATCAGCAGGGCAAGCAAATGAACCACGCGACACCATCTCAACCGTCCCCCGCTGCCGGAAGCAACCCGCATGCAGCCAAAGCCCGCCTGGATTCCGCCGAGAGCAAACTCGACGCGCTGATCGCCAAGATCCAAGGCCTCAGCGGTGGGAAAACCCCGCTCACGCCGCCAGCACCTGCCGTCAAACCACGGTTGGTCCCACGCCAAGTTGGCAGCCAGCCGGCCGGAGCTTCCCCATGGCCCAGCACCCGCTCGACCCACCGCAGATCTGGACTGCGGCGGTCGCAGAGGATCAACCACGCCCGCATTCAAAACCGTCGGCGGGAGATCCTGCCGCCGGGAAACCACTCCCTGCCTCAGCGATCCAATCGATGCCGCCGGGCTTCACCGGCTCGATCGACGAACCGTGGCGACCGCGGGAGCCACACGATTTGGCCGAGTGCGGCGTCAGCGAAACGCTTGTCGAAGGCATGATCCTGCGGTTCCTGCTCGCCGCCAGCGAGTGCGAAGGACGCGCGATCGCCGATCAGCTCAAGCTGCCGTTTCGCTCAGTCGAGCCGCTGCTGGAGCAACTCAAGGCGGATTTCCGCGTGGCCTACAAAAACGCCACCGCGACCAACGACTATGTCTATGTGCTGACCGAAGCCGGCCGCCAAGCCGCCCACAGCAGTTCCCGCCAGTCAACCTACTTCGGTTCCTGCCCGGTTCCGTTGGCCGATTACATCGCCAGTGTCCGCTACCAAAGCATCGAAGGTCAGTGTCCCAAACAGGCAGACCTGCAGCGAGCCTTCGCCGATCTGCTGATCAACCCGCGGATGCTTAACCAACTCGGTCCGGCGATCAGCAGCGGGCGGGGGATGTTCCTGTTCGGCTACCCGGGCAACGGCAAGTCGAGCATCGCCGAACGCGTCACGGCTGCTTTCGGCAAATACATCTGGCTGCCCCGCACGGTTGAGGTCGAAGGGGCGATCATGCAGCTGTTTGACCCGATGGTTCATCACCTGGCGATGCCCGAAGCCACGCCAGGCCTCTTGGACACCTCCTCGATCGACAAACGCTGGGTGCGGATCAAGCGGCCGACTATCGTGGTCGGCGGCGAATTGACGATGGACATGCTCGAGGTCCAGCGGAACAGCGAAAGCAACATCAGCGAGGCGCCGCTGCAGATGAAGAGCAACTGCGGCACGCTGGTGATCGACGACTTCGGTCGCCAAAAGATGAGCGTCGACCAATTGCTCAACCGCTGGATCATCCCGCTGGAGAAACGGCACGACTACCTCAACATGGCCTTCGGCAAGAAAATCCGCGTGCCGTTTGACCAGTTGGTGATCTTCAGCACCAACCTAGAGCCCAAAGATCTGGTCGACGACGCCTTCCTGCGGCGGATTCCATACAAGATCGAAGTGATCGACCCTTCCGAGTCTGACTTCCGCCAGCTGTTCGAGATCATGTGCACAGCGACCGGTATCCCGCACCGGCCTGAGGCAATCGACTACCTGATCCAGACCCACTACCTGCCGGTGAATCGGCCGTTTCGCAATTGCCAGCCTCGCGATCTGCTGCTGCAGGTCAAGAATCACTGCATCTACAACGAACAGCCGATCGAGTTGACGCGGGAAAATCTCGACCACGCCGTCGCCAACTATTTTTCGGTGATGTAAGCCGCAGTGTGGCCGACCGCAGTGTGGCCGACCGCTCCGCCGGTCGGAACTTTCGGTTCGATCGCGGAGCGATCGACCACCTTGCTGCCGGTCAGAGCTTCTTGGGTGCCGTTCGATCGGCGGAGCGATCGACCACGCTACAGCGTCAACTGCGCGAGCACATCAGCGGGCGAGGGCAGGGCGGTCTGGACCAGCGGGCGCAGTGGCAAGGCGACCGAGCCATCGCCGCGGAGCACGGTCGCCGCCCGTCCGATCCCACCGGCACTCGCCGGCAGGTAGCACGTCGGGTGGCGCAGGCCGAGGCGGCAACAGGCGTCGCCGGCTGCCAGCCGATCCTGATTCGCCGGAACGCCGGCTGGACGCCGTCCGCCGCGGCACCACCTTCGCCGGTCTCGCCGCTGCTAGCACAGCCGGCGTCCCAAGGAACCAGTTCGATCACCAGATCGGCTGCGGCCTGAGCCTGAGCGACGCCAATCGCCGCCGCTCGTTGGCCGCTCCAAACCTGCACACTGCGAAACGTCAGCGTCTCGTCGAACCGCAGCAGCGCCGCGCGGATCCGCACATTCAGGTCGCGCAACAATCCGGTCATGGTCGACCAGAAGGGCATCGCCTCTCCCGGGTCGAGCACCTCGGGAACCACGACGAACACGACCGAGATCGCTCGGCCGCACAATTCCCGACAGGCCGCCAGATCGGGATCGTCCGCCGGCAAAGACTCGCCTGGCCGCCGCAATAATCTCCGCAGCTGAGCCACTCGCTCGCTCAGATGATCTGTATTCTGCCAAGCGTAGATTTCGCCGGCGCGTGCGAGCCGCTGCCGCAAGCGTGGCCAGCGCTGCGATGGATCACCGATCAGGATGACGCAGGCGTGCGCCGCAGCGGCATCGCCTAGGGTCGTCGCAAAGCCGCCCTCGCGAGCAAACGTCTCACAGTAGGCAGCTGTTTCCACTGCTGCCGCCGGATCGGCGGACACGCTGACAGCCGCCCTAGTCTGCTCCGCGAATCGGCACACCGCCCGCGCGGTCTGCAGGTCAAGGATGCGACCGGTGATCCAGATCTGCTCCGCCTGCTCGACCCACTGCCTGGCGGTCGCGAACGTCGCCTCGGTGGCTGCGGCGGAGCTCAGATGATGCGCCAGCGCCGAGTCCAGATGCTGCTGAAACAGTGAACAGGGCTCGCCACCAGCATCCACCGGCAACGGGCGATCCGGATGGGACCCTGATAGCTTGGGGTCAGCCGGTACGAGCTTCGCCGCCTCAAGGTCGTCGCAGTGCAGCGGGCAAAAGGGGCAGACGAAGCTCGGGGAACTCATCGTTGGCTGAGTTCCTTCACTTGCTCGACGAGGTGGATCACGTTTTCGACCGGCGTCTGCTGCAGCACCCCATGGCCGACGTTGAAAATATGGCCCGGTCGACCTGCGGCGGCGGCGAGCACCTGAGCCGCCCGCTGCGTGATCAGCTCACGGCTGCCCAGCAGCACGCCTGGATCGAGGTTTCCCTGGACCGGGTGCTGGTAATCGATCCGTCGCCAAGCAGCGTCGAGCGGAATCCGCCAGTCGACGCCCACCACCGTGCGGGAATCGCCACACAGCAGCGGTAGGAGTTCGGGATTGCCGGTCGCAAAGTTGATTACCGGCACGCCGGGAGTGATGCCGGCGAGGATGGTCCGCATCGCCGGCTGGACGTAAGTGACGTAATCGCCGGGGGAAAGGCACCCGGCCCAGCTATCGAACAACTGCACGCACTGGGCGCCGGCAGCGATCTGGTGGTTGAGGCACACGATGACCGCATGCGAGAGTTTTTGCATCAATTCCGCCCAGGCACCCGGGTCACCGTACATCAGCGCCTTGGTCGCGGCATATTGCCGGCTGCCACCACCCTCAATGGCATAGCTGGCCAGCGTGAACGGCGAACCGGCAAAACCGATCAGCGGCATCCACTCGGGCAAATCCGTGCGGGTCTGCCGCACCGTTTCATATACAAACTCGAGCGACGACGGATCATCGAGGAGCCGCACCCGATCGACTTCCGCACCGGTACGAATCGGATTATGAATCACCGGTCCGTCGCCTTTGACGAACTCGAGCTCAAAGCCCATTGGCTCGAGGATCGGCAACAGGTCTGAGAAAATGATCGCCGCATCGACGCCGAGCCGGTCCACAGCGGTACACATCACTTCGCTGCAAAGCTTGGGCGACTTGCACAGCTCCAAAAACGACTGCTGAGCACGGACGGTACGGTACTCGGCCATGTAGCGGCCGGCTTGACGCATCAGCCAAATGGGAGTCCGCTCCGTCGGCTCGCCGCGGCAGGCGCGCATGAACAGGCTGTCGTCGCTCGGATGCGATTGCCGCGGTCCAGCGGACCGTTCCGCGGCAACGCTCGAGCTGCCCACGGCAAAGGAGATGGTCGTCGCCTGCTTGAGTTTCACTAGCGCCGGGCCCTGACGAGCGGCTTCCAGGACCAGATGCCCCATTTTGGAGTGCGTCGGTTCGAGATCGACGTGTAGGTCGCACTCCTCGATCATCTGAGTCGTCGTCGGGCCGATCGAGGCGATCACGGTGCGGGCAAGTCCCTGCCGCAGCGCCGTCGCTACGCCCATCCGGTCGGCCATCCGGAGCAGGTTGATGACCTGGTGGGCGCTGGTCAGCAGCAGCAGGTCACGCTCGCCAGCGGCCAGGGCCGTGACGTTCTCTTCGAGCGGCTGGGTCTGCTCAGGAAAATCCCAACCGTAGACGCGGATTGTCTCGACGATCGCACCGCGGGCTTCCAACCCGGCGATCAGACTGGCGTTGCTGACCCCGTACTCTTGCAAGCCGACCTGCAAATTGCCGACGGGCACTTCCCGGTCGACCAGATCCAACAGTTCTCGCCAGGTGTTCGGTTCGGGAACGCGGTGGCTCGGCGTCACCCCCGCCTCTTTCATCGCGGCAGCCGGTTTGGGTCCGCGAGCGATCGTGGGAATGTCCGACAGCGCGTCGAGAAACCGCTGCCGGTCGACCTCGCCCTGGATCGCCGAGAGCAGGAAGCGAAAACCGACGCCGGTGGTGAAGATCACCAGGCCGACCTGACCGGTGATCACGCGGTAGGCGAAGTCGACCGCTTCGCGGTTGGGCTTGATCGGCACCTCGCGCATCGAGGGGCTGACATGAGCGATGCCGCCATGCCGTTGGATCAGCCGCGTCATGTCGTCGGCTCGGCGGCTCTCTAGCGAAGCGACGTGAAGTTGTTGGAAATCGGGTAGTGATGCGTTCATGCCGCCCATCGTACCCCTGAAGCCGGGAAGAAGTCAGAGGCTAGAAACTAGAAGCTAGAAGTCAGAAGCTAGAGGCAAGGCTTGCTGCCGTCCACCGTCCACCGTCCACCGTCCTCCGTCCACCGTCCTCCGCAACCTGCTACCCGCTACCTGCTACCTGCCCAAGGCCGCTTCGATCGGCGGAGCGATCGATGACTCTGCTTCGATCGGCGGAGCGATCGACGACCATTGCTGGTCGCTACACCGGCTTTGCACTACGATCGTTCCGCTCCCTGCAACCCACCAACAACTAACAACCAACAACTACCACCTAACAACCGTGTCCCGTAGCCCCATCAGCCGCCCTGCGGCGTCGCTGTCGCTGGATCACCATCTGCGTCTCCCGGACCAATTGCCGAGCGTCCTGACCAGTCGGACGCTGTTCGACAATGACCGGCCGCTGGAGCTGGAAATCGGCTCAGGCAAGGGCTTGTTCATCCAAAACGCCTCAGGACTGCGGCCGCAGCATAATTTCCTCGGCGTCGAGATCGCTCATAAATATGCCGCTCACGCAGCCGGTCGGCTGGCTAAGCAAGCGCGCACCAATGCGATCATGGTCGCGGGCAATGCCGAACCGCTGCTGGAAAAATCGATTCCGGACGCGTCACTGACCGCCGTGCACATTTACTTCCCCGATCCATGGTGGAAGAAACGGCATAAGAAGCGGCGGGTGATCAACCCGGTGTCGGTGCAGCAGATCCACCGCGCGCTGCTGCCCGGCGGCACCTTTCACTTCTGGACCGACGTGCTGGAGTATTTCGAATCGGCGATCGAAATGATCGCCGCCGAAGTGCCTCAGTTTGGGCCGCCGCTGCCGGAGGAACCCGATGCCGCGCTGCAGCAATCCGACGCCGACGCGGCGGAGCCGGGCGATTCCGCAGCCCCTGGCCATCCGCAGAGCAGCGAGCCTGAGCCGCAGTACCGGACGCACTTTGAACGCCGCAGCCGATTGCACGAAATCCCGGTCTATCGCGTACGGTACGAAAAGCAGTAGTGAGACCGAGTGAGATCGCAGCAGACCGCCTCTGCTCAAATCTCTGCTGAATGGATCTCCACTGGAACCTGAGAGAATCGTGCGACCATGGCCAGCGGCACTAAAACCAAGCTGAAACGACCAGTCCACAGCGATACCGCAGAAATCGATCCTGCGCTGCTGGGCCGGATCCACCAGGGTGACTGCGTGGCGGGGATGCAGCGACTCGCCGACGACTGCATCGACCTGGTGTTCGCCGATCCACCGTTCAACATCGGCTTCAGCTACGACGTTTATGAGGACCGGCTGGAGTCGGAGCAGTACCTCGATTGGTCGTCGCAGTGGATGACTGAAGTCCTTCGGGTGCTCAAGCCCAGCGGCTCCTTTTGGCTCGCGATCGGTGATGAGTATGCCGCGGAACTGAAGGTCACCGCCGCCGAGATCGGCTTCAGCTGCCGCAGCTGGGTCGTGTGGTATTACACCTTCGGCGTGCACTGCAAAAACAAGTTCACCCGTTCGCACGCGCACCTGTTTCACTTCGTCAAAGACGCCGAGCAGTTTAAGTTTCGTAACGACGCGGTGCGGGTGCCGTCGGCCCGGCAACTGGTCTATGGTGACGCGCGGGCCAATTCAGCTGGCCGGATGCCTGACGATACCTGGATTTTGCGTCCTCAAGACCTAGTCGACGGATTCAATCCGTCCGAAGACGTCTGGTACTTTCCGCGCGTCGCCGGGACGTTCAAAGAGCGGGCCGGATTCCACGGCTGCCAAATGCCCGAACAACTGCTCGGGCGGATTATCCGCTGCTGTTCGGACGAGCGCGACGTGGTGATGGATCCCTTTTCCGGCAGCAGCACGACGGTCGCGGTCGCCAAAAAGCTCCACCGCCGCTGGCTCAGCTTTGAGCTGTCGGAAGAATACGTCGCGCTCGGTACAAAACGGCTCGCTGCGATTCATCCCGGCGACGCATTGGATGGCTCGGCCGAGCCCAAGGTCAGCGCCTCCGGCGACCGCCAACGGCAAATCAAACCTGAACGGCCAAGTCGCATCATCCGCTGGGACGTCAGCGACCGGCAAGCTTGGACGAGGCAAACAGGGAGCAGATCGTCACAGCAATGCGGCTGGTGTCACGCTGCCGCAGCGCGACGCAGCGTTCGGATTCGCCCAAGGGCTGTTCGAGTTCGATGACTTGGTCGACCAAGACCAACAGCTGATTGAGGCCTTTGCTCAAGCGTGCGATGGACATTCGTTGGACCGCGTGCTCGCTGACCCGGTCCTGCACGACGACCTGCAGCGAGTGTGCGATCGCCGCTCGATCGCCGGCACGCCCGCTGAGCGGAATCGCCGGCTGTTCCGGCTGCGGCTGGCTGGAGAACTAAAAGCTGCCGGCATCGAAACTCAAAAACGGACGCAGTTTGACTGGCAAGAACAAGCGGAGTATCGGTTTGCCAGCGAGATCGCTTGGCGGCGGCTGGCCGACGAGTATCCAGAACGCACGCTCGACGAACTGCTGTGCGACCCCCGCACGGCGGCTCAGTTTGACCTGTGGGCGCAGCGGTACTGCCCCGGTTTCCGGCCGCTGGAATATCGCTGGGCGGCGCTGACGCTGCGTCGCCGTGCGCGGATCGTCCGCGATTCCAACGCAGGTCAAGACGAAGCAGCACCGATCTGGCCGGAGCTGATCGCCGGTGCAGAACCAGGCGAAGGCGTGGAATTGGCCGCGGTGCTGGCGGCCGGCGACCACATGCCGCCGGGTCCAGCCGTATTCGCCATCGGCAACAGCGCTGTGGAACTGAGCTACATCGGCGAGAGCAGTGAGCTCAGGGGCACGCTTGCGCGGATGTTCGCCACTGAAGAGCAGCTGCGGCTGTGGCAGCCAGGCTGTCAGCCGCTGCGGCTCTGGCACCACAGCGTCCCGCGCGTTGAGGATGCGCCGCTGACTGGCCAGTTGGCGTTGGTCCAGCGGCTCAAACCGCGCTGGAATGTGCTGGAACTGATTGCCAGCGACTAAGGTTTTCTTTTCTCACACGGTGCGGCTAGTGATTGGTCACAGCTAAAGATTCGGTCCAGCGTCCGTACAACTCGCGGCAAATTTTGACGCTCGGCAGCGCCGCAGGCCCGATACATCCTCTGCCGGGTCCGTGAGGGCCCGGTAACAGGGACATGAAAAGACCTCGCAGGCCCGCGGGGCCGACATCGATTCGGCGTGGAGGCCGCTTGTGCCGGCCCTGCGGGCCTGACGCGTCCTAGGTGCTGCTTCAGTCCGGAGCCTGACGACTCCGGCAGAGGATGTGCCGGCCCTGCGGGCCTGAGAGTAGCCACCAATTGAGCCACTACCTTGCCCAGCGGTTTTTATACGTGAGACTCCACAACAAAAACGTTATGGAAGCTTCTGCCCAACGAGAAAGTAGCTCGGTGAGGCACCGATCCTACGATCGAGCTGAGACCCAGCATGTGCAACTCGCTGCTCAAAATCCGCCGGTGGTCCACCAAAACGCCGCGAGCATGATCAGCCAAACGCCATCGAGAAAATGCCAGTACTGGGCAGCAAAATCGACTGCAAAATGCCGTTCATGATCATACCGTCCCAGCGCCGACCGGGCGGCAACGATGCCCAGCGCGATCACGCCGCCAGCGACGTGCAACGCATGCAGGAACGCCAACACCACGACCATGCCGACCAATCCGCGTCCGTTGCCCGCTTCGGTCACGGTGCCGTGCAGCATCTCGAGCATCGCCAGCATTTGAATTGCCAGGAAGATCACGGCAGCCAAGCCGCTCGCCCCCAACAGCAGCGTCGTCTTGACCAAGCGGTCACGGCGAACCAACCGCGTGGCGGCGTGCAGCATCCCGCTGATCCCCAACAGACAGACCGTGCTTGCCAGAAACGGCGCCGGCAGCGTCGCGGCGCTGAACGGATCCTCTCGGCGCGAGGCAGCGTAAAGCGCGTAGAGCAGCAAGCTGGTGACGAAGAACACCGACAACGTGACCAGGAACAGCAGCCCACCTTGTCGGGCGCGATAATCAGTCGGCAAAATCGCGGCAGTACTCAAGATCATCATCTGGCAAGAACGGGCGGATAAAAATGCACGCTGTCCGGGGGGTGTTGCCTTGCGAGCGTCTGGCAGTCAGGCTCCAGTTAGTAAACCGCCGGCTGCGGTGAATCGTCAACACCGGCCGCGGTGAATCGTTAACCGTCGACTACCTGCGTGTCGCTCGAAGATGCTCGAGATTCGCTCATTCTGCAATTCCGACGTGCCGCGATTGGCGATGCTGTGGGTGATCCATCACACCGTTTATCGCCCCGCGCCGTTGGTAACGCCAGCGATTTGGGAGCAGGCGATCGCCTCGCGGCACTTCTTCTCGCCCGCGCGTCTGCTGGTCGGCACCTGGAATGACGAACCGGTCGCCTGGTGCCAGTGGTTTATTGGACACAATCGCACCGCGGTGCTGGCGGCGATCTGCTTTGACACCTCGGCGGAGGCCGAACGGGCCGCGGTCGAGCTGCTGGCCGAGTGTCAGCGGCAAGCTGCAGCAGCCGGCATGACCACGATGGTTGCCGGGATCAGCAAAGACTCTCGCTTCGGTTATCAAGGCCTCGATCCGATCGGCCAGGGCATCGGGATCGATGTCGCCGACGATCGGCTCAACCAGTTGCTCGAGCAGGCGGGTTTTGATGAGCAGCAGCGACTGGATCGCTGGGAAGTCGCCACCGAGTCCTATCGGCCGCCGGTCAACCGCGAATCGCTCGCCTTGCGCCGTGGCACTCGGCTAGAAGTCACCGCACCGCCAACAGCGACGCCGGCCGAATCGAGCGCGATGTACCATTTTGACATCAACCGTTACCAGCTTTTGCCGCTCCGGGGCGGCAGTCCGCTGGCGATGGCCGACCTGTGGGTCAGCGATCCGGAGATTCATGTGATGTCGATTCACCAGGCGATCCTCGGGGCTGTGGCGAGCGATACTGAAGACTTGGTAGCACGAGAAGCCGCGCTCCGTTATCTGATTGCCAGCCTGATCCCGCTGTTGGCCCAGCAGCACGTTCAGGCGCTGCATCGCAGCGTCACCGCCGGAAATCGTGAAGAAGAGTCGCGGCTCTCGGCACTGCAGTTTCGCCGCACCGGTGCAGGACGGCTGATGAACAAACGACTTGGTTCCGCCTCGTCTTGATTGTCTTTCGCAGCGGCACCGACGACACTGGGCAAGACTCTCCTGAAAGACGCGCCATGGTTTTTTTCCCTCCGCATCCGCAGGGCAGCGCCCACAACTCCGGTCCTTACACCGTCGCCACCGCCGTCCGCGTCGGTCAGATCATCACCTTCGCGCTGGCGCAAGGCGTGCTTCTGGTCGCCGCCGTGATGACCTACTTAGCGCTGAGCAATGACGCCGGCCAACAGGCTCAAGGTGAACCGCAGCCCGAACCGGTGATTGCCGATGGCGGGCTGCTCGGCTCACCGGACCTGCTGATGCTGTTGATCGGCTTGTCGATCGCCGCGATCTGCTGCTTCGCCGCCGTATTGATCCCAAGCTTGATTCGCCAGCGGGCGATCGATCGCTTTCACGCCTCGAATGAGTCGCTGCCGATGCCACTGCAGGCGCACGACGACCTGCCGCCGGCGGCCCGTGACCTGGTGCAAAGCCGAATGACCGCGACGCTGACCAGCCAAGCCCTGCTCGAAGGTGCCGGGATGATCAATGCGATCTTCTTGCTGATCTCGCCGCACCTGCTGTACCTCGTTCCCATTGTCATCGCCGTCTTCGGGATCGTCGTGCAGGTGCCGACTGTCGCGAAGCTGTTGGACTGGCTCGATACGATCCGCCGCTCGTGAGCAGATCGCTGTAAGCGCAGATTGGTGTCAGCCAGAGGTCTGGCGTTCGGCTACTGTTACCCAGCCAGCGGTCGACGTACATTGATTCCCTCAGGGCACCGTTTGGCCCGCCGCGCACTTATTGCTGCGGCATGAAAAAAACGCACGGAGGCGTCCCTACATTTCCCTGGCATGACCGGAGCCGCCGCACTGGTTCTGTGATCAACTTATTGTCCGGGGTAATACCCGCCCCCGCCAACGACCTTCCCATCATCCGTATGACTGAACCCGCCCCCTCAACGGCCAGCGTGACGACTAAGAAAATCCTGATCGTGGATGATGATTATGAGATCATCGACTCGATCCGCTATGCCTTGGAAGGGGAAGGTTATGTGGTCGTGATCGCTCGTGACGGCAACCAGGCCCTGGCGCTGGCCGAACGCGAGAACCCCGATCTGATGATCCTGGACATGATGATGCCCAAGCGGAGCGGTTTCTTAGTGCTCGAAAAGTTGCGGCGAGTCCGCGAAACTCCGCTGCCGGTGATCATGATTACCGGCAATGAAGGCAGTCGCCACAAGGCCTACGCCGAACTGCTCGGGGTCAGCGACTACATCCGCAAGCCGTTCGCGATGGACCGCTTGCTGCAGGCTGTCGAAAAATTACTTCCTGCATGAGCCGTGAGTCTCGGAGATGGAAATGCATGAGCGTGGCGACCTGCCGGCCCGCCGCCGGATGACCGCGGTCGCTGCCGTCATCGGCTCGCTAGGTGTGCTGATCGGAGCGTTCGGTGCTCACGGCTTGGAGAGTTTCTTGACGGAACGTTTTGAACTCTCGGCGGAAACGCTCGCCCGACGCAGTGAGCAGTTCGACGTCGCAGTGCGCTACCACTTGGTTCACGCCGCCGCGATGCTGGCGCTGTGCGCCCTGCCAAACCTCTCGGCGGGCTACTTCAAAACCGCTGCCGCGCTGATGATCGCCGGGACGCTACTGTTCAGCGGCAGCCTCTACGTACTGGTCGCCACCAACACCACGTGGCTCGGCACGATCACGCCGATCGGCGGCATCAGTTGGGTCGTCGCCTGGGCCGTGATCGCGCTCGGTGCGCGTGCGCCCGCCGGGGCCGACAATGTAGAACAACTGTCCCCAATTGTTCCGCATATCGACCTGTGCGGGATGAAGAACAATTGGGGACAATGGTTCTACTCTGGATCGCCGGCGATTCAGGAACTAAAAAACTGCGTAAATCGAACTAAGGCAACTGCACGCATGGCAACGTCCGAGACCGGAGTGACCGATACCGCATCGTCGGCCTTTCCGCCGACCTGGAACCGTCGGCATTTGCTCGATCTGGAGAGTCTCTCGGCTGAGGAAATCACCACGCTACTGGATACTGCAGATAGGCTCAAAAAGCTGACCGACGGATGCCGCCGCAAGGTTTCGCTGCTCGGTGGGCGGACGCTGGCGAACCTGTTTTTCGAGAACAGCACGCGGACGCGCAATAGCTTTTCGCTGGCGGCCAAACGACTCGGCGCCGACACGGTTGAGTTTTCGAGCACCGGCAGCAGCGTTTCCAAAGGCGAAACCTTCGTCGACACCGCCAAGACAATTCAGGCGATGGGCGTCGACTGGGTGGTGACGCGTCACAGCACGCCTGGCACTCCACACCTGCTCGCCCGGGAACTGCAGTGCAGCGTGCTCAGCGCCGGGGACGGCGCGCATGAGCACCCGACTCAGGGCCTGCTCGATATGTTGACGATTCGCCAGCACCGCGGCTCGTTGGCCGGGTTGACGGTCGCCCTGGTCGGCGACATCGCCCACAGCCGGACGGCGCGGAGCAACA
Source organism: uncultured Planctomycetaceae bacterium (assembly GCA_963758085.1). Lineage (GTDB taxonomy): Bacteria > Planctomycetota > Planctomycetia > Pirellulales > Pirellulaceae > UBA6163. The sequence continues at coordinate 331,221 of CAVWUB010000003.1, read as the reverse complement.
TGTGGGGGCTCCGCAAACTCGGGGCGCATGTGATCGTCTGCGGCCCAGCCACGCTCGTCAGCCCACGCTGGACCGAACTCGGCTTCGAAGTCGCCCATAGCTTGGATGAAATCCTTGGCCGCTGCGACGTGCTGAACCTGCTGCGCATCCAGTTCGAACGGTTTCAGTCGCGGCCGTTTCCGAGCGTCCACGAATACGCCAACCGTTATGCGATGAACGGCCAGCGGATGCGGCGCTGCAAACCAGACATCTTGATCATGGCCCCAGGACCGATCAATCGCGGCGTGGAAATCACCCCCGAGGTGGCCGATGGACCGCAGTCGGTGATTCTGGAACAGGTCACCAACGGGATCGCCGTGCGGATGGCGGCGCTCTGGCTTCTAGCGGGTGCAGAACAGGGAACCAATAGCGACAATGAGTGAGCCGACACCGATCCTGATCGAAAACGGGCGTCTGGTCGATCCATCCCAGCACGTCGACCGGCCAGCCCGGCTGTTGTTGCGGCGCGGCCGCGTCGAAGCGATCGACCCGAGCGACGATGCGATCCCGCCGTATTGCCACCGGATCGACGCGACCGGTTGCATCGTTGCTCCCGGCTTGGTCGATTTGGGCGCCGAGTTTCGTGAACCTGGCCGCGAGGAAGATGAAACGATCCAAAGCGGCGGTGCTGCGGCTGTTTCCGGCGGCTACACCTCGGTGCTCTGCTTGGCCAACACCGATCCGCCGATCGATACGCCGGCCGGTGTGGAACTGGTCCGCCGGATCGCTCAAGAAGCCGCCGGGCCGCGGCTGCATGTCGTCGCCTGCCTGAGCGAAGGCCGCCGCGGCGAACAGATGGCCCAGCTGGGCTTGCTCGCCGAAGCCGGCGCGGTGGCGTTCAGCGACTCGCCGCGGCCGACCGGCAACAGCGCACTGATCAAGAGCGCGCTCGATTATTGCCGGATGTTTGACATCCCGATTTTCGACCGCCCGGTCGATCCTGATCTGGTTAACCGCGGCGTGATGCACGAAGGCTGTGTGTCGCTCGTGCTCGGATTGGCCGGCCTGCCGACTGAGGCCGAGGACCTGGCGGTCGCGCGCGACGTACGGCTGGCCGAAGCGACCGGTGGGCGGCTGCACGTCGGTCCGGTCAGCACGATGGGCAGCGTCGACCTGATCCGCCGCGTCAAATCACGGGGCATTCGCGTCACCGCCTCGGTGTGCCCGCAGAACCTGTGGCAGACCGACGAGATGCTGCGGAGCTTTGACTCGCGGTTCAAGGTCCACCCGCCGCTGCGGAGCGCTCGCCACGTCGAGATGCTCTGCCAAGCGGTAGCCGATGGCACGATCGACGCCATTCAGAGCGGACACATGCCGCGGTCGAGGGAAAAGAAGATGAACGATTTCGACCAGGCCCCATTCGGTGCTTCGACGCTGGAGACCAGCCTCGCTGTCGTCGCCACACGGCTGGTGCACAGCGGACTGATGTCGTGGTCGACCGCCATCGAGCGGATGGCGACCGCGCCGGCCGCGATCGCGGGCATCGAGGGCGGCTCGCTGGCCGTCGGCTCCCTAGCCGACGTAGCGATCATCGACCCCGATGAAGTTTGGACCGTCGATTCGGAGGCCTTTCTTTCCAACTGCCAAAGCAGCCCGCATGACGGTAAAGAGGTCCGCGGCCGAGTGATCTACACGATCGTTGCCGGTGAAGTCCGTTACACCCGCCGACCGGCGCTGGAGCATCTGGCGATCAGCGGCGGCTAAGCTTGCCCATTGGACCGCTGGCGATCACACTGAGGTTCCCCGTTTTACCCGCATTCGTCCCACCTGCCCCGCGAGTCGCCATGCGTATTTTTCTGCTGATGCTTGCTGTTGTCGCCGCTTCGCCGCTTGCTCGAAGCGACGACGCACAGTGGTTGGAGTTTGAAGGCCAGGACGGACCCGGTGCGGGTAAACGCGTGGTGCTGATCTCTGGCGATGAAGAGTACCGCAGCGAAGAGCTGATGCCTCAGCTGGCCAAGATCCTCGCGACGCATCACGGCATGGACTGCACGGTGCTGTTCGCAATCGATCCGGAATCCGGTGAAATCAAGCCGGACCGCACCGATAACATTCCCGGCCTGCACCGCCTCGCGGGTGCCGACCTGATGATCATCGCGACCCGCTTTCGCACCCTGCCGGACGAGCAGATGAAGCACTTGGTCGAGTACATCGAAGGCGGCAATCCGATCATCGGCTTGCGGACCGCGACGCACGCCTTCAACGATCCCGCCTCAGCCACCTATGGCCGCTACAGCTGGCAATACCAGGGCGACGATTACAAACAAGGCTTTGGTCGTCAGGTGCTCGGGGAAACCTGGATCGCCCACCATGGCAAACACAACGTCGAAAGCACACGAGGCATCATCGCCGACCCCGCACACCCGATCGCCACCGGTATCAAGGACGGCGAAATTTGGGGACCGAGCGACGTCTACCGAGTTCGCTTGCCACTCGAAGGCAGCCATGTGATCTTCAACGGTGCGATTCTGTCGGGCATGAAGCCTGAGGATGCGGTCGTTGACGACCCGCGCAACGATCCGATGATGCCGATCGGCTGGACGCGGACTTACAAGGATGCACGCGTCTTCACCACCACGATGGGAGCAGCGACCGATTTCGCCAACACCGGCGTTCGCCGCATGATCGTCAACGCCACCTACTGGGCGCTGGGTCTGGAAGATGCCATCACGCCTGAACTGAACATCTCCTTTGTCGGCGAATTTGAGCCGAGCCCGTTTGGCTTCGGCAGCTACATCAAAGGCAAACGTCCGTCGGATTACCGCTGATGCGCAGCCGCGAAGTTTTACTGTTTGCCGGCGCCGCGGAACTGGCTGCGGCAAGCACGATCGCCGTCGACCTGCCGGCTGCGGCGACCGCTGAGGATGTGCTGGCCGCGATCGGCGAGCAGGTGCCGGGTCTCGCGGAACTTTTGCCCGCCTGCCGCCTGGCCGTCGATCAGATGTTCGTGGGCGGCGACTTCCCGGTTCCAGACGCTGCCGAGCTGGCGCTGATCCCTCCGGTCAGCGGCGGGTGAGTGGCCCGATGACTCACCGCACCATGTCTGATGAACCGAGGATTCATGTCGAACTGACCGCACAAGCGATCGATCCGCCAGTGCTGCGGGATTGGCTATTCGATGTTGATACCGGAGCTCACGCATGGTTCGAAGGGGTGACGCGGCGGATGACCGGCGACCGCCAGACGGTGCAGTTAGCCTATGAAGCCTTCGCCCCGATGGCGACGGCGCAGCTTCGCGATTTGGCACAGCAAGCGGCTGCACAGTTCGAACTCCGCGCGATCACGATCGTTCATCGGCTCGGCGTCGTCCCGGTCGGCCAAGCGAGCATCGTGATCGGCTGTTGCTCGGCGCACCGCGCCGGCGCACTGGCGGCGCTGCCGTGGCTGATGGACCGGATCAAGGCCGATGTGGCGATCTGGAAGCAAGAACAGTTCGCCGATGGCCAGCGGCAGTGGGTGCATCCCCGATGAGCCAGCAGGAGGTGCCGCGTATCTATCTCGACCATGCCGCTACCGGCTGGCCGAAACCCGAGCGCGTCTATGCAGCAATGGACCGCTTCGCCCGCTCTACCGGCGCGTCGGCCGGCCGCGGCGGTTATCGCAGCGCAGCGGTGGCCGATGAAGTGATCGCTTCGTGCCGGCGGCGACTGGCCCGACTGATCGGCGCGCCAGAAGCTCATCGGATCGCCTTTTTCTCCAACGGCACCACCGCGCTCAATGCCGCACTCGGCGGCGTGATCGCCGACGGCGACCACGTCGTGACCACGGTGACCGAGCACAACAGTGTGCTCCGCCCGCTGCAGTGGCTCAGCAGCGAGCGCCGCGTGCGGCTGGACATCGTCGGCTGCGACGCCAGCGGGCAGGTCGATCCGGCAGAAGTGGTCGCTCGTGTCACCCCGCAAACGCGTCTGGTCGCGATCAGCCATGGATCGAACGTCACTGGAGCGGTCCAAGACATCGGCGCGATCGGCCGGCAGTTGCAATCAACCGAAACCCTGTTGCTCTGCGATGCCGCCCAGACGCTCGGCTACTTAAGCCTCGACGTGCAAGCGCTCGGCGTCGACCTGTTGGCTGCCCCGGGACACAAAGGCGCCTGCGGCCCGCTAGGTACCGGCATGTTGTACGTGTCGCCCAAGGCTCAGCCGCGGCTGCGACCAACGCTGTTTGGCGGCACGGGATCGAGTTCGCAGTCGCTCCAGATGCCGACGGCGATGCCAGGGATGCTCGAGCCCGGCAATCTGAACGTCACCGCCATCGCAGGCTGGGACGCCGGCCTGGAAGCATTGTCCGAAGAACCGGCCGCGGAGCGCGAGAGCCGCTGCGCCGAACTCGCAGCGGAACTCCAACGCGGACTCAGTTCCTTACCAGGCACCCGCGCGATCGTCGGCCATCGCTTACCGATCGCCAGCCTGACCTTTAATCAGCTCGAAGTGAGCCTAGCCGCAACGCTCTTAGACACCGAGTTCGGGATTGAAGTCCGTTCCGGCCTACACTGCGCCGCGCTGATCCACGCCGCCATCGGCACCGCCCCCGGCGGCACGCTGCGAATCAGCGCCGGCCACACCACCACCCGCGCCGACATCACCCAAGCCCTCACCGCCCTGACCGAAATCCTCCAAGAACTCACCTGAGCAGCACTGCAATCGCCGGCTGCGCGAGCGTCGCCTGGCGGTCATCCCGTACCGACCCCGTCTCCACGCATGCTCGCCGCGGTTCAAATCCTATAGCCCCAAGAGTTCTGATCTTAACTTCAACCGGAAAACACAAAAACCGAAGCCGCTCTCGCTGTGGTACCCCAAGCGGTCGACCGCAATTGCGATGATCAGCAGAAACGCCGTGAGATAGTCGCAGCAGCCCATTCTCACCCCGTGGTCAGGCACAGGTGAAAGCGGTCGAGGAAAACAGATTCCTCGCACGCTTACAGTCCAGTTCCGGAGGCGTTGCAGCGAAAGCCCGATCAATTGACCTGTCACAAATACGGGCTTACCCACCCGAGTGGATACCGGCTCTACAAACTCGTCCCCTCTCGAATGTTGCCTGAGAATCCGTCGCAGCGGAGTACTGGGCGGAAATGGACGGCTACGCAGCCCAATGATATCACCATGCGAAGCCGCAACGCTCCCATCAAGGCCAGCGACAACGTGATTATATATAATGCGAGTTCTCTTGCTGAGTGACTGCCTGCCGTCGATGCCTCCTGCTCCGCTCCTCTCTAGCGTATCACTCTGTACAAAAACGGCTCTGCCAAGCGGCTAGAAGTGGAACGGTCATGAAATCATTACGGGCAGACGTGGAAGCGAACCAGACGGTTTGCACCTTCCAATCCCCCAAAAGCCAGTCGAAAACCGATTTTCCACTAACCAAGAGATTAGGACGAGCAAACGATGCTAGTGTCCCTGAAAATTTCGTGTTTTCGCCGGCGTAGGCCTGGAAGTTACAACTGACGTGGTAAGTACGCAGATATTCGATCGGCAGGCCGGGAACGGTAATATATATTTTCCTTGGTCCGTCGATGTAGAGAGACTTTCGGCCACCAGGAGCCAATCGCGTGAGCGCGGCTTTTCCGTGCTTTGCCTCCTCCTCGCCGCCCTCAAAGGCGCCGCGGTTGCAACCGTTTAACTCCTGATCAACCTGTATTTCATCCTTCATCCATTGCCCTAAGTGATACACTCGCATGGCCAGCGTGTCGGCAAACAGGACCTGACAGTTCTCACACTGAAGCTTTTGTGCAACGAGATCCCAGTTGTTGATCGGTACTCGGTTCAGGTGCCGACAGGAGTGACAAATGACGGATCCGAGGTTTACGAACGAGCGGACTTCTTTGCACGCCAAACAGTACACGGCCTGATCGTGATCTCGACAGTTAAGTATCAACCGGCCATGGCACCTTGGGTTCCAACACTCGATATCGATTCGAGACATGATGATCCTCATGGGAAAACAGGACTGACAGGGCCTGCCTTACTGCGTCACAGGATAAATTGCTTTAGTATATTTTGAATTGCTTCTATGTGCTCGATTCGGACCTGGGTGACTCGGCAAATGTCGTCCAGAGCTGCGCCGCAAAATTGTTCGACCGTTCGGTATTGCTGCAAGATCTGGCTTGCTTCATCCTCTCTGCAGCGACACAAATCACTTGTCAACAGCGTTTCAGTCAGTGCCTTGCAGACCTGTCGTTCAACTAAACCGACTATCCCCATGTTGGTAGTCTCGCCCTTCGCTGCGATCATCTGTCGGATCTCGGCAGCGATCGCTTTTGGCTCGCTTCCACTCCGATAATTGATGTAGAGGACGCCTTTAATATCTGCCGGCATCTTTTTCTTCGCTTCACTCCCCCGGAGAACAATCACCGGTCGGCTCCGGTCGTGGCCAAGAACGGCGGCCCCTAGCTCGATCAAAACGTTCGGGTTTAGATCGCTAATCTCAGCAACGAATCCGTCAGCTTCGGTCATGTGAGTTCGCAGGTTGTCAAGCATCGTGAACTCATAGTTGAAATCGCGTGCTAGAACTACCTCGAAGAAGTAAGGCGGGTTCTCGAACACATCTCGAACCGCCGACTCCACGACTTCGTACTCTTTTGCGAATGGGGTGATCATGAATAATCGTGTGCGTCGACATGGATCCCGTGACGGGGTGGGCTCCGGTCGAGTTTGCTCGACCATTGCCCGAAGGACACGACAAAGTGAGTCGTAGATTGCCTGAATCTCAACTCGCTGGAGGTTCGGGGCGACCGACAAATATGAGATGTTGTATAAAGCCAAGCAAGCTTCCTGCTGTGTCTCGAAGGGAGCGGTAAGTAACTCCTGGATTAATGGGTTGGCTGTGTTCAGATAGAACGACACGCCCCGATTAAGCGCCTCTTGTCGGAAAAATGCTGTCTGAAGCTGGTTACCCATTTGGACATCGAGCGGCGATGGACTCTGCCGTAACGAGGAAAGCAGAGACTGGAGACGGGACTGGAGACTGCCATCCTCAACCAACATCGCGGGAATGTGAGGCGGATCGTATTCTCTGATGTCGGCTGCAATTTTTTTGGCCGCGCAGGCCGTCATTAGCGGCAGGTACTTTTGCTCATCGTCTGGCTTCTTGATCACTTCCGCAGCCAACTCGGTATACGGTCGTAGCGAAATACCTTGCTGCCTACAGGCTGCCTCGACAAACTCCTTGTCGTTGAGTGACCAAAGCGAGAGGATTGGTATTCCAGCAGCTTCCGAGACCATTCCGGCGGCGAACTGTTCTCTCGACTGCGCGTAATAGTATGCCACATCTTCCTTCTTGGTTCGCGATTTAACTTCCGCCAAGTATTGCGGCAGGGTGATTCGCTTTACTCCAACCTTCACTCGTAATTTGTTCCATACCCTTCCTAAGAATTCGTCACTCTCGGCTGCCGAAAGCTTGATGATATCGTCGTGCTCGGCGATCACCTCCCAGTATCTGTCTTCTGGTTGTGCAGTAAGTCGGTTGAAAGCAGCTAGTATTGCGGCGGTGACGAACTCATGGACATCCGCGACGTTTTTATCTTCAATCAGTCCGCTGCGTGAAACCATCGGATTGAGCTTGTTTGAGTTCACCATGCCCATGACGAACCGGGCCCATGAAGGCCGAATGAGCCGGTCGTCCTGGGTAACGAACAGACGTCGCACGTACACATCTATTTGACCGTTACCACCAATTACGTTTTGCCGCGGCGGGATCCAAAGAACCCCCTCCAGATCAAGCTTGTCGGGCGGACTCGACACAGGAATGACCAGCAAGGGTTCCGTTCCGCTCGTCTCGGTGATCATCGCCTTCCAATCTGCCTCGCTCCGGCGACCTGGATCAGACCATCCCGCCAGCCGATCAGAAACTTGCACCCCGTTGAAGTAAACTGGCACACGCAATAGCCGAGCGTAACGCACCAAACTGTCCCGAACCGTCGCCTCATCGATGTCGTATTCTTGACTCACATCATCCGATAAGCGACAAATTACGACTGTTCCCGGCTGGCGAGGATCCTCTAGCCTCCGCCCATGTGCCTGCCTCACTTTAATCAGTTCATCTGTGGACGGAAACTCGGTTTGCGCCATAGTCTCTCCGTTCTGATACCACCAGTGGACGGGTGGGTCGGATGCAGTTTGCGACCAAACGTCCACCCGGTCGCTGACCGCCATCGCTGCCAGGAATCCGACTCCGTACATTCCAATGATCATGGGTCCACCATCGGACGCCGAGAAATTTTGCGGGAGAGACGGCTTCTTCGATCGACCGAAATTATTCAGGTTTTCCGCAATTCCCGAAACGTTCATTCCCGTCCCGTTATCCGCTACCACCAGTTCCAGCTGATTGTACTTAACGTTTACCCAATACTCGGGAAGTGAGTGCGCAGACCCGTTCTTAGAAGCATACGCTTCCGCGACGGAGTCGTGGCCGTTCTGGACCAACTCTCGAACAATGGCACCGAAATCGTTGTAAAGAGCCTTGCCAAAAATTCGAATTATGCCGCACAGATCAACTGCTAATGGCTGTTGAGCTGCCAGACGATCAGTGGTATCCATTCTTTGTATCCAAATTTCGACCAAAGAAATCAAAGCAATCAGCAAGAAACCGTGGAGGTCAGGAGCTGTTGACTGTTAATTATGCATCTACGTCTTATCAACTAATACGGGTCAGAGGTTTCAATGTTGCAAGCAACCCTCTGGCTTTGCGTATATCTTTGGGTAACAGAGGCATGATCCCTTATTCTCGAGGGTCGTGACGTCGGCGTCGGAGCAGTAGTCAGAGAATTAATCCGGCTGCTTCCAGCCAGTCAACCCTGCGAAGATGATAGTGTAGCAGCACGAGGTTGTGGCCACATGTCGCCCGCCGTGCTCTTCGAGAAAATTTTTGCTCTGCACGGGTGTTTGACCCGAGTCGCTGCATGGACCGTAGAGTCGCCCTTTCTACATGGCGAGCATCTACACCAGCACGCGGGCAACACTGCGCGATGTTCGAAACTGGCCGCCATTCTTCCCCATGGCACTGGCGAATCATGTGAAGAAGTAATCGTAGAAACGGCCCACCATGTCCATAAAGCGGTTGCTGACATCGACCAGCTCAATCGTACGGATCACGTCGATCAGCTTTCCGATGGTTCGCTGGCTGGCGTTGCCTAGCAGCGTCTGTCGGCGAGCCTCCACCAGCACCCAGGAAGGCATTGTCCGCGCCGTACTCGACAAGTTCTTTTGGATCGGCCTCTTGGCCCACCGCGGGAAGCAACTTCTAATGCCGCTCGCCCAAGGCGCCAGAGATGTGTTTGAAGAAGATCAAGCCGAGCCCAACGTGCTTGTACTCGGTGGCATCCATGTTGCTGCCCAACTTGACGGCCGTGAGCAAGATCTGGGTTTTGGGACGAGATCAGCGATTGCGTCCACAGTGTGGTCAAATTGATAGCAAATAATTCCAGTTTTCCGGCCGCGCCTTCGTATGCTGGGGCGGCTTCGCTGGGGTCTGGGAGCTTCGCCGGGGTCTGGCCTTGCGGGGAGCTTCGCCGGAGGGGCGGCTTCGCCGGGGTCTGGCGTTGTGTTCGGTGTTCAGGTGGATCGCTGTCTCGATTCCGCTTGCCCTTTTTTGCCGGCTCGCGCATGTCTTGGACTGCTGGTCCGCTCAACGAACCGGCTTAGAGATGCTGCCTGCTGCGGTGAATAGTTCGCGAAGGATCGGCCATAATGAATGCCGGCCGGTGAACGATCAAGCTATCCTGCAGGCGCAACGGCTCGCCTTTCCAGGATTTTCAATTTCCATGCGGAGCAATTGTCTTACGCCGGCATGGCGGCTTGGGTAGGATAGAGACATTGTGCCAGACGGTCCGAATCCGCCTGCTGAACTTGACGATGAGTTTGCGCGGGTAACGGACAGACCTATGGCGCGGGTAAATGCCACGACGTTGTTCGGGTTGCAGGGATATGTAATTCATGAGCCAATCGATACCAGATCCGCATTCGGCATTGAAGTATGAGGTGGAGGTTGGTGAGCAAGGGCGTGTGGAATTGACTGTTCCATTCGCGACAGGTGCGCGCATCGTCGTTTACGTACGTCGCGAAGATGACGAAAGCGTCTCAGACCTGATGGCGGCCGCCGAAAGCAGCCTGGGTTTCTGGGATAACCCGCTCGACGACGAGGACTGGAACGATGCCTAGCCAAGGCGACATCGTCCTGATTCCAATTCCATTCACCGACCTTTCCTCTCAAAAGTCGCCGCCCGGTTATCGTGATCTCGAACGACGAGTACAACCGCACCGCGCCCGATGTTGTGGTGGTCGCAATGACCTCCAATCCGACTCCCAGCCCCTACAGTTTTGTGATCGACGAGAACGACTTGCGCAAGGTACACTCAACCGCCCTGGCACGGTTCGCGCCGATAAAATCTACACACTGGAAAAGTCGCTGATTGTGAAGACGTTTGGCCATGTCAACGATCACACTCTCGACCGCATTCGAGCGGCCTTGGCTGGATTGATGGCGGCAAAGCCGTAAATGCCGGTCGCCCCAAAGTTCACCTTCCGGCGGTGTTCGCTGCGCTCGACCGCCGGCTAATGGCTTCTAACCCTTCGGGATGTGCATTTCTCAAGTAGGTCGCGGTAGACCAACGCAAAAGCTAGCTGGGTATCGCCGCCATATCCATCCAGAACATCTCCCACACGTGGCCGTCGGGGTCGGCTAGGTTGCGGTTGTACATGAAGCCGTGATCTTGCAGCGGATTGATGTCGGCTGTGCCGCCGTTTTGGGCCGCGATGGCGTTCAGCTGGTCGACGGTTTCGCGGCTGTCGCAGGAAAGCGCCAACATCACCTCGCTGGACGTGGCCGGGGGAATGGGTCGACTCGTAAACATCTTCCACTTGGCGTGCGTCAGCAGCATCACGTAGATCGACTCGCTCCAGACCATGCAGGCCGCCGTGTCATCGCTGAATTGCGGGTTGTTCTCGAAGCCGAGCGCCTCGTAGAACGCCATCGAGGCGGGGAGATTGGAAACGGGCAGGTTCACGAAAATCTGTTTGCTCATGGCTGCATGGCCTTCGGTCTGTGCTCGTCGGTCAACTCGCTTGTGCTTCATCTTCGTTCGACACTGGCCATCGCACACTGCGCGGTTGCAAGGAGAACACAGTCCGACGATCATCAGTATTTCAGCTAACTGCAGTTTCCGGATCGGTTCTGATTGCCAGCTTCTACGATCCAGCTGGATAAACGATAGGCGGCGATGTTGATGAAGATTGTGATCCGACTGTCCATCCTCCTTGCCTCGCTGGCCGGAATCATTGCGCTGGTCCGATTGTCGAGCGACAACCGCCAACTGAGCGACCAGATCGACCAATTGGAAGCCGAACTGGGGCGGATGTCGATCGACGATCCCGACCAAGTTTATCTCGTGGAGATCGATACGCCGGATGTCCCATCGGAAGTGGCGTTACACCTCGAGCGAGTTTGGCAATTCCGCTGCTACTTACCGCCGGGCTACGACGTGATGCGATTCAGCGGCGGTGGCCGCGTTGCGAAAGAGGGGGTGTATGTAGCAGGCGGTTCCAGTTCGGGCTGGGGCTCGCCGCAATCCGAAGCGATTCACAAATTGTTGACGGTGAGCTTTCAAAAGAATGACAATCGATGGGAGGTGTTCTATTCGTTTGGCGGTTCATCGGGGACGACATCCTGGGGCCCTTTCAACCCTGATCGATTCGACGACACATTGATCGTTCAGAAGCTGGTGAGCAGCAAACTGGGGCCGCGATCATTTGACCAGGATACGATTTTGCCATTGCTGAAGATCTTTGATCCAGCCACCGCGGAAGACAAAGAAGTCGCCGGTAAGACACTCACTACCTACGCAGGTGGGTTGATTGCGCTATGTCCGAAATCGCGCCAGTCGCAGTTTCACCAGCTACTTCGAGGCAATACGCCGGTTGATTTTGACCCAAGCTGGATTGCAACGGGGGTGAGCGATGAGTGAACCTGAACCGCGTCGGTCGGCCACGCCAACCTTCTCACTACTGAATCTGTTGACGTTAACCGCGTTGATCGCAATTGGAACGGCAGTCGGCCTGGCGTACCAAAAGAACCATTCGATGTATCAACAGCGTGATGAACTGCTCTCTCTTTCGAGTCGCTTGCACATTACGAGCGAGAACGAATTGGCTTCAGCAGCGATGCCTAGAGTGGCTGATGATTTCCACTCTTGGCACGTACACGTCCCCGATGGACAAGATTACGAGCTACGACTGGGGATAGGAGCGGTTTCCGAAAAGAGCATTCCGCCGATTGTCGGTAGCGTGCAGATTCCTGCCGGACAACATCGAGTGACGCTTCACGCAGCCGATACTCCCGCCGAAGAGTTTCGTTATGTCGTCTATGTTGATGGCAAGCAGGCGATTGCGGAAACAATGGGCAGCGATTGGATACCGGGCGGCTGGTCATCGGCGAGCGGCATGAGTTGGCCGCGCGGACCGCAGCTCTCTCCGGCTCCGCTTCAACTTTCCGCGAGGAGCTACCAACCAAAAGTCGACGTAGGCAAAGGGGATTATTTCAACGGTCAAAGTGACGACTATGTGACCCGGAACGGCTATCGACTGTGGATTGACCAGCCCCATCGTACTTGGGCACCGGCTTCGCCCTTCATGGGGTTCCAGGATGATCCCCAGTATCAGGGCATCGGTTTGCGCGACGGCCTGCGGTACCAATCGTCCAGCCGTTCGCCCTACCACTGGACGTTCACGCGACCGCAACTGAATACGAACGATCCCGTGTTGAGGATTGCCGCTGAGTTTTTCGCGGAAGACGGATCAAGTCTCTCGAGCCAAACGCAATCGTTTCAATCATGGCAACTTCGCAATGATCCTCGTGGAGAGGACGCACTGAGCTGGTCAGCAGATCCGGCGCAATCAGCATACACAGCGTTTCTACATGCCAGGCTCAAATCAGACAATGCCCTGCGACCCATTGTGGAGATGAAATGGGAGGCGAGTCGGCCCGATGAGGTGGGACTGCGAATCGCCGACACGCCTGTGAACGATCGGGTCAGACGATGGCGACTGCGCATTCTCGATGGCACCAAGCATTTATGGCGAGAATTGCAGATCGGCGACCGGATGATCCATGCGGACAAGGTCATTGATGACAGTAGTACCAAGTCATCCGACGCAACGGTCACACTGGATATAGGAGACAGCACGACGGCGGACACTCGTCTTCGGTGGCAAACCGATGAAACATTGCCCTTGCAAATCTTAGAGCGAAAGCAGAAACATTATGCAGGCATGGGGCTTTACAAGGGTCTCCCGCTGACGCTCGGAATTCAGATTCCAGCCTTGCTGAAACCGACTCTCGTGGTTACCACCGTCGAGGAAGACCTGAGAGTTCCAGGCAACACCTTCCCCGGTGGCACCGTCTTCGGTGAGCTCCAGATTGAACTCGACGCGACAACACACGATTGGATCTGGCTAGAAGCCAAATCAAAAAAATAGGTTCTTCAGATAGCTGTTGAGATTTTTAGTTTTGAAAGTTTGGTTCGGAGGCTTTCAAATCCATCGGGTTTTCACTTGGAGTGGGCGGCATCCGATGACGCTTGTCAATTTGATACAAGCGATGCCTTAGAAGTTACTGGGAGGGCGGGGTAGCGGCTCGAGGCAGTTTGCTGACCGGCACGTGCCCCTGTGCGACACGCCCCTATTCGCAGCACCCGAAAAAACGCCTCCCGAATAGCGGCAGTTCGCTGTTGCAGTAGAATGGAACGACCTGTCCGCGGCGAATTGTGCAGGCCATTCAGCCCCCGTGAGCGAGCGGGACCGCAGCGGTGTTGCAACAAGTTTTTACCATCCAAGGAGATTCGCAATGCCCGCTTCACAACAACACATCAGTCCGGGCACACCAGTCGGAGCTAATCTCGTGAGCGGCGGGGCAACGTTTCGCACTTGGGCTCCGAATGCGAAAGAAGTCTATGTCGTGCTGAACGATGCCGGAGACGATCTGCCCTTACACTGGACCAAGAATGACAACGATCTTCTCGTAAAGGATCCCTTAGGCTACTGGGGCGGCTTCTTTCCCGGTGTGCAGGATGGTGACCTCTATCGCTTCTGGATCGTCGGCCAAGGCCCTGGCTCGAGCGAAGGATTCAAGCGAGATCCGTATGCGCGCGAACTCGAAGTTCGTATCGGCGATTGGTACCCGTGCAATTGTATTGTGCGCGATCCCAATAATTACCGTTGGCACGACTCGCAGTTCCAGACGCCCGATTTCAGCGATCTGATCATCTATCAATTTCACATTGGCGTGTTCTATGCGGAGAACGATGCGGGCAAAGACATCCGCCCCAACCGCGTATGCAAAATTCTTGATGTGATCGATCGCATCGAGTATTGGAAAGACCTCGGGGTGAACGCGGTCATGCCGCTGCCGTTTCAGGAGTACCAAGGGGAAAACAGCCTTGGCTACAACGGCACCGATCTCTTTTCACCTGAGATGGACTACTCCGTCTTTCCGACAGCTCTGCCGACGTATCTGCCACGCGTGAATCGCCTGCTGGCGAAGAAGGGTGTCCCGCCGCTGACCATTCCTGAGCTTACGGGACAGATCAATCAGTTCAAGGTTTTTGTCGATCTCTGCCATCTCTACGACATCGCCGTGATCGCGGATGTCGTCTTCAACCATGCGGCGCGGGGGACAACAATTTCAATCTCGATGACCAGAGCATCTGCTTTTTCGATCGGCAGAAACGTTCTCCGCACACGCGGCTGTATTTTATGGACAAGGAGCATGTTGGACCGATTTTCGATTACGGTCGGCCGGAAGTGCGGCAGTTCCTGATCGACAACGCCCGCATGCATCTGCGGGATTATCACCTCGACGGCCTGCGTTATGACCAGGTGACCGTCATTGATGAGCACGGCGGGTGGTTCTTCTGCCAGGATCTCACGAACACCATGCGGTATGAAAAGCCCCGGGCGGTTCAGATCGCCGAGTATTGGAATTACGACCGAGGACAACGCTGGAAAGGCGTCGCCCGGTCGCCGCATGGAATGGGATTCGATCTCGGCTACAGCGACATTTTCCGCGACGACCTCCGCAAGATCATCGAAGACTGTGCTCAACACCCGCCGGTCGAGATTAACCTCGATCCGCTCCGCGAAGCCCTTCAGTTCACGTATCGTCAGGGTGACCGTTGGACGGTATTCCAATGCATCGAGAATCACGACCTCTTGGACGACAATCATACGGGCGCGACAAGCAGCCGCGCATCGCCAGCCTCGCCGATTCGAGTGATGCCCGCTCGTGGTACGCGCGGAGCCGAGCGAAGGTCGCGACCGGCTTGCTGCTGACGGCTCCAGGTGTGCCGATGATCTTTATGGGACAAGAGTTCCTAGAAGATAAATACTGGACCGACTACCCAAAGAAGCCGGAACTGCTCATCTGGTGGGAGGGGCTGGAAGGGGCGGACAAGCACATGTCCGACCAGCATCGCTTCACGCGCGACTTGATGTGGCTGCGGCGCAAGCACCCGGCACTTCGCGACGAAGGACTCAATGTGTTTCACGTCCACAATCAAAATCGTGTGGCTGCGTTTCAGCGCTGGGTACCGGGAGTTGGCCGCGATGTGATTGTCGTGGCAAGCTTGAACAACCACTCCTTCCGCAACAAAAGTTATCGACTCGGCTTTCCTAGCGGTGGCCACTGGCACGAAGTCTTCAACAGCGACATCTATGACAACTACTTCAATCCCAACGTGCAAGGAAACTATGGCGGAGTGACTGCCGATGGTCCCGCCTGGGACGGCTTGCCAACTTCTGCGAACATCACGCTGCCGGCGAATAGCATTTTGGTGTTTGCACGCGATCCTGGAGACGATCCCGTCTGATGCCTGCACGTGTTTCGGGGCTACCCAGTTCCCTGACAGACCTGGATGAGGCTGAACGTCATCATTCAGGTCGCCAATTATTGAATGGCCATTCTCTCGGACGTTTAGGGTAAGTTTGCCTCTGAACTTAGTCTTAAACGATCTGGTCGGCGTCTGCGCTGAGGCTGGCTAGGAGCGTCTGCAAAGCGGCGGGCTCGACGGGCTTGACCAGGTGGTGGTCGAATCCAGCCTCTCTGCTCCGCCGCCGGTCTTCGTCCTGCCCCCAGCCGGTCAAGGCGACCAACAGCAACTTCTGGCCCCACGACTCCTGTCGGATGCGGCGGGCTGCCTCATAGCCGTTGAGTTTCGGCATCCCGATGTCGAGCAGGCACACCTCCGGACGGTAAAACGCAGCCTGCTCGACCGCCGCCTGACCGTCGTAGGCGACCTTGGTTTCATGGCCGAGGACCTGGAGCACCCGAGCCAGCATGTCGACGGCGTCCTTGTTGTCGTCTGCCAACAGGACACGGCGGCCGGCCCCTGTGCTTGGTTCACCGACGGCGCCGACCGTCCCGCCGCCGGGCTGTGGCGCCGTTGGAGGCGACACCACCA
Source organism: uncultured Planctomycetaceae bacterium (assembly GCA_963758085.1). GTDB lineage: Bacteria > Planctomycetota > Planctomycetia > Pirellulales > Pirellulaceae > UBA6163. The sequence continues at coordinate 314,738 of CAVWUB010000003.1, read as the reverse complement.
CAGGCAAGCGGACAATAAACTCGCTCCCCTTGCCTTCGCCTGCGCTTCGCGCCTCGACCGAGCCGCCATGCATCTCGACCAGCCGCCGCACGAGCGTCAGCCCGATCCCCAGTCCGCTCGTGCTCCGTTCCAGCGTCCGGTCCACCTGCGTGAACATCTCAAACACCGTCTCCAGCATTTCGTGCGGGATACCGATCCCGTTATCCCGCACCGAGACGAGCACGTCACTGCCCTGCCGCTCTGCCGCGAGACGGATCCTGCCGCCCTCGGAGGTGTACTTACAAGCGTTGTTGAGGAGGTTCGCGAAGACCTGCGAGAGCCGTGCCGGGTCGGCGTCGAGCACGAGCGGCTGTTCCGGCAGCGCGACGGACAGGTCGTGGCCCGCCTCGGCAACAAGCGGCTGGACCGCCTCGACCGCCGTCTTCAGCAAGTCCTTGAGAACGACCCGCGTCCTCCGGAGTTCCAGTTTGCCCCGGGTGATCCGGCTCACGTCCAGCAGATCGTCGATCAGCCGGACCATGTGGCGGACCTGCTCCTCCATCGTGCCCAGCACCTGATTGACTGTGCCGGGTTCGTCGCCACCGAGCCGGAGCAGCTCCAGGCCCATGCGAATGGGGGCAAGTGGGTTCCGGAGTTCGTGGGCGAGCGTGGCGAGGAACTCGTCCTTCCTGCGGTCGGCCTGCTTGAGTGCCTCGTACAGACCGGCGTTCTCTAACGCTACGGACACTCGCCGCCCCAGGTCTTCCGCCACGAGCAGGTCCGCGGCCTCGTATCGGCGACCGCTCCGCCCGGCGACGAACGTCATCGCCCCGGCGAGCTGCCCCTGCATACGAAGCGGTACGCCCATCAGCGACCGGAACCCAAGTTCCCGCAGCAGCCGCAGGTGCCTCTCGTCCCGAGCGAGTGCCTTGACTCCCGACTCCGGCACATCGGGCACCAGTTCCGACTCCCCCGCCGCCAGTACGCGGCCCGGCCCATGCGGATCGTGCGGCCCCGGCGGGTACGTCTCGGCGAGTTCCACAACCAGCCGAACCTTGTCCTCTTCGGCGTGCGTGAACGCAGCGCGTCGTGGCGTCCCATCGCTGTCCAGCAGGTCCACAGCGATCCAATCGGCGAACGCCGGGACCGCCACCTCGGCCACCTTCTGGAGCGTACTGCGATGATCGAGCAAGTCGGCGAGGTGGCCGCTGGCATCGGCGAGGAACGCTGCCTTCTCCTCGGCCCGCTTGGCATCGTCGATATCGGTGCAGGTGCCGAACCAGCGGGTGACCTCGCCCTGCTCGTCGCGGACGGGCAGCGCTCGCCCAAGGAACCACCGGTAGGTGCCGTCGTGCCGCCTGAGTCGGTACTCGATCTCGTACGGCTCGCCCGTGTCGGTAGCCTGCTTCCAGCGGGCTTCGCTCCGCGCGGTCCTCACGGTGCAGCGGGATCGCCCAGCCGAGGCCAAGGCTCTCGGTTTCGCTCATCCCGGTGTATTCGTACCACTTGGCGTTGTAGAACTCGTGCCAGCCGTCTGGTCTCGTTACCCAGACGATCTGTGGAACGACGTCGGCTAAAGTCCGGAACCGCCGCTCGCTCTCCCGCAGTGACGCCTCCGTCTCTTTCCACTCAGTCACGTTCTGCACGATTCCGAAGGTTCGGACGGGGCGCGCCGGCTCACCTCCGAATGCGGTCTGGCCCCGGCTCGCCACCCATGCCTCGGAGCCGTCGGGCCGTACAACCCGGTGCTCGAACGCAAATGCGCCGTCGCCGGCGGGGTCGAGGGAGCGGACGATTGCTTGCTGGACCGCCTCCCGGTCGTCGGGATGTACTCGGCCCATGAGCTCTTCTTCGACGACCTCGCCACTTGCCCGCAGGCCGAAAATCACCTTCGCCTGCTCGGTCCACAGAATCCGTCTCCGATCGCCGGAATACTCCGTGACGATTACGCCCACGCCGGTCGCCTCCGTCGCCAATCGCAGCCGCTCGCGCTCCTCGCGAGCCTCCGCCTCGGCCTTGCGGCGCTGCTCGACTTCAGCCGTGAGGGCCGCATTCGCCCGCGCCAGTTCGTCAGTGCGGCGGTGAATCTCTTCTTCGAGCATCGCTGGGCTGCGGAGAGCCAGAGCCTTTGGAATGACCGGGATCAGAGCGATAATTGTCGCCCAGGAGACGACGGCAGTCGCCAACTTCAGCAGCCCGGCGAATCGGTAGGCGGGCCACCAAAAGATGATCGCCTCCATCAGATGCGTGCTGCCGCAGGTGACGATGAATGCCCCGAATAAGTAGAAGATGCCCGGGAACGGCACGTCCCGGCGACGACGCACAAAGTAGAGCAGCAGTAGCGGGATCGTGGAGTAAGCTCCCCAGACGCCGATGTCGGAGAGAATGTGGAGCCACCCATGCCCGTCGGTCCAACGGCCGCAGTGCCACCGCGGTGGGAAGTCCGACGTGTCAAATAATTTCGTCAAGAACTCGAGCATCAGAAACCAATCCTATCGAGCGAGGGTCGCCGGTTCTCTCGGCCTGGCAACTCGCCGCGGCGGTCCTTACTCAAGAGCCCCTAACCAAGGCCCCGTTAAGGGATCAGCGATATTGGATCGGCCTCTCACTCAATTTGCCACCGTGGTATAATCCACCGAACCGCTCAGTGCGAATGAATTTTCACGGTCTTGTTGCGGATCAGCGGGGGAGACAGCACGAGGCGCGCCGAAATCGCCCCGGCCGTCGCGGCGATCGCTGGAATCGTCTCAGAACCTTCCACAACTTGCGAAGCCGATAGACCAAGGCTTGCCGCAATCAGCTTCGGAACGCTCCGGTGCGTCCGTTATGTTCGAAGTCGGGCAGCCGCTCGGCAACAAAGATAAGAACCTCTGACACGAGGTCATCGGCATCACTCTCGGCGACGTCATAACGCAGCATCCACTTACGCAGCAGCGGCGCGTAAAGGGCACCGTCTCGCTGAGATTGCGGGAACGCGATACCGGAAAAATTCGAGAGGTGGCGAAGGTCCCACTAACCGAGGAAAACCGCTGACAGGTCTACCTACACCGACAGGCTACCGGCGATCCAGAGTAGGCAGGACGATGGGTCGAACAAAGCGATTGCGGATCCAGCGGAATCGCTCGCCCAGTGAGTGAGCCACCATCAACGAGCCCTCTCAGATAACCCAGGGCGGCGGCACGCTCGCAAGACTCGCGTCGCCTTGCCCTGGGCTGATAGGTTGATGCCCCTGCGGGGCGAAGGATCGCCGCATTGCAATGTGGGTTCAACAAAAAGGGTTCAGCGATGAAGGTTCTCTCCGTCCCAACGGGGCCAAAACATACCAGCCCAGGGCAGAGCGTAACGGCGTAGCCGTGAAACGCCGGCCTGGGAACAGGAACCATTACGAACACAAGCCCTGCAAGGGTGAAACAAAGCTGCTCTGACAGGGTACATTGGCATGTCGCAACAATTACCATTCAGGAACTGAGCCATGCCACGAACAGTCTGCCTTGTCTGGTCGTTCACATTCGCCCTGTTGATCGGTTGCGGCGCCGCCGTCGCTGACGAGGGCAAGGGTCGTGCCGAGACGCATCCATCCACGTTACCGAGCGTGTTTGCTGAGGACCTTGCGCACACGCCACCCTACGCCTATCTCGTCGCCGTGATGCGGCCGGCAAAGATGTCCGAGTTGGAGGGAGTTCAAGCAATTCCTGGCGCGGATCTCGCAGGTTCCAATCCCGTCACGCCGAGCGAAGTTGAACGGGTCGTGGCAGCCATTTATCCGAAAGGGGCTAATAAAACGCTGAGCGTGGGCATTGTGCTGCAACTCCGCAGTGAGGTCCCGCGCGAGAAGATCGTCGCTTGGCTGAGTCCGCAGGCTCAGGTGTATTCGGAAGATCAACGAATCTACGCGCCCCTCGAATGGGAGTCCAAGGGCATGGTGCTCGGATTTCTCGACGATCACACCATTCTCGCCAGCTACGATCCGAGTTTCGTGCTTGAGCAAATCGGTCGAGCTAACACGGACGCTTTCCCGCCGCACTCGCTTGCCCCGGCTTTCGCAGATATCGACCCGGCAGCGCACGCCGTTGCGGTCGCCGACGTGGCCAAATTGACGCACTTTTTTCAGGCAACTTCGCCAGACAGTGCGGTGCCGCTGATCAAGCAGATGGAGCCACTACAAGCCGCGAGTTCAGTCAAAGTCGCGGTCAACCTTTCCGAGCCAGATGGACTGCTGCTTCACGTGGAGCATCATTCGGCAGCGGACGCTGAGGAGCTCGGCAAGCTTGCCCGGACAGCGATGTTCTCAAAGGCAACCGGGCTGATCGCGACGTTCCGCGAAGTGCTGGGCGAAGACTTCGCCGAGCAGATTCACTCCGTCGAGCAGCGTGTCACGGCGATCCTCGAGCAGACCACGCTGCAGTCGAACGAAACCTCGTTCACCATCAAGAGCAGAGAGCTACCTCCGGCTGCCGATGCATTGGAGCTTGTTACGGAGTTCGTCGCACTACACCTAGCGCAGCTTAGAACTCAAGCAGCGGACCTCCGCTTCGGCTGGGAAATGCAGCACCTCGGCTTAGCAATTCACAACTACCACGAGGCCTACCGTAAGCTGCCAGGCAACATTATGTCGGGAGACGGCCAGCCGCTGCTGAGTTGGCGAGTCGCCCTGTTGCCGTTTATATCGGAAAACAATTTGTACGGCCAATTCCGTCTCGACGAGCCGTGGGACAGCGAGCACAACCTAGAGGTCATGAAACAGACGCCCCAAGTTTACCGAAGCCGCGGCAAACGCGAGTTCATGAAAACTTCGGTCCAGTGGGTAAGGGGCCCTGGCACTGGTGGGGCGGCCAAGTCATTCGCCGAGGTTCAGGGCTTAAGCAACGCGCTCGCGCTGATCGAATCCGATGAACTGGTCCAGTGGACGCGCCCCGTTGACTTTGTATTCGATCCGGAGAAGCCAGGCGCAAAGTTGCGGCCATCCGGCTCGTTCGGGATCTTGTACGACGGATTGCGGGTACATTTGTCCCCGGACACCGACGCCGACCTGTTGCGATCGGCATTCTTGAACGACGGCCAGGAATTCGACGTTGAGCCGCTGCGCTATCATCCCAACGCGAGATTCTCGCTCGCGACTGACTCCGTGCGATTCAGCGACGAGCAATTGGCCAAGCTACTAGCGGGGCTGGACAGCGAGAAAGAATCGGAAGTAGCCGACGCGCTCCACGCACTCGGCAAACCTCAACCGAAGTCGCCTGATCCCCGAGCGCAGACCGTTGTCGACAAGGCCACAGAATTGGTCGATGGCGACTCGCCGCTGCTTCGGGCCTACGCGTTGCGAGTGATTCTGGCATGGAGGAGGCACGCGAACGTTAGCTGGCGACCGATCGCCCACATGCTAGAGGATCCTTACGAGGCCAACCGATGGCTGGCAATCGAAATCCTCAAGGACTTCCCCGAGCCCGAATTGGTGCAGGCCATGCTGCGGCTGCCTTTGCATGACCGCGACGTAGCTAATCCGGTGCTCTACAACGACTATGCGAGCATTGCAGCGGGCGCCGCGGTGCCCTTGCTTGACGACGCCGAATTCATCGTCCGCCGGCGGGCCTGTCACTTGATAGAGGAGACAGGCAACGCCTCACACATCACCAAGCTCGAGTCGCTGCGGGACGACGAAAACGAAACGGTCCGCGAAGCTGCAGAAGCGGCGGTCCAACATCTCCAACAGTTGGGACCGCTGGCCGCCGCTGTGGAAGAGTTCGATGGTGACGTTACGGCGGCGGTGAAGCAAGTAGCCAGTGATGTCCAGACCGACGAAGATGGCCACCCAGCCGTCGTCGACCTTAGCGAATTTGACACGTCGTATCGGCTCCTCCGCAGCGACTTTCCGGTGCTCGGGAAACTCTCCAGGCTGAAGAGTCTCAAGCTGACCTACTCGACACTGATGGCGTCGGATGTCGCCCATTTGAAGGACCTGCCACTCGAAGAATTGGAGATCGACTACTGCTCTCGCTTGGACGACACCGTTGCGGATTCGCTGCGTGGCATGACGACATTGCAGTCGCTAGATATTCAAGAAAGCAACGTGGGCGACAGGACGGCCGCCGCGATCGGTCAACTCGAGAACCTTAAGGTGCTAAACATCGCGACCACGCGCATCACCGACAAGGGACTGGCCGAACTCGGCAAGCTCAGGCAATTGCAAAGCCTCAACTTGTCTGACACCCGGGTCACCGACAAAGGCTTGGCGGTGCTCGCCGGGCATACCGAGCTTCGCGAACTGTACCTGCTGGACACCGGAATCACCGATGCAGCAATCGAGCATTTGCAGACACTCCAGGGCCTGCAGTTCATGAACCTCTACGGGTCCGAACTCAGCCCCGAGGGCTTTGCCCGACTGCGTGCGGCCCTGCCGAACTGCCGCGGCCTGGAAATTGAGTGAAGGTCCGCGTCAAAACAGAGAAAGCCTTCTCGCGACCGATGAACCGGACCGTGCGCTTGCAGTTGAAGAGCGTCTCCTGGGAAATTGTATGAGCGATTGCGTCGCTGAGATTGCCCTAAGCCAGCGGATTGCAGGGTGAAGAAGTGGCGTCGAATCGGCGGCGGGAGTGATTTACAGCATTGCTGTTGCAGCCAAGTTATGTTCCCTCTTCACGAACGAGCCCCGCACGTGAGTTCAGGACATGCGATCCTGAGTGAGCTTAACGAGTTTGTATCGGTGCTTACTCATCGAGCTTGCTGCTGAGCAACGGTTCAATCTGCTCCCATTGGCTTGCGGATCCGACGAGCTTTCCGTCAGGTCCGATCAGGTAATAGGCAGGCACCGAACTGACCGCGAGCTGCCGCATCAGGTCGGAGTCAGGCCCCAAATAGTTTTGTGCCCAATCCAACTGCTGCGCTTCCGCCATCGCTTTGGCGGCGGCGATGTCTTCGTCCACATTCAAGCCAACAACGGTGAGCGGCGAGTCAGCGTGTTGTCCAACCGTTGCCTTCAAGGTCGGCAACGACTTGATGCATGGCGCACACCATGCGGCCCAGACATGCAGTAAAACGTATTGCCCTTGCAAGTCGTCGATCAGGCGGACCCGACCGCGGGCGTCGGTCACCTTGAAGGCACGCATGTCCGAACCTACCCTCGGCCCGATGCGACATTGCACGTCGATATCACCGATTTCCAATTGCCCCGCGGCCGTCTGGCTGGCGGTCACTGTGATCGGCACCACTTTCTCGCCGATCGTCTCGACCAGGCAACCGGCCGGCTGCTCATAAAGCTGGAGCACCAAGTCATACTCACCAGGATCAACACCATGGATCGCAAGTCCACCTTCATCTGACAGTTTCACAAAGTAGTTCAATCGCGTCGCCACCCACGACTGGAAATCGGGCTGTCGCAGCCAGGCGGCTTGTAAATTGCCCGATGCATCGAAGCTGAGCGGAGTCGCATCTTCAGGGTAGTCGACGCCGCGATTGCGACTGACGAGGTAGTTGAGCGACCACTGCTTGCTAAGCTCTTCGTTACTTCTGCCCGTGGCGACCACTCGGCCAGTGATGGTTGCTCCGCCGCCGCCTAGGATTACTTCGCGGTGTTCACCGGGGGCGAGTTCTAGCGGAACGGATTCGCTGGAAGTCAGCGGAGACTCTTGCCATGGCCCGAGGTACGCCTTCAGCGTGCCGCTCGTCGGCGCAATCCGATCGAACTGAAATCGCCCCTCCGCGTCGGTCTGAGCGTGATAGGAGTCCTGAAACCGTGCTTCAGTCAATCCGCGACTTGCCAGCGGATGAAAATAGATTGACTGGCCCGCGATTGGCTGCTCCGCCTGAACCAAACGTCCCGAGACCGACGCCCAAGGCTTGAGCTGCAACACGCCAATTTCTTCGGTGTCCGGTGCAATCGCTTGCTCCGCGAAGCCGAGATCATGGTAAACACGAACCCGAACATCTTCAGTGGTTGCGCGCAACGCGAAACGACCTTCTGTGTCCGTGAAGGTTGAACGCGTATCGTAAGATTCGGGCTGCCCGTTTGAGGTATTTGGAACCTCCGTCGGCGAAGCTTGTACAATCATCGCCCGTTCAACGGGTCGGCCATCAGCGTCGACGACGCGCCCTTCGCGCGGTGATGCAGGCTGCAAGGCGATATCAAGCGTAGCTCTCCCGGCTAGCGGATCGAACGAGTCCTCACTGACAACGGAGCGGTAGCCGTCCGCCTCAAAGCGAACCCGATAATGACTATTCGGATCCCCGCTACCTATGAGTGGGAGTTCGTACTCTCCGTCTCGCCCAACTTTGGCGTCTGTTGTACGTGTGTGATAAAAATCAGGCCGAAAAACGATGACTGGCATGACGTCGAATATTTCGATCGGCATTCCAGTCGCCGCATCGGTTACCCGCCCAACCACCACGCGCTGGGGAGCCAGAGTAATCACGTGAGGCGTACTCTTGGCAACCAGCGAAGCCTCTTGTCTTGCGAACCCACTCGCACGGAAGCTGTAGCCGACGGCGTCATTGGGTGCCCAGTCCCACCTATAGACGCCGTCGCTATCGGCTCGCCAAGGTACACCTGACTCCGGCACGTTAGAGTGTATCTCGTTGTAGATGGCTTCTGTGCCACGCCAATCGCCAATTCCCACGTAGACGTTAGGGATTGGATGGCCATCCTGGTCAACAAACTTAATCTCGATGGAATTGCCCGATTGAAGCTGAATGTCCAAGTCGCCGAAGTCTTGAGTTAGCTCGATGGTTTGCTGCCAGGGAGCAAACCCGGGTGCAAGGACTGTAATCGGATAACTGCCCGGTGCAAGATGCTTCGTCTTGTAGCGTCCCGCTTCATCAATTGGAGTTTCGTTGACTCCCGTGGCCCAGTACGGTCGAGCGTCCCAAATGACGAGCCCCTGGGCGACAGGCTTTCCATCAGGGCCTGTTACCTGTCCAGTGATTGCAATGCCGCGGTCGAGGGTCAAAGTTGCCTCGCCGGAGCGCAGGTCCGCGGTCGTGATTCCCTGTTGACGTTGGAGTTCGCCCCAGCGCGTGTCGCCTGCAAAGTCGGAATGGGTGAGGAGTAACCGGAACTCAAAGTCTTTGCCCTGCTGTGGCGGCCCGGGTGCGTTCTCGATTGACCAGCGGCCGTCAGCGTCGGTCAGCGGGGCAGGGCTATTGAATGTTGACGAAGTCAGCCAAGTACTGATCATTGGACCAGGATTCAGTTTCCAGTTAGGTTCCTCCACTTCCACCCGCACCTCGACCTTAACGTTCGAAATGGGATTGCCCTCCTCATCCACCACTCGGCCACGTAATCGGTGTCCCTTTTTAAGTTGGAACTCGAACGCCTCTGGAATGGCCGGTCCTTGCTCGTCCGAGCCGCTCTCGAAATTAAGAAATTGTGGCACGTATCCCTGCTTCGCAATCCAGATCCGCATAAGCCCAAGTCGCCGCGGTCTCTCAATTTCCACATGCCCCTGTTCGTCAGTCGTGTAGTGGTTATTTCGGACTTCCTTCATACCGGCCATGTTGAAGTGGAGGTGCACATCCGATAGCGGTTCACCCTCTTCGTTAACAACCTGCACAGCCATCACCGATGTTTCAGATTCGCCTGATGTCGCGTTGCCTGCCTTGGCGGCCTCCTGCTCCGGTACATCATCTGCCCAAGAAGTCAGGCGACAGGTCCCAAAAAATACTGCAAGAACAAGAGCCACAGCGACGAACACACGAACCAATCGTTTGCCAAGCATCACGCGACTGCGTGTGGAATTGAGGATGGCAGCGATTCTACCTTCCACATGGCTCGACCTAGCCATCGGCACGGCATTGGGCATTGCAGGGCAGCGATAACGCTTGGCCACGTCCAGCAGCGTTTGCGCGTAGGTAGCTGCGGCGCCGGAGTGAGTGATGACGGCGTCATCGCAGGCGATCTCGCGTAGTCGTTTCATCTCGAATGCTCCCCACCAAACAAGCGGATTGAACCAATAAATTGCGCACGCCAATGTTGCCATGAGTTGCGTTAACACGTCGCACCTTTGAACGTGCGAGAGCTCGTGGAGCAGCACGAGATTCCGACGTTCGTGCGGCCAGTCGGCGGCGTCGTCAGGTAGCAGCAGAACGGGCCGCAGTGCGCCCACCACCATCGGCGACAGTGCCTCAGAATGCCGCTTCAATGACAGCTCCGTGCGCACACCTAGACGTTGCGCCGCGATATCTCTCAGCTGGCGCCACTGAGCATCGTCGAAATCGCTAGCCTGAGCGACTTTGCGGTGCACCGCAAGCGTTTGATGCATCAGTCTAAATAGAATTACACTTAACCCCATCATCCAAATGTAAAATGCCATGCTTCTCCGTGATGGCACTTTGACTGGACTTGTAATCACAGCGGATGAAGCCTCTAGTCCCGATGGCTCTGCTTGCGATACCGGCGGTGTGGTGACAGCTTGATCCGCGACTGTCGGTGGATGATTCGCGGAGGGGTGTTCATTGCCGATTGGCACATGCGCGGCAGTGGCCGGGTGCTGCGTCTCTCCAAGTCTTTGCACAACCGGTATGCCCACAGTGGGACGCTCCTGCGCCGGAAGCAAGGGTAACGCCCAGCTCGGCGACAGCAGGATCAAGACCGGCGTAGCCAGACATGCGCCGAGACCGACTGTCCAAATCCCGTGCAGTACGGCCGCTGAGCATCGCCGGCAAGCAATCGCAATCCCGGCGGTTAACAGCAACAGTAGGAATGATCGAGTGGCGATGCTGACGAGCGAGTACGGTTCGAGCAACATGCTTATTCCCCTGCCCGTGCGCGGCGGATGGCTTCTTCGAGTCGATCGATGTCTTCGTCCGAGAGATGCTTGGCGGAGTCGTCGATGAGCGCCGCCAAAGCGTCGCCGGGCGAGTGCGGAAAAAACGTATCGAGCAAGCGACGAAAGGCTGATAGCCCAGCAGTTTCTCGCGATTTTGAGGGCTCATAAGTGTGTGTCACCTGGCTACGGTCGCGACGCACGTGCCCTTTGCGTTCAAGTTGGCCGAGCATCGTCCGCACGGCCGAATAGCTGGGCGGATCGCTGAGTTGCTCACGTACCTGGGCGACGGATGCTTTCTGCAAGCGATAGACCACCTGCATGATTTGCTGCTCACGAGGCGCGAGCTGGCGAGGCATCTTGTTCTTGCGAGGCATAAGGCTCGATTGCACCGGGAATGGAGATGTCAACAGATTAGCACGTGTTAATTTATTGACAGGCGCGGCGTGAGTCAAGCGAATTTTCAAAAAACTCAATCAGCGCCGCAACGCTGGTGTACACCACCCGCTTCGGCCGACGACTGATCGCTCAGCCGACCAAGATCCAATGGTCCTGGCGCGTCGGCTCGATCTGCTGTGCAACTCGCTTCTTCCGGTGCAGCCGGATCAGCTTTCAGTTCGCATTGATGCTCGTCTACCAGCAGATCCCGATTTCGGCCAAGCCCTCAGCGACGGCTCGTCCAGCCATCACCGATGTGGAAGGTGGTGGTGCCGATGTTTGTGCTGTGCGGGAGATCAGCGGAGGACACGGCACCGCGCGACGAGAACACGCATGCAGTCGCTGAAACCTTTTGAGAATTGGCCTGAGCGCACCGCCACCACTGGCCGCATGCGTGCTGCTCAGTTCTCATCCTGCACCGAGCCCGCAGTCTCTGCAGCATCAACCTTCGGCATAACGCCACTTCCTTACTTATCCCTGGATCGCTTCCGGATTCATCCAAAACATCTCCCAAACGTGGCCGTCGAGGTCTGTTAGGTTGCGGTTGTACATGAAGCCCAGATCCTGCTTGGGATTGATGTCGGCCGTGCCGCCATTGCGAGCCGCGATGTCGTTCAGTTTATCGACGGTTTCACGACTGTCACAGGAGAGCGCCAACATCACCTCGCTGGACGTGGCCGGGGGAATGGGGCGGCTCGTAAAGGTCTTCCACTTGTCGTGCGTCAGCAGCATTACAAAGATTGCCTCGCTCCAGACCATGCAGGCAGCCGTGTCGTCGGTGAATTGCTTATTGTTCTCGAATCCAAGCGCCTCGTAGAACGCCATCGAAGCCTGGAGATCGGAAACAGGCAAATTAATAAAGATCTGTTTGTTCACTGATACATTCCTCACGATACAGGGTTGGCCCTGAGTGGTCCTATTCCTTCACCCGCGGCGCGCGGCCTCGATGGCGGCAACGTCGATCTTTTTCATCTGCATCATCGCACTGAACGCGCGCTGGGCGACAGCGGGATCGGGACCGGTGACCGCTTCGGTCAACACGATCGGCGTAATCTGCCAGGACACTCCCCATTTGTCCTGGCACCAGCCACAGACGTTCTCCTGGCCACCGCCAGCGACGATCGCGTTCCAGTAACGATCGGTTTCGGCCTGGTCCGCGGTTGCTACTTGAAACGAGAACGCCACGTTGTGCTTGATCGACGGTCCACCGTTGAGGCCGAGGCAAGGAATACCCATCACCGTAAACTCGACCGTTAACACGTCCCCTTTCTTTCCCGACGGGAAGTCTGCCGGTGCGCGGTGCACCGCACCGACGGACGAATCGGGAAAGGTCTCGGCGTAAAACCGCGCGGCCTCCTCAGCGTCGCGGTCGTACCAAAGACAAATGGTGTTCTTTGCTGGTTTTGTCATGTCACTTCCCCATCGAAATTTTGAAAAACGCGCTCATGCTCGCTGCCTCTGGTATTTCGTCGAACGCCAGTCGTTCGAATCGACAAGCTGACCCAAAATCCTTCGACATTTTCATGTTCCAGGCTCTGGACGTGCCAGCCGAAGTCCTATCCAGGCGAGCGGCCACTCAATCCGCGGAAGAACCACGGTTAACAAACGATCCGTCTGCACTGGACCGTGTCGACTAGAACTCTGAGCTCATGCGTGGGGATCTGATTCAGGCCGCTGAGCAGCTCAAGCGATAGTCGCTCAAGCGATTGCTCGCGGCAGGCTTACAGCTCCCGCTGCCGGCTAGATGCTGCTCGGTAAAGTGTCAGCATCGGAAAGCAGTTGTCGTGGCTAGCTGGGCGGCTCCGCTCAGGCACTCCGTTTGCAGTTTGGCAATCGCAACCGTCTCTATCCGAACCAGGGTTTGTGCAATGCAATCCAATTTCTGCTGCGTTAAGTACGCGGTCTTGTTCGGCCTAGCGTGCGGGCTGCCCGGTGGATTCGTCCCTCACAGTGTGCTGGCTCAGCAACCGCCCCCTCCGAGACCGGACTATCGAAATGAAACCGGCGTCGTTGAATTGAACCGCGGTCCGCTCCACCAAGCGTTTGCTCAGCCGTACCGCCCCGAGAGTTCTTCGGGATTGACGATCGATCGAGAACCGCCACCACCGATCCGGGAGCTGATACCCCGTATTGGACCTCGTCATCAGGAGTATCAATGGATTCCGGGGTACTGGGGCTGGGAGCCAGCTCGCAACGAATTCGTCTGGATCAGCGGGATTTGGAGAAGGCCGCCTGAAGAGATGGTTTGGAATCCTGGTTACTGGGAGCAGGTAGGAGATCAGTACGCCTGGGTTTCCGGGTTTTGGAGTCGGGGAAGGGAAAGCGAGTTACTTCTGGTGCCTCAAAGCCCCCCAGCTTCTCGGAGCGAAGATCCGGGTCGGCAACCGTCGCCCGACCATTTTTGGGTGCCAGGACGTTGGGAGTTGGTTCGTGGCCAATTTCTATGGAAGTCGGGATTTTGGTCTGAAGGGCAAGAAGGGCTCGTGTGGATGCCGTTCCGCTACTCGTGGACTCCTCATGGGCATGTCGCCATTCCTGGGTATTGGGATTACCGCTTGGAGAGCCGCGGCGTGCTGTTCAATCCGATCGCTATCGACGACGGCTTTGACCGCGACTTTCAGTACTCACCAAAGGTTGTCGTGAAAGTGGATCGGCTTCCGATCCATCTTTTTGTAGATCTCGATTATGGACATTACTGTTTTGGGGACTACTACCAGACGACGCGGTCCCGAAGCGGCTTTTATTCGTGGACGGACCCGACTACGAATTTTTACGATCCACTCCGATCTTACTATCGGAGATTCGCTGATAATCAATGGCAGGAGTATCATTCCGGTCATGACTACTATCGCGATCATGTAGATCTTCGCCCCCGTCATACGTGGCGCGAGGAGCAGCGATGGGAAAACAGGAACGATGAATCTCGCGGGGATGCGTTACTGTCCGCGGGGCTTGATTTTTTGGTGGACGGTCAGCATTTCGACGGCCAAGGTCAAGGCGTCCGTTTTGGCGATCAATCGGACAGCTTTGAAAGTCTCTCGCGCGAAAACGCAAGATTCGGTGAGCAACAGCAACGACGGCAAGAATGGATTCGTGAATCAGTCAAGCGGAGGAATGAAGATCTCAACGAATACGAAAAGCGGGAAGAAGAGTATTATCGCGAGCTGGAAAAAAAAGAACGCGAGCAATTCGGCAAGGCCGTGAAGAAACGAGAAGAATTTGCACGTGAGGCCGCGAAGAAGCAAGACGAACTCGCGCGTGAGGCAGCGAAAAAACAGCAAGAACAGCTGAAAAAACTGGAAGAGCAGCAACGCAAACGTTTTAAAAAGAATTGACCATCACAGGTACTTTTGTAAACGCCCAATAGCACCATTGGCCGGGCGAACTGATGCTGGTACCGGCGGCGGTCTTAGAACCGGTTGGTTTCGCCGTGACCAGGACATGCCCGAAGGCGTCGTTGACGGAGATATTGCTGCTGGTATTGTTCCTGCTTGATTTGATCAGCGAGAGCTGGTTGACTATTCGTGCCGGAGCGGCACTCAGTCTCTATCGGACCCTTCGGTTCTTCGCGTGGATTAGGTGAGGTGGTGACCAAAATCCGGGCGTTCCTGAGGCTTAGTTCTGTCCCATCAGGATGATCGTCATTCGTGGCCGGCGCCATTCGCCCAGGGATGATCAGCCCCGGTTCGCTCGTAGCAGATACGAACGCGGCCTGACCGGTTAAAGTGCGGAAGAACCGAAATCCGCCGTACCCCGACGCGGCGAAATCTGGATTCGGAGATCGCTGATGAACAGAGGCGCGTAGAAACGATGTGGAATTACTCACAGACGGAAGCTGGCATTCGGTTGCTCTTCTTTGTTGGCGTTCTCTTGGTCATGATCGTTTGGGAACTTGTAGCACCGAAGCGACAACTGCAGATTCGCAGACCGTTTCGTTGGTCAAGCAATCTGGGACTGGTCGCGATCAACACGATCCTGCTGCGTCTGGTTGCGCCGCTCGGCGCGGTCGGCGTCGCCCTGTTTGCCCAGTCCCGTGGCTGGGGCCTGTTTGAGTATATCGATGTCCCTGGCTGGATCGCGATCCTTCTGTCGATCGTCCTCCTCGATTTTGCGATCTACTTGCAGCATGTGATGTTTCATGCCGTGCCGCTGTTTTGGCGGCTGCACATGGTGCATCACGCAGACCTCGACTTTGACGTAACCACGGGTTTGCGGTTCCACACCGTCGAGATCCTGCTGTCGTTTGGCATCAAGGCGGCGGTGGTACTCTTGCTCGGAGCGCCCGCGGTCGCCGTGTTGGCGTTCGAGGTGCTGCTCAATGCCACGAGCATGTTCAATCACAGCAATATCCGGATGCCAGTCGCCGTCGACCGTATCCTACGTTGGCTCGTGGTGACGCCCGATATGCACCGCGTTCACCACTCGGTGTACGCCCGCGAGACGAACAGCAACTTCGGCTTCAATCTTCCCTGGTGGGACCGCTGGCTCGGAACGTATCACGATCAGCCCACCCAGGGGCACACCGGCATGACGATTGGGCTCTCGGATTTCCGTGACGAGCGAATTGCCGATCGGCTGCATCGCATGCTGCTGCTTCCGATTACGGGCCGCCCCGGAGACTATCCCATCAATCGCCGCGGCGGCGCTCCGGATCGGGTAGCGACGGAACAACAGCCTCGACCTGATGCGGAGCGTCATCCGCCCGACGCGGAGCCGTGATCCAGATAACACTGGAGAAATTGGGCGGGACGAGTCATCCAAGCCAAGCAGCCTGGTTTTAGCGGCCGAGATGGTTAGACTGGGTAAGGACGTTGTCCCGAAGAGAAGAAGATGTACCGAAGAATCGTATCCCTACTCCTGTTGCCGTGCGTGCTGCTGACCCAGTCAGTTGCCGTCTTCGGCCACTCGCACGGCGGCAGCCAGCCTGCCGGGCACGATCTTCGTCCGCATGTGCATACGAATCTCGTTTCGGTCCGTCACGATCACGGCCACCATCGTCATGGCCCCGACGGCCACCACCATCACCGCGGTGGCAATGCCGCTGCTGAACCGGACTCGCCACCGGCGGGGCAACCTCAGCCGTTGTCCGAGGGCGAGCATGATTCGGATGCTGTTTACATCGATCAGGTCGATGCCGTCATCAACAGCCGATCCGCAAGTGATGATGCCTTCGGGGCCTTGCTTGCCTATGCCGTAGCCGGGGCCTATTTCCCCACGAGCTTGCGCGCCGACCCACCGCGTGAAGCGGTGGTGCACCGGACGTCTGCGCCACCGCCGCGCGGTTACGCCTGTCCGCTCTATCTCTGGCAGCTCAGCCTGCTCATTTGAGCTGCCCAACTCTGAATCGGCCGACGCACGTTTGAAGCGGCCGGATTCAAGTTCTTCGTCATCAGTGACGTAACCCAGCGCCGCTGCGCTTGCAGTGGCAACGCTGACAGCGCCCGTGGTCGATCTCCGCTGCGAGTCTGAACTGGCGCTCGGCTGAGTGACTGTCTCTCGGGCTTCCATCAACCAACATTCTGCTGCATGGATGCGGAGGATACTGCGATGCGCACATTCTCGATTTTGAAACTGCTCCTGGCCGTCGCCATCATTGGCGGACTCGGCGCGGTCGGATACTTCGCTCGCAACCACTGGCTGCCGCTGCTCCAGGACGACGAGCCCGCAGCGGTGGACGATTCATCTGCAGACGACGCGGAAGCGGCGGCCTCGACCGGAAAGGTGCTGCTCTCCGACCAGGCGATCGGCAACCTGGGCCTGAGCGCCAAGGCGGTGCGGCCGGGAACCTATTGGAAGACGATTCAGGTGCCGGGTATGGTGGTTGACCGCCCCGGTCGCAGCGACCGGAGCGTCATCTCTCCTGTCTCCGGCGTGGTCGACCGGGTGAACTACTTTCCCGGAGACACCGTGCGGCCCGGTGACGTCCTGTTCACGATCCGCATTCTCAGTGAGTCGCTCCACCAGACCCAGTCCGACCTGTTCAAGGCCACGGCGGACATCCAGCTTGCTCAGGCACAGCGAGCGCGGCTCGCGGCAACGGGCGGAGCGATCCCCGAATCCCGCATTATCGAGATAGACAGCCAGGTCAAGCGACTGGAAGTCGCAGTCAAGGCTTACCGTCGGGAACTGGCCAATCGGGGACTGGTCTTGGATCAGATCGACGCCGCCGCCGACGGGACGTTTGTCAACGCGATCGCCATTGTGGTTCCGTCTCAGTCGGCCGATGCCAAGCCGCTGACGCCGGCTCCGGTCGTCCTGCAGACGTCTGGGGAATCTGTTGATTTACCTCAGCCGATCTTCGAGGTGCAGGAACTCAAGGTCGACCTCGGCCAACAGGTGCAGGCCGGGCAGACGCTCTGCCTGCTGGCCAACCACCAGCTGCTGGCCATCGAGGGCCGGGCGTTCCGCGACGAGACGCCGCTGCTGGAGCGGACCGTCAAGGAAGGCTGGCCGGTCGAGGTCGATTTCCAGGAGGATGCTGGGGCGGACTGGCCGCCTCTGGACCAAACGTTTCGCATCAGCAACCTGGCCAACACGATCGACCCGTCAACCGCACGTTCGCCTTCCTGATGCCGCTGGAGAACCAGTCGCGGGTGGTCGAATGCAAACGGCCGGACGCAGCTGCTGTGGCGGTTCCGGCCTGGCCAGAAGGTCCGGCTGCTGGTGCGGGTCGAGAAGCTCGACAACGTCTTCGTCCTCCCCGCCGAGGCGGTCGCCCGCGACGGCCCGGAGGCGTTCGTCTTCACTCAGAACGTCAACACCTTCGAGCGAAAGCCGGTTCGGGTGCTGCACCAGGACCGCCAGCACGTCGTGATCGCCAACGACGGATCGCTGCTGCCGGGCATGTTTGTCGTGCAGAACGCCGCCGCTCAGCTCAACCGGATGGTCAAAGCGGGGACGGACGACGGCGTGCCGAAGGGCTACCACATCCACGCGGACGGCAGCCTCACAAGAACGAAGACGAAGGGAAGTGAACGGAGGACTGCGCCATGCTCAACGCCGTCATTCGCTTCTCGCTCCGCACCGGACGCTGGTCCTGGCCGCGTGCCTCGTCGTGCTGGTCTACGGCGGCTACCTGGCCACCACGCTGCCGATCGACGTGTTCCCCGACCTCGACCGGCCGCGCGTGGTCATCCTGACCGAGTGCCCCGGCCTGTCCCCGGAGGAGGTCGAGACGCTGGTCACCCAGCCCGATCGAGACGGCGCTCCTCGGGGCGTCCGGGGTGGAGGCCGTCCGCAGCCAGTCGAGCCAGGGGCTGAACGTCATCTACGTCGAGTTCGGCTGGGAGACCGAGATCCGGTACGCCCGGCAGGTCGTCAGGAACGGCTGGCGACGGTGCCGATGCCGCCCGGCATCCGCCCGCAGATGACCCCGCCTGCTTCGATCATGGGGCAGATCCTGCACGTCGGCATGCACCGGCGGCAAGGGCCGCAGGGCGGCGAACTCGCGCCGGTCGGCCAGACCGGACTGCTGGCCGAGCGGACGGAAGACGAGGGCCAACCGATCCTGACCGTCTGGCAGCCCCGCGACCGCAACGACCTCGAGTTCGTGGGAGCGGGTCCACGTCGAGAACCCGCTCTGGGCAGCGTCCGGGCCGGACCGCCACATTCGACTGGAACGGTCGGTCGCATGAGGTTACGTTCCGCACTCCGCTGGAGCAGCGGATGGACCTGCGGACGACGGCCGACTGGGTCGTCCGGCCGCGGCTGCTGAAGATGCCGGGCGTCGCCGAGGTGATCGTCATGGGCGGCGACCGCAAGCAGTACCAGGTGCTGGTCGATCCCGACAGCTGCAGGAGTACGACGTCTCGCTGCAGCAGGTCGAGGCGGCGCTCAAGGCGAACAACCTCAACACCAGCGGCGGGTTCCTGGAGGAGGGCGAGACCGAGCGGCCGGTCCGGGTGATCGGCCGGCTCGGGCCGCAGCCGGAGAAGGTGGTGGACGACCTGCGCAAGGTGCCGGTCAAGGTGAACGCGCGACCGCGCCGTCCTGCTCGAGCACGTCGCCCGGGTCGAGGAAGGCCCGGCGCTCAAGCGCGGCGACGCCAGCGTCAACGGCCATGCCGGGCGTCGTCATCACCATCGTCAAGCAGCCGCACGCCGATACCCGCGCTCACCGACGAGGTGAAGGCGGCGCTGCGCGAGGTCGAGGCCGTCGCTGCCCGCCGACGTGGTCGTCAACACCGACCTGTTCCAGCTCAAGAGCTTCATCGACCGCGGCATCTACAACGTCGGCGAGGCCCTGGTCATCGGGGCCGTGCTGGTCGTGATCGTCCTGTTCCTGTTCCTGCTCAACTTCCGCACCACGTTCATCACGCTGACCGCCATCCCGCTGTCGCTGGTCATCACGACGCTGGTGTTCCGGCTGATCGGCGTGCTCACCGGCACGGAGCTGTCGATCAACGTGATGACGCTGGGCGGCATCGCGGTGGCGATGGGCGAACTGGTGGACGACGCCATCGTGGACGTGGAGAACATCTTCCGCCGGCTGCGGCGAGAACAACGCCTGCCGCGAACCCGAAGCCCGCCGCTGCGTGGTCGTCTACGAAGCCAGCCTCGAGATCCGCTCGGCCATCGTCTTCGGCACGGCGGTCGTCATCCTGGTGTTCCTGCCGCTGTTCGCCCTGTCCGGCGTCGAAGGCCGGCTGTTCGCCCCGCTCGGCGTCGCCTACATCGTGTCGATCCTGGCCTCGCTGCTGGTGTCGCTGACCGTCACGCCGGTGCTGTCGTACTACCTGCTGCCGCAGTCGAAGGCGACCCACGGCCACCAGGACGGTCTGCTGCTGCGGGTGCTGAAGTGGGCGGCGGGCTACCTGATCCGCTTCAGCATGCGGCGCGCCGGCGTGCTGCTGCTGCTGACCTGGGTGCTGGTCGGCGTCAGCGGCTTGGCAACTGACGCGGCTCGGGGCCGACTTCCTGCCGCCGTTCGACGAGGGCAGCGTCCAGGTCAACGTCACCCTGCCCGGCGGGTCGTCGCTGGAGGCGTCGAACGAGGCGTCCGCCCTGATCGACGCCAAGCTCCAGACGATGCAGAAGTCGCCGGACAACCCCGACGGGCCGATCCTGCACTTCGTCCGCCGCACCGGCCGGGCCGAGCTGGACGAACACGCCGAGCCGGTCAACGTCGGCGAGTACATCCTGACCATGAACCCGGACGGCCGGCTACCGCCGGGACGAGATCCTCAAGACGCTGCTGGCCGACCTGCGGGAAGAGGTGCCCGGCGTCGACATCGAGGTCGAGCAGCCGCTCGTCGCACCTGATCAGCCACATGCTCTCCGGCGTCAACGCCCAGATCGCCATCAAGGTCTACGGCGACGACCTCGACATGCTGCGGCGAGTTGGCCGGACAGGTCAAGGACGCGATCGCCGACGTGCCCGGCGTCACGCCGCCGATCATCGAGCCGCAGGAGCGGGTCGACGAGCTGCACATCGTCCTGCGGCCCGACGACCTGGCCTTCTACGGCCTGAGCCGCGAGTACGTCGCCGAGTTCGTGCAGACGGCGCTGCAAGGGCGAGGTCGTGTCGCAGGTGCTCGAAGGCCAGCGGCGGTTCGACCTGGTCGTCAGGCTCGAGGAGCCGTACCGCACGGACGCCTACCAGCTTGGGCGAACTGCGGCTCGACCTGCCCGACGGCCGCGGGCAGGTCCGGCTGCGCGAACTGGCCGACATCCCCGACGGCGGCCAGCGGCCCGAACCTGGTCAACCGCGAGAACGTCCGGCGCAGGCAGACGATCCGCTGCAACGTCGTCGGGCCGCGACCTGGCCAGCGTGGTCGCCGACATCGAGCGGCGGGTGCGGGAGCGGGTGCCGATGCCGGAAGGGTACTTCGTCGAGTACGGCGGGCAGTTCGAGACCCAGCGGTCGGCCACGCTGCTGATCGCCGTCCTGGCCGGCGTGTCGCTGGTCGGCATGTTCGTCGTGCTGATGATGCTCTTCCCGTCGGCGCGGATCGCGCTTCAGATCCTCAACGCCCTCCCGACCGCGTTCATCGGCGGCGTGCTGGCGCTGGTGCTGACCGGGCAGACGCTGACGGTGGCGAGCCTGGTCGGCTTCATCTCGCTCGGCGGCATCGCGGTCCGCAACGGCATCCTGCTGGTCACGCACTACTTCCACCTGATGAAGGAGGAAGGCGAAGGCTTCACCGAGCAGATGGTGCTGCGCGGCAGCCTGGAGCGGCTGGCGCCGGTGCTGATGACCGCGCTGACGGCCGGCATCGGCCTGGTCCCGCTGGTGGTCGGCGGACAAAAGCCGGGGCGGGAGATCCTGTACCCGGTGGCGACGGTGATCCTGGGCGGGCTGGTGACCTCGACGTTCTGCGAGTTCCTGATCCACCCCGGACTGTTCTGGCGGTTCAGCGGCAAGGACGCCGAGCGGCTGGTCCACAGCGAGGGTTCCGACGAGGAGCTGCTGCGGGCCGCGGCGTAGTCGTGCGGGGATGTCTTATATGTTTCTGTTATTTGAAAGGACGACTGAGATGAAGTACGCGAAGATGTTGACTGCTGGGTTATTGGCTACTGCCTGCGTCGTGGCGGGCTGCAGTCCCCAGGCTGACACACCAACAGCCGACACACCGCAGACTGCTGCACCGCGAGCAAGCCAAACTGCAGAGGAGGGCGATCATACCCACGGCACCGGGCCCAACGGCGGGGTCGTCTTCGACCTCGGCAAGTACCACGCCGAGTTCACGGTCGATCACCCAGCAAACCAGTGCACCGTCCTGTTTATCGCGGGTGAGGGTCCAGACGCCGAGCCGCTGCCGGTCGCCGCCGAGGAGCTCACGCTGTCGATCAAGGAGACGAAGGTTAAAGAAGGAGCTGACACGGGCCAGGTCGTTCCGCCGATGACGATCACGCTCACTGCGGTGGATGCCGAGGCTGGGAAAGCGTCCAAGTTTGTCGGCACCGACCCCGGCATCGGCAATGTCGCCGACTTTGAAGGAACCGTAATCGGCGAGATCGACGGCAAGCCGTCGCAAGGCACATTCGCCGAGTAGAGCGCCTCGCGGAATCGAGTGCCTGACACTCGGCGAGGGTGCGTCACACACGACCGCTTCCTTCAACGTCGAAGGAGCGGCCTAGGGGATGGCAGCCGGTCCGAGCAAGGGAAACCCCAACTCATTTTCCTTCATGTGACGCAGGAATGCCTTGAGTCCGTGTTCAGCGGTGAAAGAAACGCCGAATCAGACCTCCGAATGAACGGCTGCTACTGCGATTTTCGAGCATGCGATCGATCTCCTGATCCGACATCTCGCCATCTTGATCCTGGTCGATTCGATCAAACTCGGGCTCCGTATCGAGGTCGATTTCTGGCCCTGGCTCGACTTCCTCGATCGCTGTTCCGCTAGCGGTCGGGTCTTCAAGGTCAAAATATTCTTCCGACGGACTCGTGCCGCCTTCATAACGAGCGACTGACGGTGATGGAGGCTGAGACCGAGGGTAGCATTGCTCTTCGCCGTGACGACCGAGCGGGCCGATGGAGCGGAAACGCTCTTCAAAGAAGAAGACGTTATGAGTCTGCAAAATCGTTCCCGTTTGCAACTCAAGCTGAGCGAGCTCCGTATTGTACTGCGACAATGCTTGAGCTTCCGCGCTGACGGAATTCCCCCAGTCCACAATCGCTTGCAAGACCACAATGAACTGCACGATGCCTTGGTTGTACTGAGCGAGTTGCTGTTCCAGATTCACCCGCGCGGCTCGCCGAACAGCTTGATACCGCTGGTACTGAGCGTGAAATTGTTCGATGTTTCGCAGGTTCAGTGCTAACAGGTGCTGCATCTGATGCAGGCTCTGATCGAGGATTGCCCGGTCGCGTTGGATGATCAGTTGACGTTGGCGAAGGGTGGCGCGTTCGGCTCGCAGGCCCAGCGGGACCGAAAAATTCACACCCAGCGACCAGTCTTCGAAGTCACCGCCGTCACCTCGGACACGGTTGCCTGAGGGTGCGATTCCTTCGAGTCCATTCCAGCGATACAGAGCGACCGTGTCGAGCTGTGGCCGGGCTTGATTGTCGGCGATCAGTAGCCGTTGCTGGTCGGCTTCGAGAATCAGTTTCAGCTCAATGATGTCCGGTCGCTCCCGCTGGGCCAATTCGTTGATGGCGGTCCAATCGACTGCGACGCGCTGGTCGAGCATGGGTGTGACAGGAATGGCACGCAACGGTTGATAAGGCGGCAATCCCATGATATTGAGCAAGGCCGCTTGCCGCTGAAGCACGTTGGCCTGGGAGGCCAACAAGCTGGCACGAAAGTTCTCCAGTGCGACTTCCGTTTGAGCTAAGTCACCGCGACTGGCGTCACCGACTTCAAAACGAGCTTGCGCTCGCTCGAACGCAAATTCGGCCTGCTCGACCTGCTGCTCGCGAGCCCACAGATCAGTCTTTGCAAACACCAGCGCCCAGTAAGCTTCGATCACACCGGCTACCGATTGCTGAACAGCACTTTTATATTGGAAATAGGATCGCTCGGTTTCAATGCGAGCCAACACAATCGGAGCTTGGTTAACCGCTCTGCCTGCCCCTTGCAGCAACGGCTGCGTGTAGCTCAGCTCCGTTGCGGTGCGATCGGAAGGATTCAGCGGGAAAGTGCCAGGTGTGATGCGGTTGCTGTTCGCGTTCACGCCCAGGTTGGTGGTGCCGCCTAAGAGATTGCGTTTGGACAGACCGAAGTCGACGCCGTAACCCTCGTTTTGCACACCGCGAATGATCGCGTTGGTCGGGTCGAGCGGATCAAAGACGGCAGTGGGATCTTGGATTTGATTCCAAAAGTTGTTCAGCCGCACGTTCGGATCGAACACACCTCGCTGCTGGTCGATCGTCGTGTTGACGATCGCGGCGTCGTAGATGGTTCGACCGCTGGTGCTAGCCGTCACGCCCGTGAGCACCCGTACGACCTCGGAATTGGCCAGCGTGATGTTGATCGCATCATTGAGCGTTAATAGCTGAGCGGGAGCGTCGAACTGAGGGTCATTGATGGTGGCGGGCCGAGGCGTGAGCGGGACGGGGACCTGGTGCAGCTGGCCTGGCATGCGGATTCCGAGGCGACGCTGCTCGGGCAAGATCGGCTGGAACGGTTCGGCAGCATGAGCGGTCAACGCGGCAGACACGATCACAGCAAACCAAGCTCCCAAACGGCGTTTCTTTGGGATTGTGTCCATGCCGAGCACAATCGGCATGGATATAACGACTGCAACACGTGTTTGGGACCTGCCGTTACAACCGGAACTTGCGTTGCTCCCAATTGAACCAAAAAGTCGGATTGCAGCGGTTGTCGGGCTTCACCCGTCTGCCAGCATGGGATCGTATTCCAGAGCAGCTTTGGCTAACGCGAAGTCTTCCGTGTCTGCGACGACTTCGCCGTCCCGCAAAACAATCGTTCGCTTCGCGTTGCGGGCAACATTTTGATCGTGGGTGACCAGAATGACGGTGATTTGTTGTTCTTCGTTTAATTCGCGAAATAATTCGATCACCTCTCGGCTGGTCTTGGAATCCAAGTTCCCGGTCGGTTCATCTCCCATCAGGATCGAGGGATGATTGACCAGTGCCCGAGCAATCGCGACTCGCTGTTGCTGCCCGCCGGAGAGTTGGCTAGGGTGGTGATGGTAGCGATCGCCCAGGCCCACTTTGCAAAGCATCTCCATTGCCCGCTCACGGCGCTCACGTGGAGCAATCTTGTTGCCGTACATCAACGGCAATTCGACGTTCTCTAAAGCCGACGTGCGATTGAGGAGGTTGAAATTCTGAAAGACGAAGCCTAATTGCTTGTTGCGAATCTTGGCACGTTGGTCACGGCTCATGGTCACGACTTCTTCACCGTCGAGCCGGTAGCTGCCATGCGTCGGTCGGTCCAGGCACCCCAGTGTGTTCATCAACGTTGATTTGCCGCTGCCGGAGGGGCCAATTAGAGCGATGTACTCGCCCAGATCGATCTTTCCAGTCACGCTGCGCAGCGCATGCACCTTCACTTCGCCGAGATCGTAGATGCGACGAACGTCGTTGAGTTCGATCAATGCCATCGGATCATTCGTACCTCAACGCCTCGATCGGGTCGAGTCGACTGGCTCGACGAGCTGGATAATAGCCAAAGAACACCCCCACCGCCGCCGCGAAACCCATCGCGATAAACGCCGCTGGAATCGATACCACCATCGGCCATTCAGTCCCCGGCTTGTAGGCATTGATCAACATCGTTGTCGCCATCGACGCGGCTGTACCGAGCGCCAAACCGATCGCGCCTCCAATGCAGGAGAGCACGACCGATTCGATCAAAAACTGTCGCAAGATATCCTTGCCGCGGGCACCGATCGCCATGCGAATGCCGATCTCACGGGTTCGCTCGGTCACGCTGACCAGCATGATGTTCATAATGCCAACACCTCCGACCACGAGGGAAATGCCAGCGATGGCGGACAGCATCAACGTCAACGTACCGGTGATGATGCCCAACGTTGCCGCGATCTCAGTGGTGTCTTGCACACTGAAATCCGCTTCGTCCTGTGGACCAATTCCGTGCCGCTCGTACATCAACAACTCGATCTGCCGGGTCGCTGTTGCCATTTGATTGGTGCTGCGCGGATACCATGATTGCGTGCACGGTATCCAGGGGTGAGCCGTTGATGCGTTTGCGGACGGTCGTGTGCGGCATCAGCACAATGTCGTCCTGATCGTCACCCACCATATTCGCGCCCTTCTTCTTCAAAATCCCAATCACGCGAAACGGAACATTGTTCACACGGATCGTCTCATCGAGCGGATTGACGGTGCGGAATAATTTGGGAATCAGAGTTTGTCCAATCACACATACCTTAGCATTGGATTGGATGTCACTTTCCGAAAAGAATCCACCAGCCTCCAGGTTCCAATTGCGCACGATGAGGTAGTCCGCGCCCACGCCCTGGATCTCTTTGGGATTCCAGTTTTCATTGCCGTAAACGACTTGGCCAGCGGTGCCAACGATCGGTGAAGAGGCTAAGACAGCCGGACAGACATCACTGATCGCATCCGAGTCGGCAGCGGTTAACGTCGGCGCGCCGGCTTGCCGCACACCACCACGGCGTGTTTGCCCTGGCAAGACAAGAATGACATTTGTCCCGAGCGCTTCAAACTCGCCACTGACGAGCTGAGTGGCGCCCTGTCCGATCGAGACAATGGTCGTGACCGCCGCGATGCCGATGACGACGCCGATGACTGTTAGGACAGCCCGCATCTTGTTTTTCAGTAAGGTGCGCAGGGCGGTGCGGATGGTATCGAGAAAGGACATCGTTTTTAAGTGGCCGGACAGAAGTAATTTGTTCTAAGTGAAGCAATTCAGCACGCCTCCTACCGCTCGGAAAGAATCAGTACACGGAACAGACTTGTGTCCGGGTGCTTATTTCTTCCTTCCCGTCACCAACGCAGCACCGACTTCGAGATCGCCTTTAGCCAGTTCGGTGAATCGGTTCTCGGTCAAGCCGGTCGTGACAGGCACGGCTTTAAGCAGATCGCCCTCGACGACCCAAACGTGCCGCTGATTCTTTTTCTTCTCGGCCCCTGCCTTTTCGGCTGCCGTTCGATTCGCGTTCTCGTCCTCTTCTGCGCCGGCTGCCGACTTGCTCTTCCAAGCCGAACCATCGACCAGGTGTCGATCGCTCTCACGGACCAACTTGACGTCCTCAGGATAGAATCGCAACGCGGCGTTGGGAATCTTGCGCACGTCTTGGGTCGTATCGACTTCAAATGAGATGCTGGCGGTCATTCCAGGCAGCAGCTTCAAATCAGGATTGCTGGCCGCAATGACGACGGGATAAGTCACGACACTCTGTTCAGCAACACTGCTCACGCGAATCTGCTCAATCTCTCCGTCGAACACCTCTTCGGGATGGGCATCGACCGTAAACGTGACAGAGCGCCCCTCTGCTTTCGCTTTTTGAATCAAGCCGATGTCGGCTTCGTCCACCGATGCGAACACATGAACCTTTTCACGCAGATCGGGCGCGATCACAAACAGTTCGGGCGTTTGGAACTGTGCCGCCAGCGTCTGACCCGGATTGATCTTGCGGTCGATCACGACTCCATCGACCGGAGCGGTCACTTCGCAGTAATTGAGATTGGCGCGTGACGTCTCCAAGGATGCTTGGGATTGCTGGATCGATGCTTTCGCCAGCTTTCGTTGAGCTTGTAGCGATTTGACTTCAAACACCAAAGCATCCATCTCGCGGTCGGACATGAAATCCTGATTGGTATGCCGCAGCTTCTTGCCGCGCATGTAATTGTTCAACGCTTGTTGCAGTTGAGCTTCGACGCGTTCCAGTTCGGCCTCGCGTGTCGCCAAGGTCGCTTCGTCGCGATCCACATTCGCTTTGAATAATCGCGGATCGACTCGAGCAAGAACATCGCCTGCTTTGACTTCATCATTAAAGTCGACGTTCAGCTCAACGATCGGACCGGAGACAAACGAGCCGATGGAGACCGACAACACCGGCTGAATCGTACCGGTCGAGTTCACGTACTGAGTGATATCCCCTCGCTCGACTGCAGCGGTTTCCCAGGTGACCTGGTTGCGCTGCGTCCAGTACTGCATTGCAGGCTTGTAGGCCACCGCCCCGGCGGCACCGATGATGGATAAGGCGACAGCGATTTTGAGTGCGGTTTTCATTTCCAATCAAATTGCTGGTTCTTCCGCGAACTTCCCGGCTTATCAATTGGCGCGGAGGTCCCATTCCTCGGGGTGGCACGTCCCTAAGGAACAGGAGCGTGCTGGGGAGCATTGC
The DNA here is from genome assembly GCA_963758085.1 of uncultured Planctomycetaceae bacterium. GTDB lineage: Bacteria > Planctomycetota > Planctomycetia > Pirellulales > Pirellulaceae > UBA6163. The sequence continues at coordinate 286,825 of CAVWUB010000003.1, read as the reverse complement.
ATGATAACTGGGGAATGTCTCATCGGCTCGGTGGCTGCTTCCGCCGCTCACTGAAGGCGTGCCACCCAAAGCCATAGCGATTCCGCCCCAGGTGGGCGGCCACTCAACCTACGGAAGAATCAAACTGCACGATCCTTTCCCTTGCTGCGGCAAGCCTTTCCCAGTTGGTCTGCGGGGTGATCGTTAGCGGTATTTTACCCGAAGCCCCGCGATGTTTGCCGAGGTCGGGTGACAAGATCGATGCTAGCAGGCAAAAGCCTATTTCCGTCCGGGCGGCCGCGACCACCCCCACCGCCAGATGCCTGGCGGTCAACGTTAACTCAATCTTCATCTCAACTGCAAGGAGGCTTAACTCCGGTTCCGTAGGATTTCGCCAACGAAAGCTAGAACGCTTTTGTCAGTGACTGCCACACACCCACGTACAGCCTGTACGTGACTGATCTGTAACTGTTTGGACGAATCCTTAGGGAAAACTGAGATGAAAAGGCATGTTTTACTTGCCGGTCGCGGAGCGAGTTTGAAGCGTGATACGACGCAAAAACCAGGAGGCTTCACACTTGTGGAACTGTTGGTGGTGATTGCGATCATCGGCGTGCTGGTCGGCCTACTCCTGCCAGCGGTACAAGCGGCGCGCGAGTCCGCCCGCCGAATGCAGTGCAGCAACAACCTGAAGCAGGTTGGCTTGGCGTTCCACATGTTCCAGGACACCCGCAACCACCTGCCCACCGGCGGTCGGGACGGAACGGCGACCGACGCCTTGAGCGCCTGCTGCAATTCGCTCACTCGCGACGGCTGGAACTGGGCTTACAAGATCCTACCCTACCTGGAGCAAAACAATGTTTATGAACTGGGGAGCGACAGCGATCCAGTGGGTACCCAAGACATCGTCGCCCAACAAGCCGTTGCCACCTACTACTGCCCGAGCCGCCGCGCTCCGACCCCGCATGGTGGTGCCAAGTTCTATCGCAATGACTACGCAGGCAATGCCGGTCAACGAGGCTCCGGTGGTCTTCGCTCCACGTCGACCAACGCTGCCGTGGTCAGCAACGGCAAAAGCGGCGTGGTGATTCAGACCGATGCCGGCACGATCACGGTCGAGCGTATCAAAGACGGCTCGTCCAACACCATCATGGTCGCTGAAAAGGCGCTGCACCCGTCTGCCCACGGCACCGAAGGCGGCGACAACGAACGGTGGAGCAACGCCGGCTGGGACGAAGACGTGGTCCGCTTCGGCGCCCATCACTCCGGCGTCGGACTGACGCCTCTGCCCGACATGCAGGCCCCCAACGCCAAAAACAGCTGGCTCGACCCGAAGGGGCTCGGGTACGGCGAGTGGCATCCATACTTTGGCTCGGCTCACGTCGGCGGCATGAACGCCTGCATGGCTGACGGATCGGTACGGTTGTTCTCCTACGACATCGACGGCGAAGTCTTCCGCCGGGCAAGCCTGTCCAGCGACGGCTTGACGGTGAGCTTTGACTGATCGAGCTCCCACGCGTTCGCTCGGCGGCCACAGGGCCGCCGCTAGCGACCGCATTTCCTTTTGCACCCACACTCACCGCGTTCCAACACTTGATATCCATGAGACGCCTACGATCCCTGTTGTTCCTGCCCGTTCTGTGGCTCGCCGCTGGTTGCGATCACACGCTTGAACCAGCACCATCGCTCGATAGCGCCGATGTCCAAACGGCGATCGAACAAGAGGACGCTGCGATTCACGAACGGGAGTCGCAGCAGTAACAACTCGTTCTAATAACTGCTGCTAGCAAAACTCGCACAGGCTGGTGCTTCCGATAGAGGTGAGCACCAGCCTGTTTGGCTGCATCCCGGAAGTGTCTGCCGCGGGCCGACGAAGCGCTTGACATTTTGCGAGCGAAAGGTGAGCTTGATGGCCGGCTGAGCGGACTCTTCTGCATCACCGCTAGCCTATGTTGCCCGTGTTGTCCCGGCTGCTCCGTTGACCGCCGGGATTGGAATGCCGTCTTCTCGCTCGGTCGCTACGCCGAATCACTAGCTCACAAGCCCATGCCCAAGTCTCCCTGGTACCGCGACGGTTTACGCTTTGAATGCACCGGCTGCGGCGATTGTTGCAGCGGTGAGCCGGGATTCGTGTGGGTCAGCGAGCAAGAGATCGCTGCCCTGGCAGCGGAACTCGGCATGCCGCTGGAGCAGTTCCAAAGTGAGTATGTCCGCCAGGTCGACGACGGGCAGAGTTTGGTCGAGCGGCCCGGCGGCGACTGCATCTTCTTGGATCCACAGTCGCGCAAGTGCACCGTCTATGGGGCTCGGCCGGTGCAGTGCCGGACGTGGCCGTTTTGGGACAGCACGATCGGCCGCAAGAAGGACTGGGAAGCGACCTGCCGCGTCTGTCCGGGCAGCGGCACCGGGCGGCTCTACAGCTTCGAGGAAATCGAGATCCAAAGAAAAGCCAGAGCACTCTAAAGTTTGCGGGTTGTTCCGACGATAACGATTGCAGGACGGCCTGCTACCGGCTACCGCTGGAGGGCAGCGCCGTCTGCGGGCGAACTTGACGCTGGCTCGCCGATGCCGTAGATTCGAATCGCTAAGTCTATCGAATGTAAAGATTTAGAGCCGCTGACCTGACCTGCTCGCCGACCTCACAAGGGGCTCAGCGGCGGGCTGTGGTCACGAGCTCTTCAGGCGATTGGAATCTCGGGAACGTCGGTCCGCGGAGGGTTAGCTTGACCAAGAAAGACATCGTTCGGACCATTTCGGAAGAGATGGGGCTGACGCAACAACAGACCAAAGACGTGGTTCAGCGGACGTTCGACGCGATCATCAATTGTTTGGCGAGCGGACGCAGGATCGAGTTGCGTAATTTCGGTGTCTTTGAGGTCAAGCAGCGCACTGCTCGAACGGCGAGGAACCCCCGCACCAACGAGCAAGTCGAGGTGCCGAGTAAGTTCGTCGTCACCTTTAAGCCGGGAAAAGAGATGGAAGCCAGGGTGAACCAGCCGATCGACCATCAGGTGTCGGCCCACGCACCGTTGTTTCCATCGGATTGGACCGCCAAGAAAAAAACCGACGGATCGACCTAACAGCCCGGCCGGATAGCTCCGGCACCAAGCGACCGCGGGACCGCTGAGCGTCAGCCCCTCGCAGCGCGATCCACCCGTACACACCTGCACCAATCGCAACCGTTCATGGAGGAACCCGCGATGCGTCGCGCCCTGCAACTCACCATCCTGGCCGTCTGTCTGTCGACTTCGGTCGGTTGCTTTTTGCCGATCTACTCGGCACGACCGGAGTCGCCGGGTGCAGCAACTGCTCTTCACCAGTGAAGACTTGCGAATGATCGTCGACGAATGGGAACGGTTCTGGTTCCTCGATTCGCCCAGCCACTTGACTCCGCTGCGCACCCACGGGGGCATCATCTAGCTCTCAAACGGCGGTTCTTCATCGATTCTTCATCGATTGACGCCGCTTCGTCGGCTGCAAAATCAAGGCCGGTCTGATAGCCTAACGGAGCCGACCGCTGGAAAATCCGGCGGTCACGATTGGCTTCGAGCTGCACCGGTCACGGATTCATGCCTGCTTTCCACTTTTCGGCTCACTACCGCGTCGTGTTGATGCTGGCAGCGGCGTTTGCCGTCGCCTCGCTCACCGCTGGCTGTGCCGGCGCCCTCGCGCAGCGAAGACGTCGGCACCCGTCCACGCTGGCCCAATCCGGAACTGCAGGGCCAGATCAACATCGACGGCAGCAGCACGGTGTTTCCGATCACCGAGGCCGCCGCGAGCCAATTTCGCCAGCGATACCCAAATGTCAGCGTCAACGTCGGCGTGTCGGGCACCGGCGGCGGCTTCAAACGCTTCACCCGCGGCGAGATCGACATCTCCGACGCCTCGCGGCCGATCGACGCCCGCGAGTTCGCCTCGGCGCTGCAGGCCGGTGTCACCGCCATCGAGTTGCCGATCGCTTACGACGGCCTGACGATCGTCGTCCACAACGACAACGACTGGGTCGACCAACTCACGATCGAAGAAATTCATTCGATCTATGCAGCCGGAAAGGCTGCCAAAAGGTGGTCCGACGTGCGCGCCGGATTTCCGGATCGGCAGATTCAGCCGTTCGCCCCCGGCACCGATTCGGGCACCTTTGAATACTTCCGCGAAGTCGTGATCGGATCGAAAGAGTCGCTGCGATCGGACATGAGCACCAGCGAGGACGACAATGTGCTGGTGACCGGAGTGTCCGGCTCGGCCGGCTCGATCGGCTTTTTTGGCGCCGCCTACTTCGAGGAGAACCGGCACCGCGTGCGGGCCGTTCCGATCGTCGATCCTCAGACCGGCAAAGCGGTGTATCCCTCACGGGAGACGATCGAATCAGGCGAGTACGCGCCGCTGAGCCGGCCGCTATTTATTTACGTCGCCAACCGCTCCGCCGGCCGCCCCGAGGTCAAACGGTTTGTCGAGTTCTATTTAGAAAACGGACCCGATCTGGCTTCCGCTGCGGGCTACGTCGCTTTGCCGCCGGAAATCTATCAGGCCGGGTTATCAAACTTTCGCAACCGCCGCACCGGGACGCATTACCTCACGGCCGAGGGCGAAAAACGGGCGGGAGCGGTGATGGACGTGTTTCAAACGCACAACCTGCAGGAGGGCCGATGAGCAGTGCGGGAGATTTAGCGGTATCGTCCGGCAGAGCCGAACTGGATGAACGGGTATCAGCGTTGCTCCGTGGCGAGCACCGTTCGTTGACGCTGGTGCGCGCCCGCGAGCTGGTGATCTACGCGCTTTTGCTCCTCTGCGGACTGTTTTCCTTGCTGGTCACGGTCGCGATTGTGTATGTCCTGGCCGCCGAAACCATCACGTTCTTCCAGTTTGACGAAGTCACCTTTAGCAACTTCATCGGCTCCACCCGCTGGAACCCATTGCTCGGGGGTGAGAAGAGTTTTGGGATCTGGGCGCTGATCAGCGGCACGATGCTGATCACCGTGATCGCCATGGCCATCGCGCTGCCGCTGGGCCTGATCACCGCCGTGTACCTCAGCGAATATGCTCCCAAACGCGTGCGCAACATCCTCAAGCCGGTCCTGGAAGTGCTGGCCGGCGTGCCGACGGTTGTGTACGGCTTCTTTGCCTTGATGACGATCACGCCGGTGCTCCAGTGGCTCCACAGCGGATTCAGCGTCTACAACGCCGCCAGCGCCGGAATCGCAGTGGGCATCCTGTGCCTGCCCACCGTCTGCTCGCTCGCTGAAGACGCTCTGCAGGCGGTGCCCCGGGCGCTTCGTGACGGAGCTTATGGGCTTGGCAGCACCCGCTTTGACGTGTCGGTCAAAGTCGTCGTTCCGGCGGCGCTGAGCGGCATCATCAGCGCCTTCTTGCTGGCGATCGCCCGAGCGGTGGGCGAAACGATGGTCGTGGCCTTGGCGGCGGGAAGCTTGCCGCAGACGACGATCGACCCCCGCGAGCAGGTACAGACGATGACCGCTTTTATGGTTCAAATGGCGACTGGTGACGTCTCCAATTACGGCACCGAATATTACTCCATGTATGCGGTCGCTGCGACGTTGTTCGTGATGACGATGGCGCTGACGTTGGTCGGCAATATCGTTCGCCGACGATTCCGTGAGGCCTATGAGTGATGGCAAACACGCCTAACCCTTCCAAGCCGTTTCCCGCTGACACGATGCAGAAATCGCCCGGGACCGACGCATCGGCACGGGCGGCGTCGGACCGGGGGCCGCTGGAATCGGTGGAACTGCTCAGCGGCGAGCCGCGACGACGGCGCGACCGACGGTTCCGCTGGCTGTGCATTGGCACCGCGACGCTGTCGGTGCTGATCCTGGTAGGGCTGCTCGGATCGATCCTGATCCAAGGGCTACCAAATCTCACCTGGACGCTGATCACCAACGGCCCTGAACCCGATCCACAGCTGGCGGGGATTCGCCCGGCGATGTTCGGCACGCTGTGGGTCTGTCTGATCTGCGGGTTGCTCACGCTGCCGATCGGAGTGGCCACCGCCATCCTGCTCGAAGAGTACCAGCCGAAGAACCGAATCGGCCGGTTTCTCTATGGAATCATCCAGCTGAACATCACCAACCTCGCCGGGGTGCCGAGCGTTGTCTATGGGCTGTTGGGCCTGACCGCGTTTGTTTCAATGTTCGGCCTCTTCAGCTCGGCCGCTCAAGATCAAGAGACGCAGGCGAGCCCTTATGAAATCGGCGTACGCTACTTTGACCAGTTCTTCAGCGAAGGCGAGCGAGCGATCCTGATCCCCGTCGACTCCGCCGCCGCACCGATGACGCAGCCGGTCGCGGGCATGACGGCGCTGAATTACTACGGCGATGAAATTCGTCCCAACGTGATCGAACCCGGTCAGCCGCTGCCGACCGACGAATCGTTGCAGTACACGCTGTATGCGGACGCGGAAGCCGGCCGGATCACGCAAAAGGCATGGTATTACTTCTCGCTGCCGCTGGGCCGAGGCGTGCTGGCCGGAGCGTTGACGCTGATGCTGGTGATCTTGCCCGTCGTTATCATCAGCAGCCAGGAAGCGCTGCGTGCCGTTCCCTCATCGCTGCGTGCCGGAGCGATGGGGCTGGGAGCCACGCCGTGGCAGGTCGTTTGGAATGTGACCTTGCCCTCGGCGATGCCGGGCATCCTAACCGGGTCGATTTTGGCGATGAGCCGGGCAATCGGAGAGACCGCCCCAATCCTGATCATCGCCGGGATCGTCTACATCAGCCGCTCGCCTCAGCACCTCATGGATGACTTCACCGTCATGCCGTTGCAGCTCTTTAATTGGATCAGCCGCCCGCAAGAAGACTTCCATTCGCTCGCCGCGGCGGGAATTATTCTGTTGCTGGGCATCCTGTTGTCCTTCAACGCGGTGGCCGTGTTGATTCGCCAGAAGTTGCACAAACCACTCAGTTAACGTCGGAGAGCACCAGATGCCCGATCCTATAACGACGCGCGGCCCGCTGCCGCCAAGCCAACTCGACTCGCCGCGGGACACTTCCTTTGCAGTGAGTCTGCCTAACACGCCGCAAAGCCGCGCAGCCAACCGAGTCGCTATCGAACTCCGGAACCTGAGCGCCTGGTATGGCGATTTTCAGTCGCTGCGCGACATTTCCTTCGACATTCCGGCCAACCGGGTGACGGCGCTGATCGGCCCGAGCGGCTGCGGCAAGAGCACGCTGCTGCGTTGGATCAACCGGATGAACGACACCATTCCCGGCGCCCGCGCCAGCGGCACGCTGCAGTTGGGCGACACCGACCTGCTGGCGCGCTCCACCGATGTCGTCGATCTACGGCGACGGATCGGCATCGTGTTCCAGCGCCCCAACCCGTTCCCCAAGAGCATTTTTGATAACGTCGCCTTTGGGCCCCGGCTGCACATGCGGATGACGCGGTCGCAGTTGCAAGATGTCGTCGAGTGGTGCTTCGCAAGGCCGCGGTGTGGGACGAGGTGAAAGACCGCCTGGCCGCTCCGGCGCTGGGCCTCTCCGGCGGCCAACAACAGCGGTTGTGCATCGCCCGGGCGATCGCTATCGGCCCCGAAGTGCTGCTGATGGATGAACCCTGCAGCGCCTTGGATCCAGCCAGCACGCTCGCCGTAGAAGACTTGATCTTCGAGCTTCGCGAGCAGTATACGATCGTGATCGTGACTCATAACATGCAGCAAGCGGCGCGGTGCAGCGACCAAACCGCGTTCTTCTATGAGGGCAGACTGATCGAAGTGGGTGCGACCACCGGTGTCTTTACCAAGCCCAAGCAGAAACAGACGGAAGACTACGTCAGCGGCAAGTTCGGTTAGACTCTGTGGTTCCGTCATCGTCCCACTCAGCATTTGCAGCTCAAGATTAGCAACTCTTATAAGGATCGGGCATGTCCAAGCACCTGGAACGCGGATTGATGGAGTTGCGCGAAGAGTTGCTGTTGCTCTTCGGCCTCGTCGAACAGATGATCGATCTTGCGGTCCGCTCACTGGTCGAGCGCCGACCGGATTTCGCGTCACGGGTCGTCGCCACCGATAAAACCGTCAACGAGCGCGAGGTGAAGCTCGAAGAAGAATGCCTCAAGCTGCTCGCGCTGCATCAACCGGTGGCCACCGACCTCCGCGAAGTGATCGCGGTGGTCAAGATGAACTCCGAGATCGAACAGATGGCGGATCTCGCCTGCAACATCGCGGAGTGCGCGGTATCGCTGGACCATTATCCGCTGTTCACCGTGCCCGAAGAATTCAACGACATGGTCCACGAGTCGATCTCGATGGTCCGGCGAGCGTTGGATGCGTTCGTTTCCAGTGATACGCAAAAGGCGCGCGAAGTGATTCGCGATGACGACGTCGTCGACGCCCTCCACCGCGTGATCATTGAGCAATTGCAGGAACTGATGCTTGAATCATCTGAACACATCATTCCCGCAATGCATTGCTTCAGCGCTTCCAAGAACATCGAGCGGGTTGCTGACCTTGCAACGCATTTGGCTGAAGACACGATCTATATGATTGAAGGCGAGATCGTACGGCATCAGTTGGATTCAGGGGTCCAATCCTGAGGCCGATCACTCCAATCCATAATGCTCGATCTCAGCCCAATAATCCTCGAACGCGCCTTCTTTATGGAAATCAGGACTGTTGTCTAAGTCATGACATTGCAGGCACTGGTCGCGCGCTTTGTCCAGTGGTAAACGCATTGCCATCCGCAGCGCGTCGCGCTGCTCGGCGGTGACGTCGGCACCCTCTTGTTCGGCTGCGGTGTGTTTCGCACCCGGTCCGTGACAGTTTTCACAGCCGTTGCCGGTCAGATGCGAACTGGCCGCCAGCGAGAGGTAACCCGAGTCATAAGGATAATAGTGCTGCGGGTTCCAGCCGGTCACGTGACAACTGAGGCATTCCGGGTCGAAGTGCCGAGGCACGTCGCCGCGTTCGCCTGGATGGACAATGCTCTCGGTCGCCATGGCATGAGGCGTGTTCTCCCAAATTTCATAGGCCGTCGTATGACACTCGCCACACGCTTTGCTGCCGACGAAACTGTCGCCGCTGGGATGTTGAATCGGCCGTAGCCCTAGCCCCTGGAGCCCCAGCGCCTGCAGCTGGTTTTGGTAGTTCGCCATCAGCTGCCGCATCGCTGGTGCGTCCTCGAACTCGTGTGTCATCGCCACACGGGCGTAGCGAACCGGCTGGTCCGCATCGGGATACAGCGCCAGAATGCCGGCGTACATCCCCTTGTTGCCGGTCACGATCAGCTTGGTGTCTGAGCCTTCGATCGTCTGCGGGCGGTACAGCGGCTCGCCATAGCCGCCGGCGACCACCACCAAATCGAAGCCGGCGACCTGCTGAACCGCCTTGGAGGCAGCGTCTTCTTCGCCGTAGAACATCAGCACCCGGAAATCAGCCTGATCCTGCCGCATACTCGCCAGCGCCTCGGTCATCGCTTCGGCGACTGCTCCGACTTCGATTTCACCGCCGCTGGGCGTCTCCAGCGTCTGCGGGTCGAGAATGGCCGTCACGCCGATCTTTCGCCCGCCCGCTTCGATCAGCTTGTACCGGGCGGTCAGCGACGGATCGATCAGTGTCACATTGGCCGCGGCGAACATTCCGTCCTGCGGGTCATCCTCGGCCGCCGCAACCGCGATCAGCTCGCCCACTCCGAGCCGCAAATCATCCGGGCCAAAGCCGACCGCCCGGTAATCCATTTCTTGTAAACCGGTTGCCGTGACCTGGAACTTAATCTCCGCTTGGCGGCCGAACCGCCGGACCTGATTGCCGGCATCGATCGGCACGAGTTCCCAGCCGAGATCCTTGAGCTGCTGCAGGAACGTCATCCGCCGCGCTAGACCGCCCTTTTGGTTCTCCAGTCCGGTGCAGCCGCACGGCTCGATATAGCCGTGTTGGTTCCCGGTTACAACCAGCGCCACCTGCGGCTGGGGCCATGACTTCCAGTCTTCCGGCCCTGCCGCGCCGTCGGACTCGGCCGCTGGCGGCTCCGCACCGGCTGCGTTGGCTATGTCGTCGCCCGCAGCTGGCTCCGGAGTTTCGGTAACTTGTGCCAGGGGCGCCTGCGGCGCAGCGGCTGGAGCCAGTTCGCTTGGCGTCTCGGCACGCGGCTGGCCGGCGTCCTGCCGGCTGGAATCCTCTGAACGCGGCGCTGCGGAGGCTGCAACGGACGTGTCGACGCGCGGCGGTGTCAGCGGCGCATCGATCGAGTCGCTGGCCGAATCAGGCATGGCGACCGTCACATCGCGCTGATCGACCACCGGTGCCTCAGGCTTGCTTCCACAGCCGGTCGCCAGCAATCCGAGCAAGGCGACCAAGCTCGCTGCCGACGCCCGGAAAGCCGGTTGCCAGCCGATTCGGCCGGATTCCCTGCTAGTCGCTCGGTCCACACAGGCTACTTGGTCCACACAGGCCTGATCGATAGAGGCTGCTCGGTCCAGATGGGGGTGCTGATGAGCCGTATTCATAACTGGATGGGTTTGAGTTCTCGGAGCGGAATCTGCTGTAGGCAGATGCTTTTTCCCGCGCAATCCTTAATCCTCGACCGGCGCGCTGCTGCGTTGCTGGTTGCGAAGCTGCTTCATGGTTTCCACGATCGCCTGGGCGCGGACGCGGGTCGCTTCGATCAACTGCGCTTGATCGCGCAGTTGCTGTTCGCCATCGCCCACAGCGTCGGTCGCTTCCCAGTCTATCTTCCACTGTCGCTCTTGTGCCGCGGTTTTCAAGGCGGCGATAACTTGGTCGAGCCGCCTGAGCAGTTCAGTAGTCGGCTTGGCCGGAAAACTGCGGTAAGGGCCGGTTCGATGCCGAGTCGGGCTGGCGCCGGCCAAGTTCGTCATCGGGCGATTGACGCGGCGGTGGTACTGAGTCGCAGCAACCGCTCCCGCGATCGATCCGAGCACCAGCGCGACGATCATTGGGCCGATGCTGCCGCTGAGCCCCAGCAGCGTCGCGGCAAACAAGCAGATTCCGACGGAAGCCAACAGCGGCCACGGCACGGCGTCGGGCAGCGGCTTGCCGCGGCGCCGCGGGCGACCGATGTCGCTGTCAGCCAAGATGTCCACCACCACCACCGTGATGTTGTCGGTGCCACCGCGGAGGTTCGCCAAGTCGACCAGCATCCGCGTGGCGAGCTGGGGCGAGAGCGATGCCAGCAGCGGCCCGATCTCCGCGTCTTCCACATGCCCGGTCAGGCCGTCGCTGCAGAGCAAAAATCGGTCGCCCTTTTGCAGGGCAAAGGGACCTTCGATGTCGACCACCACGCTCGGCGAAGGCCCCAGCGAACGGGTGATGACATTTTTGGGAATCGCCTGACAGAGCTGGCTCTCGGGCTTCACTTGCCCCGAAGCTTGCATTTCCCACACCAGGCTATGATCAAACGTCATCTGCTCCAGCCGATTCTGCCGCAGCCGGTAGACGCGGCTGTCGCCGACATGCGCGATGATCGCTCCATCGGGCAAAATCGCCAGCGTGCTGGCGGTCGTCCCCATGTTATAGAACTCGGGGTTCTGCTGGCCGCGCTGGTAAATATCGAGGTTGGCCTGCTGCACCGCATCGCGCAGCGCCGCGGCCGGATCACCGCCGGATTGCCGCAGGTAATACATCGGGATCTGTTCGGCGGCGATGCGGCTGGCCAATTCGCCGGCAGCATGCGCCCCCATCCCATCGGCAACGACGAACAGGTGCCCGCGCGACGCGAACCTTTCGTTCGAATCCGCTGTCACCACCATGTGCGAATCCTGGTTGTTCGAGCGGCGCATTCCGACATCCGAAACCGTCGCAAAATCGATCGAAGCTTTCCAGGAATCAGGCACAGTCTGGGTGGGGCAGGCGGATGGTCTGGACGGAACGTCGGCTCGATCCGCAGCGGGCTACGCCGCGGGGGCAATGCGGCTGAGCCGATTCTGGATTATGGATCGGCATTTGCTCGCTCACCAGCACCCGCAAATGCTGGAGAAACCATTTTAACCCGGATGTGCGACTGAAAATTGGGAACCTGGGGCCGAAGAAAGTGCATGGGAGGGTTGTCAGCGAGGCGATCATTTGCCAGAATCTCGGACGAATCGGAACGGCAGCCAGCAGGGTTACCAGCAGGGTTAGTCGTTTCCGAGATCCACAGGAGCGGTGGCTGAGTGGTCGAAAGCGCCGGTTTGCTAAATCGGTGAACTGGGAAACCGGTTCCGCAGGTTCAAATCCTGTCCGCTCCGTTTGAATTTGGATCCCGTCTCCAGTCGCAGCACTGGCGGCGAACCGCCGCTAGGGCGAGTGCATTCTCTGCGGATGCCTGCTTAGCGACCGAGAAAGGCCCTCGCATCTTCCAGAAAGTGGGTCACACCAGAGGGCGTAGCTCAGTCGGTAGAGCAAAGGACTTTTAATCCTTTGGTCCTGGGTTCGAGTCCCAGCGCCCTCACTTTCTTTTTCGTTCTTCCTGCTCGCTAGTACGCTGATCCTCGGGGTGGCACATCCCTGAGGAACGAAGGGCGTGATGGGGAGAACTGTAGGGCCACCTCGGAATGTGCCACCGGCTCGGCATCTGCTTCCGCCGCTCATGCCCATCGCTGAGGCTCTGAGCGTGCCACCCCAAGCCATCGCGACGACCTGCTAGGCCCTCCCGGCGTCGCAGGTGCAGCAGCCGCTCCCTCACTGAATGATTGGCTTCAGATCGCCAGCCCCCACCTTGTCAAGTGAAGCCGGCCCCCTCGATCTTGCCTGGCGCGGGGAAAACCAGGACAATTGGAACTGCGTGCGGGCGATGATGTCGGCACCCGCAAACAAGTCGTCCGGTCACCGTTACCGCCAGCCGCCAATCTGGGACAGCGATCAGTTATCCGACCGAGGTAATCGCCTCTTTTTCCAGATGAGAATTACTGCATCGATGCCGTCGTTCAATTGAGCCCGTCGGGGATCCTGCGAAACGCTGCGGAGAGAATGAGATGACACTCTTTCAGTGCGTCGGGTGGTGGGAACAAGAAGGCTACGGCCGTCAGCAAATGAGTGACCTGCAGCTGTCATTCGCGGATGGCAAAGTTACCGGAACGGGGCTCGATATCGTTGGCCCGTTTCGCTTAGACGGCTTCCTCGAAGAGAGTCGCATCGCGTTACTCAAACAATACATCGGAAAGCACCAGATCCAGTACTACGGCGAAAGTATTGGAGAAGGAGCCTACAGTGGCAATTGGAGTTGCTACGGGCTTGTTGGCGGGAGATGGCTGATCGGTGTCGGAAGAACCGCAGATGCCAAGGCTGATCTTGCGGTCGATGCGAGGGAAATCTGACTTCGCGTCACAGGCTGCCGACGCGCGGATGCCGACTTGGCAAAGCGGCAAGCCACGCGTTTCTACTGGTGCGATGAAATACCGGAGTTGGTGGACGATGGGTCTCATTAAATCTTTATTTGGCAAGGGCAAGCGCGAGGCGGGGCCTCCGAAGTCGCCCGGGCTGTCCGACATCTATACGGGGCTGCGCAATCAGGTGTTTCAGGCCCGGACAACTAACGGCGTCTGGGACGTAGCGGCTGTCATCATGGAAACAGGATACCCGCAGGCCATCGTCACGCTCGTGGCAATGGCTGACGGAACAACCAGCCTCTACTTCAGTAACGGCGGGGGTATTATCGGCGCAGGAGAACATGAGTCGGTTCGATCCGCCGCGTCTGCACTGCTGCGGCTCGCTGCACAATATGCCGGCGAGATGGTTGAAACCGAGCAGTTTCCGCTTCCCAGTGTGGGCCGCGTCCGATTCTACGTTGTAACATCCGACCGCGTACTAATGGCCGATTCCGCTGAGGAGGATCTGGGGTACGATCGGGCGACACTGTCTCCGTTGTTTCACGAAGGTCACAAGGTCATGTACGCTGTCCAGGAACACGCGCCGCGGTAGCGCGAGCAAGCTGCCCGCGTTGGCTGCCAGGCAATCCTGGTCAGAGCTGATGGATTCGGTCATGTTGGCTCCGTTTCGAGCACGAGCACCGTTTCACTGAGCACGAGCACGATGGAACTGACTCACTGTCAGATCCTCGGGTCTAAGCATGTCTGGCGCACCACGCGAGCGGTCAATCCTCGGGATCGAAGAACTCGTCGGCCGGGTCGAACTTAGGGGTGCAGTAGATCAGCACCTGCATCTCGCCGACGCCGCGGTGCCGCACGCCGGGCGGGATCAGGATCGCGGAATACCGCTGCACCGGCGTCAACACGCCGTCCAGCTCGATCGCCGCGCCCTCGGAGCACTCCAGCACGACATACACTTCGCTCTGGCGGCGGTGGTAATGCACGCGGGCATCGCGGGTAATGTCGGTCAAATGCACCGTCGCTGGCAATTCCGCTTGATCGGCAAAACCGCGGCGGGCGGTGCCACAAGGACAGGCAACCGGAGCGAGTTGGTCCAGTTGAACGATGGTTGCTCGCTGCTGCATGGGCTGCATGGGACATTCCTGTGAAGGTAGCGTGCGAAGTCGGGAGGGCCAGCCAACAGCCGGAAAGTGAGTCTATCGCGGGTGCAGGTACGCCGCGAGACCGAGCAATTTGCCTGGCCGGCAAAGCTTGACAAGCCAGCGAAAATGCGCTGGAAGATTCATTGTGCGGGAGCCTGTTGCCGATGATTAGTTTCGTCCGACGAGGAGCACCAACGCCTGTAGCGTCCCGAGGTGCAAAGTCGGACCGATGATCCAGAGGTCCTGTCCATGGAAGTCAGGGCCTTGTCGATGAAGAAGGGGAAGTCGGTAGCGGATTGTGGAGCGGTGACGAGGGCCTGGCGTGCAACACACGCCCCAGCCAAACCCGTCGCCGTGCGGAGTCAACGGGAACAGAACGAAGTCAGCGGGTTTGGTGTCCCGCAGCGAATCCGTGTTGTGTTCCCACGAGAAATTGTTGGGCTTGATCGACGGCGACTTCGTCCGCCGACCGTGCCCACCCTCGGCTCCGCCAACCGCGACTGAGATCGACTGAACTCGCTTGATCGCGAATCAAACCAACGCATGAGCGACAGGGAGACGTGGCTTCATGAGACGGATAACTTTAACTTTGAGCTTGGCCTTGGGCTGTCTGATGACGACCCAAAGTTTTGGCTTTGACCTGTTGGACCGTATGATGGGCAGCCGTGGCCATGGCTGCGATACCGCCTGCTGCGAAACGCCCGCCTGCCCGGTTGGCCCGACTTGTGGCTGCGAAGCCCCAAGCTGTGACAGCGGTTGTGCGCCGTTTGGCGGTGGTCTGCTGAGCGGACTGCGCGGCGGCAACGACTGCTGTGCAGCCGAACCGGCCTGCGGATGTGAGCCGGCCTGCGGCATCGCTGCACCGGCTTGCGGCTGCGAAGTCGCCAGCTGCGATAGCGGCTGCGGACACAAACGTGGCGGATTGCTCAGCCGACTGTTCCGCCATCACGGCAAGAGCAGCTGTGACGCAGCGTGCTGCGAATTGCCGTGCGCCGAACCGGCTTGCGGTTGCGAACCGACTTGTGGTATTGCTGCCGGACCGGCTTGCGGATGCGACAACAGCTGCGACAGCGGCTGTGGGCATGCCAAGCGGGGCGGGCTGTTGAGCCGGCTGTTCGGCGGTCACAAGTCGTCCAGCTGCTGCGATATGGGCTGCGACACCGGCTGCGGCTGCGGAACCCCCGCAGCAGTGCCGTACTCGTCGCCTGCCCCGTCGATGCACTCCGTTCCCGAAGCACCCGCTCCGATCGTCGATCCGAGTGCTTCCAACCAAAGCAAGCGTCGCGTCGTTCAGGCCAGTGCTCGCTACGTTCGCTAAGCTTTCCGCTCAGCAAACGAGGCCAGCCTGATCCCCTTCAGACGTGACCAAACGAAAGCGGCCCGGCAGGTGAATAACTTGCCGGGTCGCTTTTTTTGTTACCGCGACTACCGTATGCTCACTCATCTCGATTGAGCCCGGAATGCTTATGCACTTGTTTCGTCGGCTCGTTGGCGATCGAGCGCTGGGCTATTCCCTGGTTGGGCGAGTTTGGCAAACGATCTCCGGCCCGATCACCATCGCCCTGATCATCATCTCGCTCTCGCCGGCGGAGCAGGGCGTTTATTATGCTCTGGTTAGCATTGTTGGCCTGCAAGCATTTGTCGAACTGGGCCTGCTCAATGTCCTGATCAGCTATGTGGGGCAGGAGTCGAGCCGACTGTTGCCGCCTTCTGCGCTGGCAGCCGCGGAGATTTCCAAGGCGGATCGATCCCGTGCCGATCGGGCCGCTGAGCGAATCGCTTTTCTGATCGCTGGGGCAACGCGGTGGTTCTGCTGGATGAGCCTCGTGTTCGCAGTTGCCGCCATTCTCTTCGGGATTTGGACCTTTTCCTCAGCCGATGTGGAAGGCGCGTGGTTGGCCCCGCTGGTCGCACTGGTCTTGGCGTCCGCGGCCAACGTGGCGATTTCTCCCCTGATGGCGGTACTCGAAGGTGCGGGTCAGCGCGAGGACATCTATAAGTTTCGCCTCTTACAGATCATCTCAGGCAGCGCCGTCGTTTGGCTGTTCCTGGCTCTTGGAACGGGCGTGTGGGCATTAGTCGCCTCCGCCGTGACTCAGACAGGCTGGGCCGTGTACATGACGCGTGTCCGCCATGCGGGCCTACTGAAACAGCTCCGGACGATACCGTACCATGCGACCGACGTCTCCTGGGCCAGCGAAATTGTGCCAGCCCAGTGGCGTATGGCCGCTATCAGTCTTAGTTATCACTTAGCCACTCAGTTTCTGGTGATCGTGGTGCTCACCTATCGATCCGCCGAAGACGCTGGCCGGCTGGGCTTAACTTTGTCGGTGACATCTGCGATTCAGATCATTTCACAAACCTGGCTACAGGCTAACTTTCCTCTGATATCGGCCAAGCATGGGGCCGGACAAACCTCTGCAGCTGGGACGCTTTGCGCCAACTCGCTGTCACATCGACGGCAGTTCTAACATTAGGGCTATTTGCTGTTTGGGCAATTCTAGAACTGCTAAACATGAATCAGTTCATGATTGCCGAGCGTTTTATTCTACCTTATCAGGTCGCGATCCTCGCAGTCGGTTGCTTAGCCAGCCACCAACTCTCCATCCAAGGAATGTACTTCCTCGCGAAATGGCGAAGACCACTTGCACGAGCGGCGGTTTGCGGATTTTTGGTTACAGCAGTGATGGTTTGGACCGGCGGCAAACTGGCAGGAATCGATGGAGTGATCATTGGCTACACGCTTGGTATGGCTGGGATCGCCCTGCCGCTACACACACTCGATTACTTCGCACATCGCCGCCGATACGCAAGTCCGGCGGAAACGACTGACCGCTCCGCGGGCCAGCCGTAGGCTGAGAAGCAGACGCGGCCCGCCGATCATGGGCAAGTGCATTGCACGCGAGATGAAGTGACGGCACGCAACACACGGCGGCGCAGCCGCACCAGCGACCGGCCAAGGCGATACGCCGAGCAAACCGGCAACGTCCTGATGCGAGCAATCTGCCCCGGGGCGAAGCCTGTGGAGCGATTACCAGCGAAGAGAACCGTGTCGACTAGGGCGGCTACAGCAAACGCCCACAGCAGCAGCGACGCGGGGTGACGAGGAATGGCCGCCGCCAGTAATTCGAGCGCCGCGAGCGGGTTTCCCGAACGCAAGGCGATGTTGATCCAGTACACCCTGCGCCCCCAGTCGTGTCGTGACGTGTCGGCTTGCCCCATCGGGTCGGCAAGTTCCGGCAGCCCCCGACGGCGCCGGGCTTCGTTGAGCACCCGCGTTCCCTGCCGCCGCTGATGCACACTCAAAGTTGAGTTCGCTGATGTCTCATGAACGCGATAGTAGAGATGCAGGGCGTCTACATTCATTAACCGCCCCACTTCAGATAGCCGCAGCCATAAATCGAAATCCTCAGCTACGGGATATTCAGCCCGATATCCACCCGCGGCGAGCACACTCGATTTTCGAACGACTACCGTCGACTGAAAGAATGCGTTGGCTTGTCCCGACAAATGCCGCTCTTCAATGTCGCAAGACAACAGTGGATGCACGATCGGCCCAATCGGCTTAGCCGACGCCGTCAGGGCATAGCCTTGACCACTGACGGCGGCGAGTTCCCGGTCGGTTAGAAGCGGCGTCAATTGCTCGCGAACCCAAGTCGGCGATGCCATGTCGTCACCATCAAGCCAGGCCACGAACTCGGTATTTGCCAAAGTTAGCAATCGATTTCGGGCTTCGGCGCGTCCGCCGTTCGGCTGGCTGTAGACCTGCAGCGTGGGCAGCTCGGACTGGAGCTGCTTCAACTTCCGCAGCGTTCCATCGCTTGAACCATCATCCAGTACGATGATCGCCAGCTCGCCCGCGTAGTCCTGAAGCGCCGCACTGCGCACTGCCGCTGCGATATAACCTTCAATGTTGTAAGCAGGGATCAGAACGGTAACGGCTGGAAAATCTTTAGCTGATTTGCGTTGCATGAGCTGAACTTACGGGGACCGAAGTTAATTCATGCGGGCAAGGGGACATTTGACGAATGATCGCCAGCGCCTCATCGTCCGTTGCATGCACCCAAATGCTGGCCAGTGTCGCACCGCGGTCTTCAATACAGAAACCTCGATAACCCAGTTCCGCAAGTAGCTTCTCGCATGCGAGCGCTTCGCGAATGCCATGGAGTTCAATGAACATTCTCGGCCGCTTGCGGGTTAACGTCGCAGTTGCACCGCGCAAGATTGCACTCTCCGCCCCCTCGGCATCCATTTTTATAAAATCCGGCTCAAAGCCTAAGTCGTCGATAGCGGTCGTCCGCACCTCCGTCTGTTCGAAGGTGTCGTAGTGCACACGCGCCTCGGCAGTCGCTACGCCGCAGCCCGCGAGGTGCCCCATCGAGTCGTCGCCGCCAGCAACGGCCGCGTAGCGAAATTTCTCGACACCGCTCGTTGCGGCGACCGCCACATTGTGCACGCTAGCGTTGGTGAGATCCGATTTCCGCAGTGAGGCTTCGATGCTCGAGGCCAAACTCGCAACCGGCTCGTACGTATGCACGGTTCCCTGTGCCGCCAACTTCGCCAGTACCAGGGTGTAGAAGCCGTAGTGTCCGCCGATATCGACACACGTCGCATCGCAGGCGACCAATCGAATCAAGCTGCTGACGCCCTGCGACTCGTAGTCGCCAGACGTGATGGCGGCTGAGAGTTCCGTCGGATGAGGCAGTTGGAGCCAGCATCCCTGGGCAGGACCAGCGGTGAGCTGACAGAACTCCAGCTGTGGCGGCGGCGTTGGCGGTGTCAGCAACCGCCGAGCAGCCCTCACGAACGGTCGCAGAATCCCGACAGCCAGTTGTCGAGAATGTTCAATCGCTGTTGGCATGCAGCACCCCGGGGGAGAACCTGCGGGCACGGATGCCCCTGAAAGCGCGGACACCTGCGCAGGCCAGAGCGGCTCCGGAAGGCCGGGCGGCCCAGGACGCGAGAGCGGACCTTGGTCCCCAACCGTTCATTTTAATCGACTCGTCGCGGGTAGATGCGCTGGATTCGGTGCCTGCCGTGGCCCTGGGCAAGATAGTTGCGTTGCAAAACCGAAGCAAGCGCGTGCCACCCAGAGGATCAGCGTTCCGTTTCCCAAATGAGGGGCTACGAAATTCGCGGACGAATCGCGGTTGATGCAACCCCACGGCAAACGGCTCAATAAGTTGCTAGTCCTGTCGGCGGGCCTACGGTATACTAACGATGTTCAGCTACAAGCGGTCCATGTGCTGGCGGAGCCCTCTGCCTCCGAGAAGCGTGCACCATCAGGACAATTTTTCATTCGGTGTTCGGTCAATCAATGTACCTTTCTGAACTTCCCGTTACTCTGCGAGCTTTGATTGCTTGCGTGGTGCTGACTGCGAGCGGCAGCGCAGTCTCAGGCGTTTGCGCATGCCCCTGAGGATCCCGAAGTTCAAGCCATGGTTGACCGTGCGGTCAAGTACCTTGAAGGCTTACCAGTAGAGGCGCTCAACGAGAAGTCGTACGGCGTGCCAGAGGGCCAGCCGATGCTCATCGCCTATGCTCATTTCAAAGCCGAGCACGACGCAGACGCTCCACTGGTAAAGCTGGGTGTCGAGCAGGCGATCAAGTATGTTGAGGCGGTGCGCAAAAACGGCGGGCAACTGATCGCTACCCATAGCAAGGCGATCTACGAATCAAGCGTCGCGATTATGCTGCTTGCCGAGGTCGATGCCAGGCGGTACGGTTCCGAACTCAATGTGCTGGCCAGCGCGTTGCTCGCCCGCCAAATGTCGCACGGCGGTTTTGGCTATCACGGCATGGCCGACGGTGACACGTCCCAGGTGCAGTACGCTGCATTGGCAATGTGGACGCTTGATCGAGTCGGTATTGAATTCGATTTTGATCAAGTTTCACGGATGAACAGCTGGATCATGCGGGTGCAAGATCCGACAGGGTACTGGACCTATACTCCTAAAGATCCTGGACTTGGTCGTGGACTTATGAATCAGTCCAAGAGCCACTTGTCCGTAACCACCTGCCTTGCTGCTGGTAGCGCGATTCTGATCGCTGCCGATGTGTTGCGACAATGGGGTGCGACCGGTGGCCTGGAAGTCGAAATAGATGGTCTGCCTAAGGCGGTTAAACTCTCCCTGACGGATCCCACGGAGGAGCAGCAGCGGGAGCTGGACCGGAAAAAGGCGATCAAAGTGCCAGGCGCTGCAATCCTCGGCGCGTTGAACCGCATGGATAACTACCGGACCCAGAACCCATTCAAGCGAACCGGTGCAGCGGACTGGTACTATTACATGCTCTACACGCTGGAGCGTTATGAGAGTTTCATCGAGATCGCCAAATCGTCGGCGTCCGTGAGCAACGCCTGGTATGACGAGGGTGTTGAGAGCCTGATGAAGCTCCAAGACGAATCGGGAGCCTGGGGCGTGACCGATGCTTCGCTCAACTCGCCGCCCGTATCGACCGCTTTCGCGATCTTGTTTCTGATGCGCAGCACCAAAAAGGCGATCGCGACCGCCAGTCATGGCACCTTGGCCGGCGGCTACCGTCTGCCCGACGATACATCCAAAATCGTCGTCAGCGGAACGCAGATCAAAGGCGAACCGGTCGCCGCAGCGGTGACCGATCTGCTCGGCCTGCTCGAGGAGAGCGGAGAGGACGAGTTCGACCAAAAGTCCATTCCCGAAGATCTGCAGCTCGAGACCGATCCGCGCCGCCGGCGCCAACAGCTCGATCGCCTGGAGCGACTGGTGCGCGGTAGCCAGTCGTGGCAGGCCCGACGGGTCGCCGCTAAATTGCTCGGCACCAGTGACGATCTATCTGTGGTGCCCTCGCTGATCTACGCGCTGAGCGACCCCGATACGGTGGTGCGGCGATCGGCGACCGAGGGTTTGCGGTTTATCAGCCGCAGATTCAATGACTTCGACATGCCGGAGAAGCCGGATCCGCAGGAGATCCGCGAGGCTCAGCAGCAGTGGCGCCAGTGGTATCAATCGATTTATCCCAGCTACGTTTTCCTGGATGCTGAGTAGCAACGTGTCGATGCTTGAGGAAAACACCGCAGCTCCCGCTGGCGGCGATGCTGACGGTGATCCCTGGGATCGAGCACAGCTCCGTGGCTTCTTTGACCAGCTGGCAAGGACCCGCCGCAACCGCGCCTCGCAGGGCTATCAAGAACTGCTGCTGGAGGAACTGAGGTTTTACATTCAGCCTGGGATGAGAATCCTGGAAATCGGCTGCTCGACCGGCGAGTTGCTGGCGGGGCTCAATCCATCCTCCGGCGTCGGCATCGATTTTAGTGCCGAGATGATTCGCGTTGCCCGTGAGCGCCACGCCGATAAGCCGCTGAAGTTCGAGCAACAAGTGGCCGAGACGCTGGAGTTGGACGAAGCGCCGTTTGACTACATCATCATCTCCGACACGCTGACGTTTTTAGAAGACATTCTGGCGTTGTTTCGCCGCTTGCGTCCGCTGTGCCACGCGCGCACCCGCATCATCACCAATACGTTTTCGCGGCTGTGGCTACCGGCTTTAAAAACGCTAGAGCGGCTAGGCTTGCGGCGTCCGCAGCCGATGCTCAATTGGGTGACGCGCGAAGACCTGCGCAACCTGTTTGAGCTGGCGGGATTCGATGTGGTGACCACCAACTCGCGGATTCTGTTTCCGACGCGGGTTCCGGTGCTCTCGCCGCTGTTCAACCGCTGGATCGGTCCGACGCCCGGCTTTCGCTGGATGTGCTTGACCAACTGGGTTGTCGCCCGTTTGCCGGCTCAGCCTGCTGAGCCGCTGAGCGTCTCGATCATCTGCCCGTGCAGAAATGAGGCTGGCAATATCCCGGAGATCGCTCGGCGGTTGCCGCGTTTTCCGGGCCCGATGGAGCTGATCTTTATCGAGGGCCACTCGCGCGACGAGACCTGGGCGCGGTGCCAGGAAGTCATGGCCGACTACCCGCAATTGAACATCCGCATCGCTCAGCAAACCGGCAAAGGCAAGGGTGATGCGGTTCGGCTGGGATTCGACATGGCGCGCCACGACGTGCTGATGATCCTCGATGCCGATATGACGGTCGCTCCCGAGGATTTGCCGGGGTTCCTGCAAGCGCTGCAGGATGGCCAGGCGGAGTTTGTCAACGGCTCGCGGCTGGTTTACCCGATGCAAGATGAAGCGATGCGGTTTTTGAACCTCGGGGCGAATAAGTTCTTCGCGCTCGCCTTCTCGTGGCTGCTGGGGCAAACCATCAAAGACACGCTCTGCGGCACGAAAGTCTTATTGCGATCAGATTACCAGCGGCTGGTGAAGCAGCGGGCGTACTTCGGCAACTTCGATCCGTTTGGCGATTTTGATCTGATCTTCGGAGCGGCCAAGCTGGCGCTGAAGATGCGAGACTACCCGATCCGCTATCGCAATCGCGTCTATGGAACGACGCAAATCAATCGTTTCCAACACGGTCTGATGCTGTTGCGGATGTATGGTTTCGCGCTGCTCAAGTTCAAATGGCGTTAGCGGACTGATGCAAACCAACGTCCCGACGCGACCGCGTTCCATCAGCCGGTATCTCAATCTGTTGGTTGCGCTGCTCGCTTTGGCAGCGTTGCTGTTGTTCTTGTTTGACCGTCAGGAACAGCTAATCCTCGATGTCGTGCCTGAAGAGTGCCACCGCGTTGATGCCGATGCCGACGAGATCTGGTACTGGACGTTGCCCGAAGCAACGCATTCACTGGTCCGGGCAAAAACGCCGCGGCGGGAAAGCTCATTTTTGTTTCTCGACAGGCGGCTGATCCCGCTGAAGTTTCCCTTTGACACGGTTCCCGACGCCGACCGTGCGTTAACCGGATGGCATCAGATCGAGCAGGATCGACTGACGTTTCGGTTACCCTCAGGTGTGCAGCTGAGTAGCCTGCGAGAATCGGCAGATCTCAGCCCGCTCGCCGCTGCGGCCGCCGATAGCCAAACACGATCGCTGCGACTGGAGATCAATGGCCCGATGTCGGGCCGTCGTCAATTCGCTTGGGCAACGCTGGTGTTGAGTTGTTTTGCACTGACACTCTACGGCCAATGGCCGACGACTTGGCTTAGGCAACCGACGAGCATGCCCGCGGCATGGCTGCGGATCGCCGTGGCCACGCTCGTTGCTCTGGTGGTGATCACCAGTCTGTATATCTGTGCGATCCAACGACTGCCAATTTCCTGGCGAGCCACTCCATTGGGAATTGCTTGGGACCGATTGGATGCGATCGCGCCGGGCCTGTTGCTGATCTACGCTTGTTGCGGCTGGTTTCGCGATCGGCGGCGGCGCGCGACTGCTGCGGAGACCGAGATCGCTGGCGAAGTCGCAACGCAGCGGACACCGGTCGGGTGGATCACCCGTTATGGCTGGTTGGCCGCGGCAGCTTTGTTCCTGGTCTCGTTCGCTCGGTTGCTTTGCTGGGGAGTCGGATCGACGCATCCCTGGTCGCCGGTGGGAATCTCCAGCCCGTTTTGCTCGGCGGTCGCCTACTCGGATGCGGCCGGATATCTTTCCGGCGCTTATCATTTGATTGGAGCGGGAGCATTAGACGAATGGAACCAGCGACGTCCGATCAACGCAGCCTTATTTGCGACGCGCCTGGTAGTGAGCGACTGGAACATTGACCTAGCAAAATGGCTGCAGGCGGTGTTCGTCGCCGTCGCTGCCGCCTGGGCAGCGCGGGAGGTTGCATTATTGTATGGTCGGTATGCCGGCATAGCTGCGCTGGCGATGTTGTGGGGCTGTGGCCGGTTGTTTCTGGCGACCACCTTGTCAGAGCCGTTGGGGTTCGCGTTGGGGTCGCTGGCCCTGGTGGGGCTATTGCGGCAAGTGCGGACCGGCAGCGTCGCCAGCGGCATGCTTGGGCTGGGGCTGATGACCCTGGCGCAGGCCGCTCGACCGGGAGCGATGTTTGTGTTGCCGGCGCTGATCCTCTGCGCCGGTTCCTGGGGCCGAACGTGGCGAGAGCGAACGATTCTAGTCGCAATGGCTTGTTTGATGATCGCGGCGACGATGGCGGTCAATCCTCTGCTGTCACGCCTCTACGGCACGCAAGACAATCTTACAGGTTCTAATTTCTCTTATACATTCGCAGGTCTTGCCAGTGGCCAATCGTGGTCCGAGGTCGTCGAGCAGTACCAAGAACAGTTGGATGCATTGCCTAATGAGAAAGCAGTGGCCACCTTTCTTTATCAGGAAGGGTTTCGGCTGATCCGTAGCCAGCCCGAAGTTTTCTTAGGAGAACTGCTACGAGGTGTGGTCCGGTTTTCGATCGACCTGCCGCGGTTTCTGGTCGGTATCACCTCGCGTTCAAATATCGATGCCCTTTCACCGCTGTTGATACCGCAGGTCCTGTTCCTGGCGGCTTTGACGCTGTCGGCACTGTGGCGACAGTGGCGGTGTTGCTGCCGGCGCGACGGGGCGATGTGGTTAGCAATCTTTGTCGGCTGCGCCACCTCGATCCCACTGGTATTCCTCGATGGCGGGATGCGGGTCTTGATGGCGACTTGGCCAGCCGCGTTGGCCTGGCTTGCCACGGGACTGGCCAGGCCAAAGATTTCCGCGGCCGCTAAAGTACGCTATGACTTCGACCGCGGCGTCTGGACCTTAGCCGGGCTATTGGCCGCGGTGATCGGCGTCGCTCTGGTGGTTCCTGAATTGGCATACCGCCTCGCTGGTAGCTCAGTCATCGTCACAGATGAAGCCAGCACGCCGCTTGCGCTGTCAGCCGACATCGCAGCGGCCCAAGAGGTCCAGGAGCAATGGGTGCAAGATTCGGGCGTAGACGGCAAAGTGGAGTGGCTGCAAGTCGACCGGCGGATGAGCGGCCCCGGGGTCAGCGTCGGTAATCGGGGGCAGGCCGAGTTGACCGTGATGGATTGGCAGCGCGAGCTGCAAATTTCCGGGATCGGCTCCGAAGCGTACCTGCTGTCGCGGATGCCCGAGCCACCGTTTGAATTTAGTCAGGTTTATGATTTCCGCAGTGGAACAAGCAAAATCTTATTCCTTCCCGGCGATCAAACCGACATTCAATCCGGCGCGATGGTGGTCGAGACCGGCGGTGATGCACATACCTTTGGACGACGCCTCCAGTAATGCCCAAGCCGACCGCCAATGACTACGCCGACGAACTGCGCGAGCAGATCGATGCTTGGCAACGCAAGCCGGGGCTGCGGTCGGTCTATCACCAGTGGTTTGCGCGGATCGTGGCGGAGCTGGCGGACCTCGATCCAGTGGTCGAAATCGGCTCCGGCTGCGGCAATTTCAAACGCTTCTATCCGTCTGCGATCGCTACCGACGTGATCGAGTCGGGCCCGTGGATCGACCGCGTGGTCGATGCCCGCGAGCTGCCGTTTGCGGAAAGCTCCGTCGGCAATTTTGTGATGATCGACTGCTTGCACCACCTGCCGCGGCCGATCGTGTTTCTCCGCAGTGCCGTCCGCGCCCTGCAGCCGGGCGGGCGGCTGGTGTTGCTCGAACCGGCGATCACGCCGTGGTCACGGATCGTGTGGCGGTTTTGTCATCATGAGCCAGTCGATCTGGGCGTTGATTTCTTTGAACGAGCCGACGAAGCCGAACCGGAGAACAGCGGATTCACCTACGCCAATATGGCGACTGCCCACCTACTGTTCGCCCGCGAGCGCCGGCGGCTGGAGCAGTTGATTCCGGAATGCCAGGTTCGCAAGGTTCAGTGGAGCGACGCGCTGCTCTACCCCACAACCGGTGGATTTAGCTATCTCAGTTTGTTACCGGCCAGCGTGATTTCAGCGGCGCACCCCTGGGAGTACCGGCTGCTGCCGCAGTGGCTGGCCCGCTGGACCGGGCTGAGGATGTTGATCGTGATTGAAAAGGTTTGAACACACTTGTGATGTCGCAACCGCGTGGTTCTTCCGCTGATTGAGTGGCCGCCTGGAGCGGGTATCAGTAAGGCTTTGGGTGGCACGCTCAGAGTCCCAGCGATGGGCGTGAGCAGCGGAAGCAGATACTGAGCCGATGAGATCTTTCATATTTACCATGCCATTCTCCTCAGCACGCCCTTCGTTCCTCAGGGACGTGCCACCCCGAGGATCAAAAACTTCGCCTCAAATGATGAGCGACAAGGTTTACCGTAGAACCATCCAGCTGATACGAACAGCTCCTTCACAGCGAGAGACCGATTGATGATCCGCGTGCGGCAACTGACAACGGCAGCGCATGGCCACACGATCGCCAACCGCGGGTGCTGGTCCGCCGATGGAACCTCCATCCTCTATGACCTGCGCGATAACGAGACACGCTTCGATGGCAATGCGATCCAGCGGGTAGAGGTCGATTCGGGGCGCGTCGAGCAGCTCTACCAATCGTCGCACGGCGCCCGCTGCGGCGTGCCGACGTGCAGCCCGGTCGACGATCGCTACGTCTTTATTCATGGCGACGAGCATCCCGATGAAACCTGGCGGTACTGTGCTTGGCATCGCCGCGGGGCGGTCGGGGCGATCGGTCGGCCAGGTTTTGCGCAGACGCTCAACGCGCGTGACATCGTCGCCCCGTACACCGCCGGGGCACTCCGCGGCGGCACGCACCTGCATACCTTCAACGCCGACGCGACCGCGATCCTGAGCACGTATGAGGACCATGTGCTGGCGACGGCGTCCGATCCGCTGGCTCAGGCGAACCGGCGGGCGCTGGCGGTGACGTTGCTGGATCAACCGGTGGTTGTCCCCAAATCGCACCGGCGCAACCACGACGGCAGCGGGTTCACCGTTTGTGTGACCCCTTTGAGCGACGCGCCGCGGCCGGGCAGCGATGACATCCTGATGGCGACCGGGGAGGCCTGGGTGGGACGCCGGCAGCAAATCGTATTTCAAGCGACGGTGCTCGGCGATGACGGTCAGCCTCACGCGGAGCTATTTCTAGTCGAGTTGCCCGACGACCTGCGAGACCTGCTGCGCCCGGGCGATCATCCACTTGAGGGAACACCGCAGACGCGGCCTGGCACCCCTGCGAGCATCCGTCTGCGGCGATTAACGGGTACGACCGGTCGCCGTTTTCCGGGGCTGGCCGGCCCGCGGCACTGGGCGGTCAGTTCGCCGGATGGGCAGCAGATCGGCTGCTATTTGCGTGACGATGATGGGCTCGCTCAGTTCTGCACGGTTTCTTCCGACAGCGGCGAACTGCGGATCATTACTACCGGAAATGATCAGCCGACATCGGCGTTCACTTGGCATCCTGATGGCTCCCGGGTCACCTACGTGGCTGACGGCAGCGTGATGCTGGTGCACCTCGACGACGGGCGCATCCAACGATTGACGCCGCGGTGGCCACCGGATGCAGGGCCGACGCACCACGGCTGTGTTTTTTCCCCTGATGGGTCAGCGATCGTGTTCATGCAGCCGGTTCAGACGCACAGCGGGCGATTCAACCAATTGCACGTGGTCAGCGGTTGGTGAGGGTCAGCGGTTGGTGAGAGTCAGTCTCGCAATGGCGAGCAGGAACGCGATCCTGCGCACCAGCCGAAGGGCAGCCGACAGCGCCTCCGCTGCGGCCGACTGCGCCAAAATACCGCGATGCCTCGCCGATCACAACCTGCGTGGCATCTGCTAAGCTAGTGGTTGAAGAGGACGAGGTTCTCCACATCCGTTTCCTGCGTCAGGGACCTGCCAAGATGGCCACCGCCGTCACGGGATCAGATACAGCATCGAGTCATCATGAGCCGCCGCTAGGCGAACTAGAAACCTATCGGTATGACGATGGGATCGTGAGGATGTTCGCGTTTGCGACCGTCCTCTGGGGTGCGCTGGCGATACTCGTCGGCCTGCTCATCGCGCTGTTGATGGTGATGCCCAAGCTGTTTTACGAGCTCGGGCCGGGCGCCGAGTTCTTGAGCTTCGGCCGGCTTCGCCCGGTGCACAGCACCGCGGCGATTTTTGCGTTCGTCGGCAACGCGATCTTCGCAGGGATTTACTACAGCACCCAGCGCCTGTGCAAATGCCGCATGTGGAGCGATGCCCTGGGGCGGCTCCATTTCTGGGGCTGGCAAGCGATCATTCTGGCGGCCGCGGCGACCTTTCCGCTGGGGATCACCCAAGGAAAAGCGTATGCAGAAATGGAATGGCCGCTAGACATCGCGCTGGCGATCGTCTGGATTGGCTGCTTTGGTATCAACTTCTTCATGACGCTGGCTAAGCGGCGCGAGCCGCGGCTCTACATCTCGTTGTGGTTCTACATCGCCACGATTGTGACGTTCTCGCTGTTGCACGTCGTCAACAACCTGGTTGCGCCGCTGGGCCTGTTTGAGAGCTACCCTCTGCTTGCTGGCGTACAGGACGCCGCATTGCAGTGGTGGTACGGACATAATGTGATCGGTTTCTTGCTGATCATGCCGTTTCTCGGGCTGATGTACTATTTTGTGCCCAAGGTGGCTCAGAGCCCGATCTACAGCTACCGATTGGCCATCGCGCACTTTTGGTCACTGGTCTTTCTCTGCGTGCTGGCCGGGCCGCATTACGTGCACTATTCGGCGATGCCGGAATGGCTCAGTTCGATCGCCATGCTGTTCGGCGTGATGCTGTGGATGCCTTATTGGGGCGGCATGATCAACGGTTTGTTGACGCTGCGTCAGGGGCGGCAAGCGGGCGTCGCCGATCCGTCGCAGAAGTTCTTCTATGCAGCGATTCTGTTTTATGCACTGGCCACGCTCGGTGGCCCGCTGCTGAGCATCAAGAGTTTCAATTCGCTGACGCATTACAGCGACTGGACGATTGCCCACATCCACACCGCCACGCTTGGCTGGAACGGCATGCTGGTTTTCGGCATGCTGTACTGGCTGATGCCTCGCTTGTTCCAGACCAAGCTGTGGAATCCACAACTGGTGACAGGGCACTTCTGGCTGGCGACGCTCGGCGTGTTGCTGTACATCGTTCCGACCTATGCCGCGGGCATCATGCAGGGCGTGATGTGGCAGTCGTTGGATGACATCGGCCGCCTGGCCTACCCCGATTTCGTGGAAACACTTGAGCGGAGTCTTCCGTTTTGGTGGGTGCGTCTGATCGGCGGCAGCATTTTCTTCCTTGGCGCGGTGATGCTGGCTCTCAACCTGGTGATGACTTGGGCGAGGAAGCCGGCCGTCTACGAAACCCCGGTGCTGTCGGCGGCTCGCATCAGCCGCCACGACGAGCCGGCACCGGCGAGTGTTACGAGCCAGTTGGCGGACAAGCCGGTGTTGGAGTTCGGCAAGCGAGTGGAAGCGTGGTCGCGGTTCGGCTGGCACCGGCGCTGGGAGCGGCGACCGTTCAAGTTTTCAACGCTGGTGCTGCTGGCGGTCGCGATCCCAAGCCTGATGGCGCTCTTGCCGGTGTTCTTGATCCGTGGCAACGTGCCCGCGATCGACACGGTGAACCCGTACACGCCGTTGGAACTGGTCGGCCGCGACATCTATGTCTCCGAGGGCTGTTACAACTGCCATTCCCAGATGGTCAGGCGGCTCGTGCCCGAGACGCATCGGTATGGCGAATACAGCCAGGCGGGCGAGTCAGCTTTTGATCGGCCGGCCCAGTGGGGCAAGCGACGGATCGGTCCGGATCTCGCCCGCGTCGGCGGCCGGCAGAGCAGCGCCTGGCATTGGACGCACCTGGAAGATCCCCAAAGCGTTTCTCCGGGTTCGGTGATGCCGAGCTTTGAACATTTGCTGGGCCGTGAGCTCGATTTCAATAAAACCAGCGAGCGCGTCGCAGCCGCTCATCGAATGGGCGTCCCCTATGATCGGGAACTGGAAGAAGCTCCTGAGATGGCTCGGCGTCAGGCCGAAGAGGTTGCCGCCGAGATCGTCAGCCAGGGCGGCCCGGTCAAACGCGGGGAGTTGCTGGTGATGAACTCGCAAGCCGTGGCGCTGATCGCCTACCTGCAGCGGTTGGGCATCGATCTCAACCGCCCGGCCGAGGCAGCAGCCGAAGCGACAGCAGAAAATACGACGGACACGCAGAGTGAGGGCACCGCCGAGTGACCCGCAGCGAGGAATATGAAATGACTGATCCAGCAAACCCGGTCGACGACAACCTGCCGCTGACCGAACGCGACTTCGATGGCATCGAGCACCTCGATCACCCGCCACCGGCGTGGTGGAAGGGGCTGTTCACTGCCACGATCATCTTCAGTGTGCTGTACATGCAGTACTATCACCTCGGGACACCCGGCCGCAGCGCCGTCGAGCGGTATGACCAAGCGCTGGCCGAGAACATGCGTTTGCAGTTTGCGGAAATCGGCGAACTGCAACCGGACGAAGCGACGCTGGTGCGGATGATGAATGACCGCCGCTGGGTGCCGCGTGGGCGAATCGGTGTACCGCACGCACTGCGTGTCCTGCCATGGCATCGATGGCGGCGGGATCGTCGGCCCCAACTTGACCGATGAACACTACAAGAACGCCCGCAACATCGGCGACATCTTGCGAGTCGTCCAAAACGGTGCTGCCGCCGGTGCGATGCCGCCGTGGCGCGACAAGCTGCATCTGAACGAGCAAATCCTGGTGTCGAGTTTTGTCGCGTCGCTGCGGGGCACTACGCCGACGAGCCCGCGCGGTCCAGAAGGCAACGTGATTCCGCCCTGGCCCACGGAAGTCGCTCAGCCCGAGACCGAACCTGCGGCCGACGCGGCGGCTCAGCAAACTCAGCCGGCTTCACCGACTCAGCCGGCTCAGTAAAAACCCCTGAATCGCAACCATGCAGCCGTTTGACGCCCAGCCCACCGACGCCCAGCTCAGTGCTTACCTCGATGAGGCGTTGCCGGTCGATCAGCTGGCCGCGATTGAGCGGCGGCTGCGTGATGACGCGAACCTGCGGCAGCGACTGGCCGTCGTGATCGGGCGGCAGGATGCGGGGCTGCATAGCATCGGCGTGATCTGGCGCCGCAACCGGTTGTCATGCCCTAGCCGCGATGAGTTGGGTCAGTACCTGCTCGGCGTGCTCGATCAGCCGGTCGCCGACTACATTGAGTTTCATCTGCAGCAGGTCGGCTGCCGGTACTGCGCCGCCAATCTCGACGACCTGCGGGGCACCCAACAAGCGGCATCCGCTGTCGCCAAAGACTCGACATCCGTCCGTCGCCAGCGATACTTCGAGACCAGTGCGGGTCACCTCAGGGGTGGTGAAGGTCCAACTTCGCAGCGGTAGCGGCTGTCTGCCTCGCCACTGCTCGGGTCGATCCCACTGCGCCGGTGGATGTTCTGCAGCGTGCGCGGTAGGGTGAAGCGATCTTAACCGCGGACCATGAGTGGCTCGCAGAGCGAGTGCGACTGCTGCGGTAAAGTCGGAGAAATGCGCCGACGCATGGGTGCGTTACTTTCATGCCGCAGTCATAGAAGTTTTTTGCTGTCGAAAAAGGAAAGTCCTCTGGTGACGGATTCAGAATACGCGGCCAGGAGTAGCCAAGCGGTATCCACGGAGACCCATCTCGACCCGCCGGACTTGGAAGAGTACCTCGACATCCTGCGGCACTTGGTCCGTGAGCCGGCGGTCGTCGGCGCCGAAGACGCGTTTCTGCGAGTGGTCCGTCGAGAGTTGGAAGAGGTCGAGCTCGATTTGCAGTCCTACAAAGGCGTATTGGTCGCTCGCGGCACCGATCCCGACAGCCTGATCCTGTCCGGCCACATCGATCGTCACGGCTTGGTCTGCACCGGCCCCAACGAGTTTCAGTACGCCGCGTTCACAGCGAGCAACCAGAGCGAGTTGACCGGCGACTCGGTGTCGGAACAGATGATCGAGACGATCCAGGACCGCTTTCACGGCCAGCGCAGTCCAAGGACACATGCCCTACATCGGCACCTACCTTGGCCAGGGAACGATCACCAACAGCTTCGTCTGTCCCCACCGCCGCAACTTGATTTTCGAAGTGGAAGGGCTCGAGCACTTGCAACCGGGCACGCCGATCTCGTTCCTCGATCGGCTGTCGATCAACGACGGCTACATCTCCGCCCAACTCGACAACGTCGTCTCGGTGGCGATGATGATCTACCTTTTTCGTCGCGGTTTTCAGGGCACGGCGCTGTTCACGGCCGAGGAAGAGGCCGGCCGCAGTTGGCGGTACGCGCTCGCATGGTTTCAGCGCGAAGAAAAAACCACCGGTCGGCTGCTGGTGCTCGATACCAGTCCCTATCCGACCACCGAGGCGGCCGACGCCCAGCAGTTGGTCCTGCGGCACAAGGATGCCAGCGCCGTGTTCAGCCGTGAGATGACCGCGGAGGTGCAGCGGCGTTGCCAGGAGCTGGGAATCCGCTACAGCCACAAGGACCTGTACGTCGAAAGCCTCAACGCCGTGCGAGAAAAACCGCTGTCGCTGGGCCGAACGGAACTCGGCCGGCTGATTGTCGCCACGCAGGGACAGATCACCGGCACGACGCTGCAGGTGCCCACAACCGGCTACCACACCGCGAACGAAACCGCTTCGTTGTCGGCCGTGGAGGCGATGCTGCGACTGCTGGAATCGTTCTTTCGCTAAAGAACTCGCTGCGTTTGGATGATGACTGCGGCGTGAAAGGAAGGAACAGTGGTGTCCATGCGCTTCCTCGGTATGACCGCAGAAACTGCATTTTCTCTGTAATCAACGTATTGTCCAGAGTAATATCTAGGATGAGACGTCGTGGCCTTGCACTGCCAGCGCCCGCGGCTCACCTCCTCCCGCACTTCCTCCGTACCGTTGGCCCATCATGAACCTCAAGCTTCCGATGATGATCGCCTGCACGCTGTTGGCTCCCGCTGGCTCGGCTCAAAGCTTCGTCGCCAACTACGACGAGTCGAAGGTTCCCGACTATGAGCTGCCTGACCCGCTGGTGACCGAGGACGGCAAACCGGTGCGCGACGCGGAGACCTGGCAGCAGGTCCGTGCCCGGAAATCCTGTCGCTGTTCGAGAAACACGTGTTCGGGCGGAGCCCCGACCCGGTTCCGATCCGCCACCAAGTCGTCAGTAACGCTGAGGACGCGGTTGGCGGCAAGGCGATTCGCCGAGAGATTGACATCGCGATCGGTGCGCCGCCCGACGCGGTGACGATGCGGATGTTGCTCTACACGCCTAAGAATGCTTCCGAGCCGGCGCCGGCCATCTTGGGACTTAACTTTGGGGGCAACCATACAGTCGCCCCCGATCCGGCGATCGGCATCACCACCAGTTGGGTTCGCGAAGGGCAAAACGGTACCACTGATGGGAACCGGGCCACTGAAGCGGGCCGCGGGATTGCGGCGGATAACTGGCCGGTGGAGATGATCATCGATCGCGGCTACGCGCTAGCGACGATTTACTACGGCGACATCGATCCCGATTTCCATGACGGCTTTGAAAACGGCATCCATGCCGCTTTCAAACGCTGGGAGGCTGCTGTGCCGCAGCCGGAGCGCTGGGGTAGCATCGCCGCCTGGGCCTATGGGCTCAGCCGAGCACTCGATTATCTGGAACAGGATGAACATGTCGACGGCGCACGGGTCGCGGTGTTCGGGCATTCACGCCTAGGCAAGACAGCGCTGTGGGCCGGAGCGACCGATCCGCGATTCAAGCTGGTGATCAGCAATAATTCCGGCTGCGGCGGAGCGGCGCTGAGCCGCCGTGCGTTTGGGGAAACGGTGGGGCGGATCAACACCGCCTTCCCGCACTGGTTCTGCGGCCGTCACAGCGACTACAACGAAAACGAGTCGGCGCGTGCCGGTCGACCACCACCAGTTGATCGCTTTGATCGCGCCGCGGGCGGTGTATGTGGCCAGTGCGGTTGAAGACCGCTGGGCCGATCCGAAGGGCGAGTTCCTGTCTACCGTCCATGCTGATCCGGTCTACCGCCTGCTGGGTACGGATGGCCTGGGTGGAAGCGGCCCGCCGCAAGAGATGCCACCGGTCGATCAAGCGGTCCGCTCCGGCACCATCGGTTACCACGTTCGCTCCGGCGGCCACGACGTCACGCAGTACGACTGGACGCAGTACCTCGAGTTCGCCGACCGACACTTGTCTGACCGCGAACAGTAAGCGGATGGACTCTTAGGCCCGCAGGGCCGGCACATCTACTGCCGGAGCCGTCAGGCTTCGGATTGAAGCGGTAGCCAGGACTGTCAGGCCCGCAGGGCCGGTACAGGTTCACCGCAGCGATCTGCCTGTATCGGCCCTGCGGGCCTAGTGTCTCTTGGGTGTCCCTGTTACCGGGCCCTCACGGGGCCCGGCAGAGGAAGTGCCGGGCCTGCGGCCCTAGTACAACGAGTTACACCCGCAGTTTCTCGCCGCTCACGCAAAAATCTCGCTGTGGACTTTGCCGTACACGTCGGTCAGGCGGAAGTCGCGGCCGGCGTAGCGGTAGGTCAGCCGCTCGTGGTCGAGGCCGAGCAGGTGCAGGATCGTGGCGTGCAGGTCGTGGATGTGGACCTTGTTCTCGACGGCGTAGTAGCCGTAGTCGTCGGTCGCGCCGTAGCTGGATGCCGCCCTTCACGCCGCCGCCGGCCAGCCACATCGTGAAGCCTTCGGGGTTGTGGTCGCGGCCGTTCGTTCCCTTCGGCGACCGGCGTGCGGCCGAACTCGCCGCCCCACAGCACCAGCGTGTCCTCGAGCAGCCCGCGTGCTTTCAGGTCGGTGAGCAGCCCGGCGATCGGCTGGTCGACCTCGCGGCGTTCTTCGTCGTGGCCCGTTCTTCAGGTCGCCGTGCTGGTCCCACTGACTTGGCTGTCGCTGTGCGTGACCTGGACGAACCGCACGCCGCGCTCGGCGAACCGGCGGGCCAGCAGGCACTGCCGGCCGAAGTTCGCGGTCACCGGGTCGTCCAGGCCGTACAGCTGCTGCGTCGCCGCGCGACTCGCCGCGAGAGGTCCTCGACCTCCGGCATCTCGCGTCTGCATGCGGAAGGCCAGCTCGAACGAGTTGATGCGCCCTTCCAGCGACGGCTCGGGCCCGGCTGCGGCCAGGTGCTCGCGGTTCATCTCGGCGAGCAGGTCGAGCTGCAGCCGCTGGACGTCGCGCGAGCAGCTGGCGGTTGTCGATGTACCGCACCTGCGCCTGGTCGCGACGGCACGCTGGCGTTGCCCAGCGGCGTGCCCTGATAGACGGCGGGCAGGAACGCCGAGCCCCAGTTGTTGACGCCGCCGTGGGCCAGCGTCGGGCAGATGGTGACGAAGCCGGGCAGGTTCGCGTTCTCGGTCCCCAGGCCGTAGGTGACCCACGAGCCCATGCTCGGCCGGACGAAGTTGTCGCTGCCGGTGTGCAGCTTCGAGCAGCGCGCCGCCGTGGGCCGGGTTGGTGCCGTGCAGCGAGTGGAGCATGCACAGGTCGTCGACGCAGCTCGGCGACGTGCGGGAACAGCTCGCTGACCCGCATGCCGCTCTGGCCGT
Source organism: uncultured Planctomycetaceae bacterium (assembly GCA_963758085.1). GTDB lineage: Bacteria > Planctomycetota > Planctomycetia > Pirellulales > Pirellulaceae > UBA6163. The sequence continues at coordinate 251,104 of CAVWUB010000003.1, read as the reverse complement.
ACTGCTTGAACTTCCACGGCGAGCTCGAGCAGGTTGCCGGTCGCGGCGAACTGCACCCGCGGCTTGGCGAACGGCAGCGGCTTGCCGTCGTCGCGTCTGAGCAGCGGCTTGTGGTCGAACGTGTCGACGTGCGACGGCCCGCCCTTCATGAACAGGAAGATGACCCGCTTGGCCCGGGCGGCGAAGTGATAGGGCGCGGTTGCGGCTTCACTGGCTCGGGCGCCGGCCGCATCTTGCTGCAGCATCGCGTACGCGGCCAGCGCCTCCGAATCCCACGGCGGAATTGCGGAGCATGCATCGTCGGCTAATGGACAAACCAACCTCCTATTTCACGTAGATGAACTCATTGGTCGCCAAAACCGCTTGGCAGGCAGCAACCCAGGCGGCACGGCCGGCATCATCGACTGACTCCGACTGCTGCAAGTGTTGCGCAAAGGCTTGGATGAAATCCAGCATGCGTCTGCTTTCCAGCTCGCTCGGCTGGCGGCTCAGAGCCTGCTGGTAGAGCGCTCGCACCGCTGCCTGCTGGTCGTCAGGGTACTCAGCGAGCAGACGATCAGCGAGCGCCGCCGAGGCGCCCAGCGCCAGATCGCTGTTCATCAGGAACAGCGCCTGCGTGGCGACGGTCGTCGTTTCGCGGTCGCCATTGGGAACGTCCGCCGCGGTGTAATCGAATAACGAAAACCCGTCATACAAGTTGTTGCGAATCACCGGCAGGTACAGCGAACGACGGAAACTGTCGTAAGACGTGGTGTCTTTCGACGTGTGGTCGAACAGAAAGGCGCGGTTCTCGACGTGCAGCAGCGAGCCGCCCATTTTTCGATCCAGCAGTCCGCTGGCAGCGAGCATTGCGTCGCGGATGATCTCGGCCTCGAGCCGGCGCACGTCGGCTCGCCAGTGATAGCGATTGTCCGGATCGATCGCGGCACATTCCTCGTGCGACTCACTGCTGAGCTGATAGGTGCTTGAGAGCATGATCAGCCGGTGCATCGCCTTGAGGGACCAGTCATTGGCAATCAGTTCGGCGGCCAGCCAATCCAGCAGCGCCGGGTTGCTCGGCGGTTGTCCGAGCAAACCGAAGTTATCGGGAGTGGCGACCAATCCTTTTCCGAAGTGCCAGCGCCACAAGCGGTTGGCGATTACCCGCGAGGTCAGCGGGTTGTCGGCTGAAGCGAGCCAGCGGGCCAGTTGCAGTCGGCCGCTCTGCGAGTCATCGATCTCCAGCGGCTGCTGCGGAGCGAGCACCGCTGGCAGGGCCCGTGGGACCGTTTTGCCGAGCGTCAGGTGGCTGCCGCGCACGTGCACGCGGGTATCGGCCACCTCGCCTTCTTGCACTCCCATCGCAGTGGGTAACTTCGCCGCTTCGGCCTCGCCGCCCTGGTGGATCGAAACGAGTTGTTCCGCCGTCGCGATCACGTTCTCATTCCACTTCGCGATCCGCTTGAGCGACTCCATCGTGCGCGTGCTTTTGAAGATCCCCGCCAGCGCGTAATAGTCTTCGATGCTGATCGGATCGAACTTATGATCATGGCAACGGGCGCAGCCCCAGGTCATGCCCACAACCGCGCGGCTCAGGGTATCGATTTGCTCATCGATAATGTCCATCTGCAGCTTGTCCTGGTCGCCTTCGGCCAGCACCTTGGGACCGAGGACCAGGAACCCGGTGGCGACAAGGGCTTCAATCTCGCTGGGCGTTAAAGGAGTCACGGCCGCCGGTTCGTCACCAGCCACCGGCTGGGCGACGCTCGGTTGCTGCTGTGCGACCAACAGATCGCCGGCGACCTGTTCGAGGATAAAACGATCGTAAGGTTTGTCTGCGTTGAAGGCATCGACGACGTAGTCCCGGTAGCGCCACGCGGTTCCATGGGCGATGTTTTCATCCAGGCCATTGGAGTCGGCATACCGCGCGACATCGAGCCAGTGCCGTCCCCAGCGTTGGCCGTAGTGCTCGGAGCTGAGCAAGCGATCGATCACGCGTGCAAAAGCGTCCGGCGCGGAGTCCGCCAAAAAAGCTTCTACCTCTTCGGTCGTTGGTGGCAGACCGATCAAATCGAACGTCGCGCGGCGGATCAAAGTCCGTTTGTCGGCCTGAGGTGCGGCGGTCAAACCCTGAGTGTTCAAGTTAGCGAGGATAAAAGCATCGATCGGATTTTGAACCCAAGTCGAATCCAGCTCTGGAACCTCAGGCCGCTGGACCGGCTGAAACGCCCAAAACTTTCTTTCCTCTTCGAGATCCAGCGACCCGCTCCGCGGGGCCACCGAATGCGATTGCGACTCGTCGGGATGCCGTGCGCCGCCAGCGACCCACTGGGTCAGCACCGCGATCTGCTCATCGGTCAACTTGCCGTCGGGTGGCATTTGCAGCGCTTCGTCGCGGTAGCTCACCGCGGCTAGCAGCAGGCTCTCTTCGACGTTACCCGGGACGACGCTGGCCCCTGAAATCCCGCCGGCGAGCATTTCGGCGTAGCTGTCCACTCGCAGCTCTGCCTCCTGTTGGTCCGCACCATGACACTCGTAGCAATGCTCGACCAACAGTGGGCGGACTTGAGACTCGAAGAATGCCAGCTCCTGGTCGCTCGCTTGCTGAGCGAACACAGAGCACTGGCTCAAACTCAATCCGGCGGCGCACAGAATCGGCAGGAGGGATGTTTTCAACACGGCAGGCGGGTCCTCGATGGGTGGGTCGAAGCGTCCGCCATTCTAACAGAGCCGCCAGGCAAAGCGTAGCGCGAGCATGAAAAACTGCCGCGGACTTGCAACTGCTATTGGCGGCAGGAAGAATGCCACCACCGCTGGACTGGCGGTTGCTCCCTCAACTGTGAATGAAACGAGCGATCGCCATGGCTTTCAAATTCAAGCGCACGGAAAAAATCGGCGACGGGCTGAGACGGATTGCCGGCGAGCAGATCGAGCGGGCATTAGGCGAAATCGACAACGCAGATCTCGACCCAGGGACCACGGTCCATCAGGTCCGCAAGCGGTGCAAGAAGCTCCGCGGTTTGCTTCGCCTGGTGCGGCCCGTGCTGGGCAAGACCTATAAGGCCGAAAATGTGTCGCTACGTGATACCGCGCGGCTGCTCTCGGAACTTCGCGACGCCAACATCTCGCTGCAGACCTTTGAATCGCTGGTTGAGGATGCGGATTCGAGCGAGCAGCGGTTTCACAGCATTGGCCAACGACTTCAGCAGGCCAGTGGCGAGTTGACCGGCGATGTCCAAAATGCGGACGCCGCATTGCAGGCGGTGCGTGAGCGACTGGTCGCCACCCAAGAGCGTACCGGCCAGTGGTCGGTGAAGCGTGAAGGGTTTGATGCGCTGGCGGGCGGATGGAAACAGACGTATGCCAAGGCGCGGCAGGCGCTGCGTGGGGCGGAAGATCAGCGCACCGCGGAAGCGCTGCACCTGTGGCGCAAAGAGGTGAAGTATCACGGCTACCAGTGCCGGCTATTGGAATCGGTGTGGCCGGTGATGCTGGCGGCCCGCAGCGGTGAAGCGGGACGCTTGGGCGACTGGCTCGGCGAAGATCACGATTTGGCGGTTCTGCGTGAACAACTGCTCGAGCAGCCCGCCCGCTATGGCGATTCCGAGGCGGTCAAGGAGTTCCTGGGGCTTGTCACCGATCGTCGCCACCAGCTGCAACGACGCTGCTTTCGGTTGGGCAAGAAGCTGTTTGCCGAAGACAAATCCAGTTTCGCTCGCCGCTATGAGCGTTACTGGAAGGCGTGGCATAAATGATCAGGCTCTTCCTCCGCGTGGCACGCCCCTGAGGAACGAAGGGCGTGCTGAGAAGCACTGCTCGCGAGGTTGTCCAGCTGTGATCGAGCAGCAGGCTCTTATAGCAACGCCTTCAACAGCGAACTGGCCCAGGTTTTGCACTCGGTAGAGTCTCTAGTTGCGCTCGTTTTGCGAGCATCCCCCGTTTACCGGCGCGTCGTTTTCGATCGGACGCTGAGTCCAGCCAATCGCCTCGTCTGGGTCGGACGCCAACCGGTCAGTCAACATGGAGATACTGAAATGCGTAAGACAATGTTTGGTGTGATGAGTGCATTGGCGCTGATCGCAGCCCCTGTGTTCGCTCAACAAAACCCGACTCAGCCGGCCCCGGGCAGCACCGCCACACCGCAGGCCGGTCAGGCCCAAACCGATCAGACCCAGACGCTCGAGGCCCAAGCGGAACAGCGCGGCCGACGCCAGGCCGGGCAACGCGGTCCGGCCATGCGGGCCAGCGACCTCAATGGGATGGAAGTTCGCAACGCCCAGAATGAAGACCTCGGCACCATCCACGACTTGGTGATCGACCTGCAGACTGGTCAAGTCCGCTACGCCGCGCTGCAGTCCGGCGGTGTGCTGGGAGTGGGCGGTGATTTGTACGCGGTGCCGTGGAGCGCCTTCAGGCTGCAGCGGACCGATGATGATGATTACCACCTGTTGCTCAATGCGACTTCCCAGCAGTTCGAAAACGCTCCGGGATTCGACGACGACAACTGGCCCAACATGGCCGATCCCCAGTGGCGCACCACCAATGACGCCTACTACAACGAGAGCGGCATCAGCACCCCGCGCCGCGAAGGCAACCGTGGTCGTGGCCCCGGCGGTGTGCGTCCAGACGGTGATCGTGTGCGTCCCGAAGGCGGCGTTCGCTCAGAACGCGGCATCCGCAGCGGCGCGGCCGCCGGCACCGGCGCAGGTGTTGATACGGGTACCACCACCGGTGATCTGCCCGAGCGCGGCGATCGCATCCGTACCCAGGGCGATCAGGCCGATGCGGCCGACGACGCCGGCAGCGAGTCAAGTAATCCCGCACCGCAACGCGATAACTAAGTCGCGATGTTGAAGTTGCTGGTTCATTGATAGCCTCTTGGATGCCCGCCGCCGACCGGCGGCGGTGCATCGAAGAGGTTCTTTCTGTGCCGCAGGGAACCGAGTGAAAATGGCTGGTGCTGCACAGGAAGAAATCGGTCGCCTCACCGCTCGCCGCGCAGGTTTGACCTATGTCCGGGACTCAGACCCGGGCATTGAGCGTCGCCGCTGTGGCCGCGGCTTCACCTACCGCTATGCCGATGGCCGCGCCGTCCGCTCCGCCTCCATTCTGGAGCGGTTGGAAGCGCTCGCCATCCCGCCGGCCTGGCAAGACGTCTGGATCTGTCGCAGCCACCGCGGGCATATTCAAGCGACCGGTCGCGATGACTTGGGCCGCAAGCAATACATCTATCATCCGCGCTGGCAAGAGGTGACCGCTGAGCAGAAGTATGGGAAGCTGATGATCTTTGGCCAAACCCTGCCGCGGCTCCGCCGCAAGCTGATGCAGCAGGTCGCCGATCCCGAACCGACGCTGCAGCGGACCGCCGCAGCCGTGTTGCTGCTGATGGATCATACCGCGATTCGTGTAGGCAATGAGGAATATGCACGGCGCAATCGCTCGTATGGCCTGACCACACTGAGACGCAAACATCTCTGCGACAGCGGCTCCGAACTACACCTGCGGTTCGTCGGCAAAGGCGGCTTGTGGCATGACATCACCATTACCGATCCACTACTGGTGTCGTTACTGCAACAATATGCCGGGCTGCCAGGTAAGAACCTATTCAAATACCGTGGGGCCGACGGCCGGTTGGCTCGGATCGGCGCCAGCCACGTCAATCAAGAACTGCGGCGGTTGTCGGGGCTAGATGTCACGGCCAAGGATTTTCGCACTTGGAAAGCGTCGGCATTTGTGGCTGGCCAGCTGTTTGATGCCGCCCGCAGTGGAGCCGGCTCCAGCCCACGCCGCATCGTCTGCTCGGCCGTCAACGGGGCCGCCGAACTACTGGGGAACACCGCTACGGTCTGTCGTCATTCTTATATCGTCCCTCGGTTGTTCGATAGTTTCCTCAGTTGCGAGTTCACAAAGTTCAGCAGCAGCCTGAAACCTCGTGACTCGCGCTGGATGAGTCGCCATGAGCGCGTGCTGTTGGAGTTTCTCATGACGGAACGGGCGCGCGTCCCCGCTGTGACGGAATGAAGTTTGCCGCCCCCTAATCGCTCGGGCAGTCATCAACTCACCCTCGCCTGAGAGGCATCACCATGTCCACCGACATACCGTCCACACAGCGCGTGATCGTGCTCGCCTCGCGGCCCGAAGGCCTGCCTCAGAGCAACGATTTCAAACTGGTGGAAGTGCCGGTTCCCAAACCTGCAGAGAACGAATTCCTGGTCCGCAACCGCTGGATGTCGGTCGACCCTTACATGCGCGGGCGCATGCGGGAAGGGAAAAGTTACGTCCCACCGTTCCAACTCGGCGAACCGCTCCAAGGCGGCTGCGTCGGCGAAGTGGTCGCCTCCAACCACAGCGATTTTCAGGTCGGCGACTACGTGCTCGGCCAGTGGGCGGGATGGCGTGAGTACTGGGTGTCCGACGGACAGGGCGTCTCGATCATCGACACCACAGCGGCACCGCCTCAGGCTTATCTAGGCGTGCTGGGGCTGACCGGAATGACTGCGTACGTCGGTTTGATCGTCGTGGCGCAGTTAAAGGCTGGTGAAACCGTTTTCGTCTCGGCCGCCAGCGGCGCCGTCGGCTCGATCGTCTGCCAAATCGCCAAGCAACGAGGTTGCCGCGTGATCGGCAGCGCGGGCTCAGACACGAAAGTCCAATGGCTCAAGTCGGTCGCCGGCGTCGATGCGGCGCTCAATTATCGTAAAATCGAGAATCTCTCGGCGAAGCTCGCTGAACTTTGTCCGCAGGGGATTGATGTTTATTTTGAAAACGTCGGCGGCGAGCATCTCGAAGCGGCGATCGATAATATGAACAACTTCGGCCGGGTTGCCGCTTGTGGAATGATTTCCACCTATAATGATACAGAGCCTCAGCCAGGCCCCCGCAACCTCTTCAAAGTGATCGCCAAACGGTTGCGAATCGAAGGCTTCATCGTTCGCGACCACCTTGATATCCAGCAACAGTTTTGGCAAGAGATGAGCGACTGGATTCGCGCTGGAGCGGTCAAGTGGGAAGAGACGGTGACCGACGGGCTCGAGAACGCACCCGAAGCGTTCATCAATCTGTTCCACAGCAAAAAACTCGGCAAAGCGCTCGTGCGACTGTGAGCGATCTACCGCGAACTTCGTGGCTAATCCTTTGAGGCGGTGGCGCTGATCTTCAGGGTGGCACGTCCCTGAGGAGCGAAGGGCTTGACGGGGCAACTATAGAGTGACGATTGAATGTCTCATCGGCTCGAGATCTGCTTTCGCTGCTCACGCCCATCGCTGGGACTCTGAGCGTGCCACCCAAAGCCTTAGTGATACCCGCCCCGAGCGGCCATTAAATTAGCAGTAGAACTCACTGCCGCAGCGTCGTCCGCAGCGCGGCAGTCGCCGCATGGAATCCACACATGCCATGCACTCCAGGTCCGGGCGGCGTGGATGCCGAACAAAGAAACAGCCATGGATTAGGGGTCGCATAGGGATTGAGCCCTACAACTGGCCGCGCTATGAGTTGCCAGACGTCCATTACGCCGCCAGAAATATCACCGCCGATATAGTTCTCATTATATTGTTGCAGGTCTGCCGGTGTTGTGATGTGTCGCTGCAGAATCGTGTTTCGAAATCCCGGTGCAAACCGTTCGAGCTGCGCCTCAATCCGCTCGGTCAGATCGACCTTGGAACCATGAGGGACATGACAATAAGCCCAGCCGGTATGTTTTCCCTCCGGCGCAGGCTGGAATCAAATACGCTTTGCTGCGCAACCAACAGAAACGGATGCTCTGCGACCTCGCCATCCCAAGGTGCTTGCTCCGCGAGCGCCACGTCCTCTAACGTCCCGCCGACATGCACTGTGCCGGCGTGTTTGCATAGCGGCGAAGTCCAGGGGATCGGCGCGTCGAGGGCCCAATCGAGTTTGAACGCGCCGGGACCATGCCGAAATCGCTGCAGCTTGCGCCGGTAGGCGGCCGGTAATGCGTCGCCCGCGATTCGGCAGAGATTCTGTGGCGAAACGTCCAGCAAGATGGCTCGCGCTGGCGGAATGTCCGCGAGACTGTGGACTCTCACACCGGTCAGCACTTCACCGCCTAAAGATTCCAAATCGCGCTGCAGGGCAACGACGATCTGCTGCGCCCCGCCCGCGGGCATCGGCCAGCCGCCACGATGAGCCGCGATCGCAAACATCAATCCCACCGCCGCGGTCAATGACCGGTCCAGTGGCAGCGTTGCGTGCGCCGCCAGCCCGGCGAACATCCCGCGAACGCGCGGCTCGCTAAACCAATTCGTGGCCAGCCGCTGGGCCGACTGCAGGCCTCGCAAACCGAAGCGGGCCAATTTCACCGGGTGGCGCGGCAGACTCAGCGGCGACAGGATTTGCTCGACGATCGCCTCTCCAGCGTCGACCAGCGGCTGCATCAAACGTGTGTAGGCTTCGCCGTCGACGCCAAACCCTTCGGCCGTCTCGCTCAGCGAACGGTAGAGCGCCGCTGCACTGCCGTCGAGCATCGGATGCGCCAGCGAGATCGGCGGCTGAATCCAGCGCAATCCGAATGCTTCCAGTGGCAACGCTTTCAGCACCGGCGATGGCGGGGCCAGCGGGTGAACCGCCGAACAAACGTCGTGCAGATAACCGGGCAGGGTCAGCAGCTGCGTGCGGCAGCCGCCGCCGATCGTCTCCGCAGCTTCCATCACCAGCACGCTCCGTCCGGCTCGTGCCAACGTGACCGCTGCAGTCAAGCCGTTGGGGCCTGAGCCGACGACGACCGCGTCATAGCGGCGGGTTCCGCGGTCACTGGCAACATCAAAAGGCATCGGCTCAGTCTTGGTCGGAGGCGGAACGAGTGGACACGCTCTATGCTGACTTGGCGACGGAGACGCTCCGTCGGCCCAAGCGATCAGTCTGCGCTTTCTGATGCCCTGGGGGAACTGCCGTCACGGTTGGCCACGGGCGTTGCTGCTACCATAGGACCATCATCCTTGTCTGACAGCGCGTCCAGTCGGACATGATCCCACAGGAGACTTCCCTTGATTCGCCTATTTGTCTTTGGTGTCGTTCTTCTGCTTTCCGGTCCGCTCGGTGCTGATGAAGTGGAGCTCATCGATTCGGACACCACCCTGCGTATCGAAACTCCACAGCTCAGCGCGAGCGTCAATAAGCAAGGCTATGTGAGCGGTATCCAGCGCCAGTCGTTGCTTGACAAAAAGACGGGGTTTCGCGATGCCGGGTTTGGGCTCGACATCGTCGACTGGATCATGGAACCAGGTAGCGACATGGCGTATCGCGACCAGTTGGATGAAGAGCTGATCTATCGTTTTGATAATTCTTATCATGGTTCCCGCCCGAAGCGGGCGATCGAAGGGCCGCAAATCTGTACCCAAGCCGGCGAGCTGAAACCGCAATTGATGCTGGGCGACGGTTTCATTGCCATCCGCCAACAGTATCGTTATCACACGGCGGCGCCTGGCAAAAACACCGGTTCACTGTGGACACAGTGGATCGTGTTTCCCAAAGGGAAACGCTATTTCATCTCAATGGATCGCATCGAGGCGGTCAACGACAGCGACGCGATGTTCCTCCGCATCGACATGCCCGGCCACATTCGCCACAACGCGGGCGATACGTTCGAGCAGATCTATCTCAGCTATGAGGGATTGATTCCAGCCAGCGAGTTCACCAGTAATTTCGCTCCGGATGAGAAATTCAACTACCGCCGTGATCGTGATCCGCTGCCGGAACGCTTCATTCGTGCCTATCGCCTAAGGGATCCGCAAACCGGGCAACAAGGCCCTTGGCTAGCCGGCATGACACTCGATCCTGACGTCGTCTACGAAGCCTGGTGCCACCAGCGAGATTATGTGTGCATGATCCAAGAGTTCGGTGGCCGGCCCGTTCGCGCCGGCGAATCGTTTAGCGCCGCATTCATCGTCGGCTACTTCGACAGCATCGAAGAGATGCATCAGGTGTACGACGAGCACAAAGGTTTTACAGGCCTCAAGGTCACCCTCGACGGCTGGGAACTCACGAAATAGGTCCCCGCCGACAAACGCTCGCCGTGCGATGGAGTCTTAGGAGACCAGTTCAGAAATCACGCGGCCATGGACATCGGTCAAGCGGAACGGCCGGCCGGCATAGTTGAACGTGAGCCGCTCGTGATCGATGCCGAGTTGGTGCAGGATCGTTGCTTGGATGTCATGCACATGGACCGGCGATTCGACCGGATGAAATCCGAGTTCATCGGTTTGCCCGATCGTCTGGCCGGTGCGAATGCCGCCGCCGGTCATCCACATCGTGAACGCTTGCGGGTGGTGGTCGCGGCCGCTCGATCGGCCGAGCGCTGCGCTGGCTTCGACCATCGGCGTGCGACCGAACTCACCGCCCCAAATCACCAGTGTTTCATCGAGCATGCCGCGTTGTTTGAGATCCTTGATCAGCGCCGCGCAGGGCTGGTCAACCTGTTTACACTGGTGCCGTAATCCCTGTTCCACCTGCGAATGGTGATCCCAATCACCGTGGTAGAGTTGGATGAACCGCACGCCGCGCTCTGCCAGCCGGCGAGCCATCAAACAATTGCTGGCGAACGATGCTTTTCCGGGCTCGGCACCATACATCTCCAGCGTCGCCGCATCTTCGTCCGAGTAATCCATCAACTCCGGTGCGCGGGACTGCATCCGATAAGCCATCTCATAGGCTTCCATCCGCGTTGCGATGTCAGGATCGCCAACCAATCCCAGCTGGCGCCGATTGAGTTGCTGGATCAGATCGAGCGTTTGCCGCTGAGTCTCCTGAGTGACACCTGGCGGGTTGCCGATGTGCAAGATCGGATCGCCTTCACTGCGAAAGGGGACACCCTGATGTTCACCAGGAAGGAAGCCGGCGTCCCACATCGCGGCACCGCCGGAAAGGTTGCCGCCGCTGTTGAGCACTACAAAGCCGGGCAGATCCTCGGCTTCGCTGCCGATCCCATAGGTCAACCACGAACCCATTGCGGGACGCCCAGGCAATGGGCCACCGGTGTTGATCAACAACTGCGCCGGGGCGTGATTGAACTGGTCGGTATGCACCGTCCGAATGATCGCCAGGTCATCAGCGATCGCTGCGGTATGCGGCAGAACTTCCGCGATTTCCGCACCGGATTGTCCGTGGCGGGCGAAGCGGAATCGCGGCGACAACACCGCTGCATCGGGCTGAATGAACGCGTAGCGCTGGCCATCGATGACCGACGGCGGCAACGGCTTGCCCTCCAACTCGACGAGTTTCGGCTTGTAGTCGAACAGGTCCAGTTGGCTCGGCGCACCAGCCATGAACAGGAAGATGACCCGCTTGGCCTTGACCGGGTGATGCAGTCCAGCGGCTGGTTGAGCGGCGGTCGGCGATGCGGCAAACGAATGGTTAGCTCCGCTCAACAGCGACGCTAGCGCCATCTTTCCGACACCGATTCCACAGGTCGCGAATAGTTGTCGGCGGGTCAGGTAGGCAAGGTTAGATTGATTCATGGCAGCGTGATCGCTTCGTCTAAGTTCATCAGTGCGCGGGCAACCAGCATCCACGGGTCGGTCTCGGTTACTTCGAGTCCGCTGTGAAACGCCACAATCGCCTGCAGTTCATCGTGGCTTGGCGGGCGGGTGAGCAGCCGCCGAAAGATTTCTGTCGCCAGCTGTTCCGGTTCGCCGTCGGGCATGCAACGGCGCAGCATCGTCGGCCAGCACCTGCGCGATTTCGATGAACATCCCGTCGTTGAGCAGCGTCAGTGCTTGCAGTGGTGAATTGCTGCGGTCGCGGCGCGGCTGACAGGTTTCCCCGGTCGGTCCGTCAAACACGCTCAGCGCCGCAAAGGGGGCGGTGCGCTTTGCAAACGTGTAGAGCGATCGGCGGTAACGGTCGGCGCCGGTCGATTCGGCCCAGCGAACGTTGCCATAGGCCTGTGCCGTAACGATTTGTGGCTGCGGCGGGTAGACGCTCGGTCCGCCCCAGTTGCGGGTCAGCAGTCCTGCCGCCGAAAGTAACGAGTCGCGGATCCGCTCGCCCTCCAGCCGCCGCCTCGGCCCGTTGGCCACCAAGCGGTTGTCGGGGTCCAAGGCGAGCATCTCAGGCCGTACCTGACTGGCTCGCTGGTACGCAGCGGACAATACCAACTGGCGATGCAAGCGCTTGAGCGACATGCCGCCGCGCGCAAAATCGACGGCCAAATAATCGAGCAATTCCGGATGAGATGGCGGCTCGCTCTGGGTGCCATAATCGCCGGCCGTGTCAACGATCCCGCGGCCTAACAGCTCGCGCCAGGCACGATCCACCGTCACCCGCGCAAACAACGGGTTAGCGGGGCTGACCAACCACTGAGCCAGCTCCAGCCGGTCGCTGGGCATCGCACCGCCGCTGGCAGCGAAGATCGACGGAATCCCCGGCTCAACCTCTTCGCGCGGCTGCAAGTACTCGCCGCGGTGATAGCGATGCGTCTGACGAGCGTCTTCTTCCGGCCGCTGCCGCATGACCAGTGTACGCACCAGCTGAGGCATTTGCTGCTGCAGTGCCTCGATCGGCTTGCGGGCGTCGGCCAATAGATCGTTGGAATAAATGAACTTGCGGCACAACAGGCGGTGAAGTTCATCGCTCAGCGGCGCGATCAGGATCTTGCGCAGCCCGCCACAAATCGGCTTCGGCATCCGCATCGATGCTCAGGGCGACCGCGACGCGCGGGCTGTCCGGCTGAGGCTCCGCCAGCTCACTCGCACCAGCACCTTTGTCTGCGGCCAGCGCGATCCGAAACCGTCCCAGCGGCGCTGCAAAATGCCGCTCAAAGACCATCTCGATTGACCATGGTCCGCTGGGTTGAAATGGCTTTTCAAAATTGGCGACCCAGCGGTTGGGCTCGCCCTCGGCGCCGCTGGTCGACCAGCCCGTTGAACCCTCGCCGTCGATCACATTGGCGGCATCGGCCGAACCGCTGCCAATGCTGATCTTGCCGAAGCTGGCCGATGGGTCACGCAGTTTCACCGGCTCGCCATCGTGAAGAATCCGCAGTTCGCTGAGGAAGAAGTCACCTCGGCGGCCTTCGTAATAGGCCATCCCCGGACCGCCAGCAGGCAATGATTCGTGCGGCAACGCTTCGAGCCGAATCGCCGTAAACGGTTCGTTCGCGTCAGGAGCATCAAACTGCAGCGTGTAGACGTCACGTTTGGTCACATCGCCCGAGGCGAGGATCGATCCATCATCGAGCGTTCGCAGGATCGGCAGGGTCGTCGTCATCTGTTGTGGAACCACGACCTGCCAGTCCGCGGCCTGGCTGCGGATGTTGTCGATGAACTGCTCGAATGCCGTTCGCACGCTGCCCACTGACGAGTCGGTGTCACCCTGCGCAGCCGCAGACGGTTCGGCTGCAACCGGCGGAGTCAGGTACTTCGCCACCAGCGCCTCTTCGGCCTGTTGGATCTCCGCCGCAATCTGCTCACGCCGCTGGGCAACGGCCGGGTCAGCGACCTCCTGCTCGGTATCGTCGGCGCCGTTGAGCAGAGCAAACAGTTGGTAGTAATCGGTGTGGGTGATTGGGTCGTACTTGTGCGTGTGACACTGGGCGCAACCGATCGTCAGCCCCATCCAGACCGTTCCAGTGGTCGCGACGCGGTCGGTCATCGCATGAAATCGAAACTCCTCCGGATCGATCCCGCCTTCTTCGTTGAGCATCGTGTTGCGGTGAAAGCCGGTGGCGATCCGGTCTTGGGTCGTCGCCTCGGGCAGCATGTCACCGGCCAGTTGCCGGATGCTGAACTCGTCGAACGGCATGTCTTCGCCCAGCGCCGCGAGCACCCAATCGCGATACGGCCAGATCGTGCGGGGACGATCCTTTTCATAACCGTTGGTGTCGGCATAGCGAGCCAGGTCCAACCACGGCCGCGCCCAGCGCTCGGCATACTCGGGCCTAGCCAACAGCGAGTCGACCAGACGCGTGTAAGCCAGTGGTGATGAGTCCGTAACGAACGCATCGGCCTCTTGCGGCGTCGGCGGGATGCCGATCAGGTCCAAATAGACGCGGCGGACCAGCGCGTACGGCTCCGCTGGCGGCATTGGCTCGAGTTCGGCCTTCGCCAACCGTTCGTTGATGAACACGTCGACCGGGCTCGCTGCTTCGGCAATGGCCGCTGGTTCATCAGGAATCTCAGGAGCGCGCGGTGGAATGAATGCCCAGTGCTGTTGGTACTCGGCACCTTCGTCAATCCAACGCGCGAGAATCTCAATCTGTTCCGCCGTGAGCGGCTCATGCGGCCCGAGCGGCGGCATCCGCAGATCTTCGTCGTCGGTGCTGATACGCTGCCAAAGCTCACTCGCTTCGTGGTCACCTGGCTGAATCGCGGCGTAACCGCCGCGGTCCGCCACTGCATCGCTCGCCAGGTCCAACCGCAAGTCGGCTTCGCGGGCTGCTTCATCGGGACCATGGCAGGTGAAGCATTTTGCCGCCAGGATCGGCCTGACCTGACGCTGGAAATCGACTCGTTGCGGTTCGGCGGCGATTGCGCCCGCCGTCGGCCCCAGCGCCGCGGAGAGCAGCAGGCAGCCCGCGATCCAGCGGCGAAGGGAAGCCAGCCGCTGATCTGGCCGGAGATGCACGTGTTGACAAGCGGTCATGGGCAAATGATGAAGCAAGGCGAGGCGGGGGAGCAGACGAGGTGGGACGCATGCGGCGGAGCGCACGCCGTAGCCCCAAACGAACGCCGGGGGCGAACCTACAGTTTACCCATTGAAGGCCATGCAGGCGACCGATTTTCCCTTAGCGGCGTAGCCCTCGTGGCCGCCAGCGGCGCGGATCTGCACGTGGTGCCTGCGGCAATGCCGAGCACAGCGACCGGCCAGTGTGGTCGATCGCTCCGCGATCGAACTTCTCCTCCGACCGGCGGAGCGGTCGGCCACGCTGCGGTCGGAAAACTTTTCGGGAACACTGCCCGGCAGCTCGCGTCCGCAGCGCAAGCCTCGGTGTTCGCGGACCCGCCTACGGCTTGGCCTGCACCAGTGGCCTTAGGAACTCCAGCAGCTCCTTGGTGGCGGGATCCTCTGGCAGCCCTAAATCGTTGTTGAGCTTGTTATGAGTCGTCTCCGGGGCGGCAAATACCTTCACCGGAACCTGTGCCTCTTGCAGGGCGGCGCGGAGACGTTGTGCTTGTGCGGTGACGTCAGGATGCCCAGCCACATACAAAATCAAGAAAGGTGGGATTGCCTTTCCCTTGGCCACATGGGTCACGGCCGAGAAATCAATGTGCTTCTTCGGATCGTTGCCAAACTTGACTCGGTGGCCGAACGTCGGCAGCGGCAAGCCGTGGACCGTTTGGCGAAGTTCCGCAGTCATGATGATCGCCGGCAAATCATAGGTGTCCCCGTCCACCGGCACGCACCCCCGCAGGACTTCAAAAGGCACATCTTCCGCTTCGAGATAGCGGTGGTCGATGCACAGCAGCGCTGCAAGTTGAGCCCCGGCGGAGTGCCCCATGACAAAAATCCGCTGCGGATCGCCGCCGTACTCGGCGATGTTCTTGTGCACCCACCCAAGCGATTTGGCGACATCTTGAATCAACTCGTCTATCTCCACCTCGGGAAGCAGGCGGTAATTGGTCGAGACAAAAACAAACCCGCGGCCGACCAGCGCTTGCGGCTTGACCTGCACGCTTGTCTTATCACCCGTCTGCCAGCCGCCGCCATGAATCCAAAAAACCACGGGCAGATTATCCGCACCCTCAGGCGCGTAGATGTCGAGTACCTGACGCGGATGCGCGGGATCCGCATAGGGAATGTCGGACGTGATTGTCTGGGCTTGTGCTCCGGACAGCAGCGGCAGCGACGCCAGGAAAACAAGTGCAATTCGCATGGTGAAGGGTTCCTACGCAGGCGGTTGGCGGCGATGGGCACGATCACATGATGGTAACCACACCCGATCGCTGCTGCACGTCCGCGGCCAACCGGAGCGTCCTCAACCGGGGCGGCTTGTCGTGCTGCTACAATGACTCGCTTCACTGACCTTCACTCAATCACCGACCGCGGATCCTGCCATGCTGAAGCACTTGCTCTGTCTTACTCTCGTCGTTGCCGCCTGCCGCGCGAACTTTGTTGCCGCCGAACAACCCGCTGCACCGGTTCGCATGGGGTGTGGCATCATGACCTTTGATACCGTGCCGGGCTGGGGACTGCGGCCCGATGGACGTTCCGCCCTCGGACCGACGCACGGCGCAGTGGTGATTGACAAGGCAGGTAACATCTACACCAGCGCCCATGCCGGCGTGTTTGTCTTTTCACCACAGGGCAGCGTCATTCATTCGTACTTGGGCGGTGATTATACGAACCTCCATGACATGGAGATTCGAGAAGAGGATGGGCAGGAGTTTATTTACGCAGCCCGCAATCAAAATGCAGAAGGGATCAAGTTCAATGCCCACTCCGGCGAAGTCGTATTGAGACTGCCGTATCCCGAAGAATCAAAACTTGGACCGATCAAGTTCCACCCGACCGCGATCACGGTGGCTGCCAATGGTGACATTTTTCTTTCCAACGGATACGCCAGCAATCACATCTTCAAGTTCGACAAAGACGGCAAGTACCTGCTGCATTTTGGGGAACAGGGCAATGGGTTGCAACAGTTCAATACCGCGCACGGCATGACGCTCGACACCCGTTATGAGCCGGCGCGATTGTTGATCTGCGACCGCAACCACCAGCCTAAAGGACGTTTGCTGCATTACACCCTGGAGGGCGAGTTCATTGAGGAAGTGATCACCGGTTTAGGAATGCCGACTTCGGTGGCCATTCAAGGCGATTACGTCTCCGTCCCCGATCTTCAGGGTCGACTGGTGATTCTCGATAAAAGCAACACGATCATGGCTGTGCTGGGGCACAATCCTGACCCGGCCCGAGGCGCCAACTTCAACATTCCTCAGGAAGAATGGATCGAAGGCATCTTTAGCGGAACCCACGGATCGTACTGGGACTCGGACGGTAACCTCTACGTCCAAGACTGGAACGTAGCCGGCCGGATCATGAAGCTGGTACGAGTACAGTAATATGCTGCAATACCCTGTGGCCTCTCCTGTTATCAACGACCTGGCACAGAGCTACGCCAGATCGCATTTTTGCGGCCATCCTTGTAAGCGGCCGGGCACAAGTAATCTGTCAAAATCGATGCGTTTCAGCACGATTTTTACTGTGTGAAAAGACTTGATTGATGGAACAAACTTGTGCCTGGGTGTTTATTCCCCATTGCCGCCGATTCCCGTTGGCAGTCCCGTAGGGACGAAAGAGTGTAGCCCAGGGTGAATCCACCGAGCCTCCGGCGAGCGTGGATGTAACCCTGGGTACAGCGATCGCCCCCGCCCGGTCTCTCCTCTGTCTCCGGTTCGGGCGGCGAAGCCGCCCGAACCGGAGACAAGAGATTTGTTTGCGTGGTCCGTTAACCCAGGGTTACGGCAGGCTCGCTTGGGCTCGCCATGCCTCACCCTGGGCTACCTTCTTTCGCTGCTCCGCAGCTAGGCCCGTTTACCGATCAACAACCTCACGAGGCTTTCCGGACCCACCTAAATCGAGCAGGGTATTAAGCGTGGGACCCATCCACTTAACAAACTCGGACTGGCGTTTGGCCATGGGTTCTAAAGTGTAAGGTTTAAATTCAGGTGCTTGAGCCGGCACGAAGGCGGTTGCCGGACAGTAGAATGGGAGCAGGGGAAATACCCGTCTGCTAGAATTGTACGTAACAACCTGCCCATCTGGGGACGGTCCGATTGGAATAGTCGCTGTTCTGACCGTCAATAAGGATGCTAACGCGTGAGGCGACGTCATGGGCAGCGAGGCGGAGCGGTCGGCCACAAATACGAAAACAGCCCAGCGATCGGTCGATCGCTGGGCTGTCGATAAGTTGCAACAGGAGTGCGGCGACTAGTTGCCGGTGCGGAACAGCGGGCCGTCGCCGCTGCCTAAGCCGCCCTTGAGCTCCGAGTCGGCGACTTGGGCGACCGCGCTGCCGGTCGAGGCCGCTTCTTCGGCTGCGGCGGCGCGTTCGCGGTCTTCGTCCCAGTCAACCCGTTTGCGCGACAGGCCGATCTTCCGCTCGTCGGTGTCGACGCGGAGCACCTTGACTTCGATCTCGTCGCCGACCTTGACCATTTCCTCGGGGTTATCGACCTTGTGGTCAGCCAACTCGGAGATGTGCAACAGCCCTTCCAAGCCGTCTTCGAGTCCGACGAACACGCCAAAGTTGGTGATCTTGGTGACCTTGCCTTTGACGAGCTGACCGGGCTGGTACTTGTCGGGAATGTCGTTGTCCCACGGGTCGTTGTCGAGTTGCTTGAGCCCCAGCGCGATCCGGCGGCGCGATTCTGATCGACGCTCAGCACGCGGCAGGTGACTTCTTGGCCCTTTTCCAGCCGCTCGCTCGGATGGCTGATCTTGCGCGTCCAAGACATGTCGCTGACGTGCAGCAGGCCGTCGATGCCTTCTTCGAGCTCGATGAACGCACCGTAGTTGGTGAGGTTGCGAACCTTGCCGACGACGTCGGTACCTTCGGGGTAACGTGCCAGCACGTCGTCCCACGGGTTCTGCTGGGTCTGCTTCATGCCGAGCGAGAGCTGTTGGCCTTCGGTGTCGACGTTGAGGATCTTGACCTCGATCTTGTCGCCGATGTTGACCAGTTCGCTCGGGTGATTGACCCGCTTGGTCCAGCTCATTTCGCTGATGTGGACCAGGCCTTCGATGCCCGGCTTCGAGCTTGACGAACGCACCGTAGCTCATCACGTTGACGACTTCGCCCATATGGACCGAGCCGACCGGGTACTTGTCGGCGACGTTGTCCCACGGGTTGCGATCCTTCTGCTTCAGACCGAGCGCGATCTTTTGCTTCTCGCGGTCGATGTGCAGAACCTTGACTTCGATTTCCTGGTCGATCGCAACCATTTCGCTCGGGTGGCCGATGCGTTCCCAGGCCATGTCGGTGATGTGCAGCAGGCCGTCGATGCCGCCCAGGTCGACGAACGCGCCGAAGTCGGCGATGTTCTTGACGATCCCCTTGCGGATCTGGCCGACTTCGAGTTCCTGCATCAAGTACTGCGCGGTCTTCCTCGCGCTGGCGCTCGATCAGCGAACGGCGGCTGACGACGATGTTTCGCCGGGTTTCGTCGATCTTGAGCACTTCGCGCTTGGATCACGCGGCCGATGAAGTCGCCGATATCGCCGGGGCGGCGGATGTCGACCTGGCTGCCGGGCAAGAAGACGTTGACGCCGATGTCGAGAGCAGGCCGCCCTTGATCTTGCGAATCACGATGCCGGTGACCACTTGGCCCTCGGCAACCGATTCCATCATCGCTTCCCACTGGATGATCTTCTCGGCCTTTCGCTTGCTCAGCGAAATCATCCCGTAGGGGTCGTCGGCCGCGCCGAGGTCATCTTCCATCTCTTCGATGAGGACCTTGACGACATCGCCAACCTTCGGCGGGTCTTCATCAGGACCCCATTCGTCGAGGTTGACGGTCCCTTCGCTCTTGAACCCAACATCCATCAACGCCCATTCGTCGTTGATTTCGACGATCCGGCCGTCGACGATTTTTCCTTGGATGTAGTCTTGCTGTTCCAGCTCCAGCGCTTCGAGCAGCAAGTCCTCAGCCTGGTCTTCGGGGACCAGCAGAGCTAGTTCGTGTGCGAGATCATCGTCTTCGAGGTGGCGAATGAGGTTACGGTTGACCATGGGCGGAGAAGTCTCACGAACATGCCACACCCATTCCGCGGTCGGCGGAGGTGCGGCAAAATCGGGGGTTAGAGTGTGCAGATGCGGCACAGGTGACACGTCGCCACCTGTTGACAATCTATGACCCTAACAAACTGCCGAAAATCCTACAACGTCCGTTCGTTTGTCAGGGAGGAATTTATTCCGCCGCCGAGCTGCTACAGCAGGGTTTCCAGCAGTCTGCGCAGCTTCCGCAGCTCCACCCGATGCTCCAGTCCCTCCATCGGGCTGATGTGGATCGACAGCGCGCGGTCGTAGTGCTCGCGCTCCAGCTGCGCGATCAACTTGGCGTAGTCGACGTCGCCCTGGCCGACGCTGACTTGGAACCGATCGGGTTTGGTGTCGCGGAGATGGACGTGATAGACGAACTTGAGGATCTTATCAAGGCTCTTGTTCTTGGCCGGTCCGGCAATGAACACGCTCGGATCGAGCGTGATCCCCAGGCCATCGATGTTGTTGCACAGCACCATCAGCGTGTCAGGGTCCTCGCTGAGCCTGCCCAACTCGGTCTTGACGCCCACGCGGGCACCCTGGACCTCCGCGATCTGCACCAGCCGCTTGAGGTGCTCGACCTCTTCGTTGAACGGTGTACCCAGCTCCGCCGAAGGCACGGTCAAGGTCACGACCTTGGTCATCTTGGCGAGCTTGCAGATCTCGGCGAAGTCCTGGTAATGCTGCTCGCCGGTGGAGCCGAGTTGGACGCTGTAGCCGACGATGTCCAGCCGGTGCCCGGAACGCAGCAAATGGGCGCCGCGGTCCAAGTCGGCGATCAGTTCAGTGGGGCGAAAACAGCCGCCTTGTTCGTGCAAGTCGATCTCAATCGCCGAGAAATCGAGGTCGTAAAGGATTTCAATCGTTTCGGGGAGTGTCTTGTCGGGCCAGCAAGCCGTGGAAGCGGAAATCAACATGAATCGAGCGTTCCTCCGTGAAAATCTGAAGAATTACTTACCTTAGCGAGTTTGTCGGCGGCGGCGGAAGACCGGATGTGGGCCAGGGTGGCTGGCCGCAGCGTGGCCGACCGCTCCGCCGGTCGGAGCGCTGCTACCGTTCGATCGGCGGAGCGATCGACCACCTTAGGCCGCCAGATTCCGGCTGACGTCGGTGCGGTAGGCGACGGCCGCCGGCAACAGGCCGGCCAGGATCGCCAACAGCAACACCAGCGGCAGCACAAAAAACTCGTAGGCACTGACGGTGAAGAATCCAGCCCAGACGCCGGTGTACTCTTCGATATACGGGCTGGCCAACAAAATCGCCGTATGGGCCAATAACCAGCCGACGACGCTGCCGATCAGCGCAATCAGCAAGCTCTCGAGCAAGATGATCATCGTCACCGCATCACGCCGCGCTCCCAGGGCCCGCATCACGGCGATGTCACGCCGACGATCGTTCATTGAATTGTAGATGCCGACCAGAATCCCCATCGCGGCGACGACACACGTGATTACGGTGATCGCCACCAGCGCCTTGAGCAGCGGGCCGACCAGTTGCTCGAGCAACTTGTGGATCTCACCGACCGGGGCAGCGGCCTGCGCCTCAGGACTCTCGTTGATCAAGTTCATCAGCTGAGCGCCCCACAGCCCACCGCTGCGAACCAAAATTGCCGTCACCTCACGCTGAGGAATGGTCAGCGGCCGGATCTCGTTGCCATCGGGATCTCGTCCCGACGGCGCATCGCCCTGGACCATGTCAGCGGGATATTCGCTGACCGGCTTGGCGTGGTTTTCCATCAAATAAAAACCTTCGAGATTGACAAACGCCGCCCGGTCGTTGGGTGTCCCGGTCGGGGCCAAGATGCCGACGACGTGGAAGGCATCCTCGTGCCCCTTGCCGCCAGGATCGCCGTGGGTCGGATGAAAGACATCGCCGACCTTGATGTTCAGCTGCGAAGCGACGCGGGAACCGACCACCGCTTCAAAATAACCGTGCTCTTCGTTGTAAGTCTCGAAGTTGCGGCCCTCGCGGAACTCGAACGGCCGATCGAGATCCTCGCCGTACTGCAGCAGATTGAAGAAGTCAGGAGTCGTGCCGACCGCACGATACTGGTCAAAGTAATCGCCCAGCGCCAGCGGAATCACCAGGCCGCCGGCGATATAGGGAGCGTACTTACCCGCCGACTCGGCGAGCGACTGCGACCCGCCGTAGCGGCGAACCATCTCCGCCCGCTGCTCCTGCGTCAGGAACTCCATGTACTGGGTGAACGACAGGTTCTCGATTGGTTGGCTGAGGTAATAGACCGAGTTGAGCGTCAACTGCAGCGGGTCGCCCTTGGGTCCGACGACCAGGTTGTAGCTGACCGCCGAATTGTTGCGGAACGCATCGGTGATGATCCCGTAAACCGCCAACACCAACACGACCAACGCCACGCCCAGGGCGAGCGAGAAGGTCGTCAAGATGCTCGACAACGAGCGGTAGCGGAAGTTTCGCCAGGCGATTTGCAGCAACGACATAGCAGAGAAATTTTCGGAGGGAGGGATGACGCAGGCGAGAACAGCGGCGGCGGGTTTAAGGGGTCAGGAGCCAATTGCCATCAGCGGCCTTAGTGCTCCGCAAAACTGGCTCCTGACCCCTTAAACCGCTAATTGGCGGTGCCAGCTGCCGTGGTGGCGAGCACGCGATTGAGCTGTTCCAACTGCTCGACGCGGTCAAACTGCGCGGCCAAATCCATGCTGTGGGTCACCAACAACAAGGTCACCCCGTCCTCGCGGCAACTGTCGCGAATCAGATCGATGACCGTCTGGCTGCTGGCAGGGTCGACGTTCGCCGTCGGCTCATCGGCAAGCAGCAGCTTAGGCCGACTGGCGAGACTCCGTGCAATCGCCACGCGCTGCTGCTGGCCGACCGACAGCTGAGCAGGCCGGTAGTGCGCCCGCTGGGCCAGCCCCACCCGATCCAACAGCGCCAGGGCCCGGTCCGAATCGTGACGGCCGCTGGCAAAGGACATCCCCAGCCGCACGTTTTCCAGCGCCGTAAAACCAGCTAGAAGATTGAAGGTTTGGAAAACGTAGCCGGTGGTGGAGGCGCGAAAGCGGTCTCTCCCCGACTCGCTCAGCCGCGTGATGTCGGTGCCGGCGACGCGGATCGAGCCGCTGTCCGGAGTTAATAGCCCGGCGATCAGGTGCAGCAGCGTGGTCTTGCCGCCTCCGCTTTGACCGATCAGGACCGCCTGCTCACCGGCAGCAAGGCGCAGCGAAGGGATGTCAAGAATGGCCAGCCGGCCGCCGCCGGGCTGGTCAAACGATTTGGTCAGATCTTGGATTTCCAGCACGCCAGGTACGCCTTACGGATAGTCGTTATCAAACGTACTGGTTGTACACCAAGAAGGTTCGGCTGCCGATCGGTGCTGGCAACGGCCAGCGGTAACCTCTGTTGAAGCACCGCCGGCTGTGCGAGCGGCAGAGTCGGGAAAAACTGCCGCGTAGGTCCTAGCATCGCAGCCGAGCTCGTTGCCGCCGCAGCGTAAGCTTCGGCAGAGCGGCTTCAGCGAGAAAACCGATTACTCGGTGACAACCGGATCCGCTGGCACGGTGTCGGTCGTGGTGGGGTCGGTTCCGATCGGCGCGTCGGCCGGCGGAGTTGTTTCTTCAACCACTGGGGTGGTGGTGTCGACCGTATCGGTCGATTCAGCACAACCCACCACGGCGACCAACAAAGCGGCGGCAGCAACGAAACGGACGAGGCTTGCGAACTTCATGAACGTGTTCCAATTACGAAAGGGCGGGAAGCTGGCTCGGGATACCAGCGAATCGATCGGCAGTGCAAACCCAACGCGGGTGTTGCTGCGACGCAGATGGCATCCGCCATCGCATCTCTGTGATCGATGGTGCCACACGATAGCGTGCAGTTAGCAGAAATGCTAGCGGGTGTTTACCTACCCCGCATCGCCCGCTGTAGCCCGCGCTGGGTGTCGCGCTCCTTAATCGTCTCGCGTTTGTCGTGCAACTTCTTGCCGCGGACCAAACCCATCACGCACTTGGCGACTCCACGCTCGGTGAAGTAAACCCGCAGCGGCACCAGGGTCAGGCCGCGTTCGTGCACCAGGCCGGCGAACTGCGCAAATTCGCGGCGGTGGATGAGCAATTTCCGCGGCCGGCGAGGATCATGATTCCACATCCCGGCATTGTTGTAGTGCGCGATGTCCGAGCCGATCAGCCACAGTTCGTCGCCTTTGACGCGGATGTAGGCTTCGTCGAGCGAGATCTTGCCTTCGCGCATCGACTTCACCTCGCTGCCCATGAGCATCATGCCGCACTCGATGCTGTCGATCAGCTCGTAGCGGAATTTCGCTTTGCGATTTTCCGCAACGATTTTAAAACCGGCGTCGGCCGGTTTGCTCTTCTTGCCGCCGGACTTACCCGATTTACCGGACGTTCCCTTGGGCGCAGCGACGGTCACGCTTTTTTTCTTGGACATAGCAGCTCAGGCCCTTTTTCCGACAGCGCCTAACGAAGCGAAATCGCTTGCTGCAGCGGCATCAACACCGACTCGACAAGGTATTCATCGGCGATCTCGCGACACAACGCCGCCAACCGCCGAAACTCCTCGACGTACGTCTCTCCCGGGCTGAGGCTCTCGAACCGCCGCAGCATCAAATAGACACTTAGCTGCTCTTCGGGAAAGTCGCCGGTCCGCACATGATAAGCCGTCGTCCGCGACTCAAAGCTCACGCGGCACTGAGTTTTGCAGTCCTCGTCTAGCGCCAGCTGGATTGCCGGTTCGAGCGAGATCATGCGGCTGTTGGGCACCGCCAACAGCTTCTCCAGCGCCGGGCTGATGCCCAACGCTTCAGCCAGCACTTCGCTGTGATTGCCACGGCAGGTGAAGTCGAACCCCAGCACGACGCCAAGCGATTCGCAATCCAGCGGGCTGATCGACAACTCGTAAGGCGCCAGTTCGAGCACCAGCTCGTGCTGCGCCATCGCGTCCTCGAGGTTCTGCGGATTGACAAACCCGCTGTTGACCCGCCGCGGTTCGATCGACACCCAACGATACGGCCCTTGGCCCTTTTCCTCTTCGAGCACAAACTCCTGCTTCTCCCGTCCATAGAAGTGCTCCATCGCGGGAAAGCGGCGCTGCACCTGTTCAAAGAAATGCAAAACCGTCTCGCGGCTTTGCGGCACCTCCATCTCAGTGCCCAGGTTCATATTCAGGTAGAAGTCTTCACAGTAGGATCCGTAGCCGCTCATGAGGTCAACTCCGCTTGAAAGAAAAGAGGCTTGATTAAACGAACGACAGCACCGACCCCTCCGTTGTTCACACCCCCGCACAGGTACACTCTACTTTAGTATACTCCCGAACCGCGGGTGCTTCACGTGGTGAGGTCCGGTAGCAGCAGCCAAACGCCTCGCAAGGGGAAAAACGACTCCGCTAAACCCCTTCAAAGATCGCCGGGACTGGCTTGTCGCTCAGCTCATCGATGATCCCCTGACTTCGCTCTTGGGCGTTGAGCACTTCCATCTTGCCGACGAACAGCATCACCTTGCCGCCCGCGGGAATTGCCTGCTTGATCAATTTGCCAGCGGCACGGCCCGCCATGTAGTTGCTGGTGCCGAGGTAGAATCGTCGCGCCGACGCCGGAGCATCGCTGTCGTGGCAGATCAGTGGCATCGCTGCGGCCGCCGCGTCGATCATCTGTACCTGGTTGTCCGGATCGATCGGGCTGATCGCGACTCCGTCCAGACCCGCGGCAACGTTAGTTTCTAAGAATCGCTTTTGCTCCTCAACCGAACCGGATGAGGGCATTTGTACCTCGACCTGCGTGCCAAACTGTTCAGCGGCGCGCTTGCACCCGTAATCGGCCCAGATCCAAAAGGGGTCGACGCTGTTGGTGATGTAGGCGACCTTCAGCCCGCTGCCGTCGAGCGTCGAGTCAGGAGCCAGCAGCGGTCCGTTGCCAGAACGAATCGCCTCGAGTTCTTCTGCGTAGTCCTGGACGTTCTCGGCATTGATCGTCCGGTGCGGGATGAACACCAAGCCCGACTCCGGCACGTCGACTTTCTCGCCCCGCTCAATCTGCGTCAGCCACTGCACGCTGCGGTAACCGAACACGTACGGCTGCTGGACGATCGTGCCGTGGACCGCGCCGTCGCGGATGCCCTGCAGCGTCTCGGCGTGTTCGTCAAAGCCAACGACTTTGACCTTGCCCGTAGCGCCGCTGCTCCGCAGACCGGCCAGGATCATCGGTGTGTTTTGGCTCCACAACCCGACCATGCATCCGATGTCGGGGTGCCGCAGCAATGTCGTTTCGGCATTCTCCTTCGCTTTGGCGTTGTCCTGGTTGTCCGTCAAAATGCCCAGCACGGTGTAGTTGCCGGCGGTCAGCGGAAACCGGCCACTGCCTGTGGGAGCTGCCGTGTCGGTGGAGGCAGTCGAGCCTTCGCGGCGACCGCACCCGCTGGAAAACAGCATCGTGAGGCTGAGAACCGCCAGAAGAAGCACCACCGCCGAACGTTGAGCCGAGGCGAAGTGGGAGCGAAAAGAGAGGTGTGTCATGGTTACCGGAAACTCCTAGAGGCAGGGCTCCGCCGAGCGAACAGCCCGAGAAGCCAAGGGGTGAGATCACGAACTGCAAGACAAGCGGTAAGGCGGGACAAGTGTGGCTAAAGAATAGCACATGCCGCTCTGGCTCGGATCGGCTGAGCCCCCGCCCGCTCAGCGCCTAACGTGACAGGCAGCAAACAGGGCGGATAGGCAAAACGGGGCGAGTTTAGCGGTCGACACAGTCGTAACTGGCTAGCGATCGCCGCGCGGGACGATGCAAAGGGCAGCGGCGTGGGTTTGTATCCCGTGCGTCGGCCCTCCTTCGCCTTCCACGAGCTGAGCAGACGGTGACGATCATCTCAATGTACCCTGATGAAAACTCGACAATTCCGATGACTCGATCCGCACAGGACGCGCCTGCCGCGGTGCAGCCGACCGCGCCGACCGGCAAGTTGATGGGGATCTGGCGACTGGGCCAGCAGTTGGCCGGCGGGCCGCAGTGGCAATTATGGGCGGCTCAGCCCGCCGACGCCGCTGGCAATCCGCGTTGGGATTACGTGCTACGAACCGTCCCGCGTGACGGGTCGGGATCGGCTGAGCGCGAGGCGGCGGTGGCGAGGCTGCGGCGTGCGGCCGATGCAGCGGCAACCGCTCGCCATCCGCAATTGATCAGCGTCGTCGATGCGTCGCTTGATGGTGCCGAGCCGTTTGTGGTGATGCCGCGACTGACCGGCCGCTCACTGGCAGAGATTCTGGCTGCGGGCACCCGCCAGCCTTTGCCGGTGGTGCTGTGGTTCGTGCGGCAAGCGGCTCAGGCGTGCGCGGCGCTGCATGAGGCGGGACTGATCCACGGCAATCTGACGCCCGAAAACGTCCTGATTTCACCTCATGGCCAAGCCACGGTAATCGGCCTAGGCTCTGCCCGCCGCGTCAGCCAACCAACATCGGAGACACAGCACGCGGCGGGAGAGGCGGGCGACTCAGCCGCGGCGGCCGATGACGTGTTCGCGCTCGGTCAGCTGCTGTGGCAATTGCTCTGGCTGGCCGACCAGGACCGTGCGCCGCAGGGGAGTTTCGAAGCGACTGCGGAGTTGGTCGCTGACTTGATCCACCCTGATCCGGCTTCCCGGCCGACGTGTGAGCGGCTGGTCAGCATCCTGGCGGAGATGGAAACTCAGTCGCTTGGCCAGCTGATCTGCCCCGGCGACCACGTGCCAATGGCCAGGGCGGCGTGATCGTTAGTGGATGCCGTTGCCGTCGATGACCGACTTGCCCAGCCCGTCTCGGTACTGCTTTTTGAGCACCCGAGGCGGAACGGCTAGGTTCTTGAAGTAGTCAGGATTGGGCTGCACGAAACGGGCAACGGCGGTCTGCGTCGATTCGCCGTCCTTCGTCTGCAGATTGCTGGGAGCTCCCCGGACATACTGCGAAGTGAAGACCTCATCGCCTCCCGTTTTGAGCGTGAAGCTGTGGGTCCAGGGGCGATAGCTGACTTTTTCGGATGGGCCGGCGGGACGAAAGCCCGGAGGCGCAAACATTGGTCCCGGTCCGAACCCTCGCTGGGTGTAATATTCGGCTTCCTGCGTCTCGCCCTGCTTGATCGTGATCTCGAGCGTGTGGGGTGCGTCGTCGGCCAGTTTCCAGCCGAGCGATTCAACTTTGCTCTGGATCGCGTCGCGGATCGACTGCTGCGCCTCCGACGGCACAGCAGACATGTCATAGCGCACACTGACGCTATCGCCAGGGTTGATCGCATAGATCTGAGCCGGGTCGACGTCATTGGCGACTCGCAAGGCGACATCGTGAGGCAGTCGAAACACGCCCACGGTGCTCTGCTTGTCGCTGCCTGAGCCGCCGATCAGGTAGTCACCGAGACTTGTGACAGCCGCGAGCTTCGGCTCATACGTCCACAGCGGCACTCCGCGGGTCACATCGAACAGCACGTTGTTAACCATCAGGTTCTCGCCGATCCAGCGGATCGTCGCCTGGTCATTCCCCTCGGCGATCGCAATATTGCGGACTTCTTCACCATTCTCGGTGCTGTAGAGCGTGATGTTGAATGGATGGAACGCGGCGATCAGCTTGCCATCCGGCGAAAAGGCGATGCGGTTGGCCGGCTGCTCCCGAGCGATGCTGCCGACCATCTTGCCGTTCTGCGTTTCGAGCACGACGATCGAGTTGCCCAGCGGGAACGCGATCCGGTCACCCGCAGCGGAGCTTTCCGCTTGCTGACTGCCGCCGGTGTTGCCACGAAAGATCGCTCGCGGGCCATTGGCGTTGTTCAGATCCCAGAACGTCAAATCGTGTTTTTGGCTGATTGTCGCCAGCCGGCCGCCGGGCAGAAATGCCACCCAGTGCAATTCGTCCCATGCGCCTCCGCCGGCGGTGAACTGGAACTCCGGCACCACGCGATTGTTGACGATTCGAAAAATGGCAACATCGTTGCCCTTGTCGAAACCTTCGACCCGCACCGCCGCCATCCGCGAAGCATCGGGGCTGAGCGCCATCAGTTTCCAGGCTTGATCAAACTTGAACACCTCTGAGACATCACCCGTGCTCGTCGTCGCAATCACGAAGTGGCCATAGCTGTTTTCGCCACCGCGGTCATGTTGATAGGCGTTAAGCACCACGGTGCCCGCTTTACCGCCGGCCCGCACCTGCATCGCAGCAAAGAACGGCTTGAGCAGCGACGTCGGCAATACCTGCTCCTCCAGTTTCACCGCCGGGAAAGGGACCGGAGGCTTCGTCGACCAGAACGCGGGGCTGGGCGTGATCGCCAGCGGCTTGAACCCTGCCACTTTCGGCTCACGAACGACCAGCGAACCAGGCTCGTCCGCGGCGACCGGCGGCGCAGCAGCGGCCTCGCTGGAACGATCCGGCATGCTCCGCCCCCGCCTCGGCGTGTTCGGTTCTGGCACGCTGCGCTCGGACGCACTCCGCCCCGCGGGCGCCGGCGACGCCGTCCCGCCGGCAAACGGATTGTCCGCGTCGTCAGCACTCGGGCTGGCCGCTCCCAGAGCCGTCTCCGCGGTCAGGAAGCCATTGATGTACTGCTGGTCCGCCGCGCTTAGCTTGTCCAGCGGCACGGTCACGACCAACCCATCGGCCTTTCGCAACCGCACCTCTTTACGATCCGCATAGGTCAGCTCGGCCGGGATTTTAAAACGCCCCGACTGATCCGACCAATTCCGCTGCTGCGCAAATCCGTTCAGCGGTCCGCTCGGCTCACCCGCACGGCTTGTCGCAGAAAACTCAGCGGGTTGCAGTGCTAGGGCCAAGCCCAGCGCGAACAACAAGCGGTTCATGAGAACGATCTCCATAGCGGTGATAAGTGAACGGACGTGCTGACCAGTGGCCGCTATTCTAACGCGTCACAACGGGGGATGCGCCATCACCAGGTTGTTCCACTACCGGCCGCGTCCCCACTATGCGGTTGACCGCGTCGAGGATCGCCAGAATCGTCGATTCCACCGTGTCGGTGCTCGCCCCAACGCCGCGGTAGCTGCGTCCAGCATGCTCGACTTCCAGATTGACTTCGCCAATTGCGTCGCGGCCGAGCGTCGCGCTGCGGACTTGGTAGTCCTTGCAGACGACTTCAACGCCGGTGATTTTCTCGACGGCCCAGAAGGCTGCGTCGATCGGCCCATCGCCCTGTTCCACCGTTTGTGTCAGCTCCTGATCTCCGTGCCGGAGCGTCACGCGGACATGCGGCGTCTTATGGCTCGAGCTGGTCACCTCATAATCGATCAGTGTCCACTGCGGGTCCGATGCGGTGCTGATTTGCTGTTGGACCAAAGCAACGATGTCACCATCGTAGATCTCCTTTTTCTTATCCGCCAATTCCTTGAACCGCTCAAAGACCTGCTGCAGTTGCTCGCCGCTGAGCGTGTAACCAAGTACACGGGCGCGGTCGGCCAACGCGGCTCGGCCGCTGTGCTTGCCCAATACCAGATCGGTTTTGCTGAACCCGACATCCGCTGGCGACATGATCTCATAGGTGCTGCGTTCCTTGAGCATGCCGTCTTGGTGGATCCCCGATTCATGGGCGAAGGCGTTGCGGCCGACGATCGACTTGTTGCGTTGGATGTTCAGGCCGGTCGTCTTGCTGACCAACCGACTGATCGGCACGAGCCGCCGCGTATCGATGCGGGTCTGACAGTTATAGAGGTCGGCACGCGTCTTCAACGCCATCACGACTTCCTCCAGCGCCGCGTTACCGGCCCGTTCGCCGATGCCGTTGATCGTGCACTCGACTTGACCGGCTCCGGCAGCGATCGCCGCCAAGCTGTTAGCGGTTGCCATGCCGAGGTCGTCGTGACAGTGCGTACTGATCACCGCACGGTCGATGTTGGGCACGCGGTTTCGCAGCATTTCAATGCGGTCGAAAACTTCCTGCGGCGTCGCATAGCCGACGGTATCGGGAATGTTGATCGTCGTCGCCCCGGCATCGATCGTCGCTTCGACGACGCGGCAGAGAAAATCGTGCTCCGTACGACAGGCGTCTTCGGGCGAGAACTCGATGTCGTCGCAGTACCCCGCGGCGCGGCGGACACCAGCGACGGCCCGCTCGACGATCTCGTCAGGCGTCATCCGCAGCTTGAACTCGCGATGGATCGCGCTGGTGGCCAAGAAGACATGGATGCGGGCTTGAGGCGCAGGCTTGAGCGCTTCCCATGCGCGATCAATGTCTTTCTCGTTGCAGCGCGCCAGCCCGCAGATCGTTGAGCCGCGGACCGTTTGGGCGATCTGCCGGACCGACTCAAAGTCGCCAGGAGAGGCGATCGGAAATCCAGCCTCGATCACGTCCACGCCCAGCTCGACCAGCGCCTGTGCGACCTCGAGTTTCTGAGCGAGGTTCATGCTCGCTCCAGGAGATTGCTCGCCATCGCGAAGCGTGGTATCGAAGATCTTGATCGATCGCGGCTCGGTGGTGGACATGGCTATTTCATGGCTCCGGTGAAATGAAAAAGATTAAGCGTCTGCCGGAACGAAAAAACCCCGAGTCATCCGGCAAACCGGGCGACTCGGGGTTCATTGGTCTGATGTTTTTGGGTGAGCTGCTCGCCGCAGATTCCCGCTATCACCGCCGTCGGTGATACCAACCAACCCCTATCGCCCGCCCACTAGGGGCAGCGTAAGTAGAAGCGGTAGGAGGGTTAGCAGCGTGCTCATGGATGAAATCGTAAACACGGTGGCAGGCAAAGGTCAAGGGCTCGCCCCAATCAAGTTGCAATTTATGCCGCAAAAAGGCGCGTTTGATCTGTCCCCAAACGATCAGCATCGCACCCATTAGAACGAGCGCCCCAACCAGAACCCAGAACACCACAGCGCCGAGTTGCACATAAATCACCAGCGCCTCATTCCACACCACATTCCAACCCAACACCGCGATGATCGTCCCGACACACAGATAAGGTCCAAAGGGAACGGCACGCTGGCGAGTGACCGCAAACTGAATCAGCACGATCACGATTGCTGAGATCGGCGCCAAGAAAAAGCCGGCGATCGCCGCCTGCCAACCGACAAACGCACCGATCATCGCCATCAGCGTCACGTCGCCAAAACCCATCGCCTCCTGACGCATCGCCACGCCGGCGACAATCCGCACCGCCCAGACCGTGCCGCCGCCGACCGCCACGCCGATCAGCGCCGTCAACAACCCACGCCATGCGTCGCGTCCGCCCCACGCCCACACCGCAACCAGTGCGCACGCCCCGACCACGCCGAGCAACAGCAGCCATTTCGATGCGGGTCGGCGACGGATGCTATGAACCAAATAACCGATTGCACGAGTCAGCCCGTGGCGCAAAATCAGATGTCGGTCGGTCAGCGAAAAGATCCAGACGGCCCAGATGGTCAGTCCCAGCGCTAAGCCTTTGCCGCCCGACCACTGCGGAGCATAAGGCCATGGGATATGGAACATCGTTTCCGCGGGTCCAATGCGTCCCCCCCAGTTCACCATGGCCGGTAGAAACGTTTGCCAAGGAAGGGTCGCCAACAGCAAAGCGAGCAGCGTTCCCGGCAAGGTGATGATGTCGGGAATCGTCTGTTCATCAAAGTCGATGAACGTCGCAGCCACCATCAACACAAACAGCAGGCTGTGGACCACGAACAGGCTGTGCGCCCAAGACGAAAACAGCGCGATCGCCGCTGGACCGCGGAACTCCGGCGGCAGCAGCCCGCCGCTCTGCGTGTAGAACCAGTACATCAGCGGCAACGCGGCGGCGCAGCCGAGCTCGATCAACAGCGGCCGAATCCAAAAACCGGCTCCATGCAACTCCGACTCCCGCCGCAGTCCCCACCAACCGAATAGCGGCACGCGATCGCCGGCGCGGCGCAGCGGTGATTGCGGGTGCGGCGGCGCCCAGGGGCTGATGTGCCGCGGGAAATAGGCCCACGAATAGATCAGATAGTTCGCAAACGAACCGGCGATCAAACCGATGATCGCCAGCACCCAGTAGCGCAGCGACAGAGGCAAAACAGCGATCAATTCCATCGCGCTATCCTACTACGCCAGGCGATGATCCAGTTCCCTAGAGACGAACGCGGTAAGACAGCGATCAATTCCATCGCGGTATCCTACCCTCGGCCGCGCGACGGTGACCAGCCAGGGCAAGTGCTGCTCACGGCTGCGGCGCAGGCTCGCCGACCGGAGCGGGCAGGTCCTGAATCTCCACCTCAGCCGGCACCGTCGGCTCTGCTGGCGGCATCGGCTCTGCTGGCGGGGCAGGCTCAGCCGGTGGCACGAGTACCGACGGTGGTGTGGGCACGGGCGGGGCCGAAACGGGCGGGGCCGAGGCGGGTGGGGCCAGTGCGGGCGGCAGCTCGGGGAAGGCCGAATTAAGATCGATCAGCGGCGGGTTGAGGGAATCCATCTCAACGTCCATCGGCTGTTCCTCAATGATCACTTCCGTCGGACTGGCGAACGCTTCATAAGGTTCTTGCGGCAACTCGCTGCCGGCAAACCGTGACTGCAGCAGCACGTACTGCGACAACAATCGATGGGTATCCCGGAATCCGTCGGCTTCGGCGATCAGCACCAAGCGAGGATTGCGCAGCACCTCTTCGTAGTGCTCGACCAACTCGCTCAGCGATCCGGGGAACTCAGCGCGATCGATCGCCGCGACGATCCGGTCCGGTTGCAGGTGGTTCATCCACAACGCACCATCGCGTTTGCGAGACAAGCTGTTGATCAGCCGCATCGCCGCCGGGCGGAGCAGATCACCGACTTCCGCATCGGCCACAAAACTCCGCTGGTGTTCCTGACCAGGACCAAACGACAGCCCCGGGACCGGCGATCGGCCATCGATCTGCGGGCGAGCCGGTAACGGTGCCGCACCAGGACGGTAGGCACGATACAGCGGATCAGCAGCAGCGTAGCGGTCGCGAAAATCATCGGCATAGCGTTCTTCGCGTGTCCGGTAGCGATGCGTCCGATCGAGGTCGTGACGGAAGCGATCGGCGCTGCTGACCGCTCCGCGCGGCTGCGGCGGATCGTGACGGTAATGCCATGGCGGCACCGGTGCCGGAGGCAGTGGGTAAGCAAACGGATCCGCAGGACCGAGCGCCGGAGGTGGCGCCGAGCCGCCAATGTCGAAACTCAAAATGGGTCCGCGGTAGCGAAAGCCGCCCCAGGGGTTACTGCCGATCTCCCAGTGTGCCCACTGGGCATGAGCGGTGATATCGAGAACCAGTACGCAGGCCAAGCCGGTGCACAGGCGGAGGGCAGCGTGGATGGAACGTGACATGAAACTCTTA
Organism: uncultured Planctomycetaceae bacterium; assembly: GCA_963758085.1. Lineage (GTDB taxonomy): Bacteria > Planctomycetota > Planctomycetia > Pirellulales > Pirellulaceae > UBA6163. The sequence goes on along the minus strand of CAVWUB010000003.1, from coordinate 217,170 downwards.
CCTTTGGGTATCTTGAGCGGTTCTGCGGATCTGCACAGAAAACCCTAGGTTGCAGCGCCGCAGCGGCAAGTCGCAGCAGCTGTGCAGAGAGCAAAACGGGCGCGGAAAGATTTCGGTTGCGCCGGCTGATTCGGTGGTAGCGACCGTGCAGCCTGCGGCCGGTTTACGGCTGCACGAAGCGGTTGAGCTGGCGAGCGATGTACCGCGGGGCGCGCACCAGCAGCGTCGTTTCGTTCCAGACCACCGGCAGGCCCGCAGGCTCCGCGACTCCTAAAGACTGCGCCAGTCGCCGCGCCGTCTCCTCGCCACTGCCCGCGGGGATCGACATCCACGCGATTACTTCGTAGCGGTCGTAGTTCGCTTCGGAGCCGATCCACCAAACCGAGCCGCCAGCGTCGCGAGCTTGTAACCCCGCTTCGCCAATCAGTTCATCCAACACCACCCCGGCCGGCAAATTGTCGGTATAAGGCATTGCCAGATCGGCTGGATAAAATTGATGCCGCAGCGCGTCGGCCCAAGCGACGATGATCGCCACCTTGTTGTCGGCCGCGAGCAGACGCAGCAAGCCAGCGGCGGTTCGCGGCGAGTCGAGTGTCCGCCCGCCCACACCCTCGGTCACCGCGGGCCAGTCGCCGATCGCGTCGCTGGGTCGCTGCGGTTGGTCGGCGCCTTCGGCGCGCTCCGGCGTCCATACTCCCATCCACCGCTCGGTCTGCCAGCGCGGCAAGCGGCCCGGCAAACCGTGGATCCGCCGGGCTGCCTCCACGGCCAAAACCGCGCGGACCAGCGCGGACCGCTCCAAGGGAACAGCCAACCGTTTTTCAGCGGCGACAAACTCCCAGGCGGCCGAGGCCTGCTGATCGGCTTGTTCCTCGGCTTGCTCGCCAGTTCCATCTGTCACCTGCTCAGCGGCATCGGCCTGCTCAGCGGCATCGGCCTGCTCAGCCGCCGGGCCTGCTGCGTCCGGGACGACAATCGGCTCGATCCACTGTGCGACCTCCGCAGCGGAATCACCAAAATCATCCAGCCGCAGCGCAGCACCGCTGGCCTGTGCGAGCTTTTGCGGCGTGGCGTAGATCAACACTCGCTGGTCAATCACTTCAGCAGCCAAACCCAGCGGAGCCAGCGAGCGGTCGAGCCACTGCTGGACCGCCATCCATCCGGCGGGAGTTTCCAGCGTCGCGGTGGTCGAGACACCGGCCAAGTCCAAGGAGATCAACTCCACCTCGACCGCGACGCCGGTCAACTGCGAGACCAACAGCATCAATTCACTGAGCGTGGCGCCGCCGTGGTCGATCGCGAAACGCATCGCCAGCGCACGCGAGACATCAACCGACGGACGTCTGATGGTCGGCTCTTCGTCGATTTCTTCACCGGCAGCCGCATCGAGCTGAATCGAATCGATCGTCGGTGGGGCATCGAAGAGTTGCGGCGGCCCGATATCAGCCGTTGACAGGTTCGTTAGCGGCACGAACTTGCGAAGTCCCGGCGGCAGTTCATCAATTCCCGTCGGCGTTTGGACCTCCGGCGTCAGTACCACCGGCGGGTCGACGGCAGCGGGCGGCTGAGCAGCGGGCGCAGGCGACGCCGCAGCAGTCGAATCGGCTGCGCCGGTCCTGTCAGCACCGGCCCCGTCCGCAGCATCGATCGTGAGCGTTTCGCCATCCTCGCCGTCGGCCTCTTCCGCGACCTTTGTCGGATCGGCGGTTGTCGCAGGCTCGGTTTCCGGCGTTCCGCTGAGCTCTGCACCTGGCGGTGAGCCGGCTGCTGGCGTTTGCGCGCAACTGTTGGACCCGGTGAGTCATCGGCTGGCGCGTTAGTATCAGCGGCGGCCAGCGGCGGTTCTGCCGAACTGCTCCAGGAGCGCGCGAACTGCACAAAAGCGACGGTGGCTGCGATCAAGCCGAATAGCCCCAGGGTCACCACCAAGCCAAACTGGCTGACCCGGCGACTTGATTCGCTTTGCCAGACCTGTGCCGGATCGGCCGGCAAGGGCGGAGCCTGCATCTCCGACGGCCCAGGCTCAAAGCCAGCGCCGCCGGCAAGCGTTGCGGAATCAGCGAGCTCTTGCGGCGACGCCACAGTGCTTTGCGTCAGCGCTTCGCTGTCGATCCCGGTGTCTGGGCCGACCGCTAGCTGAGGCCGCTCCCGGTGGGGCGATGCGATCGGTGGCGCAGGCAAGTCGGCCGCCTCAGACAAACCGGTGGACGGGGGCAAGTCGGTCGGCAGGGGCGGCTGCGGTTGGGGCGGAGCGTCCTGCGGCGCCGCACTCGCGTCACCTGCGCGGCCGAGCGACTGCGCGGTGATCTCGACCATCGCGCCGCACTTCGGGCAATTGGCGATCGAGCCGATCAAACGCCGGTCCAGGACCTTCAGTCGGCTGCCACAGGTCACACAGTTGACCGCCAACGGGGGCGGAGCGGGTACCGACGGTTTTGCAGGGTGATCAGACAGGGGTTCAATCCGTTTGTGAAAACAGTCGCCTTTTTTACGCAGGCGACCGCTGGACCAACTCCCGCAGCTCCGGCGGCAACGGGATCGATTCGGCAGGGATTAAAGTCGGAATATGCTCACGCACCGGGTACGCGCGGCAGCCATCGCGGGTCACAAGCGCTTCATCCAGCGGCTCTTCCACCACCGCATCGACCTGATCGCGCAGTTGCCGCTGGCCGATCTGTCGATTCAGTGCTTCCGTCAATTCGTCAGAGGCGATCATCAGTTCTTGGCCGTCGATCGGGCAGCGGACCAGGTTCAGCAGCGTGTCATCAATCATGGGTTGCAAAACGAATCGCGGGAACAAACAAAATGATGATCAGTTGGCAAACTAGAGAACCCTGCGCCGCCTGCCGGGGTAGTACCGCGGTCTGCCGTGGTGGTGCATTATCGGTTCATTGTACCCAAAAAAAGGAAAAAATTGCTGAGAACTTATTTTTGACGCATCACAGTCCGCAAGGATGCCGAAACCGAATGCAGGGCAGGGCGGGACACCGTCGACGGAACGATCATATCGGTCTTTTCTTTTCGGACATGGATGCCGTCAGGGCAAGGGAATGAGCATGCCGCAATCGAAACTCTACTTCCTTCGTCAATCGCTCGGCCGCGTTGTGGGAGGCAAAGTCATGCCTGTCCTCGCGCTGTCGCTTGCCGCGGGAGTGGCCTGTGGCCAGGCGCCGGCCGGAGCCCAAGCGAGTTCGACAGGATACTACACCGATCCAGAAACGGGGATTGTCTATCGCAAAGTCCACCGATCCATCGAGCGGCCGGTCGTCGAAACCCAGGTGCAAGCTCAGGAAAGCACCGTCTACCGGCCCGAAACGGTGGTCGAGGTGCGTCCCGAGACGCGGACCGTCTATTCGCCAGTGGTCAGCTACGGCTGGGAACCGCGGCTGAAAAACCGCTGGAATCCGTTCATGCAGCCGACGGTTCAGTACGAGCACGTCCCGCGCACGCACTGGGAAGTGCGCAGCGAAACGGTTGAGCGCCGGCAGACCCGCACCAACTGGGTCGCTGAACATCGCCGCGTGGATGTGCCTCAGCAAGTCGTTAAAATCCAGCGAGAAGAAAAGGTCGATTACGAACCGGTCGGCCGCGTCGCTCCCCAAGAGGCGACGCCCCCGAATTCCGCCGAGGCGGCGATCGCGGCCCGGCTCCGGCCGCTGGACAGCTCGACCCGGATTGCACCGATCAGTACCGTCGCAGCCACGTCAGTCCCAGTCGGTGATGCCACTCGGCGGACCAACGATCAGCTCGGGATCCGCGCAACCGAACTATATCCTGCGTATCCCGGCGGCTACTCCACCACGCTGCCACCGGTCGGCGTTGCCCGCACGCCTCGTCCCGCTGTACCGCTAGCGGCACAGATATGATGTTCGGCAAAAGTGATCTACAAACGGGCCATGGCGGAAAGCACCCTCAGTTTTACGAGCCACTTGTTTGATGGCGTCGGCTGCCGCTGCTCCGCAGCTAGACCTGCTCATCGTGCGACACAAATCCTTGCTCATTGTCCGCCTCCGCCGCTGTGTAGGAACCGACACCGGTAGCGCTCCGCCGATCCGGTCAGTGCTACCTGGACAGCGGCATGGGCACGGGTTGTGGGGGCTATGCCGACTGGACCACGGCAGCGACAACATTTAGTTAAGCTAAGGCACTGTCCGTCGTCTCCACGCCAGAATCAATCACCTCATGCTCGGTCCGGTTTTCAACCGCGAAGCGATCGTCGCTCCCAAGCGTCCGCAGACCTATTTGCGCGGGCCATCTATCTGCTCGCCTTGTTCGTGTTGCTCAGCACCGGTTATCTGGTGCTAGCCGGAACGCGTGCCCTGACGTCGGCCAGCGACCTGGCGCGATTCGGCAGCGCGATGTTCGCGCTGCTGGCGCCGCTGCAGCTGATCGTGCTCACGTCGCTGGCGGCGGTCAGTTCGGCCAGCAGCGTCGCTCAGGAAAAAGACCGCCGCACCCTGCTGCTGCTGTTGATGACACGGCTCAGCGGCGGCGAAATCGTAACCGGCAAATGCGCTGCGAGTCTGCTCGGACCGCTCTCGATGCTGCTGGCGGCGCTGCCGCTATTCCTCGCCCTGCCGCTGCTGGGCGGCGTCGCCGTCAGCCAAGTCGTCGCGATCTACGCGGTGACGTTGGTCAGCGTGATCCTGGCTGCGGCCGTTGGGACGGTGATCGGCTTATGGCGAGAGAAGACGTTTCAGGCGATCGCCACGACGGTGTTGGTGCTGACCCTGTACGTCGTCGCGCTCGAACTCGCCGCCTCGGGGGTGCTGGGCGAAGCAGTGGCCAGCGCGGCGACCTGGTTCAGCCCGCTGGCTGCGATCGCTGATGGACTGAACCCGTTTACCACGCAAACCCTGGCCGGCATGCCGCAGGCGACCGTCTACAGCATCGCTACGCTGGTCGTGGCGGTGCTGATCGTCATCTTCGGGATTGCGCGGGTCCGGGTTTGGAATCCATCGCGCGAAGTGCAACTGCGGGCGCCCGAGCCGGAGACGGGATCGGACTTACGCGAACTGCTGGCCAGTTCAGAGTCGGCCGGGACGGTGGAGATCCCGGCGACGATCAACTGGAAGGTGCGTGCGCCGCGGCGGGTTTGGGACAATCCGGTGCTCTGGCGGGAGATCTGCACCTGGGCCTACGGGCGCAAAGTGATCATCGTCCGTCTGGCGTTCATCGCACTGTTTGCTGTCGCCGCAGCGACGATTTATTTCAGCATCCGCAGCGGCGAGGCGCTGCGGCGGTTTGATCCAGGCGAGAGCGTGCTGCCGGTCGCGACACTGCCGGTCGCGGCAATCGCAGTGATTTCGCTGGTGCTGGTCAATGCGCGTAGCGGTCAACTCGTTGACCAGTGAACGCGACGGGCTGGCGCTCGACCTGCTGTTGGTCACCGACATCAGCCCGGCCGAGTTCATCTTTGGCAAGTTGCTCGGCGTGCTGTACGTCACCAAGGAGATGATCCTGCTGCCGCTGGGACTGGTCCTGTACCTAGGCATCAGCGGGGCGATGACCTGGGAGAACACGCTGTTTGCGATCCTGGGAGCGCTGCAGCTGTACGTCTTCGTCTCGGTGCTGGGCATCCATACCGGGCTGCACTACACCGCCGGTCGCACGGCGACGCTGGTGAGTCTGGGAACCGTGTTCTTCCTGTGCATCGGCATCGCTACGTGCATGGTCATCATGGTCAGCTTCCGCGGGGCGTTCCAACTACAACTGGCACCGTTTTTAGCAATGATCCTCGGTGGCGGGGCGGCTTTGTTTGCGGCTCTCGGTTGGCGCAATCCCTCCTCGGCCATCTTTGCCGCCTCCTTTTTGCTGCCGCTGATCACGTTCTATGCGATCACGCAGTTCCTGCTGCAACGCGATCAACTGTTCGTGATCCTCACCGTGCTGGCCGGCTATGGGTTTACCACCGCGGCGATGCTGGTGCCGGCGCTGAGCGAGTTCGATGTGTCGCTGGACCGCGACCGCGGCGGTGGCGGAGAAGCGGCGTGAGCAGCTGGCAGATCATCCTGCCCTGGATCCTGCCGATGGCGATGCTGTTGATCGTCAGCGGGTTGATGAGCGGCAGTGAAGCGGCGCTGTTCTCACTCCGCCGCCGCGACCTGAAACAACTGCGCGCCGGCGGTGGCGGCGGAAAGATCGCTGCCGATCTGTTGGACATGCCCGAACACCTGCTGTCCGGAATCCTATTCTGGAACCTGCTGGTCAACATGATCTATTTCGCCCTGGTCGGCATCGTCGGCGGGAGGCTGGAGCAGGCGGAGGATGGCGGAACCGGTGCCGCGGTGACGTTCACCATCGCCAACCTGCTGATCGTCATCTTCTTCAGCGAGATGCTGCCCAAGAGCCTAGCCGTGCTGGCCCCGCGGACCATTGCGACGGTGTGTAGCCGGCCGTTGTCAATCCTGCTGCGCGTGTTGCGACCGGTATTGCCGATCATCGGCATCGCGAACCTAGCGGCCAGACGGTTGATTTGGCCGGGTTTCCAGCCTGAACCGGAAATCGACCTGGAGGCGATCGGCCGTGCCATCGACCTCGGAACGGGCGACACGGCACTGGCGATGCGTGAGCAATCGGCGCTCAAGAACCTGGTGCAATTGGCGGATCTGAAGGCCGATGCCTGCATGCGCCGCGCAGCACGCTGACGCTCTGCAGCCCGCCGGTGACCGCCGAAGCATTGGCCCGCACGCTTGTCAAAGACGACGATGGTCCACCGCCAAGCGGTTATCTGCTGATTACGGAACCCGGTAGCGACAACATCGTCGGCTCGATCAATGCCCAGCAACTGCGTCCGAGCCAAGTCAGCCACGCCACCACAATGATTCAGCAGGTCTGTTATGTCCCCTGGTCCAGCAGTGTGTCAAACATCCTCGACTTGCTGCAGCGTCAACACCTGAGCGTAGCGGTGATCGTCAACGAGTTCGGCGATACGATCGGGATGCTGTCGATCGAGGACATCGTCCAGCAGATCTTGACTGGGCATCTGGAGCATCAGAGCAACCTGGAGGTGCCGTGATGCTGCTGGCGCTGGCGCTGTTTTTCTGCGGCTTGATGCTGAGTAGTTTCTTCAGCGGCACCGAAACTGGGATGTACCGTGTCTCGCGGATCCGGATGGTGCTCGATGCCCTGGACGGTTCGTGGCTGTCGCGCGGCATGGTGTGGCTGCTCAATCACCCGACGTTGTTTGTGGCCACGGCGCTGGTCGGAAATAACCTGGCCAATTATTTGGTGAGTCTGGCGATCGTGATGCTCGTGCCGCTGCTGATTCATGGCAGCGGCGTGACGACGGAACTGCTCGGCACCGCGCTGACCACGCCCGTCGTCTTCGTGTTCGGAGAATTGCTGCCGAAGTACCTGTTCTACCACGCTCCCTATCAGCTGCTGCACACGTTCCGCCCCTTTTTGATCCTGGCGACCGTGCTGTTTGCTCCGGTGTCTTTGTTCCTCGGCCTGCTGGGCAACCTGCTGCGGCTGCTCACCGGCGAAACCCCGATCCGGCTGCGGCTGTCGATGCAGCGTTCGGAACTCGAACAGGTTTTGCGGCAAGGTCATGAAGCGGGCGTACTCGCCGCCGGCCAGCGGCGGTTGGCGAAGAACGTATTTGAGATCGGCAATCAGGCCGCCATCCGCTTTGGGGTGACGCTTGATCGTGTGGCGATCGCGTCCGACCCGGTCTTGATCGACGTCGCCAAGAAGGAAGCTCATCGCAAGGGGCAATCGATCGTGCTCGTCCGCCGCCGCAAAAAGATCATCGGCTACTTGCGGTTTGTCGAGTTGGAGGTTGCCCAGCGGATTTCGATCCAGCCGATCGTGCGCTGTTCGCAAGACGAGTCGCACCTAGCCGTGCTCTACAAGCTCTACGACTCCGGCACACACGTGGCGGCGCTGATCGATGCGGCGGGCCGCACCCAGGCGATCGTCACCCGCCGCCAACTGCTCCGCTCGTTCCTGTCCTCACAGCCGCAGTTGCTCTGAAAGTCGATCCAGAAACAAGCTATGTGGCCGCGCAGCGGCGTCCTTCGCTCCCTCGCCCCCGGCTTTGCGGGGGAGAGGGTTGGGGTGAGGGGGATTCCGGAGAGGCACTGAGGCGTGGGGCAACTACTTCGAGTTCTGCAGGATCCAGTAGATTTGGGCGATCGTTTCGGCCCGATCCTGCTCCGACGCTTGGGTTGCGGCCAACAGCGTCTCGACCCGCTCCAGCTGTTCATGATCCACGTCACGGTAACCCGCAGCATAAAACGCGTGCAGCAGTTGCTGATCGGTGTCGCCGATCGAATCGAGCCAGCCGCCTCGCAGCGCCTCGCGATCGGCTAGCCACTGGCTCCACCAGTAGTCCTGCAGCTCGCCTTGGCCGATTTGCGGCTGGCTGCTCGGCTGAGTAACCGGCGTCGTCTCGGCAGGCGCCGCCCCTTGCCCGGGCGGCTGCGGGCTTCGCAGCAGCGGCTGGGCGAGCAGCGAATCGGGAGCGGCGAGTGTCGCGGGAATCAGACCGCTACGGGACTGCATCATCGCCAGCAGTTCGTTCCGGCCCGCATGCGGCACCGTCACCTTGGCAGCCGCAAAGGATCGCTGGGCCAGCGACGCGGCGGCGAGCTTCGCCTCATCAGCGTCCTGCCAACGATGGTCAACCAGCACTTCCGGCACACCGCGTTTCATCGGCTCGCTGGCGATCACCCACTGAGCGGCCGCGCGGATGTCGAAGTTTTCGCTCTCCAGACGATCGGCGAGCATCGTCAGCGCCCGCTCGAGCGAATCGTCATGCGGCGGCGCCAGTGGTGAACTCGTCGCCGATACCAGCGGCATCCCAAAACCGATCGTCCACAGGTGGTTGGCCAGCGTCCGAGCGACTCGCGGGCTGCCGACCATCCGCCGAGCCAGTTCCTCGCGCGAGGCCAGTTCGTCGGTTTGCTCGGCCCCACGGTTTGGTCCGAACCAGCGCACCGGCACACTCGGCGTCGCCACCCGCTGCCGCCCGTCGGGCAGTTCGTAAAACAGCGGCTCGCCGGTCGACGGCGAAAACAGCGCCGCAAGCCCCCAGAAATCATGCTGCACATAACGGCTATCGATTGGGGAGTCATGGCATTTCGCACAACCGACGTCGGCTCCCACAATCCGGCTGGCGAACCAGTCGCCCACCAGGATCGGATCGTGCGCGCCATCCCCAGCTGTCTGCGCGACCCAGGCGTCCTCGGCTACCCAGGTGCTGAGCCAACGATCGAACCGTTCGCCGCTGAGGATCACATCGGTCGCCTCGTCAACCAACTGCTGACGACGCTCCTCGCTCGGCTTGAGCCCCACGATCAGTTGTTCTACCAGGCGTTCGGCCAGTGCGCGGCTGGCATCGCTGCTCGCAAACGCTCTCTGAATCGCTTCCTGTTCCGAAGCTGCCACGGGCCGCCACCCAAAGCGTTCGCCGATCCGATTTTGCCACTGCGTGTGATCGATCTCCGGCGCAGGCTGCACGCCCACGGACTGCCAATAGGTAGCAAACTGAGCATTGAAATCAGCCAAGCTGGCAACGCTGCCAGGTGACTGAATTGGCGACTGGACGGCCAGAATATCGCTTTGCAGGGGCGGCAGCGGTACCGTGCCAGCCGGCGGCTCCTCAGTGAGCGATAGTTCCTGTTGCGGGTCACGGCTGAGGATCACTGGATCACGGCGGAGCGGTTTGGTTACCGCCACCGCCGGATCGGCTGTTTGTGCCGGCTCCGTGGCACGAGGATTCACAGCCAGCTCCGTGCCCGGAACCGGCGCGGCGGCGGTGGGACGCTTATCACCAGCCGGTGCGGTGGTCGGCGGAGCAGCGGCTGGCTGTTGGGCAACTTGGCCCGGAGGAACGGCCGGATCACCTGAGAGCATCATCACCAGCATCGAGGCGGCCAGCACCGCAACGGCGGCAGTCACGACCCACACCACTCCGCCGGCCCGTTCGTCCTGTGACGGGTTGTCGCGGCGTGGCAGCCGCATCGCTTGCTGGTCCAGCCGAAGGAGAATTTCCGAGGTGAAATCACGCGGTTTACGAGTCGGCTCGAGCGCTTCGAGCAACAGCGCATCGAGCGCCCGTTCATCGGCCTCGCTCAATCGGCCAGGCGGCGGCGGTGTTTTAGCTGGGTCGCTCATTAAAAACTCTTTCCGGTCAACTTACCTTGGACGCAGTCCCGCAGTAATTGTTTCGCCCGTTGCATTAAATTTCTTGCGCCGTGTTCGGTGATCTGGAGCGCCTCAGCGATTTCAGCCCTGCTAGCATCATCGGCGAAACGCATTTGTAATGCTAATCGTGCTCGGTCGGTGAGCGCCTGCATGCATTCCTTAAGGGAATCAATCGCCTCATCGCCAGTCAGGTCGCTTCCGGCCCAGCGGTTCCAGACCTCATCGAGCGGGTCGGAAGTGAAAATCGTCTTGGCTCGTCCACCTTTGCGGTGAAAGGAGATCAGCAGGTTATGTGCGGTGCGTCGCAAGTAGGCGGCGGTGGCGGTGTCGCTCAACTGCGTAAACGAATCGCGGCCGAGAACCTTCAGCAGGGTCTCCTGAGTCAGGTCATCGGCAAGCGATTCATCACAGCCGAGCATCCGCAAGTATCGCCACACACCTACTTGGTGGCGACGGATCAGATCTGTCGCTGACCGTTGCGAGTCGGCTGGGTCATCAATCACAGATGGAATACATGCCGCTGGGAACGCGATTGCCATAATTTCGATGGCCAACCGCCTATGCCAGCAACTCCTGAATCAGTTTGCCTCCGCCGGCAATCTTCATCGGTCGACCATTCTTCGAAGTGTACGTGGTATCGAGGGAAATACCCAGACCCTTACAGACCGTCGCCATCAAATCCTCGCTGCTGAATGGCTCGCTCAGGACCTCGGTTCCATCGCTGCTGGTTTCTCCAATCGCTAGCCCGCCTTTCAAACCGGCCCCGCCGACCACCACCGACCAGGATCGCGCCCAGTGGTCGCGCCCCGCGGTTTGATTGATTCGCGGCGTGCGGCCGAACTCGCCCATCCAAATGATCGCTGTGTCTTGCAGCAGTTCGCGCTGGGCCAAGTCTTCGACCAAGGCGCTCATTGCCCGGTCCATCTCGGGCAATTTGCGGTCGCTGAGCGTGTTGAAGATGTTGTTGTGATTGTCCCAGCCGCCCAAATCGACTTCGACAAACGGCACGCCGGCCTCGACCAGACGCCGCGCCAGCAGACAGCCTTGGCCGAAACCACTGGTGCCATAACGTTCCTTAATTTCCGTCGGCTCCTGCTCAACCTTGAACGCCTGCATCTGGTCGCTGGTCATCAGGTCGAGCGTTTTGCGGAGCACTTTTTGATGTTCGCCAGCGGGACTGCCCAGGCCCGCCGTCCCGGGACGAGTCTGCTTAATGAAGCTGCTTTCGATCAGATCCAGCGCAGCGACGCGCTGCATCAGCCGCTTGTCATCGATCTTCATGTCCAGATTGCGAATCCGACCGTTGCTGGTGACCGAAAACGGCGCCCAGGCCATCCCCAAAAACCCTGGACCCGCTCCCGCGCCGCCGACCGAAACGAATGGCGGAATCTGCAGATCCGGTCGCTGCGAGAACAGCTCATGCGCAATCACGGAACCGTAGCTGGGGTGCTCGACGCTGGGATTGGGCACATACCCGGTGTGCATGTAGTAACGCCCGCGGTTGTGATCCGCTTCGCGGGTCGACATCGAACGAACGACCGACAGGTGCTGCATCTGCTGGGCGATCATCGGCAGATGCTCGCTGATCTGCGCGTTGCCGGTCGTGCTGATCGGTCGGAACGGTCCTCCGGTCGGTGCACCGGGCTTCAAATCCCAGAGGTCGATCGTCGACGGCCCTCCACCCATCCACAGCAGAATCGCCGACTTGCGATTTTGGCGCAGCTGGTCCGCGTTAGCAGCGATCGCATGACCGAACGTGAACGCGGATGACGCCATCGCCGCCGATCCGGCCAGGTGCATGCCGAAGTGGCGCCGAGTCATCCCAGCTGGGGTGCGGAAAGCAGTGGGGCTCATCGAGTGTTACCTGGCGTTAGTGTTGCATGATGAATTCGTTGCTATTGATGATCGCCCACCACATATCCTGCAGCATGGCAACTTCATTGCCGCCGCGAGCGGCGACCAACTTACTAGCGATCGTCAATTCATCACGCGAAGGCCGGCGCGCAAGCCCCGTTAAAAACAAATGCGTGACTCGATCGCGAGGAGTCTTATGCTCCCCAACCACCCGCTTAAGAAACCCACCGTCGCGGTCGCTGATCGCCTGCGTGGTCAGCTCGCCGTTGAACAACATCAGCGCCTGAGGGATGGAACCATTAAACGTCGTCGCTTCATCACCCTCATCGGTCCCAAAGGCGACCACGAACTGCTGTAACCACTGACGCCGCTGCTGTTCCTGCCGCTCATAGCTCCCCGCGGCCGTCGCCCCGCTGGCCGTCACCAGCGACTGGTACAACTGTTCAGCAGTCATCTGCCTCAGGTAAAAGTGCGAAAACTTAGGCGGTTCACCGATGGACGGGTCATCGACCTCATTGCCCCCGGTATGCCGTGCGCTCAGTTGATAAGGCTTACTGAGCGTGATCCAGCGAATTAAATCTTTGACATCATGACTGTTCTTGCGGACTTCACCCGCCAGATAATCCAGCAACTCCGGATGACTGGCGGTATTGTGAGGCCCCAGGTCGTCGACTGGCTTTGTAAAACCATAGCCGAGAAAATGCGCCCACATCCGATTGACCATCATCTTGTCCAAGTACGGACTGTTGACGATCAGGCGGCCGAGTTCTTGACGGCGATTGACCTCACTGACATAACCGCTCACGCCGATCGCAGTGTCATCAATAAACACCGGATAAGCGGCTTTGACCAAGCCGTTGCGAAGCTCATAAAAGATCAACGCGTCGCTGGCGTCGTTGGCTTGCCCGGCATAATCCTCGTTGACCAGTTCTGCATGGTCGATGTCATTGGTCCCGGGCACAAATCGCCGCAGAGCACGGGTCTGACGAAAGAAAGCATTGAAGTCCCAAAACCGCTGCTGTTTCCACTGATTGAAGGGATGATTGTGGCACTGCGTGCACTGCACCTGCAGCCCTAAGAAGATTCGCGATGTGCTGCTGGTCGCCAGCACGGCGTCTTCCTCATTCACCTTATCGATCAAAAAATTGGTGGCGCCGTTGAACCCGGCGGCCCCCGGCTTTGTCGTGCCTTCTGCCGTCACCAGCTCATGGACCATTCGGTCATAAGGTTTATTGCTGGCAAACGAATCGCGCAGGTATTTCATCATCCCGTCGCGATTGGTGAGCGCATTATTGTCTTGACCGCCGCTGCGGCCGATCAGGATATTGGACCAAACCGTTGCCCAGTGGCCGGCATACTCTTCGGCGTAGCGGTCTTCCTCCAGCAGTTTCTCCACCAACCGCTGGCGGTTGCCCGGGGTGCGATCCTGAACAAACTCGTTCAATTCTTGCAGCGTCGGAATCCGGCCGATCACATCCAAGTAGACGCGCCGGCACCAAATCGCATCTGCCGCCTCAGGCGCGGGCTTGATGTCATAATCTCGCCACTGCTGCTCGATCGCGGCATTGATCTCCTGAACCTGCGGCGACAACCCCGGCTGTGCCGCCTGGATCACTCCAGCCAAGCAGACGGCAAATGAGGTTAGCAGCAGAGAGACTCGCATCGAACAAGACCAGCTCAGGAGGACGACACGCCCAGAGTGGGGTATATCGGTCAGAGTGCTAGCGTCTCGCCGGAGAGACGCAGTGTCTCACCCGGGACACACTAAGAACGCATTGACAAGGGATGGGGTACCCGAAAAATCTGCAAGGTGTGCAGTATTCAGCCAGCCAGTGGTAATTATACACCGGCCGCTGCCGGTTTTCCTTCACCGCCGGCGCTGCGCCGCTCACCCGCAGTACCAGAAAACCGGCCAGCAGTGCCAGAGATAAGACAAGAGAAGAGAAGCGGTAGGTTACAGTTGCACACTGATCATGCCAGTGCCGCCAACCAACTCAGCGGCTGCGATTGATCAAATCCATGACTTCAGCACGACTCTTGGAATCTTCGCGAAACACCCCGCGAACCGTCGAGGTCAAACACAGGCTGCCGGGCTTGCGTACCCCCCTAACCGTCATGCAGGAATGGCTAGCCTCCAGCACCACCGCCACGCCCCGCGCCTGCAACCGCTGCTCCATCAGGTCCGCGATCTTCTGCGTCATCCGTTCTTGGACCTGCGGACGGCGAGCGACTTCGTCGACCAACCGCGCCAACTTACTGAGCCCGACCACCGAACCGCTGGGCAGGTACGCGATGTGTGCCGTTCCGGTAAACGGCAGCAGGTGGTGCTCGCACATGCTGCAAAAGGTGATGTCGCGGACCAGCACGATCTCGTCGTAGTCCTCCTTGAAAATCTTCGCCAGATGCCGGCCCGGATCGTAATTGAGCCCGGCGAACATCTCCGCATACATTCGCGCCACCCGCGCCGGGGTCTCCAGCAGCCCGTCCCGATCAGGATCCTCGCCGACCGCTAGCAAAATCTCGCGGACCGCGGCTTCGATCCGCGGCAGATCGACGCCCTCTGGACGCGGCTCATTCTTATCGACATACACCGGCGGCAGCGGCTCACCGGTCGCTTTGGCAGCAGGAGAAACTTTGCGCTGATTGACCGCAGCGGTGACGTCCATCGATCGGGAACCCTGATTCACAAGGAAAATACGCGTGGGAACAGATTCCGGTGGACCGCGATCGCGTTCCGCTAATCAGGACACGCCGAAAGAGCTGACCTTCCATCCTACCCATCGCGAAAGCCAGGACAACCGACTTTCCCCCCGATCATCGTCAGCCCCAAGCCGCTCCATGGCCCAGGGGTCGCTCCAGCGGCGACGGCCGAGGTGTCAATTGCGGCTGAACGGCGGCGGGAAACCTCCGGCCGCCGGATTTTGCGATGACGCTCCGATGAACGCCCCGCCGCTCGCAGGGCTGGCCGCACCCGCCGCGTGCTGCCGCTCCCGCAGCACTTGGACGAGCAACCGCGCCCGCTCGCCGACATTGGCTTCGGCCAACAACGCCAACTTGGCCTCCAGCCCCAGCGGCAGTGTGTAGGCGATGATGTCGGTGATCGGCCCCAGCCCCATCTGACCGGCCATCAGCTCGTGCAAATTGTGCTGGACCGTTGCGCTGGGCGGGATCACCGCGGCAAACGCATCGAGCACCGACCGCTTGAGCTGCTGCGACTGGGCCGAGTCGGTCACCGGGTGAAAATCGACCGCGACTTCGACATCGGCCATGCGGAAGGAGCGGTTAGTCGGCAATTCGCGGAGGATCTTCGCGCGCTGCGCACCGATCAGCAAAATGTTATGTCCGCCATCCTCGGTCTCCACATGCGACACGATCTTGCCGATGCAGACCGTCGGGTGAATCCAAGAATCGCTGGCCAGCGTCGCTTGTGGGCCGCCGGAGAGCGTCGCCATGGCGATCAATCGGTCTGTCGCCATCGACTCGGCGAGCATGTCGCAGTACCGCGGCTCAAAGATGTGCAGCGGCTGCATGGCGTGCGGAAACACGACTAGGTCCGGCAACGGAAATAGCCGTACGCGCCCGCTGAAATCTTCCGGTAGCTCGACTACCTCGTCCATACTCGTCATCGTCTCGCCACTGTGTGTTAACTTGAATCCCTAATCGTTTATCTGCCACTCGGTATGACTGCCGGATTGTGCCGCGAGCCTCGCATCGCAATCGCGTTGACAGCCGACTGCGGCACCCTAGACAATCCATCAGTGAACAGGGACAACCGAATCAGGTCGGCTAGCGCCGCAAAAGGGCAGCCCGTTTTCCCGTTGGTCCATTTGCCCGCACCCTATCTTACTGCACTGCCGGCAACATTGATTCTTTTGGGTGAGGAAATACACCACAATGACACGCGGTTTTTCTGAGCCCTCTAGCGAAATCGACGAACTGGCGGCGATCTTCGGCGACCGACTGATCACCGCAGCCGGTCCGATGAAAGTCTTCGAGTCCGATGGCGTGACCGCGCTGGCCGCCCGGCCACGGTGCGTGGTGATTCCGGTCAGCGAAGAAGAAATCGTTGAGGCGGTTCGCTGGTGCTTTCGGCATGACATTCCCTGGGTCGCTCGCGGCAGTGGTACCAGCCTCTCCGGCGGCAGCGTGCCAGTTGCTGATGGACTGGTGATCGCGCTCAATCGTATGAACCGCTGCTTGCGGATCGATCCAGACCAGCGAATCGCGGTCGTGCAGCCGGGGATGATCAACGCTCGCCTCGGCCGGGCCGCCGCCGCGTATGGCCTGCACTACGCGCCCGATCCGAGCAGCATGCAGGTCTGCACAATCGGCGGCAACCTCGCCTTCAACTCCGGCGGCGCCCACTGCTTGAAGTACGGCATGACGACCAACCACATCCTCGGCTGCCGCGTGGTCTTGGCCGATGGCGAAGTGGTGACACTTGGCGGCGAAAGCCTCGAGGGCGAAGGCCCCGACGCGCTGGGCCTGTTCTGTGGCAGCGAAGGGACGATGGGTATCGCCACCGAAATCACTGTCCGGCTGGTCACGCCGCCGGAAACCTACCACTGCGTCCTGGCCGGCTACGTGGGCGTCGAACAGGCCGGCGAAGCGGTCGCAGCGATCATTGCCGCCGGACTGCTGCCCGGAGCGATGGAAATCATGGACGCGATGGCGATGCGGGCGGCCCGCGAAGGCGTCGGCGCGACCTACCCGCCAGGCTGCGAAGCGGTGTTGATCGTCGAGCTTGACGGCTCCGCCGAATCGGTAGCGGCTGAGCGGCTCAAGCTCGATGAACTGCTGCAGCGGAGCGGCGCCGGGGCGATTCAGATCGCCACCTCGCCCGAGCAGCGGACGGCGATCTGGACAGGCCGCAAAAGCGTGTTCTCCGCCGTCGGCCGTCTCAGCCCCGATTTCATCGTCCAGGACGGCGTCGTGCCGCGCCGCCGGCTGGCCTACGCCCTGCGGCGGATCGGAGAGATCAGCGAGCAAAGCGGCATTCCGGTCGCCAATGTGTTTCACGCCGGTGACGGCAACCTGCACCCGCTGATCATGTACGACGGCCGCATCGACGGAGCGCTGCACCGCGCCGAACAGGTCGCTGCGCAGATTGTTCGGTTGTGTATCGAATTGGGCGGCTCGATTACCGGTGAACACGGCGTGGGCCTCGAGAAGCGAGACTTCCTCGACAGCATGTTCGATGAGCCGAGCATCGATGCGATGCGGCGGCTGCGCGAAGCGATGGACCCCAAGACGCTCGCCAACCGCGGCAAGATGTTCCCCAGCGGCGAAGGCGAGCCGGTCGGGCTCTACGGCCTGCACCCACTAGAAAAATCGGGCACGATCAGCCGGTTCTGATCGCCGCTCGTGTGCCGCAGCTTTTCTTTGGTGAACCACTTGATTCGGGCTCGCTCTCCGTACTCGTGCTCAGCATCGCGGTGCTCGTGCTCGTAATCGACCGCCCGAGCAAAATCTGCTGGAGTAGCGAATCGAAAAACGACCAACGTCGAGTGAATCAGGGCTGAAGCTTGCTGCGCCCAAGTCCGCCCCGTTTCGAGCACGAGCACGAGCACGAGCACGAGCACGAGCACGATGGAATCAACTCCGACGCGAAGCGTGTAGCCACGTACCCGAACGTTTAGCCGTAAAGACGTACTAACGTGGAAACCGCGGCGAGTTTTTCTGCGTTGGCGTCGACAGCACCGGGCGTGGCGCCAGCCCAGCGGCGACGAACAGCCGATTGACGGCGGTCATCAGGCAGTGCCACTCTTCGAGCAATTCCGGCACGCCGAAGCAGCCGGCATCCCAACGCCCCAATCCCCGCTCGCTGACCGTGATCTCACTGGCCAGATGCAACAGCGCTTCGAGCACCAAGTGATCGCGGCGATCCGCATCGCTCAGGCCGGCATCGTCGTAGATCCAGATCTGGCCGGCCATCGCCTCGTCGATCAACCGCATCGCCGCCTGGCGAGCCGATTCCGCGGTGACAACCAGTTCCAGCGAGCCGCAGGTGACATAAAACTTGGACATCAAAACTCTTCCTTGATCCAGACGTGACAGGGAGGGCAACGTTCGGCTGCCGCAGCCAGTGGCCGGCGACACAAGGATCATCGAGTCCATCGCTGACACGTTCGGTCACACGTCTGCAGAAACTTTTCAACTTTTTGCTCAAGTCCGCGACCCACCCATCCGAGTGAACGGCCCCGCCGTCACGTCCACCGCCCCCGCCCGCACTGTCCATTAAGCACCATGGTCGACTAGCCTCCAGGCCACAGCGTGCGGCTTAAGCGTGGCGCAGACTGGGCCACCGTCTGGCATGGTGGCCGTGACCGCCGCCTCGACTGCTCGGCCTGGATGGTCAACCGCGGCTTCGACCAGTTGCCGCGGGATTGCGGCAAGCTTTCAGCTTGGCGCACGATCCCAGCGTGACTCCGCCTGACCTGCACGGACGCCGGAGTTGATGTACACAAACCGATCGGCTGGAGTTCCCTGTGCGAACTCCCCGAGAAAGTTGAACGAGCCATCTTTCAAAGGGGCACCGAGCCTCAGGGAGAACCGAAACAAGGTTACATCGCGCCCGCCATCCAAAGGAAATAGCAGATCGCTTCGAGCTTGTTGGATCGCGAACACAACACCCGGCGGAGGCGTGACAAGGCGCACTTCCATGCAAAGTACAGATTCGGTGTCAATGACTTTCACGGCTGCGCGTGTTGACGAACGGTGGAAATCACAGCGGGCCGAGCCCATGATCGGGCCTCACCAACCGGCAATCCTAGGCTTCGTTAACCGCATGGTTGGTCGATGATCGAGCTGCGTTGAGGCGGAACGCTTCATACAATGGACGGTGTCATTCCAACCCGGAGCGTATCCAATGTCAATTGCAGAAGCCGCAAAGCAGATTTACGAGTCGGAATTGCGAGAGTTGCTCGCAGCTGAGCACCGGGATCGGTACGTTGCAATTGAACCGGAGTCGAGGTCGCATTTTCTCGGCGACACATTTTTGGAAGCTGCCTTGACTGCGAAAGACGCCCGTCCCGACCACAAGTCGTTCGTCATCCGCATTGGCCACGAGGCCGCGTTCCGCATCGGAGCGCACAGTTAATGGAAGGAGAGGTCGACGAACGCAGTCGCGCGCTCGTCACCATTTCGGTGAGCGACCAATCCGAGGGCCGTTATTGGCCGGTCGTGGCGTGGATCGATACGGCGTTCGACCGCCACCTCGTCTTCCCGCAAGACCTAATCGACGAGCTTGCCCTTGAGTCTCTGGTACAGACTGAAGCAATACTTGCTGATGGATCGAAGGTAGTGCTGGAGACGCTCCTGTGCTTTGTGGAGTGGTTCGGGGACCGTCTTTCCCTCAGTCGGTATTGGTCCACGTCAAGATAGCCGAAAAACGAGAGCCAAGCCCAGTTACTGTCAGCGAAGGTCGGCTAACACTCGCGGTGTAAACATCGGCGTCGAAGGCTAAGTTAACATGTACTCAAGATTCATACGATTGATCCAGTTTCTGGCGATTGACTGATGACCCCTTCCAAAGTGGGAAGTCGACAAATGCGGCTTCAATTGCGTTCACGTGCTTCTCCGTAAGTCCGTCCCAGGAAGCGTTCCGCCGGAAGAAGTCAAACAGCAGATTTTCTGGACTCCGTAGGCGATAGTCGGGCTTCAGACCAACCTCATTGGCAATTGGCACAAAAAAACCTTCGCATTCGAGTTGCAGGCATGCATTGCCACCAACTTGGTTCGCGTAGGCCACACCAGTTTGATATGGGACAATCAAGCCAGTGCCAGCGTGCTCCCATAGCAGTACTGTCACAGATGGTTTTGGCATCGAGCGAGATAGCCGAGGTAGATATTAGATCGGGTAATGGACCGGGTAACCGCGGCGGGGTGATGACTGGAGCCGAGCGCGTGAGCACGGCTCACCACTGGACAGCCGAGGCCTCCAGGTGATCGTATGGTTACCCGTCCGCTGACGCCGGCGCATTGGCAAGGTAGGTACGCAGCGCATCGTTGACGGCAGCCGAGTCCGGGAAGCGGGCGGCGATGTCTTGATCAAGGACAACCATCCTCACCTCCCTTTTGAAGCGGTCGGCATACTTGCCAACCGCGAGTTTGGCGGCGTCGCTGAAGTCAACCTCGGTCGGCATCTCATCTGGATTAGGATCGCGGTCAGTCATTTGGATACCCTCTGTGTTCATGTTTTTCGGGTAGGCGAGCCCCGATGATCCGGATGGCGTCATGGCAGTCGGCGTGCCAGACAACCAGTAGTCTACCACGGTCGGAGAAACCGAGCGTCAGGTAACGGTCCTCGTCATCGCTGTGTCTCGGGTCGTGGACGGTGCGTGAGCGTGAATCTTGGAACACCGAGGCGGCCTCCTCGAAGCCAACACCCTGTTTCGACCGATTGGCAGCGTCTTTGTTCTCATCCCACTCAAATCGCAAGGATGTTCTTCCTGTCTCGGTTCACTCGGGTAACATCGACAATCCCCCCGCCCGATCCTAGGACCTGGCGATCAGCAAGCGGCAGCCCGAGGGCTGGGTCCAACAGGTGCAAAATTTCGGAGCTAATTCCGTCCACGGTCGCAGGGCCACTTGCGATCCATTCATCCTCACTACCTTTCTGTCTACACTTCAACCAACGACTTCGGCGACCCCTTATACGTTGGCTGCAAAACTCGGCACTGGGCGTGTGGCTAGCACTTACCCAGGCGGGATCTCCCCCCGCTTGTCAAGCAGACCTTGTCAGTCCGCACGTTCACCGTATGGTTATCGCTGTCGGAACAGGCTAAAGCGGCCATCCGAACAACACGAAGTACACGGCGGCAAACGGTGACAAACCGACCATGACCGCCGTCACGAAGCCGAGGCCGACACCTGCTTTGATCAAGGTTTGTGACATACGATATCGCGTTTTTCGGGAGACGGGGGCGGCGTAGTGGCTGAATGTCTCACCTTTAGTATAGCCAAGACCGAGTCTCGCTGTGGGATTATCAGTCGGATGACGGATCAGCAAACGACAGCTGGCCGGTCGCTCGACCGCATTACGATTTACAAGGACCGTTCCACCCGGCCGTTCCGTTGAAGTGCGTGGCTATCTCGCTACCCGCCGTCGCACCTCAGACGGCCGCGAGCATCGACGCGTACAGAAACAGAGAGCCACCGCTCACAATGGCGACGACAATGGAACCAACGAAGCTAATCCAAACTACGTTGCGACGGAGCGCACCAGCGACCAACGCAGTCAGAAGCCCGCCGGCGATCCCGCAGACCGCACCCCAAGTGATGCTGTAGCTCAGGTTCGGTAAGGAGAGCGGCCACGAGTCCAGAGCCAATGAGCAACCGGAAATGGCGGCAACTACGGCCAAGGCGGGGCCGCCGACCAGAGCAATGAGCATGGCAGGCATTAACCGCCGCGGCCCGCGCGTCGAGCGGTCGTAGTCGTGCGTCGCCACCACCTGCTAAAGCCCTTCCCAGCGAGATAACGCTGGCGGTAACGGCGCCGCCGCCAAAGTAGTTCGACTCAGAAACTCGATCGTCCGGCGGCTCCCGGTCACCGCTTAGTTATCCGCCGTCTTGAGTTGACTGGCCTTGCTTGGCGATGCCTTAGGGCTCCAGGATGATCGTTGGGTTCAGAAACCCAGAATTTTTAACAGACCTTACAACTAGAAGAAATATTAAGTGAGGGTCAGTCTGGAGCACTTGGTTTTTATCAATACAGACATCAGCATGCGGATCTCGGTGCCAAACCGTAAGCCATTGCCTTCGCCGCTTGAGTCGGGGTTCGAGACTGTCAAAATCAACCGCTACACCATCAACGGAGACATTTCCATTATCGTCCACCCTTATGCGAACGTAATCGTTGGGCGGATTAATCCATACGAGTGCGAGCAACGCACAAGCCGCAGTTGCTACCAGTAGTGCGCGGATGGAAAACTTCAGTTGCGGCATGTGCATCGGTTCACGCATAGTTAGAGCCGGATAACGACCGCCATAACCGAGCGGCCGCCCGATAAGGTCGTGTTCACAAACAATTCATCGGCCGCTTCGGTTCATGGCGTGGTTATCCGCCGTTCTGCCTCACCGACAAAGCGGCCCTGACTTTTCGTTCGACCGAGTCAAGCGTAACGGCAAGGCACATCGAGCATAATGCCCCACCGAGTTGGAAGACCGGAGCAAACACGAGATTAAGCCCGCCTTGCGCATCTTCGTTGACCGCGTCAAATGCTTTGGCGCCGAACCAGATACAGCCAATGAGTGTGATCGCGATCAACACTATTCCAACCGAGCCCGTGAGTGCTCGGGTAGCGAGCCAAAGTATCACGTAGGGCGAGGCAATCAAGCCGAGAATGACGACGAGAAAAATTGATGCGCCGCTAGAAAGCAGAATTGCCCAACAAGCGAACATTGCTGCGGATACGAGTGACGTTACCCCGAGAGCCCGGCCTGCTATCGGGCGCGTAGCGGGCGGGTTCCGCGTGGTACCCAGGGGTGTCGCTTCGCATGGAGGAGTGTAGGGCGAGTGCCCCATTATCGCGGTCCATGAAATCTCTGGACGTACTCAGTCGGATAACGTTGCCGATCCGCCGGCGGCGACGGTTGATCATCCACTTCAAAACGCCCGATTTCGCCGCTCGGGGCGAGTAGACGGGTGCCTTTCGCGTTTAGGATAGGGTTTGTGTTCACAGTTATCCACCGGTTTCCCTTGGTGGTGTCACAGTATTCTGTCCATGCACGATTGAGCACCTCGCCCCTCCCAGAACCGGACTTGCGCCGCCGGCGCATCCGGCTCCCAGCCAACACCTGTCACCTCGGCACACCTTAGACCCTTGCCATCGCGATCAAGTCCACGATCTTCCTAGGTTTCGGCAGCGGATGACGATCCAGCGAATGGATCTTCGACTCCGGGACTCCTGAACCGCTCGCCATGGACGCGATTGCAGGTGTCGCCTTCAGGCATGCAAAGACCCTGGGCAGTATCCAACAGAAAACCACGCTTTCGGAGCTCAATCTCATTCAGGGCGGGACGGCCAGTCCCTACCTTTCATCCTCACTACCTCTCTGCATACGCTTCAACGGGAGACTTCGGCGGTACCCGCCTTACACTCACGCTGCAATGCTCGATACTGGGCCTCTGGCTAGGAGTTACCCAGGCCGGATTCCCACCCGCTAGTCATCAAACCATTTCCAGTCCGCACTTGCATGTCATTGTTCTGCCTGTCTTGGAACGAACCGGACGTACGCGACTTCCGATGACGGTTCGGGGACGGGAAGCCCATCATCTCGCAGCCCCTCCAGATGCATTTGAATCGCCTCAGCCATGCGCGTTTCCACTTCCGCGCGGGTGGCTCCGGTAGCAACGCACCCGGGAAGATCAGGCGAGAATGCTGAGAGGTTCTTGGCCGTCTTCTCGATGACGATCAAGTAGCTGTCGGATGTCAGGTTTGCCATGCGTTATTCCTTCAGGCCCGCCTGTCGCAGTATGCTATTGAGCGTGCCTGGAGCGAGGTCGTCTTTAGAGTGTCCGGCAATGGTCACACGGCCGGGTTTCGTTGGATGTTTGTATTGCCGATGACTGCCGCGCGTCGCCACCAACTTCCAACCATCAGCTTCGATCAGACGAATCACGTCGCGAACGGTCATGGTCATGAGGAGCCCTCCGAGCGGGCGGATCGTCGCCAGATGTCCATTGTAGGCCCTGACGCGCTCGCGGACAAATCCTGCAGTCGGCAGGCGCGGTCTCGCTGGCAGAACGCCACCGATCAAGGGGAGGCGACGAAAGATCGGCCTTTTCAAATCCGTCCGACTTCGCCGCTCCCGTGGATCTTCTTTTCCGCACTACTGGAAACCATTATCGCCGGATTTTACTGGGATGCAACTACCCGAATGAGCAACAGTCTACGCGTTACCGACTGTCCAGGCTGCGCGCTATAAAAAATAATAATCGCTGTTTTGGCACTTGCGCCGATCACCATTGACGTAAGTTTTGTGCCGCACGATTTACGTCAATGGTAGATGCCGTAAGTTTTTTGGGCCACCAAAAACTTCGCGGCGCCGCCAATTTTCCCGACACCCCGCGCTGTACCATTGCGGCATGAACCGCAACCAAAAGCCAAAGCGTCGTGCTCCCGACCCCGCTACCCTGGCGCCCAAAGCGTCAGGCAGCGACCTCGTGCTCCACTCCCGCACCATCGGCGCCCTGCCGATCATCAATCGGTTGATGCAGCGTTGCCGGCTTCAGGAAATCCTTTGGCGGCACCTGCCGGCCGAAGATGGCAGGAATCGAATCGATACTGCCAGTGCGATCCTGTTGCTCGTACGCAATATCCTCATTAGCAGAGAGCCGCTCTATGGTGTCGGGCAATGGGCTGCCGCGTTTGTCCCGGAACTGCTGCAGTTACGTGAAGATCAGCTGAAAAGCCTCAATGATGACCGCGTCGGCGCGCTCTGGACCGGCTCTTTGATGCCAATTTCCCGGACCTCGTCATGGACATCACTCGCAATGTCATTCATGAGTTCGATCTGAATCTTTCGGAACTGCACAACGACTCCACCACCATTCGGTTCTTCGGAGATTATGAAGCGTTTGAGCAGCCGCAGTTGCGCCGCGGCAAAGCCACGGTCGCCATCCGCCAGGGACATAGCAAAGACCACCGTCCCGACCTGAAGCAACTGCTCTATATCTTGACGGTAACCGACGATGGCGGCGTACCAATCTACTTCACCACGGATGATGGAGATCGGCACGATGACGTCACCCACGTCCCGACCTGGGATCTGCTCCGCCAAATGACGGGCAGACCAGACTTTCTGTATGTCGCTGACTGTAAGTTGGCCAGCGCCGAAAACCTCGGCCACATCGACCGAGAAGGCGGGCGATTTATCACGATCTTGCCGAAAAACCGCAGCGAGCCGCGGGCAATGAAAACCACGCTGCTTGAGAATCCGGATTCCTTACGGTGGGTGGTCCTGTATGAAGTGGAAGATGAAAACGGAGTGTTGCGGCATCGGTTCCAGACGCTAAGAGAGGAGCAAGCTACCGCTGATGGGTACCGCCTGTTATGGATTCACTCGCTGGGCAAGGCAGCCTCGGATGACGCATCACGGATGAAGGCGATTCGGAAAACGGTTGAGGATCTAAGCCAACTTCGCGACCGGCTTCAGTCTCCACGTTCACGCATGCGAGACCGCCCTCGCGTGGCTGGCGAGGTGGAAAAAATCATGGAACGACGAGGGACAGGAAATCTGTTGCAGGTGCAAATTCTGCAAGATGAAGAGGTCACACTGAAGCAGAAAACACCTGGCCGCCGGTCAAACGATACACAATACGTTCGTGAGGTCAAACTGCGGTTCGATCTCACCTGGCAGATCGATGCGGATCAACTTGAACGGGCCCGGCGGTGCGATGGAGTCTTCCCACTGATCACCAACGATCGCAACTTGACTGTGGAAGAAGTGCTCCGCGCCTACAAGCGGCAGCCGATCATTGAGAAGCGATTCAGTCAATTCAAGAGCGATTTCCATGTCGCTCCGGTGTACCTGAAAGAGGTCAGCCGGATCGAGTCGCTGCTGTGTGTGTACTTCATGGCACTGCTGCTTCAGACGCTGTTGGAGCGGGAGTTGCGTCGTACGATGGCGTCTGGAGAGATCGACTCGCTGCCGCTGTACCCGGAGGCACGCGACTGCCGGCGTCCGACCGCTCGCCGGGTGATCGATGCGTTGGAAAGCATCAGTCGCCATCGCCTGGTCACCGAAGACGGAGCGCAGCAGGACCTATACACTGATCCCACGCCGCTGCAGCAACAGCTGATCAAACTCTTCGGCAACGACGCTTCCACCTACGGGCGCAAAATCTAGCCGGACGGAGTTCTAATACCGAGTTATGGTTTTCCTGATGTGCGGAAAGTAAGGTGGATCGGATTGTTCGTCGGGTTTCCTCGCTTGCGGGTTCCACTTCCTCGGCACTCGGCCACAATCGACTGTGCTGATCGGTAGCCGTGCGATCCGCAATCACTCGTCGGTACCAGGTCTGGCGAATTCGTTTCCAGTGTCGTGAAAGCGATCAAGGTAAGCATTTGGATCAAGCTCGGATTCACGGATCAAAGAAAACACCTCGGCCCCGGGGCCCAGGCAAGGCCCCGTCTCATCGAATATGTGAAACCCCATTGCGTATCCGACGTATTCGGTTGTATCGGATTCGTAGTCCTTTGAGTATTGTTCAGCCTTGGCGATAGCGTCGTCATCTGAATCAGCGCGGACGATGATGATCCGTTCCTCATACATTTTGCGCGACGTTCCGGACAAGCGATAGATCAATCGAACGCCATACCATGGTTCCGAGCCTTCCACTTGTAGATCTGTTGTCACGACGAACGTCTGGCTTAACGGGGCAACGGCCGAAAGCCATGGCAGTCATTTATCGGCTTGTCCGTTGCTCCCGTTCAACTTCTTTTCCGCACTACTGGAAATCATTATCGCCGGGTTTTGCTGGGATGCAACTACCCGAGCAAGGAGCAGTCTACGCATCTCCGACTGACCAGGCTGCGCGCTATAGAAAAAATAATCGCTGTTTTTGGCACTTGCGCCGATCACCATTGACGTAAGTTTTGTGCCGCACGATTTACGTCAATGGTAGATTCCGTAAGTTTTTCGAGCCACCAAAAATTTCGCGGTGCCGCCAATTCTCCCGATACCCCGCGCTGTACCATTGCGGCATGAACCGCAACCAAAAGCCAAAGCGCCGTGCTCCCGATCCCGCTACCCTGGCGCCCAAAGCGTCAGGCAGCGACCTCGTGCTCCACACCCGCACCATCGGCGCCCTGCCGATCATCAATCGGTTGATACAGCGCTGCCGACTTGAGGAAATCCTATGGCGGCACCTGCCGGCCGAGGACGGTCGAAATCGAATCAACACTGCCAGCGCGATCCTGTTGCTCGTACGTAATATCCTCATTAGCAGAGAGCCGCTCTATGGTGTCGGGCAGTGGGCTGCCGCGTTCGTCCCGGAACTGCTGCAGTTACGTGAAGACCAGCTGAAGAGCCTCAATGATGACCGCGTCGGCGCGCTCTGGACCGGCTCTTTGATGCCAATTTCCCGGACCTCGTTATGGACATCACTCGCAATGTCATTCATGAGTTCGATCTAAATCTTTCGGAACTGCACAACGACTCCACCACGATTCGGTTCTTCGGAGATTATGAACCGTTTGAGCAGCCACAGTTGCGCCGCGGCAAAGCTACGGTCGCCATCCGCCAGGGACATAGCAAAGACCACCGTCCCGACCTGAAGCAACTGCTCTATATTCTGACGGTAACTGACGACGGCGGCGTGCCGATCTACTTCACCACGGATGATGGAGATCGGCACGATGACGTCACGCACGTCCCAACCTGGGATCTGCTCCGCCAGATGACGGGCAGGCCAGACTTTCTGTATATCGCTGACTGTAAGTTGGCCAGCGCCGAAAACCTCGGCCACATCGACCGAGAAGGCGGGCGATTCATCACGATCTTGCCGAAAAACCGGAGTGAGCCGCGGGCAATGAAAACCACGCTGCTGGAGAACCCGGACTCCCTACGGTGGGTGATCTTGTATGAAGTGGAAGATGAGAATGGAGTGTTGCGGCATCGGTTCCAGACGCTACGAGAAGAGCAAGCTACCGCTGATGGCTACCGCCTGTTATGGATTCACTCGCTGGCTAAGGCAGCCTCTGATGACGCATCTCGAATGAAGATTATTCGCAAAACGGCTGAGGATTTAAGCCAACTTCGCGACCGGCTTCAGTCTCCACGTTCACGCATGCGAGACCGCCCTCGCGTGGCTGGTGAAGTGGAAAAAATCATGGAACGACGAGGGACAGGAAGTCTGTTGCAGGTGCAAATTCTGCAAGAGGAAGAGGTCACACTGAAGCAGAAAACACCCGGCCGTCGGTCAAAGGACACACAGTACGTTCGTGAGGTCAAACTTCGGTTCGATCTCACCTGGCAGATCGATGCGGAGCAACTTGAACGGGCTCGGCGGTGCGATGGAGTCTTCCCACTGATTACTAACGATCGCAGCTTGAGCGTGGAAGAAGTCCTCCGCGCTTACAAGCGGCAGCCGATCATTGAGAAGCGATTCAGTCAGTTCAAGAGCGACTTCCATGTCGCCCCGGTGTACCTGAAGGAGGTCAGCCGGATCGAGTCACTGCTGTGTGTGTATTTCATGGCACTGCTACTTCAGACGCTGTTGGAGCGGGAGTTGCGTCGTACGATGGCAACACAAGAGATCGACTCGCTGCCGCTGTACCCGGAAGCCAGAGACTGCCGGTGTCCGACCGCTCGCCGAGTGATCGATGCCTTGGAAAGCATCAGTCGCCATCGCCTGGTCACCGAAGACGGAGCGCAGCAGGACCTGTACACCGATCCGACGCCGCTGCAGCATCAGCTGATCAAACTCTTCGGCAACGACGCTTCCACCTACGGGCGCAAAAGTTAGGCGGCGGAGTTTTAACTATGAGTTATGGCTTTTCTGATGTGCGGAATGTAAGGTTCAACCCATCGTTCTGGCTTCTACTTTGGGACTGGCAATATTCATCGTACCACGTTCGGTATGCCTCGGCACCCTCCCGCCTGGTTTCGGCATCGTGCCAGCCGCGGTAGAACCTATAGCCGTCAGGGTGCTTAGTGAGCTCAGCAAGCTTACAGACAATGAAGGCGTCATCCACGCAGTCATCGTGCCGCAGGGCGCCTAGATGTGATGGAATGGCTGACTTTGCATTAAGCATGGAGAGAGTTTCGTACACCTGTAGCCGAAACACCTGGTCGTTGTTGTGCAAGTTTGCCAGGAGCACCGGAATTGCGTCGTCTCCAAATGTCGCGATGCGATTCAACGCGGAGGAGTGTCGCACAAATGCCCAGCCAGGATACATGGCTTTGTAATCTACGTTAGGATCCTCGAACGCATCAATTACGGCGGCCGCGAGCGCGGGATCCGTTCCGCGTGGGATGCGCGGGCCGGGCAGCGATTCATAATACCGCTTTGAAGCGAATGCTAGAACAGCACATACTACGACAGCGACCGTCAGTGCGCGAATCCCGAACTGCAATTTCATTCCGATTATTGCCCTCAGCACTGCTGTGATGCCAGAACATCGGCGGTAACGGGGCCGCCGCCAAAAGATTGTGACTTCTAAAACCGCGTCGTAGGCGACTCCCGTTCACCGCATAGTAATCTCACAACTTGTGGTCGAGCTTGTCGTTGGTTCGTCGCCGTCCTTCGGTTGAGACGGCCTCCATTCATTGAAAAACAAGACCACAATAGTTGCGATTAGGGCTGTAGCCAACGGAATGGAGATCTCTGTCCAAACATTTGGATCCCTTGTCTTTCGTGGCATTTGGGGGCGAGTTACAGCCACGCCGATCAACGTTGCGGCAGAAATCGCGATCAGTGCTCGAATAAAGGACAGTCCATTGCGAGGAGTAAACGATGCAAATGCAGCCAACCCAAACAAAACCGCGACCCCGAGCGAAGGGACCAGAATCATTGTCGGGAGCCGTGCCAGATCGTTTTCTCGATCTATTGGGTGGACGTCATGGAATATTAAACGATACATCGCGATCGATCCGACGACGGTCGCAGGAATTGCGAATCTGACTACCGCGTATTGCAGCGACTTATGAAGTCCACAGACAAGATTCATCGCTGGTAGCATTGAATCGCGATAACGTTGACTGGTAACCGGGCGGCGGCCGGTGGACATGGCATTCACAAACCGCTTGATCCGCCGCTCCGGTTGACCCGATGGTTCGTCGAGCATGCTTTCGCTGTCCGTGATCGGAACGAAGCGGCTTACAGTTCGATAAGGAAGAGCAGGAGTATAGACGGCACCAGCAGAGTCGCAGCAAGCAGAATCATAGCGACTTGGCCGCGCTCCGTGGTAGATCGTAAACTAGCGATTGAGATTCCCAACGCGATTAGCGAGGGAGGTACGACGAGGGCGGCGAGCCCAGCGCCGATGTTTGCCTGCCCTGAGGCTGTTGTCATACGAGACCACACAATAAACCACACGACAGCGGCAAAACAGATTCCCGCCGCCAAAATGACTCCCAATTGCAGGCACCGCATAAATGTGCACGCGTGCTGCTGGTGCAAACTATCTCGTCCGGATTCACTATCAAGGAGCAATGTATTGTAAGGATTGGCGGTCACTGGCTCGACGAACGGGGCCGATCACCGGGACCGAGCGATAGACTTGGTCTCACCAGCGGGTAGCCCGAGGTCTCCGTGTGCATCGGATGGTTCGCCGCAACATAGAGCAGAGTGGTTCATCCCCAGAAAAAACGCCCAATCCTGCCGGGCATCTTGGCTCGGACGTTGAAAATACATGAGGATGCGTCGTCAGGTATGCGCACGGCAACATCGATCGGCAAATGATCGTCCACGTCAAGTTCGCTTTCCTCAAGAAACCGCGATTTGTCAAGGCCCAGAAACAATCCAGAAGAGTCGTAATACGACAAGTCATATTTGATCCCAGACAATTTGGATCTCGTAGCATTCACCAATCGTCCTTGAAGCCGATCTTGATACTCCGTGGCACTCGCGCAGACGATTTCACCTTCCGGCGTCTGTGTAGCACCGTCGAGTTCTGGGTAGTAGTTGTACTTCGGAACTGATCGCACGATTAGCTCCGTCACGCTCAAATAGAGCGACACCTTTCCGAGCTTCGGCTTGAGGTAACCCGTTGTATCCATTTAAGTCGACGAACGACGGCGGTAACGGGGCCGCCGCCAAAAAACTATGATTTCGAAACCCACGTCACCGGCGGCTCCCGTTCACCGCATGGTTATTTGGCTTGTTTGGGCTCGAGTTCGATGATCGCCTCGCCATTGTCGGTGATACCTTTGAATCGCCCCGTCGGGATCAGGCTGGAATCATAAAGTTTTGGTCGATGCTGAAAGTCGGGATTTTGGCGTTTCTTAGCTATGATGTCCGCGAGTTCCCGCTGCAATCGCTCGGCGGTCTCCAAATCCAGCTGCGCAGTCAGTGCCGTGAGGTTGTGATCGGGGTCATAAAGGCGCACCATCACTCGTGTATCAGGCAGATTGTTGCCCTGAATATCAGTTCCACGCCAACTTGTCTCGACGCTCCATTTGAATCTTGAGGGAACTTTGACTACGCCTGCGTCACTTGGTTTGAAGGCACCAGTGTAGAGATGGTACGAGTTGCCCGTCGCGCTGCGATCTTGCGTGCCCGCATACGCGAACGTGAACACAGCGCATGCAGAAAAGGCAAGGAGTATGGTCGGTTTTCGCATGAGTTGCACTGGTCGTCTCCGTACGGCGTGAGTGGGGGCTCTGCCAAATAACGTTAGCGATGACTGGGGCCGAGCCGCGGAGCAAGCCTCACCACCGGGCAGCCCGAGGCCTCCAGTCGATCGCATTGTTCCGTATCTCCCGGCCTAGTTGATCACGCGGGCTTTTGGGTCAACAACGCGTTCGGAACCAAAAACCGGTAACAGCGTTTTGTATCGTACCGCAAGCCAGTACGTATTTGCAGCCGCATCACCGAGCACTCGGCTCTCGACTCGTTTCAATTCCCGCCCGTTTGGAAAGTGAAACAGGGTACCACCCATGCTAGAGTGTCCAGTCCAGTTGGTTAATCCTGATCTAGCCAATATCGATTCGACGCGGTGTGCGTGTTGTTGGTAAACAGTCACCGTGCCCTCAACCGGAAGCCTGCCAATGAACACGATCGCCGGCGCGATGATCAGGGGGAGGACCATAAGTATCCGCAGCGAGTACTGGAACATGAAAATGACTCCATTGTTGCGGAACGCGACGCGTCACCGGGAACGCGCGGAAAAGTATCTAACGGCCAAATCGCTCAACTCGCGTTCTCCGGTGGACGCGATGGTTATCCGCCGTCATCAGGTGGGTGAAGGCCAGGTGGCCACCATCGAATTCGACGATGAGTGAATGGAGTCATCTTGACAGGAACATATCCGGAACCCCAATTGCGTGCTACCGATTCCAGGAAGGCGTCCTTATCAAGTCCAGCGAGAAACGTAGTGGGGATTCGATGTACGGTGCCGTCAAGTAGGACATATTCTAGCGGTACTTCGCCGTTGGGGGATTGATACCGACGCTCAACCGGGATTCTAAAACGAACAACTTTGTCAGGCGTCAGCGTAATCGCATTGTCGGGACACGTAGATTTGAAAAGGGTGACTAAACCAGGCGAAACCCTGACGACGTAGCTAACGGGCCAAACTAGACGTGCGATATACCAGAGCAACAAAATGGTAAACAAAAGTGCCAGCACCGGACTCAGCATCATCCCAACTTCGGTGACCTCACCGTATTTTGACATGCGTCCGTAGAACGCGTCCGTTGCGATATAAGCCATCAAAAAGGTGAAGCCGGTCAGCACCGGGAGAATGAACCACGCAGCATCGCGAGATGATCGTGTAAATGTATCCATCTTCAATCGGATAACGCTCCGCATCACGGGGCACGAACCCAAGAGGAAATAATGGCAAGCGAGAATCAGAGTGCTCCCGTGAATGCGGTTGTTATCCATCCTTATTTAACCGTCGCTGAACTGATCGAGCATTTGAGGAAGTTTGACCCTCAGCAGCGGTTTCTGTCGCAGGCGATCTTGCC
Organism: uncultured Planctomycetaceae bacterium; assembly: GCA_963758085.1. Classification (GTDB taxonomy): domain Bacteria; phylum Planctomycetota; class Planctomycetia; order Pirellulales; family Pirellulaceae; genus UBA6163. The sequence continues at coordinate 184,527 of CAVWUB010000003.1, read as the reverse complement.
GGATGGAACAGCTTGGAATGCTCCGGCGAAGATAGGTGAGGTGCCGCAATCAAACTGCGGAAACGGATTGCCGTATTTATACATCCAGGTGCGATGCAATCAGGACGGATAACGTCCGCCGTCACCGGGTACGGCGTGTTGGTTTTCCATTTGTAGTCGTCCCGATGCCGTACTCCGGTGCACCTTACTTTCCGCACATCAGGAAAACCATAACTCGGTATTAGAACTCCGTCCGGCTAGATTTTGCGCCCGTAGGTGGAAGCGTCGTTGCCGAAGAGTTTGATCAGCTGTTGCTGCAGCGGCGTGGGATCAGTGTATAGGTCCTGCTGCGCTCCGTCTTCGGTGACCAGGCGATGGCGACTGATGCTTTCCAACGCATCGATCACCCGGCGAGCGGTCGGACGCCGGCAGTCGCGTGCCTCCGGGTACAGCGGCAGCGAGTCGATCTCTCCAGACGCCATCGTACGACGCAACTCCCGCTCCAACAGCGTCTGAAGCAGCAGTGCCATGAAGTACACACACAGCAGCGACTCGATCCGGCTGACCTCTTTCAGGTACACCGGAGCGACATGGAAATCGCTCTTGAATTGACTGAATCGCTTCTCAATGATCGGCTGCCGCTTGTAGGCGCGGAGCACTTCTTCCACAGTCAAGTTGCGATCGTTGGTGATCAGTGGGAAGACTCCATCGCACCGCCGGGCCCGTTCAAGTTGATCCGCATCGATCTGCCAGGTGAGATCGAACCGCAGTTTGACCTCACGAACGTATTGTGTATCGTTTGACCGGCGGCCAGGTGTTTTCTGCTTCAGTGTGACCTCTTCATCTTGCAGAATTTGCACCTGCAACAGATTTCCTGTCCCTCGTCGTTCCATGATTTTTTCCACCTCGCCAGCCACGCGAGGGCGGTCTCGCATGCGTGAACGTGGAGACTGAAGCCGGTCGCGAAGTTGGCTTAGATCCTCAACCGTTTTCCGAATCGCCTTCATCCGTGATGCGTCATCCGAGGCTGCCTTGCCCAGCGAGTGAATCCATAACAGGCGGTACCCATCAGCGGTAGCTTGCTCCTCTCTTAGCGTCTGGAACCGATGCCGCAACACTCCGTTTTCATCTTCCACTTCATACAGGACCACCCACCGTAAGGAATCCGGATTCTCAAGCAGCGTGGTTTTCATTGCCCGCGGCTCGCTGCGGTTTTTCGGCAAGATCGTGATAAATCGCCCGCCTTCTCGGTCGATGTGGCCGAGGTTTTCGGCGCTGGCCAACTTACAGTCAGCGACATACAGAAAGTCTGGTCTGCCCGTCATTTGGCGGAGCAGATCCCAGGTCGGGACGTGGGTGACGTCATCGTGCCGATCTCCATCATCCGTGGTGAAGTAGATTGGTACGCCGCCATCGTCGGTTACCGTCAAGATATAGAGCAGTTGCTTCAGGTCGGGACGGTGGTCTTTGCTATGTCCCTGGCGGATGGCGACCGTGGCTTTGCCGCGGCGCAACTGCGGCTGCTCAAACGCTTCATAATCTCCGAAGAACCGAATGGTGGTGGAGTCGTTGTGCAGTTCCGAAAGATTCAGATCGAACTCATGAATGACATTGCGAGTGATGTCCATGACGAGGTCCGGGAAATTGGCATCAAAGAGCCGGTCCAGAGCGCGCCCGACGCGGTCATCATTGAGGCTTTTCAGCTGATCTTCACGTAACTGCAGCAGTTCCGGGACAAACGCGGCAGCCCATTGCCCGACACCATAGAGCGGCTCTCTGCTAATGAGGATATTGCGTACGAGCAACAGGATCGCACTGGCAGTATCGATTCGATTCCTGCCATCTTCGGCCGGCAGGTGCCGCCAAAGGATTTCCTGAAGCCGGCAACGCTGCATCAACCGATTGATGATCGGCAGGGCGCCGATGGTGCGGGAGTGGAGCACGAGGTCGCTGCCTGACGCTTTGGGCGCCAGGGTAGCGGGGTCGGGAGCACGACGCTTTGGCTTTTGGTTGCGGTTCATGCCGCAATGGTACAGCGCGGGGTGTCGGGAAAATTGGCGGCGCCGCGAAGTTTTTGGTGGCCCAAAAAACTTACGGAATCTACCATTGACGTAAATCGTGCGGCACAAAACTTACGTCAATGGTGATCGGCGCAAGTGCCAAAACAGCGATTATTATTTTTTATAGCGCGCAGCCTGGACAGTCGGTAACGCGTAGACTGTTGCTCATTCGGGTAGTTGCATCCCAGTAAAATCCGGCGATAATGGTTTCCAGTAGTGCGGAAAAGAAGGTGCACGGCATAGTTCCCCGTCGTTTCAGACGAGCACTTCAACATCAGGAAGGGAATTTGCGACCGACCTTCGGAATTGGTCCGCGCCCTCAAGCGTTACGCCTGTTCCCCTGGCGTCAATTGTGAACAGATTCCGTAGATCACGCAACCGCGCCAGCCCCTCAGTCGTCACCAGAGTGTGGCTTACGTCAAGCAGTTCAAGATCCTGTACGCTACCGAAAATTCCCATTGCGGCGTCCGTAAGTTGCGTGCCCGCGAGGTGGATCGACGTGAGACCGGAACGATTTGCAAGTACCGCCACATCAGCATCCGTGATTGATGTATAGGCCATGGCGATGGACTGCAAGTTGGCAGTCTCGACGATAGCACGCAACAATGTGTCCGCGAAACCCATGCGGTGGGCAACAATTCCCTGAAGCGAAGGAAAATGCAGAAGTGCCTGGATATCGCGCTCAGTCATCAGCGCCCCATTAAGCGTAACCGTCTCCGGGGCCATGTCGGCAATCATGTCGGCGTATTGTGCCGGGACCGCTTCCTTGCAAATGTGCAGCCGCTGGACGTTCGGGAAATCACCCAGTTCGAGTGACACTCCAAGTTGAGCAATACGGGCAGCAGCATCGAACGGTGTCATTCGTCAGGAAGCAAAACTTCTGTCGGGGAACGTTACGGGTAACCGCGGCGGCGGCCATTTGACATTGTGTTCACAAACCGCCTGATCCGCCGCTCCGGTTGACCCGATTGTTCGTCGAGTCTGGGGTCGCTGATCGCAGCGGGACATTGATAGTTGATGTTTTCATCATAGCCGATCCCCCTTGGCCGAGCAAAGTCAGGCGTCGGACGTTGGCCGAGCAAGGTCAGGCGCCGGATGTTGACCGAGCAAGGTTCATCGCTGCTGCTCGCACCAAGTGAACCACCGCGCCCGCCGGGAACGCGGCGACTGAGGACCGAGCAACGTGATCCGCTGATCGTGTTGACTCACGTTCAGCCAGACGCCTTCCTTGATGTTGACCAGACCAATCATCATCGACAGGCGCCGGATGTTCGACCGAGCAACCTGCCAAACGCTGATGTATGAGAGAGCTAACGGTTGGCAAAAACCATGACCGACGAACGGTGGCGTTGACGGTGGGCCGAACCCAAAATCGGGCTTCATCAACCGGCGATCCGAGGCCTCCCGTCGAACGCATGGTGCCACCTTTTCAACCGCAGATTGTACCGCGAATGTGTTTAAGCTGCTAATTTTTTGATGCTTTTGGTAATCCAGGCAGCGACCAAGCACGTTCCTGCTTCAGTCTCGGTGTCAAAAGTTCCGCCGCCCAGGAGCGTTGCCTTCGATCATCATGAAAATGCAGGTCTTCAACGTACACGACATGAAAAAGCGATCGCATCGCTGGGTAGGCGCAAGCCAAAACACGGTCAGCCATCTCGAAAAGTTCAAGTAATCTCTGCCGATTATGATTGTCAATTGCGGCTTGTGTATGATTGCGGAACGCCAGGAATGCGAAGTGCAATCGGGTCTGCACCGGCTCACCCTCAAGTTGTTTCGCCAGTTCAGGGAACTGATCAAGCGCCCATTCAAGGAACGCGGTGCGAAATGTCATCGCAGATCACGCTTCATGGTGGAACGGGACCGATCAGCCGGCGGCGACGGTTGATCTTCAACTTCAAAACGCCCGACCTCGCCGCTCGGTTGCATCTTCTTTTCCGCACTACTGGAAATCATTATCGCCGGGTTTTGCTGGGATGCAACTACCCGAGCAAGGAGCAGTCTACGCATCTCCGACTGACCAGGCTGCGCGCTATAGAAAAAATAATCGCTGTTTTTGGCACTTGCGCCGATCACCATTGACGTAAGTTTTGTGCCGCACGATTTACGTCAATGGTAGATTCCGTAAGTTTTTCGAGCCACCAAAAATTTCGCGGTGCCGCCAATTCTCCCGATACCCCGCGCTGTACCATTGCGGCATGAACCGCAACCAAAAGCCAAAGCGCCGTGCTCCCGATCCCGCTACCCTGGCGCCCAAAGCGTCAGGCAGCGACCTCGTGCTCCACACCCGCACCATCGGCGCCCTGCCGATCATCAATCGGTTGATACAGCGCTGCCGACTTGAGGAAATCCTATGGCGGCACCTGCCGGCCGAGGACGGTCGAAATCGAATCAACACTGCCAGCGCGATCCTGTTGCTCGTACGTAATATCCTCATTAGCAGAGAGCCGCTCTATGGTGTCGGGCAGTGGGCTGCCGCGTTCGTCCCGGAACTGCTGCAGTTACGTGAAGACCAGCTGAAGAGCCTCAATGATGACCGCGTCGGGCGCGCTCTGGACCGGCTCTTTGATGCCAATTTCCCGGACCTCGTTATGGACATCACTCGCAATGTCATTCATGAGTTCGATCTAAATCTTTCGGAACTGCACAACGACTCCACCACGATTCGGTTCTTCGGAGATTATGAACCGTTTGAGCAGCCACAGTTGCGCCGCGGCAAAGCTACGGTCGCCATCCGCCAGGGACATAGCAAAGACCACCGTCCCGACCTGAAGCAACTGCTCTATATTCTGACGGTAACTGACGACGGCGGCGTGCCGATCTACTTCACCACGGATGATGGAGATCGGCACGATGACGTCACGCACGTCCCAACCTGGGATCTGCTCCGCCAGATGACGGGCAGGCCAGACTTTCTGTATATCGCTGACTGTAAGTTGGCCAGCGCCGAAAACCTCGGCCACATCGACCGAGAAGGCGGGCGATTCATCACGATCTTGCCGAAAAACCGGAGTGAGCCGCGGGCAATGAAAACCACGCTGCTGGAGAACCCGGACTCCCTACGGTGGGTGATCTTGTATGAAGTGGAAGATGAGAATGGAGTGTTGCGGCATCGGTTCCAGACGCTACGAGAAGAGCAAGCTACCGCTGATGGCTACCGCCTGTTATGGATTCACTCGCTGGCTAAGGCAGCCTCTGATGACGCATCTCGAATGAAGATTATTCGCAAAACGGCTGAGGATTTAAGCCAACTTCGCGACCGGCTTCAGTCTCCACGTTCACGCATGCGAGACCGCCCTCGCGTGGCTGGTGAAGTGGAAAAAATCATGGAACGACGAGGGACAGGAAGTCTGTTGCAGGTGCAAATTCTGCAAGAGGAAGAGGTCACACTGAAGCAGAAAACACCCGGCCGTCGGTCAAAGGACACACAGTACGTTCGTGAGGTCAAACTTCGGTTCGATCTCACCTGGCAGATCGATGCGGAGCAACTTGAACGGGCTCGGCGGTGCGATGGAGTCTTCCCACTGATTACTAACGATCGCAGCTTGAGCGTGGAAGAAGTCCTCCGCGCTTACAAGCGGCAGCCGATCATTGAGAAGCGATTCAGTCAGTTCAAGAGCGACTTCCATGTCGCCCCGGTGTACCTGAAGGAGGTCAGCCGGATCGAGTCACTGCTGTGTGTGTATTTCATGGCACTGCTACTTCAGACGCTGTTGGAGCGGGAGTTGCGTCGTACGATGGCAACACAAGAGATCGACTCGCTGCCGCTGTACCCGGAAGCCAGAGACTGCCGGTGTCCGACCGCTCGCCGAGTGATCGATGCCTTGGAAAGCATCAGTCGCCATCGCCTGGTCACCGAAGACGGAGCGCAGCAGGACCTGTACACCGATCCGACGCCGCTGCAGCATCAGCTGATCAAACTCTTCGGCAACGACGCTTCCACCTACGGGCGCAAAAGTTAGGCGGCGGAGTTTTAACTATGAGTTATGGCTTTTCTGATGTGCGGAATGTAAGGTGGATGGCATGGTTATCCCGCAGTTAAGACTCGGTATCAATTGCTGGAAGTTCATCGTACTCTACTCCGTCGAATTCGTACCGGGAAGAAAACAACGCTCGTGTTCGCAGTCTTGCAACACGGTTAATGTCGTTGGCAGACGCCTCAGCATCGTGTCTCCGAAACGAACAAAAACGTCGGCCATCGTGACTGCAAATGTCGACAAATTCTCCGTCGTCTGATTTTACTGCAACATAGGTTAAACAAGCTGGCTGATTGTACGGTTTATCATCCTCGCCTATCTGCTGATCGATTAATGCAGCTTCCGGCCAATGGCCGGGCAAGCCCTCCAATTCATAAAGAACCCATCCAAAATGATAGTATGAGCGACTCGTGATCAACGCACGGTGGCCAGCAAATACCACCATGTTCGGTGGCATGACAGTGTGTAAGCCAAGTTGCCCCGGTTCACCAAAGTGTTTCAGTTGTATTTGCTCAAGCACATAAACGGGCTGGATGCGAGCGTACTCGCCGGGAAGAAATGCTGAATGGTAATTTTCCATGCAGGGCTTCTAATTCGTCTACCGGAGTGGGATAACGCGACGCGTCACCGGGAACGCGCAGCAAAGTTTTTAACGGCCAAGTCGCTCAGCTCGCGTTCTCCGGTGGACGCGATTGTTCTGCTGTTTCTCGGCCGGTAGCAGTATCCAGTCGTCATTAGTCGTACCACCAATACGGAACGGTGACGAGTTTCATGAGCAAAAGCATTGGCGCGATCAACGCGGTTGCAACAAGAATCGACTGAACGGAAACTCGTCGGGAAAGGAATAGTCGCCTGTACAGAACAATCCAGAATATACCTGCCATCAATGCGTATGTAATTAGCGGGATCAGCGAAGCGACAAACATCGCGATGGCCGTTCCGCGTTGTTCCTGTTGCGTCATCTCTGCTATTCCGGCAGCAGCTACGATGATTAAGAAGCCGAGTTGATGGGGCATCGATCAGCGACGGGACCGAGGGTTGTTGGGGCAGAACGTCGGCGTTGACGGGTGGCCGAGCCCACGATTGGGCCTCATCAACCGGCGATCCGAGGCCTCCCGTCGAACGCATTGTTCGTCGAGTGTTGGTTCGCTGGTCGCAGCGACACCGTGTTGTTTGAACCTGTCATCGTAGCCGATCCCCGATGGCCGAGCAAAGTCAGGCGTTGGACGATCGGCCGAGCAAGCTCAGACGCCGGATGTTGACCGAGCAAGGTTCATCGCAAATGTTCGCATTAAGTGAGACACCGCGCCCGCCGAGAACACGGCGACAGAAGACCGAGCAACGTGATCCGCTGATCGTGTTGCCTCACTTTCAGTCGGACGCCGTCTTTGATGTTGAGCCGGCCCGTCAATCATCGACAGGCGCCGGATGTTGACCGAGCAAGCTGTGAAACGCTGATGCATGAGGCAGCAAGCAGCTGGCGAAAATTATGACCGACGAACGCGACCAATCACCCCGCCCGAGGCGAGGACGTGGCGATCAGGAATCCGCAGCCCGAGGGCTGGGGTGCATTGGGTTGTTCGTTGCCGGCGCCACGTTTGCAGCCGAAGCAACATTAAAGTCAGAACTGGAGTTTACCGCCACAGGATCGACCGAGCAAGCAAATCGCGACAGGGTGAACATTGGCGTTGGAGCTCCGGCAGTTGTTTCTCACGGAGGCACGGGGCTCGCAGAGGGGCGACTCTTTATTCTCCGTGCCTCTGTGCCTTTGTGTGAGAATCGACAGGCGCCGGACATTCGACCCCGCACCCGACCGGCGACATAACACGCTGATGACTGATGCGAGCGACGGCGGAAATCTTATTGGAAGTTTCGATCGAGGGCCGAGCAAGCGACAGGCGACATCGACCGAGCAAGAATCTCCCGTTGGTCTTGGCCAACGAACGTCGACGATCACCCCGCCCGAGCCGCGGACGTGGCGATCAGGAACCCGCAGCCCGAGGGCTGGGGTGGATCGTTTCGTTATCGGCGCGACACGCAAGGGCTCGAAGTGCCGGCCGATTTGCGGGAACAGAGTTTGATTGTAGGGGGCGGAGCTGAGCGCCCACAACACGATTGTCTCGGTAAAGCCGCCGAGTCATCAGACGAGCCATCGATTGGGAGCGTCTGATCGCTCAGTCGGCAGAGCCATCAGGTGAACCCAGGATGTTGAATCGCAACGTAGGGCCAGACGACGTGGCACAACCAACGAGCCGCAGAGCCATCAGGCGAACTGAAAATTTTGCACAACCGACGACCTGCATGCGCTATAAAGGCTGACCGATAACGATTAATTAGTATCGGTTCAATCAGACCGAAAGCATTTTACCACCCGCTTGGAGCAGAGTGAATACCTTTTCGGTCACGTTGAACCGCGAATAAAAGGAACAGCCCAGAAGAGGGGATCAGTGCTAGCAATGATTTAATTTTCAATAAATTCTGGCGGGTGGTGGTTGACCCGACCGCAAAACGTTCTAGAACGGGTGTATAGATGCTACAGACGTTCACGTGGAGTGCTGGCCATGTCCCGAGAGCTGTTTCGTCACCGCCTGAGTCGTGTCCAGGTCCATCCCAATGACCTGAAGTGGATGCCGGTTTGGCTCGACGAGTATGCCCGGCCGCAGAATGCCGCCGCTGGTCAGGTACTGGTTGTCAATGCTGCGAGCGTGCTGAGCTTTCTGCGGGGTTTGCGTGACCGCGGAGCCCCGGCTTGGCAGCGGCTGCAAGCTGTGCGGAGCGTGGAGTGGTATCAGGCTCTGGTCCTGCAACGGACCGATGTCGATTTTGCACCGTTCAAACAAAAATTGGGCGAGCTGGCCGACGCGGAGAAGCGTTCCGGCGTCGAGTCAAAGCCTGGTGAAGGGTTCGCTGGTGAAGGATTGCCGGGTGAGATCGATCCCGGTGAGCCCGAAGCCATCCGAGCGATGCGGGCGCGGCTGCGGGTTCTCCATCATCCCAAATCGACCGAAACCGCGTATATAAGTTGGGTGCAGCGGTTCATCCGGCACTTGGACGATGAGCATCTGGAACGCTACGGGGAGCGGGAGATCGGTGAGTTCTTGACCGACCTGGCGGTGGGCGGCGAGGTGACGGCGGGGACGCAAAACCAGGCGCTGTCGGCGATTCTGTTTTATTACGGCCGGGTGGTCGGACGCGATCTGCACTTCATCCAGCGGGTGCGCGCCAAGGCGAGCACTTATCGGCCGGTGGTGCTGAGCCAGCGGGAAGTCGCCGAGCTGATGAGTTACATGCGTGGGACGAGCGAAACCATGTTTCGGCTGATGTATGGCAGCGGGCTGCGCCATCGGGAGTGCCGTTGTCTGCGGATCAAGGACGTGTGCTTCGATACCCGGCACATCGTTGTCCGCAACGGCAAAGGTCAGCAGGACCGCGTCACGGTGTTGCCGGACTCGGTGGTCGAGCCGCTGCGGCGATGCATCAATGAGGCAGCGATCGTTCACCGCGAGGATGTCCAGGATGGGCGTGGGCGCGTGTATTTGCCGTTTGCGCTGCACCGGAAATATCCCAATGCGGACCGGGAACTGGGTTGGCAGTACGTGTTTCCGTCGCGCAGGTTATCGCGGGATCCGCGTAGCGGCATTTGGCGTCGGCATCATGTTCACGAACGCACGTTTGCCGGAGCGATGAAGCGAGCGTTGGCGCAGGACTTCGGTCACCAAACCGGCGACGCCGCATACGCTACGGCATTCGTTTGCGACGCACTTACTGGAAAACGGCGCCGATATTCGGACGGTGCAGGAACTGCTCGGGCACAAGGATGTGAAAACCACGATGATCTACACACACGTGATGAACCGCCCGGGGCTGTGCGTGAAGAGTCCATTAGACCGGCTGGATGTGCCTCCGGCGGCGTCGGTGACAGCGTGAACTGAACCGGCGGGCGCGTGGCGGCTGGAGGAGGGGGCGCTCACAACCTAAATGGTAATGGGTCGCGGGGGCTGCTGCAGCTAGGTGCGGCGGTTTTTGGGATTTTTGTTTGGGGTGAGGGGGGTGGGTCACTGGGTGATCGAGACGGAGCGGCGAACTCTGGCGAGAAGATGCAAGGCCGCACGCTGGCGCGTAGGCGTTAAAAGCCAGAACCGGGGGCTAAGGCCCGCCGGCTGATAGGCGTTTGGTGGTGGCGAGCCATTGCTCGGTCGGCCCCTCATCCCCAGCCCTTCTCCCCGCCGAGCCGGGGCGAAGGGAGCGAGAAAGGGAAGGGAGCTCCGACCGGCGGAGCGGTCGGCCACAAAGAGCGACCGGCGACAATGGGCGCGGTTAGTCGGCCGGGGCGATGCACTGTGGGAGGTCGTTTTTGGGACTGTTGACGACGGTGCTGACGGGGTAGGCTTTGAGATTGTCGCTGGCCAGCGGCCGCAGGAGCTCGCGGAGTTGCGGCTTGCCTTTGGATTCGGGGTCGAGCCACAGGTCGTAGTCGGCTGGGTCGAGAATCACTGGCATGCGGTCGTGGATCGACTTCAGGGTTGCGTTCGCCTCGGTGACGATGATCGTGCAGGACTGCAACTGCTCAGCTCCCTGTTGCCAGTGCTCCCACAGGCCGGCAAAAGCGAACGGCTGGTCGTCGCGGCGGTGGATGTAATAGGGCTGCTTCGTCTTATCGCCGGTCTTCTGCCATTCGTAATAGCCGTCACACAACACCAAACAGCGGCGGTTTTGGTAGGCCTGACGAAACGCCGGTTTACTGTCGACCGTTTCGGCCCGGGCGTTGATGGTGCTGTAGCTGATCTTGCGATCCTTGGCCCACGACGGGATCAGTCCCCAGTGGAGCATGGCCAGCTCGCAATTGGCAGCAGCTTGAGAACCTGCGGCGCCCGGCGCGACCCGCACCACCGCGATCGACTGCGTCGGAGCGATGTTGTAGCGCGGCTGAAGGTCGGGCAGGAAGGTGAGCTGGAACTGGTCAGCGATCGCTTTGGCGGAGCTGCGTAGGGTAAACCGGCCGCACATGGTTAGGAGCTTCGGGTTAAGGACACACGGCTCGCGCCGTGGCGTTCACATTTTAGGTTTTTCTGTAAACTTCGTGGCTCATCACCTGAGGTGTGGACGCTGGCCCTGTGGGTGGCACGTCCCTGAGAAACGAAGGGCGTGCTGAGAGAACCGCAGGATAACCAGGGGATGTCTCTTCGGCTCGATATCAGGTTCCAGTGCCCACGCCCATCGCTGGGGCTCTGAGCGTGCCACCCACAGCCATCGTGATTCCCGCTCCGGGACGAGCGGCCACTAAAATCCTCGAAGAACCACATTTTAACGGCAGGGCGCGAGTCCTCCGGCCGGGCGAAACCTAAATTCAAGCTGTGACGCAGCACTAGGCTCTGACAGCCTGTCCGGAAGCCTCCTCACCCCGACCCTCTCCCCCGCCAGGCCGGGAGCGAGGGAGCGAAGGATGCCGCTGCGCGGCCACATGGCTACTTTCCCGATAGGCTCTAAGCGACCTGAGCCAGCGTCGCCAACGGGTCGGCAACGGCGACGATCGCGATGCCGGCGGCGGCGGCTGCGGCGCAGGTCTCGGCTTGGTCGACGATGATCGTGCGATGGGCTTCGATCACGATCGCGGCGCCGCCGGCGTCACGCACCATTTGTACCGTTTGAGGCCCGATCGTCGGCACGTCGAACCGCATGTCCTGGTTGGGTTTGGCAACTTTGACCAGCACCCAGCCGCCGCGGCGGCAGAGCTGGCCGGTCCGGCGGATGCATTCATCGGTCCCTTCGATCGCTTCGACCGCCAACACCGTGCCGTCTTTGACGGTGATGCTTTGGCCGATGTCGAGGCCGCCCATCTGCTTGGCGACTTCCCAGCCGAAACGGACGTCGCTTTGCAATTTGGCAGAGGTGGCTTTCTTGCCGACCAACCAGCCTTCGGTTGCGAGCAGTTCTGGAGCCAGATCGGTCGCGGCGGCGACTTCCATACCGTGTCGCTGATACATTTGCGTGACTGCAATCAGGAGGGAATCATCGCGGGCGTTGCCATGGCGGCTCAGCAGCAGCGGGCCAAAGGTCCGCAGGCACTGCAGATCGGGACAGTGGCGGAGCCAGACCGAGCCGCTGTACAGCAGGTCGGCTTTAAACAATTTGCCGGCCATCGTCACTCGCCGCACGCCCAGCTTGCGAAAGTATCGCAGGTGTGCCCCCATCCGGCCAATGCCGGCCCAGCGAACATGGTCGCAGAGGTATTCCAGGTGTTCGTCCGCATGCCCGTCGATGGCGATGCAGCAGACGGGGATTTTGCGCGCGACCAGGGTTTCGGCGACGAGAACCGGGAACCGTCCCCAGCCGGCGATCAAGCCGATCGGTTCACCGCGTTCCGGTGCGGTCAGCCTGTGGTAGCCGCCGAGGGGATGGTAGCCGCCGATCATCGAACTGCACGCCTCATAGCCTATCCGAAAAGGGGTCTGACCCTCTCCGGCGACGCAGGAAACATCTCAAAAACGAATCGCCTCCAAAGGGTCAGTTCCCTTTTCGGAGCGACTTATGCCGCGGGGCGACGAAACGGGATGCAATGCGGCTTAGCCGGGTGCGTGGCTTCGGCGGCGTCATCGTCGGCAGCGGCTCGCGGCAGGCTGCTCTCGCCGCGGCAGTCGGCCGAGGTGGCGGCTTGCTGGGTGCGCAGTTGGTCGACATCGCGGCGGAGCGATTTGACTTCACGACGGATTTCGGGCAAACGCCGCTGGACCGCCATGATCTGCATCTGATCTCGCTGCGTCGTCGCTGGGCTGCCGAGGTAGACTTGGTCGCTGGCGAGGTTTTCCATCACGCCGGCCTGGGCACCGACCACAACTTGATCGCCCAGAGTGATGTGGTCGGCAAGTCCGACTTGGCCCGCCAAGACGACGTAGTCGCCGGTCTGGCAGGAGCCGGCGATGCCGACTTGGCTGCACAGCAAGTTGTGCCGACCGATGTGGCAGTTGTGTCCGATCATCACCAGGTTGTCGATCTTCGTGCCTTCACCGATGCGGGTCACGCCATAGGTGCCGCGGTCGATGGTCACGCTGGCGCCGATGTCGACACCTGATTCGATGTGCACATAACCGAGCTGAGCGGTGGGGACGTGCCGGCCTTCGACTTGGCGATAGCCGAAACCGTGGGCGCCGATAACCGAGCCGGCGTGGATCTGCACGTCGTCGTCGATCCGCGTGTGTTCGTAGATCACCACGTTGGGATAGATTCGGCAGTGGTCGCCGACGCGGCAGTTGTCCATCACCACCACGCCGGGCATCAGGTGGCAGTGATCGCCGATCACCGCTCCGGCACCGACTACGACGCCGGGCCCGATGCAGGTGCTCGACCCGATCGAGGCGGTTGGATCGATCTGGGCGCTGGAATGGATCGACGCATAGCGGGTCGCTGATTCGCGCGGCCGGAACTTGCTGACCAGGTGCGTGAACAGTTTGTGGATGTCGTCGGTCACCAGCTGAGTGCAGGGGAGCGACTGGATCGGTTGTGCGGTGACCACGGCGGCGGCGCCGGAGCGGAGCACCAGCGGAGCTCGGCAGGCGTCGTCGATCAGTGTGATGCAGCCCGAGCGGGCGTCGCGGAGCGGTAACGCGTCGACGCAGCAGACGTCTGGATCGCCGAGGATGAGCACTTGGTCCAGTCCTTGGACCAGGTTGCTGATCGTCTCGCCAGTGATTTCGGTTGTCATTGACCCATCCTTATCGAATACTCGGCCTCCATGCCGAGTCCGCTTCTACGGGATCGGCAAAGCGAGTGACAAGCCCGATTGGGCAGATTTTCTGCTAAATCCATCAGCGACTTTCCGCTCCGGTGGACGGCTCGAAGCGGCACGTCCGGCGTATACGTTCCCGCTGGAAAGCTTGTCTTGCTGGCGGGCGCGGGGGAAAATGGGGCGACGGCGCGGGAGAAATTGGCTCAGAGAACGCCTCCCCGAACCGCCAGGTAGTCTGCTATGATTGGGTCGCGGGCTCGCCCAGGAGTCGGACGCGGCGATCGGATCGTCCGTTTTAGACGGCGAAACCGCCCGCAGCGTCTCAGTTCATGCGATGGATACACGGGAGTTTTCGATGCAAATCAGCGTCTCCGTCCGCCACGGCGAAATGCAACCGGGCGATCAGCCTCTGATTGAAGAAAAGGTGGAGAAGCTCCGTCGGCTGTTTGATCGGGTCAACGCGATCGAAGTCATCATCGACATGAAGCAGTTGGACAATCCCACGGTGGAACTCCGCGTTTCGGCCGAGCATGCTGCGGACTGCCTCGCTACCGCGGAAGCGACGACGGTGTTGGCAGCGTTGGACCTGGCGATTCCCAAGATCGAACAACAACTGCGTCGAACGAAGGAAAAAATGACCGGCCACCGGGCCACGCGTCACACGCATATCGATTCAACATCCGTTCCCGAGTGAGGTCAGCATCCGGTCGCCCCGGCGTTATCTGTTTGCCAACGCCAGTTTCCTGGCTCGCCATATCTGGAAGTGAGGCCCAGGTCACCACTGATGACCTAAGCTGAAGCTGTTGCTGTGCCGTGGGGCGATCCGATCCGTTTGAATCACGTTCTTATTCCCATCGACCACGCGTCTGCCCCGCAGGCACGCATCCACTTTCAGGACTTAATTTCATGAAGTTTTCGGATTTTATTTGTGAGAAGGCCATTTGCGCCGAGCTCACCGCTGACAACAAAGAAGACGTGATCACCGAGTTGGTCGATTCGTTACTGCAGGCCGGCGAAATCAACGCCGACGAGAAAGCCGACATCATCGCGGCGATCATGAAGCGTGAGGAGCTTGGCAGCACCGGCATCGGCCGCGGCGTGGCGGTTCCTCACACCAAGCACGCCGGCGTCGGCAAGCTGGTGGGCACCGTGGGTGTCTCGGTCGACGGCGTCGATTTCAACAGCCTCGATGGTGAAAAGGTTCAGCTGTTCTTTCTGCTGATCAGCCCGCCGGATCGCCCTGGCGACCACCTCCGCGCCCTGGAAAACATCTCCAAGCAACTCCGCGACGAAACGTTCTGCCGCTTCCTGAAGCAGAGCCGCACGCGCGAAGACATTCACCAGTTGCTCGAAGAAGCCGATAACAACCAGTTTGCCTCGTAGGCAGTTGCGCGGCTGGCCGCAGATGATTCCGCGGCGCCACTCTTATACTTATCAAAGATTCAATCGGTATCGGCGATGCCGTCGCCATGAGTTCAACAGTCATCACCCGAAACGTTGTCGTTCGCAATCCCCAGGGACTGCATGCCCGCCCGGCGGACCTAGTCGTCCGCGAGGCCAGCCGCTATCAAGCTGAGATCATGCTTGAAAAAGACGGCCATCGGGTCGATTGCAAGAGCATTCTCTCGCTGCTGACGCTGGGGGCCGAGTGCGGCACCCAGATGTCGCTGCTGGCTGAGGGAGCGGATGCGGAACAGGCGGTGGCGATGATCTCCGAGTTATTTGATAACGGTTTTCACGAGTTGGAGCAGGCCGAATGACGCAGCGCAGCCGATTGCCTCGGAACCCCTCCGAGTTGCCCGCTGCGCGTCGAGCGTCGGTTCGCTTGCCATCGCTACCAGCACCACCACCCGAACAAAAATGATGGATTTCCGTCGCCCTCGCTCTTTGGACAATCTAGCTCCACGCGGTCAGCACCCGCGGGATCTGTCGAGTTGTCTGCAGCGGCGCGGGCTCGGCCCTCGATGCTTGAACTCCACGGAATCCCGGTCTCCCCGGGCGTAGCCATCGGTCCGGCCCTGGTGCTGAACCGCGAAGGTTACCGCATACCTAACTGCCAAGTCGCTCCCGAGGATGTCGACGAAGAGATCGCTCAACTGCGTCGTGCGGTCGATGCGGTTTCGGCGACGTTGGAGAACAATCGGCAGAACACGGCGGCTCTGGCCGGTGACTCGACCGGTGAAATCTTCGCCGCCCAATTGCAGATGCTGCACGACCCGCGGCTGCACGCCGAACTGCAGCGCCGCATCGAGCAGGGCAATCAGTCGGCTGCCTATGCGGTCAGCCAGGTGTTGCACCGCTACGCCGCCGACCTGCGCCGCCTGGACAATTCGCTGTTGGCCCAGCGGGCCGAAGACATCGTCGATATCGAACAGCAATTGCTGCAGCAGCTCGGCGCGGTGACGCGGCGGCCGCTGACCGAGCTGACTGAGCCGGTGATCGTGCTGACACACAATCTCACCCCATCGGAAACGGCGAACCTCGATCGCCGCTACGTCCGCGGGTTTTGCACCGAAACCGGCGGTCCGGGCGGCCACACGGCGATCGTTGCCAAAGGATTGGAACTGCCCGCGGTGGTCGGGATCGGCGAGTTTTTGGAAAGTGTCCGCGGGGCGACTCGCGTGATCGTCGATGGCGATCGCGGAATCGTGATCCTTGACCCCGATTCCGAAACGCTGACTCGCTACGAGGAGGGACGGCAGCGGCAGCACAACCTGGCGGTCCGCCTGGCGGGGCTCCGCGACTTGCCGGCGGTCACCACCGACGGAGTGGCGGTTTCGCTCAGCGCCAACATTGAGTTCCCTCACGAAGTGGCCGCTTGTCTGGAACGCGGGGCCGATGGCATCGGCTTGTACCGGACAGAGTTCCTGTATCTGGCCAGCGACGAGGAACCGAGCGAAGAGGATCACTATCGCGCCTACCGCGAAGTGATCGAAGCGATGCAGGACCGGCCGGTCGTGATCCGGACGCTCGACCTTGGTGCCGACAAAATGGGCAGCCGGCCGCTGAGCGAGCCGGAACCGAACCCATTTTTGGGGTTGCGCAGCATTCGGCTGTCGCTCAAGACGCCTGAACTGTTTCGGCCCCAACTGCGGGCGCTGCTGCGAGCGGCGGTGCACGGCGACGTGCGAATCATGTTTCCGTTGATCACGACGCTCTCGGAACTGCGGCAAGCGCGGATGCTGGTCAACATCATTGCGGAAGACCTGGCTGAAGAAGGTCAACCACATCGCCGCGACGTGCCGATCGGCATGATGGTCGAAGTGCCGGCCGCAGTCTTGATGCTCGACCGATTCGTCAAAGAAATCGACTTCCTCAGCATCGGGACCAATGACTTGGTCCAGTACACGTTGGCGGTCGATCGCAGCAATGTCTGCGTCGCCGATCTCTATCAGTCCAGCGACCCAGCTGTGCTGCGATTGATCGAGCGCTGCGTCGCGGTGGCTGATAAGTCAGAGACTCCGTTGTGTGTCTGTGGCGAGATGAGCACCAACCCGGCTCGCACGCTGCTGCTGGTCGGGATGGGCGTCCGCAGCCTGAGTGTCCCACCGCATGCTCTGCCGAAACTGAAGAAAGCGATCCGCAGCGTGTCACTGCAACAGTGCCAAGGCATTGCCAAGCGCGCGATGACGCTCGACTGCGCACGCGACGTGGATCTCTATCTGCTCGAGCGGCTCGGTAAGTTCGCTCCGGAATTGATCGTCTCATGAGCGACGCGGCTGAAAACCTGCCGATCCGCGACCGCTTCCGTGTCCGGTTCGCCAAGACCGGACTGTTGCGATGGATCGGCCATCGAGACCTACAGCGGTTATGGGAACGGCTATTGCGTCGGGCGGACCTGCGGCTGTCGATGTCTGAAGGTTTTAATCCGAAGCCGCGGATCGGTTTTCCTTCGGCCCTGGCGCTGGGTATCGAAGGGCTCGACGAAGTCGTCGAGATCGAGTTGGCCCAGCCGATCGAGGCCGAGCAACTGCAGCAGCGGTTGGTGGCCGATGGCCAGCCGGGACTGGAAATCCGCTCGGTGCAGCTGGTGGCGCGGTTCCACGCGGACGGGACCGCGATCGCCTCGTTCCCTGGGCTGAGCAAAGCCAAACTGCACAGCAGCGAGTACGAAATCACACTGCCTCCATCGATTGACTCACAGCGCATTGACGCTGCGATCGCCGAGGCCAAGCAGGTCGGTCGGATCACAATCGGCCGCAAAGATAAGGAAGTCACGGCAGATATCGCCTCGACTTTCCCTCGCTTTGAACGCCGTGATCAGATCTTACACCTGACCCAGGTGAACACACCCAGTGCGTCACTGAAACCGACCGATGTGCTCGACGCCATCGGTCTGGGCGATCTCATCGAACACGGTGCGATCATTCGCAGAACCAAAGTGGTGCTGGCCGACGAAATGGAGCGGCCGCAGGCGGCCGCTACACCCATTTTGCCAGCTGCCCACACGTCCGAAACCGATGCGGGAACAGCCTCGCATTAATCACATACCCACCAAACAACCTTATCAAGGAACAGCACCCATGAAAAAAGAGATGCTGATCAATGTGGCGCAGCCCGAAGAAAGCCGCATCGCGATCATGGAAGATGGCCGGCTGGATGAACTTTATATTGAGCGCAAAAGCGTCGAAGCATTCGCCGGCAACATCTATCGCGGCAAAATCGTCAACTTAGAACCAAGTATTCAGGCAGCGTTCGTTGACTTCGGCGTCGGCCGAAATGGCTTCCTGCACGTCAGCGATGTCGAACCGCAGTACTTCCGCCAAGGCGGTTATGACCCGGCGGAGATCATGCGTGAATCGGATGAGATGGCGCAGCGTTCTGCTGAGCGCGCACGCGAAACCGGACGCGGCTCCAAGACCGCATTCAAAGGTGGCCGTCCACGGAATAAGCCGCCGATCCAGGAAATCTTTCGCCGCGGCGACGAAGTGCTCGTGCAGGTTATCAAGGAGGGCATCGGCACCAAGGGTCCAACCTTAAGCACCTACATCTCGATCCCCGGTCGTTACTTGGTTCTGATGCCGGCCCTGGGTCGGGTGGGCGTCAGCCGCAAGATTGAAGATGAAGACGACCGCAAACGTCTCCGCCGCTGCCTACTGTCGATCAATCCGCCAAAGGGTTTGGGATTCATCGTCCGTACCGCGGGAGCCCAGCGGCAAGAAGAGGAACTGCAGCGCGATCTCGAGTACCTGTTGCGTCTCTGGAAGGCGATTGTCAAGCGGGTGCAAACCACCAGCGAGCCGGGGCCGATCTATGAGGAAAGCGATATGATCATCAAGACCATTCGCGACGTCCTCAGCAGCGACATCGATGCGATCTACATCGATGAGAAAGAAGCTTTTGAGAAGACTCGCGAGTTTCTCAGGATGGTGATGCCGCACTTTGTCGATCACCTGAAGTTACATGATGCGCGTCAGCCGCTGTTTCATAAGTACAAGCTCGAAGAAGAGATTGCGAAGATCAATCAGCGCAAAGTCGACCTGCCCGGCGGCGGCTCGATTGTGATCGATCCCACCGAAGCCCTGGTCGCGATCGACGTCAACAGCGGTAATTTCCGCGGCGGCAGCGATTCGGCTGATGAAAATGCGTTCCGGCTCAACTTGGTCGCCGCCAAAGAGATCGCCCGGCAATTGCGGCTGCGCGACCTCGGCGGCGTGATCGTCAATGACTTCATCGACATGCGCCGCGAGTCGCACCGGCGGAAGGTCGAACGCGCCCTGCGCGATGCGATGGCCAAGGACCGAGCGCGAACCAAGATCTTGCGCACCAGTCCATTCGGGCTGATCGAGATGACGCGTCAACGCGTCCGTACCAGCCTGAAACGCAGCATCTACACCGATTGCCCCTGCTGCCAAGGCCGTGGGCTTGTGAAAACAGCCGAAAGCATGTCGATCGAAGTGATCCGCATGCTGGCCCTGGCTTGCCGCAACCCACACATTGTGCGGGTCACCGTGCGAGTCAATGATGAAGTCGCAGCGTTTTTGAATAATAAGAAGCGTCGCAGCGTGATGGAACTCGAGGATAGCGGCGACATGACCGTGCAGATTCTGGGCAGTGAAAGCCTGTATCCCGAAGCGTTAGAGATCGACTGTCGCGATAAGCAGGGCGAACGCGTGGAAATCGATAGCTAACGGTGACCACCGCAGACTTGCCGCAGCGGCTCGCCGCGGCCCTGTCGGCTGCTCAGCGATCGGAACGCGGAGCCGCGCCGCTGGCCCCCGAGCTCTCCTATGGGCGGCACCGCGGACCGGCTCCGGCCGGTGCTCGGCAAGCCGCAGTCGCTGTTGTTTGGCTGCAGCGCAGCGACGGTCGCTGGTGGCTGCCGCTGACGCTGCGTCCCCGCACACTGCGGCATCACGGTGGCCAAGTCTCGCTTCCCGGCGGGATGATCGAGGCCGGCGAAACGCCGGCTCAGGCCGCACTGCGGGAGTTTCGCGAAGAACTCGGCCACAGCCCCGTCGATCCGCTGATGTGCGGCCAGCTCGACCCGATCTACGTGTATACCAGCAACAACCTCGTCTTTCCCGTGGTGTTCACCGCCGCGGCGCCTGAGGATGAGTGGGTGCCCGATCCGCTGGAGGTCGACAGTGTGCTGGAAATGCCGCTGGAGATGTTGCTCAGCCCCGATCACTTCACCGACCCGCTGCGGTCGCGGCAGATCCACCGTGATCAGCAGCCGGTCGGCTCGTTCGAGTTCAAGTCCGCCGCCTACCGGCTCGGCGACCACTTGGTCTGGGGTGTGACCGGCATGCTGCTGAGCCAACTGGCTCAATTGATCGGCGGTCCAGCTGCTGTTGATTCTGCGGTAAATCACTCAAGCCGATCTGGAGGAACTCTCAGTTCTTCCGCTGATTGAGTGGCCACCTCTCCCGGAGCGGGTATCACGATGGCTTTGGGTGGCACGCTCAGAGCCTCAGCGATGGGCGTGGTCTCCTGAATCAAGTACCGAGCCGATGAGTCATTCTCTGGTTACGTTGCGGACCTCACCAACACGCCCTTCGTTCCTCAGGGACGTGCCACCCAGAGAATCAGCGTCCACGCCCAAGTGGTGAGCCACGAAACTCTTGGAAGAACCATTATTGCCGAATATCCTGGCCTGTGCTGCTTATAGCCCCAACCACCGGGGCAACCATAGACTGACCGCCGGCACGAATGTCACCACGGCGAGCGTGAACATCAGCGGGAACAAGAACGGGACCATGCCGCGCATCACCACCTTGAGGCTGACCCCAGTCACTGAGCTGAGGACATACAGGACCAGCCCCACCGGCGGCGTGATCAATCCGATCACAAGATTTAGGATCATCACGACCCCCAGGTGCAACGGGTCGATCTGGAAGTGGCTCGCCACCGGCAGCAGCACCGGCACACAGATCAAAAGCGCTGCGGTCGGTTCCAATAACATCCCGACCAACAGCAAAAACACATTGACTAAAACCAGGAAGATATAGGGATCGTTAGTGAGCTTCAACAGTCCATCCGCTACCAACTGTGGACCTTGCTCGCGGGCGATCACCCAACCGAATAAGCTTGCCGCGGCCACGATCAACATGATCATGCCAGTCGTCGCACAGGTGCCCAGCAGAACCTTATAAAGCTTCTCTATAGTAAGGGTGCGATAGCAGACGCCCAACAACAGCATGTACATCACTGCTGCGGCGGCCGCTTCCGTCGGCGTGAACACGCCGCCGAGAATGCCGCCCAAGATGATCACTGGAGTCAGCAAGACCGGTCCCGCCGCAAGTGTCACCCAAAACCAGTTCCCGCTATCTTCCGGAGCCGCGGCCGCTACCGGGTGCCGCCGGACATGAACATAGGCGTGAACCATCAGGGCAGCGGCGAGGACCAATGCCGGAATGACGCCGGCGAAGAACAAACCGCCGACCGACACGCCCGCGGTGACAGCATAGATGATCGCCGGAATGCTCGGCGGCATGATCGGTCCAATCATTGACGAGGCGCCGGTCAGACCGAGCGAAAACCCGGTGTCATACCCCTGCTTTCGCATCGCGGGAACCAATACCGCGCCGAGTCCGGCCGCATCGGCAATCGCCGCTCCACTCATCCAAGAAAACAGCACGCTGCTGGAAACATTGACGTAGGCGAGGCTGCCCGGGACCCGGCCAAAGAAGCATAACAGCATGCGGAACAAACGGTCGGAAAGCCCGGCGGCGTTGGTCAGGTAGCCGGTCATGATGAACAGCGGCACCGCCAACAGCGGAAAGCTGTTCACCCCGGCGACCGTCCGCTGCACCGCAACGCCAAGCGTGATGTCATCGGAGAAAAACACATACAACAAACATGGCAATAGCATCGCATGGGCGACCGGTACCCGGATCGCCAACAGCACGAGCATGGCCGTTAACAGAATCAGTAAGGTCATGAGGCTTCAAGGTTACTTGGTTCGCCATCGTCAGCGGCATCGACTTGATCAATTCCGCACAAGTCGGCGATTGCATGGATTGCTAACAGTGCCAGTCCAACGCTTGCGGCGCCATACCAATAAGTCATTGATAATCCGATACTTGGAGAGGCGACCGGATACACCCGCCAGACAAATCGTAGACCACCGAGCAGCAGCATCAGGCTCGAAACGAGCACCACCGCGCTGGCCAGGTGCGAGGAAACGAGCCAGCGACCGATCATGGATGACCGCCGATCGTTGGCGTTTTCGCTGTCCAACAAGTCATTCTGCTCTGGATCGCCAGCGGCGAGCCGGGGCTCAGGCCCGAAGAGATCCACCGCAATGTGCTGGCGGCGAGCCGCGACAAAACCTGCTGCGATGAACGTCAACCAGATCATGCCCAGGCGGGCGACTTCTTCGCTCCAGGAGATCGGCGAGCCAAACACGTACCGCGCGATCACCTGCAGCCCCATCGTCGCCAGGATCGTGACCAACAGCGCAATTGCTACCCACTGTTCGAGCCGGACCAACCCTTTGATGACCAGTGACGCGTGGTCTTTCCAACTGCGGTTCATTGCGGCTCCTCTCGGACTGCGTCGTCTGCGCCCTGTGTGATCTCACGGTAGAGCGAGCTGAACGCAAAACCATCGGCAAAGTAGGCTCTGGCCCGGCGGCGAAAAGCGTCCACATCCACATCGTCGATCACCTGCATTGGGCCTTCGCTCCGCCACAGATCCAGCAGTTCTCGCTCTTGTTCGCGAATTCCGACCAATACGTCGCGTCCCAAATCATCGACGACATCGGACAAGGCTTGCTGCTGAGCCTGATCGAGTCGGCGCCACGCCCGCTCGCTGATCAGTAGCTGGATCGAAGACTGGATATGGCCGGTCAGGCTCAAATAGCGCTGGACTTCATGAAATCCCATCGTTTGAATCACGGGGACGGGATTCTCTTGGCCGTCGGCAATACCCTGCTGCAACGCCATGTAGACTTCCGAGAACGCCATCGGCATCGGACTGGCACCCAGCGCCGCCCCGGACTCTTGCCAGACCCGCGCTCCGGGCATTCGCAACCGAAACCCTTTCAAGTCCTCCGGCGTGCGGATCGGTCGGTTGCTGGTGATGTGCCGTGCGCCATAGGCCCACGTGCCGAGCACCCGCACACCGAATCGCTGGCGAAGTTGTTCCCAGTGCGGTGCCATCAGCGAGCTATCGGCGACTTCGAGCATGTGTTCCAGATCCGCAAATGCATAGGCCGCATCAAAGGCACCTAGCGGCGGATGCCACATGGCTAAAAACGATGGCCCGGCAATCGTCAGATCGATTTCGCCAGCGACGAGTTGTTCCAACAGTTCCGCTTCGCTGCCGAGCTGCGCCGCAGGATACACACTGATCTTCAAGTCGACGCCCGCGTCAGCTAGTCGTTCGTTGAGATGGGCGGTACCGAAGGCATGCGTGGGGCTTTTGACCTCATACACATGTCCCAGACGCAACCGGTTGACGTGGCCAGTCGTTTCGGCGCGGTTGCACCCGGGGATGTGAGCGACGAAGACCAAAATCCAGCAAATCAGCGCTGTCGGGCGCCGTCGGCGTCTTCGCGGATCGTTTATCATGGGAGGGTAACCTTTGTGCGCAAGCCTCAGGTTATCGCTGAGCTTGCCAATGTCGCGTAAGGTCGCCGTTGGCCGGTTCGAAGGTGTGACCGAACGACCTACTGGTTTTCCTGAGCAGACAACTTAGGCGAACGGCGAGTAGCGGTATACCCACCGATAGGATTGTAGCTGTACGAAAGACTTGAACCGTTGGGAGCCTGATGATGAACGATTCTGACGCCGCCAGCTCTGCCCGATCGCGCCGCGAGTTCCTAGCCGCAGCGACGATTGCCGGAGCAAGCTCGTTGGTTGCCCCTGTTCTTCGGCTGCGGGCAAACGAACAGGTCGCTGCCGAACCGCAGCCAGGTGCTGAAGCGGCAGCTGCGACGCTGATCGACTGCCACCTGCACTGCTTCGCAGGCGAGAACGATCCCCGGTTCCCGTATCACGAAAACGCTCCCTATCGGCCCGCTCAAGCCGCCACACCGGAGCACTTGCTCCAGTGCATGGACGGTGCGGGTGTCGGCTTCGCGATCGTCGTTCATCCCGAACCGTATCAGGATGATCACCGTTATCTGCAGCACTGTCTGGAAGTCGGCGGCGGGCGGCTCAAAGGAACGGCGCTAGTGTTTGCTGATACGCTCGGAGCCCCCGAGCGGCTGACGGAGCTGGCTGAGCAGATGCCGCTGGTTGCAGCCCGTATTCATGCCTATGCTCCCGGGCGGTTGCCGCCGTTCGGGTCGCGGGCGCTGCACGAGCTATGGCGCACCGCGAGCGAGCTGGGACTGGCGGTGCAACTGCATTTTGAACCGCGGTACGCGCCGGGATTTGAGCCGCTGATCCGCGAGTTCAACCAAACGCCAGTGATCATCGACCACCTCGGACGGCCGTTTCAAGGGACGCCACAGGAACACGCGATCGTGCTTCGTTGGGGCGAACTACCCAATACCTTGATCAAACTCTCGTCGATTCCCGAGCCGACCAGTTACCCGCATCGCGACATCCGCCCAGTGATCGCCGAATTGATGCAGGCCTACGGTGCCGACCGGATGCTCTACGGCGGCGGTTTCAATGCCGAGGCGACTCCCGAAAGTTACCGCGCCGCCTTCGACCGCGCCGCGTCCTACCTCGACGGTTTTTCAGGCGAGGAGCAAGCCAAAGTGCTCGGAGGCAACGCACAGCGGCTGTTCTTTAGTTAGTTGAACCTCAAGCCGGTGTGCGTTTTTTTTTCTGGCTCACCCTATCGCGGTAGGGACCACCGTTGCCGGTGGCCCCCCGCACAGATCCGTACGTGAGCCATTCGCTCATACGGCTCTTGCTCTGAGTCGGGCGTGATGCCGGATAGCGGGCCAGGGATGAGTGATCTTCGCCGGGGGCAGATGCTTACGCAGCAGCCGCCCCATCCGCTCGTGGCTCCAGTTGCGACTGCCTCGCTGGCTACGCCGGCGGAGCTGGGCTAGCCATAGATGGAAAATCCCTTCGCGAAACTGCTGGAGGCGAGCGAAATTCAGGGGCACCCCGTGGTAGCCCTGCCAGCCCCGCACAACGCTAGCGAGCCAGCGGCCCGTCTCTCCAATTGAATGATGGCGACGGCGGCGGAGTTCCTCCTTGATACGTCCCAGCGTGCGACGCATGCGGCTGGCCATCGTCATGCGGCGAACTACAAAACGGTCTCCCTTGCGGGTCCGAGCACTGATGTGCGTGAACCCCAGAAAGTCGAACGTCTCGCATTTACCCGCTCGATTGCGACGATGGCGATCCGAGGCCCGCCGGCCGAACTCAATCAACCGTGTTTTCTGCGGGTGCAGTCGCAGTCCGAACTTGGCTAGACGGCCACTCAGGGCGTCCAGACAGGCTTGGGCCTCCGACTGATGCTCGAACCCGATGACAAAGTCGTCCGCATAGCGGACCACGATGCAATCGCCTTGGGCATGGGCCTTGCGCCAGTGGTCGATCCAGAGATCGAACACGTAGTGTAGGAAGATGTTGGCTAGCAGCGGTGAGAGCACCGCCCCTTGGGGAGTCCCATTGCCATGGTCACTCCAGTCGGTTCCTTCGATGATCCCGGCATTGAGCCATTTGAGGATTAGTCGAACGATCCGCTTGTCGGCGACACGATGTTCAATGAACTTGATCAACCAGTCACGGTCGATGTTGTCAAAGAACCCTTCGATGTCGGCATCCACTATCCAGTTCACTCGCTTTTCGGTGATCCCGACACAGAGCGCATCAAGGGCTTGATGCGGACTGCGCCCGGGCCGGAAGCCGTAGCTGAAACCGAGGAAGTCGACCTCGTAAATGCACTGTAAAACCGTACGCAGTGCGTGCTGGACGATTTTGTCCTCCAGGGAGGGTATCCCCAGAGGTCGTCTGCGTCCGTCGGTTTTCTCGATGTACACTCGCTTGGACGGCTTGGCTCGGAAGGCTCCGCGGTGAATGCGACCATGCAGATCGGCTATCCGATTCTCCAGGTCTTGCTCGTACTCGTGCCATGTCACCCCATCGACGCCCGGTGCCGCCTGTTTCTTCAAGTCGTAGAAACTCGAAGTCAGCAGCTCCGGCCCCAAGTGGTGCAGTAGCGTTGTGAACTTGAGCGAGCGGTCCTTGCGGGCCGCCTCACGCACACCGTGCAGTCCATGTGACCTGCGTTGTTCCGGCTTCTGCGTCCGGACGAGGTTGGGCTGAGCGGTGTTCCTCCTTGCTGGACGCCTTCCCTCGACCGGCTCCGCCGGTGGTTCAGTTCCACCGTTGTTCGTCGGCTTCGTCGGTACTATGCGTCCATCTGACTCCCTGTCCGCGTTCATGTCCGTTGTGCCCTCAGAGAGGTTTTCGGACCGCTGACGGCGACTTCCTCCGCCAGGCGAAGCAGGGTCTCCCGGTTCTCGCGTTTGAAGTTTCCATCCATGCTCGGGCCATAGATCCCGCCGTGTCCACGGACGCTCTCGCCTTGACGAGCGCCCGGGTGTAGCCTTCCCTTTGCACGAGAAGGTCGGCACACGAAACGATGCACATTTCGGGACTCAATCTCCGAGCCTAGACGTACCCCTGCCGTGGCTACACCCACGCTGTTACCAGCGCCAGCGTACGACTCGGGGCCAGCGTATCTGGCTAGGACTTCACTGTAAGACTCTTTCATTCTCTACTTCAGACCGGTTTATCCCGGCGCTTTCCGTGCTCGTGCTCAGCATTGCGGTGCTCGTGCTCGTAGTCGAAACGGAGCAAACTTGTTGCCTCGGGCGGAATGGATCGCCAGTCGAATGACGAGCTGAAGCGAACCTTGAAACGTATCGTGTCGATGTTAACTCGCATGGCGATGAAGTTTGACGGCGTCAACGAGACTCCGGAAGAGTTTGCACTGACGATCGATTACGAGCACGAGCACGAGCACGAGCACGAGCACGAGCACGAGTGAATTTGTTTACCTCAAGACCCTCAAATCAAGCGGTGACACTCCACCTCGTTGATCATCTCTCGTTTGGCGCCAATCGGCGACTGCCACCGCATCACTTCGTAATCGTGATTCCCATATTGCGCAGCAGCATCTTCAGATCGGCCCAGGCTTCGCGTTTCGCGTTGGGATTGCGCAGCAGGTACGACGGATGGTAGGTCGCCAACACTTTGCTGCCCCGGTAGTGATGGAACCGGCTGCGGAGCTTGCCGATCGACAGCGTGCTGTTGAGCAGCGTTTGAGCGGCGACCAATCCGAGGCAGACGATGTACTCCGGCCGGATGATCTCCAGTTGCTGTTCAAAATACGGCCGACAGTTGGCGATCTCGCCCGGTTCAGGATTGCGATTGCCCGGCGGCCGGCATTTGATTGTGTTGAGGATGTAAACCTGCTCGCGTGAAAACGTGCAGGCCTCGATCATTTTGGTCAGCAGCTCGCCGGAGCGACCGACGAAGGGGCGGCCGGTCGCATCCTCATCCGCGCCCGGAGCTTCACCGAAGAAACAGACACGAGCGGCGGCGTTCCCTTCACCGAACACCGTCTTCTTCCGCGAGCAGACGAGCACCTCGCAGCGCGGGCAAGTCGCCACTTCGTCAGCGAGCGTTTGCAGTCGCGCGATCCGCTCGGCCAGCGGCAGGCTCGGTCCGCTGTAGGGCTCGGCTACCGCGAACAACGGCGGCGCTGAGACGGCGGCCGCAGCGGGAGCGAACGATGCTGGTGCCGGCGGGCGATTGATCCTTGGCGAAGTCGCTGGCTCAGCCACCGCCGAGCGTTCGGCAGGCGGGGCCGCGACCGGTCGCAGCGGCGAAACCTCCGCAATGGCCGCCACCGCTGGCTCGGCGATCACATCCGACGTCGGCAAAAACGTCACGCCGGCCCGCTGCAGGTGCTTGAGCAGCCCGCGGATCTCACCGGCTGTGACGACCTGTCCCGACTCGGACTCTAAAGGGACATTCATGGATTTTTGAAAACAGGATGGATGCGGTGTGGCTGAAGGTGTGGCTCAGTCTTGGCCGTGTTCGTCGCTACCGACCAGACGGCCGTCGAGGAAATCGAGGTAGTTGGCCCAGTCGCCTTCGTGCAGCCCGTGGGCGCCGGGGCGGATGAAGTAACCGGTGGGGCCGACAAACCGGGGTTGGGCCAGTGGCGGCATGTCCTGCTGATCGATGCTGCTGTGCCCGAGCAACTGGAACACCGGCGCTGCATGCACCAGCGACAGATACTCGCCGCGCGGATCGGCCCACAAGTCCTCCGCGGCACTGGCGACCGCGACCGCACGCGGCGCGATCAAACCCATCAGTTGATGTTGGTCCACCGGTAGGGCGTCTTCGTTGCCCGCATAATCATTGAACCGCACACAGAACCAGTGTGGAAACGCCGTGGTGATCCGCTGGACCGTTTCGCCGAAGCGGCGCCGCGACAGTGCTGCTCCGCCACAGCCGCTCTCGTTGACCAGCGCGGCGGCAAATCGGGTGTCGCTGGCAGCGGTCCAGGCGGCTGTTTTGCCACCGCGCGAGTGGCCGATGACCGCGACGCGCTGGGCATCGATCTGCGGCAGCGTCTCGAGGTAATCCAGCACCCGGCTGGCGCCCCACGACCACGCGGACAGCGCACCCCAATCGCCTGGTTCACGGCTGGAGAGACCGGCCTGGGGACCATGTTTAATCCGGGCAAAGAAACCGCGGATGCCGTCGTTAAACCCGTCCTTGCGGTCCGGGTCGACATGGCTGGTGTGGAAAATCGCGACGGCGTAGCCGCGTTTGATGATCGCTTCGACCGGCACAAAGGGCGATGGCCGCTCCACTGCGCCGGCTAGGTCCGGAAACCCGCGGTTATGGATCATCACCACCGCAGGAACCGGTCCGACAGCGTTCTTGGGCAGGTAGACCAACAGCGGAAAGGTAAACTCCGCGTCACCGGCCGTAACGCGCGCTTCGACGCGGCTGGCGGTCAGGTGCAAACCTTCATACTGTGCGACCGGTGTGTAGGCGACGGTGGCCTCCGCCGCTTCGGCCGGGACGTTGCCATAGACATGATCGCGAAACAGCTGCAGCGTCCGCTCGCGGTGCGCCGGCCACTGCTTTGGATCGACCCGCTCGCCCTGCTCGTTCGCCAGCGGATCGGGCAGAGTGTAGCTGGGCACATCTGCCTCGCGGTAGTTGAACTCGCGATTCTTGCTGGCTCGCTCCACCACTTGCGGATCGGCCTGCCAAGCGGGTGCTATGGCGGGATCCGTTTGCGAGGCTTTTGCTCGGTCGAGATCTGCAAGCGCCGACCGAACCGGTTTGGCGATCGCGGCGGCAAGTCCTTTGGAACCTGTGGGGGTGAAGTGCACGTTGACGGGGCGCATCCAGTCGGGCTCGGCGGCTGCGACCGCATATAAGTCGATGACTTCGATCCCGCGAAGTTCGACGACCTGGCGTGCGATGCCGTTGTAGAGCAGCGGGTCACCGAGATCGCGGTGCGGGCGGACGCCGCCTGGCGGAACGGGGGTTGTGGTGACAAAGAACAACTTCGCCCCGGTTGCTTCGAGCCGCTCGACGATTTGGGTCAAGTTCTGGCGATAGCTTTCGGGATCGGACTGCGGTGGGTCAGTGGGACTGTTGGACGCTGTGGGCTTTTCAGTCTGTGTTTCGCGTTTGAAATCATGCAGGCCGAAGTTGAACGTGATCACGTCCGGCTGGCCCGCTTGGGTGATCCACTGGTCGATCTTCTGGACGCCGTTTTTGGTCCCAGCGCAGTTTTCTGCCTGGCCATCGGGAGCGACCGGCCGAACGACGCGGGCGACATCGGCCAATTGCTGGGTTAAGTCGGGCGTGTAGCCGATCGAGATCGAATCGCCGAGCACCAGCACGGTCCGTTTGCTGCTCTCGCTGTCCGCGGCACCGGGCTGCTGATCATCAGCCCAGCTGTGCGCGGTCGCTGAGCTGAGCATTAGCATCGTGGCCATCAACAGAGTTCGACGCATCACTTTTGAGCACTCCTCAGGTGTATCGGCGGGCAGACAGGCGGCTGCAGTATAACCGCTGCGGCGTGCTGGCCGCACAGCCCTAAACGAGCGGCTGCGACAGGACCTGGCGTGCACGGGCGGCGCTCGTTGCGGGGGTCGATGGGAACCATCGGATCCGCCCGCGGGAGTGGTGGTGCGTTACAATCAGCCCTTTTCGACCTGAGGAGCAACCGTCGCATGCCTGGATTCATGAGGTCTGGTATCTGCATCACGATCGGCGCGTTCTGGATTGCGGCGAGTGCATCGTGGGCGATCGCGCAACGTCCCAACATCGTCGTGATCTTGGCTGACGACCTCGGCTATGCCGACGTCGGCTGTTACGGCGGCAAAATCTCGACCCCGCACATCGACCGCCTCGCTGCTCAGGGCGTCCGCTTCACCGACGCCCATTCCAGCTCGTCGGTCTGTACCCCCACCCGCTATGGATTGCTGACCGGGCGTTACAACTGGCGGTCGAAACTCCAACGCGGCGTGCTCGGCGGCTTGAGCCCCAGACTGATCGAGCCGGACCGGATGACGATCGCATCGATGCTCAAGGAACAAGGCTACCACAGCGCCTGTTTTGGCAAGTGGCATCTGGGGATGAATTGGGCGATCAAGCCTGGCAAACAGGTATCAGAGTTCGACATCGAACCACGTGATTTCGTCTTCAATGTGGATTATGCACAAGCAATCACGGCAGGTCCCAATAGTGTCGGATTTGATGAGTTTTATGGCATTAGCGCATCGCTGGACATGGTGCCTTATACCTTCATTGAGAATGACCGCGTCGTGGCATTGCCGACGCAGGATCGTGATTTTCCGATGATCAATGACCGTGAGCAGACCGGGCGGACGCGCAAAGGGCCGGCCGCACCCGATTTCGACGCCGCCGAGGTATTGCCCGTGATCGCTCAAAAATCAGTGGAATACATCGAGCGGCGAGCGGCGGCTTCAGATCATCAGCCATTTTTCTTATACGTTCCCTTGGCGTCGCCGCACACGCCGATTTTGCCCAGCCCGCAGTGGCGGGGAAAGAGTCAGCTCAATGCTTATGGTGATTTCGTGATGGAAACCGACTGGGCAGTCGGTGAAATCTTAATGGCTTTGGAACGCAACGGCTTAGCCGATCACACGCTGGTAATCTTCACCAGCGACAATGGCTGCTCGCCGCAAGCCAAGTTCGCTGAACTGGCCCAGCAAGGACATTTTCCACATGGGCCGCTGCGTGGGCATAAAGCTGACTTATTCGAAGGCGGCCACCGGGTGCCGTTCGTGGTGCGGTGGCCGAGACAGGCGGCGGCTGGCGTCGAAACCGATCAGCTCGTTTGCTTGACCGACATCTTGGCAACGGTTGCCGAGATGGTGGATGTCGAGCTGCCCGAAGACGCCGGAGAAGACAGCATCAGTTTCCTGCCGGTCTTGCGCGGGCAATCTGCGGGTCCGGCTGCACGCGATCAGCTCGTATCGCACTCGATCAATGGCTCGTTCGCGATCCGGCGGGGCGACTGGAAACTGCTGCTTTGCCCCGGCTCGGGCGGCTGGAGCGAGCCGCGGCCAGGCAGCCCGGCCGCGGCAGGCTTGCCCGATCGTCAACTCTATCAGCTCGCCGATGATCTCGGCGAGCGGCATAATCGGATCGACGAGGAGCCGCAGGTGGCGGCGGAGTTGCTCGAGTTGTTGCAGCGGCTTATCGCAGCGGGCCGCAGCACACCGGGAATGCCGCAGCAGAACGATGGACGGGTCGAACTGCCCGCTGCAGCGCAAATCCGCGCTGACCGCAACCGGTTTTGACGATGATCCAGATAGCTGAATGACCTGATTTGTAGAAGTGTGAGACCCATGATAAAAACGTCGACGGCGATGCTTGCCTACTCGATTTGTTGGCTGTCCCTGTTCATCTTGGCGGCCGCAGCCGTCGCCGATCCGCCTAACATCGTGCTGATCATGGCGGATGACCTGGGTTATTCCGATATCGGCTGCTATGGCGGCGAGATCGAAACACCGAACCTCGATTCGCTGGCCGCTGGCGGGCTGCGGTTCACGCAGTTCTACAACACCTCGCGCTGTTGTCCGACGCGAGCGGCGCTGCTGAGCGGCCTCTATCCACACCAGGCCGGCGTGGGTCACATGGGAGGCGACGATGGGCTACCGGGCTATCGTGGGTTTCTCAACAATCAGTGTGTGACGCTGGCCGAAGCGCTGCGGCCGGCCGGCTACACCACTTTGGCAGCTGGAAAATGGCATGTGGGGGCGGCGCGCGGGCGGTGGCCGCTGGACCGCGGGTTTGATCGCTACTGGGGGACACCAACCGGTGGTGGTGTGTATTTCAAGGACGCGCTGCAGATCCGCCGTGAAGTGTTTTTCGTTAACGGCAACGACCGGGTGGACCTGCCCGACGACGCCTACATCACCGACATGCTGACTTCGCAGGCGGTCGAGTTCATCAAAGAGGCGCGCAGCGGTGAGCAGCAAAAACCGTTCTTCCTGTATCTGCCTCACATTGCGCCGCACTGGCCGCTGCAGGCCAAGGCGGAAGACATCGCCAAGTACCGCGGACGCTATGACAGCGGCTGGGACGAGGTCCGTCGCCAGCGATTTGCGCGGCAGCAGGAAATGGGCATCATCCCGGCGGACGCCCATTTGAGCGAGCGCGATCCGCAGGCGATGGCCTGGGAGGAGAAGACCGCTGAAGAGCGCCAGGAGCTCGCGCGGCGGATGGAAATCTATGCGGCGCAAGTGGACTGCATCGACCAAAACCTCGGCCGGTTGATCGCGACGCTCAAAGATCTGGGCGAGTTTGACAACACGCTGATTCTGTTTTTGTCGGATAACGGCTGCTCGGCCGAAGGCGGCCCGGGCGGGTTCAGCCGCGGCGTTGAAGGCGCGGAGATCGGTACGGGATTGTCGTACGCCAGCCTTGGGCTGGAGTGGGCTAACGCCGCCGACACGCCGTTTCGCAAGTTCAAAATCGACATGCACGAAGGCGGCATCGCGACGCCGCTGATCGTGCACTGGCCAGCCGGGATCGCGCACCGCGGTGCATTGCGGCATCAGCCGGGGCACGTGATCGACATCATGCCGACGCTGCTGGAAGTGGCCGGGGCGACTTACCCAGCCGAGTTTCCTGAGGGCTCAGGGCAGAAGCTGCTGAGCCTACCGGGCGAAAGTCTGGTCGCGGCCTTCGATGACCAGAGCATCGAGCGCGAGCCGATTTTCTGGGAACACCAGGGTCACAAAGCAATCCGCGACGGCAACTGGAAAGCGGTCAACCCACGGACCGGTCGCTGGGAACTGTACGACTTGAGTCAGGACCGTACGGAGCTGCAGGATCTGGCGGCCGAGCATCCGCAGAAGCTCCGCGAGCTGGTCCAGGCCTGGCGGCAATGGGCCGAGCGCTGCGGGGTGATGAATTGGCAGGAGTTGCAGCGGCACCGACGGGAACGCAGACAAGGTGGCAGCTAGGGGCTGTGTGTGAGCATAGCGATGAGCGGGAGGTTTTGACCCTCTGGGTGGCACGCCCCTGAAGTCCTCTGGGTGGCACGTCCCTGAGGAACGAAGGGCGTGTCGGGAGGAATTACAGAGTAACGATGAATGTCGCATCGGCTCGGTGTCTGGTTCCGCCGCTCACGCCCATCGCTGGGGCTCTGAGCGTGCCACCCAAAGCCATCGCAGTACCCGCTCCGGTCTCGGGCGGCCACTCAATGAGGTCGAAACAATTGACGACAATTGTTCTACTTTATGATATGCGGAACAATTGGGGACAATTGTTCTACATTGTCGGCTTCGCCGACCGCAGTACTGCGAACGTCAAACTTAGGTGGAGCCGAAATATTCCGGTTCCGCGCCGGCGATCCATTTGATGTTGCAGCCCAGACTCGGCACCTGGCGCTCCAGCGGCGGCTCGCCGGCGAGCAGGTTGTCCAGCGCCCGCCGCAGATCCGCTCCGGTTACCGGCTTGCCGTTGCCTGGGCGGCTGTCATCCAACTGGCCACGGTAGACGAGCTTGTGGTCAGCGTCGAACAGGAAGAAATCGGGCGTGCAAGCGGCGCGGTACGCTTTGGCGACTTCCTGCGTGGCATCGAACAGGTAGGGAAACGCGTAACCCCGCTGCTGCTTCTCCTGCTTCATCTTTTCCGGCGAATCGTCTGGATGCGCCTCGATGTCATTGCTGCTGATGCCGACCACGGCAATGTCGCGAGCCAGGTAGTCATCGCCGAGACGCTTGAGTTCATCAGCGACGTGTTTGACGTAGGGGCAGTGGTTGCAGAGAAAAACGACCAACAGGCCTTTCTTGCCGAGAGAATCGCGGCGTGAGACCGTGTTACCGTCGGTATCGACCAGCGAAAAATCGGGGGCGGTGGTGCCCAGCGGCAACATTGTCGATGCGGTGCGGACCATGATGGCTCCTGCGTGGAAGGGTGTTTGGCGGGGGCGAGTGCGTCTATCCGAAAAGCGGTCTGACCCTCTCCGGCGCGGCTTAATGCACAATTGAAACGACTCGCCTCCAAAGGGTCAGACCCCTTTTCGGATAGGCTCTTAGCTGCGCAGCTTGTCCAACAAGCGGCCGGGGCTGCCCATCATGTTGTAGCCGCAGTCGACGTGCAGCACTTCGCCGGTAATCCCGTTGCTGATCGGGTTGAGCAGGAAGGCGCCGGTGCGGCCGACTTCTTCGTGCGTGACGTTGCGGCCCAAGGGCGCCATGTGTTCGTACATCGTCAGCATCTCTTCGACACCGGCGGCGCGACCGGCCAGCGTGCGGACCGGACCGGCCGATAGCGCGTTGACGCGGACGTCCTGCGGGCCCATGTCGTAGGCGAGGTAGCGGACGGTCGCTTCCAGCGCTGCTTTGCAGATTCCCATCACGTTGTAGCCGGGGACGCACTTTTCGCCGCCGAAGTAGGTCATCGTGGTGATCGCGCCGCCGGGGTTGAACAGCTCCTTGGCGGCGGCCGTGACGGCGATCAGCGTGTAGACGCTGACATCCATCGCAAGTTTGAATCCTGCCCGGCTGGTGTAAACCGTATCGCGCGACAAATCGTCGCGGTCAGCGAAGGCGATCGAGTGGAGCAGGAAGTCGATCTTGCCGAACTTCTCGCCGGCGGTCGCCATCACGCTGCGGATGTCGTCATCGTTCTGAGCATCCATCGGGACCAGGAACGCCGCGTTCTCGTACTTGTCGGTCAGCTGTGAGACGCGGCGGCGGTTGCGTTGGCGTTCGTCATCAGCCCGGTCCGGCAGGTGTGTGAAACCACAGGTTCCGCCGGCATCCATGATCTGCTGTGCGATGGCCCAAGCGATCGAATGGTCGTTGGCGACGCCGAGGATCAGACCTTTTTTTCCACTAAAATCCATCACACCCATCCAGGCGAGAAATACTGATTACAGAAAGTTCACACTAACGGTATGCAAAGTGCCTATTGCGGTTCAGCGGCACCCTTGTTCCCGCAAGGGTAGCAGCATAGCGTGAAGGTTGGCGGGTCGTCTATTTGCCTTCCACCGCCACCCGCTGTCGGACGGAGGTGTTGGACGCGGACACAGCCCTGCTGCCTGGCCAACCTGTGCTTTGCAATGTTCATGAATTCATCTCCCACTGACACGACCGACGGCATCAGCGGGCGACTGTGCGCCGCTTGGCTGGAACTCGCCGAGCGGTCGCTGGGTCAGCGGTCGTTTGCCACGTTGACCGCGGCCGGTGCGCCGCACTGGGCCGCAGCAGACCGGTCGTGGCTTGCCGGGTTGTTGCCAACGCTCCGCGACCTGCTCGGTGCCGAGGCGGTTGAACTGGTGCGGCAGTCGGGGCCGCGGTGGAGTTCCTTATCCTACAGTGGGCCGGGGACATCGCTGCTGGGGCAGCTCGAAGTCCAGTCGCTCGTCTCGGATGCTGTCGACGGTGCGGCGGCGAGCGTGCGGCGACGGTGGTTGGCGGTGGCGATCGACCAGCGGGAGACAGCGGCGGAGCAGTTGGCGCCGGAAGGACCGCCCGTGCTGCTGCTGGCGATGCCGCAGACGGTTTCTGCGGTTCCACCGGCGGTGGTAGCTGACGCGGAGTGCGCTGCTCGGGTG
This sequence comes from uncultured Planctomycetaceae bacterium, assembly GCA_963758085.1. Classification (GTDB taxonomy): domain Bacteria; phylum Planctomycetota; class Planctomycetia; order Pirellulales; family Pirellulaceae; genus UBA6163. The sequence goes on along the minus strand of CAVWUB010000003.1, from coordinate 148,293 downwards.
CTGGCGGTACTGGATCGGACTCAGCGGTGGATCTCCGCGGGGGTTGAAACCACTCGGCACCTGCGGTATCTGCTCGACGCTTCGATCCGCTGGGCACCGATCGACGATACCGACGAGCTATTGGAAGCGATCGCCGCTACGGCGACCGAAATGCTCTCGGCCGAGCGGGCGAGCATCTTCTTGTGGGACAAGCGGCGGGGCAAATTGATCGGCCGCCCGGCGCTTGGCGTCGAAGGTGGCCGGCTGGAAGTCGACGACAAGGCGGGGATCGTCGGCGCGGTGCTGGCCAGCGGTCAGTCGCAATTGTGGACCGCGGGCGACGACCGTGAGGCCGAAGTCAACCGCAGCGTCGACCGGCAGTTGAAGTTCGTCACCCGCAGCCTGGTCGCGGTGCCGCTGCGGTCGCCGAGTGGGCAGCGGCTGGGCGTATTTGAAGTCGTTAATCAGCGCGGGCGGCCGAGCGGCGGGTTTGACGCTGGCGACGTGATTAAGCTCAGCGATTTGGCGCGGCATGCGGCAGCGGCGATCCAGGGCACCGAGACGCGTCAGCGGCTGACCCGCACCCGCGATCGGTTGCTCAGCGACGCTGCGTCCCACTGCCAAGTCATCGGTCAGTCGCCGGCGATTCGCTCGCTGCGCGACACCGTGGCGCGGGTCGCTCCAACCGAGCTGGCGGTCTTGGCTCTGGGCGAAAATGGAACCGGCAAGGAAGTAATCGCCCGTTCGCTGCACTTTCAAAGCCAGCGCCGCGACGAGGCGTTTGTAGCGGTCAATTGTGCGGCGTTGGTCGAATCGCTGTTGGAGAGCGAACTGTTTGGGCACGAGCGCGGAGCGTTTACCGATGCTCACCAGGGGCGTCCGGGGAAGTTTGAACTGGCCACCGGCGGCACGCTGTTCCTCGACGAGATCGGCGACATGAGCCCTGGCGGGCAAGCGAAACTGCTGCGGGTGCTGGAGGAGAAGATCGTCGTCCGCGTCGGCGGCTCGACTCCCATTCCGGTCGATGTGCGGATCATTGCCGCGACGAATCAATCCTTGCCGGAACTCGTGGCCGCCAAACGCTTTCGCGAAGACTTGTTTTTCCGGCTCAACGTCGTGTCGTTTCGGCTGCCGCCACTGCGCGAGCGCGGCGAAGACATCCTGCTGCTGGCCGAACATTTTCTGATGCAGTTCGCGGCGCAGATTGGCCGGGTTCCGCCGCAGCTGTCCGCGGCTGCCCGTGAGGCGATGCTGCAATACCGCTGGCCGGGAAACGTCCGCGAGCTGCGCAACGTGATGGAGCGGGCCAGTTATCTGGCGCAGTCCGACGTGCTGGCACCGTTCGATCTGGGGCTGCCCGGTGACAGCGCATTGTCCGCCAGCGGCAACTCGGTTCAGGCGACGCCGCCCTCGGCCGCCAGTTCGCTCGTCGAGGCGACACGGCTCTTTCAAGCGAACCATATTCAGGCAGCGATCGACCGACACCGGGGCAACATGACCGCCGCCGCGCGGGCGCTGGGGCTGCACCGATCCAATCTGTACCGCAAAATGCGTCAGCTCGAGATGAACACCGACGAGTTGGATCCCGAACCCTGAACACCTTGGCTTAAGAAGCGACATGAGACCCTTGGCAGCCCGAGAACAGACGCTCGGCGGATTGAATTGTGCAGTGGTTGAGTTTGGAGCTCAGCCGCAGATCGGCGTGATCCTCTGCCACGGCTACGGTGCTCCGGGCAGCGACCTAGTGGGGCTGGCGGAGACGCTTGCCGATTTCATGGAAGAATCGGCCGCGAAGTTTCGCTTCATCTTTCCCGCTGCGCCGCTGGAACCGGTCGAGTTTGCGGATTTCGGTGGTCGGGCGTGGTGGGCGATCAACATGGCCGCCTTGCTGGCAGCCACACAAACGCATTCCTTTTCACAGCTGCACGATCAGTCGCCGCCGGGGATCGAGCAGGCGAGTGAAGTACTGGCCGGCTGCATCCGTGAGGCCCTGGCGGGGCTGGGGGAGCGGCCGCGTTACGTGCTGGGCGGATTTTCGCAAGGCGCGATGGTGTCGATGAACGTCACCTTGTCGGGTGAAGTGCCGCCGCCAGAACTGCTGATCCAGTTCTCGGGGACGCTGGTGCGGCGGCCGCAGTGGCAGGAAGCGCTGCGGGGCGGGCGGCTCAGTCGCACCGCGGTGTTGCAGTCACATGGGCGGCAGGATCCGATTTTGCCGTTTTCCAGCGCCCGAGGCGCTGCATGAGCTGATCAAGGCTTCGCAGCCGAAGGCGGAGTTGATCGCCTTTAACGGGCCGCACACGATCCCGGTCGAGGCGCTGGGCAACTTGGCCTTGCGGCTGCGGCAGCTGGGATCCTATGACCCCGGACAATAAGCAGCTTACAATCCCCACCGAAATAGACCGCACTGTGCCGTACGCTTCGATCGGTCCGATCGCGATTCACCTGCCTGAGCGGGTCGAGACCAACGACGATTTGCGTCGTGAACATCCCGAGTGGAACATTGACCAGATTGAGGAAAAGACCGGGATCAAGCAGCGATACATCGCTGCGGCGTCGGAGACCGCCAGCGATCTCGCCTTTCATGCCGTCGAGAAGCTGTTTGAGCGGGAGCAACTCGACCGGCGGTCGATCGATTTCCTGCTGTTCTGCACGCAGACGCCCGACTACCCGCTGCCGACGACGAGTTGCCTGCTGCAGGACCGGCTCGGGCTCTCCACCCGCTGCGGTGCGCTGGATTTCAATCTCGGCTGCAGCGGCTACGTCTATGGACTGTCGCTCGCCGATGGGCTGATTCAGTCCGGGGTGGCGAAAAAAGTTCTGTTAGTCACCGCGGAAACCTACAGTAAGTATATCGATGCTGATGACCGCAGCTTGCGGACGATCTTTGGCGACGCTGCGGCGGCGACGCTGATCACTGCCAGCCCGCAGCGAACGCTGTGGGGGTTTCAGTTCGGCACCGATGGCGGCGGGGCGGATACGTTGCTGGTCGGTGACGGCGGGCGCGGCCGGCGGCCGACGCCATCCAGCCGCGGCATCGCAAACGTTGGAAAAGCCGGTTGTACATGGACGGGCCCAGCTTGATCAACTTCACCGTGGAAGCGATTCCGCGGCTGATCGATGAGATTTTGGAAGCCCAGTCGATGCACCGCGATCAGGTGAGCCTGTTCGTGATGCACCAGGCGACGCGGAAGATGCTCGAGCAGATGGCGGAGCGGATGCAGTTGCCGCAGACGCGAATTCCGATCGACATGGAAGACGTGGGTAACACCGTCTCCTGCACTTTGCCGATTTTGATCGATCGGCTGCGTCGGCGTGGCGAATTATCAGCCTCTGCGGTTAATATGTTAATCGGATTTGGCGTCGGACTTTCCTGGGCGGGGTGCCTGTGGCGAGACGCAGCAGTAGAGTAACCACCCCGACACAACTACCAAGCGGGCGAGTGAGCGATGAAGCGAATTGCGGGACGACTGCTGATCGCCTCACCTTACCTGAGTGACGGCAACTTCTTTCGCAGCGTGATTTACGTCGTTCGTCATGATGAGGAAGGCGCTTTCGGTCTGGTGCTCAATCGACCGAGCGAGCACACGCTAGAAGAGATCTTCGCCGATCGCTTAGGGCATGTGCCCAAACAACAGGACCAGATCTATCTCGGTGGTCCGGTTCAGGGGCCGCTGATGGCGCTGCACACGCTCTCTGGCTTGGGCGAACCGTGCGGACCCGATGTGGACGATTTGGACGCTGCGGGAGCGAGCCCGCTGTGGATCACGGCCGATGACGACCACCTCAGCTCGATCGTTGATCGCGAGGACATTCAGGCGCGATTCATCGCCCGTTACAGCGGCTGGGGGCCAGAGCAACTGGATCAAGAGCTCGAACAAGGCGGTTGGTTGGTAGGCCCGGCGCAGTGGCAAATGGTGTTCGCCGATCACGAGTCGATGTGGGAGAAGGTCGTTAAGACGTTGGGCGGGGAGATATTGGCCGATATCGTCTCCTCACCGCCTCCGGCCGACCCCCAGTGGAATTGATTGATGCGACGCTATGTGATTGGGGATATTCATGGGTGCAGCAAGGCGCTTCGCTGCCTGATTGAGGAGATTCGTCCGGGAAAAGACGACATGATGATCTTCCTGGGCGACTACATCGACCGTGGCCCCGATTCCTGCGGCGTCATCGATCAGCTGATTGAACTGTCCAACCAGACCCGTGTGGTCGCGATCCGGGGCAACCATGAAGTGATGCTGTTGGGCGTCCTGATGGGCGGGCTGGATTGTCATTGGTGGCAGCAAACCGGTGGCCAATCGACCCTCGCCAGCTATGGTGGTTCATTGGACCGGATCCCCGATTCGCACCTCGATTTTTTTCATTCTTTACGGTGTCACTACGAAACCGAACACGAAATCTTCATTCACGCCGGTTACGATCCGCTCTGTCCGATCGAGCGAACCTGTGACTTGCAGCGCTACTGGAATCACCAGACGAATTGGCCTGCGCCGCACTTCACCGGCAAACGGGTTTACGTCGGCCACACGCCGCAGGCCAGCGGCGAAGTGCTCAATCTCGGACACGTGATCTGTGTCGATACGTACTGTTTCGGAGGCGGTTGGCTGACGGCGATGAATGTCGATTCCCATGAGATCCTGCAGGCCTCGCGGCACGGTCACCTGCTGCGCGTGCCCGGCTGTGGCGATGCTGAAATGGTGCAAGGGGATGCTCGCTGCAGCCGCACAACGCTGCACCGGTTCACGCAAAGTCGAAGCAAGCGACCGTTCGCTGCTGCCTGCAAGCAGCTCACCTACAAAGCGCTATGGGCATGGATGATTCGCAGCAGCGGCTGATGGAGTTCGGTAGCAGAGACGTCTCATCGGCAACCGTCGGCGAAGCAGCCGATCAGCTGCGGGACCGGCAACCGTGACTAAGCCGACGGCGGTACCGCCGCTGCTCTCGCCGGTTCAAATCGGGTCGGTAGGATTGGCGATCGGAGCGGCATGGACGCTTTCAGCGGCAGTTGCGGCTCACTTCGGCAGCGCGGTTGTGCTGCTGGCGGGGATCGGCGGCGTGCTGGCCGTGGCGGTCACCTGGCTGCTGAGCCGGGTCGTGGGGCAGGGAACGGCGCGGTTGCGACCGCTGGAGAAAGAGCTGCGTGTGCTGCAAAGTCAGCTGCAGACGCAGCGGGCGCAGACGGCGATCGTGGTCGAAAAGCTCGGCAGCGGCGTGATCGTGATCGATAGCCGCGGGCAGGTCGTGCTGGCGAACTCGGCCGCCAAGCGGCTGTTTGCGATTCACCGCCAGCCGACGGGGCATCAACTGGTGGAGTCGATCCGGCAGCCGGAATTGCTGCAGGCGGTCCATCAATTGTTTGCTGATCGTGCCCCGCGGGAAGCGATCGTCGAAGTGCGCGACGCAGAGGGCGTCCGCCGCGTGCTGCGCGTGCTGTGCGTCTGGCTCGCTTACGAAGGCGCCGGATCGGTATTGCTCGAGGCCCGTGATGAATCGGAGAACCGGCACCTGGAGGAGATGCGGCGGGAGTTCGTCGCCAATGTCTCGCACGAGCTGAAGACGCCTCTGGCCGCGATCAAGGGCTACGCCGAGACGGTCGAGTTGGCGATCGGCGATGATCCGCAGGCGGCGATGCACTTCCTCACGCAGATCCATGAGCAGTGCCGCCGCTTGGAACGGCTGATCGCCGACATGATGACACTCGCTCGGGCTCAGGCCGGTGTGCAGTACCTCAGGCCGACGACCGTTGACTTGGCTGCCGTGATCGCCGAGGCAATCACGACATACGCGCCGGTCGCTGCTGCCAAGTCGATCCGCCTGGAGCACCACACGACCGAGGATACGCCGGCGCTGGTCTACGCGGACCGCGAGGCAACCTTGACAATCGCCAACAACGTCATCGGCAACGCAATTCGCTACACACCCGAGGGCGGGCACGTCGTCGCCAGCAGTTCTCGGGATGGAGAGTTCGGGGTGCTGACCGTGCGAGATAATGGTGTGGGCATTCCCGAGCATGAGCAGAAACGCGTGTTTGAGCGGTTTTACCGCGGCGACAAAGCTCGGCAAGCAGCCAACAAGGGCACTGGCTTGGGGCTAGCGATCGTCAAGAACTTGACTCAGGCCCAGGGCGGCCGGATCGAACTGCACAGCCGGCCCAACCACGGCAGCACGTTCAAGATCTACCTTCCCGCCACGGTTCCGGCAAAATAACTTTTGTCCTCGCGCTCAGCATGATGATGCTCGCAACCGTGCTCGTGCTCAGCATCGCGGTGCTCGTGCTCAGTGAAACGGTGCTCGTGCTCGTAATCGAATGCGGGCACATCCCAGAGTGACTGCGCGAAATCGAAACCGGTAAGTTTGCAGCCGGCAAATTTGCACCCTGCCGTTTAGGTGGCACCATCTACTCCGTCCGCTGGCATTCGGCACGCATAAGTAAGCCGTCGAGGCACAGCGTTACCGGCCACTGAGCGTACCAAGCTTGACGGATAGAAGCCGTGGCGAAGCAGGCAACACCGAGCTTAACCCTGCGTGAGGGAATCGACGTTTTCCGTCAACGCTGGCCTGATGTCCAGAGCCGTAGCTCAGAGGCACCGGTGATTTTGATGGCTGCCGGCTATCGTACTGGCTCGACGCTCCTGCAGCGGATGCTCTCCCGAGACTGCTTGATGTGGGGCGAACCCTATGGCCACGGCGGCTTGCTCGATTCGGTCGCGGACGTGTTTCGCCGTATTCGCGACTTCTGGCCTGAAGACACGTTCTTTTACAAGCGGCAGGATGCTGACCTTCGCTCCCGCACGTTCATCGCTAACCTCTACCCGTCTCCCCAATGCCTGCTGGACAGTTACGTAGGATTCTTTGAGAGCTTGTTTGCTCGGCCAGCCAAGGAGTCGGGACTCGATCGTTGGGGCGTAAAAACAGTCCGCTATTCAGCCGACCACTCGCATTTGCTGCGCCTACTCTTCCCCCACAGCAAGTTCATTTTCCTGATTCGCAATCCTTACAACGCATTTCGGTCCTACGACACGATCTGCCGCGAACGCGGAGTCGTGTGGTATAACCGCTGGCCCGATTGTCCGCTCGACGTGCGCGCGTTCAGTAACCACTGGCGAGCGCTAACGGCGAGCTTTCTTGAACACCAAGCGATCCTAGGAACTCGGTTACTTGCTTATGAAGATCTAATCAGTGGACAATGCGATTTAGATGATCTGGAGCGATATGCCGGCGTGCGAATCGATCGCGAAGCGCTCAGGACGAATCCTGGTGGTTGGCCTCGACCCAAAGCTGATCTGGACGAACCGCAATTAAAGATCATCCGTGAACACGTCGAGCCGTTGGCATCGCAATTAGGATATGTCCCTGGAAACTCAACATCTGGCCCGTCGGCGTTCATCGCAACGAGGCGGCACCAAGGCGCCAACGACCATGCAATCAGGCGTGCGATGGCTTTACATCAGGCGGGCGATTCGAGAGAGGCAGAACGTCTCGGGCAGGAGATACTAAAAAACGACCCTGAACATCCCGGAGCGTTGCATTTCTTGGGTCTGCTGCGGCTACGGGAATGCGATTTCACTGCGGCCGAAGCTTTCATCAGCCAGGCGATTAGCCGCTGCGACACCAAGCCGGTTTATCATAACAACTACGGAGTCGTTCTACTCGAGACCGGGCGGCTGAAAGAAGCCGAAGCTGCTTTTCGACGTGCGCTCGAGCTCAATGACAACTATGCCGACGCCTGGTCGAACATCGGGCATACCCAGCACCTGATTCAGCTTCCGCATCGTCATCCTTTGTGGTCGGCAAGCTCGTGCTCAATCGGATCTGCAGCGACGCTTACTGCGAACTCTTGGACCGACAATTTGTAAACGTCTGTATTACCTGCCGGCCCTGTCGCTGGACCGTTACTACCAACTGGTCAGTCTGGCAACCGCTATTCTCGATTCACCTGTCTATGCCGGTGGTATCACCGCGTTTGACGCATTCTCATATGGCATCCCGATCGTAACGCAGCGCGGTGACCTCGCCGTGCAAAACTGTACCGCCGGACTCTACCAACGTATGGGAATCGACGCTCTGATCGCACGGGATAGGCAGCAATACATTCAGCTCGCCGTCCGCCTCGGTACGGACGCATCGTATCGCCACGGTCTATCACAGCAGATCCTCTCATCCGCGGAGACCATTTTCGACGACCCGCATGTCACCTCTTCCCTGGAGACCTTTTTTCTCGCCGCGATAGAAACGTTAACAACGCCTTTACACAAAACTCGACGGAGCAGTAGGGATGAAGTTTTCCAGACGGACAGATCGGATATCAACGGAGCGCGTGAATCGACCGAGACGGGCTAAAAAACAGCTCCGACTACATGTCGAGCAACTCGAAAATCGGGTTCAGGCGAGTTCGTCGATCCTTGGCCTGATCTGCGGATCGCTGCTGGCCGATCTGATCAGTACGGACTCTGACGGCAAGAATCGTCATCCTGAGCGCTTACCTGCCGATGAATCCGGCTTCTACGGTGCATCCAAAGCCCAGCCAGCGTCTGCGGCGATTCAAACCGATGCCACTACGGATGAATCGGGGCAACTGCAAACAGCTTCGCGTAGCGACGATGCGATCTCTGAAATCTCTCAACAGCAGGATTCGGAGCGTTATCATCAGGAGAAAAGGAAATCAGGCATCGACCCCGAGCAAGGCGGCTCGCAGTGGGAACTGCTATCGGCCGGTGTCCCGGCCGCCAACATGTCCGCCGCCGAACCATCGCCGCCACCCGCCTCAGGAATCGGCATCGCTGCAAAACCAGTCGCCCAAAACACGTCTGGCTCCGCTGGCGGCGCTGCCCGCAATGAACCACCTGCACCGGTCAATACCGCCCCGTCCGGCGGCTCGGTCGTTGCCCCGCCAAAATCCTCAATCGCCGCCGGAGGAGGCGGTCCATCGGTGACCCTGTCAGACGACGTGCCGGAAGTAGAAATATCCGCCGATGGCCAGAGCATTCTCGCGGCTGGTTCGATAAGCAGCAAGGAGGACTGGGAAAACCTCGCTGACGATGACCCGCTGGAAATGAAGATGACCAGTTGCTGTGGTTGCGGATGCCCGAACACGGCGCCGTACATAATAGGCACCCAGTGTGGGACCGGATGCACATTGGCCGAGGTCTTTCTCGACTTTCACGGGCATGATCAGAACAGTCAAGAGACCGACAACAAAGTGAAAATCATTTTATCAAATTATTTTGATGACAATGAGCAGGCATCCTCGACCCTGCAGTACTCAGTCGACAGTAACAGCAACATGAGCCTCGTCAGTGCAACGATCAGCGGCCAGGAGTTAACGCTGACTGCCCTGCCACTGCCTACTGGCACCAGCCCGGGAATCAGCAATGTCGTCGTCCGCGCAACCGATGATCATAATGCATCGGCCACTTGGTCCATCAAAGTTTATTGGGTTGAGGTGATTGGGTTTCAGTTGGAAGAACGCACTGGTCCGAAAACGGCTACGATGCGCCGGAGGACCGTGGCCCCAATCCGTCTGCGCCCGAGTGGCATGTGTTGTGGTCCAGCGACTCGCATCGGTGGCAACCAAAAGTGTTGCCAGAGGAGGCGGCAGGGTATATCCTCCAGCACGAATGGTCGGATAGCGTGTCCGGGTTCGCAACTGCCACGTGGTGCCATGAGCCAGCTAATTATTCCCAGTGGGACCGCTGGGCTTACGGTTCCCCCGACTCGTCCACCGGAGGTGAAACTCCGATTTTGCCACGCGTTCAATTTGGATCGATCGATCCAGACGCGCTGCTGAAGCAATATACGGCCATGGCAGAGTTAAAACCGAGTCCATCGCCAACCGGTGCTCCCAGAGTGTCGATGCATACGATCGCAAGCTTAGAATGGGAATCGGTGGCGCCCGCAGAAACGATCAGCGTTCCCTATGATGATCCCGTGCAATTCACCGACGTGGCTTTAGCCGAATTAACGGCCAGCCCGTACTGGGCGGCACATCCGACACCGACGCATGATAAGGTGCGTGTGAAGGCGACGATTTCACCAGCGATCCCCAGCGGTATGACGGGTGACATCCATCTGGCCTGGTACGATCCGATCAATACGGTCGCCAATGTGCCATCGACGCCGCCGTCGGGCACGACGGCGAATACACCTCGCGACAATCACGCGACCCTGACGCCCTTGTCTCCCTTGTTTAGCGGCACGCTCACCTATGCGGAGCAAGCCGAAGAACAAACGGCTTACTACAAGATCAACACCCCTCGATTCGGCGACAACTTCATCGTTGCCGCCCATCCCCATCAGGAGTTTGAAAAGGGGTATTATTTCGGTGAAGACTGCCATGGCGGCGAAGAACTGAAGTTTCAAGACTACCCTGCGGCCTGCGATGTGCACCATCCTAAAAAGCCAAATTTCAGCGCCGCGCTGGAGGAATTCGCATTAGCCGATGATTTTTCTGGCCATCAAACGCCCGTGCTGCATATTCTGCCTGCGGTGGATGCTGATGTAGACAGTGACAACAACAATGCCTTGCAGCCACCCGACCGGAGCGCCCACGAGGATCAGATTGAGGATGCTCCTCTTTTGCCCGGCAAGTTTATCGCCGTAAATATCAGCGATGAAGATCAGGACGGAATCCCTGGTTTTGCGGATGGATTCAGTCTCAACGGAGTTCTCGGTGATGAAGATGATCAGGACCACGCTGCCCAGCGTTTTACGCCACTGGTGCTGGAGATCCCGGCAGACATCGACCTAGATGCCGCCATTCTCCGAATTACCTACGAAGCCTCTGATCCCGCCGGCGTTAACGTAAACAACGGGAGCTACACGCCTGCGACTGGACATCTAAGGATCTGGACCAAGGACGGGAATATTGCTCGTAGCAAGGCTCCCGTCAATGCAGTCAACAGCCCCGGGGACTATGTGGCCCCAGGCGAGTATACTCCCGCGCAATTGGGGCTCAATGACCAAAATCTGGTGGTGACACTCTACATCGAAGGCATTCGACCGAGCACAGCGCTGGGTGCCGATCGAATACTCGTCGAACTCGACCCCGACGGCACCAGTACCGGCCCGACCGGCTTCGATGTTGTCGATGCTGTGCGAGTTACCGTCGTAAATGTTGACCTAGACATCGACTCCGACAATAATAAGGGATTAGGCCCGCCTGATCGCACACCGAGCGAAGCTGCCGTTGAAGACCTCGATGGCGAGCCGGGCAAACTCATTGTATCAAACCTTGGGCGGGATGAGGATTTCGATGGCATCCCCGATTTCGCGGACGGTTATGACTTCGATGGAACTGGTGGCAACAATGACGACCTTAACCAAAAGGACGGTTTCGCTCAAGCGATTCTCGAGATTCCTGCCCCGATCGACTTAGATACGGCGAAGGTCAGGATCAGCTATACCGCTTCAGCCTCCTCAGCGGTCACTCTAACCAGCGGCGAGTACGCAGCAGCTGCGGGACATCTGCGACTTTGGCTGAAAAACGGCGATCAGGCTCGGGATCCGTCCGCTGCCAATGCGTCGACCCCTGGAGACTTTGTGGAACCGGGTGTCTATTCTGCGGCCCAACTGGGAATGACGACTAGTAGGATGACAACCCTATTTGTTGAGGGAATCGATCCCGGAACTGACAAGATCACGGTCGAGATTGATCCAGACGGCGATGGCCCCGCCGACTTCATGCTCTCGGACACGGTACGAGTGTCCGTCGTGCACGTCGACCTGGACATTAATAACAATGGAAGTCTAAGCGACCCCGTCGACGGCGTTCTTCGCTACCTCCCTGGATACGAGGGTGATGTAGCGAAGCTGAATACCGGTTCTCAGTTTATCACCGCAGTGTACCAGGCACAGGAAATGCAGCTCATTGCTGAAGGTGTTGGGGTGGATGCCGGAGTCGATTCCGTCGTGTTCCGCATCGTATCAACCACCGATCTCGGGGGGTATGTCGAGAACGCGTCGGATCTGAAAGTCATTGGTCTAGATAGGGAAGACGATTATTCCTTTGACGAGCTAGTCGATAGTCGCTCGGCTCCGGGAACGATGGAGAGCGACAGGAGCTACGCAAATTTTTGGGCGAAGGATTACGGAGGTCAAGCCACTGTTGAAGTAGATTTTGTTCGCCATGGCGTTACGCTTCTCACCACATCGTTGCAGGTGCCTAAGGATGGCGATGGCGACGGAATTGCTGATATTTGGGAAAGGAAAATGGTCGAGCAGTGGGATGCTCAGTTCGACTGGACAACACCTGTTGACACTGTTTTTTTCAATGATGACGATGACAAAGAGCTGATTGATCCCGACGGCATCACAGATGTGTTGACGTTCAGTAGTCCCAGCGGACAGAAGATGGGGAATCATGCTGCTGCCGGTGACGGGCGCACCGTATTGCAGGAGTACCGCGGCTTCATCCTTGACGGAGGCGGACATGACTGGGCAGGCGCCAACCCACATCCGGGCGGGCATGTCCGATTAAGCCCCGCCTATAAAGAGTTGTTGGTCGAGGTCGATGCGATGGAAGCGGTCACACACATGCCTGACCGTGCCGGAATCGCAGGCTGGATGGATACTGTGGCGATCGGCATGAGTCAAGCCGAGGATGGCGCGGGAATCCGAATGTTCTACATCATCGACGACATCGCAACGCCGCACGACAACTTTGCCCTCTGGGTTGGTACCCCCGACGGGGAACTTACTGATTACGCCGTGCCTCAGGTGCATCCGCAGTTGCAAAGCTTCCAGCATTTGCAACTGGCGGACGAGATCTATCTGTCGCAACTTATCAGGCACGCGCATCCGGCCTACGGCGCATTCTATTTTGTCAGCACAGGCGTCAGCGCAGGAACGAACGACAACGTTGACCTCGGAATATTCCACGCATACGTCATTAGCCACGAGTTGCATCACCTCACCGCCGCCACAGGAGGGCATTTCACCGACACGAACGGCAACGACATTTCGGGTGAAGTTGACGATCAATATCGCGTCCTTTGGGACTACGAATATGACTATCCGCTTAAGTCGCTAGCCGCACCGATAACCGCGACTGACACCGTCATTCCGCTTAACGACACGACGAACCTAGCATCGCCGGGCAAAGTACTTGTGGATGGCAGTGAGATTATTAGTTACACGGGTATCTCAGGGAACAACTTGACGGGTGCGGTTCGCGGGTCAACCGCCTCGGCTCACCTCGCTGATGTAGATGTGCGCCCCAGGTACTACAGTCGAGACGCGCAGTCAAATTATGTACGGCTACGGAACTGTGCAGTACATTCATGTGCAACGAAATGCCATTCCCACTCCCTAGCCCGCTTTTGCTGATGTGGCATTTTATTTTAGATCAACGTCCGAGCCATGCTTCTAGAAGGAAATTTGCGATGAGCTACCGTTCTGAGTGCAGGATGCTATTTGCGTTCATTGTGGCTATAGCCATTGCGCATTATGTACATGCAGAGGACGTTGCAATCAAAACGAAGCGGGTGGTACAGATCCATACCGATCAATCGATTTTCCCGCAGGGGACCAGCGTCCCGCTGGTTTTTGATTTCTGCAATGACGGAACATTGAACGTAAGCTTTGACATGAACCATCTAGGATTGCCCTATGGACTCAACATGGAGTTAACATATCCCGATAGTGAAGAAATGAATGCCCGTGAGAGCAAGCACTACGTGAAGCCGGGTAATCACTACGATCCTCCTGGAACAATGCCCGGTAGCGAGCGAATTGTGCTTTCCCAAGGATCGTGTATTCGCCTGGAATACGATCTGAACGAGTGGTTCAACCTAAACCAGACCGGGCAGTACACGCTACACTTGCGATTTTATGATGCGGAACTAGCGAGATTCGACTTCGAGATCGTTCAACTGAACATCATTGATGATCAAGTTGTCCGCGGCTTTGTCGACCCTCTAGCCGCTTCCGGAGTGGTCGTAGAAGAGCACTGGAACGCCCAGTGCCGCGTGCAAACCGGCACGACAGGCGAGGGTAACGATAAGCTGCAATTCATCTTTGTTAAGGATGCACAGATCGGGATGCAGCAAAAGAGCCAACAGCAGTTCTTGCTGCGCGTCCCCGTCGGTACGCGGGTCGTGCGCACTGGGATTGATTTTAGGTGGCGGCTGTGGATGCTGCTTCGCTCAGAAAAAGGGAGCGCAGTGGTGATCGGCAATCTGCAGGACGGAACCGTTAGCACCGCAATCGAGTGGACTCGGACTCCGATTGTGTTTCACAGGCCATGGATAGGGAATCCTTTCTGGGGTTACATCGTGGTTGCAGGAAAGGCAGGCGAGCCGATGTTGAGTACGCTCAGCGTGTCGCAACCTTTTGAAGGACGCATTATTAGCCTGCGTAAATGAGGTGGCAGAAGTGAATGATTATTGTACAGGTTCAATCTTGATCGGGTTCTTGGTGCTGCTCGTCAATCCGCGAGTGCTCCAGGCTGAGGATGCTCCCCTCAGCGAGGTGAGGGTGCAACTGCGGGTGGAAGACCACCTGTTTCCGCTCGCTAGTCCGGTACCGTTGGTTTTTGATTTCTGCAATGACGCAGCGAGCGAGATCAGGGTCGAGTTCGACCATTCAGGATTGCCCCGCGGCATGAAAGTCACTCTGACTTCTCCCAGTGGCGAGGAAACCGAGGCTCGCATCAAGGAACGCTTGTGGCAACCGGTTTCCAGCGAAGATCCGCTCGGGAAGCCTAGGCCCTCGCGGATGCTTCCAATGCCGTCGGGTTCCTGTGTCCGTCTAGCGTACGAACTTAACCGCTGGTTTGCACTGGATCAGATCGGCCAGTACTCCCTCCGGCTCGCGTACAACGAGGCTGAACTGGCCAACTTTCAGTTAGAAATCGTCAATCTGGACGTCATTGAAGATGAACGGGTGACAGGAATTGTTGAAGCGCTGCCTGCGTTAGGACCGGTCATCGCGGACGTTCAGGCTGCTCATTGCCGGGTACAAACAGGGTCTGTAGGAACCGGTGAGGACAAGCAAGGATTTATCATTGTGCGCGGCACGCATATCGGGCCCTACCCAGTAAATCAGCGGCAATTCTTTTTACGCATGCCGGTTGGTACGCGCATTGCCGCTAAGGCGATTGATGCTCGGTGGCGGCTGTGGATGCTGCTTCAATCTGGCGAAGAAAATGCCCTGCTGATCGGCAACTTAATCGATGGTTCAGCTGATACCGTGATCGAGTGGACTCGCGAGGAGATCGTCTTTCGGACAACGTGGGCACAGAATCCTTACCGAGGCAAGATCGTTGTGGCGGGAAAACCTCAGGAGCCGCTAAGGACCACGCTTACCGAGGCCGCACCCTTTCGAGGGCGGAGCGCAAACCTTTTGAAATAAGCCGGCGCTGGTGCTCAGCACCGCGGTGCTCGTGTCCGTAATCGAATGGTTCTTCCGGGCACTCAATGGCTGGCTAGGGAAAGTGCCAGTCTACCTTGGGCGGCATGCTCGGAGCCCCAGCGACGGGAGCAGATACCGAGCCGCAGAGCCATTTCAGGTTTGCCCTGCTGATCTCCTCCAGCACACGCCCTTCGTTCCTCAGGGACGTGCCACCCAATGGACAAGTCCTCCGTCCCAAGTGATGCGCCACGAAGTTCCCGGAAGCCCCACTCGAGCACGAGCACGAGCACGAGCACGAGCACGAGCACGAGCACGATGAATTTGATTTACTGAATCAAGCTCGCACACCGCTCGCGGCCGCGATCTTCATCGATTCTTAACCAGGGTTTAACCGTAGCCTTGCTGATTCCGGGATGCAAACGACGGTGGTTTGGAAGAAGATGTAATCTCCAATTGCTGTGATCATTTTGTTGTCCGGGATAATATGGCGAAAACAAAAGTCTTGATCGTGGAGGACTATCGTCCCCTGGCCGAGACGCTGGAATATCAGTTGACCCGCGCTGGGTATGAGGTTTATCGCGCGACCGATGGCGGCGACGCGCTCAGCCAGGCGAAGCTGAAGTTGCCCGACGTGGTGTTCCTCGACGTGAACCTGCCGGTGCTCAGCGGCGTGGAAGTCTGCAAACAGCTGCGTGCCGCGCCGAGACGTGCGATACGCTGATCTTGATGATCAGCGCACTGGGCGAAGAATCCGATCAGGTGATCGGTTTTGCTGTCGGCGCAGACGATTATGTCGTTAAGCCGGTGGAGAGTTACGCGGTCTTGCTGCAGCGTCTCAAGGCCCATCTGCGGCGTCGTGAGCAACCGGTCGACACCAGTGAGTCGGTCACTGCCGCCGGGGTGAGCGTCGATCGGCGACGTTACCGGGTCGAGATCGATGACCAGGTGATCAAGGTCACCAAGAGCGAGTTCCGCTTGCTCGATACCCTGATCCGGCAGCCCGGCCGGGCATTTGACCGCAGTGAACTAGTCGATGCAGCGTTGGGAGAAGACACGATGGTGCTCGAGCGGACGATCGATGTTCACATCCGCAGCCTGCGAAAGAAGATGGGCGACCGGGCTGACCTGATCGAGACGGTCCGCGGCATTGGTTATCGGTTCGCAGAGCCGGCATCGACGAGCGAGCCCTAGTCAGTGTTTGTTGATTTAATCGACAGCCTCTAATTTAGGTTCTTCCGCGAACTTTTTGGCTGATCACTTGGGGCGGCGGCGCTGATCGATCAGGGTGGCACGTCCCTGAGGAACGAAGGGCGCAGTTGGGGATAACTGCCCAGTTACCATGGAATGACTCATTGGCTCCCTATCTGCTTCCGCCGTCCACGCCCATCGCTGGGGCTCTGAGCGTGCCACTCTAAGCCATAGCGGTATGGGCTTAGGGCGTGCCGACGCTGACCAAATGGTTGAACCGCACGGGACCGACGGTGGTCGCGGTAAAATCATTCCCAGCCGGCAGTTCCTCCGCGGGCTGCGGCTCAGCGGCTGTGGCTTCGGGGACGATCTCGCTGACGACATAAGGGTTGCAGCGGACCGGACCGATCGCCGGGACGAGCGGTGGTGCGAACGCGGCGGCTCGCTGCACCTGATAGTCGGCCGGTGCGGTCAACAACGGCGGCGAAGCAAAGGGGCTGTCGCCGTAGGGCCGCGCATAGCGGCTGCCGTAATACACCGGCGGGTTGAGCGCGAAGTACGGCGGCGTACGAACCGAAGTGCTGTAGCGGACGCCGTAGGGCTGATAGAAACCGAATGGCAGGAAGCCCAAGTTCGAGCCCGCGCCGTGGTTGGCTTGGGCAAAGTCGCCCGCAGTCAGGCTGGTCGTCAGGATCAGGCCGGCGCTCAAGAGGATGTTCTTCATAGTTGCAGCACGTGGAAGTGGTTTTCGCTAGGATCAGAGGAGGATGCCGGCAGCATCCAATACTCACCCTAATCATCCTCGATGGCCGTTGCAATCGCTACAATCGCGTTAACCCGACCATCGATTCTGTGGCGATCATTGCGATGAGAATCACCTGCATCATCCATTCGCTCGCTGGCGGTGGGGCTGAGCGGGTGCTGGCTGGGCTCGCCTCGGCGCTGACGGAGCGATTGCACCAGGTGACGCTGATCACGCTCGACGACGGCCGCCAGGACCGACACGCGGTCAGTGCCCTGGTGCGGCGAGTCTCGCTGGATCTGATGCGGCCCAGCCGAGGCCGCTGGTCGGCGGTCACCGCCAACACGCGCCGGATCGCGCGGCTGCGACGAGCGGTGGTCCGGTCGCGGCCCGAAGCGGTGCTGAGCTTCTGTGACCGCACCAATGTGCTGACGCTGCTGGCGCTGGCGGGCATGTCGCTGCCGGTGATCGTCAGCGAACGCAGCAATCCGGCCGCGCAGCAGCTGCCGTGGCCGTGGTCCGCACTCCGCCCGCGGCTGTACCGCGCGCTGCCGCGGTGGTGGTTTTGACTTCGGCCGCCGCCGAGGTGGTCGCTCCCTGGACGTCTAAGTCGCCGATCGTGATCCCTTCAGCGATCCATTTGCCAGCTTCCGGGCTTGCTACTCAAGAGCCCGAGCAGGTGAAACGCAGCGGCGGGCGAGTGATCGGCATCGGCCGGCTGGAGGCGGAGAAAGGATTCGAGCGGTTGTTGCAAGCCTTTGCCGCCGTCGCCCAGCAGCACCCGAGCTGGACGCTGGCGATTCACGGTGAAGGCTCGTGCCGCGGCGAACTGGAGCGGCAGCGAGAGCAGCTTGGCTTGGTCGACCGCGTTCAATTCCCCGGCTGGACGCGGCCGATTTGGCCGGCATTAGCGGACAGCGATCTATTTGTCTTGCCCAGCCGCTATGAAGGTTTTCCCTCGGCGCTGCTGGAGGCGATGAGTGCAGGACTGGCCTGCATCGCCTTTGACTGCCCCCACGGGCCGGCGGAGGTGATTCATGACGGCGTCGACGGGTTGCTGGTGCCCGCAGACGACACCGCCGCTTTAGCCGCCGCAATGGACCGCTGCCTGCGCGATCCGCAGCTCCGCTCATCTCTGGGCAGCCACGCCGTAGAAGTCACTCAGCGGTTCAGCTGGCCAGCGATGGTCGACGCTTACGAGCGACTATTGCTGAGCCAGTGCTGAACTACCGTTTAACCAGTGACCAGTCTTTACGCTGGCGGCTGCTGGGGATCCCCATCTTCTTGCGATACTTGGTGACCGTTCGGCGGGCGACCGTCAGACCTTGTTTGCGGAGTTCATCGACGAGGTGCTCGTCGCTCAGCGGATCGCTCTTGTCTTCCTTGTCGATCACTTCCTGCAGCTTTAAGCGGATCGTGTCCCAGGCAACGTCTTCACCATCGTCGGTCTGCGTGCCGCCGACGAAGAACTTACGCAGCGGCAGAATCCCGCGTGGGGTTTGGATCCATTTGTCATCGACAGCGCGGCTGACCGTCGTCACATGCACCCCGACGCGGTCAGCGATCTGCTGCATCTTGAGCGGTTCGATCGCCTCGGGCCCTTCGTCCAGGAACCGAATCTGGTGCTCGACGATGGCCTGAGCCACCTTGGTCAACGTGCTGCGGCGCTGTTCGATCGCATCGATCAGCCACTGGGCGCTGTTGATCTTCTTCTTGATGAACTCGCGTTCTTCCGGACTGCTGGATGGGTCCTGCAGGCGGCGACGGTAGTACTCACTGATGAACAGCGTCGGCACCCGATCGTCTTCCAGACGAACCTTATAAGTTCCATCTTCGTCTTGATCGAGGATCACATCAGGGGTGACGTTGGGAACGTAGGCCTTCATGAACGCTGCCCCCGGCTTGGGGTTCAGCTGATGCAGTTCTTCTTTGACCGCCTGAATGGTTTCGATGGAGTAGGAGGTTTTGCGCTGGATGATTGGTAGGCGGTTTTCCGCCAGGTCTTCCAGGTGGCAGGAGATCAGGGTGGTCATCTCCTCGTAGTACGGCATGTCCGGGCTGATCTGGTTCAGCAAGCATTCGCGGAGATTCCGCGCGGCAATGCCCGCCGGATCCATCGCTTGGACAATTTGCAGCGCCTCCTCAGCGATCATCAGATCGTCGCTGGTGTGGTCCGGCGGCAACAGGTCGGCCAGCGGCATTCGCAGGTAGCCGCCATCGCGGGCGTCAAGCGTGCTGATGATCCGCTCGGCGAATTGTTCGACGCGTTCATCGATGTCGAGTTCGGCAAGCTGATGCAGCAGGTAGTCATTGAGTGACTCGGGCCGCATCTCGGCGTTGCTCATCAGGTCGTGCCGGCGGTCGGCATCGTCCTGCATCCGGTTGGAAGATTGGCGAAAGGAATCGTCAAAGGTGCTCGGCAGCTCGCTGTCCATGTTGAGCAGACGCTCGAAGTCGTCGGCGTTGTCACGATCGTCACTGACGACCAACTCCTTCTCCATTTCCGAGACCGGCTCATTGGTGGCCCGGTCATCGTCGTCGCCCTCATCGGGGGCGTTGGGATCGATTTCCTGTTGCTCAAGCAACGGGTTTTCGTTCATTTCCTGCTCGATCCGCTCCTGCAATGCCATCAGCGGCAACTGCAGAATCTCCATCGATTGGATCATCCGCGGCGCGAGCTTTTGGGTTTGCAACTGGCGGGCCTCGAGGCCCATGGACATCCGCATAACTCGTTACTCTTAAGGGTGCGGTTTACTATCCGAGGTCAGGTGTTTGATCGATCAGGACCAAGCCGATTGCTTGGCCCACGATCCACTGCGTTCGGGTCAGGTCAAAGCCGCTGGCGCCCACTGAGCGCATCGGCCAAAACTTCTTTATTAGCGTATTCCAAAACGCTTCCGGCCGTGATTCCCCGGGCCAACCGGGTGATCCGCGTCGGAAACTCGCTGAGCAGGTTGGAGATGTAAAGTGCCGTCCCATCGCCTTCGACGGTCGGGTTGGTCGCCATGATCACTTCTTCAAAACTGCCCACAGCCACACGTTCGACCAGAGCATCGATCGTCAACTGATCCGGTCCGATTCCGTCCAACGGTGCGATCCGTCCAAGCAGTACATGATACAGTCCGCGATACGCCCCAGACTGTTCTAAACTCATTAAATCCCGCGGTTGTTCGACGACGCAGAGCTGGCTGCGATCGCGCCGCGGGTCGCGACAGATCTCGCACAATTGCGACTCCGCGAGGTTGAAACAGTCAGCGCAGTAATGCACGCTCTCACGCACCTGTTGGATAGCGGACGCCAAAGCAATTGCATCTCGCTTGGGGATCCGCAGCAGGTGAAAGGCGAGCCGCTCGGCCGTCTTGCGTCCAATTCCCGGTAACCGTCCAAGCTGGTGGACTAATTCGTTGACGCTGCCGGAAACCTCGGCCATCGCGATCACGCTCCGCCCGTGATCGAGCTGAGCAGCGTATCGAGGCCAGGCAATTTGAGGTTCAGATCGTCCGCGGCTTGCGAGATGGCCGCAGCGTACTGCCGCTTCGCCGTCGCTCCGGCGATGTTGGTCGCTTCCACGATCCAGACCTGCAACTGAGCATGCTCGCGGGCCGACTCCACGATCTGGACGCCCTGCATCTCGCCGATGCCATTGAGCGTGACTTCCACTGCCCCGTCGCCTGCGGAGGCCGTAATCATCTCGTTTCGCATCTCCTCGGTCACTCGTTTCATCGTCGGACCGACGTGCTGCAGGTTGCTGAGAATTGAGGAGATATTACCCAGTCCGCCGATTGCCTTGAACATAATCTTGTGTTGCTTGGATTGGGAAAGTCGAGGTTTGAAGTCCGAAAATGATCCAGTACCAGCGGCGCAGCTGAAGCGGCAGACTGTGGCCCAGTCGCCGGCTTAGCGTGTCGGCCCCGAACCAGGGCGCGGTGGATCGATCCGCACAATCTCTGCCGCGAAGATGTCGAGGCAGGCTTTGACGTACGGGTGGTTTTCGATCTCTCGCATCCGCTGGGCTCGCGTTTTGGCCGCCGTCGGTGGCGGAGCAGGATCGCGGGCCGGTTCCGTCGCAATGGTTCCGGCACCCCGAGTCGCACTCGGCTGCATTCTAGCCGACGCGTCGCCGACGCGGAGTGCGCCGGAAACCAGCGGAGCAACGGTTGTGCCGCGATTTGCCGTGCCAAAAGCTTGATTAAAATTTCCGGTGACCGAGGACACCGCGCCCGAACCACCGGCAGCAGCCGCTGGCGGCTGGTAGGTTGCCAAAGCTGGAGCAACTGGAGCGGCCTGCGACGCGCTGGTTACAAGGGCAGGCGACTGGCCGAAAGCCGGTCCTTGATTCACCGCAACGGCTGAGGTTGCTGGGTCAGCTAGCGGCTCAAGCTTTTTTTTTTCCTCGCTCGCCCCTCGCGGTGCAGCCGCAGCCGCACGCGGCGCAGCAACCACGCGGCCGCTCTCACCGCCGAGCGCCGCAGCCAAATCGGAAACCCTCTGCAGGTTAGGAAGATGGCAAACCTGCACCAGCGTCGCTTCCAGCAGCACCCGGCCGTGCAGACTGTGGCGAATCCGGTCCAGCGCGTGGTCGATCATGCCGACGATAGCGAGCACCGTCTGCAGGCCCCAGCGCTGCCCCAAATCCCGCAGTTCCCCATGCAGTGATTCCCCGGTGTGCCGCTGCATCTGAGCCGGACAACCCACCGTCGCCGTCAGCACATCGCGAAAGTAGCCCAGCAGCTGTTCCGTTAACTGGCCGGCGGCCACCCCTTCACCGCACGCTCGGTCGACGAGTGCCAGCGCCGTGGCAGCATCGCCCGCGGCCAGCGCCTGCCCGAGCTCATGCAGCCGCGCATCGTCGGCGGTGCCGAGGATCGTATGGACCGTCTGCAGCGTCAACTTGCCGCTGCTGAAGCTGACCACCTGTTCGAGCAACGACTGGCTGTCCCGCATCGAGCCTTCAGCCCGCCGGGCAATCAGCCGCAGCGCCTCGTCCTCGGCTTCGAGCTGCTCAGCATCGACGATCTCCCGCAGCCGTCCCATGATCGAGTCGGTCTGCACCGGCGCAAAGTCGAACCGCTGGCAACGGCTCAGGACGGTGATCGGCAGTTTTTCTGGATCGGTCGTGCAGAAGATGAACTTAACGTGCGCCGGCGGCTCCTCAAGCGTCTTGAGCAACGCGTTGAAAGCATCGCGCGAGAGCATGTGGACTTCGTCGATGATGTAGATCTTGTACCGCGAGCGGCTCGGACGCACGCCGACACCCGCACGCAGGGCGCGGATGTCGTCGATCCCGCGGTTGCTCGCGCCGTCGATTTCGACGACATCGACGTCCTCGCCCGCATCGATCGCCTGGGCGACGTCGGACTGACTGTCCGGATTGCACGTCGGGCCGCCGGGATCGTTGAGCGCTTTGGCAAAGATCCGTGCCGTGCTGGTTTTGCCGACTCCGCGGGCGCCGGTGAAGAGGTAGGCGTGGCCGACGCGGCCGGTTTCGATCGCATTGCACAGCGCTTGGCCGACGTGTTGTTGGCCGACCAATTGGTCGAAGCTGCGCGGCCGGTAGCGGCGGGCGACGACGACGTAGCGATCATCACGGGCAGAGCTATCGGCAGCGGTGTCTGGTGTCACTTCGCTGCCCACCGATGTCGCGTCGCTGCTCAAGGATTCCCCAGCTTTTGCCATGGTCTTCTCAACTACCCGGTGGCGGCGGCCCTCACACAAAGGTACCCCGCTTATGGCTGCTCCAGTTAAGGCCTGACCAGGTTCACGGCTCCCCCTCGCAAGAGCCGCCACCATCGGATAGTTCAGCAGCGCGGCAAAATTCAATTTTCGCCGCGGCCCAAAACAGCTGACCGATGCATCGACCGGTGTGACCGGCCGGCGACAAGAACTGTCGGTCGCTGTCTCTTTAGCGTAGGCGAAGATGGCTTCCAGCGGAAGCCGGCCAGTGGCAAGACCTGCGAAAAACCGCAGGTCGCCGCTGGAGGCTTAGCGTCGTCCTCCGCGGCCGCCTTGGGGACCTCGCGAGGAGCCGCCGCCACCGCTGCCGCGGCGTTGGATGTTGGCGTCGACGAGCAGCGTGACGGTCTCGAGCCATGTCGGCGCGCTGTACTGCTTGGCTGCCGCGAGGCGCTCGGGTCGCACCGGTTCATCAGCGCCCACCGGAGCGGCGTCGCCACGCGTGCTCGCTGCGGCTTCGCGCCGCGGGGTTCGGGTTCGACCGCCACGGGAGCGGCGACGGAGCTGTTCCGCTTCGTCGTCATCCTCGTAGTCGTCATCGAACTCGGGAGCTGCACTCACCGGTGCCCAGGGGTCATCCTCTTCAATGTCCGCTTCGCTCCGTGGAGCTTCTTCAGCACGCAGGGCTTCCTCGCTGCGGGGTGCGGCTCCACCACGTCCGCGGCGGCCTCGGCGCCGCCGCGGACGGCTTGGCCCCTCATCGTCGCCGCTGCGAGGCGGGCTGACTTCCGCCAACAGATCGCCGCCGAAACCTCCCAATTCGTCGTCATCCTGCAGTTGTGGCTCGTCGACATCGGGCCTGCGGCGAGCGGGACGAGGCTCTCCGCGCCGCCCTTCTTCGCTACGTGGTGGGCGGGGGCTCCGTTCGCCACGGGGGTCTTCGCCGCGATCGCGCCGCGGGCCGCGGTCACGCCCGCCGCTCTCCTCGCGCCGCGCCGGGCCGAGGTCGCTGTCAGACCTCGGTTCGCGTGCCGGACGGTCCAGCTCGGTGTCGGACAACGACAGTGTCTGCCGCTGACCGCGGCGCCGTGGACGCCGTCGCCGCGTCTCATCGCTGTCACCCTCTTCAGCGCCGAAAGCTTCTGGTCGAACATCGCCTGCCGAGCGAGGGTCGCCTGCCGGGCGCTCTTCGGAACGCCGTGGGCGATCGCCGGTCGGCTCATCGATTGGGCTGCGGCGAGCGGGCGAATTCGACGGTTCGGGGTCCCAGCCGATTTCCGCCGCGGACTCGCGTGCAGGTTCCTCGGCGAGACCGCGGTGGCGTGCGGTGCCGCGTCGACCACGTCCGCGTCGACGGTCGTCATCAGCTTCCCGATCGCCCGCGGGTTCGTCTCGGCGGCGCGATGGTTCGTCCACACGGCCCACTGAAGCGGCTGCTTCGGAGCGGCGGGGAGTGTCCCCGGCATCGACCAAGCCTGCTCCAAAACCACCAAAATCGGCAGTTTCCACCGGCTCCGGCTTTCGCCGTTCCGGAGCAGGTGCCTCGGCTCGCGGGCGTTGTTCTTCCGGTTCGGCTGCTGGCTTGATCCCCAAAGTGCTGATCAACGTATCCCAGGCGGACCGTTTGGCGGGTGCTTCGGGGCGTTCGGGCGAACGGCTCTCCGGAACATCAAAGCCGGGGACCGGCGGCTCGCGTTTGACAACCGCCATTTCGCCCAGGGTGTCGCTCGCTCGGGCAGCAGCCGGCTTTTCAGTAGGCTCATCGCTGCGCCGACGTCCAACGGCTTCACCGCGTGCCGGCTCAGCCGCTCGGCGCTCGCCAAAGGGACGTTCGGCAGGCTGCCGCTCTGGGGCCAGACGATCGGCGACGGGGCGTTCGGCAGGCTGGCGCTCAGCGGAAGGACGCTCAGTCGCCGGGCGTTCGGCGAATTGAGACGACCGAGCCGGCGAGTCGCTGCGGCGCGGCGTTGGCAAATCCGCTGGCGTCACGCGCTGCTCCGCAGGCACATCCGCTCCGCTCTTGTCCGCTGGCGTCGCTTCGCTCTCCAGGTCATCTCCCCACATGCTCGATCGCTTACGCGGCGGCGTGTGGGAGGCAGGCGGGTGATGCGGGACGGCAGGCTGGGCAGCGATGGGTGCGGGAGTTGGCGGTGCGGGACGAACCGGTTCCGGCTTTTTCGCAGCCGGCACATCGCCTGCATCTGATTTCGCTGCGGTCTCAGGTGGGTCGGCCGGCCCCGGGGTTCCCAGCAGATTAGCGAGCTTCTTCCAGTGATCTGACATCATCGTTATAAATTTCTTGACTTAATTGCACCGACATGGCGGTAGTTAACCTTACTTTATAGCCCGCTGAGGGCTTTCTCTAAAGCCCGACCCGAGACGAATCCGCCGGGAAAGCTGCATTGACGCCTCAAAATCGCTCCGCTGCACGACGTGGGATGGCGGCGCGGCTCGCGGCGGCGGCCGGGCGGCCCGCCAGCAGTGGTGCCATGACGGCGACCAACAGGATCGACAGCGCCACCGGAGTCGGTGCCACGGCCAGCGATGCGACGCCGACCGCAAACAGCCAGACTGCCGGATGGCTGAGCAGCGGTGTCAGAAATCGCTTGAATCGCCAGGCTAGCAGCATGATGCCCACGATCATGACCAAGCCGATCAGCAGTTGAATAGCCAGCGCCACCGGCGACGAACCGTCGCGGAACGTCAATAGCGGCAACCGTTGGGCTGGACCGGAGTGGCGAGCGACAAAGGCGACCTGCCAGTGCGCTGCCGGCATGATCGCCGCGGAACTGGCAGCGTTTGGTGAAGCTTCGCCACCGGTGACCCGCCGCATGTACCGGCGCCACTGGCGGCCCAGCGGTTCCCAGGGATCGGGCAGGACCACAGGTTCTTCCGCGGCACCTTCGCCCGTGGCGGTCGGATCGAGTTCGTCGACTTCTTCCGGCTCCTCACCCTCAGGATCGCCGCCTTGTCCCAGCTGTTGGTCAGCGGAGTCGCGCTGCGCTTCGGCCTTCAGCTTCGCCAGCCGCTCGTCCCAAGGCTTCAGCCAAGCGATCACTTCTTCTTGCGGCCGATCGGTCGCACCGCTGATCGACGACTCGGTCACGGTCAAAACCGACCGCGCGAGCGTTAGCAACCGATCCTGCGGCAGGGCCGCCTGCCAAGATGCGTCGTCAACGGCGAGCCGTGGAACCGGTCCAGCATCGGCTTCCGAACCGCTCTGATACAGCGAGAGCCAGGTCTGATCCACAGCGGTGTCGACCAGTGTGGGCAATTCAGGACGCGAACCCGCCGGGTCGACCTGCAGCCGGCACAGCATCACCAGCGGCTGAGCAAGCCGGCTGAGCGACAGCGGAATTTCGATGACCGAACCGGCTGCACCAACGGGCTCCGCCCCGGCGGCACCTGCGGAGTGACCAGGTGCGGGCAGCCGTCCGCCAAACGGCAACGGCTTGCCGGCAGTCCAAAAGGCGATCGGCGTCGCTCCGGTAGGGACGTTGATCGAGACCCGGTCGCGGTCACCCGGCTCCAGGTCCCAGCGGAGGATCGCCAGCCACTGGTCGCGACTCTGCGGAAACAACTGAATGTCGGCCACCGTCGCCCGAGCCACGGTGGCTTCGGAACGGGATGGTTCCAACTGGACTGTCGCGGCGTTGCTCAGCGCACGAAACACCAGCGGCTGGCTGTCGCCGCGCGCGGGGACGCCGACGAGGATGTCTGACCAGCCATCGTCCCGTTAGCAATCTCCTCGTTGGCAATCTCTTCGGGCAGTTGATCGACGACGGCCGAGATCGCTTTCCAGGCCAGGGGTCGACCGGCGATCGACTGGGGGACAACCAAGAACGACCGGCGGGTGGCAGCGGAGAGCACTTGGACTTTCGGGACCTCTAGCAGCGAATCGGCTTCACCCACTCGCATCGCTTGGATGCGGATCGTCGTCACTCCGGCGGCTCGCGATGCGGCATCGGGACGAATGCGGACGACTTTCATTGCCGGATCGATTGCCGGCTGGCTCGACCACGCTTCGGCCGGTTCCACCTGCAGTTGATCTGACCAAGCGGTCGGCAACTCGATGTTGATGTCGTCCAGCAGCGGCAACTCATCGCCGGCGGGGCTCCGCCGCTGCACGCGAATGACCGCGTCGAGCATCCACCGCGATTGTCGCCAACGCACCGCCGTTTGCTGCAGCACATCGAGGCTCGTCGATTGAGCCTCGATCCGAAAAGCGCCGGGAAGCTCGGTTGGACGGTCGGCGATCGCCCCGGAACCAGACGCCTGCTCGTTGATTCTCCAGGTCCAGCAGGGAATCCAGCTGCTGAGCAATTGGTCGGCGATGTCCAGCGGCGGTGTCTCGATCTCGGGCAACTCGGTAGGAGCAAGCTGCTCGACCCGCAAAGCGTGGTTGCGTGTGAGGCTGTAACTGCCGGTGACCTGATGGATTGGCTCCAGGCGGATCCGCGGCGGTTGGAACGGCTCGTTCGCAGGCGGACGCTGATGCGTGACAACCCGCAGCACGATCTGCTCTTTGCCGGCCGGGTCGGGTAAAGCGATTTCTAGGCGGTTGCCGATCCGCTGCGGAGCCGCGGAGATCGGCTGACCGTTGAGCGTGATTTCGCGGACATCGCTGCCCGGTGGCAGGGCCACCCGCAGCGGACCGAGCGAACGCTCGCCGCGGGTGATCGTCGCATCGTACGTCAACCGCAACTCCCCGGGACGAATGTGCAGGTGGTGGATTTCGGCAGCGGTCCAAGGTCGCGCCGGCGCCTCGATGAGCGTCAGTCGGGTCAGCGGGCTCGGTGACCGGATCACCTGCTGCGCGGTGCCGCGGTAGCCTTTCCAGCTCGCGATGAAGGCGTCGACCGCATCGGCCGAATCCGTAGCGGTCGTCAGCGCTGGCTGGGCGACCAGTCGCAAGCCCTCGGCTGCGTGCAGGGCAATCAATGCTTCGGGGGTGTTGGCTGAGCCGGCGGAGATGACATCGGGAATGACCAGAGCAGCCGGTTCCTGGCCACTGCCGCTGGCGGCCATATCCACTTCCCACAGCAGGCGAATCGGCTCCGGACCATCGCGCAGGCGCGCAGGGTCAGCAGTTGCCTCCGCGGCGACACCATCTCCGAAGCATGCACCGACCAGTCGGCTGAAGTCAGAATGGGTTCCGAACCGCCGAGGATCACAATCGGGACGTCGCTGCCGCGCCGCAAGGCCTCTTCCCCAGGCTCGACTTCGCACTCGACCTGACAGCTATTTTCGGAGGCGTGAACCCAATACCGACGAGCGGCGATCACCGGGATGCCGCGTGAACCTTGCCGCAACGTCACGGTCAAATCGATGGCGTCGATCGCCCCCAAGGCCGCGGACAGTCGGCCGACCTCAGGCTGAGCGATCGTCTGCCCCAGAGCTTCAGCGAGTTCGAACCGCTGGACGGCGGAACTGCTGTCAACCACCAGCGATGCCGAGGCGACCGCCGGGATCTTGAAGCGAATCCGCCGCACCGAGCGCTCGGTCACTTCGACATCGCTCATGAGCCGCAGCAGCAAATCGGCTGACGGCCCCGGCGGCAGATGGATGCGGATGTTCGCCTCGCCCTCGGGACTCCAGCGAAGCGGCTTGGCTTCACCTTCGGGCAGCCACTGAACGCTGCGCACCTGAGTGGGTCGAATCGGCAGCAGGATCTCGGACCGCTCCCCTAGATCGACCAGCGAATAACGGGCTTCCCAGTCCGCTGACGGCATCCCCGCTTCGGTCATCCCGTCCAATCGCAAGCGGTAAGCCGCCGAGGTGATCAGCGGCGTGGCTGCCGAGCTGGCTTTGCCTTGAAACAATTCGTCGAACAAACTTTGCGAGATGTAGACTTTGTCGCCGGCGGGTGTGCCATCGAGTTTGGTCGGAATCAACACCGTCGGCCGCGGTGCTGGCACTTCGGCATTTTGCTCCTGAGCCGCGGCAAACATCGGCTGACTCAGCGACAGGGACGCGGCGATCAACAGCCAGCTGCCGATCCTGCCCAGCAATGAGCGTGAGGATCGCTCTCGCACACCGTCAACCGTTCGCGAGATGTCCGCAGCCGATGCCGAGCCTTCTCCACGGCCCGCTCGCGCTCCTGTGCTGTTCGCGGCGGAGCTGTCGCTGCGCTGCGCTCGTTCCTCGAGCCTGCGGGCGCTAAGCGTGGTGCCGACCAATGCCCCGGCAGCGATCGGTACACACACACCCGCAATCCAGTAGACCCAGCCGAGCGGCAACCCGCTGAGCAGCAGCACGGAAATCGCAAAGCCAACTCCGGCCACCAACGGACTGGCGAGCGAGATCCACCAGGCGAGACCAAATAACAGGCAGCCGACCACCGCAATCAAGCTCAACCCGATCGATCGGTCGACCAGCCACAGCGGCCGCGGCTCCGTAGGTTCTAGCCGCAAGGTCAGCCCCTCGGTCCATGCCGCTGGGATGAGAGTGTCCGGTGCCGCGGTGACGCGCCAGTCGCGCCGCAGCAGCACACCGGTGGTGGAGATTGTCGGAGGCGTCCATTGCTGCCAGAGTTCGGTCGAGCCGGCTGGACGCGACCACTGCACGACCACCTGCGTCGAACTCGGCAACGCTTTGACCGACAGTCGCGTAGCACCGGCGTCATGATCCAGAGGTGCCGCATCTTGATCGGTCACTCCGATCAACCGCAGGCCCGGCTCATGGTCGATCACCAATGACGACTCGGCGTCGGCGCTGTACGTCGCGGTGATCCAATCGCCCCCGCGCCCCGAGGTGACGATGTCGACCGATTCTTGCCAAAGCACCGGCACAACGGCCGCCGACTCAACTGCTCTCAGCTCCACCCAAGTCGTGGCGGTCGAATCGTACCGCAGCGCGGTGCCGCCAGCGGACGGTGAGCCGATCAGCAACCGGTCGCTGCCGACCAGTTGCGGCACCCGCAGCACCCCTTCGCCGTAGCGGTGGACAGCCAGCGACGGCTCGACGAGCACTTGAGCCAAGCGTGTGGTGGCTCCGTTGACGATCGGCAGATCAACTCGCACCGTCGCCGGCGACCGCGTCGTTGGCGTGGCCAGTCGATCGGGTGACGGCGGCATCGGCGACTCCCGCCGCCCCACCAAGATCACGCTCCGCGCATCGGCACGCTCCAGTTCCAATTCCCAGACCTCACGCGGTTCAGCGGTTTCCGGATGAACGCTGGGCAACTCTTCGGCTAACTCGGTCGAGGCCAGCGCCGTGGGCGAAGCTGCCCCCGGCGCTGCGGTCACTCGGCGAGCGCGAATCAATCTGCGGGTGGCGTTGTCCTTATCCATCACCGCCCACTCGATGTCCGGGCGGTTTCCGGCGCAAACTCGATGCGGACCTGATTGAGTTCGCCCGAAGCCGATTCACACTTGATGATGTGCGTTTCGACCAAGCGATTGTTTTCGCTCGTCAATCGCAACAGGCTCGAGGCGCGAAACGCGGCGGCCGGGCGCCGGCTCCCCAGGGACGCCACCTTCGACTGGCTGATGTCCAGCAGCAGCGCGTCGGGCGGCAATTCCCCGAGCATCTCGCGCTGCGTCGGCGAGAGCTGGTCGGCGGTGATGCGGTGCGTGCGCAGCGAAGCATCGGCGGTCCAGCGGAAACCAGGCGGCGGCGTGACGACGGCGGCGAAGCGATTGCGGCAGTTGGAAATGCTCAAGAATGATGTGCTGGGGTAGCGGGCAAAGTCGCCTTCGCTGGGCAGAGGTTGTGAACCGACAACGCGGATGATCAGACTGCCGTTCTTGAGTTCGTCCGCCGTCGGCCAAATCGTGAGGTTGCGGCGAGCCGCCACATCTTGCGGTAAGTCGACCGCGCGGCCGCTTTGCGGTAACAACACCACCTCCGGCGTCCAACTCGGTTCGACTCGC
Source organism: uncultured Planctomycetaceae bacterium (assembly GCA_963758085.1). Lineage (GTDB taxonomy): Bacteria > Planctomycetota > Planctomycetia > Pirellulales > Pirellulaceae > UBA6163. The sequence continues at coordinate 117,486 of CAVWUB010000003.1, read as the reverse complement.
AGTCGGATCGGTTGCGGTCCCAGCGCTGCCAACGGAATCGAGATCTCCGCGACCGCCCGTAGCCGCGACTCGCTCGCAGAGAGACGCAGCAACGAATCGGCGAAGATTTGCCCTGGATCGGGCACCGCGCGAACCGCCGGCGCGTTGCTCACCCACGGCCCACCCAACAGGTAGATCGTCCGCCGCTCATCGGTTTCCAGCGGCGAGGTGTATCGCCAGTTCGGCGGCAATTCCAACCGCGGGATGCGCAGTCGCGAATCGATCAGCACTTTGATTTGCATCTCGTTGCCGATCAGGATCGGCACGCAGTCGCGAAGCTGCAACCACGGGAGTTTCTGCGGCCCTGGACGATTGCCCCAGGCCGCTTCGCCGTCGATCGTGACAGTGATCGCTCCACCGCTCGCAGCCTCTGGCCGGCTGCTGTCGATTCGCAGCATGCGGCCGCTGCCGGTCGGCGTCTCGTTCCAGTTTGCCGACGAACCATCCACACTGACCGACGTGATCCGTCCCCCGTTGACCTGTATCGGCGGCAGCGTACCGTCGACCGGCGGGTCGAGAATCAGCCGAGAGGTGAAGCGAATCAAAGCCGGCGCCAGGTCGTACTGCACCGATGCCTGCCTGACCACCGCCGTCTCCTCAGGACCGTCAGGGGCCACCTTCAGGATTCGCAGGCGGACCCGTGACAGCCCACCCGCTTCGATTGTGAACCAGGAAGTGCCCCGTCCCAGATCGCGCGTGCCGGCTTCCGGCGGTGGACTCGGCAGCGCCCGCCCGACGCCGTCGAGTGCCTGTACTTGATGCCCCTGCGGAACCTCGATCAGCCACCGCGCTTGCCCAGCCTTGGGAATCGCGATGTCGAACAGCACCTCGCGCGGGGACTCTCGGCCCGCGGCTGTCCAGGCCAAGGCCAGCTTCGTGTCGCTCGCCACGGCGACCGAAACCTTCCCCTCGGGGTCGGTGACCAGCGGCTGCGCGTCACCAGACGTCGGTACGTTGGAGCTGCCGAGCGTCACCGCTGATTGCAACGCCATTCCGATCTTCCCCAGCACCATCCGCGTGGGAACGTCACCGGCATAAGCGATTTCCCAGGTCGACTGCGACGACACGAGCGAGCTGTCGATCAGTCGCGCGATGTAGACGGCGCGGAGCAGCTGCGGCTTCTCGAATGCCGACAATGAGTGGCCTCGTTGGGCGCGCAGCTGGCTATCGAGTTGCGAAACCGCCAGCGGCCGAAACGAATCCGGGACCAGTCCCGACGCTTGCCCCTGGAAAAAGTAAATCGGCCGCAAGCGGCTAAACGACTCGGGCAAGGCAACGCGTGCCGTCTCGGCCGGCTGCGAATTGTTGCCCGGCTGCGGAGCATCGGCTGGTTGCGGAGCGTCGGCCGCGGCTGCCGCGGCAGTGGACACCGTGTCGCTCGTGGACGTTGTCGCGTCAGCGGACGGCTCGGCTGCGGTGGATCGCTCCGCGGCCGCTGCCGTCACTGCAGGGCTTTGGGCCGCTAGCGGTCCCTCATCGCCACTGGTTGGATGTCCCCAAATGCCCAACAGGCACCACAGCGCCGCGGCGCACGGGATCGACAGCCGGCCGTTGCGATCGGGCATCAGGCTCTGGCCTCCGTTGCCGAACCGCTCGGAGACAATTCCGCGGCGGCGGCCGAGCCAGATGAACGTGAGGCGTTTGCCGCTCGGATCGAGGAAGGTTCAACCCGTTCGGTCGCCGGACCGAGCACGCGCGGCGAACGGCGAGGAGCGAGCAGATGGCTGACGCCGGCCATCACCGCGACCATCAGCATCGCAACCAGCATCACCTGCCCGACCAACACCGCTGCGTCCGGCAGTAACAACGTCATCCCGCCCAGCAGCACGGCACCGGTGATCGCTAATAGCGGATGCCGCATTGCCGGGTAGTAAGTCAACAAACAGCTCACCAACAGCACCGTCGCACCGACGATCAACCAAATGGCCAGCCGCGACATCGTCACCGCCGATAGCTCAGCCGCATCGACTCCGACGAGCAGGTAGCGATTGCCCAGCGGAATCCGCGTCTCCCAAGTGGCTCCGACCCAATTGGCTAATTCCGCGCTGCTCTGCATCGGCTGGCGGTGCAATCGCCAATGATCAAAGTTCCACAGCATCGCGCGACCGATGGTCGGCGACGCCCAGACCAAGTGATGATCCAGCGGGGTGATCAGCTCCCAGTAAAACCGTTCGGTCCCGCGGGGCATCCTCAGCAGCGGGCTGACCGGATCGGCCAACATCCCGGCTTGGCGGTCGACCCAGATTTGAATGACCACCTTGTGTGTCCCTTTCTCACCGAGGCGGACGAAGCAATGGTCGTCGCTGTCGCGAAACACCTCGGTGGGGACTGAGTCGACGCTGCCGCGGACCAAGGCGTTGGCTGGGACGCCCGACAATGGCAGCCGAAACTGACCGCCGCCCTCGACCGAGGCGATCAGATGCTCGTGTTGCGTACTGCGGCCCAGCGCCGTCCGCAGCACCGCCCGGCGGACGTACACGTCGTCTTGACGTTGATCGATGTGCCGCAGCCGCAGCGGCAACTCGGCCACCGGCGCTGCGGTGAGTGTCAACTCGTCGCTCCAGCGAGCCTGTGAATCTGGAGCTGCCAAGGAATCCTGGGCCGCGAGTTCCATCCCCTGATCGCCGCGGAGCATCACCACCATCGGTCCCCGCAGCGTGGAATCCGCGATGCCGGGTCGCGGCAGCGTCATCCCGCTGATCCGGTAGGTGCCCGGTTCGGCCTGTCCGGCGGTCAGCGGTGGCGGCAGGTCGCGGCTACGGCGCAGACGCAGGCGGTGAGGGCCGCCGGCCAGGCGGTCGCTATAGATGCTGTAGCTGCCGTCGGCATCGGCACGCAGGATCGCTGGCGTATCGTCCACCGTGACGCTCCATAACGGCAGAGCCGGCAGGGCGTATTCCGGCGGCGCATCGGCGTTGGAGGGCGACACGGCTGCCGCCGTCCCTGCGGCCGACGCGTCCTCGGTTGCTGATGCTGGATCAGCGATTCCCCAGGAGATCGGCAGCCGACCGCGGAGCCCACCCTGCGGATAAACCGTCCAGTTCAAGACTTCAACGACTCGGTTGCCCGCGATCGAGATCTCCGCATCGGCCTGGTAGGAGACTTGAGGACGGTCGGGCACCAAGAAGCCGACCAGCTTGCCCGGCGAGGAGATATCCGGCAGCGTGTAACGGCTCTCCTGAGGCGACTCCAGCCCGCTGATCGCTACCGCCGGAGCCGCAGCAGTTGGGTCCGGCGTCCCAGCCGGCCCGAAGGTGCGCAGCACTTCACCGATGCCCGAGGACGACGTCAGATCGGCGATGAAGCGGAAATCGCTCTGCGCCGAGACGCTCAGCAGCGATGTCAGCGCACCGAGCGTCTCTTGGTTGCTGGCAATGCTCGGCAGCGGGAGTTCAACCCGATCCTGGTCTTCTTCTAACGGGTGAATCAACACGATCTCGATCCGATCGCTCTCACCACCGCCGGGCAACGACGCCAAATCGATCTCCAGCAGCTGGCCCGACTGATCGGCTTCAATCGGTGTCGTGGTGCCGGCGACAAACAGGCTTTGCACCGTCCAGTCGCCGACATCCAGCGGCAGGATGCGTGAATCCGGAATCCCGCCACTGGTGCGTAGCACCAGACGCATCGAGGCCAGGGAATCATAGAACGTCAGTCGGTAGTCGCCTTCGATCCGCAACTGCTTGGCTCGCGCCGACAGCCAGATCGGAAGCTCGAACGGCACGCGATCGAACCGGAACCGATAGGTCCGCGTCGTCAGGGAGTCGGCGTCGCTTTGGTCCCACAGGCTGCTCACCCAGGGCTGTGGCGTCCAGCGGAGGCGATAATCGCGCGGGGTGCGGATTTCGATCTCGCCCGTTTGCTCGATCGCGTCGCTGACGCTCACCCCACGGACGAGCACCGTTCCGCCGGGGCGACCGCCTTCGCTGCGGAGCTGCGTGACCAGGGAGACCTCGGTGCGGGAATCACCGCGCGAGCCGATCGGTACCACTTCGATCGTCTGCTGCGATGCGGCGGCCGGCACGGCATCTCCTGACCCGCTGACCGTTTGCAATTCCGACTCGACGGGATCACGGATCTCAAACGGGGCTCCGCCGGTGATGGCAGGTTGCTGCAACAGCGGGACCGGACCGGGAATGGTCAGCGTAAAAGTCGGCAGATCGCCACGCTGACTGCGGACGGCGACGTCGTAGGAAGCGATCGGCGAGTTATCGGCCTGTTGCCAGTCGATCACGATCCGCGACTCGCTCTCGAGGATCGGGCGCATGTCGACCACGGGCAACTGCGTGCCAAACCGCATGCTGAATGTGCCGCCCCCGCCGTCCAGAGTAACTTCCGTCGCATTCTGTTCCGAATCGGTGCGCAGCACTTCATCGCCTCGGCCGACGACCGATGCTGACACGTTCGCACCGGGTACATTTAAGACAACGCGGCTCGGCGCCTCTGGTAGACGGAACTCGATGGTCGATCCCGGCGGTGGTGCCACGCGGCAAACCACCCGCATCACGACCACCACCCGCCGTCGCGATTCACTTTGCAGGTGCAGCAAATACCCGCTGCCGTCCTCGGCGAGGTCCGTGCGATAACGTTCCACTCCGGAGACGTCGGCAGGACCGGTGCGGTGGAAGTTGTCCATCCGCAGCGGCACCGTGATCCAGCTGCCGTCAGTCGGCTCGACGTCGATCCGCGCCGTAACCGTCAGTTCAGCCGAGGTGTCAGCAATTCGCCCGCGCACCTCGAGCGACTCGATCGTGTAGAGCTGCGACGGTTGCTGCCGGCCTTCTTGCAAACGCAGCAACTGGTCCAGCTTTTCGAACGTCATGCCCGGAACGATCACCGGGTTGCCCGCTTCGTCCAGCACCAGGAAGGTCTTGGGAGTTAGCTCGCGGTCGTCGCGAGCCGGCGGTCGCGCCACGGTCGGCGGCGACTCCGCAGCGGCTCCCGCGGTTGCGGGCGAAGCGTTGGCTCCGGTACCCCTGGGCATCGGCCCGTTTGCTACCGGCGGCGGCGCTAGCGGAGTCGGTCGCAGCGTCCCGGGCGGCTGAGCGAGGCTCGGCGAGCAGTGGACCAGGGCGCACAACACCAGTACCAACAGGCCGAGTGACACTCGCCGCTTCAGGCCGGCTCGCAGCGGCGGCCACGAGAGTCGGTACGTTGTTCGCCAGGCCACAAGGAATAACCAGCTCGCAGGGAGAGAAGAAGGAGCAAAGGAAGAGTTGGAGCGAGCCTCCATTCTACGCCATCTGCCCATTCGTTAAAGCGAATCGAGCGTCAGGACCAGAAAGGATTCTCAACCTTGCTGTCCTGACGGGCCTGGCCGATGCAAGCGGTACGACCATCTTAACTGGGCGGGTCGTCCATTTAGCAAACTTGTGTCCGGGTGCTGAGGATCGTGCGGAGAAAAGTACTTAATTAGCAAGCGGCAGCGGCCGGGCTGCTAACCTACGGGCGACCTGATTCGCTAAGTCCGGAGCGATCGGACCATTGGACCACACCCACCACGGCTGGACCTTGCGGATCACCCCTTTCTCCAGAAAGTCGCCAAAGAACCGCAGACTACCTTGCTCAGCAAGGGCCGGCCCATCGATGGACACCCGGTCGCGGTCGTCGCAAAACACGCTGGCCGAAACCCGCGGACCTTCGGCCGGTGGTGACGGTCGCGATCGCAACCACAGCGTCGAACCGCTATTGGCAACTTGGCTCCACGGCCGATCGCCCCAGCGCGGACGAAGCGGATGCCCGGCTCCAAGTTGCAACTCCACTGCCGGATGGCTATCCAACAGCGAGGTTCTCAGGGAGATAACCGACTCGAGTATCAAGTGCCCCTGGTCAGCCTCGATCGGCGTCAACACCAGGTCGATGGCAACCGGTTCGGCGGCAGTATCGGGAAACGACAGGTGCAATGCATCACCGCGGACATAACGTTCGCTGCAAGGCCCCAAGCGCGTCTCGGCCAGCCACAGCCGGGCCGAGGTCGCGACCAAGCCATCGCGACAGATCAGCATCCAAGCGCCGTGCTCGTCGGTCCTGACGACCAGTTTCCAACCATTGGCTCGAAACTCGGGCTCCCCGCGGTCTGCATTTTCCCACATCGACACAATACTCTGGACAACAGTTGGACTCGATTCAAGGCTGGAGACACCAACCTTGAATCGTATCCGATAATCGACCTATTGCCAAAGCTGGGAGACATCGTCGGCCAACAGCGATAGCAACGCATCGTCTTCTTCATCGTTGCTGGAGCTGTAGCCCTCGGGCGTCGGTGCCGCTTGCACTTCATTTTCAGGTGTGCTGAAGTCAGCGGCATAACGCTGACTGAGCAGCTCATACAGCGCCGCATAGGACTGAACCGGGACCACCCCATCGGCACTGGGGGTCAGCGCCGAGAGCTGAACCATATCGATCGGCGCGTCGCCGCGTCGGGCGCGGCTCAGGTGATTGATCACCTGCAGCGCATCCAGCGGGGTGACAATACCGTCGCCGTTGACGTCAGTGTAGAGCGACCGGCGCGCCGATTCCCCTTCGCCTGAGCCGCCTGAACGAACTTGGCTGATCGAGTTGATGATCAGCAGCGCGTCGATCGGCGTCACCAGACCGTCACTGTTGACGTCCGCAGGCAACAGCGCGTTTTGCAAGGTTTCGCCCGCGCCGCTACCGCCGATGTTGACGGTCGTGACGTTGTAGCGGATCCGCGAAACCGGTACCGGCTCCGGCGGCTGGAACAACAGCGTGTCGCGGAACGGCAGCGCGTCGGCGGGGCTGGTCGCCATCCGCAGCTCTCCGGTGCCGACGGCATCGAAGAACAATGTCGCCAACAACACCGGTTGGTTGGTCAGTGCTGGATTGGGCGGGTTGTTGCTCGGATTGGTGTTTGTCAAGAACGAGCCGAACTCGTCGATGATCCCCGGCTGATCGGCGATCCCAAAGGCGCCGGTAACCCCAAACTCAGGGGCGAAGACGACATCGAAATCGAACGGGTCGCCCTGAATCATGTTCGAGGGCACCGCCAGGTCAGCGTCGTACAAAATATCGGTGAACGCCGCGAACACGCCCAGCGGGTTGGCAGCCAAGGCGGCTCGCAGGTCTTGAACAATCACCTGCACACCAAACCGCGATCCCGGGCTGACCTGGCTGACGGCGTTTCCAGCTCCGTCGACAACTCGCAACGAGATATCGACGTCGAACGGCTTAGCACCGATCGGAGCGTTGTTCTGAGCTGCGATTGGGTCGCCGACAAACAGCGTCACTTCAGCGGTGCTGCGAACGCCATCAGCGGTCACGATTGCATAGGTGAAGCTGTCGAACTGATTGATCGCGGTGCTGTCAGGCGTGTAGGTAATGAAGCCGTCTTCAATCGTGGCGATGCCTTCATTGGGCTGGTTGACGAGGAAGAACTCGGTGACCGTTCCCGTCGCCCCGAGGATGTCGTTGTCCAGTACGTCGAGCCGGGCCGGCACGCCGCCGCGGATCAGGTTGCCGAGCGAATCGCGTCCATTCGGATAGGCATCATCGATGGCCGAAGTGAACGAGGTGCCCGAGGGCGAGATGATCAACTCCGAGACGCCCAATCGCAGTTCGCGAGTGGCCAGGGCGGTCATGCGGTTGAAAACGGTCGTCTCATTGACCGGCTCATCGGCCGGGTTGGCCGCAAACACCGCGATCCCTGAGGCGATTGCTTGGAAGCGAACGCTGAACAGCTCCAGCGGCCCCTCGCTGGTCGTTGGCGCGCCGCCACCGAGCGGCCGCTGTGATCCGGCTTCATTGATCAGACCCGGCGTGCTGGCATCTCCATTTTGCAGCCCAAAGCCGCTCTGGAACTGGCTGCCAAACCGGATGTCAAACCCGAGCGGGTTGTTCAGGTCCGGAACCACTGCGACCAGTTCATCGGTGTAGAGCAGGTCGAGGAACGCAGAGAACACACCCGACTGGTCCAGCGGGCCGCGGAGATCCTCGACGGTGACCCGTGCCAGGAACTCGTCACCGGCTTGGATGTCGGTGATCGGCTGGTTGTTGACCACATCGACGAACTCGATCTGAAAACCGACGACGTCGTCGTTGCGAGAGTCGGGCAACAAGCTGACCGTCGCGGTCGCCGAGCTGATGTTGCCGGCAGCGTCGCTGATCGTGTAGGTGAAGTTTTCAGTGCCGGCGAAGCCGGGTCGCGGGGTGTAGCGAACCGACTGATTGCCACCGGCGAGCGAAGTCGTACCGCCCTCAGTGCCCGGCGTGACGGAGATGATCGTAATCCCGCCCTGGCTGCTGGGCAGGTCATTGTCCAACACGTTTAAGGCGATGTTATTGCTGCCCCGAGCGACCTCGAAGGTGTCGTCCACGGCGATCGGCACATCGCTCTGGAACGTCACGTTGACGGTCACCGTTGCCGTTGCGGCGGGCCCGACATCGGGTGTGACGGTGTAGGTAAAGCGGTCCTGGCCGACGAAACCGGTCGGAGGCGTGTAAAACAGCGTTCGCCCGTCGGGACCAACGGTGACCGAGCCACGGGTTCCCAGCGCACTGCGATCGATCGAGGTGATCCGCAGACGATTGTCGGGAGTCTCAAAGTCGTTGGCCAGCACGTCGATCGGGACGGCTTGGCTGTTGCGCGACAGCGACACTGAATCATCGTTGGCGACGGCGGCCTGAGCCTGGACGGTAAACCGATGGTCCTCCACTTCGCCCGAGTTGGCCGCTCCGCCGGCTCCGAGACCCGGAGTCAAGCTGTAACGCCAGCGGGTGAACAGATTGCCGGGATCAACGCCCGCAGGAATGTTGACCGTTACCTGATTGCTTCCGGCCGGCAGCACGACGTCGCGGAGCACGTGGTCGCCGCTCTGGCTGAACGAGCCGTCTTGACCAAAGTCGAACCAAGCTTGCAGATAAGCGGTCTGGCCGGTCGTGTTGGTGAGGGTGACTTCGAAGGTCGCGGGCGATCCGGCCGCCAGCGGCGTCAACAGCCGCACGCCGTCTTCATCGTCCTGCACCTGTCCGCTGCCGCCCAGTGGGCCGTTGTTGTCGTCGCCATCGGCGAGTTCCGATGGTTGGCCATCCAGGTCGCGATCGACGCGTTGGCCCATGTGCAGGCCGGCTAGGATTCCGTGACTGGGGCCACCGCTGGCCTGCAACGTGTTGTAGCTGTTGGGCGCATCGCCAAAATCCCGTGAGGGGCGATTGCCGAAGTCGAGTCCGACCGGGCCAACCAGTCCGTTGTACTGGACCGTGTAGGAGCCACCGGCCGGAGCGGTTTGCTCAAAGCCTGGGCCGACGACTTCGCGGACCGTATAGGTACCGATGGCCAGGCCGGTGAAGCTGAGCGTGTAGTTGCCATCGGCGTCGGTACGCGCACGCGGCTCGCCGATGTCGATCTGGCCGTCGCCATCGACGTCGACATAGATGAAGACATCGGAAATACCCGGCTCGCCGGCGTCGGCAAAGCCGTTGCCGTTGAGGTCAGCGAACTTCCGCCCGGTAAACTGAGTGTCCGGACGGTGCAGTCCGAAGTTCACGTTGCTCGCCCCGCCGCTGACGGTCCGCGACTGGGGAGTCGTGAAAATAAACCCGTCGGGAGCGACAACGCTGACTCGGTTATTGCCGGAACCCACCGGCAGCGAGTAGGTGCCGTTGGCGGCGGTGGTCGTGGACAGTTCGCCCGGATCAAATTGTCCGTTATTGTTGGCGTCGACGAACACGGTCAGCCCGCCCAGCCCCGGCTCACCGGAGCCGCCGCGCAAACCGTCGCGGTTGGCGTCGTTGAACACGGTTCCGGTCAAGGCGGCACCTTGTGTTCCGGTCGCCAGACTCCAGGCCAAGCTCGCAGCGACGAACTCATTACCGTAGATTCCTTCTGCCGGATCGAAACGATCGAACCGCGGGAACACCACCGGCACGTCGTCGGCCGTTCCATAAATTCCGTCCGGCCCGACACCGACTGCGTTGAGCTGGACCTGCGCCGTGCCGCCGGTATCGATCACCGATGCGATCGGGCTGAGCGGATCGGTATGGCGAATCCCAAAGGAGTGCGCAACTTCGTGGGCGATCGTCGTCGCCAGTCGGGCTGCCAACACATCGAGCAGACTCTTGGAACTAGCCCGCGGAATGGTGATCACCGCGTCTTCAAAGAACTCCACCGGCAAGAAAACCAAATCGCCGGGATTGAAGTTGCCCACATCGAGCGTCGTCGAAATCCCGAGCACGTTCGGGGTCAGGATGTCAGCGGTGGAACCACCGATGATGGCCCGAGTGGTGAACGGATCGTTGCCCGGTTCGAGGTGGTCGCGGCTATTGAAGAACTGAATGCCGAACTGGCCTGGGATCCCGGTGGCGTTGAAGTCGCCATTGCCGCCGAACTGGGCCACACTGCGGAACCGATCTTCCAACTCTTCCAGGACGAGGTCGATCAGCAGGTCCTCTTCCTCAGGGTTCAGGTTGATCAGGTTCAGCGAGTCGGCCAACGATGGGATCCGCAGCGTCCCGGTCAGTCCGGGCAATGACGAGGCGGTCACGACCGCCCCGTCGAAGTCGAGGAACACCTTCTGCTGGACGCCGATCGCCTGCTGCTCCAGGACCGGGCGGTAAACCCGCAAGCCGGCCTGATAGCTGTTGGTGCCAGGCAGCGCCGATGCGCTGCGTCCGATGCGGATCGTGTAGCGGCCGTCAGCGGGAACGACCTGTGCGCCGACCGCATTGCCGACATCCATCAGCGGCGAGTTGGCGGGATAGAAAATCCCTTGGTTCATCTCGGTCCCGAACCACAACCGGCCGTCGGGGCCGAGCACGTCAAAACTGCCAGCGGCGCCGGTGACGGCGATGTCCAGAATGTCACCAGCCTTCAGGTCCGCCGCGAAATAGTCGACGTCCTCGAACAGGGTGCCGCCCAGACCGCCGGTCTGAAATGGTGGCAGGTTGCCGCGGATGTCGATCGTGTTTTGCTGACCCGACCCGGTACCCAGTGGAACCAATTGAGCGGTCTGCAGCGAATCGTTCTGGCCACGCCCAGTCGCCGCTTCACTTTCCTGGAAAGTGAATGCGGTCACCGTGCCGATGTTGCGCGGACCCGTGTTGTTGAGGAAGTCGTACGGGTTGTTAAAGGTCACTCCGCCGGAACCGATCGCCGCGGCCAGCAGCTGACGACTCTCCAAGTTCTCGACCGTTAGGCGGCGATGGCGTTGACCTGCAGCGGGTCGTGCCTGTCGCCGTGACTGGGATTGCGGGGTGCCTCGTTTCACGATCAATATTCCGGAGGGGCCAGCGGTCGGATAGGAAAAGAAAGGAGATTCACCAAAACCATCGGTTCGAGACGTCGCGCCGCAATAAATCGCTTCGACGTCGAATCAGATCCCGCCACGTTTCTTTTCATAACGCGACGGGAAGTCAAAACGATGCGCCTGGGCGGTTCGTGGCGACTGGAGAAGCAACGCGGTCGATTCTAGTTGGCCGGTTGAGCCTGTCAACGAAACGCCTTGTCTACGACGCCGCCAGAGATAATAAGTTCCCTGATCAGATTCGTTTGGCTGGGACAATTGTTACTTCAAGCCAACGCGATCAGCTTACCTAACCGCGCAAGCTTCGCCGGAAAACGAAAAAAGCCGAGCACAAGGCTCGGCTTAGGTGAAATGTGACGATTGTCGGGGCCAGCCCGTTGGCAGGCGACCTTACCAGATGTACTCAGCACCGATCGAGAAACCGCGGATGGTCAACGAGCGGGTGTTGATCGGCTCGATCGGGACACTGCCGTCACTGATGAAGTTGTCCGCTGCGGTGGTGTCAAAGCCATAGCCGACGCGGTCGACATGCAACAGGTAGTACTGCCCCTTGAGCGTCCAGGAGTGGCTGATGCGGTACAGCAACGTCGCTTCCATTTCGCCCAACCACGCCGTCCGGTTGATCGCCTCGTGGTCCGTCAACTCGCCAGTCGTCCCGCCCGGCCCAAACGACGTTGCCTCAGCCCTTGCATGGCGGCTGATGTGATTGCCCATCGGACCACCCTTGGCACCGATGCCGACATTGATACCCGGAACCACGTTCCACCACAGATCACCGCCGATCTGAGCACCGACCATGTCGTTGTCGACGTTGTTGCGGAGATTGAAGAAGCCGCCCTGACCGAAGGTGTCGTACTCAAAATCGCTATCGAAGCGGACGTAACGGATGCCGCCCAAACCCGACCACTGGAACCGTCCATAGGGACCGACGGTGCGGCGACGATAGTTGACTTCACCGCTATGGAAGGTCGCCTCGGACGTCACGCTCTGCCGGTCCACTGCATCGGTTTCCGTGAATCCTCCGGGCGGTGCGGTACCGAACTCGCTAAGGAAGGAGTACAAGTCGCCGTCACCGATCGCCACGCCGTCACCGCTCCAACGGTTGCCGCCGAGGTAGGTGACTTCGATGTTGCCGCCAGGTCCGAAAATGAAGGCCCCGGAGATCCGTCCGCCGGCGGTATAGTCGTCGTCGCCGCTGTTAGCCCGCAGCACCGGATCGCCAGCGATGCCGCGTGTCGCCAGCACTTGGTTGGAGGTGCCACTGGAAACCTCTAAAAACATCACGTCGGCCGACAAATCATACCACCGCTGAGCCGATAACCCGGCCTCGCTGTACGGCAGCAGCGCCCGCAGCGCCCCGAGCAGGTAGCCGCGGCCGATCGATTGGCAGACCCCGCAACCGCCTCCGCCACAGAACATGCACAGCCGGCCCAGTCGCGACATGCAGCCGCCATGGCCAAACCCACCGGGCCCGCAACCATCGGGGCCGCAACCGCCTGCGCCACAGCCCAGCAATCCGCAGCCGCCGAGCAGGCCGCAGCCACCGAGTCCGCAGCCACCGCCGCCACCCAGTCCGCCGCCGCCAAGCCCACAGTTGCCCTGTCCGCAACTGCCGTCTTGGCAGCTGTCGCAGCCGGTGTAGCCATAGGCCGGTTGGCCGCCGCCCAGTCGTGAGGCGATCGGGCCGTTGCCAAAGTAGCCCACTTGCTGGACCGGTTGAAAGTATGCGTCCGGTGCGGGCATCCCGGCCGGAACGACGAAGCCGCTGGCTTCATAGTCCGGCTCGAAGTGAGCCTGCTGGACGGGGCCGGCCGCAGTTGCCTGCGGTGGGGCGGTCGCGGACACAGCCACCACGGCGACCAGGCATCCCCAAATTACCCGCTTATAATGCACTCTTTTGGTCATGGCGTCGTCCAGCACTCGTTTCGCGTCGGCAAGTATGTCGGAGGAGTTCGTTGCAGGTCATTTCGCTTCCGGCGGCATCGACCTGCCGTTACCGGCAGGATGCCTATGAGCGAAACATTCGCTTCCCTCGGAGTTATCGGCACAGACGGCAGGGGGATTTGACAAATATGACGGTCCGAACGGGAAAACTTTGGCAAACACATCGGCCCACTCGCCCCCGGACCGCTTTACAATGCATCCAGTAGCCGTCGGCCAGGCGGCCCAATGCGTTTCGCCTCGAGTCACTGCTCAGTGGATGAACGCCCGGTGAAGATCGATTCCCACCGTATCGACCAGACGCTCGAGCTCATCGCCGGAGGTGAACTCGACCCGCTGCAAGCGGCCCGCAACCTGCTCGGGATCCCGACGGCAGAGCAGGCAATTGAGCCGCCGCCGGCGCCGTTACATGAACCGCTGAGCGTGCAGCAACAAACGCTCGACCAACTGGTGCGTACGCTCGGAATGCCGCCGCCGGAAATCGAACACGATTGGCGGCAGCAGATTCTGTCACTCGCCCACACCTGGCAGCAAACCCACGGCGTCCCGCTGCCGGCATTGCAACTGAGCGATCTGTGGGTCGATGCCGACAACCGGCTGTCGCTTCGATCTGAGACGCTCACAGCAGCACGGCAAGCCGCATCCGGCCATCTCGCGGATGAACCGAATCAGGCCCCGCCCAACGCGCCCACTCCCGCGGCAGACAAATTTGCGCTGGAGCCAGCCAGCACATCCGACCGTGTTCTGGATTCAACTAAAGCGTCGCGACTCTCGTGGGGAAGGATCACGGTGGCGGCGACGGCACTGGCAGCCTGTGCCGCCGCAGCGGTGCCCTGGGGCACCGTCTTCCGCGCCGACGCTGAGTCACACGGCGGCCAGGCCCGTCACGACACCGAGCGTTCCATTGACGAAACTTCTAGCGCGGCGACTTCGGCCGCACCGTCCGCTTGGCCGGCAAGGTCCGCTGACCGAAACGCCGCCCAAGCCGGTCCCCTGGCCGAGCCGCTGCAGACGCTGATGCCGCCGTCGGCTTCGCCCGCGGATACCGCGTTTCCCGCCGATCTCCTGGATTCTGACGATCCGCTGCTCAGCGACGTGCTCTCGGGCCTGCCTGCAGAGACCGACTTGCTCGCCACGGCTGCCACCGCTCCGCAAGCCGCTCCCGATCCGTTGGCGGATGAAGCCGCTGCCGACCTCGATGACTCCGGCACCAAGGATGATAGCCTCGAAGCTGCCGACATTCCCGCGGTGGCTGGCGACGCCTCGCCGCCGCAGGAAGCCCCACAGCATCATGAGACGCGGTCCGCCGCCGCTGACGCGGTCACCCTGCCACCGCTGCCCGCCCCGGGGCAGTTGCCGGAGTCCGCGCTGGTGCTCGACTCGCCGATCAGCGAACTGCGGTGGGAGTTCCCGCAGCCGACGACGCTGGTGCTGCGGCCGCTCTCCCTCGATCACTGGAACTTGATCGACACGGCTGACGGCGCGACCATTGCCTCCTTCCACAGCGGCGAGCAGGGGCTGGAGTTCCGCTGGGACGCACAGGCCGCGTCCCGGCCGATCGCTCGGCAACTTCCTGCAGGACGGCTGCAGCTGACCGGGCCGGCGCTAGCGACGCCTCAAATCCTCTGGCTGCGGCCGCACCTGAAGTCCGAGCCCATTCGCTTCCAGTTTACGGAGTCTCAGGCTTCCGCCTCCTGGCTGCTGGGCGGTCCGGCCGTGTTCGCCGCCGGTGAGCTGACGGTCGACGTCGACGTTCCCGAGTCGGTCGAGATGAGCTGGATCGAGCCGCTGGACCCGCACAATCTGCGGCGCAGTGTGGGGCTGCTGCAGTGGTCACCGGCCAATTCTGAGACGCCGCTGATTCGCTGCCGATTGGAGCTGCGCCTGGCCGCTAACCTGTCGCTCAAACTCCGCTACGCCGCCCAGCTCGACCCCGCATTGCCATGGCAGACCTTCTCGCCGGAGCAATTGGAACGGACCATTGATCGGGCTGCGGTAGCACTGAACCGTTTGCTCGCCCAGCAGAGTGAAATAGCCCGCCAGTACACCGCCGCCAGCGCCGCCAGCCGGCGGTTGCTCAAGCCGGCCAGGGATGCGGTCGACCAAAACGTCCAACGGCTGCAAATGCTACTGCAGCGGATGCAACAGCTGATCGAGCTGCAAACCGCGGTGGCCACCGAGGCGCAGCTGCGAATCGAGCTGACCACGCAGTGGCCCGACCAGCAGCAGACGATCCTTGAGCTGACCGGCGACGGCGAGTAACAGCGAGTTGCTAAGCCATCGCTAAACCACGAGTGTTCTGTTGCAGCATCAATTGTCTCTCGCAGAGGCACGGGGCTGACGGAGCGGTTATTGTCGATCAGCAGCATCAGAACCCCTGTGTCCTCCGCGCCTCCGTGAGCACCATTCCGATCCCGTCACCCACCTGTGTCTTGGCGGCTGGCGGGAGCGTCAGTCTTCTAAGAAGTAGCGATTGAGGAACCCTTGGCGATCCTCTTCCTCGCGCACTAGCGATACCAGTGCGTACAGCCGCCGCTGGTCGCGGAGCTTCTTTTTCGCCAGCTCATTATCGTCTAGAAAGCGTGCTTCCAGCGGCCGCTGCAATACAAAACACTCCGGCTCGCGCGGTCCGGCGACGACGCCGTAGCGGTCCAACATCGCGATTGCCGTCGCCAGGCGGTGGTCGTGCCGGCTAACCCGCTGCAGCTGGTCGTTGAGCCACTCAAGCCCAAAGGCACGGCATTGCTCGGACCGCTCGCTGAGGAAATGATGCAGCCGGCCATAATAAGCGGCGTCGGGATTACGCCACTCGATGAACTGCATCTGCGTCATCAAATCAGCTTGGTCATATAACCAGCGACATAAGCTCGGTTGGCCATCGCGTCCTGCCCGGCCGATTTCCTGATAATAAGATTCCACTGAACCCGGCGTCTCAGCATGCATGATCAGGCGGATGTCTTGCTTATCGATCCCCATCCCAAACGCATTGGTCGCCAGCACCAGCGAACAGTCCCCGCTCATGAACGATTCCTGGATCCGCCGGCGCTGTACCCGCGGCAGATCGCCGTGGTAGCAGACGTGATGGACTCGGCTCTCGCGCAGCTGCGCGCTGAAGTGCTCGAGCGTCTTGATCAGCGAAAAGTAGATGATCGCACTGCCGCCGCTGTAGGTGCGGTCGGCTAGTGTTTGCTCGATCCACTGCAGCTTGTCCGTCTCGCCCCAGACCTCTTGGACATCCAGCACCAGGTTCGGGCGTTCGATTCCTTCATGAAAAATCCGTACATCCTCGACCGCTAGCCCCAGCTGCGCGACGATGTCCTGTTGGCAATCGCGGGTCGCTGTCGCGGTCAGCGCCAGCGTCGGCGGATTGCCCAGTTGCTCGCGGATCTCGGCCAAGCGAGTGTAGTCGGGCCGAAAGTCGTGTCCCCACTGGCTGACGCAGTGCGCTTCATCAACCGCCAACAGCCGAACCTTGCGCTGCGCCATCACCTCAGCAAAAGCCGATTTACGAAACCGCTCAGGCGTAACGTAGACGATCCGGTGCTGGCCGGCGGCAATCGCCGCATAACGCTCCTGACGCTCGCTGCGGCTCAGCGAGGAATTGATGAACGTCGCCGCAATCCCGCGCTGGGTCAGCGACTGGACTTGGTCCTGCATCAGCGCGATCAGCGGCGAGAGGACCAGCACCAGTTCGCCCGGTTCTTCGAACGCCAACGCTGGAATCTGGTAGCAGATCGATTTGCCGCTGCCGGTCGGGGCGATCAGCAGGGCATGGCCGCCAGCGCTGACATGCTCGATCACTTCGCCTTGGCGGCCGCGAAACGAGTCGTATCCAAAGTGTGTTTGAAGCAGTTGAAGGTGGTTCATACCGTGGAGCGTTGGTCGCGGTCGGACGTGATTAGGCTGGAAGGCGAAAATGCTATCGCCTCATCAACCGCCTGGGGACGGGGCTAGGCAACGGCAGAAAGCCTGGCACCTACCTATCACCGTGCTCGTCGCCAGCCCCCTGCATCGAATAAATCTACCCCCTCAATATTGCCTCTGGCGAGAAGACCGGAGATACTTGATGGAATCGCTTCAGACTGTGGTCGAAGGCGGGGCTGAAATGTTTATTGGGGCGAACTCACGATTGGCGGTGAATGAGGCCGATTGATTTCGCCGCAGTAGCGGTGGTGCGATAAAAAAACGTTTGAGGAATCACTATGGAGATTCGCACCAGCCGCATCCCGCTCTGGGTCAAGCTGGCTTACACCGCCTTTGTTGCGGTGCTGGTGCCGTACTACTGGCGCGCCTACGGACCAACCAACTTTCTCTACTTCTGTGACGTGGCCCTGCTGATGGCGCTGGTCGCGGTTTGGACGGAGCGGGCGTTGTTGGCGTCGGCTCCGGCCGTTGGGATCCTCATCCCGCAGGCGCTGTGGATCGTCGATTTCCTGGGCACCGCCGTCGGCATGCCAGTGGTCGGCATGACGGCGTACATGTTCAACCCCGACCTGACGCTGTTCACCCGCGGGCTGTCGTTCTTCCACTTCTGGCTGCCGCTGTTCCTGCTCTGGCTGCTGGCCCGCCTCGGCTACGACCGGCGGGCGTTCTGGACGTGGACAGTATTGACCTGGGTGCTGTTACCGATCTGCTATTTCCTGCTGCCGGCCCCGCCGCCGATGGAAGCCAGCCCCAATACTCCCGTCAATATCAACTACGTCTACGGCTTCGACGACAAACAGGCCCAAGCCTGGATGCCGCCGCTGGTATGGCTGACGCTGCTGATGGTGGCGTTACCGCTGGCCGTGTTTCTGCCGACGCACCTGATCTTGAAACGCATCTACCGCAGCCAACGCAGAGCGTGCACTGTAAGGGATGTACCCTGACGTGCGTTCCATGTTGCTAACAAGAGGTCCCAGTGCGGGCGAAAAGCAAATTCTACGACAAGGACGGGACGCAGGTGTATCATGCGGGTGACCCTATTCCCGGTGCCGATGCGGCTTCATTTGCAGTCGTTGAACCGCCGCCTGTCGGGCCGCGGCCAGATGCCACTGATAAGCACCGCAGTTGCAACGGTGACAGGTCGCTAGAGGGGCGTTGCCTTTCCGCTGGATAGAGCCTGTTGCCGATGTTCCGGTAGGGCCAGGCAGCGTCCGGAGCAAATCCATTATGAAGCACGCTGCGTTGACAAGTTGAAGCTTGCAGTGAACAAGTTTGGTTTCCCGAATGATGAGCGATATTGCTTCCGCATGGATCATCGGTTTCGTCGGATCAACGCGGATGGTGCAGAAGTGCTCCGGCTTTTGCAGCAAATTTATGATGCGAGCTTCGTGGCCAACGACGGTTTCTGGGCCCTGCGGATGCGTCCGCAGATTCGCCGAGTGCAGTTCCTGAATCGACGTGCTGTACTTGTACTGGTCATCAAAATGACTGCCGACGAGCGGATGCGACTGCTCGCAGTTTGGCTTCGTGGCCGTTGTGGCGGATATCTGGGAACATCGACGATCGCATCGCTTGGGCATTCATCGGACTTTCGGATGCAAAAAGAGTGCGTCCGCGTCCTGCAACGGTTGAATGCCTGGGCAGAGCTTCGTGAGATCGCAACCGCTGCAAAACATCCTCGGGTTCGCGATCTTGCAATTCAGCGGGCCGTCAAACCTCTGAATGAACGGCTTTCGTCCGTGCTGGCTAATATACGGCCTATTGAAACAACTCCGCGGAAGATCGGCGTTTGGCTGCTTCCAGGACTCGTGCTTGGCTATACCGCGCCGAAATCCATCGATACCATTCGAAGTAGACTCGAGCGAATCAAGCAGCTTGTTATTCAGTCAAACGCTCCGGCGAAAAGCCGGAGAGACGTCTTTTACAACCTTTGGATTTGAGTATGACCAAGACTATCGCGCTTCGCTTTTTCTCAATAGCGTCTCTCGTCTGGGCACTATCGTCGTTGGCTTTGGGCAGCCGGATGTGTCGCGCCGATGAGGACCAGGTCTATTCCGAACGCGAAATTCAAGTTTGGAGTGAGTACGCGGTAAAAATCAGCGACGGTCAACCAAATGACTTGATGGCGCTGGAATCGACGATTGAACAGGTAGAGGCGTCAAACCGTATTCGCTTGGATCTCCTTCGTGTGCTTGCCTCTCGATATCGTGACCTCAATGAACCGGAATCAGCCCGCCGCGTGGCATCGCTAGTCTTGACTGACCCCATCTTCGAGCGGCGAATCCTCAGCCCGGAAGATGCAGGGCGTTGGTCCGATGCGGCATTCACCTTTGTTTATGCCACTCAGCCTGATGATCGACCTCAGTTTATTGAGCAAGTGCAGGACCAATTGGCCAGCTCAAAGCAGTCTGTTTGCTTTCGCATGAAGATGCTCGACTTCCTAATAGTCCTTCAGAGCAAGCAATTGCAGTCCGACGCTGCTCGTACATTAGCAATGCGGTACCTCCCGGAACTGCTCCGTGAACTTCCTGACGAGCCCTCGCCTCTAATGATCTACCAATTATGGCAGATCGATTCCACATTGTCCGACGCGCGGGTGCCGACGCCTCTGCGACTCGAATTGCTTGAGTGGTGTTCCCGAAGCACCGACGCTGCGATTCGAGCCAAAAGTGACTTTGATCTCCGCTTTTATAACAATCTCATGAACATCCGAGGTTCAGTTGCACGGCTCCACCTTGAAGCCGGGGCCGATCAAGCAACGGTCTTAGCGAGCCTTGATGGAACCGACGAGCTATTGGAGTTGGTGATCGAGCGAATTCGCAGCTCTGCTTCCGATGACGGTAAGGCAGCGGTTGCGATTGACAAGACTCGGGCGGAATATGGACGGAGAGTGCAGCTGATCCAGGAACTGGCAACGAACCACCACCGTAAGGGACAGGAAGAATCAGCTCTGCTTGGTCAGCCGTCCCCGGCCGTCGACCTGCGGCCATTAGCATTTGGTCTGGGAAGTGACAACCTGACACTTGATGACAAAGTCGTCGTCCTGGAATTTTGGGCGATCTGGTGTGGGCCATGCATCGCAGTCCTACATGACCTCAACAAGCTCCATGAAAAGTACCAAGATCGAGATTTTGAGATTGTTGGAATTACGAGTCGGTATGGTTATAAAATTAATCCAGCCACTCGTGCTGTTGAACGTGCGAAAGAATCTGATATGGTCAGCAGGGAAGATGAAGCAAACGCCATTCTCGAGTTTTTAAGGCCGCATTCAGTGACGTTCGGTCAGGTACTCGATGACGGAACTCTGGCCGAAGCATTCGGTGTGAAATCATGGCCAACCACGGTACTCATCGACCGAAACGGAGTTGTCCGCTTCGTCGGCTCGATCTCCTCAATGCCTCGCTACGAACAACTGCAAGCCAAAATTGAAGAGCTGTTCCGGCTGGATTAGTAGCCAGGCATCCGAATTGCCCTAGTGCTCTTGGGCCTGCTGCTGATCCTTATATTTGCGTGCCTCCCTCCAGACCAGGGATAGGGTTTGGAATCTATGGCGCCACAACAGCGTGGACGGCTGTCGGTGGCAGCCATGCTCCGAGCTTAGCATATCATGCTATCGCTAATTGGAGCTCATCTCGAAGACGAACACATTATCAGCATGATCTTCAACGGTCTGCGTGAGCGTGGATTTGCTGTTGTACTTAGCTGGGATATAGCTGACGTAATTCGGCAAGCCGTCGGGAGCCGGTGTCGCAGCTTCTCGGGTCGCCGTGATTTCGACCCGCTTCTGCCCCACTGACGCCTCGAACTGGAACTTTCCGTCGGTGATCGGCCCGCCCTGCGGCGTGCCGGCGCCGTCCGCCGGATAAAAGGCAATTTCACCGTTCTCAACAGGCTGGCCGTCCAGCGTCGCGGTCCCGCTTACCGGGCGCTGGCCTGATCCGCCGCCGCAACCCGCCGAGGCCAATGCGATCGCCATCGCCACGCAACTCATCAAGGTCTGAAGTCTTCGCATGTTCTCTGTTTCAGAAACTTTCAAAGGGTGTTTGTAAGAACCGGAAGCAAACCGGCTTGCTAATGAAATCAGCCGTAACGCGTTACGGCTGATTGAATCTTTCCGAAGCTGATGCCATGCGGCGTTTAGAATTCCGCGATGACCTCACCGCCAGCTCGTGTACCCAGATCTCGCACAGATCTGCGTGTCGATCGATTCGGCAACAAATCGCACGCTGCCATCACCGAGCAAAACTTGAACGCCACCGGGATGGCGACTGCGAGCATAGATGACCTGAGGGTTGGTGCTAGCTGTACACGGAGCATAAATCGGATTGCCCGCTTCACAGGTTCGCATCTTGTCTGCCAGCATCGTGTTCGGCGACTGGAATGTGCTGAAGATGCTGCTCAAATGGTCGGCACGATAATACCGCCCCCGCCAATCACGCTGCCCCGAGGTTTCACGAACGAGCAGCACCTCGGCACCCATCACCGTATTGGATGTGCCATCGATGATGTCGGCGAACCGCGTTCGCGACATATAAAAGAACATTCCGTCGAGACTGGTCGAGTTCGCCTCCGTCACTTCCGTGCTGCCATGGCAAAGCAGGTAGTTGCCATGAAAGCCGTCGTCACGGTCATGCGGCGGATCCTGGCCCGGAGTGCTGTGCTGCTCGCCAGTCTTGGGACTGCCCGGATCCGAAGGGCACATCAGCGCCGGGATCGGTGTATTCATCAAGGCGCTGGGAAAGTTATTTGACGTCCGCGACGACATATAGGGCGACAATTGATCGTAGAGCGGTGCCTGCTCCAAGAATGGTAGCAGCGATGGCATCCACGACATTCTGCCGGGATTCGTTCTTCCGGCAGCCGTTAATGACAGATTCAGTCGATCCGCGAGCACGCCGGTAGGAAATCGCGAAAAGGTGTCGTGATAATTGTGTAGGGCGAGCCCCAGTTGCTTGTTGTTGTTGCTGCACGACATTCTTCGTGCAGCCTCGCGCGCCGCCTGCACCGCAGGCAACAGCAGTCCAACCATGACGCCGATGATGGCGATCACAACCAATAGTTCAACGAGGGTGAAACCCGCTCGTTTCATGCTGCTCAGATTCATTGAAAACTTAAAAAAAGATGGGCTGTTGGCTAAAGCTTTTTAACAACAAACAAGTAAAACATTTCGTGCTAACCTAACCACAGACGATTCACCCACTGGCATTTCTCGCTCCGGCGATTGCCGAAACCTATTAGGACTGAGTTTCTTCGCCGCACCTCAAGTCGCACGGATTCGACGAGGCGAGGTTCCAGTGAAAATGCCGAAGGGGGTTGGTCAGGCAGGCTAGGCGAGATGCCGGCGGTGGTGGGGCGTGGAAGTTAACAATCGTTTGATCGATTGTCAACGAGGCAAAAACCAGTTGGGTGGCTGCGGGCGAGCGCGGAAAATCACATCCAGCGCTGCAACCGGGGACGAACCGGTGCACCCTCGGCGCGTGCTCGCGAACTGTCAAATCAGATCATCGCCGCTGGCGCGATCCTCGGCGTTGGCTCGCTGAGCGACTCTCTGGCACAGCAGCCGCATCCACCAGCTAATATCGCTCTGTCGCTGGCGGATATTGGCGATCAGGATCGGGCAGTATCCCCAGCAAGTCGCTCAACAGCATATCCACATCTTTTTAGACATTTTGTCGCAGCACTTTACTATATTTAACCGGTCTCGTCTGCTCCGCAACACAGCGTTGTTTGGTTATCTGCTCCTGCTTATTCGATTCAAATGGAGAAGCAAAATGTCTAGTCGTCAGCGCCACTGCGTGCGTCGGTTACTCAATGCAGGCGTCGCTATGGGTTTGCTTGCTGGCTTGGGTCAGATGCTGCCGCGGGGCTTCGCGGATGAACCGCCTGCGGCGACCGATAAGGCCAAACAGCAGCCGACCGCTGCAATCGCTGAGGAGAGTTCCAGGAGTGAAAACGATTCGGTCATCGTCCCAGACGGATCAGTGGAGGAGTTGTTTGCGTTCATTGAAACGTTGAAGGCAAATCGGCGCACGATGGCTGAAGCACAACGTTCAGCAAGGGGAACAGTCGAAGCAGCGGAGAAGATTCGCTCGCTGCCAGACATTTCGCTGGAAGATGAACTGAAAGCGTTGAAAATACAATTGCCCGCGCACGAGTTCCTCGCCATGGTCGAAAGCGAGCAAAAAGCGGGCTACGAAAAGCTGGTTGAAGAATTACTAGCGGACGAACGACCTGAGATTCAGCAACTGGGGCAAACCCAGAAACTGAAAGTCGACATCTCACGCCTCGGAGATCTGTCGGAGGAAAACCAGCAAGCACTGTTCCAGCGAGTACTGACGTTGATCGACGAGCATGGCATCAATCATGACGCTTATATGATTGCCGCCAGTTTAGGCCGCAGTTTGGAAGGCGCAAAACGGACGGAACTGGCTGCGTCGCTGTATGAGGCGTTGGCGATTGGGCTGAAAGAGTCGGACAACGAACAACTTCAGGCGATGGCGCCACGGATGGAAGGTTCAGCTCGGCGTGCTCGAGTGCTCGGTAATCCGTTACAACTTAGTGGTACAATCGGAGACGGCTCACCATTGAACTGGGACCAGTACCGCGGCAAGGTGGTACTTGTCGATTTTTGGGCCAGCTGGTGTGGTCCGTGCCGCGCCGAACTTCCTAATATGAAACGGAACTTAGAAAAATATGGTGACCGTGGCTTCGCGATCTTGGGCATCAACATGGACAATACAGTTGAGGCGTATGAGAAGTGCATCGCGGATGAGGCAATCGCCTGGGAGAACATCGTATCCGCAGACGGTGAGGGGCGAGGCTGGGAACATCCGATGGCGGTTTATTATGGCATCTCGGGTATTCCGACGGCCATCCTCGTTGGCCGAGATGGTAAGGTCGTCTCACTCAGCGCGCGCGGCAGCACTCTGGACAAACTTTTGGCTGAGATGATTGGAGACAATGATACAAGCGATGCCGAGTCAGCGGCCCCTTAAGTTTCGGATTTGCCGCTGAGCCAAGTATCGATTCACTGCCGCACCTAGCGAGAGCGTCGCGAGAGGAGTGCCCCGCGCCAAAGCGTTATAATGCACACTGCGTTCACAGGTTGGGGCCTACAATGAACAAGTGCGGCGTCCGGTTCCGGTGGCTGACGCCACCGGCATGCGTTGTGCCGCCCTGTGGGCTAAGCAGATTACTGGACAGCTCGGAGCGGCAGGATTCTGGAGCAACGGGCTATTTTTCAGTGGGCTTCGCGGCGGGAGAGTTCGTCGCGGAGCTTAGCCGCTAACTCATAGTGCTCTTGCTGGACTGCTTCCTCGAGCCTTTCTTTGAGCGTGCGGCCCACGGAGTATTCATTGCGGAGCGATTCGCGCAGGTCGATCAGCCGCGTGACCAGTTCATCTTCGTCAAAATGCTCTTCGGCTTCATGTTTGACAAAGAAGCTGCGAATCGAATCGAGGCCGCCGTTGATCGCTTGCACCGCCTCTTCGGCACTGTTGTCTTCCAGTTCGGCGAGCGCTTCGGCCTGCGTGCGGTGAAACAGCACGAACGGGCGATACTGCTCGTGCGAGTTCGTCCATTCCTCATCCGGGCTCATCCGGTCGCTGACGTCCATCAACCGCAGCGTGTGATCGGCGTCCATCACGGCGCGGTGGTAGTACTGCAGGCGCAGCCAGCAGATGCGGCGATGGTAAAACTGCAGGAACTCCCGATCGACTTCACCGCACTGGGCATCGTCGAGCTTGCGGTCGGGGTCTTCCAACAACAACCCCTGCAAGTAGTCGAGGTAGGTTTCGCAGCCGCCTGGCTGCGCCCATCGGGACGGCCGGTGGTTTCCATTTGCAGGATCCCCATGTCGACGCGCATTTGGATCACGTCGCGTCCATCACGGCCCTTAATCAAACGAGCGTTCAGCGTGTTGGGATCGAATGCCCACTGAGACAATAAATGGTCAAGATGCTGGGCACGCTTCATAAATCCGTTGGCCGCTGATGGCGAATGGGAGCAAAAGGAATGAGTTCAACCGGCGCCGCCAATCCGCCGGACGCTCATGGCCATTATAGTCGCCACAGGCCTGCCGGATAGTTTACAAGGCAGCGCACCGCCGACGATTCCTTGGCCGGAGCTATGCAGGCAGCCCCAAAAGAGCAGGTGATTGGCGACGCTGCATGCCGCCAATACGCCGCACTTCCGCTGCCTGCTGGCAAACGCTCTACATCCCCAAGTCGCCGAACAGCGGCGTGCTGAGGTAGCGTTCACCGAGGCTGCACATGATGGTGACGATCCGCTTGCCCTTGAACTCGGGGCGGGCAGCGACTTGAGCGGCGGCCCACATGTTGGCCCCGCTGCTGATCCCGGCGACGATCCCTTCTTCCTGCGCCAGCAACCGGCCCCAGGCGAAGGCATCCTCGTCATCGACCAGCACCACGTCGTCGACGAGCGACATGTCCAGATTCTTGGGAATGAACCCCGCACCGATTCCCTGGATCCGGTGTTTGCCCGGCGATCCGCCGCTGATCACCGGCGAGTGCTTCGGCTCGACCGCGATTGTCTTGAAGTTCGGGTTCATGCGTTTGAGAAAACGTCCGGCTCCGGTAATCGTGCCTCCGGTCCCGACACCGGCGACGAGCACGTCGATGTCGTGCCCGCTGTCTTCCCAGATTTCCGGGCCAGTGGTCGCTTCGTGAATGGCAGGATTAGCCGGATTGTCGAACTGCTGCGGCATGTAGGCCTCATCGGTCTGCTCGACGATTTCGGTCGCCTTAGCAATTGCCCCCTTCATGCCGTCGCCGGCCGGCGTGAGCACCAGATTGGCTCCCATCGCCCGCAACAACGCCCGCCGCTCGACCGACATCGACTCCGGCATCGTCAACGTCAGCTTATAACCTTTGGCGGCGCAGACGAACGCCAGCGCGATGCCCGTGTTACCGCTGGTCGGCTCGACGATATGCGTGCCGGAGTGGATTTTGCCGGCCTTCTCGCCCGCAGCGATCATCGCCGCCCCGATCCGGTCTTTGACGCTATTGAGCGGCTGAAAGAACTCGCACTTGGCGAACACCGTCGCCCCACCTTCGGGCACGAGGCGATTGATGCGGATCATCGGGGTGTCGCCGATACACACGGCTGCGTTGTCGTAGGTCTTTCCGCGAGGCATGTTGAACTCATTCCTTGAGGTGGGGATGCGGCAAAAGAAACAGACAGCTAGTTCACGACCCACGTATCGCCGCTGCTGATCAAGCTCTGCAGGTCGCCGAGGCCGCGTTGGGTTTTCGCCAGCTGGACCTGCTGGTTGATCTGCTCGTCGTACGCCGGGACGCCCGACACCGCGCGAAGCACGCCGATCGGCTCGGGCATGTCGGGGTGACGCATCCGGGCCAGCATCATTTGGATGGAGGGATTCGGATCCTTTTCGTCATGGATCAGCAGATCGTCCACGGCGGTATCGGCCAACGAGACGACTTCCAAATGGCTGCCGACCAAGCGGATGCCTTTATCGCGTTCTCGACCGAAGATCAGCGGCTTTCCGTGTTCAAGCTCGACCACATTCTCTGACCGCTGCCCCTTTTCTTGGGCATAGGCCATCGCGCCATCGTTGAACACGTTGCAGTTCTGATAGACCTCGACCAGCGACGTGCCCTTGTGCTCGGCGGCGCGTTTGAGCGTTTCCCCGAGGTGCGTGACGTGGGCGTCGATGCTGCGGGCGACGAACGTGGCTTCTGCCCCCAGCGCGATGCTCAGCGGGTTAAGCGGGTGATCGATCGAACCCATCGGCGTGCTCTTGGTAACCTGCCCCTCCGAGCTGGTCGGACTGTACTGGCCCTTGGTCAAACCATAGATGCGGTTGTTGAACAGCACGATGTTGATATCGAGGTTGCGGCGCAGCACATGAATGAAGTGGTTGCCACCGATCGACAGCGCATCGCCGTCACCGGTGATCACCCACACCATCAGGTCCGGCCGAGTCGACTTCAGACCGGTGGCGAAGGTCGGCGCACGGCCGTGGATGCTGTGCATCCCGTAGGTGTTCATATAGTAGGGAAACCGGCTGCTGCAGCCGATTCCGCTGATGAACACGATTTTCTCGCGAGGCACGCCGATCTCCGGCAGCACCTTCTTCATCTGAGCGAGGATCGAGTAGTCGCCACAACCGGGGCACCAACGAACTTCCTGGGTGCTGGCGAAATCGGCGGCTTTAAGGACAGGCAGCGACATGGCGAAAGAAACCTGAAGTGGAAAATGTGAGGTATGCGGTTAAACCCGCCGCTCGGAGTTTTGTTGGCGTCGGAGCGGCGGAAACCTGCGGCGCGGGCGGTGCGGTGGTCTTACCCGGCCTTGTGATGAACGGCTTCCGCCTGGTGCGGCAGCGCGTGGGCTTTGATCTCATCGACCAGCTCATGAACCGTAAACGGTTTGCCCTGGACCTTGTTGATCCCGATGCAGTCGACCAGGTGCTTGGCCCGCAGCAACATCCGCAGTTGGCCGGAGTTGAGTTCGGCGACCAGGACCGTCTTGAACGACTTGAGCAGTTCGCCGATGTTCGATGGCATCGGGTTGAGGTATCGCAGGTGGGCATGGCTGACCGACAAGCCAGCCTTTTGGCACTGGCGGACGGCGGTGTGGCAGGCTCCGTAGGTGCCGCCCCAACTGACGACCAGGATATCGCCACTGGTCTTGCCGAACACATCTTGGGGCGCTACCCGCTCGGCGATCTCCTCGATCTTGCGAGCCCGGGTATCGACCATGTGCTGGTGGTTGAGCGGATCATAGCTGATGTTGCCGGTGCGGTCTTCTTTCTCCAAACCGCCGACGCGGTGCATCAATCCAGGCGTGCCAGGAATTGCCCAGGGACGGGCGAGATTTTCATCGCGGGCATAAGGCATGAACGGTCCGCCCGCGGTCCCCGAGTCGCTCGGGTGCGTGATGTTGATCCGCGGGAAGTGGCTCAGGTCCGGGATCTTCCACGGTTCACTGCCGTTAGCGATATAGCCGTCCGAAAGGATCATGACCGGCGTCATGCATTCCACGGCGATCCGCCAGGCCTCGATCGCGACGGCAAAGCAGTCGCCGGGGCTGCGTGGGGCGAGGATCGGCAGCGGCGCATTCGCCGTTGCGGCTGAACATCGCCTGCAGCAAGTCACTTTGCTCGGTCTTGGTCGGCAGGCCGGTGCTCGGTCCGCCGCGTTGGACGTTGATGACGACCATCGGCAACTCGAGCATCACACCCAGGCCCATTGCTTCAGCCTTGAGCGCGATTCCCGGTCCACTGCTGGCCGTGACGCCCATCCCGCCGCCGAAGGCCGCCCCGATAGCGGCGCCGCACGCGGCGATCTCGTCTTCAGCTTGGAAAGTACGCACGCCGAAGTTCTTGAAGCGAGTCAATTCATGCAGGATGTCGCTTGCCGGAGTGATCGGGTAGGTGCTGTAAAACAGCTCTTTGCCCGATAGCGAAGCCGCCGCCAACAAGCCCCAAGCCATCGCCTGGTTGCCCATGATGTTGCGGTAGGTCCCCGCTTCCAGATGCGCCGCCTCGACCTGGTAGCTCAGCCCAAACGCTTCGGTCGTCTCGCCGTAAGCCCAGCCAGCCCGCAGAGCCGCTTCATTGGCCCGGGCGACTTCCGGCAACTTCTTGCCGAACTTGTCGTTGATGAACCGCAGCGTGGTATCCAACGAACGGCCAAAGAGCCAGTAGACGAGCCCCATCGCGAAGAAGTTTTTGCACCGCTCCGCTTCCTTGTTGCTCAGTCCCAGTTCGGCAACCGCATCGCGGGTCAGCCGCGTCATCGGCACCTTAAACAAGCGGTAAGACTGCTCCAGGATCTCGCCTTCGAGCGGATTGGAGTCGAGCTTGGCGAGCTTGAACTCCTTGTCGTTGAAGCCGTCTTCGTTGGCGATCAGGATGCCGCCTTTGCGGAGGTCGCCGATGTTGGTGACCAGTGCCGCCGGGTTCATCACCACCAACGCGTCCAACAGGTCGCCGGGCGTAAAGATCTCTTCGCTGGCAAACTGCACCTGAAACCCACTGACGCCAGCTCGGGTACCTCGCGGAGCACGGATCTCGGCCGGAAAGTCGGGGAACGTAGCGACGTCGTTGCCCGCCAACGCACTGGTGTTGGTCAACTGCGTCCCGAGCAACTGCATCCCATCACCGGAATCGCCACAAAGTCGGACAGTGATGCCCGAGACGGTGTGAATAGTCTTGCCGCTGCCGGTTTCCGAGAGGATCTTGGTCACGATGGTTTGGGTGGTGGAGGAGGGAAGCAAAAGGCGGAAAATGCTCAGTTGAGATGACGCCAGCCTTTATCGATTCTATCGATTGTGCGGCATCCGCAGAATGAATCAATAGTCTAGGATTTTAGAACTCTGCGGCTAGGCGCAAGTTCGCCACAGGCAGCCCATTTACCCGACTATTACGTAAATCCGTTGTGAATCGGCTCAAGTCGCGGCAGATCACAGGCGGGGACCGCGGTGTTCTGCGGTAGTGACCAGGCTGCCTTTCCCGAGTAACCGCCGACGGCGCCGGTTGATCACCAAAGTTTTTTCGTCTTGCCGGAGCACGCAGCACAGCCACACCGGCCCTCTCGGCGAATAGGCGTTTACGATCCGTCGCCCGCGACCAATACCGCTTCGCTCCACAAGCTCGGATCCTCAGCGACGGCGTAGTCATTGCTGAGCGTCAACGTCTGCCAACCGAGCTCGCGGTCGATCACGGCGTAATACAGCCCGACCCGCGGGTGCTGGTCGCTGTCAAATCCGGTCATCGCGGCGGCGGCGATGCGTCCCGACAGCCGGTACCCGTCAGCGCACATCTTGGTGTACACCTGAATGCTCCCCGACGGCGGCGCTTTTGGATTTTGCCGAGCGCGGTTGATCGGCATCAGCCCCGTCATCGGCTGCGTCTTGAGCGGACCGCCGCCAGAGGGCATGAACAGAAACCGGTGGCAGTACTGGGTCGCGCGGTGAATGCCAGGGCTGCAGCGGGTGTCGATCCACAGATGAAAGCCGTCGCTGTCCTCCAGCCGCGAATCGCGGCACCACGGCGGAGACTGCTTGCCGGACACTTCAATCACGAAGCCGATGCCGCCCGGCTCCCACGCCAATCGCACGTCGGCAAACTCACGCCGGCCCGAGAGGGTCGCAAAGCAGGGGACACGGCACTCCGGCGGCAACTCCAGCCCAGCAGAACTCCAGGAGCAATCGTGACGGCGGATCGCCAACTCGAAGCGAAACAAGAACGTTGGATCGATCAGCGGCGCGGGTTTGGCAGGTGCGTTCAGGGGAGTTGATCCCAAAGCTGGCGGTAACGAAGGCAACGGATGTCGGCACCTTCATTAGACCAAACCGCGGCCGCCAAGTTAGGTCAACTACTTGAACTCCTCTTCAAATGCTGAGAAATCGTCTTCACCAACCGGCGTGCCGCTGCCAAACTCGGCCAAATCCTCGGGCATTTCGTCCGGCGTTTTCTCCATAACCGGCTCGTCCTCGAACGCTTCGTCGGGCGCGGCTTCCGGCTCGGCGGCAGCCTGGGCTTTCTTCGCGCGAGAGGATTCGATCAGATAGACGATGGGCACGGAAAGAATGATCGCCACTAAAAAGACGACCCAAGCGTAGAAAATCAGCATGGGCATGAATCCGATGAGTTGGAAATTAATCTGCTCAGTTTAATTCATGCTCGGCGCCAGGGCCACCAAATCCGCAAGGCCACAGAATCGGTGGGCTGCAAACTGTCGCTGCCTGTAGACCACCTCCGGCCTGTGTGAACTTTCCGCCGCATGCGACTTTGACTCGCCCGGCACAAACATCCTCTGCTACATTCAGCTTCCTCCGTGTCGCTCCCCCTGGTCCACCGCCTTCCCGCCGACTTCTCGCTGGCCGAGGCTTTTGGTCGTCTAAGCCGTCTGCCCGGTTGCCTCTGGCTCGACTCGGCTGCCCAGGGACCGACCATCGCCGCCGGCGGCGATCCGGTCGGCCGCTACAGCTTTCTCTGCGCCGATCCGGTCGCCCAACTGCAGGCATCGACCGCTGATGAGAATCCCTGGCCGCGGATGCAGCAGTGGGCGGCCGAGTTGCCGCGCTCGCGCGAGACGACCTGCCACCGTTTCAGGGCGGCATCGCGGGGCTGTGGGGTTATGAAGCGGCTGTCTGGCTGGATGAAACCGGCGTCGCGGCAATCGACGATCTGCCGACTCCGGCGGTCAGTGTCGGGCTCTACGACTGGGTGATCGCGCACGATTCGCTCACCGGAGCGAGCTGGCTCATCAGCCAGGGATTTCGCGATGAAACGTTCTGCACCGACGCAGCGTTTGCGCAGCAGCGTCTGGACGCGGTCCTGCAGACGCTCAGCGCGCCGGCGACAGGCGAGCACGCCGGCCACAGGCAGCCAGAAACCGCTGCAGCGGCCTCACCCGAATCACCGTTGAAAAGTTTTCCGACCGATCGGCCAGAGGTGCTGAGCAACTTCAGCTCCGCCGGTTTTCGCGCTGCCGTTGCCGAGATCATCGAGCGGATTCGCCGCGGCGACTCGTTTCAAGTCAACTTAGCCCAGCGGCTGATCACGCCGGCTCGCAGCGACGCGGCGACTCTCTACCTGCGGCTGCGGCAAGCCAACCCCGCGCCGTTGGCCGGATTCTACGACGGCGGATCGTTCCAAGTCGCCAGCTCCTCGCCCGAAGGTTTTCTGCGGCTGCGGCAGGGCGTCGTGCAAACCCGGCCGATCAAGGGCACAGCCGTCCGCACCGGCGATGCCGCAGCGGATCGGCTGGCAACCGAGTCGCTGCGGACCAGCGCAAAGGATCGCGCTGAAAACGTGATGATCGTCGATCTGATGCGAAGTGACTTGTCGCGGGTCTGCGAAGATGACAGCGTCGAGGTGACGCAGTTGTGCGAGATCGAGTCGTACGCGTTCGTGCAGCATCTGGTCAGCGTCGTCCAGGGAACACTGCGTCGCGGCGTGAACGCGATCAATCTTCTCGCCGCTTGCTTCCCCGGCGGCTCAGTGACCGGCGCCCAAAAATCGAAGCGATGCGCACGATCGCTCAGCTCGAACCCCATCGCCGCGGGCCGTACTGCGGCTCGCTCGGTTACGTTTCCTGCGGCGGCGATGCGGAGTTCAACATCCTGATCCGGACGATCACCGCGACAGACGGCTGGTGGCAAATTCCGGTCGGCGGTGGGATCACGGCGCAGAGCGAACCGCAGGCCGAGGAACGCGAAACTTGGATCAAAGCCGAGGGTATGCTGCGAGCAACCTGCAGCGGTATCATGCCAGCATGATTCTGGTGTTAGACAATCACGACTCGTTCGTCCACAACTTGGCTCGCTACCTGCGCCGCGGCGGTCAGGCGACACGCGTGGTCCGTAGCGACACGATCGACGCCGCCGGCTGCGAAGCACTCGAGCCGCTGGCGATCGTGCTCTCCCCGGGCCCGAAACGCCCTGAGCACGCCGGCTGCTGCGTGGAAGTGATCCAACGGCTGGGACCGGCTGTTCCCATCCTCGGCGTCTGTTTGGGTCACCAGGCGATCGGTCATGCGCTGGGAGCCAAAATCGACCGCGTCGCCCCGGTACACGGCAGCGCCAGCGAGATCAGGCACGACGGCCAAGGCCTATTCACCGGTTGCCCTGTGCCGATGCGAGTGGGCCGCTACCACTCACTGGCGATCGATCCAGCGACGATTCCTGACGAGCTGCTGATCACGGCGACGACGGCTGGCCGAGCGGGCGAAGGCGACGTCGTGATGGCGGTGCGGCACCGGGTGTGGCCGCTGTTCGGGGTGCAGTTTCATCCCGAGTCGGTGCTGACGGTCGGCGGGCAGCGATTGATCGATAACTTCATCCACATCGCCAGTCATTGGGCATCTCCAGCCTATCGTCCCCTCGACCACCCTCAGCTTGTGCCGTGATTCTGGAATCGATCGTCACCACCGCCGACGCTGCAGGCAGCGTCAACATCGCGCCGATGGGCCCCGAGGTGGACGACGAGACGTTTGCGCAGATCACGCTCAAGCCGTTTCGTTCCTCACGCACCTTCGCCAATCTGCAGCAAACCGGTGTGGCAGTCGTGCATGTCACCGACGACGTCGAGCTGATCGCCGCGGCCGCGATCGGACCGGTCGATCCTCAGCGGATCGTCCAGCCACTGCTGGGCCGCTGGCACAAGCTGATCGACTGCTGCCGCTGGTTTGCGATCGAAGTCGAGTCCTGGCAGGACGACCCACAGCGTCCGCAGGCGCGCTGCCGAATCGTGCATCACGGGGTCCAGCGTCCGATGTTCGGGCTCAACCGGGCCAAGCATGCGGTGGTGGAGGCCGCGATCTTGGCGACTCGGCTGGAGTTGCTCGGCCACGACGAAGTGCGGCGTCAAATGGCACTCCTGCGGCCGCTGGTGGAAAAGACCGGCGGGCCGGCAGAACAGCGTGCGTGGCATCAGCTGGAGCGGTTTGTCGATGGATGATCCCCGCCCCAGTGTGCGGGTCAGCACCGGCGCCCGCCTGCATTTCGGACTGATGAACACTCGGCCGCCGTTCGGTGGGATCGGGGTGATGATCGATCAGCCGACCACGTGCCTCGAAGTCTCAGCGGCAGAGCGTTTCGATGCCGGTGCGGTGCAGCCGCAGCGACTGACTGCGATCGCCGGGCGACTGTGCGAGGCGTTCGCCGTCCCCAGCGACGGTTGCGGGCTGCCGCCCTGTGCGATTCGCGTCCGCGCATTGGCGCCGCCGCACAGCGGACTGGGATCGGGGACACAGCTCGCTCTGGCCACGGCGACGGCGCTGGCGACTCATTTCGATCTGCAGCTGACGCGGCAGGAGCTGGTGGAAACGCTCGCCGACCGTGGCCGGCGATCGGTGATCGGCAGCCTCGGTTTTTTCGAAGGTGGACTGATCGCCGAAGATGGGCTGATCGAGGACTATCAACCCGGGCCGCATTGGCGACGACTCGACCTGCCGCCGGACTGGCACCTCGTGCTAGCTCGACCACCACAGGGCGACCGCCCCGTCTGCGGTGAAGCGGAAGGCCAAGCATTCGCAGCGCTGGCCGCCGCACCGGAATCGGCACGCGCGGAGTTGATTCGGCTCGGCGACGAGGTGATCGCAGCGGTCCAGCAGGCCGATTTCGAAAGGTTTGCCGCTGCGCTGACACGATTCAATCGCGCCAGCGGCGAGCTGTTCGCCGTTCAGCAGGGCGGCTGTTACAACGGCCCGGCAGTCACGGCGTTGGTGCAGCGGATGCACGCCGCGGCGCTCGCGCCTACGGCCAAAGCTCCTGGGGCCCAACCGTGTTCGCATTCTGCCCCTCGCAGCGCGCTGCCGAGCAGCTTGCCGCGCAGCTAAGCGACCAAATCGTCTCGCTCACCCAGCCGCTGGCCAGCGGAGCAGAGATCGAGCAGTTCTAAGCGAGTCACAGCATGAACTTCGGCAAAACTCAGTCAGCCGGCACCATTATTTCCGGCCCACTAGTAATGAACGATCGTGTATGTCCAACCTGGAACAGACCAGCCGATTCCCTCGCCCCAGTCGTGAAACGTGGCAGTCTTTGGCATCCACCATTTCAAGTATGACATCGATAGGGATCTTATTGGCTCAGGGGAAAATATGGCGTTGGTTGCAATCGGGCAATAGATATAAAAAAAGAGATCGTCGGAAAAGCGGGACCTTGAACCTGGCGTATCGAACGATGCCATCGCCCAACAGGCCGGCCCAATTGAAAGATAGAGAGAAACCGTAGAGAAAAATATCGTGCAGGCGACCTTCAATAAAACACTTGCAACTCTGTATCGCCGCAATGGAGCGAAACAAAGAACTGCGACAAATGCAAACATCAGCATCGCAGGACCTATTACGGCACCGAACGCCGACCATACTCGCATCAATGCGATCGCTATTCCGACCACTGCAGTGAATAGAAGCAATTGCAGTAGCGTAAACTTGATTTTCCAGTTCGTCACAGTGAACAACCTTTTAAGCGTTAGCTCGCCATGATGCTAAATGGGCATCGGGGGCAACGGTTATTGGGTTACTGGTTTGCGGATGTGCCTCATCGCTACCCAACAGGCCGGATTATCGTCGCTCTGCTGGCTCGGAGCAAGCATGAGGGGATCGGTGCAGGCGATCCAGGTGGGAAGCGAGCGATATAAAGATTTGCGCTGGATGACAGTTGGGTTCCTGCTCCTGTGAAGCGGAGAGATGCCAGATCTACCTCCACGCCTTTCCGGGCCCTCACGAGTTGGGAAAGCTTTTACTGGGCCTGCGACCCTCCCGAGGACCAAAGCCAGTCCGCGTTGCTCAGCCGATCTCGCGATCCATTAGCTGCGGCCGAGTCTGGCAGTGCCGCTGCGGCACCGTCTTTGCCCTGGAAGGGTTCGTCGATCTACACTCTTGGCTCCTCGCTCCAGCACACTTAAGGGTTCAGTGACATGAGAATCGGCGTTCCTGCGGAAGTGAAGTCGGACGAGTATCGCGTGGCGATGCTGCCGGTCGGGGTCGAGCAACTCGTCGCCGCTGGTCATCAGGTGACCCTCCAGGCCGGTGCGGGACAGGGCTCGGGCATCGCTGACGAAGCGTATGTGCAGGCGGGGGCGACTATTGCCGAATCGGCGGCCGAGGTGTTCGAGCAGGCCGAGCTGATCGTGAAGGTCAAAGAGCCGCTGCCGCAAGAATGGCCGCTGATCCGGCCCGCGACGGCAATTTTTACCTACTTCCACTTTGCCGCCAGCGGGGAGCTGACCGCGGCGATGGTCGCCAGTGGGGCCAGCTGCTTCGCCTACGAGACGCTTCGCGACGCGAGCAGCCGCTTGCCGCTGCTGACCCCGATGAGCGAGGTTGCCGGGCGAATGAGCATTCAGGAAGGGGCCAAGTATCTCGAACGGCCGCAGGGAGGCCGCGGGATCTTGCTCAGCGGCGTCCCGGGGGTGCAGCCGGCGTACATCACGATCCTCGGCGGCGGCGTCGTAGGGGCCAACGCAGCCAAAATCGCGGCGGGTTTCGGCGCCAGTGTCACCATCCTGGACGTCAATCTTGACCGGCTGCGATACCTCGACGATACGATGCCCGCGAACGTCAATGTGTTGTTCAGCGACCGGCACATGATCCTCGAGCAGTTAATCCTGGCAGATTTAGTGATCGGCGCGGTGCTGATTCCCGGCGCCAAGGCGCCTCACCTAGTCCGCGCCGAAGACCTGCGGCGGATGAAGCCTGGCAGCGTGATGATCGATGTGGCGATCGACCAGGGCGGCTGTTTCGAGACCAGTCGGCCGACCACCCATCGCGAGCCGACCTTTATCGTCGATGACATCGTCCATTACTGCGTTACCAACATGCCCGGAGCGGTAGGGCGAACCAGCACGTTTGCGCTCTGCAACGCCACGCTGCCGTGGATCGCACGGCTGGCCAAGATGGGCATCGACGAGGCGGCAACCCAGCCGACCCCGCTCCGCGACGCGCTGAACATCCACGAGGGCAAAGTGGTCAACGAAGCGGTGGCCGAAGTTTGGGGGAAGCAGGCTGAAGCGTGAGTTGTAGCAAAAAGATACCATCAGGCGTGCTTCCACAAGCCCGACGCGCAAGCGAGTGATTCTCATACAAGCCCGACGCGCAAGCGAGTGATTCTCATACAAGCCCGACGCGCAAGCGAGTGATTCGGTGACTGCTCGCGCTTGCAATTCGATCCGACAATTCGAATCATTGCTGATCTCGGTTTTCCGGTCTTGGCCTTCGGGTCGCAATGGGACATTTTGCTGGCTGTGTGTGTCCCTCGCTTGCGCGTCGGGCTTGTATTGTGTGAAATCAACGGAAACTGCCGATTCGCACGAGGGCTTGGCGGAAAGACACCGTCAGGTGTGCTTAGGTTGCGAGCTGAACCAGCTCTTTAGCATTTTGCTCCGCATCGCGGCGGCGGTTGGCGGCGATCGCGTGTTGCTCCAGGGCTGGATCGACGAGCTGATAAAACACATCTCGCTGGCGAGGCTCATACCCGAGTTCAGCGATCGCGTCGCGGATCTGGTCGAGCGTCAAGAAGTGCACCGTGCCGGCTTCAGCCACGACGTTCTCTTCGATCATCAGGCTGCCCATGTCGTTGGCGCCGAACAACATCGCCAGCTGACCGATCTTCAAGCCCTGCGTCACCCAGCTGCTTTGAATATTCGGCACGTTGTCCAGGAACAACCGCGCCACCGCTTGAGTTTTCAGGTATTCAAAAGACCCCGCCGGCGCGATGTGCGAGAGTTCGGTGTGATCGGGCTGAAAGGTCCAGCAGATGAATGCAGTAAAACCGCCGGTCTCATCTTGCAGGTCGCGGATCCGCTGCAGGTGCTCGACGCGTTCAGCGAGCGTCTCGACGTGCCCGAACATCATCGTCGCGGTGCTCTTGCCGCCGAGCCGGTGCCAGGCCCGCATCACGCCAAGCCAATCATCGCTCATCACCTTGCCGCGGGTCAGCTCGCTCCGCACCCGGTCGACCAAGATCTCCGCGCCGCCGCCAGGAATACTGCCCAGCCCGGCATCCCTGAGTCGCTGGAGCACAGTCTCGATCGGCAGCTTATTAACCTTGGTAAAATGATGCAGTTCCGGCGGGCTGAAGCCGTGGATGTTGATCGTCGGACAGGCTTGTTTGATGTCGCGCAACATCTGCTCGTACCAGTCCAAAGTAAACTTGGGGTGTAAGCCGCCCTGCAACAAGATTTGGTTGCCGCCGAGGTCGACCGTCTCCTGAACCTTTTGAATCAGTTCTTCGCGCGACAGTACATAGCCTTCGTCACTTTTGGGGCCGCGGTAGAACGCGCAGAAATTACAGACCGCAGTGCAGACGTTGGTGTAATTGATGTTCCGGTCGATGTTGTAGGTCCGGTAGGGCTCCGGATGGAGCCGCCGCGTGACCTGCTCCGCTGCATTGCCGATCGCCGCCAAATCGCCGCTCCGCAGCAGTTGCAGCGCATCATCGCTTGAGAGTCGTTCGCCGTGGATCGCGCGCTGCAGAATGGACTCGGTCATGGCTGGTGAATTATCTTGTTGTTGACTTCTGGAGGATCAGGCTATTGTCCGAAGCAATAGGAATCGAGCAGGCCGGCAGCGACCACATCGTCGCGATACGTCTCTAGCGCCGCCCACTCGTCGGCGCCGAGAAAGAACTGCAGGTGCTCCGTAAAGTAACGCTGCAGATCACTGACCGTCAGCCCATGGGGCCCAGCTTCGGCTCGGGCGATTTGTTCGGCATGCCTCAGCCCCTCGTCGCGGGACTGCTGCAAGATCTCTGCGAGCTGCTGGACGTCGACTCCAGGCCGTGCGACCCACATCGCGAACACGAACGGCAGCCCCGTCAGCCGGTTCCACCACTGGCCTAGATCGACGATCTCGTGATAGACGCCTGCAGGTGGATGCATCGCCCGATCGCCGATCAACAGCACCGCATCAGCATCAACCGACTCGGGCAATTGTTCCAAAGGGAGTGGCACCGTTTGCGGAGCGATCCCGTGGGCACGGTGCAATAGCACCTGGACCAGCGCGGCACTGGTGCGACTGCCTACATCGAGCGCCAGTGTCTTGATCTGCTCGATCGGCACTCGACTCAACAGACGCACGCTCCAGACGGGCCCGCGACAAGCGATCGCAGCGTCCGAGATCACTTGGTACCCGCGCCCTGCACCGCGGAAGAATTCCACCGACGGGATCAGTGCGACGTCGAGATTGCCGGCGGCCAAATCCTCGGCAAGACGACTGGGCAAGTTCAGCGCCAGGCTGCCGATCCCCGCCAATCGCTCATGCAGGCCGTAGACCAACGGCCGGGTATTGAGGTAGGAAACGGCGCCAATTCTTAACATCATGCATCCTCACGGCAGCGGCCAAGCCAGCTAGGGCCTGGCGTCGAATAATCGCCTCGACTCTGCCAGAGTGAACCGTGCACGCAAGAGCTGCACAACCCCACAACCCGCTGCGACCAATCGCTCACGTGCCAGCACAGCCGAGACTGCCGCAAGGCTGCTGACGGCGGGCAGGAGGCTGGACCTCAAGGATCCAACCGCAGGGTCAGCACCACGCGAGCTGCGTGATGCGATTTGCAGGTGCCGGTCTCAGATACCAGCAGTGTTGACGTTTGGGAACGGATGCCGGATCACTCAGCCGCTGAGCCGGCCAGTTCACCTTGCGGCGCGTCGTCCGCAGCGAACGAAGGCTTGACGCTCTTCTTCTTGATGCGGTCGTTTTTGCCGACGAACTCCAGAATGGCGCGGGTGCCGGCGTCACCGAGTCGCGGCGTGGCCAAGCGAACGATGCGGGTGTATCCGCCCGGACGATCGACGAATCGCTCTGCAACCCGATCAAACAATACAGCGGTGGCGTGCTTGTCGCCGATCAACTGCAGCACACGGCGACGGGCGTTGACGACGGGAGCACGAGCCGCAGCCCATTTCTGCCAGTTGTCGCTCTTGCGCCACTGCTTGTACTGTTCACTGCCGCGTTCGGCGGGAGCCGCAAACTGCTCCGCTTCTTGAGCGGAGGCAATCGATTTCTTGGCGATCGTGATGCACTTTTCGACCAACGGGCGGACTTCCTTCGCTTTTTCGAGCGTGGTCACGATCCGGCCGGGAACTTTCGGTGCGTTATCGTCCAGTTCGGCATCTCGCTCGGTCAGGAAGATGGCGCTGGCAAGGTTTTTTAGCAGGGCCTTACGATGGCTGGGACTACGGCCCAGTACGCGACTTTTTCGTCGGTGACGCATGATTCAATCCGTTGCCTATGGCAAACAAACGTTAGATGACAGAAATCTGATGGCAAAACAGTGCCGCTGGCCGCCGTTAGTGCGAAGCCGAGGGGACTCGCATTCCGAGGTGCAGGCCGTACTGGGCCAGTTTTTCGCGGACTTCGTTGAGCGTGGTGTCGCCGAAGTTGCGAACTTCCAGCAACTGATCTTCGGTCCGTTGGACCAGATCGCGGAGCGTGGCGATGTTTTCGCTTTCCAGGCAGTTATTGGCCCGAACCGACAACCGCAGTTCGCTCAGCTTCATGTTCAGCTTCGATTCCAGCTGCGCTTCGGCCGAACCGGAGCCACCGCGACCAGCCGAGAAGATGCTCGGGCCAAGTTCGCGGTACTGAACGAACGGGTTGAGGTGTTTGCGAAGGATCTTAGCGGCTTCGATCAACGCCATCTCCGGCGAGACCGAACCATCGGTCCAGATCTCCAACACCAACCGGTCGTAGTTCGTCTTCTGACCGACACGCGTGTCTTCGACTTGGTAGCGAACGCGGGTGACGGGACTGAAGACGGCGTCGATTGGGATGATGCCGATCTCGTGGTCGACGACGCTGTGTTCGGTGCTGGGAACGTAACCACGGCCGTTCTCGACCACCATCTCCATCATGAACGGGATGTCTTTGGTCAACGTCGCGATGACGTGGTCTTTATTGATGATTTCGACATCGGCATCGGTTTCCACGTCGGCGCCGGTCAACACGCCAGCCTTATTGCTTTCGAGCGTGATCACTCGGGTCGCTTCGCTGTGGTTGCGAACGATCAAGCTCTTGACGTTCAGCACGATGTCGGTCACATCCTGCATCACGCCTTCGATCGTCGTGAACTCATGCTGGGCGCCGCGGATCTTGATCTGCGTGACCGCGCTGCCCATCAGGCTGCTGAGCAAGACCCGGCGGAGGCTGTTGCCGACGCTCGTGCCAAAGCCGCGTTCAAACGGCTCGGCGACGAAACGACCATAAGTCGCAGTCAGCGAATCGCGATCGACTTCCAGGGTGCCTGGCAATTCCATTCCGCGCCATCGGATGTGCATCGGTGGATAACCTTCGTACTATGGGAAAATGACTTGGGGAGACGGGGCCGGCCACAGCGGCAGCGAAATTAGACGCGGCGCTTCTTGCGGGGGCGGCAACCATTGTGCGGGATCGGGGTGACGTCCTCGATCAACTTGACGTTCAAGCCAGCCGCCTGCAGTGAAGTGATGGCGCTTTCACGGCCCGAACCAGGACCCTTGACTCGCACTTCGACGTCGCGCATCCCGAACTTGGTCGCCTTTTCAGCGGCTTGCTGAGCAGCGCACTGACCGGCAAATGGGGTGCTCTTGCGCGAGCCCTTGAATCCGGAGGTTCCTGCCGTGGCCCAGCACAGCGTGTCGCCTTTGGGATCGGTGATGGTGACCGTCGTGTTGTTGAACGTGCTGTGGATATGGACGATCCCACTGCTGACATTGCGACGGACGCGTTTCTTTTTGTTGGTCTTTGCCACCGCGAGGTCCTGCTAAACTGAATATCTGACGTTGAACGTGAATGACAACTCATAACACCAACCGGCTTGCCGCTTCGTTGATCACGATCGCGTGCGAGCCGAATTAGCGTCTCTTTAAAACGCAGCGCCACGGTGCGGCACTGCGGGTAACCCTGCCCCAAGCAAACGAAAGCGCCCTCGAACCGCCGCGACCCGACACCCAGGGTTGCCAGCGGGCGTGCGAGGGCGGCCTGGAATCGAGCCAGGACGACTGCACTACCGGCAGTCGTTACCGCAAATCCTTGACGCCCTTCTTGCCGGCGACGGTCTTGCGCGGCCCCTTGCGGGTACGGGCATTGGTCTTGGTGCGTTGGCCGCGGACGGGCAGACCGACGCGGTGCCGCATGCCGCGATAGCTGCGGATTTCGCGGAGCCGGCTGATGTTCTGCGCGACCTGGCGGCGGAGCGGGCCTTCGACCGTGTAGTCGCGCTCGAGCATCGTCGAAATGCGGCTGAGCTCTTCTTCGGTCAGGTCGCTGGCCCGGCGAGTCGGATCGATCGACAGCTTCTCGCAGATCTCACGAGCCAAGTAGAGACCTACCCCATAGAGATAGGTCATCGAGTACTGAATCTGCTTTTCGTTGGGGATATCAACGCCCATCATACGGGGCATAGCGCGGCCTCCGGCAGAGCCGAGTGGGGCAAGTCACAGCCGGTTTTGCTATCAAAACCGCGTGAAAACTTGATGAATGGGAAAATGTGTCAGGCTAGGGATCGGAGAATATAGTGCAACCGCGCGAGAAAACTCAATGGGGACGTTGCGTTTTTGGCATCGTTTTTTTCCGCACCCACTTCTGCAACTCCGTCGGAGCGCTATCGCGCTCGGTCTGCGGTAGTCTCGCCAGCTCAACCAGCCGAAAATCTTCGAGCGAAAGATCGACCCGCGTATCTCCGTCGGTGGCCGACCAGACGCAAGTCCACCAAATCTGCTCGATCAGCGGAAACATCAGGCGAAAGATATCGGCGCCGCCGACGACATAACCCGGCCGGCCAAGTTGGCCCAGCAATTCTATCGCTGCAGCCGGTGAACCGGCGCAGTGAACACCGTCGTGCTGCCAGTCGTCTTGGCGGGTGATCACGATCGTCTCTCGGCCCGGCAGCGGACGCCCGATCGAGTCGAATGTTTTTCGGCCCATGATCAGCGTCCCGCCGATCGTGATCTTTTTGAACCGCGCCAAATCGGTGCTCAGCCGCCAGGGCATGCTGCCCTCGTGGCCGATCACGCCCGATGGCGTTGCCGCGATGACCATCGTCAGCGGCGCCGCCGCAGATTGCTGTGTGTCCAAAGATGCAGTTGCGACGTGCGAGCGAAAGGAAAGAAAGGGCGACGATGGCTGTTGCCGGCGTCGGCGTCGGCAAGCAGTCCCAGTTGCTGATGGATCAAGTATCGATCAGATCGTCCGGGCCGAGCAATGGGGCTTGATTCTCCTCGGTCTCTTGCTTTTCGCGCCACGGCTTGCTCTGGCGATAGCTCTCCAGTTCTTCTTCAAGCT
This sequence comes from uncultured Planctomycetaceae bacterium, assembly GCA_963758085.1. Classification (GTDB taxonomy): domain Bacteria; phylum Planctomycetota; class Planctomycetia; order Pirellulales; family Pirellulaceae; genus UBA6163. The sequence goes on along the minus strand of CAVWUB010000003.1, from coordinate 74,570 downwards.
GCTCGACCTGGTCGTGCTCCTCTTCGCGGCCGAGCTCAACGGCTTTGGTGCTCCACTTGATCGCCTCCTCAAAGTTGCCCGTCTCGGCATAGGCGGCGGCCAGCGTGCTGAGGATGTGAGGCTCCTTGAATTCGGTCAGTTCCGCGGCTTCGGTGGCCAATTTGATCGAGCGTTGGCCGTCGCGAATCTCATCCTTGGGCGACGTGGCCAAGACCCAAGCGAAGTTATTGAGGATGCCGCTGCGCTGCTGCGGGTTTTCGATCTCGACAGTGAGCGCGAGCTCGTAATCCTTGATCGCCGCTGCGTGGTCGCCGAGCCCCAGCAGTGTGTCGGCCCGCGTCCGCAGCGCCGACACGTTTTTAGGATCGCGCTCCAAAACACTGGTTGCCAGCTCGATCGCCTTGCGCGGCGCTTGTCCTGCAGGTAAAGATTCGCCAGTTGCAGGGTCCAGAACGTGTCTTCGGGGCTCGCTTGGACAATCAGGTTCATGTCGTTGATTGCGTCGGCAATCCGGCCTTCTTCGACGGCGATGTAGCAGCGCACGCGGACCGCCGCGACGCTGTCGGCCACGCGTGGCTCAACGCGGATCGCTTCACTCAGGTCGCGCTTGGCGGATTTGACATCGCCGCGGCCGAGCGAAATCTCGGCGCGCTGGAGCAGCGACACCGGGTCTTTGGGCTGCATCGCCAGCGCCTTGCCAAAATCGGCCAAGGCCTCGTCTTCTTTGCCTTCGGCACGGTGAATGATGCCGCGAAGCCGATAGAGTCCTTCGCTCGGATTAGCCTGCAGCGTTTCATTGAGCAGAGCCAACGCATCTTCAGTGCGATCCATGTTGACCAGTTGCTCGACGGCGACCTGGGCGACCGCTTGGTTGGTCGGGTCTTGTTTGAGCAGCGCCTTGAGGTCCTCGACGGCGCCGTTGACGTCTTCTTGCTGCAGTCGCAACAGAGCACGAGCCTGGCGGGCTTCGGCATTGTTGGGATCGCTCGTGACCGCCTTGTCGAGGTCCGCGGCACGGGACTCGTCATCGACCTGACGCAGCGCCCGGAGCAAGTAAGCGTTGCTTTGTGCCTGCGGGTTGTCCTTGAGCAGTTCAATCGCTTTGGTCGTCGCAATGCGGACTTCTTCGGCATCGCCTTCGGGCAGCAGATGCAGCCGCGCGATCAGCATGTAGGCTTCGACCAATTCGGGATCTCGCTTGATCGCCGCCTTGAGCAGTTCGAGCGCTTCAGCGCGGAGCGTGCGAGCGCGCAGCCCACCGCCTTGCATCAGCTGCGCCGCAGTCGCCTGAGCGCGTTCGAGCTGAATTGAGGCGACCATTTTGTTGGCGAACGAGCGGCTCTCATCGCTGAGACCTTTGACGATCGCCGACTCGAGCAACGCAATGACAGCTTCGAGTTGCTTGGGCGTTTCGGCATCGATCCGCCGCACCATCGCTTCGTCCAGATCGGCTTGGCCGTCCTCGGAACCTTCGGCCGCCGGATCGGCGGCGGGCTTTTGCTCCGCAGCGGGCTCTTGCTCCGCGGCCGGCGGTGCTGCTTCTTGGCCATTGGCGGTGACGGTAGCGAAGATCAAGCCGGCGATCAGCAGGAACGTCAGCAGAGCAACGGCGCTGTGAAACCGATCGAGATTGCGAGCGGCCACCGTGCTGCGGGGATGTCGAGGCGAAGTCATCGAATAGCTCAAGGGTTGCGGTGAGACTCAGCGGCATTCGCTGGGGTGCAGAGAAGGCAGCTGTGATTTATGGTAACGTTCCGCTTGCTGGGAACGCGCCGATTGGTCAGGGCGTGAGGATTTATCGTAACGTATCGACAACCGGTTCGGACACATCGAAATCTTCGGATTCACCGGGAACGGGATTGCCGGCGGAGCCGCTCGTCTGCAGTTCTCACCTTTTCCAGGTCGTCGCACCGCTGGAAGTCACACGCCCATGGCCGAGCCCCATCCCCGCGTTTTTGTCTCCCGCAAGCTTCCCGCCAGCGGGCTGACGCGTCTGCAGCAAGCGACCGATGCGGTCATCTGGCCGGAGCGAATGCCGCCGTCGCGGAATGAACTGCTCGCGGCGGTCCGGGGATGCGAAGGGATCGTGTCGCTGCTGTCCGACGCAATCGATGCCGAAGTGTTCGATGCCGCCGGGCCACAGCTGAAGGTGGTGAGCAACTTTGCCGTCGGAGTCAACAACATCGATCTGGCGGAAGCTCGGCGGCGCGGCATCGCCGTCGGCAACACGCCCGATGTGTTGACCGATGCGACCGCCGACATCGCCGTTGCGTTGCTGCTGGCGGCGGCACGCCATCTGCAACCCGCTGCTGACGAAGTCCGCGAAGGAGACTGGCGAACGTGGGAGCCGACCGGCTGGCTCGGCCAAGATCTGACCGGCCGCACGCTGGGAATTGTCGGCATGGGACGCATCGGGCAAGCGGTTGCTCGCCGCCTGGCTGGCGGCTGGGGGATGCGCGTGCTGTATACCGCGCGGAGCGAAAAACAACTCACCGATTTACCGGACGCTCGCCGTGTGACGCTGGAGCAACTGCTGCGAGAGAGCGATTTTGTCTCGCTGCACACCGCCCTGACTGAGGAAACCGGCAGGATGATCTCGCACGAGCAATTGGCGCTGATGAAACCGACGGCCGTGTTGGTCAACACCTCGCGCGGCGCGGTGCTCGACCAGGACGCGCTCGTCCAGGCACTGAAGCACGGCAGACCCTGGGCTGCTGGGCTGGATGTGACCGAGCCCGAACCGCTGCCGCCAGATCATCCGCTGGTCGGCCTTTCCAATTGCATCATCCTGCCGCATATCGGCAGCGCAACCGTGGCCTCGCGCGATGCGATGGCGGAGATCTGCATCGACAACCTGCTGGCGGGGTTGGCGGGGCGACCGCTGAGGTGTCCGATTGAATGAGCTACGGTTGGCGTTACTGCGGCATGAAAATAACGTACGGATGCGTCTGCGTCGCCGAGCGTCTCTGAAATCACCGCAGAAGCCACATTCAGATTTTGATCCTCTTATTGTCCGTGGTAATTCTGCCTCCACCGCACCCCGACGAGTCATCATGAAAGCGTTTGAAGCGACACGGTACTTCTTCGATCTGGCAGCCGATCGATTGGAACTGAACGACTCGATCCGCGAGATGCTGCTGATGCCGCGCCGCGAAGTCCAGGTGCAGGTGACGTTCGAGCGCGACAACGGCGACTTGACCACGCTGGTCGGCTTCCGCGTGCAGCACGACAACAGCCGCGGTCCAATGAAGGGTGGCCTGCGCTATCACCCTCAGGTCGACCTGGACGAAGTGCGCTCCCTGGCGAGCCTGATGACGTGGAAAACCGCCGTCGTCGATTTGCCCTACGGCGGCGCTAAGGGAGGCATCGGCGTCGACCCCCGCTCGCTCTCGACCCGCGAACTGGAGCGGCTGACGCGGGCATTCGTCGATCAAATTCACGACATCGTCGGCCCCGATACCGATATCCCCGCTCCGGATATGGGTACCGATTACCGGGTGATGGGCTGGTTTCGCAACCAGTGGGAAAAATACCACGGATTCAACCCCTCGGTGATCACGGGTAAACCGGTCGAGGAATACGGTGCCCGAGGTCGTGAAGAGGCGACCGGCCGCGGCGTCGGTACGCTGACCACCAAACTGATCAAGCGACTCGGACGCAAACCCGAACAGTCGCGGATCGCGATCCAGGGGTTCGGCAACGTCGGCTCGCACGCGGCCAAGTTCCTGCACGAAGCGCAGTTTCCGATCGTGGCCATCGGCGATCTCTCCGGTACCTACTTCGATCCCGATGGGCTGAACATCCCGGACATGCTCCGGCACGTTCTGCACCACCCGCAGCATACGCTGGAAGATTACGACAAGTGCGAACGCCTGCCGGCCAGCGCGGTGCTGTGGTTGGACGACATCGATGTTCTGATCCCCGCGGCCTTGGGCGGCGTGATCAATGCCGAAAACTGCGAATCGATCTCGGCATCGGTGATCATCGAAGCGGCCAACGGACCGATCCTGCCGCTGGCCGACAAGCGGCTCTGCGAACGCGGCGTCACCATCCTGCCGGACATCTTGGCCAACGCCGGCGGTGTGACGGTCAGCTACTTTGAGTGGGTGCAAAACCGACAGCACTACCGCTGGAGCTTGGACCGCGTGCGTCAGGAACTCGACCGGACGATGACCGACGCGTTCGAGGCGGTGTGGCAGATGTCGCAGCAGCACGACGTTTCCTTGCGCGTGGCGGCCTACATGATCGCCATCAACCGCGTTCGCCGCGCCGCAGATTTGGCCGGCCTGTCGTCCTAAGTTCGAGCAAAGCTTGCTTGTCGCAGCAGACAATCACCCCATCGCGGTAGGGACCACCGTTGCCGGTGGCCCCCCGCACAGATCCGTACGTGAGCCATTCGCTCATACGGCTCTTGCTCTGAGTCGGGCGTGATGCCGGATAGCGGGCCAGGGATGAGTGATCTTCGCCGGGGGCAGATGCTTACGCAGCAGCCGCCCCATCCGCTCGTGGCTCCAGTTGCGACTGCCTCGCTGGCTACGCCGGCGGAGCTGGGCTAGCCATAGATGGAAAATCCCTTCGCGAAACTGCTGGAGGCGAGCGAAATTCAGGGGCACCCCGTGGTAGCCCTGCCAGCCCCGCACAACGCTAGCGAGCCAGCGGCCCGTCTCTCCAATTGAATGATGGCGACGGCGGCGGAGTTCCTCCTTGATACGTCCCAGCGTGCGACGCATGCGGCTGGCCATCGTCATGCGGCGAACTACAAAACGGTCTCCCTTGCGGGTCCGAGCACTGATGTGCGTGAACCCCAGAAAGTCGAACGTCTCGCATTTACCCGCTCGATTGCGACGATGGCGATCCGAGGCCCGCCGGCCGAACTCAATCAACCGTGTTTTCTGCGGGTGCAGTCGCAGTCCGAACTTGGCTAGACGGCCACTCAGGGCGTCCAGACAGGCTTGGGCCTCCGACTGATGCTCGAACCCGATGACAAAGTCGTCCGCATAGCGGACCACGATGCAATCGCCTTGGGCATGGGCCTTGCGCCAGTGGTCGATCCAGAGATCGAACACGTAGTGTAGGAAGATGTTGGCTAGCAGCGGTGAGAGCACCGCCCCTTGGGGAGTCCCATTGCCATGGTCACTCCAGTCGGTTCCTTCGATGATCCCGGCATTGAGCCATTTGAGGATTAGTCGAACGATCCGCTTGTCGGCGACACGATGTTCAATGAACTTGATCAACCAGTCACGGTCGATGTTGTCAAAGAACCCTTCGATGTCGGCATCCACTATCCAGTTCACTCGCTTTTCGGTGATCCCGACACAGAGTGCATCAAGGGCTTGATGCGGACTGCGCCCGGGCCGGAAGCCGTAGCTGAAACCGAGGAAGTCGACCTCGTAAATGCACTGTAAAACCGTACGCAGTGCGTGCTGGACGATTTTGTCCTCCAGGGAGGGTATCCCCAGAGGTCGTCTGCGTCCGTCGGTTTTCTCGATGTACACTCGCTTGGACGGCTTGGCTCGGAAGGCTCCGCGGTGAATGCGACCATGCAGATCGGCTATCCGATTCTCCAGGTCTTGCTCGTACTCGTGCCATGTCACCCCATCGACGCCCGGTGCCGCCTGTTTCTTCAAGTCGTAGAAACTCGAAGTCAGCAGCTCCGGCCCCAAGTGGTGCAGTAGCGTTGTGAACTTGAGCGAGCGGTCCTTGCGGGCCGCCTCACGCACACCGTGCAGTCCATGTGACCTGCGTTGTTCCGGCTTCTGCGTCCGGACGAGGTTGGGCTGAGCGGTGTTCCTCCTTGCTGGACGCCTTCCCTCGACCGGCTCCGCCGGTGGTTCAGTTCCACCGTTGTTCGTCGGCTTCGTCGGTACTATGCGTCCATCTGACTCCCTGTCCGCGTTCATGTCCGTTGTGCCCTCAGAGAGGTTTTCGGACCGCTGACGGCGACTTCCTCCGCCAGGCGAAGCAGGGTCTCCCGGTTCTCGCGTTTGAAGTTTCCATCCATGCTCGGGCCATAGATCCCGCCGTGTCCACGGACGCTCTCGCCTTGACGAGCGCCCGGGTGTAGCCTTCCCTTTGCACGAGAAGGTCGGCACACGAAACGATGCACATTTCGGGACTCAATCTCCGAGCCTAGACGTACCCCTGCCGTGGCTACACCCACGCTGTTACCAGCGCCAGCGTACGACTCGGGGCCAGCGTATCTGGCTAGGACTTCACTGTAAGACTCTTTCATTCTCTACTTCAGACCGGTTTATCCCGGCGCTTTCCGTGCTCGTGCTCAGCATCGCCGTGCTCGTGCTCGTAATCGACCGTCAGAGCAAAGTCTGCTGGAGTTCTAGAGCGAGAGGCGATCCATGTCGGATTGATGATAGTCGAAGATTGCTGCGGTCACGTTTACTCCGTTTCGAGCACGAGCACGAGCACCGTTTCACTGAGCACGAGAGACTGAGCACGAGAGAGGGAACGCTACTCCGGGTCCGGCGTCTGCAAAAAGCGAGCGACGGTCTGGGCCAGTCCACGACCGACTTGCCGATAGCCATCGATGTCGCTGTGCGGAGTGTTCCAGGACGTTTCCAGCGTCATCGCGATCGCGTTCTGACCGACCCGATCCCGTACCCAGTTGCCGCTGACCCGGTTCCGCTCCTCTTGCGTCTTCACATAGGTGGCGAAGCGGTAACGCGGCAGGATCGCTAGCGGTCCGCGAATGTACTCGGTCGCCAGTTCGAGGAACTGGTCGTAGCGACGGCGATGCTCCGCGTCCAGCTGTTCGTAGTCCAGTGGCCCGAAGAAGAACGGCTGATGGTCCGCAGGCGCGGGATTGTGAAGATCCAGAAACACCCGCAGTCGGTCCTGGGCGATCAGCCGCCGCAGCTGCGTCTGTGCGGCAGCGACCTCCGGATAAACCGGCGCATCGGCCCAGTCGCGGTTGTGATCTCGCGGGATCGCGTCCTTGCCACCGGCTCCGAGCACCACGTTGTCGACGTCCATGATCGGCACGAAGAAAATTTCATGGTTGTCCCTGAACTGCTCAGCGGCGGGATCGTCGCTGGCGATCCACCGCAGCCAGCCGTCGCCGACCCAGGAGCTGCCGGACTCCCAGGCATGCTGCCGCGCCTGCACCCAAATCGCCCCGGGAGCATCCGGGCTGCCGATGCGGATCGCCTCGACGGGTCGTCCGCCGCGGGTGCGGGCCAGTTCAAACCGCTCGGCCGCAGGCAGTTGCTCGGCGATTTCGGCGAGCAACCGCTCGCCATGCACGGGCAGAAACGGCGGTCCCCAGGCTAACCAAAACCGCTCGCTGGGCGCAGTCACTTCATAGCTGCCCCCTTGCTCGCCGATCACCCCCGGAGCAATCTTCTGCCAGTGAACATCGTCGCTGCTGATCATGGGCTGCTGTGGCAAGGACCAATTGGCCGCCAACCGCGCTTCGGGACGGTACGGAACCGAGCTGGCCGTGATCTCCAGCGTGAGCTTCTGACCAGGTTCCGCACCGTCGACACGAAAGTACCACCAACATGGCCAGCCGCGATCGGCATGCGCCGCGGGCTCGATCACGATTCGGCCGGCTGCGGAGTCGATTGCTACCAGCTTTGCCGAGCCGCCGGGAAAATCGGTACTGACCTGCAGCTCCGCAGCTACCACAGGTGGACTCAAGGCTGCGGCAATCCCAACCGCTGTTGCCACAAACATTCCGGAGATTGGACTGAAAAACGGGAAACGGCGGCGGTTACGAATCATCATCAATCTGCCACTGGATGCGGTTTCATGGGGAGGCCTGAGTCCGTTGCGCGTCGCCCTTCAGAAGACGGAGACGGGCGGGGTATTGTAGCGACTTCAACCGGGCCATCGGCTATACTGGCCGTCCCACCCGTTCACCTCCCACCTGAACAACCCGCCGCCCATGACGCGCTCACCGATGCGGACCGGATCTCGCAGCTCAACGTTCTTCCCTGCTGCCGCACACATCCCAGTCGTTGTCTGTACCCTTGCGCTCATGGCTGCGACGGCTGGCATTGACCAAGCCGTAGCGGCCGAGCCGGTGGCCGCTGGCTCAGCGGCCACCGCCGAAGCGTCGCCGGTGCCGCATGGCACCCCGATCAGCTTCGAACTCGATATCCAGCCGATCCTCTCCGCCTTGGGCTGCAACACCGGACCTTGCCACGGCAAGCAGCGCGGCCAAAACGGGTTTCAATTGTCGCTGCTCGGTTTTGACTCCGACTTTGACTACAACGCCGTGGTCCGCGAAGCGCGTGGGCGCCGCATCTTTCCGGCGGCGCCAGCGGAAAGCCTGCTGATTCAAAAAGCAACCGCCGAGCTCCCGCACGGCGGCGGGCGGCGGATGGAGGTTGGTTCGGCGCCCTACCAGACGCTGGTCAGCTGGATCGGCCAAGGCGACTCCCCGACGTGTCGCCGACGAGCCGACGCTGGATCATGTCCAGTTGGTGCAGGACAAGTTTTCGCTCTCGCCTGGCGAGCAGCAATCGCTACAGGTAGTGGCCCATTACAGCGACGGCTCGACCCGCGACGTGACGCGTTTGGCAACCTATTTGTCTAACGAAGCGGCGGTGATCGCGGTGGACGAAACGGGCCGGATGACCGCCGCAACGCTGCCGGGGGAAACGGCGGTGATGGTGCGGTACATGAATCACATCTCGGTCGCTGATGTCGTCATTCCGCAGGGCGAACAACTGCCCGAAGAAGCGTTTGCGCACCTGCCGCGTTACAACTTCATCGACGAGCACATCGATGCCAAGCTGCGGCAATTGGCGATCCTGCCGTCAGACCCAGCTCCAGATCACATCTTCCTCCGCCGCGTCTATACCGACCTGATTGGACGTCTGCCCTCAGTCGAGGAAGCACGCGAGTTTCTCAGTTCCGCCGATGGCTCCGACAGCCGCTCTGCCGAGCAGGCCGTCGAGCGCCGCCGGCAATTGGTCGACCGTTTGCTCGAACGTCCAGAGTACGTCGATCACTGGGCCAACCAGTGGGCGGACCTGTTGCGGCCCAATCCCTACCGCGTCGGCATCAAGGCGGTGCTGAATTACGACAACTGGATCCGCGACCAATTCCGGGACGATGTTCCGTACGACGAGTTTGCACGTCGCTTGATCACGGCCCAGGGCAGTACCTGGCAAAACGGCGCGGTCACGATGTATCGCGATCGCCGCGACCCAGAGGAGATCACCACGCTGGTCAGCCAGCTGTTTCTCGGCATTCGCTTGGACTGCGCCAAGTGTCACCACCATCCCTTTGAGAAATGGAGCCAGCAGGACTTTTACCAGTTCGCTGCGTACTTCGCTCAGATCGGTCGCAAGGGGACTGGCCTGTCGCCGCCGATTTCAGGATCCGAGGAGATCATGTTCTTCTCCGGCAGCGGCTCGGTGAAACACCCGGTGACCGGTGAGGTGCTGTCGCCGCGGCCACTCTTTGGGGACACCGATGAAATCGCCAGCGGTCAGGATCCGCGCGAAGTGTTGGCCAAGTGGATGACGTCGCCGGAAAACGAGTACTTTGCCAAGGTACAGGTCAATCGGGTCTGGGCGGCGCTGATGGGGCGTGGCCTGGTTGACCCGGTCGATGACTTGCGCAGCACCAATCCGCCGACGCACCCTGAACTGCTCGATGCGCTGGCCAAACACTTTCAGGCCAGCGGCTACAACGTCAAAGAACTGATGCGGACGATCACCAGCTCGCGCGTCTATGCAACCAGCTCCACGCCCAACGACACCAACGTCGGCGATCGGCTGAACTACTCACGGCACTACCGTCATCAGTTGCGCGCCGAGACGCTGCTGGATGCGATCGCTGATGTGACGCAGACGCCATCATCCTTCGGCGGAATGCCGGCCCAGTCGCGGGCGACGCAGTTGTGGACGCACCGCGCCAGCTCGATGTTCCTCGACACGTTTGGCCGCCCCGATGAGAACCAAGACCCGCCCTGCGAACGGATTCCCGACTCGACCGTCACGCAGTCGTTGCACTTGATGAACGACCGGGAAATCGATTCGCGGATCCGCAACGCGTCCGGCAGGGCGGCAAAATTGGCCGCGAGCGAGGCGTCAGCCGAAACAGTGGCCGAAGAGCTGTACCTGGCCGCGTTCTCGCGTTACCCGACGGCTGAGGAGTCGACTTATGCATCGCAGCTGATCAACGCCGCTGGCGACAAGCGTCGCGAGGCGGTCGAAGACCTGATGTGGGCGATGCTCAACTCACCTGAGTTCACAATCCAAGATTAACGATGCTACAGATTCATTTACGTCTACCGCTCAAGGCGGCAATGCTGTTGGCCGCAACCGCTGGCTGGCAAGCCGCGTTTAGTGGTTCAGCTTGGGCCGACGAGCTGAACGTTGAGCGGTTGTTTCCGCCCGCGGTAACCATCGGCCAAGAGACGGCAGTCAAGCTTGAAGGCAAACTCCCTGCTTGGCCAGTCAAGGTGCACAGCGATCGAGCGGACGTCCAATTTCAGGCAAGCGAAGAATCAGGCGGACTGGCCGTCACGGTGCCAGCGGACGCAGCGCCGGGAATCGCCTGGCTACGGTTCTACGACGACAGCAGCGCATCGACGCTCCTGCCTTTGTTGATCGAACCGGTCGCGGTCACGGCCGAGACCGAACCGAACAACGAAGTCGGCCAAGCGACGCGGGCGGACATGCCGGCCGTCATCGTCGGCCGACTGGAAAAGGCCAACGACGTTGATTGCATCGCAGTGTCGGTCAGCGCTGGTCAAACACTTGTCGCCGACGTGACGGCTCATCGCGTGCTCGGCTCGCCGATGGACGCGGTGCTGCAGTTGGTCGACCTAGCCGGCAATGTGCTGGCGCAGACCGACGACTCGCGCGGGATCGATCCGCAGCTGGTTTATCGGTGCGAGCACGATGCGGAGCTGGCACTCCGCCTATTTGCGTTCCCTGAAACAGCCAACAGCACGATCGGGTTCGCCGGCGCCGCCTCGTTCGTCTACCGCATGCAAGTCACCACCGGGCCGCTGATCGATCACAGCCTGCCGCTGATCGCACCTGTCGATGCGGAAATTGAAGCGGCGGTGTTCGGCTGGAACCTGCCCGAGAACCCGGCGGCTGCGGTCGCAGCGGCAACCGACGTGTCGCCCGCGGTGGTGACGTTGCCGGGCGCTTTAGGCTGGCACGCGCGGCTTCGCAGCGACGCATTGGCTGCCCCCGCGGTGCTGCAGGCAGCGGAAGGGGAGGTCACGCAGATCGAGCAGTTGCCGGCCATCGTCTCGGGACATGTCGCTCGTCCGGGACAGATCGCGCGGCTGCAGGTTGCCGTCGAAGCGGGCGCCAAATACCGGGTGGCGGTGCACTCGCAAGGAAGCGATCTGAAACTCGACTCCGTCGTAACGGTGCTCGATCCCGAGAGCGGCAAGCAGATCGGTCGCAATGATGACGCCTCGCGCAACGACCGCGACGCGGCGATCGAGTTTACGGCTGCGGGCGACAAGCCGGTCGAGATCCAGATCGCCGACTTGGTGGGCGGTTCCGGGCTCAGCCACGCCTACAGCGCGTCGATCGGCAAGGTCGCGCCCGCCGTGACCCTGAGCGCCGCAGACCGTCACCGCGTCGTCGCAGGTAATTCGCTCGAAGTGGCTGTCCAGATTCAGCGTCAAAACGGCTTTGACCAGTTGCTGCAAATCGTCGCTGTCGATTTGCCCGCAGGTGTGAGCTGCGAACCAGCGGTCTCGGAGCCCAAGGGCGACTCGGCCAAGGAAGTCAAGTTGAAACTCTCCGCCGATGCTGCGGTGCGGCATCAAGGGCCGATCCGAATCATCGCTCGGCCCGGGCCAGCAGCCGGCGACGCTGCGCCAACCGGCGACGCTGCGCCAACAGCCGATAACACCGCGGCAGCCGGTAACACCGCGGCAGCCGGTGACGCCGCGGCAGCCGAGCAAGCGGAGCCGATCATCGCAGCCGCCAAGGCCTCACTGCAGTCGGGCTTTTCCACGGGTCAGTTATGGCTCAGCGTGGCGCCGTAGAAGGGTGCCGTCGCTCGGTTTTGGAATCGGTTCTTTCCGTGCTCGTGCTCAGCATCGCGGTGCTCGTGCTCGTAATCGACCACAAGAGTAAAATCTGCTGGAGTTCTGGAGCGAGAGGCGAGCGACATCGAGTCGATCAGAGTTAAAGATCGCTCCGGTCATGTTTGCTCCGCTTCGAGCACGAGCACGGTTTCTCTGAGCACGAGCACGCGAGATCTTAGCCGGGCATACCGCTGCGCAACTGGAACACCATGTTCCATAAGCGATCGATCTCGCCACGCTCGATCAGTTCCAGCGGTTTGGCTCCGTCAAAGGCGTCGTTGGGCGTTTGGAACCACGCGCCGAAGGCATCGGCATCAACTACCTCGCTGAGCGCCTGCCAGAGCCGGTAAACCTCATTGTAAGGTCGTCGGAGTTTGTCAGCTTCATCGCTGCTCGATTCGACCTTGGCGATCGTCCGCTCGGAAACATTCACCAGCCGCCCGAACAGCGGCCTGGCCATCGCCAAGCGATCGCGCAATTCGAGCTTCGATTCGCGTCCCTGCCGCAGCAGCCCTTGGCCCTTCAAGCCGCGGACACGGTGGGCGACCACACCGTTTGCTTTAGCTTTTGCTGGCTTCGCAGCTTGACGTATTTTGGTATCCATCTGGGTTGATCCTCCTTACCCACAGTATCGTCGGCGACCAACCTAGTCAAGCAGTTTTTCACGCATTTGTGCATGATGAAGATGCGAGTGCAGCCGGTTTGGGGGCAGTTGATCGGCGCCGAGGATGCTGATTCTGCTCGTGGCGGCGAGATTTTCTGGGAAAATGACGATGTTCTTGCCTTGAGCGTGCTGCGCCGAGACCGCGATCAGCGCCTCGAAACCAGCCTGATAACAGCCCCGTCCAATCGCCTGTGTCCAGGACTCTTCGCCGCCGGCTTGGATCGCACGCCAGTCTTCTTCCATCAGCTCTGCGATCGAAAAACCGATCTGAGACACTGTCGACTCGTTGGATAGATCGAGCACTTTGGCGAGTAGAACTTTCGCACCGGCGGTGACCCGCGGCCGGATTGCTGAGAGCGGAAATCCGAAGATCACGAAGTTTTGGTAAGCCTCGCGGGTAGCAGTCAGCACATCGAGCGACGCATAGATCGCCGGCAATCCCGGCCGATTCCAACGTCCGCCTGCTTGGGCGGCTCCTGCGCCGCAAAAAAAGTCGTTCGCGTGGGCGTACTTTGTTGCCACCGAGCGGATGATCACGCCATCAAAGCCATCGGCTTCGGGAAATAGCGCAGCGATGGCTGCAAACAGTTCTTTCACCTCAGGCGGATCGATCGGCACCGTCCGCGAATTTCGCTTGCTCATTCCCGATTCACCTCATCCGGCTGGCGGTTCAGCCCTGGTCTCTCACATCAGGCGTGATTTTCCCAGACCGGCATGACACGTGTGGTCCTTCGGGCAAAGGCAAAGCGGGGCATTAATCGCTGGAGCTGTGTCGATGCCAAGTGGAGGGTGGCACGCCTAGAGCACCAGCGATGGGCGTGAGCAAGACGCAAAACACTGGACGCACAGGATGCCCTGCGTCGAATTGCGAGCACCACTTCCAGCACGCCCTTCGTGCCTCAGGGACGTGCCACCCAGATCTCTACGTGTGAGTTGAGAGAATACAACGCAAACCGCGTCCAGCTTGTTGAGCTGGACGCGGTTGATGGTGGGCTGATGCTGTTGCGGAAGACGCGCCCTCCGCGTGCGATTGATTTCGTTCCGCACGCGGAGCGGCACACCCTTTAGCGCGGGCGGGGCGGGGTGCGATGGCTGTCGTCTTCGACCACGATCCGTTCTTTCTTGAGATCGGCATCGACGGTTTCGGTGCCGGTAACGGTCCGTTTGCCGACGCTGACCGCTTCCTTGGCGACGGTCCGCTTATTGACGTCGACTTTTTCTTCCTTGAGCATGATCCGCTCTTCTTCGCTGCTGTCGCCGATCGGCCCCGTTGCTTGACCGTGCATTGGTCGGCGTTCGACCACCAGTTCTTCGCGTTTAACGGGAACCTCGAGGTGTTCGGTTTCCGTGGTCACTTCCTTACGCACGCGCGCTTCGCCCGCCTGCTCGGTATGCTTATGCGCGTCCAACACTTCTTCGCGCGCAACCATCTGGCCTGCGGTGTTGAGCCGCTGAGTCGCTTGAGGATTCCGAGCGTAGTCGGATTCACGGCGACCGTAATCATAGGCGTTGTAGCGATCCAGAATCCGGCAAGCGTCGCTATAGCGCTGTCCTGAGGCCTTAACGGTGACCACCGTGCGGCCTTGCTCGAGTTCCTTGTGGTAGTACTCGGCTTCTTCTTCGGGAATCCCCAGGCCCACCAGGGCGCCGACGATGCCGCCAGCGACTGCCGTTCCTGCAGCACTAGCAGCGATTGCAGCAAGCGCTCCACCGGCGATGACCGGACCGATCGCCGGCAACACGCCAGCCACGATGCCCAATCCCCACAGCGCCCCGGCGCCCAGGCCGGCAGTCGCGCCGGCAACAGCGCCGGTGCCGGACTTGTTATCGTCATCGGGATGTGCCGCACCGTGGCTCAGCTCGTTGTCATGTCGAGTTGCCACGCCGATCTCGTCATCGGAAAAACCGGCTGCCTTGAGTTCCCGGACCGCTCGCTGGGCTTCGGCTTGAGAGTGGAAAACACCGACGACGGTCTGGCGATCGTTGGTCCTGTTCATTTCATTTCTAGTGGCCATGGTTTTAACCCTTTATGCGTAGTCGGATGATCCAAGCGGCCGCACAAATGTGCGGCCTTCAACTATCCGCTAATGCAGGGTTCGTGCCGGATGGGACGGTTCTCACCCCATCATGGTCAGAATTCTCTTGACAATCGGTTCAAGCCTGTGGTGGCAGTTCCCTCCTCACCGAACCGGGTCGGCTACTTTAACCCCGGCAAATTACCGCGTAGGCGGCCCAGATAGGCGTCGGCTTTACCCGTTTCACTCAGCACTTTGCGGCTGATTTCCTGCACGGTGCTATCGGCCTGGGTCAGCAACTCATTCGATTTGGTTTGCTGGCTAACCAGCCACTGCTGCAATTCGGTCAGCTCGCGAGCGTGGATGCGATTGATCTCTGCTTCCATCTTTTCGCGAGTCGCTGCGATCTGCAGCGCGGTCGCCTCACGAACGGCGGTATTGAGAATGCCGGTCAAGTTGGTGCTGACGTCAACATCCAGATCGCTCCAAGTCCCTTGGAACTGGGCATCGATCTCGATCTGGTCAACCCCGGCCAGTGCATTGTGCAGCGTACCGAACATCGGCGTGCGAGCAACCTTCTCCGGCGCCTGCAGATTGATCTGCGTTTCGGCCCGCCGCGATACCAACCGACCGGTCAGCTGCTCGCCGCGCGTGTCGAGCTGGACCCAAAGTTCCAGGCGACCGTCACGGACATCGAGTTTCAAGTTGTCGGACGAACCGAGCCGAAGGGTGGGCGGCTGGATCTCGGGCCAGTGCATCGTGAGCACTTCATGGGCAATTTCGGCGGAGTCGTCGCGGACGTATTCCAGCCGGATCGTTTCTTCGCCCTGGAGCCGCAGCCGAGCGCGCATCGGGTCTTGCCTCAGCTTCGCCTGCGGCGTCAAGTTTTCCAGAATCCCGGTCAGCTGGTAAGGCTTGCCACCGGACCGAAGCAGTCCGGACAGTTCGCAGTGGCGGATCAGCACCGAAGGTTGCTGCTGCGCAACCAGTTGAATGTGCTCACCGCGATGGCGTTCCACCTTCGGCTTAACGACCGTCCACTTAGAAATGTCCCGTCCGGTGTCGAGGTAGCCGCGGAGCTGCGCGATCTCGCCTTGACAACCTGCAGCAGCAACCCTGGACCGAGTTCCTCGCCGGGGCTGAGATCAAAGGGCAGCGCTTCGCGAGCTCGCTGCAGGTCGGCTTGTTTGGCCCGTTCCATTGTCAGCAGGTCGGCTTGGAACTGCGCCGGCATTTCATCGAGCGATTTACGGACGAGCACCAACTCTTGCTGAATGTCTCTCGCTTGAGTCAGCGTGGCGTCGATCCGCGGCCAGTCGCGCAGCGGGTTCTCGATGCCCTTGGCTGTCTGCTGCACTTCCTTGATCGCGACTTCCAGCTCTGCGGCACGGCCAGCTAGCATGGCGTATTCTGACTTCCAACGGCGGCGAATCTGATCACCGCGGCGGAGCGTCTCGGAACTCTCTGCCAACGCATCAAGTTTGTCTTGGGCGGCGTCAGTTGCCGAGCCGAAGATGGCGCTTAACCACTGCATCGCCATTGATGGCTCGGCTGCTTCGGACTGCTCCACCGGCTCAAGATGACCACTTGAAAGCCGGTCCGAATCGATCGCCAACCCGCTGATCCGCGCTGTGCTAATCACATATCGGCGTCGCAGCAACGCATCGCCATCGATGCTCAGTTCTACCGCTTGGGCCGAAGCGAGGTTTCTCAGCTCCTTGTTCTGCCTCGGATTGGCGATCTGGATGTGCGTACCCTGCAGACGCGGCGGAAAGAACCCGACCTCGACCGTGGCCAAGTCGACTTTTGCTCCGGTAGCGGCCTGGATCGACTGGATCACGACATAGCCGATCAGGGGCGACAACACATACCGCAGGCCGACGACCATCGCGACGACCATCGCGACGCGTGGTAAAACGTAACTCCAACGAATCATGCTGCCCTCCGTTGACGTGAATCCCTCAGCTGCCGCAGCAAGTAGTTCAAGGCTTCGCTCATCGGCGGGTCAGCCTGCAACGTTTCCTGAGCGGATCCTTCCTGCACCGCCTGTTCCGGCTCAGCCACCGCCGGTTCGGCGAGAACTGGCTCCCGGGTCGCCAGCTGATTGTCGGCTGCGACTTCGACCAGCCGCACGACTTCAATCCGCGTCTGGACCATGGGTTGGTCAGCGGTCGGCTCTGCGCAGCCCCCATCACCGCAAGCAGCGGCGTCACCCAAAGCGGCATCGTCACCGCAGGCGGCATCGATCGCTGTGGTCTCTGCTGTGTCGAGCGGCCGGAGGATCAGGGCACCGCCAGTCTCGGCCGGGCCAACGAGCACAGCGGCCGCAGGCAACGCAGTGGGAGCGACGACAGCGGCAGGTGGTTCATCGCCAGCAACAGCAGCACCGTGCTCACTCGGCTGCTCCGTATCTTCACACGCCGGTTCCGGCGCCGGTGGTGCTAGATAGCGAAACAGCGGGTAGCTCAGCAGGTACGTCGGCACAACCGCTGCCAAGCCGAGCAGTAAGCCGCCCATGACGACCGTGTTGTTAATGTCGGTCCAAGGGACCAGCAGCCACTGCCAGGCCGTCGAAAGTTGGGGAGCAAAATGGGGATGCGTCAGTACGTATTTGCCGACGGCATGCGTCTGCGCATCAAGCAGCGCAGCGATCACGCTCGTCGCGACCGCTGTCACGGCCACCATGCCGTGGTTGACTCGCACCGACAAGATCAACAGCAAAATCGCCAGAGCGACCAGATTGCCGTAAGGAACAATCCCCAGCCACACGCCCAGCGCCAGTCCCCAAGCGAGTTGGTGCGGCTCACGCCGCCCCAAGATCGCCCGCTTGAGGCTCAGCATTTGTTTGATAAAGAAGACCAACATGGCGGCAAATGCACTCCGTTTACGAGAGACAGGGTGCAAGCCTGCACCTCACCCGTAAACGTTTCATCGGCCATCTCCACCCCGCAGATTCAGCGCAATCGCCAGAATCGGCAAAGCTTTCCAAATGCGGTTTAACGGTCGCCACGGCCCGAGCGGCCGCGTCCCTCCTCACCACCTCGCCCACCGCGTCCCCGATCAGGCGCCCCGCCGAACCACCGCCACGGCCACTGGATCGTGACATCGATGGCATCGAGCGGCCCGAATCACTGGACCGCGACATCGACGGCATCGAGCGGCCTGAACCGCCGGAGCGGCCGATACCGCTCGGTTCCGAACTGCTCGAGCGGCCCATCCTGCCCGAGGAGATCTGCGGCACGGATCGTTGCGGTGCCGAGACGCTCGGACGCGACATGCTCGGCGACGCCGAACGTTGCGAGCTGATGCTCGGACGTTGCGAACTGATGCTCGGACGCTGCGAGCTGATGCTCGGACGCGACATGCTCGGAGACGCCGAACGCTGCGAACCGATACTCGGCCGCGAAACGTTTGGCGATGCCGAACGCTGCGGCGTCACGCTCGGACGTGACGCACTGGGCAGTGCTGAACGTGAGCTACTGGCGCCGGGAAGCGAAGTCGGAGGCGCGAAAGCGGAGCCGCCGCCGAAGCGACGAGCTGACGCATCGCCCGAGCGCCCCAGCGGATTGCCCGAGCGTCCTGGCAGATTGCCGGCGTCACCCGAGGAACGCGGCCGGCTGATCGAAGGCCGGCGCGGTGAGTCGCTCGGTGAAGTCTGCGGCGTCGCGGTCTGCGGCCGGACCGCCGGATTGCTGCCAGGGGCCAGCCCCGACGGAGTCCGCTGACTTCCCCGACCCGGTAGCGACTGCGCCGCCTCGGGACGTCCTCCTGACGTACGGGCTCCGGCATCCACGCCTTGCCGCGATCGCGAACCAAAGTCGCCTCGCCCGCCGATTGCACCAGGGCTGCCGTCTCGCGGTGTTAACCCAGGACGCGTTACACCGGGGGACGCGTCACGTCCGGACCCACGCAAACGATCGGGAATGATCGACGGTCTGTCGGGGCCCGCGCCGGGCGTCGCCTCGGGTGAGGGACGTCGTTGGGTAGGCCGCGTTTCGGGGGACCGAGGTCCAGGCAATTCCCCGCCCTGTGAACCAGGCGGTGTCACGGAACCGCGATTCCTGCGTCCCGCATCGCCATCACGAGTTCCGGCGTCGCCTGCCGAACCTCGTCCACGCTCTCGTCCCCCCTCACGTCCGCCAACTGCTGACTCAGGGGCCGCATCGCGGGTAATTGGGCCAAGGTCTTGGCCGCCGGGGCCCCGACGGTCTGGCACCCGGCCAGGCAAGTCACCACCACGGGCCGGGCCATCACCACGTCCTAAGCCAATGCCGCGTCCCGGACCGTCGCCGCGGCCCGGACCGTCACCTCTACCTAGAACATCACCACGTCCGGGACCATCGCCGCGTCCCGGACCGTCGCCGCGGCCCGGACCGTCACCGCGGCCTGGACCGTCGCCGCGTCCTAGAACATCACCACGTCCGGGGCCATCGCCACGTCCTGGACCGTCACTTCGGCCAGCACGGTCTCCTCGGCCCGGGCCGTCGCCTCGCTCCCCTCTGGACCGGCCTTGCGAGCCTCGTCCGTGGTCCGACGGTGGCAACCGGAATCGATTGTCGGCGACATCGCCATCGCGCGAAGGTCGGCCGCGGCCTTCGGACGCGTCACCTCGCTGCGAGCCACGACTGTGCCGTCCCCGCGATTCCGCCTCTCGCCGCAACGACGCCAAAGAAGCGGTATCTGAAGCATCGCTCCGCCACCGATTGCGGACTTCGCTCGGCACGTGTGTGTACCGTGATCGATCACGCTGCGTCATATCGCGGAACGATTCGGCCATACGATAGCCATCCCACGACGAATCGCCGCGGCGCCCGCGGTCACCGCCATCCCATCCCGATCCGCGATGGGATCGTTCTCGCGAGAGTTGCTCACGATAAGTCCGCGGCGGCCGACGATCGCTTTGGTTCACATAGATATTGAACTGGTTGTTGACCTGTTGGAAGTAGTTGACTCCTCGTGACCGGTAGTTGCGCGTGTTGTAAGCGAACAGCGGGTCATAGCCCCACGGGCCGCGTTGCCTGCCGAAGCCGCGATGGAAGGTGTGCCAGGGATAGATGCCGAACTGGCTGTAGTTCACCCCGTAAAAGTCGCCGAAGTAATAGTGCCGGTAGCCGGGCCGAACCCAAAAGTGTGCCTGCAGGGCAGAGGCGAGCAGCGACAGTCGCGGGGTGTAGAAGAAGCCTGACCGCGCATAAACTGGCTGGCTGAAGTAGAACGGCGCAAACAGCGTCCCGCGGCTAACAAACGGGTAATCCCAATAACCGGCGGAAAACACGTAGCCGCTCGGTGTCCACAGGTACCGCTGCGGCACCCAGACCCAATTGCTGTAGCCGATCGACCAGTAGCCCGGACGCCAGGCGTAGTTGTTCTGCTGCCAGATCCAGCAACCGGGGATCCAAAAGTGCTCCGTTGACGGCGGCTGCCCCACCGGCCCCAGTTCCAACGATTCCGGCGGTGACTGAGCGATGTACTCCACCTCCACGCGATCGGTTACCAGCCATGTGCCGGCGACCCATTGGTAATGACCGTTGGCCTGAGCCCAGTACCCTGGCAACCACCGCTGCCCCGGCGGAATCTTCCGCCAGACACCGCTGATCCAGATGAAGTCGGCGCGTTCATCGTCCCAAAACCAATAGCCGGGCAGCCATTCGACATTCTCATCGTCGAGCTTTTGTTCTGGAGGTAGCTCGGTCACCAGTGGAGGCGGCTCGCGGTCGATGATCACGCCCTCCACCGGCTCCTGGTTGTATTGTTCGGCGTAGGCCTCGTGGACCGGCCCGCGCAGCAGTTCCTCTCCGTAGGCGTCATAATTATCGACCTCCTGCGGAGCAAACCCCACCGCAGCACCACCATCACCGCCGATGATGAACGGCTGGGAATAGGCGGTACCGAGTCCCACATGCCACAACAGCAACGGGATCACCCATCGACTTAACATCATTGCACTCACTCAATTGGACCAGCGCCGCCGCAGAACGGGCGAGCCCCGGTGGCTTTATGTTGATCGCCAACCGCAAGACGGGTTGGCTGTATGCCCACGCAAACAGCAGAGAGACGCAGTCAGCGTGCCGAAGCGGCAAGTCAAGTCTGAAGAAAAGGAGCAGCCATGGAGCACCACGGCACTGCAATCAGCATTTGCCGCTGTTTTTGCTCCTCAGAGCCGCAAAAACGCTTGACGGTCATCAGCAAGAAGAGACGCCCATCACCTGCAGCCAATGGCTGCCGCCATCGAATTGACGACAGCCGAAAATCATTCCGACTGCGCTGCATCTCAGCAGCGACTAGGCTTGGTCGGTGACGCGGGTGATGACGCGGTCGATCAAGTTGTAGTCACGAGCTTCTTCGGCGCTCATGAAACGGTCGCGATCGGTATCTTCCTCGATCTTCTCCAGCGTGTGGCCGGTGTGATGGATCATGATGTCGTTCATCTTGCGTTTGACCCGCCGCAGTTCGGCCACGTGGATTTCGATCTCGTGGGCCGTTCCCTGCATCCCCGCTAGCGGCTGGTGGATCATGATCCGGGCGTTGGGCAACGCAAAGCGTTTGCCTTTGGTACCGGCGGTCAGCAGCACGGCGCCCATCGACGCGGCTTGGCCGATGCAGTAGGTCGCCACGTCACAGGAGATGAACTGCATCGTGTCATAGATCGCCAGACCAGCGGAGATGCTGCCGCCGGGGCTGTTGATGTACAGGTGAATGTCTGACTTAGGATCATCCGACTGCAGGAACAGCATCTGGGCGACGAGCGCGTTGGCGATCTGATCATCGACCTGTTGGCCCAGGAAAATGATGCGGTCTTTGAGCAGCCGGCTATAGATATCGTAGACGCGTTCTTCGCGACCGCTCTTTTCGACAACGTAGGGGATAGGTGCCATGGCGAGTATCTTTGATTGCGAACGTTGATTGCTGGACGAAACAAAGGCCGATCGGCCTGTTGCATAGGTAAGCGGAGCGAGGCGTTACTTGACCTCGTCGTCCTTGTTGATATCAGCCGGTTTGGTAAGGATCTCGTCGACGATGCCGTAAGCTTTGGCTTGCTCGGCGCTGAGGAAGAAGTCGCGGTCGGTATCTTTGGCGATCCGCTCGATACTTTGCCCGGTGTGATGGCTGATGATGTGGTTGAGGACATCGCGGTAGCGCAGGATTTCCGTCGCCTGAATCTCGATGTCGCTGACCTGGCCGCCGACACCGCCCATCGGTTGGTGCAGCATCACGCGGCTATTGGGCAAACAATAACGCTTGCCTTTGGTGCCGCCGACCAGCAGCACGGCGGCACCGCTGGCCGCTTCGCCGACACAGTAAGTCGCTACCGGACAGGACAGCATCTGCATCGTGTCGTAGATCGCCAGCGTCGCAGTCACGCTGCCGCCGGGCGAATTGAGGTAGAAATGGATATCTTTGCGGCGGTTTTCGCTCTGCAGGTAAAGCAGCTTCATCACCACCTCGTTCGCATTGCCGGTGTGAATTTCACCCTGCAGGAAGACAATGCGGTTTTCGAGCAGCAGGTCACCGAGCGTCATCTGCCGCTGGCGCTGGTAGCTCTGGGTGGCGTAACTGTTGGACACTCCGTAGTTCATCCGACTTCTCGAAAGGTGGTGTAGCGGTTGGTTCGGGACCGTAAGTGTTCGCAATCAGGCCGTTGGTGACAAGACGGCTTGTGCGTCCGTGCGTCCTCCGCCGAGGGGGGCGAAGATCAGAGGTTGCTCAGGTACTCGATCGCCTCGCCCGCCGCAGCGGCTGAGCGGGCGTTGGCGTCCTCGTCGCCGACGACAAAGTAGCCACCAAAACCGCGGTTTGCTAACCCCGCGATGATGGCCGGATAATCTGCCGTTCCCTGGCCCAAAGCCACCTGAATCCCACGACCGGCGGCCAGATCGAGAACCGCGTCGGTCGCGATCACGACGCGGATCCGGTCGCTGAGTTCCCGCACCGCTTCGGTGACGCTGAAACGGTTGATGATCAACTTGCCGGGATTCAGCGCCGCGGCGACGAAGGCGTTTTCATCGGCCGCCAACAAGCCGGCGAGGCTCGCGCCGGACTCCGTCCCGGTCTCGGCGGCCAGCAACGAGCCGACGTGGGTGCCAAAGCGGCCCAAATCGCTGATCACCGCCGCCAGCGCTTCGTACTGTGGGTCCTCCGGTTGCTGCGGCACCGTGCCGATCTGATTGACCACTAAGGGGGCGCCCAACCGGTACGCCAAGCTCATCGCTTGCTTGGTCGCATCGATCCGCCGCGAGAGTCCTTCAGCACAGTCGTAGCCGCGGCGAGTCTGAAAGCGGATCGAGGCGATCTGCAGGTCAAAATCCGAGACCATCTTCCGCAGCTGCCTGATCCCGGTATCGGACAATTCCGACAAGCGAATGTCGGACCGCGCATCCAGCTGGACCGCCGCAGCTCCCAGCGATGCGGCAGCGGCCATGCTCTTGCGCAGCGGTAAACCGAACGAGGACAGGCGGACGGCGACACGCGTTTGAGCCATATTACCTCGGCCAATAAAAGAATCGAAGTGCGAGTGCGACTTCTGCGGTCATTCTAGCGCCGGCAGGGGCGACCGCCATGGGGCTAGCCGCCACCGCGGCGCCTGACAACTGACACTCACGCTTCATGATGCCCTGCGACTCCCTCAGGTGTGCTTAGCCGAGGCATGAGCCCACCCGGGTCTATCTCAATACAAGCCCGACTGCGCAAGCGAGGTACACACACGTTGCGGGCTTACCCGCTGCAGCGGTGCTCCCGCAATACAATCCCGAAGCGCAAGCGAGGTACACACACGGGCAGCAAAATGTCCCATTGCGACCCGAAGGCCAAGACCGGAAAACCGAGATCAGCAATGATTCAAATTGCCAGATCGAATCGCAAGCGAGAGCATTCACCGAACCACTCGCTTGCGCGTTGGGCTTGTACCACTCGCTTGCGCGTTGGGCTTGTACCACTCGCTTGCGCGTTGGGCTTGTATCAGCACGCCTGATGGTATCTTTCCGCTAAACCCTCGTGCGAATCGGCAATTTCCGCTGATTTCACGGTTCATGATGCCGAACGACTCCTTCAGGTGTGCTTCCGGGTGCGAGTCGAACTGTGGTACAGCAGTGGGCCTGAGCCAGTGCTCCGGGTGGTGGCCGCAGTGCCGGCCGTTGGGATACTGTATGGGTTGGCCCGCCAACTGCGACCGACCCAAGCGTTCCCTTGCCCCGCGAAGGTTTATGAGCATCAACCCGATCGATCTGTCCTCTTACGGTCTGACCGTTGGCAACATCGTCCGTAACGCCACTCCGGCGCGGCTGTACGAGTACGCGCTCATGGACCGCCACGCCGCGATCGCCGGCAGCGGTGCGCTGGCGACTCGCAGCGGCGACAAGACGGGCCGCAGCCCGAAAGACAAGCGGATCGTCGACGCCGCGGCCAGCACCCAGAACATCTGGTGGGGTGACATCAATATCCGTCTGACCGAGCGGTCGTACCTGATCAATCGTCAGCGCGCGATCGACTACCTCAACACCCGTAAGCGGCTGTTCGTTTTCGACGGCTTTGCCGGTTGGGATCCGGAGCACCAGTTGAAGGTCCGCGTGATCGCTGAGAGCGCCTACCATGCGCTGTTCATGCACAACATGCTGATCCGTCCCACCGCTGAACAACTGGCCCACTTCGCCGATCCCGACTTAGTGATCTTCAATGCCGGATCATTTCCGGCAAACCCTTACACCCCGCAGATGACCAGCCGGACGAGCATCGATCTGGACATTGAAAAAGGCGAACTGGTGATCCTGGGGACGCAGTACGCCGGCGAGATGAAGAAGGGCGTGTTCACGGTGATGAACTACCTGATGCCCAAGGCCGGGGTATTGAGCATGCACTGCAGCGCCAACTGTGCAATTGCCGACGAACGCGACGTGACGCTGTTTTTCGGCCTCAGCGGAACCGGCAAGACAACGCTCTCGACCGACCCGCACCGCAGCCTGATCGGCGACGACGAGCACTGTTGGTCCGAATCGGGGATTTTCAACATCGAAGGCGGCTGCTACGCCAAAGTCATCCATCTTTCCAAAGAAAGCGAACCGGAGATCTATCAAGCGATTCGCTATGGGGCGGTGCTGGAAAACGTGGTGTACGACGACAACACGCATGAAGTTAATTACGACGACGCCTCGATCACTGAAAACACACGCGTCGCCTACCCGATTGAGTTCATTCCGGATGCGAAGATCCCCTGCGTTGCCGGCCATCCCAAGAACATCATTTTCCTGACCTGCGACGCCTTTGGCGTATTGCCGCCGGTCAGCCGGCTGACGCCCGAACAGGCGATGTACCACTTCATCAGCGGCTACACTGCGAAAGTCGCTGGGACCGAAATGGGCGTTCATGAACCGGTGGCTACCTTCAGCGCCTGCTTTGGAGCTGCGTTCCTGGTCTGGCACCCGGCCAAATATGCCGAACTGCTGGCCGATCGGATTCGCAATCACGGCGCCAACGTGTGGCTGGTCAACACCGGCTGGAGCGGAGGCGGCTATGGGACCGGCAAGCGGATGAGTCTCCGCGTCACCCGCAAGCTGATCGACGCGATTCACGACGAGTCGTTGCTGGGGGCGCCGACGCGGACCGATCCGGTGTTCGGCTTTGAGGTGCCGACGCAGTGTGGCGACTTGCCGGCCAACCTGCTTTCGCCGCGCGACGCGTGGCCTGATCCGGACGCGTATGATCAGATGGCCAACCGGTTGGCTGATCTGTTCCGCGAGAACTTCAAGAAGTTCGAAGCCGGCTCCAGCGAAGCGATCCGCGACGCCGGGCCGGTGCCCCAGTCGCTGAGCTGATCGGGCGAGCAGAGGTTACTTCCCTCGTGCTCGTGCTCAGTGAAGCGGTGCTATCGCGGTAGGGACCACCGTTGCCGGTGGCCCCCCGCACAGATCCGTACGTGAGCCATTCGCTCATACGGCTCTTGCTCTGAGTCGGGCGTGATGCCGGATAGCGGGCCAGGGATGAGTGATCTTCGCCGGGGGCAGATGCTTACGCAGCAGCCGCCCCATCCGCTCGTGGCTCCAGTTGCGACTGCCTCGCTGGCTACGCCGGCGGAGCTGGGCTAGCCATAGATGGAAAATCCCTTCGCGAAACTGCTGGAGGCGAGCGAAATTCAGGGGCACCCCGTGGTAGCCCTGCCAGCCCCGCACAACGCTAGCGAGCCAGCGGCCCGTCTCTCCAATTGAATGATGGCGACGGCGGCGGAGTTCCTCCTTGATACGTCCCAGCGTGCGACGCATGCGGCTGGCCATCGTCATGCGGCGAACTACAAAACGGTCTCCCTTGCGGGTCCGAGCACTGATGTGCGTGAACCCCAGAAAGTCGAACGTCTCGCATTTACCCGCTCGATTGCGACGATGGCGATCCGAGGCCCGCCGGCCGAACTCAATCAACCGTGTTTTCTGCGGGTGCAGTCGCAGTCCGAACTTGGCTAGACGGCCACTCAGGGCGTCCAGACAGGCTTGGGCCTCCGACTGATGCTCGAACCCGATGACAAAGTCGTCCGCATAGCGGACCACGATGCAATCGCCTTGGGCATGGGCCTTGCGCCAGTGGTCGATCCAGAGATCGAACACGTAGTGTAGGAAGATGTTGGCTAGCAGCGGTGAGAGCACCGCCCCTTGGGGAGTCCCATTGCCATGGTCACTCCAGTCGGTTCCTTCGATGATCCCGGCATTGAGCCATTTGAGGATTAGTCGAACGATCCGCTTGTCGGCGACACGATGTTCAATGAACTTGATCAACCAGTCACGGTCGATGTTGTCAAAGAACCCTTCGATGTCGGCATCCACTATCCAGTTCACTCGCTTTTCGGTGATCCCGACACAGAGCGCATCAAGGGCTTGATGCGGACTGCGCCCGGGCCGGAAGCCGTAGCTGAAACCGAGGAAGTCGACCTCGTAAATGCACTGTAAAACCGTACGCAGTGCGTGCTGGACGATTTTGTCCTCCAGGGAGGGTATCCCCAGAGGTCGTCTGCGTCCGTCGGTTTTCTCGATGTACACTCGCTTGGACGGCTTGGCTCGGAAGGCTCCGCGGTGAATGCGACCATGCAGATCGGCTATCCGATTCTCCAGGTCTTGCTCGTACTCGTGCCATGTCACCCCATCGACGCCCGGTGCCGCCTGTTTCTTCAAGTCGTAGAAACTCGAAGTCAGCAGCTCCGGCCCCAAGTGGTGCAGTAGCGTTGTGAACTTGAGCGAGCGGTCCTTGCGGGCCGCCTCACGCACACCGTGCAGTCCATGTGACCTGCGTTGTTCCGGCTTCTGCGTCCGGACGAGGTTGGGCTGAGCGGTGTTCCTCCTTGCTGGACGCCTTCCCTCGACCGGCTCCGCCGGTGGTTCAGTTCCACCGTTGTTCGTCGGCTTCGTCGGTACTATGCGTCCATCTGACTCCCTGTCCGCGTTCATGTCCGTTGTGCCCTCAGAGAGGTTTTCGGACCGCTGACGGCGACTTCCTCCGCCAGGCGAAGCAGGGTCTCCCGGTTCTCGCGTTTGAAGTTTCCATCCATGCTCGGGCCATAGATCCCGCCGTGTCCACGGACGCTCTCGCCTTGACGAGCGCCCGGGTGTAGCCTTCCCTTTGCACGAGAAGGTCGGCACACGAAACGATGCACATTTCGGGACTCAATCTCCGAGCCTAGACGTACCCCTGCCGTGGCTACACCCACGCTGTTACCAGCGCCAGCGTACGACTCGGGGCCAGCGTATCTGGCTAGGACTTCACTGTAAGACTCTTTCATTCTCTACTTCAGACCGGTTTATCCCGGCGCTTTCCGTGCTCGTGCTCGAAACGAAGCGAACATGACCGAAGCGATCGTCGACCAGGATCGACGCGACGTTGATCGTCTCTCGATTTTACACGCCAGCAGATTCTGCTCTGGCGGTCGATTACGAGCACCGCGATGCTGAGCACGAGAGCGTTGATCTAAAGTTTCAACGGTTATCGAGCTTTAAAAACCAGCGACCTGATCAATTTTCGCCGCGAGGATGAAGTCGTTCTCGCTCAGCCCGCCGATCGCATGCGTCGTCAGCTCGATCCGCACGTGGCGATAGCCGGTCAGGTGCAGGTCCGGGTGATGCTGCTGCTCTTCGGCGACCTGAGCGACGCGGTTGAGGAAGTCGATCGCGGAGACGAAATCGCGAAACTTCCAATCTTTGGAGATGGCACCGCCAGACGGATCGACCTGCCACTGCGGGACCTGCGGCAACAGCTGCTGGATCTGCTCGGCAGTCAGTTTGGGGACACCGCCCTCGCAGGGCTTGCAGTGTTGCCGTACAAGCGGCTCCGAAGGTCGGGGCGGCTCCGAAGGCTGGGCCGGCTCAGAAGGTTGGGCGGACATAGGGATTCCGGGCAAATGTGTATATTTATAGGTTCGGCGTCACGTTATCAACAAAAAGGCTTTCTCTGCACAGCCCAACGGGCGTACAATCGTTGGATTCAGCAGCGATTGAAGAGGTGATGAGATGGATGGGAAACAACATTTTGCGATCTCTTTTGCCTACGGATCGGGCAAAGGAGCGGCGGGTATGGGCGAGCCGGGTTCGGCCGGGTCGTGGCCCCCACAACGCCCCTTGCCCCGGCCGCTGTGCGCGGCTCAGGGCTATCTGGAATTAGCCACCGGTGCGGCGTCAAAGCTTGGGCTCGCCCCACGACTGCGTCGAAAAACACTCCGCACGGTGCTCCGCCTGGCAGCGACGTGTGCAGTCAATAGGCGGCACCGAGCGACACGGCAGCTGCTCATTGGACAGGCGCTGCGGCTGCTGGGACGTTATGATTCGGCAGCGCCGGCGCTGCAAAAAGCGAGCTGTGACCCGGCGCTGCGGCGCGATGCGCTGCTCGGCCTCGCCTGGTGTCACAAGCGTCTGGGAGAGCTCGACCTGGCGATCGCAGCGATCTCGCGGGCGCTCGCTACAACGCCGGATGACGCAGCGTTGCATTACAACTTGGCCTGCTACCTAGCCCTGGCTCAGCAGCCGCGGGCGGCCTTGTACGAGTTGGCCTGGCGCTGGAGCTGCAGCCGCGACTGCGCCAGCGAGCTGCGGTGGAACCCGATTTTGATGCTTTTCGTGGACTGGCAGCCTTCGAAGCCTTGATCGATTCGCAGCGCCGCGTCCCACAGCGGCCTAGCGGTTCTTGATGGCGGTTTCACCCTCAGCCACTGCGAAACGTCCGCCGCCGGAGGCGTCGGACCCGATGCGTGTCACGATTTTGGTGTTCACGGTGCTGTTCCTGGTGGGCGCCGTCGCGATCCGCTGGAGCGTCGGCTACTGGAATTTGAGCAACTCGCTGTGGATGGTCACCTCGATTGGGATGACTCGGGTTGCCCTGGTGCTGGGAACGCTGTGGATCGCCTGGCCGACGGTGCGCCGACCAGCGATGTGGTTTCCGCCCGGAATCGCCGCTGTGGCGCTGATGGCCTGCGTGATCCAGCCGCGGCTGGCGATCGCCATCATTCCGGCCTTGGGTACGCTGCTCGCGTTTGCCGGTTTTGTACGGTTTTTCCGCGGGCAATAGTGGCGCTCCTGTGCTCTGGCGGGATGCACAAGCGCTCGCGGCTGCGGCCCTGGCGTCCGCTGAATCGTTGCCGGGCGGCTGTTCCGTACAGGCGTTACGCAACGTCTTTTGATCAGAAATGCCAAAATCGGAAAAAACCTACCCTACAGGGGTTGATTTGGCCGAAATAACCACAAACCGCTGCGCCGGCGGACTGAGTGTCCGTTTCGCAACACCGCAGATTTTGGGTTGAGCACTGTAGGAGACTCTCCATGCGACGTTTCTTTTTCTCGGCAGCGATCATGGCGATCGTGGCCGGCGGGCCGCTTCAGGCTCGCGGGGGTGATCGAGAGATCGCCCAGCAAATCATCAACAATCTAAAAGTCCATCGCGACGCCGGGTCGCTCAAGGACTTCACGCTCGATTTGAAGGTCGATCAGGGAGTGGTGCTGCTGCGTGGCAGCGTCCAGCGACCTGATCAAAAAGCGAACGTGCTTGCCGCTGCTAATGGCATCGACGGGATCGATCGAGTTGTCGACGAAATCGAAGTTCGTCAAGGCGCTGCGACCGAACCCACCGCGGATGCAGCGGCGGTCGCGCAGCCGCCGGCAGCTGTCGCCGAGGTGACGCCCTCGGCTGACCCGTTCTCCTTCAAGGAAGCACTGGTCGCAGCGGGACCGAGCCTGCAAAAGCCGCGTAGCAATGGCACGATGGTCGCGCCGGCCGGTCAGCTTCCGGCGGATCAGCGGACAGGCGGCATTCAGATGGCCGCGGCCACCGACGTGGGCAGCGACGCAGACGCACAAATCACTGCCGCCGTCGTCTCCACACTCGGGGCCGCCCAGCGTCAGGGACGGCTCAAGGGTTTTGGCGTTGACGTCAACACCCGCAACGGGAAAGTGGCCCTCAGTGGCCGAGCGAGCACGCCGGAACAGCGTCGCCTGATCGCCGATCTGGTACGTCAGACCCCTGGCGTGGTCGATGTGACCGAAGACATCGCGGTAACGCAGCCCGGTGCACCGCGCCCGGCTGCGGATCAAGATCTGGAACCGCTGCCGCAGCCCTATGCTCAAGGCGGCACACCGGCTATGGTCGCCTCGTCGCGTACCCCGGCTAACGTGCCCGTGCAAACGGCACCGTACCGCACCGACCAAGGGATGCCGACCAGCCAAGCCGGCGTCGGCATTCCGGTCCACGGCGGCTACACCGGCATGCCGGTACCGGTCGCACCTTACGCTGGCGTGGCCGCAGGGCCGCGTTACGAGCAGCCGTACCTGCCCAACTACGCTTGGCCCGGTTATGCGGCGTACCCGAACTATGCTGCGGTGAGTTACCCACAACAGTACAGCCCCTCGGCATTCCCTTACATCGGGCCGTTCTATCCCTACCCGCAGGTCCCATTGGGCTGGCGGAAAGTGAGCTTGGAATGGGACGATGGCTGGTGGTACCTCGACTTCACCGACCGTTAATAGCGACCGTGAAACCCGCTCCTGGCCCAAACGGCTAGGTCAGGGCTTCGCAGCGGCTCGCCAGACGGTGGCCGCAGGCGATTGGCTAACGAATCAATTACCTGCGGCAGGGCCTTTCAGAACCCGCCTGCTCAACCCCATCACCCGCCCGTGCGTCGCCCGACGCGCTGGCGGGTTTTTGCGTTGGTTCATGCTAACTCGCCGCCTGTCGTGCTCGTCCTCGTCCTCGTGCTCAGTGAAGTGGTGCTCGTGCTCAGCGAAGTGGTGCTCGTGCTCAGCGAAGTGGTGCTCGTGCTCGTAATCGAACGGGAGCAGACGTGTTTTTAGACCTTAATATGCAGCCCGAGCAGCGATCTCGCGAGATTCGGGTGTGTCTCGTGCCTCCGGCGGTCGAGCACGAGAGTGAGCCGGAATCGAGCCGTCCACCGTCCACCGTCCACCGGCTGGCCAGCAGCGCCTTAGCAGCGACGACGGGGTGATTGCCAGAGAAGATTTACCGAGAAAACCAAACTTACCCGCAAGATCGCTACAGATTCACACGATAAAACTCCTACACGCTTCGCTTAACAGTGATGCCATGACCGGAAACCCGTTGAACCGACCCGAGAAGAATGTCATGTCACGATTGACTGCAGGGGCCCATTGGCCTAGATCAACCGTCCTCGGTTTGCTGGCGCTGACCCTATCCACCAGTACCGGTTGCTTGGGCGTCCAGCAAGGCCCGAGTCTTGGTATCTTTAGCATCCCGATTCCGGTAAGCCCTTATTACCAGCATCGCCAGGAAGAGAAGTTCTGGAATCATGAGCGCTATGACCGCGTGCCGATTCTCGGACCGACGACCGCCGGTGGCCCGGTGGTGGCGCTCGATCCGCCGAGCGACGACGAAGTGATCCAGGCGCTGGAGCGTGCTCGTCCGGTGCAGGGCGGCGTACCGTTTCTCTATGAGAAGCAACGCAACAACGTGCGGATCATCAAGGAAAAGATCGCTGACTACGTCGACCCGCCGCGGTTCTACCCACTGATCGGACCGGCTCAGTTGCACCACGCTCACTACAAGTGCACGGTCTACTGCAGCGAGCAGGCGATCGTCGGTTATCCGGTTCCACATACCCTGGACGACCGCGAGGTGATCGAAGTGATCTACATCGACCATAATCACTTCCATATGGTAGGCGACGTCGAACCTTATACCACGCCTAACCTGTAAGCCGTCCGAGTTACTATCCCGCACCGTGCGGCGAGCTTTCTTCAGTAGCGTCCATGTCCCAACCTGCTCAACCGTCGCCACATCCCGCTGGTTCACTCCTGGGTCTGCGTGCGGTTGTCACCGGGGCATCGGGCGGGATCGGCCGGCAAATCGCGATCGCGCTGGCCGCCAAAGGCGCTTCGCAGATCGGTGTGCATTATGCGGCCAACGCCGCCGCCGCACGCCAGACCGCTGATCAACTGGAGCAGCTCGGCTGCGAGGCAGTCCTTTTGCAAGCCGATTTCGCTTCGGCGCCGCAGTGCGAGCAGTTGGTACACGAGGCTTTCCAGCGGGTTAAAAACCCGACGCTGTGGGTCCACGCGGCCGGAGTCGATGTGCTGACCGGACAGGCGACCCAGTGGTCATTCCAAGAGAAGCTCCGCCGACTGGTTGAAGTCGACCTGATCGGATCGATCACCGTCGCGCGGCTGGTCGCAGCCAGGCTAGCGGAGATCGTCACCAGCAGCGTCCAGGCGGGCGCCGATCCGGCTCCTGCGAGCCTGATCCTGATCGGTTGGGACCAAGCCAGCGAGGGAATGGAAGGCGACGCCGGTCAAATGTTCGGTCCGATCAAAGCCGGTGTCGAAGCGCTGGGCAAATCGCTGGCCCAGGAGTTCGCTCCGCAAGTCCGGGTCAACACCATCGCCCCGGGCTGGATCCGAACCGCTTGGGGTGAAGGCGTCAGCGGATACTGGGACGCACGCGCACGCGGTCAGGCGTTGATGAACCGCTGGGGAACGGGGGAAGACATCGGTGCCGCGGCGGTGTTTTTGGCCGATCGTGCCAGCAGCTTCATCACCGGCCAAACGCTGGCCGTCAACGGTGGCTTCAATCGCCGCTGGGACCGCGACCGCAGTCGCTGAGCACTGCTTGCCGAGCAGCGCTGTTTCACAGGATAATGGGTCTCCGTCGCAGTCCCCTGCGGCACTTGTCTGCGGCTCTTCTCCTCGTGCACCTGCGTGTTCAACAATCGATGGCATTTCGCGGTATTGTTCGGTTTGCATGGCTGGGCTTCGGTTGGGTGGCGGTCGCTGTGGCAGCGATTGCTCTGGCAGAGGAACGCCGTGCTCCGTCGCCCTCATTCTCCAAGGACCGATATCGCGGTCTGTTTTTTCGCTCCGCCGATGAAGCGATCCGCGGCCAACGCCCCCGTGTTGCGGCGGGAAACCCTGCCGATGCAAGCGGTGCGGCCGTCGGTGACACGCCAGCCGCTGCTAGCGCGCCAGCAGCGGCTAGCGTGTCACCGACGGCCGCTGGACCGAGCGCAACCACCAGCGGCTTCACCCGGCTGGTCTCGCCCGCGTCGCTCGAGGACGAGATCAAACGTGTACGTCTGGAGTTCGAAGCGACAATCACCACACCGGCCGCATTCCGGAGCGGCGAGTTTCAAAAGGCGCGTTTACACCTGACCACGCTCGCGTCGCTGTTTGCGGTGATCGTCGAGCACCAGGGCGATGTGCGCTGGAAACGAGACGCGGCCGCTGCCCGCGACCTGTTGGCTCGTTCGGCGGCTAACTGTAAGTCTGGATCGGCTCAAGTCTATAACGAGGTCAAATTGCGGAAGGCCGATTTGGAGGACCTAGTCGGCGGCAGCGGGCTGGCCGTGCGGCAAGCGGAGAGCGAAAACGATTGGCTGACGATTGCCGATCGCGTGCCGCTGATGAAGTATGCAGAAACGCTGCTCGACGGCCCGCTGAAGCAGGGCTCGCGAAATGCCGAGGCCGTTGTTGCGGAGCGGGATCAACTGCGGCGGTCTGCGGAACTGCTGGCTGTCGTTGGTGAAATCCTGCGGCAGGATGGGATGGCGGACGCGGACGACGAGGATTACCGGTCGCTTTGCCAAGAGCTGATCGATGCCAGCACCTCGGTCTCCTTAGCGCTAGACCAACAAGACGCTGCGGCGGTCAGCCGCGCCGTCGGGGCGGTTTCTCAGGCTTGTTCACGGTGCCATGAAAGTTATCGTTGAGCGATGCTGTGGCAGGGCAGGGCTAGTGGAGCGTCAAAATAAAACATTTGGTCGGTTAGGAAGTCAGGAGTAATATGGGAATCCGATTTGCCTGTCCCCTTTGTGCCCGGCCGTTGAACATCAAGAGCGAACTGGGCGGGCGACGAGGCATTTGTCCGAAATGCAAAGGGCGGATTCAAATTCCTCGCGAGGATGCCCCCCAATCGCTACCCCTGTCAGCCGCGGGCGATTATGCTGAGCCGTCCGCTGTCCAGGAGACCATCATGCCCGCCCGGGGAAAGGGCCGCTCCGCTCCCGCCAAGGCTACCGGACCACCTGCACCGGAGAGCCAGGCCCCGCCGCGCTCACCGCTAGATGATCCGGATGTGCTGTGGTACGTCCGCCCACCCGCCGGTGGGCAATACGGACCGGCAAGCAGCGAAGTGATGCGCAGTTGGATCGATGAGCATCGGATCACCCCCAGCACGCTGCTGTGGCGGCAGGGGTGGAGCCAGTGGCGCAGCGCCCACGAGACCCTACCGGGCCTGCTCCCGCTGCCAGTTGCAGAGCGACCCGGGGTTCAGCCAGCGGCCGCTGTGACGGCTACCACTGTGACGGCTACCGCTGCACAGGAGACGCCAGAAGTAAGCGAACCGATCATCCTGTTCGGTCAGGCGGGGATCGGCCAGGAGCGCAACGCTCGCTCCCAGCGGCGACTGACGCTCATCATTCTGCTGGCAATCATCAGCGTCGTGCTGGTCGGCCTGCTGATCTTCATCGCCCTGCGGTAAAAACCCATCTAGCGGCCGAGCTAACCGACCGGCTATGAGCGAAGTTGGGAAAAGCTGACGGCCGCACCGGATTTAGCCAGGGATCAACTGTCACTGTAGCCGATACTCCCTACAGATGGCTGCAGGCGACCGAGGGCAAGGATGAATGACTTAACCAGTGAGCGACGGGAGTTGGCCAACGTTGACGCCCACTCGGCTTCGCCGCTGGGCTCGCCGTTCGTCCCCGGCGTACCCAACGCCTTCGATCCGCCGCTGAGCGGCAGCGGCATCGAGTTGCGCGTCATCCGCGATGGAACTCCCCCCCGGCGGCTGCGCATCAACGCCACGCGCTGCACCTTCGGCAGCGGTGAAGGCTGCACGGTGCGGCTGAGCGACAGCAGCCTACAGCCACTGCACGCGGTGATTCTCCGCGAAGCTGACCGCGTGCTTCTTCGCAGCTACTCCACCGCAGTCGAAGTCAACGGCCGATCGACGAGCGAATCGCTGTTAAGCTGCGGCGACGTATTTCGGCTGGGCAGCTACGAGTTTGAAACCCTCAGCCTGCCCCAATCTCCGGCCGACGACTCCGCTCAGGATCAAGCCCAGCGACTGCGGTTCATGACCGCGCCGGACCCGGAACTCGAAGCGGCGCACCTGCGCGAACAGGCAACGCACCAGCGGCTGGCCGAAGCGCTGCAGCGGTCTGACCACGCCCAGTCGCTTTTGGAAGCGGCAAACCAGGTGGTGGCAGAGCTGCAACAGCAAATCGACTCGCTGAATCAACAGGTCGAAGCGCTGGTCGTCGAAACGCAATCCCAGCAGGCCGACGCCGACGCGCAGACCATCGAACTCCGCCGCCTGATCGACGCCAGCGAACAGGCCGAGACCCGCAGCCGCGCCGCGATCGACGAGGCGCGACAGCAGCGCGACCAGGCACAACTGCAAGCCGACGAACTTCAGCGGCAACTCGGTGCGGCCCAGCTCGATGCGGCGGCAGTCGAACAACAACACCGCGCCGCAGTGCGCCAGCGCGACGAGGCTTGTCAGCAACGTGACGCCGCTATGAAAGATCGTGACGACGCTCTACGGGATCGTGACGACGCTCTACGGGATCGCGACGAGGCGGTCCGTCAGCGCGACGCGGCGCAGCAGCAGGTTCGAGCGGCGGAGCAACAGCTCGACCTGGCGCAGCAACAGTGTGATCAGGCGCAGCAACAGCGCGATCAAGCGCTGCGGCAGCGTGACGAAGCGCTGCAGCTGCGAGATCAGGCGATGGCCAAACGCAGTGACGCGATCGACAGTGAGCAGGCCGCGCAGGCCAAGCTGCGCCAGCTCAACCAACAAATCCTCCAGCTGCAACAGGCGCAGGCCGCTGCCGAGAGTGAGAACCTCGACAAGTTGTCGCTCGAAGAATACATGAGCCGATTGCTGCAGCAGATGGAGCGGACCCCGGCCGCGCCGGCAACGGCCGCCGCGGCCCGCAGAAACCTGCAATCGAGCGCGACGGAGCTGCATCCGCCGCTGACTCAACATCAGCCGCATGCTGCCGCTGCAGAGATGGTCGTTTCCGCTGACGCCGCTGATGAGTTGAATGATCCGCCCGGCACCAACGCTGCGACTGTGCACAGCCGGACAGCCGCAGAATCGCAGCCGCCCGCAGAGCCGCCCCCGGTGCGGCGAGCAGCCACCACCGCGGTACTACCTCCTCCGGTTCCTCCGCGTTCTTCAGCATGGAACAACGTGCTGCAGGTTGCGGTGGTCTTCAGCTGCAGCCTGATTTTCTTTTACTGCGGTCAGCGCAACCCAAATCTGCAAATGGTCTGGTACACCGCCAGCGCATTGGCAGCAGGACTTGTCCTGTTCGCGGTTTACGATCTGCTCGCCAAATCGCTCCGCCGCGCCAGCAACATTGCGGTTCCAGGCCCTCGGTTCTTCCGCTGATTCAGTGGCCGCTCTTCCCGGAGCGGGTATCGCTATGGCTGTGGGTGGCACCCTCAGAGCCCTAGCGATGGGCGTGGTTTCTTAAAACAGATACCGAGCCGATGAGACATTTTATAGTTACCCTGCAGTTCTCCCCAGCACGCCCTTCGTTCCTCAGGGACGTGCCACCCTGAGGATAAGCGTCCACACAGCCACGAAATTCGCGGAATAACCACTCCGTCCGGGGCGGCACGCGGACCAACTCGCTCGACCGAAGCGTCAGCCGGCGGCCGGAAGTTCAGCGATTCGCCGGGCCAACGCTGCAGCGATTTCCGGTTCGGGCCCAAGGTACTGCGAGCAGTGATGCCGACAGTGCGGATGGCGCTGTTGCGACTGCGCGACCAGGTCTCGGACCGCGTGATCAATCGCCCCAGCGAACAGCAGATGCGGCTGGACGATGATCGCTTCGATCGAGCGGTTCGCTGCTAAGTTGTCGAGAACCTCTGGCAGTTTCGGCTGAGCCATGGCATAGAAGGCGGTGGCGACTTCGCGAAACTGGCGTCTGCTCCCGACGCAGTGGGCCAGCAGCTTCATGTCCGCTTCGGCGCACGGGTCATAGCTGCCGCGGCCGACCATCACCAGCGCCGTACGGTCCCGCTGCAGCGGCTCAGCAGCGAGCACGTCGTCGATCCGCCGCACGACCAGGTCCAGCAGTTCAGGGCAGCGCGACAGCGGCCGCGTCTGGTCCCAGGATATTGCCGGCCACGCCCGCTGGCAGTTTGCCAACTCCAGCGGGATATCCGATTTGGCATGTCCGGCAGCAAAGAGCAGCAACGGCACCGCGTGGATGTGGCGGACACCTTGGCGAGCCAGCAGATCCCAGCCTTCGGCAATGCTCGGCCGCTGCAATTCCAGCAGACAGCCTTGAACCGGCACCGGAGCGATCTGGCGAGCCAATAGCCCGGCCAAAGCAAAAAACTGATCGTTGCCGACGGCGTCCCGCGTCCCGTGGCCGATCAGCAACACGCCGCTGCTGCCGCGATCAGCAGCGGTCGGTGGTCCGAGCCGTCGATCGACCGACCGCCCAGTCCCGATCAAATCGTGGGAGATCGGGTCGAGCCGATCCCGAACCGGGTTCACTGAACGACGCTGGTCTTCGCGAAGCCGCTTTTGGCCAGCGCGCTCTGGGCCGCCGCGAGGTCAAAGCCGGACTCGTACGTCAGGACGACCTGCGGGTTGTCCAACGACCCGGCCTGAGGCTGCTCGTCGAGTTCCACCGAAACGACTTCATCAAACGATTCCAGCGTTTTCTTCACCTTCGGGTAACAGCCGTATTCACAATGCATGTCATCGACCCGCAGCGTCAACGTTCCGGCGTCGGTGAGCACCGCCGAGGCGGTTTCCGAAGCATCGGCGGAAGCGGGCGAGACCGCCGCGGTGGCAGTGTGTGTCTGAGGCGTAGCGGCGAGATAATAAGCGATCCCCGCAGCGGCCAGCACAGCGAGTACGTAGATGGGTGCGCGCATCAAGGTCTTTCCGTTAGTGGCAGTCGTGACCGGGCAGCCGGTCATTGCAGTAGCTTGAGATCCCTATTATCTCCCGCAGGCTAGCCGGGGAGCAAGCCTGCTGCAGACTACACCAGGCCTTCGCGCTTGATGATCACGTCGGCACCGGGGGTGAGCATGCGGAGCTTGCGCGCAGCTCAGTCTTGGCCGCCGGGTTGGCCTTCTTCGCTTTGGACAAAATCTGCTGGGTTTTCTTGCGGCGGGTGCGCAGGCGGCGCAGTTCGCGTTGGCGTTCGGTTCCGGCCATAGCTCTCTTCTCTTAGAAATCAGGGGAAATTAGGAAATAACAGGAAGGACGATCGGTGGACGAGGATTTTAAGTGGCCGGACACAAATCGTTTGTCATCAGTGATGCAACTCAGCACGCTGCTTGCGGTCTGGAAAGGCTCAGTTCATGAAACAAACTTGTGTCCGGGCGTTTAGCTCTTTTTCTTAGCGACACCTTTGGCGGCTTTGGTCGTCTTTTTAGCCGCTTTTTTCTTGGTAGCCGCCGTTTTCTTGGCCGCTTTGGGGGTTGCCGTTTTCTTGGCTGCGGCCTTTTTCTTGGTCGCTTTCTTCTTCGTTGGCCCCTTGGCAGCTCGTTCGGCGAGCAATTCCAGAGCGGCCTCCAGCGTCAGCTCGTTCGGGTCGGCCGAGCGTGGCAGCGAGGCATTGGTCACCCCGTCGGTCACGTAGGGTCCGAACCGGCCTTCGAGTAACTTAACCGGCTGCTCGGTGATCGGCGAGGCGTCGAATACCTTGATCGGTTCTTTGGGGGCGGCGCGGCCGCGTTGCTTGGGCTGCTTGAGCAGCTCGATCGCTTGCTCAAAAGTCACGTCCAGCGGGCTCAGTCCGGCGGGCAACGAACGGGTGTCGCTGCCGCACTTGATGTACGGTCCATAGCGGCCGTCGTTGGCTTCGATCGGCTCGCCGGACTCAGGATGCTTGCCCAGGTCGCGCGGCAGCGACAGCAGCTTGCATGCGACCTCAACCGTCAGATCCTCGGGCAACATCCCTTTGAGCAGCGAACGGTTCTTCTTTTCCGGGTCGTCGTTGTCGCCGAGCTGAACATACGGGCCGAAGCGACCAACCTTCACAAAGATCGGTTGGCCGGTTTCCGGGTGCTGCCCCACCGGCTCGTTTTGCCGCTCGCCCGACGCCAGCAGTTCCAGCGCCGCCTCCAGCGTCATCTCATCCGGCGGCATTTCCTCGGGAACGCTGACCCGCCGCTCGCCCTGTTCGACGCTCGGACCGTACTTGCCCACGCGCACAAAGACTTCTTCGCGGCTCTCACCCGACTCGGGCACACCCAAGCTGAACCGCGCCATTTCCAGCGGCTTGATCGACGCACCTTCTAGCCGTGGTTTGAGGCCGACCTTGCCAGCGCCATCGGCACCATGGCTGCCGAAATAGAAATCGCGGAGGTAATCCGAGGAATCGGCCTCTTTGCGGCTGATCGTGTCGAGAAAGTCCTCCATCTGCGCGGTGAACTCATAGTCGACCAGCTCCTTAAAGTGCTCTTCCATCACCCGGATCACCAAGAAGGCGGTCCAGCTGGGAACCAGCGCATTGCCCTTCTTGTAGACGTAGTTGCGGGCCTGGATCGTGTCGATGATCGACGCGTAGGTGCTCGGCCGGCCGATCCCTTTCTCTTCCAGCGCCCGGGTCAGGGAAGCTTCGCTGTAGCGCGCCGGCGGCTGGGTCGTGTGGCCTTTGGGGTCGATCCGGTCGCTGGCCAGCGGATCGTTCGCCTTGACCGCCGGCAGCAGCGTTTCTTTGTCCGCCAGCTCCGCCTCTGGGTCGTCGCTGCCTTCGACGTAGGCTCGCAAAAACCCTTCGAACTCGATGCTCGTGCCGCTGGCGGTGAAGGTCGGCGCCGCCGCCTTCGATGGTGACCGTGATCCGCTGCTTGCGGGCGTCGGCCATCTGGCAGGCGATTGTCCGCTTCCAAATCAGCTCGAACAGGCGGAACTGATCGCCGTCGAGTTCTCCACGGACCGTCGAGGGAACTCGAAACGGCGTTCCCGCCGGACGAATCGCCTCGTGAGCTTCCTGAGCGTTTTTGACCTTCTGAGCGTAGGTGCGGACCTCCGGGTGCAGGAAGTTGCTGCCGTATTCGCTCCGCACCAGTTCCCGCGCCGCGCCGATCGCTTCTTTGCTGAGCGTCGTGCTGTCGGTTCGCATGTAGGTGATGTAACCGTTTTCATACAGCCGCTGAGCGGCTTGCATCGTCCGCCGAGCGGTAAAACCGAGCTTGCGGTTGGCCTCCTGCTGCAGTGTGCTGGTTGTGAACGGGGCGCGCGGCCGCTCAACGAACGGCTTAACATCGACGGCCGTCACACGAAACGTCGCCGACCGCAGCCGTTGGGCCAACGCTTTGGCTGCGGCTTCATCCAACAGCAGCAAGTCGCGGTTCTTGAGTTGGCCGTTGGTGGAGTCGAAATCTTTGCCAGTGGGGAGCTTGCGGCCGTCGACCGCTGCCAGCGTCGCCGGCAGTCGCTCTGCGGCGGCAGTTTTGAAAACCGCTTCCAAATCCCAATAAGTCGCCGACCGGAAGGCGATCCGCTCGCGTTCCCGCTGGACGATCAACCGCACCGCGACGCTCTGCACCCGGCCGGCTGAGAGCCCGCCGCCGACGACTTTCCAGAGCAGCGCCGAGACATCGTAGCCGTACAGGCGATCGAGGATCCGGCGTGTTTCTTGAGCCTGCACCAAGCCCGCATCGATTTGCCGCGGGCTGCGGAGCGCCTGCTCGATGGCGTCTTTGGTGATCTCGTGAAACACCAGCCGGTGGACCGGCACTTTGGGCTTGAGCAGCTCGAACAGGTGCCAGGAGATCGCTTCACCCTCGCGATCTTCGTCCGTCGCCAGGTACAGGTGATCCGCTTCCTTCAGCGCCGCCTTGAGCTTGCTGACCTGTTTCTTTTTGTCATCGGGAACAACGTAAATCGGCTCAAAGTCCTTGTCGACGTTGACGGCCAGATACGCCCACGGCTCACGCTTATACTGCTCGGGCATATCGGCCCGGTTGCGCGGCAAATCGCGGACGTGTCCGATGCTCGCTTCGACCTGATATCCGCTGCCGAGAAATTTTGAAATTGTCTTTGCCTTGGCAGGCGATTCCACGATCACCAGACTCTTGCCGGTTGATTTCGCCATAAACTGTTTGCCGTGGGAAGCTAGGTTGAGTGAGCCGAGTGAGGTGGGGCGAGCATGACCCGGGCCGGTCAAGAATACCGGTTCATAAACGCTCCGGCGAACTCATTCCGACTTGACCCTCTGTTTTGGGAGGCGTTAGTCTTTCCGATTCGTTGGATCGGATGTCAAGAGCGTTGGAAGCATTTGCGCTCTTGTCAAGTCTGTTTGCCAGCGGACCGTCATTTCACCCTAGCCCTTCGCCCGCGGCAGCCAACACCGCAGGCGGCGCACCTCCAGCCCCCCAATGGATCGACATGAGCAGCAGCCCCTTTGAGCTGTTCCGCCGTAACCTCAAGCCCCTGATGGTCCTGTTGACGTTGCTGGCGATCTTTGCCTTTGTCGTCCTGCCATCGCTGGAGGTCTACATGCGGAATAACGCCGGTGTCGGCGGTCAGGCGACGACATTGGCGAGCTTTGACGGCGGTGAATACGATGTCGCCAAGGTGAATTACTTCACTCGGCAACACTACCTCACCGTCCAGTTCCTCCGTCAACTGGCCGAAATCACCATCGCTCGCGGTGGTTCGCCGAAGGTCAGCGGCTTCCAGTACAACACCGAGCAAAACGCCATCCAAAGCCTCGGCATCAACGCCAACCCCAGTGACCAGAACAGTGTGCTGACGATGCGGTTCGCGGCCGAAGCCAAACAGGCCAATCTCGATCTGGATGATACCGCCATCCGCAGCTGGCTGACCGCGTTCACCGATGGCCGCTTGAGCGACGCGGAAATCAACGGCGTGCTGCAAAACGCCACCCGCAACCAACTCGGCCTATTCCATCTCTACGAACAACTGCGCAGCCAGCTGCTCAGCGAAGCCTTCAACCGCCAGGTCATGGCGGGGCTGGCTGTCGAAGGCCGCCCGATCGTGCCGCCAGCTCAGCAGTGGGAACTGTTCCTGCGGCTCAACCGCCGCGCGGTCGCCGACGCCTATGCGGTCAATGTTGCCGAGTTCATCGCGCAGACCTCCGACCGCCCGTCGTCGGAAGAAATTAGCCGGGTTTACGAAGACGGCAAATCGCGGTTCCCGGATGACCAATCGCCGCAACCGGCTTTCCGCCGTCCCTACGTCGCCAATATCCAGTACCTGGCCGGTTCGCTGGACGAGTTCATCGATCGCGAGATCGAGAACTTCAGCGAAGAACAACTGCGGGCGGAATACCAACGGCGATTGGAAGGCGGCGATTTCCGCATGCCCGAGCAGCCCGTGCCTCCGGCTCAGGATCAACCGGCCGACCTCGATGCGCCCGCGGAAGATTCCGCTGCGCCGGCTGACGCGGCGCCGATGAGCGATGAGCAAACGCCGCCGGCGCCGAGCGACAGCCCGGCTGCCCCCGAGCAGCCAGTTGCCGAGCAGCCCGCTGCCGAGCCGACCCTGCCCGCTGCGGTCGAGGAAACTCCGGCGGCCGAAACTCCGGCGCCCCAGCCGCAGCCCGCCGAGCCGCAGTCGAGCGACAACGAAGCGCCGCAGAACGAACCGGCTCCCGCTCAGCCCGCAGCCGGCTCGGATGGACCCGCAGCCGACGCGGATGAACCGGCTGCCGAAGACGAAGCGCCCAGCCTGGAGGGACCGAGCCTCGAAGGACCGGCGCCGACCGATTCCAGCACGCTGTCTCCAGCGTCTCAGGAACCGGCGGTGATGCTCGTCGCCGCCAGGGCCCAGGAAGAATCGCAGACCGCTGACGCCGATGAACAACCGGCTGCCGATGAAGTGCCCGCCGATCCGGCACCGGCCGATCCGACACCCGCCGATCCGGCACCGGCCACTGAGACTCCAGCCACCGAGGAGCCGCTGGAGCCAGCTCTGGGGCAGCCTGCGCCGACCGAAAACCCATCGCCAACCGAAACCCCATCAGCGACCGAAGACCAGCCGGCAGGTGAGACCACCGAGCAGCCGAGCCCGGCCGAACGGACTCAGCCCTTTGAGGAAGTTCGCGAGCAAATAGCCCGCTCGCTGGCGATGGAAGCCGCTTCGACAAAACTCAATGCGGCGATCAGCGAAGTTGAAAAGGTGATGCGGACCTACTTCAACGAACTGGCGATCGCCGGTCCACATGTGGATCGCCGGCC
This sequence comes from uncultured Planctomycetaceae bacterium, assembly GCA_963758085.1. Taxonomy (GTDB): domain Bacteria; phylum Planctomycetota; class Planctomycetia; order Pirellulales; family Pirellulaceae; genus UBA6163. The sequence continues at coordinate 31,196 of CAVWUB010000003.1, read as the reverse complement.
GCAGCGGCCTGACCTACAGGCGCTCGCCGACCGCCTCGGCCTGAGCTACCGCGAAACCGGCATGATCGACGCGCGCCAACTGCAAGACCAACCAATCGTCGACTCGTTTGGCCGTGGCGAAGGGATGCAGCGTGGCAATCCCTTCCTGCAGACGATGTACATCGATCGCCCCTCGCTGTTCACTCCGGTCCGCACCGAGGATCCCCAGGCACGGGTATCTTATGTGGCCTGGAAGATCGATGAGCGTGCGGCTTCGATTCCGACGCTTGAGGAGGCCCGCGATGAGGTGATCCTCGCGATCCGCACCGCCGAAGCTCGCAAACTGGCCCGCGCCGAGGCAGAGAAGCTAGCGAAGGATTTCAACACCTCGGATCAGCCGGTCCGCCAGCTGATTCCCGAAGAACGCAGCAGCTTGCTGTTCGAGTCGGTGGGTCCGTTCTCGTGGATGAACTCCTTCGGGTTTGGCATGCAGCCGTTCATGGGCAATGTCCCCGAACTCGATAGCGTCGGCGAAGCGTTCATGCGGCAGGTGTTCACCAGCGAATTGGACCAGTGGGGCGTCGCTGCCAACGCGCCCGAGACGGTTTTTTACGTCGTCCGGCCGACCGAGTTTTCGCCCTCGACCGATGAGCTTCACCAACGCTTCTCGCAGCTGATCCAACGGTTCCAGGCCTCCACGCTGGCCGTGGAAGAAGTGCTGCAGATTCGCGATGGTTTTTATCAGGCACTCGACAAACGGACCGGCTTCCGCTGGAACGAAGAGTACCAAGAGTAGTCAGCAGCTCTGGCCACAAGGCGGGTCGACGCCCTTCACAGCGTCGATCTGCAAGGGGCCGCGCGGATTTGCTCCGTGCAGCTCATTTTGCCCCTGGCGGTTGCACCCAGGGGCTGTCGGGGGCAAGTTGTTGCAAGCGGTCCCAGTGCTGGGCCGCTTCTTCATGTCGGCCCAGCTCTTCCAAAATCGTCGCCAGATGATAGTGGGCGTCGGGGCAGTCCTCGTGCAGCGAGAGCACGCCGCGCAGGGCTGCGATCGCCAAATCGTGGCGACCGGTTTCAGCCAGCACACATGCCAGACTCGTCCGCGCCTCGACGAACGTCTCGTCCAGCTCGATAGCGCAAAAATACCGCTCCCGCGCCGCTTCGATCTGACCATCGCGGTAGAGCAGTTCACCGAGCAGGAAGCAGATGTCGGCCCGCATCCCATCGCGTGCCAGGATCGCCCGGCAGTGGTCGATCGCAGCCGTCAAGTCGCCGCCGTCTTCGCTTTCATACACCGCACTGAGCAGATCGTCTTCGGCTTCCTCGCGAATCATTTCCGCCGGTGGGAAATCGGTCGAGTCATCGGCAAAGGTCGCATACCGCCCAGCGGATTCGTTGGCCAAGGACAAAATCTCCGGCGACTCATCCTCCGCCGCCGCGTTCTGATCCGATGCGGCAAAGTCAAATCGCAGTTGCCCGCCCGGCTCGATCAGCCCCTCGCCTTGGCGCAGCAGCACATGGCGTCCCTCGATTAGAACCGACAGCTGGGCCAGTGGCCGAGCGACTTCGGGCAGCACCTGGGCCAGCTCCCGCAACCGCTCCTCGATCGCCTGCGGACTCGCCCCGGCGGCCACCAGCTCGGCCAATCGCCGCGCCGTGGCCACTTCTTGAAAATCGAAGTACGGCAGCTTGTGCATCGTCCGCGCCGGCACGATCAACCCGCGGCGGTGCCAGCGGCGGATCACCCGCACCGACACACCGAGCAGCTCGGCGAGCATCGCGGGGGTATAAAACCGCTTGATGGACCGCTCGATGTCGACCAGCCCCAGCCGCTGCCAAAGTTCCGTCTCCGCGATCACTTCCAGAGCGCCGCTGGCCGCTGCCCCGAGCAGTTCCGGACTGAGCAGTTCCGCCTCGGACAGCGGCGACTCTTCGGCGCCGATCACCACCCAGTCGATTGCTGAGGCATCCAGATCGACGACGCTGGCCGAAAACGAGCGCAGCAAATTAGCCGCTTCACGCCGATTCATCCCGCCGAGCTTGCCCGCCAGGGCGATCCGCTTGCCGGCCAATTGAACAGGGCCGGAAGATTCAGTGGGGTCGTCCGGCCATGGTTCGCCGTCGTCAAACGCGTCGGCTTGTGGATCGGATAGATCGAATTCGGACAAAGCGTAGACCCTTCAGAGAACACCGTTCAACGACCACCAGGCTACCAAAATCGGCTCTGTTTTTCTCGCCCCAGGCCGCCGCGCGTTGACGCCCCTCCGCGCAGGTCGCAGACTCAGCGATATCCGTCCCTCTGTCTGATCGACACCATGCCCCCGACATCGCCGCGACGACCGCTGCAGTAACCAGACGTTGCGGGCACTGTCCATCTGCAACCCATCTTTTCGAGACGCCGCCGATGAAGATTTTCAAAGAGTTTCGCGACTTCGCGATGCGGGGTAATGTGATCGACTTGGCAGTCGGCGTGATCATCGGAGCGGCGTTTGGACTGCTGGTGAAGTCGCTGGTGGATGACATCATGATGCCGCCGCTAGGATACCTGCTCGGCGGCATTGATTTTTCCAGCTTCCATTATGTGCTCGCACCGGCCACGGAGGATCGCGAAGCGGTTGTGATCAGCTGGGGACGGTTCCTCAACTCGCTGGTCACCTTCATCATCCAGGCGATGGCGATTTTCGTCGTCATCAAGCTGATGAATTCCGCGACCCGGCGGTTTCGGGCTCAGCAAGTGGAACAGGTTGCCGAGCCGGCTGCCAAGCCGGCGGACGTTGTCGTGCTCGAGGAGATCCGCGACCTGCTCGCCCGTCGCCCGGATATTCCGCCACAGCCACTGCCCATCGACTCACCTCGGCGGCCCGTCTAGTCCTTTTGCAGAGCGAGATAATGCTGGCATTATCAGATCCTCCGGTGACAGCTATTTAAGCGGTCTGAGCCGGCGGTAAAGCTTATCGCCCTTGCCCGAACGCCCTGCCTGCGGCTAATCTTGGGGAAAGATTTGACGATTTCCACAAGGGTGCTGAATGTCCGACTCTAAAACGATTGCCAAAGCTGAGGTCAAGCAGCAGCTTGGCGAGTTGCGCGACGCGGTCGACAGTGTTGATACCGATACCAGTGAAACGCGCGAGTGGCTGGCATCGCTGGATTACGTGCTCAAGAGCAAGGGCCGTGAGCGAGCTCTGTTTTTGCTGGAGCAATTGCGCGACAAGGCGGCGGCCGAAGGGGTTCAGCTGCCACCGCAGACGCAAACGCCTTATGTGAATACCATTTCGGTCGCTGATCAGCCGGCTTACCCCGGCAACCGCGATCTGGAACGTCGCATCAAGTCGATCATTCGCTGGAACGCGATGGCGATGGTCACCCGTGCCAACGAGCGCAGTCACGGGCTCGGCGGCCACATCAGCACTTTCGCCAGCAGCGCCACGCTGTACGAAGTGGCGTTCAATCACTTCTTCCGCGGCCGCGGCGCGGACGGCTACTCCGGTGATAGCATCTACTTCCAAGGGCACGCCTCGCCAGGAATGTACGCGCGGGCGTTCCTGGAAGGCCGGCTGAGCGAAGAGCACCTCGAGAACTTCCGCCGCGAGTTGGCCCCGGGCGGTGGTCTGTCGAGTTACCCACACCCCTGGCTGATGCCCGGCTTCTGGGAATACCCCACCGTGTCGATGGGCTTGGGGCCGATCATGTCGATCTACCAGGCCCGGTTCAACAAATACCTCAAAGACCGCGGTCTCAAGGACACCTCCAAGCAACGCGTCTGGGCGTTCTTGGGCGACGGCGAATGCGATGAACCGGAATCGCTCGGAGCGATCACGCTCGCCTCGCGCGAACGGCTGGACAATCTGATTTTCGTCATCAATTGCAACCTGCAGCGGCTCGACGGGCCGGTTCGCGGCAACGGCAAGATCATTCAAGAACTCGAGTCGATCTTCCGCGGCGCCGGCTGGAACGTGATCAAGGTCATCTGGGGTGACGACTGGGATCAACTGCTGCAACGTGACGAAACCGGCTTACTGGCCAAGCGGATGGGTGAGGTCGTCGACGGCCAGTACCAGAAGTACACCGGCATGCCGGGCAGCTACATCCGCGAGCACTTCTTCGGCAAGTATCCCGAGTTGCTCAACCTGGTGAAAAACTACAGCGATGAGCGGCTGGAAAAGATGCGCCGCGGCGGGCACGACCCGGAGAAAGTTTATGCCGCCTATAAGACTGCGACCGAACTGAACAATGGCTTGCCAACCGTCATCCTGGCCAAGACTGTCAAAGGTTATGGCCTGGGTGAAGCCGGCGAAGGCCGCAACGTCGCTCACAACCAAAAGAACTCAACGAAGAGGAACTGCTCGAGTTCCGGACCCGCTTCGGCATCCCGATCAGCGATGCCGAAGTGGGCAAGGCACCTTTCTATAAGCCGCCAGCGAGCAGCCAGGAAATCAAATACCTGAAGGAACGCCGCGAAGCCTTGGGCGGGTACGTGCCGAGCCGTCCGGTCAAGCATCCGACGATCGAAGTGCCAACGCTGGACGAGTACCGCAAGAAGCACGCGACCGGCTCGCAAGGTAAAGACATGAGCACGACGATGGCGTTCGTGCGACTGTTGACCGATCTGGTTCGCGACAAAAAGATCGGCAAAAACATCGTGCCGATCGTCCCGGACGAGTCGCGCACCTTCGGAATGGAAGGGATGTTCCGCCAAATCGGAATCTACGCCCACGGCGGCCAACTCTATGAGCCGGTCGACTCCGAACAGCTCGCCTATTATAAGGAAGCCAAGGACGGGCAGATTCTCGAAGAAGGGATCACCGAAGCCGGATCGATCAGCTCCTTCGCCGCCGCCGGAACTGCTTATAGCCTGCATGGGATCAACATGATCCCGTTCTATATCTATTACAGCATGTTCGGGTTCCAACGCGTCGGAGACTCGATCTGGGCTGCAGCCGACATGCGTGCTAAGGGATTTCTGATCGGCGGCACCGCCGGCCGCACCACGCTCAACGGCGAAGGCCTGCAACACCAGGACGGGCACAGCCTGCTCAATGCGATCGCCTTCCCCACCGTTCGCGCGTATGATCCCGCGTTCCGCTATGAGCTGACGGTGATCGTCATGGATGGGCTCAAGCGGATGTACCAAGATGGCGAAGTTGCGATCTATTATATCACTGCCGAGAACGATACCTATATCCATCCCGACATGCCTGAGGGTGTCGAAGAAGGGATCATCAAGGGAATTTATCGGTATAAGAGCCAAGAGGTCGAAGGCGCCAAGGCCCGCGTCCAACTGTTTGGCAGCGGCGCGATCCTGAACTCCGTCCTTGCCGCCCAACAACTGTTGGCCGACAAGTACAAAATCGCCAGCGACGTGTGGAGTGTGACCAGCTACACCCAACTGCGGCGCGAAGCCGCCGACTGTGCCCGCTGGAACATGCTCCACCCGACCGCGCCGCCACGTAAGAGCTACCTCGAAGAACAACTCGACGGCGTCGAGGGACCGTTCATCGCTGCCAGCGATTACGTGCGAGCCTTGCCTGAACAGCTCACGCAGTGGATTCCAGGCGATTACTACGTGCTCGGTACCGACGGGATGGGCCGCAGCGAAACCCGCCAGGCCCTGCGGCGGCACTTCGAGGTCGACGCCGAGTCAATCACCATCGCCACGCTCAGCCGACTGAGCAAAACCGGGCTGTATAACCAAGAAGCTGTCGCTCAAGCGATCGAAGATCTTGGCTTTGATCCCGATAAGCCGAATCCTTATTTCGCATAAGCAGTCTTCACCTGGCATAACGCGTCGCCGCAGCCGTCTCACCGGCTCGGCACTCGTGGCGCGGTTTTCTGACAATCTTCCCTGATCTACCTCGACGTTCTCCCATGGCCAACGCAGTCCAAGTCACGCTTCCCGAAATCGGCGACGGCATCGAATCGGGCGATATCCTGGATATCTTCGTATCGGTCGGGGATCTGATCGAGGAGGGTCAAGACATCGTCGAAATCGAAACCGATAAAGCCACCGTCCCGATCCCCTCCTCGGCTGCGGGCAAGGTCGTCAAGATCAACGTCAGCCAGGGCGATTCGGTGCCAATCGGCGGCGTGCTGTTAGAAGTTGAATCTAGCGGGAAGGCCTCCGAACCATCCAACAGCGCCCCGGCTGCCGAGGCTCAGCCGCAGAAGCAAGCGGAACCCAAGGCCGAAGCCCCCAAAACCGAAAGCTCGCAGGTCAAAACGCCCGAGCCACAGGCCCCAGAAGCTCCCGCAAGCAAGCCGCAGCCAGCCGAACCGCAGCCGGCCAAAGCTCAGAAGCCGCAGCCACAAAAATCGAGTGAACCCGATCCCGAAGCGGCCCCGGCGGCGATCCGGCCCAGCGGTCCTCCGGTTCCCACCCCGCAGCCCACGCCTGCGGCCCGCACCAGCGGATCGGACCGGGGCGGCCAGACCGATGAAGAAGTGATTCCGGCCGGGCCGGCGATCCGCCGCTTGGCCCGCGAGGTCGGTGTTGACCTGTCGCAGGTGACCGGCACCGGAGATGGCGGTCGGATCACGCGGGACGACGTGCTGGCCGTGGTCCGCCAGGCGAGTCAGGCGGTCCGCATCAGCAAAAACTCCGGCGGCGGCCAGACTGTCGCGCCCGCCGCAGCCGCACAACTCGGCGCGGCTCCGGCAGCTGAGAACGGTGGGACACGCGACGATTTTGGCCCGATTCGTGTCGAGCGGATGACGAAAATCCGCAAGACCATCGCCGCACAAATGCAAACCAGTTGGTCGAACGTTGCGCGGGTGACGAACTTCGATGATGCTGACGTAACCGACCTAGAACGGCTGCGGCAAGCCAGCAAAGAAGACTATGCGGCTCAGGGGCTGAAACTGACCACGATGCCGTTTCTGATCAAGGCCGTGGCGACGGCGCTGCGACACCACCCCGAGATCAACGCGGTCATCGACAGCGAAAACGAGCAGATTATCTATAAGGAATACGTGAATGTCGGCATTGCGGTGGACACCGAACGTGGGTTGGTGGTGCCGGTGCTGCGAAATGTTGATCGGATGGGGATCCCCGAGATCACACGGGCCTTGGCGGAATTGGCCGGCAAGGTTCGCAGCGGCCAATTCCCGCTCAACGAGCTGCGGGGTGGCACCTTTACGGTCAGCAACCTGGGCGCAGTGGGCGGCCAATACAGCACCCCGATCGTCAACGTTCCGCAGGTCGCAATCCTGCTGGTCGGCCGCAGTCGCAAGCTGCCGGTCGTGATGCCGGACGATTCGATCGTGCCGCGGATGATGATGCCGCTGAGCCTGTCCTACGATCACCGCTTGGTGGACGGAGCGGTCGCAGCCCGCTTCCTCAATGATGTCATCGGTTTTCTGCAGGCTCCTAGCCGGTTGCTGCTGGCGCTCTAGGCAGCCGCTCGCCAACTAGGTGTCCGATCAGCGTACGATTTCGCCGCTGCCGGGACGGTGATCGACCAGCAGCGGAGGCCATCATGCTTCAGCGCACTGCGGAGCGAAACAAAGCATCATCACCAGCGTGTGGAGCGCGCTGTCGACCTGCCGGCGCGGCTGCGGTCGCTGGACTGCTATCGCGACCTGCTGGAGCGTTTCTACGGCTATTACAGCCCGCTGGAACAGCGGCTGATGGCGGTCGCTAGTAGCGGCACGCTCCCATTGGACCTGCAGCCACGGTTGAAAGCGGCGCTGCTGCGGCAAGACCTGCTCGCGCTGGGCCGAACCGCTGAGGAGATCATCGAGCTGCCGGTCTGCCAGGAACTGCCACAGGTCGCCGATGCCGCCGATGCGCTGGGTTGTCTGTACGTTCTGGAAGGCGCGACCTTGGGCGGCCAGATCATCAGCAGGGAAGTGCGCCGCGTACTGGGGCTTGGGCTCAGCAGCGGCTGCGCGTTTTTCTATAGCTACGGCACGAGCACAGGCAAATACTGGTCCGATTTTTGCTCCGCCCTCGCTGATTACGGCGACCGTCACCCTGGAGCCGAAAGTCAGGTCATCGCTGCGGCTACAGAGACATTCGCGAGGTTGGAACGTTGGATCGAGGGAGCACAGGTCAACTGCTGACCGATACGCCTGCGGCGCGGGATCACTGGACAGCAGCGGTGGATCTCTCGGCCTGCGCGCGCGAGCCGATTCACATCCCCGGCAGCATCCAGCCCCACGGCCTGCTGTTCGTGCTCCGCGCCAGCGACCTGAGCGTCATCCAGGTCAGCGAAAACGTGGGCGAGCTGCTGGGCCAAAGTGCCGACGAAGCGCTCGCTCAGCCGATCGAAAAGTTTGTGGGCGAGCCGATCGCGCGAAAACTCAGTGGCGTGCCGCTGGTCCGAGGCCGGCCCAGTTACCTTGGCTCGGTGCGGGCGACCGCCCACGGCAACGAACGGCAATTTGACGTGGTCGCCCATCTGGCCGATGAAGGTGTGGTGCTCGAACTGGAACTGGCCGCTGGTCAGCCGCCCCCGGAGCTTTACCCGCTGCTGGACCACTTCACGTTGCAGGCCGAGGCGGCAACGACGGTCGATCAGTTATGCGAGCTGACCGCGGAAGAAGTCTGGCGCCTGACCGGTTTCGATCGCGTGCTGATCTATCGCTTCGATCCCCAGTGGAATGGGACCGTCATCGGTGAGCACCGCAATGACCGCCTGCCGTCCTACTTGCATCATCGCTTTCCCGCTGCGGACATTCCGGCCCAGGCTCGCGAACTCTACCGCCACAACCGTTTGCGGCTGATCCCCGATGCCGACTACCGCCCAGTGCCACTGACGCCGCCGACGAATCCGGCGACCGGTCAGCCGCTGAACATGAGCTTCGCGACCCTCCGCAGCGTCTCGCCGGTTCACGTGCAGTACATGAAAAACATGCAGACCGCAGCCTCGATGTCGGTGTCGATCCTGCGGGACGATCAGCTGTGGGGGCTGATCTCGTGCCATCACCATCAGCCGCGAATGGTTCCATTTGCGGTCCGCGGGACCTGTGACCTGTTTGCCCGAGCGTTCTCCTTGCGGCTAGCGGCACTGGAGCAGCGCCAAGATTACGAGCGGCGCGTCGAGGTGCATTCGACCTACGCTCAGCTGCTGGAGAAGATGGCTGACGGCCCCGATTTTGTCGCCGCTTTGGATCAGAATCAGTCGCTGCTACTGGCGCTGACCGCAGCGACCGGAGCAGCGGTGGTGACCGAACAACCGCAATGCCTGCTGATCGGCCAGACGCCCTCGCAACAGCACGTGCGGGAGCTAAGCGAGTGGCTGTTCAACACGATTGGGCAAGACGTTTATCACACCGATTCCCTGGCCACCGTGTACCCAGCCGCGGCGTCTTTTCAGGATCAGGCCAGCGGGCTGCTGGCGATCTCGGTCTCCAAACTTCACCCGAGCTACGTGCTGTGGTTTCGCCCTGAGATCATTCAAACCATCCGCTGGGGCGGTGATCCACGCATACCTGAGCACGCTCAGGGCCAGCGGCTGGAATTGCATCCGCGGGCATCCTTTGCAACTTGGCAAGAAACCGTTCGCCAGCGGGCGTTGGCGTGGGAACCGAGTGAAATTGAGATCGCTGCGGAACTTCGCAACGCCATCGTCGGCACCGTCCTGCGCAAGGCAGAAGAACTTGCCGAGCTGAACATCGAGCTCACCCGCAGCAACAAAGAACTTGAGGCGTTCTCGTATTCCGTCAGCCATGATCTGCGGGCACCGCTGCGGCACATTGTCGGCTACGCAGAAATGTTGATGGATTCTGGAGCGAAGGACTTGGCCGACAGGGAACGCCGCTGGCTGGGAAACATCCGAGACTCGAGCGAGTACGCCAGCCTGTTGGTCGATAAGCTGCTCGGCTATTCTCGGCTCGGCCGCGCTGAATTGCAGCTTTCTCACGTCGATCTGAACCTGTTGGTCGATGAAGTGCGTAAAGATGTCATGCGCGAGGCCGAAGGTCGGCAAATCAATTGGAAGGTGGCAGAGCTCCCGATTGTCTCAGCCGACCTGATGATGCTCCGCATGGCAGTTCGCGACTTGGTCAGCAACGCCGTAAAATACACTCGTGATCAAGACGTCGCCGAAATTGAGATCGGCAGCCTGCAGCAGGACAGCGAGGTAGTCTTTTGGGTTAAAGACAACGGAGTGGGGTTCGACATGCAATATGCAAACAAGCTGTTTGGGGTGTTCCAGCGCCTGCATCGCTGGGAAGATTATGAGGGAACCGGGATCGGTCTAGCCAACGTGCGGCGAGTGATCGAGCGTCACGGTGGCCGCACCTGGGCACAGGCCGAAGTGAATCAGGGGGCAGCCTTCTTCTTTAGCTTGCCCCGTTCGTCGGCATCCCCACAGGTAAGTCAGACCCATGCTTAAGCCGATTCTATTGGTCGAGGATAATCCCAAGGACCTAGAACTGACGCTGCTGGCGCTGGAGCGGAGCAACCTCGCCAACGAGGTGGTGACGGTCCGCGACGGTGCCGAAGCGATCGATTATCTGTTTCGCCGCGGAGCCTTTGAGTCGCGTCCAGAAGGCAACCCGGCGGTCGTGCTGTTGGACCTCAAGCTGCCCAAAGTGGATGGGATCGAGGTCCTGGAACGAGTCCGCTCAGTCGACCATTTGCGCTCGATACCGGTGGTAATGCTGACTACCTCGCGCGAAGAAAAAGATCTGGTGCGGAGTTATAAGCTCGGCGTCAATGCTTATGTCGTTAAGCCAATTGCCTTCAATGAGTTCATTACAGCGATTCAAGATCTAGGTGTTTTTTGGGCGGTGCTCAATGAGCCGCCTCCGGGTTCCTTGAAATTCGAGCGCCGAGCTTGACCATGCCGAGGAACAGCAGCGAAACAGCGGAGCAGCCACCGGAGCTGCCCAGCGATAGCCGCAACGACATCACCGTGCTCCACCTGGAGGACAGTGATCTGGATGCGGAGTTCGTTGAGAGCTGGCTGCAGAAGTCCGGCCTGCCGGTCACGGTCCAGCGCCTTCGACCGCGACACCTTCATCAGCGAATTGAGGAGCAAGCAGTTCGGCGTGATCTTATCGGATTACCAGGTGCCGACGTTCGAAGGGCTTGCGGCGCTGGAACTGGCCGGTGAGCACCAACCGGAAACACCGTTTATCTTCGTCTCCGGGACGATGGGCGAAGAGTTGGCGGTCGAGACGCTCAAGCGTGGGGCGACCGACTACGTGCTCAAGGATCACCTGGCACGCCTGCCGGCCGCGGTCCAACGAGCGGTCGCTGAAGCCCGCGCCCGCAACCAACGACTCGCCGCTGAACTCGCCGCTCAACAGGCCAATGAGCGGGCGGCTTCGATTTTGGAGAGCATCACCGACGCGTTCTTCACCCTCGACCACCACTGGCGATTTGTATACGCCAACCCGCAGGCCGAACGGACGCTCCAGCGGCTGCCCGGCGAACTGCTCGGCAACGTTGTCTGGGAAACGCTGCCCGGACTACGCGAGACGGTGTTCGAGCAAACCTTCCGCCGAGTTGCTCAAACCGGGCAAGCCGAATCGATTACGGCATTTTATCCCGACCATGACTGTTGGTACGAAGCCCGCGCGTACCCATCAGCCGAAGGACTGTCGGTCTATGTTCAAGACGTCAGCGAACGGGTTCGCGCCGAGGAACAACTTCGCCGCGTCACCGAAGCGAACGCCAAGTTTCGCGTGATGTTCGAACAAGGTTCGCAGTTCGCCGCCCTGCTGTCGCTCGATGGCTCAGTCGTGGAAGCCAACCGCTTGTGCCTGGATGAGTTCGGTTACAGGCGGGACGAGGTGATCGGCAAACCGTTCTGGGAATGCGGCTGGTGGAACCGCTCCAAGTCGATCGCTGCGATGATCCGCGAATCGACGCTGCAAGCGGCGCAGGGCAGACGGTTCCGCACCGAGACCCAGTACTTTACCGCGGCCGGAGACGAGCGCGTGATCGAGTTGATGCTCACTCCGGTCACCGCCGACAACGATCAGGTGCTCTTTGTGGCCGCTACCGGAACGGATGTCACGGAGCGGAAACGCGCCGAGCAGCGACATCAATTTCTGGCTGATCTCGCGGCGGCCACCCAGCGGTTGATCGACCCGGCTGATGTGGTCGCCACCACCGCTCAGATGCTCGGTGAGTTCCTCGACTGCGAGCGCTGCGCTTATGCGGAAGTCGAAGACGAAGCGACGTTCGTGATTACGGGGAATTACACCCGCGATGTGCCGAGCATTGTTGGCCGTTGGCCAGTGGCCGATTTCGGCGCCCACTGCGTCCGACAGATGAGGGCCGGAGAGCCGTTCGTGGTCGAGGACGCAGCGGCCGATTCAAGGCTCAGCCCAGTGGACCGGTTGGCGTTCGAGGCGGTGACGATGCGGGCGGTGATCTGCGTTCCGCTGCTCAAAGCCGGTGTTTTCACCGCTGCGATGGCGGTCCATCAAAGCCACCCGCGACGCTGGACAGCGGAGGAAGTATCGCTGGTCCAGTTGGTTGTCGGGCGGTGCTGGGAATCGATCGAGCGCGCTCGGGTGCTGCGGGCCTTGGAGAACAGCGAAGCACGATTTCGTCAACTCGCCGAAACGATTCCGAACCTCGCCTGGATGGCCCGGCCCGATGGACACATCTTCTGGTTCAACCGCCGCTGGTATGAATACACCGGTGCCATGCCAGAGGAAATCGAAGGCTGGGGATGGCGCACCATCGTCGATCCAGAAGTACTCAGTGAAGTGCTCAAGCGTTGGCATCGGTCGATCACCACCGGCGAGCCGTTCAACATGGTGATCCCGTTGCAGGGCAGCGATGGACGCTTCCGGCCGTTCCTCACGCTCGTCCAACCGCTCCGCGGACGCGACGACCGGATCGTCTTTTGGTTTGGAACCAACACCGATATCAGCGAACAGAAACGCGCCGAAGAAGAACTCAGCCGCGTCGCAGCCGCCGAGAAACACCGGTCCGCTTTGTTGGCACGCGTCGCCGAAGCCTCGCGGTCGATCAATGCCGTGCTCTCGGCCGACAGCATTGCGCGGATCCTGACCGAAGAAGCCTGCTTGATCATCAACGCCCGCGTCGGCATGACTACGTTCAATTTGCGCGATGACTGCAACTCGCAAGTGCCCACCGCTGGCGCAGTCGCCCGTGTTCCGTCGCCGGATTCTGCCTCCGCAGACCCACCGACGCCGGTTACGCGGGCAGGTGAGGTCGCCGACCAACAACCCGAGTTCGATCCCCAACTGGCCGCGGCGGTCTGTGAGCAAGGTCGGCCGCTACGGATTCTCCGTGCCGACTCCGGGCCGCAGCGTTTAGGCCGGTTGGCTGTGCCGCTGCTCGGCCATGGCGGCAAGAGCCTCGGGGTCGTGCAGGTTGCGGATAAGCAGGAGGGTGAGTTCACGGCGGAGGACGAAGCAATCCTCGTCCAGCTGACAGCAATCGCCGCGGTCGGCATCGAAAACGCACGCCTGTATGAACACGTGCGTGAACAGGATCAACGTAAGGATGAGTTTCTCGCCACCCTCGCTCACGAACTACGAAATCCTCTGGCCCCGATTCGCACCGGGCTAACGGTGCTCAAACTGGTCGACTCAGCCGAAGACATGGCCGCGGCGCGGGAGATGATGGAGCGTCAGGTCGGGCACATGGTCCGGCTGATCGACGACCTGTTGGACGTCTCGCGCATCACCCGCGGCAAAGTCGAACTCAAACGCGAACGGGTCGACATCCGCGAGGTGATCGACGCCGCACTGGAAGTTACCCAGCCGATCGTGGCAGCCAACAACCACGAACTGATCATCGCGCCGCTCGACCAGCCACTGCCGATCGATGCCGATCCGACTCGCATCGCTCAGGTGATCAGCAATCTGCTCAACAACGCCGCTAAGTACACGCCGCGGGGAGGTCGCATCGAACTGGCCGCCCGGCGTGATGGCGACCACGTCGAGATCTCCGTTCGTGACAACGGCCTGGGGATCGCCCCCGAGATGCTGCACAAGGTCTTCGAGATGTTCACCCAGGTCGGCCGAACGATTGATCAGGCTCAAGGCGGCTTGGGGATCGGGCTCGCCCTGGTGACCCGGCTGGTCGAGATGCACGGCGGGTCAGTCAGGGCCGAAAGCGGCGGGCATGGTCAGGGCAGCCGCTTCATCGTCCGTCTGCCGCTGGCCAAACCCCACTCAACTGCTGCGGCTGAGGGCCATCCCATCGCCAAAGCCGAGTCACCAACGCCGCGCCGGATTTTGGTGGTCGATGACAATGTTGATGGAGCCAAGAGCTTGTCCCTGCTGCTGAGGCTCGCCGGCCATACCACCGCCATCGCCTACAGCGGTCTGGCCGCCTTGGAACTCGCCCGCTCCTTCCATCCGGAAGTCGTGTTCCTCGACATCGGTCTTCCCGGCATGAACGGATATGAAGTCGCCCGCCAGCTGCGGGCTGAACCCGGTGGAGACGCGTTGATCTTGGTGGCGCTGACCGGCTGGGGAACGGACGAGGATCGCAAGCGGGCCCACGACGCAGGCTTCGACCATCACTTGACCAAACCGGTCGACGCAGCCCGTGTCCACGCGCTGCTGGCAGAGGCTTCGGCCGACACACCGGCCTGACCCTTCGTGTTACAGGCATGACCGCTGACGCGCCTTGTTCTCAGCACTCGCTGCTTGCTCCGGGTCGATTTGCGACGTAGATACCGCTAGATCAATCAGCTGCCGGAGCTCGGCCTGATTCATCGTGCCGTGTCACCGCTGCTTCGATTCCCCGTCACCGCTCGTAACCGCCCATGTCGCCCGATTCGATTTTGCTGGTCGATGACGATCTTTACCTTGCCGAGTCGATGGCTCAGTGGCTGCGTGAGGAAGGCTTTGCCGTCGAAGTCGCTGCGACGCTCGCCGCCGCACAGGCCAAATTGCGTCAGTCGGCCTTCGAACTGGTGCTGACCGATCTGCGCCTCGGTGAGGAAGACGGTCTGGAGCTGATCAAGTACGTGCGCCGCTGCTATCGCCAGTCGAGCATCCTCGCGATCACCGGCTACGCCACGCCGCACACCGCGGCCGAGGCTGTGCGGGCAGGTGCATTCGATGTGCTCACCAAACCGCTCATCGACGAGGAACTGATTCTGGCGATCCGCCGGGCAACCAACCAGCGGCGAGTGGCGGAAGAAAACGAGCGACTTCGCCAACAGCTGGAGACTCGCTTGGGGATGGAAAACATCATCAGCCACGACGACCGCATGTTGAAGATCTTCAAAATCATCGACAGCGTCGCTGACGCCCGCGCCTCGGTGCTGATCACCGGCGAGAACGGCACCGGCAAAACGCTGATCGCCCGCGCGATCCACAACCGCAGCCAGCGACGCAATGGGCCGTTCATCGAAGTCGCCTGCGGAGCGCTACCCGACTCGCTGCTGGAGAGCGAGCTGTTTGGGCACGTCACCGGCGCCTTCACCGGAGCGGTTTCCGATCGGCTCGGCAAGTTCGATCTAGCCGACGGCGGCACCCTGTTCCTCGACGAAATTGGGACCGCTTCACCGGCGCTGCAGGTCAAATTGCTCCGCGTCCTGCAAGAGCTCCGCTTTGAACCGGTCGGCGGCGTGCACACCCGAACCGTCGATGTCCGTGTGATCTTGGCGACCAACGAAGACCTGACGGCTGCGGTTGCCGCTGGCCGCTTCCGCCAAGATCTGTACTACCGGGTCAACGTCGTCGGCATCGACCTGCCGCCGCTGCGCGAGCGTCCGAGCGACATCCCGCTGCTGGTTGATCATTTCCTCCGCGAAATCGTCGCCGCCGGTGGCCGCCACAGCGACGGCTTTGATCCCCAGGCGATGGACCTGCTGCAAAACTACAGCTGGCCAGGAAACATCCGCCAGCTGGAAAATGTCGTCGAGCGGGCGGTTTTACTGGCGCAAGGTCACCAGTTAACTGCCGACGACCTCCCGCCAGAACTGCGCCAGCCAACCAGCAGCACCGCATTGGCTCGCCGTGCTAACGTCGCTGCCGCTGAGCCAGCCGACGCCGTCTCGGCCGCCAGCCACGACCTGCGGGGGGCGCTGCTGGCGCCGGAACGCCAAATCATCCTCCAGGCGCTTCACGATCATCACTGGAATCGCTCGGCGACCGCAGCAACGCTCGGCATCAACCGGACCACGCTCTACAAAAAAATGAAGCGTCTCGGCTTGGACGACCCGCGACTGCAATACGCCAGCCTGCGCCGTTAAAGTCGACTCAAGCCGCACGACCCATCCGACCGATACTCTCTGACAGGCGGCCACTCGTCTGTGTGGCCGCGCCAAATCCCTGTCTGAGCGGGCGCACCGTGTGATGGCCGGAGTAACCTTTGGGGACGATTTGCCCGCGGGCGAGCGGCGCCCCAGCAAACTGTCCCACTGGGTCACCGACTGGGGCGGGATCGTGATCGACGGCGTCTCCACGGTCGGCGACATCGCGATCTTTGCCTACCGGATGTTCGCTTGGATGTTCACCCGCCGCCCGGCCCGTGGCACCATCCTGACAAACTTCTACCAAGTCGGCGTGCTCAGCCTGCCGGTTGTCGCGCTGACCGGAACGTTCATCGGAATGGTGTTGGCCGTGCAAAGCCACCGCCAATTTCAAATGATCGGGCTGGAAAACCGCCTCGGCGCGGTGATCAACTCCACGCTGGTGCGTGAGCTCGGGCCGGTGTTGGCCGCCACGATGCTCGCTGGCCGTGTCGGTGGAGCGATCGCTGCGGTGCTCGGCACGATGCGGGTCACCGAACAGATCGAAGCGCTGACCACGATGGGCGCCGACCCGATCCATTACCTGGTCGTGCCTCGATTTCTGGCCTGCATCCTGCTGATTCCGGCACTGACGATCATGGCCGATTTCATGGGGATCGTCGGAGGCTACTTTTACAGTGTCATTGTGCTGGGAATCGACCATGCGGCGTACCTGCAAAATAGCAGCGATCACGTCACCGGCTTTGACCTGTTCAGCGGCCTGCTCAAGAGCTTCTTTTTCGGCGGGATCATCGCGATCGTCAGCTGCTATCGTGGGTTCAACTGCCAGGCCGGTGCCGAGGGCGTCGGCCAGGCTGCGACGGCGGCGTTTGTGATGTCCTTCGTCCTGATTCTCGGAATCGACTTGATCCTCAACATCTTGCTCGACGCCTTTTATTACTCGATCTGGGCACCGGAGCACTCGCCATGACCGAAGATGCCGACGATCAGCCGCTGGTCGACTGCCGCAACATCAGCGTCGGCTTTGGCTCGCAATCGATCTTGAGCCAAGTCGACCTGCGAATCGACCACGGTCAAACGCTGGCCATTATCGGCGAAAGCGGCTGCGGCAAAACGGTGTTGATGAAAACCATCGTCGGGCTGATTCGTCCGTCTGAGGGTGAAGTGTTTTTTGATGGACGCGACTTGAACCAGCTCAGCGCGGCGGAACTGACGCGAACCCGCCGCCGCTTCGGCTTCGTGTTTCAGAACGCCGCCTTGTTTGACAGCATGAACATTTTTGACAACGTCGCTTTTCCGATCCTGCAGCACGAGAAGGCAGCCGACGACGAAATCGCCTCGCGGGTGATGGAAAAGTTGTCCGAAGTCGGGCTGCCGTGCGAAGTCGCCGGCAAATATCCGGCCGAGATTTCCGGCGGGATGCGCAAACGGGTCGGCCTGGCCCGGGCGTTGATTCTGCAGCCCGAACTGGTCGTCTACGACGAGCCGACGACCGGGTTGGACCCGATCATGAGCGACGTGATCAACGAATTGATCTTGGCCACACGGCGGAATTATCCGGTAACCAGCGTCGTCGTCACCCATGATATGCAAACGGCTCGCAAAGTTGCCAACCGCGTCGTCATGCTCTACCCGCGAACGCGACTGCAGCCCGGCATGTCGCAGGTCCTCTTCGACGGCCCGCCGAGCGACCTGGACCACGCCGACGACCGCCGGGTGCGGCAATTTGTGCGCGGCGAAGCCGGTGAACGGATCGATGAACTGACCCGCCAAACCGCCGCTCTGGGCCACGGTTGGACCAGCGGCTCAGACGACTGAGGGAGAGTTCAAAAATAAGCTTCGTGTTCTCACTGCCTTCACCCTCCCGCTCCGCGGGAGGGTCGAACGCGGTAGCGGCCGGGGAGGGCTAGGATCGCCCCTCTCCTCGCCTGAGGCTCGACTCTCCCGGAGGGAGAGTGAAGTGCCAAAGTTATTTTTGAACTGCTCCTTAACCACCACTTTCGCTTGCCAGAGCTTTAAAGAACACGATCATGGACGACACAAAGCTACGATTCGGGGTCGGGGTGCTGGTGCTTTCCGCCATCGGCGTGGGCGTCATCCTGACCTTCCTGTTCGGCGCCTTCCCGACCGTGCTGGCTCGCACCTACAACCTGACGGTCGACATCGACTCGGCCGCCGGCATCGGCGTGAACACCCCGGTGCTGCGAGATGGCGTCCGGATCGGCCGTGTCACCAAGATTCAGCTTCGCCCCGAAGGCGGTGTGCAGCTGACCTTGGCCATCGACGCCGACCGCAAGCTGTCCCGCGCCTACGTTCCCAAAATCGGTACCAGCTCGCTGGTCACCGGTGACGCGAAACTTGAGTTCCGAAAGGATCTCAACACGGCGCTCGAAAATCTCGACGGCCAAGCTCCTGCAGGGCAATCGCCGGTGCCCAAGAACAACCGCTGGGATCCCCCCGAAGAAGAGCTGCTGGCGTCGTTTTACGCCGACGGCGACTACGTCCTCTCCAACTACCAGGCCGACGATCCACTGGCGGCCATCGCCAACCTCGAAGATGACGTCCGCAATACGTTGGCGGTGGTCCAGCGTGCCGGTGTCGCCTTGGAAACCGCCGGGGCATCGGTCAACGAACTGGCGAACTCCGTCCGCGGCGTCGTCACCGACAACGAGGACAACCTCCGCGACATCGCTGGCAAGGCCAACCAGGCGCTGGATCAATTCCAAGCCGCGATGACCGACATCCGTACCATCGTTGGCGATCCCGAACTGCGGGCTCGGCTCACCGAGTCGCTCGATTCTCTGCCGCGCGTGCTTGACGAAGCCGAACAGGCGCTGGCCAACACCAAATTGACCATGCAGCAGTTCGAACGCGTCGGCGCTGCGGCAGAACAAGCCGTCGGCGAGGCGGGAGCCACCTTCCGCTCGCTCGACCGCACGATCGTCAACATCGAACGTTTCACCGAACCACTCGGCGATCGCGGCGAAGAGATCGTCGAAAAGATGCTCGCCAGCTTCACCAACCTGGATGAGTCGCTAATCCAGATCAACCAGTTCGGCACGATGCTCAATGGCAACGGCAGCCTGCGGCGACTGATCGAAGATGACGAAATCTACTTTCAGGTCAAACGCACCCTGGGCAACATCGAAAGCGCCACGGTCCGTATCCGCCCGATCCTCGATGACGTCCGCGTAATTTCCGATAAACTCGCCCGCGATCCGAGCCAACTCGGCGTCAAAGGAGCTCTCACCGCCAGGCCGGCCGGTCTGGGCCTAAAGTGAGCGGCGGGCCAGAGTAAGGCACGGTGAAGCGGAGCTACGGCGGGTTTTGCCCAACATACGGCTGATTAACGCGGCGCCGTCACCACACCGCTACGCGATTGACCGCGCAGCTGATCGGCCCGCATCAGCACATCCTCGCTCGGCTCGAGCGTTTGCGGAACCAGTTCTACGTCGATGATCCGCTCATCGCGGATCTCCCACGGCACCAGCGTCTCGGCGATAAAATCGAGCCCTGGGTACTGATACCAAGGCGGAGCGATCCGCCGGCGAATCGTTTCCGTCCGGTAGCCGTCCTTCTCGATCCGAATCTCGCGGGTTCCGTAGTACGTGAATGAACTCGCCGCCGGTGAAGTACCGATCACCTGATTGTCGACCGACACGACAGCTCCCGGCGGACTGGTCCGCACCGCCAGGCGGCGACGAACGCATCCGCTAGCGGTAAGCAGTACACACAGACCGAGTATCGCCGCTCGCTGCACGCTTGCCGGCGTGAGGTGGCACCGCGCCTGTCTGTGGCGATCCTGGTAAAAAGAACATTCCATAACCTTACCAATAAAATATCTGCCGCTGCGATCGCCAGAGGGATTCGACGTGCCTGAGCAAGTTGTCACCGAGGTCACCCGCCGGGCGATGGCAACGGAATTCGGTGTCGCACTACCCGGCGAAGACCGAGCCGCTATCGAAACTGCCATTGATGCGCTGGAAGAACTGGATCAGATTGAGGCGGAACTGAGTATCTTTCGTCCCGGCAGCGCTATCAGCCGCATCAACCAACTTGCTGGCATCGAGCCGGTTCGGGTCTCGGCCGATGTCATCGAAATCCTCACGCGAGCCGCGGAGATCTATGAACTCACTGCAGGAGCGTTTGATGTCACCGCCGGCCCGCTGGTGGAGTGCTGGGGATTCACTCGCCGCCGCGGCAGAAAACCAACCGAAGAGGAAATCGCCGCCGCCCAGGCACTCGTCGGCAGCGACCGCATCACGATCGACGCGGAGCACCGGACTGTCTTCCTGCAGCAGGCAGGCATGGCGATCAACCTGGGCGGAATCGGCAAGGGCTTCGCGCTGGACCGGCTCGCAGCACGGCTGACCGCTAGCGGCGTAACTTCTTTCCTGATCCACGGCGGCCGCAGCAGCGTCCTGGCCCAGGGATCGGACACCAACGACCCGACCGACGGCTGGAGAGTCGGCATCGAGCATCCGCTGCGTCCGGGGGTGCGCCTGGGAGAACTGCGGCTGTGTGACGCCGCGCTGGCAACCAGCGGTTCGGGAAAACAATTCTTCCATCACCGTGGCCAGCGGGTCGGGCACGTGCTGGACCCGCGAACCGGACGCCCGGCCGGCAACATGCTCTCGATCACCGTCATCACTCGGTCAGCCGTGGATGCCGATGCGCTGGCGACCGCCTGCTTTGTTGAAGGGCTATCGGCCACGACACAGCACCTCGACCCACAGCGTCAACGCCAACCAAACACCGACACACCCGACTGGCCCGTGGCGGCGCTGGCCGCGGTCCCGGCAGAGCGAAGCGGTGCAGTGAAGGTGGTTCCGCTGGGTCAAGTCGACCAGCTGCGGTTTACCCCCACCGGGCCAGCTGGCGAGGAACCAACGGCCTGAAAGGAAACCGTTAGCATTGAGCAACGAAAAAAGCCTCGATCAACATTACTGTGGATCGAGGCTTTCTCGTTGTATGAACCCGGCGATACCTACTTTCGCACTTTTAGGCACTATCATCGGCTCGGAAAGCTTAACTACTGTGTTCGGGATGGGAACAGGTGTGACCTTTCCGATATGGTCACCGGGAAAGACCTGCCGACGAATGTTACGCCGCCAACAGGCCGGTTGTTTGGTAGTGGACTTACAGTCTTAAAAAATCGCTTCTTCGCAAAGCTACTTCATTACTTACTTCAAGATCCGTCGAGAGTGTGAGATATGATGGCCAAGCGTTCGTCCGTTAGTACCGGTTAGCTGAATGCATTACTGCACTTACACATCCGGCCTATCAACCTGGTCGTCTTCCAGGGGACTTTCGGCATATAGTCCTACGAAACCTGATCTTGGAGAGGGCTTCACGCTTAGATGCTTTCAGCGTTTATCCTTTCCGTACATAGCTACCCAGCCGTGCCGCTAGCGCGACAACTGGAACACCAGAGGTACGTCCTTCTAAATCCTCTCGTACTAAAGAAGAACCTCCTCAAGTTTCGTACGCCCACAGCAGATAGGGACCGACCTGTCTCACGACGGTCTGAACCCAGCTCACGTACCACTTTCATTGGCGAACAGCCAAACCCTTGGGAGCTTCTTCACCCCCAGGATGTGATGAGCCGACATCGAGGTGCCAAACCGCTCCGCCGCTATGGACGCTCGGGAGCGATAAGCCTGTTATCCCCAGAGTACCTTTTATCTGTTGAGCGATGGCCCTTCCATACGGGACCACCGGATCACTAAGCCCTACTTTCGTATCTGCTCGACTTATAAGTCTCGCAGTTAAGCACCCTTCTACCTTTACGCTCGACGCCTGATTGCCAACCAGGCTGAGGGTACCTTTGGACTCCTCCGTTACTCTTTTGGAGGAGACCGCCCCAGTCAAACTGCCCAACTGACACTGTCCCTCGCCCGGATTCACGGGATCGAGGTTAGAACTAAAGCATATCCAGGGTGGTATTTCAACGATGGCTCCCCGACAGCTGGCGTGCCCGGATCATAGCCTCCCACCTATCCTACACAGGACATACCTCAGCCCAATATCAGCCTACAGTAAAGGTTCACGGGGTCTTTCCGTCTAGCTGCGGGAACGTGGCATCTTCACCACGACTACAATTTCACCGGGTCGCTGGTTGAGACAGTGCTCCAGTCGTTACGCCATTCATGCAGGTCGGAACTTACCCGACAAGGAACTTCGCTACCTTAGGACCGTCATAGTTACGGCCGCCGTTTATCGGGGCTTCGGTCGCGAGCTTCGCCTTGACGGCTAACCCTCTTCCTTAACCTACCGACACCGGGCAGGCGTCAGACTCTATACATCCTCTTACGAGTTAGCAGAGTCCTGTGTTTTTGATAAACAGTCGCTAGAGCCGATTTACTGTGGCCCCCAGAAGCGTGAACCCCCGAGGGCACCCCTTATCGCGAACTTACGGGGTCATTTTGCAGAGTTCCTTAACCACCGTTCTCCCGAGCGCCTTAGACTACTCGTCTCGCCTACCTGTGTCAGTTTTAGTACGGTCACTACAGCTTCAACCCTTAGAAGCTTTTCTTGGACGTCCTTCCGATGACTTCGTGAACATAAACGCGCTCGAGCTCAGCCTTGGCTTATGCGGGCGGATTTACCTATCCCCCACCTCGACAGTCGCACGGACATTTCTAGTCGTACCGCTCACCCTTCGGACGTCGTCCCTCCATCGGTCCACTGCAGTGGCGCAGGAATATTGACCTGCTGTCCATCGTCTACGCCTTTCGGCCTCGACTAAGGTACCGGCTAACCCTGGGCGGATTTACCTTCCCCAGGAAACCTTAGGCTTTCGGCGAGCAGGATTCTCACCTGCTTTATCGTTACTCATTCCGGCATAATCACCTGTACGACCCCGACACCGCTCCTTACGGTACGGCTTGTATCTGATCGTACAGCGCTCTCCTACCACTCTAACACCAATGCGTTAGAATCCACTGCTTCGGTGTACATACTTACTCCCGTTCATTATCGGCGCAGAATTGCTCGACCAGTAAGCTGTTACGCACTTTTTAAATGGTGGCTGCTTCTAAGCCAACATCCTGGCTGTCACAGCAATTCAACTTCCTTAGTGACTGAGTATGTACTTCGGGACCTTAGCAGATGGTCTGGGTTGTTTCCCTCTCGACCGCGAAGCTTATCCCTCGCGGACTGACTCCTGAGATAGTCGCACCGGTATTCGGAGTTTGGTTCAGCAGGGTAGTCTGGGAAGGGCCCCCATGCCAATTCAGTCTCTCTACCCCCGATGCGTAGTGGCTCGAGGCTAGCCCTAAAGCTATTTCGGAGAGAACGAGCTATCTCTGCGTTTGATTAGACTTTCACTCCTCCCCACAAGTCATCCCCTCGGTTTTCAACCCAAGTGGGTTCGGTCCTCCACGCAGTATAACCCGCGCTTCAACCTGCTCATGGGTAGATCACGCAGTTTCGCGTCTACCGCCAGCGACATATGTCGCCCTATTCAGACTCGGTTTCCCTTTGGCTTCGGCCCGTAAGACCTTAACCGAGCCGCTGACGGTAACTCGCCGGATCATTATGCAAAAGGCACGCCGTCACACATTCCCTTACGGGCATAGTGCTCCGACCGCTTGTAAGCACATGGTTTCAGGTTCACTATTCCTCCCCTAGCAGGGGTTCTTCTCATCTTTCAGTCGCCCTACTGAGTTCACTATCGGTCATCAGAGAGTATTTAGCCTTACGGGATGGTCCCCGTAGATTCAGTCGGGGTTCCACGTGACCCGACCTACTCAGGTACCTCTCGGGAGATCGACTCGACTTTCGCGTACGGGACTGTCACCCTCTGTGGTCGGCCTTTCCATGACCGTTCTGCTAGTCAGTCGATTTTGTAACTCTCATGTGAGAGGCCCTACAACCCCGCAGAGGAAACCTCCGCGGTTTGGGCTATTCCGCTTTCGCTCGCCGCTACTGACGGAAATCGATTTTTCTTTCTTTTCCTGCTGGTACTGAGATGTTTCAGTTCCCTGCGTTGGCCGCATGCACCTATGGATTCAGTGCACGCTAATTCGGGAATCTCGGGATCAACGCTTGTTTGACAGCTCCCCCGAGCTTTTCGCAGTCTTCCACGCCCTTCATCGCCTTCTGACGCCAAGACATCCCCCATACGCCCTTAGTAGCTTGGCCGCCGAAATCTCGAACTCGCGACACCACCCAAGCCACCTCGCGGTAACCCCGGCAGTGCAGCAGCACAAAACCTCAGCAAGATCTACTTGCTAACGATATCACACAACAAAGAATCCTAAAGCTTTCATCTATTCTGCAGCTACAAGCGCCAACTCCTTCACAGAAGCCAACTCTTTCAGCCGCAGGACGCTCTACAAAGAACTTCACCCCGCTACAGACAACCACCGGCAACCGCGACTTAACCCAGAGGCCAAGCCCGTCACCGACAGTCATCTTGAGCGTTGTGCTCTTTTAAGATGCCATCTACCAAACAACCAAATTGTCAAATATCAATTCGCCGCGCCGAGCTTGCGTGACAAGCTCCGCGGCGGACGCTGCCCAAGGACAGCCACGGCTTCAGCGTACTGAAGCGGTGGTCGGCCTCGTGGCGGGTCGCAAACTGTACGTAGTTCAGAGCAGGTCGTCAAGTGGTTTTGGTCGCTTTTTCCACCCGCTGCTCGCTTGGTCGTTGCGAACGACCAAGCCTTCCCGCTCGACGGTAAGTCGATCGCGGGAAGGAAAATCTATCGGCTCCCGGCTGGAAGTCAACGCCTACGGGACGTCTTTTTAACGAATCATGAACTCCGCGTGAAATGCCCGTGTTTTCTGCTGTTGCCGCCTATAGGCCGACCACCGCGACGGCGTCGACCACCCGACCATTTCGCCGCCCCAGGGACACAAGAGTGGCCGTGCGGTGCAGTTGCCCCGGTTCGCAGCACCGCCAACCGGCTCGCCGAAGGCATCAGGTGTCGGCCGCTGGCTCCGTAGGACAGAGGAGGGTGTCCACGAACGTTACGAAAATGATCCGACCGGTCCAGGCACAGGGGCGACTGCCGTGGAGCACCGGCTCGTCTCCCCAGTGCCGCGGGAACGAATTGGCGTAGCTTGGAGGAACCGTAGCAGTCTACCCGGGCCCGTGAACCCCTAGGTGAACCAACGGCTCAGCGGCCCATGCTCATTAGCAGCTCAATTCATTCCCGCGGCACTCGCCCGTTGCGAGTCCCGATTTCATCAGCTTCTCGCGGCCTGGGGCGGGAACATTCGTTGCCGAGGGTTCTGAAGGACTATTCGTACTCGGCTCCGGCGCTGGTGATCCGCGCGGGCTGGTTCATCCCGTTTGCGATTGATGCCGCTGAAAACGAGGCCTATTACGACCTGCTGTTCGGTCGCGTCTTCACCAAGCGAGAAGAGTTCATCAAGGCGTTCGGGCTGATCGATGACAAGCGGCTTTGCTTCGGTCTCATCGAAGGCAGCTCCGGCGTGATCGTGCAACGGAAACGCTGGATTGGATCGATCGGATCGCCGCGCGGCTATGCCTGCAGCAATCACCGCCCGGCATGCTTCGTTGCGACAACACGGCATTGGTAACGAAAGACGTTGGGTGCCTGTCGCTAACTGGATGATCTGACGAACGAAGAGGACTGCGGTGCGATACAGAGAATAGGGACGCCGATCAGACGCCTTCCCAGCGGTCGGCGACGGCTAGCAATTCGTCTAGCCGGAGTGTGAATCCAGGAAGCTTGTCGGTTTCTCGAGGCAATCACGGAGGCTGGGCCGGCCAGCCGAAACGAACTCCACGCCGATCGTTGGCACTTCGCCCCGCTGCGGCAATCGTCCCAGTCCGCGCTCTTGCCTCAGCGGTGCAGGATTCATGATGAGTGTATACTTCTTGAAATGAACGACGAACTTTTCCCATCACTGGCCGCCCGCGATCTGCATCTGCGGCGGAAGATGTGGGATGCCTCTGGTGAAGAGCGTTTGGCGGCGATGCAGGTGCTGATGGAGCGCGCTCGCACTCTACTCGAGTTGAATCCTGAGGGGATGCGGCACTTCCTCAAACGCAACTTCAAGGCTCGCTCGATCGCGAATGCAATTCCTGCAACGCGGATAGGGCATGATTGCTGACTTCCAGCCGTTGGAGATCCTCACCCGCCACGACGTGCCGTTCGTCGTGATCGGAGGCCACGCCGTGGTGTTCCACGGTTGGGTGCGGGCGACCGAGGACCTCGATATCGTTTGGCTGCGCTCGCCTCTGGCCGAGACGAAGCTGCTCGCGGCACTCCAGGAGATGGAAGCCCAGTACATCAGCGACGAACTGGATCCTGCAACGGGGATCGAGCGAACCTATCCGGTGACCGCATCCTTCGTACGAGCACGGTCGCTGATGATGCTCTGCACCAAGTTTGGCTTTCTAGATCTGTTCGACTATGTGCCGGGATTCCCTCAGGTTCCGGTCACGGAACTGATCGAGTCAAGCGTACCAGGTGGTGGCTGGCAATTCGTCTCGCTGAACTGGCTGCGCCGCATGAAGCAAGCTTCCGGGCGGCCAAAGGATCAACTTGATTTGGAAAATCTACCCGCCGTTGAACATCCTGATCCCTGAGCAAACTCGGAGAACGGGGAAGCCGATCAGACGCCTTCCCAGCGGTCGGCGACGGCTAGCGATTCGTCGAGCCGGAGTGTGAATCCCGGCAGCCTGTCGGTTTCGTAGGAGCCACCGGCGATGATGATAAGATGCTCGTCATCGGCACATCCAACGCGAGTCACTTGCAGCTGGCGTGCAAAGCGATCGATGATCCAGTACTCGCTGACGCCGCCGCGTTTGTACTCGCCGCGCTTCTCGAGGTAATTACGAATCTGGCTGCGCCGGCCAGCCGAAACGAACTCCACGCAGATCGTCGGCACTTCGCCCCGCTGCGGCAATCGTCCCAGCCCGCACCAGATCGCGCGGTCGACTCGGCGACGATTGTCGCCCAAAATCACATCTTCCTCCGGGACCGTGGCATCGAGCGATTTGCCTTGGCGATGGTGCCGCTGATACGTCCGCAGCAGATAGCCGAGCTCTTCATTGGGATCGCGCTCTCGCCTCAGCGGAGCAGGGGTCACAATTAACACTCCGCTAATCAGTTCCTACCGAAAGCCCGGTTCCGCGGTTGCTTCGTCAAACTCCGAGGGCGAAAGGGTAATCCCATTGAGCTCACGATGGAGGTACAGCGGCTGTGGGACTTTGGTGCCATCGGGGCCAGTGGCGAAACCGGGGCTCGATAAGGAGCCGGCATTCGTGTTGGTCGACATAATCGCTGGACGCGCGGGGGGAAATCGTCGGAACGGGAGTTCGGCGGTAACCCTGTCATTCTAGCCTGACCTCACGGCCTTATGCGGCACAAAGCCGAATGGGGCGACTGGTGCCAGCCATACTGCGTTCGAGCCATGTTCCGTCCGCTTCGTGGCCGCCTGCGGCCAGCGGTTGGTCAGCCACGGCACTCAGCCGGCGACTCCGCGACACACGACACCGTTGACCTCGATCGCAAACCCTTTGCATCGCAGCGCAGCGTCATTTCCGGCTGCGCGTCGGAGCCGCCGCCGCGAGCCTTGTCACCAGCCACAGCATCGACAGGTCCTCGCCGTGGCCGAATCAAAGCAAGGGCATCGAGCACGAGCACGAGCACGAGCACCGCTTCGCTGAGTACGAGTACGAGTACGAGTACGAGTACGATTGGTCGGCAGTCACCGTGGAGAATGCCAAGGGGCCACCGATACTGCAAGAGAGCAACGAAAAAAGCCTCGATCAACATTACTGTGGATCGAGGCTTTCTCGTTGTATGAACCCGGCGATACCTACTTTCGCACTGGTAGGCACTATCATCGGCTCAGAAAGCTTAACTGCTGTGTTCGGGATGGGAACAGGTGTGACCTTTCTGATATGGTCGCCGGGAAAGACCTGCCGACGAATGTTTCGCCGCCAACAGGCCGGTTGTTTGGTAGTGGACTTACAGTCTTAAAAAATCGCTTCTTCGCAAAGCTACTTCATTACTTACTTCAAGATCCGTCGAGAGTGCGAGATATCGACGGCCAATCATTCGCCCGTTAGTACTGGTTTGCTCAATGAGTTACCTCACTTACACGTCCAGCCTATCAACCTGATCGTCTTTCAGGGGGCTTTCGTCTTATAGACTTACGAACCCTTATCTCGGGGAGGGCTTCACGCTTAGATGCTTTCAGCGTTTATCCTTTCCGTAGTTAGCTATCCAGCCGTGCCGCTAGCGCGACAACTGGTACACCAGAGCTACGTCCAACTAAATCCTCTCGTACTAAAGTTGAACCCCCTCAAGATTCGTACGCCCACGGCAGATAGGGACCGACCTGTCTCACGACGGTCTGAACCCAGCTCACGTACCACTTTCATTGGCGAACAGCCAAACCCTTGGGAGCTTCTACACCCCCAGGATGTGATGAGCCGACATCGAGGTGCCAAACCGCATCGCCGCTATGGACGCTCGGATGCGATAAGCCTGTTATCCCCGGAGTACCTTTTATCTGATGAGCGATAACCCTTCCATTCGGGATTACCGGATCACTAAGACCGACTTTCGTCCCTGCTCGAGTTATATCTCTCGCAGTCAAGCACACTTCTACCTTTACGCTCTACGCCTGATTACCGACCAGGCTGAGTGTACCTTTGTACTCCTCCGTTACTCTTTAGGAGGAGACCGCCCCAGTCAAACTGCCCAACTGACACTGTCCTTCGCCCAGATTCATGGGATCGAAGTTAGAATTAAAGCATGACCAGGCTGGTATTTCAACAACGGCTCCACAGACACTAGCGTGCCCGCTTCAAAGCCTCCCAGCTATCCTACACAAGACATACCTCAACCCAATATCAGCCTACAGTAAAGGTTCACGGGGTCTTTCCGTCTAACCGCGGGTATGTGGCATCTTCACCACAACTACAATTTCACCGGGTCGGTGGTTGAGACAGTGCTCCAGTCGTTACGCCTTTCATGCAGGTCGGAACTTACCCGACAAGGAACTTCGCTACCTTAGGACCCTCATAGTTAGGGCCGCCGTTTACTGGGGCTTCGGTCGCGAGCTTCGCCGTGAGGCTAACCCTCTTCCTTAACCTACCAGCACCGGGCAGGCGTCAGACTCTATACATCCTCTTGCGAGTTAGCAGAGTCCTGTGTTTTTGATAAACAGTCGCTAGAGCCGATTTTCTGTGGCCCACTTGCGTGGGCGCCCCTTATCGCGAACTTACGGGGCCATTTTGCAGAGTTCCTTAACCACCGTTCTCCCGAGCGCCTTAGATTACTCATCTCGCCTACCTGTGTCAGTTTTAGTACGGTCACAAACAGACACTATCTTAGCTGCTTTTCTTGGACGTCCTTCCAGTGACTTCGAGAACTTAGGTGCTCTCGAGCTAAGCCTTGGCTTGCGTCCGGTCATTTAACCCCAGACACCTCAGCTGTCGCTACGGACATTTCTAGTCGTACCGCTCACTCTCCGGACGCCGTCCCAGCATCGAAGTCTGCCCATGGCGCAGGAATATTGACCTGCTCTCCATCGTCTACGCCCTTCGGCCTCGACTAAGGCACCGGCTAACCCTGGGCGGAATTACCTTCCCCAGGAAACCTTAGGCTTTCGGCGAACAGGATTCTCACCTGTTTTATCGTTACTCATTCCGGCATAATCACCCGATGACCCCGACACCACTCGTTACCGTATGGCTCGTATCTGGTCACCGGCGCTCTCCTACCGCTCTAACACCAAAGTGTTAGAACCCGCTGCTTCGGTGAAATACTTACTCCCGTTCATTATCGGCGCAGAAATGCTCGACTGGTAAGCTGTTACGCACTTTTTAAATGGTGGCTGCTTCTAAGCCAACATCCCAGCTGTCACGGCATTTCAACTTCCTTAGTGACTAAGTATTTCTTCGGGACCTTAGCAGGCGATCTGGGTTGTTTCCCTCTCGACCCTGGAGCTTATCCCCCAGGGACTGACTGCCGAGATAATTTTACCGGTATTCGGAGTTTGGTTCAGTGAGGTACCCCGGGAAGGGCCCCCATCCGATTCAGTCTCTCTACCCCCGGTAAATAGTGGCTCGACGCTATCCCTCAAGATATTTCGGAGAGAACGAGCTATCTCCTGGTTTGATTACACTTTCAGTCCTCCCCACAAGTCATCCCCTCGGTTTTCAACCCAAGTGGGTTCGGTCCTCCACGCAGTTTAACCCGCGCTTCAACCTGCTCATGGGTAGATCACACAGGTTTCGCGTCTGCAGCATACGACCAACGCCCTATTCAGACTCGGTTTCCCTTGGGCTTCGATCCGTAAGATCTTAACCAAGCCGCATACCACAACTCGCCGGATCATTATGCAAAAGGCACGCCGTCACTCGTGTTGCTAGGCAACATAGAGCTCCGACCGCTTGTAAGCACACGGTTTCAGGTTCACATTCCTCCCCTAATCGGGGTTCTTCTCACCCTTCGCTCACGCTACTGGTTCGCTATCGGTCGTCAAGGAGTATTTAGCCTTACGGGATGGTCCCCGTGGATTCAGTCCAGGTTTCACGTGACTGGACCTACTCAGGTACCTCTCGGGAGTCGACTAAGTTTTCGCGTACGGGGCTGTCACCCGCTCTGGCCGGCCTTTCCAAACCGTTCTGCTAACCTGCCGATTGGTAACTCCACAATGAGAGGCCCTACAACCCCGGAGAGGAAACCTCTCCGGTTTGGGCTATTCCGATTTCGCTCGCCGCTACTGACGGAATCGATTTTTCTTTCTCTTCCTCTGGTTACTTAGATGTTTCAGTTCACCAGGTTGGCACTTATGAACCTATGAATTCAGTTCACAGTATTCAGGAACCCCGGGATCATCGCTTGTTTGTCAGCTTCCCCAGGCTTTTCGCAGACTTCCACGCCCTTCATCGCCTCTTGACGCCAAGACATCCCCCGTGTGCCCTTAATAGATTGGCCGCCGAAATCTCGAACTCGCGACACCACCCAAGCCACCTCGCGGTAACCCCGGCAGTGCAGCAGCACAAAACCTCAGCAAGATCTACTTGCTAACGATATCACACAACAAAGAATCCTAAAGCTTTCATCTATTCTGCAG
>CAVWUB010000002.1:0-351831 GCA_963758085.1 uncultured Planctomycetaceae bacterium | reverse complement strand
GCTGCGCTTCCGGCAGACACTGCGGATTGAGGCAACTCACCACCTTCTTGCCCTCGATCAGCGCGATGGTGTTGTCGACCACGACATGCGCCATGCCTTCGCGCAGCTCGAGCACGGCGCTGCCGAGATGCGGCGTCAGGACCACGTTGGTCATCGCCGTCAGCTCCGGCGAGACCTCCGGCTCGTGCTCGTAAACATCGAGGCCCGCGCCGGCGATCTTTTTGCCTCGCAGCGCATCGACCAGCGCAGCCTCGTCGATCACCGGTCCGCGCGAGGTATTGATGACGAAGGCCGTCGGCTTCATCAGCGCGAACTGCTTTGCGCCCATCAGATGGCGCGTCGCCGGCCTAAGCTGCGGATGCAACGAGACGAAATCCGCCTCACGCAACAGGTCGTCGAAGCTGCGATACGATGCGCCGATCTCCTGCTCCGCCTCGGGTAGCGGATTGAGATCCGTATAGATGATGTTCATGTCGAAGCCGCGCCCGCGGTGCGCCACCGCCTGCCCGATACGGCCGAAGCCAACCAGGCCGAGCGTCTTCCCACTTACAGCAGCGCCGGCGAGATGGTTGGACTGCGAGCCGGGATAGACGCCGGCACGGAATAGTCGATCGCCATAGGCAATGTTGCGTGCTGCCGACAGCAGTAGACCAAAAGCAATATCGGCAGTCGCATTTGTCACGATCGCCGGGATATTGGTCACCGGAATGCCGAGCTTGGTCGCGGCCGCCAGATCGATGCGGTCCTGCGTGATGTTCATCGACGAGACGGCCTTGAGCTTCGGATTGGCCGCGAGCACATCGGCATCGACCGTGTCGTGCAACAGCGATAGCAGGATATCGCAGCGCTTTACGCCTTCGATCAGCTTGGCTTTATCAAGCACCTTGCTGGAATCGGAGTTGACCTCGACGTCGGCCACGGCGCGCAGCCGCGCCAGCGCGCTCTCGGCAATCGGCTGGGTGACGAAAACGCGCGGGCGGCCATACGGTTTTCGCCTTCGGCGCGGGCGCCGCGTTGACCTTCGGCATCACCTTCTCGGCCAGCAGCACCATCGAGCGCCGGCCCAGCGCCGGATCGCGCCAGTCCTTGCCGGCGTAGAGCAGCGTGCCGAAATCGCCGACCTTCTCGCGGAACGCGAGCAGCTCGTCCGCGACCTTGTCGGGCGAGCCGTGGATGATGAGCTTGTCGCAGATGCTGTCGAGCGTGACTTCGCTCGTCGGGCTGATCGCGCCGCGTCTTGAACAGCTCGAGCCGGCCGCTTCTTCAGCTTGGTGAAGAGCTGGCTGTAGTAGAAGCGATATGGGCTGTTCGGATCGGTGGCGTAGGCCTTCGCGGTCTTGTCGTCATCGGCGACGAAGATGCTCTTGGCGACGCGCCAGTTCGCCGGATCGGCCTTGCGGCCGACGCGCTCGCAGCCCTCGACGTATTTCGGCCAGTGGCTCTTCACCCATTCCGGCATCAGGAAGTTCGCCGAGATCGGATCCCAGCCGCGCGCGGCCGCCTCGGTCACGCCCTTGGAGAACGGCGCGACCGCCGTCACCACGATCGGCGGATGCGGCCGCTGCAGCGGCTTCGGCAGGAAGCCCTGCCCGATTTCCGGCATGAACTGGCGCTCGATCTTGATGTTCCAGTACTTGCCCTTGATGTTGTAGGGCGGCTCGCCCGCCCAGATCGCCGAGCACGTGGTTGATCGCCTCGAGGAACATCTCGTTGCGGTCGTTGTCGAGATTGCCGAACACTTCGGCGTCCGACAGCAGGCCGCCGGGGCTGATGCCGAAGATGAAGCGGCCGTCGAGCATGTGGTCGAGCATCGCGATGTTCGGCGGCGACCGCGGCCGGATGCTGGTTCGGCATGTTGACCGTGCCGGTGCCGAGCCGGATGGTCTTCGTGTCGCTGGCGAGCCTGGCGATGAACATCATGCACGAGGTGATGTTCTCGGCGCGGTCGGTGAGTGCTCGCCGACATAGCCTTCCGCGAAGCCGAGCTCGTCGGCCAGCAGGAACGCCTCGCGATCCTCGCGCAGCGACTGCCGCCAGTCCTTGTCCGAGCGGATGGATCGGCATGGTGAAAAAGCCGAGCTTCATGAGTCGCTCCGGGCCTGCACGGCGATTTCCGGCGATTCTAGCCATGCTCGCGCCGGTAGCCGAATTAATATATTCTGCCATTCAGTCATCATCTTTTCTAATGGGCCGCATGGCCGACATTTCGCTGCGCCAGATCCAGGCCGATCATTGCGGTCTACGAGGAAGGCTCGTTCACCCGCGCCGCAGCGCGCGAGAACGCCACCCAGTCCGGCATCTCGCAGCATGTCGCCGCGGCCGAACGCACCCTGGGACTGAAGTTCTTCGAGCGCGCCAGCGGCGGCGTGACCCCGACGCCGGCAGGCCAGCGCTACTACAAGCGCTGCATCGAGGCGGTCGGCCAGCTCGAAAGCGCGCACGAGGAGGTTCGCGGCTTCGCCTCCGTGGTGGCCGGCGACCTGCGCATCGGGTTGATGCCGACCATGACGCGCGCCGCGCTGGCGCCGACGCTGGAACAGTTCACGCCGCGCTATCCGGATGTGCGGCTGCACATCGTCGAAGGCTACAGCGGCCTGCTCACCGACATGGTGCTCGCCGACGAACTCGACTTCGCCGTGGTGCCGACCTTCGAAGGCCGCGTCGGGTTGAAGTCGCGGCTGATCGTGCGCGACCGCGAGATGCTGCTGTCGAACCCAAAGATGCGGCTTAAAGCACCTGGAGCCGGTCCGGCTCAAGGATTGCGGCCCGCTGAAAATCGTCGTGCCGAGCCGCGCCAACGTGCGCCGGCGCAACATCGAAATCTATCTGGAGACCCATGGCGTCGAAGTCGCCGACATGATGGAGATGGACGCGATGATCGGCACCATCCAGTTCGTCGCGCGCTCCGACTGGGTGACGATCCTGTCCGGCCTGTTCTGCGTCACCGATATCGACCGCAACGAGCGGATCATCAGCCCGCTTTACGATCCGCCGCTGTTCGCCGAATTCGTGGTTATCACGCAGGCGCGGCGCACGCTGTCGATGCAGGCACGGCTGTTCCTCGAAATGTTCGAAGCCGAGATCGAGCGCATCCAGCAGGTCTGGGCGCAGACGATCCCGCCGACCATGTTCCCGGAGCGGCCGGCGGTCGCAGCCGGCCGCGCCACACAAGTCCTAATGCGACATCGACGCAGGCGCGCCCGGCTGCTTGAGCGGATGCGCCTTGGCGAAGGCCTCGATCTGCATCAGCGAGTCATAGATACGCGACACGTTCGGATAGGCCTTCACGTCGACGTCGAAGAAGCCCGATCCGACCACCTGGCCGCCAGGCAGACGTCGGCGAGCGTCACGGTATCGCCGTGGCAATACTTGCCGGTCGCCTTTTGCGACAGATGCGTCTCCGCCGCACGCAGCGCCTCGTTCTGCCAGTGCCGCACCCATTTGAGCATGGTGTCGTTGTCGAGCTTGAGCTCGCCGGTCAGGTAATTGCGGATGCGCGGCACCGACATCGGATGCGAGTCGCGACACGAAAATCTGGCAGATGCCGCGCACCCGCGCGCGGCCGAGCGGATCGCTCGGCAACAGCGGCGGCTGCGGATGCGTCTCCTCCAGATATTCCATGATCGCCATCGACTGGAACAGCACCGGCCCGCCGTCCTCGATCAGCGCCGGGATCAACATCTGCGGATCGACCGCGCGGAAGCTGTCCTCGCGCTGCTTGCCCTTCAGCAGATCGATGTCGATGATCTCGTCGGGTTTGATGCCCTTGAGGTTGAGCGCGATGCGCACCCGAAAGCTCGCGATCGACCGCCAGAATGCATAGAACTTGATCGACATGGAAACTCCTCCCCTTATTCCGCTGCTATTTCTTCTTCGCCGCCCGGATCGGGCTTGAGACCCGGCGGCTTCGATTCCGGCGATGCCGCACACTTCGTCGTTGTCCGACGTGTCGCCCGAAATCCCGACAGCGCCGATCACCTCGCCGCCGCGTCGCGGATGAGAATACCGGCCGGATTGGTCACGATCTTGCCGCCGCTCGCGGCAGCAAGCGTGGCGTAGAACAGCCGCTGCGCCTCGTTGCTGTTGGCGCGCTCGAACACCGTGCGCGAGCCGAAGCCCATGCCGAGCGCGCCCCAGGCCTTGCCGAACGCGATGTCGAAGCGAAGGATGCCGGCGCGGTCGTCGCGCTTGAACGCCACCAGGTTGCCGCCGGCGTCGAGCACCGCGACGGCCAGCGGAGGACGCTCTACAAAGAACTTCACCCCGCTACAGACAACCACCGGCAACCGCGACTTAACCCAGAGGCCAAGCCCGTCACCGACAGCCATCTTGAGCGTTGTGCTCTTTTAAGATGCCATCTACCAAACAACCAAATTGTCAAATATCAATTCGCCGCGCCGAGCTTGGGTGACAAGCTCCGCGGCGGACGCTGCCCAAGGACAGCCACGGCCTCAGCGTACTGAAGCGGTGGTCGGCCTCGCGGCGGGCTCACAAGCGGTTTTCGCTTGCGGGACAGGAAATCTATCGGATCGCGGACTGAAGTCAACGGCTTAAACTCGCTTTTTTCGAAAAAGCCAACTTCGCCCCCAAAACCTCGCTTTTTGCGGTGTTTCAAGTTCGCTGCTGACGATCTCGCCGATGCCCAGCGGCACAACCCATCCCCCGACGGAAGGTTTGGCACGAGAGTTTCCTGCCACCGGTCGTTCGACAGTTGGGTCGGCCACAGCCTGAGCCAGGCCGCCGGGGACGCTGGTGTCAGTGCGCGACGACCTGTCTGTCAGCTGTTGTCAGTATACGCATGTCCAAGTGAGGGTCAACTGTCGCGATTTCGACGGCAACACCTTCATAGGGTCTAGGTAGAGGTCACCGAACTAGGCCGCCGCCTCGGCTATTATCGACAGAACTGCCATCCGTCATGAGTGTTAACTGAGTTTTTCGCCCACAACTTCCACTTCCATGCAGCCGGTCGACTTCTGCCTCGGCGACAGTCCCTCTGCCTCGGCGACAGGCCGGTACAGTCAGCCGAATCGGCAGGTACGGTCTGCTTACCGACCCGGATGAGTGGTCGAAGCGGGAAAACGGCTGTGGTGGACGTTCATCCTCCGCTGACCGCTGGTTAGGATTGTCGCCATGACCACTCCGATGATGCGACAATACCATGAAGCCAAGGCAGCCTGCGGCGACGCGCTGCTGCTGTTTCGCATGGGCGATTTTTATGAGCTGTTCCTGGAGGACGCAAAGATTGCCTCGCGGGTCCTCGGGCTGACGTTGACCAGCCGCGATAAGGACAGCGATAACCCGACGGCGATGGCCGGATTTCCCCATCACCAGCTCGATGGCTACCTGCAAAAGCTGATCCGCGCCGGCTACCGCGCGGCGGTTTGCGAGCAGGTGGAAGATCCCAAGCAGGCCAAGGGACTCGTGCGGCGGGAAGTAACGCGGATGGTGTCGGCCGGAACGCTGACCGACGACTCGCTGCTGGACCCGCGCGAGGCGAACTACGTCGCTGCAGTCTTTCGCCCCGCTGGCGGCCGTGATCAGGAAGCCAACCCGATCGTCGGAATCGCCTGGGCGGAGCTGTCCAGTGGACGGTTTGAAGCCGGAGTTTTTCCGCTGGCTCGCCTGGAAGATGAACTGGAACGGATCGGGCCGGCCGAAGTGCTGTACCGCGAAGACGATGCGCGGATCAGTCCCGATGCGTCGGCACCGTGGAGTTGGACGCGCCGGCCGGCGTGGACCTTTGCGGCCCAGGGCTGCCAAGATGCGCTCTGCAAACAGTTCGGAACGCACAGCTTGGAGGGATTTGGTTTTGAATCCGAACACACTGCGGCCATCCAGGCTGCCGGCGGAGTGCTGCTCTATCTGCAGGAAACCCAGCGGGTGGCGCTGGACCATTTCGAGTCGCTCATCGCCCATCACCGCAGCGCGACGCTGCAGATCGATGCTTCGACGCGACGCAGCTTGGAGATCACTCGCACGATGCGGACCGGAGCCCGCGAAGGTTCGCTGTTGGAGGTGCTCGACCAGACGCAGTCGGCGATGGGGGCACGGCTGCTGGCCGACTGGCTCGCCGCTCCACTGGCCGATCTGCAGGCGATCTCGCACCGGCACGACGCGGTGGAAGAGCTGCACCGCGATGCCGGCCTGCGTCAGGATGTCCGCAAAACGCTCGCCGACACGTTCGACCTGACTCGGTTGCTCGGCCGGGTGGCGACGCAGCGTTGCGGGCCGCGCGACCTGCAACAGATCGGCCGCACGCTGGCCATGCTGCCGACGCTCAAGGCACGGCTGACGGAGCGAAAGAGCGCCGCGATCCAGCGGATTGAAGCCGATCTGCAGCTCTGCCCGGAGCTGCGGGCTCAGCTTGAATCGGCGTTGGCAGATAATTGTCCGCTCTCGGCCGCCGATGGCCACTTCATCCGCCCCGGATTCGACGCACAGCTCGACAGCCTGCGCGAACTCGCTAAAGGCGGCAAGCAGTGGATCGCCCAGTACCAACAGCGGATGACGCAGCAGACCGGTATCGCCAACCTGAAAGTCGGCTTCAACCGCGTGTTCGGCTATTACCTGGAGATCAACAACTCGCAAAAAGACCGTGTTCCGGCTGATTTTATCCGCAAACAGACGCTCAAGAATTGCGAACGTTACATCACACCGGCACTAAAAGAGTACGAGGAAAAGGTATTGGCGGCCGACGACGAGGCGGCCGCGCGGGAACAGGAACTGTTTGCCGAACTGCGACTGGCGGCCCACCGCAGCCTGAGGACGCTGCAGCGGATTGCCATGGCGCTGGCTGAGTTGGATGTGTTGGCGTCGCTGGCCGAACTGGCTGCGCTTCGACGCTGGGTCCGGCCGACGATGACCGACGACCCGGTGCTGCAGATCGAAGCCGGACGGCATCCCGTGCTGGACGTGAAAATGCCGCAAGGGGAGTTCGTTCCCAACGACTGCTTTCAGTCGCCCGAGGCAGGCATGGTGCTGCTGATCACCGGTCCCAACATGGCCGGCAAGAGCACCTACATCCGCCAAGTCGCGCTGCTGACGTTGTTGGCTCAGGCCGGGGCCTTTGTACCAGCCGATAAGGCAACGATCGGCATCGCTGACCGGATCTTCGCCCGCGTCGGGGCGAGCGACGAACTGGGGCGTGGCCAAAGTACGTTTATGGTCGAGATGGTCGAAACTGCACGGATCCTCAACACCGCCACCGCTCGGTCGCTGGTGATTTTAGATGAGATCGGCCGCGGCACGAGCACTTATGACGGTCTGGCACTGGCCTGGGCGATCACGGAACACCTGCACGAGCGAATCGGCTGCCGCACTTTGTTTGCGACCCACTATCACGAATTGACACAGTTAGAAGATCTGTTGCCGCAGGTGACGAACCTGAATGTAGCGGTCCGCGAATGGAATGATTCGGTGGTGTTCCTGCACCGAATCATCCCCGGCGGTGCCGACAAAAGTTATGGCATTCACGTAGCACGGTTGGCGGGCATTCCCAGCGGCGTCAACGAACGCGCCAAAGACATCTTGGCTCAGCTCGAGGCGGACCACCGCGACTCGTTCGATCGTCCGACGATTCCGCCGCCGCAGGGGCACAAGAGCGGCGGCGCGGTGCAATTGACACTGTTCGGGTTCGCCGATCATCCGGTGATCGAGGACCTCAAGAAACTCAATATCGACTCGATGTCACCGATCGATGCGCTGCAATTTTTGCAAAAAGCTCAACAGGCAATTGCCAGCGGGAGCGGCGTGAAGTAGATGGCACGTCGCTTACACAGCCGACTCGTCACGCCGCATCTTTGAATTGGCTCAGACGGATATCGCCGCCAGGAAGGTGCGCGATGATCTCCAGTTCTCCGCCGAGGGCTTGGACGAGCCTGCGCAGCGTGCTGATTTGCATGTCATCTTGTGACTCTAAGCGAGACAGCGTCGGCTGCTTAATGCCCAACGACGCCGCCAGATCTGCCTGTGTAAGCCCAACCGCTTTACGAATCTCCGCCAACAGCATCTCGGCCATCATCTCCTTGGCTCGCTCCTGAGCACGGGCCCGAGATTCCGCTGACATTTTCGCTTCGAGTTCGCTGAATTTTCGCGCCATTTAAATCAAACCTTCTTTGCGGAGTGCTTCCAGATGATGGTCGTACAAGTCATCAGCGCGTGGGATCATGCGATCGTAGAAGCGGTCTTCGCCGGTCTTGTCTCCACCGATCAGCAGGATTGCGCACCGCCGAGGATCAAAGGCAGACAGCGTGCGGAGCGGACGCCCGTGGTGCTGGGTTCGCAATTCCTTCATATTCGCGTGCCGCGAGCCTTTGAGGGTGTCCGCGTGAGGCCGCGTGAGGCCGCGTGAGGCCGCGGCAAGCTTGGCCCCAAGCGTCGCAGCAACTCGACGCTTGCGGCAACCGATTGCTGCTCAGCCTCATCAAGCTGTTGCCACCAGTGCCCGAACTCGTCTGTATATTCGATGTCCCACATCGATAAACTATAGCATGTAAGCTATATTTCGAAAATGGTGCGGGCCATTGTCCGCCCGGATATAGCACGCTCGGTTGCTTTGCGGAGCCCACGGCTTGTCGCCAGCCACTGCCCTCACCGGCCGATCCGATCGGCGTCGGCGAGGTCTGCGGGAGTCGCTACACCGTCGGGTTGATCAGCCGTGGCCAAGTTCTCGATGTAATCGATCGCTTCGGACAGTGAAGATGTCACGAAATCGATCTTAGCTTTTGCTAACCGCTGCTTGGTTTGCTCCATCGGGCCCGATGCGTTCCACAGGCCGACGAGAATCTGCAGCTTCGGAAATGCTTTGCGCAAGCGTTCGCCGCCTTGCCGCGCCGGACGGCGCCGCCCGGGGCCAGCGCAGACACAATGACTACCCCGGGCTGCATTTCCTGCAGTTGGTCGATAATCGCTTCATCCAGAATGGACGGCTTGCATGCCTGGGTGGCATGTCCACGGGCTGTCAGCAATTGCACGAGCATTTCTCCGGCGATGCGGTCAGCAACATCTTCCGCCGGCGCAGGCAATGCTCAGCGAATGGCGAGTCGGCTGATCGGTTCCCTCGGCCTCGGCGTCTTTGGCTGCCCCCTCCGGCACAGCTCGCGCGGCAGCGACCATATCAAACTCGTGGCCGAGGTCGCGGATCACGTCGCTCAAGGTTTGCTGAATGAACCGCTGCTGATGTTCGCTCAGTCGGCCGGCATTGCGATCGCGCTCCGAATAACTCAGCGTCGGGATAAGCATCTGTTCGTACAACTGCTCCAGTGTGCCGCCTTGCAGGAAGGTCGCGATGATCTCATTTGCCTCGTGTTCGTCGAACGTCAGCAGCCGCTGGTAATAGCGGACGTGCAGCTCCAGCGCCGGCTGGTCGCTCAACAGCACGTTCAAGAAACTCAGTTGCGGAACGAACCGGCCGATCACGGTCAAGCAGACTGTCAGCGGCATCGACAACACCAAGCCCACCGGCCCCCACAGCCAAGTCCAAAAGGTCGCCGCGAAAATGATGCCGACGACCGAAACACCGGTCTTCGTGCCGTACAGCCATGGCTCGAGAATGTTATTGCTGACCAGTTCCAACACCAGGAACAGCCCGATCGTGAGGATCGGCGTCATCCAGCCACTGTCGGTCGCCAACGACAGCGCGATCGGCAGCAACGCCGCGGCCCACGGTCCCACATACGGGACAAACCGAAAGACGGCTGCCAGCAAACCCCACAGCAGCGCATTGGGAACGCCGATCAACAGCAGCCCAATCGCGACGGCGATCCCGTAGCTGCCGTTGATGATCACCAGCATCCGCAGATAGGTGCTGACCCGCGCCGCGGCCTCATCCATCGCCTGCGTGGTCAAATAAACGTGCCCAGTGCCGACCAGACGCACAAACCGGTCGCGCAGGTCCTCACGCTGCAACAGGATGAAGATCGCGAACACGACCACGATCGCCGCCGTGCCCAGCGGTGCCAGCAGTGGGCCCAGCCAGTCCCGCAGCATCCGCAGTGCGAACGGCGAACTCTCGACAATCTGCACCGGAACCGGCTCCTCTGCCCGCTGCACCCGCGGGCGGGCTTCCTCCTCCGCCTCGCCGCTGATCACCTCGCCGAGCTCCTCAACCGTATCGGCCAGGGGCGAGGGGCCGCTGAATTGTTCACGAATCGACTCGATCCGCCCGATCAGCGTGTCCTTGTACTGAGGCAAATCCGCAGCCAGCCTAGTCGTCTGGTCGACCACGATCCAGGCAAACAGGCCGACGATCCCGAATGCCAGCACCACAACGAGAATCACTGAACCGATCCGGCCCAGGCCCACTGGACCGATGCGGAGCCGTTCCAGTCCAGTAGCCAGCGGCGTGAGCAGAAACCCTAGCAGCACCGCTAGGACAACCGGCAACAGCACGCCTTGAGCGACGTACAGCAGCGCCACCGTCAGCAAAAACAGCGCAAGCGCTTGGAGCGTCGGCGTCTTATTCTCTTCCGACCGCGCCATCAGGGAGAATCCTCAGAGAAGTTTTTCACGAGCCGATCGCCCCTGCTGCGTCGCAAACTGTCCACTCCGCCAAGCGCACAGCAAAACGTGAGCCACAGATTGGGT
The DNA here is from genome assembly GCA_963758085.1 of uncultured Planctomycetaceae bacterium. Classification (GTDB taxonomy): domain Bacteria; phylum Planctomycetota; class Planctomycetia; order Pirellulales; family Pirellulaceae; genus UBA6163. The sequence goes on along the minus strand of CAVWUB010000002.1, from coordinate 341,247 downwards.
TAAAAGGGTCAGGAGTCAATTGTGCGAAGCACCCGAAGGGCCGTTGCGGCAATTGACTCCTGACCCCCTAACTGCCGGCTGGGCCGACACCTCGCGCCCGGCTCCGCAGCGAAATCGCAAATTCATCGCTATCCCGTCTGCAAGCTGGGCCTACAATGCCCGCATGATATCTTCTGATTCTTCCGGTCGTTCGCTGCAGTTGCCGATCCTCGAGCCTCTGAACGCATCTCCGCCTGTCTCGGCGTTGCAGCCGAGCGACACCGATTTCCTGTCACGGCTGGGCCAGTCGTTGGCGGGAATGAACCAACCGACGCGTCAACCCAATGGCCCCGTCGCCGCAACCGCGCTGCCGATGAGCATGGAAGAAGCCCACCAGCGCGGCTGGGACGAGCTCGACGTCGTGTTCGTCACCGGCGACGCCTACATCGATCATCCCAGCTTCGCGATGGCGATCCTCGGCCGCGTGCTCGAAGCGGCCGGCTTTCGCGTCGGCATCGTCAGCCAGCCCGACTGGCAATCTTGCGACGACTGGCGGCGGTTCGGCCGGCCGCGGCTGTTCTTCGCGATCAGCGCCGGCAACATGGACTCGATGATCAACCACTACACGGCCAACAAAAAGGTCCGCAACGACGATGCGTATTCGCCCGGCGGCCGCATCGGCCTGCGGCCCGACCGCGCGACGCTCGTCCTACTGCCAGCGGGCCCGCGAAGCGTATCACGGGCGTGCCGGTGATCGCCGGCGGCGTCGAAGCGTCGCTCCGCCGGCTGGCCCACTACGACTACTGGAGCGACAAGGTCCGCCGCTCGATCCTGCTCGACTGCAAGGCCGACCTGGTCGTCTTCGGCATGGGCGAAGACGCGATCGTCGAGATCGCCCAGCGGCTGGAAGCCGGCGAGACGGTCAAGGATCTTGCGCGACATGCGCGGCGTCGCCTACGCCTTGGGCGCCTCGGAAACGCCTCACGAGTCTGCCGCGACCACTGCTGACGCTGCCGAGCTACGAAGAAGTCGTCGCCGACAAACTCGCGTTCGCCGAAGCGACGCGGATCATTCACAACGAAACGAATCCGCTACAACGCCAGGCGGCTCGTCCAGATGGCACGACCGCAGGCGGTCGTCTGCAATCCGCCGCCGTTGCCGATCTCGCAAGCGGCGATGGATCGCGATCTACGGCCTGCCCTACACGCGGCGGCCGCACCCGAGCTACACGCGAGCCGATCCCCGCGTTCGAGATGATCAAGGACTCGGTGACGATCATGCGCGGCTGCTTCGGCGGCTGCACGTTCTGCTCGATCACGGCGCACCAAGGCCGGATCATCCAGTCGCGCAGCAAGGAATCGGTGCTCGGCGAAATCCGCCAGATGACCGCCGATCCAGAGTTTCAAGGGGATCGATCAGCGACATCGGCGGCCCGACCGCCAACATGTACCAGATGAAGTGCACGCAGCCCGAGGTCGAAGCCGTCTGCCGGCGGCAATCGTGCGTGCATCCGACGATCTGCAAGCTGCTGGGCACCGATCACGGCCCGCTGATCGAGCTGATGAACGAAGCCCGCGAGACTGCCGGGCATCAAGAAGGTGCTCGTCGCCAGCGGCATCCGCATGGACCTGGCCCGCCGCTCGCCGGAGTACATGCGCGAGCTGGCCGCAGCATCACGTCGGCGGCCATCTGAAAGTCGCCCCCGAGCACATCGATCCCGACGTGCTCAACAAGATGCGCAAGCCGGCGAACGACGACTTCGAGAAGTTCACCGACGAGTTCAAAAGGAATCGAAGAAGGCCGGCAAGAAGCAGTACATCGTGCCGTACTTCATCGCCAGCCATCCCGGCAGCGACCTGGACGCGATGATCGACCTGGCGGTGTTCCTCAAGCGCAACGGCTACAAGCCCGACCAGGTGCAGGACTTCATTCCCGCGCCGTTCGACGTCGCCACCGCGATGTACTACACCGGCATCGACCCGTTCACGAAAAAGCCGGTCTATATCGCCAAGGCACTCCGCGACCGCAAGCTGCAGCGGGCGCTGATGCAGTTCTTCAAGCCGGAGAACTACTTCGAAGTCCGCGAAGCCCTGCGGCAGGCCGGCCGCACCGACCTGATCGGCGACGGCTGCGACAGCCTGATCCCATCTAAACCGCCGCGCGAGGCGATCGAGAAGCGGCGTAAGGATGCCGGCACTCGCTTCCGCGGCGAATATGTGCACACCATTCCTGGCGCAAACTAACTCTGGCCAAGCCGCAGGTTCCAAGCCGACTGCGGATGCCAAACCGGCTGCGGCGCTGGCTAAAGGGAGCAAGAAACAGCGGCGGGACCGCAAGTCGACCGGCTACCGCCCGGATCGCCGGGGGACGAAGTAGGTTCCAGTTAACCCCGCTAGCTCTGTGTCATAGCTAAGAGTTCCGGCCAGTAAGCCATACAACTCGTGTCAAGTTTGGTGCTCGGCAGGGCCGCAGGCCCGATACATCCTCTGCCGGGGCCGTGAGGCCCCGAAACAGGGACACACACCAGCTTGCAGGCCCCCAGGGCCGACACAGTCTCGGCGCAGAGTCACACTTGTGTCGGCCCTGCGGAGACTGCTGAGATAATAGCAATGTGTGCGGAGGCGATGATCGAGCGTTGCTCGATGGCATCGCGCTGCGGCTGGTTTTCGTCAGGGCCTTGAGCCGACCTGCGTTCGCTTAGGCGAAATCGCGCTTTAAAAACCTCTTCCAGCGAAGAATCGATCGATCACCTCCTTTCTCCGCCCTTAACAGGTCGCTGGACAGGGCGTGGCCTGGAGCAAGCGGCTGATCCGCTTCACATTCACCACCAGGCAAGTCATGCACTGCTGAATGCAGAGCTTTGCTCGACCCCAGTACCGGGCCCGACGCCCGCGGCCGTGACGTGCCAGTTCGTTGAGCTTCCGCTCGATCGCCGGATGCTTGCGCCGGACCTCGGCATACCCCGGAGTCTTCGCCCGCTCTCGGGCTTGCTCATATTCTGCTTCATACAAGCTCTTGGATACCGATCTGCCCAAGTTTGATTTCGGGCTAAAGTTTAGGTGGCACTGCGACAGCAGAGGACAGTTCTGGCACTGCGAACGCTTGAACTTAAACGTAGTGAGGTGCTTGCCCTGGTGGCGGTATTTCGATGTTTCTCCGTTGGGACAGGTCACGCTGGTGCCGTCGGCGGAGAGTTCAAACATCGATGCAGCAAAGCCTTCACCACTGCGGAAGTCCCTCGGCGGAACGAAGACTTCGACATTGGGCCCTTGCGGATCCTGGAGCTCTCGCAGCACGTGGCCGTTGAAACCGATGCCGTCCATGGAGAGCTGCTCAATCTGGTTGCCGTAGGTTTGCTGCTCCATCTTGACCAAATCAATCGCATCAGCCGCTTCATCGCCGTCCGCTGCAAGCACGTCAAAGCTGGTGATCAATTCACTCTCGGCATCGATCATCACGTCCAACAAGTAGCCGTCGTAAAACTCACCGTGCTTACCGCGGCGCACCTCGGGGTCGACGACGCTCAGCGTCCGATGGCCCTTGTTCGGGTGAAACATGTCGTCGGTGATCTTCTCGGCCAACTGACGGACCGCCTGCAGCTTGGCCCACCGCCGATCGGCGCCCTCGGCTGGGGGCGTTTGCTGTTGAATCCAGCCCAGCAGATCGTTGACCAGTGACAAGCGTGCCTGCAGCTTGATCTCAGCACTGGCGTGTTCGGTTTCCTGGGTAATCCGCTGGACCTCGATACGATAGCCCTCTGCAACCTCTGGATCGAAGCTGTCAATCACACCGAGCATTCTTTCTCGCAGTTGAGCGAGCAAGGCGAGCGTGGTGGGGACGGCGATGTTGGCAACCACATGCGTGGCGTCCTTGAGCCGCAATCGATCTCGAATCAGGTTTGCCTGACGCGCGTAGCTGACCAGGCGCTCGAAAGAGTTTTTTAAAACCTGCGGCACCGAGCCGACCGCGGAACTTCGGGAGCAGACTGGCATCGGGAAGCCTATAAATGACTGGTATCTGCAGAAACCAGCGAAAGAGCACGTCAGTTTGCCCTCGGAGCATCACCTCGCGGTCCGACAGACGGCAGAAGTACCGCAGGAACTCGAGCTTGAACATGATCAGCGGCGTCACGGCCGGCTGGCCGCGATGAGGGCAATAAAACGCCTCAAGCTCTGGGACAAAGGAGTCCCAGGGGATCAACTCCAAGGCATCCAGCAGCGGATGCTCCTTGGGCAACAGCGCGCCGTAAAAGCTGCGATCTTGCTCGCGGATCCGAAACAGCCGATCACGATCTGGGGAGAGCATGGGAAATCACTCCTAAGCGAGCGACGAATCCCTCATTATACGCATCCTCTGCTCTGCCGATTAAATCAGCAGTCTCCTGCGGGCCTGAGGAGTCCCAGTTGCTGCTCCAGTCCGGAGCCTGACGATTCCGGCAGAGGATGTGCCGACCCTGCGGGCCTGAAAAGACCTCTTAGCAGCGTTGGTCGGTGAGCAACTGCATCGCGGCATCGGCCGGATGCTCGACCACCCGCACGCTGCCGACTCGGCCGCCGGCGGACTCAAACCGCTCCAGCAGACGCTCGCGCAGCAGGGAACAGCCGACCAACAGCCCGCCGGTGAAGGCGAGATCGACCGACTCGTCTACGAATTGCCGCCGCCTGAGCGTTGTCAGATGCTTGTTCAGTTCATCGGCCGCATTATCGAGCAGTCGAGCGGCAACCGCGTCTCCAGCAGCGGCAACCTCACAGACGACGGCGGCCCCGCCAGCGATCTGCCCGCGGCTCCATGGCTGCAGCCGCGATGGCCAGAGTTCGACATCGCTTTCGCCCGCCCACTGCTGCAGCGCCGGCAACAGTTCCGTCGGTTCGCCGCGCCCGTCGTAGGCCGCGACGGCAGCGCGCAGCGCCGCACCGGCCACGGCGTAGCCGCTCCCTTCGTCACCGAGCAGCCATCCCCAGCCGCCGCAGCGGTCTTCACGGCCGTCAGCGGTGCGGGCATAAGCAAACGAACCGGTTCCCGCGATCAGCGCGATGCCGCAACCGGTGGGTGTGCCGCCAATGACCAGCCCGCGCCGTCGTGCGTGACGATCACGCGAATGGGCCCGGCCGACTGCACCACTTCCGCAGCCAGCCCCTCGCACAGCGACTCGATACCGCCGCCAGCCATCGCCAACGCAATTTCGGTCAGCGGCTGCGGAGGAAGCGCCGCGGCGGCAAAGGCGCGATCGATCGCCAGCTGGCACTCGTGCCAGGCATCAGCGGCTGAAACCAAGTGCAGATTGGTCGCTCCCGCGGCGCCGCGGGCGAGAATTTCAATCTCGCCGCTGACCGTGCGTCGACCGATCGCCGCCTCGGTCTTCGTCCCACCGCCATCGACGCCGACCAGCAGCGTCTGACACCCGTTGTGTGATGGAATCTCATGCAACGGTGTTTCGTTCAATTGGATATTGTTCAACCGATCACCTGCCTCAGATGTCCATGATGTTGTTGGAGCAGTTGGCGAGCCTGCTCAGCCGATACGTTGCGGTGATGCATCACGACTGCCGTCTTGACTTCGCCAGCGGCCCGCTCCAGCACCTCACCCGACGCCGTTTCGTCTAACCCCGTTAGGTGGGCGACGATCCGCCTGGCGCGGATAATCAGTTTACTGTTGGTCGCCTTCAAATCGACCATTAAATTTCCATAAGTTTTGCCCAGCCGGATCATGGCCCCGGTGGTGAGCGTGTTCAGCACCATCTTGGTCGCCGTGCCCGCCTTCATTCGCGTGGAACCGCTGATCACTTCGGGACCGACGATCGGCGCGATCAAGATCTCGACCCAGCGGTCCAGTTCCGAGGGCGAGTTGCAGACCACGCCGATCGTCGTCGCTTCGAGTGCGCCGGCATATTGCAGCCCGCCGATCACGTATGGCGTGCGGCCGCTCGTAGCGATCCCGACCAGTACGTCTTGGCTCGAAAAGCCGATCTTTTGCAGATCGCGCAGCGGCTTCCGGGTTATCCTCAGCGCCCTCGATCGCGCGGGTCAGCGCCTCTGGACCGCCGGCAATCAAGCCGATGACCTGACGCGGGTCAGTGCGAAACGTCGGCGGGCATTCGCTGGCGTCGAGCACGCCGAGCCGGCCGCTGGTGCCGGCTCCGAGGTAGACCAATCGGCCGCCGGCCTCTAGCGCTGTGGCAATCCGCTTGACCGCCTGGGCGATCTCGTCAGCGACCGCGCCGACCGCGCCAGCCACCTTGGCGTCCTCGGCCTGAATCAGGCGGACGATCTCCTCAGCAGACAGCTGATCAATTTGCTGCGAGTCAGGATTGATACTTTCGGTCGTCAGGTGGTGTAGCATGTGTGCCGGCCGGAGAAGGACAGATGAGAGGGAGAATCCTACTCGAAATTGCAGCGTGGTTTAGGCTTTGTCAGAAAAGGAGTCTGACCCTTTGGAGGGCTCAGCAAAAATTCGGAAAAGATATCGGGCCCGGGGAGGGTCAGCCCCCTTTTCTGACTGAGCCCAGCTGTCTCCGGTCCCAATCCGCTTCACTTGATCATTCTGGCGAGCCTGTCTTCCGTTGGATTTTCGCATATCAACCATCGATGCGTCGATCGTCTTGATCTACATCGTCGCGACCCTCGGTCTGGGGCTGTGGATCGGACGCGACTCCAATACGCTGGCTCGATTCCTCGTCGGCGGGCGAGACTTGCCTTGGTGGGTGGTGTTGGGCTCGATCATCGCCACCGAAACCAGTGCGGTCACGTTCCTCAGCGTGCCCGGCCTGGCCTGGGTCGAAGGCGGCGATTTTGGCTTTCTGCAGCTTGCGCTGGGGCTGATCATCGGCCGGCTGATCGTCGTGGTGTGGTTTCTGCCGAGCTATTTCAACGGCGAGGTTTTCACGGCCTATGATGTTCTGCGGAAGCGTTTCGGCGGATTGACTCAGCGGACCGCGTCGCTGATTTTTATCCTCACCCGTACGCTGGCCGACGGGCTGCGGCTGTACCTGACCGCGCTGGTGCTGGGCCAAGTCTCGGGCTTCGATTTGACGCTGTGCGTGTTGATCATCGGCGTCGCCACAGTCATCTACTCCGCGTTTGGCGGCATCCGCAGCGTCATCTGGAACGACTGCATTCAGCTGGTGGTCTACCTGCTCGGCGCCTTGGCAGCGATTGCGGTGATTGTCTCGCAGCTCCCCGGCGGCTGGCCGAGCTTGTGGGAGTTCGGCCAGAGCACCGGTCGCTTCGTGATCGTTGAACGAGCCCCGTTTTCCTTTCAGTCAGCCAACCTCTGGGCGGGCGTGATTGGAGGGATCTTCCTCAGCCTGGCCACTCACGGCACCGACCAACTGATGGTCCAACGCTACCTCTGCTCGCGCTCGCTCGGGCAGGCGAGGCTGGCCGTCGGGCTCAGCGGTCCGCTGGTGGCGCTGCAGTTTGCGCTGTTCCTGCTCGTCGGCGTGGCGCTGGCCGCGTGGACGTCGCTGGTGGATCAGCCGTCGGTGCAGAACCGCGACGAGGTGTTTGCGTCATTCATCGTCAACCAGATGCCGGTAGGGCTGTGCGGATTGACGCTCGCCGCGGTGTTCAGCGTAGCGATGTCGACGCTCTCCAGTTCGCTCAGCAGCAGCGCCTCGGCCGTAGTCAACGATTTTCTCAAGCCGTCTGAAACGGTTTCGCACGGATCGGGAAATGAGTCAGCGGAATCAGCCGCGGAGTTGGACCAGCGGTTGACGCGGGCCAGCCGGCTCTGGACCGCGATCTTTGGCGGTCTGCAGATGGCAGTCGCGATTCTGGTGATCCACGTGCCTTCGCTCGTCGCCGCCTCAGTCGTCCATCAAGTGATCACCGTCGCCGGTTTTGCCTCCGGGTTGATCGTCGGCATTTTCCTGCTCGGCCGGTCCCGGCGTCACTACGCGCAGCGGAGCGGCTTGATCGGGATGGTCACTGCTTTTTTCGTGACCACGCTGCTGATCATCCCATCGCCGCGGCTAGGATGGAACCTGCACGGCTGGTGGGCGGCGCTGGTCGCCAGCCTGGTCTGTTACTCCGTCGCCTCGGTCGTCGATTGGCTGTTCCCCCGACAACCCGAAGTTGTGAATTCAAAGTAGCAGGCACAGTCCACTCGTTGGAGTTCAGGCTTCAGCCTGCTTCCTCATGTTGGAGTTCAGGCTTCAGCCTGCCTCTCGCGTTGGAGTTCAGGCTTCAGCCTGCTTCCTCACGTTGGAGTTCAGGCTTCAGCTGTTTCCCTAGTTGATTATTTCAAAGATTCACAGTCCCTATGCCGGCCTGAGTATGTTACCTCCCCAAGCGAAGCCCTTGGCAGGTTCCGGCATTCGAAGAATACCTACTACATTGATCGTATCACCCATCATTCACAGCCTCTCCGCAAGAGTGAAACTTATGCTCGCCCGTTCCTGTCGTCGCTCTCAGTCATCGATCCTCGCTTGCAGTGTGCTGTTGATTGGGCTGTACACCGTCTTATCACCGGCCGCAGCCAAATCGCCGCAATTCAACCGGCTGCCGCGGTCGACTCCCGACGCAGCCGGAATGGATGCGTCGCTGCTCGACCAGATCGATGAACGGGTCCAGGCGGCGATCGAAGAAGGCAAGCTGCCCGGCGCGGTGGTGACGATCGGCCATGGCGGTTCGATCGTGTTTCAGCGCGCTTATGGCCAGCGTCAGATCTCGCCGGAGTCGCTGCCGATGCAGACCGACACCGTGTTCGACTTAGCCTCGCTGACCAAACCGATCGCCACGGCAACGAGCATCATGCGACTGGTGGATATGGGACTGATCAAGCTCAGCGATCCCGTCGCTGAGCATCTGCCTGAGTTCGGCGTCGAAGGAAAGCAGGAGATCACGATCCAGCAATTATTGCTGCACATCGGCGGCTTGATCCCCGACAACGCGATGTCGGACTATCAAGACGGAATCGAAACGACCCGAAGCAACTTCCTAAAACTTGGACTCAACTACAAGCCCGGTACTCGCTTTCGTTACTCCGACGTCGGCTTTCAAGTGCTCGGCGAACTGATCGCCGCCAAAACCGGCCAGAGCGTTGCGGAGTTTTCCCATGAGCACATCTTCCGCCCGCTGGGGATGCACGAAACAGCGTATCTGCCTGAGCCATCGCTGCAAAACCGCGCGGCGACGACGCAGCAGCGGCAAGGAGAGTGGATGGTCGGCCAGGTGCATGACCCACGAGCGTATGCCATGGGCGGCGTCGCCGGTCACGCGGGACTGTTTAGCACTGCTGATGACCTGGCGATCTACGCCCAGATGATGCTTCAACAAGGGCAATTTCAGAACGCAACGATCCTTAAGCACGAGACCGTGGCGCTGATGACCGCTGACTATGAAGTGCCCGGCAGCACGTCACCAACCCCTTATACCCGCGGCTTGGGCTGGGACAAACGTTCGGCGTATTCATCCAACCGCGGCGAGAGCATGACCGACGCCGCCTATGGCCATGGCGGTTTTACCGGCACATCGATCTGGATCGATCCGGGCCTAGACCTATTCGTGATCTTCCTGAGCAACCGCGTCCATCCCGACGGCAAAGGATCGGTCAATCCATTGGCCGGTGCGATCGGCAAACTGGCCGCTGACGCCGTGGCACGCGATGAACCTGCAAAAAACGGCGGCGGCGAGACCGCGGCAGTCCGCTGCGGCATCGATGTGTTGGTCGACGAGCAGTTCGCTCCGCTGGCCGACCGGCGAGTCGGCCTGATCACCAATCACACTGGCGTCAGTCGTGATGGAGTGCCGACGCGGGTGTTGCTGCATCAAGCCGAGGCGGTTGATCTGGTCGCATTGCTCAGCCCAGAACACGGAATCGCCGGACGCTTGGACCAGCCAAACATCGATGATTCAGTCGACCCGGAGACCGGTCTAAAAGTGTTCAGCCTGTATGGCAAGGACCGCAAGCCATCACCCGAGTCACTGGCCGGAGTTGACACGCTCGTGTTTGATATTCAGGACATCGGCTGTCGGTTTTACACCTACATCTCAACGATGGGCGAAGCGATGCAGGTCGCGTCGGAGCAGGGGCTGCGGTTCGTCGTGCTCGACCGCCCCAACCCGATCAACGGCGTCGATATTGGCGGCCCGATCCTCGATGCCGGCTCCGAGTCGTTCGTCGGCTATCACACCCTCCCCGTCCGCCATGGGATGACCGTCGGCGAGATCGCAGGCATGCTCAAAGCCGAACGCAACTGGGAGCTCGACCTGCAGGTGATCCGCTGCGACGGCTGGCAGCGCGAAGACTATTTCGAAGCGACCGGACTGAGCTGGATCAACCCTTCTCCTAACATGCGAAACCTCAATCAAGCAATCTTATATCCCGGCATCGGTTTGCTGGAGTTCACCAACCTCTCCGTCGGCCGCGGGACTGACACGCCATTCGAAATCATCGGCGCCCCCTGGCTTGACGCTCGCCGGCTCGCCCGCGCCCTCAGCACCCTACAACTCCCCGGCGTCGCCTTCATTCCCACCCAGTTCACGCCCAGCGCCAGCAAGTTCGCCGGCGAATCGTGCGGTGGCGTGCAAATCCTGATCACCGACCGCGCATCACTCGACCCGATCCACGTCGGCTTAGCGATCGCCGTTTCCTTGCGCAAGCAGCACCCCGACCAGTGGGAAACAAAAAACTACAACCGCCTGCTCAGCAGTCAGAAGGTGTACGACGCCGTGCTTGCCGTCCGCCCCCTACCGCAACTCATCCACCTAGCCACCGCCGACGAGCAATCCTTCCGCACCCGCCGCCAACCCCACCTGCTGTACTGATCCGCTGCCGCTTAACCGTCGCTAGCAGCTCGACCTCGCAATTGAGTACAATTAGTCCGGCAACCGTTAATTCGGATGCCAGCCTGGGGCAATAACAAGTTTTTCATGCTTATGACTTTTGAGACTTACCTAAAGCTAATTGCAGATTCGGTTGCAGAATGCGGCTATGATTGTTTCATGCCTTCGCTACGCATTCCCTCGGAGACAAGCGAGCTACAGGTGCTTGAAGTCAGGCCTCAACCGAATGGCGACAAGGAAGCCGCATTGGAATGGGCATCGGAGTTTCCCGGTCCTGAACGAGTTCTCTTTTGCGCATACCGTAACGGCGATCGCCAGGTCGAGGTCGTGGAGGTCACAGGAACCGATGTCACGCTGAATAAGGGGACGGAGGTAGTTTTCGAGCCATACCTGCCCCAGGCCATGCTGTTTAAGCGACTCCGACTGATCGCAGCGAGTTGAGTTGCGACCTGGAATTGCCCCGTTGCAGGCACACGATTTAGCATCACGATGAAGCCGCCTGGACGGCCTGAAGCATGTAGACCCATTGTCCTCAATGGCTCATCATGCTTCACCGCTCCGTGCGCGGAGCGGGCCCTATTGAGGACAACAGTTCTACGGCGGGAGCAGCCACCTGCTAAGCAGGCCGGGACAAGTCTCTCGGTATATTTTGCCGTCGGGTACTAGCCTCGGTTCCTGCCAACTGTCGCTATCGCGATGCGGCTAAGCAGCAAAGGACATGATAAGTACATCTGAGGGAGTCGTTTGGCATCATGAGCCGCGGAATCAGCGGAAATCGCCGACTCGAACGAGGGTTTCGCGGAAAGATACCGTCAGGTGTACTGATACAAGCCCGACTGCGCAAGCGAGTGGTTCGGCGAATGCCCGCGCTTGCGATTCGATCTGGCAATTTGAATCATGGTTGATCTCGGTTTTTCCGGTCTTGGCCTTCGGGTCGGACTGGGACATTTTGGTGGCGCTGTGTGTCACTCGCTTGCGCGTCGGGCTTGTATTATTAATCTGCGTCTGTCCCTCGCTTGCGCGTTTTGAAGTTGCGCTATTTCGGGCTTGGGTTACGAGGCGAGCCGGTATTCTGCGGGTAAAGCGGCTGTCAGTTGGCGTTTGAGTTTGGCGACTCCGCCGGGAGTCTTCAATCGCTGCTGCATGTATTTCAATTCACTCTCCATGATCTCCTGCCGGAACGCCGTGCAGAGTCCGTGGAGCCGCTGACGCTCCCACCACTGGCGCGAGGCCTCCGGTAGGCGGCGGTCACAGATTCGGCGAAGACGCTCCTGCTCCAGAAACAGCATGGTCGTAATCGCTGTCTCGACCCATGCTCGGACCGCTTCAAACCGCTCGAAGCGGTACTGCGAAAATCCCAGCGTGGACCTCAGCTCCTTGAACAGCAGCTCGATCTGCCAACGCAGCGAGTACAGTTCAATCACTTCGCTGACGCTCATCTCAGTCGCGTTGGTCAACAGGATCTTCACGTCCTCAGGAGTCGCGGTTTCCAAATCCTTCTTCATTGTCGAAAAAACAATCTGCACGTCGCCGACGCTTCGCACCGACTGCTTCTCCTGATACGCGTAGTACACGCGGGGTTTCATTTTCGGCCCGACACGCCACTTCGAAAGCCGCCGGTACTTGGCGTACTTTCCCGTGCACGCTTTAAGCCTGATGGTCTTCAACGACAGACGTTTCCAATCCTTCAGCCGAGAACGCAACTTTGGTCGCTGACCTTTCGGTCCGTCATAAACACGCTCCGGATTGGCCGGAAAAATCCATGTATAATTCCGCTCACGGCAGGCCTGCTCCAGTACCTCTGCGTCATAAGCCGTATCGCCGATCACGACGACCTCCGCCTCGGGTGGTAGAGGCAACGAGCGAACCATGTCCGCCGCCGCTTCGGCCGTCGTACGGTGCTGTAAGCCGTGCTCCTGAGAGGATTGCTTCGTGTAGTGTGGGACCTCAAAAGGAATCCGCGTACCGAGCGGGGTGATCAGCAGGCCGAACGTGAAGCTGTGGCACCGCTTGTAGACGACCTTCTTCTTGTTGTAACGTCGCCCCTTCGCCGGACGGCGAGTTCGATTGCCCGTGCTGAAAGTGTTCTGGGTTTTCTTACCTGCCTGACTTACCAGCGTGGCATCGATCAAGAACAAAAACTTGCCACGGTGGGACTCCCGCTTCAGCAGGGCTATTGGCAGGGGGGCGTTAAAATCGTGCTTTTGCCAGCGGGGTCGAGCCAGAAACCGCGTCACCTCACCCCGATGCACCGGTTCCGACGCGATACTCCCCGCTGCTCGCGAGCAGCTCATGCGGCCCCAGTGCATGATGAAGGCGATGATGACTCGCATCATCATCTTCTGCGCCAGTGGTTTGAGCCCTGTGTGGCCCAGGAAGCTCTTGAGCGTGGAAGCTGACTCACTGATCATGATCATTGCAAGCCCATCCGGTGGTTGGTGAGCATCCAAAGATCCGGCCATCGGATAGGGCTTGCTTTCTAATCCGGTGCCAAACCTTTTGATAGCATCGCAAAAAGCGCAACTTCAAAACTTGCGCGTCGGGCTTGTATTATTGATCTGCGTCTGTCACTCGCTTGCGCGTTGGGCTTGTATTGAGGGCTCATGTCCAGGCTAAGCACATTTGAGGGAGTCGTTCGGCTTCATGAGCCGCAGAATCAGCGGAAATCGCCGACTCGAACGAGGGTTTCGCGGAAAGATACCGTCAGGTGTACTTAAGCAACTCTGGATGATTCTTTCGGTAAAATTTGGGCGCCGCTGTGCGGCTCATTGCTCGTGAGAACCGGACGCTAACGCGTGCCGGCTGATAGAATTTTGCCGAAGATCATGTCCTGCGCTGCTTACAACCAAACGCCGGCCAAAAAACCTGCCCCGATGGATCTTGGGAACTTGGTGAACCGATCGTCATGGCTTTCACTCACTCCAGCTCCGTGAGCACCGTGCCTCCATGAGAGACTTTTGGCAGGAGCAGGTCGCAATTGCACGCTCGCTGCCCCCTAAATCCAAGTCCAAAGGATTAACAGTCCTTTGCTCTACCGACTGAAGCAGCCCAAACGGTTACTCTTCCCTCACCAGGACGCCATGGATCGCACTCAACTCGAATCGACTTTTCATCAGCAGGCCGCGACGTATGACCAGCAATGGGCGAAGCTGGCTGCGTTTCGCGATGGGCTCCACCTGCTGATCGCCTCCATCTTCAGCAAGCTGCCGCATGACGCGCGCATCCTGTGCGTTGGTGCGGGCACGGGAGCAGAAATTCACTTCCTCGCCGCAAGACACCCAGACTGGACGTTCGTCGCCGTCGAACCTGCTGCGGGAATGGTGAGAGCAGCGGAGTTGCGTGCCGAGCAGCATGGCTACCGCGACCGGGGCACGTTCCAAACCGGCTACCTCGACTCACTACCGGACTCGCCTCCATTTGACGCTGCGACGTCATTACTCGTCTCACAGTTCATCTTCAACCGCACTGAGCGCACGGCCTTCTTCCAGGCTATCGCAGATCGCCTCAAACCGGACGGATGGCTCGCCACCTCGGATCTGGCTGCTGATCGTAACTCGGAGTCCTACGCAAGCCTGCTGGGAGTCTGGTTACAAACGACGGCAGCTGCGGAGCTTTCGCCGCAGCGTCTCCAACAAATGCGCGAAGGTTATGACCGAGATGTCTCGATACTTCCGCTACGCCACGTCCGATCCATCATCGCCGCCGGAGGTTTTAAAGAACCTGTGCAGTTCTTTCAAGCCGGCCTCATTCACGCTTGGTATGCCCGCCGCTCATGAGCCTACTGAATGAGATGCTAACCGCCGTGCCTCCGTGAGAGACTGCTGGCAGAGCGAGTCGGCGTCGCACTCTCACGAAGGCACGGAGTATACGGAGTAGCCCTGGGCCGGCAGGCGGAGCTCGCTTGGCTGGCTGATGACTCGACTCAGAGAGTCGAGCGACTCTGCAGGAAATCCGCGCTTGCCGGATTCCCTTAAAAGTGGTGCCCTCTGAAAAAACCTACTCGAGGGTCACGACTTCGCCGCCTTGATGGGTCCCTAGAGCCCCCCAGACGCCATAGGGGCTGCGCCCGGAGACCGGTTGGGTTTGCGTCAGGTCTCCACAGTTGATGCTGTCGGAGATAAACCGTACCGATCCGTCCAGCGACGAAGCCATGACTCCACCGGGGTGATAGCTGTTGGGCGTGAAAATGGCAGCCCAGTAACCGGTGGGGCTGGCCCAGCAGCTCGGCCCGTTGGGCGGGATCACCGTGTGAAAACCGTTCCAAGGGGTACCGGCCTGGAAGAAATTGCCACGCCACGTGTCGCAGGGCTCGGCGTACATCCGGCGGTCCTGCGGGCTAAGCGAGTTCGCCATACAAACACTGGGATTAATGATCGGCTGAGCACCGTCTTGCAACATCCCAGCGCTGACGCCCGAGCCTCCTTTAACCTGAGGCGACCAGTAACCGTTAGGGGCGCTGGCCGATTCGCTGAAAGCCAGGGTATTGCTCGTCCCGTCGGTGATACTGGCCATCTTCAACCAACTGTCGGTGTGGAAGGGGCCACGGTTCCGAGCTTGAACGTACTGGTTGTTGACATAGTTAGGATGGTGCCAGGCGGCATCGAGCTTGAGCATGCCATCGCCCATACTGAACATGTAGTTGATGCGCGCATTCAAAGCGTGCGGCGATGGTGAAGATCCGTTGGGCTCCGAAGGGCAGACCAATTCGGGCAGCGGCGTCTGATACTCAGGTCCATTGAACATCGAAACCCAATAATCACTGCTCGCAGCCAGGCGAATCTGAATCGCCTCGTATCGTGCTTGCTGCTCGACGTATGGCAGCAAACCGATGATGATGCTGGGAAAGTAACGCTGGATATTTGCGCCGTTCATCATCACCCCGCCCGCCGGCAGCGACTTATACGTGCTTTCGTAGTTATGCAGGCCCAGGGTTATCTGTTTCAGTCGGTTACTACACTGCATCCGTCGCGCAGCTTCACGCGCCGATTGCACGGCTGGTAACAATAGGCCAACCATGACGCCAATGATGGCGATGACCACAAGCAATTCCACAAGCGTGAAACCGGGTCTCCGAGATCGATACCGCATCGAAGTCTCCCAAAAATTAAAAGGTAAAATAGAGAGCAGCAGCAGAGTACTTGAAAACGATCGCGGGAACGGAGCGATCGCTGGCGATGCGAATCGCGACCATCTAAAAACTTAGAAATCAATGACTTATTCGCGAAACGACCCGTTCAGGCTACTTCCTTTCCAAGGCAAAATCAATGCAACCCTCCCTAAATTCCCCTGCACCACTGCCGGGTGAGGACGGCACAACGCTGCAGCGAACGTCCGTGCGGAACCGGACTGATCGGAACAAGCTGTGGGACGAAACGCTCAGATCCGATATAAACAGTGGGGCAGTCTTACCCAATGTCCTTTTCGACTATTCCCCAAGCCGAGCGGACGAAGCCCCCTCAACTGCGTGAGCCCGGTGCCTCCGTGAGAGACTTCGGGCAGAAGCGAGTCGCTATGACCAGGTCTGGATAAGTTTTCCGGCCAAATCGGTAGTCGCTGTGCGGCTCATGATTCGTAAGAACCGGACGTTAACGCGTGCTGGCTGATATACTTCTGCCGAAGTTCATCTCCTGGGTTGCTTAGAACTCTCACGGAGACGCAGAGGAGCTTGGGCCGGCGGAAGCCGCCGGCATTGCTGGCTGATTCCTCGATTCCGAGAGTCGAGCTACTCAGAAGGCGAAACCTACTCGAGGTTAACGACCTCGCCGCTCTGGTGGGTTCCCAGGGCTCCCCAGACGCCATAGGGGCTAGGTCCGGAGGTCGGCTGCGTTTGCGTCAGGTCTCCGCTGTTGATGCTATCGGAGATGAATCGCACCGATCCGTCCAGCGACGAAGCCATGACACCGCCGGGGTGGTAGCTGTTGGGCGTGAAAATCGCCGCATAGTAACCGGTGGGGCTGGCCCAGCAGCTCGGCCCGTTGGGCGGGATCACGGTGTGAAAGCCGTTCCAAGGGGTACCGGACTGGAAAAAATTGCCACGCCACGTGTCGCAGGGCTCGGCGTACATCCGGCGGTCCTGCGGGCTAAGCGAGTTCGCCATACAAACACTGGGATTGATGATCGGCTGAGCACCGTCTTGCAACATCCCAGCGCTGACGCCCGAGCCTCCTTTAACCTGAGGCGACCAGTAACCGTTAGGGGCGCTGGCCGATTCGCTGAAAGCCAGGGTATTGCTCGTCCCGTCGGTGATACTGGCCATCTTCAACCAACTGTCGGTGTGGAAGGGGCCACGGTTCCGAGCTTGAACGTATTGGTTGTTGACATAGTTAGGATGGTGCCAGGCGGCATCGAGCTTGAGCATGCCATCGCCCATACTGAACATGTAGTTGGTGCGCGCATTTAAAGCGTGCGGCGATGGTGAAGATCCGTTGGGCTCCGAAGGGCAGACCAATTCAGGCAGCGGCGTCTGGTACTCCGGCCCATTGAATATCGCAGCATTGATATCGCTGGTGGTAGCGAAGCGATGCTGGATCGCCTCATGTTGCGCCTGCTGCTCTGTGAATGGAAGCAAGCCGACGATGATGCCGGGGAAGTGACGCTGGATATTTGCGCCGTTCATCATCACCCCGCCAGCCGGCAGTGAGTTAAACGCGCTTTCGTAGTTATGCAAGCTAAGAGTTATCTGTTTCAGTCGATTACTACACTGCATCCGCCGCGCAGCTTCACGCGCCGATTGTACGGCTGGTAACAATAGGCCAACCATGACGCCAATGATGGCGATGACCACAAGCAACTCCACAAGCGTGAAACCGGACCTTCGAGGTCGATGATGCATCAAAATTTCCAAAGATCAAAAGAGACTGCGAAACCTAGAAGCGGGTAGCTTCTAAACAAAGGCGGGAACCAAGCAATCGCTAGAAATGCGAGCCATGGCTATGAATGCATTCGAAAAAATTGTCAATTTTTTCGCAAGACGCCCTGTCCAGATTACCTATTTTTTATGACAAAATCAACGCAACCTCTTTGTGCCACCTGATCTACTACCAAGCGGGGGCGGCATAAAGTCGCAGCCCGCATCTATGTAGAACCAGAGAAATCTGAACTAGATGTGTGACAAAACGATCAATTTCGATATAAATAGCACTTCCCTCTCACCCAAGGTCCTTCGCGACCATTTCCCGAGGTTAATGAACGAAGATGAATTTCCGATTGTTTTTGATTAGTGGCTGCTTGTTAGCCTTGGCGGTCGGTTGCGGCGAGCCACGACCGGAAGGGATGCCCGATCTGTATCCGGCAACCGTCACCGTCATGCAAGACGGCAGCCCGCTGCCCGGCGCAGCGGTGACACTGCTCCCACAGGATGCCGCTTTGACTCGCTGGCCGGTTGGCGGTACGACCGACGACTCCGGCGTGGTCAAGCTGCACACGTATTCGACCTATCCGGGAGCCCCGGCGGGAACATTCAAGGTCACGGTAAGCAAAACCACGACCGAAGGAGACCCGCGGCCAACACACCCGGGCGCCAATGCAACTCCAGACCAGCTCAGCGCTTATGACCGAGCGATGAAGACCGGAACCTTCGAGGTGTTTCAGGTCGTGGCTGCCGAGCACCGGATGCCAAACACGACCCAGCTGTCGATCGATGTGACGCCCAGCGGCCCCAATGAGTTTACTCTGGACGTGGGGCCGGCGGTCAAGGAAAAAGAGGTCAACGCCAGTGCGAGCGCTCGCAGCACCGAAGAGTATCGCCCGATGGGCGGGTGAGCGTCCACGAATACAGAGGAGGCAGCCTCTGGCTCCTCCCGCTGCGGGAACAACTGCAAACAGGGCTCCTCCCGCTGAGTGACCTTGTGGAGTTTTGAGAACCGATCCCCATAACATCCACTCTCCTCAGGGGTGACACGTCCCGGAGGAACGAAGGGCGTGCTGCGGAGAGCTGCAGGGTGACCATGAAATGACTGATCGACTCGGGATCTGATTTCGCTGCCCACGCCCATCGCTGGGGCTCTGAGCGTGCCACCCAAAGCCATAGCGATTTCCGCTCCGGGACGAGCGGCCACTCAATCAGCGGAAGAACTGCTAAGGAATCGGCTGCGTCGAACGCAGGTAGGCGAATAGGTCGCGGACCTGCTGGTCCGAGAGCGGGGAGAGCAATCCCTCCGGCATTAAACTTTGGGGCACGGCGCTGAGCTCCAGAATCTCATCGCGGGCGATCACCCGTGTCTGGCCGCCTGCGTTGCGGAGCACGACGACCTGCTGATCGGAGTCCGCCATCAACCCATTGAGCGCACGCCCGTCATCGGTCAACACCAGATAATTCTCATACCCTTCGCGGATTTCCAAACTTGGATTGACGATCTGAACGACCATGCCGCGCACGTCCTGACGCTGATAGCTGGTCAGGTCGGGACCGCTTTGGCCGCCGACGCCGAACATCTGGTGACAGGTTCCGCAGTGCGTGGCGAACAGCTGCTTGCCGACGCGCGGATTGCCGGCTGCAGCGTCGATCACGCCGCGGTAACGATCGATGTCCGCCTCCATCTGCGCCGTCGTCGCTCCAGTGACTTCTCCCCAGTGCTTGGCGACGCCCGCACGGATTGCCGGATCGCGATGCAGATGGATCTTGCGAACAACCGCATCAGGCACCATTTCGGCAGCCAATTCGCCGTCGTTGATCCGCTCAAGCAACCACTGAGCCCACGCCGGGCGGCTGGCAATCAGCGTCAGCGCCGCGTCGCGGCTGGCCGCGGAGAACTCCGGCAACCGGTCCAAGACCGTCGTCGCAATCGCGTCGGCATCATACCCGTGCAACGCCGCTAGCGCCGCCGCACGCACGCTCTCAATCTGATCAGTCTCCGCAGCCAATCGCAGCAACACGTCCTGAGCCGCCGCCGGACGGACATCGCCGAGCAGCTCGACATAGCTGATCCGCAATTCGGCTTTTTGCTTCGGGTCAGCGACCGCCGCCAGCACCTCAGCGACCGCCGCCTGATCTCCGCGACGAACTCGCAGCGGCAGTGATCCGCCGCCGGACTGGGCCATCGCCGCGACCAATTCATCGGGAAGCCCGGCCAGTGAACGACCTCGGAAAGCGGCTTCAAGACCGCGCAGCAAGATCTCCGCGGCATCGCGGTCCGGCGCCGCCCGCAACAGCGCCTGCGCAAGTCACCAGGTCGCGACGGGTTCCCGCCGCTGCAAACCGCCGCATCACCCGCTCACCCAACTTATGGCGAACCAGCGGCGAGTCCCACGTTGAGTCCTCGGTCCACCACTGCACGACCGCGGCCGGCTCCTCGCTGATCTTCGTCTCGATCGCCCACCAGAGCATCAATGGCAAGCGGTTGTCATCGGCCGCTGCAGGCGCCGTGATCAGCGGTTGGAGCAGCGCCAATGCCTGCTCCACCGGCAGCTGCCGAGCCGTGGCCGCTAACTGCACACGCACCTCAGCGTCTGGTTCTCGGCTGGCTAGCTCGACCAGCTTGGCCGTTTCTGCTGGGCTCAACCCACCGCGCTCACCGATCAGCCGCACTGTCCATCCGCGCACCGGTGCCAGCGGATGGTCCAGCAGTTTGACAGCCAGCGTTTGATCGAGCTGACCCAACTGCGCCAGTGCCCACAGGGCTCCCAGCGCCACGTCCTCCTGATCGCTGGCGGTCCGCTCGATCAGCTGCTGGTGCATGGTTTGATCGGCCAATTCGACGACACGGCGGAGCGCCATCTGACGCTGCCAACGAATCGGCGATCCGAGTCGCTCCAACCACTGAGCCAAATCATCAGCCTGAGGCAGTTTCACTGCAAGGTTCGTGTCGGCACCGCGCAGCCGATAAATCCGCCCGCTTTCGCGATGCACTCGTCCTTGGGCGTGAGAAGCGTGATCGATCCGCTGCTCATAAAAGTCGGCAATGTAGAGCGCGCCATCAGGCCCTTCCTGGATGTCGACCGGGCGGAACCAACTGTCTCCGCCGCTTTGCAGAACATGTTCCACATCAGTCGTTTTGAAGCTGGTGCCGTCGGGCTCCATGCGGCTGAGCACGACGCGGCCTTGCAACGGTTCGACGCCGAAGAGGTGGCCGCGAAACCGCTGGGGCAACGATTCGCTCTCCTGGATCACGAAGGTGTGCGTGAATCGTTCGGCACGGTGATGCCCCATCGCCTCAAAAAAGCCAAACGCGTACGGGTTGGACAGCTCGCCGTGCTTGCCAAACCCTTTGCGAAAGTAGGCCCCGGGCAGGTAATGAAAGCCACGGGTGTCGCCGCCGTTGTGCCCGGAAAAGACTCTGCCGCGCGAGTCGATCTCGACTCCGAACGCGTTTCCACCGCCCTCGGAGAACACTTCGTACTTGCCGGTGCCTGGATGGTAACGCCAGATCAGCTGACCGACCGAACGCTGAGGCTCCTCCGAACTGCCGTAGCGTCGCACTTCGGCGCTGACGGTGCTGCCTTGAGCCGCATACAGCCAGCCATCGGGCCCCCACCGCAAGCTGTTCACAACGGAGTGCGAATCCTCTAGTCCAAACCCTTCCAAGTGAACGACCGGGTCGCCATCGGCAACCGCGTCGCCATCGCGATCGGGATAAAACAGCAGGTGAGGCGGGTTGAGCACCCACACGCCGTCGCGATCCAGTGCGATCGAAGTCGCCAGACTAAGCCCCTCGACGAACACGTGATGCTTGTCGTAGACGCCATCATTATCGGTGTCTTCGTGCACGCTGATCCGGTCGGCACCCGGAAAATGATGCGGCGGTGCATCGGGCAAGCGATCCCAGACGGTTCGCAGGAATTGGTCGCGGCTGACCGCCGTCAGGCCGGCCGGGTCGGGATACTGCAGGTATTCCACCACCCATAGTCGGCCGCGGCTGTCCCACTTCAGCGACAAAGGCTGGCCAATATCAGGCTCCGCCAGCACCAGATCGACTGCCAGGTCATCGACCACACGCAGCCGCTGATGCGCCTCCGCCGGTGAGAGCGGTCCGGCATCATCGGCCAGTCGCCGCAAGTCGCGCTCGGCATCCTCCGCGGGGACGGTCGAGCGAAACCAGTCCGCTTCCGGGACGTCGAATCTAGCCGAGAGCCTTGCCGCTTCAGCCTCATCATCGCCGAAAGCCTCCCACTTGCCTTGCAGCGGGATCGCCTGGTCGGGGCCGAACAACACCGGGGCAGCGACGTTGAACCCGCGGCGGCCGTGATAGTGATAGACGCGGATCGCGACGACATTCGGCTCGCCGGCAAGAACGTCCCCGCCCGCCACAGTGAGTCGCTGCGACTGGCCCAGTCCGCTGCGAAACTCCGGTGGGAACGTTCCCAGAATTCCGATCTGACGGCCGTTGAAGAACACCTGGCGAGCGTCATCGACCGCTTCGACAAACAGCGTCAGCTCCTGTCCCTCCCAGGCCGCTGGCGGCACCACGACCGCGCGATACCAAACCGCTCCCTCCTCAACCGCCAAAGGCCCGGCCGGCGGACTCTTCCAGACGTCGGGCACCGTAACTGGAATCGCAACCGGAACCGGCGGCTCCTGGGCGACGGCCGGCCGGTTGGACAGGCAACACCATATGGCCGCCAGCAGACAGAAATGAAACCACTGCGACGCCGAAGGCTGCGGGCTGGCCATGCAAAAACTCAGTGGGATAGGCGGGAGCGGCCGCACGCATACGGGGTGCATTTGAGCCGCCGGAGAGCAGGGGGCGGAGCCGTCCGCCGACTCCGCTAAGGCGTACAGTTTAACTCGATCCAGTGCCCGTCGGGGTCTTTCAAGAAGGTCTGCAGCAGCCCATCAGGCCGGATTTTTCTTTCCAGCCGTTCCGCCCCGACCGCGTCCAGATGCCGTTCCCAGTCGTCCAACTCGTCCACGGCCAGTGCCACGTGGGTGCCGCGGTATCCGGAATGCACCGGCTGCGTGCGGTCACCGATCAGATGCAACTCGTGGTGCTGGCCAACGCGAAACCAGGCGCAGGAAAATCAAACGCCGGCCGTTTCAATTCCTCCAGCAACAGTACCTCGCGATAAAATCGCCGACTGATCTCTACATCGGCCACATGCAGGGCCACATGGTCGAGCTCTCGAATGTTCATCCGTTCCCGCGATCGATCAAGAAATGGTTGCCGCCAACTTGGCCGCACCGGTGTTGGCCGCTGCCGCATCGAGCGAGACTTCTGCGTAACTCTCCTCGGATTCCCAAATCACGATCCGATCAGCCGTCGCCCCGGTACCGGCGAGCAACTGCGGACAGACTTCCTCGAGCAGATACCTCGCGAGGTTTTCGGCGGTCGGATTGTAAGGCAATTCATAGATCCGGTGCGGATCGCAGGAGCGCACCGCCGCCAGTGCATTCTCATCACGTTCCCAGAGCAAAAACGCGTGATCCCAGTGCTCGTCCAGCCACCCCTTGCACTTGTCCTTGAGCAGCTTGAAATCGATGATCCGCCCGATCTCGTCCTGCTGCTGCCCCGTCACGTGGAACTCGGCAACGTAGTTGTGACCGTGCAGGTTCTTGCACTTCCCGTCGTGTCCCAGCAGTCGGTGACCGGCACAAAACGTCACCCGACGCATGATCTTCAACGACACCTTCAAAATCTCCTCGAAAGGGCAAGCAACCGGCTGCGCGAGCAACCCGCTTGTTCGGAATGTGACCAAGCTACCTGGCGCTAGCCTGCTTTGGCTGCAGTCAGTACGTTGATTCCATTCTACGTCTTTCCCGCCCTGATCCCAATGGGCGAGCACCGTTGCCCGCTCGGATCTCAGCCCTCGGCCTCAATTCTAGCTTCAGCGGCTTGCACACCGTCCACCACCACGCGTTTCTGCTGACGGACGATCGCGACCAACAGAGCCGGGGCCGTAATCACGGTGTAGGCGAGAATGATGATCGTGTTGGGAAAATCGCTCTCCTGAGGGCTCCACTCGTTGATCACGATCAGCAGAAAGACGATCGACACCAGCAAAATAGCCGAGGTTCCGATGATCATTTCCAGTTGCTGCTGCTTGCGGCGGGCCAGTAGCGCCGTCGCCAGTCCGACGAGCAGGTACACCGGCCCGGAGTACATAATTGACTCGTGCTGGTAAGCTTCCAGTCCAATCCCGGCAGCCAAGACAACGAGTTGCAGACAACAGAGACAAAATAGCCACGGGCTCCGCAACCGTGGCTGCGGTAGCGGAGTGTTTTCGATCGCGTCGCTTGGGGGCGCGTAGGGATTGTCCCCAAATTCACCGCTGGACATCGGCATCAGCGATCCGACCAGACCGCATACTCATTGCCGCTCGGATCGGTGAACTGAAATCGTCGCCCGCCCGGAAAGGAGAACGTCGGCTTCACGATCACCCCACCGGCCGCTTCGACCGCCTCCAAAGTCGCTTCCAGTTCGCTGCTGTAGAGCACCACCAAGGCGCTTCCGCTGGCGGTGCTGGCGACTTGCTCGGATCGGAAAAAGCCTCCATCCAAACCCGCATCTGCAAACGCGGCATACTCGGGTCCATAGTCGACAAACCGCCACCCGAACGCCGCTGAAAAGAAGGCCTTCGTGGCCTGCAGATCGCGGCACGGGATCTCCACATAATCGATCTTGCCAGTCTCTCGCACGTCAACTCCTTGTGTGAATCCAGATTGTTCGGTTCTTCCGGAAACTTGATCGCCGCCTGCCTGGGGCGAGTGTCAGTTTACCTTGGGGGCACGCTCAGAGCCCCAGCGATGGGAGCAGATACCGAGCCGCAGAGCGATTTCATGTTTGCCCTGCCGATCTCCCCCAGCACACGCCCTTCGTTCCTCAGGGACGTGCCACCCAGTGGATAAACCCCGTTCCAAGTGATGAGCCACGAAGTTCCTGGAAGACCTCATTGTTTTTGCGAACGGTCGCATGGTAGCCGGGAACACCATACGACAAGGTACTCAAGCCGGCGACATCCGTTGACGGCGCCGGCAGTGAAACCGGTGTGCCGATCACGGTTCTGGCGTGGCCGCTGGCTCCGTTGCCGGATCGGAAACGCCTGCTTCTAACTTCGCCAGTTCCTCACGAAAAAACTCAGCCGCAGTGATCGTCCGGCCCTCGGGAAAGCGAATCTCATAGTCTTCACCGCTGATGGATGACTTGGAGGCGACCGAGTCGATGAACTCTGACGCCGTGCGAACCGACTGTTTCGTCGCCTCATGCTTTCGCCGCAGATGTTCGGCAGCTTCACCTGCGCTATAAGCCTCCCCGTTGCGAATGAAGCTGGCATCGGTCAGCAACTGGACCGCGGCGATCAGCCGCTCGATTTTCTCCGCCTCGGTCAGCGCTTCCGCAGTCGCTTCCCAAATCACAAACAATGCCGTGTCGTCGCCGAGCAGCGAATTGTTCAGCTCGATTAATTCCAGCTGATACCGTGTCCCGCGGACCTCGAACGTAACGGCCTCACCTTTCTTCATCGATCGCGGCCCCAGCAACGACTGGCCGGCCTTGTCGCTCAACGTGACCATCACCTGACCGCGCGTGATGTCGTCGATCGTCAGCGACGCTTCACCGTCCCAACCTGGAACCGATGTAGTCGAGCGCTGCTGGACAGCTATCGAAACCGGCGTCTCCAACACCACCGCTACCGCTGGGGAAGTTTCGCTCGATCCCGAGGCGAGCGGCGGCGGATCCGAGCAACCTGCAGTCATAATCCCAGTCAGCGCGAAAGTTATTATGCAAGTTCTCACCACTTCGCTCCTAACGCTTTCTGTCCACTGGCTCAGCACGAGCACGAAAAACTGACGAACGAGTGAGGTACTGCACAAAATCTTTAATAACAAGGACTACCATTCGCGCCACGGTTCAGTGACATCGCCCTCCGGTTCCATCCCTGCAAACCGCAACCCGTTGTCGATCAACTTGCAGATACTTTCCCGCTGATCCGTCTCCAGAATACTGCAATCGCACTCGTCATTGAGCTGATTGAGTGCCTCAACCGTCGCTTTCGCGGCAGCCAATAGAACGGCCGGCTCCGAGTTGCGATAAGCCTGCATGGCCGCGATGAAATCACCCAAGATGGCATCGCAGCGATCGACATCGGCCTGCTCATATCCCGCGTCGAACTCGGTCTCGGGATCGCCACCCTCGTCGTCACATGTCGTACCGTATTTCATGTAGCAGACGATCTCTCTTATTATGTCCTGTTTTTCGCGATCAAGCGATTCGGCGCCGTCGGAACTCATACACCAGACCTTCATCAGATGGCTCAGCAGCAATAAACGCCTAGAATAATCTACAAACCCCGCAGCTTCACCCGCCCCAGCCGCTATCGACTGGGAACTCAGGTGCGATGCGGCTTCGGGAAGCGAGCACTGCTATTTTACAGCGCTGTACCGCCATTGCGAGTCTCCCCTGCCTTCGGTCCGTCAACCGCGACCGAAACAATCCTCACAAAGTTGGCTACAATCGGTGCGGTGAGCCAGCTAACGGGGTGTACCGGCGCAAAATGCTGGCGGCGATAATCGCCGCTACGACTGTGAGCAACACAGCAAAACCAGTGTACTCGACCAGTGGCCCGGCTGTCCTGGGATACATCGCTAGCGGAACAATGATCACCAGGACAGCGAAAAACCAACACAGGCGGGTGACGCTTGTTTGGCGGCAGGCACACAGCGCCGCGAAATAGGCCACGACGAGCCCGAATGGAATGCAAACCGACATTGACACCTGCAGCAAGGAGACAGTGAACTCGCTCGAAGCGCCGGCGAGATGAGCAATGCCCGGAGCAATGGAACCCGCGCCGGCAGCAACTGCAACGACGATCAGAAACGCGATCAGCCCAGCCAGCCTGCCATGCCACGAACCGGTGGTGCGATCTACATCAGGGCTGCTTGTGGCTGCGTAAGGGTTCACTATCGGTTTTCCAATCTGCTGATGACGGTCTGAAGCTATGGCCCAAGTTGCCGATAGTTGGACCAGGCGATGCGAGTGACCGCGGCTTTATCCGCCCGGCTAATTACCAGCGTTGTCGACGATGCCGGCGAATTGATGGCGATGATGTACAGATGAGACGCGTTGTCGACCGGAACGGCCTGAATCAATACCGACCGCTCGGCCGTCATTCGCTCGTTCCCCTTGGCACCGAGATTTCTGCCTTCTTTGTCAACATTTAACTTCTTGAGGTAAAACGCTACTACCTTTTCTACAGGGTCGGGCGTCATCAGGAGCGCCTGGCTCTTAATTGCGCTGATGCCGGTAACCGCGGCATCAGTCGTTTGCGCCTCCACCAAAGGCTGCGTCGGGATAAATCCACTCGTGCAGCATCCCCATCAGCGTAATAGGCTCGTTGGGTTGTTTCTCGTCAGCGACTCCCGATCCAGCGGCAATCAGAGCGATGACCATCGCCACCGCTAAACTCTTGAGCTTCAACATCGACCGAATCCTTACTGTTATTGTTATTGCCGCGACCTGTCTTCGCGAACCCACTTTTCTCGGCTTTCGGTCCAGTCGTCGAGTTCTCGGTCCCTTGTCGCACGTACCGGGTCGCTAGCGTCGACGTCGACGCCGAAAAAGCCATCAATTGTTTTGACGAACACCCAGCCTACGAATCTACCCGCTGTTTTGGCCACTCCAATGATCGCTTCACCGGTTCGCGCGGCAGCCTTTCGACTCGACTGGATCAGCATCTTATGATTCGCACGCGGCGTCTCGTGTGAGACCTGCTCCGTAAACCCGCCTGGCGCAAATGCCACCACCGGAGTTGATCGGCAACCGCCACAAATGAACGCGAACACTGCGACGACGTGCACGGTGGTGCTGCGAGCACTGAAAACCATGATCGCCCCTCCGGCTGAGCGGTTGTAACGACATCAAATGCGTTCGTCGGTTACTGGCAAATGGTGGTTGACAGCAAGAGCAATCAGCCAGTCACCAGCATACGGGTGCCACGGCAGCACTGCCACAAACTTTCCTGGGTTGCCACCGCGAACTGGAGACGGGCTGCGGAGGCTGCCGCTGGCGGTTAAGATGTGCGAACATCCTTCCTAGGAGCCGGTATGGGCGCAGCAGAGTTGGCGCTGCCACGGCCCCCGCGACTTCACTTCATTCCTTTGGCAAAGCATCCGCCTGCGGTTCATGCAAGGAATCCAGCAGCATGACGAGGCAGGCTTAAAAGCGGCCGAACGCCGGCGGTTTTGGCGCTGCGCTGATCCCGACACGCTGCGCGAGCACCAGTTGAAGCGGCTCAATCGCTTGTTGGCCGACGCGGTCGTGCAGCAGCCGTTTTATCGCCACAAATACCGCGATGTGCAGTTGCCGCTGCGGTCACTGGACGAACTGCCGCGGCTGCCGCTGCTGGAAAAGCCGGAGTTGACCAGCGCCGGTGCGGCGACGATCTGCGGTTTGCCCGCGTCGCGCTACGTGCGGCTGCACCAGACCAGCGGTACCACCGGCACACCGCTGCGGTTGCTCGATACCGCCGCCGACTGGCGATGGTGGCTGCGGTGTTGGCAATATGTGCTCGACGCGGCCGAGGTGCGGCCTGGCGATGTCGCGTTCATGGCATTTTCCTATGGGCCGTTCATCGGATTTTGGACTGCGCACGATGCGTGCGTGCGGCGCGGGGCGACGGTGGTTCCCGGCGGCGGGATGAACAGCCTGATGCGGCTCAATGTGATCCAGTCTTGTCAGGCGACCGTGCTGTGCTGCACGCCGACGTATGCCCTGCATCTGGGGAGCGTGGCGGAGGAGAATGGGATCGCCCTGTCCCAATCGAGCGTCTCGCGGATCATCGTTGCCGGAGAACCGGGCGGATCGATTCCGGAGGTGCGGCAGCGGATGGAGGCGATCTGGGGGGCGCGGGTGATCGATCACACCGGAGCGACGGAGCTGGGCGCCTGGGGCGTCGGCAGCCGCGATGGCCGAGGCGTGCATGTGATCGAGTCGGAGTTTATCGCCGAGCGGCTGGTATTTGACGAAGTCACACCGCAGGGGCGACCGGCTCAGGACGGAGAGCTGGCGGAACTGGTGATGACCGGGCTGGGACGCTTTGGTGCTCCGGCGATTCGCTACCGCACCGGCGACTTAGTCAGGTGCCGACCAAGCGATGATCCCGAAAATCGCTTCCTGCTGTTGGATGGCGGCGTCGCCGGCCGCGCCGACAACATGGTCGTGATTCGCGGCGTGAACATTTTCCCCAGCAGCATCGAAGCGATCGTCCGCCGCGTGGTCGGCGATGCAGAATACCGCGTGATCCAGAGCGCCGAGCAAGCGATGGCGCAGTTGCGGATCGAGCTGGAGACTACCGAGGGGCAGCGCGAGTTGCCGGCTCGACTTTCGGACGTGTTTCGTCAACAGTTAGGGTTACGGATCGAGGTGACGGCGGTCGACGTGGGCACGCTGCCGCGATTCGAAGCCAAGGCCAAACGCTGGATCCGTGAAAGCTGACCGACCGAAATGACTGTACCGATGGCGATCAATCGCGAAGTTGACGGATCGATCCGCATTCGCTGGGACGACGACAGTGAGACGCACTGGACACCGGCGCAACTGCGACGGGCCTGTCCCTGTGCGACCTGCCGCGAGAAAAAACGCGAGGACGCCGAGGCGCCCAAGCGGCCGCTGGTGCTGCCGGTGATCAGCGCCGCCGAAGCCCGACCGCTGCGGATCGAGTCGATGCGTCCGGTCGGCAATTACGCCTACAACGTCGCCTTCAGCGATGGGCACAGCTCCGGGATTTTCTCATTCAAGCTGCTCAAGCGGGTGAGCGACTGATCTGCCCGTGGCGTTGCTGGGTGGCACGTCCCTGAGAAACGAAGAGCGTGCTCGGAAGAACTATAGGGCAACCACGGAATATCTCAGCGGCTCAGAATCTGCTTCCGCTGCTCACGCCCATCGCTGGGGCTCCGAGCCTGCCACCCAAAGCCATAGCACTACCCGCCCCGGCGGGCATCAATTTCGCGGAAGAACCACGTTGTTAACGGCAGGGCGCAAGCCTCGGCCTTACCAACCCAAACTTTTACCTGTAACAGAACACGGGCCTCGCCAGCTTGCATTCACCCGTCGCCGCTCAGGCGCGCCATTTGCTGCCCTTGCCAGCCGTCTGTGCTGCCCACTGCGCCCGCGGTGTTGAGTGGGCCGGTCCCGCCCTGCGACCCACTCCTGGAGGCTCCCTGTGATGTCCCGCCGCAAATCTGCATCCGACCGCCGTGGTTCACGCAAGCACCAGCCGATGAGCCTGATGACGCTGGACAAAGGTTCGCGGTTGCAAGGGGCGACCAAAACCAACAGCGTCTGTCCCTACTGCGCCGTCGGCTGCGGACTGAACATCTACACCAAGGCGGGTGAGGTGATCGACATCGAAGGCAATCCTGAGAGCCCGATCAACGAAGGAACACTCTGCCCCAAAGGGGCGAACATCTTCCAGCTGACGCACAACCCGCACCGGGTGCAGCACGTGATGTATCGTGCCCCCTACTCGGACCGCTGGGAACGCAAATCACTGGACTGGGCGCTGGACCGGATTGCCGAGCGCATCAAGGAAACACGCGAGCGGGGCTTTACGGCCGAAGATGAGCACGGCAATCGACTCAACTCGGTTCGCAACATGGGCACGCTCGGCGGCGCGGTGCTCGATAACGAAGAAAACTACTTGATCAAAAAGCTGTTCGGCGCTGGGCTCGGCGTCGTTTCGATTGAGAATCAAGCGCGGATATGACACTCCGCCTCAGTGCCCGGTCTGGGTGCTTCGTTCGGCCGCGGCGCGGCCACCAATTACCAGCAAGATCTGGCAAACAGTGATTGCATCTTGATCATGGGATCCAATATGGCAGAAGCCCATCCCGTTGGCTTTCGCTATCCCATGCAGGCGAAAGAGAAAGGGGCGAAGCTGATGCATGTCGATCCCCGCTTCTCGCGCACCTCCGCATTATGTGATCTGCATGTGCCGATCCGCGCCGGGACCGACGTCGCATTTTTGGGAGGTGTGATTCATTACGTACTAAGCCAGGAAAAATGGTTTAAGGAGTATGTACTGGAATACACAAATGCGGCAACGATCATTGAGGAAGGCTTTCAAGACGCCGAGGATTTAGAAGGATTGTTCAGCGGCTTTGATCCCGATCAAAAGCAGTACTCGCCCAAGTCCGGCAACTGGGGATACGAAGGCTCCAAGAGCGCACAGGGCGAGACCAACCACGATCACGTTCACGCGAGCGAAGTTGAGACGGAACAGCTGCGGGACCTCGATTCAAAACTCGGCAGCCAAGGTGTCCACGGCACGAGTTTGATGGGCGGCTCGAGCAGCAACGATACCGAGCGCGGTTCAGCAGTTCATCACCGACCGCCGGAGGACCGCACGCTGCAGCACCCACGCTGCGTGATGCAGATCCTCCGCCGACATTTCCAGCGATACACGCCGGAAATGGTTTCCCAAATCTGCGGTTGCACCGAGCAGGAATTTTTGCGGGTTGCGGAGCTGCTCTGTGAAAACTCCGGCCGCGAGCGGACCAGTGCGATCGTCTATGCCGTCGGCTGGACGCAGCACACCAACGGAGTGCAGATCATCCGTGCGGCCGGTATCTTACAATTGCTGCTGGGCAACATCGGCCGTCCCGGCGGCGGGATCATGGCAATGCGTGGCCACACCAGCATCCAGGGCTCGACCGATATCCCGACCTTATATGACCTGCTGCCTGGCTATCTGCCACAGCCAATCATCGGTGAAGACCGCTCGGGGATCGATGAGTATGTGCGGTTTGAGGGGCTGACCACCGGCTACTGGACCCATACCAAGAAATTCATCGTCAGCCTGCTGAAAGCTTATTACGGCGATGCGGCTCAGCCGGAAAACGATTTCCGTTTCCACTGGCTGCCGCATTTGGATGGCGACTACTCGCAACTGCCGTTCTTTGACCGCATGAGCCGCGGCGAAGTCGAAGGCTATATCCTGTTTGGCCAAAATCCGGCTGGCGGCGGCCCCAACGCGGGGCTGCACCGTGCCGGGCTGCGGAATCTGAAATGGCTGGTTGTACACGATTGGTTTGAGATCGAAAGCGCGGTGTTCTGGAAGAATGATCCGACGGGACCGCCGCCGTCGGAAGTACAAACCGAAGTCTTCTTCCTGCCGGCGGCCAGCATCCCTGAAAAGGAAGGTTGCTTCACCAATACGCAGCGACTGTTGCAGTGGCACGACAAGAGTATCGACCCGCCCAACGACTGTCGCAGCGACTCCTGGTACGTGTTCCAGCTCGGCAAGCGGCTCAAACAGCTGTATGCAGGATCGACCGACCCGAAAGATCAACCGCTGCTGAATCTCACTTGGGATTACGACCTAGAGCATCCTCAGACGCTACCCGATGGACGCGTCAGCCGGATTGAGGGGGAGCCTGACATTGAGAAGGTGTTGCAGGAGATCAACGGTCATCACCTCGACCAGATCGACCCGCGCACCGGAAAACCGAAGTTACTAGGAAGTTTTGAAGATCTCAAAGATGACGGCAGCACGGCGTGCGGGTGCTGGATTTACTCGGGTTGTTACCCGCAGCCCGACCGCAATCGGCCGCGGGAACGGATTCGCACGGAGAACCCTCTCAACCCGCAGTGGGGCTTTGCGTGGCCCAATAATCGCCGCGTGATGTACAACCGGGCCTCGGCAGATCCGGAAGGTAAACCATGGTCGGAGCGAAAGAAACTGATTTATTGGGATGAGGACCAGCAGAAGTGGGTCGGCGACGATGTGCCGGACTTTCAGCCCGACAAGTCGCCTCATTATCGTCCCGATGAGCAAGCCGAGGGGATGGACGCGATCGCTGGTACGCACCCGTTCATCATGAAGCCGGACGGACGGGCTTGGTTGTATGCCCCTGGCAAGGCGCAAGACGGTCCGCTGCCAGTGCATTATGAGCCGGTCGAATCGCCGCTGACCAACCTGCTGTACCCGAAGCAAAACATTGATCCGACGACTCGCTTCTTTGAGGGGCCGCTCAACCCATTGGCTCACACGCCAACCGCAGATTACCCGGTGGTCGCCTGCACGTTTCGTGTAACCGAGCACTACCTCAGTGGACCGATGAGCCGGTTCAATAGCTGGTTGAATGAGTTGATGCCGGCGATGTTCGTGGAACTGAGTCCGGAACTGGCGGAAGAGCAGGGAATCGAGCACGGCGGTTGGGCAACGATCCAATCAGCCCGCGGGCAGATCGAGGCCCGGGCGCTGGTGACGCGGCGGATCAAACCGTTGTGGGTCGGCGGCCGAATGCTGCACCAGATCGGGCTGCCGTTCCATTGGGGGTTTGCCGGCGAATCAGTCGGCTCGATCGCCAATGACCTGACTTCGCTGGTGGCAGATCCAAATGTCAGCATGCACGAGGGCAAGGTCTTCGCCTGCCGCATCCGCGCCGGGCGAGCACCGAACCAACCGACGCAGCCTACCAAGTCGTATGCGCCGTGGCCGAAACGTGGCCGCACCCCCGACACACCTTCCTCGTCGCAACCCGAGGGCCAGTTCTAATGACTGCTCCAACCACCTTGATCGGATCACTGGAGAACGCCTTCCCGCCGCGTTACACATCGGTGCCGGATCCCGCAGAGGACAACACTGCGCGGATGGGATTTTTTACCGACACGACCTTGTGCATCGGCTGCAAAGCTTGCGAAGTTGCCTGCAAGCAGTGGAATCAGCTCCCCTCGGACGGTCTGCACTTTACCGGCAACAGTTATGACAACACCAGCCACCTCTCAGAGAGCACTTGGCGGCACGTGGCGTTCATGGAAAAGATCGGCGAGAACGCATCGAGCCGCTGGCTGATGATGAGCGACGTCTGTAAACACTGTGAGGATGCGCCTTGCCTGCAGGCCTGCCCGACCGGGTCGTTGATCTACAACGAGTTCGGCAACGTGTATTTGCAGGACGACATCTGCAATGGCTGTGGCTACTGCATCGCGGCCTGCCCATTCGGTGTGCTAGGGCGCAGCGAAGTCGATGGGCACGCGCATAAATGCACGATGTGTTATGACCGCCAAAGCGACTCAATGGAACCGGCGTGCGCTAAAGTCTGCCCCACCAACTCGATTCAGTTCGGTCCGGTTGAGGAACTGCAACAGCGGGCACGGGAGCGTGTTGAGCAGTTGCACGGCCGCGGCAACGAAGACGCCTACCTGTATGGCGCCGACGAGTTCAAAGACTACAGTTCGCTCAACGCATTCTTCTTATTGGAGGACCATCCACATCAATACAACCTGCCCGAGCAACCGCGGCATCCGTTCAAGGGCCAGGTTTGGCGATATGCCTGCGGGCTCGCTGGCGGCGTCGCCGTGTCGCTGCTCTCGGCGATGTTTTTCGCACAGGAATCGCACAGGCCAACTTAGCTCGACATCAATCATTTTAATAACTTAGATACCTGCTATGAGAACTGCTGCAGAACGCATCCATCAACTCAACCAAGGATACGGTGCCGCCGATGTGCATTTGCCACGGCGAGCTGAAACGAAACAGCAGGCCGAGTCGAAGCCGGGATATTATGATGTTCCGATGCTGAAGCGGTCGCCGTGGAAATGGGAGATTTCAAGTTACTTTTTTTTCGGCGGCCTGTCGGCTGGAGCGTTTTTGCTTTCCCGGCTTTCCGAGCGGTTCGGTGGCCGCGAGACTCAGCAAGTGACGCGGTTGGGATCGGCGGTCGCCGCAATCTCCGTGCTACCCTGCGCACCGCTGTTGATCAAAGATCTCGGCGACATGAGCCGGTTTCATCACATGCTGCGGGTCTTTAAACCCGAGTCACCGATGAGCCTCGGCACGTGGACCTTGACGACTTACTCGGGCGCTGCGGCGATTGCGCTTCTGCGAGAACTACTCCGCAACGACGAACTCAAACCCGCAGCGAGGGGACGATTGGCTGCCGCGATGCACCGCAGCAACCCGGTGCTGATCGCCGCGATCGATGGAGCGGGCATTCCGGCGGCACTGCTGATGACCAGTTATACCGGGGTGCTGCTGAGCTGCACGGCGACGCCCATTTGGACCCGCAACGCCTGGATTTCGCCGCTGTTCGTCGCCAGCGCCATGAATACCGCGGCGGCGGCCGTGCAATTGGCGATGGCCTGCAGCAAAGCTGGGCCGGACGGAGCATCGGAGCGGGTTTTGCAAAAGGTGAGTGCCGTGGCTCGCGTTGGCGAAGCGATCACCTTGTCCGGCTATCTCCAATCGCTCGGCGATCTGGCTGCACCGCTGACCCGCGGCAAGCAAGTTCACCATACCTGGCTGGCCTACGCCGCGCTGATCGCTCCAGAGGTGATTCAGCACGCATTGCCGCACCGATTTAGCCGCTGGAAGTTGGCGCTGACCGCTGGGATCACGCTGCTCGGCGGGCTGTCGCTGCGGCAGGGCATCGTCAACGCCGGCAACGAATCTGCAGACGATCCGCAGGCCGCTCGGCGGGTGAGCGGGCCGCAGGAGCCGAGGCTTTCGACCGAGCGAAGGTACCTCTGATGCATCCCTGCGCTGCAACCGATTCAATACCACGCGGAGCGACAGCGATCTCGCTGCTGCGGATTTCGGCAACCAAGCGCGACGAAGTCGTCGACTCGCTGGCGATCGAGGAGCCGCTGGAAATCCGCCTGGTGCACACCAGCGGCGGCAAGCAGCATCAGAGAACCATCGCGATCACGATGCGGACTCCGGGACAGGATGTTGAACTGGCGATCGGGTTCCTGTTCAACGAGGGGATTCTATCGCATCGGGACGAGGTCCGGGCCGCGGCGCATGTCCGCCCCGAGCACGGTTGCCGGGCTCAGAATCGCGTGCAGGTGGAACTGCACGACCATGTCGCGGTCAAGCTCGAGAGCCTGGAGCGAAACTTTTACACCACATCCAGTTGTGGGGTGTGTGGTAAGACGTCGATCGCTGCGCTGGCGACCGGAGACGTTCCGCCGCTGCGCGGTGATTGCCCGCGGGTCAGCCAAACGCTCATCCATCGCTTGCCGGAGTTGCTCCGCGAGGCGCAGGCCGTGTTTGATTCCACCGGCGGGCTGCATGCTTCGGGCTTGTTCAGCAGCGATGGGCAGCTGCAGTGCTTGCGTGAGGATGTGGGCCGGCACAACGCCTTGGACAAACTGATCGGGCGGCAGTTCCTCGACGGGCTGCTGCCGGCCGAAGATCAGGTATTGGTTCTCAGCGGGCGAGCCAGCTTCGAGCTGCTGCAAAAGGCGGCGAGAGCCGGCATTGCGGTCGTGGTCGCGATCGGCGCGCCGTCGAGTCTGGCGGTCAGGATGGCACGGCATCATGACATTACGCTGATCGGCTTTGCCCGTGGCGATCGATTCAATCTTTATACCGCACCGGAGCGGATCAGCGCCGGGCATCATTGCTGATCCGACACTTCAGCAGATTCTGCTGTGGCGATCGATTACGAGCACGAGCACCGCGATGCTGAGCACGAGCACGAGAGCCAGACAGAATGAAGCCGCACACTGCAGCCCGACTTGCGCAGTCGCTCGGTCAGCGGTCGAGATCCGAGCCTACGGGCGCTGCAGCGGGATCGAGATCAGCAGGCCGGCGGTGCGATCGTCGTTCGATGTCCGTCTGGGGACGTGGCATTTCAGGCATTCATTGCTCAAAGCGATCGGGCCAGCGCGGCGGTAGACACCATCGGCGACCGTTTCATGTGCGGGCGCACCCTGTTTGAGTGCCCGGACCGCGGCGGTTTCAAACGCATCCTGCGGCTTGTGGTCGGAGTTCATCGCTTGCCCTTCGACGACCAGCCAGCGTAGCGTGATTCCCTGATGTTCTTCTAATTCGTCAAATACGCCTTTGAGGATTTCCGCTGGAATCGCCAGCCCCTCATCCTCACGGAAGTACTGATGATGCACGATCCGCAGCGTGGTGTGCATCGCTTCATGTAATGCCTCGGCCTGGCGCCGGGCCGCAACCAGCGACTCGGATTCATCCGACTGCTCTACCGCCGGCTCGGCAGCCACAAGACATGCCGGTGCTGGATCTTTCCAGAGCGCGGCCGACACCACAGCCGCGAGTGTGATCATCCCGATCGTGGGTAGAGGCTTGGTCATCTTGTTCCTGTTCAAGGTGGGAGAGAACGGCGGGGGGAGACAGGAGGAAGTGCTCGTGCGGCCAACGAGCACTCTGCGGGCAGGCAAGCGTTCAGTGATCGCTGGCGGGGTCCGACTCAGGCGAATCGTCTGAAACGGGAATGCTGATCACCAACGCGGCGAACTTGGGGACGTTCGTCGGCGGTTTGCCGAACCCATCGTGGCAGGCAACGCAGCCAGCGGTCATCTCGATTGCTCCGGCGCGTCGGTAATAACCATCGGCGATCGATTCGACCGCCGGTTGACCTGCGGCGATGTCTTTGGCTGCACTGAGTTCAAACTCGGTCTGGGGCTCGTGATGAATGCTCATTGCCCGCACGTTGACCGACATCCACCGCGCCTCGACACCTGATTGCCGTTTCATCGCTTTGAAAATGTCTTCCATCGCCCGCGCCGGGACGATGGCTCGCGAACCATGAAAGTACCGCTCATGCATGACGTGCAGCGTCTCGGCATAGATCGCGTGCATCAGTTCAGCGCGCTGGCGTGCGGCGGCAACGGTGGCAGATTGACCAACGGGCGTTTCCGCGTCCACGCCCGTCAGTGCCCTGTCAGTCGCCGGGCTGCCACCTTCTTGCTCGGCATGCAAGGTCAACGCCGTGAACATCAGCCCGACGGCTGCGATCAGCGGCATGATACTGCAACGCAAGGTGGAACGTTGGCGGATCGTCATCAACGGGCTATCAACATGCATCGATCCGCCTCCGAGGGTTTCCTGTCGCTCGTTAAGCACCTGCCAACAGCGACGCAAACCTACACGTTAACATGCAGATTGGGGCGGCGATAGACTGCTGGTCTTAATGACTCAATGTCTCCCCGGTCTCTCGGTTCGGGCGGCACATCCGCCCGAACCGAGAGACCGGGGAGAGACGGAGCGGCGGTGTTGCGGGATTCCAGGGTTACATCCACACTCGCCGGAGGCTCGGTGGATTCACCCTGGGCTACCTTCTTCCGTCCCTACCGGGACTGACAACACGCAACTGTCGGTGTTTGAGGAAAGGCCAGAATCACCTTGCGACGAGCCATTGCGCTAAACTGACGTGGGCTGGATTGGTACCGCGATCCTGCAGCATCCGGCGCGGTGATGACTCGCCAGCTAGCTGGCGGTGCCGTCCTAGCGGGCGATCCCCCTGGCCGGTTCGTAGCGGTTGCCGGTAAACTCGAGTTGCCTGTGTGGGCCAACTGCCGATTTTGCCCGACCGTTTCCACCGATAGACCCAAGTTTGATGGCCACTCCCGCCGATTCCACCACTCCTGTTCCGAACTCAGCGGCCCGAGATCAGGCCGAGCCTCGTGATGTAATTGGGGACTATAGCCTGACGCACCTCAGGCAACTCGAAGCAGAGAGCATCCACATCATTCGTGAAGTGGTGGCGGAGTTCCAAAAGCCGGTGATGCTGTATTCGATCGGCAAGGATTCCTCGGTGCTGGTCCAGTTGGCGCTCAAGGCGTTCTATCCCGCCAAGCCGCCGTTCCCCCTACTGCACGTCGATACGACTTGGAAGTTCCGCCAGATGATCGAGTTCCGCGAGAACTACGCCCGCAAGGAACTGGGGCTGGATCTGCTGGTGCACATCAATGAAGAGGGCCGCAAGCTCGACATCAAGCCGTGGGAGGACAGCGAGCGGCACACCGAGATCATGAAGACCGACGGGCTCAAGCAGGCGCTGGACAAGTACGGTTTTGACGCCGCATTTGGCGGGGCACGCCGCGATGAAGAGAAGAGCCGGGCCAAGGAGCGGGTATTCAGCTTCCGTGACAGCAAGCATCGCTGGGATCCCAAAAACCAGCGGCCCGAGCTGTGGAACCTGTACAACGGCCGCGTCAACAAAGGCGAGTCGATCCGCGTTTTTCCGATGAGCAATTGGACGGAACTGGACGTCTGGCAATACATCCACCTGGAACAGATTCCGATCGTGCCGCTGTATCTGTCGGAGAAGCGACGGGTGATTCGCCGCAACGGCACGCTGCTGATGCGCGATGATGAGCGGATGCCGGTGCTGCCGGGCGAAAAGGAAGAACTGCTCAATGTCCGCTTTCGCACCCTGGGCTGCTACCCGCTCAGCGGCGCCGTCGAGTCCGACGCGACGACGCTGCCGCAGATCATCCAGGAAATGCTGCTGGCCAAAACGAGCGAACGCCAGGGCCGCATGATCGACCAAGACGAAGGCGGAGCGGGCATGGAAGAGAAGAAACGCCGCGGCTACTTCTAGACCTGCCCCCTGAACCGCTCGCACGCCGAAGCGACGCCCCGCGGCGCTGCCGGCCCATTGCAAACTCACGACTGAACCCGAAAACCCGTAAATATGTCTCACCAATCCGAGCTGATCGCAACCGACATCGACGCCTACTTGAAGCAGCATGAGCGCAAGCAGTTGCTGCGGTTCATCACTTGCGGCAGTGTCGATGACGGCAAGAGCACGCTCATCGGACGGCTGCTGTACGACAGCAAGATGTTGTACGAAGACCACCTGTCGCAGCTCGAGGCGGACAGCAAGAAGGTCGGCACGACGGGCGGGAAGTTCGACCCGGCGTTGGTCACCGACGGGCTCAAGGCGGAGCGCGAGCAAGGGATCACGATCGATGTCGCCTACCGCTACTTCAGCACCGCTAAGCGGAAGTTCATCATCGCCGACACGCCGGGCCACGAGCAGTACACCCGCAATATGGCGACCGGGGCGAGCAGTGCCGACCTGGCGATTATCCTGATCGACGCCCGTCACGGCGTGCTGACCCAGACCCGCCGGCACAGCTTCATCGTCTCGCTGCTGGGCATCCGCCACGTGGTGCTAGCGATCAACAAGATGGACTTGGTCGACTTCAGCGAAGAACGCTTCAACCAGATCTGTGACGACTACCGTGGGTTCGCCGCGCGACTCGACCTGCCCGACCTGCACTTCATCCCGCTCAGCGCCCTCAATGGCGACAACGTGGTTGACCCCAGCGCCAACATGCCGTGGTACCGCGGCTCGACGTTGATGAGTTTCCTGGAGTCGGTCTACATCGACAGCGATCGCAACTTGCGCGACTTCCGCTTCCCGGTGCAGTTGGTCAATCGCCCGCACCTGAACTTCCGCGGGTTCTGCGGCACGATCTCTTCCGGGACGATCCGGCCGGGCGAGGAAGTCACAATCCTGCCCAGTCGCCAGACGTCGCGGATCAAAGAGATCGTCACGTTCGACGGCAACATGGACGAAGCGTTCGCGCCGCTGGCCGTAACCCTGACATTACAGGACGAGGTCGATGCGAGCCGCGGTGACATGATCGTCCGCAGCGGCAACCTGCCACGGTCGTCCGACGCCTTCGACGCGATGCTGGTGTGGATGAGCCAGGATGCGATGGTGCCGGGGAAGACGTATCTGTTCAAGCACACCACGCAGACGCTGCCCGGCTCGATCGAGACGCTGGCCTATCGCATCGACGTCAACACGCTGCACCGCTCGCCCGCCCCTAACCTCGAACTCAACGAAATCGGCCGCGTCCACGTCAGTCTCAACGCACCGATCTACTACGACGCGTATCGCAACAATCGCTCCACCGGCGCCTTTGTGGTCATCGACCGGATCACCAATGCGACGGTCGCCGCCGGGATGATTCTGGACCGAGAAACCGATCCGGCACGGCGCGCGGTTTGGGACGACGCACCGGCACCGCGAGTCGACGGCCAGGCCACAGAAGTTTCCCAAGTTTCCTCCGAGGAACGCCGTGCGCGGTTTGGACAAAAGGCGGCGACGGTGTTGCTGACCGGCTTGACCGGCAGCGGCAAGACTGCGATCGCTGCGGCGGTGGAACGCAAGCTGTTCGATGCTGGCCGGGCGGTGACACGAATCGATGGCGAACTGATCCGCCGCGGCTTGTCGAGCGACCTCGGCTACTCGGCCGAAGACCGCAGCGAAAACCTCCGCCGCGGCGCGTACCTGGCCCATGCGCTCAACGAAGCGGGCGTGATCTGCATCGCCTCGTTTGTCGCCCCCAATGAATCGGTTCGCCAGCGGGTCGGCACCACGATCGGTCCTGACCGTTACCTAGTCGTCCACGTGGCCACGCCGATCGAGGTCTGCCGCAACCGGGACACCAAGGGCCAGTACCTCAAGGCCGACGCAGGCGAACTGCAGAACTTCCCCGGGGTGACGGCGATTTACGAACCGCCGACCAATGCCGATCTGACGATCAGCGCCGAAAAAGACGACATCGACGCTTGCGCCGATCAGGTGATCCAGTTGCTGCGGAGCAAAGGCTACATCCGCTAAGCAGCTTCACTCTTCCTCATCGTCGTCGGCCACCGGCAGCGCCGGATCTTCGGGGGCGCGTTTGCGAAGCTTGCGTTGCAGGCTGCGGCGGTGGATCCCCAGCCGCCGCGCCGCTTCGCTGATGTTGCCCCCGCAATCGCCGAGCACCCGGTGAATGTGTTCCCACTCGGTTCGAGCCAAACTCGGCGCCGGAAACTCCGTCACCGACTGCGGCGTGCTCGGGGAATCGCCGCGGATGAAGGCGCCGAGGATGTCATCGGCGTCGGCCGGTTTGCTGAGGAAGTTGACGGCCCCGGCGCGAACAGCATCGATCGAGGCCGGGATGCTGCCGAAGCCGCTGAGCATGATGACTCGCGTCTGAGGACGAATCTGCAACAAGCGGTTGAGCAACTCCAGCCCGCTGCGACCGGGCATCCGCAGATCCAGCACCGCTAAGTCCGTGGGGCGGCTGGTGAACACCGCGACCGCCTCGTCGTAGTTGGCCGCCGTTTCGACTCGAAAGCCTCGCTGCTGGAATGCCATCGAAAGCCGTTCGCGCAAGATCAGCGTGTCGTCGACTACGAGAATGCTCTCCGCACCGACGGCGCGACAATCAAACACCGCCGAATCTTCTGAACTCATACCCCAAACCCAGTCGTCCTGAACCGTTCTATGCCGAACGCCTCATGATAGTCGCTTGTCGGCCCTTCGCGTTATTACCCTGGACAATAAAAACCGCCCCTCTAGTCGGGCTGACATTGCATCATCCTAGCAAGCCAACGTCGCCCCATTACCCCGGACAATAAAAGCGGCCCCTAGTCGGACGGCCGTCATATTGGCCTAGCGAGACGATATCACTGACTTACCCCAGCAATAAAAACAGTCCCCTAGTCAATCGTCTAATTACACTGGAGGATCTGGGCTAAATGCGGAAACGAAGCCCGCCAGGGACAGCCACCACTGCAGCGAGACCGTTTTCCTGCACTACTCCCTCGGCTCGCGATGACTGCGGCGTAGAAGTTACCTACAAACGCGTCGGTGCTTGCCGTTGGCCCTACCGCAGCAGCCGCGCTGGCTGAGTGATCATTTTACTGTCCGAGGTAATAGCGTGTATCCGATCTACCTCGACTTCAACCGGACCACACCGCTGGCCCCGTCGGTATTGGAAGCGATGGGACCGTACTGGAGCGAGCATTTTCTGCTGCCCGGCCAGGAGCACCCGCAGGCTCACGCGGTCGCCGAGTCGCTCGAGCACGCGCGCGAGAACCTCGCCGGCCTGCTCGGCTGCGAAGCGTTCGAGATCGTCTTTACCGGCGGCGGCACGGAATCGAACAACCTGGCGATCCTCGGCGTCGCCGCGCGGTATTCCAGCGGCCACATGCTGGTCTCGGCACTGGAGCACGAGACGGTTTGCGATACCGCAGCGTCGCTGACCAAACGCAACTGGCAGATCGACACCGTTCCCTGCGAGCCCGACGGACGGATCGAGCCACAGCGTCTTGCTGCGATGCTCCGCGACGACACGCGGCTGGTTTGCCTGCAGGCAGCCAACTCGGTGCTGGGCACGCTGCAACCGGTCCGCGAAGTTGCCGATCGGTGCCACGAGCGCGGGGTGCCGGTCCACTGCGACGCGACGCAATTGTTCGGCAAAGTCGACTGCCAAATCGCGCAACTGCGTGCCGACACGGTCTCCATCAGCGGCCATAAGTTCTATGGCCCCAAAGGAACTGGCGCCTGTACGTGCGGCGCGGCTTTCCGGTCCACCCGATCTTGTTTGGTGAGTCACGTGAGATGGGGCTGCGGCCCGGAGCCGAGAATCTGCCCGGCTGGATCGGATTGGGCACTGCGGCGTCACTGGCCGGTCGCTGTGCCAAGGATGCAGCGGAGTCGATGAGCCGGCTGCGCGACCGGTTTGCCGAAGGTCTCCGCCAAGCGATCAATCCGGCG
This sequence comes from uncultured Planctomycetaceae bacterium, assembly GCA_963758085.1. GTDB lineage: Bacteria > Planctomycetota > Planctomycetia > Pirellulales > Pirellulaceae > UBA6163. The sequence goes on along the minus strand of CAVWUB010000002.1, from coordinate 298,293 downwards.
CCGCTGGTGCTGTGCGAAACATCACCGCGGCTGTCCAACACGCTGACGATCGAGTTGCCCGCGCGGGCCCGGCAGATCCAGCGATCGGCGCGGGAGTTGATCTTCGCGACGGCTCTGTCCGCTTCACCGGCCGACGAGATGACCCGCTGCCTGCGAGCGATCGGCAGGAGCGAAGAGAGCATCAGCCGTGTGATTCGCATCAGCATCGGCTGGACCACCAGCCATGATCAAGTCAACCGAGCAATCGACATCTTCGCCGAAGCGATGGATTTGGCGAGCAAGTAAGGGTTAAGGTTTGGGCGATGGCGGCGGCAGTAACTGTGGTGGTAGTTGGCCCTCGGCAAATGGATTGCCCTTGCCGACATCTTCCCAGCGGTCCCAGCCGACCAGCGCCGGGATCCAGGCGAGCAGAAACAGGATCGCATAGAGGGCGAAGCAGCCGAGCAAGAATGCGGTGGCGGCGACCAGCGCTGTCGCCCAGCCCGCTCCGAGCGTTGCCTGGCGATAGACAAATGCGGCCAGCGCCAGCAGCGTCATCGCGATCACCACCGTGCGGAATGAGTACTGCGGTAGCACACGATTCTGCAGCCGCGGCAAGACCGACGGCGGCGATTGCTCAGCAGAAGCATTAGGCGGCTCAGCAGCGGTCATGGCGGCATCAATCCAATAAGAGAACTTCGTCCGCAGTCATCAGCCGGTGCCGACGGTTTTGCAGCAGCCTCGATTATCCCCGCCCTCGCCCCAGCCCGCAACGAGCCATTGGTGGACGACCGCCCCAAGGTGGACGACCGCTCCGCCGGTCGTTCGGGATATGGGAAACTTGTTAGGGCCACTGCACCACAGACCACACGTGTGCCGTGTCCCCACCGTCAGTTCTATCTTCGCTATGCCACAGGCTTGTGGCCGACGAGGCCCGTAGCGCAACCAAAGAAGAACGACCGCACTTCTGTCTCCAGTCCGGCGTCGCGGAACGCTGACGCTGCGGTGTAACAACTGTCGAAACCCTCGGTATAGACGCCGAGCAAGCGGTAATTAGCAGGGTTGCCCATGAATAGCCAACCGATCGCCGGAATCACCCGCTTCAAGTAAAGCATGTACGGCGTCCGCAGCCAGACAGACGGTGGGACTGAGATCTCGATGAACGAGAACGTTCCGCTCGGCTTCAGCAACCGCTCCACTTCGCCAGCCAATTGGCGAATCTGATCCTGCGAAAACGTCTTCAAACCAAATGACGAGAGCACCACGTCCGCAGTTCCAGAAGGCAAGTTGCTGCAGAGCGCATTCGCCTCAACCACGTCAACCGCGCAGGCCAATCGTCCGTCGCAATACTGCCTCGCCTTTTCGCACATTACCGGCGAGAGGTCGACCGCGACGATCCGTCCCGCAGCACCGACGGCCCAGGCAATCCGTGGACATAGTTCGCCCATTCCCGTCATCAGGTCGAACACGCGTGCGCCACCGTCGATTTCAACCTGGACGAGGCACTGGCGGCGCCATCTGCGGCAGAACCCGAATGAGGACACCCAATTCACCAAGCCGTACGTTCCGGACATTTCGTCGAATAGCGCACGTACGAAGCTCGGGTTATAGATACTGTCGTCGCGCACTTTCTCACTCGTAAAATGAACCTGGCAGGGAGTTGCTCGATTCGCGAAGGCCGCGATGCCCTGCGATACACCTTTCGTGCCGATCAGCCAATCGAGTATCACGCGACTCTCTATGGACATCCCAAGCTGCCAGCTTATCGTAAACCGGCGATGGTACCCGAGTCGACTCCGTCGTCTGCCGGTCATGTGCTGGAATGCCGAGCAGTCGATCCGCTACCGTGGAATGAACTGACGATGCGCCCGCGACTGGAAATCGAGTATTGTACGCAATGCCGCTGGCTGCTCCGCGCTGCGTGGATGGCTCAGGAGATACTGACCACTTTCGAAGCCGAAATTGGCGAGGTGGCCCTGATACCCGGTTCGGGAGGAACGCTGGAGATTCGGCTCGATGGCATCACGATTTTCTCGCGCAAAGAGCAGGCACGGTTTCCGGAACTCAAAGAGCTCAAGCAATTGATCCGAGATCAAATCGCCCCGGACAAAGAACTCGGGCACAGCGACCGCAAATGACAAGACGCAACCTGCGCGCACCCGAGCAATCGGCGACACTGCTAGATGAAAAGTCTCACGCAAAGGCGCCAAGTCGCAGAGGATCATCCACTGTTCGTTCTTCGCGCCTTTGCGTGAAACAAACTCCGTTCTTCCAGCAACGAATGAACTAAGGGCAATCGCCGAGTTGCTGCCGCAGGCGGCGGAGGATGCGGCTTCGCGATTGACGGACCGAGGCGGCCGTGACGCCCAGTTCCGCCGCGACCACCGCGGTCGCAACCCCCTCGACCGCCGATTGCCAAAACGCTTGCCAAGACCGCGGTTCAAACTCCGCTTGTACCTGCGCAACCGCGCGGCGGACCAACTGATCCCACTGCACTTGGTCCGTCGGATCCTCCTGAGGCAGCGCCACTGAGCCGCTCAGGTCGCGAAACCAACGCATTGCGGTGCTGCCACCGGCTCCGCGCGACTGCCGCCGCATCCGCCGTTGGTGGTCCCGAATCTTGTTGCGTGCAATTGTCCACAGCCAGCCGCGAAAAGCGCCACCGGTCTGCGGATGCTCGAATCGCTCCAGCCCGCGTGCGACGGCCGCAAACGTGTCCTGCACGCAATCGGCGGCCGAATGCAGATCGAGATCGCAGCGGCGGCACCAGTGGTTGACCAGCGGCTCATACAGCTCGACCAAGTCTCGCCATGCTCCCGCCTCGCTCCGGCTCGCCCGAGCGATCAAGCTGTACCGGGTCAGGTCGCTCGGCGAAGCGGCAGGATCGTTCATCTGAGGCATCATAGTCACTCAAAAAACGTGTCACGCGCCGATCGTTTTAGAATGAGCTCGGTGCGCTGGCACCGGCGGCAGATGATTCTTCAATCTAACACCGGATCCGGGGAACCGACCATGATAACGCTCGAGGACCGCTCCGCCATGCAACCGCCGCCAACGTCGTCAGCCTGCCCGCCTCGCCAGCGGCTGCAGGAATATCTCTCGGGCTGGATTAGCGAAGAGCAGGCGACGGAGATCGAGCAACACTTAAGCGAGTGCACAGCCTGCGAGCAGTCGCTGCGCGAGCTGGAAACGACGCCCGATTCGCTGCTGCAACCGCTGCGAGACGAAGCCGCGGTCGCCCTCGATCATCCCGTCGGCGAGGATCTGGGGGCCTATGAGTTGCTGCGGCCGCTGGCCCGCGGCGGCATGGGCGCGGTCTATGTAGCCCGGCATCGGCAACTGGACCGCAACGTAGCGATCAAGCTGTTGCCGGCTCCTTCCGCCGAAAACCCCGATGCACTGGCCCGTTTTCGCCGTGAAGTGCGGGCTGCCGGCCGGCTGAGCCATCCAGCGATTGTCGCCGCGACCGATGCGGGTGCCCAGCACGGCACGCATTATCTGGTGATGGAGTTGGTCGAGGGGCTGGACCTGAGCCGGTTGGCGCGGCACGTGGGTGAATTGCCGGTCACGGACGCCTGTGAACTAGCGAGGCAGACGGCGCTGGGACTCTCCTATGCCCACGCTCAAGGGATCATCCACCGCGACATCAAGCCGTCCAACCTGATGCTCGACCAGACCGGCCAAGTCAAAATCCTCGACTTCGGCCTGGCGCAGCTCAGCTTTTGGGACGAAGCGAGCGTGGAGCTGACCACGGTCGGCCAGTTGATGGGGACGCTCGACTACATGGCGCCGGAGCAGGCTCAGCGGTGCGGCGCGGTCGACTACCGAGCCGACCTGTATGCATTGGGTGCAACGCTCTTTCGCCTGCTCTGCGGTCGCGCCCCGTTGGCTGCGACGCCGCATCAATCGCCGCTGGAAAAACTGCAACTGTTGGCGCGGCATGAGGCACCACAGCTGCAGACGCTCCGCTCCGATGTATCCCCAGAACTGGCTGACTTGGTGGCGGAACTGTTAGCGCGGCAGCCTGAGGATCGGCCCGCCAGCGCCGCACATGTAGCCGAACGTCTGGCCGCGTTCACCGCCGGCGCCGACCTGCGCGGGCTGTTGGCTAAGGCGCAAGTCGCAGCCGAAGCAGAACCCATTGCTAGCCGCCGCGCCCAGGTGCACGCCCCGTGGCGCCAGCCTGCCCTGGCCGCCGCGGTCACAGGCAGCAGTTCCGGCGGCCGCAGCCGGCGCCGCGGGTGGCTCGCCGCAGCCGCTGTTCCGCTGTTCGTGCTGGCCGGAGTGCTGATCCTGCTGGAAACCCAAAAAGGACAATTGGTGATCGATTCGGAGGTCGCTGGCGTTCGCGTCCAGTTGCTGCAGGACGGCCAGCCGGTTCGCGAACTGGAGATCGAGCCCGGAGCGACAGCGACGCGGCTGCGCGCCGATCGGTATGAGATCGTCATCGACAGCCCGAGTGACTTGGTCGTGATTGACAAAGATTGGTTTGAGCTGCGTCGCGGCGAGAGTGTCGTCGCACGAGTTCAACAGCGACCTGCCGGAGCAGCAGCGGCAGAAGTAGCGGCTGCCGATCCTGCGCAGGCCGTGGCGGCCAGCCCAGCCGCCGATGAGCCGCTGTATGACGGCAAGCCGCTGTCACACTGGCTCGAGACGCTGCAGCGCGACCGCAGCCCTGAGAGCATCGGTCAAGCCATGGTCGCCATCGAGGCCATGGTCAATCCCAGCACCGCCCAGCTGATTACCGAGGTGATGCTCGAGGTGCTGCCGAAGTTGGATGGCGACCTAAGAATTTCCAGACGAGGAGGAGGCGATACGTCAGTCGATGCGCGGGGGCGAGAGATTTTGGCGAAGGCAAATCCTGGTCGTGCACTGTTTACATTAGCGAGGACTCAATTCGAACAAGGGGATGCAACCTGGCGCGAAAGACTCTTGAGCCGCTTTTTTGTTCCGAGCCTGCTCTCTCGCATAGCATCACTGACGGAAGCCGAACCACTGGTAGACGCCTTGGAGCGGCATGTGTTTGCACCCAAAAGTGAAGCCCCACAAGCGGTCATAACAGCAGCTCATTCGTTCATCCGCGACCTGATCATTCACTTGCATACCGCAGAGGGCGAAGCCCATCGCCAAGCCAGCGTCAATCGCCTGCTGGAAATTCTGGAATCGAGCCCTCATGTTACGATGAATTTCTGGTTAGAATATCCTACCTTTGATCACTGGCCATTGGAACTTCGCCAGGCCGTGCTCAAGCGCAGCAGATACCATTGCGGACCAAGATGCACCTGCGGCGTTGGTAGCGCAAGCGACAATGATCGTCGCGGGTGATGCCGAGTCGGCGTTACAATTAGCTCCAGAATTGCCCGTGAGTATCAAGGATCGGCTGGTCGCCTTAGCGCAGCAACCGCAGCGGATGCTAGACAGGGTTGAGGTGTCGCGTTGGTTTCAAGAGAGAGCGAAACCGAGCCTCACGCTTCCACGCAATGTTATCCTAAACCCCGGATCACCGCGTGGTTCTGCCGTCAGGGCCCGGTCGTATGAGAACGCCTATGCGAATGAAACCTTGGTGATCCTCAATTTAGCGAAGTCCCTGCCCAACAATACTGACCTGGAGCCAGGTCTGCGGGCGGTTCAGGAAGCCACCGCGGAACCGAGTGAATTATTGGATGACAGATTAATGGCATCCAGATTCGTGGGCCAAACTGGCATTCTGCTAGACTGGCCTGCGCTACAAATTTCCCTTGTAGACCACCCTCGCGGGCGGCTGTCGGGTGATGAGGTTTTGAAGTTGCAAAACCTCATGCCTCCTGGCGACCTAATGCACTACGCGATTCACGCTGCCGTTAGCGAGATCCTTAACAGCCGTAGCGAGGTTGATCGGCCAGAGGCACAGCCGTGAAGCGTTAGAAGCGAGCAGGGAAAGTAGCAGGCACACTTCGCTGTGCCGTCCGCATCCGCCCACGACCCATAGAGCGGGTTCTTGCACGAATTTCGTGACTCATCACCTGGGGCGGGGCTCTGCTCATTTGGGTGGCACGTCCCTGAGGAACGAAGGGCGTGCTGGGGAGAACTGCTGGGTCACCGAGGAATATCGCACCGGCTCGGTATCTGTTTCCGCTGCCCACGCCCATCGCCGGGGCTCTGAGCGTCCCACCCAAGGTCAAACGGCTTGGCGATTGAATCAACAAGCCCTTACGCGTGCCGGCTGATTAAATTTTTCCGAAGGTCACGCTCAGCGGCGATTAAAACTCCACCTTGCCATAGGCATCGCGGAGGCGGAGCGGGTGGCCGAGGCTGGCCAGTTGTAAGGTTTGGTCAATGCCGACAAGCTCGCGCAGCACCCATAACCCGTCGGCGCGGCGAGTGTGTTGCTCCACGTGGGCTTCGTCCTGCCAAAACACCAGATACTCCTGCAGCGACGGGATTTGGCGGTAGTGCCCAAACTTGCCGCCACGATCGAAATCGGCGGTCGACGGCGAAAGCACTTCCACCAGTAGCACCGGATTGGAAATCACCTCCTCGGATTCCCCTTCCACTGGCGGGCAGACGACCGAGACATCCGGATAGGCTTGATAGCCGGTCGCTTGAATATGGATCCGCATATTCCTGCCGTGCACCATGCAATCACTTTGCTTCAGCAGATTCGCAAGCGTGCCTATGATATTGGTTGCAATCAAACTGTGTCGCCGCGTGCCGCCGGCCTGCACAAAGACCTCGCCTGCAAAATACTCATGCCGCACCGGCTGCTCGCGTTCCCACGCGGCATACTGCTGCGGCGTCATCTTTCGGTCGAGTTTCTCAGCGGAACTCATGGCTGACTTCAAGAAATTTTTGCTGGTCAGCAAGCGACCAATGGCGGCGGTGGCCACGCATGCGCCTTCCTCGAGAATACCCGCCGCAGGACCATGTGCCCAGCAATGCTGCTGAGCCGTGACCATGACAAGAGCTACAGCTCTTGCATCGCAGGTAGCAAAACGCTACCATAAGCCAGAGGAGATCATCCATGGGCCAGCCGGTAAAACTGTCCGACCAACTCGTTGCCGATGCAAGATTCACTGCGGAGCTGTCTGAACGCTCGATTGCTGGGCAGATTGAGTTTTGGGCACAGTTGGGACGCTCGCTTGAACCTCTTCTGCGGGGTGATCAGGCCTGGGCCTTGAGACGTGCCGGCAGCACACGCTCACTGTCCGAAGCGATCGCTGATGTTGATTCGGATGCCGGACGGCAGCGCGTGAAGCACTATTTGCAGACGCAATCTTTCCCGCATTACGAACCGGTTCCAGAGCATCCAAACCTATTGCGCCGGATCGAAGCAGACGGTACGGAAACAATCGGCCGATTCGTAAATCGCGTGTTTGAACCCTCCCAGCTGTGACAGGCGATTTCTCGTTTCTCGATCGGCGACCAATCGTTGTAGCTCTCGCCGGTGCAAACGGATCAGGAAAAACCACCTTTTACCATGTTCACTTGGCCGATTCCGGCCTACGTTTTGTCAATGCGGATGTACTCGCAGGCGAGTTAGGGCTCACAGCTTACGAAGCGGCAGATGCTGCGTCCGCAATCCGCAACGCTCTGCTGGCTCGCAACGAGAGCTTCATCTTTGAGACTGTCCTGTCTGACCCTGTGGGCGACAAGGTCGCTCAGCTTCGCACCGTAGCCGAGGCTGGCTATGAAGTGGTATTGATCTTCATCCTGATCCCCAACACAGGGACATCCATCGAGCGAGTATCGATGCGAGTCAGCCAAGGAGGACATGATGTCCCTGATGAAAAGCTAGTAGCACGATTTGAACGAATCCAAGTAAATCTTCGGCGCGATCGAGCAACTGCCCCGCGTCATCATCTTCGACAACTCGGATCTAGCGCATCCGTACCGCCACGTCGCTACCTACCACCACGGCAAACTTGTGGAAGGTGAGGGCGAATTCCTCAGCGGCTAACGACCGAGCAACTCTGCCGCGATCGTCGGCAGCGCCGCAGTGGGGTGTGTGGCGACGACTTGGGGAGACTAAACTGGGCAACTGCTTTGACTTTTGCCCTTTGGAATCAATGACTCATGCAAATCTCGCGACGGATTTTCACCACGCTGCTGTTCGGGACGTTGGCGATGGCAGCGCACCTGCCCGCCCTCGGCGCGGACTCCCCTCAGACGCACGTTCCGCAGCCGCCCGATGGGTTTGTGGCGTTGTTTAACGGCCAAGACCTCATGGGCTGGAAGGGTTTAGTAGCCAGTCCGGCGGCACGGGCGGCGATGTCGCCCGAGCAGCTTGCCGAAGCTCAGCAGCAGGCTGACCAGAAGATGCGTGCGCACTGGAAAGTGGTCGACGGGGCGTTGGAGTTCGATGGCAAGGGCGACAGCCTCTGCACCGTGAAGGACTACGGCGACTTCGAATTGTACGTCGACTGGAAAATCACGCCCGGCGGCGACAGCGGCATCTACCTCCGCGGCAGCCCGCAAGTCCAACTCTGGGACACCGAGTACGAACCGTACTTCCGGCACGGCGCTGACAAGGGCTCCGGTGCCCTCTGGAATAACCAAAACAACCCGCGTTTCCCGCTGGTCAAAGCCGACAAGCCGGCGGGCCAGTGGAACACGCTGTACGTCAAAATGGTCGGTGACCGCGTGACGGTGAAGCTCAACGGGCAACTGGTGACCGACAACGTCGTGATGGAAAACGTCTGGGAGCGGGACAAGCCGATCTACCCGCGCGGCCAAATTGAACTGCAAAACCATGGCAATCCGCTGTGGTTCCGCAACATCTACCTGCGAGAACTCGACGCCGCGGAAGCCAGCGAGCCGGTGGCGATCAGCCCTAAGGACGAGCCGATCAAGCTGTTCAATGGCGAGAATCTCGACGGGTTCTACACCTACATCGAAGACACCGGACACGAAGACCCGCGTGAGGTGTTCACGGTCAAAGACGGCCTGCTGCACATCTCCGGTGACGGCTGGGGTGGGCTGATCACCGAGCAGACCTACCGCGACTACCACCTGATCATCGAGTTCAAGTGGGGTGAGCGGACCTGGGACAGCCGCAAGGACCGCGCCCGTGACTCCGGTGTTTTAGTGCATGCCTTCGGTCCCGATGGCGGCTTTGGTGGTCGCTGGATGGCGTCGGTCGAAGCCCAGATCATCGAAGGCGGCGTCGGCGACATTCTCGTGCTGACCGGCAAGGATCCGCAAACCGGCGAGCCGCTGCCGGTATCGTTGACGACCGAAGTCACCAAAGATCGCGATGGCGAGCGGGTCTGGAAAAAAGGGGGCGAGCGAGTGACCCTCAGCAGCGGACGGATCAACTGGTGGGGCCGCGACGAAGACTGGACCGACACCATCGATTTCCGTGGCAAGCAGGACGTCGAGAGCGAGTTTCGCCAGTGGACGCGAATGGACGTGATCTGCCAGGGCGATCACCTCGTGATCAAAGTCAACGGCGTGACGGTCAACGAGGCATCTGACATCAAGCCAAGCGAAGGCAAGATCCTGTTGCAGACCGAACTGGCCGAGATGTTCGTGCGCCGCTACGAACTCTGGCCGCTGGGCCAAGCCCCCGAGGCAAAGCCCGCCCCGGCCGCGGCTGCTCAGAAGTAGCACCCGCTGATGCACACTTATAAACACTAATTTTGGGAGCTGTTGCGTGGCAGGCCAAGATCAGCGTTCATTAGCGGTTACGTAACCTGCGCGCAAGCTGCGATCGTTCTCGTCGCGCCTGAGGAAGACACTCCCCGTCGCCGCCTCGAAATCAAGCTGGGGCGGCAGCTGAAAAAGACGACCTCACGCAAAGGCGCCAAGACGCAAAGTCTTGTTCACCGGCTCGGCCTTTGCGACTTACGCGCCTTTGCGTGAAATTTTAACAGCTCCGAACAGAGGCACGGGACTCGCCGTGGACACTGCACCATGCGACTAAATGGTGTTCCGGACCTACGGCTTTGCTTTTTGGTGGTGGGCTGGTCCAATCCCGGAATCCGGTGCTGCAGTGGTAACTGCAATTGGGTTTGACAAGCGGAACTGAGAGGAACATAGCGGTGGAGATTTGGCCAGCGATCGATTTACGACACGGCAAACCGGTTCGCCTGCAACAGGGTGACTATGACCGGCAAACAATTTTCGGTGACGATCCGGCAGCGATGGCGCGGCGGTGGATCGACGCCGGGGCCAAGCGACTGCACTTGGTCGACCTCGATGCCGCGCGCGGCGACGATCCGTCAGCCAACCGCCGTGCGGTCGAAGCGATTCTCGCAGCGGTCGACGTCCCCTGCCAACTCGGCGGCGGCGTCCGCGATGACGCAGCGATCGATGCTCTGCTGGCCCTGGGGCTGGCTCGCCTGGTGGTCGGCAGTGCGGCGCTGAAACGGCCTGAGTGGTTCGCAGCCAAATGCGATGCGCATCCCGGTAAACTGGCCGCGGGGATCGATGCTCGCGACGGCATGGTGGCGACCGACGGTTGGCTGGAGACGAGCCAGACGCGGGCGACGGATCTCGCTCAAGACCTCCGCCGCCGCACCGCGAACATCGCAGCGATCATCTACACCGACATCGCCCGCGACGGCATGATGCAAGGCCCCAATTTTGAAGGCTTGGCCGAAATGGCCGCGGCCACCGATATCCCGCTGGTCGCCAGCGGCGGAGTGACAACGCTCGAAGACGTCCAAAGGCTGGTGGAGATGCAGATGCCGGCGTGCATCATCGGCCGGTCGCTTTATGATGGAGCGATGTCGCTGGACGAGGTGCTGCGGATCGCTCGAGATTAAGGGACGCTTATCTATCTACACAGCGTCATTGGTTATTGAAAGGCATGTGACTCCCACGACGCAAAGTGCCAGCGTGAGATTTGGCGGATTCTTTGTCCTCGCTTACGCTTCGGGTTAGGATGCGCCAAAAGTGGCGTTGTCCAACCGACTTTTGTTAGGAGTGCTTACGATGTCACGATCACTGCCGCTGTTGGGTCTGATGCCGCAAATAGGCTTGATGACTGCGTGCTGGCTGAGTGCACTGAGCGGGCACGCCCAAGGGCCTTACAAGTCGCTGCCGCCGGAAGGGATTGAGCTGGCAGCGGAAGTGACTCGCGAACTGCGTCAGTCGGCGATGGCGCTCCGCCGCGAACTGGTCGCCGCGGCAGCACACAGCGGCGCAGCGGCCTGGCGCCCCGATGTTGAAGTGTTCGTGCGCGCGGCTGAACTGGCACTCGACCAGCGGCTGTTCTACAAACCGGCGGACATCGACAAGGCCAAGGAAGCGCTCGCGATTGCGCGGCAGCGGCTGGACGCTGCTAAGCAATTGGCGCCGCTTCCTGTCAGCGATGTGAACGCGGCGGTCAAACAGAAGCTGGAACTGCTGGCGATCGGGTCCAAGGGAAAACATGCTGGCCGGACGCTCGCTGGCGGATTTGTTTCTCGCATCGACGGTTCCGTTCAGCCCTATGGCCTAGTCATTCCGGAGGGCCTTGCCGACGCACCGGATCGGCCACGACGGCTGGATGTGTGGCTGCACGGCCGCGGCGACACGACGACCGAGATCCCGTTCTTGATCGAGCGGTTGTCTCAGCTCGGCACGTATGCTCCGGCGGACACGATCGTATTGCATCCGTTCGGGCGGCACTGCAACGCGTTTAAGTTCGCCGGTGAAACCGACGTCTACGAAGCGCTCGAGCACGTGGCGGCGCAGTTTGTGATCGATCCGGCGAAGATCAGCATCCGCGGATTTTCGATGGGTGGAGCGGGTTGCTGGCACTTGGCGGCACACGATCCAGCGCGATGGTTCGCCGCCAATCCCGGCGCTGGCTTTGTCGATACGATCCGCTACCAAGGCTGGGACAAAAAGCTGATACCTTATCAGCCAGGCGACTGGGGACGCCGGCTGATGAATTGGTATGACGTGCCGCCTTGGGTGGAGAACCTGAGCAATACGCGGGTGATCGCCTATAGCGGCGAAGTCGATCCGCAGCGTCAGGCCGCCGAGACGATGCTGCAAGCCGCTGAAAACCGCGATGTTGCGATCGAGCACGTGATCGGTGCCGGGATGGGGCACAAGATCGACGACGCGTCGGCGGAAAAGATTGAAGCCAGGCTGGCTCAGTGGGCAGACGATAGCGACGGTCAGTATCGCCCCAAAATCCGCTTGGTCACCTACACGCTGCGCTATCCCAGCATCGATTGGCTGAGCGTCCAGGGGATGAAGGGACACTGGCAGCGGGCGGCGGTGACGGCGGAACTGCAGGCGCCCGCGACGATCCGGGTGACGGGCGAGAATGTCGATCGACTGCGGCTGGATTTCACGCGCCTCGGCTGGCCGCTTCATAACGGTCGCTGCCGGCTGGAGATCAACGGCCAATTGTTTGCCGGCCCGGACGTCGCCACCGGAAAACCGCTGGTGATTGATTTGATCGAGCAAGACGGCGAGTGGTATGAGCTGGAAGGCGGTGAGGAGCCGGCGACAAGGCAGCCGCTGCGGAAGCGGCCAGGGCTGCAGGGGCCGATCGACGACGCGCTGACCGGCCCGTTCCTGTTTGTCTTGCCGAGCCGGCCTTGCCGCCATGGGGCGGTGGAACGATTTGTGGAACGTGAAGCCCAACAGGCCCGGCAGCGGTGGCAGCGAATCATGCGCGGCGATGACCGCGTGATCATGGACACCGAGGTGACAGCTGAACAGGCTGCGTCACATCACTTGCTCTGCTTCGGCGACTTCGCCAGCAACCGTTACCTCGCCTCGATTGCCGCCGGGCTGCCGATCGTCTGGCGGGAGAACAAGATCGTCGTCGGCGGGCAGAGTTTTAGTGCTAGTACGCATGCGGTGGCGATGGTCTATCCCAATCCCCAAAACCCCAGCCGCTATGTGGTCGTCAACAGCGGGCTGACCTTTCGCGAGTTTTCCAACAGCACCAATTCACGGCAGATCGCGATGCTGCCCGACTGGGCCGTGATCGACGTAACGACGCCGTCGGATGGGATTTTTCCAGGCCCAATCGTGGCGGCTGACTTCTTTGATGAAGCCTGGCAAGTGAAGCGGCAGGAGAACGGCAAAGACGGGGTGGCACGTCCCTGAGGAACGAAGAGCGTGCTGGGAAGAAAATGCAGGGCAAGGATAAAATGCCTCACCGACTCGGCATCTGATTCCGTCGCTCACGCCCATCGCTAGGGCCATGCACGTGCCACCCGAACGCTACCTGCTACCTGCTACCTGCTACCTGCTACCTGCTACCTGCTACCTGCCACCTGCCACCCGCCTCCTGCCTTACAAAAAAAGCGGTCGGATGACTCTCCCGCGAGTTTCATCCGACCGCATCGCAGTCCGTTCCCTGTGGTTGGCAAGTCCCTTGCCCGCATCTCGTCGTCGTTACACCCGCACGAATCCTTCCTGGTGCCACCGGTCCATCGGCTGCAGCTCGGATCGAGCGACGAGACTTTCCCTCCTGAAATCTGAAGTGAACGCTGTTAGGCCACCAACCGCATGCTCTGGCCTTGGCGAGCGGCGACGGCGTCGACAAATTCTTCGAACAGCCGGATGTCCAGCGCCGAGGCGGCGCCGCACTCGGGATGAAACTGGGTGCCGATCGCGTACCAGTCGATCATTTCCGATTCAATCGCTTCGATCACGCCGTCGGGGCAGCGGGCGGTGACGCGGAATCCTGGAGCGACTTCGTCGATCGCCATGTGGTGCCGGCTGCTGACCCGGATTTCGCCATCGCCGTAGATCCGGCCGACGAGCGAATCGCTTTCCACGTCCAGCGTGTGGCGATGATTGAGGTCCTGGGCGTCGAAGTGCGGCACCGCGTCGGGCAGATCTTCCTTGATATCAAAGAACAGGTTGCCGCCCTGTTGGACGTTGATCAGCTGCATGCCGGTGCCGATTCCGAACACCGGCATCCGCCGTTCAGCGATTTCATCCATGATCATGCGATCGGACGTCTCACGCACCGCGTCGAGCAGTCGGACCGAATGGTGCAGCATGAAACCGTCGCGGCGAGGATCCAAGTCGGCACCACCGATGAGCACAAAGCCGTGCAGCGCATCGAGCAGACCACGAACCGATTCGATGTCGCTCAGCGGCGGAATCACCACGGGAATTCCCCCGGCGGCCTTGATCGCATCAAAATACCCGGCCGATACAAAAGCATACGCAGGCGTGCTGCGGTTGGCCGAACGATAATCCGCATTGATCCCAATCAGTGGCTTACTCGTCATCTTAGATCCCCTTCAGATACGCGAGAACAAATCCGTTGGTGAAAGTCACCACCGAGTGAACGCGGGCGCTGAAGTTACCTGCCGGGCAGACAACTCCATGCGATCAAAGACAGCCGAAAAGGACCCGGATCGACAGCGCAACCCGTGGGAAGACGCTACTCACGACTGCCAGCGCGGCCAGCAGAGCCACGCCAATCGCCCACCTTTCCGAATCTTTCGGTTCTCCTCAGTCGCCAAATCTTTTGGCCGCTCGTGAGTGCTCGGTAGAAGCCCGAACCCATCAGGCTTCCGATGCGAGGGAAGTTAGCGTGCCTACGAGACATTGCAACGAACTTACAACATCTTCCAAGGGAGCCATTTTGCTACTACTACAGGCAGTGCTAGCAAAAGAAAACAGAGTCCACCCTATTCCGTCCCCGGCGGGCCGGTGCGATAACCGAACGGTACTATTAGACACAGCCTTTCTCGCCCCGCGCAGCCGTTAATTCGCCGTGAAATTTGACCAAGTTTGCTTGCAGGCGATCGCCGTCACGATGCCTGAGCTGGAGCTGACCAGCGACCAGATCGAAGCCCAACTCGATCCGCTCTACCGCCGTCTGCGGTTGCCGCCGGGACGACTGGAGCTGATGAGCGGGATCGCCAGCCGCCGAATCTGGGAACCGGGGACGATGCCCAGCGGCCCGAGCATCGACAGCGGCAACGCGGTGATCAAGGCCAGCGGCATTGAGCGCGAGCAGATCGGCTGCCTGATTCACGCCAGTGTTTGTCGCGATTTTCTGGAGCCGGCGACCGCCTCGAAGGTTCACCACGGGATGGGGCTGAGCGAAAACTGCTGGGTCTATGACGTTTCCAACGCCTGTTTGGGAATACTCAACGGCGCCGTTCAGATCGCGGCGTTGATTCAAGCTGGAGCGATTTCGGCCGGGGTCGTCGTCGGCACTGAAAACAGCCGCCCGCTGCTGGAGCGGACGATCGAGGTGCTCAACACCGACGAGCGATTAACCCGCCAGAGCGTCAAACCCGCCTTCGCGTCGCTGACCATCGGCAGCGGGTCGTGCGCGTGGTTGCTGACCCATCGCGATCTGGCCGAGCAGGGGCAGGTGCGGGCGGCAGGTTCACCATTTTTGGCAGCAGTCGCCGCGGCCCGAACGTCGTTCCACGACCTCTGCCGCAGCGACGATGACAGCGCCGGAGCGGCGATGCAGCCGGTGATGGACACCGACAGCGAGACGCTCTTGCACGAGGGAATCGCAACGGGCGTAGCGGCCTTTGCGAAGTTTTTGCCCGAGTCGGGCTGGACCAGCGGGCAGATCGACCGCACGGTCTGCCACCAGGTCGGCAGCCGCCACCGTGCGCTGATGCTGCAGTCGCTTGGGCTGGACCTGGAAAAGGATCATGCGACATTCCCTTGGACCGGCAACACCGGTTCGGTGGCGCTGCCGATCACGCTGGCCGATGCGGCGCATCGCCAAGTCGTACGCCGTGGGGACCGCGTGGCGCTGCTGGGGATCGGCAGCGGGATCAACAGCGTGATGGCTGCGGTGCAGTGGGAAGAGACGATTGTGGTCGGCAACTTGCCGAAGAATGCGGCCATGGCCAACGCGCCAGACGTGGCTTGATCCCTGCCTCAGTCCCGTGCTCAGCGCAGCGGTGCTCGTGCTCGTAATCGATGGCCCGAATCGACCACCGACGAACCGTCTGCGATTGTTGTGAGGGACGATTGAGGTCGAGTTGGCCGGGGTCAGAGCCCGCTGTAGCCGTCTCGTCGGCGCGTGGAGTACGAGTACGAGCACGAGCACGAGGGAGTCGAGCAATGGTCAGCTCTAGAAATCAAGCGATGACGCAGCGCTAGAGTGCGGCGATCGGTCACAGCCCCTAGAAAAACTTGAGCCAACGATCAAACTGGCCGAGCGTTAGGAAAGGCGATCCCACTCGGGGCGGCGGTCCTGGCGGAGCGGTCCGATGCAGGGTTACCGCCGCAAGTAAAGGTTAGACGATGGCCGGTCCTTCAGGCGGTATTCCGCCACGTGACTCAGGTCCTGGAAAGCGGTCTGCCGAGTATCCTCAGCCGGAGCCGGTGACCGCAGGGCAAAGCGACAACGAGCCGACTCCGTTCTTCCAGGGCGGGGCCAGCGCATGGCGTTTTGCCGGTGCCGGCATGGAGTTGGGCGGGTCGTCGATCGTGCTTGCAGCGATCGGCTATGCAGTGGATCAGTATTTCGAAAACACAACTCTCGTCGCTACCGCGTTGGGTGCAGTCATCGGTTTTGCTGCCGGACTGTACCGGTTCATTCGATTGGCGATGGCCGCCAATCGTCCCACAGGCCATCACTAAACATTCGCAAAGGCTGCCCGACGCCAGGCTCGCACCGACTTATGCCAAGCACACCCACTCAACCATCGACCGCAGCGGCCGATCGGCCAGGCGCCTCCGCCTTTGGTCTGATCGCCGCCGCGGTGATTGTGGTGGTTGCCAGCGGCGTCCATGCGACAGCTGCGAGTTATGGGGTGCCGGGCAATTCGCTGTGGTTCGTGATCGCCGGGATCGGCTTTCTAGCGGTCACCGCGGCGGCGCACCTGCCATTGTCACGGCCCAAAGATGACGCCGCGGACCCTATGAGCGGCGTCAGTGGACTATTGCTCTCAATGGCGATTCGCTTGGCAGGGACCTTCTTGATTCTGGGTCTATTATTGCTCGTCTCGCCGCTGGAGCGTCCTGAGGCGGTGTTCAATGTTTTGTTTTGGTATATAACCCTCACTGCGACCGACTTAGTGATCTTGGTTCGCGAGCGGGGGCGGATGGAAAAATTGAGAACTCGCCGGGCTCTTGGAAATAATTCGACAGGTTCAGAGCGAACGAATGTTGCCGCACTTTAAACCACTATTAGCCGCCGCAGAAGCTGGTGCGAGCCTGACCGATCAGGCGGTCAGCCATGTGTTGCCGCATGCGCTGCACCACGAGCCGCTATTCAGCCTGTCGGTCGGTTCGGAATCGACGACCATCCCGGCACTGGGTATTTACAACGGCCAGTACAACTTCTACATCACCAATCACTTGGCGATGACGGCTTTCACGGCCGTCGTGGTGCTGCTGACCTTTAGCTATGTGGCCAGTCGTGTCCGCGTTCGTGGTGAAGGGCTAGACGCCTACCGCACCAAAGGCCGGCTTGGTCAGTTGTTTGAAACGATCTGTACGTTCATTCGCGATGAAGTGGCGCGGCCGAACTTGCATGGATTGACCGACAAATACATCCCGTACATCTGGTCGATCTTCTTTTTCGTTCTGTTTGCCAATGTTCTGGGTCTAATTCCGATCGGGTACATCCTGCAGTCGTTGACCGGCAATACCGCACTTTCGCACTGGGGCGGCACCGCGACAGGCAATCTGTCACTGAATGTGATTTTGGCGCTGTCGAGTTTCATCGCAATCATCTTCATCGGGATCCGCGAGACTGGTGCCAAGGCGTTCTTTGCCCACTTCAACCCGATCGGCTGGAACGATCCGAAGATGCTGACGATCGGCATCCCGCTCTACTTCCTGGAGTGGATGGGATTGATTATCAAATGCATCGTGCTTGCCATGCGTTTGTTCGGCACGATGATGGCTGGCCACTTAGTGATCGCCGCCTTCGTGTTGCTGATCTTCTCCGCCGCCGAAGTCTCACATGCACTGGGATATGGCGTCGGGATCATGGTGATTCTCGGCGGCATCGCCTTGACCTTCCTCGAGTTGTTCATTGCCTTTTTGCAGGCGTTCATCTTTACGTTCTTGACCGTCTTGTTCATCTCGACCGCTGGCACGCACCATCCCGATGATGAGCATGCCCCGCACAGCGACGATCACGACGAGAATCCGTTCAGCGATGAAGGCCAGATGAACATCGACAAACTGCTGACACCGAGTCGCCTCAGCCCGGCGGCCAAATAATGATTGGCGACCGCCACCTTTAGCCAACCAAGAGATGATTGCAATCACGAGTCTGCGAAGGCTGTTCGGGCCGCGTTTATATTTGCAGTTGTGATTATCTGTTACCGACCTGACTTTCCAGTAACGTTACCCGTTTTTACCCCTCCCTCAGTAGTAAGTTCCCAGGAGCGAAGCGAAAATGTTCGAGTTTGCCTTGTTATTGGCTCAAGTTGCCGCCGACACCACCACCACTGCCGTTGATACCGCCGCCGAGGAAACGGCCGCCGCTATCAGCAAGATCGGGGCTGGGATTGGTATGGGGCTGGTGATCATCGGTGCCGCTTTGGGTATCGGTCGCATCGGCAGTGCGGCCGTGGATGCGATTGCTCGTCAGCCCGAAGCTGGCGGCACGATCAGCACCCAGATGCTGATCGCCGCGGCTCTGATCGAAGGGGTGACGGTCATCGCGTTGCTACTGATCCTGATCAGCTAGTTTGCCGTATCCTGCTTTGTCCTGCGTGGCGAAGGATGTTTTGACGATGATGTTTATGAATCGGCCTCGCGTGGCCAGCTTGATGATCGCCGTGCTGTTGTTTAGCGGCTCGCTTGCTCTGTCGCCTTCCGGTTTTGCACAGGAAGTCCATAGCGATGCGGTTGTCGACTCGCATGGCACTCATGCGGATACGCCTACGCCTCCGCTGCTGAGCGTCGACGTCGGCTCGGCGGTCGCCAACATCGCGATCTTTCTCGGCGTGCTGTTGATCCTTTCCAAGTTCGTCTGGCCCGTCATTTTGGGCGGATTGGAAGCGCGCGAGACGAAGATTCGCGGTGATCTGGAAAGTGCTCATCAGGCGAATCTCGACGCGCGGTCATTGCTGGCCAGCTACGAGACGAAAATCAGCGAGGCATCCAACCAAGTGCAGAAAATGCTCGCGGAGGCCCAAAAGGCATCCGAGGCTGAGCGGCAGCGAATGATCGCCGACGCGAAGGCCGAATCGGAAGTGCACCGCCAGCGGGCGTTGGCCGATATCGAACAGGCCAAGAAGGTGGCGATCGCCGAATTGGCTGGCCAGACTTCGGACATGGCGCTCGCGGTCGCACGGAAAATCGTCGGCCGGGAACTGCGCGCCGACGATCACGCCGAACTGATCCGTCAGTCGCTCGAACGATTGCCCAGCAACAACTAACCCCGGCGCCCGCCAGCGGGCGCATTGTACACAGACCGACCCCGGCGTAATGAAATGACTGTAGGCATTGCCCACGAGACGGTTCTCGACACCGGAGCCGAACAGCTCGGGAAGATCTACGCCCAAGCACTGGTCGGCTCCGCCGACGCGGCAGGGGTTGCCGACGAAGTGCTCCGGCAACTCGGCGAGGTTGTCGATCACTACCTGGCCGGAAATCCGCAGCTCGCGGCCGCACTGGCCTCACCACGAATCGACGAAGAAGATAAGAATCGGGTGATCGATCGCCTGTTCGGCGAGCAGTATCACCCGCTGCTGATCAAGTTCCTCAAGGTAATGGGGCGGCGGGGACGGCTAGGATACATCGCGGCGGTGAGAACGGCTGCCGATTCGCTCCGTGATGAAATGCTCCGCCGCGCGGTCGCCGAAGTTCGTACCGCAGTGCCATTGGAAGATTCGCTGCGCCAGGCCGTGCTGGATCGGATCACCGCGGCGACCAATAAGCAGGTGCGGCTGGTCGAGATCGTCGACCCACGGCTGCTGGGCGGCATGGTGATCCGGATCGGCGATACTGTCTTTGACGGCAGTGTCTCCAACCGGATCAACAAGTTGTCCAAGAGCGTCCGCAGCGGTTTCTCACGCGAACTGCTGCAGCGATTTGAAACCTTTGCCGGCAACCAAGCCTAGCCCCGATCAACCCAACAGCAATCAACCCCCGCGTCTGAGACATAATCGTGAAGTTTAGCAGTGATGAAATCGCTTCCGTCTTGCAAGCGGAAATCGAACATTTTGACAGCAAAGTCGATGTCAGCGAAGTCGGTACCGTGCTCGAAGTCGGCGACGGCATCGCCCGTGTCTATGGGCTCGCGGGTGTTATGGCCGGCGAGATGGTCGAGTTCGCCAACGGCGCGATCGGCTTGGCGTTCAACCTTGAAGAAACGAGCGTCGGGGTCATCATCCTCGGTGACTACCTGACGATTCAGGAAGGCGACGAAGTCAAGTCGCTCGGCACGCTGCTGAGCGTTCCGGCTGGCGACGCCGTCATTGGCCGAGTGCTCGACCCGCTGGGCAACCCGCTGGACGGCAAGGGCCCGGTGCAGACGACCACGACTCGCCCGGTGGAAATCATCGCCACCGGTGTGGCCGAGCGCAAGCCGGTCACCCAGCCGCTGCAGACCGGCATCAAGGCCGTCGACGCGATGACGCCGATCGGCCGCGGTCAGCGCGAGTTGATCATCGGCGACCGCAAGACCGGCAAAACCGCCATCGCCATCGACGCGATCCTCAACCAGAAGGGGACCGGCGTCAAATGCTTCTACATCGCCATCGGCCAAAAGGACTCCGCGGTTGCCGCCATCGTCGAAGTGCTGCAGCGTGAAGGGGCGATGGAGTACACGACGGTGATCGCCGCCGGTGCCAGCTCCCCAGCGCCGCTGCAATACGTCGCTCCCTATGCCGGAACGGCAATGGCCGAACACTTCATGTTCAACGGCGGCCATGCGTTGATCGTGTATGACGATTTGTCCAAGCAAGCGACCGCCTACCGCCAGATGTCGCTGCTGATGCGACGTCCGCCGGGCCGCGAAGCGTATCCCGGCGACGTGTTCTACATCCACAGCCGGTTGTTGGAGCGTTCGGCGAAGCTGTCTGACGCTCTGGGTGGCGGTTCGATCACCAGCCTGCCACTGATCGAAACGCTCGAAGGCGAAGTCTCGGCCTACATCCCGACCAACGTGATCTCGATCACCGACGGGCAGATCTACCTGCAACCCGACCTGTTCTTCGCCGGTGTTCGTCCGGCGATGAACGCCGGGATCTCGGTCTCACGCGTCGGCGGTGCAGCTCAGACCAAGGCGATGAAGAAGGTCGCTGGCGGTCTGCGTCTGGACTTGGCAGCGTTCCGCTCGCTCGAGGCATTCGCCCAGCTCGGGACCGACCTGGACCCAGCGACGCAGAAGCAGCTTGATCGCGGCTACCGGATGGTGGAACTGCTCAAGCAACCGCAGTACCGGCCGATGAAGGTCACCGATCAGGTGCTGAGCTTGTTCGCCGGCACCCGCGGCTACCTCGACGACGTGCCGGTCAAGTTGGTGCAACGCTGGGAGCAGGATTTCTTGGCGTTCGTCCACAGCAAGTACAACTCGCTGATCAACGACTTGAACGAGAAGCAGGATTTGACCGCGGACATCGAGCAGCAGATCATCGCGGCGATCCAGGATTTCAAAGCGGGTTATAAGCCCGAAGAGGTTTAAGAAACTCGCCTGTCGCCACCGAACTGTTTTTTCCTCCACTGAATTTGCCGCCACATGGCCAACGCCCGAGCACTTGATAAACGACGCAAGTCGATTCGCAACATCCGCAAGATCACGCGGACGATGGAGCTGATCGCGACGGCTCGTTACAAGAAGGCGATGGATCGCGCCGCCGCGGTCACCGCTTACACCAATCAGATCACCAAGGTGGTCTCACGGTTGGTCGCTGCCGGGACCGACGTGCAGCACCCGCTGTTGGAAACGCGTGACCAGCCCAAGCGTGCTCGGTTGTTGCTGCTGGCGAGCAATCGCGGGCTCTGCGGCGGTTACAACGCAGCGATCCTGCGGGCCGTGATGCCGCAGATCAGCCTGCTGAAGCAAACGGTGCCGGAATTGGTGGTCGATGCCAGCGGCAAGCGGGGAATCAACGGCCTGAAGTACCGCGGGGTCAGTACCGATAAGCAGTTCACGCAGTTCGAGGACCAGCCGTCTTACAACGAAGTCGAAGCGATCGCTTCGGAGTATTTGCGGCAGTACGCGCTGGGCGAGATCGACCGGCTCGACGTGGTCTACACGAAGTTCATCAGCACCAGCCGCCAGATCGCCGTCGTTGAGACGCTGTTGCCACTCGGGTCGCTGCAGTCGCAGTCCGACGATGAGCCGAATGCCGACGGCAGCCACTCCGAGTTCGAGTTCCTGCCCTCGGCCGAAAGCATCCTTGAGGAAATTGTGCCGACCAGCTTCAAAGCGAAGCTGTTCAAGTGCTTCCTCGATGCGGCGGTCTCCGAGCAGGTGGCGCGGATGATCGCGATGAAAGGTGCGACCGAGAGCGCCGGCGACATGATCAAGCTGCTGTCGCGCAACTACAATCGTGCTCGCCAGTCGCAGATCACCGGCGAAATCATGGAAATCATCGGCGGCGTGGAAGCGTTAGCCAAATAACCCCGATCTTCATGCCGCAATCATATTTGTCCATCACCCAACGAATATCTTATGTCCATCGCAGCAGAGCAAACCACCGGTCGCGTCACGCAGGTCATCGGGTCGACGTTCGACGTTGAGTTCCCCATGGGGCACATGCCGCCCATTTACAACGCCTTGCAGATCCGCTCGGAGCACAAGGGCGTCAACATTAACCTCGTCGGCGAAGTCCAGCAGCACCTCGGCGGCGGACGCGTCCGGGCGATCGCGCTGGGCAGCACCGACGGCATGATGCGCGGGATGGAAGTGGTCGACACCGGCAAGCCGGTGACCGTGCCGGTCGGCAAGGCGACGCTCGGCCGCGTGTTCAACGTGTTGGGTCAGCCGATCGACCAGCGCGGCGATGTCGTCGCGGACGATTACTGGCCGATTCACCGTCAGGCCCCACCGGTCAATGAACTGTCGACCAACACCGAAGTTTTTGAGACCGGGATCAAGGTCGTCGACCTGCTGACGCCGTTCGTTCGCGGTGGTAAGGCCGGTCTATTCGGTGGTGCCGGACTGGGCAAGACGGTCATTTTGACCGAGTTGATCGCTCGTATCGCCAGCAGCCACGGCGGTTACTCGGTATTCGCCGGTGTGGGCGAGCGGACCCGCGAGGGCACCGACTTGTGGCTCGAAATGCAAGAGACCGAGATCGGTGAGACCGGCCGCAAGGTCATCGAGCAGACCTGCATGGTCTTCGGCCAGATGAACGAGCCGCCAGGCTCGCGGCTCCGCGTCGCGCTCTCGGCGCTGACGATGGCTGAGTACTTCCGCGATTCGACCGGGGCCGACACGCTGCTGTTCATCGACAACATCTTCCGCTTCTCGCAGGCCGGCAGTGAAGTGTCGGCGCTGCTGGGCCGGATGCCTTCGGCGGTGGGTTATCAGCCGACGTTGGCAACCGAGATGGGCGCCCTGCAAGAGCGAATCACCAGTACAAACAAGGGCGCGATCACGTCGGTGCAGGCGGTGTACGTGCCGGCGGACGACCCGACCGACCCGGCCCCCGCAACGGCGTTCGGCCAGCTCGACGCGTTCATCTATCTGGAGCGTTCGATTTCGGAGAAAGGGATCTACCCGGCGATCGACCCCTTGGCGTCGAACTCCCGTATCCTCGACCCACAGTACGTCGGCGACCGGCACTATGCGATCGCCCGCCGCGTGCAGACGATTCTGCAGCGGTACCGCGAACTGCAGGACATCATCGCGATTCTCGGTATCGACGAGTTGAGCGAAACCGACAAGATGATCGTTCACCGCGCCCGCCGGATCGAACGGTTCATGTCGCAGCCGTTCTTGGTCGCCCAGGTCTTCACCGGTAAGGCTGGTGAAATCACCCCGCTGGCTGAAACGATCCGCAGCTTTGAAGAGATCTGCGACGGCAAATGGGACCACCTGCCCGAGCAGGCGTTCATGTACGTCGGTGTCGTTGAACAGGCCGAAGCTCAAGCCAAGAAGATGGCGGAAGGTAAGAGATAAGCGTCATGCCGATCCGATGTGTAGTGGTCACGCCCGAGCGGACCGAAGTTGACCGAGTCGCCGATTCTGTCGTGCTGCCGATGTACGACGGGGAACTGGGGATTCAGACCGGCCGCGCGCCGCTGATCGGACGCCTCGGTTACGGCGAGATGCGGCTGCAAACCGCTGCCGGTACCGAAGCGTTCTTCATCGACGGCGGGTTTGCGCAAGTCGAAGGTGATGTCGTCTCGGTGCTGACCGCACGGGCTTTGCCAGCGAAGTCCATCAATGTCGAAGCGGCCAGGAGTGAACTGGCGACCGCGCTCGAGGCGGCTTCGAGTTCGCCGGAGCAGCAGAAGCTCAAGGCCGCCGCTGTGATGCGGGCCCGCGGCAAGTTGCGAACCGCCGTCCGCCAGCGCTAGGCTGGCCGGACAGACTCCTGATCTTCCTAACAGGTGCTACTGCTGCTTCTCCGGCAGCTGCACCCCGGCCAGATAGATGCTGGTCTTGCCTTCGTGCGAGCTGTAGTAGCTGACCCACAACCGGCCGTCGTGCCAGACCTGGCCGGGATAACTGGTGTCGCCGCCGGAAGGCAGGTGAGCGATCTCGGCGAGTTCTGACTTGGCTAGATCCAACCACCACAGCCGCGTCGAGACACCGCCGATGTGATCGCGGCCAGCAGCTACCAGACGGCCATCGGGCAGTTGCAACAGATCCGGGCCGCCGACGCGTTTGCCCAGCCCCTCCCATGACCAGTCGGTGTAGGGCGGCCGTGCCTTGCCCAACAGCGCCTCGTTGGGAGTGCCATCGCGCCGCAGCAGACAGAGCGCCGTGTCATCCTCGAGAAACACCAGCGCCGTCTCGTTTGGGTAACCTTTCTCGTACAGGTTTTCGACGAGCACCTCAAACTTGCGTCCGTCATCGCTCTTATACAGCCGCACCAGCCGCTCGTCGGCCGTGGAGTAACCGACTCCGTAGGCAGTCCCCTTATGCCAGGTGATGCGCCAGATCCAGAAGTTCGGCTCGCCGATCTCGACCGCTTCGCCCCAGTTCTGCCCGTCGTCGGAGAACCACACCAGCGACTGATGTCGTGCGTCCGCCGGCTGATGCAATGCCGAAGCGCCGACGAGCATCAGTTGTCCCGTGGGTGTGATCGTGATCTTGGCATCGCGCAAGTCACCGCTGTCGGAGCGGATCAGGGCAGCGGAGGTCCAGGTTTTGGCGTCGTCGCTGTGCAGCACCCGTAGCGCTCCGTCAGCAGAAACGTGATCTCGGCCTTCGCGGAACACGCAATACCAGCGGTCTTTGAAACGGATCAGATCGGTGAACGCGTTGTGGGCACCTTGATCCCAAATTTTGCGAACTTCGATCACTTCGGCGTCAGCGGCATACAGGCTGCTGCCGCCGCTGAGCAGCAATGAGAATAAGAGGAGCCAGGTCGGATAGGCACAGTTGCAGTTCATAAGTTGCCTGAGTTCTGGTGAGGGGAGGGCGGTGGGAAGGAAGGAGAGTAGCTGTCGACCGCTCGCGATGGCGATCAGCCGTCGCCGCAGGTGAGGCTCTAGGATAACTCGCTCGCAGGCTGACGACCGTGGGCAGTCCGCTTTGCGCTGGCTGCTGCATCGGCTTTGCTGGGCAGATCAGAGTTTAGCTGCTTCAGCGAGCAGCAGTGGCCGGAGTTCGGCGGCGAGGAAGAAGGAGCCGCAGATCACGACCAGGTGGTCTTTTGCGGCGATGCCGCAGGAGCGGGCTTGCTGGAGCGCTGCCTGCGGGAACTCTTCGATGCTCGCGGCGACGCCAGCGGGCAACTGGGCAAGCATCTCGGCTGGGTCGCGATACCGCGGGTTGCCATGGTAACGCGTCAGGATGATGCGGTCGGCGATGCGACTGAGCTGCTCGACCATCGGCCGGTAGTCCTTATCGCGGCTGGTCCCAAAGATCACGCTCAGCGACCTGCCGGCGGCGCGCTCTTGCAGACACGCGCACAGCGCGGCGATCGAGTCGACGTTGTGAGCGGTATCGAGCAAAATCTCCGAGCCGTCGGGTTGCAGAAAGCGTTCGATCCGCCCCGCGCAGCGGACACCGGCCAGGCCGCGAGCTTGCGACTGAAGTGACGTCTTGACGCCGGCGCGGGTGAGCAGGTCGAGTGCCACACAGGCGATCGCGCTGTTGCGTCCCTGATGCTTGCCCACCAGCGGCAATTCCCAGCCGCTGCGAGTGTGAATCTCCGGCCGCTTGCTGATCAGATCCAGTTCCTCACCCCAGCGCTCCGCTGCCGGACGGATGCGGTAGTCAAAATCGCGCCCGAGCTTGTACAGCGGGGCGGAGCGCTCGGCGGCGATGGCATCGATCGCCTCAGCCGCTTCACCCTCGGCCACACCGCTGATCACCGGAATGCGCGGTTTGATGATCCCAGCCTTTTGCGAGGCGATTTCAGCGAGCGTATTGCCGAGGATGTGCTGGTGATCCAAGCCGATCGAGGTGATCGCGGTGACCGTGGGCGAGCAGGCATTGGTGCTGTCCAGCCGTCCGCCCAGGCCAACTTCCAATACCACCGCCCGGCAGTCGCTGCGTTTGAAGTGCAGCAGTGCCATCGCGGTCGTCAGGTCGAAAAAGGTCGGCGGGCCGCAAGCATGGTCGCCCAGTGAATCTGCCGCTTGCCGGACCGCTTGCACCAGCTGAACCACTTCCGCCTGCGTTGCCGCAGCGGAATCGACGACAAAGCGTTCCTCGAGATCGACCAGATGCGGTGAGGTATACAGACCGGTACGGATGCCCGAAGCGGTGAGCATCGCGGCGACCATCGTCGCGGTGCTGCCCTTGCCTTTGGTACCGGCGATATGCACCACCGGCACATCACCGCCGCTGATGCCCCGCAAATCCAGCAAATCCAGCAGATCGTTCATCCGGCGGAGCCGAAACGTGTGCGGCTTGGTCTCCGCGGTCCGCTCGTAATTGATACGGTCGTATAAATACTCGATCGCGGCCAGGTAAGAAGTCGACATCGAGCGAGCTGCGGCAGAAGGGGCCGGTCGAAAAACGCGGTGAAGCGACCGCCAAGAGGAGCGGCCGAAAGATGTTTTGGCAACTGCGGCGCTCAGCGCCAAGGGACCAGTGGGTCTATTCGCCCAGGCGGGAAATTGCGATCATGATGCGGCGTGAACCTTTTGGCGACAGGGGGCGTAATTTCGGCGGTACGGTCAGCACTGCTCGGCAGCCCCCGCCGGAGCGTCCACCCGACCGCCTGGCGAATCCTACCTGTGTGACTATTCTGTCGACTTTATTCCCTCATCCTTTGATGTGTGCCCGTGGCTACTGATCAAACTGCCCTTGCCGACGCCCCCGATGCGTCCCTGACCGTCGGTCCCGGTTCCGACGTGATCATTGAAACGCGTAACCTGACGAAGATTTATCGGGATTTCTGGGGACGCCGAAAGGTGGCGGCGCTCAAATCACTCGATATCGAAGTCCGCCGGGGCGAAATCTTCGGGCTCTTAGGACCCAACGGCAGCGGTAAATCGACGACGATCAAGCTGATCCTCGGCCTGCTGTTCCCGACCAGCGGCCGTGTGCTGGTGTTTGACCAAGACGCCACGGAAACCCGCAAGAACGAGCGGATCGGCTATCTGCCCGAAGAATCCTACCTCTACAAGTTCCTGACCACCGACGAGACGCTCGACTTCTATGGGCGGCTGTTCGATCTGTCGGCCGCCGAACGCAAACGCCGGATTGATGAACTGGTCAACCTCGTCGGACTGCAGGGCGCCCGTCACCGTCAGCTCCGCGAGTACAGCAAGGGGATGACCCGCCGCGTTGGCCTGGCGCAGGCGCTGATCAACAACCCCGACCTGATTCTGCTGGATGAACCGACCACGGGCCTAGACCCGATTGGCACCCGCGATATGAAGGACCTGATCCTCTCGCTCCGTGAGCAGGGCAAGACGATCCTGTTGTGTAGCCACCAGTTGTCCGATGTGCAGGACGTCTGCGACCGCGTCGCGATTCTGCACCAGGGCGAGCTGAAGGAACTCGGCAAGGTTTCGGAACTGCTCAAGGTCCAGGACGTCACTGAGGTTCACGCCCGCGGGCTGAGCGATGCCGCCAAGGAAGAAATCGCCGAGGTCATTCGCCGTCACGGCGGGACGCTCGAATCGATCGATAATCCGACCGCGACGATGGAGGACCTGTTCCTCAACATCGTCCGCGAAAGCGAACGCCGGCCCGGCGCCCGCCGCGTTTCGCAAACCGATCCGCAAGCCGGTGGCCAGGTGACCAGCTCCTCGACCCAAGAGGACCGGTCATGATTTTGCAGCCTGAGGATTTTTGGACATTCACGCAGTGGCTGCTGAGGCCCGAGTCGTTCCTGGAAAGTGCGCTGCTGCAAGGCGTGGTCCTGGTCGTCCTGGCGATCCTGCTGGGCCTGGTGATCGGCTATCTCGTCTCCGCGGTCCGCTATGGACCGGGCGAAGGTTTTTATGCCGTCGCGCGCGCGGTCCGCGACTTGGTCCGCTTCGACTTGCCGGGCACCTCGCCACGGCGCATTTGGGCGCTGGCGAGACTCGCCTACAAAGAAGCGATCCGCCGCAAGGTGTTGGTGGTCGTCGCCCTGTTCGTCGTCGGCCTGCTGTTCGCCGGCTGGTACCTCGACCCGCGCAGCTCCGACCCGGCACGGCTGTACATCAGCTTTGTGTTGACGGCGACGAATTATCTGATCCTGTTGCTGGCGCTGTTCATCAGCACGTTCAGTTTACCGGCAGACATCAAGAGCCGGACGATCTATACGATTGTCACCAAGCCGGTGCGGGCGACCGAAATCGTGTTTGGACGGATGCTCGGATTCATCGGTGTGGGCACGATGATGCTCGTTCCGATGGGCATCGCCAGTTACTTCTTCGTCACCCGCGGCCTATGGCACGACCACGAAGTCGTCGATATCCAGGAAACCGGTGGCGGACGAGCTGAGGGCAAGCTGAGCTATGACCAGTTCCACGAACATACCTTTACGCTCGATGCGCCGGCCGCCGAAGGTGAGCCGGCACGCGGCTTGACCGACATGGTGCGCGGGCACCGGCACGTCGTCCGCGAGGAGAATGGCCGGTACGTCGTCGGCGACCCGGTCGGCGCTGCGGGCGCGGGTTCCTGTCTATGGCTCGCTGGTGTTCACCGATCGCACCGGCAACCTATCTGCCGCCGGTATCGATGTCGGCCACGAGAAAGCTCGCGGCGGCTATGGCGGCGCGGGAATTGCGCGGCTGGTCGGTGTCACCCGCGAAGCTCGTCGCCTGGAATATGGCTACATGGAAGGCGGCACGCTGAGCTCGGCGATTTATACGTTTGAGAACGTCACGCCGTCGCGTTTCCCGGACGAAGAAGGGATTACGATGGAAATGGCGCTGTGCGCCTACCGGACCATCAAAGGCGACATCGTCTCGGGCCTGAATGGGTCGATCACGATGAGGAATCCCGACAATCCGGCGATCGAGAGCAACCCGATCACGTTTGTCGTCCAGGAATACGACGTCTCAGAACAACTCCTGCCGCGGCAGATCGAAGGCACCGATGGCCAGACGACGCGGCAGCTGAGCCTGTTTGATGACCTGGTCAGCGAGGATGGTAGGCTGGAGGTGATCATTCGCTGCATCGATCGCCAACAATACCTCGGCGCGACAACCAGCAGCGTTTATCTGCGCCCGGCCGAGTCGAGTTTTGCCTGGAACTTGACCAAGAGCTACATCTCGATCTGGCTGCAGATGGTGATGGTCATCGCCTTTGGCGTGATGTTCAGCACGTTCCTCAGCGGTCCGGTCGCGATGGTGGCGACGTTCGTCTGCGTGCTGCTGGGCTTCACCGCCGAGCAGATCTATGACATCCGCTATCACATCGACCGCGGTCAACCGATGGGCGGGGGACCGATCGAGTCGATGGTCCGCTTGCTCCGTCAGGACGCGATGACAACTGAACTCGATATCGATGCGGTCGCTGGCCGACTGATCCAGTCGGTCGACGCGGCGATTATCTACGCGCTCGATGCGGTGGCCACGTCGTTGCCGAACTTGCCGAAAATGCTCAGCACGGCGGAGTATGCCGCCAGCGGGTATGACATTTTTGGATCGCTGTTGGCGCGCCACGGTGTGGCGACGCTTGGCTATGTGATCCTGGCTTTTCTGATCGGATACTTCTTCCTTAAGACACGCGAGATTGCGGCATGAACCGGTCCCACGGCTTTCGCAATAAACTGATTTATCTGGCGGTTTTGATCGCCATGCTGATCCCGCTGTACCTGCTCGGCCAGCCGGCCGGTGGCAGCACGACTGATCCCGGTGGTCAACTGACGCAGATGCGGACGAGCTTCAACATCGCTGAGAGCGAACTCGGGGACATCAATCCAGCGAGCGAAACGATGAAGCTCGCCTCACTCGGTCTCCGCGGTGTGGCGGCGACGCTGCTGTGGAGCAAAGCGCACGACTATGAGGTCGCCCACGAGTGGGACCGGCTCAAGGCGACACTTAACAACATCGCGCTGCTGCAGCCTCACTATGAGAAGGTGTGGGAGTTCCAATCTCACAACCTCGCTTATAACGTCTCCAGCCAGTTTGACGATTATCGCCAGCGATATGCGATGGTCCGCGAGGGAACTGAATTCTTGACCCGTGGGGTGGAGCAGAACCGCAAGTCTTCTCGTTTGATCTGGTACACCGGCTGGTTTTATGGCCAAAAGATTGGAATTGCCGATGAAAAGCGGCAATTCCGCCGCCTGTTTGCCGATGACGAGCCGCTGCATCAACACTTGCGAGAGCAGAACATCGCGGTCGATAGCCCCGAGGCCCGTGGCCCCGATGGCAAGCCCGACAACTGGCTCGTCGGCCGCCAATGGCTGTTCCACGGGTACAACATGGTCGATGCAGGGGTCAAAATCCGTAACCAGACCCCGATCAACTTTTATGAGTCTGGACCGAAATGGCGGATCAAACACGCCGAAGCGATCGAAAGCGAAGGGATCCTGGATGACCGCGCCAAAAGCGCGTGGCAGCAAGCTTCTGATGACTGGCAAACCTTTGGCCAACGCAGCATCCCGACCACCTCGCCGTTCACCATCCGACTCGATGGTCTGGATGAACTGACCGAGCGCCGCGACGAAAAGCTCGAAGAGTTCATGAGCATCGCTGGCGAGACCTACCAGCAGGTTGAAGAGGAACTGCGCCAGTCGTTGACGGCGGCCGAACGCGAGGCGATCGCGATTCCCGCTGCCGAACGCGATGAAGCCCAGCACACGTTGGCCTACGCGGCGCAATCCCGGATCATCCCGTCTAAGGACATCGTCGCCCGGCGGGCACCCGAAGCGGTTCGGCTCCGCGCGATCCAATTGGCGGCGGAACTACGCGATTTGGAAGCCCGCATCACCAAGACCAGCGGCCATCGCGATCAGATCAATTACGTCTATTGGAAGACGCTCGCTCAGGCCGAACAGGAAGAACGGACCGTGCAGGCAAGACGACTGCTGTTCGAAGCCGAGCAGGCCAACGCTGATGCGGACCTCGACCTGGCGATCCAGAAGTATGAAGAAGCATTCGCACTCTGGGCTGAAGTCTTTGATGCTTATCCGATCCTGGTGATGGATGACATCAGCGAAGACCTGATGCGCTCCATTCGCCGCTACACGATCGCGATCGACCGCGACACGTTCGCCGACGATTTCCCGCTGGCCGCGTTCGTCGAACACATGGAGGCCGAAACCAAGTCGGTCGAGGAATACGTGCGACTGCGCGGTCTGCAGAAAGAGGGCGGTGACGTGGCGGAACCGACCGAGCCAGCGGCAACCGATGAGGCGCCGCAGCCGGCTGCAGAACCAGCACCCGAGCCCGCTGGCGACGAAGCAACACCTCCCGCGGCCAGCCCCGCTGCCGACACAGCAGCACCTGAGGCCGATGGCGATGACGCCGAAATGGCTCTGCAACCCGCCGACGACGCCGCACAACCCGATGCGACCCCGCCAACAGAGCCACAGCCCAGCGAGGCGACCGAACCCGCACAACCGGCTGGCGGCCAACCGCAGGCACCTGCTGAGGGCGAACCGGCGGCGCCAGCCGAAGGCGAACCGGCCGACGCTGACGCGACCGAGCCAGGCGAATCGGGTGAACTGGCCAGCGATGAGCAGCCTGCTGCGCCCGCAGACGACGCCGAGCCAGCAGACGAGGAGGCTGCGGAGGACGCTGAACCCGCCGCTGACGAGGCTGCGGAGGATGCGGGAACGTAATCCGCTGTTAAGCAGCGTACGCAAGGGCCGCCGGTGGCATTCCAGTCCTGACAGGGACGAAAGCGGTTTGCCCACAGCGGAAGCTGTGGATACCTAAGCCAGCATGCATAAAGCCCCAGTAGGGGCGACAGCGACTCTTCGCCCGCTCATCGCGTTCCAGCTTCAGACACTCGCTGTAAGCCGCTGCTCGAATGAGTCGCTGATCACCCGATGTTCGCTCGGCGGCACGCACTGGGGCAACTCGTAAAGATGATTCTGCGTACAGTCGGTCGAGTAGATCGTCCATCGTCGAACCGTCCGCGAGCCATGCCTGGGGCAGCGTGAGCCCTGGCTATTCGTAGTAAGCTCCTGACGGGTCTCTCACGGAGGCGCAGCGGCACGGAGCGTAGCGTCAAGTGATTCTTATGAGTCACGCTGGCGATTCGTATTCTACCTCCGTGCCTCCGAGCCTCTGTGAGAGATTTTCAGCCATGTCCCCGCACCCGGTTTTCACGGTACGCCATGCGGCCACGAGGTGGCGATGTGAGGCGGGCACCTGAGGCCATACCTTGCCGCCACCTGATCAATAGGTGCTGAAAACGCAGTTAACAACTGCGTTCGCTGCTGCGTCGATTCCCAATCTAACGTCATGGCTCAGCCCTGACCGCCGCCAAGAGCCTCCAAAGTGGCGACGCTAAGCGCTCCACCAGTCAAAACCGAGCCTGAATTTCGCACCATATCGGTGTGGCGACAATTCTGCACCGCGCAGTTGCGTTCGAGCGCTGAACAAGCGCTGCGTGGTCCATCAGGTGGACAGCCTCAACAAGGCCTGCCCAGCAGCACGCACCTCATTCCATCAGAACCGAAAACAAGGTCTGCCCCCGGCGGAGCCGTCCCGAGGCAACTTCAGCCCTCTGTAAACGCATTCGTGCGGAACAAGGTCTTCAACAACTACCAGTGGGGTCTGTACGTCGTATATTCAGTCATTTCGCGGGAGTTGGCCCAGGATGGGAAAGATTTCGGCAACGGTTGCGATGCTATCGGGTAACTTTTCCGATTGGTCGTCGACCGTCACTGAATGCGAGAACGGTAGCAAAACGGAGCTACAATGTCTTCCTCGAACTTTGATTTGGTTTTGATTCCAGCGACCAGTTGCAGGTTGAGTCCTGCAGCAAGATAGCGATCGAAAGTGCGGCACTTGAGCGAGATCTCACCATGACCCGCAGCATCGATATCGCGCCGAAGCGGCAGTACCAGGCAGTTGCGACGAATCGTCGTGTCAGGGGTATCGAGGAAGCGAATCGTCCGCTACTCGACCTTATCGCATTTACCCTCGGCATCGACGTTCAATGATCCGGCAGGTCGCTTTGATTCGCGATGCATCTCATGTAATCCGTCCTTGCGGTCGGAGAACATCCGAGGGTCAAGCATGACCTTGTATTCACGGGATATGACTGATGGCATCAAAATTGATCTATAAGTGCCTCAGGAATCGGAACTGCGGGTGGAACCTGCATCGAAGTATATTAAACGAGCCTCAAGTTGCTGCAGCCGTTGGGCGTTCTCTTGACGAGCCCGTTTGTGCCAGAGTTTGACCTCATTTTTGTCCAATCCCATCTCGACGGACAGCATGTCCTGCGACCATTCAGAGTAGAGCTGTTCGATAACAGCCTCAGGCCACTTTCCGAGTGGTTGACACCACGCGAGCAATTCCTCGACGCTCCAGAAGTACTGAGCCGCTCGGACGTACTCCGGGACCATCTCCGGCGTAATCGACGGGAGTAACAAAAACGCGGTCGAAATGCCTTTGGCCCGAGAAACTCCGATCTCGTATGGCACCCACCACGATCCCATGGTCCTTCGGCTCAAGATGCCCAGTAGGTGCGTTGAATGGGCAATTCCTTCGTCGATGGCATTGACGATCGCCTGCGGTTCCGAGTGGCCTTGCTCACGAAGTCGGCGAAGCGTTTCATCGCATTCGTCGAAATAGTAGAATAACTGCAAATGTTCCAAGTACTCGGCCAGTTCACGCACGGCGGGCTTGTCGGCGGAACGATGCGACAAGAATACGCTGCGCTGCTGAAACGTGCTCAGCGCTAAGTGGCCGTCCGTAGACGTTATGCGGGTGCGATTTCATCGGAAGGTCTATCTACTGAAATCAAGTTCGCTGAACTGCAAGAGCAGACAACCGCCATGTCCGGTGATGATACCAAACCAGTATCGCCCCAACATGTGCCAGTCAGCGAACTGTCACAGGCTGCGCAAGCTGCGTTGAAGTCCGAGTCGAAGCGAGACTGGTGGCAGCGGCTGCGAAATTGGCTCTGGGGATGCGATTTTTTCGTGTCGTACCACTGGGCCAGTGGCGGAGTGTCCGCGGTCAATCCTGCCCAGATGCTCCGCTCGAAGGGGTTCGACGCTTTTCTCGACCGAGCGGACTACGCAAGCGGCGACGCCTGAAAGCGGATGGGCCAGATCGTGATTCGTAATACGCAGAGGTTGGTACTGGTCGCAACCCGCATGCCGTGACGATTTCTAAACCCGTTGAATACGAGGTGGAGGTCGTCACGGCGCGAGGTCGGCAAGTCATTCCGATCATCTTCGGCGATCGATTCGGTCACCTTGATCGAACGAGTTACGCGACCTTGCGGCGATTGCCGAATTCACAGATGTACGTCGAAAGCGGAGTTGACTCGCTTGGGACTGGGCCAAATCGCGAGACCGTCGACGAACTGATTCGGACACATAATGTCTTGCGCAAACGAAATTTGCGGGCGTTATTAACGTTGATTCCAGCGATCATCGTCGCGCACTTTGCTGTATTTGCGACCTATTGGGGGGGTGGCCGCTGCGGCCGGTCGGTTGGCCGCTGGGGGGGACCGCTGGGGTCAGGCCTTGTGCTCAGTGTTCAGGTGGAGCGTTGCCTCGATTTCGCTGGCTCGCTTTCGCCAGCTGGTGGATCTCTTGGACTGCTGCTGGGCTCGACGAACTAAGTTCGAGACGCTGTCGGTTCCGGTCAGCCCGAAGGCCGGACCGAGTTCCCTGAGCGTGACGCCTGTCCAGCGACGACATAGCCAAGCAGCCATGTCTCGACCTGGAGCTGCGCTTCGAAACAGCGCGTACTGCGAGCGATCCACTCCGTGATGCGACGCGGTCGCCTCCAGGATCTCGGTGACGGTGATACCGTGAACCCGCCGGATCGTCGCTTCGTGGCGATGGCGATCTCCACCCTCGGCCATAGCGACCATCCGGCGGAGAAAGTCTTCGCTCCCAAATACCCACTGGCGCAACTGCTCCTTGAAGGGATTTACCGGATTGACAAGACCCTCGTTGACGTACCGGCGGTAGGCTCCCGCAGCGTCCTTGCCGCCGAACTCGGCGTTCCAGCAGGTGTGCAGCTGATCGTACTGGACCCAGTCAACGCGTCTGCTCCGCGCGCATAGCCTGACATGCTGCTGTGCGGCCAGGATTCCGGAGTCGTTGCCAACGGCTTTGTGCCGACGCAAGGATTCAAGTGAATGTAGCGGCTAAGCGTCCAGTAGTATCCGGCATCTTCGACGAGAAAGGCTTTGTACCGTCCTTGGTACAGATGACCGGTTCGCCGATTGCGTTTGGCGTACCAGTTCGCGTATCCGGAGAGCCAGTGTTGCATCCCCCGAGCCAGGTTCGGCTCGGGAGTCTGAATCAGCGCGTGGACATGGTTGGGCATCCAGCAATAGGCGAGCACGATCCAGCCACTGCGCTCGACTTCCTGCCGAAGTCCGTCGGTAAAGCGTTCGTAGTGACCATCGTCGTGAAACAGTTTTCGCCGGCCATCACCGCGAGTGACGATGTGGTAGTTGGCACCTGCGAACTGGATGCGTGGAGGCCGAGGCATAGCGACAGCCGAGCGGTGAACGTTCAGAATCCAAAAATCATTTCACACTTACAAGCCTACCTCTCGCCAACACCGAACACAAGGCCTGACCCCGGCAAAGCCCAACCCCGGCAAAGCCCAAGGCCTGACCCCGGCAAAGCCACCTCAAGGCGGTTCAGCGGGCGGCGGCCAACGACTCGACCACTGCCGGAACGATCGCCACCGCCGCTCCGTTGGAACCGATGGTTATCCGCGGTCTTGCGGTGCA
Source organism: uncultured Planctomycetaceae bacterium (assembly GCA_963758085.1). Taxonomy (GTDB): domain Bacteria; phylum Planctomycetota; class Planctomycetia; order Pirellulales; family Pirellulaceae; genus UBA6163. Next base: position 262,019 of record CAVWUB010000002.1, on the reverse strand, counting down.
GGGGGCCACAGAGCAATAGTGCGCAATCGGTAAATAGACAATGTGAAGTACCACCACACAAATGGGCAAATCGCGAGAACCGCAAGAACACGCCAGTCATTCGGGTATCCGGCTCCTGCGCTGCTGATATTGCCGGCAGTTGCAATCAGGATCAAACCAGTAACGCCAACCAGAGGAAGCAAGACTATCGGTAGAACTGAAGCAAGCACGCGATTTGCTATAAATTCGGTTATAAGCGAGTAAACCGCCGCAATCAAAAAGTACGAGGCAACGGGTCGCGTAAAGAGTGGCGGAAGTTGACGCATTGCCACCGCTAACGCGATTACAAGTAGGGCGAGCGCCAGCGCGCGGTACGCTGGAAGCGGTGCCACCGTCGCTAGCGCCAACCCCGCTGTATTTGGCGATTGATATGGATTAGTCAGCATTCATTCAGTCGGATAACGCTGGCGATGACTGGGGCCGAGCCGCTGAGATGGCCTGACAATCAGGCTGCCCGAGGCCTCCAGTCGATCGCGTTGTTACGCAGTCGTGATGAGTAAATTTTAAGGGCTACGGTGATGCAGTTCCATCGAGCTGACCAAGAACCTCAATGGCAAGAGCCACAACGTCACGATCGAGATCCGTCAAGCAAGCTTCAACAGCTGGTCGAACGGTGTCGGCAAATTCGGGATTCGATTGCAGAACGTTTGGGAAATTTAATGCGGTTTTAAGCTGGGTCAAAGCTGTCATTCGCTGTTCCGAACTGCCAGACTGCAACGCTGTCATCATTTGGGCCGCGCCGAGCGATGCAACGCCGACGAGTCCAAATGTAAGCCCAAATGCCGCCACGGGAACCGCGACAATAGCGGTAGCCGCCACACCAAGGCTGAATGACGACAATACAATCAATGACACCACGATGATTGCTTTGAGTCGCCGCCTCGGAGGTTTCGTATCTGGAGACATGAGCGTTCGCTCCTTTATGGCGTGATTCCGGGGACGGAGTGATTCCAGTGCGTAACGGGGGCGGTAACCGAGTCGCCGCAGAAGAGCTTTGGTTCAGAAAAACGCTTTATCGGCGACTTCGGTTCACCGCTTGGTTATCCCGCGAACTAGCGTTTGGTATGTGGGTCCCACTCGCCGACCGTGATCCGGGAAGTCTCTAAGTTTCCAGCCACCCAAATGGTCAAGCATGTGGTTGAATCAGGGTCAGGATAGTTCGGTTTAGCAGCAATTACGAATCTAACCGCCCAAACAGACAATTTTGTGTCCAAGTCTTTAATTGAGTTGAGTTTTCCGGAAAAATCAAATTTTTCAATCGAGTCAAATTGAAACTTGTAGTCAAGCTCGTTTAGAGCAATGGCTTTGTCAAGTGCTTTTAGCGCGGCAGATTTTAAACTCTCGTCACTTGGGGTACCGGCGGGTGCATCCTGAAGATTATCTAATGCCAAAACACTAAACATCTGATCGTTGTCCTCGTCATATGGCGAACCAAAAGTATCGCAGAGAAAAATCACAGGACGGACAACGGTTCCATCACCACGGACGATAGAGTAGTGCTGGGTTGGCGGTCCGCTCGAACCACCTTGTGCCGGAAAAATCCACCATTCTATTTTCCAGAAAAACCCAGCTTCTCCGTAGTCAATTGCTGATGCAGAGTACAGGTGGTAGGCCTGTTTGTGGCCATGGCAAAGCGAATCAACGAGTTCAGAAATCGCGGCACTCGGTTGGGCTTTTTTGACTGCAACTGCCGGATGGTCTAGTTTTTCAAGTTCGTTTACTGGCGATCGAGAGTCGGCAATCGTAGATTGGTGATAAACGAATACGATGTGCCGGAGCGAGGATGCAATCTCGACGACGTCACCCTCGCGTTCAACAATGCTTTCTGTTTGAGCATATAGTGTCGGCGCAACAGCTGATATTACTAATAGCGTAAGTATTCGTGCAATCAAGTGACACCTCACCGGGATAACGGGACCGATCACCGGGACCGAGCGATAAACTCGGCCTCACCAGTGGGTAGCCCGAGGTCTCCGTGTGCATCGGATGGTTCCGCGATCTTGTGGTGCACACCGGGGGTGATCAATCGTATCAGATCTCCGAGCACCCGCTCAATAAAGTAAAGAGCAATTACAGTCGGAACGTACAGTATAGCGGAGATCAACACGACGCCGACATGGTACGTACGCACGATCCCCGAAATTCCGGCAAGATAGCCAACACTCGGCCTTGCATCATTCAGTTTATAAGTGCCAGTGCGTAGATAATCGTGAATCCTGCGGCACCGACCATAACACCGATCCGGCGGCGATCAGTATCGCCCAAGATGGCAGGTAAGCCCCCGAACAACGGTCCGATGAAGAGAGCAAACAAGTTATTCGGAGCGAGCGGCGGGTGGCCGCGACACACGATTGCGGGATAGGAAAGACGTAAATGTGCGAGAAGCACGCCAATCCAGCATGTCCAGAACAGCATTGACGTCGTCGTAAACGTGAATCGCACGGCCTGTTCCAATTTGGTATGCGCGATGTGCAATTGCTGAACTACGTGAAAGTCTTCAGTCAGCGGAACGACCGCGATAACCGAGTCGCGGCGGTTGATTTTCAATTATTAAAAACGACGACTCCGCGACTTCGGTTCATCGCTTGGTTCGCCGCTGTTGCTACGACACCTATGACTCTCCATAGTCGGTGATTCTCCACTTGCCGTCGATCTTCTCATACGTTCGTGTTGATGCGCCACCGCCCAGCGGGCAACACCAGACGCCGGACTCCACTTCAGCCTTCGTCTCCGACATCCACCGTCGGATCGTGATCCACTTCATCCAAGCGCGAGCATCGGAATCCTTTATCAACACGTGACCGTCTTTCAAATATGCATCTTGTGCCGGTCTGTACCAATTCTTGAGATCTGGGTTCGTGCGAAGCAAGTCACTTGGTATGTCTCGCCAACTACCGGTTTCACCCCATTGACCCATTGGAGTCAACGTCAGGCAGTAGATCCGTCCATCCGGTTCATCCAAATCGACGTATTTTTCGGGCTCATCGAATTCCGAAAGCAAGAAGCGATAGAGATCTTCCTGTCGCTTCGACAGAACGGCAGGCGTCCAATCCGAGGAAATGTCGACTCGGGACGCATCTTCCTTCTGGGAATTGCATCCCACAAACAGAATTGAGATCGCGATCAAGACCAGAGTTCGGATTGCGATCAAACGGGTATCCTCATGTCGGCGAACGACCGCGTTGACGGTGGGCCGAGCCCACGATCGGGCCTCATCAACCGGCGACCCGAGGCCTCCCGTCGAACGCATAGTTACCCGCCGTTCAGGACCTACAGGCTGTCGCGTTATGTTAGCGAACACAGGAGCTGCCATTGGATAATGTAGTTCCAAAATCCGGTGTTGAACTGTGCGCTTCCGAAACGGCCAGTACACAGTGCAATGTGGGGGCTATAAATCCATGAAAAAGCTTCGCTCCAAAATCCAGACGATCCAGTAACTTGGTAGTAGAGCTGTCCACACCCGACGAATGGGCCAGGGGAGAAAGCATACGCAAGCAACGTGCCTCCTGCGAGCAGCAAGAAGGTGTCCATGCTATCTGGTGCTGGATTGCGGACAAGTCGTGCAGTTCCGTATACGAGCGGTGTAATCGAGGCAAGGAACAATGCGAGCCCCCAGTTCCACTGAAATATAAGAATGAGGCAGATTGCTGTGAACACGACCGCAAGCATCGACGCTGGAATCTTCATGCCAACTATCCTGCAGTTTCGATGCGGCATCTGAGTCGGGTAACGATAGGGCTCAGCGGGCGGGCGTCAACGATTTGCCAACGTCCAAACGCCCGAGTCGCCCGCTCCGTTGCAACCCGTGGTTCTGCTCTTCATCACAAGGAAAGGGGCGGCGAATATGGATTAGGGGTCCGTTCGGTCGCGACTCCGTCGTCTTCACCTACGTCTGAGTAGGGCTGCGGCTCCAATTGTAGACCTTCTGACCGCCGACGAGCGAACGGAGTCCATGTATAAATCACGATACCGAGTGCAGCAATGAGCCAACTTGGCCACAGGTACGCTGATGCCGCCTGCAGTTCCATCTGAACGCGATCGGTAAAATTGCCAACGCGCCACTTATCGGTTGGGAAGGTGCAGAAAAATGTGCAGACGAACACTGTAGGAACAAACACCGCGGGGATCACGAGTACGGCGCCGTGTGAAAGCCCGCGGGCGCGGCGAATCGGAAAGAAGATCGTGGCCCACCAAGCAAGAATCACGATGCTAAACGGCACGAAGAATGCGGCCAATTCTGAAACCGGTGCACCTGCGGACACTCGCATCACGATTGCTGCGCTAATACTGAGCGCACCGCCGTATGACGCGACGCGGAGATGAATCGGAAGCGATCGTTCCGAAACGCGGCGGCAGAACGACAATACAACGAGGTGGGGCAGCGCCAGCAAAGTATATATTGAGCCGATAAACAATACCGCGATGACGTTACTCACATTGCGCCCAACAAATCAGCAGAACGTGTCGCGTCACCGGGAACGCGCGGGAAGGTCTCTGACGGCCGAATCGCTCAGCTCGCGTTCTCCGGTGGACGCGATTGTTACCCGCCATTCGGGATGTCATCGATAGATTTAATTCCGCATACGTTCCGCAGCCATGCGTCAGCAGCGTCATCATACCGTGGTCTGTTTCGGGAAATCTGATTAAAGAAACGTTCGTTTAGATCGTGAAACGGATCCGATCCACCGCCAACACCACGGTATGTTATGTCTGCAAGTGCGGCTTGCCGGGATGCGCGATCGACCGGGTAGGGAGATCCAAGCATTTTCATAGCCTCCGTTATCGTCGCTGCGACGTCGTCAAGCCCTGCACGATTGCAGAATTCGACCATTTCCGGCGCAAAGGCACCAGTTGAGTTACCAAAGAACTGATGGAACCCGCCGTTCTCTATGTCCGACTTACCATAGCCCATCGCAGCAAAAATTTGCACATCGCGAGGCCAGCGTGACATTGAAGGGTCAAATCCGTCGTCAGACCATCCATCGAAGTCCCAAACCTCGTGCTTACGTTGCCATTGTTCGTGAAATGGCATCTTTCGGCGTGACGTCACGGGACGTTCGTTATCGTCCATTGGTTTACAGCCTACCGGCAATATGCCGGCCATTCCGACCAGAAAGGCTAAGACAGTGCAACTTAGGACATTTCGGGGTGAGACGGGCATTGGCAAATCGGGTAACGGCAGCCGTAACCGGGCACGAACAAAAGACTTCGATTTCAGTTGCAGTGCGTTTGAGTGCTCCGGTTCACGGCTTTGTTATGCCACATGCGCAGTTTCGGGACTACGTGTAGCAAAGACATCAGAGTGCTGTCTGCTTAGGCATTACCAAAGTTGATGATAGCAATCTCCATGCTCCGAACAAGAGCGCTGATCCTAAAGCCATTCCGGCTAGCATAGCCATAGCCAAGCCCGGTGTGGGAAAATCTACATGAGCGATCATGACGAATCCCTGCGCTAAGCCGAACAACCCGACACAGCCAAGTGCCAAGCCGAGGAAAACACGAATGAGGATGACAACGATGTTAGCCATATTGGCCTCCAGTTAAGGATGTTGATCTTGTGATACAGTTAAAGCGTAGGTCGTTGCAACGATGGAAATCTTGGCACGTGAACCACGATTTTAGGCATAACGCTTGGCATCAGCGGGCCGGCGCCATGCGCGTTGTTTTCAGAACCGGCCCAGCCGCCGACTCCGTTGCATGCGGTGGTTACCCGCTCTCGTTCGCTCGGTTCGCAACCCATGAGGATAGCGTTGCGTCACCGTAATTCTTTGAACGGTAGAATGCCCACCGATCGAAATCATCCGAAACACTCTGATCACGAAGTTTGGTGAATGCAGGATACCAAAAGTGGCCGTCGGGTTCTCTCAGTCCACAACCAACCAAGCACAGTTCGAGCCGTCGCGTCCCACACTTAATGCGACAGAGAATCGTCCCGGTGCCGATGAGTACCCGCTTTGGCCAGTCAGGCTGTCCAGGCGGAAATTGACATCTAGAGACCGGCCAAAGTCAATGCGGACACGCAGGACTGATAAACCGTCAGATGTCATGCATCGTTCACAGTGCCCTCCCGCTTCGATATGCAAGTTCTCGGCTGCGCATAGGAACCTGCGGTCTGCTCTCAAATCGTCAAACAAGACACTGTTCCAGCGCCCGCATGCGTCCTCCGTCGTGAATCTGCGAAGGCGGCATAGTAGAGAATGGTATGCGAGATCGAATTCAGGATTGAAAATTGGACCTCATGCGTTTAAGTCGGGTAACGTCGGTCGTAACCGGGCGGCCGCCCATGAATTTCCATTTGAAAACGTGCTGCCGGTCGCTCCGGTTCACGACCTGGTTCGCCGCTCGACCTGGCTTTCCGGATGGTCAGATGAAGCGAGTTCGTCATCTAGGACAGCCAGTATTTTACCACGCGCAATGACCCGTGCACCCTCGGCAAGCTCAAAATCAGTACCTGGCTTCAGCCTTCCCCGCTGAAGTTCGGGGCGGAAAAACGTCAATTGAACAGAGGCCGATTCTCCAGGAGAGAGACGATCACGATCCATAGCGAAGATGAAGACATCGTTGTCCCGGCCCGAATATCGAAACTGTGGTCGGTAACCCACGAACGCCGGGGCTTGGCGTCCACCTTCTTCGGTGCGCACAAGCGTCAGTTCGGCGTCAAGGTGTGGCTCGCGGATCATCAGTCCAGTCGGCGAACGTCAGCCGTCACCGAGGACGGACGATTGATTTTCTACTTCACAACCGGCGCAAGCCGTCCTTCGGTGCACGGCATTGTTATCCGCCGTAACGCATCAACCCCAAAAGAATCGCCCGATCTTTCCAGGCACTTTTGCACGTACATTAAAGATACATTCAGAAGTGTCGTCAGGTATACGAATCGCAAAATCAATCGGCAGGTGGTCATCAATGTCGAGTTCATCGTCTTCAAGAAATCGAGATTTATCGAGACCTAAAAATGTGCCGGTGGCATCGTAGTACGACAGGTCGTACTTGATAGAAGAGAGCTTGCCATGCGACGAATTTACCAGACGTCCCTGGAGCCTGTCTTGGTATTCCGTGCCCTCGGTAGAAACTATTTCGCCGTCAGAAGTCTGCACGGCGCCGTCAAGCTCCGGGTAGAAGTTGTACTTCGGCACCGTGCGTACAATCAGCTCGACGACGGAAAGGTGCTTCGACACACGCCCAAGTTTCGGTTTAAGGAAGACGCTTGCGTTCATGTCAGTCGGATAACGATCGGCATCACAGGGCGGCGATCCATGATCTGGCGATGGCCGCAGCGGAAGCGACGCCGCTCCTGTGCATGCCGTTGTTCCCCGTAATTGTAACCTATTCGCGGGCGGTCTCCAGCTTCATCTTGCCTAGGCAGAAAGATCGCAGGCGGTCGTATCCAGCTCCCTCGAGTGTCACGGACAGTGGCCGCTTGATCGTGTCGCTCGTCACCACAACGGTCATATCAACCGAGTTGCGGTACACGTACAGATCGCCAATAAAGCCTGTATCGCTTTTAGTGCCCGCCGGGTATGTTACCCGCACCCTAACGGACGTGTTGTCTGCATTTCGGACAGCCAGCTTTGCGGCAGCATGTTCCCACAAATCGTTTTGTGGATTGTTCGCATAAACGTCGATGCCATGTTCCGCCTTCAACCTGACCGTAAATCTCGTTGGCGATCCGGGTGCGGTTTCAACGATCTGAATCACTGCGGGGAACTTGGATGTCGCGGCGGGTTCTTCGGACCGAAGAGCCGCAGGAAATGCGAGTGCCAGCAGCAGGGCACTGGTTCGAATTGCTTGACGTGTCATAACGACTCAGTCGGGGAACGACAGGGTTCAGCGGGCGGGCGCAAACGATGTTCCATCGCTATAACGGCCGACTCGCCCGCTCCGTTGGAACCCATGGTTCGTCGGGCCCCTTGTTCACATGACGTTGTACGACAAGTACATGACGTCGTCTTTGAAGTATGCGAGAAGCTGATTCCCGTTTGGAGCCATCCCTGTTGGGTAGGCGAGTTCCGGGCGGAGGAAGCCCAGTCGCCAAGAATCGCGGGCAAGAAATGCCATATCGTATGGCGTTATCTCGATCGGGTTCGATCGTGCAGCAATGCTCGCATCTCGCTGTGCGAGGGTTCCACCCTACTTCGATCGTCGTGCGCACTTAACGGCACTCGATTTGCTTGTATGCCTGTTTCGGGTTCTTGGTGGAGCAACTGTGGCGCGATGGACGCGATAGATGCTACGAGCAACGCAGCGACAAGCAACATATAAATTGTGAACTGAGGCTTCATGTTTGGTATCGACCGACTGACCCAGTTTTTGATCGACGAACGAAACGGTTCAGCGGGCGGCGGCGAGCGACTCAACCACTGCCAAAGCGGCCGCCACCGCCGCTCCGCTGGAACCGATGGTTATCCGTGGTCTTGCAATGCAGGCTGCCGCAAAGCAATCCCGCGGCATCGGTAAACGGACAACGTAAGGTAACACCACACAAATGGGCAGATCGCGAGAACCGCAAGCACACGCCAGTCATTTAGGAAACCGATTCCCATGTCCCTGACATAGCCGGCGGTTGCAATCAGGATCAAGCCAGTAATGCCAACAAGAGGAAGCAAGATTATCGTCAGGCTTATAGCAAGTGCGCGATTAGTTTTGAATTCCGTTACGAGTGAGCAAACTGCCGCAACTAGAAGGTAAATGGATGGCAGAAACGCAAATAGCCATTCATTCATTTGCTACGAGGACACGGGGCGCGTAAAGAATGGCGGAAGTTGACGCATCGCCACGGCCACCGCGATCATGAGCAGAGTCAGGGCCAGAGCGCGATACGTGGGAAGCGGCGCCGTAATTAGCGTCGCACCCGTTGTATTCGGTGATTGGTATGGATTCGTCAGCATGCATTCAGTCGGATAACGGTTCCGATCAACCGGCGGCGACGGTTGATCATCCATTTAAAAACGCCCAACTTCGCCGCTCGGTTGCATCGGGCGGTTCGCCAGGTTTCACTGTTCAAAAGCTAATCCGTGCGTACGACTCGCTGAATCGACCGCGCCACCAGGTACTTATATGTTGTTCTTCGAGTGCATCATGAGACGTGGAGAACCCGGATACAAACCATCCCCAGGCTTCAACAATGACGTACGACACGATGTAGCACACCACTACCGCTGTTATTATAACCGAATGCTCTTGACTACGAGGACCGAACTCGATGGTAGACACGCTGTATGCAATGCCGAGTACAGCAACGACAACAAATACGACAAACACAAGCGCGACCGCAACGCCGATCGATTCCAGAGTTGAGCCCCATTTACGGCGTTCTGCTTGTGAGTTCATTGAAAGGCAACGGGAGTAGGTGCGAGTCGGGGGAGCCGTGCCAAGACCGAAAACCCGCGTGGCGAACGTAACGCGTCACCGGGAACGCGCGGTAAAGTTTCTAATGGCCAAATCGCTCAGTTCGCGTTCTCCGGTGGACGCGATGGTTACCCGCCATCTTATCGCTTGGGAGAATCCTTCGTCCAGTCGATACGGTCTGCCGTCCATTCGATCGTCGCTTGCAAAAGCCAAAACCGGTAATCCCCAACTGTACTGTCGTTCCGGCGTTTGACTGGCGATTCTTCACCTCTGCGTACGAACATCAGTTCGGCAAGAACGGGATGCGAAATCTCCACTTCGAAGCCGAGCGGTACGGCTGCCATCTCCAGCTGTTCAAGCAGGAGGCAAATCTTGCCGTATTGATCGAGCGTGATTTCACCAGAATGCTTTCCAATCTTCGTAACGCCTGTAAATCCCTCATACGTGGCAGTGCCATCGGATCGCAAAATGATTTCGTATGATGAGCCGGGCTTGAGCTCAATCAAGCTTGGTTGTTGCCATTGCAGTATCTGGATTTCGGTATATGGCATGCGCGCCTGCGCAGCCACTTCCTCTTCTTCAGAATAGAAAGTGGAGAGAAAAGCATACTTGCCGTGAGGTCGAACAGGCAGTTGCACCGTTGAGCTTACGTCGAGTTCCTGAGCAGCTGTGCAGGTCGCAATACACAGGCAAACGGCAAGGAGTAAGTATCTCATGCGTAGATTCAGTCGGGTAACGGTTGCGGTAACCCGGCGGCGGCCAAGAACCGTTGACTTCAGAATCCGCGCAATCCGCCGCTCGGGTTCACCGCTTTGTTCTGCCAAGCCGCCGGGAACATCAGCCCTTTCGGAATAGCTTGCCGTGCGGCTCTTCGCCGCGGAATGCGATCGTCAGCATGTCCCCAGACGAGTCGAACACGGGCATCACCCGAAATACATGATCCTTGCTATAGTCCTGGACTCCGTCGATTCGTCGATATGCGAAGTACAGGGAGCCCTGATCGGTGAACCACCGAACGTCAAAGATGGAATCATTGGCTTCGTCTTGATAGGCACCGGAAGGCTCGAAAACGACCTCTGATCCCTCAATCTCAGAGGTGCGAAGATCGTCAAACGTCCACTGGCCCTCAAGCTTCCTGGCAAGATCTTCGTCCGAGGTATTGCGGAGCACGACGTCATCAGAACGCGGTACGACTCCAGCGGCGTACATGCAGGCAAGCGTGATTATCGCTCCCAGTGCGAAAGTGAGGCAAGCGACCACGTCCCCCCTGCGAGCAAATTGGCTAGCTTTCATTTCAACTCTCCTTTCAATGCGAACGTAAAGGCAGAACGTAACGCGTCACCGGGAACGCGCGGTAAAGTTTCTAATGGCCAAATCGCTCAGTTCGCGTTCTCCGGTGGACGCGATGGTTACCCGCCATCTTATCGCTTGGGAGAATCCTTCGTCCAGTCGATACGGTCTGCCGTCCATTCGATCGTCGCTTGCAAAAGCCAAAACCGGTAATCCCCAACTGTACTGTCGTTCCGGCGTTTGACTGGCGATTCTTCACCTCTGCGTACGAACATCAGTTCGGCAAGAACGGGATGCGAAATCTCCACTTCGAAGCCGAGCGGTACGGCTGCCATCTCCAGCTGTTCAAGCAGGAGGCAAATCTTGCCGTATTGATCGAGCGTGATTTCACCAGAATGCTTTCCAATCTTCGTAACGCCTGTAAATCCCTCATACGTGGCAGTGCCATCGGATCGCAAAATGATTTCGTATGATGAGCCGGGCTTGAGCTCAATCAAGCTTGGTTGTTGCCATTGCAGTATCTGGATTTCGGTATATGGCATGCGCCGCCGCGCAGCCACTTCCTCTTCTTCAGAATAGAAAGTGGAGAGAAAAGCATACTTGCCGTGAGGTCGAACAGGCAGTTGCACCGTTGAGCTTACGTCGAGTTCCTGAGCAGCTGTGCAGGTCGCAATACACAGGCAAACGGCAAGGAGTAAGTATCTCATGCGTAGATTCAGTCGGGTAACGTCTGCGTTGACGGCGGGCCGAGCCCATGATTGGGCCTCATCAACCGGCGATCCGAGGCCTCCCGTCGAACGCATAGTTATCCGCCGCCTTATCGAGTATGGGAAAAATAGTAAGCCCGCTGGCCGTTGCGGTCAAACATTGCATATTGCCCGCGGTCTTCCTCAGTCCATCTGTATTCCACACCATTTTCAGAACGGACTAGGGCTAATTTTCCCGAGATTGGGTCGATAGCTTGGATTGAAACATTACCGGTGCGAACGCCGGCCAGGCCAAGATAGTTTTCTGACCAAGCGACGAAGCTTGGCTCGTCCGTAGTGAAGCTGTAGGCGGAGATAGGCATATACGGCCGCATCACGAAGTCGACGTCAGAGGCCATTTCCGGCAGCCCCCAGATTGGCACTTTTGAACGATCAAAACTAGTGCCAACGGTCGGCGTCACCGCAAGCTTAAAAGCCAGTGCGACAAGCGAAGTGACTGCGGCCAATGCTAGTATGCGTTTCATCTTCACGTTGGGCGCAAGACTCGACCGGCCGGATAACTTGTCATTATCCGGTCAGATCCGGACATAACTGGCGGTTTTGGGACAAATTGCTGGTATTTGACCGGCATAAACGCCCTTTAGCGGCAAAATGCCGATCAAATACCGGCATAAATCCCCTCTAAAGGGGATAAGCCGGTCAGCTGCTAGGGCAGGGAAGAAAGCTTCCGCAGTCAAGTTAAATTTTTGCTTGACCCCCCGACGGATGATGTGTACAAATGCTTCTTGAACGGCTGTTCAGATTGCATCGCCAGAGGTCTCGACCTTCAAAAGGGCAGCGCCATGTCACGCTCTCGCAGTCGGCGGCTTCCGCCTCCGGAACAGGACCCCTGGGTGCGTTACTGGTTGGCCGACTACCGGCGGTTCTGCCGAGCACCGGACGCGGGACCGGTGAGCGTGGATCAAGAGCAGGTGACGGAATATCTGAAGTGGCTGCGCTATCAGCGTTCCAAACATGCCTGGCAACGGCTGCAGGCATTGCGGTCGATCATCTTGTATGCCAGGCGGCAACGTTCCGATGAAGTTCCCAAACTGGAAGGGATGGCCGATCTGCTGCAGCGTCTGGTGCGGCGAGAAGCGGATGACGAGGGTCTCGAAACCGCTTCGGCAGTCGTCCACAGTGTCGGTCCGATCGATCCGCATGAGCCCTATGTGATCCAGGAGTTGCGGCGAACGCTACGGATGCAGCATCTCGCCTATAATACTGAAAAGTCCTATGTCGGCTGGATCGAGCGGTTCATCACTCGGTTTGGACTGCAGGAAGATCGGATGTGGAGCCGCATCAGAGACCGCGATGTTTCGGAATTTTTGAGCGCTGTAGCGATCGAGGACGGTTCGACGGCGAGCACCCAGAATCAGGCCCTGTCGGCGATTAAAAAGGTTTTTAAGTTTGTTCTGAAACGACCGCTGGGCGACCTGGATGCCGTCCGCGCGAAAGACTCCGAATATTTGCCACTGGTGCTCAGCCCCACCGAGATCCAGCGAGTGTTGGACCAGCTGCGCGGCCGAGAATTACTGATTGCCAGGGTGCTCTATGGATCCGGGCTACGGCTCAAGGAATGCTTGCGACTGCGGATCAAGGACATCGATTTTGAGCGAAAGCAGATCATCGTCCGCGACGCCAAGGGAGCAAAAAGCCGCGCGGCGTTGTTGCCGTCTTTAACGGTGGAGGATTTGAAGCGCACGATCGCCGAGCGCGAGCAGCAGCATCAACGCGACTTGCTCGCGGGCTATGGAACGGTTTATCTGCCCTATGCGCTAGCCAGGAAGTATCCCAGTGCGGCAGCGGAGTTCATGTGGCAGTACCTGTTTTCTGCCAATAAGTTCTCGTGTGATCCGCGTTCTGGCGTGAAGCGGCGTCATCATTTGCATGAGGACACCTTTGCCGACTCCTTTGGTCCGGCGGTCCAGCGGTCGGGGATCATGAAGCCAGCGCACGCGCGCACCTTGCGTCATAGTTTCGCCACCCATTTGCTGGAATGCGGGGTGGACATACGGACGATTCAAAAATTATTGGGGCACAAAGATCTAAAAACCACAATGATCTACACGCATGTGATGCGGAGCGGACCGTGCGGGGTGAAAAGCCCATTGGATCGCGACTTTAGCGAGTTCATGGCCAATGGCCACGCCCAGTATCAAGCGATCGGTTGATTTCCAATTGCCCTGCGGCCAGCGGCAGTCGGGACTTCGTGCCCTTGGGTGACGAGCTACTCGTAATCCTTTCGATCTGCCAGTGCGGTTGCCGTTGTTGCGCAATCACTCAGTTTAGCAGGTGCAAGATGCCGGTGGCATGTTGAACAGGCGGCAAACGTCGAGAATTGCGCCTAAGGCGCCCTGGCGTGACCCTGGGCTACGTTGTGTGACGTCGGGATCGTGAACACTGGCACGGGATCGTCACCTAGGACGCGGTAGCGTGATCAGTCGAGGTGATGCCGCGCCGTACCAGTTCGTGAGAACCGGACGTTAACGCGTGCTGGCTGACTGACACTTTGCTGAAGGTCACGCTCAGTGGCGACTAAAACTCATCTTGTCATCAACGTCGCGCAGGTGGAGCGGTCAGTCGAAGCTCGCAACAATTTGCGTTAATTTAGGACGTTTGAGCGATTTGCGATTGCAAACGCAATTTCGCATGGCAATAATCAGTCACTGACTGAAAGATTTCGTTCATCCTCTGCTCGGATTATGGCTTGTTGCTCGTGAGTGAACAACGTCGCGGCGATTTGCGGCGGATCGTGCAAACGCGCGGATTTGCCTCCCTGGGCGAGTTGGCGGAGAAGCTGTCGGTCAGCGAATCGACCGTCCGTCGCGATCTGGAAGTGCTCGAGCGGCTGGGTGAGGCTAAGCGGACTCACGGCGGCGTGTTCTGGACCGGCTCACCGACCGAGATGCGGGTCTTTGACTCGCGCGGCCGCGACAGCGCAGCGCACAAGCGTCGCATTGCCGCCGCGGCGGCAGCTTGCATCGACGACGGCGACACGGTGCTGCTCGATGGCGGCAGCACGACCTACGAGATCTCGCGCCAACTGCTCGATCGCCGGCTGCAGGTGGTGACCAACAGCCTGCCGGTAGCGAACCTACTGAGCGGCTGCGACAGCGTCGAACTGGTGCTCATCGGCGGCTGTGTCGACCACCGCACCGGAGTGACACTCGGGCCGATGGCCGACGGGCTGCTGGCACAGCTGCGCGTCGACAAGGCGTTTTTGTCGGTCGCCGGGGTGGACGAAGACGGTTACTACAACAGCAACCTGTTGTTGGTCGAAACCGAGAAGATGATGTCGCGGATTGCCGCGGCCACTTACATCGTTGCTGACAGCAGCAAGTTTGGCCGGGCCAGCCTGTCCCGATTGTGCGGACTGGAGCAGGTGCAACACGTGATCACGGACGACGCACTGGATGCGAGCTGGCAAAAACGGCTGCACGCCGCTGGCGTCGAACTAATCTTAGCTGGCGAGTAGACGTTTTTCATTCAGCACAGCTATTCCAAAACTCAATCTTTATTTCCTGACATCTTTCCTATGATGACTCAAGCGACGCCGGATCGACAGCGGATTGAGGCCCTGGTGCGGCAAGCGATTCGCGCTGCAGCCAGCTCCTCTAGCCGGAGCGTTGCCGCGGCGAAGACTCCTTCCGGCGGCGGACCGAGCGATCCGCCTGGCTGGGTCGGCGGCAAGCCAAACCTGCGGGTCAGCATCTCCGCCCGGCACTGCCATCTGACGGATGAGCATGTTGAAATTCTGTTTGGCCGCGGCGCGACATTGATCCCCGAGAAGGATCTGTACCAAGACGGCTTCTATGCGGCTCAGCAGACGGTGATGATCGTCGGCCCGCGGCGGCGGATGTTGCCCAGTGTCCGCGTGCTCGGCCCCACACGCCCGTTCAGCCAAGTCGAACTGGCGTTCACCGATTCGATATCGCTCGGCATCGACGCTCCGGTGCGGCACAGCGGCAACATCGAGGGCACGCCCGGGTGCGTCCTGGTCGGACCTGCCGGCACGGTGCAGTTGACTCAAGGGGTAATTCGCGCTGCCCGTCACGTCCACATGAACTTCAGCGACGCGGAGCATTATGGCGTCAGCAACGGCGATTTCATGCAGTTGATCGTCCGCAGCCCGCAGTGCTCGATGACATTTGATGAGTTGTTGGTGCGTGCCGATAAGGCTGCCAAGCTCGAAGTGCACATCGACACTGACGAAGGCAACGCCTGCAACCTCGATGCGGCGACTCAGATCGAACTGCGCAAGATGGCCAGTGACGCCTGCGCCTGCAAAAACCACTAATACAAAAACCTTATCGATCGTTCTGGCAGGCGCCAGGACGCAGCACCATTTTCGTTTTCCTGTTAGGTACCTCTTCGATGGCAAAATTTAAGATGAACGAAGCGCTTGGAATGATTGAAACCAAAGGATTCATTGCCTTGGTCGAAGCCGTCGACGCAATGATGAAGGCCGCCAATGTGACCTTCCTCGGCTGGGACAAAGTCGGCAGCGGCTTGGTCAGCGCGTTTGTCAGCGGCGACGTCGCAGCTGTCAAAGCAGCGACCGATGCGGGTGCCGCTGCAGCCGGACGGATCGGTGAAGTCGTCAGCGTCCAGGTCATCCCGCGTCCGCACGGCGACCTCGGCAAAGTCCTCAAGACCAAACTTCCTGAGATCGTATGAGCAAAGCTCGCACATCCAACAATAAAACCAAATCCAAACCCGCTCCCAAACCTCAAGAGTCCACCATGAACGACGCTATTGGCCTGATTGAAACCAAGGGATTGTTGCCCCTGATCGAAGCAACCGACGCGATGGCCAAAGCGGCCAACGTCGAGATCGTCAAACGGATCGACATCGGCGGCGCCTATGTCACCACCGTCGTCAGCGGCGACGTCGGCAGCGTTCGCGCTGCGGTCGAAGCCGGTGCCAGTGCAGCTGCACAGGCCGGCGAGTTGGTCAGCAGCCACATCATCGCGCGTCCTGCCGAAGGGCTCACCCAAGCATTCTTTGCTTGAATTGAGCCGCCGGCCACTCGGCCGACAGACGTTTCCAGTGGTTCCACCCTTTCCATCGCCTCACAGCCCAAGACGGATCTCGTGCTCGTTCTCGTTGCTAACCTCGGCTCGACCAGCTTCAAGTATCGTCTGTTCAACATGAACGACGAGACGACGCTGGCGCGCGGCGGGGTCGAAAGGATCGGAGATGCAAACAGCCGTTCGACCGTAACGATCGGTGATTGGTCTGATACGCGTGAAGCTCCGGTGCCCGATCACGGCGTCGCGGTCAAGGCGTGCCTGGAACAGTTGACCGACCCGCAACGCGGGGTGCTGCAAAGCGCCAGCGACGTGGCGGCGATCGGGTTCAAGGCGGTGCACGGCGGCCGCATTTCGGGCGTCTTTGAAGTTGACGACGATGTGCTCGCGGCGATGGCGGAGATGAACACAGCGGCTCCGGCTCATAACCCGCCGTACATCGCCGCGATGCAGACGATGCGACAGCAGATCCAAGGGATCCCGCTGGTCGCAGCATTTGAAACCGATTTTCATCGGACGATTCCCGAAGCCCGCAAGACTTATGCGATTCCGGCCCAGTGGACCGAGTCGATGCACATCAAGAAGTGGGGATTTCACGGTGCCAGCCACCGCTACATCGCCACTCGTACTGCGGAACTGTTGGGCCGTACCGACGCGCGAATCATCTCCTGCCACCTGGGCGGCAGCAGCAGTTTGACGGCGATCCGCAACGGCCAAAGCGTGATGACGACGATGGGCATGACGCCCCAGACCGGGCTGCCGCAGAACAACCGCGTCGGCGACTTCGATCCGTTCGCGTTGCCACTGATCATCGCTCGCACCGGCAAGACGCTCGATGAAGTGTTGGCGGAAATGAGTAGCCGTGGCGGCCTGCTGGGTATCAGCGGCAAGAGCGGTGACATGCGCGATCTGGAAGCCGGAGCCGATGCCGGCGACGAGCGCTGCCAATTGGCGTTGGATGTGTTTAGCGAAGAGATTCGCCGGCACCTCGGTGGAATGATTGTCGCGCTGGGCGGTGCCGACGCGATCGTGTTTACCGGCGGGATCGGCGAAAACGGCGTGCGCACGCGGCAGCAGGTGTGCCGCGACCTAGAAGAGTTGGGCATCGTGGTTGACGCGGCCCGCAATCAAGCGGCCAAAGGCGAAGCGACGTTCCATGCTGCAAGCAGCCGCGCGCAGCTGTGGGTGATCCCGACCAACGAAGAGCTGATCGTCGCTCGGCAATGCGTCGAGTTACTGAGTCAACCGAAAGAAGAATCTTAAATGTTCATTGCCAGAGTGACCGGTTCGGTCGTCAGCACGCAGAAAGTCGAGGCAATGGTCGGCCAGAAGCTGCTGGTCGTCGAGCCGTATCGGCTCAACGACACCTCACGAGACGCTCTGGTGAGCACCGGACGCACGTTCGTCGCTGTCGATACGCTCGGGGCGGGCGTCGACGATTTTGTCTTATGGTCCAGGGCAGCAGTGCCCGGCTGACGCCCGAGACCTAGAAGTTGCCGATCGATGCCGCCGTCATCGGCATCGTCGATCGGGTCACGATCGAAAAACAATCCGTTTACACACGGGACTAACTCATCATGTACGACGAAAACCTGATCCGCAGCGTGGTCGCCCAGGTGCTGGCCGAGGTCGGGCCGATGCCCCCGGGCCGCTCCGCGAGCTCCGCCAAATCCGGCGGGCGTTACGGCATTTTCTACGATGCCAACGACGCTGTCGCCGCCGCGAGGGTCGCCTTCGAGCAGCTCCGCGAACGGACGATCGACGACCGCAGCCGCATCATCGACCACATCCGCCGCATCGCCATCGACCAGTGCGTCGAACTGGGCACGATGGAGATGGACGAGACCAAGATCGGCCGGCTCGAACACAAGATCGAGAAGCTCAAGACGCTCGGCGAACGCACGCCCGGCGTCGAGTTCCTGCGGAGCGAAGTGTTCAGCGGCGACCACGGCCTGGCCGTCATCGAGCACGCCCCGTTCGGCGTCATCGGCGCGATCACGCCGGTCACGCACTCGCTGCCGACGATCACCGGCAACGCGGTCAGCATGATCGCCGGCGGCAACACGCGTGGTCGTCAACCCGCATCCCAGCGGCAAGAAGCGTCGCCGCCGAAGGCGTGCGACGGTTCAACCAGGCGATCTATGCGCGACCTGGGCATCGACAACCTGATCTGCGTCATCGCCGAGCCGACGCTCGAAACGGCCGACGCGATCTTCAAGCACCGCGGCGTCGACGCTGATCTGCGTCACCGGCGGCCCGGCCGTCGCCCGGGCGGCGCTCAACAGCGGCAAGCGAGCG
Source organism: uncultured Planctomycetaceae bacterium (assembly GCA_963758085.1). Lineage (GTDB taxonomy): Bacteria > Planctomycetota > Planctomycetia > Pirellulales > Pirellulaceae > UBA6163. Next base: position 243,265 of record CAVWUB010000002.1, on the reverse strand, counting down.
ATCGTCGCCGGCCCGGGCAATCCGCCGGTCGTCGTCGACGAGACGGCCGACCTCGACAACGCCGCCCGCTGCATCATTCAGGGCGGCGCGTACGACAACAACCTGCTCTGCATCGCCGAGAAGGAAGTCTTCGTCGTCGCCAGCGTCTTCGACGCGATGATGGCCGCGATGGAGCGGGCCGGCGCGGTGCGGCTCGAACGCCCGCGAGATCGACGCGCTGACCGAAAGCGCGATCATGCAGAGTCGGCGAAGGCGAGCACAAGCACGACGTGGCCTGCAAGGACTTCCTCGGCCAAGACGCCGCCGTGCTGGCCGCGGCCGCGGGCAAGCGCGTGCCGGACAGACTGCGAGCTGCTCTTCGGCGAGACCGACGAGCAGCAACCCGTTCGTGCCGGTCGAGCAGATGATGCCGTTCGTGCCGTTCGTCCGCTGCCGCGACGTCGACGAGGCGATCGCCAAGGCCAAGCGACTACGAGCACGGCTTCCGCCACACGAGCATCATCCACTCGAACAACGTGCGCAACATGACCAAGATGGGCCGCATCATGGACACGACGCTGTTCGTCAAGAACGGCCCCTGCATGGCGTCGCTCGGCCTCGGCGGCGAAGGCTATCTGTCGTTCTCGATCGCCAGGCCGACCGGCGAAGGCGTCACCACGCCGCTCACGTTCACCCGCGAACGCCGCTGCTGCTGATCGATGACCTCAACGTCATCGGCGGCGTCTCAGGCCTGTAAGCAGCTCGGACCTGCAACCAAACTGTTTGTTCCTTTTTTGAGTGTCACCAATCCGTGCAGACCGCGAAGATCCTCGGAACGACCCGCACCTCGACCAAGCATCGCAGCTTGGATGGTCGGCGACTGGTGATCGTGCAGCCGACGCTCGCTGACGGATCGGCCGACGGGCCGCCGCTGATCGCGATCGATACGCTCGGTTCGCAGCGCGGCGACCTGGTGATGATCACCAGTGATTCGCTGCGGGTTCGCGAGTTGGTCGGTGACCCGAATACGCCGGCGCTGGAGCGTGCTGGGCAATCTCGATCTTCCTGCTCCTACCCACAAGCGATAACGTCCCGATGAGTTCGTCCCCGGCCGAGTGGAACATCGACGCCTTCACCGAGCGGATTGTCCGCGAGGTGATTCGCCGGCTGTTGGCGATGGAAGCCCAGCAAGGGGGCACCCATCGACTGGCAGGAACCGGCGACAATCGGTTCTCCGCGCCGGTCGTCATTCCGCCGCATTCGATCAGCGCCAAGCTGATCACCGCAGCGACGCTTGAATCAGTTCCGGCGGGGACGACCGAAGTGCTGATTCCGGCCCGCGCCGTGGTCACACCGCTAGCGCACGATGAAGCGAAGGCCAAAGGCATTCGGTTGACACGGGTCCAGCCCGGCGGTGCTGCGCAAGCGGAGGTTCGGCGATGATCATGGCCCGCACGATCGGCACCGTGACGCTGTCGCGTTGCCATGCATCGATGATCGGAGCGCGGCTCCGCTGCATCGAACCACTCACCCGAATCGAAGACCTGGATAAACAGCCCCTTGGCGGTGAGACGGTCGTTGCCTGGGATCTGTGCGGCAGCGTCCCTGGCGATTTAGTCGCCGTCGCCGAAGGGCCCGAAGCCGCGCAGCCTTTTGCCCCTGAAATCAAGCCGCTCGACGCTGCGATCGTCGCGATCTTGGATCACGTTCAACTCGACTAAAACACATCTCCTCATTTCATCATAACCATGCAAAACCTTCATCAGATCAAACAGGACATGTGCGACATCGGCCGTCGCATCTACAACCGCCAGTTCGCCGCGGCCAATGACGGCAATATCACCGTACGGGTCGGTGAGAACGAGGTGCTGTGCACCCCGACCTTGCACTGCAAAGGGTTCCTCAAGCCGGACGATATTTCGCTCGTCGATATGAACGGCAAGCAGATCTCGGGTCGCAAGAAGCGGTCCAGCGAAGCGCTGCTGCACTTGGAGATCTACCGGCAGCGCGAAGACATTCGCAGCGTCGTGCACTGCCATCCGCCACATGCCACCGCGTTCGCGATCGCTCGCGAGCCGATCCCGCAGTGCATTTTGCCGGAGGTCGAAGTATTTCTTGGCGACGTTCCGATCACCAAGTATGAGACTCCCGGCGGACAGTCGTTCGCGGATACTATCATTCCGTTCGTCAAGAAGACCAACGTGATGATCCTCGCCAATCACGGCACCGTCAGCTATGGCGAGACCGTCGAGCAAGCTTATTGGTGGACGGAAATCCTCGACTCTTATTGCCGGATGCTGATGCTCGCCCGCCAGCTCGGCCACGTCGCTTACCTGTCCGAAGGCAAGTCGCGTGAATTGTTGGAGCTGAAGGACAAATGGGGTTATAAGGACCCGCGTAACACCGAAGAGTTCAAGAACTGCGATATTTGCGCCAACGACATCTTCCGCGATTCGTGGGCCGATGCCGGCGTTGAACGGCGTGCGTTTGCGGCTCCGCCAGCAATCAAGAGTTCATCGCCTGCGGCCAGCTCCAACGGCAACTCCGCATCCAGCAGCAGCTCGGCATCCGGCGGCGCCGCTCCGGTCATCCGCTCGAGCAATGGTCACGCATCCGGCAACGGGCAGGCTGCCAGCGCCGGATCTGCCAGCAGCATCGGGTCGGCCGAAGAGCAACTCGTCAAGCTGATCACTGACGAAGTCATTCGTCAAATGGCGGCCAAGGCCTAAGTTCGGCTTTCGCAGTTATTTAGTTCCTGAATCGCTGGCGATTCAGAGAGTAGAACAATTGTCCTCAATTGTTCTTCATCCCCACGGCCCGATGTGCGGAACAATTGGGGACAATTGTTCTACATTGTCGGCTTCGCCGACCACAGTACATACCCCGGATAACAACAAGAAGTATTACATGAAGGTTTCGATCATCGGTGGCGGCGGGCTGGTGGGATCGTGCGCAGGATTCGCCCTGCAATGTGGTGGCGTGGTCCGTGAGATCGCGATGCTCGACGTCAATCAAGAAGCGGCGGTCGGTCATGCCTTGGACCTGCAGCACGGCGGACCGAGCGTCGCTGACCAAAAGATCGTCGGTGGCGGCTATGAGCACATTGCCGACAGCGACTTCATCTGCATCACCGCGGGTTTGCGCCGCAAGCCTGACGAATCGCGGCTGGACCTGATCAACCGCAACACCGATCTGTTCATGCAGATCCTCGGCGATGTCAAAGCCGCCGGTCCTAAGTCGTCGGCGATCGTGTTGGTCGTTTCCAATCCGGTCGACATCCTAACTTACGTCGCGGCGATGAAACTCGGCTTGCCGCAGCGGCAAGTCATTGGCTTAGGGACACAGCTCGACACGATCCGGTTCCGCAGCTTGATCGCCGCGCAGCTCGATGCACCGCCGACCCAGGTCAATGCACTCATCCTTGGCGAGCACGGCGATTCGATGGTGCCGATCTGGAGCAGCGCCACGATTGCCGGAGTGCCACTGGAGAAATATCCGGGTTGGAACACCGCGCTGGCCGGTGAGCTGTTCACACGGACTAAGGGCAGTGGCGCCGAAGTGATCAAACGCAAAGGTGGCGCCGGCTTCGCGGTCGGGATCGCGATCCGCGACGTGATCGAGGCGATGGCCCTGGACCGCCGCTGCCTGTTGCCGGTCAGCACGGTACAAAACGGTTGCTACGGCATTCGCGATGTTGCGTTGTCAGTACCGACGCGCGTCGGCCGCCAAGGCGTGCTCGAGCAGTTGCAGATCGACTTTTGGCCGAAGGAAATCCAGGGGCTGCGGGCCAGCGGCGCGGCGCATCCGCAAGACGCTCGACGTCGTGCTGCAGCGGATCGGCTGATCCGCACCGCGAGTGAATGGTAGGCTCAATATTTTAGAGCGACGGCGGTGCCATGACCGATCAGGCGGATCCTATCGAGGCACGCGTCGCCGATGACGAGCATATTCGTAGCCACAAACGCCGCCGGCGCAGGAAACTGCATCGCCCGGCGCCGGCGTCGATCCCCGGCAGTTTTTCGATCGCTCCGGATGCTCCCAAGCCTGTCATCGGCCTGACGCACTATGGGCCCAATCACTGCGAAGAAAAGCTCATCGATCGGCCGGAGGAGATTCGGCCGTTTCTGCTCTCGGACAATGTTACTTGGGTCAACGTCGATGGCCTCGGCGACAAAGCGACACTCAAGACCATTGCTGAACTTTTCGACCTGCACCTCCTGACGCTTGCCGATATTGCTAACGTGCATCAGCGTCCCAAGGTCGAAGTTTACGACAACTACCTGTACTTCGTCACGCGGATGCGGTCGCTCGAACATCCGCTGGAGTCCGAGCAGGTGAGCATCGTGCTCGGGTCAAACTGGGTGTTGAGCGTGCAAGAGCATGTCGGCGACTGCTTTGACTCCGTGCGCACTCGCATTCGGCTCGGCAAAGGCCGCGCGCGTCGGCACGGCCCCGATTATCTGGCGTACCTGTTGGTCGACGCGGTGGTCGACCAGTATTTTCCTACGGTTGACCAACTGAGTGAACACATCGACCAGCTCGAGGACGATGTGCTGTTTCGCCCGGGTCCCGATGTGATCACGCGAGTGCATGACGTGCGCCGCGAGCTGCTCGGGATCCGCCGCGCGATCTGGCCGCAGCGCGATGCGATCAACCTGCTGCTGCGCGACGAATTGCCTCAGATCCGCGTCGAGACGCGCATCTATTTTCGCGACGTCTATGACCACTGCGTGCAGTTGATCGACATGATCGAGACCTACCGCGAATTAGCCCAGGGGCTGATGGATGTCTATCTGTCGGTGATGTCCAACCGCATGAACGAGATCATGAAGGTGTTGACGATCATCGCTACGATCTTCATTCCCTTGACCTTCGTCGCCGGCATCTATGGGATGAACTTCAATTCTGAAGTTTCGCCGTGGAACATGCCCGAGCTGAACTGGTACTTTGGCTACCCGCTGGCGATGCTGCTGATGGCTGGGATCGCGGTCGGCATGCTGATCTACTTCGTCAAACAGGGCTGGTTGCTCAGTCGCCGCAGACGCTGATGGTCGCCCTCGGGAATTGCTGGAGCGTACAATTCAGCCGGCCGCATTCTTTCCGAAGCACTGAGGATTGGTTCTTCGGTGACCCTCGTGGCAGGTTGTCTAGGCCGAGGGGCGGTGCAACTGGGTGGCACGTCCCTGAGGAACGAAGGGCGTGCTGGAGAGATGCGTGGCAACCACGGAATGTCTTGTAGGCACAGGATCTGCCCCCTGCGTTCACGCCCATCGCCGAGGGCTCTAGGCGTGCCACCCCGTCCGCGCTATTCGCTGAGGAACCGAGGATGAATGACACTCGCAAAGCGATCCGCAACACGCTGCGGCAGCTCGGGATGCATGCCGGCCCCGAGCAAGTGATTGAGGCGATGCAGCGGTACGGCATTGATGTCAGCAAGCGATTGGTGAGCGATGTGAAAGCTCAGCTGCTACGTGAGGAAGCTCGGGCGCAGCGCGAGCAGGCCAAACGGCCGCCGGCGGTCAAGAGCCGCAATCGGCCGCAGCAGCGCAAGATTCCTGGCCGCTGAGAGGTCGTGCAGTTTATAAGTTGGGTCTTGGGCGATGTTTATTTTACTCTCCCCGTGGGAGAGTCGAGCCTAAGCGAGGAGAGCGTTCGGTCTGGCCCTCCTCGGCCGCTACCGCGTCCGCCCCTCCCGCGAGCGGGAGAGTTACAGGCATGGGCTGCATCAATTTGAAAACTGCACGACCTTCTAATCGGTGGATGCCGCGGTATCACGGGCCGATCGATAAACCGCAATGGCTTGTCGCGAGCGGCTCTGGCGTCTACCAATAGCTCATGCCAGTCATTCCCTCACGCATCCGTTTCGACCGTTATCGGGAGACCGTTCGGGCGAGAAATCGAGCTTCCATCGATCCCGCGTCATCCCACGGAGGTCACCACGGTGGCGATTTTCGCTCCGATGGCGATGAGCCGCAACCGCGCAAACTCGGTCACCGGCAACGCAGTTTCTTCGAACTGCTGGTCGCGTTTTGGGGGCTGCTCGGTTCCCAGCGCCGCAGCGTCGTCGCCGCCTTGAGCGTGCTGACGGTAGCGATCTTCCTGAAGTTGATCCCGCCCTATGGGACCAAGCTGGCCATCGATTCGGTACTCACTGACCCGCCACGGCCGCTGCCGGGCCTGCTGCAGAGCTGGTTGCCGAGTGACTGGGCCACCGCTTCACCGATGACCCTGCTGGTGGCGATCGCGATCGTGGTGGTCGTGGTCACGATCCTCGCTACGGCGATCGGATTGGTGTCGCGCTGGACCGCCACGCGGACGGTCAACCATGCCCAGGTGATGATTCGCCGCCACGTTTATGACCATGCGATTCAGCTGCCACTGCAGCAGGTGCAGGAGATGAAATCCGGCGGCATCTCGAGCCTGATCCGCGAGGATGCTGGCGGTGTCGCGGAGCTGGTGTTCAGCATGCTGTACAACCCTTGGCGAGCAATCGTGCAGTTCGTCGGCAGCCTGATCATCTTGATGTTGGTCGACTGGAAGCTGATGCTCGGGGGACTGTTGCTGCTGCCGGTCGTGTGGGTGACGCATCGCACTTGGATCAGCCGTATCCGGCCGCTATTTCGCGACATTCGCAAACAGCGTCAGGGGATCGATGCCACGGCCACCGAAACGTTTGGCGGGATTCGCGTCGTCCGCACCTTTGCGCGCCGCCGCAGCGAATCGGCCCGGTTTGTCCGCGAAGGCGACTTCCTTGTCCGCCAACAGCTTTACACCTGGTGGTGGACGCGGGTGATCGAGCTGATCTGGGAAGTGGCAATCCCGCTGGCGTCGACCGGACTGCTGCTCTACGGCGGCTATCAGATCATCCAAGCCGAGTTGACCCTCGGTGAACTGATGATGTTCCTGGTCTACCTGACCATGCTGCTCGACCCGCTGGCGACGCTGGCTGGCAGCGCGGTCACGTTCCAGAACAACCTGGCGGCGCTAGATCGCGTGCTCGACGTGTTGGATCAGGATGGCGAGTTTCCGGTGCGCAGCGACGCCGTCGTCCTGCAACGTGACACCACACTCGGGGCGGTCTCCATTCGCGGAGTCGGTTTCGCCTATCCCAACACGCAAGCTCCTGTTTTGCAGGGGATCGACCTGGAAGTGCAACCGGGCGAGACGGTGGCGCTAGTCGGACGCAGCGGAGCCGGAAAAACGACGCTGACCAATCTGATCGCGCGGTTCTATGACCCGACCGAAGGCAGCATCCTCGTCGACGGCCACGATCTCCGTGATGTTGACCCGCAGAGTTACCGCAGGCTACTGGGCATCGTTGAACAGGACGTGTTCTTGTTCGATGGGACAATCGCCGAGAACATTGCGTACGCCCGCAAGCATGCCAGCGAAGAGGAACTGATCGCGGCCGCTCGCGCCGCAGCCGCCCATGAGTTCATCAGCGCCTCTGCCGGCCGGCTACGAAACCTGGATTGGCGAGCGGGGGTTTAAGCTCTCCGGCGGCCAACGGCAGCGGATCGCGATCGCCCGGGCGATCCTCGCCGATCCAAAGATCCTGATCCTCGACGAAGCGACCAGCAACCTCGACAGCGAAAGCGAGCGGTTGATTCAGCAGAGCCTCAGCAAGCTGCTGCGCGGGCGGACTGCGTTCGTGATCGCTCACCGGCTCAGTACGATCCGTCGGGCGGACAAGATCGTGGTGATCGAATCCGGTACGATTGTCCAGGTCGGCACCCACGAAGCGTTGCTGGACCAGCCGGGCCGGTACCGCGACATGATCCTGCTGCAAACCGCCCCCGAACTGGTCGCGGCGCAGTAGCCACATCGTTTACACTGGGCGTGGTTAAGGGGTCAGGAGTTAATTGCCGCAAGCGGCCCTTCGGGTGCTTCGCACAATTGGCTCCTGACCCCTTAACCACCGGCAATTGACTCCTGAATCCTTTGCCACCATCGAAACAACCGTGCCTTCCAAGTTGCCCCCAATCAATCCGATGATGATGAGTCGCTTAACGTTTTGCTTGCTCGCGTTAGCATGCGCCCCGATCTGTCTTGCCGGAGAGGCCGATTGGCCACAGTGGCGAGGGCCCAATCGTGATGGTCATGCCGCCCCACAGGAGTTGCTGCAGGAGTGGCCTGCAGGCGGTCCGAAAATCAAATGGGAGTTCGGCGGCGCCGGCGTCGGCTATTCAGCATTTTCGATCCGTGACAACCGTCTGTACACGATGGGTACTCGCGAGGACGGCAGCTACACGCTGTGCGTCGACGCGACCGAGGGGAAGTTGATTTGGGAAACGCGGATCAGCCGCGCCTCGACGAGCGAAGATTACGCACACGGCTGGGGCGGCGGCCCGCGCAGCACCCCAACCATCGACGGCGACTTTGTCTACGCGCTCAGTGACGTCGGCGTGTTGGCTTGCTTGACCGCCGACGAGGGCAAACTCGTCTGGTCAGTGGATTTCGTCGCCGATTTCAAAGCAGCGATTCCTAAATGGGGATTCAGCGAATCGGTGTTGATTGACGGCGACCGCGTGATCGCTACCCCGGGCGGATCGAGTTTCCTCGTCGGTTTCGATAAGAAAACGGGCAAGAAAGTCTGGCAGAGCGGAGGATTTGAAGATTCGGCTCAGTACGTTTCGCCGCTGCGTCACACCGTCGGCGACGTCTCGTTCTATGTCACCGCCAGCAAGACGGGACTATCCGCTTTTGACACCGAAAGCGGCAGACTGTTGTTTCAAAATGCGGCGACCGGAAACGATGTCGCCGTCATCCCCACTCCGATTGTGCACGAGAACCTGATCTATCACACCAGCGACTACGGCGCCGGCAACGTCCTGCTGCGTTTGACCGCTGGCCAGAACCGGTCGGTGCAGGCCGAAGCGTTGTATCACCTCAGCACCAAGTCGATGCAGAACCACCATGGCGGCGTGGTGCTGGTCGATGGCGTGATCTACGGGTCGAGCAAGACTAGCGGTGGAACGTGGATGGCGCAGGACCTGCAAACCGGCGAGACGCTGTGGGAAGAGCGAATGCGGCCCAATCGCAGTGGCTCGATCGCCTACGCCGACGGCCGGCTGTACTGCTACAACGACGAGGATGCGACGTTGATGCTGGTCGAACCGAGCCGCGAGCAGTTCAAAAAAGTAGGTGAGCTGAAGCTGCCCGAAACGACCAAGATCGACCGCGGCAGCGGTGCGATCTGGGCTCACCCCGTGATCGCCGATGGCACGCTCTACCTCCGCGACCAAGACCTGATCTTCGCGTTCGACATCGCTCGCTAAGATCGTTCGGAACGGCCGCTGAGTACTGGGCGGGAAAAGCTGTCCGTCCCTTTGGAAAGAAGGTCTTCCGCTGATTTAGAGCCTACGCGTCCCGGAGTGGATATCGCTATCGCTATGGCTTTGGGTGGCACGTCCAGAGCCCTAGCGATGGGCGTGGGCGGCGGAAATAAATTTCGAGCCGATGAGTCATTCCATAGGTATCCTGCAGTTCTCCCCAGCAAGCCTTGCGTTCCTCAGGGACGTGCCACCCAGAGGATAAGCGTCCAAGCTGTACGGATTGAGCTTAAGTTCAAGACTTCCAAAAAAGTGACGGAATTAGCTTGAACTCTGCCGGAGGCGGCATTCTGCTAGAGAGCGGGTGCGGCGAATTCCCGCTGCTCACCCGAGCGGTCTCTTGGCCTCCGGAGCAGTGTTATGCCGACGCAGTTCACTTATCCCGGCGTGTACATTCAGGAGGTTCCTAGCGGTGTTCGCACCATCACCGGCGTTGCCACGTCGATCACCGCGTTTATCGGCCGGGCGCTGCGGGGGCCGGCCAATGAGCCGGTGCGAGTGCAAAGTTTCGCCGAATTCGAACGGGTGTTTGGCGCGTTGTGGCGCGAGAGCACTTTAGGTTATGCCGTCAACCAGTTCTTCAGTAACGGCGGGGCCGATGCGCTGGTCGTTCGGGTGCATAACGGTGCCACGGCAGCCACCACGACGGTCGGCGGCCTCGGACTCATCGCGGCCAGCCCGGGACAGTGGGGCGAGAGCTTGCGGGCGCGAATTGATCATAACACTCGCCCGCTGCTACCGGGCGAGGGCGCAAACACGTTGTTCAACCTGACGGTTCGCGACACGATCACCGGGGCAACGGAGAGTTTTCTCAACCTCTCCACCGAGAGCGGACACAAGCGATTTGCCACCAGCGTGCTGGCACAAGAATCGAAGCTGGTGCGCGTTAACGGAACCGTGCCAGCGTCTCGGCCGGATCCGCCCAGCGGCGCTCCACCAGCAGGTGTCGATCCGATGATCGACGATGCTTCCTCGACGCCGTTTGGAAATAACGGCAACGACGGCAGCGCGATCACCGACTCTGAGATATCTTCTGCCGCTTTGGAAAACTCGAAGCAGGGTTTATGGGCATTGGAGAAAGCGGACCTGTTTAACCTGCTGTGCATTCCGCCGCTGACGCATGGCTCCGGTGGGAACATCGGCGCACAAACTCGCTCCGCCGCTGCGGCCTACTGCACCACACGCCGTGCGTTGTATATCGTCGATCCGCTGGATACATGGGATGAAGTTGCTGACGTGATCGATCCGACGACCGGACTGGACGGCACCGACTGGGGTCTTGCCCGCAGTGAGAACGCGGCACTTTATTTCCCCAGGGTGCGACTGCCCGATCCGCTGCAGGAAGGTCGACTCGCCGACTTCGCGCCCAGTGGTGCCGTCGCTGGCGTGATCGCGCGAACCGATGCCGCACGCGGTGTTTGGAAAGCTCCCGCCGGTATCGAAGCGACACTCAATGGCGTGGCCGAACTCACTGTGAAGCTCACCGATGGTGAGAATGGACAACTCAACCCGCTTGCGGTGAATTGCCTGCGAACTTTCCCGGTGACGGGCCGAGTCATCTGGGGGGCGCGCACCTTGCGCGGGGCTGATCGCTTGGCCTCTGAATGGAAATACTTGTCGGTGAGGCGGTTGGCGCTGTTCATCCAAGAAAGCCTCTACCGAGGCACGCAGTGGGTCGTGTTCGAACCCAATGATGAGCCGCTCTGGTCGCAAATCCGCCTCAATCTGGGCGCGTTCATGCAGGATCTGTTTCGACAGGGCGCCTTTCAGGGCAAGTCGCCGCGGGAAGCCTACTTCGTCAAGTGCGACAAAGAGACGACCACTCCAAGCGATATCAATCAAGGGATTGTCAATATCGTCGTCGGCTTCGCTCCTCTGAAACCGGCCGAGTTCGTGGTCATTCAGATCCAACAGATTGCCGGCGAAATCGCGACCTAGTGCTTACCGGAGTTGCAATATGGCTCAGTTCAGTGTCAATGCACAGCGGTTTGATCCCTATAAGAACTTCAAGTTCCGCGTCAAATGGGATGGACGCTACGTCGCGGGGATCAGCAAGGTCGGCGCACTCAAACGTTCGACCGAAGTGATCGAACATCGCGAAGGCGGCGATCCGAGCACGGGACGCAAGTCTCCTGGGCGGACGAAGTATGAAGCCATCACGCTGGAGCGCGGGGTCACGCATGACAAGGATTTTGAACAGTGGGCCAACAAAGTCTGGAACTTTGGCGCCGGCCTGGGCGCCGAAGTCTCACTGAAAGATTTCCGCAAAGAGATCATTATCGAGGTCTATAACGAGGCGGGACAGTTGGCCCTCGCTTATAAGGTCTTTCGCTGCTGGGTCTCTGAGTTTCAGTCTCTGCCGGACCTCGACGCCAATGCCAACGCCGTGGCTATCCAGAGCATTAAATTAGAAAACGAAGGTTGGGAGCGAGACGTCGACGTGACGGAACCGAGTGAACCGTCGTTCACGGAGCCGGCCTAAAGCGATTGCGTGGCATGAGCATCACGCACCGATGCGTCCGCGCATGCCACAAGAACGACCGCAGAAACAGCCGTCGCACTGAGATCCTCTTATTGTCCGGGGTGGTATGGTCCAACTGACCGCCAGCGATCTGCTTCGCATCTGGGAAATCGGCGAGCGGCAAAGCTCTGTGGAGCAGACGCTGACGATCCTGGCGGTAGCCTACCCCGATCAGACGTATGAGCAACTGCTCGATCTGAGCCTGGGCCAGCGAGACCGCCTATTGCTCATGCTCCGCAACCGGCTCTTTGGTCCAGAGTTAAAGGGGTTTGCCGAATGCCCCGGCTGCGCTCAGCGGCTGGAGTTCACACTCGATGTTTCTCAGATTTGCGGCACGCAGTGGGAAGAAACACCGCCCGGACACTGGACATTGTCGGCCGATGGATTTGATTTGCGCTTCCGCTTGCCGAGCAGTCGCGATTTGCTGTCTTTATCGCCCGGTATCGACCCAGAGCAGGCCCGCCGACAGCTTGCCCAGTGTTGCCTGCAGGATGTCGACCGCAGCGGGGATGGGGTCGATGCCGACGAACTGCCCGAAACGGTGATTGAGCAGTTGGCGGCGCGTGTGGTGCAGTGCGATCCGCTGCAGGAGATTTTGCTGGAGTTGCTCTGTCCGGCGTGTGATCAGCGGTGGCAGCCGCTGCTCGACATCGGCGTGTTCCTGTGGGGTGAGGTAGCTGCTTGCGCCAAGCGGCTGCTGCGCGACGTGCACTCGCTGGCTCAAGCCTATGGATGGAGCGAAGCGGAGATCTTGGCCATGGGCCCACGACGCCGCCAGGCTTATCTGGACATGGTGCTCGGATGAGTGATTTTCTACAGCGACTGGCGGAGCGAACTCTTGGATCAGCAGCCATCGTGCAGCCACTGATCTCGTCGCGATTCACATCGCAGCTGGCGACGCCGGATCGATCGCAGATGAGCAGTGAACCATATGAGTTGCCTGTAGCTTCACCGCCGACGGCCGCGCTGGGTCCGATGCCGACGGCCAGTCCCCCGCGTCATAACGTGCCGCATCGGAACGGGCCGCATCAGATCGGGCCGCCCCATGATGCATCGACGGTTCGCGACGAGTTGCTGTTACCGCAGCCCATTCCAAGCCCATCTGCCATTGGCGAGGGACCGGCGGAGACGGCCGGCCCCAACGATCGGCGGGCTGCAATGGTGTCTCCTCCAGCAGCTGAAGTGGCCGGCGCGAGCCAAACCATCGGCTCCGCTGCGCAACCCTTTGCGGCCTCCGAAAATCGGATCGCCGAGGGTATCCGAGCTATCCCAGTGCTGACGATTCCTGAGGCCAACATATCCGCGCAGGCGCCTTTCCGACCCCACGAAGCTTCTGGGCGAGAAGACGCTCAATTGATAAAAGCCGCTCGGTCGATCGCAGCGGAGCCGGGTTCGGCTCGCCTGGAGCAAGCCGAGCGGCGGCAGCGAGCCGAGCCGCTCGTGCCCACGGCGCCGCCGGAGCTTCACGCGGGCCGGCCTGAAATCGGCGCCCCGCAAGCCAGTGCGGACCCGGCGGTGATTCAGGTGACCATTGGACGGATTGAGATTCGTGCCACTGTCACAGCGCCACCGGTGCGAAAGACGCCGCCTCAAGCACGGGCGATCGGCCTGGATGAGTACCTCAGCCATCGCCAAAGGGGGCGCCGATGAGCAATGCATTGGCCATTGCGACGGTCACCGCTGGCTTGGCGCAAATCATTCGCACCGCGATCCAGTCCGTGCTGCCTGGAGCGGACGTTTTGACGGAGCGGCCAGGCAGCACGCCTTTGGAAGTGCCGCGGGTCCGATTGTTCTTATATCAGGTGACCCCCAATACCGCGCTGCGGAATCACGACCTGGCGACCCGTTCCGGCGATGGGGCTGTGATGAAACGCCCGACGGCGGCTTTGGATCTGCACTACCTCTTAGCGTTTTATGGCAACGAGATTGAACTCGAGCCACAACGGATGCTTGGAGCAGCGATGCGTGACATCCATGCCAAGCCGGTGTTGATGCGGCAAATGGTGGAGGACGCCATCGCCAGCACGCCGAGCTTAATCGGATCGAACCTCGCCGAAGCAGGGGAGCAGGTCAAGTTCACTCCCTTAGCCTTGTCGCTAGAAGAACTTTCCAAGCTGTGGTCGGTGTTCTTTCAGGCACCCTATGCCTTGTCCGTTGCTTATCAGGGCACGGTGGTGCAGATCGAAAGCGAGCAGAATGTGCAGCCTGTGTTGCCCGTGCTGCGTCGGGGTCAGGATGACCAGGGCGTGACGATCCGGCTCGGTCCGTTCCCAATGATCCACTTGATTGAGATCGGCGTGCCTGGCGATGCCCAGCGGCGCTCGAACCGGCCCTCTTACCCCAGCGCCGGGCTTGGCGACGTGCTGAGGATTGTGGGCCGAAATCTGGATGGCGAGGCTGTCCGTGTGCGGTTTGAACATCCGCGGCTGGCGCTCATGCGCGTGCTGGCCGTGCCGCACGAGGATCGTTCGGCGGAGGAAATTAACGTCACACTGCCGGACACGCCTGAGGGGCAGAGTCAGTGGGCGGCCGGTCTGTGGACCGTGATGGTGATCCTTTCCAGTCACGGCAGCGAGCAGACGACCAATCAGCTGCCGCTGTCCTTGGCCTGCAAACTGACTTCCATCTCACCGCCCAATCCCGTCGCGCGCAACGCCCAAGGCAATGTCACCCTGACGATTACCACTAGTCCGCAGGTCCGTTCCACCCAGTCAGCGATACTCTACTGCGGCGACCGCGAGCTGGCCGCCGAAGCGCACGGGGCGGACACCGACACGCTGCGATTTGTCATGCAGAGCGCGTCGCCGATGGTTGATCAACTCGTGCGATTGCGCGTCGATGGCGTGGATAGCCTTCCGGTGGTTCGCCGCGAGCTACCGCATCCGCCGCATTTAGCATTGGATGACAGTCAAAAGGTGACCATCTCATGAGCGAGTTGGCAGCCTGGCAGAAGGCCAATGATGAGTACCTGCAAAATGCCCTAGCGGGCCTGCGCGCGCGGCTGCAGCGACTGGCAGAGTCAGATGCCTCGGCCATCGCGAACCAGAGCGCCGGCAGCGCAAACCCGTTACCGCCTGCTCCACTAGCCGACGCGGCACAACTCGATCCCTGTCCAGCGTTGCCGCTGCTCAGTCAACGGTTTGGACTGAGCGATTTTGAACAAAATCTATTGCTGCTGTGCGCGGCAATGGAGTTCGACACGCGGGTGCCCGCCTTATGCGCCGCGGCGCAGCGCGATGCCAGCAAGAGTTATCCGACATTCGCCCTTGCCCTGACGCTGTTCGACGAGCCGGCTTGGGATGTGATCTCGCCGGAGCGTCCCTTGCGTTATTGGCGGCTGATCGAGATCAGCCAGCCCGGCGTTCTGCCGCTGACGACCAGCCCGCTGCGGGCGGACGAACGGATCGTCAACTTTATCAAGGGGCTCAACTACCTGGACGATCGCTTGATGCCGCTGATGACGCCCGTCTTGCCCACCGTGGCCAATCTACCGGCGTCTCAGCAACGGCAGGCGGATTCCATTCTCACGCACCTCAGGCTCGCCACACGCGGAGTGCCGGTGGTGCACCTGCTCGGCAACGATACAGCCAGCAAGCTGGCGGTCGCGGCGAGCGCAGCGCAGTTGCTCGGTTTGACGCTCTATCGTCTGCCCGCGGATCTGCTGCCGGCCGCTTGGTCCGAGCTGGAGACACTGGCCCGTCTGTACGAACGCGAAAATTCTCTCCTGCCAATCGCGCTTTACCTCGACACACAGGCCAGTGATCAAGAATCAATCGCTGTCATTCGCCTGCTGGCCAAGCTGCCGGGCCTGGTGTTCCTGGACTCGCGCCAGCCATGGCCACAATTGGGACGCGACACGCTGACGTTGGATGTCGCTAAGCCTTCCCCAGCGGAACAAGAACAAGCCTGGCGGGAAGCACTGGGTGCTGCTGCGGGATCGGCACCGGTCCGATTAGCCGGCCAGTTCAATCTGAATCTGCCCGATATCCAGCGAATCGCGCAGCTCAGTTGCCTGAAGCTGTCACTGGCCGCGGCCGACACCGGCGATGCCAAGCAGGACGGCGACGATGATCCGGTGTGCGCCGATCCGACGGACGATGACCAGCCAGTCCTCAGGCAAGCCTGGAATGCCTGTCTGCTGGCGACCCGGCCACGACTCGATGCGCTGGCGCAGCGGTTGGAGAGCAAATCACAAAGCTGGGACAGCTTGGTATTGCCGGATGCGGAGAAAAAACTACTCGGCCAGATGATGGATCAGGTCAACCAGCAGCACGTCGTTTACCAGCGCTGGGGGTTTAACCGGCGCATGAGCCGGGGGCTGGGTATCACCGCGCTATTCACTGGTGAAAGCGGAACCGGCAAGACGTTGGCGGCCGAGGTGATTGCGCACGAATTACACCTCAACCTGTACCGGATCGATCTTTCCCAGGTCGTCAGCAAGTACATCGGCGAGACCGAAAAGAACTTGTGCAAACTGTTCGACGCCGCCGAAGAGGGCGGGTCGATTCTATTCTTTGACGAGGCCGATGCCCTCTTTGGCAAACGCAGCGAAGTCAAAGACAGTCACGACCGCTACGCGAATATCGAGATCAATTATTTGCTACAGCGAATGGAGAGCTACCACGGTTTAGCAGTTCTCGCCACCAATATGAAGAACTCGCTGGACGCCGCCTTCGTGCGCCGCTTGCGGTTTATCGTCAATTTTCCATTTCCCGGCACCGCCCAACGCAGACGGATTTGGGAACGCGCATTTCCGCCGGAAACTGAAACGCAGTCGCTCGATTACCAGCGTTTGGCGGAGTTGAACCTCACCGGCGGCAGCATTCAGAACATCGCCATCAATGCGGCCTTTCTGGCGGCCACCGCTGGCGGTCCGGTCACCATGGCACGGATCTTCGAAGCGGCGAGAAACGAGTTTCGGAAGCTCGAAAAGCCGGTCAACGAGGCTGAGTTTCGTCTCGTGCAATCATCTGAGGCCATCGCATGAACGTGAATCTGCATATCGAGCGTCTGGTGTTGGATGGGATCGAACTGAGGCCCGATCAACAGCCGGTATTTAAAGCCAGCCTGACAACCGAGTTGAGCCGGCTGCTCGCCGACGGCGCCCTGGGGCCGCACTTGAGCCAAGGTGCTGCACTGGCACGGCTGTCTGTTGGCGATGCCGAATTGACCGCGGGCGACCCGAGGCAACTCGGTCAGCAGATCGCGCAGTCGGTATACCAAGGCATTGGCCCAGGAGGGCGGCGACCATGAATCAAATCTCTGTCGCTGCGATGCTCCAGAGGACCAGCGCACCGCCGCCTGCCCACGGATTGCTCCAACGCCAGTGTCACTGCGGCAATCACACGCCCGGCGGTGGCCAGTGCACCGCCTGCGCGAAGAAAAAGAAGGTCCTGCAGCGCCAACTCGCCATCGGCGCGGTCAACGACCCGCTGGAACATGAGGCGGACCGAATTGCGGACCAGGTGTTGAGCAGGGCGGCAGCGGCGGCTGCCGGCACGCCTCCGCTGAGCATCCAGCGACTCATATCAACCACGCCCAGCAGTACCCTGGACACGGCACCGGCGACGGTCGACGCTGCCCTTGCCTCCTCAGGAAACCCGCTGGAACCGGGGCTGCGACAAGATATGGAGCAGCGATTCGGACATGATTTTTCCAGCGTGCGGTTGCACACTAGCGGATCAGCCGATCGATCGGCCCGGGACGTGAACGCCAACGCCTACACCGTCGGCCACAACATTGTATTTGCTGCTGGCCAGTTTGCACCGGCAACTCACGGCGGCCGGCGTTTACTGGCGCATGAACTGACACATGTCGTGCAGCAGTCGCAGGCGCCCGCCGCCGCTGCAACGACACTGCGTCGTCAAACGCGCGAACCACAGCGCCGCGGGGCGGGGCCGCAATTGGCAACGTTAAAACTTCCGCCGCGTGGCAAAGACCAAGTTCGACTGCATGTGTTCCGTTACCTGTGTGTCTGCCAAGGACGCGACGTGACGCGCACGCGTCTACGAACTGATTTCAATCCGCCGGGCGTTGTCTTCCAGTTCTGCCGAGGTGCGGTCAGTGCCGATGTCCGCGGCCGCTTGCAGCCAGCGAGCCTGACCACCGGAGCGGCGACCGTTACCGTCGGCGTCAACGTCGCCCCGGGCGAAGGCCGACCGGGTGTCCGCGTGGAAGTCGAAGGCGAGGCCCGCAACACCGGTAGCGAGCCGGAAATCGGCGGGCGGGCCCGGGGACGCGTCGATGTCGGCGGCACCAGCGTGGTGGGCGAAGGTGAAGTCATCGGAGGTTTGGACAGCGGCAATGTGCAGAGCCGGATCGGCGGCGGCGTCCAGTTGCCCGGAGGCACCACGATCACCGGCAACATCACCAATCCCGGCGGCAGCAATCCCGGCGGCTTGATTGTGTTCGGCGGTCCACTCGGCGGGCCGTCGGTCTCGCGCGAAGTTTGCCGCGAATGCATCTGTCCGACTGCTTATGAATGTCTCGAGGACATACCGCCGCGATCTTACGAGGAAGAGGTTCCTTATAACGTGGAAGATAAGGAACGTCACCGCTATTACTTCCGGCTCAACTCCGTGCAAGACACACGCAACCCCGAGTTGAGGGCGCTGTCGCAACAGCTCTTCGCCAATTTGCAGCAGCGATTAAACGAGGGCTGGACCATATCGGCGATCAATGGCTATGCGTCGCCGGAGGCAGGCGAAGCGGCGCTCAACCGAGATCTTTCGGCGCAGCGCGCCCAGCGTCTGCATGAGCTCCTGCAATCGCGTCTGCCCGCGACCACGACGCTCGTCGAGCCCACGGCAGGCAGCGAATTGCTCGGGTCTCGATCCAGCATTCTGCCCGGCGCGAGCTTGGGTGACACGATCGTGCGCGTCGGATTTCGCAGTCCTGAAGAAGCATCCGAATTGTTGATTGGCGATGAGATCCTCAATGACCAGCTCGCCGACCAGTTCCTCGATCTGTTCAACCGTCTGCCGAATCCGGCGGACCGAGTCGCACTGTTTGGCATCGCCGCTGACTCGCCGCTGGCGGCGCAGTTACTGCAGGCGATTGACCAGTTCGTCGCTCGCCGAGGTCGGGGGCGTCGCCCTTGGGAACGCATCTTTGAATACCTGCGCTTCGCTAATGTCGTGCTGACGCGAGTCCGGACCGAGAATCGCACCGAAACCCGGACGACGTCCGGCTCGCTCCAGCCCGTCGGCCAGGCGCAGTGCCGCAGCTTTGCCGCCCGGGCGGAAAACGAAGGCCGCTTTGGCGCCGCGGAACGTCCACCGTCGGAAGCAGATTGCCCGCGGGGCACACCTCACAATCTTGAACGCTTTGCCAATCTCTGTGATTACGGAGATTGAGTCACCGTCACGCGCTCTGGGGCACCACGCGGTACACGACAATTGTTTGATGATCGAAAGTTCAATCGATGACAACCTTTACCGGTTCACCCCGCCTCCAGAAAGGCGCTTTGATCGGACTCGATCCGGCCAATCCGTTGGCGAGCATGATCATCTTTCAATACAACCCAGAGACGATTTCGCGGACACTGCGGGCACGCACCGCTTCCAATAGCGGCGGAGACAGTGGTGGGCAAGCGTTCGCTGGCGAGGCGATGCGGTTGGCAGGTCCGCCGGAGGAATCACTCAAGCTTGAAGTCGTATTGGACGCCACCGATCAACTGGAAAAAGCCGACCCCATCACCGCCGGCTTGGGGATTCATCCACAACTCGCTTCGCTAGAAATGTTGCTCTATCCGAAAAGCGCACTGGTCATCGCCAACGAAGTTTTGATGCATGCCGGGGTGCTAGAAGTGATCCAACCCGAAGCACCCTTGGCGATCCTGGTCTGGGGTGTCAAACGCATTCTGCCGGTGCGACTGACGGGCTTTTCGATCACCGAAGAAATGTTTGATCCGAACCTCAACCCAATCCATGCCAGAGTATCGCTTGATCTTAACGTACTCAGCTACCATGACTTGGGCTTGCTCAGCCCTGGCGGCGCGCTGTTTATGGCACATCAATTAATCAAAGAAGGCATGGCAACGATCAATGGCATCAGTACGGGTCTCAGCGCAGCAGGAAACTTCAGTGCCAACTTCGGCACGGGAATTTAAATCATGTTTGAATCCAGCAGCCGTTATGCATCACTGCCAATCAAAACGCTCATGCTGCAGCAGGCCGATGGTGAACCTCGCCCGGTTCGCTACGTCCAACGCCGTTTCCTGCCACCGGCAGGCACAGGCACAAAGCTCGCCGAACACTTCGTCACGCAGGGCGATCGGTTGGACAATCTCACTGCCAAGTATCTCGGTGATGCGGCGCAGTTTTGGCGTGTGGCGGATGCCAACGATACCATGCGTCCAGAGGAACTGACCGATGAAATCGGTCGCCCCATCGTAATCATGCTCCTGCAATAAGAATCGCACCGATGTTAGAGAACCTACTTGGCGTGCGACTGCTGTTGCTGGTCGGCGATACAGTGCCGCTGCCGGCGTCACACGAGCTTACCAGCGCTTTGAAACAGGTCGAGGTGACCAGTGATACAGGCCAGGGCGACGGTTTTCAGATCACGTTCAGCCTGGCGCGCAGTGGCTTGCTGGATTACGGCCTGCTTCAAAACGGTGTGGTTAACCCCATGAAACGCATCATCATTGCCGTGATGCTGGGGATACAGTTTGAGGTTTTGATCGACGGCGTCGTCACCCATCATCAATACAATCCCGGCACCCACCCGGGACAGGCGACGCTGACGGTCACGGGGCGAGATCTCAGTGCGTTGATGGACCTCGAAGAGAAGAATGAAGGCTATCCGAATCAGCCTGACTTCCTGATCGCCACACGGGTGTTGGCCGGCTATGCGAAATATGGGATCGTGCCGCAGGCGATGCCCACGACGGACGTGCCGATCATGCTGCAGCGGATCCCGCGCGAACAGGAGAGCGATCTGCAGTTTCTGCAGCGACTGGCCCGCCGCAACGGATATGTCTTCTATCTAGAGCCGCTCACGGTTGGAGTGAGTCGAGCCTATTTCGGCCCCGAGAATCGGCTGGAAATTCCGCAGCCCGCGTTGTCGATCAACCTCGGCCCGACCACCAATGTCAAGTCGATCAGCTTTACCAACGACGCGCTCAACCCGATGAGCGTGCGTGGTCAGTTCCTCGAGCCAGTCAGCAAGGCCAGCATTCCTATCCCCGTGCTGCCATCGCTGAAGGTGCCGCTAGCCGCCATGCCGGCGGCGGCGCATCGCACCGAGCTGTTACGCTCGACCGCCAATCAAGCACCAGCCACCGCCGCCACGACCGCGTTGGCTCGCGTTACCAACGCGCCTGATCCGGTCACCGCGGAAGGCGAAGTGGATGCTGTGCAGTATGGTCATGTACTGCGTGCGCGGGCATTGGTGGGAGTGCGCGGAGCCGGACTGACCTACAATGGGACGTGGTACGTCCGCCGTGTGACGCACAAGATTGTTCCGCGCGTTCAATACTCACAACATTTTCAGCTTAGCCGTGAAGGCACGCTGGCACTGACTCCGGCGGTGCGACCATGAACACACCGTTCTACGGTAAGTTCCGCGGGGTGGTGACGGACAACCAAGATCCGCTTCAGATCGGTCGCGTGCGCGCCCGTGTTCCCGATGTCAC
Source organism: uncultured Planctomycetaceae bacterium (assembly GCA_963758085.1). Classification (GTDB taxonomy): domain Bacteria; phylum Planctomycetota; class Planctomycetia; order Pirellulales; family Pirellulaceae; genus UBA6163. The sequence goes on along the minus strand of CAVWUB010000002.1, from coordinate 221,796 downwards.
GGGCGATCAGGAAAGCGGCTGGGCGATGCCCTGCTTTCCCTTTGGCGGATCGGGCATGGGGTTCTTTGCGCTGCCCAGCGTGGGCGCGGGCGTGTGGGTCGAGTTTGAGCATGGTGACCCTGACTATCCCATCTGGGTTGGTTGCTGGTACGGCACGGTTGCCGAAGTGCCGCCGGAATTGCTCGCTCCACCCTACAAAAAAGTGTTGCTCAAAACCGCGGCGGGCATGAGCATCACGCTCGATGACACGCCCGGACTGGGCGGTATCACACTGGAAACGGCCAGCGGACAAAAGATTTCGCTTTCACCGGCGGGAGTGGAGATTGATAATGGGCTGGGCGCAAAGATCACCATGCAAGGACCGCAGGTGAACCTAAACAACGGCGCGCTGGAAGTGATGTAAGGGGCGTTGAGCATGCCAGGGTTTCTACTTCATCAAGGCGCCACGGTGCTCTGCATGCACGCCGGACAGGCCCAGGCAACCATCGCAAACCCACGGGTCAAGGTCTCCGGCCAGATGACGGTGCAGCAGCCCAACCCTTGGCTGGTCGCCGGATGCCCGTTCGTCTCCGGTGCCAGCCCGATGCCCTGCGTCACGGCACAGTGGATCACGGGAGCAACACGAGTCCGTTCGCTGGGATTGCCGCTGTTGCTGCAGGATAGCCAGGCTGTTTGCGCGCCCAATGGAACCGGTGTCAATATCCTTGTCACCCAGCTGCGTGTGAGGGCTCAATGAATGTTGCATTTCCACTGCACTTTGACAGCCGCGGCCTGACTGCAGATGCCTCTGAGCAGCAATACATTCGCGGATTGATCGAACAGTTGCTGTTCACGTCGCCCGGCGAACGTGTCAACCGTCCCACGTTCGGCAGCGGGTTGATGCAGCTCGTGTTCGCTGCGAACAGCCCAGAGTTGGCTGCCGCAACGCAAGTGATGGTCCAGGGCGCACTGCAGCAATGGCTGGGCGAGCTGATCCATGTTGAAGCGGTGGACATCACCAATCACGAAGCGGAACTGCGGGTGGAGGTGCGTTACATCGTCCGGCGAACGCAACAGCGACGGCTGGCCGAGTTCACCAAGGAAGTCCCATGATCTACGTCTGCTGTGAACAAGGACGCCGCAGTCTGATCCTCGCCCACCCGTCGCTCAATGCCATCGAGTCGCTCGAGGTGGTTCACCATGAGGAACCGATTGCTGAGCAACAACAGCGCAGGCTGCGCGTCTTCTTGATCAAGCCGCCCAGTGCGGAGCTTATTGACCGGTTTGGTGGCGATTCACTGGCCAATGCTGCCCTGGTCAAGATCACCGCTGGCCCGAGCGCGGTGCCGGTCGCAGTGGATGCGGTCCAGCGCGTGGGCGATCACCTCGAAGTCCGCGTCACGCCGCGCGGCGACCACTCGCGCTACACGCTGCACCTGGTCGAGCCGAACTCAGACACGCCACTGAAGCAGCTCGATCCTCGTTTGTCCCGCGTCGACTTTTCGTTCAAGGTCGAGTGCCCGAGCGAACTGGATTGTCGCGCCGCGTGTGCCTGTCCGCCACCCACGCTGTCTGCGCCGGACATCGATTACCTGACCAAAGATTACGCGAGCTTTCGCCAGCTGATGCTCGATCGCATGGCGCGACTGATCCCGAGTTGGCAACAGCGAAACGCGGCGGACGTAGGCGTGACGCTTGTCGAACTGCTCGCCTACGTCGGCGATCACCTCAGCTATCGCCAGGATGCCATCGCGACCGAAGCCTACCTCGGCACGGCACGGCGGCGGGTGTCGCTGCGCCGGCACACGCGTCTGCTCGACTACGCGATGCACGATGGCTGCAACGCCCGCGCCTGGGTCCAGGTGCGCGTTGCGCCGATGGGGACCGCCGTTCAGCTTGCTGCGGGCGGCGAAGGAACAAATCGGACGCGGTTTGTGACACGTGTCGGCTCTACACCGCTGCTGGCCGATCATGAGTTTCAGCAGTTGGCCGGTGCCGGCGAGGTGGAAGTTTTTGAAGCGATGGAGGACGCCGAGTTATTTCCAGAGCACAACGAGCTGTTCTTCCACACCTGGGGCGACGCCGCCTGCTGCTTGCCCAAAGGTGCGACTGAAGCGACTTTGCGCGGCCACTTCCCGCACCTTCGAGCCGGCCAGGTTTTGATTTTGACCGAGCGCCTTGGCCCTCGAACCGGCAGTCCGGCGGACGCCGATCCCACTCACCGTCACGCCGTCCGCCTCACCCAAGTCAACCCGCTCAGGGACGAGGCATTTACCCCTGAGGTCGACGTGACCGACATCCGCTGGGCCGAGGCGGATGCTTTGCCGTTGCCGTTTTGCATTTCCGCACGCGCGGAATCCGATGGACGTTTACTCAACGATGTGACTGTCGCGCTGGGCAATATTGTCCTGGCTGATCACGGTCGAACTCTGCCACAGCCGGAGACGTTGGGGTCGGTACCAGCGCTCAGTCCGGCATTGGTTCCCGTAGGTACCGACGACTGTGGGCATTGCGCCGCGCCGCAGCGGGTTTTCCAGGCGGCACGGTTTCGGCCGCAGCTAAAAACAAGCCCGCTGACGCAGGCGGCGAGCTACGATCCCAGCCGGCCGGCTTCCGAAGCGTTCTCCTGGGAAATGAACGCGGTGTTGCCGGCAATTCAGTTGGCCGACAATCAGGGCCGGCAGTGGATGCCAAAGCGTGATTTGCTTTCCAGCGATGCCTTTGCGCCGGAGTTTGTCGCCGAGGTCGAGAACGACGGCCGCACGTACCTCCGGTTTGGCGACGATGAAAATGGGATGCGTCCGGCCGAGCGGACCACCTTGTCTGCGGTCTACCGCACAGGCAACGGTGTACGTGGCAATGTCGGAGCCGGTGCGTTGGTGCACCTGGTCAGCGATGCGATACCTGCCGGTGCCGTCGAGTCGGTCAGTAATCCGCTGCCGGCTCGCGGCGGCATCGATCCCGAGCCTCTAGAAGTGGTTCGGCAGAATGCTCCTGCCGCCTTTCGTGTGCAACAGCGAGCGGTGACGCCAGAAGATTACGCGGAGAAGGCCGCTGAGCATCCCGAGGTGCAGCGCGCCGCGGCGACGCTGCGCTGGACAGGCAGCTGGCACACAGTCTTTTTAAGTGTCGATCGACGCGGTGGCCGCGGCGTCGATGCGGTGGCCGCGGCGTCGATGCGGCGTTCAAGTCAGAGCTGATCGCTTTCCTGGAGCGTTATCGATTGGCCGGGCAGGATCTGCAGATTGCGGGTCCGCGTCTGGTGCCGTTAGAACTGGAAATCCGCGTCTGCGTGGCAGCCAATTATTTTCGCAGTGACGTTGTCGCGGCGCTGAAGACCGCTTTTGACAATCGGCTGCATAGCGACGGCTCGCGCGGGTTCTTTCACCCAGACCATTTCACTTTTGGGCAACCGGTTTGGTTGAGCCGGATCTACGCCCAGGCCCAGCGGGTCGCTGGCGTTGCTCATGTCGAGGTCATGATTCTGCGCCGCTACGGTGCGACGACCGGCCAGCGTGTGCCGGCAGGAGGCGTCTTCGAGATCGGGCGAATTGAAATCGCTCAGCTTGACAATGATCCGAACGATCCGGGCCGCGGCGTGTTGCGATTGGAAGCCGTGGGTGGACGATGAACAATCCTCTCGATTCGACCTTGCATGAACTCAGCGATTGCGGTTGCTGCGCAGGCACCGAGGTGCAGACCCCGGCGGTGATCGACAATCGGCCCGGTCTATCGGCCATCGATTTTCGTGCCGGCGTCCACTCGCAGTTCATGGCCACGCTGCTCGCCTCGCTCTCGTCACACCAGTACCCGGCACTGCAGCGACTGCGTTCGCGTGATAGCAGCGACCTTTCGATCGCCCTGCTGGATGCCTTCGCGTGCATGGCCGACGTGCTGACGTTTTACTCCGAGCGAATCGCCAACGAAGCGTTCCTGCGCACGGCGACCGAGCGGCGGAGCCTATTGGAATTGGCTCGAGCCGTGGGCTACGAATTGGCTCCGGGCGCCGCGGCGGAGGTGCTGCTGGCATTTACCGCAGAAGGTGGACGCGGCGCACCGCCCATGGCCGTGATCCCCAAGGGGACGCAGGTCCAGAGCATCCCGGGGCCCGGCCAGAGGCCGCAGACGTTTGAAACTTCGTTGGATTTCACAGCTCGTGCAGCGTGGAATGCTCTCAAACCACGCCTCCGCGCGGCGCCGCCGAAACCGGAAGAGCTGCTCGATGCTTCGCAACTCTATCTCGCAGGCACTGCCACCAATCTCAAGCTGGGCGATGTGCTCGTGCTCTCCAGCGGCAAGGACGCAAAGGCAAAACGCATCGTCGACCTGCTCATCGACCGCCAGCAGAACCATACCTGTGTCCGGTTTCAGGACGCTCCCGAGTCGGTTTCAGCACCGGAAGCCCGGGGCTCGGGATTCGAGGCGGCCAGAGCCACCGCCTTGGCATCAGTGCATGTACACCCTGGTCCGCAGCCGACTCAGGGTGTCGTGAACGGGCTATTTAAGGCCGGCATCTCTGCGGCTCAGATGGATGCGATCCGCCACTTCTATGGCTGGGATGTCTCGAAGGTACAAAATCATCTCAACAGCCTGCCCAAGGTCAGCCTGTTCGCGGCAGACGCTGGCGTGTTCGCCCTGCGCCGCGGGTGGCGTTTTTCGGACACAACGCGCCCAAATGGGCAGCCTTGGCCCTCGCCGACGGGGCGATGAAGCGAGCCTTTCCGCAGGATTGGGACGATCTGAAAGACGACAGGGGGGCGTCGCTAGGTCCGAGCCGGATTTGGCAGGATTCGCAAGGCAATGACCTTAATCCGCCGAAGAACGGCGGGCCGGATCCGCAGTTTGACGTGCTGATCGATCGATTGTTGCCGGAAGTGGTGGTCGGAAGCTGGCTGGTGCTGGAGACCGAAGGTTCGACACTGGTGCCGTTGCGCGTCGGCGCAATTCAGCGCTATCACGAGCCGATTTCGCAATGAGTTCCCAGGCGCACGGCTGAACCTGAAAAGTGCCATTGGCGATAGCGACCCGCTGAAGGACTCAGCCTACACCACACGCGGCACCACGGCTCATGTGCAAAGCGAGCCGCTGGAGGTCATCGGCCAACCGATCCGCGAGCACCTCACGCAGGGCCTCACGACACTGGAACTCGACCAGATCGACGCGACTCTGGTCGTCGGCCAGTCGCTGGTGCTTAAGGGCGAAGACGCCAACTTATCTGGCACGACCCAGTGCGAGATCGTCACCGTCGCCGCGATCCGCCACACCGATGTCACGACGCTGACACTCCAGTCGGGCTTGCGCTTCAGTTACACACGAGAGACCGTCACGCTCAACGGGAATATGGTTCCCGCGACGCATGGTGAAACAACCGAAGAAGTGCTGGGCAGCGGCGATGCAGCGGTCCCCTTTCAGCAATTCTCACTGAAACAGCAGCCGCTCACCTACACGTTCCCGCCCGGGGCCGCGGGTTTGGAATCGACGCTCGCGATCTGGGTGGACCAAGTGAAATGGCGTGAGGTGACGACCTTCTTCGCCAGCGGGCCGAAGGACCGGGTGTACGTTGTGCGCCGCGCCGACGACGGTGCGACGAGCGTACACTTTGGTGATGGCCGGCAGGGCGCTCGCCTGCCTTCGGGCCGTGAGAATGTGCCGCGCGGTTTACCGCACGGGTATCGGTCTGGAAGGGATCGTCGACGCCGAACAAATCACCTTGATGCGCACCCAGCCGCTGGGAATCAAAGGGGTCACCAACCCGCTTGCACCACAGGGGGCGGAAGATCCACAGTCGCTCGCCGACGCCCGGACCAACGCGCCGCGGACCGTGCTGACGCTCGACCGAGTGGTCTCGCTGCAAGATTACGAAGACTTCGCTCGCGATTTTCCCGGCGTCGAGAAGGCGCATGCGGTCTGGGCTTGGAATGGTCAAACCCGCGGCGTGTTGCTAACCCTGCTCGGTCCCGGCGGCGAGGTGATCCGTGAACAGGGCCAGCCTGCCGATCCGCTCCGCAGGGCGCTGGCGCTGCGGGGACTTTCCCGCGTGCGTGTACAGATCGTCTCACAGCGCCCGTCGCTATTTGCGATCAGTGGTCTCGTCCGTGTGGCGCCCGATCGACTGGCCGCTCGCGTCCAGGCCGACGTGACGACCGCGTTGCGTGCGGCGTTTTCCTTCGCTGCACGCCAGTTCGGCCAGGGTGTTGCACGGAGTGAAGTGATCGCTGTGATTCAGAATGTGCCCGGAGTGGCCTTCGTGGATGTGAGCGATTTTTACAAAATGTCACTGAGGTCCGGTCTGGTGACCCAGACGGATCCTGCCGCCAATGATCGCGGCAGTGGCTATCTGGGCGCGAGCCTTCCGGTCGGTGGTAGCAGTGCGCTATTGGCCGATCCGGCTGAACTGCTGATGCTCGATGAGCTGTCGTTAGCACAATTGGAGTTCACAGCGCCATGAGTTTCACATCCGAGGAAATTTATAACCTCCTGCCCGCGGTTCATCGCACTCAGGACGCCGTCCAAGGGTATCCGCTGAAGCAACTCATGGAGGTGCTCGCGGCTCAGGTAGCGGTCCTCGAGGAGAATCTTGAACAACTCTATGACAATCATTTTGTAGAGACTGCGGCTCCCTGGGCATTGCCCTATTTGGGCGACCTATTAGGAATTCGCGGTTTACCCAGTGGATCGATGGCGGTATCGCCCCGCGCGGAGGTGGCTCATACGATTGCCTACCGGCGGCGCAAGGGCACCGCGCCGATGTTGGAATTGCTCGCCCGCGATGTCACGGGCTGGCCGGCGCGGGCGGTGGAATACTTTGAGCGGCTGGCGGCGACACAGCACCTGAATCACCATCGTCCACGGTGCCAGTCGTTTGCGAGTCTGCGAAACGCAAAGCAGTTGGAGTTTGTCGGCACTCCGTTTGAATCGCTGATGCGGACGGTGGAAGTGCGGTCGATCCAACGGGGCAGGGGAAAGTGGAACATCCCGCAGATCGGCCTGCACCTCTGGCGAGTCCAAGCCTTCGCACGCACCGGATCGCCGCTGGTGCCGGTCGGGGCGTTGCGGCCCGGCGATCCGCTGGCTGACCGCCGGTTCCGCGTTCATCCGCTAGGCCTTGATTGCCAACTCATTCTCCGCCCGGTTACCGAGGACGATGTCACGCATCTCGCCGAGCCGGTCAACGTTCCCTTACCGTTGACCCGGCGGATGCTCGCTAGCGATACCGAGACATTCACTCCGCTGGAATCGTTGTACGGGCAGGGACAGAGCGTCTCGCTGCAGGAATTTATTGCTGGGCAATATAGGCTCATTCCTGCTCAGCGGGTCATCGTCTGTGATCTCAGCGACGCCAGCGATGAAGCGAACCAGCCGGTCTGGAATCATGAGAACTTCGCTGCGCTTGATCAGGTGCTGCTCGATCCGCAATTAGGTCGCGTCGTCTTCGGCAGCGCACCGGCCGATGCGGAGCGACTACCGCAGGTGTCCTATCATTACGGCTTCAGCTTTGCCCTCGGCGGCGGCCAGTACGCGCGTACGGGGTTGTCGTCGGCCGAGCGCAGGGCCACGGTGCAAATCCCGCCAACGGATCCGCCAACGCTGCCGGGCTTTGACACGATTGCCGAGGCACTGAGCAGCCTCGGCAGCGACGGCGGTACCATCGAAATGACCGGGAGCGGGCGTTATGTGGAAACGCTGCCCGATGTCGTTGCCAGCGGTGTGGCCGTGGAGCTGCGCGCCGCCGACGGCAGTTGCCCAGCGGTTTGGCTGCGGCCCGACGCCGACGGAAAACCCTGGACGATCAGCGGCGATACCGACGGCAGTTTCTCACTCGACGGGCTGTGGTTGGCCGGAGCAATGCGCGTCACCGGGGAGCTGCGGAAGTTCACGCTGCGCCACTGCACGCTGCGCCACTGCACGCTGGCACCGGGCCGCGGGGTGAGCCCCGGCGGTGAATTGCTCACCCTGCCAGACACCTTCCTGGAGGTCGCTTCGCGGCAAACCGATATCTGGATCGAGAACTGTATCGTTCCGCCACTGCGAGTGGGAAACGTGGGCGTGAATGTGCATTTGCGGAACTGCATCGTCGATGCCGGTGCTGCGGATCAGGTCGCGCTATCGGGTTTAGGCGGTGACGCACCGGCCGGATCGTGGCGTCTGGAGAACTGCACGATCATCGGCAAGGTGCAGGTCGATGTCCTGGAACTGGCATCCAACTGCATTTTCCTCAGCGAGTCCGTCTTTGTACGCCGGCGGCAGGAGGGCTGTGTGCGGTTCAGCTGGCTGCCGAGCAACCCGCAGACGCGCGTGCCGCGCCGCCACCGCTGCTTGCCCGCCAGCGGAGGCGCGGACTCCGCGAGACCACAGTTCACCTCGTTGCATTATGGCGATCCCGGGTACGGTCAACTCAGCCGACGCTGCGCGGAGGGTATCCGTGGGGGCGCCGACGATGGTGCCGAGATGGGCGCGATGCATGACTTGTTCCAGCCGCAACGCGAGGCCCATCTCCGCGCACGGCTGATGGAGTACCTGCGATTCGGGCTCGAAGCCGGCGTGTTTTAAGCGGCCGGGCACAAGTAATTAGTTCTAAGTGGTCTGATTTCCACACCTTGCGATTTTTTCAAAGACAGGAAAGCAGATGAAAGGCGACTTCACCCGCGACTCTTTCCGACCGGCCAAGCACTACCAGCAGGTGCTGATGCAACAGGGCCGCGTGCAACTGGACGCCGATTGGAACGAGCAGGCGGCGATTACGGCGCGCCGCGATGAGACGACCACCCAGGACATCATCGGTCGCTGCGGCGGGCCGGCTGAAACCGCTGCCTTTGGAATCATCACCGATCCGGCGGTGCTGGAAGCCTTGCCCGCGGACCCTGCTGCGCCGATTCGCCAGTTCGCATTGTCGGCCGGCCGGTATTACCTCCATGGTCGCCAGTGTGAGGTCGAAGCACCGTTCCTGTTCTCGTGGCAACCGGATCATCGCCCGTCCGCGCCGCTGAGCGAAGGTGACTATTTGGTCTATCTCGACGTGTGGCAGCGGCACCTGACGATGCACGAGGACGAGGACATTCGCGAATCCGCGCTCGGCGGCCCCGACACCGGCACCCGTCTCAAAACGGTGTGGCAGGTCCGCACCGCAGCGTTAGATACGCCGTTGGATCCCGATCAGCCTTTGACAGGTGCCTGCCAGCAAACGGCCAGCGAGTTGGATCAACGTCAGCGCCCCGTGCTTCCGCGGCTTGCCGCCCGCACAGCTGAACCCACGCCGGACACCGATCCCTGCACGGTTCCTGCCAGCGCCGGTTATCGCGGGCTGGAGAACCAACTCTACCGCGTGGAGATCCATCTTAGCGGCGGTTTGGACGTAGCCACCTACAAATGGTCGCGAGAAAACGGCGCAGTGGTGACCCGGATCACCGACAGCCTCACCGTGACCGTCGACAGTGTTGACGTGACGCAGCTGACGGTGGACAGTATCGGCCCGGATGAGAACCTCGGTTTCAGCACAGGCAACTTCGTCGAAATCATCCATGATTCGGACGAGTTGGAAGGCCATCCCGGCCAACTGGCGAAGATCGCCATCGCTGACGAAGCCACTGGCCGCATCACCCTGTCACAGCTGGACAACGAGCCGATGCCGGTGACGATCGATCTGGCGTCCAACCCCCGGCTCCGGCGCTGGGAAGGGATCGGCATGGTCGCTGTCGACGAAGCGGTCAATGACGGCTTCGTTGCTCTGGAGCAGGGCGTCGAGGTCCGCTTTGATCTCCCTGCCGGAGGAGCGTTTCGCAGCGGCGACTATTGGCAGATTCCCGCTCGCACCGCCTCGCCCGATGCGCGATCCGGCCGGATTCAGTGGTCAGCCACTGGCGAGCAGGCCGACTTTCTACCGCCCCAGGGAATTGCGCATCACGACTGCCGCTTGGCCGTCGTGTCGATCGATGCGGCGGGTCAGGTGACGCGGCAGAGCGATTGCCGCTGCTTGTGGCCGCCGCTGACCGCGGTCCCGCGGCTGTTCTACGTCAGCGGCGATGGTCAGGAAGTGATGCCAGACCTGACGCAGGCGGCGGGAACCCTCGTCAAACTGCCGCGCTGGTTGATCGTCGGCGTGGCCAATGGGCATTGTCACAGTCAGACGACCAGTGTTCGCTTCGAGGTCGTCAACACCGCATCGAGTCCGAGCGCGGGGCTCGTTGTGGCCGTAGGCGAAGCGCCAGCGGAGAACACTGCCATCGTGCCGCTGGATGCCGCTGGACTGGCGCGTGCCGATTTCTACCTCGATGACGCCAATCCGACACAACAAGTCGTCGCCAGGCTCCTCGACTCGGCAGGCAGCGCGGTGTCGCTGCCAATCCTCTTCAACGCTAGTCTGAGCATCGCCAGCCAGGTTGCTTATCAACCCGGCGGCTGCACCGCTCTGGCCGAGCAAGTGACTGTGCAGGCGGCGATCGACACTCTGGCGGCGCAGGTCAGCCTGCACAAGGTCAGCGGTGATGCACAGGTCGCGGCCGCTGGACGATCGCTGCCGCAAGCGAGCGTGGTGCTGGTTGCCAACCGCTGCGGGCCGGCGAGCGGCATACCGGTCACGTTCAGCGTGCAGTCCGGTGGCGGCTCAATCGATGTGACGGAGCCGGTGATCACCGGAGCCGATGGCCGGGCCCAGTGCCAATGGACCCTCGGCAGCGAGATGAACACGCAGGAGTTAGAAGCCTCGCTTGCGAGCGATGTGAGCGAAACCGCGGCGCCGGCCAGCGTGCGATTCACCGCACGGGTGTCCGGCGGCGAGACCGCCCAGCGGGGCATGCAAATCAAAAGGGTGTCTGTTCGACAAGCTCCCCTGCAACTCGGTATGCGGCTGCCCGTAGGCGAGTTGCGGGATGGGCTGAGCATCGACTGCGATCACGATGTGGATCCGAAAACCGTGCGCGATGGATCGCTGGAACGCGGTGAACCGACCTGCTTCGTAACCGTTGAAGTGCCAGTTGCACTGACACGCGATCAGTTTGAGCTCTGGGGCGGCGATCGGTTGGCAGGCTACACTCCCGTGGTGCTGGCCGCCGATGTCGATGTCAGAGGTAATCAAATCGTCTGGCAGCCATCGGAGTTTGCGCTGCGGGGGCTGGAGAACGTGATCAATCGAATGAGGCAGTTTAACGTTGGTGATCGAATCCTGGCGCGTCTGACCCTCAAGGGGAATTTCATTTGGGCGGTCGGTGCTGAGCGTGGTGAGCAGCCCCTGTACCTCGATGGTGAAACCTTTCGCTTGCTGCCGGGGGAAAACGAGTTCGGCATCCAATTGCCCAGCGGAGACGGCCGCCGCGGCGGTGATTTCCAAACGTGGTTTTGGCTGGTGCCTGGCTAGTCAGCAGCAAGACAATAGAGGCGACGCCACTTCGGTTCACGCCAAAACGCTGCATCGGTTGAGGGCATCCGCCGCCGCGCTGCCTAAAGCATGAGCAGCCGGGCAGGTGGTGCGCGGGGCATCAACATCCGCCGCGGCTGATCCTGGGGCGCAGCAACCGGACACGAAGGGAAGCCAACGTGCCCGCAAGCGGTCCTTCTAGAGCCGAACCGGTCGCGTTAACCAAAACGCCTTTCCAGATGCCGCTGCTGCGCGTGCGTCTGGTCCAACCTTTGCGTTTTCACCGTCCGCCGCGACCGGGCAATTCGGATGGTTCGCGTCGCGGCCACACCGCGACTCTCCCTAAGTTTCTTATTAGAACGCTGCGAAAGGATTGCCTTACCCTATGCTCACGTTAGTTCAGGCCCATCGCTGGCCTTCACTACACACTGCTTTGATGAGTGTACCCTACCGAGCGATCTTGTTCGCAGCACTGCTGCTGTTCATCGCCGCGGTGTCGGTGCATGATGCGGTGTTGGTGGTGTTGTTAGAAGACCTGATCCAGGAGTTTGAACGCAATCCGGTTGGTTGTTGGTTGATCGAGATTGCGCAAGGCAGCGTGTGGTTGTTTGTATTGGTGAAGCTGATGGGAACGTCGCTCGTCGGCGCGGCTCAAGTGATGATTTACCAGTGGCGTCCCCACATGGCCCTGGCCAGCACGAGTGCGCTGGCAGGGTTTCAACTGGGACTCCTTCTGTATCTCTCCGTGGGCTAAGCACAGGAAATGTCAACGACAAATGAGGGCGTTTCCAAACCTCCGCTGCAGGTCCTAGCCAGCCACACGTATAGGTTTGTCGGGCTGACGATCACCATGGCGTGCGGCATCGCCGTATTGCTTGCCGTCGAAGCGGCGGTGCTGTGGCGAATGGGTATCGCCTACATTCCTAAGACGGGAGTCGCCACCGCTGGGGTCTGGGACTTTGCGATCGATGATACCGGCCGTTGGGCTGTGTCGCGCGTCGTCTACCTGCGCAATTCGGTTGATGAAAGTCTTCAGAATGAAATTGTGCTGCATGATATGCAGCAACCCGATCGCGCGATTCAGCTGGGATCGGTCGCTCATCCACGGCAACTGGTGTTCTCCGCCCACAGCGATCGATTCGCAATCGGTTGCTATGATGGCAGCATCTTCACAGGACGAGCTCAATCAATTTGCAAGTCGAATGACGAGGCTTTAATACCGCTTAGCCGCCTGGCGCATGGCTCGGCCTATCAACTGGTATGTTCGGCCGATGGTCAGATTCTAGCTGCGGCGGACTCGCAGTTCATTTACCTCTGGCGAATCCTCGATGGCCAACTGCTGTGGCGCACACCCCACATCAGTGGCACGGTGGAAACGCTGTTGTTTTCCGCCGACGCGCACCGCTTGCTGTCGGTCAGCGGCGATGGCCACGTCTGCCTCTGGGACGTGTCCGGCGGTCAATTGCAGCAGTCACATGAACTGAACGCGTGTATTGAACAATCAGCTTGGTCAACCGACGGCCGCTGGTTCACGGCGGTGCTGGCCGACAGCGAGGCCGCCATACGAGTGCTGGACCTGGAGACGGACGAGCAACAGTCGCTGGAATCGAAGTTCACTGGCAGGAGCCATGGCCCGGTGGCGATCTCGCGTGATGGCGTGCGGTTCGCCACCGTCCGTTACTCAATCGCCAGCGGTTACTGTATCGAACTTTGGGACACTCACAGCGGCGAGCGGCTCGCGGTGTTAGGGGGCGGCGAAGGCAATATCAACGGACTGCTGTTTGCCGCCGATGGCACCCTCTACGCGTGGGACTCCAAAGGTTTGATTTCTGCTTGGAACACCGACGCTAGGCAGCAAACCTGGAGTTTTTGCGCACTGCAGTGGGCACGAAAAGAACTTTTGCTTGGCCGACTAAAAAATGATCATCCAACCAACGCGGCTGCTGCGGTAGGGCCAGCGGCATACCATGGCGCAGTCGGTAGGTAATGGATGCCGTCGTCGTTTCACAGCAGCTCCCGCGGCTGGGCCGGGGACCTGGGCAAATTAGTGAACCGTCCGCGGTCGCGGCAGACTCTCGCCAAGCCGAAATCCCTCCTCTTTCCAAAAAATCTGAGTTCAAAGGAGACCTGGGCGCGTTTGAGCGATTGGATTTACAGATCCGCACGTCGACGGGCAGACAGCAAGATTGCCAGGACCGGTAGTCTTTGACATTCCTGCGTCAGTGGGATACGCTGTGGACGTTGAACACCCACCTGGAGGCCACTGGCTGGTACTCCTCCCCCGCCTACCACCCATTACCCACGGCGTTCTGAAAGCGGTCGCAAACTGATCGAACAGTTGACACTGCGGCCGTAGGCTGTCCTTGCTGCCAGTTGAGACGGGTCGACCCGCAAGGGCTCGGCGTTACCAAGAGTACCAGTATCGGGTCAACGAAAATTACGTTGATCGAGTTCGTTCCACGGGAGTCTGGATGATGACGCGTTGTTACGGGAATCGACTGAGCCGCCGCGGTTTTTTGGCGGCAGGTTCATTTGGCGGGCTGGGAATTTCGCTGGCTGAACTGATGATGTTGCAGCAGGTTCAGGCGCAGCAAAAGGATTACGAGCACCTGGAAGCGAAGGCTAAAAGCGTGATCCACGTTTTTCTGCCCGGCGGGATCGCTCATCAAGAAACGTTTGACCCCAAGCCCTACAGCCCGCTGGAATATCGGGGCGAGATGGGCACGATCCGCACCAACACCGGCGAGACGTTCAGCGAGACGGTACCCAACCTCGCCAAGTGCGCCGACAAGTTCTCGGTCATCCGCTCGATGACCCACGGCGAAGCCGCCCACGAACGCGGCACCCACAACATGTTCACCGGTTACAAGCCGAGTCCTGCACTGGTGTTCCCTAGTTTCGGCTCCGTGGTCAGTCATGAATACGGCCCGCGCAACGATTTGCCGCCGTATGTGTGTGTCCCCAACGTGCCTAACGAGTATGCCGGCACCGGTTACCTGTCGAGCAGCTTCGGCCCGTTCGCATTGGGTGACGACCCACAAAACCCGCGGTTCCAGGTCCGCGACCTCAACTTGGCAGGCGGCGTTGATGCGGAGCGCTTCGTGCGTCGCAAGTCGGCGCTGGCAGCGGTCAATCGCCGCTTCGCCTCCATGACGTCCTCGGACAACGTGGCCGCCATGGAAACCTTCTATGAGCGCGCCTATGGACTGTTGGACAGTCCGACGGCTCGAGAAGCCTTCCAGATCGATAAAGAAGATGCGGCGCTGCGCGATCGTTATGGCCGCAACCAAGCCGGCCAGCGGCTGCTGATGGCACGGCGATTGGTCGAAGCCGGCGTGCGGCTGGTCACGGTCACCTATGGCGGCTGGGACATGCACGCCAACATCACCAACGGATTCCGCAGCTCGATGCCGCCGCTCGACGTGGCGCTGTCGGTGCTGCTGGACGATCTGTCGCAGCGTGGCATGCTTGAGGAGACGCTGGTGATCGTCAGCAGCGAGTTCGGCCGCACGCCCAAAATCAATCCCGACGCGGGCCGTGATCACTGGCCCAAAGTGTTCAGCGTGATGATCGCCGGCGGCGGCATCAAGGGCGGGATGGTGTATGGCAGCAGCGATGCGACCGCTGCGGAGCCCGAAGAAAACCCGGTCAGCCCCGAGGATCTGGCGACGACGATGTATCACCTGCTCGGCATTGTCGCCGACAAAGAGCTGATGGCACCCGGTGATCGTCCGATCGAGATCGTCGACGGTGGGCAACTCATCAAGCCGCTGTTGGCCTGATCGGATTGCTACCGCCCGCGTCCTGTGTTTGTCGTTGTCGTTCGAGGTTGCCATGAAACGTGCCGAGATGTCCCGCTCGCTGACCGTCCCCTTAGTGTTGGCGATGCTCGCCAGTGCGGCCGCTACGGGGCTTCCAGGCGGATTTCTATCGCTCGCCACCGCCGCTCAGCCGTCGCTCGTCCGCATGGAGCCAATGGGTGTTGTCCGCGGACAAACGACGAAAGTGATTCTGCATGGCGACCGGCTCGCAGACGCACATCAGGTGCTCTTTGATCAGCCGGGCCTGAGTGTCACGGAAGTCAAACCGATAGATGCCAAGCAGGTCGAGGTGAGCGTGGTTGCCGATGATACGATCGCACCGGGGCTCTATCCATTGCAGTTGGTGACTAAGTCGGGCATCAGTAACCTGCGTCTGATCGGCGTCGGCGCGATTCCGGTGGTCCAGGAAGTCGAGCCGAACAGCGACTTTGAGACCGCTCAAAAGATCGCTCTCAACTGCACCATCGAAGGCGTGATCAAGTTCGAGGATATGGATCACTTCGAAGTCGAACTGGCCGAAGGCCAGACCATGCATGTCGAGGTGGAAGGGTTGCGGCTGAGTTACGACTACACCAACCGCATCTTCGATCCTTATATCGCGATCCTCGACGAGGGCCGGTTTGAGATCGGTGAGAGCGACGATTCGCCGCTGCTGCAACAAGACCCGCTGTGCACGTTCACCGCCCCGAAGGCGGGAACTTATAAGATTCTGCTGCGCGACAGCAGCTTTGGTGGCCATGATTTGGCCTACTACCGCATGCATATCGGGACTTTCCCTCGGCCGGTCGCTGTCGTCCCGGCAGGCGGCAAACCCGGTGATCTTCTAACAGCGACCCTGGTTCATCCCACCGGCGACCCCGCCTCGCCTCTGGTCACCACCGCTCAAGTCCAGCTGCCGAGCGAACGGACCAATCTGTTTCCCGTGGTCACGCAAAATGAACACGGCATCAGCCCTTCGCCGAACTGGATCCGCGTTAACGATTTGCCGGTCACGGTCGAGTCGGAGCCAAACGATGACGTGCGTAAAGGCAATGCAGCCACGGGCCCCGGCGCGTTCTGCGGCGTGATCGGACATCAAGGGGACATCGATTGTTTCTCCTTTGAGTGCACCAAGGGCCAGAAGTATTCGGTTCGTGTGTTTGCTCGCGGCACGCTCCGGTCACCGCTGGACTCGGTGGTCAACGTCTACAACCCGCAGTTTGGCTCGGCTGGTGGTAATGACGATGAAGGCCGGAATCCCGATTCGTTTGTCGAGTTCACCGCCGCCGAAGACGGTCTGCATACCGTCAGGATCACCGATTCGCTTCAGCGAGGCGGACCGGAGTTCGCTTACCGCATCGAAGTCACTCGAGCCGATCCGGCACTGACGTTCGACCGCCGTGAAATCGTGCGCGACGAGCCGCACGCGGTGGCGGTGCCGCGGGGCGCGTCGATGGCGGTGATGATCACTGCCAAACGCGAGAACTTCGGTGGAGAGCTGCAACTGAACTGGGTGGATCTACCTGCGGGCGTACAGGTCAAGACGTACCCGATGCCAGCCGACCGGGCCGAGATTCCTGTGATCTTCACCGCAGCTGCAGATGCACCGGATTCGGCCGCTCTGGTGAGGCTTCAGGCGAAGGTCAATGATGAAAAGTTGGCGGACCTACAGGGAGGCCTCAGCCTGCGTCACCGCTTGGTGCTCGGCCAGAACCGGGTCGATATGTGGGGTTATGACTCCAGCCGCCTCGCGGTGGCCGTGTCCGACGCGGCACCGTTTAAGATCGTGCTCGAGCAGCCTGGGACGCCGATCGTGCGCAGCGGATCGAAAGACCTAAAGGTCTCCATCGAGCGCAGGGAAGGCTTTGAAGGCGCCGTTTCGCTGGCGACGCTCTACACCCCTCCGGGCATCGCGGTGAACAACGGTCGCAGGATCGAGAAGGATCAAAACGAAGTCACCATTCCGATCACGGCCAACGGCGCGGCGGCGGTTGGTACTTGGCCGATGCTGATGGTCGCGACCTACGACAGCGGCAACGGCCAAGCACAGATCGTGACTGAGCCGATTGATCTGGCCATTGAGGACGTCGCCTTCAAGTTCGAGTTTCCGCGGATTGCCGCTGAGACGGGAACGAAAACCGCAATGCAGGTGAGCGTGGAGGTGATGCGGCCGTTTGAAGGCACGGCGGAGGTGGAACTGGTCGGTCTGCCGCCGGGAGTCACTTCGCCCCAGCCGAAGCAGCCGGTGACGCCCGAATCGACGTCGATCACCTTTCCGATCGAACTGGCCGCTGAAGCCAAAGTGGGTAACCACAAGACGCTTTACTGCGTGGCGAAGATCACCAGCCCTGCCGGCGAAATCATCCAGACCCAGGGCACCGGCGAACTCCGCGTGGATGAACCGCTACCGGTCAAACCCGCCGATGCGGCAGCCGAGGCACCCAAGCCGGAAGAACCCAAAGCCGAACCGAAGCCGCTCAGCCGCCTGGAACAGCTTCGCCAAATGAAACAGAAATCGTAAGTACCCGGCCACTTAAGCACCCGGACACAAGTTTGTTTCATGAACTGAGCCTTTCTAGACGGCAAGCAGCGTGCTGAGTTGCGTCACTGATGACAAATGATTTGTACCCGGCCACTTAAGCACCCGGACACGAGTTTGTTTCATGAACTGAGCCTTTCTAGACGGCAAGCAGCGTGCTGAGTTGCGTCACTGATGACAAATGATTTGTACCCGGCCACTTAAAAACGCTGTCAGCGGTTTGCGTTGCCTTGCCCTGCGTCTTCACTTTCTCTGAGAACACAATGAACACGTCAAGCCAGAGCCCGACAAAGTCACTGTGGTGGCTCAGCGGAGCCACCGTTCCTGCCGTGATGAGTTTCTCACTGGCACTGCTGATGCCGGCCAGTCTGCTCGCAGCCACGCCCGAGGCGACTTCTTCGCGCCCGGATGCTTCGTCGCCGCCGCAGTTTGCTGTTTACCCGCCGGAAATCTCGCTCGATTCCGCTCGTGATTTCCAGTCCTTCGTGGCGGTGATGACCCGCAGCGACGGGGTGACGCTCGACATCACCGACCGCGTGGAGTGGACGATTGCCGGTGATCCGGTAGCCACACTTGACGGCCACACCTTGCGTCCAGCCGCTGACGGCGCGGCCGAACTGGTCGCCACCTACCTGGGCACGACTCAAAAGATTCCGGTGAAGGTCGCCCATGCCGCGACCCGTCATCCGATCAGCTTCACCAACGACGTCGTCCCGATTCTGACCCGCACGGGCTGCAACACCGGCGCCTGCCACGGCGCCGCCCGCGGCAAAGACGGCTTTCGCATCAGCCTGTTCGGCTACGATCCGCCAGGTGACTACCACCGCATCACGCGTGAGATCGGAGTCCGGCGAATCAACTTGGCTGTCCCCGCGGAAAGCCTACTGCTGAAGAAATCAACCGGAGCGGTGCAGCACACCGGTGGCAAACGCTTCGATCCCGACTCGGATTACTACGCCACGATTCTGGAATGGCTCAGCAGCGGTGCCCTCGCCGATGCCGCCGACGCCAAACCGCCGGTCGTGGAATCGGTTTCTATTTATCCTCCCCAGGCCGTGCTCGAAGGCGAGGAAGCGAAGCAGCGGTTTGTCGCCGTGGCTCATTACGCCGACGGTACCACCCGTGATCTGTCGCGTCTGGCCGGATTCACGAGCAACAACCCGGTCAGCGCCGACATCGACGATGCGGGGACCGTCACCGCCGGCGCCCGTGGAGAAGCGTTCGTGATGGTCCGCTTCGACACCCACACCGTCGGAAGCCAAGTCCTCGTCTTGCCCGCGGGGCTGGACTACACACCACCGCCGATCACCGGCAACTACATCGATGAATTGGTGGGTAAGAAGTTGCAACAAGTACGGCTGCATCCGAGCGGACTGTGCAGCGACGAAGAGTTCCTGCGACGGGTGACGATCGACATCACCGGCCTGCTGCCAACTGAAGAAGAATACCACCAGTTCATGAACGACGTTGCGGAGGATAAACGTGAAGCACTGGTCAACCGGTTGCTGGAACGAAAGGAGTTCAGCGAAATCTGGGCGATGAAGTTTGCTCAACTGTTGGCGATCAAGAGCGGCAATGAAGTCAGTTATAAGTCTGCGTTCTTATATGCAAACTGGCTCACCGACCAGTTCGCCCGCAATGTGCCGATCGATCAAATGGTTCGCGAGCTGCTGGCCAGCACCGGCGGCACCTTCACCACACCGCAAACGAACTTTTATGAGGTTGAGCGTGATCGCCTAAAAACGTCGGAGAACGTGGCGCAAGTCTTTATGGGAATTCGCACCCAGTGCGCCCAGTGCCACAATCATCCGTTCGATCGCTGGACGATGGATGATTACTATGGATTCGCGGCCTTTTTTGCCCAGGTTGGCCGCAAGCAAGCGGAGGATTATCGCGAGTTCATCATCTCCAATCGTGGCGGCGGTGAAACGAAGCATCCGATGACGGGCCAGGACATGAAACCAAAGTTCCTCGGCGGCGAAGTACCCGACGTGGCGGGCAAGGACCGCCGCGAGGTGTTGGCACAGTGGCTCACAGCCCCCGAGAACCCGTACTTCGCCAAGTCGATCGCTAACCGCGTCTGGGCCCACTTCACCGGCGTCGGACTGGTCCATGAAGTTGACGACATCCGCGCCAGCAACCCGCCGAGCAATCCCGAGTTGTTCGACCGTTTAGGTGAGAAGCTAGTCGAGTATGAGTTTGATTTCCGCCGACTGGTGCGAGACATTTGCGCCAGCGAAGCCTATCAACGATCGAGTGTGGCAACCGCGGAAAACGCGAGCGATACGCGGAACTACTCACATGCCACCGTTCGCCGGATTCCTGCCGAAAGCCTGCTGGACTGCATCTCGATGGCGACCGCCGCACCGGATAAGTTCCGCGGCCTGCCGCTGGGTGCCCGAGCCGTTCAAATCGCCGATGGTGCAACCAGCAACTACTTCCTGACCACCTTCGGCCGTTCACCCCGCGTGACCGTCAGCGACTGCGAAGCGACCACCGATCCATCGTTGTCACAGGCGCTGCATCTGCTCAACGGCAGCAGCGTTCATAACAAGATCAACCAAGGCAAGGTTATCGAAAAGATGCTCAAAGAGCAGCAGATGCCGGCCGACGAGGTGTTGCGAACGCTCTACGTGCGCTGCCTGTCACGGATGCCGACGGAGACGGAAATGAAGGACTTGCAGGAGTCGGTCGCGGCTGCCCCCAACGAGCAGCAAGGACTGGAGGACGTCTTTTGGGCGCTCCTCAACAGCCGCGAGTTCGTGTTTAACCATTAGATTAAGCACCCGGACAAAAGTTTGTCCCCTAAACCGATTTTTTCCACACGGTAGAAATCGTGCTTAATCGTGCCAATGATGACAAGTTACTTGTGCCCGGCCACTTAAAGTGATCTCGATGAGCTTTCGATCCATTCCTGCGGCGTTGGTGCTGATCGGTGCGTTGCTGCCCACAGCGGGTGCGGAACAACCGGTCCCGGACGATGCGCAAGCCAAAATTAACTACGAAGATCATATTAAGCCGATCTTTCGTCAGCACTGCCTGAGTTGCCACAACCAAGGCGAATCCAAAGGCGGCTTGGCGTTGGATTCGCACGCGGCCCTGATGAGCGGCGGGGGCAGCGGCGAAATCGTCTATGACGGTGATCACGAAGGCAGCCGCTTGTGGCAATTGATCTCTCACGAAGACACGCCAGTCATGCCGCCCGGCCAGGATAAGATTCCTGAAGAGCAGATCAAGCTGATCGAGGCCTGGATCCAAGGCGGACTGCTCGAAAACGCCGGCAGCAAAGCGGCTAAGAAGAAGACCAGTTCGCTCGCCTTTGTCAGTGGCGGAAGCGGCAAGCCTGAAGGACCAGCCGCGATGCCCGAAGCGGTGCCGCAAACCGTCCCGGTCGTCACGTCACGCGCCGCAGCGATCACGGCGGTGGCCGCCAGCCCCTGGGCGCCACTGGTAGCCGTTGCCGGCCAGCGCCAGGTCGTGTTCTATCACAGCGAAACCCTTGAGCTGCTCGGCGTGTTGCCGTTCCCTGAAGGTGTGCCTCAGTCGTTGCGGTTCAGCCGCGATGGCTCCTACCTGATTGTCGGCGGCGGCGAACATGCGGCGGCTGGCTTGGTCGCGATCTATGACGTCAAAACTGGAGAGCGGATCGCTCAAGTAGGCGATGAGTACGATGTCACCTTTGATGCCGACGTCAACGATGACATGACGAAAGTCGCACTCGGTGGCCCGCAAAAACTGCTGCGGATCTACTCGATCGACGGCGAACTGCTGTTCGACATCAAGAAACACACCGACTGGATCTATGCGGTCGCGTTCAGCCCCGATGGCGTGCTGGTGGCTTCGGGCGACCGTTCCGCTGGCCTGGTGGTCTGGGAGGCCGAGACCGGACGCCAATTCCTCGATTTGGCTGAACATAAGGGCGCCGTCAATGCGATCGCTTGGCGAGACGATTCCAACGTCTTCGCTTCGGCCAGTGACGACGGCACCGTCAAACTGTGGGATATCGTCGCCGGTAAGTCGCTCAAAAGCATCACAGCTCATGACGGAGGAGCGACCGGTGTGGCCTTCGACCACGAGGGGCGGCTGATCACCTGTGGCAATGACCGCAAAGTCAAGTTGTGGGACGCTAGCGGCAACCTAGTCCGCGAGTTTCCTCAAATGCAGGAACCGGTGCTCGCCGTTGCCATCACACATGATGGATCGAATGTCATTGCTGGTGATTGGCAAGGACAAGTGCTGATCTCCAAGTCCGAAGATCCCACTGCCGTGCAACCGCTGGCAGCGAACCCACCGCCAGCCGACCAACGGCTCAAAGAGCAGAGTGAAAAGCTGGCAGCGATCGAGCCGGAATTCCAGGCATCGTTGGCGGAATTCAATGCTGCGGCGGCTAAGTTGGCCGAAGCGACTAAAGCTCGCGAAACGATTGTAAGCAATCGCGATCAGGTGGCCGCGGCAGCCAAGGAAGCTGAAGATGCCGCCGCCGCAGCGCTGCAGCGCGCCGACGGTCTCGCCGGGGAAATCAAACAACTGACTACCAAGACGCGCGACCAGCACGACCTGGTCATCGCCGGTCGTGTTGGCAATCTCGACACGCCCGACGCCCAGCAACTCGTCGCCGATCGCGAAGCGGAACTCGCCGCCAGCCTGCAGCAGATGGCGCAGATGCGCCGTGACCAAATCACCGCGCGGGCTGAATCGGCCACCAAAACAGGCGAAGCGACACGCCTGCAAGCCGAAGCCCAAACGCTGCAGGAACCGCTCACCCGAGCCGAGGCCGCGGAAGCGGAAGCCAAAGCCGGCCACGACACGGTGGCCCAAAAGCATGCGGAAGTGGTCGCCCGCAAACAGGCGCTGGAAAAGCGGATCGAACTGCTCCAGCAAGCGGTGCAGTAAGTGGTCGACCGCTCCGCCGGTCGAACGAAATGATCGGTGGTCGACCGCTCCGCCGGTCGACTGGGGATGGCTGCGAGTCGTGGTGATTGTCTGCGTCTTCGATGAGCCGTGGTCCACCCTGCCGAGACTCCGATCGCGGAGCGATCGGCCACACTGGCGATCTGCTACTTACCGCCCCCCGGAGCCGGCCACCTCAGTAAGACCCGGGTGGGTCCGCCGGGCTGTGACGACAGGCTCAGCTGGCCGCCCAGTGCGGCTGCCCGCAGCCGCATCAAGTGCAGCCCATGGTGATCACTGCTTTGACCAGGATCGAACCCCTGGCCGTTGTCTTGGATCGTCAACTCGTACATCGGGCTGGCGGTGTCAGCGGCCGGTTTATGCTCGCCTTCAGCGGCCGGAGCGATGGTGATTTCGATCCGTCGGGCGCCGCCATGACGCACGGCATTGCGGATCGCTTCTTCCGCGATCGAAGTCAGCAGCACCGCATCATCGCGATCGATTCGGTCCCAGGGCAGGCTGCCGACTTGGTGCAGCTCACGCTCCTGCTCCCCGAGCGCCTGGCGCAGCTGCGACTCCCAGTGCTTCTCCCCAGGCTCATGCGGGGCGAGCCCCTGCAACAGCTGGCGGCTCTTGGTGATCGCCGACTGGATCAGTTCCACAGCCCGCTGGATCTCGGCGATTGCCGGCTCATTGGCTCCAGATGCCTCGCCCCCGGAGCCGGCGGCAGCTCGCTCCAGCCGGGCCGCCAACGCTTCCAGACGCATCCGCGCGGCGAACAGCGGCGGGATGACGCGGTCGTGAACGTCACCGGCTAGTTCGATCCGCTGCGCACGCAAGGCGTCGGAGAGTTCAGTCATATGATCCCGGACCGTAAGAGCGATCAGCCAAACCAGCCCTTTTTATCAAAACTTTCGATCGCTTTATCTTCGGTCTTATGAATATCGAACAGCTTGTTGAGTTTCGTGATCTTGAATACTTCCATCACATTGGTGGACAGATCACAGAACTTCATCGCCACGCCCTGAGTCTTGCAAGACTTGTTGAGCATTACCAATTTGGTGATCATCGCCGACGACATGAAACTGACACCGCGGAAATTGAGCACCATCTTCTTATGCGTTGCCAGTGGCACGGCTTCCTGCAACTCGCGGCCTACTTGTTCGATCCGCTGACTGTCAAGGATTTTGCCATCGGTGAAATAAATCACGACGACCTCGCCTTTGGTTTCGATATTGATGGCAGCCATACAGTACGTCTCGAAGCGTCGGAAGGAGGATGTCAAAGCGAGGAATGAGCTCGATCCATTGGGCGGGCAGGGGAGCCCGTAGCGGCGACGGCTAGCGTGGCGGCATCCCAGCCTGCCATAGCCTACCAGCGGTAATCCGCGGTTGCAATTCGCGGTACGGCCGCAGTCCCTACCAGCGTTGCAAAGCCCGTGCGACGGCGGCAAGACTACCAGTCGGTCCCGTTGACGCCGTCGACCAGCGCATCCAAGTCGCTCTCGCTGGGCCGCATCGCCGATCCTGCGACCCGCGGCGGATTTCTTTCTAGCGGAGCCATGGCGGAATCAGCAGACCGCGAAGGCAGGAGCTTGCCGGTCGGAGCAGGGCCGTGATTGGCGGCCGGAGCCGAGACAGCGTTGCCTGCGGCGACGGAGTTGCCTGCGGCGACAGGCAGTGGCGCGAGTATTGGTTTGGAGACGCCGGAACGTGGTGACGCCGCGGGAACTGCGAGCGCAACCGCTACGACGCGGCGATCCTGCAACAGCGTGCGGAGCGCGTCGGCAACCACCGCCGGGCGGTCGCCACGGCGCAAATCGACTAAGTAGAGTCGCGCAAACCCGCGGCAACCGGCGCAGCAGCTGGATCGAGCCGATGCGGAGCACGCACACCGACGACGCCCAGTTGTTCGAGATCACGCAGCACGTCGCTCGGCTCGCGCCAGTCAATTACAGCCAGGTCGTTCTGAGTCGAGGCGAGCAGCAATTGATCGGTAGCGGTCGCTGCATCGGGCCTGAGCGAGTTGACGATCGCCACATCGATTCCCGGGACACCCATCAACTGCACTGCCAGCTCAGCGTTGATTTCCGACTGTAAACCGGACATACCGGCGGACTGGACGAGCATCACATTGAGCCGAACCGTCATCGAGCGTTTCTCCGGCGGGGATCAGCGGCAAAAGAGTCATGAGCACGAAGACGCTCGTACGCATCATACAACAAGAACCAGTAATCGCGAACGTTGCGATCCGCCGCTCGGCCCTGCTGGAGCCGCGCCGCGTGCTGCTCGGCCAACCGCAACATCTCCTGACGAGTGGGCTCTGGCAAGTCGCGGAGCTTCTCGGCGGTCAGACATTTCACCAGAGCAGCGTTCCAGCCGGTGCGATAGACGGTCCTAATGCCCAGCTGCGGCCGGTGTGCCGTGACCAGCAAACAAGGGCGCGATGGCATACGGCGATCACGCGGTCGCCCAGGCATCGCCCAGCGGCGTGAGCGCCAAATCAGCCGCTGCCGCGACGTCCAGGGCAACTGCTCAAACCCGTCGATCACCAGACAATCGATCTTCGCTGGAGACGTTCCATCAGCAGCTGCCTGCTCGCGCTGCCCTTGCCGCAGCTCCCGGGCCGCGTCACTTGTGGAGCTGAGCCGAATCCACTGCACCCGCGGGAAGACGTCGCTCAGCCGTTGCACCAGGGTGTGCAGCAGCGTCGACTTGCCGGTCCCATGGGGGCCGATGATGGCGGCAGTGCCGCGGCAGGTCAGTTGCGAGAGGGTGGCAGCGGCAACCGCGTCAGCGTCCTCGCCGCCGGCAAAGCGATAAGAATTACAGTCGGGACGAACAAACCGCGTCGAGAACGGATTGGCAGGCGGCGATACGAGCGGTGCCGTTGGCATGGCTGCTACGGTTTGTCGCCGACGACATCACGGCGGACGGCAGCGTCACCGACAGCGTCACCGACACGCGTCGCATCAGCCTGAACGTCACCGCCAGGAACCGTGCCACTAGGAACTTCGCTGGCCGCCACGTCGCTGATCAGCTGAAACGGCATCTGCGCGACGATTTCGCGGCTGCCCGAGCAGAACATCCGCAGTCGCACGCACCAGCGAATCCGCACCAAGGTGCCTTCATAGCTCAGCGGGCTGTAGGGCAACTGGCAGCGCAGCGGGATGGCGTTGTTCAGATCGAGCTGCTTCAGCTGCGTCTCGTTCCAGCGCTGGAAGTAGTGGACGTTGAGATCTTCGTCCCCTTTGCCTTCGGTGTACCACATCACCGAAGCCTCAAGCCCTTGGACTTCGCTTGCGACCGGGCACCCGATCCGCCAGTAAGCGGTCAGCGGGCGTCCCAGGCGATAGCGTCCGTCGCTGCGGCACAGCGAGACGCTCAGCGCGGGAGGCGCATCGGCGGCCCGGCCGGCGGATGGACGACGACGGGAAAGCTTTGGCAAAACGATGGCCACGGACGGGCATCTCCACTGACGGTGATCTTCCAACAGACGGCGTTGTGAGCGCTCTGAAAGGAGTGCATCGCGTCGGCTGGCAGCTTGACGGCTAATTCTTGCTCCCAGGGGGCGTATGGGTCAATGCTTAGATCGCGCTGCGTGTGAAGAATCTGCGTATAAGCCTGGTGGCGATCGATTCTTAGGTCAGTTCCTTGGCGATACGTCGTTTCTTCCTCACAAACCAATTCAACCCGCAACCTCCGCAATCTCAACTTACCCGCCTGGCTGACGAACAATGTGTACTCCTGGCCAGGAAGCAGCGGCTGATCGTTGATCTCGACAATTGTTGCTCCCACCCCGGCGGTCCGCTTGAGTGATTCCAAAAAGTGGCGGAAGGACCACCAACCGATCGCTCCAAACGGCAACAGCAAAAAGGTCAACACCCAGCGGGGTCGGTCGTTAAGAAACCCCGACACAACCACCGCCAACAAAATGAACCAGGTCGCGTTCCATAGCAGCGACAAAGTCGCCGAGGCGGCGACCGTAGAAGCCCGATTGGCTCCCTCGGAAGCCAGCCGGTAAGCCTGGTGAACGCCGGGGCTGTCGGTCAATCCTCGCACCTGTGGCACCGATGGCAACGGCACCACGTCAGTCGTGGCCGGGCGAATTAACTCCATCGAACCGGCGCGAATCGCGGAGCGGCGTTCATCGCTGGCACCGATCCGCAGCAGCCGATAAACCAATCCGCCGCCGCCGACGGCGAGCATGGCAATGGCCAGCACCATCACGATCCAAAACCCGAGCGTGCTCGACGACGCTTCGCCAGAGACGATCCCCTCGGGCAACACCGCCGCTCCGCTTAAGGAAGCCGAGGCAAAGCGCTGAAACAGCATCAGCGCCGATGCGAATACGCCGAGCAGAAACAGACCGGCCAGCAGGATCGCTTCGCCGATAGCGCCCGAGAACGCCCCGCCGAGCAGCCTGCCGCCGCGTTTCTTTGTCCACGGTTTGGGCAGTCGCATCGCCGGACTTCAAATGTGCAGGGGTCGCCAGGACAAGTTCAGCCGGAAATGCACAGGATCAACCCGAAACGCTCGAGCGTCCCGGACGACAGAACCCAAGCTTCTCCAACGCCACATACACTTCGTCGAGCGTCTTCTCACCAAAGTTGGAGATCCCCAGCAATTTCTTGGGGGTCGAGTGCAGCAAATCTCGGACGGTCAAAATTCCGGTCTCTTCGAGACAGTTGGTGGTTCGCACCGAGAGTCCCATCTCAGCAATGCTCAGGTCCAGCCGCTGTCGGCGCAGACGTGCCTGCTCTTCAGCTTGGCTCAGCGGTATCCGTGTCTTCATCTTCGCGTCATCCCTTAGCGGAAAGAATCAGTGCCCAAAAATCGCTTCATGTGCCCCTCCGTGGAGAACCGGTCGGCCGGCAGCAGCGCCGCGAGCGTCGACGCGTCGGATCGTCCAGAGCACAGACGGTGAAGCAGGAGAAGATAGCCGAAAGCGTGCGACCGGAAAACTCCATTTGAAAAGCCGCCGCCAACGGCGCCGCCCGACCAAGCGATTCGCTTAGCCCAATCGCTGCAGTTTCGTTTACAATGACGCTCGCTCACCCCCTCAGTGATTCCGTCCCACCTCCACTCGACAGGCCACTCATCGTGAAACTGCCCCTGTCCACGCGGTTCGATTGGCCGCTCTCATCTCGCAAAGTTGCCTCCTTCGCCGCGACCCTGACCGCCTGCCTCCTGACTGTGGCCACTTCGGCTATTGCAGAAGATGCCGCCGCACCGGACGCGCCGCCGACCGAAATCCGCTGGACGACCCAGCAACTCGACGACACGTTCTTCAGCGAAGGCGCCACGGCCGGTGACCTCGATGGCGATGGACACGTCGATGTCATCTCGGGACCGTACTGGTACGCCGGACCGGAGTTCCAGCAGCGGCATGCGATCTACACGCCCAAACCGTTCGACCCGCACGGTTATTCGGACAACTTCTTCGCCTACGTCGATGACCTCAACGGCGACGGCCACAACGACGTGCTGGTGATCGGCTTTCCAGGAGCGGCGGCGCACTGGTACGAGAACCCCGGCCCAGAAACGGTCCGCAGTGAAGACGCCCAGTGGAAAAAGCATCTGGCGCTCGACATGGTCGACAACGAATCGCCGACCTACCTGGACCTGACCGGCGACGGCCGCAAGGAAATCGTTTGCAGCCGCGATGGCTTCTTCGGTTATGCCAGCCCCATCGCTGACCAGCCGAACCAGCCGTGGCAGTTCACGCCGCTCTCGGACCAAAGCGCTGGAGGACGTTTCACTCACGGGCTGGGTGTCGGTGATGTCGACGGCGACGGCAAACTCGACCTACTGGAGAAATCAGGCTGGTGGAAACAGCCGGAGTCGCTCGCCGGAAACCCGGTCTGGACCAAACACCCGATCACCTTTTCCGGGGCTGGCGGCGCGCAAATGTTCGCCGCCGATGTCGACGGCGATGGCCTCAACGATGTGATCACGTCGCTCGAAGCCCATGGCTACGGCATTGCTTGGTTTCGCCAAGTGCGAGTCGGCGAGCGGATCGAGTTTGAGCGGCACATGATCGTCGGCCGCCAACCCGAGGAAAGCCCTTACGGCCTCGTGTTCTCGCAGCCACACGCACTGGCACTGGAAGACATCGACGGCGATGGGCTGCCCGACCTGGTCGCTGGCAAACGTTGGTGGGCTCACGGACCCAAGGGCGATGCCGAGCCGGACGCTCCCGCAGTGGTCTACTGGTTCCAGCTCCAGCGCCGCCCCGACGCGAAGGAAGGTCCACCCGCAGTCTTCATCCCGCACCGCATCGACGACAACAGCGGCGTCGGCACCGATGTGCAGGCGCATGACCTGACCGGTGACGGACGACTGGACATTGTCGTCGGCAACAAACGCGGGACCTTCGTTCACCGCCAACAGACGGCGGAAATCACGGCGGCTCAGGCGAGTCGCTCGGTGCCAGTGGCCGCCTGGGAAGCTGCCCAGCGCAATCCCACCACGGCGAGCGAAGGGCTCAGCCCCGCAGAAGCCCGCGCCGCGATGACGGTTCCGCCCGGCTTTTCGGTCGACCTGATCGCCGCTGAACCGCGGATCCACCAGCCGGTCGCCTTCACCTTTGACGAGCGCGGCCGGATTTGGGTCGCCGAAGCGCACACTTATCCGATCCGCGCCGCCGAAGGGGGTGGAGCGGACCGGATCGTGATTTTGGAAGATTCCAACGGCGACGGCGAATTCGATAAACGCAAAGTGTTCACTGAAGGCTTGAACCTGGTCAGTGGTTTGGAAATCGGTTTCGGAGGCGTCTGGGTCGGTGCCGCTCCCTATCTGTTGTTCATCCCCGACCACGACGGCGACGATACTCCGGACTCGCCGCCGGTGACGTTATTGGATGGTTGGGGATACCAAGACACTCATGAAACGCTCAACGCCTTCAACTGGGGCCCTGATGGCTGGCTGTATGGATGCCAAGGCGTGTTCACGCACAGCCTCATCGGCGTTCCCGGCACGCCGGAGGAGCAGCGCACCGCGTTCAACGCCGGCGTCTGGCGTTACCACCCCACGCGGCACCAATTTGAAGTTTTTGCGCATGGGACCAGCAACCCCTGGGGCGTGGACTTCGACGACTCCGGGCAGGCGTTCATCACCGCTTGCGTCATCGCGCACGCGTTCCACGTCGTTCAAGGCGGACGCTATGAGCGCCAGGCGGGACGGCATTTCGATCCTTATACCTTTGATGTTTTAAAGACGATCGCCGACCACCATCATTATGCCGGCAACATCAGCGATCATGCTTGGTGGGGCCGCGATGAAGCCGTGGAAGATGACGCGACCAGTCAAGCCGGCGGCGGGCATGCGCACTGCGGCGCCATGATCTACCTCGGCGACAACTGGCCCAAGAGCTATCGCAACACGCTGATGATGGCGAACATCCATGGTAACCGGGTCAACCTCGACCACCTGCGGCGCGACGGCTCGGGTTTTATCGCCGCTCACGGACGCGACGTGATCTTCGCCAACGATCCTTGGTTCCGCGGCATCAATCTGCGCTATGGACCCGATGGCGCGGTCTACATGATCGATTGGTACGACCCCAACGCCTGCCACCGCACCAGCCCCGAGATCTGGGACCGCAGCAACGGGCGGCTGTACCGCGTCAAGTATGGCGAACTCTCGCCCGCGCCGGTCGACCTCGGCAGGGCGACGGACCAGGAACTCGCTCAACTGCACGAGCACGAAAACGATTGGTTTGTGCGCACCGCCCGCCGCGTCCTGCAAGCTCGGTACGCTGACCAGGGTTCAGCCGGAGATTCAGCCGCTGCGAAGGTCACGCTGCGATCCACACTCTGGGATCGAACCGCGGATCAGGCTTTGCCGACCGACCGCCGCCTGCGGTATCTGTGGACTTGTCATGCGCTGGAAAGCCTCAGCGATGCCGAAGTGCTGACGCTGCTCCAGGACCGTGACGAAAACCTTCGCGCCTGGGCAATCCAACTGCTCACCGATCGTCCCCACCCGACAGGCGATGGTCTGCAACCGCTCGCCGCCGAGGTGCTGGCGAAACTGCGCGAGCTGAGCGTCAGCGAATCGTCTTCGCGCGTGCGACTCTACCTCGCCTCGTTGCTGCAGCGGGTGCCGCTGGCGGATCGTTGGCAGTTGGCCGAAGGACTGGTCGCACACGCTGACAGTTCAGGCGACAAAAACGTCCCGCTGATGATCTGGTACGGGATCTCACCGCTGGTGCAACAGGATCCACAGCGGGCGATGGACTTGGCCGCCAAAACCAGCATTCCGCAAGTGCGACAATTTATCTTCCGCCGCGCGGCGATGGATCCGAAGCTGCTCGAACCGTTGATCGCCCGCCTCCTCGACGGGGCCGATGCAGCGACGGCCAAAGAGATCGTGGCTGAGTTGCGCCGTGGAGCCGAGCAGTGGGGACGCATTCAGGCGCCGTTGCGCTGGGCCGACGTGGTTGCCAGACTCGCCGCTGACGAGGATGCGGTTCTGCGAGAATCGCTGCGGTTTCTGTCGATCACCTTCGGCGACAAATCGATCTTCCCGATTTTGCGAGCCACCGCGGCCGATCCCGATCAGCCGCTGGCCACCCGCCGCGACGCCCTCAATGCACTGGCCCAGGGACGAGACGACGAACTACTGCCGCTGGCCCTGGATCTGCTCAGCGACCCCGCGATCCGCGGCGACGTGATTCCGCTGCTGTCGCGGTTCGAATCCAGCAGCGTCGCCGAGCGGCTACTGAGCGACTACGCGCAGTGGCCCGCGGAACACCAGCGGCCAGCGATCGACGTCCTGATCACTCGGCCACAGCACGCTCACCAGTTGTTGGACGCGATCGCTGAGGAGCGACTTCCCAGCTCGCATCTCACGGCGGTGCACGTCAGCCGGATCAGCCAGTTGGGCGACGATGCTCTGGTCGACCGGCTGACTGAGCTGTGGGGTGCGGTGCGGCCCAGCTCGGAGGAAATCCGCGAGCAGATCGAAAGCTTGGCAGGCCAACTGACCCCGGCAGTCTTGCAGCAAGCCGATCGGTCAGAGGGCCGAGCGCTGTACGTCAAGACGTGCGGCCAGTGCCACATCCTGTTTGGCGATGGCGGCAACCTTGGCCCTGACTTGACCGGTGCCGATCGTGGCAACGTTCGCTACTGGCTGGAGAACATCCTCGATCCTAACGCGGTCGTCGGCAAAGACTATCAGACGCTCACCGCGTTGACCGATGACGGCCGGATCGTCACCGGCCTGCTCCGCGAAGAAACTGATGTCGCAATCGTACTCGAAGACGCTGAAAAGCGGATCACGCTGCCGCAGAGCGAAATCGAATCGATCGCCCCGACTTCCAAATCGCTGATGCCTGAAGGGCTGCTGCAGCCGCTGACATCGGAACAAATCGCCAGCCTGATCGCGTACCTCCAAAGCCCCGGCCAAGTGCCGCTTCCCGGTCAGCTTCCGAGCATCGATCCGAAAACCGACAAGGTTCCCGGCGCGATCGAAGGCGAACAAATGGAAGTGCTCAAGATCACCGGCGGCCGCACCCAAACTCAGCCGATGGGCAGCTTCAAAGCTGATTCCTGGAGCGGCAAGTCGCAGCTCTGGTGGTCCGACGGCAAACCGGGTGATCAGCTGACGCTGGCGCTGCATGTACCCGCAGCGGGCCGCTACGAAGTGATGGCCGTGATGACCAAAGCGGTCGATTACGGCGTGGTGTCGGTCAGCGTCAATGGCTCCCAGCCGAGCCCGCCAATCGATTTGTTTAACAAGCCCGACGTGATCACGACCGGAGCGATCTCGCTCGGCACTCATGAACTCGCTGCAGGCGTCAATCCTCTGCAGTTCACCCTCGCCCCACCCAACCCGGCCGCCTTACCCAGAAATATGGTCGGTTTGGATTATGTATTCTTAATCCCGGTTTCGGATAACCATTAAGCAACAGATATGATGTTCGGCAAAATTCAGCCAGCCGGAACGCGTTAGCGTCCGGTTCTCACGAATCATGAGCCGAACATCGGCGACAGATTTGATCGAAAGACTTATCCAGATCTGCTTAGTTGCGTTGACTGCTCGTTTCGTTTGTTAGTTCTTCCTGCCTTTTGTGAGCCCCCCATCTTATGACTCAGTCACATCTCAATCGCCGCGGTTTTCTCTCACGTTCGTTAACTGCGTCCGGAGCCGTTCTTTCCGCGTCCGCTATTGGCGGTTTCCACGTCAATCCAACACGCGCCGCGGCAGCGGATTCTCCTAACGGACGTCTCAACTTGGCTTGCGTCGGCGCTTCAGGGCGAGCCGCAGCAAACATTGAAGGATGCAAGTCGGAAAACATCATCGCGATCGCCGATGTCGATGAGCAAATGCTGAACGCCGGAGCCGCGAAGTACAGCGGTGCCCGCCGCTACCGTGACTTCCGCGTGATGCTCGAAAAGGAAGCGGACAAGATCGATGCAGTGCTGGTCGGCACGCCGGACCACACCCACGCTCCGGCCGCCGCGATGGCGATGCGGATGAACAAGCACGTGTACTGCGAGAAGCCGCTGGCGCACACCGTGTATGAGACGCGGGTGCTCTCGGATTTGGCAAAATCCAACAAGTTAGTGACCCAGATGGGTAACCAGATTCATGCCGGATCAAACTACCGCCGCGTGGTGGAACTGGTCCAGGCGGGCGCAATCGGCTCGGTCTCGGAAGTCCATGTCTGGGTGCCAGTCGATTACTCGGGCGGCAAGTTCACCACGGGTACGCCTGTTCCGGCCCATCTGGACTGGGACCTCTGGCTCGGACCCGCAGTCGAGCGTCCCTACTCCGAAGGCGTCCATCCATTCAACTGGCGACGGTTCTGGGACTACGGCAGCGGCGGGCTAGGAGACTTTGGCTGCCACTACATGGACCTGCCGCACTGGGCCCTGGACCTGCGAGCCCCGGTCACCATTGCCGCTCGCGGACCGGAAGTCGATCCGGTTTCGCCGCCGAACTGGGTGATCGTCGATTACCAATACCCGCAGCGGGGCGAACTGCCGCCGGTCAAAATGACCTGGTACGACGGTGGCAAGCAGCCTGAAAAACTGGCGGGGCTGACCGACGCCCAGGGCAAGCCGCTTGATTGGCGTTCCGGTGTGCTCTTTGTGGGCAGCGATGGCATGTTGATCGCCGATTACGGCCGCCACCTGCTGCTGCCGACCGGCCAGTTCGCCGACTACCAGCGCCCCGAGCCCACCATTCCTGAGTCGATCGGCCATCACGCCGAATGGCTCGAGGCAATCCGCAGCGGCGGACCGACGACCAGCAACTTCGACTACGCCGGTGCGCTGAGCGAAGCGGTGATGCTCGGTGTCGTCGCCTACCGCTCCGGCGAAAAGCTGGAGTGGGATGCCAAGAACCTCAAGGTCACCAACTCCGAGGCCGCTCAGCACCTGCTGCACAAAGAATACCGCAAAGGCTGGGACCTGTAGTCGTCCGCCGCCTTAACAGTCGATGGTCAGACGCATCCGGTAATTCGTTAGCTGTGCGCCGCGGCAATGAACCGATTGTTGCTGCAAAACCTCAAACCCAAACCGTTCAAAAAACGGTTTGGCGGTGATGCTCGCTTCTGTGGTGATGGTTGCGATTCCCACTGCCCGAGCATCCGCAATCAATTTGAGTAAAAGCGTTTTCGCAATACCACGTCTCTGGTGGTCCGCCGCCACGAAGAGACGATCCAGGTAGCCGCTCGCATCCAGATCAGCGAAGCCAACCGTCTGCTGCTCAAGCAGAGCAACATAAGCCAACCGGTCTTCAAATCTCGCTCGCCAAGACGCCAGGTCAATCGCCTCGGATGACCAAGCACGGATCTGCTCTGCGTCGTAATCCCGGCAGTTAACCGTGCGAATTGTCTGGCGATACAGATCCAGCAACTCCGCCGCATCGGTATCGGCGTATTTTCGCAGCGTGATCATCAACATCAATTTTCTATGCGCACCTGGGACGAGGCCAACCACTCTTGGTCGCATAGCGACCGCTCGAGTGTAGCCGCGGCATTCATGTCACAGCCATGCACCTACCAAACTCCGGCTCCCCTCACCTCCCGAACTTGTTCGGGGGAGAGGGGCAGGGGGTGAAGGGGCGAGGTTTAACCGCGGTGCGAGTATAACTTGAACGGTTAATCTGGGCATCAGCGTCTCTGCTGGCCGTGTAGCATCACGCAAGGATGCTAATCAACAAGCGGCTCATTGCAGGCGGGGCACACTGCGGCTGGCCCTTCAAGTTCCTGGCCACAATGATAGCAGAACAATGCATCGCCGGTCGGGATCTTGGTCGTACGCAGCGACTCCCACTCCGAAGTCAAGGCTCGCAGTTTCTCCTGATCACATTTGACCGCCACGACATCGTGATAAACATGTGATGCAGGATGAGCATGCCCCAGCGGGTCGCCTTCAATCAACCGCGCATCGATGCCGTTGTCACACAGGAACAAGGTCAAACCCTTCGCTTCCGCCAGGGATCGGCCGTGATAAACGAGCAGGGGCTGATTGGCAGTCATGTTTTGCAAACACACTTAGATGGTGATGATGTAGCGTGCAGGCTGGCTTACCATCCAAGGCTTCAAAAGGACATGCCGGGAGGCGCAAAAACCATCACCGTGAAACGATTTTCAGCCAGCCACGGCATGCAGGACAGCAAACCCGAGTCCACTGCCCGTCGAGCTCAGTTCCTATCGCCCGCCTCAGTACGCCAGATTAGCTCCAAACGCCGGAATACGGCCTGCTTTCACGTTTTCTGTCCATTCATCGAGCTTCTGGAAGGGCGACTTCCAGAATTTGCTGCACAGCATGAAGTACTCCAACACCACGTCCCGCTCTCCCTTCTCCAGGAGTTCTTTCGCTAACATCATATTCGGGCCGAACGAGTTTAAATTGGGAGATCCGGTCGTCTTACCTGCGGCAATCAAACGATTTTTTGCTTCCTCAACATCACCTTGACGCAGTGCAATGCGCCCGAGGATGAGATTGCCCTGATGAACCTGGTTCCCTACATTCCCACCTGTCTCTCGCTCTGCAAGCATTTCTTGTGCAAATGCTTCGGCTTCATCCATCAACCCGGCTTCAAAGGCAGTCTTGGCGAGTTCAACCAAAAGGTATTCTTTAGTCACTCGCTCGGATCGCTCATACGCCATTTTAAATTGCTCGAATGCCATCTTCGCTGTCGTGGTCCTCGCCGGGCTATCGGTTAGCCCCTGCAGATTAAGCGAGTACAGCTGACCTAAAGCTGCCGGCCACTCGGCGTTGTCTGCGTCGACTCTTTGGCCCCGAAGCAACAGTTCCTCAGCCGTATCGCGATCATGCATCAGAAAAAATCCGGCGGCATTTTTCAATGCGGCAAGGTCCTCGGGTGCGTCGCCCAGCGCGGCTAGCCATGCCTGTCTCGCTTGCTCATACGCATCAGTCTCAAGGATCTTGTCGAGTTGGCCGTAAGGCAACCCAAGCACTTCCGCTGCGGGAGCGTTTTGTATCAGCCAAATCACATGCCGCGCCTTCGCAGCCTTTGCATCCGCGTCTTGCCTTCCCTTCCTAAAATAGTAACCGAGCAGTTTCGTCCGTGACTCCAAGTCATCAGGCGATTGTGCAACCCGTGCTTCGAGCTCGTCCTTTTCCGCTGACTCCATCTGACCGCCTTCCATTGCTAGGCGGTGTGCATCGGCAGCGCAGCTAAGCCCGCCTGAGATGGCAACCGATGAGAGCAGGAGTGAACACACAATGATTTTAACCAGCATGGCCGAGTGCCTCATTGGTCGCCTTCCAGGAAGGCGTTCTTAGGATGTTACATCGGAAATTGAAACGATTCACAGCGGCATCGTCTTTAAAGCCTGCTCATTCAGGCAGTCGTCCGGAGACATTGGTGCCTATTTATCTCTGCACCATCATAACCGTCCGCCACTTGCTGGTGGAGTCAGTGCCGATTTTGCCGGTCGGACAAGTCGAAGTGCGTTGTCCCCGCTTGCGCGTCGCCGTTTGCGATTTGCTTCTCTTTGGATGCCAGAGACGAAGTTGTCTTGGCAGGTTTGCGCGACTGACGACCTTCGGCGGAACGCCTTTTCAATTTCTTGCGGGCACGCTTGACTTTGTCGCCTAAGTCAAACAAGCTAATTGCATGACGATCGCCAGCTACATCAGAGATGATCTCGCCGCCCAATTGGTGTCTGGCTGTAGGTTGTCGACTCAGATGACCCTTGACTCGCTCGCCGGGCACTACAACGTCAGCCACACGCCTGTACGGACAGCCGTGGCGGAGTTAATCGACAAAGGGTTACTGGAGAGGGGACCCAATCATCGCCTGATTCCCTCGCGTAAACTACAGAACTCACCGTTGCAACCCAACGCACCGCATCCGCCCCCACCGCCACGCGACCCGTTCGAAGTGATCGCCAACGATCTGGTGCAACTCAGCCTCAAGGGCGAATCGGTCTACCTTCGCGAGGAAGCGACCGCTGAAAAGTACTGCGTCAGCCGCTCGGCAATTCGCAACATCCTGCATCGCCTGGCTGGGGAAGGGGTGCTCGATCACATCCCCCGGCGAGGCTGGCGATTAAGAGCCTTTCGACAGCGCGACCTGAGGGCCTTCATCGAAGTTCGCGAGGTGCTGGAACTGAAGGCATTGGAACTGGCTGGGCCGAAACTCGACCCAGCTGAATTGCAACGCATCCTCGAGTTGAACGTTCCCCCGGAATCCTCGCAAGCCTCAATCAGCGTCGACGAAACTCTCCACGGATTCCTGATCTCCGCCGCCGGCAACGATTACATTCAGGACTTCTTCGAGCGTCACGGGCGTTACTACCGACTGTTGTTTGAGTGGGAAGATCGTGATCGCGACGTCGCGATCGAAACCATGAGCCAACACCACGCCATCTTGACTGCTTTGCTGAAGAAGAAATGGTCGGTGGCGCGGAACCTGTTGTCGCATCACATCCTCAACAATCACCCGATTCTCGATCGCCTCGACAGCTAGGGCGATGCGCGCGTTTGATCAAGATCACGAGTTTTCCGTTTCAGCCTTAAACTTACGGGCTTTTAAGTGACCGGACCCACGTAATTTGTTCTAAGTGAAGCGATTCAACACGACCCTTACCGTTCGGGAAGAATCAGTTTACAGAACAAACTTGTATCCGGGTGCTTCATTACCCGAGGAGCGTTTCCTATGAGTCATTCGTCGTCCCGTCGTACCTTTTTGAAATCGGTCGGCGTCGCTACGTCCGCGTTGGGCTTGGCAGGAGTTGCTCGGCGCAGCAGCCAGCGTCAGCACCGGTCGATGCCGACGGCAAGGTCATCGCCGGTTTTGAGAAAAATCAAACCGATCCGAACGCCTCAAAGCAGTGGCAGCCGTTCTCCGACCGCAAGATTCGCGTCGGCATCGCTGGCTACGGCTTATGTCAGTTCGGGGCTCAGTTCGGCTTTCAGGACCATCCGAATGTTGAAGTGGCGGCGGTCACCGACCTCATCCCCTCGCGTCGCGACGGACTGGCCAAAGCCTGTCGCTGCGAGACGACCTATCCGTCGTTCGAGGAAATGACCAAAGACGACAGCCTCGAGGCCGTCTTCATCGCCACCGATGCGCAAGTCACGCGGAGCTAGCCATCTTAGCACTGCAGCGCGGCATCCACGTGGCATCAGCCGTGCCGGCGGTGTACGGGTCACTGGAAGATGCCGACCGGTTGTTCGAAGCGGTCAAACAGAGCGGAAAGAAATACATGATGTTCGAGACGTCGTGTTTCCACGCAAACCTCTACGCTTGGCGTCAGCAGTACCAAGCAGGACAATTCGGTGACTTGATCTATTCCGAAGGGGAGTATTATCACTATTTCGACTCTCCCCTCGGGGGATATAACCCTAAGACAGGGCAGGTTGACGAAAACGGCTGGCGCAAGGGGCTACCGCCGCAGTGGTATCCAACGCATGCGACCGCATATTATGTGGGCATTACCGACGGGACCTTCACCGAGGTCTCCTGCATGGGCAAGCCCAGCAGCGTGCCGCACCTTCAAGCGGCGAACAATGACTACGGTAATTCGTTTGGCTCCGAAATCGCGCTGCTCCGCACCAGCGAAGGTGGTATGTCGCGGATGGCCGTTTGTTGGGACATGCCGGCGGCTCATGGCGAAGTGGGACGAGTTTATGGTGAGAAGGACGGCAAAGGCGATGTTGCGACTGACAGGCCGCCGCTGCCGCCGAGCGTTAGCGGCGGAGGGCATGGCGGTTCGCACGGGCACCTGACGACCGAGTTCATCGACGCCCTGTTGCGAGACCGAAAGCCGCTGATCGACATCGTCCAATCGCTCAACATGACGGTTCCCGGCATCGTCGCTCACCAGTCAGCGCTCAAAGACGGCGAGCTGTTGAAGATCCCGCAGTATAAATGATGAGGCGGCTAGGATGCGGTCGGCCGGCCATTTGAAACCACGCTTACAACTGTTGAATAGCCAATGCCGATTGTCGGGCGGTAGTGTCTCGCTCGTATCAGCCGCCGAGAAAAACTTGCCATGCCCCAAACGTTTGAACTTCTGCAGCAGCATGCTGGTTTCCAAGGCCGCATCGGCGTTGCCCGTTGCGACATCACGCCCCCGGTCGGCATTTATTCGCGAATGTGGGGCAGCGCAGCACACGACGTTGCCGAAGGGGTGCATCGGAGTTTGACCGCAACGGTGTTGACGTTCGCGCCGGCCGGCGGCGGCAAGACGCTCGTTCTCGTGCAATTGGATCTCGGCTGGTGGCGATTTGCGGAAGACGAACAGTTCCTACGCTCGGCCGTTCTTGAAACGCTCGAGCTCGACGAACCGAATTTAGTGATCTCCCTCTCACACACCCACGCCGGTCCTTCGACGTCGAGGGAACATGCCGACCGATCGGGCGGCGAGATGATTGAGCCGTATTTGATTCGGCTACGTCAGGCGACGAGCGATGCGATCCGCCGGGCGTGGGCCAGTGCTGAGCCAGCCCGCCTGACTTGGACCACGGGGCGTTGCGATTTGGCCCGTAATCGTGATTTTGAGTCTCCCGACGGAAGTGGAGTGCTCTGCGGGTTCAATCCCCACGCCACCGCCGACGATACGTTGTTGTTGGGAAGAATCTGCGACGTCCACGGGGTGATTCGGGCGACAATCGTTAACTACGCCTGTCATCTGACCACCCTTGGGGGGAAAAATCGGCTGATTTCTCCCGATTATGTCGGCGCAATGCGTGAGACGGTCGAAACGGCCACCGGCGGCGCACCCTGCCTTTACCTGCACGGTGCGGCGGGCGAGTTGGCGCCGCGGCAACAGTACGTGGCCGACACGGCCACGGCCGATCAAAACGGACGCCAACTGGGTTACGCGGCGGTCTCGGCCCTGGAGGGCATGTTGCCCGCCGACACGGCGTTGGCCTTTGAAGGATTCGAAGATTCGGGCGCGCCGCTAGCGCGTTGGGCACGCGTCCCGAACACTCTGCCGACCGACTTTCATTTTGAACAGTTCGCCGTCGAGTTGCCGCTGAAGGAAGACTTGCAGCGTGAGAATCTCATCGAGCGACTTAGAACGTGCGACGATCGTGTCCAGCGAGAGAGGCTTGAGAGGCTCGCCGCCCTTTGTCGAAGGTTGTCAAGCGGTCACCTGGTCCAGGTGCCCGTGTGGTTGTGGCAATTAGGCAACGGCTTCTTCGTATTCACACCGACCGAAGCCCACAGCGGCTTTCAAATCGAGTTGCGACGGCGGTTTTCGCCCCACCCGGTGAGCGTGACCAATATCGCTAACGGCTATGCCGGCTACGCGCCACCCGTAGAGGACTACCAGCGAGGTACTTATCAAACGACGTGTTCGCTCTTCCAGCCCGGCTGCCTCGAACGTTTGATAGAAGGCTGTGCTGAACGAATCACGCAACGCCTCCGGCAGTTGCCAAACGCGATGGTCTAACAAACTCCAATCGCCCCAGAAGGACCGAGGATGACGAGACCTATTACTGGGGTGCTGCCCGTGTTGCACACGCCCTTTACCGAAGACGACCGAATCGATCGCAACAGTTTCCAGCGAGAGATTGACTGGGCGTTCTCGACCGGCGCCGACGGGGTCTGTGTGGCCATGGTGTCCGAATTACTCCGGCTGACGACAGACGAAAGGCTTGAGCTAACCGAAGCAATGGTCGAGTTCGCTAACGGCCGGGGCCCGGTCATCGCCAGCGCCGGGGCGGAAAGCACCAAAGCAGCCCTGGGCTATGCACGGCACGCCGAATCCGTCGGCTGCGATGCGATCCTGGCGATCCCGCCGGTCAACACGCCATTGCCCTCGGCAGCGACTGCGGACTATTTCAAAGCGCTAGCGGACGAAGTCGCGTTGCCTCTGATCATCCAGGACGCTTCAGCGTACGTCGGCCAGGCGATCCCGCTGGATGTGATGGTCGAATTGCTTGAAACGTACGGTCACGAAAAGATTCTTTTCAAGCCAGAGGCAGCCCCCATCGGGCCGAACCTTTCGGCCCTGCGAGATCGGACCCAAGGTCGGGCGCGGATATTTGAAGGCTCCGGCGGTATCCTGCTGGTGGACAGCTTTCGCCGTGGCATCGCCGGCACGATGCCCGGTGTCGATCTGCTCGACGGCATCGTGGCTTTGTGGCGGGCTCTCGAGGAGGGAGACGAGGAAGCCGTTTACCGGATCTACTTCCCCATCTGTGCGATCGTCGCCTTGCAACTGCAAGCGGGTTTAGACGGTTTTCTGGCGGTCGAAAAACACGTTCTCTTCAAGCGCGGATTATTCTCTTCGACTCGCCGGCGTCAGCCGTACGCTTGGTCGCTGGACGACGAGACCCGAGCCGAAGTCGATCGCCTGCTGACGCGCCTAGAGGAGGCACTCAAGTAAGCCGCCATGCCCATCGACTCCTTTCCCCTCAATTTTCTGGACTACCTGGCAATCGCCGGTTTCTTCGCCGTACTGACCGCCATCGGATACTGGTCGGGACGCGGGGAACAGTCCAGCAGCGAAGATTATTTTTTAGCTGGTAAAAAGCTGCCTTGGTACGTCGTCGGCGGATCGTTCATCGCCTCGAACATCAGCAGTGAGCATTTTATCGGGATGATCGGCTCGGCGGCCGTTTTTGGCATTTGCGTTTCGCTGTCGGAATGGGCGAACGTTGTTACTTTCTCGCTGTTGATTTGGCTCTTCATCCCCTTTCTCTTGAAAGCCAAGATCTTCACAACGCCCGAGTACCTGGAACTGCGCTTCAACAGCGGCTTACGCCAGATCTTCGCCGTGGTCACCGTGGTGAGCAACGTCGTCGCTTTCCTCGCCGCCGTTCTCTACGGCGGCGCACTGGCGCTGCAAGACCTTTTCGGATGGAATCTTTGGTTCGCAATCATCAGCGTGGGAATCGTCGCCGGCATGTGGGCGATCTATGGGGGACTGTCGAGTGTTGCCTGGACCGACCTGTTCACAGTCGTCGTGATGATTCTAGGTGGTTTGAGCGTCGCGGTTCTCGGCCTCGACGCCTTGGCCGGCGAAGACGGCAGTTTGGTAGATGGATTTCGCACGATGATCCAACGAAACCAAGCGACCAGCGGGGTTTGGGCGGAAGCGGTGCAAACCAATACCCAAAATCTAGCCGGTCAAGATACCTATGATCGGCTCTCCGTCATCCAGCCCGCAACGCATCCGATCATCCCGACAATCAGCCTCGTCACTTTCATCTTTTCGGTCGGGATTTGGTACAACGTGTTGAATCAGTTCATGATTCAGCGGGTGCTCGGAGCGAAGAACGAGTACCACGCCCGGATGGGCATTGTCCTGGCCGGCTGGATCAAAGTCATCATGCCGCTGATTACCGTGTTGCCCGGCATGATTCTGTTCGCCCTGCACCCGGAGATTCTGCTGGCGCCGTGGGAAGAGGTGAAACCCGAGGCCGATAAGGGCTATGTACGAATGATCCAATCACTCGTGCCCGCGGGCCTGCGAGGGCTGCTGCTAGCGGCGTTGTTCGGTGCGATTCAGTCGACCGTCAATTCGGTGCTCAACTCCACGTCGACCATCGTCACCCTAGACATCTACAAACGGATGTTCCGTCCAGACTCCTCCGATCGGCATTTGGTCCGCGTCGGTGTGATCGTGTCGATCGCCATCCTGGCGTTCTCGATCCTGCTTGGAAGATTCGTCGGCGAGCTCGGCGGCAGCTTGTTCGAGTACATCCAATCGCTTTATGCCTTTTTTGCGCCGCCGTTCGCCGCCGTCTTTGTGCTGGGCATCGCCTGGCGACGGATCAATGGCATCGGGGCGACCCTAGCGGTCGTTTCCGGCTTTGCACTCGGCATCGCGATCAAGATGTACGTGAACTTCGCCGTCGACGCGCCCGCTTGGCTGTTCCCCTACGCCAACCAAGCCTCGATCAGCTGGATCTTCTGCATGGTCGTCTGTATCGTGACGAGTTTGCTGACTCCGCCGCCCCGTGCCGAGCAAGTGACCGATCAGCTGACTTTCAACTGGGGCAATCTCAACATCCTCAACGGACTCGGCAACCACTGGCACACGAATGTCGCTACCTGGTGGGGGTTGTTCGTCATCACAATTTTGGCACTATTTGTTCTGTTCTCCGGATTCATTCTGTAAACCGTGCATCGGCTCAGCGGAACCTGTGTAATGCGCTATTCCCGGCGGTTTTAAGTTGCCGGACACAAGTGATTTGTTATAAGCGAAGCATTTCAGCACGCTCCCTACTGCTCGCAAAGAATGAGTACACGGAACAAACTCGTGGCCGGGTGCTTACCAATCGCCGACGCTGCCATCGGAATAGAAGACGCGTTGGGCGACTTCCTGCTGGAATGGGTGTTTTTTCACTTCGTCTTCATCGATCTCGATTCCGAGTCCCGGCTTCGTGTTGGGTTTGACGGTTCGGGTTTTTTCATCGATAGAGAATCCTTCCTCGACGACGTCCTGCCTCCAAGGAACGTCGTTATGCACCGACTCACAGATGATGTAACTGGGTTGTGAGAAACCGAATTCCAATGACGCGGCGGTACTGACCGGGCCTTGGGGATTGTGCGGCGCGAGTGCGATTCGATGAGCGTCCGCCAGTGCGGCAATGCGGCGTGCTTCGGTAAACCCGCCGCAGTGAGTCAGATCCAGTTGGCAGATCTCGCAGCCTCGTACCGCGAATTGGTCGCGGAACGCAGCGAGGTGCGTCAGGCGCTCACCTGTAGCCACGGGCGTCGAGACGGCAGCGTTGATTGCGGCCAGACTTTC
This sequence comes from uncultured Planctomycetaceae bacterium, assembly GCA_963758085.1. GTDB lineage: Bacteria > Planctomycetota > Planctomycetia > Pirellulales > Pirellulaceae > UBA6163. Next base: position 178,040 of record CAVWUB010000002.1, on the reverse strand, counting down.
GATATTCTCGGGCCAGCAGGGCTCTTCGATGAAATAAAGCCCATAAGGCTCCAAAGCTTTGGCAAATTGCATGCCCATCGCTGGGGAGGGCCGCGCGTGGCAATCTACCATGATGTCGATCCCGTCGCCTACGGCCTCGCGCATCGCCTCCACACAGGTGGCCGCCGCCTTAATCGGCCTGAGGCCTTCAACGGGCATCGTCGGCGGAACGGCCATCGACTTGAACGCCGTGAAGCCATCGGCGATGGCTTCCCTCGCAAGATCAGCAAACTGCCTCGCGTTGTCGACGGGGGTCTCGTAGAAACTCTCTAAGTTGCCGCCGCCGAGGTGGCAGTACAGGCGGATTGAATCGCGTACAGGTCCTCCCCAAAGCTTATGACACGGCACCCCGTGAACTTTACCGACGATATCTCACAACGCGAGATCGATACCAGAGATCGCGGTTGATCGCGTGATGCCACTCCCGTGCCAAAAGTGTTGCCGCCACATCATTTGCCAAAGATGCTCGACACGCGTCGGATCCTCGCCGATCACTAGGGAGGCGAGATCTTCGATCGCGCCGACGACACCACGGGTGTGCCATTCGAGGGTCGCCTCCCCCCAACCATATAGTCCGGGCTGATCAGTGATCACTTTGACAAAAATCCAATTCCGCATGCGGGCGTTACAGACGTGTGTTTCGACTGCGGTGATTTTCATCGGCGCCTTTTGGACTGGGGTGGTGCGTGAGCGGACGAGGACCTGGGAGGCCTGACGCAGGCCGTGCGAGTCACCGGTCCAGTCGCAGACCTCGAAGCCGCGAACAGTACTTGATTTTGTCGCCGAAGACAAGTGATGCGGTCTAGCAGGCTGCCACCCAATCCACGTCGAAGAAATGAAAGCGACTCCAGAGCCGCGAAGAAATTGCGTTCGTCATCGAAGGGCATTCCCTCAGAGACGGTCTGATGCAGGAAGAAGTTGCCGCTGCATTCGACTTTTCAGAACACAACACTTGACAATTGCTCTCATTAAGACTCGTCATCGCGACCAGTGGGGTCGCCAACAGCGTTCGCTGGATCGTCGATCACCGGCAACTTGACAATTAGGTATTGTTTACTGCCAGTGCCTAAAACTTTCAGCTCTGCCGACACTGGCTCAGAACCACCATAGGTGAAGGTAAACTTCCGTACCCCTTCGGGCAGCACGAAGACAGGCTTGAAGTGCCACTGCCCAGCAAGTGCATGGCCTACGAAATCGCCGTCGATGCTGATGGCGATCGGATGGATTGATGCGACGGGAAGGATGAAGTCGCCGACCTGTGCCATGGGACTAGAGCCCGCTCCAAATCCAAATTGCAGCGATTGTTGCGTCTGCGGGACAATGAAGACAAGGTGTACGGTCGAGTGCCCCGGCGGGACAGGCTCTTCGGCGAATCCAAGTGCCGGCAAAACCGCAAGGCAGATCAATGGTAAAGCAAGCAGTCTAATCATGGCCTTTCTCCGATTTGGTGACAGGTGCAAACTAATACAGATATAACGTCCCCGACGTCAGCTTCTTCTGCGCAAGAAGCCAGTCTACAATCTCAGCGAAGAAGATGAACGGAGACAGCAGCAGGAACATGAATGCCGTCAAGGCAAGATGATCCCAAGACATCCACACGATGTAAGTCAAGACAGCGGACCAGGTGGTGAGCTTGAAGAGCGTCCGAAGCGAAAACTGACGAGCAGGCTGCGATGCAGCTTCGTTATTCATTTCGTCACTCGTCCAACTGACCAATTCTCATCCCTCGTCGGCAACCGTTGCAGACAGAGACTAATCGAGCAAGTGGCACCAAGCTGTTTATCGCCGTCCGCTGCAGCGCCGCGTTCGGCTGCCTGTCGGTGAGGCTCCCTCCTAAGGTAGCGGCGAACCATTGACCAGGACCCAAGGAAAAACTTGGCTGACGCCGTGAAAGAAGAGGGCTGAGGTCGTGCCGAGGAATAAAATCGTGACGCCGTGGGCCGTGACGCGGCCTGCGATTCCACCTTGCCTGGCCAAGCTTTCGAGAGGCCGTGACGCGAGGACCATCGGACCTTGGATAGCGAAGAATGCCAACTGATATCCGGTTAGCCTAGATGTAGCCAGCCAAAATGCCGCCTCATGGAACAGGCCACTGAATATAAACACCAACAGCACGGAACGTACCGGAGCACGTCGCCCGCCGGCCGCTTGAAACACGTTGCGATAGAGCCAGTCGTGAAGCCGGTAGTTGTATCGCCGCCAGAACTCAGAGACGGTCCGCGACAGGAAGGCGTTCCGGACGATTGGAGCCGTTGCGAAGCCCGCAAGACGCTCGACCCCGTAGAGTACACGAGAGATCGATTCGATGACGGGGATGAAGATGATGACCCGAATGACGTGGTCCAGCGCGGCGGATGCCTGAACAACTTCGCTCATCGACATCGCCCGTACGAGATACAGTCCTGCCGCGACACAGGCTGAGCTGCCAAGGATCCACAGGATGTGCGGCCAAGGCGGATCCGAACACGCCAACCGGACCTTGTGGTGGGGATACACCACGGCCAGAACCGGAAAAGGAACGAGGAAGCGGCAGTATGCACGTGCAACCTGTCCGTCCCAACTGCGGCCCCGGTGCCTGAAGAAGTCGAACATTTTGAACACGAGCTCGGCCGACAGGAATACCGCCGCCGCTCGAAGCCCGATCCGATCAGCCGGAATGAGCAGCGGGCAGGCGAGGCATGCGATCGAGGAACAGCAGACAGCTAGAGCGAGCAACCGGCCCCGCAACCACCGTCCCAGAAGCGAGACGGCCAACGCGCACAAGTATGCGGTGGCGATTGCCAAAAAGAAGTAGCCCAAATGCACCACGGTCTAGTGGAAAGCCCTTTTAAAGTGTGAGTCTGGTGCAACGCCAGTGGATTGCCGCCGCACGACCGCGATGAATTGGCAAAGCCCCCGAGATGGCTGGGCGGGACTGCAGACCGTAAGGATCAATAGCCGCGGCGGTAAAGCCGCTCGAGCCAAACGATCACAGCCCCGAAAGTAACCGCGCAAATCAGCGTTCGCATAGGGGCGAGCGTGACGTACGGCCCGGCGCAAATCAACGTTCCAAATACGGCAACCACGAAAGAGCGGAGCGGCCTCGCGGGCGGATCGTTCCGCAACGGTCGAGCAACCGATGCGGCCTCCTCAATCTGTTCGGCAGGTGGGGTGTAGGGATTCATGAGATTTAAAGTAATGCCAGATTATTTCGCGCGTTCCAAACCCATGAGATGGCGTTTCGGAACCGCCCGCATCGCTGGTGCTGTTGCGTCGATTCTCATCCCAGCGCCTTCACCATTGTAACCTCGTGCAACCGTTCGAACTGACTGCTCACGCACCAGTCAGCAACTTTCTCCGCAACTACATTAAATCCCATTCGTTCAAAGACAGCTACGTTTCCGGTCTGTCGGATGGTAGCGAGCTCGATTGAGTCGGCGGTGAGGTTGGCGATAACCCAATCAACGATTGAACGCCCGATCCCCTGACGCTGGAACTCAGGGTGAACAGCAAATCCCACCAAGCGTAAGCTAGGACCATGGCGATCAACCTCGACGGTACCGACAATCCGACCGGATACTCCTGCGACGATTCGTATCGCATCAGGCCGCTTTGCCTGCCGATCGACGGCTTTGCGTTTGGGCGCATAAATCGCCCGCAACGGGGCGAAGGCCGCATCGAAGAGTTTTGCAACCGAAGCTGAATCAGAACTGTTGGCTTGGCGGATCTCGCAGGCTTTCATTCTTCTGTCGCAAAACAACAGGGTTAATGGAGCGACGGTCAACGAGGTAGCACTGCCCACCGAATTTATTCGCGATTCCTGTTCAACGCGTGGTTCGCCGAACTTCTTAGCGGAATCTGCGGACGAGCAGGTGACCGGCGGTCCAGTGCCTCATCGTTAAACTTTGCGGGAATCATGGAAACGCGAGTTCATGGTCAACGTATTCAACACTGCCGTTGCTGTCAAAGTAGACGACGAGCCATCCCAGGTTCATGAACCGCCCGTAGGACCAAGAATTATCCGACATCCCGTTATTTGGAGCGTCCAGGAACTGCCGGACCTCGTCTTGTGGCATGCCCTCTTTGATTTGGACCACCATTTTACGCGGAAAAACGGGGCCAAGGCAGTTTGTGACCGCGACTAAACTCGGCAGGGCTAGCGACGTTGCGATCATTAGTGTTCGCAATGAAAATTACATTTGTGCTTACACTTGACTTGCAGGGGCGGTAAGGTACGGCCGATACGTCCTTCGGGTCGATGATTGTCGCCGACTGGCCATGCTGTACGAGGATCTTGTCTGGACGGATCGTCACCGTCGGCGCAATAAGTGTCAGGATGGCAAACTGGGCGACGAATAGGAGAATGATAGCGAGCAGTGTCAACACCACCGGCCGCAGATTGGGCAAGACCAGTTGCGGAACAGCCCGTCTAAATCCGGCGACCAATACGGCAGAGGCGATCAGAGCCCCGAGGATGATCCGAATACGTGACGCACGGTTCAAGATCTGATCGAGCTGCGCCCACAATTGCGGGACATACGCCCAGCGAGGAACATTCCAAGTTAGCTTCGGTTTTGCCGTCATGCATGTCCTTGAGTGCCCAGGCTTCCTCACAGAAGGGCCAGCGATTCAGAGGTCCCATAACAGTTCGTTTTCGATTCCGCGTCCGGTTGCTGGCGTGGCTAGTCCTCAAGCTCAGGCGTCAGATACTGCTTCCAGGTAATATAAGTAAAATCCTCACCGCTACCACGTGTAATGATTAGCACCGTCGAAACATTAGCCGTGTGCACCATGATGGTGTGAAGTGCAAAGGGGCGTCCATCGGACTCATCGCTGAAGATCACCGATCTTCCGACCTGCGGCTGAATGCCGAACCGCTTGTCATTCGCAACGTTGCGTGTCAATAAGTCCCGGTAGAATGTAAGCACGTCCTCAACTGAATCACCGGTGACCATCGTCGTCTTGAGCACGACCGAATAGGCTGTATTCGTTCCCTCAGAGTCTACCGTAGCACCGCCGGATGCACTCGTAGCCCCATTGGAAGTGCGAATTTCCGCATCCGGGTACTGCCATTTCACAATCGTCCCCAGCAAACGAATCGGCTCAGCAGCGTGTGACGTTGGCAACATCCAGAAGGCACAAAACAAAACGCAAGCCAGTGTTCTTACAATTACCATAATCAACACCTTTAAATTCGTGTGAATTGCCTTGCAGCACCGCCCCAGCAGTGCGAAAAATGCGAGCACCAGGCCAATGAAGATCGCCCTGGCCCCCGCGGGACGCGCTCGCCTTCCTGTGAGGTTCTTGTCACGGAATAGTTAGACCCGTTCCCTGGTCCCTGCCGTAAGGACCTTCACTACTGCGACCAGACTGACAAGGCAGTAGTCGAACAACGATCGCCTCCAACTCGATCGTCAGTACAGCCGCAAGGAACAATTGCAAAATCATACCTGGGAGCGGCAAATGGTCGGCTCCAAGGACACTCCTGGGCACTTCCACTCGGCGAGCAATTTCCATCAAAAGCTCGCCAACAAGCACGTACAGTACCACAAGCAATAAGCCAGCCGCGAACCGGGTTACTGGCACTGAAGTGTAATCTGCAAACAGCCACCTGCGGCTGGCCCTCCAGGCTGTCGTTGCAGCAAAGCATGCCGCGACGCCGGTCGCAAAAAAGAGCGACGCATGTACGGGATCACTGACGGTTCGCTGGATCGCCTCGGCGGGTCTACTCTGGAATGCTACAACCAGATGAACGCCGAGAATGCATCCGCATGAAAAGCATAGAAAGCAAACGATTCGCTTCACTAACGTGATCGACGGCCCAGAGATGGGGCGCAAGATTGTAGAATCTGCCGCTGGAGCGTATGGATTTACCATTCTAGTTGTGCGTTGAATTAAAGTAGGGATGGCCAACATCAGTGCTCACGCAGTCGCCGCCCACGAGTTGTCATGCACGCAAGTGCCGACGGGCGGCTCAGGTTCGTTATTTGGCCCCTCGCGACTGCGGCAAGCTGACGCTCTGGCTCATAGTCCGTTCAAGTTGCTTCAGATACTCCCGCGCGCGTAGCACCCGTAACTCTTCCTTGCGAATCCGTGCGATCATCCGTCGAGCGCCAGCTGGACACAGGAGGTCTGGTCCACCGCGCCGACCGCTCATTGAGCCTGCGGTGTTAACTAGTAGCTGGCCGCGGAAATCGTTCCGTTGGTGGGGTAGAAGCTCCGGCTTTAACTGCTCCACGGCCGCTTGCAGTTCCAATTTGCGCAGCTTCACATCCCGCACGGCTTTGTGAAGAGCATCTCGTCGGGCTTGTTGAAGAGCGAGTTCTGCAGTCAGCTCTTGCATCCGGACATAATCACGATGCCTTTGCGTACCCATCGCGGCTATGACGGTCAACAAAAGCAGATTTGCAACCGTGGATTTCAGTCGCATCGTGTTTCATCCTAGGCTCTGTCAGAAAACTCTTAGATGCTGGAACTTTGAGGCGCAATTCGTCGGAGGTAGCGACCGATCATCGCAAGCTTAACCATCGACAAGTAGTGAATGGCTCGCTTCTCGTAGCGGGTGGCGACACGTCGACACTCTTTGAGCCACCCGATCAGCTGCTCCACAATACTGCGGCGCCGATAGCTGGCTTTGTCAAACTCAACCATGCGGTCTTCGCGATTCTCGTTCGCCTTCGATGGGATGACCGGGATGATCTTACGTTCGATCAAGGCTTCGTCGATGCAATCCCCTCGGTACCCTTTGTCACCTGCCAATCGGACCGGAACGATGGCTTCAGTTAAGGTGTTTCCGCGGATCACTTCGCAGTCGAGAACTTCATCGAGATAGCGCAGACTCGTGATCCTGCCCAGGCGACAGCGTTGCTGCAAGCGGGTTCCCGTTGCCATCGCAGAGCAGGTGGATTTTCGTGCCAAAACCGCCACGGGAACGGCCTAGTGCTTCGTTGCTAGCAAAAGCTTCTCCGGCCCCCCTTTTTTCGCTCCTGCGGCACAGCGAGCGGCTCGAACATTCGTTCCGTCAACACACCAGAGCTCCTTGTCAATCTCCTCTACGTCCACCAAAGCGCCGCGTAGACGCCTGAAGATTATGTCCAGCGTGCCGTCCAAGCTCCACTTTCGAAACAGATCGTAGACGGTTCCCCATTTGCCGTAGCGTTCGGGCAGATCTCGCCAGGGAGCGCCGGTACGGAGAATCCAGAAGATCCCGTCAACGACCAACCGCCTATCGGCACGAGGACGCCCTGTTTCGGCGGGCTCACCGAAAATGTCCTCAATCAATGCCCACTGGTCATCGGTCAAAGCATGCCTTCGAACCACGGCAACTCCTCCAGAATTGACGAACACAAGCCGGTGTCAGTCAGTACGAAGGAACACTGCAGAGGGTTTTCTGACAGAGCCTAGTTATTTTGACTCGACTCGGATTTATTCCTCCTGGCTCGCTCGCTGCAAGTACCGTCAGCGGCACGCCGAACCGATGACTCAGGCAAAGCCGCACTCCCCGGATGCGGAGACATCGTTGGTGGATCCTTGAGCGTTTGAAATAAAACCCTGGCTAAGGGAGGCAGACAGGTCCTGCAGGGCCTTTTGAGCGGGCGCTATGAGGCGCTGCATGTTGATCTGCGCGGCTTTCAAAACCTTCAGTTTTTCCAAGTTCTTTAGCTCCCTTCCATGGCGAATGCTCGTAATCAGCGAATCCGTTACCGAGTTCCACTGGGCTGCAATGGCATTGAATCGAGTTTCAAGCTGTTTTACTCGGTCCATTGCTGATCGGAACCGCCCTTGCCGCCATTCCTTCGCCGCCTCAGATAGTTCGACGGGAAACATATGCAGCCCGCTGAGTCCGCCAATCACTCGCCCGCTGGGGAGTCCACGGATATCGCCACCTGCAAGCCGCTGTGTTCGTTGTACTGCGGCGAGTACCTGCGAGAATTGTGCGGTGCTTGTTTGTCTCACGAAGGATAATGATTATGGGGCGGCGATGAGCGATCGTCCACTGGCAAATCGGTCGACTTCGCCGCTCTCGTGCATCGGATGGGTCGGCAATCTGTTTGCAGTCGGTGGTGGCACTCGATTACGGCCTAACGGGGCCGACGTTCGGTGCCTGAATATCGACCTGGCGGAAGTTGGGCAGTGCGGACCGACGGAGTTGCTCAACCCCTGCGGAAGTCACGCGAGTGCCGGTCAGACTCACATATTGCAGCCCAAATAGCGAACCCAGATGGACCAGGCCAGCATCGGTGATGTCGGTGTTGTTAAGGCAGAGGGCCCGCAGATTGCGCAGCAGGCAGAGGTGGGCCAAGCCGGCATCGGTAACATTCGTGTTGTCAAGGCGGAGGTCCTGCAGATTGCGCAGTGGTCGCAGTTGTTCGAGCCCACGGTCAGTGATGCCTGTGTTGCTGAGGTCAAGTAATTGTAGCGTAGTAAGAGCGCGGAGCTGCCTCAGTCCGGAGTCTGAGATGTTCGTTTCTTGAAGATACAAAATCTGTACCTCGCGAAGATGCACCAGGTGCGCCAAGCCTGCATCCGTGATGTCGGCCTCGCCGAGCCAAATAACCTTGGTCTCGGGGAAGCGCCGAACATTCCTGAGGCCAGCATCGGTAACGCGCGTCGCCGGATAATAGCTGATTCCGTGTACTCCCCAAGTAACACCCGCGCCGAGGAAGGTACCGTCTAGCATCCGTCGTAAGTCCGGGGAGGATCGCCAGTTTGATGCTGGGTAGTAATCATAACTTACATGGCCCCCTTCCTGCGCGATCTCTGTGATCGCCTGCCGATCCCTTCTGTGCTTGGTATCAAGCCAAGCGAGAGGAAGGCTTGCGGCAAGCACAAGCAAAAGCAACGCCCGCAAACCAAACCGAAGGGCCAAGCGTGGCCGACGTTTATTCGTTGCTCGCAGAAATGGCTCGTCTAAGGCCTCATCGAAAGCAGATCTCATGTTGTTGTCGGACAACATTGCGGTTAACCGCGGCGGCGGCCTTTTGACATCGCGTTTACTAACCGTCTGATCCGCCGCTCCGGTTGACCCGATTGTTCGTCGGGCATGGTTTCGCTGATTGAGGTGGGAACCAGCCGGTTGGGCGGTAGTTTAGTGGCAGCCCGCACATGATTTGCATCATTAACTGGCGGGCATGGCCCATCTCGTTACGACTGCAGTGGAGCTCGATGGTTCCGTCGCCAGTTGCGCAAAGCAATGTAAAACATGCAAACTGCGAAGAAAGCGACAATAGCAGATGCGAAAATTGATGACGCAATAACACTACTATGAGACACAGAAATTCCGATGAATTCCTCATCGTATGTAGCATATCGCCTGGGCATCGTCCGCGCGGTGTCCTGTCTCAATGTGAAAAGGATCAGTGCAGGCGTTGCCAGCACCGACGCGACACACAACGTCAACGCAGAAGACACGGCATATCGCTTGACGCGCCATCTTTTCGTGGATGATGTAGCGTCAGCGGTTGGTTCGTACGGATTTGTGTGCATGAATCAGGACGACGAAAGAATCTATGTAGGTCCGAGGTTTGATGGGTGGGAGTCATTCGTAGTAAAACTGGCGACTCGGACCCGTGATCATGGCAGAGGCCATCTGCCAGTCACATCGTTACCACCCACCAAACACAAGGACTCGAAACACATGAACATTCTCGCTCTGGACCTCGGAAAGCCCAACACCACCTGCTGCGTCCTCGACACCAAGACCCGCAAAACCCGCTTCCTCACGACGCCCACCCAACGCGAGTCGCATTCGGCTATCCTCAAGCAGAACAAGGCCGATCTGGTCGTGATGGAATCCTGCGGCCCCTCGGGCTGGATCGACGATCTGGCCAAGTCTCTGGGGCGCTCCACGCTGGTCTGCTCCACCGACGAGTAGGCCTGGAGATGGGCCAACGCCAAACGCAAGACCGACAAAGACGATGCGCTCAAACTGGCGCATGGCCGCCATGCAGGAACTCCGGGCCGTGTACATGCCGACCCAGGAGAATCGTGAGTTTCGCTCGCTGGTCAAGTATCGCAACACGCTCGACTCGCGCATCAAGGCCAGAGGATCAGCATTCAGCGGCCGACCGGGCTGCGAGCCGTGCTGGAGCCTCGAGGACCGCTCCACCCACCCGGCCCGTTGGATTGCGGATTATTTCGCCTGCCGGATGGCATCCACCGCACGAATAAATGCATCTGGGTCGCGCAACCGAACCTCGAATGACTCCTCGGTTCCGGGTTGTCGCTCCAGGCTGATGCGCACTCGATTGCGCGTCAGTAAACCGCCAATACGCTCTACGGATCGCACGGCGTCACCCGTAACGTTGTACTCTAAGCCGTAAATGTCCGGCAGAAACATTTGGTTGAACGGGAAGTGCGGCGCGACCCGCAACGAATTTTCGTCGACGGCCACCCATAGGCAGTTGCGGGCGCCCCCGAGCCGAGTGATGACGCTTCGAGATGAATGACCCGAACGCCAAGTTTCGAGGAACCGTGGACGCTCAAACCGCGGTCGGGATAGCGGCTTACCTTTGCTGCGACGGTAAAGGACCGATGCGAGGATGACCAACACGAGCCATCCTACGGCGATCGCAAATCCGACAAAGAAGTTTTGCGGTTGAAACGGCATTGCTGGGCGAACGGTGCTGACCAATCGGCGGCGACGACTGATCATCCACTTCAAGTAGCTTAACTTCGCCGCTCGGCTGCATCGGAGAGTTCGTCACTATAGCCGCGGGCTAAGATCGGCGAACCTTCTTAATTCGTGAATCCTCAATGGTTTCCAACACATCCCGAGAAGCCTCACTAAGCTGGAGGAGCAGTGGATTTTGCAGGTCACCGCGGTGATCGAGCAGCAGTGTTCCCTTGGTGGCGTTCACAGCAAAGATCGACTCCAGCACCTCTGCATTCAAGTCAATATCGACGATAACGCAGAGCTCAAACGCCGTGAGCACGTTGTCCCGAAACGTACCCGAAGCACGTACGCGCGGAAATAGTAGTTCCGCGGCCAAGTCAACGGGCGCTGACTGCAGGACTACGAACTTTAGGACCGAGTTGTCCCCAAGGGTTTTGCAATAGGTTGATTCACGTACGAATCCGGTCGGGGAGTCAACGACAAGGGTACGTCGACCATCGAAAGAAATTATTTTAAGAGTATTGTCGTTCCGGAGATCCGTGGTGTAGCCCGTCCACGAGGACGTACCTGAAGGCCAATAAGTTAGACTGCGCAGTGTTCGCGGACGGGTTTGCATCTCACCAGCATTAAAGATGTGCACTTGCTTGCTGCTTGGTCGGACCGCGATCTCAACGTCACCATGACAGATCGTCGAACCAACCTGCCCGCCATACATTACATCATTGCGAAAATCGCCATCGGCAACAGTCAGCGTGGTTTCGGTGAAGCCAGTCGTTGCAGCGTTCAGTGTTGCATCCAGCTGCTTGGCAACAGCATCCAGCTGCTTTGAATCCACCAGGTCATGCTGAGACCAAAGCTGGCGGAATTCTGCTTCCGTGACTTTCCCACTCGGCGGCCGCGAGACGGCACGGTACGTGACCACCGCCGCGCGACTGGCGGTGAGCCTATCTCTTTGGATCTGCCACTTGGTCACTATGGGAGCTAAGGCAGGCCCTGGCGTTATTGGGCCAGCCTCTTGTGAAATGGAATCAGAGGTGAATGTTACTGATGCCATCGTGAGCAACAAGAACATCAATGTGTACGACGCCCGCCTCCTACAAAGGAGGGAGCAGCGACAAACGAAGGCCATTACATTTCTCATCCGAAGCGAGTCTGCGTGTTGTGATCAGTGCCGACGGACGCCACCGATAACCCAGCGGCGGCCAAAAACTTTGATTTCAGGAATCTCCCGATCCGCCGCTTGGGCTCATCGGTTTGTTCGTCGATGCTGTGTGGAGCGGTCGAGATCGACGGATCAAGTCGACGTATTCTCGTCGCTTCCTCAGTTCCGAGTCGACGTCGATCTTGTTCAGAAGCATTCTAGCAAACTCGAGTCGTTTTGGTGTGAACACGTCTTGTTCAACCAGCTTTACGCAGCATTTTGCCAGCTCGAGAAGCTGTTGTTCCGATTTAGGTTCCGTGTGAAAAAGCAATTCGTAGCGTTCTCGAAGTTGTGCAATTCCCTGTTGTTTCTTTCGGCATTCAGTGCAGCGGACACAGTCGGACTCCAGTCCAAAACCTAATTCTTCGTACCAATGTTTCTGCTCTTCGGCAAAAAAGATGAACTGCCGTTTACAGTCTCGGCAGCGCCGTTCGAGGTCAAAGTAGTGCGTAACCGGTACGCTTGCACGGGTCTGCTTTGACGTATCCGCGAGGATCGCGGTATTAGGAATGCGCTTCGTGCCTGAGGTATATACAGAAAAGTCCCCATACGGCCAGCGTTTGCCGAGAATCGATTCGAACTGGGCAACAATCTCTTTATGTGTTGTCGTGTTCCAATGTAGGCGGACATCCGCATCCATTGGGCGAGGATTTAAGCCAGTGATGTTTGGACGTCGACCGTATCGAGGGTGATCGACAAATTCGCGGTACTTATCAGTTTTACGTTCCATCAGAAGTTATCGACGAACGGCCAGCCATCACCGGGCACGAGCGGAAAGGCAGCCACTGCCTAACCGTGTTTTCGAGTGCTCCGTGGCGAGTAGACGGGTGCCTTTCGCGTTTAGGATAGGGTTTGTGTTCACAGTTATCCACCGGTTTCCCTTGGTGGTGTCACAATATTCTGTCCATGCACGATTGAGCATCTCGCCCCTCCCAGAACCGGACTTGCGCAGTTAACGCATCCGGCTCCCAGCCAACACCTGTCACCTCGGCACACCTTGGACCCTTGCCATCGCGATCAAGTCCACGATCTTCCCAGGTTTCGGCAACGGATGACGATCCAGGTACGCGTAGTAGTCGGTCCAGCTCAGTGAGGCCGTTTGACTCCGCCGACGCATCCAACGCAGCCCCAGCCGCCGCGCCGCGTCACGGTACTTCACCAACCAACGCCAATTGTCGTTGACATTGTAGTAGTTAAAGTGCCCCTGCAGCTTACGCACCAGCGTTGGCCACACTTCGGTGATCGGTTTCGTCAGGCTCTCGCGGAACCAGTCCTTTAAATCCTTTACCTTCGCCCGGAACTTCTTCGTTGCCGTCTTCCTTTTCAGTTTGAACTTGCCAGCCCGGCTCAAGCCGCAGTAGTGCGTGAAGCCAAGGAAGGCGAAAGTGCCCGGAGCCCCCTCACCATGTCGCTGGCTATCGCGACTGGCGAAACGGCCAAAACACAGCAACTTCGTCTTCTCCTCAGCTAACTCAAGTGAGAAACGTCCCAAGCGCTTCCGCAGAACTGCCTGGAACGCCCGTGCATCCGACTCCTTCTCAAAAGCACAGATGAAATCGTCCGCATAACGAATCAGGTATGATTCGCCTTGCAGACGCGGCTTCACCTCGCGATCGAACCACTGGTCAAGCACATAGTGTAAGTACACATTGGCCAGCAGCGGTGAGAGGACCGAACCTTGTGCGACGCCCTCGTCAGTCTCGTGACGCTGGTTCTCGATCATCACCCCCGCTTCAAGCAAACGCCGAATCAGTCGCAGCATACGCGGGTCGCTGATCCGTCGCCCCAGCAACTCGACGAGCTGCGAATGAGAAACGTGATTAAAGAAACCCTTAATGTCTGCATCACTGATCCAGTTCACTCGCCGCGTGGCGATGATCTGACCGAGCACACTGAGCGCCTGGTGACAGCTACGGTCTGGGCGGAACCCATAAGAGAAGTCGCAGAAGCCGACTTCATAGATTCGTTCCAGAACCATAGCGATCGCACGTTGTACGATCTTGTCTTCCACACAGGCTATCCCCAACGGTCGCGTCTTGCCATCGCCTTTCGGGATGTCACGACGCAAACTCGGCTGGGGCCGATAGGTCTGACGGTGCAGCCGCTGCTCGAGGTCTCGCAGGTTGTCCTGCAAGTTCGCTTCGTACTGCTCGACCGTCACTCCGTCGACTCCGGGTGCCTTGTCTCGTTTGAGCTTGCGAAAGGCGAGCCACAGCAGCTCATGCGTCAACAGCGTAAACACGTTGTTGAACCTCGCCGCCGCGTCCGCTTCCGCTCTCTTGGTGATGCGTTCGAGCCGGTTTGTCACCGCAGGTCCACCGCTGAGTGCGGACGGTGTTCGGCGTCGTTCGCGTGTTGGCCTGGCCGCCTTCCCTGCACCGACATTACTCGGCTTCGATCCACCCGTGGAATCGCCCGCAATGGGCTTTTCCGTAGGCTTCAACGGTACTATGCAGCCATCCGACTCCCAAAGCGTCATTTGCCGTTCTTGCCTCTTCAGCTTGTCCGGCATACTCGATCGTTCATGATTGGACTTCATACTCGGATCAAGAACCCTTTGGGTCTCACTGGTTGCCTTGACGACTCGATGTGTAGCGCGAATGGATCTCGGACTCCGGGACTCCCGCAACTGCTCGCCATTGACGCGGTTGCAGGTGTAGCCTTCAGGCATGGCACAGACCGTGGGCAGTATCCAACAGAAAACAACGCTTTCGGAGCTCAATCTCATTCAGGGCGGGACAGCCAGTCCCTGCCTTTCATCCTCGCTACCTCTCTGCATACGCTTCAACGCGGACTTCGGCGGTAGCCGCCTTATACACACGCTGCAATGCTCGATACTGGGCCTCTGGCTAGGAGTTACCCAGGCGGGATTCCCACCCGCTAGTCATCAAACCATTTCCAGTCCGCACGTGCATGTCATTGTTATCCAAGAGTGTTCCCAGAAGCGGGCTAGATTCGTACCGAATCAGTTTCAGCTCGACCAGGCATATCTATTCTGCAGGCATAAAAGCGTAGCCGGAAATTGGCACACCGCTATATCGCAATGCCTTGTAAATTTTTTCTGCATCCTTCGCAGAGCCTTTGTAAACAACAATTGCTGGGCCCTTGGGAAAATTCTTTTCAATGCTCAGTACAGGGAATTCGAGTGCCGCAATTGCGGCGTCGAGGCCGGGCTCGAAGGAAGGGTGAGGATTATTAGACATTTCAGTGTAGAATGAACTACTAATTTTTCGAGTTCTGATGACCAAATCATCTTCCTCTTGTTGTCGTTGTTGCTCTGCTTTCGCACTACGCTCGTTGGCATCACGGATTTTGCTGTAGGCGAAAACCGAGATTCCGATCATAGCGAAGAAAGCGAACGCGATTAATCCCCACTTGAACATTCGACGGTAAGACGACGGTGTTTTGTGAGAGATCGTGACCCCATGCGTGTTTTCGCGTCTTGCGACAAGCTTATTGCCTCGCAAAACAATCCAAAACAGGATCAGAAACTCAATCCCAGCCAACGCGAGAGCACGTCGGAAATCGCCGTAATGGTAAAATGAGTAGGCGAACCCAAAGATGCTTGCGAGAAACGCAATGACGAGTGGCTGTAGATACTCGCTTTTTGGTGATTTCGATTTTGGTGGAATTTGATCGTGAGCCATGACACGGTTCTGAGGTTTTAATTTAAATGGATAACGAAACGATTCACGGGGAACGCGTCCACGATCTGGCTACATCAACCGGCACGGTGGATTCTCCCGTGCAATTGATGGTTCGTCGAGCGTTGGTTCACGGACGTCGGCACCCGTTGGTGTTTGATCTGGTCATGGTAGCCGATGCTTGCCGGCCGAGCAAAGTCAGGCGCTGAGCAAAGACCATCAAGCAAGCACGTATTGACGGTCGCCACCTTCGCTTGAATAGGTCAGGATGCCCGCATCGACAAATTCGCCTAGCGTTCGATAAACCGTTGCCGGGGTGACACGTCGATCGTGGGGCAGTCGGCGAGTTACTGCGATTAGTTGTTCCGACGAAAACGGTGAGTCAATTGCGGTCACCAAGTGCGCGAGCGTCCGACGTTGTATTGTATTACGAAATCCACGACGTCCCAAGTAATCGGCAAGACGCAGTAACACTCGATCATCGATTGTGTTGAATGCGTGAACCTCGTCAGGCAGACGCATGAACCAAATCAGATGCCCGCAATTCGGGCATGTCGCATCGCCAAGGAACGAAGACGGTTCGACGACAATAGGCGAATCACAGATCGGACAGCGGCCGGACTCGCCTTCTGGTGTTCGAGAGGAAACTGTCATTGCCACTGTGCGCGTTTTTTTAGTCCGACGAACGGGGCCGATCACGGGGATCGCATCGTAGATTTGACATTGCCAACCGGCAGCCCGCGATCTCCCGTGCAATCGATAGTTATTTTCTCTGGCTCGGGTAGGCATTGGGTATGTTGTTGGCCCAAGTATACCAACGACCACCAGGCAAATGTGTGAGTGTTAGCCTAAGATCGCCCATTGATGTTTTACCATCGTAAAACCTAATCGCGAGCTCCGGACCGTACGCGCTGTCTCCGATCTCGAAGTGAGTAAATCGGAACGAATATTCAATCAATGGACAGGACGACAAATTAGGACTAATGTCAGCGGATAATTGTGCCGTCCCGATATTGGGCAGCAACTCCAGGACGTAGTGCAAAGGACCACCCGTGAAACTTAGCCGGATCACGTCATACGACGAATCGAAATTTGTTGACCATTCTGCCGTGGCACAAAGTGCAGACTCCAATCGTTTAAGCTGCTCAGCCAGGGTTTGAGTCATTGCGAAATCAGAGTGTGCAAATAACGGGGGCGTTGACTGGGGCCGAGCCCGTGACTTGGCGTCATCAGCGGGCAGCCCGAGGCCTCCAGTCGATCGCATGGTTCGTCGAGTGTTGGTTCGCTGATCGCAGCGACCCGTTGGTGTTTGAACTTGTCATCGTAGCCGATCCCCGGTGGCTGAGCAAAGACAGGCGGCGGACGTTTGGCCGAGCAAGGTCAGACACCGGATTTTGACCGAGCAAGGTTCATCGCAAGTGTTCGCTCCAAGTGGTCCACCGCGCCCGCCGAAGACGATGCGTCATAGATCTGAGCAAAATTCATCGCTGATCGTGTTGCCTCACTTTCAGCTGGACGCCTGCTTTGATGTTGAGCAGGCCAGTCAATCATCGACAGGCGCCGGATGTTCGACCGAGCAAGCTGTCAAACGCTGATGTATGGGCTAGCAAGTAGCTGGCGAAAACTATGAGCGACGAACGATTGGGTTAACGGGGCGACGGCCTGATAGCCTGGCGTTCACAAACCGCCTGATCCGTCGCTCCCGTTGAACCCATGGTTCGTCGTGCGCTGGTTCGCTGATCGCGGCGGCCAGTTAATGGTTGATCTT
This sequence comes from uncultured Planctomycetaceae bacterium, assembly GCA_963758085.1. Taxonomy (GTDB): domain Bacteria; phylum Planctomycetota; class Planctomycetia; order Pirellulales; family Pirellulaceae; genus UBA6163. Next base: position 160,794 of record CAVWUB010000002.1, on the reverse strand, counting down.
CTCATCCTAGCCGATGCTCGCCGGTCGAGCAAAGTCAGGCGCTGAGCAACGACCATCAGGCAAGTGTGTATTGACCGTCGCCACTTTTATTTGAATAGGTCAGGATGCCCGCATCGACAAACTCGCCTAGCGTTCGATAAACGGTTGCCGGGGTGACGCGTCGATCGTCTGGTAGCTGGCGAGTCACTGCAATTAGTTGTTCCGATGAAAACGGGGAGTCGATCGCGGCGACCAATTGCGCGAGCGTCCGACGCTGTGTTGTATTGCGAAGCCCACACCGCCCCAAATAGTCGGCAAGACGCAGCAACAGTCGGTCATCGCGTGAGTTAAACGCGAGAACGCCGCCAGCCAGACGCACGAACCAAATCAGCCGCCCGCAATTTGGGCATGTCGCATCGCCAAGCAGGGAAGATGGCTCGACGACGATTTCCCAGTCACAGATCGGGCAGTGGCCTGGTTCACCTTTGGCGTTCGAGAGGAAACTGTCATCGCCACTGCGCTCGCATTTGAGTCCGACGAACGACCGCGGTAACGGGGCCGCCGCCAGAGACTATAATCTCGAAACTTGCGTCATCGGCGGCTCCCGTTCACCGCATTGTTATCCGCCGTTGTGTAAGTCGGCAGGTCAGGGCGAAACTGTCGAATTGCAGACACCACTGCCTGCCCATCGGTAAAGCAGTTGTTGCCAATCGTCCACGGACCAGAGTAGCGATTATGCAGCAAGACTCTGGAGCGAGATCCGTCATCGAGCAGTTCGACCGAACTAATCTCAATAAAAGATACGAGATTTGAGGTTGGCCAGAAAAGTCCGTCGCCAAACCAAGATATCGAATTACGTTTTACAACTACTGATGCACTCGGACGGCGGAATAGGATCACCAGCAAACCAACAAGGTGAAATATGCCTAGCGGGTAGAGCATCCACTTTTCGGAATCGGTGGCCGCAAGGATAAAGAATGCAATGGTGATGAGTCCAGAAACGACGATAGCGATGTAGAACCGGCGGTTGTCCACCGGCCGCTCAATGGTGATGCGAGGTTCATTCATCGCGATTCAGTCGGATAACGGTTGCGGTAACCCGGCGGCGGCCAAGAACCGTTGACTTCAGAATCCGCGCAATCCGCCGCTCGGGTTCACCGCTTTGTTCTGCCAAGCCGCCGGGAACATCAGCCCTTTCGGAATAGCTTGCCGTGCGGCTCTTCGCCGCGGAATGCGATCGTCAGCATGTCCCCAGACGAGTCGAACACGGGCATCACCCGAAATACATGATCCTTGCTATAGTCCTGGACTCCGTCGATTCGTCGATATGCGAAGTACAGGGAGCCCTGATCGGTGAACCACCGAACGTCAAAGATGGAATCATTGGCTTCGTCTTGATAGGCACCGGAAGGCTCGAAAACGACCTCTGATCCCTCAATCTCAGAGGTGCGAAGATCGTCAAACGTCCACTGGCCCTCAAGCTTCCTGGCAAGATCTTCGTCCGAGGTATTGCGGAGCACGACGTCATCAGAACGCGGTACGACTCCAGCGGCGTACATGCAGGCAAGCGTGATTATCGCTCCCAGTGCGAAAGTGAGGCAAGCGACCACGTCCCCCCTGCGAGCAAATTGGCTAGCTTTCATTTCAACTCTCCTTTCAATGCGAACGTAAAGGCAGAACGACAGCCGTCACCGGGGACGGCAAGTCGGTTTTCCAATTGTAAACGCGTGATGCCGTCCTCCGGTGGACGGCATTGTTATGCGATGGTCAGAGTTGCTTGCGGGACTCACTTTCTACTTGCGCGGCGTTCCAGTGCACGAACCAGTACGAAACACAGTCGCAGCCCAATGGCTCGAATGCTGGATTCGGCGTGGACTCGTTGAAGTCCACAAACCATTGTTGCCTGCAACGGGGACAATCCCAGTGAAGTTTAAGCGTGAATGAATGGCCACCATGCTTCGACCAATCAAAAACCTCGCCGTGTGCTGTGCCAACCGTTTCTGTCACGACCTGGATCTGTTTGTCGGATCTGTCGCGGAGCGATGGAGCGACGCGGTATAGATCGCTGTCTGAAAGACCATACGCGATCAGCACCCCGTTGCGGCTGAGGTACCGCACATCGACAGTCTTTGTTTCGAGATCAGACATTTCGCATAACGTCGCCAATCACCGCGCCCGAGTCGAGGTTGTGGCGATCAGGACACGGCAGCCCGAGGGCTGGGGTGGATTGGATGGTTCGTCGGTATGCTTGCGCGTCGTTAGTTGTTCAACAGTCTAACGCTCATTCTAGAGTAGCGGTGCCCGGTCACAGGATCAAATCGCCCATCCGCACGTTTTCGCAGGAAGAGCAAATACTCTGGCTCGATTGTAGACTTAAGCAGGTTGCCGCTGTCGGCGGAAGATTCGATCAATCCGTAACCGATAATCTGGCCATCCAATTCAGTCGCCACGAGATTGGGCAGCAACAGAGTGCTTCGTAGCACAGCGAAATCGTGCTTTTGCAGCACGATCATTCCTGGATTCCATTCGATTGTCATCAGCTCAATTTCCTCATCGGATTGGCCCTTCAGTGCGGTCAAGACCAGGATCCGGTTTGATATCTGTCGTACCGAATTTTCACCGAAGGAGTCTTTTGATTCAGGTGCCGGAAGACTTTCAGATTTTGAGATTAGCTTTCCGATCACGATCAGGTCGGAGTCAGCCGTGAGTTTTGCGTAGCTCCAATCAGCACGTTCTGTTTCCGACTGGATTCGATTGAACGGCGCATCAACCACCGCGGAGTTATGATTCGCCGCAGAAGTATCGGTCTGTCCGATGCAGTGATTTGACGCATGCAAAAAAAACAGGCAAAGACACGCGGTACGAATCATGATAGCCCTGCTTACGTGATGGAGTTACCGCGACGAACGATTAATTCATTACGGGTCAGTCGCGTCCGAATCTGGTTTACGTCCCTGCTGAGTCGGGGGCAATGCCTTTTCACTCCGACTGAGCCGTGCATAAAAGCAGCAACACTGAAGGGGGGAAGTTGTCGGCGATGCAGCAGGTCTGGTTGAATGCGGCGGAGCAGTCGTCGGCGCCGGCGGGGTGGACTTCGTTCCCGTGGGTGACCGCGGGTTCGGCACCCTGGGGTGGGTGGAGATGAGACTGCCTGCTAAGCTGCCAGCATAGCGGTGCGGCGGGCGGGCTGCCACAAATTTTGAATGGGTGCAGCGACAGTTGGAATGGCAGCCTGAAAGGGAGACGCCCATGGGGCGGGCGACGTTCACTGCAGCTTCGGGTTGTCGCGGTGCCGCGCTGCGTCGCGACCGGTCTTTTTGGTGAGATTCCGCTCCATCGCCGCTTGTAGGTCGATGCCGGATTGATTGGCTAAACAGACCACGACGAACAATACGTCGGCGAGTTCATCGGCCAGCTCTCCGGGCCGCTCGCCGGGTTTGTTAGACTGCTCGCCGTGGCTGCGGGAGAGGATCCGTGCCACTTCGCCGACTTCCTCGACGAGCTGAGCCAGATTGGTCAGCTCACCGAAATAGCGCACGCCGACCGAGCGAATCCAGTCGTCGACGAGCGTCTGCGTCTGGCGAATCGTCCACTCAGGAGCGGACGATTCGGATGCAGGTGACTCAGCGGCAGGTGGCTGAACGGTCATTGCTGCAAAATCACATAGGTGCCGCTTTTGCCGGCGACGGCGATGTCAACCTTCCCGTCACCGTTGAGATCCTGAGCGACGATCTGCAGCCCCGTCCCGACGCGTTCCTGGTCGATCACGAACCGCTTGAACTGCAGCGTCTCAGGATTCCACTTGTAGTAGAACAAGCAGGGCGGTTCTTGCCCGCCAGGATCGCCTCCGTTGTGAGCGTAGTAGCGTTTGCCGGTGATCAGTTCATCTTGGCCATCACCGTCGAGGTCGGCCCAGACGAGCACGTGCGGCTGGCTAAACCCACGATCGATCAGGTGTTCCTTCCACTGAATCTTGCCCGCGGCATCGGCGCCGAGATTCTGCCACCAGAACAGGCCGTAATCGTGACCGTAGCCGAAGATCAGATCATTGCGTCCATCGCCATCGAGGTCACGGACGAGCATCGGCAAGCTCGCGTGCAGGTCCCAGTCGCGGTGAAACGTCCAGGCTTGCCCCCACGGATCCGACTCCGGCTGTTCGTACCAGCCTTCGCCGACGAGGACGTCGGCGCGGCCGTCGCCATTGAGATCGCCCACACCGATGCCGTGGCCGTTAGCCTGTTCGCCGAGCGTAGCGGGCACCATTTTGACGACCGCACCGGTGGGTTGAGGCGGGCAGTCGACGAGTCGCCACACCCGCGTTGGCACGCCTTTGCGCCAGCTGTTGACGACCCATTCCGGCCGGCCGTCGCCATCGATATCAACCATCAATTGGCCTTCGTTGGTCGAGTCGCCGGTGTCGACCAGCAGATGTTTGGGCCAGCTCTGACCCAGCCGCAGCGGTTCGGCACCGGGGTTTTCGTACCAGTGGACTTCGGTCGGTATAAAGGAGCCGGCGATCACGTCGAGCCGACCGTCACCGTTGACGTCGTAGAGGAAATCGCCGTTGCTTTGGACGTAGCCGTTCCAGTCTTCGATCGCTCGCAGCGGCCGAGCCACCCATTGGTCGCCCTTGTACCAATTGCGACCGGCGGTCAAATCGATCTTGCCGTCGCCATCGATGTCGCCCGCAGCGATGCCTTCATTGGCATCGACGGCCAGGGGGATGATCTGGAATCGCAGGGCCTCGGGCTGTTCGTCAGCGATCGCGCGGGCCGCTGGAATAGCGGCCAAGCAAGCGAGTAGCGTCGCTGTGGTGAGTGTGGAAGTAGGCCAGATGAAGTTCATAGAGGATGTTCCGCCTGAGTGGAGCGAGCTGTGCTGGTGGGAGTGAAGGGGAAGTGCAGGGCAGGGGCGCAGAAGGAATGACAGCAAGCCGCTGCATCGCGATGACCACGCACCGCCGCCAGCCTATTGGCACAGTTTAACCTCTGGCGCATCCGCTTTCCTGTGTTCGGAGCCGCAATTGCCGGCGAGGGAAACGAGGAGCGGAATTAATCGCTCGGCGGCCGGTTTTCTAACTGCTCGATCACTTCGCGGCAGCGGCTGGCGACGTCGTTCACGTCATCGCGGTCATCCGGCTTAAGAAACAGCGCAGCTTGATCGTCGTGATCACGGACAAAGAACCACTGCGGCGTCGTGACCACCATCGCCGCGCGGTCCGACTGCGTAATCACCTGGGGCGTATATTCCGCGGCCTGGGCGGCGTCGGAGCCGGGCGGTGGCCGGTCGGTCAAACGCGCCCAGGTCGCCGGACTAGGCCGCTGCGCGCCCGGCAGGAGATGCATCAGGGTATCGGGCAGAGCGATCAGCTCGGGCCAGCGCAGCGGCGGCTGGTCAGCGGCATGAATAATCAGCGGGACTTGGATCTGCGGACTGCGCACTGGGCCGGCGCGGTGACCGATCCAGCCATTTTGGCCGAGCGACATCCCGCTGGTGCCCAGGATCGCGATCCCGATGTTCGGATCGAGTTGCCCGGCCAGTTCCTGAATCCACTGGACCACGTGATCGACGAGCCGGACTTGGCACCCGTAGGTCTGCATCCAGGACGTGACCCAATCGGGATGGTCGTCGGCGGCGACTTGGTAATGCGGTGGCTGCGTCGTGTTTTGCAGCGGCGGCGGCGGGACGCCTGCGGTTTCGTTCTGTGCATCGACGTCCGGTTCGGTGCCATCATCCCAGTGTTCGGGGTCGCTGGGATCAATCGGTTCGTCATCGTCGTCCAGCTCTTGCACCGGGAAAAGCCAGCGAGGTGCATCCCAGTGCCGAGCCAGGAAGTCGCTGTGGAGCCAGAGCACCGACCACTCAGGTGCGTGGTCTGCGGAGACAGCTGGTTCGTCCAGCGTCGGTTGCAACCGTTCCAGCAGCGCCATCACCAGATGGGCGAACGCAGTTGATTCAACCTCGTCGGCCGGTTCATCAACCACTTGCCAGTCGACGAGCGTGCAGGCATCGAAGCCGGCTTGGGTGGCGACGGTCGCGACGTGGTCAGCGTGTTCCGGGTGAGCTAGATCGCGGAGGGCAAAGAGCTCCACGCGGCCGCTGCGGCGGCAGGCCTCCACCCAGCTCTCGCCGCCGACCTCGGCGGTCCAGCATCGATGCAGGGTTTCGCCGGGATCATCGCTGGGCACGATCACACGGTCCCAGGTGGTCGCCTGAGCAGCCAAGCCATCCAGGTTGGGTGTGCTGTTCCACGACGAGCCATAAGGGCCCAGGGCGAGGTTGGCCAGCGCGTCGAGCGAAATCACGATCCAGCGTTCAGGCATATGAAGTGGCCAGCCACAAGTCCTTTGTCATAAGCGACTCAATCCAGCACATTTCCTACCGCGTGAAACGAATCAATCCACGGTAGCAGGCACACTCCGGGATTGCGAATCTTTGCAAAAGTCGACGTAGAAGACAGGCTAAAGCCTGAACTCCAACTACCTGATAGGAGGCAGGCTAAAGCCTGAACTCCAACTGCCCGATAGGAGGCAGGCTAAAGCCTGGACTCCAACGAGAGGACTGTGCCTGGTACTTTAGCATCAGACCTTGGCGGGCTGGCGTTTCTTAGGCTTGTAGATTTCCGTGGCGGTGCCGAAATGGACCTCGCCAGCGTTCATCAACGTTTCGCTCAAGGTCGGGTGTGGGTGGACCGATTCGGTGATGTCGTGGACTTCGCAGCCCATTTCAATCGCCAGCACCGCTTCGGCGATCAGTTCTCCGGCGCCGGAGCCGACGATGCCGCAACCGACAACCCGCTGCGATTCAGGGTCGACGAGCCATTTGGTCAGCCCTTCGGTGCGGCCGAGCGCTGAGCGCGACCGCTTGCCGCCCACGGATAGACGACGACTTCGACCTTGCGGCCGAGCCGCTTGGCTTCTTCTTCGGTGAGTCCGGCCCAGGCGATTTCTGGATCGGTGAACACGACCGCGGGGATGGCGGCTTTGTCGAACGCAGCCGGTTTGCCAGCGATTACCTCGGCGGCGACACGGCCTTCGTGGGTCGCCTTGTGCGCCAGCATCGGGTCACCGGCGACATCGCCGATGGCGAAGATATGCGGATCCGCGGTGCGTTGCTGGTGGTCGCAAACAACGAAGCCGCGTTCGTTGACTTGAACTTTGGTGTTTTCCAGCCCCAAACCGCGGGTTACGGGGCGGCGTCCGACGGAGACGAGCACGCGGTCGAAGCGCTCATGCCCGAACCGCCCCGGCCCTTCAAAGGTGACTTCGACCTGATTGTCGACTTCGGCAACCGAGCCGACTTTAGTATTCAAATAGACACGGCCTTCCAGCAGTGTCTCAATGCGTTTGGCCAGCGGTTTGACCAAGTCGCGGTCGGCGCCCGGCAGCAGGCCTTCGCTTAGCTCGACAACGGTGACTTTCGATCCGATCTGAGCGTACACGCTGCCCAGTTCGAGCCCGATGTAGCCGCCGCCGATCACCAGCAGCGACTCGGGAATGTCTTTCAGCGCCAATGCGCCGGTGCTGTCCATCACCCGTTCGCCGCCAGCGGCAAACGCGGGCGGCATCGCCGGGACACTGCCGGTGGCCAGCACGCAGTGGTCAAAGGTCAGCCGGCCGTCATCGGGAATTCCCGCACCTTCCTGATCATCGACGGGCTCGAGCTTGAGCGTCGTGCTGTCGATGAATGAGCCGCGGGCGCGGATAACCTTGACCCCACGGCGTTTGGCAAGGTTGGCCAAGCCGCCGGTGAGATTGCTGATCACCTGCTCCTTGCGAGCGCGGAGTTTGTCGACATCGACCTTCGGCTTGTCCGCGAACTCGACACCCCACTCATGACGCAACTCGTCGACTTCGCCAATCACCTTGGCAACGTGCAGCAGCGCCTTACTGGGAATACAACCGCGGAGCAAGCAGGTCCCGCCGAGCCGTGCGTCGGCCTCGACGATGACGACATCGAGTCCCTCATCGGCGGCCAAAAAAGCCGCCGCGTACCCACCGGGACCACCACCGAGGACAACAACCGCGCAATGCATGAAGGACAACCTTATCGGCTGAGGAATTCGACGACGCTGTTGGCGTCAACCGGCAAGCTGATATCGCTCGGCCCGGGCATCCCCAGAACCGTCGCCTTGAGGTTTTCGCTGTCCAGCGACACCCAATCGAGCGCGTCCGGAGGCTGGTTAGCGATCACACCGCGGTACAGGTTCTTCAGGTTTTCGCGGCCGGTCACTTCAACCACGTCGCCGGGCTTGAGCAGGTAACCGGGCTTGGTGACCTTGACGCCGTTGACGCGGAAGTGGCCGTGAGTGATTCCCTGGCGAGCCTGGGGGCGAGTTTTGGTGAAACCGACGCGGCGGGCTACGTTATCCAACCGGCGTTCGCAGGTCAGCAGCAACATTTGGCCGGAGTTGCCGGCGCGGTGCGAGACCAGTTCGAAGTAACGGCGCAGTTGGCGTTCGCCCAGCCCGTAATAGTGCTTGACCTTTTGCTTCTCGGCCAAACCTGCACCGTAGTTGCTCGGCCGGCGGCCGCCACGGGTGTGCATCCCCGGAGGCGAGGTGCGGCGGTCAGCGGCCCGGGTAGCTCCGGCATTTTCATACAACATCGCGCCGAGTCGGCGATTCACGCGAGCCTTGGGCCCAGTGTAACGTCCCATTTTCCGTCTTTTCCTTTGTTATTTCGCCAGTCGCATCACGACCGACGAGCCGGACCGATCACTGCCAAAAGCAGGTCAGACGATCCCACCACGGCGCGATCCGTGATTACGGCGGACACACTCCGCCGTCGGTCGCACCTGATTTCACCTGCGAGGTCGATCCGCATCGAGCTGATAACAGCCGACGAGCCGCGCTGACGATCGAGCTGTTTTCGGGCCTTGACGCCCCTATCTTCAGCCCGCGCTGCGGCAGGTACGGATCAACCGGCCACAAAGTGTCGTCGCTGACGCGGTTTTTGGCAAGGGCAAGCGCGGTGGACGGGGCGCAGGTTGCGGGTTGCGGGTAGCAGGTTTCGGAAGGGTGGACGGTGGACGGAGGGCAGTGGGTTTGGGAACAGCGATTGCGATGCGGTTGCCGGGCGGGAACATCTGCGCACCGGTCTGGCATTCAAAAGCGAAGCTGCGGACAAGCGATCATGAAGGACTGGATCATTTCAATCATGCAAACCATGGGCTATCCCGGCATCGGGTTGCTCATGTTTTTGGAGAACATCTTTCCGCCGATCCCGTCGGAACTGATCATGCCAGCGGCCGGATTTGCTGCGACGTCCGGTGGGCTGACGTTGTGGGGAGCCATTCTGGCGGGGATCATCGGCTCGGTGCTCGGGCAATTGCCGCTGTATTACCTTGGCCGCGTCGTCGGACGGCGGCGGCTCAAACGCTGGGCCGACAAGCACGGACGGTGGTTGATGGTTTCTGCTGCCAGCATCGACCGGGCCGATGCGTCGTTCAACCGTCATGGAAAATCGGCGGTGTTCTTCTGCCGCGTCGTGCCGGGGTTGCGTTCTTTTATTTCGATTCCAGCAGGCGTGGCGAAGATGAATCTGGCGACGTTCCTGATCTGGACCACGCTCGGCACGTCGATCTGGACCTCAGCGCTGACGACCCTGGGCTACGTGCTAGGTCGGAACTATGAGCGGGTCAGCGAGTACATGGGACCGGTCAGCACCACCGTCACGGTGCTGCTGATCGCCGCCGTTGTCGTTTGGGTGGTGCGTCGGCGGCGAAAAGCGAACGCCGCCGATGCCGCAGGCTCAAACGATGAACCGCAGGCTGGCGAGGAAACATCGGCGACCGAGCCAGCAGCGGCGAGCAATCAGGCGAGCGCGTCGGGCCACTGAAGCCAGGCGGATTCAGACTGGAAAAACGGAGCAGTACCGCGTCCTGGCCGGCGATGCCGCGGCGGCCAAGCACCACAAGGCAACCGATGGCAAAACAAGGCAAACCGTCTGGCGACTATCCTCCGCAGCGATTTGCCGATGCCGCGGCGACGGGAGTTGGTGGGCCGCTGACGCCGTCGCGGAAGATGCTCGCTCAGGAGATGAAGCAGGCGGCTGAAGAATTTGAACGGCCGGTCCTGGGGCTGGTTCTCTCGGGCCTTTCAGCGGGACTGGGGGTGGGCGTGAGCTTCCTGCTGATGGCCGCGGTCGCCACGCTGGCCGGAGAAACAACGCCGCGGCTAGTCACCGAAGTGCTGCTGGGCAACGCGATGGCCGTCGGCTTCATCATCGTGATCTTAGGACGGATGGACCTGTTTACCGAATTCACCACGATCGCCATCGTGCCGGTGCTTGCTAGGCAGGCCACACTGACGGCTCTGGCAAGGCTGTGGACGCTGGTGTACGCGGGGAATATCGTCGGCGCGGTCCTGTTTGGCGCAGTGACGGTGATCCTGGGGCCGGAACTGGGCATCATTGAGTTGGCTGTGATCGGCGACCTCGCCACCCATCTAGCCGACCATCCCTGGTGGGTCATCCTGCTCAGCGCCACGGTAGCCGGCTGGATGATGGGCATCCTGTCTTGGCTGATCACCGGCGGTCGCGACACCACCAGTCAGATTCTGTTCATTTGGCTGATCACCTGGACGATCGGGTTTGCCAATTTGCATCATGCAATCACGGGCGCCGCCGAGGTATCCGCCGGCGTGATGGTCGGCGCGGTGAGTGCCGGCCAGTTTGCGCAGTTCCTGATGTGGACGACGCTCGGCAACGCCCTGGGCGGGATCGCATTCGCTGCGTCGGTCGTGTACAGCCTGCACATGCGGCACAAGGAGGCGCCGGAATCGGTCAAGCCACCTGGCGAAAACGATTCGGCACGGTAGTCGGTCAGGTGCTGTCAGTCGCCTGCAGGTGCAGGAACAGCATTTGCACTCGTCGCGCCGGCGTGGTGTCAGCAAACACCCAGATCGACAACGTCAAATGCAAGGTTCAGCGACATGAGCGATACGACGCGGCGACGCGAGGGCTATCCGGCCGAGTTAGCTGACATGGACGCGGCAGTGGCACCGTTCTCTTATAACCCCTCGGCCTGGAATCAGCGGATCCCGATTTGTTTGATGGCGCTGGTCGCGTTTTGGATCGCGACTTATATGGGACTATATCAGTGGAGGCTGATCGACAGCGTTTGGGATCCGGTCTTTGGTGACCAGAGCGAGAAGGTGCTCGATTCCGATCTGGCGAAATCGATGGACCGCTTAATCGGCATCCCCGACGCGATCTTCGGAGCGCTGGCTTATCTGGGCGACGCGTTGTTTGGCATCGCCGGTTCGACGCGCCGTTGGCAGTATCGTCCTTGGATTGTGATCCTGTTCGGTATCGATGTGATTCCGCTGGGCGTGGTCAGCGCCCTGCTGGTTTTGGCTCAAGGTTTTGTGGTTGGCTTCTGGTGCTTTCCCTGCCTCGTCACCGCGGCAATTTCGCTGCTGTTGGTTTATTGGGCTTATGACGAAGTTTGGGTTTCACTGGTCTATCTGTGGCGGGTCTGGAAACAGACCGGCAGCACCCGCATTTTGTGGAAGGCGCTCTGTGGGACACCGACGCCGGAATCCGACGCCATCGCCGCCGCCATGATTGTCACCCCGAGCAAGTAAGCACCCGGACACAAATTCGCTTCATAAACCCATTTTCACTACACGGTAGAGCTTGTGCTTAATCTCGTAAGTCATAATAAGCTACTTGTGCCCGGCCGTTTAAAAAAGGATGCTCGCTGATGTGGCCTCGCGTGACCGAATGCATGCTCGGGTGCTGGCTGTTGATCAGCCCGTTTGTGTTCCGTTATGAGAATCAGCCGATCGGCTGGTGGATCAACGATTTTGCCGTCGGACTTGCCATCATCCTATTTGGGCTGATGTCTTATTGGCGGCCGACGCGGCGGATCCACCTGCTGACAGTCTTATTGGCTATCTGGTTGGTGCTCTATGGCCGCTTCGGCCATCAATACCCGTTTCCACCAGCAGCACAGAACTACATCACACTGGGATTTTTGCTGATGATGATCGCGATTATCCCCAGTCGCGCCTCGCAGCCGCCGGTCGAGTGGTTCAAACGCAAGCAAGAGGGCCAGGAGTTTCTCGACCAGGAAGTCGCTCAGGCGTGATCATTCGGACAGCTCATTGGCGCGGTACCATGCCTTGGGATCTTGTTGGAGGTTCTCGATGATCGTCGGTAGCACGTCGATCAGGCGGTGACGCGGTTCCCAGCCAAGCAGTTCTTTAGCGCGGCTGATGTCCAGGGCGTAATGATCGTCGGCCATCGGGATCATGAACGGCTTGATGAACGCGTCGCCGCCGGAGACGGTATCAGCCACTGCAGCACCGATTTTCGCCAGCGTCTCGGGCACATAGATCGTCGACCAGTCTTTGCCGTGGAGCCGCTGGCCGATGAAGTTTTGCAGTTCCTCATAACTCGGCGGATCGGCTTCACCAATCAAAATCGGAGTGCCCGGTGGAATCGCATCGCGCCGCTCCACCGTGCGGACAATCGCATCGACGGCGTCATCGACATGCACGGCGGATTGACCAGTGGCGGTATCGCCAGGGAAGAAGTGGCCCTGGAAGTCGCGTTCGTAGATCCGCTTGATCTGTTGCACGATGGTCGGCTGCTGGCCCATGTCGTTGTACACGCCAGCGATCCGCAGCAGCACGCTACGGACCTCGGGGTGGCCGTCGCGGATCAGCTGTTCAGTTTTGATTTTGCTCGCCGGATAAGGCCACTTCGCCTCCAGCGGGTCGTCCTCGTGAATATGCTCACCGACTTCGCAGGGAGCGTGGACAAGCATCGTGCTGGTAAACAGAAACTGCTCCAGCTCAAAGCTTTCTAGCGCGTTAAGCATCCGATCGGTCCCATCGATCGTGATTTTCTTGTACAGCGGACTGTCGGCGCCGGAGAAGTCGTAGTAGGCCGCCAGATGCACAACGCTCGCCAAGTGGTTGCCTGCTCGCTGCCGCACTTCCTCGAAAGCGCCGCGGACGATTGAGTAATCGGTGACTTCAAACTCGATGTCGTGCACATGAGCCAAGCCTTTGGGAGGCTCCGGCATACCGACGCGGTCAAATGCGAACACCTCGTAGCCTTGCTCGGCGAGCCGCTCACAAACCGGTTTTCCGAGCAGCCCTGCGCTGCCGGTGACAATGACTGCGGGCCGTTGATCTGTCATGGTGCGCTTCTGCGATCGCGAGGAACGAGGAAAACCGTGCCGAGCCGCTCGGTGCCAGCGGTGCACATGTCGCTGGCGGTTCCGGTGCAAGCGGTGTGCCTAGTGCGGAGTCGGAAGAGAGACAAGTGCTGCTATGCATCTTGGTTCGGTGACAGTGCCGCGCTCGGTCACAGCCCGTGCTCGTGCTCAGCATCGCGGTGCTCGTGCTCGTAATCGACCCCACGGCAAGATCTGCCGGAGATTTCGCGACCCTGTCAAACTTCTTTTGCACCAACTCGTTCCCTGCCGCCGACGGCACCGAGCACGAGCACGAGCACGAGCACGAGCACGAGCACGAGCACGAGCACGATGGAATTGGCAAGCGGCCAGCCCCTTAAGTCAAGCGGTGAGGCGGCACTGGCGGTGCGGAATTCCTAGCAGCGATGTCACTCGCCAGCATCGGCAACGGCCGCCCTCGGACTGGCGACTTTCGACATCAAGTACAGCATTTCGCGGCTGATCTGCCGCGTTCGCTCGTCGTATGCCGCTTGCTCGCCCGGTGTCCCGTCGGCGGCCTTGGGATCCTCGTAGGTGATCGCCACCCTCAGGTCACAGTTTTCGACGATCGGACAAGCTTCGTCGGCCTGCGAACAGGTCAGCACCGCACCAAACCGCGAGCTGGGATTAGCGGGATCGTTGAACAGCTTGGAAAAACAAACTTCCGTTGGCCCAGCATGGCTGAACCGGACTCGGTAACGTGGATTTTCCGATTTTTTGTCCTGAGAATCGATCTGCAGTCCGCACCGCCGCAGTGCCGCGACAGCGCGTGGATTGAACGCCGTCACCTCGGTGCCTCCGGAATAAGTCCTGACGTTGTCCAGTCCGAAATGCGCTGCGGCGACCTTGGCCCACACCTGTGACAGGTGACTGCGGCGCGAGTTGTGGGTGCAGATGAACGTCAGCTCCGCGGTGCGGCCTTCGCGCAGGCACTGCCGAACGTACTGCGCCAACGACTCTAGCTCCGCCTGACGCGAGGCCGGGATTTGCTCCGTCTCAGCGAGCCGCTGCTCGATGTAATGGTTGACCTCGGGAAACAGTTCCCCCGCGTGAATCTCAGTTTTAGACCCCAACACAGCCATTCCGCAGACGCAGGCGAGAACTCGTACGAAAACGCTTTTGCAGATTGGCAACATATTTGGGCTCACACAGCTTTGCTAGCAGCACAATCGACGTTGCCAGCTCACGATCGGGCTCATGATTCGACTGGACGACGATGGTGCAGCCATTGTAGCCCATGCCGCGGCTGGTAAGCGCACCGCAGCATGCGGGTTAGCCGCCCGTCGCATGTTTCGGAATTTTTGCGATGATCTTGGCCGCAGAAGTCGCATTCGCCTTTTGATCCACTTCTTGTCCGGGGTAATACCGCCTTGTCCTCCGATCGCACTGCCGACACGGCCCCGCAATTCCAGGAACACGATGCGTCGCGACGGCCGTGGGAAGAGCTGCAGGAAATCATTGTAGGCGGCAACCCAGACAAACTGGAAACGTTTTTTAAGTCGTTGCCGGCTGGCGAAATCGCTCGCGCCATCAGCCGTTTGGAGGACGAAGACCAGACGCAGTTGATGCAGCTGCTGTCGCCCGAGACGGCGGCAGAGTTGATCGAGGAGGTGCCCGATGTCCAGGCGGCGGAGCTGATCGAGCGGCTGCAGCCGGACGATGCCGCAGCGATCTTCAATGAACTGGAAAGCGATCACCAGGCCGACTTGCTCGGGGACCTCAGCCGCGGGGATGCGGAAGCGATCCTGGCGGCGATGGACCCCGAGGAGGCGTCGCAGGCCCGCGAACTGGCCGGCTACGATCCCGACACCGCCGGCGGCTTGATGATCACCGAGTTCCTGCAGTATGCCGACGGTCAAACGGTCGAAGATGTGCTGAACGATCTGCGGGCCAATGCCGAAGAGTACGCCGATTATGATGTGCAGTACGCATTCGTCGTCGCTGCCGATTCAGGCGCGCTGATCGGGGTGCTGCGGCTCCGCGACCTGTTGTTGGCCAAGAGCAAACGCCCGATCGCCGAGCTGATGATCCGCCAACCGCATGCGGTGCGTGTGGAGGATTCGCTGGACCTGCTCGCCCAATTCTTTGACCGCCATCACTATTTTGGTGTCCCCGTCGTCGACGCCCAAGGCCGGTTGGTCGGCGTGATCCGCAAGAGCGATGTCGAGGAAGCGCTGACCGGACGTGCCGATACGAACGCGATGCGGTTGCAGGGGATCATCAGCGGTGAGGAGCTGCGGACGATGCCGCTGTGGACCCGCTCCCGCGGCCGGTTGATCTGGTTGCTGATCAACATGTTGCTGAACTTGGCCGCCGTCAGCGTGATCGCGGCTTATGAGGAAACGCTCGCTGCCGTGATCACGCTCGCCGTCTTCCTGCCGCTGATCTCGGGCATCGGAGGCAATGCCGGCGTCCAGGCGATCGCCGTGAGCATTCGCGAGATGAGCCTCGGGCTGCTCAAGCCACACGAGCTTCTGTGGGTGGCGACGAAGGAAGGGTCCATCGGCGTGATCAACGGAATCGTGCTGGGGCTGGCGGTCGGCTTAGCGGCCTGGGCATGGCAGCAGAATGCCTGGCTCGGATTGGTCGTCGGTGCGGCGATGACGATCAATTCCGTGATAGCCGTCGTCGTCGGCGGCCTGATGCCGCTGATGCTCAAGCGATTCGGCTGCGATCCGGCCTTAGCCGCCGGCCCCGTGTTGACGACGCTTACCGACATGACCGGCTTTTTGCTCGTATTGAGCTTCGCCACGGCGATCTTGCCGAAGCTGATTTAGGGCCTTTACTGCCGATCAAAATACCGTCTGGCGGCGGGATGGAAACCGAGCCCTTGGCCTTGCCATTCGCCGGCCAAGTCGCGTGGGATCAAGCCGGGGACGTCCAGCGGCGGCTGGTAGAGCGCCTCCAGCGCGGCGGTCACCAAAGCATCGGGTGTGCCCCAGCGGGTGACCAGAAACGCCGTTGTGCCGACGGTTTCAATCCCTTCGGGCGGCAAGCCCGCGGCCGGGTAGTCTTCAGCCTCGATCGTCATTGGCCGCAGGATCGGATGCTGCAGCGAAATCTTGATCGCCGCGCCGATCGGCAGCAATCGCCAACGGCCGCTCGGCCCGTCCGCCGATTCATCGCCTGGCGAACCTCCGCTCAGCAGCGACTCGACCAACCGACTGCCACGGCCGATGCAGATGATCGCGATTTGAGGCAGCTCGTCAGCACCGTCGGCGGCGTTCGCCGGATCGACGTCAGGGGATGGCGAGGACGATGCTACCAACTCGGGCCAAGCGATCACGCGCCGCGGCGTATTCTCTGCCGGCATCCCGAGCGAGTGCAGCACCATCTCGGTCGCGAGTCTCGAACCGCTGCCCGCAGGCCCCACCGCAACTGCATGGCCGTTGATCTGTTCGATGTCGGTGATCGGCGAGTCGTCGCGGACCAGCACATGCACGGCCTCGAAGAACAACGGGGCGATGACGCACAACTTGTCGCTGCCCATCGCCCCGGCCTGCATCGGCGCCAGGTGAACTTCGCCGCTGAGCAGCCGATCGCGGTTATCGAGCGAGCCGCCAGAGGGAAGCACGTCGGTATCGACTTCATTGGCCGCCGCGAGCCGTTGGCCGAGGGCGCGCGAGAAGTCTTCGTAGACGCCGCTCTCCAGTCCGCCAGCGATCCTTACCACGGCGGGCATCCGCTGAGCGATGTAATCCTGGACAGCGACCGTGGTCGCCATCAGCACGGGAATTACGATCACCAGGCTGACGATCACCCGTTGGAAGCGGCGGTGTTGCTCGCTCGGTTCCACCACACGGCGTCCGAGCAGCGCGGCGATCAGCGGGACCTGCTGGAGCCAGTGCCATAGCCGTGTTCTCCAGGGTCGCGGCCGCGCTGTGATCGGTCGCTCGTCGAGAAACGCATCGAGTTCATCGGCCAGATCCGCCGCGGTCCGGTAGCGATCCTCGGGCGACTTTTCTAAGCATTTGCCGACGATCGTTTCCAGATCTTCCGGCGCATCGGGGGCCACCGAACGCAGCGTGGGAGCCGGTTGGTGGATCACCTGCATCAGCGTCTGCATCACGCTGTCGCCGCAGAACGGGGCGCGACCGGTGATGGCGGCGAACAGCAGCGCCCCGAGTGAATAGACATCGCTTTGCACGCGGACCCGGTCGCTGTTGCCGCTGGCCTGCTCGGGGGCCATGTAATTCGGTGTACCGATCGCGGCGCCGCTGCCGGTCACGCTGCTGTCGGTGTCGATCTGCTTGGCCAGCCCAAAGTCGGTGACACGAACTTCATCGTCAGGCGTGATCAGCACGTTGGCCGGCTTTAAGTCGCGGTGCAGCACCCCGCGGCGATGCGCATGATGGATCGCGCGGGCGACGTCGCGGACATAGCGCGCGGCCACCTGCGGGCTCAGCGGCGCCTGTTGAATCAGCTTCGCCAGGTCGACCCCAGGGACATATTCCATCGAGAAATAGTAGTGCCCGTCGAGGTAGCCGGACTGAAACACCGAAACGATGTTGCGGTGTTCCAGCGACGCGGCAGCCTTGGCCTCCATCGCAAAGCGGCGGACCTCGGCGTCGCTGGCGAGGATTCCCGAGCGGATCATTTTGACCGCCACCCGCCGATCAAGTCCCTTTTGTTCGGCCAGATAGACGACGCCCATGCCGCCGCGACCGAGGATTTTCAGCAGGCGGTAGTCGCCTAGGTCGTAAGGCAGCGTCGGCCCAGGCTCGCCCCGCTTGCGTTTGGAGACCGGCAGGGTCAGCACGTCTTCGGTGCCGCTCGGGGACCACTGCAGCGTCTCGGCTTCGGCGTCGATCGAGCCCGAGGAAAAGATGTGCGATCGTCCCAGTGAATCGCCCGGGCAAGGATCGGCCGGAGCGGGCATGGCGCCCGCCGAGTCGGCGACTTGAACAGCGGGTTCGCGCGGCTCAACGGCGGGCTGCTTGGTGGCGAGCGCCGGTTGCTCATCCGCGTGTGCGGGCTGTGAGGCGGAGGATGCTTCGCCTCCTTTGGACGCGACGAAGTCGCCGAGCGAATCGGCCAGCTGCATCAGCTCGCCAAGTTGGTCAGCAATCTCGGGGAAGTGACTTAAAAACTCCTCGCGGCTGGACAATCGCCCTTCGTCACATGCCCGTAGGTAGGCGGCAAACGCTTCGTCCAGAGGATCATTCACGTTCGGCAGACCTCCGCGAACAGCACTTTTTACCTCGTATGATCATGCGTACTCCTCCCATTGTTTGCCCAGGGAGGTGCGGAGTTTTGCCAAGCCGCGTTTGAGCAGTCCGGCTACGGCGGTTTCGCTCTTGCCCATCCGGTCGACGATTTCGCTCAGCGTCAGCCCTTCGAGGTAGCGCAGCCGCAGCGCTTCGGCTTGCGTTTCCGGCAGCGCATGCAGCGCTTCGAGCAGTTTCGCTGCCGCCTCGGCGCGGACGACCTTGCCGCTGGGGGTCGAGGTGTTGCCTGGCTGCTGCGAGATCCAGTCGCCGGCGCTGTCGCTGGCTGAAACCGTGACTTCGCGTTTGAGCGATCGTTTTTGCGTCGTCACATGGCGGGCGACGGCGGTGGATAAGTTGTTCTTCAGGATGTGCCGCAGCCACGCAGTGAACTCCCCAGGCGAATTGCCGCGGAAGCTCGGCCAATCGCGCTTGGCTTCCAAGAACGTCGCCTGCACCAAATCGGCCGGATCGATCCGCCGCCGCATCCGGTCGGACAGGTAGCGATGGCCGAGCATCAGCAGGTAGCCGCGATGTTGCTCCAACAGCCGGCCGAACTGCTCATTATCGCCCGCCTTGGCGGCGAGAACTAGCTCAGTGGTGGAGGGATCAACACTCACGACTTTTTCAGCTGACAAGGGGATTCGATCCGCGAGCGACGAGAGATGTGTTAGACTAGCCGCATCATAAACAACCGACTTTATCGGACGCATTGTAGACGATGAATCACCGCTTCCCTAATCGATCGTGGCGTTCCCACCTGGTAACAAGTTGTTCGCTGGCGGGGCGCAAATTCCGTGTGCGACGCTGGACGGGCATCTGCTTGGCCGGATTGCTGGCGATCTCGCTAACCGGCTGCAGCCGCTCCCCTGAGCCCGATTCGGCCACGCCCGATACCGCCGCGGCCCCGCCCACGGATGATGACCTGTCATCGGCTGCGGCACCGGTCACGCCGCCAGAGAATCGTTCGCCCACTGACCCGCCCGGCGGGCTCGAATTACCCGCGGATTTCAGTCCCGAACGCGAAACGCAGCTGACTCCAAGCGGCGACGCTGGCGGCTTTGAGATGCCGAGCTTGCCCGATGGCGTTCAGGCTCCTGCTGCGGATACACCGGCTGCTGCAGCTCCCGCTGCTGACGCTCCGGCAGCTGCTGGCGAAGTGTCGTTGCAAGCGGCCCCATGGGACGAGATCGCTCAAGCCGTGTCGCGGACTGGCAAAGTGACGGTCGTCGACGTTTGGTCGTTGGCCTGCGATCCATGCATCAAAGAGTTTCCCGGATTGGTTGCCATCCACCGCGATCTCGGTGACCAAGTCGCCTGCTTCTCGGTCGACACAGACTACGACGGTCGCCGAACCAAGCCGGCCGAATCGTATCGGCCGGACGTCGAGAAATTCTTGAAATCGATGGGCGCGACGTTTACGAACTACCTGAGCGAAACCCCAAGCGACGAATTGTTTGCAGCGCTGGAGATCAGCTCGATTCCCGCCGTGCTGATTTTCGACGCCGACGGCAAGCTGGTCCGCACCTTTAGCGATGTCGGCGACGATGCCGGCTTCACCTATGCCGAAAATATTCGGCCCTTCGTTGAACAACTCCTTGCCGAAAACCGCTGAGCCGCATGCCTTCCTCGCCCAACCCCGCCCTTGCTGATCCTTCCGCACCCGTAGCCGCTGGACCTAACGCCGCCGTGTTTGAACAGCTCGCCGCCCGCAGCGATGATCCGGCGGCGATGATCGAAACGATGATCACCCACTACCGCGCCGCCGGCCGGCCGATGGAGCTGTTCGAGGCGCTGAAAATGCGGATTCGCAACCGTTTGGGGTTGCCGCTGATCGCGCCGGAGGATGAACCGCGTCAGGCGAGCGACATCGACCGGCAGCTCGAAGCCGGGTTGCTGGAAGCCTGTGGCGAGACCGGCGAACTGCTGCTCAGCCAAGGCCGCATCCGCGAAGGCTGGATGTACCTGCGGCCGACCGGTGATACCGAGCGGGCGGCAGAATTGCTCGGCAAGATCGAACCGACCGAAGAGAACACCGAGGACCTGATCACCGTGCTGCTGCACGAAGGCGTCGACATCGCGCGCGGCTACCAGCTGCTGATCAACCGCAACGGCACGTGCAACAGTATCACGACCTACGAACAAACGATCGTCAACCGCGACAAACGCGATCGGATGGCCGCGGCGAAGGTGCTGCTGGACCATTTTTATGCGGAGCTGTGCGGGTCGGTCCGCGGCGACATCGCCCGCAACGAAGCGCCTGCGCGGCCTGAGGAAACGCTCAGTGAATTGATGGCCCGCAAGTGGATTTTGTCCGACGGCGGCTATCACCTCGACACCACGCACCTGGCCGCCGTGGTGCGAATCGCGCACGTGCTGGATGACCAACCCTCGTTGACCCGGGCTTGGGAATTGACGCAGTACGGCCGCCGGCTGCATCACCAGTTCCAGTACCCGGGCGAAGAGCCGTTCGTCGATTTTTATCCCGCTCACGCCGCCTACTTTTCGGTTCTGCTCGGTCGCGACGTCGATGCGGGGCTGGCGTTGTTCGAGCGCAAGATGCGGGCTGCCGATCCGGCCGTGCACGGCACCGGACCGATGGAGGTCTACACCGAACTGCTGGACCGCTGTCGGCGCAGCCGCCAAGCGATCGACGTGGCGCTGCAGTTCGTCCCTGACGATGTGCCCTCGCCGCGGATGGTCCCACCGCTGTTGGAGATGGCTGCCCGCTGCGGCCACTACGAGCCGATCCTGCAGTACTGCATGCGGAAGAACGACCTGCTCGGCTACGCCGCGACCGCTGCGGCAGCGAGTCGATACAGCTAACGGTCTACTCGCGCTCGATCCAGCGATAGGCAGCCAGCGAGTTCTTCCAGAAGTACTTTTCGGCGGCTTGTTGGCCTTTGCCGGCAAAGTATTCTTTGACGATGCCGAACACGACATCGTAGGGAGCGCCGAGATCCGAGACCGGCCAGTTGCTGCCGTAGATCAATCGGTCTTCGCCAAAACATTCCCACAGGTGATCGAGCACCGGCAGGTAGTACTGCGTGTCGCGCGGCGCTGCCCCTCTTCACCTCGAACCTGTTCGGCTAGCGCCGACACCTTCATGTAGACGTTGTCGTGCTTCGCCAGGTCGCGGATGTTCGCGTGCCACTGGTGATGGATGTTCTGTGGGTCGCCGCTGCCGCCAAGATGATCGATCACGATCCGCAATTGCGGCACATCGGCCGCGAGTTGTGCGGCATGCGGCAGCGCCGTCGCCGGTCCGTTGAGATCCAGTTGCAGGCCAAGTTCCGCCAGCAGCCTGGCTCCGGCCACGACCTTGTCCCGGTGCTGGTCGATGCGGACCAGGTCGCTTCGCCAGCGGATCCCGCGGAACAGCGGATCGGCGGCAAACTCCCGCAGATTCGCTGCAAACCGCTCGTCGTTGGGGTCGAGATTGCCGACGAAGCCGACGATCGATTTTTCTGCCGCTGCTAATTCGAGCACCCAGCGGTTGTCGTCTACCCATGGGCTGGCTTCGACCACCACGGTGTGCCGAATCCCCAGCGGCTCCGCGAGCGCCCGCCAGTCGCCCGGCATCACCCGCCGGTGCAGCTTCGTCCCCGGCGGCGGCCAAGGCACGCCCTGCGGCCGCGTCGGATCATAAAAATGGGTGTGCGTGTCGACGACGCGAGAGATAGCGACATCGGCAGCTGCCGCTGAAGAAGCGGCCCACGGCGCGGCAAATGCCCCAGCGATGGCGGTGCCCAACCAGTGACGTCGATTCATCTGCGTACTCCCCATTTGGTCGACGATTTAAAGTAGCCGGCACCTCGTTGGAGTTCAGGCTTCAGCCTGCATCCCATGCTTCAGCCTGTGTCCCACATCGACTTTTCGAGAGATTCACAGCCTCGAAGCGTGCCTATTACGATGCCATCGCTCCAGTATAGCTGCGGTAGTCGGTGGCCGGGCGGCGCCGGCAACTGGTACACTTGTGGAACATCGGCGAAGCGCCGCGGCAGACGGCGCAGCGCGCACACCACCTACACACGCTGAACATCCGACACGCGTTCCCAGGGGACGATATGGCCTTGCGAGTTCTCACCTCGGCGGTGGTTGGGTTGCTGGCCCTGCTGCCCCCGCTCTGCGCCGCTCAGACGCCGGAGGAATTATTCCAGACTGGCCAATACGACGAAGCGGCCGCCGCGGCGCAGGCGGAGATCGATCGCGGCGTTTGGAACGAGCGCTGGCCGCGACTGCTGATGCGAGCGCAACTGACTCGCGGCAAGTACACCGAAGCGGTGCAGACTTATGAGCAATCGATCCAACGCTATTCCAACAGCCTGGTGTTGCGGCTGATGGCCCGTGAGGCGCTCTTGGCCAGCGGCGAGAGCCGACGGGCGCAGCGCGAGGCGGACGAGATCTTCGCGATCCTGCAGCGGCCCGCCGGCCGATTCGCAACCTCCGACAACCTCGTCGCAGCTGGCCAATACTTCGCACTGCATCGCGAAGACGCTCGGCAGATTCTGCAGTTCTTCTACGATCGCGTCCGCGCCGCCGAACCGGCGCACTTGGAAGCTGCAATCGCAACCGCCGAACTGGCGATCGAAAAAGGCGATTTTCAGGTCGCCGCCCAGACGCTCAACGACATCAAACAACTTCAGAAAGGCGACCCGCGAATCGATTACCTGTTGTCGCGCGCATTCGCCTCCAGCGACTCCGAACAAGCCAATGCGGCGCTGCAACGGGCGCTGCAGCGCAACCCTCGACACGTCCCCAGCCTGCTGGCGATGGCCGATGCGGCGATCAATCGAGAACGCTACGCCGATGCGGAATCGATTCTGACCCAGGTGCTGGAGGTGAACGTGCACCAGCAGGAAGCCTGGGCGCTGCTGGCGGTGATCGCACACCTCCGTGGTCAAGGCGAGATCGAACAGTTGATGCGAGCGGCAGCGCTGAGCACCTGGGCGGAAAATCCTGAAGTTGACCACCTGATCGGCCGCAAACTGTCCCAACTGTACCGGTTCGCCGAAGGAGCCGAGTACCAGCGCCGCGCACTGACGTTTGATCCAGGGCATCCGGGCGCGAACTTCCAACTCGCCGAAGACCTGCTGCGATTAGGACATGACGATGTCGGCTGGGAACTGGCCAAGACGGTTGCGGAAGAGGATCCTTATAACGTCATCGCTTACAATTTGGTGACTTTATATGATCGGCTACAAGGCTTCGCGACCCTCCGCGGCGACGGTATCCTCGTGCGGATGGATCCTCGCGAAGCGGCGATTTATGGCGATGCGGTATTGAAACTGCTGGCCGATGCCCGCCAAGTGCTGTGTCCTAAATATGAAGTCGACCCATCAGGAATTGTGGTTGTTGAGATCTTCCCTCAGCAAAAGGACTTTGCGATCCGCACCTTTGGTCTGCCCGGCGGCGCAGGCTTTCTCGGAGTCTGCTTCGGCCGCGTGATCACCGCCAACAGTCCTGCTTCGCAAGGTGAGCGGCCGGCGAACTGGCAAAGCGTGCTGTGGCATGAGTACTGCCATGCAGTGACGCTCGAGAAAACCAAAAACCGCATGCCGCGCTGGCTCAGCGAAGGCATTTCGGTCTATGAGGAACGTCAGCGAGATGCGTCGTCAGGCGAATCGATGACGCCGCAGTACCGTGAAATGTTATTGGATGAAGCGCTCACTCCGGTCAGCCGGCTCAGCGGAGCATTCCTCAACCCACCTTCGCCGGTGCATTTGCAGTTCGCCTACTACCAATCGTCGCTGGTGGTCGAGTACCTCATCGAGCACCACGGTTTCGAAGCGATCAATCAGATCCTCGTCGACCTCGGCGCTGGGATTTCCATCAATGATGCGCTGGCCCGGTCAGTCGGCTCGCTCGAGCGGTTGGACAGCCAGTTTGCAGCTTATGCCCGCGAGCGTGCGAATGCTTTTGCTCCGGGCGCCGATTGGTCACAAGACGAATTGCCGACGCGGGCGACTCCCGAACAGTGGGCGCAGTGGAACCTCGAGCATCCCAAAAATGTTTGGGGACACACCAAGTGGGCGCAGTCGCTGATCGCTGCCGGCCGCGATGCCGACGCGGTCGGGCCGCTGGAAGATTTGGTTCGCTGGGGCGCGATCACCGGTTCATCAGGCGGACCACTGGAAATGTTAGCTGACACTTATGGCAAACTCGGCCAAACCGACAAACAGCGGCGGGCGCTGAAAAACCTGATCACGCTGTCCGACGACGCCCTGCCGGCACTCAAGCAACTGGCAGAGTTTGCACAGCAAGATGAGGATTGGTCGGAGTTGGCCGATTACGCCCACCAGATCCTCGCCGTCCATCCGTTGTTGCCGTTGGGGCATGAGTACCTGGCGACGGCCGCCGAACGACTCGCCAATCCGGCGGACTCGATCACCGCGCTGACGGCCCTGTCCCAGTTCAATCCGGTCGATCCGGCCGGACTCGACTACCGCTTGGCCACCGCGCACGCACAAGCCGGCGACACACAGCAGGCGACACGGCATGTGATCGCGGCACTGGACGAAGCCCCCCGATACCGTGATGCTCTGCGGCTGTTGCTCGAATTGGTCGAGCCGGATGCGACGGAAACTGCAACCAGCACTGACGAGCAGCCAACAGAGCCCGAGCCCGCCGAGCTTCAAGCCGAGCCCGACGATAAACCCGCGGCTGCGCAAGTCCCTGACCCCGAGGCAGAGCCATGAAAAGACGGCGTTTGATCCAAATTTCGATCCTGACGCTCACCGCTGTGCTGCTGGTCGGCATCGCCTCAGCCCAGCGTGGTTGGCGGGGGTTCCGCAGCATCGAGTTTGATCGCCGTGGAGTGCCGACCTGGGAGTTTGATGAGCGGTTTGAAGGCGATCTGTTTACCTTCGTTCGTGTCCGTTACGACTCTTATGGACGCGGCGGTGGTTGGGCGACGGATTATCCTGACAGCGACCTCAACTTCTCGTTGCGGCTCCAGCAACTGACCTCGCTGAACGTTAATCCCAACCCGATCATCCTCGACCTGACCGACGATCGACTGTTTGATTACCCGTTCCTCTATATGATCGAGCCGGGCGGCTTGTACTTTAGCGAGCCAGAAATTGAGGCTCTGCGACGGTACTGCTACAACGGCGGCTTTTTGATGATCGACGATTTTTGGGGTGACAGCGAGTATGAGAACATGCGGCAGCAACTCGCCAGAGTCTTTCCAGATCGCTCACCAGTTGACCTGCCGCTGTCGCACGAGATCTTTCACTGCGTCTACGACCTAAAGGAAAAGCCTCAGGTCCCCTCGATCGGTCATGCGATGCGCTATCGACATCAAGGAATTACCTGGGAGCCATCTCGTGACGGGTCCGACACGTCGCAAGTCAATTACCGTGCGATCAATGACGATGAAGGCCGAATCATGGTGTTGATGTGTCACAACACCGACTTGGGTGACGGCTGGGAAGAAGAAGGAGTCGATCCCTACTACTTTAATGAGTTCGCCGTCAAACGTGCCTATCCAATGGGCATCAACATCGTCACCTATGCGATGACGCATTGAGCAATTCGACAAGCACTTTCCTGATTCCCGGCCCCTCACCCCCAGCCCCTCTCCCCGCAGCGGGGCGAGGGGAGCCGGAGAAGAGAGCGGCTAGAGGTTAGAAGTCAGAGGCTAGAGGAGGGAGCGGGTTTCTGACTTCTAGCCTCTGGCTTCTAGCGTCTCTCCCTTCCGGCTCCCCTCGCCTCCCGAATTTGTTCGGGGGAGAGGGGGCCGAGTCTTGGCCGCGTTTATCCATGCAATCTTAAGATTCCCAGCCGTCTCGGCATAAGCTTTCTCATCCATCTTTACTACGGATCACTCCATGGCGTGTGCTTGCTTCAGGTCCTTACTGATCCTGGCTGCTCTCCTGGTCTTTCCACCTTGCCACTCCCATGCACAGGCCGCCGACAAACCGAATGTGCTGTTCATCTCCGTCGATGATATGAACCATGATCTGGGTTGTTATGGCAACTCGCAAGTTCGCTCGCCACACATCGATTCACTGGCTCGGCGCGGTGTGGTGTTCGAGCGAGCCTATTGCCAGTTTCCGCTGTGCAGCCCCAGCCGCTCGAGCATGCTGACCGGGCGGCGACCCGATGCCATCGGCATCTATGACCTCAAAACCCACTTCCGCGACACCGTGCCCGATGTCGTCACTCTCCCGCAGTTGTTCCGCCAAAACGGCTACTTCACCGCGCGGGCCGGCAAAATCTATCACTATGGCAATCCCGGCGACATCGGTACCGATGGGCTCGATGACAAGCCTTCTTGGGATCAAGTCATCAATCCCTCGGGTCGTGATAAGGTCGAAGAACACCTGATCGAAAACTTTACCGCACGCCGGGGGCTGGGCAGTTCGATCAGCGTGTTGGCGGCAGAAGGGACCGATGAAGAACAGACCGATGGCATGGTCGCCACGGCGATCATCAAGTTGCTCGAGCAGCACAAGGACAAGCCGTTCTTCCTCGCTGCAGGGTTCTACCGGCCGCATTCGCCGTACGTCGCTCCGGCAAAGTATTTTGAGCATTACCCGTTGGACGAGATCGAGATGCCGGAAGTGACTCGCCAGTCGCTCGGAGAGGTTCCGAGCCCTGCGTTGGCGTCGACCAATCCCTGGCCGTGGTTCGGCGTGACACGCGAACAAGCCCGACGAGGCAAGCAGGGCTATTATGCCTCGATCAGTTTTGTCGATGCGCAGGTCGGCAGGCTGATGGAAGCGTTAGAGCGTTTAGAACTGCTCGATAAGACGATTATCGTCTTCTGGAGCGACCATGGCTATTTCATCGGTGAGAAAGGGCTGTGGAAGAAACAGTCGAATTTCGAGCGCGTGGCACGGGCACCGCTGATCATTTCCGCGCCCGGTTTTGCTCAGGGCGGTAAGTGCGAGCAGCCGGTGGAGTTCATCGATCTCTACCCGACACTGGCCGAGCTGGCTGGACTCGCGGCGCCCGAGGCTCTGGATGGCAGCAGTCTGCGGCCTGTGTTGGCTAATCCGACGACCGATTGGAATCGGCCGGCGTACACCCAGGTGCACCGCGGCCAAAATGTTCGCGGTTATTCGCTACGAACGCAGCGATGGCGTTATACCGAGTGGGGCGCCCAAGGTGATCGCGGCACCGAACTGTACGATCATGATGCCGATCCCGAGGAAGACCATAATCTCGCCGCCGATCCGGCTCACGAAACGGTTATCGCCGAGCTGCAGCCGCTGCTGCACAAAGTTTCGCGGCGGTAGCCCTTGGATTTCTTATTGATAACGTAGTACCGGGGCCTCACGGCACCCGGCAGAAGATGTATCGGGCCTGCGGCCCCAAGGACCGCTTCAAACGATGCGGGTCCTATGGCCACTGGCCCGAACCTTTAGCTGCGACAGAGCACTAGCAACACCTACTGGCGAGACTCTGACTTTCCCTTGAACGCCTCCACCAGCGCGGCAATTCCGGCGCGAGCGATTTCAGCGTCCTGTTCTCCGGTGGCGCCGCCGACTCCGACCGCGCCGATGATCTGGCCGTCAACTTCGATCGGCACCCCGCCGTAGAGACTGGTGTACTTGGCGCCGCCGGCTGCCGCAGCGGACTGCAGCGAGAGATTCAGCAGCAGATTGGGGTCATCGCCGCGAACAATCGGCCCGGTCGCGGTGCGGAAGGTCGCTGCAGCGGTCGCCTTGGTTTGGGCCGTGATCCCGCTGCCAGCACGTGCTCCGTCCATACGGATGAAGGCCAGCAGATGCCCGCCGCGGTCGACCACGGCGATGTTGACCTTCAGTTCCATCTCCCGTGCTTGCTGCTGGGAACGTTTGAGAATCAACTCCGCGCCGGCTTGATTCAGTTCCAACTGGCCGGTGGAGATCAGCGGCGATTCCTGGGCGCGAGCGGAAGCGAACGTGAGCGCACAACATGCGACCAATATCAGACGACGGATCATAGTAAACTCCTGGTGTGATTCTGCGGCAGCCCCTCATCCCTGAATCGCCGGCGATTCAGAGAGTAGAACAATTGTCCCTAATTGTTCTACATTCTACACGGTCGCCTTCGCCGACCACAGCACCGCGAATGTCGAACTCAAGGCTCGACCGGCTCACCGCCGTTGCGGGTGATCAGCTTGGCGAGCTTTTCGTAGTCGACCGGGTCCATGCTGCGAGCCGCGCCGTCGGCTGTCAGGAAGCTCAGTGGCTGACCTTCAAACGGCTTGACGCGTTGAGCATCCTCGGGTTTTTCAAAACGCAGGTCCTGCGGCTGGGTCCACGGCACCGCCGCTTGCGACTCGACGACCAGCAAGGTCGGCGTGGTTCCGTCGGTGATGGTGCGAAAGCTTGCGCCCAGCGCCGTTTGCGGTCCGACAAAGCCTTGGTAATGCGTTTCGCCAATCGGCCGAACCTGCTCGACGGAGTCTCCCAGCGGACCCTGATAGACGCTAGGCATCTTGGCGAGCAGGGTTTTGTTGTGATCGCTGTCCCAAGGCTCATCAAAACGGTATTGCTGGTAAAGCTCGTCCTCGCCGAGGTAGGGCAACAGGGCGACTCGCCAACTGAACGGGTAAATCTTTTTGCCAGCGGCGTCGGGTGGGGAGCCTACGGAGTCGTTGGATGAGCCGGGAAACTTCCCGAGTTCATCATGGAACTTGTGAAAGCCAATCCCAATCTGCTTCAAGTTGGCCGCCGATGTCTTTTGCATGTTCACAGCCGCCATTTGATCCAGCGTCGGGAAAGCAAGTTTTTCAGGCGGTGTTTGAAGTGCCTTTACTAGAGTCAGGAGAGCCTGAGCGAGCTTGGGATCCTGATCTCCTGCCAACGCCCGTGCCTCCTCGGCCGATTGCGGCAGATCGCCGAGTCGTTCAAGGACCGAGACTGACATCGGGGAAGACGGGGCGTTGAGAGCCCAACCAGTAGGTCGCTGCGAGGGTTGAGCTTGGTTGGAATGAATTTCGAGCCGGCCATCGGCATTGAGACGGTAGATTGATCGCGTCAAGGGCTGGTTTCGCTCACGGATCATCTGATCGTGCATGTCGATGGTTTGAAGTTGCCCGTCACGGCTTACCGAAAACGCACCGCCACCGACCGGAAAATTAGGATCGCAGACGTAGTAGGTTCCTTCGCTAAATGCCATCACCGTTGGAGGCAGATCGGTGATCGTTCTTCCGTCAAACCTCACACGGACCAGCCGCCAGACGCCTTGTAATTGTGCGGCTGCTTGGACTTCGCTCTCGGGAAGGACGACGGGAGCAGCAGGCTCGCTTTCAATGTCAAATGTGGCGGGGCTTGTCGCAGGCGGCGGGTTTACCAGGCCATTAAGCGAATCGCGTAGGTACTCGATCTCTTCTCTCGTGAACTTTCCGCTGATCTGCGCACTGGTGCGGAGTTCGTTCATGATTTTCGGGGCAATGACGACTCGGTCGCGGAGGATGAACGCCAAACGGCGTTGCAGGTTGGTGCTTGTCAGCGCTCGCACGCGGGGCTCCAACGCTTCGCTAAAAATCAGTTGGAGTGATTGGTGGTCAGTCATCTGCGTTCCCAGTTGATGACCACCCATCTGCATGCCCAGGTTTTGACGAGTTTCTTCCCAAGAAATCATTCCTGCCGGGTCATGCCTCACCAAGGTGTAACGCGTGCCCTGGTGAGTCACAACAATCGGCACGTCAACCTCGGGAGCGACTACATACCAGGTCCCCACATCCGTGGTGACAGGTGCCTGATCAATGGCTTCCATGAGCGCACGCTCGGCAGCGGCCAAGCGTTCTTCAGACAGATCGCCGGGTTCAATGACGATCGCCAGTGCCAGCGGTGTGGGTGAAACCGGTCGCGGTTGCACGGTTGCCGCGGCGGCCTGATCAAAATCCAACGGCATCGCCTGTGCGGCGGACGTTGCCGGACCGGCATCATCCTGGTTGCGGATGTCGATGTCGCTGCCGTCGGGGACGGTGAGCGTCACCTTCGACCCGTCGGGCTTGGTGATCGTGATCACGATCCCCATCGCAAAGCCCACTAGAACGCCGAGCAAGCCCGCAGCGATGGCGACGGTTAGGGGGACGGTCCGCCGCCGTAGCGGCTGCGTGCGGTGCGGCGCCGTGGAGACCACCGCTGGTGACGCAGCAGGCGATTTTTCGGCCGCGGCGGCATCAGCAGCCAGTTGCGGCAAGTCGGCGCCGGCACAGTACGCCGCCAGTTGCTCGGCGATCGTCTGGGGCGTCTGCGGGCGTTTAGCCGGATCTTTGGCGAGCATCGCATCGACCAGTTTTACTAGTCCTGCCGGCGCGGTGGGAACGTGCTGCGCAAGACTCGGAGGCCGCGTGGAGACATGCGCGGTCATCTTGGCGAACGCGGTGGCGTGCTGGGCGGCGGCAAACGGGGCGGTGCCGCTGAGCAACTTGAACATCGTGCAGCCGAGCGAGTAGATGTCGGCGCGGACGTCGACGCTGCGGCTGTCGGTCACCTGCTCGGGCGCCACGTAATCGGCCGTGCCCATCGCTTGGCCTGTGGCCGTCATGCCGGTTTGTTCGACTTCGTCCCACTGCCACCGCGCCAGCCCGAGGTCCAGCAGTTTTACCTCGCCGCGCCTGCTGAGCATGATGTTCGACGGTTTGACGTCGCGGTGCACAAAACCTTGCACGCTGGTGTAGGCGAGCGCCACGGCCACCTGACGGATGATCTCGCAGGCATCGGCGACGGCCAGCGGGCCATGGCGTTCGACGAGTTGCCCCAGGTCCAATCCGTCGATGTATTCGGTGACCAGGACTGCCGTGCCGTCGACATCGCGGGCATCGTGAGCGGCGACGATGTTCGGATGACTGAGCCGGCCGATCGCCCGCATTTCCGCTTCAAACCGTTGCCGCATTCGCGGGTCGGCCAACCGGTGTCCAGCCAGCAGTTTGACAGCGACTTCGCGGCCGAGCTTGGTGTGCCGAGCGAGGAACACGCTGCCCATTCCGCCACGGCCCAGCGGCCGCACGATTTCGTATTCGCCGATCCGCTCGGGCAGATGCTGCAGCTTATCGCCGGCAAACATCTCGCCGCCCACCGCGTCCTCGCCGGCCAGAGCCAGGGCGCCGACGCTTTGGCCAAAGCGGTCTGACACGCCGGTTCGCCTTCGTACTGCGCGTGCTCGTCAGGGCTGCGGAGCGCGGCGACGAGCGAATCTTGGTCGTCAGAAACCGTATCCAGTTGCGACTGACAGATTTCACAGCCGCGGATGTGGTCCAAAAACTCGTCGCTCTCTTGTTCGCTCAGCCGGCCAAGCGAGAACGCCTGCAGCTGATCCGTCGTTGGGCAGTGGGTCGCGATCATCATGGTTGGCTCCAGGGTTCTGATCTAGCTTAAGGCATCGGGCATCCGCAGCTATCAGGATGAACGCGAGCGTCTGACAGCACTTGGGGCATGGACGCTGATCCTCCGGGTGGCACGTCTGAGGAACGGAGGGTGTGCCGGGGAGAACTGACTGCAGGGGCACCACACTCAATACAAGCCCGACGCGCAAGCGAGTGATACAAGCCCGACGCGCAAGCGAGTGATACAAGCCCGACGCGCAAGCGAGTGATACAAGCCCGACGCGCAAGCGAGTGGTACAAGCCCGACGCGCAAGCGAGTGGTACAAGCCCGACGCGCAAGCGAGTGGTTCGGTGAGCGCTCGGGCTTGCGATTCGATCCGGCAATTTGAATCATTGCTGATCTCGGTTTTCCGGTCTTGGCGTTGGGGTCGCAGTGGGACATTTTGCTGCCTGTGTGTGTACCTCGCTTGCGCTTCGGGCTTGTATTGAGTGTCCCTCGCTTGCGCGTCGGGCTTGTATTGAGTGTGTGTGCCTCGCTCTACTTTGCTGGAATCGATTACCATGAGCCTCATGGACGAGCACGATTCACAACCGTCTGCTGCGGGCGAGTCCCGAACTCCCGCCGAACATCCGACGGTCTCGTCGATGCTGCTGTGCGAGGTACAGCGGATGGATCCTGTGGCCTGGAGCCGACTCGTCGACACGTTTGGCGGCATCGTCTATCGCTGGTGCCGCACGTCCGGCGTCGGTGAAAACGACGCCGCCGATGTGGTGCAGGACGTATTCGCCTCGGTCGCTCGCGGGATTGGCGGTTTTCAGCGCCAGAAGGACCACGGCAGCTTTCGATCGTGGCTGGCGACGATCACTCGCAACCGCGTCCGCGACCACTTTCGACACCAGGCCGCTCATCAGTTTCCAGCCGGAGGAACCGACGCTTGGCGGGCGCTGGAGCAGCATCCTGATCCGCTGGAGTCAACGATTTGTGGCGACAGTGCACAAAACTCCGTTGTCCGCCGGGTGCTGGAGAGCGTGCAGGCCGAGTTTGAGCCGTCGACCTGGAACGCCTTTTGGCAGACGACGATCGAGAACCGATCGGCCGCCGATGTCGCTCAGGCCACCGGGTTGGCGGTGGCGAGCGTTTATCAGGCGAAGTCGCGCGTGCTCCGGCGGCTGCGGCAGCGGCTGGCAGAGCTGCCGGAATAAGGCCAGCTCAGGGCACGGTTTCGCCAGCCGTGCCCCGCTCCACTTCGTACTGAAGATGGCGTTCGTCGGGCCGGGCTTTGCGAACGGTGAACGCAGGGCGCTGGGCAAAAGCAGCATGTACTTCCGCCGCCTGGGCAGTGTCATAATCGCCGCCGTGTACCAGCAACAGATACCGCAGCCGCAGCTGATTCTCGTTGGTCAGCCGAAAACCTTCCTGCAGACAGAACGCCGCTCCCATCCAGCCGTCATCGCGGACGTGCCAGTTTGTGGGGTAGCGCGGGTTGTCGGGGTGATCGAAGTAGGTGATTCCAGCGGTGGTGGTTTGGCGTTGGCTGCCGGTTCCGACGGCGACCGGGCCGCTGTAATCGACCCAGCGAGCGGGCTGGGCGAAGATTTTCGCTTCGCCGACCGCTCCTTCGCTGTTGGTCAATTGCCCGCCGCCGAAGTGGGCGGAGAGCGATGCGGCGACACGCACGGCGAGAAACCCGAAGTTCGTTTTGCCCAGCTGCACTGCTGCAGTCCCCGCGGGCGGACGCAGGTCGATCTGCAGTTCCAAAGCGTAATCGCCATCGGCCAGTGGGATCAGCGCTGCGACCAGGTCCTGCTCCAGCCGCTCGCGGTCTTCGACATCGTACCAGCCGAGCTTGGTCGCCAGGATCGCCTCGGCATCGCCGTCGCGGTAGCGATACCAGTGTTTTTGTCGGATCTGTGTGCCCTTGTTGTCCGCCCAAAAATCGACGCCGTCGACATCATGAAAGGCAAACCAGACCGAGCGATGGTGGTCGTGGTTTTCCGCCCCCGGATGCCCCATCCGCGTCAGCGACACGCCGCCAGGGCCATTGAGCGGGAAGAAGAACGGACGCGGGTACTGCCGGCCGTGGTGCCAGCGGAATTGTTCGTGACCATCGATCGACAGCGACACCTGATGATCGGCCAGCGGCAGTACTTCGCATCGCAGCGGTACAGACGGCTCGGCGGCCGGGGCCGGCGCGGGTGCCAGGCAGCCAACTCCGGCAGCGCAAACCACGGCGCGGACCATCAGTAAAAACCGTTGCATCACTCGTCTCCTGTTGCCGTTTCGCGAAGCCACAACCGCCGGGTCAGGCGCTGAGCCGCTTCATTCTAATCCGCCGCGGCAGCCTCAACTCGCCCCAGTCGCGACGACTTCTCATCCAACAGCAGCGGCAGCTGAGTGATCGTTTACCATGCAAACCGGTGACGGCCGACGGCTAGAGGTTGAGCGGCAAAGGTGCGCTTAGCCAGTGGGGACGAACATCGGTCACTGAGCAGGAGGCGGTTTAGAGAGCCCTACGCGGCATTGCAGCTAGTTTAGGGCCGACAGCCGCCCCTAACGGGCTATTCGGTCACTGCCATCGCAGTCGTCCGCGTCCGCACCACCCGCCGCGGTCCATGATTTGCTTGAGAAAACTCGGAATCGAGTACCGGCACGCACATTGCCCGCGATCGCGTGTTGGCAATTTCATGCCTCTGGCGTCATCGGCTGACGCGCATGGCCAAACTTCCAAATCCGAGACAGGAAAACAGTGATGAAGACGATGCTTTTAGTTGCAGGGCTGTGCCTATTTGCCCTCGGCTGTGCGCCTGAGGATGGCACCGGAACGGGCACGGGCGGAGCTGGCACGACCACAACGACTCCGGCCGATACCACCACGCCCGGCGCAACGACGACAACCCCCGGCGGAACGACCACCACTCCCGGCGGCACCGGCGACGTGATCGATCCTTAAGTCGGCGGCAACCTCTGCAACCCGGTAACACGCGGACCGCTGTGTCTGCGTTTGCCGTGGTTGCGCTTGATGCACCGCTCCGCACGTCCAGCATCATGTTCCTTATGGTGCGGGACGTTGCGTTGTTTTTGGGCGGTGTTAAGTGGCCGGACACAAGTTATTTGTCACGATTGACGTAATTCAGCACGATTTCTACCGTCTGGAGAGAATCAATTTATGAAAGGAATTTGTGTCCGGGTGCTTATTTCGATCAGGAGCGAATCGATGAAGACGCTGTGTCTGGCGATGGCACTGACTGCCTTTGCGCTCGGTTGTGGTGAAGGCGGCCCTGACGGAACGGGCACCGGCGCTTCGGGGACCGACACAGGAGGCCGAAACGTTACCGAGGGAGCGGGAAGAGCCGGCGGTGTGGGCGGCCCAGGCCCAACGGGCACGGGTATCACGCCTTAGCTACCCAACGGGTGGAAACAGCGGTGAGCGTCTTGGCGGCGGCGGCTCTGAATCCTCTGGGTGGCACGTCCCTGAGGAACGAAGGGCGTGATGGGGACAACCGCAGGGCCATGATAAAATATCTTAGCGGCTCAGTGTCTGCCTCCACCGCTCACGCCCATCGCTGGGGCTCTGAGCGTGCCACCCAAAGCCATCTCGGCCGTTCATGTCCTATCCTGCATTCCCTTGTTGCGTTGCCGGCGGCGTATCATTTCGCTGCTTGAGCGAAACCGTCGGGCCGGTGACGGGTTCCATCGGTTGCCGGCATTTGCCGCGCGGAGCTCTGGCCACTGGCGCGCGAAAACTTGGTAGGCTGAATGAGCTGGAATCTCACCGCTTGCACCTCTCACTGTGAAAGCCCTCCATGAGCAGCGACCTGCTTTCGATTGAAGAAGAATCCCAGGTGGTCGATCAGATTCGCCAGGGGCGGACCGATATCGAGCGGGAATTGGCCAAGGTGATCGTCGGCCAGAACGAAGTGATCGAGCAATTGCTGATCTGCTTGTTCGCCGGCGGCCACTGCCTGATCACCGGCGCCCCGGGGCTTGCCAAGACGCTGCTGGTCCGCAGCGTCGCCCAGATCTTTCACCTCAAGTTTCAGCGCATTCAGTTCACGCCCGACCTGATGCCGGCCGACATCACCGGCACCGAAATCCTGGAGGAAACCGAGCAGGGGCATCGCCGGATGCAGTTTGTCAAAGGACCGATCTTCGCCAACGTGATTCTGGCCGACGAGATCAACCGCACGCCGCCCAAGACGCAGGCGGCACTGCTCGAAGCGATGCAGGAGCACCAGGTCACCGCCGGCGGCCGCCGGTTTGAACTCGAAGAACCGTTCTTCGTGCTGGCGACGCAGAACCCGATCGAGATGGAAGGCACCTACCCGCTGCCCGAAGCGCAGCTCGACCGCTTCATGTTCAACGTGATGATCGATTACCTGCCGCCGATGGACGAGTTAGCGGTGGTGATGCAGACGACCGCGGACCGGCCGGAGCCGATCCAGCCGCTGTTCAGCGGGGAAGATGTCCAACGATTTCATGCCGCAGTCCGCCGCGTGCCGATCGCCGAAGAAGTCGCGATGAGCGCGGTGCGCCTCGCCGCGGCCAGCCGACCGCAGCGCGAGGGCACACCCGACTTTGTGAACCAGTGGGTGTCCTGGGGTGCGGGCTTGCGCGCGGCGCAGACGATGGTGCTCGGCGGCAAGGCGCGAGCGCTGCTGCGTGGCAAGGCGCAGCGTCAGCTTCGACGACATCCGCGCGCTGGCGAAGCCGACCTTGCGCCACCGCATCCTACTGAGCTACCGGGCGGAAGCCGAAGGTGTGACGGTCGAAGATTGTATCGATCGGCTGATCCAGTACGTCTTCGACAAGCGGGCGGTGTGATGGCGTTTTCCGCTGCAACCCCGACCGCCGGCCATATCAACGACGCGGCCAGTCACGACCCTCATGCCTTGATGCGGATCAAAAATCTTCAACTCCGCGCTCGGGCAGTGGTGGAAGGTTTTTATAATGGTCTGCATCGCAGTCCGTTTCACGGTTTCTCGGTCGAATTCAGCGAATACCGTCCTTATACCCCAGGTGATGACCCGCGCGGGTTGGACTGGAAACTCTACGCGCGCAGCGACCGTTATTTCATCAAACGCTTCGAGGACGAAACCAACCGGCACGTCTACATCGTGCTGGACCGCAGCCGCTCGATGGGCTTCGGCACATTGGAATACGACAAGAGTCAGTATGCGGTCACGCTAGCGGCGACGCTGGCGTACTTTCTATCGCTGCAGCGGGACAGTGTCGGGTTGCTGACGTTCGATGAGTCGCTCGGTGAGTTCGTGCCGGCCCGACAGCGACCTGGGCACTTCCGCCAATTGATGATCGCGCTGTCGCGGCCGCTGGCGGGCTCCAGTACGAACTTAGATGTCCCCTTACAGCAGATTGCGCAGCTGATCGCTAAACGCGGCCTGGTGATCTTGATCTCCGACCTGCTGGCGCCGCTGCAAACGCTGCAACTCAACCTCGGCTTGCTCCGCTCGCGCGGCCACGAGGTGATGATCCTCCGCACGCTCGATCCAGGCGAGTTGCGGCTGTCGATGCCGGGGCCGACGACCGTCCGTGACATGGAGACCGGCCGCGAGTTATATCTCGATCCCGAAGCGGCCAGCGAGCAGTACAACAAAAACTTTTCCGCTCATCGCGATCAAATCCGCACGATCTGCGATTCACTCGGTGTGGATCTGTATGAACTGCCGACCGACCGACCGCTGGCCGATGCGCTGCTGCACGTCGTGTCGAACCAAAAGCAGCGCGGCAGCCGCGCGGCCCGTCGCGGGATGATCGCGCAAGGCGCAAGCGGTCCACGAGGCTCCGGTGGTTCACGGGGCACTGGTGGTGGTTCACAGGGAGGTGCGACGTGAGCTTGTTGGCACCGCTATACGTGTTGGGAGCACTGGCCGTCGCTTTGCCGGTGCTGTTTCACCTCATCCGCCGTCAGATCAAGGACCGCACGCCGATCAGCACGGTGATGTTCCTGCCGACGTCACAGCCGCGGTTGACTCGCCGCAGCCGGCTGGAGAATCTGCCGCTGTTGTTGCTGCGGGCGCTGGCGCTGATCTTGCTGGCGCTGGCGTTTTCGCGGCCGTTCTTGCGCAGCACTTCCACCGCCCAGACCGAAGCGGTCAACCGCCGCGTCGTTGTACTGGTCGATACCAGTGCCAGCATGCGGCGCGGCGATCTGTGGGACCAGGCGTTGGCTCAGCTCGCCGACGTAACACAGAATCTTCGCCCCGGCGATTCGATCGCAGTCGTGTCATTTGATGCCGAGCCGGACCTGCGAATCGGCTTCGATGCTGCGGATCAGTTGCCTCAAGACTCGCTGCGGAACTTGGGCGAGCGGTTGTTTGCGGGCGAAGAACCATCCTGGCACACCACCGACTTGGCGGCCGCGCTGCGGTTTGCCGCGGAACTAGCGACCGCCGAGGAGTCGGGTTCGATAGCCGATACTGCCGCGTTGGCTGCCGACGGGACCGATGCCCCCACACTTGCCCGGGCCAAGATTGCCTCGCAGTTGGTGTTGATCAGCGACCTGCAGTCCGGTGCCGCCTTGGACTCGCTGCAAGGGTTTGCCTGGCCGCAGGAAGTGCCGGTCGAGATCCGCCGAGTGTCACCCAAACGTCGCTCCAACGCTTGGATTACGCTGCCGGGCGATCAGTCGTCGGCCGCTGGTGAAGAGGTTTCGGCTGCGTCTGGAAATCCTGCCCGCACGTTCCGGCTGCGGGTTTCCAATGCCGCCGACTCGCTCCACTCGCAGTTTCGACTGAGCTGGACGACGGCAGCGGGAGCGGCCACACCGGAGAACGTCCAAGTACCTCCGGGACAGTCAAAGATTGTGCACGTAGCGGGGCCGCCGGACGGAGCGTTTGCGATCGCGCTCGCTGGTGACGATCACGACTTTGATAACGTTCGCTACTACGCCCAAGACCCGCCGATCGAGCAGACACTGTTGTTTATCGGTGACGACGCCGAAGAGCCACGCGAGAGCCTGCTGTATTATCTGCAGCGGATCTCGTTGAACACGCCGACGCGCGAAGTCGTGGTCCAACAGCATGCGGCCAGCGATCGACCGCTGGCCGAACTCGACCCGCAGCAGGTGCCGCTGGTCGTCGCTGCGGGTAATCTGGACGCGGCGACCGCGGAGCAACTGCGCGGTTATGTCCGTGGTGGCGGGCGGTTGGTGTATGTGCTTCCGCCGGCTGGCGATAACGGCCTTGCCGAGAGTTCGCTACGGCTGCTCAGCGGCGACGAAGAGTTGCAGGTTGGTGAGGCGAGTGTGCGCGACTACGCGATGCTGTCGCGGATCGACTTCACGCACCCGTTGTTCCTGCCGCTGTCGGACCCAAAGTTCAACGATTTTTCGAAGATCCGTTTTTGGGCTCACCGCACGGTGGAAGCAGCACCGCAGCTGTGGAAACCGCTGGCGAGTTTCGACGATGGCGGACCGGCGCTGTTGGAGCGTGAGGAAGGGGCGGGACGCCTCTGGGTCTTTACCGCCGGCTGGCAGCCGGTCGAAAGCCAGCTCGCGCTATCGACCAAGTTCATCCCGCTGATGTTCGGCCTGTTTGACGCGGCCGGAGCGAACACCGCAACCGCGACTAAGCTCAAGCTCGGTGACCCTGTTCCAACCGCAAACGATTCCGCTGCGCAGAGCTTCGTACGACTGGCCGAGGCAGCGGGTGAATCTGACGCAGTGGTCGAGGCGGAGCGGATCGAGCGACCCGGGGTCTATCAGCTTCGCGGCGGCGCGGGTGACGACGACGGCGGTCAATTTGGCGGAGTCCGAAAGCCGCACAGAGCCGCTCGGTGATGACGAATTGGAGCGGATGGGCGTTATCTTAGGAACATCGGTTCCCGACGAAGTTGCCGCGCAGACACAGCGGCAATTGCGGGATGTCGAATTGGAGAGCCAGCAGCGGCTGTGGCAGTGGCTGCTGATCGGGGTGCTGGGCCTGCTGGCGAT
The DNA here is from genome assembly GCA_963758085.1 of uncultured Planctomycetaceae bacterium. Taxonomy (GTDB): domain Bacteria; phylum Planctomycetota; class Planctomycetia; order Pirellulales; family Pirellulaceae; genus UBA6163. The sequence goes on along the minus strand of CAVWUB010000002.1, from coordinate 121,201 downwards.
GGAGACGGGATTGGGCGGATGGCTGGGACGCCGGCGCCGAGCAACCGCGTCGTCCGATCCGGCGGTGGCGGGGAGTTGATCCGAAGAGGGGTCTGACCCTTTGGAGGCGAATTGTTCTCATGGTGATTATGGCCTCGCCGGAGAGGGTCAGGCCCCTGTTCGGATAGGTGCTTAAGGAGGGCTTGCGATGTTTGATAAACGCGACCTGTTGCAGGAGCGTCTGCGTCCGGTGATTCGGACCCTTCAAGGGGTGCGGTTTTGGCGCGGCTCGGCCGTGACCTTGCTCGCCGCCGCCCTGATCGCTTGGGCCTTGGTCCCGCCGGTCCGCAGCGGGCAACTGTCCGGCACAACTGCGGCTTGGGTCATCCTCGCCGCAGTGGCGGTCTGCATCGCGGTCATCGCGCTCGCTGCGGCGCGGTCATTTTTGAACCTCCGCGACATCGCCCTGAGGATCGAGCGTCGCTTTCCGTCACTCGGACAACGCCTGCTCACGGCGATCGAATTGCCGACGAAATCTCAGGCGTCGCTCGGGTACCTGCAAAGCCGCGTGGTCGAAGAAGCTCATGAACATTCCCAGACGCATCGCTGGGAAGAGGTGGTCTCGCCTAAGCAGGTTCTGATCAGCCGCCTGGCGGGCATGTTTTCGTTCGTTGCAATGGCGGCCATGCTCTGGATCCTGGCCACCAGTGAACCAGCGGGCGGGGCGGCAGCGCCGGGCTGCTGAGCGACGGCAGCGGTGCGGCAGCGGTCCGCATCGAACCGGGCAATGTGGAGTTGGAGCGTGGCACCAGCCTAATCGTCACCGCCCATTTCCCTGGCCTCGAGACCATCGCGGATCAGGCGGAACTGGTGTGTCTGGCAGAGGACGGCTCCGAGCGGCGGTTCCCGATGAAGCAGACGCTCGACGATCCGATCCTCAGCGCCTTCGTTGCGTCGGTCGATGCATCGCTCCGCTATCAAGTCGTCTCCGAACGTTACCAAAGCGAAATCTTTACCGCAGAAGTGTTCGATTATCCCGCGCTGACCCGTGCCGATGCCGAACTGAAGTTTCCTGATTACACCGGCATGCAGCCGAAGCGGATCGAGGACACGGTCCGGGTTACCGCCGTGGAGGGAACACAGCTCCTCTGGGAACTGAACCTCAACAAACCGGTGGACCGCGCGACGTTGGTCGACACCGCAGGCAATCGGATCGAGTTGCAGGTCAGCGGCGAGGAGCCGACTCGCTACCTCACGAACTTTGAGATGACGCAGACGCAGCGTTGGAGGCTCGAACTGGTCGATGCGGCGGGGCGCGAGAACAAGTTTCCGCCGGAGCTGATCGCACGCGTGCTCCCCAACGATCCGCCGACGCTCAAGGTGGTTGCCGGTGGCGATGCCGCGGTCTCGCCGCTCGAAGAATTCCCGGTCGCTGTCGAAGTGCAAGACGATTTTGGCGTGCAGCGATTCGGAGTGAGTTACCTGTTCCCCGGTGGCAAATCGGCGGAGATCGTGCTCGGCGAGTCGGTTCCGCGCGGACGGAAGCAGCGCGGCGATTACCTGATCGATTTTGAATCGCTTGAGGCCGAGCCGGACCAACTGCTGTCGTATCACTTCTGGGCCGAGGATTCCGCTGCCGATGGAAGTCCGCGCCGCGTGCAAAGCGATCTGCATTTCGCGGAGGTGCGTCCGCTCGAAGAGATCTACCGCGAAAACGAATCACCCGATGCCGGCTCGCAGCAGTCTCAACAGCAACAACAGGGCGGTGGTGCCGGTGCCCAGGCTGAAGAGCTGGCCGAGCTGCAAAAGCAAATCATCAACGCCACCTGGAAGATCATGCGCCGCGAACTCGGCCCGCAGCGGACGCCGGAGTTCAGCAGCGACATCGAGTCGGTGGTCACCGGTCAGCGCGACGCGCTGGCCGAGCTGGGTGAACTCGCCTCAGAAGTGCAGGATGAGCAGTCGCTGGAGTTTGTCGAGCAAGCGACCGAATCGATGAACAGGTCGGTCGAGCAGCTTCAACTCGCGGCAACTGAAAACGCGACTGAGCCGCTCGATGAGGCGGTTGCGGCACAACAAGCGGCCTATCAGTCGCTGTTGGGTCTGCGGGCCCGCGAGTTCCAGGTCAGCCGCTCGCAGCAAAATCAACAGCAGAGCTCCAGCAGCTCATCGCAGCGACAACGGCAGCAACAACTTAACGATCTGGAGCTGAAGAACGACGAGAATCGCTACGAAACGCAGTCGCAAGCGCAAGCCGAGGAAACTCAGCAGGAAGGACGTGAGCAACGCGAAGTGATCGACCGGCTCCGGGAGCTTGCTCAGCGGCAAGAAGACATCAATCAACAAGTCGCCCAACTCCAGTCGGCGTTGGAACTGGCCCAGACCGAGGAAGAGAAACAGGAGATCCAGCGGCAGCTGAAGCGACTCCGCGACCAACAGCAAGAGATGCTCCGCGACGCCGATGAACTCGCCGAGCGAATGCAGCAGACTCAGACGCAAAGTCGTGCCCAGGGGCAAGAAAGCGAAGCGGTGCAAAATGCCGCGGAGCAATTGGAACAGACTCGCGAGAACATCCGCCAAGCCGGTGAGGCGCTGGACCGCAATGATGCTTCCGAGGCACTCGCTGCGGGAACGCGCGCCGAACGTGAACTCGACCAGATGCGTGAGGAACTGCGTCAACAGGCAGCGGGCAACTTCGACGAAGCGATGCGGCAAATCCGTTCCGCCGCCCAGCAACTTGATGAGCAGCAACAACAGATCACTCAGCAGATGAATGACGATCCGAGCGACGATCGCCAGCCGGGACTGCGCGGAGACGCCGCAGAGCGATGTGGTTGAGGACCTACAGGGCCAGCGCGAGCGGCTCGGTCAACTGCTCCAGCAGGTGCAGGAAACGGTACAGCAAGCCGAGTCGTCCGAACCGCTGCTCGCGCAGAATCTCTACGACACCTACCGCAACGTTCAGCAACAACAGGTCGATCGCAAGCTAAGCGACACGGCCGAACTGCTGCGCCGCGGAATGCGGCCGCAAGCCGAGAGTCTGCAAGAAGAAACCGGCGCGGCGATTTCTGACCTGCGGGAACGGCTCGAACAGGCGGCCGAAGCGGTGCTCGGGGACCAAACCAAGGCGCTCGAGCGAGCCCTCGGCGAACTCGAACAGTTGCAGGATCAACTCGACAGCGAAATCGAGGACGCGACCGGAACGCGCCGCGAAGGTGAACCCGCGGGTGAGTCTTCTCGCGATGGACAACCGCCAGGCGAGCAGGGCTCGCAACCGCAGTCCAGCGAGCGTGCGGATCAGTCCGGCCAGCCATCCGAGCAATCGACGGGACAACCGACGGGACAGCCGGGGCAATCGCAGGAACAATCGTCGGGTCAGCAAGCTGATCAACAGCGAGGACAGAGCGGCGAGCCGGGTGAACAGCAAGCGGGCCAGCCGCAGCCTGGGGGCCAACCATCCGGCCAGCAGCAACCCGAGGGACAATCTCCCGGTGAGCAACAGCCCGGCGAGCAACCTAGGGGACAACAATCCGATGGCCAGCAGCCCGGTGAACAACAGCCTGGCGGGCAATCGCCAAGCGACCAGCAGACGCCTGGACAACAGACGCCGGGGCAGCAGGCCGGCGGTGGCGGTGGAGCCGGAGGATTGATCGAACAAGTCACCCGCTCAGGCGATCCCAATGCTGACGCAGGTGATCCGATCGGCGGCCTGGAAGGTGGCGGTGGCGGGCGCGGTGGTGCACGTCCGCCGGCGCCGCTGACCGGTGAAGGCTATCGTCAGTGGTCCGACCGACTGCGCGATGTCGAACAGATGATCGAAGATCCGGCGTTGCGGTCCGAGGCGACGCGGATTCGCGAGCGGGCCCGCGAGACCCGCGGCGAGTTCCGGCGCCATTCCCAGCCGCCTCAGTGGGATGAAGTCGAAGAGACAATTGCGCGGCCGCTGCGTGAGTTGACCAAGAACGTCGCCCAGGAACTGCTTCGTCGCTCGGCGGACCGGCATGCGGTGGTGCCGATCGACCGCGACCCGGTGCCGGAGCGGTTCAGTGAAGCAGTACGGCAGTACTACGAAAGCCTCGGGAGCGGCCTGTGACGATGTTTGAGCAATTGGTTTGGGGGGCGCCGCAGTGGGCGAACCTCGCGCTGGTCATCGGCGGCCTATTGGCACTGTTGGTTCTTTGGAACTATGCCACCGGCGGCTCGCGGTCGCCGGTTCGCTGGCTGGCTGGGCTACTCAAGCTACTGGCAATCGCGCTGTTGGCCGTCTGCCTGCTGCAGCCGATGCGCAGCGGCACGCGGCCCAAGCCGCAGGCGAACCTGTTTGCAATCGTGGTCGACAACAGTGAGAGTATGTCGCTGCGCACGGCCCCGCGGTCACCGACGCGTGGCGAGCGTGTCAGTGAAGTGGTCGACCCTGACGCCCAGTGGCGGGTGCGGCTGGCCCAGGATTTCGACGTTCGCACCTACGCCTTCGATGCACGGCTAGAAAATGCCGACGCCCTCCAGGCGCTGGCGATGAATGGCTGGGCGTCCTCGGTCGCCGGTAGTCTGCAGCAGCTCGCCAGCCGGCTGAAGGATCGTCCGGTCGCCGGTGTGCTGCTGTTTTCTGACGGCAACCTGACCGACACCGAAGCTGCGGAGGCCGATTGGTCGCAGCTGGGCTTCCCGGTCTATCCGGTCCTACCAGCGGCTCAAGAACAGATTCGCGACCTACGGATCGCCGATGTCAGCGTCACTCAAAGCGATTTTGAGACGGCTCCGGTCACGGTGCGCGTGGCCGTCGCTGCGGACGGTTTAGCCGGTGAAGAGATTGTGGTGCAGTTGTCGGATGTGCAGACCGGTGCCGTTGTCGAGGAGCAGACGGTCAAGCAGCAGAAGGCACCTAACGGTGACGACGAATACCCGGCGGTCACCTTTCGCTTTCGGCCGATTCGCACCGGTGTGCGGTTTTATCAGGCCGCGGCGTTCCGCGCCGCCGATCGCGAGAGTTGGAACAGCGAAGCTGCGGCCTCGGAAGTGACGTTCAAAAACAACGTCCGCTTAGTGACGGTCGACGCGGCTCGCGGTCCCTACCGGGTGTTGTACTTGGCCGGGCGGCCGAACTGGGAGTTCAAGTACCTGCGACGGGCGTTGGAGGAAGACGCGGAAACCGAACTGGTGGGACTGCTGCGAATCGCTGACAAAGAAGCCAAGTTCAGCTTCCGTGATCGCGACGTCAGCAGCGCCAATCCCCTGTTCGCCGGTTTGGAAGACGAAGATGAGGAGACGGCGCAGCGTTATGACGAAGCGGTGCTGATTCGACTCGGCGTCCGCGACGCCGATGAACTGGTCCGCGGCTTTCCGCGCACCGCGGAAGAACTGTTCGCCTACCATGCCGTAATCCTCGACGACATCGAGCCCGAGTTTTTCTCACAAGACCAACTGCTGTTGCTTCGCCGTTTTGTCGCCGCGCGCGGTGGCGGTCTGCTGTTCTTAGGAGGTAAGGAAGCGTTTGCTGGCAAACGGTTTTCGCAGAGCCCGCTCGGTGAACTTTCGCCGCTGTACGCGGCGCGCGAGCAGTGGGACTCGGCGTCGGCCCCTTCGCCTGCGACCCGGGGTTACCGGCTGGAACTGACGCGTGAAGGGATGCTGCAACCCTGGGTGCGACTACGGGAAAACGAGCAGGCTGAAGCAAACCGCATCACGCGAATGCCGGCGTTCCGGTCGCTCTCGCCGGTCGGCCAAGTCAAACCCGGTGCCTCGGTCTTGGGCATCGCGAAGCTGGCCGACGGCAGCACCGCACCAGCGATGGTCGCCCAGCGATTTGGGAAAGGACGATCCGCTGCGATTCCGCTGGGCGATCTGTGGCGTTGGTCGATGCGGCGCGATGCCCGGCCCGGCCGCGGTGGCCGCTCGGTGGATCTGAGGACGCCGGACTTAGCCTCCGGCAACACGGAGGTCCGCGACGACCCAGCGCAGGCGTGGCGGCAAGTGACCCGCTGGCTCGTCAATGAAGCTCCGCGGCGAGTCGAAATCCGCGTGCTCAGCAGCGATGATCCAAACGAACCGGCGCGGCTGATCACGACCGTCAGCGACGAAGCCTTTGAGCCGCTGGAGAACGCTGTGGTAGAACTCGAGATCACACCGCCGACCGGCGAGACCTACACCACGACCGCAGCGGCTGATTTCGATGCCCCTGGGCAGTACGTGACCAGTCACTGGGCACGCGATCCTGGCGGTTACCATGTGATCGCCCGTGTTCGGGCCGAGGACGGCAGCAATGTCGGCACGGCGCAAACCGGGTGGACCGCCGACCCGGCCGCGGCGGAGTTTCGCCGCTTGCCGGTCAACCGCCCCTGGCTCGAGGACGTCGCTCAGGCCAGTGGTGGGGAAATCATCCATGACGATCGCCTCGACGCTTTTGTCGCCAGCTTGCCGAGCCGCAAGGTGCCCGTGACGCAAACATGGGTGTACCCTATCTGGCACCGCCCGTGGGTGATGCTGCTGGCGATCCTGTGCCTGTGCGGCGAATGGGGCCTGAGACGCTGGAAGGGAATGCCTTGATTCGATCACGATTACACCGCTCACGAAGACATGTGGCCGCTACGGCGATCGCCGGTCTGTTAACCTGCATCACCGCCGCCCAAGGCGAAGATCCGCCGGCGCCGCAGCCAGCTGACGTCATCATCGTCGTCGGAGCGGCCGGTGAAGCGAGCTTTGGCGAAGCCTTTGCCAGTTGGTCGGCGCGGTGGCAAAGCGTCGCCGAGACCGCCGGCGCACGATCAACGGTGATCGGCGAATCATCCTCCGGCTCGGCCCCAGCCGATCGCGAACGGCTGCAGCAAGCGATCGCCGCACTACCTCCCGAAGGCACTGCGCCGGCGTGGATTGTGCTGCTCGGGCACGGCACGTTTAGTCAAAACGTTGCCAAGTTCAACCTCCGTGGCCCCGACGTTTCCGCCGCGGAGTTAGCTGCCTGGCTCGAGCCGATCAAACGCCCGCTGGTCCTGATCAACGCTTCGTCGAGCAGCGGTCCGTTCATCAACGCGCTGTCAGGCGAAAACCGCGTGATCGTGACGGCGACCCGCAGCGGGATTGAACAGAACTACGCCCGGTTCGGTGAGTATCTGTCGCAAACCATTGGCGAACCCCGGTGGGACATCGACCATGATGGCGAGGTTTCGGTTCTCGAAGCATTCCTGGCGGCTTCGGCGGAGGTCCGCGATTTCTATCAGTCCGCCGGCCGGATCGCGACCGAACATGCCCTGATCGATGACAACGGCGACGGACTCGGCACTCCGGCCGATGCCTTTCGCGGCACGCGGGTTGTGGCGCAGCCCAGCGACTCAAATCAAACCGTCGACGGCAACTTGGCCGCCCGCATCAGCCTTGCGCCGGCCGCAGCGAGACTGGCGCTGACGGACCAGGAACGGCTGGAACGCGACGAGATCGAAGCCGAATTGGAGCGGCTGCGAGCTGGCCGACAAGGGATGAACGAGGCGGAGTATCAAGCCGCCCTGTTACCGCACCTGATTCGCCTGGCGCGGATTTATCAAGCAGCCGAGGCCCGGGCAAGTGAAACTTCACAGTAGCCGCGGGTGAGCAAGGGGCATTGAGCCGCCTTGCTTCTTCCCCAAAGTGAGTGGTTCATCACTTGGGACTGTGGTGGAGCCTCTGGGTGGCATGTCCCTGAGGGCTGGGTGGCACGTCCCTGAGGAACGAAGGGCGTGGTGAGGAGAATGGCAGGGTGACGATGAAACGTCGTCGCGGTTAGGGATCTGCCCTCGCTGCTCACGCCCATCGCTGGGGCTCTGAGCGTGCCACCCAAAGCCATAGCGAGGATAATCAAGAGATCCTCTCAGGCCCGCAGGGCCGGCACAAGTTCGACGCAGCGCTCTGCATGTGTCGGCCCTCCGGGCCTGAAATTCATTTAGCATTTCTGTTACCGGGCCCTCACGGGACCCGGCAGAGGATGTGCCGCGCCTGCGGCCCTCCTGCCCCCTAACCCTAGCGTCACTCCTCATCGCTGACCGCTTCTTTGATCGCGGCCACGATCGCTCGGCGGCCAACGTGCAGACTGGTGATCCGGTCGATGTCTACCCCGAGTTCCCGGCCGAGGCGCAGGGCGAGCCGGAGATCGTGCACGCCATAATATTGATTAGTGACCCCTTGGTCGGTGTACAGCGTTTGAGCATCGCTGCGAAATCCCGACTCGTGAGCGTCAGCGAGTTCCTCAACCCAACCCGCAGGAACACCCCGCTGGGCACAGTGCTCCGGCGACCAAACATGCTCGCCGCTGCACTGGTCCAGCAGCGCAAGCGCCCGGTGTCGAGGCAGCGTACTCATATGGGTTTCACCGTGACCACCGCCCTATGCTCGCTTTCCGTGCTCGTGCTCAGCATCGCGGTGCTCGTGCTCGTAATCGACCGCACGAGCACGAGCACGAGGGAATCTACGGAATCTACACACGCTCAAAGTCTTCCGCCAAGCTGTGACGTTGCATTATTCCTGCGCAATATTGACCGCGACCAATTCCTGATCATTGCGCGAAACACGGTTTGGCCAGCATAAGCCGGATGACTCCAAACGACATCGCGGCCGAACGCTTCGCCGGTTGGTTCGAGAACCTTAAAGCGTCCAAGTTCCTCATAAGCCTCAGGGGTTAGCCTTGCCATGATCAGTTCACCGGTTTCACTCATCAGGAAGTAACGGTCGGTGTCTGCAATCCGCGTCAGGAAGGCGGTGCCGTGACGGACGTATCGCTTTTCATCGGGTTTGGTGGCAGCGAACGTTTTCCAGAGCTGCTCACCGTTGTCACCATCGACCGCGATCAGTGAGCCCTCGTTGCAGTCGGTTCCGTAGATCACGCCGTTGTAAAAAATCGGCGTGCTGTTGCTGCAATGGACCGCGGATTTCGGCTCACCACGCCACAACTCCTTGATCGCTGGACGGTCGCTGGCCAGTTCAAACAGCACGCTTTCGGTGCGGATCGAGCTGGCGTACATCCGGTCGCCGTCGCGTTGAGGGCGAGTGACCGCCATTTCAAAATCGGCTTTGATCGGCAGGTTCCAAAACGGTTTTCCAGTTGCCGGATCAAGGCTATCCATCGAATCAGCGTGCCACACGATCAATTGTCGTACGCCGCCGGCGTGGATGATCGAGGGTGGGCAGTAGCCGACCGCGGATGCCGACAGCGCCTTCCAACGCTCTTGGCCGGTCTGCTTATCAAACGCGACAACGGTTTGTCCCTCGCCGCCGACCATGCAATACAGCAGCTCGCCATCGACCAGCGGATGCGACGCAAATCCCCACAGCGGCACCGGGGCACCGAAATCATTCTTGAAGTTACGCTTCCAGATCAGCTCGCCGCTGGTCGCATTGAGGCAATGCAGGTCACCTTCGCTGCCCAGGGCGTAGACGCGGCCTTCGTCATCCGGGCCGGTGATGTCGACGGTGGGCGTGCAGCGTGGGCCTGCTGGATATGAGATGCTGTAGGTGCAGTCATACGCGAATTGCCACAGCGGCTTCCCGGTCGCCGCATCGAAACAAGTGAGTCGCTCGGCGCCGACCAGTTCGGCGCGGCGGCCCGGATCGTTGAACGCTTCGCCGGAAGATTTAACGAAATCAAAGAGATAGACGCGTCCGGAAGCGACTGCAGGCCCGGCGTACCCGCCCGCGACCGGAGCCCGCCACTTGACCTTCAAACCAGCGGCGGGAATCGACTCGATCACCCCATCTTCGTAATAGATGCCGTCGCGAGTCGGTCCCATCCACTGGGCCCAGTCATCGCTGTGCGATCGTTGTCCGCAAAGCGCAGCGAGACAAACAGCGAGCAAGATCATCCGAGAACGCATGAGAAAACCTTCAGCGGCAGGTTGAGGGCGTGGCGGTCGGCAATTCCACAGTTTAAGAAATCCCGCTCTACCGCAACAGCGGCAAGCAGCCAGGAGCATCTCAACTCTCACGACGGCGCGAGACTTACGCCGATTGGACGCTGGCCAGCCAATCGCGGACCGCTTCGGCCGCGGGCAGGTTACACGTCCGGAACTTTCGCACGCTGCCATCGGCATCGTCATAGATCAGCATCGTCGCGGCTGACATCCCGGCCGCTTCACTGCTGTCGATCAGCGTCGCCGAATCCGCAGCGTTGACGCGGCCCAGGATCCTCTGTTGCAAATCGTGGCGAGCTTGCCGTGGCAACCAACGAGCCACGGTTTCGGCCGATGGGCAGCACAGGATCGTGAACACACCGACAGCCGGACCATCGCGGAGCACCGTCTGCAGTGAGGCCGATCCGCTCGGTCCAGCAGCCGCATCGAGCGAAAAACTGAACGCATCATCGTGGCGCAGGTCGCTGAACCGATTGAGCGGATCGATGACCAGCAGGATCGGCGGCTCGTCGCTGCGATCCTCTGCAACACGCTGCTGCACGCGCTGAGCGATCGCTGCCATCTGCGGTTCGCTGTCGCGTGGTTTGGTGACTGTGGCGGTGAGGCCAGCGGCAGCGACCCAGGGAGCCGATGAGCCGGGACCGCCCGTGTGACCGTCGAACAGGTACAGTTCCAGATCGTCACCCTGATAACGCGCCGAGGCGACCGCTCCGGCGAGGATCGATGCCAACAGTCCCTGAATCGACTCAGGCGGCGCGACCAGAAGCACGTTTCGGCCCGGCTGCCGTGGCAGTTGCACGCTCGCTGGCGGTCCGATGTCGACTGCTTCGCCGAGCAGCCCCCGGAGCGTCCGCGGCTCCGCATGAACTGCCATCGGCGACCGGGCAGAGCCCGCCGCAGCCGCTGCTGAATCACCGCTGGCCATCTGCGTGAGCCGCGCCGGTGCGATCGCCGCCTCGGCCAATTGCGGATCCCAACGACAGGGCCGATTGCCCTCGAACACCACCCGCGGTGCCAGATCAGCCACCGTCGCGGCGTCGCGTGTGGCCAACCGGGCCAGCCAGTCGCGATGCAACTGATTCCCGAGGTAAGCGACCTGAAACGGCTGGTTCCCTTCCAGCAATCCGCCGGCGTCGTTGTAGATCGCTTCGCCGGGGCGGCTGATGAACTTCGCCGCCATGTTGTCATCGCCCAGGATCATTGCCGCGTCGGATTCGCTGCACTGCAGCGCGATCCTGACCGCCATCTGGCCGAGCGTCGCCCGCGGCAGCGAGTGCGCTCCGGCGAGCGATTGGCTGCTGAGCACGACGTGCATGCCGAACGAACGTCCCTGCCGCACCAGCCGATCCAGCAGCATCGCGCACTCGGCCGCCAACGCATCATCGCGGACAAACAGCTCCTGAAACTCGTCGACGATCAGCATCACCCGGGGCAGCGATTTTCCGGTACGCGTGCGGTAGTCGGCTAAGCCTTGAACCCCGGCCGCGCGAAACAGCTCGCCACGCTGCTGCAAGTCCGCATCGAGTCGCTGCAGCACGCTGCGGCCGAACTCCCGCTCGCTCTCAATGCCGATCACCCGAGCATGCGGCAGCGGCGCGTCGGCATAAGCCTTGAACTCCACGCCCTTCTTGAAGTCCAGCAGATAGAAGTGCAACTGATCGGGCCGGTAGTGCGCCGCGCCGGCAGTCAGCAGCGTGTGCAGCAGCGAACTTTTGCCGCTGCCGGTTTTGCCGACTACTAACACATGCTGTTTGACCCCTTCTCCCAACCGCAGCGAGTGGATGCGGCCGGCGCCCTGGACACCAACCGGTATTTCCAGCCCGGCATCGCTGATCCGGTCGCCCGGCGGCAGCGGCACCGCACGCGGTTCCTCGCCATCCTCGCCGGCCGGTGCGGCTCGCTTCGCCGGTGTCATCAAACGCGCAAACGGCACCTCGACGTTTGCGGCTTGAGCGGCCGCGGTGCCGATGTTGCGGACCAGATCCGGACGCATCAACGCGGGTGGTGAAGGGGTTGGTATGAATGGCAGATCGTCAAAGCCCGTTGAGCCGTGATGCCAGCGGCCTTCTTCGTCAATGCTCAGCCGCAGCAGCCGCCGGTCCTCCGGCAGCGGCATCTCAGGCGGCCATGGTCGCGAGCGGTCGCAGACCAGGATCGTCCAGATGCCGCAACGCAGCGCGCTGTCCATGATCGCGCGCAGCGATTTGTAGGCGTCGCGGGTCAAACTTTCTGGAAAGCCGACGGCGGCGATCGCACGATAGGGTTCAGCTAACGAACCGGCGATGTCGTTGTATTGCTCGATCCGCTCGAAGCGATCGCGGAGATTGACCTGCAGGATATCTTCGGCGTGATGAGCCAGTTCCGCCAGTCGCTGCTCGATCTGGCGTTCACCGGTCCAGACACGGTGGCCGACCAAGTCCGGTTCGTGATCGGTCATCGACATTAGGCTGGCAAAATTCTGGCCGCGGCCGATCGGATCAATCAGCGTCAGTTTCGCTCGGCCTGGGGCGACCGAGGCCAATAGTCGCCACAGGATCGCCTGGGCCAGATCGACCGCTTCTTCGCGGTACTGCGGCGCTGCATCGATGATCAAGCCGCTGTGCAGTCGGCGGTGCAGGGCGACCGGCATCCGCTCGGGCAGCGAGTTGAGCACGTCTGCCGCTGCAGCGGCCGCCTTCGCGCCGGCGGTCTCCGCTTGTGGGGCATGCGCCGACAGCGTCTGTCGCAGCCAATGTTCCACCTGCAATTCGCCCACCGGCAGGCACGGCAACTCGGTCGCATCGCACACCGGAGCGGCGGCGACCTGTGCCCAGCAAGGGAAGCGATCGCGTATCCGGTCCGATGCTAGCTCGATCCGCTGCAGTCCGCGCACCAGCCCGCTGTGCAACCGCGTTTCCACCCGCTTCAGTTCCGCCTCATGTTGCCGCTGCAGGGCTTGGCGGTGGGCCTGATTGTCAGCATCGGTTTGTGAGATTGTGTGATTGATCGAATGCGCGAGCGATTCGGCATCGCCGCGCATCTGAGCGCCGATGCGGTTGAACTCGCGGGTGAACGTTTCGGCGATCTGCCGCACTTCAGCTTCCAGTTCGTGCTTCGCCTGAGCGTGTTCGGCGGTGATTCGCTTTTCCAACTCCGCGATCTGCTCGACGCGCCAACGTTCGGCGGCGGCCAGATGGGCCTCACGGCGCTGAATCAGCTCAGCACTCGTCTCGTCAGCCTGCTTCTTGGCGATCCGGCGTCCGACTTCGGCACACCGCTGAGCTTCGATAAACAGCCGCTCGCTGCGTGGATAGATTTTTCGCGTCATCCGTCGCAGCGGCATCAGCAGAATGCCATAGATCGAAAATCCAATCAGGCCGCCGATCGGCACGCTGAGGCCCATCCACATCAGCATCTGCTCGGGCCGGATCAGCAACACCACGCCGACCCAGATCAAGATGAAGATCGCGACGCCAACCGGTAGATAAAACGAGTCGACGGTTTTAGACGCGGCGCCGCTCTGCATCTCCGCGTTGATTTCCTTGGCCCTGCGCCAGACGGCCGATTGCATCGATTGCTTCGCGGACCGATGTCGGGGTCGGCTCAGAGACGTCTTCCTCAGGCGATTGCGGCGGCACTTCGGGCAAGTGATCCAGCCGGCGGATCGCCAGCGCTCGCGCCCACTCAACCTCTTCGATGTTCGGACCCAGCGCTTCCTCGATTTGCGCACACTCCTTGCGCATCTGCTGGCCGGGAATGTTGCGGCGATTCTCATACTGCTGCACCACCGCACCGCAACGAGCCACGACCTTGCGCTGGATGATTTCCTTTTCCCTGGCCACGATCTTGCGGTACTTGGTGCCGAGTTGATCGATGCTGTTGGCCACTCGCACCGTTTCGCTCTCATAGGCGAGCGTCAACTGTTCCTCCGCCTCATCCCAGCGCTGCAGCATCTCACGGCGCTGCTCGCGGCAATGGCCGACCGTTTCGTGTCGCCTCAGGTCGAGTTGCTCACTCTCACGCTGTTCCTGCTCGGCCAAACGGCTGCGGAGCTGGGCGAGTTCGCGGCCGGTGCGTTCGTTGCGGATTGCCACTCCGGTCAGCAAGCGATGCTGACGATTGGGGTCGAACAGGCCTACCCAGTCCAGTGGTGATTCGCTCATGGGAAGTGGATGCTCGCAGGCAAGGAACGGCAGGCGCGGTCGCGTGATTCTATTTGAAGATAGCACGCATGACTCCCATTCTACCAAGCGTCGCTACGCAACGCCTTGAATGGGTGCCCTGGGCGTCCCCTCGCTCGGTTCGAACCATCGATAGATCGCTGGCAACACCAACAGCGTCAGCAGCGTCGACGTGACCAAGCCGCCGATGACCACCGTGGCCAGCGGACGCTGCACCTCGGCACCGGCACTCTGCGAGATGGCCATCGGTACAAATCCCAATGCGCCGCACATGGCGGTCATGAACACCGGCCGCAGCCGGTCCATCGCCCCTTGGACGACCGCGTCAGCCTGATTCGCCCCATGCTCGCGCAGGTGGCGGATGTGCTCGATCAAAACCACCCCATTCATCACCGCGATGCCAAACAGGGCAATGAATCCCACGCCCGCGGAAATCGAAAACGGCATCTCGCGCAGCCACAGTGCAAAGATCCCGCCGGTCGCAGCGATGGGTACGTTCAAGTAGATCAGCAGGGCCAGCCTGACCGAATTGAACGTGATGTACAGCAACGAAAAGATCAACAGCAGTGCGACCGGAACGGCGATCGATAATCGCTGCGTCGCCTCTTGTAGGTTTTCAAATTGGCCACCCCATGCGAGCGAGTAGCCGGCAGGGAGCTGGATCTGTTGCTGCACCTGGGCTTGGGCATCGGCTACGAAGCCGGCCAGGTCGCGCCCGCGGACGTTGCACTGAATCAGCAGGCGGCGGCGAATGGCGTCACGGCTGATTTCCGCCGGCCCATCCTCGATCAAAATATCAGCAAGCTGTGAGATCGGGATCTGGCGGCCCTGTGGGTCATCGATTTTGAGCTGCCGGATCTTCTCGACATCCTCGCGCCACTGGGGAGCGATCCGCACCTGCAGCGGGAACCGTTGTTGGCCTTCAAACACCTCGCCGATGACCTTGCCACCGATCACGCTGACGGCATCGAGCACCGCACTGGAGTTGATGCCATAGCGAGCGATCGCATCGCGGCGGACCTTGATCCTGACGTAAGGCAGCCCCGCGATCTGCTGCGATTGTACATCGGCGGCACCCTCGACCTGATTCAATACGCGGACAATTTTGTCGCCCTCGGTCTTGAGCACGTCCAAGTCGTCACCGTACAGGCTCAGCCCCACGTCCGAGCGCACCCCCGCGACGAGCTCCTGCACGCGCAACTCAATCGGTTGGGTGAATCCATAAGCGTTGCTCGGCACCTCGCGTTCGAGCGCCGCTTGCATCTGCTCGACCAGTTCAACCTTATCAATCCGCTCTGGCCACTGGTCGACAGGCTTCATCCGCACGAGCACATCGGTTTGATGGACTCCCATCGGATCATTCGCAATTTCCGGACGGCCCGTTTTAGAAATCACGCTCTCGACCTGAGGAAACTCCAGCAGCGTACGTTCCATCGCCTGGGTCATTTCCAGCGATGATTCCAACGACACACTCGGCAATCGTACCGCCTGCAGAGCGATGTCTCCTTCGTCGAGTTTCGGTACGAACTCGACCCCGAATCGCGACGCGACCCCAATGCTGATGAGGAACAGCAAGGCGGCGCTGCCGAGCATCATCACCGGCCGCGCCAAGGAGAAATGAAGCAGCGGCTTATAGCTGTTCTTCAGACCGCGTACCAAGAAGGTGTCGTGCGCGCTAACCCGTCGAGCCAGAAACAACGAGGCCATCACCGGCATGACCGTCACCGACAACACCAGCGCGGCGGCCAGCGCCGACATGAACGTGAAGGCCATCGGCCGAAACATCTTGCCTTCCACACCTTCGAGGCTGAGGATCGGCACGAACACGACGATAACGATCAACCCGGCGAACAGGATCGGTTTGCCAACCTCTTGCGCCGATTCCTGAAAGACCGACTTGGGCACTCGGTCCGCACCGGTGCGTTTGCGATAGGCGCTGGCCGACCGCACCGCGTTCTCGACCATCACGACTGAGCCGTCGACGATCACACCAAAGTCGATCGCCCCGAGGCTCATCAAGTTGGCGGAAACACCGGCATATTTCATCGCGATCAGCGCACCCATCGCCGACAGCGGAATCGCCGAGGCGACGATCATGCCGGCGCGAAAATCGCCCAGCAGCAGGAACAGCATCATGATCACCAACACGATTCCCAAACCGATGTTCTCGGCAATCGTATGAATCGTCTTATCGATCAACTCGGTGCGGTCGTAAAAGGTATCGATGTAAACACCCGCAGGCAGTGTCGACTGGATGGCCGCAATCTTCTCCTTCACATCCTGTACGACCTGCCGCGAATTGCCTCCCATCAGCATCATCACCATTCCGGTGACCGCCTCTCGGTCGCCATCGCGGGTCACGGCGCCCTGACGTAACATCGGGGCGAAGACAACGTGTCCGATGTCAGAAATCCGGATCGGCGTCCCGTCGCTGCGACTATCGAGCACAATGTTACGGATATCATCGAGCGATTCGACCAAGCCTTCGCCGCGGATCAGGCGTTGCTCCGCACCGTGAGCGATATAGCCACCGCCGGCATTGGCATTATTTTCCTCCAGTGCCTCAAACACTTGGCTCAGCGAAATCGAGTAGTTCAGCAGCGCGTGAGGGTCGACCTGCACCTCATAAGTTTTGAGTTCGCCGCCAAACGTGTTGACTTCGATCACGCCGGGCACGCTGCGCAGCTGAAACGCGATTTGCCAGTCGAGGATGGTACGCAGTTCCATCAGTGAATATTCTTGCCCCGGCTCGGCGCGGACCTCAAACTGATAGATCTCGCTCATCCCCGTCGCAATCGGGCCCAGTTGCGGATCGCCCATCCCCGTCGGAATGTTCTCGCGCGCCTGCTGGAGCCGTTCGTTAACGAGGTTTCTGGCCCAGTAGATATCGGTGTTGTCTTCGAACGCCACCGTCACCGCGGAGAGGCCAAAGCGGCTGATCGAGCGAATCTCGCTGACCTGAGGCAGACCGCTCATCGCATTTTCCACGGGAAAAGTGATGAATTGCTCGACTTCAACGGGTCCCAGCGCGGGCGAAACCGTCAACACCTGAACCTGCACATTGGTCAGGTCGGGAACGGCGTCCAGCGGGAGTGTGGAAACTGCTACAAAGCCGCCGCCCAACAGCACCAGGGCGAGCAGCATCACAATGAAGCGATTGTCGAGCGACCAGCGGATGATATGATTAACCAACGTAAGTACCCGGACACAAGTTTGTACTTTAGATCAATGCGTTCCAAACGGTGGGACGCGTGCTGAATTAAGCCGCTCATGACAAATCATTTGTGTCCGGCCACTTAAAATTCCTTAGCAAACATCATTCGGCTAACAGGTCGGCCAGCATGCGAGACTTCAGCGCGAAGCCGCCGCCGGTCACCACCTGCTCGTCCGGCAATAACCCGGACGTAATTTCCACCCTCTCACCACTGCGACGGCCGACAACCACCTCGCGGCGTTCAAACCGGTCGTCACCGCTGTGTAAGAAGACAAAGGTCTGGCCTTGATGCTCTTGCACCGCGGCCGCCGGGACCTGCGTCACCGGTTGCGTCGAGGTGGTTGGCAATTCGATGGTGACGAACATCCCCGGCTTGAGCAGCCCCTCGGCGTTATCAGCCACGGCGCGCATCGACAGCGTGCGGGTGGCTATATTGACCAGATCGCCGGCATAGAAAATTTGCGCTTCGAAAGTCCGCTCGGGCCAGGCGCTACTGCGGATTCGGATGCTGTTGTTGTCCAGCTGCTGCAGCAAGGGCAGCTGTTCTTCATAGACGTCGGCCGTTACCCAGACCGTCGAGAGATCCGCGATCCCTAAGATCTGACTCTCCGGCCCGACGCGTTCCATTAGCACCACATCTTTAGAGATAATGGTGCCGTCAAACGGAGCATAAATCGGATAATGAGCGACCTCGTCACCCTGGCGCTTCGGATCGACATCGGCGAGCGCTTCGTCTCGAAATCCCAGAATCTTGAGGTTGGTCTCGCCGACAGAAACGCGTGTTTGCAGCTCCTTAACGGACTGTGTGGATACCGCTGAAGCCTGTTGAACGTCTTGCTGGATCTGTTCAACCAGAGATTGCAGCGTCGCACGGGTCGCATTCCGTTCGGCTTCGGCTTCCAACAGCTGCCTGCCGGTGACCGCGCCGCCGTGGGCCAACGGCGCCAGCCGTTCATGATGCATCCGCGCCTTATAATCAGCGATGTATGCCGACATCAACGTGTCGCGGTACTGGCCAACCGGCTTGTTGGTCAACTGCGCCTCGATGTCTTCAATCGGCGCGCCGGCACGGATCAGCTCGATCATTGCCTGCGTGTTTTCAGCGACGGCTTGCATCCATCGATCTTTGGTGATCGCAAACTCCAGCTGCATACGATCCTGATAGAGTTGCAACATCGCCTGGCCGACTTCCCGGCTCTGTACCACGACCAGTAAGTCATTCTGCTTCACCTGATCGCCGAGCTGGATCTTGACCTCATCGACTCGGCCTGCCACCAGAGGAAAGATGTGAGCGACGCGGTCTTCGTTGAGAGCGATCTTGCCGGTCAGCTCAACCGACTGCACGAACGGCTGCTGTTGAACCGGCTCGATCGTCAACGACGCGGATTTCCAAGAATCGCTTGGGAACTCGATCGACTCGTTGTCGACCGCTTCGCCGGCAACGGAAACGTCGCGGATCGGAGGGTCAGTGTGACGCGGCTGGTGGTTTGCCGACGGATCACGACCCGCCAGCCCCAGCCACCAAGCTGCGGTGGCCAGTAGCGCCAAAGCTCCCAAAACGGCAACGAGCTTTTTACCGCCAGCGGCGGCCGGCCAGAACGATGGCATGATGACACTCCCAAACGACAACAGAACTCAAGCTGCCTAGCACTGCGATTCAGCTAGCTCTAGCGCAGAACAACAGGCTGGACTCAAGACACGATCGAGCAGTCAACTGCTAACAGCGCAGGATGCAGAATCGCAGTGGGAGCGGAAGAGCGGCTGCGTAGCCGTCAAAGAAGCCCGTAGGTGAGCTGGCCAGAGCTCGCTCAGCCGCATACGCGCGTGCCAGGCACGGATTCTCGGCCGCAGGCAGCTGGCTCAGCGGAATGAGCCGCTCGCCGCTGTAGAAATCGGCGACACGACAGCCGCCGACGGTACCGGCGGGAAACTCCGCGGGAGGTTGTCTGGGCCCAGGCTGCTCGTCGCCAACCGGCTTGGCCGGAAAATCGGCGTGAAAATGCCAACCGAGCAAGCTGCTGCCGCGGGAGGTCTGCGGCCCGTGATGCGATTTTAGGTGCTCAGCGAGCCAGCTGCCCGATTCCGCCGTCGCCTGAGCCGCGTGGCTGTGACACCAGGGGATCGGCCCCTGCCAAGCGGCAATCAACAACACCAGGCGCAGCAGCACCGCCGGCCCACCGGATCGGGACGCGCTGGATCGTCGTTGGATGCTGCCTGTTGACATAGTTGCTGGAGGGCCACTGACTCGGTCTGCCGGATTTATGACGTTATGAGGAGCTCACGCCGGACGTCAACCCCCGCCAGTGGTGGACGCAGACGACATGCAGGATAAGCCGGCCTGGCAAGTGGTGACGGCTGCGGCTCATTGCAACCGATTTAATCCATCCAACGCGACCGCCTCATGAGAATCATCGGCAGCAGCGGCACAATGAGAGCGATGAGCAACTTCGTGACAGCCGATCCAAGAAGACCAGGCAGGCGGCGAAGCATTTTCCTTAGAGACGCTCGCTATCGCCGGAAATGAGTCAGCAGGCCGAGTGTTTGTAGGTGTGTTTCGGCTTCTGCGAGCATGGCAGCACGGGAGACGGGCAGCATGGCCGAGTTACGTAAAGCAACCAACACATCACGGCGACCGACATGGCGTTGGATCTTGTCGGGTCTGGTGCTGCCCGGCATGTTGAATGTCGGCTCCAGCGGCACGGCGGCGGCGCAGGCGCCAGCTGCGGATGTCGCGGCCTGGGAAATCCAGCCGCCCGTCGAGTGGGTGATTCCGGCCGAGGTCGATGCAGTAGGCCAATCGGAAGCCAAACGCTTAGTCCAGCTCGCGCTGGCGCAGCATCCTGCTCTTGCCGCTGCCGAGGCCGAGATCGGGCGTGAATCGGGGCAGCGCTACCAATCGACGCGGAAGCCGAACCCATCGGTCGGCTATGTGGCCAGCGAAATGGGCAATGAAGGACGTGCCGGGCAACAGGGGCTGTATCTTTCGCAGGAATGGGTCACCGCCGACCGACTCGCGCTGGCCGGCCAAGTCGGCGCCTGGCGAACGCGAGCGGCAGCCGAACGCTTGGCTTTGACGCGTCTGCGGCTCACGTCCCGCGTGCTGACCCAGTACTGGACGCTGACCGCCGCGCGACACCGCGTGGCGTTGCTCAGTGAGCTCGAAGAATTGCTGCAGGACGGCGTACGCGTCAACCAGTCGCTGCTGGAAGCCGCCGAAGTGGGCCGCGGCCCGGTGCTGCAGGCCCAGTTGGAAAAGAGCCAGGTGTCGGTTGCCAAACGTCAGGCGGAAGCCGATCTCAATGCTCGCACATCGGCCTTGGCTGCGACGGTGGGGCTCTCGACCGATGAAGTGCGAGCGATTGCCAGCGATCCCTGGCCGGAAGTGTTGTCCATGGACGAACTGGCGGCGATTGAACTCTGGGCCGCCAGTCCCGAACTGGCCGAGGCACAAGCTTTAATCGAAGCGGCTCGTTGGAATCTCCGCTTGGCTCAGACACAAATCATCTCCAACGTGGACAGCTTTGCATCGGTGCAGCACGATTCAGCGACTGGCGACGTCGTCGTCGGATTGCAGCTCGGGATGGCGCTGCCGGTCCACGACCGCAAGAGCGGGCTGATTCGCGCCGCACATGCCGAGTTGGCCCAAAGCGAAGCTGAGTACGCCCGGCGCTACCGTGACCTACAAACGCGCTGGGCCGAAGCCGTGGGTGAGTATCGCAGTGCCGTGGAGATGGTCGCCGCCGTGGAGCAGGAACTGCTCGGGTTGGCCGAAGAGCGACTGGCCGTCGCCCGGCGCGGTCACCAGCAAGGCGAGTTAGATTACCTCGAGTTGCTCACTGCACAGCGATCCTTTTTAGCGATCCGCCAGTCCGCACTGGACGCTCGGCAACAAGCCGCCGCCGCGGCAGTCCGGCTGCACACGCTCGTCGCCGAAGACGCGCCCTAAACCTGCGTCTGTTGTGGGCCAAAGTGTTCGTGGATGGAAGAAATGGCGTGAACCGAAGTTCCATTGCGGTAATCGGCATCTTCGTCTCGTGCCACCAGCTTTCATCGTGAGCGCGAACGGCATACCTGGCAAGGCTGCCGAGACTTGAACAGGAAGTAGACTGTCAGCGGCAGCGTGAACAAGGAAAGCATGCCGCAGGTAAGGATGGTGAAGCAAAACATGACTAGACCAGCAGCCTGGTACGACTCACTCGACTGCTGGCACAGCGGACAAGTATCAGTGAGGCTATCGCGGGTCACGTTCACGTTGCACCTCGGTCCATGCGAATCACGCGGCGATGATCGCTATCGGCAATAGCAGGATGCAAGCCTGATGCCAAGTTCGGCTTTCCATGCCTCTGTCGCTCGACTTCAACCCGTATCTAAAACTTCCATCAGGCACTCAAGACTTTGCCATTGGCTGATCCCGCAGCAGCCACAAATGGCCGCTGCTCCGGCTCGGACATCACAAAGGCATCGCGTTGCAAAACCTCGACCCAATCGAGCCACGCCATCGCAGAACCGCCATCCAGAACCTGGTCACGGACGTAGGTGTAAATCTCATTGCATACCGGCTGTGGTGCAATAGCTTCCATGCGGACTGCGGGCCACACCACTGGCTCGCCGCCTTCCCCCTGCTGGCATCGCCCGCCACTGGAACACGGAAACGAGGTGTAGCTCGTCCCAAACTTAATAAACGCTGCGGCCATGCCGTTTTCCAGCGATCGATCCACGATCAGCGTCAGTCGTTGAAACCGCAATGGAATGCGTTTGCGAGCCGCCTGCTCGTGCTCGGTCACCGGCTGATGCGCATCGAGCCCTGTGATCTCTAGTCGCAAATTCTCACGCTCAAAGTCATCCTGCAACTGGTAGAGCTTGCCCATCACCGTGTGGTCGATCAGGTGCGTTGCCGACAGATCCAATACAATGTTCTGCCGCTGAACCAGGCCGATGTCCTCCAGCTGGCGGCGAAAGGAGATCCAGTTGCTGAAAACGGCCGACTGCTTCGCTTTCACCAAACAGCTGCCATCTTCTAGCGGTTGAACTTCTAGATAAGTCCTAAACAGCGATTGCAGCGGCACACCGTTGATCACATGGATCAATATCTTGACCGCGATCCCGATGCCAATGCCGATCAACAGGTCGGTCAACAGCACAGCGACCAAGGTGGTGATGAAAATCACCAACTGCGCACGGCCGATGTGATACACATGCACAAACTCAGAGGGATGCGCCAACCGGTACCCAGTGTAGACCAGCATCGCGGCGAGTGCCGCTAGCGGAATGCGGTGGAGGACTGTGGGGATTAGTGCGACACAAGCCAATAGGAAGATGCCGTGCCAGAGGTTAGCAAACCGCGTCCGCGCGCCATTATCGATGTTCGCCTTGCTGCGCACGATCTCCGAAATCATCGGCAGGCCACCGACCAGCGAAGACAACAAATTGCCCACACCCACGGCCGTAATGTCACGGTCCATGCTGGACTTGCGTTTCCAGGGATCGATCAGATCGACCGCTTTTGCGCTCAGGACCGACTCCAGCGAGCCGATCGCGAAAAACATAAACACCCACTTCCACGCGATCGGCATCGCCAGCGCGCTGAAGTCGGGAAAGGTAATCTGATCAAACATGCCGAACATCCGATCCGGCATGGTGACCAGATACTGTTCGCCCAATTGATACTCATGGTCCTGCAACGTGTAGGAGTGTTCATGCATCAGGTCGAAACCCATTCCCATGGGAACGGCAACCAACAGCACAACCAACGGCGCAGGAAAAACGGCCAGCGGCTTCCACCACCGGCGGACCACTGGCCATACAAACATGATTAACAGGCTGGTCATACCGATCGCTGCAATCGCTGGGTTTGCGGCGAGGATGAAATGCGGGATATCGCGGAGTAACTCCAAGGGCTCCCCGCTCGCCGTCACACCCAAAGCGACCGGAAATTGCTTGGCGATGATGATCACACCGATCGCGGCCAGCATGCCATGGACCGTCGAGACAGGAAAGAACTCGCCCAAGATGCCGGCGCGGAAAAAACCAAAACCGATCTGTAATAGCGCGGCGACCACTCCGACGGCCAATGCCATCCGGTAGGCACTGATGTCCGCCGGCGTGAAGCCGCCAATCGAACCATTACCGCCGAAGTCTTGAACACAGCCGATCAGGATTACGATCAGCCCCGCGGCAGGACCTTTAATCGTCAACTCCGAATTACTGATGGCCGTAGCCACCAGCGAGCCGATGATGGCGGTGAAAATGCCGGCGATCGCCGGAAATCCAGAAGCCAGTGAAATCCCCAAGCACAACGGCAGTGCAATCAGGAACACCAGGAACCCTGAAAGCAGATCGTGCTTTAGGTATTTAGTAAATCCGGCGGCATCTCCCCTCGGCGTCTCCAAGGTATTGGACATCTAAGTCTTCCAAAGTAATGTATATGAAGCGAATCGCAGCTAATTATTTGGCAACCGGCTTGTCCTCGTCGGCCGCCAATACAAGTTTTGACAGGTCATTGATCCTCAGGCTGGCGTCGCGAGTGCGGATCAATTCCGTCGCCGCGTGGTAGCGGGATGAGATCCCGGCTTGCGGAAATAGGCCGCCCGCGAGAATCAGGCCCGATAGCGTCAACACCGCCAGGCGTTCGGGAAGCCGTCCTTGCAGCGAAACCGATGCGGTGTGATGAGCAACGGTAAAGATCCTGAAATAGGCACGCATGATCGCGATCCCATTCAAGGTTGCAGCCAAGACAACGGCCACTCCTACAAATGGATAAACCTGCACCACGCCGTCGATGAGCAACTCCGTACCAAAAAACCCAAACGTTCCCGGAAAGCCAACGCTCGCCAGGCCAGTTAACAGGAAGAATCCTGCCAGCATCGGAACACGGCGGTAGAGCCCGTGATAATCGGCCAGCGACAGACGTCCGGTCCGAGCTTCGAGCGACCGCAACGTCAACCCCAGACCCGCCAGCGACAAGCCTACTGATAACCAGACGCACAGCGCCCCGGCCAAAGCGATTGGCGTAGCGACCTCCAGCCCGACCAAGACCAGGGCTGAGTGACTCAGCAATAAGAAGCAGAAGAACCGCCGGACATCCGTTTGAATTAGGGCCATCCCAGCCGCATAAACTGCGGTCCACAATGACATCAGGGTAATCACTCGCAGCGGAAGATCAGGCGCAACCGGCATCACCAACCGCACCGCCGCGTAGGCTCCCAACATCGGCGTGATAAACAGAATCGCTAATCCAAACGAAGCGTGTTCAAACAGATCGGTGACCCAGCAGTGGAAAGGAAAGATGCCACTGCGAATCAATACCGCCACCGACAGTAGCCCCACACCCCAAGCGGAATAACCAGTAGCCGGATCATCAAAAGCCATGACCAGTCCGCCAGCTGCTAACAACAGAGCAAACAGCCCGGCATGCAGCGTGTACAGCCGCGTCGGCCTGCCGCGCCGCCGCAGTTCCCACAGCGGCCAAAGTGAATGGAGGACCAAGAGCACTCCCACCCCCAGTGGCTGCTTGCAGCTGAGCGCCGCCAGCAAGATTGCTTCGCTGACCAGTGCACCGGCAAAGGAAAATCGCCGCGATTTGGTGCGCAACGTCACCACCACGGTCAGCAGGTAGAGCAATGCCGCCAACGGTATCAGCGGTGCGCTAAACTCATCGACCACCAACCATTGTCCGCCAAGAAACACGCTGACCAGGTCCCAGCGGTCATGCGCCTCAAAGGTGCGCAAAAGTGCAAAGTCCAACCAGACGCCGATCGTCAGTGCTAATGTGAGCGCAGTGAAGACGAGACAGTCGCGCTGCGCCGTCATCGGGCTGCGACGCACACTCAACCAGCTCGCGCCGATCAGCGGCATGAGGATCGAGGCTTGGATCCAGGGGAAGTGAAGTTCTATCATCGGGGTGGAAATGTCGTTTCGGGTTCGGGCTGGACTTGCCAAGTACGTGAGCTGGCAAGGGAGCTCAGGGAAGCGATATCGGCTTCATCAATGATGGTCAACTCATAAGGTTCCACGTGTGGAACGACGCGGTCAGACTCACGTGACGGAGCCCCGGTAAGCCAGTCCGTCCAGCGCCGTTCCAACCGGTCACAACTCTGGAAGATCCACAAGAACGGCCGCACAACCCCATCATTCAACCAGTTGTCGAGGTTGCCGCGATCGGTCCCATATCGCCACAACCAGAGACGAAAACGCTGCGGCAACCACTGCTGGCGATCGACTGCAGGAGTGTAAAGGGGCATGCCAATCGCATTTTCAAATGCCCGGTAGTCCTGCAGCAGCGACGGTGCACGGAGCAGTTGTAAGGTCCGCAGGCAGGCATGACCGATGATGTGCGCAATCGCGAGATAGCGAAAACCGAGTCCGATCTCGACGACGATAATGCCGACTTGCGTCAAAGCCGCGAATGCCAAAGCACTTTTGACATCCGTTTGCACCCGTGCACAGATCGCCCCATAGATGGCGGTCAGCAGGCCCAAGCTCACGACTGCGGCCGCTAACAGCACTGACATCTCCAAGAGCGGGCTGACCCGAAGCAACAAAAAAGCGCCCAGGTGAACCGATAGCGCCCCATAAAACACGGCGCTGGAGGGAGTGGGACCTTCCATCGCGCGGGGCAACCAGCCAGAAAACGGAACCAGACCCGACTTGCCCGCTGCCGCGACCAGCAGTAACAGTCCCACGACCAACGCATGATTGGGAGAAATCGCGGCTTGAGAATGCGGCCAAGGCCCCGCACCCGGAATCAGTTCGAAGTCCCCTCCGCCGGCGAGGTGGTGGAGCGCTAAGGCGGCTATCAAAAAAGCCGCATCGGCGATGCGGTAGATCGACCAGATTCGCAACCCATTGCGAACCGGTGCGGCTCGCTCATGGAAAAAGGCCACCAACAGCGCCGAGGACAGCCCAACCAATTCCCAGCCTGTGAACAAAGTTTCGATCGTCCCGGCCAGCGATGCCACCACCATTCCCAAGAGGAACATCGCGTAAAGCAGAAAGAACCGCCGGTAGCCCGGCTCACGATGCATATAGAGATTGGCAAACGCACCGATCGTGCCGATCAGTACGAAGCTCAGCAGCGCAAACGGGAGCGTCAGCCAGTTAAAATCGAACTTTAAATGAAAGTGGAAATTTTGGTCAGGGATAGCAACCCAGTCGCCCACTTCAACGGCGACGTATGGCCGGTCATAGATCACCATCAACGCCAAAATCGCAAGTGCCGACGCGGCTCCTATTAGCACCGCAACCTGGGTCAGTCGCCCGACAACTTGCTCATGGAGCACTAGTCCAACGAGTGATGAAATGCCGAGCACGGCCAGCAACAATGCAGGTGCCAGGACCACAACCAGGCCGAGTCCCTGCAGCGCCGAATCAAGATCGATCATGACAGCACCTCCTTCGGCAGCTGCGCCAACCTGTCATCGATCAACGCGAATCCAAGATGCCCTCGCCAACCTCGATACCAGTGGACCGAAGAGGGGACAATCGGCAACTGCGTTGTCTGTGGCCAGTAAGGCTCAAATTGATCTTCTCTATAAAGGTGCAATTGCGTCGAATGCGGATCGAGGGTTGCCAGCTTCACCCAGTGGCCGCGGACCAGCCGGTCGATAACCGGGTTGCGAGCCATGACCGACAGCATCGCTTCGGGGGTCGTTTCCACAACGAATAATTGACGCAGTGGTTCGTGAATCTCCGTCATCTGAGCCGACAAACCGGGCCGAAGATCGCTAGCCGCGCCCGTCATGACACCCAGCAGCCCGGTGACGTTATGAGGCAGCTTGGAGCCGCATCCCCAGCCTTCTGGATCGATCGTCGAAAAATAGTATTCCAGGCTGATGCCTGCGCACACGGGAATGGCGGCTTGCAGTACCCGCGCTAGCACCGTGTGTTGGTCATCATCGAGCTGAGGGTCATAAGAGTTGAGGAAGGCGCGGCGATCGAGAAACAGTCCTCGTGTGCGCCAGCGACGGCCTACAATCGTTACCGCATTGGTCGCATGGTTGTATTCGGGCCGCGCTTCGGAGAGGTCGACCGCGCGACGTTCGACATGCCGCAGCGCCTCGTCGGGGCTGAGCAGCAGGCTGGCCGACTCAAAGCGGCGGCAGCGCTCATGAGCGTTTCGTTTGCGCGCTTCATCGATCGATTGTTGTGCCTGCTCAAAGTCGCTGTGGTGCGTAGTGGGCAGTGAGTTCAAGTCATACCAGGTCACACTGTCATCGCATGTATTGTGGTAGGCGCCGACAAACACGGTATCATCAGGAATCTCCAGACCGACCGCCTTTAACCGTTGACGTACCCGCGGGTCGTTGGCCATCTGCGCAAAGGCACGTGCATTGGGGCCGCCGCGACCACCGCTGCAAGCACCGCAGTTATAGGCCGCCTCGTGAGGATTGTTCACGCTGCTCGAGCCATGCCCATGGAAGATCACCAGACGAGCTAATCGCGATGTCAATCCGATCTCCAGCAGCACCCGATGCACGATCCCCGCCATCTCATCGAGCGAATAGCCGCGGTGGCCAGGCGCTGGTCCCGGCGGATCGGCAGCTCGCTGCAGTGGCAACTGAGTGGCTGAGGGAGGCTGGATCACCGATCCTGCCAACCGCCGCAAGCGGGAGGTGGTGTGTGGGAACAAGACGCGCATCACCAGCGGAATGGAAGCCAGCGGGCCAACAAATCCGGCCACCATGCCGCCGACAAAGGTCCGGCTGCGAAGATGCCAACGGTGCTGGAGCACGCCGAGAAAACGGCGATGAGCCGCTCGGCGACGATGAGAGTCCTGCAGCGTGTACTTCACTTGTTCCTGGACATAGTGCTGCGGCTTCACGATGACCGGGCTGAGCGGCATGAAGTGAGCATCGCCGGCCCCACGGTAATACATTGCAACCGCATAAAAGCCGGCAATGGCGAACGTCTCCGCATCAGCAGCAACCTCTTCGAGATGCCGCCGGAATGACTCCTCGCGGTCGTCGATGCAGAACACGGCCTGAAAGCGCGGGCGCGGCAACTGTGGCTGTGGGCGCGATGCTGCGATTGCAACGGCGTCGAGCAGCCCGTTGCGATACTGCCGCTCATAGGCTTCATGCAACACTCGGCGTCGCTGGAGTTCATCAAAACCTTCTATTTCCTGGACGAGCTCGGCCCAATGAGATTTCGATAACTGCGACAAAGCCTCCGGCGCCCAGCCGCAAACCTGTGCCAGCTGAAACAACTGGAATGCGCGGCTATCGACGCTGACCTTGCGTCGTGAACCGGCCCGCTTTCGCAGCTGCTTGCGAAGGTCCGCCAGTGACGCAGTGCGCCCGAGCGTCTGCTCGGTCAGATGCAGGCAGGCGAGCCGCTCGAGCAGCAAACGGATCGCGAGATATTCGACGAGCGTTCCCGCAGGCACCGACCGCTGGGCACCGGAACCGTTGATTTCCAGTCGCCACAGCATGCCGGCCCAGCCGCGCAGCGCCAGCAGTGTCGCCGCCAGGTACCGCTCCCGTTCCTCGGGTTCGACACCCAACCTCTCCAGCGACTGAGCAATCGACTCCAGCGGAGTGATCTCCTCTTGCTGCAGTCTGCGGAGTTCTATTGGGAAATCGCGTAGCCAGCGGGCCAACGGCAGACGCTCCCTTCCATAAGTTTGATTAACAGCGCGATACAACCCATGCTCGCGGCCCGGCATCGGTGCATGGCTGAACCCTTGGTCAACAAATGCGGCGCAGATCGGGATCAGCAGTTCGTTGATCAACAGATCACTGTCTTCCCCGGTCAGTTCCAGTAACAGATCACGATGGCGCACGGGCAATGTGGGATGGGTCTGCGGCGAATCGAGGCCATGCACGCCTTGCCGGCAAAACCGCCATAGCGCGTGCAGGCTAAAAGTCTCCCAGGTTGTGTCGCTCCACTGCTCGATCGCTGCTTCGTGGAACTGCGTAAACAGCGTCTCCAGTACTGCGCGGAGCCGCCGCTGAGGTGAATGCCCGTCACTGCCCTCCAGACTGCTGGTGCGCAAGTCACGCATCACCCAGTGGCGTGTCTGATCGACAACCTGACGGCGGGACTCCTCAGGAACATCATCGCGCAGCCGCGTCAGGGCGTCCGTTTCCGCCACAAACCAGCGCAGTTCGCGATCGGGGACCAACTGGAGCCGGTGGCGCAGCAACGCAAATCGAATCTGATGCCGCGTGGTCAGACCGCCGGCGATCTCGATGCTGTGACCGTTGGATTGCTCATGCAACACGCTTCCAACATCGGCCAGCGTGATCCGCCCGCTCTGCACTTCTTGGTGATACCGCGCCTCGGTCAGGTAAGGCTCGCAACCAAAGATCGAGGCTCCTTCCTTCACCGCATCGTGGAAGGGCAGGTGCTCAAGCATGTGCAGGGTGTTGTGATGCACAAACGACGCGATCGGTCCCTGGCTGGGAAGCAGGTGCGCCGCATGCCTGATTTCCGACTCTATTTCAGCCGACAGATCGCGTGGGGTGGACAACTCGTAGTCACAGTGGAGCGAGACAGACACATCCGACGTAGATGTAGCGGGCATGGAGGTGATGTTACCAGTAAAATCGAATTGGGAAACTCGAGAATGAATGCCGACCCAACGTATCGCCGTCCGAACGAAACGCTGGATACAAGCAGATCCTGTAAGGCAGCGCTGGCGGAAGGTTGCTCCGATGCGCGGAGAGCGACTATCGGCAGAGGCAGGCAGGAGCCGGCAGTGGAGACGCCTGAGCGCAAATCAAGTCGGCTTGTTGGCAGCGATAGGCAAGCGCCATACCGCAGACGAGCGTTGCCAGGCTAGATCCGCCCCGCCGGGAAGAACGGCAGCGTGTTTACGGGCGTTTCCTCCACGAAACTTTTTCTCGCGACGTCAATTTTCACTCCCAGCCAAGGGCCGGCGCCGCTCGCGACGCGTTGCTGCCTGTGGATGCAGGGACCGCTAGCTGCACCGCATTGCAGCCGCCCTGCAACTTCTTGCAGTTTCACTACCGCTGACGAGCGGGGGACTCCTGGCCGCACCGTTGCTGGCGAGTAAAACCGCCCAGTGGACGGGTTGGCCAGGAAAGAATCGCCGCCCGGCAGCAAAGAACTTTGACTTAGCGCAACCCCTGATAGATAGAATCCGCGGCCGGGTGAGCGTCGAATCTCGACACCGCCGGTCCGGCAGGACCCACAGGATTGCAGAGCGCAGACGGGTAGCACCCGTCGGAGTTGGCCGGTCAATCGACCAGTTCGATCAGCACTGCGCCGGCGTCCGTCGCGCAGCGCATGATCGATGCGTGTTCACAGGAAGTGCGGGGCCGGCTAGGGGTCAATTATGCGAAGCACACCACGGGCAGCCGGCGACTGTTGACTCCTGATCCCTAACGCGAAGATCCGGGGTTGACGCTCCATTAGAGCTTAGCAGCCATCGCCTTAGCCTTGGACTTGACCTGGGCGGGACCGCGCGCTGCCTTTAGCTGTTGCAAATCCGCCTCTAGAGCAGAAGCTTTGCCAGCGTCTGAGACGCTCACTTCAGCGACCAGCGAATCGAGATACTCTGCGCCGCTGCCCAGTTCCCCCGACTGCGCTACGTCATTCAATGCCGACTTCAGCTGCGTTTCCGCTGCTGGGACAGGGACCTCAACCGAGCCTGGATCGGAGTTGCAGCCCGCTAAGGGCATCAACAGAAACAACGCTACCAGAAGAACACAAACATGCCGCATCGTAAATCAAATCCTTACTGATGATCGCTTAGAATCGTCTAACAGCCTATCCGCAAAGGGCGATGACCCTTCGTCGGATAAATGTTCACATTGTCACTACTGCTCTGATATCACTTCGCCGCCATCACGAGAGCCAGTGCCCTGGTAAATCAACAGGTCGATGGAGTCGCTGACGAAGCGGACCGAGGCGTCGCCCATGGCGTGCTGAGCACCGCCGGGGTGACGACTGCGAGAGGGAAAAATCCCTTGGCTATCGGGTGCACCACAGCCGGCACATTCCATGCAGCTAGGATACTTCCAGTTGGGTGTCGCCAGCGTGTTGAATGTCGTCATCGTATTGACACCGCGGATCCACTCACTTCCAGCCACGCTGCTTTGATTGCCCGAATTGGCAAGACAGGTCTCGCCATAAGTAGTAATGTGAGCCTGGGTGATCGGACCGACTTTGGTCGACCGGTTCGGGTTGGGCCATGCCTGGCCGCGAATGACGTCGGTTTTGACGTCAAATCCAGCGACGTTGTCGCCGATCAGGCCTTCGCCGATCATGTAGGTATTGGACAGCCCGTCGATGACATTAGCAAACTTCGACGGCACATCGCGCATCACGAAACCGTTCTGCTCGGCTTGTGGAACTCCCCAACCGGTATTGGATCCGACACTCATTAGGTAATTGGAGTTTCCTTGATAACTAATATTCGGAAAATCCTTATCCGAGGGGCAGCGGAACGTGGCCAGCTTGCGCGTGCGGTGCAGCGGATGAACCGCTCCGTCGGTATTGCCGAGGAAGAAGGTCCTCGAGTTCGTTTTAATCTGATCGTACAGTGCGCCCTGCTCGATGAACGGCAGCACCTCCACCCACGAACTGTAACTATCCCAGTGCGAAACCCCGTTACCGGCGCGCAGCACGTAGGGGAAAACCTTATTGTAGGTGTCGTGGTAATTATGGAACGCCAAAGAAAGCTGCTTCAACTGGTTGCTGCAACTCATTCTCCGCGCCGCTTCGCGCGCCGCTTGTACTGCAGGCAGCAGCAGGCCCACCATTACGCCGATGATGGCAATCACCACCAGCAATTCCACCAGGGTAAATCCACGGGACGAATTTCGCATCTTAGACAACAGCCTCTAAAAAGTAGAGATTAAAGAATGCACGCCAGCTGGGTAGATCCTGCATGAGTGCAGTGATTTCCAGCCAAGAAGGTCGTTTCTCCAGCCCAAGCACGGAGAACGTGACGGCGGCCGCGGCAGGAGGATAGGGGTCACACAAACCTTCGTCAACCCCCTTGCTATACATAAACCCCATAGACCTTCCATTGATGATTTGCAGCATCGAGACCGATGACAGGCACTTGACCGCCTGCATCAGATGATGCGATCAAGATCGAGGTCGAGCGGTTGCAGGGTCGCGTTGCTGGGCGATCGGCAGATGGCGGCAGCCGCCTAAAGTTCGTGCGGAGAAAAAGATGTTCGCCCCCTTTTGTGCAAAGCACCCGTAGGACGGATTCGCGGCAAAAGGGGCGAGCACCTTTCCCGCGCGGTGCGAAGGGCCAGCACACGAATGCTGTGCAGACCGGTTTGGCGCTGTGGCTTCCTTCTCAACGCGCCTGCCTGGGGGCGGGAGCGAGGCGCCGGCTTGGGCTCGGCAGCGGCGCTGGCGGCAGCTGTCCCGGCCTTTTCGCCAAACCGCCAGTTCAGCGAAACCTTTTGCAGGGCCCGGGGTTCAACCTGGCAGCCGCCGGTAGCGTTACGGTCACGCCCCCAGGCGTTGCCGCCGTGACCGCCTGCAGCTGGCAAGCCGCCTGGCGCGTTCGTGCCGGGCAAAAACATCTTTTCACTTCAACGAGAGGCGTATCCGATGGTCCGAAATGTTGTTGGTCGTTGGCTGGGAACGGCAGGTTTGGTGGTGCTGATGGCATCGACTGCCCCGGCGCAGGAGCGGGGACAGGGTCGTGGTGGAGCTGGTGGATTTGGGCTCGGTGGCTTCGGCGGCAGCAAGGTTGGACTGGTTCAGAACGAACAGGTTCAGCAGGAACTGAAGCTGACCGACGAGCAGAAGTCGAAGGTTGACGAAATCGCTGCCCGCGTTCGGGAAGCCGGGCCACAGCGTGGCCAGGGCGGCGGAGAAGCCAACCGCGAACAACTGCGAGAGCGGATGCAGGCGATGTCCCGCGTGGTTGCCGAAGAAGAAAAGAAGCTCGATGAAGTCCTCGACGAACAGCAAAAGAAACGGCTCGACCAGATTTCGCTGCAAGTCACCGGTGTCCGCGCTCTGATGCGTGACGAAGTCGCCAGCAAGCTCGAACTCAGCGACGAACAGAAGGAAAAGGTCCAGGCGGCCCTCCGCGCTCAGCGTGGCCAAGGCGGCGGTGATCGTCCTGACCCCGCAGCTTTCCGCGAGCGCCGCGAGCAGCTGGAACAGCAGGTGATGGCGGTGCTCAGCGACGAGCAAAAGCAGAAGTGGGAAGAACTCAAGGGCGAAGCGTTCGAACTGCAGCGCCGAGGCGGTGCAGGCGAAGGCCAGCGCCGCGGTGGCGGTGAAGGCCGCCGTTCGCAGAACTAGACCGCTCACTCGAGCAGGCTGCTATCTACGAAGCGAGTCGCGACACAGTCGCGGCTCGCTTTATTCATGAATGGGCTCCATAAGCGGCTGCTCTCCTCGCTGCGTGAACAGGTCACGACCTGTTAGACTCAGGGTGCTGACCCGACTGACTGCGGTCCCCTGAATGATCGACATGCTAAATCGCTCCAC
The DNA here is from genome assembly GCA_963758085.1 of uncultured Planctomycetaceae bacterium. Classification (GTDB taxonomy): domain Bacteria; phylum Planctomycetota; class Planctomycetia; order Pirellulales; family Pirellulaceae; genus UBA6163. The sequence continues at coordinate 87,548 of CAVWUB010000002.1, read as the reverse complement.
ACTCTGGCTCGTTCTGGGCTGCTCCCTCGCCACGCTCGCCGGCGGCGCCGCGTTGGGCTACTTCGTAGCGCGACAGGGTGGTGCCTTCGGTGCTCACGGCGCGGCGGCGCATAATCAGGCCAGTCACGCTGATCATGACCATGGCGACCACGCCGGTCACAACCACGGCGGCCGGTCGGAACCTCACGAGGAAGAGGCTGACCACGGCGACCACATCGATATTTCAGCCACCGCGGCCAAAACTCTGGGGCTACGGTTGGAGCCGGTGACGATCGCGCCGTTTATCAAACAGCTCCACATTCCCGGTATGGTCGTGGAAAAGCCGGGGCAAAGCGGTTTGGCGGTGACTTCGCCGATTCAAGGCATTATTCGCCAGATCCACGCGTTTCCCGGCCAAGCGATCAGCCCGGGCGACTTGCTCTTCACTCTGCAAGTCACCGACCAGGCGCTGGAGAGCACGCAACTGGCGCTGCTCGAGACGTTGACGCGGATCGCGGTGGCCGAAGGGGAAATTGCGCGGCTGGATCCATTGACCGAAAGCGGAGCGGTCGTCGGCCGCCGCAAGCTGGAAGTGGAATACCAGCTGCAGCAGTTAAGCTCGGAGCGCGAGGCGCGGCTGCAGGAACTTCAGCTCCGCGGGCTGACGCGCCAGCAGATTAACACGCTGGTGGACGACCGCGAACTGGTCAGCGAGATCGAAATCCGGCTGGAGATCGGCGACTCGGTGGTTGACCGCTCCGCCGGTCGAACGGCTGGCAGCGGCAGTGGCGAAGCGGGGCAGACGGGGATTCCGACCGGCGGAGCGGTCGGCCACGCTGCGGTCGGCCACGCTGGTGACGCTGGGCCGATTTATACGATTGAGCGGCTCGAGGTGTTTCCCGGCCGCTCCGTCCTCAAGGGGGAAGAGCTGTGTCACGTGGCTAATCACCGCGAGCTGTACCTCCGCGGCGAAGCGTTTGAGAGCGATCTGCCAGCGATCCGCCGGGTCGATCCCGAGGGACGAGCCATCACGGCCGAACTCGGCGATGGCGAGGACCAGACCGTGATCGACGAGCTGCAGATCACTTACATGGACAACCATGTCGATCCGCAGACGCAAACCTTCCCATTTTACCTGACGCTGCCCAACCGCGTCGTCACCGAGCGTCGCGACGCCGCTGGTCGGCTGTTCCGCTCCTGGCAGTTCAAACCCGGTCAGCGGGCACATCTGTTTGTGCCGGTCCAACAGTGGCCGGACCAGATCGTGTTGCCCCGCGAAGCTGTGGTGCGAGCAGGCGTAGAAAACCTCGTCTTTCGACTGGAACCACCGCACGAGCACGGGGCCAAACGCACCGGCGGCCGAGCGCTCTTGGACCGTCCGACGCTGCGGCAAGAGCGGCTGCGGCAATCGGCTGAGCCGGAGCGGTTCGCACTGACACCGGTCAGCGTCCGGATATTGCACCAGGACGCGCGAAGCTGTGTGATCGCCGTCGGAGGCGAGTTGGCTGCCGGCGATGTGGTCGCCATGAACCAGGCCTACCAACTCTACCTCGCCTGGAAACTGCAAATCAGCGGCGGTGGCGGTCATGACCACGACCACTGACCCGGCTGTCCAGCGTTTGGGTCAGGGGTAAAGGGGTCAGGAGCCAATTGTGCGAAGCACCCGAAGGGCCGTACCGGCAATTGGCTCCTGATCCCTTTACCCATCCCCAGCGACACCATCGGCAACGCCTCTGATGCTCTCCCACCTGATCGCCTTCTCGCTCCAATACCGTCATCTGATCGTCGCCGGCGCGCTGGCCCTGCTGGTGTTCGGCGGCTATGTCGGCGGAAACCTGCCAATCGACGTGCTGCCGAACCTGACGCGGCCGCGCGTGATCGTGATCACCGAATGCCCGGGGATGGCGCCCGAGGAGGTGGAAACGCGGGTCACCATTCCGCTGGAAAACTCGCTCGCCGGAGCCAGCGATGCGCTCGATATTCGCAGCACGTCAGACATCGGCCTATCGGTGGTTCAAGTCGAGTTCGACTGGGGGCAAGACATCTACCGGGCACGGCAGATCGTGCAGGAGCGGCTGGCAACGGCAACGGAGCGTCTGCCGCCGGAAGTCCAGCCTCAGCTGGCGCCAGTCGCGTCGTTGCTCGGTCAGATCATGTTGATCGGCATGTGGAGCACCGATGGCACGACCGATCCGCTGGAGCTGCGCACGCAAGCCGACTGGGTCGTGGGACAGCGACTGCGGTCGCTGCGCGGCGTTGCCCAAGTGATCGTGATGGGAGGTGGCCGCAAGCAGTATCAGGTGCTGGTCGACTTGCACAAGCTGCACACTTACCAGATCACGCTGGCGGAAATCGAGCAGGCGCTGGTCGATGCGAATCTGAATGTTACCGGCGGGTTTGTCGAAGACGGCGCGCAGGAGTTGCTCGTTCGCGGCCTCGGCCTGATTCATGACCCCGAAACACTCAACAAAATTGTGGTGCGAGCCTCTTCGCGGCGCCCGCTGTTGCTCCAGCAGGTCGCGCGAGTGGTCGCCGCGCCGCAAGCCAAACGCGGCGATTCGTCGGTCAACGGCGAGCCCGCGGTGGTGTTGACGGTGCAAAAACAGCCCCGCGCCGACACCCGGCAGTTGACCGCTGACATCCTTCGTATGATCGACGAGTTGCAGACCACGTTGCCGCCTGACGTCGTGCTCAAGCCGACGTATCAGCAGCGCCAGTTCATCGACCGCGGGGTGTCCAACGTAATCGATTCGCTGCGAGATGGAGCGATCTTGGTTGCGGTCGTCCTGTTCGCGTTCCTGCTCAACCTCCGCACCACGCTGATCACTTTGGTGGCGATCCCGCTGTCGTTAGCGGTCACGGCGTTAGTTTTCCATCAGTTCGACCTGGGCATCAACGTGATGACCCTCGGTGGGCTGGCCGTCGGTCTGGGGATGTTGGTCGATGATGCGATTGTCGGGGTGGAGAACACGTATCGGCGATTGCGTGAGCGGCTGGCTCGCGATTCCAATGCCCCGGCTTTGCAGATCGTTTACGACGCCACTCTCGAAGTGCTGGGGGCGATCGTGATCAGCACGGTGGTGGTCGTGATCGTGTTTGCGCCGCTGTTCACGCTCAGCGGCATGGAAGGGCGGCTGTTCGCGCCGCTGGCGATCGCCTATCTCGTCTCGATTGTCGCGTCGACCGTTGTGGCGCTGACCGTCACCCCGGCGCTGTCGCTGATCCTGCTGCCTGGACCGATCCGACGGAGGGCGAGCAGCCAAGTCGATTCTGCCGAGGATGCAGCAAGTTCTACGGCGGGCGTTGCTGGTGACGGGTGGGTATTGCGAGGTCTGAAGCGACTGGTCTCACCGCTGATCCGCTTCGGCCTGCATCCGCTGGGCATGCTGGTGATCCTGATCGCGTCGTTGGCAGCCATCGCCGGCAGCGCGGCGGTTTCGCTGCAGCTGGATCGAGACTTCCTGCCAGCGTTTGATGAAGGAGCGACGCAGGTCAACCTCTACTCCGCTCCCGGCACCTCGCTGCAGCAGATGGTCGCGATCAGCGGGATGGCGGACCAGCGGTTTCAAACGCTGTTGAAGACAGAAGCGAATCCCACCGCTCCACTGTTGGATTTCACCTGCAAGCTCGGGCGAGCAGAGCTCGATGAGCACGTGATGGGCGTCAACGTGGCCGAGTACGTCATGGCGCTCAATCCGCACGCAACGCTCTCGCGGCGGGAGACGATCGAACTGCTCACTGCGGTGGTGGAAGACCTGCCGGGGGTCGAGCATGAAATCGAGCAACCGATCGCCCACCTGATCAGCCACATGCTCTCAGGGGTCGCCGCTCAAATCGCGATCAAAATTCATGGCGACGATCTCGATCTGTTGCGCCGCAAAGCAGAGGAAGTTCGGCGAGCGATTGAACCGGTCGAAGGGATTGCCGATCCGCTGGTCGAGCAGCAACAGACCATTCCACAACTCCGCTTTGAACTCGATTACGATCAATTGGCCCACTACGGCGTGTCGGCCCGCGAGCTGACCGACTTGATCGAAACCGCGATGCACGGCCGCGTGGTGTCGCAGCTGACCGATGGCCAGCGGTTCTTCGACATCCTCCTGAGGATGGAAGATGAATATCGCGGCGATTTGGATAATCTCGACCGCTTGCCGATCGAGCTGGCCGATGGAACGCAGGTCCAACTGGGGTCGCTGGTGAAGGTTCACCGCGGCGGTGGTCCTAATACGATCAACCGCGAGAACGCACGGCGGCGGATCGTGATTCGGGTCAACACCAGCGGCGGCGACCTCAGCGGCGTGGTTGAGCAGATCCGCGCGGCGGTGGCCGAGCAGGTGGTCATGCCTGAAGGCTATTACGTTTCTTATGGTGGCCAGTTTGAGGCGCGGCAGTCGGCCCAGCGGCAGATCCTGACGTTTTCCGTGGCGTCGGTGCTGGTGGTGATCGCGATCCTGTACTCCGCCTATCCCTCGCTGAGTATCGTGCTGCAGATCCTCGGCGCCGTTCCAGCCGCCTTCGTCGGCGGCGTGATCGCGCTGGCTCTGACCGACCAATCGCTCTCAGTCGCCGCCATGGTCGGCTTTGTATCGTTGGGCGGGATTGCGACTCGCAACGGGCTGCTGTTGATCTCGACTTACCAGAACCTGATCCCGGAGCAGGGCTGGAGCCAGCAGACGATTCTGCAAGGCAGCCTGATACGTCTCTCGCCGGTCTTGATGTCGGCCTTGACCACGGGATTAGGGCTGATGCCGCTGGTGCTCGGCGGCAACGCCCCGGGCCGCGAGATCCTCTACCCGGTCGCCACCGTGATCGTCGGCGGCCTGGTCAGTTCCACCCTGTGCGAGTTCCTCATCCGCCCCGGCCTCTACTGGTTCACCCGGCCACGGTCGGTTCGATAATCTCCCCTCCGGCTCCCTTCGCCGCCGGCTCGGCAGGGAGAGGAAGGCATGAGTAAATCATCTTGAAATGTTCGAAGCGCAGACTCCACATGTCGGATGTGATGCCGCAGGACTTTGAGCTATCTCTGAACAACACCTCCTGTCTCATTACACCATGGTTGATGGTGACTGATAGCAAGGGCCCGATCGGTATCCAAACTTATTGCCACAGCGCATCGCTTCTGCCGGCCCTGCGGAGACTGCTGAGATAATAGCAATGTGTGCGGAGGCGATGATCGAGCGTTGCTCGATGGCATCGCGCTGCGGCTGGTTTTCGTCAGGGCCTTGAGCCGACCTGCGTTCGCTTAGGCGAAATCGCGCTTTAAAAACCTCTTCCAGCGAAGAATCGATCGATCACCTCCTTTCTCCGCCCTTAACAGGTCGCTGGACAGGGCGTGGCCTGGAGCAAGCGGCTGATCCGCTTCACATTCACCACCAGGCAAGTCATGCACTGCTGAATGCAGAGCTTTGCTCGACCCCAGTACCGGGCCCGACGCCCGCGGCCGTGACGTGCCAGTTCGTTGAGCTTCCGCTCGATCGCCGGATGCTTGCGCCGGACCTCGGCATACCCCGGAGTCTTCGCCCGCTCTCGGGCTTGCTCATATTCTGCTTCATACAAGCTCTTGGATACCGATCTGCCCAAGTTTGATTTCGGGCTAAAGTTTAGGTGGCACTGCGACAGCAGAGGACAGTTCTGGCACTGCGAACGCTTGAACTTAAACGTAGTGAGGTGCTTGCCCTGGTGGCGGTATTTCGATGTTTCTCCGTTGGGACAGGTCACGCTGGTGCCGTCGGCGGAGAGTTCAAACATCGATGCAGCAAAGCCTTCACCACTGCGGAAGTCCCTCGGCGGAACGAAGACTTCGACATTGGGCCCTTGCGGATCCTGGAGCTCTCGCAGCACGTGGCCGTTGAAACCGATGCCGTCCATGGAGAGCTGCTCAATCTGGTTGCCGTAGGTTTGCTGCTCCATCTTGACCAAATCAATCGCATCAGCCGCTTCATCGCCGTCCGCTGCAAGCACGTCAAAGCTGGTGATCAATTCACTCTCGGCATCGATCATCACGTCCAACAAGTAGCCGTCGTAAAACTCACCGTGCTTACCGCGGCGCGCCTCGGGGTCGACGACGCTCAGCGTCCGATGGCCCTTGTTCGGGTGAAACATGTCGTCGGTGATCTTCTCGGCCAACTGACGGACCGCCTGCAGCTTGGCCCACCGCCGATCGGCGCCCTCGGCTGGGGGCGTTTGCTGTTGAATCCAGCCCAGCAGATCGTTGACCAGTGACAAGCGTGCCTGCAGCTTGATCTCAGCACTGGCGTGTTCGGTTTCCTGGGTAATCCGCTGGACCTCGATACGATAGCCCTCTGCAACCTCTGGATCGAAGCTGTCAATCACACCGAGCATTCTTTCTCGCAGTTGAGCGAGCAAGGCGAGCGTGGTGGGGACGGCGATGTTGGCAACCACATGCGTGGCGTCCTTGAGCCGCAATCGATCTCGAATCAGGTTTGCCTGACGCGCGTAGCTGACCAGGCGCTCAAAGAGTTTTTTAAAACCTGCGGCACCGAGCCGACCGCGGAACTTCGGGAGCAGACTGGCATCGGGAAGCCTATAAATGACTGGTATCTGCAGAAACCAGCGAAAGAGCACGTCAGTTTGCCCTCGGAGCATCACCTCGCGGTCCGACAGACGGCAGAAGTACCGCAGGAACTCGAGCTTGAACATGATCAGCGGCGTCACGGCCGGCTGGCCGCGATGAGGGCAATAAAACGCCTCAAGCTCTGGGACAAAGGAGTCCCAGGGGATCAACTCCAAGGCATCCAGCAGCGGATGCTCCTTGGGCAACAGCGCGCCGTAAAAGCTGCGATCTTGCTCGCGGATCCGAAACAGCCGATCACGATCTGGGGAGAGCATGGGAAATCACTCCTAAGCGAGCGACGAATCCCTCATTATACGCATCCTCTGCTCTGCCGATTAAATCAGCAGTCTCCTGCGGGCCTCCAGACACCGTGGATTCGACGCCCTTCTTTTCGACCAGCTCCCAGCAGTCGATCTGCCGGCCCGCGACTTCGCTTCGGCCGAGAGAGCCACAGCCCCGCAGGGGCGGCACATCCCTTGCCGGGGCCGTCAGGCCCCGGTACTCGCCCCGACACCACCCACAGGCCCGCAGGGCCGACACATCTTAGGTGGTTTCTTTCCGGCCCACGATCCGATTGCTCACTCCATATTCATGGCTGCCTTGAATAGGAGTCCGACCGCGGCCCTGACACCGCGGCCAAGCTACCCAACCTGGCCCTGCTCGTGTTGCGGACAACGGCGCCATCGTATGTACGGCACTTTATCTCAGTGCCCGTCCGGCCTGCGCGGCAGCGAGTTGGGCGATCAGTTTGTCCAGCGAATCGTCCTGCTGCGGCGTTGCGGGCATAGCGGCCGGGGAAGTCAGCTTTACGCCGGGAGCCAACGTCGGCGACATCAGCGATGGCGCTTCATCCGACTCGTCATGCTCATGATCGTCGTGATCCCAGCCGAGCCAGTGACCGATCTCGTGCGCTAAGACGCTCAGCAGATCCATCTTGTCAGCGTCTCCTGCACCGAGGGTGTCTACCGACCATCCGAATCCGGCAGCGTTGATGTCGAGCCACACGGTGTTGCCGATCGTTTGGCCCAGGGTGAGACCGGGCAGGTCCGCGATCTCGAACCGGACGTTGTCCAGGTAGGCCAGGGTCCTGGGATCGAGTTGCTGGATCACCGCCCACTGGGACTTGAGCTGCTCGACCGCGTCATCGAGCTGGGCCACCGTGAGCACTCTGGCGTCGCTTGCCAGCGAGGTTGGCGCCGCCGCAGCCAACAGGTTTTCTGGCTGCTGGAGCCTTGGGTCGTTAGTTTTGACCCTGAGGTTATCGAACGAGCTGCTGCCCGCTCGGCTCAACAATCCAAAGTCGCCGTCGACCACCAGCCCATTGAAGCTGTGGCCGAGCACTGTCTGCCCGTTGACCGTCACGCTGGCCGTCGTTCCTTTGAGCGTTACCCCCAAAATGTAGTTGCTTGACGGATTGACACTCCACGAGGCGGCGACGTCTACCTTCCAGCCGCTCCGCGCGGTGTAGTGGCCGATGAGCACTTGGTTGGTGGAAGCCGAGAGAACGGCAAACTTGAAGTCGTCCGGACTGTAGACGTCGAAGACGATGCCGCCGGTCGTGTTGGTACGCACTTGCGACTCGAGTTGCAGCAGCGAGTCGAAGCCGATACCCAGCGAAGTGGTGCTGATCGCCAGATTGCTGCCCGGCAGGGTAGCCGCCTGGTAACGACCTTGGACAACCTGCCAGGAGCCGATGAGCACGGCTAACTGCTCAGGATGGGCACTGGAGAAATCCTCGGTGTGCTCGTAGGTGATTTCCGGAGGCAACACCTGGACGAACACATTGTCGATCCGCGCCTTGGAATTATCCGCGGCAAGTCCGACCAAGCCGTGGTTGAGGCCGCTGCTGTCACCAAACGCATCGACTCGCGGTGCGAATGCATAGGTGAAGACGTCCTTGTTGTTGACGACCAGGGTTGCCACCGTGCCATTGATCGCCAGCAGCAGGTTGTAATCCGTGTCGGGCTTGAGCTGAGCATTGGACTGGGCGACGACGTGCCAGCCGCTGGCGTTGCGGTAACCCATCTGCAACTTGTTGGTCGAGATGTTGATGCCGGCAAACTTGAAGTCTTCGGGTCCCCAGTAATCGAAGATGAGGAAAGCGTTGGACTTGACGCCAGCGGTCGCCTTGCCGGCGTTGATGGTCGCCCGCATCTCGAAGTAGTTCGGCAGCCACTGATCGGTGTTGAACACGCTGACGGCGTCGCCGCCTGCGCTGGCCGGCGAGACTTCAAGCCGACCGCCGCTGAGCGACCAGTTACCGCTGTCGATGAGGAAGCCTTGGGCCCGGCCATCGTTGAAATCGGCGGACCGCAGCACATCGCGCCGCCCGCCGGGGATGTTGCCCGGCTGGGGATCGGTCGGGCCGCCGGTCTGCTGCTGCCACAGACCGTGATCGCGGGGAATGATCAGGCCCAGTTCGCCATCGGGCTCGCCCCGGCGTGCCGGATCGTTGCCGGTATCGCTGGCGCGGGTCGGATCGGCGCCATCGCCGGCGGCCAGCGTGTACAGGTAATCCTGCAGGTGCGGCGAGATCTGGCGACTGACCGTGGCCATGCCAAAGGGTGCGAAAGGCACGAGGTAGGAGTTAAACTCACCCGCCCAGTCGATCAAGCGATCGCCTCCGGTGTTGCCGATCAGGATGTCCAGCCCGGCACCACCGTAGGCGATGTCTTCGTACAGCGGGTGGGTGTCGGGCTGATCGTTAAGCCAGCCGTTGGTCGACAGCACGTCGTTGGCGTCGAGCAGGTCGTTGCCCCAGCCGCCATACAGGTGATCGCGACCGGTGCCGCCGACGACCCAGTCGTTGCCGAGGTCGCCGAACAGGACATCGTTGCCATCGGTGTGCGCCAGACCGAAAGCGAGCGGGGTACCGTTGGGCGAAAAGGCGATTGCTCCCAGCTCGGGCGGCCCCTCCTCATGGCTCAGGTTGAGGAAGAACTGCAGCGGGAACGCGTCCACACTACCGGCCTTCCAAATTTCGCCGGCAGCATCGAAGCGGATCGCGCGGCGCGGATCGTACTCGTCGTAGAGGAAGAACTCGCCGAGCCGACTCTGGACCGGCTTGGGTGCATTCCAGGGGTCATCATCATCGCCGAACAGCAGCGCGTTGCCTGGATTCCAGGGCCGGTTGAAGTCGATCCGCACCAGGCCGTCGACTTCTCCGGCGGCATCGAGGTGTACGTTGTAACCTTCCGCAAGCGCTTCGCCGCCGGCCAGCGCGTCGTCGCCCGAGCCGCCGTGGATAAAGTCGTCGCCGAGTCCGCCGAAGATGATGTCATCGGCGAACAGCGGCCGGAACAGCGGATCCTGGACACCGCTGGAGCGCGGGGTGAGATTCAGCGGCGTGAGGTCCACCGTCTTCTTCAGTCGCCCGGCGACGTTGATCGTCGCGCTTTGCGCCTGCCCCGGGGTGTAGATGAACTCGTTGAGCACGTTGCCGTTGTTGGTGCGGGTGCTGGGATCGGTAGCCAGCAGCGGATCGATGCCGTAGAGCGACTCCCCGTAGCTCGCGCTGTTGCGACTGGTGAAGATCTGGCCATCGTCGCCGAGAATGCCATCTTCACCGGTACCGCCTGAAATCCAGTCGCTGCCCCAGCCGCCGATCAGGTCATCGTCGCCAGCGTCACCGTAGAGGATGTCGTTGCCGCCGCCGCCATAGACGAAGTCGTCGCCGGTCTCGGCATGGATTTCGTCATGTCCGCCGATGTCGCTGGTCGTCCAGATGCCGAACATCGGGCGGAACGCCGGGTCACCGGGATCGCTCAGTGAGAACAGATCGGGGCGGAAGTCTGGTCCGCCGGCGGTGTAGTCGAGCTGGCTGACACCGCGGACGACGATCTTTGCCGCCGGGTCATAGGTGTCGTAGTTGAACCGCGCATACAGCGGCTGCGCTGCGTTAGCGGTCGGATTCACGTCGATGCCGCCGGTGCCGACGATGCGGATGATGTTTCCGTTGTCGCCGACGATCGTATCGCTGTCGCGAGCGTGGCTGGCGCTGGCGGTGGTGCCATCGGCTGGCAGATCGGCAGCGTTGCGATCGATCGCCAGGCCTGCGCCGCCGAAAATCAGGTCGCCGCCATCGGGCCGCATCATCGGACTGACCAACCCGAACATCGAAGAGCTGCCGCCGACGATGTCGTCCTGGCCGAGTCCGCCGAAGATCACATCGCTGCCGCCGCCGCCTTCGATGTAATCATCCCCATCGCTCGCCGCCTCAAAAGTTCCGACCACGCTCAGCGGGCCGAGCGGATCAAAGGCGTTGCCCGGCGTCCGCGCCGCGCCGGCCCGAGCGTAACCTGCCTCCGGATCACCCTCGGTGCCGGATTCCGCGTCTTCGCAGCCGCAGCCAGCCAGCAGCGAACCGGCCGATCCGTCGCCCAGGATGACATCGTCTCCGAGTTGGCCGAAGATCATGTCGTTGCCCGCGCCGCCGGCGAGGTAGTCATTGCCGAACGTACCGACACCGACCAGTCCGGCATCGATCGCGAAGGTGTGCAGCGACGCGTAATCGATCGCGAAGGCCGCCCACCACGGCGTGCCGTTGGTGCTGCGGAATGGCCGCGGCACACCGTCCACCAGCAGTTGGCCGCTGTCGAACTCATTGGCCGGCGTTCCATCGGCTCCCGGCTGATCGCTGCGGCTGTAGAGCAGGGTGCCGCCGAGCGTTTGGAACCGCAGGCTCTTGGTGTCGTCGGCCCCGCCAGCAAGCAACTGGCGGGTCAGGAACACATTGTCGCCGAAGATGATGTCGTCACCGCCGCGGCCATCGATCACATCGTTGCCCGTACCACCGATGATGATGTCATTGCCGAGGTCGCCGATGATGATGTCGTCATCACCGTTCTGCAGCTCGACGGACAGGATCGCCACAATCGTGCCGAAATCGGTGGTCTGAATCTTCTGCAAGCCGAACGGGTCCGCATCGGCGGATTCCATGTTCTGCACGATCAGGCCATGGTCACCGAACAGGATCGAGTCGATGACCTCACCGGAGCCCGAGCCATCGGCCTGGAGCGTGTTGTGGCCGGCCTGGAGCGTGTCGCGCACCGGTGAAGGAGCAGGGAACAGGGTGCGGCCGGTATCGCCCAGGCCGGTCGCGGCGATCGTCGGCCGCGGGCTGCGGTCGGAGGTGGCGACGGTGAGTTCCCGCGTGAACAGGTTCACGTTGAAGCCGCTATCGCCGTAGATGTGATCTTGGCCGCGTTGGCCGAAGATCGTGTCATTACCCGAACCGCCGGCGAGGTGGTCACCGGCTTGGCTGCCGAGGATGCGGTCGTCGCCGGCACCGCCATAGGCGATGACGCCGACGCTCGGCATATCCGCCGTCGCCACGCCGGCCAACAGGCGCTGGCGTCGATGAGGTCGTTACCAGCGAAGCGATAGGGGTTTGCCACCGGCAGCACCCACCGCGCCGCGGCGCTGCGCCGCCCAGCCGCTCGGCGAACGGGTCATAGGGGCGAGGGCCGAAATCGATGCCGAGCGAATTGTAGGACTGGCCGGCATACCACATGCCGTCCTGCGACGTGTCGCCGTAGAGCACCAGTGGCGACTCCGGTCCACCGCCGCCGGTCACCACGAAATGATCGCCGCCGATGCGGGCGCCGCCGTCGCGAGTTTTATCAAAGCCGTGGAGGGTGATTTCAACATCGGTCTGCGGCGTCAGCACGGTGTCTTCGAAGGTGATCGTCGTGTCGGTCAGCTCGACAATGCACAACGGACCAGCGACGCCGGAGAGGTAAACGGATTGGCCGACGTAGAAGCCGTCGGTGATCCAGCTGCCCCCATCGGTCCGGGTCAGGCTCGATACCGCGACATTCACCGTCACAGTCGTCTCCACGCGTAGCGGATCGGAGACATGCACGGTCAGCGTTCCCGAGAACGCTTCCAGAGCATCGCCGCTGAGCAGCAGCGTAGCACCCTGGATCGCGAGCACTTCGCGGGTGCGCGCTTCGTTGCCGACTTGCACCCGCTGTCCGACTTCGAATCCGTCCTCGGCCCAGTTCAGGCCGTCGAGGCGCGTCAGGCGGTTTTCGCCTGCCACCGATGCGGTCTGCATCTGGCCGGTGATCGACAGCGGCAGGTTCCCGCCGCCGTGCACGACAGTCAGCCCGCCATGAGGGCCGGGCGCGGAGAGGGTCCGCGTGACTTGGGTCGCACTGGCCAGCGGGTCGCCCTTGAGCAGCATCGTGCGGCCGCCATCTTCCAGACCGATCAGTCGCCAGAAGCCGACGGAGCCATCACCGGCGACGCGAATAAGTTGGCCGACGAGGAAGCCGTCTGCTGCCCAGTCGCCGCTGGCACGGGTGATCCGCCCGCCATCGGGTGCGCCAACGATGTCGACCGTCCGCGTTTGGACCACCAGCGGGTCGACTCCTCGGACCAGCACCGGAGAGGTGAGCGTGGGCAGCAGCGGTCCGCCGGTCAGCACCAGTCGGCTGAAGTCGTTCGGATCGGGAGTCGCGCCCTCGATACTCGCAACCGTCCAGACGCCTGCCTCCCCGTCAATGGTCACGCTTTGGCCGGGGAGGAAGCCGGCCGCGCGCCAGTCGACGCCACTACCGGAGAGTACTCCGCCGCCCGCCGCCGGGGTCGCGGTAAACGCGCCGAACAGCGACACGCCGACCTCGGTGTTGACCGTGCCATCGACGCGCAGCGAGTCGTTGCCCTCGCCGAGCATCAGGTTGATGACTTCGACGGTGCTCGTCGTCGCCGCGGTGCCGAACCCTTCGAGGCCCAGTCGCACTGTACCCCAACTGATCCCGCCAGGCACGAATGCCGGCTCTCCAAAGGCTGTGGTGGAGAAGTCGAGATCGCCGGCCATACCGAATCCGGTCAGCCCGGTCGCGGTCATCACGCCGGAGCCGTCGCGTTGGCTCGAATCGTCGAAGATGTTGAGCACGTCGATCTGCTGGCTCTCCGGCGGCTGTGCGCCGATGGCGAAGAGGTAGCCATCGGATTCGCCGGGCAGCTTCAGACCAGGTTTGAGCGAGCGGTCGGCGCCGGTGACGCCGCCTTCGATTGCTACCGGCCCCTTGAGCTTGGAGAGCCGGTGGGCCTGCACGGGGAAGAGCTTGATGCCCTCGCGCACCAGCGGCACATCGAAATCGACATCGGCCTGCAGCGTCACCGTCTGCGACTCGTGGTAGTCATTGGGGGTGAAGCTGGCGACCGCTGCGATTCGCGTCACGGTCAGCTCACCGCTCATCCAGCTCGGCAGCGCGCCGGAACCGGTGAACTCGAGTTTCTCGTCATTGGTCGCGTTGTCGCCGCGGATGATGGCGATCTTCAATTCGGTGCTGTTGACCCCATCGGTCACGCGGACCCACTGGCCTTCGAGGAAGCCGTCGGCGAGCCAGCCGCTGCCATCGTCGCGAACCAGTCGGCGCTGGCCGGTCTCGATCGAGAGGTCACCTTGATAGAGTCCCTCGCGAGTGACTTCGCTGAGGATGACGTCACCGAGCTCGCCACTGGCGCCGGCGGCACGGTCGAGCGTCAGCGTTTTCGCCGAAACCGCTGTGACGAGGTAGTCGCCGTCGGCTGCGCCCGCTCCGGAGATCCGCAGCGGCCGACCTTCGCGGAAGCCTTCATCGACGAAGCTGCCGAAATCCTTGCCGGTCCCGCGCGTCAGCGTCGCCTTGCCGTCGACATCGGCGAACACGACGGCGCCGGAGAATCGCTGCGAAGCCCGCAGGCCGCCGACTTCGGCATAATCCGCCGGCGTGATCGCGATACCGCCGATAGCGACGACGTCCGCCAGCCCATCGGTCAGCAGTGCGACCGACACGTTTTCAGTCGGCGGCTTGGTCAGCCGGATGGAATAGTCGTCGGTGTTCGTGCCGTCTTGGAGCAGCAGCGTCGACCCGCCGCTCTGGGTCACCACAGCGCCGGCGGTGTCGTTGTCGATCACCTCGACCACCAGCCGCTGCGGGCCGGAGCGGAGGTTGGGGAAGACGTAATCGCCATCGGGGTTCACCGTAGTGCCGTCCAGCACGAAGTCGATCACGGCAATCCCCGGATCCTCGCGCCGTGCGTCGTCGATCGCTTGGATGCCGATCCGTACCGGGGTCTGCCAGTCGTCGATGGTGAAACTGATCCGCCAGAAGCCGTCGCTGCCGAGTTGCATCCGTGGGTCGTTGTCGAGATCGCTGATCGCGATCTGGCCAGCAGCGGCCGCATCCAAATCGAGCTTCACCACGATGACGTCATGTTCACCCGGTGCCTTGGCGAGCTGGATCAGCGCCTCGTCGTTCAACCGCGTGGTCGCATCACCCTCGATCACCAGCGAGCGGGCATCTTCCACGCCGCCGGCGCCCAACTGGGTGACGCGGATGCCGGGCGTGTCGTTATCACGAACTTTCACCTCGACATTTCGGACTGCGGCACCATCGTAGCTCGCGACGTCCGAGACGACGCTGTGCTGGACCACGACGACCCGGTCCCCTTCGGCCCGGTCGTCGTCGGGTGCATAAACCCAGACGTCCTGTGCCTGCTGCCAGTTGTCCGCGTCGAACCGCAGGACCACGGCGCGGTCGGGAACCGCAGTCTGGACGCCATTGATGGTGACGAACCGCTGGAAGTCGACATCGGTGGGGAGCGCCTCCGGCGCCGCGGTGCTCAGCCAGATGGAGTCGCCCGGCCCATTGGCCAGCGGCAGCGGATTGGCGAAGGCGTCGTCCGCCTCTTCCTGACTGGTCCGGGCCGCGGAAACCATCACGTAGGCGACCTGTGTCCCGGTCAGCGCTTGTGCCAGCCGCACCGTGTAGCGATCCACCGCGCCGCTGCCGGCGCCTTCGGTGACGGTGGTGAAGCCTGCGGACTCTTCGATCACCACGGCGCCTTGGGCAGCGCTGGCGACGTTGTAGTCAAAGCCGTCGACCAGCAGCCCGTCGTAGTAGGAATCACCCGAGAAGAGGCGATGGTCGACCACTCCGCTGGCGCCTTCAAGCTCGCGTGTCACGATCGGCAGCGAGACGTCGCCGGTGATGTTGAATCCATCGGAGCCGAGCCCGCCGATGAGACGGTAGGCGACACCGAAGGCGGTGGACTGCACGAAGAAGCTGTCGTCGCCCTCGAGGCCATCGAGCTCGATCACCTGGATATTGTCAAATCGCAGATTGATCCCTGCGCCGAAGATGCCGTGTTCGGTGACGACGAAGTTGTCGGCGAACTCGGTGCCCAGCACCGTCACCTTGTCAAAGCCGGTGCCGCCATCGACCGAAACCGGAGCGTTGATGTTGTACTGCACAAAGTCGTCGCCGCCGCCGGTGCGGATGTCGACCGGTCGATCGGTGGACAGTCCGCCGATGATCGGCTGCGGCAGGCCGTCCTTCAACATCAGCTCGTCATCGCGCCAGTCCGCGGTCCCCTGATCGTCGATGAGCGCCAGGGCGAAGGCGCGGACCACGAATAGATCATTGTCGTCATCGCCTTCCAGACGCAGTTCGGCCTGGTTGGAGTAGACGGTAAAGCTGTCGTCACCGGTGCCGCCATGCACGACCATTGGGGCGCCGATCCCCGCGCTGAGCCAGCCGCGCGTGGTGGCGACGAGCTTCGGAAAAACGTCTGACTCCAGCAGGTTCGCTGCGGCGTCTCGCTTGCTGCCGTAGATCTGGCCGATTTGGAAGGCATCGTCCCCAGCTCCACCGTCGAGCGTGATCGTCACCGTCGTATCGTCGGAGAAGTAGGCATCGTTGCCGCCTCGCCCTTCGACGCTCAACCGGCCGTTGATGCCGCGGTCATATTGAATCCGCTGCAGCTCACCCGAAGCGCCCGTCGCTGGATCGATGTCACGATAGCGATCGGCATCGCCGTGGAGCAGAGCGACAAAACCGGGCCGATCAGCGCCCGCTTCGCCCGGGATGAACCGCATCGCGCGGAGCAGGAACACGTCGTCGGTGGCGTAGGCCTCACCGGTTGCCGGATTGATTCCGTTTTGAGCCGAGTCATGGCCGTAGATGAACAGCTCATCGGAGCCATCATCCAGTGCGCCGGTATCCAGCACATTGATCACATAGTTACGCTCATCTGCGCCGTTGCTGCCGAGGCTGAAGATCTCATAGGTGTCGCTGCCGGCTTGGCCGTCGAGCGTCAGCGTGTGCTCAGCTGCGATTGGTATAAGGTTGCCGGTCACGGGATCGTGCATGGCGGTCGCCGGGCCGGTAGTAACCGCCGCGTCCTGCAGGTAATAGACGCTGAACCGGTCCTCACCGTCGGCCATCGCGGATTCCAGATCCTGGCTGCCACGCACGCGGGTTTTGGAGCCGATGAAGATGTATCCGGCGTCGCCCTGCTGGCTGCCGCCAGCCACGCCGCTGGCGTCACCGAACTGGAAGGTATCCGAGTCGGCGTTGCCCCAAATCTCGGTCAAATGTTCTGGCGCGGTGAGGGTTGGGATGGCGGTGCCGACCGGGTTGCCGCCCAGTTGGCTGCCCGGGGTGACATCGGCGCCGGCGATGATTCGGCCGCGGAGCACCATGGTGGTGCCAAAACCTGCCGGCAGGTCCGCCAAGTCGCTGATCACGCCATTGAGCGCGTACACGTCACCGTGGATGTCGATGTCTTGAGCGGCGAGGATCTCGCTGTTCTCGTGCAGCGCCACGTTATCGCCGACCAGCAGCAGCACCGCGCCTTGTTCGGCGAAGATCTGGCCGCGAGGCACGCTGCGCGGTCCGTCAGCGTGGCCACCCGGCAGACAGATATCGCTCTCGGCAAAGCGTGCCTCGCCTGAGCGGATGAGGTACAGATCCTCGCCCTGGTCGCTGCTCTCGCGGACCGTCAGCCGGATGTCGCCCTCGTAGCTGTGGGCCAGCAGCAGACGCAAATAGCCGTCGGTCTCGGTGACATAAATGCCGCCGATCGCCTCCAGCGAGACATGATCGCCGCCAGCGGCCAGTCCGGTCGACAGCGAGCTGCGCGAGCTGTCGATCTCCAGTTCGTTGCCTGCAATGCCGATCGAGGCTCCCGATCCATTGGCGTCCAGCGCGATACTCTGCCCCAGCACGTTGGCTTGATCGTCGCCAGCACCGTCGTTGCGAGCGTCCAGGATCGAACCGGCTGTGGTTCGCAGCGAGACGTCGCCGGTCGTCTCCACCGTATGCACCTGCAGATCCCCGACAACTTCGTCGAGGAAGATGCCGAGGGTCGCTGTGGCGGTGGTATCGAGCGCCCGCAGCACACCGAGATTCGATCCGCTGCCATGGAGCACGTTGACGTTGATCTCGAGGAAGTTGCCCGGTGTGCCGATCCCGCCCAGCGGCCGCTGCGGGTCGTCGATGAAGTGCAGCGGATTGTCGAAGGTGCCCGGCGGATGAACCAGGCCGGTGCCGGCGACCAGCGTGATGTTGACGCCGCTGACATCCGCCTCGACGCTTGGCCCGGAGTCGTTGCGGGCATCGAGGATTCTCGCTGGCGAGTAGAGTAGCACATCGTTGCCGGTCGACTGGACGCGGCTGACGCGCAGGTCGCCGGTGTTCTCGGTGAGCGTGATGTTGCCGTTGGTGAGCACATCGATGTCGCCGCTGCCAAGGATCTCGGTGATGCCGACGACGTGGATCAGCGTCGCCGACGTGCTGGGGTCGGCCGCCGCGATGATGATGTTGCCGCCAGCGACAACACCCGGCCGCGTCCGCTGGCCATCATCGTCCAAAGCGCGGAAGTCGTACGTGCTTTCGATCACTTCCGCACCGGTTGCGAAAGCGCCGACGTTCAGGCTTCCGCGGGTGCCGGTATCGGGCGTAAAGCGGTTGTAGTGGGCTTGCCCTGCAAACGATCCAGGGTGTTTGACGAGGACGCCGCCTTTTTGGCCGACACTCATTTCTCGCAGGCTAGCCTGCATCAGGATGTCGATGTCGCCGCCGGCGGTGACCGAGTCGATGTTGACGAAGTAATCCTCGGTGAGCCCGCGTTGCCGCGCCTGGACGTCCAGGAACACGTCGCTGCCGGCATGGACGGCGAAGCGAGTTAGAGGAATCAGACTGTGTTGATTCAGGCTGTTACCGGCCGCAGCGATGGCGATTGCAATCCCCTCCTCAGCGTCGGCCTGCGATGTCGCCAGACGGATGCTCAGGCCATCGGCCGCCGCGATCACATAGTAGTACTCACCGCTCACCAGGCCGCTGATCGGCGTCGACGCCGCTTGGTAAAGCACCTGTTGGCCGGTGTAAAACAGGTTTTCAAAACCGAGGAAAATGGTATGCGAGGCCTGATCGACACGCCGGGTTTGGAAGGTCGTGGCCGGCGGCAGTCCAGCGGCGTCGACGATGTCAACGTTGACGCGGTGCGAGGTTGATCCGACATCGCCCATAGGCGTCTCGATTCGCAACAGGTTGGATTGGACCAGCGAGATCCTCGATTTGCCGAAATCGGTGTGCGGCACATCGCGGGCGAACGTCGAGAGTACATCGCCTTGGGTGTTGACGATCGAGGTCGTGCCGATCGGGTTGGTGATCGTGCCGTTGAGCAGCACATCGCCGCTGCCGGTATTGAGGATGTCCACCAAGCTCGGAGCGACATCCTGAACGATGTCGAAGACCAGAGTCCGCGAACCGGTGGTCGGCTGCAGCCACACCAACGGCTGTTGGTCGCCGAGCACGTTGATGTCGTTGAGCTTGAGATTTTTGTTGGACGTATTGGAGATCCGCACTTGAGGCAGACTGCTGCGGAACTCCCACGTGCCTCCACCGCCGGCGATGGTGTTGGCGGCGCGGAACACCACGTCGCCAGCGCCGGGATTGATGATGTCGTTGACGAAGATTTCGGCGTTGTTGATCGTGCCGGCAGTCTTGGCAGTGTTATCGCTGTCGCGGACGCTGACGTTGACGGCCTCGCTGATCGAGCCCCCGTCACCGATCGTCAGCACGACTTCCAACAGCGGCGAGCGGCCAGAGAGGATCAGGACGTCGGAGCTGAAGTTGATCATCTGGTTTTGGCGGTCCTCGGTGTCGGTGACATCGCCGTGCGACCCGCCGCTGGCCAGCGAGCGTTTGCTGGTCTTCGCTTCGCGGTCGATGCTGACCGAGCCGTTGTCGGTGCCGACAAACAAGGCCATGCGACTGGTCTGGGCATCCTGCTTCATCCGCGAGTCGGAGTTGTCACGTGGCCCCGCAGTGACCAGCGCACCGGCCACACCGGTGACCTGCGTATTGAGGACGGTGGAGTTGTTGGCGGTCGAGCTGACCCAGCCGAACAGTCCGGTCGAGCGCGAGAAGGAGTTGGCTTGGGTGTCGACGTTGTCGAACCGCGAGATCAGGTCCACGCCTTCCAAGCCGGTCAGTTCCGCATTGGCACCGAGCACCACCTGGTTATTCGCGGTGACCGAGACGCGCGAATTATCCGAGCCCTCGCTGTAGAAACCGGCGCCGTAGGCCTTGCCGTCGGCAAACAGGCGCAGCCGGGACGTCGTGGCCGCCGCTGAGACGCTATCGGCGGTGACGATCGCGCCGCTTTGCACGTCGACCCTGGTCACTGCGCCAGTCACATTAATATTGTTGGAACTCTCGCCATCGCCGCCGACCCCCAGACCGCTGGCATACGCATCGCTGGCGATGTTGCTCCAGCTGTCGGCGTGTACGGCCACATGGCCGGCGACCAGCAGATCGGCGTTGCTGCGAATCTCGGCTTTGGTGGCATAGTTGAGCGTGGTCGCGCTGTCGGCGTCGGCCAAACCGACGAAACCGCCCGCCTTGGAGTTGGCCGCGATCGAGGAGATGTGGTCGCTGTCGGCGCGGAGCGTCAGGTTGCCGCCAGAGATCAGCTGCACGCCGCTGCCGATGTAGACCGTGTTGACGGTGTTCTGCACACTGTTGGCGTCCGCCGCACCGATACCGACAAAGCCGCCGGTGCCGTTCCGCGTGCTCGCCGTAGCGTCGGTCTTCAGCAGCGTGGTGACCGCGATGTCGCCGCCGGCCTGGACGAAGTCGCCCGATAGGTAGGCGGTGACGTTGGGGCTGTAGGTGATGGTGGCATCGTTGACGTTGACGCCGACAAAGCCGCCTCCGGAGCCCCGTGCGTTGGCTGACGAGAGGCCATCGCCGGTCGCGGGCGACACCAGGCTCAGCGGCAGCCCGCCGGGGCCGAGGATGCTGTGTGTCCCGGAGATGCTGGCACCGGCCGGCAGATCGATCCGCAGCGTTTGGTCGCCGTCGCCGGTGCCCAGATCGACCACCGGGCTGAAGCCATGCACCGCGCTGTTGTTGAGCCCGCTGGTGCTCAGATTCAAGATGCTGCCGCTGGGCGTCTCACGCAGGCTGAACCGCGTGCTGTCGACCACGTTGACGTAATAGGTGCGGCCATTTTGCAGCGTGCCGCCGCCAGCGAGCTTGATCGGCAGGTCGGCGACCTTGATGAAGCTGTGCTCGCTGCGCTGGGCGTCGGTCGGGGTGGGCGGAGGATTGCCGACGCGGTTGGCCTTGTCGGCTGCCAGCGCCAGGATCGGCTGGTCGAAGGTGCCCGTCACCGCAGCCCGCTCAACGGTGGCCAACATCGTGCCGGAAGGGGTGCCGGCGACGCGGTTACTCAAGACGATCGTCGTGCCGCTGATCGATCCGATCGTGCGAGGGACGTTATTGACCGTGATCGACATGCCGGCGGTAAAGCCATCGGTCGACCAATTGCGGCCGTCGTTGCGAGTGATCGCGTCGTTGGTTTCTGGCACGGCGGGGTTGCCGCCCGAAGCGGGCACCTCTGCGGTCCCGGGTACAAAGGTCATGCTGGCGGTGACGCGGGTGGCTTGGATGTCGTTGATCGAGTCGCTGCCGCTGGTGAGCGTCATCGTGCTGCCGCTGACACTGCTCACCGTGTAGCTGCCGTTGGTGGTCGAGTGCACGCCCGTGATGATCAGCGGGTCGCCGGGGCCGAAGCCGGCGCTGGCCCAGCTCTGGCCGTCGGTGCGGACGATCTGCACGCTTGAGCCGCTGCGGACGAAATGCACGCTGCGGGTCAGGACATCGTTGCGTTTGAGCTGGATTGAGTAGTCATCGACTTTGACGACGCGGTAAGTCGTGCCATCGACCAGCGGAGCGATCGCTGCGGTTCCTGATTCCAACTGGTAGAGCACCTGATCGCCAGTTTCAAACCCGTGGGCGATGCGTTGGAAATCAGCGTCGGTGAAATAGATGTTGTTGGCGTCGGCGTTATGGTTCAGCCGAGCGGTCACGCCGTCGTCCTCGGTGCCCGCATAGTCGACATCGACATTGAGATTCACCACCCGCAGCGGATCCGGCGCGTCATAGGTCACCGCTTGACCTGGGGTGAAGCCGTGTGCGGTCGTCGTGGTGATCACATTGCTGCTGATCCCACCGGGTGTGAACGCTTTTTGGTAATCCGCGGGATTGCGAGCTTGGTCGGCGCTGCCGACCAGTCGAATCGTCCGGCCATCGATGACTTGGACGTAGTACAGTCCGCCGTTGGTCAATCCGCCGACCGCCGTGCTGCCGTCGGCCGGAGCGTAGCGGACCGCATCGCCGCTGACAAAGTTGTGCGCCGACGTGAAATAGATCAGGTCGTTCACGGCGTCGATGCCCGCGCCGTCGGCCAGCGGCGCACCGTTGAAGACCGAGCCGAGCGCGAGGGTGTTCGGGCCGGCGACCAGCACGTTGTACTCGCGACGCACGACCACCGTGCCGCCGTCGACGTTCTCCACCTGGCGGCCGTCCAGCCCGGCAATTGCGGTGTTGCTTCCGTTCTCGTACTCGATCGAGTCGCCGGTCAGCAGCCCATGGCTGTTCACGGTCAGCGTGTCGGCGCCGGTGTTGAGCCCGGCGATCTGATACGTCGGCAGGGAAACCGTGCTGGCGATCGGACGGCTGCGGGCATCGACGGCGATGGCTCCACCGACAACCAGCGTGGCGTTGTTGCCGACGTAGGCTGAGACCTGCGGAGTGACGGTCGTGATCGATTGCGATCCACCCACGCCGATTGCGCCGCCGGTGACACCTTTGGTTGCGGCATCCGCTTCAGGATCGACGTTGGCGTCCAGTCTGACGTTGCCCGAGGCATGAACGACGCTGCCGCTGCCGAGGTAGGCTTTGACGGCCGAGGCAATGGTCGCCGAGGAATCATTCTTCGTGCTGGCGACCAAGCCGCCGGAGACCGCTTGGGCATCGGCCACCGCGTCGTCCGCGGAGCGGGCGTCGAGAGCGACGTTCGCTGCGCCGGGCGTGCCGAGGGCGCCGACGGTGCCGCTGACGTAGGCGTCGACGGTCGATGTTGCTGTAGCGAAGGCTTTGGAAGCGCCGACTCCGACCAGACCGCCGCTGCGCCCTTGCGACTTGGCATCGGCGCGGTTGGTGGCGACCGCGGTCGCGCTGAGGTCGCCCTGCAGCCGCACGTCGGTCCCCGAACCAACCCCGGCGCCGACGGTCGGAGTCGCGGTGGCTGTCGCGGTACCGCCGGCGATGCCGGCCAACAGTGCTCCCGAGGCGACGGTCACGCGGGCGATGTCGAGCACGTTGGCGGTGGCCGTAAAGATGGCATCGTCGCCGCGGAGGCTGCCGCCGCCTTGAGTGAACGCCTGGACGGTCGGCGTCGCGACCGCACTTGAGCTGGCGCCGGAGTAGCCGACACCCAGCGAAATGTTCGTTCCCGTTCCCGAGGAGCTGACATCGATCGTGCTCGCCTGGGCGCGGAACCGGATGTCGCCTCCGGCATCGACGCTTGCGCCGCTGCCCAGGTAGGCGCGGACCTGCGGCGAGGAGTTGGCGGTCGTGATGGTTGTGGAACCGGAGCCGCCTAGGCCGATGCCGAGCATATCGCCGGTAGCGCGAACCGTGCTGGCGATCGCCGCATCGGCGGTGACAGCGCCGGTGCCGCTGGTCGACACCGAGGCCGGGAAGGCGCCGGCGGGCGTGCCCATGGCAGCGCCGATGCGAGTTTCGACGCGGTGCAGGTCGGTGGCGCTGGAGGTCGCTTTACCCCCCGACACCAAGCTGATGCCGGTGCTGGAGACGGCCGCCGTCGGCGCGGTGGTGGCTTGAGCATTGAGTTCAACCGAGCCCGCGTTGATTTGTGCACCGTCGCCGATGATCGCCCGCGTGGCTCCGCGGGTCGAAGCGTCGACATTCATGATCCTCACATCGACCAAGCCGCCGCTGCCGCCGGTACTGCGGGCTGCAGCCGTATCGGTGCTGGTGGCCAGCACTTGCAGTGCGGTTGCGGTGGCGGTGATTCGGCTGGTGCCCCCGACGCTCGCCTCGACAACAGCATCTGGCGTGACTTCGGCTTTGGGCTCGATACCGATACCGGCGAACAAGCCGATCGAGATCGCCAGGGCATCGGCGTCGGCGAGGTTGGTGCCAATTGCTTCCACTTTCACGGAGCCGGCATTTTCGACATCGCCGTTCAAGGCCGCCTTCACGCCACCGCCGACCTTCGCTGACAACGTGGAGCCGGTGATGCCGACGATGCCGCCGGACCCGGCGTCCGAATCGACCCAAGCCTGATTATCGCCGGTCGCCTTGATCAGCACCGCACCGCTGGTTGTGAGCGAAGCGGCCGAGCCAACGGTCGCCTCGACATCCGCTTGGTTAGTCACCTCGGCCAAAGCCCCGGAGCCGCTGCCGGAGAACGTACCGATGCTGACCACGAGCGTTTCGGTCTGCGCGAGGTTGCGACCGGCCGCTTCGACGGTCAGCTGCGATGCGCTGACCAGGGTGCCGTCGAAGGCTGCTTGTACGCCGCCCCCGACCGTGCTGTTGGCGAGCATCACGGCCACCGAAGCGAGCACGCCACCGGAGCCGCCCTCCGCCTTGGCCTTCGCGGTGTTCTGCTTGCCCTGCAGCTTCGCGTCGACGACCACCGCGCCGACCGTCTGGATCGTGGCCCCGCTGGCCACCACGGACTGCGTATCGGCTGTACTGAGGATTTCGGCGGTGGCGTTGGCGCCTGCGCCGCCAGCGATGCTGATGCTCGCCACCAGAGCGTAGGCATCGGCCTCGTTCTTGCCCAGCGCGTGCATCTGGAAAGCTGCGGCGACGATGCTGGCCGCACCACCGACGCCAGCACGGACCGCGCCGCCGACCTTCGCGGTCGGTGTCATTGCAGCCACCGCCACCGCGCCTCCGGCACCGCCTTTGGCGTCGGCGTCGGCCGTGCGGTCACCGCTGGCCTGCACAAACACCGTCCCGTCGCCGACACCGCCCGCGGTGATGTTGACCGACGTCCCATAGCCGGTTGTGGGAGTGACGCCTGGCTGAGTGCCGATGAACGCCTGGACGGTGCTGTCGATGGTGGCCGTGGACACCGCGCCGGCGCCGCCGACAGCTCCCACGCCCGCGACGACCGTATTGGCGACCGCGTCTTCGGTGGCGTCAGCTTCAATGTCCAATTCGCCAGCGTTGACGGTCGCGCCTTGGCCGATGTAGGCCAGCGTGCTGCCGTTGATCGTCGCCTCCGTTACCGCGGCGCCGATGCCGGCCGCACCAATCCCCAGGCTCAGCGGACTGGACTCAGCGCGGGAGACGGCACTGGCATCGATCAGCACGTCGCCGCCGGTAACGGTCAGTACGGTCTGGGCGGTGGGGGTCACACCGGCGCGAGTGCCGACATAGGCTTCAGTCGTGCGATTGACGCCCGCCTTGACCTCGGCGCCGGCCCCGCCGACCACGCCGATGGCCAGCGATAAACCGTCGGGGGCGGCAGTGCTGTTGGAATCTGCCGTGATGTTCAGCGCACCGGAGGTGACCGTTGTCGCTCCATCGGCATAGGCGCGGGTGACACCGTTGACCAGCGCGGTCGCCTTCATGACGGCAATGCTCGCGGCACCAACCGCGGCCCCGTCGGCAATCGCTTCGGCGGTGTGAATGGAATCAGCATCGATCCTCACACTGCCATTGCTCGCGGTGAGCACAGCGCTGCTGGCGCTGGCCACCACGTCACCGTTGATGGTCGTGTTGGCCTCCGAGCCGGTGCCCGCCACTCCGATCAGCGCCGCTGAGACGGCTACGGCGCGCGAGGTCGCGGTCAGCGTCTGGGTCGCATCGGCATCGATCACGATGTCGCCGCTGGTGGCCGTGGCGGAGGAACCGCTGATTGTCGCCGAAGTGACCGTATGAGTCACATTGATGGCCTGCCCGAGCGACACCGCCACGCCGGCATAACCGACGGCGACCGACACCGACACCAGTTCAGCGGTCGTGTCCGATTCATCGCTGGCTTCGACATCAATGCTCGAGCCGCTGAGGGTGCTGCCATTGCGAGCGAACGCGTGGATACCCGCGTTGGTGGTGTTGCTGGCCACCGCCGCACTGCCACTGATCGACAACGTCGGCGCCGGTGCGCCGCTGGGAACCGTGATGGCCACGCTGATGGCATCGGGCGTGGCTGTGAAGGAAGATGTCGAAACCGCCTCGATGTCGATCTTCCCACGAGCGGTCACGGCGGCATCGTCGGTGCCGGCATTCGTGGTCGCTGTGTGCGTGTTACTGGCGACCGAGCCGGCGACGCTGCTGGCGGCGGACAGGCCGCCACCGGAAAGCGAGACCGCGACCGCCGTGGCGTCGGCGGTCACCTGCAAGCGATCGGCTGCCTGAACGTTGACCTGCCCGCCGGTCCCATTGGCCGTCACGTTGCTCCCGCCGCTGACGATCGATTCGGTGGTGACGCTGGTGGTGTTGTATGCTGCGGCACCGGCGCCGGCCAGAGCGACGGCGACCGCGCCACCGGCCAGCGATACCGACACGCCGACCGCTTGCCCATCGACGATCGTGCGGCTTTCGCTGTCGAGCGAGATCTTGCCGTTGGTCGAGCTGACTTCGGAGTCTTCGATCGCGCTTCGCACCGTGCCACCGACCGTGTTGGTCGCCACTGCAGCGCCCACGGCCAGCGAGCCGCCTCCTCCAGCACCGACGGCCAGCGAGAACGACGCCGCGGCGGTCGTGGCGTCGATTTGGCGGTCATCTGAGGCCGCCAGTGTGACGTCGCCAGCGGCTCGGGCCCCCTGAGTCTTGGATCCCACCGTGCCCGAATCGCGGATCGCCGCCTCGGTTGTCGCCGTGATCACGTTGGTCGCGGCCGAGCCGGCACCGGCACCGCTGAGCGCCAGCGTGCCGTCGAACGAGCCCGATGCGGACACCGCTACGGATGTGACGTCAACGGTGCCCGCGGACACAGCGTAGAGCACGAGCGCGCCCCGGCTTCGACGTCGGAATCGTCAATCACAGCGGCGGTCGTACCACCGACGGCGCTGCTGGCCAGCGAGACCGACAAGGCGAGGCTGATCGAGCCGGAGCTGCCGCCGGCAAACGACAACGACGCGGCCGTGGCCGTCGCGTCGAGCACGCTCTCGTCGCTGGCATCGAGCGTGATGTTGCCGCCGGCCAGCACGACACTGTCGTTGCGGATCACGGCTTCTGTTGTGCCGGTGATGGTGTTGGTGACATCCACCCCTGTACCGGTGCCGGACAGGCTGACACCGCCGCTGCCAGATACCGACAGCGCCGCGGCGGTGCCGATCGCGGTGACGGCAGTGGCGTTCTCGGCGTCGATGCTGATCGCGCCGCTGCCGGTCGTGGTGACCGACGAGCCGTCGATGCCGGCCCGTGTGGTGCTGCCGATGGTGTTTTCAGCGAGGGTGACAGCGATCGCCAATCCGGCAGCCAAGCCTCCGGAACCCGAGATGCTGATCGCTACCGCCGTGACGTCCGAGGCGATCACCGACTCGTCCAGGGCTGCCAGGCTGACGCTGCCGGCCGTGACATCGCTGCCGCCGCCGATCAGCGCTTCGGTCAATCCGGTAGTGACGTTTTCGGCCGAGGCTCCGGCACCAGTGAGGCTGGCCGAGATGCCGCCGGAACCCGAGAACGAGAAGGCGACCGCGACGGTGGTCGCGTCAACCGTGTTGGACGTCGTCGCGTCGGCCTGCAGCGGGCCGCCGCTGATCACGTTGGAATCGAACACCCCGGCACGTGTGGTCGCTCCGATCGTGTTCTGCGACAGCGACGCGGCCACGGCCCCGGTGATCGCTACGCCGCCGCTGCCGGACACGCCGATCGCCGCCGCCGCGGTATCGGCGAGGATGGTGTTGGCGCTGCGCACGTCGAGGGTCAGCGAGCTGCCGCGGACCAGGCGGTTCAGCGCCGGATCATCGTCTGCGTCACTGTCGCGGACCACCGCTTCGACCGTGCCGGTGAGCGTGTTGGTGGCGCTGGCCCCGGCCCCGGTGCCCGCGACCGAGACGGTGGAATCGGCCGCCAGACTGAAGCTCACGCCGACGGCGACCGCGTCGATCGACGACTCCGCAGCCGCATTCAAAGAGATTTCGCCACTGACATCGACGGTCGAATCATCGATCGCCGCGCGAGTGGTGCTGCCGATGCTGTTTTCCGCTAGTGCGGCCGCGACTGTCAACGAGATCGCTCCGGTGCCCGATGCCGCCACGCCGGCAGCGACGGCCGCAACGGTAGCGTCGATATCGTTGCTTTCGGTAGCCGAGAGCGTGGCGCTGCTGCCGGTGACGGCCGATCCGGCATCGATCACCGCTTCGGTGACGGCGTCGCTGGTGTTGGAGGCAAATGCGCCGGCCGCGCCGACTCCGATCGCAAAGCCACCGCTGGCCGAGACGCTCACCGCCACAGC
This sequence comes from uncultured Planctomycetaceae bacterium, assembly GCA_963758085.1. GTDB lineage: Bacteria > Planctomycetota > Planctomycetia > Pirellulales > Pirellulaceae > UBA6163. The sequence continues at coordinate 59,425 of CAVWUB010000002.1, read as the reverse complement.
CGCTCCCACCGCCTCAATGCTGCTGTCCGATAGCGCGGTGGCGGACACGCCGCCGCCGGCCGCCACAGCCGAGCCTTCGATGGCGGCGCGGGTGCTGCCGCCGATGCTGTTTTCCGACGTCAGGACCGCTACGGAAACGTCGATCGAACCGCCGCCGGAGCCGGACACGCTGAGCGAATTGACAACGACGATCGCGTCGATGGTGGAGGTGTTTTCGGCCAATAACGTGACAGCGCCGTCGATGGCGATGTCCGAGCCATTGGAGATCACCGCTTCCGTCGTGCCGGTGGTCTTGTTGACCGATCGCGCCCCGGCACCGGTCAGCCCGACCGCCACGCCGCCCGAAGCCGCTACGTTGGCGGCGATCGAGGTCGCCGTGGTGTCGATCACGGTCTCGTTCAGGGCCGATAAGGCGATGCCACCCCCGTCAGACTCCACCGTCGCCTGGTCGATCGCAGCCCGCACCGCGGTGCCGATTTCCGCTTCGGAGAGCGCGATCGCCAGCGAGACGCTGACCGCCACAGTGCCGCTGGCGGCGACGCTCAGCGACGCGGCGGCGGAATCGGAGGTGATCGTCGACGCATCGACCGCGGTGAGCGCGATGTCGCCAGCGGCGCTCACGTGTCCGGAGTCGGCTGCGTCGTCGCCGCGAATAACCGCTTCGATCGTGTTGGTCAAGCTGTTGGATACCCAGGCGGCTGCGGCCGCGCCGCTGATCGCCATCGTGCCATCACCCGCCAGCGACATCGCGGCGCCGACACCGACGACATCGATCGTGGCTGTCGAATCAGCGTCCAGCGAGATCGTGCTGCCGCTCTGGACCAGCGAGTCTTCGATCAGCGCGGGGTCGTGCCGCCGATCTCGTTTTCGGCCACGGCGACCGCCAACGCAAGGCTGAGTGATCCCGCGGATCCGATCGCGGCAGAGACCGACGCCGAAGTCACCGTCGAGGTGATCGTGGACCCGTCGGTCGCGTCGATGGTGATCGCACCGGGAGCAAACACGTCGGCGACCTGAGTGATCGCGGCCTCAGTCACGCCGGTGGTTTTGTTGAGCACGACGGCGGCCGAGCCGGCACCCGAGAGCGACACGCCACCACTGCCTGCAACGGACACGGCGGCCGCCGTACCGACGACTTGAATCGCAGCCTCATTGGTGGCGATGACATCCAGCGTACTTCCGGCATGCACCTCGGCCGCATCGATTGCGGCCCGCGTGCTGCCGCCGACTTCGTTGGTGGCCACCGCTGCTGAAAGAGCCAGGCTCAGTGCCACGGTGCCCGACCCTGCCACGCTCAGCGAGGCCGCCGTCACCACCGCATCGATGGAGGAACGATCGCTGGCCTCCAAGCGGACTGCGCCACTGGCATCGACATCGGCACCGCCAGAGATCGTGGCACTGGTGGCGCCCGTGATCTGGTTCACCACCACTGCCGCTGAGCCCGCGCCGGAGGCCGCCACCGTTCCGTCGGCGGCTACCGACAATGCAGCGCTGGTGCCGACGATGCTCACTCCGGCGGCGAACTCGGCCGTGACATCGACGGACGTCGCGTCGCGGATAGAAGCCGCGTCGACGTTCGCTCGGGTGGCGCCACCGATACGATTGTCCGCCCCGGTAGCCGCGATAGCCACGGAGATCGAGCCGGTGCCGCCCGCGGCGATGCTGGCCGACGCGGCGGTGACATAGGCCTCGATGTCGCTGCTGTTGGACGCCGCCACGCGCAGCGCGCCACCGACCTGGATCAGGTTGTCGCCTCCGATCAAGGCTTCGGTCACCGCCGTGCTGTCGTTAAGCACTACCGCCCCAGCGCCGGCCACGGAGACCGCAATGCTGCCGCTGCCGGCGACCGACAGCGCAGCGGCCGTTCCGGTAGCAACCACGCTGCCCGATGATTCGGCCTCCACCGTGACGCCGCCACCGCTGATCACGCTGGCGTCGTCGATCGTGGCGCGGGTGACTGTGGTGATGCTGTTCTCAGCCACTGCGGCGGCGATGGCGAACCCGATCGCCAGCGTCCCACTGCCCGCCACCGAGAGTGAAGCGGCCAGGGTGTTGGAGTCGATCGCAGAGGCGTCGGTCGCGGTGATGGTGACGTCGTCAGCGGTGACGCTGCTGCCACGGATCGCCGCCTCGATCGTGCCGCCGATGTCGTTGAGCGAAACCGCTCCGGCGCCCGCCGCCGACAGCGCCAGGTCGCCGCTGCCCGCCACGCTCAGTGCGGCAGCGAGCGAAAAGGCGGTGATTGTGGCGGTGGAATCGGCCGTGAGAGTCAGAGCGCCGATGTCGCTCAGGTCTGAGTCCTCCACCACGGCGCGAGTGCTGTTGTTGATCGTGTTGTTAGCGTAGGAGATCGCGATCGCGGCCGAGATCGCCATATTGGAGCCCGCAGCGACGCTCGCGGAGGCGGCCACCACATCGGCAGTGATCGTGGAGGCATCGGTGGCGCTGATGGTGACCGCGCCAGCGGCCAAGCCGGATGCGCCAGCCGACAACCCGGCTTCGGTGGTGTTGGCGATGGTGTTATCCAGCACCGCCGCTGTGCCGGCACCGCCGAGCGCCGATGAGCCGGCGCTGCCGGTCACCGAGGCGCTCGCGGCGAGGCCGAACACGTCGATCGTCGCCGACGAAGTCGCCGTCAGATCGAGCGTCGTGCCCGCGTCGACGGTGGCACCGTCCCGGACCAAGGCGCGGGTCTCGTTGGCGACTTCGTTGAGTCCGATCGCGCCGGCGACGGCGAAACTGACCGACACGCCGCCGCTGCTGAACCCCGCGCTGACCGCCGCGGCGGTGATGTCCGCCGTGATTTGCGACTGGTCCTGTGCCTGCAGCGTGATCGCACCCGGGGCGGATACCGTGACGTCGCCTTCGATGATCGCTTCAGTGACATTGCTGATGTGGTTTTCGGCATAGGACACGGCTGCGGCCACCGTGATCGCCGCCGATCCGCCACTGCCGCTGAAGCTTGCCGAAGCCGCCAGTGCGAACGCGTCGATCTCGGCCTGAGACTCAGCCGTCAGCGTCACGTCGCCGCTGGTCGTGGTCACGTCGATGCCGCTGATCAGCGCCCGCGTCTGATTGCTGATCGTGTTCGTTGCCGCTCCGATGCCGATCGACACCGCTGCGCTGACACTGCTGGGGCTGACCGCGACGCCAGCGGCGGCAGCGAGCGCCGTCGCCTCGATCGTCGAGCGATCGGTCGCGCTGAGGCTTACCGTGCCTGCGGCCGTCACGCTGTCGCCCGCGCTAGGGTCGCTATGACGGATGACTGCTTCGATGGTATTGTCGATTTCGTTGATGCTGACCGCGCCGGTGGCGTTGGCAGCCACCGCGGTGCCGTCGGTACTGGCCGAAACACCTACGCGCGATGCCGAAGGCCAGCGACTCGATGGTCGCTTCGCTGTCAGCTTGCAGTGTCAGCGCGGCGGCCGAGTCGACGCTCGCATCCTCGATCGACGCCGCTGCGGTGTTAGCCACGTTGTTGATCGTCAGCGAAAAACCGAGGCCGACCGCGGCGCTGGTACCGCTGCCGACAGCGGCCTGCAGCGCCGCCGATCCTGCGGTGGCGTTGATCGACGCATCGTCATCGGCGCTCACACTGACAGCACCGCTGTGCGTCGTCAGCGAGCTGCGGCGCCGCGCTTGCGCTTGGTTGTTGACGCGGATCTGGTTGACCGATGCCGAGCCGGCGAGGCTGCCGGCGATGGCATTGCCGGAGCTTGAGCCACTGACGCTGCCCGCGGCACCGATGCTCAGCGCAAAGATCGTGGCCAGCGACTGAGCTTCGACTACGATCGAGTCACCCGCAGAGATTGTGCTGCCGTCGACGTCGGCCCAAACGTCGTTGTCTTGATCGTCGCTGCCGATCGAGTTGATCGCGAAGGCCGCACCGATTGAGCCGGAGCCACCATTGCCCTGACTCGACAAGCCGACGGCGACCGCGATGCCACCGGCCGCGGAATTGATCTCCGAACTGTCTTCGGCCCGCACCAGCACATCACCTGGCACGATCACCACGCTGTCGCGAACCGCAGCGATCGTATCGCCGGTGATTTGATTGACCGATCCAGACCCCGCACCTGCGCCGGCCACGCCGTTGCCCTGAGTGCCCGAAGCGACACTGACCGCGCCGGCAAGGGTGTACGCGCCGATGTCGCGGCCGTTGACCGCCTCGAGCCGCAGATTTCCCTCACCGCCCTCGGCCCAGTTCAACGTCGTCTCTTCAATCAAGCCGCCCACGCTGGTCGAGACTTTGTTGACCGCGATCGCCACACCGGCCGAGACCGCGGTGGAGGAACCCTGTTGGCCGGTGGCGATCGACAGCGACAGTCCGCCACCGATGGCGAGGATTCTCGATTCATCAGCTCCGCGCACCCGCGCATCACCAGTTTCCAACGCGCGCTGCCGTGGCGCAGGCGCCGCTGTCGTCTCACCGCTGATCGTGTTGATCGACACCGAGCCGGCGATCGACACGGCAGTCGAGCCGCTGCCGGGAGTGCTGCCGGGATCGGGGGTGCCCGAGGCGACCGCGCCGGCACCGCCGGCGGCCAGCGCGAAGATATCGCCGTGCGTCTTGGCATGCACATCCAGCGTGAAGTCACCGGCCGCTTGGCCGCTGAGCGCCAGCTGCGTGTCCTGGATCTCGGCGACCGTATGAGCCGTCAATTCGTTGTAGCTGAACGCACCGGCCAATCCCGCCGCCGTATCGCCGCTGTCACCCACGGCCACCGCCAAGCCGCCGGTGGCGGCGACCAGACCCACGTCGTTATCCGCGACCACCGACACGAAACCGGCTTGCAGCTGCCCGGCGTCGGCGATGATCGAGCGGGTATCGTCGGAGATCAAGTTCACCGATGCGGCGGCGGCGATACCGATCCCGGTCTTGGAGCCTTGCTGGCGGGTCGCCTGTTCGTCTTCCAGCGGCATCTCGCCGAACAGCCGCGGCAGCGAGACGCCGTCGAGCGGATCATCGCCATCAGGTTTCGGGGTGGGATCGGTTTCTTTTTCCTCAGCCACGACCGTGCCGGCGATGGTAAACGCCCACACGTCGCCGCTGACCCGCGCAAGCGTCTGCACGCCGTCGCTGACGTCGATCTGAGTGCCGGCTCCGATCGTCGTGCCGGCCTCGGCATCCGCGTCGCCGATCAGCGCGTGTGTCTTGCGATCGATCTCGTTGATCGCCACGGAAATGCCCACGCCGACCGCCTCACCCTTGGCAATGCCGCCGGCCCAGTTGGCATGGGTGGTCAGGTCGCCGGCATACAATCGTGCTTCGCGCCCGGTGACGATCGCGCCGCTGCCTAGCCGCGCCAGCGTATCGCTGGTCTGGCCGCTGTAGAGCACGGTCCCGCCGATCGCCAGCGTCCCGCCTTTGGCTGCACTTTGGGCGAGGTTGACGTTCAACAACGCTTCCTCGGCTTTCATGTTGAAGCCCCCGTCGGCGCCGCTGTAGATCGCCGCACCATCCTCGACCACCGCGTGCGTTTTGTTGTCTTGGACGCTGACGAAGATCGCCCCGCCGGCGCCGCCGCGCGAGCCGCCGGTGCCCAGCGGGCTGTACTCGCCGAGCTTGACGACGTTCTTGCGGGTCGCCTGGGGATCGGTTGGGTCGACCTCCACACCCGGCAGCGAAAAAATGCCGGTCATGTTGATCATCTGCTGGTAGTTGGTCGCCTCGACCGACACCACTTGTTCGCCGCCGCCATCGTCCTGGCGAGTTGCCTGATTGACGTGTTCATTCTCGTCATCGCTGCGCCAGTCGAGGTCTTGATTGACCAATGCGCCGCTCTTGATGGTGGCTTCGGCTTCGTTGTCCAGCACCAATACCGTCACCGAACCGGCGATCCCGATTTTCTCACCCTCGGCGGTGGCGGCGGTCCAGGTATTGAAGAAGCTGTCTTTGACACCAAGGTTGAGATTCAGGTATTTCGTCAGCGCCTCGACGCCGTCGGTGCGAATGGCGTCGGTCAGTTCGCCCCAGGAGAGCGGTATATACGTGTCGAGCCGCTGCAGGAATGGATAGCTGACGTCGGCAATCACCCGCGTGGCCCGCAGCGCGTCGAGCGACGCGCCCTCGTGCACCGTCGCCAGCGCCGTGTTATCCACGATGCCGACCGACACCGCGACGCTGACATTATTGGGGGCGCTGACTGCCAGTGGCGTTGCCGTCATCATCTTGCTGCGGTTCGGTGCTGCTTTCGGCGCCAAGGTTAAAACTCTGGGCGATCGTCGCTTTGACTTCGAGGTCCTCGTTGGATTTCAACTCTGCCGTGCTGCTGACATCGCTGCGCACGTTCTGATCGAGGTAGGAGAACGCCAATGCGCCGGCCACGCTGAGCGACCCGCTGGCACCGGACTGCGACTTGCCCGCATTGTCACGGTACTCCTTGGTCAGGCCTTGAAACAGCGTGTCGGCGAGGTTGGTGTCCTTCAGCTCAGTGAACCTCCCCCAGAGGCTCTTTTTTTCGTTCGGATCGTCGGCGCTCTTCAGTCCGGCGTTTGCCGCGGCCTTGCTCTCGGAACTCAGCTCGGCGACAACGCCAATACCGGTGGCGAATCCGGAGTCGAGCACGTGTTTGCCGATCAGCTGGTGGCCATCGCCGCTGGGCGCTCCGAGGTCGATGAACACGCCGGCGCGGGCTTCGTTCTCGCTCTCGGCAAGCTGGACGACCTGCTGCTCGGCGAAGCGAGAATCGCCCTGCAGGTTGTTTTGGCCGGTGGTGGCGACGATGTAGTAGGTGTTGCCGTCGGTCAAACCCGGCACTGCGCCGCCGGGGCCGGCCTTATAGACCACGGCCTGACCGAGCTCGAAGGTATTGAACACCGGATCGTCACGACGGAGCGTGATCGTACTGGCCGCGGCGTCGACATCGCCAGCGCCGAAACCCTTGCGGTTGTTATCCGGCGTCGGTAGCCCGGCGGTTCGCAGGTTGACGACGTTGCCGCTGTGGTATTCCTCGCCGAGGCCAGCCCGCAGCGCTTGAGCCCCGGTCTCAGCCAGTTTGATCCAGCCATCGTCCAGCGCGATCACGTAGTACTCGCGACCGTCGACCAAGCCGCCGATGCTGGTGCCGCGGCGGTTGGTGTAGGTGATCGTGTCCTCGGTCACCAGCGCCGTGTTGCCGACGTAAATCTGATCGTTGTCGTAGTCGACGTAGCCGACTTCACCGGGAGCGGCCAGCGGATCGATCTCGATCTTGACTGTATAGCCGTCTTGAGCGCGGGCGACGATCGTGCCATCGACCGTGGTCGTGATATCCGCGGTCGAGAACTGCAGCGCGAACGCCAAACCGGCGCGGCCATCGGCGAACATCCCCGACTCGGCTTCGGACTGGGAGTCCAACGCACCTTTGGCGCCGACGTTAGCCGTTTTGCCAGCGTCGATCAGCGCCTCCCTCGGCGACCGTCACATGCGAACTGACATCGGCATAGCTCACCGCCAACGCGATGGCGATCTGTTGGCTGCCCGGATTGGGTGTGCTGGTCAACTCTCGCTCTGTGCTGGGCTCAAGTTGGCCGTGGCCGAGCCGTCAGCGGTAATCACCACCGCTTCGTCGGTGGAGACCACCTCGGCGCCGGTGTGGACGTCGATCCGCGAGACCGCATTGGCATTGGCGTACCCGATGCTGAACAGACTGCCGGCGGCGCTGCCCGAGGCGTCGGCGCCGGCCGTTGCATAGATTCCGACCGTGCCGCCGCCGTGCAGCTTGGCGTCCTCGTGCAGCGTCACCGTCGCGGTCGAGTTCTTGGTCAGCACCTTGACCGGCAGCGCCGTCAAACCGCTGATCTGATCCATCAGCGGCTCGATCACGAACTTATCCACCTCCCGCGGCACGCCGGCCAGATCGGCGATGCTCTTGTCATCGGCCTCCGCAATCAAATAGATGCCACCGTCGGCGCTGAGCGTCGCGCCGCTGCCGATGCTGATCTCCACCTCGCGGAAGGTGGCATACAGCGGCAACAGATTCTCGAGCTGCGCAATGCCGGTGCTGCGGGCGCGGAACACAATGTCATTGTCGCCGACAGCGATATCGACACCGCTTTCCACTCGGATGGTTTCGGCCCAGACATCCAAAAATCCGCCTTGCAGGTCGATGTCGCCGCTGAACACGACCGTGTCGTTGTAGGGATCTTCTTCGGGAATCGGCGCGATCGAGCCGACGATCGGCAAGCGGCTGCCGTAGATCAACAGGTCCGCGCTGAACAACTCGTCGAGCGACTTGACTTCAATGTGATCGCGGCCGTCGAGCCCATAGATGGTCAGCGAATCCGCTGGATTAGGGAACACCAATGCATCGAGGGAGCTGATGCCATCAAAGAACTCGTTGCCGTCGAAGCGGACCTGCATTTGGCCTGGCGTCGGCCCGTTTTCGATGATGATCCGGTCGTCAAAGACGCTGCCATAGACGATACGATCAAAAGCGTCGCCGCTGGTCAGCGCCTGATTGTCGATACCGGAGTAAACAATTAACCGGCCGTGCAAGTCCAGCAGCCCGGCGCTGTCAACTTCGGGGGGATTGAAAATCGTATAGGTGTCTTCGGCACTGTTGTACACCTTGATGCCGTCCGCCGTGCCGCTGCCGCCGGAGACGCTGCCGCTGATGCTGCCGCCAGCTTCGAAGATGAACAGATCGCTGGCGGTCAGGTCGGCCCCGACCAGGTGTTCAAACGAAGCGAATGCCAGGCCAGCCACATCGCCAGCGTTGGCCGCGGTCACGGTCCAGGTGACCCGGCCTTCGCCCAGCCCGATCAGCTTGTCGGCACCGCTGCCGCCCCTGACCGCATCGATGCGATCGAACACCGCGACATCGGTGGCAGTCAGTTCCTCGCCGCTGAGGTCCACCTTGATCGCCGCGCTGCGGCCGGCGTAGCTGAGTTCGTCGACCGGCGGCGAGGCTGCGTCGGCTTCGTCGATGCCGCCGTCGATCGTCCCGCTGACCGACCCACCGCTGGCCAATTGGAACAAGTCGGCGCCGCGGCCTCCGATCAGGTTCTCGATCCCTTCAAAGGCCAGACTGACGTTGAGTGTGTCCGAATCGGCGAGCGTGCCCGAATCGGCCCCGGTGATCGCCCAGGTGTTGGCTACGTCGGTGGCTAGCAGCACATCGCTGCCATCGCCGCCGTCGATTCCCAGCGCGACGGTGCCTCCGGGCTGGAGCTGGAAACTGTCAGCGGCATTCCCACCGACGAGGCGTTCAAAGTCACTAAACGCGATGTCCGCCACCGTACCGGCGCCGTTGTCGGTGAGGATCCAGTCGACCTCCTCGTCGGGGCCGATGAGCGTGTCATCGCCGCCGCCGCCCTGGAGGCTGGTGTCGACCGTGATCACGCTGAGCAGTTGGACCGTGTCGTCGCCCTCACCCGCGAGCACCTCGATGCTCTTGACGCCGACAAACTCCAGCGGCGAGAGACCATCGAGCGTCACCTGAATCGTCACACCATCCTCGCTCTGGGCGGTCTGGGCAATCTGCACGTGGTTGGCCGCCAGAGCGTCGCCCTGGATGCTCAGCAGACCGGCGTCGAGTTCCGCCGTAGCGGTCAGTGGCAGACGCAGCTCAAGTGTCTCGAACAGGACCTTGCGTCGGAGTTGGCTCTTGGTAACCTGGCGTGCTAAACGTGTTCGAGTGAAGCTCGCGATGGTCCGGCGGATACGCTTCATGTGCGCAAACCTTCGAAAAGAGGTGACTTCGATCCAATCTCCAGCCGTGACCGTGGATGGCAAGTCCTATCAACCTGGCTTCTTTTCCCAAAAAAGCCGCGTCCGTCGGCGAGCCGAGCCAGATCTTGCTAGCCCCCCTCAGGAGCATCCACGACGCTCGGCGTCACCCCAAGACTCGCACTTAAGAAGAAGAACACAGGGGGGTGGCGGCCGTCTGCGGGGTGGATGATAGCGATTGTCAGGACTGGTCAAGTCGCCAACCCCCTAAAATTGTCAAAATTGTCTTGAAAACCGCCAAGATGAGGGGTGCCGGCATCAAACCAGTCTCCTCGGCACTACAACACCCGTGCGATCCTCGCCGCGTCGTCGCTCCACCACCATCGGTCAGCCACTGACTGCACCCCAGTCACTGCACCACTAATAAACGCTGATCCACGCTAATCTTACCGCTCACGCCCAAGTTCCTCTGATCAGCGTCAATTAGCGTCCATCAGCGGTTCCGATCTCACGCCCTGCCGCCTTTGCGTGAGCCTCGACGGCGGTGATCGCATCCACCGGGGATGAATGGTATAGTTCGTCCGGGCCGCCGGGCGGCGGCATTCCGCCGGGCTGTCGGCGGTAAGCGCCGACGGCGGCGAGCATGATTAGCCATGACCTGCTGATTCGGCCCGTGATCCGTCTATTCCCGATATTTCTGAACACGATTGCGGTTCCCCGGCAAATCGAAAGGTGCGGCAAATCTAATGGAACTCGGCAAGTCACCGCGAAGGATCGACCGATGAGCGAGCTCGACCCCGCGAGGCTAAAAGACGACCCACAGTCCGAACTGGCAACACCCGGCGTCGAGTCGTTCCATCGTGCGCTGCAAGCCGCTCTAAGCGCGCGGGTGGCGCTGGAGCTCGGTCAAGTCGTCAGACCGGATCGCGGGTCGCCTGAGCGGGTCGGATCAGACGAATCGCGATCGTCATTAAAATTTCCTACAGGACGTCTGACGCTCCGCAAGCTTCACGCCCTGCAAGCCTTCACGCAGGCGTCGGCGTCTGCTCAGCCGGGCCGACCGGCTGATCCGAGCGAGGTTCTGACGGCGGCGTTTGGCGAACGGGCTGGCGATTTGCCGCAAAAGTATGTCAACGGTTTTTCGGTCTATCTGCTCACCGGGCGAACCGATCTGGTGCTCGACGCGATGTCGCTGGACCTGCGGGCACAGCAAGAATTGTCACGCGTCGCTCGCCCGAGCCTGGCGTATCTGGCGGTCCTGGTGCTCACCGGGGCATTGGGTTCGGGTGTTTTGGCGTTCATGCTGCTGGTGGTCGATGAGCTGCGTGATGATCTGCTGCTCGTGCCGCATCCGTTGGCGGCGTCATCCGTTGTGACCCCCTGGATCACCGAGTCACAACTTTTTCTGCTGCCGTGGATCGCACTGCCAGTCTTATTGATTGCCTTGGCGAGCTTGCTGACTCCGGTTTCGGCGGCAGTCGCCAAATGCTTAGGTGGCTTTGGCTACTTGAGTTCGCAGCGCCGAGCGATGGCCGCTCGGGTTGAACATGCTTTGGTGCAGTCAGGTATCGAAGGAGCCCAAGCGGAGCAGACAGCCAGCGGTTTGGTCGGATCTCAGCCGCGGCGAACACGCACGCTCCCCGCGGTGTCGCCAAGCGATTCGTCATCGAGCGATTTGCAACGTTCGCGACTACAGGCCAAACACTACCTTGCCCGGTCCAACACGCGACTGCGGCAAATGCGATTGGGCTTGCCGCTGCTGTTGGTTTTAACTGTCGGTTCCACCGGCGTTCTGCTGTATTCGCTCGTCCTGTTTGTTCCGCTGACCAGTCTGTTGTACGACATGGCTGCGCCGGTCGTTGATCCTGCGATGGGATGGGACCAGCGATGACCATGATGAATGGATCTCAAAGCGTGCCCGTGATCGCAGACTCGGTACGGCAGCGCATCGATGCGACCTTGCCGCTGAAGGACAACATCGTGTTAGCACTCACGCAAGCGGCCGATTCATTGACCGGCCTTCGGCGGCGTGAGCTCATGCGGCTGAGCGATCGCATTGCAGCCGTTGAAGATGCGGAGGAAGTACTGCGGGACGCGAAACTGTTGGAACTATTCTTACCCCTGGCGCTGGCACAGCCCGAACTGGCACATACTGAAAATCGGACGCGACAGGGCGAGGTCGAACGTCAAGTGTTTCAGGTCCTGCAACGTCAGGCACAACAGACACGTGCCAAGAATGAACGCTGGAGTGTGCTCATCTATCCGCTGTTGGTTTTGCTCTTATCTACATTGGTTTTTGCGTTCATTTCGATCGCGATTACTCCGGTATTCGAGCAGATGTTTTACGAGTTCGGGCTGACGCTTCCGGCACCGACCCGGCTGCTGATTGCAATCTCTCATATCATGCAATCGGCAGGATTTTGGCTGCTATTTGCAATCCTGCTCCTGTTGTTGGTTGTGATGCTGGGAATGCGGGCGGCCGATAACTTGCGTTGGCTGATCTCCGGCAGTGTCGACTCCTGGTTCTCCGCTGGCTATTCGACGCGTCGTTCGCTGGGCGACTTGGCTTGGCATACGGCGCTGTTGCTGGACGCCGGCCAAGAGATTGAAACCTCGGTTGAAATCGCCGGTGCTGCGAGCCGCAAGGCTGCCATACGCCGACAATCACCTAACTTAGCTCCCCATTTTGGTTTAGCGACTCCCGCACCTCATCCGCAGCAGAGCCCGTTTGTCACCCCGCAGCAGCACACCGCCGCGAACCTGTGTCTCGGAGTTCCATGCCACCTGCTGACCCACGCGTTGAACATTCACCAAAACGACAGGGAACGCTCCGCGATGCTCCGCGAAATCGCTCACCTTTACTGGGATCGGGAACAAACCAAGTCGGTCTGGATGCTCTCGTGGCTTCAACCGGTTGCCGTCTGGATGATCAGCATGGTCGTCGGTTTGGTCGTGCTGGCTTTATTCATGCCGCTGGTAGAACTGATCAACGGTTTGACATAAGCACCCAGACACAAGTTTGTTCCACCAACCTGTTCTTTTCACACGAGTCTATCGGAAAAGGTTCTTTCGCTAATATAAATGGCCGCCCGCCCGGGGCGGGTATCGCTATGGCCTTGGGTGGCACGCCCAGAGCCCCAGCGATGGGCGTGAACAGTTGAAGCAGATGCCGAGCTGATGCGAGATTTTATGGTTACAACGCAGTTCTCCCTAGCACGCCCTTCGTTCCTCAAGGGTGTGCCACCCAGAGTTCTTATTGTTTGGGGTAATCGCATTGGGGACCGATAACGGATTTCTGCGAGTGCGGGTTCCGCGACAACGCGCGTTGCTGCGAGTGCTTGCTTTCGCGCACCGCCACCATGTCGCCGCCGCGCCGCTGGTGGAACGATTGGCATATGAATACGAGGGTGCGGAGTCGAACACACTGCGCCACGTTGCCCATCTGCTGGCCTCCGGCGTACCAGTGGTCAGTGCCTTGGAGCAAACGCGCGGCGCGATCGACGAGACAACGCTGCTGGCCCTTCGCCTCGCTGAAGAGACGGGAACGCTTACGGAAACCTATGAACTTTGCTTACGTGACGATTCCGACGCGCGTTTTCAAGCAGACGATCCGTCGTACTCGCCCACCGCACAGCTCTTGCAACGCGCGATGGGGATCTTTGTCGCCTGTTTCGTCTTGACCTTTCTCGCGCTGTTCATCGTCCCCACCTTCGTAAAAATGATGGAAGAGTTCGGCTTGCAGGTGCCGCGGTTTCCACTCCTGCTACTCGAGTTGTACGATAGCTCCGGCTTTCTACTGGTGTTATTTTCGCTGGCCGCCATTGTCTGGTTGATCGTGTTTGCCCTCTGGCTCCGCGACTGGCAATGGGAACCGTGGAAACCCGCCTATCCCAAACGCCCTGCTGCGGTTCGTTTGCGGGCGTTGTTGGCCTTGGCGGTCGGTTCGGGGCATCCGATTGCGGCTGCGTTGGAAACGCTGGCGCGATTCCCAGCCTCATTTGCGATTCGCAACCGTCTGGTCGCCGCCATGCAATTGATCCACAGCGGCGAAAATCCATGGTCGGCGCTGGCACGTCAGAAACTTCTCCGCCCACGCGAGGCGCAGGCACTGCGCACTGCCCCTGACCGCTGGACCCAACAGTGGCTGCTGCAACAAGCCGCGGTGGCGAGTGCTCACCGGCACGAATCGATGCGCGGCATCGTGCTTCAATCGGTATCGTTCGGTTTGCTGGTACTGTTGGCGGTGGTGGTCGGCTTGACCGCGATCAGCTTCTTTATGGTTCTCTGCGAACTGATTACGGGGTTGGCATGAACAACAGGAATCAGCCTCGCCGCGGAACGACCTTAGTGGAATGCATTGTCGCGGCATCAATCCTCTCAGTCGCGATCGGGACGGTGACGACAGCCGTGTTTCGCATCGGCCGAATCTGGACCGATACAGCGCACTATCGGATCGCGCTGCAGGAGGTGTCCAACCACTTAGAATCGCTGACTCAGTTGCCACCGGATCAAGTTCAGCCGGCGATCGATTCGCTGACCGTTTCCTCAACGGTAGGCCGGTCGCTGGTCGATGCGAAGCTGAGTGGCGAACTGATTCAAGATGAGTTCGGTGACCGGGTGAAGTTAGAGTTGATTTGGCCCAGCGAACGGGCCATTCGGCCGATCCGCCTGACGGCTTGGCTAACCGAATCGAGCGCGGAGGACGACCAATGAACGTCGCTGCCGATCACGGGCGCCGTCGGTCGCACCGTCGCCGTGGCACGTCATTGCTGGAAACAATGATCGCTGTCTCGGTCTCCGCTACGGTGATGTTGGTATCGGTCGGCTGGATTCATCAATCTTTCAAGCTGGCCAAAATAGTCAAACAAAAGCAACAGCATCACCAACAATTAATGCGGCTGAGCGACCAGTTTCGACAAGATGTCCGCCTTTGCCAACAAGTTTTACACGATGCCGGCGGTCGATTGGTGCTTCGGAGTGAGGAGCTTGGTGATGTGGTGTATGAGGTGGATGAGAGTGTGGTTTCTCGCGACTACCAGCCAGGTGATGCTGCGAACACACATCGTGAGCAGTATCCCCTGGTATCGGGCAGCGACATCCACTGGGACGACACGGAGTTGCCTCAGTGGCTCACGCTGGTGGTACGGCGGAGCCGAGGCGTAGCTGAGCGAACGGAGAGCTCCCCAGTGGACTCACCGGTCGATCTACGGGTCCGCGTGGCCGTGGGCCGGTGGCTGATTCCGTCATCTGAGGAGGCGGACCGATGAGAGTGCGATCCAATCGCGGCACCAAGAAAAAATGCGCTGGCAGCCTGCTGGTTTGTGTGCTGGTCTGCCTGGGGATTGCTTCGGTTGTCAGCCTGGGGGCGCTCAGGACCAGCCTGACCCACCGGCGCGAATTGCAGCGTCACTGGCAAATGGAACAAACCCAATGGGTGCTTGAGGCGGGATGGCGGCGGGCGGCTCCATGCCAGGCAGGCAGATGCTCAGTACACCGGTGAGGACTGGCAATTGGTGGGAGTGTTGGACGGCAACCTGGACGCAGCGGTGCAGATCACCATTGAACCCGAAGCCGCGTCGCAGGACTTCGTCCAGCTGCAGGTCGCTGTCACCCTGCAAACTCAAGACCCGGTTACGATCGTGACCCGGCGCTCCCGTTCCTGGCAATTGAAGAATACACCCACCATTAATGATCCATCAGAAACCGAGGACTCTCCATGAAACGTTCGTCTGATTTCTCCACACCGGGCAACCGCGCCTTCACGCTTGTCGAACTGCTGGTCGTGATCGCGATCATCGGTGTGATGGTGGGGCTGTTGTTGCCCGCGGTTCAAGCCGCCCGGGAAGCCGCGCGGCGGATGTCGTGTTCAAATAATCTGGCGCAGTTGGGATTAGCGGCACATAACTTTGAGTTTTCGCTGGAGCATTTGCCCAGTGGAGTGATCAACCCTGACGGCCCCATACGCAGCGAACCGGTCGGCCAACACGTCGGCTACCTCGTTCAATTGTTGCGGTACGTCGAACACCAGGGCATCGCCGACAATTTTGACATCGCGGCAGGGGCGTACGCGGAAGACAATGCGGAAGCTCGCGCGAATGTGATCAATACGTTTCTGTGTCCATCTTCCGCATCGATGATGAATGAAGATCACTCAGCCGCGCTGGCTCATTATGCTGGCTGTCATCATCACGATGAAGCGCCCATCGCGGCTGACAACACCGGATTATTGTTCCTCAACAGCAAGGTCCGCTATGGCGAAATCTATGATGGCAGCAGCAATACCATCTTGATCGGCGAGATGTTGCCGTACGCTGATAGCCTGGGGTGGGCTTCCGGAACCCGGGCGACACTCCGCAACACCGGAACAATGATCAATGCGTTGAACGTTCGCGGTGATCGGCGTTTATTTCCTGAACTGCCCGAAGATGCCGACCCGCTGTGGGTCGGCGGCTTTGGAAGCCATCACCCCGGCGGTGCGCAGTTTTGCTTTGCTGATGGAAGCATTCGCTATCTGAGCGAAAGCATCGACCCCGAGCTTTACCCGAATCTCGGCCACCGCGCCGACGGAGCGATGATGGGCAGAGATTAATTGACCAGGCCATGCACCATCACCCTTCACCCTTCATCCTTCCCTTCCGGCTCCCTTCGCCCCGGCTCGGCGGGGAGAAGGGCTGGGGATGAGGGGCCTGGCCAGCTGGTTCGCCAATTCCGACGAATGCCCACCACCGATCATGCCCGATCCACAAACCGCTAATAAACGTTGATCAACGCTGATCCCTGCCGATCGCTCTGCACCTCTCCCGATCAGCGTTCATCAGCGGTTCCCATCCCCCGCTACCCGCGACCTGCTACCTGCTACCTGCTACCTGCCACCCGCAACCTGCCTCCGTCCCCCGTCCACCGTCCCCCATCAACCAACTTTTCAAACCGCTCCACTCAAACCGCATGCGTCGGCCCCGCTCGGCGGTGGACGATCATCGGAATGCCGTGCTTGGGCCTCAGCGTGATCGACGGCAGCAATTCCAAAGATTGGCCGGGTACCAGAGTGAAGCGGTAGCGGCGGACAAGCGTCGCTAGGATCAGCACCGCCTCCATCATCGCGAAATGCTGGCCGATGCAAATCCGCGGCCCGTCGCCGAACGGGAAATAGGCGCAGCGAGGCAGCCGCCGTTCCAGATCGTCCGCCCAGCGCTGCGGCCGGAATGCCTCGGGCTGCTCATACCACCTCGCGTCCCGGTGGACGAGCCACTGGACGAGGTGGAGCTGCGTGCCGGCCGGGACGTGGAAGCCACCGACTTCGCAGTCCTCAAGCGCCTCCCGCCCGATCACCCAAGCCGGAGGGTAGAGCCGCATCGCCTCCCGCACGACCCAGCCGGTGTAGGGCAGCCGCGGCAGGTCAGCGGCAGTCGCTCGCCGCTCGCCCAGCATCTCTTCCAGCTCCGCCGCCAGCTTGACCTCAGCCTGCGGATGCTGCGCAAGCAGGTAAAGCGTGTACGACAACACGAGCGCCGTCGTCTCGTGACCGGCGAGGAATAGGGTCAATATTTCGTCCCGCAACTGCCGATCCGTCATCCCACCCCCGGCCCCGTCTTGGGCTGCCAATAGCCGCGCCAGCAGGTCGCCTGAATCGTGACCGGCCTGACGACGCTGGCGGATCATGCCATAGATGATCTCATCCAGCCGCCGGATCGCGCGGCGATGACGCAGCGTCGACGGCGTCGGCAGGTATTCACGAATCCGGAACCACCGCATCGGGTCCATGAAATACGCCATCACCACGTCGAGTGCGGCCGCAACATCCTCGACTTCCTTGGCCAGATCCGCGTCGAACAGCGTCTTGGCGACGATGCTGAGGGTCAGCTGCATCATCGCTTCGCCGATTTCGATTTCCTCGCTCTCGTGCCAGCCCGCCAGCATCCGCTCGGTGTGCTCCACCATCACTTCACCGTACTGGCGGACCTGTTGCTGCGCCAGCGCCGGTTGAACCAGCTTGCGCTGCCGCCTCCAGAAATCACCTTCGTTGGTCAGCAAGCCGTGACCCAACAGCGGGATCAGCAGCCGGGTCAGCTTGTCCTTGATGAAGTTCTGCTGGTGGGTGCGAAGGACGTACTCGATGTGCTCGGGATGCGTCAGGACGTAAGTGGACGAATTGCCCAGCCGCAGTCGGACCACATCGCCGTATTGTTGGACCGTGTGGGCGAGAAAGCCCAGCGGGTCCCGCATGTACGGCAGTGTGTTGCCCAGCAGCAAGCCTCCCTTGGGTCCAGGCGGGATGTTTGCAACGCTCATCAGCCCCTCCTTCGCAGCGTCGCCGCCCGATGAGCAACCTGTCCGCAGGTACCCGCTACCGCGACGCCCCATCCCCTAGGATAACATCCACCCCCACCCCGCACCGCGAATAGACGCTGATCCTACCGATCACGCCCCACCTCACCCGATCGGCGTCCATCAGCGGTTCCCATCCCCCGCTACCCGCCACCCGCGACCTGCTACCTGCTACCTGCCACCTGCCACCCACAACCTGCCTCCGTCCCCCGTCCCCCGTCCCCCGTCCCCCGTCCACCGTCCACCGTCCACCGTCCACCGTCCATCATCCTTCATCCTTCCCCTCCGCCTTCCCGCCATTGCAGTAGGACAGGGCTGTGACGCCTAAACGCGTTGCCGCGGCTCACGCTGCCGACCGTTTCGCTCCGGAGCTGACGAAGCTTCCGTCTTCATCTGCGAGGCCAAGATCACGGCTTGGTCAGTCATGACGCCGACAAATGGGAGTGTGGTGTCGTGCATCCACGTCATCACCGAACTGATGATCAGCTCCTTCAGATAGGCAAACGAGTATCCTTCAGTAACTGAAGTGATCTCATCAATCTCATCTTCCGACCAACTCGTATCTTCGACAAGCCGTTGCTGCCAGGACGACAGGTAGTCCCGCCGTTCGGCAAGTGTGGGCAAATTGAAATGATACTTGCGGTCAAATCGGCTGGGACGATCGATGATCGCTGAGTCGATGCGTTCCGGGTGATTTGTAGTCGCCAAAACGATCAGGCCATGGTTTTGCTCAAATCCATCAAGTTGGTTCAGGAAAAAAGAGCGGTTCTCTTCGGTAACCAGCGAATCAAGGTCTTCAAGCACCAAGACACACGGCCGCAGTCCACGAGCGCGATCGAACACCTGCTGCCATAGTTGTTCGGCGGTTTGATAGTGATGGCTGAGGCTCTGCACATACAGACTTGACACCCCGAGTTCTTTGACCAGAGCACGAACACAGTGGGTCTTGCCGTTGCCCGGCGGCCCGATCAGCAATGCCCCGCGTCGCCACGCAATCCCGAGTCTTTCATAACGTTCGCAAGCACCGAGGAATTGCTGGAAGTCGCTGCGGATGGTTTCCTTCAGGTCATCGGCCAGTATCAGGTCGTCAAACGAAGCCGCCTGAGTGGCCGCATACAAACTTTCGCTACGATTCCAACGACCATTGGAAAAGACCAGAATGGCCTCACCAGGAGCGTGCGTTAATCGTTCGACATCCAAAATGAACGCTTCAGCAATTTCGACGCTGTCGGCAACCACCCAGTCCCGACTGTCGCCTCCACAACCGTTTTCCCATTCCAGATGCACGACTCGCAGCGCGTGATCGTTCCAACCAACGCGCCAGACGACCTGTTGGTAACTGCTGAACAACGCGTCGTAATCCTCACCTCCCCAGTATCGAAACAGGCTCGGTCGCGGCGTGTGCTCGGCCTCCAGTTCACAGTGCCCCCGACGCGAGAACTGCTGGACGTCAAGATGACGACAACAGATGACCACCTGACCATCAGCTTCACGAACCATCGCAGCCTCTGCATTGACCGCGAGCGAGGCCGGATTATCCCGCAGGACCTCCGAAATGAACGTTGGTTTCAGTAACGGTGAGGTCATGGTCAAACTGGCGTTGGGAGGGATGGACCGAGATGAAAGGAACTCCAGAGCGCAGCGAGCAACCGAGACACGCGATTGTACAGCGAGGTTCGCCAGGCGACCGCACACGCCCCGAGGAACGCTCGGTCAGCGCGACTGCGTCAGCAAGTCTCTCTCCCTAGCCGACCCCATCCGCTCCTACTCCCACCGCCACTCCCACTCCCACTCCCACTCCCACTCCCACTCGTGCTCGTGCTCATACCCATGCTCGTATTCGCCGTCCTCGATTACGAGCACCGCTGCGCTGAGCACGAGCACCGCTGCGCTGAGCACGAGCACCGCTGCGCTGAGCACGAGCACCGCTGCGCTGAGCACGAGCACCGCTGCGCTGAGCACGATGCTGATTCGGTGCGATGGGTGCCAGTTATACTCTGCATCCTTCCCCAAACTTACTTGGCGCATCGACGCTACGGTTTCTGACACTCTGCGGGCAGTGCGTTAAACTGTTACTTTACCGCCTCGCACTGAGTGCCCCACGCATCGTTGCGTGTTCTCAAAGATTGGCGATTTCCCATGGCTGTTGACTTCACGACGATCACCACACTGGATCCCGGCAGCTGTTCACAAAGCCTGAGCTGAGTGAATTACCCTTAGAATCTGAACGGTCTTGTCCTGCACCTGAAAAAGAACTCGATGCGTAGGGCGAGCGCCGCCAATGCCAAACAGATAAGCTTCCTCGATATCGGATTCAGCAGCCCTGGAGATATAGACCTGGAACGCGGGGCTCATCCTTCGAACTTAATCCCGTGCTTCTTTCGGAACTCAGTGTCGAACTCGTCGAATGGGCGGGTGTCACCGGCCTGGACATCCTGCAATCCTTTTACGCAAGCCAATCGATACCGGTCGCGTTGCAGCAAGCTGTAGAGGTAATCTTCAGTGCTCGCATAGCCCGCTTCGATACTTTGAAGCTTCGCGTCATCATTGAGGCGAATATCGATTGCCATCTTCTCTCTCCTTTATTTCGCTGAAGCCGAGTTCCCGACGCGATGAGCGTTTCGCCGTGGCCGGGAAACCAGCGACCGAAGCAACGCTGGCCGCTACTGACATGGCATTTTACGTAAATGATGCTCCAGAACCAGTATTGCCTGGCTCAGTCCCTGCATTCGTCGGACAACTGCTGAGACTCCCGCCACACCAGCGGCACACCACCCCCGCCCGAGTCATCAAACCGCTGATCCACGCTGACCCCACCGATCACGCCCACCCTCACTCCATCAGCGTCAATTCGCGTTCATCAGCGGTTCCCATCCCACGCCCCCACCGCCCCCAGTTGCTCTTCACCCACCCAAGCCAAATCCTCATGCTCCCCGTCCACCGTCCCCGTCCTCCGTCCACCGTCCTGCATCCTTCATCCTTTTTTCCCTCCCGCTCCCTTCGCCCCGGCTCGGCGGGGAGAGGGGCTCAGCCAGCGCCCCACCCGCTACCTGCCACCCGCTCCCCGTCCTCCGTCCCCCGTCCCCCGTCCTCCATCACCCAGCCACCGCTCATCCGCCACTTCGGCACAAACCCACAGTCGCCCCCGACAGCCTCCGAGGCCACTCAGGCCGCTGGCCAGCGCAGCGGGTGCTCTCAGAGCGTTCCGGACGGAGCCAAGACGTTTCCCGGCGCGGACAGCCGGTCGCGCCGCCGCTGGCAAGTGGCGAGCGACCAGACCGCAACTCGATATTGCTCTCGCTCGCCTTCTCCAAACTCAATTGGTTCACCGGCGCTACGGTTTCTGACGCTCCGCGGGCGGCGCGTTAAACTGTTGCATCACCGCGTTGAACCGAGTGTTCCACCCAGATCGGTTGCGGGTTCTCAAAGGCTGGCGATTTTCCATGGCTGTTGACTTCACGACGATCATCACACTGGAGCCTGGCAAGCGGAGCGGCAAGCCGTGTATCCGCGGAATGCGGATCACCGTTTCGGACGTCCTGGAATATCTCGCTTCGGGGATGAGCGAGGCTGAAATCCTCCAGGACTTCCCAGAGTTAACTCAGGATGATATCCGCGCCTGCCTCGCCTTCGCCGCTGAGCGAGAGCGTCGCTTGCTGGGGCCGGTCGCGTGAGATTGCTGCTAGACCAGAACCTTTCTTGGCGGCTCGTTGCTACCCTCGCGCATCGCTTTCCGGGCTCGGCACATGTCAAAGACTTTGGTCTCACAGGGGACGACGATGAGCGAATCTGGCGCCTCGCCCGAGAGCGGGGCTTTGTGATTGTCACCAAAGACAGCGACTTTCTCGCCCGGGCTTTACTACGGGGGCACCCTCCTCAGGTCGTGCAGATCGTGATCGGAAATGCATCCACACGTGAAATCGAGTCACTGCTTATAGCGAAGGCAGACCTCATCCAAAGTTTTATCGCGGAGGGGCAGGAATCCGTTTTCATGCTCCGTTGGTGATTGAGAAAGCCTGCCAATCGCGACCGCCGCCAGCCACATTCAGCATTCTTTGCGCCCCTGCGCCTTTGCGTGAACCGCTCCGCACCAATCTCCCCTCTGGCTCCCTTCGCCCCGGCTCTGAGGAGAACGGCTGAGGACGAGGGCCTCAACCATCAACCGCTAATCGACGCTGATGACCTTGCTGCCACGCCCGGCCAAACCCGATCAGCGTCTATCAGCGGTTCCCATCCCCCGCCACCTGCCACCTGCTACCTGCCACCTGCCACCTGCCACCTGCCACCCGCTACCTGCTTTCCGTCCCCCGTCCTCCCGATCCGATTCTCTCACCGAGGCACAGGGCTCACGGAGCAGATTTAGTCGAGCAAGACGCCTACCGGCCAAACCAGACGGTCGGGATGCGTTAGCCGCTGTTCATTTTCGGCAAGTCGGCTAAAGCGACCAATGGCACGGGTCCGATACACGAGAGGCCGGGCTTTGCATCAGCTCGCTGAACGTATATAATGGCTTCAACACACCCGCCGTGCCGCTCCCGTGTTTGCGGTGACGCACATCAAGGGCGGGTTCTTTTTTTGCCCTTCCCATTCTTCTCGGGCAGGGAAGGTGATGAGTCAGCAACCGCCGAGGCCGTCCTACCAGAAGCCTTGGCTCTCGTACTCTCAACAGGTAGAGCGACTCGCAGATCGGGGGCTGATCGTCGCCGATCCGGCCGCTGCGGAGCGGTTCCTTTCCCACCTAAACTATTACCGCTTTAGCGGGTATTGCCTCGCGTTTGAAGCCGAACGTCACCGCTTCGCTGACAACACGACCTTTGAGCAGATCGTTGACGCCTACAAGTTCGACCTGGCATTACGGGACTTGCTGACTGAGGCATTGGAAGCTGTCGAGGTCGATTTCCGTGCCGCGGTCGCCTACAGCTTCGGCCAACAGTATGGCGCGTTTGGACACGTCGCTGCGGCAAATTTCTTTCCCCAGTTCCGCCATGGCGAGTGGCTGACGCGACTTCGAGACGAGACCGACCGCTCCAGCGAACTATTCGTCAAGCACTTCCGCGGTGCTTATAACGACTACCCTGACCTGCCTGTCTGGATCGTAACCGAAGTGATGTCGTTCGGCAGTCTGTCGAGGATGGCTAGTGGAATGCTGAAGAAGGACCAGAAGGCGGTAGCTGTCCGGTATGGTCTTCAGCCACACATTCTTACCAGTTGGATGCATCATCTCGTCTACGTCCGCAACCTGTGCGCCCATCACTCACGGTTGTGGGATCGCACCTGGGCCATTAAGCCGCAGCTTCCGGCTGGCAAGGATTGGCAGCCGCCGTCGCTCCTCGGCAACGAGCAGCTGTTCGCCACCTTGCTCCTGCTTCGCCTGCTCCTGAAGCGAATTCCTGCGGTGCAGATATTCGCTGCACGATGGGCGGGTCAAGTTACGGCTCATCTCATTCAACCACCCCCAGCACAAGCCTCCGCTAGGCGCATGGGAATGACCTTACACTGGCAACAACATCCTATCTGGCGGTAATCCTCAACGCTCGCATAGCCAGCTTCAACACTCTAAAGCTTCGCGTCATCATGGAGGTGAACTTCAATTGCCATCGTGTTTCCTCATTTTTACTGTCGCCGGGAACCGAGCGGCCGAAGCAATGGTGTCGGCTACCGAAGTGACATTTTACGTCAGCGCGAGTCCACCTCGCCAGCGCCCGAGTTGCCAGGCCGCCGATTGACACTGATCGACACTAATCCCTGACGATCGCGCCGCACCTCACCAACCAGCGTTCATCAGCGGTTCCCATCCCCGTCCACCTTCACCAACAACCATCAACCATCAACCATCAACCATCAAACACCCCCGCGCCAATCCACCGAACCGCTAATGGACGCTGATCCACGCTGATGATCTGCTGCCACGCCCGCCCAAACCCAATCAGCGTTCATGAGCGTCCATCAGCGGTTCCCATCCCCCGCCACCCGCTACCTGCCACCTGCCACCTGCTTTCCGTCCCCCGTCCTCCGTTCCCCGTCCTCCCAATCTGATCCGATTCTCTCACCGAGGCAGGCCGCTCACCTCGCGTTTGTGGACGAGCAGGGGCGGCGGCCGAAGGCTCCCAAACAACAGTCAGCAGTTGACCATACACAACTCGCAGGCGGCGAAACTTCGACCAGGGGGGCATTGCCCCATCCGGCTGATGGTGCAACAATCCCCATTTTCTGCCCAAACCGACTCCACTTGTCACGCGATTGCTTCCTTTTCGAGCGGCTGCGATGCCCTGCCATATACATCTCAGCTTGCCACCGACTCCTCAACTCCGCGCCTACCATTCTTGGATAAGTAACCGTGCCATAGGATTCGACATTACTAATGCAAACAGTTTTTACGCTTAGCCAGACCATTCCGAGACGCAAAAGTTGCGGACTTTTCGCATTTTAATGGCTCTATTGGACAACGCAGCAACGGCACACGTCGGGGAGCGTCAACCGGTAGCTAACACCCTCTAATGACCGTCATTAGTGCACCATCAGCCACGACAGCGTCAGCATTAACGGCAGGAAATTTGACAGTCCGATGCGTCTTGGAGTCACCCGTTTCGACGAACACAGAGGCGCCTACCTGGGACCAACGCCTGGTACGCGGCTAATCACAACCCGGCGAATCTACGGCCGACCTGCTGCACACCTGAATTTGCTACATGAATGAATTGCAGAACCGACAATGCCGCAGACGTCATGCAACACCATAAACACCAACGAGGGCCAACAAACTGGAATCAGACATTCTACCGAAGTTCTTGAGCAACGTTGATCATGGCACATCTCACACCATCAGATCAAACGAGCGACGGCCGAAATCGCCCAATGGGTTAGGAACGGTCAAAAAATATCAGAGCCGGGCCGTTGCACTACCCTCAAAATCCGTCTGTCGTGATCGCCAATAAGCAGCACATCCTCAGGATATAACGAATTGCTATTAGAGACAGAACGCCCGAGCGGCTAGTTTCGACCGCCCAAATGAATCCACTTCACGCATCGCCGCCACACAGAGCTATTCATTTCCTAACAAATCACAATGACGAAAAAAAGCAATCAGCTTGGCCAGTCGCCCGGCCCTCTATTCACGTGCAAAGCTGGCAAACTTTGCGAACCTCAGTGCCTAAATTGAACAATCATCCAAAACCCGCACCTAAGTAACGCAAATGACGACACCAACAGAACGCCGTGCTGTCCAAGTGCTGCGAGAATGCGAGGAACTCATGCGCACAAAGGGCCAAGCGTACAACAGGATACCTCAGGCGGAATACTACCCTCATGGCCTCTTGTCGATCTGGACCCTGATGCATCAAAAAATGACCCGACTCAAATCATTGATAGACCACGACGGGGAGAACCAGCACGAAAGCATGGGAGACAGTGCTCGTGACCTAATCAATTACGCAGCATTCATGATTGAATTCATGGAAGGCAAAATGGATGGCCAGCAACCGCCGGCGCAGTCCCATTCTACACACTCAAGTTGAACCGAGCGCTTCGCAGTAAGCTTATGGCGGCAGCTCAGGCGACAGCGGGCAATTTGTGCGGCCACGATGACATTCTGGAAAAAGCCGCAGGATTTATCGCAAGCAGGCGACGCATTTTCGATTCAATATCATAGCCTGACCCGACTGACAAGATTGCCTTAACACCCTCGTCTTGCTCGACTCATCCTGCGATGAGCAAGAAGCATTTTCAACTTCGCTCGCCGTCGCCGATCTCGGAACCCTTGGCAAAATCAGCTTATCTCCTGTGCCTAATATCCATCCGCAACAGACTGGCTGCCATCTATAAAGAACAAGCACAGAGCTTAATGAACATGCACTTCCAAGAAGAGACCTTAGACGACGCACTTCATGCAGTGCTAACCGCCGTGCTCGCCAAAGGCACCAAGGTGTCCGCTTCGAAGGGTAACAACGTCGAGCTAACGGGTGTTCTGGTAGAAATATCGAATCCAAGGGCGCGCCTAAGCCTCACGGAAACTCGCGGACGACCGTTCAGCTGCCTTGGTGAACTGCTATGGTATCTCGCGGGTTCGGACAGACTTGATTTCATCGAGTATTACATCCCACTCTACCGCAAATTTGCTGAAGCGAATGGCACGATACATGGAGCCTATGGACCGCGAATTTTCTCTCGTCACGGAACCAGCCAATTTGAAAGCGTCTTCCAACTGCTGACGAAGAAGCGAGACACAAGACAGGCGGTCATTCAGATCTTTTCTGGCGATGACATTGTTGCACAGAAAAAAGACACACCTTGCACCTGCACACTCCAATTTTTGATTCGTGACGGGCGACTACAGTTGATCGCATGCATGCGATCAAACGACGCCTACCATGGGTTTCCGCACGACGTATTCGCTTTCACCATGCTTCAAGAGATAATGGCTGCAAACCTCGGCATTGACGTCGGACAGTATGTACATTTTGCCGGAAGCATGCACATCTACGACGCACAGATGCGTGATGCACAGCAGTTCATTGATGAAGGTTTCCAATCTAAGCTGAGCGCGATGCCAGCAATGCCAATTGAGAATACGCGGCAAGCGATCGCCTCGCTACTCTTGATCGAGGAGAAACTTCGAACTGTTGCAAATACACTCTTAGGTCTGGACGAACTCCATAACCTACCGGAATATTGGCAGGACATCGCTCGTTTGCTCATTGTCTACAGATGCCAAAAAAATGGAGATATCAATGGCCTGCAAAACACCCTCAGAGAGCTTCGCTCTCCGGTCTACAGCACATTCGTTGATCGCAAAATCGCAAGGCTTCAAGACCGCGCTTGTAGTTAGCGAAGCCGCCTTAACCATGAAAGACAGCAAGGATGCAGACACTTAATTCTTTACCAACGTTAATTTCCCGCATTGAAACCTCCGAGATGCAGCATAGCGGCGTAATCCACTGGGGGTGTCCGGTACCAGTTTTTGGAAACCTAGAACGCGCAACCGTTGCGACGTTAGGCATTAACCCGAGCAATCTTGAGTTCGTTGATTCGAAAGGCAAAGAACTGGAAGGAGGTTCTCGTAGATTTCACACACTAAACTCATTGGAATTACCAAGTTGGAGAAGTGCGGACTCAACGCACTTGCGAGTGATCCTAGAAAGCTTCAACGAATATTTTAGTCGAAACCCGTACGACCGCTGGTTTAGAAGGCTGGACACGATTCTGGCTGGCGCAAATGCGTCCTTCTACAATCGTCATGAAAATACATTACAAATCGTTGCCACCAGCCATTTCGCATGCCATCTTGATCTTGTTCCGTACGCGACAAAGCAAAAATGGACCGAGTTGAGCGTTCGCCAGCGAGAATCATTGCTTCGCGTTGGCGGCAACTGCTTGGGACAATTACTCCGTGATTCGGCAATTGATTTTATTGTCTGTAACGGACGATCAGTGGTCCAGCAATTTGAGCTAGTTACGGGCTTAACACTCTCTTCTAGTGAACTGAGGGGGTGCGAGCTGCCTCGGCAGTCGGGCCCAGACGTTAAAGGGATTGTCTACGAGGGGGCTGTTGGAAGAATTTGTGGAGTTGACCTCGAACGAGACGTTACGGTCCTAGGGTTTAACCACAATTTACAAAGCAGTTTTGGAGTTACCAACAACGTGCTGAAAGTTTTAGCAGCTTGGATTGAAAAAAAAATAGGGGAATCTAAGAAATGAGGCGGGATCAAGACAAACTTCTTCACCACATACTAAAGGCGTTACGCGAGCTTGAAAGCGACGCTATAATCAACGGCCTGGGCACGGAGGCACGCCGCACCTCGCTAGCCTTTCAGATTATTGACAGCTACCGTCGAATTGAATACGTCCAGCTTTTGAAGTCACGCGATATTTGCGAAGCTCGCTGCGATCCGTCAACCGATTTGTTCGATCCACTGAAAGCGGCGATTGCGCATAAGCGGAAAGGCGACATTGACGAAAGCTTCTGGATGGTGTTTCTTTTTGTGCACTTTGGCAAGCACAAAAGGGGCGGGTGGCGTTATGCCCGGGAAGTGTACAACGCACTCGGACAGCGAGACCGTTGGTCATGGAAGAACACGAGCCAAGACCCGAAAGGCTTCCGGAAATGGCTCGCCCAGAATGCAGAGGTACTTGAGAGGCCTGGAGGTGGCTTTGGCAACCATCGTCAATACATGAGCCTAAAGGCAGATACCAACTCTCACACAGGTGCTGCTTTTGAGACTTATGTTTCGTGGATCGGGGCGACAGGCTCACATACCGATCGATTCAAGAAAATTACTGTTGACTGCGCAGACGATCCAGGGGAGCGATTTCACGCACTCTTTCGCTCCATGGACGCAGTCAGCAGTTTTGGCCGACTCTCGAAATTTGATTATCTTTGCATGGTCGGGAAGCTCGATCTTTACGATATAGAGCCGAACTCTGTATACATGAGCTCAGCAACCGGACCGAAAGCCGGCGGTAAGCTACTATTTGTTGGAGACTCGAGGGCGAGAAGATCAACTGCTGAACTAGAAGATGACTACGAACGCTTAAAGAACAAACTCGGTTTTCCGTTTTGCATGCAGATACTTGAAGATGCGGTTTGCAACTGGCAGAAAAGCCCCGACAGCTTCAAGGCGTTCCGCGGCTAAGTCCACTCATAACGGCGTTTGAGCCTGTTTTGCTGACTAAAG
Source organism: uncultured Planctomycetaceae bacterium (assembly GCA_963758085.1). Taxonomy (GTDB): domain Bacteria; phylum Planctomycetota; class Planctomycetia; order Pirellulales; family Pirellulaceae; genus UBA6163. The sequence continues at coordinate 30,778 of CAVWUB010000002.1, read as the reverse complement.
CTCAGAACCTGAAAATACTGGAGTTGGCCAACAATCAGGCCGGGCGATACGCCGACTTTTCTTGCAAACCTAATTATATCTAGGCTCCTCGACTTCAGCGACATCAGTTCTTTTCGATGTTCTAAAGGAACGATCAGGTTTTGGGCGAAGTCGTCTGCCTCGATCTCTCGACGGGCCTTGGCGTCACCAACCCCTTCGACGAAGAATTTGTGAGGATGGTGCAAAATCAGGTGAGCGGCTTCATGGAAGAAGCTAAACCAAAAATGATCGTCTGTAAGATGGCGGAAACTTAGCATTAGCAATGCTTTCTGATCATTCAAAAATCGGGTAGCTCCACTAGCCGGGCAGCCGCTCGGCGTTCGGACGATCACCAGGGAGACGCCACAGCCAGCGCAAAGATCTCGCAATTGCGGGAGAAAAATATCAGGAGCCTTTTCTCTTGTAAGCTTTTTTGCCTCGACCAACGCTGCCTGAAATCGCCCCACGTCCCAACTCTTGGTCTTCAGCCTTGCAGCTTCACGCTCGCCCTGCCTGAGCCAAGCGGCGACAGAAGCCGTCCGCGACTCAAAACTCTTAGACTTCCTAAACAATACAGCCTCTTCAAGATAGCCATAGGTTTCATGCCATTCTTGAACCGTCCTCACATTGAAAAACTCTAGACAGCGATCCTCCTCATTTGCTGGCGTTGGTGGCGTGTCAAACCATCCAAACCTACGCATGTCACTTACCGGCAATTGCCGAATCCATTCTCGCGACACCGCAAACAAGCGTTCTGAATCCTCTCGATATTGGTAATCGCGTGCAAGCCAAAACTCAATGGTGCCTCCGATTGCCCTCTGCAACCGCTCAGCAGTGTCCAGAGTTATCGGAAGCCTGCCATTCAGAAGGTGATTGACCTCATTTAGATCCAAGCAAACACACTTCGCGAAATCTTCCACGCTAAGCATCTTGTGCCGCAAAAGCTCGGCGATGGTCCTCCCCGGCGCTGACACCCAGTTCGGACAAAAGTCAGTTGTTTTTGTCACTCTTAATCTCCATCCCAATAATCTTGATGCTGCTCACTCTCTCCCAAGCTATGGCGCCATTTCCGGAAACTGGATGACGGGTATGGTTCACGGCGAATATAATGTTAACAATTTCAGCAAAGCGAAATTTGAGTTGCGTACGCAGTTCGTGAGCAAACATTCGGCCGCTCCAATCTGCAATATCACCTATCGTGGGTGCTGCTCGTAGCTCTGCCAGTGCATCGTGCAGCAGTTCGGTGTTTTCTAGGCCGAAAGCGGCGATGGCATCCCTTTCTTGCTCACAGAGATCGCGAAGCTCTTTGGTGTTGAAGGATAATCTCAATTGTATCGGCCTCGGTGCACCGTGTCTCGTGTTCGTGAGGGAAAAATCGAGGAGTCCGGCATGTCGGAACTGAAGGTTGTCCTGGTTGGGCGGGTTACGCCAAGGGAATGGAACTCTAGCACTACCGCTTGACGCAGAGAAGACGTCGTATCTGGTTGATGACCTGACGAGTTAAGTCATTAGCTGAATTTGACGATGCGCATGCTATCTCAGGCGATGGACGCAGGCGTCCGTTAGCTTGACAGTGCCGCTTCCGGTTGCGCAGCTTTTTTAGCTACGTCCTTTCACGCGGATGGTGGCATCGCCTCGGCACCCCGCACTGCAGAGCGGAATGCAATTTGTTCATTAGTCTAAAGCATCGGTTAGCATCTAAATTACGCACACAAACTCGCCGATGATGCGGAGATCGTCTGCGTTTTCTGGCGAGACTTGGATCGGTTGGTTGTCAGGATTGAGGGGCTGGAGTTCGATGGTGGTGTGCTGCCAGCCTTCTTCGGTCGTTTGCTTGGTGCTGTGGTAACGCTTGACGGTGTAGCGGCCGCCGTCCTCGGGATCGGTGTGGGTGTTGAGCTGGACAAGGACGAGGCGGCCTTCGCGGGAGCCGGCGGGGCAGGGACGGAAGAGGCACCAGGAGTCAGATGGGATTTGCGGCTGCATCGATTGGCCGCTGACCCGGGCGGCGAACATCCCTTTCGACAGTTTCTGATCCGGTACGGCGAGCCAGCCGATCTCCGCAGGCACGCCCTCGGGACTCCAACTGCCGGCTGCGGCGGTTAGATCGTTGACGGGAACGTGCGTGGTGTATTTGGCTGAGTTGGGTACGCGATCCTCGATGCGGACGAGCCAGTCGTCAGATGGCTCGGTCGGCTGCGTCGTCGCGGCGGCGGCAATGCCTACAGGTGATACTTGCCACTGACCGGCTTGGGACTCGAAGCGGACGGTGAAGTTGGTGCCGGGTAGGCCGGCGTTTTTGCCGAACCACTGCTGCAGTAATTCGCCCAGCTGGTTTTGCTTCTGGCCCACCGGTGCGGCGACGTTGCAGGCGACTTTGACCAGCTTGAACTCCCACTGGCTGCCGTCGGGGAGTTGCGCTCGGAGCGGTCCGACGGGCCGGCCGAGGAGCTTGTTCTGATCGGGCAGAAACAGGATCGGGCGACCGCTGGAGTGCGAAACTTTGGCTTCGAAGGTAAGTTCACCGTCCTGCGTTTGGACCAACCGGCGGCTCTTGGCATAGGCCGCTAGCCGCCAGTCGACGAGTTCTTCGGTTAGCTGTTCAAGAGCTGGGCGTAGGTGTTCGGGACAGTCGATGTTCAACCGGAAGCTTTCGCCTTGCCGCGTGAACCATGTGGTTCCATTCTGCGCGGCGAGCCAACGACCGATCGGCCACTTGATCCACCAATCGGTCCACTCCTGATCGCTGGCCTCGGCATGGTCGACGGCGTGGTTGTCGCCGTCCAAGTCTCGCCGGAGCACTTCGTGGCCCTGCAGGAACCGCCGACAGGCTTTGGCAAAGGCGGGAAGGTCAACGCCGGAAAACAGATTGTCAGAATCCAATAGGACGCGCAGCACCACCATCTTATAGGACTTGTTTAAGCTGGTCGTTTCGAGCGTCTTAAACCAGTCTGCGAACTGTGTGACCGCTTCGACCTGAAGGTCATCGAGATCGCCTTCGGACTGAGCAAACGCAAACCAACTTCCTTCGGCGGAACTGATGGCTCGGGGTAAGAAGCCGCGCGTAAAAACTTCCAGTGCCGTTGGGCGGCGACCGAGGTCGTCACGGAGCGCGCGGTAACCTTCGATGGCGGCGGTGCGGCCCTGCGGAAGGAACTGTTTAAGCATGTCCTTCGCATCAAGCGCGACGTCCAACAAACAGCCTGGCGGCAGATCGACCGCTTTGCCGCTGAGCCAATCCTTCAGCGTGCGCCACGGGTCGACCGCGCCGCGCAAGGAGAGCAGATGGATGATTCGCTGCGCGAAGATGCGGTGGTTGCCGACGAAATCGATCACCAGCAGCCGCGTCTTGCCTTCGGCCGCGCAGGCCGCGGCCGAGCTGCTGCAGAAAGATGATCTTCGACTCCGTCGGCCGCAGCATGATCACACGGTCGACCAGCGGAATGTCGAGCCCTTCATTGAACATATCGACGACGCACAACGCTTGCAGCTCGCCGCTGCGGAGGCGCTGCAGCGAATCGCCGTAGCTGTCGCTGCCTTCGCCGGAAAAGACGGCGGCCGACGAGACACTTTTGGAGCTAAGCCAGTCGCGGGTGAACAGCGCATGCCGGCGGGAAACGCAAAACACGAGCGTGCGATCGGCCGGATGTTGTTGCATGGCGGACCACAGACGATCCATGCGTTCGCTGCGGATCACTCGCTCTTCCAGTTCCGCCGCGTCGAAGCGCCCGTTGCGCCAAGGAATCTGCCGGAAGTCGACGGTGTCTTTGATTCCCACGTAATGAAAAGGGACGAGCGATTCTTCGGTGATGCCGTCGCCGATGGTCGCCTGGTAGGCGAGGTTGTCGTCGAAGATTGTGGCCACATCGACACCATCGGTCCGCTCGGGTGTGGCGGTCAGCCCGAGCGCGAACTCGCAGCGGAGCTTGGCGAGCACGCGGCGGTAGCTGGGGGCGTGCGCGTGATGCACTTCGTCCAGGATCACGTAGTCGAAATACTCCTCGGCCAGCCGCTCCAGCCCCTCGGGACGCGAGAGCTTTTGCACCGAGGCGACGACGAGGTCGCCGGCCAGCTCGCTGCGCTCACCGATGTACCAGGCGGTCGTGCCGGCGGCGAATCTGTGGTCAAGCATCCGCGACAGGGCGGCCTCGGCTTGAGCGAGGATGTGGGCGCGGTGGGCGATGACCAGCACCCGCGGGCGGCGGTCATGCTGAGTCCCGAACTGGCAGGCATCGAAGGCGGCGAGCCAGGTCTTGCCCATCCCGGTCGCGACGGCGACCAGAGCGCGGCGGTGGCCGGCCTGGCGCAGCCGCTGCAGTGCCGCCAGCGCTTCGACCTGCCACGGGCGCGGGGAAGGGATTGATTCATCACCCGCGTCGATCAATTCGGGAACGAAGTTTGTCCGTCGATACTTTGCAGCGGCCGCGGCGTACTGAGCGACCAGCTCGGGCGTGAGCAGGCTGCCGGCCTGCCACAGCGACTGGAACTCGGTCGCTACCTGGGCATGGGCCGGGCTTTGGGGACTGCCGCTGGAGAGCAGATTCCATTCGATGCCGCTGTGCAGCGCGGGCCGCGACAGGTTGCTGCTGCCGACAGATATAAAGACGCGGTCGTCTTCGACGATGTGCCAGGCTTTGGGATGAAACGATGCCGGGCCAGAAGAGAGCTTGGCGATCTCGATCAGCCGGGCCTGCAGGCGCTGAGCGCCAAATGATTCCTCAGCCAACTCGCACCAGCCTACCAGCCGGCCGAGCGCTCTCGCGTCCGAGATGTAGAGATAATCGCTGACCAAAATACGAACGCAAGCGCCGTTTCGCAGCGCGTCGAACAGGCGTTCTTCAATCACGTCCAGGCCCGAGAGCTGGACAAACGACGCCAAGATGTCGACCTGCGACGCGCCGGCGATCCGCCATGACAACTGTTCCCACAGCGGCGAATGGGGATGGCCGGTGCTGAGGGCGAGCGGGCGCCAGCGCGGTCTGCTGTAGAGCTGGCTCTCTGGGCCGGAGAGAGTGGCGCCGCTGCACTGTTGCTGGGCCGGACGGCTTGCGCCGTGGCGTTGGAATTGAGGGGAGCCGCGAGGTAGTTGGCTTTGGCGGGGATGACGTGGCGGACGCCGCCGCGGGGATCGGCGACGTCGCCGCGGTAACGCGGGATCACATGCACATGCAGGTGATCGACCGTCTGGCCAGCGGTAGCGCCGCAATTAAAACCGACGTTGTAGCCGCCTGGCCGCGGCTGCAGCGCCGTATCGAGTTGCTGTTTGACCAGGCCGACCAACTCCATCACCGCCGCCTGCTCGGCCGGCGTGGCGTCGAACCAGGTCGCGACGAGTCGCCGCGTGACGATCAGCACGTGCCCAGGGCTGACCGGAAAGCCGTCGAAGATCGCAAACGCGAGGGCGTTGGAGGTGATCCAATCGCACGGCGAGATGGCAAGAAACGGGGAAGCGGTCATGGGGGACGGGAGGCGGGTTGCAGGTTGCAGGTTGCAGGTGGCAGGTGGACGGGGGACGGGGGACGGGGGACGGGGGACGGGGGACGGGGGATGGTGGACGGAGATTGTGGTGGTTGCAAGCCGCATGACGAGCCAAAGCACTGTCCCGTTGAATGGGATTTTGATGTTTGGAAGCAACTTGAGCTGTCGCACGGACGCAGACTGATGCGCTTTGTCAGTGATGCCCTTAACGCATTTCCACGAATCGCAACACTTTAGCAACGAATCCTAATCCAGCGTATTTCGGGTTGTGAATCGGTAGCGGTCGAGCATCCGCGACAAGGCGGCTTCGGCTTGGGCCAGGATGTGAGCGCGGTGCGCGATGACCAGCACCCGCGGGCGACGGTTGTGCTGAGTTCCGAACTGACAGGCATCGAAGGCGGCCAGCCAGGTCTTACCCATTTCGGTCGCGACGGCGACTAGGGCGCGGCGGTGGCCGACTGCGCGGAGACGCTGCAGTGTGACAAACCCTAAGCCTTCGCCGAATCTGTGTCGGCCCTGGCGGGCCTGCAAACGCTTTGAAGTGACTGTTACCGGGCCCTGACGGAGCCCGGCAGAGGATGTGCCGGGCCTGCGGCCGTCCGGAGCATAAAAGCCGACGTGCTGGTGCTCGTGGCATTGCATTGGCAGCTTTGCAGACACAGCCCCTCCTCCCCAGCCCTGCTCCCCGCAAAGCCGGGGCGAAGGGAGCCGGAATAGGAAAGCTCCTGGCAGAGAGGTTCTTCCGCGAATTGAGTAGTCGCCTGCCTGGGACGGGTATCGCGACGGCTTTGGGTGGCACGCTCAGAGCCCCAGCGATGGGCGTGAGCGTCGGAAGCAGATACCCAGCCGCGACGACGTTTCATCGTCACCCTGCAATTCTCCCCATCACGCCCTTCGTTCCTCAGGGATGTGCCACCCCGAGCGTCAGCGGCCTCGGCTCGAGTAATGAACCATGGAGTTCGCGGAAGAGCCCGCAGACAGTACCGAGTTCGGCTCACACCCCTTACGATGCGGACACGTCTGCAAGCCGGGCTGCGGTGGGCGAACGGCGATACTGTGCCGATCGCGGCAGACGCTGTGATGCTTTTAAAGCTGTGGCAGCGCGCCCGCGACACCGTTATGCTGATGCCCGAAAGCGTGCAGGCGAAGCATTGCGTACCAATAAACCTTTGTAGTAGCGATGCAGACTGCAGATTCAAATCCATACTCCCCTCCGACGCATGTGGCGGAAGCGGCGACAACTGGGACTCGCTGGCGGATCATTCCTGCGGCGATTTCGCTTGCGCTGGGCGTCACAAGTCTTGGAATCGGCGTCTTCGCGGTGGGTGCCATGGCGTACGTTTTATTGACACAAGACGTTTATGGTGAGACGGGTATAATGCTCGCTGGTTGCATCCTGTATCTTGGCTTCGGCGCCGCGTGGATGACGGCGGGGCGATTGTATTGGCGCGGAAAATATAGAAAAGCATTACTTGCCAATTGCATAGGAGTGCTGTTTCCGACTGTGCTCTTTACAATTCTTGGAATATAAATCTGCATTCAAAAGCAGACTGCACGTCCTGAGCAAACTGAGTCGTCGAATTGAGGTCGTGGCAACCGAAAATTGTACGTGGTGACCGCGTAATGGCTGAGTCCTTGAAAACGTAAGATGATCTGTTTTCCCACATCCATACGCGAACCGGTGCGCCGGCACGAGTCCGAGCAGCGGTTCTCGCTGGTACGTGCGGACTCGCTGATAGCAGATGACCGCATGCTTGAGCAACTGGTCGCGATTTGCAATGAACCGGAGATCTACCGGTGGCTGTTCGCGGGCCTCTGTTGCGGAATGCCATACCGGTCCCAGCATGCGGAGGCATGGCTTCAATGGGCCCGTCGGGGATGGCTTGAAAACACACACTTCGCTTTCGCTGTTCTTGACGAGCAGGGCGACATTGTGGCTGCCTGTGACATCAAGTCCAATACCGTACGCGATGCAGAAATCGGTTACTGGTGCTCAAAGTCGGCATCGGGAATCATGACCCATGCAGTGCGAGCAATGATCGACCTCGCCTTACGTGCTGGTTTTCAGTCGTTCACAGCCTACACTCATCCGGGCAATACTCGGTCGCTGGCCGTTCTGAACCGACTGGGTTTTTCATGTCCCGAGGTGGCTGGCGATGATGGCCGCTTCCTGCACTGCTATGACCCAAAAAATTGATTTCTGTGAGAAGATCAGCGAGGATCGAACACCGGGAATCAGGACCATCCCGTTTTTCAATCGCGCCGCTGCGATGCTTTAAAAGTTGTGGCAGCGCACCCGCGGCACCGCTATGCTGATCGCTGGGCAGACAGTTTTGCGTCCACCCGTCATAGGGTGCCGCTGTGCGCTCACCTAATCAGTCATCCGTCGATACGTTTCGCACTCGCCTTACGGCAAACGTTGTCCTTCTCACTCGGAGCTTCTCATGATCGGACTGACCAGTCGCTGTATCGTCGTCGTGGCCATCGCGACGCTGCTGTCACTCAGCCCCGCCTCTGGTGAGAATCAGAACAAACCTGATCAGGATGCAGCCGAGCTGACGCAGCCATTTGTCGACGACATCACCCTACTTGGGATTCGTGACGATGGAACACGTGACCGCGTGGAACAACCGCGCCTGCTGATGAAGATCTACGCACCCGTGCGAGGTGGCAATTTCGACCGGACTCAAACCGGAACGTTGTGGGCCTGGGGCGAAGGGCGGCCGATCGCGCTGACCGAGATTTGGCGGTGGAACAGCGATGAAACCTGGGGACACACACTCATTTCGACCACGCCCGGTCACGTCACCGCTTCGGTTGACAAACTGACCTGGAAGCCTGAACAGTCCGGGCTCCGTTTTGCCGAATTGCAACAGGCCACCACGCCGGCGGAGACCTTCTCAGAACGCACCGACCAAATGCTTCAACTTGCCCAGCGTTTTACGGGATACGAGATCGTTAAAGGGAAGGTTGTCGATCTCAAGATGCTGCCCGATCCGCTCCATCGGTACGAAGAAGAAGGCATCGATGGCGCGATCTTCACGCTCGCTCAAGGAGAAAATCCAGAGGCCTTTCTGTTCCTGGAAGCGGTGAGCGATCCGGTCGGCCCCAGCCATTGGCGCTATGCCTGGGCGAAGGGCACCAGTTCGGCTGTTACCGTCAAACTGGATGAAGATGAACTGCTGCAGATCCCCGGTTCGCTCAATGACCTGGGAAGTGCATCGGAACCGTTCTGGGTGGTTTTTCGTTCGAAGACTGACGGCGGAAGCTTGTTCCGGCAGTAGCGGCCGAATCGGGTAAGGTGGTCGACCGCTCCGTCGGTCGAACCAAGAGGAGACTCCGATCGGCGGAGCGATTGGCCACGCTGGTCGAACCTAAGGGAGACTCCGATCGGCGGAGCGATCGGCCACACTGGTCGAACCAAGGAGAGACTCTGATCGGCGGAGCGATCGGCCACGCTGCCAGCAGCATAGGCGGGCGTCTGGAAACAAATGATCAACCGTTGTCGCCGATTGATCAGCGCCATTACCCAAAGGAAATCGATGCGTTTCTCCCGACCCTTCACTCTTGCGGCAACTACGCTGCTGCTGGCTTGGCTGGCATTTGTAGCAGCCCAGTACACGCGTCATCACTTAAAAATGCGCCAGATTGCTCGTGAGCTGGGAATGGAATCGCGGTCGTTCCAGATTGTGTCGGAACCGCTTGCACCGCCGACCGCAGTGGATGGCGAGGAGCGTCTGCTCGTCGTGGGCCAGTCGGCCGACGATTTCCTGCTGTGTAGCATCGTCCGCAATCCCCGCTACGCCGACGAACGCGGACGGTGGAAAGTCGATGTTTGCTTCCGGCCCGATCTGGAGCCTGAGCATCCTCGGCTGGCGATTTGGGAACCGCTGGATCACTTTCCGACGGCTGCTGACCTCATTCGCTTTCGGTCCCTGGCTTTGCAGCAGCCCTGGGTGACTTGGGACTGCCCAGAGGGATCGGACCCAGTGGTGGGTGATTAAGACGGGCAGGCTCGATCGCCAGGAGGCGGTACGGCAAGGGCGTTCGAGTCACTGGCGGAATTGAGCACGAGCACCGCTTCGCTGAGCACGAACACGAGCACGAGCACGAGCACGAGCACGAAGGATGCACGCGAGCACGAAGGGCGGACACGAGTAAGAACGGCGGCCGGGAGCACGACGGGTGGGCACGAACACGCAGTCACCGCCGGTCAGCCGATCGGTTACATTCATCAGTGACCCGGTGGTTGTGCTTGAGTGTCCCGGTGGTTGATCTGAAGGCTCAGTTGTTGAACGGAAGGGAAGCACAGACGTGAATCAACCCGACGCGGCAAGCTCCGTAAGGCGAACGCTTTGGCTGGTCGCCTTCATGTGGGGAGCCTACTTCCTCAATTATTGCGATCGCCAAGCCGTGTTCGCCATGTTCGCGGTCCTGAAAAGCGATTTGGCGATGACGGATCAGCAACTGGGGCTGACCGGTTCGGTCTTTCTGTGGGTGTATGGGCTCGGATGCCCATTGGCTGGCCAGCTCGCCGACCGTGTCTCCAAGCGCTGGTTAGTGGTGTTCAGTTTAGTGATATGGAGCATCGTCACGGTGGCAACCGGGCTGGCCACGACGGCGTGGATGCTGCTGGCCCTGCGTGCGGCAATGGGCATTTCGGAGTCGCTTTACATGCCGGCGGCCATTGCGCTGACGGCCAACGCGACCGCGCCGAGCATGCGATCACGCGCGGTGGCGTTGTTAACGACGGCGCAGATCGCCGGCACGGTGGGCGGAGCCTGGTTCGGTGGCTGGATGGCCCAGCGCGGGCAGTGGCGTGAGGCTTTCTTCGTGCTCGGCGGCATTGGGGTGCTGTACGCGATCCCTTATTTCCTATTTTTGCGGCGGTTGGATGAAAACGCTCAGGTCGAGACCAAGCCAGCTGGTTCCCGATTGGCCATCGCGGAACTCATTCGCGTGCCGACGTTCGGGATCCTGTGTGTGGTCTTTCCCGTCTTCGTCTTCGGCCTATGGATGCTCTACAGTTGGTTGCCAAACTTCTTGCTGGAAAAGTTTTCGCTCGGAATGTCGCAAGCCGCTTTTAGCGCCACCGCTTATATGCAGGGCGCAACGCTGGCCGGCTTGTTCTTTGGCGGGGTCCTAGCCGACGGTCTGTTCCGCTGGACGAAGGCATCGCGGTTATGGTTGATGGTGATTAGCTTAGCCTGTTGCGCTCCGTGCCTGTACTGGATTGGCTACAGCGAATCGTTGAAGGCGACCCACACCAGCTTGGCTGCTTTTGGGTTGTTTAGCGGCTTGTTGATCGGCAATATATTTCCAGCGGCGTTTGAAGTCGTTCCGTTGGATACCCGCGCCTCGGCTGTTGGACTGCTCAATTTCTTCGGTGCGATCTTGTCCGGATTTGCACCACTGGTCGTCGGCACCTGGAAAGCGACCATCGGGATTGAGCAGATGCTCAGTTACACGGCCATCGCCTACGGCGCCGCGACGGTTCTGCTGATTTTGGCGATTCTATTGCTGTTCCGAGCTGATTACGATCGCGTTCATTAATGCCTGGCTGGGAAATCAAGAACCATGACTCGAGTATTAATTGCGGAATGCAAGCAAGAAGTTTCGACCTTCAACCCTCACCTGAGTGGCTATGAGGATTTTGGGGTGCGGTACGGCGAAGATCTGATCGCTTACCACCGCACGGTGCGAAACGAGATCGGTGGCGCTATCGAAGTTTTCGATCAAGCGGGAGTCGAGATGGTGCCGGCCTATAGTGCATTCTTCATCACCTCCGGCGGAACCTTAGCCGAACCGGCGTGGCAGCGAATCGCGAGCGAATTTCTCGGCGCTGTGCGTGACCAGTTGAAGTCTCCCGGCGGTGTCGACGCGATCTATTTTTGCATGCATGGGGCGATGGCGAGCCAACAGCAAGATGATCCTGAGGGCTGGCTGTTGGCTCAAACGCGCGAGTTGGTTGGTGAGCGGATGCCGATCGTCGTGTCGCTGGACCTGCATGGTATTTTGACCGACCAAATCCTACGGCACAGCGATGCGGTGGTGGTATATCACACTTACCCGCATGTCGACTTTTTCGAGACCGGCCAACGGGCGGCTCGGCTGCTGTTGCGGATTGAAGCCGGAGAGGTGAAACCGGTGACAGCCAAGGTGGCGATTCCCGCGCTGGTCCGCGGGGACGAATTGATCACTGCCACGGGAAAATTCGGTGAAGCGATTCGAATCGCGCAGCAGGTGGAAACGTCGCCGGGCGGTCTATCGGCCGGGATGTTCATTGGCAATCCATTCACCGACGTTCCCGCATTGCAGTCCTACAGCCTGGTGGTCACCGATGGCGACGCCGAGCGGGCGGAGCGCGAGGCGAAACGGATCGCGGAAACCTTTTGGGCGCATCATGAGTCGATGCAGGTGCCCCTGGTCAGCTTGGCGGAGATGTCGGCGCAGTTACTCAGCGGAATCCCCGGAACGACCGCCTTGGTCGATGCCGCTGACGCGACCAGTTCGGGAGCGTCTGGCGACAGCAACGCGGTGCTGCGTCAGCTGATGGAAGCCGGTTATAACGGACGCACCTTGGTGCCCATGGTCGACGAGCCGGCGGTGCGTCAAGCGTTCGCGGCGGGCATTGGCGCAACCCTGACGATGACTGTCGGTGGCACCTTGGATCCGGGCCGGTTTGAGCCGCTGGAGATCACAGGGACAGTCAGGATGCTCTCCGACGGCGAGTTTCGCAGCGAATCGTTTGGCGAGGTCTGGAAAGCCGGGCCGACCGCGGTGCTGCAGGCCGGCCCATTCACGCTCCTCATCAGCAGCCGTGCGGTCAACCTTTACGACCGTTCGTTCTTCTTTGCTCATGGGCAAGATCCGCGGACGTTTGATGCGGTGGTTGTCAAATCACCGCACTGCCAACCGCACATGTACGCCCAGTGGTGCTCGCGGATGATTCTGATCGATGCCCCGGGTTCCTCCAGCGCCAACTTGCCGTATCTTGGTCACCGGCGCTGTCCGCGTCCTATTTTCCCGTTAGATGACGACGTCGCGTTCGTCCCTCGTGCGGAGCTGTTTTGCCGGTCGGTTCTTCCGTGAATTTCGTGGGTCGTCCTTGGGCGTGGACGCTGGCCCTCTGGGTGGCACGTCCCTGAGGAACGAAGGGCGTGCTGGGGAGAACGGCAGGGTCACCAGGGAATGTCGCATCGGCGTGGTACGTGTTTCCGCTGCTCACGCCCATCGCTGGGGCTCTGAGCGTGCCACCCAAAGCCATCGCGATACCCGCTCTGAGACGGGCAGCCACTAAATTAGCGGAAGAACCTGCCGGTCTTAATAGCTTTTGGAATAGATGGATACTTGAATGATTGGAAGTCACCGATGAAGATTAAAGAAATTCGTTGCGCCGGCCTCGCGGCGCCACACCCGAAGGGGGCTGGAGCAACGAACTCCGCGCCGACGACTGCGTTCACACGCTGATTGCCGTGCATACCGACCAAGGGCTCGTGGGCCTTGGCAGCGTTTTTACCAATGATGCGTTGGTGCGGGCGGCGCTCCAAGTGCTTGAACCGCTGTACCGCGATGAATCGGCGCTGGAACCTGAACGGGTCAGCGAAAAGCTTCACCAGCACATGTTCTGGCTGGGACGCGGTGGATCGATTACGCATACGATCAGCGGGATTGACATTGCGTTATGGGACCTGCTTGGTAAGGCCACAGGGCAGCCCGTCGGCCGACTCCTTGGTGGTCGCTACCGCCAGCGTGTGCAACCTTATGCCTCACTGTTGATGGATGTCCCGGAGAAATTGAGCCAACACCTGCTGGCGGTACGAGAACAAGGCTTTAAAGCGTTCAAGATCGGCTGGGGTCCGTTTGGACGCCACAGTGCGGCGATGGACGAGGCCATTGTAAGGGCCGCTCGTGAGGCCATCGGTCCGGACGCAAAGCTAATGGTCGATGCCGGCGGCAGCGATGCGCACTGGCCTAACGGTTATAAATGGGCACTCAATACCGCCCGCATGCTGGCGGACTATGACGTAACCTGGTTTGAGGAAGCGCTGCACCCGGACGCATTGAAAGATTCAACCCGCCTGCGCGAACACTCTCCGGTTAAGATTGCTGGAGGCGAAGTGCTCACCCGCCGCCAAGCCTTTCAACCGTGGCTGATAGGCGGCGCACTGGACATCGTGCAGCCCGACGTGACCAAGGTCGGTGGGATCAGTGAGGAGCGGCGGATCGCTTGGCTAGCTCAGGATCACGGGATTCAGTTCATCCCGCACGGTTGGAACACGGCCGTCGGGCTCGCGGCAGACCTGCAACTGGCGTCCGCCATCTCAGGTACCGACATGGTGGAATACCTCACCGGATCGCCGTTCATCGACGAGATCACCGTCGGTGGTTGGTCGCTCGATGAGGACGGGATGCTACCGATTCCTCATGCACCCGGACTGGGCTTAGAACTCGATCTCGATGCCGTTGCCAAGTACACCGGCGGCGAGCGACTGCTGGATTGAAGCCAGACAGTTAAGCCAAGATCGGTTTGACGACCTTTCCAGCGACGTCGGTCAAGCGGTAGTCGCGGCCGGCGTGGCGGAACGTCAGCCGTTCGTGATCCAGTCCCAACAGGTGCAAGATGGTTGCGTGCAGGTCGTGAACATGAACACGGCCTTCGCTTGGACCGATACCGTGCTCATCCGAACTGCCGTAAACCAGCCCACCCTTTACGCCGCCGCCCGCCATCCAAGATGAAAAAACTTGATGGTGATGTTCACGTCCCAAGGCATCGGCAGAGGTATTGTATGGCGTACGCCCAAACTCGGTGGTCCAGACTACGAGGGTATTGTCCAGCAGGCCACGTTGCTTGAGATCTTGGAGCAGCGCCGCCTGGGGCTGATCGATCGCCTTGGCTAAGGGGGCATGAGCTTGCATGTCACCATGAGAGTCCCAGTTTTCGCCTGAGCCCGATCCGGTATCGATCAGCTCAATGAAGCGAACTCCGCGCTCGACCAGCCGCCGAGCGACCAAGCATTGCCAACCAAACCCAGAGACGGCACCGGGTTGTAGGCCATAAGCCTTTAAGGTCGCTTCACTTTCCTGAGAAATATCCAGAGCCTCGGGGGCCTCGCGCTGCATCCCAAAAGCGGTCTCAAAGGACCGGATGCGCGTCTCCAGCGCCGCGTCACCCTCGCGTTCATGAAGATGTTCGGTATTGAGTTGATGCCGCAGTTTCATTTCCAACTGCTGCAACGATTCACTGGCCGACAATCGCCGCACGTTGGGCAGCGGATCGGGCCCCGGCTGCACATGCGTTCCCTGATGGCAACCCGGCAAAAAATCGCTGCCCCAGACCTGCGCTCCGGCATAGGGCGCCGCCGGAGCGAGCACCATGAACGATGGTAGGTTGAGGTTTTCGGTTCCTAGACCGTAGCTGACCCAGGATCCAATACTCGGGCGAGCGAAGTTGAAGGAGCCGGTGTGCATCCCCATCGTCGCCTTGTCATGGCCCGTGTGGTCCCCTTCGACGCAGTTGAGTACACAGACTTCATCGATCATCTCGCCTAGATGCGGGAACAGGTCGCTGACGTAGATGCCACTTTTACCGCGAGGCCGAAATTCCCAGTTGGGACGTTTGAGGTAGCGAGTGAACTCACCGAGTTTGCCCTGCCAGTTGTCAATGGTGATCGACTTTCCATGGTTGGCGAACAAGCTCGGTTTATAATCAAACGTATCCACATGAGATGCGCCACCGGTGGAGAACATGAAAATCACATTCTTGGCTGTGGCTGCAAAGTGCGGCGGGCGCGGCGCGAGCGGGTCGCGAGTTTCCGCCCTGGATTGCTCTGCTAACAGGGAGGCCAGCGCCAGCGATCCAAAACCGCCAGCGGCCCGCTGCAGCATGTCGCGGCGGGAAAGCATGGCGGAAGATAACGGGGTGGTGCGAGGCATTCGTCGAACCTTCAATCTACGTAAAGAAACTCATTGGTCGTCAATAACACCCGGCAAAACGCTTCCCACGCTGATTGCCGTTCATTAGCATCGCCAGCGTCTCGCAGCAGCTCACGTGATTCCTTCAAAAACGTAGAAGCCTGAGCCACCTCCTGCTCACTTGGCGCGCGGCTGAGCGTCAACCAATAGGCTTGCTGGATCGCCTCCTGCTCCACAACCTCGGCGGGTGGTTCTGGTGCGGCATCACTAGCGACCTGCAAGCGCTGGGCAAGGCTCGAGGCCTGAGCGTGTACAAAGGGAGCATTCATCAAGTACAGACTCTGCGTCGGAGTGATCGTCATTTGGCGCGTCGCAGTGCTGATATTGGGGTCTGCCGCGTCAAACAGTGCCAGAAATGGGTGCCGCCTTGCCCGCTGAATCATCAGATACACGCTGCGGTGATCGGAATCATAAACAGCGTGAAATGGATAATGGATGGTGAAGCCCCAGGTATCAACTTCGGGGAACGGATGAGGACCACCAGGGGCGGGATCCAAGCGGCCGCTGACGGCGAGCATCGCGTCGCGGATTGACTCGGCATCCAGCGGCCGCCGCCGGTGCCTGCCGAACCACCGGTTGCCGGGATCGATTTCCAGTTGCTCCGGTGTCGCCTCGCTGGTCAGCCGGTAAACCTGGGAGTTCAAGACGCGTCGCTGGAGACGCTTGATCGACCAACCATCGGCGATGAACTCAGCGGTTAAGAAATCGAGCAACTCAGGATGGCTCGGCGGCAGCCCGCGGGTTCCGAAATCATTGGGCGTGTCGACGAGCCCGCGTCCCAACAGGTGTTGCCAAACCCGGTTGACCAACACCCTGGCGGTCAGCGGGTTACTCGGACGGGTCAACCACTCGCCAGCTCCAAGCGGCCACTGCCGGCGTCGCTCGGCAGCGGGTCGCCGCCGAGCACTTCTAAGAATCGGCGGGGCACGGCATCACCAAGCCGATCAGGTTCTCCCCGTCTTTGCAGCCTCGCATCTTGGGGCGATCCTTCCACGACACCGTAAGCCATTGGAAAATCGATGCTGGCCTGGATCGCAGCCCGCTCCGTCGACAGTCGTTGCAGCTCTTCGTCGAGTGCTGCAAGTTGCGTTTTGATGGAACCGACATCCGCCACGACTTGGGCATTTTCTCCGGCTGGCGACAGTGCCTCTGGCAGCGGCGCAAAGGGCACAAATTGCCCCGCCACATTATCAAGATCACGCGATGGCGACGGCGTTTGAACCTGGCCAAAGCCATCGGACACAAATGTATTGAGAACGCCGTCCCAGCCCGGTGCTGTCGCAAAATCCGCAAAAACGACCACGTCTCCGGGCCGACCGATCCGTCCCGAAAAGGTTTTGGCGTTCATGTCGATCGCGAGCTGCAGGTTGTACCAGACGCCCGGTTCTAGAGCACGGACAACTTGGAATGCATCGCCATTTCGCACCGTAAACTGAGACGAACTGATACTGCATTCCAGCGCCAGTGAGGCGATGGCCCCGCGTCCCAGATAGAACCGGTAGGCACCATCGCCTTCGACCGCCTCGACGTTTCGGAAATCGAGGTTGAAGTGAAACACGCCGGTTTGGGCACTCGTCACATCGGCAAACTCTTGCCGGATGCCGTCAGTCGGCGCACCGTGGGCTATCCGCACACCTTGCCCGCCGGATGGGTAGACGTGGGTGTACGGGCTTTGAGCTTCTGCAGTGATGGTGTTCGGTCCCGCGGTGAACCACGGCGTCCGGCCGGGCTGACCAAGCGTCTGCAGCTCCAAGCCCGGGTCGCGGCTGACACCCAGGCTCGCCTGCGAACCAACTCATCCCGCTGACGCTGCAGCACGGCAACCTGCTCATCAATCGCAGCGGTTTCGATGGCGATCCGCTGCTGGGCGGCGGCCACTTCTCGAGGCAATACCAGCGGAACTAAATTATGAGGTCGTTTATATTCTTCCCCACCCGGGAAACTGTACTGGGAACTCGAAAAAATACCATATAAGGCATAATAATCCGCTGCCGTGATCGCGTCATATTTATGATCATGACAGCGCGCACAACCGATCGACAGTCCGAGGAAGGTGTGCCCAAGATTATCAAGCGTGTCGGCGATATCCAGGTGTTGGAACTCGTTGTTGATGTTGTACCCAAATCGTTTGGTGATCGCGATGTATCCGGTCGCCGTCACCTGCTCCGCGAACCGCTCCGGCGTCACCTCATCGCGTGCGGCGGCCTGGTGGGCGAGGATGTCGCCAGCGATTTGCTCTCTGACAAACTCGTCATAGGGCTTGTCTGAGTTGAACGCATCGATCACATAATCACGATAACGATAAGCTTCGCGGATGGGATAATCTGCCCCGTCGCCCGCGGTGTCGGCATAACGAACCAGGTCCAGCCAGTGCCGTCCCCAGCGCTGGCCGTACTGGGGCGATTGGAGCAGTCGATCGATAGCGTGCGCGAGGCCTCCGCAGACGAGTCGGCCAGGAAGTCGGCGACTTCTTCAGGCGTGGGCGGCAGACCGATGAGGTCAAATGAGAGCCGGCGCAACGATTGCTGTTTGGTCGCATCACCCGCCGGACGTAGTCCCTGAGCGACGAGGCCGCTGAGGATGAACCGGTCAATGTCCGTTTCGGCCCAGGCGGCCAGCGCGGCGTCCGGATTGGGTAACGCCGTCATCGGATCTGGGACAGCCGGTTGGCGTACAGGTTGATAGGCCCAGTGTTGTCGCTCGGCATCGGCAATGGGCCCCGCACGCAGGCCCAGCGGATTGGGGTCATCCACTGACTCCTCCGGCCAAGGCGCCCCCAGTCGCACCCATTTACGGAGCACCTCGATTTGCGACTCCGCCAACTTTTCGTCGGGCGGCATTTGGATCGCGTCTTCGTAGCCAATCACCTGCAACAACAGACTTTCGTCTGGCTGACGCCGTCCATCGCCGGACCGCTGTCGCCGCCGGCTCGTAGGCCCGCTGCACTGTCCAGTCGCAGGCCGGACTCCGATTTCCGCGCCGACGGCATTCACCACAGGCATCGATAAGAAAGGGCGCACCTCCGATTCGAAGAATCGTTCCACTTCGCCCGTCGCCACGTTACCGCCGGGAACCGGTTCAGCGGCCAAGCCAACCGTCACTCCGGCCCACAGGCTCACGCCTGTCACCGTCGCACGGAGCAACGGCATCGCCGGTGGAAAGCAATTCATCATTTTGTCCTTCGGCAATGACGGCATATTGGAGCGGAGCGGTGATCAAGACGATGCAGTTGGAAACGATAGACTCGCCATCGATTGAAACCTCCCCGGGCACGATGGCTCCATTTTAGCCACGGCCAATCTCATGCGACAACAAGGCAGCGATGAGGAAAGCCTGTCCACGTGCCGCTCACACATGACTTTTACATCATGTCTGGGTTCTGAAGCTGTGCGGTTTGAAACCGCGCCCTAAGCCTAATCCCGACTTCAGAATCTCATAACTGCTGAACCCGGTTTTGGAGGAGCATAATGACTGCGTCTGGCGGCAGGAATCGATTCGCCGGTGAACGCTTGTCTCTGCGACACCAGCCCTCTTTGAGCAGACAACCACCCCCCGGACTTGATTCCGGCGTGAAAACCAGCGATGATCGGCCATTCTGGCGGGCGGTGCTGCGGCACAACGGTGCCCAGAGTCGCCTGAAACTGCGAATGAGGCAAATCCGATGCAACGTTTAATTTCCGCCCTAGGTGTCATCGTACTGACCGCATTGCTCGCGTTCCAAGCGACATCGGATGAGCCGATGCCACCGGGCCCGGTCACCAAAAGTCCTTACCGCGAGCTGCGCAGCACGCTTAACGAAGCCTACCGGTTACGGCTGGAAGAATATAAGGCTGGACGATCTACTCCTGCCAAAAATGTCGCCCCCCAGAAACTGCACGTCCAGATGGGCGGCCAGTTTTTTGAGCAGCTCTTCGTTGGTCAGGTCGACGCCGTGGTTATGCGCAGCGAAGGCCAGCAGTCGGTACAGCGCACCGGAGTCCAGCAGGTTCCAGCCCAGTCGCCTGGCCAGCAGATCCCGGCGATCGTGCCCTTGCCAGAGCCGCTTGGCCCGTCGATGGTGATGACCGGTGGCGATGATCTTCACGACTGAGCCTCTTGCGCCAACCTGGATACCGACCTGCGCGCACAGCGCCGAGGAAGTTCGGGAACGACGTCGCGACGTTGGCGCAATCGTGGATGCGGATTCGGCGCCGTGGCGCGCAGCGAGGCGACGCTGAAAGACATGGCGATACGGTGGTCGCCGTGGCCGTGCGACTTCGCCGCCGCCGATCTGGCCGCCCTCGATGATGATGCCATCCGGGGTCGGCTCGCGCTCGACGCCCAGCGCCAGCAAGCCATCGGCCATGACCTGGATACGGTCCGATTCCTTGACCCGCAGCTCTTCGGCGCCGCGCAGCACGGTGCGCCCTTCGGCGCAGGCCGCAGCGACGAACAGCACCGGGAATTCGTCGATGGCCAGCGGAACCAGCTCCTTCGGGAATCTCGATACCCTTGAGCTTAGCTGCCGCACGCGCATGTCCGCCACCGGCTCGCCGCCCACTTCACGCTGGTTTTCCAGGGTGATGTCACGCGCCCATCAGGCGCAGGATGTCGATCACGCCGGTACGGGTCGGGTTGATGCCCACGTGCTCGCAGCACCAATTCGGAACCTTCGGCGATGCTCGCGGCCACCAGGAAGAAAGCAGCCGAGGAAATATCGCGCCGGCACTTCGATCTGCGGTCGCGGTCAGCTTGTGGCCGGACTCGACAGTGACGCGGTGGCACCGTCGACGCTTGACCGGGTAGCCGAAGCCGCGCAGCATGCGCTCGGTGTGGTCGCGGGTCGGCGCCGGCTCGGTCACCGGTGGTCTTGCCTTCGGCGTACAGACCGGCCAGCAGCAGGCAGGATTTAACCTGGGCGCTGGCCATGGGCATGGTCGTAGGTCATGCCCTTCAGCGCTGCCGCCCCTGAATGCGTCAGCGGCGGACGGCCTTCGCGCGGCGGTTTCGATCACGCGCGCCCATTTCACGCAGCGGATTGGCCACGCGATTCATCGGGCGCTTGGACAGCGAAGCGTCGCCGGTCAGCGTGCTGTCGAACGTCTGCGCGGCCAGCAAGCCGGACAGCAGGCGCATGGAGGTGCCGGAGTTGCCCATGTAGAGCGGGCCGGTGCGGCGCTTGCAGGCCATGCAGGCCGACGCCGTGAATGGTCACGCGACCGTGGTGCGGGCCTTCGATCACCACGCCCATGTCGCGAAACGCCTGCAAGGTCGCCAGGGCGTCTTCGCCCTCGAGGAAGCCTTCGACTTCGGTGACGCCTTCGGCCAGCGAACCGAGCATGATCGAACGGTGGGAAATGGATTTGTCACCGGGTACGCGAATGCGCCGGACAGCGGCCACCAGGTTTGGCCAGGAAAATCAGATCGTTGGAGTTGCATAGCGTCCACATAGGCCCTGCGGGCCAGAATTTTGCTGAAATGTTCGCGGGCAACCCGGGCGCGGGTGAAAACGCCCAACAGTTGTATTGCCCATCCCCTGCATCTACCGCCTCGCGCAAGGCGTCGAGGTCGTCGCGTAAATGTATCCAGTGCTGCGCAGCACCGCCTCGCGGTTGGCGAGGAAGATGTCGTGCCACATCACCGGATCGCTTGCCGGCGATCCGTGTAAAATCGCGGAAACCGCCGGCAGCATAGCGGAATATCTCGAGGTTCTCGCTGCGCTTGGCCAAGCGAATCCACCAGGGCGAACGCCAGCAGGTGCGGCAGATGGCTGGTCGCCGCCAGCACTTCGTCGTGATCGGCTCGACCTCCATCGCTCGACATCCGCACCCAGTGCGCGCCACAGATCTGTCGACCACGCCAGCGCCTGCGCGCTCGGTGTGCTCCAGGGGCGTCAGGATCACCTTGTGGCGCGGAACAGTTCGGACCTGGAAGCCTCCACCCCGCTCTTCTCGGAGCCGGCAATCGGGTGGCCCGGCACGAACGCGCCGGCATGCCGCCAAAGGCTCGCTGACCGCCCACCACATTGCCCTTGGTGCTGCCGACTCGGTCAGACCACAGCTTGCCCAGATCCAGGCCAGCCAGATCGGCCAGCATCTTTTCCATGGCCAGGATCGGCACGGCCAACTGGATCACATCGGCGCCCTGCACGCAGCCGCAAGATCTTCATCGCAGCGATCCACAACACCCAGCTGCAACGCCAGCTCGCGCGATGGCGGGGTCGAGATCGACCCCACCACTTCGCGGCATACAGGCCGCCTTCGCGCAAGCCCTTGGCGAACGAGCCACCGATCAACCCCAGACCGACCACCACCAGGCGCCCGATCTGAGCGTCGGAAGTGACGGATTCATTGACATCACCCACCAGACAGGACCTTGGCCAGCGCCTCGAGGAAACGCTGTTTTCTTGCCGGCAGGCCGATGGAGACGCGCAGGTGGTTCGGCATGCCGTAATTGGCCACCGGACGCACGATCACCCCTTCACGCAGCAAGCCCTGGAACATCGGCGCGGCCTCACGACCGAGATTCACGCAATGAAATTGCCACGGAGGGTATCCAGCTCAGCCCCAGCTCGCGGAAGCCCGCTTCCAGTTGCTGCATGCCGATCGCGGTTCAGGCGACGACTTTCAGCCAGGTATTCGTCGTCTTGCAGCGCAGCGCAGGCAGCGGCCAAGGCCAGGCTGTTGACGTTGAACGGCTGGCGCACGCGGTTCAGCACATCGGCTATCGCACGGCTGGCAAATGCCGTAACCGACGCGCAGACGCGGCCAGGCCGTAGGCCTTGGAGAAGGTGCGCGACACCAGCAGGTTCGGGTAACGCGCCAGGTAATCCAGACCGTCCGGCACGTCGCTGCCTCTCGGCGTATTCGATGTAGGCCTCGTCCAGCACCACCAGCACGTGCTCCGGCACCCTGGCAGGAATGCTCCAGCGCCTCGGCCCTTTCGAATCCAGGTACCGGTCGGGTTGTTCGGGTTGGCGATGAACACCAGACGGGTATTCGGCGTCGATCGCCGCCAGCATCGCCGCCAGATCATGACCCCAGTCTGCGCGCGGAACAACAACAGCCTTGGCACCCACGGCCTGGGTCACGATCGGGATAGACCGCAAACGCATGTTCGCTGAAATCACCTCATGCTGGGGTCCTACGAACGCGCGGGTTACCAGCTCGAGTATGTCATTGGAGCCGTTACCCAGCGTGATCATCTGGGTTTCACCGCGAGCTCGCCGCCAGGGCCTGCTTCAGGGCGAACCGTTGCCATCAGGGTAACGGGTTAGCTCAGGAATAGCCGCATCGATCGCCTTAGGGCGGCCGGCTGGGGCCCAGCGGGTTTTCGTTGCTGGCCAGTTTGACGATATCCTCGCCGGCTCGAGGTCCAAACTCGCGGGCCAGTTCTTCCACCGGCTTGCCTGGGACATAAGGCGACAGCTTTTGTACACCCGGCTGTGCCAGGGTGAGGAAATCACAACTCATGGATCGTGCCTCGAGCCAAGTATTCGGAGCAGTCGAAAACGTCCTTAAAGGACTGCTTTCGGGTAGGAACCCAGCACCTTGAGTGCCACGGCCTCCGTGCATTGATCTTTTCCAGCACATCCTTCACCAGCGGATCGTCGGTGGTGGCCGACGAAATCGATGAAGAACACGTAGGTCCACTTGCCGCTGCGCGAGGGCCGGGTCTCGATGCGCGTCAGGTCGACGCCGTTGTCGTGGAACGGCACCAGCAACTCATGCAGCGCGCCCGGCTTGTTGCGCATGGAGACGATGATCGGAGGTTTTGTCGTCGCCGGTCGGGGCACTTCCTGGCTGCCGATGATCAGGAAACGCGTGGAGTTATCCGGACGGTCTTCGATTTTCTCCGCCGACTTGGTCAGGCCATAAAGCTCAGCCGCCATGTCGCCGGCGATCGCCGCGCAGTTCCACTCGCCCTTGACCCGCTTGGCCGCTTCAGCGTTGCTGGAGACCGCCACGCGCTCGACATTCGGCTAATGCGCATCCAGCCATTTGCGGCACTGGGCCAGGGACTGGGCGTGGGAGTAGATGCGGGTGATCTTGTCGGCCGGGTGGTTTCACCGACCAGCAGGTGATGGTGAATGCGCAGCTCGACCTCACCACAGATTTCCATGTCGTGCTCCAGGAAGCTGTCCAGGGTGTGGTTGACCACGCCTTCGGTGGAGTTTTCCACCGGCACCACGCCGAATTGCACTGCACCGGCCGCCACCTCGCGGAACACCTCGTCGATTGCCGCCATCGGCACGCTGATCACCGCATGACCGAAGTGCTTGATGGCCGCTGCCTGGGTAAAAGTGCCTTCAGGGCCAGATAAGCCACCTTCAGCGGCTTCTCCAGCGCCAGGCAGGCGGACATGATTTCGCGGAACAGCCGCGCCATCTCCTCGTTGCCCAGCGGGCCCTTGTTTCGCTCCATCATGCGCTTGAGCACCTGAGCTTCGCGCTCGGGACGATAGAACACGGGCACTTCGCCTTCCGGCCAACGCCTTCATCTTCACTCGCGCAACTTCTTGGGCGCAGCGCGCACGCTCGCTGATCAGCTCCAGGATCTTCTCATCGAGGTCGATCGATCCGCGACCGCAGCGCCTGAGTTCCTGCTCGGACAGGTATTAGCCGTGCTCCTTCTCGAATCCGCCATGTACGCCACCAGCGCATCGACCGCAGCCTCCCGCACCGCGTTGTAGATGAGGCACGCATGCCGCCCACCGAGCGATGGCCCTTGAGATTGAGCAGCCCGCGCCCCTCGGCACCGCCGAGGAACGGCTTGTCCAGCGTCTCATCGGCCAGGCGGAAGGGCACGTTCATCCAGGAGCGGTCTGCTGGGTCGATCGGATTGCTGTAGAGATCGCTGTCGTCGATGGCCGCATACAGCTTGTCGCTGTCTTGACGCGGTTGATTCGCTCCATGGCCTCGAGACCGCCTTGTCCTTCAGCCACTCGAACACCAGGCCGGAGAGGTACCAGGCGAAGGTCGGCGGCGTGTTGTACATCGAGCCGTTATCGGCCGCGACATCTGTAGTCGAGCATGGCCGGGCACTGGAACGGGCGCGACCCAGCAAGTCGTCGCGCACGATCACCACGGACAGGCCGCTCGGGCCGATATTCTTCTGCGCGCCGGCATAGATCACGCCGAAACGCGACACGTCCAGCGGACGCGACAGAATGTCCGAGGACATATCGGCGACCAGCGGCTATCGCCGACCTGCGGCATCCAGTCGAACTCCAGGCCACCGATGGTTTCGTTGCGGCGTGTAATGCACGTAGGCCGCGTCTTTGCGACAACTGCCAGTCGTTCTGCCCGGGGATGGCGAAATAGTCGTGCGCCTTGGCGCTGGCGGCCACGTTGACGTGCGCCGTAGCGCGCGCTTCTTCGATGGCCTTCTTCGACCAGATACCGGTTTCGACGTAGTCGGCACTGCCGCTTCCGGCAACAGGTTCAGCGGCACACGGCAAACTGCTGGCTGGCGCCGCCCTGCAGGAACAGCACCCCGTAGTCGTCAGGACATGTCCAGCAGATCACGCAGTTCCTTCTCGGCCTGCTGGCGATAGCCACGAATTCGTGGCTGCGATGGCTCATTTCCATCACCGACAGACCCTTGCCGTGCCAGTCCAGCATTTCGTCTTGCGCGCGTTCCAGTACCGCGTCGGCAGCGGCCGGGCCCGCGCAGAAATTGTAATGACGGGTCGTCAGTTCACTCCTGCTCTTCACAGGTAGGAACCGCATCGTCATCGGCAGGCGGTGCTGACACTCCTTCGCTCATCGACGCTCCTCTAGCTCCTCTTCGTCGAGCTCGGAGGCTCCAGCATGCGCTCCAGACCGACCAGTTTTTCGCCTTTGCCGAGAGCTTGATCAGCGTCACGCCCTGGGTGTTACGCCGAGAGCTCGACACTTCGTCAGACACGGGTGCGCACCAGCGTGCCCTGGTCGGAGATCAGCATCATTTCATCACCTTCGATCACCTGCACAGCGCCGACCATCGGCCATTGCGCTCGCTGGTCTACATGGCGATCACACCCTGGCCGCCGCGCCCTTGTGCGGGAACTCCTCGAGTCGGCGTGCGCTTGCCGTAGCCGTTCTCTCGGTCAGCCGTCAGCACCATGCCGTTCGCTCCTGCGCAGGATCAGCGGAAATCATGCTTGTCCCTCCGCAGGCGCATACCGCGCACACCGCGGGCGGTACGGCCCATGGCGCGCACGTCGGTTTCCTTGAAGCGCACGGCCTTGCCGTCGTGCTGAAAACAGCATGACATCGCGATCGCCGTGGTGATCGCAGCGCCAATCAGCACGTCGCCCTCTTCCAGATCAAGGCGCGATAGACCGACGCTGCGCTGACGGCGAGAATTCCGAGCGGCGGTCTTCTTGACAGTGCCGTTGGCGGTCGCCATGAAAATAAAATGGCCTTCGGTGTATTCCTCGCACCGGCAGGATGGCGTTGACCCGTTCGCCTTCTTCCAGCGGCAGCAGGTTGACCATCGGGCGTGCCCCGGCGAGTTGCGCCCCGCCAGCGGGATCTGGTACACCTTCAGCCAGTACACCTTGCCCAGATTGGAGAACACAATATGGTGGCGTGGGTGCTGGCGATCAACAGGTGCTCGACGAAGTCCTCATCCTTCACGCGCCGTGGCGGATTTACCGCGTACCGCCGCGACGCTGAGCCTGATAGTCGGTCAGCGGCTGGGTCTTGGCATAACCGCCGTGGGAAATCGTCACCACGCGATCTTCTTCGGTGATCAGGTCTTCCACAGTCAGAGTCATGCTGGCGATGCGATGATTTCCGTGCGGCGGTCATCACCGTACTCGGTGACGATCTCTTCCAGCTCTTCGCGGATCACTTCACTTCAGGCGCTCGGGATCGCCGAGAATTTCGAGCAGCTCGCGCAATTTTGTCGCAGCATCTCCTGGTATTCGTTCAACAGCTTCTCGTGCTCAAGCCCGGTCAGGCGGTGCAGACGCAGCTCCAGAATCGCCTGCGCCTGCGCCGGCGACAGGTAGTATTTGCCGTCGTGCATGCCATACTGCTGCTCCAGTCCTTCCGGGCGACAGGCATCGCGCCGGCACGCTCCAGCATGGCCGTGACCATGCACCCGGCTCCCAGGCCTTGCGCCATCAGTTTTTCCTTGGCTTCGGCCGGGCTGGGCGAGGCCTTGATCAGCTCGATGACTCGGATCGATATTGCGACAGCGCAACCGCCAAGCCTTCGAGAATATGGCCCCGTTCGCGCGCCTTGCGCAGCTCAAACACGGTGCGGCGGGTCACCACTTCACGGCGATGGCGAATGAAGGCCTCCAGCATTTCCTTGAGGTTCAGCATTCTCGGCTGGCCGTCGACCAGCGCCACCATGTTGATGCCGAACACGTCTGCATGCTGGGTCTGCGCATACAGGTTGTTGAGCACGACCTCGGCCGACTTCGCCGCGACGCAGCTCGATCACCACGCGCATGCCGTCCTTGTCGGACTCATCGCGCAGCTCGGTAATGCCTTCGATGCTTCTTCTCCTTTACCAGCTCGGCGATCCTCTCGATCAGACCGCGCCTTGTTCACCTGATAAGGCAATTCGTTGATGATGATCGTGTCGCGACCGCCCTTCTCGATCGTGCTCGATCATCGCAGCGCGCGCGCACATAGATGCGGCCACGGCCGGTGCGATAGGCCTCGATGATGCCTGCGCGGCCATTGATGATGCCGGCGGTCGGGAAATCCGGCCCCGGAATATGTTCCATCAGCTCATCGACGGTCATGTCCGGATTGTCGATCAGCGCGAGGCAGCCGTTGACGACTTCGGTCAGGTTGTGCGGCGGAATATTGGTCGCCATACCCACCGCGATACCGGAGGAGCCATTGATCAGCAGGTTGGGCACCCGCGTCGGCATGACGGCCGGGATCATGTTCGGTGCCGTCGTAGTTGGCGACGAAGTCGACGGTTTCCTTGTCGAGGTCGGCCAGCATTTCGTGCGCGATTCTGCGCATGCGGATTTCGGTGTAACGCATGGCCGCGGCGTGATCGCCGTCGACCGAACCGAAGTTACCCTGGCCATCCACCAGCATGATAGCGCATGGAGAAAGGCTGAGCCATACGCACGATGGTGTCGTACACCGCGGTATCGCCGTGCGGGTGGTATTTACCGATCACGTCACCGACCACACGGGCAGACTTCTTGTAGGCTTGTTCCAGTCGTTGTTCAGTTCGTTCATGGCGAACAGCACGCGCCGGTGCACCGGCTTTAAGCCATCGCGCACATCCGGCAGGCACGACCGACGATCACGCTCATGGCGTAATCGAGGTAGGACTGCTTCATCTCGTCTTCGATATTGACTGGGAGGATTTCTTTGGCGAGTTCACCCATGAAACGGCATTCCTTTTATTGTCGGCAATCATAGATGCCAATCGCGTTGATTCGACGCTTCCAGGGCCCGAAAGCCCCTCGATTAAAGCCGGAAATGTACCACAGGGAGTGCCGCGGCGGGAGTCTAAAAGGCCACTGGGAAGCCTCTCAGGACTTACCCAGCGCATCCGAGCCTGAATCAGCTCTGTTAATGCAGATAGCGGTGACTGACGCCATAAGTGCGGCCATCTTCGCGCGCGTCGGGTGCTCAACGACGCCTTTCTCGGTCACGATGTCATCGATAAGACTCAGCCGGCGTGACATCGAATACCGGATTGCCATGCGCGCGCACCCACGGCGCGACCACCGTGCCGCCGCAACCGAGCGATTCGTAACTCCTCGGCGCCGCGCTCCTCAAGCGGAGATCGTCTTCGCCGACTTCAAGGTCGCATGATCGATGGTGCGAGCTGGGCGCCACCACCATGAATCGCACGCCGTGGTGCATGGCCGCCACCGCCGAGCGGATAAGTGCCGATCTTGTTCGCCGACATCGCCATTGGCGGCTATACGGTCGGCGCCGACTATCACCCAGTTCACCTCGCCCCGGTCTTCATCAGGTGCGCGGCTGCCTGTCGACCATTGAGCGTGACGGGAATCCCGTCCTGCGCCAGTTCCCAGGCGGTCAGGCGCGCACCCTGTAGCCATGGACGGGTCTCATCGGCATATACGCTGGTATTCGACCAGCCCGCCAGCTGGGCACGCACGGATACGCCAAGCGCCGTACCGATAACCGCCGGTCGCCAGCGCGCCGGCGTTGCAATGGGTCAGCACGCCTGCTGGATTTCTGGTGCTTGCGGATGAGCTGCATGCCCAGTTGCCCATGCGTCAGGTTGGCCTCCACGTCGCTTTCCTGGTGGATCGCGCGCGCCTCGCCTGCAAAGCTGCGCCAGGCACGTCTTCGGAAATGCCCACCAGGCGGCGCAGGCGCTCGCGCATGCGCTCGCAGCGCCCAGGCAGGTTCACCGCGGTCGGCCGCGCATCGCGCCAGACGGGTCGAAATCGGCCTCCATTGCGGCCGCCCACGCAGATCTATCCGACCGCGTCCGCAGCCCGAGCGCGCCAGTACCACGCCATAGGCGGCCGCGATGCCGATGGCCGGCGCGCCGCGCACCACCATATCGCGTATCGCCTGGGCCACCTGCGGATCGATCGTATCGATATCCAGGTCTCGTCTTCGCACCGGCAGCAGACGCTGATCGAGCAGACGCAGAGCGCTGACCGCTCCATTCAACCGCTCGGACGCTGGCCATCAATGGCCAGCGTTTATGACGCTGCATTCAAGGCTCCGCAGTATAAAGCGGCATACCTGCCCCGACAAAGCTCGTGCCGACTTGTCGCTGCAAGCGCCAATTGCCTGACGGTTATACTGGCACGCTACGCATGCAGAGCGAATTGCCATATGCACAGCCTTACCCGATGAGATCGATCTACTAATCGTTGCCCGCTGGTTGATGCCCGTGGAACCGGCACGGCCGTGTCCTCTCTCACGAGCATGCCGTTGCGCGTCCACGACGGCGCGAATTTTCGACGTCGCTCCCGCTCGAGCGCGGCGCGGACCAATACCGCGCCGATGAACGTGCGTCAGCTCCTGACCGATCACGCGCTTGATTCCCGGACTGGTTAATGCACACGGCCACGCGGCGATGAACCTGTTCCGCGGCATCGCGGACGACCTGCCGCTGATGGACTGGCTGCAGAACCATATCTGGCCGGCGGAGGCGCAAATGGGTCAGCCGAGCTTCGTGCGCTGACGGCACCGACCTGGCAATCGCCGAGATGCTGCGCGGCGGCACCACCTGTTTCAACGACATGTACTTCTTCCCGGAGAGCGGCCGCACGGCGGAGCGCACGAACGGCCGGTATGCGTGCGCATGATCGGCATTCTCGATGTTCGACTCGCCGATCGCGGGCGCAGTTCGCCGACGAAGTATCTGCGTAAGGGCCTGCAGCTGCACGACGATCTAAAGGACAATCCGCTTCTCAGCACGCCTTCGGGCCGCACGCGCCCTATACGGTCGTCCGACGCGCCGCTCGAACGCATCCGCACGTATGCCGACGAGCTCGACCTGCCGATCCATATGCACGTGCACGAAACCGCTTTCGAAGTGGCGGATGCGATCCGCGCAGCTCGGCGAGCGCCCGCTGGAACGCCTGCAGCGAGCTGGGTCTGCTCGACACCGCGCCTGCTGGCGGTGCACATGACCCAGCTCATTGACGACGAAATCGCGCTGCTGGCGGAGCATCAAGCGTGCAGTCGTGATTCACTGTCCGGAATCGAACCTCAAGCTCGCCAGCGGCTTTTGCCCGGTGCAGCAGCTGTTCAGGCCGGCGTGAACGTCGCCCTGGGCACCGACGGCGCCGCCAGCAATAACGATCTCGACATGCTCGGCGAAATGCGCACCGCCGCGCTGCTGGCCAAGGGCGTGGCCGGCTCGGCGCACTGCCCTCGCGCCCACAGCTGCGCTGCGCATGGCGACCCTGGACGGCGCCAAGGCGCTGGGCCTGGATGTCGATATCGGCTCGCTCGATGCCGGCAAAGCCGCCGATCTGGTCGCCTTCGATCTGTCGGGGATTGCCCAACAGCCGATCTACGATCCGCTTTCGCAGCTGCTCTATGCCTGCGGCGCGAACAGGTCACCGACGTATGGGTCAACGGCTGAGAAGTTGGAGGCCGACAGCTTTATCGACTCGATCTTGACACCCTGTTAGCCGAAGCTGAGGGCTGGGCGCAAAAATTCAAAGAGGCATGACCATGACGCTTAATGTCGACGCTGCTGAACTCGCTAAATTCGAGGCCCTGGCGAGGCGCTGGTGGGACCCCAACGCCGAGTTCAAACCGCTGCACGAAATCAACCCGCTGCGTACCCTGGATCGATCAAAAGGTCGGGCTGCCCGGCAAAACCGTGCTCGACATCGGCTGTGGCGGCGGCATTCTGGCC
>CAVWUB010000001.1:0-1134176 GCA_963758085.1 uncultured Planctomycetaceae bacterium | reverse complement strand
GGGCCAGCGGCGGCTTTGAGTTTGGCCAGCGATGCGGACAGACCGGCGATTTGTGTCGACGTCGCCTTGGCCGCTCTGTCGACCGATGCCACTCCAGTGGACAGCCCGCCCATCGTCGACTTCGCCCGCGGGTGACATTGACGGCCATCGTCTTGGTAGCCTCGGCCAGCTTGCCGGTGCGGGCCTGCAGGCGACCGAGGGCTTGATCTACCTTGTCCATTGCGGACGTAGCGTTGTCCTTGCCGCCGATGATGAAGTCGATTCCGGTTGACATTATGGGATTCCGTTCTTGGTTGGGTTATGAGATTAAGCACCCGAGCGGTCCAGGGCGTTATGAGAACGGGCGGGCTTTAGTTGGCGATTGCATCAGCAACGGCGATGAGAATGCAATTCGCATCCTCTTTCTGGTCGTAGCCGGCGGTGCCGCTGGGATCGTTGCCTCGGATACCAGCGGCCCGGGGCGAAGGCTTGCGGCCTCGGGTGATGCCGAACCTGCTAACCAGCTTACCTACGGCGTGGTTTTCGTTTGCATCTGCGATTTGATTGTCCGCAACGACCAGTGCGTCCAGGTCTTCCAGTGCCATTGATTTGCTTTCGCGTGATAGTGATTGGAGAGGCGGGCGTCCCGGGCGGTCCGGGACGCTATGAGAACTGCCGAGGTCGATCAGTCGACGCTTGGCAGATCGTTGCGGCTCATTCGCTTAGCGGGCTTCGGGTGTCAGTTCTGGAGTGACCTCGGCTTCCGGTTCGGCCTGAACATCAACTGCGGCCTCGGGGGCTACCTCGGCGCACTGACGATCGCGATGGGGGCAACCTGGGGCTTCGCGGGTGGCCTGAAGTTTGCCACCTCTGGCAGCGGCTTCGCGGAGCGGCGATCAGCGGGATCGAATGGGCCGAAAAGATACGGGTGATGCGCGGCGATGAACTGCATTTCAGAAGCGGCGTCAGTCGCTTGGCTGCTCATATCAGCGCGGCGAATGCGCCAGAATCGCCTCTCGCATCTCCTCTTTGTGCCGCTTTTCCAGTTCCTTGACCTTCATCCTCAGGCCAGGAACCAGCGGCATTTTTCCTTCGCCTCTTTGATAACTTCGCAATACCGACCAACCCGCGGGATTTTGGCCAGCATATCGCGGTAGGTGTCCTCGGTCATGCCGGTTTCCTCCAGCAGATCGACCAGGTTTTGAGCGTCGTCTGGCTGCGTGTCGCCGCTCAGGTCGCGAACTGCGATTGCGACGATTGCGGCGTGCATTTCGTGAACGTACTGCTCCTTTAGCGGCTTGTTCAGCGGCGATCTTCTGACGTGCTTGTTCTAATAGTTGACTCATCGAAACTTCCTAAGGTGTGCGGGACTCCTACCCCACGGGAAACAAAACACAAGCCGTCAAACGCTGACGGGCTTGGTAGTCGGTCGCTTAACCTGGCATCGCAGTTGCGCGGCAGCGGCTTCAGCTTCTTTCAAGCGACGGGCCGATAGGCGGGCGTCGCGTTCCAAGCCGTTTAACTGCTTGGTTTTTTCTTCGATCAGCTTGCGAAGTACGGGACCATGTTCCTCTAACACTCTGCGGCTGATCTGAACCTCTTTCCGCATAGCGGGGCGCCGCTCAACGGAGCCTGCGATTTCGGCTAAGCGGATCGCTCGGGATTCCGCAGTGCTGGGCTTTGTGGTCTTGGTCATCGTTATCATCTCGGTAGTGGTGGTGATCAGCGGCCGTTGACTTCGGCGAGCATCTGAGCACGCAAGCCGGGGTTCTCGGTGTTGGCCTGCATCACTGCTTGGGCCCGCGGAATGCCGGCTGCGATCTTCTGATTGATCGCGAATTGCCAGCGGGCCTTAGCTCCAGTGGCAGCAGCTCGGGCGGTCGGCTGAGACTTCGCCGTGTTGGTGTTGCGATTCGCGTTGACTTCGGCAACGAACGCTTCCCGCAGCCCTGGGTTCTGCTGGCTGGCCATCGCCACGGCGCGGGCTCGGTTGCCGTTGGTTTTGACCAGGGCGGTTGCAATGGCTGAATCCCAGCGGTCGAGGCGCTGGCGATTGGTTGGGGCTGCGATTTGCCAGCGATGCGGGCGTTGATCTCGGCTCGGATTTGAGCCTTAGCGGCCTCTTTCTTTTCGATTCGGGCCCAAATGCGGTCACAAAGGTCGGGTTTTGCCATGTTGGCGATTCCTTAGCGGATAGAAACGGGTTTGGCTCGATACTTAGATTCTAACGGGTTGTAATGCTTATAGAAGCTTCCTGCATTACCTACTCTGGTACAAACGTCCAAAATAGTTCGGCCTAGGTCATCGACTCTTAGTTGTTCGTGCCCGGTGGCCTTGCAGAGCCGAGCATTTCAGATAACGAACTCGGGTTACTCCGACGGTTCGCGTCTTGTAAGTCTGCATTCTGCCGGCCTGGCATACTGGGCAAGGGCCAAGGCTTCTCATTGTGCGATCCTTGGGCGTGTCGCGTTTGCTCTTTGAGCAACTGAACATCGACGCGAAGTTCGTGGAGCTCGGTCAGCGGTGTAAGCTTCTCCAGCAGTTTGACCGCTGCGGCAAGCTTAACCTTTGGGTCGTCATCGCTTAGCAGATCGACCAGGCAAGCGGCGGCAGCCGTCGCACCTGCGGATAGCACTCCGACGGCTGATTGAATCGCTTGGGTGAGTATTCGCTCACTGCGTTTTTAAACTCAGGCGATCGGCTGATTGAGTAAGCAACCGGGGTTGAGCAACCAGCGGCTTCGGCGGCGGCCTTAATGGTTGAACCGCTGGCAACCGCGATTGCTAAGGGGTCGAAGAATCGCGACGATTTGGGGGTTTCCTGCATGGTTTACTCCTTGTTGAACGATGGTTGCGTGATGCTCCAGACCGACGGAATACCGCTCTTGCCTGGGGACTTGCTTGGCGGGACTGGGTAGCCGGGGATCGGCGGATTGTTCTTGTGGATCGGTAGCACCTTGGCCAACTCGCCGGCTTCAAACTGCGGCCCTTCCTCAGTTGAAGTGTAGCAGTTGCCGGCGCTGCTGGCGGGCCATGGAATGAAAACCTCATTCCCCTCATACTCCAAACGCTCTAGCTGGGCTCGCTCGGCGTTGTAGGCGGCGATATAACGATCGACGGCGGCATCGCTATACTCTGCGGTAGATACAGCGGCCTCTGGCAGATTGATTGACTTGATGCCGTAGAACACTCGGCCCTTAGTGTCAAAGGTCGCCATAACCAGACCGCGGACCAGTAGCGGGAGTGTCAGGTCGGTGAGGTCTTGCCAGTCGTCTGGGTTGCCGACCAGCTCCCGCTGAAATAGCTTGGACTCGCTTAGTCCAACTCCATAAACCCAGTTGATACCGGGGTTGCGGGTCAGGTATTCCAGGATCACCAGCACGCACCCCTGAGCGTTGGCAGACCTGCCATCGCGGCAACGGTGGCCTCTCCCAGCTCGGTTGGGTAGAGACTTCTCCTCTGGCCACCGCTGAGCGTTGCTGTGACCAGTCCGGCGTCTATAAGCTTCCGCCGTGAGTAGTGCAGCGTTTTCCAGTCGCCGCGGCCCTGGGCCTTAGCGGAAATGTCGTACGCGCCGCTAAGGTATGCTCGATGCCGGTCCAAGATGGCGGGGTAATTCCGCTGCCTTGAAAAGTCTGAGGTTTGGAATCTCCACGGATAGAACAGCGCATCGCGGCGTCCTACCAGGTCGATCAAAAGGTTAAGGTCGTCGGCTGAAGTTTCGACGTTGCCGGAGGATTCTTTGAGTGCTTTGATCTCGGTTCTAATTCTGGCCATGTTTCAACTTTGATTTTGGAAAGTAGGCTTGTGGATCGGTGCGCAAACGCGGGGTCTTTACTGCCGCAGAGGGGGAGGGGCCTTTTTCAGAGGACCCTTTAATGGGGGGGCGGTCTACGGTGTCCGTCTGCCGTCCTGGCCACCCTCACCAGGGCCTCTAGAATCGCCTGTGACAGCCTGAGCCTGTTTCGTGTGTGATCTCCCACGCTTGCCCCTTGGTGGCTGTTGTGCGATACGCTGCGGCTGCGGTGCGTCGCCTGTGGTTGCGGCCTGCATCGCGGCAAAGCAGATCCGGTAACGATTCGCTCGGTCTGCCCATGCCAAGGGTTCAACCCATGCTGTGCAGCCGATCGCCGATCCCAACTCAGCAGCCCGGCGCATGCCTGAGCGGGTGTTAGGTCTTGTCGCTTGGGCTCACTGATCAGCACCGCTCCGGCCGGTGTGTTGATTGAACCAGCAGCAACCAGCAGGTCGGCATAGCCTGCAGCGCGGCAATGGTCGATCGCATCGCCGTGTGTGTGCTCGGGCCTTAGGGTTCCGCGGGCCACTGCATCAGCAACAGCACGCCGGAACCATCGCGGTGATCTATCGTCCGGGCGGCTTGGTCTTGGGGGCCTGGTCATTGATCTTGCTCCTGTGGTGGTGGTGATGGCTTGGTAGTGGCTGCCGGTGGGATCTCGGTTGCCGATGTGCACCGCAACCCAAAGGATCGCAGCGCGGCTTTAAGGAACGCTCTCAGGGCTCGCAACCCTTCGTCCTCAGTCATGCCTGGCGTTGGCTGTAGGTCGACGCGGTAAGTCTTAGTGCTCATCACTCAAACCCCTTTGCCATCGTCCGAAGCTCACGCCAGCGACGACGGGCCACGGTGTAAAGGATTCGGCTTGCAAAGCGGCCGGCTCTGTGGTGATCACCCATCAGCTCGACCGACAAGCCGCTGGCAATCCAGCCGAGTAGCGAGCCCTCGACAGCAGCCGGCTTAACCTGCCCACGCCAGTCGCCGCGCTCGATGTCGGCCCATGTTGCCTCGACCAGCAGCACCCGAACGGGATAGGCCAGCAGTCGTTGCACTTCGCGGTCGAACCGTTCACGCTCACGGCCGCAGCACGCCACTAGGTCAGGAAGTGATTTCCGCTCGATCCTGATAACTTGCTCCAGCCCTCGGACTGAGTAGTCGCCGGATTCCAGCGTCGCGGCCTCGATCCTTAGCGGCGTCAGGTCTAAGGGCGTTTGCTCTCGGGTGTCGACCAGTGCCGTGATCGACTCAGGGGCAAGGGTTGCGGGGATATTCAAAACATCACCCCCTGATCGTCTCCGGCTGATTGAACCGGCGTTGCGGCCTCGACTACCTTGACCGCTTTGACGTGATCACAACCGGGCGTCAGGCAATCCAGATTGACATAACCGCCGATCACTGGCGTTTCCGGCTTGCGGACCAGTTTGGCACCGCATCGCGGGCATGGATGCTTAGTTGGTGTCGCGGCGTTGGTTGTTGAATCTGCTGGGGATGCTGGGCATGCTGGGGATGGTTCCACCGGTTGCCCCGATGCAAACGTGTGTGTGTCGCTATCGTGTATATGTGTGTCCGTGTGTGACACACACAACCTTCCCGCGTAAGGATCGGTGAAAGTATCCCCTGCATCCCCTGCATCCCCTGCACTTGCCTTTTCTGATCTCCAGGCAATTACCCCAGTGCGGTTTGCGTCTCCGGTGATCCTCCAGCCACCCGCAACGCGGCCCTTATACTTCCGCAGTGCATAGCCAAGCCGTCGTTGATCGATTGCCCCGCGGTGGGTTGCAACCTCGGAAACGGCTTCCCGCATAGCCGGAAAACGATCTTCGTTGCCCTGAGCGGTCAGTGCGGTGATGATCTCACGAACGGTCAGCCCATCGCCGTGCTCGTCAACCTCCAGCAATCCACCGATCAGCCCCCGAACAATCGCGCCGCTCGTGTCGTCGGCCTTGGCTGTTTCGCGGGTGGCCAGTGGGTCAGCCAGTCCAGCCCAAACGATTGCACCGCGGATCAGTGCCGACCAGGCTTCAAACGATCCCCAGACGCCCCTGGGTTGCTCCGGTTTGCCTGCGACGAAGTAGGCGCGAAGGATCGTCAGCGCGGCGATTGCCAGTCGCGGCCGATTCTCTCTCACCCATCCCAGCAGATCGCTGTGCTCAAAGTCGGTGCGCTCCTCGGGATTCTCTACCGACGGCTCCAAGCGGATCGGCAGCACTCGGCGGGCAAGGTCAGAGCCGAATCGCAGATTGTTTCCCGTTGCCGACCAGATCGTCCGCAAAGGAAGCTCACCCGTCGTCTTGGATGCCCCTAGAACGCGGTCGCTCCAGGTCAGTGCAGTTAATGCCGCGTCAAGCGATGCTCCGCCCAGCGTCCGATCTACGTTGTCCAGCAGGACAGCGGGCAGGGCCTCCATTGCGGTGGCCGTGATCGCCTTCCGCATCTCGTCATCCTCAGCGGCGTAGGGCTTCCTTGCCGCTGGTCGGCCGTAGGCAATCAAGCTTGCCCCATCGACCAGCAGAGACTTTCCACTAGCCCGCGTAGTCGCTGTGCCTGCGAACAATGGGCAGCAACCCGTTATTGCAGTGCGGCCGATTTTCGTTAGCACCATCGCCAACCATGCCGAGCGGTCAGCGTCATCAACAAAGGGGAAGTCTTTGACAACCTCCAGCAGCTCAGCGGCAGCCGATCTTGCATCTTCAAGTGTTGGCCGCTCAGGAACCTTGGGAAACGTGCCGTTGGGAACGTACAGCAATCCCGTTTTCTTGTCATAGCCTGCGGACTGTAAAACCGTCCCATCGGCTCGCAGTGTTGGCGCTGAGATAATCCCGTCAAGTCGCCGAACATCGCGACCATAGTCGCCGCGGGTGTAGACCCCATCAAGCAACCATCGCGGCGGAGGTGTCGCGGCCTTTTCTAGTTCGCCTTCCTTTTCAACCTCTACCACCAGTTGCACCGCATCGGCAATCCTCAGCGGCAGTTGCCCCAGCGGCAGCGGCCTGATTCTGGCCGTCCCTGCTGGCGTTGTGATGCCGCCGGATAGCTCGGTCGGCTCATCCTCGGTCACAACATGAACCAGCGCCCCACCACGCTGATAAAGCTTCAGCCGCTCCCGCTTCTTAGCGGGCAACCATGGGGTTTCCCAGCCGAGTTTGCCCAGATACTCGGTCACCTGATCAGCAGCCCAACCATAGTTGAGCGTCAGCGTCACCTCGGGGCGTCCGTCCTGTGGGTCGTGCTCGCCGTCTGCTGGCATCCATGATGCGGCAGCGTCGATTGCTTCGCGGACCAGCCGCTCGCCGTCAGGGCGTCGTAAAACGTCCCTCACGTCATCCCCACCCCGGCTAACGATCTCACCAGGTAGCCGAGCCACACGAACCGATGCGGCGATTCCTTTAAGATGTCCGCCGGTCTTTTGTGCTCCCAGTTGCCCCGCGGTGTCCAGATCGGGCACCAGTACGATATGACAACCAGAAAACAGCCGAGCGTATTTGGCCGCTAAGTAGCTGGTCGGCATCCCAGCGGCATTGAACCCTAGACCCACCAGCGCCGCGGCATCCTTGCAACCTTCGACCAGATGCCACGTTTCGCCCGCGGTCGGCTTGCGGCCTGGCAGGAACATCCCAGCCATACCCACGCCCCGCGCGAACCAGCCCTTATGATTGGCCGCGAAGTCAAAGTGTGAATGCGGCTCTCCGCTATCGTCATAGACTGGCACCCTAGCAACGGGCCGCTTCTCTCGACCACGCTTCTCGGCAACCGCACCGAATTGCAGGAACGCCTCAACTGGCATTCTCTTTTGCTTGCAGACTTCAGCGATAATGTCGATCTCGAGCGGCTTGTCGTTGGATCTTGGTGACAGCCCCAAAAACTCAGCAACCGCCTTAGCGGCATCGCCCTGCGACAGTCCCGCAAACGCCGCCACGGTTGCGATACCATCGCCGGTCGGCTTATTGTCGGTGCAGGTGCGGCAAGCGATCCTGCCTGTCTCCTGGGCATCCTCAG
The DNA here is from genome assembly GCA_963758085.1 of uncultured Planctomycetaceae bacterium. Classification (GTDB taxonomy): domain Bacteria; phylum Planctomycetota; class Planctomycetia; order Pirellulales; family Pirellulaceae; genus UBA6163. Next base: position 1,126,409 of record CAVWUB010000001.1, on the reverse strand, counting down.
CGGGCCATACAACCGATCGCCCATCGCAAAGCGGGCAAGGGTGATCGTCGGCTCGTTTGGTCAGCGATTCAGGGGAAAGCGGCGTCAGTCGCGATAGGATCTCAGCCCATCGGCCGGCGGCAGCTTCTTTAATTTGGTCAAAGGGGATCACTTGCTTAATCCCTCCAAAGTGTGATGAGGGATTCAAAAGCGATCGGCAACACAACGTCGCCGATGAATGTCTGGCCTTTGTGGAACCGCTGCACCCTTGCGAACGTGTGGTCACACTCGCCGGCGTAGATAGTGATCACTGCGGAACCGCGGCCGAGCGGTGGTAAGCCGGCTACCAGGTGCAGCCCGTTGCCATCGATCAGATACAGCCCGTTGCTGGTATGCGCGCCGCTGGCGATCAGGTGAACGTAATTGTCGCAGCAGACCGGGCAGACGATCTTCTGCTCATAGTTGGCATCATGGGCCGCCTTGAGTGCGACCACTGCGGCCCGTTGGATTAGCGGCGCGTCAAGCGGTATTTGGCTTGCAACCGCTGCGAAGTCTGTCATACTGTGTGTGTCCTTTTGAGGATCGCCGGTTGGCGCCGGCGGATGGTTGGTTGCTGAATCGATCTGCGCGGCCCCTTTGGAGTGATCCTCGGGGGCCGCTCTCGTTTGCTGATCAGTGCTTAGCCAGCGGCATCTGCCGGCGCCAGCGATTCAAGGTCGCACTCATAGTCTGCGTATGGCGGAACCTCCAGCGGCAGCCCATTGATGCCAACCGCGGCAACGCATTCCTTTTGGTGGAAAAGTCGCTCACTGAGATAGTTGTCCCACGCATGGGCTGCCCTGCGGACAGCCGTCTCAGGCGAGATACTGTCTTTGAACTGAATCACCACCCGGTCGCGGAAGAACGTGATCCGCAAAAGGATATTGGCGGCCACGCTGAAGCGATCCAGGTAGAAGCCGATTCCATACAAGCAATTCGCTTCATCGATTCCGTCGCCAATAAGGATTTCGGGGCCGTTGGTCAATTTCACAAGTAACATCAGTCGGTTCCTAAAACTAAGGTTTTGCCAGCGATAGAATGCCGCGCTGGCTTCGGCTTGGATTGGTTGTCGCCTAGGATTGCTGTCTTTGCGGGTAGATATCCGGGTGGCATCCTTCGCCCTTGCGTTTCATGCCGGTAAACACCAGCTCGGCCGACCGGGAGTTTGCCATCTCATACACTGCCACCCGCTCGGCATCTGCGTCGACATAGACGCAACCGGCGCCTTCAGACTCATATTCCAGCCCATCGAATGGGCCACCGATCAGCATGGGCGGGCCCGGCTCGTCATACACCAGGTCGAAAAACTCGCCTTGTGATTCTGCGTCCAGTTCCAGCCAAAGCTGCATCAGGGCGTCAAGCCTTGGGTTATGTGGATTGCTCATTCGGTGCTTTCAATCTTGGTTTTGTTGGTGACGGCTTGGTCTTAGATAGGCTGCGGCGGGTGAACCGTCGCTTCCTCGTCATCCCAATAGATTGCCGTTGCTCCGAACGGATGCGAAACAATCACGACGCGTTGATTTGCCTTCGGTGTTGGTTGGCTCCAGTCGCGGCAAGCAACATCGGCTGGCATGATTCGCGGCTCGTGCGATTCGCCCTCGGGGCCAATGTCGATCACCTTGGCGTAACCGGGCGGGATCGATCCCTCGGTGAAGGCTTTATGTGCAAGCTTCTCTGCGTTAGTCATGTGCTGCGTTCCTGTGTGGCAAGGTGTTGGAACCAACAGCTGCGGCCACGTCGCGGCTGCTGGGGTTTGGTTTGGGGTTGGGGCTAGAAGTACGGCCTTGACTGCCGGCTGAATCGGCTTGGTTGCTCGGCGCTTCGCCGGCTTCGGTGAATTGCTGCGCGACTCCAGGAACCGCCGTAACGATTCCGGCTCAACCTTCCACCGGGGGCGAGTAGATAGCGACGTGTTGACCGCAATCAACTCTCGCCGCTCAATGAATGCCGCCACCTTGTCGACGCTCACGCCAAGCATCTTGGCGATTTGCGGCGGTGTTAAAAATCGTTCGTCGGTCATGTGTTTGCATCCTCAGTGCGGGTCAGATATGAGGATGCTAGCCGACGTTTTAGCCCTGAAAAGACGCTGTTTCGGCTGCGCAACAAAGCGCAACAAAGTACAACATTGGCGCAACAAAAAACCCGCACCGAAGCGCGGGTTGAGTGTCAATCGCAAGGTTTATTTACGCTACTCGACGCCATACTTTTGACGGTGTCGGACTTCCAGGTAGTCAGCTAAGCGGGATTTGCGGATTTCATACTTTCCGTGCCCTGTCTTTCGGACGCCTGTTGTTTCGGGCGATTTCGCGTGATTACCCATGGTCCCACGATGGACTTTGCAGTCCGCCAGTTCAACCAATACCCACGGATCGATCGTCGCGCCGGTCTGTCCGCTGGCTGGCGCATCCGGGGCTGCCTTGATTAGCTCCAATCGATTTGCAAGGATTTGAACATTGTCAAGCAAAAGCTCCACGTCCTTTGTGGGGATTGTGTTAATAGCTGCGATCACTCCCGACAGACGAAATATATCGCTAGGGTCGACGCCGGCCGTCGTAAGGTCTTTTGCCATATCGCGAAGTATCGGCCGCAGCCGGTCCCATAATTGAACGCGCGCTAGGCGGCATGCCATTTCGCCGTTCTCCCCAGCCCGCGGTCCGTACCAAAACATGTACCCCTTAGCCCAAGCAAAGAACCGGCGGGGGCTGCTGGCTTCCGGCTCGCTCATTTCGCACCCCCTTCCACCAGCACGGTCGGGCGCGGAAACAGCCAGTCGTGAACGTGATCAGTGACGGCTCGCAGCCGGTCAACTCCGGTTCGGCCTCGGTAGGTTCCGCTGATCTCTTGCGACTGGTGGCCCATCAGGCTCTGCACGGCCACAAAATCGAGCGTCTCGTCGCCGATCTGCTGGAGCGTGTGCCGGAGCGTGTAGAACGTTTTGCCCTTAGCGTGAACGCCAGCGGCCTTGGCTAGCTTCCTGAACTCATAGCTCAGCGGGTTGTGCTTCTTGCTGGGCAACCAGCTGCGGCCGAACTTCGTCAAGAACAGCAGGTCAGAATCGGCGGGGTCTTTTGCCTTGGGTCGCCGCCGCTGTGATTCCTTGATTGCCTGAAGCGTCTCCGGCCACAATGGGACCGTGCGGGGCTTGCCGGTCTTGTTTCGCGGCAGCGTCAGGATGTCGCCGTCGATGTTGCCCACGCGGATCATGGCCAGATCGGTCGGCCCGATGCCGCCATTGATGCCCAAAGCGATCATCGCTCGCAGCTGCCCAGACGACGCGTAGAACAGTTTGCGGACTTCCGCAGCGGTAAACTTCCGCTCGGTCTGCGATGCCAGCTTGTCGAGTGCCTTCTTTGACGGCTTGGCAAACTCGGTTCCCCAGAGCCGTTTTAGCGATCGCTCCACCAGCCCGTTTTTGTCGGCATGGTTGAAAATCGCTCGGGCTCGGGCAATGTGTCCTTCCAGCGACTTGAGGTTCCGCCCCTTGGCTAGCGCCGCCCGCAGCGCTCCGAAGTCATCAGGGTTCAGATGCTCAACTGGCGTCTTGCGACCGAGGTGATTCGCCACTACCTCGGCAGTCTCCAGGTAGTCGTCGAACGTCCGCTGGGCTAGCTCTCCGGTCTCAACTCGCCGCTCTCGAGATTGCAGGAACCGGAAGCAAAGGCTTTCAACCGTCAGAGCGTTGGGGTCGTGCTTGGGCGGAGTCCGACCAGCAAGTAGATAATCCTTCTCGTCTAGCCATCGATTCAACGCGGCCTGCGGATCGTCCCAAACTCCGAAGTAAAAGAACTTGCCGCGGACCTTCCGTGCCCATTGGCCGCTGTCATGTGGGAACAACGGAAACTCGGGGCTCGGCTTTGCTGGCTTGGTTTTTTTGGGCGCAGCGGTAGACTTGGTGGGCACTTGCCAGCTCCTGAAACGTGGTGGCGGGTGTAGTCGCTACACCGGGTCACAACCGGGTAGCGACGTTTTTACCTTTGACTGCATCCCCCATCACGGGAGATCGGGTGTAGTCGCGGGTGTAGTTTCAAAGATAGCGACGACAGATAGCCGGGTCAACCAGCAGAAAAACCCGCAAAACACGCTAAAAAATCATTCGCGCCCATAGCTCAGTTGGATAGAGCAGCGGACTTCTAATCCGCAGGTCGTAGGTTCGAATCCTACTGGGCGTATTTGCAGAAAAGACCGTGAATTACCGGCCGGAACGCTCCTGAGCGTTACCACCTTTTTGGTGTGCGGCCCCGTTTCGAACCTGAGTCTCTACCGAAAAACTCGGTCGAGCCTCCAACGGGGAACCCACCCATGGCCAGACCGAAGGCAAAGGCGCCCGCCCGCCGCTACCACCTCAGCGAGCAATCCGTGCTCACTCTCAACGGCCGAGACTTCTAGCTCGGTCCGCACGACTCCCTTTTGGCGATGGCTCGCTATGCGGTCCTGGTCGCCACCTACCAAGCCGGCGGCCTGAGCCTGCCGGATGACTTCGAGCTGTCGTCTCTGGACGAGCGGGTAGCGATGCTACTGGGGCACGAGTCCACCGCGGCGTCGCAGCAGCCAGCGCCCCAGTCCTGGTCCAGCACGTCACCGCGCTGTTTCGTGAACACATCAAGCAGAAGTACGCGAACACTCCGCAGGAAAAACGGCGGCACGAGCGCCGTGCAGCCGATTGTTTGCTCTACGCGCGACATGAAGACGTTATTCGTCGCCAGCGAGCGGACCATTACCACGGCGAGTGGCAGGACCTACCGTGGCACTTCGGTGGGCCTTGTCCGTGACGCGTGGACTGGTGCGGCAGTGGTTGGGGGTGGCTAGAGGTGAGCCCGCTGGTTTTGCTCTGCGGTTTTCCGCGGGCTGGATCCTCGCGACTCACCGCAAATGGCGTTTCCAAGCCTCCGCCGTGTTTCACCTCCATTCGGAGCATGCTACAAAATGCGACACTGCCCCTCCGCCATAGGGCGAGCGCTCCCCCTCAGACACCCGACGGTGCAACATGGACCTGATCGACGTTATTGACCGTCTAGCCTCACGACTTGACCAGCACACCGAACACCTAAAGACGGAAGAAGCAACGAAGCACACGCTGGTAATGCCGATTATCAACGCGTTGGGATACAACGTCTTTGACGCTCTTGAGGTGATTCCAGAGTTTACCTCGGATGTCGGAACCAAGAAGGGCGAGAAGGTGGATTATGCGGTCGTGATCGGCGGCAAGCCCATGATCTTGATTGAATGCAAAACCTTCGGATCGAAGCTAAGCCTGAATCATGCGAGCCAACTTTACCGCTACTTTTCGGTGACTGAAGCGCGGTTTGCTGTTCTCACCAATGGCGTTGAGTTTTGGTTCTACTCCGACCTGCAAGCGCCCAATAAGATGGACGATAAGCCGTTCTTCGAGTTTGACTTGAGGGACTACGACGCCAAATCGGTAGATGAGCTGAAGAAGTTTTCTAAGGCAAACTTCAACCTGGACAACATTCTTAGCAACGCCAGCGAACTAAAGTACGCAAAGCAAATCGAGAAGCTGCTGGCCCAAGAATTGGAGGAACCGAGCGACGAGTTCGTCCGGCTGTTCACAGGCCGCGTCTACACTGGAAGGTTTACCACCGCGGTTCAGGAGCAGTTTCGCGCTCTAGTTCGTAATGCGTTTCGTCAGTTTCTACATGACCAGATAAATGATCGCTTGAAAAGCGCGTTGCGTGGGTCGGAGTCAAGCGTTTCTGTCGTGATGAATGAGAGCACAACCAGTGATGGCGCCGGCTCCACTAGCCCGCCTGCTGGCGATGAGGGGGAAGAAAGCACCGGTGTGGTTACCACGCAAGATGAGATCGAAGGTTTTTACATTGTGCGGGCCATTCTGTCGGAACTGATCGACCCGTCACGAGTGGTGATGCGTGATACGAAAAGCTACTGCGGCATACTGCTGGACAACAACAACCGGAAGCCTATTTGCCGTCTGAGGTTCAACTTCTCGCAGAAGTACATCAGCCTGCTCGATGCAGAGAAGAATGAGGAGAGGATCGCAATCGGCTCTGTCCACGAGATTTTCAAGTTAGCGAATCGATTTAAAGCATGTGTGCGTGGATATGACCGCCAGCCCGACATTTTGACGGCCGCAACCAATGACGAGCCCACGCCAGCTAACGGCGATGCTGCGAGTGATTAGACGATCAACCTTGGCATGACGTGACTAGCACGGCCACACGTCGCTGGTTCACTTACCGATGAAAGCGTATTGAGAATACTCGGGAATTTCGGCTCTTCGGGGATTTTAGTGGCCGCCCGTTGCGGACCGGGTATCGCTATGACTTTGGGTGGCACGATCAGAGCCCCAGCGATGGGCGTGGGCACCGGAAACAGCTGCCGAGCCGATAAGACATTCCCTGGTGGCCCTGCAGTTCTCCCCGTCACGCCCTTCGTTCCTCAGGGACGTGCCACCCAGAGGATCAGCGTCCACGCCTCGCGTGCCCGAGGCAGCAATGAAAGTTTGCCGCTATGGTTATTACCACGTTTCTTTGGCCATGCTGCTGAAGCAGCCGGGCCCTTGGGCTGTGTTTCCTTGCCTTCATATCGCCGCGATGTTACATTTAAATGCAACACCGCGAAGGGCCTCCGGCGATGGTATTTTACCTGTTTCAGTGGACTGACCTGCGGCTGGAGAAGCTAGCACTAAACGGTGTTGATCATGTTTCCTTTCGAGCTTACCCCATCGCAAGAGCTGCAGATCACCGAAGCAAAATCTCGTGGCGATCGGCGTGTCGTGCTGACGTTAACCCCGGCTCAGCGGCAGCGTGACTCCGAGGCGCTGGCGGATATGGACACGCACCGCGATGACGTGATCCGCGAGGCACGTGAAGCGATCGCCGCACAGCGCGAGCGAACTCAGCCGATCGCTGACCAGTTACGGCGGCTCCGCGCCGCCAAAGGCATGAGCCTGGCTGAAGTCGGCGCCGCGGCCGAGATGTCTCGCCAGGCGGTGCTAGCGATCGAAAGCGGGAAAAACAGCAATCCCAAGATCGATACACTTCACCGGATTGCCATGGCCTTGGGCGCGGAACTGCAAGTTGGCCTAACGCTGTTGGGTAGCCCCATCGCAGCTGACACCAGCTCTTCTGGCCGCCAAAGCGGTTGATCCAGCCAGCGTAGGTAACATCGCTGCGGGTGCGGCGCCATATCGAGTAGCCGGCTACGGTGCGGAGTTTTGATCGGCAAACTGCTTGAGGAATGCTACATTAGCGCATTTCTGGCAGCGGTTTTCCGCAGTCTTCCGAGATCAAGCGACGCAGGTAGTCACTCGGCGTTTCACCCGTTTCTTGCAGCCGTTTGGCCAGCGGACCGGCTAAGGAGCCGGGCCGGAAAGTGATTTTGTCAGGGAGCATGATCACTCGGCGGTCGCCAACCGTTGAATATGAGCCATACACACCAGGGCCAAGATTCTGGCTCGCATCTTTCCATCCTCGTCCCTCGTGAGCACGTGCGCGGCGGTTGAATCAACGATGGCGAATTCCGACGACGGTATGTCAAACTCTTTCCCATCGTTCATCGTGACGCGGATGGGCCCGCTGGCGATGGCTTCAAGCAAGGTTTCTCGATCCATTTCGCTACTCCGAAGCTCACGAACCTGTGCCGATCAACTTGCCGGTCATCCACGTCGTGATGCATCTATCCTACCGCTTGTCGGACGAACGGCAACAAAGCGGGGTCAAGCGTCACTCCGTGACGTCGTGAGGCTGCGCTGAATCGTGACCGGGCGTTGAAACGCCCGGCGACCATCGGTGGTCGCTCCGCGACCGGGCGGCACACCAGCGGGCCGAGCAGTCAACCCGTCACTGCGACCATCGGTGGTTGGTCGGCGACCGGATGGCAATCTGGGTCGCGGAGCGACCTGGTGATGGTAGCCGTGGCATTCATGCCACGGTTGCAGAGCCATATCAGATACATCGTCGCGGAGCGACGTCTGTGCGACCTGTGGTTAAACGCGAGATGCAATGGTTTACAGGGAGATGCCACCATTGGGTGATGCAGGTGTCGCGGGTGGCGCCGGTGGATCGGGCATGGGGGGCGGTGGTGGAAGTTCGTCGCTGTCGGAGGCGCCGTTTTCCTGCAGATCAGAATCCGCTTCCGGTTGATTTGCCTCCGCTTCCGGCCCGACTGCGTCCGCGGATTGGACTGCCAGCAGGTACTGGTGCAGCCACTGGCGCGTTTCGGCGAAGCCGTCGGTCCGCATCACCCAACGCAGCTGGCCGTTGCTGACGACGCCGTCGTAGTTGTTGAGCAGCGCGCCTAGCTCACGCGGATCGGAGCCCTCATCCAGCACACGCACGATGGTGTCAGGAGCAAGGTAGTCGCTCCAAATCTGACCTTCTTCGCCGCGGCGTGAGAGCGCGAGGCTCAGCCGCTGAGCGGAGCTGCGAAGTAGCTGAGCCAGCTCGTCGACAGACAACGGTGCCTCGGCGGTCTGAGCAAACTCGCCACTGCCGTCGGCAAACGGCTCGATGGTTACCACCGGCGGGATGACATTCAGCGGCGGTACAGCCCAACGTCGTTGCAGCTCGTTGAATCCGGCCTGCGGCCGCGGATCGATCCCGTAACGGTAGGGCGAATCCAGCTCGGCGCGGTACTGGCGATACAGGCGGTCATAATAATCGGCCTGGGCGTCACGAAATCCGAACGGGACGACGGGCCCGCCAAAACCATAGGGGCGAACACCAATTGGCGGAAAGATCTGGCTGGGGCGCACACCATAGGGCACGGGGCTGCTCGGCCGGACGCCGATCCCCAGCTCAAACCCGCCCCAGCGGCCGCCGTAACCGCTTCGCCAGGACTCGAAGTAAAATCCCTGGGCCTGAACCGGAGGGGATAGAGTGCTCATTGCCTGAGTTGCAAAGATCGCCAGCCCGATGAGCGGCAGTCGAAATGGATCGAATAGAAATTGCTTGAACATTGAGGGGCCTACGCTTTCGTGCCGCGTCTTAAGTAGCAGGCACAGTCCCTGTTCCGTCCGCTCTCTGCCGCCTCAAGAAGCAGAGCTCTTGCAGGGTTACGGCACTCAGAGAGTGCCAACTACTCCGAGATTTATATGCTGCAAGTGGCGGACCAGTTTCGGCTCAACGGGTTTCAGCGGGCTCGGTCAACTGGAGCAGCTCAGACTGCAGCACCTCGGGGAGTTGCTGCAAATCCACTGCTTGCAGCACAGCTGCGAACCGCTCTGGCTGCTCGCGGGCGACATACCCTGCGACCTGCAGCAGCACGCGATTCACTTCCTGACGCTGCGGTCCATTGAGGTCGCGATTGCCGCCACTCATGTCGGCCAGCCACCGCACCCCCTCCGGCGTCGGAAACCGCAGGAGGATTTCGAGTGCCAGAGTGCGTTCCTCGTCCCGTTCGGCAAGTTGGTAAGCCCGCGTCGCCAGCTCGGTCCGTTGCTCCGGTGGCATATCGAACTGCCGGCCGAGGCGTAAGTACCCGCGCAGCGTACGCAGACGGTATGCCGGATGATTGAGGTTCTCCGCCAACTCGCTGAGCACGTCCGCTGCATCGGTCGACAGCCACTGGCCGAGCACCCGCGTCGCCAAGTCGACATCGGCCAGATCGGTGCTGCGAGCGATATCAGCAACCACTTCCAGCGCTCGCTCGCCACCGACATAGGCCAATTGCTCCAGCAACAAAGCTTTGCGTGCACCTTCTGCCTCTGCCAGCAGTCCGGCGATCACGTCGGCGACTTCGTCAGGCGGCATGCGAACGGTCGCTCGCTGGAGCGATTCTGCGGCGGCTAGCGCCAGCGGCCCTTCGGGTGCTTGCTGCGAGAGCTGTTCGCTGGCCGCCAGTAACCTTGCCAGCCCATCGATGGTTGCCAGCGATCCGGCGGCTCGCATTGCCGCGGCCGCCACAGCGGGCTCCGACTGCGACTGAGCGATCTGCAAGAGCGGCTCGGTGACGTCGCTGAGTTCGCGCGCGACAGCATAATCAAACAGGCCAATGGCGACTGGAGACTCAAGCGTCTGCTTGTCCTCGGCCAGTTCTCTCACCGTCGACTGCACCTGCGAGTCGATCGATGCCACATCGGCCCGAGCCAGAGCATTCAACAGCCGCGGCGCGATTGCGGGACGATCGATCGCTGTTTGGAAGACTTCAGCGGCGCGATCGGCGGCCTCTCTCAGCCCACCGAGGGTCACAATCGATTCCCAAGCCGTTGCAGCGACTTCGTCATCTTCGGACTTTGTAAGCGGCTCGATCGCGTTAATGATCGAGCTGTCGCCGAGGTCAGCCAGTGCGATCAACACCGCGATCTGCCGCGGCGGCTGGAGCTGAGGCAACTGTTCGGCCAGCACCGCTGTGGCGGAATCGTCCTGCAGCCGCGCCTGCTGTAAACCATGACGAAACATTCGACCATCCGCTGAACGCAGCAGCGTCGCCAGTTCCGCCGGCGGCACGGCTTCCGGAGCCGCAGCGGCTTCGCGTGTTCCTAGCGCTTGAGCCGCGGTATCGCGGACCGCCGCAGAGGCGTCGGTCGCAGCGGCGATCTCGGCTAGCAGCGGATGCGGCGACTCGTTAGAGCGGCGGCCGAGCGAATGAATCAGCCCGATTAACAGCCGCTCGCGCTGCTGGGCGTCGACCGCTCCCTGCCCGGCGCCGACCCCTTCAACAGCAGCTGATCCATGAAGGATTTCAACCGCGGCGACCAATGCTTCTGTGGCCGCTTCACCTGGAATCTGCTCCAGCGCCGTCCGTGCGTAGCCCGACAGCTGTGGATCGAGCAACAACGGCGCGATCGCGGGCACTGACGAGGCGTCGCCGATCACAGCCAGACGCTGGCACGCCTTCGCCTTTTCAAATGTGGTACCTGCGGCACCAAGCACAGCGGTTAATTCGGCTCGTTCTTGATTTGTCCTGGCCGCATCACCTTGAGCGGTTGCGCCCGCGACCAGCAGCGCAACAAACATCAGTGCTAAACAGGGACGCCACATAAACGCTCAATCCAGGTGAAGGTAACAGGCAGTGCGACAGGCGAAATGCTTAAACAACGTACGGCGAGCGCATTGCGCGGCTGACCATGCGGTTGGCTTCGTCGTCATCGACGAACGATTCCGTCTTCGGATCGACCCGCAGCTCGCGCCCGAGCAGCCAAGCGATCGCCGCAGCGTGGCAGGCGATGTGCGAGGACCGCATCACATCGGCATTGGCCAGCGGCAGTCGCCGCGTCTTGACGCAATCGAGAAAATCACGCACATGTTTGAACGGGACTGTCCCGGCGTCGGTCGGCGGCGGCAGATCGCGTCGCAGCTCGTCAGCGGACACCGCGATGCGTCCCGAGTCGCCGGTTTCCACCCAGCCATCGGAACCTTCAAACCGGACCGGACAGGTGCCCAGCCCCATCCAGCCCGCTTTACGGAGCACGACCTTAATGCCGTTGTCGTACTCACCTTCGATCACGTTGTCGCCGGGGACTTGCCGTGGTTGCCAGCGCACCGGCATCGAGCCGTCTTGGCCGCAGGCCCACTGGCAGAGGTCCAGCGTGTGGGCGCCCCAATCGAGCAGTTTGGCGCCGGAATCGAAGTCGTGGTGACCGCGCCAGGCGCCGTTCACGTAGGCTTCGTTGTAGGGTCGCCAGGGAGCGGGCCCAAGCCAGCGATCCCAGTCCAACACCTCGCGAGGCGGTTCAACTTGCTCCGGCAGCCAGTCGTGGCGATCCATCAGTTCATAGATCGATGCGTGCACCGTTTGCAGTTTCCCTAGTCGACCCTGCTGCGCGAGTTGCACCGCGTGGACGAAATGCTGCTGGCTGCGACGCTGAGTGCCGGCCTGAAAAACCGCGCCGTGCCGCTTGACCGTATCGGCCAACTTCTGGCACAGCTCGATCGTGATGCCGCAGGGCTTTTCACAGTAGACGTCTTTGCCCGCTTCGATGGCGCGAATCGCGGCCGGTGCGTGCCAGCGGTCGCCGGTCGCGATCAGCACCGCGTCGATATCGGGCCGGTCGAGCAGTTCCTGCATCTCGATGTACGTCGCGCAGTCGCGGTTGCCGTTTTGCTGGTCGGCTAGTTGCTTCACTGCCTCGCGACGATCAGCCCGCACGTCGGCGATGGCGACAAACTCGACATCGCTCTGCTGGAGCATCGCCCCTAGGACGACACTGCCGCGGTGACGAATCCCGATGCCGCCGATGCGAATCCGCTCGCTCGGAGCAACGGCACCGTCTCGGCCAAGCGCCCTGCGCGGGAATGAACGTTGCGACCGCGACTCCGGCTGCCGAGACCCGCGAAAACTCGCGGCGGCTGATCTTCGCTGCAGTCATGGCTAGTCTCTTTTCACTTTATCTTGGAACGATCGCTGGAACTTGTTGACTTTGGCCCGGACGACCATCTGGCAGTAACCTGCATTGGGATTCTTGCGGAAGTAATCCTGGTGGTATTCCTCGGCCGGATAGAACTCCTTCAGCGGTTCGAGCGTTGTGACAATCGGGCGGCGACGAAACTCCGGCGATTCGTTGAGCTGCTTGATGTAAGCCTCGGTGATCTCCTTCTGTTGCTCGTCCTGATAGAAGACCGCGCTGCGGTACTGCGTCCCAACGTCGGCTCCCTGGCGGTTGAGCGTGGTGGGATCGTGGGTGCCAAAGAAAACTTCGAGGATTTCTTCGTACGACGTCTTGCTCGGGTCGTAGTGGATCTGAATCGCCTCGGCATGACCGGTCTGACCGGTCAGCACCATCTGGTAGTTCGGGTTCGGCACCTGTCCGCCGGCATAGCCCGAGACCACATCTTCGACACCGATCATGCGCTCAAAGACCGCTTCGGTGCACCAGAAGCATCCTCCGGCAAGAGTCGCGACGGCCTTGGTTGCAGCGGACGATTCATTCACGGTAGCGGTACTTTCGCTGGAGGATGTTGGGGCTGCACCGCGCTCGGAGGCCGGTGGGGCAGCAAAACTTGTCGGGGTATAAAGGCCGGCAGCGCCCAAACAGATGGCGACCAGGCCAACCGAGCACGCCGCCAACGGTCGCATGAACTTCGTATTTGCCTTCACGGCTGTACCCTTCCTCATTGGCATGGATTGATGGACTCCGCGTATCAGTATAGCCATTGCGTCACCCCGGACGAAATCGACCAACAGCAACACGTCCACAATCTGCGGTACCTGCAGTGGACGCTATGGGCCGCCCACGCCCACAGCGTCGCGACCGGTTGGGACTCCGCCGCAGCGCTGAAGGAGGGCATCGGCTGGGTGGTTCGCTCTCACGATATCACGTATCGTGCCGCCGCGCTGGCCGGTGACGAATTGATCATCCAGACGTGGGTCAGCGAGTTGACGCCGATGGCGTTGCGGCGGCGGTATATTATCTGCCGTCCCGCCGACCGCAAAATCTTGCGCGCGGAGAAACCCGTTGGGTGCTGGCCGACCTGCGGTGCAAAAAGGCGATCGATGTTCCCAACGAAGCGATTTCGCGCGTTCAAGTCCTCAGCTCACCTCCCCCACTGCCGTGGCAATCCTCGCCATGAACTCAACTCGACCGAGCCTGCTGTACTACGACCCGATCTTTCTCCAGCACGACACCGGCAGCCATCCGGAAAATGCCGGTCGACTGCGGCCGCTGGAGCAACTGAGTTTCGTCACCGACCCGCAAACGCCGCGGCCGACGTGGCAGAGCATCACGCCGGAGCGACTGTTGCGGATTCACGACGCCGCGCACGTGGAAGAGGTCAAGCGATTCGCCGCTGCCGGCGGCGGGCAGATCGAAGCCGACACGGTCCTCAGCCCAAAGTCGTATGACGTGGCAGCAATGGCTGCTGGAGCAGTCGCCGATGCAGTCACGCGTGTGCTCGGCGGCGAGGCCGATGCGGTGCTCTGCCTCGTCCGCCCACCAGGCCATCATGCCCTGCGGGATCGGCCGATGGGTTTTTGTTTGTTCAACAACGTCGCTGTGGGAGCCCGCGTCGCCACTTCCGAGTTCGGACTCGACCGGGTGATGATCGTCGACTGGGACGTGCATCACGGCAACGGCACGCAGGCATCGTTTTGGGAAGATCCACGCGTTGGATTCTTTTCGATGCACCGCTACCCGTTCTATCCCGGCACCGGCTCGGCGGCCGAGACCGGTGCCGGGGCCGGGCTGGGAACCACGGTCAACCTGCCGGTCGCGTTTGGAACCTCGCGGCGAGAAATCCTGGCACGGTTTACCAACACGCTGGGCGAGTTCGCCGACCGCTTCCGGCCGCAACTGATCCTGATCTCCGCCGGTTTTGATGCGCACCACCAGGATCCGATCGGGTCGTTGGGCCTGGAAAGCGAGGATTTTGTGGCGTTGACCCGCGTCGTCTGCGAACTCGCAGGTCAACACTGCGAGGGCAAGATTGTCAGCGTGCTCGAAGGCGGCTACCATCCGCAGGCGCTGGCCGAGTGCGTTGACCTGCACTGGCACCAGCTGCAATCGCCTATTGACCCCTAAGTGGGCGAGAGAACGCAGCGGCGGGAATCGGTCCGGTCTCGACGCTCGGTCCGCTCCAAGTCAGGGTCAATGCTTGCTGTCCCTTAACTCCTGGATCGTCGAGGCGGTAGATTCGGATCGGGTGCTTGCCAGCGACCAGCCGAATGCTGCTCGACACGGTCTCGCCAGGTTGATATCCCGCGTCGGCATCGAGCAGCGTCGCTTCGTGAAGCCGGACCAGCGCGCGGCCAGGCGTCTTTAAAGAAAACGTGTACTCGCCACTGGCGGGCACTTCGAGCAGGCCGCTGATCAACCAGGCTCGCTGTGCGTCGCTTTCAGCATCTGCGTCGGTGGGGACTTCTCCAATCCGCTCCGGATGTTCGGCGACGCCGCTCTGAGCAATCGCAAAATCCAGCAGCTGTGGCACCCAAGGAAAATGGCCGCCTGTCGTTTGCCAGACAATTCCCGGCTCGCTCTCTACAGGTGCCAATGCGGGCACGAGTTCACCGTCGTAGGGTCGCTTGGCCGAGTCGTTGGGCCGCCGCAGCCGCAGCACGCGGTCTTTCAGACGCTGCTGCACCTCCGGGAGTTGCGCCGCGAGGTCGTTGGTTTGACCCGGATCACGGACGATGTCGTAGATCGCAAAGTCATCGGCATGCGACTGGATGTCGTAACGGACGCCGACGAAGTTTCCCTCGCGAATCAGCTGCATCTGGTTGCGGCGGCGGTTTCGCAGCGAGCGATGAAAATCGGCGAACGCCGGCGTACGACCGTTCTGAAAGTACTCGATGTAGACCGTCGAAGGCTGCTGATCTTGCGGCTTACCGGTCAACAGCGGCAGCAGCGAGACGCCGTCACTGCGAGCTGGCGGTGCGAAACCAGCAGCCTCGGCAAACGTCGGCATCCAGTCCCAAAACGCGGTCGGCATGTCTCCGCTGGTCGATCCGGCAGGGATCCGAGCGGGCCAGCGCGCCAGCCCGCCGACGTGGACGCCGCCTTCCCACAGGTCGCGTTTGATTCCCGCGTACGGCCCGTAACCTTGAAAGAATGTCGGCTGATAATTTTCCGGCAGATACGATTCGACGCTCGGGCCGTTGTCGTTGGTGAACACGATCAGCGTGTTCTCGTCGATCTGCAAATCCTCGAGCAGGCTCATCAAATCGGCGACGCTGTCGTCGATCCGCCGCACCACGGTGGCATAACGCTTTTGCACGTCCGGCCAAGGCTGTTCGGCGGTCGCCGGATCAGCATCATGATCCCAGGTCGCTTCGGCGTAGTCGGGGTGATAGTACGAGTCGGGTGTACCGCTGGCGGTGTTGATCATTTTTCCCGGCTCGCCGAGCCACTGCAGCCCGCCTTCGAGCCCGCCGCCGTCAGGATAGGCCTGCGTCGGCAGCGACAACACCGCATGGGGTGTATCGTAGGCCAGGTAGACGAAAAACGGTTTTCCAGGCGACTGCTTCACGTGGTCGGTGATGAAGTGCTTTGTCTTGGCGGTGAACAAGTCGGTCGTGTAGCAGCGATCGAGCCCGTCGGAGACATCGGTCATGTTCTCCCAGACCTGTTTCTGGCCGCGGTGAATGCCTTCTTTGGGATAGTGTTCGTGGCCGTCGCGATGACGGATGTAGCCGAAGTAGTATTCAAAACCGCGGCGGTTGGGATGCGCTGGCCAGTGGGGCGGTTGGATCTCGTCTCGCTCTTGCCCGCCTTGCAGCCCGTATTTGCCGACTGCGGCCGTCGCGTAACCGGCGGTCTGCAGCATCGACGCCAGCGTGTGGTTGGCTTCGAGTTCTTTGTCGAATTGGTTGTCCCGAATGTTCGCATGTCCTTGATGCACGCCCAGCAGCAGCGATGCCCGCGACGGGGTGCAGACCGGAGCCGGGCAATAATGATGCGGCAACTGCATCCCCTCGGCAGCCAAGCGATCCAGCGCCGGAGTCTGATGCCAGGGCTTGGAGCGATCGCCGGCCGCGGCTCGTTGATTCTGAAAGAACACGCCGAGATCGCCGTAGCCCAAGTCATCGACAAAGATGAACAGGATGTTCGGCCGATCTCCGCTGCCCGATGGTGTGGACGCGGGGCCTGCTGCGGAGGCCGCGATCGACAGCGAAGCGGCCCCTAAAAATAGCAGCAGTGCGACGAATCGTTGTGACATAGCTCGCTGGGCAGAGATCATTGAAAAACCTGCTCGAACTCGGAGATGAGAGAGGTGGTGGCCGTCCGGTATAGTCCAAGCTATGACGATGAGCAACGTACTATTGCGGTATGGCAGTTTAGCCACAGAGGTTTCAGCCGGATTTCCATCATCCGGCGGTAAACTCGCTGTAACAACTAGATTGGTCGAGTGATTGGACCTAGCTGCTCCGCAGCTAGGCCCTCAAGGCTCTGCGCAAATAGTGTGCGCCATCTTGAGTCCCTTCAATCCTGATCCCCTCCGAAGACGCTTATCGACGCCTCCCGGTGGCCCTATCGCAGCGGCCATGCAGGCACAGCGATCACGCGCAGACCCGGAGGCCCGTTTACTGGTAAGTTGCGGCCTCGCAGTGCTGACTCCCATCGATCTACAAAGGAATGCTCTCGATGACTCGACCCTTTGCCGCCCTGCTGGGCTGCGCCGCGTCGCTGGCGATGTCACTGTCTGCGACAGCGCAGCTGCGGCAAGACATTTCTTATGCTCGCCAAGACGCGGTCGTCCGCTCATCCACCGCGGTGCTCAACGAGATCATGGCGATCCCGTTTTCGGGAATTCCCGCTTCGATGTTGGCTGACGTGCATGGTGTGGCGATCATCCCCAATGTGCTCAAAGGAGGCTTCGTGATCGGCGCCCGCTATGGGCGTGGGGTGCTGTTGGTGCGCGAGGAAACGGGCAGCTGGCACGCGCCGGTTTTCATCACGTTGACCGGCGGCAACATCGGCTGGCAGGCCGGCGTGCAGGCGACTGACTTGATTTTGGTGTTCCGCACCCGCCGCAGTGTCGAAGGCATTTTGGCCGGCAAGTTCACACTCGGCGCCGATGCCGCTGCGGCCGCAGGTCCGGTCGGACGTCAAGCCGCTGCGGCGACCGATCGGCATCTAGCTGCAGAAATCCTCTCCTATTCCCGCAGCCGAGGGTTGTTCGCAGGCATCTCGGTCGACGGTTCAGTGATCCAAATCGATTCGCTTGCCACCGGAGCCTATTACCCCCAGGCCGTGGTCGAGCAGGTGGGCGGAGTTCCCGGCGTCGCGGTTCCCGAAGCGGCTCAGCAGCTGACGGCGCTGGTGGCAAGTTATGCGGGCAATACGCCTGAATCGGCAACCGTCGCCACCGAGCCGTTGCTGGCGCGGCAGTACGCAGTGCAGGGCAGCGACGCGCTCCGCGGGCAACTGGCGCAGTCGGCCGTGGCGATGTACGAGTTGTTGGATGATTCGTGGCGGACGTTTCTGGCGCTGCCGGCAGAGGTGTTTACGCACACCGGCCATGCAGAGATGGCGTCATTGCAAAACTCGCTCAAGCAGTTTGACGCCATCGCGGCCGATCCGCGTTACCAGGCATTGGCGGCGCGTCCCGAGTTCCAGTCGACCCATGCGCTGCTGCGAAATTACGTGCACTCACTCACTGAAACGACTGAGCCGCTGCAGTTGCCACCGCCGCCCGCCGCCGGTCCCTGACACGATGCGCTCAGCTGCCTGCTAAGCCGCAAGGGACTGACGCTTTGGCGCCCAGCGGGTAAGCTCACGGAAGTGTTCTCCTGTTCCGACTTCCGTGGACTGGCTCGTGATCCATCGCCTCCTCTCAATCGCTGTCTTGCTGCTGGCAATGAGCGGGCTCTCGTGCCGTGACGCGGACTTCGCTGACATCGAACTCATCGAAGCTGAGCGACCCTCTAGCCGCGCCGAAGGTGAAGGCGGTGAACGTGGTGACACAATGCTGGCCAGGACGAAGGCCGTCGCCGCACCCGCAGCCTTGCGCGTGATGACCTGGAACCTCGAATGGTTTTTTGATGACCAAACGGGCGACAATTTCAGTGATCTGGCGAAGCAACAATCCGCTCCGAACCGCAGTGCCTGGAACTGGAAGCGCGATGCGGTCGCACAGGCGGTCGCGGCGGTCAGTCCCGAAATTGCCGGGTTTCAGGAGATCGAAAATCGTCGTGTGCTGTTCTACCTGAAGCAGTCGCTCGTGCGGACTCACGATCTGGAGTACATGGAACTCGCCGTCGAAGGAGGTGACTTCTTCACCGAACAAGATGTCGGTTACATCTATCGGCCGCAGGCCGCGGACCTGCTGTTGCAACCCTTGCGGCAGATTGTCTTTGGTCAGAGCTCAGCGATGCGGGCCAGTGGTCGCTACGAAGATGTCACCAAGCAGTTGGCGGTGGAGTTTGAAGTTCGCTGTGGCGACGCGGTCGAAACGCTGACGATCATGAACATCCATCTGCGAGCCGGTGCCGATGCAAAAGTGATTCGCCGCGGTCAAGCCCGCTCGGTCCACGCTTGGCTTGCCGATAAGATCTCCGCCGGTGAGAACGTGATCGTCCTGGGCGACTTCAACACGGTCGCCGCGGTACCGGCCGCTGCAGGAACCGAAATCCATGCTGCCCTGGGCAAGGAAACCGCAACGGCCACGGATGATCTGGTCGACCTACATACCTATTTGCCGCAGAACGAGCGCTCGACGCACCTGCAAACCGGCCGGGCGCTCGACCGGATCTTGGTCAGCCCAAGCCTGCTGAGCGACGACTCGGACCGTGTCGATCTGTCGTTTGACAAGATCCAACGGCTACGCGACCTGTCGGTGCGTGGCCAGCCGGACGCGACCGGCGAACACTACGACCGCTACTGGCAGATGAAGGCTGCGGAGCGCGATATCAGCGATCATTACCCGGTGATGGCAACCTTTGAATTTAAATAAGCCTAGGACGTAACTTACTTGAGCGATCCCACAGACCCGCCGCCAAACGTCGATGCTGCTGACAAGACGCCTCCTGGAGATGAAATCCCCCGCCGCATTGCGCTGGATGATTTCCTCAAGACCGGAGGTTTTGTCGGTACCGGAGGCCAGGCTAAGCTGCTGATCCAGTCTGGCGAGGTGTCGGTCAATGGCCAGCCCGAGACCCGCCGGCGCCGCAAGCTGCAGCCGGGCGATGTTGTCGAATTGATGGGCCAGCGGATCGTGGTCCAGGAGGATGAGCAGGAACAATGACCGAGATGGACGCGTACGATTTTGAGCTGCCCCGTGAGCTGATTGCGCAGCAGCCGGCGGCGACGCGGAGTGATGCTCGCTTGATGCTAATTGATCGCCGCAGCGGCACGATCGATCACGCGCATGTACGTGATCTGGGCGATTACCTGGACGTTGGCGACGCGTTGGTGCTCAACAACAGCCGCGTTGTTCCGGCGCGGCTAGCCGGCTATCGCATTCAAACCCGCGGGCGCTGGCAAGGGCTGTTCTTGGCAGCCGACGAGCAAACCGGCGTTTGGGAAGTGCTGACCAAGATGCGCGGCAAGCTCATCGACGGTGAAGCGATCATGATTCAAGATCGCCACGGCCGCGACAGCATCACGCTCCGCTGCATCGCGCGAACCGAAACCGGAACGCTGCTCGTCAAACCCGAAGAGGCTGGACCTGCGATCGAGTTGCTGCAGCGATATGGGCGCGTGCCGTTGCCGCCCTACATTCGCGATGGGCAAATGGTTGATGCTGACCTAAGCGATTACCAGACGGTGTATGCGAAAGAGCCTGGCAGCGTGGCCGCTCCAACCGCCGGGCTACACTTCACCGACACGCTGCTGCAAAGCATCACCGCCGCCGGAGTGCAGCTCGCCACAGTCACGCTGCACGTCGGCATCGGGACCTTCCGGCCGATCGCGGTCCAGTCGCTCGATGAGCATCAAATGCACCGCGAGTGGGGAGAAATCGATGCGGCCAATTGCGAGAAGTTGTCAGCGGCGTGGCGCCGCTGGCAAACGCATCGTCGCCGTCGGCACGACCTCGGTGCGGGTGCTCGAAAGCGCCGCACTGGCCAATGCCGGACGTCTGGCTCCCTGGCGTGGCGACACCGATCTGTTCATTCGCCCCGGGCACCGTTTCGCCGCCGTCGACGCGCTGATGACCAACTTCCATTTGCCACGCAGCTCGCTGCTGGTGCTCGTGACGCGCCTTTGCCGGGACCGAGCTGATCCGCAGAGCGTATCAAGAAGCGATTCACCAAGAATACCGTTTCTTTAGCTACGGCGACGCGATGCTAATTCATTAACATGCCGATTTTCTAGGTTGCTCGGCGCACGCACGCGCTGCTCTGGCGTCCCTTTTTGTCACCGCTACCTGCCTCAAGCTGATTCCCATCGATGTCGAGCGAAGAACAAATCTTGGTTGTCCCTGAAGCTGTGATCACGGCGATCGGCCCGCTAGAAGGATTCAGCCGTGAGGTTGACCGCTTCCTCGGCCCGATTTTGGCCAGTGATCAGTTGACATTTCGACCGCGCGGCGAGATGGAATCGAACCCGTCGTTCAAGCAGCTGATTCCCTACGTGATCCTGCAGCACATTGACGATGCCGGCACTGTCCGCGTTTTCACCTACACCCGTGGCAGTGGTCAGGGGGAAAGCCGCTTGCACGCTCGCCGCTCGATTGGGATCGGTGGGCACATCAGCGAGGAAGACGCTGCGGGCGGCAGCGATCCTTACCTGACGGGAATGCGGCGGGAACTAGCGGAGGAAGTCACGATCCTGTGCGACTACACCGAGCGGCGTGTCGGCTTGATCTACGATTCGACGACCGAAGTCGGCCGCGTGCACCTCGGCGTCGTTCATCTACTGGAGTTAGCGGATCAGCGGGTCCAGCCCAATGAAGAGGATATTTCCGCTACCGCATTCATCACTTTGGATGAACTAAAAGCCCAACACGGTTCATTGGAAGTTTGGAGCCGCTTGTGCGTTGATTCGCTGTATTAGCCTGATCCGACATGATATATCTTGATCATCATGCCACCACACCGGTTGATCCGCGCGTCGTCGAGGCGATGCTGCCGTGGATGACGATCCACTTTGGCAATCCGCACAGCCATTCTCACCTTGTCGGCCGCAAGGCGGCCCAGGCCTGCGACCAAGCATTTGCGACGATCGCGCAGATGATCGGCGCCGAAGCCGACAGCATCGTGCTCACCAGCGGCGCCACCGAAAGCAACAACCTGGCGATTGACGGAGTGATGCGCCACCCACGGCAACGCCGCCGCCATATCATCACGGTGGCAACCGAACATCCGGCCGTCTTGGATCCGGTCGCGCGACTCGGCCGCGAGGGCTTTCGAGTCACGGTCCTGCCGGTCCACCAGCAGGACCGGAGCGACTGCGGCCTCGTTGACCCCGAACAATTGCGGGCGGCGATCGATGACGACACGGCGCTAGTCTCGATCATGTGGGCCAATAATGAAATCGGAGTGCTGCAACCGATCGCGGCGCTGGCGGAGATCGCTCATGCCGCCGGGGCGCTGTTTCACACCGACGCGACGCAGGCGCTCGGCCGGGTGCCGATCGATGTCGCAGCGGCCGATGTCGACTTGCTCAGCGGATCAGCACACAAGTTTTATGGGCCCAAGGGAGTTGGGTTTTTATATGTCGGCTCTCAGCGTCGACGGGTGAGGCTGCGGCCACTGGTGGAAGGCGGCGGGCAGCAGCGTGGGATTCGCAGCGGCACCCTCAACTCCGTCGGCTTGATCGGTATGGCTGCAGCGCTGCGAATCTGCGTCGAAGAAATGCCGTCGAACGCGCCTCGTATGCGGGCGTTGCGAGATGACCTGTGGTCGCGTCTGCAGGCGGCATTTCCCGGAATTGAACTCAATGGTCCCGAACTTCGGCGTGAACTCCGTCTCGGAGAGAATCTCAATGTCTCGCTCGCCGATGTCGAAGGCGAAACGCTGATGGCCGCGGCGCCTCAGATAGCGATCAGCAGTGGCGCTGCGTGCAGCAGCGTCGATCCGCGGCCCAGTCATGTGCTGACCGCGATCGGGCTGAGCGAAAGCCGCGCGCGGCGCAGCTTACGCTTTGGCCTCGGCCGCCAAACCACTGCTGAGGAAATCTCGCAGGCAGTGGAGTTTTTAATTGCTGGGTATCGCAAGCTGATGAATGCTTAAACCTGAGCTTCGATGGCTTTGGGTGGCACGCTCAGAGCCCCAGCGATGGGCGTGGGCGCCAGAAACAGATACCGAGCCGATGCAACATTCCATAGTTCCCCTGCCGTTCTCGCCAGCACGCCCTTCGTTCCTCAGGGACGTGCCACCCAAAGGACAAGCGTCCATGCCGGAATGGATGAGCCACGAAATTCGTGGGAGAACCTTGCCGCTAAACGCCCCGAACCTTCAAAAATCCACTAATCGCCACGATCACGACCGCCAGCATCACGAGCACTCCCAACCAGGTGGAGCGGTTGCGACGGATGCCCTCCAGTGCCTCGCTGCGTCCAACCAGTGCCGAGGCCAAAAAAAACAGGCCCACTGCCAACAGTATCTTCGTGCCCATCATGGCGTGATACAGGCTGTCGCCGCGGTGCAGCGGAATGGCACGGAAGTAATTATAAAAGCCGGTGATCAGAAACAGTGCGATCCCGCCATGAACAAACTTCTTCCAGCGGTCGATGATCGCCACCGCTAAGCCCAAGTGCGGCGAGTCTGCTTGCGAGCGAAACGACGGCATCAAAACCAGCAGCGTGAAGATGCTGCCGCCGACAACGGTGATGGCGGTCAACACATGCACAATTCGCGAGAGCACATCGATGGCAAGCACGGCAGTCAATCCAGGGTGTAAGTCGAGCAGGGTAAACCAGCGGCAGAAGTCCTACTGCGTTCCAGTGGATCATGCCGCCGCATAGTTATCTACCACTCGACGCCCGTAATCAATCGCGCCGGCAGGTGAGAGACACTGTTTAACCAGTCCAGCCGCCACCGTGACTGTTGAAAATCAAGTTTGGTGATACCGGTGTTGCGCAGCGGCCCGAACAGCGTTGCATCGGCCGCGGGATGAAGCATCTGAATCAGCATGCTGCGGATGAAGTCGGCATGCAGAATTGCAACGACGTTTTGCTCGCTGCCGCTAAACATCTGAATCAGTCGGTCGATCACCACTCCGGCGCGGCACAGGGCTTCCTCGTCGGTTTCGCGGGCGCGGCCTGACCACCAACCGTCTTCGCTGATGGAGTGATCGATCAACGCCGATGGGAATTCGGTGAGAATTGAAGATCGGCCTAGTCCGGGACGTCCCTCCACACCGACATCGCCGTGACCGCAATAACAACCGCCGCTTTCGAAGACATCATGCCACACCATCGCTTCGGCTGGTTTGGCCAGATCGCCGACGATTCGGCTGGTTTGGAGTGAGCGGCGAAACGGGCTGGTGATCAGCACGTCGATTTTTAGCGAACGGCACCACTGTGCCAGCGCTTCCGCCTGTAAGCGTCCGACAGGCGTGATCGCGGGGTCTTCCACACGCAAATATGCCGGCCGAGCGTTGTTCTCGCTCTCGGCATGACGAATCAGATAAAGCTGCATCGGAATGAGATATCAAACAACTGACTTGGTCACCGATGCAGGCATCGAGAACAGGGATTCAACCTTAAGAATGGCGTAATCATCGGGAAAGGTATGAATCGCTTGCACCAACATACTCGCCGAGCGAGTTTCAATATTCACATAACTGAGGGCGCCAAACGCGAGTCTGCCACTGCTCTCGAAGCGGTGCAACAGACCTTCGGTCGAATCGCCAGAAAGCTGTTGATTGACCATCCAAAACATTTCTGGTGCGACCGAGTCGAGATGGAAATGCGTGCGATAAACGATTCCACCATGACACTGCGTGCTGTCGGTCCGACTGCCCTTGAGCGGCAATGATAGCAAACAGCGTTTGGTCGGCAGCGGTTGTGATGCGCTGGTGGCGACTTCGCACAGCGTCACACCTCGGCCCTGCCAAGTGACGACGTGTCCACAACTGGTGATATCGACGCGGGCTTCGTAGTCGCTCCTGCGAACCGTGCGGGTTTTGTGGACGGTGTACAGTTCCGGGTGCAGGGAGCGACCGAAGACTCGGAAGGCGAGTTCAGCGATTTTGGGGCGGACTGAAAGCACGATACGAATCTCGGCGAAACAAGGAGAAAGAAAACAGCACGAACAGAAACACGAACAGGTCGTGAACCGATCAGAGAAGCAGCGGTGACTAGGCCTCGTGGCTCCCCGCGGCTGCATTATAGGCATTGGGCAGCGGATCGCCAAAGAGCGTTTACGACGAACCGCCGGTCGCCTATCCTTTAGCTCACTTCGTGCCCGTTTCGCCTTGACAGCTCAGCCGATTTCGCGCTGTACTGTCTTCCCTCTTGCAGCCGCACCGTGGCAGCCGCTTCATGATCGTCGTCATCGATAACTACGATTCCTTCACCTACAACCTCGTCCAGCGGCTCGGCGAAATCGATCCGGCGATCGAACTGCGGGTGGTTCGCAACGACCAGGCCACGCCAGAAGAGATTGAGCGCTGGGGAGTGTCGCGGCTGCTGATTTCGCCCGGCCCCTGCACGCCGAGCGACGCGGGCATCAGTGTCGCGTGCGTCCGCCACTTCATCGGCAAGATTCCGTTGCTGGGAGTATGTCTCGGACACCAGTCGATCGGCCAGGCGCTAGGGGCCACGATCGTCCGCGCTCCGATGTTGATGCACGGCAAGACCGATGCGATTTCGCACGACGACGCTGGCCTATTCGCCGGAATCGAATCGCCGTTTGTGGCCACGCGCTATCACAGTCTCGTGATCGACCCACCGACGTTGCCGGACTGCTTGGTCACCAGCGCTTGGAGCGACCTGGGACCGAGCCGGCAGATCATGGGCGTGCGGCACAAGCAGCACAAACTCGAGGGCTGGCAGTTTCATCCTGAGAGTTTTCTGACTCAGCCGGGAACGGAACTGCTGCGGCGATTTCTGGCTTGGTGACCCCTTCACCTGAGGCCACCGACCCTTGCCGTCGGGGCTCTACGTTACGACAATACTCGTTTTCTATTTGGCGTCAGCGCCCAATCGATGACCGCGGCCGCTCGCGTCAAGCGGGTTTTGCGGGTCGGTTTCGCTTCGCTCTCTCACGCTCGGTCTGTATCGATGCTTCGCAGTCAATCCGCCGCTTCGCTTCTTCCCGATCTCATCCGTGAACGCATTTTACTGCTCGACGGCGCGATGGGAACGATGATCCAGCGGCTCAAGCTGGACGAGCAGGCGGTGCGGGGCGAGCGATTTGCAGGTCATCACAAGGATCTGCAGAACTTTCCCGACATCCTTTGCCTGACGCACCCGCAGAGCATCACCGACATCCACGCGGCCTACCTGGAAGCGGGCAGCGACATCATCGAAACCAATTCGTTCGGCGCCTCACCCGTGGCGATGCTCGAGTTCGATTTGCCGCTGGAGTTGGTCGACGAGATCAATGCCGCTGCCGTCCGCTGCGCCCGCGTGGCGGTCGATCAGTGGAATGAGCGGACGCCGGATAAGCCACGTTTCATCGCCGGTTCGATCGGTCCGACCAGCCGGCAGATGGCGATCAGCGTCGACCCCAATGATGCTGCCAACCGCTCGGTGACCTTTCCGGAAATGGTCGACAGCTATCGGCACCAGATCGCGGCGCTGGTCAACTCGGGAGTCGACATCCTGCTGCCTGAAACGGCAATCGACACGCTGAACCTGAAGGCCTGCCTGTTCGCGATCCAGGACTTCTTTGATGCTGGCGGGCGCCGCTTGCCAGTGATGGTCAGCGCAACCTTCGACAAGGGCGGGCGAACGTTCGTCAGCGGCCAGAGCATCGAAGCGTTTGTTGCAGCAATCGAGCACTTCCCGCTGCTGTCGATCGGCATGAACTGCGCCTTGGGTCCGGACGTGATGCGGCCACACCTGGAAGAATTGGCGAAGGTCGCTGGTGTTCCGATCAGCTGCCATCCCAACGCCGGCCTGCCCAATGAGATGGGTCAGTTTGACCTGACGCCGCCGAAGATGGCCGAGTACATCGCCGACTTTGCCAACAACGGCTGGCTGAACATCGTCGGCGGTTGCTGCGGTACGACGCCGGATCACATCCGCGCGATGGCCGGAGTGATCAAGAATGCCAAGCCGCACCAAGAATCGACGAGTCCGGTGTACACGCGGCTCTCCGGCCAGTTGCCGATGGTCATGCGGCCGGAGATCCCATTCACGATGATCGGCGAGCGGACCAACGTGACCGGCAGCCGAGCATTCGCCCGCCTGATCCGCGAAGACAAGTTCGAAGAAGCGGTCGAGGTCGCGCGCCAACAGGTCCAAAATGGCGCTTCGATCATCGACATCAACTTCGACGACGCGCTGTTGGACGGTGTCGAAGCGATGACGCGGTTTCTGCGACTGATCGCGGGAGACGATGTCGCCGGCTCGGTGCCGGTGATGATCGACAGCAGCAAGTGGGAAGTCATCGAAGCCGGGCTGAGGAACTGCCAGGGCAAATCGATCGTCAACTCGATCTCGCTTAAAGATGGTGAGCAGGAGTTTCTCCGCCGCGCTCGCCTGGTGCGCCAGTACGGTGCCGCGGTCGTCGTGATGGCTTTTGATGAGCAGGGGCAGGCGGCCGACGAGGAAAACAAGGTGCGGATTTGTAAGCGCGCCTATGAGCTACTGGTCAACGAGGTCAACTTCCCGCCACAGGACATCATCTTCGACCCCAACATCCTGACCGTCGCCACCGGGATCGACGAGCACAACAACTACGCGGTCGACTTCATCAACGCCGTCCGCCGCATCAAGCAGGAATGCCCTGGCGTAAAAACCAGTGGTGGGGTGAGCAATATCAGTTTCAGCTTCCGCGGCAATGACCGCGTCCGCGAAGCAATTCACAGCGCGTTCTTGTACCACGCCGTCAAAGCGGGGCTGGACATGGGGATCGTCAACGCGGGTCAGCTCGAGATCTACGAACAAATCCCCGCGGACTTGCTGCAGCACGTCGAAGACGTGTTGCTCAATCGTCGCCCCGATGCCACCGACCGGATGCTGGAGTTCGCTGAAACGGTCAAAGGCGGCACGAAGAAAGCGTCTGGCGAGGACTTGGCGTGGCGATCACAGAGCGTTCGCGAGCGGATCAAGTACGCCTTGCTCAAAGGCATCGACAAATACATCGTCGAAGATACCGAAGAAATCCGCCAGCAGGTTGCTCGCTGCCTCGACGTGATTGAAGGGCCGCTGATGGATGGGATGTCGGTCGTCGGTGAGCTGTTTGGCCAGGGCAAGATGTTTCTGCCCCAAGTCGTTAAGTCGGCGCGGGTGATGAAGAAGGCGGTGGCCTACCTCGAACCGTTCATGGAGCAGGAAAAGATCGACCTGGGGATCGAACAGCAGGCTCACCGCGGCAAGTTCCTGATCGCCACCGTCAAAGGCGACGTCCACGACATCGGCAAAAACATCGTCGGTGTGGTGCTGCAGTGCAACAACTACGAAGTGATCGACCTGGGCGTGATGGTCTCCGCGGAACGCATTCTCGATGAAGCGATCAAGCAGAACGTCGACATGATCGGGCTGTCCGGATTGATCACGCCCAGCCTCGACGAAATGGCTCACGTTGCCGGCGAGATGAAGCGGCGGGGATTTACGCTGCCGCTGCTCGTCGGCGGCGCGACGACCAGTGCCAAACACACGGCCGTGCGGATTGCACCGCGATACGACTCACCGGTCGTGCACGTGCTCGACGCCAGCCGCAGTGTTGGTGTGGTGGAGAAATTGATCAGCGAGGAAAACCGCGGTGCGTTCATTGTCGAAAATGCGCGGCTGCAGACCGAACTGGTCGCCAGTTATCGCGATCGCCAGCAGAAGCTCGTGCCCTACGCGACGGCGCTGGAAAAGCGATTCCAAACCGATTGGCAGACGGTGCAAATCGACAAGCCGGAGTTCCTCGGCGTGCGCACGTTGCGTGATTTCCCGCTGACGGAGCTGCGCGAGTACATCGACTGGTCGCCGTTCTTCATGACTTGGGAACTCAAGGGCAAGTACCCCAAGATCCTTAAAGATCCCGCAGTCGGAGCTCAAGCCACCGAACTGTTCCGCGACGGCCAGGCGCTGTTGGATCGGGCGATTCAGGAGCGGCTGCTGCAGGCCAATGGTGTGTACGGGTTCTTCCCGGCGGCGAGCGACGGCGATGACGTGATCCTGTATCGTGACGATACTCGCACGGAAGAACTGACGCGGTTCCATTTCTTGCGGCAGCAGTGGGAGCGGAAAGGTCAGAACGATTACCGCTCGTTGGCCGATTACATCGCGCCGCTGGACAGCGGCCGGGAAGATTACCTGGGAGCGTTCTGTGTCACCGCCGGCATCGGCGCCGATGAACTCGCTCAGCAATTCCGCGCGAGCAAGACGACTACAGCGGCATCATGATTCAAGCGATCGCCGACCGGTTGGCCGAAGCGTTCGCTGAACTGCTGCACCACCGCGTGCGCCGGCAGTGGCAGTACGGTGCCCAGGAACAGCTCAGCCCGGAAGAGATGATCGAGGAAAAGTATCGCGGCATCCGCCCGGCGGCCGGATACCCGGCTTGTCCCGACCACACCGAGAAACGCAAGTTGTTCGATTTGCTTGATGCCGAAGCCAATGCCGGTGTGCAGTTAACCGAAAGCTACGCGATGACTCCCGGCGCGAGTGTCAGCGGATTGTACTTCGCCCACCCGCAGTCACGGTACTTTACAGTTGATCGCGTGACCCGCGACCAGGTGGAGAACTATGCTCGCCGCAAGGGCCAGCCGCTGCGCGAGGTCGAACGCTGGCTCAGTCCTAACCTGGCCTACGATCCCGACTGATGCTCCTGGTTCTTCCGCGAATCGAATGGCAAGCTGCTCAGGGAGTGAAACCTTTGAGCGACACGCTCAAAAGCCTTGGGTGGCACGCTCAGAGCCCCAGTGACGGGCGTGGGCGCCAGAAACCGATACCGAGCCGGTGAGACATTCCGGGATTAATCTGCAGTTCTCCCCACCACGCCC
The DNA here is from genome assembly GCA_963758085.1 of uncultured Planctomycetaceae bacterium. Taxonomy (GTDB): domain Bacteria; phylum Planctomycetota; class Planctomycetia; order Pirellulales; family Pirellulaceae; genus UBA6163. The sequence continues at coordinate 1,096,990 of CAVWUB010000001.1, read as the reverse complement.
TTCGTTCCTCAGGGACGTGCCACCCAGGATTCCTCAGGGATGTATCACCCGAGGGCCAGCCATTCCCGCCTCTCACTTGCCACGAGGTTCGCGGCTCTCATTCGGTCGGCGGCGTGTAGGTGTAGGGCCCCTCAATTCCCAGCGGAAAGCCCAGCGCCCAGTAGCCGATCAGGAATCCCGTCCACAGCACCAGGAACGTGATCGAGTAGGGCAGCATCAGCGATCCAAGCGTGCCGACCCCGGCGTGTTTGACGTAACGTTGGCAGTAGACGACCACCAGCGGAAAGTAGGGCATCATCGGTGTGATGATGTTGGTGGTCGAGTCGCCGACCCGGTACGCCGCCTGAGTCAGCTCGGGTGAGACCCCGCGGAGCATCAGCATCGGGACGAAAATCGGCGCTAACATCGCCCACTTCGCCGATGCCGAACCGATGAACAGGTTCACAAATGCGGTCAGCATGATCATGCCGATGATCGTGACGCGGGCCGGCGCGTTCATGCTCTCCAACAATCCTGCTCCTTTGACCGCCAGCAGCAGCCCGAGGTTGGAGTCAACGAACGCGGCGATGAACAAAGCGGCGAAAAACACCAGCACCAGATAATAGCCCATCGACTGCATCGCCTTGGACATGCCGGCGATGACGTCGCGGTGGCTGGTGAATTTGCCCGAGACATAACCATGCACGACGCCGGGAATAAAGAAGAACAGGAAAATCAGCGGCACGATCGCGCCCATCAGCGGAGCGCGAGGAACGACCGAGGTGAGTGAGCCGCCTGGCGCATCGGCGAGTCCGCTGGCATGCACCACAGCACCAGTCCTATCACGCCTAGCACAAATACGACGAAGGCGGTCAGCAGCCCCAGGCGCTCACGCGATGTGACCTCGCCCGCGGATTCTTCAACCACGCCTTCATCCTTGTAGGGCGTGTCGCGCAGGCGTGGCTCGATCACGCGGTCGGTCAAGTACCAGCCGACCAGGATCACCAGCAGCGACGAGGCAGCGGTGAAATAGATGTTGCACAGCGCGTTGACGCCCCGTTCACTGTCAACAACCTTCACACCCGCCTCGGTCAGGCCCGCCAACAGCGGATCGATGCCCGAGGGGATGAAGTTGGCGCTGAAACCGCCCGAAACGCCTGCAAACGCACAAGCGATTCCCGCCAGCGGATGACGCCCAGCGGCATGAAAGATCACTCCTCCGATCGGAATCACCAACAGATAGCCGGCATCGGCGGCCGTGTGGCTAATGATTGCCACCAGCAACAGCATCGGGGTCAGCAGGCTCATCGGCGTGAACCGCAACAGTTCCTTCATCCCGACGTGGATCAGCCCCGAGGCCTCGGCGACGCCGACTCCGAGCATCGCCACGAGCACCACGCCCAGCGGTGGAAAATCGGTGAACGACTTCACCATGTTCTCCAAAAATGCAGCGATCCGCTCGCCGGTCATCAGGTTTTGCACCACAACCGGCTCGCCCGTCTTCGGATTCAGTTCGGTAAACGTCATCCCAGACAGCCACGCCGAAAGCCCCCACGTCAGCGCCAGAGCGATCAGAAACAAGACAGCCGGGTCGGGCAGCGAGTTGCCGAGTTTCTCAACTTGGTCCAGCGCCCGTTCGATCAGATTGCGTCGGGAACGAGGTTCGGGCGAAAGTGCAGCGGGCATAGTGACGCTCGATTGTGCAGTGAATGAGGGGGTCAGCGGCGAGGTGGTGATGCAGGGGGCAGGAGTCAATTGTGCGAAGCACTCGCACGGCCGTTTGCGGCAATGGACTCATGACTTCTCAATCAGAATCAACAGGTGCATGTTTCGCAGGCTCGGTAAACGGTTGCAACAGAAACTCGGTCGCAAAGGCGACTGCGCCGGGTCGGACATCAATTGCACATGGATCAGCGGCAGCGTTGCGAACTTCACCGCCTTGTCGAGCCTGGCCTCTTCAACGGTAACCAGCAGATCGCTGGCCGTATCGATCAGCGGGTTGCGAAACCGCGATGCGGATAGGTCGCCCGCGAGGATCGCGAACGGGCACGGCGGGATCGCCAACTTGGGCAGCAGCGTCTGCCAGTTCGGTCCCAGTTCTAAACCGCCTTGTCCGACCAACAGCCCGAAAAGTCTCAGCTTTGAAAGAATGCGAGCGATCGCCGCGCCGTGATTGGGCGGGCCGAGCATCACGACGCGGTGCATGCGTCGCAACACGGCGCGCGGATCCCCCTGGCGCTGCCAATCACCGATGGCGTAGCGCAGCACGATGTTCCCCATGCTATGCCCGACGAAGCTCAGTCGCGCCGTCGCTGGCAACCCTTCCACCAGTCGCCGCAGCCCCGCCGCTCCACGCTCGATCGGCTGTCGGGTGCTCGCGTAATCAAACCGGATCACGGTGCTCAGTCCGGCTGCCCGGAGCCCCAGTTCCATCTTCAACATGCAGCGCCGAGTCCGCAGCAGGCCGTGCAGCAGGATCGCGATGTGGTCCGGCGGCGTTTGGTTGTCGTCGAGTTCACCGCCGAGCCGGTCCAGCGCTGCGAGGCATTCCTCTTCGCTGCCCATCGCGCAGCGTCGCCCTTGCGGAGTGAGCACGCGCCAGTGGCCGGCGAGCGCGTGCGACTGCAGCCGGTATCCTGAGCGCCACAGTTGGTCGGTCCAAAATTGGCTGCCGTCGATAATCGGCAGCGGCAACGTCCGATCGATCAAGTACCAGGGCAACATCCGCGATATCCAAGCATCCGTGGGCAGCGGGGGCATGACTTCTATTTGAGCCGGAGTATAACCTCTGCTCAAAACCAGAAATTTTCGATCGCACCATCAGTCACGGATCATCCCTTGAGTCAGGCTCATTCTCCGCAAGTTGTTGTCATCGGAGCGGGGCTGGCGGGGCTGAGCTGCGCGGTGCGGCTCACGCAGGCCGGCATTTCCACGACCATACTCGAGGCGACCGACCGGGTCGGCGGCCGCGTACGGAGCGATGTCGTCGATGGATTTACGCTCGACCATGGTTTTCAGGTGCTGGCGACGGCTTATCCCGCCTGTCGCGAACTGCTCGACTATCCCGCTCTGCGGCTCTGCGCGTTCAAGCCCGGCTCTCTGGTGCGCCACCGCGGCGGTTTCGCCACGCTCGGTGATCCCTGGCGGCGGCCATCGCAACTGCTGCGGACTGCCCTGGCCGGCGTCGGCTCTCTCGGTGATAAGCTGCGGATCGCCAAACTGCGGCGCACGGCCAGCCGCGGAACGCTGGAACAACTCTATGAACGGGCCCATCAGCCGACGCTGCAGCGGCTGCGGAGCGACGGTTTTAGCGAACCATTCATCGACCAGTTTTTCCGGCCGTTTCTCGGCGGCGTGTTTCTCGACCCGTCACTGGAAACGTCCAGCCGGATGCTCGAGTTGGTGTTCCGAATGTTCGCTGCCGGTGATCTAGCGCTTCCCGCCGATGGCATGGCCGCAATTCCTCGGCAGTTGGCGGAGCGTCTGCCGCGCGGCGCGGTGCGTCTGCGACAGAGCGTCGAGTCGATTCAAGAGGGTGCCGTCCGCTTAACCAGCGGTGAGATGCTCCGCCCGGCGACGATCGTCGTGGCCACCGAGAGCACCGCAGCTGCGCAATTGGTGGGTGTCCCGCAACTGGCGACGCCCTGGCGACACTCGGTCACGCACTACTTTGCCGCCGATGCCTCACCGGACCGCCGCCGGATGCTGATGCTCGCCGGCGATGAGTACCCCAGCGCCGTGGATGCAGACAGCACGCGCGGGGTGATCGGCAGCGTAGTCGTGCCCAGCGATGTCGCACCGCAGTACGCCCCACCGGGCAAAGCCTTGATCTCGGTCAGCACCACCGAAGCGGCGGATAGCGAAGTTAGCGGGCCGAGCTTGAAACGCGTCCGAGACCAGCTGGTCAATTGGTTTGGCGGCGCGGCACAGCACTGGCAGCATCTGCGCAGCTACGCCATTCCCTACGCGCTGCCGGTCCAATCGCTCCGCAACCTCACGCCGCCACTGGCACACGGCAACATCGTGCTTTGCGGCGACTACTGCGAAACGCCTTCGATTCAAGGGGCGATGAACAGCGGACTGCGGGCGGCGGAGGCCGTGCGCACACTATAATGCCTTATAGTGCCGAGGAAACATGTCGGACGCCTGGCCCTGTTTTCGGCTCTTCCGCTAGTTTAATGGCTGCTTGCCCAGTGTGAGTATTGCTGTTGCTTTGGGTGGCACGCTCAGAGCCCCAGCGATGGGCGTGAGCGGCGGAAGCAGATACCGGGCCGATGAGCATTCGCCGGTTACCCTGTAGCTCTTCCCAACACGCCCTTCGTTCCTCAGGGACGTGCCACCCAGAGGCTCAGGGCTCTTGCCCCAATTCATAAGCCACGAAGTTCAAAGTAGAACCTATTTCCATTTTGAAAATGCCCCACGATCCTAGTGACGCTTAACTCATGCAAAAATCGCGTTCAAACGATGATCGGCACCCCGTATTCGCCGCTGGGCAGGATCACTCGATGGCAAGTGTTCAGCGGATGCGTCGGAGTTTCACGCTGCTGCTGTTCTACTGCCTGGCGATGCAAGTGCCTTTCACCGCAGCCGGCCAAGATGCGCTTCTCGGTGCCGGTGTCGAGCCAGCCGCTGCAGTGGAAGCGGAACTGGGAAAGCACATCGAGTATCTGGCGAGCGACGAGCTCCGCGGCCGCGACGTTGGCAGTGAAGGGCTGGAGCTGGCGGCGCAGTACATCGCCGCATCGTTCGAGCAGACGGGACTGGAAACGAAGCTGTTCAACGACACGCCGTTTCAGACCTTCAAGATTCCGCTCGGAGTGACCGTCGGCGATCCAGCGAACAACCAGCTGACGATCACCCGCGCGGGGACGGCGCCGAACCGGAGACGACCACGTACACCCTGGAAGAAGCATTTCGGCCGCTGGGCATCGGCGGCAGTGGAAAGACGACCGGCCCATTGGTCTTCGTCGGCTACGGAATCACCGCTCCCGACCTCTCCTTCGACGAGTATGCAGGCGTCGATACCACCGGCGCGGTGGTGATGATGATTCGCAAAGAGCCCAGCGGCCCGGCAGCCGATCAGAAGTTCAACGGCTCACAAAACACGCGGCACGCCTACTTTGAAACGAAGATCAAGAACGCCGCGGAGCACGGAGCCGCCGCAGTGCTGCTGGTCAACGACGAGGGCTCGATCGCGCAGCGGACCGAGTCGGTCGATCGGCAGATCGCCGCGGAAACCGAGCGGCTACAGCGTCTGGATGAACAATTTGCGGAGCTGCCCGAGGAAGCTACCAACATCCGCGCCACCCAAGCCGCACGGCGACAGGCCCTGGTCTCGATGATCGAAAACCTGAAGCGGCAGCGGGCGGTCGCCGCTGAGGGGCTGATGAGCGTCGACGAAGCGGGTGGCAGGTCGATCGTCGATGGGCTGCCGGTGATCAGCATTTCGCGGTCGGTCGCTTCAAAGCTCCTCCATGACCGCCTCGGCAGAGCGCTCGAAGATGTCCAGCGGGAGATCGACGAACAGGTCGCCCCGCGGAGCAGTATGTTGGGATTCCCGGTGACGCTGCAGACGGACCTGTCGCCGGCTGAAGCGCCGTCGAGCAACGTGATTAGCGTTTTGCCAGGTCGAGGCCGCTTGGCCAACGAGACGGTGATTGTCGGAGCGCACTACGACCACGTCGGCATGGGTGGCGTTGGCTCGCTCGCCCCCGGCACGATCGCCATTCACAACGGCGCTGACGACAACGCCAGCGGCACCTCGGTGTTGCTGGCCAGCGCCGGGCTAATTCGCCAGCGGCTGGCCGACCAGAGTGACCACCGCCGCGTGGTGTTCATCGCCTTCACCGGTGAGGAACGCGGGTTGTTGGGCAGTGAGCACTATGTCCGCAATCCACGATTTGCCCTGGAGGACACGGTGGCGATGATCAACCTCGACATGGTGGGGCGGCTGCGCAACAACGATCTGACCGTTTACGGCACCGGCACCGCCGCAGGCTTCGAGGAATTGGTCGATCGGGCCAATGCGCAGACGCAGTTTGCGCTTTACAAAATTGCCAGCGGCTACGGCCCGAGCGATCACCAGTCGTTTTACACGCGAAAAATCCCGGTGCTGTTTTTCTTCACGGGGCTGCACAGCGATTATCACCGCCCAAGTGACACAATCGACAAAATCAATCTCAACGGCATGGCCCGGATAACCGATATCACTTCTGTCGTCGCCGTGGAGTTAGCGAAAGCTGACCAGCGGCCACAGTATTCGAGCACCACACGGGATGTGACCATTCGGCAGCAGTCGCGGGCGTTCCTCGGAGTCACGCTCCAGGATCCCAGCGATGCTGCTCCGCAAGCCGCTTCCTCCGATGCAGCCGGGGTGCCGGCGGAGGATGAGCCTCGCGGGGCGGTCGTGACGTCGGTTTCTGCGGGGAGTCCTGCGGAGTTGGCGGGCATTCAGACCGGTGATCGAATCCTGCGGATTGGCGGCGTCTCGGTCGGCTCGCTCAGCGACGTGATCGAGACGGTGGCAGAGCGCGAGGCAGATGACGTCGTCGAGATCACGCTGCGGCGTGGGGACGCCGTGGTCACCGTCTCGGCAACCCTGCAGCGGCGGCTCGAAGAGTGATCACGCGGTGGTATTTTGCCGACACACAACATCCACGCAATAACCGCCGGAAATCGCTCTTTACCGCAGGAAAGACTTTTTGAAACAATCGCTCAGACGAAAGCGTAGGTCGCCCGGATGTGCGGCCGCACAATAGAATCAATGCTGGGTTGCATCACCAACGCAAGGAGTAGCGGAAGTGCGAGTTTTTGGGAAAACCCTTTGTTCGGTATCAACGGCCCTGTGTGTCGCGGCCGTCAGCGCACTCACCCCGTCGCTGTCGGTCGGCGATGAAGGCCATAAGGTAGCGGTGATCGACGTCGCCTACATTTTTAAGAATCATGCGGCGATCAAGGACGAAGTGGCCAAAGTTGAAGCCGAGCTTAAGTCGTTCGATGCGGAATTAACCGGCAAACGCGAAGAGCTGCAGCAGGCCGCTGCAGAACTGAAAACCTTCAAGCCCGGCACCCCGGAATATGCGGCTGCCGAAGAAAAGGTCGCTTCGATGGAATCGCGGCTCCGCTTGGACATGGCTCGCAAACGTAAAGAACTCTCCGATGCCGAAGCCAAGATCTACTTCGATAACTACCAGCGAATTGCCGCCGGTGTGAAGTTCTTGGCCAATCACTACAAGATCAATCTCGTGCTCCGCTACAACAGCGAAGAAATGAACTTGGAACAAGGTGAATCGGTCATCCGCGGCGTGATGAAGAACATCGTTTATCACGACGAGTCGCTCGACATGACCAAGGGTGTGATGCAGTACTTGGACCAGACGATGCGCGTCGCCAACGGCACCAAGGCCGCTACGCCTCGCTAAGTTCTGACGCGTCGAGTAACCCTCAGCCTGCGTTAGCACTTCGGACAATCAGTTAATCATGGAGCGAGTGCGGTTCCTGCGGTAACGTCAGGTGGCGGCGTCTGCTCTGTGAAGCTTTGATTGTCCGGTGTCGGGCTGCGTTGGTGGCGACCGGTTTGCACGAACACAGCGGACTGTCCCCGCTCTGCCACAGGTTAGGTGACACACAGTGATTCGTCCACGCAATGAACATACACTGGCCGCCTGCTGCGAAATCAGAGGTCGGGGCTACTGGAGCGGCCAGGATGTCTGCGTCCGCTTTGTACCGGCGGCGGTGGGCAGCGGAGTCCGGCTGGTCCGTGCCGACTTGCCCGGCCGGCCCGCTTGCCGGGCGCTGACAACACACGCCGACGAACAGGCCTTTCGTACCAACCTCAGCGCCGGCGGAGCGAGGTTCGAAATGATCGAACATGTGATGGCAGCGCTCTATGCGCTGGAGATCGACAACTGCGTGATCGAAGTCGACGGCGAAGAAATGCCGGGACTCGACGGCTCGGCGCTTGCCATCGCACAGTCGCTGCGCTCGGTCGGACTGGTCGTGCAAGCAGCGGCTAGGAAACGCTTCATCATCGACCGGATGTTCCGGGTCGGAGACGAAACGTGTTGGATTGAGGCCGGACCGGTCGCCGGTGGCCATGCTCGCTATGAATATCGCCTCGACTATGGTGACGACAGTCCGATCGCCGCTCAGTCATATAGTGGAATCCTTAGCGCTCACACTTTCTGCCGCGAACTTGCACCGGCACGAACCTTTGTAACCGCACAACAAGTCACACAGCTCCAGGCACAAGGCGTCGGCAAACATGTCGGACCGCAGGACCTGTTGGTGTTCGACGACAACGGCTTGGTCGACAACACGTTTCGATTCGCAAACGAATGCGCTCGTCATAAAACGCTCGATCTGATCGGCGATCTGGCACTGGCCGGCGTCGACTTGATCGGCCGCTTTGTTTCGCACCGCGGCGGCCACCGGCTCAACGCGGCGTTGGCCCGACAGCTCGCTGCCTTTGCCGGGACATCGGACATGTCGGCCGGACAAGGCTCTCAGTTCGCTCCGCCGATCGCTCCGCGAATCGTCGCCGCTTGACCCATTCATTTATCCTGTTTTTTGCTCGGACAGACTGTAAAGGTAATGTGAACACATGAGTGCCACAATCGCCGCCACCGCCATTGTCGATCCCCGAGCAACGCTCGGCCACGGGGTCCACATCGGCCACTACTGTGTCATCGGCTCGGGCGTCAAAATTGGCCGCGACACGATCATTGAAAATCATGTCACGCTGTGTGGTAATACGACCATCGGCGAGGGGAATCATATTTTTCCCGGAGCCGTGATCGGTGCCGAACCACAAGATCTTAGCTACCAAGGTTCCGATACCAAGGTCGTGATCGGCGACGGCAATATCATCCGCGAATACGTCACGATCAATCGCGGCAGTGAGAAGGAAGCCGGGATCACACGGCTAGGGGACAACAACTTTTTGATGTCGCATGTGCACTTGGGCCACGACGTCAGCGTCGGTGACCGGGTGACGATGGCGAACAACGTGATGGTCGGTGGTCACGTCCACATCGGCAACGACATCACCATCGCTGGTGGTGTCGGTATCAATCAGTTCGCGTCGATCGGATCGATGAGCTTTGTCAGTGCGCTGTCCAAGGTGCTGCACGACGTTCCGCCGTTCATGGTCGTCGACGGGATCCCAGCGCGGCCCCGCTGCATCAACGCGATCGGCATGAAGCGAAACGGGTACAGCGAAGACGATGTTCGCGTCTTGCAGTCGGCCTATCGCCTGCTCTACAAGCAGATGGTCGGCGCCGAAGCGGCGCGCGAACGGATGCTCAACAGCGGCCCAATCCGCCCGGTGCTGAGGCAGCTGTTCGATTTCATGGATCAATCTTGCAACGGCCGACACGGACGCGGCCGTGACCAACGAAGGAAAGCGGCGTGATGCCTTTACGAATTGCGGTCATCGGAGCGGGGCACCTGGGACGGATCCACGCCAAACTACTCGGCCAGGTCGATGACGCTGAGCTGGTGGGGATTGTCGATCCGCTCGCTGCGGCCCGCGAGGTCGCTGCTGCGACCTTCAATGTGCCGGTGTATGCGTCGCATCACGAACTGCTCGACCGGATCGACGCTGCGATCGTCGCCTCGCCGAGCGACCTGCATGCCGATACGGCAGCCGATCTGCTCAAGGCCAACAAGCATGTCTTCGTCGAAAAGCCGCTGACCGTCTGCCCCGCCGCTGCCGATCGGCTGGTGCAATTGGCGCATGCCCGCCGCCGCACGCTGCAGGTCGGACACGTCGAACGCTTTAACCCCGCCTGGACCGCTGCCGCGGAAATCACGACACAAGCCAAATATGTCGAAGCGGTGCGAGCGTCCCGGTTTCCAGGCCGCTGCCTCGACGTCGGCGTCGTCATGGACCTGATGATCCACGATATCGACTTGGTCCTCTCACTGACTTCGGCGCCTTTGGTTGCTGTCCGCGCCAGCGGCCTGGCTGTGGTCAGCGATCATGAAGACATCGCTGAAGCGAGACTGGAGTTTCAGTGCGGTCTGGTCGCCAATCTCAAGGTGTCGCGGATCAGCCCGACTCCGGTGCGTCAGATGAAGACGTTCGCACCGGCCGGTTTCGCGGAAATCGATTTCTCGACGCTGACGCTGCAGACGCTCCGGGCCGATGCGTCACTGCTGGATCGCAGTTTTGATCTGGCAACCGCGACCACCAATCCGCTGAAGTTTGCTGACGAACTATTCGGATCCTACCTGAGGCCCGTGGTCACGCAGGTCGAGCCTCGAAACGCGATCCTCGACGAACTGCATGATTTCGTGATCAGCATTCGTTCGCAGACGACTCCGACGGTGTGCGGGTTTGCCGGGGCGCGCCGTGACGGTGGCCAGCATGATCCTGCAGCAGATCAGTGAAAAACGCTGGTACGGTGCGGATACAGCCGGGCAAGTTGGCCCGCACGCGATGCCGCTTGAAGGTGTCGAAGCCGCTAGCCGCCGGATGCAGCAACACCGGCGCTCGGCATGATCCAGACAGGCACTCAGCCGGCTTTCCAGCCATAGGTATCCAGCAGCGACTGCGTCACGGTCTGACGCAGGCTGGCCAGTCGCAGCGGCTTATCGAAAATCCCGCACGCCCGCATCTGCTCCGCTTCGCGCCGCACCACTTCGCTCAGCTCGGCGCTCATCAGGATGCACGGTATCCGTGAACTGCGGCTGCGGACGTAACGGATCACTTCCAGCCCACTCAGCCGCGGCATGTGGAAGTCGACAATCACCAGATGCACCTCGCTGGCGTCAAACAGCTTAATCGCTTCCTCGCCGTCGCCGGCAGTGGCAATGTCGAAGCCGCAGCTGGACAGAGCCTCGGCGAGCGTCTGCCGCATTGAGCGATCGTCGTCGGTGATCAGTAATCGTGGCATATTCTCACCACTCCAAGCCCATCGCACGCGTTGTAGCCGCCAAAAGCAGCTACACTATTACAAGATTTGGCAGGTATGCCCCGCCGGTTGATCAAGTGTAGCAATCGAGGTGCCAAACGCCAAATTGATCCGCTGGGGAATCTCGCCTCGGCGAGCCTATGACGTCCGGTTTTACCTCCTATGCCGCTCCCATCCGATCCCACCGCCCAGCCCAAGGGGCCCGCCCGAGCTCGACCTGCTGCACCGCCAGCGGTTCACGCAGCGGGTTCTGACGCCGCTGCGGCCGCTACCGCCGGCGATGTGGCCGCGGTTAGCGAACTGGCCAAACGGATCATCGGAAATGTTGAAAAGGCGATCGTCGGCAAGCGAAAACAGCTGGTGTTGTCACTCGTCGCCTGGCTCTCGGCGGGCCATTTGCTGCTGGAAGACGTGCCGGGAGTGGCCAAGACAATGCTCGCCCGCGCCTTGGCCAAGAGCGTCGGCTGCCAATTCAAGCGCGTGCAGTGCACGCCTGACCTGCTGCCCAGCGATGTGACCGGGACGTCGATCTTTAATCAGAAGACGGCCGAGTTCGAGTTTCGTCCGGGTCCGGTTTTCACGCAAATCCTGCTGGCCGACGAAATCAACCGCGCCACACCCCGCACCCAGGCGTCGCTGCTCGAAGCGATGGCCGAAGCCCGCGTCACCGTCGATGGAACGACGCATATCCTGGCACAACCGTTCCTGGTCATCGCCACCCAAAACCCGGTCGATCATGAAGGCACCTTTCCGCTGCCCGAGGCGCAGCTCGACCGCTTCCTGATGCGGTTCACGCTCGGATATCCGACGATGGAAGAAGAGCTGCGGATGCTGGCGATGCTCGAGCGCACGCACCCGGTCGATTCGCTCCAGAGCGTTGCAGACGCTGCGGAACTCGTTCAAGCACAAGCAGCGATTCGAGGCGTGCGCGTCGACCCGCGGATCCGCTCGTATCTGTTGCAACTGGTGCATGACACGCGTCACCATGAGGACCTGGCTCTGGGCGGCAGCCCGCGGGCGAGCATCGCCTTGTTCCGCTGTGCCCAGGCGTTTGCTGCGATCCAGGGCCGCACCTACGTATTGCCCGACGATGTCAAACGCATCGTCGCTCCGGTGATGAATCACCGTGTAATCGTTAAGCCCGAGAGCCGCCTGCGGAAGGTGACGGCGGAGAAGACAATCGCCGAAATCATGAGCAACATCGCAGTACCGCTGATTCAGCCGGCTTGAGCAGCCAGTAGTGACCGGCACGATCAACGAATCCGGCAGCCCAATAAAAGACCCCGGCAGCGGAACTCCGCTCCCGGGGTTGATGCGACTCTGAGGCCGACTTGTGCGATCGGGCCAGCAGTCAGACACGTCCTGCCGACTACCTCGATTCCAGCTCAAAGTTGAAGGTGTTTTCACCTGGTTTGACTTCGGCGGTCAGCGTAGTGTCGGTGTTGTACTTGGCGGGGATGGTTTCCTTAAACTCCGGTCCGGTGTAGTCGTCGGGCCTCGATTCCGGCTGCGTGGTGATGCGAACCTGATGCGTTCCAGGAACGGCTCCCTTGGTGTCGCGGATGTAGTTCAACTCATACTTGCCGTTGCTGTCGGTGAGCCCCATTGAGGGACGCCCGTTGGGCGGCGAGAAAATGACCGCAGCATTCTCCAACGGCTTGCCGTCCATCGTGACCGTGCCGGTGACCAGTCCGACATCCGGGGTACTACCGCCGCCACAGCCCGTCACCGCAGCAAGCGCAACGGCAAGTACAAAGCACATCGAAATAGGTATCGCCGAACATCTCATTTCAAAACTCTCGCAAAAACAGTGGACCTAATGAAAGATCGGCTGGTGCCCTTCGCACCGCGAAGCACACCAGCCGAACGCTGTTACAATCGATCAGAGCATCGCAAGCTTAGAACTCGCGAAGCACGGCGCCATCGCCACGATCAGCCAGTGCCGTCATCGTGCTGAAGTCAACGTTTTCCGACAGGAACCGCACCGATCCGTCAGCCAACGCTGCCATCACGCCGCCGGGGTGGGTGGAGAACAATGGAAGGTTGACCTCGTAAGGGTTCATATTACCCGCTAAACCAAATCCACCCGCGATCGGGTAGCGAAGGGTCGTCACGTTCTGAGACCAAGAACCGTAGCCCTGGCCGCAAGCCCAGGTGGATCCAGCGTGTCCACTCGAGCGACGGTCAACCTTCTGGCCGGTGGCTGGGTTCCACTGGAAGTCGCTCTGCTCACTGACCATCATCGTGTTGCTGGTCCCGTCGGTGACGTGCTGCATCCCAGGGGGGACATTGGCGGGATTGGTGTTGGTGATCACACCGTTTAAGACCACCCGGCCACCGTAGGTGTTATACCCCGGCGATGTCGATTCGACGATTGCGGTTCCACCTTGGAAAAATGAACCGGCGATTCCGACATAGTTGGCGGTCTGCATCGTAATCGTCACGCCAGCAACACCTTGTGTCCGAACCGGGGGCAGCGGGCTTGACGGGCAATAGAGTGTCGCGACCCGCAGCTCATTCACAAGGTCAACATTGTGGTTGGGACCATGTTGGAACGTCCAGTCGCCCCGAAACACTGCCCGGTCAAAAGCAGGGCCTTGCTCGATGTACGGGAGGATTCGCACGAACCAAGAACAGCCGCGATCGCGCTGGTTGTTGCCCAGATCACGCTCGGGAACCTGGTTGAACGGGAACACCTTGTAGGTGTCGTGGTAGTTGTGCGCCGCCAGCGCCAGTTGCTTCAGGTTGTTCGAGCAACTCATCCGGCGGGCCGCCTCGCGAGCGGCCTGCACCGCGGGCAACAGCAGACCGACCATCACCCCAATGATAGCGATCACGACCAGCAGTTCCACCAGCGTGAAACCGCCGCGACTTTGACGAGAACAATGACGCCGGTGCGTCGTTCGACAACTCATATGCATCTGATGCTCCGATGAAAAAATTTGAAAAATCCAGTCCCGCTACGCAACCGCCTTCAATCGGCAGCGAAAGCGCAGCAAGTCCAGCACGATTGTACCCTTAAACAAGGCATTTCAAATGATGTTTCGCAAAGCCCAGGCCAATGAACGATCAATTGCCGTTAGCGCCTCCTATTATCAATTTAAAGACGGTTCGGCGGCCATAAGCTACCCGATTTGAATGACGACTCACCCGTACCGCCGGGACCAACTGGCAGGGGAATTGATCCCCGCCGGCGCAGCGAAAGCGCACCTTCCGCCATTCGCTGCCCACAATCTATGCAGTTTACAGGACCATTCGCCGCGCTTCCGAAGCTTTCCCAAGAGCCTGTTACTGATCGCGCGGACATAGTATAAGTAGGGGGGTTAGCAATTAGCCCTCTCTTGTTCTCGCCGGGATCCTGTGCCGATGTTCCGACTCGCTATTTCCTTTGTCGTTAACAGTTGTCTGCCGCTGTTTCTGATCGGTGGGGCGGTGCACCTATTGCGTACTGTCGACTCCCGTCGGCCGTGCTACCACTCCACTTCGCCGCTGCTGCCTGACTCTAGAGGGCAGGTCGAGCGCATTCCGGTGCTTGTTCATCCAAGTATCGCCTGCGGCCGCTGTCACGAGGGTCGCGGCACACGCTGCAACCAGGGGCTCGTCACCGTATTCCCGAAATGACGGTGGTTCAATGCCTGCAAGGACCGCCGGTCACAACGTCGTTTCTCTCATCAGAAAATCGCCAGCCATCTCCCAACAACGATGAACTCTGTCGCTCTTTTTTCGCTGCCAGCCTTTGACACCGCTTCACATTCCTTTATCTTATTGAGAATGATTCGCATAATCGGATCCATGTTCTTCTGTCGACGCAGCTAGCCACGACTGCCGGTAGGGGCATGAACACGGTTGCCACGTGTTCAAGTTGCTCAGGCCGTCTAGCCCGCCACGCTCGGAAGGTTCACCGGTGCAGTCGCCGCAGTCCTGCGGCGGCGCACGTTCCCTTCCCCCTGGCTCTCTGGAGGTCGAGGCATTGTCCCCTCACTTACTGCGCAATAAGCGCCGACCCGTTGACTCTCGTCCCCTGAACCGTCTGCGGCGACGCGCTGGCTGCGCTGCCGGGCGGCGCTGTAACCCTTGTCGAGCTAATCGGTCTGCCTTCACGCTTGTTGAACTGCTGGTGGTGATCGCAATCATCGGCGTGATGGTCGGGCTGCTGCTACCGGCGGTTCAGGCGGCTCGTGAAGCCGCGCGGCGGATGCAGTGCAGCAATAATCTCAAGCAGATCGGCCTGGCGCTGCACAATTACAGCGGAGCGCACCAGCACTTTCCAAAAGAGACGTACTTCAGCGAGCGTGCCGATGGCTCCTTTTTCTACGGCAGCTGGATACCGCAGATCCTGCCGCACTTCGAACAGCAAGCGCTCGCGGATCTCTACGATCACGATGCGTCGTTCTTCGAGCCAGCAAATCAGCAGGCGATTGAGACGAAACTGGCGCTGTTTGAGTGCCCGTCGACACCGGGGGGCACGCAGATGACCGAAACCCTGCGGGCCCGATATGCCGGCGGTTGGCAAATCCACACCGACCGTGGCGCATTCACTTCCGACTATGCGGGCCAACGCGGGATTCACGCCAGCACGTTTGCGATCTACGCTCCCGGCGGCGCGTCGTCTCAGAACCTCGGGATGTTCGGCGGCGACAGCGACGTCGGCTTTCGCGACGTTACCGACGGAACATCCAACACGATCGTTGTTCACGAATCGGCCGGACGGGCCAATTGGATCATCCGCGACCGCGTGGCCAATCAGACGCTCCGCAACCCGCCGGAGTTCGGTGGGTGGTTCGATTACTGGGCTGGGCCGTGTGCAGGTTGGATGTACGGCTTCCAAGACAATGGCGTCACCACCCGCGGGCCGCGGTTCATCAACGCATCGAATAAATGGGCCAACCCGCTGGCGTTCCACCCCGGAGGCATTCAGGTGGCGATGACCGACGGCTCGGTGCGGTTTCTCAGCGAACAGATCGATATCGTGACATTCATCGCGTTGTGCACACGCAGTGGAGGCGAGGTGATCGGTGAGTTCTGATCAGTATTCCTGTGACGGTGAGCAGAAGATCACCGCACCGCTCCGGCTCGCACGCCGGGGCTACTTCGCGACAACCGCCTCAGCGCTGTTGATGCTGGCTTGCGGCTGCGGACCGCCGGAGGAAGAGCGACCTGCCCTGCATCCAACGCAAGGCTCGCTATGGATCAACGGCCAGCCCGCCGAGGGAGCGATGTTGGTGTTGCACCGCACCGGCAATGCATTGTTCGACGCCCGCGGCACACGCCCGACGGCCACGGTGGATGCAGAGGGAAACTTCGCCCTGACCACCTACCAGGATGGCGACGGCGCACCGGCCGGTGAATACCAGGTCGCGATCCTGTGGTTCGACGATTCCGACTCCAATTCCCCTTGGGACAAACTCGGCGGTCGGTACGCCGATCCAACTCGCTCGGACATACGGGTTTCGGTGGGGCCTGAGCGAGACACACTCGAACCGATCCGCATCGATGGGGTCCCGATCCTGGCCCGGCGACAAGGCGGAAACTCCCGCGACGTCGACCAAACTGAGTAGCCGGCAGCGTCAGTTTTGTCCGGAGGTTTGACTTCGAATCGTCGTCGACGCCGCACCCCGGTACCTCCCAAACCAAATGCAGCGATACCAAAAAATGGTCACGATTAGGATCACCAAACTGAAACCGCCGTAGACAGCGATCGCTCCCGCACCGCCAAGCTGCCAGACCGCGGATTGGCTCGAACTGCCCGCCGCGGCCTGCTTAGCCAAGGCACCATACGTGGCATACGTGGCCATCAGCAGGATCGCGGTCGTCGACGCCATCCCCAGTGCCGTCTGTCGCCGTGTTGCCAGGCGCAGGAGGCGGTCTTGGTCGGCCGCACTCAGCAGTTCGCTTGTCTGCTGGAGTCGCTTGTGGGTGGAAGTTGCGATCTGCTGCGCCCGCCGGGTCCAAAGGTAGGCTCCGGTCGGCATCAGCAGACTCAGCAGCAGCCCAAAGCCAAACCAAACCAGTTTCGACGCTCGGCCGCCGAAATCGCCGAAATGCAGCGGATCGGCCATCTCGATCCACCGCCGATAGGGACTGAGTTGCTCGGCGCGCTGATGCATCAGCGCCGTGCCCTCGTACGGATCGACCAGCACCATGTTGGCCCGATCACGGACCAGCCAAGCGGTGGCCTGCCCGTCGATCCGCACCGCAGCGGCTCGCCCGCCAGGAAACCAGATCGTGCCGACTTCGAGTTCCGGGATCGCCTGCTGCGCCACGCGGACCCACTCGTCCACCGGCAACCGCTGTGGCGGGCTATCTGCGGCCGGGATACTGCTCTGAGGAAGTTTCGGCAGCCGCTCCGGCTTAAAATTCCAGCTCAAAGGGATCTCGGCAAAATACCACAGCCCGGTGACCGAGATGAGCAGCGAAAACAGCAGCGTCCAGACGCCGGCCAGGCGGTGCAGGTCCGACCACATCAGTCGCCCGCCGTGGCGCAGCCGCAGCGTGAACAGCTTGGCCCACCAGCGTTTGTAGAATGCCAGCCCCGTGGCCGAGGCGGCCAACAGCGGCAGTCCAAAAAAGGCGACCAGCCAGATGCCCCACCAGGCAGACCAAAAGAAGCGGCGGTGAAAATCGCGAAAGAACCGCTGGGTGTTGAACCACGAACCTTCGCCCTGCACCGTCGCGGTGTAGGGATCGACGTACACCCGGCGATTGCCGCCGCCGGGCCCGCGGACCCAGAACTCGCAGGCGAACCGCGGCCCTTTGGGCGCCCATGCCGAGCGGATCGGAGCGTCGGGGTAGGCTTCCTCGACGGCGCGGTGCATCTCCCCATAGCTGGCCTGTGAGGCCTGCGGAGTCACTCGCAGCGGCGGGATCAGCAGCCAGTCGATCTCATGGCTGACCACGGCAAACGTACCGGAGAGGCAGATCACGAACAGCGCCAGACCAAAGTTGAGGCCCAACCAGCCGTGGATTGTATAGACCGACTTTTTCCACGCCACCTTTTCACCCGCTCTTGGAGCTGTTTGCCAAAGTTTCTCGCTGGTTAGCGCAGCCACCGCAATCGGCCACCACGCCCACCGCACACCTGCCCTCTGCCGCTCAATCCCTATTGAGAATCGATATCAACAGTCCGCTATCGTAGCGGCAGTCGTGCCTCCCGCAACGCACCTAATCCAACTTTTTGGAGAAACGAGAAGCCGGTTCACCCGCCTTCCAGTGGCTGCACAGCGCTGAATGCACTCATCCCAATCCCACGGCTCAGAAGTTTCGGCCGCAGGATTCCAGCCCGCTGGGGATGGTGCGGTAAAAGCCGACCGCTCCGACCAGCGGAGCGGTCGGCCACTATGAACCGCCGGCGACACAAGGCGGACGACCGTTCCGCAGGTCGTTCTGAGCGTGGTGGCAGAGCGTCGGACTAACGGTGAACAACTCGAGGCTCCGGCGCCCCATTCATTCAGGATGCTGACTCAACGGCCTCGTGCCGAGCCAGCGTAATCAGCCTCACTTTAGGAAACCGGCTGAACCATTTGTTGTCAGCCGTGTCTTCGGAGACAACACTCAACACAAAGGAGGTGACGATGCGAAACTCGCACCAAGACCCGTTCAATGAACAGCCCTGCTTTCGAGACGATGAGCAAACGTCGCCGAGGTTTTCCCTCTGAAACGCGGATAAACCACAGCAAGCGGATTGTCCACAGCAGGAAGCTGCTGGAAGAGAATCTCGATCGAAACGATCTCTGTCCCTGCGGCTCCGCCAAACGCTTCAAGAAGTGCTGCCTGAAAAAAAGGCTGCTTTTGAAAGCGTGAATCGGGACCACTTCTTCTAGGGAGTGAACATTCAGGGCCCGCTCGATCCAAACTGGCCGAGCGGGCCTTTTGCGTTGGGCTTGTGAACATGAGGAAGCGAGATGGAGGCGATCATTTTCGTCGGGCTGCCAGGATCGGGGAAATCGTCCTTTTACAAGCAGCGGTTCTTCAACTCGCATGTCCGCATCAGCCTCGATCTGCTGAAGACTCGGTATCGGGAAACTCGGATTCTCGACGTGTGCCTTGAAACCGACCAACGCTTCGTCATCGACAACACCAATCCAACGAGGGTCGAGCGGGCACGATTCATCGATGCGGTGAAAGCGGCTCGGGTGCGGTACACGATCAGCGGCTACTACTTCGAGTCAATAGTCGAGGACTGCCTGCGGCGGAACGCCCAGCGTTGGGAAGGCGAGCGAGTGCCCGACGTGGCGATCTTGTCGGCAGCTAAGAAGCTCGAACTGCCGACGCTGCAAGAGGGTTTCGACGTCTTGAGGTACGTTCGACTGACGGTAGATGGGTTCGTCGTCGAGGAGTGGAACGATGAAATTTGACGATCTAGACAAGAAAATGCGGGTGTTCGAGACCGCTGCTGACCTCTGTGTACTGCCCGGTCTATTCATGGTGGCTCGTCTGGACGGTCGGAGTTTCACTCGGCTGACGAAGGAGATTTGCCGGTTCGACGCTCCCTTTGATGTGCGATTCCGTGACCTAATGGTGGCCACCGCTCAGTCGCTAATGACGTGCGGATTTCGGGTGCTGTACGCCTATACCGAGAGCGACGAAATTTCGCTGCTCTTTGATCCTGATGAACAACTCTTCGGGCGAAAGCTGCGGAAGTACAACTCGACGCTGGCTGGTGAAGCCAGTGCGCAGTTCTCGGTGCGTCTGGGGCGACCTGCAGTGTTCGACTGCCGCATTTCCCAGTTACCTTCGACGGAGTTGGTGGTGGATTACTTCCGCTGGCGTAACGAGGATGCCGCACGCAATGCCTTGAACTCGTGGTGCTACTGGACGCTCCGCAACGATGGCCAAACCGAACAACAGGCCTCGAAGCGGCTGCTCGGCCTGTCGATCAGCCAGAAGAACGAGTTGCTGTTTCAGCATGGGATCAATTTCAACAACCTCCCAAGCTGGCAGAAGCGAGGCGTTGGATCGCTCTGGGAAGAGTACGACAAGCCCTCGGTCAACCCGCTTACCAAGCAGGAAATCACGGCTCGTCGGCGTCGGATTCGCACCGACCTCGACCTGCCCATGAAAGAAGAGTACGGCCAGCTCGTGAGGTCGCTGATTCCTAGCCTCGAACACAGGGAGCCTAGCGATGGGTGCTTCCCACGGTGATTTCACCAAGTACCCTCGCACGCCCCATCTGTTGGGCTCCAGAGGAACCGATGACGACAAGCACCTTGGCGAAGCGGATTCGAAAGCCTTCGTCGCCGACGAGTCGCTGATCGTTGAGGAGAAAATCGACGGCACGAACGTTGGCATCCACTTCGCAGATTCTGGTGAGATGGTCCTGCAATGCCGGGGGCACCTCGTCACCGAGGGAATGCACCCGCAGTACGACCTGTTCAAGCAGTGGGCGGCGGTGAAGCGGCATGTGCTGGAGACACGCAGATGGTCCTCGGACAACTGCGTGAACTGGCCGAGTGGCAAGCGTTGCCACGACATGAGCAAACGCTACTGATCTTCACGGCCCTGTTTCACGATGCCGCCAAGCCGCTGACGACATCAACGGACTCGGTGTCTGGGCGGATCACCTCTCCAAAGCACGCTGTGAAGGGGGAACATCTTGCTCGTTCCGTGCTGCGAAATCTCGGCTGCGATCTGACCACTCGTGAGGAGATCGCTCGGTTGGTCCGCAACCACGGGCGACCTGCGTTCTTGCTTGAACGTGAAGAGCCGATCCACGAGGTCGTCCGCATGTCTTGGCTGGTCAACAATCGGTTACTGTACCTCTTTGCGCTGGCCGATACCCGAGGCCGAGATACCGACTCAATGAGTCGGCCTGAGGAGAATCTGCACTTCTGGAAACTGATGGCCGAGGAGGTAGGTTGCTACGACCAGCCATATCCCTTCGTCACTGACCACGCTCGCTTCACGTTCTTTCGCCAGCGAGAGCCAAGCCTGCACTACATTCCCCATGAAGATTTTTCTTGCGACGTGACCGTAATGTGCGGCTTACCCGGCAGCGGCAAAGACCACTGGTTAACGCTAAATCGGGGCGAACTGCCGATCGTTTCGCTCGATGAGCTTCGGCGAGCACTGGGAATCGAGCCGACCGACAATCAGGGACTGGTCGCTCAACTGGCACGAGAGCGTTGTCGGAAACTGCTTCGGACGGGTACCTCCTTCGCTTTCAACGCCACGAACACGATGCGACAGACGAGAAGTCGCTGGCTCGATTTGTTCGCCGACTACAACGCCCGGATCGAGGTTGTGTATCTCGAACCGTCTTTCGACAACTTGCTCCGTCAAAACAGGGCTCGGAGCAAGGCCGTCCCTGACTCGGTAATCCGCCGACTGGCCGAAAAAAGCGAGCCGCCAACCTGGATGGAGTGTCACAGTCTGACGATGAGCGATGGCGGCCCAGATAACCGGTGGCCCAGTACGTCTTGATCTCAGGAAGCGCCAGATATGACGATGCGGAAGAAGATCGCCGATTGGCTCTTCGGGGCCAAGAATCCGGGACAAGAAGATGCGGATCAGCAGCAAGCGATCGCCGATAACGCACGCCGGATCTCAGAACACATTTCGAGGCTGTTCAATGACTTGCCAGATGTAGCTCTGTTCGCCTCCGATTCCATTGCTCGACTGGTTGCTGCTTGCTCGGCAGAAGAGCTGCTGCAACTAGATGAAGACGTTCGTTGGCTCTACGACTGGAATGCAGGGCGGAAATGGATCGAGCTGCAACCTGATGACATATCCAAATTGCCTGTAACCAAACAATCACGGGGTGCCGTTTTAGGAATTGCCAGCTTCCACGCCAATGGTCACGTCAGGGAAGCGGCGGTGCGACAACTAAACGATGTTGATGACGGCACCGAATTACCGTTTCTGCTCATCCGCAACAACGACTGGGTTGCGAAGGTTCAGCAATCTGCCAGAGCTGCCGTTGAGCAGCGAGTGCGACAAGGGCGGTTTGATTTCTCCGCTCGCAATCTCTACTTGCTGTTTCGCCTGCTCGACAAGCAGCGTGCAGAGCATTCAGAACTGGTAGCGTTGGCGGTTCATCAACTCGTCCAACCTAAGCACCGGGCGATGCTACTTGAAGCACTCGGTAGCAGTGACCGTTACATTCGTCGCAATGTTTTCCGTCTCAGCATGGCAACGAGTGGAATTGATCTCGCCGAGTTGATCCGAGTTGGCACTCAAAGCAGCGATGAAGTGATTCGCCTCTGGGCGATCCGCCAAGCGACGACTGTTTTTAAAGAGCAGGATCTTGACGGACTTCTAGCCCAGGCCAAACACGATGCCTTCCTTCCTGTTCGTCGTGAGGTGCTGAACGTCCGTTTGGAACGTTTCCCAAAAGAGGCGGATGAATACCTGCGTTTCGTCCTGATTGATCGCAGTCCTTCAGTGCGAGAGCTTGCCCGCTTTTATCTGCGCAAACGAGGGGTAACCGATCTCGTCAGGCTGTACCAAGACAAACTCAAGACCGGGGAAATTGATGTTGCAATCGCCGGAATCGGAGAGACGGGCGAACGAGCGGACGCTGACTACCTTGTGCGGTATTTTCGTGCCTTCACCAGTCGCGAGCGGCAGGCAGCGGTGCGTGCAGTAGGTCAGTTAGCAGCGAGCGAATTCATAGAATCACTTGTGGAGCGATTGAGCGACGATAGCCCTCGGGTCAGCCAAGAAGCGGCACGTTGGCTGGGGGATCATGTTTTCAATATTGGAGCACCACGCCTATGGGCGTTGTTTCAGAAGGATGACCGCCAGCATGTCAAACTCTGTGTCCTTAAACTGATGGACAAGTTCAGCATTTGGCACAAACTGCCGTATCTGATCGAGGCGGCGGCCCATCCAGAGCATCGCATTGCAGCGTTTGCCATTGGCCGTACGGAGCGTTTGCGAAACCGAGTATTCACCCATCCGTCCGCTGTTGAACAGCAACAGATTCATCAGGCTCTGGACAACTACCATGATTCCTTGCCCTCGTCCTTCCGGGACTCGGTGCAGCACTGGGTGGTAGCGATGAGCCGCAACTGAGCCGATGGAACTGACTGCGGAACTGCAAGCCGGTTCATCTAGCTCGCAGCTGTTCCCTCACTTCCATGAGAATCCGCCCCAACATATTTTTTCCGCTACCGTCACCCCCGTCACCCCAGTAACAGTCATTCGCCGTGTGTTCGATGATCTTGGCATCGTTGGTCGATAGCAGCAGTTCCCGAAGGGCATCATGCTGTGTGAACTTTGCCAATACGGCCTTACGCATAACCGATACCTTCATCGATTCCCATTGTTTTCTCAGAGGTCGTTTGCGAGACCGACCCATGCGAGCGGCCTGCATCGGTGACTTCTCTTTGCGAATTGCCTCCTGAAACCCGCTCTCCTGGAACTTCTGAGCTTGAAAATAATGTTCGGACGTGGGCCAAGTTTTTCCATCCAACACGATTGGAAAGAGTGCGAAATTGGAAAACTCGCCGAACTCGTCGTTCACGCTATAGAACCGAATGGCATTTTGCCGCTCCATTGTCGTCACTCTTCCTGACATGGCGGTGCAACTGACCAACTGAGTCGCTTCCCGTTCTATTTGATCGCTTCGCTTCTGGACACACAAACGCTGGCCCAGGTTCGCCGTTCCGGCTTTTTCGGGGTCGTACTCGTTCACCGGCTTCGGCGTTGGCTGGTCCAAAATAAAAAAAAGCAGTTCCACGACTCAGAAAGCGAACCCCACTGGTGGTATCCATGTCCCAACGAGACGGATACCAGTCCGCAAACCTAACCGGAAATAATTAAAATGAGCCAAAACGATTCCCGTAGCACCCATTTCCCGAGGAGATTCAGACAAATACACGTTATCAAACACAGACGAGGGGTTTATGCGTCGGAAGAAAGCGGCATCAGAAGTTGAAGGCCCAGACGCCGATTTGTTGAGGCACATCTACGGCCTCGGATTGCACTCGGTGGAGGCATATCTCCAGTGGTGTGGCGACAATGGCTTCGGCAAGAGACTCAATAAGCACTGGAAGCAAAGGTGCCGAGAGCGGTTCCATGTCCAAGCGGCTGTTGCAAAAGAGAGACTCACACGCAAGAAGCGAGAGAAGCGTGGCCTGTCTGAAGTTCTGGCTGGAATCTGCGAAGGGAGACTCACGGAAAAGGATGTGACGCAGCCCTACCTAAAGCGGCTGTGCGAAGCTGTTTCCAGCAGGCAGGTCGTTCACGGTGAACCGCTAGTCCACCGCAAGTCTCTGGCAAAGCTGCTTGCTCATCTCTCGGATCGCCGAGCAAAGCTCTTCGACGATTTGCCGGTTGTCGCTGCACTTGGCCAAACGCCAGGCAACACCTACGTAGAAGCACTCACTTTGGCGGCTCGACATGCGGCCCTATGGTTGCGACCAATTGAGCAGTGGGAGCCTCGGTCGCATAGCGCTCGGAAACAGTTCACATCATTGATTCGGCATCTGTTCGTGCAGCACGACGATATGCCGTTGTTCTTTGATGCCGTCTGGTTTGCTGGTTGTACCAAGGGTGCATCTGAAAGACGCCGCTGGTATCGCCATGTGGGAAGAGGCCAAAGCATTCGCCACTGCGAGCTGCCGATCCTGTATACAAAAAGGATGGCGCATCACTTCATGCAGGCACCTGCGAATGTGACCGTCGATCAGGCTCTTCGCTGGGGGCAGGTGCTTGGACTAGGCGGTGAGCAGCAGCTTGCCGAAGCTGTCTTGGGAACACGGTTGGTTGAAAGTTTCCAGCATGACGAGTTCTGGACCAGTGTCCTCCGTTGGTTCATCGCCAATCCGATGCTGGACAGAGAACACGTGGGGCCGATTATCGATTACCTTCACTACCAGCGGTTCGTACCCGAGATCGCAGTCGGCGGGCTTGGGCAGGAGACAGAGGCCGTTCCGCCGCAACCAAACCTATCGATGAATGGCCGAGTGGCCGATTCGCTGTTGCGACGTGTTAATGAGTGGCACCGAAAACTGGCCAATGACAACACTCAGCAGTTGCGTCAATGGCAACCGAGCGGGATCAGCGGTTTCGAATGGGTGGAGGGATCTCTAGACGGTCAAAACTTCAAACGCTGGACGATTCGTGAGTTGCTCAGTAGCAAAGCGCTGATCGCAGAAGGCCGCCAGATGAAGCATTGCGTGGCAACCTATGTGGGGTCATGTGCCAAAGCCCACAGCTCGATCTGGTCGGTCGAAGTCGAAACCTTTGAAGGAACTGTAAAAGTGCTCACTGTTGAAGCTCGCAACAGCACTCGATTGATCAGCCAAGCACGAGGCAAGGCAAATCGTCTGCCAACCGAAAAGGAGCGTAACGTTCTGAGCCGCTGGGCAGCAGCATCAGGTCTGACGGTCGCCAGCTACATCTGAGATCACCCAATGCTGGTCCGAGAGGGCTGGATCAGCCGATGCCGGGTAGAATGCTTTGATGACACCTTCAACCGACGGCAGGCCGCCGGTTGGCAGCTGATACGGGCAAACAGCGACAGTGACTTCGACGGATAGAGAGAAGGGATCGATGACCACCGAAGCTCACCTGCAACTCGTTGAGGTCCAGCAGCGGGTTTGCGACATCGCCTCCGAGCAATTGGGGATCGCCAGAAATCAGATCTCTCCAAGCGATCGTCTGATCGAAGATCTGCGGTGCGACAGCCTTGAGCTGGTCATGGCTCTTGAAGAAGCGTTCGGTGTCACGTTGCCCGGTACATGGGGAGTGGATGATCGTAGAGGTTGGTGATGGACAAGTCTCTGGCCTGCCGCCTGATGCCGATGTACGGAACCTCTACCAGGCACTCGCTCAGGCTACTGGACTTGCATAAATCGTAGTCGGACCGAGCTTAGGGCCTCCATCGCCGGGGTGCGCTCCGGTTTCAGAGATGGCTTCACCGAACCTAGCACGTCACGTCATCATCGAGACCATGTCCAGCACATGGCTGCCGAGGTCGATATCTCCCTCGACACGAATGTCGGGAAACTGGGTGAGTGTTACCGTCCGATTTCTCCGCTTTGTCACCAGTTTCCACGCCGAGAGCTGGTCCAGTGTTACGGTGCTTCGCACTCTCCCCGATGGCTGCATCACCTGTTGCCATCCGGCCTCACCACGCTGAATGTGCCACCTCCCGCCAGCCTCTCCCGTTACCGTCACGACGATGATCGCTCCGACCTCCGCCGCAACACTACGGAACGTGAATGGCAGTGCTCGCAAAAATGTATCGAGACAGGGATGGAAAAGACGCCGCCCTGTGATCGTGCTGGGATGGCCGGTGGCCTCAAAGATTTGCTGTGTGTGGTGCCACTTTTCGGTGTAATCTCGGGCTACGTCCATCCAGTTCTGGGACTGTTGCTCCCCCGCCCATGCCACGGAGAATAATGCCGGGGCGAACGGATCAAGCGACTCGAATAGATCGGCCAACTGTCCGTCTGCCCATTCAACAAGCCCTACGAGAACGGTCGGGCTTAGGCGCTGTGTCGCTCGCTGCCAGTCGCCGTTCAGCCGGTTCAGGAATTCCAGCAGGCTTTCGTCCGCAAGCATACGGCTAGAGGCGTCATCGGAGAAATGTCCATCCCGCTGCATCGAGAGCCGTCGCAGGCTACCATCGAGCAGGTGACTCGCAATGTCTTTGACCTTCCGCTGTGAACTGCTCGTCGGCAGATGCCATTCGTCGGGATTGAGCGACCGCAGCAGGTCCAACAGGTGCTGGCTGATGTCACGAAAGAGGTCAGCGACAAGGATCGGGGGCATGGTGGGCAGACCAGTCATGGATACACCGGCGGTAGCATACGGCATGGCAGCATAGTAAGTCGTGACGCAGATTTGTTCTGCGTTCTGGCTATGAATGGAGGGGGAAACTGCAGGGCTGCGAACCTGAAGGCCGAGAGCAGTGTCGAGCCATACTCATGATGACCTGCCCTGAGACAGGATTTGCTACCGAGAGGTTCGTGATGCATCGAGTAAAGTGCTGGCAGGTGGATGCGTTTACGGACCGTCCGTTCCGTGGGAATCCCGCCGCTGTCTGCTGGCTGGAGAACGATGCTCCTGATGACTGGATGCAGGCGGTGGCAGCGGAGATGAACCTGTCGGAAACGGCGTTCATCCGTCGGCAACACGAAGGTTACAGCCTGCGCTGGTTCACCCCGCTGGTCGAGGTGCCTCTGTGCGGCCACGCCACGCTGGCCTCCGCACACGTTCTTTGGACTGAACAGTTCCATTCGCTCGACCAATCCATCCATTTTCACACCAGGAGCGGCGTGCTGAGGTGCAACTGGCAGGACGGCCTGATCGAGATGGACTTCCCAGCCACACCCGCTTACGCCGTTGATCCGCCGGTGGGCCTGCTGGAGTCTCTGGGAGTATCGCCAGTCTTCGTCGGCAAGTCGCAGTTTGATCATCTCGTGGTCGTCGAGAATGCCCAGCAGGTCCGCTCGTTGTCTCCTAACTTCGAGCGAATGAAAACGGTTTCAACTCGGGGCGTGATGGTTACGAGCCGCTCGGATGACTCCCGGTACGATTTCATTTCAAGATTCTTCGCCCCTGCGGTAGGAATCGACGAAGATCCCGTTACCGGATCGGCGCACTGCTGCCTTGGACCTTATTGGGCAGATAAAATCGGCAAGACTACGATGACCGCCTTTCAAGCTTCCGCCCGAGGAGGTGTTGTTCAGGTTCGTGTTCTCGGGGATCGTGTGATTCTCGGCGGACACGCCGTGACCGTTTGGCAGGGTGAACTGCTCGCCGTCCCATGAACTTCCCTCCAAGGCAGAATTGCCCATTTCTGTCGATTTCCACGTCACGGGGCCGTCACGGGAGGACGGAACAGTCGTGTGCCGTGCCCGATCAACGTGCGCAGAATGGGGGAAGCTGGGATAGTTGGTCGATTGGAATTTGTTGGCAGTCTTGAAGCAGGTCAGACATGGACATTCGTGGGCACAATCGCATTGCGTGGGATCGCAACGTCACCGATGGAAACCGCTGGACTCAGCCGGTCAGTTCCACGGTGATTGAGAGGGCACGGCAG
The DNA here is from genome assembly GCA_963758085.1 of uncultured Planctomycetaceae bacterium. GTDB lineage: Bacteria > Planctomycetota > Planctomycetia > Pirellulales > Pirellulaceae > UBA6163. The sequence continues at coordinate 1,069,102 of CAVWUB010000001.1, read as the reverse complement.
GGAGAGTTTGAGATACTGCTGACGCCAACTCGACCTGTCCCGAGCCACTGGTTTCCATGCCTGTCAGGAACGAAAACGCTTTGCCTCGCCTCGGCTGGTGGTCAGCAAGGCCCGGTGTTGGCGGCTGCCGGTGCGATTGTCACGGTCTTCGATAACTCACCCAAGCAACTCGCTCAAGATCGTCTCGTCGCTGAACGGGATGGCTTGCAGTTGGACTTGATCGATGGCGATATGGTGAGCTTGTCCACCTTTGCCGATGACTCCTTCGGGTTGATCTTTCACCCCTGTTCCAATGCTTTCGTGCCGAACGTAATGCCTGTCTGGCGGGAGTGTTTCCGGGTCTTGAAATCAGGGGGTGTTCTGCTGGCGGGGTTCTCGAATCCCGTGCGTTACATTTTCGACGACAAGCGATGGGAAAATGGAAATCTGGAAGTCCGATACTCGCTTCCCTACTCCGATTTGAGCGATCTTGCTCCCGAGGACTTAAAAGCCATCGTCGAGGCGGGGAAGCCGTTGGAGTTCGGGCACACTCTGGAGAATCAGATCGGCGGCCAACTCGACGCCGGGCTTTTGCTGACTGGCTTCTATGAAGACAAGTACGCCGCTGAAGCAGGCGACCCACTTTCCCAGTACATGGCCACCTTCATTGCCACACGGAGCCTCAAGCCATGATCCTCACCCCAATCGGACAAGACGGCCAACTGCTGGCATCTATCGTCTTTGACAACTATTTACGCATGGTGGTCAAAATGACCGTCCAGCATTTCGAGAAGGTCGGCTTTGTCGCACCGTGGGTCGGTTACATGGCCATCGAGAACTCCCTGCCCGTGGGAACTTGCGCCTTAAAGTCGCCGCCTATCGATGGCCGAGTTGAGATCGCCTACGGCACACTGCCCGGCTATGAGAACCGTGGGATTGCCACGACGATGGCAAGGGAACTGGTGCAGATCGCTCGCCAAGAGAATGCCGCTCTCGTTGTGCTCGCCCAGACGCTCCCCGAGGAGAACGCTGCAGCCGCCATCCTCAAGAAGCTTAGGTTCCGGCTGTTTGGCGCTGTCGAGCATCCCGAGGACGGCGTGGTGTGGGAATGGGAGCTCCCTGCTGGTTCTCCCTCAACCGGGGGTCGGTGAGATGTCCCCTGACGCCCTGTTTCGCCTGATATTTCTGGCAATCCTCGTGGGCTTATCGCCGTTCGCTCTGTTCCACCGCATCCGCTCCAATCGGAGTGGTGAGACACTGGACCGGTGGCAAGAAGGGGCATTCATCCTCTTCGGCCTGCGATTGAGCGGTCTGTCATGGTTCATCGGCTGCATCATCTGGATGATCGATCCCGCACTGATGGCGTGGTCATCGATCCCGATCCCGCTCTGGCTGCGCTGGTGCGGCTTCATCTTGGTCGGAATCTCGGGAACCCTTTTCGTCTGGACCTTCCACACGCTCGACAGAAATCTCACAGACACTGTAGTCACGAGGGAGGATCATACGCTCGTGACGATCGGCCCGTACCAGTACGTCCGGCATCCCTTCTATCTGGCGTTCTTTATTGCGATCGTTGGTGTAAGCATTGTGGCGGCGAATTGGTTCCCGGTTCTGACGGGCCTGATCCCGTTCGCATTCCTCGTCGCTCGGACCAGAATCGAGGAGGCGAAACTGATCGACCGGTTTGGCGAAGATTACCAGGAGTACATGGCGAGGACAGGTCAGTTCTTTCCACGCAGCCAAAGCAGCGTGAGGAACTTGCAGCAAAGACAAGGAAACTGATGGCATTCGGCGATTTTTCCGCACAGGCCGATGCGTACCGGCGATCTCGGCCCGGATATCCAGAGCAGCTACTCGGTACGCTCATCGCCGAGGCATCTGTCAACGCTGGTGATAGCGTTGTTGATCTCGGTGCCGGAACGGGCATTTTTACCAACATGCTGGTGAACCGTGGCTTTGACGTGACAGCGATTGATCCCAATGAAGCCATGATGCAACACGCCGATCTTCCCGGCGTCCGGTGGGTCAATGGCACGTTCGAAGAAACTTTCTTACCTGATCAGTCCCAGCACTGGGCCGTAGCTGCGCAAGCGTTCCACTGGGCGGACCCAAAACGGGCATTGCCCGAGGTCCGCCGCATCCTGAAAACAGATGCCTTATTCACGGTTATTTGGAACAACCGGGCAAAGGAGAGCAGCGAAATCATTGCTCGCACAGAAGAGCTGATCCACCGGCATGTCCCCGAGTTCGACGAAGCGTACCGTCACAAAAACTGGGCAAGCGTCCTCGAATCCACGGGTCATTTCACATTTCTCTCACATCACACAGTATCTCACACCGTCACCATGCCCAAGGAACGCTATCTTGAGTTGTGGCGGAGCCACAATCGGCTCAACAATACCGCCGGACCGGATCGTTTCACTTCCTTTTTCAACGAACTCCAAAATTACCTGAACCAGCGGCAGGTCGTTCAAGTCGACGTTCCATACCACTGCGAAGCGTGGTCCGCTCGCCGTAACGATTGAACTGGCAAAATGACTTCACCACGTCTAAACCTAATAGTCATCCGGTCACTGGAAGCAACTCGGGTAGTTACGTTTTATCAATTGCTCGGCATCACTTTCAAAGAAGAGCAGCATGGACGTGGGCCGGTCCATTGGGCTGCTGATCTCGAAGGACTGGTGATAGAGGTTTATCCGGCAAAAACAGCGGATGAGGTGGACAAAACCACCCGGCTCGGCTTCGAGCTTGAAGACGTGGTTGCCACTGTGGAGACTCTGCGGTCGGCAGACGTCGAGATCGTCAGCGATGTGAAGGAGTCAGGACGGAGCCTGCGGGCCGTAGTTCGAGACCCTGATGGTCGATCCGTGGAACTGGTGCAACGATGAAGCGGGCGAATCTCACAGATGGTCAGCAACGGTTGCACACCTGTTTCTCCGAGGCAGGTGGTGTCGTGCAGTTTGTGTTCTTTGACTGCGGCGGTGATGCCTTGGATGAACGCATACGTCAACTACAGGTGACCCGCCTCTACTTCGACCATTCTGACGAACTGGAGATCGCATCGTGAACATTCACGAATATGCATCTAAAGGAGACTACGAGGGGGTGCGGCGTGAACTCGAAAAAGGCGTCCCAGTCGACTCCCAGGACGGACAGAATCATACGCCGCTGGCGTGTGCAGCAGGCAGTCCCAATGCAGACGAGGAGATGGTACGGCTGCTGATTGCTGCCGGGGCCGATGTGAATGCAGTCGTCGGCGAATCGAGGACCAATCCCGTGGGATTGGCGGCTTGTTCAGGAAGCATCGGCAAAGTCCGGCTTCTCTTGGATTCGGGTGCGAACATTAGGTTCACGTCTGCGCAAGGATATACCATCCTCACGAATGTCATGTACTCCTCGCACAACGATGAAAGGCTCGTGCCGATAGTTGAGTTACTACTTCGATACGGAGCCGAGTTTGATTGTGAAACAGCTTATGGCGAGTCACCCCTCAGTGTGGCTTCCGGCCAGGGAAGATTTGACGCCGTAAAATGCCTGCTCGACGCTGGAGCCGACCCCTCACCGCTTCGATGGACAGCTTTGCTGCGAGCAGCCGCAGTGGGAACATGTGACGAGTTGCAAGGGTTGCTCGACGGTGGCGGCAATCTCAATGACCGTGACCGATGCGGACGTACTGCGTTGTTTTTAGCCGTTGCAACTGACGACTTGGAGAAGGCAAAAAGACTTCTTGCTGCGGGAGCAAGTATCGATGACCGGGAGCGGGGAGGGCGCACGGCATTGATGTACTGCGCTTCACGAGGTAATGCCGAGATGCTTCAATGGCTCGTCGAGGTCGGAGCCGACATCCAAGCTGTCGATGACTCCGGGAACACGGCGTTGATGTCCGCCGCCCAAGCAGGGGCAGCAACCTGCGTTCAATTGCTCCTGGCGGCAGGGGCCGACCCTAGCCACAAGAACGAGTACGGCCAGAATGCGATGAGGCTGGCCTCAAGCGAACAGGTCGTCCGTCAACTGGCTGGAGCGGGGGAAGATATTGCTGACATCAGCACCGAGATGAAGCGGACGTTGACTGGCCTGCAGGAAGGTGTAACCTTGAACGTCACCCAAGCGGAATACCACTCAGGGATCCGCCCACGGTTTGGCAGAGCGAACCCAGAATTAATGGACATCCCATTCTGGCGGGAGATGGTGCGTGCCGGTATCTCGGCATATCGGGCGAAAGCGCAGTTCAGTGACACCAACAACATGGAACCCGCCTGGTGCTTCAGTAGGTTTGGCATGTCGTTTACAGAGCTGCCTGACGACACATTCGTGCAGATCGGCGGAGAACATGAAGACTTTTACGACCCCAACTTTTGCATCTATAACGATGTCGTGATCCACGAGCGCTCGGGAAAGTTTCGGATAATGGGATATCCTAAGGATGTCTTTCCACCAACCGATTTTCATACCGCCACGTACATCAAAGGGTTTATTTACATCATTGGCGGGCTCGGTTATCAGGGGGAACGAAACTTTGGAACCACGCCACTCTACCGACTGAACTGCCAGACGTGGGAAATCGAACGCCTACAATCGTCCGGTGACAACCCGGGCTGGATATACGGTCACAGGGCGGTCGCCGTTGAACCCGGCATCAACGTTTCGTGTGGGAAAGTATGCAATGAAATCAACGGAGAAGAACAGCACGTCGAAAATGGGGAGCAGTTTGCCCTTGACCTTTCGACCATGAGTTGGACTCGAATCTGAGCAGGAGGCTGAGTACGACGACAATTCTCTGGTGTACTCGGAGTCGGTCTGGGCCTTGCCAACACAGATTTGCTCGCTGATGAACCGAAGTTCAAGCCGCTTCGAGTCATCGCCTACAACATCTTTGGACTAGCCGGTTGGCCGAGCCAACGTAGCTCGGCAAAGCACGCCGTGGCTAAAGGCCTGGTCAAAGGAAGCCTGCCTGGCGCCGTCATCCTCATTCATTCTGAACGGGATCACCGGGATGATATTCCGGTTCAGGAGCGGCTCGTCGATCCAGTCCGTTCGGTGGGCTCGGGCGGCCTCCAAACGAACCGGGACCAGTGGAGCGGTTGGTCCTCTCCGCACACAACTTCAGAATTCAGCAGATCGTCGAGATAGCGCGATTCATGGTGCCGCCCCGGCGATCGAGGGCTTTCGGACAGAGCCCAACAACACGTGAATACTGGGTGTGCGACGACTCATCAGGCGTAAAAAAAGCCACCCGAAGGTGGCTTTAAATGGAGGTGAACGGACTTGAACCGATGACCCTCTGCTTGCAAAGCAGATGCTCTCCCAACTGAGCTACACCCCCGCCGCTACTCTCACCCTTGGGCGCCGACCGCAGTCAGCGTTTGCCAAAGGATGAAGTGGGCGTACCAGAACTCGAATCTGGGACCTCGTCGTTATCAGCGACGCGCTCTAACCAACTGAGCTATACGCCCGTACGAACATCTTCATTCAAAAGCGGCGATCTGGCAACGCCCAGTCGGCCAATTAGCTTCCTGCCAGCACACCAAACCGGTTTCGCTGGGCCGGTTTCGCTGGCTGCTGAACGATCACGCGTTCGCCTGGCCTTCGAATGAGCCGAAAGTGTACAAATCGTGCCGCCGGTGTCAAACCGGGTAGGCCGACAAAGTTCTGTTTTCGGCAACAGCGCTTTTCTGCTTAAATGGAGTTGCCGGTTTTCTGCCGGGTTCGCAGCGTTCGCCACCAGAAAGGAATCTAATGCTCAAAAAAATGTTTGCTCGCATACCGCTGCCCTCCGGGTCGGTACGCGAGGGTGCTGTCCGCTGCCAAGTCGCAGCTCAGGTAGGCGCGGCTCAGCTGGACGCTAACTCGATGGCAGCGGCGAACCGCCTGGCCCGCCGGCGAGCGTGGCTGCTCGGCTGCGTGCTGGGCGGCTGTGGCGTGTTGGCATCGCCAGCGGCTGCCGCTCCGCCAAGCGCCGAGGCAGCCCTTGCCCTGCAGCCGGTCCAGAGCGATGTGCCGTTTTACAAGGTCCCCAAGGAAGATGTCGCCTCGTGTCGCGTGACCGATCTGCGCGAGAATGGCTGGTCGGGCTGGACCGTTGAGGCGGCCGACGGGACGCGGCTGCGACGCTTTGCCGATACCAACGGCGACAAGAAAATCGACCTGTGGTGCTATTACGACCACGGCATCGAAGTCTACCGCGACGTCGATTCGGACTTTAATGGCAAAGCCGACCAGTACCGCTGGCTCGGAACCGCCGGAACGCGGTGGGGAATCGACAAGAACGAAGATGGCAAGATCGATCAGTGGAAGCAAATTTCCGCCGAAGAAGCTTCCGCGGAACTGATCGCCGCGATCGCCGGCGCGGATGCGGAGCGTTTCGCCAGGCTGCTGGCCACGGAACAAGAGATTCGCGAGCTAGGGCTGGGAGCAGCGACCGCGGAGCGCGTGGCGAAGAAAGCGGCCAAGGCGGCTACTGATTTCGCCGCGCTGGTGAAGCAGCAAAAAACAGTCGGCCCAGCGGCTCGCTGGGTGCAGTTCGCTTCGACCGCGCCGGGCATCGTCCCCGCGGGCACCGATGCCTCGACCCGCGATTTGCGGATCTATGAAAACGCGGTGGCGATGTTCGAGGACGCCGGCAAAAGCGGCCAAGTGATGGTCGGAACGATGTTACAGATCGGTGACGCTTGGCGGCTGGTCGATGCGCCGCAAGTCGTCGGCGATGATCAACCATTGGCCCAAACCCCCGGCACGTTCTTCACTCCTGGTGGAATGGCCTCCGCGGCGTCGGCGCGACCGGCGATGGGTGCCGAAACGCAGCAACTGGTCAGTTCCCTCGAAAAGATCGACCGCGAGTTAGCGGCCGCGACCGTGCCGGCCGATCAAGCGGACTTGAATCGCCGCCGAGTTGACGTGGTCGAACAGTTGATCGCAACCTCATCGAGCGCCGCCGAACGCCAAACCTGGATGCGACAGTTGGTCGACACCGTCAGCGTCGCCGTCCAAACCGGCGTCTATCCGGAGGGGCTCGAGCGACTGCGGCGGTTCAGCACGGATTTGCCCAGCAGCGAGCCAGAGCTGCAAGCTTACGTGCAGTTCCAGATCATCAGCACCGAGCACGCCAAGCGTCATCAGGTGCCCGACGCCGATTTCGCTAAGGACCAGGAATGGTACCTCACCGAACTGACGAAGTTCGTCGAGCAGTATCCGACCGCTCCTGAAGCGGCCCAGGCGCTACTGCAGCTCGCTCTGAGCAAGGAGTTTGAAGAAAAGGAAAGCGAATCGCTGGAGTTCTACAACCGCGTCGTGAAATCCTTCGCCGGAACCGATATGGGCGAGAAGGCGGCTGGGGCGGTGCGGCGGCTCGAATCGAAGGGCAAGGTTCTGGAGTTCCAGGGCCGGACCGTGCAGGGCGAGCCGTTCGACCTGACGAAGCTGCAAGGCCGTCCGGTAATCATTCACTACTGGGCGACCTGGTGCGAAGCCTGCAAGCACGACATGAAGTTGCTGCGCCAGTTGCAGGCGAAGTATCAGAGCGCCGGGCTGCAGATCGTGGGCGTCAATGTCGACAGCTCACGCTCTCAGGCGACTGGCTACTTGCAAGCCAACTCGGCCCCTTGGATCCATCTGTACGAGGATGGTGGTTTGGAATCGAGCGGCTTAGCAAAACAGCTCGGCGTGCAAACGTTGCCGATGATGTTGTTGATCGACGACAAAGGTCGTGTGGTCTCCAACAACATCTACGCAGCGAGCTTAGATACGGAACTGGCCAAGATCGCTCGACCCGCGACCGCAACCAGGCCGCGCTGATGGCTGCCGATCTGCTTAGCCCGCCGCGAACCCCTGGTGGCGACGCGGCGCGCGAGACCGAGCGGCGCGTCGCCAGCGACGCGCCACTTCGGCCAAACGACACACGCCCGCTGATCACCGCGCGGGTTGCGAAGGCCGCGTACTGGCTGGCACTGGCGGCGACCGTGACGGTGCTGGTCGCCAGTGGCCGAGCACCGATCGCGGGCACTCCACCGCCGCACCGGGCGTTGTTCAGTTCGCCGACGGCCAACGTGTCGCCAGCGTCCGTTGACGCTCCGCGTATCGCCCCGGAGCAGACTCCGGTATTCGTCCGTCACTTTTTTGAGACCGTTCCTGAAGCACCATCGGTGCATGCTTCGACGATTGCACAACTGCCTGACGGTGGACTCGTCGCGGCATGGTTCGGCGGATCGCGTGAGGGAGCCAAAGATGTAGCGCTCTACGGATCGAACTGGGATCCAGGCAGCGGCAGTTGGGAACCGGTGCGCCAGCTGAGCGATCGCTCCGAGTCGAGCCGTGAACTGGGCCGGTACGTCAAAAAGCTCGGCAATCCGGTGCTGCACTGCGACCAGCGTGGGCGGATGTGGCTGTACTACGTCACCGTTTCGGTCGGCGGCTGGAGCGGTGGATCGATCAGCGTCAAACATTCTGATGATCAGGGCCGGAGTTGGAGCGATGCCCGCCGGTTGATTGCGGCGCCGTTTCTCAATACCTGCAATTTGGTCCGTTCACCGCCGATCGAACTCGAAGATGGCGGCGTCTTACTGCCGGCGTACCACGAGTTCCTCTACCAGTTTGGGGAACTGTTGCACCTGGATGCCGATGGCCAACTGGTAAACAAGTACCGGATGAACGCCGGTTTGGACTCGCTGCAGCCGGCGCTAGTCGCGCGGTCGGCGACGGAATTGCTCGCTTACCACCGGCGCGGCGGAGCATCGCAGCCGCAGGTGCTGTTCAATCGCTCGGTCGATGCCGGCCGAACGTGGTCGCCGGTTGAGGCTCTGGAGCTTGCTAATCCGAACGCCTCGGTCGCAGTGGCGCCCACGCACAGTGGCGAGGTGCTGATGGCGCTCAACCCGAGCGAGTCGGGCCGAGAACAACTGGCGCTGGCGATTTCAACCGGTGGCGAGGATTGGCGGATGCTGACGATGCTCGAAAGCGGAGAAGCTGGACAGGAGTTTTCCTACCCCTCGCTCATCCGTGGTGAGTCCGGCGTCTATCACCTGAGTTATACCTGGGATCGAACTCGGATTTGTCACGTGATGTTCAATGACGCTTGGTTGGAGGCCAACCGATGATCTCACCGCTGTGGTGGTCCCACCTGAGTGTCGCGCTGCTATTCGCGGCTGTGGTCGTCGCGACGTTCGGCCGCCGAAAAATGAGGGACGCTTTACCCGCCGAACCTAGTTTTAGCGAGCCTCGTGTACGGGCTATCTGGCCGATCACGCTGGCGGCGTTGGCGTGTGGGCTGGGGCTGAGCATCGTACCGGTCGGGGAGGTCGACGTCGCCGGGTATTTGTTGGCCTACAGCGGCGAGCTGTGTTTTGCGACGCTGTTTTTCCTGGTGGTGTTTCTGGCCGCGCAGAGTTTTCCGGCAGTGGTGCCCGTGGAAGATCGCGACTGGGATGCGCTGCGGTCGGTTTGGGCGGTAGCAGGACTGGCTTTGTACGGCTCGGCGCTGACGGGCTGGGAGCCAGACGTTTACGGGTTTGGATTTGGGACAATCCTGCTGTGGCCGGCGCTCGCCGGTTCGGCGCTGTTGGCGGTTGTCGGCCGCTGGCTGGCTGCAGTTTTACTGCTAGGTGTCGTCTGGAGTTGGCAGCTGCGGCTATCCGGTGGAGTCAACTTCTGGGACTATGCGATCGATCCGTTCCTGTTCGTGGTTTCGTTTGCGCGTGTTGGCTGGTCAACAGCGAGCGCGGCTGCTGTGAGTGGCGTGAAATGGGGTCGGGAGCGTAAACTGGCAGTATTGCCTCGGGCAACCACGTCCTGACTTGCTAGAACCACGGTTGATGCAGAATTTTTTTTACGGAATCACAGCCACCTGCTTTGTTGGCAGCTACATCGCGGCGATGCTGCTGGAACTCAGTCGCTCGATTGGGGTCGTCCCGGGGCGCGCCGTCCTGACGATTGGTTTCACGGTCGCAGGGTTGTTTTCGCAGGCTGTGTATTTAATCGTGCGAGCGGTCGGGCAGAACGCAAACACCGATGCGGGGCTGCTGGCCGGTTGGTACGACTGGGCGCTGCTGGTCGTCTGGGGACTGGCCGCATGCTTTTTAGTGCTGTACGTGCGTCGTCCAGATACCAGCGTCGGCCTATTTCTGCTGCCCCCAGTCCTGCTGTTGGTGGCGCTGGCGTCGTTGACGCGCACCTGGGCACCGTTTTCGCGAGACGAAGCGGTCGGACTGTGGCGCTCGATTCACGGTCTGGCCATGATGGTGGGAACCGCAGCGGTGCTGATGGGGTTCATCGCAGGGCTGATGTATTTGACACAGGCCTATCGGCTTAAGAACAAACAAGCCGGCGGTCGCCGGCTGCGATTGCCGACGCTGGAAAGGCTGCAGGCGATGAACCGGCACTGTCTGATTGTGAGCACCGTGGCGGTCGCCGTGGGCTTACTTGCCGGCGTGATCATGAACGTGAACCAGTGGGGCAGCGTCGCCTGGACTGAAGGCGGCGTAATCTTTTCATTGGTGCTGCTGGTGTGGTTATTGGCGGCAACGACGGTCGAGTTTTTCTATCCGCCGGCGCGGCAGGGACGCAAAATCGTCTACCTGACGCTGGCGAGTTTCGGGTTCCTGGTGCTGGCAATGTACGGCATCCTGTCGAGCGAGCACGGGCGGCAGGCGGCGGAGGCAACGATACCCGGCCCCACGATGGCTGCGGAGACCGGTGCAGTGATGGCTGCCGTGCAGCCCGAAGCGGTGATGGGTGGGGCGTCGTGAAGCTGCAGATGATTGGTTGCAGCCACCAGACAGCGGCTGTTGATTTTCGCGAGCGACTTTCCTTCACCGGCGATCAAGCTCAGCAGGCGATTATGGCCTTTCGTGAGCAATTTCCGGCTTGCGAGCTGGTGCTGCTGAGTACCTGCAACCGCGTCGAGTTGTACACGGCCGCTGCGGAATCAGCGCCGGGCCGAGACCTCGATGGCGGCCCGGATCGCACCGAGGTGCTGGAGTTTCTGGCTCAGCAGCGGCAGATCTCGGTCGACCAGTTGGTCAACACGATGATGTACCGCAGCGGCACCGAGGCGGTTTCACATCTGTTTGCCGTCGCGGCGAGCTTGGACAGTATGGTGGTCGGTGAGACCCAGATCCTCTCGCAGGTCAAGGAAGCGTACGACTTGGCCTGCACTTGGGGATCAGCCGGGCCGCTGACGCATGCCGCGTTTCAGGCCGCCCGGCGCGTTGCCAAACGGGTGCAGCAAGAGACGACGATTCACCGCAAACGCGTCAGTGTGCCGAGTGTTGCGGTCGGCGAAGTCGCATCCGAGTTTTTCGAGACCTTGGCCGGGAAAACGGTCGTGCTGATGGGTGCCGGCGAAATGGGTCGGGAGACGCTTCGCTACCTCGTCGATGCGGGTGCTGACGATGTGCGGATCCTCAACCGCAGCCGTGAACGAGCCGAGTCAATCGCGATCGAGTTCGGCGGGCAGGTGATGGACTGGGACGCACTGGACCGGGCGCTGGTCGATGCCGACGTGATCGTCGGCACCACGTCGTCGACGACGCCGATCATCACGCTGGAGCGGTTCGCCCGCGTGCAGGAGCAGCGTTATGACCGCGTGCTGCTGATCCTGGACCTGGCGGTGCCACGAGACGTCGAGCCGGCGATCGGCGAGTTGGAGGACGTTTACCTGTACAGCGTCGACGACCTGCAGGCGGCCTGTGAACGCAACCGCCAGGAGCGCCAACGGCAATGGCCCAAGGCGAAGAAGATTATCGACGAAGAGACACAGCGGTTTGTGGCGGAGCTGCATCACCGGTCGACCGGTCCGGTCATCCAGCGGCTCCGCAATCACGCCGAGCAAATCCGCCAAGAAGAGTGGATGCGGCTGAACAACAAGCTCAACCAAATGCAGGTTTCCGACGATGCTCGCCGTGAGATCGAAAAGTCGCTCGACCGGGTGGTCAACAAGCTGCTGCACCCGCCGTTAGCATCGCTCCGCGAAGCCGCCGCAGATGATCATCACCGCGGTTTGCTCGAAGCGATCAAACGGATCTTCTCGCTCGGGGATTGAGTTAGTACTGCGGCACGTCCGGATCGACCTGCTGGCTCCACAGGTCGATCCCGCCAGCGAGGCTCTGGGCGCCGCTGAAGCCATTTTGTCGCAGGCCCATCACCGCCCGCATGCTCCGCACTCCATGATGACAATGCACGACGATTCGGCGGTCGCGGTACGGCTCCAGTTCGGACAACCGTGAGCCGAGTTCGCCCAGCGGGATCAGCACGGCGCCCTGGATCGCTGCGGTTTCAAACTCATTGGGCTGCCGCACGTCGAGCAGCAGAAAATCCTCGCCCTGCTGCATCAGTGCGTTGACGTCGGTGGGCTGGATCTCGAGCGGGTAATCGGTGGTCATGGCGGTTTCCCAGCGCGGTCCAGCAAGGTTGGGCCGGCGCCGTTTTTGATGGAGGCAACACGTTACAGGCGGCAATTGGTGATGGCGGTTTCAAAAATCGCCGTCGCACCAAGCTGTTCCAGTTTTTCCATCGCTTCGATGATGTCGCTGCGGCGAACCATGACGCGCACGCGAACAGAGCGACGGATCTTCGAGCGACGAAACCGTAGGCGAGTTGAAGCCGGGCGTGATCGCTTCGGCCTCGCTGAGCACTTTGCGTGGGACGTTGTACTCCAGCAGCGAGTAGTCGCGGGCGATCACCACGCCTTCGAGCCGCCGCACGACGCGGTCGGCAGTCTGTGGATCGTGGCAGCGAGCCGCTTTGGATCAGCACGGTTTCGTAGCGGCCGATCTCTTCGAGCATCCGCAGCCGGTTGGCGGCCAGCGTGCTGCCGGTCTCGACCAGGTCGACGATCGCGTCGGCGACGCCGAGCGGGATCATCACTTCGACCGAGCCGGACAACGACGACCAGATGAGCGGCTCGGCGTTGTGCTTGGCCAGATAACGCGGCGGTGACCGAGGGGAAGCTGGTGGCGATGCGGTTGCCGTCGAGGTCGGCGGCGGAGGTGAAGTCGCGAATCATCGGGCACGCAGATCGCCAAGCGGCATCGTCCGACGCCGAGCCGCATCCGCACCTGCGCCTCGACGTCGGCTTCCTCCAGCAGGTCGCTGCCGGTGATCCCCATGTCGATCGCTCCCTCGGCGCAGAGCGTCGGGATGTCGTCGGTGCGCAAGAACGTCACGTCGATCGGCAATCCGCGGACGCGGGCAAACAGGCTGCGCTCCTGGCGGCGAAACTGCAGCCCTGCCTGGCGAGCAGTTCGCCGGCCAAGTCGCTCAGGCGGCCCTTGCTGGGGATGCCGATTCTCAGGTTTCGCGTCTGTTCGCGTTGCGGGTTCATCAAGACCTTTCCAAGATTCAGTGGTTCATCAAGCGGCGTGCGAGCAGGCATCAACCTGCCGGGCGCTGGTTCTGCCGGCTCGCTTTTTCGGCCAGCCCGGACGTTCCTTCGCGACGGGCCAATTCGGCAGCAACTTCGTCGAGCGTGACGCCGCGATAAGCCATCAGGGCCAGCGCGTGGTAGATCAAATCGCCTGCTTCATAGACGAAATGAGCGCGACCCTCGTCCCCAGGTTCGTCGGCAGCTTCGATCATCTCTTCGGCTTCTTCCCGCAGCTTACGGCCCAGTTCGGCCGTTCCGCCTTGCATCAGCTTGGTCGTATAGGAGCCGGCCGGAAGCGTTTGGGCGCGATCGAGCAACGTGCGGATGAGGCGGTCGAGCGGTTCGAGCGATTGAGGCATGGTGATCGGTGGCAGCGCAGGGAGCCGGCAGGAGCGCGGAGTATCGGGCGAACTTTCGCCACATCGTAACCGCCCGGGCGAATCAGCGCCAGTCCCGCCCGGCAGGTTCACGGCCACACCGCGCCGACAGCGGGTGAGCAATGCCATGAGCTGCGCGTTGACACCAAAATCTTAGGAAAAACGCATGAGGCGAAAGAGTCGACTTGATTGATCCTGGAGCAGAACGATTACACTACTGGGGGGGGGTGCGTCTTTGGCGACAGCGGTGTGCGGCCGCCAGCACCGCCAGCAGCCGACGACACGAGCAACTCAAGGGGTACCGTCATGCAGCCGGATAAGAAATCGCTGATCCTTCCACTGCTCTTGATCGCCGTCGGTGCGGGCTGGCTGCTCTCGGCCCTGGGCGTCGCGCCGTCGATCGACTGGATCTGGACGCTGGGTCTGGCTGTCGTCGGGCTGCTGACGTTGGCGATCAGCGGCATCGACAAGTTCAGCATCGTTGTCGGCCCGTTCTTCTTCATCGCCAGCGGGCTATCGATCCTGCGGCAGTCCGATCGATTGCCACTGGAAGTCGAGGTCCCAATCCTGGTGATCCTGGCCGGAATCCTGATGCTGATTGCGCGGCTGCCGGTGGTACCGATTCCGTCTTGGGTCATTCAGGAACGCACGCCGCCGCAGCGTGAAGTCGCAGTGCAAAGTGACCGCAGTCGCTAGTACTCTGTCATGACAGAAGAGTCAGGGAGACCACATCAGCCCCCTGCAGCTGGCAAACCGGCGTCTTGAGCGAGTTCGTCAGCGAGTTCGGTTTCCTCCGCGGTCGCCAACGTTTCGGTCGGACGAATCGTCAGATAGCTGTGCGCAACGCGGCGGATATCGTCAACACTCACCGATCGGTACCGCTGCAGCACGGTATCCAGATCGGCGTATTCGCCGCGCAGCTGCCAGCCGCTGCCGACGCCAAACATGCGGTTGCTCGGGCGTTCGTTGGACATGATGCAGCCGGCGGTCGCCTTGTTGACCGCCTGAGCCAGTTCTTCAGCGGTCACCACATCGCTGAGGAATCGCGTGATCGCGTCATCGACTAAGCGGCGGTTGGATACGAGGTCGTCGGGGTGACAGACGAGCATCGTGAACAGTGCTCCGGCGTCCAAAAACTCTTGCGTCCACATCGAGCACGACTCGGCCAACCCGGTATCGATCAGTTCCCAGAACAGCCGGCTGCCGGATTCGTCGCCGAGAATGCTGGCCAAGAGTCGAGCGGCGTAGCGGTCGGGATCATTTCCGCGTGGGGCAGGCGAAATGCGGACCAGGTACGCCTGCGCCGCGTCGGGGCTGGCGATCACCGGATCGGTTTGGATGCCGATCGGCAACTGCGTCACGTCGTCTGCCGGCGGCTCATCCGCAGCGGCCATGTTGGTCCAGTCCGCAGTCAGCCGCTGGGCCATGTCGACCAGGCCATCGAAATCGACATTGCCGGCGGCGGCCAAAACGATATTCCCCGGAGCATACCTGCGGGTGAAATAGTCGTACATCGTCTGCCGATCCATTTCCGAAATCGACTCCGCGGTCCCGAGCACGCGGCGACCCAGACCACGCGGGCTGAAATGCCGCTCCATCACCCGTTCAAAAGCTCCAAACGGCGGTTGGTCTTCGTATTTGGCGATTTCCTCCAACACAACCTTCCGCTCGGTGTCGAAATCGGCCTGCGTCAGCGAGGGACGCAGCATGTCGGTGAGCAAATCGATGATGCGGTCCTGGTACTTGGGCAGCACCGTCGCGTAGTAGACCGTCTGCTCTTCGCTGGTGAAGGCGTTGGAGTTGCCGCCGAGTTCATCCAGTTCGCGGTTCACATCCGCCGCCGATGCGCCGCGCCGTCCCCTTGAACATCATGTGTTCCAGGAAATGGCTGATCCCGGATTCGCGATCGACTTCATCGCGCGAACCGGTGCGCACGAAGTAGCCGAAGGATGCCGAATAACCCCGTGGATCGATCTCGGCAGCAATGCGAAGTCCGTTGGGGAGCGTGGTTTCTCGAAAAGTTGACATCGAATTGTGTGAGACGGGGACTGAGGGAGCAGCGGTCAAGCGGAGCGCGCCGCAAAAGGTGAAGAGCGGGCCCGACGTCAGCTGCCGCTGGAAGGCACACTGAGCGGCTGTTGCCCGAGCGTGACGATCCGGTAGCCGCTCGGTGGATGTGCTCTCCAATAGCCGACGATGTCGTCGACGCGGAGCGCTTCGACCCGCTCCTCCAGCTCGCGCATCGTCACCACGCGACCGCGGTGGTACCAGTCAGAAATCAGCGATGAGACTCGCGACCAGGATGATTCTTGTTCCATGATCACGCTGCTCTGCACGCGAACCTTCAGCCGATCCAGCTCGGCCTGCTCGATTCCTTCCTGCAACGCTTCGATTTCTCTAATCGTCACGTCGAGCGTTTCCTGAGCGCGTTCCGGCGTGGTGCCTGCATATCCCAGGATCGACCCGCGGCTTTGCAAGGAGTGGGCGCTGAGCGAGACGGTGTAACACAGCCCACGCTGCTCGCGCACGCGGTCAAACAGCCGGCTGCTCATCCCGTCGCTCAAGATTCCCACGCCTGCCCGCATCACGTAATAATTCGGATCGCTCAGCGGAATCGAATCGAACGACCAGCCGATGTGGGTCTGCGACGAATCCTGCTGAATGTGCTCGTAGCCGGGCTGCCCCGCTTGGTCTTGTGGGATTTCCAGCAGCTCCCCCTGCCAGTCACCGAACAGTTCTTCGGCCAGCGCGATGATTTCGTCGGGATCGAAGTTCCCCGCGACGGCGAGCATCGCACCAGCGGGCCGGTAGCGTTTGGCGTAGAAGTCATGCAGGTCGCTCATCGTGATCGCTTCCAAGCCCGGCTCATCGCCACAGGTCGGGCGTCCGTCGCGCGGTCCGTACTGCATTCGTTTGAGCCGCAAGATCACCTGCTGAGTCGGCTCGTCGCGCACCGCGCGGACTTCATGCATGGCACCCATGCGGGCGTCGTCGAGCTGATCACCGGGCAGGTGGGGACGGCGAATGATCTCCGCATACAGCTTTAGCGCAGCGGGCAGCGACGGTCCGGGCATGGCGGCACCGAACGACGCCAACGCCGCAGACACTCCGGCAGAATGATCCAGCCCAAGATTATCCTGCAGTTCCACCACATCGCGACTGCTGTAGGGACCGGCCCCGCGCTGCACCATCTCGCACATCAGTCCGGCAAGTCCACCACGGTCGTCCGGTTCGCATTCGACGCCGGCGCGGATGGCCATGGCGAAGGCCGCGGTTCTCAGCCAAGGCATCGGCTGGGCCAGAATGGTCAAGCCGTTGGCGAGCTTGGTGACCCGCACCACTTCTTCGGAAACTGTCACGGTATTCAAATCTTGAGGGCTCCGATCGACACCAATTCCACGGTCTTCACCCGACCGATGAGCGTATGGCTGCTGGCGTCGTCAATTTTGATAGGAAGAGTCTGGCCGGCTTGCCGACGATTGCCGTCGAACACGACGATCCGATCGCAGTGCGTGCGGCCGGTCATCTGCACCAGCTCGGATTGCGAGCCGGCTTTGACCGCTTTTTTGCTCGGCCCCTCGACCAACACGTCGAAGGTCTGGCCGATAAGTTGCTGCTGATCTTCGTACGAAATCGCATCCTGCACTGCCAGCAACCGCTGATTCCGCTGGGCTTTGACCTCGCGCGGCACGTCATCAGGCAAACGCTCGGCAGCCTTCGTTCCCGGCCGCTCGCTGTACTTGAAGATGAAGCTGTTTTTGAACCGGCACTCGCTGCGACCAGCTCGGACGTCGCCTCGAAACTCCTCTTCGGTCTCGCCGCAGAAGCCGACGATGAAGTCGCTGCGTGACGGCCGCCTCGGGCAGAATCGTCTCGATCCGGCTCCATCATCTCGCGGTAATCTTCGACCGTGTAGCCGCGTTTCATCCGCTCGAGCACGTCGTTCTGGCCGCTTTGAGCGGGCACATGCAGGTAGGGCGAGCACTTGGGCAGGTCGCGGATCGTTTCCAGCAGCGGCGGCCGTCATGTCCTTGGGATAGTTGGTGACGAACTTCAGCCGCTCGAGTCCGTCGATCTCGTGCAACTGCTCCAGCAGGTCGGCCAGCCGAGTGGTTTGTTCGCCGTCGGTGTAGCGGTAACTGTTGACGGTTTGACCCAGCAAGCGTGATTTCCTTGCAGCCCTGTTCGGCCAGTACGCGGGCCTCGGACAGGATCTGCCGCTGGTGAGCGACCCTGCTCGGGGCCGCGGGTCATCGGCACGATGCAGTAGGTGCAGAACTTGTCGCAGCCGATCTGGATCCGCAGGTAGGCCTGAAAGGGAGTCGGCCGCATCGTCGGATCGCGAAGCGGATCGAACGTCTCGTGGCTGCGGCGGATCAGTTCTTGGCTGCCGTCCTTGCGGGCCGAGCGAAACGGCCATCTGTCGCCCTTCGCCACGGCCGATCTTTTCGAGCAGCGTCGGGATCTGATGCAGTTGGCCGGGCCCGACGACCATGTCGACGTACGGGGCGCGGTCAAAGACGATCTGCTGGTCCTTTTGCGCCATGCAGCCCATCACGCCGATCATCATTCCCGGAGTCTGTTCCTTGATCTGACGGACTTTGCCCAGGGCGCGTGTAGATTTTGTCTTCGGCGTGCTCGCGGACACTGCACGTGTTGAAAAGCACCGCGTCGGCTTCCTTCGGCGAGTCGACGACTTCATAGCCATGGCGGCGAAGATCGGCGACCACCATCTCGCTGTCCAGAACGTTCATCTGGCAGCCGACCGTTTCGATGTAGACCCGTTTTGTCATGAATGTCCGTGAAAACGCTCGAACCTAAGTCAATTTCGTTCGCGAAAGCTGCGATGTCCGACGGCCAGTAAAAAACAGTGGCCAGCAACTGCTGCGCAATCCACATCCGCGCCGCCCCAAACGATACCAGGACGACAGATTTGCCGCTATGGTTGCCCAGGTGGTCCCTGCGGCGATAGCGTCAGGCCAGGATCGGCCGGATGACGTGACCGTGCACATCGGTCAGCCGCCGACGGATGCCGTTGTGGTCATAGGTCAATCGCAGGTGATCCAGCCCTAGCAGATGCAAGATGGTGGCGTGGAAGTCATGCACGGTGACCACGTCCTCGACCGCTTTGTAGCCAAACTCGTCGGTCGCCCCGAACGTGAATGGTGCTTTCACGCCGGCTCCGGCCAGCCAGACTGTAAAGCCTTCGGGGTTGTGATCGCGCCCGCTCGCTCCAGCTTGGAAAGTCGGCATCCGCCCGAACTCCGTGCACCAGACGACCAGCGTGTCCTCCAGCAGCCCACGCTGTTTCAGGTCGCGGAGTAACGCGGCGGTGGGCTGGTCGAGGACTGGCCCATGCTTGCTGTACTGGTTGGCCAAGTCTTTGTGGCCGTCCCAGTTGCTGACCCCTTCGCCGCCGGTCTGGTAGGCGCCGTTGAACACCTGGACGAAGCGCACTCCTTTTTCAATCAGTCGGCGGGCCAGGATGCAGTTCCGAGCGAAGGCGGCTTTGAGCGTGTTCTGCGTGTCATCCGCTCCATATTGCCGCAGCGTCGCTGCCGACTCGGTGGACAAATCGCTGACCTCCGGCACGCTCAACTGCATCCTCGCGGCCAGTTCGTAGCTGGATATTCTGGCCGCCAATTCGTTGTCGCCGGCATACTGTTCCAAGTGCCGACGGTTGAGCTGGGTCAAAAACGTCCTCGCTTGGCGGTCGGTCGCCTCATCGACTTCGGCGGGGCGCTGGAGGTTGCGGAGCGGTTTACTGGCATTGAAATCGGTTCCCTGGAAGGCGGCGGGCAGGAACCCGGGGCCCCAGTTGTTGACGCTCGACTGCGGTGTTCCGCGTGGGTCGGGTATCGCAACGTACGCGGGCAGATCTTCGTTCTCGGTGCCCAGTCCCCAAGTCACCCAGGCACCCATGCTCGGAAAACCGTCCAGGGTAAAACCGGTCGACATGAAGTTTTCGCCCGGCCCGTGCGTGCTGGTTTTGCCGGTCATCGAGTGAATAAAGCACATCTCGTCGGCGAGCTCGCCGAGCATCGGCACCAATTCGGAAACCATCTTGCCGGACTGGCCGCGCGGCTTGAATTCCCAAGGGCTGCGAGTCAGATTGCCTTGGCCGCCTTGGAATGTCACCAAACTCTCCGCGCCAGGCATCGGCTGGCCATGGCGGCGGATCAATTCCGGTTTGTAATCAAACGTATCGAGCTGACTGCAGGCGCCGCTGCAGTAGATCATCAGCACCTTCTTCGCTCGCGCCGGAAAATGCGAACTGCGAGCGGCAAAGGGTCGCTCCGGATCGATTTGCGGACCCGCGTCCGGCTCGCTGGCCAATAACCCCTGCTCACCGAGTAAGCAAGCCAGCGCTACGCCGCCGAGTCCGCTGGCGGTGTCGAGTAACAACTTTCGCCGGTTCCAGTTTGGCATCATCAAACTTCTGCTTTTAAAGTATCGCGATTTTAGGTGATCGGCGGAATTAAGAGCCTATTCGAAAAGGTTCTTCCGCGAACTTCGTGGCTCATCAATCGGGCTGAGGGTCTCGCTCCCCTGGGTGGCACGTCCCTGAGGAACGAAGGGCGTGTTGGGAAGAACTGCCGGGTCACTCGGGAGTGTCTAATCGGGCAGGAATCTGTTCTGCCACTCACGCCCATCGCCGGGGCTCTGAGCGTGCCACCCGAAGCCATAGCGATACCCACCACCGGTTATTACGAAAGCTATATTTTGCTGAGATAATGGCATTGTTCTACTGAACAATTTCCCTACGGTTTGGTGTTTATGGGATCAGCACGAACTCGTTGGTGTTGAGCAGCACACGGGCAAATTGGTGCCAGTCGGTTGCGTCGATAAACGCCAGCGCCGCGTCGATCTCGTCCAGCTGCGGCGGTCGATTGAACACCAACTCGTAGGCCCGCGTGACTTTGCCAGCGGGCGAGTCGGCTTCGGCAGCCAACCGCTCCGCCAAAAAGCCTGCTTGTTGCCACACAAAGGAGCTGTTGAACAGGTTCAGTGCCTGCAGCGGCGTCGTCGAACGTGTCCGCTGAGGAACGACTTGGTTGTAGTCGGGACAATCAAAGACGCCGAATACCGCCTCGCGTTCCTGCCGCACCCGGTTCATGTAGATCATCCGCCGCCAGTCTTCGGGACCAAAACTGGTTTTGGGAAAGTAATGCCGGACGTTTTCAATCGCGACCTCAAACCCGCTGAAACCCGGTCCGCCGAGCCGCGTGTCGAGCTTGCCAGTGACGGCGAGCATGCTGTCGCGAAGCCCTTCGGCTTCGAGCCGTCTTGGCGGAAAACGCCACAGCAGTCTCGCAGCAGCATCCTTGGCGAGCCCTTCCGCATGCGGCCGGCTGTCCTGCTGCCACGTTTGTGATGTCAGGATGAGTCGCTGCAGGTGCTTGAGCGACCAGCCCGAATCGATCAGTTCGGCGGCCAGCCAATCGAGCAGTTCGGGGTGAGACGGCGCTGCGCCATTCATGCCGAAGTCGCTTGGCGTGGCCACAATGCCGGTGCCAAAATGGTATTGCCACACGCGGTTGGCCATCACCCGCGCAGTAAGCGGGTTATCCGCGGCCGCGATCCAGCGGGCGAGTGTCAGGCGGCGTTCCTGTTCCGGCGCGTTGATCGCTAATTTCCAATCCGTCAGCGCCTCAATTGCCGCCGGGGCGACCGCTTCTCGCGGCGCCGATGGCTCGCCGCGGTACAGCCGATGCGTCGGTCCTGGCTGGGTGAACGTCCCAGCGTAAACCAGCGCTGGTTGGATCGCCGCCTCACGCTGCTGAGTCAGCTTGATGAGCCGCTCCAGCAGCTCGCGGCCAGCCGCCGCTTGCCCCGGCGGAAAAGCGTCGAAGTCATAAACTGCGAAGGTATCTTCGAACCGCGCCGGCTGCTGCGGGTTGTACGGCAGGCGGTCGGCGGAGCTGGCCAGCAGCGACCAGGTTTCTCCGTCTAACGACCCCTCGATCCGGTACTGGCTTGCCACGCGGTCATGGTACTGGCCGTTGCGATCACGTCCCCAGCGGATCGCATCAATCGTGCGAACGGCTGGCAACTCGATCTGCACCCAAGCATCGAGCGTCTGCAGCGCGATCCAGCTGTGTTCATTGCCATGCCGTCCGTCGTTGATGTGCTGGAGTTGGTGCAGCGGATGGACAAAGTCGCCCGATGAGGAAGCGATCGCTCCGGCGGAGGCCAAGGCGACGTTTTCTTCACCGCAGTAGATCTCCCATTCATCGATGCAGGGCTGACCCTGATGGGCCGCGTCGATGCAGAACCGCACATAGCGGACGTCGATAGGCGGAAAGATTTCGGTGTTCAGCTGCGGGTTGACGGCAGGCCGCACGCGCAGCGGTTCAGCGCCGGCAGCTTGATTGGCTGTCCCGGTTGTTACGACTGTCTCATTAGCGCCGCCAGCAAAAGGCGCAAGTTGCTGCTGAAGCGAGGCAATTTCTTCATCCAGCTGAGCAATTTCTGCCCAGGTGTCGGCCTGCGGGGCGAGCGCCCGGTCGCCGTGCTCGACTCCGGCAAACACGGCCTGCAGCGCGTAGTAGTCGGTTTGCGAGACCGGATCGAACTTGTGGTTGTGGCAGCGGGCGCAGCCGAGCGAGAGGCCTAGGAATGCGGTCCCAGTGGTGTTGATCATGTCGGCTAGTTCATCCTGACGCTGCATCTGCTGCAGTTCTGGATTTTCGCCTTTGACCAGGTCATGCGGGCCAGCGACCAAAAACCCGGTTCCGACGTCAGCTCCGACCGCATCGCCAGCGAGCTGCTGGATGATGAATTGGTCGTACGGCTTATCGCTATTGAAAGCGTCGATCACCCAGTCGCGGTAGCGCCACGCATGCGGGCGTTCGCGATTGGTTTCGAATCCGGTGGTCTCGCCGTAGCGGACTAAGTCGAGCCAGTGCGTCGCCCACCGCTGTCCATATCGCTCGCTTTGAAGCACCCGACCGACCAGTGTTTCCCAGGCGTTTTCCGCGCGATCGTTGACGAACGCCTCGACTTGCTCGGGCGTCGGCGGCAGCCCATGCATGACCAAATACAATCGCCGGATCAGCTTCCGCCGGTCCGCTGGCGGCGATCGTTGCAGTCCCGCCTCGGACAGCTTCGAGCTGACGAAGGCATCGACCGGATGCAGCTCGCCCGGTGGCGGCAGCCCGCGGCTCAGCGGCTCAAAGGCCCAGTGGTCGACCTTTTGTTCAGCCAGTTCGGCTTGGGCCGCGGACCAGGCGGGAGCGTCATCGATCCAAGCCCGGAGCGCGGCGATTTCGTCGTCATCGAGCGGCGGCGAGTCCGGCGGCATCCGTTCGGACGGCTCGGCATGCAGCACCTTGGCGATGAGATAGCTCTGATCACTCGCCCCTGGCACCACGGCTGCTTCACCGGAATCGCCGCCGCGGAGGCTGCCCAGGACCGAGTCGAGCCGCAGATTTGCTTCAGCGACATCAGGGCCGTGGCAGTCGATGCAGTACTGGTGCAACAGCGGCACGACGTCCCGCTGATAGTCCACCTCGCCGCCGCGCGCCGCGGCGACACTGAGGGACAGCCAGAGCATCGCCAAAACCTGAGCGGCGCGATGTGCATCGAGATAGGGGTGCCGGTCAAAACGGCGCCGCGGCGCGATCGAGCGGACCGTGGATCGAGCGGGCAAGATCATGCCAGACATTCCTCTGGGTTGTGCGGAAGCACCCATCAGCTTACTCGCTACCTGTCGTTTCGCTCACGTTTGATGAAAGCGGCGCACCAAGCCGATCGCGGCATCCGCTGATTATCACAGATATTATTTGAAATTTTGCGCGCCATCGATGCAAATCAGGACACTATCAGTATGACGCTATCGAGTGAGCACGATGAGTACAACCGATCAATCTGCTGGTGTTGCGTTTGAGCCTCGAGCGAATCCATTGTCAGCGGCCAGTGACGCGGATTTATTGGATGCTTGGACGCAGGATGGCTGCCGCGAGGCTTTATCGACAATCATCGAACGTTATTCGGTGTTGGTGCTGAGCGTCTGTCGTCGTTCCTGTCGTAACGCAGCCGACGCGGACGACGCGTTCCAGGCGACGTTTCTGTTTTTAGTCCGCTCCGCAGACAAAATCCGTCATCCTGAGCAGCTTCCCGGGTGGCTCCATCGCGTGGCGCAGCGGGCAGCGACGGCGACGCTCGCGGTTGGCGGCCCAACGTATGAATCGGTGGTCGATTTCCCCGAAGAGCCGACTGATCCGCTGGACCGACTCACGCAGCGGCATGCAGCGATCGTGCTGGACGAGGAGTTGGCGAACCTGCCGGAACATTATCGCACGGCGATCGTGCGGCACGTTCTACAGGATGAGAGCTATCTGACACTTGCCGAGCAGTCCGGAACGAGCGTGGGAACGGTCCGCGGGCGGGTCCAGCGCGGCAAGCAGCTGCTGGCCCGTCGGCTCCGCCAACGTGGCGTGGTTCCCGTCATCGCTGTTTCAGCAGCGACTCATTGGACCGTCCCTTCAGTCGAGGCAGGTCAAGCGGCAGCCTCCCTCGTTGCTGATGCCGCGTTTCCCGAGCACTCGGTCTCGCCGATTGAGCCTTCTCTTCTCCAACATCTTCTCACGCAAGGATCCTCAGCCATGACCAAATCATTTGTCGCTTCGGCCGGCGTACTCGGCTTCGCCGTCGTCGCCTTTCTTCTGCACGATCTGATTCGACCGACACAGACAACGCGTGCCGAGGGGACGCTGCTGGCGCAATTCTCGCCGGCTCCCTCGCCGCCCGGAGTGGATTTTGCACAAGCGGCGGATCCCTTTGGTGCGCCGCCCAGCCGTCCGGCGCCGACGGCGCCTCCAGGAGCGTCCGATTCACCAGCGGACGACCCGTTTGCTGCCCCACCCAGCGGGCTGGCAGTGCCACGGTCAACGCCACCGTCGCCTGCACGCGTCTCACCGGCACGATCAGGGATGGCCAGCAGTGAACCTGCAGACGTGGAGGCTCGGCAGGCCGCTGCGCACAATGCGCTGGGGCGGGAGGTGGAGTTGCCACCGTCAGTGCCGCTGGAAGGACTCGCAGCAGTGATTCAGCAACTTGTCGATGTGCCCACGCGGGTGGAGACGCGGGCGCTGGAGTTCGCAGAGGTTCCCGCGAGTTCCGAGATTAAGTTCGGTCAAGGCCAGCGCGATTTGCGCAGCGCCCTGCGTGAGGCTTTGAGGCCGTTGGGGCTGCGGGCGGTGGTTGATCAGGAAGGGACGATCGTCATCACCGCGGACCCGTCGGTCCTCGTGCATCGCGGCGTCGGCGTCTCGCGCTGGATCAACGTCGATGACGACGCAGAACGAGCGATCGCCGAAAAACTGGCAATGAAGGTCTCCTTCAGCTTTGTCGAAGAGACGCTTGAAAACTCGCTGCGAATCATTGCCGAGCAGCAACAGCTGCCGATCCAATTGGACCGCCGGGCACTCGAAGACACGCCGTATACCCCGGACACACCGGTCAACCTGTCGCTCCAGGACGTCACGCTTAGGTCGTTCCTCGAACTGCTGCTGCGAGACTTGAAACTGACTTATACCGTGCAAGGCGAACTGCTGGTCGTCACGACACCCGAAGTCGCTGAATTCTATCCGCTAACCCGCATCTACTGGTTGGAAGGAACCGGGCTCACCGGTGGCAGCGGCCGATCGGTCATCGCCGCAGTCGAGTCGACGCTGGAACCGGACGCATGGGAAAGCGCAGGAGGTACGTCTCGCATGAGGACCATCACCGGGGGAGCGGAAAGCCGTCCGGCGATCATCGTGACCGCACCCTACACGCTGCACCACCAAATCGAAAACCTGCTCTCCGCGATGCGTCAGTCCCACTTTGGCCCCGACACACCGTTTGAGGTCAGTGAGCCGATGGCCGCTCCAGTTGGCATGGGCGGCAGCGGATTCATGGGCGGCATGGGCATGGGTAGTGGTTTCATGGGCGGTGGCGGCATGGGCGGCGGTGGCATGGGCGGCGGTGGCATGGGCGGTGGCAGTTCCCAGAAAGGCGGCGCGGACGGCACGAGGTAAACAACTGGCCGCCGCCGCTGATGAGCTCCGCTTGATGCCGAGGGCGATGCCACCGCTTCCTCACTGCCTGGTCAGATCGCGACGCTGGCGGTAACTTCGAACGCTGTGGTGTTGCCTACCTCGGCGTTCCTAGGGCGCGTTGCGGCGCGAGTAAGAGAGTGGCTGTCCCCCAACTGCAAAGAACTTTCGCCTGTGAGCACCCGGTGGCACTGGTCACTGGCAGTGGTGCCCCGCGCGTGGGACGAGCAATCGCGGAGCACCTAGCATCGCTCGGCTGCCGGATCGCCCTGCATGCCCACCACAGCACCGCAGAGGCTCAACAGGCCGCAGAGCAGTTACGGGACAAACACCAAGAGACGCTCGTCGTTTCTGGTGATTTGCAGGACGCCGCGGCGGTCGATGCGATGATCCAGCGGGTGACCACAACCTTCGGCCGCATCGACATCCTGGTCAACTCGGCGGCGATCTGGTCGCCGCTGCCGCTGGAGCAGGTGACGGCGGAAGAACTGCGGCGCTACTTCGACATCAACGCGGTCGGCTCGTTTCTGGCGGCTAAGGCCGCTGGTCTAGTCATGGCTGAGCAACCCGGAGGCGGGGCGATCATCAACATCAGCGACTGGGCGACCGTGCGTCCGTATCTCGATCATGCCGCTTATTTTCCCAGCAAGGGAGCGATCGAGGCGATGACGCGGTCGTTGGCAGTTGAACTCGGACGCCGCAATGGCCGAGTCCGCGTCAATTGCATCCAGCCCGGCCCGGTATTGCTGGCTGAGGGGATCGAGGACGCCAAACGTGAGCGCATCATTTCAAGCATGCTGCTGGGTCGAATCGGCACGCCGGAGCAGATCGCCCACGCGGCGCAGTTCCTGTGCGAGAACGAGTTTGTTACCGGCGTGGTCCTGCCGGTCGACGGCGGCCGATCGATCTACGCCGACGACGGGCTGCAAGACGGTCTTAATACGGGTTAGGTCGATCGACTGATCAGTTCCACCGGTTCGCCATCAAGACCGCCATGCAGAATGGCTGGAATACGGGCTAATTCGATTCTCGCTCGCTGTTGTGCTCGCGCATCAGCCGGTCCAGCACGCCGTTGACGAACCGCGGACTATTGCGGTCGCCGTACCGCTTGGCCAATACGACCGCCTCGTTGACGGCCACACGGCCCGGCGTGTCGCCGAACATGATTTCATAGCCACCCAACCGTAGCACGTTGCGGTCGGTCACGGCCATCCGCGAGAGCGACCAGTGGGTGGCGAGTTTGGAGATTTCAGCGTCAATCCGTTCGCGGTGCTCGCGGGTGCCGCGGAGCAGATTATCGGCAAACTCCGTGAGCCCTTTGCGGCCTTGCATCCGCGAGCGGATGAACGCTCGAGACGAAGCTGCGTCACGATGCGGATTGAGGTCGGCCTCGTAGAGTAATTGCAGGACAATTTCACGGGCTCGACGTCGAGTGGCCATAGACGGAACATGCCAGGGACAATGAACACGGCCTGATCGTGCCGCGCGGATGGAAAGGTGCTAACTCGCCCCACGGGCGACCGCCGCCAAAGCGCGAGATCGCCAGTCAAGTTACCAAAGGATCGGGCTACGATTAACGCCGATCAGCCGCCGCGATGCAAGCCGGGGACCGCGCCGCGAGCGTAGAACAATTGTCCTCAATTGCTGCCGTGCCTCGCTCGGACCGTTTGAGGATGCTGAACAATTGGGACAATTGTTCTACGGGTCGGTCATGAACGTGGATTAGTTCAGCGGAACGCGTGCAGACAAGCGTTTGTGGACGATTGCCGAGTGAAGTGGCACCGCGGCAAGCATCGCCAGTACCGGAATCGCTGGCGCACGCATCCGCATGTCGGTCCAGTACACCGCATGGACCGCCACCAGCGCGAGTACCAGACAGAGCGATGCTGCCCAGGTTGGCTGCAACAGTTGCCGCCGCAGCATGATCAGGCCGAGCATCACCGACAGCATGACGACGCTGTAAAAAATGGTGACGGCAACGATCGCCGCACTCACCGGGCCGCCGTGGCGAAGCGGCAGCGGGCTCCACAGCCGGCTCACCCGATACAGACAAGCGCGCACGAAACCGTTCGGGTCATGACGGATCGTCATCTTTGCGGTTTCGTAGGCAAGCCGATCCTGAGCGACTTCGCCCGGGCCCGGTTGCGTTTCCTGCCAGCGCTGATCGGCTAGTATTGTTCTCTCCGGCGCCCAGAACTCCGGCTCGCGCGGATCGGCCAGTGTGCGATCCTCCCAACGGTCGAAGAAGAACTGCGGATTCCAGGCAATTCCGAGCGAACGTTCCTGCAGGTAGCGATAAAACGGCGGGTTGTTGCCCAGCAGCAATGTGTAGCCGCCGTGAGTGGTGGCCCAGATTGCTTGGCCGAAGTGGCGATGATTGCGCAGCGTCCAGCCACCGACCAACACCACCGTCGCGAGCACCAGTGGCAGAGCCACGCCGAGCGGCCGCAGCCGCCGAGCCAGCACCGCCCAGGCCGCCAAATATCCGGCCAGCAGCGCCGTCCAGACGATGAAGGTGGGGCGACAAAGGTAGGCCAGCCCGAGGATCACGCCCAATGCCAAGGCGGCCGCAAGCCTTCTCCCTGCTGCATTGGGTTGAGCTGGTGACGCTGCGTTCGCAGCCGGCTGCAACTGCTCAGCGAGTAGCGCCCAGGCCAGCAGCGCGAGCGCTGCCAGAGCCGTAGCCAAGGTCTCCGTCATCACGCGGGTTGATGACTGCAGCAGGATTGGATCGATAGCCACCAACAACGCCGCAATTGCAGCGGCACGCTGGAGAGGAATTTCACCGGCCAGCGAAGCGTGGCGGCGGAGCATGTGGCTGGCGGCATGATAGGTTGCGGCAACGGTGAGCAGGCCGAGCAGCCAGTGCAGGGCTGCCACCACAACGCGATACGCATGTAAATTTTCCACTGCCAGCGGGTCTGCAAAATCTCCGCTGACCGCTATGATCGCTAACGACAGTCCGCTCAGAATCGCCGGATACAACGGTGGACGGAACGCCGTGGCCGTGGGCGTCCCATCGGCTGCGGTCAGACCAAACACGCCGGTCTGGGCCAAGGTTTGCGCAATCGCGGTGTAGGCATCCGGGTCCTCACGCAGGTTGTCCCAGCCGCCCCAGAGCATCGCTGCGCGAACAACCGCGGCGATCAACAGAACGATGAGTAGCAGTCGCCGCTGCGGATCGATCATAAAAACTCTTCACAGAACTTGATGAGCTGACCGGTCATGGAAGATTGCCAGCGGTTTCAGTCAGCGTCGCTCAACATCCCCGTTTCGCTTCCCACCCATCGCTCCGGTTGATTCCCCAGATGCAACGTCTCGACGGACAACGGGATTTAGACGGGCCGACACCAGAACCCGCGGCCAGCGATCACGCGACTGGACGCACGTCGGCTGCGCATTGGCTGATTGCGGGTCGGTGGATCCTAGCAATCTTGGGCGTGATCATCTTAGCAGGCGCTTGGCCGTTGTCGGGTCGGCTGGAGATGGACCGGACGATCGAGCAGATGTTTCCCGCGTACGATCCGACGCTGCTGGCCTACCACGAACTGCAGCAGTCGTTCGGCGGCAATGCGGTCGTGATGCTGGTTTACCGCGACCCTGAGCTGTTTACGCCGGCAGGGCTGGAGCGGGCGGGCGAAGTTTCCGCGCAGGTTCAGGCCGTCGACGGCGTTCGCGGCGTGCTCTCGGTTGCGGAACTGAACGAAGTGCTCGGGCTGATCCGGCCAGCCGGACTGCTCACCGGTTTGCGGGCCGACACGCCGCCGCTGTTGCGCCAGCAGGATGTCATCGCTCGGGCCTTTAACCGGTTGTTTACCGGCTACACGCATTCCGAAGACGAACGCCTAGCTTCGATTGTTGCGTTATTGGAAGAAGCGGATGAAGACCGCGGGCACACCGCTGTGATCAACGCTCTGGAGCGGGTGACTGAGCAGATGCCCGCGGGAACATCCGCTGCCGTGCTCGTCGGCGAGCCGGTATTGCTCGAACGCGGCTTTGATCTGATTCAGCGCGACGGCGATCGGCTGGCGTGGCTGACGATCGCCTTGCTTTCGCCCTGCGTCCTGCTGCTGCTGCGATCGATCCGGTTTGTGATCTTGCAGGTTCTGGTGATCCTGTGGGCGGTGAGTGTGACCCGGGCGGTGCTGTATCTGCTGGACGTGGAACTGTCGCTCGTCTCCTCAATCCTGACCGCGATCGTCACGGTGATCGCGGTCACGGCGGTGATTCACCTGGGCAGTCGGCAGCGGGCCCTGCGCAATCGTGGCTACACCGGCAATGCTGCAGCGCTGCGTTCATTTGCGTTGGTCATGCCGCCGATATTCTGGGCCTGCATGACCGACGCGGCAGGATTCATTTCGCTGTGGGTGTCGGAGGTCGTGCCGATCCGCGAGTTTGGCTGGATGATGGCGATCGCATCGGTCGCGGTGTGGGTGGCGATCGTGTTGTTTGCGCCGCTGGTGTTGACCCTGGGATCAGAGGCCTTCGGTCGTGGCAGCCGACTCACGGAACCAAAGCTGCTCGCCGGGCTGGAGCAAAAAATCCGCAGGCTCTGTTTGCTGGCAGCAATCACCCTGATTCGCCATCGCACCGCCACGCTCGCCGTCACGGTGCTGCTCGCCGGGATGACCTTGGTGGGCATCACACGTTTGCAGATCGAATCGAGCTTCTTGAAGAATTTCCGCGACGACAGCCCACTGGTGCAGTCGTATCAGATGGTTGAGTCGGAACTCAGTGGTGCCGGTGTTTGGGACGTGATTCTGGACGCGCCGGAAGACCTGACGAGCCCCTACATGACGCAAGTCAGAGAACTGGAAAAACAGCTTCGCGAACTCGATGTCGACGGCGAGCAGTTGACCAAGGTTATCAGCCTTGCCGATGCCGACCGGATCGTCACGGCGTTGCCGCTGATGCGAATCGCCACACCCGAGATCCGGCTGAGTGGGATGCGGACGGCGATCCCGGCGTTCACCGACGCGATGCTCGTGCCACGTGAGGCCGACATTCAGCCTGAGGCCGAAACGGAAACGCAGCCCGCCACGGCTGTCGAAGCCGCGGGCAATGCGGTTGCCGAAGCTGAAAACAACGGCAAGCCGCCTGCAGTGGCTGCTCCGCAGCGCCGCAAGTTGCGGATCATGCTGCGGGCTCGCGAGCACATTCCGGCAGAAACGAAAATGGCGTTGATCGGTGAAGTTGAGCGCGTCGTCGCCGAGCATACGGCGTCGGACCAGTGGCTGGCGGTGTTCGATGCCTCCGCCCCGTCGACTCCAGGCCGCGTGACCGGCTATTACGTGATGCTGGCGCGGATCGTGTCGCAACTGATCCGCGACCAGTGGCGGTGTTTGGTCGTCTCAGGTCTGCTGGTTTGGCTGTTGCTGATCGCAGCGACCCGGTCGCTGCGGCTGGCCACGATCGCATTGATTCCGAACCTCCTGCCGGTGATGGGCGTGCTCGCGATTTTGGGGCTCAGCGACATCAAGATGAACATGGGGGCGGCGATGATCGCCGCGGTCTCGATTGGTCTGTCGATCGATGGTTCGGTCCATTTTCTAGCAGGCTACCGGCGAAAACTCGCTCGAGAGCGCAGCCCTTATCAGGCGGTGCTGTTTGCGCAGAAGCAGATCGGATTACCGCTGTTGATGGCTACGTTCGCGCTGACGGTCGGTTTTAGTGTGCTGGCAATCAGCGACTTCATTCCCACCGCCACGTTCGGCATCCTGACCGCGGCGGCGCTGGTCGCCGGCACCATCGCCAACCTGACGCTGTTGCCGGCGCTGTTGGGCGGGCGAGGCCGGCCGAATGCGTGAATCCAACATTACACGGGGTACATCGTGCTCGTGCTCAGCATCGCGGTGCTCGTGCTCGTAATCGACCGTCAGAGCAAGATCTGCTGGAGCACTGATTTGAGAGGCGAACATTGAAGAAGATTGTTGCAGCCACGGTTGCCCTGTTTCGAGCACGAGCACGAGCACCGTTTCACTGAGCACGAGTACGAGTACGATCGGAATAAATCATTGCCACCCCTAAAACGGGCCACGACAAAATGTTTGACACCATCAGACGATGCGGCTAATCGACATCGCCATAAGGCTCGAGGTGGACCAGCACATCTTTGATCCGCGCAAACCGCAGCACCAGTTCGTCCTTCACGTCGTGCCCGATGCGATGGCCGTCTTCAACCGTCATCAGCGGGTCGACTTGGATGTGGATATCAACCAGATACTCGATCCCGGTTTTACGAACCCAGAGCTTCTCAACTGCCTGGACCCCCGCAACCTGCTCAGCAGCGAGGCGAACTTGATCGACAACGTGCGCGTCGGCTTGCGGGTCGAGCAATTCACCCGTGGAATGAAACAGCAGCAGCCCGCCGGACCAAAAAATCGCTGTGACCACGATCAAGGCTGCCGCCTCATCGGCCCAGTTGTACTGCGGCCCCGCCCAGCGAACGACCGCCAGGCCAAAGAGCACCGCCAATGAGCAGAGCGCATCGCTGCGGTGGTCCCAGGCGCTGGCGACAATTGCCGTCGAACCGGTTCTCAGGCCGACCCGCCGCGTGTACCAGTACAGCAACTCCTTCAGAATCGCATTGCCGCCGGCGATCCACAGCGTCCAGACCGGTGGCACGTGCGGTTCCCTACCGAGCCGCTCAATCACTTCGCCGCCGAGGTACAACGCTGACATCAGGATGATGATCGCGACATACGCCCCAGCCACAGCTTCGACGCGCGTGTGGCCATAGGGATGTTCATCATCGGCCGGCATCTGCGCGTACCACAGCGCCGCCAACGTCACCAACGACGACAGCGAATCGCCCAGCGAGTTGACCGCGTCGGAAATCAACGCGAATGATCCGCCGATGACGCCGCCGACGAGCTTGATGATCCCCAGCGACAGGTTGACTCCCAGCCCCAGCAGCGTTGCACGCACCGCCTGCATGTACAGCGGTCTGGCGGATTGGGCTGCGGGCCAAGTCACATCATCGGACAACGTCGAATTCCTTTGCAGCCGGCGGCGGAATGGTATCTGCGGAAGGCGATCAGGTTCACGCCGCGCGGATGCGGCTTTGCTGCACGATCGGCTCGAGGATCATCGCGGCCAATAACGCAATCAGCACATAATGCCAGATCCCGCGTCCAAAGCGGCGGTTTGCATCTTCGACCAAATACTCGTCGACGGACTGGTAGAGCGTCGCGCCCATCTGTCGTGCCGCCTCCTGACGGACCGCCGGTTCGGCCGCCCCCGCTTTCAGATCCGCATCGGGAACATTGACCGTCGTCCAGATAACCTCGCCGTCGCTACCGGCGAAACGGTAACTGCCAGCGAGGCGAGCCGATGGCCACACCAGCCGCGCATGGGAAGGTTTGGAAGCAGGCTCCTGCGGCTCGTCTGCGCCCGTCGGCTCAGCCTGCTCCGCTTGCACCGCAAACGACTGTCCCTCGGGCGTTGTGACTGTCCAGCGGCTGCCGGGGGCGACATCGGGGAGCACGATCGCTTCGCCAGCTCGGCGCATGGTCCGCGACTCGTGCCCAAGAGTCAGATACGCGAGCATCCGCTGCATCAGCGGCACGAACACCGGCCGCAGCGGCAGCGTCGTCCAGGCCGGGTTGCAGGTGGTCGCGACCTGCATCACACGCCCGCGACCGGCTGCCCCAACGGCGATCAGCGGCTGGCCGCCTTCCAGCCGCATCACGGTCTGCGCATCCGCCGGCGATTGCTCGTGCGCCAGCAGTTCTCGCCAGGCTTTCACTTGCACGCTGCTGAGTGTCCCTTTTTCACTGCCGGACAATGCGATCAGTGGTGGATAGGTGAAGCGGGTGTCGTCGATGCTGACAGCCTGCGCGGGCGATCGGACTTCGCCAAAGCGATAAGGCAGCAGCGGACCGGCGTTGCTGCCAACGAGATTCGCATCGTACCACTGCGAGTCAATCGACTCACCGGCAAACACAACCAGCGTCCCGCCTCGCTGTTCGACGAACGCAGCCAGCCACTGGCAATCGGCCACGCTCGGCCGTGCCACGTCGGCCAGCACCACGACTTGCGGTGTGAAATCGGGTGACGCTTCCGCTAATCTTCCTTGCCGCCGCTTCTGAGTTCGGAACAGGTCCGCCGGCTGGTCATCCGGGTTCTGCTGACGGCTGAGTGCAAACGGGCTCAGCGCCAACGCCAGAAAATCGGTGTCACTCTGCAGCGGCCCTGCGGCCGGATTCCCATCAACCAACCACACGCCGATCGGATCGACTACCCGATGATCGCGATATACCGAATCGTCGGCTGGAAAGGAATCGCGAGCCGCGAGCGTCGTCCCATCATCGGTGGGCAACACAGAGACCTCGATGGCATGTCGCCCGACACGGTCCAGTTGCACTGGAATCATCGCAGTGGCAACTCCGCTGCGAACCGCTACCGTTTGCCGCTGGCTCACTTCGCCATCGATGCGAAATTGCAGATCAACCTGCGCCGGGTCCATGCCTTCGACCCGCGCCTCGATCAGCCAGGGGACCGCCTGCCCTGGGACCGCAACCGACAGCGACGGCTCAGCGCGGCTGATCCGCCGATTGCTGCTCGGCTGCGGAAAATCAACAAGCGTATCGACCCAAGCAAAATCCGGCTGCGGCGCCACCGCGCGAAGCCGCTCGCCGATCGCGGGCAGCGAGTCCAGCATCGTCTGCGTGTAGTCGCTCGCCGCGTTGTCGCTCAGCAGCACGATCTGTCGATTGGCCAGCGAACTTTCGGCCGCCAGTCGCAGCGCCTGTGACACGAGCCGGTCGATTTCCAGTGCCGGTCCACCGACCGTAATCTCACCAAGATGGCGCGGATCGACTGCGGATCGCCCCTGCGAATCATCCCGTCGCTGGTCAAAACGGTGACTTCAGAGCCTCGTCCAAGTTCACCGGTGATCTGCCGCGCGGCATCCACGGCAGCGTCCAACCGCTGCTGGCCATCGTCACGACTGGCTGACATCGAATAACTGGTGTCGAGGATCACGACCATCGCGACCGGTTGATCGCCGCGAGGCTGTTGCCACCCGGTCAATACAGGGCGGGCCAGGCACAGCGCCAGCAGAATCGGGATGGCGCAGCGGATCAGCAGCAGCAAAAGATTGCGGAGTTGCAGTCGCCGCCGATTGAGCCGGACCACCGCTTCAATAAACTGCATAGCTCCCCAGTCGACGACCTGAAAGCGGTTGCGAAACAACAGGTGAATCGCCAGCGGCACGGTGAAGGCGAGCGCCCCCAGGGCCAGCAGCCAGTTGAGCAGAATCATGACAGCCTGCGGCGCGTGGCGAGGTAGCGTGCCAGCCCTTCGGCCAGTGGCATATCGGTGGTCATCACCACGTGGTCGATCCGATTTCGGCCGCAACCATCGTGCAACCGAGCTTGGAACTCATCAAACTTCTCGCGGTAGGCGTCGCGCAGCGCCGCGGCGTCGACGTCCTCCTGTTCTCCAGCCCGCTCCAGATTGCGAAACCGCATCCGTCCGGTGAATGGAAAGTCGAGCTCGTCGGGATCGAGCACCTGGAACACCAGCACCTCGTGTTTCGCGTGGCGAAAGTGAGTGAGCGCGCGCAGCAGGGTGTTGATGTCGGCGAAGCAGTCCGAAATGAGGATCAGCAAGCCGCGGCGATGCAGTTTTTTAGCTAGCCCACCGAGCACCTGCCCCAGGTCGGTCTCGCCGCCCGGAGTGCGGCGCTGCAGCGCCGCGAAGATCGCCTGCAAATGCTTGGGCCGACTTCGCGAAGGCAGAAACTCCTGCACCTGCGTGTCGAACGTTGCCAGTCCGACACCGTCCTGTTGCCCGATCATCAGGTAAGCCAACGCCGCAGCGAGCGACATCGCGTACTGGTACTTGGACCCTCCCCGCGCTGGCCGCGGTAGCTCATCGACCCGCTGGCATCGACGATCAAAGTCGACTTGAGGTTCGTCTCTTCTTCGAACTCGCGAATATAGACTCGGTCCGTTTTGCCAAACACCTTCCAGTCGATCGCCCGGATTTCATCGCCCTGCACGTACGGACGGTGTTCGCGAAACTCGACGCTGTAGCCTTTGTGAGGCGAGCGGTGCTGGCCGCTGCAAAACCCCTCGACAACCTGACGCGCCAATAGTTCGAGGTTCTTGATTCGGTCCCGCTGTCCAGCGGTCAGCAATTCGCCAAGCTGCATTGACAGGGACCTTTAAAGGATCGCGCCGCTGGGCCGTGGCAGCTCCGCCAGCGCCCGCCGGATCAACTCGTCCGTGTCGATCCCTTCGGCCTCGGCGGTGAAGGTCGGTACGAGACGATGGCGCAGCGCGGGCAGGGCGAGCGCTTCGATGTCGCCGATCGTCACATGGTGCCGCCGGTGCAGCAGCGCCCGCGCCTTGCCGCCGATCACTAGTTGCTGACTGGCACGCGGACCCGGTCCGTACTCGACGTACTGCTTCACCCACTCCGGTGACGCTTCATCGCGGGGCCGCAGCATCCTGACCAGACTGAGCACGAACTGCTTCACGTTATCGGGTAGGGGCACGCTGCGGACAACCTGCTGGTACCGCACGATCTGTTCCCCGTCGATCACGCTGGTACATTTCGCGGAACTGCTGCCGGTCGTCCGGTCGATGATCTCGCCCTCTTCATTGCGGTCGGGATAACCGACGACGACGTGAAAGATAAAGCGGTCGCGCTGAGCTTCAGGCAGTGGGTAAGTGCCTTCCTGTTCAATTGGATTTTGCGTCGCCAGCACAAAGAACGGCTCCTGGAGCCGGTAAGTTTTTCCGGCGGCGGTGACCTCGTGTTCCTGCATCGCCTCCAACAGCGCCGCCTGTGTCTTCGGCGGCGTGCGGTTGATCTCGTCGGCGAGCAGCACTTGTGTGAAGACCGGGCCGGGCTGAAACACCATCTCCCGCCGACCGGTCTGCGGGTTTTCCTGAATGATGTCGGTGCCGGTGATGTCGCCGGGCATCAGGTCCGGAGTGAACTGGATGCGGCGGAACTGCAGCTCCATCGACTCGGCCAACGACCGGATCATCAGCGTTTTCGCCAACCCCGGCACCCCTTCGAGCAAACAGTGCCCGCGGGCTAAGACCGCGATCAGCAGCTGCTCGATGACCTCGTTCTGGCCGACGACAACTTTGCCAACCTGATCGCGAACCGCCGCAAACGACTGCACCAACTGCGCCGCCAGCTTCAATTCCTGTCCGGAATCGGCATCCGGACTTTCCGTGGCAGAATCGATGGGGGGCGGCGTTGAGGGCATACAATAAGGCTTCGCAGGAAGGTGCATGGAATCGGTAACGGACGTCGGAGTCCGGCTATGTGACTACGGCGACTGACGAAACCGACTCCATTAAACCATATGCTAACCGATCATGCGTCACTCGTTAGGACCACGAATCCCATCGGCATACGCCTCGTCGGCGGTTACGTCACGGTCGATCCCGCCGCCTTCGCCATGCGAAGGATGCGTCTGATCCGCCTCGGCGTCGAGGTGCACTGCGGTGTAACCCCCGCGAGATTTGAAGTACAGGCCTAAGCCGATGTAACACGCCAGCATGAAGCACGGGAACAGTGCCATCTTCGCTAGCGCATCGAATTGCCCAGCCTTGTCGGCCGCTTCAATCGCTGCAGTGGCTTCTGGCCCGGTCACTTCACGTGCCCGCTCCGGATGGATCGCAGCGTACGTGACTCCCATGTACGGCTTCTCGACCAAAACTTGTTCAGCGACTTCCGGCGCCGTCGCGCGCAGCTCCGCGCTGGCCGTCCGTT
This sequence comes from uncultured Planctomycetaceae bacterium, assembly GCA_963758085.1. Lineage (GTDB taxonomy): Bacteria > Planctomycetota > Planctomycetia > Pirellulales > Pirellulaceae > UBA6163. The sequence goes on along the minus strand of CAVWUB010000001.1, from coordinate 1,031,612 downwards.
CCTGCAACGCTCCGATGAACGGGAAGCCGAGCACGCCGACGGCGATCATCCCGATCCCGGCGATCGCGTTGAGCGTCAGAGCGCCGCCTTTGGGGCATTGTTCCGCGGTGATCCCGAGCATCGTCGGCCAGAAGAACGTCTTACCGACGCCATACAGCGTTGCCGCAGCCATGATCGCGACCAGTCCCGAACTGCCGGTCCGCGACAAGGCGAGCAGGCCGAGAATCGCCAGCACGGCGCTCATGATCAGCAGGCCGATGGGCGACAGCCGATGCACGATCGGTCCGGCGAAGAATCGCAGCACCATCATGATCGCTGAGGTGTAAACGAGCACCCAACCGGCATTGAATCCGGCCTCTGCCATCGGCACTTCCATCAGACCGCTGATCCAGCCGTCGGTACCGAGTTCGGTGATCGCCAGCGGCATCATGATGATGATCAAGAACGCCAGAATTGGGCGGCCCAAGCTGCCGGTTTGAATCCCGAACAGGATGGTGACCACCGCGGTCAGTGCCGCCGCTAACCACAGGCTCCAGCCGAACACCTCGGCCAACTGCATGAAGATCAACCCGAAGCCGACCAGGGCACCAAACGCGCCGAACTCGGCGAGCATTTCGCGGTAGCTGACCCCGGCCTGCTCCCGCTCGCTCCGCGGGAACGGCAGTCGAGCGAGAATGATCACGTAAATCACGGCAGGAATCGCGATCAAGCCGAGCACAAATCGCCAGTCGCCGTTGCGTGCGGTGTCGGCCATCATGATCGTGATGATCCCGGCGATCACCAACCCACCGGGCCAACCGGCGTGCAGGATGTTCAGCCACTTCGTCTTTTCACGATTGAACATCGTGGCGACGACCGGGTTGATGAACGCTTCAACCGTCCCGTTGCCGAGTGCGAGGATGATGCTACCCCAGTACAGCAGCGAAAAGCCCCGAGCCTGTGCCGCGACCAGCGCTTCGCCGGAGACGCCTTGGATCGTCGTGTAGGCGATCCAGGCCATCACCATGTAGATGCTGTAGCACACGAACGAGAAGAACATCGCCGTGCGGTAGCCGATGCGATCGATCACCAAGCTGAACAAGATGATCGAGATCGCGAATGGCCACACGCCGGCGCCTTTGAGCGCCCCGATGTCGACCTTGTCGATGTTGAAGTCCGTACCGAATCGCACGTCGCACAGATACATTCGCGTAAAAAACGCGAACGAAGTGGTGATCAGCGCGATGAAACATCCCCAAAACAGGAGCTGGGATGGCTTCTGGGCGTGGTCGTTCATAAGCGGCGGGCTCAGTGTGAAAAGGTGGCTGGGGTAGGACGGGTAAGCGGGCTGGCCGACGAGCGGCTCAGCCCAACAGCTGTGCCAGAGCAAAAACAGCGATCGGCTGCGGGCGCAACGGTTGCTAAAACCTTCCCGCTAGCATACTCCACGGGGCAGATGCTGCCATTATCGCCGCCTAATGTCAAGCTACCGACTCTCACCGCTGGAGCAAATGGTAGTGCACGCTGGGGATTGCAGCGATTGCGGAGCGAGGAATGGTTGAGGGAGCTTTCCGGAATGAGTGCCGGCTTCGGGCTACAAGCAGACATAGCGGTGGAGCAGCGACATCCTCTCAACGAGCGCACGAAGCTTTGCACTTCGTCCCGCTTGACCAAAACTCTCCGTTCATTTGCGAGCCGGTCGGGAGCATGCTCGTCAAGTTAACCACCGCTCCTTACCGCCGCACTGTCGCTTTCATCCCCATCGAGCTGCGCCTTTTGATTGTTGATTGCGGCTCAGCCCAAAGCGAATCGCCATTCTCCCCAAGCGAGCGGGGGTATAAACTGCACTGAGTCGCGGCTGACACGTGCTAAACAAAACGCGACATGGCAGTTCACATTGCGGAGACCACTCTGATGACCAGCCGCCGTTTCACCATTGCCTGCACGTTGATCGTTGTGGCCGGCGTCGCCGCAGTCTCGTATGCCGTCAGTCCTCAAGCCTTGATTTCTGACCCAGCCCTCCCACCGTTCGAGTTTCATCGCGAAGCTGCCACCAACCCCGAAGACGCAGCTACAACCCTGTTCCATGGTATTGCTGCGGGTTCTCCCAACCACTTCGTTCGACATCTACTTCTCGGCGTCTGCGACGGCCCGATTGCGACGCTGCAGAAATTTGCGGAGTGTCTGCATCGAACCCAGTTCCGTCGCGGCGACGCCACCTTCACATTCTTTGACCTGCCCAAAGGAATCAACACCAAGAAACCCCTTCGCGTGATCGCAAGTCATGACTTCGATCCCGACGACAAGCAGGTGGCCGCACTGCAATTTGAGATGATGAGTACCTATTACGGTAAGCGGTTCATGTATGTTGACGTTGCAGCGGAAGGTTACGATGGCCTTGATTACCACACGCGGATTGTCGTGGCGCAGGTGGGGGAGGGCTGGTACGCGATACCGCGATGCCGAAGCTCAAAATCGTTCTATGACATTGCGGATGCAATGCAGCTCACGACGCAAACGTCGGGAGAGGCGAAATAACAAGTGGTGAACATCAGACGGTAGTCGGCTTCGGTTTCAATGTCATACAGTCTTGGCGGCGGCACCGTTAGGGAGGTTCAAAATTAAGTTCCTTATTCCTCTTCTATTCACCCTCCCGCCCCGCGGGAGGGCCGGACGCGGTAGCGGCCGGGGAAGGCCAGAATCGCCCCTCTCCTCGCCTGAGGCTCGACTCTCCCGGAGGGAGAGTGAAATGCGGAAGTTATTTTTGAACTGCTCCTTAGCTCGACTTTTTCCGTTCAAGCTGCTTGGGCAAGCCCGAAGTCTAGCAGCTTGCGGATAGGGCGCGGGAGTTTTTGAACAGCCCTGCCTCCTGGCACCTGTGTAAAAACCCATTCGCACCATAAATGCTGACGCACGCTGACTAGCATATCACTCAGCGTGATCCCCTCTTTGCCCGCCCAACTGCGACGACGAAGATGCGGGCTTGAATCCGCCATCGTGTCGTAAAATAACACTACGATCGTGTAGAGCAGAAATAAACTCGGAGCCATTCGCAGCACGGTCTGCTTGCTCCAGCCACGCGTGGTTTCCAGGCCAAAGTGTTCGCGCATTTCTTGAAACGTCGTCTCGATATTCCATCGCCCCCCGTACATCTCGATGATCGCTGCGGGAGTCATCGCCGGATCGGTCGAGAAGAAACACTCATCGCGGTGAGTGCTATCGAGATCGATGACATACACCCAGCGGATGCTCACGATCCCTTTGCCACTCTTGTACCAACAGCCCACACCGGTATAGACCCTCACGTTCCGCCAGCCTCCCCCATACCAACGGACACGAATTTTCTTGCCGCCTCGCTCTGACTTTGCCACATCCTTGGGGCTGGGCAGCGGACGGCCTTTGACCGGCGGACGACCTTTCTTGCCCTTTTTGCGCTTCGGCGGCGGAGCGAATAGATTGGCATCCTCGACAATCTTGCTGACCAGCGTCAGGCGGCGCTTGTGCCGCGCGGCAAATCTCGCCATAGCGTGCGTTGCGTAGGCGTTATCCCCGGCAAACACGAACTTTCGCTCTGGAAACCAGTGCATCAGCATCGCCAACAAGCCACACATCAGTTCCGCCGCTGTCTTGTGTCGCCGGCCCTGGGCATTGTTGGTTTTTTGATCACGATACAGGGCGATCACGACTGGCAACGCCATCGGCCGATTGGTGTACGGCAATTGGACGAGGATCGCCAGGACGATCCATTTGTGGCCATAGCGATAGACCGTGTGGGAGTGTGAGCTTCGCACCGCGTCACGATGTCTTGCCTTGCCGTAGACCTTCTTGCCACGATGCCCGTCAACGGTTTCATCACCGACGACACGAATTTCGCCCTCAGGGACTAACCGATTGATTACAAAGGTGGCAATGATTTTGGCCAGTTTGCACGCGGACCACTGCCGATGTGAAAAGAGGCGATGGTAGGTCGAAGGATTGATTGGCTCGACCAGCGAGAGCAACCGCAAGACAGCTGAAACGGTTCGGTTGCCGACCACAAGGATTGCAGCGGCGAAGAAAAATGTCAGCCGTCGCGCAGTCTGGGGTTTTCGAGTTGCTGCTGACAAATCATCGACGAGCGGTTTAAAATCACGGGGCACGCGGAGCATGGCGGCCTCCTTGCCAGGGGTTTGAACTGTGAGAAGTCACAATTCTTGCGCAAGGGGGCCCCTTTTACCTATACCAGTCCATCGCTCGAAAACGGAAAAAGTCGAGCTTAGCGAGTTGATTTGCCGAAAAATCAGATTTTTAGCCAATACAGCCCTCGTTTGGAGCGTCACATGAACAACGAAGAGCTAATCCGCAATCTGATTCGGGCCTCCATTCAACGCGCAGTTCAAGAGAGTGTGGCGGCTGCTTTTGTATTGATCGCCTTCGCAACTCTTCTCGCCATAGCGAAACCGGTTCGGCAAGATACTACGGATGTATGATCATTCTCGTTGGGACGGGCTTCATTGCGGGGGTGGTTTGGTCGTATGCGTTGAGCTATCAACTGCTTAGATCGCACTCACCAGATGATGTTGGGTTCTGGCGAGAAGCATTTCACGCTCAAGCGAAGCTGCTGCGATTGGTGCCGCTGTGGTATTGCGCACCGCTCTGCACAGGCGCCCTTCTATTCGCTGCGCCGACGTCGCCCACTGAGCTTCTGCCCTTCTTGCTCGTCGCCGCAATATTCGCCACGGTGTTCGCAGGAATCACCATTTTAAATCGCACTGCAGCCAACACGTTCGACGAGATGGCGTTACAGCTCACGCAATCGTAAGCTGTTACGGACACAGGCTCAGGGCATCAGACCATGAACCAGAGCGGCCAGCGTCGCGGGCCGCGATAAGAGGGCCACCTTGGCAGTGATCTCGATAGGGTTGTTATTCGCCGACTCAAGGCAGCGCGATCAAATTGGCATCAAAGTTTTTAGATGACCGGCGTACTAATTTCACGTCGACGGTGGGATAGAATGTTCGCGAGTGCGACAGCGGTTGTCATCTGCGTAGCGGTCGCCTTAACCTACCGGACGGGCGACTGGCTACTCCTGGCTCAACCAATCGCAGTCGTCGCCCTGTAGATTTTTGTACGCTGGAGTACGCCGACCGATGGGTTATTTTCAAAGGACATTGCGTCAGATCTGAATGTGAAGGCACTTCTCGGAGCCCTTGCCACGATCTTTATTGTTTTCGCCGTCCTCGCTGCGTTGCAAGCGTTCAACCCCTCGCTTCCGTGGTACGAGCGTCTCGAGCTGATCATTGGTGTTACTGGCATATCCGCCGTCGCAGCTGCTTGTTTCAATCTGGCCATGAGACGAACTGGGTCGCAATAGGGGATCCACGTCGCGCTCGGACCATTGAACCAACTGATGCACATGAAGCCGCTAAACACGGCCGAACGCTTCCTGCCACGAGTCTGCTTTTCGCTTGAAGAGCAACTCCATTCTCTCGGTGTGGCCTTGGATCGTTGCATCCGTACACCCCGCGTATCCTAACGCGTAAGTGACGTCGAGAATCTCATCATGCGTGAACCGCATCGACGGCACGATGCCGCTAAACCGGTACGGTGTCATCAATTTTTCCTCTGCTATCCTGGGCAACGGTCGACAGTGCGGCTGTAACGCAAAACGGCCGCCGGATCGGTAGAGTTCGCAAAATCGTTATCGCCGCTGCAGTCGCTTACTTTTAGCACGCGGTAGAGCAGCCGGTGATGAGCGGTCGATGACTGCCAGTAGAGGCGAAATGGCCTCCGCGTTGGCACTGAACACCACCTCCCGCTTTTGATTCGCAGACCCTCCCACAACCTCGGCTTCTCCCAGCGTCCCCTAATGCGGACAGGAGCGGCTGTAGGTGTCTGCGCCTGTGTTCCGCGCCGCGTGACCTCCTCCCACTTGCACACAGGCGAGACCCGTTCCATGTCCCATTCCAATCTGCTGGCCGCGGACGACACGCTGCTGATGGACCTACCGACCGCCGACCCCGATGGTGACTTGCTCGCTGACCGCCGCAAGTCGCCGCGCAAAACCAGCGAGGCCGCGCAGTCGCCGCTGGAAACTTACTTGCGTGAGATCAACGAGACCGCCCTGCTGACCGCTGCGGAAGAGCTGGAACTCGCCGCCGGAGTTGCTCGCGGAGACGTCCGGGCTCGGGACCGGATGGTGCGGGCCAACCTACGGCTGGTGGTCAACATCGCCCGTGGCTACACCGGCAAAGGACTGGGGCTGCAGGATCTGATCGAAGAAGGAAACCTCGGGCTGCTGCGCGCCGTCGAAGGCTTCGATCCGACCGTCGGCACGCGGTTCAGCACCTATGCCAGTTACTGGATCAAGCAGTCGATCAAGCGGGCGCTCGATTAACAGTTCCAAGACGATCCGAATTCCGGCCTACATGGTTGAGCTGCTGAGCAAATGGCGCCGCGGCACGGCGCGACTCAGCGACGAACTCGGCCGCACCCCAACACAGGAAGAAATCGCTCGCGTATTGGGCTTACCGAAAAAGAAGTTGCCGATCATCCGCAAAGCGATTCACATCAACAACAGCACCCCACAAAGCGACCAAAGCGAATCCGGATGGTCACTCGGCGATATGGTCACCGACGAGCGCGTCAAAGCTCCCGATGAAGCACTGTTGGACCACGACATCCTCTGTCATGCGATGGACCTGCTGGAAGGCCTGGATGAGCGTGAAGCGACGGTGCTGAAGCTCCGATTTGGCCTCGACGGCTGCGAGCCGCACACGCTTAAAGAAATCGGCGCCGACCTGGGGCTGACCCGCGAGCGCGTGCGGCAGATCGAGACCGAGGCGCTGCGGCGACTGGCCGACGGATTGACCGACCCACGAGAACGGATGATCGGCTGAGCCTGCAGTCAAATCCGGGCCAAGGAGCGAACCCAGGCAAGGATCGATTGAGGATCACCCTCGCCGCGAAGGACCGGATAACCGAGCTGCTCCAGCGATCCCGCCCAGCCTGGCCCGTCTTCGCCATCGGCAGCCGGCGGCAGCCAGAGTTGCAGCGGCGCCGCCGGATCGTTTTCCCGCAGACGAATCGCCGGCGGACGGATCTCCGGCGACACGCTCAGTCCGGTAAACGTGCCGGGGCGGAGAATTGCCGAAGCGATGGCCAGCGAACCACCGGGTCCACGACCGGCTCCGCCAATCGCCTGCATCATCGGCTCCACCGGATGCGACTTGCGGATCGCGGCGGCCAGCCGCTGCGGGACGTCGACTTCCTCCGGCGTCCATCGCGCTTCATCCGCCGGCCCGACCGCACAAACGATCACGCCCGCAGCCTGAGCGGGCTGAGCCCAAGCGGCGAGCAATTTTTTTAAATCCGCTTCACCGGGATCGGCTAACAGGATGATCAGCCCCAGCCGCGAAGCCGCAGCACGCTGCGCGGGAGCCGCACCCGCGTCCGGTTCTGCCTTCTGTTCGGCTTTGGCTGGCGGAGCAAGAATCGCAGCCGGGTTGCTGAGATCCGGCAGGTCAAAATCGGTAACTTCCCACTGCGCCGGTTCCGTCGCTTTGTAACGGAGCGAGTCGGGCAGCGCGTCGTCTGGCAGCACGTCGAGCCGCTGCGTCTTCAGTTCCAGTTCCAGCGTCTCTTCGCCGCGAACCACCGACAGCATCAGTGGTGCATCGGGATCGGCCGTAAAAACTCGGCGGCGAAGCGACGGGAGGTCGCTCAGTTCGCTCTGAGCGACCGAGCGGATTTGGTCACCGACGGAAAGTTGCCCATCGGCTGGCGTCCCCTTCACCACTCCCGTAACGACGATCTCAGTCTCTTCGGACGCATCGTCCTGGTCTGCAGCGGCAACCGCTTCGGCGGTGATTCCCAATTGCTGCGGTACCAGCGGCGGGATCGACTGCGCCAACTGCAGCGATTTCTCCAGCACTTCATCGCCACGTTTGACGCTCAGCGTGACACTGCTACCCGCATCGCGCGGTCCCAGCAGCTGTTTGATCTCGCGGTGGCTGCTGACGGGCACACCGTCGATCGAGGCGATTTTATCGCCGGGCTGCAAATCGGCTCTAGCCGCCGGTGATCTTGGGCGAACCGCCGCGATCTCGGTCGATGAGACGTACGGATCGCTTTCCCGCGCCACAATGCCGGCTAAGCCGGGATGAATGTCTTTGCCATCGATCAGCACCGACAACCGCTGCCGAATGTCACCAGAGGGAATGGCGAAGGCGATCCCGGAGTCATACCAGCCGGTTTCGTCTTCAGCGCCGCCGTCGGGAACCATCGGCACGATGATGCCCAGCACACGGCCGTGCAAGTCAATCAGCGGTCCGCCGTAAAACCCTGAGGAGACCCGCGCGTCGGTCTGCAGCGCCAGTCCCCAATTTCGCTCGGTCGCGCTGAGGATGCCGGTAGAAACCGCGGGTGATTGACCGTCAGAGTGCCGGCCGACCGCAACCACGCTTTGCCCAACAGTCGGCTGTACATCAGAAAGATCCAGCGGAGCAACGCCAACATCCTCGCTGGCTCGCAATAACACCAGTTGCCGCGAGTGATCTCGCGCGACGACCTCCGCGACCACGCGCCGCCCCTCAGGCGTCACCAACAAGATGGACGTCGGGTTGCCGCGGACGACCATGGAGGAAGCGATGAAGTGCCGCAGGTCATCGACGGCAACGGCAACCGTCGGCGCAGTCCTCAGCGACTTCACCGCCGGCGGCCTGGGCCACGCCGACCAGTTCGACTCGCAGCACCGAATCGGCCACGGCAGCGACCGCCTGGCGAATCGCCCGCGCCCGCACCGCTCGCAGGTCCAAATCACCGGCATCCTGAGCCATCGCCGGGCCGCAAACGAAGTCGACCAACAGCCACACGCATAGCCAGCGGGTCATTGAGAGCCCGCACAAAGAAAATTGGGTAAGCCTTGCAGTGTTCATTGGCCGCGTCATTGAGAGTTGAAAAAGGAGTTACCTCCTAGGCATTAGCCGCGTCTAAGGTTGCAACGTCACCGAGACGATCTGCGCTCCACGCTGCAGCGTCAGCACGACACGGTCCCGTCGGTCGAGCCGGCGCAGCGTCTCTCGCAGCGACCGTTGGCTACCGACTCGCGTGTTGCCGACGAGCAAAATCAGGTCGTCGGGTCGAATATCAGCGCGTGCAGCGGGCGAGTCCGCCTGAACGCGATCGACAAAGGCCGGGGTGTGTTCGAGCACGTCGGGGATCAGACTCAGTCCCAGCGACTCCGGATGATGCGAGCGGTCACGTGGCAGCGGCGGTGTTTCGGTGTCGCTGACCACCACGGTACGGCCGGCGACGATGTTCCCGATCGCTTCGCGCAACGCACTCGATGGCAACGCGTAGTTGAGCCAGACACCGGCGGACGCGTCGCGCAGTTCCTTTCCGAGCATCCCTACGGCCCGCCCATCGATACCCACCACCGCACCACCGGCGGCCCCGGGGTTATTGGCGACCAGGTCGAGGATCAGCACCGTTCCGGTGTAGGGCGTTTTAAACGTTCCGCGGCGGGCGTCCAGTCGTGAGATGGCCGACACGCTGCCCTGCATCACGCTGGCCGGCTCACCGCCGCTGGCGATCCCAAACAGGTTGCTGACCGCCAAAATAGGATCGGCCAGCTCCGGTAGCGTTTCCGCTAACTCCAGAAAGTGCAGATCAGACGCATCGATCTTGAGCACGGCCAATTCCAAGCGCGGTTCGAAGCCGACGATCGTGGCGTTGAAGCGTCGCCCGTCATCCAAAACCACCACCGGTTCGACATCCAGCACATGGCTCCAGGCAGTCGCAATGTGTCCGTCGGGCGAAACCAGGAAGCCGCTCTGATAAGCGACCAAACCGCCGCCACCGGCGCCGTACACTTTGACCGCCGCCCGTTGCGACTTGCGCACCAGCACGCCCAGTTCGGCTTCATACGCATGGGCCGGCGGCAACAGCGGTGCGGCGGCTAAGATGACTAACACCGCCAACAGCGGTCGCAGGCAAAAGAGTCGGCTTTCCATCATTCTTGTACCTCTGCGTCAGCACCGATCCGCCACGTGTCGACTCGCATTTTCAGCAGCGACTGGGTGCCGTCGCGCAGTTCCAGGTGCGTGGGCGGCGCCGCCGGATCATCGCCCCAGGTGACCAGCAGCTCAGCCGGATCTGCATCACGGTCGGCAGTCACTTCAATGATTTCCAGTGCTTCGGAGTCGGGATGCATCAGCCACGCGGCTTCGAGTTCGCCAGCTACGCCGATCAAACAGTCGCGCAGCGGCCGCTGACCCAGCAGCGGCACTTGCCCGCGATAATAACAATCGCCGTAACCGGCCGGGCCTTGAACCACCAGCGCTCGCCAGGCATCCAAGCAGGCCAACATCCCTGATGCGTTACCGGCCAGAATGCCGTCGTACAGTTCGGCTGCTTTCGTCGCCTGAATCGTGCGTTCGCCCACGATCAGCGAATAGCCGTCATCGCCAACAAGTACCTTCACCGGTACCGCCGCATCGTCATCGCTGACGCCTTCCACCCGCCACACCGCGCTAGCAGTGCTTTCGGCGCCCTCAGCAGCCGTGCCCTCAGCAACCGTGTCGCCGGATGCATTTTCTACGTGCGGGAACTGGCGGCGGAGAGCCGCGACCATGTCTTGTTGCTTGAGCCGATTGGGCTGGTAGTTCGCGTAGCCGCGACGGGCTTCGTACAGCTGAGCCACCGCTTCGGGAATCGCAGTCGCCGACTCAGCACCGCGCGGCGGACGACCACCGCTCGGCTCGCCCTCGGCGTCACCGGAGCCTTCAGGTTGATCGGAGCCGTCGCCATCCTTGGGTGCGTCCGGCACCGGAGGAGGAGGCGGCAGTGCAGCCGCCATCTTGGTCAACAACTCATCAAAGCCGTGCAGGTTGGCCAGCCGCACCAGCGTCGACTTGCGCTCGCCTTGGTCGAGGTAATCCAACTTGACGCGCCACTGAGGCGGCAGCGTCGCCAACACGTTTTGCACTTCGTTGGCAGTGTTGACGCTGCGGCCATCGATTTCCACGATCGTGTGCCCGTACCGCAGCCCGCGGCGATACGCATCGCTGGACTGCAAGATGTTGCTGACCCTTGCTCCGCCGTCGGCATCGGTAGAGACCGTGGCGCCGAGAGTCGCGTGATCCAAAATCCTGCCGCTGTGCAGGTCGCCTAAAAAGTTCTTGGCTTGATTGATCGAGATCGCATAGCCGACGCCGACGTTGACACGGCCACGCTTTTCGAATGACGCGCGACCGACGATCCCGAGCAGCCGACCGGAGTCGTCGAACAAGGGACCGCCGGAATTGCCAGGATTGATCGACGCGTCGGTCTGCAAACAATCGGCATATTCGAGCAGCGTGCCGGCCGGGTACTGGTATCGCCCCACGCCGCTGAGGATCCCCCAACTCACCGACGGCTGCAGATTCGTGGCCAGCAAAAATGGGTTGCCGATCACCATGCACCACTGGCCGACCGTGGCCTGGCGGCTGTTGGCCATCTCCGCGTAGGGAAAATCGTCACGGCCGAGCAAGCGGATCAGCGCCAGGTCACCGACCGGGTCGATGCCGATGATCACCGCGTCATAGATCCGACCGTCGGATAGTCCACAGCGCATGTACGTGCCTGCCGGACTGGTGACGTGAAAGTTGGTCAACGCGTAACCGTCCGGAGAAATCAGCACGCCGCTGCCACCCCCACCTCCGCCAGGCACGAAAATACTGACTGTCGCTGGAAGCGCACGCTCCACCGCTGCGATCCGCCGCCGCTCAGCCTCTTCCAGCCGCGGATCAAGCTGAATCGCAGTGTCATTCTCAATTGCCGGCGCTTCCGCAATCGCAGCAGTCGCGGAGCCGTTGCCGGTGTCGCTCGCCCAACTCGGCGAATCACCCGCGAATGCGCAAAGCATCGCCGCGACGATCGCGGCATAGGTCAACATGGCGACCGCAGCGGATCTCTCTGCGAGCCTCTCCGCAAGCCCCCTCACCCCAACCCTCTCCCCTGCAAAAAGAGGTCGTGCAGTTATTAAGTTGGTGCAGTACATGCATTTAACTCTCCCGCTTGCGGAAGGGTCGGATGCGGTAGCGGTCGGGGAGGGCCAGACCGAACCCTCTCCTCGCTTGGGCTCGACTCTCCCAGGGGGAGAGTGAAATAAACGTCGGTCAAGACCCAACTTAAAAACTGCACGACCTCCAAAGCCGAGGGCGAGGGCGCGAAGGACGCCGCTGCGCGGCCGCATAGCTGGTCGCCGGATCGACTCTAACTCGCAATACTTCATTTAGTCATTCTTGGTTGGCGAACTCGTACCGTGTCACCCAGGTCGCTGTCGCCATCGCCGTCGACCTCTAGCCGCACCCGCCGAGCACCACTGAGCGGCAGTTCGAAGCCTCGCGGCGCCGGGTCGCTAACGTTGAGCGTTTGTTCCCAAACGTTTTCATCATCCAACAGCACTCGCACCACGCAACTGCCACCGGCGGCGACTTGCGGGTCGTACTCGACACTGCCCAAAAACATCTGGCTGCCGTCGCTGACGCGATATTCTACGTGTGACTTCGACCGCAGGATCAAATCGCGGTCGTTTTGCGACTCCGGTCCCAGCCAGCGATCGGCTAATCCGCTAGAAATTCCGATTGACAAGTACGGAGCATACGACGCTTCAACCGGAGTCTGAGCGGCAAGGAATTCGACCGCACCGGTCAGCTCGATTTTGCTGATCCGGTCCAGCGGCAGGCGGTGGATCAGATCATTTCCCAAGTTCAATTCGATGTCGGTCTCGCTGCCTGAACCGAGTGACGCGGCAATCCATCGCGACCCGTCGATGTCGTCAACCGTCACACTCCCCTTAGCCGCGGGCTGGCCTTCGTCAGTGGAGCTGGCAAACAGCAGCCCCTCCAGACGCGACAGCGGCGCCTGGATCGTATCGCCGTCCAAATCAAAGGAGACACCTTCGTCGCTGATGGCCAGCACGATCCCCGAAACCTCGTCAATCGCATCACCGGGACGGCGGATCACCAGGGCGTCGGCAGCACGCGGCCGTTCAACCAGTCCGAGCCACTGCGGGTCAACCGCCGTCGACGGTGCGCGGAACCGAATCCAGCGGAGTTGCTTCAGCGGCACGGCTAGCGACGATTGGTTGCGAACAGCGAGCTGAGCGTTTGCGCCTTCAGTCGTGATCGAACGCAGCGCGATCCGCGACCCGCCGACCAATCCCGCCCGCATCGTCGGTGCCGCGGTGTCGGTGCGATCCAGTCGCTCGATCGACAGCACCTGATCCAGTGCAATGACCCGCTCCGCCGCGCTGCCATCGCCACCGCCGAGCCGCACATCCGTCTGGCCGATCGCCCGCAGCGGCCCCTCGACCGTGTTGCCCTCGAGCGTCGCGACGCGCACGTTGATCACGGCTAACGCAGCAACCGCACAGATCGATAACCATCCCATCGAGCACTCCGGAACTGAACACCACCGCCGCGGCAAGCACTGGGCCGGCCGCAGGTTCTCATTGTAAATCGTCGCCCGCACATTGTAGGTCGCCGCCGGGCCGCTGTCTTCGGCTGAGGCGAGTGGTCTTCGGTCGAGACACTGTGCCGACCCTTCAATCCCGGGCTGGTGCGAAAGCGGTCACGCTGACCACAATGAAAGCCATCAATGCCTCGCCGCTGTCCCGGCCGTTCATTCTGGCCGTTCATTGGAGATTACTGCGGCATGAAAATAACGCACAGATGCGTCGATGCGAGCCTCCGGAATTACCGCAGAAGTCGCACTGGCGCGTTGACCCACATATTGTCTGGGGTAACACCATGATCGCTGACGCACCCGTTTTTTCGACCACCCTGACCCGGTTTGCTGGCCAAGAGATCGCTTCGCTGGCCAGGCAATTCGGGACACCGCTGTACGTTTACGACGGCGCGATGCTCGCCCGGCGGATCGCCGACTTGGCCGATTTTGACGTCGTGCGTTACGCCCAGAAAGCCTGTGGGAACCTGGCGATCCTCGATCGCGCCCGGCGCTGCGGCGTGGTCGTCGATGCGGTCAGCGCCGGCGAAGTCCGCCGTGCGCTGGCGGCTGGCTACCAGCCGCATGGCGAAGTTCCCGGGATTGTCTACACGGCCGACATCTTCGACCGAGATTCGCTCGATCTGGTCGTGGAGCACGGGCTGCACGTCAATTGCGGCTCGCCCGATATGATTGATCAGCTCGGCGAACGTCGTCCTGGAGCGGAAATCACGCTGCGAATCAACCCGGGATTTGGTCATGGTCACAGCCAAAAAACCAACACCGGCGGCGAACAGAGCAAGCACGGGATTTGGCACGAGCAGGTCGATGAGTGTCTGCAGCGAGCCGACCGCTACGGCGTGACCGTCACCGGGCTGCACATGCATATCGGCTCCGGCACCGACCTGGAACACCTCTCGCAGGTCTGCCAGGCGATGGAGCGGACCGTCGCCGCGGTCGGTCGCACGGTGAAGACGATCAGCAGTGGCGGTGGATTGCCGGTTCCTTACAAGAGCGGCGACTCGTTCATCGACCTGCAGCAGTATTACGAACTTTGGGATGCGACCCGCAACCGCATCAGCGAATCGCTCGGCCACCGCGTGCGGCTGGAAATCGAGCCCGGTCGGTACCTGGTTGCCGAAGCCGGTTGCCTGATCGCGGAAATCCGCGCCATCAAGCGGATGGGAGCCAACCGATTCTACCTGCTCGATGCCGGATTCAACGATTTGGCCCGGCCCGCGATGTACGGCTCGCACCACCCAATCGCAGTTTGCCCGCACGATGGTTCGACTCACGACCGTCCGGAAGTTGACGTGATTGTCGGCGGCCCGCTGTGCGAGTCCGGCGATATTTTCACGCAGCAGGAAGGTGGCTTCGTGTGCAGCCGGCGACTGCCGATCGCACACGTTGGCGACTACGTGATGATCGGAAATGCCGGCGCCTACGGGTTCGCGATGAGCAGCAACTACAACAGCAAAACGCGGGCGGCCGAGGTGTTGATCGAAGACGGTCAAGCCAAGCTGATTCGCCAGCGTGAGTCGTTTGAGGACTTGATCCGCGGCGAGTCGATTCCGGACTGAGCGGCCGCTGCGGCCCGGCGTCTGACCGCAGCTGATCGCGGTACGATAGAAACTGTCAGTCTTGCCGCCATTGGCGGTAAATGCGACAACGGACTTCATTTAGGAAGGGACAGCGATGCGCCCTTTGGACCGCAGCGACATCCGAGCCGGTGCTGAATCACGCTTGATTGTGATCCACGATCAGCCTCAGGATTGCCCGTATCTGGCGGGAGTGACCGCGCGGATGCCGCTGAGGCTGCCGATCGGCGAGATCGACGGCGCCGCGCTCGACTCACTGCTCGCCTTGGGCTACCGCCGCACGGGCGATTTTCTGTACCGCACCGAATGCGCCCTCTGCCAAGCCTGTGAGCCGACTCGGGTGCCCGTGAGCCAATTTGTCTGGACCCGTTCCATGCTGCGCGTGCTGCGGCGCGGCGACGCCAGGTTAGTAATGAGCATTGGACCGCCGCGATGTGACGCTCAGCGGATGGAGTTGTTTAACCGCCACCGCCAGCTGCGTGGGCTATCGCGCGACGATGAGCCGGTTGACGAGGCGTCGTACCGAGCATTCTTAGTCGACAGTTGCTGCGAATCGATCGAACTGACTTTCACCCGTGATGAGCAAATCGTGGCGGTTGCGGTGGTCGATGTAGGCCGCGACTCGCTATCGGCCGTGTACACGCATTTCGATCCGCAACTGCACAGGTACAGCCTGGGCACCTACGCGGTGCTCAAGCAGATCGAGTATGCCGCTGCGACGCAGCGCACGTTTGTCTATCTGGGGATGTACGTCGCCGCCAATCCGCACCTGAATTACAAGTCGCGCTACCAGCCACAGCAGCGATTGATCCGAGGACGATGGGTCGACAGCCGATAGACGAGGACGGGGGTCGGGGGACAGAAGCGGGAAGCTGAACCGTGCTTTCACGGCCTTCCAGTTGGGTCTAGTGACGGCGGCGATGACTGGGGTCGAGCGCGTGTACAGGCCTCACCACCAGACGCCCCCAGTCCGTCATGCATTTATTCGCCGGTTCGACGAAGCGGCGAGTACCTAGCCATTTCGGGCTTCAGAGTTAGGCAGTCAGACTGCCGGAAGAACGCGTTCTTTCCCAAATCAAGCTGGTAAGGCCAATGGTGCATCCAACCGCGAGCATCGTGACGCCCGCAGTGGTGAATGCCCAAGCACGAAACGCTAAGTAGCCAAGGCGATGCTCGGCAAGCGCTGCAGAGTAGTAGTTTCCAAGGGCAAGCATGCAGATGGCCACTACCGTAACGGCCAGTGCCACCTTGTAAGGTGTCAAGTGAGGTCTGTTCACAGTCAGCTCCAATTAGGTTGAATGCTTCGGCCGGTTTCACTGTAACGCATCAAATGCGTAACCGCACTCGTAAAATCGCTCACACTTCGAACACGGGCTATGATTCTCAGTCGTTCGAGCGCTGGAACTCACAGACGACCGACGGTGCGTCAGTATCGCAGTTGGCGGTACACCGGGCACTTGGCCGAATCTGCAAATGGCGGCACCGTCACCCCGAAACGCAGCTCCAGAATGTGCTACTTATAATACTCGGCATCCACTCGGCAGACGACCACGACAAGGTGTCTGGGGAAGAACTGCCGACGGCTCCGCCGGTCGGTGAACCGGACCAGTCAGCCGTGATCGAGGCACCGCGGCCAGCTGATCGACGCCGCCTACGTCTGCCGGGACTGGTCCGGTCTGACTCCAGTGTTGTTCGGTTGGGCACGCGTGTATGTCGTGTCGGCATTGGGCATCACATTCTCCAAGAAGGCGAAAACTACCTCCGTCCCCTTTTCGCTCCCCAAGAAGGCGAAAACTACCTCCGTCCCCTTTTCGCTCCCATCACATTCTCCAAGAAGGCGAAAACTACCTCCGTCCCCTTTTCGCTCCCCGTCCCCTTTTCGCTCCCCGTCCCCTTTTCGCTCCCCGTCCCCTTTTCGCTCCCTTTTCGCTCGCCGTCCCCTTTTCGCTCGCCGCGGCTGAGGTGGATCGGTTTGTTATTCGCATTTCTCAGTGCGTTACCATTCGGTTCTTAACGCGCCACGAGTCTGGCGGCAAGAAATCCCCGGTGCCAAAGTATTCGCCAGCGAAGCTTTCGCCCCG
The DNA here is from genome assembly GCA_963758085.1 of uncultured Planctomycetaceae bacterium. Lineage (GTDB taxonomy): Bacteria > Planctomycetota > Planctomycetia > Pirellulales > Pirellulaceae > UBA6163. The sequence continues at coordinate 1,014,487 of CAVWUB010000001.1, read as the reverse complement.
CACGATGGGGTAAAAGCTCACATGCGGACAACCTACATCCTCTACCTTTAGAAAAACCGAAAATGTACCGGAGCCCTTCGTGATTCGAATGGACTGCCCAGGTATAGGTTTGCTCGCCCGGCGTGGTTGGTTCGGGTGTTTTGCTGTAACGTAAGCGGCCAGTGACGCTTCATCCTGAGACCCTAACGTATAGGCACCGTCGATTCGGTATGTATTTCCAATCGCAATGGTATCGGCCGTTCCATACACTGCGGTAATCACAATCGCATCCCCAATCGCATTCCGTTTAAAGACATCCTGAACACCCACGAACGGTACCATGTGTGGCACTTCAAGTGACGGTTCCTGCCCGGTTGATTCGGCTTTGAGATCGTCAGATTTTGCATTGACACCGAACGTAATGATGGAAACCAGCAACGCGAGTGATGTGAGTGCAGTCTTCATGGCTAGCTCCGAGTGGACGAAGAGTTGTGATCTGACTTCAGTCGAATAACGACCGACGTCAGCGGGGGCGGCGGTTTGATCTTCCATTTTTAACCGCGCAATGCCGTCCTCCGTTGCACGTCATGGTTATGCCGCAAGTCCGCGGCGAAATCAACGATCCCCGAGGGTGTTAGCTTCGGATTAACGGAAAAATCCCGGGGCTGCTGCCCGGTCGAACATCTCGCACGTAGGCAATTCGCTTCGAAGCCGCGCAACGAAAGAAGCATCGCTGAAACGCTCACTTGATAAGAATACAGCTACGCGCATTTTCTTTCCGTGTGGAAGCAGGTTACGCACGTACGGAAGTAGACGGTCGATGTCGTCCGTTCGCAATTTGGGATCTGTTAAGTCCACATATGGCTGACAATAATGCAAGCTGACGTTCCCATCGTTGTCAAATCGAGGAGGAGGCACGGCATCGTAGTACGATATGCAGGCATCAATGATTTTGAGACCGTTTTCTGCCGCAATTATCTCAGCTTCAATTGCGCGTTCCGCGTAGGTTTTTGCGAACCATCGATTGTATGCAGAAAATGCGATGGCCACGACGCAAGCAAACCCGAGCAGAAACCCGATTGTGAACTGAGGACGCGAAGGTCGATTCCGCGTTTTTTCATCAAACATTGATGGTATACATCGAAATGAGCATTCTCATCGACATAACTTGTCATTATCCCAGATTGGCGTCCGGTGGTTAGGGTTATTGGGCCACTTATCTGCGGATGCGCAACATCGACGTCCGACGTTCATTTCAGTTATTGCCGGACTGGTTGGCGGAGTCAAGACAGAGGGGTTGCGGACGCGGCCAGCCTGGGGTGATGGCACGCTGTTCGACTGACGTGCCCCGTCCGTGCTGCACTTGTAAAAGCAGCTGAGTTAGCGGCGTGTCGCCGCCCAGCCGCCGGGCGGATCGGGCAGTCCGAAGGCGATGTGGTAGTCGCGCTGTCGCTGCTCGATCCACACCGCGGTGTCCTGATAAAGCGCCGACGAACGGAGCTGCAGCGCTTGGGCGATCAACTGCCGGGCCGCGGGGTAATCCTGCCGGGCCACTGCTGCGATGGCGAGGTTGTGCATCGCCGCGTGCTGTCGGGGCCGCTGCCGCAAGACTTCGGTCCAGCGTTGCTCGGCCTGCAGCCAATCACCGTGCGCAGCCGCTTCATTGCCGCGGCGAATCGCCGCTGAGCCAAGCGCTAACCGCGGCGCAGCGAGCTGCGCCTGGTCCGGGACCACGTGAGGGATCACCAATTGCCAAGCTGCTTCCGCCGCTGCGGTGACCGCCGAGGCGTCATCTTGGCCCAGGGCGCGATGGGTGACGACGGGCTGGCCGCTGAGCGGCCTGGCGCCGCTGACATCAATGAGGTTCCACGACACGCGCAGCAGTGAGTCTTCGTGGTCGACATCCTGAGGAGGAATACCGGCCAGGGGGTCCAATACACTCGGCCGCGACGGCAGCAGCGGATCGGGGCGAACCACCGTTCGCCGCACCGCGGCATCGCGCGTGGACATGACCTCGCCTTGCAAGATGAAATCGATGCCGCTGCTGCGCGCAGACTCAGCAGCGCGATGTCGCTCGTCTGGCCCTGCGTCGCCGAGGCGAGCCGAATCGTCTCGTCATTTTCGAGCATGCGAGCGTCCAGTGGAAATACTTCCAAGCCGGCACCGCGCGGTGGCTGCAGCAGCATCGCTGCATGCAGCGGACGAGCGATGTCGGGGTCGCCGGCCAGCGGCGGGATCGCAACGCGCCGGCCAACCGCCGATTGGATCGTGGGCGGAGCCCAGACGTGAATCGGCGCCGCCGCTTGGCAACCGCCAAGCAGCAGACCGAGCACGCCGATGCTGACCCAGATGATCCGACCACGCAAGCTCTCCATAATGCCTGCGATAACGGTAAAGCGCTTGCGCGGTCAAGATAAATCGTCAGCGTTAGGCTCTGTCAGAAAAGGGGTCAGTTGGACGGCTGCGACACTTTGCTGAACTTTTCCTGCATCTTTTCCAGCAACGCCTTGCTTTTGCGAATCCCTTCGAACTCGCTCAGCCGGCTGCCCTCGTATTCGATCCCGACGTAGCCGTTGTAGCCGTGGTCCAGGACGATCTTCATCATCCGCTCGTAATCGGTCGAGGTCTCATTTCCCTCAGCATCGAAATCGTGCGTCTTGGCGCTGACCGCTTTGGCGAACGGCATCAGTTCGTCGACCCCTTTGTAGCGATCGTATTCCCGCGGGTTGTCGCCGCGGCTGATGAAGAAGTTGCCAAAGTCGGGCAGCGTGCCGCAGTTGTCGAGGTCGACGAGCTTCATCACCCCGGCCAGCCAGCTACCGTCGCTGCTCAGGCCGCCGTGGTTTTCGACCAGGACGTTGAGGTCCGATTTCGCCGCATATTCGCTGAGTCGGCGCAGTCCATCGGCTGCGAGTTTTTGCTGCTCTTCGAACGAACCGCTGCTGCCGGCGTTGACGCGGATCGAGTGGCAACCGAGGTACTTGGCGGCGTCGACCCACTGTTTGTGGTTTTCAACCGTTTGCGCGCTTCTGAGCATCGGGATCGCCGATCTGGCCTTCCCCATCGACCATGATCAGCAGGCTCTTCACGCCGTGGTCCTCGGCCCGCTGTTTCATTTGCGCCAGGTAGGACTCGTCCCGCGCTTTGTCCTTGAAGAATTGGTTGACGTACTCCACCGCTTCGATGCCGAACTCTTCTTTGGTGACTTTAGCGAAATCGAGATGGTCGAGCGACTTTTGGTCACGCAGCGAGCGGTGCAGCGACCATTGGGCGAGCGAAATCTTAAACGGTTTTTCTGTTTCATCCGCGGCTGCCCAGGTCAAATGAGGCAGGTTTGCGACCGCGGTTGCGGCCAGTGAAGACGTGACGAGGAAACGGCGGCGCGACAGCTGTGAAGTCATCTCAATCAGTTCCAGGAGGTCGATTAAAGGAGGGAGACCGGCCGCACGGGGCCGGGGCCTCAGTATAGCCGCAACTTGACTCTATTTCCGCAATTCGCATTCTCCCACCTAGGTCGTCAAAGTCGACGCAAACGGAACGCCGCGCACGGCCGGAGCAGCCGTTGTGACCGGTTGCAAAGGTTTGCTCCGATTCTCCGAGTTGGCCGTCCGATACCCATGGAGCCGGCGAGAGGAAACAGGGTGGTTTCCTCCACGCTAGGTTTGGAAAGGCGGATCGAGTTGCCTCAGCGAGTGGGATCGCGGGGGCAGGAGGGCTTGAACGTTTTTCCTCGCGAGAAAAGGATTCGGCGGGATGAGACTAGGGCGTCTCATCCCGCCCCTTTCCGCCTCCCCTCGCTCAGCCATGAACATCATCCCACTGGACGACCCGCTGGATCCGCGTCTGATTCCCTACCGCGACATCAAGCGGGAGGATGTCCGCAATCCGGCGGAACTATTTATCGCCGAGGGTAAGCTGGTCTTGCAGCGACTATTGGCCAGCGACTACGAAACCGTCTCGGTGTTGGCAGAGCCGAACCGCGTGGACTGCCTGCAGCCGTGGCTCAAACCTGAAACTCCGGTGTTGGTGGTGCCGCCGGGCATGATTCGCGAGGTGGCGGGATTCAACTTCCACCGCGGACTGCTCGCCTGCGGGCGACGGATCCCACCAGCCCCCGCGGCGCAACTTTTCGATGCCGCCCCGCCTCAGGCGACCGCGCTGGCAGCGATCGCGATCAGCGACATGGAAAACCTTGGCAGCCTGATCCGTTCGGCCGCTGCCATGGGAATCGATCATCTGGCGCTGAACCGGCAGACCGTTGATCCGCTGTGCCGGCGGGTGCTGCGGGTGAGCATGGGGGCTGCGCTGAAGATGCGGTACTTCGACCTGGCAGACCCGCTCGCGTGGTTCACGGAAAACCAGCGGCGGGCGTCGTGGTTTACGGTGGCGACCACCCTCTCACCCGATTCGATCGCGATGAGTGAAGTCAGCAGCCAACCAGAATTTGCCTCGCAGCGGCGGATGATCGTGATGGGCAACGAAGGCGACGGCTTGCCACCGGCGATTCAAGCGGCCTGCTCGGTGCGAGCCAAAATCCCGATGGCACTGGGAGTCGACTCGCTCAATGTTGCAGTCGCCGGCGCGATCGCAATCTACGAGTTGTTGCGCGCGACGCCGGTTCAAATGACGGATTTGCAGATGGCTATTGCGAGCTCTGCAAGCACTGATCGAGCAGCGCGGTGAGTTGGTCGTCGTCGAGCCCGTCAATTTGCACGATTTTGGCTGGCGAGCTGTGTCCGCTGATCACTTCGATGCACTTCTTGTCAACACCGAGGCGACGAGCCAAGAAATCGACCACCGCAGCGTTGGCGCGGCCTTTCTCCGGCGGCGCCATGACCTTGATCTTCATCGCCCCGCCGAGCCAGCCGACCAGTTGGTCCCGCGATGACGATGGCACGACTTTGACGTTCAACGTACCCATGGCGGATGGCACCGGTCAGCAAAATCTAAAAATTTGTCCATGAAATCCGCCTAGGGAATCAAGGGACGCTCGGCGGCGGGATTTGGTTCAGGGTGTAGTACGCAGATGCGTGCAACAGCGGCTGACCCTCAGCGCTGCGCACACCAGCGGCGATCAGCTCGTGGACATACAGCGGCCGCAATCCGTCGACGTGCAATCGTACTCGTAGGCGATCTTCTGACACGCTGGCCCGGCGAATGATGGGTGTCCCAGTATCGATTTCGTCGCTGCCATAGGTCTCGTGGTACAAGTACGTGTAGCTGGACAGGGCGTACGAACTGGGGTCGGAGGCGGTATCTGGGTCGACTGGCGAGGTGAATGCTAATTCGAAGCCGTCATGCTTGGCGCGCATCTCCAGGATTTCAAATGGCGTTTTTCCTGTCCACACCAGCCGCTGCAATCCGTAGGACGCCGCCCCGAGGCTGCTCCAACCACGATTGGTCAGCCCCACGAACACGCTGCCGTCGCTGCCTTGCTCCAGTCGCAACACAGCGGATGCCATGCCGCTGCGAAAGGGGAAACAGGCACCTTGGTACTGGCCACCGACCTGTTCGAGAAAGACTCGCTGGATCGACGCCTGCGTGAACTCACCGACAAACAGCTGACCGGCAAACGGGCCGAACGCGCCGTCACTGGCGTCCAGCAGAATATCCGTCGCCGATTGCCCCATCTTTTTATAAGGAAACCAAACCGCGGGCGGCTTCATCTGAGGCAGACGCGATAGCGCCACGGGCAGCGGCACACCGCTGGGGATCTGGTCGATGCCGCTCAGCGTCGAACCGGGAAGTCGCTTCGACGCCAGCGCCTCGGGATGGTGGAAGAACACGCCGGGCCGCATGTGGTGCAGCGAATTGGTGGCGACCCAGTTGCCTTGCTGGTCGGTGTAGAACATGTCGCCGTTGGCATTGGCACCGAGCCCACTGGGCGAACGCATCCCGCCACAAAGCGGCACCAGCTCACCCGCAGCCGCTTGCTGATCCCCGGTCATCCCCGCATTCTCGCGCGGCAGCATCATCCCCCAGCCGCGCCAACGAGCCTGGCGGACGCCCAACACCGGGTCCTGGATCGTGCGGTCGAGTTGCTCACCGCGCAGCCCAAGTCCGATGTTCAGGGTCAACCATAGATTGCCCTGGCCGTCGCGTTTGGGACCATAGGCGTATTCGTGATAATGGCCGGTCACGCCCCAGCCGCTGGCGAGCGTGCGGTACTCGTCGGCAACATCATCACCGTCCAGATCGCTCAGCTGTGTCAGCTCGGTTCGTTGCACACTCAGCAGCGACCCTTCGTGCTCCAACAATCCAAGCGGCTCATGTAATCCGGAGGCGAAACGGTGGTAGGTCACGTGACTGGGCGGCTCGTCATAAACCCCGCCGAGTTTCCAGATTTCGCCCTTGCGAATCGAAACCGCCAACCGGCCATCGGCAAGCGCCGCCATCCCGCTGATCTCCAGCGCAATTCCCTCCGGGCCATCGCCTGGCTTCCAGTTCTCCGATCGCGAATCGGTACTTGCTTCGGAAGTGGCCACCGAGACGATCCGGTAATAATCGCTTTCCTGCGGCAGGTTGGGCTCTGCGGCCAGTATCCGGTCCGCAGACCCGGCCACGCAAATTACAGTCCAAGCGATGATTGCCCCTCGCACGATGTGACTCACCATTGATACGTCAGCTCCAGTTCCAAAGATTCGGCGGCACCAGCGTCGCCGGAGACGGTGCGGCCTAAACGCAATCCGCCTACAGCTTCCGGAGGACCACCGCTGACGACGTGCAGTGGGAGGCTCCAGGCCGAGACAACATCGACATCGAGACCGTGCGACTTGCCGTCGGCGGTCTCGCAGAGCGTCACCAACAACCCGTCTTCGTTCTGTACCGACTGCTCGTCTAACCGAGTCAATCGTTTGCCGGACAGCAGCTGAATCGCCGCGGGAATAACGTGTTTTGCTTCGCTTTCCGGTTCGCGAGAAGCGAGTCGCAGCCGCAGGTTTCGTTTCAATCCGGGACGGCTGGAGGATTCCGTGCTGGCCAGCGCCGTGATCCGGTCCTCGACGATCAGATCGCCGACGCGATAGGAAAAGGTTGGAATTCCCTGGCTATCAAGCCGGTATCCGATAAAGCGGGACGGCAGGTCAGGTGATGCAAACAGCGATTCGCTTTGAATCGAGATCTCATCCTCGCCCAGCGGATCGGCCGGCGGTGCAAAGCGAATGAACCACGTCCCTTGGGCGTCGACGAAGCGGCCACGCCAGGCAGCAGCTAGCCACAGCGACTGGGCATCGAAGGCGAAATGTACCTGCTCAGGCAAACCGACAGCGATCGCGTGCGTCCCGGCTTGCGCATGAACGTTCGGATCACGATTGGCCGCTCGTCAGGAACAAGCTCGAAATCCTTCGCGCGAGCCTCTTGGACCTTTTCGGGCAGTGGCTGCTGGGGCAGCGACTTAAGGTAGCCCCACATGGCGGCGATCTGACGGTTGGCATCGCCGCCGAGCAGCTCGTTGTTCTGGCTGATGCCCTCTGGAAAAAAATTCGGCATCCGCGTCCGCGCTTTGATCGCGCCTGGATTGAACAAAAACTCACGAAACCATGCCGGCTCGACCCGATCGCCGATCCCGCGGAGGTCGACCCCGACCACACCTGGCAAGGCTTCGCCACCAAAGGCATGGCACTGCACACAGCCGCTGTCCATCATTTGCCGCCCGGCCTCGAACTGCTTCGTATCGTCCGCATCCGGCCACGCGGCCAGCGGTGCGTGCGACTCGGCGCCGGCGTGTGACGCGCCATCACTCGACGTGGCCCGCGCTGCTCGATCGTTCATTAATAGCAATGCCGTGATTTCCTTCGCGGCGTCAGATGGAAACTTCGGCATCCGCGCATGCATATAAGGACGGATTTGGCCGCTACCCAGCAATACCTGCTCCAGCCACGCCGGCCGTGCCTTGCGACCGACACCGGTCAGCGGCGGCGGCAGTCGGCCTTCGTCGCCGAGATCGACATTGCCGACCGTCTCAAAATACCCGCGGCGGTCACGGCCAATGCCCCCGATGGCATCGCGTTCATGACAGGCGTGACAGTTGAAACGAAGCAGTTCCAGCTGCAGTTGTTGATCAGTAGCCAGCGGCGATCCAGCGGCTAAGGGGGCATCCACCGAACGATGCTGTTCCAGTGCCTGATCGATTGCGGCGATCTGCACCGGATCGAGCCAGAATCGCGGATGCGTCACACTCGGCTTCAATTCGCGCGGTTGCGCGGCGAGCGCGATGCAGTGGCCTGCAGGACCCATCGCGACGCGGCCCAGTGGCGATGCCGCCGCTGCGCCGGGCTCGGTGTCGGTGCGGTGGCAGCTGGCGCAGGCAAATGCGCGTAAACAGCGTGCGGCCCTCGGCGACTAATGCCTCGTCCGGCTCCGATGTGGATGCAGGTCCCGGCGTGACGAAGTCCGGCTTCGGCTGGCGATTGGGGTCACGCTGCATCAAGTAAGCAGCGATGTCGGCGGCATCGACAGCGGTGAGTTGGAAGTTCGGCATCCGGCCAGCGGGGCGAGTCGCTTCGGGCTGAAGCAGAAACAGCGTCAATGAGCGCAGTGAGTATTGATCGGCCAGTTCCCCAAGCGGCTGGACAGGTGTGGTCCGAGCCGCAGCGGCGAGCCCCAGCGCCTCGAGCTCTTCGGGCTCAAGCAGCTCGAGCAACTGATCGGTCGGCGACTCCGGCAGCTGGGCCACCTCGTACTCAGGATCGGGGCCGTGGCAGGCGACGCAGCCAATGCGGTGGAACAGACTGCGACCGTTGTCCGGCTCGCCGTGCAGCCAGAACTGATGCGGAACCGGGTTCGTTCCGGTCGCTTTGATTTCCGGTAGCGGTTGCCGGAGCGAGCAAAGGTACGCGGTCAGCGCGGCGGCGGCGCGCTGGCGTTCCTGGTCCGGCAGTCCCTGCAGGACATCGGGCATCGTCGTTCCCGGTTTGGTCGCAGCCGGATCGGCGATGAACCGCTGGAGCCAATCGACGTTTAGCCGGTTGCCAGCCGCGCGCAGATCGGGACCGCCCTTGGGCCGCAGCGTCGGATCTTCACTGAGATGACAAGCGGTGCAGTTCAGTTCGCCGATCAACAACCGGCCCGCTAACGCTGCGTCGATCTCGCCATGCCGCGCCAGCCTCTCAAAGGCGCCGACAAACGGGACAGGCGCTGCCACCGCGTCACTGGGATGCAGCTGCGCGGCTGCTGGCAACGTCGCGAGGAGCGTCGCAGAAATGAGAAACAACAAATAGGCAAAGCAGCGAACGATCATCAAATTGCTTGACGGGGGCACAGGCAGCACTTTCAATGGGTTACAGTCTGATTGAAACGGCTTCCCCTCTGAAGACCCTACCTGTTCGATTTCCCGCCTATCCTACCATTGCGATCATCCTCTGACCGCACCCGTCTCCCGGAGCTCCGCTATGAAATCGGTATCTCGTTATGCCCTGAACCGCCGCCACTTTCTGCAGGTAGGTTCTGCCGCCGGTGCATCATTGATCCTGGCCGGCACCCAGGCGTCGGGGCGTGTGCTCGGAGCGAACGACCGTCTGCGGGTCGCGGTGATCGGCGTCAATGGTCGCGGCCAGGCGCACATCGACGGCTACAGCGGGCTGGGAAATGTCGAGATCGCTTGCTTGGTCGACCCTGACCAGCAAGTGCTCGATAAGTCGCTGAAAAAAGTTAACGGTTTGGCCGGGGGTAATGGAAAGTGCACCGGCGAGACCGACATCCGCAAAGTGCTCGAAGACAAATCGATCGATGCGATTTCGATTGCGACGCCGAATCACTGGCACTCGCTGATGACGATCTGGGGTGCCCAGGCCGGTAAGCACGTGTACGTCGAAAAGCCGATGAGCCACGATATTGTCGAGGGCCGCGTGGCGGTTGAGGCGCAGCGGAAGTACGGCGTCGTCGTCCAACACGGAACCCAAGCCCGCAGCAACGCCAACTTGGCTGGGCTGCACGAGGCGATTCACGCGGGCAAGTTCGGGCGGCTGAAGATTGCCTATGGTTATTGCTGCAAGCCGCGCAATGGAATCGGATCCAAACCGGTAAGCGATCCACCAGAAAGCCTCGATTGGGACCTGTGGCGCGGCCCGGCTGACATCGACGCATTCCACGCCAACCTGGTGCATTACAACTGGCACTGGTTTTGGAAGACCGGCAACGGCGACCTCAATAACCAAGGCACGCACCAGCTGGACATCGCCCGCTGGGCGCTGGATCCCGATGTCACCCATCCGACCCGCGTGATGGCCATCGGCGGCCGGTTCCAGTGGGACGACCAAGGCGAAACGCCCAATACGATGATGGCCGTTGCCGAATATCCAAATGGCCAATCCGTGTTCTTCAACGTGCGCAACGTCAATTACAAGGGCTACCAGCACCAGGTCGAAAACGAGTATTACTTCGAAGACGGAGGCCGCATCGTCCGCGGCATGTACTATCCCGCTGGTAGTAGCGAAGGGCAAAAAGTATCGGTGCCCGATGGTAATGTCACCCCTGGCGGCAACTGGGCGAGCTTTGTGACGGCCTGTCGCGAAGGGAAGCCGGAGCTGGCCAATGGCAACGCGTTGGAAGCACATTACGGCTGCGTGCTCGGGCACCTGATGAACAACTCGTACCGTCTTGGAAGCAAGGCACCCTTCAATGCGCGGGCAGGGCGGTTCGGCGACAACGCCGACGCGGCTGAACACTTCCAGAAGCTCCACGCCGTAATGCGAGACGGTGTAGGTGTCCCTGAAGACGGAGCCCAATACACCGTCGGTCCATGGCTGACCTTCGACGGGCAGAGCGAACAACACATCGGCGAAATGGCCACACAGGCCAACGTACTGCTCAAGGATCCGAATCGCGCAGGGTTTGAAGTGCCCGACGCAGCCAAGGTCTGATAACCGCCACCTGTCGCCGCGGCGACGTGCAGCCACAGCCCGCCGCCGCTCCGCTCAAGCAACGTCGCTGTTGAGATCTTGCCGGGCGATCTTCGGGCTCGGCGACGTCATCAGCCGGCGCTTGTTGACGCGCGGCTCTTCCATCTGCGGCACCGTGGTGCGCAAGCGGTGCCGGCTCGGCTTCAGTCGGCGGCGAACTTCGCCGGCGGCCGGTAACTCCCCAAAGATCTCCGCGGAAAGCTGCAACATCTCCTCATCGAACAGATTCAGGTAGGCTGGCTCGTCGATGTAATGCTGCCAGCGATCCAAGACCGACATCCGGTCCGCTGAGCCATCGAACTGCAGTCCATCAAAGGAACTGCCCCCGGCGGTAGAGGCCACTCGCCGGAAATTGGCGTCGGTAAACCTCAGCCCCAGCTTGGCGACGATCCGTTGCCGATAAGCCGCATCGCTCGCCCAGCGGTTGTAGAGGACTGCAAGGTAGGGTTGGGTGAACAGTCTCCGCTGGCCCAGTACCTGACGTGCGTGTTGTTTCCAAATCCGCACCGCTGTCAGCGGAGTCACGCCGCTGTACGACGACCGCAGTCGGCTGGCGAATAGATTGAAGGGATCACGCAAAATGACGATATCCGTCCGACTCCGCGACGGTCCCACAAACTCGTCGTGTCGTGCTTCAAAACACCGGCTGCAGATCATGGTGATAAAGCAGTCTTCGTAGCTGTACAGCAACCAGTCCTTTTGCGAAAACTCGCCGCGCAGCTCGCGCTCGAGGTCAAATGGGCGGTAATTGCAAACCACTGGCTGGCCACTGGCCGTTGCCCGGGCTGTGGCAAAGGGATTTTGTTTCGGCTGCACGCAGTTGAGAAAGCAGGTCCGGCCCTCCATTTGGGCGAGCAACCAGTTGATGATGGCGTGATTTCCGCTACGGGAGAGACCAACGAGGCGCAGCTCCCGCTGCCCTGTTGTATCGACTCTCTGCATAAATCCTTCTCCTCGGCAGTTTTCTGACTGTGTTGAAACGTACGACGACCGTCACATGCGGGGACGGTCGTGAGAATCATAGCGTCACAGCAGAAGATGGTGCTCATGCGTCTGAGGCGTCACTCGCGGGTCCGCGCTTTGCACTGCACTGAGCGTCGTACTGTCCCATTCACGCTAAAGCTTTGCCAGGAGTTCACCTCAGATGAAACGCAATAAGACGCAGGCCCCCGCCGCGGATGCACAGATCAATCCATCGGTCGAGCAGGAGACACCGGTTGACAGCCGGCAAAACGATGGTGGCGAAGGTGTGATCGTAACCCGTGGCGGAGCGGACGTAGGAAATGCCGCTCGAAAGAACGCCGAAGATGCTGCGAACGCCGACGATTCCCCCGCTTCTGGCGATCCTCATCGCTAGCCGCATGTGCACGCAGCAACTAACCGCTGACTGCTGGCGACCAACTAAGAATGCGGAGCTGCCGCTTCATCGGGACTGCCGGCGCAGCAGCTGCCGCATCGCATACCAAGCCGGCTTCTTCGTGCCATCCCAGCGGACCAGTCCAAGGTGATACTCGTTCTCATCGACATGAAAGCCCTCGATCGCCTCGCGCGCTGGATCCAAATCGATCAGGGAATACCAATAAACGCGTTCGGCGGGCGCGGCCATGGCGGCGCGGAGCATCTGCACTTGCATCTGCAGTCGCCCCTCACGTTTCTCCTTCACATTCCAAGTCGCCAGTCCCGTCTCGGTCACCCAAATCGAACGATCTGCCAACGGGCCGCTGATGTACCGGATCTTCTCATCCCAACCATGCCAGCAACTCGGCTGGTCCCAACACGGTTCGTCCTCCCACCACATCATCGGAAAACTGTGGATCGCGACGAGGTCAACCGCATCGAGCACTCCCTGATCCTCCATCCGCTGTAACCAGCGGTGATCAACCGGCATCATGCCACCGAGCACCGTTGGCACCTCACAACGGCGGGCATGTTCGCCTGCAGCGCGTACCATTTCGGCGAACTTCGTCCAGTCTGGATCAAACTTATCAAACCGCCACTTGTAACGGTTATTGGGCTCGTTCCACAGTTCTAGGTGAGAGAACCGGTCCCCATACTGGTCGATCATCTGCGCTACAAAATCCGCGTAGTCCAATAATCGGCGCGGCGGCGAGGCGCAGCAGTTGCCTTCGGAAATTGACGGCGGCGTGTGCCAGATCGACAGCAGAATCTCGAAGTCACTCAACGCCTCCATCTGCCAATCATACCAGGCTCGTCCTTGGGGACGGTGGTAATCGGCCCAGGAGATTCCGGTGCGCAAGTGACGCAGGCCGAGGTCATGCATCAGTTCGACTGCCCGCTCGACCGACTTATAGTCCTGGTAATGGAACCACTGGCAGATTCCAATGCTGTCTTGGGCTGCAGTCATCAGTTCTCTCCGGGCATCGCGTGTGGGTCAAAATTACTGCAACCTAGAAACAGCGCACCGGCGCGTCGATGCGTGCCCCTGAAATTACCGCAGCTGCACTGGCTCTGCGACTTTGTGACTGCCCGGAGCAAGTGCTGCCTGTAGTTCTTGCTCAATCCATGGTAACGCCTCCGTTGATGGATCGGGCTTACACAACCAAACTTCATGCGCAGGACGCGAGAGAATCTCCAGACCGCTGGACCGCAGCATCGCCTCCACGCAGCTCGCGTTGGCAACCCACCAGTTCGTCGGGTCTTGTGCCAATCGATGCTCAATGAATCCCATTTTGGGCCAACCCTCCTGGCCGATAATCGATCGCTGAGGGAGCCCGAAATCTTCCGGTACCTCACACGTCGCATCGTCCGGATAGGTCATGGTCTGAAACATCAGTAACCGGCGTGTGCGGCGGGCCAACAGATCCAAAGCCAGCAGCGGGTAACGCAGGTGATAGAACACACCCATGAACCAGACCAGATCGTACTTGGAATCGTCCCGCGCGACGTCGTAGACCTGTCCCTGTTGAAAAGTGATCTGCTCCTGCAGGCCGAGCTGTTCCGCCGCCCAGTGGGCTTGGCGTAAATAGTGGGGGTCCATGTCAATCGCCGTGACGACAGCGCCACGACGAGCGAGTTCAAAACTGTAGAATCCGGCATTGCAGCCAACGTCCAACACGGTCCAGCCACTGAGATCGTCGGGCAGACACAGTTGGATCTTGGCGAACTTGTTGGCAGGAAAGTCACCCAGATGATGTTCGGGCGCGGTCTGAATGCCGCCGGGAAGGTGCAGGTTGTGAAACCACGGCCCTAGCTCCGCGATCTCCTGCATCACAGAATCAGTCACATCCGTTAGCTGGTTAGGCGTCATAGTCTTTCACTCAGCGTTTGACGAGTTTGTTAAAACGGCTAACCTCGCCGGATTCCGTTTTGTCCTGATAGAGCAGGGCGAGCTTGGAGTCTTCAAACTTCTGGAAGAATTCTTCCCAGCCGATCGTCTCCAGACTCGGCTCGTCACCACCGGGGAAATCAATCCGCAGGATGCCAGGGTCATCCCCGCTGCCGGTCTGCTTCACATGTGCAGGTTTGCCGCCGCGGGCTTCGGCCCATTTGCGAATGATGTCGTGATCCGTTGTCTTCACTGCTTCGGACATGGCCGCTGCTCCTAATTCACGGAGGGATTGGTGGTGATCCTGTGGCTCGCTAGCGCGCCGCCTGGACGCTAGCTCCGCATTGCGGCGTTACCTCGAGAACATACTGCTCGAGTTCCTCGGCACGTCGCTGGCAGGTATGGTGCGACAACACTCTGCGGCGAGCCGCGGCGGCGATCGCATCACGCTCCGATTGGCTGATCTCGCGCAGATACTGAAGCGTGTCGGCGGCAGAGCGCGAGATCAAAATCTCTTGGTCCGGTGTAAAAAACTCATCGAGCCCTTGCCACCAGTCGCTGATGACCGGCGTGCCACATGCCGCGGCCTCAAACAGTCGCACGCTCGGTGCATAGCCAGCAAGCGTCATATCCTCGCGGGTAACGTTCAGCGTGAACCGCTGCGAATTATAAAATGCCCGATGCCGATGGGGTGCTATGTGATCGATGCGATTGACATTGGTTGGCCAGCGAATGTCTGCTGGATATTGTGGTCCAGCCACAGCAAATGAGCCTGCAGGCCACTGCCGAGCAGGCTCCACCAGGAGCCTATCCAGTACGGGTTGGCGGTCGGGGCTGTAGGTTCCCATGTAACCGAGGTCGAATGACTGCGCGTGTGGCTCAGGATAATACAGATCCGGGTCGACTGCGCAGTACAGCGCACGGGCGCGGGGCGAGCCAAACTCCTGCTCTAGCCGCTGTAGCGTCGGTCCGCCGGTGAAGCTCAAATAAAGGTCGAAGCTTTCAATCATCTCTGGCGATAAGTACTCATAATCGCCGCGCTAGTTTGGCTAAGGTGACGGGTGTGTCGATGTCATAAAACGCCGTCGCTCCTTGCGCTGTTTCCAGCAGCCAGCAGCCCACCGAGACGCCATCGGGAACAAACGAGCCGAGCATCGCCATGTCAGCCGCAGCAATGGCCGCCGTGTGTTCACGCAGTTCATCCAGCGAACGGTAGAGTTCGATGGTGCAGCCTTCGCACTGCCACTGATCCCGCTGGGCGGCGTACCAGGGCATGTCGCGTTCCAGAAACAACACGCGGTGGCCGCGTTGGGTCAGCCCTCGAATCAGCGCTCGGAAAGTCGTGGCGTGACCATTGCCCCAGGATGATGTGACCGCCAGCCCTAAGATGACAATGTCCATCGGCCCTGCAGCGATTGGGGCCGCAACTGGTGATTCATTTGCCAATGCAGCGCCGTTGCCTACGGACAGCGCAGATGAAGCGTTGGCATGAGCCTGAGTATGGGTGCTCGGCCAAGCGGCAGGCGTGCGCGCATCCAGTTGCCGGCCCTGCAATAACTCATCCAGCTGTTTCGCCCGAATCGCGTACGTGTGTTCGCGGAGGACTCGCAGCCGCGCTGCCCGGCCAATCTGATCCGCTCGCTGTGGCGTCAACTTTTGAAGATGCTCGACAACTTGCTCACCGTTGGCGGCGACGAGCACCTCCAGATCGGGTTCCAGAAATGCCTCAATCCCGTCCCAAACATCTGTAATCAGGCAGGCTCCGGCGCCGGCCGCCTCAAACACACGGGTCGCTGGCGAGAAGCCGAATCGAAACATGCTGTCACGACTGATGTTCAGCACCGCTTGCGGAGTACAGTTGAAGGCATTGTGATCCTGTGTGTAGACATGGCCATGGTAGTGCACATTGGGCAGCTCGGGTACGTGCTGATCCCAGCCGCTGCCACCGAGCAGAAAGGTTGATTCCGGCAGTGCACGGGCCGGCTTGAAGAAAAACTCATGGACCCTCGCCTCACGGTCCGGTAATCGGTTTCCAAGAAAGCCGAGCGACGCGGCAAACCGTGGATCAGCCGGTGTCGGAAAGTGGGTTGCCGGATCGAGAGCATTATAAATGGGAATGCAGTCCTTTGCGCCGAGCGAACGATAGGCCTGAACGACACGCGGACCGCCTCCGTAGGTCAGCACAAGGTCATATTGGGGAATCAGCTGGCCGAACGAATCATTCGGGTTTTGCTGCACCCGCTCCAATGTTGCCGGCGCATCGACATCCCAAAACAGCACCAGGTTCTGCGGGCGTTTGAGTGCTAAGACCTCTTGCTCTAATAACTCGTCAAAGACACCCACTCCACTGGCCTTCACAATCACGTCAGCCCCGCCAGCAGCCTCCAGAGAACCGTAGACGCCGCGCTTGCTGTTCTCATAAACAACTACCCGTGCCCAAGATGGATCTTCGATATCACGGTGTTGCTGTCGGTCAAAAGCATCGGGTTCGAAGAATGTGATCTGATGACCCCGCTCCGCCATCGCACCCAAAATGCCGCGGTAGTAGGTTGCCGCACCGTTCCAATAAGCGGAGACAAGACTGGATCCAAAGAAGGCGATATGCATTTCAACGACTCGCAGGAGCGGAGGTAGCCTGAGGGCGGGAGGACTTTTGCAACTGAGAGGATTCACGCGGGCGGTCGGTGCCGGGACGGCCCTCGCCGCGAAGTTCCTGGCAGATCGTCAAAAGTTCGTCTACTCGATGGGCGCAGGTATGCCGAGCGGAGATGGTCCGCAGCCCATGCTGTGCCAACTGCTGCGCCAAGGCGAGGTCATGAAGAACATCGCGCACCCGCTGTGTCATCTCCGCTGGCGTTTTCGCCACCAGGTAGTCCTTGCCCGGTGTAAACAAGCCCTCGCTGTCATGCCAGTGCAGACAAACCAGCGGAATGCCACAGGCGAGAGCTTCAAAGACACGAATAGTGGGAATCCCCGAAATCGACTCCCGATAAGGCCGCCTCGGGATATGTATCGTCACTCGGTACCGGCTAAAAACCTCTGGCGCGTCGAAGTTGGGCAGCCAGCCCCCATACTCGATTCCTGCTTGGCGCAATGTTCGCAGTGCCCCCGCCGGGTAACGAACGCCATAAACGGTCGCTCGTAGACGCAGTTGCTTCACCGGCTCAATTAAGCAAGTGCGGAGTTCCTCACTTCGCTCCTCGTCGCCCCAGTTGCCAATCCAGACCAGATCTCCCTCGGGTGATCTATCAGGCAATGGCTGAAATAGCCGCGTGTCAGCCGCTTCGTGCCAAGTCCAGGCACGGTCCGTCCATCGCTTTTGTAGGTACAGGTCCCTCAGCATCGTTCCGAATGCCAGCACCCCATCATAGTGCGACAGATCATACTGGGCCATTTGGTGCGGTGCCGTCACCGCCCGATGATGCGTATCGTGGAACAGCAACTGGTAATCATGGCTACGGCGATGCTTGCCGATCGCGCGGACGAGTTCTGGTGAATTCCATTCATGAACCAGGACGACATCAGCCCCCTCGAGAACCTCATCCAACTGCAGCGATTTACACTCGTAGAACGTCGTGCTGAGCTGTGGATAACGCCGTTTGAAGGCAGTGAGAGGCTTGTCGCCGTGGTCGCGCCTCAGGTTGTCTAAGCTCCAGCCACCTTTAGGTTCATAAACCACCACCTCATGCCCGCTGGCCAGCAGTTCGGTGCATATCCCTCGCAGGAAATGAGCATTACCATGATTCCAGTCTGATACTAACGAGTGATAAAACATCACAAAACGCATGATTCACTCCATTGATGGTCTGCTGAGTTTGCGTTCATGGCAAGCTGCTGGTAAAGGGACAGATAGCCGGCAGCCATTCTGTCCGGCGAATAGTGTTGTGCCTGGGCCTGTGCCGCAACGGCTTGGCGGTTCAGCAAGGCTGGATGTTTGAGTAAATGGTTGACTGTGCCAGCCAAGGCCTGCTCGTCATCTGGCGGAACGAAGAGGGCAGCATCGCCCCAGATTTCCCGCAGGCTCGGAATGTCTCCAAGCACTAGGGCACACCCCTGCATTGCCGCTTCCAGCGGCGTGTACCCAAATGGCTCGTAACGCGCTGGCAAAGCATAAATGGCAGCATCCGCATATTGTGTGGCCAACGCCTGCGGCGTCAGCCGCCCGAGACAGGTGATGTTGCTCATGGCCGCGTCACGACCACTGGGGCATATGGCGTCACCGGCCAGCAATACGGGGGCGTCGATCTCTCCTGCCGCACGGATCACCGTTGAGACATTTTTGGCTTCGTCCCACAAACGACCCGCCGTCAGCACTTGACGTTGCTTTTGGAATCGGCGCAGGCCGGTACTTCTGCGGAGGCCGTTGTAGATCACGCCGCTGCGTTTCAGCGGGCCATAGTGAGCCCTCAACGCCTCCAGCATCGCCGACGAGGGAGCGACGACCGTATCGGCTTTCTGTAGGCCTGCCTTCACTGCGTCACGGTAGGTCGCCCAACGATCGTCCGCCGGTGCGTGGCGCACGGCCGCGTGCCATGAGAGCACGCACGAATGCCCCACAACCAGTACCGGCATCGACCAATTGGCGGCAGCGTGCGAGTAATCGTTGAGATGCAGAATATCGGGATTCTCCGCGGCAGCGACTTCCTGCAGCCACTGGCGGGTTTTGGCGACGTCATCCCATGGGTCGTCCATCCACTCCAGCTTAAACCCGCTTTCTAACAGGCGAGCATTTTCAAGATCGACGACCGCCTGACGCTGTTCGGCGGTCGGCAGCCGGCCCGTGCTGCACAATACAAACTCGATATCATAACGGGCCAGCGCAGCAATCAGCTCAATCGTATACGTCCAAACGCCGCCAATCGTATCGGCATTCATTAGGACTTTCAG
The DNA here is from genome assembly GCA_963758085.1 of uncultured Planctomycetaceae bacterium. Taxonomy (GTDB): domain Bacteria; phylum Planctomycetota; class Planctomycetia; order Pirellulales; family Pirellulaceae; genus UBA6163. Next base: position 995,437 of record CAVWUB010000001.1, on the reverse strand, counting down.
CATGACTCATGTCCCGGCATGAGAACGAGCGCCTTGACGAAGTTGTCGGGGCGCCGACGAGCGATGTCCAGCGCCTCCGCTAAGCGTTCCAGCGGATACCGGTGTGTATACAGTGATTGCGGTTGGAGGTAGCCGCTCTGCACCGCTTCGGCAGCTTGCATGATCCCGTGGATGTAACGCTGAGGCTCACGCTCGTGAGCATTGATTACGTCAATGCCGTTCCAATTCCACTGCTGCATGTTGACCTGTCGCAGTCCATCTTGGTGATAGCCGGCGATGATCAGTTTTCCGCGCACGCACACCAGTTGACCGGCGAGGTCGAGCGGTTCCTGGTGACCGGTGACCTCGATGACTCGGTCGCACCCGTGGTCGTAGGTGAGTGCCCGGATCTGCTGCGCCGCGTCGCCGACGTCATGTAGCTGCACGGCATGATTTGCTCCGGAGTTCTCGGCTAACTGACAGGCCCATGGCCGGCGTGCGACCGCGATGACGCGTGCTCCGCGGTGGCGTGCCAACTGGATCAGCAGCGCTCCGAGAAAACCGACTCCGACGATGCACACGGTATGGTCTGAAGAGATATCCGCGCGCTCGAACACGTTGATCGCGCAGCCGAGCGGTTCACCGGGAAAGACTCCGTCGATGCTCGGCGGCAACTTGACGACCGCATCCACTGCGGCGAGATCATGACTGGCGAAGGCGTGGTCAGAAAGCATCGCCACACGATCGCCGACCTGTAGCGAGTGAACCTCTTCGCCCACCGCGTCGACGGTTCCCCAGCCTTCATGGCCCGGCGCCCCCGGTTGCAGAGGATATTCAAACCACGGCCGCCCTTCCCAAACCGGCACGTTGGACGCGCAGACACCGCAGCCCTGCAACGCCACCCGCACCTGCCCACGCCCTGGCCGGGGCAACGGCCGATCGCACAGTTCCACCCGGCCCGGTGCCGCAATGGTAGCCACGCGCATCGACTGCTGGTCGCATTCCCGCTCCCGCTGCGTCGTCGCGCCCGTACTCTCCACACTCGCCATTCATGACTCCGGTTGCAAATTCGTTGATGCTATATAGGTGGGCGAAAACAGGCACTGTGACACCCGTCACGTCATCGCGCAGAGCTACCACCATTTGGTAAGAATCGGTTCATAGAACAAACTCGTGTCCAAGTGGATGTTCACTTCGATGTTAACTGGCCGCTGCAATCGACGGCATGTTGCTTTGCAACCACTGATAGAGTCGAGCCAGTCCGGTGGCTGGGTCGACCTGCGGCGACCAATCCAACAGCCGCTGAATCGTGCGCGTGTCCGACACATAATCGCGCTGATCGCCCTCGCGCCAGGGAGCGGTGCGAACACTCGGTGCCGTCCCATGGAGTTGCTCCAGGTGCGCCACCAACTCTCGCAGTGAGAGGGTGTTGGCGGGGCCGCCGCCAACGTTGAAGGCATGGCCTGCGGTTTTGTCGATCTGCTCCATGGCCCGTCGCATCGCAGCCACCAAGTCGTCGACGTACAACAGGTCGCGAACTTGGCACCCGTCACCGTAGAAGACGAGTTCTTCGTCTCGCAGGGTAGCACGCACAAAATGCGCTACCCAGCCTTGATCTTCCGTGCCGCACTGCCGCGGTCCGTAGATGCAACTCATGCGAAACACGACAGCCGGCACCCGATAGCACCGCGCGTAGTCCAGAACATATTGGTCCGCTGCGCCTTTGGAACAACCATAGGGACTATGAAACTCCAGCGGCCGCGATTCGTCGATGCCATGTCGCAGAATCGAAGCTTGTTCGGGCTGATAACGCCCGCCGCTGCGTTGTAGCTGCACATCCGCCAAACCACCGTAGACCTTATTGGTGGAAGTGAACAGCAGCCGCGGTGGCGTGGATCGCTGCCGACAGGCCTCGAGCACGTTGAGCGTGCCGCGGACGTTGACGTCGAAATCGAAGACCGGGTCGAGCAACGATGTTGTGACCGCGACCTGAGCGGCAAAGTGATAGACTGCATCGACATGCTTGACGCAGCGAACCAACTCTGCAGCATCACGAACATCGTGCAGCTCGACTTCAAGCCGATCACCATAGTGGCTTTGCAACCACTGCAGGTTTTCTTCAACACCCGGTCGGGCCAGGCTGTCGTAGATGACCACCTGTTGGCCGCTTTCCATCAGACTCGCCGCAAGGTTGCTGCCGATGAATCCTGCTCCACCGGTAACGAGCACTTTAGACTGAGGGTTACGTCGGGAGGAACGTTCTGAAGGTTTTACCGAATGATGACCGTTGGATGACGCCTGAATTTGGGAACCTCGCTTGTTCATACCACCAGTCCTCGTGCGTGTAGTTCTTCTTTTGCTCGTTCCGAGCCTTCGCCATCAAATTCGATTTGGCCTTCCAGCCAACTCGCAAGCTCCACCAGACCCTCCTGAAATGACATCTGTGGTTGATAGCCGAGCACGCGCCGCGCTTCAGCGATATCGGCAAAACAGTGACGAATGTCGCCAACGCGGTACCGCTTGGTGATTTCCGGCGACAGTTCCGGACGGCCCAAGACCGAGCAGATTTCTCTGGCCACTTGCAACACAGTCACCGGTTGGCCACTGCCAACATTGAAGACCCGCCCGCTCGCCTCGGGACGCTCCAGCGCCAATCGGCAACACCGCGCCACGTCGCTGACGTGAACAAAGTCGCGCTGCTGCAAACCATCCTCAAACACCAGCGGCGACTGACCACTGAGACAGCGGGCGGCGAAGATCGCCAGCACTCCAGTATAAGGATTCGAAAGCGCCTGCCGCGAGCCATAGGCATTGAAGAACCGCATCGCCACGGTGGGGATTTTATACGCCTCCCCCATGATCAGGCACATCCGCTCCTGATAAAATTTCGACAGCGCATAGATCGAAGACGATTCCGGCACCTTCGACTCCGGCGTCGGCAGCGGCTCCAACACTTCGCCATCGGGTCCGCGCACCTCCCACTCGCCGCGCTGCAGCTGCTCACGTTGGCGTTCCTGCACGACCACTGGCTCACCGCCAGGACCCTGATAAGCCCCCTCCCCGTAGATGCTCATGCTGCTAGCGACCAGCAGCTTCTCGACTGACCGAGCACTGAGTGCCTCCATCAAAGTCGCTGTGCCGTCACAGTTAACGCTGGTGTAGTGACGGGACTGGTACATGCTTTGCCCCACGCCAACGGCCGCGGCAAAGTGAACCACCTGTTGGACGTCCTGCAGCGCCGCATCGACAGCATCAGCATCGCGAACATCGGCGACAATCAGCTCGACATCAGGGGCAAGGTAGGCTGGCCGTGCGCCGCTGGTGCCGTGAACCTGTGACGACAGCACGTCAAGCACGCGGACGCGATAGCCGGCCTGCAGCAGCTCGTCGGCCAAATGCGAACCGATGAAACCGGCACCACCGGTAATGAGGACTCTCTTCATGTTGCGCTTGCCAAGGTGTGAAAGAATGGGCTGGCTGCTGCTTCTGCACACTCCGTGCCATGATTCCCCACGGCGATTGGCGCTCCCCGCCAGCTGGGTACAAAATAGCAAGCCACGATCCAGCGAAGCCGCCGTGAGACCGGTTGTTTTGCCCCCTTCCGCTAGCATCTGCCGGTGCTAGCATCAGCGGCGTTCCGGTGCGTCCGTTCCTCAGCGGTTGGAGCGGTCCTTGCACAGCAGCCAAAAAGTTTGCTTGCAAATCTACCAGCCGGCTGCTGGTCGCTCAGCGACCGCTCGCTGGTCAGGTTTTGATTCTGCTCCAGCAGGCGGCTAACCCAACCTTTCCTCCCTGCCCTTGAGGTCTCGCAGTGGCTGACGTACCGGTGTTCAAAGACAGTTCGTTTCCTCACTCGGCAGGCGGTGCCAGCGGAGCGGTGCGGCGACCGCGTGCACCGGGGGAGCCGGTGCGACTCGGTTTCCTTGGACTCGGCTGGATCGGTCTGAGCCGTCTCAGAGCGATCAGCGGCTGCCCCGAGGTGGAAATTGTCGCGATCGCCGATCCCGCTGATGCAGCCTGTGAGGTCGCATTGCAGGACAACCCACAGGCTGTTCGCTGCGACGGACTCCCCTCGCTGCTGGCTCAGTCGCTCGACGGCGTTGTGATCGCTACCCCCAGTGGTCAGCACTACGATCAGGTGCTCGATGCGATCAGTAACGGTGTGGCGGTGTTTTGTCAGAAGCCGCTGACGCGAACGGCCGGACAAGCGGTGCGTCTGATCGACAGTGCGCGGGCGGCCAACGTCCTGTTGGCGGTCGATTACTGTTACCGCCACGTGAACGGCATGAACGAACTGCGCCGATTGGTGCAGAGCGGCGAACTGGGTTCGCTGATCGCGATTGATCTTGTCTTCCACAATGCCTACGGCCCAAACAAATCCTGGGCGCTCGACGCACTGCAAAGCGGCGGTGGTTGCGTGATCGACTTGGCGACCCATCTGATCGATTTAACGCTCTGGGCTATGGGCGACCCGTCGGCTGAGCAGATTGTCAGCCGCTTGTATAGCCAAGGCACCCCACTGCCGATGCCCGCAGAGCAAATCGAAGACATGGGGTTTGCTGAATGGTTGCTGGGCGACCGCATTCATGTCCGCTTGGCTTGCTCATGGAACGCCTCGATGGGATGCGATGCAGTGATCCGCGCTGGCTTCCACGGCAGTTCTGGATCGGCGGTGCTGCAAAATGTCGACGGCTCGTTCTATGACTTCGTCGTGGAACACCATCAAGGGACTCGTCGCCGGCAACTGGCCACGCCGCCAGATGACTGGGGTGGCCGAGCGCTGCAGCGATGGGTTGAGCGCCTGCGAACCGATCCCACCTATGACTGCGACGTGGAACGCTGTGTTCAAGTCGCTCGCATCATCGACGCCATCTATGGGCGTTGTTAAAGCTGGCAAGATAAAAACCGCTGCTATGTACATGCCGCTACTTCACGTAGCGGCTCAGCAGCTCCAGGTTTTGACTGAACGATTCGCTCGACAGATAGCGGTCGCCCGGTCGGAACTTCTGGGCACCGACCAATCGTTCACCCTGGTGCACATCGACCCAGCGCCCCTCTGCGTCCAGCGCCTGAATAACTTCTGCCACGCGTTTTGCCGAAGGAGCGGCGGGCGAGGGTTTTTCAGGTTCTGGAGTCTGGCGGTTGAGTGCGTTATAGCGGGCCTGGATCGCGTCCAAACGCGAGCGAACTTTCCAGCCATAATGATCTGGCAGTTGGTCGTCATCATAGGTCAAAGAATAGACACTTCCCTGTCGCTTCATATACAGCGGCCGGTTTGTCTGAAGCGCATAGAATCGAGCGAGCTGGCGATCGTCGATGCGGGACGCTTGTAAATAGGCAAGAGCGTTCGGAATGGGTTTCAGATACTTGGAGTCCCGGGTGTACTGAAAGATCTTTAGCAGAGTTTCAAGCACATCCTGCGACTCGCTGCCAGAAATAGCCGCCGGTTCAAATTTGCGTGCCCAGATTGGGACCATCTCGTAGCTGTACTGCTGCGCCCAAGCCGGCTGCGGGCTCGGCATTTGAGCGAGTAGCAGAAAATCGCCCAGACGCTGCAGACTCGCTTTGAATCGTTCGTCTGCGTAGATCTCGTGCGCTTCGACCAGCACTTGTAAGACGCTCCCGGCTAGGCCGTCGTTGAGCGTGTACATGTTCCAATAATCTTTGACTCGCCCTTCGGTGCGCCAGTCGTATTGAGGGTACCGCGCCGAAGTCAGCGGCTGGTCGCGCGGCACGGGGCTGTCCCAAACCTGCGGGAAGGCACCGTTGGGAAACTGGGCAGCGAGCAGGGCGTCCAGGCCAATCGTCACCGCTTGATGAATTCGTTCGTTTTTAAAACCGTGAGCCTGATCACAACGCATCAGAAACCGGATGGCAGCCTGCGACTGGTCGTCGTCGAGCGAGGAATAGTTTCGACCACGGCCTTTGCCATTGCGATATTGCGCCACCTTCTCTCCACGAGGGTCAAAATCAATGCAGTTCGTCCAGCCACCGGATTCCAGTTGGCCATAAATCAGAGCGTCGGCCGTTTCCGTCGCCGCGTCCAGATAAAACGAATCAGCGGTAGCCGCAAACGCTTGAAGGTAGGCCATGCCAACCGTCGGTGTTCCTGGCGGCTGCACCCAGATCTGGTCGGCACTGGCCGGTCCCTCGCCAAACCGCTGTTGCAGGTCGACGCTGTAGAAATAGACGTAACCGCCGTGAGTGGCGACCTGTGTGCGATAAAAAGTTGCTGCCCGCTTCATCGCATCCAAAGCTTCCGCTTTGGTCGGCGATTGACCATCGGCGGCGCTGGCCCAATAAGTAGGCGAACGCATCGAGATGATAGCGAGCAGAGCTACGAACGAGATGATTTGACGGTTCATGTGTCAGGTCAGGCGATAGGTACGGGGCGGCAACGCTACTGGACGATAGCGGCCAAGTAACTGGTCTTGACCGCTACTCAGGGCACACCCGGCGTTATAAGGATCTATTAATCAACCATGAGGAATTCATTAGAATTAAGCACCGCCAAGCAGACGGGGGCCAGCGGATGATAGGTTGATGATGGCGACTTCCGCAGGAAATCGAGCAATTGACTGAGCTCCCCGTCGGTTGGTTTCCGCGCTAAAGTGAGGAGGAAGATCTGGTCGAGCGCCGCAGACATGTTGGCGGCAAACTTGTCTTGGCCGGGCGCGACACGGGTTGCCAGCGATTCGGAGACTCGCCAAGAAAACTCGCTATTGAACAGTTGCAGTGACTGGGTCGCGGTGGTCGACTCGCTACGGCGAGCACAACTCGCACCGGCATCGGGGCGGTCAAAAATATCGAAAATCGGGTAGCGCAGGTTACGGCGGGCGAAAACATAGATGCTGCGGCGGTAGTGTTCTGCCTCCTGTTCGCTGACGTTCCACTGGCCGTCAAGCAGTGTGGCCTTCATCTCCGCCGGTAGCGGCGGCAGTGCACTGGGGCCGCCGCCTTGGTCGCACAATAGTCCGGAAACCGCCAACATCGCATCGCGGATTGACTCGCCGTCCAGTCGTCGTCGCGGGAAACGGCTATAGAGCCGATTCTTCGGGTCTTCGGCCAGCCGCTGCTGCCAGTGCGAGTCGCCTTCGAGCTGGCGGCTGGCTTGGCGATACGTCGCTGACGTGACAATCAAGCAGTGCAGATGTTTTAAGCTCCAGCCACTGCGCCGCAGTTCTGCAGCCAGCCAATCCAATAGCTCCGGGTGCGTCGGCCCAGCCATCATCACACCGGCATCGCTAGGACTATCATAAATGCCGATGCCAAAGTGAGATTGCCACAGGCGATTGACGATCACCCGCTGCGTCAGTGGATTATTGGCGTCAAACAGTGCGGCGAGAAAATCGAGCCGCGGATCGCGCTGCGTTCCCAGTGGCTCTGCATGCGCGGTGGCGGTCGCGATCCGCGGCATGGCCGGTGGTACGATGGGACCAGGCTGCCGGAAGTCGCCGTGCAACCACACTCGTGCCGGTTGAGCGAACACACTTGAAGCGAGCGTCAGGCAGTGCTGATCGCGCTGAAGCTTAGGAATCGCCGGTTCAAAGACGGCCCGCAAACGATAGAAATCCGCCTGGCTAATTGGATCATATTTGTGGTCATGGCACTGCGCAGCCGAATTGCAAACCCAGAACGACCGATCCAACGGTAGCGGTGAGTTCATTGAGCAATTGATGACGGCGCTCGATCTGATCATTGACATCCGGCATATCGGGACCGGACAAGCAGAACAGGGTGGCAATGCGGTCGCGGCCGCCATGGAGATCGCCGGCGATCTGGCTGGCGATGAATTGGTCATAGGGCAAGTCTCGGTTGAAGGCCTCGATGACCCAGTCGCGATATTTCCACGCGTCCGGCCGCGTCTTGTCATGCTCAAAGCCGTCGCTTTCAGCAAACCGCGCGACGTCGAGCCAGTGCTGCGCCCACCGCTTGCCATATTCCGGTGACGCCAACAAACGCTGCACCTGGCGTTCATAGGCGTGCGGCGACGAATCTTGTTCAAACCCGGCGAGTTCCTCAGGCGTAGGCGGCAGCCCGATCAAGTCGAACGACAGCCGGCGCAACAGCGTCGGCCGGTCCGCCGGTGGACTCGGCGTCAGGCCGGCGCGCTCCAGCTCGGCCAAGATGAACCGGTCGATCGAATTGCGCGGCCATGCCGAGTTCTCCACGCGCGGCACGCTCACTGGCTCCAGCGGTGCAAACGCCCAGTGCTCGCGATCCTCAGCGGTGATCGCTACCTCATCGAGTTCCGCATCCGTAGCGATCGCGATCGACGCGATGACCAGCCAACCGAGGAGCAACAGCCAGCGCATCATGATAGGACCTCGCTCACGATCTGCACATCATCAGTTGGACCGATCAAGCGTTCGTCCAGCCCATTATGAAAATAACTCAGCGCTTCATGGTCGAGTCCGAGGAGATGCAGCAGTGTGGCGTGAAAGTTGCGAACGTGCACCGGGTTTTCCGCTGCCCGCAGACCGAGTTCGTCCGTCGATCCGAAGGCAAATCCACCTTTCACGCCGCCGCCGGCCAGCCAGACGCTGTAACCCCAGGGATTGTGATCGCGGCCCTTCCCGGATTCGCTCATCGGCATCCGGCCGAACTCGCCGCCCCAGATCACCAGCGTGTCGTCCCATAGGCCGCGGCGTTTGAGATCGGTCAGCAGGCCGGCGACGGGCTGATCGGTCGCTGAACACAAACGCGTGTGATTCTTCAGCACGTCGTTGTGCGCGTCCCAGCCGTTGGTGTCGCCGGAGTAGAGTTGCACGAACCGCACGCCGCGCTCGACCATCCGCCGCGCGAGCAGGCAACGCTGACCGAACTCGCGGGTGTGCGTTTGGTCCAGCCCGTAGAGCGCGTGCGTTTCAGCGGTTTCCTGTTCAATGGCGACCAGTTCCGGCGCAGTCGACTGCATCCGAAACGCCAGCTCATAGGCTTCGATGCGAGCGGCTAACTCATCGTCGCCGTCGCGGGCCGCCAGGTGCTCGCGGTTCAGCGACTGCAACAGATCGAGCGTACGCGCGCTGATCCGGCGCGAAAGCGTCTTTGGGATGCAGGTCGAGGATCGGACGGTCTCCAGGCCGCATCGTCACGCCTTGATAGGTAGCGGGCAGAAAACCGCTGCCCCAGGCTGGCGGGCCGCCTTTAAGACCGCCGCCGGGATCGGGCAGCACGACGAACGCTGGCAGGTCTTGGTTCTCGCTGCCCAGGCCATAAGCGACCCAACTGCCGACGCTCGGCCGCCCCATCAGGATGCTGCCGGTGTTCATCTGGTAAACCGACTGCGGATGGTTCACGCTGTCGCCGTGCATGCTGCGGATCACGCACAGCTCGTCGGCGTGCTTGCTGATCTCCGGCAAAAGGTCGCTGATTTCGAGGCCCGATTGGCCATGACGGAGAAACGGCTTGACAGGCGGGAGCAGCGGATTGTCGCCGACTTGGCGGCGGGTCATCACCTCGCCAAAACTCGGCGGCAGCGTTCCACCGGCCAGCCGAGCAAGCTCGGGCTTAGGGTCGAACAGATCGACGTGACTGGGCCCGCCGTGCATGAACAGCCAGATGACCCGCTTCACCTTGGGCTGGAAGTGCGGGGGCTTGGGCGAGGTCGGTCCGGCAACCGCCGCGGCAGCGGGTGGCAGCAGTGCAGCTAGGCTTAACAGGCCGAACCCACCGCCGGACGACTGCAGGAAGTGCCGCCGGGAGGCGACGGGTGCTCTGAGCGATGGGAGCATGAGAATACACTAGCGGGCAGGGAGGGGGCTGGTCGCAGCCATCATAGCGGATCAGCCGGACATCATGAAACGTTTTGTCCCTTGCCAGAGCCCCAATGTTGGGTTGCCTAGACTTCGTAAACCGCTTGTTTATCAGCGTCCCCATTGGACGCACCTGGCTTCAGGGCGTAGGCTAAGTTGCAAGTATCATCGGCCTAAGAAATTTCACTGGGCCAAGTTCGAGCAAGAGAAGAGTGCATGAGTTGAGGACCTAACGGACCCAATCCAATCGAGCAGTGGCTCGCCCAGGCGGACTGGAAGAATACTAACTGGAGGAGCGGCGTGTTCTCGTTCCTCTTCTTCGCCGTGGTGTTGCTGTTGGTGTGGGGCACGATGACTTCGTACTACACTGTCCAGCCCGAGGGCCAAGCGGTCGTTAAACGCTTCGGCCGCGTGATCGCCATCAAGCAACCTGGCCTACACTTCAAACTCCCTTTCGGCATCGACCAGCAGACCTTTGTGCCGACGGCACGGGTGCTTAAGCACGAGTTCGGATTTCGCACCACGGCAGAGTCACGCGACGGGAGCACCCAGTACCGTAAAACCCCTGAACATCAAGACGAATCGCTGATGCTGACCGGCGACCTAAAAGTCGTCGACGTCGAGTGGGTTGTGCAGTACCGGGTCGATAATCCTGACCATTATCTCCACCGGGTACGCGACATCGACGCAACGATCCGGGACATTTCCGAAGCGGTGATGCGGCGGATCGTCGGCAATTCGCTTGGCTCGGATGTACTTACGACCAAACGCGTGCTCATCGCGACCACGGCCAAGCAGGAGTTGCAGGAGATCCTCGATTCATTCGAGATGGGGATCACGATCGGGACGGTGGAGATGCAGGATGTGACGCCGCCCGATCCGGTCAAACCCGCATTCAACGAAGTCAATCAGGCTGAGCAGGAGCGGGAACAGTTGATTAACGAGGCGGAAAAACGGCGCAACCAGATGGTACCTTGCGCCCGCGGCGAAGCGCGGCAATTGATTGAAGCCGCGGAGGGTTATCGAGCTCAGCGAGTCAATCGTGCCACGGGTGAAGCGTCACGGTTCACCGCCATTGTCGAAGAATACCGTAATGCTCCCGAGGTAACACGGCGGCGACTCTATCTCGAAATGGTCGACGACGTCCTCCCGCAACTAGGCCGCATCGTCGTTGTGGAACAAGGTCAAATGAACCCAATTCCTCTGTTGAATCTCGACAGCTCCGCGACGTCCACAGCGCAACCAATCGCTCCGCCGCGCGCACCAAACCGCTCCGGCACCACACCCGCTCGTACAGGAGCACGCCCATGACCAATGTCTGGATCCTTCCATCCGCCAAAGAGAGCAGCTTGCGCCGCGGGCAAGCCGTGCCGGTGTTGATCGGCTTCGTTGTTCTGGTTCTGCTCGTGTTGTTGGTCGCTTCGGCCTACACGGTTGACGAGAGCGAGCAGGTGATCGTCGTTCAGTTCGGTGCTCCGGTTGGCGAACCGGTTACTGCGGCGGGACTTCACTTCCGTATCCCCTTCGTTCAAGAAGTTCACCGCTTCGACAAACGGCTGTTCTCCTGGGACGGTGATCCAAACCAGATCCCGACGGTGGAAGAGCAATTCATCTCGGTCGATACCTCCGCGCGTTGGCGAATTGTCGACCCGCTGAGGTTCCTGCAGAGCGTGCAGAACGAACGGGGGGCGCAAAACCGGCTCAATGACATCCTCGACTCTGTCGTCCGCGACAAAATCGCATCGAGTTCATTGGTGGATATCGTCCGCTCCAAAGATTGGGAGATCTCGCAAGCTGATCTGGATCGTGCGATGGCAAGCGAAGGAGACGAAGAGATTTTGCTGCAAAAGGTCGTCTCGGGACGCGCTGAGTTGGTGAAGTCGATTCTCGAAACAGCGCAAAAGCAAATGCCACAGTACGGTATTGAGCTGGTCGATATCCGGATCAAACGGATCGATTACGTCGAGTCGGTGCAGCGACAAGTCTTTGAGCGCATGATCGCCGAGCGGCAGCGGATCGCTGAACAATTTCGTAGCGAAGGCCAAGGCCGTGCCGCCGAAATCGAAGGTGAAACCGATCGCTTGATCGCGGAAATCAAGTCCGAAGCGGAACGTGATGCCGACATCGTTCGCGGTCAAGCCGATGCCGAAGCGACGCGAGTTTATAACGAAGCATTCGGAAGCGATGCGGAGTTCTATGCCTTTTACCGCACGCTAGAAAGCTACACCAAGTCGCTTGGCCGTGGTGTGACGCTGGTCATCGGCGGCGACTCGGATTACTTCCGCTACCTGCGCTCCAGCGGCGAGGACGCGGCCGAGCCAGCGTCGGAATCGGTCTCTGAATCAGCGTCGGAATCGGTGTCTGAGAACGCCGATGCGCTGCAATAACTTTTGGCGCCGCGGGCCGGACGCCCTCGCCAGCGTTGAAATCGCAATAGCAAACGGAATGTTGTGACGAGTGCTCAAGCAGGCATGAGTGATGAGTATTGCAGCCGAACGCAACTTGCTCTGGATCAACGAGCAAAGTGTGGCGGGCGCCGGTGCGGCGTTCCAAAGCCGCAACCCAGCCGATGGGTCAGTGGTCTTTGATGGCCGCGCCGCCGATGCCAAACAGGTGTCACTCGCCGTTGCGGCGTCGGTTTCCGCTCAGCCGCTGTGGGAACAGACACCGCTTGACGAGCGTGCCGCCGTGCTGCGGCGATTTGCTGGACTCGTCGACGAACAAAGTGAGGAGCTTGCGCAGCTGATCTCGCGCGAAACCGGCAAGCTGCCTGCCGATGCCGCCGGGGAGGTCAAGGCGGTGATCGCCAAAGCGGAGATCACGATCCAAGCCCACCAGGCGCGCCGCGCAGAACTGGAGCTGGAAGTGCCGCAGGGAATTGCTCAGACGCGTTACCGGCCGCTCGGTCCCGTCGTGGTGCTCGGACCTTACAATTTTCCGGCTCACCTGCCTGGCGGCCACATCATCCCGGCATTGTTGGCCGGCAATACGGTGGTTTTCAAACCAAGCGAGCTGACGCCGGCAATTGGCCGCTGGATCGTCGATCGCTGGACGCAGGCTGGACTGCCGCCCGGCGTCCTGAATCTGGTGCAAGGCGATCGGCAGGTGGCCTCGTGGCTGATCGATGACCCGCGGATCGCCGGCGTGTTCTTTACCGGCGGCTATACGGCTGGGCAGTCCATCCATCGTCAGCTGGCTGGACGCCCCGAAGTGCTGTTGGCGCTGGAAATGGGCGGCAACAATCCGCTCGTGGTCGCGCGCCCGGATACCCAAGCAGTGGCCGATCCGGCGGCCGCCGCCGACCTGATTTTTGCATCTGCCTACGCGTCTACAGGCCAACGCTGTACCTGTGCACGGCGGCTGATCGTGATCGATGGCACGTATGGCCGCAGCGTGGTCGACGCTCTGTTGCAGCGACTGCGGAACACCACCTACGGCGTCGCAACCGATGAGCCGCAGCCCGAGATCGGGCCGCTCATTTCGCCGCCGGTGGTCGAACAGCTGTTAGCGGTGCAGTCCGCGTGGGTAAAAGCGGGCGGCGAGGCGTTGTGCCCGCTGGAGCCGATCGAGTTCGCGAATGGTGCCTGGGGACCGACGCTCGTACGCTGCGGTGTCGTCGACGTGACCCGCTGTGGCGTGCTGGCCGATGACGAGTGGTTCGGGCCGCTGTTGCAACTGCATTTTGTACCGGACTGGGAGCGGGCGGTCGGATTGGCCGCAGCGACCCGCTTCGGGCTGGCTGCGGGTTTAGTCGGCGGCACAGAGGCGATGTTCGAGCAGTTCCGCCGCGAGGTCCGTGCCGGTGTGATGAACTGGAACCGCCCACTGACCGGAGCGAGCAGTTCACTGCCTTTCGGTGGAGTCGGCCACAGCGGCAATCACCGCCCAGCCGGCGCCTTTGCCGTCGACTTCTGCAGCGATCCGATCGCCTCCCTGGTCTCCCGAACCCTGTAGCTGCGTTCGGACTCTGATCGCCAGCTTGCCGACGGCACTCACGGTAGTGATAGTCGGTAATGATAGTAGTCGAATGTTTCGCCGCTCTGTCATTTTTCGACGGCAAGTCAGCGGTCCCAGCCAGTAGTGGTCAGGTCATGGTGGTGTCCAGGCCGAGCCAGTTGCGGATCGGCGGGATGTGGCGGAGCAGCAGACGCTCGATTAAGAGGGTCAGGATGAGCGAGAGACCGAAGAGCGGCAGGTAAAGGCCCAGCAGGGCAATAACGGCCAATAGCGGCCAGCGGAAACGGGGGGGCCGCTGGGCAGCAGCGCGCCCAGCAATCCGCTGGGGCGGCGGCGCCACCACAGCACGTAACCGCTGAGCGAGAGCAGAACTAGCCCGCCGGTCGTGAATAAACCGAGCAACTGATTGGGCCATCCAAACAACTGGCCCTCGTGCGCCGCGATGCCGATGCTGACCAACCGGTCGACCAGAGGGCGGTCGGCAAAGTCTTCTCGCTGGATGACCGCGCCGCTGTTCCCATCGACCACACAGGTGGTGCGCAAGGTCCGGTTCTGGGAGTCGGAAATGACCGTCCACTGCCCGGGGCTGCCCGGTCGTGCACTGATCAGAACCGGGTGGGCCAAGGCGAGTGTTTCGGCTGTCAAAACAGCGCCCCTGAGTCCGGCCAAATCGCTGGGCATAGACGGCCCGCCGCGCCCGCCTCTTCCCGTCGATGGGGCAGAGCCAGTGCTCGCTGGGGAACCGTGCCCGTGCCCAGCATGTCCATCTCCATGGCCAGAATGTCCGTGGTCTGCATGTTCGTTGCCGCTCGGCTCGATTTCTTCACCCCCGATCGTCCAATCTTGACTTTGAGCCGACTGGACCAGACTGCGCGGTGCGAAAGTACTCGCCCCAAAACTTCGCCCACGGCAAACCGCTCACGATCAGAAACAACGCCAGCCCCACGATCCAGAAGCCGGTGACCGCGTGCAGGTCTCGCCAGAACTGCTTCCCACCACCGAGCAGTCGCGGGTAAAGAATCCCGCCCCACCCGCGTCGCTTCCTGGGCCACCACAGACACAATCCGGTCAGCAGCATCACGATCGTCCACGAGGCCGCCAGCTCGACGATATTCGATCCGCGCACCCCTAAATGAAGTTGACCGTGGAGCGTTCGTACCCAGCGGATAATCGTCGCCTGGTCGGGCCGCTGTCCCAGGATCGCGCCGGTCTCAGGATGCACAAAGACGCGGTGTTTAGTACTACCGTGATCGATGATCACACTGGCGGCCGCACGGCTGTCCGCCGGCAACTCGTACTGCAGCGGCACTCCGTCGGGAATGCTCGCCAGCGCCGACTGAACCAACCGGTCCGCCGGCAACCGCGGCTCGCCGATCACCAAGTCGTGATACTCCCGGTCCTCCCAGCGATCAATCTGCGGCTTGAATAAGTAAATCGCCCCGGTGATCGACAGCAGGATCACGAACGGGACGCAAAACAGACTGGCGTAAAAATGCCAACGCCAAATTGTGCGGTAGTCAGGCCAGCGGTCGGTGGAACGGTTGCTCGGAGGCGTCGGGTTCATCAGCGGTCACAGGGATGCGTAGAGAAAGGGCAGTGGCAGGGCGTGGCAGGCAGGGCAGAGTGGCCGGCCTGATGGGCGATCAAAACTCGCCGATGACTTCGCCTCCATTGCAACTGTGCAGCGCGCGATGCACCGCGACGTCCATGCTGGCGCCGAGCAGCTTGACCGACCCATCGGCCATGGCGACATTTGCCCCGCCGGGATGAAAACTCCTCGGACCAAAAAACCCGGTGAAGTGCGTCACGATGTCCGGGGTACGGCTGTTCGGGGCGTGATAGCCGTTGGTCAGGGAACTGACCGCACCGCTGAATGCCCAAGAAACGCCTCGTCCGCGCAGCGCTGGACTGCTTCCACCTCGCCAATTTGTGAACATTCCCCAAGCGGGATCGAGCTGGGGATTCGCGATCATCCCTGCTCCGTCAACAAATTCACTCCAGGGCGCTCCGGTCGCCTGAAGTCCGGGAGTCGAGTGCAGCGCCGAGCTGACACCCGAGGAACCATTGAGCGTGTACTGATAGGGAAACTTAGGGGACGCACCTGCAGCTAACTGCATGTCGTCGCCGATGCTGCGGATCGACTCGCTGAGCAATACCGTGTGAGAGCTGCCGTCGGTGATGTGGGCAAACCCGGTTCTGGAGCGCTGAAAGACAATCCCGTCGGTTGGCCAGCGCAGGTCATAGTTTTTCCCACTGCCGCTACCGTAGCTGACCATGTAATTGAGTCCGCCGTACTGGTAGACCTGTCCATCAATATTGACCGATGTGACGCCAGGCGCGGGATCGCTGGGGCAGAGAAACAGCGGCAACGGAGTGGCGAAGGCTGCTGCGAACTGTGGCTGTGGGACCTTCGCGTTGAACGGCCCAGTGAAAGCGGGCAGGGCATAATCCAACAGTTCGTGCAGCGCGACCTGTTCGGCAAACGGTAGGATTCTCGCTTGGACCGAGAAATCGGCATCGACGGCGCCGGCCATCGGGAAACAGCGATAAGTCGACTCATAGTTCAGTGTGGCCAACGCGAGTTGCCGGAGATGATTGCCGCACTGCATCCGCCGCGCCGCTTCGCGGGCAGCTTGGACGGCAGGCAGCAGCAGCCCGACCATCACGCCGATGATCGCGATGACGACCAGTAACTCAACGAGCGTGAAGGCGCTTGGTCGCCGAACGATTGGGCGATCGGAGCTTCCGATCTTGTGAGTTCGCTCGGCGGAGCGATCGACCACCGAGTGCCAACCGCTGGGGCGGTCGGAAAAATTGCGTTGCCGGCCGCGCCGCGCGCACCGCGACTGATAGGGGACATGAATAAAAACTCATTTGAATTCGATGGGGACCGGCCGTAGCGCGACATGAAATCGCTGCAGCTAACCTGGATGACAGCCCAGAATGAATCTGCTGAGAACGGTCGGGGCGCAGCCGCTAGGGCAGCGCATCGAACCGGTCAGCGAGAACCGTGGGGCGATCTAAGGGACTAAGCACGGCCGTGATTGCAATCACGGCCAGTGCCGGTCATCCCAGCCTCGGAGGAGGCGTTGCCGGATCGATCGAAAAAGAGTCCGTTCGGTCGTCGGAGTGGCGCTGGGCAAGCGTTTCAAAGAGTCGGTCGTGAGCGGCCGGAACAGCTGGGGACCAGTGAAACCATGCGATCGAGCTGATGTCGTGAGCGTGCCCGCGGCATTCCATCGCCCGGATCATCAATACATAATCGCCGTCAATCGGCTCGCCGGACGATTCAGCGACTTCATCCGTGGAGGTCGAAACGCAGCAGCTGGTCGAACGAGGCTGGGGCGGGCAAGCAGGCTTTGCGACCGCCGCTGACGTCGAACAGCAACTGCGGCTGCTTTTAGCCGCCGGATGCTCGTCCCCGCCGGAACTCACTGCGTCCTGCAGGATCGCGTACGCCGGCGGCTGGACGTTTCGTTCCTCAGCCCATCGCTTTCGCTCGCTCGGTTTACGACAGCAGCAAGCGGTCCAACACTGCTTCGCCGAACGGCACCCGCAGCGACTACCCTGGCACGGAAACGGCTCATCGACACCGGCTGCGGATAACGCAATCGGCGTGACCGGTATGGGAATCGGGGCTGCGGCGATGACGAACGAAAGCAATGTCAGCAGCGCCACGGCGCGGCGGACGAGCTGCGATTGGGATCGTCGGAAACAGAACATCGGCGAGGCGGAAGGATTTAAGAAGCGGGTGAGCCGGCAATTGCTCGGCGGGCAATGCGAGCGCGGAGGTGCCCCACTGGGCCCTGAGCCTAGTTGGCTATCGGGGCCGAAGCAAGCATGTGCGATCCTGATTGCCGTGACCGCTAGCGAATCGCGCGATCGATCAAGTTCTGCGTGATCCGCTGCACGCGTGCGTCAGGTCCATGAGGGCGAGACCAGTGCGACCACGGCAGCATGTGCCCCGGTGGGCTGGCGAGACCTTGGCACCAAAAAATCGTCGAGGCATTGAAGACGAAGTTGTCCTGCGGACCAGGATAAATCGTGGCCGACCACTTCGATGGATTGGTGCCCCCTTGCAGTGCCGTGCCGGCGGCGACGACTTCCAAACCCGGAATATCTCGGGGCGGGTCGCCGTGATACTCCCACCCGATCAATCCTGGTATCCGGTCTCCTGGCTTCATCCCGGTCCCGGCAAAGATCCAGTGATCCGGCTGTGTGCAGATCCAGTCGCCGCCGCCATTGACCGGGCGGATGTTTCTTGCCCCCATCAGGTAGCCCTCGTCGGGGCCGCGATGCGGATAAGGGCCAAAGTTCTGCTCGCGTTCCTGAGCGTAACGGTAGTCTCCGCCGTAGGGACCACCGCGGAACAAGATCCGATTGGGACGTCCGTCGAATCCAGGACGCATCGGGGTGACCCAGCAGACGGAATTGCCGCTGAAAAACAGAACGTTGACCCCAGCATCGCGAAGTGCGACGACACTCTCATACTGGCGAATGTCCCAGTACTCGTCGTGGCCGACGCTGAGCATCGCTTTGCAGCTTTTGGCGCGGTCGGGGGTGATCAAATCGCTGTTGGAACAGTAAGTGACGTCGTAGCCTTTAGATTCTAACCAATAAGCAAACGGAAACTCAAAACACAGCCATTCACCGGAGCCGATCGACTGTGGGTTTTCATAAATCTGCGCATACTTGGCATAAGGCCGGTCGAAGCTGACGTCCGCCCACGGCCCCTGAACTCCGTCAGGATGCGTGTAGAGCGAATAGTCATTGGGCCAGCGGTTATAGGCTTGCCAGGTGTTGTCAGAGCACTGGAAGAGAATGTCCGCTGGGCGATCGTCCTTGACGATAAAGACGACGTAGCTTTGCCAGTAGCCGAAACCGCTGGTATCAGTCTCCGTCGTTAGACGCCCCAGGTAAACGCCGCTGGGCCAGTCGTCCGGGATGACGATCGACGTCGACGGTGACCAACGACATTCATGCAGGTTCTTCTCGCCCGCTGCTGGGACCGGTTGCGGCTGGCCTGGAAACGGACCGAGGGTTGTCATCAGCCGCGCCCCGGCGCCGTTGTAGTACCCGGTGCGAAAGATCTCGATCACGAATGGAACGCGTTCCTTCGTCGATACCATGATGTCGAGCGTCTCACCGGCTTTCACGCTTTGCCGCGAGCAGTAACCTTCGATGTCTGCTGCTCGGTACCCGCCGGTCTGATCCAGCCGCACGCGGGTCAGTTGCCAGTCGGTCGCGCCTGGCCGAGCATTTTCCTGGGCGATCAACTGCGGCTGACGCGCCGGCAGCAAGGCAGCCGCGGCCGAATCGATCGACGAGTTGCCGAGCGTGAGCGCCGAGGCGCCGGTGATCCCGGCTTTAAGTAGTTGACGACGGTTGCAGGTGTTGGGCAGCGGTTCGCTCATGAATCGGATACTCCGGCGTGTAGAACTCTCGAACTGCAGAAGCTGCCGAGTCTAATGCACGGCACGGTGGCAGTGTTGAACCCGTGTCGACCGCAAACCGTACCTCGGCCAGGGAAGGCTTCCCACCAGTTGAACCGTTGCCTGCAGTTGTTGCGGACGGATTGCCCGAGCTTTAAGCTGCTCAGGCTGGGCATCACAGCAGCGTGCTCCTGGACTCGATCCAACCTCCTCCATGGCTCAACTTCAATGACTGCAGCTCTTCGTGTTCGCGGCCTTGCGTGTTTCTTGCTGCTCCCACTCTTGTTGCTGTCCGGCGGGCCGAGCTGTGCAGCGGCCGAAGTGACGATCACACCGGACGTTGTTTATGGCCATAAGTTTGGGCTGGCGATGACCTTGGATGTGTTCACGCCCAAGCAAGATGCCAATGGTGCGGCGGTGTTGTTCATGGTCAGCGGCGGCTGGTATTCCAGCTGGTCGCCGCCGGAGCAGATGCAGCAGATGTTCCGGCCGCTGACCGATGAAGGGTTCACAGTGTTTGCGGTACGGCACGGCAGCAGCCCCAAGTTTTCGATCCCCGAGGCGGTGGAGGATGTGCGCCGCAGCGTGCGATTCATTCGCGCTGGTGCCGAGCGGTTTGCTATCGACCCCGATCGCATCGGCGTGTTTGGCATGAGCGCCGGCGGGCATTTATCGTTGATGCTGGGAACCACCGCGGATGACGGCGATCCGCAAGCGGCCGATCCGGTGCTCCGCGCCAGCAATCGTGTGCAGGCAGTGGCCGCCTGGGTCGCGCCGACCGACTTGCAGATCATGGTGTGGGAGTCACCGGAATCGTTGCCGGCTTACCGCCGATTTCCAGCGCTCGAACTGGATCTGAAAGCGGCCGAGCAGCATTCGCCGCTGGTTTACGTCAGTGACGACGATGCGCCGACGCTGCTGTTAGCTGGTGACCGCGATGAATTGGTCCCGATTCTGCACAGCGAGCGAATCGACGCGGCGCTCAAGGAGCAGAACGTGAAAACAAAATTGGTGGTATTCGAAGGGGCAGGTCACGGATTCGCCGGTGAGGATCTGGCGCGGGCGACCAAGGAGATGGTCACTTGGTTCAGTGAGCATCTGGCAGCCGAGCAGCCATAGGATCCTGTTGTCATGGATGAGGCAGAGGTGGTGCTGAACTGGATCGATCGGCACGAGACGTTGGTCTGGTCGCTGACCCTGGTGAGCGCTTTCACCTTTGTCGCAACCATGATCGCCATCCCGATTTTGATCGCCCGGCTGCCGGCAGACTATTTTGTTCGCCGGCCGGTGCGCGATTGGCCAACGCGTCGTCCGGCAGTCCATCTTCTCATGGTGCTGTTCAAGAACGCCCTGGGTGTGATCTTGGTGCTGGCCGGTGTGACGATGCTGGTTTTGCCCGGCCAGGGTCTGCTGACCATGTTGGCCGGGATCATGTTGCTGGACTTTCCTGGTAAGCGGCGCTGGGAGCGGTGGTTGATCCGCCGCCGCCCGATTCTCAGCGCCGCCAACTGGATCCGGGCTCGCCGCAACCGGCCGCCGCTAGAATTGCCGCCGCTGCGACGGCGGCGGTCGAGCCATTGATCATTCTGCGGGTGCAAAAGGCAGCAGGCGAACGCAGACCGGACTTCCCACGGCGATCGCATGCTCGGTTGCGGCCAGGGCGCCGCTGTTGGGGTCGAGCGAGAACACGACGATGTTGTCGGAGTTCTGATTAGCCGCCAGCAGCCACCTGCCGCTGGGGTCGATGGTGAAATTCCGCGGTTCCTGCCCCAGCGTATGCGTGATGGCTAGCGGCGCGAGTTCGCCCGAGTTCTGATCGATCGCGTAGCTGGCGATGCTGTCATGGCCACGGTTGCTGACATATAGGAACCGACCCGAGGGATGAACAAGGCATTCCGCGGTGCTCTTGCGGCCGTCGAAATCCGTCGGCAGCGTCGAGAGGCTCTGCAGCGGCGTCAATGCCCCGGTTTCGGCATCGCGCAAAGGCGGTGACGACCGCTGTCATCTCGTGATTGGTGTAGGCAAACCGACCTGACGGATGCAGCGAGAAGTGCCGTGGACCGCCGCCAGGAGCGATTGCAGCAAACGCGGGCGAACCCGGTTGCAATGTGCCAGCGTGGTCATCGAAGCGGTAGATGCGGATTTGGTCGATGCCCAGATCGGCTGCGTAGGCAAAGCGATTGTCGCTGCTCACCTGAATCGAGTGCGCATACGGCTGCCGCTGCCGCTGCGGGTCGATGCTGCTGCCCTGGTGCTCGACGATGCTGCTCGCTTCGCCGAGCGATCCATCTTCAGCAATCGGGTAGACCGCGACGTTTCCGCCGGTGTAGTTGGCGATCAGCAAAAATCGGCCGGTGGCGTCGATGCTGCAGTGGCACGGCGCGCCGCCGTGAGACGGCTGGCGGTTGATCGATTCCAGCTGGCCGTCGTCCGCGATGCGAAACGCCGACACGAAGCCTTGGCCACGCCCGCCGCCTTCATTGACTTCGTTGACCGCGTACAGGAAGCGGCGTGACGGATGAACCGCGAGAAACGATGGGTTGATCGATTCGACGGCCAGTTGCGGCTCGCTCAGCTGACCGGTGGCGCCGTCGAACACGCAGCTGTAAATCCCGCGACTGACGCTCTCGCCGGTCGTGTACGTTCCGATGTAGGCGCGATATTGCTGCGCCTCAACGTGGTTGGCGAGCAGGGCATAGCCGACGACGAGGGCGCTGGCCAAGGGCAGGGATCGGTTCATCAAGATGGAACTCCTGAGTAGTTGCGTGACGGACAGACAGATGAGCCTGATCATACCGTAGTTCCGTGACCGGAGATTGCCGCAAAAAAGGGGATGCACCGCAGCTAGGGGGCGTGCCGTCGTCCACCCGCCGCCGTCGCGCTGGTGTGGTAATCATCAGCGTTTGGCGTGTGAATTGCTCTGGCCTCACCCGCGCGGTTGTCGCCCCTGTGAACACCCACTCAAAACCATCATTCACCGTCACACTGAATAAGAGCATGATTGATACTGTGACCGATCGCAGGAACCGTGCAGTCGGAGCCATTGTCCAAGCAGACGGCGTGTTGTTTCGCCTGTGGGCGCCGCTAGCGACGCGGGTCGAACTGGTATTTGAAGCCGATGGCTCGGCCGTGCCGATGCAGCGAAACGATGAGTACTTCGAATGCTTCGTGCAGGGACTCAAAGCGGGCACCCGCTATCGGTTCCGCGCCGATGATGGATCACCACTGCCCGACCCGGCGTCGCGTTATCAGCCCGAAGGAATTCACGGCCCATCGCAGGTTGTCGACCCGAACCAGTACCGCTGGATCGTTGACAACTGGGGTGGCGTGCCGCTGGCGCAGTGCGTGTTTTACGAGCTGCATGTGGGCACGTTTACGCCCGAGGGAACGTTCCGTGGCGCGATTGAGCGACTGCCGTACCTAAAAGATCTGGGAGTCACCGCGGTTGAACTGATGCCGGTTGGCGATTTTCCTGGGCGGTGGAACTGGGGCTATGACCCCGCTGCCATGTTCGCACCTTCGCGAGCTTACGGCACACCGGACGACTTGCGGCGCTGATCGACGCGGCTCACCAGCTTGAACTGGCGGTTTACCTGGACGTGATCTACAACCACTTTGGCCCCGACGGAGCTTATGCAGCGGCGTTCGGGAAGTTCTTCACCGACAAGCACAGCTCGCCCTGGGGTCAGGGGATTAACCTCGACGACGAGCACTGCGACGGTGCACGCGGTTTTTTTATTGACAATGCGGTGCACTGGCTGCGCGAGTATCGCATCGATGGTCTGCGGCTGGACGCGACGCATGCGCTGCAAGATGACAGCCAAACGCATTTCTTGGCCGAACTGGCCACCGCGGTGCACGCACTGCCAGGATGGCGGCGGTATCTGATCGCCGAAGACTGCCGCAACTTGGACACGCTGCTGCGCCCACAGCAATCCGGCGGCTATGGCCTCGATGCGGTCTGGGCCGACGACTTTCACCACCAGATCCGCAACATCACCGCCGGAGACACCGACGGCTACTTCGAGGATTTTATCGAGACCGGTGCTGCAGACATTGCTGCGACGCTACGCCAAGGCTGGTTTTATACCGGCCAGAAATCGGCGCATGATGGCGAGCCACGGGGCACCGATCCGGCAGGGATTCCGTTGGACCGCTTCGTGCACTGCATTCAAAATCACGACCAGGTCGGCAACCGCGCAAGAGGGGATCGGCTGCATCACCAAATCCCGCTGGAGATGTACCGTGCTGTCTCGGCGCTGCTGCTGTTCGTCCCGGAACTGCCGCTGTTGTTTATGGGGCAGGAGTGGGCTGCCGGTTCACCGTTTCAGTTTTTCACCGACCATTCGGCAGAACTCGGCAAAGCGGTCAGCGAGGGACGCAAGCGCGAGTTCCAAAATTTAGCCATTTCCAGGGCGAGGTGCCGGACCCGCAGGACCCGGCGACGTTCCAGCGGAGCAAGTTGAACTGGGACGAACTGCACCAACCAGACCACCGAGGTGTACGGAACCTGTACCGCGACCTGCTCAAATTGCGGCGCAAGCTTCCGGCAGAGTGTGAGATCAGCGTGCATGGGCAACGCGGCTTGAGCGTGCGCCGCGGGCGCTACCACCTGCTCGTCGCGTTGGACCAGCAGCAACGGTTGCCGCTGCCTGCCGAGGCAACGGTGTTGCTGCAGAGCGAAGATGCTCAGTATGCCAACAATGGTCAGTCCGCTGTGCTGGAAGCGGATCACGTGGTGTTCCAGCGGCCTGGAGCGATCGTGGTTGTAACTCCCGCATAGCGTCGCCAAGTGAGAATAGCTACGGCAGGGGCTTAGGCGATTCGGCAGGTCAACGGTCGTCCCTCAAGGCCAGCGAGCAGATTCTCAACCGACAGCTCTGCCATCCGCCGGCGGGTCTGAACCGTTGCGCTGCCCAGGTGCGGCGTCAGCGTGACGTTGTCGAGCGCTAACAGTGGATGATCACGCGGCAGCGGTTCCGGCTCCGTTACATCGAGCGCCGCCGCATAGATCAGCTTCGCCTGGAGCGCCTCGGTAAGCGCCTGCGTATCGACGACACCGCCGCGGGCGACGTTAACGAGCGTGGCCGTCGGCTTCATCAGCGAAAGTTCTCGCCGCCCGATCAGGTTGCGGGTCTGTGGCGACAACGGCACGATCAGGACGACAAAGTCGCTTTCAGCCAGTAGCTGATCTAGCGGCACCCACACAGCACCGACCTCGTTGACCGCAGAGGCGCACGGTCGCCGGTTGTGATATAGGATGCGCTGGTCAAAACCGCGAGC
Source organism: uncultured Planctomycetaceae bacterium (assembly GCA_963758085.1). Taxonomy (GTDB): domain Bacteria; phylum Planctomycetota; class Planctomycetia; order Pirellulales; family Pirellulaceae; genus UBA6163. The sequence continues at coordinate 971,031 of CAVWUB010000001.1, read as the reverse complement.
CCGGCGGGCAATTTGGTAGCCGATGTTGCCCAGGCCCACGATCCCCAACGTCGATCCGTAAAAGTCGCGGCCGTGCCGTTCGGCGGGAGCAAACTCCGTCACCTCCGGATGTCGAGCATAGCGGTCGCCTTCAACGACACGCCGAGCGGCCGCTAACATCAGTGCAAACGCCATGTCGGCGACCGCCCCATCGAGCACAGCAGGAGTATTGCCGACAGGAATCCCTCGTGAGCTGGCCGCCGCAAGATCGATGTGATCGACCCCAACGCCGTGATTGGAGATCACTTTCAAACCGGGCAAGCGGTCCAACAGCTCGCCATCGATGATCGTGTGCCCGTAACAGTAGATTCCGTCAATGGCCGTGTCGCCCGCTCCCCATGGCACCAACGTCACTCGGCCCTCCAGCAGTGACTGAACCACCGGTGGTAAGGCGGCATTGATCAAAACCTGGGGCAAACGATCCGGTGCGGACATGGCCATGCCGTTCCTGCAATGGGGCGAAAAGACGGAGATGAAATCGCCGCGAGTAGCGCGGCAGCAGTCGGTGCGGTGGACCCCTGCGGTCTTGCACAGCGGTCAGGCCCACGTTACGAACAGATTGCGACGGATTAAAGTACCCTTGTCGTACCGCCGGCACCTGCGGCGCCCGGCACTCTGCACCCTGTTTATTCCTGCCTGAGCAAAGAGACCAACATGATTCGACTTTCTGCCACATTCACCCTCGCCGGAATGCTGTGGAGCCTGACCGGTTTGCAGCTACACGGAGGTGAGCCCGTCAACCAGCTCACCACTGCTGAATCGCTCAGCGGCTGGAAACTGCTGTTCGACGGCCAGTCAACCGAAGGCTGGCGCAATTACGGCAAGCAGCAGCTTTCCAGCGGCTGGAAAGTGGTCGACGGCGCGCTGGTGCGAGCTGAGAACGGTGCAGGCGATATTGTCACCAACGAAAAATACAATGCATTTGAGCTGTCGCTGGAATACAACATCTCCCCGGGCGGCAACAGCGGATTGATGTTCCACGTCGTTGAAAATCGCAATCCGCCCTGGCACAGCGGGCCGGAAATCCAGATCCAAGACAACAAAGATGGTTACGACCCGCAGAAATCCGGCTGGCTGTACCAGCTCTACAAGCCCGGCCGCGACAACACCAGCGGTGAAATCATCGACGCCACGCGTCCAGCCGGCCAGTGGAATCAGCTCTACGTCCGCATCGCACCGAATCAGTGCGAAGTTTCTCTCAACGGCGTGATGTACTACCGCTTTAAGCTCGGTGACCAGCAGTGGAAAGATCTGGTGGCCAAGAGCAAGTTCGCCGGCATCGAAGGTTTCGGTGCCGCCGGCGAAGGACATCTGTGCCTACAGGACCACGGCAATCTCGTCTCCTACCGCAACATCAAGATCCGCGAACTCGGCGAAGACCTCGTCGTCCCCCAGCCGATTCATGGAACGCTTGGCACCACCGGCGCGCTGGCGTTTCCGAACCTGAAGTGGGATGGTTGGGAACCGATCGACGAGGCCGGCAATGTCCAGAAGTTGCGGATCCTCGAATTGACCTATGCTAACGATGACAGCAACCGTCTGTTCGCCGTCTCACAGAGTGGCGAGATCTTCACCTTTGAAAATCGCCTCGATGTCGAACAATCTCACTTGTTTCTGAACCTCAAGGAACAGGTCAGCCAGTGGTCGTCGCCCGGAGCGAACGAACAGGGCTTGCTGGGACTGGCGATGCATCCGGACTTCAAGTCCAACGGCCAATTCTTTGTCTGCTATACCGCCCGCGCTGATGATCGTACGGTCGTCTCCCGGTTTAAGGTGTCCAAAGATAATCCTAACCAAGCGGATCCGCAGTCGGAAGAAGTCCTGCTAGAAGTGGCTCAGCCGTTTAAAAATCATAATGGCGGCCCGATTGAGTTTGGGCCCGACGGTTTCTTGTATATTGGGTTAGGAGATGGCGGTCTGCGCAACGATCCCCACGCCAATGGCCAAGACTTATCAACACTGCTCGGTTCCATTCTCCGCATCGACGTCGATTCAACCGCAGGCGACCACAAATACGGCATTCCGGCTGACAATCCGTTCGTGGACGTTGCCGGCGCCCGTCCCGAGATCTACGCCTATGGCATCAGGAACCCGTGGCGAATCGCGTTTGACAAGCAAACCGGAATGCTCTGGATCGGTGATGTCGGTCAAGAGCTGTGGGAAGAAGTCAACGTTATTCAAAAGGGCGGAAATTATGGCTGGAGCGTTCGAGAGGGGACGCAGGCCTTCGGCAACCGCCAGGCCGATCCCGCGCTTGCCGATCCGATCGATCCGGTCTGGGAATATGATCACGGGGTCGGTAAGTCGATCACCGGCGGACGCGTTTATCGCAGCAGTCGCGTGCCGGAGTTGGCTGGCAAATACGTCTATGCCGACTATGTCAGCGGCAGTGTTTGGGCATTGAGCTATGACGAGGCGACCGGCAAAGCGATTCGCAATGAGCAAGTGATTGCCAGCGGGATCCCGGTATTGGGATTCGGTGAAGATCCCAGCGGCGAAGTCTACTACATGATCGACAGCGCTCAGGGCGAATGTATCTACCGGTTCGAGTCTAAGTAGTAGCAAACATCGTGAATCAAATGTCTGGTGATCATGGCTGCATCGCCTTCGTCAATGCCACCGTCGTCCTGCCCGATCGAATGACCGAGCCGGCGACGGTGGTTTGTCGCGATGGAAAGATTGCCTCCGTCGGTGAGGCGCACGTTCCGGAGGACGCGAAGCGGATCGATCTCCGCGGGGCCTACTTATCGCCAGGCTTTGTCGATATTCACGTCCATGGGGGAAACGGCGCGGACTTTATGGACGCGTCGGTCGATGCGGTCGCAACCGCTTGTATGGCGCATGCCAGACACGGCACGACGACCCTGTTTCCGACCACCTCGACCGGATCGCCAGAGCAGATCATGGCGATGATCGCGGCGTGCGAGCAGTTCCAGCAGCGGCAACAAGGGCCTAACTTAGAAGGGGTTCATCTGTATGGACCCTACTTTGCCGAAGATAAGCTTGGATGTCATCCTGCTGACGGCAGGCGGGACCCGACGCCAGCGGACTTCAATCGTTACTTTGCGACCGGGCTGATCCGCATCGCTACCTGTGCGGCAGAACTGCCCGGCAGCCAGGCGTTTTACAAGGCAGCGCGGCGGCACGGCTGCCTGATTACTTGCGGGCATTCCAATTCAAGTTGGGGCGAAATGCAGGCGGCATTCAAAGCCGGGATGCGGCATGTCGACCACTTCTGGTGCGCCATGAGTTCCGTCCCCTCGTTGCGCCAACGCTTCCCTGCTCCGATGCAAGCGAGCATGGCGGAGTTCGTGCTGATGCACGATGAGATGAGCACGGAGGTCTTGGCCGATGGCTGTCACCTGGCTCCTGAGCTGCTTGAGTTTGCTTATCGCATGAAGGGAGTGGAGCGACTCTGCTTGGTCACCGATTGCAATCGGGCGCTCGACTTGCCGCCGGGCAAGTACCGTTTCGGCAATCAGGTCGACGGCAGTTGGTTTCGAAGCGACGGCAAGGTAGGCTGGACGCTAGACGGTAAGAGCCTAGCCAGTTCGGTCGTCGGGATGGACCACATGGTCCGCCAGATGAAGAAGAGCACGACGGCAACGCTGCCCGAGGTGATCCGCATGGCGAGTTTGACGCCGGCCCAGCGAAGCGGAATCGCCGATGTGACCGGCAGCATTGAACGCGGAAAACGGGCTGACTTGCTCGTGCTCAGTCGGCAGTTGCGTGTCAAGCAGGTATTCGCCCGCGGCCAACAGCTCGTCTAGCGGAAGCCGTCCCGCCCACGCTGCGGCGCGGCTCATCGACGCCAGCGGCCGCATCAGGTAGCCTTGGTCAGCAAAGGGGGTTGGTAGGCTCTAACGGGTCAGCCCTTTTCTGAAACAGTCATTTTAGCGGGAGTATGGTCCGATGGCACGGATGGTTCGAGGGGCGCTGATACAAGCCACCTTATGTGAACCGAGTACATCGCCGGTTGTGAAAATCAAACAGGCGATGATTGATAAGCACGTCGAATTGATCGCTTCGGCAGCCCAATCCGGCGCCGAGGTCTGCTGTTTGCAGGAACTGTTCTATGGGCCGTACTTTCCTGCCGAACAGGAAATGAAGTGGTACGACTTAACGGAGCGGGTGCCCGATGGGCCGACCATGCAGCTGATGATGCAGTTGGCGAAGAAGCATCAGATAGTGATGATCGTTCCGGTGTATGAAGAAGAACAAACCGGTGTCTACTACAACACCGCTGCGGTGATCGATGCCGATGGCAGCTACCTGGGCAAGTTCCGCAAGATCCACATCCCTCATTGCCATCCGGGGTTCTTTGAGAAATTTTACTTCCGGCCCGGAAATCTCGGCTATCCAGTATTCAATACCCGCATCGGTAAGGTCGGCGTTTACATCTGCTACGATCGGCATTTTCCTGACGGCGCCCGATGTCTTGGTTTGGCCGGCGCAGAACTGGTCTTCAACCCCTCAGCAACCGTCGCTGGCCTGAGTGAATATCTCTGGAAGCTTGAGCAGCCTGCGCACGCGGTTGCCAATCAGTACTTTGTCGGCGCGATCAATCGTCCCGGCTGGGAAGATCCCTGGCGGATCGGCGAGTTCTATGGGCAGAGTTACTTCTGCGACCCGCGAGGTCAATTCATTGCCGCGTCCACCAAACGGACCGAAGATGACATCATCATCGCCGATCTCGATTTCGACATGATTCGAGAAGTTCGCAATGTATGGCAGTTCTATCGTGATCGTCGACCCGAGACTTATGGCGCTGTCACCGCGCCTTAGAAAGTTCAGTTCGCCAAGCCAGGAGCACTTGGACAATGGCTACGGACACTCGTCCTACCCTGCCGATCGTAGATCACGTTCCCGCGGCGTATAACGGCCCGAGTCGTGATGAAGTACTGGCGCTGCGTCACCAGTTTCTCTCACCCGCTCTGTTCGCCTATTACCAGCAACCGCTGATGGTGGTCGAGGGGCATATGCAGTATGTCTGGGACGAGACCGGTGTGCGATACCTTGACGCTTTCGCGGGCATCGTCACCGTCAGCGTCGGGCACTGCCACCCCAAAGTAGCTCAGCGAGTGCGTGAGCAGGTCGGGAAGCTCCAGCACACGACCACGATCTATTTGCACCCGACGATCGGACTGTTGGCACAGAAGCTCGCCGAGCAGATGCCTGAAGGACTGACACGGTCGTACTTCACCAACAGTGGCAGTGAGGCCAACGAGATCGCAATCTTATCGGCGCGGGAGTTCACCGGCAATCAAGACTTGATCGCGCTGCGCAACGGTTACCACGGCGGCACGTCGGCGACGATGGCGGTCACCGCACACAGCAAGTGGAAGTTTAAGTCCAACAGCCAACCGGGAGTCCATCACACCCACCCCGGTTATTGTTACCGTTGTCCGTACGGGCTGGAGTATCCGTCGTGTGAGTTGAAATGCGCGCATGACCTCAAGAATGTGATCCAGTATCAAACACCCGGCGAAATCGCCTGCTTTATCGGCGAGCCGATTCAGGGTGTGGGCGGCGCTGTCACTCCGCCGCGAGAATTCTTCGAAATCGTTTATTCGATCGTCCGCCAACACGGCGGGTTGTGTGTGGCAGACGAAGTCCAAGGTGGCTTTGGACGGACTGGTACGCATTATTGGTCGCACCAGAACTGGGGCGTCAAACCCGACATCATCACGATGGCTAAAGGCATCGGTAATGGCGCGCCACTTGGAGCGATGACGACGACAGCGCCGATATCCGAGGCGTTGACCAACCGGATTCATTTCAACACCTTTGGCGGAAACCCAATTAGCATGACGCAGGGTCTGGCAACGCTAGAGGTGATCGAGGAGGACGGACTGCAACAAAATGCACTGACCGTCGGCAAATACCTGCAAGATGCGCTGGTCGAACTGCAGGATAAACATCCGTTGATCGGCGAGGTGCGCGGGATGGGGTTATTGCTCGGGGTTGAACTCGTTAGTAGCCGTGCAAGTCGGCAACCGGCAAGTGACGAAGCGGCCGCTGTCGTCGAAGGCATGAAACAACGGCGCGTCTTGATCGGCAAAGGCGGATTGTTTGGCAACACGTTGCGGATTAAGCCCCCGATGTGTATCAATCGCGACGACGCTGCCTATCTGGTGGCGATGCTGGATGAAACTCTCACCGAGCTAAGCAAAGGCAAATATGGCGACGCTGGAAACAACCGTTAATGGAATGAAGATGCCCAACCCGTTCGTGATCGGGTCGGGACCGCCGGGAACCAATGCTAAGGTCATTTGCAAGGCGTTTGATGAAGGTTGGGGGGCAGTCGTCTGCAAGACCGTCAGCCTCGATGCTGCCAAGGTCATCAACGTCCAGCCGCGGTATGGGCGACTGCGAGCCGCACAACCGGCGAGATCTATGGCTGGGAAAATATCGAACTGATCAGCGATCGTGATTTCCATACTTGGATCGATGAATTCAAGCTGATCAAAGATAAACATCCCGATGGATGCCTGTTCGCTTCGGTCATGGAGGAATATAACCGCGATGCGTGGCACGAGATCATCGGCCGCTGTGAAGACGCCGGCGTGGATGGATTCGAGCTGAACATGTCGTGCCCTCATGGGTTGCCGGAGCGAAAGATGGGTTCGGCGATGGGCGAGGACCCGGCCATTTTGGAAGAAGTCTGTGGCTGGGCGATGGAGGCTGCGTCGAAGCCGGTGTGGGCGAAACTGACGCCGAATGTGACTCGAATTGAAGAGCCGGCGCGGGCCGCTCTGCGGGCGGGCTGTGGTGGAATCAGCGCCATCAATACCATTCGCAGCGTGATCGGTGTCGATCTGGATACCCTCCGCCCCGAGCCATCGGTCGAAGGTTACACAACACCGGGCGGGTATTCGTCGCAAGCCGTGTTTCCGATCGCTTTGCGAATGTGCATGGAGATCGCGACGGTGATCCGTGATGAGTTTCCAGGCCGCACTCTCAGCGGCTTGGGCGGGATCGAAACCGGGCGCGATGCGGCCCAGTTCATCCTCTTAGGGAGCGACTGCGTCCAAGTCTGCACCGGCGTGATGAAGGTCGGCTACCGCTGCATCAAGTCGATGTGCGAGGAACTGTTGCAGTTTATGGACCAGCACGGCTTCCAGACGCTCGACGACTTCCGGGGGCACAGCCTGCAATTCTTCAGCACGCACGCCGAGTTGGTGCAGCGTCAGGCCGAGGTTCGGGCGGCGAAGCAGGCTCAGCACGATCGCAAGCAGATGATCAGCGACGATGCTCAGTGGGACGGCGAAGCGTTCGTCGACCAAAGCGACGCGTTGGCACGGGGCTAGGTCCGGCTCCGGCGAAACGCAAAAGGCGTAGGTACCGATCGGTACCTACGCCTCAAATGATAGCCCGGGCGCTGAACAGAATGTTTAAATGAATGGAAGAAGCAAAATTCGTTGCACCCGCCAATGACGCGAAACAAACGTCGCGAGCATAAAAGGGCGGCGGATAACCAACGGGTATCACTCGCCGCGACCTGTGCCCAATCGGGTAGTGCCGCTGCGAGATAAACTCAGGGGCGAAGGCCCTGCGGCCCTCGCGCCCTATCATAGCAAACCGCTTTGGCGAAAAAAAGAATCATTTTCGCAAAAGGCTAAAATTGTTCTCTCCGAGCGGCCTGCGCCGAGCAGACTCGACGCCGTGGACGTACTGTTGGCGAGCCTGCCCGAGGCGGCTTACCAGCGCCACAAAGCCGTTCCCCAAGCTAGACCGGAGCCAAATCCGCAGAGCAACACGTGGTCACCGCGCTGCAATCGGCCGCCGCGGACCGCCTCATCCAGCGCCAGCGGAATGCTCGCCGCGCTGGTATTGCCATAGCGATCGAGATTCACAAACACCTGTTCCGCCGGGACGTTGAGGTCGGCGACCGCTGAGTCAATGATCCGCTGGTTGGCTTGGTGGAGGATGATCAATTCGAGCTGATCGGCCGTCACACCCGCCTGCGCCAGCACGTCGCGAGCGCTCTCTTCAAAGACTCGCACGGCCCATTTGAAGACGCCGCGGCCGTCCATCCGCAAGTACTGATCGCCCTTTGCGTAGGCTTCCGGGGTGAGCGGACGGCGGCTGCCACCGGCGGCGATACACAGCATTTCGCCGCCGCAGCCTTCACTGCCGAGTTGGTAGGCGAGGATGCCCGAGCGACGGCCGGTATCCGACGTGTCGTCAGCGGTCAGCACTGCGGCGCCCGCTGCGTCACCAAATAAGGGATAAGTTTTTTTATCGTCCGGATCGACGGTGCGGCTCATCACGTCCGCGCCGACGACCAGGGCACAGCGGCTGTTGCCGGCGCTGATGAACTGTCCGGCAGTCACCGCAGCGTACATGAACCCGGCGCAAGCGGCATTCACATCCATGGCCGGGGCAACCGCCCCAAGCCGCCGCTGCAGTTCGCAGGCCGTCGACGGAGTGGGGAAATCGGGCGTCATCGTCGCCACGATGATCAAATCGAGCTGATCGGCGGTGACACCCGCTTCACGCATCGCCACCAGAGCGGCTTCGTAGGCCAGATCGCTGGTCGCCTGGTCGTCGGCCGCCTTGCGGCGCTGCAGAATGCCGGTTCGCCGAACAATCCACTCACTGTCGCAGCCCAACGCCGCCAAGTCTTCGTTGGTGACGATTTGCTCAGGGACGTACGAGCCGGTTCCGAGCACCCGCAGGCCGAGGACCTGGCCAATCGGCGCACGGTATTTGTGGGTAAGTGAGGGTGACGCTTCAGTTGTCATCAAAATCAGAGTTCATAAGTTTGGATGCTCCGCCGCCGTTCGGAGCTTTCCTGTAAGCTAATGTAAATCGGTAGTTGAGCGACGACGAGCCCGATTTTTTGCCAGCCCCTTTCCGAGCTGGCCGCTGCGAGGGTTGGCAGTATATCGATCGATGAGCAATGAAGGCAGATCACTGCGCCCGTTGGATCCCTCGGAGGCCCCGGCACGGCTCTCCCGGCGGGCTCTGTTGACGACGGCAGCCGGATTGACCGCTGGTGGCGCAGCAGTCGCACTTGGATGGCAGGCTGCAATGCGCCGCGATCACGTGCCGTACGTTCCGGCCAGCCGACATGACCGGAAAAAGCCGCAGACTGAGTTAAGGTACGCTGATCTGCCGAAAATGGAAGTCACAGGCGCTTCCATGGCACCGACGCTGCTCGGCCGTCACATCGAAGCGAGCTGCAGTGCCTGCGGCGTCGTCTGGCCAGCGTATGGCATCTCAGAAGCGGTTCAGTCGGCGCGGGTAATCTGCTGGAACTGCGGTTCTGAGGTGACATTGGATGCTACGGAAATTCGCCGGGGTAAGGCGGTCCGGCTCGTTCCACGAACCGCAGCGGAATCCGCCTTTACCGTCGGCGAACTGGTTGCTGTCGGCTGGCCGCAAAGTGATACGCCCGACTTTCAAGGGTCCAGCAGTTCGCTTGGGAATGGAGATGTTGATGATGTCCACGTCCAAGCAGACGAGCTGGATACGCTGAGCGTGAAACGGATTGTCGCCGGACCGGGGCAAGTGGTCACACATCGCAGCGGGCAGCTTTTGGTCGACGCAGCACCGATTCTGCCGGAGCGGATTTGGCTTCCCGTCCACAATGATGCTCATCGCAACGGCGGCCAGTCTTGGTGGATACCACAACCCGATGGCGAAGAACCATCGGTCGAACAAACCGCCGGTGGATTCCGAATGCTGGCGATTGCCAGCGATGCTGATTCGGACGCTGAAGCGACGAGCGATTGGCTGGTGTATCACCACCGCAGTGTGCATCACGGCATGCGGCCCGACCGGGTCCGCGATGATGTGCCTGGCAACGTAACTGAAGTGCGGGCGCTGTTGCCGGTTTCGCGGTTGCGACTGTCGCTGCGAGTCGAAGCAACTTGGCCGGGGAGGCTGGAGGCCGCATTTTGGGATGGCGTTGCCGTTACTGTCCGTCGCGTCGATCTGTTGTCTGGGACCACCCATCTGGAAGTGAATGGGCCTCGGCTCCATCCACCGGCGACGTCTGCAACAGCGGATTCTGTGATTCACCAGTCCGACTCCCGTCTGCCCGACCTGAGCGAGCACCGCCCCATCGCTATACGAGTCGTCGCAGGAGCAGTGGAAATCACGCAGGTCCGGATCGACCGACCACTGGAGTACCGGATCGATCCACGACTGGCTGCGACCGTCGACTGGCCGATCGAGCTTGCCGCCGACCAATACTTTCTGCTCGGAGACAACGTCCCATTATCGATCGACAGCCGCCATTTCGGACCGGTAGCTGGCACTCGGATCGTTGGCCGAATCCAACCGGTCAGCTACGATGACTCTCGACGGTAGCGAATCCTTCACATTGGCGGGCATGGTATTACGGTGACCTAGCAGCCTTGCAATTCGAGTTCCCTAAACGTTTGGCGTCGTGCCTTCGCCGCCAGACCCCGAGATATCTATGGCCTTCCGCTTGCCCGTTGTTGCTCAACCCGAAATGCCCGAGGGCACGCTCACCAGCGGAACCGGGCGGTTACCCCGCTGGCTGAAGCGGCCGATCCCCGAGCGCAACGCCAACCATTTGACAGCCGGGTTGCTAGATGAACTCCGTCTGGAGACGGTGTGCGACAATGCCAAATGCCCCAACCGGATGGAGTGTTACAGTCAGCAGACGGCGACCTTCATGATTTTGGGCAACGTCTGCACGCGGCCCTGCGGCTTTTGCGCGGTCCGTCGCGGTCGGCCGCCGGAGGCTCCCGAGGCCGATGAGCCGACGCGTGTGGCCGAAGCGGCGGCGCGGCTGGGGCTGAAGCACGTGGTGATTACCAGCGTGACCCGCGACGACCTTCCCGATGGGGGCGCCGACCACTTCTACCGCTGCGTGGTCGCGGTGCGTGAGCGGACCGGAGCGACAACCGAAGTGCTGACGCCTGACTTCGTCCACTGTAAGGAAGCCCTGCAGCGCGTGATTGAGAGTCAGCCGACTGTATTCAATCACAACATGGAAACCGTGCCGAGACTGTATCGCCGCGTCCGAGGTCCCAAGAGCGACTATTCCTGGACCCTTGAGATGATGCGGCAGGTTAAACGCTATGACCCGGCAGTCAAAACCAAGAGCGGCTTGATGCTGGGGCTGGGTGAGCAGCGCGATGAACTGCTCGATGCCCTGGCCGATCTACGCCGGTTTGGCGTCGATTTCTTAACGCTCGGCCAATACCTGCAGCCGGGCGATAAGTACTTGCCGGTGGTCCGCTACGTTCCGCCCGAGGAGTTCGAGGAATTGGGCGAGCTCGCCCGAGCGATGGGATTTGCCAAGGTCGCCAGTGGCCCGTTCGTGCGCAGCAGCTACCATGCGCGGGATATGGCTGAGGCGACGATTGTGGGGTAAGAGGGTAGCGGGGCAGTGATGTTGGGCCCGTGCGCCGACGCAGTTTGAGAACCGGAGTCGCCGATGGACCGCACTGGAAAAACCGGCAATCGGCGCGGCCGCGAGCTGCGACAACAGACCGGGCGACAGCCCCGGCAACGTGTTGTGGGACGAAGTGGTGAACGGACGCGGGAGAGCAATCGCCTGGGCCGCAGCCAGCCCCGGCAGCTCCGCGGCTCCCTCCCATCGCGGGCACGCCGCCCTGGCGTGGAAGCCTACCAGCGGGGAGCCAAGGCGCGTCTACAGCGGTTTCGTCAGGGTTCGCTACTGGCGGTCTCGCTGACTGCGCTGCTGCTACTGCTGTGGGGAGTCGATCCAGAGGCTGCTGCGCAAGAGGAAACATCTGCACTGGAAATCGAAGGTGAACAGGAGCTTGCGGATCAGGACGTGCCGCTGGAGGATGTCGGAGATCCGGCGCAAGCGGTATCCCAGGCGGTCGATACGATTTGGGAACTGCTGCTGGGGTTCTACGGCCTGTTTCCCAAGTTGCTGATCGCGGCGGTGTTGATCGCAGTGGCGGCTCTGGCCAGCCGGCTGGCCAGGTGGTTGCTCCACAAGTTGCTGGTGCGTTGGGAGCGGACTGAAGCGATCGTCGCGCTGGCGCAGATCGCCATTTATTTGATCGCGATTGCCGTCGCTCTGAGCATCATCGCTGGCGACGCGCGGGCACTGGTCGGGTCCATTGGGCTGGTAGGATTGGCGCTGTCTTGGGCTTTGCAGACGCCGATCGAGAGTTTTACGGGCTGGCTACTCAATTCGTTCCAAGGCTACTACCGCGTCGGCGATCGCATCGAAGTTGGCGAGGTTTTTGGCGACGTCTATCGGATCGACATTCTGACGACCACGGTCTGGGAAGCGGGTGGACCGGGCAAAGCGGTGGCCGGAGCGCAGCCGACCGGAGCGATGATCACCTTCCCGAATTGGGAGGTCTTGCGGTCTAACCTCGTCAATTACAGCCGCGATTTCCCCTTTGTGTGGGACGAGGTCGTGGTCTCGGTCGCCAATGAAAGCGACTTGGCTTATACCCGAACCGTATTGCAAGCGGTGGCGATGCGGGTTGTCGGCCAGCAGATGCACGGGCCGGTGGCGCAGTACCAACAACTGCTTGCGCGAGCACGCTTGGCGTTTGACATCGCGGAAGAACCGCAAGTCTTTGTCTCAGCGCCCGACGCTTCCTGGACCGACTGCACGGTTCGTTACCTGGTCGACGCACGGCAGCGGCGGCGGTGGGCCACCGAGCTGCACATCGCCCTGAGTGTTGAGACCGCGAAGCCGGAGCATCAGGGAAAAATCATCGCGGTGTACCCGCGCACCGAAGTTGTGCTACGCCGGGACTGGGCACCCGAGTCGCTCGCACCTGCTCCGCCGCGCGAATCCTGAATGCCGTCTCCCCTGCCGATGATTTGTGACTCGGCGTCACCACCGGAAGCTGATTCTTTTTGCCGAACCGGCGCGGCCGGCAGCGATTGCGTCCACAGCCACAGCAGGCGCAGTGCGCTCGGTTGCAAACGGCAATTTTCGGCGGTACCGTAGAAGTCACTCGGTCTACCAAGCCCGCCGCTGAACTCGGCTCAAGTTGACTTCGCCCCTGATCCTTCCTTTCGGTTTCATCCTCAATGAGCACCGCTGACTTGATCTCTGAAGAAGTTGCCAAGAAGGCTGCCGCCGCCCGTGAGCGGCTTGATGCGCACACCGTCGAAACGGTCCGGTGGCATTTTGACGAACGGACCGGCAGCCCGTTTTGGCTCGCCAAGAAGGCAGAACTCAAGTTCGACCCGCTGCGCGACATCAAGTGCTTTGATGATCTGAAGAAGTTTCCGCTGTTCGAAGATGACTGGCTCCGCGGCGGACCGATCAACCGCTGGGTTCCCAAGGGACACGCGGGTAAACCGGTCTACGTGTTCGAAACCGGCGGGACCACCGGCATCCCTAAGAGCCGGATGGTGATCGAGGACCATTGGAAGGATTACGAACTGTTCAGCGAAACGCTGCCTGACCAGTACTTTCCCAAAGGCTCCAACTGGTTGATGCTCGGCCCCAGCGGTCCGCGGCGGTTGCGACTAGCGATTGAGCACCTGGCGCAGTTCCGCGGCGGGATCTGTTTCTGCATCGACTTGGACCCGCGATGGGTCGTCAAGCTGATCAAAAAAGGCTGGATGGAGCACCTCGAGGAATACAAGAAGCACTGCATCGACCAAGCCGTCACGATCCTGACCGCCGGTCACGACATCAAGTGCATGTTCACCACGCCGAAGCTGCTCGAGGCACTCGGCGAAGCGCTCGAGGAACGCGGCACGAGTATTAAGGAAGTCGGAATCACCGGTATCTTCTCCGGCGGAACCGAGTTTACGCCCCAGTGGACGCGTTTCGCAGTGGAGGAACTGCTCGGCGGACCGGCCGAGGAAGGTGGCGTGTTCATGACGCCGACCTACGGCAACACGCTGATGGGCTTGGCCTGCGGCAAGCCGATTTCGGCCGCCGATGGCTACAAGATCAGCTACTACGCCCCGCAGCCGCGCGCCGTGACCGAAGTCGTTTCGTTCGATGACGACAATCAGGTGGTCGGCTATGGCGAAACGGGCCGTGTAAAACTGTACACACTGACCGACGAGTTCTTTGTTCCAGGCTTCTTGGAACGCGACGAAGGCGAACGCGAAGCTCCGTATGATACGTTCCCCTGGGACGGCGTGAGCGGCGTTCGCCCCTTCCATAAGATCGCCAGCGGGACGACGGTGGGAGTTTATTAGACCCACCGCCGCTGACTCGATTTCCTTTCCACTAAGCACTCAAGCCTTTCATGATCACGCTCAGTCCGCTCCGTTGGGGAAAGCCGTACCAATCGCTCGATTTCATCGATGTCGTACACTTCGACACCGGTGAGCCGATGGCTCGTATCGGGACCGTCGGTGGCGGGATTGTGACCAAAGACCTGCGTCAAGCTGAGAAGGCCCGCGACGCGCTGTTGCAGGTGCCGATTACCGACCTGCTGCAGATGTGCGTGAAGGCAGCGGAACTGTTCAAGTCGGCTGATCTGCCGGTCGGCGACCAAGTGCAATCGGTGGACGATTTCGTCCGGCACCAGTCGGCCAGTACCGGATTGCCTGAACACATGTGCCGAGCCAATATGGACAAGAACGCATTCGTTTTGTCCAACATGGACCAGATCCTCAACTGCCTGACCCGCGGATTGGACCTGTCGATTCTCTCGCGCGGCTATGGCGACGAAGGCCGCGGCGTGACCGTCAGCTTTCAGGCGCAGACGCCGATTCTCGGCGCTGTACTGCCGAACAACTCACCCGGTGTCCACACGCTTTGGCTGCCGGCGATCCCACTGCAGGTTGGACTGGCGCTCAAACCCGGCTCGCAGGAACCGTGGACGCCTTACCGCATGGTGTCGGCGTTTATCGAAGCGGGCGTTCCGGCCGCTGCGTTCTCGCTCTACCCCGGCGGACACGATGCCGGTACGGCGATTTTGAGCAAGTGCTCCAAGAGCATGATCTTTGGCAGCGCCCAGACGCTTGCCCAGCACGCTGGAAACCCACGGGTTCAGGCCCACGGCCCAGGCTTCTCCAAGATCCTGCTCGGCGACGATGTCGTGGACGACTGGGAACTGTTCCTCGACATGATGGTCGAGAGCGTGCTGAGCAATTCCGGGCGGAGTTGCATCAATTGCTCGGGCATTTGGGCCAGCCGTCACACCCGCGAAATCGCTGAGGCGATCGCTGAACGGATCGGCCCCGTTGATGTCCTGCCACCGACCGATCCCGAGGCCAAACTGGCGGCGTTTACCGTCCCGGCGATGGCCACAGGGACCTACGCGATGGTGCAACAGGATTTGGCCGAAGCCGGCGTCACCGACGTGACGGCGAAGTTCGGTGAAAAATTGATCGAGCGGGACCACTGCGCGTACCTGCGGCCGATGGTCGTTCACGCCGATTCGCCCGATCGCGGTGTGGCGAAGAAAGAATACATGTTCCCGTTCACCAGCGTCGTCCAGTGCCCGCAGGCGGAGATGTTGCAGCGGATCGGGCCGACGCTCGTGGGGACTGTGATCACTCGCGATCAGTCGTTCATCGACGCCGCCGGCCGCTGTGTGGAGATCGACCGGCTGAATATCGGTCCGATCCCAACTAATCGGCTCAACTGGTTGCAGCCCCACGAAGGCAACATCATCGACTTCCTGTTCCGCTCCCGGGCGTACCAGATCTCCGAGATCCCGGTCGCGTCGATGGCCTAGGCGCCCCAGGCCAAAGGTCAGCGGTATCCTGCCGAAGTGCAATTCGCCGGCTCACTGGCAGCCACACCGCGCGCCGCGTGGTAAAACAGTGGGCACCTGTGTGCTGCGGGGCGACTGCGCCGGAAATGCTTCTCCGGCTGGTTTTTCAGCGCCCCGCTGGCAAAGGTTCCGGGCCTGGAAGCTAGCGCCCTGGCCGAAAACACTTCAAGACGGATGAAACATGTCGACGAGTCTGATTCTTGTGCCTCTGGTGATGGCTGCCGCAGTGGTGGTCGTCGTGTTGCTGATGCTGATGTACGGTGTGAGCATCTACAACCGACTGGTGACGCTACGAAACCGCGTTGATAACGCGTTTTCGCAGATCGAAGTCCAGCTCAAGCGGCGGCACGACCTGATTCCTAACCTGGTTGAAACCGCTAAGGGATACATGGCCCACGAGCGCGACACGCTCGAAGCGGTGATCAAGGCTCGCAACCAGGCGGTCAGCGGCTTGCAGGGCGTTTCGGGCAACCCTGGTGATCACGAAGCCGTGATGGCCTTGGCGGGCGCGGAAAAAGGCTTGTCCGGGGCGCTGGGCCGGATGTTTGCCCTGGCTGAAGCCTATCCCGACCTCAAGGCTAACCAGAACATGATGCAGTTGACTGAGGAACTGACGTCGACCGAAAACAAAATCAGCTTTGCGCGGCAGGGCTACAACGACTCGGTGACATCTTATAACACTTACCGGCAGACGTTCCCGCCGGCACTGATTGCTAACCTGACCGGCCACACCACCGACCGCGATCTGCTGGAGTTTGACAGCGAGGCGATCGCGCATGCGCCGAAGGTCTCGTTCGGCTGATGTCGACACAGTTTTTCGATCGACAAGACACTGCCCGCGGCAACACCTTCTGGCTGATCATCCTGTTCGTAGCCGCCGTAATCGGCTTGGTCGGTGCGACCAGTGTTGCCGGCTACGCGATCGGAACGTTGGCTGCCGATTCGGGCTATGGCCAGCGTGGCGGACGCCAGCCTCATGGCGCCGAAGTCGACCCGCTGGCCTTAGCCGGAGTGTTTGGCGTTGCCACGGCGATTGTGATCGTCCTGGGAAGTCTCTATCAGATCACGGCGCTGCGGTTGGGCGGCGGCACCCGCGTGGCCGAAGGTGTGGGCGGCCGGCAGATTCACGGCGATACACGCGACGCCGGTGAGCGGCGGTTGATGAACATCGTCGAGGAGATGGCAATCGCTTCTGGGACTCCGGTTCCGCCGGTGTATGTACTCGAAGAGCAAGCGATCAACGCCTTTGCCGCTGGCTATCGACCCGGCGACGCGGTCATCGGCGTGACCCGTGGGGCGATGGAGAAACTCAATCGCGAACAGTTGCAGGGAGTCATCGCTCACGAGTTCTCCCACATCTTCAACGGTGACATGCGGATGAACATCCGCATGATCGGCATCTTGCACGGCATCCTGCTGCTGGGGCTGATCGGGCACATGCTGCTGCGGTCGGTCTATTACACCGGCGGCCATCGTTCACGTTCATCCGACTCGAATCGCGGCGATGGACGAATCACGTTGTTGCTCGCCGTCTCGGGGCTGATTCTGATCGTTGCCGGATCGATTGGATCGTTCATCGGCGGCTTGATCAAAGCCGCGGTGTCGCGGCAGAGGGAGTTTTTGGCCGACGCGTCGGCGGTGCAGTTCACTCGCAACCCCGATGGAATCGCTGGGGCACTGAAGCGGATCGGCGGGTTCTCGCGTCAGGGGCGACTGGAGCATCCCAACGCCGGCATGGCCAGCCATATGTATTTTGCTCAAGGCGTGTTTGAAGGACTCACCGGCTTGCTGGCGACTCATCCACCGCTGCCCGAGCGGATCAAGGCGCTCGATCCGTCTTGGGATGGCACGTTCGACGAATCATCTGGGACGCGGCGACAGGTTTCTTCGCAGCGACAACCGCTCGGCGCCAGCGGATTTGCTGGCCCTGAGCAGCCTCAGGTGCCGCTACCGGCTGTCATGGAGGCGGTCGACTACGTCGGCGCACCCGCAGCCCAGCATCAGCAGTACTCCGCGATGCTGCTGCAGGAAATCGATCCTGAACTAGTCGATGCGGCGCATGAAGCTTATTCGGCGCGGGCCTTGGTGCTGGCGCTGCTGCTCGACGCAGATCAGGAAATGCGTCAGATGCAGCTCGCCGTGCTGCGGAAGATGATTTCCGCCGATGTTGTCACACTCACAGGAAAGTTGTATCCCAAGGTAGCAGTCGCCCCCGACGCGGCACGGCTGCCGCTGGTCGACCTGTCATTGCCGATGCTGCGGACCATGACCGCCCCGCAATATCAGACGTTCTCACGGGCGCTCGAAGCGATGATTAAGGCCGACCAGAGGCTGACGATCTTCGAATGGACGCTGTCGCGCGTGCTGCTCCGCCACCTCCGCGGCCAGTACGTGCCCTCGCCATCGACAGCAACGCATTACCACCGTCTCAACCGGCTCAACCGCGAGGTTTCGGTCCTGCTGTCAACGTTGGCCCGGGTTGGTCACAGCGGCCGGGACGTCGAGTCGGCATTTCAGATCGCGGCTGGCCATCTGTCTGGACTGCGGCTGACGCTGCTGCCGGCGTCGGAGTGCTCGTTCGGCGCGCTGGATGAGGCACTCGAGAAGTTAGCGCGAGCCTCGGCGCACTGTTGCGCAGAACTGCTCTCCGCCTGCGCCGCATCGGTGTCCGCTGATGGAATCGTCAAGGTGAAGGAAGCGGAACTGGTGCGTGGGATTGCCGACCTGCTGGACTGCCCGATGCCACCGCTGGTCGGCAAGCTGGAACTTCGGGCTAGTTGACGCGGCTTATTTCAGCCGCGCCGAGGGCTGAGTTGCCGTCAGTGGCGGAGTGGGTGATTGGCCAGCTTCCTCGATACTCGCCCGTGTCGTTGCGCCGGCGGAACCGGTTAGCGGATTGAAACCGCGAATCCGTGCTCGGGGGGCCAGACCTTGGATATCGATCGGTGTGTCGAGGATGTAGTGGGCGACGTTGCCGGCTAAGTCGGCTGCGTCGATACGCAGGTAAATCTGGCGAGGTAAAGTCGGATCGGCCGGCCAGACGTAAAGCCCCTCGTTTTCCAGACCTGCCGCGATCGTCGACCAGGGGCCGCTGGGCATTGCACTGAACGCCAACGAAATCGGCCGCCGCGCCAAATTGGTGTCACTGCATTGGTACTGAATCAACAGCGAACCGGTCTGCTCGGCCTCTCCGTACGTGGCGCCGGTGATCCGCACACGCGGCAGCTCGGTATCGACCGCGATCAGGATATCGGCCGATTCACCCTCCTGCGGCCGCGGCGTTGCCAGGCCATTGCTGGCAACAACCACGACGCGAAAGCCGTAGGTACCGTCGTTATTGGTTTCGATATCGAACGGGCTTTGCCGATCCGGGTCCGCACCCCAGCGTTTCCAGGTCTGGCCAAAGTCGGTGGTGCCCCACAGTTCGACTTCGCTCAGACCGGCCAACCCCGCGGATTCGACTTCATATTCCAGGCTGAACTTGCGGCTATTGCTATGCCGCACCGCGAGCGTGGTTGGCCGCTCCGCGAGCGTGGTTGACCGCTCCGCGAGTGTGGTCGACCGCTCCGCCGGTCGATGGCTCAGATCAGGCTCCGCCCGTTCTGCCGACATGACAACATCTGCCCCCACTTCAACAGGTCGTGCTGCACCGGTAGCCTCAGTGGCCGGCGTTGCCGCAGGCGCGAGAGCAGCGCTGGAAGGCGTCAGCGGTCGCATCGCTTCGGCCGCCGTTTTGGGTCGTGGCGGCGGTGCAGGTTCGCTCGGGACGGCAACTGGCGCCGTCAGCCCAGGGCCTGTCGGACCGGCGGCCGGATCGCTGACCGAGCCGCCCGGCAAATACCCTATCGTTGATGGTGGTGCTTGAGACGGCCCGGCTAAAGATCGCCCTGGTTGAGACTGATTGGGTGGTTCCAGCGCCAGCATGCCGCTGGAGACCGAAAACTGAGGCACTGCCCATGGCGATAGTGCGGGGGCTACCGCAGCTGCCTGAGACGAAGGTCCGGCGGCCGTAGCGGTCACCGCCGCCGCGTGCACTGAGCTAGCAGCGGGCGATTTGGATGTTGCCAGTCGTACTTGAGCCGCTGCCAGTCGCGGCCGCTCGACCTTCTCGGTCACAATCGTCTTGTTGCCAGCCAAGTCGCTGACCAGAGCCCGGACCCAGATTTGCTGCCACGGCGCAGAGGGGAGGAACTCTCCCGTAGCGAGTACCCGCCCCGCTTGGCCAGGCTCAGCGCGACCCGTGATGCTGGCGACCGCCTTCCATTGCTGCGGCTGGTCAATCGCATACTCGACTCGAATCGCTTCGGCCGAGGGAGCAGCGTCATCGCAGACCAGCGTGAGCTTGATCAGGTCCTGCTCGGCGACGCCCGCCTGCAACTGAACCCGTGGCTCGGCGGTGTCGACGCGAACGGCGAGTTGTGGTCTCAGCGGTGCGGAGTTGCCGTGTTCGTCGACTGTCCGTGTCGCAAACCAGTAGTTCCCATCGGCATCAGCCTGGAATAGGAATGGTTTTCCACTGACCGGCTGCGCGGCGTATAGCTCCCACTGGGCTCCGGCGTCACGGGAGACATACAATTGCACTTCGACCGGTCGCTGCCCGACCTGATCAACACTGAACGGGATCTCAAAACGATTGAAGTTCAGGTAATGGGGCCGCAGCGCCGCTTCCGGTGGAGCCGCTCCCTGGAGGTTGCGCGGTGGTGTTCCTTGCGAGACCGCTTCATTTGCGATCAGGCTCAGCAGAACGGCGACCGTGCAAGCGGTTCGGCTTCTCTGTCGTCGCTCACGCATGCCAGTCGCCAGTCGCTCGCGGTTAGAAGAGTATCGGAAGAAAGTCATCGGTCGATTGCCTGCCATCGGACGAGAGCTCTCAATCCTGCTGAGAAATCGAATACGCTGTGGCAACGCAGCCCTTGGTGGAACCATCGGCACGAGCTACCGTTTGACTTGAAATTATTCCATTGGCCGCCACATCCTCCGCGGACCTCCTCGTTCCGCTAAACCACTGCCGCAGAGTGCTGCGTCAAGCGAACTTCGATCGCTGCAGCACCGTGAGAAATGATAAGAATCGATGACTGAAACGACCTACGACTACGACGTGATCGTCATCGGCGCCGGCCATGCCGGCACCGAAGCGGCTGCTGCCGCGGCTCGCATGGGCGCCCACACCGCGCTGCTGACGACCAACTGCGACACCGTCGGGCAGATGAGCTGCAACCCGGCGATCGGCGGCGTGGCCAAGGGGCAGATCGTCCGCGAGATCGATGCCCTCGGCGGCGCTGATGGGCCGGGCGATCGACGCCACCGGCATTCAGTTCCGCCTGCTCAACCGCCGCAAAGGCCCGGCGATGCACAGCCCGCGGGCCCAGGCCGACAAAAGCGGCTATCAGTGTTCAGTCAAGCGCAGCGTCGAAGAGCAGCCGGACTTGGACCTGCGGCAGGAAGTCGTCGAAGATCTGTTGACCGAGCAGGTTGAGGGCACAACGCGGATCATCGGCGTTCGCGTCCGCGGCGATGCGATCTACCGCGGCCGCGCCGTCGTCCTGACCACCGGCACGTTCCTGCAGGCGATCATGCACACCGGCGAAGCGCCAAGACCCCCGGGGGCCGGGCCGGCGAAGGCACGACGGCGGGCATCAGCGGGGCGCTGGCGCGGCTCGGGTTTCGAGGTCGAGCGCTTCAAGACCGGCACGCCGCCGCGGCTGAACGGCGCGCACGATCGATTATTCGGCGACGGAATTGCAGCCTGGCGACGACGACCCGCAGCCGTTTTCGTTCCTGACCGACAAGCTGCAGCTTGAGCAGCTGCCGTGCTACATCACCTACACCAACGAGGCGGTCCACGATCTGATCCGCGCGAACCTGCACCGGGCGCCGATGTACAGCGGCCAGATCAACTCGAGCGGGCCGCGGTATTGCCCGTCGATCGAAGACAAAGTCGTGCGCTTCGCCGACAAGTCGCAGCACCAACTGTTCCTCGAGCCCGAGGGCCGCAACACGCGAAGAGGTCTACGTCAACGGCGTCTCGACCAGCCTGCCGCGCGATGTGCAGGACGCGATGTTTCGCAGCATTCCGCGGCTGTGAGAACGCCGAGATCATGCGGTACGGCTACGCCGTCGAGTACGACTACTGCCCGCCCGACCAGTTGTGGCCCTCGCTGGAAACCAAAGCGGTCGCCGGGCTGTTCTTCGCCGGGCAGATCAACGGCACGACCGGCTACGAAGAAGCGGCGGCCCAAGGCCTGATCGCCGGCGCCAATGCGGCGCTGAAGCTCCGCGGCACGAGCTCCGCTGGTGCTCAGCCCGCGATGAAGCTTATATCGGCGTGCTGATCGACGACCTCGTGACCTGCGGCGTCGATGAACCCTACCGCATGTTCACCAGCCGCGCCGAATACCGCCTGCTGCTGCGGCACGACAACGCCGACCGCCGGCTCACCCAGACCGGCTATGAACTCGGTTTGGTCGATCAGGCTCGCCATGCGCGATTGACCGGCAAACTTGCGGCGATTGCTCGGGCCGGGGAATTGCTTAAAGAGTGCCGAGTCGATCAGGTTCGAGGCGATGTTTACTTGCGGCGTCCCGAGGTCGATTGGGATGTGATCAGCACCCATGAGCCACGTCTAGCGGAGATCGAACCGTCGGCCGCCGAACAAGTGGTTTACGACATCAAGTATGCCGGATATGTAGATCGGCAGCAGGGCGAGATCGAGCGACACAAGCGACTAGCCGGCAAATCGATCCCGCCCCAGTTCGATTACCTCGCGATCAAGCCACTCAGGACTGAAGCGAAACAGAAGCTTAGCAAAATCCGGCCACTCACGCTCGACCAAGCCCAGCGGATCAGCGGCATCACGCCTGCGGATATTGCTTTGGTGATGGCGCACCTGCGGGATTGATCGCGGGCCAACTACCACCTCATAAGACGATTCAAAAAGGACTCCAGCATGACCGACAGCGTGCAAGACAAGGTTGTTTTGATCACCGGCGCCAACCGTGGGATCGGCCGCGCCATCTTGGAAGGCGCGATCCAGCAGGGTGCCAAGAAGGTCTATGCAGCGGTCCGCCAGCTCGACCGCGCTACAACACTCCTCGATGAGTTCGGCGATCGAGTCGTGCCTGTCTATATTGACATGCAGGATGCAAAATCGATTCGTGATCTGGCGGCGATCGCGACAGACGTGGAGGTTTTGATCAACAACGCAGGGGTACTGACTACAGAGGGCCCGCTAAGTGATGTGGCTGTGCAATCATTACAACATGAGATCAACACCAATGTGTTTGGCTTGATCCATCTCGCCCAAGCGTTCGCACCGGTTCTGAAAGCCAACGGTGGTGGCGTGCTCATTCAGGTCAACAGCTTGGTCTCGCTCCGGGCTTATGCCGGCTTTGCCACTTATTCCGCGTCTAAGGCGGCCGCTTATTCGATCACTCAATCGCTGCGCGACGTGCTCGCCACCCAGGGCACGCGAGTGATCAGCGTCCACCCCGGCCCGATCGCGACTGACATGGGCAAAGCGGCCGGCTTGGATGCAATCGCTGAGCCACCGTCGCTGGTTGCCGACACAATTTGGGATGCGATGAGAGCAGGGCGAGTTCATGCATACCCTGACACGATGGCCAAGCAGATTGGTGCAGCCTACCAATTCTTCGCCGAAAACGTTGTCGAAGCACCACCAGCCGAAATTCCTGTTTGAACGGTCGCTTCGACCTGGAGACGCTGAGTTCCCGATTGCAAACTGAGGGCAGAGAGTGCCCGTGGTGTCCGGCATCGGCGATGGCTTGTGCCGCTGGTCATTGTGGCACCGCCAAAGGGGAGCCATTAAACTACTGCCATGGCGAAGCGTCCGATCCAGAACCCGCACGACAGCTTCTTCAAGCAGACCTTTGGAAGCGTCGACTTTACCCGCGGCTTTCTCTCGCAGTACATGGCAAGCGAAGTGGCCAGGTGCCTGGATCTAAGCTCGCTCGAAGCGGCACACGAGTCGTTTGTCGATGATGACCTGCGGGAATCGCATTCGGACCTGGTATTCACTGTTGGTCTGGTCGGCGGCGGGCAGGCCGTGGTCTACCTGCTGTTTGAGCACAAGAGCCATCCCGATCCGCTAACGGTTTTTCAGCTGCTCAAGTACATCGTCCGCATCAACGAGCGGCGGCTGCGCGAGGGCCTGCCGCTGTGCTGCGTGATCCCGCTGGTCATTTACCACGGGCCGACCGGCTGGAACGTCGCCCACAGCATCCACGAGCTCGTGGAGGTTCCCGCAGCGCTGCAGCGATATTTGCCGCAGCTATCGATGGAGCTGTTTGACTTAAGTGGCTACGACGATGAGCAGCTGCGCGGGGAGGCCTACCTGCGGGCGACATTGTTGCTGCTAAAATACATCCTGCGGGACGATCTGCCTGGCGAGCTGGATAGGATCGTCACGCTCTTTAGCGAGATCCGCCAGCAACCGCGTGGGCTGGACTGCATTAAGTTGCTGCTGAGGTATGTCATTCAGGGGACCGACCGAGTCGATCTGGAGACGTTGCAGGAATCGCTGGGAACCGTATTACAGACTGACGGAGAAACGCTGATGTCATCACTGGCCGAACAGTGGACCCAACAGGGCCGCGAGGAAGGGCGACAGGAGGGACTGGAAGAAGGACGCGAAGAAGGAGAATTGATCGGGCAGATTCGGGCGTTCCAGGAGGTGTTGGGGCTTCCGGTCGCTACGAAGCAATCGCTGTTGGAGCTAAACATAGAGCAGCTGCTCGCTCAGGTTGCAGAACTGCGATCGCGGCTGAAGCAATCATAAAAACGCCTAACTAAATCCTGCCGCGTTGTCAAGTTCTGGAACGTCACAGTTTGATTTTAGATCAAACCTGGGTATTTTCTAGCAGAACCCGTCGACTGTTGGCGGCGGCCTGGTCGAACGCCGCCTCCAGTGCGGCGTTAGCCCCCCGGCAACCGGCGACGACCTGCTCCGCCCAGTCGATATAATCCAAACTGCGCTGCAAGGACCACTCCCGGGGAACGCCTCGCCGGAGATCGCCGATGTTGCTGATCTTATCAGCCAATTTCAATTGCTTTGCTGCGACGCTCAACTGCGGAGCGTGCTCAACTTGCAGCCGTTTTTGATCCGCCTTAGGAAGGCTTTGATCGTCCGTCACTTCCTCGACTAATAAGCGGACTCTTGCGCCAAAGCGAGCCTCCAGTTCGTCAGCCATGGTATCGGTGTCTTCTAGCACATCGTGCAAGACGGCGGCTTGGAGAACGTCAAGGTCCGACACTCCGCCGGTGGTCGACAGAATCAATGCCACCTCGATCAGATGGTTGATGTACGGCGACGCATCGGGATCTTTTCTGCGCTGAAAGCGATGTCTCTCGGCAGTGAAGCGAAGTGCCGTCAGCAACCCAGGAAGCGAATCGTTTTCATTCATCTATTAAAACATGGGCTAGCGGATTCTTAATTTGGCACAAGGGCCTCTCGAGCAGCCATGCGCGCGGCCAATGACGCTCCACTATACAAGCCGCCTTCCATATAACCGGCAAACCGGTAGCAGGTATGTTCGCCGCAGAAATGCAGTTGCCCCAGCCCCGCCTGCAATGCTGCGCCGATTGATGTGATTTGACCCGGAGCGGGAAAACTGTACCCGGCCCTCGTAAAGCGTTCGTTCGGCCAATCCATCAACCTTGAGGCGATGAACTCGTCGCGAAATCCCGGAAAAAGCTTTTCGAACTCCGCGGCATAACGCGCATCTCGCTGTTCCTGTCCCAATTCCTTATCAAGTTGCAAGCATCGTTCCGCCTGTGGGCCACCGGAGAACGCGGTCAAGCCGACGTTCTGCTGAATCTCATGAGGCGAGCCGGTTTGGCCATCAGTCGCTTCCCAGGTCTGGCTGATCAGGCCATCACTGATCGCATATTGCGAGCTTCCTGCGGCGTGCCAGAACCGCCGCTTGACCGCCGTCAGGTATTTTACCGCCGTCCCCATCTGTTGTTGCCGCAGTTGCACAGGCAACTCCGGCAGCCAGCGGATCGCATCCCAGGTACTCGGCGGCGTAGCGACGACGATGTCATCCGATTCGAAAATTTCACCACTGGCACACTTCACCGATGCAGAATGCGCCGCGTCGCCGGATGCGTCGTAGCGAATTTCCGCAACCGGAGTTCCTAGCTGGATGCGCTGGGCTCCGATCGATTCGGCTAGGTGGCGGGCGAGTTGATCGTTGCCGCCAGTACAACGGTAGACTTCACTGTCGCTCCAGTACCGCTCGCCCCCGCCTCCTTTGATCGTCGTCAGCATCGCCAGGTAGCTTGCACGCGCGTTAGCTACTGCATTATCGGAGCCGAGCATGACCGCGATCAGTTTTCGTGTCAGGTCGCTCACCTGGAGCCTCGCGATCCAGTCGCCGATCGTCTGCTGATCCAACTGCGCGGCGCCCGGCGAGGTCCACGGTCGATCGGCGTCGATCGGCTCCGATTCCACGGTTAGAGCCGCAAACGCAGCCTCCATCTCCGCATAGATCCGGCTGGCGGTAGCGTTGTCCAGCAGTTGCCCGTTGAGGTGAATCGGCATTGCCAGGTCTTCATCCGCGGAGACATCCAGGAACTGCAGGCCGAATCGTTCCGCATAGGCGACCCAGGTTGGATGATTGGAGCCGATCAACTCCGCGCCGCCTTCGACCACTTTGCCGCGGACCAAGTCGTGAAAGCTGAGCACTCGTCCGCCGATCCGACTTCTCGCTTCCAACACGGTGACGTCGCACCCAGCAGCCACTAACTCGTGAGCGCAGGCTAGGCCGCTGAATCCTGCCCCAATGACAATCACCCGGCGGCCCGAGTTGGAGCGGGCGAAGCCCACCCGGTTGGAGAGCAGTAGCCCTGCGCCGGCGGCGGCGGTGGCTTTGAAAAACGCTCGTCGGTCGGCAGTGGCTTCGGGTCGAAAGCGTCGCTGCATTTGGGCAAACAGCTTGGGCATCCAGCAAATCTCCGCAATGGCGGCCTGGCGATAGCGAGGAAAGCGTTTAGCCGAGGGCATGTCGGCCGCCTCGGCCACCCGCTGGTTGGAACCCGTTTAGAATAGCCTGCCGCGATCGGTTGTGAAGCAACTTGTGGTTTCGGTCCCCTGATGCTCTGAGATCAACTCAGGCAATCCTCACTTGGTTCAAATTCCGTCTTCACTTACCGAAACTTTCGCTCGACTGGCGGGGTTATACTACAACGGCACGGTGCGCGATCCTCGGCTTGGCTCCGATCTTCGCTCCGTTTGCTCCCGCCCCAACGTCCTTTCCGTGCCTGGAGAGAGTCTTAGCGTGCTGATGTGTTATCGGACGATCGTTGCTGCTGTTGTCATTTGCCTGGCCCCGCTATGGGGCTCGACGGCGCTGGCCCAGCCGCCCACACCGCCGGTTCCCGAAGCGGATACGTTGTTTGTGCAACAGATTGCCCCGTTTCTGGCCAAGCACTGCTACGACTGTCATGGCAGTGACGATCCAGAGGCGGATCTGTCGTTGGTGCGGTTTGAGGATTCAGCGAACATCCAGGAAGAATACGCGCTGTGGCAGCGCGTTCTGCGAATGCTCGAGGAGCGGGAAATGCCGCCCGCTGACCAGATGCAGCCCGATGAGGAGGAACTGCACGCGGTCGGTCTGGCGCTGCAGGCGCAGCTCGATGCGTTCGATTGCTCGGGTGATCAGCGTCCCGGCCGAGTGACCATTCGGCGCCTTAACCGCGCCGAATACAACAACACGATCCGCGACCTGGTAGGCATCGATTTTAAGCCGGCTGCTGACTTTCCTTCCGACGATGTCGGTCATGGCTTCGACAACATCGCCGATGTGCTGTCGATGTCACCGATCTTGCTGGAAAAATATCTCGCCGCTGCTGAAACGATCGTCGAGCAAGCGTTTCAAGATCCAGCCGCGCGGGCGAAAATCGAAGTCTTCACCGCCGAGACGCCTGCGGATCGCCGCGAAATCTTAGCGAAGAACGTTCAGGCGTTTGCCGAAAAAGCGTTCCGCCGACCGGTGAGCGATCAGGAAGTCGAGCGCGTGATGGAATTGGTTGATGCGGCTCGCGCGGCTAACTCCGAGCGGGGCCAACGCGGCCGCGGTGACCGCCAGCGTGGCAACCGTGAGCGCGGGGAGCGTGCACGCGGCAATCGGGAGCAGGGCGAGCGGCAGTCGAGCAATGAATCGCTGCGAATCGCCTGCACTGCAATCTTAACTTCGCCGCATTTCTTGTTTCGCATCGAACAAGACCCCGATATGGAGCAGCAGGCACAAGGCGAAACAGCGGCGGTACGGCGGCTGAGCGATTATGAGATCGCGACCCGGCTGTCGTATTTCCTATGGAGCAGCATGCCTGATGAGGAACTGTTTGCTCTGGCTGCAAAAGGCGAACTCCGCCAGGCACCGACGCTGCACGCGCAGGTGGAGCGAATGTTGGCCGATCCCAAAGCACGTGCGCTGGTCGACAACTTTGCCGGCCAGTGGCTACAGCTGCGCGATGTCGCCGCCTTGTCACCCGATCCAGGACGCTATCCAGCGTTCGATGAAGAATTACGGGCGGCGATGCTCAAAGAAACGGAGCTGTTTTTTGAGGCGATCGTGCGCGAAGATCGCAGTGTCTTGGATTTCCTCAATGCCGGTTTCTCCTATGTCAATGAACGGCTGGCGCGGCACTACGGAATTGCCGATGTTCAAGGACAGGAGTTTCGACGGGTTGCATTGCCCGATCAGCGGCGCGGAGTGTTGACGCATGCCAGCATCCTGCTGCTGACCTCCAACCCCACGCGGACCTCACCGGTCAAACGCGGCCAATGGATTCTGGGCAACTTTCTCGGTGAGCCACCGCCACCGCCGCCTCCAGGGATCGAGGAACTCGAAGATGATGATGAGACTCTCGGTTCACTGCGCGAGCGGATGGAGCAGCACCGCGCCAATCCGTCCTGCGCCGTCTGCCATCGCCAAATGGACGCGCTCGGATTCGGGCTGGAGAACTTTGACGCCATCGGTGCCTGGCGTGATAACGACGGCCGCTTCGCAATCGATCCTGCCGGCGAATTGCCGGGCAATCAACGCTTTTCCGGCCCGGCTGAGCTGATGCAAGTGTTGGCCGAGCAGAAGCGAGAAGAATTCACTCGCTGCCTGGCGGAGAAGCTGCTCACGTATGCAATCGGCCGTGGACTAGGACCTTATGACCGCTGTGCCGTCAATGCGATCCTCGATCAATCGGCCGATGAACAATTTCGATTCAGCGCACTGGTCAAGGCGATCGTGACGAGCGATCCGTTTTTACTTCGAGAACTCAAAGGAGCACAATGATGCTGACCCAACCGCAAGTTTCTCGCCGAACGTTGCTCCGCGGGCTCGGTCTGTCGCTGGCCCTGCCGACGTTTGACTCGCTGATGCCGCGGCTTGCCTTGGGAGCGACATCCTTGGCTCCCGCCCCCGGAGCCGCGCCGCGGCGGATGGCCTGCATCTTCGTTCCCAACGGCGTCCATGTACCGGACTGGATTCCAGGCTCCACCGGGTTTGGTTATCAGCTTCCTTATATCCTGGAGCCGCTGGCCAGCGTCCGCGACGACATGCTGGTGCTCAGCGGGCTGACCCATGATCGCGGCCGGGCCAACGGCGATGGTCCCGGTGACCATGCTCGCAGCGCGTCGGTGTTTCTGACCGGCGCCCAGCCGCGCAAGACCGATGGCTCGAACATCCGCTCAGGAATCTCCGTCGACCAGTATGCTGCCCAGATGGTCGGGGCGCCACGCGCCTGCCCTCGTTAGAACTCGGCTGTGAAGCAGGTCGTGGAGCCGGCAACTGTGACTCGGGTTACAGCTGCGCCTACTCATCAAACATCTCCTGGGCTTCGGAGACCACGCCGGTCGGTAAAGAAGTCAACCCGCGTCTGGCCTTCGAGCGGTTGTTCTCCTCATCCGAGTCGAGCGAAGCGCGCCGCAGCCGCGAAGAACGGATCGCGATGCGCAAGAGTATCCTCGACTACGTTGCTGACGACGCCCAGCGGCTGCAGAAACAGCTCGGGCGCAGCGATCAGCGTAAGTTGGACGAATACCTCAGTGGCGTTCGGCAGGTCGAACGACAGATCGAACACAGTGAGCAGGAATCGCAGCAGGCTGCGGTCGAAATGGACCTGCCGCCGGGCGTGCCACAAGAGTATGCCGATCATCTGCGGTTGATGCTCGACATGATGGTGATGGCTTTTCAGACGGATTCCACCCGGATTGCGACGATGATGTTCGCCAATGCCGGCAGCAATCGCAATTACCGGCACATCGGCATCCCGGACGGCCACCACGACCTGTCGCACCACGCTGGCGATCCGAAGAAACACGCGAAGATTCGCGAGATTAATCGCTTCCACATTTCGCAGCTGGCTTACTTCCTGCAGCGTCTCAAGGCGATCCCTGAGGGCGACGGAACGCTGCTGGACAACTGCATGATCCTCTACGGCAGTGGGCTCAGCGATGGCAATCGCCACAACCACGAGAACCTGCCGATTTTGCTGGCTGGCCGCGGCGGCGGAACGATCGATTCCGGCCGTCATGTCGCCTACTCAACCGAAACGCCGCTGTGCAACCTGTTCCTCTCGATGCTCGAGCGGATGGGAGCGCCGGCGCCGTACATCGGCGACAGCACCGGAACGCTGACGGGGTTGCAGGTTTGATGATACGCCGATTGAAAAGGTTCTTCCGCAAACTTCATTGCTCATCGCTTTGGTGCGGGAATCTTGTTGCTCTGGGTGGCACGTCCCTGAGGAACGAAGGGCGTGCTGGGCAGAACTGCAGGGTAACCATGGAATCTCTCAGCGGCTCGGTATCTGGTTCCGCTGCTCACGCCCATCGCTGGGGCTCTGAGCGTGCCACCCGAAGCCATAGCGATACCCGACTTGGCCGGGCAGCCTTTAAATTATCGGAAGAACCCTTGAAGTTAATGTTTGCGAGGCTCCTGCTCGCCGGGTTGCTGATCGGCGCCGGCAGTGGCCAGGTTTGTGCCGATGAATCTCAGCCGCCGCTGGAGACGCTCACCGCGGCGCTGCAGAGCGACGATGTGGAACAGCGGCGAGATGCGGCGTATGCCCTGGCGAGTCTCGGCCCGGAAGCCGCTGCGGTGATCGACGCATTGGTGGCGGCGCTGGACGACCGCGATAACCAGGTCGCGCTGCAAACGCTTCAAGCCCTGGCGAAGATCGGGCCGGAAGCGCACCCAGCCATCGATCGATTGATCGAGGACCTCGGCCACCGAGATAGCCAAAAGCGTTATCGCACCGCATTCGCGCTCGGTCAGATTGGATCGAAGGCTATCGAACCGCTGATTGCGGTGTTGCGTGACGGTCCGTCGAGTTCGCGCGGAGGGGCGGCTGAGGCGCTCGGCTGGATGGGCGAAGACGCGGCACCGGCGATCAGCGAACTGATTGAACTGCTGCAACACGAACGCGCTTCGCTGCGCGACCAAGCGGCTGGCACGCTGGGGAAAATCGGATCGGCGGCCGGGAAACCGCTGCTGCCGATGCTCGATCACGCGGATGCAGCAGTGCAGGCCGCGGCGCTGCAAGCGCTGCGTGTGATTGGTCCGGAATCGGCGGAGACGATCGAGCAAGTGAAAACAGCCTGCCGCTCCGAGGATGAGCAGGTGCGGGCAGCGGCAATCGGCGCGCTGGCTGCCTCGAGTCTCGACCTGGACGGTCGCGTTGAGTTGATCGGTGCAGCGCTGGCTGATCCGGCGTTGCCGGTACGTGACGCCAGCATCGCGGCGCTGATCAAGGTAGGACCGGCGGCCGCATCCAAAGTAATCCCGACGCTGGAAATGATGCTCCGCAGTCCCGATCCGACGGCGCGGCGATCGGCAGCTTTCGTCACCGGCCGTCTCGGCCCGGCAGCTCGCGACGTGATCCCGGCGTTACTGGCGGCTTGGCAGGAGCGCGGCGGTGGCGCCGATGAGGCTCTGCAGGAATCGGCGGCAATTGCCAATGCACTGGGTCGGATCGGTCCAGCCGCGGTACCGGCGCTGTTGGCTGCGGCGCGTGATGACGTGTTGGACAGCGAGCGGGTGGCGACGGCACTCTCGGCGATCGGTCCTGCCGCCGTTGAGCCGCTGGTCGAAGCACTCGGCTCGGAGAGCGCAGCGGTGCGAGCCGCTGCGGCCCGTGGGCTCGGAGGCATCGATGCCCCTGCTGCTCAAACGCTCGAACAGCTTGCGGAATTGCTAGGCGATGACGAGCCGACGGTTCGCGTCGCGGCCGCCCAGTCGCTGGCTGATCTGGGACCAGCGGCAAAATCACATGACGCTGCTTTGGCTGAGGCAAGTGAGGACCTCAATGCTGCGGTGCGAGCCGCTGCTTTGACGGCATTGGCCGCAGTCGGCACCGAACCAGCCGAACTGCTGCCGCGGCTGACGACGGCCTTGGCTGACTCTGACGCCGCCGTACGAGCCGCCGCGATCGCGACGCTCAGCCAGTTCCCAGCAGAAGCGAAGGGCTCGCTTGAGGCGCTGATCGCCGCTTTGGCCGACTCGGAGCCACAGGTGCGCAACACTGCGGCCGCGACGCTCGGGAAACTCGAAGGCGAAGCCGCGCCGGCGGTGCCGGCGCTCGCCGCGGCGCTGGCGGATGCGCATGCTCCGGTTCGCGCTGCCGCAGCGGAAGCGCTGGGCCGTATCGGTCCACCGGCCGCGGCAGTCACTCCCGACCTGGCCGCGCGGCTTGACGATCCCGAATCCGACGTCGTGCTGGCGGCGGTGGAGTCGTTGGGTCGAATCGGCTCGGGTGCTGCGGCGAGTTTGCCGCTGCTCGGAGAACAAGTGACTCACAGTGATCCTGCGATTCGCGCTGCTGTGCTCGAGTCGATTCAACTGGTTGCGGCTGAGCCAAAAACCGCCGTTTCCTACTTAGTCAGAGCGCTCGATGATGAGCAATGGAACGTCCGCCAGGCTGCTGCCCAGTCGCTCGGTCGGATCGGCCCGCCGGCCAGCCCCGCGGTACCGAAACTGTTTTCGATGCTCACCGATGAAGACGACCGTGAGCCGGCGCGCGCAGCGCTGCGTGAGATCGATGCAGTTGATCGGGACGCCATGCCGGTGCTGCTCACTGCGCTCGACTCCGAAGATCGCAGCGTCCGGTTCTACGGGATCTTCTTCCTCGGCAAGCTCGGTCCCGAGGCCAAAGAAGCGCTGCCGCGCTTGAAGCAGATGGCCGACGAGCAGTCCGGGCGGACGCGTGACAGCCTCCAGCGGACGATCGCGGCCATCGAAGGAAACGGAGCAGACGCCCAGGAAGGTGAATCGGCTCAGCAGTAATTGCCGGTCTGGCGAATGAATGGACGGTTTCATTCAGCACCAGCCGCACCACTAACCTCAGGGACACCGATGAAGCGAGCAGTAGCGACCGACTTTGACCAACGCGTTCATGTCTTGTACGACGATTACACCCATGGTCGCATCGGTAGACGGGAGTTTGTGCAGCGCGCTGCGGCGTTTACGGTAGCCGGCATGAGCGTGGAGACGCTGTTGGCCACACTTGCGCCGAATTATGCCTTGGCGCAGCAGGTGGCCGCGGAGGATCCCAGGATCAAGACCGAAAAGATCGAATATCCTTCGCCCAAAGGCGGCGGGACAATCCGTGGGCTGCGGGCACAGCCGGCCAATGCCGACGGCAAGCTGCCAACCGTGCTGGTGGTGCATGAGAATCGCGGGCTGAACCCGTACATCGAGGACGTGGCCCGGCGGCTCGCCGTTGCCGGCTTCATCGCACTGGCTCCGGATGCGCTGTCACCGCTGGGCGGGTATCCGGGCAATGACGATGAGGGCCGCACGATGCAGGCCCGCCGCAATGCTGAAGAGATGACTGAAGATTTTATCGCCGGCGCCCAGTACCTTGCCGCTGACTCGGCCGGTAATGGCAAAGTCGGTGTGGTCGGCTTCTGCTTTGGCGGCGCGATGGCCAACGAGCTGGCGGTCCGCATCCCTGACGTGATCTCAGCGGCGGTCGCCTATTACGGACGCCAACCGGCTTCGGAGTCAGTTGCCAAGATCAAGGCGCCGTTGATGTTGCACTATGCGGAGCTGGATGAGCGGGTCAATGCGGGCTGGCCTGCCTATGAAGAGGCACTCAAGGCTGCCGGCGTGCAGTACACGGTTCACATGTATCCTGGGGTTAACCACGCATTTCATAATGATTCGACGCCGCGGTACGATGCCGATGCGGCCGAGTTATCGTGGAAACGCACGCTGCAGTTCTTTGAGCAGCACCTGCGGTAGGCCTGCGTCTCCTCCGACCGCTGCACGCTCATCAAGTCACACCTGCCAGTCTCATGAAGACATCCTCGCGGCGGTTTCGTTTGCTCGCTCCTCAATCGCTTCTCCGTCGCACGTTGTTGGCCGGCGTGTATTTTGCGGGGCTATGGCTCGGCGGTCCTGCACACCGGCTGAGCGTCGCTCAGGAATCTGCTGCGAATACCGAGGAGACGACGGTGCGACACACCAATGCATTGGCTCAAGAGACGAGCCCTTACCTGCTGCAGCACGCCCACAACCCGGTCAACTGGTATCCGTGGGGCGAAGAAGCGCTGGAACTGGCACGTCAGCAGAATAAGCCGATCTTTCTCTCGGTCGGTTATTCGACCTGCTATTGGTGCCATGTGATGGAGCGCGAGTCGTTCGAAGACGAAGCGGTGGCCGCGGTGCTGAACGAACACTTCATCGCGATCAAGGTGGATCGTGAGCAGCGACCGGATATCGACGAGCAATATCTGTTAGCGACCCAGCTCGTCACCGGCCGCGGCGGCTGGCCCAACTCCGTGTGGCTCATGCCCGACGGTCGTCCGTGGATGGCCGGAACCTACTTTCCCCGCGACCAGTTCATTTCGGCTCTTCAGCAACTCGCGAAAGTCTGGCGGGAACAGCCCGATGCGGTTCAGAGGCAGGCCGATGCATTGGCCGCGGCGATCAAGAATGCGATCGCCAGCCCATTGCGATCCGTCGATCCAGACGTCCTGGCCGGACCGGAACTGGTTGCCCACGCGCTGACACAAATCAAAGATTCATTTGATGAAGTCTACGGCGGATTCGGCAGCGCCCGAAATTTCCGCAGCACGGGCATCTGCGGATTCTCGCTCGGGCCGCAGAAACATCCGATGACCCTCAGCTGCTTCGCATGCTGACAGGCACGCTCGACGCGATGTGGAATGGCGGCATCCATGATCACATCGGAGGCGGTTTCCATCGCTATTCGACCGATGAACGATGGTTGCTGCCGCACTTCGAGAAAATGCTCTACGACAACGCTCAGTTGATGTCCGCTTACGCCGACGGCTACCAGCTGACCCAGGAACCTCGTTACCGCGAGGCCGTTGCCGACATCTACGCCTGGCTCAGTCGCGAGATGACTCATGCCGATGGCGGCTTTTTCTCGGCACTGGACTCAGAGAGCGAAGGTGAAGAAGGCAAGTTTTACGTTTGGACGACCGAGGAACTCGAAGCTGTCCTGGGAGCGGAGGATGCCGGGCGATTCGCGCGGATCTACGGCTGCGATCCCGCAGGCAACTTCACCGAAGAAGCCACCGGCCATCGGACCGGCAGCAACATTCCCCACCTCAACCGCTCCCTCAAACGGACCGCCAGCGACGAGCAACTCGACGTCGAGGTCCTGCAGGCGGAACTGGCCGCGATGCGTGACAAGCTGCTCGCGGCTCGCGCACGTCGCACCTACCCGCATCTGGATGACAAGATCCTTGCCAGCTGGAATGGGCTGATGATCTCGGGGTTGGCCCGCGCAGGTCAACTGCTGAACGAACCTCAGTACATCGCTGCCGCATCGCGAGCCGCCGACTTCATTCTTAGTGAAATGACCGGCGACGATGGGTTGCTGTATCGCAGCTGGCGTGGCGGCAAAGCGGAATTGCCCGGTTATCTCGACGACTACGCATTTTTCGCTCGCGGATTACTGGATCTGTATGACGCAACCGGAGACGTCCACCGCCTGGAGCAGGCCCGTGTGCTGGCCGAGGCAATGCTCGCGCGGTTCGAAGATCCGCAGCACGGCGGCTTCTACTTCACCAGCGAAGAACATCCGGTGCTGTTGTCGCGCTCTAAAAACGTGCTCGGCAGCGGCAACCTTCCTCTGGGTAATGGCGTTGCTGCGGAGACGCTGCTGCGGCTGGGTACCGCCACCGGCACGACGGTCGACGGCTGGGATGCGGCAATCCAGCAGCGGTACTTGCGCTCGGCGCAGCGGACCGTCGAATCACTCAGCGGCTTCATGGCCCAGTCGCCCGGCGCAGCGGAGAGTCTGCTCATTGTCCAAATGATGCTGGTCGATGAGCAACCGCAAGCCGACCCTTTGGCCACGCAAGAATCAGTGCCAGCCGACGGAGAAGCGAGCGATCGCCATCCGCCGGTGACTGTCTTGGCAACGGCGACGCCGCACCGGCTGCATCCTGGAGATTCTTGCGAAGTCACCGTGACGCTGCAAATCGATCCCGGCTGGCATCTCTATGGCGAGAACTCGGAACTCGACTTCGTGATCCCCAGCACCGTCAAGCTGCTTGCCGATGATGCGTTTGAGGCTGG
The DNA here is from genome assembly GCA_963758085.1 of uncultured Planctomycetaceae bacterium. Taxonomy (GTDB): domain Bacteria; phylum Planctomycetota; class Planctomycetia; order Pirellulales; family Pirellulaceae; genus UBA6163. The sequence continues at coordinate 934,757 of CAVWUB010000001.1, read as the reverse complement.
CCCGATTGAACTGCCGGAGGTCATTGTTCGTGACGATCCGTTGTTCGAGCAGCCGCTTCAGCTTTATGAGGGCACCGTCACGTTTCGGATTCCGCTGAAGGTCGTCGCCGGCGCCAGCGGCGGCCCCAGGCGAGTGCGGATTGAACTGCAGACGCAAGCCTGCGACGCCACCCGCTGTCTCGCCGCGCGGAAAACGGTTCTGGAAATCCCAGTTCACGTTCTGCCGAGCGAGCAAGATTGACAAACCGCCTTGCCGCTAGGCGATCATTTGTCAGCGTCCGCTGCTGCGACGCCAAGACAGTACAGCGTTTCCTTCCACTGGTCATCATCGCGAGTCGCAACCCGCATGTAGATCCGATCGCCGCAGATCGTCGGCGTGGGATAAACGAGCTCGCCCAATTGGTTCTCGGCAACCAGCTCGAACTCACTGGGTGAGGCTTTGAAGATGAAGGTTTGGCCTCCCTCATTGGTCGCAAAGATGTGTTCTCCGACGAGCACCGGCGATGCAGTGAAGGTGCCGCCCAACCGCGCTCGCCACAGCTCTTCACCGGTGTCGCTCTTCCAACAGGTGGCGATTCCGGTGTCGAGCACCCCGAACAAGTGCCCCTGGTGAACCAGCAGGCTTGGAACATACAGTCGCGTGGCGTTCTCCCACACAACCTCCCCTGACCCGTCGGCTCGTACCGCCGACATGTGATTCCGGGGGTAGCCGCCGCTAGAAAAGACGAGGCTCCCGTCGGTCACCGTCGAGGTCACACATTCAGTCGTCGCACCCGCGGTCTCCCACAGCGTCTCACCGGTCAGCGGGTCGTAGCTGGTGATCAAGTCGCACCCGGTCAACACGACTTGGTCGCGGCCGGCCGCATGCAGCACGATCGGCGATGGATAATTGGGCAGCTCAGGACGCTCGCGCCGCCAGACCACTTCGCCACTGGCTCGGTCCAATGCGGCGACCGCTCCACCGCCCTTATTGTCGGCCGAGACGATGACCAGCGACTGATAAATCGCAGGCGAAGAGCCATAACCCTGGTGAACGATGTAGTCGGTGATCTTCGTCTGCCACAGCTGTTCCCCATCGAGTGACAGCGCGGTCGTATACACTGCACCGTTGTTGAGGAAATTGACGAACACCCGCTGGCCATCACAGGCCACCGTCGATGAAGCCATCGACGCCTTGGAGTTCATTTTTTCGGGAAAGCCAGCCTGATGCACCTGAGTTTGCCACCGCAGCTCGCCGCTGTGACGATCGTAGCAGAGCACCGATTGCGTTTGCGGTTCAGTACTCGAGGTTGTCAAAAACACGCGGTCGCCGACGACGGTCGGTGAGCTATGGCCGCGCCCCGGGATCGCTGCCTTCCAGATCACGTTCTCGGTCTCGCTCCAGCTCAGCGGCGGCTGTTGGTCCGCTGCGGCCGTTCCACTGCGGTGCGGACCGCGCCACCATGGCCAATCTGTGGGAGCGACTGCAATCGGCTCGCCTGATGCTGCGGCGATCCGTTCCTGGCCCTGGACGGAACCGCACACGCAAAAGGGGACAAACATGTAAATCAGTAAGCATACCGAGCGACACATCGGATGGTTCTTTCCAGGAGGCAGAAACAAAGGTGGCGATAAATCAGACGTTGACCATTGTAGCGACAGTCGGTAACCAGGGGCGGGCGAACTGGCCCGGCGGATGGCGCGGCCGACGGATCAGCGAATGGATCTCGTGCTCGAGCGGCTTGGCCGCGTAAACTGGCTGGCGTATTGGTTCCAGCTGCACAACAGAAAGGATTGGAAAGTGGTCAAGCGGTCCAGCGAATTTGATCTCCAACAGGCGATAGAGCAAATCGCCGCCGATTTGGAAATTCCAGTTCAACAGGTTCGCGCCGCGGTTGACTTGCTCGGGGCAGGCAACACGCTCCCGTTCATCGCCCGCTATCGCAAAGAGGCGACACGTGGGCTCGATGAGTTGCAACTGCGGCGAATCGAAGACGGGCTGGAGTACGCGCGCGAGTTGGCGGAGCGGAAAGCAACCGTGCTGGCATCGATCCAGGCGCAGGGGCTGCTCACCGATTCGCTTCGCCAGCAAATTGAAGCCTGCCGCGAAAAGCAGTTGCTGGAGGATCTGTACCTGCCGTTCAAGCCGAAACGGCGGACGCGGGCGACGGTCGCGCGCGAACGCGGCTTGGAGCCGCTCGCCGACATCCTGATCCGCCAAGAACACCTGCAACAGTCGCGTGAGGCGACACTGTGGCCGTTCATCGATTCGGCTCGGGAGGTCCCGGACGCGGAAACCGCACTGCAAGGCGCCTGTGACATCATCGCCGAACGCTGGGCGGAGGATGCCGATAATCGGCTCTGGACCGCCGCACAGGCCCGGCGTGGCAAGGTGGCGGCTAAAGTCCGCCGCGGCAAGCAGGATCCGCAGAGCAAGTTTGCCGCCTATTTCAACTTCTCTGAGCCGGTGACGCGGATCGCCTCGCACCGATTGCTGGCGATTCGTCGCGGCGAAGCCGAAGGGGTACTGCGGCTAGAAGTCGAGATGGACGATGAGTACGCGATCCGAAACCTCCGCGGCCGCCTGCTGCGACCTTCGCGGTCTGAGTTTCAGGTTGAACTGGAACGCACGGTCGAGGACTGCTACCGCCGACTGTTGCAACCTGCCGCGGAGCAAACCGTCATCCAAGAGCTGACGGAAGAAGCTGAGGACGAAGCGATCGGCGTGTTTGCGAAAAATCTACGCGAACTGTTGCTCTCGCCACCCGCGGGGCCACGGGTCACGATCGGCATCGACCCCGGCTTCCGCACCGGTTGTAAAGTCGCGGTCGTCGATGGAACCGGAAAATTTCTCAGCAGCGCCACGATCTACCCCACCCCACCGCGGCAGGACACCGACGGCGCAGCAAAAACGCTGCTGGGACTGATCGAAAAACATGGAGTGCAACTGATCGCCATCGGTAACGGGACCGCTTCGCGAGAAACCGACGCGTTCGTTGGCGAGGCGCTGCGGCAGGCAGACAAGCAGCTCACGAAGGTGCTGGTGAGCGAATCCGGCGCCTCGATCTATTCGGCCAGCGAGTTGGCAGCCGCCGAATATCCTGATCTGGACCTTACCGTGCGCGGGGCGATCAGCATCGCACACCGTCTGCAGGACCCACTGGCCGAATTAGTAAAACTCGACCCCAAGTCGATCGGCGTGGGCCAGTATCAGCACGACGTCAATCAGACGAAACTCCGAAAGAGTTTGGATCGTGAAGTGGAATCCTGCGTTAATTCTGTCGGTGTCGACGTCAATATGGCCAGTGCGCCGCTGCTGGCGCATGTCGCTGGCATCGGTCCGAAGCTGGCACAGGGGATCGTGCAATTCCGGGACAGCAACGGACGCTTCCAGCGACGCGAGCAGCTGCTCAAGGTCCCGAAGCTCGGCCGTAAAGCCTATGAGCAGGCTGCTGGATTTCTCCGCATTCGCGACGGCGCTGAACCGCTCGACAATTCGGCGGTGCATCCGGAAAGTTATTATGTGGTGGAGAAAATGGCTGCCCGGCTGAAGGTCGGCACCGCGGCTCTGGTCGGCAATGGAAGCCTGGCGAGCAAACTCGATGCGGGTGAGTTTGTCGACGACCGCGTCGGATTGCCGACGGTCCGTGACATCGTGAGTGAACTGGCCAAGCCCGGCCGCGACCCGCGGCGCGAGTTCCAAGCCGTGCAGTTTGCCGACGACATCGCGGAGTTAGAAGATTTGCAGACGGGCATGATCCTGCAAGGCGTCGTAACGAACGTGACACGGTTCGGCGCATTCGTCGATGTCGGGGTGCATCAAGACGGCTTGGTTCACATCTCTGAACTCGACAATCGGTTCGTCGAAGACCCCAGCGACGTCGTCGCCGTCGGTGACATCGTGCGGGTCAAGGTGCTAGAAGTCGACACCGACCGCCGCCGCATCGCGCTCTCGCGCAAACAGGCATAAGTAGGAGTCTGCTGCTTCTAATGCGTCCCTTCATCGACTACAAGTTCTCTGCTTGCCACATCGACTTCAAGGCTGTTGCCATCAGGCAAGGTATGGTGGCAAGGAGCCGGGTAAGCCATGTTGCTCGAGTACCGTTGGGCGGTCACAGTGACCCGCTCTCTGGTAACTTAAAGAAAGTGAGTGGAACTATTTGAATGATGGCTCGGTCCTCGTGAAGCGTCTGCTCATGGTTCTCTACCGCGGCGAGCAGAACCGCGGAAATTATTGGCAGGTACTGCACATACCGCGCACGGGCAGTAAACAATCCGCCTGCGTAGCGAATCTGAGTGCTGTGACGCAGAGTCTCCTCGCCGCTAGGAAGCTGTTGCACCCGAAGTGCACCGGAGGATGCCACGACGAGCTTTCCGTCTGGTAGGAAGCTGATGTGACTGGAGTAGTGGAACCGGTCGCGGTAGCGACGATCCTCGATGCCAGAGTTTGTGTAGTAGATTCGGATTGGATTCAAGGTATGATTAAAGCAGAAGGCAAACAGCTCACCGTCGGGCGAAAATGCGACTGGAACTGGTGGCATGTTCAATGTCTTCGTTCGCTCATGCCGCAAGTGGAAGGTCCGAGAATCTGCGAGCAGGCCCCATAGCTGCACATCATGATCTTCACTCGTGGCAAGCAATTTTGTGCCATCGGGCGAAAAGACGATGCGACGAATCCGCTTAGTCTTTCCCGCAAGCCTTTTCAGCCTCTGGCCGGTCTTCATGTCCCAGAGTGTGATCGCTCCATCCTCGCAACCAGTCGCGAACACGTGCCCGCTCGGTGCAAAAGCGGCGGAAGTAAAACCGAATGTGTTCGCCGCGTCTGGTGTCCAAATCGTCCAATTCCACGGCCTCTTGGTCGGAGTCTGCACTGCAGACAGCGGACTCAGATACTGGCAAACGATGGTGCCGCTTTCCAGGTCCCAGCATCGCGCTGGGCTGCAGCTGCCTGCGGTGAGCGTGATTAAGAACCGCTCATCGGGCGAAAGCGCCATGGCAACGATTGGCTCCGGGTGCTGCAAGGCCAGCAACTTCTCTCCAGTGCTCATGTCCCACAATTCTGCCGCTGTGCCGTTGGCGCACAGAACTACAGACCCATCACCAAAGGCGAGCAGATCGTTGGCGCCAGTTTTTAAAGCTGCGGCTTCCCGCTGGGGGAAGTATCCCAGCAGGTGTGGCCCCCGTAGCCGTACGATCTGCTCTTGGAGTGCCAGGTGGTCATTGCGCCAGGCGAGCAGGATCGCGATGAAGGCGGCGAGAGCGGCTAGCGATCGGAGCCGAAAACGCGGCGGTTGCCAGTTGGTCATGTCCTATCACTCGGGATAACAGTAGGATCGCAGAACCAAAGTGGCCGCTGGAGTATCGGGAGAGTACGTACCAGTATACAGATTTAGCCTGCCGCTTCGAACTCAAATCGTCGAGGTACTCGGCGCTTTTCCACATGTCGATGCCAGCGGACGCCTAGGCGGATCATTACCATTGGTACTCGATGTCCTGTCCTGTTTTATTGGGAGGATCAGCTATGAGCGCCTGGTATCGCCTCAATAGGACAAAATGCAAGCAAGTCACCTTTTCAAAGTTACCTGCGGTGAAGGCTCGTGAGATCGCCGGCAATCCGGCTGCTGCCGCGATTACCGCACGGTATTTGCTGAAGAATTTCGGTGACGCGATTGCGTTCGTGAGTGACGAACTCGAGGTCTTGCCATTCGATTCGGGATCACTGTGTGACAGCCGCAATTTTCCCGACATGACTGACGAATACATTAAGCTTTTGGTAGCCGAGGGCATACTACGAGATCACGGTGTTCTCTGGTGGGATGAGCATGATCCGCAGATCTACCTGCGGGACATCAGGAATGCCTGGATGCCGAAAGAGCTGCTTAGCTGACGGAACCTCGGCCCCCTCACCCCCAGCCCCTCTCCGCCGAACAAGTTCGGGAGGAGAGGGGAGCCGGAAGGTAGGCATGGATGCTCGTGGTGGGGTGGGCGCAGTTAGTGTGTTGACTGATTGCGGACTTGTGTCTGTCACGTGGCTACACGTGAAGCTGGTTGAGTTGGGATACAGTGGTTGATAACTTGGTGCTTGCCTTAACCTTGAAGTATGTATGAGCGACCAGCTTGAATCCGACACATCTGTCGAGCGCACTGGCGCGTATGCCGTGGCGTTTGCGATCCTATTTCCGACGCTGCTCACGTACGTGTACTTCGTCTACTTGGCGAATCACCCGACGGGGATTCAGCAGTTGGTGTATGGAGCAGGCAAGACACTTCAGTTCGCGTTTCCACTGGTCTGGGTGTACGCCTATCAACGATCACGGCTTACCTGGGCCGGCCCGTCGCGACGCGGATTGATGGAGGGCGGGTTGCTGGGCGTGGTGATGTCCGGGGCGATTTTGGTGTTGTATAGCTTGGTTCTGCAGCCCAATGGGTATTTGGAAGGAACGGGCGAAGCGGTGCAAGAGAAACTGCGAGATACGGGGCTGGACACGCTGCCGAAGTTCATTGGGGCCGCGGTGTTCTATTCGCTGGTGCACTCGCTGTTGGAGGAATATTACTGGCGCTGGTTTGTATTCGGTGAGCTGCGTCAGATGCTGCGGCCGACAGCGGCAGTCGCGATATCGAGTCTCGGATTCATGGCCCATCATGTGATCGTGCTGGGCACATTTCTCGGCTGGCAATCACCGCTGACGTACCTGGCGTCGCTGAGCATTGCCGCCGGCGGCGCGGTCTGGGCGTGGCTCTATCACCGTAGCGGGTCGCTGTACGGCGCCTGGCTGAGTCATCTGCTGGTCGATGCGGTGATCTTCCTCATCGGTTACGACCTTGCGCACACTATGCTGTAGCGGGCGCTGGCAAGGCTTATTTTGCGTCGGCCATCGAGGCGAGTTGGACGGTGGAGCGGGTTTGCTCTTTTTCCAAGTAGCCGCGGCCAAACTTGACGTTGACGTGGTCCCAGGGCAATTTGTCGAGCAGTTGGTAAGGTTCATGGACCTGCTGCTGGACGTCAATTCCGGCGTCGGCGATCGCATCCCACCAGCGCTGTGCGTCGAGGTGTTCGGTCCAGCCATCCATCCGCGCCCCGCGTTCCCAGGCTAGGCGGATGGCCCGTCCGGTACGGCGGTCACCGCGGCTGAGCACGCCTTCGAGCAGACTCGTCTCGATGTCATGGCACTTGATATTGATGCTGCGGATCCGCCGGCGGTTCCAAAGGTACTTGTGCGCCCACTGGAAGTATTCGCGGCTTTGCATCGCGTTCCACTGATACGGCGTATGAGCCTTGGGAACAAAGTTTGACACGCTCGCGGTCACCTTTGGATACCGTCCGCGGACTTCTTTTCCAACCGTGGCGATCTGTTCAGCGAGTTCAACAATCCCATCCAAGTCGACCGCCCGCTCGCCGGGCAAGCCGCACATGAAGTACAGCTTGACGCTCTCAAACCCGTTTTGAAACGCGACTCGGCAGCCTTCGATCAGGTCGCTGTTCTTGATCTTCTTGCGAATCTGCTCGCGCATATCGTCCCGAGCGACCTCCGGCGCCAACGTCATCGATCGCCGCCGATCATTGCCCAACAACAGCGGCAGGGTTCGCAATTGCTCGTTGACCCGCAGACTCGGCACCGTGATGTTGACGTCCAGCGGCTTGAACACCTCGTGTAGCCGGTGCATCAGTGGCTCGAAATGCGGGTAGTCGCTGCTGGAGAGCGACAGAATGCTGATTTCATTGAAGCCCGTGTTGCGGTAGCTTTCCAGCGCCGCTTGCACGATTGTTTCGACCTCGCGGACTCGCAGCGGCCGTTTGATCACGGTGCTTTGGCAGAACCGGCACAGGTGCGGGCAACCGCGCATGATCTCCAGCGCGATCCGGTCGTGAACGCATTCGATATAAGGAACCACCGGCTTGGTCGGCAGCGGCGTCTGGTCCAGGTCGCTGATCACCGCCGGCGCGATCGTCTCGGGAACCTCCGGACGCGTGCGGTTGAGCGCGATGATTCGGCCGCCGGCGTACTCGGGCTCGTAAAACCGCGGCGCGTAGGCGTACGGCAGTTCGGCAGCGATTTCAGCCAGTGCCTCCTCGCGCTGACGGCGGCCGGCGTCGCCTGTAAACAGTTCCCCATCGCGCGCGATCGCTTGTTCTTTCTTTGCCAACCAGGCGTCGCAGATCTCGGGCAGCGCTGGTTCGCCGTCGCCGATGATCATCACGTCGAAGTAGTCGGCCATCGGCTCGGGGTTTTGGCAGCACGGGCCGCCGGCGACGACCAGCGGCTCGGCCATCGTTCGCTGCTTGGCCTCCAGCGGAATGCCGCCCAGGTCGAGCATCGTCAGGACGTTCGGCGAGCTGATTTCGTACTGCAGCGAGAGCCCCAGAACATCGAAATCCGCCAGCGCCGTAAACGTTTCAAGGCTGTACAGCGGCACCCCATGCTTGCGGAGCAGCGCCTCCATGTCGGGCCACGGCGTGAACACGCGCTCGGCACACCAATCGCTTCGGCGGTTCATCAGCGAGTACAAGACTTGCAATCCATGATGGCTCATGCCGATCGTATAGGCGTCCGGAAAACCGATACACAGTTTTCCTCGCAGTTGCGAGTGATCCTTCACGACGGCGTTATGCTCGCCACCAACATACTGCCCTGGCGTCTGGACATGCGGCCAGATTTTTGCTTCCAGTAGTTGTCTTCGCTCGTGTTGGATCATGAAAAAACTTCACTAGGGGAATGGCAGACGCGGGCTGGGCAAGCAGCGGGCATCCAAAGGAGCGCTGGCCGGGATGACGTGATCGATGCGATGCCCTAACTTTATCCGCTGCTTGTGACACCGATCCGGCAAGGCTGCCAGCGAGCCTGCCCCAAGTGTGTCGCAGGGTGGCGGTTCAAGGCAAGGGACAGGTTAATGAGCGAGTTCGAGACGGTCGGGAAAATCGAGGATTTCCAAGAGGGCGTGGGACGGGCGTTCGCCGTCAACGGCCGGATGGTGGCGGTCTTTCGCCGCGGTGAGGAGTTCCATGCGATCGACGACATGTGCCCCCACATGGGCGCCTCCTTGGCCGAAGGACACCTCGACGGCGATACGGTCGCCTGCCCCTGGCATAGCTGGCGGTTTTGCATCCGCGATGGAACGTGGGAAGACAACCCGCGGATCAAGATCGACTCGTTTGCCGTCCGTGTGCAGGGGGACGAGGTGCAGGTCCTCGTCCCTGATAGCAACCCTGCAGTCTAAGATTCCGGCTCAGCCCATCGCGGGCATGCCGTCGCCGTCGCCCAGCACGCCGCTGAGGTACAACACCGACTGCTGACGATCGGCGGCCATCGGCTCGATCATCTGGTAGACGGCGGCGAGCACGTCGCGGCGGCTGACTTGCCCAATGAGCTCGCCTTGACGGATCACCGGCAAGCGGCGGTAGGGGGTGGAGAAGAAGATCTGGGCAATCGTCAGCAGATCGATGTCTTCGGTAATGGTTTTCGCTTCCGAATCCATAAAACGCACAACGCTAGTCGCCGACAGCTGCTCACGTGCCGCGTCCGAATCTGCCGACAGGCCGTCAGTAACCGCTGGTAGATCGCCTGCAAACGCGCCAGTTTTAGCGAAAGCGAGAATGTCGCGGACGATCGACGACAACAGCCGCGAGTTGCGCAGCACATCGCGGCGGCTGATCTGCCCCTGCAGAATTCCGTCGCGGACCACGGGAAGTCGGCGGTAATGCGTGGTGACGAAGATGTCGGCGATCGTCAGCAGATCGGTATCCTCGGCAATGATCCGCCCGCGGTCGGGGTTCATAAACGCGCTGATTTCCGCTGCTGGCAGCTGATCGTACGCACCTTTGATCAGCACGCTCATGCTGTCCTTTTCAGAGAACACGCCGAGCAAGAAATCGTCGTCGTCGACGACCGGAGCACCGGAAATGCGGTTTTTGAGCAGTGCGCCGATCGCTTCGAAGACGTTTTCGTGCGGCCGCAGCCGGTACAGCTGGGTCTGCATGAAATCCGCGGCCTGAGCCGGCGGACGATTCTGATCCCGCAGCGCCGCGGCGGTTTGCGTCAAGGCGCGTAAGCATGACTTTTCTGAAAACACGCCGACGTATTGGCCCTGGCCGTCGACCACTGGCATGCCAGAAATATTTTGCTTCATCAGCAATCGAATCGCGGTCGCCACGTCGGTTTCCGGCGTCACCGTCGTCAACCGCGTCGCCATCACATCGCTGGCTGTTTTCATGGCGGCAGGAGATTTGCTCGTCGTCATGCGTGACTCCGCAAAGAAGGTGGGAAAAGAGGGTCGCTGCCAGCTGCAGCCACCTTCGGGGCACTGCAGGACTCTCAGCGACCAGTCAACGCCGTTCCCTGAGCGACCAGCGACGCCGAAATCCCCGCTATTTGAGCTGTGTGCATTCCAAGTGCCAGTCTTAGCCTCGCCTGCTCTATTTCGGCGCGCTGCGTGCGGTTTGCCCGCGCTACGGTAGCGCGCAGTTAGACTTCCAGCGACTGACCAACCGCCAGGACGACCGGCTCCGCAGCGGTTTCACTACGGATCTTCTTCGCCCAAACGTCCATATCCTGCGCGATTGGAGGCCAAGTTCCATAGTGCGCGGGCAAGACACGCTTGGGTTCGATGACGCGCGTCGCAGCGACCGATTCGTCGATCCCCATCGTGTACAGATCACCGACAGGCAACACGGCGACGTCGACGCCGTGGGCGTAGTGCCGCATGTCGCTGAAAAACGCCGTATCGCAGGCGAAATAGATCCGCACATCGCCGGTCCGCAGAACGAAGCCGAGCGGATTGCCACCGTAACTGCCATCAGGGAAGCTGCTGCTGTGCAGCGCCGGCGTGGCCATCAGCTCGCCGCAGGGCAGTTTTGTTCGTCCGCCGGTGTTCATCATGATCACGTTCTTGACGCCGTGATGCTGCTGAAACCACTGACCGACTTCGAACGCGGCGACGAGCGTCGCGTGATCGCGATTGGCAATCTCAGCGGCATCGTTGATGTGGTCGAAATGCGCGTGCGACAGCAGAACGTGCGACACCGGACCGAGTTCTCCAACCGCGATCTTGGCCGCGGGGTTGTCGGTCAGAAAAGGGTCAAGCACGATCCGCGACTGGCCCGATTCGATCAGCCAGCAGCCATGCGAGAGCCAAGTCAGTTTGGTAGCCATCGGAAAATCGTTACTCCCAAGATTGTCCACGAAGCCGAGCCAGTTCCATCGCGTCTTTATCGCCGCGGCCGGACAGACAGATCACCAGGTGTTGGTCGCTGGACATTTCCTTGGCGATCTCCATCGCCTTGGAAACGGCATGCGAGGATTCCAGCGCCGCCAAGATCCCTTCGCTGCGAGCGAGCTTGTCGAACGCTGTCAGCGCATCTTCATCGCGGCAGTCGACGTAATCGACCCGCGCGGTGTCTTTCCAGTAGCTGTGCTCGGGGCCGACGCCGGGATAGTCCAGCCCCGCGGTCATCGAATGCACGTCGCAGGTCTGGCCGTCTTCGTCCTGCATCACGTAGCTGAAGCTGCCGTGCAGCACGCCGGGGTTGCCGTGCGTCAGCGACGAGGCGTGATCGCCGGGGTTGCTGCCGCGACCGCCCGCTTCGACACCGACCATCTCGCACCCCTTCATCCTCGACAAATGGATAGAACATGCCCGCCGCGTTGCTGCCGCCGCCGACGCAGGCGACCACGCAGTCGGGCAGCCGGCCAAACGAATCGACCGCCTGCTCGCGCGTTTCGCGGCCAATGACCGACTGAAAATCGCGGACCATCATCGGAAACGGATGCGGCCCGATGACGCTGCCGATGATGTAATGCGTGTCTTCGACCGACGACATCCAGTCGCGCATCGCCTCGTTGATGGCGTCGCGAAGCGTGCGCGAGCCGCTTTCGACCGGCGTGATGGTCAGCGCCCAGCAGCCGCATGCTGAACACGTTCGGCTTCTGTCGGCGGATGTCTTCTTCACCCATGTAGACCGTGCAGGGCAAGCCAAAATGGGCGCAGGCCGTGGCCGTCGCCACGCCGTGCTGGCCTGCGCCGGTTTCGGCGATGACCCGCGTTTTCCCCATCCGCAGCGTCAACAACGCCTGGCCGATCGTGTTGTTGATCTTGTGGGCACCGGTGTGGTTGAGGTCTTCGCGCTTGAGCCAAATCTGCGCCCCGCCGACGGCGCTGCTCAGCCGCCGCGCGTGATACAGCGGACTGGGGCGGCCGACGAAGGTCTTGAGCAGTCCGTCAAGTTCGCGCTGAAACTCCGGATCACGTTTGGCTTGTTCGTATTGCTCGGCAAGCTGATCCAGCGCCCGTGTCAGCGTCTCGGGAACAAAGCGGCCGCCATAGTCGCCGAATCGACCACGCGGGTCGGGAACCTGGGCAGTGGCAGTCGTTAGAGCGGGTGCGGGCGGCATGGACGGTGTTTCTCTGGGCCAGGAGGGCGAGGGGGCGAAGGGACAACGAGCGGCTATTGTCACTGGCATGGGAAAAAGGGTCAACTTATGCTCGACCGCTTTGTTGCTCGCTCACCGCTGCACCGCCTGCTTTCGGCGGAAGTTACATGCCCGAATTGCCTGAAGTCGAAACAATGTGCCGTGGGATCAGCGGCATTATCGGCAGCCGCATCGTCTCAGCCGAACGACCAGCGTGCCTGCGCCGACCGATTGCCTTCAGCCCTGCGATCAGCGAGTTTGCCAAGCGGTTAGCCGGGCGACACATCGCGAGCATCGGCCGCCGCGGTAAACGGGTGCTGATTCACCTGGATGATTTGCAGACGGTGGTGATCGAGCCGCGGATGACCGGACTGGTGCTGCTGGCCCAGCCACCGACGACCGAGCACCTGCGGCTACGATTGCGTCTAGTTGGCGGCCCTGCGGCGGAGTTGCTGTTTTGGGACCGGCGAGGCCTCGGCACCGTTCGGTTACTAACGCAATCTGAGGCGGAGGAAGTGTTGGGGCTGCACAGGATCGGAGCCGATGCACTGCAGATCACGCTCTTGCAACTTCGCGAGCAGCTGTCGACCAGTCGCCGGCCGATCAAGGTGGCGCTGCTGGATCAGAAACGGATTGCGGGAGTTGGCAACCTGTATGCCGCGGAGATCTTGCACGTCGCCGGAGTCGACCCGCGAACCCGCTGCGATGTGCTGACTGGGCCGCAGTGGACGCGGATTCACCGGGCCATTTCGACGGTGCTGTTGGAGGCGATCGAGCACGAAGGCTCAACGCTGTCAGACGGCACCTATCGCAACGCGCTCAACCAGAACGGCGGCTATCAGAATCTGCATCGGGTGTACGATCGCGCGGAGAAGACCTGTCGGCGCTGCGGAGAAGGACAGATCCGGCGGATCGTGCAGGCTCAGCGAAGCACGTTTTTCTGTGCCGTCTGCCAGAAACGCTCTGGTCGGCACCCGAGTGTAGCGGACATTTAGAGCCTATCCGAAAAGGTTTTTCCGCGAACTTTGTGGCGCATCAATTGGGCTGAGCGCGTCGTTCCCCCGGGTGGCACGTCCCTGAGGAACGAAGGGCGTATCGGGGAGAACTGTCGGGTCACCCGGGAATGTCTCCTCGGCTCGGGATCGATTCAGCCACTCACGCCCATCGCCGGGGCTCTGAGCGTGCCACCCAAAGCCATAGCGATACCCGTGGCGAGCAAGCGACCAATCAATTAGCGGAAGCCCTCTTCGGATAAGCTTTTGAGCGGATTGTCGCCGACCTCCGCCGGTCGGAGCTACGGTTCGATCGCGGAGCGATCGACCGCTCTACAGGCTGGGCTTCGGTTGCCGGCCGCTGCGGGCGGTCAGATTTTCTAGTCCGGCCCAAGCGATCTGACTCATCTGCTGCTCGGTACAGCGCCAGGCCCAGTTGTTGTCGGCGACGCCGGGCATGTTCATCCGCGCCTCGGTACCAAGGTTCAGTACGTCCTGCAGCGGCGCAATCGCCACGGCGGCACGACTGTTCCACGCCAGATCGATCAGCGTCCAGGCGACGTCCGCTTCATCCCTTGGCTCGCAATCGAGGTAGTCCCACAAGAACGTGCGGCTCTTGCGGGGCAGACTGTGGTACCAGCCGCGCGACGTATCGTTGTCGTGCGTGCCGGTGTAGGCGATCACGTTTTCGGTCGTGTTGTGCGGCAGGAATGCGTTCGTCTCATCACCGTCAAAGGCGAACTGCAGCACGCTCATCCGCGGAAAGCGGAAATCGGCCAACAACTGTCGAACGTCATCGGTGATCGTGCCCAAATCCTCGGCGACGAACGGCAAACTTCCCAGTTGCTGACGCAGTTCGGTGAAGAAATCGGCTCCAGGACCTTTAACCCATTCGCCCTTCTCGGCGGTCGGGGCTCCGGCGGGCACGTGCCAAGCGGCACAGAAACCGCGAAAGTGATCCAGTCGCACCACGTCATGGTGCCCCAGCAGCGAGCGCAGTCGGTCGATCCACCAAGCGTAACCGGTGCGTTTCAGTTCCGCCCAGTCGTAAACCGGATTGCCCCACAACTGCCCGGTCTCACTGAAGTAATCCGGCGGCACACCGGCGACAAACAGTGGGCGGCGGCGCTCGTCGAGCATGAACAGCGACGGATGCGACCAGACGTCGGCTGAATCGGCGGAAACGAAAATCGGCAGGTCACCGAAGAGCCGTACTCCGCGCCGCGCCGCGTGCTGACGCAGCCGGCTGAGTTGGCGGAAAGCGAGAAACTGTTCCCATTTCACCCGCTTGACCGCTTCGGCAGATTCGCGGCGTGCTTCGGCTAGAGCCTGCGGATCGCGCATCACGTACTGCGTTGGCCAATCGACATAGCTCACGCCGCCGAACCGCTCTTTGAGCACCATGAACAGCGCAAAGTCGTCCAACCAACGAGCCTGGGCCTTACAGAAGCTGTTCAGTGCGGTGACGAGCGAGGGAAACTCACCGCCGCTGAACCGCGCCCAAACTTGATCGAGCAGCCGTCGCTTGTAGGAAATCACCGCGTTGTAATCGACGCGGTCCTCCGGAAAACCGCTGCTGCGGCAATCCGCCGGATCCAGCAATCCATCTTCAATCAGCCCATCGGGACTGATCAGCAGCGGGTTGCAAGCGAACGTCGACAGCGGCGTGTAAGGCGAGTTGCCGGCATTGGAAGGACCAATCGGCAGAATCTGCCACCATGTCTGCCCCGCGTCGGCGAGCAGGTCGATCCAGCGATGCGCCTCGGGGCCAAAGTCGCCGATCCCGTAGGCAGAGGGCAACGAGGTGATGTGCAGCAAGATCCCCGAGCCGCGGTAGCCGGGGGGAAAGACGCAAGATTGGTCGGTACTTGCGACCTCGGTCAAGTTATCCAAAGCGGGCACCGGAGCACTGCAGGGGTTAGAGGGTGTTGTGATGGCGGCAGCAGCTGAGGCTTACCGGCCGATCGGATTGAGTTCGTGCATCATGCTGGGGCTTTTTCATCGCAAGCAGGAGCGTGCACAGCACCTGGAGTGCCGGTTTTATAACAGCGTCTGGAAAATCGATTCAAACGTTCGCCGCCGTTTCAATCTGTCCGTTCTCGGCAGCCACTGCGGCCTCACCGGCCGCCGGTCGCAGTGGTTCAGCGGTATCCGACACGGGAAAATAGTCCTGCACGACCCGATAAAACTCCGCAGCCGTGCTCACATGCGCAACATAGGTGCGAAAATATCGCGCTCCGGGTTTACCTTGTGCATAGCAGCAGGCGAACTTTCTCATCAAGACAGTTCCCTTCGTTTCGCCAAATCGATCGACGACGAGCCGGTAGTGATGCAGCATGCAGTCACGCTGCGCCTCCAGATCCGGGTCCGCCGGAACCGGTTCACCGCGGAGCGCTGCGGCGGCCTGGGCAAACAGCCAGGGCCTGCCGAGTGATGCCCGGGCGATCATCACGCCGTCGACGTCATAGTTCTTAAACGCGGCGACAACCTTTTCGGGCGAATCGAGGTCGCCGTTGCCGATCAGCGGGATCGACTTGAGGTGCTGTTTGATTTTGGAAATCCGATCCCAGTCGGCGCTGCCGCGAAAGAAATCCTTCGCCGTGCGGCCGTGGACTGTCAGCGCCGCGGCACCCGCTTCTTCGACAACTCGCGCGATTTCATCACAGTTAATCGTCTCAGGCGAACAGCCGAGGCGAATCTTGGCCGTGACCGGCGTCGGCCGACAAGCCTTAACTAACTGCGAGATGATCGCGTGCATCCGCTGAGGATCGCGGAGCAGGTAACTGCCGCTGTGCGCCTTTTGCGTGACCTGCTTGACCGGGCAGCCGAAGTTGATGTCGACCACGCTGACGCGATACTCTTCGACCAATCGCCGGCCGACTTTGGCCATGATGTCCGGGTCGTTGTCCCAGATCTGCACCGCCAGCGGCCGAGCTTCGTCAGCAACGCCCCACAGCCGATCGGGATGTTCCGCCTCGTGCTCGTCCATCCATACAAAGCCGCGAGCGTTGACCATTTCGGTCGCCAGCAAACCTGCACCGCCGTACTGCCGCACGATCTGCCGGAACGCCGCGTTGGTGAAGCCGGCCATCGGGGCCTGCAGGATCGGTGGGTCAACCGTCAAGTCGCCGATCTGGATAGCCGGCGGTGGGAAGGGATGCGGCACGGTGGTCAAAACAGCTCGGCGGGAAGCGGTTGAAAGTTCAACAGCTGAATTGTCCGGCAATCCCGCCGACAATCCACCCCCCAGGCCGCAAGTTATCGGGAAAACTGCTTTGGCGTAGCAGGCTCAATCAGCGGCGCGAAAGGTTCCGCTGGCTCCGCCGGACTTGTGCGATAAGCGGACATTGCCAATCGTCATCCCACGGTCGACCGACTTGCACATGTCGTAGACCGTCAAGCAGGCGGCAGCGACCGCCGTCATCGCCTCCATTTCAACACCGGTTTTGCCGCTGGTGCGGACATCGACTGCGCAGCAGAGCGTGACGTCGTCATCGAAGCGAAAGTGGACTTCGACCGCTTCGACGGCGATCGCGTGACAGAGCGGAATCAGCAGCGGTGTCAGCTTGGTAGCGGTGATGGCTGCCAGCCTCGCGATTCCTAGCACATCTCCTTTGGCAGCCGTGCCGCAGCGAATCATCGCCGCGGTTTCCGCGCGCATGCTGATGCAGCCTACTGCGGTAGCGGTGCGGAGGGTGGTCGGTTTAGCGGACACGTCCACCATCTGCGCCTGACCGGCGGCGTCGAAATGCGTCGAACGAGGCGGAGGCTGGTTCATCGAGGGCATTCGCTCAGAGGAAACGAAAAAACGTCGTGAATCACATTCGGAAATGCAACTCACGACGTTTTAAGGTCTGCAGCGCGTTTGGGAACCGGTCAGTCA
The DNA here is from genome assembly GCA_963758085.1 of uncultured Planctomycetaceae bacterium. Lineage (GTDB taxonomy): Bacteria > Planctomycetota > Planctomycetia > Pirellulales > Pirellulaceae > UBA6163. The sequence continues at coordinate 917,499 of CAVWUB010000001.1, read as the reverse complement.
GCGATCCGACTTAGATTAAACCAGTTCTTTCTTGACACCGATCAGCGTCCGCAGTCGTTCGGCCAGCAGGTGGGCGTCGAACGGCTTTTTGAACGTTTCGTTGATCGCCGAGCGATCAAAGCTCATCGGTTGGCCGTCATCGGGCAGCAAAGCGATGAGAATGACTTCGGAGAAGTCGACATTCTTGCGGAGGTTTTGGCAGATCTGCACCGATTCGATCTTTCCGATGGAAAAGTCGACGATGATGCAGTCGGGGTTAAAACTCTCGGCTTGAATACCGGCTTCGAAACCGCTCGCGGCGACAGCCACTTTGAACGATTTTTCCGGAGGCAGTTCACGCTTCAGATTCTCGATCAGGATTTGGTCCTGGGCGACGATCAGGCACTTGGCCATCGCTTCGTCTTCCAGGTCGCCCAGGGGCATACCATGTTCCTTCAGAAACTTAATCAGATAATCGCGCGGGATCCGGCGATCTTGCGATCCCGGAATGCGATAACCTTTCAAACGTCCCGAGTCAAACCATTTGCTAACGGTTCGCGGGGCTACTTTACAGATCTTAGCGACCTGTCCAGTTGTGAAGACCTTCATTTCAGGTGCTCCCAAACGCCTCGTTGATTCTTATCAAAGCTGATGGTGCGTCGGAACCCATCAGCTTGTCGGCCCCCTAATTGTCTTCGCCTTGGTGTACCCTCCAGAGATGCGATCGACCGGCTCGTAAGGCCGCACCGGGGTGCGGCGATGGTGGCCGGCGGACAGAGCACTTCTGACTCGCTCCTGAACGACCGATTGGCCTGGCATTCGGTGGGACGACTGCAGGCTATCGTGAGTGACGAAAACGGCTGGGTCGGGGCCAGCCGGTTGCGTAATGCAACGCGATCCGGTTCGGAATCCTCGCGATGAAGAAAAATAGAAAACGGCTTGTGTAACTCACTACCTCCAGCGACCACACCTCGCCACGCAGTGGGCCTGCGCCCGTGGTCGGCTGATCGATCGTCGCAACGAAAGTCGGAGCCATAAATCGCCAGTGAATGGAATGACACAGGTGCCGGTGCGATGCTGATTTCCGGCCGATCGATAGGGATCGGCCGAGTGAGGGAGAAGAACTGCGAACCGTTCATCCGCACCGCCAGCCATCTCTCCGCAATCCCTCACGGTGAGCCAGCTAACTGCATCGGAACGGTCGCCGACTCCAACCGACCGGGCGCGGGCCCAAGGCGGCTAAAGAGCGATTCCCGGAAATTCCCCCCAACCTGGATGCCCTGCGCCCGCGGACCTTCTCCAGCGGAGTATCGAGCCGAGAACACATGGTCACCCGAGATACTATGTCGAGAATAATCGGTGGAAATCTTTAGTGCGTTTGAACAGGAACAAGCGGCAAATCCCCAATCACCGCTGCGTTGCACTCTCAATTCGTCAAAGTGCAGCCGCCCAGTGATGTATTATCGCCGCAACCCCAGTCCAGGTTCTCAACCGAATTTTTTTCCAGCTGGCAACGGCGAGTTGCTCCAGTAAGCTGTTTTGAGGCAGGCGGCGAAATTGGATAAAATCAGACATCCCGCTCAAGAACACAGTGTCCGATCGCCGACGCCTCCCATAGTTACGAGATTTTCGACGTGTTCCGGCGACATGAGTCGGGCCCAGGCAAAGCGGCAAAGCTTAGCCGCTGCCGGATTTCGGCAGTTGCCGCGCGTGCTGCGGCCAGCCGCCTGTGATCTGACAAGTCGCCCGCGGTGACGCGCTCGGGGTAGGTGCGATGGATGATTTCCAGCAGATCATCCGCCAGCGCAGTCGCTGAACCGCACCCGCTGGGCAAGTGCCAGCCACTGCGCTTGCATCATCGGCACCCGCAGCCGCAGACACGCGGGCCCGCCCCCGTTGCTCATGCTTTGCGTCAGGTCGACGTACCTCACGGCCGCAATCGGACCCTCATCGACCAGCAGCGAATTAACGATCGCTGCGGCGCGAGCTGACGCCTGCACCTGAATCGGGCAAATCAACGTGATCCGGTTGGACCGGTCCGGCGCAGGGATCATCTGGCTGTTGAACAAATAGCAATCGACCGCTTCCTCGAGCGAGAGCTGTGACCGGCTGACCTCGTAGCGCCATAACCGCTCTCCGCCGGATCGCTCGACAAACCGCTGCTCAATGGCCGCCAACAGCTCCTGGGCGTCTAGGAATGCTTGCTCGTGGTGCAACAGCACGTTTTGGCAGCTCGTCGCCACCACGTCGTTATGAAATGCCCCAGCGGCGACGGCCTCCGGATGCTGGCGCAGCAGGAAGGTATCCTCGGGCCGCAATCGGTGCCGTCGCGCAATCGCCTCACACGCGGCTCGAGATTGACGCGCGGGAAACGGGCCGCCGGAGCGGTCCGCGGCGTCAGCTGCCAGCGGGTCGGAGCCAAAGACAAACACGTTGAGCCCCCGCCGTCCGCTAGCGTCACACAGCCGCATGTGATTGGCGGCTCCCTCGTCACGCAGCGCCGATGCAGCGGGCAACGGACGATGAACAGCAAAGCCGACTGCCGCGAGCAGCTGCCGCAACTGGTGCAGCGTCGCCGCCGGCTCGATGCTCCGGTGCAGACTGCTGGTTAGATTGGCGACGGTCAGATGCGTCAGCCCGTCGACGCAATCGCAGGCAGGCGACACCGTTGCGGCATTGGCGGTCCACATCGCCGAGTCGCTCCACGCCGCCGACAGGATTGCCGGAGCGGTGTCGCAAGCCTGGCGGAGCACCTCCTGGGGCGTGCCGGAAAAGCCGAGCTGGCGGAGCAGCCGCAGCGACGGACGATCGTGCGGCGGCAAGACCAGCTGATAGCCACCCAGCGACGCGCACAGCCGCATCTTCTCGATTCCCTGAACCGCCGCAGCCCGAGGATTGGCTTCGCGCCCGGCGTGCAGCAGTGAGGCAAGATTGCCGACGCCGAGCCCGCCGAAGTGATGCGTCGGACCGACGACTCGATCGACGTTCACCTCGATGAGATCGTCGCCTTCCCCGCTCAAGCCCCTGATCATGTTGAGGTCCGCGTCGGTATCCCCGCCAGGGGCTGCTGCGTGATTCATGCCTTCATTGTAGCGCCGAGGCAAGTCGCGGAGGGGCCGTTTCTACCCCTCTGCATCCGCTGCATTCCGACCACACGCTTGCACAAAAGGCTAGCCACTGCTGAGATAACCGCGACCTAACTAGCCGAGCAGGTTACTATGCATCAACATTCGTTCGTTCCGCTTTTCTGAGGACGCATCGGTTTGTCGGGACGCCCACCGCATCACGAGCTTGACGTCGGAGACGGCGAGAAATCCAAAACTGCTGAGCCCGCGTCTGTCGAAGCCGGGCCTTCCGGCGCGGGAAAAGCAGCTCGCAGTCGCAAGTCGCCCAGGACACGTGCGCAGCCGACGCGGTACCAGCGGTTAAGTCATGCCGTTTCCAGCGTGCTGCAGTGGACAACGATGACGTTGGTGCTGGCGCTACCGGTCTACTTGGCTTGGGATTACGGCGGCATTTTGCCTTGGAGCCAGTGGTTAGCAACTTGCGTTGTGCTTGCCGCCGGCGTTCTCGCTGCCCCGCTAATGATTGCTCGGTCAGGCTCAGGCGGGCGCAGCAGGCTGGTGATCCCGCTGCTCGCGCTGGCGATTTGGGCGCTGGCGTGGCTGCAGACGGTTCCGCTGGGCGCTCAGGCAATCGGCTGGATTTCATCTGGATCGGCAGCCGCCTATCGCGACTGGATTCCTGACGGACTCGGTTCGGAAACGGAGGGTCTGCCTGCCGACGCAGCCTCGATTCTGGCCGGTCGTTTTCCAGCCAGTGTGTCTGCGCACCTAACCCGAGCGGCGCTGAGCGGACCGGCGCTGTTTGCCGCGGTCTGTTTGCTCGCGGCAGTCTTGTTCCGTTCGCGGACCACCCTGATCACGATGTTGGCGGCCGTCGCGATCTCCGGGGCGGCGATCGCGTTTCTAGGCATCTCCGACCAGATCCGCGCGCCCGTGACGCAAGGCGACGGCGCCGTCATCACGCCCGAAGTCGCCGCCGCTGCGCCGTTTGGGCCGTTTGTCTGCCGCAACAATGCAGCTGCTTACCTCAACCTGACCCTCGCCGCGTCGGTCGGTCTGCTGGTGTTCTGTTTTCGAGTAGCTCATGACCGCGCCCACGGCGATGGGACGTACACGTTGGAGCCCGAGTCGTGGTGGGATCGACCGGTATTCTTTCTTCAAAATCTGATGTTGCAGATCGACACGGCGACGATCGCTGCATTGATCTTGGTGATCCTGAACATCGCTGGCATTTTAACGAGCCAGTCGCGCGGTGGGACTTTGGCAATCGTTTCTGGAACGCTCATCGCTACGCTGCTCACCAGCAGTCAAGGCAAGCGGTGGTGGCGCCCCTTGGCGATCTTGGTCAGCGTCAGCGGCGTGATGATGTTGCTCGGGTCGATCGGCTTGATCAGCCGCGTTGGCGAACGTCTGGAGTCGCTGTGGAGCGGCGGGGCGACGCGCGATGGTCGGCTGGATCATTGGCCTGATGGATTGACTGCCGCCTGGCACTATTTCCCCGGCGGCGCGGGCTTGGGAACGTACCGGTTTGCCTACTTGCCGTATCAGCAGACGAGTGCCGGCGCCTGGTTCGTCAACGCCGACAACATGGCCGTGGAGTGGCTCGTCGAGGGCGGCGTCTGGTTGCTGCCGCTGGTGCTCGCCGGCGTCGCGTTCTTCGCCGTCCAGCTCACTCGCTTGGCCCGAATTCGCAACGCACCGCATTTGACCGCGCTGGCTGCGTGCGGCTGGTTCGTGATCGGATCGCAGTTGGTGAGCCAATTCTTTGACTTCGGCATCCTGCTGCCGTCGAACTATTTGACGCTTGCGATTCTCGTCGGCGGAGTACTCGGAGCGCTATCGCGGAAGTATGGCAAGCGCAAAAAATCTGCGTATTCTGCGCAGCCAGGAGGCGAACGAAGAATCGGCTTCGCCCTGCCGGTGACGTTTGGGCTGGCCCTGCTGACGGTTTTGTCCGCTTATCGCACCACGGCTCAAAACGCTGGCGATGATCATGTGGTACGGGCGATTTTTCGAGCGGGGACTCCGCTGCAGCTCGATGAATCGATCGGCAAACAGGCATTGCGTACGTCGACCAATCCGACGTTGCACACGGCGCTCGCCGCGCACCGCATCGCTTTGCAAGCGGAACGAGGCAAGCGGTCGCTAAAACGCTTGGACCCGGACCAGACCGTCGATCACTCGGGGCTGGCGACGTTGGATGCTCGGCGTGCCGCCTACTACCTGCAGGCGATGCCGCTTGGCCAGCCGGCGGAATCGGTGTTGTTGCCCGATCAATCGATGGAGGAGATTCGCACCGCGCGACAGCATGCGCTGGCCGCTTTGATCCTTTGTCCGTTCAGCGACGCAGCGCGGTTTCACTTGCTGCAGACCGATTTTGCCTCTGCCGGCGGTATTCGGGGCACCGAACAGCTGTTGCAGCAGTGGGAGGCGTTGCGTTGCCGCTCAGCCCGATCACTGGAGCGCGCGTCGCGGTTGGCGGCGGTCTATCCCGGAGCAGAAGCGGCGGCACCTTTGATCCGCCAGACGTTAGCGCTTGCTCCCGAACGTTTGCCGAGACTTTGGCCGATCATGGAGTTGCTCGGCGAGCCTGCAGCGATCGCGGATTTCCTGCCCGATGATCCGGTGCTGTTGCTACGGGTGATCGAGAACTTCTCGATCGACCCGTTGCTGCATGAGCTGCTCGTTGTGCGGCTGCGGAGGCTGCTCGCTGAGGATGTCTCGACCAGCGATGGTGCTGCGCGCGTCGCCGAAGCGCAGCGGCATTATCTGACCGGCCGGCTGGAGCTGCTTGAACAGAATCATGAACGGGCCGCGACGGCGTTTGCGCGGGCGGTCGCAGCCGATCCGTCGACAACCGAATACCGTTATCAGTGGGCGGAGTCGCTCGCTCGCACCGGCCAGCATGACCAAGCGGTTGCGCAGATCAAGCTGTGCCTGTTGCAGGAGCCGGAGAATGCTCGTTACCGGGCGCAGAGGGACGCCTGGACGACAAAATCACCCGCGGGTCGAGACTTCCGCCGAGACCGTGACCGCCGCGGCAAGTAGGCTGGTCGCCCTGGCCGCGGCGACTGATCGCGCCGGGCCACGCTGGCTGGTATTTTCGATTTTTCCGGCTGCTTTCTCCCCTTGGCCAATCGTCGATTGATCTGCGATACTCTCCACCGCAGGGCGACCGAGATTGTAGTGACGCATTCGCCCCTTTTGAAAGCTTCCCAGCCAGCGGGCCAGATCCACCAGCGGCCCCTGGCGCACTTAGAGCAGCCTTGGCATGTACAAGAATTTCTCCCCCGCCGCGCTCGGCATCACCGGACGACAGAGTGAACTGATTGAGCTGGCGCTCACCTACGGTTTTCGCGGCTTCGACATCGATATGAGCGACATGCGTCGCCGAGCGATGCGGTCCAGCAGCGAAGAAGCGTTCAAATACCTCAAGGCGACCGATCTGGTGATCGGTGGGTTCAACGCTGACATCGATCTGGACGCCGAAGATGATGCCTACAAGGCACAATTGGCAGCCCTGCACCCGACTGCGGACCTGGCGGCTCAGTGGAAGGCCAAATACGCCTGTCTGCGAGTGCCTGCTGGTACCGACCGCGCGGCTTACCCCGACTACTTTGAAGTCATTCGAGCTCGCCTGACGCAGGTCGCTGAAGTCCTGGCAGCTCGCAAGCTTCGTCTGGCGATTGGCTTCAACGCCGGCAAAGACAAAGCTGAAGGCAAGCAGTTCCCGTTCATCAACAATGCCGAAGGTTTGATCGGCTTGGTCAAGGCGATCTCGGCCGACAACGTGGGCTTGATCGTCGATTCGTTCGACTGGCTCGTCAGCGGCAGCACGCTGGCGCAGGTCGGCAGCCTGGATCCGAAGAAGATCGTCACCGTGCGTCTTGGCTCGGTAATCGAAGGCGTTAACCCCGCCGACGCCCGCAGCGAAGATCGGGTGTTGCCGGTCTTGGAAGGACCGCTCAGCCACGTGGCGATGGTGATGAAGCTCAAGGAAATCGGCTATGAAGGACCGATCGGTCCTTCGGCCAGCGGTTCGCAGTACAAGGGCGAAACCCGTGAGTTCATCGTCAGCACCGGTCAAGAAGCGATCGATGAGATCCTCACCCAGGCCGGAATCACCGTACCACCGCGTCCGCGCAACTTGGTGTCGCAGTATCCTGACGAACCGGCCATGATGGTCTAAGTGGCTGCTCGCTCGAGTTCGCCGATCGCTCAAGGTGGCCGATCGCTCAAGGTCGCCGATCGCTCAAGGTCGCCGATCGCTCCGCCGATCGGAGCTCTGGGGTTCGACCGGCGGAGCGGTCGACCACCTTCCTCGCCGATCGCTCCGTCGATCGGAGTGAGCCATGGAGCTGCCCTGGAATGTCACTGCTGCGTTCGCTGTTGTTGGCGGTCGGCGTGTTGGCACTATTGCCGATCGCCCAGGCTGCTGCACCGCTGGCCGCTGCGGCGCTGCCTGACGTAGGTGCGCAGCTCATTGCCCGTGATTCCCTGGACTGTGCTCCGGATCCGCGGGCCGACGCCGAGCAGTGTCTGGCGGGCTTGCGCTGGGCACCGGGGGAGTTCACGGTCGAGGTAGCGGCGGCCGAACCGGGACGAGGCGATCGTTTGCTTCGCTTCCCCTCACCGCGACCGCTGGGCGATGCGACGCATGATCGTGTCGCGATGGAATGGTATGTCGCCAAGGATGCTGACGGCGCCCCGCAGCGGGCACCGGCAATCGTTGTGGTCCATGAATCGGGCCGCAGCATGCCGGTCGGACGAATGATCGCTCGGGCGCTGCGGGAACAGGGCCTGCACGCGATGTTGATTCATCTGCCGGGCTACGGCCATCGCCGCACGCCGCTGGCGGAACAGCCGGAGATGATCCTTTCGGCGATGCAGCAGGGGATCAGTGACGTCCGCCGAGCCCGCGATGCCGTGGCCGCGCTGCCGATCATGGATGGGTGCCGGATCGGAGTGCAGGGAACCAGTCTCGGCGGATTCATCACGTCGACCGTTGCAGGGATCGATTCCGGCTTTGACCGCACGTTCATCCTGCTCGCCGGTGGCAACCTGCACGACGTGGTGCTCAGCGGCAAGAAGGACGCCGCCAAGATCCGCGAGCGGCTGCACGCGATCGGCATCACCGATGATCAGATCCGCGGGCTTGCTCGTCCCGTCGAGCCGCTGCGCCTGGCACACCGCATCGCTGCGGAACGGACCTGGTTGTACAACGGAATGTTTGACGACGTCGTGCCCCGAGCGTCGTCCTACGCGCTGGCCCAAGCCGCCCGGCTCCCCGAGGGCCACCACGTTGAATTGCCGGCCAATCACTACACTGGAATCATCTTCCTACCGGTCGTGATCGAGCAGATTCACACGGCGATGACCGCAACGGAATCGCCCTGATCAGTTCCATTGGCCAATTTGCAAACCGCTGCTCAATAAGGGACACCTACCGCTTCGCACAAAAACCGCATCAGTGGGAACGCAGCGGTGGGCTGCGGCGGGAAAATCGTGAAAAATGAGCTGCTGGGGTGTGATCCGGGGCTGCGGCGCGTGCATAATCGAGGGAACGTTCGCTGGCACCAAGCGAAAACCCCCAACGGTGCGGTCGCGACCAAGCCGCCCCCTCCCCATCCATTTCCCGCCGAGGCCATCTGATGACGCAGTTTACTCGTCGCCAATTCCATTCCATCATTGCTGCCGGAACCGCTGCGGCGACGCTCGCCGCAGCTCCACGTGCCGCTCGGGCGATGGCAGCCAACGAAACGCTCGGCGTCTGCATCGTCGGCGTGAACGGCCGCGGCGGTGACCACATCAATGGTTTCCTCAGCGACAAACGGACCGAGATTCGTGCTCTGGTCGATATCGACTCCAAGGTCGTCAACCAACGCGCCGACCAAGTCGCTCAAAAGCAGGGGCGTCGTCCACAGGTCTTCTCCGACATGCGCAAGGCCTTTGAACTTGGCGAGATCGACATTGTCAGCACCGCGACGCCCAACCACTGGCATGCCCTGTGTGGCGTCTGGGCAATGCAGGCTGGCAAAGATGTGTACGTCGAGAAGCCGATCAGCCACAACATCACCGAGGGTCGGACGCTCGTCGAAGCGGCCAAGAAATACAATCGCATGTTCCAGACCGGCACCCAGTGTCGCAGCAGCGGTGCCCTGCGGCCGGCCATGCAGTTCCTTGCCGATGGTGGGATCGGCGAAGTCAACTTCGCTCGGGGCCTGTGCTACAAGCGACGCAAGTCGATCGGCGCACTTGGCAACTACGCCGTTCCGAGCAACGTCGATTTCGATCTCTGGACCGGTCCGGCCACCATCACCGAGCCCAAAGTCACGCGGCAACAATTCCACTACGACTGGCACTGGCAGCGGCACTACGGCAACGGTGACCTCGGCAATCAAGGCCCACACCAAACCGACATCGCCCGCTGGGGCTTGGGCTTGATGCGGCACCCCAACTCGATCCTGAGCTATGGCGGCCGGCTCGGCTACCAGGCCGAACGCAACGATCCAGCTTATGTCGATGCCGGCGACACGGCCAATACCTGTGTGTCAGTATACGACTACGGCGACAAATGCATCGTATTCGAAACCCGCGGCCTAGGTGTCGATAATTCGGCTGACGACGAAATCAATAAGCTCTTTGGATCGACACGCGGAAACAAAGTCGGCGTGATCTTCTATGGGTCCGAAGGTTATCTGGTGCAGGAAACGTATGGCAAATGCGTCGCCTATGACAAGGACTTCAACAAGACCAAAGAGTTCACCGGCGGCCAGCCTCACTACGCCAACTTCATCGACGCGTGCATCAGCCGCAAGTCCGAAGAACTCCATGCCGATGCACTCGAAGGTCACCTGTCAGCAGCGATCAGCCACCTCGGCAACATCTCCTACTATCTAGGTGAAGACAACCGTGTGTCGCAGCGCGACCTGAGCGAGGCGCTTGCGAAGTTCAATCAGCTGGACGACCACCAGGCGACGCTGGAACGCACGCTGGTGCACCTGCGGGACAACGGCGTCGATCTGGATAAGTACCCGGTTTCGCTCGGCGCCGCCCTGCAGTTCGACAGCGATGCGGAGAAGTTCATCGGCAACGAAGCTGCCAATGAACTGCTTACCCGCGAATATCGCAAGGGCTACGAACTGCCATCGGCTGCGGCCGTCTAACCCATCGGCTCGTCCAGCAGGCACATTCGCCTCGTTGGAGTTCAGGCTGTAGCCTGCATCCTACGTTGACGCTTACAAAGATTCAAAGCTTCTCCATGTGCCGAGGCTGATGCGGACAGCGCACAGAGTGTGCCTGCTACATTGATTATTTACTCCCGCCGAATCGTCTAATGCGGCTCGGCGGTTTTCACGGGTCGAAATCCAGATTTGGAGCCTGTCCGATGTCTTATAATTTTAATCGCCGTAGCTTTTTGCAAACCGCTGCGGCGGGCACCGTCACATTGGCTGTCCCCAATTTGGTATCGGCACGGAACCTCAATTCCAAGTTGAACGTCGCATTCATCGGAGTGGGGGGCCGCGGAGCGAGCAACCTGCAAAGCGTGACGTCCTTTGCTGATGTTCCTGTAAACGTGGTCGCGCTGTGCGACGTCAATGCACGGAATCTTGCACAGCAGGCGGAGCGATTTCCTCAGGCTCGCACTTACCAGGATTTCCGCAAGCTCTATGACGACAAGACAAGCGATATCGACGCGGTCGTGGTCAGCACGACGGAACACACCCACGCCTATGCCACAATGCCGGCACTGCGGGAAAAGAAACATGTGTATTGTGAAAAACCGCTGACCCTGAACGTTAAAGAAGCTCGGGTGGTGACTCAGGCGGCGGCCGCGGCAGGTGTCGCGACCCAAATGGGGACGCAAATTCATGCGTCCTCGAATTATCGCCGCGTGGTCGAGTTGATTCAGTCGGGCGCGATCGGTCCGGTTCGCGAGGCCCATGTCTGGGTGTCGCGTGCCTGGGGGCTGCAGAGCGAAGAAGAGGCGAGAGCAAACGGCGACATCGTGACGGTTTCCGCTCGCCCCACGGAACAACAAACGCCGCCCGATTATCTTGATTGGGACCTATGGCTGGGGCCCGCACCAGCGCGACCCTACCATGAGGTTTATTTCCCCGGTCCCAAGTGGTATCGCTGGTGGGACTTTGGTAACGGCACGATGTCCGATTTGGGCAGCCACTGGAATGACCTGCCGTTCTGGGCACTGGAACTCGACGCTCCGACGACAATCGAAGCCTTTGGCCCTCCGCCGCACCCGGAAATTGCCCCCGCTTCGATGTCAGCGATCTACCAATACGGCCCGCGCAGCGGCGCACGTGGTCCGCTGCCTGCCGTCACACTCGGCTGGTATCAAGGGACACACAAGCCGAAGATCTGGCAAGAAAAAGGCATTCCTCAGTGGGGCAGCGGCGTCGTCTTCATCGGCGACGATGGCATGCTGCTTGCCGACTACGGCAAGCACGTGCTGCTTCCGGAAGACAAGTTCGCCGACTACCAACGCCCCGAACCGTTCATCGCTGACGTTCCCGGGCACCACGAAGAATGGCTGCTGGCATGTGCCAGTGGAACACCGACCAGCAGCCCGTTCAGCTATGCCGGACCGCTGACCGAAGCCAATCATCTCGGCAATGTTGCTTATCGCGCTGGACAGAAACTGCACTGGAACGCAGCCGAAATGAAGATCACCAATGCACCCGAAGCGGAACGGTTCCTCGGTCGTGAGCCTCGCGCTGGCTGGACGCTTGGCTGATGCGAGTGGCCTTTTTTGGCACGCGGTCGTATGAGCGTCCGGTGTTTGAGGCAGCCAATCCGCTGCACGGCCACACGCTGACGTTCTTCGACGCCGGGCTGGACCTTTCGACCGCGGTGCTCGCCAACATTACCGCTTATGAGAAAGGCGATGAACTGCTCAACGCCGTGTCCGTCTGACGACTCAGCGCAGCACCCAGATCGAGTCCCCGTCGGCGACTCCGAGACGCTCAGCGGTTTCGCTATTCAGGCGACAGCTCGTTTCGCTCGCGGCCATGTCAACCGCGGCTTGAAGACAGCGAAAGCCGCCGGTACGCGATGCGATCATCGCGACGGGGCCTGCCACTTCACCGGTTGCGGCTTGAACAACACCTTGGCGGCAGGCAGAAACACTGCGGATATCTGACGTCTTGCACTCCAATACCGGTCCTGCATCGAAAATGTCGATCAGATCGGTGGGCGAGAAGCCTTCACGACTGAGCAATTTGACGGCCGGTTCGGTCTCCGGATGCACCTGCCCAATCACCTCGCGCGCTGCGGCAGGAAGAAGTTCCAAAGAGATTGGAAAGGGTGGAATCAACTCTTCGATGAACGTTTTGGCGACCGTCGACATCGCGTCAGCAACCGGAAAGTCGACTTGAAAGAACGGTCGCATCACCGCTTCCCAAAACGGACTGACGCCATGTTCATCGCACCGCCCGCGCATCTCGGCGACCACGCGGTCGGCAAACCGAGCTGGCCGCATGGCCAGCAGCATGAATCGCGAGAGTGACAGGAACCGTCCCCGACCGCCACCACGGTAGGCCGGCATGAGAAACAGGCTGCCGATTACAGTGGGGCCGTCGTAGATGCGCTGTAGATGGAGTGTTCGGCGCTGTTGATTTGAGATCCCCAATTGCGGGCAATCATGCCGTGTCGCGACGACGCGATAAACATAGATCGGTTCGTATCCACCGCTCTTGCCATAGACCGATGCGGTTCCGATCAACTGGCCCGATGCTTGGTCCTCCAACACCAACACATAAGGCTCTCCGCTAGGGCCATCGCTTCGCCGCGTGAATGCGAAATGGGACCGCTCGACGCGTTCAAGCAACTGCGGGCGATCGAGCAGCAGCGTCGTCAGCCCGGGAGTAACACTGCGAATCATCTCCATCAGCGGATCGATGTCATCAAGCGTCGCGGCGCGGATGATCAGTTTCATGGTGCTTCCGCCGCCTTGATGGCCATCAAGTTGACCAGCGTCTTTGTCGCCGTCAGCAGGCTATCGAAATCGCAATACTCGCTCGGGCTGTGCAAATCACCGCCCACCGGTCCCATCGTATCGATGTTAATCAAACCGGACGCAGCCAGCTTGCTGCCATCACAAGCTCCGCCCGTATCACGCCACTGGACTTTACGCCCGACCCACTCCGCGGCCAGCTCGAATTGACGGTGCAGTAACCGGTAGCGGTCGTCAATCCGTTTGGGAGGCGAGTGGAACCGGCCCTGCAGCGTGCAGGTGTAGCCTTCGGCTTGATCAAACCGCTCACTCAGCCTCCTTAACTGCAGCTCGACCTGATCGGCTGCAACTTGATCGGCCACGCGGGTGTTCAATTCGAGCACCGCCAGGTCAGGAACCTGATTGAGGGCTCCTCCACCTTCCAATCGGCCGACGTTGACTGTGATGCCGGCCGCCGGATCGTTGAGCCGATCGAGCTCGATCGCCAGCTGAGCGGCGTGCACCAGCGCATTGCGTCCTTGTTCGGGGTTACGACCGGCATGTGCCGCTCGACCGCCGACGCGGTAGCGCCAGTTGCCTGTCCCCTTTCGATTGGCAACCATAGCGCCGTCGGGCAGGGCCGGCTCGAACACCGCTGCGAACGCAAACTCAGTGGCGAGTTCCGCTAGCCAAGCGGCAGACGATGGTGAGCCAACTTCCTCGTCGGGATTGAGCGCGATCGACCAACCGAGTTCGCCACCGAGATCGAACCGCAGCAGCGCTTCAGCGGCGAAGCGGATGACTGCGATTCCGCCTTTGGCGTCAGCGACACCGGGACCAACGAGACGCTGACCGGTACCGGAGCGGCACCTGGGAACGCCGTGAACTTCAACGTCCCGATGGGCAGTCGGCGGATAGACGGTGTCGTAATGGATCACCATCAACACGCGTTGCGATGCATCAGGGCGGTGGTGCCAGATCAACCCCGGAGCGGCCACATGGCTGCTGGGCGTGGACGCACCTCCCTCGAACAACAGCGGCGGCAATGCAACCTGACCGGCGATCAGTCCCAGCGGCTCAAAGTCGTGGGTTAACTGAGCCGCCATCGCCGTCAGCCCGTCCTGCGAGTAGGACCACGAGTTCTGGGCACACCAGCGAACCAACATTTGCCGGATCGCTAATTCCTGCGACTCCAACCACGCCCACGCCTCTTGGAGAGTCTCGCGCGGCACGCTAATCGGCTCAAGCTTGGGATCATCCAAGGCAACACCTCGGTGGCGACGAAGTAGCAAGCCGCAATCGTGCCAGTGGAGCGCGACGACCGTCGCTCTGCCGCTTGTACAGAGGGCAGCACCGGCGAGTAAAGGAGTCCTATTCTGACGATGGAGCGAACTGAATCGATGCCGCGTGCTCACGGATCGCAGAACGCTCTGTTGCGTTCGCTGACCCACCACAAGCTGCATCGAAATAGGCCAGCAACTGATCGGCCCGCTGCAAGTTCAGCGGAAGACGTTGCTGACCAGCCGGAGAGTCCGCGGCCGAGGCGACAAACTCGCCGCGGCAGTGGTGACAGGCAACCTTTTTTCCCAGCAGCGCTACGCGTGTCCGCAATGCACGCCCACAGGTTGGGCACCACTGCACAAAATACAGACTCGAATCACTCAACCGATGTTCCTCAAACTTTCACCGGTAACCCAAAAGTTACCACGTCCTGCCTGTCGAATGCGTGCCAAATACGCACGAACCGACCATAGAGCCGGCTGCAGATCAACAAGAGCAAACTCTGGGCCAGATTTCGACGCGTAAGTGCCGCTCAGATGGTCCCCCGCGACCAGGGCGCGGCGATTGGCAGGCCGTCGTCGCCTCGTCTAAACTAACAACGTTCCCGTCGCTGCTGCGCCTTTCTTCCCCCTGGCGGTCGCTCTCCCACCTGACGAAGTTGCATGATGAGAAACTCAACCTCTTTCTGCCTGCTGCTCGTGATCTCGCTCCTCTCGGTGCCTGCTTTGGCGGCCGACGACCCCGGGCAGGTCAAACCCGAAACGATTGCGCAGATCAAGGCGGCTTTGCCTACCGAAGTGCCTGCAGCTCCGCAGCAGCCGCGGCGACTGTTGATCTTTTCGAAAACCAACGGCTTTCGCCACGGCTCCATTCCCGTCGGTGTCAAAGCGATCACCCTGCTGGGCGAACAAACCGGTGCGTTCTCAGCCGTGCATAGCGAGGACGAAGCGGTGTTCGAGCCGGAGTCGCTCCAGCAGTTCGACGCGGTGCTGATGCTCAACACCACCGGCGAAGTTTTCCAACCCGCACAGGCAAGCGACGATCCGGCCCAGCGCCGTGAGGCGCAGCAGCGCGAGGAACGTTTGAAAAATGCCTTGGTCAACTTCGTTCGGGGCGGGAAAGGGCTCGCTGGCATCCACTCCGCGACCGACACCTACCGAAATTGGAAAGAGTACAACGACATGATGGGTGGTGCATTCGTCAGCCACCCTTGGCACACCGAGGTGCCGATCCGGGTCCTCGATCCAGATCACCCGCTGCTGAAGGTATTTGGCGGTCAAGGATTCACTGTTGTCGACGAGATTTACCAGTTTCGCAACGACACCGCCAAGCCGAGCGACCGCCGCATGCTGTTGAGTCTAGCCCCTGACTGGGAAGGCTTGGAGCAAGGGAGCCGCGACGACGATTTCTATCCCATCAGCTGGATCGACCGCTACGGCCAAGGACGCGTCTTCTACTGCTCGCTCGGCCACCGCGACGAGATCTTCCACAACCCCGAGGTCATGGCTCATTATTTGGCGGGATTGCAGTTTGCCTTGGGCGATCTGCAAGCTGACGCGGAACCAATCGACGTCAAACCGTAGGCGTATCTGCCGAGATCGTCTTGCGTGAATGCTCGCGATCGCGGAATCGAGGCGAGCGACCGCCTGGCGGTGCGGCAGCGGCGCCTATCGCGACTGCCAGTGTTGCCCGACGTTTCGCACTGCGACCGCGACGTCTACAATGCCGACTTCCTGCCAGCCCTGGCCGGGCATCACACCGTGGTGGCACCGGCAATGCTGTCCCGCTTCCCGCTTTGCAAGTTCCAGATCGCTGATGAGTACTGCCACGCTACCGGACCGCCGCGATGTCGCCGTCGGCGACACCTGGGATCTCTCGAGTCTGTATGCCAGCGACAGTCAGTGGGAGGCGGACTTCAAACGGCTCGACGGCCAAATCGGCCAGTTTGAGACCTACCGCGGCCGGCTTGGCGAATCGGTCGAAACGCTGCTTGCGGCGCTCGATTTCGACAGTGCGTTTGATCGCACGGCTGAGCGACTGGGAACCTACGCGTTTCTCAAAACGACCGAAGATCAAAGCAACAGCGACTACCAAGGGATGAAGTCGCGGTTTCAGAACCTGGCGATGCGTGCCTCGCAGGCAGCGAGTTTCATGCGCCCGGAACTGCTGTCGATCGAAGCGTCTCGCATGGCCGAGATGATGGCCGACGAGCGGCTGAGCCTCTACCGGTTGCAGTTGGAGCGTTTACTGCGGTTCCGCCCGCACACGCTCACGGACCGTGAGGAACGCTTGCTGGCGATGCAAGGCGAGATGGCCGGTGCCGCTGGCGATGCATTCCGGAAGCTCAATGACGCGGACTTGCGATTCGGTGAGATCGAAGATCACCAAGGCCGTAAGCTGGAATTGTCCCACGCAACGTTCGGTCAGCTGATGATCAGCCCAGATCGGGCGGTTCGGCGGCGAGCATTCGACCAATACTACAAACCGTTCTCGGATCATGAGAACACGTTAGCGGCCACGCTCGCCGGCAGCATCCACCGCGACGTCTATTATGCTCGCGCCCGCAATCACTCGTCGAGTCTCTCGGCGGCGCTGTTTCCCGACAATGTGCCGACGGCTGTCTATGACAACCTGGTTACCTCCGTCCGTGACTCCTTGCCCGCGGTTCATCATTACCTTGATGTTCGGCGCCGCAAGATGGGCCTGGAAAACATCCACCAATACGACACCTATGTGCCGATCCTGAGCGGCATCAAAAAACAGCATACCTGGGATCAGGCGGTCGATGTGATCCTGGCGGCGCTGGCACCGCTGGGCAGCGAATATACGGGCGTTTTGGCTGAAGGACTTCGTGGGCGTTGGTCCGATCGCTATCCCAACCGCGGCAAGCAGAGCGGAGCATTCTCATGCGGATCCTTTGATGGCGATCCGTTCATCATGATGAACTTTAAGGAAGAAGTGCTCAATGATGTGTTTACCCTGGCTCATGAAGCCGGGCACAGTATGCACAGTTGGTATTCCGCCCGCAGCCAGCCCTTCCAGTATTACAACTACACGATCTTTGTCGCTGAAGTTGCCAGCACGTTCAACGAGCAACTGCTCACCGATCACCTGCTGAAGAACGCCGCTGATGATCAAGAACGTGCCTATTTGATCAATAACGAGCTTGACAGCATTCGCGCCACCGTGGTTCGACAAACGATGTTCGCCGAGTTCGAGAAACGGACCCATGAGATGGCGGAGGCAGGCGAGCCGTTGACGGTGCAGTCGTTCCGGAGCGTCTACCGCGAACTGTTGGATGCTTATTTCGGACCGGACTTTGTTGTCGATAAGGAGCTGGAACTGGAGTGTTTCCGCATCCCCCACTTTTATCGCGCGTTTTACGTCTATAAGTATGCAACCGGATTGAGCGCTGCGGTCGCGCTGTCACGCCGCGTGCTCGGCGGCGGGCCACAGGAGTTGAATGATTACCTCAGCTTCCTATCGGGCGGCTGCAGCCTCGATCCGCTGGACCTGTTGCGCGCCGCCGGTGTCGATATGACCAGCCCGGAACCGATCCGGACGACGCTCAAACGGTTTGCCGAATTGACCAGCGAGCTCGACCGGTTGATCTGATCGGCTCGACCGCTACGGGATCGAACCCTCCAAGTCTGCGCCAGCTATCTTGAGCGGCGCAGCAGACATATTGTAAACGCTACTGGGAGGCGACAAATGACCTTGCTTCGCCTCGCTGGAGGCCGCCTGTGCGATCCCGACTCGGGCCTCACCGGCTCCGTAACCGGCGACCTGTATATCCGCGACGGACAGATTGTCGGATCGCCGGCAGGTAGCGAACCTGGCACCGAAGCCGCCGCGACTCCGCCCTCGCCACAGGAGGCATCACTACAGGCCGAGGCGGACCGCACGATCGATTGCACCGGCTGCGTGCTGATGGCAGGCGGAATCGATCTGCACACGCACATCGGCGGCGGCAAGGTCACGCTCGCGCGGATGCTGATGCCCGAGTCTTTGCCGTGCGATTTCCTGCCCGCCGCTGGCGCCGCCGGTGACGCATATCTCAAAATGGGCTACACGGTCGCCGTCGAGCCGGCGATGCTCGCCTGTAACGCGCGCCAAGCGCATGCGGAGATGGCCGACACGCGGCATCTCGATACCGCTGCTTATGTGCTGTTGGGCAACGACCATGTGCTGCTGAAACTGATCGCCAGTGGCTCATCGCAATCGCTGATCGATGATTACGTCGCCTTTGTCATCACCGCGACACAAGCGATCGGCGTTAAGGTCGTCAACGCCGGCGGCATCGACGCCTTCAAGTTCAATGTGCGAGAACTCGATGTCGACACGCCGCACCCGCACTACGGCGTTACGCCTGGGCAAATCATTCGGCACCTAGCAACCGCCGTGCATCATCTCGGCCTGCCTCATCCGCTGCACGTTCACTGCAGCAATTTAGGTGTGCCTGGGAACATCAGCAGCACGCGGGCAACCATTGAAGCGGCCGACGGACTGCCGATTCATATCACTCATGCCCAGTTCCATAGCTATGGTCGCGGCGGCTCTCGAGGATTTTCGTCTGCGGCCGTCGAGCTAGCCGATTTGTTAGCCAAGCACCCGAATGTGACGATCGACGTCGGCCAAATTATGTTTGGCCAGACGGTGACGATCAGTGGCGATACGATGCACCAGTACGCCAACGTCCGCTTTGCCAGGCCGCGGAAGTCAGCCTTGGTAGACATTGAGTGCGAAGCTGGCTGCGGCGTGGTGCCCTTCCGCTATCGAAACCGCCAGTTCGTGCATTCGCTGCAGTGGGCGATTGGTCTGGAGCTGTTTTTAATGATTGAAGATCCAGGGCGGGTACTGCTGACGACCGATCATCCCAACGGCGGCCCGTTCACCTCTTACCCGCACCTGATTCGGCTGTTGATGGATCGCAGCTTTCGCGAAACGGCGCTGGCAGAAATCGATCCCGACGCCGCGGCCGCGAGCCAACTGGCGGGAATCACACGGCAGTACACACTCGAGGAAATCGCGGTGATGACACGCTCGGCGCCGGCCCGGCTGCTCGGGCTCGCCGATCAAGGCACGCTGGCCGTCGGCTCGGTTGCCGATGTGGTGGTGTATGAGGAACAGGAAGACCGCCAGGCGATGTTCGAGTCGCCGCGGTGTGTCATCCACCGCGGCCGTGTGATCGATCTTCAAACCGACGGTGGAATGACTGGCGCTATCCCAACCTTTGATGGCGTAACCGACAAGGTCACCCATACCGTTCGTCCACACTTTGAGCCGACATCGGTCGCTCGATTCAGCCAGTTGCATGCACAGTCAGCATCGTTTTCTCTGTCCAATCTGGTGATCAGCGACGATGAACTGGCGACACAGATCGGAACGCATCCAGTGGTGCACCCGTGTCGAAAGTAGCCGCGGATGCTGAGGAGCGATCATGCCGATTGAGGTAGCGGGAGTGCCGGTCGAGGAAACGTTCGCTGAAGCGTTTGACATGAAGGCGACGCGGTTTTTGGTGACTGCCGAAACGATCCCCTGGGCGCGCGACGCGGCAGCGGCAATGTGCGGCTTTGGGACCAGCGTGATTGCGTGTGGCATTGAGATCGCCGTGGAACACGAACTATCGCCTGCCCAGACGCCGGACGGCCGCCCCGGCGTGGCGATTTTGGCGTTTGCGGTTTCGAGCAAGGAGCTTGAAAAGCAAATCCCCCGTCGCGCCGGCCAGTGCGTGCTGACTTGTCCGACGACGGCGCTGTTTGCCGGCATCGACGGTGAAAAACGGGTCCCGCTGGGCAAGCAACTGCGCTACTTCGGCGACGGCTTTCAAATCAGCAAACGCATTGGCCGCAGGCGTTATTGGCGGATCCCGGTGATGGACGGCGAGTTCGTCTGTGAAGAAGACACCGGGCGCGTGGACGCCGTCGGCGGCGGCAATTTTTTATTGCTCGGCCGGTCGCTGCATGCGGTCGCGCAGGCTTGCCGTACCGCAACCGAAGCGATCGCACCGCTGGCTGGCGTGATCACGCCCTTTCCCGGCGGCGCCACGCGCAGCGGCAGCAAAGTCGGCTCGAAATACCGCGGCTTATTTGCGTCGACCAATGAAGCCTACTGCCCAACGCTCCGCGCACTGGTCGATCAGCCCTTTGGGGACGAGGTTCACGCGATCCTGGAGGTCGTTATCGACGGGCTGACTCCGGAGCGGGTTGCCGAGGCGATGCGCGTCGGAATCACGGCAGCGTGCGAAGAGGTCGGACCGGCAGGGTTGGTCTCCGTGACGGCAGGGAATTATGGGGGCAAGTTGGGCCGACATCACTTCCACCTCGCCGAGGTGCTCCGATGAGCGGTCTGCATCTGAAGTTGCGGGCGAAGCCGCCTGGGGAACTCGACGCATCAGCGCTGGGTGGCGTGCTGTGGGAGCTGTCGGCGGCGGAAGTCGCACAGTTGCCGCTGCCGCGACTTGGGAGCAACCAACACTGGTGCGTCGGTGATTGCTTCGAAGTCACTGCGCGGACGGACCGGCGGACCGTTATCGAAGGTGATCTGCGGAAACTTCACCGGTTGGCCTGCCGCTGGGCCGCGGGCGAACTGGTTGTCGAAGGCAACGTCGGCGAAGGTTTTGCATCACAGATGCTGAGCGGCAAAGTAGAGCTGCGCGGCAGCGCTTTGGCCGCCGCCGCGGAGCAGATGCGCGGCGGCGAGCTACGGATCAGCGGCGACGTCGGTGATGAACTCGGCAGACCGCTGGCCGGGCGCCGGAGCGGGATCAGCGGCGGACGCATCGTTGTCGCTGGCCGCGCCGGTCACCGCGCCGGCTACCGCATGCGCCGCGGGACGATCCTCATCCTGGGCGATTGCGGAGACGCTGCGGGTTGCGATTTAGTGGCCGGAACGATTGTCGTCGGAGGATCGACTGGCGACGACCTGGGAGCTGGAATGCGGCGGGGAACCATCGTCGTCCCCGACGGCGCGGCGCTTTCGCCGGTCCGGTTCAGCCGTCCCCAAAAGGAGCAACTGGGAATCGCCCGCCTGCTGGCGACCGACCTGGTGCTCGATGCACCCGGTATTGCCGCGGCGCTACAGACGGACATCAGCCGCGCTGTCGGTGACCTGAGCGCCGGGGGGATGGGTGAAATCTGGCTTTTTGCAGCGCTGAAGCGGTGACGCTTCGATTGCATTGGTTTGCTGCCGCGGCGCCGGCTGATCATTGTGAAGCGTTGGTTACGGGGGCGTTGCGTGTGGGGACAGCGGCCAGTGATAATCTGGGTTAGCCGGCAGCGGCGATTTCACGCACACTTTGAGAACTTTCCTCGCGCATGAGCACCGCCAACGCACTGGACACGACGATTGCGGTGGTCACTCCCGAGAACATCGCCTTTGAGTATCAACTGGCTGGCCCCTTTCGTCGCTTGCCCGCGTACTTGATCGATCTGATCGTACGCAGTGGTCTGATCCTGGTGATCTTGATCGCGTTGATATTTCTCGGCGTGCTGGCCCAGTTGGCGGTGCCGGCGTCGCTGTTGGCGACCCTCTTTATCATCAGTTACTTTCTGATCAGTTGGTTTTACGGGACCGTGATGGAAACCTATTTCAACGGGCGGACCGTTGGAAAGTGGGCCTGTGGCCTGCGGGTGATCTGTCTCGATGGGCGACCGATCGACGGCACGCGGGCGGTGATCCGTAACCTGCTGCGGGTTGCTGACTTGGCGCCCTACGCTGCGCTGAGCCAACTCGATGAGGACATCCCGCCGATCTTTTTGATTCCGACGGGGATCATCGGATTGGTGAGCATCATTTGCACGCGGCGGATGCAGCGGCTCGGCGACCTAGCCGCCGGGACGATGGTCGTGGTGGATGAGCGGTCGTGGCGGCTGCCGGTGACGAAGCTCGACGATCCCCGAGCAGCCGCGTTGGCGTCGTTCATTCCTGGCGATTACCGGGTGTCGCGGTCGATGGCGCGGACGCTGGCCACCTATGTCGAACGCCGCGCCTACCTGACGCCGGCGCGGCGGCGGGAAGTTGCGAAAAGCTTAGCTGAGCCGTTGCTGGAACGTTTCGCATTTCGCCCGGAGATTGACCCCGATCTGCTGCTGGTGGCCCTGTACCACGCGACGTTTCTCGCCGATCCCCGCGATCCAGCGGTCGAGCTTGGTCCGCTTGCGCTCCACAGCCCGCTGCTCAACGCGCAGCCGCCGGTGCTAGCAAGCAAGGCTGTGACGCCCGCTGCAGACGCCGCAGCGGCTGAGGACGAAGCGGATCAGGAAGAGCTGACCGTTGCTGAAATCGTCGAGAATCCTGCGGCTAGCGAACCCTCGGAGACGGCCAAATGATCATCGCAGCGGTCCTGGAACGGCGGCAACACCAATGGGCGGAGCTCGAACGGCTATGCGACGCGATGGAGGTCTCCGGCAAGCTCAAGAAAGGGAACGCACAAGAAGTCAGCCGATTCGCGAGTCTGTACCGGGCCGCGTGTGCGGATTTGGCGCTGGCCGATTCGTATCAGTTGCCGCCGGCGACGGTGACGTATCTGCACCGCTTGGTCGCGCGGCGCACAACAACCTGTACCGCGCCAGCCGTTTCAATCCCGGCACCTGGACCGAAACGATTCTGGAGACGGCGCCGCGGCAGATTTTTAGCGACCCTTGCGTGTGGGTGGCGACTCTGTTGTTCTTCGGACTATTCACGATCGCGATGGTGATCGCCTATCAGGAGACGGCGTTTCCGCAGTTTGCCGCGGCGATCGTGGGCCAAGAGCAGTTGGAACAAGTGGAGGAGATGTACAGCAAGCCGATTGCCGGCTCGCTGGACAGCTACATCTTGATGGCGGGGATGTACATCCGGCATAACACCGGGATCGGACTGCAATGCTTCGCGCTCGGCATCCTGATCATCCCCTGCCTGTTCAAGTTGGCATTCAACGCGGTCGCACTGGGAACGATCTTTGGTTATATGGCGCGTCCCGACTCTGCCGGCGGTGACAATTTCTTGCACTTTGTCACGGCGCATGGACCGTTTGAGCTCACTGCAATTGCGCTGGCCGGAGCTGCTGGGCTGCGGCTCGGCGTCGGTTTGTTCGCCACCGGCGGGCTGGCCCGAATCGACTCGCTCTATCGGTCCGCACGCGCGGCGGTGCCGATCATGGCCGCGTCCGCCGTGCTGTTCTTTCTCGCCGCGTTGACCGAAGGATTCATTTCACCGAGTCCGCTGCCGTATTTGATCAAAGCGGCTTGGGCCGTGTTGTCATCGGGCTTGATCAGTTTCTACTTCGTCGTGCTGGGGTTCCCCACGAACCTCGTGATTTACCGGGACGAAGCGGAAACCGCTGCGGTGCCCGATCCCCTAGCCGACGATGATGCGCCGGAGGCCGCCGGTGCAGCTTGACCGAACCAACGTTGTGATCCGTGCCCGGTCACTCTCAGAGATCGGCGACTTAGCGCTGATCTTGATCCGCTGCTATCCCGGCGCCGCGATTTTTGGTTTCGCTCTCGGTGCACTGCCGTGGGCGATCCTGAACTTGCTGCTCATCGGTTGGATCCCGTTGCCGCACTTCAGCGAAGGCATCCATGATGAGCAGATGGACGCTGCACTCAACCGCTACGTGTTTTTGATGATCAGTCTGGTCATCCTGCAGGCGCCGATCGCCGGCGTGCTCACGACCAACTTGATTGGGCGGACGGTGTTTGAGCAGCAGGTGACCTGGAGCAGTGCGCTTGCGGATTTGCGCGGGACGTTTCGGCGTTGGTTTTGGGTGCTAGGGGTGCTGCGTGGACCGATTCCGCTGATGTTGATCCTGGCCAGCAACTGGGGTCAGGAGTTTGCGGTCGGCCGTGAAGTGTTCATTCCGATCCTGTGCCTGATCATCGTCGCCTTCCAGCGCGGACGGCGGCCATTTCTACCGGAGATTCTGCTATTGGAGCGTTGTCCACTGCGTTCCCGATCGCCCGAAGTGATCAGCGCGAGACGCCGCAGCGCCTGCGCTGCATGGTCCGCTGGCCGGGGAACTGATCGGACGTTTTATCGCAGTTTCGCTGATGATCGGCGTGCTGTTCTTAGCAGTCCTCTATTCGCTCGGCTGGGCCCGCGGCGTGATGCTCGGCTGGTGGGACTGGTCACTGGTCGTGTACTTGCTGTTTGTCCCGTTATCGCTGTGGGCGGTGGCGGGTCTGAGCGTACTGATTCGGTTTCTCAGTTATCTTGACGCCCGCATTCGCTTAGAAGGTTGGGAGGTCGATCTCGCGGTGCGTGCCGAGGCGCAGCGGCAGTTCGGCGATGCGACGGTTCCGGCCAGCAACTCGCCACCGGCTGCCGGCAGGTCGCGAGCCGCCGTCGCCGCTCCGCTATTGCTTGTCATCATGCTGTGGCAGGCGCCCCAGGCGCTGGCCGCATTCCCTGCGCAGCTGCCTTGGCCAGTCGCATTGGCGCAGCAGACGACTGATCTGCCGACTGACGGTCCGGCGATACCGCTGCCCGAAGCGACGCCTTGGTACGACGATCAACAGCGCGAGCTGCGGCCGGTGCCGGTCAAGATCAAGACTCCCGAGGCGGAGCATCGCCATAGCCGCTGGGAGCCGGCTCCACCAAAGCCCAAGGCCGTGACGCCGCCGGCGATCGGCGGAATCGATTCCTACAGAATCTTCGGCTGGATTTTGCTCGCTGGATTTGCGTTTGCACTGATCGCCTTGCTGTTCTACCTCGTCGGCAAGATCGAGCCTGAGGTGTTGGAAACGCGGCAAACGAGGTACGGAATCGGGGCAGGATGAACCGGACGAGCAGACGCTCGAGCGGATGAGCCATCTCCCTTCGGAGGTTCGCCGCACGGATGTCAATTTGCGTGCAGAAGCGGAGCGGCTGATGAACCTCGGGCGTCTGGACGAAGCGATCGTGCTGCTCTTTGGTCACCAGCTGTTGCTGTTGGACCGCGGCGGGATGCTTCGTTTGGCACGCGGCAAGACCAACGGACGTTACCTGCGCGAGACCCGGGGCAAGTCGCCCGAGGCGCATCAGTTGCTTGCGCACAGCGTCGCGGCCTTTGAGGCGTCTTACTTCGGTGGTCACGCCCCGCAGCCCGAGCAGTTTGCCAGCCTGTGGGCGGAGAATGCGGAGTTGGAGGCGATTGTAGAGGCGAAGTGGGGAGCGGCCGCATGAGTGACGTCAAACCCGCACAGCGAGGTCGTGCGCCCGTCCGCTGGTTCGTTCGCTGGTCCGCCTGCGCGGCGCTGCTGGCGATGTTGTTGGCGAGCGCGGGCGGCTGCAGCGGCGATCTGCCCACGGAGTATGGCCGCAGCAAAGGTCGCAGCGGCACGCACAGCATCAACGGCTTTGCGACGCTGCGACAAAGCTTTGAGAGCAACGCCTGGAGCAGCCGCGATGTGCACCGGCTGAACGACCGACTGCAATCAATCGATACCCTCGTCTGGACGCCGACGCTGCATAAAGCTGACGAATCTGAAGCGGTGGACTGGCTGCAAGATTGGCTCGATGAGCGGCCGCGGACGCTGATTTACGTGCTGCCGGACATGGGCAGCGAGCCGGCCTATTGGGAAGCGGCCCGAACGTTGGCACCAGCGGAGCAGCGGATCGAGTACCGCCGCCGCTATGCCCGCGCCCTGGCGCGGGCGATGACACAGTGGTCTCCGGGCGCGCTGGATCCGCAAGACCACAGCGTCCTGATCGAGCGTCCTTGGTTTCGTTCCAAACGACGACTGGCGATGTCGCCCGGCTGGGAACTGATCGCTCACGATCACACGACGGGCGGCAACGCTTGGCAGTACGAACCACTGCTCGAGGCCGCGGACGGAACGACACTGGTGATGCGGATCACCCGTGACCCGTTATCTATCGATGCTCCGGTCAGTCATAACGGCGACGGTCAGTCGCAGATCCTTGTCATTGCCGGCGGGTCGCTGGTGAGCAACTTCGCCATGACGGCGTCGAGCGGGCAAGCGGTGGCCCGCACGCTGCTCGCTCAGAGTGAATCCGTCGGCCCCAGCGAAGGAAAACGCGTCGGCTTCTTGCGATCGGGGCCAGAGGGTGTTCTTGTCAGTGACGCTGATGAGCCGCTGACCAGTTCGGGTATGGAACTGCTGACGGTCTGGCCGCTGAGCCTGATCACGATGCACTTGGCGTTGATCGCGATCGTCGCTTGTCTGATCGTGCTGCCGATTTTCGGTCGCCCACGCCGCGTGAAGGAGCGGTCGCAGAGCGATTTTGCGGACCATATTCGAGCGGTCGCGGTGCTGATGCATCGCTCGGGCGGAGAAACCTATGCGGCATCGCGGATCAGCGATTATTTTCGCCGCATTCGCGGGGAAGCCGCAGGCCCTTGGGTGCTGCCGGAAACGCACGATCAACCGCCGGCGCCGGTCCGGTCGCACTCGCATTCACCGGCGAGCCGGCCAGCGGGTACACTGGCTTCGCAACCCGAACCTGAAATGGATGAGCCCCGAATTGAATCTCCACACGATCCCCACCGAAGTTGACATCGCGACGGTTCGCCAGACCTACGATGCGATCACTGCGGAAGTGAGCAAGTTGTATGTCGGACAGGACGAACTGGTTTTGGGAACAATGACGGCGCTGTTTAGCGGCGGCCACGTACTGATCGAGTCGGTTCCCGGGCTGGGCAAAACACTGTTTGTCCGCACACTCTGCCGCATCTTGGGTTGTCAGTTCGGCCGCATCCAGTTCACCGCCGACCTGATGCCGTCGGACATCACCGGTGCTCCGGTGTACGACATGCAACATTCGGAATTCCGATTTCGCCCGGGCCCGGTGTTCACGCAGTTGCTGTTGGCCGATGAGATCAACCGCTCACCCGCGAAGACGCACGCGGCGCTACTGGAGATCATGCAGGAGTACCGTGTCACGGTCGACGGCACCAGCCATCCGGTGCCGCTGCCGTTCTTGGTGCTCGCGACCCAAAACCCGCTGGAGAGCGAAGGGACCTACAACCTTCCCGAAGCGCAGCTCGATCGCTTCATGTTCAAACTCTGCGTCGGCTATCCCAGCAGCGAAGAGGAAGCGGAAATCCTGCGGCTGCACAGCCAGCAGATCAATCTGAATCAGCGTTTGCTCGATGAGGTCGCGACGGTCACGAATCCTCACATGGTCTCGGCGATGATCCAGGCTTGTTCCCAGGTCAGCATTGCCGAGAATCTGCTGGAATACATCAACCGCATCGTCCGCGCAACGCGCGATTGGCCAGCGTTTCATCTCGGCGCATCCCCGCGGGCTGGCATCGCCCTGATGCAGGCCTCGCGCACGCTGGCGGCATTCTCGGGCCGCGACTACGCGATACCCGACGATGTCTCCGAGATTACGTTGCCGGCACTGCGCCACCGTGTGCAGTTAACGGCGGAGGCTGAAGTCGAGGGCCGCCGCGTGGATGATGAACTCCGCACGATGATTCAGGGCATCGAAGTCCCCCGCAACTGACGCAATGCAGCAAAGGAATCGGCGAGCAGCGACATGTCAGAGATTCAGCATCCCTTGAGCTATGCGATCATCGGCGCCGGAGCGCTGGGCGGACTTTACGGCGGCATGCTGGCCAACCGTGGCGCCGAAGTGCACTTCTTGATGCACAGCGGGATTGAGCAAGTTCGCCGCGACGGCTGGCGAGTCGAAAGCGTGCGGGGCGATTTTCATATTCCCGGCGAGCAACTCCATCTGCACTCCGAGGCGAGTGAGCTGCCGGCCTGCGAAGTCACGATCGTCGCGATGAAAACGACGCAGAACCATCTCTTGCCGGAACTGCTCCCAGCCCCGACGCGCGGCGGCGGCGTGGTGCTGTGCCTGCAAAATGGATTGCACAGCGAGGCCGATAGTGCCGCCGTGGTCGGCCACGACCGCGTCTTGGGCGGCTGCTGTTTCTTGTGCAGCAACAAAGTCGATCCAGGGCACATTCGCCATCTCGACTATGGACGGATCGTGATGGGTGAGTTCACCCCGGCAGATGAGCCTCCGGCAGGTATCACGCCGCGCCTGCAGCAGATCACCGATCACCTGCGCGCCTGCGGGATCGACGCCCATGCTACCGGCGACCTGTGGATGGCGCGGTGGCGAAAATTACTGTGGAATATCCCCTTCAACGGCTTATCGGTCGTGCTCGGCGCGTCGACCAAAGAGTTGATCGAAGATTCGGCGTCGGCGGCGATGGCCGAGGCGCTGATGATCGAAGTGCACCAGGCGGCGCAGGCCTGTGGTCGGCATTTGCCAGACGATGCGATCGAAGCGACGCTCGACCACACCCGGCAGATGGTTCCCTACGACAGCAGCATGCGGCTGGATTACCTGGCGGGACGGGAGATGGAGTTACCGGCGATTTTTGCGGCCCCGTTGGCCGCCGCTGCGGCGAAGTCGCTGAGGATGCCGCGGGTCGAAATGCTGCACCGCCAACTCGAGTTCCTCCAGCGGATGCGAACGCAGTGACATCAATTTGATGCAAACACGTTGCGCGTCCGATGCGCTTAGGCTGCGCGGGCGGCTCACCGGTCCGGTTCCACCGCCTTGTTGTCCTTGCGGCGATGGTGCACGGGCAGCGGCCTCGTCCGCACGTTATCGAATGATGCTGTTCGCTACGTGCTGGTAGTAATCGCACTTGCAGCGATAAAAAAGCGACGCGGTTGTGTGGCGATGGGAACAAACCCGCCGCCGGTGCGTTACAGCTACAGGATGTCTTGTTTGCCCGGCAGGAGGCCTCGGCTATATTCCCAGTGGAAGCCGTGATGATCGGGAGCGGATCATCTGCGAATTCCGGCTTGCGGCACAGGGTTTGCCCAAGCAGGATCGATCGAGGGCATTAGCGGGTCCATTTCCTAGCGCTCGTTCTTTTTGCTTGAGAGATCACGTGAGCTTTTTATCCAAGGATGGCTCAATGCGGCTGCAATCGACAACGCGCCACGAGCCGAATCCGACCTTGACGTTCCACGGATCACAGGTCCGCGAGACCGATGAGAAGCTACTTGCTGGCTACGAAAAAATGATCGCCCAGCAGCAATTGAGCTGGACGGGCCATTACCACCTGCGGAAGTTGCTCGGGCGCGGCGGCCAGGGCGAAGTTTACTTGAGCGAGTATCGCGGCACGGACGAGTTCACCTTGCCGGTAGCGATCAAGATTTTTTCGCCCGAGCGTTATTCATCGGCCAGGCGCTACGACGACGCGATGGGACGGATCGCGGGCATCGCGGCGAGGATCGCACTGATCCAGCACGATAATGTGCTGGACGTGCAAAACTTTTTCGAGCGCGACCGCATCCGCATTATGATCATGGAATGGATCGACGGCTATGACCTGCGCCGTCTGGTGATGCCCGAGTGCCTGCATTCGCTCCAAGGGCGGATCAGCGCGCGGCGGTGGAATTACATCAACGAAGTGATCTTAACCGAGGGGCCGGTGCAGTCGCGGTTCAAGCCCGGAGTCGCGGTAGCGATCGTCCGCGAGTGTCTCGGGGCGCTGGCGGCGCTGCACCGCGAAGGGATCGTGCACGGCGACGTCAAACCCGCCAACATCATGCTCAAGCGGACCGGCCATGCGAAGTTGATCGACATGGGCTCGGCATTCGACTTTCATAATCCGCCGCGCGATCGTGACTGCACACCGCTGTACGCCGCTCCGGAAGTGCTGGAAAACAACGAGATCTCGCCCCGGAGCGACTTAGCCAGCGCTGGCTACGTGCTTGTCGAATTGCTTAGCGGTCGCAATCCGTTTGCCGGCGATATGAACCTGCGCGAGTTGCTCGAAGCCAAACGCGATCTGCCGCATCGGCTCGATACGCTGTTGCCCGATGAGGTGCTGCGCAACGAGCTGCTGATGAACTTTCTCCGCGGCCTGATCGCGCCAGACCCTAATCGCCGCTTTCCCAGTGCCGAGGCGGCGGAGTTGGTCGACCAGGGAGCTGCCGCGTTCCAACGACAACTGATCATGGGTAACATGGCCACCGAGTACGACAACGACATTCGCGTCTGGCTCGAAGAGCTGCGACAATTGGAGATCGGATAAGCAGGCGATGGATCAGGAGCATTTGGAGGTCGCGGTGCGGGCAGCGCGGGCCGGCGCGGTGGAATTGATGGCCCGGCGCGACTCGCGAGTGGTCTCCGAAAAGTCTCCGAGGGACTTGGTCACCGACGCCGATGTCGCCGCCCAGCGCGCGATCCGCAGCGTCTTGGAATCGAGCTTTCCAGGGTACGCCTTTGTCGGCGAGGAGCAGGGTGAGAACCTGCCGCCCGACGCGGTCCGTAACAACGCTCCCGGCGCACCGCCGTGCTGGATCGTCGACCCGCTCGATGGGACCGTCAACTTCGTCCATCGCCTGCAGAACTTCGCCGTCTCGATCGGTCTGTATTTCGACGGCATGATGCGTCTGGGCGTGATCTACGACCCGGTATATCAGGAGCTGTTCACGGCGATCGACGGTGGACCGGCGACTTGTAACGGCCGCGTGATGCGCACCAGCGGTTGCAGCCGGTTGGATGAAGCACTGGTCGCCTGCAGCTTTCCGGCTGGCATCGACCGCAACTCGCCGGAGATCGGACGGTTTCTCAATGTGCTAGAAAGCTGTCGTTCGCTGCGGCGGCTCGGATCGTGTGCCCTCAACATGTGCTACGTCGCCGACGGTCGCCTCGATGCCTACTGGGCGACGAGCGTGTACAGTTGGGACTCAGCGGCCGGAATCGTAATCTGCCGCCAAGCCGGCGCCACGCTCAGCCGCTACGACGGCGGACAGCTGGATGACTGGGTGCCGAGGTTTTGTGTCTCCGCAAGCGGCGAACTCCACCGCCCGCTGACGAGTTTGCTGGCGGACCCATAGTTCTTAGAGAGTAGAACAATTGTCCCCAATTGTTCCTCATCACGCACGGGCCCATAGGCGGAACAATTGGGGACAATTGTTCTACACTGTCGTCTCCGCCGAGCGCCACGTTCGGCGCCGCCGCGGCGTCTTGCAGCCGAGCAGATGATATTGTCAGCTGTTGCACCGACCTTTCTTTCTCCTCCCGACCAAGCTTGGAAACGATGCCAACCGCCGAATCTGAAATCATCGCAGCCACCGAAGAACTGCTCTCAGCGATTTTTCGTGGCGACTGGTCCCGTTACGTGGAACTGTGCGCCGAAGACATTACGGCAATTGAGCCGGAGGGACGTGGGCATCTGATTCAGGGCCTTGGTTTTCACCGCACGTACTTTCCCGAAGCTCCGCGGGCGGAACCCGCTCCCGGTGAACGCACCACGGTTACCATCAGCAGCCCGCATTTGCGTGTGATGGGAGACGCGGCTGTGATCGCCTATGTCCGGCTGGTGCAGTCGCCGGACATGCTCGGCGGCTACGAGACCAAGGCGTCGGAGGAAACTCGTGTCTGGCAGCGAATCGGTGGGAAGTGGAAGCATGTCCATTTTCACCGCTCGCCGCTCTAAGCCAACATGGATACCACGGCAAACGCTCCGACAATCATCCGTCCGACCACCGTCGAGGAAGTCGCCTCGGCGGTACGCCAGTACGACAGCCTGCACATCGTCGGTTCAGCGACGAAGACGGCGATGGCCGCGCCGCGCGGTGACGCCGTCCGCTGTGAGCTGACTGAGCTTTCCGGAGTGGTCGAGCACCAGCCGTCGGAGTTCTTGATCACAGCGTTTGCCGGCACCCGGATCTCTGAGCTGCAAGAGACACTCAAAGAACGCCGGCAGTATTTCCCGTTCGATCCTCCGTTTGTCGCTGCCGGCGCGACGATCGGTGGCACGTTGGCCGCTGGGCTAAGTGGTCCTGGGCGGCTGCGCTACGGCGGCATCCGCGACTTCGTGATGGGGATCCGCTTCGTCGATGGCCTCGGCAATATCGTGACCGCCGGAGGTCGCGTGGTGAAAAACGCTGCCGGCTACGACATGCCCAAGCTGATGGTCGGGAGCTGTGGGTATCTCGGTGCGCTGATCGAAGTGACGCTGAAGGTTTTCCCCGGTCCGCTGCATGAGCTCACCCTGCGGATCACGGCCAGCGATTTTTCGGCAGCGGTCAAACTGCAGACGATGCTCGCCCGCTCGCCGATTGAGCTGACGGCGCTCGATTTGGTGCCCGAAGCGACGCTGTGGGTACGGATCAGCGGAGAGCTAGCCGCCGTGGAAGCCACAGCACAGCGGGTTCAAAGCGACGTTGCCAAACTCGATCCGGCGGCCGTTGTCCGGCCTTGGGAGGACGCCGATCCGGTCTGGCGCCCGCTATCCGATGGCAATTGGCTGGATGCGGACGATCGTCTGGTTCGTGTACCGCTGCCGCCGGGGAAATTGGTGGACCTGGAGCGATCGCTAGCGGAGACGATGGTTCAGCGGCGGTACAGTGTCGCCGGAAATCTGGCGTGGATCCGTTGGCCAGCAGCCCGTCCGCTGGGCCAGCTCGATGAGCTATTGCGGTATCATGGTTTAGGCGGCTCAGTCCTGCTCGGACAAGCCAGCCGCTACCGTCTGGGCGTTCGCGGCGACGCCGCGATCATCAGCCGCATCAAGCGTGCCCTCGATCCCGCCGGAAAATTCGTAGGCGCCCCCTAGTAACTGAGCCCCCAGGGCGACACACCATATGCCGGTGGCCTAAGCCACCGGAACCCAGCCCAGCAATTCCGCCAGCTCGCAGGGCGACACATCGCAATCAGCATTTTCTTCCGCCGGTTGTGACTCTGTTCCACTAGCGCCGCAGGATGCGGATCAGCCCAGCAAAAAGTCTGTTGATAATGTAGCTACAATGACGAGGTGAACGAGACGTGGCGCCGCGATCGGCCATCTAAGCTACAGCTGGGACGCCAACCAGAACAAAACCAGCGAATCGATCGGTGGGGTAATGAGTGGTTACGGGTTCAGTGCTGGCTACGACGCCGAAGATCGGCTGACCAGCTGGGATCGTAGCGATATCAACCTCGACCAGTTCTGGGATCTGTCACAGGTGGGGGACTGGAACAGCATCACCCAGAACGCCTCGGTGCAGAACCGCTCCCACGGACCGGTGCATGAGATCCTGACCGCGGGTGGACAATCGGTGGCCCATGATGCCAAGGGGAACATGACTTTAATCCCCTCCAGTCTCCGGCCTACCGCCTCTCCTTGAAGTGGGACTTCGACAACAAGCTCCGCGCAGATGACACCGACGATGACGGCAGCGACGATGTCTTCTACCGCTGGGATGCGCTGGGCCGCCGCGTGGGCCGTGACGATGGCACGACCAGCGTCGTATGTGCACGACGGCCAGCAAACGATCTCTGACTACACGGCCGGAGCCGCCGCCAGTAGTCCGGCTTACAACTACGTCTACCAGAGTTACATCGACGAGCCGGTGGTGCGCGGCGGCTCGATCATCGAACGGTATGCGTATACGGCGTACGGTGAGGTGACGTTCGCTGACGCGAGCGGAACGGTGCAGGCCGCCTCGGCGAGCAACAACCGGTATACTTACACGGGCCGTGAGTGGGACGCGGACCTGAGCCTGTATCACTACCGGGCACGGATGTACGATGCGGTAGCGGGAAGGTTTATTAACCGGGATCCGCTTGGTTACGTAGACGGCCTCGCTCTCTACGGAAATTATTTTGGAACTAGTTCTATCGATCCATTAGGAAATTTCTCTCAATTTACATTTAATCGCCGTTTTATCGAGGGGTCGGCCACATGTGGGAGGGTACTTGCCAGATCAGTCATCACTATCGAAAAGCAAGAATTTGTTCGACCAGCAACGCAGCACGAATATGGCCTGATCGTTCACAAAATAAATTTTAAAGCGTTGGGACACCTATGCAACAAGCCTTGCTGTAAGCCCGGTGAGCTTGCGAGCAACGAATGCTTTGGAAACAATGAGGTTTTTGGAATAGTCGACCTCGCGTCAGGAAAGCATATATGGCCCGTGTTTGGCAGTCCACGGAGGGAAACAATTGCGGCTTCAATCGACACCTGGATTTATGGTTTGACAAAAACTGGCAGTTGTGGGTCATCTGGTAGCGCTATGGTATCAGGCACATTAATGCTCATCCCTGTATCTGAGGACTGGGTCCGAAGGTATACGTACATGCCTCCGCAGGGCAGCCAGCTTGCCTGCGCAGATAGTGATGGTGGGCCAGTAGAAATGAATCCCGGACTCGTAGACATGCCCCCAGAACGCAATTCTATAGCAGCTACAGACTTTGCGTACGCGGAAGCTTTATGGAACTGCTGTGGCGACAACAACTGGACTCACTTCAGATCAAACGATGGTGCTTTCCGTGTCAATGATGACTTACCTCCATTTACTGGGCTTTAAAGGGGTTTAGCATGATTATGCTGATTAGAATACAGTTGATTGGCTTGTCGCTAATTTTTTTTACAGAAGCCGCCACTGGCAAAATCTACCCATTGCTGTCGCCGACTGAAATGGCACAAGCGTCGGACGCGGTTGCAATCCTTCATTTTCAAACGGTCCGCAATCCGAGCGAAATGGAAATGCAGGTGCTGCAAAACGTGGGAAATCCGTTTCCAAAATACCTGGAGTTTCAAATTGCCGATTTTTCAGTTAAAGGGTTTATAAAAGGAGATGGCCCTGAATCAGTTCAGGTTATCTTGTTGGCGCCAAAGAACGAGCGAGGCAAGAACCTCGTCGACCTCGCAAAGTTTCGGCGTGGTACGGGCAAGCTTAAATTCGCGGACGGCACAGACTCGCTGGTGACATGCGAGTATTTGGCATACCTAAAATCAATCGAGGGCTCGCGCACTCTTTTCACACTTACATATGGTGGCGTTGATCAGGGACGGTCCATCCGCCTGTTAGTTCCGCCGTTCTAAATTCAAACGAGGCGAAAGGGTCGAGGAGGACGATCTAAGGGGAAGGAGTTCGTTTTGAGGTCGACGCCTGGGTATGGTCTCCATCCCGCATCGGCTGAAAGTAGAAGGGCTGGGGTTCCGCTTGGTGTTCCACTGCCAATGGTTGACTCGACCGAAGCCAACTCGTTCAAAGAATAGCGATGCCCGCTGAATCTATGGATGAAGACGGACCCTAAGCTCGGTTAATTCTTCTGTAGCTGGCCGATCCAGATCGGGGTTACCGAAAACCCGCGGTCGGCCGGTCTTGTTCAGCTCCCCAAGTGTGACTTGTGCTTCTCTCGCGAACTTCAATTCTTGGGTGTTCACCATGCACACCAGGTGTGGGATGCATGGTGGCGATGTCGATGAGTGTTGGAATCGCTTGTGCTAAGATTTTGGCGGTTACGCGATTCTTCTGCTGTCGATCGACGCCGGTCATTGATATCGCGACCCGGGCCCGTGTTTTGAATACGAACTGGGGTGGTGATTTCACTCGGCCTGCTGCTTGCCGGATTGCGTCTTCCACTGGCTGGATTTCAGCACCACGGCAAGTCAGCAACGCAATTCTCGACCCCGCAGGGGTCGCAGCACCTGCTGGATGATGGCGTCTGGTCATGCACGGGTTGCGGGCTGCGACCCCTGCGGGGTCGATGGTTCTATTCGTTGTTCGTTTTCCGGCGGTGTTCGCTGCGCTCGACCGCCGGCTAATCGCTTGAATCCCTTCGGGATGGAACATTATACCGACTTACACATGGCGAGGTGCTTCACGCACTGGCAAGCTCGTGTTGTTGGTCTGGCGGTGGTCTGGCTGATCGCTCATAAGTTCCCGGATCAGCGGATGATGGCGGCCCAAGATCGACCGCAGCAGTGGCTGTGGATCTGGATCAGCAGCGACCGGCCGTCACGCTGCAGTCCCAGCAGGATCGCTGCCACCGTTTGCAGCATCAGTCGCGTTGTCGCCGTCGAGATCCAAGTGCTAGGCGGGAGGCTGGAGACGTGAGGCCGGAGGCCAGTGGATCGAGCTAAACCGTCAGCATGGAAGGTGCGATTTTCCCTGCCCCCTCTCCCCCTTGGATTGGCAACAGAACGGAGTTCTATTGCCAATCCAAGGGGGAGAGGGTCGGGGTGAGGGGGCTGTGTCAATGTGGTGACTTACCGCGGAAGGTCGGCTTCAACCCAAGATGTTTGGCGATCGCAATCGCAACGGCTTCGACGTCCGACAGCACATCTTCATTAGTAAAGCGGAGCACAAACCAGCCCTGCTCCTCAATCCACTGTTGACGCAGCGCGTCGCCTCCGTACTGCATGTCGTGATACCCGCCGTCGAGCTCGATCACCAATCGGCGCTCGTCGTAGGCGAAATCAGCGAAGTACGGACCGATCGGATGTTGACGCCGAAACTTCAATCCGCATAGCCGGCGAGACCGCAAAACATATCAAAGAAGTGATTCCGCATCCGTCTGGCGTCGGCGCAACTGGCGTGCGCGGTCAGTCGTATCTTCAGGTCGTCGCTTCATGGAAGTCCGCCTCACTTACCGCCGTGATGATTCTATCAACCTATCGCTCCGCCCCCTCACCCCATCCCTCTCCCCCAGCGATGGTCTGCAAACTGAAGTTTACAGACCATCGCTGGGGGAGAGGGGGCGTTGGACTGGATGCAAGCCTACCAGCGGAACGTCCGTGGGCAGTGGATCGACCTGACGACCCCGGGCAACGCGTTTCACGTCGTCACCCTATCGCACTTGGTCTGCAGCTACCTGAAACGGTCGGGATCCAGAAACGGTGCATCACCGCGGGACAAATCGCAGTCGCTAATCCCTTGCTTGACAAGCACTTAGGAATGAGGACAATCGGATGCGTGGACGAGGTAGGTTATGTACAGCCGAGTGTAGCCGTTGACGGCTGACCCTGTGCGCGTCCCTTGGTCATCTCATTTTCATCTCTCGCCCGCTGCCTGGCTGATCCGCAATGTTGCACCGTGTTCCTGTTGAAACGCTCGGCCCCCGCGGCGAGGCAATGGCTCAGGCGATCACCAGCTGCGTTCACTGCGGGTTTTGCCTGCCGACCTGCCCGACCTATGAAGTGCTGGGGGATGAGTCCGATTCGCCGCGCGGTCGGATCTTCTTGATGAAGGAAGTGCTCGAAGGGAATCTGGCGGCGGACCAAGCGGCGCCGCACATCGATCGCTGCCTCGGCTGTGTCGCCTGCCAGACGGCCTGCCCGTCGGGAGTCCAGTACGGCGAACTGATCAGCTCTTACCGCGCGCTGCATCCAGTCCCACAGGCGCGGAGCCGCTGGGCACGGCTGCGACGGCGGATCGCGTCGCTGACGGTCCCCTACCCGAAGCGATTTGCGCTGGCGATGCGGATGGGACGGCTGTCGCGGTCGCTGGCCAAGTTTGCCCGCGCGGGATGCGGCCGTTGGTCGACCTGATCCCGGAGAACTTGCCGGCAGCCGAGGTTCCGCCGGAGTTCTCGCCGGCGGTGGGAACGCAGCGGGCGAGCGTGAACCTGCACATCGGCTGCGCGGCCCAGGTGCTCAATCCGGACATCACCTCGTCAGCAATTCGTGTGCTGACCCGCGCCGGCGTTGCGGTTCGCGTGCCGCGTGCGCAGGCCTGCTGCGGGGCGCTGCATTGGCACGTTGGCGATGCTCAGCACGCGGCCAAACTGGCCAAACACAATCTGGACGCGTTTGGCTCGCTGCCCGATGCGATCCTGACGACCGCCGCCGGTTGCGGCAGCGGAATGCACGAGTACCCGCTGATGCTCGCCGGCGACGCCGGAGAGGAAGACGCCCAGCGGTTCGCTCAGCGGGTGATGGACGTGAGCGTGTTTCTGAATCGCTTGGAGCTGGAAGAAATGGCGGTCGAACGTCCGCTGCGGATCGCCTACCACGACGCCTGCCACCTGGCGCATGCCCAGCGAGTTCGGCAGCCGCCGCGCGAGCTGCTGCGGCGAATCAAGGGAGTCACGCTGGTGGAACTGACCGACGCCGAGTTCTGCTGCGGCTCAGCGGGCACCTACAACATCGATCAGCCCGAGATCGCGGCTGAACTGGGTGCGAGAAAGGCGCAGGCGGTGATCGCGGCCGACTGCGACCTGGTGGCGTTGGGCAACATCGGCTGTCAGGTGCAAATCGAGCAACATCTGCGCAGAGCCGGCAGCTCGATTCCGGTGTTGCACGTCGTGCAGATCCTCGACCGCGTGCAGCGTGGGGAACTCGACGGGCTCAGCCGTCAACGTTCGGCATCCCCGTGATCCGGTTGCTGTACAGCGCCAGTCGACCGAGGATTTCGTCGACCAATTCCTTATGCACCCCGTGGTCCTCCAGCACGTCGACGATGTGGCGGACCAGTTTTGAGTAGTGCTTCTCCTGTATCCCTCGCCCATGGTGGATGTCCGTCAACTCCACGTCGGTGTAGCGAACCGCCCCGTCGACCATTGCTGCGACGATTTGCGTTTTCATTTGGTTGACCCGCTCCTCGTCAGCTTGCTCGAAAATCGCCTGCAGTTCGTCGTCGGCATACACGCGCTCGAAAGCTTCGTCGACGAAACTGGCGACGGCGTTCGCTCCGCCGATTGATTCGAGTGATTGAGGTTCTTCGCTCATGGATGGTGCTTGACTTGCTGCGAAAGGAAAAACATCGACAGCGGTACTGGCGCCGCTGGTCGCACTCCGCTAAGCGTACGGCATCGGCGGACGGATCGAAACTGCCGATTAGCTTGCTATCCCATGAGTTGTCGGCGACCTACTCCCAGCGAGTCATTTGCCCGGGGCCGCAATCCCGAGTTGTCTGCGTTTGCCCGCCACGCAGGCCGTCGACAGTTTCAGGCGTTTTGCGATCACCTCATC
Organism: uncultured Planctomycetaceae bacterium; assembly: GCA_963758085.1. Classification (GTDB taxonomy): domain Bacteria; phylum Planctomycetota; class Planctomycetia; order Pirellulales; family Pirellulaceae; genus UBA6163. Next base: position 878,573 of record CAVWUB010000001.1, on the reverse strand, counting down.
CGGCTTCGTGCCGAGCAGGGCGAGCGTTTTGTCGCTCCAGCGTTTGGCTTGAGTGACGGCCACAGGGTTCTGAATCCCCAGCGCCAGCCGTTTGGCGCTGACCTTCCGGCGTGAGATCTTCATCCGCCGCGCGATCTCCGAGTCGGTCAGTTTGCCGAGCATCGCCAGCTCGGACCTCGTCCAGACTCTTGCTGATCGTCCCTTTTGTACTGCGCCGATCCCCAGTGCCACTCGCCGGGTGGCGACGGTCGATTGATCGAGCTGCAGTCGCCGCGCGATTTCGGAGTCCGAGAGCTTCCCGAGCCAGGCCAATTCACGCTTCGTCCAGCGGTGCCGCTTTTGATCGCGCGACGGTCCAAACGGTTTGATCCCCATCCGCACCCGCCGTGAGAAGACGGCATTAGCGGTGATGCCCATCTTGGCGGCGAGTTGCGCATCGGGCATCGTGCCCAGTAGCGCAATGTTTTGCGGAGTCCAGTTGCCGCGAATCGCCGGTGGGATCCCGCGCTTGCGCCGCTGGCTGCGAATGACGGAAACGGGAACGGATTCTTCGGCCGCCAACTGCGTGTCGTTGACTTTGCCGAGACGGCTGATTGCCTTCCGCGAAAGCCCGGCCATGGTTTGGGATCCTGGATGAGTGGACAGAGGCAACTGTGCGACGCTGTGCTCAATCCTTGAATGCTGATTTCCTGAACGGGGACATCACATCACTTTAAGTTAGCTTGACATCCCCCGCGGCGCCCGTCCAGAGCTAGCCTAGGGGAGCTTGTCAAAATGGAACGAATGTCGGGAGAGTGCGGACAATAGCGGCTGAACGGCGCAGCCGATTGCAACTGCTGGCCGATTGTTGCGGATTGATCCGCTGGTCCCGATCATTCGGCCGATAGCACTTCTAGGCTCTCTGATCCTGTTCTTGTCTGGGGAAACAACCATGTCTAGCTTGACGAGCCTCCGCGCATCGTCGTTTCACCAGCAGCACGCGGTGGTGTTGCTGCGGGTCGCCCGGGCGATCGCGATCGCGACGGTCACCATCGCCTGTGCCTGTTTGGCCGGCGGGATGGCCGACGGCTAATGGTCCAAACGATTTATAAAGTCCTCAGCGAGCCGTTGTGGAAAGAAGCCGTGGAACGCGGCAAGTTCAGCGGCTCAGCCGTCGACGCGCAAGACGGCTACATCCACTTTTCCACCGCACAACAGGTGGTCGAGACGGTGCGAAAGCACTTTGCGGGGCAACAGGACCTGGTGCTGCTGAGCGTGAACGCCGAGGCACTGGGCAGCGACCTCAAGTGGGAAGCGTCGCGCGGTGGCGATCTGTTCCCGCACCTCTACGCGCCGCTGCCGTTGTCGGCAGTGATCTCAGCAGTACCGTTGCCGCTCGATCCGGCTGGCGGCCATCGCTTTCCTAGCGACCTCGCTGGCCAAGCGTAAACAGCCGGCGCCAAGAGCCGCTCGCGTCGCCGCTGCGCCCTGGACGAAAGCCCGCTGGCTAACGATGATTTGGCCGTGAGTCATCCCTGCATAACCTTCTTTCCCACACGAGCTTTTCAGTCCAGATGCAATTTCAGATCACACTTCTGCCGGGCGATGGAATCGGCCCTGAGATCGTGGCCGGTGCCGCGCGCGTACTGGACGCTGTGGCGTCGCTATGCGACTTCTCCGTTTCCTACAGCGAACAGTTGATCGGCGGAATCGCGATCGACCAGACCGGCAATCCGTTGCCGCAGCAGACGATCGACGCCTGCCGGGCCAGCGACGCAATTCTGCTCGGCGCGGTCGGCGGGCCCAAATGGGATGATCCCACGGCTAAGACTCGTCCCGAAGCGGGATTGCTGGGGATTCGCAAGGCGCTGTCGCTATTCGCTAACCTGCGTCCGATCGTGCCGTTTGATGAGCTGCTCGACGCATCGCCGCTGAAGCGTGACGTGATTCAGGGGACCGACATCCTGTTCGTCCGTGAGCTGACCGGCGACGTCTACTTCGGTGAGTCTGGCCGCAGCGGCTCGGGGCTGGAAGAGACCGCTTATCAGCAGATGGTCTACAGCGTCGGCGAAGTCGAACGTGTGGTTCGCTTGGCGGCCCAGGCGGCGCGCGGCCGCCGCAACCATCTGACCAGCGTCGATAAAGCGAACGTGTTGGAACCGAGTCGGCTGTGGCGGCAGACAGCGGCTCGCGTGATGCGTGACGAGTTCCCCGACGTCACCTACGACGTGGTGCTGGTCGATGCGATGGCGATGCACCTGCTCAGCCGCCCGCGCGATTTCGATGTCGTGGTCACGGCCAATCTTTTTGGTGACATCCTGACCGACGAAGCATCGATGTTGCCGGGGTCACTCGGTATGTTGCCCAGCGCCTCGATCGGAGCCAGCGGCCCCGGCCTGTATGAACCGATCCATGGTTCGGCACCGGACATCGCCGGCAAAGGGATCGCCAATCCGCTGGCCACGATCCTGGCCGCCGCGATGATGCTGCGTCACTCGCTCAATCAAGATGCTGCCGCGGTTAAAATCGAAGATGCAGTCAAGCGCGTGCTGGCCGACGGGTTGCGGACGGCGGACATCGCCAAGGGTGCTACGGGCAGCTCGCAGCCGCTCTCGACCGAAGCAATGGTCCAAGCCGTTCTGGCTCGACTCCAGTGAACTCGCTGCAGCTGGCCTTCGACATGACTCCCGCCATGGCAATGCAGTCGGCCGCCGGTCTGCTGCACGATCCGGAACTCGCACACCAGCTGAACGATCCGATGTGGCTGACCACACGCACGTTCATTCTGCTGGCTGTGATCCTGGTCTCACTGTCGATCGCGACGGTGATCGCCGTACTGATGTCGCGGCGGGAGAATCTGTCGATCGAGGCGGCGATGCTCGATCGGTTCAACCACAAGCTCCGTGTGTGGTGGATGATGACCGGGATTCTGGTGATCGGGTTCCTGTTGCACTTCACCGGCACAGTGCTGTTGTTCGGGTTGGTGTCGTTTTGGGCGCTGCGCGAGTTCGTGACGATGACGCCGACGCGGCGCGCCGACCACCGTACCTTATTTTGGGTGTTTTTCATCTTTCTGCCGCTGCAGTACCTGTTGGTGCTGTTCGGCAGTCACCCACCGCGCTGGCTGTTCGGCGACCGGGATATCGACTTTTACGAACTCTACAGCATCTTCATTCCGGTCTATGCGAGCTTGTTCATTCCCGCCCGGATCGCTCTGTCAGGCGACTCGAAACGGTTTTTGGAACGTAGTGCGATCATTCAGGCCGGGCTGTTAATCTGCGTCTATTCGCTGTCCTATGCGCCGGCGCTATTGGATTTAGAACAATTGGTCCGCACCGACGGCACGCCGTGGAACGGCAGCAACCTGAGCCTGCTGGTGTTCATGCTGTTGATCGCTCAGCTGGCATCAGTGCTCGAACGCGGCTGGAGCCGATTGGCCGGCAGCCGACTCTTAGCGGAAAAAATCAACGCCAGCCGTACCTGGGAGGGGCTGTTTGGGTCGATGGTCACGACCGGCCTGATCGCTTCAGCGCTTTACTGGGCGACCCCCTTCATGCCGTGGGAAGCCGGCGTGATCGGAGCCGTGGTGACGATCATGGCGATCGCAGGGACATTGACGATGAGCGCGATCAAACGAGACCGCGGCGTGACCGATACCGGCACGCTGGTCCAGGGACACGCCGGCGTGCTGGACCAGATCGACAACGTCTGTTTCGCGGCGCCGGTCTTCTATCACGTGACGCGATTCTTCTACACCTGATTTGCCGATGCCACTGACGCTCTACGACACCCATGCTCACCTGACTAACGACGCGTACGCAGACACGCTCGATCGGGTGCTTACCGAAGCGAAGGCGGCCGGAGTGGTAGCGATCAACGTGATCGGGTTCGACGCAACCTCCAGCGTGGCGGCGTGCGAGCTGGCGACCGCCTACGCCGGCTATCTCTACGCGGCGGTCGGGATCCAGCCGAACAGCGCCGGTGCGGCTGCGGCAGAGGATTGGGGTGTGATCGAGCGGTTGGCCGTGCAGCCACGGGTCAAGGCGATCGGCGAGACTGGGCTGGACCGCTACTGGGACGATACCCCGCTGGCCGTGCAGCAGGATTACTTCGAGCGGCACATTGCGCTGGCCGCTGCGACCGAGCGCCCGCTGGTGATCCACATGCGCGAAAGCGGCTCGGAGATCGTCGATCAGCTGCGTCCTCACGCAGCAAAGGGAAAAGTCAGCGGCGTGATGCACTCGTTTACCGGCGATTGGCAGTTGTGTCGGGCCTGTCTCGACCTGGGGCTGATGATCAGCTTCGCCGGGATGTTGACCTTCAAGAAGTCACAGGAGCTGCGTGACGTGGCGGCCCAGGTGCCGCTGGATCGTTTGCTCGTCGAAACGGACTGCCCCTACCTCAGCCCCGAGCCCTTTCGCGGCCGCCGTCCCAACGAACCCGCTCGCGTCGCTCACACGCTCCGCGCACTCGCTGAGGCTCGTGGTGAATCAGCCGAGGTGCTGTCGACGCAGACGACACTCAACGCCCAGCGACTCTTCGGTGTCGAGTAACAGGGACGCCGACCAGGTGGTTGAGCGGATGTCACGATGTCAAAGAGCAACGAAAATAGCGGCGCCGATCGCAGTTGCGGCGTGGCGGTGGCTTGCCGAATTCCGGTTGAACCTTTAACCTGCTAAGCAACAAAAGCCCTTCCGCCTGCCATCCGGAACGCTGATGAAACGTCAGCGCCGCTGTTATGCCGACCACCGTGAAACCCGCAAAACTTGCTCTCGAAGACGGCACCGTCTACACCGGCGTGTCGTTCGGCGCCGATGGTGAAGTCGACGGCGAAGTCTGTTTCAATACTTCGATGACCGGCTACCAGGAAATCTTGACCGATCCGAGCTATCGCGGCCAGATTGTCACGATGACTTACCCGCATATCGGTAACTACGGTGTCTCCGAGGCGGACAACGAACACACCCGCCCGTCGTTGTCGGGGTTCATCGTCCGCGAGGACAGCCGCATCCATAGCAACTACCGCTCCGAGGGCTCGCTCAGCGATTTCCTGGTCCGGCATGGAATCGTCGGCCTGGCGGAAATCGATACCCGAGCGCTGGTGCGGCGCATTCGTACCGTCGGAGCGATGCGCGGCGTCATCTCGACTACGGATCTCGATGACCAGTCGCTCATCGCCAAGGCCAAGGCGTCACCCGGTCTGGTCGGCCGTGACCTAGTCCGTGAAGTCATGCCCAGCAGCATCGCCCAGTGGAGCGAAACCCTGGACCAGTGGACCGACGTCGATTGCCAGAACGAAGACGGGCAACTCGGGCCTCACGTCGTCTGCATGGACTTTGGGATGAAGTGGAATATTCCGCGGCACTTCTGTGCCCGCGGCAACCGCGTCACGGTGGTTCCCGGCAATACCGGAGCCCAAGAAATCTTGGATCTGAAGCCCGATGGCGTGTTCTTGTCCAACGGCCCCGGCGACCCGGAGCCGCTGCGGTACGCCCAGCAGACGATTGCGGAGTTGCTCGGCAAGACGCCGATCTTCGGGATTTGCCTTGGCCATCAACTGCTGGCACTTGCCTGCGGAGCGAAGACCTCAAAGTTGAAGTTCGGTCATCGCGGCGCCAACCAACCGGTTCTCGACTTGGAAACCGGCAAGGTCGAGATCACGACTCAGAACCACGGTTTTACCGTTGATCCGGATTCGATGCCCGATTGTCTGGAAGTGACGCACCGCAATCTGAATGACGACACGATCGCCGGGATTCGCCACCGCGCTTCAGCCGCCTTCGCCGTGCAGTATCACCCGGAAGCTGCCGCCGGCCCGCACGACAGCCATTACCTGTTCGAGCGATTTCAAAAGATGCTCTAAGGCTCCCAGTCCGAGGGAAGACTCAGCGACCAAACTTCACTCGACAGCGGTTGCGCGTGACCACCTGCAATCCAGAGCTTGTCTTGGAACACAAACACCGAGTGCTCGTGCCTGGCCTTCCACTGTGTCGGCGTTTCCAGCCGCTGCCAGACACGACCATCCTGCGAATGCCAAACATCGCCTACGTTACCTGTCGCTTGTGACCAACCGCCGAGCACCCAGATGCGGCCGCGATAAATCGCGGCCGAAAACCAAATCCTTGGTGACCACGGCGCCGCGTCGGTCTCCAGCACCCAGTCCACGCCGTTACTGGACGACCAGACATCATTCTTAGCGTGATGCTTCGGCGCGTAATCGCCACCGCCAAGCACATAGATCCGCTCGCCCAGCACGACCGCTTGATGGTAGGCGCGCGGCGACCAAGGCGCTGCTGCTGTTGCTTGTTCCCAGTGCTGGCCATCGGCCGAGTGCCAGACATCGCTCTTCAGGCTGGTGTCATCGCCGAAGTAATAGTTCTCCGTGCCGCCGAGCAACCACATCCGATCCCGAAACTCGACGGCCGTGGCCGCCAATCTCGCCGACCAGGGTGCTGCTGCGGTGACTTGATCCAAATGCTTCCCGTCGCTGGACGCCCAGACTTGATTGCTGGCTGAGTGTCCCGGCAAACGGCCGTTGTACCAACCGCCCATCATCCACAGCTTGCCCTTAAACGTCAGGTTCATGGGTAAATCGCTGTGCAGCCACGGAGCCGACGGCGTAACCAACTCCCACTTCACCCCATCGCGGGACGACCAGACGTCTCGCGGCGGCGGTCGCAAACGAGTCGAACCAACCACCCGCGATCCAGAGCCGGTCAGCGAGGACATATTCGGCTTGCGAGTCACGTGGCTGCCAGGGGGCCGTAGTCTCCAGTTTCCAGTCAATCGCCGCAGGCTCCTGAGCGGGCAGCGAGCAGGTGTTGAAAAGCGTCAGCAGCAGTGCTGCGATCGCCGCTGCTTGGAACCGCGTTGCCGCCCACTGCCGTGCGAGTGTCATCACCATTAAACCTCCGGAGTAACAAGATTCGCTGCACTGCGTCACCTCCCGCACTGGCATCGACCGCGCGGATCGATCAAGCTCCCTGAACGTAGGAGTATCGGCCATCATAGCTGCGCCGCCAGCATGCCGGTTGCAGTGGCTGGACGTTCCTGTTTCAGAGCTGGCCACATTGCTCTTCTGTAGCCGCAGGCATACTCCACTCGGGCCCCCTGGCTAGAAATCTCCGGTATGCTGCCGATCTGATCAACGGTGTCAGTGTTTTCACCACAGCCTGCAGCATGCACTGGAAAAGCAGCAGGACTGGAGGCGTCCTTGGATCTCGACGTTCGGCTATCGAGACTGCTCCGCCGAGCCACTGCGCTCGAAGGAACCGTTTATCGCTCGGCCGCACCTCAATATGCAACGTCTTCGGACCTCATCTCGGAAGCGGGGAGTCGCCTCCACGGCGGCCGCTGGAATCCGGTGGGGGTAGCGGCGGTATATGGGAGTCTCTCGTCCGAAATAGCCTTAGCGGAAACGCTCGCCCATTCCCGCTACTACAACCTTCCAGTGCAGGCGGCAATGCCGCGCACCTTTGTCGCCGTCGAGTTCGCTCTCTGTGCGGTCCTCGATCTCACGCTGCGGCGCAACCGTCAGGCCCTTGGGATTTCACAGCAGCGGCTCCTAAACTGCGATTGGCGAGCGGAGAGGCAGCGCGACGCATTTCCCATTACTCAGCAGATTGCTCAAGCATCAGTAAATATCAGATTTAAAGCGATACTCGTTCGTTCCGCGGCCGACCCAACGGGGCAGAACTTGGTCGTGTTCGTCGACCATCTGCGTACCGGCAGCCGATTGGTCGTTGTTGCCTCCGATCACCTCCAGTGGCTTGACAGCATGCAGTTTTGCATGTATCCTTAAGGTGTCAGAGACGATGGCGTCGAATACGCTTAATGGAGCGATTGAACGATGACTGGCGGGAAGCCTACAAATCGGAGCGCAGTGCGAAAACATCCGGTTTCTCAAAAGAGACCGTCGAGGATGAGTGACCGCGCCACGGTGGTTGCAACTATCGACACGCTGCCAATTGTCGAGGGAAACTTCGGCCGTGCGCTCGAACTGCGTGCGCGACTGGCGATGAATCGCGAAACTTTCGCCCGACTCGTTCCCATGTCTACGCGCAGCTTAGCGAGTGTCGAAAGCGGCAAAGCCCCTAGCCCGCCTGTAATTCGCCAGCTCAAAGAGCTCGGCCGCGTGATCGACGCGCTGAGTGAAGTTATCCAGAAGGACGCGATCGGCCCGTGGTTGGAGCAGCCCAACGAAGCCTTTGGCGGTCTGAAGCCGATGGAAGTGATCGAACGAGGCGAAGTCGACCGGATCTGGCAAATGATCTTCTACGTCCGCTCCGGCGTCGCCAGTTAGGGGCCCCTTCACCATACTAAACACGGCAGCCCCATCTTCCGGACGATGGAACGTGACCTTGTTCAACGGCTCGGCACAATGAACGATGCCACAGCAGAACGAACTTCGTCTATCGCAGCCACATTTGGCTTGGTCGCAGCCATTTTCGGTTTAATCGTTTTGCTGCTCGTGGTGGCATGCCTGTGGTACGTTAACGCTGTCGCGGCACAGATCACTTCAGGCGTTCAGCAGGCGCTAGCTTCGCCAGAGTTTCAGGAACAGATGGTGGTGTTCATGGTGTTTTATGTAGTCGCATACGCACTGGTGGTTGCCTGGAATCACTTCGAGTCATTGTTCGACGCACCGGATGCAATGGAGCAAGCTGCCGCCACGGTAGCGACATTATTCAACGATTCGATGTCGACATATTGACGAGAAGGTCCACTGCAACGTCTAGCCTTCCACCCTCCTAAGCAGCCCAGAACGTGCTATTCGGCAAATTCCATCAGCCGGCACGCGTTAGCGTCCGGTTCTCACGAACCGTGAGCCGAACAGCGGCGAGCGATTTGACCGAAAGACGTATCTTGACCTGCTTAATCCCCAACCTACGCCCGGACCGGTGCCGAACGACGAACTCGACGCGGGGCAACCAACGTGACAGCGATTGAAGCTGTTGCGGTCGTGTTTGGCCTGCTGTGCGTGGGGTTGACCATTCGCCAAAACATCTGGTGTTGGCCGACCGGGCTGGTACAAGTATCGCTGTACATCATCATCTTCTATCAGGTGAAACTCTATTCCGATCTGATCCTGCACGTGATCTACGTCGGCATGCAGTTTTATGGTTGGTACCACTGGCTGCACGGCGGTCGGAACGATGGCGAGTTGCAAGTTTCAGCGCTGCCGCCGCTGAGCAGAATTGTGTGGCCCACGGCTACGATACTGGTGACGTTCGCCTGGGGCTATTTGATGAGTTCCTACACAGACGCTGCGGTGCCCTATGGCGATGCATTCACGACCGTTGCCAGTTTGATCGCTCAGTGGCTGATGGCACGTAAACGGCTCGAGTCGTGGCTGTTTTGGATCACGGTCGACGTGGTTGCGATCGGTATCTATTGGCACAAGAACCTGTACCTCACCGCGGGACTCTATTGCGTCTTTCTAGTCCTGGCGATGATCGGGCTGTTCGTATGGCGCAAGGCAATGGCCGAAACTCACAGCGAGCTATCATGACGACAGGCCTGGTTTTCAGGAAAATTTGCGCCGCTGCATCGTGGGCATCAGTTGCTGATCGAACGGGCGCTCCAGGAGAACGACGAGGTCGTCGTCATGATCTACAACGCGCCGGCGGTGACGACGATTCCCCTGCCGGTTCGGGCGAAGTGGATCCAAGCGATCTATCCTGGTGTCGATGTCATTGAGGCCTGGGACGGGCCGCTGGAGATTGGCGACACCGCGGAGATCAAACAGGTGCATGAGCAATACATCCTCAAGCGACTTGCGTCGCGACGCATCACCCACTTCTATTCCAGCGAGTTCTATGGGCAGCATGTCAGCGAAGCGCTCGGCGCGACGGACCGTCGCGTCGATCCTGATCGGCAGCAATTCCCAACTTCCGGAACTGCCATTCGGCAGGACCCTTATGCCAACCGCGCTTACCTCCATCCGATCGTTTATCGAGACTTGGTCACCAAGGTCGTCTTTCTAGGGGCTCCATCCACAGGCAAAACCACGCTGGCCCGTGAACTGGCGCGTGTGCATCATACGGTGTGGATGCCGGAGTATGGACGCGAATACTGGGACACGCATCACTGCGGGCGGCGTTTGACGCTCGATCAGCTTGTCGAGATTGCGGAAGGGCATCGTGCGCGAGAAGAGGCTCTGATATTAGAAGCCAATCAAACTCTATTCGTCGACACCGACGCGACAACCACCCTGATGTTTTCCATCTATTACCACGGCAAAGCTCATGAGCGTCTGCTGGAACTCGCTGCGCAGACACTGCAGCGTTATGACCTGTTCTTTTTATGTGGAACCGACATCCCCTACGATGACACGGCGGATCGTTCGGGTGATGCCCACCGCCAGCTCTTTCAGCAGCAGATCCGTGCCGACCTATTGAGCCGTCGGATCCCGTACATCACGCTGCAAGGGACTCTGGAGCAGCGGATGGATCGTGTCACAACCATACGCCGCAACTTTGATCGGCACGCATCGTTATGCGACCAACTTTTGAGAGTCCAAAACCAGGCGAAAAGCTTGCGCTGATTTCGTGACTCAAGCCCTGCCATGCGTGCCATACGCGTTGCTGGATCGGCCCCACGAGAGGCCGCGGGATATAGTCACGCGTGGGGCGAAGGACATAGAATGTGTTTCAAAACGTGCTCCAAAAGGGCAAAGAAAGCTTTACAGCGAGAGCCACCTCATGTTTCAACCACCCTTTAACCCTGCTCCACTGCTGCTGTTCACCTTCGGGGTTTACTGGCCCGCGAGCACGGCGGTCGCTCAGCGGCAAATGGAACGACTGGACCGCGGTGTGGTGGCGGTGCATGACTCCAACGGTGACGTTTTTGTCAGCTGGCGACTGCTGGGGACCGATCGGCCGGATGTTGGCTTTAATCTTTATCGCCAGAGCGAAGGAGCAGCCGCCGAGCGTTTGAATGATCAGCCGCTCACCGGCGGAACTAATTTCCTTGATCAAGCGGCCGAGCGCACTGGGTCTCCATCTTATTTTGTCCGCACGGTGACCGAGGACGGCGAAGGCGAACCGAGCGCGGCGTTCACGCTGCCCGCTGACGCGCCCGTACGGCCCTACCTGTCGATCCCGTTGCAGACTCCTCAGGGTTACCGGCCCAATGATGGTTCGGTCGGCGATCTCACCGGTGATGGCCGGTACGAGATCATCGTCAAAATGGAAGGTCGGACGCGCGACAACTCGCAGAACGGTCTGACCGATCCAACCTTACTGCACGCCTACACACTCGACGGCGAGCTTCTCTGGCAGATCGATTTAGGTCGCAATGTTCGCTCCGGGGCACATTACACACCCTTCCTCGTCTACGACTTCGATGGTGATGGACGTGCAGAAGTGGTTTGCAAGACGGCCGATGGCACGGTCGACGGACAAGGCAACGTGATCGGAAATCCCGAGGCCGACTGGCGAAATGAAACCGGCAGGATTCTCGCGGGGCCAGAGTTTTTAACCGTTTTCAATGGCCAGACAGGTGCGGCCATCACCAGTACGGCCTATCTGCCGCCGCGGCATCCCGACACCCATTCACCTGACGGCCGGCAGCTCGAACAGGTCTGGGGTGATCGCTATGGCAACCGTGTTGACCGCTTTCTGGCAGCGGTTGCTTATTTGGACGGCGAACGTCCCAGCATCGTGATGACGCGTGGCTATTATACGCGCACCGTGCTCGTCGCCTGGGACCTGCGCGATGGCGCCCTGACCCACCGCTGGACATTCGATAGCCATGACGGCACGCCTGGCAATGAAGCTTTTGCTGGGCAAGGCAATCATTCGCTCGCCGTCGCCGATGTAACTGGTAACGGTAAGGACGACATCATTTTCGGTGCGATGGCTGTGGCCCACGATGGCACGGGCCTGTATTCCACCGGGCGCGGGCACGGCGATGCCTTACATGTCAGCCGCATGGATCCCGACGATGAGCGTCTGATGGCGCTGATGCCGCACGAGACGCCGAGATTGTATGGTGCCAACGCGCTTTCGCTGCGCGATGCGGCCACAGGGGAATTGATCTGGGGCGTTTCAGGCCGCGGTGACGTCGGTCGGGCTCTGGCCGTCGACATTGATCCGCGCTATCGCGGTCACGAAGTTTGGGCCTCCGGCGGGATCGGCGGCCTTTACAACGTGCGTCACAAAATTTATGACCCTGAGCATGGCCCTCGGGGCGAGCCAGTGACGGCCAACCGGCTGCGCTCCATCAACTTTGCGATCTGGTGGGATGGCGATCTGCTGCGCGAGTTGCTCGATCGCAACGCCATCAGCAAGTGGGACTGGGAGAATGAGCGGGAGGTCCGGCTGTTGACTGCCGAAGGCTGCGAGTCAAACAACGGTAGCAAGACGACACCGGTGCTCTCTGCGGACATTCTGGGTGACTGGCGAGAGGAGGTCATTTGGCGAACAGCTGACAACCGCGAGCTGCGGATCTACACCACGCCGCACCCTACTTCGCACCGGATTCACTCGCTGATGCATGATCCGGTTTATCGCCTCAGCGTCGCCTGGCAAAACGCTGGCTACAATCAGCCGCCGCATCCAGGATTTTTCCTTGGCCATGACATGGCCCCGCCCCCGTCACCCCAAATCCACGTGGTCACACCTGCTGGGGCGGTGCGCCACCGGCAGGTTCAATCCGCGGCAACGGATGCTGCAGCAAACGGGTCTGCTGCTGGCAAGTGATGCGTTTTTCACCAAAGGTTTGCTGATGGGTTTCATCGATCTCCAGTCGTATGCACCGATTGAACCGGTACCAGGTTGCCGGATGCGCACGCCTTGTGGCCAACACTTGATGCTGTCTTACTTGGAAATGGATGATGGTGCGGAGGTTCCTTTGCACCATCACCCGCACGAGCAGGGTGGAATCCTGCTCAAGGGGAAGCTGCGGCTAACGATTGGTGATGAGACTCGCATCGTGGAAGCCGGTTCGCTGTTTTTGATTCCGCCTGATGTTCCGCACCGTGCGGTCGCGGTGGACGGTCCTGCGACGGTGCTGGATGTCTTCAGCCCGGTGCGCGAGGATTACGCGGCGCAGGCGAATCGTTATATTCCCTCAGTTCGAGGTCCTGATGAAGACTCCGCTGGCTCGCAATAGTCTCCTTGTTGCACTCGCACTATCGGTGCTGACGATGGCGAGTACGTCGATTGCGAAGCTCGCCGCAGCAGAGCAGCCGACGGTGCGAGATTTGACCTATGTAGTCACCGATTCGCGGTCGCTTTGCCTGGATCTCTATCAACCCAGCCGACCAAATGGCGTCAGTCCGCTGATCATTTGGGTCCATGGCGGTGCGTGGCGCAGCGGTTCCAAGAGCGATGTGCCGATCCTGGGGTTGCTTGAGCACGGTTTTGCAATTGCCAGCGTTGAATACCGGCTCAGTCCCAAAGCTCCATTCCCTGCACAGGTACATGACATTCAAGCAGCCATCCATGTACTCCGTCGCGGGCAGCGGAATACAGCCTCGACCCGCAAAGGTTTTACATCGCCGGTTCGTCCGCTGGCGGGCATTTGGCGGCGCTGGTCGGTGTGTCAGCCGGGGTACGCGGCCTGGAAGGACATCCGGAGATTGCTCCTGGAGAGTCGTCGGCCGTCGCGGGTATCGTCTCGTTTTACGGAGCGTCGAATCTGCAGAGCATCCTGGGCCAATCGACGCCGCATGGGCTGAGCGTCCGCGTGCCTGCGCTGCGTTTGCTCCTCGGTGGATTACCGGAGGAGCGTCCGGAAGCGGCTGCGCTGGCTAGTCCGGTGACGCATGTTGACGCCAGCGATCCTGCGTTGTTCTTGATTCACGGTGATCAGGATCCGCAAATGCCGGTAGAGCAGGCCGTACGAGCTCGCGCGTATCTATCGGCAAGCCCAGCGGCCGGTGAAAGTGCGAATTGTCGCCGGAGGCGTGCACGGCGGACAGCAGTTCTATGCACCTGAGATGCTAAAGGAGGTCGCCGCTTTTCTCGCCTCCACGGTCGAGGACAAAGATGTGCAACCGTAAGGTGTAGCTCAAAGAGCCTCGCCGCGTGATCGATGCTCTAAATGAAGTGCTCCGGAAGGATGCGATCGGCCCCTAGTTGGAGCAGCCCAGCGATGGCTTTGGCGGCCTAAAACCGATGGAGGTGATCGAGCGAGGCGAAGTCGATCGGATCTGGTAAATGATCTTCTACCTCCGCTTTGGCGTCGCGAGTTAGCAGCCCCACTTTTCGTTCTCGACTCCAGTCGAGAGGCAGAAGGTGGCGGGAAGGAAGGCCGGCAACATGCTCTCGAGTCGTTACGCCGTACACGCGAATGCGTTAATGCATTGCACGCAGCATCTCGCGAACTGCGGCAAAATCGTTAGCCTTCATCTGATCAAAGCCGCGCGGGGTCAGCTTGTCGCTGATGAAGGCCAACATATCGCCGATCGTGGCATGCCAGCAACGAATCAGGTGGTAGCTGCCGACGTCTTCAGAGCCCAGGTCATTCAGCGCTGCCTGCATCTCTTCGAACTCGTTTCGCCAGTACTTTGCATGGTCGCGACGGTCACGCCAACCATCGATTTTTGCATCGTCCAGCACCAGCGGAATGATGCGTCGGAGAAACTCCTCTTTTTCGTGTAGCGAACGATTGAACAGGTGATGGAGTTCGGTCATGCAGTATGGCGACCGCAGGTATTTCTCGCTGAGGATTACCAGCACGCGATCGGCGCGACCGATGCGCTTCATGAAGCCAGAAATAAGCTCACCATTACGCAGCCCGTTCCTGTCCAGTATGGCGTGGTAGCCCCACTCCTCCAGCTTCGACTCTAGCCGCTCGACCGCCTCTTGACGCAGTCGCCCAGGCTCGGTCTGTGTATCGCCCCAGGCGAAAGAAATAAAAACCTCTGGCCGGGGCTTATCGAGATCCTCAGGCAGGCTGGTGGTCCGCAACGACGCCAGAGGGTCGATCGGCGATTGCCCGGCTTCCGGTTTGAGGTTGCGCGGCGCTAACTCGCGCTCATCCTTAAAGCTCGGCTTGCTTGCTCGACTTGCCCTGCTACCTTTTGTTCGTAATGCGGTGCCGGCTCCAGTCTCCGTATCCCACGACTGCTGCACTTCGGGCGCCTGGCCCAGCGGGATGGATAACAACACCTCGAGCAAGGGCTCGAGCAGCTTGATGGGGGCGCTGCCCCAAGCTTTCATCACAATGCTGCCGCTGCTTGGATGGGAGGGATCGGTGCCGTTGGCGTGCTGGATCAAAACCTGACTGCGAGTGCTTTGCTCGTAGAATCAGCAACCATATTTCCAATAGATCGCGTGGTCTCCTGCCCGCTGGCCGAGCCGCGATAAGAAGCTGCGTAGGATGCCTTCGTGGAGGAAGCGGTAGCGCGCCTCGACCTCCGCCCCTGGAGCGTCTTGGCTCAGACGGCCAAGTAACTGTTCCTGAGCGTCCGACCATGCAGGAAATAGCTCAGGGGCGACATATTCCACCTCCTTTTGCGTGTCATCTATAGTCCCGCCCGCGCTCACCTCGCGCACGCGAAAGCAGATGCCACAGCTTTTCATCAGGCTCAGAAACAGCTCCTGCTCGGCTGGGCTGTAGTCCTGCCAGACAAGTTGTTCCAGTTCGCTACGGGTGAAGCGTCCCAGGCTGCGGGTGAAGTAAGCATGTGTGCGGCGACGATCGAACAGTGTATAGATCGCCTCCAGCGCCCACGTTTGGTCGAGGATAATCTTTCCTTCGAAAAGATGCTTTCGAAAGAAGACAACGCCGGTCTGATGGAGGTAATCGAGCAGCGCATCAGGATTGCTGACCTTGCCGGTCTTTCGGCAAAGCTGGCGGAACTGGTGCTGAGTCAGCGTGCGATGCTTTCGCTGGTCGAGCGGCCGCTGCTGGTCTTGTTCGAGACGCTGGCGCAGTTCATCCCGAACTTTAATGCGTCCCAGTCCGATCTGCTGTGGCGGCCAGCGGGCAATGAGATCACGCACCGCTTCTTTGATTTGCGCCCGCAGCAACTCCAGCCCAAGATCAGTTTTTGCGCTGAACTCCAGGATTCGTAGGTATCGGAAATCGCTCGGCGCGGCAGGTGGCGAAGTGCGTTGGCTCGGGTCATCGCACTGGCTTTGTACGATCAGCACCGGGCAATCCGTGCCGGCGAGTCCGCGAATGTAGTCGAGCCAGTACGCCAGCGGCCGATGCCGCATAGAAATGCCGCCTTCTGTGAAATCACCCTGTTCGCGGTCGGGAGTCCAGAGGAGCACGAACACGGCTTGGCCATGTACAAACAGCGCGTGCGTGCCGTGATAGATATCTTGTCCGCCGAAGTCCCACAGGTTCAGCCGCACGGGCCGCGAGACGGTCGGTAGCGTCTCGTGGTAATGACCAAGCTGAATGCCGTGTGTTGTGGGGACTGTTTCATCGAATTCCAGGTTGCGCAATCGCCGACAAAGCTGCGTCTTTCCCACACTGCCATTGCCGAGCACGCATACCTTCAGTTCCACATCCTCCGCCGCCCCCTGTTCCAAGTCCGCATAGTGGGCTAGGACCTTGTCGATGACGTTCTCAAGTAGACTATCACCGCACACCTCGATGGGCATATCAATAAACTTGCTATCGTGCAGGTACAGCTGGCTTAGACCAGTGAGCAATCGTCGCAATGGCTCAAACGGTGTCAATTGGCTGCACCCGCTGAGGTTGAGCGATTGCAGGCCAGTTAGTCCGGCCAGTGGCGAGAGGTCGCTCAGACTCGTGCACCCGCTGAGGTTGAGCGATTGCAGGCCGGTTAGTCCGGCCAGCGGCGAGAGGTCGCTCAGACTCTTGCACCAGGCGAGGTTGAGCGACTGGAGGCTCGTCAGTCCGGCCAGCGGCGAGACGTCGCTCAAACTATCGCACACGCCGAGGTAGAGTGACTGGAGGTTGGTTAGACCGGCCAGCGGCGAGAGGTCGCTCAGACTCGTGCACCCGCTGAGGTTGAGCGCTTGCAGGCCGGTTAGTCCGGCCAGCGGCGAGAGGTCGCTCAGACTCTTGCACCAGGCGAGGTTGAGCGCTTGCAGGCCGGTCAGTCCGGCCAGCGGCGAGAGGTCGCTCAGACTATCGCACACGCCGAGGTCGAGCCATTGGAGGCCGGTCAGTCCGGCCAGCGGCGAGAGGTCGCTCAGACTCGTGCACCCGCTGAGGGCGAGCGCTTGCAGGCCGGTCAGTCCGCCCAGCGGCGAGAGGTCACGCAAGGGAGATCGCTGCCGACTGAAGTCCCAATTCCACTCGAATACGCCGCTGAGAATTGTTGGCTTTTGCGTTCCCAACGCCAGGACGCAAAGTGAATGAAGGTTGCCCAGTTCCGCAGGGAGTGTTTCGAGCGGCAGGTCGCCGAGGTCAAGCATTTCTGCGCGCGACCGCCGCGCGTCCGCTATGCGCTGGCGAGCGGTCGAAATGGCTTCATCGGGAGTCATGCGCGCGACATAGACACATGTATGGGCGTGAAATTCGCTGTCAATTTAGTTTACGCGAACCTGCGGAACGGATGGTGACTAGCGGCTCACGCCGGCCGTGCTCCGAGGGCGCCGCGATGCGTGTTCGATCGGCCAGCGAAGCAAACTTCACCGACCGTGCCTTCACAGGTCTATTGATTTGATGGTGCGCTCGGAGGTGCCGGCAGCGTTGCGCAGGATGTCCTGGATGGTTCTGACGAATCCCGACATTTGCATCTTTGATGCGCTCGGGTTTGTCTTACGGAGGCGCGGAGGCACAGAGGGTTGGGGGCGGGAAATCGTTCGTGATAGCGGGTGATGGGTCGTAAGGTTTTTGATCGGCGTTTCATGCTCGGTCAGCTGTTCCCCATTCATCGACCGCGGCTCCCGAGATGATTGCGCCGTGGCGGGCGCGGGACTGGCTTGTGTCGTCTGGCGCCTATTCCTCCGCTGCTACGCAGAACAGGTGCTGCTCGCCGCGGATGAGGAGCCGGTTGCCGGCGGGAATCGGCGAACCGATGACCGACTCGCCCATGTCGTTCTCCGCCAGCAGCTCGAACTTGTCGCCCGCGATGCTCGCGACGAACACGACGCCGTCTTCGCGCGGCGCGTATAGCTTGTCACCCGCGACCAGGGGTGATGCGTAGTATTTCGCGCGGTGTTTCGGGAATGCGTCCTTCCAGACCGTCTTGCCTGTGTCGGGCGCCAGGCATTCGACTTCGCCTTGGTCTCCGACGACAATCACCCGCCCCTGGTAAACCACGGGGGTCGGTACGAATGTGCCGACGTCCTCTCGCTTCCATAAACGATTGGTCGCCGTCACGTCTCCGCTTTCCGCAAGCGAGATTCCGTGCAGCCGGGGAATGCCGCGATCATTGCGCCCGTAGGCGACCACAACCGTGTCGCCGACGACCACCGGCGTTGCGATGGCTGGCCACAGCTTATTTCCGTCGGGATTGAAACCACCGCACGACCACATGAGTTGACCGTCGGCGGCATCATGGATGGTGACGTGCTCGGCGCCCCAGATCAAAATCGCTTCCTTGCCCCCATGCCGAATGACTAGCGGAGTTGTGTAGCCGTGGTCGCATTCGACGGGAGTGGTGTAGTTGCGGGGAACCTTCCAAGCGATTTCACCGGTGGCTTTATCGAACGCCGCCACCCACGACTCGCCCTGATGCATGCGGGCCATGATCACGTGTTTCTCAGTCAGCACGGGCGAGGTACCGTGATCCCAGAACAAGGTGTCTTTTCCGAACCGCTCGACGAGGTCCGTTTTCCAGCGAACCGTACCGTCCAGTTCGACCGCCGCGAACGTGCCGCTTTTGAAGTACACGAAAACGGCTTCGCCGTCGGTGACCGGAGAAGCATTGCTGCCGGAACCGTTGCGGTGCTTGCCGGCGTCCTCCTTCCCAAAGGTTGTCTGCCATTGTTCGCGGCCGTCGAGCCCGTAGCAGAGCACCGCGTCATTACCGTCCACGGGTGCCGTCAGAAAAATCCGCTCTTCGAGCAGGATCGGGGTTGAGCAGCCTTTTCCCGGCAGCTCGGTACGCCAGAGATAGTTGTCCGCATCAAACTTGTCAGGATACGTCCCTTGCTGGATGTGGCCCGAGGCATCCGGCCCGCGCCACGCCGGCCAGTCCTGAAGCGTCTCGCCGCGGGCGAGTCCCGAAATGATGAAGCTGACCAAGGCGGTTGTGCAAATGGTTCGATATAACATGACAGGTTAATTCCCGTGTGGTTGTTCGGATGGAACGTGTGGTCGATCATAACCAATTGGATGCGGCGCTGTCGGCGTCAGGCCTTTTGCGATGTGAAGAATGCCTCCGCCCCTTCGGGGCCGAAAACGGAATTGGATGCTCCGTTTCCACGGGTTCCACTGCGCTCCACCCGTGGCTACATCCTTAAAGCCCCTTCGGGGCCCGGAGTTCAATTCGCTGAAACCGTTCAGCAACATCCCTATAGCCTCTTCAGGGTGCGGAGTCCAATTCGCGGCGATCGTTCAGCGTCAAATCGTATTGATCATCGCCCGGTCGGGCTGGACGAGGTTGCGGGTCAGCGCGACGTAGTGGTAGTGCAGAATGCACTTGATCAGATAGACAAACAACATCGCGGGCTCAGGCTTGTGCCGCCAGATGTTGTGCAGCCGCCGACGGTATTCCGCCCGCAGCTGAGCATCTTCGACCTGTCGCATCAGCCGCCGGTACAACACGGCAGATCGCAGCAGCGTCTGAGTCTGCTCTTTCAGCCACGCCACGCGGTGCCGCTTCCAATAAGCGCACTGCGCGCGGTTGAAATGAAATCCTGGCTGGCTGTAGAGGCTATCGATGCGGCCGAAATAAGCGTCCGGCTCATACAGCTCTTTGAGCACGCGCACATAACCATTCCGTAAGCCATCCCTTGACATCCGCTGTGGGATCACATTGGTGCCGAACTCGGGCGAATCGTCCAGGTCCAGTCGCCCTTCCGTTAACAGCCGGTCGTATAATGGCGTTTTGGGAATTGCGGATAACATCCCCAGCATCGCGTGGGCGATCCGAGCATCGCGGATGAAATCGCTCTGGGCTGCAAAGATAGTCTCATCGTCGTGGTCGAAGCCGACGATCATCCCGCTCCAAACCTCCATCCCTGCAGCCTGGATTCGGTGAATCTTTTCTACCAGCGTGCCGCCGGCGCGGAGGTTCTGGAACTTCTGCGTTTCCTGCAGCGACTCGGGGTTAGGGCTCTCGATCCCAATGAACACCGACTGGATGTTGGCCTGGACCAACAGTTCCAACAGCGACGAATCGTCGGCCAGGTCAACTGACGCCTGGGTGAAAAACGTGAAAGGAAATCCATGCTCCTGCTGCCACCGCACGATTTCCTCCAACACCGGGCGGATCGCGCGTTTGTTGCCGATTAAATTATCGTCGACGATGAACGCCATGTTCATCCCTTGAGCGTGCATCGCTTCGAGTTCGGCGATCACCTGGGCGCTGGTCTTGAGCCTTGGCCGGCGGCCAAAGGTGACGATGATGTCGCAGAACTCGCATTGAAACGGGCAACCGCGAGAAATCTGCAGGCTGCTGAACATATACTGCCCCACGTCGAGCAGATCATAACGCGGGCAGGGGACGCGGCTCATATCGGTCCGCTCCGCCTGTTCATAACGCAACTGGTGCCGCCCCTGTTGCCATTGTTCGAGAAACGCCGGCCAAGTCTCTTCGGCCTCGCCCAGGAAAATCACATCGGACAACTCGCCAAAGTAATCCGGCTTGACCGTCACCCACGGGCCGCCGACGACGGTGAACACGCCGCGCTGCTTTAGTTGCTGCAAAATCTCACGCATGCGAAAACGCTGCACGCTCATTCCCGTAACGCCGACGACGTCGGCCCGAGCGATGCGGTCGAAATCAAGTGCTGTGACGTTTTCGTCGAGCAGCGTAACCCGGTGCTCCGATGGTGTCAGTGCCGCCAGCAGCGGCAGGCAAGCAACCGGCAAGTTAGCTCGCTTGCCCAGGAGCGGCAGCGCGTACTCCATGCCCCAGTACGACGCCTCGAACTGTGGATTGATCAACACGATCTCAGCCATGCAAGCCCTTCAAGATAGAAAGCCCCGTACCGTCCTCACTCGTACCGTGCTCACTCGTATCGTGCTCGGCGGTGTCGAACTCAGTCGGCTATTCTAGGGCTAATCGCATCCCCCGGGCGCAGTTCGTGATCGCCAATTTAATTCGTCAGCGCCGCACCAGAGCGAGTTGGGGTGAAGAGGCAGCAATCGGCTGGACAGACGTCGTGCCACGGGCCGAGCTCGCCTAGCGCAGGTCGCTGGCCCACATCGCCAGCGATTCGCTCCTGAACCAGCTCGCGGATCATCCGCACAAACCGCGGATGGGTGCCCACGGTCGCCGCCCGCGCCATCGCAATCCCACGGCTGCGGCAGACCTGTGCCGCTTCTTCATCCAAGTCGAACAGCACTTCCATGTGGTCGCTGATGAACCCGATCGGAGCGATTACCAAACGTTCCAGCTTGGCCGTCTGGTCTGACTGCTCGATCGAGTCGCACACGTCGGGTTCCAACCATGGCTGCTGCGGCGGTCCGCTGCGGCTTTGGAACACCAACTGCCATTTTTCGGCGCCGCAGGCATCAGCCACCAGCCGGCACGACTGGCGAAGCTGCTTCTCGTAATCTGAGTGGTCGGCCATCGACTGCGGGATGCTGTGTGCAGTGAACAGCAGCGGCGTTTGCGCGTCACCACCAACTTCGCCGATCGCCCGACGGACGTTTTCAGCCATCGGTTCAATAAAGCCGGGGTGATTAAACCCCATCCTCACTTTGTCGACAGTCGGGGCATCAGGACCCACTTCATTTCGTGCGTCTGCAATGTTCTCGCGATACTGGCGACAGCCGCTGTAGCAGCTGAACATGCTGGTGAAGAACGCGATTGTCCGCTTGCAGCCATCGTCGCGCATCTGCCGCAGCGTGTCAGCCAGCAGCGGGTGCCAATTGCGATTGCCCCAGTAGACCGGCAGATGCACGCCACTTGCGGCAAACTCGCTGCGAACCGCCTCCAGCAGCGCCAGGTTCTGCGCATTGATCGGGCTGACCCCGCCAAAACTACGGTAATGCTCAGCGACTTCCAGCATCCGCTCCCGCGGCACGTGCTTGCCGCGGAGCACGTTTTCTAAGAACGGCATCACATCCTCGGGACGCTCCGGCCCTCCAAAGGAGACCAGCAGAAAAGAGTCGTAGGGCAAGTCAGACCGAGTCATGGGGGTTTTCGAGATCGTTCTGCGGGCGAAACGGGCCGCGAACTCACGGCTGCGTCGGTGTGCGGCGGAGATGGTTACCAACAGTATAGACGTGGTCACCGGTTTGCAGCGGGCGGGTGCTCAACCGGCCCAGAAAGAGCGCCGCTGGCCAGCCTGCCAAGGGTCGCGGCCATCATCACAACTGTCCCCTGGGCGGCGATGTGTCGCACCCGAACTGACGGAAAAAAGCAGCGATCCAGCACCGCTTTTTGCGTTAAGTCGCACGGCGCTAGCGACTTGGGTGCGGGAAAACGACGTTGACCCAGAGCACAAGCTGGGTATATTCTGCGAGGTGTGGCAAGATTGGTAATTCAGTACGACACGGAACTCTCTGCCGCCTACGCTCTTCACGCAGTTTGAACGGCGAAGTGGCAAATTGGTGATGCGGCGAACCCTGGGGTTTGCTAAGTAGACCGAATTGCATCGCATCCGCTGAGCCGTTTTGTCACGGGTCTCGATCAAACCGCAGAACTTTTTACGCCACGCGGGCTCGGAACGCAGGGAGGATGATACTGGTCATGAGCACGAAAACGGTTTTCACTACCGGTGAAGCGGCAAAGATTTGCAAGGTCAGCCAGCAAACCATCATTCGCTGTTTCGATAACGGGTCGCTCAAGGGGTTCCGCGTGCCGGGCAGCCGGTTTCGCCGCATCCCACGCGACCAGCTGTATTCGTTCATGCGCGACAACGGCATTCCGACCGACGCACTCGAAAGCGGCAAGAAGAAGCTGCTGATCGTTGACGACGATCAGGATTTGGTCGAACTGATCAGCGAAGGCTTCTCGCGTGACGGACGGTTTGACATCCGCAGCGTCAACAACGGGTTTGATGCCGGGATGGGAGTGCGCGAGTTCCGCCCGGACCTGGTGATCCTCGACGTGATGTTGCCGGATATCAATGGCAAGGAAGTCTGTCAGCGCAGTCCGCAGCGATTCGGCGCTCGACATGGTCAAGATCCTCTGCATCTCCGGGATGGTCGAACAAGACAAAGTCGCCGAGTTGAAGGCAGCCGGCGCCGACGATTTCATGCAGAAGCCGTTTGCCATCGAAGATCTGATCGACCGCTCCTGCGATTTGCTGGACATCGAACGCAGCGTCATCTCTTGAGTGCCCAGCGGTTCCTGAGCGATATCGCGCCCGCGATCGCAGCCGATGGCCAGTCCGCTGCTCTGCGTTGGCTGCCGTGCGTTCGCTATCGCAGCGATCGCTGGTGGTTGCCGCTGTCGCGCCAAGCCGCGGACGTGCTCGCGGCGGCGCTGCTGCGTGATCCCGGCGACGCCCGGCGAGTAGCCGCCATCGAGGAGCGTCTACGAGTCGATCCTCCGCTACTGATCTTTACAGTACTAGCGACTACTGCCGCCGATGATTCGCCGCCGCAGTCTCAGTCGATCGTGGAACTGGCAGAAAAGCTATCGCTGCAGTTGAGTTCGCTGCTGGCCAGCGGTGACTCGTGCCTGGGAACTCCCCACACCCGCAGGGCCGAATCGAAAGAAGCCACACCGGAAAACCTGCTCGCGACCTGGACCGAACTGCATCAGCGGTTCCTCAAGCTCCCGCGCTCGCAGTGGCTAATTGCTGCTGGCGACTGGCTGGAGCTGACCGGTCCAGCAGTGCCCGCCGCTTGGCAACAGAGTTGGCCGCGTGTTGTCGACGACGCGAGCATACCGGCTGAACCGCAGTCCGCTGATGCCTGCTATGCTCCATCAGAACTCGATCTTGTCACTCTGGCCCGCAGGATCCGCCGCAGCCAATCGCTGGAAGACCGCTTTCAGGTCACGCTGTGCCAGGCTAGGCGGTCGGCGCTGAAGCAATTTGCGTACGGCCTGAGCCACGAAATCAACAATCCGCTGGCGAACATCTCCACCCGCGCAGACACTGCTCCGTGATGAACCGAATCCGGACCGTGGCAAATCGCTGCAGCGGATCATCGATCAGACGATGCGAGCCCATGAGATGGTCGCTGACTTGATGTTCTACGCCCATCCGCCAGCACCTCAAAAGCGGGCCGTCGATCTGCAGGAGATTTTACGAGCGGTCGTGGCGCAGGCGCTTGAGTCGGTCGAAGGACGCGGCATCGAGCTACTGGTTTCGCCATCGTCGCAGAACCTGACCATCGTGGCGGACCGAAACATGCTGCTCGAAGCGGTCCGTGCTCTGGTCCGCAATAGCATCGAAGCGATCGGCTGCGATGGACGCGTGCAGCTGGCCTACTTCTGCGAAACGGTAAGCCAGGGAGGTCCGACTTGCGGACCGGTCGGCCACGCTCCGTCGGTCGGTGCTCCCCGGTCGGTCCCACTTGGGCATTCCCAGACGCTCGCCGTGATCACCGTCAGCGACAGCGGTCCTGGGCTGAGCGACGCTGCTCGTATCCATGCCTTCGATCCATATTTCTCGGGACGCGAAGCCGGCCGAGGGCTCGGCGTGGGGCTGTGCCGAGTCGAGCGGATCGCCCAGTTACACGGCGGCGATGTGACGCTCCAGTCGGGTCCAGCGGGTTGCGTTGCTAGGCTTTGGATACCGCTGGCGACTTAGTATTACTTCGGACAATAAGTAGATCACCGAACGAGTGCGGCGGCTGTGGTAATGCCTGAGAAACGCACGGACGCATCTGTGCGCTTCTTTGATGCCGAAGTAGTATCCTGCCAACACGGCGTCCGCGCACCCGGCGGCCGCCGCTTTGTCCAATTCTCCACCGCCGGATCGTGTCTTTCGTGAACATACCTCTGGATTCCGCCACTTCACTGCTGCGGCTGCAGGCCAGCGGCGAATTGACTGCCGAGCAGATCGCCTCCGCCGCGTTTGCGTCGATTCGCGCTACCGAGCCGATCATCAACGCCTACACCCATTTGGCCGAAGAGTCGGCGATGGCCGCAGCCCGCGATGTCGATCGCCGCCGCGCCGCGGGGGAATCGCTCGGTGAACTGGCTGGGATTCCTGTTGCGGTCAAGGATGTGCTCTGCACGAGCGACATGCCGACGACCTGTTCGTCCAACATGCTGCGAAACTTTCGGCCGCCTTATGATGCGACCGTCGTCGCCAAGTTGCGGCGAGCCGACGCCATCTTGGTCGGCAAGACGAACATGGATGAGTTCGCGATGGGAGCGAGCACCGAGACGAGCCGCCTTTGGCGTCACGCGAAATCCATGGAACTACCAGGCTACGCCGGGCGGCAGCAGCGGCGGGGCAGCGGCTACCGTCGCAGCTGGCAACGTCCCGCTGAGCATCGGCACCGACACCGGAGGATCGATTCGGCAACCGGCGGCGTTCTGTGGCATCACCGGATTCAAACCGACTTATGGACGGGTCAGCCGATTTGGCCTGATCGCGTTCGCCAGCAGCCTCGACCAAGTTGGGCCGATGGCCTGGTCGGTCGAGGACACGGCACTGCTGATGCAGGTAATCGGCGGCTTTGAGTCGCGTGATTCTACGTCACTCGATATCGCTGCGGCCGACTACGTCACAGCGGCCGCTGTGACGAACGTGGGCGGCATGAGGATTGGCGTCATTCGCGAAGCACTCGATTCAGATGGGTTGGCCGAACCGATGCGACGGGCGGTCACCGACGCCATCGACTTCTACCGCAATGCGGGAGCAGAGATCGTCGACGTACACCTGCCGCACAGTCGCTTTGGGGTGCCGACCTACTATGTGATCGCACCGTGCGAGGCCAGTAGCAATTTGTCTCGCTACGACGGCGCCCATTACGGCCGCCGCGCCGAGGTGGGCGAAAGTGAAACCGCCGCGCTGGGGCCGCTGGTCGCGACCTACTGCCGCAGCCGCGCCGAGGGCTTTGGCACCGAAGTCAAACGGCGGATCATGCTCGGCACCTACGCCCTGAGCACCGGCTATTTCGACGCCTATTACCTCAAGGCGCTCAAGGCCCGGCGGCTGATTCGCAGCGACTACGATGCGGCATTTGAGCAGGTCGACGTGCTACTCGGCCCCGTAACACCTTCTCCAGCGTTTCGGCTGGGGGAAAAACTTGACGACCCCATTCAAATGTATTTGTGTGACTTGTTCACCGTCGGGGCCAACCTCGCCGGGATTCCAGCGATCTCGATTCCCGCAGGCCTAACCGCTGATGAACTGCCCGTGGGAATCCAACTGCAGGGCCCGCCGCTGGGTGAAGCCGCTGTGCTCCGCGCCGCGGCAACTTTTCAGGCGGCAACCGATTTCCACAGCAGGAGGCCAACCGTATGAGCACCATCGAAACCGATCGGCTTCCGTTCCAAACCGTGATCGGGCTGGAAGTCCACGTTCAACTGAAGACACACACGAAGCTCTTCTGCCGCTGCGAAACCCGTTTCGGCGCTCCGCCCAACAGCCAGGTTTGTCCGGTTTGCCTCGGCCTGCCCGGTGCGTTGCCGGTGATGAACCGCCGCGCGGTCGAACTGGCGGTACGCGCCGGGCTGGCGATCAATTGCTCGATTCCGCCGGTCACAAAATGGGACCGAAAACAGTACTTCTATCCAGACCTGCCCAAGGGTTATCAGATCAGTCAGTTCGATATGCCGATCTGCGCCGATGGTTTCTTAGAGATCGCCGATCCGGCCAATGAAGGTTCCACCCGCCGCATCGGGATCACCCGCGCGCACCTGGAAGAGGACGCGGGCAAGAGCATGCACGACGAAGCGGCCGGACGGTCGGAGTCCAAGATCGACCTGAATCGCTGCGGCACGCCGCTGCTGGAAATCGTCAGCGAACCCGACATGCGTTCCGCAGCGGAGGCACGGGCCTACCTGGCCGAACTCAAACTGCTGATGACGCACCTCGGCATTTCGGATTGCGAGATGCAAGAAGGCAGCCTGCGGGTCGATGCCAACGTCAACCTCTGGATCGACGTCCATGGCCAGCGCGTGGCGACGCCAATTGTCGAGATCAAGAACATGAACAGCTTCCGCTCGGTCGAGCGCGCGATCGCCTACGAAGTCGACCGGCAATACCTGTCGTGGGAAGAAACCGGCGCCACGATCGAAACCGAGTCCAAGACGACTCGCGGCTGGGATGACGTGCGCGAACAAACTTTTCCGCAGCGCGAAAAAGAAGAATCGGCCGACTACCGCTACTTCCCCGACCCCGATTTGCTGCCGGTGCAAATCCCAGCTGAAGAAGTCGAGGCGATCCGTGACGCGCTCGGTGAACTGCCCGCGGCGACCCGCGAGCGGTTGCAGACCCAGTATGACATCAAGGCGTACGACGCCGACGTGATCGTCAATCAAGGCCCGGCGATGATTGCCTACTACGAGCACGCCGCCGAGCAGGCCGGCGATGGCCGCCGCGCCAGCAGCTGGATTCAACAAGACGTCATGCGTTTGCTCAAAGAACGCGGCGAGGCGATCGAAGCGTTTCCTGTCACCGCAGAGATGCTCGGTGACCTGCTGCACCGCGTTGTCGGCGGAGAACTCGATAACGCCCGTGCCCGCGACGTCTTTGCTCGGCTGATCGTTTCTCCCGGTCCTGTGGAGGACACGATCCAGGCGCTCGGCATCCAGGCCGTTGACTCTTCGGAGATCGACACGCTCTGCCGCGAGTTGCTCGAAGCCAATCCGCAGGTCGTCGCCGATTACCGCGACGGTAAGCAGCAAGCCATCGGTTCGCTGATCGGTCAGGCGAGGAAGAAGAATCCCAACGCCAACCCACAAGTGGTCCGTGAGACGCTGCTGAAGATTGTCGCCACGATGTAATCGGCGACGACAACTGGATGGCGAAGCCGCTGAGGCTTTGCCGGTTTGCGCCGCGGGCGATCAGCCGCCTGCAGCCCTGTGGGTGCGAGCGAAAAAATTCGCTGTCGCAAAATCGGTGGTCGGTCCAGGCAAGGATTTGCTAATTTGGCTGACATGCAACCCACCGCCATCTTACCGGACGAAGACTCGATGTACCGAGCCTTCGTAAACCGCGACGCATCGTGCGAAGGCCTGTTTGTAATGGGCGTTCGCACCACGGGCATCTTTTGTCGACCGGCCTGCCCGGCGCGCACACCGCTCCGCAAGAACGTGGAGTTTTTTGCGCGCGCCGGTGATGCGTTGGCGGCTGGATACCGCCCTTGCCAGCGTTGTCGGCCGTTGGATGCCAAGGGAGCGACGCCGGAGTGGCTACAGCCGCTGTTGGCTGAAGTCGACGCCGAACCGCAGCGCCGCTGGAGGACGAGCGATCTGCTTTCGATCGGTGTCGATCCAGCACGTGTCCGTCGCTGGTTTCAGGCACAGCACGGCATGACCTTTCTCGCCTACTTGCGCGCCCGGCGGCTGGGCCAAGCGTTCTCACGGATCGCTGAGGGCGCAGGCATCCTGGACGCGGCGCTGGACGCCGACTTTGATTCCGTCAGCGGCTTCTGCGATGCCTTGCGGCGGGCCACCGGAAGCTCGCCGCGCCAAGCTCGCGAACTTCCGGCGCTGCAGGTCGCGCAAGTGCCGTCGCCGCTCGGTCCACTCATGGTCGCAGGCGATGCCCAGGCCGTTCACCTGGTCGAGTTCTGGGACCGGCGGATGCTGGAAACGCAGTTCGCCGTGCTGGAGAAACGGCTGGGTGTCGTGTTTTTTCCAGGCGAGACCGAGCCGATGCGACAGATGCGGGATGAGCTGGCGGCCTATTTTGCTGGTAACCTGCGGCGATTTGAAACGCCGCTGCGGTTTCCCGGCAGCACGCATCAGGAGCAGGTCTGGCGCGCGCTGTTGGATGTCCCCTATGGTGAAACTTGGACCTATGGGCAGCTGGCGGCAAGCGTGGGACGGCCCGCGGCAGTGCGCGCCGTGGCCCGTGCGGTCGGTGAAAATCGTCTCGCCGTCGTACTGCCATGCCACCGAATCGTCGGCGCAGGCGGCCAACTGACCGGGTACGGCGGAGGCCTGTGGCGCAAACGCTTTTTACTCGCGCTTGAAGGCGGACAGGAATCGGGACTCAGCCGCGACGCAGCGGAGCAGCCAAGCGGTTACCTGTTCAGTTGAAGATCGGCCGGATCGCCATCCGGAGGCGTTGCTTGTGTGTCTGCCGCGAAATCGTTCCAGATCGCGTGGAGTTGCTCGGTGTCCAGCGGTCCGTCAAAGGCTGCAAAGCGGAAACGTGACACGTAGTCTTCGCCCGGAATGATCTCAAAATCGCCGGCCACCATCGGCGCGAGGCAAAAGTAGGGCATCTCCGGATGCAGCCGCACCGGCTGCGGCGCGCGGAAGTTGCTCGGATGCCCCATCGCTGCGATCCCGCAAGCCGCGCCGTCCACTTCACCAAACATCGCGACCCAGTTCGGCCGAGTGTGGTTTCCGGCGATCCGATCTTTTCCTTCGCTCGTTTGGATAGTCCCCTGGCCGTTCATCCAAGCAGCGGCACCGCGGATGCACATGGCGCCATAATGGTACTCTGCGATCTTCAGCGGTTGCTCCATGACGCACCGCTGCGTCGACACCAGATCAAACACGTTCATGCCCGGGTACTCGACGCGGCGGATCTGCCACGTCTCTTGCAGCACCACCCGCGGTGGACTTGCGGTCGCGTCAACGTGCCGCAGTTTCACTGTTAACGAATCCTCGTCCGCATGCACCGTCTCGACATGCTCGACGACGCCCGCTCGCTCAGCGCTGTTCCAGAAATCGACGTGCCGGCCGTCGATCCGAGCGCTGGTCCAGGCGAACATCAGCCCGTGTTGGTGTAGGTGATCAGCAGGAAAA
The DNA here is from genome assembly GCA_963758085.1 of uncultured Planctomycetaceae bacterium. Lineage (GTDB taxonomy): Bacteria > Planctomycetota > Planctomycetia > Pirellulales > Pirellulaceae > UBA6163. Next base: position 848,707 of record CAVWUB010000001.1, on the reverse strand, counting down.
TCATCCGTTACGATTTGCCCACCCGGCGTAAAGACCGGATGAATGAACCCGCTCCGCCCATACCACGGGGCGCTGCTTTTTGGCGACTCGAGGAAGCCGGCGTTGTAACGCAACACCGGCATATCGCTGCTGCCAAGTGTCAGCGTTTCCGGTTCCGCCGCCTGCGACACTAGCGCCGCGAAGAACAGTCCCGCCCAAACAGACCCTCGTAGAATTCTGCGACACTGCATCTTTTTCTCTCCGGCTCTGATTGGATCGCCCCACCTTCACTTACACGTCCGCAAGTTTAACTGCTTCAATGCAGTGCAGGGGGCTGAGAAACGGATGGAATGCATCATCAGAAATCATGCCGACCTAGCGAAGCGACATGTTGGCCGATCCGGAAGCGGGAAAGGCCGCCAAACCGATGGCTAATAAACATCGCGGACGTAGCGATGGCTCGCCGCGAGTTCCTTGAGGTACGAGTTGGCGGCGGAGGCGTCCATTTTGCCATGCTCGCCGATGATTTCCAGCAACGTGCGCTCGACGTCGGCCGCCATCCGCTGGGCATCGCCGCACACATAGAAGTGTCCTCCCGCCGCAAGCCAGCTCCAAAGCTCCGCCGCATTCTGACGCATCCGGTCTTGGACATAGACCTTTTCTGCCCCATCCCGGCTGAATGCGGTATCGAGGCGGGTCAGCAATCCGCTCTGGGCGTATTGCTGAAGTTCCTGCTCATAGAGGAAATCACAGCCGCGATGCTGGTCGCCGAAAAACAACCAGTTCTTTCCGCGCGCACGACGAACCTCTCGCTCTTGCAGAAAGGCGACAAAGGGGGCGATCCCAGTTCCAGGGCCAACCATGATCATCGGCGCGTCGTCATTTGTGGGTACTGTGAACCCGCCATGGTTCGGCTGCACAAAGACACGCAGCCGGTCACCGGGCCGTAGCCGGTCAGCGAGCATCGTGCTGGCTGTCCCCTTGCGCAAGCGACCATCCTTTTCATAAGCAACCTTGCCGACGGTTAGGTGGACCTGCTGCCCGACTTTGCGCATGCTGCTGGCGATCGAGTAGAGCCGGGGGTTGAGCGGCGCGAGCGTCTCGACCACTTCCGTCGCGGTCACCGTTGCTCGCGCTGCCAAGTCAAGCGCATCGAGCACATCGAAACCAGCGGGTGGGCCATCGGCCAACATTCGCTCTAGCTTCTCGCGCGCTTGGGCGTCATCGATCCGGTTGGCGAGCAACTCTAATAGTTCGTCGCCGGCATCGCGAAGACAGTAATCTTCACACAGCGCCGTAATCAAAGGCTTTTCATTTCCGCCTGGCGTACAGACGCGAGTGCTGGGATCGGCGCCCAATCGAGCCACGATTTCTGCCGCCAATTCACCACAATTCACGGGATACACGCCCAATGCGTCACCGACTTCATACTTCAGGCCTGATCCAGCTAGGTCGATCACCACATGTCGCACGTCCTTGGCGGAGCCGCTCTTGCTCAGCTTTACCGTCTCGACCAACGGTGCGCTGAACGGACGCTTGCGGTTAAAACCGACAGTCGTCGGGGAGCTGCCTGCATCACCATTGGTACTCACGGCGCTGCCGTTGTTCTTGACCGCTTCGCTGCCGTCTTTGAGCAGCAGTTTGATCACCTGTTTGGTCTCGCGGCCGCCAGGGCTGCAGAGCGTAAAGTTCTTCTCGGTCCCCGCCGCGATCGCCTCACCGTAGCTTCGGCAATCATAGCCACAGGAACCGCAGTCGAGCTGGGCCATGGCAGCCATCAGTTTCCGCTCGATAGGAGCGTCCTGAGCCAATTCGAGTCGTTCCTCAAGCGATAAAGCCGAGTCGTGCCACGGATACTCTTCCTCGGCCTTTTGCGGTGGATCCATCAGCGCTAGCCCCGTCGATGCGGCAGCCTCCAGTCCGGCCTGAGCACCCCGTCCGCCGGTCTCGGTCGGCAGCCCCATCAATCCCGCAAAAAATCCATTAAGCCAGGCGCGCTGTTGATCGTCGAACGGCGCGTTGTCTGGAATAAAACTAGTCATCTTAATGATTCCTCATGGATTACATAATCGAATAACTGCAGGCCAGCGACCTAAATTGCTCGTCGGTGGTACGTGAAGCGAATGTGGCGAAATCTTCATTCGGCTGACGATGCTCCAAATAGCCGCCGACGATCCCTGACAACAGCGACAAACAGTCTTCCACTGCGACGGAGGAAAACAACAGACGTGCAATGGCTTGCCGTTGCCCCCAGCCACCGCCGATATGAACGTGGTAGCCGTCGGCCATGTCGTCGCCCTGTTCCACCTTGCAGGCAAGCAAACCGATGTCCCCGATGTAGTGCTGAGCACAACTGTGATGGCAGCCTGTCAGGTGGATGTTGATCGCCTGATCGAGGCTGAATCGTGCTTGAAGGTGCTCGGCAATTAGCAGCGCATGTTGTTTGGTGTCCGCAGCGGCATATTTGCACCCGGCATTGCCCGTACAGGCGACCAAGCCGGCGCGGAAGCTACTTGCTTCATACTCTAAACCAGCTGCGAGCAATTCATCCTGGGCAGACCGCAAATCACGCTCCGCGATGTTAGGGATGATGAGGTTTTGCCAAACCGTCAGCCGCACCTGTCCGTTGCCATAGCGATCGGCAATCGATGCAATACACGCGGCTTGAGCACTGGTCATCCGGCCGACCGGAAGGACAACCCCGATGTAGTGTCTTCCGGCCTGCTTTTGCTCGTGCACGCCGACATGAGCCAAACGATCTTCATTTTGCGGCACCGTCAAGCGATCGGCACCGACCTTGCGCAGCGAGCGGCCGAGCGTTTGCTCAACTTCGCTGATGAACTTTTCGAAGCCCCAAGCGTCGAGGACATACTTCAAACGCGCTTTGTTGCGGTCGGTGCGATCACCGCTGCGGATGAACACTTTGACAATCGCTCCAGCGACTTCCAAACATTCGGCAGGTTTAAGCACAATACCGGTGTCGCGCGCGAAATCTTGATGCCCGGTAATACCGCCAAGGGTGAGCTGGAAATAAACACCCGCCGGAAGATCTTCTGTTGCATGCTGTTCAGTCACGCTGACGGCGCAAAATCCAATGTCGTTGGTGTCGTCGAGCGATCCCACTTTTCCGCCACCATCAAAGGCGATGTTGAACTTGCGCGGCAGCCCATACATCTCACGATGAGCGAGGATGTAGTGGTGCATGCGTTTGGCCAATGGAATTGTCTCGATTAGCTCGCTGGCATCGATTCCGCTCAGCGGACTGGCTGTGCAATTGCGGATGTTGTCTGCCCCACTCCCCTGGCAGGTAATATCAAGTTCTCGAAGACCATACAAAACTTCCATCGGCAACGCCGCCGGAATCTCGCGAAGTTGCAGATTCGCCCGAGTGGTGACGTCGATGTAGCCGCCAGCACAGCGATCGGCGATTTCGGCGATCCCGTTCAACTGCCAGCTGTGTAGCAGTCCACCGGGAATCCGCATTCGGCACATATAAGCATTCTGTGCCGGAGCGACATGGAACATCCCGTGAAATTTGGTGAGAAACGTGTCAGTCCCTTTAGGGAAGTTTCCCGCATCCGCTCTCGCTTGCATCGCGTCCCACACGTCGAGTCCATTTTGCTCGCGTTTGGCCTGTTCTTCTTTACATAGTCGTCCACCGGCAGCGATTGTCGCATCTTGCGCAGCCCGCGCTACAGCATCTGGTCCCGGCGGCACCGGTTTCCCATCGACCTGCACGTTGCCACCACCCATCACCAGATGGCTGCTGGTGACACCTCGCCCGCTCAGCACCGGCAGGCCCGATACGGCTCGAGCGACATCAGCGCCGAAGGTGAAACCTGCCAGATACTGCTTTTGAGATTCACTGAATCCGCCGGATGAACTGTCTGAGGAGTCACTCATGCCCGTTCGTCTCCTTTGCTCTGAGCGTGTGAACTGGTGCTTCTTGGGGCGACAATCGGCCAGGCTTAACAGCTGTGACTGACACCGCACAATCCTTATAACTCGGCTGCCGGCTGTACGGGTCGAAGTGCGCAAGCGTCAGTTGATTGGTTTCTTCATAGTGCATCGGCATAAATGCATGCCCGGGCTGTACCGTCGCCGTGACGCTGGCTACGACGCGCACGGCTCCACGGCGGGACTGAATCGCGACGATATCACCGTTGCCGACGCCGATTCGTGCTGCATCATCAGGATGCAGTTCGACATAGGCACGGTTCGGGTAGAGTTGCCGAAGCACCGGGCTCTTGCTGGTGCGGGTTTGTGTGTGCCATTGGCTGACGGTGCCACGTCCAGTCAATAACGTGAACGGAAAGGCGTTGTCCGGCGGCTCAGGCATTGGAGCGGGATCGGCGACGATCAGCCGAGCGCGTCCATCAGGGTGAAAAAAGCGACCATCGGCGAACAGCCTTCGTTGAGCCTGAGGGATAACGGCATTCGCTGCATCGTGCTGCGTCCACGGCCACTGGATCCCGCCGCACGTGTCAATTTGCGAGTAACCGGAGATTCCTGTAATATCACATGGCTGACCGGCGCTGAGACGCTGCATTAACCGAAACACTGCTTCGGGATCGCTCCACTGGGCAAACATTGCGTCCAAGCCCCAGTAGTGCGCTATGGCCCGAAAAATCGCAAAGTCCGACAGCGCTTCTCCGGGAGCATGGCGAACCTTTTTCAATAGCCCATAGCGCCGTTCGCTATTGATGAATGTCCCTTCCTTCTCACCCCAGGCGGCGGCGGGCAGCAGTAGGTCGGCGTGCCGCGCCGTTTCGCTGGTCGTGTACATATCCTGCACCACAAGGAAGTCGAGACGATTGAGCAGCTCGCGAGCTTCTGACTGATCGATCCAGCTGTGTGCCGGATTGGTCGCGATCACCCACAACGCCCGGATCTCGCCATCGCGAATCCCCTGTAGAATGCGGTCATACGACCAACCGCCGCGGTCGGGGATGCAGGCAACGTCGATATCCAGTGCCTCCGCAACCTTCTGACGATCGTCGGCCGATTCAAATCGGTGATGCCCCATTAGGTTGGTTGTGCTGCTCCACAGCCGCGACCCCATCGCATTGCACTGGCCGGTAATACTGTTTGCCCCAGTCCCTGGCCGGCCGATGTTGCCGGTGATCAGAGCGATGTTGATGATTGCCTGAGCTGTGCGTGTGCCCTCATAGCTTTGGTTGACGCCCATCGTCCACCACAGCGACACTGCCTTGCCGGTGCCGATGCATTCCGCCGCGTGAACGATGGCATCGCGGGACAAGCCGGTACGATCCGCGACAAACTCAGGCGTGAACGGTGCGACATGCGCGGCGAGGGTTTCGAAACCGACCGTGTGCTGGGCAACGTACGAATGCTCGATCCAGTCACACGCGATCAGTTGCTGCGTGATTCCATAGAGCAAGATCAAATCCGATTTGGGCCGCAGTTGCAGGTGCTGTGTGGCCGCTACAGCGGTCTCTGTTCGCCGCGGGTCGATGACAATGATCTCTGGATGACGACGGTTTCTCAGCACCCGCTCCCACATGATCGGATGGCCGACACATGGGTTCGAGCCGATGAATACCAGACAATCCGATTGCTCAAAATCCTCATAAGTAAAAGGTGGCGCGTCAAAGCCAAAGGATTCTTTGTAGGCGGTTACAGCGGTTGCCATGCACTGCCGGGTGTTGCCATCACCATGGAGGATACCCATGCCGAACTTGGCCAGCGCGCCCAGCAGCGCCATCTCCTCGCAAGGAATTTGTCCGGTGCTGAGGAACGCGACTGATTCATTCCCGTGCCGTTGCTGAACCGATTTCATCCGCGTCGTAAATGTCCGCAGCGCCTCGTCCCACGTCACCGGCTGCAGCTCGCCGTCGGGCGTTCGCAATAGCGGAGCTGTGGCGCGCTGATCGCTGTCGAGCACTCGCAGCGCCTCCCAGCCTTTGGGGCAGGCCATGCCGAGATTGACTGGATACTTTGTCTCAGGTGTTAATCCAACTGCGACCTGGTCACGCAGGTGAAGCCGCAGCCCGCATCCCGTGCTGCAATAGCCACAAACCGCTGTGGTCGTAGTGTCGGCATCGAGCGACGGGTGTGTCATACCCAGACCATGAGCTCCGGGTTGCAGGATCAGCTCACGGGTCATCGCTCCATCCCGCCGCAGCAGCAGCTGGGGCAACGCCCGCTGTTGACGCTGCATCTTGGCGGCGTGTTGAGGCATAAAGTTCATCTCAGAGTTCCCGGCATTCGCTCATACACCACACTAGAAAAATACAGCAGCCGCTCGCACAGCTCACCATTGGTCAACAGAATCGCCGCGCCGCCAGCCGCTAAGAGCGCAGTACTCAGCGAAAGAGATGAAGCAAGCCCAGCCACTACCGCAGCCAGGGCGACCGCGAAGGCCCCGAACGCAAATCTCGCGATAGTCAATCCACGAAGAGGACCTAATGCAATGCGGCAGCTGCGGGTGTCGAAATCATCGGCGGCAGGACGGTGAGCATACTGAATCCAATACTCCCAGAGGAGCTTGCCAGCGAGTGAGAACGCTATGCCGGCGGCTGCCGCGCGAGCGTGATCCAAGCTAATGGGCGAGACCAACAGGATTGGAACCGTCCACGCCACCCCGCCAACCGCAGCTGAGCCGAAAAACCTTGGCCACGTCCGTTCCGCGCGCCATAACCTGCGGCCAGTGGCGATGTAGATCATGGCGCTGCTGTAGAGTCCCGCCAGACCGATGAGACCAGCCAGTGTCAGGGCGATGTCGACTGTCGCCGATGGCATAGCATCGACCAGTTCAGTCGGCAGGTGCGGAGCAAAAGTACTTTTCCACAGCAGCGCTGTTGCTATTGCAAGAACTCCAATGTACTTGCCCAATAAGACCGCTTCCCGCGACAACCAACTCGTCCGCAGTCCGAGAAAGACGCGCCAAGCTCGTAGCGGTTGTCCCAAATGCAGTGGAGCAAGACCGAGGCCGAGCCCACCAATCAACAAAGCTGCGGTCGCCGCACTGCGCGTCGCATCGGCCGGAATCGTCTGTCCGGCGAACATCATCAGTACTGCTGCCAACCGTTCAGCCAGGACAATTCCCACGCTGACCTCCGTCGCGACCAACATCACCGCTAGCGGCCAATGGCTATCGGCGACCGGATCGAGCGTGGCATCCTGCGGAGTTGCGGCGTGGTATGATTCCGCCCGACCGGTCTTGTACCGCGTCGTCGGCGTGGTCAGTCGTGACAGAGGCGCACCTGGGGCAAGTCGTGTTTCAGAGGCGTTGCCGGAAGCCAAAAGTGCAGTAGCCTGCCCAGACTTAACAATTGTGATTGCAATTGCTTCGTTGGGACATGCTTGAACACATGCCGGTGCTTCACCGGCAGATAACCGCTGCTGGCACATGTCGCACTTACGAACAATCCCCAAACGTTCGCTATACCGGGGGACCTCATAGGGACACATCATCGTGCAATACTTGCAGCCGATGCATTGATCATCGAGGTGCCGCACGATTCCAGTTGCCGGATCCTTCTCATAGGCTTGGACCGGGCATCCGCGGAGACAACCTGGGTCTTCGCAGTGATGGCAGGCGGTGGTGACATGTTGGACGTGTCCCTGACCGACTGGCCCAACGACCGTACCGACACGCCGCCATGCTTCGTCCTCCTCGAGCCCGTTCATCGTATGGCAAGCAACAACGCAGGCTTTGCAACCGCTACACTTGTCAAGATCGACTTCAAAAGCGTACTGCTGTCCCGGTCCCGGGGGAGATGCAGGCAGCAGATCCTGGTAATAGCGAGCCTGAGCGGGCCGATAAGCGGTATGATCATCACTGTAGAATGAGCCCGCCGGTCGATAAGCAGTCGATTCATCCTGTAGTTGAGGCTGACGATTGTGGCCGCTGAGACTGAATCGCTCCACCGCGGTCAATTCCTGCTGATCGCGCAGCAGTTGGCCGATGAAATCCGGCTTGGCTTCGACAACGGGCAGCATTGTACTCATGAAAGGGTTAGTCTTATTGTTTCCAGTGCGGTGATTAAAACAACAATACGACAACAGAGGTCAGCTCGGCTTGATCGTAGTACGGAAGGGCGAGACCACGATGCCCACTGGCCTGTTCGGCGGACAGGGTTCTGCCAGCTGCATACTGACAGGCCTGATCCGATACGCAGGCCCCGCCATGCTGCTGTGCCATACCGGGTAAACCGGAATCTGATTTCAGACGTGCGCCGGACGGCAACCAAAAACTGCGATCCAAACTGGGATAGGAAGCTTCCAACAACGAAAAACCGTCGGAGTCCGGAATCCAGATCTCAACACCACGTGCAAGCGGTGATTTTGCCGAGCTGATCAACACGACCGACGCAACAAAATCGTCATCAAAAATCGGAATCCCGACAGCCGTGGTCAGTTCTTCGGCTGAAGCCCCCGCTGCGCGGAGAAAATCGGGATGGTTGGCCAAGTCATTGTGAACGACTGCGCAGTGCCGCTGCCAAGCTGCTCCGGGCAAACCACTGCCTTTCTCGAAGCGAATGAAGGAGCTGACATTTTGGAACCGGTCAAGTTTTGAATAGTAACCCTGCGTGAGCTTGACCTCTTCAAACTCTCCATGCGGCTCCCAGATTTCAAATACGCCCAGCGCAGCAGGATCCGCTGCGGCCGCAAATGCCACCACTGACATGATGTGGCCGTCGCGGTAAATCGGAAACACCAGTGCAGCGGCGACATCCTCAGGCAGTAAACTGCGGTCGTCGACAATTCGAGGCAGACCGCTCATTGCCGTCGGCAATACGATCGACCGCAGTTCTGCTGTCTCGGTGACCTCGGTCACAGCACCCGATGCCTGGACATCATAAACCTCAAAGGAGGCAAGGAATTGGCTCGCCGATTTCGCTGTCGAAAAGTTCAAGGTCCGGGACATGTTGCTGCTGAAGGTATGAACGTACGAGTATAGATTTAGTGAAACTGTGCAGCCGGGTAAAATTACGACGCTGCTGCGAGGCCTTGAGCGTCGTCACCTGAAATGGGTGCCCCTTTTGCAAGTCGTTGACGGTCCTGCTGCTCTAGAAAGCGAATCATCCGCTCCCGGTAGTCGTAGTACTCCCGGTGTTCGAGTACTTCGCTCCGCAGTCGCGGCCGGGAGAAAGGGATCTGATAAATTGCCCCAACGTGCGCCCGTGGCCCGTTGGTCATCATCACGACCCGATCACTCATGAACAGCGCCTCATCGACATCATGTGTGATCATCAAGGTGGTGGTCTTCTCGCGAGTCAGAATGTCTTGCAGAATTTCCTGCAGTTCCATTCTTGTCAGCGAATCAAGCATTCCGAACGGCTCATCAAGGAGCAACATCTTGGGCCGTAGGGCAAAGGCACGCGCGATTCCGACTCGTTGCTGCATCCCCTGGCTCAGCTCGCTGGCGCGGCAGTGTAAGCTCGTTCCCAGGCCCACCAGTGTGAGGTAGTAGGCGGCGATGTCGTGTCGCTGACGATCGGTGCCATGCGGATAGACCTGGTTGACTCCCAACATCACATTTTGCATCGCCGTCATCCAAGGCATCAGGCATGGCGACTGGAAGACGATGCCCCGATCCGGTCCCGGACCCGTGATCTCTCGGCCGGCGATCGCAACGCCGCCGTGTGTGATGGAATTGAGCCCGGCAACCATCGTCAACACGGTGCTCTTGCCGCAGCCAGAGTGCCCCAGCAAGCAGACGTACTCTCCCTGTTGCAGATTCAGATCGAACTCTTCGACAATCACTGCCGGACCGCTGGGTGTATCGTACGTTTTCCCCAGGCGAAACATTTCGACATAACCGCGCATCGATCGGCTCCTTGGTTAAACCGGGGCGTTAAAGATGGTTCGGGAAGGCAACCGGAATACCCGCGGTGTCAGCTCGGGAAGGACGACCGGGGGTCCATCGGCGTCATCGACGGCGTCGATGCGAGATTTCTCGCGCACCGCAACGAGGTAATTCGTGACGGCATTCCTCAGTCCTTTGAAGGGGGTGCTTTGGTTCAGGGCAACGCGCTCGCGAGGACGTGGGAGATCGACGGAGAAGACAGGGCCTAGCGATGCCGCTGGGCCAGGGTTGAGCGGCACGATTCGATCCGCCACCAAAATCGCTTCGTCGACATCATTGGTAATCATCAGACAGGTTTGCCGCTCTTCTTCCCAAATGCGCAAAATCTCTTCTTGCATGACGCTGCGGGTCATCGCGTCCAAAGCCGACAGCGGCTCGTCGAGCACCAGCACTTTGGGCTTCGTCGCCAGGGTGCGAGCCAGCGAGACGCGTTGTCGCATCCCGCCAGAGAGCTCATGGGGATAGCGGCCCGCGGCGTGCGTGAGCCCCACCAACTCGATGAAGCGTTCGACCTGGTCACGACGTTCGCCACGCGGGCGTCCGGCGTAGACACTGTCGACCGAGAGGGCGATGTTGCCGCGCACAGTCAGCCAAGGCAGCAGCGAGTAGTTCTGAAACACTATCCCTCTTTCCGGCCTCGGACCGGTGATCGGCCTGCCCTCCATTAGCAACTTGCCGGCATCGGGACGGATCAATCCGGTGATTAACTTCGCCAGCGTTGTCTTCCCGCTACCGGAGAATCCGCAGACCGCTAAAAACTCACCTTCACGTAGTCGCAAATTGATATCGCGCAAGACCTCATTGCGCGTCGCGCCACTGCCATAGCCTTTATCGACCCCGCGCAATTCGATGAGCGGTTGCGGAGTAGGTGCGACACTCAGCGGCTTCGTGGGGAGCGGTTGGCGAAGTGTGACCAGACTCATTAAAAAGTTCCAGTACGATGATCGGTTCTAAAACGACTCAGTCAACGGAACATTCAGGTCAGCGCGTTGTTTCCAAAGCTGACCAGATTTCGCAAGCAAACCATCAAACGGTCGAGCACCGAACCGACCATACCGATTACAAGCACGGCAACGGCGATTTTTGCATACGTGCTGTTGCTGCCGTTTTGAAACATGTCCCAGACAAACTTTCCCAGGCCAGGGTTTTGAGCCAACATGTCAGCGGCAATCAACACCATCCAGCCCACGCCAAGGCTGATCCGCAGGCCGGCGAACATCAGTGGCAACGAGGCCGGCAGGATGATTTTGACAAGCGTTTGCCACCACGAAAGTCTTAGTACCTTGGCGACGTTGAGGTAGTCCGGGTTGACACTTGCCACTCCCAAAGCGGTGTTGACGAGTGTCGGCCACAGCGAACAGAGACTGACCGTGGTGGCAGAGATCAGAAAGGCACGCGAAAACATTGCCGTTTCGGCATCGCTGCCGCTATACCACCAAATGACGACGATCGATGCGATCGGCAGCCAGGCTAACGGGCTGACCGGCTTGAAGATTTGAATGATGGGGCTGACCGCTGCGTTGAATACGGGGTTCATCCCACAAAGGATTCCCAGCGGCACGGCAACCAGAGTGGCGATCAGGAATCCGACGAACACGGTCCCGATGCTGCGAATCGTCTGGTCGATAAATGTGGGCGCTGAAGAGGGAACGTAGTTAGCTGCCTGGATCGCTTGCCTGCGAAGAAGTGCCGCGTTGCTTAACAAAGTCGCCTTTTGATCGTCAGTTGCTGTTTCAGCCTGTTGCTCTGCCAATAACGCCTGCACAACAAACCCAACAGCTTTCTGCCGCTCTTCCTGTCGCCGCACTGCGTCGTTGTGACGCTGCTCGAGATGCGCGGTCCACAGTTCCTTCGCTGCGGTCCAAGTTGCAGTGGGACTGGGCAACTGCGCACTATCGGTCTTGATTCTTCCTGCCGCTAATGACCACAAACCGACGAACAGCAGCACTGCCAGGATCGGAACGACCGTAAACTTGCCGATTTCGTGAAGTTGCTCGCGAGCATCCTCACCAGCGGCGAGCCGAACAAACGGTTCCAGAACCGGCAATCCTGCAATCTCACAGAACCGCATTGCTTTATTACGCCAATATCTTTTCATGAATATATAATGCTGTGGTTGTGGTGACCTGCTTGCTACTGCAGGAAATAATTTGATTCGGGAATCAGTTCTGGGTGTCGGTCAGCAACGCGAGTGCTGGGTTGCGAGGTTAATCCTTTAAACCAATCTCAAAACCTTTCAAATACCCGATCGGATCGGTTGCGTCGAAGGTACGGGAGTCGATGAAGTCGGACGTTGTGGTCCTGTAGCCGTGATAATCCGGCGGCGGGACTTCCGTAGCCGCGAGTTTGCCTTCTGCGATCAGGGCGTTGGCTGCTCGCCGGTAGATTTGCGGCTGATAGATTGACGCTGCCATGTCGGCATACCACTGTGCCGGCTTAGCATCGGTGATTTGGCCCCAGCGCCGCATTTGGGTGAGAAACCAGATGCAGTCGCTGTAATGCGGATAGGTAGCGAAGCCTTTAAAGAACATATTGAACTCGGGCATCGGCTGCACGTCGCTCCGCTGGAACGCAAATGTTCCCGTCATACTGCCGGCGATCACTTCATACTCTGCGCCAACGTACTCCGGCCGGCTGAGAATCTTTGCTGCTTCAACTCTGTTTAAGTAGGCACCATCGGCACCGGTGGCATCGAGCCACTTACCAGCGCGGATCAGGGCTTTGATGATCGCGATGTGGGTTTGAGGATGCTTTGCATCCCAAGCCTTGGTGACTCCGAGTACCTTTTCGGGATTGTTCTTCCAGATCTCAGAGTTGGTGACTACGGGTACGCCGATACCGCTGATCACCGCCTTTTGATTCCAGGGCTCACCGACGCAGTACGCATCGATCGTGCCAGCTTCCAGTGTGGAGGGCATTTGTGGAGGTGGCGTAACGCTTAGCAGAACGTCTGCGTCGGTGGTCCCAGCAACATCATGCTCGCTGTACATCCCGGGGTGAATTCCTGCGGCGGCCAACCAATAGCGGAGCTCGTAGTTGTGGGTGCTGACCGGAAAAACCGTCGCCATGGTCAGCGGCTTGCCACTGTCTTTTCTCGCTTTAACAATGCTCCGCAGCGATTCCGCTGTGATTGGGTGAGGCGGATTCGGCGAATCCAGCCGCGGGTCGGCTGCCTGCATCTGCTTCCACAATGCATTGCTGACGGTGATCGCGTTGCCGTTGTAATCAAGGCTGCAAGCGGTGATGACATCAGCTCGCGTGCCGATACCGATCGATGCTCCGATCGGCTGGCCGGCGAGCATGTGGGCGCCGTCGAGCTGGCCATCGATCACACGGTCCAGCAGTACCTTCCAATTCGACTGGGCTTCCAGCTGAACGTTGAGCCCTTCGTCGCTGAAGAAGCCTTTTTCCAGCGCGATGACCAGTGGTGCGCAGTCCGTGAGTTTGATGAACCCCAGCTTGAGAGTTGGCTTTTCAATTTCGACCAGGCGTACTGCCTCAAATGGTGCGGCTTCCGAGGAACCCTGGGGCAGATCGCCCAGTACGTCTTTGGCTGCGTGTTCGAGTTCTTCCATTGACACCCGTTGTCCACCGCAGCCGGACACGATGAGCAGTAGACATACGGAGATTATTCCGAGGCATAGTTGAGTTTGCGCCGCCGTCATCCGTCGTAGGCCGTTGCCGAAACGGCCGTGCAGCGTTGAGGCTCCACGGAAAGGGGCAGCGAGGCAGCGATACTGGAAGCGATAGAGCATGCTGGATTTCCCAAAAAACCGACGTGTGGTCATGGACGATCCATTGCCCCACTGACGATCTAAGAAACGCAAGCGAAATGCCAGCGGCCGCGCTCCCGGTGAGGGCTTCGGTGTTAAAGGCGGGTGATCCTCCGCTGGAAACCGCTGGGAGTGAGATAGTGGCGCAACGAATTCTTCAGCCGTGCAGTGTCCGCCCACTTTCAGCCACGGCACCGCGAGGCGCTCGCAGGCAGTGCTGCAACGCAATTGGGCAGAGCGCCAAGAAATGCGGCATATTCGGTGGATCAAACGTGACCACGTGTCGGAGCAGTCGCCTGCGCGATAAGCGCCGTTCACATCCCCCAACGACCGGTTGTCGCGATGATGACGGCAAACGGCTTTCATTGCGTTGTCGCGGTTGATCTGGGCGATGAAGTTTACATGGTTCGGATGGATGCTGAGCCGCCGAGAGTGGGCGAGAGCTGGTTTAGACGCTCACTCGTGCACCGTCCTTACGCCGCGTGAAATGGAGTCTTCTGGCGATGCCAAGCCGCTCAACCGTGTCGAAGCTGGTCATGACGCTGGTGATCGGCGGCACCTCCGTCGAGGCTCACGCGCAAAGCCCCGCTGGCTACCCAGCAGCCGTGTTTGCTCAGGACCTCGGGCCGCTTAGCAATGCACCGGCAGCACTCGATGCTGACCTAGAAGGTAGCGCCGCCACGCGACCGGGGTGGACGGAAGAACGGGTCGAGGATTACGGAGCGATCTCTCCGACACCGGTTAACGTCGAACCGCTGCCTGCGATTCAGTCTTCCGTTTCGCCACAGGAGGCACAGAAGAAGCGAACAGCTGCGTCCACGAAAGCGGCTCAGGCATACAAGGGTATGTTCTATGACAACGACTTCAGTTACTTGAACGACCCCTGGTACGACGATTTCCAGTCAGGCGAAGGGCTTAAGCTGTTGCCGATGCCGCACGGCGGCGAGATGGATCTCGGAGGTGAACTTCGTCTGCGGTACCACAGCGAACACAACATGCGCGGCCAAGGACTCACAGGACGCGACGATGACTTCTTGCTGACGCGCGTGCGACTGTTCTCCAATTACCGCATCAACGAATACTTCCGCTTTTACGGGGAGTACCTGTTCGCTGATTCCGGGGATGAGAACTTCCCCAATCGCCCGATTGAAGTCAACCGTGGTGAAGCCCAAAACCTGTTCCTAGATGCGGTGCTGATCCGTGAACAAGATCGTTCGCTCACGGCGCGGGCGGGGCGTCAGGAACTGCTATACGGCAATCAGCGACTGGTCTCGCCGCTGGACTGGGCGAACACGCGGCGGACGTTCGACGGGTACAAACTGATGTACAACGGCCCGAACTGGAACGTGGACGGATTCTTCGTCAACCCGGTCGATCGCGCGATCGCCACTCAGGGAACCAACCAATGGGATGGTGCCGACAGCGAAACGTTGTTCTATGGTGTTTATGGGACTCGCAAAGGACTCGATATCGGCCAACTCGAGACCTATTATCTTGGCCTGGATTATCAACGCCCGGGAGCGAGCGTCCACACTATCGGTTCACGGTTGGCAGGCAGCTATCAATGGCTGCTCTACGAGTTTGAAGGCGGTGTGCAATTTGGAGAGAATGCCGATGGCAGCAACCACGACGCCGGCTTTGTGACCGCGGGACTGGGCCGAAAGCTAGACGTCAGCCTCGCTGGCAAAAGCTGGAGGCCGACCTTGTGGGCCTGGTATGACTATGCGTCTGGCGAAGATGACTTCGCACAAGCGGGGCGGTTTGGTGACGGCTTCGATCACCTCTTTCCGCTAGGTCACAAATATCTCGGCTTCATGGACTTGTTTGGTCGCCGGAACTTACACGACATCAACGCCCAGCTGGTCACACCTGTCTTCGGTGACCGCGTGTCGCTGATGTTATGGTACCACTACTTCTTGCTGGACAACCTGACGACACCCTACAGCGTCACCCTGACGCCGTTCAACTTAGTTGCACCAGCGGCCGATCGTGAACTCGGGCATGAGCTTGACGTGTTATTCACGATCAATTTGGATGCCCGCAACAGCATGCTTGTCGGATACTCCTACTTCCACGCAGGCGATTACTACGAAGAAACCAGTGGTGGAGTTGCAGGTAACAACGGCATCCCCAGCTTGGATGATGCCCATTTCTTTTACCTGCAGTATCAGATGCAGTTCTGATTTACCGTCGCGTCAGTTTTCGCTGGCCAGACCGCGAGCTTCTTCGAGCAAGCTCGCCAGTTCAGGTTTGACCAGTGAAGCCGGCAAAGCGTAACTGACGACTCGGCCTGCGCGGGCGATGTTCAGTCCAACCACGCGTCCAGCGGTATCCAGAACGGGCCCGCCGCACTGGTCCGGATCGAGGACCGTGTCGTGCTGAACCGCCTGTTCAAAACCGCTCAGCCGGCTGCTTCGCGGTCCGTTGACTTTGAGGTCGTTAGCGGTTTCCTGCATCACGCCGAAATCCTGAATCTTGGCGACCAAGTCCATCGTCGTGCCTTCCCGACTGATGGTCAGCCGGACCGTTTCACCGGGAAACATGCCCCGCAACATCTCAATCACGGTCGTACGATTGACTTCGTTGCGCCCGTCAACAGCGATGATGCGATCGCCGAGTTGAATGCCGGCAGCGGCGGCCCCGCTATCGGGCCAAATACCGCGAATGGTCGGCTGCCCAGGCTCGTCGCCCATCACGATTCCGAGGCGTCCGTTGTGCTCCACAGCCCGCGCCTGAGCGCTGACCACACCGAGTCCGATCGGAGTGCCGCCGCGACCGATGCTGATCAAGAAGCTGCCGATAGACGCTGGATCTTCTTCAGCGAGCTGGATCGGCTGCAACGATTCGTCCACCCCTTCAAGCCGCAGCAGTGCCAAATCGCTCGCGCGACGAACCGCCGCGACACGAGCAGGCAACAACCGTGCATCGGGCAAACGGACACGGATCGGATCACCCGACAACTCGCTGCGTTTGGTCAAGATATACCCGTCACTGGAGACGATCACGCCGAGCGCTACCGGTGTGCCGTCGGACACAACCTGCACTACTGACTGTCCGACGGACTGGGCCAACGGCGCAACCAGCCGCATCATGTCGCCATTGTCACGGCGGCTCGAGGCCCGGATGCTGAATCGCTGTTTCAAAAAACTCGGTGTATGCGGTTCATCACCGCGAGCCGGAGAGATCGTCGGCGGAGCGGCCACGGCGATCAGCAGCACCGCCAGGACAATACCTCTGGGACGCATTGGGCCTGATGACCTTGCCGCTTGGTTCTGGTCAGCGGCGCCGGAAAACCAAATTCTCTGCATGCTCAGCGACCCATTGAGACAAAATCGGCACAGGCTCTGGATGAGCCAGTGCATTCTACCGGGCTCGATCGCGGGGAGCAACGATTCATGCATCCACACGTACCTGAAGCCGACCACCTCGCCGATCCCAGCCGACAACCTCACCCCGCCCTTCCCATAGCGTGCCGCTGGCGCGTTCGAAATCTTCCACGCGACCCTTCGGGACGTACAGCGACAGTGGCAGCGGTGGCTCCTCATGTTCGGCCCAGACCACCTGCTCATCGGAGCCCAACAGCACATCCTCCTCACCACCGCGCAGCAACCGCCGTCCGATCCGCGCCGCGAGCGCCAGCGGCAATCCCGCAACGGCATCGACCAGCACCTCGACTTGCTCTGGATTCGCACGCACATTGACGATATGGCCGACTGTCTCGGCAAAGGTGATTGTGTCCTCGGGCGGTACGTCGGCCAGCGCAGGATCAGGAGAATCCGAGACAAACTGCGCCGCCTGGTGACCCGCGGCCAAGACGGTTGCAGCAGCCGGATCAAGCGGCGGAACCACGCTCAGGTAGATCTCGTCTTTCCAGTCAAACAAACCTGGGATTCCGACATGGATTCGCCCCACCCAGTGCAACTCGTTATTGGTTAACTTCAGCGAATACGCCGCCACCGGTGGCAGCCGCGTGTGGATCTCGTAGCGAGCAGTCTCGTTGGCCAGCAGGCGCGGTTGGTCCGCCAGCACCAACAGGCGATCGAACAGCTCATGTCGATGCGTCTTCTGATTGGTCCCCGTGCCGGAAACGCAGACCTCCGTCGCCGTCAGGCGGAAGTGAATGAATTGCGGCTGAATCGCAGTCGTCGGCCGCAGCGAGAATGAGCCGCTGAGCACCTCACCCGGCGACAATCGCTGCGGTTCCAAATGGAAGATCACCTGCCCGACATACATCTTGGGCAGCCATTTGAAGATCAGCAGCAAAACCATTGCCCCGCATAGCAGCAGGATGGGAACCCCGATCAAGATCAACGGGTTGGGACCAAAAAAGGAGACCGCAATGAACGTTGCAAACACACTCAGGAACAGGAACAGAACCAGTTGCACGATCGTCGCCGGCGACCGCGGAGGCTCCACATCGGGCGGCCGATAGTCACCCGGCCTGACCTGAATCGGCACGGAAACCTTGGGATCGGTCGCCCATGGAATATCGACCGTGGCCTCAATGAAGTGTTCGACGCTGAGTTGAAATCCGTTGTAGGTAACGGGCCAGAGCAACGTGTCGACTTCGAAGGCAAACCGTTTTGAAGCCCCTGCTACCAGCTCACCGCTGAACAGCGTCTGCTTGGGTCCATGTTCGCTGGCCACATTGCCCATTCCGCGCGTCTGCCAGCCCGCATAGACGAGCAGCGATCGGCAGCGAACATCGGCGTCGGCATCGACCTGCACATGCCCACGCACCTTTTGGCCAGCTCGGTAGGTCGCGGTCGGATCTTCGAGCTCAATCGATAAAACGCATTTGCCCATTGCGGCCAACCTGGTGTTGCACTTGATGATAAAGAAAGTATTCGATCGCTCGCAGGTCGTTGCCAAACCGGTCGACGAGCTGCTGGGCTTCCGCAAATGACAGCTGAGGAACGTCACCCGGAGCCAGTCGCGCCGCCGCCAGTCGCGCGTTAGCGACCTCGCGCACGTGCTGAGCGTCATTGCCTGGGCCGACCGGTACAGTGGTGACCTGATAGCCAGCGCGCTCCAGTGGCCGTCTGAGATCGCGATGGGTGCCCAACACCAGCGGCAGTCCGCGTCGGAAAAGTCGACGTCGCAGCGGCCAAGCGATTCGCTGCGCTTCATCGATGATCAACATGTCGCCATGCAGCTGCCAGAGCTGCAGCCACCACTGGGGCGTCACCGCTGCAAACGCCGGCAGATAAATGAACGCCGCCGTTGCGGGATCGAGCTTTTGCCGAATCGCCAACAGCCGCGTGGTTTTGCCTCGGCCGCAATCGCCGATGAACTGCACCGCCGCACGGCCATTTTTCAACATATCGATAACCGGATCGGGATCAAACACGGCGACTCGAGCACGTTCGGCGGCCGTCAGTTCTCCGAACGGGTTGTAGCGGAGGTTCCACTGGGAAAACGGTAGCCACGAGTCCGCGGGCATCAGCAGCGTGCGAAGGTGAGTGGGGCGATGGCGCGCCAGAGGCCGTTGGTAGGGCGACCGCGAGCGGGCATCGTGAAGGCGCGCGGTCATCAGGACGCTGCGGTGGTATGATAACCGCACAGCGCACCCCAAGGTGCCGATGAACCGTTTTTCTCTCCCGAGCATCCGACGTATGAGTGCCGCGTCGCTCCGACCTAGTTTTTATTTGCCCAGTGGAATGGTGCCGGTCACGGCCTGGATCATGGTGGCGACCATCCTGGTCCCGCTGGCGTTTGTCAGCGGAACGGTCTACTCCGCTGCGGTCATGTTCATCCCGATGGTGAAACTCCGCTGGATCGCATCGATCGGGTTGGGCTGGGCGCTTGGGGGGCTGACAGCGAAAGTTTGTCGCCTGGGGAAAGTCCGTGCGACGCTGTTCGCAGTTTTAGCCGCAGTGCTTGCCGTTGCGGTCGCGTACTATGCTGCCTGGGGCGTGCACCGCGCGCTGTTCACTGCGGCACGTTTGGGTGCCGATGTGCAGTTCAACCAAGAGATGCTGCGCGGTTTTTTGCCTGGAGAGATCGCTCGCTGGATGAGTTGGCAGGTGCGCAATGTCGGCGGCGCAGGAATTGGCGGGGCGCCGCTGATCGGAATTTGGTTGATCGAGTTGGGCGCGATCGTCTACTTCACTCGCGCCACCTTTTTGGCTGCTTGGGATGAACGGCCGTTCTGTGAACCCTGCGACTGCTGGACGGCGGAGTCCGAGGAAATTGCGAACCTGCCCGTTTCGCCCTCGGATCCAGCTTGGCAGCGGGTGATGGAATTTGGACCCGAAGCGATCCGCAAACTGCAATTGACCGAGGACGGCAGCGAACACGTGGTGCTGTCAGTCAGTTGTTGTCCCGAATGTGACCGCTCCAATTACCTGTCGGCCGCCGGCGGCGGTTGGCAGGCCAACGCAGAAGGCGAAACGAGCTTCCAGTTGACAACGGTGCTGCGCAACATGGCGGTCACGCCGCGACAGGTCGAAGAGATCCGAGCCCTCAGTGACGAGTTAGAAGAAGCCTATCGTGAACTCGGCCAGGGGCAGGCGGATGCCGACGCAGAAATCGAACCGGTCGGCTATTCCGATTCCGCCGCATCGAGTCCGTAGTCTTTGATCTTCTTGTGCAGCGTGTTGCGGTTGATTCCCAGACGTGTCGCCGCCTTGGTCTGCACGCCGCCGCACGACTGCAGCACTTGGGCAATCAGCTCGCGCTCGACCCGATCGACGATTAAACCGTGCAGGCCCGATGCTTCTTCGCCCGCATCGCTGACGCCCTGGAGAACGACTTCGCGGGTGAGCGTATCGATGTCGGTTGCCGGCAGTGCCGGACCGCTGGACCGCTCGCGACCGGTGACCACGCCAGGCAACAGTTCGACAGCCAGTTCATCGCCTTCGGCCATCACGACGGCGCGTTCGATATAATTCTGTAATTCGCGAACATTGCCGGGCCAGTGATAATCTTGCAGTGCCTCCAGCGCCGCGCGATCGATGTGGACGACGTAACGGTCGTTAATCTCGTTGTAGTGCTCCAGAAAAAACGACACTAATGCTGGAATGTCTTCGCGGCGACGTCGTAGCGGCGGGATCTCGATCGGCACGACATTGAGCCGCCAATAAAGGTCTTCGCGAAAGCGTTCTTCGCGGACTTCATTCATCAGGTCGCGATTGCTCGCCGCGACGATCCGCGCGTCGGTCTGCAATGTCGCCGTATCACCAACGCGCTCGAACTCCTTCTCTTGCAACACGCGCAGCAATTTGACTTGCAGTGTGAGCGATGTGCTGTTGATTTCGTCGAGAAA
This sequence comes from uncultured Planctomycetaceae bacterium, assembly GCA_963758085.1. Classification (GTDB taxonomy): domain Bacteria; phylum Planctomycetota; class Planctomycetia; order Pirellulales; family Pirellulaceae; genus UBA6163. The sequence continues at coordinate 827,853 of CAVWUB010000001.1, read as the reverse complement.
GATCGTGCCGCCGTTGGCCGCCTCAAACCGCCCGGCGCGGTGGTTCACTGCGCCGGTAAACGCGCCGCGAACGTGGCCGAACAGCTCGCTTTCGAGCAGGCTTTCGCTCAGCGCCCCGCAGTTGACCTTCACCAGCGGCCCGGCGCTGCGGTGACTGAGCCGGTGCACTGCCGCTGCGATCAATTCCTTACCGACGCCCGTTTCCCCCAGAATCAGCACTGAGGCGTTGGTGGCGGCGACGCGCCGAGTGACGCGGTACACCTCCTGCATCGATTTCGCATTGCCGATGATGCCAGGGATGAGCTGTGCTTGTGTACCGGCCAGGGGACTCCCTTGCGGTGAGCTACCGGCGGATCGAGGCGTTGGGATTCCAAGGATCGACATGAACGCTAGATGTCGGTGAACGTAGCTCGCTTCTCTTGGGACCCCACGCTGCGAAAACGACTCACTCCTCGCCCGCCTCGACGGGTTCCACCCCGACTCGTGCGGAGATCGTTTCGATGACTTCCATGATCGCGCGCCGCTGTGGTCCCTCAGTCGTATGCAGTGCTGCCGCCTCCAACCGCCTCAGGGTTGCAGCACTGATCAAAATGCCGTTTCGCGCCAGCGAGTGACGCAGTGCTTCGCTGACCGCTTGATATCGATCCGGTGCTGTGGCTGTTTGCAACAGCAGATCGACCAACGCGGCTTGCGACTGCTCGCTAGCAGCGACAGACAATAACGCCAAACGCGGATCGCCGAAAGCCACGTTGCCCGCTTCGCCAGTTTCGATCGGGCCGACACCGAGGGTGGCTGTCGCGACTAGCCGGAAGTCATAAAAATGATAGACGTCCGGGTGACTGGCTAGGTGCCCGATGGCGCTCATGGCTTGGCGGCGAAAGTCAAACCGTTGCACGGTCGTCAGCGGCTCCAAACCTTGCAGTCGACCCAGCGGCACGTTCATCACCGGTTCTAACACCATGCCCCAGCCAGCGACGGACGCGGGCAGTTCCACGTGAATGACCGGAGCGTCCCAGCGGAGCTGCTCAGTCGCGGCATACGTAGAATCGTCCTCGGGACCATGAATAAAAATTGGAATGCGCAGCCCAAATGGATGCCGCCGAATCGCATCGACCAACTCCAGTACCGGACGATCGGGCAGAATCGTCGTGGTGATCACCATTCGAATGTCGCCGCCTTCGTCGAGGATCTGGACCGCTTCGGCGACTGACGAGGCCACCTCCACCCGGTAGCCGCGGGAGGTGATCAACCGCTCGATCTGAGCTTCCACACCGCCTCGCGTTTCCACGATCAAGGCCACCGGCTCGCGGCTCAATTCCGTCATCTCGATCCAAGTCTTGAGCACCGTTGAGCTGCCGGCATACGACTCGGGGTACTGCAACCGCGAGATCGCCGCCGCCGCTTCGTAGCGAACTTGCGGGACTGAGTGGCGCACCGCCTGCACCAGCGGCGCTGGTTCTGCCGAATGCGTCGTCATCAGATCGGCGGGATCGCCGCTGCTCACATCGCCGATCAAGCTCATCGCCGCTACCGCCGCTGCCAGGTCGTCCTCGACCAGCGCCGCGTCGATGACGGCCGACAGCGACTGCGCATCCAAAGCCTGCTCGCCCCACAGTCGCCGCAGATCATCGGCCTGCTCGATCACGGTCAGCGGATCGAGCTGGTAACGGTAGGCTAGGTCCGCAGTCAGGCCGCTGCGGAGAGCTTCTGGCGATAGTCCACCGAGCCGTTGCAGCAGACGCGACATGTCTGCGACTTGCTTTTGCGCCGCCAGTCCCGCTGTGGCGAGGGTCGGCGTCAGCGTCCGTTCCTCAGGATTGAAGATCCAGCTCAGCGCCGTCGCGTCGCTCATGCCCTGCTGCCCGGCCGCAGTCCGCAGCTCTCCCATTCGGTCCAGCAGGAACTGCTGCGCCTCGTGATGAGCGGGAACCTTTCCAAAGCGATCCAGCAGCGCGTCGGTGGCGACTTGTCGTTCGGTAGAACTGGCAGCGGGCGCGTGCGCGGCGACACTGAGGTATGGCAAGGCCGCGCTACCGCGCAGCCGGTCCAGCGATGCCAGCGCTCCGGCACGTGAGGCATCGTCGGCATACAGCGCCAGCTGCGACAGCGCCGCGAGACTTTCTTCACCCAATCGCGCCAACACCCGCAGCAGCGCGTCGCGGCGTTCGACATCCGGTTCGCTCGCAGCCGCCACCGCCAGCGGGCCGATCGCTGTTGTCCCGGCTGCAAGCAGTGTCCGAAACGCCGGCAGCTCCCGCCGAAAGTCGCCGCTGCCGACCGCAGCGATCGAAGCCGCGATTCGCTGGGCGTCATCGGTGTGACGGCGCTTCGCGGCCAGCAGCGCGTTGGCCTGATCCCGCGCCGTTTGGCTGAATGCCTCGTCGACCGTCACCCGTAGCAACCGCTCGCCAGAAATGATATCCGCCATCTGCGCACGTTGCGCATCGGTCAGCTCCAGGGCCCCCAACGATTCCAGAAATGGACCGGCTTCTTCGTCCAACCGCAGTCGCAGCGCATCGCGAATCGACTGTGCCCGTTGCACCGTGCTGCCGCGCGCCCGCCGGCGCAGCTCCATCAGAAAATAATCCGGCTGAGCCAGCGCCGCATCGACCGCTTCTTGAGCACCAGCAAGCGGTGCAGCGAACAGAGGCGACGCAATGGCCAGGGCGAGCGCGAGCGGGCGAAAGCTGAGAAGAGGTTGCATCGAGAAAATACCGCGATCGGAAACTGATTCAAGAGAAGCCGGTGTGCCTCTCATCTTAATCAGTCCCGCGCAACAAGCACGAAGCTCTCGGCACGCAGCCTGAGCGTAAGCCTCAATTGGCCGAAAATGTCACGGGCTGAGTGTCCCAGCGGGAATTGAACGACAGCATTTCGACTCCCGTCACCCGTTCCATGATCCAGGCATCAACGTCGCGCAGGACTTCTTTGACCATCTCGTCGGCGACGGTGTAGCGGCGGACGTCGAGCCGCAGTCGAGCGGAACTGGCCAGCGAGATGTCTTGCTCAAATGCATCGGCGGAGATCTGGGGGTTCTGCATCGCCACCGCCCAAAAGTTCTTCAGTTGCCGAGCAGCCTGCAGATTGCTCAGCACGCCTCCGCCTCGCGGGAAACGACCGCCCAACGAGACGCAGCCGGCAAACGCTGTCGGTCGGCGCAGCGCGACCCGCCGAGCCATCGTCCCGCCGGTGCCGTACCCAGCGAGAAAGACGCGGTCGGGGTGAATCGAGTAGCGTTCCGATGCGTCTTCGATTGCTCGCCAAATCGCATCTTCGCAGCGAGCAACCGCGGCGCTCTGGGTCGACCAGTCGAAACGATGGCCAACCGGATCGACTGAGCGTGAGCCTCGGATGCCGACGCCGACGTAATTGCGCAGGCTGATGTGTGGCATCACCTGGCCAATCTGGTTTTCGTTGTACCCGTCGCTGTGCAACCAGACGATCAACGGGTAACGGTAGTTCGGTTCATAGTTGACCGGCAGGAAGAACCGCTGGGGACGGTCGATTCGGTGTCCGAGCGGGGAGAGCACGGGCTGGGCGGCCGCAGTCGAGGCAGCCGGCAACGGTTTGAAGGCAATTTTTGAATCCGAGAGGCCGAGAGGAGAAAGACGGTTCATGGTTCATTCTCGGAAAAACGGAGAGGAGAGGGGCGAGGCCACAGCCGAGATCAAACGCGGCCGACCGAGCCGCCGCCGCGGGAACTGTGCGGATCACGTTTTAAGGCGGCCCCAGCTGAAGTGTCAACATGCGTTTGCCCGCCCCCTCCTGCCGGTTGCGATACACCGCAGCTACAGGGGAATCGGAATCGAGCGACGGACAGTTGGTGCCACCCACCTAAGGACAGTTGGTGCCACCCACCTAAGGACAGCTGGTGCTACCCACTTAAGGACGGCTGGTGCCACTCGCCTAATTACGGTCGATGGATAGTGCCACCCACGATACATTGACAGATGGTGCCATCCGTCGAACTACACGCCGAATCACAATCCGTTGGTGCCACCTGCGGGGTGACTCATTGACAAACAAATGGAAGTCGCCACCCGCCAAAGGGTTGACATGCACTAGTGCAGACAAATGGACCGGTTGGGAGATCGATTGGTGCCACACACCTAACCACCGTTTGGTGCCACACACCTAACGAACTTCGACAGGCGAGCGGAACTTGCCACCCTCCGCATGGTTGACGCTGTACATCATTTGGGGGTATAGTGCTGGCTTAGTGATCACTTGTCTCCGGGAGATCTTGCCATGGGAAGACCACTTCGCTTGGAGCAGTTCAATGCCTCCGAAGTCGGCATCGTCCATGTCACCCAACGCTGCGTCCGCAGAGCCTTTCTCGCCGGAGTCGACCAGCAGACCGGCAGAGACTACTCCTGCCGCCGCGAGTGGATCCGCCGACGCATGGAAGCCCTCGCCTCGGTCTTCGCCGTCGACGTGCTTAGCTATGCGATCCTGAGCAACCACCTGCACCAGATCCTGCGCAACCGCCCGGATGTCGTGGCGAAGTGGTCCGATGAGGACGTGGCGATCCGCTGGCTGCGCGTCTTTCCAGGCAGGCGCCTGGAAGAACACCTCGCTGAGCCGACCGATCACGACGTGAAAATGCTGGTGGGCCAGCCCGAGAGGCTGGCGAAAATCCGCCTGCGGCTCTCGGACATCTCGTGGTTCATGCGCGCCCTCTGCGAGCAGGTCGCCCGGATAGCTAACCGCCAAGACGAGTGCACCGGCCACTTCTGGGAAGGAAGATTCAAAGCGCAGAAAATTGTCGATGAAGCCGGGCTGTTGGCCTGCGCGATGTACGTCGACCTCAATCCGGTGCGAGCAGCACTGGCGGGCGATCCGGTCGAAGCGATGCACACCTCGGCATACGACCGTTTTCAAAGCGAGCAAGGCCAGCTGATGGACTCCGCAGCTTTTGACCTCGCTCCGGTCAGTGCCGCAGCGGCGGGCCAGAAGATCCGTCAGACTCCGGTCGAGCTCCTTCAGGGGCAGCGGCAGGCAAGCCGGCGGAACCCGACCGGCCGCAAGATTCGCCGCGACCAGTGGCTGGCGCCGCTGCAGCTAGATCCGCAGATTTTGTCACTGGATCCGCAGGTGCACGCTGGCGGGGTGCGGGCTAGCGACAGAGGGTTTCTGCCGCTGGGCTGGAGCGACTACCTGGCGCTCCTGCGGTGGACGGCCCAGCAGACGGCCCAGGGCGTGGCGGCCGTGGTGCCGCCGCAGCTGGCGGCGCAGCTAGCGGCACTGGGCATTGACACTTCGATGTGGCGAGAGTTGGTGTGGAACTTCAAGAAGTACTTTGGGCGGTCATCCTGCGCGGGCTCCCCGTCAGCGATGGCCGAGGACGCCAAGCGCAGCGGCCACCGCTGGCACCGCGGCCAGAAAGCCGCCCGCGCCTTCTTTACCGCCGCCTAAACCCTGTAAAGGCATCAAGTAACGCTCCACAGCGTGCTGCTTAAGCGATGGTTTTTGCAGCGGCGGCGTGCCTGCCTGGGCTCACTGGGCCGCTCCGCGCCGGTCAGGCGATCGAGACAAAAGCCGATCGCTTCTGTAGCCGCACCCAGGGTGAGCTAACGGTCCCTCAGCCAGCTAGAAAAAGGCAGCTGGCCCTAATTTCCAGCGCCGAAATTTTGCGACGCGATCCACACGAAAACTGGCTCGCACCAAAGAGCAAACTGGCCGGCAGAAAACATTGGCATGGCCAGCACTAATACCGGCACGGAACAAAAATTGTTGACGTCCAATAGCGCTGCGGATTCGTCCTCGGCAGATTTGCGAAGTGGCTGGCACCAAACGGTTCCGTAAACAGCGGTGACTGGCAGCAAGCGCTGGACCGGGGTCACCAAACTCTTAAAGTGGCTGGCACCATTTGGAGGCGCCAAATGATAGATAAAGTGGCTGGCACCATCTGGGAGTGGGCACCGTTTGGAGGCGGGCGGGCCGCTCTTGCCTTCGCCGCAGGTAGGTCTAACATGCACTGGTTTGAAATCGAACCGCTTTCCCAGGAAGGAAAGTCTCTGCAGGGTGGACCGAACCTCCGCTCGCCCTTCTGCAATTGCCGCAGGAATCGGCTCGAATTGCACCAGAAACGGAAGTCCTTAAATGTTGGGAAGGAGAACCACATGGATGCACCAGCAAGTGTGCGCTTGGCCGCGCGTGTCATCGCCTCAATTGGTCTGTTTGTAACCGCTACTGGCCTGGGCGTCGCTGCGGCGCAGGCACCAAGCCTTGCCGCAGTGCGATTTGACGTGCCACAGGTGGTCGTAGCTGTTCCGGTACAACGCGCCGCTGAAGTGGTTCCGCCAAATGACGCGCAGGACCTGCTCGTGAGCCTCGACCTGACGGTGTCGGTGATCGTGGAATCACTGTCGGCATCACCGATCGATCAATTGCTGATCGAGGTCACTCCGCGTGGCGGCACAGCGATGGTTGCAGACTACGCGCCGCGAACGGAGCTGGCGAGCGAGTATACCGGCGGCATCGAAGTCCAGGAGACCGACGAAGCGAGTCATGCGCTGGGGCTAGCGCTGGAGGCCTGCTATGCCCCGTTTGGCAGCGGCAAGCTCAACGCGAGCAAAGGTGAAAAGAACATCAACTCGACAAAGTACAACCGCGTTGCGCCGATGCACTTGATCGCCGCCAGCGGAACAACGCGCCGCGGCCGCGGTGTGTACTTTAAGTTCCGCACGACCGAGCAACAGATCATCGAAGGCGACCGCCAGCTGAGTTTGACCCTTCGCGTCCCGAACTCATGGCGAGGTGAATTGCTCGAAGTCGCGGTCCGCGGCGAAAGCCACCCGCGCGGATTTACCTCCGGTGTCGCGTCGCTGGCGGGCATGCCCTCTAAACCGCAGCTCGTCGGCGCCGCCCGCTTCCTGGTCGCCACCTATCGCAATGATGATCCTCAGGGGCAACAGGTGGCCCGGCGACTTGCGGATACCGAAGCCGAAATGCGTCGCCGGCTGCAGGCGGTCGGCAGCGATACGGCCAAGCCGCTGAGCAGCCCCACGGCGCTGCTGCGTCACGTTTCCTACCGGATCGACTGGAACCAGGAGACGTTGCAGCAGAAAGCGGCATTAGCATTGCACCGCGCACTGGACGGCAGCTTGGACCCGCACGTCGACCGAGATTTCAAAGACCTGCCGGTGGAAACGCGTGTCAGCTGCCTGGATTATCTAGAAGCCCGCCGCGAATACCTGCGGATCAGCCAGTAACTCTCTGCGTTAATAGCGTCCTGCAACGATCATGCTCCGCGACGAGGGCAGCACTGGCGGGAGGCGACGGACCACTCGCCTCCCGCAGGATCAGTTGTTGCTGAAATGCAGTGCAAACGTTGTGTCCCGACCCAACGGGTTGCTGATGAACTGCTTGTAGCAGCGGGGGCAAAGATCATATCGGCCGCGGTGAGTGGGAACGTCGTGATCGGTGATCGCGGCATCGCCATCGATCCCCTCGAGCATCTGATGGAGTTCCGACAGCGAATCGACATCTGCGTCTTGTACGGCATCCACGGCTTGATCACCTACGCAATGGACTTCCACTTGAACCACATAGCGGGTTTGGTCCGCAGGATCGAGCGACGCTTGGCATCGGTCACAGGTGTAATGGATCATCCAATCAGCCCCAGCGAGAAAAGGTTTGACAACCGCAGTAAAACTCCGATTGCAATCGAGCGATCGGCGGCTCGCAATTGACGTCGTCTCAGCGGCACATCCGGCGTGCGCTTCTCGGCCGCATCGAGGTGTTGTGCTGCGAACAAATCAGTCCGCGAACATTCGACCGCCAGCGGCTGTCAGAAGCGATAACGCTCCGCCAACCCTGTCTTTATCCTACTGAGCGGCAACGATCACTGGCAAGGCAGACGGCGCAGCAGTGCCGAAAAAAATCGCCTACGTCGCCGATCGAAGCTGTCTGCTCCGGCAGGTCCCCGTCTCCACTCGCTCCGCCCTCGATACCACTCCAGGACTTCCTCGACAGCGCGCGAACTATTAACCGCCCGTTTGCTTTTTGGGCGCGGCTCCAGGTTAGAATGAGTCCCCAGCATGCCTTGTCTTCCCACCGTCCGATTAACCGTCGCAGTGGCTGATGTCGGTCAGTCTCGCGGCCTCACCAGCTGAAGGATGTGTCACGATGCCCGGCAGTAGTATGCTTGAAACCAACGTCCTGGTGCTCAACCGATTTTACATGGCGATCCGCGTCGTCAACGTCCGACGTGCGCTGACGCTGCTGTACCGGGACTGCGCCGAAGTGATCGTGATGGAGCAGAACCAGTTCGTCAGCTATGACTTCGAGAACTGGATTGAACTGAGCCAGTTGTCGGCGCTGGAAAAGCAGCCCGACGAGGATTACATCCAGGCGACGAACTACGAACTGCGAGTTCCCCGAATCTGCCGCCTGACGCGGTTTGATCGGATGCCGGCGCAAACCGTCCGGTTCAATCGCAAAAACCTGTTTGCCCGCGATCACCACCAGTGCCAGTACTGCGGGCAAAAGCCGCCGACGAACAAGCTGAGTCTCGATCACGTGATCCCACGGAGCCTCGGCGGCCAAACGACCTGGGAAAACATCGTCTGCTGTTGCCTGCGGTGCAACAGTCGCAAGGGCGGCCGTACTCCGGGGCAGGCACGCATGAGCTTGCTCAGCCATCCGGCCAAGCCGCGTTTCAATCCGCTGTTGAACCAGTCGACGACCGACCCAAGGTACGAAAGCTGGAAAACGTTCCTCGGCGCGGCGGCGAGTCACTGAGGTGGTCGACCGCTCCGCCGGTCGAACCGGAACGTCAGAAAATCCGATCGGCGGAGCCATCGGCTACACGGCGCGGTCGGCGCGTAGAGCGGTCGGCGACGTTAACGCAGCTCGCGCCAGGTCGCCCAGCTCATGAAGATCAAGATCGCGCCGGCGATCACAAACGTGATGTCCATCATCAAGCTGGCGCTGCGCAGCGGTGCCGACGCCTCCATACCGAGCAGGCCCATGATCGCGTCAGTCAAAAACAAGACGACGATCACCACCGCTAGTACCAAGCTGATCAGGCTGAGAGCCTTGGGCATTCATGGACCTCGGGTTATGATCGTCGGACGTTGGAAGTGGAGGGGCTGCACCAGACGCATCGCAGTATAGTTACCCGATCGACAATGTTAACCACCACGGCCTCTGTAAAATTGGCCAGCTTGGGCAAAAAGGGCGATATCTCCGGTTTTGCCGATTTTGCTGGCCGGCCGGCGACAAGTCCTGGCTCCTAACTCCCCTGTTCCATTTTGAAGAACTCCCCCGAGGTGACTCCCAACGTCGTTGACCAGCCGTGGCAGTGGTGGCGATCGCTCATGCCGATCGCCGAGAACTGGGCATACTTCGATCACGCGGCCGTGGCACCGCTGCCCTATCCGGCGGCCCGAGCGATTCGGCAGTTCGCCGATGAAGCTTCGCAGCTGGGCGATACGGTGTGGCCGCAGTGGGCCGAAGAGAACGAGCGGCTGCGCGATGACTTCGCCGCCCTGCTGCACTGCGACCGCGACGAGATTGCGCTGGTACCCAATACGACGTTCGGCATCAACCTCGTGGCCGAAGGAATTCGATGGCAAGCCGGTGACAACATCGTGATACCCGCCGGCGAGTTTCCTTCGAATATTTTTCCGTGGCAGAATCAGCAGCGTCACGGCGTGGAACTGCGGATTGTTCCCAGGGCGGACGAACAGTCGGGCCGCATTGATCCCGCTGCTATTTTGGCAGCGGTTGACTCGCGGACCCGTATCGTGGCGGCCAGTTGGGTCGGCTATGCCAGCGGTTACCGGCTGGAGCTCGAACAGCTGGTGGCCGATGTACATCGGGCTGGAGCGTTATTTTTTCTGGATGCGATCCAGGGGCTGGGCGTCTTTCCGCTCGACCTACAGTCGATTCCGGTCGACTTCTTAGCGGCTGACGGGCATAAATGGCTGCTGGGTCCCGAAGGAGCCGGGGTGGCAATGATTCGCAAGCAGCACCTCGACTTGCTGCACTGCGTCCCGGTCGGCTGGAACAGCGTCCGCACCGCGCATCAGTTCGGCCAGCCCGAGTTGGACTTGAAGCCCAATGCCTCGCGGTTTGAGGTTGGGACGCAGAACATGGTCGGGATGCGCGCTCTACGACAGAGCCTGGCGATCTTTCTCGCCGTAATCGCTGAACATGGTGAAGCCGCCATTGCTCAGCGCGTGCTATCGTTGGCACAGCGGCTCGATTCGGAACTGCGGCGCGTCGGTGCGACCACCAGTGTTTCAGCCGAGTCGGAGCACCGCAGCGGCATCGTCACCTTCGACCTGCCCGGGGTGCCGCCGACTCGATTTCGCCAACTCGCCGCCGAGCGACAGGTCGCGGTGAGCTGCCGCGGCATCGGCATTCGCGCCAGCGTCCATGCTTATAACGACGACTCCGACATCGCACGACTGATCGACGTGATCCAGTCGGCTGCAAGCGGTCGCCTCTGATCCCACATTCACTCCATGCCTTACGACGTTAAAGCGGTCTACACCGGCTCCTTTGATCCGGTCACCCTTGGTCACCTGGACATCATCCGGCGGGCAAGCCAGCTGTTTGCTCAGCTCGTCGTGGGGATCGGGATCAACAAGGACAAGCGGCCGCTATTTGATCCTGATCAACGGGTCGAGCTGGTGCGGCGGGTCACGGCCGGTATGGAGGGCGTGGAAGTCGCTACGTTCGATGGGCTGGCGGTCGACTTTGTTCGTCAGGTCGGCGCGACGGTGATGGTTCGTGGGATCCGCCCGCTGACAGACATCGCCGGCGAATTCACGATGATGATGGCCAACCGTCAACTCGACCGCGACATCGAGACGGTGTTCCTGATGGCTGACGACCAGTTTGTCCACATCAGCAGTTCGCTGCTAAAACAGATCGCGGTGATGAGTGACAACGATGCCCACTTAGGGAAATTTGTCCCACAGCAGATCATCGCCGACGTCCGCCGTCAGCTCGGCGTCAATGCGGCGCTGGCATCCGCGGCAGGAAGATAGCCCGCAAGCTAAACTCGCCGCGCGCCCGGGTCAGCTACCGATCGCGCATCGCATCGCGGATGATCGCTTGGTCAAAGTAGTTGATCGACATGCCGGCATCGACCACGATCGACTGGGCGGTGATGCCGGAGGAGCGGGGACTAAGCAAAAACGCCGCCGTGTTGGCAACTTCGTCGGTCTGCACAGCTCTGCCTCGAGGAATGATTCGTTCGGCGTACAGGTACGAATCGACGTAGCCGGGAATGCCTGCTGAGGCGCTGGTCTTGAGCAACCCGGCGGCAACGGCATTGAAACGCACTTCGCTGTCGCTGCTGAACGATTTGGTTAAAAACGCCAACGACGATTCCAGCGCGGCCTTGATCGGTGCCATGTAGCCGTAGCTTTCACTGGCCATTCGCGTGGTGCTGATCCCGATGGTGACGACGCTCGCATCAGGCAGGAAGCAGGGTTTGAGTGCTCCACAAACCGCGATCAGCGAGTACGCCGAGATGTCGATCGCCTGCAGGAATTGAGCCCGGCCGGTTTCATGAAACGGCTTGATCCCTTCGCTGTAGTCGGCGAAAGCGATCGAGTGCACCAACCCCCCGAGCCGAACCCCTTGAGTATCGAGTTCACCGGCCAGTGCATCAATCTGCTGCTGATCCGCCACGTCGCAGACCAACACACGCTTGCCCTGCAACAGCTTTTCCAGCGACTGCCGGCGCTGCTGGCTGCGGACGGCGTAGATCACCTCCGCACCGGCGGATTCCAGCAGCACCGCGATCCGGTAGGCAACACTCTTTTTATTCGCGACCCCCATCACTAAGACGGTACGGCCAGCCAGAGCAAGAAAATCCACAATCAGTCTCCGGGCTTAAGATGCGGCGTTTTGCGGGCGGGTCACGGAGCACGCGAAGTCCAGCCGCGCGGCAACCTTGTCATCCAGCAGCACCTTGCCGGTCAAGTAGAACGCCGTGCCGATGTGGTCGTTGAGCGTCACATCGACGGTGATGGTGTCGCCGGGACGGACGATTTTCTTGAACTTCACGCCGTCCATCCGCGTTGCCACCGGTACCCTCCCCTCGCCACTAGGCGCCAAGCGGCTGAGCAAAATCGCGCCCGCCTGCAAGCAGCATTCGCACTGGATGACCCCTGGAACGATGGGATAATCGGGGAAGTGCCCTTGCACAAAAAAGTCTTCCGGCGAAAACGTTTTCCTGCAAACGATTCGCTGCTCGTCCTGGGAAACGATTTCGTCGAGCAATCGCATCGGCAGGCGGTGTGGGATCGCGGCTTCGATATCTCGTGCGGTCATGGTCCCAGAAGGGGTGAGGCGTGCGGGGGCAGGCGAAAACACGGCTGCAGGCTGGCGGTTAGCCACTGCCAGAAGGTTCCATAGCAGACCGTTTTGCGGCCAATCGTCAACCGGACCGGCGCCGCGTCCGGGCGCCGGCCACAGCTCCCTTTCGACTTTAACCGCGACGCACCGAGAGCCTGATGCCATGACCACGTACTACGCCACTGGATCCGCCACGGCGGAATTGTCCTACGAAGACTTCCGCACTGCGCTGGCCGATGTTTTTCGTCAGATCGGCCCACGAAAGCGGGTGCTGCTGCTGCCGCCGGATATGTCGCGGTTGCCCAGTCGTGCCGGTGAGCTGACGGTCTTGTCCCGCGAGCTGCTCGGCGACGCGGTCACGGACATCATGCCCGCCCTGGGAACGCACTACGCAATGACGCCCGCGCAGCTCAATCAGATGTTCCCCGGCGTACCCCATGATCTATTCCGCGTGCATCGCTGGCGCGACGATGTGGAAACGATCGGCTACGTCCCCGGCGAGTACGTCAGCCAGGTAACCGAAGGCATCTGGGAACGCGACTGGCCGGCGCAGGTGAATCGCTTGCTGCTGCAAGGCGGACACGACCTGATCTTTTCGATCGGTCAGGTCGTGCCGCACGAAGTGATCGGCATGGCGAATTACAACAAAAACGTCTTCGTCGGGACCGGCGGAGTGCGGGGGATCAACGAAAGCCACTTTCTCAGCGCCGCCTACGGGATGGAGCGCGTGATGGGCCGAGCCGATACGCCGCTGAGGCGGATCCTCAACTACGCCCAGGATCATTTCTGCGGCTCCATGCCGCTGCTGTACGCGCTGACCGTGGTTCAGCAGGTCGACGGCGGCGAACTCAAGACGCGCGGGCTATTCATCGGCGATGACTATGCCACGTTTGAGCGCGCTGCGGAGTTAGCTTACGAGGTCAATTTCATTCACCTCGATCGCGCCCCGAAGCATGTCGTCGCCTATCTCGATCCGGAAGAGTTCAAAAGCACTTGGCTGGGCAACAAAGCGATTTATCGCTCGCGGATGGCGGTCGCCGATGGCGGCAAACTGACGATCCTCGCTCCGGCGGTGAAAGAGTTCGGCGAAGATCAACAGATCGACGCGCTGATTCGCAAGTACGGCTATCGCCCTTCGGCTGAAGTGCTGCAACTGGTCAAGGAGCATCCAGACTTAGCCGATAATCTCTCGGCCGCGGCGCACCTGATTCACGGGTCGAGCGAGAATCGGTTTGAAGTCGTCTACGCCGCTGGCGGATTAACCCGGGAAGAAGTCGAGTCGGTCGGCTACTCCTACGGCGAACTCGACACACTGTCGAAGCGGTATCCGCTGGCTGAGTTGGTCGACGGTTGGAACCGAGACGCCGAGGGCGAGGAGTTCTTTTTCATTCGCAACCCGGCGCTCGGCCTGTGGGAAGCCGAACGCGTGCCTCCGGCCCCTTCCCCTTGAGCCGCCGCCAACGAATGAGGCACCCATGGTCAACACGCTTTTGCTGCCCGAGCTTCGGGAGATGCTCGCTGCGAACAACGGGCCGGAGCTAGAGGAGTTCTGCTCGGCGCTCAACGCCGCGCGCACCGCCGAGTTCATGGAAGGGCTCAACGACACCGAGGCTTGGCAGGTGCTCCAGCACGCCCCGCCTCCACGGCGTGCCGAGATCTTCGAGCACTTCAGCGAAGAACGGCAATTGTCGCTATTAAGGCAACACGATCCGGCTGAGATCGCCGAGCTGGTCGAGGAGATGGCCGCCGACGACCGCGTCGACTTGTTGCAAGAGCTCGACGACGAGCGAGTCAATCAAATCCTGCCGCTGTTGCCCGCGGCGGACCGCCGGGACATCCAACGTCTGCGCTCCTATCCCGAAGGAACCGCCGGGGCGCTGATGACCACCGAAATGGCGAAACTCGATGAGCGGTTGACGGTCCGGCAAGCGCTCGACGAACTGGCCAACCAGTCGGAGTTCTTCGAGACAATCTACTACCTGTTCATCGTCGACGCCAATAATCAACTGCGCGGCGTGGTCTCGACGCGGCAATTGGTCACCGCACTGCGGCATCCCAATACGCCGCTGAGTGAACTGATTCAGACCGACGTGGTGACGGCGCTGACGACCGAGGATCAGGAATCGGTGGCGGCGAAGGTCGAGCGATTCAATCTGCTGGCGATCCCGGTGGTGGATGAAGCCCGCCATTTGATCGGGATCATCACCCACGACGATATCATCGATGTGGTTCGCGAAGAACTCAACGAAGATGCCCAGCAGATGGCCGCGATTTCGCCGCTGGACACCGACTTTCTGCGGATCAATCTGGCAACATTGGCCTGGAAACGCGGGATCTGGTTGGCGATCCTGTTCTTCACAGCTTTGTTCACCGCCTTTGCGCTGAAGTTCTACGAGAGTGAACTGCAGGAGTATGTGTGGTTGGCGTGGTTCATCCCGCTGATCATTAGCAGCGGGGGCAACTCTGGCAGCCAGTCGGCGACGCTCGTGATCACCGGAATGACCAGCGGCAAGCTGAAGATTCGCAATTGGCCGACCGTGATGGGACGCGAGACGTTGGTGTCGCTGATGCTCGGCGGATTCGTCGCCGCAATTGGGATGTTGGTTGCCATGGTGATCGCGCCGACCGCGCGCGATGCGATCGTGATCCCAATCACGCTGTTTTTCGTGGTCATGTGCGGCTGCTTTTGCGGAGCGGCGCTGCCGATGGTCTTTAAACGCCTCGGGCTCGATCCAGCGCTGATGAGCAACCCGTTTGTCGCCGGGATCGTTGACATCCTCGGGATCGTCATTTACTTGAACGTCGCGCGGATCGTTCTCAACTAACGTGGTTCTTCCGCTAATTTAATGGCCGCTCGTCCCGGAGCGGGTATCGCTGTGGCTTTGGGTGGCACGTTCAGAGCCCCAGCGCTGGGCGTGGGCAGCGGAAACATCTACCAAGCCGATGCGAGATTCCCTGGTGACCCTGTCCTTCTCCCCAGCACGCCCTTCGTTCCTCAGGGATGTGCCACCCAGAGGATCAGCGTCCACGCCTAAGTGACGCGCCAAGAAACTCACGGAAGAACCACTGGCAAAGGTCTTTCCTGGCTCCAGTGCTTGGGTCGGCGGCTGCCGACGGGCTGGCAGGGGTGAGATTGGGCGTACGTTTTGCACTCAGCGGTTGTCAACCGTCCGCTCGCGCCCGCTACAGCGGGAGTTGACTGCGGACAGAAACCACCGCCACCGGATTACTTGGCGAGTCTCTCGCCGATCCCGCTCGCACTGCAGGCAGCCATGTCTCAACACGATTCGTTCGAACCGCAGGACGCAGAGCCTCCGGCGACGCCCCTGGACAACCCGCCGAGTGCAGGAGAATACCTCCACGTTGCTAAGTTGACCGGTTTAATTGCCGGTCTGGTGCTGGCGATTTACCTCGCTTACCGCATGGTCAGCGCCACGCTCGACGTGTTCATGATCGGGTTCTTGGGCATTCTGTTTGCGATCTTTCTGACCTTTCTCAGCAGGCTGTTGGGGAAGTACACCGGGCTGAACTATCGCAAAAACCTCAGCATCATCTGCGTTTGGCTACTGGCCGCGGTGGTTGGCTTCACCGTCTTCTTCGGGGCCACGCTTTACGAACACGTCCAAAAGGGAGTGGAGCAGTTTCAGGCCGGCGGGACTGAAATCATCGCAGCAGCAGACGAGTACCCACCGCTGCGGGCAGTGATCGACGCTTCACCGTTTCTGCAGTCGTTCCGGGACGATGCTCAAGACTCGCAAAGCGGCGGTGCGTCCGAGGGTAGCGGCCAGCAAGGCAGCACACCGGGTGCCAGCGGCAACGCCGGTGCAGATAGCGGCGCTACCGACAGCGAAGGCCAAAGCAGTCCGCGCGGCCAACAACCACAGCAGTCGTCGGATGGCCAGGAAAGCGGTGGCCAGGAAAGTGGTGGCCAGGAAAGTGGTGGCCAGGAAAGTGGTGGCCAGGAAAGTGGTGGCCAGGCCAGCGGCGTCGCTGACATGGCCATGACGGTCACGCGTGAAGTCGGGGCTTTCGCTGGACGCTTTTTCGTCACCACGTTCGGCTTGCTCGCCAACCTTGCGCTGATCGTGATCGTCGGGTTGTATTTGGCAGCTTCACCGCGTGCTTACATGCACGCTCCGACGTATTTGTTTCCTCCGCACGTGCGCCCTGACGTGCAGCGGATTCTAGGGATTTCCGGCGAGACGCTGTGGCGTTGGCTGCTGGGACGATTTTTTTCGATGACCGTTTCTGGGGTCGGCGCGGGGGTGCTGTTGTATTTGTTCGATGTGCCTTCAGCGCTGATCATCGGTATCTTGACTTTCTTGCTCGGATTCATTCCGAATCTCGGGCCGCTGCTGGCGATGGGCATCGCCGTATTTTTTTGCGCTTCCGCAGGGATTGATGAGCGTCGCGATCGTGATCGGCGTGCTGAGTCTCTTTGAGCTGCTGGAAAGTTACTTGGTGGCCCCTTTAGTCACGGAGCACCAGGTCAGTCTGCCACCGGCGCTGGTGATTTTTTTTCAGGCCTTGATGGGGATTTCCCTCGGTTTTCTTGGTCTGACGATCGCTGCCCCGCTGCTGGCCGTAGTGGGGGTGCTGTTCAAGGAGGTGTACCGCAAAAAGTTACTCGAGGAATCCGGTGTCGACGACCGGCCGTGGAATGAATTGGGCGAGCACTGAGCGGGCGCTGCGAGCCTTGCGGAAATCGGGTCCTGTAGGGCATAATCCCGCTTTGCCGATCACCCATTCCAAGTTCCTCCACGCGATTCGATTTCCGCCATGGCCAAGAGCAAGAAGAAAGCCGAGACCGTATTCCTCGTTTGCCAGGAAACCGGCGACTACAACTACGCCATTGTCCGCAAGCCCGGAGGCGAGAAGCTGCAGTTGAAGAAGTACAGCCCGCGGCTGCGCAAGCACACCTTGCACCTCGAGAAGAAGAAATAATCATTGCAGCCGATCGGCGGACACAGCGCGGAGCGCGGGATGCGGAAAGCATGGCGGATTCTGCCTCACGATGCCGGCCGTGTGGAATCGCTGATGCGAACTGCGGGCGTGCCGCCGGTGGTCGCCCAGTTGCTCGTCAGCCGTGGCGTCTACCGTCCTGATGACGCGCGGTTGTTCCTCGATTCGAAATTGGTCGGCCTGCGCGACCCGATGGAACTGCCCGGCGTCGCCGCCGCTACGTCGCTGATCACCGACGCGATCCGCAGCAGCACGCCGATCACCGTGTACGGCGACTACGACGCTGATGGGATCACCGGGGCAGCGATCCTCGTCAACGGGCTGCGGTTGCTCGGCGCGGATGTCCATTACTTCGTCCCCAATCGGCTCGAAGACGGCTACGGTCTGAGCACGAAGGGAATCGAGCAGTTGCACCGCCGCGGCCGGCGGATGATCATCTCGGTCGACTGCGGCATCACCAGTGTCGAGCAAGCGGAGCTGTGCGACCGCCTGGGCATCACGCTGATCGTCACCGATCACCACGAATTGGCTGACGAACTTCCTCCTGCAGCGGCCATCGTCCACCCGCGTTTGCCCGGCACCTGCTATCCCTTTGGTGAGCTTTGCGGGGCAGGCGTCGCATTCAAGCTGGCTTGGGCGCTGTGTCAGCAGGCCAGCGGCTCAACGAAAGTAACCGAGCCGATGCGCAATTTTTTGATGCAGTCGCTCGCGCTGGCGGCGATCGGTACGATCGGCGACATGGTCCCGCTGCTGGACGAGAACCGCATCTTGGTGCATCACGGGCTGCGATCGCTGCGGGCCAACCCCCTGCCGGGTCTGCTCGAATTGATGAAGCTGACCAAGCTGGACCGCAAATCGAACCTGCTCAGTGAGGATGTGGCGTTTACTTTGGCGCCGCGCTTGAACGCGACCGGTCGTCTGGGCCAGGCACAACTGGGTGTGGAGTTACTGACTTCGCCTCCGGGCGAACGCGTAGCTTCACTGGCGCAGTACATTGAACAACTCAACTCCAGCCGCGATTCGCTGCAGCGCTCGGTGCAACTGGCTGCCGGCAAGCTAGCCTCGTCGGATTTTGATCCTGAGGCGGACCCGGCCCTGGTGTTGGCCGGAGTGGGTTGGCATTTGGGAGTCATCGGCGTAGTCGCTGGCCGACTGGCAGAAAAATACTGCAAGCCGGTGCTTGTCATTTCGCTCAATGCTGCAGGCAGCAAACCGGCAATTGGATCCGGGCGAGCCGGCGGGCCGCAGTTCAACCTTCACGAGGCGCTGGCGCAATGCAGCGGACGGCTGATTCGCTTTGGCGGGCACCGCGCCGCAGCCGGACTGACGATTGCTGAAGACCAGATCGATCACTTCCGCAATGACTTCTATGAGGCGGTAGCGCGGCAGGGCGATGGCTCGGACTGCGTGCCCGAGATTCTGATTGATGCTCAGGCTCCGCTGGGACAATTGAACCTGCAGACGGTCACGCAGATCGAACAGCTCTCGCCGTTTGGACAAGGCAACCCGCGTCCGGTTTTGTGTAGCAGCGGTGTCACTCTGGCCGAGCCGCCGCGGCGAATGGGATCCGGTGAACGCCACCTGACCGTTCGCTTGCAACAACAGAACATCCAGATTCGCGCAGTCGCTTTTGGGCAAGGCGATTGGTGCGATGACTTGAATGCCTGTGACGGTCCGATCGATATCGCCTATCGTCCGGTCATCAATGAGTTCGGTGGCCGTCGCAATGTTGAGATCCAACTGGTCGATTGGCGGCCGTCCGGTGGCCCTGTGCGTGCTGCCTCCTACTAGCTGCCGTCGCGGCGAGTGACATCGCAGAATGCCTGTGATTGCCACCCAACGATCAAACAGCCAAACTAGGCGAATGGATATCCATTGCCTCGGCACAACCGGCTATCACCCCAATGCCAGCCGCCATACGTCGTGCTATTTTTTGCCCGCCGATGGTGTGATTCTCGATGCCGGGACAGGGATGTTCCGGCTCGCTCCGCTGATCGAGACCGATCGGCTGGATATTTTGCTCAGCCATGCTCACCTGGACCACATTGCCGGGCTGACGTTCCTACTTGATATCCTGTATCAGCGGCCTGTCGAGACGGTTGTGATTTGGGGTGAGCAAGCGAAGCTGGCCGCGGTGCGTGAACATCTGTTTGCCGAGCTAATTTTCCCAGCTAAAATCGATGCTCAGTGGCATGCCATTGACGCCGAGGAAAGCTTCCGCATCGGTGCCACCGGGGCGATCACGGTCGACTGGCGGTCCCAGGACCATCCTGGAGGTTCGGTGGCTTACCGGCTGCGCTGGCAGTCTGAGAACAAAGCCCTCGTCTATGCCACCGATACCAGTGGTGAGCTATCCGAAGCCAATCGCACCTGGATGCACGGCGCCGATCTGCTCATGCACGAGTGCTACTTCCGCGATGAGCACCAGCACTGGGCGATTAAAACCGGGCACAGCTGGACCTCGCGAGCGGCGCAGATCGCACGCGATGCCCAGGTCGCTCGTCTGCTGCTGACCCACGTCAACCCGCTGGCAACGGGTGATGACCCGGTCGATCTCGGCACAGCGCGATCACTGTTTGCCAATACCCAGGTCGCCCGCGACGGCGATGTTGTCAGCTTTTGAGCGACCCGCAGCCGGTCATTGTTGTGAGCTCCCTACGGTAACGGGATGTGATCGATCAGGAAGTTGATTTCATTCTGCACGACTGATGACGGAGTTGAGTAGACAAGCGTCGCTTCCGCAGCCGTCGCCCCGACATCGAATAGGTAGGCGATCCCGAGTCCCGACTGCGACTGACGGTAGAGCTGATAACCGAGGTGTTCCAGCCGCCTGCCATCGCCGGCCAGCACGAACACCTCATTGTCGAGCAGGAAGCCGCGGTGACTCTCCATAGCTGCACCTGGCGATGCGAACTCGACACCGAGCCGGATCTCATGCAGGTCACCGTTCTTTCGCACGTCTTCCAACTGCACGGTTACCGCTCCGGCCGATTCCGTGACCGAGACGGTGTGCAGCGGGAACTCGAAGCGGTGCATCGCACCTGGCAGCAGCGAGCGGATCTGCCCGCTCAGGGCGGTGATCTTAGCTGGCTGCCCAGCCGGCAGTTGCAGCGGCAAGTGCAGGTCGGCTGAAGGGATTTCGCGACCCGTAGCGATATCGATGCTGCCGACCAGTGACTGCGCCCGTACGCGCTGCTCGTCATCAAAGGTCGCCGAAAGCTGGTCCAGTGGCAAGTTCACTCCAATCGGCGTCGCACCCGGTTTCCACGCCAGTTCAATCTCGATGCTCAGGCCACTCAGATCACCCTGGCGCAACACGCGGCGGCTGGTCACGACCGTCGGCTCCAGGCGGTAGATGCCGGCATAAGCGGCTGAATCGACCCGACTGGGACGTCCTTCGCGCCGCGGTTGCAGGCGCAGCGTGTTAGCATCGCCGCCGTAGTAGTCGATGTCCAAATTCGCTTGGTCCAGCACATAATCCAGTGCGTGCCAGAACGGCAGCGGCACGTCGTAGGGAGTGATCGCTGTTGCCGCTGGCAACGGCTGATCAAACTCTACCCCGGCGTCGCGGCTGATGGCCTCCAGGGCGGCACCCAATGTTGCTGCCCCAGCCAGTCGCACGTCGGTCCCACCAACGGGTTGCTGCTGTGCCTGGGTGCCCGGACCGAGCCGTTGACGGATGCGTGTGAGCCGCTGGCGAATCTCGGCCGGCAAGTCGCCGGAGTCGGCCGGTAGCAACGAGCGAATCGGTTCCCCCAGCTCGATCAGTTCCTTTTCCGCCGCGTTGCGACGAGCTGCCTGCGGAGCATCGAGCTGTTCGACCAGTCGTTCGACTTGCTCGCGGAGTGTCGCCGCAGCATCATCGCTCGCGGCAGCCACCCCAACCGCCAAGGTAACAAGGCATCCGGCGAGGCCGCGGGCGACCAACCGCAGCGGGCATTTCAACTGCCGCGTCTGGAACATTTATATGCACTCCACAAGTGTGATCAGCCAGTTCCGAAAACTGCACGCAACCATTATAGGCTTCCCAGCTGAACGATTGAGCCTTATTCTGCTGCGCCGCACGGCCTTTTGCCGATTGCGGCGACTGCGCAGGGACCGACAGATCGATAGTCAAGCCAAGAGGATCACGTGCCCCGTCGCTCCACCGTCGATCGAGTGCCATGGGCTGGTAAGATACCGGTTGGACGTTGGGATCTTCCTCAGGGCCGTAAGGTTAACCTTTGGCAGCGGATCTCGCCGCCGCAAATGTTCGTCGGCTCGTTTCTGTTGTTGATCCTGTTCGGTACGCTCGGGTTGAAGGTGTTGCCCGGGCTGTATCAGAGCCAGCCGCTCGGCTGGCAAGACGCAGTGTTCACTGCCACCAGCGCGGTCTGCGTTACCGGGCTGACGGTGGTCGACACGGCGACTCACTTCACCGTCGCCGGGCAGGCGTTCTTGCTATTGTTGATCCAGCTGGGCGGCCTAGGCATGCTCGCCTTCACCAGTCTGATCATCCTGGCGCTGGGCCGGCGTCTTTCAGTGCGGGCGGAAACCCTTGCCGCCAGTTCGCTTGATGCAGCACCGCATATCGACACTCGTCAACTGACTTTTGACGTCGTGCGGTTTACGCTGCTGTTAGAAGGCATCGGCGCACTAGCACTCTACGTTTTATGGGTACCACGTTTCGGCTGGACCGGTGCCATTTGGCCAGCGATCTTTCATGCGGTCAATGCATTCTGCAACGCAGGATTTTCCACATTTTCGGATTCACTGATCGGCGTCCGGGAATCGTCCGCGGTGCTGTGCACGGTGATGGTGCTGATCACTGCGGGCGGGATCGGCTTTTTGACTATGGAAGAATCCTATCTAAAGTGCTTCAGCCGTCGGTGGCGAGTGCGTTTTCGCCTCTCCCTACACAGCCAACTGGTGCTCTGGACGTCAGGTATTCTGACGCTCGGGGGCGGATTGCTCTTTGCCATCTTTGAATGGGACGGTTGCCTCGAAGCAATGCCGCTGGGTGATCGGATCTGCAACGCCATGTTCATGAGCGTCACTGCCCGCACGGCCGGCTTTAATACCGTGGACTATGCGCTGGTTTCCGATAGTGGCAACTTCTTGACAATTCTGCTGATGATGGTTGGCGGTTCCCCAGGCTCGACCGCCGGCGGTTTAAAAACGACTACCTTTGCCTTGATCGGGCTGCTGGCATGGTCGAGATTGCGGTCGATGGAGACGACGTCATTCAGAGGCCGATCGGTTCCTGAGGAAACCATTCAGCGGAGCGTCGGACTGGTCGTTGTCGCCGTGGGCGTTGCGGCGATCGGCGTGTTTGCACTCGCCGCTACCGAACCGCTGCTGGATGCCAAAGAGCGGTTCCTGGTGAGAACGTTCGAGATAGCCAGCGCATTCAACACGGTCGGGTTGTCGATGGGGCTGACCCCGCAGCTGACCACGACTGGTCGGTCGATCGTGATCGCGCTAATGTTTCTTGGACGCGTCGGACCGTTGACCCTCGCTGCCGCCTTGATTGTCCATCGGCCCCGCGGGAGCCGATTCCGATACGCTTATGAAGAAGTCGTCGTCGGCTGATGCCGGATAACTGAGAGGATCGGATGAAACGGTTTGTGGTGATCGGACTGGGGAACTTTGGGTTTAGCGCTGCGGAGGCTTTGAGCATCGCCGGCCATGATGTGATTGTCATCGATGTCGATGGTGAGGTCGTTGATCGCATTGCGCCACAAGTCGCCCGTGCGGCGGTCGGCGATGGCACTGACTTGCAGACGTTGCAGCGCATCGGTGCAGCCGATGCCGACATCGGAGTGATCGCCACCGGAGACGACATCACCGCCAGCATCCTTGCGACTATGGCGCTGCACGATCTCAAAGTCAGAGAAGTGTATGTTAAGGTAATCTCCCGCGATCACGCGCGGGTGATGAAGCGAATTGGCGTGACCGAGACCGTCTTTCCTGAACGCGACTCAGCCAACGCGCTGGCAACGCGACTATCAGGGACAGCGTTGCTCAATTACGTTCGCCTCGGCGAGCGATTCAGCATCCAGGAAATGGCGGTGCCTGCAAAATGGAATGGCAAAACCATCCGTGAGTTGCAGCTGCGACAAACCTATGACATCACGATCGTGGCCGTTCATGATATGCTCAGCGACGAGATTGTCCCCACGCCCGATCCCGATTCGAAGCTCAAGGATTCCGACACCCTGTTGGTCGCGGGAAGTGATGAGGCGCTAGCCAGGACTGCAAGACTCAGCTGAAGGTGCCCAGCTACGGTCTACTGTTCATCAGCGCTTCGATCGCTTCTGCCTCCATGGGAATATCAGACATTAAGCTCTCGGCACCGTCCTCAGTGATCAGCACCGTATCTTCCAGCCGGATGCCAAAGCCTTCGTCTTTGAGGTAAATCGCTGGCTCGCAGGTCATTACCCAGCCGGCAGCCAGCGGCGCGTCGATCGGCTGAACATCATGCACGTCCAATCCGATCGAGTGGCCGACGCCGTGCATGAAGTACTTGGCCAACGCCTGTTTTTCAGGCCCCTGTTGCTTGACCTGATCGAGCGTCAAGAGCTTCAGATCAACCAACTCCTTCTCGATGGTCTCCTGGGCAAACTTTCGCCAATCCTTTGCGAGCAAACCGGGTTTCAACTCCACCGCGCACGACCGGTAGGCTCGCAGCACCGCATCATAGACCTGCCGTTGACGTGGCGTGAATCGGCCGCTGACGGGAATGGTCCGCGTCATATCGGAGTTGTAGTTGCCCCGAGCAGCCCCGACATCGAGCAGCAACAGATCGCCGTCGTGGCAGGGGGCATTATTCTGGATGTAGTGCAGTGCGCACGCGTTGACGCCCGAGGCGATGATCGGCGAATAAGCAAACTTGGCACCCCGCGAGTAAAACTCGTGGGCGAACTCGGCTTGCACCTGACATTCATTCACGCCCGGACGTACGAACCGAGCGACCCGGGCAAACCCGTCGCGGGTGATTTCGCACGTCTGCCGAATCATCGCCACTTCGATCGATGATTTCACGGCGCGAACTTGATGCATGATCCGCGCCAGCCGGTGATAGCGGTGCAGCGGGTATCGAGCGATGCAATCGCGCACGAACCGCGCCTCACGTGTACTCTCAAGCACCGTGCTGGCCCGCGGGTGCTCGTTAGAATTGAGGTAGACGTTCTCGGTCTCACACATCAGCGCACGGAACACGGCTGGAAATGCCGACAGCCACTCCACACGCTGGATTCCCGAAATCTCAGTCGCCTGTTCCTTGCTCAGCTTGCGGCCCTCCCACGTCTGAACGGATTCAGAGGCTTCGCGCAGGAACAGAATCTCGCGGTTCTTTTCCTCGTGAGCGTCGGGGAACAGCAAGACGATCGTCTCTTCCTGTTCGATCCCGGTTAGGTAAAACAGGTCAGCGTTGGGGTGCAGGACGAAGGTGCCGTCGGCATTGGTCGGCAGCACGTCGTTGTTATTGACCACTGCCAGGCTACACGGCTGCATCCGCTGGGTCACGCGGCGGCGATTTTCGATGAACTCGGATGCAGTCAGCGATTGGGAGTTAGACATGTGTGGGCCAGGGGAGTGAGCGAGGTTTCGTCGCAAACGAGCGTCCTGCTGCCAGCTCCCAACCTGCGGTGACGCAGCGACACTCATGTCCCACGGCACAGCAGGGATGAGGCGGAGAGGGCTTCCGGAGAGCCAACAAGATAGCGCAGAGCTGTGCCCGCGAACAGCCTCGCGCCGCGGGTGGCCCAATTATCCCCGCAACCCCGTCCAGCCACTGCCATCGCTCATCCGCGGCTCAAAGGTCATAGGTGAACTCGTTGTCACCGCCACTGACGACTTCCTCAGTCAGGGTTGTCGTTTCCACGTCTGCATACTGCACCGGTAACAGCGAGGTGGGACCAACCAGTTGATCAGAGTCCTGGCGGAGTTCATTGGCCAAGTCATCCTCGAGCTCAGGGTTAGCCGTGCTCATGTCGTACTTGAAGATCGCGACCTTGTATGGGCCAGGCACGGCGCCGTCTGCTGGCTCGAAGGTTCGGAGCTGAAAACGTCCTTCGGAGTCGGTCAAGCCGGTGGCCCCTGGACCTTCGCCCACGGGGGAGAAGAGCACGGTCGCGCCTTCAACCGGTTGCTGTTTGTAAGTCACCGTGCCGGATACCTTGACCACCGCAGGCCGGTTGGGATTGTCTTGAGGACCGCCACAGCCTGCGGCGAGGGCCGCCAGCAACACCAGCAGAGAAAGACGCTTGAGCAGCACACTAACTCGCATGTTCAAAACCAAGATCGGTTCGAGGAAGTTGGAATCAGCATCAAAGGGAGTGCGGTGGCGCGCACGCCAACGCCGTCAGCCAGAGGGCGACATTCTGCCGACCGTCGGGAGACGCCAGCGGAACACGAAATCAGCCGGCCCTCTCGCCCTCCCCTAATCATTGGCAGTATGTGGAGCAAGCGGAGCGAGCATCATTGCCTAGTACTCACCGGTGACTTCACCGCCGCGGATCGATCCCATCGCGCCCCAGACACCGTAGGGGCTGGGCCCACTGGCGGTCCGTACGTCCCGCACCGACAGGTTTCCGTTGTCGATACTTTCGGAGATGAATCGCACGCTGCCATCGGCCATCAGTACAAACGCACCCCCTGGATGGTAGCTGCTCACCGGAAACTGACCGCGACGGTTGCTGTTGTCGTCCTGCGAGAGGCAGACCGGTGAGTTGGGTGGCAGAATCGTGTTGACGCCGGTGTACGGCATCCGCCCATGAAAAGCATACCGTCCTCGCCAAGCGACCGTGTTCAGGTCGCTCCTCAGCCTGCCGCGGGTGGCGGGGTCGAGCACGTTCAAGCAGGTAATCGGGGAATCGACAACGGCAGCCGGCTGCACGCGCGCCATCCCACCGCGAACGGAAAACCCGTTATCACCCGTTGCCATTTCACCCATCGCGATGGAATTGCTGGTGCCGTCCGTGATGTCCGCAAATCGCCGGTCGGTATAAAACCCAAACAAGCCACGGACATTTGTTCTAGCATTGACTGAATTACCGTGCGTGTAGATGTCGACGTTGTCGGGGCTGGTGTGCTGCGAGGCGGCGTGGCTACTATCACCTGCTGAAAACCCATAATTCGTATAGCAGTTCCATCCAGGAACACTGGATGGGGTGGACGAAGGACACTGGAAAGTCGGCACCTGGACGGTGAAGGGCGGGTAGTTGCCGTCGCTGGGAATTGGACCCCACGGCTGGTACGTGATGCTGCCAACCGTCAGCGGACTGCGCATCTGATCGTACAGCACCGTCTGCTCGAGAAATCCGAGGATTTGCATGTTCGCCCCGCCGTTGTTTCCGTTGCTGGTCGTATTCTGCCAGCCGGTCCCACCCTGGCGGGAAGGGAATTTGTTAAATGTGTCGTGGTAGTTATGCACGCCAAGCCAAATTGCTTCATGTTATTCGAACAACTCATTCGTCGTGCCGCTTCTCGGGCTGCCTGCACGGCAGGAAGGAGCAACCCGACCATAACCCCGATGATCGCGATCACGACCAACAACTCGACTAACGTGAAGGCAAAGCGAGTTGAGAATCGATCAAGATGACTTGGTGCGTGGGCGTTTCGGAACGTTCGCATGGCAACCATAGTGTGTGCGTAGCACAAGTAAGTAAAGAAAGGTGCGACGACGCAGGCCAGTCGGCAAACCATCCCGACGGAGCTGCTGATGGCACCACGCCCGAGGCTCTCTGTCGCGCACTTGCACACTGCACAGAGAGCGACCTGCTGACCTTGTTGTAGTGACCCCGTGTAAGCGATGAGCGAACGTTTTGTTAAGAATCGTTGAAGGTGTGGCCCGTCGATTGCGTTCGCGTCTCGTGATCGGCAGAGACTAGCGCTCGTCTCCCTCAGCGCAGCAGATAAAGATGGAGCGACATGCCACCCACCATCAGGTGGGTCGTGTGCCGCGTGCAAAGAGTCCAGAGAACCCGCCCATGAACTACAAACCGATTGAATCCTATGGCGTGATTGGCGATCTACACACCGTCGCACTGGTAGGCATGGACGGCTCGATCGACTGGTGCTGCTTGCCGCACTTCGACTCGCCGAGCGTGTTCGCGTCGATCCTCGATGCGCAGCGCGGCGGCTTTTTCAAAATCGCCACCGTCTGCCCCGTCGGTGTCCAGCGCCACAAGCAGATGTACCTGCCGGACACCAATGTGTTGGTGACCCGGTTCTTGAGCGAACAGGGGGTCGGTGAAGTCGTCGACTTCATGCCGATTCACGACCCGACCAACGGAGACAAGACGCATCAGATTGTGCGGGTCGTCCGTGGGATCCGCGGTACCCTGCGATTCCGGCTCGAATGCCGGCCCGCGTTCGACTTTGGCAGGCGGCCCCACACCGTCGCGCTCGACCCACGCGGCGTGGTATTTGAGGCGGCCGACCTCAAGTTCTCATTGATCAGCCGGTTTCCGCTGTACATCGACGGCGACGGGGTGCTTTGCGAGTTCGACCTAGCCCCCAACCAGAGCGCCACCTTCATTTTGCGGCAGGTGCAAGCGGGGCGAGACGGCTTGTTCGAAGCTCGGCTCGAGGGTGAGGCGGCGCTGCATCGTACGGTCGACTACTGGCGCAACTGGTTAAGCCACTGCACGTATCAAGGGCGGTGGCGCGAGATGGTCCACCGGTCAGCGTTGATGTTGAAACTGCTGACCTTCGCTCCGACAGGGGCCATCGTCGCTGCCCCGACGACCAGTTTGCCCGAAGAAATCGGCGGCGTGCGAAATTGGGATTACCGCTACACCTGGATTCGCGACGCGGCATTTACCGTCTACGCTTTCCTCCGTTTGGGATTCAAAGATGAAGCCCGTCAGTTCATGCAGTGGCTCGCTGCCCGGTTCAGTGAGGGCGCCAAATCAGGCCCGCTACAGATCATGTACGGCATCGATGGACGCCATGACCTGAAGGAAGAAGAACTGCCACACTTGGAGGGATATCTGGGTTCCCGACCCGTGCGGATTGGTAACGGCGCCGCCGAACAGCTTCAACTGGATATCTATGGCGAGGTGATGGACTCGATCTATCTGTATGACAAATATGTCGACCGGATCTCCTATGATATTTGGACTCACATCCGATCGATGATGGAATGGCTGATCGAGAACTGGAATCAGCCGGATGAGGGGATTTGGGAGGTGCGTGGCGGCAAACAGCATTTTGTTTATTCGAAGCTGCAGTGCTGGGTTGCGCTGGACCGTACGATTCGATTGGCCCAGAAGCACAGTCTGCCACTGGATCATGGCCGGTTCATTGCCGAGCGCGACCGGATATATGAATCCATCATGAGCGAAGGTTGGCATGCTGATCATGAGAGCTTCGTGCAGCATTATGGCAGTGAAGCGGTCGACGCGGCCAACTTGATCATGCCGCTGGTGTTTTTTATCTCACCGACCGACCCAAGAATGCAGGGTACGCTCGACCGCGTCATCGATGAACTGGTATCCGATAGCCTGGTCTATCGCTATGGTGTCGGCAAAGCCGCCAGCGACGGTTTGGAAGGTGAAGAAGGTACGTTCAATATGTGTACGTTCTGGTTGGTGGAGGCATTGTCCCGTGCCGGACGTTTGGAAGAGGCGAGGTTTATCTTCGAGAAAATGCTGACGTATGCGAATCATGTTGGGCTGTATGCCGAGGAAACTGGACCGACCGGAGAAGCGCTGGGAAACTATCCACAGGCGTTCACTCACATGGGTTTGATCAGTGCCGCGGTTAACCTCGACCGTCGACTCGGCGAGGGCATTTGATCCGATGCCTGCGGACAAACCAACCCTTCATCGGACGGAGTACCAAGATATGACAACCACCGACGCTTGCTCACACGTCTACCTGAACAAACCGATTGACCATTGGCTGCAGCATCTTGAGGATCCAGACCCATTGCTCCGCCGGTTGGGAGCGCACGCGCTGAGCGTGATCGGTCCAGACGGTGGGGCAAAAGCGGTTCATGCGCTGACCACCGCCCTGGACGATCCCAAGAGCTTTGTGAGAGTTTGGGCCGCTGCAGCGCTGGCACATGTGGATCCATCGCAGCGGCGCGCGCTGGACGTGCTCATGGCTGGCCTAGACGATCCCGAGAGTTTTGTCCGCAGCTTGGCTGCCTGGCAACTTGGCCGCCTGGGACCGACTCTGCCGGACATTGAGAAGACGGTGCCAACGCTACAAGAACTGCTCCACGATAACGATCCCAGCGTCCGCGCCGAGGCGGAAGTAGCACTCAAGGCGATCCAAGCCGAATGTGCTCGCGCACGGGGCAGTTAGACGGTACGAACGCAATCAGTCATCCAGGCTTGCTCACCGTTTGCAAAGCGTGTGACGGGTTGACGGTCGCTGTTAACAAACGAATCCCAGCGGCATTCTGCTGGACGTCGACCGCAATCCCAAACAGCGCGCTGAGCTTGGCAGCGGTCAACTGGCTCTCGCCGTTGCCTTGAGAGAACACCTTGCCATGCTTGAGTAAGATCACGTTGTTGATCTCGGGGATGATCTCCTCGATGTGGTGTGTCACCAGAATAATAGTGATTCCGGACTGGGCCAACCTACGAACGTGCCGCATAAACGTGGCACTGGCCGCGATGTCCAATCCGCTTGTTGGCTCATCAAGTACCAACGCCTGCGGCTGGTGAACCAGTGCCCGCGCAATCAGGACGCGCCGCCGTTCGCCTGTCGAGAGTGTCATCAGGGTGCGCTGAGCCAAGTGTTCCCCAGCAACCTGAGCCAAGGCGGCGTGAGCTTGATCAACGCGCCCACTGTCATGTTGCTCAGTAAACGTAATCAATTGCACGCCGTCAAATCCTGACAGCACAGCCTGCAGCGCAGTCATCCGCCCGCTGCGCGGCAGCGAGAACTCGCGATCCAGCTCACCGCTGACAATCCCCAGCCGCTTTCTGAGCTCATCAATGTGCCAACGCTGTTGACCGAAGATCTCCACGGTTCCGGTGTGGCCAGCGTCAACCGATGGGTAGAACTGGCGGTTGAGCAATTTCAACAGCGAAGTTTTACCCGAGCCGTTAGGGCCTAAAATCGCTGTATGGCACCCTTGCGGGATCTGCAGGCTGAGTTCGTCAAGGATTCGGACCGAACATCCGGGGACGCTGCGGACCACTGTCACTCGGTCAATGTGCAGCAGCGGTGTCATGGATCGACTCGCACCCACCGCACCGCGTCGGCAACCACGTAGCCATCGGCGCCGGCGTTACTAACCACCACGATCGCTGGCTGATCGTCAAAGTCGAACTCACCGAGCGGTTCGAATAGGCCATCAGCCGGCGCGTTGCGCTGATCGATGGATGTCGTCGATCGCCCGCCCGTATGCTGGATCGTGACGGCTACGGAGCTGGCGCGATTGCCGTGTGGCGGGTAGGCGAAACTGACCCGATACCGGCCGGCAGACGGCAGCGACGCTGTGAACGTCAATGCGTGCCCTTTTGTATCCGGATTGCCGTCGTGCACGTAGCCGCGGTGGATCCAATTTGACATCGATGTGCTTTGTAACCACACACCGCTTTGATCGGCCTGACTGTCATCGACCACGACGCCAGAGATCGTCGACAATGGCACACCTTGAGGCGCAGGGCCGTCGTATTCCAACACCTGGCCAGCTTCAATCAATCGCTCACGCAGCACGTCATAAGGGACGTCCTGCACGTTGCTCTGCCGGTCGATCGCCAACACACCGACCGCCGCGGCCGACTGACCGAGGATCATGAACACCGGCTCCATTCGGATGGAGCCGAACGCGATGTGAGAGCTCGAGACGGCGACGGGCACCAGGAGATTGGACGCCTGCTCCGCTTTTGGAAGCACCGAACCTAAGGCGATTTCATAAGGCCCTGGCAACGAGACGCCGATGTCGCCCTCGTTCTGCACAAATCCTTCGGGCGTGACATACCGCTGCACATTATGGGAATCGATCGTATAAGACCCCATCCCGATCGACTCGGGGGTCGGGCGACGCTTGAGCAACTCGTTTTCGGTCATGACGTATTTGCCGATCATCCGTCGCGCCTCACGCACATAGATTTGGTGGGGCCAGTTGTCGTTGTCGACAAACTCATCGGCTGCCAAACCCCATTTTGATACTGCCTCGCGGACATCCGCCGGAACGCGAGCGTCGTTCGCCATGAAATACAGCAGTCCCTGCTGGTAGCGACGGTGCTCATCGATAATTTCTTTGCGCCGCTCATAACTTGCGCTCGGGTAATCGTAGTTGAACCCGATATTGTCCGAGCTGAACGGGCCGTGATTATTGGTGTCCGTCTTGTGATTGGGAATTGGATCGTACTTGTCAAATAGCTCGCGCCATCCCGCATCCAGCACCCTCGCCAGCAGTTCATATTGACGGGGATCATAACCCTCGGGCCTTGGAAACGGAACGCGGTTTTCAGGAAGGTCCGTCATGCACAGGCGGAAGCAGTAGGCTTGCACACGGTGATCGCCCGCACCGTACTCTCCGGGCGGATCGGGACTAATCCGAGGCAACAGGCCGCTAGACGGATCGTCAGGAACGACATAAGGGCTGATTCCGTGCGGCAGGACGCCGAAGTGGTGGCGGTGGTGTAGCACCCCGGTCTGCACGCCGTTCCAATTCTCATTGTAGGTCTCGGTCGATTCACGACCGATATGGTGGTCCACACCTGCGGCGGCCATCAGATCGCCTTCGTAGGTGGCATCCATGAATACTTTGCCCGCATACGCCTCGCCGCTGGTCATTCGAATGCTGGTGATCGCGGTTCCCTGCTTCACCACACCCTGCTCACGGTCCAGCCAGCGATCGCGAAGCACCGGGATCTGATGTTCAGCGATCATCTGCTCGAACACAGCTTCCGCTGTATGCGGTTCAAAAATCCACTGCGTCCGTTGTGCACCGTCGATCGCTGCGGTGCCCTGTCCCTGATTGCCGTAGGAGGATTGGGTTTGCCATTTCCATGCATCAGGTTGCTGATAGTATTGCCAAACCCGGTGATAAAATTCCCGCGCCAAGCCACCGATGACCGCCTTGTTGCCGGTGTCGGTCCATCCCAGTCCGCCGCTGGTCAAGCCTCCCAGGTGCTTATCGGGGCAGACGATGACCACCGACTTGCCAGCCTGGCTGACTTCAACCGCCGCGATCACCGCTGCCGACGTGCCGCCATAGATGACGACGTCGTATTGGGCAGGCTCCTCAGCTATCGTCGCCGCTGGATGAGCGAGCAGGGTGGCCAAGCCGCACACCACGGCGCAGTCGCGAACGGATCGGCGGATAAAAGGGATCAGCATGAGGAACCGTGTGGGCTAAGGGGAGGGCGATGAGATGAGCGGCGCGTCTAGATAGTCGGTCGCTGAATTACGGAGGCCGTGCCGGGATGACGAGTTGGCCGGGGGCTGGCAAATCAACCTCCGACTACCGCTTTCGCCAGACCCGGACGTCATTGGGGCCATAGAATAACACCATCAGCGCACCGGGCGCACCGTAGCGGGCGAAAACCGCTTCATGAAACGTCCATTCGCCGGGCCAGGGATAGCCGAAGACGAGTGAAAAATCATCCAGATCCGCGCCGATCTGCTGATAACCGCAGGGGACTTGATGTCCCAGTGAGGGGAAATCGGAGCGGTGTGAGAGCGATTCGGCTCCCGGCGGAAGGAAGTTTCCGCAGACAAGTTCGACGGGAGCCGCAAACTGCTCGACCGTCGATTTCGCTTCTTCGAGCAGCCGTCGTTCCGCCTCAATGCCGACCACGTCCAGCCCGAGCCGCGATCCCAGAGCGGCCACGACGGCAAAGCCGCATCCCCACTCCACCATCCGTTTGCCGGTCATCAGGCGCTGCTCGACGATCCAGCGCAAAACGCGGAACACCAATTCATAGTCACTGGCTACGAACTGCTCGATCTGCGGCTGATCCCAACGATCTTGAAAACACTGAATCCGCTGGCGGGCCTGCTCGATTAGTGACTCCATTTCTGCTGGAATGACGTCCAGATCGATATTGGGTGGCAGCGGGACCGCCTGCAAGGGTCGCCGGTTGCTGGCCTTACCGGGCTGCGGTTTGGCAATCGCCTCGATCCGGCCGAATGCTCCGACCTGACGATGCTTTTCCGCCGCAAGCTGGCGGTGAGAAGGTCTTTTGTGACTCAAACGCCGCACCTGCCCTCGAACAGGAAATCAAGGATCATTCCCGTTTGGCAGCCGGTTCGTCCGACGGCACCTTCGCTGTCACGGGTCAATGAGTTTGGTCTCACGCAGCGCGACAGTCTACCTGCCCCCTCGACCGGCAGCTAGCTCGCATTGCCTTTGTCTTGGCATCTAGCCGGCATGCAACTTGCATTGGCCGCGTCCCCAGAATCAGTGTCTGTTGCGCCTGGCAGGGCCGGTTAAAGGGGAGCGTTAAGAGGCGACGTGAGCTGGCAGAGTCGTGGCGAAGAGCCTTCGCTGCAGCCGTGTGTGAATGCTCTACAGCCCGGCTCACTCCCTCACATGGAGATTTGTTGCCGAATCTCTGCAACCAGTTTGACCGCAGCGTAACACGCATGTACTTTCTTATAACAATCCGTTCAACCCCTCACTCTTTCACAATCCCTATGCTCCGGTACCGACTGTTCGCAGCGATTTTAACGATTTCAATGACCGTGTCCGTATCCTCGACTCGAGCCCTAGAACCTTCTTACCCGCGTTTGTCGCCCGGCGTCATCGCCACGCCGCAAGAGCGTGCCCAGTTGCGATCGCTGCCGATCGAGCAACGGCCCAATCGGCCGCTGCACTTCTATGGCAACTCTGTGCGGCGAATGCAGTACCGCAATGCGCAGCAGGGCCTGCGGATCCCACCGAACCGCGGTGCAACGCAGCCATCGCTGATGCCGGCCTGGCGCTGAGCAAACGCGCTGTCCGGTTAGGCCAGAGGCAGCCCTGAGGGTTTGCGGCTGCGGATGCAGCCTGGGCGATGGGTGCTGACGACCGGATCGGGACCAAACAGTGCATCGGCGTATTCGTCGATCTGTTCCGGCGTCTCAAAGTATCGCTCGTAACACCAATCGTTCTCGAACTCGCAACTCGCGGTCGTGTAGTCGCGACAGATGCGCGGCCGCGTTTCGTAGATACCACACCGGTAATCGTCCTTGAGGTGCTTACACGTGGTGTGCACCAGTAGGTACCAGATGTCATCATCGACGAATACGCTCGCTCGGTCGTGCAGCAGGTACCAGCGAATAAAATCAAAATCGCGCCGCTCGGTCGGTTCATCGATCGGCAGTGCAAAATAGTGGCAGCACTTGGCGGTGCAGTGGTCGCAGAGGTTTTCGCCCTGCGGATAATCAGCGCGTCGTTTGCGAATGGTCGGAGACTGCAGCATCGATGGAGTCGCGATCGGGTGAGGGAGAGCCGCCGGTTGGGCAGCCTGAAGAAAAACACTAGCACAGCAGTCCACAACACGGCAATCGGCAGCACGGTAAGCAGCGGCGCGAACGCCCCCACTTGGCGTTGGCCGGCAATCGACCACACTAATCGCACTCACTGCGACCGGCAACACCGCCATCTTCAATCGGCACTTGCGAGAAAGCTCATCTGTGGAAGTCGTTATCACCGCCCTGGGTCCCGACAACGTCGGCCTGGCTGACCCGATCATCCATTACGTCACCGGCGCAGGGCGCGGATCGCCGAGATCCAGATGTATGACCACGACGAGGAGCAGCTGTTCGCGATGCTCTGCCGCGTCGAGTTCGATGCAGCAGCGTTGCCACACCTGCGCGAAGCGATGCGGCAGATCGGCGCAAAAGCGATTGGCGATCCGTGTCTGGAGCAGCGAACCTGACATTTCGCGACGCCCGCGACTGGCGATCTGCGCCACCTACATCGAATACACCCCACGAGCGGTGCTCGACGCCGTGAACCAGGGTCTGATCAACGCCGACGTCGCGGTGATGATCAGCAACCGTCAGAAATGCGCGTCGCTGGCAGCGGAATATGATGTTCCGTTCGTGATGATCGGTGATTCCAACGGGGTGGCCGACGATGCGGCGATGGTGGCGGCGCTGGACGAATACAAGGTCGACTACGTGATCCTCGCCCGCTACATGCGCGTTCTGCCGCCGAGCACTTGTTGGCAGTTTGCCGGCGGCCGGATCATCAACCTGCATCACGGATTGCTGCCAGGTTTCCCTGGTTTCCGGCCTTACCATGAAGCGCACGCTTCGCGGATGCTGACCTACGGAGCGACTTGTCACTTCATCATTCCCGAACTTGATGCCGGCAATCAGATCATCAACCAGCGGACCTTTGCCGTCGCGCCGGGGACACCGCTGGCCGAGATCATTCGCCGCGGCGAGTCGGAGAATGAACCGGCTTGCTTG
Source organism: uncultured Planctomycetaceae bacterium (assembly GCA_963758085.1). Classification (GTDB taxonomy): domain Bacteria; phylum Planctomycetota; class Planctomycetia; order Pirellulales; family Pirellulaceae; genus UBA6163. The sequence goes on along the minus strand of CAVWUB010000001.1, from coordinate 792,213 downwards.
GTTGAAGGTGTGCGCCGCGTCGTCGATCGCGAGGTCTACCTTCATTTCCACCGCGTCCGTCCTCGAGCCGGCGTGGAGGGCTGATCACGCGAAGGGTTGATCACGGGCCGTCGGTTTGGAACGACGCTTCGTTCCAAGTGGGATCATCTTTCTTGTATTGATCCAATCGACGGTAGAGCGTGCGAGCGCCGATGCCGAGCACTTTAGCCGCTTCCTCACGATTGCCGCCGGTCAGCCGCAGGGTCTCTTCGATCGCCCACTTTTCAATCTCTGCCAACGGCTGACCGATTAACGCCGATTCAGCGATCGCCGTGGACATGATGAGATCGGACCCCGGCGCGCCTGGCTGTGGTGGATCGTCCGCCAGTTCCGGCGGCAAGTCGTCTTCGCCGAGCACCCCGTCGTTATCGAGCACGACCATCGTCTCGACAAAGTTCCGCAATTGCCGGATGTTGCCCGGCCAGTCATAGGCAAAGAACCGTTTGGTCACCGCCGGCGTAAAATGCGCTGCGGGTTTGTCATAGCGGCGCAAAAACGTCTTACGGAAATGATCCATCAACGGGATCACATCTTCGCGCCGCGCGCGCAGCGGCGGCAGCGTCACAGTGACGACTTTCAAGCGGAAATAAAGGTCGTTGCGAAACGAACCATCTTCGACCATTTGCTCCAGCGGCCGGTTGGTGGCCGAGATCATCCGCACATTGACCTTGATCGGTTTGTTGTCACCGACCCGCGTGATCTTGTGTTCTTCCAACACTCGCAGCAATTTGATCTGAGTGCTCATCGGCATGTCGCCGACTTCGTCCAGGAACAACGTGCCACCGTTGGCGTACTCAAACGCGCCGACACGATCGCTGACGGCGTCGGTGAACGAGCCCTTAACGTGCCCGAATAGCTCGCTTTCGACCAGATGCTCGCTGACCGCGCGGGTATTGAGCGCGACGATCCGCTTGGCTCGGCGGGGGCTGTTTTGATGGATCGCCTGCGCGATCATCTCTTTGCCGGTGCCGCTTTCGCCCGTGATCAGCACCGTCGCATCGGTTGCAGCGATCCGTCGCAGGCGGTCGAGCACGTTCTGCATTGCCGCACTGGTGTAGATGATCCCTTCGAACCCAAACCGCTCGTCCAGCCGCTGACGCAGTTCGGTGTTCGTCCGTCGCAGGCTCACTGCCTCCGCGGCCTTCTCGACGATCGCCCGTAACCGCGCCGGTGTGATCGGTTTCTCGAGGAAGTTGAATGCCCCCTTCTGCATCGCTTCGACCGCCAGCGGCACGCTCGCGTGACCGGTCACCAGCACCACTTCGCAGTCGGGCAGACGCTGCCGGGCCAGCGCCAGCAACTGCATCCCATCGACTTCGTTCATCACCATGTCGGTGATGATGATGTCATACGTCTCCCGCTCGATCATTTTTGCCGCGTCGGGCCCACGGGTGGCGACTTCGCACTGATAGCCGATCTTTTCCAAGCTCTCGGTCATCGCTCGCGCGTGCGCCGCCTCGTTGTCAACGATCAGCAGCCGCAGGTCGGCGGGCTGAACCAGGCCCATCGGGCTGGCGGCGGAGGCGTCCGGTTCCGGTCCGGCGGTGGTGGGGAGGCTAGTACTCATCTGCCAACTGTGTCCCTTCTAACACCCGGTTGATGGTGGCGATTAGCTCCGCTGGAGAATCATGGCGATAGCTCGCCGTAATCGCGATCTTGCGTTTCAGATCCTTCACCTGCACTCGACCCGCGGCCCATTCGTCACTGCCAGCGACGATCGCCACGTCAAAACCTTTTTCCGCCGCATACTTGAGCTGTTGCCCGAGCTTTTTGGGCTCACTGTACAATTCGACTCCTAACCCGGCTCGCCGCAATTGGTAGGCCAGTTGCAGGTAGTCCTGGCGGTGACCGGTATCGAACAGCACGATCATCACCGGCGCAGGTGTCGCCACGTGAGGTAATAGCTGCAACTGCTGCATCGCCGTCAGCAATCGGTCGAGCCCCAGCGACGCACCGATGCCGGGCAGGTGCTGTTTGGTGAACAGGCCAGCCAAGTTGTCATACCGCCCACCACTGCAGATGCTGCCGATCGAGGGCAGATCGGCGAGGAACGTCTCCACGATTACTCCGGTGTAGTAGTCCAGCCCGCGAGCGATTGAAACATCCAACTGCAGCCGCTCGGCCGGTACACCGCCAGCGATGGCTCCTTGAATGATTTCGCGCAGGCGACCGACCCCGGCGATGGCGGTTGCATTGTCGCCCGTGAGCTGCTCCAGCGCCGCGAGCACTTCATCAGTCGCACCGGTACACTCAGCCAGCCCTAGCACGGCGTCGGCTTGTTCAGCCGTCACACCGGCGGCCTGGACCATTTCTTCCGCTGTTTTTTCGCGGCCGATTTTGGGCAGTTTGTCCAGCGCGCGAAGGATTGCAACACTCTGGTCTTCCAGTCCCAGCTGCTCGAGCAGTCCGCTCAAGACCTGACGGTTGTTGATTCGGATTGTAAAACGCTCCAATCCGATCGCGGACACCAGCGCGTTGATCACGATCACCATCTCGATGTCGGCCAGCACGGACTCGGTGCCGATCGTGTCGAAATCGCATTGCACAAACTCGCGGTAGCGGCCGGCTTGCGTGTTTTCGCCGCGCCACACCGGGGCGATCTGATAGCGTTTGAACGGCGTCTGCAACTGTGCGATGTGCTGGGCGGCGAACCTCGCCAGCGGCACCGTCAGGTCGAACCGCATCCCGACATCGCGGCCGCCGTTGTCGGTGAACCGGTACAACTGCCGATCGGTCTCGTCGCTGCCCTTGCCCGACAACACCTCCAGATACTCCAGCGCCGGCGTGTCGATCGGCGCGAAACCGAAGGACCGAAACGTCTCCCGCGCCGTTTGCATCAGCCGCTCGCGCGGGATCATGACCTCGGGCAGGTAATCACGAAAGCCTTTGAGCGTCCGCGGCGTAATCAACGATCGGTTCAACTTTAGAATGTCCCAGTCGAGTCGAGGCTGTCAGAAAAGGGGGCTGACCCTTGAGCCAATCCCGCAAAACGTTATCACAGCAGGCGTAAACGCGGGAGGGCGTGTCGTCGGGCACGGTGCGCGATCCCAGCTGCGGTTGGCGCCTCTCGCGCTCCGCCGGTTGCACATGCCGGACGAAGTCAAACGCTACAGCCGCTCGATCAGTTGCAGTAGGCTCGCCGCCTGGCCTTGAATCGTGCGCTCACTGAGCACCCAGGCGCGGCCAGCGGCACCGAGCCTGGCGCGGAGCTCAGGGTTGAGCAGCACCTGTTGCAGCGCGTCGGCCAGCCGCTCGGGCTGCTCTGGCGGGACCAGCAACCCGCCTCCAGACGCTTCGATGATCTCCGGAAAGGCACCGACGGCGGGCTGAACCACTGGCACGCCAGCCGCCATCGCTTCGAGCACAAACAGGCCCTTCGGCTCTTCATGCTGCGTCGGCACGCTCAGCACATCAATGCCTCTCAGCATCGCGATCTTGCCCGCCAGTTCCGGACTGCCCAGATGCCGGACACGCTGCTCTAGCCCCGCGTCGCGAAGCTTTTGCCACTGCTGATCAAAGTAGCCTTGATGCTGTGCGCCAAGCCAGCCGGCGATGTCCAGATGAACCGATTCACAGCTGTCGCGAGACGCCAGGTCGATAAACGCATCCACCAAATGATGCAGACCTTTTTCGGGCGAAATGCGGGCAAAGTAGCCGACCGTCAGCGGTCGATCGCCCCGTGGCAGCGGCTCGAGCGATTCAAACGGCGACGTATCGATCGCCAGCGGGACGACGCGAACTCGCTCCGGCTCCAGCTCCAGCATCTCGACCATTCGCTGGGCGTAAAAATGGCTGTTGACCAGCATCGCATCGCACTCGCGGCTGCGCTGGCTAATTAGTTGGATCGCCTCCCGACGAATTCCCAGCGGCAAATGATCCAAAAACGCATCGTCGCCTTGCAAGATCGCCACCACTTTCGTATCCGGCAGTGCCCGCCGAATCGCTGGCAAAGGGCCTGCGATCAGCAGATTGGTGAGCACGATCGCATCGGGGTTGATGTCGCGGCAGAGCCACTCGACCAGCCGCTGGACCTCGTCCCGTTGGTTGCCGTCTTCGCCGCGCAGCATCGACAGCGTCAACTCGCCCAGCATGGCCGCGTCGGTCGCGCTGGCCCGCCGCGTCGCCCAGCTTAAAAAACCGGGCCGGTCCAGCAATCGTTTGAGTGACGCCGGGACATGGCGAAACAGCGGAACTTGCTGTGTCAGGTAGATATTCACGCCACCAAAGAACACGCGCTTGCTGGCGACGCTCGGCTCGTCAGTACGAATTGGCGTGTACAGCGGCTGCAGCAGGCAGTCGGCACCAGCTCGATTCAGTGCGCGCGCAAGCGCGTTGTCGTGCATGCAGCTGCCACAGTACATGCCGGCAGCCCCGGCGGTCAGAAACAGAATCTTCATGGCCACAGTTTAGCCGCTGATCAGCTCCAGGAGCGGCGGCCCCAAGACGATCAGCCCAACAATCACAGCCGCTCCTGCGTTGACCAACACACCCGCGGCGGCCATGTGCAAGACGGCTGCGATGGCGGGGTCGCGCTGCGGATGCAGCGTCCGCACCAGTTGCTCGATTGCAGAATTGAACAGTTCGCTGGCCACAACGATGGCGATGCACAGCACCAGCACCGCCCAACGCCACGACTCGACTTGCAACGCCGCCGCTACCGCGATCACCGCAAGCGTAAAGGCGACATGAACGCGGAGGCTCTCCTGGGTCCTGATGCCGTAAACAACGCCATCCGCCGCCTCGCGGAACTTGTCACTCCAGCGAGCGGTCAGCACCCGCTGGGACCGCGGCCCCTGGGGCTGAGTCACTCCAAGCCCTCCAGCCCAGCCGCCGGGATCAGTTGGCCGCCGAGCCGGCCGAGTCTGCCCCGTGGCAAGAAACGCGGTTCCAGCAGGAAGGCCACGCCGACATTGTCGCGTCCGCGATCGATGTCCAATCCGATCCTGACCAGGAAGGACTCGCCAATCCGGGTCAAGCCGATGTTTTGACCGATATTACCCGCGCTGCCGAAGTCATAGGTGTTCATCGCAGTGAAGATCCACTTTTCATTCAGGCGGTAATCGTAGCTGCTCCTGAGCACTTGGCTGGTGATTGGCCCCTCGAGCGACAAGACGCCAAGATAGACTTCGCCGAGTCCGGGACGACTGGTTCGCACCCCGGCGCTGATCGACCGCAGACCCTCGTCAAAGAAATCGACGTAGCCGTCACTCATGAGCGTCACACGGTCACCGACGTGGTAGCGAAAGTCATACGTCGTCGGCCCGATGGTTTCTCCAAAGTTGTCGCGGTCGGCGTCAGGGAACAGGATCGTGTCAAAGTTTAATCGCATCAGATCGACAATCCGCTCGCGCCCGGCAGTCCGCGCTTGGTCTGCCACCGCTGGTGCAGGCCGAGCCGAGCTTGCATCAGGTCGTCGGCGATCACTTCTGACGGATTGGTCACCATTCGCTGCATCCCCTGTCTCAGCGCGTAGCTGCGAGGGTCAAAGCGCTCGGGTAACATACCGCCGAAGTTCGTGTAGATGAATCGCCGGCGGAACTCCTCTTGAGCGTTGTCGTCGAGTTGGTCGTACAGCGGTAGCTGCTCGTAGTCGGTGTCGCTGTCGGCGTAAAAATATTCGCCTGTCAGTTCGACCTTATGAGCTAAGCCGCGGACGTTCAGCAAGCTGCTCTGGACGTTCGGATCAATTCGCCACATCGGCAAACTGGTTCGCAGGCCGGCCTGTCCGATCAGCCGCGTCAAGCTCTCGCCATTGATGTCCTCGCCGTAGTACGACGCTTCGCCGGACACGAACGGAATCAACTTGATCGGGCCCGCTTCCAGCGGCATCGCCAATTCCTGCCGCGTAGCGCTGATCACGCCGCTGGCGTCCGCTTCCCCGGGCAACGGCGTCTGCGTCACCGCAGCCAGTGCGGGATCCAGCGGAGCGCGGGCAACGTTCAGATCCGCATATCCCACATGATTGTTCATCGACCAAGTCAAACGGTCACCCAGCAGTGAGCTGCCGAGCATGTAATGTTCCAGCTTTGGCAGACGCTGAGTGTCGGAGAAGAACGGGTTGAGTCGCGCTTCGGCCGACAGATCCAGCATGTGGTTGTAGTAATACTTACGCAGTCGCAGCTCCGTGTCGTGGTCCTTATCCTGGTCCCACTCTTCTTGAAAGTATTGGTCTAGGAAATTGCGGTCGCTCAGGTAGCCAACCTCGGCGATCAACTCGTAGTCGCCCGCTAGTTGCTGACGGTGGCGTCCCAAAACGCGTCCCCGGTACTCGCTTTCAGGAGCCAGATCGCGTCGCCCGCGGCCTAAAACATCCAGCCCCCGGTCGCGGATTCCCCAGGCGTCAAGAAAGCCGCGCGCTGGACCGACGAGGCCGAAGAACTCGTTGCGCTCGTAGCTGATCGTTGTGCCCAGTGCTGGACCCCGTTCGCTGAGGTAGTCGGTCGAGAGCGTCCACTGCACCCCGTCAGGCGGCCGGTCGGTACCGAGCAGTTGAAACACATCCCAGTCGACCAGCACTTGGCTGCCAAAGATGCTGTCGCGCCGCAACCGCACGCTGTTGACGTAGAAACTCGACACCTTCACGTCGCTGCTGAAGGCCGGCCAGTACAGTAGCGGGACGCCGCCGAAGTAGACGAAATTGTTGGTGCTGCTGATCACCCGGTCGTTAATTTCTACCGGCATCCCTGTCGCTGCATCGACACCGGCGCGGGTTTGGTCGGAGAACCGCAGCTGTTCACTCTGCAGCCAATACCGCGGCACGCCCATCCGGCTGCTGGTGACGGCGGCATCGAAGGCGATGAACTCGCCACTGGAAACCTGTTGCAGGACATCGGCCTTGAGCCGCACGACGCCTTCGAAATCTGGAACCGATGTGATCGCCTCAGCGCCCAGCACCATTCCGTATTGGCGGGTGACGTTGTAATACATTGCATCGGCGTAGATCACCCGATCGCCTTGGCGGAAGACGATGTTGCCTTCCAGATAGAACTCGCCTTCGGCTTGGTCGAGCGAAGTGCTGCCACTGAACAGCCCTGTCACCAGCGGCAGCCAACCCACGACCTGATCGGCTGAAAGCGAAATCGTTCCGAGGTCGAGCAGCTGGCCTGAAGCCAGCTCCGCCTGCACATCGCGGATCAGCACCGTCACGCCGCCACGGGCCAGTACCACCGTCTCGCCGGTGTCCAGCCGATTTTGTGACTCAATCTGCGCCTGTGTCACCGCTCCGCGCGACGTGATTTCGACCGCTTGGTCGCCAAAGATCAGCTGGAACGGCTTAGCATCCCCGCTGGGTTCGGCCGGCATCAGCGGCACATCGGGAGCGACGATGTTTTCTGGCGGTTGCAGCGATCGGACTCGCGGAACCATCGCCTCGGGAACTGGGATCGACTCGATCAATCCCTCGCCGGGAGCGACCATCTCATACTGGGCCTGCACCACCGCCGACTGCGGCGCGGCGACATCTGCTGGCGGTGCGAGTGCAGTGAGCAGTTCAGGGTCGCGCTGCGGTGCACCACGATACAGCGGCGCATCGATCGTCGGCTCGCTGGCCAGCGACCACTGACCTCGCCAGACCGACGCCGACTTGCCCACCGGCGTTTGGACTCGGCCCGACGCAGCGGCGCGAACGTCCCACATTGTTTGTCCAGCAGCATCCCGCTGCGAATCGACCAGCAGCAGCACTTGATCGGCGGTGACCAGCCCCTGGGGCGTGCGCAGCCGGCAGCGGCCCTCCAACAGGTAAGCGTTCGTGCCCTGGTGAGTCCAGCGAAAGACACTGTCGCCGCGGGCATCGACTCGCTGACTTTCGATAGTCGCGTTAGCCTTGGAACTCTCGTCATATCTGCCATCGAAGCCACTTTGAGCGCTCGCCATGATCGGCAGCAGCAAAATTCCGATCAGGGCGCCGCACCAGAGCCGCGCAGCAGCGACCGTTCCAGCAGGCAGCCTGCAGTGTCGGCAACGCTCCGATTGACGGTGGTATCGCAAAAAGCTTCGCAAATTACGGCGGATTCAACATTCGCGGCAAACAATGGTGTCCGGCGCTGGGACCCCTACGCAAAGCGCGAGTCTACGCAAGCAAATCAGCCGCTCACAAGGCGAATCCGCAGCGACAAATCGAGTCTGAGAGGAGCTTTCGTGCCGCTGCTGCTGCAGACTGGGCAAGCTGGGGCCACATGCGCCCACTGCTGAGGCACTTCGACAGCTAAGTGGCGTAATCGATCAGCCGCAGCGCACCAGGGCCAGGCGGTAGCGGCTTCACATCACCGAGGAGCTTTGGGCATGCGCTGAAGCAGATCAGCGGTGGACATCCCAACCGTCACTGCTTCGATGCGGCCGCTTCGTCAAGACTGCTCACTTGGGCGCCGGTCGCAAGAGCGCGACCCGCCAGAATGCCGAGGGCCGAGAAGGCAATGATCGCAAACGAGTGTCCAGCGGTCGAGTCCAGCAGACGCCAGGCATCATCCTGCTTGAGAATCGGAAAGGCGATCAGGCACGTCCAGCCAAACACAGCAGACGTCAATGCCGGCCAACGCTTAACACCAGGCGGATGAACAAACAGTGCGGCGGACTGGAAAGCAACTCCTCCCAGAGCCAGCCACACCAGCAACTCCGTCCACAGCGCAGCCGGTTCGTTCAGAGCCGCGAAGAAAAGAGCCAAGACTCCAGTCGCGATCAGCGCCGTCCGAATCGAGAAGCGAGGCAAAACCGGCGTCCTGTAGTGGAACGAATTACGCGGACACAACCTTACTTGATGGCGACCTGACTCAGCGGCCGACGGAGGTCACTTTCGATCAATATCCGACTCGTCCGGCGGGTCGATTGCCTGCGGTGGATCGGCGTCGTCCAGTGAAATTGTGAAATCGCCTTGGAGCCGATAGGAGCCCTCAGCTCGACTCACAACGGCAGTTTCCGCGGCCAATTTCGCGGTGCCCACCGATACGACTACGCCGCCGTCCAGTTTGATACGGAAGCGACTGGTTTCGCTATCTTCGGTAAATAGAAGTTGATCCGCTTCGCACTCAATGCTCTTGCCCACGAGTACACACTTACCCTTCGCAGTCACCCACAGGTTACGTTTCGCACCAGAGGTTTGTGGCATGCGGAGTTCACCAGAGCGAATGCGCAGGTGATCCCCGCTGATCATAAAGGATTCGAGGTTGTTTTCTCTCAGTTGGAAGCGTGCAGCACCTGCGACATCGAGCTCGATCAGAGTATCAAGATTCTTGGTTCGAAACACATCTCCGGAAAGCACGACACCATTTGCCACGTCTCTATCCACCGTACCAACGGCGACACGGTCAGTGGTCGACTTGGCGGGAACCTGATGCACGGTAGCTGGGGTTTGAGCAATGGAAGGCGCGGAAACCATTGCAAGTAGAAAGACTAGCGCGAGTGGCTTTACCATTGTCGTCATTCCGTGAGCGTGGGGTATGGCGTTGGCATCCTAGCGAGCCGGTTTGACGCTGTCTGCGCTGATTTTTAAAGAAGGAATCATAGCTGCGGACCGGTTCTGATGAGCCCTCGCCTGTGTTCGGCCATGATCACGAGTCGTCGCCCTTGTTTGAGATTGCGTCCGAGTGGGTACAGCGCATCGCAGGAGGTGTCGCAATTGCCGGGAGCCGAGCGTGGCGGCTTGCGAATTTTTGAGGTTCTTCCGCGAACCTAGTGGCTCATCACTTGGGGCGTGGACGCTGATCCTCTGGGTGGCACGTCCCTGAGGAACAAGGGCGTGCTGGGGGAGAAGTGCGGGGTCGCATGGAATATTACATCGGCTCGATATCTGTTTCCGGTGCCCACGCCCATCGCTGGGACTCTGAGCGTGCCACCCGGAGCCATGGACTCTGAGCGTGCCACCTAAGGCCATCGCGATACCCGCTCCGGGACGGGCGGCCGCTCAATCAGCGGAAGATGAATTTTTGGTTTCGGACGTGCAGCGGTGGGACGGTTGTGCCTACACTGGTAGCGGCACAATCGAGGGGTCGGCTGCTACTCCGGTAAGCCCTCGAGCTTATCTTAACTCGTCTTGGTCTGGGAGGATTTCCAATGGTTCCCACTGCTGGCCGGCTACGATTGGGTTTCACGCTCGTTGAATTGTTGGTGGTGATCGCCATCATCGGCGTGATGGTCGGTTTGCTGTTGCCTGCCGTGCAAGCGGCTCGCGAAGCGGCCCGGCGGATGAGTTGTTCCAACAACCTCAAGCAGCTGGGACTGGGAGTTCATAACCACGAATCGACGCACAAATGGGTGCCGGCCTGGGGGCGAGTGATTCCCGCGGCGCAGTATCCCACCGATCCGCCCAACCCGATTCTGGCCTTCGGTGACGTTGCTCGTACGAGCATGGGGCCGCTGTTCCATATCCTGCCGTACATGGAGCAGACACAGATCTTTGAGTTGTGGGACCGTCGCCGCTCGTACGTCGATCCGATCAATATGCCGCCCAACTTCGGCACCGCCAGTCCGGAGGTTTCCACGCCGGTAGCGGTATTTATCTGTCCCTCCACTCCCGGCGAGCCACCGCGCGACTACGGCCCCTACTTTGCCTCAGTGGGACTGGACCGAGGTCCGCTGGTCCTGCCCCGAACGGATTATGTGCCGCTCCGCGGGCTGCACAGTTCCTTCGCTACCTGCGCAAGCATGCCGGCCACCACCACGCACAACGCGATGCTAGGCTCCGCCGACACGCAGAGCAAATGGACCGTCAAGTTCGCCGACGTGGTCGATGGGCTGTCCAACACCCTCTTGTTTGCCGAGATCGCGGGTAAGCAAACGCGGTTTTATCGCAAGTGCGCGGTGCCTGGCGATCCGCTGCTGAATTCGTTTTATGGCGACGTGAACATCGCCCGGCATTTGCGCGGTTACAGCGGCACAAACCCCTTGGTGCCAACCGAGGTTGGCTGCACGGCGATCAATGTGTTCAACGAAAACGGCATGCTCGCTTTTCATCCCGGCGGCGTCCAGGTCTGCATGGGCGACGGATCGGTACGCTTTATCTCTGAAACCGTTCCCGCCACCGTGCTCGCCGCCATGGTAACGCGCGACGGCAGCGAAGCTCTGGCCAGCCCGTAGTCCATTTTCGTCAGGACACTCTTCGAGCCGTCCACCGTTCCGAATTGACCTGCAGCGATCGGCGGAGCGATCGACCACTCTTCTCCCACCCCATCCACCGTCCTCCCGCTCCCTGCAACCACCGTCCTCACTTCTGCTATAACTACAGGCATGCCGGTTGAAGCCGAACCGGCCCCTTCCTTCCTCCTGCCCACCGTTGCCTGTGTCACCCGAAGCTCGCAAAGCGTTTTTAGCGGTCGCTGCTGTTTGCGTTTTGGTTGCCCTCGGATGGGCGTCTCGATTTGACTCGCTGCCGCCGGCCGAGTTCAGCCTGCAGTCGGGGGCAGACGTTAAGACACTCGATCCCGCCCGAGCGACCGGCAATATCGAAGGCCGGATCCTTTACGAGATTTTCGAAGGGCTGCTGAAGATGATGCCCGAAGGCGATCCGGATCCAGAAACCGGGCTGCAGGGGATGGCACCGCAACCGGCGATGGCTGCCTCCTACGAAGTCTCCGATGACAACCGCCAGTACACCTTCAAGCTGCGGGACGCAGTCCGCTGGACCGACGGCACACCGGTGACCAGCTACGACTTCGCCTGGTCATGGCAACGCGTGCTGCATCCGGCGACGGCGTCGGAGTACGCCTTCCACTTGCATTCGATTCCGTATGCCAAAGCGTACAACGAAGGCGTCGTCGAAGTGGGGGATCGGGTCGAGGTCGAGCTGTGGGACCGGCCCGGTGAAACGCCGACCGATCGCGGGACTTACCAAAACTTCCCGCGCGGGACGGTGCTTTACGGCATACTCCGCGAAATTCGCAAGCCGCCGGAACCGACTGCAGAGCAGAAACAGGCCAATTCCGATGCGGAGGGCGACTGGATCGAACAATGGGTGTATGTTGTCGACATCGCGGCAGTCAACGATCAGGGGCAGGTCGATTGGGACGGCCCGAGCGAGCGGCAGACGTTCTCGCCGAGCGTCGCGTCGCCGCTAGCCGATGCCGATACGCAGCGGACACACGGCGTGCTGGTCGCTTTCGACAAGCTCGGCGGATTAGAAACGCCGGACCCGCAGACGCTGGTCGTCAACCTGACCGACCCGATCCCGTACTTCCCGAACCTGGTCGCGTTTTACACGCTGTTTCCAGTGCACCGCCCGACGGTCGAAAAGTATGGCAGCCCGCTGTGGACCAAGGCGGAGAACATCGTCACCAATGGGCCTTACAAGCTCCAGCTCCGGCGGCTGCGCGACCGCGTGCGGCTGGCCAAAAATGACGATTACTATGACGCAGACAAAGTTTCCCTGCGGACGGTCGACTTCCTCTCGATGGAAGGCGAAAACACAGCGCTCAATATGTATGAGACCGGGCAACTGGACTGGGTCACGATGCCCCCAGAAACGGTGCTGGAGGTATTGAAGGACCGCGAAGACTTTTATTCCGCTCCTCAGCTCTCGGTCTATTTTTACCGCTTGAACGTCGCTCGCCCGCCACTGGACAACGTGCTGGTCCGGCGGGCGATTGCGATGGCAATCGATCGCGTCGAGATTGTTGAGCAGGTGACCAAGACAGGTCAGATCCCCGCAACCACGCTCGTGCCACCGGGACTGGCAGGCTACAAGAGTGCCGAGGGGTTTGAACCGAATGTCGCACGGGCGCGAGAACTGTTGGCCGAAGCCGGTTTTCCGGGCGGCCGCGGCATGCCGCGGCTGACGATCCTGTACAACACCAGCGAAGGCCACCGCTCGATCGCCGAAGTGATCCAACAGCAGCTTCAGAATAATCTGAACATTGCGGTTGAACTGCAAAACATGGAATGGGGCAGTTTTCTCGATAAGGTGCAGCAGACTGATTATCAGATCGCTCGCGCTGGATGGATCGCCGACTATCCCGATCCCAATACATTCTTGGATATGTGGGTCACCGGGGGGCCGCAGAACAATACGAATTGGTCTAACGCGGGGTTTGACCAATTAATCGCCGACGCAGTGCGCGAGACGGACCCGCAGGAGCGGCTCGAGATTCTGCGGCGGGCAGAGCAAATTTGGGTTGACGAACTGCCGGCGATTCCGATGTACTTCTACACGTCGATCAATCTGGTAAAGCCGTATGTGCGAGGCTTTTCGCCCACCGCGCAGGACCTTCATCCGCTACAACTCCTGTACTTCGATCCTGAGCAGCGGCGGGCTCGGGGACAGTAATGGATTGCTGCCGAGGGCCGGCAATTGTCTTGATTTGGTATTAGGTTTTTTGGCTTATGCGGAACTTAGCAGGCTATCTCATTCGCCGCACCGGGTGGATGCTGTTGACGCTGTGGATCGTCTACACCGTTTCCTTCATTTTGATGCGTTCGGTTCCTGGCAACCCGTTCAGCAGCGAGCGAACGGTGCCTGCGGCGATCGAGCGACAGTTGCGCGCCCGCTACAATCTCGACGCCACGCCAACACGGCAGTACTTCGACTATGCCCTGGGCATCGTCACCCGCGGCGACCTCGGCTGGAGTTTGCGGCTGGAAGATTACAGCGTCAATCAAGTCTTGGCGGAAGGCTTTCCGGTATCTGCGTCGCTTGCGATTTTCGGTCTGGTATTCGCGATCGGCTTGGGCATCCCGGCTGGAGTGATCTCGGCGGTCTATCGCGGATCGCTCGCCGACGTGTCGATGATGGCCGCTGCGGTGCTTGGCATCGCGGTGCCTAACTTTGTGCTCGCTAGTTTAGCAATTCTGCTGTTCGTGTTCGGCCTGGGCCTGTTTCCCGCCGCAGGCTGGGGGACATTTAACCAGATTGTTTTGCCCGCACTTTGTCTCGGTGCTCCGGTTGCGGCGTACATTGCCCGGCTGACCCGAGCGGGCATGTTGGAAGTGCTGACGCGGGAGCATGTTCGCACGGCTCGCGCCAAAGGCTTGTCTCAACAAGCGGTGATTCTCAAACACGTATTGCCCGGGGCGATGTTGCCAGTCGTCTCCTATTTGGGGCCGGCGACCGCAGGGGTGCTGACCGGTTCTCTGGTGTTAGAAAAAATCTTTGCGCTCCCAGGGATGGGAAGTCATTTCATCAATGCGGCGCTCCAGCGCGACTACACCTTGGCGATGGGAATGGTGCTGACCTATACCGTGATCTTGTTTGTAATGAACTCGATTGTCGATATTTCTTATGCCGTGATCGATCCGAGGGTCAAGCTGCAGTGAGTAGTGAGCCGCGAACATTGCCCGCCGACACCCATCCGCCACTGCCGTCTCCGGGGCTGTCGGAGCTGGCCGAGCAGGATCGTCAACAGACGCTCGATCGTCTGTTAGAAGAATCACGTCAGATCCGCGGCACATCGCTGTGGAGCGATGCTTGGCGTCGCCTCAAACGGCGGCGGACGGCGATGATCTCGATGATTGGGCTGATTCTATTGGTGCTATTGGCCGTGCTCACGCCGCTGCTCCCGCTACAGAGCCCGATCGATAAAGACCTGAAGCACCGCCGCTTGCTGCCACCGGAGCTGACTGCGGTGACGATGGGCAGTCGAGAAGGGCTCGATTTCGCCGAGCAGTCGCTCGTCGCCGAATTGAAACGGTTCGATGCGGAGCTCAGTGAACTGAGGCAGCAGCGGGATGCGACCGCTGATCCCGCGGAGCGGCAGCGGATCGACGAAGCAATTCGCCAGCGGACGAACGTTGAGCATCCCTTCAATCAGCTCTGGAACCAGCTTGGGACGGTCTCCTGGACAATGTGCCAAATGCGAGTCGCAATGTTCGGCGACTATGCGATCCCCTCGCTGTTTGGCACTGACAAACTCGGTCGCGACCTGCTTTCGCGAGTGTTTTGGGGAGCGCGGGTGTCGCTGATCGTCGGCGTGGTTGCGACGCTCGTCAGCCTGGTAATTGGAGTCAGCTATGGAGCGATCGCCGGGTACGTCGGCGGTTGGGTGGATGCGGTGATGATGCGGATCGTCGATATTCTGTATTCGATCCCCTTCATCTTTGTAGTCATTTTTCTGATTACGTTCCTCGGAGAAGATTCGGTTAAGGCCTGGTTGCAAGCCCGCGGGATCGAGCAGATCACGATCTTCTATCTGGTGATCGGTGCGATCTATTGGTTGACGATGTCGCGGGTGGTCCGCGGCCAGGTGTTGTCGCTGCGTCATGAACAGTTTATCGAGGCGGCACGAACCATTGGAGCTTCGCCGCTGCGGATCGTGTTCCGCCACCTGGTGCCCAACGTGCTAGGGGTCGTGATCGTTTATCTGACGTTGACGATTCCGGCAGTGATGCTGTTCGAGGCGTTTCTGTCGTTCCTGGGGCTCGGCGTGGCACCGCCCGATGTGTCGTGGGGGCAACTGCTCAACGATGGCGTCGAGGCATTGTCGAGCGTCAAGCTGTTCTGGTGGGTGGTGGTGTTTCCCGGCGCGGCGCTGGCCGCGACGTTATTTGCGCTGAACTTCCTCGGCGACGGGGTGCGGGACGCGCTGGACCCGAAAATGAAGAATCGAGATTGAGGCTATTGACGAGTGCCTGAAAATTCACGACCCGATCCCGCTGACGCCGCGTCGCTGCTGAGCGTACGCGATCTGCATGTCAGCTTCCAGACCGACGACGGCTTGGTTGAAGCGGTGCGCGGGGTGTCGTTTGATTTAGCCCGTGGCGAGACGCTGGGAATCGTCGGCGAAAGCGGCAGCGGCAAGAGCGTCACTGCAATGGCGCTGATGGGATTGATCCCGCGGCCGCCGGGCAGGATCGATCGCGGCACCGCGATGTTTGATGGTGAAGACTTAATCGCGATGAGCGACGTCAAGCAGATGTCGATCCGCGGCCGCCGCATCGGGATGATCTTTCAGGATCCGATGACGGCGCTTAACCCGCTGATGACGGTCGGGCAGCAGTTGACCGAGGTCACGCGCCGCCATCTCGGGCTGTCGGCTAAGGCCGCTAATGATCGAGCCGCTGAGGTGCTGGAGTTGGTCGGTATCAGTTCGCCAGCGGCGCGACTGCGCGACTACCCGCATCAATTCAGCGGCGGGATGCGACAGCGCGTGATGATTGCCATGGCGCTTTCCTGCGAACCTGACATCCTAATCGCCGACGAGCCGACAACGGCGCTGGACGTGACGATCCAGGCGCAAATCCTCGAGCTGCTGGCGGAGCTGCAACAGCGGCGGGGCACGAGCATTATTTTGATTACGCACGACCTGGGCGTCGTCGCCGGAGTGTGTGATCGCGTGCTGGTGATGTACGCCGGCCGGGTGGTCGAGAAAGCTGAAGTGCACGATCTGTTCGCCGATCCTCGGCATCCTTACACGCTGGGCCTGCTGCGGTCGCTGCCGCGGCTAGATCGCGATCACTCCGAACAGCTCGATGCCATTCCCGGGCAGCCGCCGGACATGACGCGGGTGCCGCCGGGATGTTCCTTCCGCCCGCGCTGTCCGTATTCAGTCAACCGCTGTGAACAGGATGACCCGCCACTGCGCGTCGTCGGAGAAGAGCGGCTGTCAGCCTGTTGGTTTGACAGCCCGGGGCAAAGCGTCGAGGCGGCGGCGGAACTGAGCACGGAGGACGTGTCATGACGGAGCAGCCGTTGCTGCAGGTAGAGAACCTGAAGGTCCATTTCCCGTTCACCCGTGGCAGTTTTCTGCGCGCCAGCGCGGCGTGATCCGCGCCGTCGATGATGTCTCCTTTGACATCGCAGCAGGCGAGACGCTCGGACTGGTCGGGGAATCGGGCTGTGGCAAATCGACGACCGCGCGTGCGATCATTGGACTGGTACAGCCGACTGCAGGCAGCGTGATCCTCGATGGCCAGAGAATCAACGGCCTGAGCGACTCGGCGATGCAGCGTCACCGCCGCGTTGTGCAGATGGTCTTTCAGGATCCGTTCGCGTCGCTCAATCCGCGGATGTCGGTCGGCTCGATCATCGGCGAGCCGCTGAAGATTCACGGCCTGGCTCGCGGCCGCGACCTGCAACTCGAGGTGTTGCGGCTGATGGATCTGGTGGGACTCAATCCGCGATTTCTGAACCGCTACCCGCACGAGTTTTCCGGCGGCCAGCGGCAGCGGATCGGCATCGCCCGAGCGCTCGCAGTCCAGCCTCGGTTGATCCTGTGCGATGAGCCGGTATCGGCGCTGGATGTCTCGATTCAAGCGCAGATCATCAACCTGTTGATGGATTTGCAACAGCGTCTAGGATTGTCGTACCTGTTCATCGCTCACGACCTGGCCGTCGTCCGCCACATCGCCACTCGCGTCGGCGTGATGTATCTCGGGCGGATCGTAGAAATGGCCAAGGCGGCCGATCTGTACGCGCATCCGACGCACCCCTACACCGAAGCGCTGATGTCGGCGGTGCCGATTCCCGATCCGGTCGAGTCGGCCAAACGCAGCCGGATTATCTTGCGGGGAGAAGTGCCTTCGCCGGACCGTGAATATCCTGGTTGTGCACTGGCGGACCGTTGTTGGTTGGTCCAGGATCGCTGCCGCGGCGAGCGACCGGGATTAATGAGCGTTCCCGACGGAGCGGTAGAACACCGAGCGGCGTGTTGGGTGCGTGTTCCGGATGCGGCGGAATCCGCAGAGCCTTCGATTGAATCAGTGAACTCAGGAACATGACGATGCAGCGTGCGAGTGCGGCTTTGACAGTGGTGGCGGCATTTCTCGGATCGCTGGTCCTGTCGGCGGCCGACGCGGCAGAACCGGTTCAGCTCGGCGGAATCCAGTTCCAGGTCGCCGAAGGCTGGACGGTGCAGCGCGTCGCGGCCGAGCCACTGGTGCGTTACCCGGTGCACGCCGATCTCGCTCCTGACGGTTGCTTGTACATCGTCGAATCTTCCGGCAGCAGCGCCCCGGTGAAGCAGCAGTTGGAAGAGCGGCCACACCGACTGGTGGTGCTGGAGGACACCGACGGCAACGGCACCTTCGACCACCGCACGGTGCTCGCCGAAGATCTGATGTTGCCCCAAGGGGTGCTGTGGACACCGGAAGGCATTCTGGTCGGTACGCCGCCGGAGATCTGGCTGCTGCGCGATACCAATGATGACGGGATCGCGGACGAGCGTTCGGTTTGGTTCGATGGCAAGACGCTGACCGGCTGCGCGAACGACTTGCATGGCCCGTTCGCCGGGCGTGATGGCTGGATTTACTGGTGCAAAGGCGCGTTTGCGGAGCAGACGTATGCCCGCGATGACGGCTCCACCTGGTCAACGCGAGCTTCGCACGTGTTTCGGCGGCATCCGCGCACGGGAATTTTGGAGTCGGTGATGACCGGCGGAATGGACAATCCGGTGGAACTGGCGATGAGCCTCTGCGGCGAACGTTTTTTCACGTGCACCTTCATCCAGCAACCCGCTGAGGGACGCCGCGACGCGCTGGTGCATGCGATCTACGGCGGAGTCTACGGCAAGGAGCATGGCGTGTTGGACGGACACGCGCGGACCGGACCGCTAATGCCGGTGATGACGCATCTTGGACCAGCCGCTCCGGCGGGATTGATGGTCCGTGAAGCGACGCTGTCCGATGAAAATCTCAGTGGTGAATTGGTCGTCGCGCAGTTCAATCTGCAGAAGGTCAGCCTGCACACGCTGGTCGACGACGGTGCGGGCGTGCGGACGGAAGACCTGGATTTGCTGGTAGCCGATCGGCCGGATTTTCATCCCACCGACGTGCTCGAAGATGCCGATGGCAGTCTGCTGGTTGTCGACACGGGTGGCTGGTACACGCTCTGCTGCCCCACTTCGCACATTGACCAAAGCCAAGCAACGGGCGGCATCTACCGCCTGATTCCTCCATCGCCGGTGGCGGCAGCCGATCTTCGCGGCAGCTCGCTCCAGTGGGATATGCTGGAGAGCGAGGCCCTGGTGCAGCTGTTGGGTGATCCGCGGCCGGTCGTGCGGCGGCAGGCGCGATTGCGATTGGTCGAGCAGCCCGACGCCGCGGCTGCGCTCGTGGCGCGCTGCGTCAGCAGAAAAACACTGGCGACGCGATCGGCAGCACGTCGGCTCTGCTTCGCGCCCACGCGACGTGGTGCCTGATCGAGATCATCGGCAGGCTCGATCCGGCGGACGACGGGACACGGAACCGGTTGTTGTCGGTGTTGGTGGAGTTGCTCGACGATCCGCAGCGGGTAGTGCGTTTAGCGGCGACCCAGGGATTGGCGACTTACCGTTTTGGTCCCGCTGGCGATCGACTGTTGACGGTCTTGGAAAAGGGTGATGCGCGCGAGCGCCGCCACGCCGCCGAGGCACTGGGGCGATTGGGCGACGGCCGCGCTGCCAGCCACTTGCTCGCTCAATTGCCGTCTGCGTCTGGCGATCGGATTCTCGAGCACGCGCTGCTTTATGCGCTGATCGAACTTGGTCCTGCCGCGGTACCGACGCTGACACAATCACTGGCTGCTGACCAGCCCGCTGTGCGTTTAGCGGCTCTGCGGGTGTTGGGCCAGACCGACGCTGATGCGCTGTGCGCTGAGCATCTGCTGGCGATCCTGCAGCGAGGGACTGGCGCCGAGCGTGAACTGGCAACGGAAATCCTCGCCCGTCGCCCGGCCTGGGATGCGGTCGTCGCCGAAGCGCTGCCGCAATTGCTCGACCAGGGCGGTGCGAGTGAAGATCCGGAGCGGTGGCAGCGAACGCTCCAGCAATTAGTGCTGCGGCCAGGGCTCGCCGATGCGGTCGCTGGGGTCATCGGTGCCGGACCAGCGGAGCGACGCCTGCAGTTAGTTGCTGCGCTGGCCGCCAGTCCGCCGGCGACGCTGCCGGCTCAGTGGGCTGAGCCGATTGCGGTGCGAATGACGCCGCCCTCAGCCGACACGAGCGCTGCCGATGACAGAGAACTTCGCTTGTGGACGAGAGTGCTGGCTGCGGTTCGCTGGACAGACGCTCCGCCTCAGCCGTTGGTAGAGGCCTGCCGTGCGGCGTTGGGCCAACACGAGTCCGAACCGGAAATGTGGTTGATGTTGGCTGCGGCAGCGCCGCCCGGAGCGTCATGGCGGCTGCCTGACGCGAAAACAGACGAGATCTCGCCCGGTTTTGCGCGGCTGGTGGAGCTACTTGGTCCCGATTCGCCGCCGCATCATCGGCAGCTGGCGCTGGCCGCCCTCGTGCGCCAGCCGTTGTCGCAGGCCGAGGCGGTGCAGCTTGCAACAGCGGCTGAAGAACTCGGCCCGATGGAGCTCAGCGGCGTGCTGAACCTGTTGCGGCGAAACCACGATCAACTGGTCAATGCTGCGTTAGTCGATGCGCTGCGGGTGAGCGATCCGGCAGCGGGGCTTTCCACCGCGATGCTGGAGGATCATTTTCGCGAGCATCCTGAGCCGATCCGCCAGCTCGCTCAGCCACTGATCGAGCAACTCGCTGGCGACGGCGGCAAGCAGCAGGTCGAGCACTTGCAGCAGTTGTGGGACGAGTTGCCTGCTGGCGATCCGCTCCGCGGCCTGCAGCTGTTTCGCAGCAGCCGGGCAGCCTGCAGTGCCTGCCACGCGGTCGGCTATCACGGCGGCCGCATCGGTCCAGACCTGACGCGGATCAACCGCATTCGCAGCGGCCAAGAGTTGCTCGAAGCGATCGTTTATCCCAGCGCCAGCTTCGTGCGCAGCTACGAGTCCTTTCAGGTCCTGACCGTCGACGGCCGGTCGCATAGTGGCGTCATCGCCGACGAGAATCTGCAAACGCTGACGCTGCTCACCGGGATCGACCAGCGCGTCCGGATCGAGCATGACGAGATTGAATCGATTCGCCCCAGCGCCGTCTCGATTATGCCCGCCGGACTAGACCAGCAGCTAACCCTTCAAGAGCTCGCCGATCTGATCGCATTTTTGAAGTCTGAACGTTAGCCATTTTCAGCCGCATGTTGTACAGGTGGCGTTCTTCAGGGTTCCTTGCGACCATTTCCTGCACTTCTGTGGCTTCGGCAAAGATGGGGTCAGGCAGGTGAACCGGTTGCTTGAGCGAACGGTGGCTGAGCAAGTATGATGGAGAGCCCCGCCGGTTCTTCGATGGCACTGCCTCGCTGCCGGCTGACCCACCCCCTGCACTTTTCAACCTAACGACGGCCGCTTCCGCTGCGTCGCATTGCACAGGACACACACCTCCATGAAGTCTGCATTCCCTCGTTTGCTCGTCCTGCTGCTGTCGTTTGCCGTGACGGCAGCGGCGACGATCGCACAGCCAGCAATGGCCCAGCTACCCGAAATCGTTCCCGGACCCTACGAGCACGGTCCCGACTCGAGCCCGATCGAGAGCGTTCCTCAGGGCAAAGTGACCGAGCACGAGCTGCTCGATAGCTCGGTGTATCCGGGCACGAAGCGGCGGTATAGCGTCTACGTCCCGGCGCAGTACGATGGCAGCGTGCCTGCGGTGCTGATAGTTTTTCAGGATGGTCATGCCTACGTCGGCCCCGGTGGCGATTTTCGAGCGACGACGGTGTTCGACAACCTGATCCACCGCGGCGAAATGCCGATCACCATCGGTGTGTTCGTCGATCCCGGTACGAAACGCGAACTGGGCGAGAAGCGCGGCTGGAATCCACGGCCGACCAACCGCGCCATCGAATACGATACGGTCAGTGACGACTATGCTCGCTTCTTGCTGGAGGACCTGCTGCCCGAGGCAACAAAGGACCTGCGAATTACCGAGAACCCTGAACTGCGGGCGATTTGCGGGATGAGCTCCGGCGGGATCTGCGCGTTCTCCGTCGCCTGGTTCCGGCCCGACTCGTTTCGCAAGGTGGTCAGCCACATCGGCAGCTTCGTCGACATCCGCGGCGGACACGTTTATCCAGCATTGGTTCGCAAGAACGAAAACAAGCCGCTCCGCGTCTTTCTGCAAGACGGAGCAAACGATTTGAACAACCAGCACGGCAACTGGCCGCTGGCGAACCTGCAGATGGCCAATTCGCTAGCATTTAAGAAATACGACTACAAATTTGTGTATGGTGATGGGGAGCACAATGGTCAGCACGGTGGCGCGATTTTTCCTGACACCCTGCGGTGGCTGTGGCGTGGTTGGGCGGACGAACAACCGTGATGCAGGCGACTGAAATTGCGGTTAACGAACAGCGGGTTGCTGAGCCAGCGGCGGGGTTTCGTCGCGCCGGCGCCGGCAGCCGCCTGAGCACTTTAGCCGCCCAAACACTCGCTTCCCAATCACTGTACCGTCGTGAAAGACAGGACCCATAGCGCGGTGAGAATGACCGATCACGATCCCCCAAATCCCATTTCCGATCCGCGCGACATCCATTTTTCGGTGCCGCAGGTGCACCGTCTGCGGTCGACTTGGGAGGTGGCGGGCGACGATTTCGGGGAATTGCTCGATCTATTGCATCCTTCCGCGGCCGCTCCACCCAAGGTGGTGCTGTGGGCCGACGCCGATGTCGGCGCAGCAGTCCCCGGGTGTCCGGAATTGCCAAGCGGCTGGCGAAATCCTCACGAGTGGACCTGGTAGGCTCGACGCGTCTGGTGCCTGGCGGAGAACTTGTCAAGAACACACCGGAGATCATTCAGTCGCTGCTGAGCGAGATCAACGAGGCGATGCTCGACCGTCGCAGCTACATCATCGCCATCGGCGGTGGTGCGATGCTGGACGCCGTCGGTTACGCAGCCGCGATCGCCCACCGCGGCATCCGTTTGGTCCGCATTCCGACCACGACGCTCGCCCAAGCCGATTCCGGTGTCGGCGTCAAAAACGCCGTCAATTACTTCGGCAAGAAGAACTGGGTCGGCACGTTCGCGGTGCCGTGGGCAGTGATCAACGACGCCGGTTTTTTGACGACACTGCCGCAGCGGGATTTCGTCTGCGGCTTTAGCGAAGCGGTGAAGGTGTCGCTGCTCAAAGACCCACGCGAGTTCGACTATCTCTGCGCAAACGCGACCTCGATTGCGCACCGCGAGATGTCGGTCGCCGTGCAGGCGATCGAAGCCTCATGCCAGCTCCATCTGCAGCACATCACTTGCGGCGGCGATCCGTTTGAGGCGCTGGAGGCCCGGCCGCTCGACTTCGGTCACTGGTCGGCGCACCGGATGGAGTCGCTGACGCAGTATGCTATCCGGCACGGTGAAGCGGTCGCGATCGGAGTCGCACTAGACTGCATCTATTCATCGATCGTCCACGGACTTCCCGATGCGGAGTGCCGGCGCGTCTGCCAGTGCTTGTCGGATCTGGGACTGGCGCTGTGGGATGATACGCTCGACGATTTTGATCAGGTGTTGATGGGGCTGGAAGAATTCCGGCAACACCTCGGCGGCCGACTGACGGTGACGATGCTGCGCGGCGTCGGCCAGCCGATCGATGTTCACAGCATCGACAATGCCGCGATGCGCGAGGCCTGCCGACGGTTGCGCCGCATCGCCACGTCCTGCGACGCGACCGAGCGACAGCGCAGCAGCACACCGAGCGAACGGTGCACGACGCCGCTGCGCCTGATTTTCTTGTAACCCAGTGCCTTTGCCTTCAGCTCTTCCGCGAACCTCGTGGCTCATCAAAGAAAACGGGAGAGCTGGTTCTCGGGGTGGCACGTCCCTGAGGAACGAAGGGCGTGATGGGGGGCGATTATGTAACGTGCGAAGCTCGGTATCTGCTTCCGCCGCTCACGCCCATCGCTAGGGCTCTGAGCGTGCCACCCAACGCGATAGCGATACCCTCCGCTCGAATCCGGCCTCCCCGATCTCGGTTAGCCAGCGAAATCGGCTAATATGCTCCTCGAGTAATCGGCCGCCGGCTTGATGCCGTACGCGCACTGACAGCTCAACGGACCCACATCCAACAAGGAGAACCGATGTCGACTTTCCGTATAAATCCCCGCGGCCGGGCGCAGCGGCCGCTGAAGCTGCTGTCAGCCGTCGCCGACTGGAGCCCCAGGCCATGTAGCCGCTGGCATTGGCTCTACGGCGGCAGCAGCTTACTAGCCGCCGCTGTTTTGATGCTCGCTGCGGCGCCTGTCAGCCTAGCCGATACACCCCCTCCTGCAACCGAAAAAGCCGCCGCAGATTCCGGCGATGACAAAGACAACCCAGCGAACCCTTCTGTTATGAAAATCAATGAGATCGAGGGCATATCCGAGTATCGGCTCAAAAACGGTGTTCGTGTGCTGTTGTTCCCGGACGAGAGCAAGGATGTCGTCACCGTCAATATGACTGTGTTTGTGGGTTCACGCCATGAAGGATACGGCGAAGCGGGCATGGCTCACTTGCTCGAACACATGCTGTTCAAGGGCACGCCCACGCATCCGAACATTCCCAAGTTGTTGACCGACCGCGGAGCCAACTTCAATGGCACCACGTGGATGGATCGCACCAACTATTATGAGACATTGCCGGCCAGCGATGAGAATCTGGAGTTCGCCATCCAGCTCGAGGCCGACCGTCTGGGCAACAGCTTCATCCGCGGCGAAGACCTGGCCAGCGAAATGACCGTCGTTCGCAATGAGTTCGAACGTGGTGAGAACTCGCCCATTCAAGTGCTGATGCAACGGATGCAGGCGGTTGCCTACGAGTGGCACAATTATGGCAAGACCACGATTGGCAACCGCAGCGATATTGAGCGGGTGCCGATCGTAGCGCTGCGACAGTTCTATCGCAAATATTACCGTCCCGACAACGTGATGATGATCGTGGCCGGAAAGTTCAACCCGGAGACGGCACTTGAATATCTCGACAAGCACTTCGGCTCGTTGTCGGTGCCCGATGAGCCACTGAACTTGACCTATACGGTTGAGCCACCGCAAGATGGCGAACGGACAGTCGTACTCAGACGCGTCGGAGACGTTCAATATGTTGGTGCGGCCTACCATGTGCCGGCCAGCAGCCACCCCGATTTCGCTGCCATTCGTGCCTTGGTCTATGTGCTAGCCGATGAGCCGGGCGGGCGACTGTATAAGCAGATGGTCGAGAAAGAAGTTGCCAGCAACGTCTATACGCTGGCCTCAGCATTTCATGATCCTGGCATTTTGATGACATTTGCGGAAGTTCCGCTGACGACTTCGATTGAGCTGGCACGCAGCACGATGATTGAAATCTTGGAGGAGTCGTTTACCAAGACACCGGTGACGGAGCAGGAGACGGAGCGGGCCAAACAGCAGATTCTCAAGGCACGCGAACTCGAAGCGTCTGAATCGAACCGCATTGCGGTCTCACTCAGTGACTGGGCGGCTCAAGGTGATTGGCGATTGTATTTTCTGTTCCGTGATGCGGTCGAAGAACTGACACCTGAGAAGATTCAGGCGGCGGCGGAAAAGTACCTGGTTCGTAATAACCGGACGGTCGGGTTGTTCATTCCGACCGAAAAGCCGGAACGAGTGACGATTCCTGAATCACCTGATTTGGCTGCGCGCTTGGAAGGTTATGTCGGCCGGGAAGACATCTCGGCGGGTGAAGCGTTCGATGTTAATCCGCTGGCGATCGAGGAGCGGACGCAACGGGGCGAACTGTTTCCTGGTTACCAATACGCGCTGCTTCCCAAGAAGACCCGTGGCAATACGGTGACCTTGATGCTGACGCTGCGGTTTGGCGACGAGGAATCACTCAAAGGCCGCATCGGCGAAGCGGAACTGGTCGGTGCGCTGATGCAGCGTGGGACCGAGTCGATGAACTATCAGGAGCTGGAGGACACGCTGACGCGGCTGCGCGCGGATTTGTCGATGAACAGCACACCGGGACTGCTGCAATTGCGGGTGAAGACCAAACGCGAGTCGCTCGGTGAAGTCGTGACGTTGATCGGTGATCTGCTCCGCAAACCGCGGCTGGATGCAGCGGAACTGGAAGTCCTGCGCCGCCAAGTGATCACCAGTATTGAAAGCTCGCTGAATGAACCGCAGGCACTCGCACCTCAAGCGGTCCGACGCGCTTTGGCACCTTATGATCCGAGCGACGTACGCTATGTGCGGACGCTGCAAGAAGAACTGGAACTGTACCGAGCGGTTACCATCGACCAGATCCGGGAGTTTTACAACGACTTCATCGGCGCTCAGGAAGGCGAACTCGCTGTCGTCGGCGACTTTGATGCGGAGGAGATCAAGTCGCAGGTGGGCGAACTGCTTGCCGACTGGAAACCGAAGAAGCCGTACGAGCGTTTCGATCGCCCCGCGGTGACCGATGTGGAGGGCCAGGTCGAACGAATCTCGACCCCTGATAAATCCAACGCGATGCTCTACAGCAGTCTGCAACACGCGCTGGATGACGAGAACCCGGACTACGCGGCGCTGGAGATGGGCAACTTTATCCTCGGCGGCGGTTCGCTCAGCAGTCGACTGGCCGATCGCGTTCGTCAGCAGGAGGGGCTTTCCTACGGGATTCGCTCGGGCTTGTCAGCGCGTCATCGCGACGAGCGAACCGACTTCACGCTGTACGCGATTACCAGTCCCGAAAACATTGATCGCCTGCTCGAGGTGATCAACGAGGAACTGGCGAAATTGCGTGAAGAAGGGGTCACTGAAGAAGAGTTGGCCAGCGCGAAGGAAGCGTACCTGCAAGGGGAACGGGTCCGGCGGTCGGATGATGCGAGCCTCGCCAGTCAACTGCTAGGCTCAATGTTCAATCGCCGCACACTGGAGTTCACGGCGGAGTTCGAAAAGCGAATCGCAGAGGTTTCCAGGGAACAGGTCAACGCGGCGATTCGCGACTATATCCTTCCGGAACGTCTGGTGATCGCCGTCGCCGGTGATTTCGAGAAGAAACAGTGATGTAGTGCTTCGTGAGTGCTCGCTCCGCTCGCCGGTACATCGCTCCGGCGAGCGGAGCTGAGACGGAAACCGCAAAGCAGGATCAGCATCAGTCGACTGTCCGCCGCAGAAACGTCAGAATCTGTTCGTTGACTTGGTCAGCGTTGGACAGCTGCAGCCAGTGACCGGCGTCGGAAAGTTTGACCACATCCAGTTCGGGAACCCACTGCTCCAGATCGCTGGCCAGCCGCGGCACCAGGAACGGGTCGCGCTCGCCCCACAGCAGCAGTGTTTCGCAATCGATTCGCCGAGGTGCCGCCGGTCGAAATCGCACCGCCGCACGGTAGTAGTTTAGCGCTGCCGTCAGCGCCTCCCGGAGGCGTGAAGGCCGCCAGGTACTGCTCGAGCTCCTCCTCCGAATCGGCTGGGCCTTGGCGCAGCGCCCGCCTCAGCAGCGCGAAAATTGCCCGCTGACAGCGCCGCCTCGGGTACCGCCGGGAATTGGAACAGGATCGCGTACCAGGACCGCAGCCACTGTGAGGAAAGTCGCTTTAGCTCGCGGTCAAACGCCGCGGGATGAGGCGCGTTGAGTACGATCAACGACCGCAGCGACTCGCTGTGGTGCATCGCCAGCTGCCAGGCGATGATGCCTCCCCAGTCGTGCCCGACCACGACCGGTGGGTCTCCGCCAAGCTCATCGACAAAGGCGGCCACGTCGGCGGTCAGCGAATCGAGCTGGTATGCCGCGATGCCTTCAGGGCGATCGCTGAGGTTGTAGCCGCGCAGATCCAGAGCGATCACTCGGTATCCGGCCTGCGCAAACGCCGGAATCTGATAACGCCAACTCCGCCAAAAATCAGGAAAGCCGTGTAACATCACGACCAGCGGTCCCGTCCCCTGCTCGACGTAGTGCAGACGGATGCCATTGGCTGCTTGGTAGCGGTGTTCCATGATGTGACCTCACGCTGGCACGTTTCTCATACAGCATCGCGGAAACTCACGCCGCCGCAATGGAACAGGCCTGCCCCGCTTAGAACACTCAGTCGTACACCAGTTGTGCCGTTGCGGTGCAGTCGCGGTCGGCGACAACGCGTAGCCAGTACGCCTGCAGGGCGGCGGGGAACGTATGTGAGAGCGATTCTTGCGCCGGGACATGGAAGGTTTGGTATGGCTGCCAATTGCCGGTCCCGTCGATGTCGACTTCCACACGGATCTGTACCGGCACGCCGGCGTCATGCTCAAGCGTCAAGCTGCACCGATCAAAACCATGGAACAGGTAAGCATCCGACGGCTGATGCTGCTTCACGGCAGTGTTTTTCCAGGGACCTCCGCTGCCGCGCGGTTTGCCGAAACGCCACAAGTCGTCAATCGTGCCGACCCACACCGCGACTTCTCCATCTTCGGAGCGGATGATATGCCGGTTGTCGACTTCCGCGGACTCGATGCCAGTGATCACCATCAATCCACGCCAGGAGCAATAATCGAACACGCTGCGCTTATGAGCGGTGATTGGGCGGATCTTCGAAAATCCACCGGCGTTGCGAGCGGGAAGTTCATAGAACAGCCCGCCGCAGTTGAACAGGTCGCGCTCGGTGCAGACTTCGCGATCGATGCGAGCGTCACCTAGTGGACCACGGGCCCGCAAAGCATCGGCAGCGATCGGCAGACGGTAGCGGGTGCCGTCTTCATCAACAAACACAATGGAAGCCTCGTCCCAGCTAACCACATCTTGCGGAATGGCGACGTTCTCTTGCAGCCAAGCATCGGCCACCGGGTCGTCAACGGCGCGGAGTCGCATGTCGACGTCCAGCTCGTAGTTGCCGTGATGAACGACTCGCTCGCCCTCGATGCGGTTGGCGGAAAAATGCAGCGTCGAAGGGGTGGTCCCGCGGGCACGAACCAGACCGGCCGAGTAGGCGTTTGACTGCGGCCGCGCGATTCCGTCCATCCGTCCGGCAGATTGGCTGGGCTGAGGATCGTTGCTGTAGTGGAACTGTGCCGTCAACGCCGCGGCGTCGCGGTCGCTCTGCAGGCGAATCCAGGCGGCAACCGGTGCCGCCGAAAGGTCCAGCCACTGATAGCCATTGCCGGCCAATGACACGCTCTGCCAGGTCTCCCAGGATCCATCACCCTGCCGGTCCAACTGCAACGTCAACGACACTCCATGTGTGTCCCCGTTTACCAGATGGACCGCTTTGCGATCGTAGCCCGAGAACAGAAACGGTTCGGACGGGGTGTTGGCCCGTACCGGTTCGGCCAGCCAGACCGCGCCTTGTCCCAGTGGCGTTCCGAAATGATCGAGCTGCTCGGGCTCGACAAACCACAGATTCGACTGCGAGCGGCCCGGTCCGATGATGTTCCCCTTGGACTTGCGCGTGTTGAGGAACTCGTTCTTGGCTGCGTCATCACAGCCAAAGACCACCTGGTCTTGCCAGTTACAGAAGTCGCCGATCACCTTCAGATAGGTGCTGCGGGGCGCGATCCGGCGGTTGCCCGCGCGGCGCTGAAACCGTGCGGGAACCGCCAGAAGGTGCCGTGCATCGTCATCAGCAAATCCTCTTCGCCGATCTCGCGAATCCGTGGCCACTCGGTGTTCCAGCCATGTGCGCCGTCGTAGCAATGACTCGCCTTGGGCAGGCGATAAGCATGCCACTGTCCACCGTCGAGCGTCATGCAGGATCAGCGACCGGTGGTCCCAGCCGATGCTCCAGATCGGATCGGTATCGGGCTGGGAACTGCCGACGATGCCGCCTGGACCCGAGACTTCGGTGAATTGATTGCGGCGGACGACCTGCCAGCGGTCGCCATCCCAACTGGCTAAGACGCCCGATTCGATATCGGGACGCTGACGCGCCAGCGGTGAATCTTCGCCGTTGTTGGAATACACCAGGCGGCCTTGGCCGGAGTACAGCCCTTTGCCGTGGTAGCCGGGAAGGATATCGCCGCTCTCGCCGCGCGGCCGATTACTGTCGGGATAGAGCAGCGTCACCTCGAGAGTATTGACGTCGACTTCGTAAAAACCTTCCTCCATCGTGGCGTAGTACACCTTGTTGGCAGGATCGGTCAGGTGCCGGGCGGTCCCGGTCAGTCGGCCAAACATCTCGGCTATTGGAATCGTGCGGACGTTGCGCTGGGCGTCGATCACGTACGGCCCGATCAGCAGTTGATTCGACTCGCGGTGGATCATCCGGTTGGCGTGTGTACCGCCAACGCTCTCCGGCCGGATCGTCATATTGAGATTGCGGTCGATCTCGTACAACTTGTCGGACGAGCCGTCGGGCCGGTGCGGCGAATAGGTGATCGCCCACAGACGATCTCGCCACGGCACCACAGCGCCGGTACCGCACTCACCGTCATCGTTAAAGAAGGCCAGATGCGGGTAGATCCCCGACCACTGACGAGCCTGACGTTCCTGCTGCTGCTCTTGCATCTGCGCTGGCAGCGAACACGGAAGCGATCAGCAGTAGCGCAAATGCGATGCCAGGGAGGCGCCGCGGACGGCAGAACGAGTTTAACCAGAGCGATTTCAGTGACATGCCGAGCTCAAGTGCAGGAGCAAGTGGAGTGACTCGGTCGCGCAGCGCTGCATCACGCCGCTGGGCCAACGTCGTTGATGAGGGAGCTGAAACGAGCGAGAGCGATTAAGTAACGCGGAACCGGGCCGATGTAATCGTGGCAGCAATTGCCAGGGCGAAGATGACTAACGCCCAGCCCATTCCTGCGGTGATCAGCGCGATGACGGCCGAGTATGGGATCAGGTTAAGAATCCCGGCGCGAATCAGATTTTGAATCATCATCGGTTGAGGATCTGCGATGGTTCGAATGCCGCGGATGACAACTGGCAAAGTGATCAGTCCCATCAGAATGGCGAATCGGTCGTCGGGCAGGAACATCCACGGCGTGTCGGCCGGCGCAAACCGCGGCGCAACCGCCAAGATCGCAGCGCCCACGACCGCCACCAGCAGGCCCGTCACCAGGTCCGTACGATTGCCCCCTTCGGTCTCGCCTCGGGAGATCGTGGTGATGCCGGTGATGTAGACGCCGAAGCCTGCAGCCAGCCCGAGCACATGCAGGGGAAACCAAGTCTGAGGCAGCATGAACTCGGCCGAGCCCACGATCATCAGCGGTGCTGCACCGAGCAGGAAACAGAGCATCCGGCAGAAGCCCATCATCAGCGGCGCAAACGGCGTCCGCTTCAATGGGCCGTTGTAGAGCACGATGCCAATGGCCAGTGCTGCGGCGATCACAGGCGGCGCGAACGTCAGCGGTCGATCCGCCGTGCTGACCCAGCCCGCTACACCCGCCGTAACGATCGATAAGAACAACAACGTCCAACCGGCGGTGCGCGCCGCTGAGACGGAAATCGCGCCGCTGGGCAACGGCCGCGACGGTCGCTCCACACTATCCTCCGCCAAATCCCAGATGTCATTGAGGATCATACCCGCCCAGTAAGCCGCGATTGCAGCCAGCAAGATCAGCGCCGCCAGCGGCCAGGCCGTGACCGCGTTGTCCGGCTTGCCAGCAGCGACCAGGAATGCCGCAATCACTTGGGCGATCACAGTGAACACCGTCGGAATCCGCACCAGTTGAGCCCAGCGGAACCAAGTCGGAAGCGACGGAGCGGGATCGGTTGGCGACACGTTCAACTTCGGCTCAAGGAAACAGACTGAGGTGATGGACCGGTCGACTAAGTTGTGGCGTCTTGGCTACGTTGGATCAACCGGGCGCGGATGCGGTTGCCATGCTCCTGCGGATCCCCTTGCGTCCGGTAGAGTTCGGCGGCGCGCTCCAGCTCACCCTGGCGTTCCAGCGTGCGGGCGAGGTTGTACCGGGCCGCAACCTCCCAGCGCGACTCGATCCCGTCGCCCAAGATCCGATCCTCGAACCACGTCTTCGCCAGGTCCGGGCGATCGGTGTCGTACTGAATCAAGCTCAACCAATAAGTCGCGGTGACTTTGCCTTGCCGCATGATCGCCTGCACCTGTTGGATTTGACGATCATAGATTTCCGGTGATACACCCAGTTCCCGGCGGATGCCGTACTGCATTTGCAAGTCAACATCGGTCCGCAACTCCGCGATTTCGAACTCCGGCTGCCGCTGGCTCAGATAGAGTTTCTTAGCCCCCTGCAGATCCTCATCCTCATCGCTCTCGAATTGTCCTTGCAGATGGCGCCAACGCCCCAGCGCCAAGCGTTTGGCCTGATCCATGTCGGCTTCAAGAATCGTCCAAGGCGCGTTGACATAGAATGACAACATCGGGTCCTGATCACTCGCCTGTTTAATCGCTGTTTGATAGACCCGAGACAGCAGCGGCACGTCCCAAATCTCCGCACGCGCGATGCCGCTGACCGCTGCAAACGTTGACGCCAGCTCGGCCGGATCATCATAGACAGTCATCCGCAACCGACCGGTCAACGACTGTTGCAGCCGCTGAGCACGAAAGCTCATCCCTTCGGGCTGCAGCATCAGTAGCGCGACAAGTTGTTGGACATCATCCCGTTGCACAGGATAGTCAAACCAGCCGGGAACATTCATCCGCCGCAGCACCGTCGCGTCGCGTCGGGCTTGGCTGAGCGTGGCGATGCCGGCTTGATTCGGTCCGACCACAGGGACACCCAAGCCGCAATCAAACAGATAGACCTCGCTGCCAATCAGCACGCCGACCAACCACGGACGCGGAGCGGTATCGTCCGTGCCCTCACCACCGCCTTGCAGTCCCTGAGCGGTTGCCAACACGCAGGCAGGGATTTGTGCTTGACGGCACAAACCGATGAACGTCCCGCTGCGCTGCAGGGCATCACCGGTGCCGCGAAAGAGCGTCTGCAGTGGCGTCTGCCGGTAGCCTGGCCCCAAAAACTGCATCCCCAGCGGCAACGGCGGCTTTGCCGGTACGGAATCGCCAAAATCCAGCGGCTCCAGCGCAATGTTGCGGATGGTCCAGTCAAACAGCTGAATCGCATCGGCTAATTGCTCGCTGCTTTCAGCCCCGAGCGACTCGCGGTTTTGCTGCAGCCAGTTATCCCACAGCGGGTCGGTGGGACCGCTGGTACGCACCCATTCGCTGACCTGGCGCAGCAAATAGCGGTAATGGAGGTGATCGACATCGGCCGCAGCAAACGTCGGCCGCGCGATCGCTTCCATCGCAGCCGGAACGGGAATCACATCCGCCGCGGTTTTAAGCAGCTCGTCCGGAACTGCCGGCTCTGAGGGGGCCGCAGGTGCCGCTAAGCGCGCCGCCTCTTGCCAAGCGTTGAGGTGGTAGGTGATCTGGCGGGCCGCGGACTCGGGATGCAGTTCCACGAGCCGAGACACCAGGCCAAACGCTTCGCCGAGGTGATCGATATGGGTTTCGGCTTGTTGACGAGCTTGTCTGCCGGCCTGGATCTTGCGCGCTGTTTGTAGGTCGTCGGAGCAACCTGCCGTGACAACCAGCGTTGCCATGCCGATCGATGCCAGTAAGACCGCTGAGCGCGACCGCGTGGAGGCGGTCCGGCAATCATTTGAGGATCGGCGATCGAGGCCCAAAAATGATGAAACCATGAGACGGGAGCGTGGCATGGGTGACAGCCAACCGATTCAGAGAGAAGGCGAAGAAGAACGTTTATAATGAGGCGACACAACGGTGTAGCTCGAGCAACCGAGCGATCAAGGCGTCGAACTGATCCAGCGGGATCATGTTCGGACCATCGCTGGGTGACTGACTCGGATCGGGGTGGGTTTCAAAAAACACGGCGTCGATACCCATCGCTACGGCCGCGCGGGCCAGCGGTTCGACCATTTCTCGGTTTCCGCCGGTCGCGCCGCCTAGCCCGCCGGGGCGCTGGACGCTGTGGGTAGCATCAAACACCACCGGTGCTCCCAGACTGCGCATCAGCGGCAAAGCCGTCATGTCGTTGACCAACCGCCCATAGCCGAAGAAGGTCCCGCGTTCACAGAGCAGGACATCAGCCGGCATCGGAACGCCACCGACTTCAGGCCGGCTGCCGCGGATTTTTTCCAGCGCGTACCGCATATCGTCGGGAGCCATGAATTGCCCCTTTTTGACGTTCACGGGCTTATTCGTCTGGCCTGCAGCGACGAGCAGATCGGTTTGACGGGCTAAAAACGCAGGAATTTGCAGCAGATCGCAGACATCCGCCGCAGCGGCGGGTTGATCGGGCAAGTGTACGTCCGTGGTCACGGGCAAGCCGGTGGTTTCCTTTACCCGCTCGAGCATGCGCAGGCCCTCGTCAATCCCCGGGCCGCGGCTGGCCTTGAGACTCGTGCGATTGGCTTTGTCAAACGAGGCTTTAAAGACGATGCCAACGTTGCGACAGTCAGCGACTTGACGCAGCTGGTCGGCGATCTGCAGCGTCAAGTCGAGCGTTTGTAGCACGCACGGCCCGGCGATGATCAGCAGCGACCCATCGCCGCAGCGGTAGGGGCCGATGGAGACAGGCTCGACACTCGATGAGGCTGGGGGAGCAGCAGGATGCGATTGCGTCATCGGCTTCCAAAGATCCAAGGTAAAGGAGGCAGCGGTGCAGCGGTCGTGCCCGGAGCCACCCGCAACCGGATGCGTCCCGGCAGCACACCGATTTCCAGTGGCAGGCGACCGGCATAATCACCATCGATTTGAAACGCGACCCGAGCGGGAGAGGTGATGCGGCACTGGGTAATCGGCCGTCGCACCACGTCCTTCCACCGAATATGACGTCCGGTCACGATTCCGCCCAGGTAGCGCGTGCCGCTGGCGATCGAGCCGTACTGCAGCGAGCACAGGTCCAGCACGCCGTCATCCTCGCACGCATCGGGCTCGACGGCGAGCTCCACCGCATACCGCGGCATGTTGAACACCAAGGCCCAGCGGCAGGTGATCGTCTCGCGAGACAGCTGCGGCATCACGATCGGTGCCACAACCTCCGTCTGCGGCAGCACCGGCGATGAAGCTTCCAAATATTCCACAGTAATCGGCGGGAACTTGTAGCTGCGGAGCGTTCGCAGGATTGGCCAGGTGTAACTGAAGCGATTGATGTGTCCGCGCCGCGTCAGGTGCATGGCGCGCACGACTTCAGCATCGAAGCCACAACTGGCCATCACCAAAAACAGCCGCCCGTTGGCCAGTCCCGCGTCGATCTTCATTTCCTGCCCATGCAGGATGACGTTCTTCATCGCCGCCAGATCGCTGGTGATCCGGTAGTGTTTGGCGACCAGGTTCTCCGTACCCAGCGGCATCGGAACCAGCGTGGTCGCCGGCGGCGTGTTTTGAGCGACCAGCGACAGTGTGCCGTCGCCCCCGGCGGCAACCACCATGCTTGGCAGGTGAGGCGAGCTATGCGGGTCGGTACGGTGCCGTAGCTCTTCCAGCGACGAGGTCACGTTGACTGCAAACCGCTCACCGCTGAGCCACTGGGCCAGCAATCCGACGCGGTCGCGTCCCGCTCCGCTGCCCGCCTTCGGACTGGTGAAGATCAAGATTTCCCGTAGCGCTGACCCACTACGGGAATCGGCGAGGGCATGCGGCTGCGTCATGGGTGGCTTCGGTGGTGGATGGACAACGATGCCCCAAGGATAACCTAGGCGTCTCCGCTGCCGTACTACCGTTATCTTTGCTGCAGCTGAGCGCTGCATCGTAGCCGCAGCGGTCGGAAAGCGGCCACTGTTCACACGTCGTGGTGCCGGTGTGTTACGCTGCCGCCTCGCTGTCCTGTGGCAGCGATATTCCTGGCAGACGCCGATCTTGGCTGAACGTATCTTTGGCGGAACGAAGTTGTGAACGTGTGGTGGCTGGTTCTCGGGGCGACGGCTCTGATTCTGCTCGGCGTGCTTTGGTTTCGGCTGCATGCCCTGCTGGTCCTGTTAGCCGCTGCGCTGTTGGTCGCCGTCCTCACTCCAACGGCGGAGCTACAACGATACGCCAGCGATCAGGTTGAGCTGGGAAAAATGGGCGAGGCCGCCGCGACGAGCTTGGTCAAGACCTCGGCGCCGCGCCGGCTGGCCGCAGCATTTGGACAAACCGCTGGCGAAGTTGGCATCCTGATCGCCATGGCCAGCATCGTCGGCATCTGCCTGATGGAAAGCGGAGCGGCACACGGCATCGTGACCGCGATGCTGCGGATCAGCGGTGTCAAACGAGCTCCCGAGGGACTGGCGCGATGCGCCTTTGTGCTGAGCATTCCGGTCTTTTTTGACACAGTGTTTTACCTGATGGTGCCGTTGGCCCGATCGCTCAGGCGGCGGACCGGCAAGGACTACGTGCTCTACATTCTGGCGATCATGGCCGGCGGATCGATCGCCCACTCGTTGGTCCCGCCGACGCCAGGCCCGCTGCAGGTCGCGGAAATCCTCGGCATCGATGTGTTCACGATGATGGTCGCAGGGCTGGTGATCGGGTCGATCAGCAGCCTGCTGTCGCTGGCCGCCGCACGCGTGCTCAACCACTTCACGGTCGTGCCGCTGCGCAGTCTCGGTGCTGATGCCGAAGCGGAATCTGCGGAGCAGACGCTCAACAGCGACGTGGAGACGACGAAGCATCCGCCGCTATTGTTCTCGCTGCTGCCGATCATTCTGCCGGTGTTGCTGATCGGGTATGGAGCGGTCGATGCGGTGCTGGAGTTTCCGGTTCCCGTTTGGCTGGCCGCCTTCACGGATCTAGCATCCGACAAGAACGTCGCGATGGGGATTGCCGCAGCTTTGTCGCTGCAGTTGCTGCGCGATGCGCCGCCGAGTCACGATCGAGCGGGTGCGGTCAGCCGCGCCTTGGCCAGTGGTGGTCAAATCATCCTGATCACGTCTGCCGGCGGTGCGCTGGGAGCAATGCTGCGGCAGGCAGGCATTGCTTCGGCTGTCAGCGAGTTGGCATCGGAGGTGCAACCGTCGCTGCTGTTGGTGGTCGTGTTTATCGTCACCGCATCGATTCGCACGCTGCAGGGGAGTGCCACGGTCTCGATGATCACCGCCGCGGGTGTGCTTCAGGGACTGGCTGACGTGAATACGCTGCCGTTTCATCCGGTATATGTCGCAATGGCGATCGGAGCCGGCAGCAAACCGATCTCCTGGATGACCGATAGCGGATTTTGGATCATGTGCAAAATGAGCGGCATGACCGACAGCGAGGGACTCCGAACGGTATCCGCGCTGAGCCTAGCGATGGGAATCTGTGCCCTGTTCGTGACACTGGTGTGCGCGACGATCTTTCCAGCAATCTGACCCACCGCGGCCATCGCGTTAATAGAACTGAAAGCCATCTCCGCTGGTCAGCAACATCTTATGAAGCCTTCGCGCGTTCGCGTCTATCCCTCAGCCTACGATACTGGGTTGGTTGCGCTGCTGTATCTCGGGCCCGTCATTTTGCTCGTGCTGAGCTTGTTTGGCTGGCAAGTAGGCCGGGCCGATGTCGCGGGCGTTTGTCTGGTGAGTTTTGCTCTGCTCGTGCTGCTGAACATATTGTTGACGTGGCCGTGCCGGTACACGCTGACCGACGATTCGCTGAACATTCGCTGCGGGCTGCTGTTTCAGACGATCCCGCTGCACCGGGTCCGCGGTGCCACGCTGTCATCGAGCTGGCAGAGCGGTTATGCGATGTCGCTTCGCCGCGTCCGCATTGAGCTCGACAAGGGTTACCGGCTGGTCTCACCGGCGGATCGCGAGACGTTCATTGAGGACCTGACGGCGGCCGTCGAGCGAATGAGGCACCCGGATACAGATTTGTTCCAGGAACAGAGCCTCTCTAAGTGATTAGGATCTCACCAAATGACATTCCCTACAATGAAATGTTTTGTGTCCGGTCGCCTAAAACTTCATGGGGCAGACAGCTTTTCCAGCCGCTGTCGCTGCTGAGCGGTAGCTGCCCAACTCGGTCGCACTTCATGGCCAGCTCGCGCGGCCACAACCAGGTCACTCATGATCGCGTCGCTGTCTTTACGGCGAATCAGCGCAACATCGTTCCAAGTATAGCCGTCGCGCAGCATTCGCCAGGTCCAATAGGCGTCGACCGGATCGGCCACGGATGGCGCACCGGCAAGCGGGGCCGCGTGCAGGGAAGCAGCAACGTCACTGATCGGTTCTTCTGTCGCTAACGGTTCAGTCGCGACGGCAGGGAGCGGCGGCAGCTGCGGGCTCAGCGGCGGTACGGGACGAGCCGATGGATTGGCCACCTCAGCGAGCGGCTGACGCGGTGTAGCTGGCGATGCGATCGATTCCACCGTCGGCGGCGCGTCGTCGTCCGGTTCATTGATCAGCCGGATTAAATCGTAGCCGAACTGCTCAACCGTCGATGGTCCGACCCCATGAATCAATTCCAGTTGGTCAGTCGTCTGCGGCTTGTCAGCGACCAATCGCTCGATCGTCGCGTTGCTCAGGACGCGGTAGGCAGGAATTCCTAGCGCCTGCGCTCGTTTTGCCACGCCAACGTTTGAGGCGGTTAGCGAGTTCTTGATCCACGGCGGACGGTCGCGCGGCGGCAGCCAGAGGTGTTTCACCACCAGCGACCGGGCTGCCATTGGAGTCGGTATCAGGCGCCGACTGCTGCTCGCCCGCTTCCGCCGATACATCGCCACCTTCGATCGAGGCGGCGATCCTTGCCAGCCGCCGCGCCAGCGGGTAGGGCAGCTGCAGCGAGGCCGGTAGCGGTTGCCGCGCGTGCATCACCTCTTCGCCAAACTCCGTGAGTTGGACCGTGGGTCGGCGTTCGTCGACCTCGATCTGCTGCGCCATGCCGACAGCGATCAGCGCGTCGAGCAGATCGACGAGATCGGGCTGCTTCAGCCCCGACAGCATGCCGTAGGTGCTCAGCCGATTAAGCTTCCACTGCTGGATCTTT
Organism: uncultured Planctomycetaceae bacterium; assembly: GCA_963758085.1. GTDB lineage: Bacteria > Planctomycetota > Planctomycetia > Pirellulales > Pirellulaceae > UBA6163. Next base: position 753,703 of record CAVWUB010000001.1, on the reverse strand, counting down.
TTGTTCTGCGATCCGCCGAGCATTTGCGCGATCATTGCCTTGCCGAAGCGGCCATGCATCCGCTTGATACCGCTGAGCACGATCCGCACACCGCGCAACAGCGCCGCTTGATCGATCTGGGCCGCGGCGTCGCTTTGGATGCGGATCGCGTCGGCGAGCGTCTCAGTGCTCGTGGGATTTCCGGTCATACAACTCCCCTTGGGATCACAGCGGTCACACAAGCGACAATCGGCTACATCGGGGTCACCAAAGTATTCTAAGATATTGCGTTGGCGACAGCGCGGCGTCGCGCGCAGAACTCAATCACCGATTCCAGCTTTTCATACTCGGCCGCTTTGCGTTTGTCCAATTCCGCGAAGTCAATATTGAGCTCATCAAAGGGTACATCGCGCTGAGTGAAGTGCACGGCGCGGCCGCGGAACGGAGGCACATAGTCAAACGCCTTCAGTCGCACCAGCTCGCGTAGCGTGCGGGCGAGTTGCTCACGTTCCACACCGGCGACCTCCGCCAGGCGCTGCGGCCGAATGTAAACGTCTTCCCGCCGCCGCGAACCAACGAGCTTTTCGGCTGCTGCCAGCACTTTGCGGCGCAATTTCGCTTCGCGCGGCAGCAGATCAACCAACGTCGGCAGATCGCTGTCGATCCGCAAGATTGCGGCATTGGCGCTGCTGTCGAGGCGTTTGAGCACTCCGGCGCGGGCAATCAATGTTTCGGCGGTTCCAACGGATTCCGCCGTTTCCTTAATACCGATCGCATCGCGGACCTGCTGCAGCGTCAACTCAATCGGATCGTCAGGCCGCGCGAGCAGGAAGTCATAAACCTTTCGCACCACGTCGGCTGATGGATAGCGATTCTCAATAAAGAATTCTTGGACGTAGCGATCGGAATATGAAAAGAACAGTCGGCACTCGCTCATCGCACCGTCACGACCCGCACGACCCGCCTCTTGATAATAAGCCTCAAGGCTGCCAGGCATGTTGTAATGGGCGACGTAGCGAATATCCGATTTATCGATTCCCATCCCGAAGGCGTTTGTAGCGACGATGCCGGCCAGACGGCCCGACATAAATTCTTCTTGAACCCGCCGCCGCTGCTCCGGCTCTAAGCCGGCGTGGTAGACACCGATGCCGCGGCGCAGCTTGGTCGGCAGCCACTCCGCAATTTCCTCACAACGTTTTCGCGTCGCGGCGTAGATGATGCCGCTGCCGGGTTGCCCCTTGATGAACTCGAATAATTTATCGTTCTTTTCGCGGTCGCTCTTACAATGCTCGACGGTGAATCTCAAGTTTGTTCGCGCGAATCCCGTCACGAACTCGTCGGGTGCCGTCATCCCGAGGATCGCCTTGATGTCCTCGCGGACGTAGGGTGTCGCGGTCGCGGTCAGGGCGATTGTTTGCACGCCGCCCAAATAGCGGCTGCGGAACTGGCCCAGCCGCGCGTAGTCCGGGCGGAAGTCATGGCCCCACTCGCTGACGCAGTGGGCTTCGTCGATCGCCAGCAGCGAAACGCCAGCATGAGAGACCGCTTCGAGGAATCGGCCGTTGCGCAGCCGTTCGGGCGCGACGTACACCAAGTCGAGCGCACCGGCGGCCATCTGCCCCATGACGGCATCCTGCTCGGCCGTTGAGAGCGAGCTGTTGATCAGCTTTGCGGCGATCCCAAGGCGTTGCAGTGCATCGACCTGGTCCTTCATCAGCGCGATCAGTGGCGAAACGACGATGGTCGTCCCCTTTCTCGCCAAGCTCGGCAGCTGATAGCAGAGGCTCTTGCCCCCGCCGGTCGGCATCACGCACAGCACATCTTTGCCTGCGGCCAGCGCGTCGACGACATCGCGCTGTCCGGGACGAAAGGCTCGCAAGCCGAACCGGCCCAGTAGCGACGCGGGGTCGGCCGCTGGGTCATGTGGCCCGCGAGCGAGCGTTTCGGCGGACATGTCGAGCAATCCGTTGATGGAGAGGAGACGAGAGAAATTCGCGGCTGTATCCGCACTGGATTATAGAGTCCCAGGGCCGGAAACGACTACCGCCGATCGGTGCGGAACCGACCCTGAATAACCGCGCCAGACGCTTCGAGCGCCGGCCCCGGTGACTTTTTGCATCATCCGCTGTTGCCCAAACGCCTCATGTGTGCAAGCCGCGTGCTAGGGTTCCTGCGGACAGATGCTGTCCGCCAGCTGCAGCGCCCCTATCTCGTCCCCAGATCCTTGGCCGTGAACGCACTTCGACCCCGCATCGCTTCCACGCACCGTGCCCCGGCATTACGCCTGGCTGCCGGTATCGCCGTGGTCGTCTGCGTGATCGCCAGTGGCTGCCAACAGATCCGGCTGCCGGCGGTCGATCCGACGGGGCAATGTTTGCTGGCTCCGTTTCCGACCTCCACCACGCTGGCGCTGCCTTGCAGTGGCGGGGAAGGATGCACTTGTCTGACCTGTGCTCGAGGAATCGTCGGCCATCTGCACGATCACAAAGCGAACCTGCACGCGAAGTTGCAGAACTTTCACCGTGGTGCGACCACTCCGGCGTTTCCCGAGCCAGCTGACCCGCCGCCGTGCCTGGAGACAACCGGTCCCACAGAATTGCCGCCCTGTGGACGAGACCTGAGCGATCCGGGCGCCTGCGGGGACGAGTGCAATCATGGTCCGCCAGCGGTGCTTTACGGCGACGAGGTGCTCGGCAAGCGTCGCCACCACCAACACGGCTTGCCCCAGCGCGGGACACGCGGCCGCATCCTGTTGTCGCCGCAGAAAATCGTCGCGCCCGTCGGCGGCGAAGTGATTTTGCTCTCGGGTATCTGCGGCAACGATGGCTATTTACAGGTCGGCCAGCCGCTGGAGTGGATGCTAACGCCTGAAAGCGTCGGCACATTTATCGAAGTCGGTAACGATGATCCGGGCATGCTGCACCGCTTGGCCAAACTCGACAAAGCCGACAAACGCAGCGGATCGTATGCCCTGGGCGTGACCAGCACCAAGCGTTCACTGATCACGCGGGGCAACTTGAATAGCCAGGACGATGTTCCGCTGGATAAGGGACAGACATGGTTATCGATCAGCAGCCCGACCGAGGGCACCAGCCGAGTGACCGTGCTGGCTCCGCAGAGCGATTGCTGGGACCAGCGCAAAGCGACCGCGACGATCTATTGGGTCGATGCCCGTTGGCAGTTTCCCGGTCCGCGGCGTGAGTTGGCTGGGACGCCGGTCACGCTCTCGACTCGGGTAACGCGGGCCGAAGGGACGATCCCGGCGCGGCTGGACCGTCCGCTATGAAATCCTCAACCCGGAACTCGCGCTGTTTGCCGGAAGCGCCTCCGCGGTGATGGATGCCCGGGTCGATGACTCGGGCAACGCGACCGTCGAACTCCTGCCCGTGCAAACCTACGCCGGGACCTTCGCCTCGGGGACAGCTACGATCGCGATGCACGTCATCCGCCCCGGTGGCGACCGTGACAACATGCCGGACCTGACGCTCGGCAGCGGCCAGACGTTCATCACCTGGAGCGCTCCGCAGTTGTCGCTGCGCGCGGTGCTCCGGCCGTCGCGACTTACGACGCGCCGGTCGAAGTGTTTGCTAACGTGCAGAATCCCGGCGATCAGCCCGCCAGCAACGTGCGGGTCAGCGTTGTGATTCCTCCCGGCACCCGTGTCACCCAAGCCGATTCCTTCGCGCAAATCACGCCCAACCAGGTGAACTGGGATATCGGCACCATCCCGCCGCGAACGCAGTTGGACCTGTTCATGACGGTCGCGGCGCAGGCGTCGGTGCGGCTCAATTTTCAGGCTCGCGGTGACAGCGGGCTGTACGCCGAGGATACCGTCGCGATCGATATCTTCCGGCCCAGCCTGGCGATCAGCGTCCGCGCGGTAGGTGATGAACCGGTGGAAGTCGGCACGCCGATTACATTCAATATCGATGTTACCAATACCGGCGACCAGCCGTTGACCGGCGTGAACCTGCGGGCGGTTGGCGACAGCGGCTTGACGCACCCTCAGACCGGCAGCCGCATCGTCGGCCTGAACCGGGACGATGGTCCGCTGCAGCCAGGTGCAACCTGGAGAGCCGCGGCGACGTTCCTCCCCGTCGATTCCGGCCGCCGCTGCGTCACCGTCGAAGCGTTTGCCGATGGTGGTCAACGGGCCGAAGGACAGGCCTGCACTACGGTCATCAACCGGGTGATGCCGGTACCGGCGCTGACCGCCACGATCACCGGCCCCGAACGGATGGCAATCGGAACGGCCGACCTGTTCCGCTACCGCGTTGTCAACACCGGCCAAGTTCCGCTGAGCAGTGTCAGGATCACTGCAACCTTTGATCCACAACTGCAATTGGTCCAGGCGACCGAGGGCAACAATCCTTCGCAGATCGGGCAATATCAAATTGGATGGGTGATCCCTTTCATGCCGGTCGGTCCCGAACCACGCTCGACCGTCGTGCTCGAGGCCGTGTTTCAGGCCCATCAGATCAACCCGCAGAGCCGGATGATCTTGACTGTTGAATCAGCGGAGGGAGCCCGGGCCAGCGATTCCTACGTGTTTGAAATCCAACCCGGCGCTGTCGCTCCCGTAGAACCTCCGACTGGTCCCGCCTTGCCCCCAGTGCAGCCGTCGCCGACGATCCCGACGACGCCGGCACCGCTCCCGGCCGATCCGCGTGTGCCTCAGCCCGCACTGCCGCCAGCCGCGGCGGATCCGGCGCCGCGTGGAGACACGCTGGCGCTGAGACTGCTCGATCGCGATGACCCGGTACGCGTCGGCCAGCCGATTCGCTACGCCTTATCGGTCACCAATCAGAGCAACCAAGTCGACAGCGCCGTCGGGCTGCGATTCCAATTGCCTCAGGGCGTGGAACTGACTCGCGTCGTTCAGCGGTTAGCCCCAGGTGCCAATCAGTTCCGCAGGGAAAACGGCGTCGTTTATCTGGATGACATCCGCGACCTGCGCCCCGGTGAAACCATCGATTTCGATATCGAACTGGTCAGCAACCAGCCGCAGCAAATCCAATTAATGATCGAAGCGGTCAGTCGCCTGATGCCCGGCGGCACCTTCGCCACGCAATCAACGCGCGTCTTGCCTTAGAGCCGAACGTCACGGCACCGTGGCGGCGGTGATTCCGATAGTTGCCATTTTCCCATGAGCAGGTCATCGGACGCGGAGCGGCTGAATGGGTCGCGATCATCGCTACCAGTGCCCTGCGGCTCCGTGCGATCATCCATGTTCATTGATCTTGCGTGGAGCAGCAGCTCCTCCTCGGCTACCTCACCACGGCCGCCATTCAGTCCGAGAACCACTCCGACCGTCCCATCTTCCGTTCCACGGTTCGGAATACTGAGCAGCCTACGGAACGTTCCATGACGGTCGGCGAAATGGGCCGGATAATCAAGCGGCACATGCGGGCCGCTGGCTTGCCGGAGCGATTGTCGCCCCACTTCTTCCGGGTAGCGACAATTACCGACCTACTCAGTCAAGGCGTGCCTCTAGAAGACGTGCAGCACCTCGTCGGACATGCCGACCCGAGAATAACGCGGCCCTATGATCGCCGGCAAAGGAAGGTCACCTGAAACATCGTCGAGCGGATTTCAATCTGAGGGGGCCTCGCACTCCGGCGTCAATTTGCAGTTGCTCCAGGTCCGGAAACATCCGGCTTAGACAAACGCCGATCGCTTTTGCGACTTGCAGCCGGATAGCTGGGGAAGCGGACTTCCTGTCTCGCAAGGAAGAACGCAGGAGTGATATCCTGACGCTGGGAGGCGTGTAATACCGTTAAGCAGGCGAGAAAACCGCTGTAGTCGATCGACACTTGCAACATTATCGCGCGTCGAGACAAGTCGATCATCGCCGTGGGACAATACGGCTCGTCGACCTTCGCATGCCGATCGTCGTCGCCGAATCGCCCGAGAAATGCTGCGGAATGAGTTTTTGACGGATCTAACAATTACCCTCGATGAGGCGAAAATCAAGGAGCGATTTGAACGCCTGCTATCCCTGGCGGCGTGATGAAAGCGATCCTGAATTCGCTCCCCTAAAGTGCAAACCCACGGAACCCGTGGCGAATCGGGCCGCCATTGGTGCGAATGGATTTGGACAGTGATTGCAACTTGTGAGCAACAGTCCCGGTCGGTGTTTGACTTCATCTATGAGACAGTGAAGTCCTATTTCGACGGCGAGTCCACGCCTTCATTGGTTCCCGACACATCTTAGCTGATCAATGGCTCCCCGCTCGCAGATCATCCCACGCGTTGGAGCTAAACTGGGCTGAGCGTGCGCACCGATTCCCGTGAACGGTTACCCATTCGCGTTGGCGAAGGGGAATATACCAACCCGCATCTTGCCGTGGTCGGGCGCGTGTTAAGCCATTTTTTCCCTTTTTGGAAAAGTTCCGCGTTAAATAGTTGACAGCGGGGGTTTCGAACACTAAACAAGGGGGGGGCCTAATGGGTGTTGCTTTCACCCAATCTTTGTTCAAACCGGGAGTTGGTACAATGAAATTGGTATCAGTATCAGTGGGCTTGGTTTTGGTTTGCAGCTTCTTGATCGCGTCGTCTGTCAGTGACGCGAATTCGCTCCGGCGACTCAGTCTGCAGGAGGAACGACAGCTTCAAGGGGGAGGATATTGGAGCGGAAAGTTTTGCGATTTTTTGCAGGGGAGCTGTTCAACGGCGGGACCGGCGCCCGGCCAAGCGTGCATAGCATTCGCACCGCCTCAGGATGCGTGCTATACGACAGTCAACAGTTATAGTTGCAATGATTCGTTTTTCTATAACGACTGCGTTGGCGACGCAAACGCGACTTGTCCTCTTGCGGTTCGCCTACATTGCGCTGCTAAGGGCACGGGTTGGGAATGGACAGTAACTAATCCGCAACCCGCTAACCAGCCATCGTGCGGCACTTATAGGAACTGCATTTAGGGCCTAAAAAGATAGCGTTCGCAAGACGCTAATAGTTGGCTCTGGAAATTGAATGACTGACTTCCGTGAGAAAATCAAGGAATGCTGTCAATTAGGCAGGTGGCTAAGCTTATGGCTGGTCTGTCCGGTTCTATCGTGCGTTTGGGCTGAATTCTCCGCAAGGAGAACCCTGATGCACGAAATCAAAATCCACCAGACCCACGATAGAACCGGATGGGCCATATAATTGGATCCGTTTTCACATCGATTGTAGAGGGCACAATGTTGTCGTTACGGACAATGCGAACTATCAAGACCCTTCTGGTGTTCCACTCGCTTTTTTTGATTTTCTTCGCAAGCAGTCGTAATATTTGCCTGGGCAATGAGTCGCTCATGCGCCGTTGCTTTGCGGCGTGGACCGAATACGAGCAGGTGCGTTTTACCGGAGTTGCCAGGCGCTACGAAGGTGGTCGGGTTGTGGAAGCAGTACCATTCACTGCGAATTACGGACGTGGGTTAAACGGCAACCCTCCACCGTATGAAATTGGTCATCGTATTCCTAATCCTGGCGAGCCACATATCGATGATCCCGAAATTTTTATCGAAGCGATCGCTGAAGTTGATGGCATTACGATTCATTTTAGTCGTCGACTGATTACGACGCCACCTGTAAATGAACGTCGTAGCGACATCGTTTTAAGTCAAATTAGTGGCGCGATAAGTCCATTTTCTCTAATACGACAATCAATTCTTGGAGGTATTGACTCCGGTGAACCGAAAGACAACGCGGGAAATATTGAGTCAGCGGTAAAGCGATGTTCTCTAGAAGAACTCGGCACGGAATCGCTACTTGATCTTGTTGCAACAAGGATTCGATTAACGATTCCAGTCGGAGGTGGTTCACTCGCGAAGGAACCGCCGTTGAAAATCGAGTCCTTGATAGCGACTCAGCCGACGCTTCAGGTGTTGAAGATTGATTCAGTTGAAGGCGGCCGTCCGGGATGGCTCGACCGGGAAGGTAATCGTGAACATTATATGGTTCGAAAAGTAGAGTCAGCCCGGGTTATCGGCAAGTGGCTCGTCTGTGACCAAGTTCGATTTCCCACGCTCGATGGCTCCTGGCTGATTGAGATTGAAAACGTAGAGGCATTGCCGGAGGATTACGTGGGCCTGTGGGACTACAACAAAGTAACCGGTGCGGTATTCGGCGGTCCATCAGAAATGGGAACACGGAAAGAGAGTTCGCGGCTTGCATTCTCGCAAACAAAGGCAGGATCTTATATTCCGTTTACAAAAGAAGAGCAAGAAAGAATACGGCAATTTATGATCTCTCAAGCTTTACCAGTTGCTCAAAGGATCGCCTGGACTCGAGTCGCATTTTGGGTGGTGAATGTGGCGGCCATCCTGTTAATAGTCTTTGTCGGCTATCGTCGTTATCGATTTGGGTGACCTATGGGTTTCAGAATTCTTGCAATGTTCCTAACACTCAGCAATGTCTGCAGCTTGCCGACGTTGATGGGTCAGGATACAGATCGGAACCAGAATGTAGATGATTCGGCCAGCAAACCTGTTGGCAGTAGGGCGATGCATGACGAAGACGAGCTCGCCTATTGCGGAGTAGCAGCTGTGGAGTACGTCGCACAACGTCTTGGTGTGGCACCGATAAAAGGAGTTGAATACGATCGCTTAAGACTTTTGCCTGTAGCCGACTTGTTGGACCTGCGTGCTGTATTCGAGGCGAATGGCTTAGATGTCGCATCCTATGAGATCGATACTACGGAACAAGCTGGATGGGATCGACTTAGCAGCTTAATAGATAGCGGTTCGGCTCAAATCATTTTACTGGTTCACGCGGAGAATCAGGGTGCCAATATCGAACACTTTCTAGTGATTGAAAAGCTGAACGGTGAGGCGTGTTGGCTTGCCGACCCGCGTAGTATGTCATTTTTCGAGACAACTCGAAGCGAACTTTTCGAAGATGCCGATTCCGCAGCGATCCAGGTGGTTTCGCGTGCCGACTTAGGTGCGATCTACGCTCCAGTATCGGCTGCTGATTGGCTAAAATGGAGCATCGTTCCATTGATGGTAGTAACTTGGATGCTCGGGTGGCGGCTTAGGCTCAACGGCTAATTTGAGTTCGCGACGTGAGCCTCGCGATGCTCATCCTGGACGCCAGGCAGTTTCTTACTTTTGGAGTCGTCGATGAATACGCACCTGTTCCTGGCTTTTTCTTTTGGATTTAGCTGCGTCTTGAGCGCGGGCTGTACGGAGACCGGTTCGGAGGCGGAAAATTCGCTCCACATTCTAGAACCTGATGTTCATGTCGGAAAGTTCAAGTCGACTAGTTCCATTCGGAATGTAATCACGGTAAGGAACAACACAAGCAAAATTTACAAGTTGCATGAACTGAAGCTTAGTTGCGGGTGTTTATCCTCCAATTTCTCCGTGACCGAGTTGCCGCCTGGCGAAGATTACACCTTCTCGGTAAATATCTTCAACGCTCTGCTTGGCGAAGGAACTCAACAAGGCGAAATAAGAACTGATCCACCGCTCGATCCACCGCTACGGTTTCAAATCCACTACGAGGTTGAATCTTCGACGTACCTGTTTCCAGATAATGTTCTTCTGGGCGAGGTCTCGCTTCATGACAGCAAATGGCCAAAATTGGCCGAATTCCAGGTCCAGTCGCTCGACAACGAAATCGAGATCATTGAGCCGTTGAGGCTTGATTCGGCAGAATTTACCTATCCTTCAGGGATGGTCTATGAAATCGTTCAGCCGAGAAAATTAAAGCAGGGCGATCTGATTCAAATTAAGGTGATGCCGGGCGAATTTGGAGGAGGCGCGTTTCATGACTTCTTTACGTTGACTATTCCCGCGAAGGACGAAACGCGGCAATTTGCTATTGGAGTTTCCGGACGAGTGAGTTCCGATTCAGTGGCTCTCCAATTGGAACTATAATGAAGGCTGCGTCGCATAGCTTAAGAATCAAGTTTGCTTTAGGTCTAATACTAATTGTCCAGACTTTCTGCATGATTCCCAACCTCTGGTCCTGGTCACCCGTCTGGGATGAACCGGGACACATGGCTGCCGGGCTGAGTCACTGGCAACATTCCGATTTTCGCCCCTACTCGGTCAATCCACCTCTTTGCCGGATGATGGCCACTGTGCCCGCATTTCTAATTTGCAATGCTTCAGTCCCGGCCCTAGACCCGACTGAAATGTCGGCGTTGCGGGGAGAATTTAAGTTAGGTGGGATTCTCTTCGAAAGCGACCCGCAAGCGGCAATTCAGATGTTGCGAGCCGCTCGTTGCGTCGCGATGGTCTGGCCATTAATCGGTACATTTTTACTCTACTGGATTGGTAGCCGGATTTTTAGCAGCGGTGCGGGATTGCTGGCAGCAGTTGGCTGGGCCTTGAATCCAATGGTTTTAGCCCATGGCGTTCTCCTTCCGCCTGATATTCCAGCTGCCGTGGGTTTAATGATCATTGCCATCGCATCCGCGGTCTGGATGCGGAATCCTAGCTCGGGCGCAGCAATCTTTGTCGGACTTGCGATAGGGCTGGCGGTTCTTATAAAGACGACCCTGTTGATCGCGTATTTGGTGGTACCAGTACTGGGGATCGGTGCGGCTATCTACGCTAGAAAAGGTGTGCCTTGGCGGGCCGCGGAATTTTTGTTGGCCGTAAGTATTTCGCTTTTCGTAGTAAATGCCGGATACTTCTGGACCGGTTCCTTTACTCGCTTAGGTGACTTTACCTTCGTGTCCGAATTGCTTTCCGGAATTGGTGTTGAAGAGCGGTTGATTATGGGTAATAGGTTTGATTTGACGGTGCTGACATCGCTGCCCGTTCCGCTTCCAAAGGACCTGGTACTGGGGATCGATGTCCAATATCGCGATTTCGAACGCGGCGGGTTCTATCCGTACTTAGCGGGCAAGTGGGATCGCGATGGATTTGGCATGTTCTATGTTTGGTACTATTTGCTCAAGATGCCGTTGGCTTCGCTGCTACTGCTTGCAGCGGGGACAACTTTGGTGGTGGGGACCGTCAATCGCGAACGCAAGTATGTGAAAGACGTTTGCCTTTTGCTCGCAATCACGGCATTCGCTTGCGTCGCATTTATCGTAGTTAGCTGGAGAACTGATCTAAATTACTGTCAGCGTTATTCGTTGGTTTCGTTGCCATTGTTTTGCTTGCTTGGAGGGTCCGTTTGGGCGTTTGCAAAGACAAGGTGGGAGCAAGCGATTGTTGTTTTGCTGGGGATGTGGTGTATCATTGCCGGCATAAGGTCGGTGCCGCATTCGCTTTCGTATTACAACGAACTGGCTGGCGGAGTGGAGGATGGCCGTTTTATGTTGCATGGCGATGCAACCGATTGGGGGCAGGATGGATTTCGACTCGGACACTGGTGTCGCGCATATCCCGGACGACGACCGCTCAGTATTGCGACTACCGGCTTTCCGTCAAATTTAGCTGGTTCCGGCGTCGAAGCCGACAGTATTCGCATGGACGGAGCCCAGATGATGGCACCTTTAGAAATGGCTGTCATCGGAAAACCAATCCAGCCGGAGGGTTGGCATGTGATCAGCATTGTTCATCTGCTGAATCCGCAGAGCCCTTATTTTTCACTCCGATATCAACAACCGCTCGAATGGATTGGCGAGACGCACGCTGTGTTCTATTTGGATCAAACGACTGCGGAGAAATGGCGTAAGGGTACTTTTCACGTGTTACCACCGATGAGGGGGCACAAAAATGTGTTGCCGTGAACGAACAGGCGTGACGATTGTCGAACTCGTGGTCACGATCTCAATCATAACTATTCTGGCGTCGCTCGCTATGCCAGCGGTTCAAAGTGCTCGCGAGGCGGCGCGGAAAACGAGTTGCCGAAATAAGGTCCGACAGTGTGGTTTGGCACTTGCTAATTTTGAATCGACGCATCGTCAGTTTCCCTCCGATGGATGGGGATGGGCTTGGGTGGCGGATGCGTCGATCGGTCGACAGCTAGACGGCCCAGGTGGCTGGGTTTCCAGTATCTTACCCCAATTTGAATTAAATGATTTGTTTGAATTGACCCATACTCCGCAAGGTCGTTTGCAGGCGGTCGCGACTCCGATCGAGGTATTGGTCTGTCCTTCGCGACGTGCGGCCGGAGCTTACCCATATACACAGCTTGCTGTACCGCTGCGAAATTGTGATGTTCCTGAATCAGGCAGTCGCAGCGATTACGCAATATGTTCAGGGGACCGCATTGTCCCGGCGCTACCGGGTCCGGAGACGGTGGATGATCTGGATAACTTCCGTCCACCGAATCCGAGCCTCTATACCGGGATCTCATTTGTTCGATCGTCGATTCGAGCCGGTGATGTTCGCGATGGGATGTCCAATACGCTGGCCGTTGCCGAAAAGCTAGTTCCAGTGGCAACCTACACAACGGGCCGGTCGCTTGGCGATGATCAAACGGCGCTGATCGGTGATGATTCTGACATCCGTCGCTGGACACAGTTCTTACCGCTACGCGATGGAAATTTGGACGATCTGGAGCGTTTCGGATCGGCGCACTACTCCGGTGTAATCGGGGTCATGTGTGATGGGTCGGTGCGAAATTTCAGTTTCGATATCGATTCCACCGTCTGGCAAGATCTGGGAAACCGAAATAACCAATCTCGCTAACCACCGTCTGTCTGCATTCAGACAGTTGTCGCCTGGCGCACCAGAGTCCCGAAGAGATGGAGGTTCTGTTTTAACTGTAGAATATCGGCGAGGGAAAACACCCCATATTGCTGCAGGAAAGTTAACATTCTCACGCCCACGACATCTCGGAAGAACTTGCGGATCGCGGATGTAGAGTCCCGCCATGATCGTCTTGCCCGCCCCGGGGTCATCGGCCAGAACGAATCGCAGCGGCTGACGAGGTAGCATCGAGTCGTAGACGGCGGTGATCTGGTGGGGCAGTCACTGTCGACGATTTCAGCCCCGCCTGTGGCAAACCCGACTTTAATTTTTCAAGTTTCTGCATCGGCGGCGAATCTTTCGCTTCCGATTAAAGAAATAGGCGCAGCGGGGATCAACCGCGATCGGTTCCGGCCACAAAGGTAGGGCAGGCCGCGTTTTAGGGTCAAGGTACTCGCATTCGACGCCCTCGTGGACGGCAGGAAGCCAGCCCTGCCGGAGCCAACGAGGCTTCCAGGTCAGTCCAGTCACAAGGGGCTCTGCAGCACAAGGGTTCGTGAGAACCGGACGCTAACGCGTTCCGGCTGATTGAATTTAACCGAATATCCTGTCCTGTGCTGCTTAGAACGTGTGGTCCAGCGATTGACCGGCGAGCAACGCCCAGGCTGCAACGCTGGTTGATCGGCTGGGGAGTGGTTATGCTCTTTTGCATCGACCCTTCCCACCTCTGCCTTCTCGGAGTCCACTCAGTATGCCCCGCTTCATCGTCGCCCTGGCTCTCGGATCTCTCCTGGTAATGAACTCTCGGTCAACTGCTGCCGAACCGGACAGCCGGCTGTTCGAAATGCGGATTTACTATGCCGCTGAAGGCAAGCTCGATGATCTGCATGCCCGATTTCGCGATCACACTGTCAAATTGTTCGAAAAGCACGGGATCACGAACATCGGCTACTGGACGCCGGTCGACAATGAAGATCGCCAGTTGATTTACATTCTGGCGTACCCCAGTCGCGAAGCCAGGGAACAGTCATGGAAAAGCTTCATGGCTGACCCTGAGTGGAAAAAGGCTCATCAAGCCAGTGAAGTGGACGGAAGACTGGTCGCTAAGTCGGTTTCCAAGTTCCTGCAGGCGACGGACTATTCCCCGGCGATCAAGTTAGATGCTTCCGGCAATCGGGTGTTTGAGCTGCGAACCTACACCACTACGCCGGGCAATCTGGACGCGCTGCACGCACGGTTCCGCGACCATACGGTCAAACTATTTGAAAAACACGGGATGACAAACGTCGCCTACTGGTCGCTCACCGCCGATCAGCCGGCAGCCGACAAGACGCTGATCTACATTCTGGCTCACGACAGCCAGGAGGCAGCCAAGGCTTCCTTTGCGGCGTTCCGTACCGATCCGCAGTGGATCGCGGCCCGCACCGCGTCGGAAACCAAGGCCGGCGGTTCGCTGACCGAGGCACAGGACGGGGTGCTGTCGCAATTCATGACCGCCACCGATTACTCGCCGATCCGATAACGCGTCGGATGCCAGTGATGAATTCGTTCTTCCGCAAACTTTGTGGCTCATCACCTGAGGCGTGGACGCTGGTCCTCTGGGTGGCACGTCCCTGAGGAACGAAGGGCGTGCTGTGAGAACTGCAGGATAACCAGGGGATGTGTCTTCGGCGCGATATCAGATTCCAGTGCCCACGCCCATCGTTGGGGCTCTGAGCGTGCCACCCACAGCCATAGTGATTCCCGCTCTGGGACGGGCGGCCACCAAAAACCTCGAAGAGCCGATGAATTAGGACCGGGCCGACGGGTAACGCGGCGGCCGTTTTGCAGCGAACGCGGCGATCCCTTCACGGGCGTCCGGAAGTTGCAGGCAGCGGATGTAGGCTGCTGTGTCGGCCAGATAGGCGGTTTTAGGCTGCAGCCCCTCGTCCGCATGCAGCAGCCGCTTGGTTTCCCGCAGTGCCGACGCCGGCAGGGCAAGCAGTTGCCCTGCCCACTGCTCAGCGGCGGCGACCAGCGATCCCGCTGATACCAAGCGATGGACCAACCCGATGTCGCGCGCTTGCTGCGCCGTGATCGGCTCGCCGAGCAAACACATTTCCATCGCTCGCGCTTTCCCAATCAGCGCCGTCAATTGCGCGATCCCATAACCGGGTGGCCAGCCGAGCAGGATCTCGGGCATCCCCAGCCGCGCCGCGTGCGAGGCGATTCGCAGATCGCAGGCACAGGCTGCCACGCAACCGGCTCCCAGTGCCACTCCACTAATCGCGGCGATAAACACCTGCGGCATCTGCTCCCAAGCCAAGTAGACCCGCGCCTGCCGGTAACTCAGCTCCTGCGCCTGCTCCATCGTTAGCGTGCCGACTTCGATCACGTCGTCTCCTGCACTGAACGCCTCGCCGGCACCTCGAATGACCACCACGCGAATTTCAGGATGATTCCAAAAGTACCGATTCAGCCGTTCCCAGTCCTCGGTCATCCGTACGTTGACCGCGTTTTTCTTCTCGGGCCGATTAAGAGTGACCGTTGCCATCGCGCCGCGGATTTCAACCTTCAACGTGTCAGTCGCAGGCAGTGACTGGGAAGTTGGCGGCTCGTCCTGAGCGGCGACGGAGCCGGCAAACGCAGCGGTCTTCTCGGCCATGCGCTTGGCAATCCGCTCCACCTGGACGATCGCTCGGCGATGTGTGCCGCGGCCGATTTGCTCCTGCGCGTCAAAGGCGGTGATCTCGAAGTCGATGCTCCTGCCCTGGATCGCCGTCACCCGTGCCACGGCTCGAACCTCGGCTCCCAAAGGCGTGCCTGCCAAATGTTCGACCTGAACCATCGCCCCGACCGACTCCTCACCCGGTTCCAGCAGCGGTTGGAGTAGTTTTCGCGCCGCCCGCTCCATCAGCAGGATCATGTTCGGTGTCGAGAAAACGACTGCGGATACGGCGGGCGCGTCAGCTTCGGCCAATCCTCCGGAAACTGAAGGCGGCGGATACCCGAGATGGATCACATGCTCAGCAGTCACCTGCCAGATCAATTCGGCCTCAGCACCAATCGTTAAACCAGAGCGCATGCAACAACCTATGCAAAAGATCCCATTCACCGCGGCAGCTCACCGTCGATATCCTATCTTAGCTCGGAAATCCGAGTTTCCCCCGGGTGCGCTTGCGGCGCTGTTTAGCGTGCGGCGCGAGCGACTCGGTCTGATGCACGTTGGCGCGGATGTGGCGCTGCCGCTCCGGCAGGTAACGTCGTCAGGATCACGCAGACCGTATCGCTGGCAGGGTCAGCCCAGGCCAACGTTCCGGTCGATCCCGTGTGACCAAATGCCTGCTCGGAGCAGAACTGGCTGCTGGCCCGCTTGCCCAGGCCAAAGCCGAGCCCGCGCGGCGGCATTAGAGGACCGAGTTGGTTGCGAATCATCAGCCCGGCAGTTGGCTTTTTGACCAGCCTGCCACTGGGCCGCAAAAACTCAGTGAAAAACCGCGCAACATCCCTGGCGCTGGCATGCACGCCTCCCCACGGTGCCCCCAGACCGCGCCAATACGAGCTATTCCAATCCCAGTCACTCGCCTGCGGATCCCCCGCGCCCGATTCCTCGGCTGCCTGAGCCACCTGGCACTGCATCGTCTGATCAACCTGCCAACTCCCCAATCCCAGAGCCGAATGCCGCATCTCCAGTGGCTCAAACACCTGCGCTAACATCAGTTTTCGCAGTGGCATAGCGCTGATTCGTTCGGCAACTTCGGCGGCCAGCAAAATACCCATGCTCGAGTACGAATACCTTGTCCCCGGCGTAAACAGCAGCGGGGTCTTGAACGTCCGCGCCACAAACTCGCTCAGCGGCGCATGCCGACTCCGCAGATCGATGTTCTCGGGCAACTGATCGGGCAAGCCCGAAACGTGCGTCAGCAAGTGACTCAGCAGTATCCGCCGGCGGTCGCCTCCACCGATTTCAGGCAGGTATTTAGCAACCGGATCATCAAGCCGCAGCTCTCCCGCGTCATACAACGTCATCAGAGCGGCGACGGTCATCGGCTTGGATATCGATGCCAACAGGAAAATCGCATCCGCGGACTTGGCGTCGCCGAAAAACCATGCCTGCTCACTGGCTCCCTGCCGAACGACCATCGCCGCCGCGTCAATTGCACCACTTTGCGCTGATGCTTCTAACACCTCGGCAGCCGAATGCCAGGACGAATCATCCAAAGCGGCCGGTAGGGGGTGAGCTATCGTTAGCGCCAGTGGGAACTGCAAGATTGCCCGCCGCGGGACGGATGCACGTGGACCCACAACATCCCAGCTCATCAAGCCGTGCTCCAATTTATGGGGACTGCGCGAGCGTGTGAGATTCTTCGTCTCGGGCTCGCATCTTTGCGAGGAATCCGTAATAGAATGCACATACCAGCCCGGCAGCGACCGAAACCGTGATCTCGAGGCCGAAGATGACGAACAGCCAACTCTCGCTGGGGCCGCCAAAGCCAAAACGACCAAAGCCTGCTCCGTTGAAAATTAACATGGTGCCCATCGATCGCCAGGTGAGTAGGATCAGCAACAAACTCATCAGCATCCCGACCGCGAACGAACGCAGCGTGCCTTTGTGCAGGACGATCATATTGGCTAATACCGCAGCAATCACGACCAATAGCCAGTAGGTAATCAAATGCAGCACGGCAAAGCCCAAAAGAACGGTGCCCCACACCCAGGCCATCAGCAGCGCGCTGGCCATCAGCAGCATTTTGATCTCAGCCGATAGGACCGACTGCTTTGACTTGCCCGCGGCTTGCTGCTCCCGCTTGGCCTGCAGGTACGCCGACAACATCGGCAGGCGGTAGGCAAATAAGATCCCAAAAAACGCCAGCAGCATCGCGATCATGCTCGCCCGGTGGATCGTCAATGCGATTCGTTCCGCTGCCGAACTGGGAATGGCATTGTTGGAAGCGACCGCGGCGAGAAACATCACCGCGGTGCTGACGATCAATAAGGTCAGGCTCGCCCGCAGCATCGTGCGTGAGACAGGCGAAGCGTCTGTCGCTCCCTGTGTGGCCGGCGGGTCATCATCGTCCCACGGAGCGTCGCTGAAGGGGCCTGAGGTTCGCGACGGCTCGGTCATGGTGGGGTTCCTAAACTCTTGGGCTGCTCAAATACAACGTCGCCGCCGAGCCTATTTCTCCCCGATCGCCCACAATGCGTCGAACGTTCGCAGGTAGATGCGTCCGCCCGAGACGGCCGGTGAGGCGGCTAACGATTCTCCGAGGTCATTTTGTGCCAGAATCTTGAATTCTGGGCCCGGTTGGACGACCGTGACTTTGCCATCGCGGCCGCTCAAGTAAATCTTGCCATCGGCGTACACCGGCGAAGCACGATGGCGGATGCGGTTGGTCCGCTCCTCATAAATCTGTTTTCCAGTCTTACGATCCAAACAAATCAAGTTGCCGTTCTCGCGGCACAGATAAACATAATCATCGAGGATCAGCGGCGAAGGAACATCAGGCGTCACATCGAAGATCCAGTGGTAATATTCCTGTTGCCCGGTGATGTTGCCTTTGCCATTGGGTTTCACGGCGACTGTAAAACCTTGTTTGGCGGAAGGGATGACGATCATGCCATCGACAGCGACCGGTGAAGAGACAAATCGCAGAGTGGGGTCGTAGCGATCAGCGGGGTGCAGCCCGCCCACGCGCCAAATCTCACGACCATCCTTCAAGTCAAATGCGACGCTGTAATCAGCACCATGCGTCAGCAGAAAACGAGTCGTGCCATCATCGTAAACAATGGGTGAAGCATAAGCATGCTCACATTCGGAATGGGCATCGCTGGGGCGCGGCACCGCCCATGCTTCTTTACCAGTCTCTTTCTTCAGCGCGATCACTTTCGCTCCGCCGCTGTGGATCAACTGCAAGTACAGCTGGTCCTCGTGTAAGACCGGCGTCGAGGTCATGCCAAAGGCGATGTCGAATTTTCCATATTCTTTCTGCACGTCCATCGCCCAAACTCGGTTGCCATCGAAATCGTAGCAAGCCAGCGATCCGTCGGTGAAAAATGCCCAGACATGCTTACCATCGGTGACCGGCGACGGAGCGGCCGAGTTGCCCTCGTCGCCACGGACTTCCTTGTTCCCTTGCCCCTGCGCTTTCCGCCACTTCAGCTTCCCGTCGGTGGTGAAGCACATCAGAACCAATTCCTCGCCATCGACGGTGGTCAAGAAAATATGATCCTCCCACACCACCGGAGTCGCTCCGGCAGCACCGGGCAATTCGACGCGCCATAACCGATCGGTGCTACTCCAACTGGTCGGAATGCCTTGCTCAGGACTGATCCCTTGATTCATCGGACCCCGCCACGACGGCCAATTCGCCGATGCGGCGGCCGCGTGCAGGGCGATGGCTACTGTCAGAGGCAACACCAACTGCTTCAACATCATGCGTTTCCTGGACGGTGAAAGTGATCAGTTCGACCTGAATAGCGGTGAAGTGTCGGCCATTTGAGCGGGGCAGTCAAGCAAGCGGGCGGGTCACACTACGGCGCTGGGGTGACTCGGCAACTGGTCAGGTAGCTAGCTGGTCCGAACGCCGCGCAGACCGGGTGCCGCCGGCGTACCCATGGACTACGATAGGTCCCGGCACCGCCAGTCGCGCGTCTGGCACCGCCGAACATTGATCCTTCGAAGCGAAAGGGCCGCTTGTGATGTCTGAAAAGTTCCCCGCGAATCTGTCGCGCCGCGACTGCCTCAAAGGTTTGAGCGGTTTGATCGCAGCGGGCAGTCTACTATCGCCCGCTCTTGCCGCCGCGGCGTTTCGCGACGAGCAACCGGTGCCACTGCGGCTCGGGCTGGTGACGTACAATTGGGGCAAAGACTGGGATATCCCGACGATCATCCGCAATTGCACTGCGACCGGGTTCACCGGAGTCGAACTGCGCAGCACGCACAAGCACGGCGTCGAGCCGACGCTTAACTCAGCCCAGCGGAAAGAGGTGCGCGCACAGTTTGCCGATAGCGCAGTCGAACTGATGGGCCTGGGCAGCGCTTGTGAATATCACTCCGCCGATCCAGCCGAAGTGAAGCGTAACATTGAAGAAACTAAACAATTCATCCGGCTATGCAGCGATGTGGGTGCCAGCGGTGTCAAGGTTCGCCCCAATGGTCTGCCAAGCAACGTGCCGGTCGAAAAAACTCTGCAGCAGATCGGCCAATCGCTTAATGAAGTCGCTCGTTTTGGAGCGGATTATAATGTTCAGATTCGGCTGGAGGTCCATGGCAAAGGCACCAGCGAACTGCCGAATGTCAAAACCATCATGGACGTTGCCGATCATCCCAACAACGTCGTCTGTTGGAACTGCAACCCCCAGGATCTTTCGGGCGAGGGGTTCGCTTATAACTACGAACTCGTCGAATCCCGTATGGGGACGGTCCATATTCACGACTTGCGAAATAATAATTATCCCTGGGAAGAATTGTTTGCGCATTTGCGCAATTGCCGGGCTCCTGGGTTTACAGGTTGGACTTTGATCGAAGAAGGGGCGGTGCCGGACGATCTGGTCGCGGCGATGCGTGAAAACCATACGATTTGGAAACGTCTGGCGGGCATTTCTGGCTGACGTCGATGAACAATTCATCGCATTTAATCTCGATGTTCGATAATCCTGCCTGCTGCTATGGACGGCTTTCATGAGTGTCCCATTGAAAGCCATGAACGCACTTCAGGCCGGCAGGGCGGCTGAGCAACCGCTGCGGGTCGGGATGATCGGCTTGGATATCTCCCACGCGCCGGCATTCACTCAGATCTTCCATCGCGAGGCAGCATTGGGCGTGCATGTGGTTGCCGGTTATCCCGGTGGGACTGACCTGCCGGTGAGCCGTGACCGCATCGCAGCGTTCACGGAAGAGGTCCGTCAGCTCGGCGTCGAGATCATTCCGACGCTGATCGAACTGCTTGAGCACGTCGACGCGGTGCTGCTGACGAGTGTGGACGGGCGCGTTCACTTGCAGGAAGCGGCGGCTGTGATCGCAGCCGGCAAACCGCTGTTCATCGACAAGCCGCTGGCCGGATCTCTGGTCGATGCGATGGTGATCGACGATCTGGCGCGGCGGGGCGGCGTGCCGTACTTTTCCAGTTCGGCGCTGCGATTTTGTCCAGCCTCCCAGACGCTGCTTACCAGCGGTGCGGTCGGTGAGATCGTCGGTGCCGTGACCTGGGGTGCGTGCAGCTATCAATCCGGCATCCCGGACCTGTTCTTTTACGGCATCCACGGGATCGAGCTGCTGTACACCTTCATGGGATCAGGCTGCCAGACGCTGACGCGTTTGCAGACGTCGGACACCGACGTGGTTACCGGTCATTGGCATGACGGCCGGGTCGGTACCTACCGCGGCATACGCAGGCACCACGCCGAGTTCGGAGCGACCGTTTTTGGCGCCCAGGCGATCATGACTGTTGGCTGGGATGGTGACTACGCGCCCCTTTGCCGAGCGATCGCACGCTTCTTTAGGACCGCCGTGCCACCCGTCGAGCCGGAAACGACGCTCGAACTGCTCGCATTCATGGAAGCGGCCGATGAGAGCCGCAATCGCGGCGGTCAGCCGGTGTCGATCGCCGAGACGTTCGCGGCGGCTCGACAACAGGCGGCAGCGCGACTCGTGGCGTGGACGTGATTGCGACCATGTTGGAGTTCAGGCTTCAGCCTGCTCTGCTGGGCGCAAAGCAGAAACCTAATCACGCCATGCGGCGGTAACCCCAACTCCTATCATTGACGCTCCACTAGGCCTGGCGAGGCCAGTGATAGTCGCTTTGCCTGCGAAAGCCGCTCACCCGGATCGTGCCATCGGCGACCAGATCGACGATTGAGTAGCCGCTGTTTTTCATGCCGGGGCCCTCGACCATCGCAACGAGCGTGCAGTAGTGGATGCCGGCGATCTCATTGAGGTCGTTGTGGTGGCTGTGCCCCTGAAACACGGCGAGTACTTTCCCTGACGTTTCGAGCACCTGCCGCACCGCCGCGGCGTTCTTCACGCCATGGTTGTTGTTGACATCAAGCCGCTGGTGCGCCAGCACGATCGTCCGCAGCGACGTCTGTCGCAGGTCGTCCTGCAGCCAGTCCAACTCAGCAGGCGGAATATTGGCGTCGGTCCAGTGGAAGTTGCGGCGTTGGTAAGGCTGGCCGTCGTGGCGAAAGCAGGCGTCGAGGACGATAAAGTGAAAGCCACCGCGGTCGAAGGAGTAGTACGATCGCTCGCGCTCAATGCTGCCGAGGAACTCCTGCTTGGTCAGCGTGTCGACGCAGTGATTGCCCAGCACGTAATGCCGCTGCGGCGCAATTGCAGCAAAAGCCCGATTGACCGTTGCGAGATACCGCTGCTCCAACTCGACTGAGTCCGCTGCGTCGATCAAGTCGCCCAATTCAGCGACAAACTCGACTTCAGCTGTTTGAAACTGCGCCGCGGCCTCGGCGAGCTTGTCGAGCGTCTGCCGGTAGTGCCTCGTACCAGCCGCTGGCTTGTCGCCGTAGTGCAGGTCCGTTACCACGCCGAATCGAAGCTGTCGCTCGGCCGGCTCGGCGGCCAGCAGAGATGCATCCCCCGTTACGGCGGCTAAGACGAGTACTCCACCGCGCAGGACAGCGCGACGGCTGATGATTTCGCTTCGAGGATGCTCAGCTGCCATTTTCACTCCAGGCTGTCATTTTGCGCTGCGATGGGCACGCAGTTGGCAGTAAGTAAAGCGACTTCCTTGAATTTGACTATCGTGCTACAGTCCGATCAATAGGAAATATCCACACCACACCGCGACGGAGAGTAGCAATGGACACACAGGCTGTCATCGATCAATTAAACGAATGCCTCAAGCACGAATGGACGGGTGTCGCCCAGTACTCTCAGGCCGGGTTCATTGTGGAAGGAATGTGGCGGGAAGTCTACGCCGAGAAGTTTCTCGACGATGCCAAGGAATCCTTCAACCATGCTCGGCTGGTTGGCGACAAAATCGCTGCTTTGGGCGGCGTACCCTCGGTCCTGCGCAACGAGGTCAAGCAGTCGCGCGACATCCGCGAAGTGCTCGAGTTCAGCTTGGCTTTCGAGAGCAAGGCGGTGGATATGTACACTCAAGCGATCGAAATGGCCGAGGGTAACCGCGCCCTGGTGATCTTCCTGGAAGACATTCTGAAGGAAGAGCAAGAGGGAGTCGACGAGTACACGAAGTTGTTGCGCGAGACGCCCGCGCACCAGGCCGAACTCAGCTCATCGAAGAAGATCAGCTAACTAAGGCTGCCTCTGCGGATCGGCGGTAGCAGGCACGCTCAATGGTTGTAAGTCGTTGCCAACGAAGAAAACACGCTGAAGCCTGAACTCCAACGAGGGGAAAACAGGCTGAAGCCTGAACTCCAACGAGGGGTCGTGCCTGCTGCTGTTACGAAACGAGTGAGAATCGAGTGGGTTGGCTGGCCGCAGTATCGCCGCTGGTTGCCTGAGTCGCGGCGGCCTGCCAAGGCCGGTGGGACCGCGATTTGGACGTCGGCAGTACCGACAGCGCCTGCTTCAGCTGGCCGACCTGGCCGCTGGAAAGTTCGATCGTCGACTGCTCGAACCAACCGATGTCCTCACTGAACGATTCGCGGCGGAGCAACATCTCGCTCTTGCCGAACGCGAAGCGATGCACCAGCACCACTCGCCCCTGGTCACCGTCGCATTGTAAGACCGACAGAATCGTTTCGTTCATGTGGTCGCGGACCCCGCTTGCCTGCAGTGGGTTTTGACTTTGCTATTGAGAACCTTTCTCAGCTAGCTTCAGAATACCGGCTGACGAGGTGGTGTCAAGATGCAAAGTCGCGGTGACAAGCGGCAGGATTGAACAGTGGCGCAGGACCAAGTGTCTGCCACGGTAGCGCACCGGGCCAACGCCGCAATTGTGCCAATGCCTACACACGAGGAATCGAGATGATGATGCAAGTTCGCAAGGCTGCCGAGCGGGGCCACGCCAATCACGGTTGGCTCGATACGTACCACACCTTTTCGTTTGGATCCTATCACGACCCGGCGCACATGAGATTTCGCGCCCTGCGAGTGATGAATGAGGACTGGGTGGAGCCGGGCCAGGGGTTTGGTACGCACCCACACCGCGACATGGAGATCGTGACTTACGTGCTCGAAGGGGCGCTGGAGCATCGCGACTCGATGGGCAACGGCGAAGTCTTGCGGCCGGGAGAGTTCCAGCGGATGTCGGCCGGGACAGGGATCACCCACAGCGAGTTCAACCCATCCGACTCTGAGCGCGTGCATCTGTACCAGATCTGGTTGCTGCCGGAGCGGAAGGGGATCGAGCCGAGCTACGAGCAGAAGCAATTTCCAGCGGAGCAGCGGCACAATCGCATGCAACTGGTCGCCTCGCGCGACGCAGCGGACGGTTCGCTGCTAATCCATCAGGATGCCCGGATCTACCTAGCGACGATCGACGATGGCCACACGATCACACATGACCTCCCACCGGGCCGGTATGCCTGGCTGCAGGTGCTGCGCGGGGCGGTGAGCTTGGGCGGCCATGAATTGGAAGCCGGTGACGGCGTCGCCATCGAGAACACGGAGCAACTGCGGATCGAGTCGACCCGCGATGCTGAAATCATGCTGTTCGACCTCGCTTGAGCGTTGCTCCTGACCGGCTGCTGCCGCCGGTCATGAACTAGCTGACGTTGGCCAGTTGCGCCTTCACATAGTCGATCGGGATCGGAATCCCCTTCAACTCGCCCTCGCAGACGACTTGCCGCCCGACCAGACCCTGAAAATGGGCGATGATCATGCGGTTGCGGCGCGCCTTGAGCAGCCGGACCATGACGACAAGGCGGTCTCCGGGCAGCACGACGCCGCGGAAGCGAACGTTGTCGACGCCGCCGAAACCGACCATCTCGGCTCCGAGCAGATCGTGACGCTGGGTGAAGAAGCTAGCAACTTGCGCCGCCGACTCAATCATCAGCATCCCCGGCATGAGCGGCAATCCGGGCATGTGGCCGCGCACCCAGAAGCTATCCATAGACGTCTGCACGTACGCGGCGCAGGTCTGCTGCTCGGTGTCCTCATAGAGGACCGCCGTCAGTTGTTCCATCTCGTGACGCTGCGGGTTGAGTTCCCGGATCGCTGCTAAATCAGCGATCGGATTGTCAAAATCCAGCAGGTCCGGATCAATGATAAACTCGGTCGAGGCCACGGCTCAAGTCTTGATCTTTTTGCGTTTCGCTTTGCGCACCTTGCCGTTCGCCGGCCGTTGGCCGTGATTGGCTTTTTTGAGCTTGTGATGCGGTTTTGCCATGTCGATGACTTGAGGTTGGGGGAAAGGACGTGAGCTGTGGGCGCCGATCATGCATCTCGACGCAGGATCCGGCGCGACCGGAGGATGTTACCTTGAATCAGCTTGCAATCCAACCGATGCAGCGGCAGATCGTGGCGAGATTTTCGTGATTACTGCGGCACCAACATCACGCACCGATTCATCGTTGCCTGCCTTTGAAATAAAGTCAGCGGCCCGGCGTGCGTTTGGTGACCTTGTTGTTGCCGGGGAGACTACCGCAGGTAGGCGCCACCCGAGGAGACGCTTCCGGGGCGGTAGCCGCCGCTGGCGGCCGCCCGAGCGTGTGGTGCCGCCACGGCGCCGCCGCCGATCCAGCTACCACCTGGAGAAACTCCCTGCTCGGGTTGCGGTTGCGAGACCGAATGCAGTGAGGTGCTCGGGCGTGGTGGTGACGGCGGGCTGGTGGTATTAGCGGGCGTCACTTCTCCTGCGCTGATCGCTTCTCGGCGGAGCCGGCTGTACCAGCCGTCTGTCCCGGCTTCCTGGCTGGCCGACGCTAGCGAGAGATTGGAGGCCAGCGACGCAGGGTCAGGTGCGGATGCACTCGGAGAACGTCCCTCGGCAGTCGCCAGTGCATCTGGTCCAGCGGTCGATGGCGTCGGTGCTTGCTGAGCAGGTGTTTGCTTCACGTACGCGTCGACCGGACCGCTGCCGTCGGCAACCCAGGCGAGCCAAGCTTCTTGCAGTTCGGCCAGCGATTCGTAGCCGTAGTGGCTGCGAACATGATGGGTCCAGGACGGTTTTTGCATGTAGTCGCCCAGGAACGCCACCAAGGCTCGCGGCCCACGCTGAGCGATCAGGAACTGGCACACCGAGTAACCTTGGGCGTACATCGGCAGCACGTCCGAAGGGTATTCAGTCATCAGAAACAGCTTGTTCATTGCGATGCCGCGGCGGGAGCGCAGGAACTCGCGGAGTTTCGCTTCGTGTTTGGCGCGTTCGGAGTGGTGCTCGACCGTGGTGCAGATCCCTTCATCAGCCCAGCGTGGCAGCGGCCGACCGAAGTAGGTGGCGAGAATCGTATGCGTCACTTCGTGGGGCAGCACGCTGTCGAGGATCCGCTGCGGCGAGCCGACGACCTCCATCTGGAAGTCGCGGACGGGCGAGCGGTTGTACGTCGTCACGCCTTGCGCTGCGAGGTTCGCCCCGGCGACGACGCGAATCGGACAGGGGTTGGGCCATGGGGGCAACTCGTCACCGAGCCAGTAGACCGCCAAGTCGCGGCGAAAGCCCTCGGCGGCATCGCCGACCGCTTGAGCCAGTTCAGGCGTGGGCGCCATCACCAGAAAGTTGGTCGTACGGAGGTCGGCCGCTGCGGCGCGACCGCTGATCGCCAGCGAGATGAGCCCGCCGAGCAGCAGCAACCGGAAACAGAAACTCCGGTTGACTCTTCGTCGCGGTCCGTGGGCGAACCGAAACGAACCGATACAGGCATCCATGCCGGGGACCTTCTGTTCAACGTTGGCTAACGGAGTCGGCCAAAGTCCGCATCATGAGCAGACTGTCGAGCGCCGACCTCATGGAACACAGTCAGTTTGCGTCCTTCGCGAGCACTTTAGGACAAATCCGGGTGGAGTGACTAGGGGAAAAATCGGACTTGAGCCGATTGTCTCTTTTTCCCGCGTTTTGTTGAAGATATTACAAACTCGTCTTGGTGCCCCCCACCAAACTTCCTAAACTACGCGGGCCGATCCGACGGTAAGGATGCGTGACTCGACTCGGTTGTGCCGCATGAATTGAGCGGGCGCTGAAGTGTTTGCAGTCAACGCAGTTGACCGCCTTGCCGCTGGTATATCAGGAGGGAACCATGGCCGGCGAATCGTTTCGATTTATTCACGCGAGCGACTTTCATCTCGAGCACCCTCCGGGCGATCTCGATCTGTTGCCGGCGCACTTGCGCGACGCTCTGGCGACCGCGCCGTTCAAAGCCGCATCGGCCGTGTTCGATGCCGCGATGGCGGAAAATATCGACTTTCTGGTGCTCGCCGGCGATCTGCTCCACCCGGCCACCGCTGGCCCCCGCGGCATTTCGCTGCTGCTGAATCACTTCGAGCAACTGCACCAGCGAAAGACGCAGGTGTTTTGGGCGGCCGGACATGTCGACGATGCCGCCCGCTGGCCCGAAGCGGTGCCGCTGCCGCCCAACGTGACGCTGTTTCCCAAGAATCGCACTCTCAGCATCCCCGTGCAGCGCCGGGCGGACGATCTGTCAGGTCATCGGTCGCAGCAGCGAAGGCCGGACGGAGTTGCATGTGCCCTCTTACCGCGTCGATCCGACCGACGAGTTTACCGTCGCCATCGGCTGCGGGACTGCCGACGCCGAATCGTTGGCCGAAGGCCGGATGGATTACTGGGCGTTGGGCGGAGAGCACCAGCGCCTGGAAATCGACGGCGGCGGCAGCGCCGGGGCGATGTACTGCGGCACGCCGCAAGGCCGCTCGCTGCTGGAAGCGGGGCCTCATGGTTACACCTTGGTCGACGTCGACTCGGAACGCAACGCCCGGATTCACGGTGTCGACTGCGATCTGTTTCGCTATTACCAAGTGGAGCTGGATGCTGCGGAAATCGCTGCCGCAGGCAATATCCGCAGCGTGCTCTCAAGCCGCATCGCGCGACTGCTGCACGAAAACGGATCGCGGCACCTGATTCTTGGCTGGGACATCATCGTTTCCGCAGACACGATCCACATCGCTGGCGATCCCCACGAGCTGCTTCAGTGGCTGCGACGTGATTATGGCCATGGCACCCCTTCGGCATGGACCGCGAAGCTGACGATCCGGCCACCAAAGAATTACCCCAAGAACTGGTGCGACGAAGACACCATCCTTGGCGATTTTCTGCGCGCGCCCAGCGACACGGCAAGGCCGGCGGACGGGACCTGAATCTCGCTCCCTTCACTGAAGAACATCCGGGCCTGTCGCGGTCGGTCACCGCCCTGCTGTCCGACACCGCCGCCCACACACGCAGTGAATTGCTCGATGAAGCGACCCGCATCGGCGTGGAATGCCTGAGAGGCACCTCACCGACATTCGCTGGACAAGGAGACAAGTCATGAAGGTCAAAGACATTCAGGTCGACGGATTCGGCGTCTGGAGTGGATTAGCGGTCGATTCGGTCCCGGAGTCGATGACGCTGTTTTATGGTCCCAACGAAGCCGGCAAGACGACGCTGATGCAGTTCCTGCGCGCGATGCTCTACGGCTTTACGCCCGAACGCCGCGGACGCTACCTGCCGCCGGTTTATGGCGGCACACCCGGTGGAGCGATCCGAGTCACCGGTCCCGGCGGCGGCTATGAGGTTCGCCGTCACGCGCAGCTGACCGATACCGGTGTCGTCGGCAACTTAGCGG
The DNA here is from genome assembly GCA_963758085.1 of uncultured Planctomycetaceae bacterium. Classification (GTDB taxonomy): domain Bacteria; phylum Planctomycetota; class Planctomycetia; order Pirellulales; family Pirellulaceae; genus UBA6163. The sequence goes on along the minus strand of CAVWUB010000001.1, from coordinate 725,476 downwards.
TGACCGGACAAGACGGACTGAGCCAAGGGCAGCACCGCCTGAGTATGCTGTTAGGTCAGATCGATGAAGCGATCTTCGTCAACGTGTTCGCGATCGGGATCCGCGAGCTGCAAGAGCTGAGCACGCTGGACGACACGGCGGCGGCGGACGAACTGTACAAACTCAGCAGCGGCCTGGACCGCGTGTCGCTGGTCGATGTGCTCCGTACGCTGCGCGGCGGACGCAAGAGTTTGATCGGCAAGAACAAGCGCGATGAAGACGAAGCGGCGGTACTGGCATCGCTGGTTGCCCGTCGCGAGCGGCTGCGCGACGAAGTGGCGCAGCTGACGCACAACGGCCGGCGGTGGAGCGAATTGGCCAGCCAACGACGCGCTCAGGCCTCCGAAATCGAGCAGTCGACCGAACGCGTCGAACGCTGGCAAAACGAGCTGCGCTGCGTCGAGATCGGTTCGGCCGTTCTGGAGAGTTGGCAGCAGCGTGACCAGCTGCGCGAGCAAATCGCTCAAGATGACGCCCGCAGCCAACTGCCCGACGACGCCCCGTCGCAACTGGTCCAGATCGAAGCGCTCATGCAAGAGCGCAAAGTGAAGCTCGAGGAGATCAAGGCCAAACGCCGCGAACTGCGCGACCGAGCCGAAGAATTGCCGCTGAGCCGGCGGTTGCTCGAGCTGCAAGGCAAGATCGAAGCGGCCGGCCAACAGGCGACCTGGGTCGAGGCGCTGCAGGAACAGATCACGCGCCTGGACGTGCAAATCGAAAAAGCCAAGGCACAACTGGCAGCCGATGCCGACCAACTCGGGCTCGACGACGAGCAGCGCGAGGCGCTGCTGGAAGGCGACGGGCAGGAGTTGCCGGATCTGTCTCGGCAAGCGCTGGCGGCGCTGGCCGGTCCCGCTAAGGACATCAAAGCCAACCTGTTCATTCTCAAACAGTCACGCGAGGAAGCCCGTCAACACCAGGCTCAGGCCGAAAAGGTTGGCAGCCGATTGGCCGGCACGTTGCAGGCTGCACAGTCGGCGAATCTGCATGACGCACTCCGCCGCCAAGCCGAGATCATCTCGACGTTGCGGAGCCGTATTCAGCTCGAACAACACCTGGACAAACTTCGCCGCCATCACCGCGACCTCGAAAAGGAAGCCCTGGAGCTGGCGACGAACGAAGCCTACCCGCTGGAACAGCGCATTTCGCTGTTCGTTCCGTTCATGGTCGGCGGGATGGCCACGATCTTTGGCATCGTGGATGTCTTGGGCTGGACCTGGTTCTTCGGTGAGCCCGATCCAACCCGGGGCATCACGATGGTGTTTGTCGGCATGCTCTGCTTCTTCCTGTGGTACCTCGCCCGCGAACGCGGCTACAACGGCACGTCGCTGGAACTGGAAGACTGCGAACGTCAGATCGATGCGGCCCGCCGGCAGATTCGCGAAGTCGAGAGCGAACGCGATGAACTCGACAGCCGCATCCCACCGGGCAGCGGCTCGCTCGAAGCGCGACTCCGTGATGCCGAACAGCTGCATGACGATCTGGAAGCGGCGCTGCCGTCCTTCCACTCTCAGCAGGCGGCACTGCAGGCCGCTAAGACCAGCCGCGGCCGGGCCTCCGAAGCCGCCGAAGCGCTCAAGGGTGCTCGTCGGGCGTGGTCGTCCACGCTGAAGCGGCTGGGGCTGAGCGAGACGATGTCGCCGTCGAGTATCCGCCAACTGAGCGAAAACTATGAAACCGTTCAGGCGGGTCGGCGCCGGCTCGATGAACTGCAGTCCGAACGGGAACTGCGACGACGCGAGCGTTCGGCGCTCGCTAAACGCATTGACATGCTGTACCTCGAAGCGCTCGGTGACGCGGAGGAGACCAAACCGAGTGCGCTGGCTGCCAAAACGGTGGACCGCGGAAATGCGCCGGCAGGTAAGCAGCAAGACAAAGGCCGCAAAGGCGGGCAAAGCAACTCGCGCGACGATCAGCAGGAGCAACGCCAGCGGTCGGAACGAATGGAACGACCGACCGATGAACGCAGCCGGGGCGATCGCGCTGGTCGAAATGATGCCGAGGAATTCGAGGATCGTACGTCGCGGCCGGTCCGCCCGCGCCGTCGCACCGAGCCACTCGAACAGCTCCAGGAGTTGCAGGAAGCGGTGGCCAGCCAGCACCACTGGATCAAACGTCGTCAGGAGCTACGCGACCAAGACCAGCAGCTCAAACGCCTGCATGGATCGTGCCTGCGAACGATCGAGCGCTGTGAGCAACAACGCCGATCACTGTGGGCCAAGTGCGGTGTCGCTACCGCTGAACAGTTCTACGGCATCGTCGACCTGCGGACCCGACTCAGCAGTCAGCGAGAGAAGGTGGCGGAGCTGGAAAAGCAGATCCGCGGCATCATCGGAACACAAGTCGCTTACGAGGATGTCGCCAAGGAATTGCAAGGTGCTAGTGCGAGTGACTTGCAACGCCGCTTGGACTCGCTTGCTAAGCGGATCGAGGAGACCGAGGCGCGGATCGCGATCCTGCGGACCAACCAGGGCGAGCTGTCGCAGGAAATGAAGCAGCTCGGCGAAGACGATCGCTTGGCGATCGCTCAGCTGGAACTCGGCTGCGTCGAACGCCAAATCGACTCGCTCGTCAAACGCTGGCAGACGCTGGCGATGGCCAGCTGCCTGCTGGAGGATGTCTGTGCCACGTTCGAAAAGGAGCGCCAGCCCGAAACGCTTCGCGAAGCCTCGTCGTTCCTCCGCCAGCTGACCGACGGCAAGTACACGCGGGTCTGGACCCCGCTGGGCACTAACCGGCTCAAAGTCGATGGTCCCGACGGGCAATCGCTGGAGCTGGACGTGCTCAGCCGTGGTACCCGCGAGGCGGTATTCATCGCTTTGCGGCTGTCGCTCGCTGCCGCCTACGCGCGCCGCGGGGTGATGCTGCCGCTGATTCTCGATGACGTGCTGGTCAATTTTGATCATGCCCGAGCGCTGTATGCCGCTCAGACGCTCAAAACGTTTGCCGAGATGGGCCACCAGGTGTTGATGTTCACCTGCCACAAGCACATTGCCGACATCTTCCAGCAGATCGGGGTCGAAGTCCGCCAGCTTCCCGCTCAGGGGACGCCGGGACGGGCGACGGTGATGCCTACACCCGTGAAAGTCGTTGTAGAACCGCAGCCTGTAGCCGTCGCTGAACCCGCTCAGGTTGATGCGGAATTACTCGACCAACCGGAGCCGCCGGCGAAGCCGGCAAAGCCGGAACCGGTGGTCGTTGCCAAACCGGCTGCGGCGGAGCCGAAACCGAAGCTGCCGGTGGTGGAACTGCCGGTTGTGTTGGCTCCTCCGGCAGCAGCCCCGGTGCCTCTTCCGGTCGTCGCTCTCGCTGCAGCGCCGCCTAAGCCCCGTCTACCGAAACCGGAGAAAAAGCCGCTGCGTGTTGAACCCGCACCGCTACCGATCGTGGTTGCGGAGCCGCTGGAGCAAGCGGAGTTGGATGTGCCGGAACTGCCTGATCCGGCCATCGACTGGAACTGGTACGAGCGCGATCCGCGCGAGGAGTGGGCAGGGCCGGAAACACTGCCCGCTGCGCCCGAAGGTGCCGAAGGCATTTGGGATCGCGGCGTCGCTTGGGGCCAGGCCGCATCGGCCACACCTAACCGCTGATACCGAGGCATCGCGGCTGGGTCGGGCCAATCAGCGGCTTCTAGCGGAGAAAACTCAGTCTGGTATTCGGGTCGGCAAGGGGCCCGTAACCGGCGCAAGCCTATCGCAAGGCCGGTTTCGGTGCAACAATGGGGGGCCTCGGCCAGCTAGCCGATTGACAACTCGGGGGTGTTCCGATCAACGTGATGAATACCGGGACCACAGCTGGCAGCGTGCCGCACCGGTCCCCAGCGCATCACCGGCATTTTCAGTGGCCGGGAGCCGGATTGTACGGTTCATTGATCGTACGTCCCCAATGATGTGCTGATTGCTTGGTTCATCCCTCGGTCTTTATGTCCACACCCGCATTTGAGAAAATCCGCGCTGCAGCTCCGGCCATTCTGCCTAGCCTGCTGATGTGTGACTTTGGTGACCTGTCCGGCGAAATTGAGAAACTCGAGGCCGCCGGTTCGCAGGTCCTGCACTTGGATGTCATGGACGGGCACTTCGTGCCTAACCTGACCTACGGTATGCCGATTGTCCGCGGTCTGCGGTGTCATACCGAACTGCCGCTGGACGTCCACCTGATGATCAGCGACCCGCTGAAGTACGCCGAGCCGTTTGTCGATGCTGGAGCCGATCTGCTGACGTTCCACGTTGAAGCGGTGAGCGATCCGGTAGCGGTCGCCGGCGCGATTCGCGACCTTGGTGTTGCGGTTGGCATCGCGCTCAACCCTGTCACGCCGCTGGAGGCCATTTTGCCGGCGATCCCGCACTGCGACCTGGCACTGGTCATGAGCGTCAATGCCGGCTTTGGCGGCCAATCGTTTAATCCGGTGGCGCTGGAAAAGCTAAAGACTTTGCGTCAACGATTTCCCGAGCTGCTGTTGGAAATCGACGGCGGAATCGACAATCAGACGATTGGCCAGGCGCGTTCAGCCGGATGTGACTTATTTGTCGTTGGCTCGGCCATTTTTGGCCAGAGTGACTATGGAAGGGCGATCAACGAACTCAGAGGGAACCTTGTTTCTTAACCTACTTTTCCCCAGCGCTTTGATTGGGTTTAACTCCGAAATGGCTCGCGTTGTGTTGGTACGTCCCGGTGCGACTGATTTCGATGACCAGGGACGCATGAAAGGCTGTCTGGACATGCCGCTGAGCGAGTGTGGGCGGGAACAGGTTGAACGGATCGCCGCCGAGTTGGCCGATCTGGAACTCGACCAGATCCTGTCGTCACCCTGCGAATCGGCCGTCGAAACCGCTAATCGACTGGCTCAGGGCCGCGGAATCAAAGTCAAGCTCATCGACTGCTTCCGCAACCTCGACCATGGCTTGTGGCATGGGAAGTTGATCGAGGAAGTTCGTCGCACCCAGCCGAAGGTCTACAAGCAGGGTCAAGAAAGTCCGCAGAATCTTTGCCCGCCCGGCGGTGAGACGATCGAGCAGGCCAAGGCGCGGGTTAAAAAGGCGCTCCGCAAGATCACTAAACGCTCCGGCGGCGATGTGATCGCGCTGGTGATCCCGGACCCATTGGCCAGCGTCGTGCAAAGCATCCTCGAAGGCGAGGAGATGGGCGACCTGTGGAAGTCCGAAACCGACTCGGCAAAGTGGGAAATGATCCAGGCGGTCTGATCGGGCGCACCGATTAAGGCTCGCTCCAGCGACGGTAGTGCGCCTGAATTGCCGGGTCCTCCGGCGGCCGGGTGAGCAGGATGTATCTTGCCAGCCGCGCCGCTTCCTGCGATTGATCGAGTTCGCCCAGGAGCTCAAGCGTCGCGAGTTTCGCCTGGTGCCAGCCTTCACTGCCCTGCGGCAATTGTGCGGCGGCGGCGGCAAACCGCTCCAACGCCCGGCGCTTCGCATCGGGCTGCGGCGAGCGGCTGAGAATGCCTGCCGCGGTGATCGCCGCAGCATGCCCTGGTTGTCCGCTGCTGTCTTTGAGCCAGCGATCGAGCACCGCGTCGGCCTGCTGCCACTTTTCTGTCCAGAGTAGTGCGACGGCCCGCGGCACCGTCGCGGCGTCGTTTTCAAGTTTCAGGATCGCTGCCGCCAGGGGCAATCGCTGTTGCGAGGCATCGATTCCGTCAGCGACCAGCCGCTGGACCGCTGCCTGGTGAACCGTCGGTGAAACGTCCTGAAGTGGCGGCGGACCGGACTGGCGGCCGCGACGTACCGCTAGCAACCAGTCGATGAAGGGCTCACTGTTGTTGCTCTGCACCAAAGCCCCAGCCAGACGGGCGCTGCCAAACAAAGCGATCAGCCGTCGGCGGCAGCGCTTCGCTGCGGGCACATCTGCAGGAAAATGCTCCAGTGCCTGAAGGGTCAGCTGCTCCGTCGTCGGGTTTATGGTCCAGTCGGCAGTCAGCAGCGGAACCTCAGCCAGTGCCTCGGTCCACAGCGCGGCCGCGGACTCCCACTGTTCGTCCTGGGCCGCGGGATCATCCTTGGGCGAGGCCACGATCGCTGCTTCAGTCCGCTGCCCGGCAGCCACCAGTCGCGCCACCAACCAGCGGTGCGCCTGCTCGGCGGCCGGTTCCCCGGGCCAGCGGTGCATCGTCTGACGCAGCAGCTTGTCGACCTGATTGGCATTCGCGGAAACCGCCGAAGCGTCCTCCGGTTCGGCTCGCACGTGCCGGTCCAGCAGCATGGCGGCTTGCAAATGCAGCTCCGCCGAGCCCGGTTGTTCGTGCGCGACCGCGACGTCGAGCAGCAGTTTCGCGGCGGCAAAACCGTCGCCGGCGCTGCTGTAGGTGGCTGCGCCGGCGATTCCCAGCTGCCGAGCGGCGGCCGGCTCAGACGCCTGCCGCGCCGCGGTGGCGAGCATTTCTGCAGCCTGCAGCGCGTTACCGGCGCGGAGTGCGCTTGCCGCCTTGGCGATCACGATTCGCGGGTCGGTCAGCTGGCCGGATGAGCGGCCCAACCGCTCGATCACGATCGTTTCGGCACGCCGCTGAGCAAAGTCACCGCCGCGGCGCCGTACCGCTTCCATCCAGTCACCGACTTGCTGCTTCTGCTGCTGCGCATCAGCGGTCTCCGCTTGCGCGGCGGCAATCAAGAAACGCAGCCGCGCCAGATCCGACTCCGGCGCGGCTGCGGCATCGGCGGGCCGGTCGCCGTAGTGGCTTGCCAGCAGTGCTTCCGCCTGCTGCAACTGTCCCAGTTCCAGTGCGAGCCGCACGGCCAGCGCGAGCGTGCCGTCGTCGAGCGTCGGCTGATCGGCCAGATGGTCCGATTGACCCGTGTCGTCTGTGCTGGCGTCCAGCAGCGGCCTGAGCAGTTCCGCGGCCTGCTCAGCTTGCCCCATCCGCAACAGCGCTGCGCACCGCATCCGCAGCAAATCGGCTCGCCGCGCAGCTTCGTCACGCACCAGCCCTAGCGCCGCGACTGCAGCTTGCTGAGCCTCAGCGGCGGCGGCCAGCGCATCGTCTGAACCTGCGGGAAATAGTTCGCCACGCCGCAGCAGCACCTCGACTCGTTTGACCGCGATCGCGTTGCGCAGCGCCATCAGTTCGTCGATCCACGGCGACCGGTCGCGCTGCTCAAAGGCCGCCGCAATGGACTGGGCCACCTTGTCTTGGAGTTCTTGCAAATCGCGAGAACGCTCGATCAGCGTCGCCAGGACCGCTAGTCGCAACTGCTCATCGCTGGGCGTCGCCGCGAGCACTGCGGCCTGCCGCTGAGCGACCGCGATGTCGATCGCAGCTTGCTGGTAATACAGCCAGGGAGAACGCCGGTGATCGGGATAAGCTCGCAGCACTGCGCTCCAGCGGCTCGGTGGCCGCGGCATAATGAGTCTGCTGCTGATCTAGCGGAGCGCGCAATAGCTTCGCGATCCGCACACTGGCCAACGCCACCGCGCCTTTGGCCCCCTCGTCGCTGGACAATTCCGCAGCGTCCAATTGCTCGCCGGCAAGCATCTCGGCGCAGTCTAACTTTCCCTGCCGGATCAGCGACGGAAGCGACGCTTCAGCGGATTCGGTCTGCTGCGTGCGGCTAGCAGCGCCGTCAGGCGGAACTGCCGTCGGAGGCTGCGCGGCCCCAGATGGAGCGACGCCGCACAACGCCACACGCAGCAGGGGCGCGGCAAGCCAAGTCAGCAATCGCCGCGTTCGTATCGGCCGCAATCTGTTACTCATTGCTCTTGGACTGCGAACATCACCTCATCAACACCGGCGGCGCGAATCGCATCGTAAACCACGATCGCTTCTCCCATCGAGACTTCGGCATCGGGATAGACGATGACCGCCGGCTGAGTGCCAAGGCCGGCGATTTCGCGAAGCCGCTCTGCCAGCGCCGCCGAATCAGCCAACCGTTGGTCGTTGAAACGGATCTCGGCGTTAGCCCTGTCACCATGGTGTAGTAGCCGGATGACGATTTCATCATAGATCACCGGTGGCAAATGTTCTGCAGCGGCTGGAGCTTTTTCCAGCGGCGGCAGCGCGATGGCGCTGCTCAAATCGTGCTCGGGTCGCTGGAAGCTTGACGTCCAAAGGAAAAAGACGAGCAACAAAAAGACGACGTCGATCATTGGTGTCATCTGCAGGTCGATTACTCGTGAGCCTCGGTTCGCGGGAGGTCGCATGCTCAGAGTTCCTCGCGCACAGCGAAGGCGATGTGTGCAACTCCAGCGTCAGCAGCCGTCTGCAACAGTGGCTCCACTTGCGCGTAGGGGACGCTGCGATCGGTGCGGATGCGGACTGCCGCAGCATCGCCGTGCAGGTCAACGTGTCGTCGCATCAGCTCGGTCAGTCGCTGCAGATCAACGGCTGCGCCGCTGACCGCGAGCACTCCGTCGGCACTGACATTAATGGTCAGACGCTCCGCCGAATCAACTGTGGGGAGTTGCGGCCCGGCCGTTGGCAAGTCGAGCGCCGGACGCGTCTCCTGCTTTGCCAGGTGACTGGAGACGAGGAAAAAGATGATCAGCAAAAAGACCACGTCGATCATCGGAGTCATGTTTGCTCCGATCGGCGTCCGTCGGCTGGCCGCCGGGCTCTGCATCAATTGTTCCCCCATATTCAGACGAGACGACCTCACGAACCAGCTGCTGAGTATAGCTGGCGGTGGGGCGCCGCAGAGTTCCAGCTGACAATCCTCTACTGCCCATTTGTGGGGCTATTCCACCGGCCCGACGGCGTTTTGGCGGGGTAAAAATTGCCGCGCAGTCCCGATTATCGCACGTCGCCCGGTCGTTTCGCCGATACGGATGATTCACGGTGGAAACTGTTTCCCGACTCCATTCCTCCAAATCATCTCAGGTAAACATGGCGTTTCTTTCTGGAAACTTGAGTTTTGAACGTTTTCGCGTCGTCAGCCCCGAAATCAAAATGTTCGGGCCGGAGCATTTGGAGAAGCTTCAGGCACATGCTGCTGGCGAATTTCGTCCCAGCAGCGAAGAGACGGTCACCACCGGTTTCCTCGGCGGCTCGCATCTGTTTGACCAAACGTTCGACCTAGAAAAAAACGTCATCTTCGACGCGTTGCACTTCGCGATGCGAATCGACACCAACCAAGTCCCTTCGGCGATCCGCAAGGCTTGGACTCAGATGGAACTCAACGCTCTGAAGGCGGAAAATCCTGAGCGGCGGCCAACCAAGGCGGAAAAGGAACAGGCGAAAGAGGCTGTGGATCAACGAGCGGCGGACGAAGCGGCGACTGGCAAATACCACCGGATGAACCAGTTTCCCGTGCTGTGGGACGCCCCGTCGGAAATGGTTTATTTCGGCGGTTCTAGCAGCACGCCCTGCGGGCTATTTGCCGATCTGATGGCTCAGGCGTTTGAGATGGAACTCGATCGGGTCAGCGTCGGCTACCTGGCGACGCAATGGGCCGACCGCCATGGAGCCGCCGCGGCGATGGATGAAGTCCGGCCGGCCGTGTTTCACCCCGAACACACCGGCGGCGATGCGGCCTGGGCTAACTCCGACTCGCCACATCCAGACTTCCTCGGCAACGAGTTCCTGCTGTGGCTCTGGCACACGCTCGACCAGCAGTCCGACACGCTCAAGCTCGCCGACGACACCGAAGTCACGGTGATGTTCTCCAAGTCACTGACGCTTGAATGTCCAGCCGGCATCTCGGGCCGCGAGACGATCTCCGCCGACATGCCGACGCGATTGCCCGAAGCGCTTGAAGCGATCCGCACCGGCAAAATGCCGCGTCGAGCGGGCCTGACGCTGGTGCGGTTGGGTCAGCAATATGAGCTCAACCTACAGGCCGAATCGTTCTCGATCAGCGGCGCGAAAGTCCAAAACGACGATGACGCTCAGGGGCGTGAGGTGCTCGAAAGCCGGATCGACGCCATCCGCCAGCTCAACCAGACCCTCGATCTGCTGTTCGAGCGGTTCTGTCAGACCCGGCTCTCATCCGCCTGGACCGAGCAAGTAGAACAAATCAGCCGTTGGGTCAGCCCGCTGCATCCCGAACGTCATCGCAACGCCGCGTAGCCCAGCACCCGCCAGTTGATCACCTCCAGATCGCCCTTGCACTCCAACGGCCATTCGGCCGACCATTCCGTGGCGTCGGCCGGGAAATCGGCCGCTAAGAAAGCAGGCTAAAAGAGCAGGCAGTGCGATTGGGAGAAGCGAAGCATGGATTGGGAGTCGCTGCGGCAACGGGGGCTCGACTGGAGCGAGTCGATTCGGGCCGATGCCTTGGCAGACGGCACGGCGCTGCGGTGGCTGATCGCCGCCGCCGTCTTTGTTGCTGCTCTGCTGTTGTTTTACCTGTTTAAATGGGTTGCTCAGCGGCGGCTGGCAAAACTGGCTGCGCGGACATCCAGCGGCTGGGATGACGCCGTTGTCGAAGCGATCCAGCAAACACGCTTTTGGCTGATGGCCGTGCTAGCTATCTATCTAGCCAGCCGTGTGCTCGAGCCGGCACCCCAGACCGCTCACCTGCTGCAGACTCTTGCCGTGCTGGCGTTCATCCTGCAGGCCGGCTTGTGGGGCAATTTAGTGATCGACCGTGGCTTGCAGCGGCATGCCGAGCGCAAGCTGGCGAGCGACCCGGCATCGCTGATGACGATCACCGCTTTGGTGTTCATCGGCAAGTTGGTCTTATTCACGGTGCTGCTGCTCTTGGCGCTGAGCAATCTCGGGATCAACGTCTCGGCGTTGATTACCGGATTGGGGATCGGCGGGATTGCCGTCGCGCTCGCCGTGCAAAACATCCTCGGCGATCTGTTGGCGTCGATGTCGATCGTGTTTGATAAGCCGTTCGTGCCGGGCGACTTCATTATCGTCGGCGACTCGATGGGCACCGTGCAGCAGATCGGACTCAAGACCACCCGGCTGACCAGTCTATCAGGCGAGCAACTGGTATTTTCTAATAATGACTTACTGCAAAGCCGCATTCGTAATTTCAAACGGATGAAAGAACGGCGGGCGGTTTTCACCCTGAGCGTCACTTATCAGACTCCGCCAGAGAAACTGCAGCAAATTCCCCAGATTATTCGCGCCGTCATCGAGGCGCAGTCTCAGACTCGATTCGATCGCGCACACTTTGCGAAGTTCAGTCCGTCATCGCTGGACTTTGAAGCCGTCTATTATGTGCTAGTCCCTGAGATGGGGATTTATATGGATATTCAGCAGGCGATCAACTTTACGTTGCTCGATCGTTTTGCCAGTCTCAATATTAAGTTCGCTCATCCGACTCAGACGGTCTATTTGGAAGCCGGCGGAACGCTGCCGCCCCTAAGTTCCTGATTTGACTGAGCGTCGCCCGGAGCTGGCCCGATAACTGCAAAACGGACTCTATAGGATCTGGTTTTGATAGGGGAGGGGGCGCTGATGAAGAGCTTGATTCGGTGTCTCGTCGTCGCTCTGTTGCTGTTAGCGGCACCTCGCGCTGCCAGAAGCGAGAGCGTTCATGACGGCGGGCTGTGGACCGCATGGTTCAGCCAGGGCGATGTTGACGCCTGCTGCGGTCCGTTGAAATGGTGGTTTGACGGGCACATGCGCTTTCTGGATGATGCGGACGGATTCAATCAAAGCCTCTTCCGTCCTGGAGTCGGATACAGCCTGAGCGATAATCTTGTGATCTGGGGTGGCTACGCCTGGATCCACACGTCGCCGGTTGTTGGCAGCGACTTTGATGAACACCGCATCTGGCAGCAGTTGACTTGGTCCGACGGCAACGAGCTGTGGACGTTTGCGCTTCGTCCGCGGTTGGAGCAGCGTTTTCTCGAGACAGGCGATGACGTGGGTTGGCGCTTTCGCCAGCTGGCTCGCATCCAGCGGCAGCTTCCCAGTCGACCTGGCCTAAGTCTGGTCATGTGGGATGAAATCTTCTACAACCTCGACAGCACCGACTGGGGCGCCGCCTCCGGATTTGACCAGAACCGTGCCTTTGCGGGGTTCGGCTGGAAGCATCAGCCGGATAGCCGTCTGCGTACGGAAATGGGATATTTAAATCAAACGATCGACAATCCCTCAGGTACTGACCGCGTCAATCATATCTTGTCGGTCAATTTCTACTACTGAACAGCGAATCGGTACCACGAATTTCACCATTCGCCAAATACTCCTTGCGACGGCATTTATTTCCGACGTGCTGGCACTGATCGCTGTCTCCATCAGGCTTGTAAAACCGCACCTCGGACCTGGCCGCGCTCCAAGCGAGCCTGAACAAGCCTGTTCCGGTTCGCTCTCTTCATCAAGCGAGCGCGGCAACACGCTATTACCGTGTTGGTGACGTTGCCAGACAGAATGCATTCAATTGACTGCCACTGGCGCTGACGACGGATACGAAGCACTGGATCGATGGCAAACGCGTGGGCGAGAACACCCGCTTTGTGCCCTCCATGGCCGCGCAGCTGACCCTCGGGATTTGGCTGCCTAAATGGGCGGGTCCTGCACCCTGGCGGACCGCTGAGGTCTCGTTCGCTTCGGTTAAGGTTTGGCAGTACGACGATCCTGGCGATGTCCGTGGTGTCCTAACCCAGGGCATCACCGATAACTTTGATGCCGCCGGTCAGGAGCTTCCCTAACAGGAGGCACTTGAAGAATGGTGCGGTCGCACCCGCTTTTCGGCATCATCAGTCGCGGTAGTGCTGGTGGCAACGGCCGCAATCCTCGGCGGCGGTTACGAAGTGCTGCGTGACTGCGGCTGTGTCTTTTCGTTCTAGGGCGTTTTGTAAATCATTGGCGACTGACTCTGCCTGCTTCATCCACGACAGGAAGCGGGCGTCATAGCCGTTGTCTGCTTCAAGTTGCCGTACCGTCTCGCGGTAGGCTTCTTTGAGCAGCAGCGCCTGCTGGACCGGCACGACGTCGGGATGATCCGGCGGCGAACGCCACTGGTTGCTCTGGCAGAGTCGAAGATTGTCGGCCGCACGGTCGATCTGGGCCATCGCGGCGGTGAGCGAATCGATCTCCGCTACCTCCACCAGTTCAGGCAGCGGTTCGTCGCTCGCTGGCGTGCTGTACGCCGCGACGTCGCGCCACAGTCCCGCGTAGCCCTCGCTGGTCCCGGCGCGGCGCAGCACTTCGAGCGCTGTCTCGCCGTCGGCCGCGCCGTCCGCAATGCAGGCCACGGCGGCGGCGGCCGGACCGCGGTGCTTGCCGTGATGACAGTGAATGTAGAACGGCGCAGAAGCCTCTTGGATCAGTCGCGCTAATGACTTGCCAGCGGCTTCCGACACGCCGTCGTAACCGACGGGGATGTGGACGTACCGCAAGCCATGCCGGCGTGCTGCCTCGATGTTCGGCCGTACTCCATCGACGCTGACAATCGTCCGTACCCCCAACTTGGCCAGAGCTGCAAAAGCTTGCTCATCCTGCGGCTCGCCACCGCTAAAGATCCGCTCGGTGACTTGCAGCAGATTGTGCAGGTCGGGGAATTGTCCGGCCAGCGACCGGAGGGACAACCGGTTGCCGTTCACAGGCGTCGCCGCCGATGTCGATGATGCCGGCCGGGGCGGCTTCAGCTGGCTTGCTTCCTGAGCGACCGGCGTGCTGCTGTTGGCAAGTGCCGATGCGACCGCGACCAGAGCTACCGGAATGATTCGATTGATCAATGCCATACGACCTAGATTCTCTTTGCAATCCACCCACCTGCGACTCGCCGCAAGCTTGAAAAACGCCCCCGCTGCATCCGTAGTTTAGCGACTCGGCCATAGGGCTGGGGATCACAGGCTTTTCCCGCTGTGGAGGCAGAGCGGACTGGCAACGTGGAGTAGTCTCTGGCACGCCAGTTGCGGCGGCGCAGCTTTGCTGGAGCGGCGATGAACATACCCGTCCGGCCAGTTTTTTAATGCGATTCGTGCCACAGTATGTGGCTGCGGCAGAACGCTTTGGTAGATCCAAATACGATGAGGGAGACGAACCATGAAGTGGCTCAACCAGTTGACAGCATTCTCCACGGCCGCTGTCTTTGCGGCGACGACGGCGATTCCGCCGGCAAGCATTGCCCAAGATGCCGCCGCACAACCAGCCGCCGCACAACCAGCCGCCGCACAACCAGCCGCCGCTCAGGCACCTGCTGGACAGGAAGCCGCTGGGCAACCAGCCGCCGCACAATCAGCTCCAGCAGACCCGGCTGCCGCTCAGGAAGCTGCCGCCCAAGCCGAGCAGCCGGCTGGCGAGCAGAAGAACCAGGCTCCTCGTAAGCTCGAAGTCATCGAGTTGCAGCATCGTGATCCCCAACAACTGACACAGTTGATGGGGCTATGGGACCAGGTTGCGATGCCCGGATACGGCGGCCGAGTGACGGTGCAGCGGCCCGACTTGCAACAGCAGCCCCATGAGCGGCTGGCCATTGCATTTGATAACCAAAAGAAAATGATGTTTGTCCGCGGCACGGCGGAGCAGATCGAGAAGATCAAGACTTTGATCGCGGCCATCGATGTGGCTGACGAGGGGCTCAAGCCATATGATTTTGCCAATCATCGGTTGATTCCGGTCCCCAGCGACAGCAGCGGGCAGATTCAGTCAACGCTGACGCAGCTCGATCTTGCCGGCCAAGTGATTCGCGTGGGCAACACCACGTTCATCGCTTACAAGGCCGGTGAGGAAGACGCCGAGCGGCGTCAGCAAGCCGAAATGGTAATCAACAAGCTCGCCGCCCAACCACCTGCGGAAGGTCAACCTGCGGAAGGTCAACCTGCGGAAGGTCAACCTGCCGCTGCTCAGCCGGCTGCAGGGCAACCTGCCGGAGGTCAGCCAGCTGCTCAGCCGGCTCCCGGCGCCTAAACGGCGCTTGTTCGGGATGCTGGACTGCGTCTCAGAAACTCGCACGCAACTAACGCTGCCCCACAACGGCTCCTGCAGGGCGGGTCCATCTTTGACTTGCCCTGTTCAACCGGATCAACCGCCGTCAGCGTCGCTACGGCTCTTGCACCTGATGGAATCGTTAGCGGCGGCATACCGATTGCACAACTCTGTCAGCCCGGACCTAACTGTAAGCGTCCGTTATCAGCTGTGGACGAAAGTTCCACAACCAACCAAGTAGCTAAGGAGATTCATTTATGTCACAGGCTAGATCAACTGTCGGCTCGCGAAACTTCGGTGAAGCCCAACGCCACAGCGAAGGCCAACTTGCGTACAGCATCGAAGATCAAACGGCACGCATCCCTTCGGATGTCTTTCTATGGGCAGCCGCAGGTTCGATCTGCGGATCACTCGCGATGAAAATGGCAGGCCGCGACCATGAAGCCTTGTTTGTCGGGCAGTGGGCTCCCACATTCCTGATCCTGGGCCTTTATAACAAGATCGTCAAGGTCGCAGGTTCTGATCGCGTTCATCCTTCGTGATGCTCCGTCAGCGGATGCTGCTAATTAGCCGAATCATTGCCTTTCAATCGACCACGATGGACGTCCACCAGCCATCGTGGTCTGTTTGCTAAAGTTCATTGTTGCGACAGCTCCTCGATCATCGTGATGAGTTCATCGGACTTTCGAGCTAAGCAAGGTTGGGCGATTCTATCAATAAAGATTTCGCTCGACGCCATCATCTTCGGTTTGTGGCAACTTGCTCGCCACCACCTGCCGCACCGCTCGGGTCGCGACCTCTTCCTGCAACTTCGCAATGGCGGCTTTGACCGGCATTGTTCCCAGGTCGCCATCGATCCGGTCACGCAGCGCAATTGCGCCGACCTCGGCTTCCTTGGGTCCAACCACCGCCATGTAGTTGATCAGGTCCAACTGCGCATCGCGAATCTTCGCCTGCACCTTACCGTCTCGCGAATCGACGGTGACCCGCAAGCCGGCGTCTTCAAGTTCCTTGGCGACCGCAAAGGCGTAGTCGAGCGATTTATCCGACAGCGGCAGCACTCGGATCTGCTCGGGCGACAACCACAATGGGAATGCCCCAGCAAAGTGCTCGATCAGCATCCCCGTAAACCGCTCCAGCGATCCGAACGGTGCGCGGTGGATCATCACTGGCCGGTGCACATCATTGTCTGTCCCCTTGTATTCCAGCTTAAAACGTTCGGGCAGGTTGTAATCTAGCTGCACCGTACCGAGTTGCCAGGACCGCCCGATGCAGTCGCGAACCATGAAGTCGGCCTTGGGACCATAAAACGCTGCTTCACCCGGCTGTTCATTGAAGTCCAAGCCGCTGTTGTGAAGCACGCCGCGCAGCGCGCCCTCGGCACGGTCCCAGTTTTCGGGGCTGCCGACGTACTTGTCGCTGTCGGGATCGCGCAAACTCAGCTGCACGCGGTAGTCGCTCAGGCCGACCGACTCGAGCACGAACTTCGTCAGCTCGATCGTCGCCTGAAACTCCTGCTCGACCTGCTCGGCGGTACAGAAGATATGGGCATCGTCTTGCGTCAGGCCGCGGACGCGCAGCATGCCGTTGAGTTCACCGGTTTGCTCATGGCGATAGACGGTGCCGAACTCGAACAACCGCAGCGGCAGCTGGCGATACGATCGCGGCTGGGCCTTGAAGATATGGCAGTGGTGCGGGCAATTCATCGGTTTGACCAGGTACCGCTCATGGACCGACTGCCACTGGTGCAACACCTCGCGCTTCGCTTCGGCCGATGCTGACGGTTTGTAATCGGGCAGTTGAACCCCGAGGACTTCGGCCGCTGCCATCAACTTGTCTTCGTCGTCCCGCGACAACGTTCCTTCTTCGAGCCGGCGGTTCCAGGCATCAAGCAGTCCACCTGCTTCATTGCCGAACAGCGGTGGGAACTGGCTGTCGCGGTAATAAGGAAAGTGACCGCTGGTCTCGTACAACTCAACGCGCCCCAGATGCGGGCTGTAGACCGGGTCATACCCGCGGCCGAGCAATTCCTTGCGCAGGAAATCTTCCAGAGTGACGCGGACGCGAGCACCTTTGGGCAGCCACAGACAAAGCCCCTGGCCAACTTCCGGATTGATCGCAAAGAGCCCGTGTTTTTTGCCCAACACACGGTGGTCGCGCCGCTTCGCTTCCTCGACCTGTTCGAGGTGCGCATCGAGTTCCTTCTTGTCAAAGAACGCGGTCCCATAAAGTCGCTGTAGTTGCCGGCCGGAGGCATCGCCCTTCCAATAAGCGCCGGCGACGCTCAGTAATTTGACCGCTTTGATCCTTCCGGCGTCGGGGATGTGCGGACCGCGACAGAGATCAACAAACTCGCCCTGCCGATAGATGCTGACCGTGGGCTGATCAGCCAATCCGGTGTCGATGTGTTCGACCTTCAAGTCCTGCTTGAGGTCGCTGCACAGTTGCCGAGCTTCGTCGCGGCCCAGCACGACACGCTCGAACGGTTCCTTGGCTTTGATGATGTCTTTCATCTCGGCCTCGATCTTCGGGAAATCTTCCTCGCTGATTTTTTCAGGCAGATCGAAGTCGTAATAGAAACCGCCAGAAGTGGTCGGTCCGAAGGCCAGCGACACGCCGTTGTAGAGCCGCATCACGGCCCGAGCCATCACGTGCGCCGCCGAGTGCCGCAGCACGTCGAGCGCTTCGCGATCACGGCTGGTCAGGAGTCGCAGATCCAGCGGCTCATCGCTGCCGAGCTTGCCAGCTTCGACCAGTTCACCCAGCGGGCGCGCCGCGTCCACCACCGTGCCGCCAATCTCTGCAGCAACAACCGCGCGAGCCAGTCCGTCGCTGATGCCGGCCGCGATCTGCAGCGGTGTGGTATCGGCGGAGTGGGCGTGGACGGTGCCGTCCGGCAAACGGACCTGAACCTCACCGGCAGCGGAGGAGAAAACGTTCGACATCGCTGGTCATCCTGTACAGAGTGAAACAATTCGCCGACACGAAGGGCGCTGCCTCAACAATACCGACTGAGCCGTGAACCACCAATGCCGGAATAAGTGCGGTAAAGAACGCCCACCAGCGAGCTTCTGCTGTCGGTAGTGGACTATGCGCCGTGAGGGTTTCACAGCTGGTCCGCTAGTTTGGCCGCTTGGACGTTTCGCCTGCGATTTCGCTGACGAACATCGGCACGGCGTATCCCGGCAGCTGCTCGCGAAGTGCAGCGATCAGCTCGCGGCCCCGCTCCAGCGGCACTTCGAAATGCGCCGCCCCGGCGACGCGGTCGAGCTGGTGGAGGTAATACGGTTGGACGCGGCGGTTGACCAACTCGCGGCAGAGCTGCGCTAGCACCTCTGCGTTGTCATTGACGCCGGCCAGCAGCACCGCTTGGTTAAGGACCGGGATACCCTGATCAATCATGCGGCAGATTGCCTCGCTGACGGCCGGATCGATTTCTTGAGCGTGATTGCAGTGGATCACCATCCACACCGCCAACCGGCTCGTGCGCCATCGAGCCACCAGTTCGTCGCTCACCCGCTGCGGGATGACAATCGGCATTCGCGAGTGAATCCGCAGACGACGGACATGCGGGATCGCTTCGATCGCCGTCATGATCTTGTCAAGCCGGCCGTCGGACAGCGTCAGCGGGTCGCCGCCGCTGAGGATCACCTCGTCGATCGTGTCGTTGCGGCATAGGTACTCGATCGCCGACTCCAGTTGTTTTCCATCGCCGTCGTCACGGCTTGTGGAATAATTGAACTGCCGTCGAAAACAGTACCGGCAGTGCACGCCGCAGACGCCGGTAGCGATCATCAGCGCCCGGCCCGCGTACTTTTGCAGTAGGCCCGGCGATACGCGGGCGGCCAAGTCGCCGACGGGATCGGCAATAAACCCTGCTCGATCTTCCGCCTCCGCTGCGACCGGCAGGACCTGCAGCAGCAGTGGATCGCGCGGGTCGCCGGACCGGATCCGGCTGAGGAACTCCAGCGGGACGAAGGTCGCAAACTCCTGCTGTGCCTGGGCGACCTGAGGCGACGGAGCGGGCGGCAGACGCAACAGCTCGCGCAGCTGCCCCGCGTCGCGGATCGCCAAACGCATTGCCTCCTGCCAACTTCTCGGTGCCAGCGCGGCCGCAATCGTCGGCGCCGCCAGCGCACCGGATTCGCTTGATTTTGACACCGGACCGGTGCGGACAAGCTTGGCACCAACGGTTAGAATCTGCTGCAAAGTTCCTCCCCTTCACCCGCTTCAATTATTCGACGACGGAGTCTGCGTTCTCGTGGCAACGTACAACACCAGTGACTTTCGCAAAGGCCTCAAGGTTCAAATCGACGGTGAACCATATGTGATGGTCGAAATGAACTTTGTCAAACCCGGCAAAGGCAACGCACTGTACAAGTGCAAGATGCGCAACTTGGTTCGAGGGACCATGCTCGACCGAACGTACAAGGGCGGCGATTCCTTGGAAAGTGCCGACGTTGAACAAACCGACGTCCAGTACCTCTATCGACAGGGCGAAGATTACGTGTTCATGGACAGCACCACCTTTGAGCAATACGAAGTAACCAGCGCTGTCGCCGGCGATGCGTGGAAGTATTTGAAGGACGGAATGACCTGCGCTGTGACGCTGTTCAACGGCCAGCCGATCATTCTGGAACCGCCATCGCACGTCGAGCTGGAAGTTATCGAGACGACTCCGGGAACCAAGGGCGACACCGCGACCAACGTCACCAAGCCGGCCAAGGTCGAGACCGGTGCCGAGTTTTCTGTTCCGGGCTTTATCAAGATCGGCAACGTCATCAAGGTCGACACCCGGATCGGTGCGTATGTCGAACGCGTCAGTAACTGAGCCATCGACGCGTGTGTCCGTTTGATCGTGAAGCCGCTTAGGCACGCCCGATGTTCGCATTTCTGCGCCGACCTGCGCCAGCGCTGGTCCAACTGGAGCGGCGACGCTGAGCTGGAAAAGGCGATCCGCCAGCACCTCAGCGGCCATGGCTATTATGGCGGATCTGCCAAACTACGCGATGTGCGGCTGGCCGCGGTCCAGCGACCGGGCTGGGTTCAGATTTACCGTTTTGAAGTGACTGCGCGGGTCGCTGCTGCTGCACGAACCGATGACGACACGACGGCTGAGCTCGCTTCCGTCCATCATCAGCCACATGCCGGGGATGCTCACCTAACGCCTGCTGCCTATCATGAGCTGTTCGGCCTGGTACGTGAAGATCACCGCTACAACCAGACGAACGTCCGCATCTTTGCCTCGGCCGACCAGCGGCTGGAACTGTTTGAGCGTTGGAGCGTAGGACTGATCCAGCTCCGCGGCGGCCGCGGAATGGCATCGCGGTGACCGCCCGCCATGGTTGAATTGGCCACCAGCCGTTGGCCACTGCCCCGCCTCATTTCCTCGAACTCCATTTGGATGCACCATGCGATCGGCATTTTCAATCATCCTGCTGGCACTTTCGGTATCCTCGCTGCTGGCACAGGACAACGCTGCCAGCGACGCGGCGACCGCGGCGGCTAATGAAGCGAAGCTGATCAACGGCACCCGCCAGGTGACCTTTGGCGGCCGGCGAGCCGGCGAAGGCTACTTCAGCCCCGATGGTCAGCAGATGGTCTTTCAAAGCGA
This sequence comes from uncultured Planctomycetaceae bacterium, assembly GCA_963758085.1. Taxonomy (GTDB): domain Bacteria; phylum Planctomycetota; class Planctomycetia; order Pirellulales; family Pirellulaceae; genus UBA6163. The sequence goes on along the minus strand of CAVWUB010000001.1, from coordinate 705,044 downwards.
ACGCGAGCCGGGCAACCCGTTCTACCAGATCTACCTGATGGATTTGGCCAACGGCGACCTGAACCGGATCTCGCCGGGCAGCGGCAAGACCACGTGCGCCTGGATTCATCCCACTGGCGACCGCATCCTGTACGCGAGCACCCATCACGATGCACGATCCGAACAGCTCCAACAAGCGGAGCTGGAGGCGCGTGAAAGTGGCAACCAACGCCGCTATGCCTGGGACTACGACCCCGAGTTCGAGCTTTACGAACACGATCTGCGGACCGGCAACAATCGGCGACTGACTGACGCACGCGGCTACGATGCCGAAGCATCCTACAGCCCCGATGGCAAAACGATCTTGTTCGCCTCCAACCGCGGCGCCTACGAGCGAGAACTAAGCGAGCGCGAACAGACATTGTTTGACATCGATCCGGCAGCGATGATCGAGATCTACCGGATGAACGCCGACGGAACCGGTGTGACGCAGTTGACCAACCACCTCGGCTACGATGGCGGCCCCTTCTTTTCGCCCGACGGCACGCATTTCTGCTGGCGACGCTTCAGCGAGGACGGAGCGACGGCTGAGATCTTCACGATGCCGGTCGCCGGTGGTCCTGAAAAACAGCTCACCTCGTTGGGGGCGATGAGTTGGGCGCCGTTCTATCATCCGTGCGGCGATTACCTGGTGTTTACGACAAACCGCCACGGTTTCGGCAACTTTGAGCTGTACCTGGTCCGCGCCGATGGTCAGGGCGAACCGGTGCGGGCAACGTTCACCGAGGGATTCGATGGACTGCCGGTGTTCTTGCCCGACGGCAATCAAATCGCTTGGACGTCGACGCGGACTGAGTCGGGCCGCTCGCAGATCTTCATGGCGCAGTGGAATCACGCCGAAGCGCTGCGACAACTCGGGCTCAGCGGCGATTCCGAGACGCAGTCCGATCGCCAGGCCGCAGTGGCCGCAGCTGAACTGGCCAGCCCTGAGTTCACTCCCAGTGATATCATGCGGCACGTCGACTACCTGACCCGTCCAGAACTCGGTGGACGGTTGACCGGTACCGAAGGTGAACGTCGCGCGACGGCCTACGTGGCCGCCTATTTGGAAAGCCTCGGCTTCGAGGCGGCCGGCGTCGACGGCTCGTTCTTTCAGCCCTTCGAGTTTCCTGCTGGTGCGGAACTGGGTGAAGGGAACGAGCTGATCGTGGGGGATGGAGAGGCGCTTGCGCTTGACGAAGATTGGCGTCCCCTTTCTTTTTCCGGCGATGGCGCATTTGATTGCGCAGCGGTGGTGTTTGCCGGCTACGGACTGGTGGCTCCGGCCGGTGACGAGGTGGCGGAATACGACAGCTACGTTCACCTGGACGTCAAAGACAAGTGGGTGATGGTGCTGCGCGACCTGCCGCAGGACATCACTCCGGAAGTGCGGCAACATCTGGCGCGTACGCCGCCCCGCGTCGCAAGGCGTCGGTGGCCCGTGATCTGGGGGCCCGCGGCATCCTATTTGTCACCGGGCCAACCAGCAGCTTGAAAAATGAGCTGATTCGCTTCGACCGCGACGCGTCGCAGGCCGGCGTCAGCATGGCGGTTGCGTCAATCAGCAATGCCGTCGCCTCCAAGTTGATGGAAGCAGGGGGAAAGTCGCTGGCGCAAGAACAAGCTGCGCTCGACAGCGGCGAAATGGCAATGGGCTATGAACTGGCCGGTACAACGGTTCGAGCGAACATCCAAATCACCCGCAACACCGCGACTGGACGCAATGTGCTGGCGAGACTTCGGACCAGCAGCAGCGACGCTCAAGCGGCCGATTCCAGCGGGGCCGGTGATGAAAGCAAGCTGAGCGCTCCAGCCGCTCGGCCGCTCGTGATCGTCGGCGCCGACATTGACCACCTCGGTGTCGGCGGCGGAACCAGTTCGCTGGCTCGCGATGAAGAACGCGACAAAATCCATGTCGGTGCGGACGATAACGCCAGCGGTGTGGCTGCCATGCTCGAAATCGCTCAATATTTGGCTCATCAGCACAAGCGTGGCAATCTGGATGCCAAACGCGATCTGCTGATCGCCGCTTGGAGCGGAGAAGAACTCGGGCTGTTCGGTTCACAAGCTTTCGTACGTTCGTTCTTTGAGCTCTATCCCGATGCCCCGCGGACCGAAAGTCCCTTTGGCGATATTGTGAATGACCCTCAAGCGCGCATGATCGCTGCGGCCCATGGAATGAGCGATCAGGACGAGCCGCTGACCGAGGCGATTGCGGCTTATCTCAACCTCGACATGGTCGGTAGACTGCGCGAAAAGCTGGTCATCCAGGGCGTCGGCTCATCCCCGGCATGGGCTGACGAAGTGCAACGGCGCAATGTTCCGGTCGGCTTACCGGTCCAGCTCGACAAGACCGCCACGCGGTTGCCAACCGACGCGGCCTCGTTCGTCAGCCGCGAGGTACCGATTCTCTCGGCATTCACCGGCGCGCACGAGGACTACCACACGCCGCGTGACACTCCGGATAAGTTGAATTACGAGGGAGCCGCCAAGATCGCTCATCTGCTGGCGCTGATCACCCGCGGGGTCCTGACGGCTGAGCAGCCGCCCGCGTTTGAACTCGAGGAAGGTGCTCAGCCGAGCGAGGCGCCGCGGGCGAACCTGACCGCCTATCTCGGAACGATCCCGGATTACGTGGCCGGCGACATCAAGGGAATGAAGCTGTCCGGTGTCGCCGGCGATGGCCCAGCAGCCAAAGCGGGCGTTCAGGGCGGCGACGTGATCGTTGAACTCGCTGGCCGGAAGATCGAGAACATCTACGACTACACGTTTGCGATCGAAGCGTTGAAGATCGGCGAGAAGGTGAAGATCGTGGTTGTCCGCGATGGCAAGAATGTGGAGCTTGAAGTCACCCCCGCATCGCGGGAGTGATCGGCGACGGGACGCGGCAGGCGACGATCGCTCAGGTCAGGGAGTTTGCGCCCATGACGTGAGGTGGTCCGGCATTACGGTTCTTCCGTTGATTGAGTGGCCGCCCATCCCGTAGCGGTATCGCTATGGCTTTGGGTGGCACGCCCAGAGCCCCAGCGATGGGCGTGGTCTCCTGAAGCAGATACCGAGCCGCTGAGACGTTCCACGGTTATCCTGCCGTTCTCCCAGCACGCCCTTCGTTCCTCAGGGACGTGCCACGCAGTCGTTCCTCAGGGACGTGCCACCCAGAGAATCCGCGTCCACGCCCAAAGTGATGAGCCACGAAATGCAAGGATGAACCGGCATGAGTGTCGCTAGCTGTGGCGGCGATCAGACCCATTCCTGGATCGTCGGTTTGATCACGACTTCAGGCACATGCGCCGAGCTGGCAAGCGGCAGATTGTCGCCACCATCGCGGCGACATCTTCGGGCTGCAGAATCGCGTCTTTATGCTCCTGCGAGACCGGCGTGGGACGCCTGTCGAGGATCGGCGTGTTGACCTCACCTGGATAGACGTTGGTGACCCTGACACCTTCGAGGCGCACTTCGTTGGAAACAGCCGTACCGAGTGCAGTCATCGCAAACTTCGACGCGCAGTAGACAATGCCGCCAAGTTGGATCGCGCGTTTTCCGGAGATCGATGAGATGTTGATCACCACCCCATCGCGCCGCTGCCGCATGGCGGGCAGCACTTCGAGCATGCAGCGATAAGCTCCGGTCGCGTTGACGCGGAGCACGTGATCCCAGTCCGCCGGATCCATCGCTGCAAAGGTTCGGTTTTGAATGTTAATCCCCGCGCTGTTGACCAAGATGTCGACCTCGCCGAGTTCTTGTCGCGCTTGACTAAAAAAGTCGGCGATACTCCCGTCGTCGGCAACGTCCAGCTTCGCAAACCGCACCGGCGTCGAGGATTGCGCCGACTCTGTGACTTGGCGCAGCGGTTCTTCGCGGCGGCCTCCAATCATCACCCGGCAACCGGCCAGCGCCAATTCGCGGGCGATGCCTGCGCCGATCCCTGTTCCGCCACCGGTGATGACGACGGCCTTGTTGGTCAAATCAATCATAATTGTGCTTCGATTTCCTCAATGAAATTTCAAAATCGGTGATGCTGTGCGCGGCATTTTACAGATCCCCGACAAGATCACAGAGGGGCTCTGCGGCGAGCGGAGTCGGCGGAGCAGGTCGCGGAGCCTGCTCCGCGGCGTGGGCAAGTCCCGCTTGGCCGCTGGTTGCCCAGCAGCCGCGTATGCGCTGTGTTTGCGCGACGTCTATTTCTCAATTCCGAGGAAAAAGGACTCGGTGGACCGCACGGAACCTGCTAGACTCACTTCTTCTGGTTCGACAGATGCAGAAATGCATGGGCGTGTTTTCAGTTAGACCGACCAACTCTTTCTCGTCTCTCCCGCTGGATGGTTGCTTCCGGGCAACCGCGCTTCTTGAATCGACCGAGAAGCACAAGTATAGGTCGAATGTTCTGGTTTTTACGGAGTTGGATGAGTGGGTAAGAAATTGTACGTCGGTAACCTGAGTTACAACGTCACCAATGCTAGTCTGGAGGAATTGTTCTCCGAGTTCGGCGAAGTTCGCAGTGCCGAAGTGATCCAAGATCGCGAAACCGGTCGCAGCAAGGGATTTGGTTTTGTTGAAATGAGCGAAGACAACGGCGCTCAATCGGCAATTCAGGGACTCAATGACAAGCAACACGACGGTCGCCCGCTGACGGTCAACGAAGCCAAGCCACGTGAAAATCGTAGCGGTGGCGGTGGCGGCGGCGGATACCGTGGCGGCGGAGGCGGTGGCGGCGGATACCGTGGCGGTGGCGGCGGTGGTTACGGCCGTAACTAGTCGCACGTCGACTGAGCTGGACTCTGGCTTAATCAATCATGCGATCGCTTGATCGCATTCGCTGGCCGCCGGATGAGCATTCATCACGGCGGCCGATGTTGGTTGAGTTCAGATTGTGTTAGTAGAGACCGCTTCAGGCGGATAAATCACCGCCTCGGAGCATCTCAAGCATGGCAAAAAAGAATCAATACGGAGCCAGGAAGGCTCAAAAGCGACTCGCCCGCGATGGTCGTACCGCTACGGTGCGCGAAACTCCGGTGTATGAGCGCAAAGAAAAGGTTGAATACGGCAAGCCGTTCATTGTCATGGAAGATACGGACAAGAACACGTTCGCCTATAACGGTTCAGCGTGGGTTCCCTATTCAATGACCATGGATGACTGCCGCCTGCAGTGCCAGGTCAAGGCGCTGCCGCAAAAGGTCAACGGCAAAACGCGTTACGAAGTCCGCGCGCCGCTCTAGGCTTTGTCACCAGGCTGCAGACTCTTCAGCTACCGGCTCACCTCAGTCTTCCGCTGCGACACGGCCACCGTGACGGGCAAACGACTCGTCGACGTGCCGGACGAGCAGGCCGCACAGCCGCGAGTCCGTGGCTGGCAGCGGCTCGTCTGCGGCGAGCTCTCCTTGGCTGGCCGCTAATATAATCGCCGCCAACACGTGCTGCACGTCGACCTTGTGTTGCGTGTGCGATTCGAGCTCAATCGCTAGGTCGATCAGCCGCTTACCCATCGGTCCGTCGACCGATGCTTGGCCGGACGCATCTAACACAATGCCGGGAATGATCTGCCGTGCAGTCGGCTGCGTCATCAGTCTGGTTGCTCTGGGGCGATAGGATATGATTGCCGGTGATCCGTCCCAGCGCCGGAGCCATCATGGCTACAATCTCATCCTACACGGCCTGCTGACGCACGTCGCGGGCTCCCTGTGCGGTTCCGTCGCCGCAGCAATCGCGTTTCCCGATCCGCTAGCCACCGGACTTTCGCTTGCCAACCGAGCCCGCGCAGCCGTCGCGTCCAGCCAGCGGCCGGATCACACTGTTTTCTGCAGTCAATGTGGTGATCGCCAGCATGATCGGTGCTGGAGTCTACACGACCAGCGGCTTTGCGCTGGCCGATCTCGGTTCGCCGCTGCTGGTGCTGGCCGCCTGGTTGGTCGGCGGCATTTTGGCGATCTGCGGGGCGATCAGCTACGGAGCATTGGCGGAGCGGTTTGCGGAGTCCGGCGGTGAGTACCTGTTTCTTTCCCGAGCGCTGCATCCGGCGGCGGGCAGCGTCGCCGGTTTCGTCTCGTTGCTGGCCGGTTTCACCGGGGCCATTGCGTTGGCGGCGCTGACCTTTGAGCAATACCTGCCGGCCCCTGAGTCGGCCGATCCAGCCGGGCCGTGGCGCTGGAACTCGGTAGCCTCTGCTCTCGTCGCTGCGGCGGCGTTACTGCACGGGCTGCGGCTGCGAGCCGGTTCCGGTGTGCAAGATTTCATGGTCGTCCTCAAACTGGTGGTGATCGCTGCATTTTTAGCCGCGGCGGCGTATTCGTTCGGATTCTCGAATCCGCCGTGGCAGGGGCTGCAGACCGCCGCCGAGCCCCCGTCGCCGTGGCCGGTGGCGACGTTTGCGGTCAGCCTGATGTGGATCTCGCTGAGCTACAGCGGATTCAATGCGGCGATCTATATCACCGGTGAAGTCCACGACGGCGGGGTGACGGTCCGCCGAGCGCTGTTGATCGGCACGCTGCTGGTGACACTGATTTACCTGCTGCTCAACAGCGTGTTTGTGCTTGCCCCGCCGAGCGATCAGGTGCTGGGCAACCGTGACGTCGCCACACAAGCCGCACGCTTTATCGGCGGCGAGCGGCTCGAGACGCTGTTCCGGATCACCATTCTGCTCTCGCTGGCCACGAGCGTCTCATCGTTAATGATGACTGGTCCGCGGGTTTACGCGAAAATGGCTGAGGACGGAGTCCTGCCACGACTTTTCCGGCGCGTGGGCGAAACTCCGCGAGCGGCGATCGCGGCTCAAGCGCTGCTCGCAATCGTGGTGATTCAGATTGCATCGCTGCGCCAGTTGCTGTCCTACTTAGGTCTGACGCTGTCGCTCAGCGCTGCACTGACAGTGGCGACGCTGTTTGTGCTGCGGTTCCGCGGCGAGAAGATAGTTGTTCCCTATTACCCTTGGCCACCGCTGATCTTCGTCGGCGGGACGCTGCTGACCGCCGCGATTGCTGGCCTGCGAAACCCGCTGGAGTTCGCGGTCGCCCTCGGGACGCTGGCTGCCGGCTTGGTGTTTTACGGCAGCGTGCATATCCGCCATCGGCTCAAGCGATGATTTCGCGAATTACCTGCCCGTAGTCCTTTTCGATCCGTTTGCGGCCAGGAAGCGAGAGGTGGCGCGTGTTGAGTCCCAACTGGTTCAAAACGGTCGCATGAATGTCGGTCACATAGTGGCGATTTTCGACGGCGTGAAAGCCGATTTCATCGGTGGCCCCGTGAGCCATTCCGCCCTTGATGCCGCCGCCGGCCATCCACACGGAGAAACCATAGGGGTGGTGGTCGCGGCCATCGCCATGTTGGGAGCCCGGTGTGCGGCCAAACTCGGTCGCCCAGACGACGAGGGTTTCGTCGAGCAGCCCACGGCGGCGAAAGTCGGTCAACAGCGCTGCGATCGGCTGGTCGACCTGGCGAGAAAGTTTGCTGTGTCCGGCTTTGAGACCTTGATGCGAATCCCAGCTACCCGCCCCACCATTGGAGCCGTGGTATACCTGCACAAAGCGAACACCGCGCTCGACCAACCGCGCGCGGTCAGCATCTGCCTGCCGAACGCTTGCGTGTCCTCTTGGTCCAGCCCGTAAAGATCACGCGTCTCCTGCGTTTCCGATGACAATTCGACGACTTCCGGAACGGCTGTCTGCATGCGAAAAGCGAGCTCATATGCCTCGATGCGCGCGCGGACCGCATCGTCCGAGGGATAAGAACTGGCCGTTAATTCATTGAGCGACCGCAGCAGTTCAAACTCGGCACGCTGCTGGTCAGCATCGACACCGGCTGGCCGCTTGGCGTAGGGCAGCGGGTTAGCGGGATCAACACTCAGCGGCACGCCGTCGTATTGAGGTCCTAAGTAATTGGCGCGGTGCGCTTCCATCCCGCCACAGCAGTCCGCCAGCGGTGTTCCCATCACGACGAACTTGGGCAGATTGTCGTTAAGTGAGCCCAAGCCGTAGTTGGCCCAAGAACCGATCGTCGGAAAAAAACCGTCCACGCGATGCCGGCCAGTGTGAAACTGCAGTTGGGCGCCATGGTTGCTGTCTTCGGTCCACATACTGCGGATCAAACACAGCTCGTCGGCACAGCGGCCCAGATGCGGCCACCAGTCGCTGATTTCCAATCCTGATTGGCCATGTTTCTGATACCCCACCTGCATCGGATAAATCTCATTGCGGATGAATCCGTTGTTGGGGTCAAACGCCACCACACGCTCGTTCTTTAGTAGCGGGGATTCCAGTACATCCTTGTGAGGCGTTTCTTCAATCGTCTTACCGGCGTATTGATTCAGTGCAGGCTTGGGATCAAACGATTCCATATGGCTCGTTCCACCGATCATGAACAACCAAATCACGCTCTTGGCTTTTGCAGGCAATGCCGCGGCCAGGGGTGAATCGTCGCTCTTGGCATCCTGGGCTAACAGGCTCGCAGCGGCGACACCGCCAAAACCCAAACCCATGTCAAACAGAAATGACCGGCGGTGCTGGTGGATGGTCATCTGAGCTGCTTTCTGCTTGGAGTAAACCGTCGCCGGCCACGTCGGTAGCGAAGGTTTAGCGGACGGTGACAAAGTCGTTGTGGTTAATCAGTACATGCACCAAGCTCGCTCGCGCCGCGAACAAGCGGCTACTGTCCGAGTCAATACTCGCTGCTGGCTCAGCGCTAGCACTCGCTTCCACAGGTACCAGATCGGCAGGCCGCTGGGCCTGGAAAAATTGTTCACAGGCATGAGCTTCGGCTGCGGTGGGACTGCGCCCAGGACGCGCTGAAACGCGAGCGTGATGAACTGGGCGTTCGCTTCGCTGCTCGCCAAAGATGAATCCATTGATGCGGAGAGCTTTTCAGCCAATCGCCGTGATAGCTTGCGAGACAGTTCGGAGTTGGCCAATACCAGCGCCTGCTGAGGAATGACGCTCGTGTCGCGCCGGTAGCACTCGTTGGGACTGGCCGCATCGAAGGTCGTGAGCATCGTCATCTGTTTCTCATACGCATGGCGGAAGTAGAGGCTCCGGCGATGGATGATTTCTCCCTGCTGATGATCGATATCGCTGCCACCGAGGTCGCGGTCAAGTTCCTCGGCTACCGCCAAGAGGCTGTCGCGAATCGCTTCGCCCTCCAGCCGTAAAGGTTCAAATCGCCAATACAATTCATTATCAGGATCAATTTGACGGTATTGCGCTTCGGTTTCCGGATCGGTGTGAGAGGCCATCGCATAGGCATCTGAGGTGACAATCAAACGATGCAAGTGCTTCAGCCGCCAGCCGCTTTGGATCAATTCTGTCGCCAGGTAATCCAGCAGTTCATGCTGACGGGGGCGCGGTGAACGCAGGCCAAAATCAAAAACGTTGGCAACCAACGGTCGGCCAAAGTGCCGCATCCAGACGTGGTTGACCGCCACACGCGCGGTCAGCGGATTGCGCTCGTCCGTCATCCACCGCGCCAACGCCATTCGTCGGCCAGAGCTCTGGGCCGGGTGAGCTTCAACGGCCGACTCATACTCGTCCACCGCCTGGGCCAACGCCTCGGCGGCGGCGTCACGCTGCTGCATGGCTTTGGCAACCGCCTCGGTGGCAGCAGCGACCCTGTTTTGCTTGGCTTCGGCACCGTCATCGTCGCGATCGCCAGCAGCCGCCAGTGCTTGTTGCTTGGTCGCGAGGTCCAGTTCGCACTGCACCAGCGCATGCTCTTTTTGCAGCCGCGAGGCTTCCTTTGCCAGCTGCGGATAGGACGCGTCCTCGGACGCATATTTTGCGGCATCGGCAGCGAGACGAGCGACCAAGGACGCGCGACCGCTGCGTGCAACTTGCAACTGCAATTGAGCGAGCTGCACCGCCGGCTCCTCACCAGCAGATTGTGCTTGTTGCAGTGCTGCTTCAGCTTGGGAAACCTTGCCATCCTCGGCTGCGACGAGCGTCTGCCGAGTTTCCGGTTTGAGCTGGGGTATGCGCGCCAGGAGCGGCAACTCGACCGGCTGAATCGGCATCGCCAGCCCGAGGATCTGTGGGGGCTGTGGCTTGATCTGGCGAGTTGTATCGGGGCGTTTTTCATCTCCAGCGATGAGCAACTGAGTTTTGGCGTCTAGGTCGGCATCAAACACCCGCGGAATGCCGTCGAGCATCCGATCGGGTTGACCTGCGACAAAGTCGGTCCTGGTCCGATGAGGCTCGAAGATGGCCTGAAACTGATAATACTCCACTTGAGAAATCGGATCATATTTGTGGTCGTGGCACTTCGCGCAGGCGATCGTCAAGCCGACGAATGCCTTGGCCGTATGTTCGACCGTGGCGTCGAGCCAAATATTCCGGTTGGAGTTGTGATAGTTTCGCGCCAAAAAACCGGTCGCGCAGAGCGCATTATCGTCCAGCGGCAGCACTTCATCAGCGGCCAGCATCTCGATCAGCATCTGGTCATAAGGTTTGTCCTCGGCAAGCGACTCGATGATCCAGTCGCGCCAGTGCCAGATGTGGCGCTGGCTGCCGCGGAGCTCATTTTGGTAGCCGTCCCAGTCGCTGTAGCGCCAAACGTCCATCCAGTGGCGCGCCCAGCGTTCGGCGTGCGCCGGATCGGCAAGCAGAGAATCGACGAACTTCATCAGCGCATCGGGTGACGTTCGCTCATCCGAGGCTGCGCTGAGAAGAGCCTCACGTTGATGCGGTGTCGGAGGCAAGCCTGTGAGATCGAGTGTCAGGCGTCTGAGCAACGTTTCCCGGTCCGCTCGGGCAACCTTTCCGATACCGGTATTTACACGCTGCGCATCCAGAAAGGCATCGATTGGATTGGCGCCGTCATGTGCCGCTGCTGTCGCGCGCTGCGAAAGCGTGGGGATGGCAGGGCGTGACAAGGTTTGAAACGCCCAGTGGTCTTTCGGCTCAGTTAAATAAAACTCGTCGCTCGGATGCGGCGCGCCTGCCGCGATCCAGCGGCTGAGCAGTTCAATCTCATCTTCTGTCAGCGGTGTGCCTTCCTCTGCCGGCGGCATCCGTTCATCAGCGTCGGTGCTACAAACCCGCACAAGCAGGAGGCTTTGGTCGGGATGGCTTGTGTCGATAACGTCTCCCGAATCGCTGCCGCGGTGAATCAGTTCGCCAGCGTCCAATCGCAACCCTGCCTGTTGATCCAGCGGACCATGGCAGCTGATGCATTTTTCGATCAGCAGCGGTTTGACACCTTCGCCGTAGATGTCAGCAGCCTGATCCGCCAGCAGCGCTGAGCCTGGAACAACAACTGCCAGTCCGGCGATCGCGAACATCAACAGCTGGCTGAGTGGCCGGCGCTTCGGAAACGAAGCCATGGCGGGACCGGGGGCGGGAGGTGGGGCGGCGTGGGGATCGGTGATCCCGATCGGCAACCGATTTACGGTAACTCACGCGGCCGGGCCGGTCAATTCTCGCAGCTCACTACGGGCGCAGCCGACGGCTGCGCCAGTGCTCGATGATGCGTCCTAGACTGACCGCCCAGCACGCGAATCCCACTCATTACCGCACTCTGAATTAGCCACTGGGTTGCAGCAGCAATCGTACAAAACAGGCCCGGTTAAATCTTCCAGCTGCTGCCTCGCGTCAGGTTTGATCGCCAGCGTAGGAGGTGCGTCCTTTCGGATCTTCCAGACGGCCGAGCGTCCGTTTGAGCGTCTCCTCCAGTTTCTCTGCTGCGCCATAGATCGCCTGGTCTACCGTCGAGCCCATATGGTGCACGGTAATGGGCTGGAGACCAGCTAGACGCGCTTCCATCGTGCAGCGTTTGTCGAGTTCGGTCTGCTTTTGATCGCTATTTTCGTCAGCGAGGTAAACTTCTACCCGTGTGAGCCGCTGCCCAAACCAGCTGAAGGTGTCGTTGACTACGGCTTCGACGTGTTCGGAGAGTTCCGCGCTGCCTTGGATGTTATTGTCCGTTTTGACTTGAACGAGCATGTTCTTTCCTTGGAATGATTGAGCAGAAACTCGAGTGAGAGCTGAGACCTGGAGCGCCTGGACAGCCCCGTCGCTGCGTGTCTGTGGTCATGCCGTTCCGGCTCGGTGCTCCCTTTGTGACCCGGCTGTATGATTCGCCGGGGAAGGGTGCAAACCGTGTTCCTTCTTGTGCACACGTCGGTCGCGACACCGCTGGATACGTTGCGACCGTGCCGGCGGTTCGGTCGCATGTTCAGCAGCCCGGCGGGCAGGGGGCTCTTGCCAAGCATGGCGGGACTGCGCAGTGCTCAAGCCGTCGCGTCGCTGCGGTGCCGGCCGCGCGCGTCAGGGGCGATCGCCGTCGGTTGTGCGACCGCTTTTGCCGCACCGGGCGAAGACGGGGCGGGTAAATCGAGCTCGAAGATTGGCCGGATCTCGATCGTTCCCTTCTTGCCGCCGGGGATGCGATCGGCCACGGCGATCGCTTCATCGAGATTCTCGACATCGATCAAAAAGTAGCCGCCGAGCTGCTCAGCGGTTTCGGCAAATGGACCATCAGTGATCAGGCGTTTTCCATCGCGGATGCTGACGCTCGTCGCAGTCGCGACAGAATGCAGCGGCGAGGCGCCGAGATATTGGCCTTTAGACTGGAGGTCGTAACACAGGTCGACCGAATCCTGCATGCAGCGCTCGCGTTCCTCTTGCGTCCATGCGTCTTCGGCTCCGTACACCAGTAACATGTATTTCATGGTCGTTGCACTCTACGAACAGGGTGTTGGTTGTGAAAGAGCTTTAGGACTCACGAAGTAGTCGCCCCGACAATGCGAAGTTCGACGTATCGATAAAAAGTATTTGGCACTTTCGCTAATGTAATGGCCGCTCGCTTGGGGCCGGTATCTCGATGACTTTGGGTGGCACGCCCAGAGCCCCAGCGATGGGCGTGAGCGGCGGAAGCAGCTCCCGAGCTGATGAGAAATTCCATGGTTACCCTGTCGTTCTCACCTAGCACGCCCTTCGTTCCTCAGGGACGTGCCACCCAGAGGAGCAGGGCCATCGCTCCAAGTGATGCGCCACGAAATTCACGGAAGTACCAAATATTTTGAGCCAAACTGAGGCATCAGCATCTCAGGCCAACTCGCTCAGCCGTTTGACCAGGAAACGTCGCTGAGGTTCTTGTTTAGTGATGGCGATCGCTCGGCGGTAGGCGGTCCGGGCATCGTCGACCTGGCCTAACCGACGCAGCAGATCGGCTTGGGCCGCGTGGGCAAGCGGGTAGTCGCCAAGTTCACCGCGGGCCAGCAGCGAGTTGATCAGCTCCAGGCCGGCTTGTGAACCGTCGCGCATGGCGATGGCGACTGCTCGATTGAGTTCAACCACCGGCGAGGGATTACTGCGCAGCAGCGCGTCATAAAGCGCCACGATTTGCGCCCAGTCGGTTTGAGCGGCAGTGGAGGCTTCGGCGTGAACGGCTGAGATTGCTGCTTGGATGGCATAACTGCCGAACCGGCGCGACGCGAGCGCAGCTTCGACCAAACGGGTGCCTTCTTCGATCTGCTCCCGGTTCCACAGCGAGCGATCTTGGTCTTCCAACAGCACGACGTCTCCCTCCGACGTGCCGCGAGCTGCGCGGCGGGAGTCCGACAACAGCATCAGGGCGAGTAAACCCATCACCTCCGGGTCGGGCAACAGTTCCAGTAGCAGTCGGCCCAACCGGATCGCTTCGGCGCAGAGATTTTGCCGCGTCAATGATTCGCCTGACGTCGCGAAGTAGCCTTCGTTGAAGACCAAGTAAACGACGGCAAGGACTGAGCCGAGACGCTCGGGGATGTCGTGTTGTGAGGGGACTTGATAGGGAATCCCGGCATCACGGATCTTGGTCTTGCCGCGCACGATCCGCTGGGCGATGGCCGTCGGAGAAGCAAGGAAGGCGCTGGCGATCTCTTCAGTCGTCAGCCCGCAAACCTCCCGGAGCGTTAGCGCCACCTGCGCCTGCGGTGAGAGCGCCGGATGGCAGCAGGTGAAGATCAGCCGCAATTGGTCATCTTTGATGGCCTGTTCGTCCAGCGGTTCATCGACCGTCCAGCCGCCGTGCCGCCTGGCGAGCTCTTCGGTTGAGGCGTCAAACCGTGCCCGGCGGCGGATCACGTCGATCGCTTTAAAACGGGCCGTTGAAACCAGCCACGCCCGCGGGTTGGCAGGAACGCCATCGCTGGGCCAACGCTGCATCGCAGCCGCGAACGCTTCGTGCATCGCTTCTTCGGCCAGATCAAAATCGCCAATCAAACGCACGAGCGTTGCGAAGACGCGTCGCGACTCGTTGCGGTAAATGTCGTCGATTGCTGCTCGCAGATCATCCATTGGTATACGTTTGCAAAATTCCTATTGCGCTTGCTGCGAAAACTCAGCAACCTTTGCCCGACTTAAGGTTGGGCACCGGCCGGCTCGGGCCAATCCAAGTGGCGATGGAGAAAGGCGAACGTCGCCTGCCCGTTGATCGTATGCGGCCCGACGAACCATTCGATTTCGGTCCGCTCGCCGATTCCTAGCTTTGCCGCGTACAGGTGCCTGACCTTGGCATATTCAAAGGCGACCCAGTGATCTTCGGCAACCCCGTCAAAGTGGCCTCGCTCGACCATGAACGGGCGGGGGCAAATCAGCGCAGCCATCTCCGCGTAATTGAAGGTATTGCCGAGGTCCCATTCAAAAATCTCATACTCGCCGGTCCAGACATAGCTAAAGTTGTGTCGTGTGCTGGCGTTCTTGAGCACCCATTCATTGAAATCGGCAGAGCAAATCGACAGGCAATAATCAGTCACCAGCGCCGGGATGCGCATGGCGGACTTGCCTCCATAGCTCAATCCATAGAACGCAATTCGCTGCGGATCGACAAACGACTGGCTTTTGAGCCAATTGATGATCTGCTGATGCTGAGGCACGATGACTGAGAACAGCGTCTTTCCCAGCGGCTGAGCCTTGCGTTGCAGTGTCCGAAACCGATCTTCAAAGAGATACGGGTTCTGCGGCGCGAAGACTATAAATCCTCGCTCACAAAGCTTAGCAGCATAATCATGATAGGCCTGGTGATCATTCAAGAAGGTGTCCGTCGGCCGCCCTTCTAAGCCGTGTTGGCAGACAACGACAGGACGCTGCTCGCCCGGTTTCAGATCTTTGGGGATCAGCAAGACGCCATAGGCGAACACGTCGGGCAATACATCCAGCTGCACCTCGTGGCCGGTCCAGTGCAGCGTTTCCCATGATTGCCGAGATTTGGCGGCAGACGGCAGAAGCGGCTGATCGAAGTGGCCAATCACTTGGTCGCGGAAAATTGTTCGATAGAGCTCTTGGGACTGTGTGAAGGCAGCGAGCGAGCTGGTATCGAGTTTCGACATAAACTGCTGGCGAACGAACGCGCTTTCTTGCAGCAGGGCTTGGTTGTGACGGTCGATTTGTTGCAGCAACCGTTTCTCGCGCTGCGGTGCATCGGGCGGTACCGCGTCAGCATTAAGCTGGATCGAAGACAGCTCCGCCGCGCCGGTCACCTCCGCGTCGCTTCCCAGTCCGCTGAGCATCCGCGCCAGCGCCTCGTCGGAGCCGAATGCGCCGGTTGGAGGATGGATGTGGATGAAGTTTGACTGCGGGTCGTCGAGCGCTGCCGCACCGAGCCGCTGTGCCGCTGCTTGCAACCGTTGCTGTGCAGCATCGGCAGCTGGCGAAGTGAGGGTCGCTGGGCCGCCGCCTTCGCCCGCCAGCATGGTTTCAGGGCCGCGCGCCGACTCGACTATCAGTCGCCGCCCGGCCAGCAACATCGCAAGTTCCGTCGCGCCGAAGTGCTGCAGCAGGCCTGCAAAGTTGCGGTCGATCGGTTCTTGCCAGCTGTCGCGGCGCGGTCCATAAAAACCGCTGACGCAGGCGACATCGATCCGCGTATCCAAGCCTGCTGCGAACAGTGCCAGCATGCCGCCTTCACCATATCCAAAGATCCCGAGCGGCCGCGGCTGATCGGAGCGAGCCAACCAGTCCACCAGACTCAGCACCGACTGCACTTCGTAACCAGCCAGCGTTCGCCCCAAGATAAACGCGGAGCGGTGCAAGTACTCGCGGTTGGTCAGGTTCGCCCGGCCGCGACGCTTTTCCTGATGCCGGCTGATCAACGCCGGGACAACGACGCGGCAACCGGATTGGGCGAGACGCCGGGCCACCTGCGAGCCCGGCGGCAGCCCATCGGCTAGACCACACAACTGCTCCGGCGTCTGGTCGGCGTCGGGCAGCACGATCACGTCAGCCCGCGCTTCGCCGCGGGGGACCAGCATCAGCCCTTCGCCCCACAGCGACGCCAGTGCATCGGCTTGCGGCGCCGGATCTGCCAGCACCGGCCAGCGGATGGCGTAGACATCGAAGGCATCCGTGGAGGCAATCACCGGCGAGCGACCAGCTTGCGCCAACACCTCCGGGGCGGCGAACGGCATTCGCTCGTCGCGGACCCCAAGCGATTTGGCGAGTTGTTCTCGAGGGGGCCGCAGTGACCGCTGCAATGCATCGGCCGATTCCAGGTCCAGTTCCCAGCGCACGGCGCGACTATTGGCGGCTGCCTCAATCTG
This sequence comes from uncultured Planctomycetaceae bacterium, assembly GCA_963758085.1. Lineage (GTDB taxonomy): Bacteria > Planctomycetota > Planctomycetia > Pirellulales > Pirellulaceae > UBA6163. Next base: position 688,531 of record CAVWUB010000001.1, on the reverse strand, counting down.
GCGGAGCAGAAATCGATCGATCCCGTCGATCATGTCCGAGGCAAGGTCGCCGGTCGCCTGCAGCGGCGCTGTCGCTTCGGGCGCGACAATGCTTTGAGCTAGCCCCTCGCCGGTCGCTGCAACCATCAACGTCAACAGCCAGAGCGAGGGTCGCACGAGCATCAAGCGGCCCCGCGACCGCAGCGAGACTTGATCAGCAAACGCTTGCCAACGCACCAGCAGCATCATCCGGCTCCTCTTCTTGGGGTTCGTTAAGACACCAGGACCCAATCGCCGCAGGGGCAGATCACTCCTCGGCCACCAACTGCACCGCATCGAGCATCACGTGGCCATCGGTCTGACTGTTGGAGATTTCCACACTGTACATTTTGCCGGACTCAAAGCGGAACTGCCCAATCGGCTGCAGTAGTCGATCAACGCTGCCGGGTTTGCGCTGATTGAGTTTCAAACCCGTTTCACCGTCGGCGTGCCGAATCGTCACTGGAACATTGCTGGCCCGGTTCTCATGGGCGCTGTACGCGATCCGAACTTCATACCTTCCGCTTGCATCAACCTGAACAGGGAATACGGCTCGCTGGTCGCCTTTGTCGGTGTTCCCGTCATGGCGGTACCCGCCACCGACAAACGGTCCGATGACGGCACCGGTGTTCGCAAATCCGGTCAACGACGCTTGTATGTCATCGATGATGAGTCCGGGCAAGCTGTTGGGGTCGACGCCGGCTGGCGATCCCGACCGCTTCGGTCCGGTCCACTCCAGTACCTGCCTATCTTCGAGCAACCGCTTTTGAAGTTTGTCGTAATCGATCTGCTGCACGGTGACTTGGTCATCGATGGCGTGTGCTGCAGCGGTCGCAGCGGATTGGCCAAGCACCATGAACACCGGTTCCATCCGGATCGAGCCAAACGCGATGTGGCTGGCCGACAGACAGACCGGCACGAGCAGATTGCCGTATTGTTGTTCGGCTGGAACAATCGAGCGGTAGCTGATCGGGTAGGGCGAAAAGCCGCCGACCTGAACATCGCCCTCGTTGCGCACGTGTCCCTGAGCGTCGACGTGACGCTGCACATGGTGCGAGTCCATGGTGTAGGCCGCCATTCCCACAGCGTCTTGAACCTCTTCACGTCCCTGACAGTGGTGCTGTGTCATCACGTAATCGCTAACCATGCGGCGGGCTTCCCGAACATACAGCTGTTCTTGCCAGCCGTCGCCTTCGACGAACTCGTCCTTACACATTCCCCAACGCGAGACTTCTTTACGAATGTGCTCGGGCATGCGCGGATGGTTGGCCAGCGTCCACATCAAGCCTTGCTGATAAAGCCGGTGCTGCGCGGCAATCTCTTGTCGCCGTTCATAAGAAGCCTCGGGATAATCATAATTTTGACCGACGAAGTCGGTGGAGAATCCCAAGCGGTTGTTGGTATCGGTCTTGCGGTTGGGCATGGAGGAATTAATCCACGGAAAACCGCTTTCGCCAGCTTCATAATTCCGCAGAAGCAGTTCATACCAACTTGGGTCATAACCTTCGGGCTTGTGGAAGGGGATACGATTTTCGTCATGGTCGGTCAAGCACATGCGAAAGCAGTAGGCTTGCACGCGGTGATCTCCCGAACCGTCTTGAAGTGGCGCGTCGGGCTCGATGAACGGCAGCAGACCGCTGCTGGGGTCGCCAGCGGTGACGTAGGGATCGACGCCGCGAACAAACTGATGGTACACCGCCATCCGCGTCTGCACGCCATTGAGCGTTTCACCATACTTGGCATTGGCTTCACGTCCGACGGTGTAAGCCACGCCAGCGGCCGCCAGTAGGTCACCTTCATAGGTGGCGTCGAGAAACATTTTTCCCTCAAACGTCAAACCCGATTCCATCACAATCGATCGGATCTGCGACGGGGTCGTCCGAGTTCTGATGACGCCCGATTCCCGGTTCAGCCGCTCACCATAGACAACAGGGATCTCATTCGTATTAATCCAGTCTTGATAGATCTTCAGTGCGACGCCGGGTTCAAAGGTCCACATTGCGTCTTCGCCTTCGGCGGTTCGCGATTGGCCGCTGTCGCGGTATTGCTGACGCGTCTGCCACTTCCAGGCTGCGTCGTCCTGATAATGTTTGCGAACCGCCTGATAAAATTCGCGTGAGACGCCACCGATGACCGACTTGTTGCCGATATCGGTTTGGCCGAGGCCGCCGGTCGTCAGACCACCGACGCGGTCGCTCGGCTCGATCAGCACGACGGATTTGCCCATCCGTTTGGCCTGCACAGCGGCTGCGACGCCACCGGACGTGCCGCCATAGATGACGATGTCGTAGGCTGCGGGCTGAGCGGCGGACGCCCCGGAGATGAACAGACCGAGTGCCAAGAGGAAAAGTAAACGCATCAACGGGAGTCCTTATGATCGCTTCGAGGCAGGTTAGCGTGGGGGTGGGCAAGGCGGTCAGTTTAGTCGCTCCGCCCGCTCGGTCTACTACACGCTTGGTCCGCTTGGCCTAGGCGGCACGCGTGTGGGCTTGTCGAACCCTGCGAGGCGGTGCAGACTCGGTTGCGTGCAACGATTTCTTCGTTTCGAAGCCACCTGTAGAGCCTATCCGAAAAGGGGTCTGGCCCTCTCCGGTGAGGCGAAAAACTTCATGAAAACGACTCGCCTCCAATGTGTCAGACCGCTTTTCGGATAGGTCCTCAATGATGGATGACTCGGACGGTAAACCCTCGTTCTCACCGGAGCTTGCCGAGCAAATACGCGAATCGGGAGTCGTCGCGGTGCTGGTGATTGATCGGCTCAGCGCTGCGGTGCCTGTTGCTCAGGCGCTGGCTGCGGGCGGCGTGCGGGCGATCGAACTGACGCTCCGCACGCCGGTGGCGCTGGAGTGCGTGAGTCGGATCCGGGCGGCGGTTCCGGAGATGCTGGTCGGCGTGGGCACGATTCTGACGCCCCAGCAGGTCTCTGACGTCGTTCAGGCCGGAGCCGCGTTTGGTGTCGCTCCGGGCATGAACCCGTTGACGGTCGGCGCGGCGCGGCGGGCGGGACTGTCGTTCGCACCCGGGGTCTGCACGCCGACCGACATCGAACTGGCCATGCAAGCCGGGTGCTCGCTGCTCAAGTTTTTCCCCTGCGAGCCGTGCGGCGGACTGGCTTACCTGCGGAGTATCGCCGCACCGTTTACACATCTGGGCGTGCGATTCATCCCGTTGGGCGGTATCGATTTGACGAATGCTCGCTCGTATCTGGATGAACCCATGATCCAGGCCATTGGCGGGTCGTGGATCGCGCCACGATCGCTGATCCAGCAAGGCCGCTGGCAGGAGATCACCGACAATGCATCGGCGGCGATGCAGTTGGTGGCAGGCGTCCTCGCACGTGCCAAGGAGAACGCCCCGTGAGCCGGATCGTCGCCTTCGGTGAAATCATGGCTCGATTTTCCTCGCCGGGATTTCGCCGCTTTGCCCAGTGCATGCCGGGATCGTTGGACGTGCTGTTTGCCGGAGCGGAAGCCTCGGTGGCGATGTCGATCGCGCACCTCGGCGGCCAAGCCGTATTTGTGACCGCCCTGCCACAGCATGCGATTGCCGATGCCTGCGTGGCCACGCTGAGGAGCGTCGGAATCGATACGAGCCAGATTGTTCGCACCGACCAGGGACGGCTTGGGCTTTATTTTCTCGAAGCCGGCGTCAATCAGCGGCCCAGTCAGGTGATCTATGACCGCGAGGGCGCATCGATCGCGGTGTTGCCGGCCGATATCTATGACTGGGACGCGATCTTTCAGGATGCTGATTGGTTGGTGGTCTCGGGAATCACGCCCGCACTTTCTGCAACAGCCGCACAGGTCACGCAAACGGCGCTCGCGGAAGCCACTCGGCGCGGCGTGCGGGTGCTCTGCGACATGAACTACCGGGCCAAATTATGGCGCTGGGATCGCTCCTGCACTCCGCGGCAACTGGCGATCAAGACGCTGCGCGAGATGCTGCCGTCGGTCGACCTGTTTATTGCCGGCAGCGACGAGATCGAGGAGTTGCTCGGAGAACCGGTACAGGTAGCCGCTAGCGATGCCGACGACCCGGCACCTCGGTTTGCAGCCGCGGCAAGTCGGCTGGCGGCGCAGTACCCGCGGCTAGAACGGGTGGCATCGACGATTCGCCGTTCTCACTCCGCGTCGACCCAGAGCGTCGGCGGAATGTTGTTCGAAAAACAGACGGCGGACGTCTTCACCGCGCCGCGAGCAGGCGAAGTGTTCGAACCGTATCGCGTCAGCCAGATGGTCGACCGGATCGGCACCGGCGACGCTTTCACCGCCGCCCTGTTGTTCGCTTTGACAACCGCGGAACTGGCGAGTCCGCAGCGTGCGATCGCGTTTGCAGCGGCGGCGTTTTGTCTGTCGCATTCGATCGACGGCGACTTCAACTACTCCACCCGCGCTGAAATCGAAGCGCTGACCGCTGGCGACCAGTCCGGCCGCGTGCAGCGGTAGGAGCATCGCGCCGCTTCGGTCTTCCATGCTCAGCGTTTGACGAGCTTACACACCGTTGGAGTTCAGGCTTCAGCCTGCGTCCTGGTTTTCCATGCTTCAGCGTTTGGCGAGCCGGCAGACCAATTCTTCGAGCACCCAGCGATCGCGCGGCGGTGAGCTGTGGCTGCCTTTGAGCTTGAGGTCGGCCTCGAGCAGCCAAGGGAGCAGCTGCCGCGCACGGTCGCGGCCGAGCTGCTTCATCTGCGACTCAGCTTTTTTTAAGTCGTTGGGTGAGCCGCGGAAGCCGCTAGCACGGAGTCCTTCCTGCGGCGAACCACGGCGGCCGCTGGCTTCCATCTCATCGACGACTGCTGTTGCCATACCGAGCCGGCGCAGTGCCCAAGACAATTGCGGCAATAGCGCCTGAGGGGCTTGGCCGCCGGTGAGCAGCTTGTCGAGATGACGCAGCGCCTCGGCAGCGTTGCCACTGGCAGCAGCGTCATTGATTTCCCACATCGTCTTGCCGATCCAGCCGGCCACGACGTCGCGGACGAGCGTCTCAGTGATCGTCTGATTGACGTCCAGATGCACCGCCAGCTTGGCGATTTCGCAGTCGAGCATGCCGATGTTGTCGCCGACCAATTCGATCAGCGTGCTCGCCGCGCCATCGGAAAGCTTCGTCTGGTACTTAGGTGCGAGGTGTCCGACGAGGAACTTGCGGATTTTCGTGGTGTCGGGTCCACGGCCTGAAGCGGTCTGCGGCGCCGAGCACTGGATCAGCAGCTGATCCTTTTCGGCGGCCTTGTAGAGCCGGGTGTTGCTCGGCAGTTGCTCGAGCTCGAGCACCAAGCGGCTCGCTTCGCCAGGTGAAGCGACGTGTTGTTCCAACTCCGCGCGGTGATTTTTGACGATCGCGTCGCCACTGCGAACGACGACGGTTTGCCGATCGCCGGCGGAAAATAACGACGCCGTCGACAGTTCGTCCCTCAAGTCGATCCAGCGAGCACTGTCACCGTCGAGCACGCTGGTGTCGGCGCCCTGGCTCAGGCTCGAAACTACCCAACCGCGCAGCGTGCTGTCGTTGCCGACGACAACCACGACCGGCGGCAGTGACTCCGGCGATGAGGTGAGAAAATCGAATGCGTGGAGCAGTGGCATCGGAAAGTTGCGTCAGCTGAAGGAGGCGGTCACGTGCTGGAGGACGTCAGGTGCTGGTGCACGGCGGCCAACAGTGGATCGATCGTCTGCGCCTGAATCGCATGTGGCGGAGCCCAACGGAACCACTGGGCTCCGATGTGCTCGGTGCAATCAACATCGCAGGTTTGGTCGACGTAGCCGAGAAAATAATGGACGGTTTTCTCAAAGACGCGGTCGCCCTGATTGCGATACCGGACAGGATAGCTGAGCGAGAACCGAAAATTCGGATCGAGCGTGATTTGAGCAGCGGCAATGCCCGTTTCTTCCTCGGTCTCGCGCAGTGCCGTTTGCTGCAGCGACTCGTTCGGTTCCGCGTGACCCTTGGGCAAGTCCCAGCGATCCGCGTGTCGCATCAGTAAAAACGATCGCGGCGAGTGCTCGCCGCTAGGCCGCGTCATCAACAGGATACCTGCGGCGGAAACGGCCGGGGCGTCGGACGTTTGGTCAAGTGTCATTTCTGGACAGCTCGGGTTACTGCGGGGCGGAGCCAGCATCACCTCTGCGGCAGACCGCCAGGTGCCGCCGGGCCACGGAGACTCGGTACACTGCGGACCGAGTGCTTGATGGGACAATCAGTCGATAGCGTCAGCAACAACGTTCTCTTCGCGAAAATGGCTCGCATGAAAATTTATACCAAAACCGGCGACACGGGCAGCACCGGACTGTTCGGCGGCCCGCGCGTTGCCAAAGATGACGAGCGCATCGAAGCCTACGGCACCGTCGATGAACTCAACGCGGCGCTGGGACTAGTCCGAGCGGTGGGGCTGGACGAGGATTTCGACGAGCAGTTGGCGCAGATCCAGAGCGAGTTATTCTCGATCGGCGCTGAACTCGCCACGCCGGATCCTGATGCCCGCGGGGTGCGGATCATCGGGCCAGCGCACATCGCACGACTGGAGCAACTGATCGACCAGCACGAGACGACGCTGGAGCCGCTGCGGCACTTCATCTTGCCAGCCGGTTCGACTGCGGCGGCGCAGCTGCACCTGGCGCGAGCGATCTGCCGTCGTGCCGAGCGGCGGGTCGTCACCCTGGTGCGTCACCACGAGGCGAGCGTCAGCGAGGACTTGTTGATCTACCTCAATCGGTTGAGCGACTTGCTGTTTGTGCTGAGCCGAGTCGCTAACGCACGCTTGGGCGTTGTAGAGGTCCAATGGGTGAAACCGGTTGCGGCAAGCGGCTCGACCGGCTTGCCGACTGTCTCACCCTAGCCCAGAATACGGGTGCAGAGACACGTCGGAAGTGATGCTGCCGCAGTAACAGCGCCCCCTGAAAGGACAGAAAAAACCGTGAAAAAAGTCGAAGCCATCGTCCGCCACTTCAAGCTCGAAGACGTCAAGAACGCGTTGACTGAGCATGGCATTCACGGGATGACTGTCAGCGAGGTTCGCGGATTTGGACGTCAAAAGGGCCATACGGAAATCTACCGCGGCACCGAGTATGCCATCGATTTTGTGCCGAAAGTAAAAATCGAAGTGATCTGCACCGACGACAATCTGCAGACGGTCATCGACACGGTGTTGCAGACCGCACAGACCGGGCAGATCGGTGACGGCAAGCTGTTTGTCACCGACCTGCAGGATGCGATCCGCATCCGCACCGGGGAGCGGGGAGAAGACGCGCTGTAGTCATGAATGTCTGATTCCTCACATCCGCTAATTGAGCCGGTAATTCTTGACGCGCGGCGGCAACTGCGTGAGGGGCGGGAAAAGATCCGGGCTCGCCACGACCAGGGGGCGGGCGGCCCACAGGTTTGTGTTCAGATCACCGATCTATTTGACCGCATCATCCTCGACATCTGGAACGAGGCGATCAAGCAGCATCCCGACGCAGTGGCCGGTTCGCGGTTGGCATTGATCGCTCACGGCGGCTACGGTCGTCGAGATCTGGCGCCGTACAGCGATGTCGACTTAATGCTGGTGAGCACTCGCGGGATCGGCGAATCGGTGCAGCAGGTCGCATCGGAACTGTCGCGAAATATTGTCGACGCGGGACTGCAACTCGGCTTTTCGGTGCGCTCGCCCAGCGAAGCCTGTCGCTTGGCATGGAAGGACCCGGTGATCTTCTCCTCGCTGACCGAATCGCGGCTGCTGGCCGGCAGCCTGCAGGTCTACGAAAGTTTCTTCGAAACGCTGCGCCGCGGAACGCGACGGCGGCGCGTGAAGCTGATCGAAGCGGTGCAGGAAGCACGGCGGCAGGAGCGAGTCAAATGGGGCGAGACCAATTATCTGCTGCGGCCTAATGTCAAGCGCTCTCGCGGCGGTCTGCGCGATTTGCAGCTGATCCGCTGGATCGGCTTTGCCTGCGACGGCGAAACCGAACTGGATCGATTGGTGAAGTTGGGACGGTTGCCGGCTGAGGATCATCGCCGCATCCGGCAGGCGCATGCGTTTTTGCTGCGGCTGCGGAATGAGCTGCATTTCACCGCCGGACGAAGCCAGGACGTGCTCGATCGCCCAACGCAAATGCGGATCGCCGCGAAGTGGGGCTACCAGCCGCAGGAAGCGCGGCTGGCGGTCGAAATGTTCATGCAAGATTACTTCGAACATACGCGCAACGTGCGGTATGCGTCGGCCTACGTCTACGCCGTCTCACAGCGGTCATCGTTGTTCTCACGCCTGTTCGAGCGGCTTGCATTGCGCCGCATCGACGACGCCATTCGGATGGGCCCCTATTATGTCTGGGTCAAAGCAAGCCTGTTACCGCAATTCGCCGGGAATCTAACGGACGTGCTGAGGTTAATGGATGTCGCCAGCCGGCATTCGCGGCGGATTCTACACCACACTTGGCAAGAGATCCGGCTGGCGATGATCAACCGCCCAGCGAGTGAACCCGACGCATCGGCTGTACGATCGTTTCTGTCGCTGATGAGTCGCCCGGGGCGGTTGCCGGAACTGTTGCGGCAGTTGCATGAGCTGCGGGTGTTGGAGCAATTCATACCGGCGATGAAACGGGCCCGCGGTCTGCTGCAGTTCAACGAATATCATAAGTACACGGTCGACCGGCACTGCATCCGTGCGGTGGAGGCGGCGACGGAGTTCGAGTTCATTGAAGGCCGGACGAGCGAACGTTATCGACAGCTCAGTGACAAACTGATATTGCACCTCTCGCTGTTAATCCACGACCTGGGGAAAGGTTTTGAAGAAGACCATAGCACCGTCGGTAAACGAATCGCCGCCGAAACAGCCGAGGTGCTGCGTTTGGATGAGCACACGAGTGAGACGCTGCAGTGGCTCGTGCACAAACATCTGATCATGCACCACGCGGCATTCCGGCACGACCTGAACGACCCTCAGATCATCGCCAAGTTCGCTGGCGAGGTGGGTACAACCGAACGGCTGGAACTGCTGATGCTGATGTCGCTGGCGGATCTCACGGCGGTCGGACCGGATGTGCTGACTGACTGGAAAGAGGATCTGATTCACGAACTCTACGACCGCACACGGGCATTTTTGGAAACCGGAAAGCTGCCGGGCGAGCCGAGCGCACAATCGCTCCGCCGCCGTGCCGAAATCCGAGAACAACTGAAACTTCTGGGAGCGTCGGCGCGCAGCGAAGCGATGCTTGACGAACTCCCTGAGGCGGCGATCCAGCGCGCTTCTCCCGCGTTCATCGCCGAACTGATCCGCGACGCGCTGGACAGCGATCCACCAGCTTTCAGCGCTGTGCCGCGGGCGCTTTGATGCCGGCCGCGGGGCAACTGAATACACGGTCGTCATGCACCAAAGGGATCAACCCATCGGTACCTTCGCCAAGGCAACCGGAGCGCTGGCGGCGTGCGGCTTATCGATTCTCAAGGCCGAGATCACGACACTCAGCAATGACTGGATCTGGGACACGTTTTTAGTCGAAGATCAAGCGCTGACGACCAACCATGACGAGCACATTCGTGAGATCGGTGAGCGTGTGGCCCGCATGATGACTTCCGGCAAACCGGTACCGACGCACCGCAAGGTTTGGTCTTCGCTGAGTCAGTCCGAAGCCGCCAAGATCAAGCTGCAGCCGGCCAAGGTAAGTTTCGACAACGAGACGATGGATCGATACACCATTCTGCTGCTGTTTGCTTACGACCGCCCAGGACTGCTGGCGTCGGTTTCCGCGGTGCTGGCGAGTCTGAAAATCGTGCTGCACTTCGCAAAGATCGATACGCATCTCGATCAGGCCGTTGACGTGTTCTATATCAGTGAACTCGATAACACGAAAATCATCGAACCGGCACGGCTCAACCAAATCCGCACAGCACTGTTGGCCGCCGTCGATCACACGACCGAGTAGCCGCGATGTCTTTCATGGCCAGACCGCTGCCCCTTGACCCAAACCGACGGTTATAGCAATTGTGGCACCGAGGTGAAGGTTTGCGGCTAGGGGTTTGATTTCCTGCGTTCCCTTGACCTGCTTTACTGTTGCCGGCGCCGCGGGCGACCGATTGCCAAGGGAAGATGCTCGCTGATGAGCTTTCAAGCAACGGCTGGCACCGGTACAGAGTCTGTAGCGACGCCTGGTCCTCTTTTCGATCTCTCGGTCATCGAAGGTGTATGGATGCGATACCTCATTCTCGGCCCGGTTTGCGCGGCGCTGCTGGGCACTGGCGCCGCAAATGCTCAAGGTGATTCCCATGGGTTCATCGATGCGCAGGCGTACTCCAGTGCGCCTCATCCCGTTGTAGCCCCCGTCCCACCGCAATGGATCACCGGCCAGCCCGCCTGTGATGCGCAGCGGCATGGTTATCAGCCGCAGGACAATGCTGCTATCGGTGCGGCCTTGCTCCCCTATCACCCGCCCGTGCTGCCACCGCCGTCAACGCTCTACGGCTACTTCAACAGTCCGCCGGAGCACTTGCATCTTTGGGATAGTTACCCGCAAGAGGTCGCTCTCCGGCAATGGCACCGAGCTGCCAAAGCGCGGCAAGCCAGAGGCGGCAGGCATGCACATGCCGGTGGTGGACATCCGTCTGTCGAACCTTGCCACTGAGTCCGTCAAGCACACCGACGATGTTATTTTTCCGTGTGAGGTAAAACCGACTGCAGTCACTGGCCCGATCAGCCGATGTTAATAGCACCATGGATTGGGAGGGTGGAACGATCGGTACCGTCGTTCCAACGATTGAAGGGCCATGGTGAGGCAGGGAGGGCTTCACCATGGCCCCTCTTTTTGCGCTATTACGGCTGTCAGGGGTGCGCCCTGGAGCGCCGCACCCTTGCTGCTGCGGCCGTGCACAACCGGCCGCCTAGTGCGCCGCGAGCAGCTTTTGAACCTGGCTCTCCAGGCCCTGTCCCGTCAGATTGATCGCTGCCACCGTTCCGTCTGGGGCAATCACGACCACGAACGGTAGTGACGCCACGCCAAAGCGTGTAGCCATCTTGTTCGCTTCGCCGCCGGGAGGTGAAACGCTTTCAAAGCTGCGGAACTTGACGGGTGACTTCTGCAGGAACTCGTCGGCAGGCGCGTCCGCCGTATCGAGGTTCATGCCGATGATCTCGACCTGCCCGCTGAACTGCTCACGAATTTGATCGAGCGTCTGCACAATCCGCAGCGAATCCGGGAAAGCGATCGCCCAAAACGGCATCAAGACCACTTTGCCTGAGTAGGACGCCAACGAGAGCGGGCGGCCATCAACACTGGGTAAATCGAAATCGACCCGCTTACCGATGATCTCACGCCGCGTCTGCCGCGCCTCTGCCGCGACCGCGATCTCCTGGGTCTCTTCTTGGCTGAAGCGGTCGGAGCGGTTGAGCGCTGCGAAAGTCGCGTCGGCCAGCTCATCGTTTCCAAACGCTTCGAATTGGAGAGCGGCGCTGGCCAAAAACTGCACCGCCGCCATATCGGCTGATTCATTCAACAGCGACTCAACCGCCGTTGTCCACTGATCGACCGTGAGCGGCTCACGGCGTTCGAAGGTGCGCAGCAATTCATTGAGCTGAGCGTAGCTTGCCGAACCGACGAGCTGCAGCGCCATCGCCCCAACTTCCGGATTGGGATGATTGGCGAACAGGTCCACGATCACCGAACGCACCTTCTGAGCCGCATCGTCATAACCGTATTGCTGCAGCACCGCGCGGGCTTGGCCCATGACCATTAGCGCCGAAACGTCCGGTGGCTGAGCGGACGAAGCGATCTGATCGATGAGCCCGAGCAGCTCATCTGCATCGGCCGCTGCACCATTCTGCAATCGTTCCATGGCGAGCCCAACCAGCACCAGGCGGCTGTCCAAGGCCACCGCCGGATGATCGCTGCCAGCGTGCTGCCGAGCGAATACTTCGAGCTGCTCGGCCGCGGGCAAGTCACCCAAAGCGGCCAGGTGGGACAGCGCCTGAAGCTTGCCGCGGATCGCGATCGCCTGCTGAGGCAACTGGGCCTCGGCACGCTCCTCCAACTGCTCGGCCGCCTGCAACTTTAACTTCGACAGCCGCACCAGCTCCGCGTTCGCTTCCTCGACGTCGAACAACCCTTTGCGGCCGGTGGCGACGCTTTGCATTTCCGCATCGACGCTCCTCAAAAAGTCGACCAACCGCTCCGGCGACAAGTCGGCTCGCAATTGCAGCCGATTGGCTGGCAGCACGGCCGCCGCGGGTGAATCAGCGGGATTGGCGGTATCGATTTCGCTAGAGAGCTCTGGTTTAGCAAGCGTCTGCTGCGCTTCCGGCGTCGACGACAATTGAGGTTGTGAGGACGGTGTCGCAGTGCCCGTCGGATTCTGCAATGAAGGCGGGTTTTGCGAAGCGGGGGCAGCGATCAACGACGGCGGCTCAGCGGCCAGGCGCTGTTTTGCGCTGTCAACGGTGATGCCGGACCGGGGGCGCTGGAGCGCTGATTCCGCATGTCAGCGGCGGCCTGAGTCGACGGCCCAGCAGCCCAATCGGCCTGCGCCTGTTCGACCTGATCTCGTTCCGCCGCATCGCGGTCGCCGCAGCCGGTGCTGACGGCCAGGCCAATTCCCAACGAAACTGAGCATACCGCGATCCGAACGGCCGTGCGATTCATCGGCCACAGACGTGTGATCGCGATTATCCCGGACCATGACGAGGTCACGGCGCCAGGGCGGTTGTCGCGGTCATTCCTGAGGCACGCATCAACGCGTCTGTGCATTGTGTTCATGCCGCAGTCATATCCATGTCAAGATGTTATGTAAAGACAATTCCCGACTCTGAACTGTCTTTGTAACGCATGGCATGGGCGTGAGTCAGGTCATCCGCGAGGCTGATCCGGCAAAGCATGGCGTTGCTAGCGTTGCCGGTGACGCTGCGGTGACCGCAGGAGGCTGGCCTGCTAGCGGCGACTGGGCCAGCGAATCAACCGCGGCGTTGTAAGTGTCATATGCACGGCCGACTCGCACAGCCGAGCAGACGAAGGCGACGCCTAGTGGTAAACCGACAACCGCCATGGCGGCGGGACCACCGAATTGAATCAATCCAGCGATCACCCCCGATGTGACCAGCGTCCCGGCCGGGATCAGCCAGCCAAGGCTCCAGCCGCGGACGACGATTCGCGTTTTCTTGGCGAAACGATTGACCATCATCTGATTAACCGGGTTTCGCAGCCCAAATCGCAGCTCTGACTCCAAGAACCGGCTCGCGACAGCCACCGGCAAACTCGACGCAAACACATTGCCGGCCAATCCGCCCAGCACCAACAGACTGTAAAGCAGGTGTGTCGACGAGACGCCGATCCACTGCACCAACCGATTAACAATGAACAGTTGCAGCACCAGTGAAACCAGCAGGGCCACCTGCGTATAACGCCCGATAAAACCAGCTAGCTCTACGTCATCTTCAAAGTGCAGCTCGAAGGCGGCTGTGTATTGATATGCCAAGAACCAGCGGCAGCCGATGAACAACAGCGTCGTGATCGTCAGCCATCCCAACAGCGGGCAACTGCGGACCAGCCTCAAAAACCCCAGCACCGACTGCAACGACGACTTGGGCTGAAGCGATTGCGCGGCCAGTCTGGGTTTTACGTCCGGGACGACGGTGTCTTCGGCGTCGTCCTCGCGGCGAGCGACCACCCGCGAGACGACCTGAATCCCCGCCCAGGCCGCGATCAACAACACCACCATCGCCGGTACCAGGTTGATCGTGCCGAACTGTTGGGCAAACCATCCCAATGCACCGCCGCCGATGATTCCGCCGACGCGGCCGCCAGCATAGATGATCGGCAGGATGCGATTGAGCTCGCTGCGTACAAAGTAATCCTGTAGGAACGTGCCGAAGTGCATCAGCACCATCGTCAGCGCAATCTCGCGCGTGACAAACAACGTCCCCAGCGGCGCCGTTCCGCCCCACTGCTGATACGCTGCCCAGGCGGCCAAAAACATGCACGACACCGCCGCGAGGATCCAGCCGAAAATCCGGCTACTGCTCAGGCGAGTCGCCTGCGTCAGGTATACCGAAATCATCACCAGGCTGAGCACCGCGGTCGCTGAATACCAAGCCGGCAGTCGATCGGCACCGATGCGGCTGGCAAACAATGAGACCGACACGCCATCGGCAACCGTCAGCGCGGTGAACAACAGCAGGTAAATCACGAAAAACGGCAAGACGCGTCGCAGTTCATCAGGGCTCAGCCCCAGTGCACGGCTAACGCCACTGCCGGCCCACATGGTCAACCCGCTCATGCTGCCATCTTCGGCGACATCCGCCGTGCGACCGATTCGGGCAGCTCCGACCAATCCGCTTGCAGCGAGTCGTCCATCCGGGCGTTCATGTTCGGGATCTCATCGATCGCATGCCGGACATATTGCGTCGCCACGCGGCACAATTCTTCCATCTCGATGACCGATATCCCCAATAGCTCCAAGGTTTGTTCACAGCACAGCGGCAGCATGTACTCGGTGCCGTCGGTATTCTTGGTCACCGATGAATTGGTGATGTTATTGATTAGGTTTTCTCGACCGGCATTGGCGGCATCAAAGCGCTGGCTCGCGACCTTTGCAATCGTCGGACAGGCCTTGAGCGACAAACCGTCGCGATAGACCACGACCCGCAGTTCATACTTATGGCCATCGAGCCGATGACCTTCCTCCTCGATGACCGCTGAGTCGATGAAGTCGCAGACGGTATAAGGGAACGCGCCGCCGACGGCAGCATAATACTCCTCAGTGGTTTGGATCGATTCATCAACGCGCCGTGCCACCGAGGCCGCTGGTTCGTCACGGTCTAAGAAGAACTCGATGCCGTGGCCGATCCCGGTACCGTGCGGTTTGATCACGGGTCGGCGGCCCAGCCGCAGCCAGCGCAGTACGGTGGAAATCAGTTGCTCACGGTCGTGTGCATGTGCGTGATTGACTCGGGCAGGAAACGACTCGCTCCCCTGATGAACCAGATGTTCATCCAGTAGCGAATACGCGGCACCCTTGTCACCACCGGCGATGTAGGTTCCGTTGATGGCGGTAAACCGGCTGAGGTCAATTTCGCCTTTGAACTTGCTGATCAGGTTTAAGCAAAAGCGGTCATTGACCGCGCCGGTGACAAGCCGGCCGTAAAGGTACACACATCCATCGTCACCGAGTTGGCAGGCATCGAGGAAGTCTTTGATATACCCGATCACCACCGTCGACGCCCCTTCGCGGTAGGTTTGGCTACCCGACTGCAAGCCCTGGAGGGTGACGATGTCAGCCTGACCATCACCGGCGGCGGCCAATCCAGCTTGCATGGCTTCGGCAAAGACCAACTTTTCGTGAATCAACTTGTTCAGCCGCGGCGACTGGTTGCATTCTTTACCGGAGACCGGCAGCAACAAGACCGAATCGGGCTGCCAGCAAGCACGGGCGGCGCGGCGCAAGCTAGCTGCGACCGAGGCCACGACGTGCGAGGGCATGTTGGATACCCCACCGATCCCGGTGCCGTTGAGTTCGATGATGTGGAACTGGACTTTGCCGTCCTCGTGAGACACCAACACGTCGAGCGGCGCCACTACAAACGCGTCCTGTTGGCCGGCGCTGCGCAGCGGCAGGGTGCTCGATTCCTGCAACTGTTCGAGCAGATCCAGGTCCTGCTGTTGCCGGATCGTGGCCCGGTTTTCAAGCTTATGGCCCAGCATGGGCGAAGCAGCGACAACGGTTTCAAAGTTGAGCTGGAAGGGGTCATTCATTGACATATTCAATTTCCTCATGAAATTGTAAAGTTTGGTTTTGGCCAGTGCGGTTGGGTCCGACCCGCTGGTCAGGACATGTTGCAGAGGTTTAGCAACGGCCGGACCAAACGCTTCGCAACGACGCACGACTTTTGCTGTGGCGAGCCTAACTGGTTAGATCGCTGTGTGTTATGAGTGCTCCAGAAAAACCCTCTCCCCCACCAGTACCGTCAGTCGCGATGCGTAACAATTACATCGCAACTTACGAAAGCTACAAAACGGCACCGCGCCCGCCCCTCGCGGAACGGATATCAGCGTGGCTTTGGGCGGCACGCCCAGAGCCCCAGCGATGGGCGTGGTCTTCTAAAACAGATACCGAGCCGATGAGGCCTGCCCTGGTAACTCTGCAGTTCTCCCCTGCACGCCCTTCGTTCCTCAGGGACGTGCCACCCAGAGGATCAGCGTCTACGCCTTAAGTGATCAGGTACAAAATTCGCGGAAGAACCTATAAGATCGCCAACGGCCGCTAGCGCTTGATGCGCGCGGTGAGGCAGACTTCGATCTTACTTCGGGCCAGTTGTCGCACACGCACGTCGTGCGCATTCCACTGGCGGACCTTTTTGATCCAGCCGCCGATGCGGTCTGCGTGTTCGATGCCGCCGAGTTTGAGCGTCAGCAATAGCCCCTCGATGGTGCTCGCGGGGTGCGTGACGATCTGCTCGACGGTGCCCAGGGTCTGATCGGGGCGAACGTTCGAATCGACGAGCAACCACTTGGCGCCCTGGAAGTCGCTTTGCGGCACGTCGCCAACACGGGCGTAGATATGACGATAGTGCGGATGAGCGAGGATCTCCGGATCCATTTCCGCCGGGTCGATCCCCACGACGCGGAGGCCGCGTTCCAGCAGCAGTCCACAGGAGCCGCCTGGCGAACTGCCGATTTCCACAGCCAGGTCTCCGGGCTGCATTTCCAAGCCGCTCCAGGCGATCGCTTCGGCCACCTTGAAGTAGGCCCGCGAGAGCACTTCCCCCGGCGGCTCGAGCGGTTGCACGCCGCCGGGCCAGGTTTTGGCAATCATCTTGGCCGCCGCCGTGCCGCTCAATTGCGGAACTTCGTGCCAACCGATAGCCCACTGCGCAGGGTCGATCAGCACCACGTCCAGCACCCGGTCGCCTGGCGCAGCGACCGCATTGAGTTCGCCGCGGAACAGCCCGCGATCGCGGAGTGCCGCAGCAATCCCCTCACCGACAACGCGGGACAGCTCGTCGACACCTGGTTCAAAGTCAAACTTGCCCACTGGCACGCGATCGCGAGGCCAAACGTGCAACTGATCAAACGCTTCTTTGGTGCCGCTGGCGACAAGGATCTCGAGCAGTTTCTTCGCGTTCGACCCGAAGTCTTCATCCTTGACCATGCCGAGCGACCAAGCGGCCGTGCGAACAAACACGCCGCGCGGCAAGCCTTTGGGAACGCCGTCGTGCTTGAGCGTGATGAATCCGCGGCGACTAAACGCCAATCGCCAGCCGTCCTGGCCGACTTCTTCTTTGACGGCCGGTTCGGAACCGTTTTGGCAACAGACCATTGCGAACGCCGCGTCATTAGGCATAGAAAAGCACGATTGGGAAACGTCGGAAATATCGCTAGTGTGTTTGGCTTAAGGGGTCAGGAGTCAATTGTGCGAAGCACCCCAAGGGCCGCTGGCGGCAATTGACTCCTGACCTCTTAAGCCGAACAGCATACCAGCTAACGTCCTGGGTTCGGATGCCCCTTGGCGAATGTCCACGACGGTTGCGGGTGGATCCCTCCGCCTTGCCCGCTTTACGAGGGGGCTCGGATCGCACACATTTCTCAGCATGCTCAATCACGCCTCCCATCAATTATGTTTGCAAGCGGTCGACCGCGCCGACTCCCTGCGAATCGCAGCATCGCGTCCTCTCGGGTCACTGCTGATCGACGCCGGTGTCGCGGTTACCGGTTCGCTGCAGGCCGGCTTGTTCATGGCCAGCGTTTGCCTCGGCGATGCGGCGGAGGTCTCTTTGACCGCGGAGGATGCGCAGCAGGTCGCCAGCGACATCGGCGTGCTGGTCCGCACCGACGACCCGCTGCGGGCTTGCCTGGGAGCGCAGTACGCGGGCTGGCCGGTGTCGGTGCACAAATATTTTGCGATGGCCAGCGGGCCGATGCGGATGGCCCGTGGCCGCGAGGAGATGCTCGAGGGACTCGGTCTGAAGGAAACACCTCAGCATGCTGCTGGCGTGCTGGAGTCCGACCAACTTCCGGACTCCGCAGTGATCGAAGCGATCGCTGAGCAGTGCGGTTTAACGGCCGACCGGCTGGCTTTAATCGTTGCTCCATCCGGTTCATTGGCCGGATCAATCCAGGTGATTGCCCGCAGCGTCGAAACGGCGATGCACAAATTGCATGCGTTAGGGTTCGATGTGCGGACAATCTTTTCGGCTGCCGGCGTGGCGCCGCTGGCGCCGCCGGCCCGCCCGGATGACACGATCGGAGGGATCGGCCGGACCAACGACGCGATCCTCTACGGCGGCCGAGTGACGCTGTGGGCGGACTGCGACCAAGCCGCGATCGATGCGGTGGCCAAAGCGGTGCCGAGCATCGCGTCGAAAGACCATGGGCGTCCCTTTGCTGAGATCTTCAAAGATTACGGTTATGACTTTTATAAGGTCGACCCGCATCTGTTCAGCCCCGCTGTGGTCACGATGATCAACCGCCGCAGCGGGAAGACGCGGCGTTTTGGGACGCTTCAAAGCGACATCCTGCGGGCGTCGTTCGGCGTATGAGTGCGCGGAGATTGCTCGCCTTAGGGCCGGGCGAGGGCTGGCATGCGGACCAGCTCAGGCGTGCGGCCGAGCGTCTGGGGCACCAACTCGTTTACGCTCCCTACGAATCGCTCGCCGCCAGGCTCGACGCGCAAGGAAGGCACATCGCCACCAGTGCCGCTGGCGACTTAGCAGCGTTTGACACGGTGTTCTGCCGCACGATGCCCGCCGGCACACTGGAACAGATCACCTTTCGCTTGGCGGTGCTGCACAGCGCCTACGCCGCGGGTGTGCCGATCATCAATCCGCCGCGGACGCTGGAACTGGCGATCGACAAATACGCGACGCTCGTGCGGGTGGCGTCGCTGGGCTACCGGGTTCCCGAGACCATTGTCGTCCAGTCGCGCAAGGCCGCGATGGAGGCCTTCGATTCGCTCGGTGGCGACGTCGTCGTCAAACCGATCTTTGGCGGCGAAGGGCGCGGCGTGATGCGGATCCAGGACCGGCAGTTGGCCTGGTATTGCTTTTCGACTTTGGAAGGGCTTGGAGCGGCGCTGTATGTGCAGAAGTTTGTATGGCCAGGCGGCCGCGACACGCGGATGTTGATCATCGGTGCGGAGACGTTCGGCATCCGCCGCACCAATGACCGCGACTTTCGCACCAACGTGGCCGGCGGCGGAATTGGACGGGCCGTTGAGTTGACGCCGGCACAGCACGCGATGGCGCGACACATCGCGCAGTCGATGTCGCTGTTGATCGGCTCAATCGACCTGATCGACTGCGACGTCCATGGTAGTGTCGTGGTCGAGGTCAACGGTGTACCGGGCTGGAAGGGCGCCCAGGGCTGTCTCGCGATCGATCTAGCCGAAAGAATGATTCGTTGTTCCCGCGCCGCGGCAGACACGGTCTCTCATCTCGAAGCCGACGAACCAGAGAAAGTTTGAAATAGATGTCGCCCACTTCGCCCGAAGGTCACGATCGATCCGATACGCGCATCGGAGATTCTGGAGCTGCGGAAACCGCGTGCAAGTCTGTGCCAGATGGCGCACGGGGGCGGCAGGAACTGGGCGCGAACGTGGCGGCGCGGCTGTCGTATTGGGCGCGGCGGTTGCCAGGCGCGATCGCCATCGCCGAGCCTGCCGGTCCGGTCCAAAGCGACGCGACACGGTCTTACCGGCTGACGACGTTTGCGGATCTCGATCAGCAGAGCGACCGGATCGCGCGGGGCCTGCTGGGCTGGGGCGTGCGGCCGGGGATGCGACTGGTGATGCTCGTTCCCTTCGGGTCGCTGTTCATTCGCTTGACCTTTGCGCTGCTCAAGGCGGGCGTCGTGGTGGTGCTGATCGACCCCGGTATGGGACGCAAGCATCTGGTCAACTGCTTGGCCGATGCTGAGCCCGATGGATTTGTCGGTATTCCCAAGGCCCAGGCGATCCGCACGCTGCTGCGTCGCCGATTCAGCCGGGCGAAGTGGAACGTTACCGCGGGTCGCCGCTGGTTTTGGGGCGGCAGGACGCTCGATCAGATCACGGCTTTGGGGCAGCGCAGCGGCGAGCTTGCGCTGCCGAGCGTCGAGGCCTCCAGCGGCGCGGCAATCATTTTCACCACCGGCAGCACTGGGCCGCCCAAGGGTGTCGCCTACACCCACGGCACGTTCAATGCCCAAGTCGATCTGATCCGCGATCGCTACGACATCCATCCGGGAACCCGCGATCTGGCGTGCTTCCCGTTGTTTGGCCTGTTCGACAATGTGATGGGGGTGACGACGATCATTCCGGACATGGACCCGACGCGGCCTGCGGACGTCAATCCGCAGCGACTGTTTGAAGCGGTCAATCAGTGGGAAATCGATCAAGCGTTTGGCTCACCGGCGCTGTGGCACCGTGTGGTGAGTTGGTGCGAGCAGACCGGCAATCGGTTCGACACGCTTCGCCGTGTGCTCTCCGCCGGCGCGCCGGTGCCCGCCATCACACTGGAACGTTTGCGCCGCGTCGTTCATCCCGATGCCGAGATCGTGACCCCCTATGGTGCAACCGAAGCGTTGCCGCTGGCGTCGATCGAATCGCGGCAGGTGATCGCGGAAACGGGGCCGGCGGCGGCAAAAGGCCGCGGCGTCTGTGTTGGCACTCGGTTCGACAAAATCCGCTGGAAGGTGATCGCGATCGATGATGGGCCGATCGCTTCGATCGATCAAGCGGTCGAACTGCCGCAGGGCAAAATCGGCGAACTGATGGTCAGCGGACCGGTGGTGAGCCGTCAGTATGTCGTCCGAGCCGATCAAAATGCGCTGCACAAAGTCGCCGACGGCGACGAAGTCTGGCACCGCATGGGCGATGTTGGCTATCTCGACGACCGCGATCAGTTCTGGTTTTGCGGCCGCAAAGGGCACCGGGTGACTGGTGGCAAGAAAACCTGGTTCACGATTCCCTGCGAAGCGGTGTTTAACTCGCATCCGGCGATTTACCGCAGCGCGCTGGTCGGTCGCGGCAAGCCGGGCGAGCAGACGCCGGTCGTGATCGTCGAGCCGCATCCTGAGCAGCGTCCGCCTACGGCCGCAGACGAGGCGAAACTGCTGGCGGAACTCCGGAACCTGGCGCTCCGCAATCCACTCACGCAGCGAATCGAAGAGCTCCGCATTTACCCGCGTAAACTGCCGGTCGATATCCGCCACAACAGCAAGATTTTTCGGGAGCAATTGGCTGCGGAACTCGCCGATGAGCCAGCGAACCGCGGTAGAAAGGCCGGCGATTAAAAGCGTGCGAGTGCTTTGTTATTGGATTGGGTGGCACATCCCTGGGGCTTCCGGGTGGCACGTCCCTGAGGAACGAAGGGCGTGTTGTGGAAAACTGCAGGGTCACCATGCAGTTCTCATTGGCCCGGTATCTGATTTAAAAGTCCACGCCCATCGCGGGGGCTCTGAGCGTGCCACCCAAAGCCATAGCCATACCCGCTCCGAGACGGGCAACCACCCAATCAGCGGAAGAACCCGGAATTCGACCGGTAACCGACGATTAAGTTTCTGACGTCTCGTCAGACTCCACCGGCTCAGCGGCCTGCGCCGCGGTGTGCTCGTCGGTTTCCAAAAACGCCAGCGTCATGTTGCCTTTGGGACGCACATCCCAGGGACCAAGCGGTAAGGATTCGATGTCGAAAAACTTGTCTGTTTCCGTCACCAACAAGCTGCCCGGCGGCGCAGACCGCGCGGCGGTGCGCAGCAGCGTAAACAGCTGCGCCGTCTGCTCGGTCCACATTGAATAGGGCGGGCAGAAATAGACGACCCAGGCCGCTGTTTCACCGTCTTCGAGAACCTCGGCCATCCGCCGCGGGGCGATGCGGAACGTGTCGCCGGTCAAGACTTGGACGTGGTTCTCTTCCAGGCCCAGGCGCTCGGCGCTTTGGCGGATGGTGCGGGCGAACAGGCGACTTTTTTCGATCGCCACCGCGCCGATCGCTCCACGGCTGAACGACTCGATTGCCAGGATTCCGGTGCCGGAAAACAGATCCCAGGCAACCCGGCCTTTGATCGCCGGGCCGACGATGTTGAACAGCGCCTCGCGAAGGCTTTCCTTCATCGGCCGCGTTGCCCGGTCGCCGAGGTACAGCACGCCGCGGCCACGCATGTCGCCGCCGATGATCCGCAACTTGCTCGGCTTGACCTTGGGCAAACGTTTTTTCGGTACGGGTGAACGGCTGCGCTCGTCATCGGCGCGCTGCCGCGGCGACGGCTTCGCCGCGTAGCGCTGGTCGGCCGCATTCTCCGCTGCAGAATTATCGCTGGAGGTTCGAGAGGAGCTATGAAAATCGGACACTGATCAAACCACCGTCTTGTTGCGTAGAGATTTCGGCCGGCACCCAACCGCGTGGTCGGGCCGGCTCGACTGCAGGACCAGATTGGATGTCGGGCTGACGGATCGGTCCACGGACGTTTATCCTGATCGATTGCCAGCGTTCGCAACAGTCGCTTTTTCACCTTGTGGTCTGAGTTATGCCGATTCGATGTTCCATCCGCCGGTGTCTGCCAAACTGCTTCGCCGTATTGCAGACGGTTTTCACCGCCGCCGTGCTCATGGGGCTGGGAGCCGCGATCGCAGCGGCTCAAGATGTCGCTCCGTCGGAAGTGCCGCCCAACTCCGCCGTACCCAGCGAAGAGTTGCCCGCCGAGCCCAGTGCTGAGGAAGCAGCGGAGAACGCGGAGCAGCCGCCTCGACCGCTCAGCGAAGTCGAACAGGAACTGGTCGATCGGTTTGATGCGCAGCGAGCAAAATGGGTGGACACACTGACGCAGATGAAGGCGGTTCAGATCCGCTACAGCAACGGAGTCGATCGCACGGAAGAGAGTTTGCAACTGTACGGCGAGCTGCGCGATCGTAGCCGCGGCGAGCTGAAAGAACTGTTCGATCAAGCCGAAGTGGTGTTTGAGGCGCGGAACGACTATTTCGATGCCGCGTCGCTGTTGGCCACCGTGCTCGATTACCGGCTAGCCAACTCGGTGTACGAAGACTGCTACCAAGCGAGCAAGCAGTTGCTCGAAGCGGAGATCACGATGCCGTTTCTCTACATTGTGGCAGCTCGCGCGGCGTTCCTCGAAGGGCATTTCGATGAGGTGATCCCCTACTACCAGACGTTCGTCGGCGAGCACGGGGTGGACAAACTGGAGAAGGTTGACCATCTGCTCGCCAACATCATCGAAGTTTATCGGCCATGGTGGGAAGAAGAGCTCCAGCGCCGCGCCGCCGATGCACAGGCGGACGACCTACCTCGCGTGCTACTGGAAACAACGCGAGGACCGGTGCTGATCGAGTTGTTCGAGGACGCGGCGCCGAACACGGTGGCGAACTTCATCCAATTGGTCGAATCAGGCTTTTATGACGGACTGGACTTCTACCAGGTGGTCGACAATCTGTTGGCGATGAATGGCGATCCGAATGGTGACGGCAGTGGGACCTCGGGACGCTACATTCCCGACGAGCACGATCGGCCTCAGCGGCGACGGATTTTCCGCGGTTCGTTGTTCATGGCCAAAGTGCCGGTCGCGCCAGATAGCAGCGATTTCGTCCCGGATACCGCGAGCAGTCAGTTTGTCATCGCGCTGATGCCGATCATACCCAAAGAATTGACACAAACGGTATTCGGACGCGTGATTGAGGGGATGGATGTGATCGGCTCGTTCCAGCGAGTTGATCCACAGGAAAAGAAGGAGGATCAGATTCAATTGCCTCCGGACCGGATTGTTTCGGCCCGGGTCGTGCGTAAACGCGACCACGCATACCCGGTCACCTACACGCGTTGACGTTGTGCCGCCGCTGGGTTAGCTTCGCAACTTCCTTACTGCACCCTTCCTTCCCGCCTGATTGAGAACACCCACGATGTCTTATGAAGTGACGTTGATTACCGGTGATGGTACCGGTCCGGAATTAGCCGAAGCCGCTCGTAAGTGCGTCGATGCGACCGGCGTGAAGATCAAGTGGGATGTCAAGGAAGCGGGCGTCGACGTGATGGAAACGGCCGGAACGCCGCTGCCCGAGGATACGATTGAGTCGGTTCGCCGCACCAAATGTGCGCTCAAGGCGCCGATCACCACGCCGGTCGGCACGGGCTTCCGCAGCGTCAACGTCTTCCTGCGGCAAGAACTTGGCCTGTTCGCCTGCATTCGCCCCTGCAAGTACTATCCAGGGGTTCGCAGCTTCTTCAGCGACGTCAATGTCGACATCGTGATCGTCCGCGAGAACACCGAAGACCTCTACGCCGGCGTCGAGTTCGAGGCCGGCAAGCCCGAAACCGCAGAGCTGATCGAGTTCATCAACAACTTGCCGAGCGATCGCAAGATCAAGACCGGAAGCGACGAGACCGGCGTCAGCATCAAGCCGATCAGCAAATCCGGCACAGAGCGGATCGTCCGCTGCGCGTTTGAGTACGCCCGCAAGAACAACCGCAAAAAGGTGACGGTGGTTCACAAGGCGAACATCATGAAGTACAGCGACGGCCTGTGGCTGGCTGAAGCGATGAAGGTCGCCAAGGAGTTCCCGGACATCGAGTTCGATGAGCGGATCGTCGACAACATGTGCATGCAGTTGGTGCAGAAGCCCGAACTGTACGACGTGCTCGTGCTGCCCAACCTGTACGGCGACATCATCAGCGACCTGGGCGCGGGCTTGGTCGGCGGTCTGGGCGTGGCGCCCGGAGCGAACATCGGCCCCAACGGCGCGGTGTTCGAAGCCACGCACGGCAGCGCGCCGAAGTACAAGGGCCAGAACAAGGTCAATCCGACCGCGCTGATCCTGTCGGGCATGCTGATGCTGCGGCACCTCGGCGAAGTCGATGCGGCCCAGCGGCTGGAAAACGCCGTCGCCGCCGTGATCGCCGAAGGCAAAGACGTCACCTACGACCTGAAGGCCGATCGCAACGATCCGACCGCCGTCGGCACGCAGGAAATGGCCGAGGCGATCTGCCGACGGCTGTGAACTACCGGGAACTGCTCAGCGGCCGGCGGCGCGATCCGCTGGCCGCGTTGATCCGCGGTGTGCTGGCTGCCGGCGAAATGCCTTACCGGGCGGCGATCGCGTTTCGCAATCGCGGCTTTGATAACGGCCGCCTCGAAGTGGCCCACTGCGGCGTTCCGGTGATTTCCATCGGCAATCTCACCACCGGTGGAACGGGTAAAACGCCGCTGGTTCGCTATGTGGCGCGAAAGCTTCGCGAGCAAGATGTGCGCGTCGCCCTGGTCAGCCGCGGGTATGGCAGTACTGACGGCACCGGCAATGACGAAGCGATGGAACTCGCGTGGGCCTTGCCCGACGTCCCGCACCTGCAGAACGCCGACCGTGTGGCCTCGGCCAACATCGCTGTTGAGGAACTCGAGTCGCAGGTGATCTTGATGGACGACGGGTTCCAGCACCGCCGTCTGCATCGCGACCTGGATATCGTCGTGATCGATGCGACGTGCCCCTTCGGGTATGGCCATCTGCTGCCCCGCGGGCTGCTGCGCGAACCGGTCGAGTCGCTGCGGCGGGCCGATGCGGTGGTCCTCAGCCGGACCGACGCCGTCACAGCTGATCAGCGCGATGCGATCCGCAATCGGGTACTGGCGATCAACCCGCAGCTGGTGTGGGCGACGGCGGTCCATCAGCCGACGGCGCTGCTGAGCTGGTCTCAGGACGTCGACCCGGTCGAGCGCCTCCACGATCGCTCCGTCGCCGTGCTCAGCGCGATCGGTAACCCTGACGCGTTTGCGGCGACGGTGAAAAACTGCGGCGCGAATGTGGTGGATGTGATGTCACTGCCAGACCACGATCCGTACGCTGCGGAAACCGTGGCCCAACTGCGTCAGTGGATTGCCGGCTTGGGCGACCGAGTCAGCGATGTCGTCTGCACGCACAAGGATTTGGTCAAGCTGCAAACCGACCGCTTGGGCGGCAGACCGTTGCGGGCCGTCCTGATCGAGATTGCATTGATCGAGGGCCAAGCTGCCCTCGATGAAGCGATCGTGAGCACGGCGAGGGGAATCGAAACGCCTATGCAGGCGAGCCAGGAATAGGTCCGCCGTAAATCTGCAAACTATCCGGCGCGATCGGATCAGAATAAGCTAGGCTTGTAGGGCCGCGGCTGCCCAGCGGACCGGTTCTTTATCGATATGGCAAAGCCTTCATGAGCGACGTAAGCTGCCCACGTTGTGGCGATTCGTTTCGACTTCCCAGTGCTGACATCCCACCCGGCGCCAGCGCGCGTTGTCCCTGGTGCGGTGAAACGCTGCCGGTTGCACAGCTGCTGTCGCGCCTGCCGCCGGTCGCGGAAGTGTTCGCAGCAGACGGCGAATCGATGGCAGCCACCGCCGCCGACCTGCAGCTGGAAGACGCCGGTGCGGAGCTTGATGAGTACAGTGAGCCGGCTGCTGATGGACAGTTTGACTTCACGGATCAGCCCGCCGACAACAGCTTCGAGACGCATGACCCGGCGTTCCTGGAAGCGTCGCAGTTAGAATTTGGAGAAGCCGCCGAACCGCGGCCGCTGAGCGAAGTCTCGGACATGACGTTTGGCCGAGACAATCAGCGACCCACGACGCGCGGCCGCGCCAAGAAAAAGACTTCGTCGATCCGTTCGATCCTCGGGATCGCCGTCGGCGGCCTGATGGCATTTCCACTTGCCGCCATCATCCTGGCGCTGCTTGGTAAGCCGCTCGATCTCGGCTTTTGGCCCTTTGATGGCCAGACGATCGCGACGGGAACCTCCGCCCGAACCGCTGCACCGCTGACAACCGGTGGATCGCAACCGAGCCCGCAGCAGCCGGTGTCGCGACAGCAGGACCGCTCGCTGGCCGATAACCCGCCACATGCAGCAGACGGCAGTGGTGTGATCCAAGCGGACCACGACAGCTTGTATCCGTCGCCCACCGAATCGGCCGCGATCGATGGTAGTCGCGACGCTGATGACACGCTGTTCGTGGATGCCGGTGAACCGGACTGGAGGGGATCTCTGCTGCAAATCCCTGGCGGACGAGCTACGGGACCGGAATGGGTCGAGCCGCTGGCGGTCGACGAAGATACCGAGGAATCCGAGCAGCCTTTATCCACCGATGCGCAGCAGTTCGAACCGCAGCAGCCAGAACCGGAACCATCGGAACCTCTCGAACCGGCGCCGTCAGCACAGGATCCGCTTGAAAGCGACGCGGACGCGCTGGACCAGATGATCATGGAGGAGCCTGCCACAGAGCAGCCAGCATCGGAAACAAACCCCTTGCCAACAGCCAACCTGGAAACGCCTGAGCCGGAGCCCTTCCAGTCCGAGACGCCTGAGCTGCAGATCCCCGAGCTGGAAATGCCCGCGGCGGACGACGAAACCGCAGCCTCACAGCCCGATGATCCGCCTTCGATTCAGGCCGCCACGGTAGCTGAACCGGAAGCGACAGCGGCTGAGCCGAATGAAACGCCAGCGGAACCGGAACTGACCGTTACGCAGCCGACAGAGACTCCGGCTGAGCCGGAAACAGCGGCGGTTGCCGAGGTAGAAGTCCCGGCAACGGTGGACCAGCCGCTGGCAGCTGATGAAGTTGCTTCTCAGTCGCCGCTGACGCCGCCGCAGGAGGTTTCGCCGCTGCTGCAATCGTTGCTGGAAGCAGCCGACGAATCGCTGGCGGCCGTGCGAGATTACGATCACGCGGAAGGGGCAGCTGGACTCAAACGCCGCCTGGCGACTTTGTACGCCGACGTCGCAGCGGTCGGTGAGGCTGCCGAGCAACAGGACGAGGCGGTGGTCAGCGACCTGATCGATCGCTTAAAAATGAGTGATCTGATCAAGGATCTTGCACCGGCC
Source organism: uncultured Planctomycetaceae bacterium (assembly GCA_963758085.1). Classification (GTDB taxonomy): domain Bacteria; phylum Planctomycetota; class Planctomycetia; order Pirellulales; family Pirellulaceae; genus UBA6163. The sequence goes on along the minus strand of CAVWUB010000001.1, from coordinate 660,738 downwards.
GCCCCGAACTGGCTCAAGTACTCCAAGCGGCCCAACAACGGGATGCTCGCGGTTGGCATTCTACGGCAAGAAAATGACAAGTGGTTTGTCGATTGGTCCGGCGCGGTGCCACTGGAGATTCGCTCACTCGGTGCAGCTTCGCCGGAAGCGGGTGCGCAGGTGCTGGTGCTGGGGCGGATCGTGAACGCAGATCCCTCGTCGCCCGCGCTGGAACCGCTGCACATCGAGCCGCTGAACTAGGTTCAACTGGCACTGCGGCGGCGGGTCACGAAGACCGCCAGCAGGGCGCCAAATGCCAGCCCGCAGGCGACCAGCACGCTCAGCTCCGTCGGCCGGGCGAGCGATTCATCCAGGTTCACGCTCAGCACCGCACACAGCGTCGCCAACGGAAAAAACAGTGCGACCAGGACATTCAATCGGTGAGCGGCGCGAGCCATTTGCCGGCTGGAGCGGGCTTCTTCTTCGCTCCGCCGCGCGATCTCGAAGTCGAGCCCGTTCTTGGCCGCTGCGTACAGCAAGTCAGCCGTCCGTTCCAACTCGTAGGCTTGGTCGCGGTAGTTGATCAGGCCGCGATCCTCGGGCACCAGCTTGCGGGCATCCTGCAATACCTGATGCAGGTGCGTCGTCGACCGCAGCAGCGGCAGCACGCCTTCGATCACGGCAAAGTACTCACTGGCACTTTCGGCCCGTTCTTCTTGCAGGTCATGTCGCTGCAGGGCTGCGGAATACTCGGCTAAATGCTTGCTCAGCACGCTCGGGCCATCGCCTGAATCGCTCGCCGTCCAACTGCCGTCGGGCTTCCGCCATACGCAGCGCCCCCGGCGCTGCATTTCGCCTGGCCGAGGCGGCTGATGCAGGACCAGCAACAGATGCCCCTCTTCGAAGATCACCCGCTGGCGTCCCGGACGGTCGCCGACGCGCTGCCGCAGCGACTTAGGAATCTGCCAGGTGGCCGGCAGCACGGAGAGTTCTTCCATTTTTCTTTCGCCTGCTCTGTCGATGGTGATCTCGCCACGGAACCGTCGCTAGGAAACTCGTCATCCGCGCGACATACTGGGGGTGACATCAGCTGAGCCCAGAATAATCGAAATAGGCTTCTTCCGCGAATTTCGGGGCTCATCACTTGGGGCATGGACGCTGATCCTCTGCGTGGCAGGTCCCCGAGGAACGAAGGGCGTGTTGGTGAGAAATTCAAGGTAGCCATGGAATGACTCGTCGGCTCGGCATCTAATTATGCCGCCCACGCCCATCGCTGGGGCTCTGGACGTGCCACCCAAAGCCATAGCGATACCCTCACGGGGATGGGCGCCCACTAAATCAGCCGAAGAAATCCAGACAGCCGGGCGGGCGACGCCCTGGGGACAATCACAGGCTGGGGGTCACAGGGTACGGGCTTTCTGTTTAAACTAAGCCTGCTGAGATGTCCTATCCTTCACCCCTTAGGTCAGAACCCGTCATGACAGATGCCGTCTCCTCGTCCCCCTCAGCTCGCGATACTGGATCCGGTCAGATCGATCACGTGCTCATCGAGGATCGCCTCTTCCCTCCATCCCAGGAGTTCGCTCGCAACGCTAGGATCTCCACCCAGGAGCAATACGAAGAGCTGTATGCGGCAGCCAAGGACGACCCAGAGGGATTTTGGCGGCGGGAGGCGCTGGAGAATCTGCACTGGTTTGAACCGTTTCAAGAGGTCTTGCAGTGGGAGCCCCCGCACGCGAAATGGTTTGTCGGCGGCAAGACCAACGCCTCCTACAACTGCCTCGATGCTCACGTCGCCGCCGGCCGCGGCGACCGCGCGGCGATTCATTGGGAAGGCGAGCCGGGCGACACCCGGACGCTGACCTACGCTGAGCTGCATCGCGAAGTCTGCAAGTTCGCCAACGTACTGAAGTCACTCGGCGTGGTCAGCGGCGACGTGGTCACGATCTACATGCCGATGATGCCGGAGCTGGCGATCGCCATGCTCGCCTGCGCCGCATCGGCGCGATCCACTCGGTGATCTTCGCCGGCTTCTCGGCCGAAGCGATCGCCGACCGCAACAACGACGCGCAGGCCAAGCTGCTGATCACGGCCGACGGCGGCTGGCGCCGCGGCAAGCGTTGCCGCTCAAGGAGACGGTCGACGAAGCGCTGGCCAAATCGCCGACCGTCGAGAACTGCATCGTGCTCCGCCGCGTCGGCGAAGCGGTGTCGCACGATGCAAGCCGGGCCGCGACCTCTGGTGGCACGAACTGATGGCACAGGACGTCGGCCGATTGCCCGGCCGAGCCGCTCGACAGCGAAGCACCGCTGTTCATCCTCTACACCAGCGGCTCGACCGGTAAACCCAAGGGCATCAAGCACACGACCGCCGGCTACAACCTGTTCGTCAAGAAGACCTTCGAGTGGGTCTTCGACCATCGCGACGACGACATCTTCTGGTGCACGGCCGACTGCGGCTGGGTCACCGGGCACAGCTACGTCGTCTACGGCCCGCTCTCGGCCGGCGCGACCGTGCTGATGTACGAAGGCGCCCCGAACTCCCGACGAAGACCGCTTCTGGGAGATCATCGAGAAGTACAAGGTCACGATCTTCTACACCGCGCCGACCGCGATCCGCGCGTTCATCAAGTGGGGCGATCACCACGTCGAGAAGCACGACCTGTCGAGCCTGCGGCTGCTGGGCACGGTCGGCGAAGGGATCAATCCCGAAGCCTGGATGTGGTACCACCGCAAGATCGGCGGCGAGCGCTGCCCGATCGTCGATACCTGGTGGCAGACCGAAACGGGCGGCATCATGATGAGCCCGCTGCCGGGCGCGATCGCCACCAAGCCGGGCAGCTGCACCAAGCCGCTGCCGGGCATCATGCCGGCGATCGTCGATCGACAAGCGGCAAGCCGGTGCGCAGGCGACCAGGGCGGCTGGCTCGTGATCGCCCAGCCCTGGCCCGGCATGCTCCGCGGCATCTGGGGCGACGACGAGCGCTACAAGGAAGCAGTACTGGAGCAAGGTGCCCGGCACAGTACCTGGCCGGCGACAACGCCCGCTGCGACGACGACGGCTACTACTGGATCATGGGCCGCATCGACGACGTGCTCAACGTCTCCGGCCACCGGCTGAGCACGATCGAAATCGAAAGCGCGCTGGTCAGCCATCCGAAGCGGTCGCCGAAGCCGCCGCCGTCGGCCGGCCCGACGAGCTCAAGGGCGAAGCGGTCGCCGTGTTCGTCACGCTTCGCGAGGCGAGAACCGACCGAAGAGCTGCGCAAGGAACTGAAGCAACACGTCCGCAAGGAGATCGGCGCGCTGGCCCAGCCCGACGACATCCGCTTCACCGACGCGCTTGCCCAAAACCCGCAGCGGCAAGATCATGCGGCGGCTGCTCCGCGACATCGCCGCCGGCAAGGAAACGGTCGGCGACACCACGACGCTCGAAGACTACACCGTGCTGGCCAAACTGCGCGAAGAAGAAACCTGATCGCGCCGTGTTGGAGTCCAGGCTTCAGCCTGTGCTGCTGGGCGCGGCACTAGCTCAACTCGTCGCGCACCCGGCGAAACAGACCGGCAGCGAACTCCAGGTCATCCTGAGTGTGAGCCGCCGACACCTGGACACGGATGCGGGCCTTGTTCATCGGCACGACGGGATAGGAAAATCCGATCACGTACACGCCGAGTTCCAGCAGCCGGTCGGCCATCTTGGACGCCAGTGCGGCATCACCGACCATAATCGGCACGATCGGATGCTCGCCCGGCAAAATGCTGAGCCCTTCCTCCTGCAGCCGGTTGCGAAAGAACTGCGTGTTGGTTTCCAGTCGGTCGCGCAGCTGCGTCGATGCGGACGCCAGCTCGATCGCTTTGAGCGCGCCGCCGACCATCGGTGGAGCGATCGAATTGGAGAACAGGTAGGGCCGGGATCGCTGGCGCAGCAAATCGATTAGCTCGCGACGGCCGCTGGTGTACCCGCCGCTGGCCCCGCCCAGTGCTTTGCCCAGTGTTCCCGTGGTCAGATCGATTCGATCGATGACCCCGTGATACTCATGCGTGCCTCGTCCGGTTTTGCCAATAAATCCGGTCGCATGGCAGTCATCGAAATGCACCCACGCACCAAACTGGTCGGCCAATTCGCAGACGCCGGCGAGGTTGGCGATGTAGCCATCCATCGAGAACACGCCGTCGGTGGTGATCAGGATCTGCCGCGATCCGGCCGCTTGTGCTTCGGTCAACTTCTCTCTCAGGTCCGTCAGATCGTTGTTGCGATACCGGAACCGCTTCGCTTTACACAGCCGCACCCCGTCGATGATCGACGCATGGTTCAGCTCGTCACTGATCACAGCATCCTCGGGGCCCAGCAGCGTTTCGAATAACCCGCCGTTGGCATCGAAGCAAGAGGAGTACAGGATCGTGTCTTCGGTTCCTAGCCACTGCGTCAGCCGATCTTCGAGTTCGCGGTGAATCGACTGAGTGCCGCAAATGAAGCGTACCGAGGCGCAGCCGAATCCCCAGCGGTCCATGGCTTCATGGGCCGCAGCAATGATCTCCGGGTGATCGGCCAGCCCCAGGTAGTTGTTGGCGCACAGATTCAAAACACTGCGCCCCTCCCCGACCTGAACGTGAGCACGCTGTGGTGTGGTGATCGTCCGCTCGTGCTTATACAAACCCCCAGAACTGATCTGATCAAGCGAATCTTGAATATGTGAGAAACGAGTGTGAGTCATTGCAAACCTTTATGCAGCAGGGGCCTGTGGAAGGAGTGATTAAAGGTGGTTCTTCCGCTGATTGAGTGGCCGCCCGTCCTGGAGCGGGTATCGCGATCGCTTTGGGTGGCACGCTCAGAGCCCCAGCGATGGGCGTGGTCTTGTGAATCAGATACCGATCCGACGAGACATTGGGAGGTGACCCTGCAGTTTGCCCCAGCACGCCCTTCGTTCCTCAGGGACGTGCCACCCAGAGGATCAGCGTCCACGCCCCAAGTGATGAGCCACGAAATTCGCGAAACAGCCAATGAAAGTGCATCAGTCGGCCCAGTGCAGAATGACCTTGCCGCAATTGCCGCTTTTCATTGCTGCGAATCCCTGCTCGTAGTCGGTGAACTCCATGCGGTGTGTGATCACCGGCGAGATATTCAGACCACTTTGTAACATCACCGTCATCTTATACCAGGTCTCATACATTTCACGCCCGTAGATGCCTTTGATCGTCAGCATGTTGAATACGACGCCGGTCCAGTCGATCGACATTTCCTGCTCGGGGATGCCGAGCATGGCGATTTTTCCGCCGTGGCTCATACTTGCCAGCATCTGGCGAAAGGCGGTCGGATTACCGGACATCTCCAACCCGATATCGAAGCCTTCGGTCATGCCGAGTTGCTTTTGGACGTCGGCGAGATTCTCGCTGCGAACGTCGACCGCACGCGTAGCTCCCATCGACTGGGCCAAGCGGAGTCGGTACGGGTTCACATCGGTGACGACGACAAAGCGTGCACCGGCATGACGGACCACTGCGGCGGCCATCGCGCCGATCGGACCGGCGCCGGTGATCAACACGTCTTCGCCTAGAACCGGAAACGACAGGGCGCTGTGGACCGCGTTGCCCAGCGGGTCGAAGATCGCCTGGACCTCACGCGGCAGCGACGGGTCATGATGCCAGACATTGGTCATCGGCAACACGATCCGCTCGGCGAACGCGCCCGGACGGTTGACGCCGACACCCTGCGTTTCGGCGCAGAGGTGCCGCCGGCCTGCCATGCAGTTGCGACACCGACCACAAACGACGTGCCCCTCGCCGCTGACGATCTCGCCGGGGCGGAAGTCATTCACGTTTGAGCCGACTGCTAAGATGCGACCGACGAACTCATGCCCGACGACCATCGGAACCGGAATCGTTTTACTCGCCCACGCATCCCAGTTGTAAATGTGTAGGTCAGTTCCACAGATGCCCGTGTCGAGCACTTCGATCAAGATGTCGTTGATGCCCATCGTTGGTTCGGGAACATCTTCCAGCCATAACCCCGGCTTGCGCTCACGTTTAACTAACGCTTTCAATTGGATTGCCTTTGTTGAAAGAACGTATTCGACTCTCGCAGTGTTGTAGTTCCTGAATCGCTGGCGATTCAGAGTGTAGAACAATTGTCCCCAATTGTTCCGCATATCGATTGGCGCCCGATGTAGAACAATTGGGGACAATTGTTCTCCATTGTCGGCTTCGCCGAACGCAGCACTGCGAAAGTCGAACTAAGGGATCAGCGCTCGCTGCAGCGGGCAGTCGTCGCCCGGTGACTGGCCCTTGCGGTAATGGTTCAACAGTTCCTGCGAGCGGCGGGCGAGCATCCGCCGGACTTCTCGTCGCTTGCCTTTGATTTTCGCAATCACCATCGAATCATAACCAGTGGTCTGGTGCCGCATCCACGCGATCACGGCGGCCTCGGCACGTTGTTCTACCGGAATTCGCGAGGTGCGGGCTACGGTACCACTGCCCACTGGTGTGGCATGGTCGGCAATCACCTTGGCCATCCGCCTGGCCAGTTCATCGTAGCGGGGGTGGAACGCGAGGAACGTCTGCACGGCCGTCGTGAAATCTTCGACGTAGGCGTCCTGAACTTTCTCGCGGCGGGCGGAATCGGCTTGTCTGCGTTTCGCATACGCCGGTGTCGCGCGCTCCACCTCGAGCTCGGCGGCGATGCGGTCCACGGTTGCTGCCGGCGCCCAAAGCCCTTGCGAAAAAACTCGCCGGCCGCGTTTTTCGGTCACCAGCCAGTGCTCGCCAGCGGCTTTGACGCGGCGCGTCAGCGCAGCATCGCCCGGTGGCAGCAGCACCCAGTCGGCTGGCGGCGCGACCACCGCACCGGCGGCGGTTCGCAGCGTCCCCGGAGTCGGGCCGGGGCGATAGACAGACTCATCCATCCGTTTTTACTTCCTTGTATTAGGCCAGGCAAATGCAGAATCCCAACAACGGCGACTTTCGCCAGGCACCGTTCTCGGCACCCGGAGCCAGCCTTCGACAGCCAGGATTGGGATTAAGTGCTGGTACCGGTCGTCAGGTTTGCCAGCAGCATCTCCACGACCTGCGGCTCGGGCGGTTTCACCAAGTGATGATCGAAGCCGGCTTCCGCAGACCGCCGCCGATCCTCCTGTTGTCCCCAGCCGGTCAGCGCCGTTAAGACTACCGACGACAGCCCCGGCATCTGGCGGATCTGGCGAGCGACTTCGTAGCCGTCCATCCCCGGCATGCCGATATCGAGAAAAATCATGTTAGGGCAGTGCGCTGCAGCCAGCTCCAGCGCTAAATCGCCGTTGTGAGCGACGTGCACGTCATGTCCCTGCATCCGCAGCAACATCGCCAGCGTATTGGCGGCGTCCTGGTTATCATCCACCACCAGCAGACGATGACTGGTCGAGGCCGATTCCGGCCGCTGCGTCAGCGATTTTGCTTCAACCGGTATTTCGGCGACAAGAGTCAACAGCGGCAGGCGGACCAGCATCTCACAGCCGGCTCCGAGTCCGCCGCTGTGAGCCCGCACCTCGCCACCATGCATCTCGACAAGGTTTTGGACCAATGTCAGACCGATTCCCAGCCCGCCCTGAGAACGCGTCGCCGCGTGATCTACCTGTACGAACAGCGCAAAGATATGTGGCAGTGTATCCGGATCGATGCCGATGCCGTTGTCGCGCACACTCACGACGGCATGATCGCCATCGCGCCAGACCGACAGCCAGATGCGGCCACCCGGCTCGGTGTACTTTGCCGAGTTGGTCAGCAGGTTGCCGATGACCTGTGCCAAACGGATCGGATCGGCATCTAGCACCAACGGCTCCGGCGGAAGCGATACTTCCAGTTGGTGATCCAGCGCATCGATCAGCGGCTTGGCTGTTTCGACGGCCCGCGAGACGATGGTGGCAAGGCTAACCGCTTCTTTGCGGAGCTCGATTTTGCCTCGCATGACCCGCGAAACATCCAGCAGGTCATCCACCAGGCGGACCAAGTGCTGAACCTGCCGCTCCATCAGGTCGCGGCTGTCCTGGACCGTCTGCGCGTCGAGCCCCGGCATCTTGAGGATTTCTAGGGCGTTGCGCAGCGGCGCTAGTGGGTTGCGAAGCTCATGAGCCAGCGTCGCCAGGAACTCGTCTTTGCGTCGGTCGGTGTCTCGTAGCGTTTCTTCGATCTCGATCTGTGCTGCAATGTCGGTACAGGTTCCGAACCAAAACAGCACGTGGCCTTCGCGGTCCCGCAACGGGTTAGCACGTGACAGAAAGGGGCGGTACGTCTGGTCGGCGCCCTTGATCGACACGACCGTGTCAAACGCTTCACCACTGGCCAGCGATGCCTTCCACCGCTCCATCACCGCCGGCAGCATTTCCGGCTCGATGACCGACTGCCAGCCCCAGCCCTCGACTCGCTGCGGCTTGGTACCGGTGTACTCATACCAGCGGCGGTTGTACCAGAAGATCGATCCATCGGGTCGCGCCACCCACGCCAACTGCGGGATCGTGTCGACCAGCAGTCGCCATTTATCCTCACTCTGACGCAGCGCGGAATTGACGCGGGCCAGTTCCACGGTTCGCTGCTGAACCCGCTGCTCGAGGTTTTCGTGCGCTCGCTGGAGTTCGGCTTCGGCTGCTTTGCGCGCCGAAATGTCCTGCATCGACACGACTGCCCCGAGTCGGGTGCCGTCAGCGTCGTAGAAGGCTTGCCCGCTGGCTTGCACTGTCCGTGGCGGCAATCCCTCTGGCCGGATCACCATCTCAGCATCGACCACACGTTCACCGCAAAAGGCGCGGTACAGCGGCACGTCGGCCAGCTGCATCAAGGTGGTGCCGTCGGGATAATACAGCTGATACCGCTGTGCCCAATGCTCCGCCGGCACCGCTTGCTCTTCCGCCGTGATCGGGTGCATGGGCAGCCCGTGCAGTTCTCTGGCGACACCGTTGAATAAGCTCAGAGCGCCGGTAGCATTGCACGCCACCACGCCGCATTGCACATTTTCCAGCAGCAAGCGTAATAGCCGGTCGTCGTTTTCCTGCCAGCTCTCTTCCTGATGCTGCGGCATATTACATCAGACAATAAAATGATCCATACGCAGCGAGATTGCTGCAGCAGAGACCGCGGCACGCCCGGACGCGTCTGCACGTAACTTTGATGCCGGTGTCACCACAGGCGGCGATTAGGAGGATGACGTGACGGACGCCAAGATTTCTGCCAACGTAGCCTGGTCGACCGGCTTGACCAGATGGTGGTCAAAACCGGCTTCGCTGGAGCGAGCGCGATCTTCGTCCTGGTCCCAACCCGTGACCGCCACCACGACCATGTCGGCCCCGCCAGGCTGCTGACGAATCCGCCGACAGGCTTCATAGCCATCAAGTTTCGGCAGCCCGATGTCCAACAGCACGACATCCGGGCGGAAGTCGCCGGCGGCCTCGACCGCTTCCATGCCGTCGTTGGCAGTCTTGGTCACGTTGCCCATGAGCCGCAACAGGATTGCCAGCGTGCTAGCGCTGTCTCGGTTATCATCCACCACCAGGATGCGTCGTTGCATACTTGCTTTCTCTCCCGTTGAACTGATTTCCGGAAACACCAGCGGACTAGCGAACCAACCAGCAAATGCTGTTTTACCATAGGCTGCCGCGGCGCGACAGTTACTATCTTACTTTCGCGGCAAATTGATGCTCAAAAATGGCCGTTGCCGACCGTCATTCCGGGATCTTCCCGCAGATCGCACGACACCTGCGCCGGCGGCTGTTATTGCCCGAAGCCCGCCGCTGCCTTGACCGCATGCACCCGCACGCTGGCCGCGTAAGCGTTGGCGTCGAACTTCGCCAATAACTCCGCCAGTTGGTCGTGGATCAGCGGCGAAGTCGCGTCGCCGCCACCGCAGCAGCCAGCCCCAGCAACAGGCAACGATCCAGCCGGCTGCTCGGCCGGAGTGACGCAGCAGCCGATGCTCGCTAAGCCCGAGGTGGCATAAGCGTTCAAGTCGGCTCCCGTGTCGCTGATCACAACCGCTTCGAATCCGGCTTCTCGCAACATCTGCTGGTACTGATCGATCTCGATCGCACCGGCGATGCAACCGACATACGCTTCCACGCTGGCCTGGATGTCCACGGGCAGCGGCTGCTTGAGCGCAATATCGCTGATCGCTAGGCGTCCACCCGGCTTGAGCACGCGCAACATCTCGCGGAACACCTGCGGCTTGTCGGGCACGAGATTGATCACGCAGTTGCTGATGATGCAGTCGACCGAATTGTCGTCCAGCGGCAAGGCATCGATCTGAGCCTGATGAAACTCCACGTTGGTCACGCCGGCTTTGGCCGCGCCGGCGCGTGCCCGCTGCAACATGTCAGCGGTCATGTCGATCCCGATCGCTTTGCCTTCCGGGCCAACCTGCCGGCTGGCGAGCAACACATCCAGCCCGCCGCCACAACCGAGGTCGACGACGACCTCCCCGGGCCGCAACGACGCCAACGCCACCGGATTGCCGCAGGATAATCCCATGTTGGCCTCGGCGGGCAGTGACTCGAGCTCCACATCGGAATAGCCAAACGCCGAAGCTACCGTTCGCACCGCCGACGAATCATTGGACAACCCGCTGCGCGCCACCGCGGCGTACTGGTCATGCACGGTCTTGATCACACTGGCATTCGAATCGTTCATGTCACCCACCATCTTCTAATTGATAAGACTCAATCGATCTGGCCGCAGCGCACAGTGTCACCAACGCAGTGACCGCCAGGGCTAGAGTTCCGCAACTAACGTTTTCAGTTCCGCGAGCACAGCCGGATCAATGCAGTAACAAATTCTCGGTCCGTCGACCTCGCCCTGCACCAAACCTGACTCTTTGAGAATCTTGAGGTGCTGGGAAACCGTCGACTGGGCCAGCGGCATGACCTCGACGATCTCGCCGCACACGCAGGCCTGGCGATGGAGCAACAGCCGCACGATCTGCACCCGCGCCGGATGCGCCAGCGCCCACGCCAGCGCCGCCAGCCGCTTGGCCCGCCGGCCATCCTCCGCAGGTGCGATCGCCGCCACCGGCCGATTGGATCGTTGTCCCTTCACGCTTGCCGTCGCTCCTGTAACCAGGGTTGCTGCCGACCGCTTCGCCTTGTCTGCTGCGGATCGGCTTATCGTTGATCAACGATAGGAGGTTGCTGCCCCGCTGTCAAGCGGAAGATATGCGGAACAATTGGGGACAATGGTTCTACATTGTCGGCTTCGCCGACCGCAGCACTGCGAAAGTCGAACTGGGCGGTTGTCCTTTCGGTACAATAGGCGAAGGCAATTCACCCACCCCTATCCGCAGCCACCGGGTCTGTGGAGCCCCAGGAGACAAGCCGATGACTCGCAACGATCGCCGTAGGTTTCTCAAATGCGCAGCCGCTGGAACCGCTGGGAGCGTGATGCTGAGCGATCTGCTCGGAAGGTTGGCTCCGGTGTCGGCCGCCGAATCGACGCTGCCGGCCGACGCGGTCCGCATGGAACCGGATATCGAGCCGCTGGTGCGATTGTTGGAGGAGACGCCGCGGGAGCGGGTGATCGAAGAAGTTGCCGCCCGCGTCGTCGGCGGTCAGGCGACCTACCGCGAAGTGCTCGCGGCGCTGCTGTTGGCCGGTGTGCGGAACGTTCAGCCGCGGCCTTCGGTCGGGTTCAAGTTCCACGCGGTGCTGGTGGTCAATTCAGCGCATCTGGCCAGCCTCGCCTCTCCGGACTCCGATCGCTGGCTGCCGATCTTCTGGTCGATCGATAATTTTAAAGGTTCGCAGGCCCGTGATGTCGACGAAGGCGACTGGACGATGACGGCGGTGGACGAGTCGTCGCTCCCGCCCTCGCATCAAGCACTGACGCTGTTCCGAGATTCGATGCAGAAGTGGGATGAATCGGCTGCCGATGTTTCGACGGCAGCGCTGGCGCGGAGTCATTCGGCCGGAGCGATCTTCGATGCCTACGCCGAGTTCGCGGCGCGCGATTTTCGCAGCATCGGTCACAAGGTCATCTACCTCGCCAATGCCTACCGCACGCTCGAGTCGATCGGCTGGCAATACGCTGAACCGGTGCTCCGCAGCCTGAGCTATGCGATGCTTAATCATCAAGGCGATCCCAATCCGGCAGGGGCTGACTTGGCCGCCGACCGCGACGGAAAAATCAATCGCGAGCGTGTCGACCAAATCGGCGACCGGTGGCTGGCCGGGAAACATGACTCCGGAGCCACAACCGAGTTGCTGCAAGCGCTCCGCTCGATCTCGGCCGATGAAGCGAGTCAATTGGTCATCGAGCAACTCAATCGCGGTGTCAGCGTCGGTTCGATCTTCGATGCGCTGTTCGCCTTCTCGGCCGAACTGACGATGCGACAGCCGGCGATCGTGCCGCTGCACGCGATGACCACAACCAATGCGATTCACTACACGTTCCGCACCTGCAGCGATGATCGCACACGGCGGTACCTCTTGCTGCAAAACGCCGCCTTCTTGCCGCAGTTCCGTGAAGCGGCTCAGGGCCGCGGTCGATTGGCGGACCTGAAAATCGACGAACTGCAACCGGCCGAAGATTGGCAACCGGAACAGCCGGTCGAAGCGATCTTTAAGGAACTCGGCCGCGACCCGGCAGCGGCGGCCTCGCAGATGTTGGCTTACCTGGATCAAGGCAAACCGGTCAACGAGGCGATTCATCAGGCCCGCCGGCTGATCTTCCTCAAGGGGACCGACTCGCACGACTACAAGTACAGCTCCGCGGTGTTGGAAGATTATCACCAACTCACTCCGGCCTGGCGTGATCGGTTCCTGGCCGCCTCGCTCTACAAGATGCGGCACGAAGGCGAACGTACCACGCCGCTGGTCGAGCGGATTCAAAGCGCGCTCAGCTGAGGCTAGTTTGCTGGTTGTCCCTGTTTGCCGCGTGTGCGCGGGGTGGCACGTCCCTGAGGAACGAAGGGCGTGGAGTTCGGCAGATTAGAGCAGCCGGCACGTGTTCGCGTCCGGCTCTCCTAGATTCCTGTGATCCTGAGTAGTTGAACCAGATGAATGCATCGCGACGTGATTTTCTTCGAGCCGGCCTATCGGCAGCTGCCTTGGCAGCGACACCGACCTCCAATTGGGCCGACGAGCAGCCGGGGCCGCCGCCGGTGCGAACGATCACCCGCGGGCCCAAACATCACTGGTTCGCCTACTACGACAAGCTGCAGTTCGATCCGTCGATCCGTTACTGCCTTGGCAATGCGGTCGACTTTGAGCACCGCTCTCCGACCGCCGAGGACACAATCGAGGTCGGGATGGTCGACCTGCAGCAGAGCGACCGCTGGATTCCGCTGGGTACATCCGGGGCTTGGGGATGGCAACAGGGATGCATGTTGCAGTGGGTGCCGGGCTCCAAGTCGTTGGTGATCTACAACGACCGCCAGGACGGACAGTACGTTTCGCATGTCCAAGACGTTTTCAGCGGCAAACGATCGACACTCGGGCGCGCGATCTATGCACTCAGCCCGCAGGGGAAATACGCGGTTGCGACCGATTTTCGGCGGATCAACGACCTGCGTCCCGGATACGGCTATTCGGGACTGCCGGACCTCCACGCCCACGAAAAAGCACCCGCAGGAGTCGGCATCGAGCGGATCGACCTGCAGAGCGGCGAAGTCAAAATGCTCGTCTCGCTCCAAGACATCATCGATGTCCCTTATTCTGGCGGCTTTGGTGAAGGCAAGCACTGGTTCAATCACCTGCTAGTTTCGCCCGATGGGAAACGCACAATCTTCTTGCACCGCTGGCAAACCACGCCGGGACGTTGGGCGACGCGGATGTTCACCATCGGACTTGACGGCAGCGACCTGCGCGAGATCAATCCCGGCGCGGGCATGGTGTCGCACTTCATCTGGCGCGACCCCGATCACATCTTGGCCTGGTCAACGCACCCGTCGGCTGGCAACGCCTTCTATGTCATGGAAGATCGCATCGGCGGCAGCATCGAAGCGATCGGAACCGATTTGCTCAAACGCGATGGCCACTGCATGTACCTGCCGGGCAACGAGTGGATCATCAGCGACACTTACCCGCAGGGGCCCGAGCGGTTGCAGGAAGTCTACCTGTACCACGTCGCTTCCGGCCGCAAGGTTTCGCTCGGGGCCTTTCATTTGCCGCCGCAGTACACCGGCGAATGGCGCTGCGACACGCACCCACGGTTCAGTCCTGACGGCAAAACCATCTGCATCGACTCCCCGCACACTGGCCAGGGCCGTCAGATGCACCTGATCGACATCAGCGGGATCGTCTCCGCTTAGGCCCTTGGGCCCTATGGAGCACCGAGATCAAGCCGAGTTGTACATTCTTTGAACAGACTATTCCGGCTGTAGCGAATCATGAAGAGTCTGAACCTTACAGATCCTTCAGCCGCCGCACCGCTTGGCGGGCGCGTTTTAAGAACGCGGCCTTGGGTTCTCCGGCTTCGAGCCAGATCGGCGGACCGATCGTGATACAGCTCAACAGCGGCACCGGCAACACCTCGCCGCGCGGTAAGATCCGATTGACGTTGTCGATGTAGACCGGCACGAGTTCCAGGTCGGGACGTTTCTTGCCCAGATAATACAGCCCGCTCTTGAACTCGCCCATCTCGTCGCCTTCGGCGCGGCTTCCTTCAGGGAATACGATCAGCGAATAGACGTCGCCCATCTGGCGAATCATCAGGTCGATCGGGCTTTGGTGCACCTTGATCTCTTGGCGGTCGATCAGCAGCGCGTTGAATGACCGGGCAATGTGCGGTCGCAGCCAGCCCGCCGACCAGTAATCCTTGGCGGCTACCGGGCGAGTGAGTGCACGCACCGGTTTGGGCAGCGCTGACCAGAGCACGACTGCGTCGAGGTGGCTGGTGTGGTTGGCGAAATAGATCCGCTGGCAGGTGTCCGGCGTGATGTCGATCCACCGAACCGTAAACCCGCTGAACAGCTTGGCGAGCATCACGATCGCGTGACTGGTCAGCGTCATAGGGCTTCGAACAGAAAATCAAGTGGCGGAGCGGGAGTAAGAGTGACAAGGGGCAAACCCTTTGCCGCTCTAAGTCTACCGCTGCTGCGCCGCTCGTCGAGGCTGGCAGATCTTCGATGCTCGTACTCGTACTCGAAACGGAATAAACAGGATCGACGAGAGGTTCATCGTCTCTTGATCAACTTGTAGGGTGGCGCGAGGTCTGCTACGGATACCGCGCCGGCGATCGATTACGAGCACGAGCACCGCTTCGCTGAACACGAGAATGATTCCGAATCGGCAGAGCTTGGTACTGGGGTTGCATCACGAGTTGTCTTTGAAGGATACCGTCAGTCCGACTCTGTGACCTGGAAGGAACCGCTGAAATGAACCGAGGCAAACGAAATACCCCGATCTCTGGGGTGCAAATCTATCGGTCGTGCCTGCGAGCCGCATTGCTGGTCGTGAGCTTGGCCGCAGCGGGAACAGCCGGGGCAGAATACTGGGACACACCGCAAACGCGGCTGCGCCCGATCGGTTCGCCGTCGGCCGTCGATGCCTACAATCCGGCGGTCATTGCCGACACTCCTCCGGCTAATGCCTTTGAACGAGCCAGCGCAACCAACGCGACTCTTCAACCACCGCACGCACCGGGCAACTCCGATTCCTATGTGCGTCAAGCGGTGATGATGCAGCAGTCCGGCGGCTTCAGTATGCCGACCGACGCGGCGCAGGGCGTGCCCAATGGCACACCGTCGCCATCGATGCCCGCGCCGCTGACGCAGACTCCGGGCCTGAGTCCGATCGCGCCCGCACCGGCACAAAACAATTCGGCCCCCTTGCCTCGGCCCAATACCACAGCGCCGCCTGCAGCATCCGCTCCCGTCGCGGGCGCAGCGATGCCGCCGGGTTTGGCCCCGGTGCCGCGATCCGCTCCGCCGACCACCACTGCACCGACGGTCGCAGGACCCTCGGGCGGTGACTACGCGCCGCTGGCCCAGCCGCAACTGAGCACCAACTTCGCGACGATGGGCAATTGCCGCAATATCACGCCGCCATCCGGTTACCGGTCCGACCGCATCCTCACCTGTGGCCCACCGGTCAGCTACGTCACGACTGTCGGCGCCAGCGCCCCGCCGCCGTCGTACCTACCGCCACCTGCTCAATTCGGCCCTCCGGCGACCTTGCCTCCGGGGGTCGTGCCCGCCGATGCATTCCCGTTGGCCCCAGTGCAGACGGTGATTCCCGGTTCATCCGGACATCGACCGCTGATCTCCTTTGGGCAGGAACGCTACCCGGTCCAGGTCGGCCAAGGCATCTTTGGCCAGCCCACCGCCTACGTCCCCGGCCAGAGTTTTCGCAACGCCATCCGTTACTTGACGTGGTAAGAATTACACGGCGTTTGCAAAAGTGGGCAGTCCGCCTCGGTCTGTGATCAGCTCTTCCTAGGGCCGCAGGCCCGGCACATCCTCTGCCGGGTCCCGTAAGGGCCCGGTAACAGGGACACCAATCAATCATAGGCCTGCAGGGCCGACACAAGCTGGCCATGGCGCTGAACTTCTGCCGGCCCTGCGGGCCTGAATGACCTTGCTGCTGCCTCAATCCGAAGCCTGACGACTCCGGCAGTGGATATGCTGGCCCTGCGGGCCTGAGAGCTTAACCGGACGACCCCCCGAACCTATAAGCAACCCGCGATATCAAGGAGGCCGCCGGCTGGCGCCGCTGCGTTAGCATGGATGTCAGTGCTGCAGCTGAGCAAGTACCCGGCGGACAATTTCGTCGATCGCTTCGGTGGCCGCCGGCGGTGTCGCGAAGTCTCCCTGCACGCCGGCGACGAGGTGGTCGATGCGGTTCTGCATCGCCGCAATTTGCGTGCGTTGCTCCTCGGATACCGGGACGCGACCCAAGCCAAGGTCCCAGCCCCGCGAGCGGGCGCCGGCGCGAAAACCTTCGGGAAACTCACCCAACGCGATCATTGCATCAAACAGCGGCAGCAGTTGGTACTGCAGCCGCATCGCGTCTTCGATCTTGCCTGCGGTTACGGCACGATGCAGCGCTCGGGTCAACTCCGGAACCACGCCGCTAGTCGCATTGGTGCCACCATCGGCACCGGCGATCAACATCGGCGCCAACGCGGCGTCCCAGCCGGTCAGGAACGTAAAGTCTGCACGCATCGGCCGGATCGCGGCAATCATCCGCATCATGTTGGGCAGATCGCCGCTGCTGTCTTTGATCCCGACAATCCGCGGGCACTCGCTGGCCAATCGCACCACCGTGTCGACATCAATCGGCGAAGCGAACAGCGGGATGTTGTACAGCGTGACGTCGACGTGCACCGAGCGCGCGATCTCGCGAAAGTAGGCGTACACCCCTTCGCTGCTGAGCCGGTAATAAAACGGCGCAACGATCGCCACGGCGCGCACGCCCTCGTCTCCGTAGGCGTTACAGGCGTCGATCGTCTCTTTTGCATTGGCCTCGGCCGCTCCGGCTAACACCGGCACACGGCCGCGCGTCTGGTCGACCACGATCCGCACAATTCGACGGCGTTCTTCCGCGGTGAACCGCACGAACTCGCCGGTGCTGCCGTTGGGGTACAGCCCATCGACGCCGTGCTCGATCAACCAGTCGACGTAGCCGCGAAGCGTGTCTTCATCCACATTTCCCTTGGCGTCGACCGGAGTGATGTTGGGTGTCAGGATCCCGCTGATACGTCGCGTGTCGGCCATGAAACAATCAAAGGAAGTTGGAATCCGAAAAGGGGTCTGACCCTTTAGAGGCGAGTCGTTGTCATGAATCTTAAAGCCTCGCCGAAGAGGGTCAGACCCCTTTTCGGATAGGTACTTAGATGCGTGGAGGGCATCAGGAAGGGGCGGGTCGGCGAACCGGAGGAACTTCGAAGAAAAACCGAATCCGCCGACCCGTCCATCACTTCCATGATGGGAGCCTAGCTCAAAACCAGCCCATTGCAACTAAACTGTGCCGTACAACAAGGCCGGCAATCACAACGCTGACGATACTCATCAGCTTAATCAGAATATTCAGACTCGGGCCGCTGGTGTCCTTGAATGGATCGCCGACCGTGTCGCCGACGACGGCTGCCTTGTGCGACTCGCTCCCCTTGCCGCCGAGGTTGCCCGCCTCGATGTACTTCTTGGCGTTGTCCCAGGCCCCGCCGCTGTTACTCATGAACACCGCCAAGCAGAAACCGCTGGTCAAACTGCCGGCCAGCAGCCCGACCACGCCGCCGACCCCCAGCAACATCCCGACGATGATTGGCAACAACAGGCCGAGCGCGCTGGGCAAAATCATTTCCACCTGCGCCGCTCGCGTGCTCAGTTCGATCGGCCGTTCGTAATCCGGCTTGTCTTCACCAGTCAGAATGCCTGGCTTCTCCAGAAACTGACGCCGGACTTCGATCACCATCCCTTGGGCGGCGCGGCCGACCGATTTCATCGTCATCGCACAAAACACAAACGTGCTCATCGCCCCGAGAAAACAACCGACCAGCACCCGTGGGTTCATCAGCGTGGCGTCATAGTAGGTCGCGAAGTCGCGGATCGTCGCCGAGGAAACCGACACCAATTCGCCGCCGTAATTGGCCAGTCGCCCGCGCTGACGATCTTCGTCCATGAACTCGACTCCCGCGGTCTCAATCGGTCCGGTGCTCCCATATCCGCCCCGCAGCGCAAGGTACTTCTCCACTCGTGAGCCTTCGCGATGAACCACAAAATCGTCGGTGACCGCGTGGAACCCATCGACAGTTGTGGTCGCCGCTACCGAGTTGCCCCAGCGGTCAAAACCGTCGCGAACGCCTTCGAAATAGGCCGCTAGCAGCGCCAGGGCGGTCAGCGCCGCCGAGCCGATCGCGAACCCTTTACCGGTCGCTGCGGTGGTGTTCCCTAAGCTGTCCAGCGCATCGGTCCGCTGGCGCACGACTGGATCCAAGCCGGCCATCTCCGCATTGCCGCCAGCATTATCGGCGATCGGTCCATAAGCGTCCGTGGCCAGGGTGATGCCCAATGTGCTGAGCATCCCGACGGCCGCGATGCCGACGCCGTAGAGGCCGAGTGAAAAGTACTGCAAGTCGTGAAACTGACCACCGTTAGCAAATCCGAACGCCGCCAACATCGCCGTGCAGATGATCACAACAGGAACCCAAGTGCTGATCATTCCCGAGGCGATCCCGCTGATGATGATTGTCGCCGCACCCGTTCTCGCTTGATCAGCGATGTGCCGCGTCGGGCGGTATTCGTCGCTGGTTGAGTACTCAGTCCACTTGCCGATGCTCCAGCCAGCGACGAGTCCCATGATGATGCTCACCGCCACTCCTGGTAGAACGCCGAACAGCAACGTGCCTTCGACTCGCGGCATCATCAGAAAGGCCAACAGGATCGCGGCGATCACGACCAGCCCCGTGGACAGATTGATGCCTCGCGCCAACGCCGCCAACAGCGACTTCTGCGATAGATCTTCCCGGGTGCGAACGGCATAGATGCCGACGATCGATAGCAGGATGCCGGCCGCGGCAATCGTCAGTGGCAGCAGCATCGCAGCCAACTGCGCCGAGAGCTGCGTCGAGCCCTCCGGCACCAGCGCACCGGAACCGAACGCGGCCACCCCCAATGCCGCGGCGGCCAGGATCGACCCGCAATACGATTCATACAGGTCCGCTCCCATGCCGGCGACGTCGCCCACATTATCACCGACGTTGTCAGCGATCGTGGCAGGGTTTCGCGGCGAATCTTCCTTCAAGCTGTGTTCGACCTTGCCGACCAAGTCCGCACCGACGTCGGCCGCCTTGGTATAGATGCCGCCGCCAACGCGAGCAAATAGCGCCTGTGCGCTGGCTCCCATTCCGAAAGACAACATGGCGATGGAGATCTGCTGCAGACTCATCGCCGACTCGGGCCCGCCGAGCAGCGGTACCAGCCAGTACAGAATCGCAAACCAGCCGGCGACAAACAGCAGTCCCAAGCCGACCACGGTCAGCCCCATCACCGCTCCGCTGCGGAACGCGATCAACAGCCCGTCGTTGAGCGAATGTTGAGCCGCCGCTGCGGTGCGGGCGCTCGCACCGGTAGCCGTCTTCATACCGAGCCAGCCGGCCAGGCCCGAAAAGAAACCGCCCGACACGAACGCCAACGGCAGAAACGCGGTGGCAAGGCCGAGGTAGATCGACATGTAGGCCAGCAGCAACGCGACCACCACGAAGACGATCGTCACCCACTTGAATTGTTGCCGCAAATAAGCGTTTGCACCGCTGCGCACGCTCGCCGCGATCTCGCGCATCAACTCGTTGCCCTCGTCCGCGGCCATCATCTCGGTAAAGAATCGCCTAGCCCAAAACAAAGCAGCCATCGCTGCGGCAACGGACAAGCAAACAACGACGATTGGTAACACTCGATAATTCCTTCGGACGAGAACGAATAGGTGATCTGTGACTCGCCGAGCCTGCAGGGCGGCTACAATGAACCGTCCCCGCATGTAAGCATACCGCCGTCATCACACTGCGTGTGTGCCACGTCCCTTGCTCGCCGATGGTCAGTAGCGGAAGCTTAACTACCGACGATTTGATTACAACAACACAATGTAAGCCCCAAACGAGATCTTGCGCGGATGAATTCGCAGCTCAAAATCGCCGCACGGCGGTGGAAAAACTTTACCCCGGTCGCAGCAGCATGGCTGCTCGCCGCGGCTGTTCTGCCCGTGTTCGTGATCGCTCGCGCGGGCGATGACACCGCCGCCGAAGCCGGCGCACCAGCGGACAGGCAAACCGTGCCCGCTGAACCCGTTGGCACAGGGACACCGATCGATTTTTCTCGTGATATTCGCCCGCTGCTGTCCGACGCCTGCTTCGCTTGCCATGGACCGGACGAACAGCACCGCCAAGCCGATCTGCGCTTGGACCAGGGAGACAACCATGCAGTTATCCCGGGCGATTCACAGGCGAGCGACTTGATGGTGCGGATCCTCAGCCAGGATCCCAGCGAGCAGATGCCGCCGCCGGAGAGCGGCAAAACGCTCTCGCCCGAAGCGATCGAACTGCTCCGCCGCTGGATCGACCAAGGCGCGGTTTACTCGGAGCACTGGGCATTTACCCCACCGCAGAAACCGGCCATTCCGGCGGTCGGAAACCTCGCTTGGCCGCGAAGTCCGATCGACAACTTTGTGCTGGCGCGACTGGAACAGGAGCAGCTCGCACCGGCTGAGCCAGCCGAGCGCGCGACGCTGCTCCGGCGGGTGTACCTCGACCTGATCGGCTTGCCACCCTCGCCCGCGGAAGTCGCGGCATTCGTCGCCGACCGCTCGCCGCTAGCGCTTGAGCAAGTGGTCGACCGTCTGCTGCAGTCCGCACATTACGGTGAACGCTGGGGCCGCGTCTGGCTGGACGCCGCACGCTACGCCGACAGCGACGGATTCGAGAAGGACAAGCCGCGATTTGTCTGGTTCTACCGCGACTGGGTCGTTCGCGCCCTCAACGCCGACATGCCCTACAACGACTTCATCATCAAGCAACTCGCTGGTGACCTGTTGCCCGAGCCAACGCAGGACGACCGCGTCGCAACGGGTTTTCTGCGTAACTCAATGATCAATGAAGAAGGCGGTGTTGACCCTGAACAATTTCGCATGGAAGCGATGTTTGACCGGATCGATGCGATCGGCAAATCGGTGCTGGGGCTGACGATCCAGTGTGCGCAGTGCCACACGCACAAGTACGACCCGATTTCACATGCCGACTACTACGGCCTGTTCGCGTTCATCAACAATTGCCATGAAGCCTGCATCACGGTCTACACCCCGGAGGAGCAAGCCGAGCGAGCGGCGGTGCTGGCGGAGGTCGATGCCATCCTCGACCAGTTCTGGAACGAGGTGCCCAACGCGCAGGACCGGCTGCGGCGCTGGGAAACCGATGCCAAAGGATCGCCGCAATCGCCGTGGCAACCCGTGGCGATCGATTTCGACGCCGAATCGATCGGCGGGCAGAAGTTCTTGCGCCAGGACGACGGCAGCTACCTCGCCGCCGGCTACGCGCCGACCAAGTTTCATCCGATCGGCGACGTGACGGTCCACTCGCATGCGAAAATTACCGCCGTCAGAGTCGAAATGCTGGGTGACCCCAATTTACCTCACGGCGGTCCCGGCCGCTCCGTCGACGGCACCTGGGCACTGAGCGATCTGGAACTGCAGGTTGCCAAACTCGACGCTTCGGGCAAGGAGCGGTGGGAGAAGCTTCCCTGGGCCAGCGCCGCAGCGACCATCGATCTGCCGCAGACGCCGCTGGGGGCGAGATATGACGACAAATCGAATACCCAGCGGCTGCTCGGGCCGGTGGCGATGGCGATCGACGGCAACCACGCCACCGCTTGGCACGGCGACCTCGGCCCCGGGCGACGCAACGACCCGCAGACCGCGATGTTCGTTCTGGCCGAGCCGATCACCGCGACCGCTGCGGCTGAAACCGCGACGGATCAGCAAGCAGCCCAGCCGCTGCGCTTTCGCATCAAGCTGAGCCAGATGCACGGCGGATGGAACAGTGATGATAATCAAACTCACAACCTCGGCCGGTTCCGCGTCTCAGTTACCGCCAGCGATCAACCGGCGATCGAGCCACTGCCGCCACAAGTAATGCAGACGCTCGAGATCCCCTGGGAACAGCGGACGGCCGAGCAGTGGCGGCGGTTGCTGGGACAATTCATCGAGGGCCAACAGGATCTTCAGGAGCTGGCGCAGCGTCTGGATGCGGCCTGGCAACGGCACCCGGTCGGCAGTTCGCAATTGGTGTTGGCCGAGCGCGCCGATCGGCGGCCGACGCGGCGACTCGAACGCGGCGATTTCCTCTGCCCCCGCGAACCGATCCAGGCGGCGATTCCGGCGCTCTTTCGCCAGTCCGCTGCGGTCGAACATCAGGCGAATCCGGCAGCCGAGCAGCCGCTCAACCGGCTCGATCTGGCCCAGTGGCTGACGGCCGCCGATCACCCAACGACCGCGCGTTCGATCGTCAATCGTGTCTGGCAGGAATACTTTGGGACCGGAATCACCGCCACCAGTGATGATCTGGGCATGCAGGGAGAGCCGCCTTCGCACCCAGAATTGCTGGATTATCTGGCTGTCGACTTTGTCGAAAACGGCTGGAGCTTGAAACACCTCCACCGCCAAATCGTGCTGTCGGCGACGTACGGGCAAGCATCTTCGGTGTCGCAGCAACATCGCGAGGCCGACCCGCAGAATCGTCTGCTGGCGCGCGGGCCGCGGCTTCGCGTTCCCGCAGAAACCGTTCGCGATATCTCGCTGGCGGCCAGCGGCCTGCTCAACGCGTCCGTCGGTGGCGAGCCGGTCTACCCGCCGGCGCCAGAGTTTTTGTTCAAGCCGCCGGCCAGTTACGGTCCCAAGACTTGGCAGCCGAGTACCGGTGGCGACGCGTTTCGCCGCGCGCTCTACACCTTCCGTTTCCGCTCGGTGCCCTACCCGGTTTTGCAGACGTTTGATGCCCCAAACGGCGACGTTTCCTGTGTGCGCCGGACGTCATCTAATACGCCCTTGCAAGCGCTGGCGACGCTGAACGAACCGATGTTCTTGGACTGTGCCCGGCAATTGGCTCAGCGGGCCATCAAGTTTCAGGACGATGCCGCAGCGATCGAGTTCATCTTTGCATCGTGCACCAGTCGGATGCCCGAAGCCCAGGAGCGGAGCGTGCTGCGCGATCTGCTGAAGGAACAGCGGACCCGCTATGCCGCTGAGCCTGAACTAGCGGAACAACTTGCCGGTGCTGCCGCGCAAACTATTGGAAGTGGCGGCTCATCCCCTCAAGGCGCCAGCGAGCTGGCGGCCTGGACGGTCGTTTGCCGCGTCGTGCTGAACCTCGACGAGACGATCACCAAGCCGTAGTAATTTTATCTCAATCCAGTTCCAAGATTTTTGGCCGACGCAGTTACGCTCTCAGGCCCTTGGGCCGACATATCCTCTGCCGGGCTCGTGAGGGCCCGGGACCAGGCGCTGCCAATTCCTCATTAGGCCCTTGGGCCGGCACACCTGCTACCTCTTGCCGGACCTGTGTCGGCCCTGCGGGCCTAAAGCTCAATACTGGCTTCCATCACCGGGGCCTGACGACCCCGGCATTAGCTGTGCCGGGCCTCCGGCCCTAAGAATTGCTGCGGCCAGGCCCTTAGGCCGACACCTAATCTGCCTAATCCTCAGGCCCTTGGGCCGATACACTCTCTGCCGAGCTCGTGAGGTCCGAAAATGCCACAGCAGCCCTACGCCAGCAGCTCGTGAATCACCTTAGCCGGCTCGACACCGGTCAGCCGCTGGTCGAGGCCCTGGTACTTGTACGTGAACCGCTCGTGATCGAATCCCAAGCAGTGTGCAGGATCGTGGCGTGGAAGTCGCGGACGTGGACTGGATCGCGGACGATGTTGTAGCTAGAACTCGTCGGTCTCACCGTAGATCGTCCCCGCCTTTGCTGCCGCCGCCCGCCATCCACATCGTGAAGCACCGCGGATGATGGTCGCGGCCGTAGTTCTCTTTCGTCAGCCGCCCTTGGCGAGTAAATCGTCCGGCCGAACTCGCCGCCCCAGATCACCAGCGTCTCGTCGAGCATGCCGCGCTGCTTCAGGTCCTGGATCAGACCCCAGCACGGTTGGTCGACGTCACGGCACTGGTCGGGCAACCGGCCCGACGACGTTGCCGTGTGTGTCCCAGTTGTTGTGATAGATCTGGACGAACCGCACGCCGCGCTCGACCAGCCGCCGCGCCATCAGCGCCGTGTTGGCAAACGTTCCCGGCTTCTTGGCTGCTTCGCCGTACAGTTCGAACGTCGCCTCGGATTCGTTGCGTCAGGTCGGTCAATTCCGGCACGCTCGCCTGCATCCGAAACGCCATCTCGTACTGTTCGATCCGCGTCTGCGTCTCGGGGTCGCCCAGTCGCTGATACGTCAAGCTCGTTGAGGTTGTTGAGCCCGTCGAGCGTTTGGCGACGGATTTCGCTCGACACGCCCGGCGGGTTGTTGATGTACAGGATCGGGTCGCCTTTGCTGCGGAACGAGACACCGGCGTGTTGCCCGGGCAAATAACCCGATGCCCACAGCCGCGCCGAGATCGCCTGGACCTGCTCGGTGTTGGACGGCTTCGGCAACCAGCACGACAAACGTCGGCAAGTTCTCGTTCATCGAACCGAGGCCGTAAGACAACCACGAACCGATGCAGGGCCGGCCGGTGATCTGGTTGCCCGTCTGCATGAAGCGTGATCGCCGGCTCGTGATTGATCGCCTCGGTGTGCATCGAGCGGATGAAGCACATGTCGTCGACCGCTCTTGGCGGTGTAGGGCAGCAACTCGCTGACCCACATCCCGGACTCGCCGTGCTGTTCGAACTTGTACTTCGACGGCGCGATCGGGAACCGCGTCTGGCCGCTGGTCATCGTCGTCAGCCGCTGGCCCTCGCGGATGCTCTCGGGCAAGTCCTTGTCGAACCAATCCTTCATCGCCGGCTTGTAGTCGATACATGTCCATCTGCGACGGGCCGCCGACCATGTGAAAGTAGATCACCCGTTTAGCTTTCGGCGCGAAGTGCGGCAGCGCCGGCAAACCGCCTTGCCCCTGCTCCGAGCGTTCGCCTTGAGACGGCGCAGCAGCGCGCAAGACTGTGTCGCCGCCGAGCAAACTGCCCAGCGCCGCGTAGCCGAACCCTTGAGCGGTCCCGGTTAGAAAACGCCGCCGGGCCATCGCCTGCTGAAAAACATTAAACTTGTCCATCGGTCACTTCGCTAAATAAGGGAATGGGGCCGTTTTGGGCTTGGTCAGATCCCTTCTTTGACCAAGCCTAAGTTCGATTTTCGCAGTGCTGCGGCCGGCGAAGCCGACAATGTAGAACAATTGTCCTCAATTGTTCCCCATATTGACCCGTGCGGGATGAAGAACAATTGAGGACAATTGTTCTACTCTATGAATCGCTAGCGATTCAGGAACTAAAAACTGCGCAAGTCGAACTAAGTGGTTGAGTGATTACTTGTTGAGCACTTCGTCGAGGTTCATCAACTGATTGGCCAGCATCGTGTAGGCCGCTAACTGTGTCGCCGGCAGATCGGCTGGCGGTTTTGACTCACCGACCGCGATCAGGTCCGCAGCCGCCTCGGGATGCTGGGCGTAATGCTGCGTCAGCGACTTCAGCGACTCGGTCACGATCGCCAGTTCCTGTGCGTCGAGCGATCGCGCGAGCACACGCTTAGCCATCGCATCAATTTGCACCTCCGACTCGCTGCTCGCTGCGATGGCGATCGCCGCGAGCTGCCTGGCCGCTTCGATCGCCTGCGGATCGTTGAGCGTCGCCAGCGCCTGCAGCGGCGTGTTGGTGCGATCGCGAGTGATCGTGCAGACCTCACGGCTGGGTGCATTGAAAATGTCCATCGAAGCCGGCGGAGCGCTGCGTTTCCAGAACGTGTAGAGGCTGCGGCGATACAGGCTCTCGCCGCTGTCCTGGCGGTAGTCGCGGGTGTTGCTGCCCCGCATCGCCACCGCTTCCCAAACCCCCTCGGGCTGGTACGGCTTAACGCTCGGACCGCCGATCTTGGACGACAACGTATCGCTGACAGCGAGCATGTAATCGCGGATCATCTCGGCATCCATGCGGAACCGTGGGCCGCGTGAAAGCAATCGATTGGCAGGATCGACGGCCAGCTTGTGCGAACTGGTCTGGGCCGATTGCCGGTAAGTCGACGAGGTGACCATCATCCGCAGCAAGCGTTTGACGTCCCAGCCCGACTCACGAAACTCAACCGCCAACCAGTCGAGCAGTCCGGGATGGCTGGGCAAGTCACCGGTCACGCCGAAATCGCCGCTGGATGAAACCAACCCCGTTCCAAAGACTTCTTGCCAGAAGCGGTTGACCGTCACCCGCGCGGTCAGCGGATGCTCGGGCTGCAACAACCACTTGGCCAGTCCCAGCCGGTTGCGCGGCAAGTCGTCGGCCATCGGTGGGAACACGGCCGGAACGGCCGCCGCGACCTTCTCACCGGGCAGGTCGTACTCGCCACGAGCGAGGATGAATGCCTCAGCCGGCTCCGCTCGCTCGGTCATGATGTGCGCGATCGTGCCGCGCCCTTGGATGTCGCGTTCTTCCTGCTCCAGGCTAGCGAGTTTCGCTGCGGCGTCACGGTACGCAGGCGACTGGTGATCGAGCCACCAACTAAACAGTTCTTCGGTTTGCTCTGGCGTCCGCGAGGCGAGCGGCTGCGCAGCCAGAAAAGCAGCCCGTGTGGAGCCGGCCAGGGAGGCGACTTCCTCAGGGGCCAACAGCCGATCGTAGAAGCGAACATCATTGACGCGCGTCCCGACCGGAATCGCTCCCACGCTACGGGCACCGACTTTCAGCGGCACCTGATTACGAATCGTGCCCGACAGCGACTGAGCCGACACGTTGCGGCCGCGCTGCTGAGCGCCATTGACGAAGATCTGCAATCCGTCCGCGTTGCCGGACCCATTATAGGTGATGAACACATGGTGCCACTGGTTCTTGGCCAGCGGCGTGTTGGTCGTGACCTTGACTGCGTTGCCGGGCCAGCGATGGATGATGTGGGCGCCGATGCGATTGCCTTCGAGCCACAAGTCGAACCCGCGGTGTTCGTTTGCTTCATCCATCTTGGCGATGATCGCGCCACCGGTATTGTCACCGCTGAGATGGATCCATGCGCCATAAGAGAACGCCTGGTCGAATTCTCGATCCAACTCGCTGGCGAGCTGACCGAAGGTGACGACAGAGCCTTCGCCAATCTCCAGTGCGGCTGGAGCCACATGCCCGGGCGCCCACTTGAGCGGCTGAGCTGCGATCCGTAGCCGCGGCTTGCCGTCGATCAGCCAACTGCTGGCCGGTCCCGCTCCTTCACCCAGCAGACTCTGCAGCCGCAGCCCAGCATCGGTCGCGCCGGCAGCGATCGCGTCGGCATCGAGTTCCGCCGATTGGCTGTCGAATCGCTGGCGTTCGCCCCCGCGAATTGAGTCTCGTTCTGTTTTTGCGGTCGCAATGAGCGGCTTGAGTTCCGTAAACCGCGCCCGATCCTCCACCAGTGGCACCGGAATGATCGGCGGCGTATTCGGCACATTACCGTCCATCACCGGCTGAGTCGTGTTGTTGAAGAAGGCGGAGAGCGAATAGAACTCCTGCTGCGTGATCGGATCAAACTTATGGTCGTGGCAGACCGCGCAGCCGGTGGTCAGCCCCATCCAGACGAGGCTCGTCGTTTCCGTCCGGTCGCGCGCGTACAGCACCTTGTACTCTTCCTGGATCACGCCGCCCTCGTTGGTCGTGATGTTACAGCGATTGAAGCCGGTCGCGACCAGCTGGTCCAGTTCCGGCTGCGGCAACAGGTCGCCAGCCAACTGCTCGATCGTGAACTGATCGAACGGCAGATTGCGATTGAAGGCGTCGATCACCCAGTCGCGGTAAGACCACATCTCGCGATAGTTGTCGAAGTGGATTCCATGGGTGTCCCCGTAACGCGCGTAGTCGAGCCAGTACCGCCCACGGTGTTCACCATAACGCTTCGATTCCAGCAGCCGATCGACGTAGCGTTCATACGCCTCTGGTGCCTCGTCGGCGACAAACGTCTCGACCTGCTCGACCGTCGGCGGCAGACCGGTCAAATCCAGCGCCACGCGGCGTGCAAGCGTTCGCCGGTCCGCCTCTTCCGCCGGCGTCAAACCGGCTTGATCGAGCCCAGCGAGAATGAAATGATCGATCGGGTTGCGCGCCCACGCGGGATCGGAGACCTGAGGCAGGTCCGGCCGCGTCGGCGCAATGAACGACCAGTGCGGTTGATACACCGCGCCCTGAGCGACCCAGCGCGTCAGCAGTTCCTTCTCAGGATCGCTCAGCCGCTTATGCCCCGTCGGCGGCGGCATCGCTTCATCTTCATCCTCCGGCAAGTTGATCCGGCGGATCAATTCGCTCGCCTCAGGATCTCCAGCGACCAATACGCCCGACTCGACCGCCTCGTCACGCTGGTCCAATCGCAGTCCCGCTTCTCGCGAAGCGCTGTCGGGACCATGGCAAGCGAAGCAGTTGTCGGCCAGGATCGGACGGATATCACGGTTGTAGAGCACCACCGCGTCGTTAGACACGTCGCTCGCAACCGCGGGCGGCTCCGGTTGACCCTCATCGGCACAGGCCGGCGCCCCGACCATCATGGCCATGCTCAGCGGAACCATCAACAGGGAAGCGGCCAAGTGATGGAGGCGGTGCCAGCCGACGAGATGATCCAAACGGTTCATGCGTAATCAACGGGGTTGCAGGAGAAGGTGGGCGGGTAGCAGGCGTAGCAGGTTGCAGGTAGACGGTGGCAGGTGGCAGGTGGCAGGTGGCAGGTGGCACCAACCTTCCGCTCCAGGCCCTTGGGCCGACACATCCCCTGCCGGTGGCGTGAGCCACCGGAATCGTGCTCCCCAATCAAGTCCCAGGCCCGCAGGGCCGACACAAGGCTGAAGGAGGACGGTGGCAGGTGGCAGGTAACAGGTGGAGCCAGTTTGGCTGTCGAAGGGACATTAAGCCCCCATTGTAACCGAAGCGACCCGTAAGCCATAACCGATTTTGCGGCGGCGCTTGCGGTGCAACAGGAAGGTCGTCGATCGCCAGCGTGGTCGATCGCTCCGCCGATCGAACCTGCAACCTTTCTCCGCTCCCAATCAACCATCAACCATCAACTTGAGGAGTGCCGTGGGCTTATTTGCCGGAACCAAGTGGGACCTCCCGCCGACTTGCGACACCTGCGGGAAACCACCAAGCGACTGCCAATGCCCACCGCCAGCGCCGGCCGCACGCCAGTGGTTGCCGCCTGAAAAACAAACTGCCCGCGTGCGGGTCGAAAAACGGAAGGCCAAACGGATCGTCACCGTCGTCACGGGATTATCCGCCGAAGCATCCAATTTGCCGGAGTTACTGACTCGCCTCAAATCCGCTTGCGGGGCCGGCGGTTCGCGAGAAGGCGACGATCTCGTCTTACAGGGCGACCACCGCGACCGCGTCGCCGACCTCCTCCGCACCACCGGCTACCGGATTAGTTGATGGTTGCGGGTTGCGGGTTGCGGGTTGCGGGTTGCGGGTTGCGGGTTGCGGGTTGCGGGTTGCGGGTTGCGGGTTGCGGGTTGCGGGTTGCGGGTTGCGGGTTGCGGGTTGCGGAATTCGATCTCGACGACCCGATCAATTTTGATTGAAAATTTCCGTCCCCCGTCTCCCGTCTCCCGTCTCCCGTCCCCCGTCCCCCGTCCCCCGTCCCCCGTCCCCCGTCCCCCGATTTGCTGGCACCGATCGGCGGAGCGATGGTCCGCTCTGTCGACCCATCAGCTTCAGCCTACAGCCTTAAGCCTTCCGTCCTTGTGTCGGCCCTGCGGGCCTGGGAGCTGTGAGGCAGGGTTTGGTTCCGGTGGCTCACGCCACCGGCAGGGGATGTGCCGGCCCAAGGGCCTGAAGCGGAGGGATGAAGGCGGAGGGATGAAGGCGGAGGGATAAAGGCTCCTGCAACCCGCAACCCGCCACCTGCAACCCGCCACCTGCTACCGTCCCCCGTCCTCCGTCCCCCGTCCCCCGTCCACCTCTCCTTTTCAATCGGCGGAGCGATCGACCACTCTGTCTACCCGCCACCTGCTACCGTCCCCCGTCTACCTGCCTCCTTCCCCAACAACCAACAACTATCAACCAACCCCCTCCTCCCCGCTCTGCCCCCTTCACGTCAATTGCTGCTCAGACCTATCATCCTAGATTGAAGCCACCGACTTACTATCTCTGAGTGATTCCATGTCTGATGCTTTTCAGCCGCCGCAACGACCCCGGCGGCTTGGACGCGGCGATGTCCTGGAGCAAAAAATCGTTCTTTCGGGCGTGACCTTTGACGATGTGCTGTTCGAGCCGCGGTTCAGCGACCGTGTCCCCACCGAAGTCGACATTCGGACACGCCTCACCCGCCGCATCGACCTGAACATCCCGCTGCTCAGTTCGCCGATGGACACGGTCACCGAAGCCGCGATGGCGATCGCGCTGGCCCAAGAAGGCGGCCTCGGCGTGATTCACAAGAACATGTCGATCGAGCGGCAGACCGAGGAAGTCGACAAGGTGAAGCGCTCGGCCAACGGCATCATCGTCGACCCGGTCACGCTGCCGCCCGACGCTAGCGTCGGCCGGGCCGCGGAACTGATGGAGCAGTCGAACGTCTGCGGCATTCCGATCGTGCAGCGGACGGCAAGCTGGTGGGCATCATCACCCGCCGCGACCTGCGGTTTCTCGAAGACAACGACCTGCCGATCAGCGAAGTGATGACGCAAGGACAACCTGGTGACAGCACGGGGACTGTAACGCTTGAGGAAGCTGAGAAGATTTTGATGGCAAAAAAGGTCGAGAAACTTTTGCTGGTTGACGAAAATAACAGACTGACCGGACTGATCACGATCAAAGACATCGACATGATGAAGCGGTTTCCCAAGCATGCAAAGACCGGCAAGGTCGGCTGCGGGTCGGAGCGGCGGTCGGCGTGTTCGATTTCGAGCGGGCCGAGAGCCTGATCGCAAGGACGTCGATGTCCTGGTCGTCGATCAGCGCCCACGGCCATCGGCCAACGTGATCGAGACGGTCCGCGAGATCAAGAAAACGAGCTGGGACATCGACGTCGTGGCCGGCAACGTGGCCACTGCGCGACGGATGCCGCGACCTGATCGCGGCCGGGGCCGACGCGGTGAAAGTCGGCATCGGGCCGGGATCGATCTGCACGACGCGGGTGATCACCGGCGTCGGCGTGCCGCAGATCACCGCGATTTACGAAGCGGCTCAGGCGGCTGAACGCACGAGACATACCGATCATCGCCGACGGCGGCATTCGCTACTCGGGAGACATCACCAAAGCCATCGCCGCCGGGGCGAGCACCGTGATGATCGGCGGCCTGTTCGCCGGCCTGACGAAAGCCCGGGCGAACGGATCCTGTACCAAGGCCGCACGTTCAAGGCCTACCGCGGCATGGGTTCGCTCGGGGCGATGGTGCAGGGCTCGAGCGAACGCTACCGACAAACAGGCGTCGAAGCGGACGGGCAAACTGGTGCCCGAAGGAGTCGAAGGCCGCGTGCCGTACAAAGGCCCGCTGAGCGTTTTTGTATATCAGCTTGTCGGCGGCCTGCGGGCCGGCATGGGTTACTGCGGCACCAAAACGATCGATGAACTGCGCACGGAAGCGCGGTTCATCCAGTCTCAGCGCGGCCAGCGTGCGGGAGAACCATCCCCATGACATCGCCATCACGCAGGAAGCACCGAACTACAGCCCGGAGGTCAGCGCGGGCGACACGAACTAGCCTCGCCCTGTTGTTGACGCTGAGCTCAGCGGTCAGCAGCTCCCACGGCAGCTTGCTCGCTGGCGACGCCTTCCGCCCGGTCCCGCACACGGGCTCGGGCCAGGTGAGCGCCGCACAACCCGCCGCCACAGCGATGGTCGCCGCCGCTGGCCCTGCTGCGGCGGGAGAACTGCGCCCGGTACCCAAGTTTGCTGGCACCAGCCTCCGCGATCCGCAGCGGACGGCTCAGCAACCCGCCACGGCGCATCACCTGCAGTGGCGCACGAGCAGCCAAGTCGCTCCGCCAGCCGCGGTTGCCACGGCATCGCCCGCGGCGGCAGCGAGCGCAGCGGTTCGCCAGGCGCAGTTCGAACTGCCCCAACCGACTCAGGCGCCGCAGCTATCGCAGCCGACTCAACCGCAGCAGACGCCTGACATGGGGCTGCAATTGCCGCCGGCCCTCGAAGCGCCGCCGACCTCGGATCGCGCGCTGCCGGATTTCTTTGCTGACCCATTCGGCGAGCGGAGCGACGCGCCGCCAAGCATCCCCGACGCCTCGGCTACCGATACGCCGTCGTCGCCCATGGTGCTGCCGCCGGCCCAGACACCGCCGCTGGAGAACGGGCCGCGCCAGCGGTCCGAACCGGGACAGGCATCGCCATCGGATCGGCCCGCACAACCGGGAGCTCAGTCGGCTGACGAACCGCTGGAGCTGCGTCCGACGCCCGGACCGGGGATTGAAGATGTGCGGCGTCCACGCCAACTCGAAGACTTCGAGCTGCCGGGTCGCGGCCAAGACCGCGGCCGTCGCGCCCCGGTTGCTCCCGAGGAAGACACGACGCTGATCCGGCCGGTGGCGTTCTCGTGCGACGATTTCCGCCAAAGCATCGCCGATGCGAAGATTCAGAAACTCTCGCTCGACATCTCGCCGCCGTTTCGGCCCGACGTGATCGAATTGGACGAGTTCCGCAGGCTGAAAAACCGCTTCGAGGAGCGGCAAGAATCACGCGATTGGCAGTCGGTTGACGGCCGCAAGCTCGGCCGCGGCCGGATGCGCGATTTGGCCTATGAGAAGGTGATTATCGAGACCGAGTTCGGCACGTTAGAAGAGCTGCCGGTCAATCGGCTCAGCGAAGCCGACTTGGCCTACGTCTCCAGCCAGTGGGGGCTGCCGCAAGAATGCTTGATCGAGCAGCCGCAGTACCAGGCTCGTACGTGGACCGAGTCCAAGATCACCTGGAAGGCATCGAACCTGATGCACAAGCCGCTGTATTTTGAAGAAGTCAACCTCGAGCGTTACGGCCACACCGCAGGACCGTTCCTGCAGCCGGTCGTCTCCTCGGCTCACTTCTTCGCCAATATCGCGGTGCTGCCGTACAAGATGGGCGTCCACTCGCCCAATGAGTGCCAATACGCCTTAGGCTATTACCGCCCAGGCAACTGTGCCCCGTGGATCACGCCGCCGGTGCCGCTGAGTCTCCGCGGAGCGCTGTACCAAGCCGGCGCCATGACCGGCATTGGATTGTTAGTACCGTAGATGGCTGTTAGTTGATGGGTGTAAGTAGAGTGGTCGATCGCTCCGCCGATCGAAAAGGAGAGGCGGACGGTGGACGGAGGACGGGGGACGGCGGACGGTAGCAGGTGGCGGGTGGCGGGTTGCAGCATCCTTCAGCCTTCAGCCCTCATCCTTCAGCCTTCAGCCTTCCACTCCCAGGCCCTTGGGCCGGCATATCCCCTGCCGGTGGCGTGAGCCACCGGAGTCATGCTCCCAAAGCAAATCCCGGGCCCGCAGGGCCGACACAAGGACGGAGGAGGTGGTTGTTGGTTGTTTGCTGTTAGAGACGGGGGACGGAAGGCGGTAACTTTGAATGGATACCAATTGGGTCGCCGAGATTATATTCCGCAACCATCAACCATCAACCATCAACCATCACCCATCAACCACCTCCTACCCCTGCCGGCCTTCGATGGCGACGAGCAAAATCCCGCCGGCGAGGACGAGGTGCGGATCGATCGTGTCGTCTTCTTCGACGATCACGGTCAGCTTCTGCACAAACGGGTTAAAGTGCCGGTGCATCATCGCCAACTCCCGGCCGCTGGCATCGCGTAGCGAATACCGCTGTGGGATCAGGTTCGTGATGAACCGGCGGAACAGGGCCAACAGAACATTATCTTCTTGAATCACGCCAATCTGTTGATCGTGCTCATCGAGCACCAGCCACTGGTCACGCAGCAGTGATTTGAAGCCGCTGCGCCGCAGTGCACCGATCTTCGCGCCGCCCAGGCTGTCGATGACGTCGTAGGCGGCGCCGAAATCGATCAGCTGCCGCGCCATGATCGCCATCAGCTCACGGGACATCGACTCGTCAACGTAGACCCGAATGTCCTCTTTCAGCTTGAACGCCTTTTGCTGGCTGAATCCGATCAGCTTACCATCGGCGTTGTAGATGTGGAACTTCGCTCCGAACAGCGTCAGCACCTTACGGCGCACGGTAAACTGACTTTGCGGCATATCAGTTGGGTGTTAGCTGTTAGTTGTTAGGTGTTGGTAAATTGATTGCCGGCAATGGTGCTTCGGCCCCGCTGCCTTCAACCATCAACTAACACCCTCGCGCCCTGTTTCCGGCTACCCCCGCCCCAAACAAGTTTGAGAGAGAGGGGAGCCGGAGATACAAAAGGTTGTTAGTTATTAGTTGCCGAATTTGATCTCGACGACCCGCTCAATATCCATTCATAAGATTCCGTCCACCGTCCACCTTTGTGTCGGCCCTGCGGGCCTGGGACTTGCTTTGGGAGCACGATTCCGGTGGCTTACGCCACCGGCAGAAGATGTGCCGGCCCAAGGGCCTGGGAGTGGAAAGAGGAAGGCTGAGGGCTGAAGGCTGAAGGATGCTGCAGCCCGCCACCGTCCCCCGTCCTCCGTCCCCCTCTCCTTTTCCTTTTCGATCGGCGGAGCGATCGACCACTCTGCCACCAACTATCACCCCCCTGCTACCCCACCATCTCCGACTTAGGTGACACCTCTAATCGGGCTGACTCAACCCGTTTTTTTTTCTGCAGCGGCAGGTCGTCATTGTCGTTGTAATACTCGTTATAACGCCCATCCGCGTTGCTGCCGTAGGTGTAACCGTAACCATACTGGTAGGCCTCGCCGCGGTTGTAATACCCATCGGAATCGGCGGTCTTGCCATATCCGCGGGCCTCACGGCTGCCCACGCCATTGACCACCACACCGATCACATTGGCCTCCAGCGTCTCGAGCATCCGCGCCGCGCGCGGCCAGCGGCTTGACGTTTTTGCGGACACGAACGACCAGCATCACCGCGTCCACCCGTGAGGCGATCGTGCTCGGATCGGTCACGGCCAGCATCGGCGGTGAATCGACGATGATCACATCAAACAAGCTGCGCAGCCCAGCCAACACCGCATCGAACCGCGACGAAGAGAGCAGTTCGGATGGATTATCTGGACAGGCCCCGGCACCGATCACGGTCAAATTATCGATCTCCGTCTCCTGCGTCACCTCGCCGATCAGTTCTCGGACCTGTTCGGGTGAAGGCGATTTCGGCAACTGCTCCAGCAACCAGGCCAAACCGCGTTCATGGTCCATCCCAAACAGCTTTTGCACCCGCGGCCGCCTGAGGTCGGTGTCCAACAACAGCACGCTCTTACCCGATTGCGCCATTGTGATCGCCATATTGGCCGCGATGGTTGACTTCCCGTCGCCAGGCGTGGGGCTAGTGACCTGAATCACCTTGTGATGACCGCCCCGATTGCTGAAGTACAGGGCCGTCCGGATCGCCTTAAATGCTTCGGACGACGAACTCTTGGGGCGGAAATAGGAGATCAAGAACGGATCGAGGGCAGAATCGATTTTCTTGGCGATCGCCGCTTGGCTCTTGACCGCCGGCACATGCCCGATCACCGGCATGCGCAAGTGTTCGGCGATCTGCTCGGCGCTGCGGTACGATTTATCCGACAGTTCACGCAGGTAGGCCAATGAGCCGGCGATCATGATGCCGAGGATGCCGCCCAACAGCAGCGACTTCGACATCTTGGGTGCGGTTTGGTAGCCGGGAGCGGCCGATTCCAGTGGGAAGACGCGGAGGCTTCCGGAATCGGACATGATATTGAGTTCATCCAGGCGGGCGACGATCCGGTCGTACAGCGCCTGTTGACGCAAGATCTCACGCTCGAACCGGGCAACCTGCATTTCCGCGGCGCTTTCCGATTTAGCGGCTTCGGTTTCGAACTCGTACGAACTGGTGATGACCTCTAGTTCCTGTTCAACCGACGCGAGTTGCTGACGAATCGCCAAGATCTTCAATTCAACATTGCGGCGTACCAGCGCCTCGGGATCATCCAGCCCGTCGCGGCCGCGCAACTCCGCGTCTCGAATCTCCTGCATCTTCTGTGCAAACTCGGCTTCCGAAGTCGCCATGCGTTCGATGGAGGTCAGCACCAGCGCCTGTTCGGCCTGCAACTGCTTCACCGCCGGATGTCCAGCGCCAAACTGCTGCTTTAATTCGCTGATCCGCAGCTCCAGCGGCAACAACCGTGTCTGCCGCATCTGTTCCGATGCCGGGATCCGGGTTTCTTGATCCAGTTGTTTGATTTGGCTGGTCGTCTGGCGTTCCAGGGCGACATCGAGCGAATTGCCTGCCTCGCCGGGCGCAGTTCCGCCGCTGAGCGCCATCAATACCGATTCCAGCGGTTCGCCGGCCTGAATCGCGCTGTTGGCGGCTCGCAGTGAGCTGTTGAGCCTTGCCTTGCGGACCAGCAGCTCCTGCTTCGCGGCCAGAAATTTATCCGCATTGTCACGATGGACACTTGCCGCACGGCCGTCACGAATCACCAGCGCCGAGGCCTGTTTGAATTGATCAAACTCGTCTTCGATGGTTTCCAATCGCTTGAGCACGTCATCGCGAGCCGACTGAATCAGCTCCAAGGTTTCTTTGCCGACGTTGCGATATTGGCTTTGCAGGTGATCCGCGTAGGCATCGATGATCGACTGCACCACGCGCTGCGAGGTCAGCGGATCGCCGGCCTCGTAAGAGATCTGAAAAACGCTCGTTTGTTGACCTGGATTAGCCGGTCCGATCTTCAGCGCCATCGCCTTGGTCAACCGGCTGGCGATCGCCTCGGCGCTGCGACCTTGAAATACAGGTGTCTGATCCAAATCGCCCAGTTCCACCGCCCGCCGCAAGATCCCCTCGCTGCGCATCACCAGCGCTTCATCGCTCAGCGAGCGGGTGCCTTTGCCCGCCTCCAGCCCCTGCACCGGCAGGTTGTTGGAAACCGGCTCGACAATCTGCACCTTCGCCGACGACAGATACAGCTCCGGCGACTGGATGTAATGGTAGTAGCCGCCGCCCAAACCGGCCGCCAATCCCAATAGCAGCAGAAACCGATACCGCCACAACAGCTTCATCAGGTCGATCTGAGACGTCGGTGGCTGCACCATGCCAGGGGGCTGGCTCAGCGCCGTTGGCCAATGCGATGGCTCTTGGGGGTTGTTGGTCAGCATAAGAATGGTTCAGACGACGGAAGAGTGAGTGCCGATCCGATGAGGGTCAGATCCCTTTTCGGTTACGTCCCGTGGTGGAGGCGTCGAATTATCCCACGAGAATACCGTATGAACAAGGATTGACGACGGTTGATCGCCAGGAGAGTCGGAATTGGGATGAGTTCAACAAGTTGTAGAGGTTGTTCAAGGCTGTGCGATTTAGCCCGCAGGGCGGCAAATTGTGCAGGTTGTTCGCGGCTGGCGATGTAGCCCGCAGGGCGGCATATCTCTGCCGGTGGCGTCAGCCACCGGATAGGTTTGCGAGGGATCGTCAAGCCCGGAGGGCGACACATGAACGCTGTCTCGGAATTCAGGGTTTTGCAACAGGGGGCTTCTTTGGTGCTAATGACAACGTCGATTCCGCTGAACAGTTGTGTCGCCCTTCGGGCTATCTCTGTCTGTTTCCTTGGATCCGGTGGCTGACGCCACCGGCAGGGATCTTTCGCCCTCCGGGCTGTTGGAACGTCAAAGTTAAATGAAAGGATCCGAGGTTAGGTGGCCCACTCAACTGGAAATCGTTGCTTCCGCTTCGCTGGCAGCGAAATAGCTGGCTCGACCGCTCCAAGCAGCATCCCCGGCTTCTGCAATTGCACGGGGTTGTCCCGACAGCGTCTCGAGCCACCGGCCCACTTGCACCTTGCGTGAGAACTCGCGGTGGTAGACGTCGAAACATCGCTGACGCAGCCGCGATTGTCCCCGGGGATCAGCGATGATCAGTCGCATCTCATCAGCTACCTCCTCCACGGTCTGCTCATTGAGCACCCAGCCCACTCCGAACTCTTCAATCCATTGCGCGATCGCTGAGTCTGCCGAGCCTGAGAACAATACCGGTCGGCCGGCCGCTAAAGCGCCGAAAAACTTGCTTGGAACAACGGTCCCGGTCCAGTTCTCGCGCAGCGTCACCAAATGAATGTCGGCGGCAGCCAGTCGCGCCGCCAATTGGTCTTCGTCGGCAAATCCAGCAAAGCGGATGTTTTCTTCTTCCGCCGTTACTGCCGAACGAACCGCGTCAAGCCGCATCCCTCGGCCGGCGAAACAGAAGCCGATGTCCTCACCGCGAGCTGCCGAGCCAGGGCGAGCAGCGCATCGAAGCAATGGGCTCGACCGAAGTTGCCGCTGTACAGCAAACCGAGCGTGCACGAGCCGAACAGCTGCTCGCGCACCAATGCATCCGGCTGTGCCGGTTCGCTCGGTTCCACCAGTGACCAGGGAACGAGCGTCGCATAGCGGCCTGAGCGCCACTCAGTGTCGGCTGCGGTCGACGCAGTTAAGGTACACTCAGCTTCTAGTAATTGGACCGAGTGTTCGTCGACGCGCGTCATCGCGTCCGCTTCCCAGAGACTGTCTGAGCCGCCGATGGGGTTGTCAGCCACGGCGACAAATGGAAGCGGTTCGGCAACCTGCACCTGGCCAGCGGCCTGCTGGCGCCCAACCGTCTCGCCGCTGGCCTCGATCAACAGCCGCCGCATGCAGATGCCCAAATCCGCGATCACATCACAGCGGCGGTAGGCGATCCGCAGCGCGAAATTGAGCACACGCACCGCCAGCGAATCGGCTTTAATCATCGACTCCGCCACCGCCGCGTGCGGGTACAGGTCGTGGCACCAGTGGATGATCTTCAGCGCGCGGACGCAACAATCGCCAGCTGATCGCGATCAGGACGCTGAGCACCGGATCGGTGCCGACGATCATGGTCTCATCGCGGCGCCGCGGCATGATTGCCGCGCGCCACGTCCACACCAAGAGCATGCACAGCGCGTTACCAAAGCGGCCCCAACTCTTATGCTGAGGCCAATTCGGACGCCAGACGCGATGGATCGTGCCGCCTGCCCATGATTGACGCTGCTGCAGCCGAACCTTAGCGCCATGACAACTGCGGATCGACGGCAGCGCGGTGACATCATAACCCGCCTGAGTCAGATCCTCGGCCAGATCCGAGAACAAACGCGCGCTGACAACATCATCGGGGTGAAAGAAGTGATAGAGCAGGTAAACGAGCCCCGGCGATCTTGCAGGCTGCTGCTGATTCAATGTCACATCCAATGGCGGCGGCGGTTGCGGCAATGAATCCGCGGAAGTTCACTTCACTGTTGAAACGATGAGCCGCTGGGGCTGTCACCAAGAAAAAGCAGATGCGGCACTAATTCCGCAATCGGTGCCAGTAAAACACGAAGCAGCCAGAAAACAACCGCCCGATTGGAGGAATTTTTAGAAAGAAAGTTGTTGGTAGAGTGGTCGATCGCTCCGCCGATCGAAAAGGAGAGGCGGACGGGGAAAGGGGACGGTAGCAGGTGGACGGGGGACGGAGGACGGGGAAAGGGGACGGTAGCAGGAGGCAGGTGGCGGGTGGCAGGTAGCGGGTTGCAGGAGCCTTCATCCTTCCGCCTTACTTCCGCTCCAGGCCCTTGGGCCGGCACATCCTCTGCCGGTGGCGTGAGCCACCGGAGCGATGCTCCCAAAGCAAGTCCCAGGCCCGCAGGGCCGACACAAAAGGGGACAGTAACGGTGGACAGAGTAGACGATCGCTCCGCCGATCGAAAAGGAGAGGCGGACGATGGACGGAGGACGGAGGACGGGGGACGGTAGCAGGAGGCAGGTGGCGGGTAGCAGGTGGCGGGTAGCAGGAGGCAGGTAGCAGGAGGCAGGTAGCAGGTAACAGGTGGCAGGTGGTAGCGGGTTGCAGGAGCCTTCATCCCTCCGCCTTCATCCTTCCGCTCTAGGCCCTTGGGCCGGCACATCCCTTGCCGGTGGCGTGAGCCACCGGAGCTATGCTCCCAAAGCAAGTCCCAGGCCCGCAGGGCCGACACAAAAGGGGACAGTAACGGTGGACAGAGTGGACGATCGCTCCGCCGATCGGTGGCAGGTAGCAGGTTGCGGGTAGCAGGAGCCTTCATCCCTCCGCCTTCATCCCCCCGCCATCACCTGCAGCTCGCCCGCTTTCCAATCGCTCGCTGGCTGCGCATTCGCCGGTTGCGCGACGGCATCAGCGACGGCATCCCGCTCCCCGTGCATCAATCGTTGGATCTGTGAGTCGAGATCCTCGCTGCGTTCGATCAGCAGTTGCAGCGTCTGACCGATGTGGACGTTCCGCCCATCACCGATCGCTTCCAGGCGTCCGACCATCCGGCCGTCCATGAACAGCGGGATTCGTAAACACGCTTGATCGACTTTGTCCGGCATCTGCACCCGCCGCCATGAGCCGTGATAGCCTTCCTGCATCCAAGCGATGCCGACGTCGAGTTTGATCTGCGCCAGACCCTGTTCGGTCGCAAACTCGACCAGCGACATCCAGATCTTGTCCCAACAGCGGTCGCCCTGCAGCTGAAACGATCGTTGGTGACAGCTCGGTTCGCCGGGTCGGCTGCGCGTCACCAAGGAACCGGCGAAGTGCGACAGGTGCGATACCAGCATCCGCAGCTCCGCACTGCCGAACGAACCGGTGAACACCAACAAGCCCAGCACCAACACCATTCCGCTGACCGCAATCCACTGCTGGCCCAGATGGACACTAAGGATCGCAGCAGAGGTGCTGATCCCGCACAGCACGGCAACGACCAGCAACATCATCCGGTGCGAAAACCGGTCCAACAAACGGTGGTGCAGGTGCCCGCGATCGGTGGCAAAGATGCCGCGGCCGGTCAGGACACGGCGGAGGATCGCCACCGCCGAATCGAACAGCGGCAACGTCAACACCATCATCGGAGCGAAGGAGAGCAATGCTGAGCCCTTCACTGCACCCCAAATCGAGATCACGCCGATCAGCAGGCCGATCACCATGCTGCCCGCGTCGCCGAGATAAATCGTTGCCGGCGGACGGTTATAGAACAGAAAGCCGATCAGCGATCCGGCCAGCGCCGCGGCGACCACGGCTCCCAGCGGGTTCCCGGTCTGCAGACACAGCACTGCCAGTCCGCCGCTGATGATCGCGCCGACCGTCGATGCCATCGCATCGGCGCCGTCGAGCAAATTGAGCGCATTGATCGCCGCCAGGAGCCACACGACGGTCAGCGGGTAGGCAAAGATCCCCAGGCTGATGTCGTATCCGAACAGATTAAAGCTCTGCACGACCGTGCCGCCGCCGACGATCGCGACCACCACCAAGATCTGCAGCAACAGCTTCTGGCGACCGCGGAGCGCGATCGCGTCGTCCAGCAGCCCGACCAGCATCAGCACACCCGCGGCACCGAACAGGATCAGCCACTGACTTCTGACCATCGGATTGCCGGCCGGTCCGCGATGCGGATTTGTCAGCTGCGAGTAGTCCGGCGAGCCGGTTTCCAGCGCCGCCGCCGACACGCCGGTATCCGACAGCAGGCCTGCACCGAGCAGTTGATCGCCGGCGAGCAGGGCGCCGAAGGTGATCAGGACGGACACAAACACGGCCAGTCCACCGCCGAGCGAGACCGCTTGATCGTGCAGCTTTCGTTCTTTATCAGGCCGATCGACGATGCCCCAGCGGCGAAACGTCGTGCGGACAATCGGCACCAGAATGGCTGAGACCAGACAGCTACCGATGATTGAGAAAAGAACCAGCTGTGACATATTTTGCACGCCTCAGTTCGCATCGCAGGGACGGAACTGAACAGGGATTCGAGGCTCAGGAGTGATCCAGGACAGGCATCGGCGCCCATCCTCCAACGAGTCGACCTAAATTGCGCCGATCACTAGTTTACTTTATTCGGAAAAGATTGCCCCGAAAAAACTACCCAAACTACCAAAAAGCTTCATGGAGGCGGTAAAAGTCACCACAAACGGCGTCATAAGTGGTGCATGAGCGGCCGTACAGCACGCAGGGGTAGTTGTTGGTTGAGGGTTGTTAGTCGACAGGTAGCAGGTGTCCAGAGCGGTCGATCGCTCCGCCGATCGAAAAGGAAAGGAGGACGGAGGACGGGGGACGGGGGACGGAGGCGGGTAGCAGGTGTCCAGAGTTGTCGATCGCTCCGCCGATCGAAAAGGAGAGGGGGACGGAGGACGGTAGCAGGTGGCGGGTAGCAGGTGGCGGGACCCTTCAGCCTTCCTCCTTCCACTCCCAGGCCCTTGGGCCGGCACATCTTCTGCCGGTGGCGTGAGCCACCGGAACCAGACCTCAGGCAAGGCCCAGGCCCGCAGGGCCGACACAAGGACGGAAGGCTGAAACTGGCAGGTCGACAGCGTGGCCGACCGCTCCGCCGGTCGGAGCTAGGGTTGCTCCTGTTCGATCGGCGGAGCGATCGACCACCTTTGTCCCCGGTCAGAGCAAAGAGCGGCCAGCACGGAGCGGTCTTGCTCTCTAACCGCCTGTCCTCCTGCCCTTCTGCGACTCTGCCCTTCTGCCCCTCCGCCGATGACCTGTAGCCACCTGCTGATCTGCACCCTGCGGGAAAACTGGCTGTGGTAGACGTCAAAACAGTGCTGCTGTAGATCGCCCTGCCGCAGTGGATCGCGTGCGAGCCGGCGCAGTTCATCGGCAACATCGTCCACCGTCTGATCGTCTAGTCTCCAGCCGACGCCGTAATCCTCGATCCAGTGGGCAAGGGCCGAATCAGCCG
This sequence comes from uncultured Planctomycetaceae bacterium, assembly GCA_963758085.1. GTDB lineage: Bacteria > Planctomycetota > Planctomycetia > Pirellulales > Pirellulaceae > UBA6163. Next base: position 617,432 of record CAVWUB010000001.1, on the reverse strand, counting down.
ACCCGGCGAACAGGACGGGTCGGCCCGCTGCCAAGGCCCCAAAGAACTTGCTCGGGATGACCGCTCCGGTCCAGCTTTGCCGCAGGGTTACCAGATGGATATCCGCGGCCGCTAACCGAGCCGCCAAGCGACTCTCGTCAGCGAAGCCCGCAAAATGGATATTGCGGTCGTCAGTGGTCACGGCCGACTGGACCGCCTCCAACCGCGGCCCACGGCCGGCAAAGCAAAAGCTGGTCTGCTCGCCGCGCAACCGCCGAGCGAGCGTTAAAACGGCATCAAAACCATGTGCGCGTCCAAAGTTCCCGCTGTACAGCAGCCCCAACCGGCAGTCGCCAAATAACTCATCGCGCACCTCAGCATCGGGTCGCAGCAGTTCGGCCGGTTCGACCAATGACCAAGGAACCAGCGTCGCATAGCGGCCCGATCGCCACTCCGGCTCCGAGTTCGGCAGGTCCAGAGGGCTCGGTTCATTGACTCGCAAAGTTCGCTGCTTCACGGGACCGGCGGAACCTCCGTCGACCCTCAGCGCCAGCGCATCTGCCGCTGCTGCCTGTTCGTCTTCTGCCCAACAGCGGGCGAGCCAATCATCAACCTGAACCGCCTGTGCCTGCTCCAGCACTGCGTTGGGAATTTCCATCGCGTACCGATCCACCCACAACGGAGCGACCACGTCGCCCGCAGCCTGCTGCAGCAAACGCCTCATGCAAATGCCCAGGTCCACGATCACGTCGCAGCGGCGGTAGGCGATCCGCAGCAAAAAGTTCAGCAAGCGCACCGCCGGGGCATTTTGGCGAATCATCCCTTCGGCGACCGCCGCCTGCGGATAAACGTCGTGACACCAGTGGATGATCTTGGATTTTGGCCGAAACAGCCGCCAGGTGATCGCGATCAGCACCGCCAGCACCGGGTCGGTACCGATGATCACCACTTCGTCACGACGCCGAGGTGTCACCAGCGCCCGCCATGTCCAGCCCAGCAGCATGCACAACGCGTTACCAAACCGGCCGAGCGTTTTGTGCTGCGGCCAGTTGGGCCGCCATACGCGGCGGATCTTACCGCCGGCCCAAGATTGATGCCGGCTCAGTTTAATACTTGCATCGTGGCAACTGCGATTGCAAGGTAAGGCCGTGACCTCAAAGCCGGCCTCGGTTAGTTCCTCCGCTAAGTCGGCATACAATCGAGCGCTGACGACATCGTCGGGGTGGAAGAAATGGTAGAGCAAGTAGACCGAGCCAGACGAACCCACACATTGCTTTTCGATCATCGCGAATTTTGCACCAGCGGTTCCGGGCGGACTTGCAGCAGCGACGCGCTGGCAGCCGAGCGATCCTGGGGTGCAAGGCAGACCCTGTGCCAGGGCTGGGTCCACGATCCCAATCCAGTCTCAAGATCAAGATCTAAGTCTGGTCCAATTCAGGAGTTAGAGATCCGAAAAAAGAGCCATACCCGCCACGACGGGGGCCGATCGGCCGCACCCCTCATCCCCGGCGAGCCCACCGCCAGAGCCCAGCCTGGTCCCCAGCAAGCGAGAAGGGCAGAAGGAAGTTGGCGGTTGGCAGGAGGCGGGTAGCAGAGTGGCCGATCGCTCCGCCGATTGAAAAGAAGAGGAGGACGGGGGACGGTGGACGCAGGACGGTAGCAGGAGGCGGGTAGCAGGAGGCCGGTAGCAGAGTAACCGATCGCTCCGCCGATCGAAAAGGAGAGGGGGACGGTGGACGGTGGACGGTAGCAGGTGGCGGGTAGCAGGTGGCGGGTAGCAGGAGGCAGGAGCCGTCATACCTCAGCCTTCATCCTTCAGCCTTCATCCTTCAGCCTTCATCCTTCATCCTTTGGCCATCCTTCCGCTCCAGGCCCTTGGGCCGGCACATCCCCTGCCGGTGGCGTGAGCCACCGGAATCGTGCTCCCAAAGCAAGGCCCAGGCCCGCAGGGCCGACACAAGGACGGAAGGCTGAAGGCTGAAGCTGGCGGGTCGACAGAGTGGACGATCGCCCCGCTGATTGGTGCCAGCAGAGCGGGGGGACGGGGGACGGAGGTTGTTGGTTGTTGGTTGTTGGGGGAACGGAGTGGACGATCGCCCCGCCGATCGGTAGCAGGTGGCCGGTTGCAGCATCCTTCAGCCTTCATCCTTCCGCCTTCCGCCTTTGGCCATCCTTCCGCTCCAGGCCCTTGGGCCGGCACATCCTCTGCCGGTGGCGTGAGCCACCGGAACCAGACCCCACGCAAGCCCCAGGCCCGCAGGGCCGACACAAGGACGGAAGGCTGAAGGCTGAAGCTGGCGGGTCGACAGAGTGGACGATCGCTCCGCCGACTGGTGTCAACAGAACGGGGGACGGAGGACGGAGGACGGAAATTTTCAATCAAAATTGATCGGGTCGTCGAGATCAAATTCCGCAACCCGCAACCCGCAACCCGCAACCCGCAACCCGCAACCCGCAACCCGCAACCCGCAACCCGCAACCCGCAACCCGCAACCCGCAACCCGCAACCCGCAACCCGCAACCACCGTCCACCCTTTCCCATCACCCATCACCCAACAACTACCCCCTGCCGCGCAGCGGCCCCGCCGGATTCCCTCCCACTCGCATTCCCGCCGCGACATCTTTCACCACCACACTTCCGGCCGCACACAAACTCCCCTGACCTAACGTCACCCCCGGCCCAATAAACGCGCCGGCCGCCACCCAGCAGCCGTCCTCGATCCGAATCGGCTGCGTGATCAGATCAAACGTCGGACTAGAAAAATCGTGCGATCCCGTACACAGAAACGCCCGCTGCGAGATGCACACGTTTGATCCAATCCGCACCTCGGCCAGGCTCAGGATTAGCACTTCATCACCGATCCAGACGTTGTCACCGATCGACAATCGCCACGGGAACGTGATATTCACGCGCGAGCGGATCACCACCCCGCGGCCTACACGGGCCCCAAACCACCGCAGCGCCGCCACCTTCAACGCCGACGGCACGGGAAACGCGTGCATAAACAGCAGCCCCCGCACCCCCCACCAAGCCATCTCGCGCCACCGCGAGACCCCGCGGGAAGCCACGGTTATCAAATCGCGATAAATCAATCATCCCGCTTCGTGGTGGTTGTTGGGTGATAGTTGATAGTTCGATCTTCTCCACCGTCCTCCGTTCCCCCAACAACCAACAACCATCACCCAACAACCATCCCCGGCTTTTCCCCATCCCCGCACACCCAGCGATAACAGGCCAAAAACTCTGCCGCGATCGCGTCCCAACTAAAGTCGCTCGCCATCCATTGCCGTCCCCTTTGTCCCATGTCGGACAGCTGCTCGGGTGACGCATCACATGCAGCGGCCAGCGCCTCAGCGATTCCCTCGATCGACACGCTCACCCACCAGCTGCACGCATGAGACTGAATCCCGTGCCACGGCGTGCCGTGGGTGGTGATCACCGGCAGGCCATACGCGGCATGCTTCAGCGACGGCGATCCCAAAATCCTCGCTGTGCGTCGGCAAGATGAACAGCTCGGACGAGCGAAACGCGGCCTCCTTGGCCTCGCCGTTCAGCGGCCCGTCAAACCGCACATAGTCACCCAATCCGAATAACCGTGCCGGGCGGGATTCCACATGGCGCGGGCTCCTAGAGCGAGCTCCGCCGCAACCGTGCTGCGAGATTCTCGGCGAACAGAAAACCGAACATTGCCGTGAGCAAGCGGTACGATCGCGGCAGCGCATCGGAACCAGCCGCTTGCCAGGTACCCAGCCGCCCGACACGTGCGGCGAGCCGATTCGCAGCCTGAGCATCCTGGCGGTAGAGCGATCGGGCCGACTCCATACGTGCTGCGGCGAGCGCCGCTCGCTGCGCCCCGGTCAGTTCGCCATGTTGCAGCAAGAAGGCTTCCGCACGGTCGGTAAGCTGCATCCGCATCCGCGTGGTGTCGGAAACATTGCGTCTTGAAACACTTGTGCCATGGACGATGCGGTAGAGCGTCCGCGAGTCAGCCATATGCACCAATCGTCCCCCAGCAATCAAAATCCGCAGCAGCAGTTCATGCTCCTGGCACCGCGGTTGATCGTCTTTCCATCCGCCTACCGCGAGCACCGCCGCGCGGCGCATTAGCATGGAGCTGGTCTGAAAAATGCCCCAACGAATGAAATCGACCCAGGGATCACGAAGCTGGAGCGAGTCCTGCTCGACACCAGGTGCAGCATTGGCGGGCTGGATAGGACGAGCCGGCTCCCCGGGTGCAGTCACGAGCAGTTCATCAATCTCTGCATCAGAGACAGTGCGCGGCTTACTGTAGATAACATCTGCACCTGTTTCGTTGCCAACGGCCAGTTGGCTGGCAATCTTTTTCGGCAGCAGTAAATCATCGGCGTCGAGATACTGCAGCCAGTCGCCGCGGGCGCTGGAGAGTAATCGGTTTCGCGCGATATTGCCACCGCGATTGATGCCATCGCCCATGACCTGGATCTGCGGTACAAATCGGCGGGCGATCTCGACGCTGTCGTCGGTCGACCCGTCGTCCCACAACAGAATCTCGGCTGATACCGTTGTACACTGGGCAAGCGCCGAGCGGATACTTTGCTCGAGGTAGGGCGCTGCGTTGTAACAGGGGATCAGGATCGAAACGGTCGGGCCGGTCATTGATTCAGGTTTCCTTCCACAACCCCGTGCGGAGCAGGCTGATAATCATTCTCTCACCGGCCGATCCAAAACGGATTGGTAGGCCGAGATCAGCGACCGGCACGAACGATTCCACGAATAGTGTGAAAGCGCGAATTCGCGTCCGCGTCGTCCCATTTCGTGACTCCGTTCCGGATTCGCCAGCAGGTTATCAATGACACGACTGAGGTCATCCGGACATAGATCGGTATGCGCTGCCACGCCGGCCGCACGCAAGTCGCCAGCGATATTGACTCGATCACTGAGGATCACCGGCGTACCGACCCGCAGCGACTCGACGACCGAGATGGCAAAGTTCTCCTGATACGACGGCAGCACAAAAAGCTCCGCTGCCGCCAGCGCGCCCCATTTGTGATGTCCCTGAAGTGACCCGGTGAAGGTGGTCGCGTGACCGATACCAAGCTCAGTGACCAGCCGACGGAGCTGCTCGTTGTAATCCGCCTCGCCGGGTCCGGCGAGAACCAGGTGGACGTCACTATTGGCGCTGACAGCGGAATGCAAAAACTTTGCAAATGCAGGTATCAGGATGTCCAGGCCTTTCTTGGGATGCAAGCGACCCAGAAATAGCACTATGCGCTTGTCGCGAAGCAGGGGGTAGGCAGAAAGAAATGGCTCAGCAAGCTCGGCTCGTTCCTCCAGTGGCGGATCGCTCGTCCCTAGCGGCACAACGAAGCCACGCGGCAGTTTCGACGCGCTGAGCCGTGCCAAACGTTCCTCTTCGGCATGCGTGAACAGTAAACCTGAAGCCCGCCGAAGCGCCGGCCATTCGACAAAGCGGCCGTACCAACGCTTTTTCCACCGCTTGCGGCCTACCGAATGAGGGTCGAGCATTCCATGCGTGCTGACTACAAATGGCACGCCTAAGGAGCGGCAGAGCCAACCGGAGAGCAGGTTGGTGTAACCCCATAAGTTATGTACATGGATAACATCGTGCCGCTGTGCCTCGCGACGAAACGCCGTCGCGAAACCTGGACTGTAACCAAAGCCCTTGGGGCCTCTGTGCGGCAGCACCTGGATCTTGTAGTGGCGTGAATAATCCGCTATCCAGCTCTGGTCGCAGGCGTTGAGGGCATAGGAGTCGGTCGTCAGCACCGACACCTCAACGCCCATGTTGCGCAGCTCGCAGCACCAACGATCGACAACTACCGGAGGCCCGCCAGCCGACGGGTGCATGTAAGGAATGACGTGCAGAATTCTCACAGGAAACGCTGGTAGAGAGGCGCGAGGAAGGCGTGTGACATGCGAAGTTCAGTGTCTTGCCCCGGCGCGTCGCAGACGCTCAGAGAGCTGTTGCTTGCGCTGCTCCTCATAAACATCAATGGTCCGTCTTGCCATGGCATCCAAACTGAAGTGCTGCCGGTAGCTTGCTTGAGCGGCCGCGCCTGTCGATCGTCGCAGGTCCGCCGAATCAACCAGCGGCATCAATGTCGCTATCCAAGCGTTGGTGTCATTGACAGGACACAAAAAGCCGTTGTGCCCTGTTTCAATAGCGTCACGTGTCCCATCGACAGCCGATACGACGCACGGCAGCCCAGCCGACATGGCTTCGAGCAGGGCAAGCGGCAGCCCTTCGTACAACGACGGCAACACGAACACGTCCATAGCGGCTAGGAATTGTGTGGCGTCGGCTCGCCACCCTGTTAGGTGAAACCGACGCGTGAGTCGCTGCGCCGCAATCTCCCGCTCGAGATCGGGACGTAACCGACCGTCCCCCACCCATACCACATGTACCGAGTCCGGTAATGCTGCCAATAGGCGGCACAGAAACAACGGGTTCTTCTGCTGCTCGATCCTCGCGATCACGCCGATCACAATGGCACCTGGTGCAATGCCGTACTCACGTCGCATGGCCGTGCCATCCGCCGGTGCCGGCGCAGCGACACCATTGGGTACGGCATATATCGGCGTCAGGCGCGCGGTCTGGTCCGGGGGTTGATGCCTTTCACCAACGCAACCGGGCTCGACCACATGGCGATGCCCGCAAAGGAACTCGCAGAGGTCTTCAGCCGAGGTTTTCGAAATGCCGATCAATGGCACGCACGCACTGCGCCAATGAAGTGCGACAAATCACATCCCGCAGCCGTCCAACCCTCGCCCCCAAGCTTGTTGCCGAACGGGTCACATGGATTGTTGCAACCGCCGGTATCCTGCTCCGCCCAGCCGCAGCGACGAGGTCCAGCCCATCCTCCAGGCATTGCGAATTGATATGGATGATGTCCGCGCCGGAGTGGTCAAACTGGCCCACCAACCGACGCTGCAGACGTTGATCCAGGACCGCACCGAGCGAACGGAGGCGTCGATGGTAGGTGTTCAGGTAGTCGAACCGGCTTACCGATAGGTCACGCTCTCGGAACGAGGCCGCCAAGGGATCCATTTGCGAGTGCCGAGACAGCCACGCCGTCGGCATGTGCCCCATCGTGGCGAGGGCCCCAGACAGATCCCTCAAATAAAACTCGCCACCACCATGTGAGCCCGATGATGACGAGACCAATAAGATTTTCATTTAAACTTGTGGCGCGCTGCGACCGCAATGGCGCCTTGCAGAAAGTGATGCCAGTCCTCAACGCCTTGTCGAAGCGAAATGCGTTCGGCAATGTCAGCCGAACGTTTGCCAAACGCCGCCATGCGCTCGCGGCTGTCTACCAACCGCCGCATCGCCGACTGAAGTTCCTCGACATCATCGGGCCTGACGCAAAAGCCATTCGCTTCTGGTTCAACCAAATCATGGGACGCCCCGACCGCCGATGAGACGATCACAGGCATTCCAGAGGCGACCGCCTGATTGACCACCACACCCCAACCATCATGCCGCGATGGAAGAATGAATGCGTCATGTGCCGCAAACAGGGCAGGAAGCGCCGTAACCGCTTGAAACCCGGTAAACGTGACACGAGCGGCTACCTCTGGCGGCAGATTTCCAGTCAATTCCGATCGCAGCGGCCCCTCGCCGGCAAGAGTGAGGGTCACGGGAAGGCCAGCACCAACCAGGCCGGCAAACGCCTGCAGCAACAGGTCCACGCCTTTGCGATGAATGAGTTGCCCACAATACAGAAACCGTACATCCGGCCCCTGAGTCCGCCGCCAAGCTGCCGACTGGAAATTATCGATGCGACAATGGTAAGGGATATTACAAAAGACACGCTTACCGACCGCCTCGCCGATCAACTGGCGATATGCCGTCACGGCATGCGAGCCGACCCCTGCAATTCCTGCCGCGTGACGAAGCGGACGCTGCAGCGCACCGCGAAGGCGGTTCCCCAACCAACCGCGGCGATGCAGTCCTGGAATTTCGCCCCAAAACACCCATGGTTTGCCTTGGGAGACCAGCGATCGCATGACAAGCTGATTCGTCAAGCCGATGTAGCCGACCACCACGACGATGTCCGGCTTGCCCGCCGAAACCTCGCGGCGAGCCGTCGGATTGCAATGCACACGTGCTCCGGAAACGCCGAGCCAGCGGCCCGCCAACACACGAGCATAACCGGGCATCGCCTGCTCACCCCAGTACGTGTCCGGCGCGACCTGTTCCATGTACAAAACACGCAGGTCAAATCGAGCATCCGCGGACATCTGCGCAAACAGATCCTGCACGTACGGCGACGGCATCACGGTCAGAAAGGTAACTTTCATACAAGCGAGAGGCTAATGCGAGTGAGTGGAGCGTGCAAGGTTGTCTGAGTACACCGTGTTGGCCGGTTCCGGTTGCAAAATAATCACAGGGCGAGGCTAAGGGGCAATGCTTTGCTGGCGTCGCGCTGCCAGATCATGGCACAGTACTCGCAGTCGTTCCCGGTGCGCAACCCACGAGAAGGCTTGGGCCCTTTCCGCCGCGGACTGCCCCATGGCGACGAGTTGGCCGCGATTGGTCGCACACCAATGAAGTTTTTCGGCCAATCCAGCAACATCGTCCGGTTGCAGCACAAATCCATCGACTCCGTCGCGAATTACCTCTGGGGCACAAGAGTGCGTGCTAGCGATCACCGGCATCCCGGTCGCCATCGCCTCGACGATCACCAGCCCAAAGCCCTCGAAGACACTGGGCAAAACCAGCACGTCGGCGCGATGCATTTGCTCGACCACCCCAGCTTGGTCAGTGCGGCCCAGATACTCGAACCACTGGCCATACGATTCTAGCGGCTTGGCATCAGCGGGTAACGGGCCGAGTAAGCGAAGTTCAATCTGTGGCGACGCAAGTTGCCGAACCGCATCGAGCAGGTACTTGATTCCCTTTCGCTGTCCGATCCCGCCGACGAATAGCACCTTGAGAGGCCCCCGGACGTCGCGCGGAGCAAAACGAAATTGATCCAGATCGGCTGCCAGAGGCAGTAAGGCAATTGCTTCCTTGGGAACACCGACCTCACGCAGCGATGCGGCTGTAAATCCGCTGGCGGCGATGCAAACATCGGCTTCTCGTGGCTCTTGTTCCAGACGCTGACGATACCAGTCGGGAAAGCGAAAATTGCTGATGGTATCCGCCCATTCGGGATGCCGCTCCGCCTCAGTTGCAAGAATTCTGATCGCGGTGGTCACGTGCGCGGTAGCGAACTCACACACCGCCAGTCGACCGGCCTGGCGAGCGGCCTGTAAGCTGTTCAGGCAGCTCCCTTGAAAGCCCCAAAATGCGTCGCTCTCGGCCGCAAAGCGGCGGGAAACCCAAGCATCAAAATCCGTGTCGCGGCGAAACATCGCCGCCTCGGCGGCGCCGCCGTCCTGCCGCAGATTACGATGCCAGATCTCCGGCAGCTCATACCTGATCCTGCGCGTCACCCGCGCATTGTCCAAGCCACCCAGCCAGCGCTTTCTCAGACCGCGGTCGACCCGTGGGACCACCCGCAGCAAACGGTCCGGCAGTGATTGACGCTTGTAATATGTACTGGTCACAAAGCGGCGTAGCAGCCCGAGCTTCTGCAGTGAAAGCGCATGCTGGTACGCGTGCTGCTTACCTGAGTGCGAGACGGTGATGGTGGAAAGTGATCTCAGTTTTCCGAATCCAGTGTTTATTGGAGCTCTCGTTACAACAAGTGGCCTTACCCGCTCGCCCGCGATGTTTCTTGCAGCCCAACCGGCGATCGGCCGATCATCCGTATCCACTCGTAGCTCTCTGCTGACGCGAGCTGGCGAATACCAACAGAACATACAGCGCCAACATGCCATACAATGTCGACATATTGATCGACCGTCCGGACAAAAAAATAATCGCTAAGCCGGCCGCGAACACGACGAACGCAAGGATGGAATGGTGTGCATAGGGCCGAATCGCATCCCACGATTTCGCCAAAAAACCCAGCAGCATGCTGATGAACAGAATGCCCGGTAAGCCAAAGTTCCAGTACATCTCCCCGATTAGGCCAGGTGCAACGGTAAGCGACGCCTGCGCACCACCACCTGCGCCTTGCATCTCCGCCAGCAATAAACCCGCATCCCCGTCGGGCTTCCCCGGCCAAATCGCACGCGGAATCGGATTGACCGCCTGAGTGAAGTAGGTGTACCCAAACTGGTAGGGACTGTTGTCGGGAACGTGATGCGTCAAAAACAGCAACTCGCGGAACATTTCAAACCCCACATACTGCGCGTCGGCCGCTCTGTCCCAATCGAAGTCACCCTGATTCCGAGTCACCACACTGGCCGCAGACCAAAGCATTGCGACCAGTAACACGATAGGCAGGCCAAACAAGATCGCTTTTCGCTTCAGCACCACTGGCATGCGCCAATAAATCGCCGCCGCGATCGGCAGAAAGACCTCAACGACCTGCGAGCGCGTGCCGCTATTGAAGGCCCTCGCAAACATAAACAACAGAAATAAGCCTGCGCCAACCCGGCGGCCTGACGGCTGTCGACGCTCGACCCCAACCGCAGCAGCCAAGGGGATCGCCGCCCGCAAAAACATCTGGAGTTCCAAAAACGCATCACGAGCGCCGCCGTAACGGCCTCGCTGAAAAATGCTGGACCAGCGAGAGCCAGGAACAACCGCGTCCTCGAGAATCAGTAGCACGTTCCCCTGGGCAATCACGACCAGTGGCAGAAATCCCACCAGCACTGCCGAAGCGAACACGGACCAAATCAACCGCGGGCTATCAACCACCGCCAATTTCCGAAATGCCGGTATAAACGCACCGCCTTGGCTATACGCGTATCCAACGAGGAACCCTGCAACGCACACCCCGATGCAAAGAATTGCGAGATCGTACTCGCCTTGCGAATAGCTTCGGATCGCGTCTGGAACGATGATCGCCTCGAGTAAAAACCAAGCGATGATCGTCAGTAGAAAGACATTTCGCGACTTAACGAGCTCGCTTATGTCTCGCCTGCAGTCGACGGCAATCAAAACAGCTACCACCGCGAGCGCCACGTAACCATTGATCGTGGATAAGCTACTTAGGTCGTACACAAAGATATCGACAAAGCGGTTTTACGGCGCTGGCAACGATGTCATTCGCCGGTTGCAATAAAGGAAGATTCTTAACAGATCAATCGTTCCGTCGAAATCGCCCCTGGAAAGAGCACCGGTACCAGTCGGTTTCAAGCGGATCCCAATTTTGATGCCAAAACTGGGCCGGACCGTCGAAGGGTACGAAATTGATGGTATGTTTTCCTCGACACTGCTTGCCGCTCACCACAATGTCGGATCGCTGCCGCGTATCCCGTCACGATGCCTCGCAACATTCGCATCGGCCGCCCAACACGGATGCCGAACATCAGCCCTTTCGCTGATACCGACAAGAGATGTACCGGTAGCCAAAGCAATGGAACATTGAGGGCGACGATCAAAATATCATTGCGGCGACCATAGAGATCCATCCTTCGGGTATCGCGCCGCGGCGACTCAAAATGATCGATTCTGTCCGAGTTGCCTAGGCGGATGATATAACCTGCGTTCATCAGACGCAAACAGAAATCGGACTCTTCGCCCTGATGGAAAAAGAATTCGCGGTAGCCACCGAGTTGCAGGAACACATTACGTCGCACCGCATGCGCTGTCCCAATGAAACGATCGGCCACAAAGACTTGTGAGGGGTCCGGCGTACGCTGATGCTCGACTGCGTCACGATTGACATCCGCATAAGGAATTGCAACGGCGCCAACGCATGGGTTGTCAAACTCTTGCAGCGTCTGCGCAACAATGTCGGGAGATGTGAAAGCGGCGTCATCATCAATTGAGAAGATAATGCCACCCCTTGCCGCGCGCGCCGCCTCGTTTCGGCCCACGATGTAACCCGTCGATTCGCCATGGGTAATTACTCTGATGGTCGGATACTCGGACGCAAGCATTGCGGCCGTGCCGTCAGACGATGCATCATCAACCACCAAGACCTCGATCGCCGCTCCCTTCTGATCTACACAGGATCGTAGGGCTGATCGCAGATCATCACAGCGATCTTTTGTCGTAATAACTATCGTAGCATCTAGTCGATCACTCATGGCTGACTCTCTGCTGCAAGAACTCGATTCGTGTCTATCATCTGCTTCTTTAGATTGCCTCCCGATTGCCAGTGTGGCGTTGTCACAACGGCACTCGTGTCCACCACGAGTGGCGGACTCGCGTCAAACGGCGGGCATACGTCGACGGGACTCGGGCCTGTATCCGTCCGTGAATGTCTAGGATGCTTAAGTTCACGAAACCGGGCAGGAGCCTATTCGCGCTGGGCGTGAGGAAGTTCGTAGCGAGTATTTAGACTCTCATGACCAATGTACAACAGAACTATGAAGAATGGTCACACTTTCCCACCTAAGCGGGTCGGCACGAGTCTTTCAGTAAAACCAGTCGCTGGGAGTTAGCCAGCGGTTCCTGCGAACCGGTCACTAATGCGATTCGGCTGATTGTGTTTTGCCCAGATTCTTGCTCCGGCCTGCTTAGAACTTGATCGTCTACAGCGATCGGCCAAGCAATGGGCGAGTTCCCACCGAGAGCGGATGTCTTCTACTAATCCAGGATGGTGATCACCGAGATAACAGCAGCATGCGAAAATGCGCTCGGCTGACGATGTCATTGAATTCAGGACCACATACAACGCGGTTTGGACGAGAATAGAGCCAGCATCTACTTGATGAGCCGGCCACGGGCGACATCGGTGAAGCAATCAGCATCAGGGCCGGCACTGCTGACAGAAAACGTAGTCTTCGCGTCCTTACATTGATCGCGATCGACTGACGAAATATTCGGCAGGCATTGCCGATGGCGTCTTTCCGCACGCATTCTACGCAGACCGGGCGAACATGTGCACCTATGATTTGCTCGCGCTCACGCCGCCGTCGCTTTCCCCCCGGATAGCGGCCGTGCTTTTCGGATTCAATTAGGTTCATTGCGCCCGCGAAAGTTTTTTCCAAGTTCCCTGTTGCACTTCCCGGTGAACGACAATATGCGAATGAAATCGGCGCGTTGATCCGTACGAAAGGAGAAACCAGGCCTAGTCGCAACCAAAGGTCTGAATCTTCCGCATTGATATTCTGGCTGAGGAACCCACCGGTCTGCAAGAGGCTGCTCCGCTCGACTGCCACACCACAGGTACCAACCCAGATGCCGCTGGCGCCAGCCGCTAAATAGTCGCCGTATTCCGAAAAGCTTAGGCATGATCGGACAGGCGTTTGTACGCTCTCGTTCACGAGCTCATCGCTTGCTCCCGAGACAAATTTCGCCGGTCAGCTTGATGACGTTGAAATAGTGTTGTAGCGTCCAAGGGAACCAGATGTCATCGCTATCAAGAAACGCAACATACGCTCCGGCTGATGCCTGAATCCCTGTATTGCGTGCCGCCCCGGGGCCAGTGTTGTCCTGTTGGATCAGTCTCACAAACGGGTAACGCTGCGCCAATTGGCAGGTTTTGTCGGTCGAGCCGTCATCGACAACGATGCATTCAAAGTCGCGAAACTTCTGCCGTGCGACCGAATCCAGTGTTGCTTCGATGCTCTTCTCTCGGTTGTATGACGGTATCACCACTGAGAAGAACGGCGAACAGGCAGTCTGAGTCATGGCACCGAGTTATTTTTACGGTCGAAATGCCGTGGATGCTGTCGCCAGTCCAGCCCCTGTTAGCCGGTCGGATTTTGCGACGAGGCAGCGGATGCGACCGCGCTGATGGAACAGTAGATCGCGACGATTCGTGCCGCGACTTTATCCGGGTGCGCGTCGCCTGCTTGTTCTCCCGCTCGCATTCCCATTTTGAGCAACCCCAAGCGTTCCGAGTACGCTTTGGTTAGTGCGGTAGCGAGCCCGCGCATCAGACGAGTCGTAAAGGTAGCCGGCGCTGCCAACGGTCTCAGGTATGCAGCCTTCAGCCGGTGCGACGACAGGTCGTGCGAAACTGAACGCGAGCAGCACGCTGCTAGAGGTCAAAATGCCTTTCGAAGGGCAAGCGACAACATCCGCCGCATTCATATAATACTGCATCTCGTCGTCCGCTATGAATCGCAAGTCTAAGCGGATGCGGGCATCGCCAACTGCACGGCGACGTAGTTCGTCGGCATAACTGTCATCCGACGCCTTGCCGGCGATCAGTAAGCGTGCATCTTCCGGTGCGACTTCACGGAACGCACTGATTAGCTCTGCGACTTGCTTGTAGGGCTCAATGCGGCCGAGGAATGTGATCACGAACCCCGTCTCATTCATGCCGAGATGCGATCTGGCGGTGCTGCGGGTGGTGTCGTTGGGGTACTGCGCTGAGTAGTGGGGAAACGGAATCGCCTCAACCGGCACAGACGCGGGAATCCGGAAATGCTGGCGTGCCGAAGCCGAGGCGGCGCGACCATGTGTGATGATGGCATCGCACAGTCGCACGAACCGACGCGTGAGAGCGAGCTCGATGCCAGGCTGGTGCCGATTGTGATTCGCAAGGTTATGCACGGTCCAAACAATCGCGACGCCGCTGCGGCGCAGCAGCGCCAGTTCCAGCAGAAATCGGCCGCCCCTGGCCCATGACCCGAGCATGCTCGGCCGGAGCAAATACGGATGGAGCCAGTGAACATGCAGAATATCCGGGCGCCATGTTCGCAGTGCCGTTCGAAGGAAGTTGCCTCCCCCGCCGCCGTCGATCACGTGCAGGCCCTGCGCGGCTTGTGCTTCCATCAACATCGGCTGATAGGCGTTCTCCCGATACACCGGAAGGTGAACGACGCGGAGTGGCCGTGGGCCAGCGGATGACGCTGCCGTCACGCGTGGGGCCGTTACGCTCGACACGGTACACCCTTCAGCAGTTCTGCCTGTACCAATCGCTTCAGACCCTCGCGGTACATCAGATGCCGGATCGCCCCGACATAATGTCGCGACGGCCGCTCGCCCACCGCTCCATCCAGGAATACATCGTACTCCGGCGGGAGCAACTCCGCTCCGAAGCGACTGCTACAGAGGGCGTAAAGCGTTTGCTCGATTCGCCAGAAATGTCCGATGATACCTGGAACGCCGAGAAATTCCCTCGATCCATCCCGGCTCGATGGACCGGCGATGGATCACCCCGAGCCCCGAGTTGAAACGCTGGATTAGCTCGACGTCACATTGTTGCCGCACGACTGCCGGATCAACCGTATAGGCAGATGCCACGTCCGCGTTCACGCTGTTCTTGCTGTACAGGGGATCTTCGATGCGCCGCAGCAGCTCGCTGGGCGGCTTGAAAAAGAGCACGTCGCTGTCTAGCAACAGCATTCGTTCTGACTTCAAGAAATGGCGGAAATCGAACACTTTGGGAGCGAGCCGATTAGTTTTCCGAAACTCCCGGCAGCGCGGGTATCCGCTCAGTTCGCGCAGCACCTCTAAATCGCTGCGGTTGCGATCCAAAATCCGGGCCGCGGGGAAGTGGTCGCCAAGGGTGCGTCGGATGTCTGAGGTGAGGCTGCCATCATCGTGGATGCAGAGCGCATAGCGGCGTCCAGACGCCCAGTAGAACGACTTCAGTGCCCACATTAGGTTCAGCCAGTCACCCGCCGAGGTGAGTACATGAATCTCGCATACGGACGCATCATCCGCGATGACTGGTGCTGCCTTCAAAATCCGCTGGCGAACCACCTCTCGCTGCCACGCAGTCCCGATGCCATGACCGAATCGCGTGCGGAACTGATATAGCAGTTTTCCAAACATCGGCAGATCGATATGCTCAATTCGTAGTGATTGTCATGATAAAGGCACGCGGCCAATCATTAACCAAGGATTATTTCATCCGGAATGTCCGGAGCTTCGCCACGACAGCCTCCGCTCGTTCAATTCCAAGCAAATGAGTGAGCAGACGTCGCGACGCTCGGTCGAGCCGCGTTACGGCTGGACATACTTCTATAGCCTTGCGTAATCCCGACTTCGCCATTTCCGTATTGCCAGCCGCAAAACAGCTTCGGGATGCCTCAAGAAGATGTTTACCAACGAGCAAACGCCGCTCCGTCGTCCACGCCTCATTAAAATCGATGTGAGCAGCCAAATTGCACCAAGTTGCAACGACTTGGTTGACATCGCTACTACGTTTACTTATCCGATCACCATCATGCATGCGAACCCAAACCAGTACATCGTCCACCATTGCTAGTCTCGGATTCAATGCACCGAGACGCAAATGTAGATCATATTCCTGTCCACGCTTTAGCCCCACCAAAAACCCACCTGAGCGTTCGATAAACGAACGACGATGCAAGGGAGCCTCAGTAGAGATCGGATGACGCGCAAAATACAACATCGGATCTCCAACCGGTTCTGGATGTGGCCGCTTCTCCAACCGTCTCCCCTTGTCATCTCCAAAAAGTCCGATTTTACTAAGAACAATGTCAGCATTTTCGTTTAGAAGCACGGAAAGCTGGCGGGTAATTTTATTAGGATGAATGACATCATCAGCGTCAAGAAACTGAACGAACTCACCGGATGACAATGAAAACGCTTCATTTCGCGCTGCACACGCGCCACGATTTGGGCCTGTGATAAACTTAATCCGGTCGCCGAAGGAGCGCAAGACATTAATGCTCCCGTCGGTGGATCCGTCATCCACTGCAATGATTTCGATGTTCTCCCAAGTTTGGTCAATCGCGCTTTGAATTGCCTCGGCAACGAATGACTCTGCGTTGAAGCACGGAATCAGAATGCTGACCTTTGCACGTGGCGAAGGTGCGGGCTTAGCGATTGGAATCATAACTTAAAACACCGAGTCCCTTTCCCAATGGGTAAGTGCATTCATGCCGTAGTTTTCCATTCGCTGCGGAAACCCAATTTTTAATCGCCTCACGTTCAGCCGGACGGCTGGCATCGTCGAGTAAGATTGTTGCCGGAGCTGTCAGTATCGGTAAAATCGCCGGCAAAGATCCTCCACGTCCAATCGCCGAGGGCGGACCATCGATTAACACTAAATCAGGACTTCCAAGCGTCTTTGAGACCTCATCAAGATCAATGTCGTAGCCTTCCATGCTTCTAAACGGCGCCGGAAGCGAGAGCAATCCCGTTGGAGCATTTCGCAAAACCGCGTGCTGCTGTAGACCCAAATCGTGAAGACGTGCGGCAGTTTGTTCAAGCCATGAGCTGTCGTGATCAATAGAAATAAACTTTGGCCGCCGCTCGGGCGCAGGAACTGATATACTTGGAAAAAACGAGCGTCGACATTCCGCTACCGAGCTCCAAGATTGCCTGCGGTTGTGCGCGATTAATGTAATTCCATACCCAAAGAAGCGTATGGTCGGAGATTGAAAAGCTCGTCTTCCATTCGTGATGACCAAGTATTTCTGCCAGCAGATGGCGGCGAGAGAGACGGATGCGTCGACTCTCAGCCAGGCTCATAAACCACCGAGCGAGAGGCTCTTGCGACGGCACCCTGCCCTTGCGAATACATGGGTCGACAATCGTTCGGCCGAGCGCGCGTTTGATTATACTCATTCATTTACCAAAGGATTAGCATCACTAAAGAGATATCCGGAGCCGCCAAAATCCATTGCATCCAATATTAGAACGCTTTGAAGCCGCACTATATACCGCTGGCGAACATGTCGTCAGATAAGCGGCGGCGTGATAACGGAACTAGCCGAACACTTGGTGGTTAGATAGTCGAGCAGTTCTGCTAACTTCACGTCGGGGTGAAGCGAGTCAATGCGAACCTTTGCGAGGCGTCCCATTTCTTTTCGGCGGTCACTGTCAATTTGCCATGCTCGAACAAGCCCGGCTTGCAGAGCTTCCAAATCATTGGGCGCAACTAAAATGCCAGACTGACCGTCGGTGATGAGCTGTTCAAAGCAGCTGCCAGTTGTTGCCAATACAAGCCGCTCCAATGCCATTGCCTCTAGACAGGTATTGGGCAAGTTGTCAATTAACGAAGGAATCGCTACAACTCTCGCATTTTGAACTATCGGATAAAGCTTGTCGTGTCGCATGGGCCCAAGAATCATAACGCGATCACCGAATTGTCTGATGTGGGAGCGGATGTAGTCACTCATTTCGCCACCGCCGGGTGCGATTGCATCGCCTCCCACAAAGATCACATGCATATCAGGGAATTGCTGTAAGACATCCGGCAACGCTTGAGCTAGTAAATGGGCTCCTTTCATTTGCGTCAGTCGTCCAAAGAACAACAAGTAGCTTTTTCCCTCGCCATGCCGCATATACTCGCTGAAATCACACTCCGGCTCTTCTATATAGAACGGCGTTTCGATTACATCAATCTGACGAGTGTGGTAATACTTCGACGTAAGGCGTGCGACATAGTGCGACGGCGCATACGTATGGGCTGTTCCTCGAATCGCTACCTTTTCCATAAACCAGCGGGCCCGCACGGCACGGTTGATCGCAACTCCAGAAGCCTCGTCCCAGGCAGGGCGATAGTTCGACAAACGAGTTACAACGGGAACTTTGCGAGTAAAACGAAAAAAAAGTCCGACTGCGAGGACATTGGCGACCTGGACTACATCGAAAGGCTGCTTCCCATGCTCAATCGTCCAGCGTCGCCAGAGACACCAAGCGGCCTTAAGATCCTGATAGGGAGCATACAGCGAACGCGGCGCCAGACGGTCGATTCGGTCGATCCGCATCTTTGGATCCCACAGCGGCACAACCCTGTGGATGGTTACCCCACGGACCTCACTAACCTCATTGTTCTCAAGTGATTTTGTAAAAACGTGTACGTCATGTCCAGCGTTAGCCAAGGCGGGGGCGACCCGGCCTAAATAGTTTGCGAGCCCTCCACTGTAGGACGACTCCGTCGTGTACTCGGGCGTAATGAAAGCTATTCTCATACAATTGGTTCAAGATGTGGGCGACTATCTGGTGTCTGCACGCCGTGCTGTGAGTATGCGCTAAATCACTTAAGTGCCGCCAGCCCAGCTAGTAACTGTTACCACCTGTCGCATGTTTCGCGGTAATATTAGAGCAGATGCTAGGGCAGCCCCAAATAAGAAGGTCGCACGCGATGTGTCAGTAATTAGGCTGCGTTTTTTCCGTGAATCGTGGGCCCGTGCGACGCCCTGCGCAAAAAAACCGCGTTGGCCTGAACCTCGACAGCTAGTGAACAAGTAAATCAACCCTGTAGTTTAGGACCTATCCGCAACACCCCACCCCGCACCTGGTACTTAATCGCGCATATAAGATCCCGCTCATTAACGAGCGCCGTGAGTCGCTGGTTTCTGGTCCACAGGTGCATGAGAGCGTCATGCGTGGTAGTCATCTCGGATGAGACGCCATTCAGATGACTCTTAACCCATGCATGACCTTCCTTGAGGCTTACCAGTTCGAGTGGCCCCTTTCCTAACACCCCAAGATTCATGAGAGCCCTCTGTGCCTGGCGTCGAAGGGTGCTGAGCATCGATAGATACTGATTTCCGGGTTGCCAGGCCTCCTAAACCCCCTCGAGGTTTACTTGGGCATCACAACTGTGTGATTGTATGAAGGCGCAACATCAAAATACACACCTTGTCCAAACGATCACAGGTCTGCCAGGTCTAGCATCGGATAGAGCGCCGACCGCTTGGAACCAACTTTCAAACTAACATTACTGCTGCGCAATACAGTGTCTACGTACACTTTAAGAAACTGATCGATTGCGAGCATGTTTGGAAACAAGTTCCTGTCGTAGGTTCTGTGGACGTCAGACAACCGTCCCACCTGTCTCTGCTTTTCAAGGATTTCCAAATGCACTCTGCGTATTTCGCTCGCAATGCCTGAGGGGTACAGCGAAGCATCATGAAAGAAGTAGTCCGTATTGTTGAGGTCGACACCGAGCAGGACAATCTGCTTGTATCCAAGAAGTACCCCCAGACTCACGGCAATGGAAACAGACGCTCTGTAGTGGATGAAAAAGTTATTGCTACGCAACCGATTTCGTGCATTGTAATACCGAAGTACCAATCTCAGCTCAGTACCGGACGCCTTGACTGCTCTTGGCACAGTAAACATCGGATGGGCACCGAACGCATAGTCGAAGATCGGTCGCCCGGGATCGACGTGTTTAAAGTTTACGAGAAATGGTATTTTCTTGAAGCCGTCGCCCTTGTCCGGTAGAAGCTTGCTCACCAGCCTATAGATTTCTGGTGTAAACTCCATGTGGTAATAGGTGGGAACGAAGTCGTGCGCGAGAAATAGATTGAAACCAATGCTGTCTGCCTGCTGTATTTTTCTCCACTGCGTCGCAGAGATTGCATTTATGGATGCGCCGCTTCCTAAAATGTAGAGCGTGTCTGAATTTTTGAACTGGATGAGATTGTCATATGAGGCGACAGTGCCGCCGCCCTCTTTAATAACCTTATTTGCCGTGAGGTAGGCAGATTCGCTGGCTTGAATGAGAGATACTATTTTTGGCGGGAGCCAGGCCCCCTTTTCTACCGCGAAGCGCCCTGACCGGTAAATCCCTCTCGCAGATCGTTTTGCTTTCCCGGCGACTCGCCGAATTATTTTCTGCATGCTGCGCACTGTCTGAACATCAGGAGAACTGATGTAAAGGTGATTTCCGTCATTCCGCCAGGGACAGCAGATGCCCGAACCCGTCCCTACTTTTTTCCTCATCAGGGGCGGTACGTAGATACTTTAAAAAGTTTCGCAGCATTTCGACGGCAACTCGTCGATGATAAAACGGATCGTTCAGGAGCATCGTCGAGCAGATCCAGTTTTGTCCGTAGAGCCAGTCGCCGAGCCCCGACATTAGGCCGTGATAAACGTTGGTCGCTTCGACACGCGGCCCAAAGCGTGGCTTGGCAAGTCGTCGATCGCCATCGTCCAGGATCCATCCTCACCGGGATCGAATCGGCGAAGGCTGATTTGGATGATCGGAAAGACAAGCAAAGCAGCATTTTTTCCAATCGCTTATCGGGCACACATCTCATCGCAGCAGCCATCAAGCGACTGCACCGGCCAGCTGCGGGGGCTTTTCTAGTGGCAACTTCAATTAAACGTTGAAATCTGTTCGCCCAAAAGCGCAGCGTCGTAACGACAATTTAAAAACGAACGGCTCAGCCGCCCATGCGGACGATGAGGTGCGGCATGACCAGGCGGAACGCCAACAGCCCCATGAGCGACACAATCATCGCGGCCAACGTGACGAAAATTGCCGCAGTTAGATGCTCCAGCGGGTGACCTGTCAAAGTCGCTCTTGCCGTGGTGATCAAGGGTGAGATCGGGTTCCAAACGGCGAGCCAACCCGCCAAGCCTTCGGTTCTGGCGGGGTAAACGACGGGGGTCAGCAGCATCCAAAAGCTGGCGACGATCGGGATCGCCCGGGTGACGTCACCATACAAGCCGCCGATCGGTACGAGTGCCATGCCGATGGCAAAACCGCACAAGACCAGTCCGAGTATGGCCAGTGGAAACAGGACCAGCGTCGCCCCAGGAACCACCTGCCAAACCGCCATCACGGCGACCAGCAACACCAGTCGGATCAGAAAATTGAAGCCGACCATGTACATGCCGGCCATTAGAATCGCTTCGCGAGGAAAGTTGATCTTGGCCAACATCGGCTTGGCGCTGGTGACCGCCGTCAGCGGGCTTTGCATCGAGTCGACAAATGTCTGCCACAGCAGCGTGCCCATCATGGCGAACGCGGCATAGGGGACCCCAGTACCCGCGATGTTCGTAATCCCCTGACTTTGCAGAAAGATGAATGTCAGCGAGGCGACCAGCGGCGGCAGGAATGCCCAGACATAGCCAAGATAGGTTTGGCGATACTGTGCCTTGAGGTCCCGTGTGAACAGCCGCCAGGCAAGCTCCCGGCCGGCGCTCACGTCACGTACCAGATCTCGCAGCAGCACTGCCGGGTGCTGGATTGCGGGCTCCGGACTGTAAACGCGTACGGGAAGATTGCTCGCGATTTCTGAGTCTTGCGCAGGCGATCGCAAAACGTCGCTGTCGAGTATCGATGAAGTTTGCATGGATGTGGAACGTGCAGTGCGGGACGTAGCAACCGTCAGTATTCGCGAGAGGGAGTAGAAGAAGCGGCGAGAAGTCAGGGGGGAGGAGAAGCTGGAAGGCTAAAATTCAGAAGCTAGAGGGGAGGGAGAGAAGCTAGAAGTCAGAGGGCGGCAGGCATCGGATCTTCTGACATCTGACTTCTACTTCCTAAACAACTTGCTGGGGTCCAGGATGATTTCGCAGCCGGGATGGACGCTCAGGGCAAGCGGGCAAGCGACTGAGGCCAGGGGCGGTACTGGTCGCCTGCGAACTGAAGGATTTCAAACTGCTGTTCCTCTGGCTCGACCATTAAGACAGCGGGACGGACTGGGACGCATACAAGTCGCGCTTAAAAGTGCGATCCCTGGTGGCTGTTGAGACCGACAGGATCTCCGCGACCAGCGCTGGAGGCGTCTGCAGGTGCCGGGCCGGCACGCCGTTGCAAACCATTACCAAATCGGGCCGAACCACGGTATCGTTACTGACCACCCAGTCGAGCCCGACCAACACCTCGCAATCACAGCCGACACGCTCCAGTTCGTTACCCAACAGCCGTGCCAAACGCGTCAGTGTCTGTTGATGATTCCCAAAAGATGAAGGCGTCATCGCCACCGGCAATCCATTCCATAACTCCCAGTCTCCCTGCCACTGGGCATAGTCGGCGAGAGTGTAGTGCGGCTGGGGTTGAGGAACGGGCATGGAGGCTTGTCGGGCTCAGTTGTCGGCTGTTAGTTGTTGGTGGGGGGACGTAGGCAGGTGGCGGGTAGCGGAGGCTGGTTGTTAGGTGATGGTTGTTAGGTGTTAGTAAAGGAGCGTTGACTGCTCCTGCGCCAACCCGCAGCCTGCTACTGGCTGCCTGCAACGGCTTCATCGATCGGCGGAGCGATCGACCACTCTGCCACCATCAACTAACACCCATCACCCATCAACTAACACCTACAATTTCGCGGTTGCTCGAGGCGGCAGGGTGGCTGGGGGTCGGCTGTCCGCCGCCTGACCTTCTCCGCCAGGGCGTCGAGCCGGTCGGCTTGGATGGCTAGTCCGGGAAGATCTTCACTGGTCGCGATCCAGGTTCGCGCGGTAGCGTCCCAGTCGGCGCGGAGGAAAAGCGGGAACAAGGGTGTACTTTCCATGGAACACAATGCTGACGAGTTGGCAGTCAGAGGGGTGTAGCAGTGGGCTCCGTCAAGGCGCACTTCGTTCCTGTGGGTGACCGATGCTATTTCGAAAATAGCAGCGGGCACTTATCGGCGTGCGTTGAAACGGGCTTGCGACGTTGAGCCGGGACGTGCCCCGCTCTGACTAAGGAACTGTGTGTCGGCTCGTAAGATGAGTTTGCTGAACGTGACGAGCCGACGGAAAAGGACACAGTCCACTCAGCTGCTTCCGTTGTTGGAAGCGACAGCGTGTGGAACGCATGTGTTCATCTATACCTTGGCCCAACCTGCGCAGATCGCAACCGAAGTAAGCCTAATTTTCCAAAATAGTCCCACAGCTATCCCTTGCCCAGCCTTAATGAGCGGTTTCTTTCCGCTGCAGCGCCACCGGCCAGAGGGGCACTTAGCCCTGCATGCCCACCGCGATGGTGGTGCGTGCGGCCCGCGTGTGCACCAGATGCTGCGGTGCGGGCTGCTGCCGTGAGGTTTGCCACCTGGGGGTCTGGATGATCTACGCAGCTCAGCTAATGCATCTCTGATGCCGGACCGGGAGCGCGCGGGCAGAACTGCGGGAATGGACTTAAGGGTGTGGGAATAGCCATAGCGGCCGCGATTGCGTAACTTGGTGCTTCGCTATAGGGACAGCGGGGCAATGTCCTGTCGCTCGGGGGAGCAAAGCAAGCGTGGTTCGGGGTGGTCTAAATGGGCCCAGCCTGAGCCTTGGCGGTCGGGGTTGGGTGATGGGTGATGGTTGTTGGGGGATGGAGACGGGTGGACGGGGGACGGGGGACGGGGGACGGTAGCAGCTGGCAGGCAGCAGGTGGACAGAGTGGTCGATCGCTCCGCCGATCGATGAAAACGGAGGCGGGTGGCAGGTTGCGGATTTAGGCCCGCAGGGTCGACAGATCTCGTGCCGGTGGCGTGAGCCACCGGAATCGTGCTCCCACAGTAAGTCTCAGGCCCGCAGGGCTGACACAGGTTTTGGGAAAGGCTGCGATTGTGTCGGGGTCGTGTCGGCCCAAGGGCCTGAAAAGGATTGGGGGAGGGCCTGGTTCCGGGGCCTAACGACCCCGGCATTGATTGTGCCGGCCCAAGGGCCTGAAGAGGAAGTGGGCGTTGAGCCTGATTCCGGGGCCTGACGACCCCGGCAGGGGATGTGCCGGCCCAAGGGCCTGAAAGGGATTGGGGGAGGGGCTGGTTCCGGGGCCTAACGGCCCCCGGCAGATGATGTGTCGGCCCATGGGCCTGAAGAGGAGCTTCGGCGGGCCTGGTTCCGGGGCCTGGCGACCCCGGCAGATGATGTGTCGGCCCAAGGGCCTGAAGAGGAGTTGGGGGAGGGGCTAGTTCCGGGGCCTGACGACCCCGGCAGATGATGCGTCGGCCTATGGGCCTGGAGAGGAAGTGGGAACTCATTTTTTAGCCCCGGCAGGGATGTGCCGGCCCAAGGGCCTGGGAAAGGCATGTTCTTAGGGCGGCAGGCCCGGGAGAGCCAATGCCGGGGGCGTGATCCCCCGGATGGAGACGGCGGTAGTCAATCAGTTGCCCGCAGGGTCGACACAGCTCACGGCGAATCGAGCACGGCCGGCGGATAAAAAATAGTTTGTAGTGCCACGCTGTTGCGATACATTCTTCTGGTGGGTGGTTATTGTATCGCCAACTAATGTGAGGGGCCCGCGAGATGACGACGCATCAGCAACTGCTTTATCACGTTGTATTCAGCACCAAGAATCGTCGGCGGTGGCTGACGGATGGCTTTCGAGAGGATGTATTCGCCTACATGGCGGGTACTGTGAAGAATCTGGGCGGTAGTGCGATTAGCATCGGCGGGTTTTTCGACCACGCACACCTACTGATCCGTGTTCCGGCGCGAGTCGCAGTAGCCGATTTTGTTGGCAAACTAAAGGCGAATACAAGCAAACACATCAATGACACCAGTGGCTTGATCCGCAAGTTTGGCTGGCAAGATGGCTACGGCGCGTTTACGGTCAGCGTCTCTCAGAAAAATCGGATCATCCGATACATTGAAAATCAGGTCGTCCACCACTCTGTGGTTTCATTTCAGCACGAATACCTTAGTTTGCTCGACAAGCATGAAGTGGAATACGATCCGGAGACGGTCTGGGATTGACCCTGGTTTGGGGCCAGACAGTAGGGGTGTACCGGCCCAGGGGCCTGGAGAAACATGTTCTCAGGGCCGCAGGCCCGGTACAGCAAATGCCGGGGGTGTGAACCCCCGGTGATGTGAACAAAGATCGAGATTCAGGCCCGCAGGGTCGGCACAGGTTCTGGCAAAGGCTGCGATTGTGTCGGCCCAAGGGCCTAAAGAGGAGTCGGGGGAGCCATTGGGTTCCGGGGCCTCACGACCCCGGCAGGGGATGTGTCGGCCCAAGGGCCTGGAAGGAGCTTCGGCGGGCCTGGTTCCGGGGCCTGACGACCCCGGCAGGTGATGTGCTGGCCCAAGGGCCTGGAGAAGCATGTTCTCAGGGCCGCAGGCCCGGTACAGCCAATGCCGGGGGCGTGAGCCCCCGGTGATGTGAACAAAGATCGAGATTCAGGCCCGCAGGGTCGGCACAGGTTCTAAAAAAGGCCGCGATTGTGTCGGCCCAAGGGCCTAAAGAGGAGTCGGGGGAGCCATTGGGTTCCGGGGCCTGACGACCCCGGCAGGGGATGTATCGGCCCAAGGGCCTGGAAGGAGCTTCGGCGGGCTTGGTTCCGGGGCCTGACGACCCCGGCAGGTGATGTGCCGGCCCAAGGGCCTGGAGAGGAAGGCTGAAGGATGAAGGATGAAGGGTGAAGGCGGCTGCTACCCGCAACCGTCCACCGTCCACCTGCCACCGTCCACCCGCAACCTGCTACCCGCGACCTTGCCCGCGACCTGTCACCGTCCACCTGCAACCCGCAACCCGCGACCTGCTACCCGCAACCTGCCTCCCGCCCTACACCCAACAACCATCACCTACCTCCCACTGCCTAGTCTTTCCATCTTGTATTGGCCGTTGAGAATCGCACTCCACCACTGGCGATTATCTAAGTACCACTGGACGGTCTTGCGGAAGCCGGATTGATGGTCCTGACGCGGCTGCCAGCCGAGTTGGTCGCGAATCTTGGTCGGATCGATGGCGTAACGCAGGTCGTGGCCGGGGCGGTCGGTGACGAAGGTGATCTGCTGCTGGTAAGACTGGCCGTCTGAGCGCGGCTGCAGCTTGTCCATGATCTGGCAGAGCATCCGCACCAGGTCGAGGTTCGTCCGCTCGTTGTTGCCGCCGATGTTGTACGTTTGGCCGACTTCACCCCGCTGCAGCGCCACGGTCAGCGCTTCACAGTGGTCCTCGACGTACAGCCAGTCGCGGATGTTTTCGCCTTTGCCGTACACAGGAATTGGCTCGCCCTGCAAACACTTCAGGATCACCACCGGAATCAGCTTTTCAGGAAACTGATAGGGCCCGTAATTGTTCGAGCAATTGGTGACAATCACTGGCAACCCGTACGTGTCGCACCAGGCACGGGCGAGGTGGTCTGATGCGGCCTTGCTGGCCGAGTACGGGGAGTGCGGGTCGTAACGGGTTTCCTCGGTGAAATAGCCGTCGGGGCCGAGCGAACCGTAGACTTCATCGGTCGAGACGTGCAGCAAGCGAAACCCGCTGGCAGCGTCGGCGGCGAGCCCGCGCCAATATTCCAGTGCCGCTTGCAGTACGTTGAAGGTGCCGACGATGTTGGTCTCGATGAACTGCCGCGGGCCGTCGATCGAGCGGTCGACGTGACTCTCGGCCGCCAAATGCATCACCGCCGTGGGCTGGTATTCGAGCATGGCGTGGCGAATCGCTGGCGCGTCGGTGATGTCGACCTGGGCAAAACGGTAATTCGGCTTCTGGGCGATGTCGCGGAGCGAATCCAGGTTGCCGGCATAGGTCAATGCGTCCACGTTGAGCACGTCATGGCCGGAGTTGACCAGCAGCCGCACGAGGTTGGAGCCGATGAAACCGGCGCCGCCGGTGATCAGAAGTTTCATGGGAGGGGGTGGTTGTGGGTGATGGGTGGTTGGTGGTTGGTGGTTGATGGTTGATGGTTGATGGTTGATGGTTGATGGTTGATGGTTGATGGGCAGGGGGGAAGGTAGCAGGTGGACGGGGGACGGAGGACGGGGGACGGGGGACGGGGGACGGGGGACGGAGGACGGGGGACGGGGGACGGAGGACGGGTAGCAGAGTGGCCGATGCGCACGCGAGTATGCAAACTCGGCAGGGCCGACACAACCAACAACTAACAACCAACGATCGGCGGAGCGACCGTCCACTCTGTCGACCCGCCAGCTTCAGCCTTCAGCCTTCCGTCCTTGTGTCGGCCCTGCGGGCCTGGGACCTGCTTTGGGAGCACGAACCCGGTGGCTCACGCCACCGGCACGAGATCTGTCGGCCCTGCGGGCCTAAATCCGCAGCTGCTACCGTCCGTCCACCGTCCACCCGCTACCTTTTTCACCGATCGGCGGAGCGATCGTCCACTCTGTCGACCCGCCAGCTTCAGCCTTCAGCCTTCGGCCTTCCGTCCTTGTGTCGGCCCTGCGGAGACTGCTGAGATAATAGCAATGTGTGCGGAGGCGATGATCGAGCGTTGCTCGATGGCATCGCGCTGCGGCTGGTTTTCGTCAGGGCCTTGAGCCGACCTGCGTTCGCTTAGGCGAAATCGCGCTTTAAAAACCTCTTCCAGCGAAGAATCGATCGATCACCTCCTTTCTCCGCCCTTAACAGGTCGCTGGACAGGGCGTGGCCTGGAGCAAGCGGCTGATCCGCTTCACATTCACCACCAGGCAAGTCATGCACTGCTG
This sequence comes from uncultured Planctomycetaceae bacterium, assembly GCA_963758085.1. Taxonomy (GTDB): domain Bacteria; phylum Planctomycetota; class Planctomycetia; order Pirellulales; family Pirellulaceae; genus UBA6163. The sequence goes on along the minus strand of CAVWUB010000001.1, from coordinate 589,482 downwards.
AATGCAGAGCTTTGCTCGACCCCAGTACCGGGCCCGACGCCCGCGGCCGTGACGTGCCAGTTCGTTGAGCTTCCGCTCGATCGCCGGATGCTTGCGCCGGACCTCGGCATACCCCGGAGTCTTCGCCCGCTCTCGGGCTTGCTCATATTCTGCTTCATACAAGCTCTTGGATACCGATCTGCCCAAGTTTGATTTCGGGCTAAAGTTTAGGTGGCACTGCGACAGCAGAGGACAGTTCTGGCACTGCGAACGCTTGAACTTAAACGTAGTGAGGTGCTTGCCCTGGTGGCGGTATTTCGATGTTTCTCCGTTGGGACAGGTCACGCTGGTGCCGTCGGCGGAGAGTTCAAACATCGATGCAGCAAAGCCTTCACCACTGCGGAAGTCCCTCGGCGGAACGAAGACTTCGACATTGGGCCCTTGCGGATCCTGGAGCTCTCGCAGCACGTGGCCGTTGAAACCGATGCCGTCCATGGAGAGCTGCTCAATCTGGTTGCCGTAGGTTTGCTGCTCCATCTTGACCAAATCAATCGCATCAGCCGCTTCATCGCCGTCCGCTGCAAGCACGTCAAAGCTGGTGATCAATTCACTCTCGGCATCGATCATCACGTCCAACAAGTAGCCGTCGTAAAACTCACCGTGCTTACCGCGGCGCACCTCGGGGTCGACGACGCTCAGCGTCCGATGGCCCTTGTTCGGGTGAAACATGTCGTCGGTGATCTTCTCGGCCAACTGACGGACCGCCTGCAGCTTGGCCCACCGCCGATCGGCGCCCTCGGCTGGGGGCGTTTGCTGTTGAATCCAGCCCAGCAGATCGTTGACCAGTGACAAGCGTGCCTGCAGCTTGATCTCAGCACTGGCGTGTTCGGTTTCCTGGGTAATCCGCTGGACCTCGATACGATAGCCCTCTGCAACCTCTGGATCGAAGCTGTCAATCACACCGAGCATTCTTTCTCGCAGTTGAGCGAGCAAGGCGAGCGTGGTGGGGACGGCGATGTTGGCAACCACATGCGTGGCGTCCTTGAGCCGCAATCGATCTCGAATCAGGTTTGCCTGACGCGCGTAGCTGACCAGGCGCTCAAAGAGTTTTTTAAAACCTGCGGCACCGAGCCGACCGCGGAACTTCGGGAGCAGACTGGCATCGGGAAGCCTATAAATGACTGGTATCTGCAGAAACCAGCGAAAGAGCACGTCAGTTTGCCCTCGGAGCATCACCTCGCGGTCCGACAGACGGCAGAAGTACCGCAGGAACTCGAGCTTGAACATGATCAGCGGCGTCACGGCCGGCTGGCCGCGATGAGGGCAATAAAACGCCTCAAGCTCTGGGACAAAGGAGTCCCAGGGGATCAACTCCAAGGCATCCAGCAGCGGATGCTCCTTGGGCAACAGCGCGCCGTAAAAGCTGCGATCTTGCTCGCGGATCCGAAACAGCCGATCACGATCTGGGGAGAGCATGGGAAATCACTCCTAAGCGAGCGACGAATCCCTCATTATACGCATCCTCTGCTCTGCCGATTAAATCAGCAGTCTCCTGCGGGCCTGGGACTTGCTTTGGGAGCACGAATCCGGTGGCTCACGCCACCGGCACGAGATCTGTCGGCCCTGCGGGCCTAAATCCGCAGCTGCCACCGTCCTCCTGCTACCGTCCTCCTGCTACCGTCCGTCCACCCGCTACCTTTTTCACCGATTGGCGGAGCGATCGTCCACTCTGCTACCGTCCCCCGTCCCCCGTTCTCCGTCCACCTGCTACCTGCTACCTACTACCTGCTACCTTCCCCCCTGCCCACCAAACAACAACCATCCACCATCTCCCAACCACCCCCAACCCGTTACTGTTACAAGAGTGCTACATTGTGCCCGCGCCGCGGGCCATGACCTGCGCTATCAAGACCACGCCTGCGGATTTAACAGGGCCGATGGATATCAGCGATGTGGAGGCTCCTCGTTTTCGGGGGGAAGAGTAAATGCAAGAGCCGGTTCAGGTGCTCCTGATTGAGGACAATCCCGATGACGCACGACTGGCCAAAGAAGCATTGGTGGAGGGCAACGTCAGCTTCAGCTTGAGTCATGCGGAGCGGTTGAGTGAGGCGGTGAGCCTGCTGGAAAAGCAGCGGATCGACGTGGTGTTGCTCGATCTCGGCCTGCCGGACAGTCAGGGACTGGCGACCCTGCTCAAGTTGCACCGCTTGCATCCGCACTTGCCGATCGTGGTGATGACGGCCACGGACATCGAGAAAATCGGGCTGCTGGCGGTCAGGGAGGGGGCCCAGGATTACCTCGTCAAAAGCCGGTTAGAAGGCGACTTGCTGGGACGCGCGATCCGCTACGCCATGGAGCGGAACGAATTGACGAAGGTCCTGCGGGAGCGATCCGCTTTGGCTTCGCTCACCGCAGACATCGGCGCGGCGTTTATGAGCGGCCATGACCAATTTCCGATCCTGCAGCGCTGCACCGAGTCGATCTTGAAGCACCTCGGTATCAGCTTCGCAGGCATCTGGGTTGTCGATGCCTCCAGCGGCACGCTGGTGCTGCAGGGAAGCGCGGGAGCGCATCCGCAGAGCCAGGAGATTCCGGAGCGTGTCGAAATCGCCCAGACCAAGATCGGCCGGATCGTCACCCAAAAGAAACCGCATTTGAGTTCCGATGCGGTGCTCAGTGAAACGGACTTCATGACCCCTGTCGGGGAAGCGTCCTTTGCCGGTTATCCGCTGTTGATGGGTGGGGTTGCGATGGGCGTGGTCGTGATGCTCAGCCGGCGGCCACTGTCGGCCCTCGCCCAGCAGACGATGGCTTCGCTGACCAATCACATCGCTTTAGGGTTGGGGCGGATCCGGGCTGAGCAAGCGCGGCGGCACGAGGAAGCGAAATGGAAAGCGATGTCCGATTCGAACCTGCTGGGCGTGGCCACATGGACGACCGACGGCCGGATTCTGGAGGCCAATGATGCATTCTTGAGGCAAATCGGTTACAGCCGCAGTGAACTGGCTGCCGGCGAACTCCGCTGGGATGAGATCACGCCGCCGGAGTACCGCCATCTCGATGAGAAGTGCATTGTGGAGATGCGCGCAACGGTCGCTGCAACGCCTATGAGAAGGAGTACATCCGCAAAGATGGTTCACGGCTGCCGATTCTGACCGGTAGCGCGGCGCTGCCCGGTGAGCCGGATACCGGCATTGCCTTGTTTCTTGATCGCACGGAGATCAAGAAATCTGAAGAGGCCAATTACTTGCTGCAGGCGATCGTCGAGCGGTCGGACCACGCGATCATCGGCTCGACGCTCAACGGCATGATCCTCGCTTGGAACCCCGGTGCAGAGCGACTCTACGGCTACAGACACACGGAGATCGTTGGCAAGCATGTCTCGCTGCTGCTTCCACCGGGACGCGAAGATGAACTGCAATTGGCCATGGAAACGGTGCGGCGTGGGGAGGCGGTGTTGTCGATCGAGACGGTTCGGCGGCGCAAAGATGGTCAATTGATCGATGTTTCACTCAGTATGTCGCCGATCCGCAATAAGGCGGGCCAGGTGATCGGCGTCTCGAAGATCGCCCACGACATCCGTGAGAAGAAACAGCTGGAGGAACAATTCCGACAGTCACAGAAGATGGAAGCGGTGGGCCAGTTGGCTGCGGGGGTGGCGCACGACTTCAATAACGTGCTGACCGTGATCAACGGATTTAGCGAAGTGGTGCTCAATGACACGCAGCTCAGCGAGTCGACCAGGGAACGCGTCGATGAGATCAGCAAGGCCGGCAAGCGCGCCGAGTCGTTAACTCGGCAATTGCTCGCGTTCAGCCATAAGTCACTACTGGAACCGCGGGTGGTGAACCTCAATGAAGTGGTTTCCGACAGCATTAAAATGCTGCAGCGAATCGTCGGCGAGAATATCGTGATCACCACGTCACTCGCCTCAGCGCTGGAAAACGTGCGGGTCGATCCCAATCAAATCGAGCATGCGGTGGTGAATCTCGTCGTCAATGCGCGGGATGCGATGCCCGATGGGGGCACACTGACGATCGAGACCGCTGGCGTTGAACTTGATGAGGCGTTTGCGCAGCAGCACCCGAGAGTCACTCCAGGCCGCTACGTGATGCTGGCCATCCGCGACACCGGGACGGGGATGAGCGACGAGATCACCGCGCAGATCTTCGAACCGTTTTTCACGACCAAAGAAATCGGCAGGGGCACCGGGCTTGGATTGCCCGCGGTGAGCGGCATCGTGCAAGAGAGCGGCGGCTGCATGAGCGTTGAAAGCAAGCCGGGCCGCGGCACGACCATTAAGTTGTTTTTGCCGCCGACGGTTGAGCCGGCGCCGGTCAGCAAACGCTCCAGTAAGCCAAACGCCGCTCGCGGCAATGAAACGGTGTTGCTGGTAGAAGATGACGATGCCGTGCGGATGATCGCCGGCGTGTCGCTGAAGCTGCAGGGCTACACCGTGCTCGAAGCGAGCAATGCTGACGAGGCGATCAGCATCTGGCAGCAAAACAGCGCGGTGATCCGGCTGGTGGTGACCGACGTGGCGATGCCGGGGATGAATGGCCGGGAACTCGCCGAGCACCTGCGTACCCAGGATCCGTCGATCCGAGTGCTCTATTTGTCTGGCTACAACGAAGACACCGTCGTCCGGCACGGCACTCGCGAGGCCACGGCATTCCTGCAAAAGCCGTTCACCGCGAGGGTGTTAGCAGCCAAAGTGCGAGAAGTGTTGGATGGGGGTTAGTTGGTGGTTGATGGTTGTTGGTTGGTAGTTGTTGGTTGTTAGTGGGGGAGGGACGGTTGTCAGTGGAGGAAGGGCGATGATTAATGGCTACTTATCGCGTTGGGTGCAGCTGGCGATGTAGCGAATGTAGCCGTTGAGGATACGGATAGCTGTGACAATTTCCTTTTCCCGTCGTTCATGAGCTTCGGAATCGAGAAACTGTTCGTCCAGTGCTGTGTGGAAATGCTCGAGGGTCTCGTACAATGATCCGCGCCCCTGCCGTAGGTATTGCAGGTTCTCTTGATGATGGTGGCGGCCATAGCCTTCAGCAATGTTCGCTGTGACGGATCGAGATGACCGCAGGATCTGATCCACCAACCGGTACTTCTCGCTATTCGGCAGGGACCGGCAAAACTCAGAAACTCTCAGCCGGACTTCCCTAGCCGCCCGATAGCATTTCAAATCTTCGAACCGCTGAACCGGCTCACTCATCACCTCCCTCTCCCATCAACACCCAACAACTAACACCCAACACCCAACAACCAACACCTACCCTTCCAATCTAAAAATATTCACGCCCAGCGGTGGGAAGTCGAGCTGGATGCTGTGGGAGCGACCGTGACAGGGGACGGCGACGCTTTCCAGGCCGGGGTAGTTGCCGACGTTGCTGCCGCCGTAGAACTGGTGCGTCGCTGTTGAAGATTTCCTCGTACCAGCCGCCGCTTCCGGCACGCCGATGCGGTAGTCCGTGCGCGGCACCGGCGTGAAGTTGCAGACGACGATCAGGTAGTCGTTCGGGTCCTTCGCCTTGCGGATGTAGGCCAGCATGCTGTCGTCGCGTTGTGGCAGTCGATCCACTCGAAGCCGTTGTGGTCGAAGTCGACCTCGTGCAGCGCCGGCTCGCGGCGGACGAGCGCGTTGAGGTCGGCCATGTATCTTCTTGCACGCCGCTGGTGCGACTCCCACTGCAGCAGGTCCCACTGCAGCTGGCGTCGTGGTTCCACTCGTTCCACTGGCCGAACTCGCCGCCCATGAACAGCAGCTTCTTGCCGGGGTGCGTCCACATGTAGCCGTACAGCAGCCGCAGGTTGGCGAACTTCTGCCACAGGTCGCCCGGCATCTGGTCGAGCAGCGAGCCTTTGCCGTGCACCACTTCGTCGTGCGACAGCGGCAGGCAGAAGTTTTCGGTGAAGGCGTAGATCAGGAGAACGTCAGCTCGTCGTGGTGATACTGGCGATGGATCGGCTCGTGTGCATGTAGCGGAGCGTGTCGTTCATCCAGCCCATGTTCCACTTCAGGAGAAGCCCAGGCCGCCCAGGTACGTCGGCCGCGAGACGCCGGCCCAGGCGGTCGATTCTTCGGCGATCGTCAGCACGCCCGGGATACTGCACGTGGACTTCGCTCGTTGAACTCCTTGAGGAAGTCGAATCGCTTCGAGGTTCTCGCGGCCGCCGTACTGGTTGGGAATCCACTCGCCCTCCTTGCGGCTGTAGTCGAGGTACAGCATCGAGGCGACGGCGTCGACGCGCAGGCCGTCGATGTGGTACTTGTCGAGCCAGAACAGGGCGTTGGAGAGCAGGAAGTTGCGGACCTCGTTGCGGCCGTAGTTGAAGATCATCGTGCCCCAGTCGGGATGCTCGCCCTTGCGGGGATCGGCGTGCTCGTAGAGCGCCGTGCCGTCGAACCGGCGCAGGCCGTGGTCGTCCTTCGGGAAGTGGGCCGGCACCCAGTCGATGATCACGCCGATGCCGTTCTGGTGGCAGTAGTCGACGAAGTACATGAAGTCTTGCGGCGTGCCGTAGCGGCTGGTGGCGGCGAAGTAGCCGACCGTCTGGTAGCCCCAGCTGCCGGTGAACGGATGCTCGCTGACCGGCATCAGCTCGACGTGCGTGTAGCCCATCTCGCTGGCAGTACTCGACCAGCTGATGGGCCAGCTCGCGATAGTTCGAGCCAGCCGTGGACGCCGGCCGGGGCCCTTCGCCAACTGCCGAGGTGGACTTCGTAGATCGACATCGGCTGTCTCGAGCGGATCGACGTCGCTGCGGCGGTTCATCCACTCGTCGTCGTTCCAGCTGATAGGTGGTGAGGTCGGTCACGATCGACGCGGTCCGCGGCGGCAATTCGGCGGCGAAGCCGAGCGGATCGCACTTGTCGATCGACTGCGCCGTGCACGTTCAGCACGCGGAACTTGTATTTGTCGCCCACTTTCGCCTGTGGGATGAACAGTTCCCACACGCCGCTGGGGATGTGCTTGCGCATCGCAGTGGCGTGCGGCCGTCCCAGCCGTTGAAGTCGCCGACGACCTGGACGCTCTCGGCGTTGGGCGCCCAGACGGCGAAGTTCACGCCGGACTTGCCATCGACTTCTCGGGGCTGGGCACCGAGGCGTTCGTACAGTTGCAGATGCGGCCTTCGCCGAGCAGGTAGCGGTCGAAGTCGGAGAGCATCGAAGGGGAAGCGTAGGGGTCGTGCATCGCGGTGGTTTTGCCAGTGGAGTCGGAAGCTTCGATATTATAAATCGAGACGTCGCGGACCGTTTTTCCCGCCGCGGAACGCGTTTGGCGGGTACACAGGCGTCCGGCGGAATCGAATTGCAGATCACCCAGCGGCATCAGGCCTTCGAAGAATCCGGCCGGATGGACCTTCCTCATCGGTCGACGAATGCCCTCGCGGTGATCGACGATCCAAGCCGCAGTGGCCTCTGGTAGCAAGCTGCGGACCGCAACCGCGGTTTCTCCCCGATAATGGACCGGATGAGGCCCCAACAAGTCGGCCGGGTTCTCCAGCGTCCCGTCGATCAGGCTGCCGATGCTCGCTAAGGAAAGTTGAGTGTGCATGATGACTTTAGGACGGGGGCTGGTTGATGGTTGATGGTTGCAGAGTGGCCGATCGCAGAGTGGATGATCGCTCCGCCGATCGCAGAATCGACGGTCGTTTCGCCGATCGGTTTCAACAGGCAGTGGCTGCTAATCACCTGCACAGCGGCAGTTTGGCGGTTCCTCGTGCGTCGACCACTCTTCGGGGCGGTAGCGGCCGCGGCGGCTTGGCCGTGGGGCCAGTTCCTCGTGACCGGCTAACCAGCGGCGGAGCCGGTCAGTCGGCTCGGTGCCGGCAGCGCGGTGGCTGCTGTCGGCCCGCAGGATCGGGAAATCCGCAGCGGCGAACGTGCTCGGCCCAGCCCCGGCCGGCACAGTCGGCTCGTGCCGCGATAGCCGAGTGGTTTGAACGAGCGAAGCGGTGACGTCGTGGATGCTCAGGGTGCGATCGATTCGCCGCCAGAGATCCGCGTTCTGAACAGCGACTTTGCGGCCAAAGTTTTCCCAAACAAAATCGTTTTCGCGCCACCGCGGCAACGATTGGTCCAGCGACCGGATCAAGTAGCGATTGTTGCTGACCAGCGACACCCGCCCGCTGCCGTCGATCGCTTCAAGACCGCGGACAGCGGCCAGCAACGACAGGCGATTGAGGTCACCTGCTTCTTCGTCTTCCGCTTCGATCAGCGGTTCTCCGGCCAGGGTTTCCAAGGAAAAGCACCAGATTCCATGTGTCAACGATAAATTCCGGGCGTGGCATACCAACAGATACTGCGCCAGCTCCGTCGCCCCAAGGCGAGACGACGATGGCGATTCAAAAGAAACGATCACAGGCAACTCCGGGTCACGGTGCATGAGGACTGCTTGAAATGGCCGTTCCCTGACCGATGTGCGCGAATCAATCCGCTTACCCAGCTTCAGCAATCGGCAAGGTAGGGCTAGGAAGTGAGGTCGCTTTAGTCAGAAAAGTGGCTGCCAATCGGCAGCCTGGGTGAAAATCGCGCCAATCCGCAAAGGCGGACCAAGGCGGTCGATCGCTCCGCCCAAGGTGGTTGATCGCTCCGCCGATCGAACCGTTCGGCTGCCGGCCAGAAGACTCCGACCGGCGGAGCGGAAGGTGGTCGATCGCTCCGCCGATCGAACGGCAGCAGCCGCCGTCCAGGAAACTCCGACCGGCGGAGCGGAAGGTGGTCGATCGCTCCGCCGATCGAACGGCAGCAGCCGCCGTCCAGGAAACTCCGACCGGCGGAGCGGTCGGCCACGCTGGGCAATAGATGCCTGGCACGATCTGGCCATGGCAATCGGCAGTAGGTGCCTGGCACCATCTGGGCGTTAGATGCCTGGCACCATCTGGGCGGCATTAGATGCCTGGCACCATCTGGACTGTTTTGCCACCGGACCGATCGTTGTGGAAATTGCCTGCTCGTGCCTATACTTCGGGACGAATTGGCCGGTCCACGCGTGAGGCCGCGATTTTCGATGCCCGCAGCCCCGCAACGAGCCAGCGAATGAATCCACCGGTGAGCGCCACTCCGATTTCCGAGGCCACACGCCCGTTTTTTTACGGCGTTGACGTCGGCGGAACGGCGATCAAGGTTGGTTTAGTTGATGATCTCGGCCGTGTGCTGGCGTTCCTGAGTCTGCCGACCGACGAGCCTGGAGGGGCACAGTCCGCCATGCGACGTGTGGCAGCGGCTCTGACGAACTTCTGCGAAAGTTTGGAAATCAACACCCGCGATGTTGCGGCGATCGGTCTGGGAGCCCCCGGGCCGATGGACATCGCCGCTGGGACATTGGTCGCTCCACCGCAATTGCCCACCTGGTGGGGCGTGAACCTGCGAGATGCCCTGGCTGAGCTGACGGGACTGCCGGTGGCGTTCACCAATGATGCCAACGCGGCGGCGTTTGGCGAGTTCTGGCTGGGGACCGGTGAGTCAGCTGATTCGATGGTGTTGCTGACCCTGGGTACCGGTGTCGGCGGTGGTATCATTTCCGATGGCCAGCTGTTGGGCGGTGCCAACAGCTTCGCAGGCGAAGTCGGGCACCTGGTGGTCGATTCCTCGGCCGATGCACGGCTGTGCGCTTGGGGTGGCGGCCAGGGCCAATTTGAGGCTTACGCGTCGGCCTCAGCGGTGGCACTTCGCACCCGTGAATGTTTAGCAGCCGGCAAGAGCAGTTTGCTCAGTGGCCGCGGTGACGAAGTCACCGCGCTGGACGTCTATCGGGCAGCTCGGGAAAAAGATCCACTGGCTCTGGAGATCATCGACGAGACCGCATGGTGGCTCGGTGTCGGAATTACCACCATCGTTCATGTCATTGATCCCGGCGTGGTGGTGATCGGCGGGGCGATGACTTTCGGTGGGCAGGACGATTGGGTCGGCCAGCGTTTTCTTGCTGCGGCGGTGGCTGAGTTCCGCCGGCGGACGTTTGAAAACGTGTTCGCCGGCACAACGATTAGCTTCGCTAAGCTCGGAGCCGATGCCGGCTATCTGGGGGCAGCCGGCTATGCTCGCCAGCAATGGATGATCCAGTAATCACGATCTGGCAGATGGCACCTGAGCAGCTCGGTCGGCAGTTTCAACACAGCGATCGGTCACGGTGGACGAGTACAAATCGTCGCCGTGACCTCCTTTAAAAACCAAACATGACACAGCATATACGTAACTTCTGCATCATCGCACACATCGATCATGGTAAGAGCACGCTGGCCGACCGCCTGCTGGAATACACCGGCACGGTCTCCAAGCGAGCCATGAAAGAACAACTGTTGGACGATCTCGACCTGGAGCGGCAACGCGGGATCACGATCAAAGCTCATGCGGTCTCGATGCGGCATCGGTTCGAAGGCCAGGACTACGAACTGAATCTGATCGACACCCCCGGACACGTCGACTTTCACTACGAAGTCTCCCGGTCTCTGGCGTGCTGCGAAGGTGCTTTGCTACTGGTCGATGCCTTTCAAGGTGTTGAAGCGCAGACGGTCGCCAATGCCTATGCTGCAATGGACCACGATCTGAAGATCATCCCGGTGATCAACAAGATCGATTTGGCCTACGCGCGGCCTGACGAAGTTGCTGAAGAGATGCATCAAACTCTTGGAATTGATCCTGATGACTGTGTCAAAGTCAGCGCTAAGACCGGTCTCGGAGTCGAGGGATTAATACGCGCGATCATTGAAAAGATTCCTCCGCCCGGTGGAGATGTTGCTGAGCCACTGCAAGCGATGGTGTTCGATTCGAGCTATGACGATTACCGGGGCGCGATCACCTACGTGCGGATGATGAACGGCTCGGTCCGCAAAGGCCAAAAGATCCGGTTCCTGCAGCGGGGTCACAGCACGACATCATTGAAATGGGTCAGTTTGTTCCGCAGCGGAAACCTTGTGATGAACTGTCTACCGGGCAGGTCGGCTACTTGATCTGCAACATCAAGTCGCTCAGCGATGTGCACATCGGCGACACCGTCAGCGTTCCCGGCAATCATGCCGCGACGCCGCTGCCCGGCTACGACCGGCCCAAGCGGATGGTCTACTGCGGACTCTTTCCCAGTGATGGTCAGGATTTTTCGGAACTGCGAGAGGCGTTGGAGCGACTGGCGATCAATGACCCAAGTTTCGACTTTGAGCCGGAGACCAGCGACGCGCTGGGGTTTGGATTCCGCTGCGGCTTCCTCGGGCTGCTGCACATGGAGATCGTCCAGCAGAGGCTGGAGCAGGAGTCGGATGTCGATCTGGTGCAAACGGCACCGAACGTCACTTATGAGGTTGTCGACAAGCGTGGCAACACGCTGACGATTCATAAGCCGCAAGACGTGCCCGACGCCGGTGATATCGAGGAGTTTCGCCAGCCGATCGTCCGCTGCAGTATCGTTGTGCCGATCGAATACATCGGCCCGCTGATCAAGCTTTGTCAAGAACGCCGCGGGATTCAGCGAGGCCAAGAATACATCGGCACTCAGCGAGCCATGCTCATTTATGACATTCCGCTGGCAGAAGTGATTTACGACTTGCATGATAAGATCAAGAGTGCAACACGCGGCTACGGCACGCTCGATTATGAGATGGTGGGATACGAAGCCGCCGACTTGTGCCGGCTGGATATTATGGTCAATGGGAACCGCGTCGATGCGCTGAGCGTCGTGTGCCACCGGGCCGACGCTGACCGCCGCGGCCGAGCGGTTGCCAAGAAATTGAAAGCCGAAATTTCTCGTCATATGTTTGAGGTCGCCGTCCAGGCGGCGATCGGCAGCCGCGTGATCGCGCGCGAAACGGTTCCCGCAATGCGCAAGAACGTGACCGCCAAGTGTTATGGCGGCGACATCACGCGAAAACGCAAACTGCTGCAGAAACAGAAAGAGGGTAAGAAGCGGATGAAGGCGGTCGGCAACGTCGAAATCAGCCAAAAGGCCTTCATGGCAGTGCTCAGTGGCGGTGACGAAGGCTGACCAGAATTGTCTGTATCATCAGCTGTCGAGCTGATCGAATAGGCGCAGTGCGTTAGCACCGGTTGCCGGGCACTGCAAATAAAGTTGTTCCCTTTAATCTCTTGGCACATCACTTAGGTCGCCGGCGCTGATCCTCGGGGTGGCACGTCCCTGAGGAACGAAGGGCGTGGTGGGCAGAGCTGCATCGTAAGGGAGAGTTCAAAAATAAGTTCCTTGTTCTTCTTGCATTTACCCTCCCGCCCCGCGGGAGGGTCGGACGCGGTAGCGGCCGGGGAGGGCCAGGATCGCCCCTCTCCTCGCCTGAGGCTCGGCTCTCCCGGAGGGAGAGTGAAATGCGGAAGTTATTTTTGAACTGCTCCTAACCGGTTGCGGCTGATTAATGCAACGTGCCATTGCGTGTTATGGCTGGGTTTGGTTTTGCCTGAGCTTTTGTGCGGACCTGTTGACTGAGAGGTGGAACGGTGGAAAACGCGCGCATCGCCGACATCTTTGATGAACTGGCCGATCTGTTGGAGTTTCGCGGTGAGAACCCGTTTCGGGTTCGCGCTTACCGCAACGGTGCCCACTCGATCCGCGACTTGGATGAATCGGTCGCCGGGATCCTGGCGGATGAATCTCGCGATTTGGCTGATCTGCCGGGAATCGGTTCAACACTAGCCGATAAAGCGCGTACTCTGGTCGAGACCGGCACACTGCCACAGCTCGAAACACTCCGTCAGGAGATTCCCGACGGTGTCATCGCCATGGTTCGGATCCCTGGTCTGGGAGCCAAGAAAGCGGCGGCCCTGCACCGCGAGCTCGATATCGATTCACTCGATGCGCTCCGCGCAGCCTGCGAAGCTGGGTTGGTGCGCAAGCTCAAAGGGTTTGGCGCAAAGACCGAGGAGACTATTCTCGCCGGTATTCAGATCGCTCAGGCCGCTGGCGAGCGGATCTATTGGTCGACCGCTAATGAACTGGCGCAGTCGATTCTTAGTCATATGCAAAGCTGCAAGGGAATCAAGCAGATGCAGTGGGCGGGCAGCTACCGCCGTGGGCGGGAGACGGTTGGTGATCTCGACCTGCTCGCGGTTGCCGCTGATCGCAAGTTGGCGATGGACCATTTTGAAGCGTATCCTGACCGGTCACAAACCATCGCCCGCGGCGAAGAGAAGAAGATCTCGATTCGCGTCGGCAAGGCGTTTCAAGTCGATATGCGATTGGTGGACGACGAAGAGTTTGGCGCAGGCGCTGCAGTACTTCACGGGCAGCAAACAACATAACGTGCGGCTGCGGCGGTTGGCTCAGGCCAAGGGGCTGAAGATCAACGAGTACGGCGTGTTCCATGAGTCCGATCAGACCCGCGTCGGTGGTGCAACAGAACAAGAGGTGTATGCGGCTGTGGGCTTGCCGTGGATCCCGCCGGAGCTGCGTGAGGATCGGCAGGAGTTTGAGCTGGCCACGTCCGGGAACTTGCCGGAGTTGATCACGGCGGAAGCGATCCGCGGAGATCTGCACATGCACACCAGCGCCACCGACGGGACAGCGACGATTCGCGAAATGGCGGATGCGGCAATCGCCCGTGGGCTGCAGTACATCGCGATAACCGATCATAGCAAACGCGTTTCCATGGCGTCGGGACTCGACGAACAGCGTTTGCTCGAGCAATGGCGAATGATCGATGAGATCCGGCCTGAGTACGAAGGTCGCTTGGTGATCCTCAAGGGGATTGAATGCGACATCCTGGAAAAGGGCGGTATGGATTTGAGCGATGACTGCCTCGCCGAAGCGGACTGGGTGCTCGCCAGCGTGCATTACGGACAACGCCAGAGCCGTGAGCAAATCACCGAGCGGATGCTCGGAGCCGTCCACAATCCACACGTTGATTGCATCGCTCACCCGACCGGCCGCTTAATCAATCGCCGCGAACCTTATGCGGTTGACCTCGACGCGGTGATGAGGGCGGCGGTCGAAACCGGAACATTCTTGGAAATCAACGCCCACCCATCGCGGCTCGACCTCAATGACATCCACGCCGCAGCGGCCAAGCGCTTCGGGATTCCGATTGTGATCAGCACCGATGCTCACAGTATCGACGGTTTGAACGTGATGCAGTACGGGATCCTGCAAGCGCGTCGAGCTGGTTTAACCAGCGGCGATGTGCTCAACACACTGACGGCGAAGGCGTTTCTGAAACGGCTGCAGGGTTCCAGCGAGTCATCAAAATAGTTCTCACGATAAATGAATGTCCGCCTGGCTATGGCTATGGCTCAGGGTGGCACGCTCAGAGCCCCAGCGATGGGCGTGAGCGGAAGATGATGCCTGGCACCATCTGAACCAGTACAGATCTCCACACCACGCCCCTCGTTCCTCAGGGACGTGCCGCCCAACAGGGACGTGCCACCTAACGAATCAGCGCCGCCTTCCAAGCGATGATCCACTAAGTACTTTTCCGGAATCCCCCTCACCCCCACAAAGAAGTCGTGCAGTTTTTAAGTTGGTGCAGTACATGCTTTTAACTCTCCCGCTTGCGGGAGGGTCGGACGCGGTAGCGGCCGGGGAGGGCCAGACTGAACCCTCTCCTCGCTTAGCCTCGACTCTCCCAGGGGGAGAGTGAAATAAGCAACCTCAGTGTGTCGGTTGGCGGCTGAGAAAGGTTCCGTGGCCGGTATGGCCGACAAATTTCCCATCCCGCACCTGCACCCGCCCGCGGACGGTCACCACGTCGCTGCGGCCCTCGACCGGCCAGCCTTCAAAGGCGCTGTAGTCGGTCGCCATCTCATGGGTAGCTGCCGAAATCTCGCCGCAATAGTCAGGATCATAGATCACCAGATCAGCGTCCGATCCCACGGCGACGGTTCCCTTTCGAGGGAACAGCCCAAAGATTTTGGCTGCCTGGGTACTGGCACAATCAACCATACGGCAGAGGTCCAGTTTGCCCTGACGGACGCCATAGCTGTACAGCAGGTCGACACGATGCTGAACGGTCGGCAGGCCGTTGGGGATCTGGGTGAAGTCATCGCGTCCCATTTCCTTTTGGCCTTTGAAATCGAATGGGGCGTGATCGGTCGCCACGGTGTGGATCGCGCCCTCGCAGAGCGCTTTCCACAGGTACCGCTGGTGCGTTTTCTGGCGGATCGGCGGCGACATCACGTATTTCGCACCTTCGAAGTCGGGCAGCTCTGCGTAGCTGTCGTCGAGCACCAGGTACGGCGCAACGGTCTCGATCCAGACCGGAACGCCGCGACGGCGCGCTGCGGCGGCGGCCTGAACGGCTTGGCGGCAGCTGGCATGAACGACGTAGACGTGTGCGCCGGTCAATTCCGCGAACGTCATCAGGTGCTGGACTCCGCTGGCCTCGACCGCTGGCGGCCGCGACGGTTCATGCCACTGCGGTCCGATCTTGCCTTCGCTCAGCAGCTGTTTCTGCAGTTCATCGACGAGTGTCGCATTCTCGCAGTGGGCCGTGACGATCACGCCCAGTTCCTGCGCGAGCCGCAGCGTTTGATAGAGTTCGCTGTCGTCGATTCCGAAGAAATCCTTGTACGCCAGGAAGACTTTGAAGCTCGCGATCCCACGGTTGACGATTTGCCGCAGCGCCGCCTCGGTCGAATTGTCAAAGCGCGAGACCCCCATGTGAAACGAGTAGTCGCAGGCTGAAACGCCCGCCGCCTTGGACATCCACAGTTCAAACGCCTCGAGCGGATCTTGCTCGCGGCTGGGGCAGCACATCTCGATCAGCGTCGTCGTCCCGCCGACCAGTGCCGCACGGCTGGCCGTTTCGTAGCTGTCCTTGGCGAAGGTGCCCATGAACGGCAGGTAAATGTGGACGTGCGGATCGATGAAGCCTGGAAAAACGAACTTTCCCGCAGCGTCAATCACTTCGGCACCGCCGGGCTGTTCGAGGTTCTGTCCAATCGCGGTGATGACTTCCCCTTGGCAGAGAACATCAGCGACGTAGGAATCGGTGGCGGTAACGATGTGGCCGTTTCGGATCAGAAGCATCATGTTAGGATGTTTGTCAATGAACAACGTTGAGCGGGAATACCGGAGTCACATCGTGAAGGGATTCACCGCAGCGGGCAATGGTTGATTGCCCGAGGCGACTGAGTCAATGACTCCCTGGTTCGCTGTCCGCGCCACCCCCTGTGATTCACAGTCCCTGATCCGCAGTCCTCCGGAGATCTGAGCATGCTTCAAGTTCCTGTCCGCCGCCTGCACGGTCCCGGTCCGTCGCCAGTCGCCCCGTCCGTTCTGGAATCGATGTCCCAGCCGTGCATCGGCCATATGGACCCGGTGTTCATGCGCGTGATGAACGAGATTCGCGAAATGTTGCAACAGGTCTTTCGTACCGAAAACGAGATGACACTCGCGTGCAGCGGAACCGGATCGGCAGGCGCTGAAATGCTAATCGACAACCTCGTTGAGCCCGGCGACACCTGTTTGATCGGCATCAACGGCGTTTTCGGCGGACGGTTAGCTGAAAAATCACGTCGCGCCGGCGGCGTCGTGCACACCATGCAGGCCGACTGGGGGCAGGTGTTCGATCAGGATCAGATCATCGAACAGATTGAGCAGATCAAGCCGAAAATCGTTGCGTTTGTGCATGCGGAAACGTCGACCGGAGCATTGCAGCCGTTCGACCGGTTGGCTGACGCCGTCCACAAGCATGATGGCTACCTGTTGATGGACTGTGTGACGTCGCTGGGTGGTCTACCGGTGGAGATCGATCAGTGGCAGATCGACGGCGCCTACTCGGGAACTCAGAAATGCCTCTCCTGCCCGCCGGGGCTCGCACCGGTGACGCTGTCGCAGCGGGCGATGGATAAAGTGCAGCAGCGCTCGACACCGGTCAATTCTTGGTATCTGGATTTGACGCTGGTCGGCAATTACTGGTCCGGCAGCCGCGCCTATCACCACACTGCGCCCGTCAATATGAACTACGCGCTGCACGAAGCGCTCCGACTAGTGCTCGAAGAAGGACTCGACAATCGCTTCGCCCGCCATGTGCAGGCTCACGAACAGCTCAAGCAGGGCTTGCTGAGCCGAGGTTTTACCTACGCCTCGGACCCCGATCACTCGTTGCCGATGCTCAACTTGGTCAACATCCCTGCCAGCGTCGTCGACGAGGCGGCAACTCGGCGGCGGTTACTCGACGAGTTCAACCTCGAGATCGGCGGCGGGCTCGGAAAGCTCGCCGGCAAGTGCTGGCGAATCGGCTTGATGGGGCACGGCGCTCGCGAGGAAAGCGTCACGGCAATCTTTCAGGCGCTCGATGCGGTGCTGCCTGTGGTTAAGGCAAATTAAGCAGCCTCCCATAAGGAAATCTTGGTAAAGCTTATGACCTTGAGAGTCTGGCTCCCCTCGCCTCCCGAGCTTGGAGGTCGTGCAGTTTTTAAATTGGTGCAGTACATGCTTTTAACTCTCCCGCTTGCGGGAGGGTCGGACGCGGTAGCGGCCGGGGAGGGCCAGACCAAGCCCTCTCCTCGCTTGGGCTCGACTCTCCCAGGGGGGGAGTAAAATAAACATCGG
This sequence comes from uncultured Planctomycetaceae bacterium, assembly GCA_963758085.1. Taxonomy (GTDB): domain Bacteria; phylum Planctomycetota; class Planctomycetia; order Pirellulales; family Pirellulaceae; genus UBA6163. The sequence goes on along the minus strand of CAVWUB010000001.1, from coordinate 572,017 downwards.
TCAAGACCCAACTTAAAAACTGCACGGCCTCCTTGCTCGAGGGAGAGGAAATTTCTCATCGGTTCGGTATCTGCTTTCGCCACTGACGCCCATCGCTGGGGCTCTGAGCGTGCCACCCAAAGCCATCGCGATTCCCGCGCCGGACAGGCGGCCACTTAATTTGCGGAAAAACCGCTTGCTTAATACGGGTGTGGGACAGGCTTCCAGCTTGTTCTTCAGCTAGGAAGCCTATCCCACGTGGCTCGGCATGCGGTGGTGCGCCGGCGTGGTAGGAGTGATTGCGGTGAGTAACCCCGTCGTACCGCCCCAGATCAGATGTGAGAGGATTGTCAGTGCATTTCGCTGTGCCGGTTCTCGCGTCGCGGCGGCATCCATGCCCATCGCCGGCAGCCAACCGAGGTAGCCGAGTGCCCACACCAGCAGGCCGAAGCACATGCCGCTGACGACCGGTGGGGCGTGCCGGCCATGAGGTTCAAGGATTCCATAAACGGCGCCCATCGATGTCCCGTAGCCATGATGAGCCAGCATCGCCACCGCCTCGAACTGGCGGTGCGAAAACTCGTGATCAACGTCCGCCCGCTCAAGCAGTTCGTCAACGATCTGTTCGGGAGGCAAACCATAGTGCTGACGTCGCGGTAGGCAGCGGTACATGAACATCATTGCCGCGGTCATCCCCACGGTTGCGACCCCGCCGGCAATACCACCGCGGATGGCGTTTGACATCAGCGATTGAGTAGCCATCGGTAGATTCCTCTCAATAGGTCGCGATCATGCATGAGTGGTCGGCGGGGGATCATCCGGGCGGCCGATCGATTCCGGAGGCCAGATCTGCACTTTCAGTGCCGCTGCTTGCGCGTGTACGAGCGGCTTTGAATCGGTGACGGTTAATCCGTGCGACGCGACCATGCTGGAACTCAAACGTTCAACATGAGCGGCCCGCAGCGGCCAAGGCTCGTGGAAAATCCGGGCGCGGTACAGCCGTTCTCCATCGGAACTGTAGAGGCAGTAACGTTCGATCAAAAAGAAATCCTGCGAATCCGGCTGGGCCTCAGGCAGCTGCTCCCCCAGCCGCCACGTCGCGTGAAACTCGGCGGGAACTGGACCGCGTTGCGCTCGCACCGAGTGAAAATCGACCCGCTGATCGTCGCAGCGCAGCTCCATTCGCGCTTGAACGTAGGGGAGCGAATAGCCAACCCGCGCACCCCATACGGCCAAGGCATTGGAGGCGTCAAGCGATAGAAACCAGACTCCGGGGACACCATTGCGATGGACATAGGTGCGGACGTTGAGCTCATGTGATGCGCTGAGAAACGGCACCGCGGGGGACAGTGGCAGCCGGGCCGAACTGATCGTGAAGGGGGTAACGCCGACCCAGGCGGTTCCCTGCCAGGTATCGATTTCCAAGCCAGCTGGAATCAGGCGCCGCAGCGACTGGATCTCTACGGGCCAGTGCAGGAAGAGCAGTTTGTCCCACGTCTGATACATGATCGGCCAGCCGCCAGGATGCTGACGGATGCCGAGCCGATCGATGGCGACGTCCTCAGACAAGCTCATATCTTCTGCTTTCCAATCGAATGGCAGCTACGGGTTAGGAGCAGTTCAAAAATAACTTCCGCATTTCACTCTCCCTCCGGGAGAGTCGAGCCTCCGGCGAGGAGAGGGGCGATCCTGGCCCTACTCCGGCCGCTACCGCGTTCGACCCTCCCGCGGGGCGGGAGGGTGAATGCAAGAAGAACAAGGAACTTATTTTTGAACTCTCCCTTACGACGTGTGGGAAGTCGCGTTACATCTCGTTGTTGCTGACCGCCGCCTGTTGTGTCAGGGTTGTCAGTGGGGACTCAGACAGTTTGGACTCGCTCTCATAACCGCGAGCACGCTGCTGGCCGATTCCGCCGGGGCCGGGCAGCATTCGATTGACCAATGCGAATGCGTTCGCACCGAGTCCCGGCAACAGGGAATACAACTTGTCGGCCAGCTTTGCCGGTGCGCCGATGACCAAGAAGGCATCGCCACAGCTGCAGGCATCGATAATTTGGCTGGCTGCTCCTTCCGCATTGGCCGACAAAATCGGCAGCGAGTCGCTGATCTTAAACCAGGCGTATTCAGCAGCGTGTTGGCCTTTGAAGAACGCATTACGCGGGCTGCCGGTGCGCATCAAACCAGGACAGACCGTGGTGACCACAATGCCGTCTTTGGCCAGTTCGCTGCGCAGCCCCAGCGAATACCCGACCAACGCAAACTTGCTGGCCGAGTACGGCAGCAAGTGAGGAACGCTGATCCGCCCACCGATCGACGCGATGTTCACGATCCTCCCCTCGCCGCGGCGGCGCATGTTCGGCAGTATTGCTTCATTGACGAATAACGGACCGTAGAAGTGCGTCCTCATCGCTTCCTCGTAATCCTCGATGGTCATGGTTTCCATGGGACCACTTTGGATGACGCCCGCATTGTTGATCACCACATCGATGTCGATGCCTTTGTTCGTGATTTGATCGACCATGGCGTGAACTTGGTCACGCTGCATCACATCACAAACAATCGTTAAGACGCCGTGGCCACGAGCGTTGAACTCTGCCTTGACCCGTTCCAGTTCATCCGCTTCACGAGCGCAGAGGATGAGGCGGGCACCGCGCTGAGCGAGTTGGCGAGCCAAAACAAGGCCCAAGCCACGAGATCCGCCGGTGATCAGGACGGTGCGGTCGACAAAATTGTACTGCGTCAGCTGTCGATAAATCGCTCGCCCTGCCAATACCGCTGCGGCGCCCAGTGCCGCGTATCCCAGTCTTTTGTTATTCATAGCATTCATTGTCTCGTTGTTATTCAATCTTTGGGAGAGCTCAAAAATAAGCTCCCTGTTCTCATTACCTTCACCCTCCCGTCCCGCGGGAGGGTCGGACGCGGTAGCGGCCGGGGAGGGCCAAAATCGCCCCTCTCCTCGCCTGGGCTCGACTCTCCCGGTGGGAGAGTGACATGCGGAAGTTATTATTGAACTCTCCCTTGTTTTTACGATTTTGCAGCTGACTGCTGAGATTCCGTTGCAGCCGATCCGTCAGCCTCCAGCGATTTTTTGAACGCTTGCAGGTCTTCCCTCAGATCATCCTCAAGGCTCTGACCCAGCAGGTGTGCCAGCCTGTCGGCGAAATGGCCGCCGGGAGGGTCGTATTTCAGCGTCACCGTTACCTCGGTACCGCTACCCGAAGGCGAGTCGCTCAAGTGGACTGAGCCGGCCGTATCGACTTGGGAACCGGGCACGGATTGCCAGGCGATCATTTCGCCGGTGCGTTCGTTGATGATGTCCGCTTCCCAGGAGAGCGTCTGACCCAGCGGCGCGTGGGCCGTCCAGCGGGAGCGTGTTTCGTCGATCGGCGTGACCGACTCGAGGTGCCGCATCACCCGTGGCAGGTTCTGGAAGTTCCGCCAGAAATCGTAGACGTCGCGTCGATCGCGATTGACTTCGATTTTCGCTACGATTTTTCGTCCGTGCTGCGCCCGGACGCCCGGCCGAGTCCGCTGGCTGTCGGTGCTGTCGATCCCTAGCTGCTCGTATAGGCGCAGTATCCGGTCCAGCCGCGGTGCAGCAGTGAGGCTCCGATTAAAAAACTTGCGGCGCCTAGCCATGAACCACGGTGCAGGCCGTAAAAGCTAAACCCGGCGCCGGCGATCAACGAGGCCACTCGGGCCTCGTCTCCCATATTGGGACGGACATGGCTGGGCTGGCTCAGTCCCGATGATTCGCTGCGGCCGACGGTGGATGTAATCAGTTCGCTTGACATATCGACAATTCCTTTGATGAACAGGGTTGAGTGATTTAGCGGGGCAAAACACGAACTTTCAATTTTCCGGCTCCGGGCTCATTTGCGGTGCCTCATCGATCCGATCAGTGCTGCTGCGGCAACCCCGACCGACGCGATGACCGCGCCCCGGGCGACACCGTTGGTGATCGCGCGGGTATATAAACTACGGTTCATCACGCGGCCCGGATGTGAGCCTTCGATGTCGCCTCCAGCGCCCGATTCATATAAGGAGCCGCGAGCATGGCGGGCCGGTTCGTCCCGCATCTGTTGGCTGGTCATGAAGGTTTCGTTCAGCCAGTCCATCAACCGCGGCGTCCAATTGGCCACGCTTGACATCACCCTCGAAGAGCCGCCTACGCGGATGTCACGCCACGGTTGTTCAGCAGCCTTGAGAATGGCTAAGGCGACCTCTTTGGGCGGGTAAACCGGATCGGGTAGCCGCGGTTCCTGCGACAGATAGTTCCTGGCGTGCTGGGGGAACGGCGTATTGATCGATGCGGGTTTGATGAGCGTTACCGATATCGGAGCACCCTCTTCTTCGAGCTCCAGTCGCAGTGCATCGGTGAACCCTTTGACGGCATGTTTGCTGGCCGCATACATCCCCTGCAGCGGTACCGCCACATCGGACAACACGCTGCCCACGTTGATGATCGCGCCGCCGCGCTGGCGAAGGTATTCGGCCGCCGTCAGCGATCCGTAGACGACACCCCAAAAATTGACATCGAACAACCGCCGGTGATCCTCGTTTTTCACCTCAGCCAGCCGTCCGAAGATCGACAGCCCCGCGTTATTGACCCAGGTATCGATTTGCCCAAACCGTTCCAGGGCAGCTTGCCCGATGCGTTTAACATCTTCAGGACGCGAGACGTCGGCTTCCACCGCCACTGCTTCGGAACCAGCCGATTTGATCTGGTTTTGAACCGCCTTGAGCACATGGACGCTCCGCGCTGCCAACACCACGCGGCAGCCTTGCGCCGCTGCCATACGAGCGGTGGCCAGCCCGATGCCGCTGGAGGCACCGGTGATCACCATCACTTGTTCGTGCAATGGCTTCAGTTCAATTCCCATTCCTACTCTCCGGGCGTTTTTGGCTGGAAATGGTGCTCAGGCATGTGGCTCCGTCGGTCTGACCTGCCGTACGAGCATGGCACCGCGGTCCAAGCGATCAGCCGAGCGCTGTGATAGGCAGCAAAAGCCGCGCCCGTCGCTTAGAAAAGAGAGGTTTGGGGAAATCTTGGCTGCCGAGCGGGAGGGCGAGCGGGTGTCTGGGCGCTCAGCTGGCGACGCCCGTCTTCACACTCCACGTAGTTTTCCGCCAACTGACTTAGGCAATCGTCTGACCGGCGTGCTTGCCCTCGGCGAACTCTTCGACCGCCTTTTGGCAGAACGCTGGCAGGTCATCCGGCTTGCGACTGGTGACCAGCCCTTCATCGCAAACACATTCCTCGTCTACCCACTGCGCCCCGGCATTGATCAGGTCGGTCTTTAAGCTGGGCCATGACGTCACGGTGCGGCCGCGCACGACATCGGCCTCGATCAACACCCATGGGCCATGACAAATCGCGGCCACCGGTTTGTGCTGTTTAAAAAAGTCGCGCACAAACTGCACTGCGGTTTCGTTCATACGCAGTGCGTCGGGGTTGAACACGCCACCTGGAAGCATCAGGCCGTCGTAGTCCTCGGCACTGGCGTCGTCGACCGCCACATCGACATTAAAGGTGTCGCCCTGTTTGTCGTGATGGACACCCTGGATCTTGCCCTGCTGGAGCGACACCAGCACCGGTTGGCCACCGGCTTGCTTGACAGCGTCCCACGGCTCGGTGAGCTCGACTTGTTCGACGCCGTCAGTAGCGAGGAAGGCGATTTTCTTGCCGTTTAACAGTTCACGCGACATGATGCTCTCCTTCAGATTAAGACGATTGAACCTGCAACCACGGCGCAGGCGAGTGGCTCGAGACCGGCATTCACGGTGCTCGTAAGCCATTTACAACGTCTCAAGCTGCAATGGTCATGCCGGATACAGAATCTTGGTTCTTTCGCGAACTTCGTGGCTCAAGGGACGCGGGAATGGTGCAATTTCGGGTGGTACGTCCCTGAGGAACGAAGGGCGTGCTGGAGCGAACTTGAGACTGACCAGGGAATGTCGCAGCCGCTCGGTATTCGACCACGCTGCTCACGCCCATCGCTGGGGCTCTGAGCGTGCCACCCCAAGCCATTGCGGTGCAGTTGGGACGAGCAGGCAATCCACAGCGTCATCCGTCTTGGCATCGATCGTGATTCCGTTTTCGAACGTTTCTTTCACACCCGTGCCGATTCCGGAACCCGTGGGTTAACGCCCAGCGGCTGATTTTACTGAACGACCTGTACTGACCTGCTTACAAGCGTGGCTTCTCGGGCTTGACCGGTGTTTGCCACGGCGCGATCCCCGTCACCTTAGTTGGCATCCGGTAGAGTTTGCCGCCGATTGTCGCGTAGAGCAGGTTCATCTGAGGCCCAGCGAACACCAGGTTGGACATCCGCTCGCCGGGCGGCGACGGAATGATCGCATGGCAGCGTCCCGGCTGATCAAAGATCTGCACGCCCATGCTGGTGGCCAGGTAGAGGAATCCATCGCGCGCCATCGTCGCCCCATCGGCACCGGTTTTGGTCTCATCGGTCGGCATGTGAACGTGATGGTAAGGTTGACCGTGCAGCAGCGAACCGTCCTCGGCGATCAGGTACGACCAGACGTAACGTCCCTGCGAGTCAGCGACCAGCAAGAAGCGGTTGTCGGGCGTGGTGATCAAACCGTTAGGGCCGTCAATGTCGGAGGCGACCACGCGCGGCGACTGACCCTCGCCCAGCCGGCTGTTGCCCGACTCGTCCAACGCGACATACACCACCTGTCGGTTCTTCGGATCGGTGACGTAGATCCCGTGAGGCAGCACCGTCAGATCGTTGCACGACGTCTCCGCCAGCACTGTCACCGCTTGTGACTTGAGGTCGATGCGCACAACCTGCTGTTTGCGGCTGAGCACGCCATACAACCTGCCTTGAGCATCGAACATCAACCCGCTGATTCCTGGCAGGCCGCCCATCAGGCGCTGGGGCTTGCCGTCAGCAGCGACTCGCCAGAGTTCGCCCGCCGGCACATCGGTGAAATACACATCACCATCCGGTGCGACCGCCGGGCCTTCCGTGAATGTGTGTCCTTGACTAACCAGTTCCCACTCGGCTCCGGCGTCGAGGACCTTGGCCAGGGCATGGCGCTCACTGAGCGGCGTCTTGATCGGCTGAGCGGCATCGGCCCACAGCCAGCGCATCGCCTCGGGAAAAATCGCGCCGCCGTGCTCAGCGTTGTGCCCGCCGTCACCCCAGCGATGCTCAACCTCGTATCCAGCCCACTGCAGCGCCGAGAGCATCGCTTGATTGGCGACCCACCAGTCGCCACCATAAATATTCAGATCGTTGCTACCGTCCTGGAGGAAAACCTTCAGCGGTTTTGGCTGGGTCTTGCGAATGAGCGTGGGGTAGACGTCGCCGCCGCGCAGTCCGACATACGTGCCGATGGTGCTGAAAACTCGCCGGAACTGATCCGGACGATGCCAGGCGGCACCGAATGCAGCAATCGCTCCACTGCTGCTGCCGGCGATTCCTCGCAGGTTCGGATCATCGGTGATCGAATACTGCTGGCGGACCAGCGGTAGAAGCTCGTCGACCAAAAAGCGAGCATAGCGATCACTCACCGCATCGTATTCCAGGCTGCGGTTGAAGCGATCCATCGCGTCGTCGTGACCGCTGGGGACAACGCCCGGAGTCACGAACACGCCGATTGTCACCGGCATCGCGCCTTGGTGGATCAGATTATCAAACACCGTCGGCACCCGCCACGCTCCATTGCGGTTGGCGTAGCCTTTGCCGTCCTGAAACACCATCAGGGCCGCGGGTGTTGCCGGGTCATACTGTGCCGGCACATACACCTGAACCTCGCGCGTCGTGCCAGGATAGATCTCGCTCTGTTCCAGCGTCAGCTCGACCACCTGCCCACGCGGCACACCGGGCTGCTGCTGGCTGTCCGGCCCAAGTTCGTATTTCTCAGCAGCGATTGCACGACCGCAGCCCAGCAGAGCAAGAAGCAGGCAAGCGGCCGGGAAATCCAGAGGTAACGGCGAAGCGACATGGGGCGGGTCTCCAATGGAGGAGTCTTGGGGTGGCGGTTGGGGTAAGACCGTGTTTTCAAACCGCAACTGGCTTGGCCTGACGGGCTTTAACGAGCAGTTCGATCCAGGGGCCGACGTAGTGACCGTTGTCGTGAAAGGTGCGGCCGCTGACGAGATTGCCGTCGACGACGCACGGGGCGTCGACGAAGATGCCGCCGCAGACCTCTAAGTCAAAGCGGCATTTGGGAACGGTTGCCATTCGCCGCCCGCTGACGCAGCCGGCGTAGGCGGGGATTTCGACGCCATGACAGACACTCGCCACCGGCTTATTGGCTGCAAAAAAGTGCCGTGTGACCCGCACCAGATCTTCGTCATAGCGGATGTATTCGGGTGCGCGCCCACCGGAAAACAGAATCCCGGCATACTGCTCCGGGTCAATGTCCGCGAACGCAACGTCGGCCTGCAGCGTGTACCCTTCCCATTCTTTGGTGATCGTCCAGCCCGCTTTCACCTCGTGCATCACCATCTGATAGAGCCGCTTTTCGGGGGCGGCCACGACGGGACGGAATCCGGCTTCCTGCAGCCGGTAATACGGGTACATCGTGTCGAGCGTCTCAGTGGCGTCTCCGATGACGATCAGGACTGGATCAGCAGGCATGGCGGGCTCGTAGGCGGTAGGGGAATGATCTTAGAAAACGCCGGATCGCGGTGAACGGTCGCAAGTCCCGCGACGGCGGAAATGTCGATGGAAGTTACTGCGCGGCCAACGCATCGAGGTAGGCGGCGGAGCGTTTGATTTCAGCGGTCACGTTGGCGACACCCTCGACGATCGGCAGGCCGCGCGGGAAGGGGTGCATGAAGACTTCGGTCCAGCCGCGGTAATTGATTTCCTGCAAGGCGGCGACGATCGGTGCAAAATCGAGTTCGCCCCGGCCAGGCAACTGCAACAGTTCCTGCTCTTTGGGCTGCTGGGTCATCGAGCCGTTGCCGTGCTGCCAAGCATAGAACACCGCGGTGGCGTCACCGAGTGCGCGGATCAGGCCGGCAATCAAGGCCGGATCTTGAGGCAGATGATAAGGGGCCAACGCGATCGCCAAATGCGAGGAAGGACGCATTTCGGTCAGCCACCGGATCGACTCCGGAGACTCGATCAGGTTGTTGCCGTGATTTTCGATCGCAATCGTGACGCCACACTGCTCGGCGACGGCCAGTTGCGGCTTCAGTTGTTCGATGAACTTGCCGATGGCCGTTTTGAGTTCGCTGCCGCGGAGGCCCACGGGGCCTTTGCCGCCGGTGACGATCGTTTGGCAGCCAAGCCGCTGGGCCAGCCGCATCTCTTCCTGCAATCCGAACGGGCCGAGTTTGTACTGCGTGATGCAGCCGAGTGTCACGCCGTGCTTGGCCAGCAACTCCGTAAACGCCGCCTCACCCAGTTCGTCGAGTTGTTCTCGCTGGTTGCCATGAACCTTCGGCCAGATGTCGAGCGCCGTGGCGCCGCAGGCGGAAACTTCGGGAACAATCTGCGCCAGGTCGGCGTAACCGTACATGCTCGACCCGACCAGGTACCGCAAGCGAAACGGAGCTGCAGCTGCGATGGGTTCCTGCGCGGCCAGCGGTGTGGTGGCCACGGTGGCTGCGGCTGCAGCCGCCAGAAAGCTGCGACGGTGGAGCGGGACTGGGGCGCTGGACGGAGGTGGGATCAGCATGGGTGGGGCTGGCCTGAGGGAGTGCTGCAGGGTGTCGAACAGAGTAGCGGTGTGGTGATCAATGTAGAACCGAGAGTGCCGGTGGGGCAACCTCCAGCGGATTGCGGGGATGACGCTCGGCAGAGTCTCGGATTTGGCGAGAAATTTGCACCGCTGCTTGCCGTCGTGGTTTGGCCTGCAGCGATTTTCCCGCTAGACTCACCGCCCGCCGGTATGATTGCGGCCTTGAGTTACACACGGTCGTGCCGTTTCGGTGGCCCTACCGCGGCAGCCGCGCTGGCTTGGTGATTATTTTATTGTCCGGAGCAATAGTCGCTGAGCCGTCGGCAGCGTCGCAGCGCTAGTGATCTCGCACAGGGCCCTCTGGTCTGCAGTGCATCCTAAATTTATGGGGTTTTCATGCAGCAGGGTGATTCATTACCGAAAATCGGCTGGCGGGAATGGGTGAGCTTACCGGGGTTAGGAATCCGCCTGATCAAGGCGAAGATCGATTCGGGAGCGCGATCCAGCTGTTTGCATGCGTTCGACATCGAGCCGTTTACCCGTGACGACCAACCCTGGGTGCGGTTCACGGTGCACCCGATCCAAGGCAATGACGAGTTCATCAAGTACTGCGAGGCAGCGGTGCTCGATCGCAGGCAGGTCAGGAGCAGCAACGGAGTTGCTACCGAACGCGTTGTCATCCTCACGACATTGGAAATGATCGGTCAACAATTGCCGATCGAGTTGACTTTGGCAAATCGCGATGCGATGGGGTTTCGGATGTTGATCGGACGCGAGGCGATCCGTGGACGATTCTTGATTGATTCGGGCCGCTCGTATTTTGGCCGTCGTCCAGTGCGGAAGCCGAAACGCCGGCTGTGACCGGACCTCCGAAACCCGCTGCACCCCGACACCGTTCCTGTCCCCTTACACTCTGTCCCTTCACCTTCCGGTTGTTCTCCCTTGAAACTCGCCATTCTTTCCCGCAGTCCGAAGTGTTACAGCACGCGCCGCTTGCTCGATGCGGCCAAACAACGCGGCCACGTTGCCAAGGTGCTCGACACGTTGAAGTTCTCGATCGACCTGGAGGCGGGGACCCCGGATCTTTATTACCGCGGCAAAACACTCAGCAACTACGATGCGGTGCTGCCACGGATCGGCGCCTCGATCACCTATTTCGGCACAGCCGTCGTCCGCCAGTTCGAGCAGATGGACGTGTTTACAGCCAACGGTTCGACCGGCATCGGCAACTCACGCGACAAGTTGAGGTGCATGCAAATCCTCAGCCGGCACCAGATTGGCATGCCCCAGACGACATTCGTCCGCAACAAGTCCGACGTGTTGCCGGCGATCGAGCGCGTCGGCGGCTCACCGGTGATCATCAAATTGCTTGAGGGGACGCAGGGCGTGGGGGTCATTTTGGCAGACAATGTCAAGGTTGCCGAAGCGATCATCGAGACCCTGCACAGCACGCGACAGAACGTGCTGGTGCAAAAGTTCGTCTCCGAGAGCCGCGGCCGCGATGTGCGCGCGCTGGTCGTCGGCGACCGGGTCGTGGCTGCGATGCGGCGTACGGCTCAGGGGCTGGAGTTCCGCAGCAACGTGCATCGCGGCGGCTCGATTGAGCCAATCGAACTCGACGAGGCCTTTCAGGACGCTGCCGTCCGAAGCGCTCAAATCATGGGCCTCCGCGTCGCGGGAGTTGACATGCTTGAAGGTAGCAACGGACCGCAGGTGATGGAGGTCAACTCTTCGCCTGGACTCGAAGGGATTGAGACAGCGACACAGTTGGACATCGCCGGTGCGATCATCGATTACTTGGCAGCTCAAGTCGACTTTCCCGAAATCGATATCCGTCAGCGGCTAACTGTCAGCCGCGGCTACGGCGTCACCGAAATCTACATCCCCGCCGGCAGCGAGTTTGTTGGCAAGACGATCGACGAGTCGGGGCTGCCGGAACTGGACATCAACGTGCTGACGCTGTACCGCGGGACCACGGTGATTCCCAATCCGCGGCTCAAACGTACCCTTGAACCGGGTGACCGGCTGCTGTGCTTCGGCAAGCTGGAGTCGATGCGCAGTATGATTCCGGAGAAAACCCGCAAGAGCCGCCAACCGCGAGTCAAGCACTTGCCGGACACCGTCCACCTCATGGGCTGACACTTTCGTCGGTCCAGGGGATAAGATGTAACGACAAGGCAATCATCATTGTCCACTGACCGTATACGAACAGCGATGCCACGAAGCTTCTGGGGTAACCGTCGGCCGCCGCGCCTCATCGCCTTTGCTGCGATGACCGTCTGCCTGGCATGGATATCTGGGGAGCAGCGGTGGGAGTCCGCGGCGATCGCTCAGGATCAGCCTACCAGCGCGCGGGTGGGATGGCGTGTTGAAGTGCCGCTGCCGATCACGCAGACCAGCAGCGAACTGGTCTTAGAACAACTCGCAGCGGTCGCAGATGAATCCGGCCAGGTCGGCGGCGGGGGACGACGGACCGTGGTGCTCGACTTTCAGGTCGATTCCGGCGACGGCGCGGCGACCGTGTTCGAGGACGCGCTGCAACTGGCTCGGTCGCTCGCTAGGCCGAATCTCCGCTCGCTGCGCCTGGTCGCTTACGTCAACGGCACGGTGCGCGGGCATGCGGTCCTGCCGATCCTGGCCTGTGACGCGCTGATTATCGGACCCTCGGCTTCCATCGGTGATGCAGCCACAGCGGAAGGTGGCGGCGATGGCGACGAAACGGTCGTGCTCAGTTATCGCACCGTGGCAGCGCGTTGCGCTGTCTTTCCCGAGGCGGTAGCCGAAGCGCTGGTGCGGCCGTCGTTGGAACTGGTCCAGGCCACGACGCTCGACGGCACGCGGCGATTTGTCAGCGGTGAAGAACTCGACGAGCTGCGCCGTGGCGGCGGCGGTTGGCGAGAAGATGTGTGGGCAGCCGCCGGTGAACCGCTGGTCCTGTCGGCCGAGCGGCTGCGCGATGCGCGGATCGCCAGCCATGTGGTTCCGGACCGCGACCGGCTGGCGCGGACGCTGGAAGTGGCCGAGCTGAAGTCGATTGACCAGCGGATGCTCGCCAGCGACGCCGTCGGCACCCTGCTAGACGTCAGCGGCGTGATCAGCCGTGACCGCGTCCGCCGCTGGGAGTCGAATCTGATCCATTCGGTAGAAAAAGGGACAGCCAATTTGTGGATGGTGTCGATCGACAGCCCCGGCGGCTCGCTGACGGCCAGTGTGCAGCTTGCCGGAACGTTGTCCACAGTCGATCCGCCGATCCGCCGCACGGTCGGTTATGTCTCTGGCAGGGCATTGGCCGACGCGGCATTGATCGCCATCGCTTGTCGGCCGCTGTACCTGCACCCCGACGCCCGTTTGGGAGGTCCGGGAGCGGTGGTGCCACGAAGTGATGAAATCGCGGATTTAGAAGAAGCGATCCAACGGATCGCTCAAGATGCGTCGCGCCCAGACGCCCTGATCCGCGGACTGCTCGATCCTTCGTTGGATGTTTACCGGTACACCAACCGAAGAACTGGCGAGGTGCTGTACGCGACGGCTGACGACGTCCTTGTCAATGAGGCCGATCCCGGTGAGCGTGGACAGTGGGAACGGGGCGAAGCGATCGCATTACAAGATGGTTTAACCGCTGCTCAAGCGATCGAGCTCGGCCTCGCTGAAGGACAGTTCAGCTCGTTAGATGAAGCGGCCCAGGCAGTGGGACTGCCCGAGGCGCCAGCGCCGCTTGCGCCCCGCGGGATCGTGCATTTTGTGGAGTGGTTTGGCAGCCAGACCGGGGTGTCGGTGTTCTTGCTGCTGATCGGTCTGCTAACGCTCTCGATCGAGATCGGAGCCCCCGGGCTAAGCATTCCCGGCTTCATTTCGATGCTCTGCTTTACGCTCTATTTCTGGATCCAGTTTCTCAGCGGCACCGCGGAGTGGTTAGAAATTCTCGCATTCGTGCTGGGCATGATCTGCATCGGGATCGAGCTGTTCATTTTGCCTGGTGTCGGAGTGTTCGGGATCGGTGGGTTGTGCTTATTGGTGCTCGGTGTGGTGCTGACCAGTCAGACGTTCGTGATCCCGCGGAATGCCTACCAGTACGAGCAGATGACGCAGAATCTGTGGTTGGTGTTGGCAGGCGTGGGCGCGGTGACGATCGGCCTGGCGCTGTTGAAGATTTTCTTGCCTCAGACCCGATTCATGCGTGACTTGGCAATGGAGATTCCTGACGGGCAATTGCTCGATCGCTCGGAGCGGCTGGCGGATTTTGAGCATCTGGCGGGGCAGTTTGGCATTGCGACGACGCCGCTGATGCCGGCCGGTAAGGCCAAGTTTGGTGACGAGTACGTGCAAGTGGTCACCGACGGCAGCCCCGTTGCGGTCGGTCAGTCGGTTCGGGTGACGCAGGTGCTGGGCAATCGTGTCGTGGTGGAGCCGCTGGAGTAGAGGTAGGTAAAATGACGCTGCTTCACTCCGCGGGACTGCTGCTGCTGTTCTTTCTGCTGCTGCTGTTGGAGCTGTTCATCCCGACCGGCGGATTGCTCGGCGTGGCCGGGGTTGCAGCGCTGATCGCGGCGATCGTGATCGGATTCCTGCACAGCACGACTGCCGGCGGCACGATTCTGATTGCGACCGGATTTCTCATCCCGCTGGTGGTTTCGGTCGCTCTGAGGGTGTGGCCGCGGACGCCGCTGGGCCGCAGGATCCTCAACATCGATCCGGATGCAAATGTCTCGCGCCAGCAGGACCGCGACGAGCTGCGCCAGCAGTGGGTCGGCAAAGTTGGGGTGGCCCGCATGGATCTGCTGCCCAACGGCGTGATCGATGTCGCCGGCTCACGACTCGATGCGATCAGTGTTGCTGGCGTGATCGATCGCGGGAGCAACGTCGAGATCGTCAACGTCGTCGCGGGCAAGTTTCATGTTCGCCACACCGAGCGGCCACCGGACCCGGTGACTCGCGTGGACCCGGCGGTCACCAGTGAGCCGGCGGGCGACTCACTGGAGCTTCCGATCGAGTCGTTAGGGATCGAAGATCTGGACGAACCGTTTAAATGAACGGCGGTGAGCGCCTGGTCGGAGAAGGCCAGACCCCTGTTCGGATTCAGCGAGGCAGTTGTTCCTCGACGGTCCGCGTGCCGTCGCTGCCGTAGCAAATCAAGCTCTTTTTCTCGAAATCGGCGATCGCCGTCAGTTTGACGCTCCGCGGGCCATGCAGGCAAAAGTAGACGCCGCAGGTTTGGCCCGACTTGATCACATTCCGCTCCGTCAGCGGGAATTGATCGACTTCGAGCATGCCGATTTCGCACAATTTTTCCTGCACTCGTTGACGCAGGGCAAGCAAATCAATGCTTAGGGGTAGGCCAGCGATCATCGGTTGGTAGGGCACTCCGGAAGTGAACAACAGTTTGAAAAACATCGGCAGCCTGAGCATGGCGACTCGGCGCCGGCGGTTAGCTAGGCGAGGTATCGGGCCGGACTCCGCTTGTGGATGAATTGAGAAAAAAGATTACAGTCCACGTCGCGGCCAGCGCGTCCTGTTGTGCAAACTGTGCCAGTCGCGTGGAGCTGGCCGGGCGGGTATCGCGATGGCATTGGGTGGCACGCTCAGAGCCCCAGCGATGGTCGTGAGCGACGGAAACCGACATCGATCCGCTACGATATTCCCTGGTGACCCTGCAGCCATCCCCATCACGCCCTTCGTTCCTCAGGGACGTGCCACCCAGAGAACCAGCGCCCCGCCCCGAGCGATGAGCTTCGAAACTTACGAAAGTACCCTGCTGATGAAACGCATTGTCATTACCGATTTTGTCAATGATTCGCTCACGATCGAGCGTGAGATTTTCGGCGCGGTCGCGAGCTGCGAGGCGCTCGACGCGACGCATGAGAGCGAGCTGATCGGGCGGATTGAGGATGCCGACGCGGTGATGATGTACCACACGTTGCGGGTCTCGGCCGAGACGATCGCCAAGCTGCGCGACTGCCGGTTGATCGTCCGCTGCGGAGTCGGCTTTGATAACGTCGATCACGCGTTTGCGCGGCAGCGCGGGATCACGGTTGTCAATGTTCCTGACTATGGGACCGAAGAAGTTGCCGATACCGCAATCGGCATGGCGCTGGCGCTGGCCCGGGGTATCCACCGCTACAACCTTCAGCTGCGCGACGGAGATGAGAGCTGGACCTATGCCCTCGCCCGCCCGCTGCACCGACTTCGTCAGCGGGTGTTTGGCATCGTCGGGCTCGGACGAATCGGTACCGCCACAGCGGTCCGGGCCAAGGCGCTGGGCATGGACGTTCGCTTCTACGATCCGCTTAAACCCGATGGCTATGACAAGGCGATCGGTGTGACCCGGGTCGAATCGTTACAACAGCTGATGGAGGAAGCATTCATCCTCAGCCTGCACTGCCCGCTGAATGACCAGACCCGGCAGCTGATCAACGAACAGACGATTCGCTGGCTGCCGGCTGGCAGTTATCTGGTCAATACCGCGCGTGGCGGCGTCGTCGACGCGCAAGCGGTCGTCGATGCGATCGCCGCTGGGCATCTGGCAGGAGCAGGATTGGATGTGCTGGTGGACGAACCGCCGCTGGCCGATTCACCCGTGATCGCTGCCTGGAAAAACCCTCAGCATCCTGCTCACCAGCGATTGATCCTCAACCCGCACGCTGCGTTTTATTGTGAAGAAGGATTTGCCGACATGCGTCGCAAAGGCGCCGAAAGTTGTTTGCGCGCCCTAACCGGGCAGCCGCTGAGGAACGTGATCAACTAAGGAGCAGTTCAAAAATAACTTCCGTATTTCACTCTCCCCCTGGGAGAGTCGAGCCTCAGGCGAGGAGAGGGGCGATCTTTGACCTCCCCGGCCGCTACCGCGTCCGACCCTCCCGCGGGGCGGGAGGGTGAATGCGAGAAGAACCAGGAACTTATTTTTGAACTCTCCCTAACAATGCATTACACCGCCAGTTCTTCTTCTAACAGGTGGCAATAGGAGTCGTAGCGGCGGGCGTCGATCCGCGCGTCAGCGACGGCATCTTTAACCGCACAGTCCTCTTCTTGGATGTGCAGGCAATCGGGGTAGCGACAGAGGCTGACGTACGGCCGCAGGTCGGGCATCAGCGCGGCGACTTCGGCGGCCGTAATATCCCAGAGCTGAAACTGACGAATTCCCGGGGTGTCGATCACCGCGCCGCCACCGACCAACGGAATCAGAGTCGCATTGGTCGTGGTGTGTTTGCCCTTTTGATTTTCTTGGCTGACCGCACCGATTCGCAAGCCGAGCGTCGGCTCGATCGCATTGAGCAGGCTGCTCTTGCCGACGCCGCTTTGTCCGGCGATGGCGGTCTGCTTGCCACCAAGTAATACCCGCAGGTAATCGATGTTGTGGCCACTGACGGCGCTGGTGAATATCACAAGGTAACCCATTTGCGCATACACGCCAGCGATTCTCTGCAGCTCTGCCGGATCGACAAGGTCGACCTTGTTGAAGCAGATCACCGGTCGGATCTCATACTGCTCGGCGGTCAACAGGTAGCGGTCGATCAGCGCTGGCTTCAGGCCTGGTTCCGAGCAGCTGGCCACGATCAGCAGGTAATCCACATTGGTGACGATCACATGCTGGCGTCCGCGGCTGGTCCGGCTGAGCACGCCGTAGCGAGGCTCGATTCGCTCGATCACCCCGCTGCCGTCGGTTTCCGGGCGAAACCCGACGCGGTCACCTGTGGCGACCACGTTTCGCTGGTCGGTGCTGAGCGACTTGAGCAGTTGCCGCACCGTGCAGGCGTAGGTCTGGCCGTCATCGCCATAGACGCGGCTGCGCAGGCCATGGACACTGATGACGCGGCCGAAGCGAATGACCGCGTCATGGTCACTCAGCCGCACTTGCAGGCCGGCGGCATCATCGGGATCAGCATCGGCGCCGATCACCGTCCGCTTGCGGGTCAGCTCACCTTTACCGCTGACACGTTCGCTGCGGGCCGCATCCTCCAGTCGGCCGAGATCCTCCTCGCTGCGGAGATCGCGGGTCAGGTCCCCGGCCCGCGCCCGGCTCTGAGAATTCTTGCGAAACGCAGTCCGCAGTTTTGCCCGCTTCTTAGCCATGCACGCTGCCCAAGAATTTACGCCTGTTCGCGTTTGATGGCGGGATCGGCTGCCGGCGGCGTGGTCGCATGATCCGGCGGGGCGATCACCGTCTCGGGCCTGGGCGAGCCATTTTTCCCCGCCCTGAGCGTGTGGATCGATGGACCGATCAGTTCGGCGATCTCGGCCTCACTCAATTCTTCTCGCTCCAGCAACCCGCGGGCGATGGCGTCGAGTTGATCGCGATGGTGCCGGAGCAGATCCTCCGCCTTTTGGTCGGCTTCGAGTAGGATTCGCGAGACTTCCTCATCGATCACTTCCTGGGTGTGTTCGCTGAAGGGGCGCGAACCCTGGTGGATCTCGCGGCCGAGAAACGGATCTTCGTCACTGGTTTTGTAGCTGACCGGTCCCAGTTTGGGGCTCATCCCCCAGTGCGTCACCATTCGCCGCGCCAAGCTGGTAGCGCGTTCGAGGTCGTTTTCGGCGCCGACCGTCGTCTCGTTGTAGATAATCTTTTCCGCAGCGCGGCCGCCGAGCAGCATCACCAGTTGATGTTCGAGTTCGCCACGGGCGATGCTCAGCCGATCCTCGTTAGGCACATATTGGGTGACCCCCAGCGCGCGGCCGCGAGGGATGATCGTCACTTTATGCACGACATTCGCGCCATCCAAGTGCCAGGCGGTCAATGTGTGTCCCGCTTCGTGATAGGCGGTCTTCTCCTTTTCGGAGTCCTGCAGAACTTCTTCGCGTTTGGCTCCCATCAGGATCTTATCGCGGGCATAGTCGAAATCTTCCATATCGACTTGCTTTTTGTCGTTCCGCGCTGCCCACAGGGCGGCCTCGTTGACCATGTTGCGGATATCCGCGCCGGTCAATCCCACCGTGCCGGCAGCCAAACGTTTGAGGTCAACGTCATCGCCCAGTGGAACGTCACGAACGTGCACCTTGAAAATCTCTTCGCGGCCCTTCATCGTCGGCCGGCCGACGGTGATATGGCGATCGAATCGGCCTGGACGCAGCAGCGCCGGGTCGAGGACGTCGGGGCGGTTGGTCGCCGCGACGACGATCACCGCTTGGCTGGGCGAGAAGCCATCCATTTCGCCGAGGATCTGATTGAGCGTTTGCTCGCGTTCGTCATGTCCCCCGCCCAGACCGGCGCCGCGTTGGCGGCCGACGGCATCGATTTCGTCGATGAAAATGATCGCGGGCGACTGCTCTTTGGCGACGCGGAACAAGTCGCGCACCCGGCTGGCACCGACGCCGACGAACATCTGAATGAACTCGGAACCGTTGACCGAGAAATAGGGGACGTTTGCTTCGCCGGCGACGGCTCGGGCGAGCAAGGTTTTTCCGGTTCCCGGAGGTCCGTTGAGCAGCACGCCTTTAGGGACTCGGCCACCGAGTTTCTGGAACTTTTCGGGAGTCTTGAGGTAATCGACGATTTCCTGCAGGTCCGCCTTCACACCTTCGAGTCCCGCAACGTCCTTGAACGTGATCGGCTGATCTGAGCCTTCATATTTCTTGGCAGGGCTCTTGCTGAATCCCGACAGGAATCCGCCGCCCATGATGTCATTGCGAGTCCGGCGGAGGGTGTAAAACAGGAACAGCGGCACGCCCAGGAACAGGGCGATCATCAGCACCCAGCTGAGAATTTCCGCGCGGTTATCCGGCGGAGCGAACTCGTACGGAACACCCTTCTCATCGAGTTGGTTGGTCAGCCGTGCGGTGTAACCTTCATCGGTGGGCCGGATGAAGTAAAACTTCTTATCCAGCATTTTGGGTGTGCTGTCAGGCTTAGCTGCCGTGTTGACGCCTGGTTGTGGCGGCTCCTCCACCGCGGTTTTGAACGTGCCGAGCACGCGCAGATCGGTGATCTCGACGCTCTGGACATTGTCCCTGGCGAGTTCCGCGTTGAAAAAGCTGGCCGAAATCTTCGAGCGTTGTTCTTCGCGGCTGAAGAAGATCAATCCGAACGCCAGTAGCAATACCAAGGCGATGAGCCACGAATTTCCCCCGCGCCGCGGTGGTGCGCTCTCGTCGGTCCGCTTCTCCATCTCGTATCTGTTCCTGCAATGAAGTTAGCCCAAGCAAATCCAGGGCGTTGGCCTGCCGTGTAAGCTCGATTGTACCCGTAAGCACGCTACGTGCCTAACCGGCACGCGGGCCTCTTCACAGGTTCGCTCGGTGTCGTTCGTCGTCGCACGATCGGCGTGCTCAGCAGCGTAATCGGTTTTCCGCCGCGGCGTGATGGGGATTGCGACGGGGCCGCACCGGAGGGTAGAGAACTACGTTTGCCTGGCATGCCCTACCCAGCATCACTTGGTAGACTGTGGGCGCCATGGGCCATGATACGTGGAAACGCATGGGGCACAGCGGCTGCCGGTGGTCTTCGGCTGCCGGAGACGGCGTGAGTTAGGGTTGAGCAACGCACTGAGAATTTACGTATGACGTCTCCGCCCGGTCCGACGGCGACCCCGTGGAACATTCCGAATCTGCTCACGACAGCGCGTTTGGCATTGGCCATCGCGGTGATCGTGTTGATCGACAGCCGCTACTTTCTGTCTGCAGCGGTGATTTTTGTCATTGCCGCCAGCACCGACTGGATGGATGGTTATTGGGCTCGCAAATACGGGCAGGTGACCAAGCTGGGACGCATCTTCGATCCCTTTGTCGACAAGATCATCATTTGCGGCTCGTTCATCGCGCTGGTGGCAGTTGCCGGATCGGGGATCGCCGCCTGGATGGCGATCGTCATTGTCGCCCGCGAACTCCTGGTGACCAGTTTGCGTGGGATCATCGAAGGCGCTGGCGGGGATTTCTCAGCATCGATGCTGGGCAAATGGAAAATGGTATTTCAGTGCGTCGCGGTGGTCGCCGCACTGCTGTGTGTGATTTCCGAGCCGCCGCCGCTGTGGATGAACACGACGCGGTGGGTCTCGATTTGGCTAGCGGTCGGGCTGACGGTTTACTCAGGATTTGATTACGTGATGGCTGCGGCGAGGATCTTGCGAAACGAAGGCGTAGCTTGATGGCGCAGTCACTCCTGGATGCGGCTGATCTATTGTTCATCGTGGTCGTCGTCAGCAGTTTCGCCGGCTGGGTTTGGCTCATCCGCCGCCGCGCAACGAGCGGTCGGCCGCTGGTCGAGCCGAGGTCGCAGCAGGAGCCGTATTGGTCGTTCGCCGAGTTTTTTGTCGGCTTTGGGCTGTTGCTGATCTGCTCGACCGCCGCCTTATTGACCGCACGCCGGTATTTAGCTGCCCAGTCGCCTGCGGGCGTGACACCGCTGGACAGCGAGGAGGTGGCGATGACCAGCCACGACTTGGTGGTCACGGCGATGGCGGGCTCGACCGCTCAGCTGTTGGTCCTGGCCAGCCTGATGGTCTGGATGGGTTTGACCCGGCGCGAGTTCTTGGTGCGTTGGGGATTGTGGCCGAGTTGGAGCGACTTGCGACTGGGCTTGATCGCTTCGCTGTTCATCATCCCCCCAATTTTGCTCTTTGCGCAGGTTCTCGACCGGTTCGTCGATGAATACGAACACCCCGTGCTCGATGCGGTCAAGCAGCAACCGACGCTGGCGGTGTTTCTGGCGATGACATTCAGCGCCGCGATCGTTGCCCCGATCTTTGAAGAGTTCCTCTTTCGGGCATTGCTGCAAGGCAGCATTCAGAAGGTGACGCGGCGATTGGCGTTCGAACGTCAGGCGGTCGAACAGGAGCAAGATCGGCCGGCAGTTCCCGAGGTGGTCTCGGGGGCAGAGGTGGCAACGTGGCCATGGGGTGCGATCGTGATCAGCAGCGCGACGTTCGCGATCATGCACCTGGGCAACGGAGCGGCACCGATCGCATTATTTTTCTTCGCCGTGGCGTTGGGTTATCTCTACCGACAAACCGGGCGACTGTGGCCGTGCATCACCGTCCACTTCGTGCTCAACATGTTTTCGATGGTGATTCTGGGGCTCGAAGTCGCAGCCGAGGCGGGTTAAGGGGTCAGGGAAGTGGGTTAAGGGGTCAGGGAAGTGGGTTAAGGGGTCAAAAGTCCATTGCCGCCAGCGGCCCTTCGGGTGCTTCGCACAATTGACTCCTAACCCCTTAACCAACAGTTGATGTTGACGCTCTCCTCGTTCACTGGATTGCGTGGCACCCGATGGCTGATTTAGTCCCCTCGGCGTCCGTTCTCATCGCGGACCGACAAGTGGCCGCTGCTGTTGATCGCCAGGTACAGCCGGAACATCAACAGGAGGCTCGCCACGGCTCCGCACAGGCCTAGAATGCTCAGCTGGTGCATCCCGAGGTGCGTTGGCTCGGCAAAGATCACCGGTGGAACCTTCATCGCTAGCAGCAGCGTTGAGCCGACGAACAGGGCGCTGGCGATCAGTCCGAGCGCCAGCCGATTGACCGTCGCACCGAGCCGGTGATGCTCCATGTGCACGCGCAATTGTCCGCGCCTCGCCTGGTCCAGCAGCCCCAGGATCTGGTCGGGCACGACTTCCATGAAATATTCGGCTTCGAGCAGCATCCGCCGAACCTGCTTGATCCGTCGCCGCGGCCCGAGCCTACGAATGGTCGCTCGGCGGATGAAACCCGCCATCACCTCCAACGCGTCAAAGTCAGCGCTGAGGGTCGACAGCGTGCCTTCGAGCGAGACCAACATTTTCAACAACAGTGCCGACTGTGTGGGCAACTTGATCCCGTGTCGATGCAGCACCTCACCGAGATCGTTGAGCGCCCCGGTGAGGTCGAACTGGCCGAGATCCTGGTGCCCATAGGTCGCGAGGAACTCCGAGACATCGACCGATAGGGCCGCTTCGTCGAGGGTCGCCGGGGCGTTGCCGGCGCGGCGGATCAACTGCGTCAGCCGGCTGCTGTCGCCGCTGCCGATCGCCATCAGCATCTCTTCGATCTGTTCGCGCAGCCGCGTGTCGATCCGTCCGACCATGCCGAAGTCGAGAATCCCCACGCCGCCATCGGACAGCAGCATCAGGTTTCCCGGGTGCGGATCAGCATGGAACAGCCCATGGTGAAACAGCATCTGCATGTAGACGGCAGTGATCAGCCGGGCCGTTGACCGTCGCTGCTCCGCGTCCAACCGGTCCAGTGCCGAGGGCCGCGACAGGTCCTGACCGGCCAGATGCGTCATCACCAGGACGCGGCGCGTGCACAGCGACGGAATCGGCTGGGGAATCTCGACGCGGTCGACGGCGGCGAGCAGGCTGCCGAATACTTCGAGATTCTGGCGTTCACGTCCGAAATCCAGCTCGCGCCGGACCATGGGCGTCATCTGCTGGACGAGTTTCTGAGGCGAGAATGCGGCCAGTCCCTCGACCCGCTCGGCGAGCTGCGCCAGTCCCTCCAGCACATCGAGGTCGCACAGCATCATTTCTTCGATGTTGGGCCGCTGGACCTTGATCACCACGCAAGTGCCGTCAGCCAACCGGCCACGGTGGACCTGACCGATCGATGCGGTGGCCAGCGGTGTTTCGTCAAAATCGATGATGTCGCTATCAAACCGATAGCCCAACTCGTTTCGAAGCGTCTTGAGAATCGTCTGCGAATCGACGGCCGGAACGGTGCTGTGCAGCTGTTTGAGCTCATTGGCCATTGCTGGGCCGATCAAGTCGGGCCGCGCAGCGAGGATCTGACCAAGCTTGATAAACGTCGGGCCGAGTTCCGTCAGCGCCATGCGGACGCGGACCTCGCGCGAATGCGAGGCCAGCGGCAGCCCCTGGGCATCCTTGAGCCAGTCGCGAAAGGGCAACTGCGGGAACTGACTCAGCCAGTCAGCGAACCCGTAACGTCTGAGAACTGTCAGGATCTCCCGCCAGCGGCGCAAGTTGCGATACAGTTGGGGGATAGCCGTGATTTTCATCCCTTCCATCGTACCTGTGACCGGCAAAAAATGGATCTGGCCGCCCTGCTGCTGACTTGCCAATTGATGATCGGTAGTGTCGCGATTGCCGTTTTGATCGGTTGTTCGGCCGCGGTTGCGGTCACGGTCGCTGCTGGCCCAGGCCGCGCCACAGGGCTGTTTTGGTTGGCGATGGTGGCTGCATGCGCCCTGCCGCTGTACCTGCACGCGGCCGCTTGGGAGGCGGCTGCAGGCAAGTTTGGCGTGCTGCGGTGGACACAGTCGGCTGCCGCGACACAGCCGCTGTCGGGATTGTCGGCCGCGGTCTGCATCCACGGCATCAGCGGCGCAGCTTGGGTGGCTCTGGCGACGGGGTTCGGTTTGTCACGTCTGCCCCGCTCACTGACTGAACTGGCGTCGCTTGATGCCGGACTGATCAGGCGCTGGTGGTCGATTCTGCTGCCCGCCTGCGGTCCCTGGATCGCGGCCGGAGCGCTGTGGGTGGCGACGCTGGCGGCGACCGAAATGACAGTCGTCGACCTGTACGGCGTTCGCACCTTGGCCGATGAGTTTTATCTGTACTACGCCGCTCAGCCCACAACTGCCGCGGTGCTGCGGAGTGTGATCCCTTCGCTGCCGATCGGGATCGCGCTGGCGATCGCGCTGCGCCGGTCGCTGCTCGGTCCAGCGGCCGGGCAGGGTGGCATGGAGAAAGAAATGGGCGTCGCACCGCCAGGAGCTGGCATCTTCAGCCGGCGGTGGATGGTGCACGGCGTCAGCAGCGACGCATCGGCAGCGGCGCGTGGCTGTGCCGTGATCTGGGGCGGTGCCGTGGTGCTCGTGATGCTCGCGGTGCCGCTGGCTAGTTTGCTGATTAATGCCGGTCAGAGCGTCACGGTGTTGACCAGCGGCGAGGAGTCATTCGTTGTCCGCAGCTGGTCCGCAGCGGTCGCAGCAGATAGCGTCGTCAACGCCTTTTGGGTATTCGCAGCGGAATACCAATGGACGCTCCTGATCGGGTTGCTGATGGGGTTAATCGCTACGGCGGCTGCATCGGGGCTGGTGCTCGGACTACGGCTGCGAGCCGGCGGGCGAGCGTGGCTGGACTGCATCGTGCTGGCCGCGGTGATGGTCCCGGGACCGATCGTGGCGCTGGCGGTCGTGTGGCTGTTTCGCCGCGATTTGCCAGGGCTGGATCTGCTCTACCACCAGACGCTGCTGCCGACCTGTTTGGCGCTCATGCCGCGCAGTGGTGCGGCGGCCTACGTCACGCTGCGAGTGGCGACGGCGCGGCTCGACCGATCGGTGAGCGAAGCGGCGCGGCTCGATTGTCCGTCGCGGTGGCGACGTTTTTGGGTGATCCAGCGTCCGCGGCTGGCGTCTGCCCTGTTGGCGTCCGCGACGATTGCTGCCCTGGTCGCGGTAGCCGATGTTCCGGCCACTCTGCCGGTCATTCCGCCAGGTGTCTCGACCGTCGGCGTGCGACTTTTCGGGCTGCTTCACAGCGGGGCACGGCAGCAGGAGGCGGCCTTAGCGATTGGTTTGGTATTGATCCTGGCGGGCGGGACGGGAATGTTAGCTGCGGGTTGGCGATTTCTCACTTTTCGGCGGTGTCGGACCGGTGACCGTACGCTAACCTAGAGCTGGTTGATGTTGCCCAGTTGCAAGCGTTGCCGTGGGCATTCCGTGGAGTACCTTCGATAAGATCGACATGCAGCCGTTCCGCTATTGCCCACCGTTGCTGACCCGCCCACTCCTGGTCTTCAGCCTGCTCACCTTTGCCTGTGCTGCTTCGAATTGGGGAGCCGCCGCTGAGCGGATCGCCTATCAGGCCCCTGGTGGCGAGCCAAAGGAAGTTGTCGGCAAGGCTTTGGTGACAGCCCAGGACGGCGGCCAGATGGTGGTCACCGACGATGGCCGGATGCTGATCATTCAGCCCCAGTGGATCCTCACGCGAACCTCCGATGAGCAGCCGCTGGTCCCGGTCGACGCGAAGGAGGCGGGACGTCGGCTGCTCGCGGAATTGCCACCTGGCTTTGCCGTTTATCAAACCAAGCATTACGTCATCGTCCATAACACACACGAGGGCTATGTCCGCTGGGTCGGCGGCTTATTCGAGTCGCTGCATCGCGGCTTCCACACGTACTTTAGGAATCAGGGCTGGGAGTTGCTCGAGCCGGAGTTCCCGCTGGTGGCACTCGTGTTCGCGGATCGGGCGAGTTTCGAGGCCTACGCCCGGCCGGAATTGGGTAACATGGCTGCGGCCGTGATCGGCTATTACAATCTTGAAACGAACCGGATGACCACGTTCAACGTGCCCAACGCCGAACGGAACGTGGCCACCATCATTCACGAAGCCACGCATCAGTTGGCCTACAACACCGGCTTGCAAACTCGTTTTGCCGACAACCCGATGTGGGTCAGCGAGGGGCTGGCGGCATTTTTCGAGGCGACGAACCTTGCCAATCTGAACCGTTGGAGTGGCATCGGCCGTGTGAACACGGTGAAACTGAGCGATTTTCGCAAGTATGTGCCCAACCGGCCAAATGAATCCCTGGCAACACTGCTCTCGGATGACTCTCGGTTCCGTTCTACGCGCGACCGCCCAGGATGCGTACGCGGAAGCCTGGGCACTCACTTACTTCCTGCTGAAGACGAACAAAAAAATGTACATTCAGTACTTGCGTGCCCTGAGCGAGGGAAAACCGCTGGTCGAACGCGGGCGGCGCGAGCGGATTGATATGTTCGAGCGAATTTTCGAGGTAAAACTGGCAGACTTTGATCAACAGTTCATCGCCTACATGGCGAAGATCCGCTGAGCGGACTTGAGTTCCTGCAAAGCTTGGCGGACTGCCGATCCCGGGGGTCAAAATCGGGCTGGACATCGGCACGCGATTCCTGCGAAACCACGCGTTGTTGGTCGTCGGAGTACCTTCGGGAATCGCTCATGTACATTTCAAAACTTTCTCTCGCCGTTGGGATTTTGGTCCTTGGGTTGGCAGCCGGTGACTGTTGGAGTGGACCTCCGACAACCGGTGCCGGTTCGCAGTGGTACAACCCCACTCAGTGGCAGTTGCCGTCGCTGCCGTGGAGCGGTGAGCCGCCGCGGATCCGCAAAAAATCTCAAGGACTGATGGCGGATATGAATCAGTCCGCCAAACGCGGTTGGGCAAAGACCAAAGCGGTGTTAGATCCGTCCAGGATGTTCGTCTCGGATCCTAAACCGGCATCGTCGAAGTCCAAGCCGGGCTTTTGGGAAGGTCTATTTGGTCCGTCGGAAGAGGAACGCGAAGTTCGCACGGTGAACGATTTCTTGAGCCAGCCGCACCCGCGGTAGTCGGCTCGGCCGCTATGGCTCGTCCTGCGTCCGGTCCGATTCGACTGCGCTTCGCTCCAGACGCCTCGGTTTTGCCGCGGCCAGTGAATAGAATGGATCGGTGATTTGTTCTAGCTGGCCGCCAACGCAAAATAGAGACGACAATGGGCATCCCATCCTGGGCAGTGGAAGCATTGATGCGAAGTGTCGGCAGTGTGGTCGACAAGGTTCCGCCAGAGCGGTTTGACCATCTCAAACAGCGTGCCGGCCAGTGGCTTGATGAATTGCCGCAGACGGCGGCGCGGAGCGTCGACAACGTGTTCCGCGGTGCCCGCGCTGGAAAGGAACGTCTCGATCGCTGGGCCCGGCGACACGTCGCCTTGGTCACTCCGGTCATCAATGCCACGGGAACGCTAGCTGACCACCGCTTGCAGGGCGTGCCGCTGGACAGCCATGCGATCGATTTAGGCGTAGAGGCCGCTGCCGCCCCGTCACTGCGCACGCCGGTGGCGATGGAGCGACTCGACCGGCGTCTACATGCGTGCGCCGGATCCGATGATCTGAAGGTGCTTGTGACCACCAGCGTCGATGCCGCCTGCCTGGCAGTAGGACTTTCGCGGCAGGGACGCCCGCTCTACGTCCACCGCTCACAGTCGCTGCGGCTGCCCAGCGGTACACCGGTTCCCGAAGCCTTCTTGCCTGTCGGCGCTGCGGCGCACAGGATCATGTTCACGAAGTCGGTTCGGTTGACTCCGTCGCAGCGGCAGACCTCTATCACGTGGCTGCCGGAGCGATCATGATCGCCGTCGACAACGGGAGTGCCGATCCGCTGTGGTTCGCAACGGCGGGGAGCGGATCGCGAGCTGTTTCGGCACAGCAGCCAGTGCGCGTGTTGGTTATGACCACTTGCGGCGGGCTCCGTGGCGCATCGTCCGACCGTCCCGGCACCTGGCAGGTCGCGACAACGCCGTCGCTGCGCGGGGCGCGCGAGTTCTTGGGTGACGAGCAATCAGCAGGAAGCGTCGATCTGGTGATCACCAGTGGTGACGGAGTTCTCGGTGGGCCGCCTTGTGGCCTGATCATCGGTCGCAGAGCTGCGGTGGACAACATTTGCAGCAGCCAAGCGTGGCCGGCGCTGGAAGCATCGATCGCTACCAAAGCGATCATGGCCTACACGCTGGAGACGCTGCAGGGGAACTCGCCGGAGTCACTGCCGGTGATCGCAATGTTGAAGACCCGGGAGGAAAATCTCCGCAGCCGGTCGGAACGGTTGGCGACGCGGATGTCGGCCCATGAGTCGATAGTCAGCTGCCAGGTCACCGATGAGTCTGCCAGGCTGACGGCCAGCGGACCTTGGCGACTCGGTTCACGCCAATTGCGGTTGCGCCGCCGCGGTAAAAATGCCCTCCAATGGGCCGAGCAGCTGGCGACCGACGTGCCGGCGGTGCTGGCTGAAATTGTCGACGATTCGCTGGTCATCGATCTCCGCTGGGTGCAACCAAGCGACGATGCGGCGTTGGCAGCCGCGCTGCTCGGTGAAACCACGGCCGAGCAACCCGCTGATCAAGTGCAGGAGCAAGAGGCAAGCTCGCAGGCGGCGGACACGGCAGAACAGCAAGCGGTACCGCCTGCCGAAGAAGGTTAGACCGCCTTGCGGATAGGCTCTTCATTCGACTTTCGCGGTGCTGCGGTTGGCGAAGCCGACAAATGTAGAACAATTGTCCCCAATTGTTCCGAATAGCGACCCGTGCGGGCTGAAGAACAATCGGGGACAATTATTCCACTCTCCCCAGCACGCTCTCCGTTCCTCAGGGACGTGCCACCCAGATGGGAGGCGCCCGTTCCTACTACCTTGGCGCCTTAAAGCACGACGGTCTTGCCGGGGACCGCAACTTCATAGCCGCCGCTGCTGTCAGGCCGCACCGGCGGGGTGTCGCTGAAGTCGCGCAGCGAATCGACATCGGCCAGCGCGAGATTGCTGTTGAACGCCTTGTCCCAGCGGATCGCTTTGCCGCTGTAGGTCGCCATCCTGCCCATGATGGCCGTCATCGTGCTCAGCGCCGCGTATTGGGCCTCATTGGGACGCTCGCCGCTGCGCAGCGCGGTGATCAGATGATCGTGCTCCTGCTGCATGCCCTTGCCGCTGCTCTCCTTAGCGTCGCTTTCCCAGATCAGATTGCCTTGCAGGTCAAAGATTCTGGCTGCGGAGATATCGCAGTACCCGCGGGTGCCGTGCAGGTGTTCGCCGACGTTCGTCCCGCACCCGGCTATGTGACGGCACTGGCTGAGCAACCGCGTTCCGCCCGGGTAGGTGAACTCGACCATGTGGTGATCATAAATCTGGCCGGTGTTGGCGCCGCGGCGAACTTCGCGGCCGCCTTGGCCCTGCGCCTCGACCGGGTGCCCTTGCATCGCCCAGTTAATCACGTCCAAGTTATGCACGTGCTGTTCGGTGATATGGTCGCCCGAGAGCCAATTGAAGTAGTACCAGTTGTTCAACTGGTATTCGAGTTCGGTCTGTGCCGGACGGCGAGGGCGCGTCCAGATGCCGGCGCCGTTCCAGTATGCGCGGGCGAAGATCGGCTCGCCGATCGCCCCATCGTGCAGCCGCTCGATGCACTGGCGGTAGCGCAGTTCGTGATGCCGCTGCAGGCCTACCTGCACGGCAAGCCCTGTGCGCTCCGCTTCCTTACCAGCGGCCAACACTCGACGAACGCCCGGTGCGTCAACAGCAACCGGTTTTTCCATGAAGACATGCTTGCCGGCCCGCACCGCCTGTTCAAAGTGCAGCGGACGAAATCCTGGCGGCGTGGCGAGAATGACTAGGTCGACATCGGCCGACATCACCTGCTCGAACGCCCGGAGTCCGACGAAACGGGTTTCACTGCTGACGTCGACTTTGTCGGGGTGTTTGCCTTTGATCGATCGGTAGGCGGTCTGCAGGTTGCTCGGAAAAACGTCCGCCATCGCGGTCAAACGCACTCCGCCGCCTTCGGTATTGAGCGCCTGAATTGCCGCTCCGGTGCCACGGCCGCCACATCCGACCAAACCGAGTTTAATCGTGTCGGAGCCGTAGGCGTGCGCGGCGCGGCCGATGCTCAAACTGCCACCGACGAACGCCCCTCCGGCCAGCAGCAGCCCGCTGTCCTTGAAAAAATTCCGCCGCGAATTGCCCGTGGCGGAGAGAGGTTGAGGCTTCGAGTGGTCCGTCATGAGGCGTCGATCCGCTGGGTTGAAACAAGTACCGTCCGGCGCAAAGCATTGCTCGCCCTTCAGCCCAGTATAAGCGTCCCCTCGGGTGGATTCAAACTCGCGTGCATCCCTTCATGGACAGCCGGGGCCAATCGCACTATTACTGTGGCACAAAGTCAAGCCTCGCTACGTTCCTCCGACCCAACCCGCACGATGCTAGATCGCAAGTTCATTCTCAGTCACCCGGACCTCGTCAAAGAAAATTGCCGCCGACGCGGTGTGACCTGCGACATCGATCGGCTGATCGAACTGGAAGAAAAACGCGCCGAGCAGCTGCAAGCGGCTCAGGACCTGAACCGCCAGGCCAACGAGGTCAGCCAGTCGATCAGCAAGGCGAGCGATGACGCCGACCGCCAACAGCGAATCGCGCACGGACGTTCGCTGCGGGAGCAAAAGGACGCGGCTCAGAAGGCGCACGATGAACTGGAAGCGGCGATCCTCGAGATCCTCAGGCCGATCCCCAACCTGACTCACCCCGACGTACCGGTCGGCGGCGAGGACGATGCGAACGAAATCGCGCTGGGAAAGACGCCCGTCCCGAGCTTTGATTTTCCCGCTCGCGACCATCTCGAACTCGGCCGACTGCACGATTTGTTCGATTTTGAAGCCGGTGCACGGGTCGCCGGCGCCGGATTCTACTTCCTTAAGCACGCTGCGGTGCGGCTCGACCTGGCGCTGCAGCACTACGCCGTCACCTTCCTGAGCTCCCAGGGATTCACGCCGGTGACGACGCCGGACTTGGCGCTGACGGAGATTCTACACGGCACCGGATTCACGCCGCGCGGACCGGAGACGCAAATCTACAGCATCGAAAATACCGAGCTGAACCTCGTGGCGACCGCAGAGATCACGCTTGGCGGGATGATGGCCGGACAGACGATCGATTCGGAGCAGCTGCCGATCCGGCTGTGCGGCCTGAGCCACTGCTTTCGCACCGAAGCCGGGGCGGCTGGCCGGGCTTCCAAAGGTCTGTACCGCGTGCACCAGTTCACCAAGGTCGAAATGTTCGCCTTCACCACGCCCGAGCAGAGCGAGTCGGTCCACGAAGAAATGCGTCTGCTGGAATGCGAGCTGTTCGATAACTTAGGTGTCCCCTACCGGGTGATCGATACCGCCTCCGGAGACCTCGGCGGCCCGGCGTACCGTAAGTACGACCTGGAAGCCTGGATGCCCGGACGCGGTGACGGCGGCCAGTGGGGCGAGGTCACCAGCACCAGCAATTGCACCGATTACCAAGCCCGGCGGCTCAATATCCGCAGCAAGACGGCGGGGCAGAAAGGGACGCAGTTCGTCCACACGCTCAACGGCACCGCGATCGCCACCGGCCGAGCGATGATCGCGATTTTGGAAAACTACCAGACCGCCGACGGCTCGATCACCGTCCCGGAAGTTCTGCGGCCGCTGATGGGTACCGACAAGCTAGCGCCGCTGCAGGCATAGCACCGTGTCTCAGTAGGATTTTCGGATCTGGCGGTGAGCCCATTCCCTCGTGTTCGTGCTCAGTGAAACGGTGCTGAGCACGTGAATGAGTAAGGAGCAAACTGTACACCGGAGGTTTGCGTGCCAGGGCCCGCGGCTAACGCCATCGGCTCAGAGCTTTCCGACGGAGTCTTAGGCGTAGTTCGGCGTCGGCGGACGGTAATCAGACAACCGAATCGACTGGAACCACTCGATCGTCTTGAGCAAACCCTCGCGCAGCGGCACTTTCGGTTCCCACTGCAGGTGTTTGCGGGCCAGCGTGATGTCGGGCTGGCGGCGAGTCGGGTCGTCCGGCGGCAGCGGCTTCTTGATCAGCGAGGACTTGGAGCCGGAGAGTTCGATGACCAGTTCGGCAAGCTCGCGGATCGTGAACTCGCCGGGGTTGCCGATGTTCACCGGCCCGACGAAATCTTTTGGGCCGTTCATCATCGCGATGATGGCGTCGACCAGATCGTCGCGGTAACAGAACGAGCGGGTTTGCTGGCCGTCGCCGAACAGCGTGATTGGTTCACCGGCCAATGCCTGGCGGATGAAGTTGGACACCACGCGGCCGTCGTAAGGATGCATCCGCGGTCCATAGGTGTTGAAAATCCGGACGATGCGGATGTCGACCTTGTTGGAACGGTGGTAATCCATGAACAGCGTCTCGGCAACGCGTTTGCCTTCGTCGTAACAGGCTCGTTGGCCGATCGGGTTGACGCTGCCGCGGTAACTTTCGGGCTGCGGGTGCACTTCTGGATCGCCGTAAACTTCGCTCGTGCTCGCCTGCAAGATCGTCGCGCCGCAGCGTTTGGCGATCCCAAGCATATTGATCGCTCCCATCACCGACGTTTTCGTCGTTTTGATCGGGTTGTACTGGTAATGCCCGGGGGCGGCCGGACATGCCATGTTGTAGATCTGGTCGACTTCCAAAAAGATCGGCAGCGTGATGTCATGGCGGATCAATTCGAAGTTCGGTTCGCCGAGCAGGTGAACGACGTTCGTCTTCTGGCTGGTGAAGAAATTATCGAGGCAGATCACATCGTGGCCTTGGGCGACCAATCGCTCGCAGAGGTGTGAGCCGAGAAATCCGGCACCGCCGGTGACAAGGATGCGTTTGATCATCAGACCCGATGTGTTCGTGAAGGTGGAGGACCGGGAAGCGATTGCCCCTGGCAATGAGGCTGGGCAGTATAGTCGTCCCGGCAGATAATGCTAAATGCCCGTCCGGCAATCCAATTTCGTTTCCTGCACGCTCCTAAGGTCACTCCCTTGCCTCAGTCCACCGCGTCGTACCGCGTCGAAGTCAGTAAAGAAGCGTTCTCTTTCGCGGCGGCTCACTTCATTACCTTCGCCGGCGACATCTGTGAACGTATCCACGGTCACAACTACGGCGTCCGCGTCACCGTCGAAGGGCCGCTGGACGAGAACCGCTACGTAATCGACTTCATCGCGCTGCGCGATGCGGTGCTGCAAATCACGGCTGAGCTGGATCATCACGTGCTGCTGCCGGAAAATCACCAGGAAATCTTGATCTCGCGCGACGAGCGCGAAACGACGGCACGGTTTCGCCAACGGCGGTGGGTGTTTCCCAACGAGGACTGCGTGATGCTGCCGGTGATCAACACAACCGCCGAAGAAATCGCTCGCGTGATCGCTGAGCGACTTCGCGAGAAGATGTCGCAGCAGGTCCCGGCGGGGATCGCCTGGATCGAGGTGGCTGTCGACGAAAACCATGGTCAGTGGGGCATTTACCGCATGCCGTGGTGAAGCTAAGCCCCGTTGTCGGTGCGAGACCGAGCGGTTTGGGCGGTCTGGCAACTCGGCGGGTTATGCGACATCAGCGGGTCCTGAAAACTCGCCAGCAGCGACAGAAAAATCTGCGGAATCGTCAAAGTTTACCAGCGACCGCGCCGATACCTTCTCTTGGGCGCCGAGGTCGCGCTGCCGGTCGGCAGTGAGAACTCGGACGTGTGGGGGGCTTCCACACTCAACCCGCTATCGACTGTCTGCTTGCGCATCTTCTTGTGGCGATCTGTCTATGCGTTTCGACGCATCGGGGCTCGTACCGCTGGAATGCATCGCTGGCCGCCGGTACGGGACTGCCACGGAAGTCCTGTGATGAACCATTCGTTAATCAAGTTCGCCACCTACCTACAACTGTTTATCGCGATCTTCATGGCCAGCGGCTGCGCCACCACGCAACCGTTCTTCGCCAATGAATCTCCCGATCTACAGCATTACCTCGGCGCCGCGACGCGGGTCGAGTATCCAGACGTGGCGACCGAAAGTCTCGCCGAGACGACCGAGAGCCTGCCGCCATTGACGCTCGGCAACCACAATTTCCAGTACTGGGATGTGGAGCTGGAGGAGTGCGTGTCGATCGCGCTGCAGAACGCGAAGTTCTTCGTCACGACGACCGGCACCGCCGAACAGCGTCAGAATATCGCCGCGCAGTTCACCAGCGGCACGTCGGATCAGTTCGGCAGCATCTACGACTTGGCGATCCAGCAGAGCACGACGCAGTCGATCCCGCTGACGATCGACGGCCAAGGTAATCGCGTGCTGCCGCGAGGCGTGCTGCGAGCCAACCAGATCGGTGGCGTGGAAGACGCACTGGCCGAGTTCGACGCGCAGACCAGTAGCTTTATCAGTTGGGGCAACACCGACCGGCCGCGTAACGTCGGACCAGGTAACCCATTCAACCCGCAGTTCTTCCAGTCTGAGGATGCAACGCAGCAGTCGGCGATCAGCAAGCGAATGGCCACCGGTGGCGTTGCAACCTTACGTCAGCAAACGATCTACGGCAGCAACAACATCGAGCCGGGGATCGCTCGGACCGTCCGCAGCGACTGGACGACACTGGTCGAGGCGCAGGTCCAGCACCCGCTGATGCGGAACCGCGGCACGCTGGTCAACCGCATCCCGGTGGTGCTGGCGAGCCTGAACGAAGACATCGCAATCACCGAGTTTGAGGTCCAGGTCCGTAACTTGGTCCGCGACGTCGAAGTTGCCTACTGGGACCTGTATGTTGCCTATCGCAACGTGGCCACCACGATGGTCGGGCGCAACAGTGCTCAGGCTACGGCACAGTTCGCACAGCTGAACCTCGAGGGCGGCACCGGAACTCGTCAAGACTTGGCACAAGCGACTGAACAGTACTTTCAGTTCAAGGGCCAACTCGAGTCCGCGCTTAGCGGAGCGAACCTGCCCGGAGTGGATCGCCTGGGCGTGTACGGTGCCGAGGGAGCCCTGCGTGAGCGGATGGGGTTGGCGCCGACCGACGGGCGGTTGATGCGACCGATCACCGAGCCGACGATTGCGCGGGTTGAGTTCGACTGGGACGAATCGGTAGCGCAGGCGATTTATCTGACTCCAGAGCTGCGTCGCACCAAGACGCGGGTCAAGCAAGCTGAGCTGGAAACGATTCTGGCAAAAAACCAGATCCTGCCG
Organism: uncultured Planctomycetaceae bacterium; assembly: GCA_963758085.1. GTDB lineage: Bacteria > Planctomycetota > Planctomycetia > Pirellulales > Pirellulaceae > UBA6163. Next base: position 537,003 of record CAVWUB010000001.1, on the reverse strand, counting down.
GAAGTCAACCTGTCGTTCCTGGCCCGCTGGGTCGGCGTCGGCGATGAACTTGGCCTGGGCCGCAGCAGTTCCGGCCCCGGGTTCCCCAACCCCGGATCCACAGCGCTGGGCGAACTGACCAGCGGAGATTACCAGGAAGCCGCAGTCCGACTGGATATTCAACCGACTGCAATCGGTGCCCGACGCGAGAATGCACGGATCAAAAATGCGCAGCTTCGGGTGGCACGCGAGCGCGCCTTCTTGCAGGAACAGGAACGGCTGCACGTGAGTCAGCTGTCCAGTGCTTGGAGGATGGTCGTGTCGCATTACCAACTGGTGCAAACCAACTCGCAACGCTGGCAAGCTTCGGAGCAGGAAGTTCAGGCCCGCTTAGCGGAATACCAAGGCGGACGGACACCGGTGAACGTCGTGCTGCAAAGCCAACTGCGGCGGGCACAGGCTCAGATCGACTACTACCGGGCACTGGCGGAGTACAACAAGTCGATCAACTTCGTGCATTACCTTCGAGGCACGCTGCTGCAGCACAACAGCATCGAAATCGCTGAAGGTCCTTGGCAGTCCAAGGCCTACTGGGACGCACTGGAGCGTGCTCGTGAGCGAAGTGCCGGACGCAAGTGGCAGTACGGTGTGTCGCGGCCCGAGGTTGTCCGCCAAGGACCGATCGCCGATCCGCAAACCGTCGCGGCCGGTGGACAGCACGTCGGCGACGCAGGAATTGAAATGTTACCGCCGGGCGAGCCGGAGTTGTGGCAAGAAGATGCGACCTTCAACCGTCCGCTGGGGCTGCAGGACGCACTCGGCCAGCCGATCGATCGTCACCCAATTCCGGTCAATGATATCCCGCTGAGCCGGCTCCAGCCGCCCGCGGAGATCCTTACCGAGCAATCAGCAGCGGTCAGCCGAGCGGGCGGAACGGTTGCGGCCCCGGCCGCTGCCGCCCAACAAGCCGGCGGTCACCGGCAGGCAGTCGGCCAGCAAGTCGTCGGCTCCGGCGTCCGCTCAAGCCAACCGGCGGTATCGGGCAACGGAGTCGTCGCCACCACCGACGGCTACGCCCCGGCACCGGTGCGGAAGAAGGCAGCTTGGGTTCCGCAGAACTGATTTAATGCTCCCTAGGGCCGAAGGCCCGGTACACCCTCTGCCGGGCTCGTCAGGGCCCGGTAACAGGATCGTAAATGGGTTTACAGGCCCGCAGGGCCGATACAGGTGCGGCGAAAGCTACTGTTTGTGCCGGCCCTGCGGAGACTGCTGATTTAATCGGCAGAGCAGAGGATGCGTATAATGAGGGATTCGTCGCTCGCTTAGGAGTGATTTCCCATGCTCTCCCCAGATCGTGATCGGCTGTTTCGGATCCGCGAGCAAGATCGCAGCTTTTACGGTGCGCTGTTGCCCAAGGAGCATCCGCTGCTGGATGCCTTGGAGTTGATCCCCTGGGACTCCTTTGTCCCAGAGCTTGAGGCGTTTTATTGCCCTCATCGCGGCCAGCCGGCCGTGACGCCGCTGATCATGTTCAAGCTCGAGTTCCTGCGGTACTTCTGCCGTCTGTCGGACCGCGAGGTGATGCTCCGAGGGCAAACTGACGTGCTCTTTCGCTGGTTTCTGCAGATACCAGTCATTTATAGGCTTCCCGATGCCAGTCTGCTCCCGAAGTTCCGCGGTTGGCTCGGTGCCGCAGGTTTTAAAAAACTCTTTGAGCGCCTGGTCAGCTACGCGCGTCAGGCAAACCTGATTCGAGATCGATTGCGGCTCAAGGACGCCACGCATGTGGTTGCCAACATCGCCGTCCCCACCACGCTCGCCTTGCTCGCTCAACTGCGAGAAAGAATGCTCGGTGTGATTGACAGCTTCGATCCAGAGGTTGCAGAGGGCTATCGTATCGAGGTCCAGCGGATTACCCAGGAAACCGAACACGCCAGTGCTGAGATCAAGCTGCAGGCACGCTTGTCACTGGTCAACGATCTGCTGGGCTGGATTCAACAGCAAACGCCCCCAGCCGAGGGCGCCGATCGGCGGTGGGCCAAGCTGCAGGCGGTCCGTCAGTTGGCCGAGAAGATCACCGACGACATGTTTCACCCGAACAAGGGCCATCGGACGCTGAGCGTCGTCGACCCCGAGGTGCGCCGCGGTAAGCACGGTGAGTTTTACGACGGCTACTTGTTGGACGTGATGATCGATGCCGAGAGTGAATTGATCACCAGCTTTGACGTGCTTGCAGCGGACGGCGATGAAGCGGCTGATGCGATTGATTTGGTCAAGATGGAGCAGCAAACCTACGGCAACCAGATTGAGCAGCTCTCCATGGACGGCATCGGTTTCAACGGCCACGTGCTGCGAGAGCTCCAGGATCCGCAAGGGCCCAATGTCGAAGTCTTCGTTCCGCCGAGGGACTTCCGCAGTGGTGAAGGCTTTGCTGCATCGATGTTTGAACTCTCCGCCGACGGCACCAGCGTGACCTGTCCCAACGGAGAAACATCGAAATACCGCCACCAGGGCAAGCACCTCACTACGTTTAAGTTCAAGCGTTCGCAGTGCCAGAACTGTCCTCTGCTGTCGCAGTGCCACCTAAACTTTAGCCCGAAATCAAACTTGGGCAGATCGGTATCCAAGAGCTTGTATGAAGCAGAATATGAGCAAGCCCGAGAGCGGGCGAAGACTCCGGGGTATGCCGAGGTCCGGCGCAAGCATCCGGCGATCGAGCGGAAGCTCAACGAACTGGCACGTCACGGCCGCGGGCGTCGGGCCCGGTACTGGGGTCGAGCAAAGCTCTGCATTCAGCAGTGCATGACTTGCCTGGTGGTGAATGTGAAGCGGATCAGCCGCTTGCTCCAGGCCACGCCCTGTCCAGCGACCTGTTAAGGGCGGAGAAAGGAGGTGATCGATCGATTCTTCGCTGGAAGAGGTTTTTAAAGCGCGATTTCGCCTAAGCGAACGCAGGTCGGCTCAAGGCCCTGACGAAAACCAGCCGCAGCGCGATGCCATCGAGCAACGCTCGATCATCGCCTCCGCACACATTGCTATTATCTCAGCAGTCTCCTGCGGGCCTAAGAGCTACTTGCTGACGCTGCAATCCGGAGCCCCACGACTCCGGCAGTGGATGTGTTGGCCCTGCGGGCCTAAGTCGCAGGTGCGCCAGCAGCCGCCGATCCTGCAGACGGCGTGGCCGCTGCCGCAGGATCCTTCAGCGGCATCAGCTCAGCATGGGGCGGTCGATCGGCGGCAACAGCATCAGCGGTCGCTTCGTCCGGAGCCTCGGCTTCCGCACCCGCATCCGTTGCCGCAGCTTCAGGCGAGGTGATCGGGACGAGCATCAGCCGCACCGGCGTTCCCGGCGGCGGAATCCGCGGAGTGAATGCTTCAAACTGCAGTTCATTGTTCGCGTCACTGCTTTCGACCGGCAGATCCATCAGTGCGGTGCTGAAGTTCGACACACAAATCATCTCGCCGGCATTGGCCTGGTAATAGACGGTGCCGTCGCTGGGGTCTTTCCAAAACGAACTGCCGACGAACACCCAATCGAGCTTCAGCGATTCTTCCGTGCCGACGTGTCGCACCCAGCGGCGGGCGTCGGTGTGCTGAAACTGACCATCCTCGTCATACCACATCACCCAGATGCGGATCGGTTGCCCCGTTGCCGGGATGTATTCGGTGTCAAAGCGGACCGGCGTTCCCTGTTTGGCACCGACGGCCAATAGTGCGGCATGCACCTCTTCAGACTTCGCCATCACGCCGACGATCGATTCGTGTTCCTTCGTTTCGGCCGGGCAGGCGAACATTTCCAGATAGGCCTCGCGCTGGGCGACATAGCCGTCGGCGAACACCCGTTTACCTTGAATGTCGACCCACAGCGACGACTGCTGACTCAGTCGTGTGGCTCCCGGCGGGTCGGCCAGCGTGTTGCGGACCTTGTCGCTGGGGCTGACGTAGCCGAGCTCGGACAGCATGGTATCGCCGTCAACCGGCGGCGGCTGGTTGTCGAGCGACTGCTGCAAGGAGAGCGAATTGTCGCTCGGCGGATCGAGATCCTGGATCGCTGCATCGCCCACCGGGTCGGTCGTCGTTGCGCCGGAGGCATCCGCAGGGCCAACTGGATCGGGAGCTGTCGTCCCACCCTGAGTCGACGGATCAACCGATTCCACCGCTTGCCGTTCCCGAATCTCGGCCGGCTGTTTTTCCGCCGAACATCCTCCCGCTAGCGTGCCGGTCAACAGAATCCCCACCGACAGCAGCCACTTTTTCGTCGCCAATCTCATTCGCCTTAGTCCTGTGAACGCCTGGTTATACTCATCATCTTAGCGTGCAGCGGTTGCCCGGCGGCCTGTTGGCACCTGCCCAGCGACCAGCGGCGCTGTAAAGTTGGGGAACTTCTCAGCGGCTGCTGGCCTTTTCTACTCCTCCCATTTCCTTCGATGACGCGAACCCCGACCTTTCCCTCGCCTTTGCCGCAGCAACCGCAAGCAACGGCTGAGCAGCTACCTGACGATTTGGCACCACAGCCTGGCGATTGGCAGCACGCGTCTTGGGCGGCCGTGGTGGCGCAACTGGGGAAGGATTTCGACAAACGCTCGTTGGCCAAGCTGTTTCCCGCAGCCGCCGCCGGTGGCGGGGTCTTGCGGTGGGGACTGGCCGTGGCTGGCCAGCGGCCGGTCACGACCTTGCAGCTGACGCTCAGCGAACTGGCAAGTGGCCGCCAGCTCAGTCGCCCGCGGTCTGAAGCGATCCAGTGGGACTTGGCGGTCGAGGAACTCATCCGCGACATCGATGACCTTTGCGGATCGAGCAAACTTGAACCGGCAGTGGTCGCCGAAGCAGTGCTGTGGGCTTATGCGCTGCCGCCGCTGATCACGAGGCTGCGCGAGATCAGCTGGAAGTCGCTCTGTCAGTCGCTCGACTGCGCTGGCTCGCCACTGTCTATCGATCCCCGATGTTTCGTCGCCGGCACGATTGATCGGCGGCTGCGAACTGGCGTTGGTCCTGCGTTTACGACTCAGTGACCTGGCGAGCGATACAATGGCTGCGCAAGCGGTCGATGCCCTGGAGCAGTGGTATGACGCAGGTGAAGAGTCGATCGGTTCAGCGGTTCGTGGCGGAGGCCGGTACGCACGGCTGACTGCGGCTTCTCTGCTGCGCCAGCAGCGGCTCGCGGCAGTCGTCACCAAACGGAAGCTCAAGAAGCGGCGGTTGGGCGTCTTGACCGACCTGGGCTGCTGGATCGCGGCGATGACTCGCCGAGATACCAGTGCCGTGTTTTCGCCGCTCTCCAAAGCCGACAGTCGCGACGACGTTGGGGCCGGCGGACTGTTTGACGCAATTAAAGATTTTTCGCCCAAGCTGCTCGCCCCAACCATCGATGCGGTGCTCGGCAATGCTCCTTCAGGCGGACGTCTGGCGTGGGAAGTTTCGCTACCGAAAACGCTCTGGCACAGTGAACTGGCGGGCACGGCAGCGATGCTGCCGGAGTGGGATGCCCGCCGGGCCCGCACCTTCGTTGAATATGCGACCGATGTTTTTCGCGTCGAAGTCGAGCACGGGCGCGGATCAGCCGTCCGCGGCAGCTGGGAAGTGTTCATCGATGTCGATGGTGTGGAACAAGCCGCCGCTGGACCTTGGACGCACATCTGCGAGTACAGCGATGATGACGCCCAGTACCTCGAGTTTGAGCAGCGGTGGACCGGCGGTATTCGTCTGCAGCGCCAACTGATGTTGGTCCGCGACGATCGCTGCGTGCTGCTAGCCGACGCCGTGTTGCGCGACGAAGACTTGCCATCGACGAGCATCGACTACATCGGCCGCCTCGCCCTGGCTGAGACTGTGGTGCCCGAGATGGAAGCCGAAACGACGGAGGTCTGGCTGCGCGATGCGAAGCAGAAACCCCGCTGCATGCTGCTCTCGCCGCAGTCGAACGAATGGCGTCAGGGGCGATCCGCGGCGCGGATCGAGATCACGCCGGACCAGCACATCACGCTGCGGACGTCTAGCCCGAGCCGCTGTGACAACGGAGGCGGCGTATTTGCTCCGCTGTGGCTGGACTTTCAGCAGCGGCGCTTCAATCGCCCGCGCACCTGGCGGCAGTTGACGGTTGCCGATGACTTGCGGTTGGTCGACGCCGACGAAGCGGTTGCGCAACGGATCCAGATGGGCAGTGAGCACTGGGTGCTTTACCGATCGCTCCGCGGCGAGCGCACGCGGACTTTCTTAGGCAAACACATCGTGGCCGATTTCTACTGCGCTCGCTTTCATCCCGGCGATGGCCGCATGGAGGATCTGCTGACGGTCGGCGACCACGACGAAGACATCGAGTGCGCGGCTGCCGAGAGGGCGGTTCGATCTCCCGAACAGCAGTGAGGACAGATTCGCATGAACGGTGAGGAAACGCTCCGTCGCCTGCAATCGAACTGGCAGTGCGTCGTCGAAGAAGTTCGCGACGCCGCCACCCGCGCCGGTCGCTCCAGCGATGCGGTGCGCATTGTAGGAGTCACCAAATACGTCGATCTGGCAACCACCGAGGCATTGGTTGCCGCTGGTTGTACAGATTTGGGTGAGTCTCGGCCGCAGTTGTTGTGCGAAAAGGCGGCCAATTTAGTCACGACTGCCCCGGTTCGTTGGCACCTGATCGGACCGCTGCAACGCAACAAGGTTCGCCGCACGCTGCAGGCTGCGGCGGTTATCCATTCGATCGACAATCTGAAACTGCTGCGTTACCTCGACATCATCGCCGGTGAACTTGGCACAGCGCCGAAGGTATTGATCGAAGTCAACATCAGTGGAGATTCCAGCAAGCACGGCTTCGCGCCTGACGCGGTGCTGCGCGAAGCGCAGACGTTGTGCGAGCTCCAGCATGTCAAGCCGATCGGGCTGATGGGCATGGCGGGGTTCGACTCGGATCCGGCTCAAGCGCAGCGCGAGTTCGCGTCGCTACGGGAACTTCGCGACCGGCTGGCACAGCTCTCCGGCCTGCGGCTTCCCGAGCTCTCGATGGGGATGAGCGGCGACTTTGTCCAAGCCATCGCCGAGGGCTCGACGATGGTGCGAATAGGCTCACGTCTGTTCGCCGGCTTACCCACCAGTGCTGCTCCCGCAGACGGTTGACGGATCACAGCTCGCTTAGCTGTTTCCGGCTGTTTTTAGTCAGGAACGAAATCCCGCCGCCGACCAGCAAGGTGACGAGAATGGTGATACCGACCAACCCGATCGGGAAGTCGCCGAGCTTCTTGTTGAGCATGCCCCAGGCGGAGCCAAAGCCGGCAACCGCCGTCGCTGCGATCATCAACACATTCCAAACCACTCGCGATGCGCCACGGGGCATCGAATTGCCCAGCGCACGTCGCGAGTTCATCAGCAGCAGAAAGGTGAAGTAAGCGATCGGCAGCATCGCTCCGCAAAACACCGACGTCGGCGTCGCCAGTGCGGGAGCGGCCTGGGCCCAATAAAACGGCCCGAGGACGCCGATTGCGGGAATCAGGGCGCCGATGCGGTGCATCGGCCCGGTCGAATCCTGCGCCGATCATCTCGCAAAATGCAAAGCCGTTGATCACCATCAAGATGATGATGGTCGACAGCGCCATCCCCAGCACGCCCAGGCCGAAGACTTTTTGTGAGATCGTTTGTCCGACCAGTGGCTCGAGCGTCTTGGCCAGCGCGAGGTTGTCGCGTTCGGCAATCATTGCCGCCAGCCGCCGATCCGGCTCCGGCAACGCAGCACGAGCGGCTGCCAGAGCGGTCTTATCTTGATCGGCGGCCATCGCCTGAAAGCTATCGCCGAACTCTGCTCTCAGCCGCGCATCGACGTGACCGTGATAACTGGCGACTTCTTTGCCCTTGCCCGTTTCAACCATCGCCAGCACATCATCGGGTTTGGCATGAAACTGACTAGCGGCCGCGATCACCACGCAGCTGGTCGCCAGCACGAACGGCACGATCAAGCCGATCGACAGGTCAAAGATTCCCAGGCCGCGGTGCCGTTTGCCCCAGCCTTTGCGGAGCATCGAGTACGGCAGCAGGAACGTCATGTTGATTCCCACGGCGGTGGCGAACGCGGTGATGATATTGTCCTTTTGCATCCCGGCGATTTTTCCTGACCACCAATCGGCAAACTGGCCGGTCTGCGCGATGTCGCTGCGGAGCGATTGAGCAGGCTCAAAAATTGCGTTTGGATCGGGGACCAAGCCGGCAAAAATGTTGCTCCACGGCAATAATCCCGCGTTGGTCATCGCCGCGACCACGCCGAAGAAACTGATCACGACCAGCCCGACCAGTCCTTTGAGCACCCACTCAAAGATGCGAATCCCGCGGCTGCCGGAGTTGTAAAACCACACGACGAAAAGGGCGACAAGCAGCAGACTGCCGGCGGCGATCAGCCGCCCGTTGTCGGTATCCAACCCCGGAGCGAGATTTTGCGTCAGCGCCGCGGTTCCCAGAGCGAACTGCGGCAACGACCAAACGATGTTGGCCATCATCGTGGCGATCAACCATGACCAAGCGAGCACCGGCGAGACGTGGTTGCGGATCAGCGCGAAGGGACGTTCCCCGGTCGAGAGCGTCACGTAGCTGATCGCCGCCAGCATGATCACGCCCAAGAGCATGGCCAGCGGCTGGAGCCACATCAGCCCGTAGCCCATGATCACGCCGAGGTACAACGAACCGGCTAGCGAGCCACCGCCCAGGGTAATGGCGCCTTGCAGCCAGCCCGGACCCGACATTCGGGTCCACATCAGCAGCTTTTTGGGCAATGGCGCCGCATTGGCCTCATCGACCAATTCATCAAAATCTCTGCCAGCTGGTTCCGCCGCCATAATGGGTCCGTTATCGATTGAGGGAGGGGTCGCACGGTCCGGCGAGCGGCAGCTGCGCCTTAGATCAGGTTGTGTTCGGCCAGCAGACGCTCAGCGTCCAAGGCCGCCATACAACCAGTGCCAGCCGAGGTGATCGCCTGGCGGTAATTGTCATCGGCGACGTCACCGGCGGCGAACACACCCGGCACGCTGGTGTACGTGCGGAAGGGAGTGGTCCATTGAACATAACCCATGTCGTTCGTGTCTACCTGGCCGCGCAGAAAAGTTGTATTGGGCGTATGGCCGATCGCCAGGAATAAACCGCTGATGTCCACCTCACGCTCGCTGCGTTCGATGTTTTGAATCAGCTTCAGCCCGGTGACGCCCTTCTTTTCCTCACCGAGAACCTCTAGCACCTCATGGTTCCAGAGAATGTCGATTTTCTCGTGTTCCAGCGCCCGTTGCTGCATGATTTTCGACGCCCGCAACTCGTCGCGGCGCACGACCAGATACACCTTGGACGCGAACTTCGTCAGATAAGTTGCTTCTTCGACCGCGCTGTCACCACCCCCAACGACAGCCAACGGCTTGTTGCGAAATCGCGGCAACGCGCCGTCACAGACCGCACAAGCGCTGACTCCACGATTCTTGTAGGCGTGTTCGCTGGGCAAACCGAGGTAGTTGGCACGAGCGCCGGTGGCAATGATCAGCGTGTGGGCGCGGAACGTGCCGTTTTCGCGGGTGTCGACGGTGAACGGCTTTGATGACAGCTCGGTGTCGATCACGTCGTCGGTGATGATCCGGGTGCCGAAGTTGCGCGCCTGTTGCCGCATCAAGTTCATCAGTTCCGGCCCCGTCACGGCATGCTCTTCCTCGCTGACGGGCGGCAACAGGAATTGCTGCTCGGCATCGATCGCCGACTCGATGAACGCCTTTAAGTTGCCCGAGGGGAAACCGGCGTAATTTTCGACTTCTGTCGTCAATGCCAGCTGGCCCAGCGGCAGTGTGCCCTGTTGACGATTCTCTTCCGTCGTCGCTCCCTCGAACACCAGCGGTTCGAGCTGCGCCCGAGCAGCATAAATGGCGGCGCTCCAAGCAGCCGGTCCGCTGCCGATGATGATGACCTTCTCTACCTTATCTGTCACGTAAAACCGAACCTTTCAGTCCAGGGAAAAAGCGGTGCCGCAACGGCCGATGCGCAGCGGCCAGGGGGAGCGTGGCGGGCATTATAGGAAAAGCCTCGCCCAGTGCCATCGCCAGTACGACGCCGGCCGATCAGTCGCCCCAGTAGTTGATCGTCGACCCGATGGTCGCTTCTTGAACTACCCGCAAACGGATCAGTTGGTCAACCCGGCAGGCGGCCGGTGGCTGTTAAGGGGTCAGGAGTCAATTATGCGAAGCACCCGAAGGGACGCTGGCGGCAATTGACTCCTGACCCCTTACCCAAACATCGCCGGTCGCTCAGACATCGGTTTCGGACGCCGCGGTGAACTCGCGATAACGCAGCAGCGTTGCCGCGGCCGCCAAATAGCCGCAGGTCATCAGCAGTAAGACGGCCACGTGCCAGGTGGCGCTTGGGCCAGCAAAATACGAAGCCAGCACAGGGCTGTCGCTGCCCAATCGCTCGTCCATATCGATCCAATCGACGAGCAAGCAGCGCAGCCGGTACTGCACCGTCAGCAAGTTCATCGCCGCAGGAACCAGTGCCAAGCCAACCTCGAAGATCACCGTGTACACGATGCCTGCCACCATCGCACGCTTGGGCGCGATCACACCGACCAGCAGGAATAAAGCGGAATAGCTGACGCAGGACAAACCGACCAACGCGGACTGGACCGCGAACAGGTACAGCGGGCGGTCGGCCCCCAAGGCGATCATTGCCAGAGCCGAAGACACCAGCCCGACGGGGACCGACCAACTGACCGCGACCAAGTATTTTCCGAGCAAGACGGCGAGCGGTCCGTGGGGCCGGACCGCTAAGTAAACCCAGCTGCGCCCCTCCAGTTCGGACGACAATGCCGGTGTCGCCCATAAGAACACGCTCATCATGCAGGCCACGCCCGGCGACAAAACATACACCAGAATGGCGGCGACCTCTGGCGGTGGATCGCTGCCTGCGGTGTATCTCATCAACGCCAATAGCAGCGGCGGAAACGCCATCAACACAACCATCCACGTCAACCGCGGGGCCGTCAACGCTCGACGCCACTCAAACAGAAATACAGCCGGAATTCGCACAAGCGTGTTCATGTGCCACCTCGGTGAAACTTCATGAGCGAGTTGAATACATCTTGCAGCGAATCATCGGCAGAGCGAACCTCAGACACATAAAAGCGATCTTCGGCAACTGCCTGACTGAGATATCGGCTCAGCAGGCTCGGCGCCTTTGTCGTCACGTGCAACTCACCGTCGGCTTCTATCTGGACTGAATCAACAAGCTCATCACGAATCAATTCCTCGGCCAGCAAACGAGGCTTGTCGACTCGAATACGGACTTCCGAAGGAATGTCTGCCAGCAAATGATGGACATCGTCAACCGATCCAGAAGCCAACAGTCGACCGCCGCTGAGCAACAAAAAAGAACGTGTCAGCGATTCGATCTCATACAGCACATGACTGGATACCAGTAAGCTTCTTCCCTCGGCAATCCACTGCTGCAACAGCACGGTCATCGAATGTCGTGCGATCGGGTCCAGACCGCTGAATGGTTCGTCGAGAATCAGAAACTCAGGTTCATGTGCAATCGCTTGCGCGAGTCGGGTGCGCTGCCGCATGCCGCGCGAGAAGGTCGAGATCTTGCGGCTCATGTGCTCGGTCATTTGCACCCGCTCAATCGCCTGGATCGCGAGCCGGCGAGCTTCGCTCGCACCATAGCCATGCAGCCGCGTCAGGTACGTGATCCACTCGATGGCGGATACGTCCGCATACATCCCCTCAGTGCCCGGCAGGTACCCCATTCGCTGTAGCAGTGAATGACTGGATCGGGGCCGGAGCCCGAGGACGCGCACGGATCCGATCGTGGGCGAAAGCTGCCCCGTAATCAGGTTCAATAACGTCGTTTTGCCGGCTCCATTGGGTCCCAGGAGTCCGTGTGCTCCCATCGGTAGTGAAAGCGTAACATCATTGACACCAATCACGGTGCCATATAAGCGGGTCGCATTTTCTAGTTCAAGTAGCAAAGCGAGTACTCGGTCACGAGTTGGTTTTGTATATCAATTCCTTCCAGCCTGCGGATACCGCGTTGTACGCCGCTGCTAGTTAGGAGCAGTTCAAAAATAACTTCCGTACTTTTCTCTCCCTCCGGGAGAGTCGAGCCTCAGGCGAGGAGAGGGGCGATCCTAGCCCTCCCCGGCCGCTTCCGCGTCCGACCCTCCCGCGGCGCGGGAGGGTGAAGGCAATGAGATCAAGGAACTTATTTTTGAACTCTCCCTTCCAGACAATTAATATCTGTTCAATTCATACCTCACACCCGCATCGGAGCCGCTACCCGGCGAAAGAGAATCGATAGCGATACCAGTGACACGACGATCAGCACTAAAAAGGATGGTATGACGACATGCAAATCGCTGGTGAATCCAAAAATGTAAGACTGGACCGTCCCGAGAACTTGATAGGGTGAGGTTAAAAGTCTCCACCCGGGCGAGAACTCCACTTGCCTCTGTGAAGATTCAAACGCAGGAATCGCCACGAGCGTTAAGTAGGTTACATGGCCCATGATCCAGATCGCGAACCACGCGAATCCTGCATATCGGCTCTCGAGTGTTAAGGATGAGAACGCGAGCGCGACGAGCGTCGTGGGAATGATCGTACATGCCGAACCGGCCAAAATGCGAATCGGCAGATCCCAGGTCGTCAGTACCACATCGACCGACGGGGAAAGCATCACAGCAGCGACGTACAGGCACAGAGCAGGAACCACCGAGATCGAGAGCAAAAAGAAGCTGACGACGCCGACTTTGCCAACGATGTACTCGATGCGGGAGATCGGACGCGCGAAATAAATCAAATAAGCCCGGGTCCGCAGGTCCTGAGAAATCAGCGGCGGCGCAACGATGCCGACGATGATCACCATCAGGAAAGCTTGTGGGTATCGCAAGAAGGTTAGGGTCAGGAATGACCAGACCTGGTGCCGGACTGCCTCAAACTGTTCCGGCGTCGGATGATGTGGTATGGCCCCGATCGTCTCTCGGAGCATGTGATTCTGAGGCATACCTCGGATAAAACCCGAGAAGGCTTGCCACAGCGCCGGATCGCGAACGGATTGCTCAAATAAGAAAAAAGGAATTCCAGTAAACATCAGCGGGATAAAGGCCGCAAACAGCAGTCGCCTGAGCCACTGCGACTTAGAGGCGCGAGCGATGCCGGTGGTGCAAATCGTTAACCATCGTGTCCAGGGGCTGACGCGGCGTCCTTCCCAGGACCGGTAGGAGACGCTATGAATCGGCATATTGAGTTGGTTGGCAGGTGGACTGGACGGCTTCTAAAAAAATCGCTTCCATCGAGTTGCGAGCCGGCGCCAGCGACCGGATCACAATTCCTTGTGCTGCAGCGGCCCGCCAAATCGTCTGCACGCAGGCTTTCGAGTCTCCCTGCACAACCAGCACCCCCAGCGGATTGATTTTTGATTCCAAATGTTGCGTCTGTAATGCCGCTTGTAGTGCCTCCGGTGGTCCCAAAGTACGGATTTCGATTGCCGGCACGGCAGGACGAGCCAGTTCAGTCATCGGTTTGGCTACCGACACACAGCCCGCTGCGAGGATCACGACAAAATCGCTGACCTGCTGGACATCGGGAAGGATGTGGGTGCAGATGACAATGCTTTTACCGTGCGATCTCGCTAAGATTCGGATCCGGTTTAACATCGCGTCGCGTTCATCAGGGTCCAGCCCCGACGTCGGTTCATCCAGCACAAGCAGCGCTGGATCATGGACCAGCGCTTGAGCGAACTTCAGTTTTTGACGCATTCCGGTGGAGTAGGTTTCAACCGTGCGGTACCGCTCTTGCCCGGCCCCACAAAAATCCAGGATCTCGTGTGCACGTCTAAGCGCTTCGGTCGCCGGCAAACAATTGAGCCTGGCTGCGAACTGCACACATTCCACCCCCGAGAGAGACGGCAGGTAGCAATCATCCTCCGGCATGTATCCGACAACTTGCCGGATCTGCTTGCTCTGATGCCAGATCGCCTTGCCGAGCACAGTCCCGTCGCCCGAAGATGCCCGCAAAAGTCCCAGCAGGATTTTGATCAACGTACTCTTACCGGCCCCGTTGGGACCGAGCAGGCCGGTGACTCCCGGCGGTAGGTCAACGGTGATGTCCTGCAGTGCCTGAAAACCGCGGTACGACTTTGTAATCGACCGAAGCTCGATGACACTGGCGCCGCGATCCTGGTCCGCTGATCCTGCAGTGACCCGGTCGATTAGCCAGCGGTCGGTGATGGAGTTCTTCATTGGCAAAGCGGCCCGCGCAGATGTTTTCCGTCAGAAACGCCAACCGGGTGAATCAGCCCGGCCATTCTTACGCTGGTAAGCTGCCGCGTAAACACCCGGTTACGTTGAAGCCACGGGAATACGGGGCCACTCGCAGCATCAAGCGGGACTGCCATGCCGGTGAAACGCATCCGCGGGTTCGAAACAAAGCAGCTGCGGCTCACTTAGTCGAAGAAAAAACATTTTCGGAGCACCCTAATGCCACGTGAAAAACCTGACCGCAACGACCGCCCCCAGACCGCTGGTGCGTTCGATTACTCGCTCGACTTCGCTTCCATCAACTTTCGCGAGCGCAGGGAACTTTACCGTGTCGGCAAAGGCGAGCAGGGCGTGCTGCTGGTCGAGCCTTATAAGAGTGAGATCCTGCCGCACTGGCGGTTCAAAACCGCGGCTGTGGCGAAGCAATCCGCAGCTAAAATCTATGAGATGTTTCTCGCCTATTTGGACGCTGAAGACTTTCCCGGTGCCGATATGGCGCAAGTTCCTGCAGATGGGCTGGACCCGCGCCCGGCGGTACGCCAATCACAAAGGTGGACGTAAGTATGATCCCAAAACAGGTGTTGAATTGCCAAGAACCAACGACGCGGTGAAGGCAGAAGCAGCGGCCATTTTCTACCAGCACTACGTTAACGCCCGAGAGCACGTGGAATACCTCAGGCAGAAACAGTTACATCAGATGAAGTACGAGGGAAAGCGACCGATCGACGAGTTTAAACGGTCTTCACAAAAACGGAATTAAGCGGAGCAGAATATAAGCGGCGGCAAAATCCAATCAGCCGGCAGGCGTTAGGCTCCGGCTCCCACGAACCCTGCCGGAGCGACTATTCAAGCAGTGTCGCGTCGAGGGTGATGTTCGTATTGAGTAACTTAGAGACCGGGCAGCCGGCTTTGGCTTTGGCCGCAAGCTTTTCAAACGTCGCTCGGTCGGCACCAGGAACCTTCGCCTTCAGGGTTAAGTGTACGGAGGTGATGGCGTAACCCTCTTCGACTTTGTCCAGCGTGACCGCAGCTGAAGTTTCCATGCGTTCGGCAGTGAGCTGAGCCTCGCCGAGGATCAGCGACAGAGCCATCGTGAAGCAACTGGCATGTGCCGCCCCAATCAGTTCTTCGGGATTGCTGCCCCGCTGGCCTTCAAAGCGGCTGGAAAAGCCGTACGGGTACTCCGACAAGGCGCCGCTCTCCGTCGAGATGGCGCCGCGTCCGTCTTTGATGCCGCCTTGCCAAACCGCCGAGCCTGTTCGCTTGATCGCCATCGCTTCGCTCCGAGAACCGAGAAAGGTGCGTTGTCGACGCTCATCTTAGCGTGGCGAGACCGCGTCGTTGCCAAGTCGTAGCAAAAAGATAGTTCTCCTCAGCACGCCCTTCGTTCCTCAGGGACGTGCCACTCAGCGGATCAGCGTCTACGCCCCGAGTGATGAACCCCTATCTTCATGGAAGAACCAAAAAGATTGCCCTAGCTCGTGGCGGCGAGTTCCAGGAACACGATGCACGAGGGGTTGCCGACCGGAGTGTAATGTCCGGTGAAGTTGAGCTTGCCGGTTTGGCGGTCGACGCGAAACACCGTCACGTTATCCGCTCGCTGATTGCAGCAGTAGAGGAACGTGCCGGTCGGGTCGAATTCAAAGCTGCGTGGATAGTTCCCCCGCGTCCACTCGTCGGCGACAAAGGTCAGTTCTCCCGTGGGGCCAACAGAGAAGATGCCAATGCTGTCGTGTAACCGGTTACCGGCATAAACGAAGCGACCATCGGCCGACACCAGAATCTCGGAGCAGAAGTTGCTGCCGGCATAACCAGGTGGCAGGCTGGAAATCGTCTGTCGCGGCTTCAAACCGCCGGTCATGTGATCAAAGTCAAACAGGACAACTGTCGAGCCTTCTTCCTGAATCGAATAGAGCCAGCGGCCATCTGGATGAAAATGAAAATGTCGCGGCCCGTCTCCCGGTGGCAGTGAAACCGCAGGAGTGTCTGCGGGGCTCAGTTTGCCGCTCTCGCTGTCCAGTTTCCAGACGAAGATCTTGTCGAGGCCCAGGTCGACGTGGAGCACGAACCGACCCGATGGGTCGGTTTGAATCATGTGGGCGTGCGTCCGGTCATGCCCGCTGAAGGCGAAACTGCCCGGCGGAGCGTTCGTGGCGATGGTCGGACCGATTGGGCCGGTAGGCTCCACAACATCCGTCGCTTCACCCAGTCGCCCATCGGACAGAACCGGCAGCACTGCAATCGAGCCGCCGAAGTAGTTCGCGGCCAGCAAGAAGCGTCCCGACGGGTGCATGCTCACGTAGGTCGGTCCGGCGCCGCCGGAACGTGCGCTGCCGAGCAACTCCAGGCTTCCGTCGGAGGGATCGATCGCAAAGGCACTGATCGTGCCCTGGCGGTCATCGCCCACACGATCGGTCTCGTTGGCCGAATACAGCCGATCTCCGCTGGCGTTGATCGCCAGATGGCTCGGGCTCGTCCCCAGCGGGTAGATCCCTGCAGGTGTCAGTTCGCCGCTGGTGCGATCGACATCGAAAAGATGAATGCCACGGCCATTTCCAGGCGGCAGATCGACCTGCGTTGGCAACACGTCGCGCAGCCGGGAACTGAAGGTACCGATATAAGCTAACAGCCTGCCTGCTGCGGTGCCCGTCTGCGCTCGCGCAACACCGGCCGCTAATGGCGCCGCTCCTGCCAACGCCAGCGAAGTGGCCAAAAATGAACGGCGAGAAGATCGGTTGTGTAGCGGCATGGGTAGAAACCAATCGAGAGCCAGGACAGATCGATCAAGTTGCTGCTGCTCGGCAGATCGCCGCAGGACGGTGCACGGTGTGGCCACGGCGTTAGTCTGGGAATGATTGTAGTTGGCCCGTGCGGCGGCGGCAGCAGCCGGAGATCCGCAGGAGCGAATTTGGATAATCCGCACCCCTCTTGTCGCTCAGGCGCGAACCAGTCTCAGGGCGAGTCAGTAGTCTCAGGTGGAGACCAACCCGTCACCCCTGTCCGTCTTTGCTAGCAACTGTTGCTGGTTCAGAAAAGTCGTGGGCGAGTTGCGGGAAATGTGGGTATTTATGCCGCCGAGCTTCGTTTTGACAGCAATAACCGTGCATTGGTGAGTTTCGTTGTCCTCAGTCAGTGGGCGCCGGCAAGTTGCCGCCGTTGAAAGCCCAGGTGGGGTGAAAAAAAGAGATTTTTGGCACCCTGTTTGCTTCCAACGTCAACCAAAGCTCATTGAACCTCCCGTCGCCTTGGTCGGCGGGGTACGAACTGAATCCGAGGACTCACCCGATGCTCAGCATTTTCCGCAGCGACGACGCCGTCGAAAACGACTCGCCGGAGTCGCTTTATTCGGAAACGGGGACAAGGGCCATGAAGGACCAGTCGAATTTGCCGATGGATGAGGCTTTCTTGATAAGAAATTTGCACTTTCACGAGTTTCACAACTCCAGCCGCACCTGCGAGTGCGGTCTGAGCATTGTGGACTACTGGGGCGACGCGAATAAAAGCGTCTGCGCGACCGTCTGTGACGGGCTGTGCGATCTTCTACCGATGCTAGCTGATTGATCGCTCAGCGCTCACTGCTCGCCCAGTTCACTGCTCGCCCGGCTATCGAGCACGATTGCCCCGCGTCAGCGGTTCGGTCATAATTGCCCTGTAGGTGAAATCGACGGCCGTTCACGCAGGGCATGGGAAGATGATCCGCAGCTGCCTTCTTATTGTTACTGCCTGCGCGACCCTCTGGACGGCGCGGCCCGTGTTGGCGGACGAGTACGTCGATTTCGAGCGCCACATCCGTCCGATCCTCCAGCAACACTGCGTGCATTGCCACGGAGCCGCGGAACAGAACGGTGGGCTTAATTTCGCCGATCGGGCGACTGTCTTTGGCGAGGCGGATTCAGGAGGCACGGCCGTCCGCGCACACGAGCCAAAGAAGAGCGAATTGGTTAAACGGATTCGCTCGGCCGACGAAGGCGACCAAATGCCGCCCGAGGGTGAGCGATTAACGGACGACGAGATCGGGCTGTTGGAACGCTGGGTTGCGGCCGGTGCGGTATGGCCGGAGGAGGATGGGCCCGCTAAAGGGGATACGGAGCCCACGACGCACTGGTCATTTCAGCCTCTGTCGACACCGGAACTGCCGCAGGTTGATAGCCTGTCGTGGGCTGGCAACGCGATCGACCGCTTCATCCAGAGCCGCCGAGAGTCAGCCGGACTAGCGGTTGCCCCCGATGCCGATCCGGAGGCGCTGATTCGCCGGGCAACTTATGGACTCACCGGCCTGCCGCCCGGGCCCGATGAAGTCCGTGCCTTCGTGGCGGCCGCCCAGTCGCAGCACGGGCGCGAACGGGCATTTGCGGAACTGGTCGACGGGCTGTTGAGCCGCCCCGCCTACGGCGAGCGCTGGGGGCGGCACTGGATGGACTGGGTGCGGTACGCCGATACCGCTGGCGACAACTCCGACTTTCCCATTCCTCAGGCGTTTCTGTACCGCAATTATATTATCGACGCCTTCAACGATGACTTGCCCTACAATCAGTTTATCACTGAACAACTCGCCGGCGATTTGCTGCCCGCCGCAACCCAGGAGCAGCGGAATCGTCAAACCATTGCCACCGGCTACCTCGCCATGGCACGTCGATTCGGGTCACTGGTCGAACGGTATCCTTGGCATCTGACGATCGAGGACACGATCGACAACGTGGGCCGGACGATGCTCGGACTGACCCTGGCCTGCGCTCGCTGCCACGATCACAAGTTCGACCCGGTCAGCACACGCGACTATTACGGGCTGTACGGCATCTTCGCCAGCACGCGTTATCCGTTTCCGGGCATCGAGCTATTCCAGACTCAAAACGACTTTGTGCCGTTAGTACCGGATTCCGAAGTCGTTGCGGCGTATGGCCCCCATCAGGCGACGACCGAGAAGCTGACCGCCGAGCTGGAACAGGCGCTTGTGCAGTGCGAGCGACAGTCGCTGGAAAACGCGGCTCAGGCGAGTCAAATGACGCTGCAAGAACGGCGAAAGCGTGGCGAGGCGCTGGACGCGATGTTGCTCAAGGCGAGGCGAGCGGGCGAAAAGCTCGCCGCACATCTGAAACAATTGCCGACCATACCTACGGCCTACGCGGTCCGCGACGGTGACCCCAGCAACGCTCGCATCCAGATCAAAGGCGAACCGGACCGGCCTGGAGCTGAGGTCCCGCGAAAGTTCCCTGACATCCTTGGCGGCCACCGATTGCCTGACGAAGTCGCGGCCGATTCCAGTGGCAGGCTGCAGTTGGCCCAGTGGATTGTCAGCCCCAACAACCCGCTGACGGCACGCGTGATCGTCAACCGTGTCTGGCAACGGCACTTCGGCAGCGGGCTGGTGGCTAGCGCCAGCGATTTTGGCTTGCGTGGTGAACAGCCGTCGCATCCGGAACTGCTCGATTGGCTGGCCGGTGAGTTCATCCGTAGCGGTTGGTCGATCAAACACCTCCACCGCCTGATCATGAACTCCCACACCTATCGGTTGTCGAGCCAGGACGTGGAAGCCAATTTGGAGGTCGATCCAAGCAACCGATTGTATTGGAAGTTCAACCGCCAGCGGCTTGATGCGGAATCGATTCGCGACACGTTGCTGCTGGTCGCTGGCAATCTCGACTCGGCTCCACAGACCGAGCCGTATCCGATCCCGTCGCCAGCGAAGTGGACGTACACGCAGCATCACCCGTTCAAGGATGACTATCCCAGCAACAAACGCAGCGTCTACCTGATGACCAAACGGCTGACCGCGCAGCCGTACTTCCAGACCTTTGACGGTCCCGATCCAAATGTCTGCACCAGTGACCGCGACCAATCGGTGACGGCTCTGCAGGCGCTGTATTTTGTCAACGACACGTTCCTGCATGAACAAGCGAGTCGATTCGCCGACAGGCTGCTGCGCGACTACAGCACCGATCAGCAACGGCTGGACGAAGCCTTCCGCGTGGTCCTGTGCCGCGACGCGACACCCGCGGAGACAGAGTTGCTACGAGACCATCTAGACAATGTGCGCAGGCAACTGCCTGCCGGCTCCGATGCTCCGCACCAACTTTGGTCAAGTTTGACGCGCAGTCTCATGCGTTTGAATGAATTTCTGTATGTAGATTAAGAGCCTTTCGGAGAAGGGGCCCGCGTCTCTCCGTCGAGGCCAAACTTCATCAGAACGATTCGCTCTAAATGGACAAGCTCCTTCTGCGATAGGCCATAAATTATGACCCCAGTTTCCTTGAACCGCCGGTCGCTGGTCCGTTCCTTGTTCGGCAGTTCATTGCTGATGCCGGGCGTGGTGTCGGAGCTGTTGGCCGCCGAAGACAACCCGCTGGCGGCCCGTCAGCCGCACCATCAAGCAGCCGCGAAAACGGTTATTTTTATCTACGCCACCGGTGGTGTGTCGCACATCGATACGTTCGACCCGAAGCCGATTGTCCGCGGGCGTGACGGCAGCGGTGACGACAAATTGATGGGAAACCTGTTTGGCGCCGAGCCCAACAAACGCTGCGGCACCGAAGTCAGCAACCTGTTTCCACACCTGCGTGAGGTGATGGACGAGGTCTGCCTGATTCGCTCGATGAAGGCGTCGCATTTCGATCATTCCGAGGCGACGCTGGGGATGCACACCGGTTCGCCGACGTTTGCTCGCCCGAGCATGGGGTCGTGGATCAGCTATGGCCTGGGGACGATCAACCAGAACCTTCCGAGTTTTATTGTCATCGCCCCGCACCTGCCCTACGGCGGCACGCAGGTTTATGCCAGCGACTTCCTGCCGGCTGTTCATCAAGGCACCCGCGTGCTGCCAGGTGATAATCCAATTGCCAATTTAAGACCGCCGGGTTCGAGTGGCTTGCTTCAAGAACTTGAGTTCGGCTTGGTCGACTCCCTCAACCAGAAACACTTTGACCAGCGGCGGCATGACACCGCTCTGGCGGCGCGGATCAAGTCATTCGAAACCGCGTTCCAGATGCAGCAGGCGGCGCCGGAAGCATTTGATCTCAGTCAGGAACCGGAGCACACCCGCAAGCTCTACGGGCTCGACCGACCGACCAAAGGACCTGGAGCTGATTTCGCCTGGCAGTGTTTGGTTGCCCGCCGATTGGCGGAGCGGGGCGTCCGTTTTATTGAGTTGGTCGACACCGGCTCCCGCCCTAACTGGGATTCTCACGGCGAGATGCAGGAACATGCTGACTTGGCTTACAACGTTGATCAACCCACTGCCGCACTGCTCACCGACCTGAAGCAGCGGGGGATGTTGGATGACACAATCGTCGTGTGGGCGACTGAGTTCGGACGTACGCCGACGCGTGAAGGCAAAAATGGTCGTGGGCACCATCGTGACTGCTTTAGCGTGTGGCTGGCCGGCGGCGGTTTCCGCGGCGGCCATGTGCACGGCAAAACCGATGAAATCGGTAAATACCCTCTTGAGGATCCTGTTGAGGTTCATGACCTGCACGCAACGATCTTACACCAGCTCGGGATCGACCATGAGCGCTTGACATTCCGGCATGCCGGACGCGATTTTCGGTTGACCGATGTACACGGCCGGATCATCGATGGTATCGTCGCTTAATGGGCGGTCGGATTAGCAGCGGCAACTTGTTTTTCTTTTTCGAGTCGATCCGACCTCACTTCTGCTGCTAAGATCCCCTGCCGCTGGTGGGTGGTGAGCGTATTTCGCTGCGTTTAGCAGGTGAGCTCTGACTGCTAAGCCGTGCACCTGCCCGATCGGCTGCGCAGCAGGTACTTAGGGAGAGTTCAAAAATAAGTTCCTTAGTTCTTCTTGCATTCACCCTCCCGGCCTGCGGGAGGGTCGGACGCGGTAGCGGCCGGGGAGGGCCAGGATCGCCCCTCTCTTCGCCTGAGGTTCGACTCTCCCTGAGGGAGAGTAAAATGCGGGAGTTATTTTTGAACTGCTCCTTTTTGCTAAGTTTGAAAATCTGCGCCGCCCTGGTGTTAAGGTTTGCAGTAGAATCCCGTACCCGCTGCAGAGAAGATCACTTTTCGCCCGGAGGCGTCAGACAAAATGCAAACTGAAACGACTGACACATTACCCGCTGTTTCCTGGAGTTACGAGGAAGCGTTCTCGCGGAACCTTGGACTGATCGACCCCCAAGAGCAGCAAAAACTGCGGACAGCGCGCGTGGCGATTCCGGGAATGGGAGGAGTCGGTGGGTTGCATCTGATGACTTTGTCCCGGATGGGGGTTGGCAGGTTTCGCATCGCCGACGCCGATGCGTTCGAAGCGAAAAACTTCAATCGGCAGTTCGGTGCGACGGTGGAGACGATCGGCCGCTCCAAAGCCGAGGTATTAGCGGCCAGCGCAAAATCGGTAAATCCCGAAGCGGAAGTCGACGCCTGGACCGAGTTTGTCACGCCGGACAATGTTGCGGCGTTTCTCGACGGCGTCGACCTGGTGGTCGATTCTGTCGACTTCTTCGCCTTCGAGGCGCGACGCCTGATTTTCCGCGAAGCGCAGCGACGAGGCATCTGGGTGATCACCGCCGGCCCGATCGGATTCAGTGCCGCCTGGCTGATCTTTGATCCTAATGGGATGAAATTCGACGAATACTTCGACCTGCATGATGGCATGCAACCCGTCGACCTGTTCTCTTCGTTTCTGATCGGTCTGACGCCACGGGCCACGCACATCCCCTACATGGATTTGTCGTACGTCGAAGCGAGCGGGCGAGGCCCGTCAGTGGCAGCGGCATGTCGACTATGTGCCGGCGTCGTCGGCGCCGAAGCGGTTAAGATCCTGCTCAACCGAGGCGAGGTGCGTGCCGCCCCGCATTACGCCCAGTTCGACGCCTACCGCTGCATCTTGCGAAAGGGCCGAATGCCTTGGGGCAACCGCAACCCCGTCCAGCGGCTCAAGCGGAGCGTGCTGCGAAGTCGAATGATCAAGCTCGGCTATGGTAAGTCCAGCGGCGATTAGGAAAGACCACGGTCAGTGGGTAGAGGGGATACAGATCGCCGGCGGAGAAACGTGAAGGTTGCCAAGCAGCTATTGAGCGCGATCTGTTCCCAGAGCCGTGATGAAAGCGGGATCGGCGAGCGGAAGCAGTGTTCGTAGGCCGCTGGCAACCCAGCAGTCCGTGACGCCTACGGGTGTCGGCAGCCGGTCTCGCCTCTGCCCCTGCCCCTGAAGATAAATCGATTGCCAGAGCAGGCGCGGGGGTGAAGCGAACTGCTTAAGCCGCACGGTCCGGTCTCAAATTTGACTGGACCGTCGTTCGATTATGGCATAAGCTTCCCCAACGGTGGAAAGCGAAGCAGGGCCGGTTATAAGCACCTCCCAGCGAATGATTCGAGTTGACTCGGGAACTGGCACACGTGAAGCAGCTCCCGGGGAATACTTCGGACCAAATTAACGAGCCGATATGCGTTACGGCTTGATCATCAAGCCGGTTAGCGTCGGGTTCCTGGGAACCACGAGCTGACGGCAAACGGCAGATGACACCCGTTGATCGCTCATCAATTGCTTAACACACTGATCCCCGCCTCCCATTAGGCATCTCATGCAAAAACCTCAGCTTTTTCAGTGGTTGTCGCGAGCGATCGTTGACTGGACGGCGATCGTCGCTTGTTTTGCCGTGGCCTACTGGCTCCCGCATCCGATAACCTGGCTAGTTTGCATCGTTGTCATCGGAACGCGGCAGCACGCGCTGGGTATCTTGGGACACGATGGGGCCCACCGTTTGATCTGCCGCAACCGCCGACTGAACGATGCGCTGACCGGCATGTTGTGTATGTGGCCGCTTGGAATTCCGCTCGGCGGCTATCGCCGCTTTCATTTCCAGCACCACCGGACCGCAGGCACGCACGACGATCCTGAAATGATCCACAAGCGGGCGTTACCCGATTGGGAGTTGCCTTTACGGCGCGGTAAAGTCATGCGAGATATTTTGCTCGATTTCCTTGGCCGCAGCATTCCGCATGTCGCAGTGGCAATGCATCTGACCCGCCCGGTGTCGGTACGGGATGCGCTCGGACCCGCTAGCATGATCGGTGGGATCAGCGTCCTGAGTTGGTGGCTGGGCTTCTGGTGGATTCCGGTGCTGTGGTTCGTTTCGCTAGCGACCGCGTTCTGGGCGTCGTTTCGAATGCGGCTGTGGACCGAGCATGTCGGGGCCGATCACACGCACCGACTTTACGCTCCCTGGTGGGCTCGGTTTCTGTTCCTGCCGCACAACACCTGGCATCACTGGGAACACCACGAGCATCCGGCGGTACCCTGTTGGGCATTGCCGTCGCTCCGCGAACCGGACGCCCAGGTCATCAGCGTAAGCGAACTGTTCCGCGAGTTATCACGCCTTCCCCAAGGCGGAAGTCTGGAAACCCAGACAGCGCCTGGCTCCCGTCCGCAAGTGGTCGCCTGGGAGAACCCGGCTGACTCCGGTGAGGAACGGCGTAACGGCGACACTAACGAAATCTCAGAGGACCGTGCGCTTACGGCGACACGCGTGTGATGTGGCTCGAACACACCGGATGCTGGACCGCTCAATACTCTCTGTTCGCCAGCACACGTCCAATCCGGCCACCCGATAGACGGTTTTGCGCGATTCCCGATGTTGCTACGTTGCTGGTAATAAAATGCGCTATAAAGTTCTTTGGTTAACGATCGAGCAAACCTGCGACACCCGAGTGCTCGACGCCGCGGCGTGATCCAGACTCTGAGAGCGAAGTAAGAGATGGAAATCATACCGGATAATCCCGAGCCACAATCCCAGGCCAGCAGAGCGAACAAGACCGCACTAGACACATTGCTCCAAGCGGCCGTCCTCGCTCCGTCGGGCGATAATACGCAACCCTGGAGATTCCTCGTCGATCGGACCAGCGGATCGATCGGACTGGATGTTGACCCCGCTCGGGATCCGTCACCGATGAATGCTGGGCAACGCATGGCCCGCATTTCCTTAGGCGCAGCTTTGGAAAACATGGTGCAGACGGCTGAGCGGAACCATTGGCCCTACGAGATCGACGAAACACCGCCCGGAGCTTTGACGCGGCTGAGCGTCCCAGCGGACGCCACCATGGGCACGATCGATCCCGTCTTAGCTTTACGGGCCACGAACCGTCGGCGCTACGACGGGCAACCGCTGCCAAGGGAGACGATCAAGCAGCTTAGCGACGCGGCTGGCTCGTTCGCGTCAACCGATACCGTGTTGATCAGCGACCCGGATCAGATGGTGAGACTGGTGCGGTTGATTGGCCGGGCCGATGCGTTGATGCTGGGCACGAAGGCGATTCGCAACGCGTTCTTGGCAAAGGTGCGTTTCGACGCCGCTCCGACCGCTGAGGTCACCGAGGGTTTATCGCTGGGCTCACTGGAAGTCTCCCTCTCCGACAGACTCTCGTTACGACTGATGCGTTACCTGCCGCCGCCTGATGGCCTGATGCGGCTTATGGGAGCACGACGGATCTTTACGCGAGTGGCAACCAAACTGGCATCCAGCGCAGCGGGCATCTGCCTGATCACGACATCGCGCGACGACGCCCAGGGGGATATCGACGTCGGCCGCGCCTGGCAGCGGATTTGGCTGCGGATGACCCAGGAGCAACTCGCCTGCCAGCCGATGATGTCGCTGTTGGTCCTGAGAAACATCATCCAAATGGGTGACGTGAGTTTATTCGGTGCACGAGATTTCGATGCCGCCAAAACGCTGCTGCAAGAATTCGATGCCCAGACGAGTAAACTGGCCGGCGGCCGCCCGGCGGTACTGATGCGTTTTGGCACCGCCGCTCCCCCGACGGCTCGTGTCCGCCGGTTGCCACCAGCGGATTCGACCCAGTACGTGTAGTCCGGAACAGTCTGGGAAAGCCGAATGTGGCGGAACACCATCGGTCCGGAATTGCAGTCTACAGTCCCATTAAATAACTTTTGTCCGGTGACTGAAAACGAAAAAAGGCTGCGCGACCTTCGTCGCGCAACCTCTCGAATTTCACAGGATTGTCAAGCTCAGCGAGCCAATCCTTATGCCGTCTTCACAAGACGCTTTCTGCCGTAGCGAACCGCAACACCACAACCCAACAGGGCGAAGATCGCCAGCGAACTCGGCTCGGGAATGACCGCCGCCTGCTGCTGAGTGATAAAAAACGCCTCGCTACTAAGCTGTGCAGAGAAGTCGCCCGTTGCAGATGGATCGCCCGCTGGCGCGAAACCACCCTCGGAGAATGCCCCGGTGAACCCGGAGGCCGCCAAGGAGATCGTGTCCAACAAGGCAAGCTGAGCACCAGTCAAACCAACGGGAGTCGCCTGGACGGTCTGGTCGGTAAGGGCCGCAATACCCTCAAAACCTGATCCTTGCTCAGCATCATACATCCAGTTAGCACCAGTGAATCCTCCGAGTCCCGGGTTAGTAAAACCGGCGGCAGGCGTAAATCCCGTATCCTCCTGGAATACGAAAAGTCCCTCACCCGTACCGAAAATCCCTCCGACGTTACTGCTATTGACGTCAGACGCCGGGAAACCCGAAGGGTACGCCGGATTGATCCCTTGGGTAGTTCCAGGGATAATCGTGTCTGCAGGCAACAGATCGTACTTGGCATAAACGTCATCGAAGTTCCACGACAGCGGGTCTGTCGGGGCCGAGATCGTAAAACCAGTATTTTCAGTGGTGCGGGACGCAAACCACAGCGAGCCGCCACTAAAATCCGCTTGACCGGTTGCCGAGATGACGCCCTCTATGGCAAAAATCGCGTGAATAGGCGAGTTATCGGGCAGTAGAAACGGAAAGTTTTGGCCGTTCGTTACGTCGGCGACGTTAATCGCCCCTACCGTACGCACTGTCGACCCGACCGCCAATGGGAGGCCATTCACCTGATTGGTCCACAGTTGACCGTCGCCGAACCCCATCATTTGGAGGTGAACAAGCGGTGGCCCCGGCCCGTTGTCATTGGTGCTGACCGGCGATGTACCATGTAGCGACACATTGGTTGAGACGTATGCCGCCGTAGCTACGGAGGAACTCATCATGATAGCGGCTGCGCATAGCATCGCCGCTAGAGAACGGATCTTCATTTTTAAACCTGAACATTGAAAACGATAAAATTGTAAAGCACACGCATTGTCACTGGCTTTAAACCAGTTACGACAATCGCTGTGGCGGCTTAATCAACCCATCGAGTTCAGGCAGTGGCGGACGGCGACCATCCAGTAAAGACAACCGGTCCGCAATCGGTGGCAGACCAGCGAAGGCGAAATCGAGCAACGCGGCAAACGGGCCGGGCGAAAACCCAGGATGGCCTTCAACCGACCATGGATTTTCATCCGATGTTTGACCAGCTCCCCAGTTACGGGTGTCGTCAGCGTCCTGACTGTCGAGCGAAGACAACAGGCCGCCTGTTTCAGAAGCTTCTGGCTCACCAAACTGTAGAAAATGCGTCTGAACGATCACCCCCGCCTCAGCCGTGCTGGCAAAAGCGAAGAGCAGGATCAGTACGAGCCACTTTCCGTTCATGCCGTTAACATACCGTCGCGGTGACTTGAATGCAAGTAGCAAAACCGGCAATTCCAGTACGTCTGGAGGGAGCGGTGATTACTAGTTGGGCCGGATCGCGGAGGACCGCTCCGCCGGGCGTTCCAAAGAGTCGGTCAGGAACTCTGACCGGCGGAGCGATCGGCCACTCTGCTCCTGGTACCACTGAACCGTTGCGTCGAGCCCCTGCTCAAAGTCGATGATTGGACTGTAACGAATTTGGCTCTGGGCAACCGCGAGGTCAGCCAAGGAGTCCCGAACATCACCAGCTCGAATCGGCTGATAAATCGGCTGCACGCCGGCCATCTCGTAGCGGGCCGCCATGGCGGTGGCGAGCTGATTGACGGTGATCCGCTCCCCACAGGCGACGTTCATCGCCTCACCGCGCAGCGGTCCGTCGGCCCGGGCGGCGAGCAAGTTGGCGTGCACCGCGTTTTCCACGAAGGTAAAATCGCGCGACTGCTCGCCATCACCAAAGATTACCGGGGCGGTACCCTGGCCAAGCGCCTTGGCGAAGGCGGCGATCACGGCCGCGTAAGCGGAGTTCGCGTTCTGCCGCGGACCGAAGATGTTGAAGTAGCGCAGCGATACCGTATCCAGATCGTAACAGTCGGCGTGCGCCCGCAGCAGCATTTCATCCGCCGCCTTGCTGGCCGCGTAGGGGCTCTTGGGCTGCATCGGCATCGATTCGACCTTGGGCAAGGTCGGCGAGTCGCCGTAGATCGACGAGCTGGACGCCAGGACCAGCCGGCGAACGCCGCGCTCACGTGCCGCCTCGAGCACGGCAAACGTCCCGTTGATGTTGACGTCGACGTAGCGGCCGGGCTCCTCAATGCTGCGCGGAACCGAGCCGAGCGCCGCTTGGTGGAATACGTACGAACAACCCGCCATCGCCTCTGCGAGCAGCTCGCGGTCGAGAACGCAGCCTTCGATGAACTGCAGCCGGGCACCCGCTGTGTCTCGAAAGGTTGCAAAGTTAGCGGTGTCACCGCCGGAGAGGTCGTCAATGACGACCACCTCGGCCCCGAGTTCGACCAGCGCCTCGCACAGGTGCGAGCCGATGAAGCCCGCTCCACCGGTGACCATCACACGTCGGCCATTAAAATGCTCGCCGTGCAGCGAACGCCAGTCAGTCAAAGCCATCAGTACACTCCTAGATAACAAAACAAAAATAACGAAGCGGAGTCTTCCAGCCCTCCGGAGCGTCAAAACCGACACGAGCTATACACCAACTGGCTCGAGCTTCTCGCCGTGACCGAAGCCTGGCCATCAAGACGACCAACAGAGCGTCCGGCTCGATCGCAACAAGCCAGGGGAAACATTTACGACGCCGCCACCAGGGGCTCCACCAACCCGTGGGTTCGGCAGATCACTTGTGCGATTCTTCGCGCACTGTTGCCATCCCACAGTTCGGGACAACGTCCCAGAGCATAGGTGCCGTCAAGCACTTGCTGGAATCGCTGTCGTAACGACTCCGCGTCGCTGCCGATCAGCGTGCTGGTTCCTTCCTCAACCGTGATCGGCCGCTCGGTGTTGGGCCGCATCGTCAGGCAAGGGATTCCCAGCGCTGTCGATTCTTCCTGCAGTCCTCCTGAATCGGTGACGATCACCTGCGCATTGGACGTCAGTGCCAAGAACTCCAGGTATCCCTGGGGCGGCAGGATCCGCAGTTGCCGGTGCCGCTTGAGCAGTTCCCCCAGGCCAAACTCGTTGATTCGGCCCAATGTGCGGGGATGCACTGGGAACAGCAGCGGCAGTCGCTCGCTGACCTCGGCGAGCACTTCGAGGATCTTGCGGAGTGTCTCGGGCGAATCAACGTTGGCTGGCCGGTGCAGGGTCACCACGCCGTACCGACCCGCCTCCACGCCGCACTGCTGCAACACCGCTTCACTGTCCAGTCGAGGCAACGCGTCGCGCAGCGTGTCGATCATCACATTGCCGACCAGATGGACGTTCGCTGCACAGTGGCCCTCGCGCAGCAGGTTCTCGACTCCCGACGGCTCTGAGACCAACAGCAAATCGCTGACCGCATCGGTCATCAAGCGGTTGATTTCCTCGGGCATGGTGCGATCGAAACTCCGCAGCCCCGCCTCGACGTGCGCCACCGGAATGTTCAGCTTCACTGCCGCCAGCGTCGCAGCGAGTGTGCTGTTGACGTCGCCGACGACCACAACGCGCCCGTATTTTCCGCCACCAGCAGGACCCTCGAGCAGCACCGTCTCAAATCTTTCCAAGACGCGGGCGGTCTGCGCGGCCTGACTGCCCGATCCGACCTCCAGATCGATATCGGGCTTCGGTATCCCCAGTTGGCGAAAGAACACCTCGCTGAGCGCCTCATCGTAATGTTGTCCGGTGTGGATCAGCGTGGTGTGGATCTCTGGAACTTCACTCAATGCCCGCAGAATCGGCGCCATCTTCATGAAGTTAGGACGTGCGCCGACGACGCAAGCGATCTCAAGTCGTGTCATGTCAAAAAAACAGGTGGGTAGATCAGCCGCTGTGCGTTAGCACCCGGTTCCAAGCACTGCAAATCACGGGAGAACCGGACGCTAACACGTGCCGGCTGATTGAATCAACAAGCCACGACGCATTGCAGCCGATTTGCGACTATGACTACAGTGGTTCTAAATCAGGTGACATCAACCACCAGCGCACGGCTCTGGCCAGAGCATCATGCCCGGCGCACGTGCTCGCGTCCTGCGCTGACCCCCGCAGTCGCGTTGCGTGTGTCGATCACCAGCTTCGAGTGCCGCACAATTGATTCGTAGTCATAGGCCGAGTGGTCGGTCGCGATCAGCACGCAGTCCTGGCTCTCCAAAAACTCGGGCGTCAATGTTTGACTGTCCATTGCCGGCAGATCGTGATGCCGCATCTCCGGCAGGCGGGCGACGTGCGGATCGTTGTAAGTGAGGTCAGCTCCGCGCTGCAGCAGCTTCTCCATCAACACGAAGCTCGGGCTCTCCCGTGGGTCGTCGACATCTTTCTTGTACGCCACGCCCAGCAGACAGATCTTGCTGCCACGAATCGGTTTGCCTTGCTCGTTGAGCGCCTCGCTCAACCGCGAAATCACGTAGTCGGGCATCGCACGATTGACTTCGCCCGCCAGTTCGATGAACTTTGCGTTCAAGCCCTGTTTGCGAGCCAGCCACGACAGGTAAAACGGATCGATTGGGATGCAGTGCCCACCGAGTCCGGGACCGGGGTAAAACGCTTGGAATCCAAAGGGCTTCGTTTTCGCCGCGTTGATCACCTCCCAAACGTCAATCCCCATCGAGTCGAACAGGACCTTCAGTTCGTTGACCAACGCGATGTTCACCGCGCGGTAAATGTTCTCGAGCACCTTCGAGGCTTCGGCCACTTCACACGAGCTGACCGGAACCACCCCGGCGACCGCCTGACGATACATCGCCGAAGCCAATTCGCGGCTGGTCAGGTCCAAGCCGCCGACCACTTTCGGAATGCCGGCAGCCGAGAAACTCGGATTGCCCGGGTCTTCCCGCTCCGGGCTGTAGGCGACAAAGAAATCCTCACCGGCCTTCAGGCCGCTTGACTCCAGAATCGGGACCACCACGTCACGGGTGGTCGTCGGATAGGTGGTGCTCTCCAACACGACCAACTGACCTTGGCGCAATGCAGCGGCGATCGCACGGGCCGTGCTCTCGACATATGCCAGGTCGGGATCGCGGGCATCATTGAGCGGCGTCGGCACGCAAATCACCAGAACGTCCGGCTCGCGCAAGCGGCTCATATCGGCGGTGGCCTCAAACCGCTGAGCCTGCAGCCAACCGCTGACCATGCTCGACGGAACGTGCTTGATGTAGCTTTTGCCCGCGTTGAGTGAGGTTACCTTCGCCGGATCGACGTCAAAGCCCATGCAGGAAAAACCGGCATGGGTAAACGCATCCAACAGCGGCAGCCCGACGTAGCCCAATCCAATCACGCCCAGACGAGCGGTCTGGTTTTCGATCTTGGCCATCAGCTCGCAGGCTGCACTGGAACCTTCGAAAGTCGTCTGGTGCAGTTCCCCGTTCGCCTGGCTCGCCGAAACTGCGGTGTTCAGATCATTTGTCACAGTGACTCACTCAATTCAGGTTATAGAGTCCGCGAAGTTGAAACTGGAAACGCCCCAGTTGCTCAGTCATCCAACGTGCAACAGCCGCCACTGCGCGGCGGCTGAGTCACGCCCGCGCAGGCCGACAATCATCGCCGCGCAGCGTAGCGGTTTTGCTTACGAATTCAAGTATCCCCTGTGACCCAATCGGGGATTCAGGCTGACGCATGCCGCAACGAGTTCGTTCGGCGTCTTCCAGCTGCCGCAGTGAGCTAAGGAACCGGTCGCACCTTAATTGCTTTCATCAGCGATAAGTGAAAACGAATTTTGTTCGCTTCTTAATTCACTCCGCACTCCGCGACATCATCAGCGTCCGCAGGGCGTTCCGAACATGCCGGGGACGCAAATGGATGAGTTGTGAGGGGCGGAGGTGAGCGAGCGTCGGTTGTACGGTTTTCACCCAAAGGTGCTCACGTCGATAGCGTCGGGCACTGACACCACCGGCAATTGCCCGGGCTGATCGTCGAATCCGAGCGGCGCCAAAGTTCGTACGATCGACGGTTACCGTTTGACCGTCGTCAAAGGTCGGTATCTGTCGTGTGACCCGAACGGCACTTGCCGACAGCTCCGCCAACAGAATGCACCCAGTACGTTCCAGCCTGTTCCAGCGGATCGCATCGCCACTTGAAAAATAAACGTCATCGGCGAGAAAATTGCCCAACGAATAAATGATCGGGACGCCCTGATAAATTTCTAATCCCTGCAAGACATGCGGATGATGCCCCAGGATCATCGAGGCCCCCGCATCGACCATCGCTCTGGCCTGTTGAAGCTGCAGTGGTGAGGGCACCAGAAACCTTTCCTCTCCCCAGTGCACCGAGACAATTACATGGTCGACCGCGGGCCGAAGCTGGCGAATTTGTTGACGTAAACGATCGACCTCCAGTGATGCAACTCCCCAGGCATCGTCCGATGCAAACTGATATGGGCCGCTGCGATGATCGACGGCGCCCAGGAAGGCGATTCGAAGCCCGTTTATTTGAAGAATGGCTGCCGCGCTTGCCTCGGCAGCGTTTAAGCCGGCCCCAAAGTGCGGCAGGTCGATCTCGTCGAGTAACGATCGAAGCTTAATGAAGCCGCGGTCGCGTCCATCAAACATGTGGTTGTTGGCAAGGGTTACCACACCAAAGCCTGCCGCCTTGACAGCACGGACGGACTCGGCGTCGGTAATGACCCGTGGCTCCGTCGGAATCAACTGATTGTCATAGGCGAGCGTGCACTCGAGATTGCCAAAAATGAGGTCGCAACTCTGAAAAATCTCTCCGACATCATCGCCGACCAACTGGATCGCACGAGGATACCCGGAGGATTTCGGCGGGCACTGGAGCAAAATGTCGCCGACCGCTGCCAGACGCACACACCGGTTTTCAGTCATCACCACACCGCCTTGCGCCAGCGGCGACGGCAATTCTCGTAACCGCTCTCCCGGGCAAGCTGGGGGCGAGGGGGACCGGAACAGGACAGCTTCGCGACCACATCGATCTGGCGGTTTTCCAACACAAATTTCTTCTTCTGGGCCGCTCAACGTTACGTCGTTAGGCCGGGCCTTTGAGAGCAATGGTCCTGCCTGAGCTCATGGGATCCCACGAACGATCGACGGACCGATCAGTCGCGTCAGCGGCAACGGCAACTTTTTCCAGATCTTGACCGCTCGATCGTATTTTCCACCCTCCAACCGCACATCCGTCACGCTCCCTTGTCGCGCGTAGTACTGCCAAATCGCCGCTTCCGGCTCCGCTCCCCACTTCTTTTTGAAAGTAAAGGTATTGCCGTCGGGCGTGCAGCGTCCAAAGTCGAACTCGCGTTGACCCCGCTGGATCGTTCGCTGCAACAATTGCCAGTACATCCAGTCGTTGACATTAGTCGAGTTGAGTTCGTGAAGCGATGCGGCGCTGGGTACCAACGTCGATCGGAGTCCATGCACCAGTAGCGCGGCGGCAACAGGTCGGTCGCCACCACGGACAACGCACAGTTCGGCCGCTCCGTCAAATACCGACAGGATTGAGCGGAATAACTTGCGCAAAAAACCGGCGTACCGAGGTCTCGCATCGTGTGACTGAACACCTCGTAGAATCCCGGCAGCAGCTCGTCCGCTCCCCACTGAATCGTAAAGCCTTGCCGATCGCCCTTGCTGACCTTGTTGCGTACCTTGGACTTGAACTGATCCCACAGCTCATCGCTGGTGGCCGGCAAGGCCAAACGCATATGGACCTTCGTCGAAAGCGTATCGCTCAAACCGGGGTGCTGCAGTTCGCTTTCGTGCCGAAGCTCCAAGTGACGGACGTTCAAAGAATCTGCCAAAGCGACCGCTCGATCGACTAGCAGTCCTGCGACGGTATCATTGATGGCGTTGACCCCCGCTGTGTTGACGTAAGGTAAGCTGACCAGGTAGCGGCCAAAAAGCCAGCTTTTGACCAGTGCCAGAGGCAGCAACCCCACGATCCGCTGTTGTTGCTTAGCAACCAGCAAATACGGCTGATGGTCGAGCCCCACGCACACCGCCTCGAGCCAGTGCAGATCCAGCCCGCGTTCACCGTCGAGGATCGATCGGTGGTGTTGCCCAGTTGCCAGGGTACGAATGTCCCCAAGTGCATCGAGAACTTCGATGATCACTTCGTCTTGCGCATGCGTTTCGAATCCGCGCTGCGAAGACACATCCGGCGTGGGTGGTGACGATGCCATGGTTATTGACTTAGATCCAATGAGAAAGAATAGCTTACTGCTGTCCCTGCCTGGACTACGCTTCATTCGTCCAGAGCTGCATATTTACCGGTTGGCGACGGGGTCGTGGCGGAGGAAAAGATGATCGAATAAACTACGATCGCAATTCACAATGCGTCTTACGCGAACCGAGTCGGTTCGTATGCCCGTGCACCCTATTACCCGCGGCTTCGATCAATGGCATTTACCACGATGCATTTCGGTGTAGGCATGGCCTGCGGCGGTGCCGCCGCACTAGCCTGTGCCTTGATTCGTCGGAAAGGTTTTGGCGCGATTGGGCCGGCAATGACACTGGGAGGCATTTGGGCGATCGTCCCTGACCTGCCTCGGGTTTTTGTTTGGTTCCCTTCGCTCCCGTTCGCACACACGCTCAGCGGGCGCCAAAACGAAGACCGGCTGCTCTCCGATATTTTCTTTTTTCACGCGTCGCTCGATGCTCAGCCGGAGGAATTCGCGTTGCTCGGGCTGGCCTTGATTTTGGTGCTGTACAACGCGGTCATCTTCACTCCATTGATTCTGGGCCTGCTCACATCCCCTCGCTGCGCAAGACTTTGGAAGAACATCCCACGGATGCTCCGCCCGCGTTTGCGTGGTTGAAGTTGTGTCGCTTTGCGGCACGCTGCTTATTTGCACAGAGCGAGGAAGCGTTCTTTGAAATCGGGTTCGAGCGCCATCGGAATGGCGCCCTCCCAGTTGTCATTCCCTTCAATGAAACTTGGTTCGTCCGGGGTGATGGCGATGTCCCAGCCGATAGTGTGAATGAAGCGCAGGTCGCGGTGGAATCGGCAGGCAAGATCGACGGCCTCTTCTAACATTGGGAGGGGATAGCCGTCGAAAATTACTCCGGTATCGGGGTGGCGTGTGACCGTGGTCGCTTCGCCATACTTGTACAGACCGGCGCCCCTAAGCTGGCCGCGCTTAAGATCAATGGATACGATAATGCCGCCAGCGGCCCAATTATCGACGCGTCGACCGCCCGCCCCGATACGCATCGACACCGAAAACGGATAAGCGCTATCGCCCTTCAGCGCGGTAATCAGCCGGATCGTATTAACCGAAGGCGGGTGTAGCTCGCTCAAGGCAGGGTGCTGCTCCAGACGTTCCTGTAGCAAAAAGCGCCCCTTAAGTCGGGATTTCAGGTCCGCGACACTGGCCGCGGCTCCGTCAACGTAGAACCCGCCGGTAGTCCGAAGCGAAAAAACGTCGTCGCCCTGCATGCCCGCGAACGGCTTACAGAATCCGTCGATCTCAGTGTTTGCGAGCGACTCCAATGGAGCGATGCTGCGCGGATTGATCCATTCGACCTGATCGGCGTCGAGGAAGGCGAGGTTCCGCGGACTCGGGTAGCCGAGCGAGTGGGCGAGTTGGCCAAAGATGAACTTGTCCCGCAGCAGGCAGATGTAGTTGTAGCCTTCCTCGTTGGCGGCGGCATTGCGGCTATCGCGAATGTGCCGGAACTCTCTAATGGAAAGTACATCGGCCAATCGCGCGCCCCGGCGATCCAGGCCATATCTAAAATAGTGTTGGTTCACCTCCCGGTACCGAAAGCACCCCCAAGCGGCATCCGCGATCATCCTTCCCCGCCCCTTCCTCGCCGCGTCTGGATAATACGTACGTGAAGCAACTGGGTCGTTGATCATACGAACGCCGGCGTGGAAGTTGCGTGCCCAGCGGATGGCATGTCGGAGCAGCGGCACATACGCTGCCGCACGAAAGACGGAACTGCTGTAAATGGAAGCCATGATGATTGAACACCCCTTGTATCAATCTAACGCTAAACACTGGCCACCGATCCATCACATTGGTTGTCAAATCCTTACCGACGCCGGGCGAAGGCGCCCAGCGGCAAATTTGGCGCTGTTCATCGCCAACCCAAGCTGTTGAAAATCTTCGCACGGGCAGCGGTCAATGCCTCGAATCCCGGCACGCGGTGCAGGAGGCGTCTAAACCGATAGCGGGCGAGACCACGGAATCCCACGCGACGGCCCAATCCTTCTTCAATGGTGTACTGGCAGGGATTGCAAGTCCCGCAAGGCCGGCCGCCCCGCAACGGGATATGGCAAAAGTGCGTCATCTCGAGCAGGTCGTTCCATCCCAAGGCCGCAGCAGTCTCCTCCATTTGCAGCTTCGTGGTCTCAAACAGCGGAAATGCGAATGCACCGAAAACCACCGCTGCCGCTTCCCCTTCAAACCCCGGCTTGAATACAAAAAGCGCTTCCGTCGTTTCTCCGCGGCAGGTGACAAAGGGTTCAAGGATGGCGTGTGCTTTGTCGTCGCGGTGGATCGAGAGTTCCAGTGGCGCAAGATGATACTCAGCGGCGTAACGTGCTAACCACTCGTACTGTGGACCGAGATAGGCGCCGCAGCGTAACTGAGTGAAGGCGGAATGGATGCTGCTATTCGGCACCAGATCATCACGGCAACAAATGCGCGTCGGACCCAGATTTGAGTAGGCTTCGGGATGATGCTTCTTCAAATAGGACTTGATGCGGTAGAGAGTCTGGATTTCCACCGCCCAGGAGGGTCTGCCCAAGTCGATCACGTAGTGGGTGGTGACTTTGGATTTCAAGACGAACAACAATTGAAGCAACCGATAGGTAGAGTCCCAGCCACCGGTCCACAGGAGTTGCACCATCGGTGGAGAGGGAGCCGTACCGGTTCTCGCGTCAGTAACTGCGTTATTCATTGCCCTGTGTATGCCCCGGGGAGGAGGTGCGATGGAGAAGGCTTATGGAACAAAACCTGTACCCGGGAGCGTGTAAGAACTTTCCCGAGTCTCGGCCGCCTCACCCCCACTCCCCGCAGCAATGCGAGAGGAGTCGGCAGTAGATAGCTTTGCGATCGCAGGGATCCGACTGTTTTCCAACTCAACTTTTATCGCGAGCACGCCAACCGGTTGGCCTTGCTTAATTCTGCTTCCGCGACCCGACTGACCACCGGCCGGTACTTGCCTGATTTAGCCGGTTGGATGTCATCGACGACTTCCACTGTCACGCGGTCCGTACTCTGCAACCGCTCACGCGCCTGCTTGGCAACGCGCTCGATCCCGTCCGCTGGAAACAGATCGTCGGTCGCCACCAATACATGGATCGCTCCAGGGTGATCTTGTTGAACCTGAAACTTGATCACACCAGGAACCGAGCGGCAAATATAGATGAAAGCATACCCGGGGATCCAGCGCCCATCCGCGGTGACCACAAAGTCGGCGACTCGCCCGCCGCTGATCTTAATCCGATTCAGACTCAACCCACAAGCACAAGGCTGAGATGAGAGGGTCACGATGTCTCCGGTGCGATATCGGATCAACGGCATCACGGTGCTGTAAATGCTGGTAACCACCAGTTCGCCCTCCCCGTCGGTCGGTTCGAGCGTCTGAGGATCGATCGTCTCCAGCAGCAATTGTTCATCCATCGTGTGCATCACCTGGTGGCGGCATTCATGTCCGATCAATCCCGCCTCGCGTAATCCGTAGGAGTCGAATACTGGCACGCCAAACGCATCGCTGATCAGCTGGCGGTCGACATCGGTCAACATCTCCGAGGTCGTACAGATCGCAGTCAAGCCGCGGGATCCGAGCGCTCGGAGGTCGAGATTTTGAGGACGTGCCATCAAAGCCATTAACATCAGGCTGTTGGGATAGCCGAAGATGCATTGCGGCCGCCAACGCATCCAATACTCATAATACTGTCGCACCAACGCCGGATTAATCTCAAACCCGTTGGTCAATCCATCATTGATCAATCCATCACGAAACCGTTTGATTCGATCTTGCTTACTCAACTCAATCGGTGAGCCCCAAAAGTACATCTCCCGATCGCCTTTATTAATGCCGATCCAGCGATGGCCACGAATCCGGGCGGCGTTGATCTGAGCCTCACGGTCCGAATCAGCGTAGAACTGCAACGCCTCATTGGTCGACCCGCTGGTGCGAACGAGCATCAATCGCCGGCGCCCCACGCGATCGACCATCCGTTCACGCTCGGTGCGAACGGTCTCCTTATCAAGCAGCGGGAATCGTTGCAGATCGTCGAGCGAATGAATCTGCTTGGGTGTCAGGCCGAGGTGTTTCATCGTCGACTGCCAATAGTCCGACTTCTCATAGGCATGTTCGACAATCCGCTTGAGACGATCAAACTGCAGTTCTCGAAGTTTCTCTCGAGACCAGTGCTGGGTCTGCTCGAGATCGCGGAGGAACGAGAACGTCCTCCTGCCGAGCAACCGTTCCTGGATGCGGAAGTTGGTTCTTGCGACGGCGGGAAGCATGTTGATCCTCAGGTCCAGTAAAGGTTGTTCCAACCCTGCACCGCTTTGCGAACATACGATCGCAACGGTCGGTTGAAATGGCAAACGGGAACCGCTCTGGGTTGATACACATCTGCCTCAACGGCTTTGCCGACCTGTAGAAACGTCTGACAAGGATAATCGGCGGCATGTTCGGCCAGCCAGCGACACGTGCGGCGAAACCGATTGGTAACAATTCGGTTCAGCCGGCCCCCGTCGTATTGTGCATTCTTCCATTTAAACAGACTGAAACTGTGGAGGATCAGCACTGCATCGGCCCCCGCATCACATACCGCCCGAATATTATCCCGGCATTCGGCGAAGGAGATCCCCATCGGATCCAGCTTCTTCGCCGGGTGGAGCACCGGTAGATGAGGTTGTGTGAACCCGGTCAGCCCCAACTCCAGCACGTCACCGTACCATTTTGAACCATTGTACGGTTGCGTCTGGTCGAACCGACAGGCCGTGCCGGAAAATGTGTAACTGCTGTCGACGCGGATGCCAGCTTTCGCCAGCTGGACCAAGGTTTCCTCCGATGCCCCCATGTTGCCGGCCCGAAACGCGGCCGTCGGTTGACCCGTCCAGCGTGTCAGCCTCTCGCTGCCTTCCTGCAGCAGTGCTAATTGAGCGTCGGGCGCCAGCGCACCGATATTGTCTTCATGCGGGTGCTCCAGCCCGCGCAGCTTCATTGCGTAATGTTTCTTGTTGGGGTGGATGTGCAGTTGTACATCCTGCCCCTGCGCCAACAAGTACTCGCAAACTGGCTGCGTCAGCCCCTCAAACCCCTGGTCCTCAGTGAACACATCGACGAAGAATGTGGCGACCAGGCCATGCTCTTTTAAAACATCGACAATCAGCGGGATGCCGAGCTTCTGGTCGCCGTACTCACCCCAGATCGCTCGCGAAGGGGATACCGGTTTGAGGCTTGGATTACCCCATGCCCCCCCCATGCTGCATTCCACATCAAAAGTGATGTAGACGGCGGGTTGGACGAACGTCAGTTTGCTGGTGGAGTTGGTTCGCGCAGTTGCTTCAGCTGGCATCGACGTTGATTTTTCCTGTATGGGAACGGGTTTTCACACGCTGGGTCAAAACCGGACGCAAGCGAGTGGCGGATGATGAATGATCCGCACTCGGCGGGGTCACACCGACGTCCTGTCGCTCGTTGCTATCGGCGACGTCTGCAAACAGGGGCAAATGATCCGAACCAAGATCGGGCGCCACCCAGGATCGCGTGGGCGTCCAGTTGCCGTCGGTGAGAACGCGATCGATCCGCAGCCCGTATTCATGTCCATGGATGATCGTCCGCTTGGTGAATCCGAATCCCCAGCCAGCGTGCTCAAACGAATCGTGAAAATGGTTCCAGTGATTACGGAAGACGGGGCTGTCCGGCGCCAGGTTGAAGTCGCCCGCGATGATCTTGGGATCGGGAAACTGGCTTAACCACTGCAGCAAATCCGCAGACTCCTGTCGGCGGGATGCGAGTCGGTCGTCCGCGCGGTCGGAATTATCGAGGTTGATAATTTTTTTGCTGCCGAGAACCGTATTCAGGGCTCGGCGAGGGGTATCGAGATGGAGATTACAGAACCCGACGTCGCCGTGCGGTGTCGTCAGCACGCAGTAAATCGCATTGATCTTTGGTCGGCGGTTGCGTGGCCACCGACTGACCGAAACCTCGACCTGCTTGATCGGAAATCGAGAGGCGATCATGAGTTCGCCACGGTGGACGGTATGCCACTGGTGATGACGCTCCCACCAATCGGTCCATCGCCCCCTACCGGCACACTCCTGAACGGCAATCAGATCGGGCCGCTCGCGATCCAGCAGTGCTGAGAACTGATCCCCCGGCACACTATAGCGCTCAATGTTGTAACTCAGGACGCGTAGCACAGCCTGCTCCGAGCTTCCCCAAGTGCGCCAAGGAACGGAGAACCCCATCAGCGACCCCACCGCAATCATGCCGCTAAACCCCAGCGGCAGCAGCAAACGCGGCTGGACGAAATACGCCACAGGCACCAGCAAAGCCAGCGGAATGGGATAAATCCACCGCGGTCCATAGGCGAACAGGGTCGCCAGCCACCAGTGATCGCCTTGGAATCGAATCAGCAGCCAGACGCTGATCACCGCGACCGTGTAAGCACCGACCGACACGTAGATGCCGATTTCAACGATACTTTTCTTCCGTGGTTTAAGTTCTCGCATCATGCCGTACGTCGTTAAAACAGGAATCAGCCGAGTGGTCTTTGGGAGTCATGACAGATCCGACGCAGCGTCTGGGCCCGACTTGACCAGGCGTTTCGTAAACATCTGCTTCAAATCCACAAGGAATGGCTTTGGATCTGTCCAAGCAAAGGAGTCATCCTTGATCCAGGGGCCAGAGTTCCAGACAAACCGACCGATCGTGCCGAGCTTGGACAGGCGCTGCTGGTCAGGCGGAAGTTCATCTCCTCGGATCATACCGAGCATCCAGTTAACCGAACCGCCAAGGATCCGGCTTCTCACCCCCAAGCGATAGCGGCTCACTTTCATTTTCTCGGGTTCGAAGTGGCTTTGCCAAAGCAAGTAGGGTGAGTCAAATCCGGCCATGATGACGGTCGGCTGGCCGCCGCACATCCGCGGGTTGATTTCCAGAAAGATGTACTCATCCGTGATCGTGTCATAATGAAACTGCGCGGTTGCGATGCCATCCCAACGGATCGCCTGGAGTAATTTCACAGCATCGTTTTGCAACCGTTCATGTCGGCAAGAAACACGTTGTACGGTGACGCCTCCGGCTAAGGGCGAATGCTGCTCCCCGATGTATTCGCCAATCATAAACGGTGCGCCTTGATGCATCAGAATATGAACGTGATCCTCGACTCCAGAGTGGTACTCCTGAACCAGCACGTTGTCGGCAAAGTTCCGGACGGATTCGAACAATGATTGCAACTGCGTCGGATTACGGGCGTAGGCTGCTTTCCAGGGTGCCTTTGCCCCGTCCGTGTTTTGCCGACAAGTCCTCAACACGAGCGGGAATCGAAGATCCGCGCCGCCGGAAATCATCAGTTTATCGAGCGTCATCCCCCTGGCCACTGGAATACCCAATTCCAAGCAGAGGCGATGCAGATAATCCTTATCCGTCGCTTTCTCGAATGCCTCGGCCGGCGGCGAGAAGACGTAAATATCTGGTCCGAATCGCTCCCGGTTTTGAATCAGCGCCGCATGCAGGCTTTCGGAAATCGGCATCACCGATCCAACCTGCAACTGCTTCGCGAGCATTTCGATCTGCTCGACAGCCGGTTTTGCAGTGGGGGACTTATCGAGCACCCACGCGCCGCTGCAATATCGGCTGTGGGCGGATTGCCCATATTCAGAATTGCAGACCGCGTAGACGGTCAGGCCGTTCCTTGCCAAGCTCCGCAACATCGACAGCCCGACCTGCGAGTCGCCGCAGATCGCGAGCACTTTTTTTCGGCGATCGATCGCGGAATTTCCACTGACCTTTTTAATCAGGCGAGCGGACGATTCGACGGTCCCGTCTCTCTCAGTTCGCACTCGCACCCGAGATTGCGCCTTCAAAGTGAACAAATGAAAAACACTAAGTAATGAACCACGGAAGAAACATCTTTTTGCTGCGCGAGGCAGTGAATCAGGCCGAGTGAAATCGCCGTGTCATTCGTTGCATCGCCAGACTCTAACTGATGGTCCTAGCTAGTACTACAGCGCAATGCTGGCAAATCAACAATTGACTAGCGTGTACATTAAAGTATTGGAGAACCCATCTTGTCAACGGAACAAGAGTTGTCAGCGATGGTCGCGCGATCGATCGAATGGTAAAACTTAGCTGTTTTTATCATAATTTTTGCGATCTTCGCGCGAAGGCAGCGGAGATTAATTGTGCGGACTTGAAATTTAGGTGAGGAGTATGCGAGAGGGTTGCCTGTTAGCCGCTTTCCCAGCTGCATTTGGGTGTTTTGCTTAGGTCAATCCCCATTTCAAGTAATTTGCGGACCCGTGTTTTGGTATGGCTTTTACGCGCCTGCGCGTTTCTTCTCTGGTAATACTCTATACATCGAGCGGCGCACTCAATCACGGATGTGGCGCTCACTGGCTATAACCACCACGACTGAACTAATGAAGACACTGCTTGACGTACTTGGCTAACGGTCAGCTGAGGGAATTGTACACTGAACTGTTGTCGCACTCTTGACAAGAACAATAGTGAGACAGCATTTAAATTAAGGTGCCGCAGCATGCCTAGATAACCGTGCCCTTCGTAATGATCTAGACCGATGTATTTCTTGTCATCCTCAAAGCAACGCTCGACGCTCCAGCGGGAATACGCAAGCTTGAGCAAAACCCCAATACTCGCATTCACAGGGGCATTGCAGAGAAAGTATTTGATTTCTTTCGTGAACACATCATGTACAACGAGTAGATGATGAGCCTTGGAGGGTAGGCCATTCTCGTCTTGTGGGTAAACGGTGCCTCGCTTTACTTCGACAACTTTAGACCCTTTCTCCGTGTCTTTGACGTGCCAGCGCTGCCAAGCTTGCCGAGTGAATGTTGGATCACTATCAAAACACTCCTTGGCCGTGATCGACCGTGAGTTAATGTAGGTCAAACCGTAGTAGCCGACTTCTTTACCACCAAAGGACCCCGAAAATTTCTCGAGAAAGCGATCGAGTTTGGGTTCCAACTGTCGGATTGCCTGGGCGTCCATCTCGTACGCTCCATGCCTTGCCAACACGGTTCAAAATCACAGATTCGCTTAAAAAGTTGCCGATCAAAAGCCACTTGTCAGCAAAAACCGATTGCTAGCGTTGCGGTGGTGGCTGGCGATGGGTTTGCTAGCATTGCGCTGTAGTACTAGCCACTGGGGCTAACGTTGTCGCGTACCGTCTGAACCGGTGCTCGAATTCGTGGTTTCAAAGACTGCCGGCTAATTCCCGCCTCGATGAGTAAGCTGAATGAGACGAAATCGCACGTTCCGCAGCAGGTCGCTGAACCC
The DNA here is from genome assembly GCA_963758085.1 of uncultured Planctomycetaceae bacterium. Taxonomy (GTDB): domain Bacteria; phylum Planctomycetota; class Planctomycetia; order Pirellulales; family Pirellulaceae; genus UBA6163. The sequence continues at coordinate 493,174 of CAVWUB010000001.1, read as the reverse complement.
GGATATCTCTGCCTCGAACTCGATCCAAGAAATGTTGTTTCCGTCCAAAAAACGGTGGAGAGTCAGCGGTGGAGTATCAGAGTAGTTCAACCCAGCATCGCAGGTTGTGCCGCTCACCACCTCCGCGTCCGCTAGGGGACGTCGATGGTCCCCGTGGTGGATACCGCTTGGATAGCAGAAATGGTCAAGTCTGCGACCTACAAGCGGTTCTAGTACCTCACGGTTGTCCCTAATCTCCTTAGCAACTAGCTCTGCCTCGAGGGGGAGATTGTGGCGGTGAGTGTGCAGCTGAATATCTACGCCCGCTTGGTTCGCCTCGCGTATTTCGCCCTCCGTCATAAGTGTAAGGAAGCGTTTTCTGACGATGTCGGCATAGTCTACATTCAGTCGCTTGCCAAGTTCTCCGCAAAGTCGGACTCGTTGGTCCTCATTCATCTGACTTTCGCCGTAACTGATAATCTGCCACATGATATCATCTGCTGATTTGGGGTCCCGGAAATGCATTTTTCCCGTCTCATGAATTCCCAAACCATTGAGTTCCAACTCCGACGCAGTCGTCTTCCAAAACATGTACTGAATCACAAGCCGGAACACTGGGTTGCCCTTTACACAGTAGTAGGTGGTCACGTAGATGGTGGCGGGTAACTTGAGTTCGTCAAGCACAGGAACTGCCATCTTCCAAGTGCTGTAGAACCCGTCATCGATCGTGACAGCAGTAGCACACGGCGGCAGGTTTCTGCCTCGCAGACGCTCGACAGCATCGTCGAGAGACAGAACAGGATAGCCCTGGCGAACCAGATACTCCATCCGCTGACGGAAAACGGCAGTGTCCATGAACAGCAGGGGGCGAAAATCATTTTCATCGTAAAGAGCAAAACCATGGTATGCTAGAATTCGAAGACTGCGCCGCGTAAGTCGACGAGCTAAGTAGAAGCATCCGAACCATTTGCAGACGTGATATAGCAACTTCTTAAGCATTCTTTGGAACCATGTCTGAGGTCAAACTGCGAGATGACGAGGTCGTGCCACTGCCGTCGGGCATACGAGTCCATCGGCGGGCTAGGCCGAGCCAAACTTGCTCGAACAAAGAGCATTCGTAAGCGAAACCGACTTTCTCGATGACGTGTCGGGAAGAGGAGTTGTCAGCAAGGACAGCAATGAAGATCTTAGCCGTCCCAGGTATGCACACTGCGTCCTGGAGCATTGTTCGCAGCGACAGCGTGTACAGCCCTCGCCCTCGGGCTTGTGGAAAGGTATAAAAGTCGAATAGGCATGCGCTGTTAGGCGGGAAGTTGAATTCCTGCCTAACTTCGGTCACGAAGGATTTCTCTTGTCTCTCGATAAGCCAACCATAATGCAAAAGTTGATCGTTCTCCGCGTATGTGTAGACTCGCAAGCCGTTCTCAATGCGACGCAATGAAGTTGACAGGAATCGGCGCCGCGACTGCCATCCCTCGGCCGGTTGGTAACGTAGAAGATCCTCCAGAGAGTTACAGCAGATCATTCGAGGAACGCTAGAATCTGGCACATTTGCTGCGTCATAAGAGTAGATCCGCATCTCGCGCCGTCGGCCAATCCACTCGCGGGTGTTCTGCACCAATGTTGTAGGCGTGCGGACCGGGTGGACTCGCTTAAGCTTGTTTCCAAGCGACTTGATATGCTCGGGCTCAATGCGGATAGTCCTGAGGCTTTCCTTGACTGCTTGCGTCAAACCCGCGCGGATTGTGTCTTTCGTTCGTTGCCACGGTGAAAGGAAGACGGTCAAAGTATGAACTTCGTCGAAGGCGTTTGCGAACCGGTCCTTGTAAGGGTCACCGCCAGGCGTCAGGTCTAACTGCACATATCCCTCCTCAATCAGCATCTGCTGCAGAAAGAGAATATGTAACTTACCCGGCGAATGCTTCGCAAAAAGAGGGTTATGCGCAATGATGCCTAATTGGACTTCGTTGGACCCACAAGCGCCACGTGGGCCGCGCCAAACTGGCCTCCGACCCTGAGAACTGTTGCATGCAAGAGACCAGGGATTTTCATCATGGCTAGGTGGAACGGTTTCTTGAGTTCGTCGTTCTGGAATGGAGCCACATTATGCACGGCCGCATGACGGAAATCATAGCACTGAACGATGTCGTCGAAGAGTTCCTCAAATTCCTTCGGGTCACTGATCCGCTTAAATTTCTAGCGTGCCGATTTTCTCAAGACGGTTGAGCCGGCTCTTGTTGCTTTTTTTCTTGAGAGACTTGATGGTCGCGCAACCATCTCCAAACTGCAACAGCGGTCTGCGGTGCAGGTCGAGTTTGTACCTCCACTTGGCATCCGTCGTGGCAAGCCAACTCGTGGGTGTTCCGGGCGGGAGATATCGAAACGTCAGCACAGCTCTTGGAAATTTCATCCGAAGCGTTCGCACCATCAAACAAGCGAACTTGTCACTTAGGTCGGGCGAGCAGACCCAAGCGTGATATTCTGCCTGACGGCCTCCGGCAACAATCAATCCACCGTCGTCGAACGAGATCGCCAAGGGCAACAGGCCATTGAGCGTTCCGTCCTGACCGCGGGACAAGACTAAAATGGGTTCAAAGCGACCGCGATAGGTCCGATACCAAGTACACGCGAAGTCGGGGCCCTGGAACGGCGTTGCCCAAGGACATCGGTGGCAAAGCCGAAACCATTCGGCTCGGAACTCGCAATCCTCCATAAGAGAATCAGCTTCAGAGCCCCGGACAATGTCAATATTCATGCACAAACCTGTAACTGATGCGCCCTTGAACAGTATAAATAAGCAGCTTGACCGCATTGACTTGCAGCGCTCCGGGCTGGTAGGAAAAACCCGGGACCTTCGACTTCGAGTCAATCTTTCGCACTAATTGCATTCGCTGTGGCTATCTTGGCATCTGTCTGGATGTTCCATCGTGGCCGGCGCCAATCGTTGCCCATCCAGGACGTTGTGAAAGGTCTGCAAGACATCGCTGGCGACGGCGTCCCATGAGCGGACGGCTGGCGAATGTCGCACCTGATGCGGTGACGGACCCAGCACGAGCACGTCCTGAATCCCGTCGGTCAACCGCTGAACATCGCGCACCGGTACGATCCGTCCATTGACGCCGTCCTCGATCATGCAGGAGACCGAGCCCACATCGGTGGCAACGACGGGGATTCCGCACGCCAGACTCTCCAAGACGGTATTCGGGCAACCCTCACGCCATGAGGCGAGCACGCTGATATCAGCGGCCTGATAATACTTTGGCACGCGCTCGTGAGATTGTTTGCCGGCGATTATCAAGCGATCTGCAACACCCAGGCTGTCGGCTAATTGCCGAAGGTCGCTGCCGTCGCCACCCAGCGGTCCTGCTCCACCGACTAACACCAGCTTTACATCCTGGGGTAGCGATCGCAGCGCGGCAATCGATTCATGGTGCCCTTTTCGCTGGCCCAGGTGAGCGACGGTGACGATCAACCGAGCATCAATGGGCAGTCCCAATTGGCGCCGCGCCGCCACGCGGTCACCCCGTTGAAAACGGTTCAGATCGACACCATTGGGAATCACCTCAATCCGAGCGGGCGATACTCCAAGTTTTTCCGCCACTTCGGCCATGCGAGGATCGACGCTGATGACCTGGTCCGCCTTTTTTAAGGCGTCAATGCATTGTCGGCGCTGTGCGGGGATTTCCAGGCAGGGATAGATCTTGCCGCGGAGCGTGATGCTGTACGGCAACTTCACCCGCTTGGCCAAGCGAGCGACGCCAACGCCGTCGGGCCAGATGAAGTGGGCATCGAGAATGTCGGGGCGCCAGTCGACCAGGAAATGATCCAGCCAGCGTTGCAGCGACGCCCTATAAAATCGCCCGTCCATCGATTTGAGTACTTTGGGGACGCAGAGGAAGCGAGGTCGGTGGACCTGCAGGCCATCCCAAACTTCGCTTGCTGGTCCCGACGTTCCGCGACTCCAAGTGGTCCCCGGAAACCATGCCGCCGGCGAAACCACCTGAACGTCCGCCTGCTTTGCCAAGGCCGCCAAACGCTGCTGCACAAACACACCCCACGCTGGATTGAAGTGGTTGGGGAAGCAGTAGGAGAACGACAAGATTTTCATGCTTGTTCAGACAAATCCAGGTGTTGCGAGCCTGCTGTATGACGCTTGCGGTTGAGGTTGGCGAACACATTCATGTACCCCGTTGTCATTGTTTCGACGCCAAAATGACGTTCGGAATGCCGCAATGCCGCCCGGCCCATCGCCAAACGCTCCTGTAGATCGCTTTGCAAGAACTCTAACATCCCGCGAGCCAAATCATCCGGACACGCGGGTTGAACCAATCGGCCGCAATGAATGGGCACCGCGTCGGGAATCCCGCCAACTCGCGTACTCAAAATCGGTAAGCCTGCCGTCATCGCTTCCAGCACAACCATCGGCAACCCTTCGCTGCGACTGGACACGACCAACGTGTCCGCAGCGGAGTAGAGACGCTGGACATCGCTGCGAAATCCGAGCAAACGGAGTCCAGGCACCTGAGAATCCGCGGCACAACGTTGGAGGTTTCGGCAATATTCGTTGTCACTTAATGTGCCGACGACCAGCACCGAAAAAGGCGAGCCGGGCACCTTTTGATGCAACTGCGCGGAGGCCTCGATCAGATCCTCGAACGCTTTCTCCGGCCGGGGATTGCCGACAGCCAGGAAGACAAACTCATCATCCGCGATTTTGAGTTCCCGCCGAACCTCGCGTCGGGTTGCGACTGACGTGTCGATTGCGGGGACGCCGTTGGGGACAATGAACGTTGAACCTTTCCAGCGAAGGAATTCTTGGTGTCGCTGACAGACCTCCGGTGAAACCGCTGTCAACGCTTGCAAGCACCGTGAGAATAACCGGTACCGGCCTTCTTTTCCGTCGAATCCATGATATAGCAATCCGTGTGCGGTGAAGACGATTGGAGTTCGCGGCTGCGCCAGGCCGGAGACGGCGACGTAGGGCAGGCTTGAGTAATCATGCACGTTGATTACATCGGGGCGAAATTTCTTCAGGACCGTGGCTAAGCGGTAGAGTCCGCCGATGTCATACGAACGATTGCTGTGAATCGCCATGACATCGATTCCGGCGGCCTCCAATTCCGCGGCCAATACCCCCTTGGACTGCAGGCAAACCACCAGCGGAATGACGCCGCGGCTTGCCAAGCCGCCCGCCAGATGGACGACGACACGTTCCATGCCACCGGCTCGTAGTTCAGACAATACGATCGCCACGCGATGAAGACCATCGATTTCGACCGGTTTGTGAACACGCTGCGATTCGTTGGCTAAATCGTTCACATGAATGTCTTGTCTAACGTTTGTCAAAGCTGGTGAAATGGTTAAGGAACTAACCGGCTATTATCCATGCTCGGATTGCGCATCGCTGGTCCGAGCCAAACGATGATGGAGTCATTGTCGCGCTAGCCGAGTGTGACCGGTGACACTCCGGTTATACGGCTACCCCTGGGGACGCCTCTGGACTGACAGGCTCACCCGCTGGCAGTGACAAATCATCATCGTCGGGATGCGCATCGAGCCATTCTTGCTCCGCCTGGTCCAGACTTCGTTCTAGGCACACCGGCAGCACGAGGAACCACCACAAAGCTTCCATGTACAACAAGGTTATCAAAAAGCAGCAAAGCAGAAATCCGGCTAGGCTCAAAGTAAAGCCCAGCGAAAGGTACTGAAAGTCCTTAAGCAATTCTGGAGGTAGCTTTTCACTGCGGCGACGGACACGGTGGAGGGTTAGAAATGCATTGAAGACAACACCGACAAACACGAAACCGCCAAGCAATCCCTGTTCCGCAAAGAGCTTAATATAAGTGCTATGCGTATCGCGAAAAGCATATTTTTCGTCATATGCCCCGACGTTTTGGTACCAGTTCCCTGTGCCAACCCCTTGGGGATTGTCTATGATCATCCGGATTCCGGCCTGCCAGGTCTCCAACCGCTCATTTGCCGACTCGTCGCGTTCCGTTTCATCAGCCGCAATGGTGGACATCCGGTTGAAAAATTGATCATCGGTAAGATAATAGCCACCAGCTAATGCCAGGAGCAGCCCTGCATAGATTCTTTTTCGTAGGTGCCTCGGGGCGTACAGGACTGCAATGCACGCCGTTAGCGCCAAGCCGAGGAACGCGCCGCGGCTGCGGGTCAGGACGAGGGTGTTCGTCACAAGAACGCCACTTACCAGAGGCATCAGCTTCATGTACCGGGTTGCCCGGAGGTATTCGACACCAATGATTGGAAGAACGCCGACCAGAAAGGCGGCGAGAAAGTTAGACTCGGCAAAGTCGGCCCCCCCGACCCGCTCCAGTCGTCCGCCGACGAAGGCGGAACGCGGCATGTCATAAGCTTTTTCACCCAGGATGAAGGCCCCGATCACAATCATCGTGACGACCCGGTTGAGATCCTTCAAGTTACTCGCCACGTGACAAAGCATGAACGAGAAAACAACAACCTTCGTCAGTTTCACCGATGGGTGATCGGTTCTGCTGTATCGGCCTTCCGTATCGGGCGAAAACAACGTCATCGCCCAAACGATGGCGAGAAAGGCCAGAATTAGCTTTTGCTGAGGATGCAGCAGCCCTGTACGAAACCTGACGTGCATTCTTTGCAGAAAGATTCCGATTGCGGTACAAGCCGCTAATGTAAAGGAATAACGCAGGCCCATTCTGTTGATAGGTCCCGCCCACCACTGCTGTTCGGGGCCAACGGTGTAGTGGCCGATGTAGCCGATGATTCCCCAAACGGGATTCCAAAATGCGGCGATGCACGTACCAAAGAAGAACCCCGCCCAGATGACGGTTCGGAAGCCCATTTATGCGTTATCCCTACCGAGTTCATGACTGACGGTTGCGTGTACTTGTGTTTCGTCTCGAAGGTTCGCCGACAAATGATCGATCGCCTCGGCAATCTGAGCGTAAACAGCTTCGAACGCTGAGCCTTCGCTGCCATAGGGATCGGCAACCTGATAGGGGTAGCGCGAACAAAGGACGCCAATCCCAAAGACACGGCCGGAACAGGAAGGAAATCGACGAAGCACCGTGTCACGATTCTGCTCATCGAAGGTGAAGATCAAATCCGCGTTGTGGATCAGCTCTTCGCTAATGACCTGCGACCGATGACCGCGTAAGTCGACACCAAACTGTGCTGCAATGTCCTGGGCAACCTCGGGCGGTACACGGCCGGTAATCGGGTAGTAGCCACACGATGTCACCGTAATACTTCGGGGAAGCTGACGACGAGCATAGTGCTCAGCGTAGGGACTGCGGCAGATATTTCCCTTGCACACAAAGAGGATATTTTTCGCTGCTTGCGCCTTCGCAAGGGCACGTCGGCGACGCCATCGTTTGATGGGATACGAGTCGTCGAGCCGCCTGCGACAGACGCGCACGGCTTTGCCCACCGCATCGCCCACGATCCCCGCGAGGTCGGCCACGCCGGGCGCCGGGTCATCCCAGACGAGGGTATCCCATCGTTCACGCAGTAGTAAAGTGTTCAACGGTTCCAGTGCGACCGACCGCAGCGGACGAGTCGCCAAAAGCGGGTTGCTCTTGTCCGCTCTCAGGTTGGTGCGCAACCAGCGTTGATCCGATGAGATATTTCGGCAAAACAGCGGTACACGATAGCATTGCGGAAAATCCCTGCGGTCGTGAACCAGCAATTCATAAAGGTACAGCGGAAAATCGACACCGGCAGCGACCGCCAGTGGCAGTGATCCCCAGAACCGTCCGTTGATTTCAATAAAGACCCACCGGCCGGTTTCAAAATTGACTTTGAACTCGACCATGGCGACCCCGGTGTAACCGAGTTCTTTCATCATCGACTTCGAGGCGGCCAACAGTTCAGGGTGCAAGGGGGCGCTGCGCCGATAGCTGCTGCCGCCACCTTCCAGAGGTTCATGGACGCGAACGTGCTGAAAAGCGACCAGCACCTCGCCGTCATGGACTAACAACTCGACGCCAACACCGGTGCCGGTGAAATTCTCTTGTACCACTGCACCGCCCCACGTTCCCAAAGCGGTCAGCTTTTCTGTTAGTTCGGATCTGGTTCGGCAGCGCACGACGCCGCGCTTCGCAGACAGGTCATCCGACGTGAAAGACGAAGGCGGTTTGACGACAACCGGCAAGGAAAAGTCAGCGATTGATTCCCAGTTGTCGCTAGTATCCAAGACAACCGTTTTCGGTTGGGCAATGCGAAGCTTAGTTGCCAGTTCAGCACTCTTGATCTTGCTGAATGTGGTCTCATAGGCTCTCTCACCAAGAACATAGAGCTGACACCGACGACCCAACCTCTCCTGGTAGTCCTGCAGTGGAATAACGGCTTGGTCCTCGCATGGGACCACCAATTGGAAAGACGTTTGATCAAGAACTGCTTCAATGGCGTTGATCCAAGAGTCGTCGCCGGGCTGATACGTCGGAACGTCATACCATTTTGTAACATAACGTGACTTGAGAGCCCGATCGCCGGGCCGGCACATCGCAACGTGGACATTCAGGCCAGCCCGTCCCAGTGACCGGATCACGGTCAAAAAGGCACGGTCCCCATGCCCGAGCACCAATACGTTTCCGTGGTATCTACTTTTCATGACTTAAGCACCCGGACAAAGATTTGTTCCATAGATTCATCCTTGCCGATCGCGTGAAAAGTGTTAGGAACTGCATCACTTACGACAAACAACTTTTGTCCGGCCACTTAAAGGGTTCATATTGCATGTAATATTCGGTCAGCGTCGCACCTTGAAATGCGGCTGACGTTGCCGCCTCGAACAGCGCGTCTAATGACTCATAGAGCGATTCAATATCGGATTCGGTAACGAATGTTGGACTTCCACCGGGCATGAACTCCGACGAGTGCAGAATGAACTCCACGTAGTCAATCCTCTGCTGCTTCACCCAGCGGAGCACATCGAGCATCGCCGGCAGATTGTCACGTTTGGGACGAAACCAAGTGTATCGTGGCACGAAGCGATTGAGCACGCGGCTGATCAATGCATGCTCTCCAAATCGCTCGCGAATGCGGCGCACGGAATCGAATCGGCAGGGGCGAATGCTCATTGGCAGTTCGAGCAAGCGAGACTGGCCAGGGCGTGAAATATCTTCTGGATCAACGAAGTAGGCCCGGCCAGGGAATCCTCGATAGTCAGCTCCCCCGCTGCCGGCAGGGTCACCGAGATGCGACTGCCAAGTGATGTGCGGCGTAACGGAACAGTCCACCCAATATCCGTTGTCGATCAGCGCCTGTGCATACGTCTCGTTGAATGCCCAGCGTCCGGCGCGGTGACTGCGGATGGCAACGCCAAAAGCTTCACCCAACAGATCCGTCATCAGCGCGACCTTGTCGCGGATCGCCGACGCAGGGTACTCATTTAAATACGGCTGGTGACGCAAGTCGTCTCCGGTCAGGTCCCAACACGGAGGCGTATTCCAGGGATGCAAGTGCATGCCGATCTCAGCCGCCGATCGACCAATCGCATCGAGGCCGAAGTCAACAAATTCTGCCGACCGGGCCATGTCATAATCGACCAGGTAGGTCGGTTTCAGTCCGCGCTGCTCGCACAGCTGCTGAAATCGCGGCAGGAAACGCGAGTTCTCCGTAGTTACCTGGCGAGGTCGGCTCCACAGATTGTCACCCTCGGTATCGATCGTAATCAGGAACGCCGGACGCTCCGATGTAAATTGAGTCACGTTACTGGCGATTGATTGCTTCGTCACGCGTAGATCCTAACAAGCGGAGCACAGGCTGGCCGTGGGAAGCCATGATGAGTCGCGTGGTGCCCTTTGATCCTCACGACCGAGTCGGTTATAGGCGACCGGTTCCTGAACCAGCGACTTCTCGCAACTGCCTGGCGGCCGCTTCCCAGGTAAAACCTTGCTCTACTGCCCGCTGACCTTGTTGGCCTAAACGTGCGCGTTGCTCATCGTCAGACAAGAGCTCGCAGACTTTGGCAGCGAACTGTTCCGCGGATGCCGCCACCGCCAGATTGTCGCCGTCGCGGGCGTCCACACCCTGACAGGCCAGCGGTGTGGCAACCACCGCCGCGCCCGCCGCCCAAGCTTCCAACAGTTTGTTTTTGATGCCCGTACCAGACTGCATGGTCAGAGTCACCAAGCTCGCATTCCAGAGATACGGGCGAATATCCGGCACGGTACCCGTGACTTCCACACGCTCGCCCGCCAGGCGGAGAACCTCCTCGGTCGGATCAGCACCCACGAGTTGTACTCGCACGTCCTGACGCTTTGACCAGACCAACGGCGCCACGGATCGGACCAGATACTCGGCAGCCCAGCGGTTATTTGGATTCCCCATATGCCCGGTGAACACCAGCGTAGGCGGTTGGCGGTCGCTCTGAAAGTCAGCCGGTTGTCGAAAGTACGCGACATCAGCTCCATTGGAAACACAACAGGTTTTAGTTTCAGGATGCCGTTGGCCAAAGCTACTGGCGTCCGCGACGCTGACAAACGTTACCGCCGCGACGTTGGACGTTCCTTGACGTTCGTAATGGACTCGACCCAATCGTGTTTTCATTCGCCAAAGCCACCCGGGTGATTCGGTACCCGTTTGCCGGCGCCGCCCGTATTCAAGCACGGGATCATCACCGATATCAGCGATCACGCAACCGGATCGCGCCGCTTCACGTGAATACTGGAGCATCCGCGAGTGCGAAAGGAGGACGGCGTCCATCGACGGACTGTGCTCGGCCACGGCATCGGCCATGCGCCGGTCAAACGCGTACGGTCCCAAAAACGACCGGGGCCGTCCTTTGCTAAGATGACCGCCGGCCGGGCCGTCGAGAATCTTCACTCCAAGCTCTTTGTAGGCGGCCAAACCTTCGTCCGTCACCGCGTTACCGGAGCAGGTAAGAATGGACACCTCGTCGCCGTGCTGGCGGAGAGATCGTGCCAAATGAAAGACGCGCAACCACTGCCCGTGGGTAATCGGCCAGGGGAACTGGCTGGTAACAAACAGCCATTTCATGGGTTGGTTTACAGATATCATTTGGCAAATCGTTGGATGACATCGCGGTACTGCTTGGCGCAACGATCCCAGCTAAACTTCTGGGCCTGTTGTCGGCCGGCCACGACGAGTTGCTGCCGCATTGCGTGATCACGCAACAGACTGGCCATCGCGCTGGTAATCGCCCGCGTAGACCGCGGATCGACATACATCACCGCGTCGCCCGCAACTTCCGGAATCGACGAGTTTTGGCTCGTCATCACGGGCGTGTTGCAGGCAAACGCGTCCAGCACGGGAAGCCCAAAGCCCTCATAGAGGGTCGGAAAACAAAGAAACTCGGCTCCACCGATCAGACCAGGCACGTCTTCTTCGGGAACGTATCCATGCAGACGCACGCAGGAGTCCGAATTGGCCTGCCGACTCGATTTTAGCAAGCTGTCACGAAAGTTCTCTTGCAGCCCGACCACGATCAGCACTGCATCACCCCGTTCGGCCGATGAGAGCCCTGACCAAGCTTCTAAGATTCGCCGAGTGTTTTTGCGCGGGTCTTCGGCGCCGAACGCCAGCACATACGGTCGGTCAGGTTCCAGTTGGTAACGGCTGCAAATCGGACTGGATGCATCGCGCCGCGGCAGCGGACGGTAGCTGGAATTGGCCGCCCACGGAATCGAGATAACTTTGTGCTCGGGTACACCAAACGTCTCGATGAGTTGCATTCGGCTAAACTCGCTGGGCGTTGTGACGAAGCGAGCCTGGTGAGCGATCCGGCCAACGCGTTTGGCCCACTTGCGCCAAGAACTTGCCCGAAACTCGGGTTGAATGGGAATCAGGTCATGAATTGTAGCCAGTATGGGCGTTGCCGACCATCGAGGCCCCATGTTCGCAGGACAATGAAGCACATCGGCTCTGGCAAGTTTGGCCGTCAGCGGCAGTCGCAGCGATTGCCAGAGATTAAAGCGATGACCGCGAATATCGGCGTACTTGATGGAGACATTGGGGAGCTGTTCAAATGATCGGCCGTCAACCCGGCGGTTACGGTGAAGAAACACGAACTCCCAATCGGCACACATCGTGGGGAGTCGGCGATAGACTTCCATGAACGCCTTACCGGTGCCTCGTGGCGCGTCCGAAAGTAGAGTTCGGCCATCAAGTACAACCCGCATGTCAATTCAAAATCCAGGTGTGCATTGGATGGCAAGCCGTTTGCGATAAAATCGCACGGCACGCCTGTAGACGTGTTTCCGCTTGAGTGTTCGGAAATCATGAACGGGAACTCCGGAAAAAATGCCACTTTTATTATTTTTTCCGAACACTTTTAAGCAGACCACGCCTTCCTACATCGCGCGTTCTACAGCGTCAACATACCGGCTCCAACCAAAATCCTTAAGGGCGAGCTGTCTGGCCGCCGATCCCATCTCCTTGATTCGCTCCGGTTGTTTTGCCAGTTCCGAAAGGATCTCAACCAACTCGTCTACCGCATTGAATCCGTAGGTGTGACCGTGAATCCCCTCACTGATCATTTGATCCAATGGGCTGACCACCCGGGGAAAATCGCCCCTGGGTCCCACAACGGGAAGGCCGCTCACCATGGCCTCCAGATAAACGTTCGGAAAGTTGTCATACGAGGCCGAGTGAACGAGTAAATCCGCGGCCGCGTACACATCTGGCATGTCTTTACGGACGCCTAAAAATTGGATGCGTGAAGACGCTCGACCGGCGCTCGCCTCATTTCGCAGGCGTTCGGCCAACGGTCCGTCACCTACCACCCAAAGCCACAACTTGGCGTGATTGACTCGGTGAATGGCATTCAACAAAAACGTAACATTCTTATTAACATCCAGATGCCCAACCGCCAGAGTAACGACCGCGTCGTCCGGGGTCGCGAGTTCACAGCGCATCTGCTGTCGTGACCTTTGCACCTCCTGTGCGAGATCACGCACGCCCGTGGGGGATACCACCAGTTCTGATGCCGCCGGACGATGGAAGTCGATGACATCTTGCACTACGGACTGAGCCTGAACGATCACTACATCGCAAGCATCCAGGGCCTCGCGTTCCTCCCGCCCGACCAACCAGTGATTGAGCCTCGCTGGCCATCGCGGCTTGTGCTGCCAAGTTTTCGGCACACAACGCCACAACAGACAAGGAAAAAGATACACAATCCGTACCTCAGGCCAAAGCTCCCTGGCGGGTGGAATGAAGAACGGAGAAATCGCCAACAATACATCGGGTCGCTCTGTCTGCCGCGACAAAACCTGGCGAAGTTGGCGACGTCGCACGAGCTGCGGTACGCGCCATGCGCGGCCAGCGTCAATGGAAAAATATCGCACGGGTACCCCATCTGCGTCAGTGGTCTCATCTGAACTGAGTCCCGGTCGTAGCGATAGAAATGAGGGTCGGTAGCCACGCACCGTCAGCCCCTGGCCAACATTCTTGGCCAGCGTCGAGCCCCCTCCCACCTTTTGAACGTCGGCGAAACATCCCACGAGAATGCTTTTCACTTCTGCTTTTGCCTCTGGACATAGTGGTTCACACGAACACATCTTCAGTAGCGTATGCCGCACCGCGGAGAGGGCAGGCAGGCACGATGCTTCAGCACACTCTGTGTCCCGTCCGCATTCGGCTGTGGCACGCGGAGTGTGCCTGCTAATTTAGCCGGCACCGTTTCGTCCGTCGCACGCTTAATAGCGGGTAGAAATGGGGAGTCCTGGATTTGATCGCTCCAAAACCGATCCGCAACCTAACGAATCATTGAGCAAACCCGCCAGACGCTGCGACTGCGCTCTTCGTTCATAAACGTCGACGCGGTCATTGTAGCTATGACCCTCGTCAAGCTCACCTCGCTCCCACTTGTCATACATCTCGACGAGGAAGGTGGCCGCTTCAGTGCCTTGATCAGGAGAGAACATATGCCCGCAGCCTGTCGTATGCAGAATTCGCTCAACTTCAGACGGGCGATCACCGATTGCGAAAATTTGTGTCTGGCTGCGAAGATACTCGTAGATTTTCCCCGGAACCCAATATTCTGAGTTTTTGGGTAGGACCTGTAGCAAGAGGTGCGAGGACATGAGGAGCTGCGGCACCTGCTGATGAGGTATGTATCCAACCAGTTCGAGCTTTTCCCGGATTTGCGCGTTGACCACTGATTGCTTTGCCCACTCACAAGCACTTCCTGCAACAGTCCAGCGGATTCGTGCGGAAGGACGGCGCTGGAGAAACCGCTGTAACACTGCGATGAAAGCTCGCGGTGTGTAGTCAGCGTATGCCGACCCGCAATACGTAACGCGAAAATGCTCTCGGGGTCGCTCGGCCACGAGATGCTGGAAATCCGCCTCGTCATAGCCATTGGGGATGGTGATCACCTTGTCGTTTGGAACACCGTGCCGATCGATCATTTTGGCGCGGTTTGCTTCGGTGTTGGCAATCACCGCGTCGGCTTGTGAATAAACGCGACGCTCGAGCCGTCGGTCGATCGCTTTGCGAACGCCCCAAATTCGTCTGTAGGCAACACGATTGTCCGTCCACGGATCTCGGAAGTCGGCAACCCACGGCAAGCCAAACTCTGACTTAAGCGTCATTGCAGCCAAATGGGCTGTAATTGGCGGTGAGGTACTATAGATCAGATCAAATTGACCCGAGGCCAGCAGGGGTCGGGCGGTCGCTAGAACGTCCTTCTTCCAGCTAAAAAACTGATCGGGATACAACACATTCGCGCGCAACGCTGGACACCATCGCCACCCGCCCGGTGTCCGATGAAGCCGTTGCAGAAGGCGTTTCGTGAACGTGTCAGATGCCGTTACCGGTTTCCCCGTGAAAATGACCTCGGTATCGGCCACATCAGCAAGCAGTGATTCGTCGACTTCATTTTCGCTCCCATCGACGCTACACTCTGGAGTCAGCACGGTTGCGGTCCAACCGAACTCGGAAAGGTATTTTGCGAACTTACTTGTCCGTTGAACACCGCCTCCACCGCGTGGCGGAAACTCATAGGCCAGAATCAAAACTTTACGCATGACTTGCCGACTCCTGATTCATCACCTTGCAGACAGGAGTTGCTGCGTTATCCGAAGTCTTGTGCGACGGCAATTCCGCCTCAATCTGCATTCGAATTACCCTCACATCCTTACCAGTTGCAGCCGCTTCGAGAATACGACTTAGGCGGGAAATGCTTTGGTCCATTGTATAAAACTTGCGAATGCGGGCAGCAGCTTCGCGGCCGAGCCGATTGGCGGTTCCGGGATCACGGGCGAGGGAAATCATATGTGCGGCCATACCAACGGCATCGCGCTCGTCGACCAATAAGCCGGTTTCGCCTTCGATGACCACATCGGGAATCCCCGCGTGACGTGTCGCGACAACCGGCAGGCCCATGGCACCGGCTTCGAGAACCGCAACCGGCGTTCCTTCGCTATCACCCGTGGAGTCGGTCACCGAGTGCTGGACAAAGCACCGGGCCCCGCGCATCTCCCGCTGCACCACTTCATGAGGCTGCGCGCGAGGAAAGTAACGGCGTGATCAATTTGCAGGCCAATTGCTAGATCTTTACACACTTGGGCATAGGGACCGTCGCCAACAACATGCAGCCGCGCTTCGGGAACTTCGACTAGCACACGGCTAAAAGCCAGCAGCGTCAGATGAGGTGCCTTTTTTTCAACCAGGCGGCCAACGGCGACGAATACTGGATCGCTTTTGCTCGGATAAGCGCCGCTAAAACGCGCGCAATCAACGCCGTAAGGGCTATACACGAGCTTGCTCTCGGGTGCACCGAGTGTTAATAGTTTGCGCCGCATTGCCTGAGACACCGCAATGATCGCGTAGGCCTGAGCAAACATGTCACGATACGAATCGCGGTATCGATCCAGAATGTCGCTTTTACTCGCATCAAATCCATGGAAGTGGACTACAACTGGCAGTTTAGCTACTTTACACGCCTTCATCACAGCGACACCCGTCGGGCCGTACTCGGCCAGCACGACACGGGTTCCCGACTGTTTAAAAGCTGCCAAATAGCTGGTCAGGACTTCATGACTCCACGGTCGCCGTGCGACCATGCGTCCGAGTTTGCGTAAGCCGCGGTTAAATATTGACGACGATAGGATCGGCTTGTCGGCCAGCAGCGGAATGTGCCCCGCCCCGACATTCGATAAAATCGTAACGGGCCCCGGCAGTCGTTCCGCGTGTGCCCGAATGAACGTCTCGGTCAGGACGCTCAAATGCGGTTGGGCTATGCAAATTCCTCCGTTTCGGGGATGAATATACTCTCGCTTCATTAAGAACTCCACTTCGCTTCACCAACTTCGTAAGACGCAACCCGGAACGTAATGCATACTTGCCCACTCATGTTTTCATCCCGTGGCGCTGCTCACCGCTTGCTGTTCGTCCGCCGACTGCAATCCCTCGGCATACTGAGTTTTGAGTTCTTCATTCGCCCAACAGTAGATAGCGGTTGTGTCACTGAGGCGTGTCCAGGGGCGAAAACGCTTCTTCACGCCAAGGCGATGAAGAACATTCTTATGAAACAAGTCCTCAACGGTGGCGGCTCGGCGAACGAAGCTTACCTTCCAGCGCGCGTGGCGCTGAACGCTTTCGACTCATGAGGTACCTGTGGTAACTCGCTTGAGCCGACGGCGAGCGTGGCCAGACAAAGGGATCCGGCAATGACGCATTTTTCTTGATTTGACCGAACTGCGCGGCGCGGAACACCAGCTTCTTCCGCAAGCCGCCGAGCGATCGGTCTGTCATAGTTGATCCCCAAGCTCCATGGAAGCATCTCCGTTGACGAAGTGATGCGTTTGAGTTGAGGCAAATGCCGAGCACCCCAGAACGGCACCACGCACTGCCAAACGCCTCGAGATAACCGGAATTCGCTAAACCCCAAGGAACCAACCGTCCGCGTCTCGAATGGGTCCATGCTGTGCTCTCCGACGCGATCCCACATGGTATCGCCGCACCAGCCAGTAAAGAAGAGGCAAAGCGGCGAGGTGTAGTCGAACAGCGTGTAGTTTAGGGTTCCGCCCCAGGCACAGGCAGCCCAGATCGTTTCCTCAAGGGGATAATCTTTTGCCGTACGGGCATACTCCATACAGGACATGCCGAGTGCTTCGGCTACCGGTAATCCCGAATCTGAGCCGCGCCAGAGACTGCTTGAATCCTTGATCGTAACCGTGTGCGTGCAGCCTGCCTCACGGGCGACGACCGCAGCCGCTGGCGAATCATACCCGCTGGAAATGCTGCAAAGCGTCGATACCTGGTTGCGGCGGTCGGGGCTGGATAGATTCTCACGCAACACAGCCGCCATTGTGAACAAATACGATCGGTAGTCTTCATAGCAGCCGAAGTCGGGAGCCGAATCCAACTTTGGAATTTCCTTCAACTCCCCGAGTTCTAACCTCAGGTTGTTGTAGTAGACGGTAGATATCGTCCCTGTGTTCGTCGGGATGCTTTTGGTGCGCGACTCCAATCCTTTCTTGACACTATGAATGTCACGTCGGTAATGCGGATAGTCCTCGTCCAAACGGATTCGCGCCACTGCCATTAATGCTGGAAGTGAATTGGCCACATAAGTTTGGTCGTTATGCGTCGTATACCAAAGTTGATCGAATGTCGTTCCCGAGCTGACGAAATCCACCACATCGTCGCGACAGCGAATCCCTGTCCCAAAAACCAAATCCGTACGGTCGAAATCCCCGTGCTGAAGTTACCTGCCCAGACCGCTTCGACGATCCAATCGTCCGATGTTTCGACCATCGGACCGTGCAGAACATGAACTTCGTCCAGATCCTTTACGATCAACGCGACCCAGGCAAGTTTAGGCCAATCGGGAATTAGTTTTGGGATGAGTTTCATTACGTATGCCGTAGTCGGTTGCTTCGGTGTTCCCGATCAGCCGTCGGGCGACTGCGTCGGCGATTTCTTCTAAATCGCGCTCGTCACTTTATCGATTGAAAGCGCCCGCCGGGCCTACGGTCTTGCGACTCGCCGACCGCCGTCTGCGATAATCGCTGGTGAAGAATTTCCACCTTCGATTCCCACGTTTCGTGAGCCATTGCCTGGGAGCGTTCGTCCGCCAGTTGACCATCATTGCTCTGGGCGAGTATTCGCTCGATCGCAGCACGAAAGGCGTCGGCATCTCCGGCGACCTCGACCCAGCGATCGTAAAGGGCGACTTCCGGGAGCGGTGTACTCACAACCGGCAGACCCGCCGCGAGATATTCCCGCAGCTTGATCGGGTTCACCGCCAAAGTCAGATCATTCATCTTGAAAGGGATCAGCCCCACGTCGAACGCTTTACAATAGGCCGGCAACACCTCATAGGGCTTCCGTCCCAGAAAATGAATGTTCGGCAGTTGCCGGTAGGCGGACAAATCGAAGGTCGCATCACCGACCATCACGAAATGCCACTCGGGTCGACTGCGTGCCACGTCAGCGACCAGATCGAGATCAACCCAATCGCGCAGCAGTCCAAAAAATCCCAGCCGAGGATGCGGGATGTTTGCGATGTCGTCCGGCTCCGCGAGATTGTCCGTCAGTGCCCGTGAAAAGTGGGCGTAGTCCACGCCATGCGGTACCATGACTGTGTTGGAATTGAACCTGGTCTTGGCTTGCTGCAATGCCATCGATGTGGTCACCACCAGGTCTGATTGCCGACACAACTCCTGTTCCTCTGCCAGCACCTGCGCGATGTCATAGCCGGTGAATTGTGAGTGATCATCGACGCAATAATAGATGACTGATTCTTCGTTGAAGCAACCCAACAGGTAGCCAACATCCGGTGTGAATGTCCAAAACTGAACAGGCCCCTTGCCAACCTTCCGCAGCGCACGGCGGACCTGCTTGATCAACAGCATTCGATTCAGCTTTTTCACACTGTCGGAACTGGGCAACGGCACGACCAGCGGTGTTAACACATGCAAGTTGGATCGCGGGTTCTTAAGCCCAGCAGCAACCTGCTTTAGCTTCTTGGCCATGTACAGCAGATCGGACGAGCTGGCTGTCGGCGTTCGCGAGGCGTGATAGTTGACCCACAGCACGACGTTGTTTTCCGCCAACAGGTGCATCACGTGGTGCTTGCTGGTCGGCGGCGCGTCGTAGCCGCTGGCAAAACAGAGGATTGTTTTATTCTTGATCAATTTTCTCGTAAATGCTCAGGAGATTGCATTCTGGATAAGGAAGCCCAGTTAGCGACCACGATCGCCAAGCCAGAAGTTCCACGGGGTAGATCGCACGGAATCGCTGCATGATCGAACAATCCGCGAGATGACGGAATCCAACTTCGCGAAAACCGCCGGCCTCAAAGACGGCCTGGAGGCGACGTCGTGTATTCATCTTGTAAGCCGTCGGAAAGACATCGTCCTCCTCAGCGTGCCAGAGGAGTCGTGCCACT
This sequence comes from uncultured Planctomycetaceae bacterium, assembly GCA_963758085.1. GTDB lineage: Bacteria > Planctomycetota > Planctomycetia > Pirellulales > Pirellulaceae > UBA6163. The sequence goes on along the minus strand of CAVWUB010000001.1, from coordinate 473,832 downwards.
CGCTGGTGTAACGGATGCGGCGTCATCGACGCTGCCAGCGCTGAGAGGGACCAGCGACTGGGCGTGTAGATCACCACCTTGCCGCCTGGTTGGATGAGGCTTCGTAGTTTAGCAACCACCGCATCGGGCTGTTGAATGTGTTCGGCAACCATCCTAAAGGTCGCCAAGTCGAAGCGCTCATCCGTCGTGTAGTCCTCGATCATGCGTTGCGCTCGTTCGTGCACAAATTCATTCGAATGAATGTTTTCACTGGGATCAACACCTACTAATTTCCGGCAGTGCGCAGCGAGCGTACGGGAAAGATTCCGGTTACTCGGAAACACGGCGCTTCCACCACCGATGTCGATCCATTGTGTTTGCTCGTTCACCAGCGTATCGACAACCGCCTCGTACCATAATTCCGGCGAAACGTACTGAAATCGCCATTTGGCTCTCACCCGCCAGCCGTGTTTCGAAAGATCACCATACTGCTTCGCCAATCGTGCGCGCATTTCCGCGCGACTTGGAATGAATTGATCCGATCCATTTGATGATTGAAGCGTCTGCGTTGTCATTGCCGTGCCGGGGGCGTTGGTTCTATCTGCTCACTTAACAAATCGACCAGTCCTGCGAGCCGCGCGGGCCAGGAATACTGGTCCACAACGAGATCACGAGCGGCGGCCCCGATGCGGGTGCGGGCCGCGCCGTCCTGGCCGAGCCGGGTAATCGCGTGGCACCACTGGTCCACCGTATCGGCGATGACAAACTCTCGCTCGGACTCCGCAGTAATGCCCTCGGCCGATGGTCGGCTCAAGATCACGGGAAGGCCGCAGGCCATCGCCTCAAGCACTTTGTTTTGAATCCCGCGGGCCAGCTTCAGTGGCGAGATCGCGATGTCGGCCCGATGCAGATAGGGGCGTACATCGGGAACCTCACCGACGACCTCAACCTGAGGCATGTTGTCCAAAGCCAAGACACGCGCATTGGGCCGGCGGCCGACGATCGAGAGTTGTATCTCAAGCTGCGGTGGAAGCTGCGGAAGGACCTCGCGACAGAACCAGACGATGCCCTCGACGTTGGGAGCGTAATCCAGTACTCCGGTAAAGACGAGGCAGATTGCTTCTGAACGATTCCTGGCCGTCGTTGGAGTACGTGTCGATAGGGGCGGGGCAAAGTACTCCGTGTCGACACCGTTGCTGACGCCCCGAACGGGAGTTGTGGCGGTAGTGACGGTTCGGCGGAACAAGTCTGCCTCCTGATCGCTAACCAATGCCACCGCGTTGGCCCGGTCCGCGATTCGCTGTTCTAACTTGCGAACTCGGTTGGACTCCATGCGGTAGATGGGCCGTTTGCTCCAGCCTGATTCGTGTCCCATCTGCGTCCATTTTGCGCTGTCCACATCGACGAGATCGACGATTACAGGTGTTTCCTCGAACGAGCAGTTGTCGACGTAGGGAAACATACTGGAACAAAACACCAACACGACATCAAACGGCTGCGATTGTTGTTGTCGCTGGATCTGTTTCCATAACCGGTGCGAGTGGAACATGCCTGCCGTCAGGCTTCCGCCTCGAATCGTGGCTGCCGCTGCGCTTAGCAGTCGAACGCCTCGGTGCAGCGAGACGATCAGAACTGATTCACAGAACTCGTGGGCGTGTTGTCGTTCGGCTGGCGAAATCGGTTCATCCGTCGTACACGCCAAGGTAACCCGGTAATGTTCGCTCAACACCTTTAAAAGGTTGTACGAACGAATTCGGTCGCCTCGATTGGGCGGATAGACAAACCGATGCGTCAGCATCAGTAGCCGAGGTCGGTTCACGAGCAGCAAGTAGCGGTGAGGGTTAGGGGCATGGGGAAGGAGGAAGGAGGAAGGAGGAAGCAGAATCTGATTTTCTTTGTAGATATCCGATGAACTTTAATTTCGCCCCTCTGCCGCAGGCGCGCACTTCGTTCATCTGGGTGACAGACGTCCCTTGATCGCTCGAGCGCGGCATGCCACCCGTACTCGATCAACGACACGCTGCCCTAAAAGCGGCGCAGGCGCGAGATCCGCTTCCCATAGCCACGATTGAAGCTGAGACTGACGCCACAGCAATCATGCGGCGCTGCGAGCACACCGGTTAGGTCTGGCCTGTTGAAAACCCGCCTGCTCGGTAGATCACGCCACACGCACCCGAAAATCGCTCGGTGTGAGCGCGGTACCGATCAATGGAAGGTCCGAGAAGGCTCATCGTTTATGTGCCACGACGACCACGACGCACGCGTAACCGGCACCAGACCCGCGGCCATCGCATCCATCGCAGCGCCGGGAGTGCCGTCGTGATCAGCGAGCAACACGCTGGCATTGCAGGCGCCGCGAACTAAATCCTGCACAAAATTCGAGCTTCCCGCGATGCGCGAGTATCTTATTAATCACCGAATGACGCCGAAAAAAATCATAAATCTGCCAGGTCGAGCATCGGGTAGAGCGCTGACTGCTTCGAACCGATTTTTAAACTGACGCCCTTTTTCTGAAGTATCGTATCAACGTACACCTTAAGAAACTGATCAATTGTCAATGCGCCTGGCCACCAATTCCTGTCGAAGGTTCTGTGAACATCAGATAATTGCCCCTCCTGCCTCTGCTTCTCAAGAAGTTGTAAATGAACTTTGCGTATTTCGCTCGCGATCCCTGCAGGGTACAGCGTAGTGTCATGGAAGAAGTAATCTGTGTTATTGAGATCAACCCCGAGCAGGACAATCTCTTTATATCCAAGAAGGACCCCCAGGCTTACAGCAATGGAAAGAGATGCTCTGTAGTGAATAAGGAAATTATTACGGCGCACGCGATTTGGTGCATTGTAATATTGAAGTATCACTTTCAACTCAGCAGCGGAGCGGTACACGGCTCTTGGCACCGTAAACATCGGATGAGCTCCGAACAAATAGTCGCAGATCGGTCGTTCGGGATCGACGTGCCGATAATTGACGAGAAACGGTATCTTCCTGAAGCTATCGTCCTTGTCCGGCAGAAGCTTGCTCACCAGAGTATATATCTCTGGCGTAAACTCCATGTGGTAAAGCGTGGGAACGAAATCGTGGGCAAAAAACAAATTAAACCCAAGGCTGTCCGCCTGCTGTATTTTTCTCCATTGCGATGCAGAGACCGCATTGATTGATTTGCCACTTCCCAAAATGTAGAGCGTCTCTGACTTCTTAAACCGGATAAGATTATCATAGGACGCAACGGTGCCGCCGCCCTCTTCAATAACCTTCTTTGTTGTGACGTAGGCAGAATCATAGGCTTGAATGCGAGACACTGTTCGCTGTGGTAGCCATACTCCGTTTTTCACCGCGAAACGCCCTGAGTGGTATACCTCTCTCGCAGTTCGCGTTGCTTTATCGGTGACGCGCTGGATTATGTTCTGCATTTTACGTACTGCGGTGTACTGGTCAGATATAATGTCTATCTGCAGTGAACGGTAAACAGAGGACATCGGAGCTTCTAAACAATAGCGACACGATGGATCTGCTGTGAGTATTTGAGTCTCACTCGGGCCGACGACATTCGCTGAACCGAAAGCTAACGCGTGCCGGCTGATTTGATTTCGCCGAGGTTCATGCCATGCTTTACTTATTCGCCCCGAGCTTTGGCTAGCTCGGCCGGCACACCAACGTCAATCCAGTCCAAGATTTCGAAAGCGCCCACGCGTTCACCGCATGCGAGTGATTCCTCGATGAAGTCTGTGATGGGGCGAAATTCAATTTTCGCTCTCTCGATCACCGAGGGTTCGACCACGTAAACACCGGCATTGATGATAGATTTGTAAACAGGCTTTTCAATCAGCGAGACAATTCGACTGCCGTTGAGCTGAATGCAACCGAAAGGAACCTGATGAGTGTATGGCTTGACGCCGACCGTGATTGAATTACAACTTTTCGTGTGGCTCGTTACCAGGCCATCCACCGAAAAATCCGTCACGAGGTCTCCGTTCATCACAATGACCGGATCATCCAGTTGAAGAGCCTTAAGCATTCCAAGCGGTCCACCGGTTCCCAGCGGTTCGCTCTCTCTCAGGTAAGTAATCTCGCACCCGAAGGCGACGCCATCGCCAAAGTGATCCTCGATGACGTTCGCCAGATAATTCACTGCAAGAAATATCTGCCGGACGCCGCTCCCGACGAGGTGCAGAATGAGTCTCTCGAGAATTGGCCGACCAGCCACTTTGACCATCGGTTTCGGGATATTCTGGGTGATACTTCCGAGCCGCGTTCCTCTTCCCCCGCACAGGATCAACGCCGCATTTGGCAACACTTCAGGCTGAATCAACCGTTCGAGAAGGTGAATTCCGGCCAGTCGTCCATCGTCCTCCAAAATCGGTAACTGTTTGATTGCAAAACACTTCATCAGGTCTAAAGCTTCAGTACGTCCCGTGTCTTTAGAGACGCTCCGAAACGAACGCCGGATAAAATGGCTCACAGGATCGCGGAGGTCAGCCCCGCCGAGAAGTGCGCCGGATATCTCCGTCCGTAATCAGACCGAAAAGCTTCTCTTCGTCATCAACGAACAATGCAATCTGTGCTGCCCCTTCATCAATGGCTTTCATTGCGTCAAGAATCGTAGCTTCGCCGCTGACAATGATCCCTTCGAGCTCTCTTTTTTCCTTTAGTTTTATACCGTTCATTTCCGTCTTAGTCGCTATCTTCTGAATTTGCTCGATCAATCAATATCAATTCGCAAAGCCTGTGATCAAACGCAGTATCAACATCCAACGAGCGTTCTGGTGGCATGACATATGCCAGCGTTAGACCAGCATGAAACGAGCGATTCGCTACTAGGCTTTGACATCGTGAGATGTAGATCGCGCCGTTAAGCGAATAGAGGGGCTCAAGCTGCTGCCGATTTGGTATCAACTCACCAGCTTCGTACGGGCAAAGAAATTGATCCGGGTTGATTCGCTTCAACCAGTTTGGGTGTACCTTAGAGAGACAAACTGAAACGCAGCTATCGGCTTCCGACTCACAAAATGCCTTTAACGAGTCAGCAATATCATGCTTCGTTCTCAGTGGACTTGTCGGTTGAAGCACGATAACGATGTCAAATTCTGGAACAGCCTGAATTGCATGAAGGATAACATCGATGCCGGCTGCCGAGTCAGTTGCCAGTTCTGGTGGTCGTACAAAGGGAGCTTCAGCCCCATATTGTACAGCAAGACTCGAAATCTCTTTGCTATCAGTCGAAACGACTACGCGGTCGATGGCATCACACCCAAGTGCCGTTTCAATTGTCCAGGCAATCAATGGTTTCCCTGCTGTAGGCAAGACATTCTTCCTGGGAAGCCCCTTGCTGCCGCCGCGTGCAGGGATTATAGCAAGTATCTTTTGTTTGGCCAAAACCACCATCGAACCTTAAATAACCCCGATACTCAATAGTTGAATTGATTCGGGAACCTCAAATCCTGCTTTGCTGCCGAGCACCGCCTCTAACGATCGAATCGCTTTCTCATCTCAGTGAAACCGAGATTGTTAAAACCCAAATTGGCAGATCATCATCAACGCCAATCTAGCATCCAAATGGTGTGAGCTGCGATCTAAACACCGGGTCCGGGCAGACATCGTAACCTTGCATTAATCAATCTAGACGAACCGAATCCGAAAATGAGGCGGGCTTCCAAGTGTTGAACCCACTGCACGCTCGCATCAAGACTAGTGTCTTCGCAATAATGGACTAGTGGCTGGGACCTACTGCAGAATTAAGTAAGCTCTGCGTAAACTATGCTAAGCATAGATTTCGCCTAGGTGCATACACCAAATCGCGTCTGCCCTCATCTCAATCGATTCCGAAAAGCATGAATAACAAAGTCAACGGCCTTGACAAACACGATTCTCATTTCGACAGTGCCAGATCATGAAAGCGTTTCTTAATTAAGCCGCCTAATGATATTGTCTCCAGTGTTTTTACTATCTCCGCACTTGCACCGCCTTCACCGTACGGATTCGAAACGGAAGACAATAGCGACTGAAATTCGGATGAGTACAGTTGCGAGATGGCCGTCAAAATATCTTCTTTAACTGGATTGCAATCAATTACCGAGGCCGCCTTGACTCGTCCTCGCTGTCGGTCACCAATATTCACTGTCCCGACTCGAAACGAAGGCGCTTCGAGCAGGCCGCTCGACGAGTTTCCGACGACACCATCCACGAACTGAAGGCAAGACAGATATCGCAACTGACCAAGCGATGTAAAAGCATACGCGCGGTCGTTCTGATTTACAAACTGTTTAATCAAGTCAAACAGCACTCGCCCATCCGTGTCCGCGTTCGGCATTGTAAATATCAACGTGGTGTCTTCAAGTTCTTTCAGTGCTAATAGAAGCTGATGTACCTGTGCACCGGCTGACTGGTTTTCAAGTGTAACAGGATGAAACGTAACTATGATATTGCGTTTGCCGAACTTTAAATTAAGTTGCTCTTCGACCTCTCTGCGGCTAAGTAATTTGAGATTGCGAATTGCGTCAACACCCAGCCCACCTACATTGTACACCAAGCTCGGGTTTTCTCCCAGCTGCACCACTCTATTTCGATATTCTTCGGTCGCTACAAAATGCAAGTGCGACATCTTCGTCACGCAATGACGAATTGCTTCGTCAATGACACCCTCGCTTGCTTCCCCACCGTGGAGATGGGCAACCGGAATACAAGAAACCATTGCCGCAGCCACCGCCGCAAACACTTCGAACCGATCTCCCAGGACTAGCATCAGATCGGGTGCCATCGCCCGCAGTGCGTCCGCAAATCCAATCATTCCCAGCCCCATCGACTTTGCAATTGCGCTCGATGTGTCTGCGCTTAGCAACATCTCAACTTTAGCGTCAATTTCAAACCCATCCTGCTCAATCTCCCTGTAGGTCAAGCCAAACTCTGGCGATAGATGCGTCCCTGTTACAATCAATTGTAAACGGAGACGAGCTGAATCTTGTATCCCGCTAATAACGTGTTTCAGCAGCCCGTATTCCGCCCGTGTCCCGGTTACAACACAAATTTTTCGGTTTACCATTCGACTAACTCGTCGCGCGCGAAGTCACGTGATGCCGCTTTTCCCAATAGTTGATCCCACAGTGTTGGAGACAGCCCGGTTCCAGGACGCTTTACCGTAAGATTCTCGATTGAGAACCGCTCACCTTGCCGAATCGACTGTCTTGCGACGATTGACTTTCGGACAATCGAACGATTTAGCGACTCACTAGCGCTAGGGTGTTTGATACCGTCGCCCATCGCGATCTCGATATTGCGGATCGCTTTAACCATCGCTTTAAGCTCGTCGGGTTCTAAACTCGCTGCATGGTCAGGGCCGGGCATCGATCGATCGAGCGTAAAATGCTTTTCGATCACAGTTGCCCCCAAGGCGACCGCCGCAATCGGAACGTCCGTACCAAGCGTGTGATCCGAATAGCCAATCCGCACTTTTAACGCGTCTCGTATGGTTAGCATCGCATTTAAATTGACATCCTGCATCGGCGTTGGATATTGTGTGTTGCAGTGCAAAACCGTGATGTCGTCTCGCGGAGTTCCGGCAATTTCAAGCGTCTGGATCGCAAACTCCACATCCGAAAGAGTTGCCATTCCAGTTGAGAGAATGATGGGGCGTCTCATGCCGGCAATCTGCCGCAGGTAGGGGACGTTGTCGATCTCACCCGATGGAATTTTAAAAAAATCGAGATCAAACTCCGCTAGCAGCTCGATACTGGTTGCATTAAACGCCGTTGAACAAAATCCAATGCCACTCTCGCGACAATGCCCGATCATCGCTAGGTGGTCCGACCGACTTAGCTCCAGGCGCTTGATCATGTCGTACTGTGACTCACCATGATCCGTTGTTGAGCGTTGATAATTTGCCTTTGGCGCGTCGCGAGTCACAAGCTCATCCGCAACAAACGTCTGAAACTTGACATAGTCCGCGCCGGATGCGGCGGCTGCCTCAATCAGCTGTAGTGCTGTCCCCATGTCCCCGTTGTGGTTGACTCCAGCTTCGGCAATTACGGTTACGCTCATTTAGTTCGTCCAATGCAGCTGTAGCGAGTAGAGCCACCAAGAACATTCTTGCTAGTCACAGCGCCGGTTCCGATCAATACAATTCGAAGTCCGACGAAAAATTATCGTCTTTCCACCTACTTCAGGAAGTCCAACGGGCCGTAGCACCGAATATTCCTTGAGACTCTCGGTTTTCGCGACACAATGCTCGCTATGCCCTCCCGCGCACTGGGAAATTCCTCAACCACATGCGTGCGACTGACACAAACCGGGGCTACTGGGAATGCATATTATTCGATTATAGCAGGCATTAGTGGTGGATAGGTCGCCGGATGGGCAGTGCGAGTACATTGGAAGCCGATTTAGTGGCATCCAGCAAGGCCGCGTCATGAAGCCCGACTGGTTTGTGTCGCTTAATATGACGTCGCGCTGTTCCGTCAATTCCTCTGACAAACGAATTGCCACAAGCCAGTAGTTACTACGACAGTCTTTCATCTCGGTTATTACTTCAACGCCTTCGACACCGGCAAACGCATCCCTGTATCGAATCGCCAATTCCCGCTTTCGCCGTACAAACTCCGGTAACAGTTCTAATTGAGCGCACAATAATGCTGCGTTCAAATTTGGCATCCGATAATTAAATCCAACACAGTCATGCTTGTATTCCCAAGAATGCGGTAGCTTTGCTGTCGTGGTGATATGCCTTGCTCGCCGCGCCAGCCGTTCGTCATTCGTCAAAACCGCGCCGCCGCCTCCTGCCGTGACAATCTTGTTTCCATTGAAACTAAGTATCCCCAGCAACCCAAACGTCCCTGTGTGCCGACCGCTTTTGAAACTTCCTAGTGATTCCGCGGCATCCTCGACGACTGGCAGGCCATACCTCTGACCGATTTCACAGATTTGCTCGATCCCGCAGGGGTGTCCGAACGTGTGCATCGGTATAATTGCCGCCACACGTCTTCCAGTGTCACGGTTCCGCCAACAATCGCCGTCCCGCTTAAGCACCTTCTTAAGGCGTTCGGATAATTTGCCGGGGGAGATTCCTACGCTCGCATCAGATACGTCGACAAAATGAGGAACGGCGTGGCAATATGCAACCGCGTTCGCGGTTGCTACAAACGACAACGCAGGAATAATGACTTCGTCGCCCGGCTGCACCCCGGCCAGCACCAGCGCGGTGTGCAGTGCGGCTGTTCCGTTGACTGTGGGAATTGCATACGTTGCGCCCGTGTATTTTGCCAGATCAGACGCAGCGCGGTCAACGAACGCTCCTACGGATGACACCCAGCCGGTCTGAAGGCACTCGCTAATGTATGCTTGCTCCTTGCCGCAAAAGGTTGGTTCATGCAAGGCGCATGGTTTTTGGGTTACTGACTGGATTGCCGCAATCACTTGCAGCGAGATTTCTGACATTATACGTTGTAGATGTTCGTCTTGTATTCGGAGAGATTGCGGGGGTCGGTAAACCAATTCGCGGTTAACTCGATTCCGCGACGCAGTCCGTCTAGCCCCGTGAACTCCGGCTCCCAGCCAGTCAACTCCTTGGCTTTTTTCGCACATGCGCAAAGCCGCAGCACCTCGCTCGCTGGAGGTCGAAGTCTTTCATCGTCTTGGGTAATCTTTACATCCTCTCCCATCACGTCGACAACCAATCTAACAAGGTTCCCAATCGAGATTTCGAACCCGGTTCCAATGTTCACCACTTCGCCGATTGTCTTTTCCGATTCACCGATTGCCAAAAATCCCCTCACGGTATCCGCTATATAATTGAAGTCGCGTGTTGGTCTCATATCGCCAAGGTGCAATTCTCGCTCTCCGGCAGCGATTTGTGTGACGATTGTTGGGATAATCGCACGTGCTGATTGACGAGGGCCATAGGTATTAAAGGGCCGAGCGATTGAAACTGGCGTCTCGAAAGAGTTGTAGAATGACAGTGCAAGTTGATCAGCACCAATTTTGGTTGCCGAGTACGGCGATTGGCCCTGAAGTGGATGCTCCTCCGTAATCGGAATGGACTTTGCGGTACCGTATACTTCACTCGTTGACGTGTGAACAATACGCTGTGTACCGAGATCCTTCGCAGCCTGTAGCACATTCAAGGTGCCGGAAATATTTGTATCGACATAGCTTGATGGCGCAAGATAGCTGTAGGGAATCGCGATCAACGAAGCAAGGTGATAGCAGATGTTGATACCCTTCATCGCTTCGCGAACCGCGCAATCGTCGCGAATATCCCCAGCGAACGCTTCAAAGTTGCCTTTTATGTCGTCGTCGCACCGGTCTAGCCACCCCCACGAATTGAAGGAATTGTATTGCACGAAGGCACGCACTTCATGCCCCGCGCGGACCAGCGCTTCTGTCAAATGCGAGCCGATAAAACCGTCGGCTCCGGAAACTAAAACATGGCCCATGTTGCCTTCTACAAAAAAACTGTGTGCGACTCAAATATCAAAAAGAGCGACCGTTCACTACAAACTTTGTATTCCCACCATGTGGCGAAAAAGTAATTCGGTATATAATTGCAACTGACGGTAGTGGCGTCGCTCAACGACTCTACCTCGACCGGAAATGTTAATATAGCCCGTATTTTTGATTGGCAGGAACATGGACTTGTTCCGCGGGCCAGATTGTTGGGGCATTTCACAGTGCGTTACCGAAACGTCAGCCGCGCGTATTTTGGAGGTGGCTTTTGATGTTGCCGACCATATTGGCGGCTTTGCCGTAAGAACTTCGAACTTTCCAGCATCAGCACGAGCTTGCTTCGCCGCAGCATTTCGCTGGCGAGCGAGGTAGGTCTCAGCAGTGCGACTAACACCTTTGTCGCCAAATGAGTTGACTGTTTCTTTTGAGTTGATCTGTCGTGTCGCATTCGGTGTAGGCACCGAATAGCGACTTGCGAGAATGTACTAGCGACCGCTAGTTGCTGGAGCAATAACGGCAAATCTTGCGCTTCGCGATTTCTATGGAGGGTTAAACTTTTAAGCTCAGCAGGACGCATGCCGCCGACTGTTCCTCAGTTCGTCGTGCAGAAGGTTCACTGCTCATATTACTGAAGACTTGCATAATGAGAAGCAAAGGCGAATGGCGCCCTAGTGTCGAACAATTGCCTTGCGCTAATGCGATACAACTCCGCTCATTCTATGTAGGCATGTCCTTTTAGGTGGACCGGCGCATAGAAGGCCCCGTCCAATCCTCGCATTTTGAACCGTGAGCAGTTTCTGTAGACTAATAGGTGCACGGTTTTGTTGTTAACGAGATTTTTTGTCGTTACAAAGAGGGTCAATGCGTATTCTCCGTTTGTGAATACGCACTCGGGCAATTCAAACCTCAGCTGCATCCACTCGCCCGTGTTGTTGAATGCGTTTTGGAACTGATTCGCGAAAAACTGCGCAACAATTTTCATGTCCTTGTCCGTGAATTGGAGCATGGCTTCAAATGTTGCTATATCTTTGTTTACGCGAATGGCGGTTTCAATAATCAGGTCATCTAGATAGTTAAAGACGGGTAATGCATCGTTGTCGCTGCCGGTTTTGCCGTTGATATTAATGCTGGATACCTCGGCCATCTCACCATATTCAATGCTCCTTTCCTCAGCGGCGAACATGTCCATGTATTTTTCTACGCCCAACGCGATGTTGTCGCCGTGATAAGAAAGTCTCCCCCGGTCCATAACCATCAGGTGATTACAGACGCGAGATGCGATCGGCATCGAGTGTGTGACAAATATGACGGCCGCCTTGCTCATCATCTTGGCCATTTTATTGTACGACTTGATTTTAAATCCACCATCGCCGACGGCAAGGACTTCGTCCAGGATTAAGATGTCGGGATCAAGGTGCACAGCGACTGAAAAGCCCAGTCGAACAGCCATTCCAGAGCTGTAGTTCTGCACCGGTGAGTCAATGAAGTCGCCGATCTCAGCAAACTCGACGATCTCGTCGAGCTTCTGATTGATTTCGCTCTTCGTGAAACCTAGGACGGAACCGTTGACATGGATGTTTTCACGTCCAGTAAGAACGGGGTTAAAGCCAGCACCCAACGCAATGAGGGCGCCGACGCGTCCGCGCATTTCGATGCGTCCGCCGTCAGGCTTGATCAGTCCGTTGAGCATTTTCAGCAACGTCGTTTTGCCAGCGCCGTTGTGGCCGATCAATCCCAAGCATTCGCCCCGGCGGAGTTCGAATGAGACGTCGTCGACCGCCCAAAACTCTCCATCGCGTAATGATTCGCAACCGGGGGCGCGCAATGATCGTGTTCCGCCGGTTGATCGCCTGCGGCTGGCAGGATTCAACTCGTGAGCTATGTCCTTCATGCCGTACCACAAAGACTTTTTCAGGCTCCGGCAGAACTTCTTGCGGACGTTCTCGACGCGGACAAGTACCTCACCGCTTGCGGGTGCAGAGGCGAGGTTATCCGTTGCGGGTCGCGGGGCAATGGTGGTCACGGTCGTCATTAAGTGGCTAACGGTATTGGATGTTTAGTACAGGCTAGTCAGTTGGGTGCTGCTAACATCAGCCGCCCATGCGAGCGATGATGTGAGGCATGATCAGCCGGAAGGCGAAAAGACCGAAAATAGAGACGAGCACCGACGCGAGAGTGATCAGAACAGCCGGCCACAGCTGGTCCAGCGGCTGAGCCGTCAAGCTGGCTCTGGCGGTGATTATCAGCGGCGATACAGGGTTCCAGGTCGCCAACCACCCCGCTAAACCCGTCGTGCGAGCGGGATAGACCACCGGGGTCAGCAGCATCCAGAACGAAGCGACGATGGGAATTGCCCGAGTGACGTCGCCGTACAAGCCGCCCACCGGCACCAGTGCGAGTCCGATCGCAAACCCGAGTAGCAACAAGCCCAACATCGCAAACGGGAACACGACGAGCGTTGCGCCCGGCACCACTTGCCAAACCGCCATCACGGCGATGAGCAGAATCATCCGGATCAGAAAATTAAAACCGACCATGTACATCCCGGCCATCAAAATCGCTTCGCGTGGGAAGTTGATCTTGGTGAGCATCGCCTTTGCTTTGACAATGGCGGTCAGAGGACTTTGCATCGACTCGACAAATGTCTGCCATAGCAGAGTGCCCATCATCGCGAACGCCGGATAAGCGACGCCCGTATCGTCGATATTGGTGATCCCCTGGCTTTGGAGAAAGATGAAGGTGATCGACGCAACGAGCGGCGGCAGAAACGCCCAGACGTACCCAAAGTAGGTCTGGCGATACAAAGCCTTCAGGTCTCGCACAAACAGTCGCCACGCCAGTTCACGGCCGGCTTGGATGTCTCGCACCAGTTCAGCGAGCAGAATCGCTGGATGCTGGATGGCCGGTTCCGGCGAATAGACCCGAACCGGAAGTTCAGACGCTGCCGATGGCTTGGTGGTGATCGTTGCAGACATGGCGGGTTGCGGGTTGCGAGGTTTAAATTCAAGGCAAGCTTAAATGCAAGGCCGACTTAAGCTCGTCAGCGGAAAAAGGTTACGAAGGTATCCAGCCTGAAATGGCAATGATCCGACGGCTCCCGTTGTCGCGGAAGAACCTCAACTGTGGCCACTGCCGGTCTGCTGGGTTCTGCGACATGGTTATGTCCGGCGCGCACTTCGTTCCTTTGGGTGACACAGGTCCCTTTCGCTACGGCGATACTATTAGTGGCGAATCGTACCATCCATGGCCGGCTCAGCAACGTACTCATGCGTTCTGACCTCTTGCCGCGCGTCGGTGCGCAGCCCTAATTTTCGTTTAGTCTTTAATACAATGCGGTTGCTGCGCTGCTAGTCTTCGTCACGGGGGTAGCGACTAATCCTTGCTCGGTGAGGTAGCCAGTTTGCCGCCGGCGGGTCTGGGATGCGAAGCTTTACATAATGACGCATTAAGACAGGTTCGACGAACAGGCTCGTACTGCATGACAGCTAAAGGTTCCCGTTGCGGCCGCACGGCTCGCGCCGTGGCATTACCATTTCAACGGCAGGTCGCGAGCCCTGCGGCCGGGCGGACCCCAAACTCAAGCTGTGACTCATCGCGAGTGTCCGGGGACGACGCTATGCAGCAGGCTCAAGTGGTGCTAACCGTCTTCTGTCTCAGCGCCCGCCGGTCGGCCGGCTCACAAATTTGAGGCAGTCGGATGGTCACCAAAGCTTCGCGCTGTTCATAGGCTTCTAACGCTTGAGAGAGTGTGTCGAACTCGATGGATTTTAACAAGTCTCTTAGTTTAGATTCTGTTCGTCTTAGGCCGACGGTGTGCCGCCAACGCCGCTTCCAGCCGACATCGCTGATCCGCGGCTGTTCCGGGTCTACTTCCCAGGGGTGCAGGTAGAACATGAACGGACGCTGCTTGGCTGCGACCGCGGCAATCCCTCGCAGGGAGAGGCTCAGCGGGTAGAGGCGAAAATAACCGCCGCCAGCGATCGGCAGGTTGAACCGGCCGAGTTGCCAGACCGATGGAGGAAACTCAGTGATCGTGCCCGCCGCGGTCGCGATGCGGTGCGGTTCGAGTCGTGCGCGGGCATCCCATAACGATCGTGCCGGATCGGGAAAATACTGCTATCGACGGTGAAACCGCTTTCGGCAAGAATGTCGAGTGCCCAGAGCGAACGGTGTCCGATCGAAAAACTCGGCGCCCGGTAAGCGGTGACGGCGACTCCGGTGGCTTGTTCGATTGCGGCTCGCGAGCGGATCAGATCTTCGCGAAAGGCAGCGGGTGTGATTTCATACACCAGTCGGTGCCAGTAACCGTGTGAAGCCAGTTCATGGCCAGCGGCAGCGATCCGCCGGACCAGTTGAGGGAATCGCTCCGCCACCCAACCGAGGACAAAGAACGTGCCGCGTACGCCGGCGCCATCAAACAGCTCCAGCATTCGATCGGTGCTCGATTCGACTCGAGGAGCGATCGATCCCCAGTCAGCTCGCGAAATACGATGTTCAAATGCCGATACCTGAAAATAATCCTCGACGTCGACGGTTAAGGCACTCGGAAGCGGACGAGCGGTCATAGAGCGATTCATAGAGGGACTGATCATGCCCGGTATTGCGGCAGCACGTTCCTGGCCGGGATTGGCCAAGCGTCATGAAACTGCGAGTTAGCGGGGCTGGCGAGGATAGTCGGGGATGCGGCGATGCTGGGCGCTCGAGCCACTGTCAATACTCACGCAGTCTTCGTTCAGGTCCGCTGACGAGTCGGCGATGGAGGGAGGAAAATCGACTAAAGCATCGTGCAGCGACGATTCGTCTGACCGCGTCACTAGCTCAGCGAGCAGCGACTTACGACACAGCCGCATCATCTTCGTGACTCGGTCGCCGCTAATACCGCACATTCTCAGTCCGGTGGCGGCAAGCATGCGCAAGTCAAGCCACCAATTGGCCTCCTGGATGTACTGAAGATCGAGCAACTGCTTACGGCGGGCATCCTCGAGCGTCTCGTCCGGCGGCAAATTGATTTGCGACAGCCCGGTGATTCCCGGTTTGACCTTTAGCCGATCGTAGTAACCATCAATTTCTTCTGCCAGATGCTCAGCAATCTGCGGTCGTTCGGGGCGAGGGCCGACTAATACCATCTCGCCACGCGCAACGTTGATCAGTTGCGGCAGTTCATCCAGATGGACCTTGCGAAGAAAACGGCCCAGTGGCGTGATCCGTGGATCCTGTTTAACGCACCAGCGTGCCACCCCGTCGGCCTCGGCGTCCAATCGCATCGTGCGAATCTTCAGGATTTCATAGCTGACGCGGTTGTGTCCCAGGCGAACCTGACGATAGAGCGCCGGCCCCTTGGAGGTGATTTTTACCAAGAGGCAAACGAAGAGGATCAGCGGTGCTGCCGGCAACAGGAGGAGGCAGCCGAGGAGACGCTCCAGAATGTATTTGCGATGCAAGTAGGGTTGCCGCGGTGATGGATTGTCCATCCAGGACCTGCGCCGCGTGGGCTGCGCTGCACCGGCTGCGCAGCTTCGCGCAACCTCTAACGCTGGCAACTGTTCCGTGTCCGACGTCATGATAAATCCTTCAGAATGATCGCGATGGTATGACGAATGCCGAGGTCGGCGAATGTAATGGGCACGAAGTTAAAAATGAGAATGCGCACACTGCATCAGCGTGTGTCCATCGCCTTGCGAACAGCGGGGAGGAAGTGAGTTAAGAAATCGCGACAGGGAGGTTCTGAGCCGTCGGCCGCAGGCGATCCGGCTAGCTGGACTTTGTAGAGGCGATCCGTCAGCCAGAACCGCGGGTATTCTCCAGCGACCCAGGGCCCTCCCTGACTCCAGGCGTACCATACATCCAAGCTCGGTCTGGGGTCATCAAGGCGGCTGAACTGGATGTGCCACAACTGGTCCTCTTGGCCCTCGGAATGGATCGTCTCAGCCACACGCTCACCGATCGGCTGCGTACCGGCACTGCTGTAGCAGATTTCTGGCGTATGCACGGCGATTGGTCCGCGGGGCCCGAACAGGACCGCGACGGTAATCCGGTCACCGGTGGCCGGCTTCCAGTATTCACGGTTAAGGTAGCCGTAGCAGCGCAGTAGCCGTTGCGCCGCCGGATCCAGTTCATGATCGCTGACCCGCACCCATGGCCCAACCTGTTCCGGCAAAGCGGGAAGCTGTGCAGCGATGGCATCGATGTCAGGGCCGGTGGTCCAACGAGCGTCGAGGTAGCCGTGAACGAGTCCCGACGTCACTGTCAATGAAAGGACTGTCGCTAGCGCTATGGAATAAGTCCAATTTTTAAACACGTCGAAGACTCACGTAGCGGTCAAGGTGCGGAGGGATAGCGGAAAAATGATGTCAGATTCGAGACTAAAGTGCACTCGGCTCTCCTAGCTCTTTTTGCAATTTTCTTAGCTGCTCTTGTTCATTGGGACTGAGCAATTTGGTGTTGAGTCGTGTGAGGTCTAATTCGCTCCATAATCGCTGCATTTCATCGGCTTGATTACCGGCCTCCAGTACGAGCAACAGGTGGAAGAGATGTCGTGGGTCATTCGAATGCGAATAAGCCTCGCGTAGCGACGATTCGGCTGCGCAGACTGGCCGGCGCGCAATTGCACAGTACCTAACGTGTCTAATAGTTCCGCGTTTCGTCCGTGTAAATCGATCGCCCGTTCGATTCGCACCAGGGCGTCGCCCTGCCGACCAGGGATTTCGGCTAGCGCGACAGCCATGTTGTTGAGCGTGACCAGGCTGACCGAACTGAGTTTTTCCGACTGTGCAAACAGCTGAGCGGCGTCGTTGTAGCGTTGCTGGCTCAGACGCAGCGTGCCGAGCGCTCGAGCAGTTTCAGGTTCATGGAGAACTCTTTGGCGGCGGCGTTGAAGACGCTGTCGACGGCATCGTTCACTAACTCGGGGCGGGTACTTTCGACAATTACATCGGCCAGCAAGGCGACCGGTTCAGGCGCCTGAGTTTTCTCAAAATGCTCCAAACAAACCGCGACAGCGCTCGTAATCGTCGGCCCGGGACAGGGCGGCGACGTAGTTATGCAGTTGCGCCGGATCGGTTTGATATGCCGTTCGCAGCACTTCCACCGCCTGGTCTACTAAGCCCAGGCTGACCATGACTTGACCAACAGCGGCAAAAGCCTCGGGCGAGCGCCCGCCATCTTGGCGTTTCAGCCACGAGTCGATGATCGATTGAAACTCGCTCTCTTGGCCGGTCTGCTTAGCCACGCTCAGTCGCAGGGTCAGTGTGCCGCGGCTCGCCGGGGCGAGGGTGTTTAGTTTAGCGGCCATCGCCTGAGCTTCGCCGGTTTGATCGGCGCGTAGCAACAGTTCTCCATACCCGTAAAGATCGACCGGATTGGGTTGGCTGCGGCTGATCAAGGATCCATACAATCGCTGACACGCTGCCAAGGCAGCGGTCGCTTCCTCGGCGTCGCCGGCGGCGATAGCGTGTTCCCAGCGGCTGCGTTCGATGGCCAACATCAGCCGCGTGGCATCGTCAGCAACCACGGGATCTGCAGACAGTATCATCTCATCGAGCATGCCTCGCGCCTGATCGATGAGGTGTTGTTCATTGCGGCTGATCAAGAGCAGAGCGTGATACAGTCGATCGGATTCGGCTGCACCCGGCTGATCTGAACCGAGCAGGTCGCGGATCCGCGCCCATGGATCATCGCCCGAGGGCCGCGACGCGAGCGCGATAGCAAGCTGGCGGCTAATGTCATGGCGTTGGGGTGCCAGCCGGTGGGCTTCCTCCAATGCCCCGATTAACGCCTCACTGTCTTTCGTGGCCCGGAAAAGATTCGCCTGAGCCAGGGCGACGTTGGCATCCGCCGGATTGGCCTGTTTGGCCTTGCCAAACCACTCCCGGGCTTGGTCCCAGTCGCCCAGAATCAGGTAGCCGTTGGCCACGGCCAGCGACCGAATCCTCTCTGGGAGCGGGCTTACCTGCATCGCCTCGAGCACCTTTCGGCCGGCGGCCCGGCCGCCGATTTGGGATTCAAAGCGAAACTGAGTTTGCCAAACACCGATGTCACGGCCATGCGTTAGCTGCTGTGCCTGCTGCAGTGCCTGTGCAGCCTCAGTGCGAAGTTCTTCGGACTGTTCGGCATCGGATCGAGCGACGGAGGCAGCGGCCTGCGCCAGGACGATATGGGCCGCAGCATCGCCCGGTCGAGCGGCCACACCGGCCCGCGCTCGTTCCAGCGCGTTCTGGTTCTTGCCTTGGGCAAGCGCTAAACCGACCGACATGGTGGAGATCTCACCAACTGAGTCACTCCAAGTTTGCAGTCGCTCCAGTTCCTGTTCGGCGGCGGCAACGTCACCGAGCTGATTGAGTTGTCTGACCAGTAGCAGCACCGTAGCCGCTTCCTTGTCGCCTTCGGCGATCGCTTGGCGAAGGAAATCAACCGCCTTGCGAGCCTGGCCCTGTTCCGCAGCGATCCGACCAGCGAGAGCCAAAGCGCACGACCAACGGGGGCGCCGGCTGAGAATCTCGGATTGCAGCACCGCGGCCTGCTTCAGCCGCAGTCGCCGTTGGGCTGAATCATCGTCGCTGTTCGGTTGCAACAGCCGCTGAGCAGCTAGCAGCCGCCAGCGGGTTCCCTCGTCGCCTTCCAGCTTGCGGAGCGCGCGTTCCACCCTCTGCAACTCCCCCGCCACGTCCACGCCAACGGGAACCGCTTTAGATGATCCGTTCTCAGCGGAGGTCGATTTCGCTGACGACGCCAGTAAGAGTTCGCCCAACTGCAACAGCGATAGCGGATCCTGTTCATCGGCATCCAGCTTCATCAACAGCTCGATCGCGTCAGCGGGGCGGGAGATTGATCGCAAGAAGCCGGCCGCAAACTTGGCAATTTGTAGTCGATTCTCTGCATCGCTATCGAAGGCGTCCTGCAGGAGTTTGACAGCTTCGTCCACCGATCCCTGCTCAACCGCCATTCGTGCCTGGACCTCGACCGTTAATACAGGGTCGACGCCGCTCACGGCCGACAGCCGTTGAAATGCTTCCTCAGCGGCCGCGGATTGCTCGGCACGCTGTAATGCCAGTGCCGTGAACGCTTGCAGCTGGGCGGCCTGTGGGTATTGCTGGCTCAGGTCAACCAATTGCTGAAGTTGAAGCGATTGACTGGCAGCAACTGCATCGGACTGTGAATGTTCTCCGGTCGTTGGCTCCGCTGTTTGTGGACCGCCGCGGACTTCGGCAGGCAACGCGAGTTTCAACATCGCCAAACGCCAAGCCTCCGGCGGGGGTTCATCGCCAGCCGCGGTCAACTTGTCCAGGCGTTGCTGAGCGGAGTTTAGTGCGACGACCAAAGGTTTGTAATCACGCTGTGCGGGTGCCTTGGCCGAGATACTGGCGGCGACCGCTCCAGCATAGGCCAGAGCCGAATTGAACGAACCATCGTCGGCTCGCTGCCACTGGTCGGCCGCACGCGTTGCCGCGGACGCGGTATGCCAAGCGGCGGCAGCCCGTTGCTTGAGGGAGCGGTTACTGGGATCCAGCAGGGCTGCCGCGTCTAGCACGCGTCCAACCAAGTCCCACAAGCCTTGTTCGCCATAGGCGGCGGCCAGCAGTTGCGACGCCTCGATGCGCAGCGTGCTATCGATGTCGAGTTGGGACGCGACTGCACGTTCCAGTCGCTGGGCCGCACGAGCGAAGTCGCCGGCGCGGAAATCGAGATGGGCGTGAAACACATCGATCCGCCAGGTTGCGTGATTGAGACGAGCCTGCAATTCGTCGCGTTGGGCAAGGCTCATCCTTCGGCCGTGCCCGGCGAGTTGAAGCGACGCCGCCTCGATCGCCGCGGCGAAACGGTTTAAGTCTTGCCGCGGGTCCTCGACCGACTCGAGCTGCATCGAAGTGTTGGCCAGCGACTCCAGCAGTACCAAGTTTGCCCCGCCAAGTTCGGAATTTCCAGCGATCCAAGCTTCACGAGCCGAGTGGTGGTCACCGCTCCGCCAGTAGGACTGGCCAAGACCAAGGTAACTCTGTTCAGCTTGGGCGGTCGGGAGCATGCCTTTAGGAAGCGAGGTCAGGGCCTGGTAATGGTCCTTAGCAGCATCGAACGCCTGGCCGCTGGCAAGATTCGCCGCGTGCGTCAAGACTAGCTGAGCATCCCAGAATGGTGCGTAGTCGCCCGGCTGTTTGATCTGCAGCGGAGCCTGTTCCACAGTCGCTGGATCGGACGAAGCCGCGTGAGCTTGCAGACGCTTCAGTGCCGCAGCGGCTACAACAGCCAAGGGCTGCGTCTGGACGCTGACGTCATCACGGCTGGCGTAGAAATAAGCGGTCCACTGAGCGTGGCCATTATCCACTCGCCCGCTCAATCGCTCCATTACGTCGTCGATTTGCTCGCGCAGGTCTCGCGTATTGTCCGCACCCACGGTAAACAGTTCAGGCTTCGTAAGAGCCGCACCCAGGAACGCGTCGGCCAGTTCAACCGAATCGGGATTGGCCACGACCGCCAACCGCAGGACATCACCGACCGGCTGCGCTGCTAGCCAACGCCAAAAATGCTCATCTCGCTCAGGCACCTCGGCAGTGTTGGACCGAGGAACCTGATTTTCCAGTTGGCCTACCAGGCTTTTGGCCAAATATGCCAGGCCTTGCGGATCCTCAGGGGTGGGATTGAGCTTGATGATCTGACGCTCCGCCTCGATCAACCAGCCGCCACCCAGTTGCAACATTCGTTCGATCAATCGTCGGCGTAACTCTGTCTCCACCGCATCATTACTGCCGTCGACGGCAGTCAGCGCACGGGCCAAGTGGCGACGCGACGCGTCGACCTGAGACCCCTGCTCAACGTTCTTATCGAACGTCAGAGCCACGCGGACCTGCACATCAACGTCAGTGGGTTGCAGCGACAGGTAACGTCGCAGCCACTGAACTTCCTCCTGCGGATTATCGTCCGCAGCGGCGCGATCGGCCAACTGGAGCAATTGGCCGCCGATGCGTGCCGATTGCCAGTAGTAGAGACCGACCAGGATCGGCGCGCCAATGCCGAATACTGCCAGCGTCACCAGCAGCAGCGGGATGTTCCAAGCCCACCGAGTAGGCGCGTTGCGCACGCCCGGCACCGGGCGTGCAGGCGCTCACGATCGACGGCGGCAGAGCTGAGCGGATCTTCGGCTTGATCCGGGCGGGACGCCGACTCCCCGTCAGCAGGCACCACAGCGGTACCCGCAGTGGCTTGATCGTCTTCGAGTTCGGGACCGGTGGACGATGCAGATCGATCGGAGGTGGTGCTCATGGTCACTTATAAAACGATGTCCATCGTGAACCATCTGGCTCACGGACGCGAGACACGCTAGTACTGGAAAAGACGGGGGAATAGGTGCCCCGGCTTGCGTTAAACGTTGGCCACAGCCGCTTGCGACTGCCGCTGCAAGTCGCCGTATCGGTAATCGCCGTAGCGATAGGCATATTGACGCGACGGCACGCCGTTGAAGACCATTCCAGCCAGGGAGGCACCGGTGGATTCAAGTCGGCGGACTGTCCGTTCAACGTTGTCAACACGGCTAACGTCACGCATCACGCACAGCAGGGTAGCATCCACCTCGGCTGCGACGGCGAGTGTTTCACCTGCTGACAGAACCGGGGCCGTGTCAAAAATCACGTAGCGGTAGCCGACATCATTGATCGCATGATCGAGCAGGTCGCGCAGTGCTGACGGGGAAAGAATGCGGTGCGGGCTGGCGTCCAGATATCCGGCCGGCAACACGTGGACCAGGCCGCCGAGCGAACGATCCACTGCTGCATCGAGTGTCACCCGGCCCGACAGCACGCCCACTAAGCCCGATCCCATTTCTAGGCCAAAGAGGTGATGCTGATCAGGGCTGCGCAAGTCCGCGTCGATCAACAGCACTGTTTCACCGGACGCTTTGGCGATCGATACAGCCAACTGCGAGGACAGACTGCTCTTGCCTTCACCCGACATCGAACTGGTCACGGCAATCGAACGGATGTCCCCTAGTTCACAAGACAGCAAGAGATTGGCTCGCAACGCGTCGACGCTTTCTTCAAAAATGCGTTTGTTACCGCTCAAGAACGAGCCCACGGGCAGACGCGCCACTTCCCCAATCACCGGCATGAGTTTGCGGGATTCAATTCCGTCCGGCGTGCTGATCCGCTTGATCATCAATTCCCAGAGCAATGCGAACATAAAGGGAATTGCGAATGCTCCGCCGCCGAATACAATGATCTTCTTCGTCGGCAATCTCTCGATCGGTGACCCGGGCGGAGTTGCGCGAGCGAGCGTTTGCATCGTAGCCCCGCGCTGACGTTCAGTCCGCAGCGACGCGATTCGGACGTTCAGCATTTCCAGAATGGAAGCTGCCTGCTGATACTGCTGCTGTGCAAAGAAGAGGTCGACGCTGCCGCCGGCAAATTGCTCCAGACGTGCTTTCTCCTCCTCGAAGCTCCGTTCCAGCGTTTCACGCTTCGTTTCCAGCCCGGCCAGTTCCGCTTGCATCATTAGAAACTCTCGCGACCGGTCGGCAACAACCTGCTGCTTGGTGCGGTCGTTCAGGTGCACCAGAGCGCCGCGCGAGCCGACGCCTCGGCCTTCGTCAGATCGGCCTTGATGACGTCAATTTCGGCTGCCAGTTTGTTGTACCAGTCCCGGCGGACTCGGACCAAATCATTGTCTTCCATCTGCCGCATCTGGGCAGCCTTTTCAGCTTGCCGTGACCTCAGCCGAGCGACCTCCGGGTCCGCAGCGATGAAACGATCAATTTCTTCCGGAGCTGGAATGACGTCGACAATCGGATTGGCGTCCTCGCCCTGCTCGCGTCGTAATTGTTCGGCTGCGATCCGAGCGCGGAGAACTTCTTCGCTTCCTTTCAGCTGTGTCAATTGGCTAAACAAGCTGGTCATGATGGCCGTACCGTTTTCAACCCGGCTGACAGCGCTATAAGGGTCAAAGCCGCGGGTCTGCTGGCTCAACTGGCGAACCCGATCCTGATGCCCCTTGACCTCCACTTGCCAGCGATCGACCGCAGGAGTGAGCAAATTTTCCAGCTCAGAAACCCGATTGTTGTCGGAAACTTGCCGTTGCCGCAGATAAGACTCGACGATCGCGTTGCAAACCGCGGCCGCATGCTGAGGATCGGGATCACGATACGAAACTTCCAATAATATCCTAGAGCCAGCATTGCCCAACGACAGCCGCTCACGCAGGTTTTGCGCGCGGGTTTCCGGATCGCGCAAGCTCGGTGCCTGACACACCTCCGGGTCGGCCAACACCGGCTCCAACACCATTGGGCTGACGATCAACTGTCGCTCGCTCGAGAAGTCCTTTGGGGGAGCGAGCACATTCTTAAAGACAATGTAATCTCGGTTAGCTTCAAGAATATGTCGGGCTCGATACTCCGGGACGAACGAATTATATAAGAAGTAGCCGACCGTACAGGCAAACGCCAAACCGAGCGGGATGGCCCAAAACCAGCTTCGACGAAATGCAACCCATACGATCCACGGATCAATGGCATTCGGCGAAGAATCAGAATTAGACGTCAAGGGTTTGCGCCGCTCAGATGCCGACGACGAAGATGCAGGTCTAGCCAATGATATACCCTCGGAATGAAGCCATAAAACCAGGCTCGATCGTCCGCCGAGCAGGTTGCGTTCACAACCCACCCAAGAGAAACGCCCGGACTCGAGCTTGGTACTCAGGAACTCGGAAAATCGGACGAAAATTGGAAGCTATAAGATGAAGCTGTTATATCGGTCGTGCTGCTAACATCCGACCGGCGGTCATGATCTCGACCGGTCGGTAGAGATATTCCCAGTAGGTCTTTACCGACCAAAGCATGAATGCAGCCAATGCGATCATGGCGAAACCCAGCCAGTCATGAATGTGGTCCAGTGTTGCGCCTTCAAAATTCTTCGAGAACAGGGCAATGACCGTTACCCGTACCACGTTAGCGATAATTGCCAATGGCAACGCCGCGGCAAGAATCACGAAGCGGTCCAGCCATGCCCGACGAACCATGCTCGCCCAAAAGAATGCTAGCGCGCCAATCCCGACGAAGATCCGCAGACCTGAGCAGGCTTCTGCTACCATCAATTGCGACTGCCCAAGCCAGATCGTATGACCTTCGGATACCGCGGGCTGGCCGAGAATGCGCAACACCGCTGTGCTCGCCTCGGTGGCCACTCCCTGCAGCTTCCAACTCAATAGCGTTTCAGCCCGATACGGCAGCGGAACCAGCAACAGCAGGAACGCGATGGAAGGCAGCGCCCAACGGAGCGCTTTGGGGCCAACCAGCATCCAAGTGACACCCGCAACCCAAGGCAGCAGCGACCAGCCGTCCATGAAGTCCATGTAGCCAAGCCGGCCAACAGCCCGAATCGCGATCGCGAGGATCAATAGCGAGATTCCTGCCCAGCTGATACGCGGGCGAATGCCGGGAAAGAGATCGAGGCGCGAATACGCAATCAGCGCCGCCAGTGGCAGCACCAAATAACCGTGCGAGTAATCGGGCTCCGTGCGCCACTGCTGCTCCATCCAAACAAGCGTCGGCCAGTAGGCCCAGAGCAGAAACGCCACCGAGGCGGCCGACGCGATCAGCAAGAACGCCAGGTGCCGACTGGGTGAAAACGGCTCGAGCGGCTCCTCCGCACGCACTTGCTTGACCGGGTGGGGCCGCCCCTGCGGCGAATGGGCCGCAGTCGTCTGCCGTCGCAAGCGAGCCACGGATGCACGATTCTTCGTTGCCCTGCCCATCGATTGTCTAGCTCCGCTGCCTATCTTAGAAGTCCGCTATGAGTCGAAGCACCGCCAGTTACCGGTGCTCGCCCCTGTTGGGCCCGTTGACCACCACGCTGTCGCGGAGCCAAATCCTAACATGCCGACCATGTGATGTGGCGAACAAAATCGGTTTAATTTTGCTGCTGAATTAGGATTCGGCAACGCCAAGCGTCGCGTCACCGCGCACGCCGACAGCCCCCCCGGATTCTAGGGGAAGCTGATTGCCTACGGCATCACTTTATGGGCAGAAGCGACATTGTCAAGGATTCCCGCCGAAAGATTCGCGGCATCAATCTTGCGCTTCGACTGAGGCGCCGCAGGCTCGCGATCGACAGGCCTGAAGGGGCAGGAATGTGCCGCAGAGGCAGATGCGGGAGAAACCGGCAAAGCCACCAAACCTGATGCGGACGCACCCTTCAAAAACCGCTCGGGAGCCCGCTGCGTGCTTGGCCTCAACCTTAGCCGCTGCCGATCGTTTCACGGCAGCGCGTGCCATAGGGAGCTCATCAACCGCTCAGTGCTGGTGTGACGGGGCTGGCGTTAGCGGGCATGTGGCTATGGCAATGGTTCCGACGGACCCGCGTGCCGCGCAACATTGCGCATGACTGGCAATTACTGCTTCGCAGCCAACTTCCGCTCGCAATCCACCGGGCAGTGCTCGCACTGTACCTTGCCGTTGGAGTCATGGCATTCCGGCACCGAAGCGGCGCCGCGGGCGCAAGTTAAGAGCAGCCCTACGAGCGAAAGCCCGAGTCCCAGCCCGATTGCGGTAATAGTCAGTGTCACGTCTACGTCCCACGTCTCGTCTCGACCAGCTGACAGTGGACCAGGCAACCGGAGTCGCAATACGCTGTCAGCCAGCTGAGGACGGTTAGGCTGTATCGAAGGATTAGGCCGAGATTGCTCGCTACGGAAGTAGCCCGATGAGCCCACTACGAGGATCGCCCCTGGCGCTCTCACTCCTAACCGTCCGCCATCCCGGTTGAATAACTGTCCGTAGCAAAGCGTGCGCCACCCACAGTAGTTAACCGACCATTTGTATGATAGCATGTAAACGTGATCGCGATCGTAATAAAAGCTGCCACGAGGGAAGGATCAACCACCGTCGCCGCCTGTTATGCCGACGAAAGCCACCACGACTTGAAGGTTTTCGTTTTGCCGACTGGCGGTCGTGATTCGATTCCGCTTGTTGAGGATGAATCTAACCATGACCGAGCAGCGCAGCACGAACCTCTATGCGCAGTTGCCCCGGTTGTTGCCAAAGGAACTGGTTGATGTGCTGGTCGAGCGCCCGCAGGTCCGAATCGAACGGATCGTTTCCACTGGGCAGGCCAGTCCGGCAGGCTTTTGGTACGACCAGAGCGAGCACGAATGGGTCGTGCTCTTGCAGGGCGAAGCTGAACTTGGTTGGGATGGCGAACAGCCGCCCACCCGCCTGCTGCCAGGCGATCACGTCCTGATCCCCGCTCACCGCAAACACCGGGTGCAGTGGACGACACCGGACCAGCCAACGGTCTGGCTAGCCGTTTTCTTTGATTGATGGTCGGGTGGCCGATCGATAGGGTGGTCGATCGCTCCGCCGATCGAATCTGGCTCGGTCACTCCGACCGGCGGAGCGGTCGGCCACATTGGGTCGGTCACGCTGGGTCGGCCACATTGCAACGTTAACTCGCCGATACCCGTTGCACGATTTTGCCGCTGGATTTGTGACGCAAGATCAGCCGCGTCTGTCCGTTGGGCAATTGCTCGCGCTTGATCAGTTGATGATCATCGTCAAAATCCCGTGACCCCAGGGAACGGTCAGCGTGCTGGCCGCCGCGCCAGTCGTCCATCTGAATCGGCTCCCAGCGTTTGCTCTGCACCGACCGGTAGGCGGCATCCATGATCGCGTTGACGACGTAGCCATCGTAGAAGGTTTCTCGCGGCGATTTCCCTTGCTCCAGCGCATCGAGCACATCGGAAAACATCTCGACGTAGCCGAGGGCAGCGGTTTCGTCGCCGACCGGGAACAGCCAACCGCTGTGATCTTCGGCCTTTTCGGCAACGTACCCGCTTTGGCCGCTGGCGGTGTAGAGCTCGAACCCGGTCCGCATCCAGTGATTGAGCCAGATCGTGCCGTCCGATCCAGCTACTTCATCGCGCAAATCCATGCCGCCGCGGAAGGTCCAGCTGACTTCGAACTGCCCCATTGCACCGTTTTCGAAGCGGATCATGCCGACCGCCTGGTCCTCGGCGTCGATTGGATGGACATGGGTATCAGCCCAGCAGACCACTTCCACTGGGCGGACGTCTTTGCCGATGAAGCTCCGGGCGATCTCGATGCAGTGACAGCCCAGATCGATGATTGCCCCGCCACCGGAGCGCTGGCGGTCCCAGAACCAGTCGCTGTGCGGGCCGGGGTGCGTCTCGCGGGAGCGCACCCAGAGCACTTTTCCAATTGCCCCCTGGCGAACCGATTGCAACGCTTTAAGCGTTTTGGGTGTGTAAACGAGATCTTCCAAGTAGCCGTGGAACACGCCGGCGCGCTCGACCGCCGCGAGCATCCGCCGAGCTTCCGCCGCGGTCCGCCCCAACGGCTTGGTACAGAGCACCGCTTTGCCGGCGGCGGCGGCCGCCAGGACTGCTTGTTCGTGCAAGTCGTTGGGCAAGGCGACGACAACCACATCGGTCTGCTCGTCCTCGATCGCCTCGCGCAGCTGCGTGCTGTGCCGAGGCACGGACCACTTTTCGGCAAACGTGGCGGCTCGCTCGGCGGTTTGCGAGTAAACGTGCGTGATCCGGTCGCGGCCCCGGTTGCCGTGCAGCGCCGAGGCATAAAAATCGGCGATCAAGCCGGCGCCGAGCATGGTGATGCGCTGCATGCGAATTAGCCCTCGACGGCGGCGGCAGGCGAGTGGGTCAGCGTCTGGCGGACGGTCGCGTCATCCCAAACTTCCAGCGGCGAGTAGTTTGGATGCCGACCATTGCGGACGATCGGGTCGTTGTGCTTCGTGTTGTAGCAACAGATCAGCGACCAGCGCGGGTAGGAGCTAGTGTTTTGGTCGGAGCGGTGAAGTAGATTGGCGTGAAAGAAAATCGCGTCGCCCGGCTCCATTTCGCAGTGGATCAGCGGAAATCGCTCCAGCGCCGCCTCGACACGCTGCATGTCGGCCCCAACCTGATCACCGGTCTTGCCGTGGTCGATCCGGCCGAGGCGCTGGGAGCCCGGCAGCACCTGTAGGCAGCCATTTTCGCGCGTCGCGCGATCGACCGCAATCAAGCAGCTGCCCATGTCCGGAAACAGGCAGCCGAAGTTGTACCAGTACCCGTAATCCTGATGCCATTCCCAGGCGCCGCCGACGCGCGGTTCCTTGAGCATCATTTTGTGATGGTAGTGGTAGACCTCATCGCCGAGCAGCACCTGCATGGTCTCGACGATCCGTCGGCTGCGAGCGACGGCGGCGTAGGGCGAATCGTGTTGTAAGTCGTTTCGCAGGGCCAGCCGCGTGTTGCCACCTTGGCTGTCGCGGCGGATGTAGGCTTCACCGGCAAGCTGCTGATCCGATTTCGCATGCTGCAGTAGGCCAGCGGTTTCCGCAGCGTCAAATAACCCGCGGACGATCACGTACCCGTCCTGGTCAAAGGCATGCTTTCTAGCAGATATCGTCGGTTCAGCCATTGATCGCCTCAAAGCAGGGAGGAGCCAGCGCCAGACGCCACGGTGGGAACCGGCCGTAGGCGTGCTGTCACAGCCTATTATGCGCGATCAAGCCGGTCCAGGAGCGTGTCGACACGAGCGATGAGCTGCGACGTCAGTTCGTGCGCACCGATAGCCGCGCACCAGCGACTGAGTGTCTGTTGTTGCTCGGGCGTCAACTCCGCTTGCAGCGTTTGTTCCAGCTCTCGCAGATCGGTCCGCAACGTATTGACCGCCGTTTCCAAGTCAGCAGCCAGCTGCGGCCGTCGGCTCAGGATCTCCAGCGCGCGATCGACCAGTGGGGCAAGCGGCGAAAGTGCCGGAGCAGCATCGTTGCTGGCCAGGCCGCCCGTGGCGATCCACGAGCACTGCGGCGACTGCGGTACGAGGTCCTGGTGCGGCGACTGGACCTGCGACTCCGGTTCGCTGAGAGCTGGATTGCGGTTCTGATGGTTGATGAAGTTGAGGATCAACAGCGCGTCCAGCGGTGTGATCAGTCCATCGCCGTTGACGTCCCAGTAGCGACCCGGCGGCGAAAAGGTCGTGATCGGGCCGCCGCCACCGTTTTTCGACAGCGCATTGAGGATCAACAGTGCGTCCAACGGCGTGACCAGCCCGTCGCCGTTAACGTCGAATGGGCTATCGGAATTGTGGAAGGGATTCTGATTTTCCAGCACGATCACCACGAACGTCTCGGAAACCGGCTGAAAGAGCTGGCCCGAATCTCGGACCGAAATGACGATCTGTGCTTCCTGCTGGGTGCTGAACGTCAGGTACACGTCCTCCCGCAGTTTCAGCAGGCCGCCGACGATCTCAAACCGCGAGTCGTCGACCGATGCTAGATAACTATTACTCAAAGGAAGCCCGTCGATGATGACCTCGCCGACTTCCGCCCCCGGCACCCATTCCATGACCGTGTTGTTGGTCAAGGCGATCGAGCTGGCGGCCTCAGCCACGTCGATGACCTCAATTGTCAGCGGCACCGTCAGCGAGTTGCCGCCGCCCAACGCATCGGTGGCGGTGATGTTGACGACGACTTGGGCGCCGGCTTCATAGTTGAGCGAGACACCCGGCTTGAGCCGCAAGTTACGATGATGGATTTCAAAGCGGTCATCATCGACCGTGAAGATGAAGGGCTGCTCAGCGTCTTCATCGATCACCATCAATTCCGCGATCAATTCCCCGGCTACATTTTCGTGTACCGACGCGGTCCGCGGCTGAATATCCACAATCGGATCGTCTTCGTCGGTGATCTGCACCGAGAACGTCCGTGTCACCGATTGCTCGGTCTCCGGGTCCCACGCAGTGACGCTGGTGGTGATCAGGTCTTGGTCTTCATAGTTCAGCAGCGCTCCGGGAGCCACCACGATCAGGCCATCAACGACTTCAAATCGGGGGTCATCGATGATCAGTACGAGCGGCCGACCGCCAAAGCCGACGCTGGTGATGGAGCCGACGACAAACCCCGGCTGCACGTTTTCAGGGACCGGGTGTACCGTGATCGACAATGCCGGTTCCGGGACCACCTCAGGAGTAACGTTGATCTTCACGGTTGTCTCCGCGGACGAGCCGCGACCATCGTGCAACAGCACCTGGAAAGCATCAACGCCTACAAAACCGGGATCGGGCGTGTAACTCAGGCCTCCCGAAGGCGTCACCTGCGCCACGCCATGCTCCGGCGACGAGCTGCGGATCACCACCAGTTCGTCGCCGTCTGGATCAACGGCTCCGATCAGTAAGCCGCCCTCCGACAGAACCAGCGACTGGCCTTGAACGACGTCGAACTCGAGCGGTTCCAGGAACAACGGCAGCTGATTTTCACCGCTCACCTTTGCGGAAAAACGCAGCGGGTACGGTGGGATCGACCCGTCGAGTTTCACGCGGTGGGCATCGATGCGGTCGAGCGAAACCGTCGCCAGACCCGCTGCGCCGAGCACGACCAACTCGTCCCCGGCGGCGTGCAGTGCCAATTCCAGCGGTTCCCTGCCGAGGTTCATCTGAAGCCCCCAGTCGGCGACGGTCTCGGCTGTTAGCCCATCGATTGCCCGCAGCCGAGACGTTTCGGGCGAAAGTGAGAACACGACGGATCGTTGAACATCAATCGCGACCAATTCGTCCAGATCGGCAATGGTTTGCAGCGGCGCAAAGGCGGCCGCTGCATCAAGCACGGCGATCGATCGCGAGGCGTCGTCGCCAGCGGTCGACATCCGCACGAAGGCAAGTCCGCTGGAATCGCTGTAGGCAAGTAATTGTTGGGCGCCAGCCACCGCTACGCGCTCGCTGCTGACGACGGTCCCGGATGAATTGCTCCACAGCGACAGGACCAGGCCGCCTTCGATCGGCTCGGCAATCACGGTCGTCACCGCCCCGCCGCCGATCACGCTTGCACCAGGGGCAATGACCGTTGCCGTCTCCCAGGACGAAATGCCGCCGCCTGTAGCGAAGAGTTGGTGCACGACCACCGGCCCCGTTTCGCTGCGAGGGACGAGCACGCCGTGGCCATCGGCATCAACCGTCACCGCCGCCCATCCGGCAAAGCCGATTTCAGGCGTGTCAGCTTCGCTTGCGGAACCGGGTATCAAGTCGATCGACTGCACGAGGCCGTCTGCACCGATCCGGAACGCGTGGTTCCCCTGCATGTCGGTGGCCAGGACGAGCAAACCGCCGTCGGCGAGAAAGGCAACGTCGACGGGCTCGGCGCTGAGGTCGATGTCGATGGTCGTGCGGGCGGCTAAGTCAGCGATCTTTAAACCCTGGGCGACTGGGATGACCGCTCGTCTGCTGTAGGAATCGAGCTTCAAGTTGCCAGACTGAGCCGTCAGTTCCAGTTCGGCTAGGTCGATGTTGGACGCGTTCCAGTCAGGAAAGACCGGGAATTGCTGCTGCTGCGAAGCAGCGCCGCTAAACAACCGAACGATTTGGTCGTCGCTGCCGAGTTGCTCCAGCGAGAAACTGCCGTCGATATCCGTCAGCGTGAACGGCTCCCCATCTTCGGGCAGGCCATTGTCGTTGCTGTCCGCAAACACCAGCCGGTCAGCAAGCTTGATTTCATGAGCATCCGACCGCCAATCATCGCTGGAGTCGCTGAACACCATCCCCGTGATCGTCGCCAACACCCGCCGTTCGCACAGCGTCTCGACCAGCAATCGCCTCACCGTTGTCCGACGACTCCATGCCGATCCCGTGGGAGTGGTGCGTGAACGGATTTTCGATTTCTTCATGCTCGTGTTGCGATCGAAAATGGGCCGGAGGGACTGCGGTATGAAACTAACGCACGAAAGCGCCCCTACGTACCTTAGTTATTACTGCAGCGGCCGCGCGGGCTAGTTGACCTTGAGATGGTTCGGGGTAGTCAACACTCACCGGCGTGAGCCGGCATCGAACCACCAACTGAGCGTAATCCATTACCTTCGGATTTAGAAGCGTTTGGGAAAGGATTGTTCCGTTAACTGGAAAAAAACCCGTCGCTCAACCGGGTTTTGGCGCAGTCGGTCGCTGGACCCGGCTAAACTGCGACTTGCGGAATCTTTCGCCGCGATCCGGTTTGGACCGTCCGCTGGTTGCCATAAGTAGGAGCCACTGCTGATGTCGATGACGTCTTGGTTTGCAGATCCACTTTTCCGCCTGTGCCGGCCGCTGCTTCATTGTTCCTTCGGCGCCGGCGGCTCGACGTCGGTTGCGGTCTTACCCGCTCGGCGGCTGTCACGCGCACTGCTACCGATTGTCGCCGCGGCGTTGATCGCCGTGATGGTGCAGCCGGTCCTGGGGCAAGGCGGCGCGACGATGTCGGCTGGGCAGTCGATGCAGAACTCGGCCAATTCAGCTGCCGGACAGGCCAATCGCAATGCCGGCGGTACAGTACCACCTAGCAGTTCGCCCAACCTATCGACACCACCCGCGAGTCCAAGTGGTCTTGAAGGTTATTCCGGCACCGGACCGACCTCCGCCGATTACCCAGGTTATGGCCCCGATTATCCGGGTTACGGATATGAGTCCGTTGCGCCTGGCGGCGCAGCGGCGGGCGCGGCGGCTTGGCCCCTGGCGACTTGGTCAGTGCGGCAAGCGCTGGTGTTGCCGGTTCACTAGCAGAGTTCTTCAACCGCCCGCTGTCTGACGCTGAGAGCTTCCGGCCAACGATCTATGAGCAGGCCGCTCTGGCCGCACACCACGGTGACCAACGGCTGGCACTGGCACTGTTTCATGCCCATCTGCTCGCCGAACGCAGTTCCGCGGCCGACGCGCTGTCGTCGGTGCGGTTCAGCCCGATGCTTCGCCGGCCGGTCTGGGCGCTGCGGCTCGGCGTGTCGATCAATACCAAAACTCCGCCGGACCTGGCCGACGACCCACAGCCGATCCGTGACGGTGAAAAGAAGGCCGGCGAGCGCAGTCAGAGCGATTACGCTTCGAGCGCGGGCTACGGCTACGAATCGAGCGGCATGGAGACGCCGGGGGCACAACCGCCAGCCGCCCGACCACCGGCAAGGCGAGCTGCACCTGGGTCACCATCGGCACAACCGTCACCCGCGGTGGCCAGCAGCTCGCTGGGCGAAATGAGTGCGTCGCCCGCCTTAGCGTCGGGTGCCGAAGGTCAATCAACCGGATTACAACTGCCAGGGCAGCCGGCGGCGGGTCAGCCGGTTGATGCGGGAGGCGTTGATTCCGCCGAAGTTGAGGAACTGCTCGACCGCGACCTCGGATTGGTTGCCGAGATGATGAAGGCCGAGTTGTCGCGGCGGATTCGCGACGGAAAGTTCGGCCCCGCGTTGGCAGAACTCACGGCGCAAGGAGCGGTCTTGGCGGCCAAGGCGCCGGAGACCGCCAGCGGTAGCGATGCCTCGCCAAGTTGGATTCCGGGTGTGGAGTTTGTTGGCAGCGGCATTGCCGCGCAGGTGATCGAAAAAGCGCGTACTAACCAAATCGACCTGCTGGTGCACTTTGAGGTGATTGCCAAACCGATCGCGCGATCGGAAGAATCGCAGTACCTGGCGTGCTGCCGCGTGGTCAACGTGGCCACCGGCGACACACTCGGCGCATCCAAGCTGCTCGATCGGCGCGAGATCACGCTCGCGGCGCGGCGCAGCAGCGTTCGCGCGGTCGTCGAGGAATTGCTGCAGCCGGCGGTCACTGCTCTGGATGCCAAAAGCTCGGTCGTGGCGATGCCGACTTTAACCTCCCAGCAAGCGATGGCGAGAATTGCTACGCTGCTCTCTGCCCCCAACCCCGACCGCATGGTCAACTTAGCCGAAATGGCGATGTTTCATCATCTCGGGCTGATCGATGAAGACCAACTTCAGCAGGCCGTGTATTACGCTGCTGGCGATGATGGCCTGCTGCTGATGCATGCCGACTACGAACAGCGATTAGAGATTGCCAAGCGGATGGTAGCGAAGGAACTCGGACGGAACTGACCGGTCCGCTTCACGTCCCGCGCCGGTTGCCGTACCAGCGAATGTGCATCCGGTCGCAGTACTGGTAGCCGCTCTGCTGGCAAAGCGGCCGGAGCCAACGCGCCTGCAGATCCAGCTGATCTTCGCTGATTGCCTGCGGCATGATCCAGACATTGGCTGGAGCGACGCCGAGTTCGCTTGCTGCAGCGGTGGCCTGCACAAAATCGCTCGGTTGATCCACCACAAACTTGAGTTGGTGCTCGATCGAGCGGGCGATCAGTTGCCGTACCACTTCAGGCCGCCAGCGCCGCTCTTCGTGCCGCAGGGCCCAGGTGGATGTGCTGCCCTCGGCAGTGCTGGCTGTTGTTTCACCGCCCTCAGGGCCGCTGCCGGCGAGCTTCGGACTGATCGACATCAAGTCCGCTGTCAACTCGCGGTCGAGCGTGCCGGCGGTTTCGATCGTCACATGCAGCGACTCGGCTCGTAAGCAGCGGACAAGTTCAGCGCTCGCCTCGGGCAGCAGCGGTTCGCCACCGGTCAGCACCACATACTGACATCCCGACTCAATCGCCGCTGTAACCAGCGCGTGCACGCTCTGCATCTCGCCCTCGGGCTGCCAGGAGGCATAGGGCGTATCGCAAAACCAGCAGCGGAGGTTACAGCCGCTGGTACGGATGAAAAAGCTGCGTGTTCCGGTCAATCTGCCCTCTCCCTGCAGGCTGGTGAAGGTTTCAGCGATCCGGATGCGATCGGCCGCCTTGGGCAATTGGCCGATGCCGGGCATAATCTGGGATGTCTTGCTTTCCATTCCTGTCTTTTTGAGTCTGCAGAGTACCCAAGTGAGTGATTCGTTCCGCGACCTGCTGGAGGTTTTCGACAACCCCTGCCCGCAGCGCAATTTTAACATCGAGCATCGCTGCCCCGAGTTTACCTCGGTGTGCCCCAAGACCGGCCAGCCCGATTACGGCACCATCGTCTTCAACTACGTCCCCGACCAACACTGCGTGGAACTCAAAAGCCTCAAGATGTACCTGCAGCGGTTTCGCAACGAAGGCATTTTCTATGAAGCGGTGACCAACCGGATCATGGACGACTTCCTCGCGATCGTCAAACCGCGCCGGGTCACCGTCCAGAGCCAGTGGACTCCACGGGGCGGGCTTAACAGCAACATTACCGTCAGTTATCCCGACGCGGAATAGTCCTCTCGCCGCTCGCTCTGTTTGCGCATCAACCCATCGGTGCGGCAACTGGCCGCCAGCGGTTCCCAGTCTGCCTTGGTTCGTTTCCTGCCTCAACTTCCTTCAACCCGATGCACCTCCATGAAGCCGACCGTCTTGATCAGCGGATTTTCTGACGAAGCCGCCAACGAAAAGCTCGCCGTCCAGCAGTTCGCCGCCTTCGCGGCCCTGGGGCTGCATTACTACTCGCTGCGGTTCATCGATGTCGGCAACGGCATCAAGAACGTCATGCAGCTGGAAGACGACGAGATCCAGCAGCTGATCAAGATGCAGGCCGACTACGGCATGAACGTCGCAGTATCGGCTCGCCGATCGGCAAGGTGAAGCTCCGCGACGAGGACGACGGC
This sequence comes from uncultured Planctomycetaceae bacterium, assembly GCA_963758085.1. Classification (GTDB taxonomy): domain Bacteria; phylum Planctomycetota; class Planctomycetia; order Pirellulales; family Pirellulaceae; genus UBA6163. Next base: position 438,020 of record CAVWUB010000001.1, on the reverse strand, counting down.
ACCAAGAACCGCTACGTGCCGTTCGAGAAGTACCTGCGGGAAGACGTCGAGCGGGCCTGCGAGCTGGCCCACGCGTTTGAGACCAAGCTGATCCGCGGCTTCTCGTTCTATCATCCCAAGGGGACCGATCCGGCGCTGCATCTTGACCAGGTCGGCGACCAGCTCGGCCAAATCGCCGAGGCCTGTCACCGCAGCGACTGACGTTCGGGCTGGAGGTCGAAGCGAATCTCGTCGGCCAGAACGGCGACCTGATGGCCGAGATTCATCGCCGCGTCAATCACCCCGCGATGCTGACGATCTTCGACGCCGCCAACATCATCACCCAAGGCTACACGACAGATCAGGTTTATGCTCAGTACCTGGCGATGAAGCCGAGCCTCGGCTGGATGCACATCAAGGATTACCACGACCCGTCGCCGCGCGGCCGAATCGAGCACGTCGATGAAGAATCGCTCAAGCACTTCGTCCCGGCCGACTGCGGCGACAGCGGCCACGAAGCCATCCTGCGCGATTTCGCCAGCTACATTCCGGACGTCGAGCAGCGGATGACGGCGCGCGGCATCCCCGGCGTGTTCCTCGATCTGGAGCCGCACGTCAAAGGCGGCGGCCAGTTCGGCGGCTTCAGCGGCCCCGACGGCATGGGCGTCGCCACCCGCGCACTGTGCCGCGTGCTCGATTACGTCGGCATCGGCTACCACCTGAGAACATACGACGACCTGCGGTAACGCAGGTCCTGCTGCTTCCGTGTTGTACATTGGGGTGGCACGTCCCTGAGGTACGAAGGGCGTGCTGAGATGCGTCTTCCCGGCACTCACTGCTGACTCCCACGCCCATCGCGGAGCCTCTGGGCGTGCCACCCTGCTGCGATCGTCGCGGGGCGCGAAGCTCAATCTGTTCGCATCACTCCGCGCCAGGGAGTATGTTGCAGTCAACGCGCACTCCGGAAAAAGCATCATGGGGAGAAGTATCATGTTCGCCTGCACATGTCGGTTCCCTGGCCGTTTGCTGTTAGCGTTCGCGCTGCTGGCGGGAGGAGCAACCGCGAGCGCAGAGGAACTTTCTCAGACGCTTGCAAAACAACTGCAGCAGGGCCAGCTCGCCGCGGCGGAAGCCGGCCTCCAGCAGCGGCTTGCGACGGAGACGAATGACGACCAAGCTCGATTTGCCCTAGGGGTCGTGCAGGTGCTCTCGGCGATTGAGAAACTTGGGCAGGACCAATACCGCTTTGGCGCCCTCGGCGGCACAATCCAAAGGTTGCCGGTGCTGCGGATACCGGTCCCTCAGAATCCGCAGCCCGAGGAGATTCATTACGCGCAGGTGCGGAAGATCTTTCTCGACTTTCAAACCCGGATCATGCAGGCCGAGGCCGAACTGGCGAAGGTCAACGCGAACGGCTCAGTGTCGCTGCCGCTGGACCTCGCGGCGATTCGGCTGGATCTCAACGGCGACGGCAAGTGTGAACCGAGCGAATCGTTTCTGCCGTTACTGCAGGCCGTTAATCGCCAGCGTCCCGGAGCTGCTCCGCCGGACATGCGTGTCAAGTTTGATGGCGGTGATGTGCTCTGGCTGCGTGGCTATTGCCACTTCTTAGCCGGATTCTGCGACGTGGTGCTGGCCTACGATCATCAGCAGCTGTTTGACCACACCGGGCAACTGCTTTACCCCAGACACGTTGCATCGGAGGAGGTACAGGAGCCACTGGACGTGGCCGAGGACCAGTCGTTTGATCTGCAGATCCTCGACCTGATTGCCGCAGTCCATCTGCTGAACTTTCCGCTGCAGGAAGCGATGCGGATGGAGTCTGCTCGTGGCCACCTGTTGGAGATGATTCGACTGTCGCGGGAGTCTTGGTCGCTGATCCTCGCTGAAGCGGACGACGATCAGGAATGGCTGCCCAATCCAGCGCAGACCGGTGTGTTGGGGATCCCGGTGTCGCGCGAAATGATCGACTCCTGGCAGGGAGTACTCGCCGAGATGGAAGATCTGCTCGAAGGGCGTAAGCTCGTGCCGTTTTGGCGCGACTACACGCGGGTCACGGTCCGTGGCTCCGAAGTTCCAGAAAGCGGACGTGGTTTCAATCTGAAGCGGTTCTTCGACGAGCCGCGCGACTTCGATTTCATTTTGCTCATTCAGGGCACCGCAGCACTACCGTACGTCGAAGAAGGAGAGCTGTCGCGGCCGGAGACCTGGCGCAACCTGAGGCAGACCTTCGGCGGGCAATTTTTTGGTTTTGCCATCTGGTTTAACTGAGCCTGTTACGACGGCGGCGTGAGCTCTCAACCGCGGCGAGCTAGAGTGCGGTTTGGGTAAACTGTAATCGGACTTGCCGGTTACGCTGGTTGGAAATAATCGGATAAGCGTCTTGGATTGGGAAACCCGGGAGATACACTGCAAAAGCTTCATGATTGCCAATCAGGGGCCCTGAACGGCCGATGGCGAGAGACAACCGCGACGAACAACACTGATGATTGCAGATTTCAACGCTCCACCGTCCCACGAACATCTAGCTGCGCTGCTGGCGTATCGAGCCGCACTTCACCCGGACCGGCCGGCGGTGACCTTCTTGAGTGATTCAGGCGAGACGCTGAGCGTGACGTACGGGGAACTATATCGTCGTGCTGCAGCAGTCGCCTGTCGACTGCATGCTCATGCCGCACCGGGGTCACGCGTGGCGATGTTGTTTCCGCCAGGTGTCGAGTTCGTTGTTGGTTTTTTTGCCTGCGCCCAGGCGGGTTTGGTTCCGACTCCGGCCTGTTTTCCTAAGGCGGGACGGCCCGTACCGCGGCTGGAATCCGTCGTTGGCGACGCCCGACCGGAGATTCTGCTCGCCGATCAACAGACGCTGCAAACGATCGCTCCGGGGCGGATGAGCACGGCGATCACCGACTTGTGCTGGATTGCAACGGACGACGTGCCGGAGGTGCAGCGGCCGCCTGAGGTAGAAGTCACCGGTGACATGCTCGGCTTGTTGCAGTACACCAGCGGGTCGACCAGCGAGCCGCGAGGCGTGATGGTCAGCCACCGCAACCTACTGGCCAATTTAGAGGCGATCCGGCGGAGCTTCGGCATCTCCTTTCAGTCGGCTGATGAGGAGGAGGTCGAGACCGGGGTGTTTTGGCTGCCGGCTTTTCATGACATGGGTCTCATCGGTGGCATTCTGGCCCCGCTGTATGTCGGCGGGCACACCGTGTTGATGAGTCCGCAGTCGTTTCTCGCACAGCCGATCCGCTGGCTCAGCGCGATCAGTCGCTTTCGTGCAACGACCAGCGGTGCACCCAACTTTGCTTATCAATTGTGCGTCGAGCGCTGCACTCGCGAATCGGTGGAGCAGCTCGATTTGTCGCGGTGGCGTTTAGCATTCTGCGGCGCGGAGCCGATCCGTGCAGAGACGCTTGAAGAGTTTGCCCGGCTGCTGAGTCCCTGCGGATTCGACGCCGGGGCGTTTTATCCCTGTTATGGCTTAGCTGAGTCGACGCTGTTGGCCGCCGGACCGGATGGACCAGCGACGCCGCGGATTCTGGATGCCGAACGCGAGGCGCTCGCCCATGGTCAACTGGCCACTCCCCCGCCGAATCAGGCCGCTGTTTGTCAGCGACTGGTCGCCTGCGGCAGCCATGTTCACGGCACAGTGTTGCGGATCGTTAACCCCACGACTTGCCAGCCGTGCGGCGACGGCGAGATTGGTGAGATCTGGCTCGCCGGTCCGTCGGTCGCTCAAGGTTACTTTGGCCGCCCTGAGGCGACTGAGCAGACTTTTGGTGCCTTCACCGCTGTAGGCGATGGGCCGTTCCTGCGGACCGGTGATTTGGTGCAATCCGTGAGGATCAGCTGTACGTGACCGGCCGGCTCAAAGACGTGCTGATCCTGCGGGGGCGCAATCTGTACCCGCAAGATATCGAGCGGACGACGGTCGCGGCATTGGGTGAAGGGGCGGGTAAATGCGCTGCGTTCGGAGTCGCTGGCCCGTTTGGCGAGGAGCTCTGCATCGTCGCGGAAGTGCCGCGGCACACCGATCAACAGCAATGGGTGCAGTTCGCGCGTCAAATCCGCGCCGCCGTTGCGGAGCAGCATGAGGCCGACATCCGCCACCTCCGTCTGGTTCGACATGCGACGGTGCCGCTGACCAGCAGCGGGAAAGTGCAGCGCGATGCCTGCCGCCGAGCGATGCAGGAAGGCAAGCTTAAGGTGCGATACAGCTGGGATCGCTCGGCGCTTGCAATCAATGGCGTCGTCCTGGCTCCTCCCAAGGTCGCTCCGGGAGCGTCCGCGACCGCCGTGGATGCTGCGGCTGCGAAGATCCAGCAGTGGTTGTTGCAGTGGTTGATCGACCGCGCCGGCGTCTCACCCGCCGATGCTGCTGCCGATCGTCCGTTTGCGGAGTTTGGGCTCGATTCGCTCGCGTCTGTTGAACTCAGCAGTGAGATGGCGGACTGGCTGGGACTGGATCTATCGCCAGTGCTGGCCTGGAATTATCCGACGCCCGAGAAACTGTCGCTGTACTTGGCCAGGCGAATGGCTCACATTCCTGAGCCCGAGGTCGAGGCAGCAACCAGCCAGAGTCCCAGCAGTGAATATCTGCCCGTCGATTCCACGGAACTCGAGGCTTTGTTGAGCGAGGTGGAACAACTTTCTGACACCGAGATCGGTCATCTGTTTAATGCTGGTTTGTCACAGCCTCCAGGGAGCACGGTTTAAACGTCGGCGCTCCGACATGGCGAACCAGGCCGGGCTGCCGCGTGCGTACCGAGATGTTGCGCTAATCGCTCCGCCAAGGCCATGATTGTCAGCGTCAAGTTCTTCTCCGACACCTCCGGCACCACGCTGCCATCACAGAGGTAGAGGTTGGAATGATCAAACGAGCGAAGCTGGGCGTCGACCACACCGTCGCTCGGCTTGCCGGCCATCCGGCAGGTGCCGGCGTAATGGATCGAGCGGCCGGGTGTCGGTTCGGTAAAGGCCGTGATCACGGTGCCAGAACTCTTGCGCAGGATCCTTCGCCCCCAGTGCAGCATGCTTTGCTTCATCGCCCAGTCGTTCTGAGCTGGCACATACTGCACGTCGACCTGAGGGACGCCAAATTTGTCGCGTGAGGCGCCCGGCAATAATCGATTGGACTGCACCGCTTCGGGTTTACCAAACAACAGTAACGCGACGTAACTTTTAAACAGCAAGCGGGCGGCCAACGGCTTGAGCCATGTTGGCAGCGGGCTCAGTGCATCGAGATAGTAAGGCCGCTTCGGTAGGAAGTGACTCAACTGCCCCTGGTAGCCACCGCGGAAAGGCTGCTGACCGAAGAGAAACCGCGGGATCAGCATCGCGTCATTGGTCCCCTGGTCGTACCTCGCCTGCGTGCCGATCAGCTTCCACAGCGATGTCCCTAAGATAACTTTAACGGTGTCTTGTAAATAACAACCGACCAGGCCGGACCCATTGGCCAGCCCCTGAGGAAACTCGCGGTCTCGCGAATTGAAGAGCAGCCGCGGCGTTTCCATCGCTCCGCAGGCGAGCACAAACACATTGGCTTCCACGCGAACGGTTTGTCCGCTGGCCAGGTCAAGGCATTCCGCTGCCGCGATGCGATTGGAGTCAGGTTCGCGAATCAGCCGCAATACCTTGATTCCGCACAGGATGCGGTAGTTGCTGCGCTGGCTCAGCCGCGGCAACAGGTGTGTCGAGAACTTATAAACGCTTCCAGCAGCACAGCCGAAAATGCAATCGCCACAGCTGCGGCAGCGATTGGAACGGTCGGGCCGCGTTTCAACCGCCTTGCGCATCGGAATGGCGCGGATGGTCGGGTTCTTGATACGGCTCACCGCGCGTTGCACAATCCGGTCCGCCGGCCGCAGCGGCAGTGGTGGGAGGAACTCTCCATCGGGCAATTCTTCCAATCCTTCGCGCGTGCCACAGACACCGATCAGGCGTTCCACCGCGGTATAGCAGGGGGCAAGATCGTCATAACTGATCGGCCAGTTAATATCCGAATCACCATAGTCCTTGCCGCGAAAGTCGCGGGGGGAATAACGCAATGCCACGGCGCTCCAGAGGTTCAGTTTTCCATTCATGCGGAAAACCTGCAAGTTGGTAAACGCCTTCTTAGTTGCCGCAGAGGTTGAAAGTTCGTCGTCCGGCGCGTAGAGCGCGTGTGCTTGGGCGTTGGAAAAATAAAAGCTTTGTGCAGGGTCCATATCCCAGGGCATCTCGGGCGCGATTCCGAAGTGCAATTCTTCCTCAGGCAGCAGTTCATTGGTGAAGTAGTCGCTGCTGATCGTCTCTCCTTGTTCGAGCGAGAGCACATTGCGGCCTGCAGAAGCGAGGCGATAGGCCAGGATGCCACCGCCGGCACCGGTGCCGACGATGCAGACGTCGGTTTTAACGCTGTTTCCGGATTTAGACATCGCTCACAGCACCTGTCGCAGAAAGTCGTTGGAAGCAAAGCGAACGTATTCCAAAAACTTTTGCAGCGTCTGTAGCTCCGCCTTGGCGTCACCACGATTCCAAACAAATCGGCCGCGGCGAGCGTTAAACCTGCTGAGCGACAACAGCTGCGTTAGCGCGTTGCGGAGCTGATGGTTGGCTTGGCAGGCCTGATATAACTCCGGCAGCCGTTTTTCAAGCGATCGCTTGTAACCGCTGCATTTGACCAACTGCTTGAGCAGTACGTACCTTGGCGCTGACTCAGCGGTGAGCTCTGCAGGGAATGTGAATGATGCCGGTAACAGGTCGCGCGACTGATAATACTGAATCATGTCAACAATCGTCTGCTCCAACGGCCGTGGTGCATAAGCCAGCTGTGCAATCGCCTTCTGTGAATCGCCGAAATAATAAAGCGGCTGCGTTCGCGCAAAGGAACGATGGACTGGGCTGGAGAGCACGCCATGCGTCAGCTTCGCCAGGCCATCGGCAGCGGACGTCAGGGCAAAGAGCGCCCCGGCAGGCAGCTCCTTGGGCAACCGCCGACCGGCCAGCGGCACTACGCGTTCATAAAAAGTCCGTCGGTTGAGATTGTGCCCGCCGAGGATGTAGCGATCACCTGCGGTGCCATGATCCAGCGCGGTGACATGGGCAGCCGCGACATCGCGAACGTCGCTGAGCGTGACTCCGCCATTGACGTAGAACTTCGCGGCAAACTGTCCCTGCAGGAACCACAGCAAGCAGAACGGTGCAGCGACGTTCGAGGTTGCCGTGGCGCCAGGACCAAGCAGCAGGCCCGGGTTCAAAATCACCACGTTGTTGCCCTGGGCGGCGCTTTGCAACGCGATCCGTTCGCAGTCAATTTTGGCTCGGTCATAGGGGGAGAGCCATGCTTCGCTGATGCCTTCGCGGCCGGAGTCTTCGCGATAAACCCGTGGTGCCTGCGAGCCGGCGACGGTCGACAGCGACGACGTGAACACTACGCGCGTTTCGGGCCGCTTCCCGAGGGCATCAAAAAAAGCTTGCGTGATGGCCACGTTTTGCCGCCGGTACTGCTCGATCTCGAGCCCTGGCTGCCAGGTGCGTCCAGCGGAAAAGATCACCGCATCCATTCCGTCCAGCGCCGCTTGCACAAAGCCGACGTCGCAGCAATCGCCCTGCAGCACATGAACATTGGACGACGGGAATGCTGCCACAGCCCCAGGACGCACGACTGCAAAAACCCTGTGCCCTGCTAAACACAGCTGCGCCACCACGTGCTCCCCAAGAAAACCGCGGGCGCCAAACACGAGCACATTTTTGGACATAGGATTGCGGATCGGAGATGACTGCGGCATAAACGTTACGCACAGACGCGTCGGGGCACAGCGCTAACCCTACCACAGCAGCCGCGATGACTTATTACTCCGGACAATTACTTGATCATCGAGCGAGTGCGGCCGCTGCGGTAATGTCAGGGAGACGCATGAACGACTCGGTGCGACTCTTAGCTCGACTTTTTCCGTTCAAGCTGCTTGGGCAAGCCCGAAGTCTAGCAGCTTGCGGATAGGGCGCGGGAGTTTTTGAACAGCCCTGCCTCCTGGCACCTGTGTAAAAACCCATTCGCACCATAAATGCTGACGCACGCTGACTAGCATATCACTCAGCGTGATCCCCTCTTTGCCCGCCCAACTGCGACGACGAAGATGCGGGCTTGAATCCGCCATCGTGTCGTAAAATAACACTACGATCGTGTAGAGCAGAAATAAACTCGGAGCCATTCGCAGCACGGTCTGCTTGCTCCAGCCACGCGTGGTTTCCAGGCCAAAGTGTTCGCGCATTTCTTGAAACGTCGTCTCGATATTCCATCGCCCCCCGTACATCTCGATGATCGCTGCGGGAGTCATCGCCGGATCGGTCGAGAAGAAACACTCATCGCGGTGAGTGCTATCGAGATCGATGACATACACCCAGCGGATGCTCACGATCCCTTTGCCACTCTTGTACCAACAGCCCACACCGGTATAGACCCTCACGTTCCGCCAGCCTCCCCCATACCAACGGACACGAATTTTCTTGCCGCCTCGCTCTGACTTTGCCACATCCTTGGGGCTGGGCAGCGGACGGCCTTTGACCGGCGGACGACCTTTCTTGCCCTTTTTGCGCTTCGGCGGCGGAGCGAATAGATTGGCATCCTCGACAATCTTGCTGACCAGCGTCAGGCGGCGCTTGTGCCGCGCGGCAAATCTCGCCATAGCGTGCGTTGCGTAGGCGTTATCCCCGGCAAACACGAACTTTCGCTCTGGAAACCAGTGCATCAGCATCGCCAACAAGCCACACATCAGTTCCGCCGCTGTCTTGTGTCGCCGGCCCTGGGCATTGTTGGTTTTTTGATCACGATACAGGGCGATCACGACTGGCAACGCCATCGGCCGATTGGTGTACGGCAATTGGACGAGGATCGCCAGGACGATCCATTTGTGGCCATAGCGATAGACCGTGTGGGAGTGTGAGCTTCGCACCGCGTCACGATGTCTTGCCTTGCCGTAGACCTTCTTGCCACGATGCCCGTCAACGGTTTCATCACCGACGACACGAATTTCGCCCTCAGGGACTAACCGATTGATTACAAAGGTGGCAATGATTTTGGCCAGTTTGCACGCGGACCACTGCCGATGTGAAAAGAGGCGATGGTAGGTCGAAGGATTGATTGGCTCGACCAGCGAGAGCAACCGCAAGACAGCTGAAACGGTTCGGTTGCCGACCACAAGGATTGCAGCGGCGAAGAAAAATGTCAGCCGTCGCGCAGTCTGGGGTTTTCGAGTTGCTGCTGACAAATCATCGACGAGCGGTTTAAAATCACGGGGCACGCGGAGCATGGCGGCCTCCTTGCCAGGGGTTTGAACTGTGAGAAGTCACAATTCTTGCGCAAGGGGGCCCCTTTTACCTATACCAGTCCATCGCTCGAAAACGGAAAAAGTCGAGCTTAGGGAGAGTTCAAAAATAAGTTCCTTATTCTCATTACCTTCACCCGCCCGCCCCGCGGGAGGGTCGGACGCGGTAGCGGCCGGGGAGGGCCAGGAGCGCCCCTCTCCTCGCCTGAGGCTCGACTCTCCCGGAGGGAGAGTGAAGCGGAAGCTATTTCTGAACGCCTCCTTACATGCCGCTGTAACAGCGATCATGTAATTGTACGAAGTAAAAACTCTGTGGCAGGACCACAGTCTATTTCGCCGGGGTGCCGGTGTAAAACCAAACAGGGCTTTGAATCAATGCAGGTAGGCTTCGATCCTCGCTCCGCGAACGCTAACAGCCGAGCAAGAGTGCTGCTGAGCGAAGGTTCTAGCACGTCGGCGCGCGAGGCTCTGTATGCACTCGGGCCGCATTACACGATCGACATCCTCGACCCTTCACCGTTTTGTCAGGCCCGCTTCTCGCGCTACGTCCGCCGCTGGCATCGCTGCCCTGCTTACGCCAAGGAGCCGCTGGCATATTTGAAGTTTCTGGTCGAGCTGCTGCGCAAAGAACGCTACGACGTCTTTTTTCCCACGCATGAGCAGGCTTACCTGGTCGCCCGAGCGGAGGACCTCCTGCGGCCACTGGTGGGAATCGCAACGCCCGCTTTTTCGGCTGTCGATCGTGTTCAGGACAAGGCGAAGTTTGCCCAGCTATGCGACGAGCTAGACATCCCTCAGCCGAAGACCGTGATCGTGCGGACACGGCAAGAACTGAAACAGGCTTTTGATCCGCCGCAGTTCATCAAGCCTGCTCATGGCACCGCGGGCCAGGAGGTCACGCTGGTTCGTCAGGAGAGTGAACTACAGGCTGCGGGTGACCGTTTGGAGGCGGCCGGGCTGCTCGATGGCGAGCATGACGTGCTTGTCCAGGAAGCGGTGACGGGGCCGCAGGAGGACATCGGCGTATTCTTCCAGGACGGCCGGTTGCTGTCTTATTTTGGCGCCCGCACCCTGCAGGTTGGCGTCGGCGGCTCGCCGATGGCCCGCAGCAGCATTCGCCGTCCCGAGGCGGCCGAGCACATGGCACGGCTAGGACGCCATCTCAACTGGACCGGTCCAATTGGATTGGGCTACATTCTCGACGTCAGCGATGGCCAGCCGAAGTTCATCGACGCCAACCCGCGTATCGGCGAAACCTTTCATGGGCTGCTCGCCGGGGTCAACGGGCCCGATCTATGCGTCCGCATGGCCCTCGGGGAGCAGCTCGAGCCGATTCCGCCCGGAAAAGAAGGCGTACGAACTTACCCCGGCATGATCAACTTGATTTCCGCGGCACTTGAAAGTGGCAGTCGCTTAGGGGTCCTGCGGGAACTGCTGCGGCAATGGCGCGGCCAAGGCATCTACGAGAACGCCGAGAACGGGATCATGCGTTTGCGTGAGGATCGTTGGAGCGTTATTCCCGCCACGGCCGTGGCCGGTCTGCTGTTGGCCTCGCCTGCCGCAGCTCAGCGGCTGGTAGCGAAAACGGTGGAGAATTACTCTTTGCCTGGCGAGGCGGCAGCCGGGATCCGGGATCTTCCTTGGGAGACGCTCCTGGAAACCAGTCGCTCTGGCTCAGGCCAATGAGTTCACCCTAGAACGCGTACAGCTACTGCAACAGTTGTAGCCTTAATGCACCGACGCCGTCTCCGCCGCAACTGGGCTCGAGCTGTAGGGTCGATAGTCGACGAGCTTGACATCCCAGGGGTTGGCGATCTGGTACTGCACGCCGCGCCACTGAACGCACCGCATGTTGCCCAGCATCAGCAGCCCGGCGGCATAGACCAACTGCGTTAACGGAATCGCCAAAGCGAGCTTTGCCACCGTAGCCGCGTCGAGCCAGCGGACGGGCTCTCCACGGACTCGGACGATTTTTCGCACCGCCGATTCAGTGACCGCCAACAGCAGACCGCTAGACAGCTGTAGGAGCACCAACCCGCCGCCTACCCACGCCGCCGCTTGCAAGTTGGCAGTGAGCAGTGCTGCTGCTAAGACGATCACCGCCCCGGCAAACGCCAAACTGGAAATCACACCGTGAGCGGCAAGCACGGGCCAGGCCGGATGATAAAGCCGGCCATTGAGCAGTTGACGCCGCATCCATGGGAAGAACTCTGTCAGCGAGCAGGACTCGCGGTTGACCATCATCACCGTCGGCACGAATGCGACCCGCATCCCCTGGTTCCGAACGCTGTCGTAGATCGTTGTGTCTTCGCAAAATGCCCGCCCCCAGCGTTCCAGCAGATCACTTTGGTGCAAGACCTCCCTGCGAATCGCCAGGCTGCCGCCCCAAGTGAAATGCGACCAATACATTTGAGCGACCGCCGAGGCGTTCCACAGGTACCTCACCAGCGCGCCCCAAGTCGGATCGTGCGGCATGTACCAGCGGTTTCCCGCCGCAACGGCGACGTTCGGATCGGCCAGCGGTGCGACCAGCTCCAGCAGCCAACTGCGATGCGGGATCGTATCGGCGTCCAACAATGCGACCACTTCGCAGTCGGGATCCAGGTGCGAGATCGCCTGCAGCAGACTGCTGCATTTGAGGCCGCAGGTATCTCGCCGCTGTTCCAGTACCTCGATCGTTACCTGCCTGCCGTGACCCCCTTCAAGGGTCGCTCGGACGATCTCGTGAGCCGGATCGTCTTCACTATCAATCACGACTCGGATGTCGTGGTTAGGGTAATCGAGGTTCAGCAGCGCCCGCAGAGTGTCCTCTAAAAACGGATCGGCGCCACGCAAGCAGAGGATCACACTCGCCCGGGGCCAGCGGCGGCCAGTCGGTTCGGCCGGGCGGCGGCGAAGCAAAACTTCGCAAAATCCTAGTCCAAAGAGGGTTTGCAGAACGGTCAAGCCGACAAGGATCAGGAACAAGACAAAGGCGATGGTCGTCACGGCGAACTCGCTGCAATCGTAGAGGAATTCTCGCTGCTATTGATGACGCATTTTCTCCAAACTACAATGCTAACCCACCGTTCTGACCTGCGGGTGAGAAAATCCGCAGCTATCGCACCACCCCCGTTTGGAGCCAGCGTGAGCACCACCACTGCGGACTTAGGCCGGCGAGAAATGTTCGCCGAAATCCGCAAGCTTTGCAGCTCGGATAACACCACCAACCTCTTCGTGCTGGTGCGGGAATATGCTGTCCTGGCCGCCGCGATCGCCGGATGCGTGACGGCGTACCACCAGATTTTGGCCAGTGGAGCTTCGCTCCTGTGGATGGGCCCTATTTACCTGCTCTCGATCATGATCATCGGCATCTGGGTGCAAAATCGCCTCGGCTGCCTGATCCATGAATCGAGCCATTACCTGCTGTTTAAGAATCGCAAAGTTAACGACATCGTTGCGAATCTATTTGTCGCATTTCCCTTGTTCGGCGTGATTTCCAATTATCGCATCGGCCACTGGGGACATCACCGGCACGTCAACGATCCGGAAAAGGATCCCGACTTATTGCGGTTAGCAAAGCACTACCCGGCCAAGTTTCCGATCAGCAAGGCACGGTTCCTGTGGGAGTACGTGTTGTACCAGTTGCTGACGCATCAGGCATTGAGCTATCTGAAAGGCCGCGCCGAGTACGTGGCATTCATGATGAAGCACAAGCCGGTAAGCGGTCAGGATCCGCTGGGCAAAGGTTTTACTTGGACCCTGCGGATCACCTATTACGCCGTATTGCTCGCGGTGCTGATTTATTTCAGCTGGTGGCCGCACTTCTTGCTGCTCTGGATCGTGCCGATGATCACGTTCTATCCCGCCACGCTGTACCTGCGCGAGATCGGCCACCATGGCAATTACCCAGACAGCGGCGACTTTACGAACAGCCGCGTGTATGAGGGATACTGGCTGGAGCGGGAGATCTTCTTTCCCTTCAGCGAGCAGAATCACGTGCTGCATCACATGTTCCCCACGCTCCCGTGGCACAAAATGCGGCAGGGGCACGAAGTGATGATGCGGTATGCACCCTACCGCGAATCGGTGGTCACGTGTGACGGCTTCTTCTTCAAACGCAGCCGTGATAACGATCATCCCACGGTTTTGGACCTGCTGGCCGCGCCGCCGGATCAGTACCTGCGTACGGCCGAGAACCGCGATGCCGCCGAGATTCGCAGCAACACCTTAGACGAAGTCGGTGGCGCGGTTGCCCAGTAGTCAGCAGGCCGGCAACCAGCAGACCGGCGGGATCTCACGGCAAACTGGCAAAGCGTACAAAGTCAGCGTGCTCGGTGCAGGTGCCATCGGTTCGATGCTTGGCGGCTTGCTCAAACATCACCACCCGCGAAGTGAAGTCGTGCTGCTGGCTCGCGGCGAGCATGGCCGGGCGATGCACGACCAAGGGCATGTGCGTCTGGAAGGGCGCTGGGGAACGCGTGAGGTGCCGGTGACGGTGACGGGCGATGTCTCTGCTCTGGCCGATTCTGATTTTGTGTTGTTGACGGTCAAGTCGCACGACACCGAGCAGGCGATCGCTGCCGCCGCACCCTATCTGGGCGATGCAGTGGTGATTTCGATCCAAAACGGGATCAACGATGAAACGCTTGCTCGGTTCGTTGCCCCGGAGCGTTTGGTGATGGGCATGACCGCAACGAACATGGCGATCGTGCGTCCCGGTGTTGTCAGCATGCAGCTAGATGGTGCGACGGTCGTCGGCCCGAGTTTCGACCGGGTGAACGTCGCGGCGGCTCAGCAAGCACTCGAACTCCTTCGCCGTACCGGGCTGCGGATCGAGCAGCACGACAACATTCTGGGTGTCCGTTACAACAAACTGGCGCTCAATACCGTCGGCTATGCGTCTTGTTTGTCCCAGTCCAACTTCATCACCGAGGCTGTTTGCCACGAGCCGTGGCGGAAGTCGGTCGGCGCACCGCTGGTGGACGAGGCCATTGCGACCCTCGAACGCGCAGGTATCACGCTAGCACGCATTCCTGGCCGACCAGACATTTACGGTTTTCGCCGTTTTCTGTCGCGTCTGGATCGGCCATTACTCGGTCCGCTCGTCGCTACGGCGCCCCGGCTCATTTACAATCGCAAACCGATCATCTACTCGCTGTACCAGGACCTGCTGCACGGGAAGAAGACGGAGGTCGAGCACATCAATGGCCAGATCGTCCGGCTCGCTGCGGCCAATGGAGGTGACGCTCCCTGCAATGCCGCCGTCGTAGCGCTGTGCCATGAGTTGGAGCGGCGGGGCGCGGGCCAGTTTTGGACGCGGCAGCAAGTGATCGACCGCCTGGCTCAATGCTCGACGGCGCGATAAAAGCGCTTCAGCGGCCCCATCAGCAGTGCCGGAAACAGCACCACGTCGCTAATGAACGAGACCGCCAGCAGGGTGAAAATCATCAGTGCAAACCGCTGCGTCGGCACAAACCCGCTCAGGCAAAACACCAGCAGTCCGACGCCGCAGATCAGCGTCGCATGTCCTAGCGCGCGGCCGCAGCGCTGCAGCGTTGCCTGCACCGCCGGCTCGACGTCCCCAGCAAATCGCCGCTGCTCCCGGCGGAAGGTCACCAAGAAGTGCAGCGTGCCGTCGACCGCGATCCCCAACGCCACGCTGGCAGTCATCATCGTCCCGATGTCCACCGCTGAGCCGGCCCAGCCGAGCACGCCGAACACCACCACCACCGGAAATAAGTTGGGCAGCATCGCGATCAGGCCGCTGCGGAGACTGCGCGTGGCGGCGACCATCACCGCCCCGACGATCAGAAAGGCGGTTAGGAAACTGACGGTTAAGTCGCGCAGCAACAGGCTTTGGCTGGCGTGAACCAGCGGGACGATCCCGGTCAATTTCACCCGGACGTTCGCGGATTCGCCGTACGGCGAATCCGCGAACGCCTCCATGGCATGCTGTTGCAGTCTCTCTAGCTGATCTTCCTGACCATCCGGCTCGGTCGCACGGGTTCGTACGGTGATCCTCCAGGCCTGTCCCTGGTCGTCTTGGGCCACCAGGCCCGATGCCGCCAATGACTCAAAATTCCGCTCGATCTCCCGATTGAACACCCGTCGGCGGACGGTTGCACCGACACCGCCACCGCGCGGCAGGCTGGGCAGGAAGTTCAGTGCCGACATCGTTCCGCCGACCTCCGGCTGCGCTGCCAGCCGTCCTTGAACCCGGGCGAGCAACTCCAGCCGCTCGACGATCAGCGACTGGTCTTGCGCAGGAAACTCAACGATGAACTCCAGCGGAACCAGAGGGCCGAGTCGCTGTTCGAGCCACTGATAATCTTGGACCACGCGGCTGTCCGGCGGCAATAGGCTCAGCACGTCCACCGAAGTGCGCAGCCGCTGGATCCCGAACATCCCGGCGATCATCAACACCAGCATGATCGCCGACAGAACGTAAGCATGACGACTGACGGCGTTCCCAACCGCTTGGAGTACTGGCGAATGCAGGCTTGCCGCGGATGACCGGTTTTTCGTCGGCAGTGTTTTAGTTGTGGCATGTGCATCCGGCCGCGGTGACCTGACGGAGAAGCCGAGGAAACCGCGTCGGGAGCGCGCCCTGCGCTGTTTTGAGTTGCGTTTGGCTTTGCGCAGCTGGGGGGCGGGTGCCCAGAAGGCAATGAAGCCCGGGAAAATGAGGAACAGAATGCTGAATGCGCTGATGCAGCCGACCGCACCGAGGAGCCCGAACTGGCGGACAGGTACAACCTCGCTCACCGCCAATGATCCGAGGCCGATCGCGGTCGTGATGATCGCCAACCAGCACGGCAGCCAGCCAATCGCCAGTGCTCGCAGCATCGCGCCTGCTTCGCCGCTCTCAGCCCGTTCCTCACGGTAGTAATTCGCCATGTGGATGCCGGCGGACATGGTGATCGTGAACACCAACGGTGCCAGCACCATCAGGATCGCATTCATCCGGATGTCGCTCCAGTCGGTGATCGCCAGCACCAATCCTTGGCTGAGCATCGCCAATGCAAAAATCGGCAAGGCCAGGCGGAGCGATCGCAGGCAGATCAGGCAAAGCAGCAGGGAAACGGCTGCTGACGGGATGATCAGCCGGCTCGACCGCAGACTTTCCGCGTCGATCTCGATCCCTTCAAGCAAACCTCCGGCCAGGATGAATTCGTCTGGCGGAAGTCCGATCGACTGCGCAGCCGCTGCGCGGATGATCTCTGGCAGCTGCGAGCGCAGGGCCACGCCTCGTCCACTGACGGTGATCAGCGCACAACTGGTTTCGCCATCCGGTCCGACGAGAATCCCTTGCAGACGCTGCAGTGCCGCGGCGCACGACAACTCCAGCGGCGGTTCCTGCAGCGCCGCAGCGCCCCATAGCCGGTCGAAACATCGGGAAACAAACTGCGGTAGCTGCTGCCGCTGGCGGCGGCTGTGTCGGATGTCAGCCGCTCCGCTAAACGCTGCAGGCGCGGATCATCGACCGTGCAGCCTTCGTAGCTGAGCACGACCATTTCCGCATGCGCGAATCGCTGCAGGAATTGATCGAACTGCCGGCGCGGTTCGAAATCCTCAGAAACCCACAGATATGGGATGTTGTGGAAGTCCTCAAAACCGCGCTGACTGCGCGCAGAATCCACGGTAACGCCGCGACGACGCCGATGCTCGTCACCAGAGCAACTAGGATGAGTCGCCGCTGGGTCATAGCCGTTTCCACGGCGACGGCTGTGCAGCAGCGGCGGGTCGCGTCATGTTGTGGACAAGCGTTGGCGGTTGTTGGCGAACAAAGTCCACCAGTGTACAGACAAACGCCGTTGTCTCAATCGTCCCTCGGTCACCTTGCCACCATGAACCCGTGGTGCAGATCACCAACGTCGATCACGATGGTCAAAACAGACACACGCCCGCCGCCGAGATCCTCGCCAGTGGCTCAGATCGCGAAGCGATTGCTGCCGCTTGTCGGCAGCAGCGTGATGCTGCTGTGGCTGCTGAGCCGGTTTTCAATCGCGGAGTTGGTCGAGGCATTTGGGCAGTTCAATTGGCCGCTGCTGATCCCGCTGACGCTGGCACTGGTGCTGTTCACCTTCTTATGGGACTCGCTGTGCCTGCGGCGTCTGTTCAGTAGCGACAGTGAGCCGATCGACTACCGGCTCGTCGCTCATGCCCGCGGCCTGTCGTATCTGTTCGCGGTCGTTAATTTCGGTTTTGGTCAGGGGCTGCTGGCCTTCATCCTCTCGCGGGCGCGGGATCCGGTTCGCCGAAGCGGCCGGTCGCTGTGTGGTGATGGCATACGTCGATGTTTTGACGCTGCTGAGCGTTGGTCTGCTGGGAGCATCATTTTCGAGCGACCCGCGAATCCGCTACGTCCCGCTGATCGCTGGCCTGGCCTTGGCGGGTTTACTGAGCGTGGTGGCGGTGTTGAAGGTCTTTCCAGGCCGAGCCATTCCTCGGTTTCGCAACTCTCCGCTGGGAGATGCCGCAGACCTGCTTGACTGGCCGTGGCGCGAGTTAGCGAAGCTCGCCGGGCTGCGGTTGGTGTATTTCTCCGGCAGCATCGTGTACCTGTGGACGGCGCTGGGGATCGCCGGATTTGCGATCGGTCCGTTGGTGGCCATCAGCGTGTTGCCGATCATTGCGATGTTGGAAGGCTTGCCACTGAGTGTCGGCGGTCTGGGAACTCGGGAAACGGCATTGGTATTGCTCCTCAAGCCTCCGCAACCGGAGCTGCTGGTAGCGTTTTGTTTGGTCTGGTCCGGCAGCTTCATCGCTGGGCGGATGCTGATCGGGTTGATCAGTCTGTGGCACCCGCGCAGCCGCCAGTGGTTAACGCTCCGCCGCGGCCAGCCGAACGGCACAGCTGAGCGAGCGGATGCCGCCGTTTTCGAGGGCACTTAGTGCCAGCGGCAAAGTCGATATTCATTGCCAAAACTGGCTAATCAGTTAAGCTGGGCAGCTTCAGACGGTAGTCCGGATGATGCACACCGCGCGACGGACTTGATGAGCTACTGGTCGGGCGGATGCGATGTCTGCCTCATTGCAAGGGACGAACTACCTCATGACGGATCTGTCGCAGCGGCTGGCAAACCTGTCCCCGCAGCAGTGGAAAATGCTGCAGCAACGTTTGCAGAGCCGCGCTACGACGCCCGAACCGATCGCAATCGTGGGAATGTCGTGCCGATTTCCGGGTGCGCCCGACCTGGATACCTACTGGCGTTTGATTGAGCAGGGAATCGATGCGACCGCAGAAATTCCGGCGGATCGCTGGGACGTCGATGCGTTGTATGACTCAACCGGCGAACAAGCCGGCAAGATGTCGGTGCGCCGCGCAGGGATGCTGGAAAACATCGATCAGTTTGATCCGCAGTTTTTTGGGATCTCGCCGCGCGAGGCAGCACGCATGGATCCGCAGCAACGGTTGCTGCTTGAGGTCTGCTGGGAAGCGCTGGAAAACGGTGGAATTGCACCGGACGGTGTGGCAGGATCCGCGGCCGGCGTGTTCATCGGCATCGGCGGAACGGACTACGCGAAAATACCGGCACAGTTTGAAGGCTATTACCAGCTGATCGATGCACATGTCGGGACCGGCAATGCGCTGAGCATCGCCGCCAACCGGATTTCCTACATCCTCGATCTGCGCGGTCCGAGCCTGGCCGTCGACACGGCTTGTTCTTCGTCGACGATGGCGATCCACCTGGCCGTCCAGAGCCTCCGCAACCGCGAGTGCTCGATGGCGCTCAGCGGCGGGGTCAACGCGATCCTGACGCCGGAAACGACAATCGCTTTTTCCAAGGCGCGGATGCTGTCGCCCGAGGGCCGCTGTCGCCCGTTTGACGCCGGCGCCAATGGCTACGTGCGCGGCGAAGGCTGCGGCATCTTGGTGCTCAAACGCCTGTCCGACGCGATCGAGCAGGGCGATCATGTGTTCGCCGTCATTCGCGCGACCGCAACCAATCAAGATGGCCGGACGTCCGGCATCACGGCTCCCAATGCGGTTTCTCAGCAAGCGGTGATCCTCGCGGCGCTCGCACAGGCTGGGCTGCAGCCTGCCCAGGTCGATTATGTCGAGGCACACGGCACCGGCACGCCGCTAGGTGATCCGATTGAGATCGAAGCGCTGCGCCGCGTCTTCCCGCGAGCCAGCGCCGGCGAGCGACCTTGCTATGTCACATCGGTTAAAGCCAACGTCGGGCACATGGAGACGGTTTCCGGTGTGGCGGGCATCATCAAAGTCGCGCTGATGATGCAGAACCAAACGATTCCGCCGCAGTTGCATTTGGAGAATCTCAACCCGCGGATCTCACTGGCGCAGTCGCGGCTGGTGATCCCGACGCAGCCGGTGCAGTGGCCCGCGGCGGAAGCGCCGCGATTGGCTGGGATCAGCTCCTTTGGGTTCGGCGGTGCCAACACCCACGTTGTGCTGCAGTCGCCCGAAGCGATCCAACCGGCCAAGCAGCCCGCAGAGAACGGGAAGCTCACCGCGGACCGCACGCGGCACATCGTGACGCTCTCGGGTAAATCCGCAGCAGCGCTGCACGATTCGGTCCAACGCCTGGCGCTTGTATCGAACAACAGCCCGCTCTGAGTATCGCTGACCTTGCGGCAACACTCAGTCGCGGCCAGAGCGCATTTCGGTCATCGTACCGCAATCGTCACGGCCAGCACCGCACAACTCGCTCAGCAGCTTTCGCAGATCGTGGTGGGACAACAACCGCGCGGTGTGAAATCCGGCGTTGTTCGCCAAGGGCAGCGACCGCAAATTGCGTTGTTGTTTACCGGACAAGGCTCTCAGTACGTTGAGATGGGGCTGGGGCTGTATCAGACTCAGCCGGTCTTTCGGCAGGCTCTGGATCAATGCAATGAGGTTCTCAGCGATCTGCTGCCGCGGCCGCTGTTGTCGGTCATGTACCCACACCTCAGTTCGGCGGCCGAACCTGCTGCGGCTGAGATCGACCAAACACGCTATACCCAGCCGGCGCTGTTCGCGATCGAATACGCCTTGGCAGCGCTCTGGCGGCACTGGGGCATCGAGCCTGCTGCGGTACTAGGCCACAGTGTCGGCGAGTATGTCGCCGCCTGCATCGCCGGGGTGCTGTCGCTGGAAGACGCGCTGCGGTTGATCGCGCACCGTGCTCGGTTGATGCAGCAACTTCCTGCCGGCGGTCAGATGGCGGCGGTGTTTGCTTCGGCCGACCGCGCTGCGTCGATCATCCAGGAGTTGGGCGTCGAGCAGACATTGGCGATCGCGGCTTGTAACGGCCCGGAAAACACGGTTGTCTCCGGCCAGGCCGCTGCCGTGGAAGCGTTTGCCAAGCGCTGTGAACAACTGGAGATCACTGCACAGCTGCTGCGGGTTTCTCACGCCTTTCATTCGCCGCTGATGGAACCGATGCTGCAGGAGTTCCATGCGCTGGCGTCGGCGTGCACCTTCCACGCTCCGCAGATTCCGCTGGTCTCCAACGTGACCGGTCAGCTGCAGCAAGACCCATGGAACGCGGATTACCTATGCCAGCACATTCGTGGCACCGTACGGTTTGCCGAAGGGATGGTAACGCTGGCGAGATTGAATCCCGACATCTTTCTGGAAGTCGGACCGGCGCCGGTTCTGACCGGTATGGGGCGACGCTGTCTAAGCGAAACATCAGCCGCGTGGTTGCCGTCACTGCGTCAGGGCCAACACGACGAAGAAACACTGCTGCAAAGCGCGGCGGAATTGCACGTGGCCGGGGCGCCGCTGAACTGGAATGCGTTTGATGAACCGTGGCAACGCCGGCGGCTGGTATTGCCGACGTATCCCTTTGAGCGGCAACGTTGCTGGTTTGATCCGCCGACGGCGGCGCCGCGCGGGATGGTGGAGCGTGCAAAGCCGGCGACACATGGGCATCCGCTGCTGGGCAACTCGATCGCCTTGGCGACCGACCAGCGCCTATTCGAGCGGCGGATGGCGTCTGACGCCCCACCGTACTTAGCGGAGCACCGGGTACAGGACTCGGTCGCGTTTCCGGCCGCCGGCTACGTCGAACTGGCACTCGCGGCGGCAACGCAGGTTTTTGGACCTGGCGTTCATCAGCTCGATGACCTGCTGATTCAACAGGCATTATTTTTGCCCGCGCAAGGCGACCGTGTCGTACAGACCATTCTGGCGGCCGAGAGCGGGGGCAGCCGCAGCGTTGAAATCTCCAGCAACACAGGGCAAGCCGAAAATCAGCCCGCGTGGACGCTGCACGCCTACGGCAAAGTCCGACATGGTGGTGACCCCGCCGACCTCGTCGTCGCCGCCCCGGCAACGTATGCAACGTTTGCGCAGCGGGTCGTCGACGTGCAAACGCAGCAGCAGTTTTACGACACGATGACGGCTCGCAAGCTGCAGTACGGGCCGCGCTTCCGCGTACTGGGCCAGTTGTCCCGCAGCTCCGACGAAGCGCTCGGCGAGGTGCAACTCGATCCAGCGGTTGCAAATGAGTTGGCGCAGTACCACTTACATCCGGCGCTCGGCGACGCGCTGTTTCAAACCTGTGCTGGACTGGTTCCCGCGGAACCTGATGGCGGTTATTCGCCGTTTACCTACATGCCGACTCAAGTGAAGTCGGTGCGTGTGCTGCGCCCGCCGACCGGTCGGCTTTGGACCTATGGTCGGCGGCATCCTGGCGACGCGCAGCCGAGCCCGGAACGGGTCGACGGCGATGTCTGGTTGATCAACGAAACTGGTGAGGTCGTCGCTGAGTTTCTTGGCGTGCAGCTAACCCGTGTCGGACAACTCAACGCTGCGGCCAACTCGCTCACGGATGCGCTGTATCGGGTCGACTGGCAGCCGGCTGACGAACCGGCGGTCGATGCGGCGGATGCAGTGGCGAATCAAACTTGGCTGATCTTCGCTGATGAGGGTGGCATCGCCGACGCCTTGGCGGAGCGATTGCGAGCCGTGGGTGCGTCGCCGATCCTGGTGCGTCATGGTGAGAATTTCAATGCTTTGGCGGCTCAAAACGGTGACCGAGACGGATTCGTGATCGCACCGAATGAGCCTGCCGACTACGAGCAGCTGTTTGCGGCGCTCGATCACCCGGATCGCGATCCACTGGCAGGAGTGATCCATCTGTGGAGCTTGATCGGTGATGGAACCGAGCCGGATGCGGAGAGCATCGCTAGGGGAACGTCATTGGGCAGTGAATCGGCGCTGCGACTGATTCAACGCTTGGTCCGCCATGCCGGGGTGAGGGCAAATCAGCGGAGCAAGTGGCGCGGAGTGTGGTTCGTCACCCGCGGAGCGCAGAAGGTGGAGGCCGATGATCAAAACATTCAGCTCGGGCAGTCGCCGCTGTGGGGGCTGGCGCGGGTGGCGGCCGTCGAACATCCGGAACTGCGCAGCCAGATAGTTGATCTCGATCCGCACGCTTCGCCCAATGATGGCCTCGCTGCCGTGCTCGCCGAGATTCAGCAGGACTCGGCCGAAGATCAGGTCGCGTACCGCGGCGGCCAGCGGCGGGTGGCGCGACTGCAGCGTGATCCGCAAGCACTTAGCCGACGCGAGCCGACCGCGTCGAGCCGATCGCTGCCTGCCGCACCATTTCGCTTAAGGTTCGCATCGGCCGGCAGCTTTGATTCGCTGTACTTCGAATCGTGCCAGCGCGTGCCGCCCCGCGGCAGCGAGGTCGAACTTCAAGTTGCCGCGGCCGGACTCAACTTCAGCGACGTGCTCAAGGTGATGGGGCTCTACCCGGGCATCACCGACCCGATTGTGCCGCTGGGAATCGAGTGTTTGGGAATCGTGACCGCGGTCGGACCCGATGTTCGTGACTTGAGTGTTGGTGATCGCGTCTACGGCGTCGCGCCGTTTAGCTTCGGCTCGCACGTGCGGACCGCCGACTATGCGCTGAGCCACACGCCGCAGGGGATGAGCGACGCTGAGGCGGCGACCATTCCCATCGCGTTCATGACCGCTTATTACGCCCTCGTACAACTCGCGGACTTGCAGCCGGGAGAACGGGTTTTGATTCACGCCGGTGCCGGTGGCGTCGGTTTGGCAGGCATTCAGATCGCCCAACACCTCGGAGCGGAAGTGTTCGCCACCGCGGGCAGCGACGAGAAACGCGATTTTCTGCGTTCGCTGGGTGTCAAGCACGTGTTCAGCTCGCGGTCGCTCGACTTCGCCGAACAGATCCTGCAGGTCACGGGCGCGAAGGCGTCGACGTGGTGCTCAACTCGTTGCCTGGCGACGTGATCAGCAAGAGTCTGGCGATCCTGCGGGCTTACGGACGGTTTTTGGAGATCGGCAAAACCGATATTTACCAAAACCGTTTGCTTGGACTGTCGCCGTTTCAAGACAACTTGTCGTACTTCGCCATCGACTTGGACCGAATTCTACGGCAACGTCCCCAGGTGATCCGGCGGCTGTTTGCGTCGCTGGACCAGCACTTCGCCGCTGGCGATTACCAGCCGCTGGTGGCAACCGAGTTTGCTGCGGAAAACGTTGCCGACGCATTTCGGTACATGGCGCAGCGTAAAAATATCGGCAAAGTCATTGTGGCGCTGCCTCAGGAAGCCGCTCAGGTCGATGCAGCGGAGACTACCGGTTCGATGTCTCACGCCGCATCGACGAGCTTGATCACCGGCGGCCTCGGTGCACTGGGACTGGCGCTCGCCGAACATCTCGTCGAGCAGGGGGCGGAGCATGTCGTGCTGCTCGCCCGTCGCGACCCGAACGAGCAGCAGGCGGCGGTGATCGCGCGGCTAAGCGAGCGGGCGCAGGTTGAGGTGGTGGCCGCTGACGTCAGCCGCATCGAGTCACTGCGTGAGGCAATCCAACAGATCGCCGCACAGTTCCCGCCGATCACGGACATCTACCACGCCGCCGGGGTGCTCGACGATGGGCTGCTGTTCGAGATGTCGGCCACGCGCTGGCACCGGCCGCTGGAGCCTAAGGTCCAGGGAACCTGGAACCTTCACCAAGCGACGTTGAACCAGCCAGTCCGGCGGTTCGTGCTGTTCTCCTCGATCGCGGCGCTGTTGGGTTCGCCGGGCCAAGGAAACTACGCGGCGGCCAATGCGTTTCTCGATTCCTTTGCGGCTTACCGGCACAGCCTCGGCCTGCCGGCGACGAGCATCAACTGGGGACCGTGGGCCGACGCGGGCATGGCCACCCAGGGTGACACGGCTGCGCAACTGCGCTCACGCGGCCTGGAACTGATCGATGCAGCCGATGGGCTGAACGTGATGCAGCGGCTGGTCGAGTCAGGTGCCGAGAACGTAGCGGTGATGGACGTGGATTGGCCGACGATGTTGCGCGCCACTCAGACGGTCCCACCTTTTCTGTCTGCGTTTGCCAGTGACGCGGCAGCGACCGATCGTGCCGGCGCCGACCTTATAGACCATGCGTTTCGTGAGCAACTGCGGTCGGCGGCGGCCGAGCAGCGAGATGAAATGCTGCAGCGTTACTTCACCGACGAACTCGCCCGAATCATGGGCTGGGATGCCGAGCAGATCAATCCGCAGCAGCCGCTGAGTGAGCTCGGCATGGATTCGCTGATGGCGATGGAATTGAAGAACAATCTGGAGCGGCGTCTGGCGATCAGCATTCCGATGGCCGCGTTCATCGAAGCTCCTTCGATCACCAGTTTGTCGCGTCACGCCGCAGCGGATCTTGCCCCCGGCGATGCCGATGCGGGTTCGGCTGATTCCAGTGATGGGTACCGTGTCATCGTCCCACTCAAGGCCAGCGGAAGCAAACAGCCATGGTTCTGCGTTCACCCGCTCGGCGGCAATGCGGGCTGTTATGCGGATTTGGCGAAGCATGCCGATCCGGATCAGCCGGTCGTCGGGCTGTGGGGCCGCGGGGCCGATGGCATTCTAGAACCGCCGCGTTCGCTCGACGCGATGGTCGATGAATATGTCGCTGCGATCACGGACTATCAGCCCGACGGACCCTATCACCTGCTGGGCTGGTCGGCGGGCGGGATCTACGCTTATGAGATCGCGCGGCGGCTGCGCCAGGCGGGGCATGAAGTGGCGCCGCTAATCCTGTTAGACACGCCTCTGCCATCGATTTACGACAACATCGATCTCAAGGACGATGCCCAGTTCCTCTACGATTTCACACATTTCTCGAACATCTTCCTGCGGGCGCAGATGCAGGTGACGTACGAGCAGTTGCAGGAGTTATCGAGCCACGAGGCAATGCAGCTGTTGTTGAGCGAGGCGAAGCGCGAAGGTTTGGTCGCCGGCGGCGCATCAACACGCTATATCGAACGATTGGTCGAGACGAGCCGCGCACACGTGCAGTTCATCAAGGACTATCGCTTAGAAGATTTCGGTCAGGAGATTCACCTCTACCGTCCGGCTGTGACTGGAGCCTTAGAAGTGATCTCAGGCAAATCTTGGGGCGACGATCTCGGTTGGAACGAGCAACTGCGACGTCCGGTGATCATCCACCAGACTCCCGGCGACCATTTTTCGATGCTCCTGGCCGAGTCGGCCGCCGAGTTGGCTCAACAGCTGTCCCGGCAAAGCTTGAGTAGAACCTCCGAGTCCGCCACCCCGCGCGCCAGCGAGGGTCTGCACGCTTGAGGCCGTGCAGGTGTTCCTTCGAAATCGGTGCAATACAACAGCAGCACGATGCGCCCGCACTGGATCGGTGAGCTACAGTAGACGCATGGTCAACAAGGCGTCTACTATTGAGTATTACCAGGCCGCGGATGGGCGGCGGTTGGCGCTGCGCCGGTATCGGCCGGCGGTGGAGCCTCGTGCGGATGTCGTCATTTTGCACGGCATCATCAGTCACAGCGGCTGGTACGACACCAGTTCGCTCGCCTTAGCCGAACAGGGATTTGACGTTCACGCGCTGGACCGACGCGGCTCGGGGCTCAACTCGGATGCACCCGGTGACATCGATTCGATGCACACCTGGATCAGCGACACCCTCGACTATTTGATCCGCGTCAAGCACGCGGACCGGCCGTTATTCTTGCTTGGCATCAGCTGGGGAGGAAAACTCGCTCCGGCGATCGCCCGCGCTCGTCCCGATCTGTTGGCGGGGCTGGGGATGTTGTGTCCCGGCATCTATGCGCGTCAGCAACCGGGTTGGCTCAAGCGATCTTGCTTGGGCCTGAGCGGTCGGCTGGGAGTCCACCAGAAGACGGTCTCGATTCCCCTGCAGGAACCCGAACTATTCACGGATTCGCCGCGCTGGCAGGCCTACATCCGCAATGACCCGCTGACCTTGCGGCGGATCACTTTGCGATTTGCACGACAAGATTTGCAGCTGACGCGGCACACACGCTCCAGCGGCCGATACTTGCACTTACCAAGCCTGCTGGTGCTCGCCGGTCGAGACCGGATCGTCGATAACATCCGCACGAAGCGTTATTTCACAACGATCGCATCCAGCGATAAAACCCTGCTTGAATATTCCAACAGCGCTCATACGCTGGAGTTTGAATCCGATGCGGATCGGTACTTTCATGATCTGGCAGCCTGGTTAGGACACCAGACGAGCAAAGCGCACCGCGGCGGCTCCTGACGGCGTCACGCGGGCGGCAGTTCATTCGCGGTTAGCTCAATCGTGCTGTGATTCAACCGGCAGCACGAACTGCAGAACGCTGACTAACGCCGCGTGAACCTCAGGTGCCACGCGGCCAGCTGCGGATGATTGGACTGAATTGAAATCTTGATACAGAAAGAAGTGGCCGCCGCGGAACTGCTGCGTCGTCAGAGCACCAGTGGTAACCTTGCCCCAGCCGGCCAATCCTGCGGCAGTGACGAAGGCATCATCGACGCCACCGATCGCGAGCAGGGGACACTCCAGCGGATCGCATGGCTCGAGCACTAGCGACCGCAACATTCGCAGGTCCGCTCGCAGCGCCGGGACCACCGCCGCCAGCCAACTCGGGTCATTTCGCACAACCGCCGGAATACCGCCGTACTTCTGGTGGATGTGCTCGACCAATTGATCGTCTGGCAACTCTTCGACCGTTGTGGCTCTCTCTTCAGCGGCGGTTGTCAAACCTTGTGTTCCCGGGGCATTGCTGGCGACCACGACGAGAGCCTGGGGTGCTCGCTGGCCGCGTCGCGGCAGCATCCGGGCCACATGGTGTGCCAGGTGAGCGCCGACGCTGTAGCCCAGCAGCGCAAACGGCCCTGGCGGCAAGCTTTCAATCGTAGCTGCCACGGTCGCAGCCAGATCCATCATGGAAGCGACCGGTGGCTCATTCAGACGCGACTCTCGTCCCGGTAGGCGTGCGGGAATGATATTCACCACGTCGCCGACATACCTCCGCCAGCGATAAAACGCACTGGTTCCGCCACCGGCATGAGGAAAACAAAACAGTCGCAGCCGCTGAGTTCGACTGGCCTCTGCTGGAAAGAGCTCTGGATCGATCATGCCACCTCCCGCAGCGGATGATTTTGCTGCTGGACCACCATCGCCTGCAATCGCTTGAGGTCGACGGCCACGCCAAGTCCCGGGGCGGTCAAGGGTGGAGCCCAGCCTCCATAACCAAACGTGATTTCCTGACGTATAAGATTCGCCGCCAACACGTGCCGGTCATAAGAGCCTTCACAATATTTAATGTGGCGAACTGACTGCGCCCAGTGCCTGCCGGCGGCTGAGAGAATGCCGGTTTCGCCAGGATGACAACCGAGCTGGTAGCCCAGACCATGCCGTTGCGCAAGCGCTGCTAACCGCAGGCAAGCGATGAAGCCGCCACATTTCGACAACCGCAGATTCCACAGATCAGCGGCTCCCAGTGCGATTGATTCGATCGCATCCTGCCAACTCGTCAGCGACTCATCCAGCATGATGGGCACCTCGAATCGCGATCGCAGCTCGCTCAGCTCACCCCGTTGGTCGTGTGGAAGCGGCTGTTCGATACATGAAATGCGGTGCACGAGTAGCGGCTCGGCGCGGCGCTGAAAATCCTGCGCATTCCAGGCTTCGTTGACATCAACTCGCAGATTGACCCGCGGCCCGATCCAGCGTCGAATCGTCTGCAGCCGAGCCGGATCATCGTGGGCCGAGCAGCCGATTTTTACTTTGCACTGCTCGAAACCATACAGACGCATCTTGAAGCGCAGATTTCCACAGCCGCTTTGGATGTTCGGCATCAATCGTCGTGCTGTAGCGCACGCGCTGCGGCGGCATTCGGACCGGCTCAACTTCAGCAATCACACTGGCTACGTCGCTCAGCGGTTTGCCAAATACTTGGCCGAACGCATCCAACACGCTGATTTCCAGCGCCGCCCGCAGCGGATTGCCACGGGCACCACGGGGATCGTCTGGTACGGTAAAATCATGAAATCGATCGAGCATCGCGACCACGTCTGGCCAATCACTGCAGTCGCAGTCGAAGCGCTCTTGCAGCGGTTGCTCGGCGAGCAAGCGGAGTGAATCTTCCGCAGTATCGCCGGTCACATATGACCGCGGCACGCCCTCGCCCCAGCCAACCGTGCCGTCCTGCAGACGACATTGCACCAGTAAGTTGTCACTGCTCTGGCGCATTGTCGACGCATGACGAAAGGGACGGCGCAGCGGCACTCGAACAATAGAGGCTGTGTAACCGGCGACACGCATGCGGGTTCCTTAAGCTATGACTGCGGCACGAGCACCCGGATATAATTTTGCTCCGTGAATCGATTCTTTCCGAACGCTCGGGATCCTGTCCGAGGCCATCAGCTGCCGGCGTCCGCAGTGGCCGCATCAAGCGTTTCGCGAATGCCATCGCGAAAATCAACTCGCGGCTTATACCCCAGTACGCGTTTAGCCTTTGCAATTGAAAAATCGAGATTGAGCGTCATGAACTTGATCCGCGCTCCGGTCAGCAAGGGCGCTTCCTGGGCACCGGTCAGTTTCGCGAAGGTTTCCATCGGGCCGACCAGCGTACGCGCCAGCCACTCTGGCACATGCTTCGGATGCGGCTTGCCGAGGTAATCGGCAATCGTATTGATGTATTCCTCGCGAGTGACCAGCCGCTGATCGCGGATATTGAAGGTTTCACCGAGTGCGTCGGGGCTCTCAATCGCCAATAGGATCGCGTCCGAAAGGTTGCCGACATAGGTATTGTTGAGCACCTTGTCGCCGCGACCGATGAACTTCATTTTCCCGGCATTGAACTTCTCGATGATCCGCGGGACGGAATGACGTTCACCGGGACCGTAGATAAATCCGGGACGCACAATCACTGCTGGCAAGCGATGGCGGTCGATGTGATCGTTAATCAAGACCTCCGCTTCGGCCTTGGTCTTGGTATAGCCATCGAGCCCGGTAAGGCTCGGCGGCGTGGTTTCGTCGGTACCATAGTGATGCCGCGCCGGGTAAACCCCCAATGAGCTCACCTGAATCCAACGGCGAAACTGATCGCTCGCTTGAACGACGCCGAGCATGTGTTCCAGCGCCACAACATTGATCGCCCGGTACTTCTCAGCCGGCCCCCAATCGCCAATGTGAGCCGCACAGTGGACCACGACGTTGGCATCCCGAAGCGGTGCGTCCAGCGAGCTGGGGTCGCTCAGGTCACCCTGAACACACCGCGCCCCGAGCGACTCCAGTTCCTGGCGGTGAGCGTCCGAGCGGACGACGGCGGTCACGCGATAGCCGCGCTCGATCAAGTCCTTTGCGACTCGGCGGCCGACCAGACCACTGGCGCCGGTGACCAAAACCTTCGTTTCGTTACTGTCGTTCAAAGCTGATTCTGTCCTGTTTCGATGCGCTTGCCTTCACTGGTCAGCGCCAGCACTCGGCCGATAAAGCCTAAGTCATTGGTTAGGCAAGGATGTTTGTATTCCTCGAAATTCCCGCGATCGCCACTGCGTTTTGCCCGCAGCGCGTCCCAGGTGCCGGCGGGCACCTCATGGACGTCGATCGCATCGATCCGGCCCGAGCGGCATTTGTCAGCATATTCGATATTGATCTGTTCTAAGCGTCGCTGGAGTTCGTGCGCCAGAGGATCTTTGACTTGCAAGTGCTCCGCCGAGTCTAGCAACAGACGGTACTGCGGCCGTTCGCGCATCGTTGGGGCGAGCGTAAAAGTGCAGCTTGGCAGACCGAGCGACTGAAGACTTTCCGTCATCGCCTGGACCACTTGGTGTTCGCTCAGCTTTTCGCCGGTGAAGTTCGCAAAATGCTTGCCTTTGTTCATGAATGACAGCAGCGGGACCTCGCCCTCATAACCCTCGCAGCGGACAACATCGGAAATATCATAACGGAACAGACCAGCCGAAGTGGTCAGCAGGATGAAATACCGGCTACCTGGCTGGAGTTCGTGTGCCTCCAGGATCGTCGGGTTTTCTGACCCGTGCTCTTGCTCTGGAATGAACTCGTAGTAGTGACTGCTATAATCCAACAATCCGGCCTGCGTCTGGTCGCTCAGTGGGATCGTCATCCGCCCTTCGCTAGCCGAGATTCCATGGTCGCGGATCGGCAGGTCGCCGTAGTACTGGTTGAGCTGAGAGAGATAGATTCCCACGGCCCCGCCCGTCCAAACGGCCAATAAGGTCAACTGTGGCCAAACATCTTTGGGATACAAGTGACCGGTGCGGGCGGCGATCGCTTCCAGTTCCCGCGCCCGCCCGGGACGTTTTTGTAGGTGCCGGCTCAGTGCCTGGCGGATTGCTGGCGGGATATCGAGCTTCTCGCTCAGCGTCCCGTCGAAGATGTCTCGGATCAGCGATTCCTGCTCCCGATCGGCACGTTTGGCGACTTCAATCAGCGTGCTCGGGTTGGCTGTGATCACCTTACCGACACGCTTGCTGACCAAGCTGATCCGCAGCGCCGTGTAATGTTTGGCTGCGTGGTCCATGATCCGAATTACGGCCGGCGGCAGCACGAACAGCGAACGCATGTAGACCGGCCGTGTTTCCGCCGCCAACCCGCTGATATTCCCGCAGGGCACGCCGCTGGGGGAGCGGGAAATCTGCCAGTGACTGGAAAACTGCAGGGTGGAAAGCCCCAGTAGGTGCGGATAGTCGCGGTAGATGCCGGTGCCCCAGTACTGCCAGCTGGCCCGGTACTCGTCATAGAACGGCTGCGTGACCGGCAGCAGTTTGGGCACGTTGGTGGTGCCCGAAGTCGTGGCAAACATCAAGATGCGTGTCTCCGCCGGAAACATCGCTCCGACATCGCCCTGGGCGATACGCTGCACGTAGGGGGCGAACGCCTCGTAGTCCAGCACCGGAAAACGGCTGCGAAACTCAGCGACGGTGCTGATCTGATCGAGCCCAAAGTCGCGTCCAAACTCGCTTGAGGCGCTGCGGCGAACCTTCTCCATCAACCGCCGCCGCTGGACTTCTCGCCCTCGGCGGGTGCCACGGAGGAACGCAGAGAGTTTGGCCGTTTTCCAGTGCAGGAAGGGCAGACGGATCAGGCCGCGGGGATGCATGAGACGGTTGTCGGTGAGAAAGTTGTGGTCAATGGCGGCCTTGGTTTTACGTGGCGCGGGCCCCTAGACAAGCACACACGCTGAACGTAACTTTCAATTCTCGTTGGCGGGGACAAGCCAGCGACCATCGCCAGATGGCCTGCTGACTTTCCAACCCGCCAGACCCGTTGAGGGGCGGTAGCTCAGTTGGGAGAGCGCTGCGTTCGCAATGCAGAGGTCGAGGGTTCGACTCCCTTCCGCTCCACCTCAGAAAACGCGGGGTTTTTCAAATCTGTCACGCTAGCAAGCAGCTTAGCTTGTGACCGATTTGTGACCAATCGCATCGCTGCCGGTTGTGACCAAACGTGTCACGGCTGATTAGTATCGTCGTCAGTCCGATCGAGACCCGACGATTCACAGCGAGATTCTTTTTCATGCGAAAGCCATTTTTCTGGGCGGAGAGGAAAGCCTGGTATCTGCGAATCCAAGTCGATGGAAAATTAAAGACCGTTCGACTGGCGACCACGAAAACAGATGCGTATGACGAATGGGACCGGATGAAGATAGCCGCGCAGGCGCCGGTCACGCAATCTCTGACGGTCGAGACGCTGATCGCTGAGTACACCGCTCACATGCGGCAAGAGGCTAAACTGGGCCGAATCGCCGCGACGACCGTCACTCGGCAGATCGCCCATATCGCCCCCTTCCTGGCAGCCTACCAAGCACTGACGGTTGATGACCTGAAACCGCATCACGTCACTACCTGGCTGCGCAGTCAAACGACCTGGAACGCGACGACGCAAAGTGACGCAGCAGCAGCGGTCAAGCGAGTAATTCAGTGGGCGTGCGACCAAGGTAGGATCCAGTCGAACCCCATCGAGAAACTGAAGGTCGCCAAAGGGACCGCACGCGACCACGTGGTCAGCCGGGATGAATACGAGAAGTTGCTCACTGGAGTCTGCGGTAAGAAATACCGCACCCGGCAGCGAACCGCTTTTCGGCAACTACTGATCGCTCTGCGGCTGTCCGGCTGCCGACCGAGCGAGATCACGACGATTCAGATCGCGGACAGTAGCGGCGATCGCTGGACCATCCGTGAACACAAGAACCGCAAGAAGAAGATCAAGCCGCGAGTGGTCTACCTGTCGCCGTGCTTGCAGACGTTAACGCGAATTACTGCCAGGGGAAGGAAGGCCGGGCCGCTGTTCCTCGCTGCTGCTGATCGCGGCTGGAAGTACTCCGACATGCGACTGCGGTTCCAGCGACTTCGCGATAAGACCGGGACGACGAAGAAGTGCGTCCTGTACTCGTTCCGCCATACGTGGATCACGGAAGCGCTGTTGGCCGGCGTCGACGTCGCCACGGTCGCGGAGATGGCCGGAACGTCAATTCAGATGATCGACCGGCACTACGGGCACCTCTGCCAACACCGGCAGCACCTGAGTGATGCTGCGTCGAAAGTTGCGGCGGCGAGGTTTTCGAAATAGCCGTCACAGCCCCTCTAAAGCTAGGGATCGGACCTAATCTTTCGATTTCCGGGGCCGGTGAGCCGGTGGGCGCTCAGTGAGTTTTTTCGCCACCTTCGGCGGCAGCGCAGCCTCGCCAGCTTTGCCGAGCCATTCCGACAGCGACATACCCGCAGCCTTCGCCGCCGCATGGAAAGCAACCCAGCGGTCAGTGGGTTGCGTGATGTTCTTGCGCTCGCTGCCGTTCACAGATGGCCCTTCTTGATGTCGTCACAGATCCCGACCATGAACTGCTCTACAAGTTGCGACATAATGCCTGGCTTGGGGCTGGTCAGCGAGTCTTCCTCGATCAACTCCAGGGGCAGGTAAACACAGTAGCCGCTCCGCGGATCGTATGCGTCCGCAAACGCAACGCCCGTTGCGACACCGCTGGGGTACTTGCCGAAATCAACTTTCAGCTCTCGTAGCGGCAACTCACGCCGTACCGCCTCGATTGCTGCATAGTCGTAATTCGACTTCACAAATCGCGTCCGAGTCCGATCTGCGCTAACAATCAGCGGCCCACAATGCGGGTCGATAAATCGGCTGAACGCATCGGAAACGGCTTTTTCGATGTCGGATTTCATTGGCATCGGTGTGGCTCCAGAATTAAAGGTAAAGGTCCATTTCACAACGGCTCAGCGGCTGATCGACGCTGTAAAATGCGTCATGACGATCGCAAGCGGTTTTCCAGCCGGTTTTCTTGAGCAGCAGATACTGCTGACGAAATAAAGCCACGCGGATCGGCCGGCGAACTTGACCGACTTGCAGCATCTGCTTTTGCGATTCGCTGAGGGTCAATTCCCGATCGGCATTGGCCTTTGTTCGCAGCAGCTCATCCTTCGTTGCAACTTCGCCAGTGTCAGCAAACCGGACCGGCTCGTTGCAAAACAGATAGCCTTCGTAATCCCATTCGATTCCGGCTCGTTCAAGGGCGGTCTGTGGCTTGGTTCGCATCGTCTGTTTCCGGCTGGTGGTTTGTTGCTGACTATGCCTTAACTATACACACAGTATCGGCACCGTCAAGAACTATCCACACACTTTGCCGAAATACTTTTGGCGGGTCTGGCCGGGTAACAAATGGTTCTAGTGGAGCGGCGATCAGCTCGGCTCTGATCGCTGGGCGGTTGGCCGCCGCCCGCTAAACCATCGCGGTTCAATCACCACCGCGAAATGGGCACTCAAAGTCGCAGTACTCAGTGCCGGCCGACTGGCATCCACCGCCGAGGTGATCGGGCAACTGGCCGCATTCGCTTTCGTGGTAAGCACGAGTGCATTCTTCGCAGTCGCAGTCGTAGCCGTGCCCTTCGTCGTCGTGATCCCAGTCGTCCCAGTCTCGTTCGTCGGTCATGGTTTATCCCTCATTTGAATCCGGTCACTAAACCGCTACCGGTGCAGCGATCTTCGGATGACACCGGTAGCGGTCAACTCGGACATGATGCCACCGGATCGCCAACAGTTCAGCGAGCGTGCTGCCATGAGATGGCGTATCGGCAATTCGAACGGTCGGCAGCGGATGCGGATCGCGCGATAGTTGCTCCTTGGCTTGCTCAACGTGATTGGTGTACAGGTGCAAGTCGCCGAAACTGATTATCAAATCTCGCGGAGTGCGATCGGTCACGTGCGCCAGCATCATCAGCAGCAGTCCGTAGCTCGCGATGTTAAACGGTAGCCCCAGAAATATGTCGATCGACCGAGCGTATAGGTGAAGGCTCATTCCGCCGTCCCGGTGAATCTTGATCTGCCAGAGAGTATGGCAGGGTGGGAGAGAAACCTCTCGTTGCTTGACCGGATGCCAGCCGGAAACGATCAGACGCCGACTTCCGGGCTGTTCCGCAATATCTTGCAGCAGGTTGTAAATTTGATCCGACTGCAGGTCGCTAGTTGGATCGCCAAACCATCGCCACAGCGAGCCGTAGATCGGCCCAAGGTCGCCGGGTTCGCGGCCGAACTTCGCACATTCTTCAGCCGTTGCCCATTCGTCCCAAATATCGACACCCGCCGATTGCAGGTCGAAAACGCTGGTTGATCCGCTGAGGAACCAGCGCAGTTCCTCAAACACCCACCGCAGCGGAACTCGCTTCGTTGTCAGCAGCGGAAAACCCTCTCGCATATCGTGCCGCCACTGACGGCCGAATACGGACAGCGATGGAGTGTCAGTGCGGTTGTAATGAGGTTCGCCGTTTTGCGAAACATCCCGCAACAGGTCTAAATAACTGATCACTTCTTGCCTCGTAAACGTTCCAAGTCTCTTCCGAAAATCTCGCCGCCATCGCTCAACAGTTCGTCGAGCGTTTTCACCTCTGGCAGCGTCACCGTGTTCAGGTCAGCAACACAGCACGCATGGCAAACCGTCCTGCCGTCTTCCAACTGCCAGCCATCCGGTGGTCCCTTGTCTTGACCAATTGGGCCACCGCAATCGGCACACGTCGCCGCCTCTCGGCATCGCTTGCACAGCCAGTCGCTGCTGATCGATTCGGTGCCGCCGGGATGGAGCACGATGTCGAGCGTTCGGGCTCCGCACGCGTCGCAGTCGATTGGTTCGCCGGGCATCATGGTTGTCTCCATTTGTCAGTCATCCATTCCGGGAACATAGAGCTTCGATTCAGAAGATCCTCCAGCAGGATCCCATCCATAAAACGCCACTGGTCCCATCGATGAAAACGCGGACCATGGATCTTTCCGGTCGACTTTCAGGTCGTTCAAGAACGCCATCGAATCGGTGTAGTGTTTGTGATCGTCGTCCGCCGCAGCGATGCCCCGATCAAACTCCGCGAGCCGGGCTTGCAACGCTTCCAGTATGAAGTTGCGGCCGTCTGCGTTCTTCGTCGCCTTATTCGATTCGGTGAATAGCTCCGTCTTCCGCAGCAACTTCTTGCGAACCGTTCGGCACTCGTCCCGCTGCTGTGAAACCCGGCTCCGCTTGCGATCGAGTTGATCGAGCATCCAGCGAACGGGGTCTTTTCCGTCCTGCATGAACGCGTCCATCAACATCGCCGCGATCTCGGATTCGATGCGAGCGTTCACCCTTTCCCTGGCAGCGGTCTCGCCGGTGCGATCGTATCGCTCCCGCCTGGCCGGATCGCTGAGAACCTCGAATGCGATCGTGATCGTCTTGAACCGCTCAGCGTCGCCGGTTGGTCGATCGGGATGATGAACTCGAGCTTTCGCCCGGTATGCGGTCTTGATCTGCTCAGCAGTCGCGGCAGAGTCGATTCCAAGGGTTGCGTACAAACTGACTGATTCTGCCATCTCATTTCACCTTGATAGTTTTCACTTTGAGCCACGCGGCCGGCTCTTTTGATCCTTTGCGAAAGTGCGGCAGCATCAGCCCGCCGGACTCGTAAATCGTCCAGCCGACAACAGTGCCGCCCTGGTCGACCACCGGGAACGCGATCACGGTGTAGCGGTTGCGGTACCGCGAAACCTCGCCCCCATCTGCTGCAACTGCTCGACATTCATCCCCGGCTTCGTCCTGCACCACATCGCGAAGCCAACGCCGTCAGTCGGGACCGGCGGCAGAAACTTGAGCGTGCGAAACTCGGGCGGATCGGCTGGCGGATCGTCATTGCGTTTTGGCGATCCACCAGCCGGTTTGTGACTCGCAGCCGATCCATTGACTTTCGGCGGCGTGTAGCCACCCGAACCCTTCCCCCTGGTAGTTCCCTCCGGCGCCGTCCCCAAAAACTCGGCCACGCGTCGGACCGCTTCCAGGAACGGGACGCCCAGCATCCACATGACCACCGCTACCCCATCACCGAACTTTCCGCACTGGTTGCAGATCGCTCCGCCGGTCTGCTCGAAGTCGTCGAACACTCGCCAACGGTCGGTCCCGCCACACTTCGGGCAGGGACCATGAACCGTCGACAGGTGATCGTCACCGACGCCGGCGACGCGTTCGATGATCGGCGACCAGTGGCCGAGAGCATCGGCTTTCACGTCGTCGAGGTTGTAGCGGTGGAGTTTTGCCACTGTGGGATTCTCTGATTCTTTCAGACGGACGGGACGTGTGGCCTAAAGATCGAAACTGACTTCGCTGCCGGAGACCCAGCCGCGGATCCAGTCGAGCCGGCTTTCGCTGCTCGCCATCTTGGGGTAATCGTCCAGCGGTTGATCGTCGATCGCAGCGGAGTAGCCAGCGTCCCAAGCTTCTTTGTCGATCCGTGGCTTACGATTCGGATCGGCCTTCACCTGCTCGGCCAGAGATTCGATATTTTGCGATTGATCGGCGGCGGGCGGCGCGGGAGCTTCCAGGGGAGCGGGCTCGGCGACGGGTTCCGCAACGGCGGCCGGCTCGTCTTTCTGCAGTTCTTCGGACCGCTCAAGCAGCATTCCCAGCACTGGCCGAGGGGCAGGCGGGATGACCGAGTTCGTTTCGCTGTCCAGCGACTTTTCAAACACCCAGCCTCGCAGCCAGTCGACCTGCATCGCTTCGGTGATCGCCAGTTCTTCGCTCGTGTGGGCGACTTCGCGGGGGCACTCGATCGGCTCAATGCCTTCGGTGTACGCATCGCACCCAACTTGCCACATTTCCCTGTCACTGGCGGCATTCACCATCCGCTCGTCGGGAAAACGGTTCAGCCAATCGAGCGTCGCGGAGATAAACCGCTCGTGAACCTCTTCGGCCAGTCGCTCAGCTTCGGCGTCGACTTCCTCTGTTCCGTATGTTTCGTCTGTTCCATCGGCCGCCGAAACCTCTTCCCCTGGCAGTCCATCCACTACCGGGCGATCGTCGTCGTTCCCATACAGATCGCGGTGCAGCCAGCCGCGCAGCCATTCCGACTGGTATTCGGCGGTCAGTTCACGCGGACAGGCGGTCGCCCTCTCGCCGGCCGACCGAGCATCAAATCCATCGACCCACGATTCCCCGACTTCCTCCTTGAGCGAATCTTCGGTGGCCGTCGTCTTCAGATTCGCGACCGTCGCCCGCACCCACTGCTCATGCTTGATCTTCGACTGCGTTTCCGCTGGCGTCCGCGGCTCGACCACTTCGGCGGCCGGTCGCGTGTCGCCTTGCGTCTGGGCCTTCATCACACGTTCGGCTAGTTCGTCGGCGGATTGCTTGCCAATGCCCTTGGGGAGCTGATCGGCGAAGTGCTTGTGACTGGATGCGGCGCGGGCGCGGGCATCTTCCAGGTCACCCAGCGTCGGAAACTCATCGATCAGCGTTTGGGCCTTTTTGACGCCCAGTCCGACGACGCCGGTCGTGATCGTTTCGGTCAGGACCGCCCGCCATGCGTTGTCCGGCGGTTCCGGTGCGGCCGGATTCGTGTCGGTCGACTGCGGCGCGGGAGCTCGATTCGGCTCAGCATCGACGGCCGGCATCGTTTCGGAGTCGAGACCTTCGCGGATTTGCAGCAGTCTGGCGGGGAGTGCTTCCAGGAGGGAGGATTTCGCGTCGCGGGACGCTTCTAGTTCGCCGCGAATGTCGGCCAGTTCGGCGGAGAGTTCCTTTTCGCGATCGAGCAGCGAGAGGATTTCGCGATGCACCCGGTAGATCGGATCAAGCAGGGCGTGCTCTTCGGCGAAGATCGCGGGCAGGTCAAAGTTCTCAGCAAGCACAGATCGCACGACATCTTCGCCGTTGGGTCCGGCAGCGCGGTCGATTACCAATTCAACCTTGGATACGAATCCGCTGCCGTCGCGGGACTGCGCTGCCACAACTTCGTCATGTGCCGCTTTGACCACTTCCGGATTAAACTTGCTTGGGTTTGCAATCGGGTCGTACAGCTCTTCGGCCTTCGCTACGGCTTCTGGCGTCGGTTCGCCGGCCGCCGCCTCAGCCGCAGTCGTCGCTTCCACGGGAGAATCGACCGGCGGCTCGGGTCCGGCTTCCCACGGTGCGAGCATAGAGTTCGGGGTTGTGATCGTGATCATCGCGAATCCTTCGGGGTGGTTAAAAACAGGGGAGGGGGAGTGGGTTAAGGCGGCGTGCGGTCTTATAGTTCAGGGAACGATTCTTTGTCGTCGACCCGAGACAATAGGAAGCGATAAAGCTCCAGTCTGTTGCCGTTCGTCTTCTTGCAACAAACGCTGTACGTCACTCGATAGATCAACGCCAAAAATGCGGCGTCTTCATCGCACTCGGCAGTGAGTATCATTTTGCCTGCTCGGTCGCGAACGTCGGGCTGGCCTTTTCGCTTTCCGTATCCCTTGATCGATCCTTGCATCTCAAAATCTTTCGGTGGTGGGGTGGTTGCCTTACGGCAGTTTCAAAAACTTCGGTGAGTGCTTGGTGTGTCCCCACATCTTGAGGAACGCACCGACGAGCGACCAAACGGACTGCTGTTGCCGGTGGAAGTTTTCGACACGCCCTTTGCGGCCATGCGGACCCGTGTATTCGGCGTGCAACTCACCGTTGTAGTGGCCGGTGTCGTCGTCTCCCGTGCCGTCGTTCTCGATGTCCAGAACGCCGAGCGTGCGGGGGTTTGTCGGATCGCCGTGCGGGATCAGTTGGACTGTGATGCGGATCATGAACCGATTCTCCTTGCAAGAATTGATCTGGCTTGCCCAGTGTCCATGCTCTGTTCGTCAGTGGATTCCAACTCGGTGATAATGCGAGCCGCCTCGCTGGGCTTGTCTCTGCTTATGAGAATCGAGGAATTTGCACCTTTCTCGTGTCGCAACAGCAGTGTCGGGATCGCTTCATATCCGTGGTTTTCACAGGCGGTCTCGATCTTCTTCATCAGCAATACGAGTTCGGCTTGAAGACTTCGCAATTGGCTCATATTTGCACCTTAAAGTGATTGAATCTCAGCATTCGCGGCGTCGATCGCCGCACGTTTTCTTCTGGCGTGCTCGTGACGCCACTGACGTTCTAAAAACCGGAACGTCGTAATCTCAGCGAACCGCCGGTCGTCGCAGAAATACCACGGGACGCGGTAATCGTTTGTCCATGCCAACACCTGCCGGTGGAAAATCTTTTGATTCTCAGTGACCGACTTCTTCCCCCTGGAAGTCATTCCCGCCAGCGCCGCACCGAACGAACATTCGACGACAACGCATGACGCAGGTAGCTCGCTGAGGTATTCCAACGTTCGGACAAACCGCTCGCGATGATCGCCCCAGCCGAGAACGGTGGACTGAGCGTCGCTCATGCTCTTGCGTTCGACGTGTGCGAAGTCTTCCAACCCGTCGACCGAGTAATCGCCCTTCGTGTTGCCGAGGTGCTTACGCGCGGTGCGGACTACCAGGGGACGGTTGCCGCGATCGGCATCGGTCCGCAGTCCCAAGAACGTGAACGGCTGCTTTTCATCGGCATCGATCAGGACGGTAAACGGAGTCACGACGGCGGCATCGCTGCCAGCGAGTTGTGTTGCCCCGCGTTTCAGTCCCAAGTGCGTTTGCCAGTATTGCGGCGTCTCATCGCCCTTGAGCGTCAGGCCGCGACTGGCGAGCATCAGCCGCAGGTGGTTGAGCGTCTGTTCGCCGACGTTGGGAACGGCCGTGATCCACTCAGGTAGGACGGTCGCCCAATCTTCAGGGTTGACGATCTGGAAGTGATCGCGGAGTTCTTCAAATCGCTTGTCGAAAACCATGATCAGTTTCGCCCCTTCTTTTTCAACGCGTCACGAACCGCCGTTTCAATCAACGGGCCGAGTTCCTGCATCACCTGATCGGCGATAAGAAAAACGATTCGATCTTTGACGCGGGCAATAACCTCACCCGGTTGCAATGAAAGCTCGTGATCAAATATCCGTCCACTAAATACGTGGCTGCGGTTCGCTTCGTCTTTCCAGGATTCAACGTGTGCCATCAGTTCCTCCCCTTTCGCTTGCGGGCGAGAATCTTCTTGCGGTCCCGCAGTGGCATCGCCGGCGTCGATGGCGGTTGCGGCTTCGCAGGTTTCACGACGGGAGGTTCGATGTTCGCAAGATCGCCGATCTTTAAGCCGTTCCAGTAAAGCGGTGTTGGCGTTCCACCGAGATAGATCACGTTCGTTTCGCTTTGGTCCGCGATCAGTTTGTCGCGGCAGGCGATCACTTGCTTGAACTCATCGCTTCCAGGGTGGAGCAGCGACAGGTCCGGCGTTGTCTCGTCTCTCATAATCAAACCCCTTCCCTTGGCAGTTCCCCGCCGATTTGGTCGATCTTGTCCACTACCGCCTGCAAGTAGCCGATCCGTTCTTTCGGTGTCAGAAGCCGCAGCGTTTCAAGCCCCGCATCTAACTCGCGAATTGATGCCGCAGCACCGCGCCCGCGTTCCAGCACGGTCCGCCGCTGGTATTCGATGCTGATTGCGTCTTGCCACGCACGATCGGCCCTCGCGTCACGATTGCGACCGAGATGCCTAGACAGTAGCCGCCTCTGTGAACGTCCTTCAGCCGACCTCAGCCGTTGCAATGCACCCTTGACCGAGTCCTGAGTCTTTCCCATTTTTTCGGCGATCTGCTTGACCGACAGATTTTGAGACTCCAGAACACGCAGTTGATCGACTTCATGATCGGGCCACCTGGCGGGCCTATGTTTCACCTCGCCGCTCTTGAGCCTAGCCCTATAGCTCATGCCGTAGGCGGCTCGCAGTGTTATCCCCAGTGCCGCGGCGATCTGTGGCATAGGCACTCCCTGAGATTCCAGGTCGTGCAATCGCTGGCGATCTTCTTCGCTGTATCGCCTCTGCCTTATTTGGCGACGGGTGTTGATCGCGATCATCAGTTCTTCACCCACACTCTCAAGAACTGAGCCAGCCGTCTCGCCGCGTCTCCATCACTCTGAGCGGACCGCAGCAGTTCGATGTGCTCGTTCAGTTGCCGCAGCGGGAAGGCGAGGTGCTTGCTCGTGCGATGCTTGTCGAACACGTCGGCGGCACGTTGCAACACGCCCGACAGGCTGATCATCATTCCAGGCGATTCGGCGGACGGATGAGCTTCCAGGGGGAAGAATTGCGACGGGCTTGTGTCCGCAGCGGTCACGACGGCCGGCTTCGCATTCGGATCGCTGTCGTCGCAGCCCGTCAAGTCTCGACCCGGAAGTTTCGCCCACGCCGGAGCGTTGCGTTCCAGTTCGGCGAGCCTTTCGGTGATCTTCTTTAGCGACTTCTTAGCCGCACCCAGTTCGCTTTGCAGACGATCGAATGCCTTAGTGTTGTCAAAGTCATCCCTACAAGATTCGATCTCAGCCTGCAGGTCGTCGATCCGCTGTTGCAGCTCAGCCCACTGATCGCACAGCGACGGCGTGACCGTCACCTCTGGCAGTCCCTTTTTTTCGATACTCATGCCGACACCTCGCTCGCTTCGTCCGATTCCATCAGGTCGAACAACGTCGGGGCGTTCATGTCGGCTTCGATCCGCTGGCAGAATCTCACCCCGTAATTCCAATAGACGCTGTTTAGTTCGATCCCCACGGCTTTGCGGCCCATCTGGATCGC
The DNA here is from genome assembly GCA_963758085.1 of uncultured Planctomycetaceae bacterium. GTDB lineage: Bacteria > Planctomycetota > Planctomycetia > Pirellulales > Pirellulaceae > UBA6163. The sequence continues at coordinate 395,543 of CAVWUB010000001.1, read as the reverse complement.
TTGGTACGGCGTAGACATCAGGCCGCCGAACGGATCGAGGATCGTGTCGCCGGGGTTGCTGTAGCGTTCAACCAGGCGTTCAATCACGTCCAACTGGAGCGGACATAGATGCTTCTCAGGTGTCTCTTTGCTCATCTCAGTATTGAGCGTCTTGATCCTCACAATGTCGGTCCAGACGTTCGGGTCATGGCCATGAGGACCGAGCAGCATCATCGTTGTCGGAAGCTTCCCGGCTCTGTCGAGTGCTTCACAGAATTGAATGTGAGTCGGGTAATCGTACCCGTGTTTTTCGCAGTAGTTTTTCCACCAACGATAAACGGCACTGGTACTCATCGCGGCGATTGCCGCTGGCGACAGAAGTTCGTTTCCGTTCGATCTCCAAGTTCCAGATGCGTGATTCTGCCATTCAGCGCGGCTGTACTCGTTTTTTTTCTTAACCACCTGGATCGGACCCATCGCGTTGCCGTTCGGGCTCATCGATGGTTCCCATTTGCGAAACAGTAAAACGAACTCATTCGATCCACAGCCCATCGTGGTCGCGTCTTTGACCATCCTTGAGTAGCCGAGCCGATACGTCCCTGCGTTCTCTCGAACAACGTCGGTATCGATCGTGATCCGGCCCATGTAAACCCAGCCGTGTTTCTTGAACGCGGCCACGGTCTTGTCGCTGAACTCATTGACCGAGTACATGGCCCGGCCCGTCATCACGCCATACTCGATCCGGTCCTTCGTATGGATGCAGGCGACGTGTCCCGGCTTGGTCACTCGCAGCAGTTCGGGCACTAAGAAATCGAACTGCTTGAAGAACCCGTCATCGCCCTGGTTGTGTCCGAAGTCGTTGAAGTTCGGACTGTACTCGTAGTGATCAGAAAACGGGATCGAGGTCACAATCTCATCGACTGAATCATCAGCGAACTTTTTCAACTCCACAACGCAATCATTGTTGATCGCTCGGAAGTTCTTGCCAGCCACTTCTTGGCGTTCTACACCGCTCATTCTGGTTAACCTCGCATGGACACCTTTGTTTAGACCGTTCGACTTGACGATCTGTTGCATCTTCGCGACGAGCTTATCGTGCTGTTTCCACTTGCGTTTCATGATCGAAACCGTCTCGTGCTGCGTGTCCGCATAGGCGATGTGAATCTCGACCGACTTGGTTTGCATGAACCGATAGATGCGATGCACCGACTGAATGAAGTCGTTGAACTTGTCCGTCGGTCCGACGTAAATCGCCTTGTGACAATGCCGCTGGAAGTTACAGCCGCTGCCGGCGATCTGCGGTTTGGCCGAGAGGATGCGGAACTTGCCGTTGCTGAAATCGACGATCCGATCTTCGCGTTCTTCTAGGTCTTGCGAGCCATAGACGGCCATCGCTTCAGGAATCTGCCGCTGAATCTCGTGGCGTTCGTTTTCGAGGTAGTGCCAAATGATCCAATGATCTTCGGGCGACTGTTCGATGATCGCCTTGGCCGCAGCGACACGTTCAACGAGCGTTTCCCGGCGTTCCTTCGCCACCTCCTGGATGCCGCCGGACGTCTTCGGGATCAGCCGGCGTTGGCCGCGGTTGTCCATCTCACTGGCAGCGCGGGCGAAGTCGACCGTCGCGACGTGCCACTTGACAGTCATCTTCGGCAGGTCGTAGCCGGTTGCATCGTGGCCCAGGTCAGCCGGCGATGATACGAACACGCCCCAGGTCGCAACCCACAACCAAAACCGCTCTTCCTCGTGTGGGTAAATTTGCAGGTTGCCGGCTTCTTTCGAGTCGCGTTGGAACCATCGCGTCAGTGCTTGGCCGCGGTCCATCACTCCCAGGAAATGGGCGTAGTTGATGATCTCGATGTAGTCGTTCGGGCAGGGCGTCGCGGTCGCGAGGAACCGGTACGGAACCGACTGGAATAGCTCGCAGAATGTTTGTGTGGTGAGCGTGCCGTATGACCGCAGACAGCTCGCCTCATCTAATGACGCACCGCCGAACCGGGAGACGTCGATCGCGCCGTCGCGGACCCGCTCATAATTGGTGATGATGTACGGCGTGTCGGCCGCCGCGACTTCGGCATCGGTGCGGCAATATGCGATCTTTATCCCCATCGCCGGCCCGTCGTTGCGGGTGAACTCTTGACGGACTCCCAGGGGAGCGACGATCAGCACCTTCTTGCCGGTCTTCTCGTGCACCCACTTGAGCAGTTGCAGTTGGATTCGCGACTTACCCAAGCCGAACGCTGCGAACACCGCCGACTGTCCCTGCTTGATCGCCCAGTAACAAATGTCGATCTGGTGCGGCTTGAGCGATCGATGCGGTGGCGACGGCGGATCGAAACCGCCAGCGACCGCGATCGGCGCTTTCGACTTGAGGAAGGATTCGTATTCAGAAATTGCAACACTCATAGCCCCACAGCCTCCATCTGAAACACTGCGAGCCGGATGCGGTTCGCTAGAAAGGTTTTCCGCAGACTCATCTTCTGCACGCGGCAGCACTGCTTTGCCGTCGCGGGTGATCCGACCAGATAGCACTTCTCTTGAGCCCGGCTGATCGCTGTATAAATCCAAGCCCGGTCGCAGATTTGTTTCGCACCGAAATAGCTGTCGAGCATCACGACGACGATCTTCTGCTCGGAGCCTTGGAACTTGTGGACGCTCAGTGCGTAGCCCAGATCCCAGTTGCACCCGGTGCCGCCGGCGTCCTCTTTGTCGTCGCCGTCGTCGGAGCCCTTCCCCCTGGAAGCCTTCCCGCGCGGCACGCGGATCAGTCGCTCGGGCGATTCGAGCCGGATTGTGAGCGACTTCTCTTCGATCTGTTCGACCGCCCCTAGTTCGCCGTTGGCGACGTAGACCTCACCGCGATCGTTGGTCTGGTGATCGTCACCGAACGGATCGATAGCGAACGTCGTCTCATAAAACCCGTTCTTGAGGCAGACGACCTTATCGCCCACGCGGAACGGCGTTCCGTCGACAACCGGGTTAGGGTTCAAGACGTCCTGCAGGCGTTTGTTCAGGGCCGTTCGCGACAATTCCGACCGCTGATTGACGGCGGTCAAAACCTGGACGTCCCAAACCGGATCATGCCCAGCTTCTGCCGCCTCCTGGATGATCCGCAGCGCCCGCGCGATCTGGGCTTCCGGCTTGCTTTCGCCGGTGATCAGTAGGTTTTTCGAGCCGTCGAGATAATCATCGACCCACGGCTTTTCGTCACGAATGTCAGCACACGCCTGGACGATCCCGCCATCGTTCCGCTCGATCTTCCGCAATTCACCATAGGGCATCCCGGCGTTGATCATGTCGCGGAACGGAGCTCCATTACCGACCGGCGGCAGTTGGTTCACGTCGCCGACTAGCAGGACGTGACAGCCCTTCGGCCTAGCTTTGAGGATCGCGGACATCATGTTGATCGGCGGCATCGATTGTTCGTCACCGACGACAACCTTGAACGGCCAGGGGTTCCGCTCGTTGTGAGCGAACGACCACTCAGGCGAATCGGTGGTGTCGTCGATCGAGCCGATGCCAAGCAGGCTGTGAGCGGTGCGGGCGCGGACCGACAATCCGTGCTTGGCCAGAGCTTCTGTCAGCCGGACTGCGGCCTTGCCGGTCGGTGCGAATATGCCGATCTCGTGCAAGCCGACGCGGCCGGACTTCCACAGGGCTTTGATGATCGCTGCCAGGGTGTGGGTCTTGCCCGTGCCCGGTGATCCGCCGAGGATCGCGATCCGGCCGCCGAGAGCTCGCTCAACGCCGGCTCGCTGATGATCGGTGATCCCTTCGATCCGATCGACTTCTGGCCAGAGCGAAACCTCCGGCAGCGTGATCACTCCGCCTGGATGCCGGTCGATCCATCGCTCCACGACCGGATTTTGCTCGAGCCAGAGCGGCAGCGAATAGACTTCCGCGCGGTTGTCCAGGTCGACGTAGCCGATGCAGGTCGGGCCGTAGGGAACGCCGTCGAGCACGTGCACCGTCGCGGCAGTCAGTTGGCGACTGCACCGCTGGCAGCGACCGAACTTGAGCACCGTCTCTTTGATCACTTCGAAATCGTCGTACCGCGTGACCTCTTGGGCGAACGTCTCGTTTTGAGCTTCGGCGATCGCTTTTGCGACGTATTCTTCAGCCGCTGCGTTAATGCCTTCGGCCAGCCACAGCGTTTCGCCGATCTCCGACAGTGGGCCATCCTTGCCGTGCGAGCGGGCCGTCGCGATCGCGCCGTAGTGACCGTCCGACCGCTCCGCGTATTCCTTCCCCTGGATGATCGCCGCCCGTGGATCGAGGTCTCCACCGCCGATCGCTCGTTGCAGCAGCTTGACGCGGCCCATCGCTTCGAACCACGTATGGCCGTCGTTGTCGCTGTGCATCGAATGCCAGAGGCACAACGCCTGCCGCTCGATCGCCGCCGGGTTCTTGCCCAATCCAATAAACAGTTTGTCGGTTAACCCAAAACCGACGCCCCGAAATTGCATCAGCGAGTACGGATCGGTGGTGATCTGCTCGGCGGCTTTGTTGCCCCATGCTTTAATAACGCGACGAACCAACGCTCGCGGAAAGCCGCGGCCGTGGAGCAATTTGTCGACTTCCAACGTCGCGTTTTCCGTCGCCGCTTGGCTGCGGAGCTGTTCTGCGAATGCGTGGGCTTGGTCCTGCCGAATGTTCGCGATTTCAGCGATCATGCTGGAATCGCCTCGGCATGCGTGCAACACGTCGTCGATGCCGAACCATTCAACCAGCATCGCGGCTTTGCGTGGCCCGATACCTTTGCCGCGCCCTGCAGCCGATAGGTACTCGATCAGCCCGTCGCGATCGTGCGGGATGTGAGCGACGACGGTGCGGAAGTGAAACTGCGTCTCCTTGCATTGGCGGCGACGGTTGAAGTAGCTCGACCATGTACCGAAAAACCGGTAGGTCTTATTGATCTCGAGTTCGTCGACGTCGCACTCGCCTTTGACGCCGACCGGCGATTCGGTGTCGTCGATGCCGGCTTCGGCTGCCAGGGAGCGGGACGCTTCGTTGAGCAGGACCGAGCCGATCACGACAGACGAGCCGTCAGCGTTGTCGAAGCGGTATCGCTCGCCGAGGTAGCGGCCGGTGATTTCGAGGGATCGGCTCACTGGATCGACCTCCAGTGCGTCGGCACGTAGTAGACATAAAGCGAGCCATCTTCAACGAACCACAGCCGGCCGTTGTTGCCGCCTCGCTTCAAGCGACCTTCGTTGCGGACCCCATCTGAATCATCGATCTTCGTTTCGACGACGATGCCAGCAGGCGGCAGTGATTCGGACCTGTGAATCCACCCGTCCAGTGCGTTGTTGATCGACCAGTCACTTACGTCCCAAAGACCTTGAGCACCCTTCCAAGTGATCTGATGCCGCATCGGGCGAATGTTTTGCAGGAACCAACACCACGGACCTTCGGTGTATTCGTGCTTGGCGATCTTCTCCCAATAAAGCGATCCGTCGCCAGCCTTCCGCTTCTTCACTTCATCGATGTGGATGCACTGCGTTAAATTCGCCACCGCGACGACGCAGCCGACCGGGAACTCTTTCAGTTCTTCGGTGCTGAGATACTGCTTGCCCTTGCCGGCGTGAATCGCCAGCGGACCGCGGTACTTCGTTTCCCATCGCCGGTTCTCCACGAACTTCTCGCCGCTGGCGATCAGCGACGCGTACGGCTGCGAAATCGTTAGAGCTTTCATTTCATGCACCTTGTTAAAAACCTTGCCTCGCCTTGCCTCGCCGTGCCGAGCCATGCCCCACCTTGCCCCGCCTAGCCATGCCGGGCCGAGCCGAGCCCTGCCCGGCCTTTCCCCGCCGTGCTCACTTTCAATTCCGGCTGCTGCGATGTTTCACACAACAACCGGCAACCTTGCCCCGCCTAGCCCTGCCGAGCCGGGCCGTGCCCTGCCCGGCCCTGCCAAGCCCCGCCTCGCCAAACCTGGCCGTGCCGAGATATGCCTGTTTATTCCCACTGCGTAACGCGAAACTTTCCGAACCGACCTCGCCATGTTCCGATGCCGACAGCCAGCCCGCCCTGCTCAAGAATGTTCTTGACCTGCTGCTCCTGAATCTGATCATTCGGGAATATTTGAAACTGGAACGAAATCTCCCAACTCAGCGGCAGCACTGGCCGAACCTTCGGGTTGGGGATTCCCTTTTCAAGTCTGGCAACATCGCGACGAATGTAGACACCAGATGTTGGGCAGGTTTCGTCGTTTCCAAAACCAGAGAACTTGATCGGCTCGCCATCTCGGCATATCGGCAGGTCTTCGCAACCAACATCGCCGATCGCGGTAATGAGAACGTAAGAAGCGCACGCTTCGGTGAACTTCTTATACTTGCGTGAATCGAGAATACGCTTGGGGGCCGAGTCCGTGTTTTTCGCTGAGAGGAACGACATTAAGTTGTTCGACGGCAGGACGATCGTTGTCCCATCGTCTGCAAAGTACAGCTTTTGAGCCGGAGTTAGTTTTGTGTCGTTGTCCCCCGGATACCGATCGAACATCAGCGGGGTTAGCCCCTGAATTGTCACTCTGCGACATACAATATCCTTCGTTCCTTGTTCCGACCGCGTTTTAGTAGACTCTGCCATGATTACACCTTTGAGAAAGAGAAAAAAACCTTGCCTTGTCGTGCCTTGCCTTGCCGCGGCGGGCCAAGCCTCGCCGAGCCCGGCTCCGCCCAACCGCGAACATTCCGTCACCGGCGATATTCCGCACCGATGACGGCCACCTCGCCTCGCCTGGACCAGCTACGCCGCGACACGCCGGGCCCTGCCCTGCACTGACTCGCCGTGCCTTGCCTTGTGAACTTGCATCACACCCGCTGAGCGTCGATCACTCTCGCCAGGTCCGCCGGCTTGTAGCTCGGGCCCTTCATCCACTTGCCGTCGTCCCGCAGGTAGCCGTCAACGAACTTGGAATCGTTGCTGTCCAAAACCTCCTTCATCGGGCCGAAGTCGCTCACGCCGAACGCCGAGAGCGTGCCCAGCGTTACGACAACGATGTCACAGCAGCCGTCAACCACTTCGATCAGGTCGGTCGTATAAACGTCAGTCAGCACGACAGACGACTTGCCGGTCAGTTCGTCCAGCGTCGTCGACGGTTCAAACCCCAACGCTCGTACCGTCTCGAATGCTTCTTCCAGGATAAGTGACGCCCGCAGTCGGCGAACTTCGGCATCGGGAACGAACGGCGTCGCCGGTACGCACTGGCCGGCTTTCCGCATGAACTCGTCGACGCGGGCTTGATAGGGCGATCTGATATGAGCCTGGTTCATAATGACCTCGCTGGGGATACGTACTAAGGGACTTCTGCTGCAAACGGATCGGGTTGGACTTGAACCAACCCAGGGCGACTCCCGCTTTCGCGGTTTGACCACCACGGCTTACTGCCGCTGCTCTACCAACTGAGCTACCGATCCGACGCCAGTCTCTCCCGGCTGTCTCTCGTGTTTTCAATTCCAACAGCTTCGACCCCTGTTGGCGGTGCGACCTAGCCATAGGTAGATGCTTTCTGTTCAGGGCGCTGTCGGTGCCTTGCCCATCGCGGGCCAATCGTCGCCGGAACCATGTGTTTGCAGACAATCTCAACGATCACGCGGCCGCCATAAAATGCGTCCCAGTACGTGACCCAGAGATATGCCCACACGACAAACATGATTCCGAACCTTTCTAAGAATGGTTGCCGTGGGTTATCCGCCGCGGCGTCGGGTTGTTGTTCGCACAAGAGCGGCGAGGGCTTGCAGCAACACGCTGCGGGTGAGGGCACTGCGAATGCACACCACCCTCGCCGCCCCGGTGGCTCACAGGCCGGACGGGTCGAACACCGGAGCGGCCGTTGTTCCTCCACTGGCAGCACTCGCCGCCGGCTTGCGACCTTTCGGCAGCAGCGGCTCAAAGTACGCTTCGTCATGACGCAGGGCCGGCGGCAGCAGCGCCAACGCTTCCGCGTTCTTGGGAACGTCCTTCACGCGAGGGTCATCGACGTGATAGATGTGAGTTCCGTCCAGGTCGTGGTAACGCTTGCCGTTCTTTTCTTTGCCAAGCTTGACCTTGATGATCACCTGCTGGTTGCGAGCGTTCTGCTCGTCGAACGACGCCTGGCCTCCATTAAGTTGAGACGGCGTTAGAAGATTCGCGGCGATGCAGAATGCCGCTTGGATTCGACGGCAGAAATCGCCTCCATCGCTATGGGATGCCAAGCCATCGCGAAGCGTCGTACCGAGCGTCTTGTCTTTGTGCTCGCCTTCGACCACCTGGAAGAACGCTGAAAAACCTTCCACAGCTTCGTCGCCGTAGTGAACTTGTCCGTCCTTGACGTCCTTGATGAAACAGTGGAAATACCCTTCAGCTTCCAGGCGGGTGTTCTCGCCAGCGACGTCTTCTGCTTGTGGGGTTACCATCGTGCGGGCCATGCTATTGTCCTTCGTTGAGTGCGGCCGTAAGGGCCAGGAGTTGAGGTAGATCAATCAGCCACGTTGGCGGATGACCGAGTGCAGACAGACCGGTAGCCCAGACGCGGGCAGCACCGAAACGATTCACCAAATCGGTGAGTTGTGGATCAGCGTCGCGAAAGTACCGCGACGCATCAGTTAGGAAGGGGCCGGAAACCCGATGTTGGCTTTCGACTTATGGCCGAAGATCGCAGAAGCAACCCATAGGTCGATCTGCTTCGTCTTGAGGGCGTCCAGGAGCAAGTCAGCTTCTTTGACGGTCAAACCGAGGATGCCTTCGATATGATGAACAGCCAACTTCGCTTTAACCTTCGCCCCGATGTCAGTCATGCCCTGCTGGGCGAGAGACTGCATTTCGGCGATGATCGCGGCCTTCTGATGCTCTTGGGCCGGATCATCGAGGTTGATTTGCGATCGCGGATCGACTGCCAGGGGAGCGGGTTCGGTAGGCTGCGCGGGCGCCGCAGTCGCAGTGTGATGTGCCGCCTGATCTGCGTCTGCTTGCTGGGCCATCGGCAGAGCGTTGTAAGCGGCAGAGCCAGGGGCCGGCGGGGCCGACGGTGCGACCGATGCAGCCGCGACCGAGGAACCTGCCGCCACCGGCGCGGACACCGAAGGTGCGACAGCGGCCACACCAGGCGACGACAGGTTCTCCCCGGCCACGGGTTCCGCAACGCCGTCGAAGTCGTCAACTTCTTCGGGTGTGTAGCGTCCGAAATTGACATGCGGAGCGACCGTGCGAATGCCGTCGCTGAGCACGCGAGCATAAAGCATCACCTGACGACTGCGAGGCGTCGCATACTTCGTCTTGAGCTTTGGCGTCCTGCCGGCTGCAAGAGCGGCAACGATGTCACCTTCTTTTCCGTCATAGACAAGCGGCTCTTTCTGGGCGTCTTCCCATGTAAAGGAAAACGGCGTAGCGATGCCCTTGTAGGTCAGTTTGATGCGAGCCGCATTCGGCGACTTCTCCAGCACTTCGATGATGCCGCCGGCCTCCTGGAACGCCGCGCCCATCGCATCGTATGGAACGTACGGGTTGCTTCCGACCATGCCGTTACGTCGCTGATACTCCAGCAACGGCTCGCCAGTGATGAAAAGGTGCGATGCAATCACACAACCTTGAGATTCCGACATTTGGCTGCCAAACATTTTTGACAGCGCGATCCACTTCCCGATTTTTTCAATCGCAGCGATGCTCGCCGCCAGTTCCGCATAACTCTTCATAACAGCACCTTTCAAATCGAATCGAACACGAACAAAAACCACCCTTCCCCCTGGAAGCCTCTACGCGACGCCCATCCGCTCCGCGATCTGCATAACCATTCGCAGGTCACCGGACAGATAGCCCTTCGCCGACTCGCGATCTTCTGGCTTGTCGCTCCAGAGCAACTTCGCGAAGTCGGCGCCCGTGCAGTCAGTCGGCTTGCCGTCGAGACCCAGCGACTTCGCGATCGTGTCGAGCGTCCCGTGGCCGGGCTTGCCCCACACTTCGCGATTGCCGCACTTCCAGCGATCGTCCAGATCAATGAACAGCGAATCGAGGAACCCGGTCGGCGTGAGGATCGTGGCCGGCACTTCGACACCGAGCATCCACGACCGCTGAGCGATGAACGGAACGTCGAAACCCTTGATTCGGAATCCGACAAGCGACCGACGGCCGGCGCGGCAGGTTTGATACACCTTCCAGAACTGAGTCAGTAGGTGATGTTCACTGACACCATCGACGGCCAGGTGCAGGTTTTCGTTCTTTCCTAGGTAGCCGATTGCAACAACCTGCCCGGTAACGGCCGACAGTGCGGCATCCTTGAGAATCGCTTCCCAGTACTCTGCCTCGCCGCCGTCCTTCTTGCGGTAGTAGTCCGCGATTGACGCGACGTGTTTGCGTTCGGCTTCTTCGATCTTCGCTTCGATCTTCGCTGGGTCTTTCAACGCACCGAGCTTGACGCTATCGGGGTTGAACTCTGCCGGCGGCGGTCCGACAGAATCGGGGTTCCACGCTGGCAGGATGGACTTGAGGCGATCGAGCGGTTGCGGTCCGGTCTCGATGTCGAAGGAAATAATGCTGGACATATAAAGGCTTCCAGGGGGAAGGGTGACGATTGGTTTGAGTAGCAGCTTGCGAACTATGCGATCAGTCGCAGCATGAGTCGGCTGATGGATGCAGCTGCGAAGATCGACAGTGCGGCCATAAGCTGCATGTGTGTGATGTGAATCTCAATCATCGATCGCCGCCCTTGCACTGAGGATTCGCTTTCGTCGGTGACCGATGATCATCGCGTAGACTTCGTGAGGATCGCGGCCGCCGGTCACAATCTCATCGCACCAATCTCGCTCCACCGAATCGCTCTTTGGATCGATGTCGAAAATCTGGCAGCACTCGGCGGCCATCGCTTCCATCTGCTCGCGATAGTGGACACCCATCGCGTGGCAGTGTTGCAGCCGAGCAAGCCGGCCGATCTTTGGGGTTGTTGGATCGCTCATCGTGCTGCCGGCGCCCCCGTCAATTCGTGAGCCGATGCCAGGTCGAGCTCTCGCAGTTCGGGGTAAGCCGGCGTTTCGTGATCGCCGATGCGGAACTGGAAGACATAGGCATCCTGCCCGTCGTCGAACCATTTGCGAGCGATCGAAATCGCACGAAAGCCGAGCGAGCGGAAGAACAGTTGCGAGTCCAGATTCCGCTCGGAGACCGATGCAAGAATCGCCCGGTGGGGGTGTTTGCCGAGTGCAAGAATCTGTTGGACAACCAGCGAGCGACCAAGCTGCCGGCGGCGGAACCGCGGGTGGATCGCCAGGTTGACCAGTTCGGTACTGCCGTCGCTGATCTTCGCGATCAGATAGCCGATGACCACGCCGCCCATGATCGCGACGTTGGCGACATGCTTAGGACTGGCCATCATCAATTGGAACTGGTGGTCACTCCATGCCAGATCGAATGACGCACGTTCGATCGCCAGAACGCCTTCCAGGTGAAGGGGCCGCATTGGCTGAATCGACAACATCAAACTGATGCAGGGCTCGCTTCTAATCGTTTTGATCCAAGGGAAAAGCAACATGAGTTCGTCTCTGTGTTAGGCAGGTCAGCGGCCAAGCCGACCAAGGGAAAGCACACGCCCCGACAACTCCGTGCGTCGGCGGGGAAATCGACTCAGGAATCGGTCTCCGGGGGTTTGATTGCAGCGCGACTGCGCCAGCGCGGCCAGCGTCTGGTCAGAGGTCCGGGGGAAGATCAACCCGGCTTCAACAAGCGTTTGCCAAGTCGTCTCGCCACGCTTCACAGAGCGGCTGTGGTTGCCGTAGCAGGTCGAGCAGACGCCACGGGCAAAAGCAGGGCGACCGCAACCCGCTGTGATGCACTTAGGCGTTTTCGCAAGTTTTTTCTTGCGTTTATTTCGGTTGCTGATCATTTTAGCTTTTTGCTCCGTTTTTCGTGACGGCGTAACGATACGTTACGAATCGTCACGGAGTCAAGCAAAGAGTAAGCACCTCCGTAACGATTCGTTACGGAAGGTCTTCGCACGCAATGAGTTAAAACTTGCAAAAAAACAAAAACAGCGTTAAAAACCGGCGATGAAAAAAGCGACAAGCAAGAACGTGCCGCGGCCGGAACAAGAGCGGGATTCGCTGACAATCCGCCTGAAAATGAAGGCTGCGATGAACGCAATCGCTGACGTTCAAGAGCTTTGCGACATCATGGATGAGCAGCAGATTTCGACGATCAACATGCGGTTTGTCGAGAACGCCGAAGATAAAGCGGCGACGTTCCTGCGGACCTACGCGGAAGAGCTGCGACACAAAATCGGCCTGCACTCGCTGGAACGACGGCGGGCCGAGAATAACCGCATGATCCGCGATACTGCGGACGAGCTTGCAAAAGACGCTGCGGCCAGGGAAACAGCGACCAAAACAGCCAGCGGACCAGCATCCAGAACGCGAAAAACGAGCTAGGCGAAATGACAACCACGTCGCGAATCAACCAAGACAGGTATCGTCCGCAGCCTCCACCGATCGCCGCTCCGCCGGTCGCTTTCGATCCCGAGCCGGTGGTGCCTATCGTCGAGATTCGCACGGCTGAACCCAAACGCGGCCGAGCGAAACGTGCACGCCGGCCGTGGGCCGCAACCGCGTTTATGCTGTTCCGCGACATCTCCCTCCTGGCAGTCTCGATAGGGTTCCTGTACCTGACCTACCGAACGATCGAGCAACGGTCTACAGCCCCCTCTCCCGCTCCCGTCGTGATGCATAGCGCGACGTACGCGACGGACGTCGAACACGCTACACCGCGAGCTACACGACCGGCTCCGCGACGATCAGAGCCGCAGCCCAGCCGGCAAGATCGACCACGGACGCGACCGCTACCGCCGCCAATAGTCCAGCCGGATCCGCCGATCGTCGAAAGCGATTTTCCCCTTGGCAGCGCCGGCGCCGACGCAGCTGCCGATCCGCAACCAGTCGAGCCACCGGTCGAAGTCGCACCGCCGCCGATCCTGCCCGATGGCGTTCCGCAGTGGGCCAACGACAGCGTTTTCGAGTTGCTGGACAACACGACGTTCATCGAGAGGAAAGCGTCGGAGTACGCAAAAAACGGCGTTACCAGTGCAGGTTTTCAGTTGGCGATCGCCAGCGAGGTCGAGCATCTGCGGAAGTCGCTAACCGGCAAGCGGCTGCGGATTTACTGCCAGGTGGAAGACGTGACGCTCGCAAAACCCGGCAAACCCGCACTCGCTCGGATCAGTCGCGTTGAACACCTCGGCAGCGATTGCCTGAAGTCGATCTACGTCAATCCGTTGGAAGTCGACCTGACCGCGGTTCACAAAGGCGACTACCTGCAGGTCGAAGGTGTTCTGGAAAAACCGTCACGGCGAGCCCAGCAACGAGCCGATTTGAAGTTTGCCATCCGGACCGAAAGCAAACAGCTTTCCGCCGATTATCAGGTGATGTTGTTCGTGACTACGATCGAATCGGTGACGGCCGAACGATGGAAAGAAATTCAACAACGCCGACTGAAATGACCTGACGTGTCAGAACGCTAGCAAATAATCGCCCCTTTGTTTCGTGACTCTAACGATCAGGCGGTGCGATGACATTCGACGTTCTCGGCTCTGTTGGCAAAGAAATCCGGCTCACCTATCCGACTTGCACACACGTTCGGCTGTGGAGGCCGAACGACACCGAGAAACGTGAGATCGTCGTTCACACTATCCGCGACCTCGTGGCCGAACCTCTCTCCCTGGAAGAGTTCATGCGGCGGCCCTGGCTGCTGCGGTCCCGCTGGCTGATCAAAGCCTACGAGCCGACTCGCCGGCAGTGGCGACAGTTCTACCTCGGATCGTCGCTTGAGTTCCGGGGCCCGGGCGTGATGCGTGTCGGTCTCTACGAACCGGGGGCAACACGGCCGACGAAGATTTACGGCCGTCCGTTCGAGCCGACGGCGGAGGATCGCCGAGTATTGATCCGGGCGGTCAAAGAATGGGGAAGGCTCGATTTTGGCGAAGCATCTTTGCGGGTCTTTGTGGATGATCTGAGGGTTATCGTGCGAAGCTGCGGTTGACGTTGCTCGCTGATCCGGTAATCTTCAACCAGCACACGCTCTTTGCACGCGAGGTCGCCTAGCCAGCAACCAGCCTCGCGAGCCCGACAAACTCCATGCGTTCGGCGGTTCCGCAAGAACCTTTGAATGTGTGGAGTTTTTACGTGAGCACTTCTCAAACGACGGCCAGTTCGCCGCCGACAACCGGGCCGCTGGTGATGCCGCCGGCCGACCCTCTCCTGGCAGATCGCTGGCTCAACGCCGAAGAAGCTGGCCAGTACGCCGGCTATTCCGCCTACACGATGCGGTCGTTCGCCAAGCGAAAGCTGGTCAAACACACCAAGGCCCCGGGCCAGTCCGGCGGCTATCGGTTCAAGAAGCGTTGGATCGACGACTTCTTGGAAAGCCGCGCGATCGAGTCCAAGACAGCTAAGGCGATGCTCGAGTACCGCAAGGCGTCGGCCCGGGCGGTTGTGGGCAGCCAGGGGAAGGGCGTCGCGGAGATCGATCCAGAATTGGCTAAGGCGATCGAGCGGGAAGAGCGGAAGCGGGCGGCCAGGGAAGGGGGTTCGCGATGATCTACGCGAACGAGTTCGATCCTGCCGCCGCTCACTGGCTTTCTTGCTTGCCGCTCCATTTTGACCACATCGACGATCGCAGCATCTGCGACGTGAAGGGGACTGATCTTGACGGATTCGACCAATGCCATTTCTTCGCGGGGATTGCCGGCTGGCCGCTCGCTCTCGAAATCGCACAGTGGCCAACTAGCGTTCCCGTTTGGACTGGAAGCTGTCCATGCCAGCCTTTTAGCTCCGCCGGAAAACGCAAAGGGGCGGCGGATAAAGAGAAAGCCCTCTGGCCGGAGTTCCGTCGCCTTATCGCCGAGTGCCATCCTCCAGTCATCTTTGGAGAGCAGGTTGCGAGCAAACTTGGCCGCGAGTGGTTCAGCGGAATACGGACTGACCTGGAAGCACTGGGATATGCCGTCGGGGCCGCCGATCTGTGCGCTGCGGGCGTCGGGGCACCGCACATCCGGCAAAGACTGTTCTGGGTGGCCTACTCCCAAGACAGCCGAGCACATGACGACATTCGGACGCGGCGAGTCGAATCCGACGCTTTACGGGGCGACGTTGATGGCAGGCTGGCCGACACCGGATGCGTCAGTGGCCCAGGACGGCGAGTCGCCAGAGACGTGGCTGCTGCGTCGAGCACAATTGAAGTCGAAGCACAACAACGGCAACGGCTGCGGGATGCCGCTGGCGATGGCCGCGAAGCTATCGGGCTGGCCGACGCCATCGGCTTCGGACAAAACCAACGCGGAGTCGCTGGAGTCGAAGAAGTCGAGGGGATCGGGCGGGATCAACTTGCACGAAGCGGCTCGGATTGCAGGATGGCCGACGCCGGACACGAACGCACGGGGCGGGGCTCAGTGCGCGATCAAGAGACGCCAGGGAGGCCATGCCGTGAATCTGCAAGACGCGGCGACGCTGACGGACACTGGTCCGACATCGAATACGTCCCCTGCCGCGACGGGAAATCGCGGCCAGTTAAACCCGGAGTTCGTTTGTTGGCTCATGGGATACCCGGCCGCGTGGCTCAGTTGCGTGGACTGGGAAACGCAATCGTCCCGCAAGCGGCCGCGGCGTTCGTGAGATCGTTTTTGGAGTCGATCACCCATGCCTGATCAACGCCAGCGACTCGCCAGCGAGTTCCGCCAGTTGCTCGACGACGCTGACCGGAAGGGCGACATCCGCGATGTGCTCAAGAGCATCATCGACATCGCTCCACCGCGGCTGATCGACAGCATCGTGCTGGTGGTCAAGTTGGCCGCCCGTTAGCCGGAAAGAAGAACTTTTCAAAGGACAGAGGGATATGACGTTTGGTTACACCGGTCGGTTCGATCCGGCCGCGAAAGTGTTCTGGAAAACGGAGGGGCTGACCGACGCGATCGCGATCATGTCGCTCAATCCGACCGAAGGTCACCTGGCCGCTTGCAACGCTTGCGGAGCGACCGAGAAGCCGGATCCTGGCTGGTGCGGCATGATGGCCGACATCGGCGAAGTGTTCGTGATCCACGACTGCGACGTTCCCGGTCAAACCGGAGCGACGTGGGTCACGAATCCAGCAACCGGACGAAAGCGACCGGGTTGGGCGCCAGCGATCGCCGCTTACAACCCGCGGACCCGGAACGTCATTCTGCCGTACCCGATCGAACCGAACCACGGCAAAGATGTTCGCGACTGGATCGTCGAGCGACTGAACGCCGGCATTGACCGGGCGAGCATCTACGCCGAGCTGCTGGAATACGCTCGGTCGATGCCGCTGGTCGAGCCGCCGGACGGACTGCCGATCAGCGGCCAGGATGACGGCGACAGCGAGGATGACGCAGAGGACGACACCGAGCTCGACGACAGCGACGACGGAACTGTGGTCGAGGTCGACGGGGATGGCTCCCAGGGGAAGGGCGACGATCCGGCCGAACCGATCTGGGAGGGCGAGGACGATCCGCACCGGTTAGCTCGAGTTAATCTCGACCGCTACCGCGACGAGCATGGCGGGCACCTCGTGTTCTGGTGCAGCGAGTGGTGGAAGTATCGCCGCGGCTGCTACCAGACGATCGAGAAGGACAGCCTGAAAGCGAAGGTCAACGCAGCGATCCGGCGAGAGTTTGAGGATCGGTGGCGGGAAGAGGAAGAACGCCGGATCGCGAAGGAGTTGGCCACCGGCGAGGAACAGAAACGCGAACCGATCCGCAAGGTAAAGTCCGGTCTAGTCAACGACGTGATCGAGGCGATGAAGTCGCTGGCGATCAAAAGCGATTCGATAGAAATGCCTTGCTGGCTGCCGGACAAATCGGTGCCACGGCTGGTGTCGCTCCGAAACGGCCTGCTCGACCTGGATGCCCTGTTCGCCGGCCAGAGCGATTGCCTCAGGCCGCACACGCCAGAATGGTTCTCCCGGGTTCAGTTGCCCTACGAGTTCGATCCGGCGGCGATCTGCCCGCACTGGCAAGCGTTCCTGGAAGATGTGTTCAACGGTGACCGAGAATCGATTGTCGCGCTGCAGATGTGGTTCGGCTACCTGCTGACCCAGGATACCAGCCTGCAGAAGATGATGATGATCATCGGCAAGCCACGATGCGGCAAAGGGACGATCAGCCGAACGCTCAACGCGATGCTCGGCCGTGAATCGGTTTGCACGCCGACGCTCGGCAACCTGGCAGTGCCGACCGAACTCCACGGGCTGATCGGCAAATCGGTCGCGCTGATCAACGAGACGCGGCTTTCGGACCGAGCCGACAAAGACGTGATCACCGAACGCCTGCTGTCGATCGTCGGCGAGGATGCACAGGACGTTCAACGCAAGTATCTCACAACGATGCACTCGGTCCGCCTGGCGTTGCGGTTCACGATGTTCAGCAACGTGATACCGAGCCTCAACGATTCATCGTCCGCGATCGTCAAGCGATGCTTGGTCCTGGTGATGCCGAACACCTACTACGAACGCGAAGACCGCGGGCTCACCGACCGGCTCAAGACCGAGCTTCCCGGGATCCTGTTGTGGTCGATCGCCGGCCGGCAGATGCTCAACGAAGCCAAGGAGATCAAGCAGCCGGAATCGGGCCGAGAGATCATCAAACTCTTCAAGTCGCTGTCGAGCCCCGTCTCTGTGTTCATCGAAAGCGAGTGCGTCGAAGGAGATACCTGCGAAGTCGAAACCCGAGAGCTTTACGAACACTGGTGCAGGTGGTGCCTCGACAACGACTACGACCAGAAATTTACGATTCAGCAATTTTCGAAAAGATTACGCGATGCAATTCCTGAGCTAAAAATTATCCGCCCCGGAACCGGCTATGACCGATCGCGAAAATTCAAAGGAATTAGCATCGTGCGAGAAAATATTGGCGAGGAATTTTAATTTGCAAAAAAATGAACCCCAGTTGCGTCCGCGTGCGTCCGCTCAAGTCCGCGACGGCGATTTTACGCGGACGTACTTTCGCCCCGTAATTTACGGCTCTTTTTCATTTACGTCCTCGCGTCCTCTTAAATACAACAAAACCTACAAAGACAAAAAGGGAACCAAAGACAAAAGGCGAATACGTGAACGCGCATATGTAAAGGGTTTTAGGCGTATTTACGCGGACGCGAGGACGTAGCCGTAAATTGCCGGAGAATTCTGATCGGTCAACGCGGACGCAAGTGGACGTAACGCGGACGTAACTTCAGCGGCCAATTTTTTGAAAATAAATCACAAGGGGAGACGAGAGTTGAAAATTATTTCGATCAGCGAGCACCGGGAGATCGGCGACTCGCTCCAGCGACTGAGGCACGAACTCATGGAGACGAGGGGCAAGGTTCCGCAGTCGCAAGCCAAGCCGTTCAAGGCATTGACCGCGGCGATCGAGAAGATCGACCTAGCCCGGTGCCTGCTCGATACGCAACTGATCAACCACAACTTCGAGCAGGTCGAAGAACTCGAACTGACGAAGGTCTACTACGGCCGCGACAACACCGCGAGCGAGGGAACCGATGTCGCTCCTGAATAGCATCATGGGGCAATTCCAGACGAAAGCCCCGCCGCCTCCGCCGTGCCCCGTGCCATCGATCCCAGTACCGATCCCCGCACCCCTGGCAGCGTCTCAGCCGTCGCCAGTCGATCGAGAAAACCACGGCGAAACACGAGGCCAAACGACGCCCGCAACTAATCCGGTGGCGGATTATGCCAACAACTATGCCACGCCCGTCGCACCCCGGCCGACCGCACCGCCAGCACCGAGGCCCCCTTCCCCTGGCAGCAAAACCACCCCGGCCGACGCTTCGCTGGTCAGTGTGTGGGTGCTAACCGGCTGCGAGGTCGCCTGTGTGCGTTGCCTGTCGCGTTGGTGTGTCGAGACCGTATGGAGCGATGGGGCCGTTGAATTGCGTTGCTACTGCTGCAAAGCCGAGGTGGACGGCAATCTACACCCGGAAGCCGCTGCGGAGCGCCGCGAGGCCAAATTGAAGGCCAGGGAGGACGAAGACGCAGCGATCGGCGTGAGCGGGTGAGCAGATGGAGCCGAGCGGATGGCCACCGCCGCACCGATCCACCCGGTAGAAAATTATTCGCCCGTAAATTATTTACAAGAAAATATACCGCAAGGCTATTTTTAGGACAGACACGCCTTGTCCAATCCGATATTCTTTATGGCATGACGAGGCAAGGTGCTAAGTCAAGAACCCGGCCCAGTGAGACGGGCCACAACGAACCGGAGAATGAGAGATGAACGCACCGAAATTTTACGCCGTCGTGACTTTCGGAACCGCACCACGCCAGAAAGTCTTTACCGATCTGGCAAAGGCGGAGAAAGTCGCTGCCGCTGCGGTCGGCAAGGGTAGCTGCAATAACGCCCGAGTGTACGAGTGCGACACTCGCGAACTGGCCCGCACGGCCGATATTAGCGAAGTGCGAAAAGGCGAGCGAATCGTCTAGCCGCTAACGCATCTCGCCGCTGCCCCGGCCAGCGGAGTCTCCGAGTCTCACAGCCGGGATTTTCTTCTCCCCTGGAAGCAAAACGATGAACGCAGCAGCCACCAACGTTCGCGATCACGCCGCCAATGCCGCACCCGTCACACTCGGCACCGCCGCAACTTCCCTGGAAGTCTTCTGGACCGACTTCAACCCCGACAATCCCGGCTATGCGTTCATCGCCCGCTGTCACGATCAACTGCTGATGGCAGGGCCGTTGACGGCCGACGACCTGGACGAAGCGATCGAGAATGCGAAAGCCACCACTGGGTTCACCTGCGACGATCAGACGCTCGAACTGCGAGACGACGATCGCCAGAGGTTGGTATTCACACGATGAACGCAGCGGAAAAACAACTGCGACGACTGATCGCCCTGGATGCCGCGATGTCGTCGCCCGTTGGCTGCCACCGCGAGACGTTCGCCGCTGAGCACGGCATCGACGGACGGACGGTCCAGCGGCTGATCGACGCGATCAAAGCTGTCGGCATGGACGTGCAATCGCACCGCATTGATTCGCCGTCCGGCTGGTGGTATGTCTACCGTTACGAATCGTCACGGCAGCGGATGTTCAGTCCGGCCGCAATCGAGCTCGCGAACGCAAGCAGGGAGACCAAGAGGTGAATCATGCCGATCCGACCATAAAGCAGCACAGCGGGTCGAAGTACCTTCGCGAAGTCGTCGGCGCCGTCGATGGTCGCGTTGACGTGTACGCGGTGATCGAGACGTTCGCTGTCGCCTGCCCCGCGCGGCAGCACGCGATCAAGAAGCTGCTCTGCTCCGGGCTCCGCGGCAAGGGCGACGCGTTGCAAGACCTGCGAGAAGCTGGTGACGCGATCACCCGGGCGATCGAGATCGAAACGCAGCGGGTTGCTGCCAGGGGTGAGGAACGCAAGATTCGTTTTTGCGATGCGTGCGGGTTTCAGCACTGGGGAAAGTGCAACCCAAGCGAGGTAGCGAAAAAAAGTATTGCAGATCGACGCTTTGGCGATACTGTTGCGTGACCGTGAATCCTCTCCCCTGGCAGCCTCTTCATGATCCGAGTCGAACTGAAACTCGCCTATCACTGGCACTGCGAAAACTGTGGCGATGTGAACTTCACGCTGCCCCAGAAGGCCGAGTTGACCGACGATGAAGCCGAGATGTGCTACCGTCAAGAACACGAGCTAGATGCTTGGTCTGAATTGCCGGCGAACTGGCGAGACTTTGAGATGGTGCAGATTCCATCTGTTGTGACGTGCAGCGAATGCGGCAGCAAGTTTGAGACTGAGGACGAGCAGCCGGCATGACAGCCCCTCCCCCAGCGACTGCTTGACACCCGCGCCGCCGATCGCTAATCTGATTCGCGGCGGGGTGGAGAAGTAGCAACTCGTCAGGCTCATAACCTGAAGATCGCCGGTGCGAACCCGGCCCCCGCATTTTACAACCGGCTATTGAGACCCAAAGCCCGCGAACGTCCTGTGTGATGTTCGCGGGCTTTTTTCGTTTGTACGCGGAACGTGACATGGCCCGAAAGCGATTCGTCCAACTGCCGAAGGTCGCGAAGAACGCCACCCGCGCCGAAGCCAAGAAGATTCTCGGCGAGCCGGGAATGGTAGTCGACCTGGACACCGCCGCGATCGACCTTGAGCACCGCCTGCGGATGAACGTCGGCAGCATGTGGCTGATGCTCGCGGTCGCACTAGGCATGGAACTACTCAAGGCGTGGCTACGTCGCCGGCAGTCGCAGCCAGAGTTTATTCCCGAGACGGTTTTTGTCGCAGGCGAGCCGGGCGTCGAAGATGAGCAAGGCGAGGACTGATGGCACAGTTCCCCAGCCCCGACGGAACGCCCGCTCGTCACCCAGTGCGTCACAGCTACGCCGACGCTGACCCGTCACCGCTCGGACGCTTCAACGGCCGTGATGCTGCCAGCGTGGCGGCTAACACCGTCGCGGCCCAGCCGGCGATCATCGTCGCGTCAACGCTCGCGGCCAATCTTGATTCGCTGGCCGGTTCGGTCGGTGGTGCGATGCTCAGCGGTGCCCCGTCGATGACCGCTTCGTTCGTGACGACGTGGCTGGTCGCGACGGCCGTGCAGGCGATCTTTAAAGCGATCGCTGCGGTGCTGCGGAACTACGGCGAGTCGATGTTTCGCGACTTCATCGCCTGGCTGTGGAAGTGGGCGATCATCGCCGCGTGGGACGCGTTCAAGTCGCAATTCTTCTTCTGGCGTCGCCCGCGTCGCGAATCTCGCCGTCGCCCGTGGCCAGTGTTCCCCGAACCCAATCCGCGACCGGGGACACGTCGTCGCCCTGTTCGCGATGCTATTCGACGAGTGAGGAACCGATGACCGCACGCAAAACGGCTGCCGCACCAGCGAAGCGATCGCCGCGACGCAAAGCCGCTACGAAGCCAACACTTCCGCCGGTAGTCGATCCGCCGCCGCTTCAGCAATATGTGGAGCCGCCGCCGATCCAGCGGTACGCCGAAGCCGAAGTTGAAGCTGTCGCTGATGGCCCGCTGGTCGATACGGAGTGGGATGGCTACGAAGAGCCGGATTACCGCGACTATCGAGAAGCTCGCGAAGGTTACGATCGCCATCGCGCCACCTCGCTTCGCGGGTGCCTGCTGCCGGTCCTGATCGCTGGCGTGTTCGTTGCGATGCTCGTGATCATCGGCATCCTGCTGAGCGACCGCGGCGTGCGCACACCCGACGCCCCGTCGCCCGTCGTCGCCCCCGTCAACTCCTCCCTGGCAGCCCTGATCGAACCGATCCGCGTCAAGCTCGCCGGCGACCGAGCGAAGGCTGCGATCGTGGCCGATGCGTACACCGGCATGGAAGCGGCGTTGCGAGGTAAGTCCGGTGAAAGAGTCACCGGCTCGCGAATCTACGAAGCCGCATCTATTGCCTACCTGACTGACGTTGACGCTAAAGGTGGCGTGGCGGTCGGTGCTGAGATCGACGCGGCGATTGGTGCTCACCTCGGCATGACCAAGAGCTACATACCGGCTGCAACGATTGCTGCCGCTGTGGCAGGTGGTTCTATGAGCATGGACGACATCGACCCGGGCACGGTTGATGAATACGGGAACGTGAGCGGATGGGAGCCGATCACGTTTGATGCGTCGCACCGGGCGAAGCTGATCGAAGTCGTCGCCGCGATCGCTGACACCGCGGAGGCGTTGCGATGAGCGATACCGTCACGATCAAAATCACCAGCCGTGTGAACGGTGCCAGCATCGAGATGACGGCCGATCCTCCACTCGCGATGGATGCGGAGATCACGCCGGCACTGGCAGTGGCAATGCGAATGATGGAAGCCGCCAGCCAGTACGACGGATCAGGCGACTTCGACGATGAGGACGATGACGTATGAGCACTGTAGCCGACATCGAACACGAAGCATCGGCGTTCTTCGCTGAGCAATCCGCCTGGATGGACCGAAACGGCATCGCCAGCGACGCGGACCGCATGATCGCGGCCTACCAGTCGGGATCGATCCTCGGAGCGGCTATCGACGACGAGACGCTGCCGCACACGCTGAGGCAGTACGCCCGCAACTGCCAAGACGAGTTCCGCAGCATCGTCGGCCAGAACGAATATCTGTTCGCGACTGCCAGCGGGACGGGATCGCTGTACGGCGACTACCAGGGCAAGCTGTGTGTCCCGTTTTCTCACCACATCAAAATCGATCCGCAACTAGCCTACGTCGGTGCTCAGTTGACGGGCGACTGCGTGAGCTGGGCAAAGCGATCCGCTCGCGATCATGCCCGCTGCTTTGACATCGGTACCGGGGCCGTCAACTACGAATACGTCAAGCGATCGGCTACCGCTGACCTGTATTCGATGCGAGGCCACACCGGTGCCGGCGCCAGCCCGTCGCGAATCGCCGTCGCGGCCACGAAGATCGGCATCTTGCTCGAAGGCCCGGTCACGTCGCCCGATGGCAAGGTCTGGGACTTCAGCGACTACAAGAGCTATTACAAGCTCGGCATGGAATACGGCCGCACCGGCCTGCCGTCGTGGATTTTCGATCTGAATCGCGATAAGGGACCGAAGCAAGTTGCGTTGATCAAGACCGAGGAAGAACTGCTGCGGGCGTTGTGGAACGGCTGCGGCGTGTCGGTCGGCTCGATGATCGGCGTCGCCAAGACTGGCGGCAAAGACGGCGTCGCGTTCCTGTCGGCGCTGTCCGGCTCGTGGGCTCATGACATGGCGATCGTCGGATTCGATGATCGCAAAAAGTACCACCGCGAGACGCTGATCATCTGGGACCAAAGCTGGGGCAATTGGCAGTCGGCATCAATCGCCCAGGCGTGGCCGCGCGAGTACGGCCAGCAGCCGCAAGGTGCGTTCGTCCTGACGCTCAGCGACACGATGAAAGCCGTCCGCGGCGGCGAGTGCCATGCCCTTAGCGATTCCAAGGGGTTCCGCCCGCGACGGCAGGCGACGCTCGGAGCGGAGGGGCTGATCTGATGTTCGACATGGTTGAAATGGTTGTTCACGGATTCATCGTCATAACTGTGATTGCCGTTGTCGTGCTAGTTGTGATCGCGTTTTCATTGGGGGCGTGGCTGATCTGATGTTTGGATTCTTAATCGGCTTCGCGACCTGCTATTTCGCCGCCGGCACCGCGATGGCGATCCGTGAGTATCGACACCCGCGAGCGTTCCCGCTTGAGCATCCAACGGTCACCGCATTTGTGGTTGCACTGGCGTTTTTCACTTGGCCGATCGCTCTTTTCGACTTGGACATCTGACACCATGCAATCGATCTGGATCGCCCTCGCCATCGTCTCGCTGACGGTCCGCTACTTCGCTCGCCAAATCGCGATCGTCGTCGCAATCATCCTCGGAATCGCCGTCGTCGCGATGCTGGCCGGCTGCTCGCCCAGTCCCGATGACACCCGCGACGCCTTCCCCTGGCAGCACCGGGCAATGGCGGAGATCGCGATCGTCTCTACGACAGCCGACGCTACCCCGCAGCCGAAGCCGCCCCAAAAAGTCGGCGAGCGATGCAAGGACTGCAACGATCCGCCGGGCGACTGCGGCGTTGGTCGTGTAGGCGATGGAACGCCGTCAGGATGCAACCGCTGCCAAACCTGCGGAGCCGATGGACGGATCGACGAACGCGACGTGGCCCAACTGTTAGGCGATTCCGAACAGTTGCCCGAGCGATCGCTGACGCTGCGGATGAGCTACGGCAGCCAGAAGTGGGGCAGCGATTGGTGGGAGACGCGGCAGCAGTTTATCGACGCCGGCTGGGACGTTCGCTCGCTGATCCACACCGAAGGCGTGCTGGCCGAGCCAGTGATCGAAGCCGTCGATGGGAAGTTTGGAACGTCGTTCGACGCTCCGCTGACGCTGGAGCAACTTAGGGAGTGGTCGGAATGAGAAACGGAAACATCGACGCGATGACACAAGTGAAGATTGGCGCGATCACGGTTGGCATCGCCGTCGTTTGTACGTTCCTGATCGCGGGACTCGCAGCGAGCATGTACGAGTTCATGCAGGAGCCGAACCGCCCCGCCGTCGCAACGCCCGCGCCCGTCGCCGTTCCGACGCTGCCCGAAACCGAAGCCGATCCGCCGTTCGCTGTCGTCGATTATGAGGACATGGCCGGACTCGACGCGGAGACGCAAGCGATGCTCGCCCAGAACGAGCAGGGAGGCCGCGAAACCGATCGACGACTGCGAGCGATCGAAGCGAATCTGGACGCCCTGAATCATCGCGTGTTCGGCCCTCGCGTCCGCCCCGGAGCGATCGGCGAGATGGGGGCGGAGTTCGACGCCGGACCGTCGATTCTCGGCAGCGATGGACCAGACGCTCAGTAAAGAAAACGCTGATTTTCTTTAACAGCGATGCCACCAAGTAAAGAAACACTTCGCAATTTTTAATCGGACGCCCCGCAATGAAGCGATCAACCCTTACCGTCGCACTCTACACGTTCCTCGCGATCCTGCTGGCCTATTCCTTCGCATCGGCGATCGCGGCGGCCGGCGAGCCCGGCGATCTGATCGGTGGCCAGCGACCGAGCGACGTAACACCGATGCCGCAGCCTGTCCTGCCCGACCTGGAGCCCGCCGACTTCGCACTGCGGCTGTATCGGATCGAGCAGCGGCTGGACAAGCTCGAATCGTCGCGGCAGGTCAGTCAGCAGCCGTGCAATTGTGCCAGCGGCGGCGAGTGCACCTGCGGAGCGAACTGCCAGTGCGGAAAGCCCACGGCACCCGCGAAACCTGCCGGACTCGCAGCAGTCGTCGATCCGGTGACGGGCATCACGGTCTACGGGCCGACGGTGATCATGATTTCAACGCCAGGCTGTGGCCCGTGCGTCATGTGGTGGGGCATCGATGGACAACCCAGCGAGCGAGCTGCAGTCAAAGCGAGAGGCTGGACCACCGAGAGGACGGAAAACGTCGCAGCGGCAAGCTACCCGCGTTACCGCATCTTTGACGGCCTGCAATGGTTCGATCACGTCGGCCCGCTGAAAGCCGATCGCGTCGCTGATCTTCGCCGTCGCTGACCCCGCGCGGCACCGCGCTACCTCGCTCGCAAACTCTCTCCCCCTCAGAAAATCAGGAACCCTAACGTGTCGAAAAACATCACCCGCGCCCAAGTTGTCGCAACCGTTCGGCGTGTCGATGAGATCGTCGCCCAATGGTCGATGGCGATGCCCGGCGAAGCTCCGTCCGTCACCTGGCGTGGAAAGCCGCGGCAAGCGATTACCGAAGCGATGATCGAAGCGTGGGCCGCTCTGACCGACAGCGTTGAAACGCAAGACGTCGACGCGGACGCTCAGTCGATCGTGCTGAAGATCGACGGGTTTACCGACGCCCTGGACCGCTGGGCGGAGATGTGCGAACTGGCCCCGGAAGATGCGGACCCGCGCGGATCCCGTGAGCTGTGGTCAGCGTGGGACGAAGTGACTTCCTCCCTGGCAGCCCCAACGCCGAAGCGACTCGAACCGATCGCCCAGTTGCTCAAAGTCGAAAAGGTGCCCGAGCGGCAAGTTGCCCTGATGTACGGCTGGACGCACGCTGACGGATCGCCGGACGTTGGCAAGGTCCGCGAAGAGTTCGCAAATCCAGGAACGCATTTCGATGCGTCGACGTGGGTGCATCCTGAGCAGGCACGGCAAGCGAAGGAGATCGCTACGCTTTGGAGGGGGCGTGCCGAAAGAATCGGCGGCCGCGCTGCTGCAGGTGCCGGGCCGGCTTCGGCTCCAGAATCGCTCGACGACCTGATCCGTCAAGACGTGCCATCGAAGCAAATCGCCAGCATGAAGCAGATCACCGTCGATCAGGTCCGCCAGCGTGCAGCCGAGTTGGGCGTGATGCTCGACGGCCAATTCGTGCCCAGCGTTTCGCCACACGACCGAATGCAAGACGTCCGCGATGCGGACGCTCAGCGACGGGCCCAGTTGCAGCAGATGGCCAGCGACGATCGGCGGCCGGCGGACTCAGCGACGCTGCCCGAACGAATCCTCTCCCTGGCAGCCGCCGGTCACGCTCCGAAAGAGATCGCTGACATGCTCGGCAGCGATCACCCGAACCTGACCTATCAGAAGGTGCAGGGCATCCTCCGCAACGCCAGCGAGCAAGAACCGGCGGCCGTGTAATCGATGGCCGGATCGGTAGGACCGTGGGGCAGGAAAAATAAGATGATGACCGACGCCGCGATCGAAAGAAGCGAGAAGGCGGTCTCGCTCTATCGTCGCGGCAAGACGTTTCGGGAGATCAGCAAAGCCCTGAAAGTATCTTCCAGAACGATCGAGCGAGACATCGATCGCGCTCGCAAGGAATGGCGGGAAAAAGCGAGCCAGTCATACGACAAACACCTGCACGAGCAGTTGGCAAAGATTGACGAAGCCGAAGCGGCAGCATGGGTTGGATGGGAGCGTTCTCTACAGGATGACGTAACCACCAGGACAGAAGATTCTGAAACCGAAGGCGAGCCTGCCGTCAAAACGGTCATCACCCGTCGTGGACAATCTGGACAACCAGCATTCATTGCTGAAATCACAAAATTAGCTGCTCTACGCTGCAAGCTGCTCGGATTACTAGATCAAGACGCTCGCAATGAGAGCGTGGACACCGAAAACGCATCGGTTGTGTCGATCGTCGTCGGCAGTCGCGAAGAAGCCGATACGCTACGAACGCTCACGGTCAGCCAGTACCAGGCGAAGCTCGCAGAATCGACGGGGGCGACGTCCTGATGGTTGCTCTTGCGATTCGACCGGTACCGATTTACCAGAAGCAGTCGGACTTCCTGACCGCGGCTGAAAAACTCGTTGCGTTCGTCGGCGGCCGGGGATGCGGCAAGACGTGGATCGGAGCCTACGCGGTCCAGCGACGTGCGGTCAAAGGCGATCCGTGGATGGGGATCAGTCCCGATGCCGGCGTTGTCTACGAGACGACATTCCCGACGTTCGTCGAAGTCGCGAAGGAAACCGGTTGCTACATCCGGCACGTCGGATCGCCATATCCGCGAGTTTGGTGGAGAACGCACGACGGCGGAGTGGCCGACATCGTGTTCCGTTCTGGCGAAGTGCCGAAGAAGCTCCGCGGGCCGTCGAAGGCCGGCATCTGGATCGACGAGGCGAGCGTCACAGTCGAAGAGGTTTACAACGTCGCGATCGCTACGTTGCGGCACAAGGGCAAGATGGGGCCCTGCCTGCTGACGTTGACTCCCAAGGGAAGAGCACACTGGACGTTCAACAAGCTCTTCGGCGAAGTCGACGAGGCGATGATCGGCACGGACGGCTGCTCCGCCGATGGGATCGAGTGGATTCAGGGCAAGCCGTACCGGGCGAAGAAAAACTCACGGCTGATTCACGCCCACACCAAAGACAATCCGTTCCTGCCGCCAGACTTCTTCGACTTCCTCAGCGATCAATATTCTTCCGCCCTGGCGGAGCAAGAACTGGCCGGCAGTTTCGTCGACATCGCCGGGATTATGTTCCGCCGCGAGTGGTTCCTCTACGTCAATGAGGCACCGCGCGACGCTCGGCGGATCCGCTACTGGGACCGAGCCGCAACGCCTGGCGACGGCGACTACTCAGCCGGCGTGCTGGTCGCGATCGATGACCGCGGGCTGATCTACATCGAAGACGTGGTGCGAGGCCAGTGGAGCTACCACGATCGAAATGCCGTCATCAAGCAGACAGCCGAACGCGACGCGCGGAAGTATCGCGGCGAAGTCGTGATCTTCACCGAGCAGGAAGGCGGCTCCAGCGGGGCGGAAGTCTCACAGCAGGTCGTAACGATGCTGATGGGCCATCCGGTGTTCATCGACAACGTGGGTGGACAGAAAAGCCGCAAGATCGACGGGCAGAAGCTGCCAGGGGAAGCGAAGGTCATTCGGGCTATGCCGCTGGCCGCACAAGCCGAAGCCGGCAACGTGCGGATCGTCCGCGGAGCGTGGAACCAGGATTTCCTGGATGAGATCGTCGGTTTCCCGGAGATGAAGAACGACGATCAGGTCGACGGCGCCAGCGGAGCGTTCAACAACCTGAGCAAAGGCAACTTTCAGACGTCAGAGACGGCGACACGGGCACGGGTTGAAGCGAGCACCGAGCGGTTCGGTGCAGGGCTGGCCCTTCAAAAAGCGAGAGCAAGGCGAGCGAATCGATGACAAAACCACATATGAACGTTTATTTCAGGCCTGATGGTGTTGAAGGATGCGGCCACGTAATTGAATGGGGCGGCTTGCAACAACACTCTGTTTCATGGCCAGATGGCCCTGCACAGCGATATCGCGACGAAGATCTGGAAGATCGGCAGATCACATTCCAGAACGTCCACAGCGTTGTGTTTGATGCGATGGATGATTTGTCAAAGATAATTCCTGGCGTGCAGGTTGAGCAGGTCACGACATTGGCTGATCAGCCGCCTGCCGAAGCCTCTTCCCCTGGCGGCATCGCCCCGATCCCCGAGCCCGGCGAACCGGCCAGCATCGCACCCTTCGACGCGACCGCAACCGAAGCGGCGAACATCCGCATCGCTTTGCAGGTCGATCCCGAAGCGACGAATCGCCAGGTGATCGATCGCCTGCACGCGGTCGGCATCAGCGTTTCTGCCAGCCAGGTCAGTCGCGAGCGGAAGGCGTTGGCAAAGTTGGCCGAAGCCGATACTGCCGCTGCCAGCGAAGCGGTCGACGGCGAAGTGACCGAGCAGTCGGCATGATAATCGTCGACGTTGAGTTCAACGGGGTTCAGGTGCTTCAGTACGAAGCGAAAACCTGCCCGCGAGTTGGCGAGTGCATCACGCTTTTGCAGCCCGCGAGCAAAGGCGGAACCCGAAAATACAAAGTGGCTCAGGTGGACCACTTTGTATGTGAAGTCATGGGGAACATGCGGCAGACGACGGTTCGAGTAAGCGCGACCGTCTGGGGCAGGGAATAACCGATGGCACGTGGAAACCTCTTCGGCGTCGCCCGCGCTGCCAGCGAATACGTTCGGCGGCGAATGTCGCGGTCCGTCCAGCGAGCCGATGAGGTTTCCGCACGCGTAACCGGCGAAAGCGAACAGACGAACCTTAAGCGTCGAATCGCGAAGCTCGTGTTCGGCCGCAGAAGCAAGTTCAAGGTTCCGCCCGGCAGTCCCGGCTACGATCATCGCCCCGGTGCTCCGCCGGTCATGCCGCCCGGCTACGACGATCACGATCAGCGAACCGGTTCACCGCCGATCGTTCCGCCAATTGCACCGCCGTACCCGCCGCCAGACGATCGGTCGCCACCGAACCAGCCGCCACCGCCCCCTCCGCCTGAAAAACCGCCGCTCGGCGATCCAGGGGGCGAAAGCGATCCGCCGCCGGATCAACCGCCCCCGCCACCGAAGCCTCCGAAAGAGCCGGATCAGCCGCCGCCTCCGCCCCCTGGAAAACCACCGCTGGGATTCCCGGACGGCGACGACGGAGATGACATCGAGCTACTAGGCCGTGACGCGTCGTATCACAAAGGCGACTGGGCGGCCGTCATGGACGGGATGCGGCTCACGCCCGGATCGTCCAACGTCTTCGGCTATTACTTCGAGTTCGAATCGAGAACGCAGGGGATTCTCTACGTCACGTTCCTGGCTCAACTTCCAGGGGGAAAGCGTGGCGGTGCTGGGACGACGTATGCCTACTACGACGTGCCGGGCCGGAAGTATCACCAGTTCGCCAAGGCGAGCGATTCGTCCGCCGGCGGCGCTGTTTGGGATTATTTGCGGATCAGAGGCACGATTGCG
This sequence comes from uncultured Planctomycetaceae bacterium, assembly GCA_963758085.1. Lineage (GTDB taxonomy): Bacteria > Planctomycetota > Planctomycetia > Pirellulales > Pirellulaceae > UBA6163. The sequence continues at coordinate 364,871 of CAVWUB010000001.1, read as the reverse complement.
GGCCACCAGCACAACTATCGTTTGATACAATCCCACGGAGACTATATACCACGGAAGGCAACACCCAAAGGTTTTCGCACGCGACACGTGGCAGACGTCGGAAAGGCTGGACGAAGAGCCTATCGGCGGTCTACACTACCGGAGCGGTTATTCGCCCGCCCGGATCGCGGAAAACCGGACCGCGGAACGCCAGATCGAGGTGATGCACCCGATCGCGGATCGCCAGACTAAAACACGCCATTCCAGCAACTGAGACCCAGAGCTGACCCTTAACAGGTTGCTCTATGCTCGGTTCGGAAAATCTGCCGGCGTCGGTCATTCAGGCTGCCAGCCTTGACCCGGCACAGGGGACAGGTGCCCCGCCGAACTTCGGAATGGACGTCGTTCCGCACGTCCACACCGCCAGCGGCCGGTTTGGCGTGTCGTCGCACTCGTACCTCAACATGGACGAGGCGTTGCGGGACAGCCGGCAGAACGCCCAGCGGATGCGGCAAGACTGCGGCATCATGGAATGCGTCGAATCCCGCCAGCGATCAGTTGCACTGCTGCCGTGGCACATCGCACCAGCGGACGAAAAGAGCCCAGAGCAGAAAGACCTCGCGGCCAAGATGACCGCGATCCTGGAAGAAACGCCCCGGTTCACCGAGCTGCGACGCTCACTCCTGGAAGCCGCCTGGTACGGCCGCTCAGCGATCGCCAATTCTTTCGGTGCCGAGCCGATCGGTTACCAGTGGCGAACCGTTGTCAAACGCTGGGAACCGCGGCACGGCGACAAGCTCGTGTTTCGCTTCGATGACGGCAGCCACACCATCGATCCTGATCAGGTCGGCATCCGCGTTAGCGCGGCGTTCCGCGGGTCGCATGGCCGCTCCCCTGGCAGCGACGGCCGGTCGAAGGTCCAAGCGACCGAGACGGGGCTGGTCTATTGGCTCGATCGAGCCGAGCGGCAAACGATGATCATCCACAAGCACATGGTCGAAGACGGGCCGTGGGAAGAGCCGCGGATGATGGGCCGGATCCACGGCATCGGGATTCGCGACCGCATCTATTGGACATGGTACGCAATGACCGAGTGCTTACAGCGTGTCATGGAATACCTTGACCGCGCGGCGTTCGGCATCGAAGTCTGGCCGTATCAAGCCGGCAACCCAAAAGCGAAGGCCGAAACCGAGCGAGCTGCGTTTGGTGCGATGGGCGGCGGCCGGACTGTCATCCTTGCCCCCATCCCGCCGGGCGACGTCGACGCTGATCTCTATATGCCGAAGCTGATCGAACCGGGACTGGGTGGCATCGCCCAAACGATCGACATCATCAAGAGCTACTTCGGCCACAAGATCAAGCGGTACATCCTCGGCCAGACGCTCAGCAGCGAAGCCGAATCGACCGGCATGGGCTCCAGCGTGGCCGACGCTCACATGGCGACGCTGGCCGACATTCTGGCCTACGACGCGGTAAACCTTGAGGAAACGCTCACCAAAGATTTCCTTCGCGTCCTGCAGCTCTGGAACTTTCGCAACAGCGGGCACGTGAAGCTCAAGTTCCGCATCGACACCGAAAGCGACAACGTTGTTGAGCGACTGAACGCTCTGCGACAGTCGTGGGAAATGGGGCTCAAGATCAAGGCCGACGAACTCTATCAGATCGTCGGCATCGCTAAGCCTGATCAGGATGACGAGATTCTGGTCAATCCAAAGATTCAGATGCCGGGGATGCCAGCGAGCGGAATCCCGGTGCCGGGGCTTCCAGGGGGAGGCGTTCCAGGCTCCGGCGCCGTCATCTCGCCTGAATCTTTTCATACCGCGTTCCACTCGCACCTGGCAGCCCGAGGGATGGCAGCATGACCGAAGGTATTTGGATCGCGATCATCAGCGTTGGCGGACTGCAACTCATCGGCGGTGTCGGTGCGTGGGTGCAGTTGCAGGTTCGGATGCGGACGATCGAGCTGCGGCAGGATCAGACCGATCGGCTCACGAATCAGTTGATCAGGTCGATCAATCGGCAGACCAACGAACTGCACAACCTGACAGTTCAACTTGCCAAGCAGGGAGTCGATACGTGATTGCCCTATTCCTGGCAGCACTCCTAACCGTTCCAGCCACTCGCGGCAACTTTGATCCGATCAGCGGCGTTATTGCCAATGGTCCGACGATCGTGATGCTCAGCGGCAGCAACGTAGACGAAGAATCAAGTTTGTGGTGGTCGATGCGTTCGAGCGAGTTCGCTGGACTCGGCTACCGGATGGAACGACGAACCAACGAGAGGCTGCGAAAATCGCCGACGTTTCGCGTGTATCGCGACGGCAAGTGGCACACCCGAGAGGGCTGGTTGCTACGGCATCACTTGAATGAGTTTTTCGGGAGACCGACAGCATGAGTCTCATGCACGCTCACGCGGAACCGTTCATAAATCCTGGAGGTGCATTCCGAGTCTATCAGGACGAAGATCACACCTTTGAGAAAAAGAGTCCGTTTCGCAATGGCAATCTGCCCTACGAATGGGTCACACCCGAACGAATCGAAGTCAAAGGCGTCTCAGCAAACCCCGATGATCCCGACGCGATCCCGTGGACGCAAGAAGTGTTCGACGCCCTGATTGCTGAAGCTGGCAGGATGGGCGCGAAAGAGATTGGATTTGTGCGGTATCGACGTGATGGCCGCAAGCATGAAGTCTGGTACAAGACGGGAATTGACGCTTAGCTAAATGGCACTGCTCTACCCAACATTATCAAACGGCATCGTTGCAGCTTATGACGCTGCCAGGGATACCGGTGCGGATGCTGAGGATCAGTTCGGCAACCTGGACGGCACGCTGGTCAACGGAGCAACCCGTGTCATCAGCGATGGCAAACTGGCTTACAGCCTGGATGGCAGCAATGATCGCATTTCGTTTGATTCGCACGCCGCCTCGTTTATGATTGGTGCCCCGGCTGCGATCAGTTTTTGGATCAACAGCGCCAGCGATGCCACCCAGTGCGTATTCAGTCTTAGCGTCTCAAGTGTAAGTAATCGATTTCTACAAATTGGAATTGGCGACGGCTGGACTTCGAGTGCGACCAATGAGCTAATACTGCTTGCTTACGCCAACGGTGTCGGCAGCACAGGACTTGCATACACGACGCCAACACGAAGCGAGCTGATCAACAGCGGCTGGCATCATATCTTGGTCACCACCAATGGTTCGATTTGGCGACTCTATTTAGATGGAGCAGAAAAGACCCTGGCTGCTTATCAGGGCAGCAACGATGGGGCTTTCGCCGTCACGGGACCGACATCTTGCCGCTGGGGCAATCGCAATATCGCAGCAGCCCCGAACAGCCTGCATCTAGCGGGACTGTTGGACGGCATGGTGTTCTACAACCGCGTCCCGACGGCGGATGAGCGGGGGTATTTAGCCAGTCGCCGGGATGCGGTGTTCGCGGTTGAAGAAGAGCCGGAGCCGGTAGTTATCGATTTAGGTCAGTCTGCATCGACGGAAATCATACAGGCACTACTCGCCAGCAACCCGCGAAGCTACACACTAGGCCAGTCGTCCAGCACCGAAGCAACGCAACCCCTAGCAACACTCAACCCCAGGGAATACACGGCGGGGCAAAGCGGGTCAGTCGAAGCGTCACAGCCGCTAATCGTTAGCAACCCGCGAAGCTATGAGATTGGACAATCATCGTCTAGCGAATCTGTCCACTCACTTACAGTGTCGCAAACCGGATCGTTTAGCTTTGGCCAGTCAAGCAGCACTGAGTCAGTCCAGTCGCTAGTTGTTGTGAACCCCCGAAGCTATACCTTTGGGCAGTCATCAAGCGTTGAGTCATCCGCACCGCTGGAAGTCTCACAGGCGGATGTTCAAACGGCTGTTATTGGACAGTCGTCGTCAATCGAAGCAGTGTTGCCGCTGATTGTCAGCAGCCCGCGAACCTATGTAATTGGGCAATCGGTATCGACTGAGCACGTCACAGATTTGATTGCCAGCGGCGGCGCTGTGACGACAACCAACCAGTTCGTTTTTCAAACCATCAACGGCACCTATCTTTTTCAGACGCAATCATGAGTTATCCATTCAACGTCGGACTGGCCCGCCTTCATCAACTAGTGGATGACGGAGCAACCTTTAAGCTGATGGTTCTTAAAGCCGTTGCGGCTGAGTCAGTGCTAAAGCCTCTGGATACCGTTGCCGCTATCTTGTCCAACGGATCAACCGATGAGGCGGATTTCACGAACTATGCACGCAAGACGCTCGCGGTGTCAAAGACGGTTGATGACACGGGGCATAAGGTCGAGTTCAGCTTTGCCGAAGTGACGTTTACTGCTGCCGGTGGTGCGACAAACAATACAGCCGTTGCCGCTGTGATCTATGTGGAAGTCACTGACGATAGCGATTCAATCCCAATCTGCTTAGGCACGGTGTCGTTCACCACAGACGGCAACGACGTGAAGATCAATAGCCCATCGGGTGGATTCCACTTTGTACAGAAAGCCGCCTAACCCATGAACTACCAGACCGACATCGCCCCGCTAGAAACCGCAGGGCTAACCGATTCGCAGATCGCCGACGTGCTCAGCACGCTGACGGTGCGACCAGTGCCATTTGGCGAGCTCGTCAATTTCCTCGACGATGAAGGACTGGCGAACCGGCATCCTATCTCGCTTCAGTGGGAAGGCGTGTTGCCGACGATTGCCGTCACTGATGGGCATCCGTTGCAAGCCGGGATTGCCAAACTGTTCTCGCACCTGAACAAGCCGCAGTCGATCCATATCGACACAACGCAGCAGCCTTGGTGTCTCATGGCAGCTCAGTTGCTTGCTGGGTTGGTGCAGATAGGTGTGATCACTGAGCAGCACCGAGAAGCATTCTATGCTTTGGGCGGCGGGCTCAAACATGGCGTGGTAACGCCTCAGGACGTTGCTGATTCGCGGGCTGCCGGGCTGCTTCTGCAGGAGCGTCAATCCGCAGTCGATGCAATCACGCAGCGGACCAATGAAGCCAACGCTGCGGCTGCGGTGGCGTTTGATGCGGGATTGAGTGCTGCGGAAATCACAGCAGCAGCGGAGGCGGCTTGGGCCGGTAGCTAATGGCATTGCTGTACCCAACGCTGTCGGATGGCGACATTGCAAGCTATTACGCATCAAAAGACACTGGAGCAGCCGCAAAGGATCAAAGCGGCAGCAATGATGGAACACTGCTGGGCGGCATGGGTAGATCAATTAGTGGTGGCAAGCTCGCGTACAGTCTCGACGGGGTCGATGACCGTATCGCGATCAGCCCCTTCAATGTTGCTCCCATTCACCTGTCCATGTGGGTCAATGCCGCTAGCCAAACTGCGTACTTCTTTACGCAGTCAGTGTCGTCTAGCACTACCCCGGTGCAGGGCATTGCATTCAATCCTACAGGCGTCGTCAGAGCGTTTAATCGAGCCACTGGCACTAACAACGCGGTGGGCTCAACAGTTGTCGGCGGCACCGGCTGGAGAAACGTGCAGGCGTTTTTCAACACGTCAGGGCATGCTTTTATCTATGTCGATGGCGTGCTTGATGGACAGGCAACCAATACGGTTAGCGTTTACACGAGCTTCAACATCGGCAGCATTGGTGCATGGAGCAACGGGGGTTCATACGTCACGGGTTTGATGGATGACATCAGAATCTACAACCGTCAATTGACGAGCGATGAGAGGCTCCAGTTGGCGAGTAGGCGAGGGGCAGCTTACCTAACTGACATCGACACCGCAGCCATCCGCCGCCGTATTATGGCAACACAGAGGGCACTGAGCTAATGGCTACGGAAAAACTACAGGGCAGTACTAGCAATCGTGCCGTGTTCACCATTTTGGATTCTGAGGCACTGCCTTGGCCAAGTCTGACACACGCTGCCGCAGGGTTGGAGCTGTGGGCAACTCCCGAAGGCGGCACACCAGTTGCCATCACACCCAGCAGTGGCAACTTCGTCGAAAAGAAAAACGGGCAATATCACGTTCTGGTTCCCGATTCGCTATACACCGGCACAGCGAGAATTAGCTTCAGCGGTGCGATCACTGACGGCACGGTCCACGGCGAGATTCACACGATTCGCGTTGCGGCGGTGGCGACTCAAGCATCGGTGCAAACACTACTGGACCGAATCACAGGGTTGCTGCGGACCAAAGCCGAGGACGATGCGGCAGATACGGCGATTGTGACAGCCATTGGCGAGATTGGCGATGCTCCAGCCACAGAAACCATTGCCGCTGCCGTGCTTGCTGCTGCCGTGATCAGCCCGATTCGCGCGAATCTCAAGCTGATCAACGACGCAGAGCTAGTACCGACAACGGACTACGCCAAAGAAGCCACGCTGCAAGCGTTCATTGCCAAATTCACCAATCCGATCTTCGCAATGTTCGGCTACCTCGTGTCGATGATCACGCCGCCGGCTGGCGAAGTTGGGCCGCAGTTCACCGAGGAAGCGTTGGCCAATGCGGGCGGCGGTGGTGGAGGAGGTGGGTCTGGCGGCACTGGAACGATCCGCGTGCCGTTCAAGTTTGTGAAGCCGGACGCAACGGCGATTGCCAACGTCAAGGTGTCGATCCCCGGCACCGGAGCGATCAACTACAGCGGCACCGATGGCACGACGTTCCTGATGGTCGATCCGTCGGCGACTTATACGGTGCGAGTCTCGCCACCATCGGGCTATGAGACGGTCGACGACTTCCAGGTGGAGGTCGGTACGTCTGATCCGGATGAAACCGAGATCGAGCTAACCGCATTCGCCGGCACGCCGATCGGCCCAGAGGGGACGTGCACGCTGTCGTTCCGGGTCGCGAGCCAGAGCGACACAAACCTTGAGAGTGTCATCGCGTCGGCAAAACTAGTCGGCCCGACTGGACCGCGAAGCTGGATCGCCAGAAACCTCACGCTGAATCTAAACGTCGTCGAGTCAGCACCGTCCGACGCCAGCGGAAATGTCGCGATCGCCCTGCTGCCGGATCAGGATTACGACCTGAGCGTACAACGACCGGGACACACGCCGGCGAAGATCAGGATCCGCACGCCCAACAGTCCGACCGCAACCCTGCCGCAAGTCATCGAGGTTTAACACGCCGTGACCATTCCCCTGGAAGCAATCCGCCAGATCGAAAAGCCGACCCCGGCACAAGCCGAATCCGGCAATTACCGGATGGCTCACGTCGCGATTCACGGATTGCAGATCGCGATCGAGAACGCGAAGGGTTCACGTCGCAAACCAACGTGGCCGCCGCTTGCTGCTCATTACGGCTACATCAAGCGAACGCTCGGCAGGGACGGAGATCACGTCGACGTGTTCATCGGTCCGAACACCGACAGCGAGCTGGTTGTGATCGTCGATCAGGTCAATCAGTTCGGCAAGTTTGACGAACACAAAGTGCTGATCGGATTCGACCGCACGCAAGACGCGATCGACACCTATAAGAAATGCTATTCGCCAGGATGGAAGGTCGGGCCAGTGACAACGATGACGATCGGGCAGTTTAAGAATTGGCTCAAGGATGGCAGCCAGGAGAAGGCGGTCGCGAAGCAGGTCAGTCGGTTTTCCGCCGATGCGATGGCATTGCTGATCGAGCAGTTCGCAGCCGTCGCGCCGCAACCCCAACGGCCGGCGCCGACGTTCGCTGAACGGTTCGCCGCGGCATGGGCAGAATCGGAGGTCGAGCAGTTCGCTGCCAGGAAGGCGAAGAACTCTCCGGGGCAGATGGGGTTGTTCGGTGACGGCATGGGCGGCGATAAGCCGCTGAGGACAGCCGCGCGACAGCAGAAACTCGATTGGATCACGGTGCACCCGAACGGCGGCAAGGGCCAGGCGGTGCTGATCGACAAGAAGGATGGCACGATCCACGGCGGGATGGGCGGGAAGTTCGACGGGCAGAAGATCGACGATGTCGGGAAGGGCGACGGGAAGACTGCCAGGGGAGAGGGCAAGGCCGACGAGAATCCAGTCGATGCGAAACCTAAAAAGGTCGCTGCGAAACTGAAATCCAAGCCGACACCCGAATCCCCTTCCCCTGGAAGCACCTCCACCGGCCCCGCACTCGGCAAGGTTATCGGCAAAGGCGAGTTTCAGCATGGCCGCCTGCTGCTCGACGGTAAAGACGTTGGCCGGATCAACTTCGGTATCGTCGATCACGGCGGCAAGAAGATCGGACGCATCGACGACGTGGCGATCGACAACCCGGCGCGCGGGAACCGGATGATGTCGACGATCTACCCGCAGGTCGAAAAGATTCTCAAGGATCAGGGGGCGACCGAGATCCAGCTGAACACGACTGAGGATGCGGTCGGCGATAAGGTTTGGAAGCCGCTCGGATTTTCGCACGCCGGCGGCAAGGCGACGAAGACCTGGACCAAGCCGCTGGGGGACAGCAAGCCGACCGTCGAAACTATGGCGAAGTTTCTGAACCAAGGCAAAAGCCATGCAGATTTCGTCAACCACATCAAGGATCAGTGGTACAGCGACAAGATCACGGAAAAGGAATGGAACGACCTGCACGATCAGATGCCGAAAATCAACGACTGGGCAGACGCATCGAAGATGTCTGGCAAGGATGTTTTCGCAAGTGCACCGGCTAAAAAGGGCGTCATCGTCGGCAAGGTGACCGGCATGAAAGTCCAGGGCGGCAGGATCGCACTGGAAGTAACCGACCACGAAGGAAATAAGCACACCGCCGATCCGTCGTTTGTTGACGACCTCCGAGCGAAGATCGGGCACGACGCGAATCGCGGGCGGGTGACCTCCGACTACCTGAACGATCCACACGTCCGCAACATGCTTGCATCGATTGCCGATGAAGTTTCGGACGGCAATAACGTTTCGCAGGTTATCAGCAAACACTTCGGAGAAATCCCGATCACCAAGCGAATGCCAATCATCAAGGCCATCGCTGAGCATCGAGAAGCTAAGCAAAAAGCCAAGGACACGGAACGATCGAAACCGTCGCCGGGCAGGGCCGCAGCGATGCAAAATGCGATGGGCCGAGACGACAAGGGCAAGGGCATCCACACGCCAGCGCTGAAGAACGAAGACGCGAAGGCAGGCGATCAGCTCGGCATGTTCGGCGAGGCGACGCGGGCACCCAAGAAGCAGGCGGAGTTCATCGGTACGAAGGGCAAGCAGATCAATCTGATCGACGGGTTGAACGCCAAGCCGGGACAGATGAGCCTGATCGACGAAGCCGGGGCACCGGATGATATGGTGTTCAAGCCGACTGATCGCTCCCGCTATTCCGCTGCGGCGATCGCAGCGTTTATCGAACGGCACTTCGCCGCGACCGAGGCGACGATCGAGCAGTACCGCACCGCCGCACACCCTTCCCCTGGCAGCAAACCCAAAGCGAAGCCCAAGTCCGACAAGCCGAAGATCATCACCGGCAACCAGGGCGACCGCGGCCGGTTCGTCACTAACGACGACGGCAACGTTTTCTTCCTGGAAACCGAGCGGACCCGCGACAACAAAAAACGCAAACGCGAAGCCGAGCGAAATCCTCATAAGTTCGTGCCGGTCACCGACACAGAGAAAGCGATCGTGCATCAGATCGGCGATCACAAGGAAGACGTGAAATACTTCACGCCGTTCGTCGATGAGGCACACGCGATGATCAGCGAGCGCCTGAAGTCGGACACAAACGCGATGCAAGAGACGCTGGCCCAGTTCGGCTACACCGGCAATAAGGCGTCCGGGTTCATTTCCAGCTTGCACCGTCGCCGCGACGCCGCTGTGATTCCCCAGTTCGACCTAATGGTTGATTACGCGAAGAAACATTACCCGCAACTACTCACCGCGAGGCCCGGCGAATCGACGGCTGCCAGCGATGATGAGGCGATGTTGTTCGACCGATTGAAAGCCGGATTCCCCAAGCCGCCGTCGAAATCCGACCCCGAAGTGATCGACATGGCCTATGAGATGAGCGGCATCGAACGGTCAGGTTTGCCATCCACCTGGGCCGACCCGGAACCGGAAGATGCAGAAGAACTTGAAGAAGCTCCGTTTTCGGCGGGTTCAAATGCCGTCACGGAGCGTTACGAAGGCAGTTTTGCAGCAGTTTTTGCGGCAAATTACGGGGCGATCTGCGGTATCCCTAGTTGACTTTTGCCGAAAAATCGCTCACCATCCCAACTGATCGTATGGGTTGAAGAACAGCCTAAGGAGCACGGCAAGTAATGCCACAAACAGAACAGAAGCAGTCGAACGCTCAAAACGTGAAAGTTGCCGCTCAAAGGATTGCCGATGAGGTCATGGAGATGCTCAAGACCTGCGACTTTTTCACGTCGACGTTGACGATCACTGCCCAAGGCGGAGTTGTCCGCACGGCCAAAGTAAGCTCGGAAGAGTGCATCAACTTTCACGCGGCAGCCGCTCGCTGAAAACGCCATACGGTCCATAACCTAACACTATCGGCCACCGAGACCCGGAGCCCAGTTCGAGAAATCGACCTGGGCTTTTTTCGTTTATGCCCTGCCCACATCCACTACCGAACGAAAGCCGCGAGGATTACACGATCCGCGCTCATCAATTACTGATGGGCGAGGTTCCCGATCCGTATCAACGCAATCAGGTAGTCTGGCAGGCGAGCGATAAGTTTTTCGGCGACCTGGGACGACAGCGGGCCGAGTCGTGGTTCCCGGCTGAGCAGTTCGAACATCGTCGAGATATGTGCCACTGGTTCGAGCACGAGGTCGACGCGATCGGTCCCAACGGGCAACCAACCGTCCGTAAAAACGATGTCAACCGGATCAAGGCGATCGTCCAGGAAAACAACCTGCGGATCGCTGACACCGACGCTTACGCCGCGATCATCGACAAGCACACTGCACCTCCAAATCAGCCTGTGCCAGAAGGCCACGAAGCTCCGCCGCCGCCCAAGACGATCGGATTTTCCGGTTCATACCGCATCGGAATGATTGGCCGCATTCATCCGAAGTTTGCGTTGTTCGCCGATGAATACCGCAGTCGCGACGCTTTGCAAGTGTTCAAAGATCGTCCCCGTCGTTCGGTCGAAGTGCTCACGCTGCGAGCCAACGGGCGATCGTACATCGACGCCACTGCCGCGCTGAGCGAAGCCCCGAGACTACCGCTCCCCGTTCAATACTCCCCTGGCAGCCACGTTACCGAACGCTACCAGGCGGAAGCGGTTTTCGCCGACGCTGAGCGGTACGAGGGTGAGGGAGCCTACGCCGGCGGATCGAATACGTTTCTTCCAGGGGGCGGGTTCGGTCCGAACAAAAACACTGACAAGTTCGGCGCCGTGCCGGGCGAAACCCCAGTTCAACAGACGGAGAGCGACGTTATGCCACTCGGCCCCGAAGACCTGCAGCAGATCGTCCAAGCGATCCAGTCGACCCCGCAGTTTCAGTTCCTCAACACGCTGATGCAGGGCCAAGGCGGAGACGGCGGCGCGGATCCGTCTGGCATGGGTCAAGGTGCTCCGGCCGATCCTGCGGCGCCCGCGCCGCCGTCCGCCCCACCCGCGCAGCCCGGCGCTCCCGCAGCCCCGGCCGCCCCGCCCGCCGCCCCGCCCGCGAAAGAACCGTACATCGCTCCCCTGGCAGCCGCCGGGATGATGGCAGCGGGAAGTGCAGGCTTGGCGACGGCGAATCGTTTTTCCGCCAATGAACCCGAACACGAGACCGAGGTCGAAATGGACCGCGCTAACGCCACGCTGAACGAACAGTATGCCGCCCTGACCGAGCAGTACGCTGCTCTGAGCGACAACATCACTTCCCTGGCACAAGAGAACGCCGCGCTCAAGGCCGGTTATGCCGAATTGAAGATGACCGCGGCCGACGCCCAGCGACGGCAGCGGATCAGCGAACTGCACGGCAAGTTCCCGTCGTTCGTGAACCCGCAAGACGAGGCGGCCCGCTGTCTCTATTCCGCTGGTAGCACGATGGATGACGCCGAGTTTGATCGGCACATCGAAATGGTCGAATCCTACGCCGCTCGCGTTCCGGCTATCACTCCGATGGTTCCCGGTGGCGTGATGCCGGACCGATTCCAGGACCGCTCGGTCGAATCGGAAAAGTACGAAGCGGACCTGAGCAAGATGGCCGTCGAAGTGTTCACCAGCGCCCAAGCCGCCGGCGAAAAGCTCACCTACGAGCAGGCCCGGGAAAAGGCAAAAGCTCAGCTCGGCTAAGCCGTTCGCCGCAGTCCGCAACCGTTCGTCACACCCGCAACAAAACTTTCTGAGGTAACACGCCATGCCGGCACAATCGCCCAGTTTCATCGCCAAGGGCAGCGTTCCGCCCAGCGTCTTCGTCAAGCAATCTGGCGATCACGGCATCGTGATTTGCGGAGCGGGCGACGAAGCGGTCGGGGTCAGCCACGAAGGCACCCGCGAAGCCCCGGTCACCGGCGTCACGCCGATGGCCGCACTGACGGGCGAATCCTGCCAGGTCTACACCGAAACGTGGACCTGTGAAGTCATCGCCGGCGACACGATCACGGCCGGCCAGAAGCTCAAGCCTGACGCCAACGGCGCCGCAGTCCCGGCCGTCGCTGGCAACGTCTATTCGGCGATTGCCCGCGCTGGCGCTGTCGCTGGCGAACGCTGCAAGTGCACCGTGACCACCGGCCGCATCCCAGCGTAACCCGTCCCCGAACCGTCCGCGATTCGTTTTTTTCGTTTCACAACAGCAGGTAACCGAGACCCGGAGCCAGCTCACACCCGAGCACTCTGGAGTCTCACATGGCTGGTACGCCTGTTCTTCCCGGTGGGTCAAACACCTACATTCCGAACCATCAGGCTACCGGCAATCTGGTAGTCGGGTTCAGCCGCAACGTCGATGATTTTCCGCTCAATCAGTACATCTCGATCAAGCCGGTCGAGCAGGATCAGGGCCGCTATCTGCGGATCACGACCGAAGAAGCCGGTCGGATCCTCGATGCCGACCTGAGCGAGTTCGTTTGGCCCGACGGCGCCGACCGTCCGCAGAACAACGACGGAACGGAACTGTTCAACTTCTTGGACTACCGGACCGCGCGGTTCAACTTCGGTTACAAGTTGGGCTACAAGGCCAACAACCAAGCGACGTGGGACATCGCCAAGAGCCACCAGGCGATCAAGGCCCAACAGGCAATGACCGGACGAACCGTCCGCGTTCACTCCGTCCTGGCAGCCTCCAGCAGTTGGGAAACCGGCCACCGGATCGCCGTCAGTTCGATCACCGGCAACGCTGGCACGTGGGACGTTTCGACGACCGCGCGGCAGGACATCAAGCGATCGCTCAACTACGCCGCCGAGCAGATCATGATGAGTTCGCTGGCCGTGGTTCAGAAGAAAGACCTGAAGCTGGTCCTGAACCCGACCGCAGCTCACCGGATCAGCGAGTGCCAAGAGATCGTTGATCACATCAAGGGCAGCCCCGAGGCTTACTCCCAGGTGAAGGGCGGCAGCGGCAAGTGGTCGCAGTGGGGATTGCCCGATTCGATCTACGGCTTCCCGGTGGTGGTCGAAAACTCGGTCAAGGTCACCAGCCGCCGCGGTGCCGCGACCGCAGCCCGCAGCTTCGTGATGGGCAACGGCGTCGCGTACCTGCTCGCTCGCCCTGGCAGCCTTGTCGCCCCCGGCGGCGACGGACCGAACTTCTCGACGATCAGCCTCTTCGCCTATGAAGAAATGGCGGTCGAAGAGTTCCAGGACGAGATCAACCGCCGCGTCACCGGTCACGTCGTCGATGACACCGTGCCCGTCGTGACCGCGAGCGTGTCCGGGTTCAAGTTCGAATCGATCTTGGCCTAAGCCATTCCACTGGAAGCCGCAGGGCCGTTGAAACCATGAGCTATGCCACCGGGGCCGACCTGATTGCCAGATACGACGTCGATCTCATCGGCGACCTGGCAACCGACGATCGAGAAACACTCGATCGCGACCTCGTGGCTACCAGCGAAAAGGTGACGACGGCTCTTGCGGATGCCAGCGGCGAAGTCGAAGTCGCACTGATGGCCGGCGGCCGCTACACGATCGAGCAATTGCAATCGCTGCCAGGGAATGGGGCGAACCATCTGAAGTCGATCGTTTGCGGGCTGGCGATGGCCGCCCTGTACCGCCGCCGACCGGAAGCGGCGAGGCGAGAGTTCATTGACGATCTGACCGCAGACGCCCGCGCGGCAATCAAGTCGCTTCGGCGTGGTGAAAACGTGTTTGGCTTGGCCGAGCACATCGATGCTGGCGTGGTCGAACTGACCGGACCGTCAGCGATCCAACTGATCAACCGAAACGGGCTTGCCGAGCGGATGGGACGATACTTCCCGCTCCCGGCCAGCCGATTGCCCCGCGGCCAATAACGAGTAACCGATGACCATCTCTTACATTCAAGTCGCGGGCAAGTCGGATATTTACATCGGCTTTCCGTCCGACGCCTACGCAACGCTGCTGAAGATCGGCGAACAACTCGACGACACTCGGCTCGAGTTCGAGAACGTTTTTCATGACGTTCTCGGCGATGCCAACGGTGGGCCGCAGGGGCGACCGATCGAGCGTCAGTTCTTGGGCGCCAGCGTCCGCGGGCAACTCAGTCTTTCGAAGTGGTCACCCGAAGCGTACCGCCGCATCCTCGCCCACAACGTCATGGCGACCGACGGCAAAGTGCTCGACAGCGAGATCGGAGCGTTGATCCTCCGCGATCGTTCGTTCCGCGTCGTGATCGCTCCGAGCCGATCAAACATCATCGGTGCAGACCTGCAGGGCGAAGGCAAGGATGCGTTCTTCTACAACTTCCCCTGCTGCTGCGTTTCGTCGCCCGTCAACTGCGGCCAAGGGACAAAGTTCTCGCTCCTGTCGTTCAGTTTCGAAGCGTTCCGGATGCCGGAAGGCCACCCGATGGAAGGCACCGAAGGCGCGAACGTCGGCACGATCTGGAACCGCGATTCAACCAACGTCCCCGGCTGGACCAACGGCGCCCACACCGTCCCCGAAGTTTAACCAACGCACTGAGACCCAGAACGCATGATCTTCCGCATGATCCGCCAGTGGGCATGGAACCGCCGGCGGCAAATCTTTCACTTCAACGATGGCCGCAAGGTTCGCTCTGCCGATCCGATCGCGGTGGCAATCGCGTTGCACGAACACAGCGAGTTCTTGCCGCGGCATCTCGGCGAAGCGGCGGATGGCGATTCGACGGCTCAGCAGATTGTTGCCCGTGCGGCGTGCGACGTGTTCGGTGTCACTCCCCTGGCAGCCGATGGCCGCTCAGGCATGACCGTGGCCGAACTGATCGAACTGATGTTCGCGTTCGACGCCTACCTGTTTGCGCTAAAAAAAAACATCGAGCCGCGAGTGATCAAGCCGGTCTCTACGGCGTCTGCGTCGCAATCCTTGAGCGAACCGATTACGAGCGATACGTCGGGCTCTGGCTCAACCGAGAACGCCAGTCCATCCGGCAAGCCAACATCTGCCGAACCGGTGTCGTCTCCGCTTTCGGCGAATTAAACGCCGGCTGGTTCAACGCGATCTGCGAATCGCGGGACGAAGCGTCTGCGGCGTTCGATCTGTACCAAACGAGCCGCGCTGCCGCTGCTCAGTTCCGAGGTGACGCATGAACCCCGCAATCATCGCCGCAGTTATCCGGGCCGCTGGTTCTCAGGCTGCCAAGAAAGGGGCTCAGCGAGGGGCCGCGACCGCCGCCGGCAAAGTGAACTGGGGAGCGATCGCCAGCGGCGTTGCTGATGCGTTGCCGACGATCATGCAAGGTGCATCGGCAGTCCGGAAGTGGCGATCCGGTCGCAGTGGCTCCCAGGGGGAAGGTGGCAGCGGGCTCGCAGATGATGACGCCAAAGACGAGCAGATGCGGAAGGCGTTCCAGGAGAAGTTCGACCGGTTTGAGTTCACCACTGACGAACTGGCTACGGCACCGATCCATCTGCTGCCCAGTCCGCTCCGGCCGATGGCAAAGAAGATCCAGGAGGAAAGGAACCGGGAGAACGTCGCCAGCGAGAAAGCGAGCTCGCCCGGCCCGCAGATTCCCGTGCAGGTTCCGCAGCAGTCGCGAGCACCGCGCGGTTGGGAATCGATGCCGAAATTCCTGAACCCGACCGACATGCCGGACCCGGGCGGTGCGGAAAAGCGAGCCGGTGCTCCGCCGATCGCCAACGAAGAGCAGTCCAAAGATCGATCGATCAAGCAAAAGCTATCCGACCTCGTTTTCGCTCAGACCGAGAAAAAGCGATCGCAGCCGGAGCCTGCCAACGGCGGCATCGGTGGCCGCGGTGGTGATGGCGCTGCCAGTGGTGGAGCCGGCGGGAACGGCCCTGGAAACCTTCCCCCTGGAAGCAATCCGCCCGGTTCATCCGGCGACGATGACGAGAAAGAAAAAGCGGCCAAGACGTTCACCGACCGGCTCAAGGAAAGTGCGACGGCTATCGGCAACTTCGTCGGTCCGATCGCGAAGGCATACGTCGCTGCGGCCGGGTTCGTCAAAGGACTGGAACTACTCAATACGGGCGTGCTCGCTCTGAATCGCGACCTGGCCCAGTACAACGGCAACCTGGCCCAAGCCTACGCGAAGGCGGACGTCGATCAGATGCGTCGCGATGTCCAGCGAGGCGATGCGATGGAAACCCCGCTGTCTGGGCTTGCTCAGGCCAACAGCGAATTGCGCGACACGCTCGGGCCACCAATGAACGACCTGGCGACGATTGGAGCAGGTGTCCTGACCGGGATGACGAAGATTACAAACTTCGCTCTCAAATGGGATCCGATGTTCAATCTGACGTCGTTCGCTGTCAGCAAAATGGCCGAGTGGGTGAGGGAAATCCTACGGATCGAAGAAGAGAACGCTGACGACAAACTCGGTCCGATGCAGAACTTCTTCGCCGACGTCGTGGACGGCAAACACGACGGATTTCGCCCTGTGTTCAACGGCAAGGTCGGCCAGTTCCCAGAGAAGGAACGAAAGGAAATCTTCGGAGCATGACAACCGTTATTTACAACGGAGTGATCCTCCGCGACTGCGAAACGAAGATGTTCGACCAGACGGTCGAATACGACGAAAGCGGAACCGACTACCTGCTGTCGCGGTTCAAAATCCGCGTCGCTTCCACCCTGGTAGCAACTCAGTACCCGGAGCGGCAATTCGGCATCGAAACGCCGACTGGAGCGAACGCGACCCAGCGAGCCCGCGAAGTGCAGAAGCGACTGGCCGAGCCGCGGCGAGACTTCTGGATGCTGATTGATCATGGCGTTCACAACGAACGCCTGTTGGCCAGCGAGATCGCCGCACTGGATGAGCCGTTCAAGAGCGGCATCGACGACTACCTGTTGATCGCCGCCGGTGTTCCTGAGGGGCTGATGGAACTGCACCCGCTGAGCACGCAGTACGGTTCAGAGGATACGATCGCACGGGTTGACGTGGTTGACGTGAACAACGGACCGAAACCGCAACGGGTGAACGTCACCGAGATCATCGGCGGCCGCAGTCTTCGTGTAGAGTTTGAGATCGAAGTCTGCCGCAAGCTCTGTCTCGGCGATGCTGACAGTCCGCCCAGCGTTGCTCTGTTCGGAACCGTGCCATCGACCGACGGACAGGTTATGTCGAACCGCTGGCACCTCGACGAATCGAAAGACGAGAACTGGATCACAACCCGCGTTCTGCAGGGCACGTTGCGGGTGACGCAAAAAGCATTCTGGCCGCACCTATTGCGAGCGGCTTGCGTTCCGCCGCTGCTCAAGGGTTACAAACGAACGCATCAATCGTTTGTTGACGATCCGACCGGGCTGGTCCTGAAATACCGGATCGAAGATCGACAGGCTCACGCAGCGCCACCGTGGCCGGCGATCGCGTGGCAGGGACATCATGCCGAAGCTGCCAGCGGACCGAACGGCTCGATCCTCACGGGCGAAATCTCGATTCGGCTTACCGGACCGCCCGGCTGCGACAAGGTGCAGTTGATCGGTGCGGCCGGCAAGATCGCAGTCGATCGAATCAAAGGGCTGGTTCCGGTGTTCGAAGGTGGCGAGCGAACCGCCTATAACACGATCATCAAATCAGCGGCCGTTGTGAACATCCTCAACGAGCCGGTGATCGAGCTTCGAGTGTCGGCCCAGTACACACAAGAGCAGATGACCCGGCGAGCGTTGGCGATCCGCATCCAGGAGATGGGCAAGCCGCTGACGACGCTGACCGGGACCGATCCATACGAGGTCGAAGGTTACGATCCTCGCGTGTGGCCGGTCCCGCTGGCCTACGACAGCGAAGAACCTGCCGGCCTGTTCGCGTGCTACCTGCAGCATCCGTGTTCAGTCTGGCACTCCGTCCCTGGCAGCATCCCGCTGGAAATCGTGACAACACCCAGCCGGCCCGAGGTGGAAGAGTCTGGCTACCCGGACGCTTACCAGTACACCAGTTCGCACGACCTGCCGGATGATGAAACATATCTGCGATCGCACACGAGCAGCCCGAGCGACCGCCCGCTCGACATCTACAACTTTCCGTATTTCTTCATCGACCTGGAGAACGAATATCGGTGGGTCACCGGATGGGCTCAGTTGCCATATGCTGACACGAACCCGGCCGCAGCGAAGTCCGCGCTGCTGGTCCGCCTGCACGGCCGGATCGCGAAGCGAATCTTGACGCTGACCGCGACCCGCGACGGGCAACCGCCGATCTTGCCGTCGTTCGCCGAAGAACTGACCGACCCGAACGGGATCCGCGAAGTGCTGGAAGAATCGATCGTCACCGCCAAGGCTCCCGAGGTGATGGCGGACGGATCGGGACAGCGGTATTCGCTCCGCGTGCAAAACGTCTACCTGATGGAACGGGCACCGACGGCAACCGAAAAGCTCCGCACTGGCAGCACTCCGCTGGACAAATCATCGCCGGCGAACCACCTGATCGACCTGAACACGCACGCGGCCCACGGCGGAACGATGCAGTAGTTCGTTGCCGATCCCTTCCCCTGGCAGTAAACTATCCCCGCCAGCCTGCACCGAGACCCGGGCAGATTCAACGCTCCATCGCAACGAATCCGCCCTATGTCAATCGATCCTACTCTCCGCGGGCAAGCCGATCAGGAACCGATCCTTGATTCGATCGTCGCCCGCCTGATCGACCGCATCCCCGAGTTCAACGATCAGAACTGCTGGCTGTCCGACCAGGCTATCCCGCTCACGATGCCCGGCGGCCGCATCGCCTGCACTGTCTCCCCGGGCCCCGGACGATTCCCGAGCGAGTTCTTCGCTGGTGCCGGACACGAAACGCTGGTGGAGGATGGATCAGTCGTGATCACGCCGATCCTAATGATCAATCTCGACCGTCCTCGCCGGGCCCGTCGCCGGCTGATCGAGCATGAAGATCAAACCAAAGGTCTGATCTTCTACAAGAAGGCGATCCTGGCCGCCCTGTTCGCCCATAGCGACTGGGAACCGCACGAGGGCCGGCAACCGCTGCTCCGCGACATGCTTTCGCCGATCCGCTGCGACGCTCCGACCGACGTCGTGGTGGGCGAGGCTCAAGGGCTGGCGATGAAGATCAATATCAGCACCGTCTTTGACTGGAACCTGTCCTAATGGCCAACGGAGTGACGTTCGCCGGGTATCCGGCGGTGCTTGATTACAGCGACCGAATCGCCGACTTCGTGGCCCAGCGGTGGCCGGCGTCGCGATGGCCGTTCTCGCAGGGCCGGAACGACATTCCCCTGGCAGCCAACCCGTTCGGACAAAACGAAGTCGCCGGCCGGTTCCGTCTGCCATATCCACCGGCCCCGGCTCCGCGAATCAATGAAGTAGTGATTCCCACCGGCGCGTCACGCTACGGACGCGGGCTGTTTCTGTTCGGTCGTGTCGAGATGACAGCGATCGCAGCGGCATTGTGGGGCTACGGCGGCGATCTGAGTTCACTACCAGAAGCATGGGGCACGTCAGAGTCCGCGGCGATATTGCGGATCGAATACGAGCAAACAGTCGAGCGAACGATGCGGGCTCTGCCGCCGGTTCGGATCGATGCCAGCGGCGGGAATGATCTGTGGCTGTTGCCATTGGTTGACGCTCGCTACCAGTGGGGGCAAAGGCCCGGGGAGACGGAAATCGATCAGGCTGCGGATTGGGGCGATCTGTTCGCAGCGTTGGCCACCGCGACCGGTGCAACAATCACGCCACCGACGATCGCCGCTGTGCATGGCGAGCCGGACCGCGAATCTTTTTCCGATCCTGGCGTTACCCCCGGCGCAGTACTCGACGCCTCCGCGTTGTCGATCGGCTCGCGAATCGTCCTCAGTTCCACCGGTCAACCGTCGTTCTCGACAGCGACCGCAGCCGCGACAGCGTTGGCCGCGAACCTGGCAGCGATCAAACCCTGGATGGGCGGCAAGACTCCACGGAGAGCGCTGCCGAACAACGTCTCGCTGATCGGACGGAAGGCCGTCGACCATTTCGGGCACTGCGGTGAATCGGTCCAGGTCGATCGAGACATTGCTAGTGGATCGAACAATCCTGCCGAAGCCGTCGTGCACTCGCCGTTCTGGATCGAACACTTTCGACAGCGGGTAAGTTCAGCGGTTGACATCGTGGCCGACGCCCCTTCCCTGGCAGCATTCGAAGACCTGGCAGAACAGATCGCCGCCGACATCGCAGCATGGGGCGGAGTGCAATATGCGTTTTCGCTTCCCGGCGTTCACAACTGGACGCTGACCGGCTGCGATGACTACCTCGCGATCCGCGTTGGCGGCACTGACAACCTGGATGCCGTTTCAACTCACGTCCAAAGCCTGCCACCGGACTTCGCTCCGCTGGTGCACCTTGGCCAGCGACCGAACATCTACGTCCATCCCAATGACTCGGCCGTCTTCACGCTCACAGAGGAACCCGAAGAGAACGGATGGGCCGACGCGACGATCAAAAAGGTCGACGGATTCTATGTCGGCGATGAAGTCCGCAGCATCTTGGTCAAGTGCGACGAAATCAGCAGCGACCTGGACCTGGAAACCGGGAACAAGCTGTTTTCGCATTACCAGTGCGAGCGTGGTTGGTTCGCTGATCCGCCGTCGTCGATTGGACAACTGCCAGCGTGGGAAATTGAGGCGACGCTCGATGACGTGCTCTACGCGACCGCTCCATCCGGAACCGCGACGTTCACGAAAATCCGCTCCGTCTTCCCGCACACCGGCGATCCGCCTGGCGTGAACCCAGACACCGGCGAGGTTCCGTTTCACAACACCTGGCGGCTCGACGCCCTGTGCACGTCGAAACTGATCCTGCAGAGGCTTCCAGGCGGAGAGGGGACGGCTCCGAAATGCGAGGTGACGTTCACCACCGGAGCGCCCGGCTCGTGGAGCTATGCCGGCGATACGTGCCCGGACGGCTGGGAGTGCCCGCCGCTGCCGACCGACGAGCCGGAAGAAACGACCGTTCGTCAACTTGACTGCATCCGGACCGCAACGGAGCGATGGGAACTGCGGAAGGTCGAAAAATATAAGGCTCGCTGGATCAAGTTCCGATACACGCCCGGCGGCAGCGGCGACTACGACATTCTCAGTTATTGGGAAGGCGACGATCCGAAGTCGTGCGGCGAATACGTCAACATGCAATTCCCGGTCGGTGAACCGTGTGAAGAGTGCGACGTGATCGCGTTCTACGATCCAATGACCGACAGCTACCAAGCGATCGTTTCGCCGTCCGCGATGGTTGGTGAGCCAGAAGATATGCCGATCGTTCAGGCGATGTCGTTCGATGGCTGCGGCATCAACTACATCATGCAAACGGCCAAGGTGTTCCCGTGCGGCAGCGACCCCGGACTGGTCAGTTCCCAGCCGGACATGGTTGCAACCGAAGTTCTCAGCGGCGTTCAATTGGTAGCCCCTATTCCCGAATGCGAAAGCGTTTGCCGATACGAGTGGAATGGGACGCAGTGGAATCAAACCGCATCGTGCGGGAGCGGCAGCGGATGCACCTGTGCATCGATCACGCTCGATCCGCCCGGACCGGGTGACCCGACCGTGCAGGAGTTCCCGTGCGATCGCGACGATGGACAAACCCCTAGCCCTGGCAGTCTGACGTTCACGAGCGTGACGATCCTCGTCTGCGGCGCTGGCGCCGGCGGCGGCTATTCGATCCCGCTAACCGAATGCCCTGCTCCTGATACGGACCCAGGATCAGGGGGTCCATAACGCATGGCGATTATCGCACTCGGCGGCACTCCCCTGTTCGTCAACGGCGGCATTTCGATGGACCCCGACTGCTGCTGCGTGGTCGATCCGCCGCCGGGAGACTGTCCGCCCTGCTGTATTCGGATTACATGGGGAACGTTTGATGACAGCGGAAACCTCATTGGATCGGTGTCGGCCGGAGACGGTGCAACGGTTCACGTCACGGTCGTCATGCCGACACCTAACAGTCGGATCGTTTGCGACTCGCAGGAGATATTGGTTCAGTGGGAGATCGCCGATTACGAGGGCACCGGCAGCAACGGGGCTTGGGTGAGGTTCGGTGCAGCATGGAAGGTGACCAGCAACAGTCCGGCAGTCAACGGTGAGAACGGCAAGGTCTATGATCGTGGCCTAGTCGATTGGGGAACCACTGAGGCTAACGCGTACTCGGCAACATTGCAGTTCAGCAAATGCTTTCTAGACGTGGCCGCGTTCTTGGGGTACGTCACGATCGGGATGGACTACCCCGCGATGGAACTGGATATCGACGTCGAGCGGTGCGAAACGACAGACTGGTGTTGCAGGGAAGAAACTGTCTGCGAGGATTGCTGCGCACTGCTAGAACAGGGCGATGTGATCACATATGACGGAAAGTATTATATCGTTGTCGACAGAGCATTGCCCCAAGGCGTCTTTACTATGGTTGTGGAGTTTGAGACGTCTGAGCCAGGAAAAATCTGCATTGGCGACGGACTGATAATCAAAGTGTTCTTGATTCCTCCGCGTCACTCGTTGGCCGGAACAAACAACATGACGATCCGGCACCCCAAGCCGTGGGTGGCAACTGACCCATTCCCAGACATTGGAGAGGATGGGTCGGCTACGGACCTGGCGACGAACTGGGGCAACATCGATGCGATGATGTATTCAATCAACATAGGGTCTGAGGGCTGCAACGCTGCAAACTGCGAAGGGATTTTCACGTTCGCTGGAATCGAGATCGAGAATGATATCTACGGCGGGGCAGTAATCGCCTTTGAAGACTGCGACATGGAAGATTGCTGCTGTCCGAACTTCTGCTCGTGCCACACTCAAACGCATCCCGATTCGCTGCGGTGTTTCTGGCCGGTCGGCGACTTCGACTGCACGGCAAACGGGCAGTTCACCGAACTAGGCGGACCGACTCAGGTCGTGGGGTTCACATCTACCGTGACGGCCAACTCCAACGTTTTCTGCAACGGAACCACCAATACGATGACCTGGACCCAGAGTGGCACCAGCACGCATCTGACAATGTGCGAGCAGGGAGACGGCCGGCGATGTTATCGCTCGCGACATTCGATCATCTTCCCGGTTATCTCAAGCTGCGGCGACGTTGGGTCTATGTCGATCACACACGTTGGAAGTCCGTGCGTTTACGGCGTCGGTTTGAATGGGGTTGCGTATTCGTGGTGGACGGTGCTTGTAGACATCCAGGTGAGAGATTGCAGCGGTGCATCGGTCAATCGAACCGTCAATCAAAACGGCGTGACCTATACCTACGCAACGTCGTTTCAACTCACCGGCCCTGAAGAATGCCCGTGCCCGCCGCCGGAGGTGGTTTAACGATGGGATGCAGCAACAGTCGCAGCGAAGCTGTTAGCCAACTGCCGATCGTCGGCCAGCGGGTGAAGTTCGCCGAGAGTCGGCCAAAGAAAGCCGCAGCGAAAACGCAATCGCTCCCAAAACCAAAGCGGCCGATCCGGGACTTTCATTGTCCGACGTGCGGGCTGACCAAAACTGACTATCCGAACTACCGGCACGTTTGCCCCGGAGAGCAGCCGGTCGGCTACCAGGAGGCGAGGTCGGCGATCTGCGGCCGGTGCGAGCACAGCCGCGACGGCGTTTGCCTGCCGCTGAAAGTTCTCCATCCTGACAAGCCGTGCCGGATCGAGATCGGCGTCGCGATGCCCTGGGTGCAATGCCCGCTCTACCGCTGGCGCCGCACTCTGTTCGCTTGCGACAAGTGCGGATCAATCCGGTTCAACGAAAATGGGCTGGCTCAGTGCCCAGTGTGCAATCCGCATGTCGTCCCCAAGCTCGTGCCGATACCGCCGATCACTGATCAGCCGGCCCAGTCAAAAAGACGTCTCGCAATCATCACGGTCGCGGTTGGACAGAAAGCGGTCGATCTCGGCAAGATCACAATTCCCAGAATGCGGCAATACGCCGATTTCGTCGGTGCCGACTTTCACGTCGTTCACGACAACGCCTGCCCGGCCTATCCGCTCGCCAACAAGTTCAGAGTCGGAGCGATCACCGCGAACTACGACCGCACCCTTTACCTGGATGCCGACCTGTGGCTGCGGTCGACGGTGGGCAACGTATTCGAACTGTTCCCACTTGGCAGCATCTGGATGCACCCTGACGTCGATTTCTTCACCGCTCCAGAGCATTTGAAATGGATGGAGAACGAGTCTGCGATGATGGGTAGCGAGCAAAGTATCACCCCAAACGTCAGTCGATGCTACAACAGCGGCGTGGTGTTATGGGATCGCGACCACGCGAGCATCTGGAGCCCGCCACCGCGGCCGATGGGAACACGGCACGTCGCGGAGCAGTGGTGGGTAGAGCATCAGGCGTTGAACTTCGACGTCGGCGACCTGCCGTGGGAATACAACTGCCAGTGGTACTGGACCAAGTTCAAAGAGCGAGAACCAGACGCAAAGATCGTTCACCTGGCAAATTGCCCACACGCCGAACGGTTGGAAAGACTTCGGAAGCTACACCGAGAAGATGCAACGGATTTTATTTAACCACCTGCACAAAACGGGCGGCCTAACCGTTTGCCACCACCTTGCGAAGATGCACGGTAGCAAGACGTTCATGACCGACCCGTACAATCCAGGCCGATCGATAGCCTATTTTCATAGGCTCCCAAAGAAAGTTCGGCACTCGTACACGGCAGTGTGTGGGCACAACGCCATCTCGCTGGCAGAGCTCGTTCATCCGGAGATGATATTCGCGACAGTTTTGCGAGAACCGGTGGAGCGAGTTATATCGCTTTACCGGTTCTGCCTGACACACGCTGGCGAGTTCCTGCACTCGATCTGCAAAACGCGATCGCTCGCTCGCTGCGTCGAAGAAGTGCCAGGGTTCAGCAACTACTACGCTGCTACCTTCGACCGGCGGCGCTATGGGTTAGTTTCGCTTTCACCTGAATCGCTGTTGCGATCTGCTGGCTACATGGGGCGAGTGGCAACGATCAACAAATCTGACCGGCATCCAGTGACGGACGAAGACATCGCAGCGGTCGTCGCCGGAAACCAACTCGACATCGCGATCTACAACGAAGTAAGCGGCAATGCGAATCCTGTTTGACTACCTGCCAGGCGTCGGCGGCGAAGCGGTAGCCGAATCGATGCGGCGATCGCCTCAGATACGACGATCGTTCGCGATCAACACAACGGACGGCGTCCGCGAGTTCGCCGCGATGACACCCGCAGCGAGAAGCAGCCGCCGGCTCGTCTATGGACTAAAAGCCGGCGGCGTGGCGAACATCATGCCACCGGGCACAACTCGAGTAACGCTGATCTGCGACCCGGCCGAGAGGATCGCCCGCGCGTACGAACACTACCGCAACGACGCAAGCACGTTCCTGCATCCGATATGTAAAGCTCATCCGATCGAGGCGGTCGTCGAGATGGTCCCGGAGTTCCGCGACCTGTACGCCCAGCAGTTCGACCCGCGACTGTACGACATCATCGCGACCGATCCATTCTCCCTCCTGGCAGCCCTCGGCATCACCGAACCGCTGCTCAAGATCGAACCCGAAGGCGGCCTGCTACCGGTTATCGCAAAGCGTCACACTCTGCCGCCGGCCGCAGCGATGAAACACAACGGCCGCGACTCCGCCCTCTGGCAGCACGTCAAATCGCAATCCGACGTTCGCGGAGCCTGGCGGCCCGGAGTGTTACCAAACCGTGACCAAAAGCCCCCCGGCGACACCAGAACGCCCGAAAAACCACGGATCGAAACGCCAAAAACGCCGAAAAAACCGTAGTTCCGCAGTCTATTTTTGCGTTCGCAATGCAGAGGTCGAGGGTTCAACTCCCTTCGGCTCCACCTCAAAAAACCCCGTGAGAGCTTGCATCTTGCGGGGTTTTTTCATGCGCTCCCAACGGGTCCAGCTCAGCCGTCAGGTCCGAGTATAGCTCAATCCGCTGCGGATGGTCAGCTACCGGGCAGGGCGGGGCTGCGGCGGATTGAACGGCGGTAGCCAAGAGAAACCATGCCCAGGATTGCGATCGGCTGCACGATCTTAAACCACAGCGGGTAGGGAAGCATCGAAACATTGCTCATCACCGCTGTCAGCAACAGCACCGCCAGTACGACCGCCGAGCCACCGTTGCCCAGACGTCCGGCGACCCACGTGCCGATGAACGCGGTGCAGCCCCACATCGGCACCACCACAGCCAGCACCCACTGCGGGAAATTCGCCACGTGGGCGCACATTTCCTGGTGCGCGCCGCTAAAAGTCGCTGGCACAGGGTGAACAATCGTGCCGAAAAGCTCGACCGCTACAACGAGCACGAATGAGGTGATGATCCCAGCGGCGATGGCGCCGGCGACCTTCAATACAACATTCATCACGCATCCTTGCGAATGAGCTTACGAAAAGACCCCGGCAAATGTTTCGTTTACCGGGGTCGATAGCGAATCTTTCGGGCGATCAAGCGGCCAGGCCGCGATCCACCAGCCGGAAACGCACTGAATTACGCCTGGAACGAGCTTCCGCACCCGCAGCTCTTGACGGCATTGGGGTTTTCGAACGTAAAGCCCTGCTTCTCGAGGCTCTCGTGCCAATCGACCGTGGTGCCGTCGAGATACAGCGAGCTCTTCTTGTCGACCACCACCGGCACGCCGTGGCAGTCATACTTCGTGTCTGACTTGTCGTCGAACGAATCGTCGAAGTTCAAGGTGTAATTGAACCCGCTGCAGCCTCCACCAGCGACGCCGATGCGAAGGAGCATGGACTCGTCAAAATTGTGTTCTTTTTGAAAGCGGCGAACTTCTTGAGCAGCCCGCTCGGTCAACTTAACTGCCATCGAATGCTTGCCCTTAACAGCGGTGAAATGAGATGGATACCGCACAATAATATTCTGTAACCGCCCTGAAAAGCAAGGGCGCCGCAGCCCTAAAGACGCTCGGCAGGCCGGTTTGAGCCGCAGGTTTGGCGGCTGAGCAGCGGTCGGCACGAAGGACACGGGTAGTTGCTGCAGCGATGTCGTCGGTCAACAAACTTCCGGTTATCATGAACTGACGACGAGATTTCGACCATTCGTCGCTGCCTCGGAGCTGCACGAGGATCTGGAAACTCGGTGCCTTCCGTCTCTGACGGCCCGTCCTTTGGACTTCAGGAAATTGCCTCGATGAGAGTATTGATCGCGACCGACGGCTCAGAAAATGCATTTCAAGCGGCCAAGTTGCTCGCCCGGCTGCCGCACAACGGCCCGCTGGAAGTTCACGTCTTGACGGTCATTTACATGCCGCCGGACGATTCGGGCGGATTGGCCTACAGCTGGCTGCCCGAGTTCATCGAGGCGGAAGAGGAGCGGGCTCGAGCCGGATTTGCGAGAATTGCGGCGTTATTCAGCGGCGAGGAAGTAGTCACCGAACACTTGATCTGCCACGGTCATGTCGGCCACATGATCACCGAAGAGGCCGATCGGCTCGCAGTCGACTTGGTTGCGATCGGAGCCCAGGGGCATTCGGCCATCGCTCGGGTCTTGCTGGGAAGCACGAGCGATTTTGTGGCGACGCAGGCGGCCTGTTCGGTATTGGCGGTTCGTCCAGATGCGTTTGCCGTCGAAAGCGATGCGGCTGGCGAAGCCCCATCAGACACTGCCCCAGTACGCCGCGTCGAGCGTCCTGGGCCGGTGCAGATTGCAATCGCCTACGACGGTTCGGCTCCGGCAGAGGCGGCATTGGCCGAGTTTTCTCAGGCGTCGTGGGGGCGAAGCTGCAGCGTTCACCTGGTGCACGTGTTGCCACACGCCTCGATCTTCATCCAGGCGAGTGAGGCGCAGATCGCGGCCCAGCGCGCCGCGGGGCTTGACCTGCTGCAAACAGCAGCGATGAAACTGCGAACCGTCGCCGACGATGTCTCTGTTCACGTTTTAGAAGGCGCGTTGATCGGCGAGGCGATCACCGACTTCGCAGAGCGAACCGGGATCGACATCATCATTCTTGGCGACACCGGACGTAGTGAGCTGTCGCAGCTGTTCCTCGGCAGCGTCACCCGCTATGTGCTCCGGCATGCCAGCTGCAGCGTCTGGATCAGTCGAAAACGCCGCGCCGCACCTTTGGAAAGTCGCGCTGAATCATCGGAAATATGAAAGCATCACCTACCGACTCGTCGAATTGCTGTCCCCGTCCCCGTTTCAAATGGCTGTTGATCGTTCTGGCGGGCGCGGCCCTGACCGGCATTGGCGTGCACTGGATCACCGCGATCAACGACAACTCGATTCAAAACGCCGTGACACTGGGCGCCTGCGGCGTCGCTGTGATCGCGGTCCTGGTGTGGTTGTATCGAACGTTGACGATCTGGGTGCCGCGCCGCATTGCCCTGCTGGCCGTGCTGGCGGTGTTGCTGCTGCCAGCCGTCATGTTTCGTGTCCGCGGGTTCACCGGCGAGATCCTGCCGGTCATTGAGCTGCGTTTCGCGCGCAGCCAGCCGCTGCAACAAGAGCTCACGCCCGTCGAAACCGCTGATGCCCCGGTTCACGTGGCGCAAACCGATTTCCTGCAGTTCCTCGGTAGCGGACGCACCGGTGTGATCGCCAAACGGGAGTTCGGTCTCCCCGATTCGGCGGAACTGGCGCCGCTTTGGACGCAGGGAATCGGCGAGGGCTGGGCTGGGTTCGCGATTGTTGGGGACCGGTGTGTGACCCTGGAGCAACGCGGCCAACACGAGTGCGTGACCTGCTACCGGTTGGCCGACGGGGCGCTGTTATGGCTCCAGCAATCCCATGCGCGGCATGAAAACCGCGTCGGCGGTATCGGACCGCGATCGACGCCGACCGTTGCCGATGGACGCGTCTATACGCAAGGAGCGACCGGTATCGTGCAGTGTCTCGACTTGGCCAGCGGCAAACCGATCTGGCGGCAGGACCTCCTGCAGCTCGCCGGTTGGTCGCAGCGCCGGTCGGAGGAGGAGATCACCTGGGGACGGGCAGGATCGCCGCTGCTGGTCGGCGACTTGTGTGTTGTCCCCTTTGGCGGCCCCGACAGCGACGACCACTGGGATGGTTCTACGGATGAGCCTGGGCAGCGGCAAGGTCGCAGTCTGATCGCGTTGGACAAATCCGACGGATCCGTCCGCTGGACCGCCGGCGACGACCAGATCAGTTTTGCATCTCCGATGCTGATGAATCTCGCGGGGACCGAACAGATCGTGATCGTCAACGAGCGATCAGTCACCGGTCATGCGATCGAGGACGGACGCGAGCTGTGGCGCACGTCCTGGCGAGGCCGCAGCAATGGAGCTGCCAATTGCGCCGCGGCATTGCCGGTTGACGCCAGTGCGTTTCTGGTCGGCAAAGCGTACGGCACGGGCAGCGGCGTGTTTGAGGTCGTCGCTGATGGCGACGGCTACGCCGCCCAGGAGCGCTGGACACGATCGAGCGTGCTGAAGACAAAGTTCACCCATGCCTGCATCGCCAATGGTTTCGCCTATGGGCTGTCCGACGGTCTGCTGGAGTGTGTGGATCTGGCTACCGGGAAGCGGGCGTGGGCCCAGCCCCGCGGCGATCGCTACGGCCACGGTCAAGTGATCCTGATCGAGGATACTCTGGTCGTACAAACCGAGGCGGGTGAGGTGGCGTTTGTCGCCGCCCGAAGTGATCGTTTTGAAGAACTGGCGACGTTGCCCGCGCTGGTGAGCAAGAGCTGGAACGTGCCGAGCGTCGCCGGTCGCTATCTGGCGGTTCGCAACGACAACCAAGCGATCGTTTATTTGTTGCCGCCGCGCGGCGATCAGCTGCAGCAGAGCGATCAGCACCAGCGGATGGAACAGGCCGATGTGGCCACACTTCCCGTCGCACTTCAGCCCGTCACGCCGGCACCCGAGTCGGCGGCGCAGACTTCAACGCAGGGACTCTAGCAGCATCATGACGCACACCGACCCGCTGGACTTCCTCGTCATCGCGCCGCACCCCGACGATGCCGAACTGGGCATGGGCGGCACGATCATCAAGATGATTGAGGCCGGCATGCGTGTGGGTATCCTCGATCTGACTACCGGCGAGCCTACACCGCATGGCAGCGAATCGCTGCGCAGCCGAAACCGCGGCGGCAACCGAAATCCTTCAAGTTCAGTGGCGCGGCAACGCGTTTCTTCCCAATCGCAGCCTGGAGCCCACACTGGAGGCGCGCGCGGTCGTTGCCGAATACATCCGCCGCCTACGTCCGCGGTGGCTGTTCGCTCCTTACTGGGAAGACGCCCATCCCGACCACGCTGCCGCGACGCAGTTGATCGAAGCGGCACGGTTTTGGGCCAAGCTGAGCAAGACCGATCTGCCCGGCCAGCCGCATCACCCCGACCGGCTCTACTACTATTACTGCATCCACTTGCGGCTGGCGGTGCAGCCGAACTTCATTGTCGACATCAGCGACCAGTGGGACGCAAAGCTCGCGTCGATTGTCGCTTACAAGAGTCAGTTCGTGACTGGACGCGATCCCGAACCGCCCACACTCGTCGATCGTTTTCGCGATGATGCCGCGTACTGGGGACGGCTGATCAATCGCCGCTATGGCGAACCGTTTGCGACGCGCGAGCCGCTGGCAATCGGCTCACTTCGCGATCTGGTTTAGTGCTTCGCTAGTTGCCGAACGGATCTTCTGCGTCTGCGCCACCAAAGGGATCGGCACCGCCGAATGGGTCGGCGCCCCGCCAAACGGATCCGCACCACCGCCAAACGGATCAGCCGGTTCGGGTTCATCGGCCGGTTCTGTCGGTGGTGCCGCCGCCGGTTTCGCGGGTTCCGGAGCCGCTACGGCTTCAGCCGGGGCCGTTTCGATTGCCCGCAGGAAGACCGGCAGTTCCGATTGGAACGGCCGTAGGCACTGGACCATGCCGCCCTGGCCTGCCAAGTAGATGCGATCGGTTTCGTGATTGATGACCGGATAATCAACCATCAGGTCGCGCAGTCGCTGCGTGATTTGACCGCTCTTGGCGTCGATCAGGATCAGATGCTGATTGCGGTCGCGGCCGACAAATTGGCCGCCGAGGTGGGCGAAGATTTGATCCACGCCATAGGTCGGTTGATTCCACAACGGTTCACCCGTTTCGGCTGAAAGATTGTGCAGGTGGCCAAAGCTGCTGATGAACAGCACATTATCTCCGGATACGAATGGAGCCTTGTAAAAGGGTTCACCCAGGCTTTGATTCCAGATCACCTCGCCGGTGCGAGTGGCTCGGAGTCCATAGACGCGGCCCCCGGTTGAACCAAAGAAGAATCGGTTGCCGCTAGCCGCGGTGATCCCGCCCTGGACCATGCCCTGCGTGTCCAGACGAAACAGCATCGATGGCTGTCCGTCGGTTTCCATGGCATAGACGAACTCGCGGTCAGTCGGCCACATGATGCGTGTCGAGCGCGGGTAGACGGCAGGTTTGGAAAGCGCCTGACCGGCGAAGATCTCAAAGCCCGGTTGGATGGAGGTGCCATCGAGCAGATAAGTTTCGATCCCATTGCGAGTGATCGGGATCACGACGTATTCCCCGGAGTGGACGGCGCCGTGCAGCGGGATGCCATCGACGCGCCGCGGCGGCATCGGTCGTCCGGCCGGCAAACGTCGAGGAAGTCCACCATCGGTATCGGTGATCTCAGCGTCGCTCGCCCGAATCTGGAACATGCTCGTCCCGTTGACCACCGTGACGTAGCGGTCATCGATACCCAGTGTGCCATAGCCGAGCGCCGGATTGCCCAGCCGCACCGCCCACAGCTGCTCGCCGCTTTCCGCGTCATAAGCCGACAGCAGGCCGTCGCGTGAGAGGACGTACAGCCGCACCTGATCGACGGACGCGGTGCGCGTCTGAGCTTCGATTGAGCGCCGATTGAGCTTCAGCACGCTCAGCTTGGCTTGCCGCTCCGCTTCGCGCAGGCCGATCGGATTGCCGAAAGCATCGCGCATATCAGTCGGAATGCGTTCCAACACCGTTTCCGCGCCTGAGGCTCCGGTTTGGAAGACTTCGACATACTGGCGCTGAGTGTCCTTCTGCACCCATAGCTGCATGTCGACGATCGCGCGAGCGCCGCCGATGGCACCGACCTGACGATGCCACGACTCGACCATCCCGATCCGCTGTGCTTCAGCGGGGGTGAGCAGGTCCTTCGCCTGAGCGGGTCCATGCGAAAGCGCGAGCAACCATGCAAGTGCGGCAAGCGGCAAGGTGCGATTCATCAAATCTCGAACCGGAAAAAAGAAGAGAAACAGGCTAAAAAGAGATAGGTGCTAGCAACAAAGCCCCGAAATCTATTTTAGTCCTGCAGTGATTGCGGAGCCACCAAAATCGCCCTCCACTGCGATCGAAAAAAGCGGCTAAGGGGCTTCGGTAGTGTTCGAGACCGGATTTTCCGGCAAAACTGTTGTTTATGGCGACACCTCGCAGCGCTGAGCGACAGCACCTCGCGGCGTTGAGCGACAGAGCGCGGCGAAAGTCGCTGCCGGGGTTTATCACTTTCTTCCCAATCGTCGGGTCTTATGCGAGTTTTATCGGGTATCCAGCCAACCGGCCGCCCTCACTGGGGCAACTATTTCGGTGCGATCGCGCAGTACATCGAACTGCAACAGGTCCATGACGGATTCTATTTCATCGCCGACTTGCACGCTTTGACGACGGTCCGCGACGCAGCCACGTTGCGAGCCAACACCCTCGATGCGGCCTTGGACCTGCTCGCGCTGGGACTCGACCCGCAGCGTGCGACGCTATTTGTTCAGTCGGCAGTCCCGGAAGTCACGGAGCTGACGTGGATCCTGATGACCGGTACGCCGATGGGGCTGCTGGAACGCTGTCATGCCTATAAGGAAAAGAAGGCCAAGGGACTGACGGCTGACGCCGGGCTATTCACCTACCCGGTGCTGATGGCCGCTGATATTTTGGCGTACGACTCGCAGTTAGTGCCGGTCGGCCAGGACCAAATCCAGCACATCGAAGTTTGCCGCGACTTGGCCGGATCGTTCAATCACCAGTTCGGCGAGACGTTCGTCCTGCCCAACGCCAAGACGTTGACGCATGGGGCGAAGGTCCCAGGCACCGATGGGCAGAAGATGAGCAAGAGCTACGACAACACGTTGCCGCTGTTCGGCGACGTCAAGGCAATCCGCAAGCAGATCATGCGGATTGTGACCGATAGTCGCGCGATGGAAGACCCCAAAGATCCCGAAGAAGATCACCTGTTCCAGCTCTACCGGCTGTTTGCCGATCCGGCATCGACTGAGGCAATGGCAGCTAAGTATCGGCAGGGCGGATTCGGCTATGGCGAAGTGAAGAAGGCGGTAGCGGAGGCCAGTGAGGCGTACTTCGCTGAGGCGCGGGCCCGTCGCAGCCACTTGGAACAAAATCTCGACTATGTCCAGGATGTGTTAGCAAGCGGTGCACGACGCGCTCGTGAGGTCGCCAGCGGAGTGGTTGCGCGGGCCAGGGCGGCCTGCGGCCTGACCCCATGAACGTCTATGGAATCGGTACCGAGATCATCGAATGCGTGCGGATCGCCAAGATGATCGAGCGGCACGGTGAGCTGTTCCTGGAGCGAGTTTATCTTCCCCAAGAAGTCGAGTACTGCAGTCAGCGAGCGTCGTCGATCCAGCACTATGCCGCCCGCTGGGCAGCTAAAGAAGCGACCGTCAAGGCGCTCGCTGGACGCAGTCGTGGCATCCGCTGGAACCAAATCGAGGTTCGCAGCGAACCGGGCGGTGGACCGACCATTCGGCTGCATGGCCCGGCGGCGCGGTGGGCCGCCCAGTGCCGGATTCAAGAAATCCGTGTCAGTCTCGGTAGCTGTCGCACGCATGCCACCGCCGTGGTGCTGGCGATGGAAGGGCACTGAGCGCTGACAATGCCGGGGTGTCGAGATCGAGTTGGGGCCTCGAATCTTGGCCGATCTGTATTGGCCCGTTTTGAGGCGATTGCTACAGTCTGCCGCTGTGGATGGCAGTCGCGAGTCGTCGCCGCCGGAGGGGATAAACTCCGCTCCGGATCGCGGGCTGCTGTCCTTCTCGTAATTCAGCGTCCACGGTGGAAAAGGAGTTCCGACGTGCCACAAATCTCCCAATCAACAGCTTGCGTTCACATTCGCTGGATGATCCGCCGCGACATGCCGGATGTACTGGCGATCGAAGACCAGTGTTTCGAGTTTCCCTGGACCGAAGACGATTTCATTCGCTGCCTGCGGCAACGCAACTGCATCGGCATGGTGGCCGAGCAGGACGAGCGGGTCGTGGGCTTCATGATCTATGAGCTGCACAAGAACCGGCTGCACGTGCTCAACTTCGCCGTTGCGCAGAATGTGCGCCGGCAAGGCGTGGGGCGAGCGATGGTTGCCAAGCTGCTGAGCAAGCTTTCGCATGAGCGCCGCAACCGCATCATGCTCGAAGTCCGCGAGACGAACCTCGATGCGCAGCTGTTCTTCAAGCAAATCGGTTTCCGCGCCGTCTCGGTGCTGCGCGACTTCTACGAAGACACGACGAAGACGCCTACCTGATGCAGTACCGTTACCGGGCCACCGCAGATGAATTGGCCAACCCTGCCAATCGCATCTCGCGGTTGGCGGGTTGACTCGCGGCTTGAAAAGGGTTGTTCCGCGAACTTCGTTGCCCATCACTTCGCGTGTGGACGCTGATCCTCGGGGTGGCACGTCCCTGAGGAACGAAGGGCGTGCTGGGGAGAACTGCAGGGTAACCATGGAAGGTCCGATCAGCTCGGTATCTGTCTTGAGAAACCACGCCCATCGCCGGGGGCTCTGGGCGTGCCACCCACAGCCATCGCGATACCCGCTCCGGGACGCGCGGCCACTCATTCAGCGAGAGACCCGAAAAGTGCAACCGAGGAAAGCGGCACCGACCAGCAGCCCGAGCCGCTGGCAAAGTGTCCGGTGCCGCGCTACGGAACCGTGAGCACGATTTTTCCGGTGACTTGGCCGCTGCCGTGGAGCGTCGCCGCTTCTTGCAGGCGGTGAGCCTCGGCAGCATCGGCGAGCGTCAGCTGGTGCGAAATCACCGCCTTGAGCTTCCCCTGGGACATCCATCGATTGATGTCCGCTGCGGCTGCGGCGACTTCCTGGTGAGAAGCTTTGAACATCACCATCCCGTGCAGGGAGCATTCTTTCACATAGAACGGCCCGACGGGAAACGGTGGCCGCGCCTGCCGGCCGGCCATCAGGATCATCCGTCCGCGCGGAGCCATTGCGGCGACTGCCAAGTCAAAGTCCGGTTCGTGCCGCGTCTCCCAAAACACCTCGACGCCGTCGGGTGCCAGCGCCTCAATCCGCTCGCCAATGGGAGTGCGATGATAGGCGATCACTTCGTCAGCCCCGAGTTTTTCGGCCGCTTCCACCTTGGCGTCCGAACCGGCGGTCGTGATCACTCGCGCGCCAGCCGCTTTGGCCATTTGCACCACCATCGAACCGACGCCACCGGTTCCCCCGATCACCAGAATCGTCTCACCGCTCTGGATTTTTGCATCGCGGAACAGGCCCAGATGCGCGGTGATCGCCACCAGAGCGACCGCCGCCGCATCGGTCGCCAACACGCCATCGGGCAACCGGTGCAACCAGCAGGCATCGACGGCGGCGAGTTCAGCAAACGTCCCCTGCCGACCGAGTAGGCCCTGATTCGATGCCCAAACCCGCATCCCCGGCACAAATCCGGTGACATCTGAGCCGACCCGCTGAACAACGCCGGCCAAGTCGCAGCCGATGATGAACGGATCGGGCAGCGGCATGGCGACGGCGCCGCTGCGGATGTAGGTGTCGATCGGATTGACCGATACCGCTTCAACGCGGACCAGAACTTGATCATGCTTGAGCGTGGGATCGGGCAGATCGCTGACGCGGATCACCTCGGGAGCACCGGTCTGGTGAATGAATGCTGCTTTCACATTGGTTCCTCAGGTAGAGATCATGGGCGCTGCCCACCGTATCGCTGGCCAGACCAGTGTAAGGAATCGTGAAAGCTTATGGGAACGACCGCCGTCGGCGACCTTCGTCGCGGAGCGATTCGAGAATCCGATCGGGTTCGAGCAGGTCGAGTTGATCGCGCCGCACGGGGTCAATCAGTTCGTACCGTTCGCTGAGCGTGGTGCCACTCCGCCGGAAACTCGTGCGGCGAATCGCGTCCTCGGCCCAGCTGCGCAGCAGTTCCTCCCGCAGCATCTCAATGCTCGAGGCTGCGGCGAGAAAATCGGCGATCTCCGCACTCAGAACCGATTCGATGATCCACAGCTCTTCGCCGTTAAGTGGACCTTGAATCTGTTCGAACAACGGCTGAATGTCACGGAACGTCGGTGCCGTAAAATCGATCCTGGGCTGCGGCACAGGAGGCGGCCGGTTGGGGCTGCCGCCCGACTCCTGCTCGCGTCGTGATGCATCATCTCCGACCGAGGGCGGTCCGAACTCGCGCGGCTCAAACAGCCGCCGCAAGAAAAATGCCTCCATCCGCGGATCCATCGCTTGCTCTTCGGTCCCGAACGTCTTGAGGGTGAGCTGAGGAATCGATGTGCCTTCAAGTTGTAACGAGTTGATCCGCAGCCGCGCGATCTGGCGAAGCGCTTGGTAAATTGTTTCAAAATCTTCATCCGAGAGCATCCGCGATGTCTGCTGGGTCCACTGGCGTGTGGTCCGCTGAATTGCCTCGGCGATCGCCGCCCGGCGCTGCTGCGGATCAGAACTAGCGATGTCGTCGCGTTCGCTCGGGGGCAGCGTTTGTCGCCAGTGCGCGAAACGTGCCATCGTTGCCAGCAGTTGTTCGGCATCGGACTGCGCGGAAACTTGCTTGGCAACCTCGATCACCGCCTGCCTTTCTTGATCGCCGAGTTGCTCAAACCGCTGCCACGCTTCGGTGACGACTTGTTGATCCTCGATCGGCAAGTCAGGCAACATCTCCTCACGCTGCTCGGCAGTGGCCTGAGTGATCGACCGTTGCAGACCGAAGTTCCATTCACCCAACTGGTCAGCGATCGCGACCGCTTGCTGCCACTGCGGCATCTGCATCAGCGACCGCATCAGCTCCAGATCGGCGCCGTACAAGTAAGCATCGACGTGCATGGCAACGGGAAGTTGTCGCAACTGTTTTTCAAATCGGAGATGATCGTAGACCCGCACCGCCACAGCGCCGCCGGCAAAGCCGATGATCGACATCAGCAACACCCAGATCGCTTTGGAAGTAGCCAGCCGCCTCAGCCCGTGGATTCGACGGAATTGTCCGGAGTGACCGAAGCGCCCTTGATCGGTTGCTTCGATGGCAGCCATCCGCAATGTCGATTCCAACAGCACCGGGCTCGGCGTGGCCAGCGGTAATGCATCGAGCAGCTCCCAGCCATCTTGCAGGGTCCGCAGCCGAGCCCGCAAGTCGGCGTCACGGCCGAGTTGGATCTCGAGCTCCTTGCGATCCTCCGGCTCCAATTCGCCATCAAGGTAGGCGACGAGGCGTTCATCAAGTTCATCGACCGGCGAATCGTCGCTCAGGGTGCCAGCGAGTCGGCCGCCATTACTGGGATTCATTTATCTGACCTTCGACCGGTTCAATGTATTCCGACAGCGCCTCTTTCAGGTTGACCCGCGCACGGCTCAACAGCGACTTGACAGCCTTGGACGTCAATCCCATCGCTTCGGCAATTTCCACGTAACTCATGTTTTCAAACCGTGACAGCATCAGCGCCATCCGCTGCCGCTCGCCAAGGGACTCGACAGCCTTGCGAACCATCAACGCCCGTTCTTCGCCTTCGACCACGCGGGCAGGCATCAGCGAACTGGCGTCGAGCGCCATCCCGGCCATCAGACTTGGCTGCGAGTCTTCCGCCGTCTGACGCGTGTCTGCTTCATTGACCTCACGGCGGCGACCTTGTGACCGAGCAGCGTTGCGAGCGACGTTCCCGGCGATGGTGAACAGCCAAGTCGAAAACTTTGCCCCCGCCTCATACTTCGCCCGCGAGCGGTAAATCCGCAGAAAGACTTCTTGTGCTAAGTCCTCAGCTAATTCCGGGCTCGGTCCGATGTGATGGAACAACCGCACTAACCGCCCCTGATAACGCCGCACCAATTCTTCAAAGGCCCCCGCGTCGTCGTCGCGAACGCGCAGCATCAACCGCACATCTGGATCAGACTGCTGGTAGCGCATCGCGGTAGACGGGCTGACAGACAAAACGACTCCGAAATCAAGCTGAGGTTGGGGACTCCGAATTTCCTGAGTCGTATTCTAGAAGAATCAACCCGCAAGAGCTCACCGGGTTCCGCAGGAAAGCGCATCCAGCGCCCCGCGCAGGCGGCCGGCGCTCACTTTCCGATGCAAAATCGCGAGAAGACTCGGTCCAGAATATCATCGGTGTAAATCTCACCGGTGATCTCGCCGATCGCCGATAACGCTAAACGAATTTCACTGGCAGCCCACTCGTGGCCGGCCTGGCCGGCGATCAGCTCTTGTGCGGCTTGGAGCGATTGTGCGGCGCGGGCGATCGTGTCGCTGCAGCGGGCCGCGGTGGCCGAAACGCCGAGTTCCGCTTGCACAACCTGCGCATCCAACTCCACCGCAATTCGCTCTCGCAGCGCCTCCAGACCGAGCCCCGTAACGGCGCTGGTCACCAGCCAGCCGCGGCGGCGAAGCTCGGCACACTCCGCCTCGTCGGCCAAGTCGCACTGCGTCGCCACCGGAACAACGGGACCGAGCGGATTGTCGTTGGCATGTTCGCCCCCTGCGGCACGACCGTCACCACAAAGTGCCTCTCCGGAATCCCCCTCACCCCAACCCTCTCCCCCGCAAAGCCGGGGGCGAGGGAGCGAAGGACGCCGCTGCGCGGCCACATAGCTCGTTTCCGGATAGACTCTGAGTCGGTCACCGGCACCGCGCGGCACACACAGCAGCGTCACCGCCGCCGTCTTCTGACTCTCGCGGGCTGCCGACTGGCTTTGCCGCGTGATTTCGTCGCGTTCCAGTTCTAAGCCCGCCGTGTCGATCAAGCGGACGGGGCGGCCAAGGATCGTCGTCTCACGCCAGAGCACGTCTCGCGTCGTGCCGGCACGGCCGCTCACCAGCGCAACGTTCTCGCCGACCAGCGCGTTGAGCAAGCTGCTTTTTCCCGCATTCGGCTCGCCCCGTAACACCACATCGCTGACCGCGGTCCCACGGTGCCGCGCCGACATCTGCTTGGCTGCCGTCGCGATCACTTCGGCGGCGCAGCGAAGCTGCGCCTCGACCGTCGCGTCGTCGATGAAGTGAATGTCTTCTTCAACGAAATCGAGCCCCGCCTCCAGATCCGCTAATAAGTTGAGCAAATCATCGCGCACCTGACGGAGAGGCTGCGAAACGTTTCCAGCCAACTGCGACAGCGCCGCATCGAGCTGTCCGCGATCGGCCGCGTCGATCACACCCAATACCGCTTCGGCCTGCGGCAAATCCAAACGCCCGGCGAGAAACGCCCGCATCGTGAACTCACCCGGCCCCGCGGGCCTTGCTCCAGCGCGGATCGCCGCCGCGACAATCGACTCCAGAATCGGAACCGAGCCGTAGGTGTGAAGCTCGACACTCGGCGATCCGGTGTAGCTCCGCGTGTTCGGCCAGATCAGCGCCGTCGCCGGCACTTCGCCGAGTGGCGATCCTAAGTCCAGTTCCACATCCCGGCGAAGCGCCGATCGCGGCTCAGATGATGGCCAATGCAGGCCCGGAGCCATCTTCAGCAGCACCCGTACCGCGTCCTCCCCAGCGATGCGAACGATGCCGCGCATGGCTGGGGCGGTCGATGATGCAATGGCGACGATGGTCGAGCGGGAATCAGCGGTTGCGATCATGGGGCTCGCGCGCGGCCAGATTTGACGTCGATGGCGTCACGCTCCGGCCGGCCTGGCGAAGCGCCGTCAGCACCTCGCCCTGGCTGACCAAGTCGCGGAGGATGATCGGATTGGACGGATCGCTGCCGGGGAAAATCGCCAGCACGGGAATCGAGTTGCTGTCGAGTTCCTGGAGCTTGGCACGGATCGATTCGTCGTGATCGGTCCAGTCGGCCAGCATCGGAACCGCATTGAGTTCTCTCACCAGCCGGCCGGTTTGCTCCGTATTGATCGCCACGTTGTAGTTGACGATGCAGTTGACGCACCACTTGGCGGTGAAGTCGACGAGCACCGTGCGTCCCTCACGCTGCAATTGCTGCAGACGCGCCTCGTCGTACGGTTCCCAGGCCATCACGACCGGACCGGCAGAAGTCACCCAGAAGGCGAGGAAGCACGCGGAGGCCGCGGCGCCGACCCCGCCCGTCCAGGCGGCCAACCGCTTGGGCAACGTTTCCCAGTTCGGCGTTCGACCGATGATCCAGCAACCAAACCAGACGCCGATCAATGAGCCGAACACCAGCACCATGTCCCCCTCAGGAAAGAAGGAGAAGATGAAGGCGACCGTTGCCAGCAGCAAGAAACCGAGCAGTTGCTTGAACGTGTCCATCCAGGCACCGGGCTTGGGCAGGAAGACGATCAGCCGTGGGAAGACCGCGATCAGCAAATAAGGCAGCGCCATGCCCAGCCCAATCGAGCTGAAGATCGCCAGGATCACCCAGGCCGATTCGCCCAGCGTGTAGGCGAAGACGGTTCCCAACAGCGGCCCGCTACACGGGGTCGCCAACAACGTCGTGAAGATGCCTTTGAAAAATGCGCCGGAGAATCCTTCCTGCCGCTGCAACTCCTGAGTCGATTTGCCACCGACGAAACCCGGAATGGGGATTTCCCAGACACCGAGAAAACTCAGCGCCAGAGCGAATACCAGCAGGATCACGCCATAGCGAAACCCAAAGAACTGGAACTGCTGGCCCCAGGACATCTGGCCTTCAATCCCCAAAAACTCGCGTCCCCACGAG
Source organism: uncultured Planctomycetaceae bacterium (assembly GCA_963758085.1). Taxonomy (GTDB): domain Bacteria; phylum Planctomycetota; class Planctomycetia; order Pirellulales; family Pirellulaceae; genus UBA6163. The sequence continues at coordinate 323,704 of CAVWUB010000001.1, read as the reverse complement.
TAAGTCGACACGATCGCAAGCGCTGCCAGAGCCCAAAAAACGATCAAGATACCGAGCGTGTAGGCGATATTAAGTGCCAGCACCTTACCACGATCCTCCCCGGCCTGGGAAGCAAACGACATGATCTTCAGGCCGACCACCGGCAACACACAGGGCATCAAATTGAGAATCAATCCGCCGACCAGCCCCATGCCCAGGATCGCCAACAGCGAGACTGAGACCGCCGGCGCAGCACCGCTACTGGCCGTATCGTCTCGCTGAGAGTCCTGGTCAGTCGAGACTGCACCATCGGCGTCGCGGCCCGCTTCGGCACCTTCACGTCGCCCGGCTTCTGTGTCTTGAACGGCCGCCGAAACGGGATCAACCCACTGCGTTTCGGCCGCTGCGTCCATCGTCGCGGCATAAGCAGCGGTTTCAAAACGCACCGGCCCCACCGAACCTCGCGCGCCGCGGCCGCCGAGACTTCGACGTCGGCGGTAAACTTCAGCGCCCGCGGCTGCAAACAACTGGTGTCAGTGCAAGCCTGATAGGCGATTAAGCCAGAGATTTGCTTGGTTCCCGCCACGACATCATCGCCGATCTCGATCGGAATCGACCAACTGATCTCGCCATCGTGGTAATGCACCGGCGGCAGTGCGGGGAGAATCGTCTTGACGATCACTTTGGTCTGCGGCTGCGGGGTGCCTACCTTCAGGCCGCTCTTCTCAGTGATGACGAAGTTCGTGCGATTGGTGGTGTCGTCGACCGCGGCGGCGTAGACGTGGTAACCGGCGTCGGGTTTCGCGGTCAGCCGCAGCGTCGCTCGGCTGCCCGGTGCTGCCGCAGCCGGCACAACTTGGCCGCTCCACTGGACAACCGATTGATTATTGCGAAACGTGGCCGCGCGATCGGTTTTTTGATCCGACGGTTTCGCAGCACCTGCTGAACCGGCGCTCGCGGCCGCATCGCCTCGGCCAGCCGGCTTGGCCTGAAGTTTTTCGTTGAACGGAATGCAAGAGCCGTCGGTCTTGCAGACCAGTGCGGCAACGGTGACTTCGATCGCCCCGCTGAAACCAGCAGGTAAAACCACCGGTGCCGACCAGGTCACCTGGTCATAATGCTCTTCGATCGTGAGCCCGGGCCAAGCGTCGTGGGTGCTCTTCTTAGCGGCCACATCGGGCTTGAACTCGCCGGCCAGCTTCACTCCGGCCGGGCCGGTGACCGTGATTCGTGTCGGCGTGGGACCACCGGCCGCCTGCGTGACTGAGTAAACGTGCCAGTCCGGCTGCATTGTCGCGGTGACCGTCAGCGTCCCTTGACCCGCATCGCCGGGCACGTAGGCCGCTCGCATCTCCGCTGGCTCGCTTCGCGCATTCCCCAGCTCCCCCAAAGAGATCGACGGAAAGACGCCGAGGTCGTCGCCCAGGCCGGACTGCGCGGCGCTCGGCCCGCTCACGATGCCCACCCATGCAAGGGCGAGCACCAGTGAAACGCCGCGAGAAAACAGCTGTCTCATTTCCATGTTCATTCTGGTTACCCGAACAGTGATGCCGGGAATCGAGTTCCGTGACGGGGGTGGGAAGTGCCTGGTGCGCCAACCGCCGCCAGACACCGTTAATCTGCCGCCAGGCAGGGACTACGTCGCGTCCAAGATGACCGTGTCGGCCAACATTCTACGCATTACGTCTGCAACGCGCCGATGAACTAAATCCTTAGTGGCTGAAAAATCACGCTGCTCCAGTGCAATCCATGTTACCCAATTTGCCAGCGAGATGACGTCAGAGACCTCACAGATAACCCCTACCAGCCTTTGCTCGCAACCCGATAGCGGCAGAACATGGGCATATCCCGCTAGCGCCGCGCTGTGAACTGCTTTCGAATCGAGACCCGGTTCTATGAAGCCGCTCAACCACCGCGCCAGATCGGTCGCGACGGTATCGCGGCCCAACGCGTCGAAATCGACCAGCCCACTCACGCGCCGATCAACGAACAAAACGTGCTCGCGATGGACGTCGCGCAGCACGATTTGCGTCGGCACCAGTTCACAAGCATGCTGGCTGAGCGTCTGGTAACCGCGCTCCAGCCGGCGAACTCCTTCGCATCGCAGCCAGTCCGCGACCGCGAGCAGCGGCCCCGTCAGCAACTCACGTCGGGCCATCGCCCGCGGCAGTTCAGCGCGCAGTTGCTCGATCCGACCCAACCGCCGCAGAACTGCCGGCGCAGGTGCACAGCCGCTGCCAAACCGGCGCACCGACTCGTGAAACGTAGCGATCGCCTCAGCTCCTGCCTCGACCGCGGCCAGCAGATCTCGGTGGTCAGTGGCAGCGCCGGCACCTTCCGCAATTCCGCCTCCGCGAGCCTCGCCTTCGCTCCGGTACGGCTCGCCAGGCATCCAGCACGTCAGTTCGTACTGAAACGACTCCCAGCCGAGCCGGGTCGTGCCCAGTGGGGAGCGGACCAGTTCAGGAACCAGCGGATAGGTGCGCCGCGATTGCTGCATCACGTCATGCACTTCGTCCACCCGCATCGCCGAGGTGCCCCCAGGCCAGCGCTTCAGCGCAAACGTCTCGCCATCGGCCTGGCACGCGAACACCGCCGCACCGCTCAGCCCGCCTCCGATCCGCTGCAGCGACACGGAATTGGCAGCAGGCAAAAACATGCACGCGATCTGCCGGGCGACTTCTGCTTCGTGTTGGCTGAATCCAGGGAATCGTCCCGCCGTCATGAGTCGGCTCCGCCACCGTTTTGTAGTTCTCGCTCAATCGTGTGCAGAATCGCCATCAGCGCCTGATCACCGCTGCTCGCGCGAATGGTGCGCGGCGCATCAGGCGGAGGCGTGTGATCGGACCCAGCGACCGCCTTTTCCGCCATGTCGTCGATTTCAATGTCCAGGAACAGCGTCCCGCTCGGCAGCGACTGAGCGATCCGCTGAGGCCATTCCACCAATACCAGCGCCTCGTCTTCGAACAGTTCCTCGCCACCGAGTGCGATAAACTCATCCTCATCCGCCAGACGGTAGGCATCGATGTGGTGGATTTTGCGGCTGCCCTGGTAGTGCTGCACCAGCGTGAACGTCGGACTGGTGACATCGCCGGAGTCGATTCCCGCCGCTACGGCAAGTTCCTGAGCCAACCGGGTTTTGCCTGCTCCGAGCTGTCCTTGCAACGCGATCACGACCTGGCGCGGCAAGTGATGGTGCAATTGCTCGGCGAGCGTGCGCAGACGTTGCAAATCGACGCTGCGAAACTCTACCGCGTCGCCAGCGTCGCTCACGGAGGTGTCCCCTTTCGTTTGTTGAAGGGTGTCCCCTTTTGACTGGCCGCGGGCGGTGCAGGAGCGTGATCGGCCGCCGCATCGCGCCGCTGACCATGAATGAAGCCGCTGGCGAGCATTCGCCGCAGGCCGCGCTCGCCACGGCTCCACAACCCCGTGCGGCCGATGAAGGTCCCGACGCGGATCAGCCCGAGATCGGGTCGCTCCGCATCCAGTCGCTCCCATTCGTCGGCTCCCAGAGCCAAAATCAGTTCAAAATCCTCGCCATCGCCCAGAGCATGTTCGAGCGCCCGGCGCCCGGTCTGTTCGGCTCGCGCGACCGCATCGGAGTGGATCGGGATGTGAGAGGTCTCGATTTCAGCTCCGACTCCACTGGCGGCGCACAGCCGGTCCAGGTCGAGCGAAAATCCATCGCTGATGTCCATCGCCGCATGCACGTCGACGAGACCGCGCAGTTCCCGTGCCAGGTCCAGCCGTGGGACCGGTCGCAGGTGCCGGCCTAACAAGCTGCCACCGAGACTGCCGCTGACAACCAGCGCATCGCCTTCGCGAGCTCCGCTCCGCAGCCACGCGCCGCCCAGGGGTACGCTGCCGAGCATCGTGATCGTGATCGACAACGGCCCGTCATAGACGGAAATGTCGCCACCAGCGATGGCGACACCGTATTGCTGAGCAGCCGACAGGATGCCTTCATAGACGCCTGCAGCGGTTTCGGTGGCACTCCGGTTGGGCAGCGATAAGGTGACCAGCGCCGCTGTAGCGGTGCCTCCCATCGCTGCAATGTCGCTCAAATTGATCGCCATCGCCTTGTAGCCGATGTCGCTGAGCGAGTGCTCGCCGAGCACGAAGTCGACTTGGTCGATGATCGCATCGGTGCTGGCGACGAGTTGTTGTTCCGTGGGCACATCGAGAATCGCGGCGTCATCGCCGATTCCGACTGCCACGGCAGGTAACTGGCGAACCCGCCCTTTGAGCCAAGCTAAAAAACTTTGTTCCATGTTTCCGAATCAAATCTTCCGGCGCGACCACGTCTGCGGTTGTCGGCCGATGGCGAGGATGTCAGCGTTTCATCGGGATGTGCACCGCATCTGCGTGCGCGACCAAACCCGATCGAGTCTGCCCGGTGATTGAGCCAGCCGGGACGGCTGCTCTACAATACCGGTCCGGGGCCGAAACCGCAGCAGCCCAAGAATGCCAGTCGTGTCGCGGCGCGAAACCGTTCGTCGGCTGTGCAGCCCGCTCGCCAGCTAGTTGCCAGCCCTCACACTCATCGCCCATCCCAATATTTTCTGAGGATATCTGCTCATGTCGACAACGCTTGCCAGCCCTAACTCTGCAGTCGAGATTCAGCACACCCAGTGTTTCATTGACGGACGCTGGGAGCCGGCTGCCAGCGGCAAGACCTTTGCCACTTACAATCCCGCGACCGAAGAAGAAATCGCTCAGGTGGCCGAAGGCGATGCCGCCGACGTGGACCGCGCCGCCAAGGCCGCCCGTGCGGCGTTTGACAGCGGACCCTGGTCCAAAATGGATGCCCGCGACCGCGGACGCTTGTTGTACAAACTCGCTGACGCGATCGAGTCCCAGGCGGACGAGTTGGCTGCGCTCGAAACACTCGACAACGGCAAGCCGATCAGCGAAAGCCGCAAAGGCGACCTGCCGCTGGTGATCGATTGCCTCCGCTACTACGCCGGATTTGCCGACAAAATCCAAGGCAGCACGATTCCGATCCGCGGCAACTTTCTCTGCTACACCCGGCGCGAACCGGTCGGTGTCGCCGGTCAGATCATCCCCTGGAACTTTCCGATGCTGATGACAGCCTGGAAGTGGGGGCCGGCGCTGGCGGCGGGATGTACGATTGTGATGAAGCCCGCTGAGCAAACGCCGCTGACGTGTCTGCGGATGGCGGCGATCGCGCAGGAAGTTGGCTTTCCCGATGGCGTAATCAACATCGTTCCCGGTTTCGGACCGACTGCTGGGGCTGCCGTGGTCCGGCATCCGATGATCGACAAGATCGCGTTTACCGGCGAACACACCACCGCACAAATCATCACTCGCGACTCAGCTGCGACGCTCAAGCGATTGACCTTCGAACTCGGCGGCAAGAGTCCCAATGTCGTGATGGCCGACGCCGATCTGGACGCCGCAGCCCAGGGAGCCTACATCGGCTTGTACCTCAACCAAGGCCAGTGCTGTTGTGCCGGCAGTCGGCTGTTTGTCGCGTCGAGTATCCGCGATCGGTTCCTCGAAAAGCTGACGAAGCTTGCGTCGAACCGTAAAGTAGGTGACCCCTTTGATACTCGGACCGAACAGGGGCCGCAGATCGACCGCACGCAGTTCGATAAGATCATGTCTTATATCGACAAAGGGCAGAGCGAGGGAGCGAACCTGCTGACCGGAGGCAAACGCGTCGGCGACCGCGGGTTCTTCATCGAGCCGACAATTTTCGACGGCGTCAGCGACGACATGACGATCGCGACCGAAGAGATTTTCGGCCCGGTGCTCAGCGTGCTGACGTTTGATGACAAAGAAGATCTGATTCGCCGCGCCAACCAAACCTTCTATGGGCTGGCCGCTGCGATTTGGACCCGTGACATTTCGACAGCGCACGATTTTGCCGCCCGCGTTCGGGCCGGAACCGTGTGGGTGAATTGCTACGATGCTTTCGACGCGGCAGCCCCCTTTGGCGGTTTTAAAATGAGCGGTCACGGTCGCGAACTCGGTGAAGAAGGGCTGCGAGCCTACACCGAAAGCAAGACGGTGACGATCAAGCTGTAAGCAGCGCGGCAGGACCGACTTGCCGGCCGCCTCTGACTGGAGTTGCTTTGGGTCGCTCGGTTCGGCTCGAACCTTTTCAGGACCTCGCGCGGGTTAGCGCGAGGTCCATTTATACCCTTTGGAGTTTCCTGTGCCGCGTCGATCTGTTGCCCATCACGACTTGCTGTCCGTGAACCGAGCTGAAACCCTGGTGGGCCGGCGGCAATGGCTCGTCGGCACGGCTGCCGGTTCGATGGCCGCAGTTACTGGCCCGGCTGCATCGGCCTCGGGACAGCGTGTCATAGCCGCCGGCGCGGAGGCGGCTTGGTGGACTTGGCGGGGTCCGCTGGGTACAAACATCGCGGCCTCGGCTGCGTTTGCGCCGACGTCGATTTCCGCTGACCATCTGCTGTGGCAGACGCGTGTCCCTGGCCGCGGGCACAGTTCGCCCGTCGTGACCAGCGACGCGATTTATCTGACCACTGCCGACACGGATCACGGGACGCAGTCGCTGTTAGCATTTAGCCGCAACGACGGTAAACCGCTGTGGAGCCAAGTCGTTCACCGCGGTGGGCTGCCAACGGAGAACCATCGCAAGAACTCGGAGGCAAGTCCGACGGCTGCATTTGACGGCTCTCGCCTGATCACCTTGTTCTACAACTCTGACGCGATTTGGCTATCAGCTTATACGCCCCAGGGTGAGCGTCTGTGGCAGCGAGCAGTTGGTCCCTACAAGCCGCAGAAATATCAGTTCGGCTATGGTGCTTCGCCTGCAATTTACCAAGACACGGCGATCGTCGTCAGCGATTATGACGGTGACTCGTTCATGGCGGCGATTTCACTCAGCAGTGGCGAGCCGGTGTGGCGCGTCCAACGGCATCACTACCAGAGTTACTCCTCGCCCATCATCGCCCACTTGCAGGGGCGTGATCAGCTGATGATCAGCGGCGGTACGAAGATCGCCAGCTACGACCCGGCCAGCGGAGAGTTGAATTGGAGCGCTCCGGCAACGGCGATGGCGACCTGCGGGACGCTCGTCTGGGACGACGACCATGTTTACGGCAGCGGTGGCTACCCGGAATCGGAGACCGCTTGTGTCCGTGCGGATGGTTCCGGTGAGGTGATCTGGACCAACAACCAGCAGTGCTATGCCCAGTCGCTGCTGACCAGCGGTGGCTATGTGTATGCTGTCACCGACCAAGGGATTGCCTATTGTTGGCGTGGCGCCGATGGCGAGGTGATGTGGCGGCAGAGGCTTGGCGGCAACTACAGCAGTTCACCGCTGTTGGTTGGCGACCGAATTTACATCATGAACGAACGAGGCGAAGCCTTCACTTTCCAGGCTACACCTGACCAATTCATCGAACTCGGCCGCGGGAAGATCGGCGATGAAGGATTCGCAACGCCCGCGGTGGTAGGTGACACGCTGTACCTGCGCACTGCACGCGAGGAATCGAACGGCCGGCAGGAATACCTGATCGCTTTGCGGTAGGTTTAGTCGGTGGTCGCGACTGCCGCGTCGTCTGAGCCTCCAGAACGTCGGCAAGGAAAAACGCGATTTCTTTATCCCCTTCTGTTGCGGGGCACCGCGACGAAGGATAGGCTACCGCGCTGATCGTCTCACCGGCCCGCTGGGCTCGGTCCTGAAGATCGTTGTGCCACGGTGTGTTCTGCCATTCTTCGTTGAGGAGTAGTGCCATGAATCGCGTCATCGGTTTGGTCGCAGCGGTACTGTTCATGTCGGTCAGTGTCTCCAACTCATCTGCAGGTCCGATTCGCTACTTTGCGTTCTTGGATGGCCCCAGTGAATCGCCACCGGTCGCGTCACCCGGTACCGGTTTCGCGACGTTTGTCTTCGATCCCGTTGCCAATACGTTGGCCTTGAAGGTCAGCTTCCGCGACCTGATTGGAACAACGACCGTTGCACACATTCATGGCCCGACCACGATCCCCGGCGAGGGCACGGCGAGCGTCGCCACCATGCTCCCGACGTTCGCAGGATTCCCCGTCGGCCTCAACGCCGGCAGCTATAGCGCGACATTCGATACAGATGATCTGGCGACCTATAATCCCGCGTTCGTCGCCGCCAACGGCGGGACAGCGGCCGGCGCGGAAGCTGCTTTGGGTAGCATGCTCGCCAGCGGCAGGGCGTACTTGAACATTCATAGTACGTTCGTCCCTAGCGGTGAGATTCGCGGGTTCATCCAACCGGTGCCTGAGCCGTCGAGTCTAATCATTTGGGGGATCGGACTGCTCGGTATGTTCGGATTCGCCAAAGTCAAGGCGAGACGGCAGGCCTGTAGTGCCATTTAGAGACCTTTGACTAGGCACATGACACAGCATCGCCGGAAACGCTGCCAGCAGCGGGTCGCGCCGCTTTTTCTCTAGCGGCCGCCCCGGCGCTTTTGCTACTTAGCCAACGCTATCCAGAAGCCGTTTCCGCTTTTGAGGTTGGAGTCATGTGGCGGTCCCTTTCTCTGATTTTCGTTTCCTTAGCGCTGGGCACCATCGCAGCAATTGTCGGCTGCGGCAGATCCACCAGCAACGACTCGGCCGAAACCGGCGCCTTCGGCCGTTTCGACGGTGAAGTCGTTGCTGCTTGGGCCGACAATGGCCGCGACATGATGCTCCGCGAGACGTTCCGCTACATCGATTCGGCCAATCGCCAGTGGACGGCACCGGCGGGCTCCGTCGTCAACGGCGCCTCGATTCCGGCGGCCTTTTGGTCGTTGATCGGAGGCCCTTTCGAGGGGAAATACCGCAACGCATCGGTCGTCCACGACGTGGGTTGTGATGAGATGACCGCTCCCTGGGAAGATGTCCACTGGATGTTCTACGAGGCCTGTCGCTGTGCAGGCGTGGACGAGTTCAAAGCCAAAACGATGTACTACGCCGTCTATCACTTTGGTCCGCGCTGGGAATCGATTGTGGAGACGGTGGTCGAGCCCCAGGCGGGTGGCGATGGTCAAGTGGTGATGCAAGAAGTCCCGCTCCGGCGGATGGCGCGACTCGATCCTCCGCCGCCGACCGCCGCTGAAGTTGACCAAATTCGAGCTTATGTCAGCGAAGAAAATCCAAATCCCGAAGCGATGCGGCAACTGAAACGCCACGAGCTGCGGCAGCGCCCGGGCCGCAGTGGCCAGCGTCCCGGCCGGTCGAGGTCCATTGACGCGAACAGCCCGCGCCAGCCTGAGCGGGCGACCCAGCGGTCGATGCGCGCCGGTGGTCACCCGCAGGCGGCGCAGCACGCTAGTGAACAGGACTTCATCATCGATCAAGTGCGCCAATACATCGAGGCTCAGGCCGGCGAGGCACGCCCTGCTGAGTACACTGTCGAGGCAGGGGGCCGCGGGACTTATCGAGTCCATGTGCAGTACCTGGCAAGCAATGACGCGACGGGATTGAACAGCGGTAGCAGCACCGCGTTGGTTTCGCGCCGCGGTCAAATATTGGAGTTCGTCAACCTTCCCCAGTGATGGGCGTCCGGAGCAGCAGTAGAATGCCCCTTAAGGCATCACGGCATCAGCCGCCGCTTCAACGGGGAAGGACAATGCAGCCAGATGAACCGAGCCGCCCCATCGATCCCCAAGTCCGCATCGGCCATGTGCACCTCAAGGTCGCCGATCTGGAGCCGCCGATGCGGTTCTACTGTGGCGTGCTCGGCTTCGAGGTCACCCAGCGGTACGGGGCGCAGGCGGCGTTCATCTCAGCGGGCGGCTATCACCATCACATCGGACTCAACACCTGGGAGAGCCTGGGTGGATCACCGCCGCCTCCGGGAACGACAGGCCTGTATCACGTTGCCCTCTTGTACCCGACTCGAAAGGCGCTCGCTCAGGCCCTGGAACGTGTCCTCCAGGCTGGGATTCCACTCGACGGGGCCAGCGATCACGGTGTGAGCGAAGCGCTTTACCTCCGCGATCCGGACGACAACGGCGTCGAATTGTACTGGGACCGCCCGCCAGATGCATGGCCGCGAACGCCTCAAGGGGAGTTGGCGATGTTCACTCGGCGGCTCGACTTAGACCATTTGCTCAGCGAAGTCGAAGCCGACAAAGATGCACCGCGGAGCGGGCGTTTGCCAGGATCGAGTGCCGATAGCGCGAACGCTGAATGACCAATCCTTTCGCTCCCAGTACAATTTTGCCCGATGAACGCGGTGTGTTCGCTGATGGAGCGGTTCGGCAGCAGGCAGGCTTCGTGTATCGCGTGATCGAGTTCACGCATCCGTTCGTTGGGGAACTGGTCTACGACGGTTGGTGGTTCCGGCAGAAGGTCAGCATCAACGGCCGCACCCTATGGTGGCGAATCAGCTGGGTCAACTTTTACAAGCAGATCGAGTTTCAGTTGCCGCCGGAGATCGACGTTGACGAGCGACCGCTGCGAATTGAAATTCATTTCGGGCGGGGGCTGAGCATCCGCAGGTTCCAAGTCAGCGTTGCTGGTATGATCGTGTATGACGAAATCGTCTGAAATGCTGCTCGCCAAAGGTTTTCATGTCCACTGCCGCTGCTGAACTTCTCTCGCCGACGATGTTGGCCAAGCTAGAGCGACTGGAACTGGTTTCACGCAAGATTTTTCGCGGTCGCATGAAGGGCGAGCGGCGGAGCAAACGCAAAGGCGAAAGCGTCGAGTTCGCCGACTTTCGCGGTTACGTCGCCGGGGATGACCTGCGGCTGATCGACTGGAATTTATACGCTCGGCTGGACCAACTGTTTCTCAAGCTGTTTCTCGAAGAAGAGGATCTGCACTTCCACGCCCTGATCGATGCCAGCGAATCGATGAACTATGGCGTACCGACCAAGTTACATGTGGCCAAACAGATCGCCGCCGCACTTGGATATGTTGGGATGTGTCACGGCGATCGTGTGCGGGTCGCTGCCTTGGGACCGGCCGGGGCGCGTGCTCCGGTGCTCCGCGGCCGCAGCGGGTTGTGGCAAATGCTGGGCTACCTCGATTCGGTGCACAGTGGTCACAACGTGTCGCTGCACGATGGGATCCGCGATTTTGCACTCCGCAGCGGCGGGTCCGGTGTGGTGGTGCTGATCACCGATTTGATGGATAAGCAGGGGTTTGAGTCGGCGCTGCGGATGTTGATCGGCCGCCGGATGGACGTGGTGGTGATTCATCTCTTGGCGGCCGAGGAACTGGAGCCGCCGCTGCGTGGTGACCTGCGATTGGTCGATGCGGAAGACAATGATTTTGCTGAAGTGACGCTTAACGAGTACGCCTTGCGAAAATACCGCGAGACGGTCACGGCGTTCATCAACTCGGCTCGCCAATTCTGCAGCCGGCGCAATATCAGCTACATCCTGGCCCGCAACGACACGCCGATCGAGGAACTGATCACTCACTACCTGCGCCAGCGAGGTGTGCTGCGATGAGCTTCATGCCAAGTCTGTTGCCATGGCAGTGGGCGGTGTTGGCCGCCGTTCCGGTCGGCATTATTCTGCTCTATTTCCTCAAGCTTCGTCGTCAGAGCGTCAGCGTGCCGAGCACGTATCTGTGGTCCAAGACGATCGAAGACCTACATGTCAACAGCCTGCTGCAGCGGCTGCGGCGAAACTTGTTGTTGCTGCTGCAATTGCTCGCGATCGCCTTGGCCGCGCTGGCACTGCTGCGCCCAGGCGTTCGTGAAGACGCCGCATCGACTGGACGCAAGGTGTTTTTGCTCGACAGCTCGGCGAGCATGCAAGCGACCGACGTCAGCCCTGACGCCAACCGTTTTGAGCAGGCCAAGCGATTGATCGGCGAAGCGATCGATGCGATGGACGACCGCGATGTCGCGATGGTGATCGCCTTCAGCGACCGGACCGATGTGCTGCAGTCGTTCACCTCCGACCGGCGCCGGCTGCGCGAATCGCTGGCCCGGGCTCAGGTGACATCGCGTCCGACCAACATTCTCGAAGCGCTGCGAGCGGCCGAAGGGCTGGCGAACCCGAACCGGACCAGCCAAGCCGGTGACGTCAACGACGTGCAAGTTGCCGATGCACTGCCGGCGGATCTGCTGCTCTACAGCGACGGTAGGTTCACCGCCGCACGCGATTTCGACCTGGGAAATCTCAAGCCGACCTACGTTCGTGTCGGCGGTGATGAACCGAGCAATCTCGCGATTCTGGCGTTTTCGGCCGAACGTAATCCCGAGTTACCCGCTCAGATCCAAGCGTTCGCGACGGTCGCCAACCTCGGCTCGGTCGCGGCCGGCACGACGGCAACACTGACGCTTAACGGGACGTTCATCGATGCTGAAGAAGTGCAGTTAGAGCCGGGCGAGGAGTCGGGGTTGTCATTCGTGCTCGAGGCGGAGGAGGCCAGTCAGCTCGAGTTGGGGCTCGAGATCGACGACGCGCTGAGTCTGGACAACGTCGCTCACACCGGGATCTCACCGCTGCGATTGGTCAACGTGCTGGTCGTCACCCCCGGCAATCCGCCGCTGGACCTGGCACTGACAACGGGGCAGGCCGCTGCGATGTGCAACGTCGAGACGGTTTCGCCCGACTACCTCAGTAACGAAGCGTATCGGCAACGTGCTGCTGCTGGCCGGGACGACTTGATCATCTATGACCGCTGCGCCCCGGAACGGATGCCACAGAGCAACACGTTTTTTATCGGCTCGCTACCGCCGGAGGCTTGGCAGCGTGACGAGGCAACTAGCCAGGTGTTGTTGGTCGATATCGACCGTTCGCACCCGATCATGCGGTACCTCGAACTGTTCTCGTTGCTGATCGCCGAAGGCACGCCGCTCACGCCGCCGGAAGGTGCGACCGAGTTGATCACCGCTGAAAACGGCCCTGTCCTGGCAATTGCGCCGCGACAAGGTTATCAGGACTTGGTGCTCGGATTCGAGATCATCAGCAGCGCCGATGGTGACGCGCAGGCGATCGCGAACACCGATTGGCAGGTTCAGCGATCCTGGCCGGTGTTCGTTTTGAACTTGCTTCGGCACCTCGCCGGAGCCGCTGACGCAGCGACGATGGCCAGTTTTCAGCCAGGACAAACGGTGTCGATCCGCACCGAAAACCGGCACGCGACGGTCGAGATCCAGGCTCCGGATGGGCAGCGGCATTCGCTGACGACGGGTCCTTCCGGTTCAGTGCTGTTTTCTCGCGCCGAAGAAATCGGTTTCTACAATGTCCGCGATGCATCGGAGCGACTGATCGACCGTTTCGCCGTCAATCTGTTCGATCCTCAAGAGAGCAACCTGCAGCCCGTACCGACTGTGGTGCTGGGTTATGAGGCGGTCGATGCCTCAGCAGCGTCGGTAACGCATCGCCGCGAGTATTGGCGGTGGTTATTACTCGGCATGCTGGGTGTGATGACGCTAGAATGGTGGCTTTACACGCGCCGGCTCGGCTAAGGATCGTGCGACAAAACGGGGCGGACACTTGTTCCCGCTCAGTGCGAAGCCAGTCGTAGGTGAAGTATGACTTATTGCCCACAGACAGACCTTTTATGGCAGCTACGTCCTTGATCACAACTCGATCGCTCGAGCTTTGCAGGTGGCGGCCGTTTGCGGCGTCAGTTGTGCTTGTGTTGGTATCGATCACAGCGCTGCTGACGGCAGATGCCTCAGCGGACGAACCGGTGGAACGAGACACTCCACAGAACGCTGCTGCCGAGAAGGGTCAGCGGCCGGTCAGCTTCAATGATCAGATCCGGCCGATCTTGTCGGATCGCTGCTATTTCTGTCATGGGCCCGATGAGGATCATCGCGAAGCGGGGCTGCGGCTCGACCAGCGCGAGCCGGCGATCGAGGACCTGGGCGGCGGAGCGGCGATTCAGCCGGGAGACCCGGATGCGAGTCTGCTGATCGAGCGCATCGCGGAAACCGATGAAGACATCCTCATGCCGCCCCCGCACAGCAATCGTCAGCGGCTGAGCGAGGACGAAGTGGAGCTGTTTCGTCGCTGGATTGCCGAAGGGGCTGAGTTTGAGCCTCACTGGGCCTTCGCGCCGCTGAGCGATCCGAGTGTTCCCGAGGTTGAGCTCGACGCGGCGGTGTCCAATCCGATTGACCGATTCGTGCTCGCCGCTTTGGAAGAGGCGGGCGTTGAGCCGTCGCCTCCAGCGGACCGCGCGACGCTGATCCGCCGATTATCACTTGATCTGACGGGACTGTTGCCCGAGCCGGACGAGATCGCGCGATTCGAAGCAGATACACGGCCGGATGCGTATGATCGTCTGGCCGACTCGCTACTCGCTTCGCCGCACTTTGGCGAACGCTGGGGGCGGCATTGGCTCGATCAAGCTCGTTACGCCGATTCCCACGGCTACTCGGTCGATGCCCAGCGGTCGATGTGGCCTTATCGCGACTGGGTCATCCGGGCTGTCGGCGATGACATGCCGTTTGACCAATTCACGATCGAGCAACTCGCTGGTGATCTGCTTCCTGACGCTGACAAGCAACAGCTGATTGCGTCGGCTTTCCACCGCAACACGCTGATCAACCAGGAAGGCGGCTCCGACCCGGAGCAATTCCGCCATGAGTCGGTTGTTGACCGGGTGAACACGACCGGGGCGGTCTGGCTCGGGTTGACGCTCGGCTGTGCCCAGTGCCATACGCACAAGTTCGACCCGATCACGCACCAAGAATACTATGAACTGTTCGCGTTTTTCAACTCCGGCACCGACGTCAACAGCACCGGAGCGACCGTCGCGGTGGCCCGAGGCGAGGCGCTCGGCATCCCCGAATCGCCCAGCGACCGGCAACGCCAGACAAAACAGCGGCAGCGGGAATCCGAACTGCTGCAGAGTTTGCTGGCCCAGCAGCAGCGGGCCGAAGAAGTATCGTTGGAAGGCGATCCGTGGCGACAGGTCGTGTTCAGCGGCTCGAACATTCGCGAAGGCATCGAGGGTGACGCGAGCTTTCAGCCGCTCGAAGACGGTTCGCTGCTCGTTGTTGGCACGCCCGATCCCAACAGCAGATACGAGTTGACTGTCACAGCCGATAAACTTCAGCCACAAACGCCTGCTAGTGAATCCGCCGACGATCCTCAGCGGCGTCCTGGCCAGCAAATAGCGGCGATGAAGCTGCGGGTACTGAGCGACGATGCGCTGCCGCAGCGTGGCCCTGGGCTGGCGAGCAACGGCAATTTTGTGCTGACCGGCGTTAGCCTCCGAGTGGGCGAACAGGAACTCCGACCGACGTCCGCTATCGCGGATCACGAGCAGCCTGGTTACCCGGTGACAGGAGCGATCGACTCTAATCCCAACACCGGCTGGGCGATCAATGTCGGTCCAGACTCCACCAAGGTGATGAATACCGACCATGAAGCCATCTTCATCTTTGATCCGGCAGTCGAAGTTCCAGCCGCTGCGCCGCTCGTCGTCCAGTTGCATCACCAGCTCAATGCAGGCTACTTAATCGGCCGCTTTGCGATCGAGTTGTCCGAGACGGTTTCGCCAGCGCTGCAACCGCAACCTGATCACAAACTGATCAATGCACTGCGCCGTCCTCCGGCGAAGCGATCCAGAAGCGAACAAAAACGTGTCGTGGACGCGCTGCGGCAGGTGTACCCGAGCGAGCAGCAGCTGTTCGATACACCCGAGACCGTCAATCTGATGGTGATGGCCGACCTACCGACGCCGCGGCCGACATTTGTCAGCGTTCGGGGCGATTTTCTCAGGCCCGACAACACCGTTGGTCAACTCGCCCCCGGCGGCTTGGCGTCCGTTTCGCCGCCGCTGCCGGCTGATCCGAGCCATACGCGACTGGACTTGGCAAAATGGCTGGTCAGCGCCGATAACCCGCTGACGCCGCGGGTCACGGTCAACCGCGTCTGGATGCGGTACTTTGGCCGCGGGTTGGTTGAGACCGAGGAGGACTTTGGCACTCAGGGATCGGCGCCGACACACCCCGAGTTATTGGACTGGCTGGCCCGTCAATTCCACAACCGCGAGCTGTCGATGAAGGCGCTGCACCGACTGATCGTGACGAGCAGTACCTACCGGCAATCCTCAGCCTACCGCGAGGATCTGACCGAGCTCGATCCGCGAAATGAGCTGCTCGCCCGGCAGAACCGGCTGCGCGTCGAAGCCGAAATCGTGCGCGACGCGGCGCTGGCGGCGAGCGGCAATTTGGACCGCACCATCGGCGGACCGAGCGTGCACCCGCCGCAACCGGACGGTGTTTATTCGTTTACGCAGAACGAAAAACGGTGGGTGCCTGACAATGGAGGCGATCGGTTTCGGCGGGCGATGTACACCGAGTTCTTCCGCAGTGCTCCCCATCCGCTGTTCACGACTTTCGATGCTCCGGATTTTCAAACCGTCTGCACCCGGCGAGCGCGCTCCAACACGCCGCTGCAGGCGCTGACGGTCGCCAACGACGAAGCGTTCGTTGAACTCGCCCGGGCGATGGCCAAGCGGGTACTGCGCGAGGCCGCCGGCATGAGCACTGCCGAACAGCTCCAATACGCGTTTCGGGTCGGGCTCAGCCGCGGCCCAACCGACGCCGAGTCGGCCATTTTGAGCGAGTACCACCAGTCGCTCCTGGATGCGCTGCAGCAGTCGCCCGCGGAAGCCAAGGCGCTGTTGGGTGTAGACCAAGCCGCTGACGCAGGCGACGCTCATGCCGCCGCACTGGTGGCGGTCTGCCGGACGATCTTCAACATCGACAACTTCATTACGCGAGAGTAGGCCCGGTTGCATGAATGTTCCTAGCCCCGGCGCGGCGACACGACAGCTGCAGGACGAGACACGGCGTCATTTTTTTCGCAACTGCGGCATCGGCCTCGGATCGATCGCGCTGGCTCAGTTGCTGGGCCAGGAAGCCAGCGCCCAGCGGCGCAGCGACAAGGTCCAGATCGATCCGGCCAACCCAATGGCTCCACGCCCGGGCCATTTTCCCGCCAAGGCCAAGAATGTCATCTTCTTGTTCATGGCCGGCGGGCCGAGCCAGCTGGATCTGTTTGAAGACAAGCCGAAGCTGCGCGAACTCAGCGGTCAGACGCCGCCGGAGAGTTTGATGAGCGGCAAGCGTTTCGCTTTCCTCAAAGGGAATGAAACGCTGCTCGGCACGAAGTTCAAGTTTGGTCGCTACGGCGAGTGTGGGATGGAGCTCAGCGAGCTGATTCCAGAGCACCGCAAGATCGTCGACGAAGTCTGCTGGCTGCGGGGGATGACGACGGATGTGTTCAACCATGGTCCCGCCAAGCTGTTCATGAACAGCGGATTCCAGGCTCCTGGCCGGCCGGCTTTGGGCGCCTGGGCGACCTACGGGCTGGGAAGTGAAAGCAGCGATCTGCCCGGTTTCGTCGTCCTGCAATCCGGCCCGCGGGGACCGCGCGCCGGCGCGACGCTGTGGAACAGCGGTTTTCTGCCGACGTCGTATCAGGGTGTCCCCTTTCGAGGACAAGGTGATCCGATCCTCAACCTCCGCAGCCCCGACGGCATCTCACGCTCGAGCGAACGGCAGTTCTACGACACCGTCGCTGCGCTGAATCAGTCGCGGTTAGACGCAGTGGGCGACCCGGAAATTATGACCCGCATCAACGCCTATGAGATGGCGTACCGGATGCAAACCAGCGCTCGGGAACTGATGGAAATTGAAAAGGAAACGCCGGAGACGCTCGCGCTGTACGGCGTGGAGCCCGGCAAGCCGTCGTTTGCGAACAACTGTTTGCTGGCCCGGCGCCTGGTTGAACGGGGGGTGCGATTCGTACAACTGTATCACACCAACTGGGACCATCACGGCGGGCCGACCGAAAACCTGGACAAGCACTTGCCCGAGGTCAGCCACGAAATTGACCGCGCTTCGGCGGCATTGGTGCTGGACCTCAAACGTCGCGGTTTGCTCGACGATACGCTCGTGATCTGGGCCGGGGAGTTCGGGCGAACGCCGATGGGCGAGGTGCGCGAGAGTGTGGGCCGGGACCACCACGTCGATGCCTTCACGTTGTGGATGGCTGGCGGCGGCGTGAAAGCCGGTTACATTCATGGCCAGACCGACGAGCTCGGTTTTGGTGTGACCGAAGGCAAATTGCACGTGCACGACCTGCACGCCACGATTTTGCACCTCTTGGGTTTCGACCACGAGCGGTTAACCTATCGCTTCCAGGGACGCGACTTCCGCTTGACCGATGTGCATGGACGTGTGGCTCACGAGATTTTCGCTTAACGTCGCTGGCGCCCAGCAACCAGAACGTGTTAAACGAAATGGCACTCGATAAGCTCGTGCAATCTTTCGAACCGGCGGCCTTGTTCATCGAGCCGCGGATTCTGCGCCGCATCATCCGCTTGGACCGGCGGATTCAAGGTTTTTACCTATTGGTGCCGCACCGCGAGAGCTACACCATCGACCGCGAGCGATTGCTGACGTTGGTCGAACGCTCGGAACTCGGAATCGGCGAAGATGCAGAGCTGCCTGCGCGGCTGATTCTACTGCCGCGGTCCGATGTGGAGGACTTGAGCGACGCCAGCGACGTGAAGTGGCAGATCAACCGATATGAGCGGCGGATGTTCCATGCCAGCGTGCATCTGGAACTGGAGAACGCGTTTGCGCACCGTGATGCGCTACAGGCCTGGGCCGATCGACGGCGGCGACAGCTCGGTCCAGCGGCGTTCGCTGAGATTCGCGACATCCTGCTCAATGACAACTACTTGTTTCCGGCAGCCACGGACCACGAGACCTACATCGAGTTCGTGGCCGTCTATTTGGAACTGCGTTACTTTGCACGGTTTGCATTGGATTGCTATTTTCCAGCGATCCGCGATTGGCGAGAAGTCGATCGGATTGTTAGCCAAGATATCAACCATCGACAACTCTATGAACAAGCCCGTATCGACGGCTTGGGTGACTTCAAGCAGCGAGACCGGGCGAGTCGCAGCCCGATCCAGGAGCGGTTCTTCGCCCGGCCCGCTCGTGCGGATAATTTGGATCTGCTGCGACTGAAGGCGGAGCGTGCGGCCGCCACGGGCAACAGCGTCAAAGCGGTGCTGGCAAGCTGGCGTGCCGCTCGGCTCGCCCCAGAGGATTCCCAGGCCGATGCAGAGGCCGCCGCGCATGTCCAGCTGCTGCACTTTGCTCAACGGCTCAGTCCGGTGTTGCGTCTGCCGGCCGAACAGACCGAACCCTTAGCCGAGGCGCTCCATCCGCTGTTGGATCCCGCCGGCGCCGGTGCCTACTGCGATGAAGCCCGGTTGCTGTACGACCTGCAGAAAGCGTGCATCGCCCAGGAGCAGGAAATCCGGCGAATCAACCTGGTGCAGTGGCTGCTGGCGCGAGGCAAGCGGCCGCTGGATCGGCCCTTACCGCTGTTGTCCGAGGCACTGGTGCTGCGTCACCTCCGCACGGCAGCGCGGCGGGTAGCCGGGGCGCGCATGGACATGACCGCGCGGCAACGATTGAGCGAAGTGTTGCAGCAATCGCTGGAGCAGATTGAGTGTGCGTCCCGCAGGCGTTTGCGGACGCTCATCCATGAAGTCCTGGAGCAGGTGGGGATTCACCCCGAGAACCTGCCGGAACGGGTCGCGGCGCAGAAGGTGACCGAGGAGCTGGTCGACAAGATCCTGGAACGCAGTTACCTGCGGATGGCGGACTTGCGCGACACGCTCTCCAAGAATGACTTGAAGCTGCCGGATGTTACGTCGGTAGCCGATGTGATTGAGGGCGATCGGCTGTTGCAGGCTGACCGCAAATTCGACGTGGTGTTGGACGGGGTCTACCGCCGCGGTGCGATTTATCAGCGGTTGCCTCAAATGCTCAGCTCACTGGCGTTTGGCACCTCGATCGGCCGGTTCCTCACGCTGTTTCTGGTTGTCCCTTATGGCGGCGCGTTTCTGACGCTCGAATGCCTGCGGCACCTCGGTTTGTTGCCAGGCGTTCCCGTGCCCAGCACGCATCAGCTGATGGATCCCGATCAACCCGATGCCCTCGGTCCTGCGCAAGTCGACCCATCGGTCCATCCGCCGGTGGACTGGATGCTGATCTTGGCGGTGCTGCTGCTAGGCACCTGGTTGTCGCTGTTGATTCATCGCCCGGAGTTCCGCGCTAAGAATGTGGCGCTGCTTCGCGCCGGCGGACGCGCAGCGCGAGCGGTCTTCATCGACTTGCCGTCCAAGGCTCTGCGTTCGAGCTTGGTCCAGCAGATCCTTCACAGCTACACGTATAAGGTGCTCCGCGACTATTTAATTCGACCTGGGATGATCACCGGGTTGCTATGGCTGTTAGCGGATGTCGCCGGTTTCCCCTGGAGCAACCGACTCGCGCTCGAAGTGTTTTTGGTGATCGCCTTATTTTTAAACTCATCCTTAGGCACCGTCGTCGCGGAAGTTGTCACTAATTATCTGGTCTGCCTTTGGCATAGCGTCAAGATTCGCGTCGTCGCCTCGGCGTTGCAGTGGATCAATGATCTCTTTCGAAGTCTGCTGACGGGGGTTGAACGGGTCGTGTATGCGATCGATGAGTGGTTGCGATTTCGCTCCGGCGACAGTCGGCTCGTTCAAGTGGTGAAGATGACCGGCGGGGTGATCTGGTTTTTCGTCGCTTATCTCGTCGTGTTCGTATTCACGCTGCTGGTCGAGCCACAGATCAACCCGATCAAGCACTTTCCTGTCGTGACGGTCTCACACAAGTTGCTCTTGCCGACCGGTCCGGTGATCGTACGTGAGCTCACACCGTACCTTGGACTCGCTCGTGCTCATACGCTCGTCTGGACGACGATCTGGCTGATTCCCGGCATGTTCGGTTTCCTCGTTTGGGAGCTGAAGGAGAACTGGCGGCTATTTGCGGCCAACCGCTCGCGCAGCTTGCGCCCTGAAGCGATCAGCGGTCATGGCGAGAGTGTCTTACGGTTGTTGCGGCCGGGTTTTCATTCCGGCACGCTGCCCAAAGCATTCGCAGCCCTGCGCCGCGCAGCACGCAAGGCCACTTCCGCCAGTGACCACCCGCTGCGCCGCCGCTGGGCCCAGATCCGCCGTGTCGAAGAAGATGTAACGCGGTTCGTCGACCGTCAACTGATTTTTCTGCTGCGAGAAGTTGGGTTCCTGCGTCAGGTCGGTTTATCCATCAGCGGTGTGCATGTATCGGTAACCCGGATCGATGTCACGCTTGCCAATGCAGACTGCGAGGATCCGGACCAGGTGGTCACGCTCGCCTGGGAGTACCGCGACGGTCAGCTCATTGGTTCGACAACCACCGCGAATTGGGTGGACGAACTCGATTCGAGCCAACGCAACATCTTGAAAGCGGCGGTGGCAGGCTTATTTCAGCGCAGCGGCGTGGAAAGTGTCAGCGGGCCGCTGTCATCCGCCACCCGACCCGCCATCGACTGGGACGACTGGGTCGAGACCTGCGCAATGCCCGCAAAGGGTGATGACTAAGCCATCAGTTCTTTGATCGGACCGGTGCTGTCGGCGAAGCGGTCGACCGGTGTTTGCAACGCGTCTAGCATCGTCACAAACAGATTGCTCATCGGCGTCTTGGCCTCGCAGCGGATGTGCTGGCCGCAGCGAATGCGTCCTCCGGCCTTACCAGCGAGTAGCACGGGCAGGTCCACCGGACTGTGGCTGTTGCCGTCGCGGAGGCCCGATCCGAACAGGATCAAGCTGTTGTCCAACACATTGCCATCCCCCTCAGGAATCTGCCGCAGTCGCTCGAGCAAGTAAGCGTACTGCTCGACGTGCCAACGTGTGATCCGTTCGTACTGCCGCAGCTTGTCCTCTTCGTTCTGGTGGTGCGAAACCTGGTGGTGCCCGCTGGAGACGCCATCGAGGAACGAGAAGTTCACGCCGCTGACGGCATTGCCGAACATGAACGTGCAGACGCGCGTGGTGTCGGTCTGAAACGCCATCACGATCACGTCCAGCAGCAGTCGTACCCGTTCCGCATGGTCCGCCGGGTCGGATTCGGGGGCCAGAGCGGGATCCAGCGGCGACAGTGGTTTCCAGGCCGGGCCACCGGGCCGAGCAGCTCGATCCAACCGTTGCTCCAACGCGCGGACCGACTCCAGGTACTCATCGATCCGATAGCGGTCACTGGCGCCCAGCCGCGTTCGCAGCTGACCTGCGTCCTCACGCACCTGATCCAGCAGCGACCGGTCAGCCCGCGGTGACCCGCCACCACTGCTGGCGCGGACCATTCGCTCGAACGCCAGCTTTGGATTGATCTCTTTGGCCAGCGGCTGGGTCGGGCTCCGCCACGAAACGTGCGAACCGTAGACGCGGGTGTAGCCGACGTTGCCGTCAACACCCTTGCTCACCGGCTCAGCGCCCAGTTCCATCGACGGCAGCGGTGTGACCTCTGCCAAGCGAGCGGCCACCAGTTGATCCATTGAGATCCCGCCGCTGTTGAGATCGATTCCGGCGGTCTTGGTGATCGTTGTGCCGGTCAACCAGCCGCCGGTTTTGACATAGTGTCCGTCGCCGGTGTTGGTGGCCTTGTGCCACAATCCCGACAGGACTGACACGTCGCTGCGAAGTTCCGACAACGGCTGGAGCGTCTGCGAGGGCTGCCAGTCGAATCCCTCCTGCTCCGGCGTCCACGTATCGGCGCGGATCCCGTTGGGCATGTACAGCGCGGCGAAGCGGACCGGCGGCCCGCTGGCATCAGCCACTTGTCCAGCACGCGCGGTCAGCGGCCGCATCGCTTCTAACCAAGGTAATGCCAATGCCACGCCGGTTCCGCGGAGAATCGTGCGGCGCGAGATTGAAAAACTCATAGTTGACTCCTTGGTTTGGTACGAAACGGTTCACTTTCAACGATCGCTAGCACCAGCGCGTGGGCATGATAATCCGCCTCACGCACTCGTTGCACGATCGTGTCGAGGGCACAAAGATCGGCGGCCACTAAGCCGCGGCCAAGCGCGTAACCCAGCAGCTTGCGAGCGAGCTGCTCGACAAACACATCTCGCTGGTCCAACAGGTGCTGTTTCAGACCCTCAACGCCGTCGATCTTTTTGCCATCGGGCAGCTGTGCGGATGCATCGATCGGCCCGGCGGCGTCGTTGTCTCGCCAGCGGCCAACCATGTCAAGGTTTTCCAGTGCAAAGCCGATTGGATCGAGCCGATCGTGACAGGTAGCGCACGTTGGGTTGGCTCTGTGGGCTGCAAACTGCTCGCGCATCGACAGCGCGCCCGACTCGACTTTGGCTTCGTCCAACGCCGGAATGTCCGGCGGCGGAGGCGGCGGCGGACTGCCCAAAAGATTGTCCAACACCCACACGCCCCGGAGCACCGGACTGGTCCGTTTGGGATACGACGCCACTGCCATCACTCCGGACATCGTCAGCAGACTGCCATGAATGCTTCCCTCCGGCAGTTCGACCCGCACCAGATGCTGACGAATCTCACCCTCGAGTTCCTTACGGGGGATCTTATAAAGCCGCACCAACTCGGTTGTTAAAAAAGTCCACCGCGCATCGATCAATTCCAATAGGGAAGCATCGGTACGAAGGATTTCCGCAAACACATATCCTGGCTGATCGCGCATCGCGGCGCGGGTGGGATCGTCGATCCACGGGTAGAGCTCCGGGTCAGGAAAAATCGTCCGCCCCAGCTCCGCCGTACCGAGCCACTGGCCGGTGAACGACAACGACGCATCGAGCAGCCGTGAGTCGCCGAGCATTCGCAGCACCTGCGCCCGAAGCTTTTCCGGGTCGCTCAGTTCTCCGGCGTCGGCCGCGCGGCGAAGCGGCTCGTCCGGCATCGTTTCCCATAGAAAATAGCTCAGCCGCACCGCAAGTTCATGATCGGTCAGTGGCTCCGGCCCTTCCGATTCATTCGGGCTCTCCACGCGAAATAAGAAGTGCGGCGAGATCAGCACGCCCTGCATGGCATAGAAACAGGCCGATTCGAACGTTGCGCCGTCCTGCCGCGCCGCCACGAAAAGATCTACGAGCGGAGCGACCTCCTCGTCAGCGACGGGCCGCCGATAAGCCCGCTGGGCGAACCGCAGCAGCACTCGGTGGGCGCGAACGTCATCGTCGACATCCGCTTCGTTTGACTGCTCGGATTCAGCTGACCGACTGCCGGAACCACCACGGCGACCTCGGCCGCGATCCCGTCGCCCGGTGATCAAATTCTCGCGCGCCCGCTCGTCCCGCTCAGTGTGCTCCAGTGCCATTTTGGCTGCATCGAGGTACTTTTCGGCATGCAGCGGCGAGATCAGCAGCACTTCGGCTGCGTTGTCGAAGCCTTCGCCGCCAGAGCCTTCACTCGGTAGGGCATGCGAGGCGTCAAAATGAATGCCTAGCAGATCGCGAACGGTATTGCGATACTCGTTGCGGGTCAGTCGGCGCAGCGGTGCGGGACCGCGGGGGATGGACGGGTCACAAGCAGCTTGCCGGATCGCCTGATCAATCCACTGAACCAGCGCATCACGATCGCCATCAGGGATCGGCTCGGACGACGCCGGCGGCATCTCCATGTCGTGGATCCGCCGACGAACGACTTGCCATTCTTCAAAGTCGCTGACCAGCGAGCCGACGTCCTCAAGGCGCTCGATGCGGAAACCGCCTTCATCAGCACCGCCGCCATGACAGTCGGCGCAGTGGGTGGCGAGCAATGACTGAACGACCGGCATCTCCAGTGGAACCGGCTCGGGGCGCGGCGGCTCAGCTTCCTCCGTCCCAGCGTCGACGGCCTGAGCCACACTGTCACTGGCTACAGCTGCCGCCGCCGGTTCGTCCGCCCGAGCGCCCGACACCGAAACGCAGCAGGTTTCAAACGCGTCATGGAGAATCAAGCCGACAAGCAACGAGGCAAAGAGTCTGCAGGATCGGCGCATAGGAAGCTGTCGGCGGGGTTGGACTGGCTGGCAAACGTTTGCCGGCCAAGGGCAGGTGGGAAGTAGCCGGAGCCGAGGGAGGAAAACGGCTCAGCCGGGGAGCTGAACGCTACCAGCATAGACGAACCGCCCCCCGCGGCCAACCAAGATTCGCTACTCACCACTCGACGCTTTACCCCCTGGACTGCTCGCCAGCTGACGTCCCACTCAACGAGCTGCCGCCGCTGTGCGGGTGTACTCGGCGACGACGCTCGGCAGGTTGTTGCGAATCCAATCCGCCATCTGCTGTTCCTCCTGCAGAATGTCGCGACAATCCGCTGCGATTTCGGTCTCGCCGAGTTGGTCGGCGGCCGTGATCAGCGCCTCGTAGCAGGCGATCTCAAAGTTCTCCGTTGCATAGTCCATCAAAAAGTTCTTGATCAATTCATCGCCAAACAGTCCGGTGGCCGGAGCTTGCAGATAGCCGAACAAACTGCCAATGGCGGTTTTCACCTTCGACGGCTGTTCGCCCAGTCGTTCCAAACAGCCCTTGATCCGCTCGGCCTGTTGTCGAGTCTGCGCTGCGTGCTCGCGATCCTTGGCCTCAATCGCGGGAAAGGCGCTGGCATCTTTGGCATGATTCTCCAGGATTGGAATTAAGGCAGTTTCCATGGCATAAGCGTCATTGAGCCATGAGATCAGGATTTGGCGGTCGGGCATCGTTGGGTTCCTCGGTGGCGATGGGTGTGGAAGTGCGATTAGTGGACAAGCGATGACTTCCTGTTCTCTGACCTGTAGCACCGGCCCGTCGCAGGTGAAGGTGGCAAACGGGCCGGTGTACAGTTGGAGTCCAGGCTTTAGCCTGTTAGCGCCGGCCCGTGACACGTGAAGGTGACAAACGGCCGGTGCTGCGGTTGGAGTCCAGGCTTTAGCCTGTTAGCACCGGCCCGCTGCACGTGAAGGTGATAAACAGGCCGGTGGCGAGAGCAAAGTGTCACGCCGCGTAGCGGTATTGGTTAACGCGCACCGCCACGGTTATCAGCGGCCTGGTCGTCCCCGATTTGGAACCGCTGCCGGAAGCGCTCCCGGAGTTCACCGATCGCAGCACGAACCGTCTCGACATCGCTTTGGCCTTTCAGTTCCACTGTCTTGCCATCGCGGCTGACCTCTCGGCTGTCGAACAACTTGCTCAGGTTCTCGCTATCGGCCGCCCAAACCTGACCAAACGCGACTGACCCTTCGAGCGACTTCTGCATCTTTTCTGCCACTTCTTCCGATTCGGTGTGCAGGGTCAGTTTGGCTCCCACTTGGCCTTCGTTGCCAACGACGGTCCAGTAGATCCGCTCATGCTGGGCGAGGACTGGAAAGAAGCCGTCGCGTTGCTCGATCTGTTGTAGATCGATTGCCGCGCCGTAGACCAGCGAGCCCTCCGTAACTTCGCTCAGCAGCGGCGAGTCGGCGGCAAGTGCCGGCGCGTTGCCACTGACCAGCGCCACCGCCTTCTTAGCGCGATCGGCCGACGAAGCGATCACGACACTCTTGCCGTCCACCAGCACGAGCGTCATCGACTTGCTGCGGCTGGGCTGGCTCCGATCCGCTGCCGCACTGCCCTGTCGCCGCCCCCCTGGTTGTGCAGCCTGACGTGGCTGCGCCGCCTGCTGCTGCGGCACCACTTGCTGTTGCTGCGTCGCCTGTGGTTGAGGCACGCCTTGTTGTTGAGGCGTCACCTGAGCAGCACCTTGCTGCCGCTGCGGCACGGTGCGCTGTTGACCGTTATCTCCTGCGTTTGCAGCTCGCAGGAAAGTCTGCGGATCGGCCTGGATAGTGTACAGCGTGTAATTTTCCCAGGCTTCTTTGGCGATATTGGGGTCTTGGTCCAGAGCCGCCCGCACCTTCTCGATCTCATAATTAGCGTGCAGGACCATGGTACCTGTATGTTCATCATAGCTGTCGCCGAATAGAGTCAGCGAGTCCAGGTCCTCACGCGGGTTGACACCGAACTTCGCCTCAAACCAGCGCTGCATTAGCTGTGTCATCCGCGGCCTCTGTTCACGTGCCTCGTCGGCGAGTTCCGTCTGGACCAGCGCATTGAGGTCAATATGAATCACCCATTTCGCATTTTGCGGAAGTTGTGCTGCGCTGGGCGGGGCCGCTTGGGCCGGAGCGATCAAAGCGCAACTCCATAACAAGGGAACGCAGGCGAAGGTTGTGAATCGACGTAGTGTCATGATGGTCTCCTCGTGTTTCCGAAGGGTTGAACATGAGCAGCCGTTGGTTGCTCATCGAGCAGTACGATCCTTAAGATGCATGATCGAGCGTTTTAAGATCACACATGCGGCCGTAGCCCATTGCTCAGACCTCACCTTGCACGCTGCGCCGGCGGTGAATGCAGCAGGCGAACGCGGTCGTGAGGGGCTGGGCGCCTCTGGCGTGTCGTGCAGGAGACGTGCCAAAGATCCGATTAGGCAGGATTGCATGCTTAAAGAGATTGAGCCAGCGCGGCTTACTTGCCCAGCAGTTTCTCGAGTCCGCGGTTGAGCTGCTTTTCGAGATAGTTTTCAGCAGTACTTTGCAGCGCCTGCGTGCCCACTTGTCCAACCAGATCGCGGATGGCGGCGGGATCCAGTCGTGGCCGGGCTAACGTCCCGCCGACCGGCAACGTGATTGGCCGGCCCGCCAGAGCCTTTAGGTCGCTGCCTAACCAGGCGGCTTGCAGCGGCACTTGCGCAATCAGATCCAACTGCCCATCGACGTGCACACGGCCGCTCGTCACCAACTGCGCCCGATCGATCTCCATGAACATCCGTTGGTGAGTGACCACGCCGTCGGCAAAATCGAAGTCGACGCTTTGCGTTGGCAGCGTCGCCAGCCGCCGATTCTGCTGCGCCGGATCCGCTGCTGTGCCGGCATCGGGCAGACCGCGGCCACGGGCGATCGATTGAATCTGCTGAATGCTCGACAATAACTGGTTGGTCAGCGGGCCCGAGTCGAGGTCGACCTGATTGATCTGCAGTTGCCCGCGGACCCGCGACCGCCGTGGGTCTTCGAGGTTGACTGTCGCCTCGCTCAGCTCCACGCCGAATGTGCCGTCGATCCGCGTCGCCTGAGCAACCACGGGGGCGAGGTACTGCAACCACCGCTCGCTTAACTCGGGGGTTAGGCGAAGGTTCTGAGCGATCACGCCAGGCCGAACCTGCATCGACAGCGGGCCTGGACGATAATGCACCTGGCAAGCACCCTGGAGCCGTCCCTGACCGACCGGAATCGTTGACGGCTCGACCGTGACCGTAGTTTCGCTCATCACCAACGGGATCGAGCTGGGGCCAAACACCACTCCGGCGATTTCGCCTGTCTCCCAGCCCAGGCTGGTGCGAACATTGAGCGTGAGCGAACCACCTGCTTTCCGAGTGAATGACACGGCGACCGGCGTCTCATGCATTCCCTCCAGACGCACTTGAGTCCCCGCCAGTTTCGTCAGTTGGCTAGCGACCTGCGGCATCCGAATCCGCGCCGGCCCGTTCAATTGGAGCTGTTCATGCGCGTCATCCCACTGGTACGCCCCAGCCAGCGTCGTCGACAGCCAGTCGCTGGCCAAGTGCAACTTGCTCGCCTCTAACTTTCCTGCTTCCGGGTCGTAGATCAGCTCGCCTTCCAGCTGCAGCGTCGGCTCAGCCCAAACCACCTCGGGTCGCGGCGGAGCAGAACCGTTCTGGCGTGGCGATGGTGGACCGGCACCTGGAGACCCTGCCGCCGCGGGTTGCAGCAGGTCCAGCTGCGTTCCACTGGCGCGGGCGACGATGCTGATCCGCTGTTCTCCACCGCCCCGGCGGAGCCGCAGGTTGCCTTCGCTATCGCCGGCGAGTGACCACTGCCCGACCGCCGTTTCGACAGCAGGAGCGGGCACAAATCGATTTTTACCTGCAAAGCCAACGCTCTGAATGCTGGTTTGACCGGCTGCGGACCGGGGCCCGGTCTGCTCTGCAAGCCGCGGATGGTTCGCTCCCTGCAAAGCCGCCAATTGCGCGCGCCACGCCAGCTGGCAATCGATTGCATCGTCAGTAACCGTGCCGGTGATGGTGCTGTCGATCGACTCGCCGACAATGCGGAGCGACTGAGCGATCAGGTTTCCTGAGGGCCACTGTAAGTTGCCCTGAAAATGAATCGACAGCTCGCGCTGAGCGAATAGGCGATCGTTCCAACCGCCGCGCGGCTCTTGCAGTTCGATCTGCGCGGTTTTTAGGTCTCCACCTGCCACACCGATGATCGCTTCGGCCTGTCCACCAAATCCGCCGCTGAGACTGTGCAGCGATTCGGGCAGCCAAGGGCCAAGAAACTCTGCCAATACCTCCAGCCTGCCGCGTCCGCTAATCCGCAGCGGCAACGCAGTCTCGAGCGAAGGCTCGGCAATTGACGCCAGCAGCACTGCGTCCGCTTCCAGCGCTGAACTCCGCAGGCTGATCTCCGCGGCAGTCAACTCGCGCAGTGCGGCACCGTCCCAACGGCCGCTGGCATCAACCTGAACCGCCAACGTAGGCCGGTGCAACTGGATGCCATCGCCCCAGCCGATGGTCAAATCCGTTGCATTGCCATCGCCCTGCAACTGCCACTGATCACCAGAACGCGCCGACCACTGCAGCTGACCGGCCGCAACGCCGCCGAGCGAAACGTTCGGCAACTCGACCAGTGGATCGAGCATGGCGGCGAGACGTCCGAGATCGAGATCGACGGTCGCTCGGCCATTGGACAGGTCACCGTCCAGACGCTGCGCTGCCAAACACGCTGCTCAGCTGACAACCGTCCGCCCGAAGTGTGCCCGCTGAGTCGACTCGCAACGACACCATCACGGCCGCCGGCTCGATGACCACCGCGCGTCCGGAGGCTTGCGCATGGATCGCCTCGGAGCGGA
Organism: uncultured Planctomycetaceae bacterium; assembly: GCA_963758085.1. Classification (GTDB taxonomy): domain Bacteria; phylum Planctomycetota; class Planctomycetia; order Pirellulales; family Pirellulaceae; genus UBA6163. The sequence continues at coordinate 294,086 of CAVWUB010000001.1, read as the reverse complement.
TATTGCCATGAACTCGGTGTCCCGCAGCATCGGATTCGGTCGTGATTTCAGCGGACACCTTGCCCGAAACCAGCTCGGTCTGGTCGCGCAGCGGAATAAATCCCGGCAGACGCTCGCTCAGCGCCACCAGGTTAACCGAGGCGGTCGCGGTGCCCCGAAGCGACGTCAGCCAAGCCGCAGGACTAGTGACTGACTCCGACCCCTGGAGGCTGGCAAAAGCACCATCGAGCGACATTTCAGCGAAGTCGGTGGTGATCCGCAGCGACCGGCCGGTCAGACCGTTTGCGTCGATGTTTGCCGAACCCTGAGCGACCGCCAGCCCGTTGCGCCAGACGTGTTCGCCCAGCGACCGATCACTGGCGACGAGATTGCGCAATTCGAGCGGATCCATCACCAACGACCAGACTTCATCCCCGGCAATCACTTCGACCGCGCCGGTGGCGTCGCCAGAAAGCTGTTCGGGAATGGCCGCGGCCGCTTCGGGCAGTCGCCGACGGACCAGCGAAGCGGCGCCCAGCGGCAGGCCGTGCAGATTGATCTGCGCTCGCAACTCATGACGCTCGCCCGAATCGTACCGGACCACCGCGTCGATCGCGCCGCTGCCCGCCTGCGGCTGCGATAAAATCGCCGACAGCTTTGCGTCCAGCCGGCCGGCATCGAGTTCCGCTTCCGCATGCGCCTGGTCGATCGTCCACACGACCCCTGACTGGCGGTCGCGGACCTGCAGCGTCAGATTCTGCAGGTCGACACTGCCCTGCTCAATAGCGTTCTTGTCGCGATTTTGTTCGTGCTGTGAATTATCCTCGCTGTCGTCGTCCGAGAGCATGGTCACCAAATCGGCTTCCAAGCTCGACCAATTTTCATCCACCGAAAGCTCGACATTGACGCCCCGAGCGGAGACTCGAAGGCCGTTTTTTAAGCCGCCCAGGCACTGCAGCAGGTTGAATTGCGCGTTGAGCTGCTCGACGCGCAGCTGCGTACCGGCGGCCGCTCCGGTCAATTCCAGTCCTTTGATACGCAGTGGCGTCAGCCAACCGATCCGTACTGATCCGGCCGAAGCGTTCCAGCCATAGCGCGGTGCGTGTTGCCGGATCAGCGCCGTGGCGAGCGGTGAATGGCACACCAAGCTGGGGGCGGCGGCCAGCAGCAGCAGGATCGACGCCAGCGCCAGTGTCCACAGGGTACTACGGCGGCGGCCGCGGGCGGCCCTGCGAGATTGGATCGCAATCTCCAGCGGATCAACCTTTCGTCTCCGCAGCCGGTCGCGTTTGAAATCGCCGATTGTCACCACATCATCCCCGAGAAGACTTCCAGCCGCCGCCTACTCTTGTTGGAGATACTTAAAACTGGGGCGTCGAGGGTAGATCAAACCAAAAGCTTTACGCTTCCCCACCTGCATCACCCCGACCTCGGCGACCTGCACCCGCCGCCCTGCTGCCCGCTCAGAACGGTCGCCAATGTCGCACACTGCGCCAGTCCCGTTAGACCGCAAGGATTCAGGCCCTAGGCGAATCCATAACGCCAATGCTGCGGTTGAAGCACCACTCAGTCGACGATCCGGTCACCATGCCCGGCTCCACCGACGACATCAGACGCGGTTTTGGCGGCTGCCGAGTTGCCTGTACCGACGTCAGACGGCACCACAAACCATCGCCGTCGGTCTGGAGTTCCTGGACTACCAGGCGGTCGGGCGCCGCTGACTCGAAGGCCGCAGGAAAGCACGCCCGAAACAAGGTTCACCTGACGCACACGTGCCAGAATGGCCGTGGTGGCGAGATATGAAAAGCGGCAAACCAGGGGGCCACGCATCCATCAGCCGGCCCCAGCCATTGTCGCACGAGCGTGCGCCACGCATCACGAGTCGCAAAGTCGCCAGGGCAGTCTTCGTAGCACCGCTGTCGTGTGACCGTCTGCCTCAGCCAATTAGCGATCAAACGACAGCAGAAAACCTTATCGCCTACAAACGAACAGCCATCACGGCCGCACGGACCGATTAGATGCGAAATATGACGAATTAGGCTGCGGCCCTTTGCTGCTTTTCAAGTCGGCGGCGACGGGCAACACCGACTCCGGCGACACAAGCACCAATTCCGAACACCGCAAGCGAGGATGGCTCCGGGACGGCTGCCGCGGACAAGTCGGTGATAGTACCGGTTGCTAATACCCGCCCCCCGTAGACCTGCCCCTCAATGGTCACGGGCTGCTGGAAGTCCAGGATCAACCTCATATAGGCGGTGGGAAGCTCGCTGGCGGACAAGGGCAGGTCCAGCGGGCGGGTCAGGGGCGAGCCGTCCCAGAACTGGAGCGTGAAGTATGGGAAGTCCGACTCGACTACGTCCCACCCGGTGGGCAGGTCGATTGGCTGATTCGCGAAGCTCGTCCCAGAGTGGAGGAAGCCCGCCTCTCGAGAAGTGACCGCGGCGAACACGGAGCCGGTCGCAGCGAAGTCGTGGCCGTTGATCGTGACCGAGGCGGCGGAGTTGGCGAGATTGTCATAGCGGGCGTATCCGGTCAATCCGCCGGTCTGCGGTGAACTCGTGTCGTAGGTGAGGGTGCCCGAGAAAGTGCTGCCGACTGGAATAGGCGTGAAATCGATCGGCGGGAGACCGGTTGCGAATGCATCGACGACCGAGTCGATGGTCCCCGCGAACTTAAGCGTGATGGTTCCGGCGCGGGCATGCGGGGATACAAGGGCGGCAAGGAGTATCGTCATCGCAAATACAGCACGGATCATGAACTGGCCCTGGATTAGACGGTTGGAGAGGTGCCTTGCACGGACTGCGGGGGGCCGGATATTACCTCGCCAAGACAACTGGAGCAAGTGCACCGTAAAGATGCAGCGGGGGACACAGCACCTTGTGGTGGCAGTGGCGCATGTCAGCACAGGCGGGTGCGATGCAAGGGCCGTCGAAGAGCCACGGAAGGTCTTTCCACCGGTCGCGGTAGGGTACGCTGAGCAACGCTGTTCAGCCATCGCTCAGGTTATTCCTCAACCTGAACCTTCAGCTTCGCAGCCACCCGCCTCGCCGTTGTCAGCCTAGTCACGCCTGGCGAATCGTGGTGCCGCAAGCCGGGCGGCTCGCCTCGCGCGTTCGTCGGCCTCGTTGATCGCTTCCCCAGCAACCACCTGCGGCCATCTTGCTCTGATCGCCAAGCAGAGAGCCCTCGCAAAGCCTTTCGCGCCGCCACTGGCCGACGATGAAGATGAAGTTTAGCTCTGCGGCTTGCCCTGCCGTTACGACGTAGGCGGCGCCGACTGGAAACGTCGGGCCATCATCGCTATAGACCTCGACTCTCCAAGTCTCTGCGGGGCCGTCACCTCGTATGTGGCTAAACTCGATCCGCGATTTCGGCAGTTCAGTCATCGCCCTATCCTCAATTTCCGCGTCGCTCTGATCAATCAACGGCGTAGGCCGCCAAGCCGATCAACACGGCGAACAAACCGACCGTAGCAGCTGAGATAGGTCTCATTCTTGAATCTCCTTGGAGTCGCGTCTCACAGAACCGTGGCCTTCGCCAGCGACGGCTGATAGATCATTCGCTTCCTGATGTGCGACGCCGAGCTCCGGTTCGCGGCTTACTTACCCTCTAGTCAGCATCGGCGAGGAACGGTTGTACGTTGCCTTCCAGCCGTAGTGGTCCCGGCCGCGACGCCTTCCAGTCAGCAAGTGTCACTGCACGCGATGTTCCAAGTTCATATTTGTAGACGACAAAGTGGAAGCCTGAACTCGTTCAAACAGTCTGAGCGTCCGAGTCGGCTGTAACGCTGGTGCGTTCGCTGAAGTCGATGTGCAGTTCGACTTTTCCATCCTTTTGTTCGACTGCCATGACCTTTGACGAGAAGCCGTTTTGGTCATCGCCTCACGAGGCGACCATCGCCAGCCCCTTTCTCGCGACGCCACTCATCGCCGTAACTCTATCGCCATTCGCAACATCCACCCTGCAAGCGAGTGAGAATGAAACCAAATACCTGCAAATCGTAGCAAAAGTTGCCGCATGGGCCGACGCCAATTCCAACTCGGGTAACGGTGATAATAGCCCGGTCACCATCTTCAAATAATTGTGCAAGCGGGAGACCATCGACGACACGTGTTCATCGTTTAGTTACGTTATCTAACTGGTTACCTCCTATCGCTTCTTCATGTACGCCGCATGGTCAGACGCCATTCTGGCGGAAGTCAGGTCATAATCCCTGCAGTATCTATATACAGAATTGAGCCGGTCGTTGATGTTGTCTTGAGCCTGCTGGTATGCGATTTGAACTTCGTCCCGAGATAACTTTCCTTGACTCCAGCGCACGAGGATTAGGTCGCGATCATGGATTGAAGTGACGTAACGAGAATACACGAGATGCCTACGGCCTTGCTTGATGGCTGTGGGTAAACCGATCGCGCAAACAGCTATGAGTAAACAAAGTGTGCGCATGCTCACCTGCATGCGCATTCGTAAATTGTTTGACATGTGGTGCTCCGTGCAACAGAACGACTAGTTTAGCGTGGGTCAGCTGCTGCAGAAAGCGGTTTGCGACCCCGCTGATTCGGGGGAAATGCCTTTTCGCTCTGACTGACCTGCGAAGAAAAGGAACCGCCCTCGTAGTCCTCTGCCCGTCTGCTTTAGGTGCCGTTCGCTCCGTTGCAAACCTCACTCCACCCGGACCACTACCCGGTGGCCGATCGCTCCCATGACTGTTATCGAGACTACAAGCGTGACAGGACGCTTGCCGGTGTACATTCGCAAAAGCGTTGTCTCGTCCAGCTGCGTTTGCTGAGCAATTGCGTAGCGGCCAAGCTCAGAATGATCGATCACTTCGATCAGCAGCCCCCGCAGATCGTCCCTGCTGTGCAGGACCACCTCGAGGACTACGGTGGCTGACCACTCATACGTAGGCGACTCGGCCGGCTGGATGTGTTGCCACGTCTTCCGCAGTTGCCAGTGCGATGCGGGTGATCACTTCGCCGCCCGGGGTCAGAGCCTTGATGGTCGCAGGCTCCTCAATGGACGCAGAGTGCGGGGTCTCCAGCGTTTCCGCACAACGCTAATGACCGTTTTAGGATATCGGGGAAACGCCGCGCTGCCTCATGTTCGGCAGGTAACTTTTAGCAGTTTAGGCTATAGGCTGCACTTTAGGCGAATTGCTATCACTGCCCAATTGAACTTGTTACGAAAAAAGCCCTGCTGGAAAATGGTGGCTCTGACACCAAACCAAAATCCAGAGGGCTCGTTATGTCTCAGCCTAAACGCCCTGGCCGCCCGCCACAAGCGCATCATAACCGAAAATCCAACCCGTCCCGGCATGATAAACGCCAGCGGCTGGCCAGCCCCAACCCGCTCCGCCGACCGACGCTGCAGGCCAGCGTGCCGCTGACCTGCGCCCTCGCCCAATTGGCTGCCGCGATGAGCCGCGTGCTCGATACCCGAATCGCGTTTCGCCTGCCCATCTTCCTGGCAGGGGCGATGCTCGCCAACGGACGACGCACTGCCGCCAGTTGGTTCCGCTGCGCAGGAGTCAACGATGACTGGGATCGCTTCTATGAACTGTTGCAGGCGATTGGTAAGGGTGCCGCGTCGTTGGCCTTCCCGATCACCCAAACCCTCGTTCGCCGGTTTGATCCCGGTGAAGGAGCCTACTGGACTTTGGCCATCGACGATTCGCCGAGCAAGCGCTTTGGGCGGTATGTCGAGGCCGCTAATATCCATCGCAACTCGACTCCGGGACCTGGCGACGGCCAGTGGCTCTATGGTCACAACTGGGTTTGCCTGGCCATGCTGCTGGACCACCGGTTGTTCGGTGTCATCGCCCTGCCGTTGTGGTCGCGGCTGTACGTTCGCAAGCCGGACATCGACGAGCTGAAACAGCGTTATGGCTGGGAGTTTCGCACTAAGCATCAGCTTGCCCTGGAAATGCTCCGGCACGTGTTTGGGACGCTCCGGCGCTGGGCAGCAGGGCCGGCATGGTCGTGGTGTTTGACGGCGCCTATGCAGCCGGCGAACTGATTCGCCCGTTGCTGAGCGAGGGGGCGACGGTGGTGACGCGGCTGCGTCGCGACACGAAGCTCTATGATCTGCCGGTCAACCGAAGGGGACAGCGTGGTCGGCCGCGCAAGTATGGGAAGAACCGCATCAGCCTGTCCAAGCGCGCCGGCCACCTAGAGAGCTGGCAGCCGATTCGCTATGCCTGCCGCGGCGTCATGGTAGAAGGACGTTATAAAACGTTTCTGGCGACCAGCCGCATCGTCGGCGGTCCGGTGCGCGTGGTGCTGTTGGAGCATGGTAGCCGCAACTGGGCGGCCTACATCAGCACCGATCCAATGATGGGCGTCGAGGCAATTCTGCGCGTGGTCTCGGACCGCTGGGCAATCGAGGAGCACTTTCATGACGTCAAGGAAATCTGGGGTGCCGGAGAGCAACAGGTGCGCAGCGTGTGGTCAAATCTTGGCTGTTGGAACCTGTGTGGCTGGTTGTATGACCTGGTGGAACTGGCGTCGTGGGACCTTCCGGCCGAGCAGTTGGTGGACCGCGAGGACCGGCCGTGGGACAATCCGGCTCGTCGACCTTCGCATGCCGATCGTCGTCGCCGGATCGTCCGAGAAATGCTGCGAAATGAGTTTTTGACGGATCTACCAACCACCGCTGATGAAGCAAAAATCAAGGAACGAACCGAACGCCTGCTATTTCTGGCGGCTTGATGAAAAGCACTACTGAATCCGTTTCCCTAACGTGCAGCTTATGAGCTAAGCGAGATCAATTCAAGAAAATACTTCTGGCTCAACTGGTCCACGCGTCTGATGATATTCGGGCTCCTAGCAGTATGCATTTTCTTCGCAGTGAATGGTTTTAACTTCAAGTCGAACTGAACTACTCCGAAAGAACGACTTGTCGTCAGGATGGAGTCGGATTGCTAGCCATTCTGACTCTTCCCTTGGCAGCCTCCCCGCAACCACGGCTCACCCCTCAGCCATTCCCAGCCATTGCCGCACCAGCTGACGCGTCACGTACAGCGGGCCGTCGAAGTGCCACGGCAGGTCTTGCCACTCGCCGCGGTAGTGAATCTGCCACCGCTGGCCGGTGACGCCGATCCTCGAGGTTTTGCCCGGGTCGTGGTATCGCAGCCGGTCGGCGTCGATCGTGAGGTTCTTGGCGATCTGATGCCGCATCTTCTCCAGCACTTCTTCAACGCTTGTCGCGGGCCGGCGGTTCGGGTTGACGTTTCGGTCAGCCATGGTGGTGCTCCTGGACGCGGATCGTAGCCGGCAACCGCGGAACGAGCAAATCCCGCGGCGGAAGCGATTGCATCGCTATCGCGAATGATGTTCTTCTCGGCCGAAAGCCGACGCAGAAGCCGGGGCAGGATGCGCAGCACTCTATGGCGGGGGTGCGGTATTCGCTACAATTTCTTCCTGGCGATCATTGCTTTGATCGCTGGACGGGTTCAGCAGCAATCAGCAGCGGGCCCGCGATCGTCGTTGTGCACAAGCCGTCCGCTGAAACGGGAATCGACCAATGCCGCACGAGATCCAACGCGAGGTCACCCGCTTGCGAGCTGAAATCAAGAAGGGCCGTGATCAGGTTGAGAAGGACACGTACTTGCTGGCAGTTCGGATTGCTACGCAGTTCGTAGAAATCGCAAAGAGCGTTGAGATTGCGTGCGAGCCGGACGAGAGGCGGACAGCAGAGAATGCCAAGCGGCAGATCATCGCAGCGATGAAAGAGGCTGAGTCGTCCCTTCGGGAACGGATCAGCTGAGTCACTGCGGACTGCCAGCTGCGCGGCTCATCTTAGCAAGCAAGGCGTTCAGTTCGCGGCGGCCTACGCTGCGTCCAGCCCGATGCCGTCGGCGATCGTTGGCAGGTCCCAATGCGGACTGAGCGGGCAGACTTCCCGCGACTGAGTTTCGCGAAGCGACCAGGTCGACCGGTTCCTGCTCGGCACCCGGCCAACGAAAAACGCCAGCGAGCTGCCCCACTGGCGTCGGTCTGCGGCTCTCAGCGGCCGGCCGCATTGATTGCCTGCTGATCCTAGCAGATTAAACGATCGCTACTTGCTGCTGATCAAGTCGGCGGCGACGAGCAATCCCGACACCAGCGACGCAAGCACCGATGCCGAACACGGCGATGGAGGACGGCTCGGGAACGGCGACGGTCCCAGGCACATCGGCGTTAGTAGTGAAAAACACTCGCTCAAACCCGCCGGCATGTGTCGCTTGCCAACTGTTTCCGGTCACATTGTAAGCCCAGCCAGCGGTGAAACTCCCTTCCCAAGTGTGAAAGGACAACCCTTTTGACAATTCTGCCTCGACATTGCCATTGCTGGCCTGAAGCCCATTTAACAGAAAGATATCTGCCGAATAAAGGTCTGTGACAGTATTTGTCGTGAATCCCCATGAACCATTTGTTGTTGTTCTGTAGAAATTCAAACCATTCGACCAATTTGGGTTATAGTTCCCAGCATTGTCACTGACGTGGTCTGCATACGTTATTGACGTTACCTTGCTTGTCTCACCAGCGCCAAGAATTGCATACCTTTGAGCAGCTATATCCCAAACGCCCATCATAAGGTGATCCCCAGTAGCTGCTGCAACGATTGCCGCTTCGCTCCTTGAGTCTCCAGCAGGAGAACGATGTATTTCGGTCCACCCCCAACTATCAAGTGTTGCCTGGGAAACATCACTCTGTAACCCATATTGGATCACACCCGCCTGCACCTGTCCCGCGATAGCGATCAGCACCGCCACACGCGCCACCAATTGGATTGCCCGCATTTCTTGCTTTTCCGTGTTGCTTGCCCAGAAACTTCGTCTCGCCCCAACCTAGGGGGAGTCGAGCGGCTGACTATACAGAGCAGCGAGGGGGGGCACTAGGCGCCTTTGGAAAGTCGCTGGTTCCCGCCACCTCGTGATGATCGGCCGATTCGCTGGCGCCGTGTATTGCGGATCGAAACGTTACAGGCACGGTGTAAGCAGCGAAAGAGTCCGGGAGTTTATCGCCGGGCCTGTCGATCCCTCGGTTACCCGATACCGCCGCACCGTCGTGCAGCGATGTTCTTGATGCCCTCGGGCCGTCGCCTCTGGGCGTTCCGATTATTGCATCAGCCGATCGCGCGGGCGATGCTGATAGCCTTTTCGATGTCCCGTTCCGCGTAGATTTCGCTCGTGGCGGCCGATGCGTGGCCGAGAATCACTTGCGATGCTTCCAGCCCGAACCGCCGGCGGATGTCGGTTGCCGCAGTGTGACGCAACTGATTCGGCGACCAGCGGTTGTCAGCCTGCCACCGCTTCAACGCTTCGCCTTCGGTTCCTTCGGGTGCCGGGAACGCTCGGTCGCACGCGCGGGCGATCGCTCCGTCCATAGCTGTGCGTGGTGTATTGCTGGCCGGGTGATCGTCGTTTGCCGATTCGCGGCTTGTCGGACTTGCCGCTTCGCTTGCCCGGTCGGTTGCCGGCTTCCAGGGGAGTGGTCCGGTTCGCGTGCCGGTCGGCGATCAGCTTGGCGACGACTTCGCGGGGACAGAAGCAAAACGCTTCGGCGCTGCGGAGCAGGTAGCGGGCGACCACTTTTTGAGCCTCGGGTCCGATGAACACGATCCGGCCGCGGCCGTGGTGCTCGGTCTTATGGCCGGCCACCCGGTACCGCCACACGTCGGCCGATCGATCGACGGCTCCAGGCGTCAGCTTGCAGACTTCGCCGGGGCGGGCGCCGGTCAGCAGTTGGAGCCGCACCATATCGGCGACCGTCGGCGGCAGGTGCGGCAGCGTGCGTTCAACGATTGTCACGTCGACCGGTTGGACCGGCGGCGGCTCGGGAGACTCGCAGCGGCCCTTCTTGAGCCCGGGAACGGCTGTCACAGCCTGCAAGATCGCAGCCGGGGCCAATTCCTCGGCCACAGCCCAGCGGATGATTCGCGTTACTCGTCGCTGATTCTTGTTGACGCCAACGCGGGTTAGCCCTCGGTCGATCCAGCGTTGCCGAACACGCTTCAGGGCGTTGGGGCCAAATTGCGAGACTGGCAACTGGGCGAACTCGGCTTTCACGTCCCGCATCACGTTCCGCATGGAATCGAGCTCGCTGGTCGGCTTACCGTCTTTGCGATAGTAGCCTTCGGCGTGAGTCCAGTAGGCGGCGAGCACTTCCAGGAGAGTGATTTCGTCCGGCTCGCTTTCGGGCTGAACCGGTCGGCGACCGGCGGCCAGATATTCAGCGATCAGGCGATCGTAAAGCATCCGCGACGACTTCGACCCGTAGGGTCCTAGATAATGATCACGGCCGTGGATCGTCACTACGGCTTGGCCACTTGCCTTGTGGCGGCAATATCGCGGAACAGCATTCTCGAGTCGGGGCATTGGTACGGCTCCTGAGGACCGCAAAGCCGTATGTACGGTTTTGCGCTTCCGGGAAAATGCCGCACCGCCTCACGTTCGGCGGGTAACTAATGCCAGTTTCGGCTATAAGAAAAACTGTCGATTTCTTAAAGTAGCGGAGACCGGACTTGAACCGGTGACACCCGGCTTATGAAGCCGGTGCTCTAACCAACTGAGCTACTCCGCCGTGGATCGTTTTGGCGTAGTGTAGGCGAGTTGCCGGGTGTGTCAATCGCTGTTGCCGCAGTTACCGGCCGATCCCCTGGAGCGCTTCCCGCAGCGGATCTCGCGGGCTGGCATCGGCGTCGCTGGGGAAGATCGGCGACACCGAATCCGCATTACCGGCTCCAATCGCAGCTCGGTAAACGTCGATTCGGCCATCGATCAGCGCTTCGCCAGCCGGCAGATGGAACCGCCCAAGTGCCTGCCCAGCAAACTGAACGTCCTCGACCGCCGACGGGCTTTTGCCGGTCCGGTCGATGGCAATCGATTGCAGCTGCCACCGATGCACCACGACCTCGTAGCGAACCTCCGGCTCAATTCGCCGCGTCACCTCGCGCTCCGATACATCCCCGCGGGGGTCATACGTACGGTAAGTCTCGATCGCCTGACCGCCGGCATCCCGCGGCAGCGTGACATTCGCACTGCCGGCCGGATCAATGGTTTTCTGGCCGATCACCTGCCCCCGTTTGAGGTCGACGATTTCCACCCGCAGCGGATCACGGGTCGAGTTGACGAACTGAAGCCTGGCTGGCGGCAACTCGGGATCCGGAATTACTTCGCTGGCGATTCGTACTGATCGCGGCAAGACCGGCACCGGCACAGGGACCGGATAGGCCAACGGTGGAGGCAGCCAAGGCGAAGTCGGCGGGTACGGATGCCAATAAGGGTCAAAGGGGATGAACTGGCCACGCGCGGGCGCTGCACTGCAAACGAACACCCCCACCGAAACGATCGCCACTGCAAGCGGGCTCAATCGGACATTCTTCGATCCCATGGCCACTGTCCCCCATGAGGTCATCGTAGGGCGTTGCCGGGAAAAAGTCACGCTCGAGGCCCAACCGACGCATATCATGAGCTAGCGATCGGACATCGGCACCGCCTCAGCAACGCAGGGATTGGTCAACCGCCCGATGCCGTCGATCTGGACGGTGCAGACGTCGCCGGGCCGCAGGTACCGCGGCGGCTTTCTCGCAGCGCCGACACCCGGAGGCGTCCCGGTGAAAATCAGGTCGCCGGGGTTGAGCGTCATGATTGCGGACAGGTGCGCGATCAGGTGCGGGATGTCGAAAATCAGCTGCGCGGTGGTCGAGTCTTGCATCGTCTCCTCCCCGATCTGCATCTGCACTCGCAGGTTGGAAGCATCGGTGAGTTCGTCGGTGGTGACCAAGCACGGTCCCAGCGGTGCAAAGGTATCGAACGACTTGCCGAGCAGCCACTGACCGCCGGGGCGTCCCTTTTGCCAGTCGCGGGCCGAGACGTCGTGGCCGCAGGTGTACCCGGCGACATGGCTGAGCGCATCGGCGGCGGCAACGTGGCGGGCGCGGCGGCCGATGACGACCACCAATTCCGCTTCGTAGTCGACTTGGCTGCTCAGCGCGGGGAGCACGATCGAATCGCCGTGGCCGACCAACGCCGTGTTGAACTTGCTGAACACAACCGGCTCCGACGGCGGCTCGGCGCCGGTTTCGATCGCGTGATCGAGATAGTTCAGCCCGATACAGAGGATCTTCTCAGGCGGCGGGACGGGAGGCAGCAACACCGACGGAACCGCAACAGCCCAGCTGGTGTCCACAGCCGCCGCGGCGCAGGCAATCTCACTGAGCCGCTCAAAGATCGTCGCATCGGTCAGCGGCTGGTCCATCAACTCGGCCAAGGGAATCATTCCGCCGTCGAGCAGGACGGCGTACTGAGGCTGTTGCTGTGCATCGGAAAAACGACAGAGTTTCATCGCGGCTTGACCGTCTGGCTGAGTACGTGTTTGTTAGCTGCCGATCGCAGCATTTTCAGTGGTGAGTTTTTGGTCGACTTCGTTGGCACGATCACGCCGTAGTTCATCGCCCCCAGCCAGCCGGACATGATGATGCCGACGCTGCCGGCGTGGTACAGGCCGGCGATCTGCTGCGGCAGGGCGCGGCTGACGGCCAGGCCTTCGAACTTCGTGCCGAAGCTGGCGCCGTTGACGTGCTTCGTGTAGTGCTGGAACGTCACGGGCGTCGAGGCTTCGACGTGGTCGATCTCGCTCGCGGATGTTCGGGCACGTACTTGTCGAGCGCGTCGAGCGTCGTCTCGATCAGGTCCTGCTTGCTCGCCTCGTACTCGCTCTCGGACAGGTTGGCCCAGTCGTCGTAGTTGGCGTTCGTGCTGGAGACGATCAGGCACCGCGGCCGGCCTTCCGGGCGGGTGCGCGGATAGTAGAACGAATACGTGCGGCTGGTGATGTCGCGGCTCAGCAGCAGCTCGGTGCGAAACAGCGGCGCGGTGCTGAGCTGAACAGCAGGTCGCCGGTCGACTCGTCGATCTCGTCGTCCGGCTTGAGCGCCATGTAGACCTGCGTGCTGCGAATTGTTCAGCCGCACGGCCCGGGCGTCGTCGACGAAGTCTTGCGGTCGAAATACTCCTCGCCGACGCAGGTTGAAGATCGTCGCTTGAGGTTCGCGTTCGACGATCACGGCCCGGCAGCGGATCGTGCGGCCGTTGACCGTCGACGCGCACGAACGCGGCCGCCGGCGCACGTCGATCTCGGTCGACGTCGCAGTTGATGCGAGACGTCGACGCCGCTCTTCTCGAGCTCCTCCTCCATCAGGCCGATCAGCCGGTCGGTGCCGCCCTCGAACGTGAACACGCCCTTCGACATGAAGTTCGAGAACACGATGCCGTAGCTGATCGCCGGGTCTTCGAGCGTGCTGCCGTTGGCGTAGGTGATCGGCTCCATCAGCAGGCGGATCACGTCCTCGCGGCCGGGAAAGAAGCGCTCGAACAGCTCGCGCGTCGTCGTCGACTGGTCGTCGTAGAAGTTCATCCCGCGGGCGGTGTCGAAGAACGCCGTCGACCGCCGCCGGCGTCGACTTCGAACTGCGTCGATCAGCAGCCGCGTGAAGTCCTCGCGGTTGAACGTCGTCGTGAGCGAGAACATCGGGTTGTCGAACCGGATGTTCTTGAGCTGCACGATCGAGTCGGCGATCTCCTGCGATCCAGTAGCGCCGGCAGCTTTTGATCATGCCGTACGGAAAGCCGTGCAGCGAGATATCGAAGATGTGCCCGCCGGGCCGCTTGAACCAGGTGGCCATGCCGCCGAGCTTGTAGTGCTGCTCCAGCAGCAGCACGCTGCGGCCGGCGCGGCCGAGAATGTTGGCCGCGGTCAGCCCGGCCAGGCCGCTGCCGATGACGACGACGTCGTATTCGTCTTTGGCGTCTTTGAGAAAATCGCGGGGCATGAAGCACTGGATACACAGAACGGAGTAAGCCGACAGACTCGGCGAAAGCTTCGGCCGGGACGCAGGCAAGCGGCGACCGGCAGCAACAGGTCGAAGTGTAGCAAACCGCCGGCTACAATCGCAGTCCGCCTCCCCATGCTGCGGCAGAACCCGCACAACGTGAAATGGAATCAACCGCTATGAAACCGCTGCCAGCATCCGTCATCGCAGCACTCAGCTGCTGCCTGCTGGCCGGGGTGCTGGTCGGAGCGACCTGTTTGACCGACGGTCTTTCGTCTGGGCAACGGGTGATGACGGAACTGGCAATGCCGGTTGGGCTGGCTTGGCTCGCGGCGTTTGCAGCGATGGTGTACCACGCCGTGCGTGGCAATCGTGCGGCAGCCTGCGGACTCGCTGCGACTTTCGATGCGGTCTGGGTGCTGTTTTGCCCGCTGCTGGCTGCGTATGCATTCCGGATCACTGAAACGCCGCCACTGCCGCTGTCGCCGACCGCCGCCGAAGCACCACGCTTCACCGCGGTCGTTGTGCTCGGGGGCGGGGCGAGCCGCAATGCACAGGGGCAAGCCGAGCTGAGCCAGGCTGGCGAGCGGTTGGCATTGGCAGCCAAAATGTGGCACGCGGGTAAGGTCGATGCGATTGTCTGCACCGGCACGGTCAAGCCATGGCAACGAGGAGGCTCGCCAGCGGAGCTGATCAATTTCGAGCCGGACGATCCGGCGGAAGTTGGCCGCGAAATCTTCATAGCACTCGGGGTGCCCCAGGAACGCATTTTTCGCTCGCCTGGACAAAACACAGCTGCGGAGATGCGTCATCTGGTCGACTTTTTTGATGAACCACCCGCCGGTTTCCCAGCGGGCCAGGTCGTGGGGGTGATCACCGGCGCGTATCACCTACCCCGAGCGATGCGGTTGTCAAAAGCCCTGGATCTGCAATTTGAGCCGCTGCCAGCGGGCGCGTCGCGGAAAGCTGAACAACCAGCGAGGCGTTGGAATTGTAGTGCCCAGCGCCGGTGCCGGCGACGCGGTGGCGACGGTCGCCAAGGAGTGGCTAGCGCGACTGCTCGGTCGCTGATCGCGGCGAGCCGGCTTTGGATTCGCGCTCAGGCCATCAGCAGGGCGGAGGCCGAGCGGAAGATTTCAATCAGAGTCTGTTCGATCCAGGCGGCGCTGCCGAGCAGATCGCCCAGTCCAGGCAACGAGACAGCCAGGACGATCAGCAAGATGAACGCTGCGAACAGCAGCGTCGGATCGCCGTCGCGTTGTCGCGACCGCCCCAGTGTTGGTCGCCATGACAGCTTGGGCGGAGGCGTCAGGTCCTGCAGTCGTCTGAGTCCCACTTGAACGTGACCATCAGGGGCACAATACAGCCACTGCGGCCAGACTTCGCTCCGCTCATTGGTCGATTGCAACACCCACCGAGGCCCCAGACGAAGTTTACTGACATGTTTCTGTTGAACTAAAACGGCAAAGCCATCGATCGAGGCTTCATGTAATTCAACCGGAACCTTGGTGCCGGAGAAGCGCAGTGTGGCCGCCGATTTTTCAATCGGTACTGGGCAGCGGAAGAACCGCTGCTCAGGGCGGTGCTTGTCCTCCCAATGTCGCTCCTGGTCGATTCCGTTACCATCACGCATGATGACATTTTGATGAGAGCGAGGGAGTGCAAAAAGGGCCGCGCCGCGTGTGCGGTAAACAGAGAGTGAAACGCAGGGTTCTTGAGCAGTAACTCATCCACCAACCGAAAGTGTTCTTGAGCCGAGCAACGCGCTTGGCCATCGCCGGTGAATGCTTCTCCGAGCGACCAGAAGCCGGCCATCGAATCGAGTGGCGATCCAGAGTGCGGACCGCTCGTCGCCAAACATTAGGCCGCAATACAAGCCAGCCGGATGATTTTGCAAGCTTCGTGCATGACAACCGCACTGCGGTACTGCGAAACTGCCGACTTGGCCGATTATAGCATTGATGAGGATTTCTCCGGTACAGCGTGACCTCGTTGACAAGCTAGCCTTGCACTGGTGGTGCATCTGCTACTGTGCGACTCCAGCAGGCATAATCGGGTCAACCGTTATAAATCGCAGGGCGAAGCAATTTTATCGAGAATGATCGAATGAGGGGGCAGGAAATCCGCAATCGAGATTAGGATGTAGCGGGCAATGACCAACGTGGCAGGGAACCCCCATACTTGTATGGACGCCATCGCATGATCGCTTTATTGAAGACTGTTAACGCAGCTCTGCGCAGTCTATTTCGCCTCACTCCGGCTGGCCGTGGGTCTTGTCTTCTTCGGGAGCGCCTTGATCTTGGGCTATCAGTGGCTCAACATCATCCCCGACGCACCCTACGTCGTGGTTTCCGATGCTTTTGGGTCTTTCACCTGGGTCAACCAGCCGACGATTTATCGCCTCGGTATTTTCGTCCTGGTTGTCATGGCGATCTACACCTTATTAATCGCCAGGGCGATAAGTCCTTATATCTCGGTGCAGGTTATGCCCGATCGCGTGCGCCAGGCGTTGGATGCGCTGACTGAAGGGTTGCTCGTGCTGGATGAACGCGAGAATATCGTACTCGCCAATCATTCCTTCACTCAAACCGTCGACATTTCGTCCGATCAATTGGTCGGCCGTAACGCTGGAACCTTGCCCTGGGTTACCGACGAGCCGGCACGAGCGGACGACTTTCCTTGGCGGCGAGCAAGAGACGCCAACCGGTTGCAGAGCAACCAGATGATGCGTTACCGCGTCAGTGAAAACATCCAACGCATCTTCTCGATCAATTCGGCTCCCATTTTGTCCTCGGGCGGAGGTAACCGCGGGACGCTTGTGACACTGCGGGATGTGACGCAGCTGGAAGGAAATCGCTCGGAGCTCGAGGCGATGCTGGCGATGATCAAAGAGAGCCGAGATGAGATCAGTAGGAAAAACCGCGAATTAGAGATTCTGGCCACTCAGGATGCGTTGACCGGATGCTTCAACCGCCGCGCCTTCTTTGAACGGTTCGACTTAGCATTTGCAGCAGCCAAATCTAAGGGCCAGCCATTGGCCTGTTTAATGGTCGACAATGACCATTTCAAGAATGTGAATGACACCTATGGACATCATGTTGGTGATGAGGTGTTAAGACGGGTGGGTGAGATTCTCAGACGTCTGCACGGCAAGCCGCATGCGGCCTGCCGGTTTGGCGGCGAAGAGTTTTGCATCATGCTGCCTGAATATGGCTTGGCCGACGCCGTTGAAGCGGCCGAAACGATCCGCTTTGAGATTTCGGAGATTCGGCTCCCGGACCTGCCAGCACTGCGGCTATCGGTCAGCATCGGCGTTGCCGATCTGTCGTTCGGTGCTGCTGAGCCACAGGTACTCATCAATCAAGCCGACGCCTGCTTATATGTGGCGAAGCGTGCCGGGCGAGACCGAGTGGTGGTCTATGACCCGAGCGTGAGCGGAGTGACTAGGGATAGCAGCAAGACGCGGAGCAAGGCGAGTCGTCCAGCGGTCAGCGCCGCACCGCTGGAGTCGATTTCAGCAGCCAGCCCGGCAGTTAAATCACTGGTTTCGGCGCTGGCGTTTCGCGATGCCGACACGGCCCAGCACAGTCGCCGCGTTGCCGATCACTGTCTGCGGATGGCGCAGGGACTACTGACCGCCGACGAACAAGCAGTCTTAGAAGTTGCTGCGCTGTTGCACGATGTCGGCAAGATCGGAGTTCCCGATCACATCCTGCTCAAGCCGGAGAGCCTGACGGAGGACGAGTGGAAACTGATGTCGCTGCACGACCAGATCGGGGTCGAGATCGTCGAGAACTTGTTTGCCTCGCCGGAACTCCTGTCCATTATCCGCTACCACCACTGCTTCTTCGGCGGACACAGCCGAACGGTGAGTTGTCCGGTGGGAGAAGAAATTCCGTTGGCCGCTCGGATCCTTGCGATCGCCGATAGCTACGATGCGATGGTAGCTGACCGCGTCTACCGCAAAGGCCGCAGCCATGCAGAAGCGGTCGAGGAATTGAGGCGTTGTCGTTGCAGCCAGTTCGATCCGAAGCTTGTTGAACGGTTCGTGGAGACGTATCAGCCAAACGTGCAGTCATGGAATGCTGCTTCGATCTATACGACCCAGGTGCAGACAGTCCATTTCGGCAAGCAGATCGACCGCTTGGCGGCCGCCCTCGCGTCGCAGGATTCGTCTTCGGTCAGGGACCTGACCGGCCGCGTGCGGATGATCGCCAGCGCCCGCAACCTCGATCAAATCGTCGACGCTGCCAACCGACTGGAAACGCGAGCCGTCGGTGAAGCGGAGAGTTGGGCGGAGGTATTGCAAGAGTCGCACGAGCTGATCCGCCTGTGCCGTGACGCCCAGTCCAGCTTGGTCAATAGCCACTAAACCAAGGTCGCCCTATGACCTCTCTGCAGAGTCGGCAGTAAGCTCGGCCACTGATTCCCGGCCGTCTACCGTTGCTGGGGATCAGTCAGATCGATGAACCAAACATCGCCTCGTTGGGCCTCGATCACTGCCCGAGCCAGGTTGAACCAGCGATCGGCGCGATCGAGGATTTGGCTGTCGGCCGACGCGACGATCTGGCCGCTGCGGATCAGCGCCGCATCGGGATCGCCCACCAACTCCACTGTCCACTCCCAGCCATGCTGCTTAATGATTTCACTGAGGATCGTCTTCAGTCGCCCGCTGTTGGACACCGGCTGGTCCAGCAACCAGTGGCAGTTCCGCAACCGGTGGGTGGCGAGCCAGCTGATGATCCGCTGAATTGCGGGAAGCGTCTCGGCGATCTTGCGATAGTTCCCATGCATGCTGGCCATGTCGCGGTAGGTTCCATCGCGTGCCTGTAAGATCACTCCGCCGGCTAGTGCCGCTTCGACCGAGGTGAGGACATTAAAACCGTCGATCCACAGCTCTTGCCCGGCAAGCGCCTCCACACTGATGCAATGCCGCTGGCGGCGAGAGCGCTGTGCGTCGCTACAGGCAGCGCGGGCGACTGCCACGCGTTGTCGCGCCGTCAGGCGGTGCCGATCGCCGACCAACTTCAGCGAAGACGTCTCGGCATACCCCCGGCTCCACAGCCAACTCAGCTCCGCCACCGCCGTCTGCAGCCCGGGCAGCGCTGCGGCAGCAAACAGCTGCTGATCTTCAGGATGTGGACCGCGATGCCTACGCCGATCGGACAAACCAACACTCCCAACATAAAAGCGAACTCTCAGTCGAACGGTGTGCTATCACTCTTCGCGCTCGCCCGGCTGTCGTGTGGCGGCGTCGAGGGTGGCAAGCTGATCGGGGCTGAGATGGAGTCGCATGGCGCCGAGCAGTTCTTCCGTCTGCGCGACACTCGTTGCGCTGGCGATTGGCGCCGCGATGCCAGGCTGCGCTGCGAGCCAAGCCAGCGCCACCTGTGCGGCCGTGGCACCGGTTTGTGCGGCGACCGCATCGAGCGCCGCCAGCACGCCCAAACCAAAATCGTTCAGGTAGCCCTCGACGGCGCCGCCGCGTGCCTTGCCCGCCAGGTCGGCTTTGCTGCGATATTTTCCGGTCAGGAAGCCCGAGGCGAGGCCATAATACGGAATGGCAGCGATTCCCTGGGCCACGCACAGATCTTGCAGCGGTCCTTCGAACGAGTCCCGCTCCAGCAGGTTGTATTGCGGCTGGAGCACGGAATATCTGGCCAGTCCCGACTGATCGCTGATCTCGAGCGCCTGCTGCAGTCGCGGAGCTTCGTAATTCGATGCACCGATCGCCCGTACCTTGCCAGTTTTCACCAAGCGGTCGAACGCCTGCAGCGTCTCCTCCAGCGGCGTATTGGGATCATCGCGGTGGGCAAACAGCAGGTCGATGGTATCAATACCCAGCCGCTGCAACGACGCCTCTACCCGCCGATCGATCTGCTCGCGCGTCAGCCCGCTGTCGCCCTGGAGTTCCCAGCCGACCTTCGTGGCGATCAATACATCGTCACGGCGGCCGCGGGCGGCCAGCCAGCTGCCGATGATTGTCTCCGACTCGCCCCCGCGGTTGCCCGGGGCCCAAGCCGAATAGACGTCCGCGGTGTCGATCATCCGTCCGCCGCCGGCGACAAACGCGTCGAGAATCGCGTGGGACGTGTTTGCGTCGGCGGTCCAGCCGAATACATTCCCTCCCAGGATCAACGGCGGCGTCGTCAGGCCGCTGTTCCCCAATTGGCGTTCAAGAGTCATCGGTGAGCTCCCCTGCTTGCTGACGTGTCGAGATTGAAAAACTGCGCCACCATCGTCGGTCCTGCGCCTCGGTCCGGCAATCCGGCACCCGATCCAACATCAAGGAGCCTCTGCGTCCGCATCAAGGAGGCTCTGCGTCCCGCAATAAAAGCGATTACCTCAGTCAGTCGGCGCGGAGTTCACGGTCTTTTCCGGCAACCATCAATTGGCGGATGGCGCCGAGATGGTAGGCATTGTGACCGGTCATCGCCGCCAGAGCGGTGACCTGAATGGGCTGCCAGGCGGAAATCGGCTGGTCCCGCATCAAATTGAAAAAGTCAAGCACCGCTTCGTAGGCGGCCTTCAGATCCTGCTGGAGTCGTTGCCAGGCCTCTGAGCTCGGCTCTCCGGTGTCGAAGCTCCGTTCCCAATCAGCCGGAGGATTTTTGCCCTGAAGGCGTCTGAGCATCAGTTCCAAGGTGTACTTCAGGTGTGCGGCATGGGCGGCAATTGATCGCCGCGCGGGAGCCGACCGAGCGTAAGCCGCGTCGGCGCCCACGGAAGCCAAGCTCCCTAGCACGGAGGCGTCGGCGGGCCCTGAGACGATCCAGCACCAATCCGGCTCCACCGCCCCTTCGAACGTTTCGCGGTACATGTCGATCAGCGTCGGCGTCAATTCGATCTGCATGATGAGCTCCTAAAATCAAGCAGCGCGGCGAAAGGTTGCCCGCCAGCTTAACGGAGCGCCGTATCAGAACAACTAGTAGGCTCCACTTCCCCGTCAAGACTATGTCCCGGCTTCCCATCGAGCCATTCAGACCGCAAATTTCGGTGCACCACCAGTACAAGTTAAATTGTTCGACTTCTCGTCCTGCTCCGCCGACGCGGTATCCCCGCCTCCTATTTAGCGTGCGAGTTCTGTCCCTCCCACAGCCGGTCCACTCATGCCGCAGTTCACTTCGACCCAAGGCCGTTATCTGTCGTTTATTCACGCCTACACCACAGGGTTCGGCGAGTCACCGGCGGAGTCGGAGATCGCCGAAGCGATGGGTGTCTCGCCACCTTCGGTCAACCAGATGATCAAGACGCTCGAGAAGAAGGGCTTGATTCGCCGGCAGCCCGGAGTAGCCCGCACCGTTGAGGTTCTCGTTCCAGCGGAGAGCTTGCCGCCGTGGAAAACGAAAATCGTCCGGACAACCTATCAGTGGATGCCGATCAAACCGCGGAAACGCACGGAACGGCTGCCAGCGCTATCATCCAGTGAACCGCAGGAGCCGGATCGCGAGCGAGGGGACAACCATCGGCAAGCCGCCACGATTTACCAATTGAAGATCATGCTGCTGGGGATCGCTCCGCCGATCTGGCGTCGGATCGAGACGCCTAATGTGACGCTGGCCGCCTTTCACGAATTGATTCAGACTGCGATGGGTTGGACCAATTCTCATTTGCACCAGTTCGAGATGGATGGTGGGCGGTACGTCGATGAGTGGCTCCTGCAAGACGGCTTCGATGACCTGGATGCGATGGCGTACGATGGCGTCTGGCTCAGCGACTTCATCAACCCCGAGCAACCGGCGCTTACGATGCGGTATGAGTACGATTTCGGCGATGGCTGGGAACACACGGTGGAACTGGAGCAGGTGAAGGCAGCGGAACCGCGTGTACGGTATCCGCGCTGCACCGCGGGCGCCCGCGCCTGCCCGCCCGAAGATGTCGGCGGGATCTACGGCTACGCCGAGTGCGTCGCAGCCCTCGCCGACCCCAAGCACGAGGAGCACGAGCAATACCTAGAATGGATTGGCCCCTACGACCCGGACGTCTTTGATCCCGATCAAACCACCCGCGTCATGCGCAAAGGCTTATAAGCCTTGAATTGTTCTGCCGGAGCTGATGAGTCCCCTTTACTTCCTCAGTGAACTGACAAGGGGCATGCGGACGACGCGGGCGACGGCGAGCAGGCCGGCGAGGAGGCCGACGGTGGCGATCAGGGTGACCGCGAGCATCGGGGCGGCAACTGGCGGGCGGGACTGGCCGGTGATGAGATAGGGCGCAACGGCTAAGGCGGCACAGAGGACGCCGCAGCCAATGCCGACAGCAAGTACGGAGGCGGTTTCTAACATCACGGCGGCGGCCAGCCGCCGACGGGCAAAACCCATCGCGCGCATCACGGCTAATTCGCCTTGCCGTTCAAGGGCACTGCGAGCTGGGCGATCGCTAGGCCGACGGTCCCAAGCAGCAAGCCTAAGGCACCGAGGCTTTGGAAGGTTTTTAAATAGGTGTTTTGCACGGCCATCAACCGCGCTAAGACGGTGTGAGTGTCGGTGACGTCCATGCCGAGGTCGCCGAGCCGGTTTTCTAGCACCGTGCGGGCCGTCTCGGGCTGATCGCTGCGGATTAGGAAAACGCGATAGCCGCTGACCTGAGGAAAGTGTCTTTCAAAATTGCGCTCACCGATGATCAAACTGCCTTGCAGCATGGAGTTGGCCAGCAAACCGACAACGCGGAAGTGAATCGGTTCGCCTTCGCGCCACTCGAAAGTCCGCACTTCGCCGACTCCACCGCGCATCTGCAGACTCCACAGCGCGGTGTTCTGATCGAGCACCAGCGGCACCGGATCGTCGGCGGTGCCGGTCGCGGGCTGCTCGAGCGCGTCCCAAGGCGACCAAGTGGTGGCCGCGTCGGTGGGCGGATCGACGGAGGAGGCCCACTCGAATGGCGTTTCAGCTGTCACCTGCCCAAAGCGTGGAGGAACACCGAGGACCTGGGGCTGAGTTGCCTGATAGAGGTTGTTGCAGCTGGCATCCTGACCGGGCTGCAATCGCAGCGAGACGATTTCGGCGTGCGCCAACGTTTCCACGTCCTGGCCGAGCACCTCCGAGCGGACCTGAGGATCATTCAGCTCGCGGTAAAACGGCGTGGCGGTTTGGCCGATCAAATCGAACCCGCCGGCACCGGACTCGGTAGGGCTGAGTTCGAATGCGCCGATGGAAATGATCAGGAACGAGGCACAGGCCATCAAGCCGATCGACAAGGTGCTGCGCAGCGGGTTGCGGCCGACGTTGGTCCAGGCGAGCCGGGCCAACGTCTGTCGCCGAGGCGTCGCATCTTTGCCGCCGACAACCAGCGCACTCGGCTGCGACAGTCGGCGGTGCGTGACCAGCAAGGAGGCGACCAACAGCAGCATGCCGCCGCCGACAAATGCACCGGCTTGAGCGGGTCCGCTGCCGCCCAGGCCGACTGCTGCCAACACGACCGCCAACAGCACCAGCACGACCGGCAACAGGCCTCGCCAGCCTAATCGTCTTTTTTCCTGCGGCGAAGCAGCAGCTTGATCGGGCTGTCGTTCGGCGACGCGGCCGGCAAGCAGTTCACGGGCCGGTGTCAATCGCAACCGCCGGGCCGTCAAGAACAGGGTCAGCACGGAAACGGCAGCCCCGGCGATCCCGCCGAGGATCATGCTGCGGGGCTCGGCGTGGAACTCCAAAAACGGCACCGTCACCGCGCCGACCCACCAGGTTCGCAGCGCCGCGAGCACACTGGCGGCGTATAGCAGCCCGCCGAGGACGCCTAGAAGAATCCCGGGAATGGCGATCCACATCCCTTCGGTGAGCGCCAGCCGCGATACTGCGGAGCCGGGCAGGCCGACCGCTAACAGCACGCCGTATTCCTTGGCTCGCTGCAGCAGGCCGAGGCGGAACAGCAGCACGATCAGCATCAGCGCTGCCAAGATCACGAACAAACTCAGCGACAAGAACAGCGCATCAAACGGTGTCGTCCCGCGCGACGCTTCGAGCTGCTGCGCGGATCGGAATCGGCGTCCAGCCCAGTTGTTCCCGCTCGGTCACCAGTGCCGCCAGCAGATCGTTTTGCAGCCGCTGTTCGTCCGGCACCGCAGCGGCTTCGATACGCAGTGATGTAGTGTCCCCAAAGCGGCTGCCGAAGAGACGCTGACCATCAGCCAGCGGCAAGAACGCTTTGGGGGTCAAGCGGTGTTCGTTCCAGTAGCGGTCGTCTTCGCTGCTGATCTCACGCTCCAGCGGAAACGGCAGATCCCAGTCCGAAATCGAATCTTGATCGGTCACACCCGGCACGCTGGGCGTTAGGTGTGGGTCGTTGTAGATCGTCGGCAGCTGATCGAAGACCGCTGGCCGGGTGCGGCGATAGGGCTGCACAGGACGCGTGATCGGTACGATGTCGGTCAGCACGCCGCTGAAAAACCGTTCGATCTCCTTGCCGCCTTCCACTTCAGGTTCGAAGTAGGCGATCCGAAGGGCGTCACCGACCTCGGCCGACAGCGCCTCGGCGGCCCAGCTGTTGAGCGCGATCGGCACAGGCGCATCGGCTGAATCTGGATCCGAAACCGTGCCCGAATCGGCGGCTGTGGATGATTCGCCGGCTGGCAGCTTGTAGCTAAGCGGCAAGACCGCGTGCGAATCGACCGCGGTGATCGTGCTGTAAGGCACCGAAGCGGTGACTTCGCCCGTCTCAGGATCGATTCGCTCGATCGCGTTGGCCAGGTAAGTCATCATCGGGATCGCGTTAGCGTCCGGAAACCGGCTGCGGATCGCCTCTACCGCGGGCGGCGGCAGCAGAAGTTGATCGCTGGTGATGCTGTAGTAATCGAAGACGACCTGCGGTGGCTGGCCTGGCGCTTCAAACACTTGCCGGTGACGCTCCAACCGCAGTCCAAAATCGTCCAGGCCGAGCGAGAGTTGATCGAGCCAGGCGTCGGTTTGCTCCGATCCGGCGGCATCCGCAGTGGTAGATTGGTCGGAGGCGGTGACCAGCAGCACGTTCGCTTGGCCATCGCGCTGTAGCGTTTCGGCGATCGTCTCGCGGCGGAGCAGCGCGGTCATCGGTTCGGCCTGATTGGGCTGCAAGGCGAAACGTCCGAGTCCCCGGTTTTCGATGATCGCTTTGACGCGCAGCCGCGGGATGCCTTCGGTTTGGGCGTCGCGCCGTCCGAGCGGGCTGTCGGCGGGCACCGCCTGTTCAGCCGGCAGCCGGACGGTGACTTCGTCGCCGACTTGCACCCCGAGTTCATCGGCGACCGCCTGGTTGAGCACGATCTCGTCATCGCCGATCTCGATCGGCTCGGCCAACGGGTTGGCCTCAAGTTCCCAAAATCGCGGCTCGATCCCGATCACCTGCACGCTGCCGGCACGTTTTACTTCTGAGCCTTGCCCAGCTTCGACCACGGCGCGATCGAAGAGGATCACTGGATGAATCTCGCGGCCATTGGCAGATTCCGGCAACGGCTCGACAGAAAAGAACACGCCGGGAATGACGACTTGGTCGATCCGTCCGAGCCGGTCGATCGTCAGCGCCCGCAGGCTGGCACGCATCGAGTCGCCGACGACCAGGGCGCCGGTGATCACCGCCGTGGCGATGGCCACGCCGAGGGCGATCGACAACGCGATGGGCCAGTGGAAGCGAACGCCGCGGCGAGCCAATCCGGGGTGGGTCAGTGAGTGGGTCATGGGCGGCTAACTGGCGGGTCGAGGCGAAATGAATCCGTACTTGGCGATTGTCCGGTGACGGGGCATGATGGCCAAGACCATGCCGCTATTAACCATCGAAACGACTTGTGACGAAACCGCAGCGGCGGTGATCGACCGCGACGGCCGCGTGCTCGGCAGTTCAATTGCGACGCAGGAGAAACTGCACGAGAGGTTTACCGGCGTCGTTCCTGAGATTGCTTCACGAGCCCACGTTGAACGCATTCTACCGGTGATCGACTCGGCGCTGACGCAGTCAGGGGTCGCTCCGGAGCAATTAACAGCGATCGCCGTCGCGCATACTCCTGGCCTGGCTGGCTCGTTGTTGGTCGGACTCGTAGCCGCTAAGACGCTGGCCGTCGCTTGGAGTAAACCGCTGGTGGCGATCAATCACCTCTACGCCCATCTCTACGCCTGCCAGCTCGCCGCGGCGCCGCGAAGCGTTTATCCGTGCATCGGATTGGTCGTCAGCGGCGGCCACACCAGCCTTTACCACTGCACCACACCGCTGGACATGGATTACCTCGGCGGCACGATCGACGACGCGGCTGGCGAAGCGTTCGACAAAGTCGCCGCGATGCTCCGGCTTGGCTTTCCCGGTGGACCGGCGGTGTCGCGACTGGCCAGCAGCGGCGATCCGCAGGCGTATGCCTTCCCCGCGCGATGATTCACGACGACAACTTTCAGTTCAGTTTCAGCGGCCTGAAGACGGCGGTGCGTTATGCGATCGCCGGACCCGGTAAAGTCGATTTTGATGCGCTGGTGATCGACGACGCAAACAAGGCGAATATCTGTGCGTCTTTTGAAGCGGCCGTGGTCGATTGTTTGGTGACCAAGTCAGTCCGCGCCGTGAAACGCTTTGGGCTGGACCAACTGTGCGTGGGAGGCGGCGTGGCGGTCAATCCGAGGCTGCGGAGCGAACTGGCTCGCGCTGCCGACCGCGATAGGTTTTCGCTGAACATCGCTCCGCCGGAATTGTGCACCGACAATGCCGTGATGGGAGCGATTGGCTGGGAAAAGGTGCGCCGTGGCGAGTTCGCGTCACTGGACCTCGACATCCAACCGGGGCTGCAACGTGGCTACTGAACCAGCGATGCTGAGTGGACTGCTCAACATCGACAAGCCGCTGGCGGTGACCAGCCGCGACGTCGTCAACCGGGTCGTGGGTGTGCTGCGCGAGCGGTATCCTCGGCCGATCAAGCTGCCCAAGGCGGGACACGCCGGCACGCTCGATCCGATGGCCACCGGCGTGCTGATCGTCGGCGTCGGCGCCGGCGTGCGGCTGGTCCCGTACCTGCACCAGCAGAGCAAGGTTTATGAGGCGACGTTTCGCTTCGGGCAGTCGAGCGTGTCGGGTGATTTGGAAACGCCACTGGTCGATCATCCCAACCCACCACGACCGGAACGCAAAACGGTTGAAGCCGCCGCCGCAGCCCTGATCGGCCAGATCACGCAGGTCCCGCCGGCTCATTCGGCGGTCAAGATCAACGGTCGCAAGGCGTATGAGTTTGCTCATCGCGGGATCGAAGTCGAAGTCCCCAGCCGGGTTGTGAAGATCGACCAGATCGTGATCCGACGGTACGAGTATCCTGAGCTCGACCTGACTATCCGCTGCGGCACCGGCACCTACATCCGTACGCTCGGCATCGACCTGGCGACGTTGTGCCACACGAGCGCGGTGATGACGAAGCTGGTACGCACTTCGATCGGTGATTTTTCGATTAGCGACGCACTGCCGCTGAATCAGCTGTCGGCCGCGTCGCTCGATGAGCATCTGCAGCCGTTGGCCAAAGGGGTCAACCATCTACCGCAACTGGCGCTGGCCGACGAACAGATTCTGCTGCTGACCAACGGGATCAAGCTCAGCGTCGATGCCGTCGCCACGGGTGAGCAGCCAATTGGCGCTGAAGCCGCGGTGCTGGACCGTGATGGCGTGCTGCGAGCGATCGTTCAGCGGCGGAACGAGCAATGGTGCCCGTATCGGGTTTTTTCCAAGGCAGGGGACAGGTAGCGGATGGACGGGGGACGGGGGACGGGGGACGGGGGACGGGGGACGGGGGACGAGGAAATTTTGTGTGTACCTTGATCGGCTAGTCGAGACCAAATTCCGCAACCCGCAACCCGCAACCCGCAACCCGCAACCCGCAACCCGCAACCCGCAACCCGCAACCCGCAACCCGCAACCCGCAACCCGCAACCCGCAACCCGCAACCCGCAACCCGCAACCCGCAACCCGCAACCCGCAACCCGCAACCCGCAACCCGCAACCCGCAACCCGCAACCCGCAACTGCCCCTCCGTCCCCCGTCCTCCGTCCCCCGTCCTCCGTCCTCCGTCCCCCGTCCCCCGTTCTTTTCTCCACTGCTAAACTCTTGCCCTATCCCCGACGGCTTTCTTCCCCACTGCTCGAAACAATCCATGGCTTCTGAGGCTTATCTGGCGATCGATTTAGGTGCATCCGGTGGCCGAGTGATCGCCGGCCAAGTCACTGGTGGAAAATTGAAGCTGGAGACCGCTCACCGGTTTTCCAACGGCCCGGTGAAGATGCGAAACACGCTCGTCTGGGACAGCGTAGGGTTATGGCAACACATCCTCTCGGGACTGGCGACGGCGGCGGGGCAGTACGACAACGTCGCTTCCGTCGGCGTCGATACGTGGGGAGTCGATTACGTGCTGGTCGATTCGCACGACGTCCCGCTCGGTCCGGCGTTCAATTACCGCGATAGTCGCACGCATGGGATGTACGAGCGCAGCTTTTTCGCTCGTGCCGCGGTCACAGATCTTTGCGGCCACGGGCATCCAGTTCATGGAGATCAACACACTTTATCAGCTGCTGTCGCAGTCGCTCGCCGGCTCGCCGGCGTTGCAGCACGCTGACGCGCTGTTGATGATGGGCGACTATTTTCACTGGCTGCTCACCGGCCGCCGCAGCATCGAGGTGACCAACGCTTCGACCACTCAGCTGCTCGACCCGACTACCGGCACTTGGTCGTTGGAGCTGATCGAGCGGCTGGGGTTGCCGGCGCGGATTTTTGCTCCACCGATCGAACCGGGGACCAATCTCGGACCGCTCGACCGACAGGTCGCCAGCGCCACGGGTCTGCACGATGTCCCGGTGATCGTGCCGGCGACCCACGATACAGCCTCCGCGGTCCTCGCGGTCCCTGCGGATAATTTTGCTCCGGCGCGACCCGATTGGTGCTACATCAGCAGCGGCACCTGGTCGCTGATGGGCTGCGAGATCCCTCGCCCGATCATCAACGAGACGGCGGCGGCATTTAATTTCACCAACGAGCGCGGGGTGCGCGGCAGCACGCGGCTGCTCAAAAACATCGGCGGGCTGTGGATCTTTCAGCAGATCCGAGCGGCACTGCAGCACCGCGACATCTCCGTCACCTGGGATGCGATGGTACGCCAGGCCGCTGCCGCCGAGCCGCTGCAGTTGTTGATCGACCCGGATGATCCCAGTTTTGTTGCTCCAGACGACATGATCGATGCGATTGCCGCGTATGCGCAGAAGACCGGTCAAGCGGCGCCGGCGGATCACGCGACGCTCTACCGGGCAGCGCTGGAAGGTCTCGCGCTGCGGTACCGCAGCTGTTTGCAGTCGCTCGAGCAAATCATGGGTGGATCGATCGGCACCATTCACGTTCTCGGGGGCGGATCGCTCAACGGTCTGCTGTGCCAGATGACCGCCGATGCCTGTCATCGAACCGTGGTCGCCGGTCCAGTCGAAGCGACGGCGACGGGCAACGTCCTGATGCAAATGATCGGCAGTGGCGCACTGGCTGGCGTCGACGAGGCCCGTGCACTGGTCCGCGCCAGTTTCGCTCCAACGGTCTATCAGCCGCGTAATACGGCTCCTTGGGCGACGGCCGCAGAAAAGTTCGATGAGTTGACTCGCAGCGCTAAAGTCGCGGGTTAGGAGTCCTGCTGCCGCACTGACTGACTACGCAATCAACTCTGGAATCAGCTTGCCGCCGAACTGGCTGAGTTGCTTGAAGCGACCCGCGTGGTAGTAGGTCAACTGGTTGTCGTCCAGCCCCAGGAGTCTCAGTAGCGTGACGTGAAAATCACGGACGTGCGCAACGCCTTCGACGGCGGTCATTCCGAGTTCATCGGTCGCGCCGATGGTGTGTCCAGCGTTGACCCCGCCTCCGGCGAGCCAGATCGTCATCGCGTTCGGATTGTGGTCGCGGCCGTACGCCGTCCCGCCACGGACGCCGTTGTCAGGCGTTCGACCGAACTCGCCACACCAGACGACTAGCGTGCTCTCCAGCAGTCCGCGTTGCTGCAGATCTTGCAGCAGCGCGGCGATCGGCTGATCGACGCCCCGAACCAGATTGGCGTGCGCCCGCTCGATGTAATCGTGGCTGTCCCAGGTGCCGTTATAGAGCTGGACAAACCGCACGCCTTGTTCGACGAGTTTGCGGGCAAGTAAGCACTTGCGGCCAAATGCGTCGGTCGCTGGCTGCCCGATGCCGTACATCGCCTGCGTCTGCGCATCTTCGCCGGACAGATCGAGCACTTCGGGGACCTGCATTTGCATCCGAAACGCCAGCTCATAGTTCTCCGCTCGCACTGCGAGTTCATCATGCTCAGGGTGCACCGCAGCATGCGCTGCATTGAGTTTCGCAAGCAGGTCGAGATTCTTCCGTTGACGATCCCGCGTCACTCCAGGCGGCGGCTGCAGATCGAGGATGGGTGACCCCGTTGCTCTCAGCGGCGTACCTTGAAAATGTGCCGGCAGAAAACCATTGCTCCAGTTGGCAGCACCGCCTTGCGGATAGCTGACTTCGGGCAGCACGATGAACCCTGGCAAATTTTCGTTCTGCGAGCCGAGCCCATAGGTGACCCAGCCTCCGATCGCAGGCTCGCCGCCGAACCGATTGCCGCAGTTCATCTGATACATCGCGGTCGGATGATTGACGCTGTCGACTTGGCAGCCGCGAAAGAAGCAGATCTCGTCGGCTACCTTGGCCAAATGCTCCCAATTGTCCGACATATCGGCTCCGCATTGCCCTGCCTTGCGGAATCGAAATGGGCTTTTCACGTAATAGCGTTTGCCGCTCTCCATCGCCGATTTCTGCTGTCCCTGCCGTGTAAACTCCTGCAGGTGGATGTCGTCGAGCTTCGGTTTAGGATCGAACGTGTCGATGTGGCTGGGACCGCCTTCCATCATCAGAAAAATGCAGTTTTTGGCTTTTGCCGGTATGTGACCGAGCTTTGGGGCAAGTGGTTTCAGCGGGGCTGTGCCCAAATGCTCATCCGCGGTTGATTTTTCTGCAGCCAACAGGGATGTCATGGCGATGCTACCGAGACTGGCACCGAGGCCAAAGAGAAACTCTCGCCTGGCGGGAGCATGCGCTGGCAGATGCGCTGGTGGTTGATGGCGATGAGCAGACGCATCAGTAGACATAGATGAACTCATTTGTATTGAGCAGTACCAGGCAAAGTTCGGCCAGAGCGCGGGTCCGAGCGTCCACTTCCTCGGGCTGCAAATCGGCGACGAAATCCTCATAAGCGTGCAGCCGTTCGTCGAACGCAAACCGTTCGCCTGTATTCTCTTCAATCGCCTCGCGGCGCACGGTCAGCGGCGGACGATCTGCAGCCGGAGTGTCAGTGATCAGTGGCATCATCTGCTGCCAGTGCGTGACACATAACTGCAGCTCATTTGGATCGGCGTCACGGCTGAACAGCAGTTGAAAGCAGCGCTGCACGGCCTCTTGATCGGTCGCTGTCTCACCGAGGACGCGGTCGGCCAGCGCCAACGCGCGGGCGTGACTGGAGCGGCCATTGAACAAACTAAAAACCTGCGGCGTGACCGTCGACATCCCTCGCAGCTCACACGAAAAATCGGGCGAAGGTGTGTTAAAAACCTCCAGCATGGGGTCGGGCAATCCACGCAGCTTGAGCGCTTAGAGTGACCGCCGATGACGCTGCTCCGGCAAAGGGTTGGGTGTCCATGCCGCGGCAAACGTGCCCATGACCTGTCGCGGTTGCAGTGCTGCTTCAAGATTGATCTCCGGCCGATTGGGAATCCCGCCGAGCATCGTGTTGAGTTCACCGCTGACCGCGAGCATGGCGTCGCGCAGTTCCTCGGCCGAGAGTCGCCGCGGTTGAAAGATTGCATAGCTGCTGCCCAGCGGATCGAGTTGCGACAGCGCCTGCGGATCAGGATGCTGACCGCCACGGCGATAAGCCTGCGATTTCATGATCATGCGGTGCAGCGACTTGAGCGACCATCGCTCCTGAACCAGTGTTGCCGCCAGCCAGTCGAGCAGTTCGGGGTGCGTCGGCGGCTTGCCGGTTGCCCCAAAATTGTTGGGATTGCCGGCGATCGGCTGACCGAAATGCCACAACCAGAGACGATTGACGATCGTCCGCGTCGTCAGCGGGTTATCGGCCGACGCGATCCACTGGGCAAACGCTTGGCGGCGTCCTTCGATCTCGCTGGTGATCGTCAATGGCTGCTCGGCTTGCAGCACACTCAGCACGCCCGGCTCCACCAGGTCGCCGCTAGTAAACGGGTCGCCGCCGATCAGCACACAGGTCTGTTCCAGTTCGCCTTTGTTCAGACGGTCATCTGGTATCCGTTGCGGCGTGTTGACCGAGTTCACCTGTGGCGTTCGCCCACTGTAGACAGCCAATGCGTAAGGCTTGTAGCGGTCGAGTTCCCAGGCAAGTCGTTCGAGACCTTTGCGAGCGACTCGCTCGTTCCCATAGTCTTCAGGAGAAAAACCATAGAATTTCGGCGGATATTGGTCTTCTAACACTCCTGCCCGAGCCATGATATTTCTGGCAGAACTGAAAACCGAGCCGGCGCGCCCACCAGGGTTTTGATGAACGGACTCAACCGCCTTGTCCCACGCTGTGGAATCGAGCTTACAGTCCTTATACCACTGCTTGGCCGAATCTAATAGCTCGCTATCCAACCGCTGCAGCACTGACAAATATTCCTCGCGCCGCTGCTTCAGATAACGTTGTTCCTCAAATCCATCCGTATTCTCGGTTTCGAGAAACCCGGCCTGCCGTTCAGCTAACTGCGTGGTGCTGAAGACGGCTTGAATCGCGTAGTAGTCTCGAGTGGGGACTGGATCGAACTTATGGTCATGACACCGCGCACATTGCAGTGAGTGCGCCAGAAAGGTTTCGCCGACCGCACCGGTGACGTCATCAAGAAAACGCTGACGAGCGACTTTAGCGACCTCCATTCCAGTCAATTCCCAGGGGCCCATGCGCAAAAACCCGGTTGCAATCAACATCTCAGGGTTGTCGGGATCGAGTTCATCACCGGCGAGTTGTTGACGGATGAAGGCATCGTAAGGCAGGTCATCGTTGAATGCACGCACGACATAGTCGCGGTAGCGCCAGGCATTGCCACGCTCATAATCGTTGGCAAATCCTGAAGAGTCGGCATAGCGAACGACGTCGAGCCAGTGCTGGGCCATCCGCTCCCCGTAATGCGGTGAATCGAGCAGGCGGTCAATCAGTTTGGCAAATGCGTTCTCGTCGGATGAAGGATCAGCCATGAAGTCGCTGATTTCCTGGGGCGTCGGCGGCAGGCCGTTCAGGTCAAATGTCGCTCGGCGGATCAGCGTCCGGCGATCCGCCGGCGGTGCCTGCCGCAGGCCGCTTGGCAGCCGGTCAGCGATCAAACGGTCAATGGCGTCGGCACCTTGTTCTGAAACCTGCGGCTTGACCACCGGTTGATAGGCCCACAAGTGCTCGGGTTGGTAACGCCGTTGAGTCCACTGGTTCGACTCGCCTGCAGAGGTGGCGACGGTGACGCCGTCCTCCGCCGACCACTGTTCCGCATGCACCCTGGCGATCTCCTCAATCTGTGCAGCATCGGGCCACGCCGCGCCCGCAGCGATCCACTGGCGCACCCAGTGCAATTCTTCAGCCGTCAACCGATCGGTTTCTTTAGGCGGCATCGGTGACCACAAGTCGCTCTGGCCGCTGACCGCCAGGAACAGCGGACTGGTGTCGGGTGACGCCGGCACGACGACCGCTTCACCGCTATCGCCGCCGCGAGCTGCCGTGGTGACGGAGCGAAGGTCGAGGCCGCCATCGAGCTTCTGGGGCGATTGCCCGTGACAGGCAATGCACTTTTGGTGCAGCAGCGGCGCAATGCGGCGGACGAACAGCTGCTTGGACTCTTGCTGATCTGGATCCGCCGTGTTGGTCGCAACCTGTGCCACCGCCGCTTTCGGGCAGGGCGTTGAGGTAATGACAAACGCTAACGCCATCAGCCAGAAATAGGTCCGACACATCCGCTCTTCCCTTTCACCACCACCCGCGCCTGTAGTCCGTCCTCAGTGTAGCCGGACTGGGCGCTGCGGGCACAGCAAACTCTCTGCAGCGGCAGGGCTTCTGTGAACCGGCGCAACCGCCGAGTCGGCAGTCTGCCGGCACGATGCTGAGGAATTGGCGCTAATTTTGCAGTGGCCCGTTTTTACCGCAGTTGCCCCTGCTACGAAGTGGACCAAACAATTGCCCTGACCTGTCCCGAATTCTGCCTGCTACGGATCAGGCCGAGGAGCCGCATCGATGGAATCTGAGAAACCGGGTGTTTTTCATCTCGTTAAGAAAACCTTTCAGCAGTTTATCGACGATGACTGCATGAGCATGGCGGCAGGGTTAGCCTATTACACCGTCTTTGCGTTACCACCCTTGCTGGTAATCCTGGTAACGATCGCTAGCGCGATTTTTGAACGTGAGCAGGTTGAACAGGCGTTGGAGTCGCAGATGCAGGGCGTCATGAGCGCCAATGAAATGCATGCGATGATCGAGCGCGCGCAAGACACCGGCGCGGGCGTCGTGGCGAGCTTAATCGGCGTGGGACTGCTGCTCTTTGGTGCGACTGGCGTGGTCGCTCAACTGCAGCTGGCGATGAATCGCGTTTGGGAGGTCGAGCCCGACCCTGAACTCGGCGGGGTGCGCACCTTCATCGTCAAGCGAGTGCTGTCGCTGGCCATGATTCTTGCCGTGGCATTCCTATTACTGGTCTCGCTGATCTTGACCAGCGTCCTTTCGGCACTCGGCGATTACATTGGTGCGATGCTACCAGGTGATATGTGGCAACCGATCTTGTGGGTGGTCAATCTCCTAATCAGCTTATTCGTCTTTGGGCTGCTGTTTGCAGCGATCTTTAAGATTCTGCCTGATGCGGAGATTGCTTGGAAAGACGTGGCCATCGGTTCGGTAGCCACGGCGATTCTGTTTTTGATCGGCCAGTTTTTACTGGGTTTGTATTTGGGGACGGTAGAAGTGGGTGGGCCCTATGGTGCCGCAGGTTCGCTGGTCGTCGTCCTCGTCTGGGTTTATTACTCCGCGCTGATCCTGCTGCTCGGCGCGGAGTTTACGCAGGTCTGGGCCCGGCGTTACGGGCAGCGGATCCAACCTTCTGAAGGAGCGGTGCGAGTCGTTCGTCAAACCCATCATGAGCGAGATCCAGACGCTCCCTCGCCCAAGGAAGGTAAAGCCCAATCGAGGTGACGAACGCCGCCTGGTTCCGACGCACTGGGCGGACCGACTCAGGTCAGCCGCAATACGCTCCGGCTGTTAGAGCCATCCGACTGGTTATTCCGGAATCTTCGTTACTCATGGGCGCGCGAACTGTGAGCCCTCGGGGGCACTGCCCCCAGGAAGTAGGCCACAAAGTTCGCGGAAGAACCTGGGACAGTACCGCAGCTACTGCGGCGTCTGCGGGTTGACCACTGCCATCGCGATTTGCGTGAGTTTCGCGTCGGTGGCTTTTTCTTCCTCGAGCGTTGCGTCGAGCAGTTGGACAGCCTGTGTGTGACCTAGCTGCTGGGCAAATGTCCGCGCGGTGCCGTATCCGGACATCTCGTAGTGTTCGACGCGCTGAGCAGCCGCAATCAGTGCCGCATCGCGGACTTTGTCATCGCCTTTGCTCTGCACCATTTGCTCGCCTTCGGCAATCAGCCCCTTCATCGCCGGGCAGGTTTCCCGCTGCGGCTCCTTGCCGAGTTGCTTGAAGATTTGCTCCAGTCGGTGGACGTGGTTTTGCGTTTCCTGGAGGTGATGTTTGAACGCGTTTTTAAGCGCCGGCGTGTGTGCTGCCTCTTCCATCTTCGGCAGAGCCTTGGTCAGTCGCGTTTCCGCGTCGTAAAGGTCCTCCAGTTGATGGCAAAACAGGTCTTCCAGGGTGTTGAACTCTTTGCTGCCGAATAATCCCATGACGAGACTCCTTGCAAATCAGGTGGGGAAAGCTAACCGGACGATCGGCAGTGAGTGCAAAGAGAGTGCCGGACCAACTGTTTTTCCCGGCTGCTGTATCACAGCTTGATTTCAGGAGCTGACGGTCGATTACGACAACCGCGATACTAGATTACGAGCAGCTCGATCCAAAGCGCCAGTGCGATCCGGATTGCTCAAGCCCGCACCTGCACGGAGGGCGCAGGTGTGGTTCCTGGTTTGACCACTCAACCGGCCCGTCGTGCGGGATGCGAGCGGTTTTCCTCGTGCTGATCAAACGCAAGCTGAGGCTCCGCCGCCTGAGCCTGATACCAGCGATCGCGGTTAGCGTACCACGCGTCAGCTCGACCAGAAGCACCAGGATCCACCGCCTGAGTGCGCCGAGCGTTGCGGAGCACACGGCTCGCTACGCTCAGAAAGCCTGGGTGCACCGTACGATGGTAACTCGAATCGGCGGGCAACTGAGCAATCAACCGGCGATGCGCCTGAGCCAAATTGTGGTATGGCAGCGTGGGCAGGAGATGGTGCAGCGCGTGATACCGCAGGTTGAGCGGAAAAAACAGCTCGGTCACCACCGGGATACCGATGATGTTGACCGAATCATCGAGCTGATCGAGATGGCTCATCGGCTGCCCGGTGCTCTCATAGCGATGGGCGACCAAGTTGCGGATGTAGTTCAAGCCGAGCGTCATCAGCGCCAGTCCATACAGCAGCACCACGCGGCTCCAGGGCACGACGCCCAGTGCCGGAGCGATCAGGATCGCGGCCGCTCGCAGAAAGCAAAAAAACTCGATCACTGCCCAGAGCCGGCGCGGGGCGTTACGAGCGATGGTGCGGCGGTACTTGAGGTTGATCACGAACGACGACGCTCGTTCCAATGCCCACTGCCGCAGTCCGGGATGCAGGAACGACAGTGGCGTGATCACCAGAAACCGCAGAAATACCGCGATCGGCAGAAACACCACCTGCAGGTAGAAGTGCCCGATCTCGCGCAAGGTCCCGCTGCCGATCGGCAGGTACTCGCCGTCCTTACCCGTGCCGTAGTGCTTGGAGGAATGGTGGTCGATGTGATTGCCGTAGAAGAACGATGGCATCAACATCGGAATCCCAGCCAACACGTTCCAGCCGATCTTGAACGCGCGCAGCTGCCGGCCGGGCATATGCACGATTTCGTGGATGAACGAACCTGCGCGAAACAGGGCGAATCCGGCTACGAAATAGCAGACGATCTGCAGCGGTGAAAACAGCGGGGCCGACAGGTAAATGCCCGCGGCTGTGTATCCGACCGCCAACGTGACGATCAGATCAGTCCAGTAAATCCAAGCGCGATGTTCGAAAAGATCCTTAACCAAAACGTGCGCTTGCTGCATGGAGAAGCGCCCAGCATCGCAGTGAGACATCGGTGATTCGACGGGCCTGTGGAGGGGATGATCGGCGAAAAGTAGCTGCCAAGAAATTTTCGGCTAGCAACCGCCGTACCCGCCCCAAATTAATCTCAAAACTCTGAAAATCCAGAGTTTCGCCGACAGTCCTGGGCCAGCCATGCGTTGGCACTGCGGCGACTCCGGCTCCGTGTTGCACCGCGGTATCCCCATTCCCCGGCAGCGCCACGCCGCAAGGAGAGTCGCTGTTCGAGTTCCTCCATCGAACTGGCGCCCACCGAGTCGGCTGCTGCCAGCAGGATCTTAGCGCAGGCGACGGAGTCCTCCAGCGCATCGTGGTGACGAAAATTGATCCCCAGCCAACTGGCTAGCGGCTTGAGCCCGTAGCCGGGCCGATCAGTCCAGGAATGTTTGGCGACCAAGCGGGTGCAGGAAAACTGCAATGCGGGCACCGGCAGCTCGTGAAATCGTAAGCAGGCGATCAGCACGCCGATATCGAACGGGGCGTTGTGAGCGATCAGACACCGGTCGCTCAGGTGGCCCGAGATCGATGACCAACAGGTGCCGAAATTCGGGTTCGTCGGCAACGCGCTCGGGCTCGATCCCGTGCACCCGGATGTTCATCGGGTGGAAGTAGAACGGTTGAGGACGGATCATCCAACACTGTTGGTCGACGATTTCGCCGCCGCGAACCGTCACCGCCGCCAGCTGGCAGGCGCTGTGGCGGGCCGAGTTAGCGGTTTCAAAATCGATCGCCGTAAAATCCATCGCTCTCTCCAGGCTATCTGTCTTTCCTCCCCGCAGAGGCCGGCGGATCAGCGGCACCCACGAACTCATAGCTTCTGTTGTACCAACGGCAGATTCACCACGGCAGTCCCAAAACCTCCGAATCGACGTGAACAAGTGGTGGTGCAACCGGAGGTGGCCCGCTGCCCAAATCGATCAGCAACGCCCGCCCTTTGCCGCCGTTCACACCACGCCGTGCTAAGCAGCGATACGGGAAAATTGGACAGCAACAATCAGCAGCCTTCTCCGGCGACGTTGTGGTCCAGGGAACTCGGCCCCTGCGCAAACGGAGCTCGGCTTTGCATGTATTCTACGGTTCACCGGTGCGTTACACGTTTGCGAACCAACTCGATAATACGATCAGCTTCCCAGGTTCGAAATCGGTACTCCAGCGTCCACGCCCAAGGACGACCCACGAAATTCACGGAAGAACCTTCTTCCCTGAATCGACGGTTCCGCGCGGCACCAAGGTCAGGATGGTGGTGGACCGCTTTGGCTGGAGAATATCCTTCTCGACATATGCAAGGTTGATTCTGCTTTCGGCCTCGCGGACACTCAAACCTGCGATTTTCACAGGGTCGATGTACGGCAACTGAATGGTGCCATCGGAGGCGACCACAAAAGGAAATCCACTGACGACTCGGCCAGATGGCAGAGCAGTAATGGGTGGCGTCGATTGCCGCTGCTGGGGAGCATGTGGCGGCAAGATCGAATCGATGAAGACGGCAACCGTATCTCCCGCCTCGATGACATCAAACACGAGTTGCTCATCCACATCGCCCAAACCCTGCTCTGGCCACTCGGCGTTTGCACCTTCTAGCATGTCCTCCAGCTTGCGCTCAACGATTCGATCCATGAGTTTTTCTCGCTGGTTGAGGCGTTGCTCTGCCGACTCAAGCTGTTCACGCAGCGTCTTGAGTTCCTCGCGCTGCTGAGCCTGTCGACACTCAAACGCCTGGGAAAGCGAGTGGTGTAGTTGCTCTTGAATGCGCTGTGCTTCCTCGGATTCGGGTTTGAGGTCGCGGTACTGTTCAGCCAGCTTGATGGCATGTTGCATCAGATCATCGTAGCGAGCGGGCTCCTGACCTACGGTAATTTCAGACACTGACGCGCCGATGGCGACAAGGGTGCAAAGGAGGAGGCGTTGGGAAAGTATGAGAGCCATCAGTCCAGCCTTACAACGTAGAATTTAAGCCCATAAAAAGCGCACTTTCGTTTGCTGCCAACCATTTTACCACTTTTTGCCGACCGCTTCGGCGCCGAGCGGCACCAGTGGGATCACCGGGCTTACTGACTACGATGCCGCGCGGCTTTTGAGTTTCTCGATGTCAGCGGTAACACTTGAGTGCTGGCGTTGGAGGTCTTCCAGCGACTGTCGCTCTTGGACGACGACCTGCTCCGGGGCTCGGCTGACGAAGCTGTCGTTCTGCAGCTTCTGCTGCTTGCCGCTGATCTGCTTGACGATCTGACCCAGCAATCGCTCCAGTCGCTGTAGCTCCGCCTCGACGTCGATGAACTGCTCCAGATCGACATGCACCTCGATGTCGAACTGGGGAATCGCCAGCGGCGCATCGGTCGCAAAGGCAGTCGCGTCGGGACCAAGCGTGACGACCTCGGCAGTCGCCAACGATTCCAACAACGCTCGCATTGGCGCCAGCAGCGTCTCCGTCTGGCGGTCACAGCGAATCGCTACCGGCACCGAGTCGCGCGGCGGTATGTTCTGACTGCTGCGAATCCGGCGAATCGCCCCCAGCACCTCGCGGAACACTGCGAATTGCTGTTCGATCGATTGGTCACCGGTATCACGCGCATCCACCTGTGGCCACGGAGCGAGCATTAGGAACGCCGCAGCGGGATGCGGTGATTCCAACCCACGCACCGGCGCTGCCGCGCCCAAATGACTCCAAATCTCCTCGGTCACAAACGGCATCATCGGGTGCAGCAGCCGCAGCAACGTGTCGAGCGCATGAGCGAGCATGGTCTGCGTCGCGGCACGGCTCGCGGGGTCTGCAACCGCGCCTTCGCCATCTCCACGTAGAAGCTGCAGAACTCGTTCCAGGCGAAGTCGTAGAGCGTGCGGGCCGCGTCGGCGTAGCGGTATTGCTCGAGCGCCGTCGGTCACTTCGCCGGTCACGGTCGCCAGGCGGCTGAGCAGCCAGCGGTCTTCGAGCGGCAGCTCCGCGTCGGTCGACCGCGACCGGCTGTGTAGCCTTCGAGGTTGATCAGCGCGAACCGCGAGGCGTTCCACAGCTTGTTGCAGAAGTTGCGGGCCAGCTCGAACCGCTCGCTCACCACCGCGCCGCGCGGCAGCGCCTTGTCCGCCGGCTTCTCGGCCCACTGCGTGCGAAACGCCTTGCCGCACTTCTCGCAGTCGATCCGCGGCAGCTCGCGGTTCTTCTTCGTCTGCTCGATCAGCGCCTGGCAGTGCGGGCACTCGAACTCGCACCGGCATCCGCACGTCCTGCGTTTCGGTCGTCAGGTACGCCAGGCCGAACCGCAGCGCAGTCGGCGCCGAACTTCTCGATCACGTCGAGCGGATCGACGCCGTTCCCCTTCGACTTCGACATCGTCTCGCCGTAGCCGTCGAGAATCTTGGGGTGGATGTAGACCTCGCGGAACGGCACCTCGCCCATGTTGTTGAGGCCCGTCAGCACCATCCGCGCGACCCACAGCGTGATGATGTCGCGGCTGGTGATCAGCGTGCTCGTCGGATAGAAGTACTTCAGCTCCGGCGTTTGCTCCGGCCAGCCGAGCGTGGAGTGCGGCCAGAGGGCGGAGGAGAACCAGGTGTCGAGCACGTCTGGGTCGCGGACGCAACCCGAGCTGCTCAACCGCCTGCTCCAGCGCTCGGGTCTTCACTGTCGCAGGCACACAAATGACATTGGCGTCCGCCGTTCTCGTCACCGTCGATCTGATGGCGTCAGCGCATCGCTGCCGGCTGCCAACGCATCAAGCTTGTCGGCCAGTGCGACTGCATCAGAGCTGCTCGAGCGTCCCAGCTGCGACCAAATCGGAATCCGATGTCCCCACCACAGCTGCCGGCTCACCGGCCAGTCGCGTTTTTCGCCGAGCCAGTCGAGATAGCCTTTGCGATAGCGCGTCGGGGACGATCTTCACGCGACCGTCGCTGACGGCATCCATCGCCGACTGAGCGAGCGTCGTCCATCTTCACGAACCACTGGTCGGCCAGGTACGGCTCGATCGGCGTCTTGCTGCGGTCGGAGTGGGCAGCTCGATCTCGCGGTCTTCGACGTCGCCGAGCAGCCCGAGCGCTTCCAGGTCGGCCACCACCGCGCTCGCGGGCCTTGTTGGATCGTCAGGCCCTGGTACGGGCCGGCGTTGTCGTTGAGCGTGCCGTCGGGGTTGAGGATGTTGATCATCGGCAGGTTCTGCCGCTGCCCGACTTCGTAGTCGTTCGGGTCGTGGGCCGGCGTGATCTTCACGCAGCCGGTGCCGAGCTCGGGCTTGGCCCACTCGTCGGCGATCAGCGGAATCTCGCGGTTCGATCAGCGGCAGCATCAGCATTACGGCCGTCGCGTGGCCATGTCGCGCAGCTTGATCGAGCTGCGGCAGCATCGTCGTGCGGCGCGCTGCAGCAATGTCGTCGATCTGCTCTTCGATCGTCGGCCTTCTCTTTGGCCGGCGCTGCGGCGAGCTTCTCGCGCAGCTCCGCTT
The DNA here is from genome assembly GCA_963758085.1 of uncultured Planctomycetaceae bacterium. GTDB lineage: Bacteria > Planctomycetota > Planctomycetia > Pirellulales > Pirellulaceae > UBA6163. Next base: position 252,566 of record CAVWUB010000001.1, on the reverse strand, counting down.
CGGCCTTGTCGAGCGCCGTCGGCCGGATCGGGATGCACGGCCACGGCCGTGTCGCCGAGCATCGTCTCGGGCCGCGTCGTGGCGATCGTCGACGTGCGTCGGCTCGCCCGGCTTGGGATCGATCACCGGATAGTGGAAGTGCCAGAAGTTGCCCTTTGACGGTCTCGTGGAACACCTCGTCGTCGCTCACGGCCGTTTGCAGGAACGTGTCCCAGTTCACCAGCCGCTTGCCGCGGTAGATCAGGCCGCTCTTGAACAGGTCGAAGAACGTCTGCGCGCACGGCCGCGGCGCAGCTGCTCGTCGAGCGTGAACCGCGTCCGCTCCCAGTCGCAGCTGCAGCCCATCTGCTTGAGCTGGCCGAGAATCCGCTTCTCGTACTGCTCCTTCCACTCCCAGATCCGCTCGACGAGCCTCTCGCGGCCCAGGTCGTGCCGCGTCTTCTTCTCTTCCTCGAACAGCCGCCGCTCGACCACCGCCTGCGTGGCGATGCCCGCGTGGTCGGTGCCCGGCATCCAGAGCGTGTTGAAGCCCTGCATCCGCTTCATGCGGATCAGGATGTCCTGCAGCGTGTTGTTGAGCGCGTGGCCCAGGTGCAGCGCCCCGGTCACGTTCGGCGGCGGGATGACGATCGTAAACGGCTTGCGCGTGCGGGTTGACGGTCGGCGTGGAAGTAGCCGCGCTTCGTCCCAGCGGGCAATGATTTGTTCCGCGGCGGTGGCAAAGTCAAAGCGATTGCCCATCGCCTGGTCTGCAGATCCTTCGGTACTCATTGGTTGGTTTCCTTTGGCTTGCTTGGCCCCGTCTTTGTACAGTTTGTATTCGATGCATCGACCAGTGCGTTCCAGCTGGCCTCGATGACGTTTTCGCTGACGCCGACCGTGCCCCAGGTTCGTCGCTCGTCGGTGCTCTCGATGATCACGCGGATCGACGCCGCGGTGCCGGCTTCGGAGTTGACGACGCGGACCTTGTAATCGACCAGCTGCATGTCCGAGAGCGAAGGATAAACCGGTTCGAGCGCTTTTCGCAGCGCGGCGTCCAGGGCATTCACCGGGCCGTCGCCTTCGGCCACTTCGTGGCACAGTTGCTCGCCGACCTGCAGCTTGACGGTCGCTTCGGTAAGACGTTGTGTCCCGCGGCATTGCGATCGCCGGCGACCACGCGGTACTTGGTGGCTGACGAAGTGCGGCTGGAACGTGCCGGCCACTCGCCGGACCAACAGATCGAACGACGCTTCGGCCGCTTCGAACTGGTAGCCGTGGTTTTCCAGGTCGACGACTTCGGCGAGGATCGCGTCCATCAGTTGGCGGTTTTCGGCCAGATTGTGCTTGGCGGTGAGGGCAGCGATGTTCGAGCGGCCCGATAGCTCGCTGACCAGGATCCGCCGCTCGTTGCCGACCAGTGCCGGATCGATGTGCTCGTAGCTGCTGGCCGATGTTGACCGCGTGCACGTGCATGCCGCCCTTGTGAGCGAAGGCGCTTTGGCCGACGAACGGCTGGTTGTTGCGCAAGTGCAGGTTGGCGGTTTCGTAGACGTAGCGCGACAGCTCGGTGAGCGATTCGAGCGTGCGGCCGCCGAGCACCTTGTAGCCGTGCTTCTTCAGCGCCAGGTTGGCGATGACCGAGATCAGGTCGGCGTTGCCGCAGCGTTCGCCGAGGCCGTTGATCGTGCCCTGCACCTGCACGGCGCCGGCGTCGACGGCGGCCAGCGAATTGGCGACGGCCAGCTCGCAGTCGTTGTGGGAGTGGATGCCGATTGTGACGTCGAAATCGGCAACCGCCTGACGAGCTTGCGCGACGATGGCAGCGATTTCCTCGGGCATCGTGCCGCCGTTGGTGTCGCAGAGCGTCAAGTGGATTGCGCCGGCCGACGCGGCGGCGTGCATCGTCTTAGCGGCATATTCGGGATTCGCCTTCCAGCCGTCGAAGAAATGCTCGGCGTCGTAGATCACGCGGCCATGGCGGGCGAGAAACTCGATGCTCTCGCCGATCATGGCGAGGTTCTCTTCGAGCGACACGTGCAGGATCTTGGTGACGTGGAAATCCCACGTCTTGCCGACGATCGTGAAGACTGAGGTTCCCGCCGCGACGAGTGCCTTCATGCCGGGATCGTCTTGAACCTTCATGCCGCGGCGGCGCGTCATGCCGAAGGCGCAGACCTGGCTGTTGCCGAGATTGAACTTGCGGATCTGCTGGAAAAACTCCGCGTCCTTCGCGTTGGACAGCGGGTAGCCGCCTTCGATGAAGTCGAAGCCGATCTCCTCCAGTCGCTGGGCGATGTGCAGCTTGTCCTGCAGCGAAAAACTGATCCCTTCGCCCTGCGTCCCGTCGCGGAGCGTGGTGTCGTAGATTTGGATCGTACGGGTAGTCTGCTGACGATTGGTGTCGGTGTTCATCAAAAATTATCGGTTGGTGCCCGGCCACTAAAAAAAATCCCCCGAGGCGGGGACGACCTCGGGGGATTGGCGTGAAGCGATTGGTTCGCGATATGTTCGTTGTGGTAAACGAAAAACCGATGGAGCATCGATTCTCGCCGGGCAGGGCTGCAGCGTTTGCTTCCTCCGCCTTCCCCCTACCTCAAACCCTATCCCCCGGATCAGGTTCGTTGCCGGAAAGCGGAGCCGGTAATCAAAGAAGTGATGGGGGGAAACATCATTGCCGTCTGCGAAAGCCGTGGGGTGCCGGTCGATCAAGCTGGGATCAGGGCCAATCCGAATGAGAATCTTAAGGAACCCTCGCCGGTTGTCAATTACGGTCACGCTGCGGCAGAGAGCACCGCTTAGAGCCTGTCCGGAAACGATCCATGCGGCCGCGCAGCGGCGCCCTTCGCTCCCTCGCCCCCGGCTTTGCGGGGGAGAGGGTTGGGGTGAGGGGGATTCCGGACAGGCTCTTACCGCGCCTGCAGCTTCAGCACTGGTAATCGGCCGCGACTGCCGATTCGCGCGGCGATCGCCGCCGGAGTCCCCAGCGGCTCGACCGGCTCGTCGCACCAGCTGGGGTCGTAGCGGTCGCCTTGAAAGGCGTCCAAGCGGTCCAGTTCGTTCTCGATGTCGGCTCGTAGTCGCGACTTTTCCAGACACCACAGCGGCCCGATCAGGTAATCCGGGGGCGCATCGCCGCTGATCCGCTCGACGACCACGTGGCTAGGGATCAGCCGCAGGAACTCGACGACGGCGCGGATGTAGTCGCCGCGTTCCATCAGCTGCACTTCGCCGCGGAGCACGCTCTCGCCCAGTGGCGTGCCGCGGACGGCGTAAAGGTTGTGAAGTTTGACGGCGTCTACGCCGAGCACACCGATCGACCGCGCGGTGTGCATCATCTGCTCGTGCGTTTCCCCGGCTGCGCCAAGGATGACGTGGGCGCAGGTTTCGAACCGCCGGCTACGACTGCGGTTCATCGCGTCGATCATGTGCCCGTGCTGGTGGGCTCGGTTCATCCAGGCGAGCGTCGCATCATGCCGCGACTGCATGCCGAACTCGAGCGACACATACGTCTCGCCCGCGAGTTGGTCGATCAGTTCCAGAACCGGTTCGGAGGCGCAATCGGGGCGCGTGCCGATCGCCAGCCCCACGATTTCCGGCGAATGCTCCAGCGCCAGCCGATAGACCTCTTCCAGTTGATCGACCGGGGCGTAGGTATTGGTCGCTGGTTGGAAGTAGGCGATGAAGCCGGCGACATTGCCATAGCGTTTTCGGACCGAGCCGATGCCGCGGGTCAGTTGGTCTGCCACCGCAGCCAGTCGCACTCGCCGGCTGGGACTGAACGAGCGGTTGTCGCAAAAATTGCAGCCGCCCTGAGCGACCGCGCCGTCGACGTTGGGGCAAGTGAAACCCGCATCGATGCTGATCCTCTGGACCCGGCCGCCAAAGCGCTTTCGCAGTTCGTCGCCAAAGGTGCGAAAACGCCGTGGTGGGTTGCTGATCTGCAGATCAGTAGTCATGGTGCTCCGATTGACTGCCGAAGGAAAATCTCCGCGGCGTTGATAGGCTTTGGAAGTGAGTGGCCCAGCAAACCGCAGCGGCGCTGCCCAGCGAAAGCGAATAATTTGAGTTCATCGCGCCAGCATAAACGTTGACCTAACAGACGATGTAGTAAAATAGTATGACCTCCCGCCGACGGCGTGAGGCTACTCCGGGTGGAGCGTTTTTTCAGGCCTCATTTTTACCGACCCTCGTGTAAGTGCCAACAATGACTTGGGAAGATAAAGTCACGGGACCTCCAAAGTACGGTATGCTCGTGCCTACCGGCGGAGGCGACCCGATTCCGCTGTTGAAGGACCGGTTGATCGTCGGCCGCCGCGACAGTTGCGATATCGCGCTGAAGTTTCCGAACGTCTCAGGACAACACTGCCGGCTGACTGTCGAGCACGGTTACTGGTTTGTCAAGGATCTGGGCAGCCGTAACGGCGTGAAAGTCGATGGCAAGTCGGTAGTTCGTAAACGTCTGGACCCGCGCTGCAAGATCGCTTTCGCTAAACACGAATATCGGCTCGAATATGAACCGCAGGATCTGGGTGCCTTCGGGCCTCCGCCAGCGGACGACGAGTACATCGAAGAGCTGATGCGAAGTTCGCTGGTTGATCGTGCTGGGTTAGGTCGCCGCAGCGGCACCAACCCGTCGCAAAACCGTAACCTCGCCGACGAATAGCAGCGCAAAGGAATCTGATGCCACGATTGGCCCACCACGTGTTTTTCACGCTTGTCGATGACTCCGAGGCGAGCGTGAACCGGTTGCTCACGGCGTGTCAGAAGTATCTGACCGATCACGAAGGTGTGGTCGATTTCGCGGTCGGCCGGCGGGATACGACGCTCACCCGGCCGGTCAACAATACCGACTATCACGTCTCCTTGCACGTCGTGTTTCGCGACCGCGCCGCCCATGACGTCTACCAGACCGCACCGCGGCACCTGGAGTTCATCGCCCAGGAGAAAGAAACCTGGAAGTCGGTAGCGATCTTCGACAGCCTGCTCGTTGACGGTTAGTGAACAGTCTAGTCGGTTACAACATCCATGACTTCGGATGGGAAGCCGCTGATTGAGCGGCCGCCCGTCTCCGGAATGGGTATCGCTATGGCTTGGGGTGGCACGCTCAGAGCCCCAGCGATGGGCGTGGTCTCCTGAAACTGCTACCGAGCCGAGGAGACACTTCCTGGTTGCCCTGCAGTTCTCCCTAGCACGCCCTTCGTTCCTCAGGGACGTGCCACCCAAAGGGTCAGCGTCCACGCCTCAAATGATGAGCCACGAAATCCGCGGAAGAACCCTTTAGGATGACAGGCGGCACCGCTTGCGCCGTGGCGTTAACGTCGTTAACGGCAGGCCGCCAGCCCCCGGCCTTGTTAACGGCAGGGCGCGAGCCCCCGGCCTTAATTCTACCTATCACAGATCGCTAGCGCAGGTAGGCCAGTGTGGCCAGCGAGTACGTTGTGCCTGCGTGCTCGTACACGAGTTCGGCAAAGACCGCGACGTGTTTCCCGGAGACGACCGGTTCTTCACCCACCCATTGGTCATCGACCTTGCTCAGCGGGCGTGAGACCCAGCGTGAATCGCGGAAATCTCGTGAATCGGAGTGGGCGACCCAGAACCGGGTCGTCAGCGGGGCGCGGTCAGAACGGACGCTCAGCCCCAACGCCTGATCGTCCGATCGTGGGCTCCAGCTGATTTCCGGCAGCGGCCTGTCGGCGACCGCATGCTGGAAGAACACGCCCAGCGTCGATAACGCTTCGTTCTGCCGGCCCTCTAGCCCGTGCCCCGCGTTGGCGGCGCGGAAGATGTATTTCGGGCCGACCAGCTCATCCCAGTAGAGGTTCATGGCATCGGTGGACCAGTACCGGTCGTTAGCTCCGACCAACAGCAGCTTCGGCATGCTGACGCGGTGCCGGTAGGAATACGGATCCATCATTTCCCAGAGCCGCGTTTCCCGGCCGGGAAGAGGTACACCGTCCTCGCGAATGAGTCCTTTGCTTGTGTAGTCGATGATTTGTTCACTTGGCTGCCCCCAGAGCTCGTACTGATGTTTGATTTGGGCGGGAAAGTTGAGCATGTCGATCACCATCGGCGCGGTTGCCGTGATCCGCGGATCGGCCGCTGCGGTCAACCAACTGGTCCAGCCGCGTTTGGATGCGCCGGTGACGACGAAGCCATCGACTTGAGGCCAGTTCTGAGCAGATGAGAACTGCTGCAGGGCGTCCATCGCTTTGACGGCACTGTTGACCATCGGAAACAGCAGCGGCCAGCTCTCGTCACCGGTCTGGAGATACTGCAGCCAGGTCTCCGTGATCAGATCGTCTTCTTTGCGTCCACCCATCAGCGGCTGGTTGGGCACCTGATGCAGCACGGCGACGCGCGCCCGGCAGAGTCTGGCCAGTGCCAGTCCGATCGCCATCTCGGAGTCCCCAGGCGATTTGCCGATACTCCCGCCGCTGACGAACAGCAGCATGTGGTCATCGATCCCCACTTCCGCCGGCTCGTAGACCATCAGCGTGTGTTCCCACAGGATTTCCTGCCACCGCTGGCTGGTCAGTTCCAGAGAATAGATCGTCTGCTGGCCGAGTTTCCGCTCGTCGGCCAAACGCCAGGCAAACTCCGGTTGCGGGCGGCTGACGAAGACGTCGATCGCCCGGTCAGACGCTATTTGCGGAATGGTCGCTGATTCGTCAGCACCTGCTCGCGACGCGAGCAGGACGGCCACCGGTGTCAGCATGCCCAATACCAGTACAAACCTTAACCAACGCTGAACCATGATTTCTCCCTGAAGACAAGCTGGCCTACCATACGCTAGGAGTATACGGTGGTGGGCCGGTGGGAGCAGCACCGGTTCAATAAAGCCGCACGACTCGCAGCGTCCAGTTGTTGTACTGCAACCCAAGGTAGCGCGCGTCGCGAGAGAACTTGACGAACGCCAGCCCCTGGGAAGTCCCGAACTCTTCTTCCAGCGTCAACTCGCCAGTAGCGATGTTCCAGCTTCTGAGCGTTCCCCGTTCGTCCACGGTCAATAAAGAGCGGCCAAGTCGAGAAAACGCCATCGCTTCGATCCCGCTGGGATGCATCAACACCGGCCCTACCGCTTCATTCTTTCGCCAATCCCAGAGATGAACTTCGCGGTCCGTGAGACCGATGGCCAGCAGCTGCTCATCGGCTGATAACGTCAATCGCGCCGGTACATCGCGGAACGTCGCACAGCGGACAGGCAGCTCGCTTCCGCTGAGTGACCGGGTCATCACATGGAGATCATCGTTCCAAAATACCCGGTTACTGCGTGCGGCAACGGCGATGCTCCAAGCGTTTTGTGACGGCAGTTGAACGGCGCGTCCGCTGCCGGTCGCAGGGCGAAACCAAACGCGGCTGTGGGCCCGGTCGGAGCCCATGAACCACTGACCATCACTCGTCAATCCGAAGCAAGGATAGCCTTGCTCGCTGAAGGTTTTTGACACGCCTCCGCTCAAATCGACAATTTGAACCGGACGATCAACGGGTGCAATCGCGATGCGATCGGGGGCGAGCGTGGTCAGGTTCGCCGTTCCCCAGGGAAAGGCTCCGTGGTGCGACCACGAATCGTCGGCGGTGTGATGGAGAAACAGGCCCTGTTCACCTCCGATCACTAAGGCCGGCCCGGCTTCGTCATCGTGCAGATCGTAGAAGTCGAACGCCTGGACCGAAATTTCGGTCCTTGGCGTCCACTGTCCACTGCGTTGGGAGCGGCGAAGGCCAAGCCTGCAGCAAGCCGGATTCACCAAGGGTCAGGACGATGCCATCGACGGGTGAAACGCCAGCAAAGTAGAGACGTTCCCCATCATTGATCCAAGCGTCGTTGAGCGTTAACCGGCCTTCGGCATCGACACCGTAGATATGAACGCCTCCACCCCGCAGCGAGACGACATAGCGGTCACGTGCGGCGTCGTAGACGATGCTCGTCGGCGTGTCCGGCAGGGGGTAATCATTGAGCAACTCGAGATTTGCGACATCGATGGTCGAAAGTACTTTGCCGCAACTGATCAACAAATGATTACGAGTGTGGTCAATCGCCATCCACTGGACCGATTGTTCGGCGTCAAGCTGCTGTTGATCAAGGCGTTCCCCCTGCCGGCCATCGAACACGGCAATCAGCACACCATCGCTGATGGCAATCCGACCGTCCCCCAGACTGACCAACGTGCAGCCATCGGTTTTGGGCACTGGCCAATTCTCCACAAGTTCGCCGGTGGCCAGATCGATCGCGCCGAGGGTGCCATTGGAGGCCAGACAGAATAAACGGTCTAGCTCGCCGACGATAATCGCGTCGTGAGCCTCGCGTCCCTCGAACAACTGACGCCGGTGAAGCTCGTTGCCACTTTGCAGGTCATAGGCAACCAGTGTTCCATCATCACCGGAGCACCAGAGGTGGCCGCGTTGCTGGTCAAAGGCAATCGAATTGACTTCACCTTGACCCGTTGACCACAGCTGATCGACATGGCGGGACCGTGGATCGAGTAGCGTGATGGTGCTGTCGGCCCCACCGACGGCAATCAGGTCGCCGACGTGAGCCATCGCATACAGTGGGCCGTCGCTCTGCAACAGGACAGACGAGTCGCGATGCGTCCTCAGGCGGAGGTAATGCCACTCGATGTCACGATGTATCGCCAACGGTTGATCGTCCGCGTAGGGAGCTAAGTGCACGCGTGCGTCACGTAGGCCAGTGTCGGCGACTGCCGTGAATGCTTCCTGGACGTCATGAACGTATTTAGTTTGTTCGTTGTAGAACAGCGCCTTGCGACTGTCCGACAGCGACTGGATCAGCTGCTCATTAGTCCTCACCAACTGAAGATTCAGACGCTCAAGTTTGTGGTTGGTCGCCGACAGGAAGAACAAAAAGGCGATCAGCGCGATCGCCGGAGCCGCGATCATCGCCACACGCGCGGGATGGCGTTGTACCCAACGGACCGCGCGTTCGGTCAGTCCGGGATGCCGCGCCCGCACCGGCTCGCCGCGCAGGAAGCGATCGAGATCGGCAGCCAAATCGGCGGCGGACGCATAACGATCGGCGGGGCGGTGCGACATGCACTGCAGACAGATCGCTTCAAGATCGCGTGGCATTCCGCTGCGTAGCTGCCGCGGCGCTGCGAACACGCCGTCGTTGATCTTCTGCAGCAGTTCGCCGATGGTCTCGCCCCCGAAGGGTTTCCTGCCGACCAGCAGTTCATAGAGCACGACACCGAGTGAGTAGATATCGCTGGCGCAACTGTGGGCGCTGACGCCACGGCAAATCACCTCCGGGGGCGTGTAACAATAAGTGCCGACGAAATTGGCGTGCGTCTCGGTGACGGTTTCGTCTTTTACAATCCTGGCGACCCCGAAATCGGCCAGCATCGGAATGAATGGCAGCTGAGTGTCGTGGTGCCGATGGTCCAACAGAATATTCGACGGCTTGATATCGCGGTGCAGGACCGATTGGTCGTGCGCGTGTTGGACGGCTTGAGCCATCCGCCATATCAATGCCGCCGCCACGCGCGGTGCGCAACCTTCAGGACGCGACTTCAGCCAAGCCGCAAGCGTTTCCCCTTCGATCAGTTCACTGACCAGAATCGCGTCTTGGTCGTCCAGGATGAACTCGTGCAGCGCCACGATGTGAGGATGCCGCAGCCGCGCCGTCGCTTCGGCTTCGCGCTGCAGCGGCCTCCGTCCACTGGACCCGTCGACCAGCGAGCGGTGCGGAACCTTGATCGCGACGAACCGTTTGAGCTTGCGGTCGTAGGCCCGGTAGACAATGCCAAAACCACCGCGGCCGAGCACCTCATGCTGTTCGAACCGCATGAAGAACGTGTGGCCGAAGCGCCCAAATCATCCTGGGCAGAACTTGCCCAGACTCCACCGGACGCGTTTTCGCTCGCTACGGTCTCGTTGCATAATCGCTCGGGGTCCAATGACGCCACCCAGTCGTTTGACTGCCCGCGGCCTGGGACCACAGGCCGCCCCAGATGAGAAGCAGCGGAGCCATCCCCGCCGCGTCGGGTCGAATGCGACAGATCGAAATCAGACATTAGCTCGGAGGGTGAGGGGGGAGCCAGCGGAATGGAGGGCGTTTGCGATTGGGACAAACGGAAATCAGCTGGCGGAGGGCGGAAGGTTACCGGCGGGAAGGCAAGCTTTGCTGAGGCACGGCCAGACTTTACTGACGGCGGAAAAGCAGGATTCAACCGACGTAGCAGTCTATCGCTTTGACAGAGCACGAATAGGAGCTTTCTGGGGGAGTTAAGGACCTTCCAATGTGAGGAAATCTCTCACGATTCGATATTGCAAGCCACTGCAGTTTTGGATGACTATCGGCCTCAGCCGCCAGCTCACCTCGCACTGTCTGTCGCTTCATCCCCGACTCGTTCGGGGGGAGTTGGCAAGGCATCTCTGTTTCGGCCGCCCCTGTCCAGGACCCTGACTCAATGCTTACGCAAGACTCGCTCGAGCCTTTAAGCGGCTCGGTTAAAGTGCTCTACGCCGTCTATTTAGAAATCGCCAAGCGCGATCACCGTCTTCGCGTCCAGGCACTTTACGGCAAACAGAGCCCGCCGCCGGGGCACACTCCGCTGCGTCCACTGCCGCTGGAACATTTTGTACAGCGGCTCCAAGCCGCCCAGGCATCGCCTGGTGGCGAGGAGGCATTCCGGAGACAATTGGCGCGCTGGGCGAAAGTCTACGGCGTCGACTGCATCAGCGTCGTTTCCCGCCGGCTAGCGGCTTAATTTCCTTCCGGCCTGCGTGGCCCAGTGCGTTTCTCCTCGGGACCAGGGGCTGTCGCCCGGCTTGCCGACATCGCGGCCCCGCCTTGCCATCCTCGTCCACCTGCACTTTTCCCTCTCACCCAGCGGGACCGGCGATGCCTATCGAAGACGAACTGAAGCGTCTGCGCGACGAGATCGGGCACCACGACCAACTCTACTACATTGACGCCTCGCCGGAGATCAGCGACCTGGAATATGATCGCCTGCTGAAGGAGCTTCAGCAGTTAGAGGCTCAGCACCCCGAGCTGGTCACGCCCGATAGTCCTACGCAGCGACTCGGCGACGCCCCGGTCGCTCACCTGCGGCAAGTCGCTCACCGCGTGCCGATGCTGTCGATCGATAATACCTACAGCCGCGAAGAACTTGTCGCATACTTTCAGCGGACGGAAAAACTGTTAGGTGGTGAGCCAATCCAATGGGTGATGGAATATAAGATCGATGGAGTCGCCGCATCGGTCCTCTATGAGCACGGCTCACTGAGCATGGGCATCACCCGTGGCAATGGTGAGGTGGGTGACGACATCACTCACAATATTCGTACGATCCGTGACCTGCCGCTGACGCTCGTCGGTGACAATATCCCGGCAACGCTGGAGGTTCGCGGAGAGGTCTACATGACCGACGCCGACCTAGCTGACTTGAATGTCCGCCAAGTCGAAGCCGGACTGGAACCTTATAAGAACACACGGAATGTTACTGCGGGCACGATTCGCTTGCTCGATTCGGCGATCGCGGCCAAGCGGAAACTGCGGTTCTTCGCCCACGGGGTCGGTCAGACCGATGGTCTCACCGCAACTTCACACATCGATTTCTTGAACGAGATCAAACGCTTCGGAATCCCGGCGACGCCCAATGTACGGCTTCTCAATGGCAGTGAGGAAGCGCTGGCGGCGATCGCTGAACTTGAAGAATCCATGCCCGATCTGCCATTCGAGATCGATGGCATCGTGTTCAAAGTCAACCGGCTCGACCAGCGCCAGGAGCTGGGCATCCGCAGCAAGAGCCCGCGTTGGGTCGTGGCCTATAAATTCGAACGCTATGAGGCGGTGACGCGGCTGGAAAGGATCGGTGTCCAAGTCGGCAAGACGGGCGCGATCACCCCGGTCGCCTACCTGCAGCCGGTCAACATTGCCGATACCACCGTCAGTCGCGCTTTGCTGCACAACGCCGATGAGATTGAGCGACTGGACGTTCGCGAAGGTGACATGGTGGTCGTGGAGAAGGCCGGCAAGATCATCCCCAAAGTGATCCGGGTCGAAAAGCACCTTCGCCGTGAAGAGCTGCCGGCATACCAGTTTCCCGACCATTGCCCGGTATGTCAGGAACCGCTGACGCGAGACGAAGGCGGCGTCTACATTCGCTGCACCAATCCCACCTGCCCGGCACAACTCCGCCAGCGCCTGGTGTACTACGCCTCACGCACCGGCATGGACATTGATGGGCTCGGCGACAAGATTGTCGACCAGCTGGTGCAGCAGGACATGGTCAAGAGCGTCGCCGATCTCTACCGACTGACTGCGGAGCAGTTGATCGAGCGGCTGCAGTTGGTGAAGGAGCGCAAAGCAATGAAACTGATCGAAGGGATCAAGCAGAGCAAATCACGCGGACTGGCCCGCGTGCTCACATCGATCGCAATCCGCCATGTCGGCCCGCGGGTCGCCAAGCTGCTGACTCAGCGATATCCGACCATCGAGTCGCTGCAGGCGGCCAGCGTCGCAGAACTGGCCGCGATTCACGAAGTCGGCGATGCGATTGCTCAAAGCGTGCATCAGTTCCTGCATAGCGACGCGGGTCAGCGGCTAATCGATGATCTGCGGGCCGTGGGTGTGGAGCTGAGCGAGCCGCAAGCGGCGGCAAATCAGGCGATGGCCGACGCGGCGTTTTCCGGCAAGGTGTTCGTCGTCACCGGAACGCTGGCTCGTTACACCCGCACCGAAATCAAAGAATTGATCGAGCGGCTCGGCGGCCGAGCATCGGAAAGCGTTTCCAAAAAGACCGATTTCGTGGTCGCTGGTGAAAACGCCGGCAGCAAACTCACCAAAGCACAACAGCTCGGCGTGCCGGTCCTGAGCGAAGATGAGTTCGCGGCCATGCTGCCGGCAGAGGTTTAGCCAAGCAAGTAACGCTTTACCAGCGTCCGATGCCGCGGTCGGCATCGATGATTTGCTGTGCTTCTTCGCTGATCCCATACTGCAGCTCGGGCTGATTCAGCTCTAGGAAGACCGTGAACTTGTGATGCAGCGCGTCGCTGTACACTACCGGAGCGCGAGTGATCCGCAGAAAGTGAACCGGCCGTGCGTTCCAGCGCCGCGTGTAGACTCCGGCGTCGAGCGTCGGTTCGGCTTGCAGCCCATAATGCTGGGTCATTGTCTCGACGACTCGGCTGACATCGCCGGTAAACGCATGCAGCATCACCCGCTGCAGCTTTCCTGAGTGGTCAAAGTAATAGGTAATGGTGCCGGCAAGATCGCTCGTGCCGATACCGGTCACCACCGGAACGCGGAACCCTTCCAACTCCGTCGTGGCCAAGACCGTCGTCACACGTGAGAATCGCGACGTTACCCAGTCCGGTGTGATGTCGAATCGCAACACTTCGCGGAGGTCGTGGATCGGTCCACCGACGAGTGAACCCGGTATGGCCATTGAAACAACCGGCGAGGTTGACGGTGGCACGCCCGCCCCGCCGACTGGCGCGTTGAAGGCGCCTCGGGAGGTTCGCGATGAAACTGCCGCTGCTGCGGTCATCCCGGGCGGCGTCGGCTGAGTGCTGACCACGAGCGGGGTTGATGTGTAGCGATAACGATCGATGCTCTTTTCCCAAATCCGTTCGAGCTCACGCTGGGCCGGGACGCTGTCGCCGTTGCTGTCGGTGCTTGGAACGGCCGGCGGTGCCGCTGGAGTCTCCAGAGAAGCGGTCCGCGCGCTGAGTGTTTGCACGGTAGAGCGACCCAGGTCGGTTTCCGTGGCGGCATACGGCACGCCGACCGCGGCGGCGAGTAATGCGAGGGTGTGAGGAGTGCGCATCATGTGCGAACGTCTGCTGCGTAACAAAGTCGGATCGGTCGGAGCAGGGGCGCCGAGGCTGCCGAAGCCGGCCGCCATCAGGCTCCATCGTCATTGCGCATCCGAAACTTGGGCCGCCGCCGCCCGCGCCACATAACCGCCACCGGCAGTAAAACCCTGATGCATCAAGGTTCATCCGCAGTTGCGTCGATTGTGTGCTTCTCAATCCACAGCAACACACCAGCCGTGGGGCCCTGTGGAGTGTCGTAATTGTTGTTGCCCGACTTCACCATGAAGCGTCGCCGCATCAGGATCACCTGCTCGTCCACAGTGAACTCCTGCTGACGGTCGTAGAGGCCACCACCGGACGATCCCACGCCAGCGTCCCACTCGCTCGGCTTGTTGACCGCCATCACCTCACGATCATCCTGGAGCACCGTGACCCGCCAGCCGCTGCCGCTGCGGTTCTGGGTCAGTTCCAACTGCATCCGCCCCTGAGGAAGCATGACTTCTTGATCGATCGGAGCAAATCCTTTTTCGTCCACCGCTTCCGTCGCCAAGCAGAGGCGGTAGCCGCCAGCAGGTAGATACAGATCCCACTTCTGCTCGTCGTACCATAGCGGGGGGCGTTTCACGACAGCGATGCGACTCGGATCGTCCACCGTCAACTCCGCCGCCATGTGCCGCATCACCGCCACCCGCGCTTCTAGTTGCTCAATCGATCGCAAGTTGAGCAAGTGCGTGCCCCATACCGCCACCAGCGCCGTCAACAACAGCATGCCGCGTAGCCCAAACTGCAGCCATGTTCGAGGCCGAGTGGCGACGGCGGAAGCGTCGTCTGGAGCGGGATAATCGGACACAAGATGAACTCCGGATGAGGCGCCGCGGATTCACGTAGTTTGGCTGCTCCGTATCAGGGCGGCGAACCAACCGGCCCGAGTGTGACGCTATAGAACGTGGGGATAAATTCCGATTGCAGATACGGCGGGAATACGGCCGCCGCTTCGGACTGAAGATCTTCAGGCATGCGAATGCGAAGCAGAGTTGCTGAATCGGCAGGATCAACGGACACCGCATCCTTGGAACCAAGCTGCTCGACCTCCAGCCGATCCCAGTGTTGTTGCACAAAGTGACTGACCTTCCCATCTCCACGGCTCGCCAAGCTACTGCCCGAGCCATAATCTCCATAAACTTGCAGCGTGCCGGTGTCGGAAACACGGAACCGGATACGGGCCACGAACTCAGCTGGGTCAGACCGCCACGACGAACTCGAGCCGTTATCGTGACGGATTCGGAAATGATAATTCGCCGGCAGGTAGACGCGCCAGGCAAAATGCAGCGGGTCGCCGGTCTCTAACGCCACGAACCAGACCTTCTCCGGGTCTGCGATCGGGAGCTCGCCGACGGTTCCGATGAGCCGCCGGTGTTCAGCCCGCAGCTGGCTGCGTTCGCTCCCCGAGCGCACAGCCATCACTCCGCCGATGATGATGGCGAGCCCGACGAGCCACTCGAGCACGGCGCCGGGCCGAAATCGCCGAGCTCCAACCGCATGACCCGTTGCTGCTGACGCGTCGTCTTTCCCCGCGGGCGGCTCGTTGGATAATTGCATCGTTCCTTTTCCCACGCGGTCGTCGCGATGAGGATGGTAATGACTAACAGGCTACCACCCGAGAATCATTCCTTCAATTTGCCCGGTCGAGGACGCCGCCGTTCGCTAAGCTAAGACCACACCGTCCCTGTCTACCTCTGCGTCGTGATACCCACTCATGCTGCCGCCCGCCAATTTCAAGCTGCATCAGCCGTTTCCGCCCTCGGGCGATCAACCCGAAGCCATTGCCGCGCTGCTCGAGGGCTTCCGCTCCGGCGAGCCGTCTCAGGTGCTGCTCGGGGCCACCGGTACCGGCAAGACGTTCACCATGGCAAACGTGATCGCCCAACTCGGCCGCCCAGCCCTGGTGCTCAGCCACAACAAGACGCTTGCCGCCCAGCTCTATGGCGAGTTTAAAGAGTTCTTCCCCGAGAACGCCGTCCACTACTTCGTCAGCTATTACGATTACTACCAGCCAGAAGCCTACTTGCCGGCGCGCGATGTCTATATCGAGAAAGACTCTTCGATCAATGAGGAAATCGATCGCCTCCGGCTGGCAACGACCAGTTCGCTGGTCAGCCGCCGCGATGTGGTGATCGTCGCTTCGGTCAGCAGCATCTACGGGCTCGGTTCACCTGATGACTATAAAAAACTGATCGTCGGCCTGCACAAAGGCGACAACATGCGCCGCGACCATTTGCTGCTCAAGCTGGTCGACGTGCTCTACGAGCGCAATGACATCAACTTCGAGCGCGGCAAGTTTCGCGTTCGTGGCGACTCCATCGAACTCTGGCCCACTTATGAGGAGTACGCTTACCGGATTGAAATGTGGGGCGATGAGATCGAACAGATTTCCATCATCAATCCGCTCAGCGGCGAAATCATTCAAAGTCTCGACTACGTCTACATCTATCCGGCAAAACACTTCGTCATGCCGGAAAATCGTATTCAGCAGGCGATTCGCACGATCCGCGCCGAATTAGAAGAGCAACTCGCTCTGTTCCAGTCCCAGGGAAAACTGCTCGAAGCCCAACGGCTCAGCGCCCGGACGCGGTTCGACCTCGAGATGCTGCAGGAAGTCGGCCACTGTCCAGGGATTGAAAACTACAGCCGTCCGCTGTCGGGAAAGCCGCCGGGTGCGACACCTGACACGCTGTATGATTTTTTCCCGGACGACTTCATCACCTTCATCGACGAATCACACGTCACCGTTTCGCAGATCCGCGCCATGTATGCTGGCGACCGCAGCCGCAAGATGACGCTCGTCGAGCATGGATTCCGCCTGCCCAGCGCACTGGATAACCGGCCGCTGCGGTTTGACGAGTGGGAACAAAAAAACAATCAGATCTGCTACGTCTCGGCAACTCCGGCGGAGTTTGAGCTGAACAAAACCGGCGGTGAGGTGGTCGAGCAAATCATCCGGCCCACCGGTCTGCTCGATCCGATCGTCGAAGTGGTCTCGGCCCGGGGCCAGGTGAACCACCTGTTGGAACAGATCAAAGAACGGGCGGAAATCGGTGAGCGGGTGTTGGTGACCGCATTGACCAAGCGACTGGCCGAAGATCTCGCCACTTTTATGCAAGAGCGCAACGTCCGCTGTCGCTGGCTGCACAGTGAACTCAATGCCTTTGAACGCGTCGACCTGCTACAGGAATTGCGATCGGGTCGGTTTGATTGTCTGATCGGGGTCAACCTGCTCCGCGAAGGGCTCGACTTGCCAGAGGTTTCGCTGGTGGCGATCCTGGACGCCGACAAAGAAGGCTTCCTGCGCAGCGAAACCAGCTTGATTCAGACGATCGGACGCGCGGCGCGAAACGTCAATGCCAAGGTAATCCTTTACGCCGACCGCGTGACCGACTCAATGAAGGCGGCGATTGATGAAACTCGCCGGCGCCGGGAGATCCAGCGGGCTTACAACGAGAAGCACGGCATTACCCCCGCGTCGATCGTCAAATCGATGCGGAGTGGTATTGAGGCGGACGCCAGCAAGCACAAGCGAGCGGAGGCCGCGGCCAAAGCCTCAGGCACCGGGGAACGCATCACACTGGAATACGTGGAGGCGCTGGAGCAAGAGATGCTCACAGCGGCAGAGAACCTCGAGTTTGAGCGCGCCGCAGCCATCCGGGACCGCGTGCTGCAACTCCGGCCCCACATCGGCAAGCCGCTCAGCGACGTCGAAATCGACGACAAGACGGCCAGCGGCGGAGGCTCCGGCCGAGGACGTCGAGGCAAAAAGAAAGCCGCCGGAACGCGAGGAAAAATCCCGCGACCTAAAGGCGTGTAACCCTCAGGAGGCCGAGTTGGCGCTCGTCTCCACGCCCGCTCAGCGCTGCCTCGGGCCAAGATCGCGCTGGGCACCGTCCCACGATGGGCTGCGACGCCGAAATGCTCTCGCAGCAAGGGCGATTCGGGAACCGGTAGGCCGCTGAACCAGTGGGCAAAATGGGTCCAACCTGGGAAGATCACGACGACGGCGGTGGCAGCCAAGATCTTGAAGTCGGTCCACAGGCTCTGATTGTCAACGTACCAAAGTTCCAGCGCTCCTTTGTAAGGCATGATGTCCTCACGGTAGCAGGCGCAGATCCCGTCCCTGTTCTTGAGCTTTACTAATGACGGCTTCCTCATCCCGGAAAACCAGCGATCCGATTCCCGTGAGACCAGGTTTCACGCGGATGATTTCCCGCTGGACATGTTCCGGGTAAGTCGCGAAACCTTGTGGCATCAGCGGTCTCCAGCCCACCAGCGACAACTTGCCAATGAAGACATCCCAGAACTGCGGAAATTCGTTAAGTTTAGCTTTTCGCAACAACCGTCCCAGCGGCAACACTCGCGGATCGTTTCTAAGTGTGATGTCTTGCGTGCCAAGGTTGGGGCTATCTTTAAGCATGGTCGCAAACTTTGTGACCTTGATGATTTCGCCGCGAAAACCAATGCGCTCTTGTAGATAAAACGCTTCGCGCTCACCGGTCAACTTCAAAATGATGATGATGATCAGGAGCGGCAACGAGAAGACCAGCAAAATCGTGCCGGAGATCACTAGATCGAAAAGACGTTTGAGCATGTCTTACATCCGGTTGTCAAGATATTTTCCGGTCTCGTGATGAGCAAAATTTGGCAACAGCCGATCAAAGCAATTAACGAGGTCTTCTTTCGACCAACGCCGACGTTCTCGGAATGCTTGGATATCATTTGCAAAGCGGTTCAGGGCTTCACAATCTGTGGTCGCGTCGTTGCGGACGACCCCGATCTCAGTGTATCGGTTCCAGTCGACCTGCTCGCTCGCTGTGTAAAACTCTTCGAAATCTTTTTCGCCTGTCGTGTCGCTGGCGAAGAAGTAGCAAGGCCATTTGCCACGGGCACTGAGTTCATCAACCCGTTGCCGCGCTTCGTCCTCGCTGTCGCAGGGGTGCGGCTGAAAACCTGCCGCACCGAGGAACCTCTCGGCCATCGCCGAAAACGTGATCAGGTGCAGCCGCTGGCTCAGTTTGGGGAAGCAGATTTCACGATCCCCAGCCTGCAGGATCGAGAATAGACAGAGCTGAGCCCCCTCCTGGGCCGTCACAAAATACCGGCGTACATCGTTGGGGGCGGCGATGGGCTGACGCTTTTGCAGTCGCTGCGTCCAGGCGTAGGGGAGCGAGCCGTCAGAGAACGCCACGTTGGCGAACCTGGCCGTGGAGACCGCCGTCGGCCCGCCGTCACCGATGAGGAACATCTCCATGATCCGCTTGGAGCCACCCATCATGTTAACTGGATTGGCAGCTTTGTCGGTCGAAACACAGAAAAACTTTTTTGCACCCACATTGCGCGCGAATGCCAACAGCTTCCGAGTCAAAAAGATGTTGACATCGATCAAACGCATCAGGGTGAAGGGATCCTTCTCACTACGAACATGTTTTAACGCCGAAAAATTGAGCACATAATCGTAGGCCGCACCTCGCTGAAGGACGTCCTCAGCAAACGCATCAAACTCCGCTCCTAAAGCATCGAAGCAATAGGCATGAAAATCTGCAGTGGCATAACCAAGCGACGCTCGTAGGTCACGGACCAATTCCGCGAGGTTATTCTCGGAAACGTCGATGACATGCAGTGCTTGGGGATGGCGAGCGAAGAGTTCGCGCACCACCGCGCTTCCAATCGAGCCGGCTCCACCGACCACCAGGAAGCGACTGCTGGCAACCTTCGCGTCGATTTCTGCTCCGTGATGTTCGAGGTCCTCCTGGAACAGCGCGTCGCTGCGCCCGATCCACTGCAGTAGCTGGTTGTGATTCATCCTGCCCCATCTTGCGTCGTAAATGCACGTTCTGCCAAACTTGCTCTGGCGGTCCGTCCGTCAGTTGGATGGCGCGGTGCTCGCACCCAGCCGATACCTGACTGAACAAATCATAGCTCTTGAATAGCGATCGTCAGCGCGGATGTCAAAATGGTTTTGCTGGTAAACCTTTAACCGCGACTCCATCAGCTACATTCCTAACAACGGTTGCACCCGCTGCGACCCGACACCCGCGGCCGATCTCCACACCTTGAATCACCTTCGATCCCGTTCCGAGGTGAGTTCCGTCGCCGACACGAACGTTGCCGGACAATAGGCTTCCTGGGGCGAGATGGCAAAATTCACCGATCTGACAATCATGATCAACCGAGGCGCGCGTGTTGACAATCGTGAAGGCGCCAAGGTTTACTCCCGGCTGTACCACCGCACCAGCATGGATTTCAACCCCGTCGCTGAGATGGACGTCCGGGGCGAGCCAGCAGAATGGGTGCCGCACCACGGTAAAACGATACCCAGCGGCTCGGTAGTTTTCCGCCACCAGCCGGCGGCGGCTCTCAGCGTCACAGGGACCGACCGTCCCGATTCCCAGTGCGAGGTCCACGTCGTCGGGTGAATACTGATTCAGCAGGTCGGCATCATCGATGACGCGCATCGCCAGTTTCCGTTGCGCGTCTGCCACATAACACGGATCGACCGCTGCGATGACCTGTCGCCCCGCTGCGATCAAGGCTGCGGCAACGACCCGCCCATGCCCACCATAGCCGACGATGATGACGGGGCGATCCATCACGCCGTGGCCTCAGCAAGGATCGCCGGCCATTGAACCGCCAGGTCGGCGGAACTGGGAAGACTGATGCAACGACGATAGATTGATTCGGAAATGCTCAGTGAGGTGCGAGGGCAGTGTTGGTACATCGGTAACAGGTGCATCGGTTTCCAAATCGGCCGTGTCTGATAGCCGATAGCATTGAGTTCATTCAGGATCGCATCGCGGCAGCCTTCCGAGTGATGATCGAGAAGGATATTATTGAGCCAGTGGTTGCTGCTGCTTTCGGGCGGCGATTCCAGAAACGTGAGACCCTCGATCGCCGCAAAGGCCTCGCGGTAACGCTCGGCCACCGCCGCCTTGGCCTGAAGCAGTGCGGGAAGCAGCTCCAACTGGGCAACTCCCATCGCCGCATTGATATTCGGCATCCGGTAATTCCAGGCGACAACGTCATGATGGAACTCCCAAGGATGGGGCACCTTTCCAGTGGTCGTCACGTGGCGAGCCTGCTCAGCCAGCGTGGGATCATCGGTGAGGATCGCGCCCCCTCCTCCGGTGGTAAGGATTTTATTGCCGTTAAAGCTGACTGCCGCCAGTAGCCCGAAACGGCCCGTATGTTGCCCTTTATAGTACGTGCCCAGCGACTCAGCGGCATCCTCAATCAACGGGATATTGAACCGGCGACAGGTCTGAACAATGGGGTCGATATCTGCACTATGACCGAAGCAATGCATTAAGCAGACGCCGCCAAGGCGTCTGCCCGTGTGTCGATTGATGGGCCCGCTGTGGCCAGCCGTCACAATGTCGTTTAAATGCTGCTCAAGCAATTCGGCATCAATTGATAACCGAGTCGAAGAGACATCGATGAAGTGCGGCACCGCGCCACAATGCGCGATCGCGTTGGCAGTCGCCACAAACGTCAACGTCGGGCAAATCACCTCATCATCTGGACGTACGCCCGCCAGAAACAAACAAGTCTGCAGAGCCGCTGTCCCGTTGACCGTGGCAATCACGTGCGCGCACCCTGTGAACGAGCTGAGCTTCCGCTCAAACTCGGTGACGTAAGCTCCTGCGGAGGAAACCCAACCGGTGTCGAGGCAGGCTTTCACATAATCCCAGGCGTGCGGTGGCAAGTAAGGGCGGTGAAGTAACACCGGTGGCTCGCAGTGCCGCAGTGCGTCCGTGAGCGCTGTACAAATGTCGCCGACCAATGATGCGCAGTCGCGTGGCAAGATGAAGGCTTTCAGTTCAGGGTCCAGAATGGTTTCATGAAGACTGCAAATACTGTTGTCTAGGTGCATGGGCAATGCAGGCTGGAAGTGGGTTTCGCCAACGGCCGCGGCGACAGGCTCAACTTACAGTTTGAATCGCCTAAGCCGACAGCGACGGTTCCTGCTCGAGTTCACGCATGATAATGCGGTTAACTTCGTGCACGTCATATTTCTGCTCTGCCCGCTGACGTGACCGTTCGCCCATGACTTTAATTTGTTCACGTCGCTCGACAAACCGCTCCATCGCGGCGACCAGATCGTCGGGCGCATTGGGCGGTACTAAATAACCATTGCTGCCTTCGACGACCGTATCTCGACAACCCGAGGTGTCGGTTGTAATGATCGGTCGGCCCATCGACATCGCTTCTAACACCGTCCGCGGCGTACCCTCACCGTAGTAGGTTGGCAAGACGTAGATGCTCGTTTGTCGTAACGCTTCGCGCACGTCATCCAGCGGTCCCAGGTATTCGATCGATCGGGAAGCAACCCACTGCCGCAGCTCGGCTTCACTGATCCCGCCGCTGCTCTCCAGTGGACCCGCGAGTAAGAAACGCACGGCAGGGCCGTGGCGACGCCGCAGCACGCTTGCGGCGGTCACGTAATCACGGATGCCTTTCTTGATCAACAACCTGGCAATCAGCAGGAATGTCACTGGTTCAGTAACTGGCTCAGCGACCGCAAAATGCGATAGATCTACGCCGGATCCAGGAATTTGCACGACGCGGGCGGCATGCAGCAACCCGTGCTCTCGGAAAAATCGCTCATCGTCGGAATTTTGAAAGAAAATCACTGACGCATTTCGCAGCGCATGGCGATAGAGCCCGCGCGCCATCCGCGCGATGATGCGCTCCTTCAGATGGGCTCCCTCCTGCACAGCTCCCAAGCCCGTGATCATGGCTGCAATTCGCGGCACACCGCAAATCGATGCCGCGACCGAGCCATAAATCACCGGTTTGATCGTATAGCTCAGCACCAGATCCGGTTGCACCGATTGAATGATCTGCTTCAGCGCCCATGTATAACGCAGGTCCGCAAGCACGCCGAGACCCCGCCGCTGAAGCAAGGTACTGTGATAGCTAACTCCCCTGGCAGCGATTTCCCGCGTCAGTTGTTCGGTGCCTTCGCCTGCGCAGGCATGTACTTCCACACCGTGGGCAACCAACGCTTCGAGAAGCTTGCCGCGAAAATTAAGGAGTGAGTGCGCGGTGCTACCGATGACAAGGATACGTCTCAAAGATACAAACCTATGATATCAAAACAAATGTTCAAACGATGTGCTAGAACCGGGTGAGCACCGATCCACGACGATCAAAGTACCGGTCTACTAAAGCGATGTTGCAAATAGGCGAGGTCATCGGCATGCACCTGCTCCAAGTGCAAACGAACTTTTTCGGGGATCGGCTCCTCGCCGGCTGGTTTGCCGAAGAATAGGGGCCGCATTCCTAGCCGCTTGGCCGCCTCGATCGGGCCGTGCAACCCGTGAGCGCGCAGCGTCGAGGAGACTTTGGCCGCCGCTTTCGCGGCGAATTGCCAGCGCGGTCGCGTCGTTTGCCCAAATCGTTGTGAGGCGTCCGCCGAGAGCGTCAGCGGCGCGACCGACAGAAACCGGCAGAGATCGTCGATCACCTGCTGAGGCGACGCCTCCACTTCCGATTGAAGTACATAATGACAATTGCATTCACCAAACGCCGCTTCCCAACGGCCGCAATACTCGGCGTACCGCCCTGACGTCTCGATACGAGGCATCAGCTTGACCGCCTCGAAAAAGTCATCCGGCACCCGCCCTTTGACCCGATGGTGGCGAAAAACCGAATAGGTCCGCTCCACTGGGTTTCGGACATTGATGATCACATGCAGGCCTGCGAACTGCCGCAATCGCTCCGTGGCCGCGGGCGAATCAAAATACGTCGGCGCAATTTCGCCGCGCAGTTGACCATCGGTAACCTCGGCGAAATGCCGCCAGTACCAGGCCAAGCCTCGCTCGTAATGTTCGTCAAAGAACATCGTTTCCTTCACGTTCCGAGGAAACACCAGTTGGGGGTGAGAGCGCAGGTGTTTGTGCAACCAGGAAGTGGCCGTCCGCTGTGGACCAACGCAAACGAAATTGAGTTGAGGGGCGTTCGCGGCGTCCGTCATGAGGATTGGATTCCGAAGCAAATGCAGTTGTCGAGCTTATAAGTATATACATCAACCGTTGCTAACCGCCGCGAAAGACCGGGCTTGGCTCTTCCCAGGGCCTGCCTCGCAGCGCTGGTTTTCGTCCATGGATGACACAGGACGCAGCCAGCGCCGCGCAGAACAAGATCGGGACCATCTTGTTGCGGTGGCGAATCGCCGTTCCAACGTTGTTGACACCGGCAGAATACATCACCGTGGTCAGGAACACCCCGAAGAACAACGCAAGCGGGATCACCGAAAGCTTTCGACGAGCACGAAAGATGAGCCAAAACGCATACAGATTGACAGCTCCCAGGAAGGCTCCAGCGACATCAGCGAAACCTCGCCACATCCACGGAAATGGCGCGAACATGAAGTAAGCATAGCGTGCGACTGCAACGTCGGGACGGTAGATGTTTTTGGACAACCAGACCGGGTAATCCGAGTTTCTCGCCACCACTCGTTTTGATTCTCGAGCAGCTCGCGAATCTATGATCTCGGGGATGTCTTCCAGTGAACCGATCTTCGATAACCGTGGGCCAATACTGAAAATTATGCCTAGCAGAACCATGGAAACAAGCAGCAGACGTACCGGCGATGCCGCCTTGGAGTGGCTGCGCCGCCTGTTAACAATGGTTGCAAGCAGGTATCCGAGCGGGAAGATGGCGAGACATAAAACAAGTGCGCCGTGAAACAATGCCGCCAGGAAAATGAAAACTGCACCGATCACCACATGAACCAAAACGCCACGTTTGATCGCTAGCACCATTTGATGAGAGGCCGCAATTAAGAGAGCGGCGATGAAGGTCTCCCGGAGGAATACGGCCGATAGTACCGCAGACACCGGGAATAGGCAGATAAACCAGGCCGCGGCGCACGCTCGTTTCCGGTCGAGAAACTCCGCCGCCAGTCGGTAGACCTGCAGGATACTGAAGGTCCCGACCACCACATTGATGAAAACCAAAAACAGGTAATTCGGACCGGCGAGTCGAGCAGCCCAGGACATGACCCAAGGAAACATGGCGGATCGGCTGAAGGGAACGTCCCACAGTGTTTTGAGTAACGGAGTCCTGTGAAAGTCAAGCAACTGGCTGTAGAACTTAGCAGAGTCCGCTCCACTCCAGGGAAGGGCGTAGCGTTGGTCGTCATAGATCGCCAGAGTAGCCCGCAGCGCGAAGCCGACCATGATGATCACCGGAAGGCCATGACGGCGCAGTGACATTGCAGCCACGACAGCCATGGCAGCAGCGATAAGAGCGATTTGAAGAATGTTCATGAACGGGACAACGAGGCGCTGCCGGCGACCGCTTTTTATAGAATCGGACGGAACAAAAAGGCTGGCTGCTAATAAGGCTTAACGAGCCGCTTTCATCGTAATGTAGCGGCGGGACGTTTGAGCGCATGCCCAACGAATCCCCGGTACGGATGCGAGTCGAAAGAACCATGCCATCAAGGGATCGGAATCGCGGAACGTACGGCTTAGTGGCTGCGAAATATCGAAGCCAGCCGAGTGGCTGGCAACCCAAGAGGCGAGCGCGCCACGGCGCAAGATCCGTCTCAGGTAGCTATGTAGGCTGCTAGGGATCTCGTTCGACCGCGTGTAAAACTGGATGTAATAGGGAATCTCGCCGGCTCGACGGCCGAGCCCCAGTGCATCCAAACATTGCACCGCGGTGATACCCGGATGAAAGCAGGTTGGCCCGCTGGCCGCAAGTCGCAACCAGACATAGACGTCCTGGCTGCGAATACCCGCCATGGGAAATCCATCCATCGCTCTCAGTGCTGACCGCTTCACGGCCACCGCTGACGTATGAACGAAGCTCGGCCGCCGCGTATAGCGAGCATAGAACTCGGTCGGATTCATCCTGCAAAAAGGCTGCTGTGCCGTCGCTGGCGGGCTGCCGCTGCGGCGCTTTGCATTGCCCGAAACATATAAAACACAATCGGGATGGGCCGCGATCATGGCTTTCATTACCGCGCAATGATTGGGTAGCCACACGTCGTCCGCATCCAGCAGGCACACATAATCGCTTCTGGAGCAATCGATGCCGGCATTGCGAGCCGCAGAAACGCCCTGGTTTGCGATGTTAACGATTCGACCAAAGCCATTGCGTTGCAACAAATCCGATGCAATCACGTCTCCTCCGTCAGTAGAGCCATCATTTACAACGATGAGCTCGTCGGGTCGCGCTGTCTGTCCAAATACCGATTCGATCGCTCTGGCGATTGAATCCCGCTTGTTGAACAGTGGAATCACGGCCGATATCATTATTCTGCATTCCTGGTCGAATCCGCTTCAAAATATCTGCTATTTTAGGAAGATACTTCTGAGCGTATCCCTGTGGCAAGGGAAGTAGCGGGGTTGTAGGAGATTGGACATGTCGCTAAATAAGAGCGCGGCATAGCTCGCCAAACGCCGCCCTTTGGAGTGGCCCGCAAGCGAATAGATTCTGTGCCGGGTTTTGATCGTATTCACCACGTCGTCCGATAGGGTAAGTTCCTCTCCGTTCTCCGTGATCCAATTCATGAGTGACTGATAGAGCAGAGACCGCGTCGCCGCAAACCGTGTGTGGTTTAAGATTCGGTTTGCCTCGTGCACGCCGCGCGAACAGACGGGCTTATCAAGACCGCCTGCGACTACGCCCCCCATCATGGCGAGCTTGATAACAAAGTCTGCATCTTGGTGCAGCCTTAGAATCGGGTTAAATCCGCCGATCTTTTCAAACGCCGATTTTCGCACAGTTAGCGCGTTTAGGGAGATGAAGCCTCGCCGTTCCCGCTGAATTCCCAGCAAAGCATCGACAACCTGATCACTGGGACAGGTTTGATCGATCCCCGTCAACCAATTCTTCCTTCTTCTTCGTTTGGTGTACTTCGCCTTCACTTCCTGGTTAAGAAAATGTGCGGTCATTGTACCGTGGACTGCATCGATGTCAGGTTGCAGCAACAAGGACGCCTCAGCGTCGAACCGGTTGGGTAGAAAAATGTCGTCTGCACCTAGGATCGCGATCCATTCGCTTTTGCACTGCTGCACCCCAAGATTCCAGGATGCCCCAGCGCCGTGATTGCCTTTGTCGGGGTGCTGGTACACGGAAACCCTTGGATCCTTCGCGGCGAACTCGCGGCAAATACTGTAGCTGTCGTCCGTGGAGCCATCATCGACGATGATAATTTCACTGACGATCGGAAATTGTGAGGCAGATTGAATTGCATCACCGATGAAGGCAGATGCGTTATATGCGGCGACAACGACCGAGACCTTGATCGGCCCAACTGGCACTACCTGGTCGGTCGAGAGCTGCTGCGGTTGCTGAGCTGGCATGGTGTAAACGGGCAAGGTTTATAGGGAGTGGAGTGCCGGTCAAACCGGCTGATCGTAGGCCGTGAAGGCGATGTGATAAGGGTTGAGCGCGTCGCGCCTGACATCCACTCTGTTATAGTATTTCAACAGTCGCTTACGGATCTCCCTTTTGTCAGTTTCCGCAGATGAGCCGACTTCCCAAAAATGCTCCTTCGGCATCGACTTTCTCAGCGGCAGTTCGATCTGCGCGTCGAAGCGTCGCAGTGGAAGTTTTGGCAGCCTCAAAAATCCGCCGATGCCGAAGGTTCTGTAGCTGTTCGGCAGTGTCAGGTAAAGCCGCTTCCCAGACTCCCGTAATACCCGTAGGCTTGCGTCGAACTCATCCAGTGGCAGGTGCTCGAGCACCTCACAGCACACGACAAGATCAAAAACGCGCCCCTGTAGATGAGACGGCATCTCTGCGATTGACGCACAGATATCGGGTGTTAGGTCGGGATTGATGTCCACTGTGACCACATCCATACCGGCGCGTTTGAGAAAAGAAGATGTAAAACCATTTCCGATGCCGACTTCAATTAGGCTTGTCGGCTTCAGTCGGGCGACGTCATGGATCTGGTGCGCAAACGAGCACAGCTGATTTAGTTTGAAATAATGATCGGAATAGTAGGCGGATTTTGCGAGATTTCTCTCACGTTCTGTTCCGTTGACAGCCGTCTCGTCTTGGTTCATGAGGTTTGGTGAAGCGGCTGGTGACAATTTCTGTAGATCGGTTGCATCTGAAACTGAGGCTGCTCGCACGCATGCAGGATTTACTTCCATTTTTATTCACCTTTTACTTCGCCCGATCATCGACGCCACTATCGCTCGTGGTGGAGCAGCAACAGCAGCAAAAGTTCTTATGCGGGCTTATTATTGACGGCCGCAAGAACGCGGTCACTGACCATCGACGGAGTGATAGAATACGAATCAGCTGGTGTCATTGACGTCACCCTTCACCATTTCAATTGGTCAGCAATAACTCGTGCAGGAGACGAAACTGCACCGTGGTGTTTAATAGGTCCGAATTGGCACCGCGGTTCTGCCGCATCCGCAGCTTGCTGCTGGCATGCGAGCTTCTTGCGAGGCAACAGCCGTGGCAAATCGGTTTCCCTTCGCAAGGACGCGATCGGCTGCCGCGACAGAGATGAGATAGATCGTCAGCGCAACGATTTTGCTCGTTGACGACTCAGGTCTGAGGACCGTCAGTGCAACCACCGTCACCGCCATGGCCAGAATCGTCGAAAGAGCAATGACGGAGAGCACTTTGAGTGGGAATGTATGGACAAGTCTAACGCCCAAAACCCTGGAGACAAACTTCGTACAGTAGGGGATCACGTATAACCAAAACACCAGCACCGTACCAATTGCAGCCCCGTTGATGCCGAAGAATAAGATCAGTGGGTAGCTCAATAACAAATTCAGCAACAGTGTCCCGATCGAACGCTTAAGAATCAGGTCCGTGCGATTCGCTGCTTGAAAGATAGCTCCGAAGAGTGCGATACGGGCTGGCAGGAGCAAAAGATAGAACCGAAAGGGCGTTGCGCTGGCTCTATATTGTTCTGAAAACAGGAGCGTCATCAACTCGGGTGCGAATAGGAATAGGCCCCCGCCCACTGGGAATAGGATACGCGCTGATTTCACGGCGGTGCGCTGCCAGAGTTGATGTGCTTTGTGTGCGTTCTGGTCGCGAAAGTTTCGGACGATCTCGGGAAGCATGACAGCCGTCGCCGCTCCGGTAATCATCCCGATTAAGGGGATTTCCATCGCCCCGTTTGAAAAAGTGGCAAACTCATCTGGACTGCACAGCGCAGACACCAGGATGCCGTCGAGCCCCATCGCCAGTGTCTCGATAATCACACCCAGACCTAGTGGAACCGCGAAGGCCAATTGATGAGCCATGACCGACAGTTTGGGTAACTCAGACGGACCGTTTGCCAGGTGGAGCGCCAGAAGCGCGGATGCTGCTCCGACCATCGCGGCCGCGATGGACTGGGTGGCGATAACGGCGCTGGGGGTAGGGATCAGGTAAACCGCTGCGACGACTGAGGCAAAGACAAACAGCTTCATACCGATCGTTGCGCTAGCGGCGACCAAGATACGTTCATGCGCTAGGAGCGAGTGCGCCAATAAACTCGAAAAGATCGTTCCGAGCCCATACAAGCCGATCCAGGGGAGGGTATCGATTAACGCCGGGTTGCTAAATCCTTCCGGTAGCCAGAGCGGAGCGATGAAGGCGGTGAACGCCACAAACAGCGCTCCCGTCACACCGAGCGAGGCGAAGGCGTTGCACAAAATCTCGCGAGACCGAGTCGGGTTCCGCGAGATAAAAAACATCATCGCCCCGCTCAGACCAAGTGTGAGGCATGGAGCCGCAAAGGTGTAGATCAGTAGCGTCTGGCGGTAAGTGGCATAGTCAGTTTTGTCGAACAGGCGTGAAAGCAACGCCAACGTGGCAATCGTCATCAATGAGCCACAAGCGTTTGCAATCGACAAGATCGCAGCTTTGCGAGTGCGCGATGCCACTAGAGTTGCCCACGCGATTGATATTCAAGCGGCGCGGTAGCCAACTGTGGCGACAGGGGGGCGTCCTCATCAAGAGAGCGGCATCTGACCATGTCCTGGCCGTCCTGTTTCGTCAGACGATAGTTTAGGTTCGATTCCGGGCAGGTTGCTTCGCCCAGGGAGTCAAAGACCAGCCGATGACCGTGTCGGCTCATCCAACCGACCTGCCTTGCCGGATTTCCCTGCACGAGCGCGTAGTCGGGCACGTCCTTTGTTACGACGGCACCCGCTGCAACAAAGCAATAGCGACCGAGAGTGGTGCCGCAAACGATTGTGGCGTTTGCACCGACCGTCGCCCCACGGCGGATCAAGGTGCTCTCATAGAAATTCCGACGGCTAATCTCGGACCTCGGATTGTTAACATTCGTCAAGACGCACGAGGGACCTAAGAAGACATCGTTTTCAACTTTCGTTCCGGTATAGATGGAGACATTATTCTGCACTTTTACATTTTGCCCCAGTTGAACCCCCGGACTGACGACGACGTTTTGGCCAATGTTGCAGCGCTCACCGATCTCCGCGCCAGCCATGACGTGGCTGAAATGCCAAATCTTGGTGCCACGGCCAATCTGTGCTTGTTGATCGATCACCGCTGTTGGATGCGAGAAAAACGTCCTGGCTGATCCGGCAGACGGTCCGCCAGGCTGGCTGGATTCACCCCCCTGCTCCAAACTTTCATGCGCGGCCTTGAGGACACTCAGCACCCGCAATCCTTCTGGGCCGTCGGTTTTCGGGGCAGACCGTCGGTTGCAGCACTCGATAAAATGCAGACATTCCCGCCGTAGGGGCTCATCCTGCGCAACCGCAATGTATTCACCTATGGATTTGTTTGGCGTGGGTATGTTCCCGGCGGCCCACGTCAGGTAGTTGCGGTGCACCAGCAGCTTTTCGGCCCAGGGGCGAGTATCGTCGAAGACAACCATTCCCTGTGATCCGACGATGGTTAGTTTCTGCTCCTTAAATGGGTTGAGCCAGCTGACATAGACATGCGCCCGGACGCCGTCGCAGAAACGGAATACCGTCAAGGTAGTATCCGCCACCCCTGTGGTTAGGTAGGATTCGCCGATGCACCTTACCTCAAGGGGAAGCTGATCGCCGACGAGCGAGAGAATCACGGAAATATCATGTGGGGCAAAGCTCCACAAGGAGTTCTCCTCCTGGCGAAACTTGCCGAGATTGAGGCGATTTGAAGTGATGTATTGTAGTTTTCCCAGTTCACCGGCGAACACCATTCGCTGGAGTTCTTGGACACAGGGATGGTATTGCAGCAAGTGCCCTACCATCAGGATCCGCGACTTCTCGGCTGCCAGCGTAACCAGTTCTTCCGCTTGCTGGATATCCAAGCACAGAGGCTTTTCAACATAGACATCTTTACCTGCCAGAATTGCAGATTTAGCGAGCCGGTAGTGCAGGTGGGCTGGCGCTGCAATTGCGACTCGGGTAATGTCCGGGCAGGCAAGAACGTCGTCAAAAGCCGTTGTCTTTTGAATTCCTCGGTACTCGTCTCCATAGGTGTCGAGGATGGACTCACTGCTGTCACAGATCGTGTGCATCGATCCGATCGCGTGAAAGTTGCGAGCTAAATTCCTTCCCCAGTAGCCTGCGCCGACGAGAGCCAGGTCACGCTGACGAGAGCCGTTGACAATACGAGTTTCATTCATAGAAAACAGCATCACATGCTTGCGGGGATGACGACGGGTCGTGGAAGTGAGCCCAATCGAACTTAGTCACTATCACGCCGGACAGCACTGCCTCACGTTACCTTACCACGCAGATTTGGATCTGCGCGGCTAATTATCCTGCGACAATGGATTGAGACATCACCAGCTGGTGTGTAGACGAGGAATGCTGTGTCTCTGACAGAACGCTCACTGCTCTATTGGATCAGGAGGCAATGAATGGCCCCGCGGGGCCTGGGAATCCTGCTGCTCTGACCAGATGTAAGTCATACAGCGGCTGGTGTTTCCGTTTCGATCTGTTGCAATGCCCGGACAACACGGTCTTGATCCTCGATCGACAAAAATGGATGCATGGGGAGGCTGAGCACCTCGCGGGAAGCCTGTTCCGACACCGGAAAGGCGCCCCACTGATACCCTAGCGGCGCAAAAACCGGCTGCTCATGTAGGCATTTTGGATAGTAGACTGCCGTCGGAATACCGTGTTGCTGCAGCAACTGAGCGGTGCGATCTCGATGGGGCAGACGAATGGTGTACTGGGCATAGACATGTGTGTTCCCGATAGCTACCTCTGGAACGCCGCAAGTTCGGCGGAGCAACTCCGTGTACCTTTGACCTATTTCCGCTCTGCGTTGTAGTTCCCAGTCGAAATGAGGCAATTTAGCCAGTACGACAGCAGCCTGAAGCGTATCCATGCGGCCATTGACACCAAGGTGAGGGTGGTGGTGACGCCGTGTACCGCCGTGCGTGCGAATGGCATTTATTTTGTCGGCCAACTCGGCGTCATTTGTGAACAGAGCTCCTCCATCACCAAAGCAACCGAGCGGTTTTGCCGGGAAAAAGCTGGTGCTTCCGATGGTGCTCATTCCACAGCTTCTCTGACCGTTCTGCGTTGCGCCAAAGCTCTGAGCGGCATCCTCAACCACGGGAATGTCATAGTGTTTTGCGATCTGATTGAGTCGCTCGTAATCAGGCATTTGCCCGAACAGATTGACCGGCAGAATGGCGCGCGTCCGCGATGTAATCGCCGGTTCCAATTGATCCAGGTCGATGTTAAACGTGTCGGGTTCAATATCAACAAAAACGGGTTTAGCGCCGACCAGCGAAATCACTTCTGCCGAGCTTATCCAGGTAAAGGGAACGGTGATGACTTCATCGCCGGGGCCGATACCGATGCCCGTAGCGCGATCTCAAGGCTATGGGTGCCGCTGGAGACAGCGATGCAGTGCTTTACGCCCACGTACTGAGCGAGCGCATCTTCAAGTTCGGGGACTTCGGGCCCCATAATGAAACGCCCATGGTCCATCACGGATCGCATTCGTTGATCGATTTCCGCCTGGTACGACCGGTATTGCGTTTTCAGATCGATAAATTCCATCGTGCCTTAACCTGGAAAGAAAACAAATGTGTGGGATGAGACGCTGGTAAAGCCGTTAGTCTCGTTCCCGGTCTCGTTGCAAGTTGATCTTGCGCATGAGCTTCTCGAACCGGGAATCGTCTGGGTCGAGTTGCTGTCCAGTGGTTGCTTGATTTGCAGCCTCATCCAAATCGCTCAACTGGAGCAGCGTGTTGGCGTACTCCCACCGCAGGTCCTTGTCTCGCGGGAGGAGCGACGTTGCTTGCTGCAGCGCCTTGGATGCCTCATCTAGACGATTAAGCTTACGTTGGAGCTTGGCAATCAAATGCAGCTGCTTTGCACGCTGTGCGTTTTCACTGGGCAGCGATCGATCGAGTGCCGCGACTGCGCGAGAGAGCAAGGCGGTATCCGGCGATGGCTGAGCTACTTCAAGTATTGCCGCTAGCTTGAGTGCAGCGGGGGAGTCGGGAATAACATCGTTGGGGCGTAGCGGTGACGCCGCAGTAACGCGCTGCAGCACGGCTCTGACGGTGTTCGCTCTTAGATGCGCCGCTCGTTTCCAGCTGCTTGCCGCGAAATCCCAGTCGCCGGCCTCCGCGGCGAAATCGCCGACAGTAAGCAACG
Organism: uncultured Planctomycetaceae bacterium; assembly: GCA_963758085.1. Classification (GTDB taxonomy): domain Bacteria; phylum Planctomycetota; class Planctomycetia; order Pirellulales; family Pirellulaceae; genus UBA6163. The sequence continues at coordinate 219,204 of CAVWUB010000001.1, read as the reverse complement.
TAGTCGGACTGTGCTTTCGTAGCCGGGCCACCTGGTGGAGGAGTTGGGTTGACTGGTCCGGGTCGCCGCTGGCGTAGTCCAGAGCCACAACCGCCAGTCGCGCCTCCGGTGAAAGCGGGCTCGCCAACAGTGACGCGATTGCGTGCTGCCGCGATGCCGCGATGCGCGGACTCAAATCGCGAAGCGTTTGCGTCAATTGAGGATCCGTTTGGATCGCGAGGGGATCTTGATTGCCGGTCAATTCGCTATACCAAACCTTCCGCAACTGGGCTCTCGTAAGCGCTTTTTCGATTTCGCGGATCGATTGACGGGGTGCGCTGTGATGGAGCTTCTGCGCTATGTGAGCGCGAGCCAGAGCGAGTTCGAGTCGTGACAGCTCGGTCAGGGCAGGATGGTGACGCGGGTTGACTGCTACGCACTGAGCCAGCTCCTCGGAAACGGTCTCGGCGGCTTGTAGGTCGGTACGGTTCTCACGCAAGAGAAGCCGAGCGGCGCGAACCGACTTGTCACTTCGTGCCGCCCATGCCAACGCGTTGGCAGCCGCGAGCAGCCAGAGCACGCTGCCGACCACCAAGGCAAGGTTGCTCAAGCGAGCGAATCGCTGGGTGGTGGTCGTGTGGATGTCGGTCTGACCAACCTGCAACGGTAGCCGGAAGTTGCTGCGTGGGATTACATCTCGCTCCTTGGCGACGACCATATAACTTCGCCCGACCACCACGCTCAGCACAACCGCGGCCATGATCGAATTGGCTGGTATTCGCAACCCGAAGTCGAATATTTGGCTCGTTGCCATCGCCCCAAGTGTAAACCAGCCGGTAATTACCAAGCCATGGTCGATAGGGTTCACACTCAGATTCAGTCGTGTCAGGGAGCGAATAATTATGAAGATACCGACAGTGACAAGGGCCAGACCGATGAGTCCGGCTTCCACCAAAACCTCGATCCAGAGATTATCCGCATTGATAAACCAGGCAGATGCGTGAGACTTCTGGAACGGCAAGTAGGCGTACCGGTAGGCGCCCCACCCCCAGCCGGTAACCGGCTGGCCGGCGAGGGTTGTCAGAGCGTCGGGCCAGTGGTCGAAGCGGGCATCCTCGAACCGCGAGTGATCGACGATCTCTTCCGCGGTATCGCTCATCCGCTGAGCGGACAGAGCGGATAGGTCGAGATTGACCATCGTTACCGCCGCGATGATTGCGACTGCGGTAAGAGTGGCGATCATTCCACGAACCTTATGAGTGGACTGCACTGCTCCGATCGCGAGCAGGAATCCACCGACCAGGCCAGCGAGACCACTTCGAGAGCCACAGATCAGCAGTCCGATGGTGGCCAGCCCGGCAGTCGTGAAACCGATGATTGCGAGGCGATCAAACGCGAGGTCGAGCAGTTGGCTCAGCGGGAAACGTTCCCCGTTGAAGACGGCGCCGGTCAGCGCTGCCAATCGCCAGGCGATCAGGCCTAGACTGCCGGCCAAACCGAGATTGAGCATCACCGCGGCGTTACTGCGGTTGACGAACGATCCAAAGGGTTTACCGCCCAGAAAGCTACGAATGCCCCACACGGTCGCATCGGGTGCAGCGAGCAGCTGGTACATTCCCAGCAAAGCCTGGATTGCCCCTGTCACCGCCAGTGCGATCAACAGGAGTTGAAGCCGAGACCGCTGGGCAAACAGGTGCGACGCCAGCAACGCGAAACCGGCTACCAGGACGCTCAGCCAGGCCGCGGAGCGGGTGAGCGACGGGTCAACCGAGATCCGCGGTTGCAGTGCATTGAGCACCTCGGCATCTGCCGGGACGAGCGCAAGGGGACTCAGCCACCCCGAATACACCTCTGCAGACCCTGGTGCTAGAAGACCTACAACTCCGGCGGGCAGCGGAGCGGCCTGGAAGAAACCATATGCGGCCAATGCCAGCAGGAGAATTGCAATGCTATGACACTGCCACTTTCCTTCCGCCTGCCGGCTAAGGCAACTGGGTGCGGCGAATCCCCACGCGATCAGGCAGCCGATGACGGCCGCCCACTGCGTCCATGGCAGGACGCCACCAGAATCGGCCGCGATCAACGCCGGAGCAATGACCACGAGAATCGCTGCGAGCCAAGCCATTAGAGTGGAAATCGGGTGCATGAACGGACGCAACCTGTTAGCTCGAGCTACTCGGCAGCCTTTTCGATCAGGTCGAACTGGCAATCATCCAGGGCGACTGAAGCGCCCTGGTTCATGAAACGGACCGCGACGATCAACAGCGTCTGCTGATGTCGTCGGACGACACGGCCCTCGAATCCGGCGAACTGCCCGCTGCGGATGCGGACCAGATCGCCTGGCTCAATCCGCTCCTCTGGCGCCAGCGGGGCCCCGGTGTGGATGAGCCTCTGGATCTGGCGGAGGTCCTTGAGGAATTGGCCGGTGTCGGTGACGGCAATCGTGCTCGAAACGCAGCCGCTGCAGACCGCTTCGTAGCGTGCGATGTCGTCGCCGCAGACGAACACGTAGTTGGCAAATAACGGTAGAAAAGACTGACGCACCCGACCGGCCGGCGAACGGTACCGCCGCGCAATGATCGGTGCATAGTGGCTGATACCGGCCTTGGTGAGCGAGCGCATCAGCTGTTTTTCCTGTCGGGACCGGGTATAGCAGGCCCACCAGGGCGCCTCATCCGAGAGCTCATCGAGCAGGTTGGAGGGGAAGCAATCCGGTTCCGACTTCAAAATGGGCATGCGTCAACCTTACCAGCGAGGACAGGAACAGGGTGTCAGGGTCGCGATGCATCCGTACTTCGTTCCTTTGGGTGACGGATGTCCCTTATTACTTCTCCTTCCCGAGATTCTGTCAACTGAAGGCGGAATCATTCCGCTGCTAAGGGAATCATGGATCAGGGAAAGTGTGCGGTCCAGGTCGAACTGAGCGCGAACCGTCATTTTGCCAGCTCGACGCAGCGGTTACGCCCGTTGTTCCGTTTCGAAAAGTCGGAGTTGTGCTCACGCTGAGTTCCGCCCGCTGGTCCCTTCGCACCCGCCCGCCGGCCTCGCATGCCGCCTGCAGCAGCCCCCTACGATCGGATCAGCCGGGCAATTCCGGAAGTTTGTTTCAACTGGTCGTATCTCCGCGGGCGATAAGTAGCCCCAGAGGAGCGATGCAACCGCAGCGCTGCTCCACCAGATGATATTTTCGCGCCACGATTGCCGTTGCAGCCAGGGGGGCCCACATGGCGACTCGTTTTCTAAACGACTCATTCGGTACCAATACCGAGAAGTCCTGCACCGCGCAGGCAACGATTCAAGCTCGCCGAGTGCACCGCCGTCGACAGTGGACGCGGCTGCTGCTTTGGGCCGTGGCGGTTTCCTCAGTAACCGCCCCCTCCGCCGGTTGCACCGCGCTACGCGGGGCAGCAAAGCAGTTGTCCCAGCATGAAGCGCTCGACGAGTTCATGGTCGATTACCGCAATCGTGCCTGGAGCGCGCGGGCCTGGCTGTGCCGCAAAGAGCGGTTTCGCAACCAGCACCACCTCGCTGACTTCGAGGCCGGTTTTCGCCAGGGTTACGAGGATGTTGCGGCCGGGGGTTCCGGCTGCGTACCGGCAGTCTGCCCGCGTGCCTACTGGGGTTGGCAATACCAATCCGCCGACGGCCAAAGCCGGATGAATGCCTGGTTCGAGGGCTATCCGCTAGGTGTGCAGGCGGCTGAAGAAGATGGGATCGGGCACTGGAGCCACGTCGCCACGGCGATCGTTGCGCCGCCGCCCTGCCAGAACTGTCCCACCGGGGCAGTGATGGCGGTACCCGCAGTGCCTCAGCCGGCAGACCCGCTCAACGGCGTGCCGCCCGATTCCCGCCTCGCACCGGAGATCGGCGAACCCGAGCAACTGCCGGTTCCGTTTTCCGAGTCAGTCACCGCCCCCAGGGTTGCGCCGGAACGCCTGGTCGGTCCGACTGTGATTGCGAATTAAGTGCGTTGGTACCGGTGATTGCTCGGCCGGCTCCGGCTGAGTTGTCCCTGCTATCGCTAATTGAGTCCTATGAACCCTGAATCAACCAGCCGGCTGATCTCGAGATTCAGCGGCGCACGCTAAAGAGAAGAGATACGATGAGCCACTGTTCTCGCCCACCAAAACCGTCATCGGCGCGGCGATGCCGTTGCTCGATGGCGCTTGCCACAGCAATGGCGACGGTCGTCCTGGGAGGCTGCTCCGCCCTCATGCAGCCGATCGACGGTGTACCGGCCAGTCGTCTCCCGCCGCAGTTCTTTGCTGAGCCAAAGAACAACGCGGTCCCGGTCGATATCTCGTTGCTCTCCTTGGAGCCGCCTCGGGAATACCAGATAGATAAGGGCGACATCCTCGGCATCTACATCGAAGGTGTCTTGCCATTCAATCCGCCCACGGCGACTCCCGAGCCGCCGCCGGTCAATTTCCCTAGCCAGGACAGCTTGCTGCCTCCTTCGCTAGGATATCCGATCGCGGTTCAAGAGGACGGGACGCTGTCGCTCCCTCTGATCGAACCGCTGGACGTGCGCGGCTTGACGCTCGATCAGGTGCGCGACCGCATCCGTGAAGCGTATATCGATCAGGACATCCTGCGGCCTGAGCGGGCTCGGCCGATCGTGACACTGATTCAGGAACGGACCTACAACGTGATCGTCGTCCGGCAAGACGGTGGCGGCAGCCGTGGAGGTGGGGAGATCCGCGGCTCCACCGACTTCAGCGCCAATGCATCGTTGGTCAAGCTGCCGGCCTATCAAAACGATATCCTGCACGCCCTGGTGCAGACCGGCGGTTTGCCCGGCCTGATGGCGAAGAACGAAGTCAAGGTGCTTCGAGCCCGTGACGCCGACCGACGCAAGCGAGCAGAGTTTTTGAGGCAGTTTTACGCCCAACAACAAGCAGCGATGCTCGATCCTTGTGCCTGTCCGCCAGAACTGCCCGAAGACCCTTCGATCCTGCGAATCCCGCTGCGGTTGCCGCCAGGGATGATTCCAAATATCACCCCCAACGATGTGCGGCTCGAAGACGGCGACATCGTGTACATCGAAGCCCGTGAGACGGAAGTGTTTTATACCGGTGGCCTGTTGCCCGGTGGCGAGTTCATGCTCCCTCGTGACTACGACCTGGACGTCTTAGGTGCGATCGCCATGACCGGCGGTGGCATCGCTAGTGCTCAGTCCGGTGGGCGCAGTCCGCTGGGACGAGGCATGGGCAACGTGGTGCCGCCGGGGATGCTGTACATCCTGCGTCAAACCCGCTGCAATGGACAAGTGGCAATCGAAGTCGACCTGACCAAGGCGATCAACGACCCTCGCCAGAGGCCGCTGATTCAGCCGGGCGACATCCTGATCCTGCAGTACAAGTGTGAGGAAGATCTCCTGAACTTCGGCGTCAGCACCTTCTTCACCTTCGGTATCGCGGAAGTCCTCCGCCGGGCAAGGTAACGCTCGCCGAACGGCCGCAGAATCAGCAGCTCAGGGTGGTCAGGAAACTGACCGCCCTGGGCTGTTTGCGTTTCGTCTAGCGTGCTTGCATCTTTTCTTTGAGCTCGCGGCAGGCGTTCGCCGGGTTGCTGCACAGCGAGCAACTCGTCTCACCCTCTGCGTTCCGCTCGTTGGCAAGACCGCCGCAGGAACCGCTGATGGCGCGGCGGCCAAACAGCACCCCAATCGCCATTCCACCGATCACCACGCCTAATACAACCGCGCCGACGACGGAAATCGCCAGCCAATTTTGCATCGCAGTCCGGCCACTGTCAGCATTGGATGCAGCACTGGCGGTCGCGGTGTCAGCGGTCGCCGCAGCCAGTTGCCCGGTCCCGACGGACGAGATTTCACCAGCGTCGCCGCGAATCATGAACAGCGCGTCAAGTTGCAGGTCCTGAGCGATTCGCAAACCGGCTTCCGGCCCCAGAACATCCAGTGCGGTTGCCCAGGCATCAGCCGTCATGCAATCCGCCGCGAGCACGGAAACGGACGCCAGTGCGTGCTCGACCGGCCGACCGGTTCGCGGATCGATTGTGTGCGAATAGCGACGCCCTTCGAATTCATAGAAATTGTAGTAGTCGCCGCTGGTCGCCACCGCCTGATCGCGAAGCGGCTGGGCCACAGCCACCGTGCTTCTGATCGCATCTGGTTGCTGCAGGCCGACCGTCCACGGTTTGCCCGCTTTATCGCCGGTGGCACGCACCTCGCCGCCGATCTCGACAAACGTGTTGCTCGCACCGAGGCTCGCCAGCAATTCAACGACGCGATCAACGCCGTGGCCTTTGGCAATGGCCGACAGATCGACTGCCAACTGCGGGTCGGACTTGCGGATGGCCGGCGGATCCAGCCGCGCAACGAGTTTTTCGGATCCGATCTGAGCCAGTAGTTGCTCGATCACCTCGGGTTGCGGAGGCTGCGCCGTGCGTTTCCCGGGACCAAAGCTCCACGCATCGACCAGCGGTGCGACCGTGACGTCAAAGGCTCCCTCACTCAGCCGGTGAATCTCCAGCGCCTTAGCGACCACCAACGCGGTCTCTCGGCTGACATCAAACCAGTCGCTGGAGCGTGAGTCATTGAAACGGCTGATTTCCGACGACTGCAGGTAGGTCGACATCTGGTCATTGACCAGTCTCAACTCTCGATCGATCTGGTGTTGCCAGTCCTGGGGAAAGTCCTGCGGCGGATCAAAAACCTTGACACTGTACGTCGTGCCCATCGTCTGCCCGCGCGCCTCGAGCACCTCTGCGCCACCTGCCGCCGTTGCTGACAGATTCCAAGCTGTCAGGATACTAAAGACAAAGAGCAACCGGCTAAAGCAACCAACCACCGAGACCTCACTGGGAAAGACAGCCGGCCGATGAGCCCAGGCTGCCGGGAAAGGTGACGCTGAAGCCACAACTGCATGGCCGAGTAACGTCTTGGCCCCAGCGCTGCTTCGCTACCTGATTATAGAAGACGGAGGCTGCTAGCCCCAGCGGGTCAGGCTGAATCGCCGCGGCGCGCGGCGTGATTCTGAAGGTATTGTAACGGCGGCCGAATTAGCGTTGCCGCACGACACATTGGGGATCCGTTGCACTCGGCTCCCCGATTTGCTCAACCGGATGGTTGAACAGGTACTCCCAAACCGGCTCGTACAGAAACTCACCTTCCGCATCCTTGGGCGAAGCCCGGCCAGGGGCCACCGCTGAATGCGCCTTCTGCGGGTCGTTCATCACATCCGCAGCGGAGATCAGTCGCCGGCTGTTGGCAAAGGGTGGTCGGCTACTATCAACGTTGACGATCTCACCAAACTGATGCAGCCCCAACAGCTCCCATGAGCGGCAATAGTGGTTGCCGGTCCAGCCGCCGTCAAGCACGTGCGAAAAGCCGAAATAGCGATTCGCCGATGTGGCCGACGGCAGCGCCTGCCAGTCCTGGTCCTGGTCGCGTGGGCCACAGAGCATCACCACGCGATCGACCCGCTGGTGCTTCGCGAATCGTGCGGCGGTCGTCGCACCATGCGAGCTTCCGGCGATGATCACGCGGTCCCAGCGGAGTCCCTGGCCGTCGTCGGTCAGGAACCGTTCCCACTGGCCTTGAGGATTCTCCTGCGACAGCCAGCGAACGAACTGGAATGAACGTTCCATCATCCCATCGGGCTTGGGGATGTCGAGTTCGTCGCTGATGTCCTCGCCGATGGCGGCTTCCAAACGCACGTTCCCGCGCGCCTGTGAATCCTTCGGCGATGGCTGGCACAGCTTGCCGAACCATTTATTGGCGTAGCTGACCTGGATGGCGTGGATCCCGTAACCATTGACGCGCTCGAACAGCGCGTCGTTGTGTCCCATCAACCAAATCATCAGCTTGCCTTGCGGCGCAATGCGGGTATCGACCGACCCGTTCTGGAGGTCCTGAGGTTTGCCGTCCTGGACAAAGACGAAGTCGATTTCCGGGTGTTGCTGCGTGCGGGGATCGATCACGCTGGCGCGTCCCTGCAACTTGTATCGCTGCGGCTCGGGATCAGCGAAAGCATTGACCGCTGCACCGACTTGCGGCCCAGCCGCCGGAGCGTCGGTCGACTGAGCCGACACCACGCCGGCGTCCGTGATCAAAGCGGTTACGAAGCTCACCAACAGCGTCAGGAATGCGAAACCAGCACGGATTGCGCAGCGACGCGGTCGGCAGTCGGCCGGAAAAGTCAAAGCTGAATCGGACATGGTGGGGGGGTGCAGAGTTGGGAAGAACTTGCCGGATACCTGCGGTGGCGAGTTCTTCGATGCGCAAGCGCAAGACGGTCACCTCCAGCCGCAGTCACAGCAGTGAAATTGCTAGCACCAATCATCAGCGAAGCTGACTGGCGATGCAACCGCCCGCACCCAACAGATCAGTCCTGATCGATCAGCTCGAACAGCCGGTCCAACCGCGTGATCCGGAAGACTGCATGCAGCGGTTCGCACAGATTCGCCAGCACCAGTCGGATGCCTTGTGAGCGGGCGTGACAGTTGACGCTGATCAGCTGATTGAGGCATTCGCTGCTGAGCTGCGCAATCTGGCCCAGGTCCAACACCAACACGCTCGGCCGGTCGCAATCGATCAGCTGAATGAGCTGCGGTCCCAGTTGGCGAGCCTTGGACGGATCGCAAACGATTTTAGGACAAAGCGAGACGATCACCCGCTGGGGCGAGCGAGTGAGGTCAAAGGCCAACTCCGGTGCAACTGCAGGCGGTTCACCCGGGGCGGCAATTGGATCGCGATCCAACCGGACAACCGCAATTTGATGGGATGTTCCATCCGGCGTGCGGGAGCGTCGGAGCCGATCGATGGTGGTGGTTAGAAACTTCATGCGGCGGCTGCCAGAAAACGAGGTTCGGCATTGGCATCAGTCATCCTTAACCCAGACCCGCGCACTCCTTTTCCCGTCCACGATCAATCGCGACGCTGCGTCGCCATCGTGCCGCCTAAAACGGAATTCGCTCGTCTGTTGGGAGACTAGTTGTCGTCTCGGCATCCGGCAAGAGCGACTTGATGGCAGCGATGTTGGCAGCTGAGGGCCAGATGCGGCTACGCCAATGGAGCGGCCACTGAGGCACGCTAGCAGCGAAATAATCGCCGTTCCGCTGTTAAAAGTTTTTGAAGATTTTTTGGCTAGCGTGTCACACCCAGCTGCGAAGTTGCGACGGGCCTGTTTCCCCCGACGTGCTGTGTGCTATGCCGCAGTCGAGCGTCCAGTGGTGGGAAGTGTGCAGCCAGCGGTGTTCTGGCAAGGCGGCACTGAGGCATTTTACCGGTGGGTCAGCGAGGGTTGGCGTCGGATCGCGGCGGGCGTCTAACAGCGCGATCGACACGGCCAGCAGCACGACGCCCCAGCGTGACGGGGCGTTGAAGTACATTGGATCGCGCAGCCAGAACAGCAGCAAAGGTAGGAAGACCATCGGATTATCCGCGGCGTGGCACTTCAGCATTGGGACGGGTCCGCCGGTGCTGAAGTGCGGCGACAGTCGAAATCCATTCGGCCAATTCGGTTCCCGGATTCCATCGAGAACCACCAGAGAAACAGTGCTCAGCCCTGCCGGGGCATCGCCAAAGCATGTAGGCTGACGACGGCACCGACGGCAACCATTGCTAATCCCAGCCAGCGTGGCGGCTCGATCCGTTTCTTGGGGTTGGGCGCTACCTGGACCAAGAAATTGTCGATCGAGGAATTGTTGGTGACGGACGCCGGAGCATTCTTGCTGAGCTTGATCAATGTGCGGGTGGTCGGCTCGTTGAGCACGAACGACTGGACCATGCGGAACTGAACGCCTAGCAGAATCAGCAGCATGCCCACCATGAACAGACGGTTGCGATTAAATTCCATCGGTCGATAGCCTTTTCGGCAGCGGGTCGAAGACAAATCCTTCCGATGGCTGCGGCGCGGTCCATCCGCGACGCCAGCTTGCGATCCTTCGCCATGAGCGTCGCCCGTTGCGATGCGGGTGGGATCGCGTGGCCTGCCGCCGCGATCGCCCCGTACCGGACTCGCCCTTAACTGCTTGATCGGCATGATGGCTGGATAAGATCAGCGACGACCGCAAACGTCTGATCGCACCCGCTGCAACAGTTCTGCCGCCGGTGCGGCTCGGGTGTGTCCGGCGCGATGGTGGCGAGCCGCGGCCGCTAACGCTGCGTGGCCGGCAGCGAGTCGCTGTTGAGCCAGCCGGTGATGAACTCTTGGACGCCGGCGCGAAAGCCGTCCAGCGATGCGTCGGGCAGCAGGTCGCCGCGACCGGCGCAGGATCGAGACCGCCAGCATGCGATGCTGCTGCCAGTCACTGAGCGTGAACTGGCGGGTGTCGACGTAGATGTCCGTCAAGTTGTTGTGCACCTTGGGGACAACGAAGATGCCATCCTTTCCGCGTACGATGTGATAGTGCATCGCTACACCGAGCACGGTCGCTCCGACGATCATGCCAAAGAAAAAGCTTCCTACCCGGCCCATCGCTCGCCTCCGTTGTCGCAGAAACCGCAGATTACTGCGGCATGAAAAAAACGCATTGATGCGTCCGTGCGTCTTCCCGCCATTGCCGCAGCAGCCACACTCACTCTGTGATCTACTTATTGTCCGGGGTAATACGGCGGTTCTAGTCGCTCGGCGGCGTAAATCACAAGGCCACCCTGTTCAGAGCCACCGCGGTGACCGAAAATCGGGAGCTGCTCAGGGCCTCTTGTGGGGCCTGCTTGCGGGCGCCAACACCTCCAGGAATGACGTCATGGTTTTTGCAAACGTACGCGCCGTTCGAGACAAACTGCTACTCGGTTTCTTCATGCTCATCCTCCCCGCCACCGCCCCGCCCGCGTCCATCGGGGACGAGGGCATGTACCTGTTCAACGAATTGCCGGCGGAATTGCTCAAACAGCGGCACGATTTCGAAATCGACCAGGCCTGGGCTGATCACCTGCGCCTGTCCTCGGTGCGATTCAATAGCGGCGGCTCGGGCTCATTCATCTCGAGCGACGGACTGGTGTTGACGAACCATCACGTGGCCGCCGACACGCTCCATAAGCTGAGTTCCCCGGACCGCGACCTGATCCAAGACGGTTATCTGGCCAAGACTCAGGAGGAGGAACTTCGCGCGCCGGATCTGGAACTCAACCAGCTCGTGTCAATCGAAGATGTCACCGATCGGGTCAACGCCGCTGTCGAGGCGGGTGCCGATGCGGAAACCGCACTGAAACAGCGGCGGGCGGTGATGTCGACGATCGAGCAGGAGTCGATGGAGCAGACGGGGCTGCGGAGCGACGTGATCGCGCTCTTTGGCGGAGCACGGTACCATCTCTATCGCTACCGCAAGTACACCGACGTTCGCCTGGTCTGGGCACCGGAAACCGCGGCGGCCTTCTTCGGCGGCGACGCGGATAACTTCGAGTACCCGCGCTACAACCTTGATGCGACGATCATGCGGGTGTACGAAGATGGCAAGCCAGCACAGCTGGAACACTTCCTCGCCTGGAGTGATGAACCGCTGCAAGAGAACGATCTGGTGTTTGTCTCCGGTCACCCCGGACGTACACAGCGGATCTTCACCACTGACGCGCTGGTCTACCTGCGCGACACGCGACTGCCCTACCTACTCGACTTCCTGCGGCGTAAAGAGGTGCTGCTGCAGCAGTACGCGCTCGGCGGCGAGGAAGAGCGACGCCGAGGCCGCGACGAACTGTTCGGCATCCAAAACTCGCGCAAAGCCTATTCGGGAATGCTCGCCGGTCTGCAGGATCCGCGCACGATGGCAGCAAAACGCGGTCGAGAAGACCGCTTGCTGGCGGCAGTCGAAGAGAACGCAGAACTCAAATCTGCAAAATCTGCCTGGGAGGAAATCGCTCAGGTGCAGAAAGAAAAAGCCGCGCTGCTGCGGCAAACCGCGTCGCTGCGCAGCGACCTGTTCGACTTAGCTCAGCGGATCGTGTTGCTAGTTGAAGAGGATCTGAAGCCCAACGATCAGCGGCTGCGGGAGTTCACCGATGCGTCCCGCGAATCGTTGCTGCAGAGCCTGTTGAGCGAAGCGCCGATCTATCGGGATCTGGAGCAGATGAAGCTCGCCGATGAACTCGGCCGAATGGCGGAACTGCGTGGCGGGGATGATCCGCTGGTCGCGGAGCTGCTGGTCGGCAAGGGCCCTCGGCAGCGTGCCGCGGAACTGCTCGCCGCCACCAAAATCGATGAAGTGGCAGTCCGTAAAAGTCTCATTGAGGGCGGCAAGACCGTGACACTCGCATCGGATGATTCGCTGATTGCACTGGCTCGCCAGCTTGAGCCGGAGTATCGCCGGCTGCGCGAACTCAACGAGCAACTCGACGAGCGTGAACGTCAGGCCTACGCCAAAATCACCACGGTTATCACGGAGATCGAAGGCACCGGCGGCTACCCCGACGCGACCTTCACCCTGCGGTTGGCGTTCGGGACCGTCAAAGGTTACGAGGAAGATGGCAAGCGGATTGAACCGACGACCGACATCGCAGGAGCCTACGAGCACGCTCAGCGACACGCCGGGCAAGAAGATTTCGACCTGCCGCCGTCTTGGATGGAAAACAAGGACAAAGTGGATCTACAAACACAGCTGAATTTCGTGTGCACGGCGGACATCATCGGCGGCAATAGCGGTTCGCCGGTGGTCAATCGCAAAGGTGAACTGGTCGGACTGATCTTCGATGGCAACACGCAAAGCCTGACCAGCGATTACCTGTACACTGACGAGCAGGCACGTGCGGTGAGCGTCGCCGCCACAGGCATTAAAGAGGCGCTTCGCAGTATCTATGGCGCCACCGAACTGGCCGAGCAACTGGGACGCTAATGTCTCGCCCTACTAGGCCAAATACCAAACTGTCCGGTTCCAGCAATCGGACGTCACTCAGCGTGGGTTAAGGAGCTACGGTACCGCTGACCAAGCACTCGGTGGCCTGGCCGGTGCCGTAATCGGTCGCGATCTTGATGGTCCGCGAAAAAGCACCGGTCTGATCATCGGCGGTGAAGACGGCTTTGACGAAGTGCAATTTCTTCTGTCCCGCCGGCGCTTCGAACTGGAACCGCGGATCTTCGCAGGTCACGCTGCGAATCGCGAATTCCTGATCGGCCCGAATCACCAAGCGTTTTTCGATCGATTCGCCCGGCCGAACGTTGCCGAGACTCAGCGCCGCAGGACTGACTTCCAGACTCGGCCGCACACGTCCGGTGATGGCCATGTTGATCGTCGGAAAACTCGTGTCGTTGGTGACGAGCGTCAACAGCTCGCGGATGTCGCCTGCGGGCAGTTCGCCGCGCGTCGAGACCTTCATCCGGTAACGAACGCCCCCGGGCACTCGCTCCTGCGGGCCCAGGACAACGGCCAGGTCGACACAGTGGCTGCGGACATCGCGGATTTCCCAGTTGGCCGGACCAGTATGCGTGACGATCACGTCTTGCTGTTTGCTCTGGCCGACCGTGATCTCACCAAAGTTCACTTCTGCCGGGTCGAACGACACGTCGGTGCGGATATGACCGCGAACATTGAGTTGCACTTCGCTGTAGTACGGCCGGTCGAAAATCACCGTCAGCACCGCCGACTTGTCGCCGATGTGCGTGTCGGTATTGAGCTTTGCAATCACTGCCGCCGTTTCACGACTTTTGATCAGCTTCTGCGTCACCGTCGGCGTGGTGCATCCGCAACTGGTACTCACCGACGCGACCCGTACGTCTTCCTTGTAAGGATTCGTGAACTCAAAATGGTACTCCGCCTTGGCACCGCGGCCGACCGTGCGAAAGTCGTGACTGGTCTGGCTGAACATTTTCTTTGCCCAGTCATCCGCGGTCGCGGGTAACGCTGCAAACAGCAAGAGGACGACCGGTAGGGATCGAGACATCGGAGTCATCGCGGATATCGGCCCTGGACTGGGGAGTGGTGGCAAAATGAATGAGCGGTACCGTTACTGCGAGAGCTACGGCGGCTGGGAAGTTAGCAAAAATGGTCGGACTGACGAAGATGTTTCTGATATTTTTCGGCTAAGGATTGCCAGTTGGGTCAGCTGGCGAAGATCAATCGCCGAACTGCGTCAAGAGCTCGGCCAATCGCTCCATCGGCAGCCCGACCACATTGCTCTCGCTCCCGCCGCCGATGATCTTGATCCAATCGTTGCCGTCCTGGTAGCCAAACGCGCCGGCCTTCCCCTGCCACCGCAGCGAATCGAGGTAATCGCAAAGTATCGACTCGTTGAGCGTCGTCATCTCCAGATCGGTGCGCACCACATCGGCAACCTGCCGTCCAGAAGGCACTTCCCACAGACAGATCCCGCTCAGAACACAGTGGACCCGGCCACTCAACTGCCGCAGCATCCGCTCGGCATGGTTGCGGTCCTGCGGTTTGCCCAGCAGTTGGCCATCGCAGACGGCGAGCGTGTCGGCGGCCAGCACCAGCGCGTCTGAGACCGCGCTCGCCACATCGGCGGCCTTCTGAAATGCCAGTCGCCGCACGACCTGTTCAGCGGTTTCCCCCGGCATCGCATCGTCTTCCGCTCCGTCCGCTGGCAGTTCGACTCGGAAATCATAGCCCGCCGCGGTCAGCAATTCCGCTCGCCGCGGAGACCCGCTGGCCAGGATCAACCGCTTTCCGCGAGGGATTTCGACCTGAGGTAGAGAGTTCATCAAAGGAAGTGTCATCGGATCGGTTGACCGAAATGAAGGCTCGCTCTGTCCGGCGGTCCCGGCCGCAAATCGCGAGGAGCAAGCAGCAGTCACGAACTGGGCGGATTACAGGAGCTCATCGCCGTGCGGGCTGTCTGACGGTCCCGGTGGCGGGTTGGGCGGTGGCAGACGTCGCCCCTGCTGCAGGCGCTGCTGCTGTTGCAGTTGGCGTACCGCGTGATGCAGCGATTCCAGCAGACGCGGAATCTGTCCGCAGCCCATAAAGACGCGGGCACTGACCGCCGACTGTGGGTAAAAGCTGGTTAGAAAATCGAGCACGAACTCACTCGCTCCGTGCCCGATCATCACGCCGTTGGCATAGGCACCGCTGAGCACCGCGTCAGGAATCTTGAGATCGTCATAAATCTCCTGCGGCGTCGGGCGGCGAACCGTTGGTGGGCCGGCGGGTCCCGGCGCCGCCGGATCGGACGACGGTGTTGTACCGCCGGACCCTTCGCCTGCCGCTGGAACCACGGGTCCGGGCTGAGCAGGAGCACTGTGCAGCACGTCAGTCGTACCCAACGCCGCCGCGGCACCGCCGGGGCCTGGAGCTGACTGGACCAGGAACGTCGGAACTGCCGGCTTCTTGAGGTGTGCCGGTGGCGCCGATCGCAGTGGCCGGTCCAGCTGAGCCGGGCGGCGCAGGCGGGTCGCCGAAGCGGTCGCGATATAGCCCCAGATTTTTCGCTAACGCCTCGATGAACTGAGGCATCACCGCGTGCGGGATGATCACCCGCGAAGCAACGCGGTGGGGGCGGCCAATCGTCTGCAGGAAGTCGATGATGAACTCATTGGGTCCGGTCACAACGATCGCGCCGGTGCTGAAATGCGCCGTGAGCGACATGGTCGGGAACACGAGCCCGCAGGTGCGGCGCATGTTCATTGGGGTCAGAGCGGTCCTCGGGCAGGGATTGGCCGTCGGTCATGGAGCAAACTTCATTACGGGTGAGGAACAGCGGCTGAGCGGTACAGATTACGGCTTTGCACTGCTGATGCCGAGTCCAAGCGGATCATTTTCCTCTTCCGCAATCGGCTCCAACCCAGCCATCCGGCGATACTCCTCCTGCACGCGCCCGGCGTTGCCAGCCGCTGCGGCAGCACACGCTGTCCGACCAATAACAGGTGCGTCAGAAAGCTGACCAACCCCAGGGCGATTACCAAATAGATCACGACCGAGTCGACGGAGTTGCTTCCCGCTCGCTCGATCGTCCACACCCAGTTGGTGAACTGCCAGGCTGAATAGTCGAACTGACGGTAATCGTTTAAATGCAACTGAATCGAATAGGGAAGTACGGACATGACCAACAACACCACCGCCATCGCCGCAATGCCGACCGATACCTTGACCGGCTGCTTCCAGGCCGCAACATGCCAACGATGGTGCGGCGCACTGACCAGTGCGAACATCAGGTAGCAGCCGACGAGCACCATCATCAACCGGTGGCCATCCAGAGCGCTACGAAGCCACACGGTACCGCTGGCGTCGACCAGTTGCCAAAGCATCCAGTGCGCTGCGACCGCAGCAACCGTGAAGGTCGCAACCGAGAAAATCAGACCGGTCGCCGGACCGGGGGTCAGCCACGTCAGCAACAGCCGCCCCAAGAACGTGCCGGGAAGTTCGCGGCGAATGCGAGGCGTCATCGCGGGCGATTCGGCCGACATCAGCGCACTCCGACAAGCGTCCAGAAACCGACAAGATAAATGCTCAAGACCATCGGAATGAACATCAAACTTTCCGGCGACGTCCGCGCCGCCTGGCCGGCCGCAACCGCAAAACTCGCTACGGCGATCACGCAGAACATATGAGCCAGAATCGCGATGCGAATGCCGGTGGAGCGATTTTCGCTCTCGGGTGTCAACTTGGCCGCCGTCGCCGTCAGCAAGATCGCCGCCGCCGTCACTCCGATCGCCAAAACCGAGACGATCATGAAGACGGTTTCTTCGCCGCTGAGGGGATTGCCGTACTGGATCAGCTCAATCGCCAGCGATCCGAGCGCGAACTCCGATGCGATCAGGATCGACAGCACGGCCAACAGGCTGCTGATCTGGCTGGCTCGCCCTGGCGTGACCGGAGCGAAAAACAACGCCACGATTGTCAGGCCCAGACCCGCCGAAAATGAGCATCCCCATCAGCAGGGCGAGCGTCGGCAAGTCGACCCCGCGCAGCGTGTAGGCGTAGGCTACGCAAGGGAACAGCGCGATGAAATACAACAACATCTGCAGCCCGGCGCTGGCTAATTTGCCGCTGACGATCTGACGCGGCGACAGCGCCGTGACCGACAACAGTTCCAGTGTCCCATCATCGACCTCGCCTTCGAGCGAGCGGTAGGCGGCCAAAGGGACAACCAACAACATCGGTACGGCGAGCACCAGGTAGTAGCCGATGAGCATTCTCGGTGCCGACTGGCATGTAGTAGATCTGCGGCATCAGCAACATGCTGCCGACGATCGTCCAGGCGAGCGACGCAAACAGCAACAGACCGAACGTCGCCACGAACTGTCGGCTCTTGAGCGCCTGACGCGTCTCCTTGACCAGGATCGGGTTGATCGCATCTCCGGCTCGCATCGCCCAGGCGTCGATCCGCTCGAGCCAGGACGAGTTTTGGTCCAACTCTCGCGGCTGTTGAAGATCGCGACCAGGTTCGCGTCGCGGGTGTTGTCGACCGTTGTCACTCACTGCACCAAACCTTCGGTGACCTGCAAAAAGACATCTTCGAGACTCTTGCTGCGGGCCGTGACTTCGGCGATTTCATGCCCGGCGACGATCAGCTCGCGAACCAGCGCCGCCTGATCAGCGACTTCGCCGGCGAACTCCATCCGCACCAATTGGCCGTCAACGACGATGTTGGAGATGTTGCTGTGTCGCGGACAAATCTGCAGACATCTCGGCGCTGCTGCTGAGCACGCGAATGACCAGTTCGCGGTGCTGTTTTCGCTCCCGCTGGATTTCCTCGACCGAGCCGGTGGCGAGCAACTGGCCCTGTTCGATGATCCCGACCGAGTCGCACATTTCGGCCAGCTCGGTGAGGATGTGGGAGCTGACCAGGATCGTTTTGCCGCGCGCGGCCAGTTCGCCGATCATCTCGCCGCAGCTCGATCCGGGCCCGCGGGTCGAAGCCCGGCGGCCGGTTCGTCGAGGATCAGCACCGCCGGGATCGTGGATCATCGCGCGGCCCAGGCACAGCCGCTGCTTCATGCCCTTGGAGAGACCGTCGAATCGGTTTTTCGGCCATCCCGCGAGTGCCGGTGAACTCCAGCACCTAGCGCAGCGCGCCGCATCCGCTCGCGACCGACCGAGCCCGTAGGCGCGGGCGAAAAAGTCGAGGTATTCCCAGCAGTTCACATCGCGGTAGGTGCCGAACTAGTCGGGCATGAAGCCCAGCCGCCGGCGGACGCGTTCCGGGTCGTTGATCACCGAAAACCCGTCGACAAACGCGTCGCCGTAGCTCGGCAAATCGAGCGTCGCCAGGATCCGCATGCTGGTCGTCTTGCCCGCGCCGTTGGGGCCGATGTAGCCGAACACGCCGCCGCGGCGGACCGAAAACGAGACGTCACGAACCGCTTTTGTATTGCCAAAAAAACGGTGCAATCGCCGCAGTTCGATGCACACCGAGTCGTCGGTGTGAACGGCCGGCAGCGGCTTCCCCGGAGTGATCACTGCAACTCTCCGAGGACGTAGCGAATGCTTTGCACGAGCGTTGCCGATGGGACCGCCACGCAATCTTCCGTGACATCAGCGAGCGCGACGAAGGTTCCGGGTCGGAGCGTCGAGCTCGTTTGCAGCATGTTCTGTAGGTACCACTCCATCAAACCTTCGCTGCCGGCGACGCGTTTGGCCGCGGGATTGTCGCGCCACGGTTCGACGCTGACCAAGCGACTGATCAACTCCATTCGGCCGCTACGGCTGCGTCCGAGATTGATCCCTTCGGGCAGTTCGGGACGGTTGCGGAAATACAAGTCGCTGAGGCTGCGCGAGATCTGGGCGTCATCGACCGGCGTGAGCACAGCGGCCTGGCCAGCGGGAAGCTCCGGTATGCTCCAGTAACGTCCGTCATCAGCCCGCAGGATAACTTCGCGTAGTGCATAGTCCAGGCGGCTCTGCACGCGCGGCGGTTGCTCCCCAGCGCCGCTGATCCAGCTCAAGCCGCCGGCGTTTTCCAACGGTCGATAAGCCACAAACTGGCGCTGCTGGCGCGATGGCAAGAAGCCGCCACTCAAACGCAGCGCATCCTCGCTTCAGCGCGATATTTCCCATCAGCACCCCTTCGCCACCCGTCATGTCGTGCCAGTTGTTGAACTCACTGAGATAGTAGGGCTCCAGACGTGTATTGGCGGGAAACTGCAGGCCGTCGCTGGGACGAACGCCAGCAAAGTAGGTGGAGCGCCAATATCGCATCGCGCCGCCGTCGCGATCGCAGATCCAGGTGATCTGCCGGACCCGCGCCTGCGTCCCCAATCCATCGGCGATCAATCCGTATGCGAACAGAAACAGTGTGGTCGCCAGAGCCAACACCGGAGCGACTACGAACATTAAGTAGCTCCTTCCCATCTGGCTGAGTTTTCGGTAGGCCACCGGACCGACCAGGATCACAAATACGATCAGCAGCCCGATGAAGGTGTACACCGGCGGCTGAGCAACTCCCGGTATCACCCAGTTCCAGAACCGACCGTCACCGGCAATCGGATCGACGCCCCGGGTCAGCACGCTCGACGCCCGTTCCTCCGTGCGGGCGAGCATCGTTCGCCACAGCAGGTGCGTCTCGGTCAAGGTGTCCGGCAGCCGGCTGCCGACGATCAAGCCAAGTCCAAGTTGCAGCGCAAACGTATCGTCCGGACGAATGCTTCGCTGCCGAACCCGCAGCCAATGCAGGTTATCAGCAATGAACGGTGGCCCCACCGGATTGCCGCGCTGGATCGCACTGGCTTGGTCCGCCAGCGCGCCCCGGGGGCGGAGCGGCGAACCGTAAACATAGCTCTGCTGCATCAGCAATCCGGCCTGCGACGTGATTCCCAACGGGTCCTGCTGTTGAGCTTCCGCTAACCCCTGAACCACTTGCAGTTCGCTCTCAGCGGTTGCCTCGTTCAGTTCATTGGGATCGATGGCCGTGCTGAAGTGCGACCGCACGGTTTGCTGATCGTCGACTTCCACTAACCACAGCGCACCGCCACAGCGTACGAACTGCCGCAGAGCCAGCGCCGCCTCAGGCCGGTTTTCAACCAGCCAGCGGTAGGTCGACCAACGCGTGATCCAAATGTGTGACTGCCCGATTCCCTTCCAGTCCACAGGAACTTCCTCAGCGGTGCGGTACTGTAGGCCGGCAGCACGACCGTATTGTCGCAAGATACTGACCGCGGCCTGGGGTGAGCTTAGCGGTTCGAGCGTCAACAGTTCCGGGGCGATTGCCGCCAACAATGTCCTGAGGTCGTCGACGTCCGCGGGATTACTGGCGGCGGCCAACGGCATGGAGTCCGGCTCAGCGATCCAACAGTAATTGCCCTGGACCGACTCCATCCAAGCCGATTCCAACGCTTCACCGCGACCGCCGCCGGGCCCAAACTGGCCCCGGTAACCGCTGAGCGGCTGCCCGGCCTCCAGCACCGTCGCCGTCAGCGTGCCGCCGAGCACCCATTTAGGCAGATAGACCGTTTGCTTCAGTGGCCCCGCGCCCGCGGGCAGTGCCAGCGTCAACTGGTAACTGGTGCTGCGGCTGCGCGGCGCCACGGTTGCCGGCTGCAACACCAACCTCAGTTGAATCTGGCGGTCCTCGACAAACGTCCGAGCCGTCGGGTAGACGTTCACGTGCAGCGGGATGTCGCCGAACCGCTGCAGGTCATCCGCGGCGAGATCGAGCGTAAAACCGCTAGGAGCAGTCCCCGCTTCAGGCAACACCAACACCGTGCTGCTGGGCCAATAGCTCGCAGGCTGTGCCCACAGCGGCGCGAGCATCGCCAGCCAGAGCAGCAGCGAACAGGCTGATACCAAGGACGCAGGGTTCAACCCTACGACCGTCATCAGCATCTGGGAGACGCGGGTATGATTAATAGCGAGATCCACCAGAACGAAAAGCTGGACAAGACGGATGCAAGCCCCGTCCACAATCCAAGGCGACTAGGTCTGTTCAATCGTCGCTGATTTTCCGTCGCGGCTCAACAGGTGGGGGGCAAAGTGCAGGACCGGTCCGATCGCCGACGGTCGTGGCATGCCTCAAGCACCACATGCAAGGACGAAAGCGCATTGTCACAGGTTGCCGCTAACGACCAGACCCGATGACGAACCGATCAGGGGCAGTAGAATGTGCGGCGGACGGCGGCGGTTGGTTGTTTGGTCGCCCGCTGACTTCCATCTGCTGCCGGGTGGTCCGGCTCCGTTCCTGTTTTCGGAGGTTTTTAGCTCATGCCGCTTTACGAATATCAGTGCGACGCGTGTCAACAGACGGTGGAGTTGTTGGTCCGCAATCAATCCGAGCAACCGAGTTGTCCGCTCTGCGGTGCGGATCGGCTCGAAAAGCTGCTCAGCGTCCCCGCCAGCCCCACGGTCCGCAGTGGAGGCGGATTGCCGGTCGCTTCGCGCGGTGAGTCCGCAGGTGAGTCCTGCGGCGCCCCGCGGTGTTGCGGCGGCGGCTGCCAGTTCTGATCACCAGCTCCACCGACAGGAAAACGGACGTTCGCCATGGCCCGCAACGAGCAACTGATCCGCCAGCACAAGATTATGCAACTGCTCGAGGCGACGCGCTATGGCAGAACGCTCGATGAACTGCGCGAAGACCTCGTCCGCGACTTGGGGCTGAGCAACCTGCATGAGCGGACGGTCCGTCGCGATGTGGAAGCGCTCACGGCAGCGGGTCTGGATATCCGCACCGAAACCCGCGACCGCGGCAAGGTCTACATGCTCGGTCGAGTCGAGCACGGGATTCACAAGATCAGTGTTTCCTCGACCGAATTGATCGCATTGTCGATTGGGCGCGAGCTGCTCTTCCCGCTGCTGGGAACACAGTATTGGCAAGGGATTGAAACGTTTTGGAACAAACTCCGCGATGCGGTCCCCGAGGGGGTCTGGGAGCATTATCAGAAGTATCGTAAGTCGATCCACGTGTTCGGCGCTTTGGGCAAAACTTACGAACGGCATGAGGGGATGCTGCGGACGATCAACCGAGCAATCGCCGAGCACCGGATTTTAGAGATCGAATACGAACCGACGGGCAAGCAACCATCGATTCGCCAGGTGGAACCTTACGGCTTAGCGGTTTACCAAAGCAGCATCTACGTCGTCGCCGCGGCGAGCGAAGTCGCCGATCCGGCGGAGCGTCTGCGGCACTGGAAACTCGACCGATTCCATCGCGCCACTGCGCTGGATCGGTGGTTCAAGCCGGACCCGAACATCGACCTGAGCGAGCACCTGAGCCGGTCGATCGGTATTTTTTCGGGCGAGGCAACGGTAGAAGTGCAGATCCGGTTGGGCGAATCGGCGGCGGCCTGGGTCCGTGAAGATCCGTGGCATCCCGAGCAACTGATGGAACCATCGGCAGCGGGCGGCGTGATGCTGACGGTCCCAACGGCACACCCGCGGGAATTGTTGCCCAAAGTTCTCTCGCTGGGCAGTGACGCCGAAGTGATCGCACCGGAGTCGTTCCGAGCCGCCGTTGCCGATGTCGTGCTGAAGCTCGCTGATCGTTACGGCGCCAACGCAAGCTGACTTGGTACCCCATTGTCGGGTAGGATGGCAGCAGAGTTCATCTGTCAAAACATCAGACAGACCAGTTCGCTTCTGGGGCTAGTGAAGCTATGTCGATTGAATCCCCTCGTGTTGCCAAGCTACGGCGAAACTTGATTCGGGCGATTGCGCTGTGCACCGTCATCGCCGCAGCCCGCGAGGCCGCTGCCGATTCGCCCGCTGGGTTGCTGGCCGCGGAGGCCGATGTCCCGCAATTGATCGAACAGTTGGGGCATCCTAGTTATGCCGCCCGGGTCCGCGCCCGCGAAACTCTGGAGCGATTGGGGCTGCAGGCATTCGATGATCTGCACGCAGCGCAGTATTACTCCGACGTCGAAGTGGCGACGACCGCACGGTACCTGGTCAGCAGCCTGTTGGTCAGCTGGTCGACGGAGTCGGATCCGCCGGGGGTGCGTGAGGCGCTGCACGAATATGGCGCGCAAAGTGAGACGGAGCGGCAAAATCGAATGGATCGATTGGCCGAGCTGCCTGGCCGTCAGGGGCTGGCGGCGCTGGTCCGACTGGCGCGTTTCGAGACGTCGCTCAAGCTCAGCCGCGAGGCTGCACTGGCCGTGATGCGCGGGCCGATGACCGAGGATGAGGCGGTTCGCAAGGCACAGGCCGAGACGATCCGGGAGGTGCTCGGTCGCAATGAGCGGCAGGCTGCTCAGTGGTTGCGGGTCTACGCCGAAGACCTTGAGCAAGGGGAATACGCGGCCGAAAAATGGAAGACATTGGTCGCCCAACAGCGCCAGGCGGTCGATCAAGGGGGCGATAGCCTGACGACACGACCAGCGGTTTTGGAGCTGATTCGCGTCTGCGCCACGCCGCGCTGTGGCCGCTGGCATGCGCGATGAAGCGCTGGCCCTGGTCGGCGCACATCTCGACTTGGTCCCGCCGCGTTCGGCCGAAGTCCTCGACGCCTGCAGCTGGGCGATCGATAACGACATGCACGCCCTGGTGCTGCAGCTGCACAGTCGTAATCCCGAACTGTTTGCACGTCAGCCAATTCTGCTCTATGGAGCTGCCGAGGCGCTGCTCGTCACCGGCGCCGGCGAGCCAGCGGCCGATGAACTGGCTGCCCAAGCCGCCGCCGTCGATCCGCTGCCGCCCCCGGGCAGTGAGCAAGCCGCACGGCTGTCGCCCAAAGCCCTGGAGGAACTCGCCTACCGCCACCGCGAAATCGGCCGCGAGCTGGAGTCGCGTGGCCTGTTCCGCTGGGCCGAACGGGAATATCGCCACATCATCGATGCGATGCCGATCGACACCTTGATCGCGGCCGCTGCGAGAACCCAGCTGGCGACGATGTTCGGCGATTTGCTGCGTTATCAGGAGGGTTATGAAACGCTGGAGCCGCTGATTCGGCGCGCCGAAGAAGACCAAAACTTCGCCCGCCGACTGCAGTCGCAGTTCATCAACGTCAATCGTATGAAGTCGACGATGCTCTATTACCGGGGCTTGGTCGAAGCCAATTCGGCTGACGCTGAGCAACTGCAAGCGGCGCAGCAAACGCTGGTGACGGCACTGGAGCTTGACCCGATCAACGTCGACATCCTGATCGCGATGTACCGCCTCGATGGCGACCAACCGTGGCGTGATGACGTGCGGCGACGGATCCGCTCGATCTCAGCGACATTCGACAATCAGATCGAGGCGATCAGCCAGCAGATTCAGCTCCGCGTCCGCTTCCCGGACATGGTCGAGCGACTTGCCGAGCACTACAACCAATACGCCTGGTTGATCAGCAATACCGAAGGTGACCAGCAAAAGGCGCTGCAGTACAGCCTGCGCTCGTTGGAGCTGTCGCCCGATCAACCGGCTCAGCTCGACACGGCCGGCCGTTGTTACTTCGCGCTTGGCGACCTGGAAAACGCCCTGCGGGTGCAGCGGCGTGCGGTCAAGTTGATGCCCCACTCCCCGCCACTGATGCGGCAGTTGGCCGAGTTTGAAGCTGCAGCAAGGGCGAACGAAGACCGCGAGCAGAAATCTGAGCAGGCCCCTGAGCAGGAACCGAGCGTCAATGGCGACAGCGGCCAATCGTCTTGATCAGCGCCCTGATCGCGCTGCGGTTACGGCCTGCCTGATCTGGATTGCGGCCGTGCTGTGCCTGTTTGCGGTCGCTCGCGTGCTGCGGCCTGGGGCGCAGCAGGCGCTCATGATCAGCGGGTTGGAACTGTCGCTGCCGCAGCTCTGCTCGTTTCGGGCTTTACTAGGCGTGGATTGCCCGGGCTGCGGGTTGACGCGCTGTTTTGTTTTGGCGGCCCGATTGCGACTGGCCGATGCCTGGGCGATGCATCCGATCGGGACGCTGCTGGCGAGTTACCTGGCGATGACGATCCCGCAGCGATTGTGGCGGCTGACGCGATTGCTGACCGCCGCGCCGACGCGGTCGACGCTCCGCTGGGAACTGCTGCTGATCGCCGCGCTGGTCGCCGCCGCCTATGCCCGCTGGATGGCGTTATCGCTGGGGCTGTTGCAGCGCCTGAGGGTCAGTCGAGGCTGCGCGGCTGCAGTTGATAAAACAGTGCCCGCTTTTGGTCCGGCAGAGCGTAGTCGAATCCGCAGCGTTTGAGGAAGTCCTCACTGCTGCTGATCGCCATTACCTCGACGACCCCGAGTTCCTTGGCCCGTTGGACGCAGCGGCCGACGAGTTCTTGGCCGATCCCGCGTCCTTGATAGTCGGCGCTGACGGCAAGGCTTTGAACTTCGGCGAGCTTGCGGCTGTAGACTTCGACCGCGGCAAATCCCACCGCGCGACCGCCGGCTTCAGCGATAAAGCCGTGGCGCGTCAACTCGATCACCTCCCCTTCGGTCCTGGCGAACAGCTTACGATTGGCGACATAGGGCCGCAGGATCGCGTGGATCGCCTCAGCGTCCTCCGGAGTGGCTTGGCGATAAGTGATGGTGTCGTTGTCGGCGCTGGCGGCAACTCGGTTTGCCATGGCGGCATCTTCGTGGGTCATCCGGTGTGCCTCAGGCGTTGATTCGGACAGGGCTAGTCGCTTCCTTGATCGCGTCACGCATCAGCTGCGCGGCGCTTCACGGCCGGTAAATAACTTGAACTGATAGGCCGCCTGGCGGACGAACATGTCAACTCCGGTGATCACCTTGGCCTTCATCTCGCGCATGCTTGACCAGTAGCGTGTTCTCTGGATTGTAAACGGTGTCGAAGACAACCATGAAATTGTTGATCGCCGACTTGGAATACGGTGCTTCATCGACGTTGGGATGCATCCCGACCGGCGTGCCATTGATCAACAACTGAGGATTCTGCGCATGCCGATCCTCCCACTTAACCACCCGCGTGCCGAGTTCATGTGCCATGGCGGCGGCGCGATCGTAGCTGCGGCTGGCGATCGTGACTTCGGCACCGCGCTGTTTCAAGCCCCAAGCGATCGCCCGCGCCACGCCGCCGGCGCCCAGCAGCAACACGCGGCGGCCCTGGTGGGAAACGGCTACGTCGCTCTTGGAATACACGGCGTTGATGCAATCCATCGCCGCCCGATAGTCCGTGTTGTAACCCAGCCGATCATTCTGGTCGAAGATCATCGTGTTGATCGCACCGATGCCGGTTGACGAGGCTTCGGCCTGTGTGCAGTAGTCGAGTGCGCGCTCCTTGTGCGGGATCGTGATGCTGATTCCATGGATGCCGATCTGGGGACAAGCCGAAATGAACGCATTGAAATCGTCCGGTGGGACGCGGAACGGCAGGTACCGGCCGTTGACGCCCGCATGCTGCATCGCTCGGTTGTGGATGAGGGGGCTGTGGCTGTGAGCCACCGGATCGGCCACGACGCCGAACAGCTCGGTGTGCTCGTCGATCTCGTCGAAGCGATACAGGTCGTGCATCTGCTTGTAGTTCAGCTGACCAGGAGCCATTTTTCGGTCGGCGCTGTACGTCGCGTAGGTAAACGGTGAACCCATACGACTGGCGAGGATGCGGGTCAGCGTGCCGATTTCACCCATGCAGATGCCGATCGTCGGCACCGTGGCGTTTTTCACCAACTCCAGCATCCGCACGTTGTCGGAAAAGCTGGTGGCCATGGTCGCGATTTTAACGATGTCGGCATCCTCGGCGGCCATCGCTGCGTGCAGCTCTTCGAGATTGTCAGGCGTGCCGCTGAAATCGTGGAAGCTGACAACCCGCTTGGTGGTTCCATAGCGAGGAATATCGCCCGCGATGTCCGCTTCCAAGTCGACGTATTCGACCCCCGCGACGATCGCCGAGCGCAGCAGCATCTGGCGGTCCGATTCGGTGCCCATCCAGCGGCCGCCATCCTCGCGGCGGCGAACTGCAATCAGCACCGGCGTCGGACGGTTGTTGATCAGCCGACCGATGTTGACCGCGCGGCCGATGAAATCCAGACGCAACTCGACCAGCTGGACCCCGTTGTCAGCCAAATGCTGGTGTTCGGCGATCATGTGTTTGTGCCGGGTGCGGCCGAGGCTAACGCAAATCATGAAGCTGGTCGGAGGAGAGGAAAGTGACGGGGATGAAAAATCAGTACGAGTTTGGCTAGCGTCGCTGCCGTTCTGCATCGGCAGAGCGTCGCCGGTACGTCGCCCGCCGATGCGTACGGGCGTATATAATACGTGACATGAACAAGTTGCCTACAACCGTCTGCGTATTCCTGGTGCTGGCGATCGCCGCCAGCGGCGCTCACACATTGGCTGCGGACTGGCCTTTGCCCCGTGGCGACGCTCAGGCGACCGGCTCGACCGCGACCGAGCTTCCCACTGATTTGGCCGTCCGCTGGGAGTTCGCTGCCGACGAGGCGGTCGAAGCGCCACCGGTCGTCGTTGCCGGACGTGTCTACCTCGCTGATGTCGCCGGCACGATTTATTGTGTCAGCAGCGATACCGGAGCTGAGCAATGGAAACTGACGACCGAAATCGGGTTCATCAGCGGCCCGGCGGTCGATGGTGACCTGTTGGTGATCGGCGATTTGGATGGCAAAGTCTACGGCGTTGATGCCGTCAGCGGAAAGCTGCGGTGGACCAGAGAAATCGGCGGTGAAATCACTTCCGCGGCGGCGTTCGTCGACGATCGTGTGCTGGTGGCCTCGCAGGATGGCAGCCTCTATGCGCTGGCACGCGGCGACGGCTCACTGGTATGGACCTATGAAACCAGTGACCAAATCCGCTGCAGCCCCTCGATCGCTGGAGAACAAACCTTCTTAGGCGGTTGTGACGGCAATCTGCACACCATCGCGATCCGAGATGGCAAGTCATCCGCTGACCCGCTGCCGCTGGGCGGCCCCACCGGCAGCACGCCGGCAATCCTGGGCGAACGAGCATTCCTGCCGATCATGGACGGCGCCGTGATCGCGTTTGATTGGAAGTCGAACCGTGAGCTGTGGCGATACATTGACCAAGAGCGAGCCCAAGAATACCGCAGCAATCCGGCTGTGCGAGGAAATCTGGTGGTCGTGTCCAGCCAAAATCGCCAAGTCGACGCGCTGGATATTGAGACCGGAGAGCGCAAATGGCGGTACACGCTGCGTCGCCGGGCCGATGCGTCGCCCGTCATCGCTGGCAACGACGTCTGGCTCGCCTCGACCGATGGCCGCTTGACCCGCTTGTCGCTCGCCGACGGCAGCGAGAAGTGGCAATTCGAGATTCGTGGACAGTTTACATCCTCCCCTGCAATCGCCGATAACCGATTATTCATCGCCGATAGCCGCGGCGTGCTCCGCTGTTTCGCCGCTCCGTAATCACGCCCGGCAATCGCCCGCCCGTTGACCTACCCTCTCCTGAAAGACGCGTTTTGCTTATGAGCACTGCCGAAACACAGCGAACAGAAAAAAAGACCGAAGTCGGCAGCTACTTCATCTCGAACTATCCGCCGTACAGCCGTTGGAATACCGACGCCTTGCCAGCGGTCTCCGAGGCTCTGAACTCGCCTCCGCAGGTGACCACGCCGCTGGGGCTGTACTTGCACATCCCGTTTTGCCGCAAGCGCTGCAAGTTCTGCTACTTCAAAGTCTTCACCGATATGCGGGCCGCCGATGTGGAGCGGTATGTCGATGCGCTCTGCAGCGAGATTCGAATGGTCGCCGAGTTGCCGGTGATGGGCGACCGGCCGTTCCGGTTCGTTTACTTCGGCGGCGGGACACCCAGCTTTTTGTCGCCCAAGCAGCTGACGCTGCTGGTCGATCGGCTGCGCAAGCACATCAACTGGGACGAAGCCGAAGAAGTGACGTTCGAGTGCGAGCCGGGCACGCTGAGCGAGCCCAAGGTCAAGACGCTGCGTGAGGAACTCGGCGTGACGCGGCTGAGCCTGGGCGTCGAAAACTTCGACGACGAGGTGCTCGAAGAAAACGGCCGCGCGCACCTGTCCAAGCAGGTCTTTGCAGCCTGGGAGTGGATCCAGGCCGCCGAGTTCGCCAATGTCAACATCGATCTGATCGCGGGAATGGTCGGCGAGACCTGGGACAACTGGAAAGAGAACATCCGCCGCACGATCGAAATCAGCCCCGACAGCGTCACGATCTACCAGATGGAGCTGCCGTTCAACACCGTCTACTCGCAACGACATTCTGGGCAATCAGGTCGAGACGCCGGTCGCCGACTGGCCCACCAAGCGGGCCTGGGTCGATTACGCCTTCGACCGAACTGGAAGCGGCCGGCTACAGCGTGAGCAGCGGCTACACGATGGTCAAAGACGCCAGCAAGGTGAACTTCAGCTACCGCGACAACCTCTGGCAGGGCGCTGACCTGCTCGCCACGGGCATCGCCAGCTTTGGTCATGCCAGCGGCATTCATTACCAAAACTTCGCCGATCTGGACAAATACTACGCAGCCGTCGATGCAGGGAAACTGCCACTGGGTCGCGGCTTTGTGCCGACCGAACATCAACTGCTGGTGCGTGAGCTGATCCTGCTGCTCAAGCGGGGTTATCTGGATCGCGGCTATTTCCAGAAAAAATTTGGCGTCGATATCCTGACCCACTGGGCGGAAGTTTGGTCACGCTACGTCGATGATCAGTACGTGATCGTCGAAGGTGACCGCATCCGGTTGACGCGCCAGGGCCTGCTGCGGGCTGACGCGCTGCTGCCGGCGTTCTTCGAAGCGGAACATCAGGGAGTCCGCTACACGTGAGCCAGGGCGCTTTTGAGCGGAAGGCCAAAGCGTCCGGCGGTCCATTAGCCGACGACCCACACGCTCGTTTCTTCATGATGGGCGAGTTCAAGGCGGTGCTGCCCAGCGGCCTGCGCTACACCACCAATCACATGTGGGCGGCGCCGGCATCCGCTGCGAACCGTGAGGATACGAATTCCGGGGTCGCCGAGCCGCCGCAGGGCCTGTGGCGGTTTGGGCTGACTGCTTACGCCGTGCGACTGCTGCAGGACGTCTATTTTTTGGACTGGGTGCTGGAACCGCCGGTAGCAGTGACTCGCCGCCAACAGCTCGGCTCGATTGAGAGCAAGAAGGCCGAAAGCGACCTCTACTCGCCCACGGCCGGCCGCTTGATCGCGTTCAACGACGAAGCGCTCAGCGATCCTTCGGTGATCAATGTCGATATCTATGGCGGCGGCTGGCTGTTTGAGCTCGCCCCGGCCGACGCCGGCGATCTGCTGGATGTCGATGCTTACTTAGCGCACCTCGAACAGGCATGGGTTGTGGCGCAGCGAACCATCAAAGGGCAGCTTTAGCCGTTGCGGCTGCGGCCGCGTCGGATTAGCTCGTCCAACTCCTCAATCAGCCGCTGCGTGACTTCGGGAAACTTTTTGCTGACATCGTCGGCCTCGCCCGGATCCTGTTCCAGATCGAACAACTGGTGTGCAGGCATCACCGTCGGCACCAACCGCAGGTTGACGTTGTTTGCACGCCGCGTCTTGTGACGGACCAGCTTCCATTTGCCCTGCCGGTACCCAAGATTTCCCGACTGGCCATTGTCCTGGACGACCAGCGACTGTCGTCCCTCCGCCTCCGGTTCATCCAGCAGCGCCGGCAACACATCGAGGCTGTCCAAAAACGCATCGGCAGGCAGCGTTTGTTCCGTCAGCCGAGCGAAGCTGGCGGCCAAGTCGATGGTGCATACGACTTCGTCGGACACACCCGGTTTGATTTGCCCGGGCCACCAGGTAATCAGCGGCGTCCGTGTGCCGCCTTCAAAGACGTTGTACTTGCCACCGCGAAAAGGACCGGCGGGCCGGTGGTCGCCCAGCTTCTCGATCGCTTCATCGACGTAACCATCGTCGAGTACCGGACCATTGTCGCTGCAAAAGACGATCATCGTCTGCTGGTCAAGGTCGAGCCGGCGAAGCGTTTGCAGCAATTGGCCGACACACCAATCAAGCTGCACGATGCAGTCGCCGCGCGGTCCCAAGTCGGTGCTGCCGGCAAACCGCTCATGTGCCACTCGCGGCACGTGAATATCGTGCGAAGAGAACAACAGGAAAAAGGGTTCGTTTCGATGCTGTTCGATCCAGCGACTGGACTCCTGCACCCAGCTGTCGGCCAAATCCTCATCACGGAACCGCGCCGCATGACCGCCAGTGTAGAATCCGATCCGGCTGATCCCGTTGTGGATCGTTGCATTATGGCCGTGCGACCAATCCAGCTTCAGTTGGTCGCGATGCGTCAGTCCGGTGGGGTGATCCTCGCTCGGCTTTTCGCTGCCGACCCACAGCGGATCGGCCGGGTCGAGGCCACGAACGCGATGGTCTTCCACGTATACCTGCGGTACGCGATCGTTGGTCGTCGGCAGCAAAAAGCAGCGGTCGAACCCGATTTCCAGCGGCCCCGGTTTCAGCTCCCCGTTCCAGTCCGGTCCGTCGCCGCGAGCACCCAGGCCAAGGTGCCACTTGCCGATCACGGCGGTCCGGTATCCGGCCTGCTTCAACACCGTTGCCAGCGTTGGCGTCTCCGGCTGAATCAGCGCTGGGCTGTTGGGAGGCGCGATCCCGGTACCCGGCACGCGAAACGCATACGTGCCGGTCAGCAGCGAGTACCGCGTTGGGGTGCAGGTCGACGCCGAGCAGTATCCACTGGTGAAACGCACACCTTCGGCGGCGAGCGAATCGATGTTCGGCGTTTGCAAGGCCGTCGCACCGTAGCACGACAGGTCGCCCCAGCCGAGGTCATCGGCCAGGATCACGATGATGTTGGGACGCTGTTGAGCCTGCACGACCGGCGAGCAGGCCGCCACGGTTAGCAGTGCCAGAGCGATCAACTGGCTACGAGACGCGATCAGCATAAATCCAGCCACAAGTTGTAGGGAGTTGGGGGAGCAAACTCCCAATGTAATCGCTCATCACACTGCACATCCCGCTTCATCGCCGCCGCAACCCACGTCGGTTAGCTGAGCGCTTCGGAGAACGCCTCGACGATCAACGCATGAGCTTCTTCGGCGCGGCTGGCGTCGATCACGGTATTCACCTGCAGTTCACTGGTATTGATCATCTGCACGTTGATACCCGCATCGGCGAGCGTCTTGAACAACACGCTGGCGACCTGCGTGTGGCTGCGCAGCCCGATGCCGCTGACTGTGACCTTGACGATCCCGCTGCCGCCCTGTGCACCCCGCATCTGATGCCGTCGACAAATCCCGCGGGCGACCTGCAGCGCGTGCTCGAGATCGTCTTCGCTGATGGTGAAACTCAGGTTCGTCGCGCCGTCTTCGCCCTCGTAGCCTTGGACGATCATGTCGACAAAGATTCCGGCCTGTCCGATTGTCTCGAACACATCGGCCGCAATTCCCGGGTGATCCGGTACTCCCTGCAACGTTACGCGGGCCTGTGTGCCGGAGACCGAGATGCCGGTCAGGGTCAGTTCTTCCAGCGCGTCATCGCGGAGCCGCGAGACCAGGGTTTGAACATCGGCCGTGGGAGCGCGCTCGGCGCGAATCTGATGCCAGGTTCTGGCGTCCTCCGGTGCCCGGTCCAGCGCAAATGCCTGATGCACCGCTCGCAGCGCCAGATCGCCTTGGTCGCGTGGCACGAGCGCCGAGATCTTGATCTCACTGGTCGTGATCATCTGGATGTTCACGCCGGCGTCGCCGAGAGCGCGAAACATTCGCGCCGCGACATTGGTTTGCGACGCCATGCCCAGGCCGACAACGGATACCTTCGAAACTTCTCGTTCGTGAATGACTCCGGCCGCCCCCAGCGCGGTAGCCGGTTTTTTGATCGCAGCCAAAACCGCCTGCAGTTCGCTGCCCGGGACCGTGAACGAGATGTCCGCCAAACCTCCGCTGCCGACGTTTTGGACAACCATGTCGACGGCGATCTTTTTCGCCGAGATTGCTGAAAAGATTTCCAGGCTCGTACCCGGGACATCCGGGACGCCCAAGATCGATACTCGGGACTCATCGCGGGTCAGCGCCGCGCCGCTGACCGCGGCCGAGCAGGACTCGGGTTCGGCGACGATCATCGTCCCTTCGATGTCCGAAAAACTGCTGCGGACATGAATGGGGACACCAAACTTCTTGGCGAACTCAATCGAGCGGCTGTGCATCACACCGGCGCCGAGGCTGGCCAACTCGAGCATCTCGTCATAGCTGATCACGCCCACGCGCCGCGCTTCGGGCAAAATCCGTGGATCGGTCGTGTAGACCCCATCGACATCGGTGTAGATCTCACAGGCGTCGGCGCCGAGTACCGCGGCCAGCGCCACCGCCGTAGTGTCGCTGCCGCCACGACCGAGCGTGGTGATGTTCAGGTCGTCATCGATCCCTTGGAATCCGGCCGCGATCACGATGTTGCCATCGTCCAACAGCCGGCGGATGCGGTCGGTCGAAATCGATTTAATGCGCGCTTTGGTGAACGTGTTGTCGGTGCGGATACCGAGTTGGCCGCCGGTCAAGCTGACCGCCTTGGAGCCGAGCGAGTCGATCGCCATCGCCACCAACGCAACGCTGACCTGCTCTCCGGTGCTGAGCAACATGTCCATTTCCCGAGCCGGCGGAGCGGCGCTGACTTGGCTGGCCAAGCTGACCAACAGATCGGTGTTGTGTCCCATGGCGCTGACGACCATCAACACCTGATTGCCCTCCAAGGAGGCGCGAATTGCCTTGCGGGCAGCGGCACGAATTTTCTCGGGATCGGCAACGCTGGTGCCACCAAACTTTTGAACGATCAAAGACATCGGAGCATGCGAGAGGGGTAAGAGAATGGACTCGGTAAGGATGGCAGAAAAAAAGGGTCAGACCCTTTTGTGCGAAGCACCCGGAGGGCTGGTTCCCGGCAACAGGGGTCGGACCCTTTTTTCCAACACAGGCGCGATCAGTGCATGAACGATTTCATCAGGTCCCAACCTTTCTCCACTCGCCAGCCACTGGCCCCGGCCGCTGCTTCGTCATAGCGAGTTTGCGAATCGGCGGCGATCGACGAACCAGCGATCAAGAATGGCACGTCGCCGTGGCTGTGCTTTTTGGTGCAGCAGGGGGTGGGGTGATCGGGCGAGACGAGGATGCGGTAGTCGCCGAAGCTCTGCAACTTCTCCACGACCGGCCCGACGATCGCCTCGTCGATCCGCTCCATCGCCGCGATTTTGGCTTCGTGCCGACCTTCGTGTGAGGCCTCATCAGGGGCTTCGATATGGACGCAGACCAGATCGTATTGATCAAGGGCAGCGACCGCAGCGCGTCCCTTGGCGTCATAGTCGGTATCGAGGTAGCCGGTCGCGCCGGGGACCTCGATCCGCGGCCAGCCGCACAGCGCAGCGATGCCACGCAGCAGGTCGACGGCCGTGATCATTGCGCCTTGCACCCCATGGAGCGATTCAAAAGAGGGCAGCCGCGGAGCGCCGCCGAGTCCCCACAGCCACAGGTTCGTCGCAACGCGGTGACCAGCCTGGAGCCGCGCCGCGTTCACCGGGTGCTCGGCGAACAGCTCTGCTGAGCGCTCCATTAAGCCGACTAACAGGTCGCTGCCAGGACCTCGGGGGTACTCGTGACCGACCGGCAGATCGGTTAAGTCGTGGGGCGCCCGGGAACGGGTCTGCGTCGAAAACGGCGCCGGCACCCCGGGCTGCCCCCGATAGATCAGCAGATTTCGATAGCTGACCCCGGGCACGAACTGCAGCTGAGAGGGATCGATGCCGCAGAGTTGTTCGCGCGACGCCTGGTCGATTAGGCTCGCTTGTGCGGAGGCCAGCAGCTCGGTGGCCTCGGCGGTGCTGACGTGATCGGCGGTGAAGTCGACCATCACCTGATCTTCGATGGTGACCAAGTTGCAGCGAATCGCCCAGTCGCCTTCGGCCAATTCAATCCCCTGAGCGGCCGCTTCTAATGGAGCTCGGCCGGTAAAGTAGACGTCGGGGTCGTAGCCGAGCAGACAGAGGTTGGCGACCTCCGAGCCGGCCGGCAGGTGCGACGGAGTGTTGTTGCTCAGCCCGACACGCCCGGCTGCGGCAAGACGATTCAAATGAGGCAACCGCGCCGCTTGCAAGGGCGTTTTGCCGCCGAGTGCGTCGATCGGCTCATCGGCACATCCGTCAGGGATGATGATGGCGTATTTCATGCGATATGCTTTCTGTACCCGTAGTGCTCGGCGGTCGGCCGCGCAAGGCAGCGGGAGTTTCAAGTGGGAAGGCCAGCCGGACGTACCGGATCGGAACGTTCCACCTCGATGGCAGCGGGCTAGGACGCGCGCTCATCCGTATCGGCCCGCTCGGAGCGCGAGATCGTTCGCGGCTCGTCGGCGGGCCACAGGTGAAAGTGCCGGGTGAAAGTGTAAGGGCAGACCCGGATTTCGGGGAGCGGTCCCTCAAGATGGCCCCGCAGCGATAGCACTCGCCATAGGACGGACCGCGAACACAGCAGCGACCCGAATGCTTCGATGCGCAACATCAGGGGGTCGGCTAACGACCAGCCGTTCGAATCAAACCGCCATGCAGCGCGTTCTACCGCTGTTTTTCGCGTTCCTCGATCCGCGCTGGGAAGCTGACGACCACCAGTTGCTGGTCCGCCTCACTCCAGGCGTATTCCTGGTGGTAGGGCAACATGGCGAGCGCAATCCCATCGGCTTGGCCCGGCTTGATAATCTCGCTCATGAACTCGGCGTGCGTCAGCGGCTTGGGATCGGCGATGCTCTGCGCGTTGCGGATTTGGATCGCCTGCTGGACAGCCATGGCGCCGACTTTGGCGACGCTGGTGCGGTAGGCCTCAGCCGACTGCAGCAGCGGGTTGGTGGAGGTAATCCCTTGATCGACCTGTTCACCGCCGGAGGCGAGCGCTTGTTCCAGCGACAAGACGTTCTGCGTGGTCTTGCCGATCGTCTCGCGCGGCGTCGCTTCGGCGGCGTTGACCGCAGCGTTATCCGGATTGCTTGCGGCCGCCGCTTCCGGTCGAGGTTCGCTGGACACGAAGCAGCCGACGTTGAGCAGCAGGAGCCCGCAGCCGCACAGCCGCAAACCGCGAGTCAGAGACGACGAGACGCTGGAAGGCATGGCGGCGCACTTCGATAGAAGGTGAAATTCAAACAGATCGGCAATCGGTCGCTTGCGGCACAACACCGCAAGCGACCGAAACGTTAGGCGCTCAGCGAAATCAGGCGAGCGGGAACTTGTACTGGCCGGGCTGCGCGACTTCGGCGTCGACGACCTGATCCCAATCGTACTCCTTCGGCCCCAGTTCCATGGGGCTGGTGGCGACCTGTTCGTAGGTCAATTCCTGGCCGGAATAGCAAACTTCACGGCCCATGATCGCCATCATCGTGCTGCGGCACATATACAGCCCGTTGTTGATCCGCGGCCGCTCGCCACGAATCGCTTGGAACAGTTCGACGTGTTCTTGGTCGTACATGTTCGTCTTGTCGCCGGTGAACTTCCAGCGGTTTTCGCCTTCGATTTCGTGAGCGAGCAGTTTTGCCGACCCACGCGTGCCGTAGACGAAGTCTTCGGTCTGCGTGAAGCTGCGCGGGAACTGACGCGTATAGGCGTGGGTACGCGAGCCATCGGCCCATTCATACACGACCGCAAAGTGGTCATAGATGTTCCCCTGGGTCGCGTCGCTGCGGAGTTGCCGTCCGCCCAGGCCATACGCCTTGACCGGCGGCTCGTCGTGCCGCAGCCACATCGCCTTGTCGAGGCTGTGGATGAACTGCTCGACGTAGTGGTCGCCCGAGAGCCAGGTGAAGTAGTACCAGTTTCGACATTGATACGACATCTCGCTCTCGCCCGGCTTGCGAGGGCGAATCCAAATCGGCGAGGTGAGGTAGTTGGCAGTCGTCGAGACGATGTCGCCAACCGCACCATCGTGCACCCTGCCGACGGTTTGGCGAACCGCTTCGTCATACCGCCAGCACAAACCGCTGACGACATTGAGACCCTTGGAGTCGGCTTGTTCGCAAGCCGCCATCACTCGCCGCACGCCGGCGGGATCGGTCGCAATCGGCTTCTCCGCGAAGATGTGCTTGCCAGCGGCAACCGCTTCTTCCATCTGCGCCGGGCGATAGTGAGGCGGCGAGGCGAGCAGCACGACATCAATGTCGCTGTTGATGACCTGCTTGTAAGCGTCGAAGCCGACGAAAGCATGATCGTCGTCGACCATAAATTGATCAGGACGCTGCTTGGATAGCGATTGACGACAAATTTTGATCGAATCTTCGAACAGATCACCGACGGCAACGATGCGAACGTCCGGGCCGGCATTCATGGCGTTGATCGCCGCGCCGTTGCCGCGTCCGCCACAGCCGATCAATCCGACGCGGATGACATCGCCGCCACTTTGATGGACAGCCTTGGAGTCGACAGCGGTGGCGTTACGCGCCAATCCGGTCGCGGCGGCGACTCCGGCGGTCGCGGTGGCGGCGTGCTGCATGAAAGTGCGACGATCGGTAGCTCTAGGTTCGGTCATAGTGGCGAAAGACTCCGAGGCAGGAAGGGATACCCGCTGGTCAACGTGTCAGCACATGTGTCGACGTGTCAGCGTGGGCAGGAAAGGTGGTACGATGATGCCGGAAACGGACACGCTTGCCTGTCCGGACGATCCCGCAAGATGGTTCTACTTTAACGCATGGAGCGTCGCATAGTGAACTATTCGCCAAACAACTTCACCGGCGGATTCAAAGACGCTGTGCTGCAGCCGACGGCCGATGCTCGGCAGACGGCCCGGCGGATCGCGACCAGCGTGCTGGAAAGCCAACTGCCCGCCGCAGAAGTGCGGCTGCGTCAACGCCGAATCCACGCGGAAGTGCTGCAGCTGAGCCGCTCGATGGAGTCGCCCAATTTCACGCGGCTGGACAGCGACGACCTGCGGCGAATGGCGATGCTGTACGACCGCGAGTTCTTCGATTCGCAACTGCTGGCCTTGATTGGTCGCGAACGCCTGCGGTTCGGCATCTCCTCGCGAATGACCCGGATCGCCGGCAAACTCGTGACCCATTATTCCGACCGAGCCAGCAAAAAATTGACCGATGCGCAGCGGCACGCCCGGCAAGATACACGGCGGTTCGAAATGGTGCTCTCCTCCACCCTGCTGTTCCAGGCGTTCGATGATGTCGACCGGCCCATCACCGTGACCGGCCTGCGGTGCAGTAATCGATTGGAGGCGATGCAGCGGGTTTGCGAGCACGAACTGGTGCACCTGCTGGAGATGTTCCTGTGGAACGACAGTTCCTGCAGCCGTACGCGATTTCAAAACATCGCTGCACGCTTCTTCGGGCACACCGAACATCGCCATGATTTGATCACCCAAAGCGAGCGAGCGGCGCGGAACTTCGACATTCGCGTCGGCGCGAAGGTGCAGTTCAGCCACGAAGGCAAGATGCTCCACGGCTGGGTCAACCGCATCACCCGCCGGGCTACCGTGCTGGTCGAAGATCGGCGTGGCCAACGATTCTCCGACGGCAAGTCCTACGTGCGGTATTATGTGCCGCTGGAGCAACTGCGGCGGATCGCCGGCCGCTCTTGAACCCTAGAGCCGGATGTTTAAGGAGTCAGGAGTCAATTGCCGCAAGCGGCCCTGCGGATGCTTCGCACGATCGGCTCCCGACCCCTAATTCTCCGCTTAGCTCGACTTTTTCCGTTCAAGCTGCTTGGGCAAGCCCGAAGTCTAGCAGCTTGCGGATAGGGCGCGGGAGTTTTTGAACAGCCCTGCCTCCTGGCACCTGTGTAAAAACCCATTCGCACCATAAATGCTGACGCACGCTGACTAGCATATCACTCAGCGTGATCCCCTCTTTGCCCGCCCAACTGCGACGACGAAGATGCGGGCTTGAATCCGCCATCGTGTCGTAAAATAACACTACGATCGTGTAGAGCAGAAATAAACTCGGAGCCATTCGCAGCACGGTCTGCTTGCTCCAGCCACGCGTGGTTTCCAGGCCAAAGTGTTCGCGCATTTCTTGAAACGTCGTCTCGATATTCCATCGCCCCCCGTACATCTCGATGATCGCTGCGGGAGTCATCGCCGGATCGGTCGAGAAGAAACACTCATCGCGGTGAGTGCTATCGAGATCGATGACATACACCCAGCGGATGCTCACGATCCCTTTGCCACTCTTGTACCAACAGCCCACACCGGTATAGACCCTCACGTTCCGCCAGCCTCCCCCATACCAACGGACACGAATTTTCTTGCCGCCTCGCTCTGACTTTGCCACATCCTTGGGGCTGGGCAGCGGACGGCCTTTGACCGGCGGACGACCTTTCTTGCCCTTTTTGCGTTCGGCGGCGGAGCGAATAGATTGGCATCCTCGACAATCTTGCTGACCAGCGTCAGGCGGCGCTTGTGCCGCGCGGCAAATCTCGCCATAGCGTGCGTTGCGTAGGCGTTATCCCCGGCAAACACGAACTTTCGCTCTGGAAACCAGTGCATCAGCATCGCCAACAAGCCACACATCAGTTCCGCCGCTGTCTTGTGTCGCCGGCCCTGGGCATTGTTGGTTTTTTGATCACGATACAGGGCGATCACGACTGGCAACGCCATCGGCCGATTGGTGTACGGCAATTGGACGAGGATCGCCAGGACGATCCATTTGTGGCCATAGCGATAGACCGTGTGGGAGTGTGAGCTTCGCACCGCGTCACGATGTCTTGCCTTGCCGTAGACCTTCTTGCCACGATGCCCGTCAACGGTTTCATCACCGACGACACGAATTTCGCCCTCAGGGACTAACCGATTGATTACAAAGGTGGCAATGATTTTGGCCAGTTTGCACGCGGACCACTGCCGATGTGAAAAGAGGCGATGGTAGGTCGAAGGATTGATTGGCTCGACCAGCGAGAGCAACCGCAAGACAGCTGAAACGGTTCGGTTGCCGACCACAAGGATTGCAGCGGCGAAGAAAAATGTCAGCCGTCGCGCAGTCTGGGGTTTTCGAGTTGCTGCTGACAAATCATCGACGAGCGGTTTAAAATCACGGGGCACGCGGAGCATGGCGGCCTCCTTGCCAGGGGTTTGAACTGTGAGAAGTCACAATTCTTGCGCAAGGGGGCCCCTTTTACCTATACCAGTCCATCGCTCGAAAACGGAAAAAGTCGAGCTTAGGAGCAGTTCAAAAATAACTTCAGCACTTCACTCTCCCTCCGGGAGAGTCGAGCCTCAGGCGAGGAGAGGGGTGGTCCTGTTCCTCCCCGGCCGCTGGCGCGTCCGACTCTTCCGCGGGGCGGGAGGGTGAAGGTAATGAGAACATGCAACCTATTTTTGAACTCTCCCTTACCTTAGCCGATCTGAGACAATGCTCATCGTTCACCAACTGACCAAGACGTTCCGCCTCGACGAAGGCTTGGTCCGCGCGGTCAATGAGCTGTCGTTCACCGTTTCGGCTGGCGAAGTCTATGGGCTGATGGGCCCCAACGGCGCCGGCAAGACCACTACACTGCGCATGATCTTGGGACTGCTGCGGCCCGACAGCGGCTACGCGGAAGTCGACTCGGTCCGCACCAGCGAAGATCCGATCGCGGTCAAAGCAAAGCTCGGTTTCGTGTCGGCCAATGACGGCGTCTACTCGTGGCTGAGCGTCCGAGAGATGCTGCTGTACTTCGCCGATCTATACGGCACCGATCCTTCATTCGCAGCCGAACGTCTGGAGAGCCTGGCCGACCTGCTGGATATCCGGAGCTTGCTGGATCGCCGGGCCGGTTCGCTCAGCACCGGTCAGCGGCAACGCGTCACGCTGGTCAGGGGACTGATTCACGATCCGCCAGTGATGCTGTTGGACGAGCCGACCCGCGGATTGGACGTGCTGGGCAGCCAGACGGTGTTTGATTACGTCGCCCACCTGCGATCGTTGGGCAAGGCGGTCCTCGTCTGCACCCACGGGCTGGATGAAGCAGAACGCGTCTGTGATCGCTTCGGGCTGCTGCACCAAGGCGCCCTGCGGCACGAAGGCACGCTGGCCGAACTACAGCAAAAGACTCAGCGAACGCATCTGGTGGAGATGTTTATCGATCTGCTGCGAGGCCGCACGGACCAGTCCGCCGATGCCGCGGTGCCGCTCAGCTAGTTCCGAGCGATCGCGATGAAGCCGCCGGCGCGAAGCCCTGGCAGCCAGCCCGGGCGGTCGAGAATCTCACCGCTGGTGATCGACAGCGGAATGATCTGCTGCACCGTCCAGCCACTCTCGGTCAAATCAGCCTTCAGTTCGCCCAACGAATAGCTGTGCAAAAACATGTCGGCCAGCCCGCGGTAGCCGTAGATTTGGTCGCCCCATTCGTGGCTGCGGGCGGTCAGCGCGGACCAGGCGGAGCGGAGCCAAACGGCGCGGGCGGGCCCACTGCGCCAAGCAGCGCTGCGATTATGAACGTGCAGCACGAAGCTGCCCCCGCGGCGGACGACTCTCGCTGCATGATTCAGAAATCGCCGGCGGAACTCGCGGCCACGTATCATCCCGATCGTACTGAACAGGCACACGCCGTGGTCGGCGATGCCATCGGCCAGGCACCCGAGTTCGACGAGGTTGGCCCGGATCCGCTTGTGCACAAACGCTTCGCCGCCTGGCCCGGCAGCGACCTGCCGCAGCATCGGCTGACTCAAATCGACGCCCAGCACGTCGTAACCCCCTGACCACAACGTGCGCAGCGTTCGGCCGTCACCACAACCGAAGTCCACCACGCGAGATTTTCGGTCGGGAGCGGCCGCGGGCAAGTATTCACGCAGCAGTGCGCTGTCCAGGTCGACCAGCGGTGTGTTGGCGATGAAGTCGCGGTAGCCGGTGGCGATCGATTCCTGCTGGGTGTATTCCCAGGTGCCGGGCGAGACGCCGTCGGGCAGTCGCCAAGCCGGGCGGCGATGCCCATGAGCTGCGAAAGTGGGCCGAGGCAGAGGGCTCGGCTGCGGTCCCGAGCGGTCGCTCGGGGGTTGCGGGGGCTGGTTCATATTTGCTCACTGGGCCTATATTACCCCGGACAAAAAGTTGATCACAGAGTGAGTGCGGCTTTTGCGGTAATGCCGAGGAAACGCACGGACGCCCCTATGCGTTTCTTTCCTGCCGCGGTAATAATCCCGCGCCCGACATCGCTTTAAGTGGCCGGACACAAATCGTTTTTTCGTTCTGCAATTAGGAGTTTCAATTCGCTATGGCAATTCGAGTCGCAATCAACGGGTTCGGCCGCATCGGACGCCTCACCTTCCGTAACCTCATGCAACGCAGCGATGAGTTCGACGTCGTGGCGATCAATGACTTGACCGATAACCGCACCTTGGCCACATTGCTGAAGTACGATAGCACCCACGGCCGCTACAACGGCACGGTCGACTATAACGACGAAGCGTTGATTGTTGACGGCAAGAAGGTACTGGCGTTGGCCGAACGCGACCCACGCAAGTTGCCGTGGAAAGAGCACAACGTCGACATCGTGATCGAGTCGACCGGCTTCTTCACCGCCCGGGCGACCGGCGAAAAACCGGGCTATGACAGCCACCTCGAAGCCGGCTGTAGGAAGGTCGTGCTCAGCGCCCCAGCGAAGGACGGCGCGGATTTGACCTGCGTGATGGGGGTCAACGACGACAAGCTGACAGCTGATCTGAAGTGCGTCTCCAACGCGAGCTGCACCACCAACTGTCTTGCCCCGGTCGCCAAAGTCCTGCATGAATCGTTCGGCATCGAGTCGGGCCTGATGACAACCGTGCACGCCTACACCAATGACCAGAAGGTCCAGGACCAACCGCACGAAGATCTGTATCGCAGTCGTGCCGCCGGGGTGAATATCATCCCGACGACGACCGGGGCTGCCAAAGCGGTCGCATTGGTGATTCCTGAGCTTAAAGGAAAACTCACCGGGATTGCGATGCGAGTTCCAGTCGTCACCGGAAGCGTCGTCGATTTGACCGTCAACCTCAGCAAAGAAGTCGACGTCGAGACGATCAACGCCGCCATGAAAGCCGCTGCGGAAAGTCGCCCGCTGAAGGGCTTCCTCTGCTACACCACCGATCCGATCGTCAGCAGCGACGTGATCACCGACCCGCACAGCAGCATTTTCGCTGCGGACTTCACCCAGGTTCTCGGCGGCAAGGGCAAGTTCGCCAAGGTCGTCAGCTGGTATGACAACGAGTGGGGCTACAGCTGCCGGACAGCTGACTTGGTCGCACGCCTGGGGAACATGTAGTCAGCCTCCGCCACGGTTCCATCGCTGTGGCAACGTAAAAGCATAAAGCACCACGATTGTGCCGACGCTCATCGATGTCCACGGCAGCCATTCATCCGGCTTGACCACCTTGGTCTTGACCGATGGAGTGCTGCCGGGATCCATCAAATCCGAGGCTGACGAATCGCCCGCGGCGTAAATCGTGGCGCTGTCGATCAGCAGCGTCTCAACGCCGATGATAAACAGCATGGCGCCGACGGCCAGGAAAAATGCTCGCCACACGATTGCGGTCCTTTCGCTGGGTCAGAGCTGGTGGAAGGGGCGGATGAATACGGGGCACGGCGGCACCGCTCGCTCAGGCGCAGCCGGTGGCCTGCGTAGCCACAGGTCACTGTCGGTTACTTCGGCAGCCGACGCTGACGGTATCCAGCCATTCGTACCCGCTCGTTGCAACCGGCCGAGCTGTTATCAGCGGCGCAGTCGCTGCGTGATGACCGCGGCCAAAGCACCGGAACACCAGTGGGTGCCATGAACTCATTCTTTTCGAACGGATTACTATGTGGTTGCAGCGTCCGCTGAAGCTTCCTCCGGTTCCGCGTGGGTTTCACTTGATCACGCAGCAAGTGGTGCGGCAGCTGCCTGAACTGTCGAACGTGGAAATCGGTTTGCTGCACGTGTTCATTCAGCACACCAGCGCCTCGTTGACCATCAACGAGAATGCGGATGCCGACGTCCGGACCGACTTTGAAATGGTGATGAACCACGTGGTGCCTGAGTCGCTCGATTATGTCCACACGCTGGAGGGACCCGACGACATGCCGGCTCACGTCAAGTCCTCGATGCTCGGCAGCAGCGTCTCGATTCCGGTTTCCGGTGGCAGTCTGGCGCTGGGAACTTGGCAGGGGATTTATCTCTGCGAACACCGTGACGCTGCTTCATCGCGGCAGTTGTTGCTGACGCTGCAGGGTCAGCGACGGTAACAGATTCTGGGCTGTCATCGGCGTGGACGGCTCTGGTAGATCATCTGCGGACCAACCCATACCGAG
Organism: uncultured Planctomycetaceae bacterium; assembly: GCA_963758085.1. Taxonomy (GTDB): domain Bacteria; phylum Planctomycetota; class Planctomycetia; order Pirellulales; family Pirellulaceae; genus UBA6163. The sequence goes on along the minus strand of CAVWUB010000001.1, from coordinate 175,339 downwards.
GATGGATTTTCCGCATGAGTGTGATACCCCGCGACCCCGAGAAATCGACAGCGGTAGCGCTGCCGATGCCGCTGGTCAATCGAGCGATGTCATTAGACGTTCAGAAACGCCCAGGGCTGTTGCTCTGGGCAGTCGTATTCGCGGCGTTCTCCGTGCCGCTGGCAACCTTGGCCGACATTCCGCTGGCCCGATGGTTTCACGAGGACCCGCTGCCGGGCGATTTTGTTCGCACGTTGGACCTGATCCGCTTCTATTCCCATGGCAGCGGGGTGTTTTTCATTTTTTTGAGCCTGTGCCTGCTGGCTCCGGAACGACGCTCGTTGCTGCCGCGGCTGGTGACGATGGTCATCGGCGCAAGCGCCGTGGCGACCGTCTTAAAGATGTTCGTCCTGCGACTGCGGCCGAGCCAGATCAATCTCGACTTAGCGACGGTGGAGACCGCCTGGTGGTGGCGGTTTGACTGGACGCTCGACCACGTGGCAATGTTTGATGCCAGCAGCCGCTCATTCCCCAGCGGCAACATGGCGACTGCGATTGCACTGACGATCGGTCTGTGCCTAGCCGTTCCGCGAGGCCGATGGCTGTTCGTACTGTTCTGTGGCCTGACCGTGATGCAGCGGATGCAGTCAGGATCGCATTTTTTCAGTGACGTGGTCGGCGGCGCCGTCGCCGGCTTGCTCTGGAGCTACGTTTGCATCCATCCGTCGTTGTTCGGATCGCTGTTCGACAAAATGGAATCGGTCGAGGAGCAGCCGCGCCGCAGCCAAGCATCTCCGATCCCGACCGCATCGGGTGAAACGCCTCACGAACAGTCGATTGGTGACAAACGTCGGGCAGCTTAACGTCCGGCAAGTTGCGCGTCGAATTGACGAGCCAAATCGGGCTTGCAAGGAGATAGCCAGCTGGCCAAGCCAGCCGGTCTATACTGCAAAGCGAAACGACTTTCTGAAAGAGTTGGCCCGGACTTAGGGAACCAAAGCAGTGTCCAGCTGGTCGTTGAAGTCAGGCTCCGCAGGCGGCTGCTCCGGCGCAACAGGTGGCGCTCCGGCTGCCGGCGGCTGTACTCCTGGCCCTGGCTGTGCTCCCGGGCCAGGAGGCGAGGCGGGTTGAGCTGCACCGGCCGGGGCTTGGCCACCTGGCCCTCGCGCTGCTGGAACGCTTCCGGCAGCGGAATTGGCACCGCCCGCGACCGGGGCCGCACCTGGATTAGCAGCTGGAGCCATTGCTGGACCGCCAAGATTATCCATCGAGGGAATCGCGTTGAAGTCCAATGGCGCCGCTCCATTGACCGCTGCGGTAGTATCGATACCAGCTAGCGTTTTGAGTACCAGCGTTTGCTCCTGCAGTGCTTCCACGAATTTCTTACGGTCGTCGAGCGTATCGACGTTGATCGCGGTGACCACATCGGCAACGGTCTTGATCCAGGCGTCGAACGCTGCCTGATCGTTCTCGGTCGCTGCAACGAGCAAACCAGCGGGCTGGCGTGGTTTACCCGGGATTGTTTGGCCAGTTACGCCAACTTGCAGTTGTTGCAACACATGATTGATCCGCCGCCGCGCCGCGACCACCTCGACCGGCTGAGGCTTGGCTTTGGGAGCCATCATTCCTGGGCCATATCCGCCTCCGTAATCCATCATGCCGCTGTATCCCATGGACGATGAGTCCATGGTTGAATCCATCATGGAGTAGTCCATGCCGCCCTCATAGGACGAAGAACCTTCCATCCCGTATCCACTGCCGTAACCCATGTCGGATCCCATCCCAGAGCCCATACCATACCCCGTCCGACGCGTCTGCTCGGTCGGCATGGCTGGCTGGTCACGCACCGCCTTGGGCGGGTCGAGGCGGGCGATCCGGTCCAGTTCCCGATCGATCGCTTCGGCCCCGCGCTGCCCAGCTCTTGAGCACTTTTGATGGTTCTTGGATCTTTGCTTTGCCGGGCTGTAACTGCCCAATTTTGGCCGCAGCGTAGGCGGCAATCAAGCTCGGCTTTTCCTCGGCGGTGCTCAGCGAGACCAGTGTCTGTGTCGTCTGATCGGCCACGTTCGGATTGGCCAGCACCGACAGGATGTCGATCGCATAGCGCTGCAGGTATGCATGGGCTTCGGGCGAACGTCCGGTCGGTGCATCGCTCGTAGCCAACTGCAGCATCATCCCCGCGACCCCTTGACGATACTGTTGCGGGACCGCACCGAGTGCCACGTGCCGAGAAATGCCTTGCAATGCCGCCGCGCGCACGCCGTCGGGACTGGTTTCAGCGCGATACAGCTGCACGAGCGGAACCAGCGCGGCTTGAGCAGGTACCGGAGGCTTACCCGCGCAAATCCGCTGCCTGCTCGTCAACCAGTGCAAGTAACAACGTTGCGTTAACTCTTGCGGCAGGATGATAATTATCTGCGGCAATTGGACGGGCGCCTGCGATAATCCAGCCGACCAGATGCTGGGCGGCCGGCGTCCGTGCCCGGTGGGTCCGCTCAAGGTCGTCAAGGATACTCTGCATGATCTTGCCGTACTCGGCGGACTGGGCCGAATCCCGCAGCTTCTTAAACTGATGTCCGTAGTAACTTCTCAGATCGTTAAAACTCGCCCACTCCGGCGTTAGGTCGGCTTTTGTCAATCCTTCGGACTTGGCTCGTTCCATCGCTGAAATGGTCGCTCTGGATTCCTGAGGCAGCGGTACGCTCTTGTATCCCCCCGCCGCTTGGCCCCAGGCTTGACTACTGGCTAGCAGAGTCAAAGCCAGCAGCGCGACCAGGAAAAACAGGCACAACCGAGCTGCGGCACCCGCCTGCTCCAACAGAACGCTCGGCAGGGTGCGCGGCTGAATCGGTACGGCGATAGCTCTCCGTCCGACCGGCACACGTTGTTCAGAGGCACGGAGCGGCCGAAAGGCAGAGGGCGGCTGATCAAGAAAAGTCACGATCGGTCCGTTTCGATAGCGGAAGATGAGATGCAACGCTTCATATTATCTACGACTACACCCGGTGTCGTCAAATTCTTTGCAAATCAAGCGGCAGGATTTGGCAAGGCCAGCCGCTGATGGCCCGACTCCGGTGGCACCTTTGTGAGCGGAGAACGGCTCAAAGCTGGCTGGCACCAATCGCTCCATCGCTGGTCGAAAGATTGTCAAAAGCGGGCCGGAACCGATCGAAGGTGGCTGGCACCAATCGCTCGATGCCCGATACCGCGGTGCTGCGGCTAGAGTAAACTGGGCGCGGCTGCGGCGGGCATTTTCCCACAGCATCCAGTTCGTGGGTGCTCGGCGCCTCCTCAACACGAGAAACATGATGCAACTGAAGCGGTTTGACAACGGGCCAATGAAAAACGATCTACGACACCTTCGAGCTCAACGCCACCCGACGCTGGCGGCAAGCGGTTCGTCCGAAGCCAAGCTGGCGACTGGTTGGCTGCTCGTACTCGCTCTGGTCGCCTCCGCTGGGCTCACCGCCCCGGCCGCCGCCGCCGTCAGCCTGCCAAATGTTTTTGGCAACCATATGGTCCTGCAACGTGATCAGCCCAATCGCGTGTGGGGCAAAGCGTCGGCCGGCGAGGCGGTCAAAGTCGAAATCGCGGGCCAGTCGCATAGTGCGACCGCCGATGAGCAGGGCAACTGGCAAGTGACGCTCGATCCGCTGCAGGTTGGCGAGCCACTGGAACTGGTCGTTCGCGGTGAGAACGAAATTCGTCTCGGCGACGTTTTGGTCGGCGAGGTCTGGGTCTGCTCCGGCCAATCGAATATGCAGTGGAGCGTGGCGCTCTCGGAGAACGCGGCATTGGTCACCGCGGCGGCGAACACGCCGCAGATCCGCATGATCAATTTCCCCCAGGTCGGTTCGCAGGAAGCGATCTGGACGCATGACCGGCCGTGGTTGATCTGCTCGCCCGAAAATGTGGGTGGCTTTTCTGCAGTCGGCTACTTCTTCGCCCGCCAACTTCATCAAACTCTGGGCGTGCCGGTCGGCATGATCAACAACGCCTGGGGCGGCTCCGCATGTGAAGCCTGGGTGGACCGCGAAGTCCTCGCCGCCACTGAGTCGATGGCACCGCTGCTGCAGCGCTGGGAAGCGATGGAAACCAGGCACGAACAATTGACCGCCAAGACCGACCATACACCCGAGGAAGCACGGGAACTGGTCAACCTGCGACAGCAGATGGGCGGCAATCATCGGCCCGGTAACATCTACAACGGCGTGCTGAAATCGCATCTGGGCTACGGGATCCGGGCGCGATCTGGTACCAGGGTGAAAGCAACGCCTCGCGCGCGTATCAGTACCGCGAGCTGTTTCCGTTGATGATCCAGAACTGGCGTGATCAGTGGCAGCAAGGCGAGTTCCCGTTTTACTGGGTCCAGCTCGCTGATTTCCAAGCCGAAACCGCCGAGCCGACTGAAAGTGCTTGGGCGGAGCTGCGCGAAGCGCAGACAATGACGATGCAGCGGCTACCACGCACCGGGCAAGCGGTGATCATCGATATCGGCGAAGGCCGGGACATTCACCCGCGCAACAAAGTCGACGTTGGATTGCGCCTGGCGCGGTGGGCGCTGGCCAATGAATACGGTTTGCAGATCGCGCATCGCAGCCCCGAGTTTCGTTCGCTGGAGATCCAGGGCAACAAAGCCGTGCTGACGTTCGATCACGCGCAGAGCGGGTGGCGGCCGTTCGACGTCCCCGAGCCGATCGGTTTTACTGTCGCCGGTGAAGACCGCAAGTTTGTTAACGCGGCCGCCAAGATTCTTCCCGACGGGCGAATTGAAGTTTCCAGCGAAGCGGTGCCGGCACCGGTAGCGGTTCGCTACGCCTGGGCTAACAATCCGGTCTGCAATTTGTACAGCAACGACGATCTGCCGCTAACACCGTTTCGTACCGATCAGTGGCCCGGTTTGACGGTCAGTAACCAATAGCCGATCATCCGGTTGTCCTCCTGCCTCTCACCCGATTGTGCCTCCATGCCAGTTCCCGGCCCGATTGTTCATCAGCAGTTGATCCAGGCGTATCACGAGGCTCAGCATCAGCTCGAATCCGCTCGCGGTCAAATCGCTGCTGCCGGAGCGGAGTTGGGGCAGCTCAGCGCAGGTAAGGGTGACGCGCTGCTGGAGTTAGCGCGTCACTACTTGCCGGCGTTGACTCGGCAGGCGGTGGAGATCACTTGGTCCGAGGCACGCGACGGCGTGCTCGATGTGCTGCGGCGCAAAGAATCGCACGTCGGACGGTTGGTCAGTGAGCTGGAGCAGCTCGATCGCCAGCGTGATGCATCCGAAGCGGAATTGGCCAGCGTCAACACGCGGCTGGACGCGGCCAACGAACGTCAGGAACGTCTGGCTCAGGCGGTCAGCGAAGCGTTGTCGACCGACGCCTCGTTTGCCGATTCGGCCAATCGAGCCGCCGAAGCCGAGGCTTCGCTGCAGCGCGCCGAGGCGAATCTCGACGAAATCGAGCGGGATGCGCTGGGAAAATTGCCCAGCTACGAGCAGAGTTCGTTGTTCATGTATCTTTACCGGCGACAGTTCGGTACGCCGCAGTATCGCTCCCGCGGCTACACCCGCTCCATCGACCAGTGGCTCAGTCGCTACATCGGCTACCCCGAAGCACGCAAGGGCTACGAGTTTCTTAAATCGACGCCGCAACACATGCGGGAAGTAATCGCCGACGATCGCCAGTCGCTCAACACGGTGCTCGATGAGCTGGAGCGGCGGCGTGACGCGGTCGCCCAAGAACTTGGACTAACCGACACGATCGCTGAAGTACAGAATCTGACCGACCAGCGAGCGAAGCTGGTCGAGTCGCTGGCGCAAATTGAACGCCGCACGCAAACGCTGCAGAACGAGCGACTGCAGGTCGACGATCCTAACGGGCGTTACTATCACGAGGCAATCGAAAGGTTCCGCGAGATGCTCGCCAAGGCGGATCCACGGGCTTTAGCGGAGCAGGCGAAATTGACGGCGACTGTCGAAGACGACGCGATTGTCGACCGGTTGCAGGGGCTGCACACCGAAATGGAACAGGTCACCGGCCAGGTTCGCCAGCGTCAGCAAACGGTCAGTGGGTTGACTCATCATCTCCAATCCATCGGTACGATCATCAACCGCTTTCGAGCTGCCGGATTTGACTCGCAGCGCGCCGAATTCGATGGAACGGTGGATCTGGTCGGCGAGCTGCAAGCGGCACTGGCTGGCCAAGGCGATTACGAGGCGTTGTGGCAGCGGCTGCGCAGGTCGCAGCGGTGGACCCCGCCGCCGGTCAGCCGGATCACGCAGGTGGCGACACATCCCATGACTCAAGTTCTGATCAGCGCGATGGCGGTGGCGGCAGCCGGGGCGCTGCAGGCCCAGGCGCGCCAGGCAGCCCAGCGGCGGGCGTCGAGTCGCTCTCGCAGTTACTCCAAGCGATGGTAGCGGCGCCAGCTGCTGCGGTTGGCTGAGTGTCCCCTAAGACCGATTCCCCACTTCCGCTTCCCCGTGCGCTGTCCATAGCCCAGTCCGGCGATGCCCTCAGGAGATGATCAAGGTGCCGTTTTACGTAGGAATCGACGTAGGTGGAACGACTTCGACGGTGGCCGTTGGGACGCATGACCATCAACTGGTCTATCTTTCCAACCAGTTTCCCACCCGCAGCGTCGAAGGACCCGAGGCGACGCTTTCGGACTTACTTGACGAGGTGCTGCGCGGGCTACGGCAGCTAGGCGGAGCGGTGGATGGGGTGATCACGGTAGGGCTGGCAACGCCCGGTCCAGCGACGCTCGACGGCGTGCTGATGACCAGTCCCAACCTACGAGCGGATCTCTGGAACCTGTTTCCAATCCGGGCGGAGCTGGAGAAGCGATTTCGGGCGTCTGCTCCTGCGATCCAGGTACGCTACATCGGCGACGGCCAAGCGGCGGCACTGGGCGAGTTCGCCGTGCGTTCCGGGGCGATCGATGTCAGCCAGTGCCCGGCGCTCGAAATGGTGACCATCGCCCCGGAGGACAGCGGTTTGCAGTCTCTGTTTTTCGTCGCGGTCGGCACCGGCTTGGGCGGCGGTGAGGTGCGCGACGGCAAAGTCGTCCGCGGCGCCCGGGGCCGCGCTGGGCATGCCGGGCATTTCCTGCTGCCTCAGCACGCCTTTCGCTACGAGTACGATCGCCAGATGAAGGTCGGCAACACGGTCGCCGCAGCGGAATCGGCCGTCTCGCTCAGCGCCCTGACGCGGCAACTGCAGTACCGCCTGGGACTTGCGCAGTGGCAGGAGCATCCACTGGCACAGGCAGCGGGAACGCCTCGCGAAAAGGCCAAGCGGCTCCGCGAGTTCGCCGCCGCCAATGACCCGCTGGCGCTGGAACTACTCGATGACCAAGCCCGCGCATTGGGCATGGTGATGTTGATGGTCAACTACATCGGCGACTATGACCGCCTGGTCATTGGCGGCGGCGTGTGCGACCTGGCTCCGGCGGTGCGAGAGCGGTATCTACGCGTTGCCGAAGCTTCCTACCACGAACATGCGCTGGACGGTTTCCGCGACTACCCGGGCCTCTCGTTCTCGATCTGCGGCGACCAAGCGTCGGTCATCGGGGCGCTACATGCCGCCTACGACTGAGCATCGGTTTAGCAAACGGTCTTGACCGCCATCAATCCGGTAGCCATTTCTTGCACCAAGTGGTCCGGCCGGATCGGTTTGCGGAACCAGCGATCGACGCCGTCGCTGCCGACCGGCACATCACACGTTTCCTGCGCCTCGCCGCTGACGGCGAAGACCCGCATGTTGCGCGTTTTGGGATTATGGCGAATCGCTTCGATCGTGCCACGACCATTGAGGCCGGGCATGTTCATGTCCAGCAGCACAATGTCGGGTAGTTTGGCCGACTGCTCGATCAAATTCAGCGCTGCCCGCCCGTCCATTGCGATCGCCACCCGGAAACCGAATTGACGCAGGAAGCCGGCCATCAATGCGTTTTCGTTCTCGTTATCGTCGACGATCAGTGCCAGCGGCAAGCGAGCCTTCTTATCGATTTGCTCAAGGTCGGCGGGAATGCGAGTATCCTGCAGCGTCTCTTCGATCAGCGACAGTTCATCGATAGCGCCGCTGAGCAAGGCATCATCGATTTGGCCATCGTTGCGCCGGGCCTTCTTCTGCAGCAGGTGCAGCGCGAGGGTCAACGTATTGATGCGGTTGCGCAGTTCATGTTCACGTTTGCGGCTGGCTTCATCCACCGGTGGCTGTTGGCCCGCCAACTGTTGGCCTGGGAGTTTGCGGACCGCTCCGTTTGACGCGGCCCCGGCGGAGGCTTCTTCGAGCGAAGCGTTGGAGGTCTCATCTTCCTCGCTCGCGATTTCCGCTCGCAAAACTCGAATCGAATCAGGGGCATCGATGCCGATCGACACCGCCTTGCCCCGGATCCGTGTCACTTCGATCCGGATTCCCAATTTCGGGAATACCACCGCTTCCTGTTCTCGTCGCGAAAGTACAAGCATGTTTTGGCCTCCGCCTGGTTGGCTCCGATCCGCGCCCGCTCAGGGCATTGCTCGATCGCGTCCATGCTTTTTAAGATCGTCACTCGAATCCTTGAGCGCGATAGAGTGTCAGAGTATAAAGTCTGCAAAACCGGAGCAATGGCGATTCTTTGCGCAGCTCTATCTCGCAGCAGGGAGCGACGTCGTCGCCAGCGATTACCCCGGACAAGCTATTACCCCGGACGATAAGTGGATCACTGAGCGAGCGCGGCGGTTGCGGTAAATACAGGGGAACGCACAGACGCATCTGTGCCTGGCCTTCATGCCGCCGTCATACTGACCGCGCCAACTAGTCTCACCAGTTAGTCATCAAGGAAGGGCTTATGACGCGGACCACCACGCTTGCCGGTCTTGCCGGTCAATCCTGCTCCCCGGCAATCGATTCACTCTCGTCGCCGCTGCAGCAATCGCGATCTTTGGATCTGCTGCTGAGCGTCTACGACACGCTGTTGGATCGCTTCATGCCGCCGCTGATCTTGGTCGATCAGCGGCGGTGTGTGGTTGATACGTTTTCCGATGCCGATCGATTTCTGCGGTTTTCGTCTCGGCGTCCGTCACAGGACGTGGTCGATCTGTTGCTCGAACCGCTGCGCGGGCCGATCGCTGACGCACTGGCTCACTGTTTCTCCACCCGCCAGGCGGTCGTCACCGAAGCGATCGTGGTTGATGACTGGCCACTTGCTGACGCGTCTCTGGGCAGCGGCGGCAACGAGCGGATCATCTTCGCCCGCGTCACTCCGGTTCCGCACGGCAAGGACGATTCCCTGTTTTACTCGATCACGATCGAGACGACGGACCAGCGAGCCATCGACCCGCGGCGGATCGCCCCGCCGCCGCGTGCTGCGAGCGACGCCGCAGACACGGCGAGTCTGGAGAGTCGCGAAGCGGCAATCTTTCCGGCCGCAGCGATCGATGCGGGACAGTGGGATCGGTTTTTCGACTCGGCGGATCTGGCCGTCATTTTTCTCGATTCGGAGCTGAAGATTCGCTTCTTCACGGCCCCGGCCGGACGGATTTTCGGACTGCTGCCACATGACATCGGCCGGCACATGCAGACGTTCGTCGGCACGCTGGGACAGAACAACTTGGTGGAACGGCTCAACCGCGTCGCTCACACCGGCACCGCGGAAACGTTTGAAATCAATCAGCCTCACAGCGGCCATTTCTTCATGACACGGCTATTGCCGTGGTGGGATGGTTCGCACAGCCAAGGCGTGATTTTGAGCCTGATCGATCTGTCATCCTTGGAGCAGAACAGGCAGCAGGTGAATCGGCTGTCAAGCATCGTCCAGCACAGCGCCGATGCGATCATCAGCCGCGACCTCGAAGACCGGATCGTCACTTGGAATGCTGCCGCCGAGGAACTTTACGGCTACACGGCCAGCGAAGCGATTGGCCAGCCGATCAGTCTGATCATCCCGGAGGAAGAAACCGAGGAGCAGCAGAACGTTCGGCGGGTGCTCCGCCGCGACAAGCCGGTGCAGCAGCTGGATGTCTCACGGCGCACCAAGAGCGGCAAAACGTTGCGGATGTCGGTCCGTCTGTCGCCGGTCTATGACGAACACAACCAGCTCATTGGGACGTCTACGATCGAGCGCGACGTGTCGGCGCGGCTGCAGAAGATGGAGCAGCTCTCCCAGAGCGACAAGATGCTGCAGGCCTTCTACTGCCATTCGCCGGATATGTACTGCGCATTCGACAGCGCGACCGGATCGATCACCGACTGTAACGATTGCATGAGCCGCCAGCTGGGACTGGCCCGTCAGGAACTGATCGGCCGCTCGGTGCTCGACCTGCAGGCTGAGACTTATCGCGAGAAGGTATCGATCTGTCTGGAGCAATTCCGCCGCACCGGCATGCTGCACGATGAGGAACTCGAACTGCAGCGAGCCGATGGCACGGCGCTACCGGTGTCGCTTAGCGCCACGGCAATTTATGACAACAGCGGCCGGATCATCGGCGGGCGCTGCTTGTGGCGCAACATCAGCGCGTTGCGAGTCAAAGACGAGCAGATCCGCATCGGCGAGACCCGTTACCGCGACTCGTTTCAAAAAAGCGCAATCGGCATCGCCCACTGCAATCTCGATGGCCGCTACCTAACGGCCAACGATCGACTGTGTGAAATCATTGGTTACACGTTGGAAGAGCTGAGTCTGCGCACGTTCGCCGAGATCACGCACCCTGACGACCTGACTCAGGAACTCGAACTGCGGCAAAAATTGATTGCTGGGAAGCTCGACACCTACAAGCTCGAGAAAAGGTACATTCATCAATCCGGTCGCGAGGTGTGGGTATCGGTGTTCGTCTCTCTGGAGCGCGACGCCGATGGCAAACCGATGGCTTGTCACTCGTACGTCGAAGACATCTCGGCTCGCAAGGAGTTGGAGAACGAACTCCGTTCGGCGATCCAACAGCGCGATCAATTCCTGGCGATGCTGTCGCACGAACTGCGCAATCCTCTGGGTGCGATCCTCAATACCTGCGCCGTCTTGAGCCGGCGCAAAGGGTATTCCAAGCAAGTCCAAGGGGGCGTGTCCATCGTCACCCGCCAAGCGCGGCAGATGGCCGAGTTGCTCGACGACCTGCTGGACGTCAGCCGGATTACCACGGGCAAAATCAAGCTTGAGAAAGCGCCCGTTGAGCTCTCTCAAGTTGTCGATCAAGCGGTGGAGTCGCAGCAATCGCTGGCCACCTCGCGCGGCCAGCGGGTGACGATTACCTATTGCGACGAACCGCTGGTGGTGTTCGGCGACGCGAGCCGGCTGATCCAGGTCGTCGTCAATTTGCTCAACAACGCGATCAAGTACACCGGCGATGGCGGCTCGATCTGTGTGATGCTGGAAAAGCAGGGCCGCATGGGGCGAATTCGCGTCCGCGACAGCGGCGTAGGGCTGGAGGCCGACCAAATCGAGTCGTTGTTCGAGATGTTTGCGCAAAAGGATGCAACCCTCGACCGCTCCGGCGGCGGCATGGGGCTGGGACTGCACCTGGTTCGCAAGCTCGTTAATTTCCATTCCGGGCGCGTGACTGGCCGCAGCGATGGGTTCGGCAAAGGCAGCGAGTTCGTCGTGGAACTGCCGTTGTCGAGCCGGCGCACGACGGGCCGCAAGGTCGCGCCGGTTCGCCGTCTGAAGCGGCGCTCGGCGATCAAACGGATCGTGGTGATCGAAGACATCGACGATGCCCGCAACATGCTTGTGGCGCTGTTGGAGGCCGACGACTATCAGGTCACTTCGGCGGCCGATGGAGAAGCGGGCCTGCAGATGATCCTGCGCGAGCGGCCCGATTTAGCGATCGTCGACATCGGGCTGCCCAAGCTCGATGGCTATGAGGTGGCCAAACGCGTCCGCCAGCAGATCCCGGCGTCGGAGCTGCGACTGGTTGCTTTGACCGGGTATGGGCAGGATTCCGATCATGACCAAGTGATGAGTGCCGGATTCGACACGCACCTGGTCAAGCCGCTCAATCACACTCGGTTAGAAAAGATTCTCGCCGGAATGTGATTTCCGGCGGGAATCGAGAATTCAGGCTGCTGTTGAGCAAAGCCCTTTCGCTAACAAGACGTAGCTAGAGCCTAGTAGTTGTCGCGGTCACGTCCGCCACCACCGCCGCCGCCTCGGTAGCCACCGCCACCGCCACCGCCGCCACCTCGGTAACCGCCACCACCGCCGCCGCCACCACCACTGCGACGCTCCTCACGCGGACGAGCTTCATTCACAGTCAGGGTGCGACCAGACAGCTCTCGGCCGTTCAACGCAGCGATCGCCTCATCGGCTCCGCTGTCCATCTCGACAAACGCAAACCCACGGCTGCGTCCGGTCTCCCGGTCGGAAACGACCGAGGCAGTGGTGACCTCACCAAACTCACCGAACGTATCGCGAAGATCGTCCGACGTGGTGCTGAAGGAAAGGTTACCCACGTAAATTCTCTTACCCATCTCTGAATCCTCGGGCCCAAAGTAGGACCCATCCCAAAGGTCAAACTAACAGGAGTCAACCGAAACACTCGGCTCCCTCCCGCCGCTGCAGGATCGTCAGCTCGCGAGCACGCGGCACACCGCTGCCGAGCCTGGGAGCTTTCTGGCGACATCAGAGATGCCGGGGCAGACGCAGTCGGGCTCGAGCAAATCAATCACCCAGAGCCGATTCAGAAATTCCTGCGAAGACAAAAACGGGGCCGACCAAATCTATGGATTACGGGCAACCCGAAAAGCCATCGGCGAAGAACCGAGACGGCAATGAGTTGAAGGCGATAGCGTTCTCGAAAGTGTCTTTCCCCAGCGTGTAAATGCAACGGTGGCACAAGCCACCGCCGGAAGTGTACACCAATCAGCTGCCGGGGGTGATAGAGAAAAACCGAAAATTTTTGCTGGCAAAAAAGCCGATCCCCGCCTCCGCCGAGCAAGTATGCTGTCGGCACGCGGCGAGTATCATGGTGCCCAGCAGAGGCCGCTGCGGCCGTCGCTCGGCAGCCGGCTTCGCCACAATCGGCAAGCCATCTCGTCAGCGTACGTTTCAATGTCCTCAGTCCAGTCGTCCCAATCCATTTGGAGGATCGCATGTGGCCCACTAGCGAAGGAGATCGGACGCTGCAAGGCAGTGAGGCGGTGCTGTTGGCCGCCGCCATCGACACCCTGCTCGGGCCCTTGGTCGATTACCTCGACCATGACGACCACAGCGATCAGGAGTCAGTCGCTGCCGTGTTGCAAACCGGCGTCGCCGTGTTTGATGCGCTGCCAATCGCGCAGCGGATCGCCGCCCTGCACCATGCGGCCGAGCACCTGCTGAGCGATGCGCCGTTCCCAGGCGAATTGTTGTCGGCTGCCGATGATGCCACGGTCGCGGCGATCTATAGCGAAGTTCGCGACCAAGTCGAGATCGAAATCGACCTGTCCAAAGACCCGTTCGACGACGAGTTTTTCGCTGGCATGGCTGCCCCGCCCGCGGGACCCTCCATCACGGGCCAGACACGAACCGACCCACCGCTGATGAGCTGGCGGCAGCTCGTTCACAGGGCCTGCTGTGAAGTGCTCGACGACGAGGGGCCGTGGACCGAGGTGAGCACGGCCGAAGAGCTGGCGGAGCTGGAAATCGACGAATGGGAGTTGTGGATCGACTGCCTCGCTTCGGCCATTCTCTGGGATCGCGACTTCGAGTTTGCTGACACGTTCCTGGATGCCGATCCCGACGCTGCCCGTCGCCGACGCGCAGCCTTGGGGATTTCCGACGACTACTTTGTCCGCCCAGCGCCGGACCCGAGCCCGCGTGAGATCGGCCGGCTGATTAAACAAACCCGCCGGCTCGTCCGCAGCGTCCAAGCAAACGCAGGACGCCAGCCGCGGCCGCTCGACGAGGAACCGCCGTTCTGATCGCCCCGCTGTGGCTGCTACGGGTTAGCCAGCGATTCGCACCAGTGTTTCTTCTTTCACGGCTCGTTTCTTCCGCTGTTCGGTTGATAGGCAGCACATGAGTTCAATTCGCCAGAAATTCCGCCTACTAACTTCGCTCGGGCTGGCCTGCTTCAGCGGGTGGATACTCGGCGGGTCGACCCCGCACGGCAGCCGACAAGCTGCCGCACAGGACCCCGGCAGCGCTCGGCCGGTCGCAGGGATCGCTGACCGGCTACCTGAACTCTATGCCCTTCAAGACGCGCGGATCGTTGCCGCTCCTGGCCAAATGCTCGCCCGCGGGACCGTTTTGATCTCGGGCCAGACGATTACGGCCGTTGGCGCCGATGTGCAGCTGCCGCCGGGCACGCAGCCGATCTCGCTCCGCGGCAAAACGATCTATGCCGGGTTGATTGATTTGGGCGGCGAGGCATCTGGCAGCGAAACCGCCCCGACGCCGGTTCGCGGTTCCGGTCACTGGAACCCCTATGTGACGCCGGCCAACTCACCGGTCATCCGTGTCGGTCAGGACGAACCGATCGCCGATGCCGCGGCGCTGCGCGGTCAGGGTGTTACCGTTCGGGTGCTGGCCCCTAGCGGCGGGATCTTCAGTGGATCGAGCCATGCGGTGCTCACCGGAGGTCCGTCGTCGCTGGCTCCCACGCTGCGCCAACATGTCGCGCAACACCTGCAGCTGACCGTACCTCGCGGCGCCGGACACAACACGTTCCCCAAATCACCGATGGGAGCCGTCGCGCTGGTGCGGCAGACGATGATCGATTCGTCCTGGTATCAACAGGCACTCCAGGCCCACCAAAACAATCCCCGTCTGCCGGCTCCCGAAGTCGATCAGGCACTGCAGCAGATCGGCGCAGCGATGCAGTCAGGGACGTTCATCGTCGATTGCCCTAACGAACGCTTCATCGGCCGCGCCGACGCGCTGGCCCGCGAGTTTTCAATCGCGGTGGTCCTGAAAGGCTCCGGCCGCGAGTATCAGCTCCTCGATCAAGTCGCAGGAACCGGCCGCACGCTGTTGATTCCTGTGGCATTTCCCAAACCGCCAGAAGTCGCCACGGCTCAGGATGCCAGCGAGGTGTCGCTGACCGAGCTGATGCACTGGCAATTGGCCCCTGAGAATCCGGCAAAGCTGTCGGCGGCCGGTGTGCGGTTCGCGCTGACGACGGCTGAGCTACCGAAACCGGCGGATTTCCTGGCGGCGGTTCGCCAGGCCGTCCGTCGCGGGCTGCCTGCCGACGTGGCCCTGGCGGCGCTGACGACGGTGCCCGCGGAGGTGCTTGGCCTGGACAGCCGCATCGGGACGATCGCACCGGGCAAGCTGGCCAACCTGATTGTTGTCGACGGCGACCTATTTGCGGACGATGCGCCGCTTCTGGAAACCTGGGTCGCCGGTCGCCGCTATCGCCACCAGCCCGAGCCTTGGCATAGTGAGGGAATCGAGCAACTCGACGGCCGCTGGACGCTGCGGCTCAGCGGAGCCGAGCTGCCGCTGGAACAACTCGAGCTGACGCTCAGCCATCCCGCCTCAAAGTCAGACGCCAAGCCCAAGCCGGCCGAGATACTTAAGCTCGAAGGCAAGTTGGCTCCGGCCGGCGCGACGCAGGACGGTCAGGATGCCGAGAAAACGCCGACAACTTCGCTCGCTCGCGTCACGCCGCAGCGGGACCGCTTGACCGCAACCTTTGACGCCGATGAGCTCGATCCGAAGCTACCAAGCGGCGTAGCGAGACTGACGCTGTTGATCAGCCGCAACTCGCCGCAGGCAACGCCCGCAGCGGACGAACCAGCAATCAAACTCTCAGGCGAGATCGTGTGGCCCGACGGCAACGTCAGCCGTGTGACCGCCGAACCCATCGCCTCAAACGATGAGGCTGGCGACAAACCGAACGACAAGCAGGATGACGCCGCTGCCGAGGATGACAAGACAGAAGACTCTGAGGACGGGAAGACGGAGGACGCTGCGCTGCCGCCGCTCGATTGCCCGGTCAACCGGCCCCTGGGAGCCTATGGAGTGGCAGCGCTGCCGCCGCAACCGGAGGCCGTCCTGTTCCGCGGTGCGACATTGTGGACATGCGGGCCAGAAGGCGTGCTGGAGAACGCCGATCTGCTCGTCCGCAAAGGCAAAATCGTGCAAATTGGTCGCGATCTTGCGCAACCGGAAAATTGTCAGGTGGTCGACGCCGCGGGACTGCATCTAACACCAGGACTCATCGACTGCCATTCGCACATCGCCACCGATGGCGGCATCAATGAAGCCTCGCGGGCCGTGACTGCCGATGTCCGCATCGGCGACTTCATCGACCACACCGATATTACGATCTATCGCCAACTGGCCGGCGGGGTGACGACAGCCAACATCCTGCACGGTTCTGCCAATCCGATCGGTGGCCAAAACCAGGTCATCAAGTTGCGCTGGGGAGCCGGTCCTGAGGACCTGCGGTTCGACACCGCTCCGCCGGGGATCAAATTTGCTCTCGGTGAAAACGTCAAACGCTCAAGCTGGCGCGATGATGACTCAGCTCGCTATCCCCAGTCACGCATGGGCGTGGAGCAATTGCTGCGGGATCAGTTCCTGGCGGCCCGCGAATACGACCAAGCTTGGCGAGACTGGAATGCGGGCCGTCGCAATGACCGCTTGCCACCGCGGCGAGACCTGCGACTGGAGGCGATTGCGGAGGTGCTGCGCGGTGAGCGCTGGGTCCACTGCCACAGTTACCGTCAAGATGAAATTGCGGCCCTGCTAACGGTATTCCAAGAGTTCAACGTCCAAATCGGCACGCTGCAACATGTGCTCGAAGGCTATAAGGTTGCGGAGGTATTGGCCGAACATCAAGCGATGGCATCAACCTTCGCCGATTGGTGGGCCTATAAGATCGAGGCCTATGACGCTATCCCTTATAATGCCGCGATTCTGGAGCAACGGGGCGTCGTGGTCTCGATGAATAGTGATGATCGCGAACTTGGCAGACACCTCAATACCGAGGCCGGAAAAGCCGTCAAGTATGGTGGAGTCAGCGAAACCCAGGCGCTCAACATGGTCACGCTTAATCCCGCCAAGCAGTTGCGGATCGATCAGTGGGTCGGGTCACTCGAAGCGGGTAAAGACGCCGACCTGGTGCTCTGGAGCGGACCGCCCTTATCGACGTTGTCGCGATGTGAACAGACCTGGATCGAGGGACGCCAATATTTTAGCCGTTCCGGTGATGCTCAGCAGCGAACGGAGAATGAACAGCTCCGGGCCCGGTTGATTCAACAGGTGCTCGCTAAACCTAGCAAAAAAGCCGCAGGTGAAAAGTCGGGTGCAAAGCCCAGCGATCAACCGTCGCTGGCGATGGTCGCGGAGGAAGCCCGCTGGCCGCGCGAAGACCTGTACTGCGCCGCTCGGCGCGGCCGCATCGCCACCGACGCCGACGGAGCGGCCGAGCAACCGCAAGGGGTCGCGGCGCCGGCACAACCTTAATACGGGAGTCTTCCGTGAACTTCGTGGCTCATCACTTCGGTCGCGGGCCCTGCACCTCGGGGTGGCACGTCCCTGAGGAACGAAGGGCGTGCTGGAGAGAACTGCAGGGTTACCACGGAATCTCTCATCGGCGCGGGATCTGCCTCCGCTGCCCACGCCCATCGCTGGGGCTCTGAGCGTGCCACCCAAAGCCATAGCGATATCCGCCATGGGCGGGCGGCCATTAAATTAACGGAAGAACCTAATACTGAAACTCCCGCCTATCTTAAGAGCTAATGATGCGTTTGAATCCTGACCGCCGGCAGTTCTTATGCTTCGTCCTAGCGATAAGCCTTGGCATGGCGGACTCCGTCACGCCCTGCAGGATCACGTTGGCTCACGATCAAATCCCTGGCGAATTGCCCGCGGGTGTTGTCGCGATTGTCGGCGGCACCGTTCACCGTGTCGACGCGGCCGTGCTCGATGCCGGGGTGGTGCTCGTTCAAGACGGCAAGATCACCGCGGTGGGCACGAGCGGCGAAGTCCATGTCCCCGAAGGCGCGACGGTCATTGACGCCGCGGGGATGAACGTCTACCCGGGCCTGATCAACGCTTACTCGGATATTGGTCTGCGAGAAATGGACGCGG
Source organism: uncultured Planctomycetaceae bacterium (assembly GCA_963758085.1). GTDB lineage: Bacteria > Planctomycetota > Planctomycetia > Pirellulales > Pirellulaceae > UBA6163. The sequence continues at coordinate 157,366 of CAVWUB010000001.1, read as the reverse complement.
TCGACGTCACGGTCGACCGAACGGAAACCGGCCGGCTCAATCCCAATGTTCGCTCCTGGGTTGCCATCAATCCGGATAGCGAACTCATTCCGGTTGCTGCGCTCCGGCGGCGTGTTGACCAGCTTGGTGGCGCCCGGCGGTCCCTATCTGGCTGGTCAAGCCGGTGTCGTGCGGATGGACGGCTGGACCGTGGCAGAAATGTTGCTTCGCGGTCCTGCGGCAATGGTGGTTGCGTGGGACGCGCTGGAGCCGCGGAACGATTCGCCGGACCAGCGGCGGAAGGTTCGGGCCGAACGTTATCAGCAACTCGACGACCTGTTGGCGACTGCAAAGCGGTATGGCGAGCGCCGTGAGCAGACCCCGGAATCGCAGCCGATCGACCTGCGGCTCCAGTCGTTGCAGCCGGTGTTGGCCGGACATATCCCGCTGATCGCCTCAGCCGATCGTCGCGAGGCGATTGAAGCGGCGGTCGCTTTTGCCGCTGAGCGGAACTTGAAGCTGATCATCTACGGCGGCCATGATGCAGCGGACTGCGCCGAACTGCTCCAAGCTTCTCACGTCGCCGTGATCCTCCCAGGAACCTACCGCTTGCCGCTGCGGCGCGATGATCCCTATGACGCCCCCTACACGTTGCCGGCGCGGCTGCAGCAGGCCGGCATCAAGTTTTGCATTGCCGCTGAAGCCAGCGGCTACCCCGGCGGAGCGTCCAATGCACGCAACCTGCCGTTCCAAGCTGGCAACGCGGTCGCTTATGGGCTCGGCGAAAGTGAAGCGTTGCGGGCGATCACCCTCGGCGCTGCCGAAATCCTCGGTGTCGACGACGCGATCGGTTCACTCACGGCCGGCAAAGAAGCGACGCTGCTGGTCAGCAAGGGCGACATCCTGCAGACCGATGCGCAGATTCAGTACGCGATGATCCACGGCCGCCAGGTCGACCTAGGCAACAAGCACCGCTCGCTGTTTCAGAAGTATCAGGAAAAGTACCGTCGCCTGGAGAACCCGCAAGAAAACGGGGTCTCCCGCTGATTGAGTGGCCGCCCGTCGCGGAGCGGGTATCTCGATGGATTTGGGTGGCACGCTCAGAGCCCCAGCGATGGGCGTGGGCAGCGAAAACACGTCCCAAGCCGATGCGACATTCCCTGGTGACCTTGCCGTCCTCCCCATCACGCCCTTCGTTCCTCAGGGACGTGCCACCCAGAGGAGCAGGGCCCCGACCCAAGTGATGAGCCACGAAATTCGCGGAAGAACCAGAAAAGAGATAGTAGGCAACGCGCTCAGCGGAAGATTTCAGTCAGCTCCGTGGCGAGCTGCTCCCAGTGATCCGCGGCGGCTTCGAAATCGACCCGCATCCAGCGAACCGGCGACTCGGGAAGCACGCGGGGACGATGTTCGGCCAGCCGAGAAATCGGCAGCTGCGAACTGCCACCCATTGCGAGTCGATCCTCAATCGCGGGCGTGACCAAAAAATCGACGAGGCGGGCCGCGGCGACGGGGTGCGGCGACCCCTTAAGAATTGCAATCGTGTTGGGAATCCGCAGCGTCCCTGGCTGGTCGGGCTGTTGGTCCGGATAGACGATCGCAACGGGGCGGCGGTCGTCGCGTTCCACGACTGCATCATCGGTGTCGGTCAGGCCCCAGTCGACCTGGCCCGAGGCAACCGCCATGGCAACCTGCTTGTTGCCCGAGAGCACGACGGCATTGGCGGCGACATCCGTAAACCAGCGACGCGACTCCTCCGCCCCCTTCAGCTCCCTGATGACCGCTGCATGGGTCGCCGTCGTACCAAACAGCGGCCGAGCAATGGCGCAGCGCCCCTTCCACTTCGGATCTGCCAGATCATCGATGCTGTTGGGATACTCGCTCGGGTCGGGCATCCGCTCGGTGTTGATCAGCAGCACTCGGCCGCGAGCGGCAAATCCACACCACGATCCATCGGCGGCCCGCATCTCTTCTGGGTACCCCGGCTCGAGCTTCCAGTCGTGAGTTTGCAGCAGCCCCATCTTCTGCAACCGGATCGTGTGCAGAATTTCGTTGTTCCAGAACACGTCGGCGACGGGGCGATCGCGCTCGGCAATAATCTGATTGACCAGCCCCACAGTCTTGGTGGATTCGACGTCGAACTTGACCGCCGGCTTGATCGTGCCGTCGGTACTGCGGTGAAACGCGCCAAAAATCGGCGCCGAAAACTCTTGGTCCAGCGCCGTATAGACCACCACTTCGTGCTCACTGCGAGGCACGCAGCCGCCGGCCCAGAGCAAGGCCATCGAGAGACAGGCCACCCGAATCGCTTGCAATCGAGTGAGGAAAGGCGTCAGCGAGCTCACGCTAATCCGGCTGTCGGCGTGCGACGCGCGTGCACCTAAAGGTGCGTCAGCCGATCGCCGTGCAAGTCGGGCCTGTTGAGCGGGACGAGCCGGTTTAGAATGTGCGGATGCAAAAAGGTTCATGGATCGTGATTCGCTTCGGCGTGCTCTGGGGATGTGTGGCACTCGGGCTCGGCGCTTCTTTCGCACCGGCGGCGCGGCGCAGAGCACCGCGGCTGCGTCGCTGCTGACCAAGGACGGACGCCACATCCGAATGGTCACCGATGTGCCTGACTCGCCTCAGCTTAGCGAATATGTCGCCGCATTTGATGCCGCCGTCCCCCACTGGGCTGCCTACTGGCAGGTCGATGCCGAGAAGCTGAAGGACTGGCGGGTAACAGCGTTTCTGATGAACGACAAGCAGGCATTCATCGACCGCGGGCTGATACCTCGGCGCTGCCGGATTTTCCCAATGGCTATCAGGCCGGCGAGCGGATTTGGGTCATCAATCAAGCGAGCCATTACTACACGCGTCACTTGCTGTTGCATGAAGGCACGCATGCTGTCAGCTGGCGGCTGTTTGGTGGCAGTGGGCCGCCATGGTACATGGAAGGGACCGCCGAGTTCCTTGGCACCCACCGCTGGGCAGTCGACCGACGCACCGGCGCCGGCGTGTTGACAGTTGGCAGCATGCCGGCGGGCGCAGCGAAGTGCCTGCCTGGGGACGGATCGAGTTGATCGCGCGCGACCGGAATCGAAATCAGGTGCCGACGATTGAGACCGTGATGCGCTACAGCGAGACCGCGCACCGCGACGTCGAGCCGTATGCCTGGAGCTGGCTGGCGGTGACCCTGCTGGAAATGTACCCCGAGTATCGCGAGCCACTGCGCGCCGCTGCAAAAAACGGCAGAGACCAATCCCCGCAGTTCACCCGAGCATTTTATCAGCAGTTGCAAGCCCAGTGGCCGGTGCTGGCTGCTCGCTGGCGGCTATTGACGCACGACCTCGAGTATGGCTTTGACGCGGCGCGGCACCAGGTCGATCTGCCGCCCGAGCCTTTGCTGGCAGCGGGCGGAGCGCAGACGATGCTGCTAGACGTCGCTCGCGGCTGGCAAGCGGCTCCCTTCACGCTGGCGGCAGGTCAGCAGGTCGAGATTTCGGCTCAGGGTCGGTTCACGATCCGCGGGCAGCCTCAGCGGTGGGAATCCGAAGCCGAAGGCGTGACGATCGAGTATCACCGCGGTCAGCCGCTGGGCCGACTGCTCGCCTGCGTGTTGCCGTTCGAGCCGGTCAGTGGACGCTACCTGCCAGAGCTCCAAGTCGTCGCGATCGGCGCCTCAGCCACCGTGCTGGCCGAAGAGGCGAGCTGGTTGCTGTTGAAGATCAACGAACCCGCTGGTGAACTGGCTGACAACGAAGGCAGTTTGGAGCTGGAGTTTGTGGCGCAGCCCTGAGTCGCCGACCGCTCCGCCGGTCGGTGTCTTTCGGCCAAAGTCCGATCGGCGGAGCGATCGGCCACGCTGCGATCGGCCACGCTGCGATCGGCCACGCAATGCCCTAGCCGAGCAAACTCCAGCCGCACAGGCTGGCGATCAGGTAACTAGCCGCCAAGATCACGCGGCGCAGGGTCTCACCGGTCGTCGGACGGACGCCCACCCAGGCCGCCGGCAAGCGGATTGCAATCAATTCTCCGGGTGCGGTTTCCGCCGCCAGCGGAGCCGCTTCGTTTGCTGTGTCCGTTGTCGTCGGACGATGGTGCTCGCACGGTTCCCCCTGCCGCTGCGATGAGGCCGGCGCAAGTGCAATCGGTGACGCTGGCCAGACAGAGACAAACGCGAGACCTGCCAGCAGCCCTGCGGCCAGCGACGCCGCGATCCGCCAACGCTGGATCCACTCCGGAGGCCCAGCCGCAGCCGGTTGAAGTGCCGACGGTGGGGCGGCGATCGCTGCGGCTCCAGGTCGAGGCAGCATCGAGGCAGTGACATGAGCGGCTTGGGCAACCGCGTTGCCGGTCGGTTGCGACTGGGCAAAGGATGCCTTGGCCGTGGCGACCACTGGAGCGACGCTGTTCGCTGCAGTCCGCTCGTCGCGGCGCGGCGGATGGAGCGCGTAAAATTGTGCCGCCTCGCGGACCCACTGGTCGCGATAATACTGCGCATCCGCTGGCGATCGCTGGGGCGCCGCTGGGGCGCCGAGCCTGCCTGCTGCGCCTGACCGGTCAGCGGCGCAAGCGCTGACCCTCCGGCCACCGGCATCAGGTAAACCAGTCCGACCAGGGCCACCGACGCTCCGACGCTCAGCGGCTCATGCCATCGCCCCAGCCAGTGCCAAGCCAGTCGAATCAAAGCAATCTCTCCAGTAACTCACCTGGGCGTTCTCAGATTGCCCCAGTAATATCAACTTTTCCTTATTCGGCATTCGCCTGGTGTGCGGGTGAGCATACTTGCGGCGATTGTGCGGGCGGTAGATTGATGTTTCGCATAAAAATCTGTGGCGTGACGCAAGACCAAGACGTCGACGATGTGGCTGCCGCGGGAGCCGATGCGGTGGGACTGAACTTCCACCCGCAGAGCATCCGCTTCATTGAGCTTCCTCGCGCCGCCGCGATTGCCACTCGTGCCGCTGCCGCCGGTTTAACGACGGTCGGCGTGTTCGTCGACGCCACAGCGGAACAAATCCAGATGGCCGTCGACAGGCTCCGGCTGGATTACGCGCAGCTGCACGGTAACCAAACGGCCGCTGACGCCGATTGGCTGTCCCGGCAGGGTTGCCGCGTGATCCGCGTGATTCGACTGCCTCCGGGCAAGCTCGACCCGCAATTCATTCGCAATCAGGTCGCCGCATGGGATGCAGTTGATTGCCCATTCCTGCTAGACGCTGAAGTGGGCGCTCATGGGGGCGGCATGGGAACGCGGTTGGACTGGGACAGCGTCGGCCGCTGGGCCAACAACGAGGGGCAAAAGGTGACTTGGGCGCTCGCCGGTGGTCTGAGTCCCGAAACGGTGCACGAGGCGATCACCACGACCGCGGCGCGCGCGATCGATGTCGCCAGCGGCGTCGAGTCGCCGCGAGGGAAGAAATCGCAACCGCGCATCGAGGCGTTGGTTGCGGCGGCGAAATTGGCGTGGAAGCCGGCCGAGGCTCAGCAAAACGCAGTCACCCCGCCGCAGTAAGATTTTCTAGAAAACGAGAGCGATCAGTGGCTGCATATTTTGGCAGATTCTCGCTAGAATGCCGTCGCATTTCCGCTGCGTTTGCGGTTATTCACCGCCGCAGGTAGGCTAGGGCCCGCCCTGGCTTTGTCAAAAAAGGGGTCAGCCCGTCTCCGCGTTTTTCTGCTGAGCGTCAAAGAGTCAGCCCCTTTTCTGACAGAGCCCAACCGTACTTAATTTTTGTGTTGAACCAGGAGATTCTCCCCGTGTCGCAAGTTGCTACTGACCGTCTGCCGTACAAAGTCAAAGACATCTCGCTGGCCGCCTTCGGCCGTCAAGAAATCCGGCTGGCGGAAAATGAGATGCCCGGCCTGATGGCGCTGCGAGCCAAGTACGGCCCGTCCAAGCCGCTGACCGGGGCGCGGATTGCCGGCTGTCTGCACATGACCATCCAGACCGCGGTGCTGATCGAAACCTTGGTCGAACTCGGCGCTGAAGTGACCTGGAGCAGCTGTAATATTTTCAGCACGCAAGATCACGCCGCCGCCGCAATCGCTGCAGCCGGTATACCGGTTTATGCTTGGAAGGGGATGACGAACGAAGAGTTCGACTGGTGCATCGAGCAAACGTTGCACTTCCCGTCGGGCGAGCCGCTGAACATGATCCTCGACGATGGCGGCGACTTGACCGCCATGGTGCACGACCGCTTTCCTGAGCTGCTGACCAACATCCGCGGGATCAGCGAAGAAACGACCGCGGGCGTCCACCGCCTGATGGTGCTGCATCAGACCGGCAGGCTGAAGGTGCCGGCGATCAACATCAATGATTCGGCGACCAAGAGCAAGTTCGACAACCTGTATGGCTGCCGCGAGTCATTGGCCGACGGCATCAAGCGCGCCACCGACATCATGTTGGCTGGCAAAGTGGCGGTTATCTGCGGGTACGGCGACGTCGGCAAGGGCTGTGCCGCCAGCCTGCGGCACTATGGCTGTCGCGTGATCGTCACCGAAATCGATCCGATCAACGCTCTGCAAGCGGCGATGGAAGGTTTTGAGGTCACGACGATGGAAGAAGCCTGCACGCAAGGCAACATCTTCGTCACCACCACCGGCAACCGCGACATCATCCTCGGCCAGCACTTGAGCCAGATGCCCAATGACGCGATCGTCTGCAACATCGGTCACTTCGATACCGAAATCGATATCGCTTGGTTGGAATCGGAAGTCAAAGCGGGGCGCGTGGAAAAGGAATCGATCAAGCCGGCGGAAATCGGTGCGGTCGACCGTTACACCTTCAAAAACGGTCGCTCATTGATCGTCTTGGCTCAGGGCCGCTTGGTGAACCTCGGCTGCGCCACCGGTCACCCGAGCTTCGTCATGAGCACCTCGTTTACCAATCAAGTGCTCGCACAGTTGGAACTGTGGCAAAAGAGTGAGCAATTCGAGGTCAAGGTCCACATGCTGCCCAAGCAACTCGACGAAGAAGTTGCTCGGCTGCACCTGGAAAAGCTCGGCGTCAAGCTGACCCGACTGACCCCGGAGCAAGCGGAGTATATGAACGTTCCGGTTGAAGGCCCCTACAAGCCCGACCACTACCGCTACTAATCAGCTCGGAGCGAGCCTACCAGTACTTCTCAAACCGCACGTGGCCGCAGCCGGGATGCTCGGCCGTGAAACCGGCAGCCTGCAGCAGTGGCAGCATCCCGGGCTGAGTCAGCGGTTGGCCGCCGGGCGGCACGAATCCGATCATCGCCGGATTGCCGCACAGATAAACATGGGTGCGGCTGGGCGAGAGAGAATTGCCGGCAAGCTCGGCGAGCTTGCCGCTGACGAACAGATCTTGGATGTACTGCTTGCCGACATACTGAGGATGATCGCGGTTGAGGTTCTCCGGCTCCCGCGTCGTCAGCGACAGATAGCGATAGTTCCGATACTGACGCATCAGTTGCTGATGTTCTCTCACGTAGCCGAGGTCGACCCGGCGTCGCGCGGTGGTGACGTTGATCACCGGTCCGCTGTGGCGACCGCTGAGCAGCTGGGCCGTCATCGCGTTATGCGGCGCTTCGCCCGTACCGGTGCTGATCATCAACACGGTGTCGTTCGGCGCAATACCCGCTAACGTGTAAGTACCGGTGATCTTGTTGGCTACATTTAGGCGGTCGCCGACGGTTAGGCCAAAGAGTCGCGGCGTCAGCGCCGGAGCCGGCTGGTCGGAATCATCCGATCCCCGCACCAGCGCGACATAGAACTCGAGGAACGGCAACGCGTCGCAGGTCACCACGCGATCGTGCTCGTTGAGCAGCGGGCAGGAAATGCTGTAGGCCCGGCGGACGAGCTTCGTCCAGCGATTTTCCGGCACCACCTCGCGCTGTGACGGCTGCACGCGCGGTTCCCAGTTGCCGAGACCCAGCGCCACGTATTGCCCTGGCTCAAATCGCGGCAGCGGTCGGTCAGGCTCGACTCGGATCCGGATCAAGTCATCGGTTATGTCAATTCGCTGTGTCAGCGTCGCGTTGTACTGCGTGGCCCGCAGCATTTCGACCGTCTGCTCATCAAGTAACATCACTGCGAATGGTTCCGGATCACGAAGTCGACGGATGGAAGCCGGCAGGCTACGGATGGACCGGATCATACCGGCCCGGCGCCTACCAACGAAAGATGGCTTAGGGTTGCCAATTCTTCCAACATGGGCGGCGTAGTGGTGTAGACTAGGCGCTGCACGGTCCGCTGCAGTCGGTGGCGGACCGAACCGGCGTGTCACGTTCGGGAGGTCGTCATCTTGCTACGGTCAATCATTACTCGCGGTTTTCAGGTCCAGTTATTCGCCGCCGGCCTGGTTATCTGGGTCGCTGCCGTGCCTTCGTGGGCGGCCGACCAGTGGACCAACCTGACCGGCACCAGCACGGTGTCCGGCGAGATGATCGGGTTGTGGAACGGCCGTGTGCTGTTGCAGTTAGACGGGGGGCGGCGGGTGTCGGTGCGAATGGAGGACTTGCGCCTGACAGTCGCATTCAGGCGGAGAAACGGCTCGCCGAGATTCAGCAGCGACTCCAGCAGCGGCGGGAAGAAATTGTACAAGTCGCGCAGGAAGCCGAAGCCCCAGCTCCGCCCGACGCAGCGGAACTCCCACCGGCACCGGATTACGCCGCGCCGCCGCCGGGCGCGGACCTGCGCACGACGCTGATCGCGATCCGTGATCAGATGCTCGCTGGCCACGTGCGAATCCTTTACGACACGCTGCCAGCGAGTCATCAACAGCAGGCTGATGAGGCGGTCGCCCTGGCTCTGGCCAAGCTCCATATACCTTCGTTCGAATCGGTTCGCACGGCCATTCACAGTCTGGCGGATTTGACGGTCAGCCGTCAGCATTGGCTGCTGAGTCATCCGCGACTGGCGCAGCTTCCCGCGGAGCAGCAACAAGGTTTGATCGCCGCCGCCGATTTTATTCGCACGCTCACCAGCGATAAACTGCTGAGTCTGTCCGCTTTACGGTCCCGGCCATTTGGGGAATCAGTCGCGCAGATCGATGAAGCAATTTCCCCGCATCTCTATCGAGTTCTCGGTGCACAATCAGCATTGATGAGCACGTTCCTTCCGGATTTTGAAGTCGAAGCCGGCAGCGACGGAGTCATGGTCGCCAAAGTGGTCGTTCCGATGGCAGGGGCCGTCGAGTCGGCGAGATTCAAACAAGTCGAAGGCCGCTGGGTCACGATTGCCGATCCAAAGACGGAAAGCAATCTCTGGAAGGACCTCCGCGAGAACGTCGAGCCGCTGCCTGATGAGTCGCTGCAGTTGCCGCCGGCTGCCGACGCGATGCTCCAGCAGTTTGCCACCGCAATTGCACCGCTGCAGCAAGCCACTACGCGGCAGGAGTTCCATCGGGCCCTGGATGAACTGCTGCCGCAGATCGTGGCGGTGATCAATCAGGTATCGGGCTACAAGCCGCCGCGGAGCCCAGGATCTGCAAATCCTTATGATCCATCCAACCCTTACGGTCCATCCAACCCTTACGGTCCATCCAATCCTTACGGTCCATCCAATCCTTACGGTCCATCCAGTACGTACGGCGGCGAGAGCGCGATGCCTTACGATCCAATGCAAAGCACGTCGGCGGAAACGATGCCGTAGCAAGCGTGACCGATCGGAACTCGGTCGGCCTCGCCACAGCAGCCAGAACGACCGGCGGAGCGGTCGTCCACGCTGGCGATTGTCCACGTAAGCGGCAACTCTCGCTAGTGATGCAGCGGCCGCTTGCTGTCAGGCTGCGTGACGCGACCAAGAATGTCCTGCAGAATCACCTGCTCAAGCGACTCATCTCGGCCCAGCGGGATCCAGCCCAAGGTGATCGGCCCGTGCGCCCGGTCGTCATCGCGGCGTGAAACCGTATTGTCACGGCTGGTGATCGCCGTTCCTTCAGTCGCATCAAGGCTGCGGTCGGTGTGCTCCAGTTCTTTCTGGACCACCACCTCGACTTCGTATCCTGCGCCGACCGGCCGTACGAACACCAGCGCCCGGCGGCGGATCGATTGTAGGGTGCTCTGCAAGCGTTCGAACCCATCGGTGCTGTCTTTTCGCCAGGGCTCCGACAGTGACGCTCCGATCCGGTACGACGTCTCCAGTCGTCCGTCGAGGATCATGTTGCCCTGGTTCTGAACCGGCTGTTCGCTACGGATGCGAAAATAATCATCCACCACGTCGACGACCTGCAGCCAGACGAACATGTCTTCGGCAGGCGGCAGGGCTAGCGGATTGGGAACATAATACTGCGGCGGCTGAGAGTTGAAGCGGTACAGCAAGCTACCGCAGCCAGTCAGCGACAGGAGCACGATACACATCAGCGGCAAGGTGAAACCGCTGCACCGGTTTGGCCAATGCCGCGAACCCCTTAACCAGCGCACTTGCCGCGTGCCTGGCAGCAATCGATGAGCGAGACCGCCGGTCGCTTTCCGGTGGTGATTCTGGCGGCGCGGTTCGGTTCTGTGACGCACTGGACAACGGTCGGTCGGTAAGCTCAAAGGAGGGAGCAGGGTTTGGCCGGCAACGAAGCTCGCGCCGTAGTTCTCGCCATCACGACCTTCTCAAATGTCTCGTGAAAGCTGCAAGGGATCTTTTGTGGGTGCCGTGCAGTAGCGATTGAACTGCGCGGTGGAATGCACCACGATGGAGAACTCCTCAGCTGGCCTGCGATCTGGCAACTTACGCGTCAGCCGAACGGCGCCCTTCCCTCTTCTCCTACGTGCACCGATTGCCATGATCAACACTCGCAAAGTTGAGCGTCGTGATCTGCATCTGAAATCGATCGACGAGCTATTTGCCGAAATAGAGCGGATCGAACAGGCGGCCAAGGCCGGGACGCTGTGCGCGGTCGGTAATTGGACTCCCGGCGAGATCATGAGCCATCTTGCCGCCTGGATTGAATATGGCTGGACCGGATACCCGCTGGGGCCTCCCCCGTGGCCGATCAGCTGGCTCATCCGCCGTACGCTCAAACGCACCCTGCGTGCTGGACTCAAGAGCGGCGTTAAGATCCCGGGTATCGCCGGCGGGACGACCGGCGCTGAGCCGCTGCAGACCGATGTCGCCCTGGAGCGACTCCGCGCTGCGCTCAAGAGGCTTCAATCCGGAGAGCCGGTCAAGTATGAGAGCCCCGCATTTGGGCCGATGAGTCAGGACGATCGGGTCGCTTTACAGCTGCGGCATGCGGAACTGCATTTGAGCTTTCTGTTCCTGAATGACGAAGGGAATGACACTCCGCGGTGCCCTGGCTGAACATTGACCGGCATCCGCTCCGGAGGTGCAATGGCTGCGTCAGATCACGGTGGCGAGCGAAGTCCTGCCGTTGTCACGCTGCATTTGAGCCTCCGCACCGGCTTCAAAATGACTGCGGCGGGCGAATCCGAGGGCCAGGTATCCGCCGCCAGGCGAATCGGCGACGATGCTGGTCAGCCGGCCGACGACGCGGCCATCGTGGCTCAATTCTGTGCCCGCAGCGGGTGGTTCGCTTCCGCTGATCCGCCACACCACCAGTTTTTTCTGCACCTGGCCGAGCGCGTCGAGCCGAGCGACCGTTTCTTGCCCGAGATAGCAACCTTTGGTGAACGAGATGGCCAGTGCATCTCGGTCGGCTTCCTGCGGCAGATTGCGGTCGTCGAGATCGATTCCGAACCACGGGAAACGGTGCAGCACGCGCTGGCGGTGAAAGGTTGACTCATCCAGCGCCTGGGCACCTTGCGTGCGGAGCCAATCGGCCAGTTCCTTGATTTCACCCTCTGGTCCGGCCACGAGCCAGCGATCTTTGCCGGTCCAAGGAACGCTGTAGGCGATCAAGCCGCCTTCGGTGGCCGATCGCTCCGCCGATCGGAGCCCTGCCTGATCTGGAGAACGACCGGCGGAGCGGTCGTCCACGCTGCGGTCGTCCACGCTGGATGCCATCCGTCTCCAGGCGAGTGCCTGCGGTGACGGCGGGGCATCAAGATGCAGCGATGGGTCGAGCCGCCGCAGGCCGTTTTCGTCGAGCAATAATCCGGACCAAGTCGCGCTGCGGTCCTCCGCTGCCGCATCTTCGCGGATCGTGTAGCGGTCCAGATGCGCAGCGATTGTCGCGGCTTGGCCGCCGGCGCCGATCAACCGCAGGCTCTGCCCCACCCGATAGACGCACACGTGCCCAAGTGTCCGGCCACGCACTTCTGTGATAAACGCTTCGCAGCCCTCGCCCTCTAAGAGCGGCAAGACGGCGGCGGTGCAGAGGTTATTGAGCACGCGGGCAGCGTCGCGGCCGACGATGTCGAGGACCGTCAACGGCGGCAGAGTGATGAAATCCATGGTCTAAACCTGGGAGAGTGAACTCGGTCCAACATGCTGAGCGGGCGGACAGACAAGCTTGCCGGAGACACGCGCCTCCAGTCTCTCTGATTTTGCTGCTGGTCCCAAGCCCGCTGGTCCGCTGCACCCCGGTGCCGTGCCATGGCGGAAATCGCCGGCTCGGGGCGAGTAAAAATGTCACAGTCCCGGGGCAAGCGGCGCAGGTATTTAGCTGAAATTCCCGCCTCTACCGCTAGCATTTGCTCGCACCAGCAGTGAAAATGCTGAAGTCGAACGGGTTCGGCTGGACTTCCGCCGCCCGATCGCAGACAATGGTTGTCCAGGGTACGCAGCAGGAAAAATCCGAACGATGGTAGCGTCCCCAATCTCCCTTTTCTTCTCGGAGCGGTGTGACATGGTGAACGCGAGTCGTCGGAAACCCTCACAAGTCAGCGGTTTCACGCTGGTCGAACTGCTGGTGGTGATCACCATCATCGGCATTTTGATGGGCCTGCTGATCCCGGCGGTTCAAGCCGCGCGAGAAGCCGCACGCCGAAACCAGTGCAGCACCCAAATCAACAACTTGGCCAAAGCGACCATCCAAGAAGAGATGGCCAAGAAGCAGTACCCCGGCTGGATCACCAATTACGGCTCCTTTGCCGGCGGTCCGGATATCACAAATCCCGACAGCAACGCTAATGTAGCTGCGCATCCAAAGATCGGTACTTGGGCTGTGGCCTTGCTCCCCTATCTGGATGCACAGCCGACTTACGAAATCTGGACACAGGACAAGTATGCCGTCATTGGTGCAAATGGTTATACCAGCAGCGGCGCGCCCAACCTGGCGATCCTGCAGTGCCCCAGCAGCCCGACACTCGAGAGTGAGCGCGGACGCAATAGTTATGTCTCCAACAATGGCATGAGTCACATTACCGTAGATCGTCCGGCCGACATGCCTCCCGCGAGCGAAGTTGCAGCGTTCTTTGTGGCTACGATGAGCCGGTCCAATGGGATTTTCAATAACAAGCTCGATGGTACTTCGACTGGTCCAGCCGTTCGTGCCGACGACGTAAAAGATGGTCTCGGCAATACGGTGTTATTCGCCGAAAATCTGCAAGCACAGCCATGGCACCATTTGTCTCCTGGCGCGGAATCGGTAACCATCGGACTTTTAAGTTCACCCGGTAGTCTTGCCGGTTCAAGTCGGTTTACGCAGGGTTTTGTTTGGCATTACAGAGACGACAACACTGCTTGGGCCCCCCAACCCCCAAGTGCCGTGCACAAGATCAATGGGCCGCTGGGAACTCAGGATCTATACTCTATCCAAATGACCACAGAGAACGCTGCTGATCTTGCACGCCCGTCCTCGGCGCACAATGGCGGCGTCAATATGGGCTTCGCCGATGGTGGCAGCCGGTTTGTGGTGCAGACGATTGACTATCGCGTTTATCAGGCCTTGATGACGCCGCGCGGCAAGAGCAGCAACGTTCCGTTCAAAGAATATGTGTTAGAAGGCGACGCGCTGTAACGGTTAGATGGCGCAAGCCATAGATTTTGATGTTCAACAATGACCGGAATCGGCTGGTGCGATTCCGGTCATTTTTTTATCATCACTCGCTTTCTGTTCGTCGGACTGAGTCAACTCGCCATAGGTCCATCCGCACATGCTATCGGTCGCTATCGCTCTGGGAACGTTGCTCATCGTAATCCCTACCAGCGGAATCATGTGGTTTTGGTTTGTCCGCTCGCAGGACTAGATTTTGCGTTTGTGTCGGCGGAGCGGGATTGTTACGCTCTTGTGAAATACGTCTGGGGCAGCCGACAGACCTGCCTAGGGTAGCCTGTGGCTAGGTAGATTCGAATGCACAAGTCATTCAGCCGAATCAGCCGCTGTGCGCCTGGTCATGGTTGGTGAGAACCGGACGCTAACGCGTGCCGGCTGATTGAATCTTGCCGGAATTCGTGTTCTGCGCCGCTTCTGTAGGCACTCGCGGCGGTGATCGGTTTGCAGAGATGACTGACAAGAAGTCAGTTGAACGAGTAACGCTTTGTTTGCTCAAGCACTGAAAGGAATCGGTAGCAGCATGCGGCTTTGCGCAGTGGGCTTAACGCTTGTTTTGGTCGTGGCCGCAGCTTGGGGGTCCACCGCAGCGGCACAGGAAAGTTTTCCCTTCGGCGATTTCCCTCCGCTCGCGTCTCAGGAAGCTGACGGAAGCGATGGCCAGGCGGAGCGACCGGCGAATAACTTGCGTGCGACCGCCCCGGCCGCTGCTTTGCCACGCGTCAGCTCCCCAGCAACGCTGGCCAGTCCCTCAGCAGCAACACCACTGCCGGTTGCTGCGCCGCCAGATTCCACTGCTGCGCAGGCTTCGCCGTCCTCAGCTCCACCGGCAGCCGTGGCTCCACCGGCAGCCGTGGCTCCACCGGCAGCCGTGGCTCCACCGGCAGGCAGCGCCGCCAAGTCGGCCGCAGACAGCAGCCTGCCCGATGAAACGAGCTGGGCTGCCGCTATGGAAACGGTGCGGGCGCGCGTTCCGGAAATTCCCGGACTGACCGATGAAGTCCGCCAACAGCTGACCGAGCAGTACACCCAGACGATTGAGCAGCTCAAAAAAGCCGCCCAGCTTGCCGCCCAGACGAAACAATTGCGAGCTGAGCTCAGCTCTGTGGCGGACGAGTTGGAGCAGCTGCAGAACCCTGGCAGTCACGCCAGCGAATCAGCCTTCGTGCTGCCCCACAACCTCGCTGCGCTCAGCATTGATGAGCTGCGCACTACCTATCGGGCCTGCGACACCGCCGTCAACGAACAGCGAGCACTGGTACAAAGGCTGTCGCTGGACATCGAGCGGCGAGCGGCGCGGCTCAAGAAGGCCCCGGAACTCTCGTCGCAGGCCCGAGCAAAGCTCGATGAGGTCCTCAAACAACTCGCTGCGCCTCCGCCTGCGACCGAACACGCCGAACTGACCGCAGCCCGACAAGTGCGTCTGAAGGCCGCACGTCAGCTGCACGAACGCGAGATCGAACTGCTGCAACAGGAAGCCAAGACTTACGAGGAAACGTCGCGGGTGGTGAGCCTGCGGCGCGACTTAGTCGACCGTTCGCTCAAAGCCACGCAGCGGCAACTCAGCCAACTGCAGCGGGCACTGGCCGAAGGAGAAAAGCTGGAGGCCCAGCAACAAGCCGCTGAGGCTCGTCGGGCAGTCGCCAACGCACACCCGGCGGTCCGTCAAGCGGCGAGCGTCAACAGCGAACTGGCTGAAGCCAACTCGCGGTTGGTGGCGGCGCTGGAAGTCACACGTAACGACTTAAAGACAGCCGAAGAGACTCGTGATGAACTGACCAGCCAGTACCTCGACACCCGCAGTCGCGCCGAGGCAGCCAACTTCTCGCAGGCGATCGGTTTGATGCTCCGCAGTCAGCAAGCTGAGTTGCCCGACACGGAATATTACCGCTCCCGAGCACGCAATCGGCAGCAGGAACAATCGCTGCTGAACCTGAAAATCCTCGAATGGGACAACGAACGCCGCAAAATCCTTGACACCGAGGCGGTTGTGGACAAGCACCTGCAGTCGATCAGCGGGCAACTCGGCCTGATCGAACAGGTCGATGTCCGGCTGGAATTGGAGCAGGTTTTCAGCGCTCGGCTGGCGCTCTATGCGGAGCTGATCAGCAACGCGCAGGAACCAACTCAACCGGCTCAACTTCCTGGAGTTTGCCGAAGAAAATCTGGTCAAAGTCGTCGATGAGCAAGCGACGTTCATCTCCGAGAACATTCTCTGGGTCCGCAGCACCACTCCGCTGATGCCATCGCTGATTTCGCCGCTGAGCACCGCGGTTGCCAGCCTGATCGACGCCGCGCATTGGGCAGGAGTCTGGAAACACCTCAAGAGCGACATCAAGACGCACCCGATTTTCGAACTGCTGCTTTTACCCCCGTTCTGGCTGTTGTTCATGCGGCGTCGGCTGCGACTGCGGTTGGAGTCTTATGCACAGGACGCTCGCCGGTCCAGCGCCACAGGCTTTGCGCCGACGCTACACGCGGCCATTTGCACCGCTTTGTTGGCTGTCCCCATCTCGGCGCTGCTAGCCTTGTTCGGTTGGCGGCTGACCAGCGTCGCCCCTGTCGGTGAGTTTTCGCATGCGTTTGGCAAAGCGACCTTGGCCATCGCCGGAGCGCTGTTTGTCGTCGAGTTCATCCGCAACACGTGCCAGAGCGAAGGGCTCGGCGAAGCGCACTTCGGCTGGAAATCAGATTGTATGGACGCGACCCGCCGATCAATGGCGCTGGTCAAGATGAGCTGCCTGCCCGCCGGTTTCGTCTGTTTACTCGCCGAGTTTAGCGCCGACGAACTGGTGATCAGCACTGTCGGCCGGCTGGCCTTAATTATCGCCTCCTTGGCCATCGCAACGATCGCATTTGAACTGCTGCGACCCAACGGTGCGCTGGGGCAGGTCGTGCTGACCGGCACAGATCGGTCATGGACACGCAACACGTACAAGGGTTCAACCGCCATTTTGGTAGTTGTCCCGATTGTGTTGGCATTCGTTTCGGCGATCGGCTTTCATTACACTTCGGTTCATTTATCAACTCGCATGACGGCGACCTGGGGCGTGATCGCCCTATTGATCGGCGTGCGGGCACTGGCGCTGAGGTGGCTATTGGTTGTTTATCGCCGGTTCGCCATCAAACGCGCTCGCGAAAAGCGCGCCGTGTTGCAAGCTCGCCAGCTAGGGGCAGGAGACACCGGTGATGTGTCGATCGCCGGTGATACGTCACTTGACTTGCGACTGGCGGACATCAATGGACAGGCGCAGAACATCATCCGAATTACAGCCGCAGTCATCGGCGCTGCATTGATGATCGTCATCTGGCGCGAGATCCTGCCGGCACTGGGGATCCTGAACCAGTACGAGTTTTGGGAAAACGGATTAAAGCCGCTCAACGCTGACGGGCTTCGTCCCCAGGTCACGCTGGTCGACCTGTTGTTTGGCGGCATCTGGCTGACACTGACCATCCTTGGCTGCCGCAATTTGCCGGGCTTGTTGGACATCGCCGTGTTACAGCGTTTGCCACTGGACGCCGGCGCTCGCTATGCGGCCAGCGCGTTGACGCAGTACGCCCTGGTGGTAATCGGAACGGCGATCTGCTTTCGCCAAATCGGAATCGGTTGGCAGAGTGTGCACTGGCTCGTCGCCGCGATGACGGTCGGTCTCGGTTTCGGATTGCAGGAAATCTTTGCCAACTTCGTCTCGGGCATCATTCTGCTGTTTGAACGTCCGATTCGGGTCGGCGACACCGTGACCATCGGTACGGTATCAGGAACCGTCACACGGATTCGAATTCGCGCAACGACGGTGCAGGACTGGGACAACAAAGAATTGATTGTCCCCAATCGTGACTTCGTCACCGGCAACTTGGTCAACTGGACCTTGTCCAATCCGAATCTGCGCGTGGTGATCAACGTCGGTGTCGCATTCGGATCCGATACACGGCTAGCGACGAGGTTGCTCTATGACCTAGCGGTAGCCAACCCACTGGCGTTAGACGATCCTGAACCCGTCGTCTTGTTTTGTCGATTTGGTAACAGCAGTCTCGAGTTTGAGCTGCGCGTGTTTGCGTCTGGCTTGGCCAATTCGCGGACGCTGCGACATGAGCTGCACATGGCAATCGACGATGCTTTCCGGGCCCACAACATCGAGATCGCGATCCCGCAGCAGGGCCTCCACGTCCGCTCGATGCCTCAGGACTTTGGCGATCTGGCAGGCCAGACGCTCGGTGGCGCACGCGCAGCCGGCCTACATGGGGAAACTGAAGATGCCGCTCAAGCGCTGATCGAAGCGAGGTCGAGCAAGCATGTGGCATAGCGGCAGCAGTAGAATGGGTGAACTTATGCTTCCCATAACGGTTAGAGAACCATGCTAGATCAACCGCCCCCCGCCGATTACGAAGCCTTCCCTCCGACTGGACGGTTGGCGGGAATCGACTATGGGACTGTGCGAATTGGCGTTTCCGTGTGTGATCCGCTACGAATCCTGGTCAGCCCGCTGGAGATTCGCCAGGTCGGCGGCCAGTCGCGCGACGGCGTCTATTTTCAGTCGTTGGTGGAACGTGAACGCATCGACGGTTTTGTGGTCGGCTTGCCGATTCATTGCGATGGCGGAGAAAGCGATAAGAGTCGCCAAGCCCGCCAGTTCGCTCGCTGGCTGCTGAGTGTCACGTCGGTACCGGTGCGATTGTTCGATGAACGGTTCACGACCTCCGCGGCGCAGAGCCGCATGCGGAGCAGCACCGGGAGCGGCAAACGGACGCGCCATCGGTTGGTCGATGCGATTGCCGCTCAGGTCATTCTCGAATCCTTCCTGGAAGCCGCACGCCACTCGGGTGAGCTGCCAGGGCAATCGGTTCAGGCCGCCGCCAGTGGCGACGTTTCCCTGGAGTGATTCTCACCAGCTGCAGCAGCACCCACAGCTGGAGAGCATCCAAAAAATCTCTCGTTTTGACATTTTTTTGCGAGTACAAATCCACGCTTACCGGCGCAATCTTCTAAAACTACCGCCAATCGCACGGAACTTTTTCAGCAACCGATTAGTCGTAGCTACAGACCAACTTTATTTTTTCGGGCTCGATCCAAAATCCTCCGGAGGTCCCCCCGCGCTTGGCCGCAGGCTGTTCGGGACTGTCCGGCACGCTCAGCTGTGTCATCACCATGTCGTTCTCAGAACCCGAGAAAGAACTATTGCTCAGCGCGTCGCTGGACGGCGCACTGAGTCCAGACGAGCAAGCGATGCTCGATCAATGGTTCCAGGAGGATCCGTCCGCGCTACGGCAGCGTGAGGAGCTGGCGGAAGTGCGGGACCAATTGCGGGCAGCGCTGTCGCCACTGCGGCAGGCGAAGCTCGATCAGCAGTTTGCCCAGCGCGTTGTCGAAGCCGCGATCCAGCAGGCGCAGCGAGAAAGTCTGGGGGCGGATCATCCGTTGGTCCGACTAGCAGCTCAGCCCGCAGCCGCGGACCGGCCCAGCGCCACTGCTGCGTGGCGATGGGCGGCAGCCGTGGTGGCCTTGGCAGCATCCTTGCTGCTAGCGGTCTATCTGGGACAATCCCAGAATGACGCTCCTGTCGACAGACTGCAGGAACTCGCGCAGGTGGATGCCGCCGCGTCACCGTCGGCCGATCCGGCGGTCGACCGCCTCGCCGCAGGTGGGAGTGCTGCAGACGGGCGTGCGGCGTCCGCTGATGATCCGGCTGACCCAGCGACGACGGATGTTCAAGATCGAAGTGCCGAGCCAATTGCGGCATTGCCCTCGTCACTTGCTGCTGAACCGCAAAACCAGCTCATACCACAGAATCCGTCGCCACCCGCGTTGGGCGGTGAGCGCCTCCGGTTCCGAACAATCTGCCGCTGCGCCGCCGACGATGCTGGCGGAATCAACGCCCGCTGTGACGGCACCGCAGGCGGACGCTGGCGATGATGACGCGCCGCAGCGTCTACCGCTGGTGGCTGTCCTGGTCGTGTCGGTGGAACTGACGCAGGAGGGCCGCGAATCGTTGGCCATGCTGCAAGCGCTGCGCGAAGCCGACATCCAGCTCGGTCCGGCCGGGTTGGTCGACGAACAAGTGGTCGCCCAGCTGCGGCAGAGCCAAGTGATTGAGCCGACCGACGGGGCGGGCAGTGCGAAACTCTACTACATCGAAGCACCGGCCAAGCAGCTCGACCGGTTCCTGCTGCGGTTGATGGCTGAAAAACGCTCGTTTGCGTCATTTGGATTTAGTATCGCTGATAGCCCAGGGTTGTTGGCTTCGGTCGCTGATTGGCGAGAGGTCGACCCGACGACGCTCCGTCATGCCGACGCTCAGGGGCTCGCCCGCGACCTGGTGTCAGCCGATGGGGCGCCGCTGGCGATCGATGAAGGTCCGGCATTCATCCCGATGCCGCGGGAAATGGGAACTGCCGGGCTGTTGACGCCTGCTGGCGGCGAAGCGAGCAGCGGCGAGGACATCAACTCGCAAATTTTGTTGCTGATCCGCTGAGCTGACCGCCCTTGCATTGCCGGCGGTCGGGCGATAACTTTCTTTTAGTTGCCAGTCGCGACAGCGAATGGGCAACATTTGCCGGAGAATCAATGCGTCGCGGATGTGGCGAAATTGGCAGACGCGCTAGACTCAGGATCTAGTGCCCGTTTTAGGGCGTGGAGGTTCAAATCCTCTCATCCGCATTTTCTTTGGTGTCTCGTCGTGGTTCGGACTGATCGATCGCGGCGGGATGCGTCGTTCGGGTCGTGGCGAAATTGCCTCACCGCGATGGTGCCACACGTTGGGGAACCCTGTGTCATGCACCAGCTGCTGAACGTCGTCTGCTTCGCGTCAGTCCTCTGGCTGGCCGGCTCGGTCGCAAGCCAACCTCCGGCACCGATTCCTGACTCGCCACAACCCAATGCTGAGCAAGCTGCTGGCGAAAATGGCGCCAATCAAGTTGTGGTGCCGCTCAGTGAGCCGGCGCGGCGCTGGATTGAACAGGCGCTGCGGCGTCAGGCGAATGACCCGGGCGCCCCGATTTCATCGACCGGTGATGCGTTATTGGACGACGTTTTGGACGTCATCCGCCGCCAAGGCAGTGTGTTGGAAGGGTCGATGCTTGATGACAAGCTGGACGAGGACACGCGGGAGCTGCTCGATCGTTCCACGGAGCCGACTGACCGAGCGGTCCCACTGGCGGATCGGCAAGAGTACCTGCTGCCCAGTGAGCCGCCGATGGCTCCCCATCCCGATGCGCGGTTTCATGTTGCCGAATCGCTGCTGCGGGCAGCGCGTGAGTTGGCGGCCCTGCCGCGGCGCGACGAATCGAGCGACCGCTTGATCGCGGCGATGCGCGAACAGGCGACGGTGTTGCTCGTCGATGAGTACTCGCAAGACCCCAGTCGTTTTGAATAAACGCCCTCGCTCCAATGAGCCGCCTCCTGGTAGGCGGCTTTCGACATCTTGGGCTTGGACATCTCGGGCTTCTTGGGGCGCTGCTGCCGCTGGGTTGCTGCTCATCGGCGGATGGGTGTTCGCCGACTACTGGCAAACCCTTCCGGCAGACGCTTCGCCCGCGTTTGTCGGTCGTGCAGCTTGCATTGACTGCCACCGCGACCAAGCCGATGCCTTTGCCGGCTCGCATCACGACAAAGCGATGGAACGGGCCACCGACGCGAGCGTCCTGGGTGATTTCAACGACGCGACGATCGAGCACGATGGGATCGTCAGCCGCATGTACCGTGACGGGCGGCGGTTCATGATTCACACCGAAGGCGAGACCGGCGAAATGGAAGATTTCGAGGTCAAGTATGTGTTCGGTGTCGAGCCGCTGCAGCAGTACATGGTTGAGTTTGATCGCGATCCTTCGATGGCGGACCACGAAATCCCGCGCGTCCAAGTGCTGCGGATCAGCTGGGACACGACGAACAGCCGGTGGTTTTATCTCCGCCCGCCCGACGTCCAAGACAAGCTCGCTCCGGATGATCCGCTGCACTGGACGGGTACCGCTCAGCGCTGGCAGACGATGTGCGCCGATTGTCATTCGACCAATCTGCAGACGAACTTCGATCCTCAGACCGCCCGCTACCACACCACCTTTTCGGAGATCGATGTCAGCTGTGAAGCTTGTCATGGCCCCGGCAGCCTCCACGTCGAGATCGCACAAAACAAGACGTTCTTCTGGGACCGCCATTTCGGCTATGGACTGGCGTCGCTCAAGGGAGACGATCCCGAGCCACAGTTACAGGCTTGTGCTCCCTGCCATAGCCGCCGCGGTGTGATGGATCACCGGTTTGTAGCCGGCGAGAACTATCACGACTTCTTCAACTTAGAACTGCTCCAGGAACAGACCTATTACGCCGATGGGCAGATCAAGGATGAAGTCTATGAGTACGGTTCGTTCCTCCAGAGCAAGATGTACCACAAGGGCATCCGCTGCACCGATTGCCATGATCCCCATTCGCTAAAGCTCAAGCATCAGGGCAACGCCACCTGCACGTCCTGCCATCAGCATCCGGCGGGGAAATACGACGTGCCCAGCCACCACCATCACGCCGTGGGCAGCGAAGGGGCGTTGTGCGTTAACTGTCACATGCCGGGGCGCACCTACATGGAGGTCGATTTTCGCCGCGACCACAGCTTGCGGGTACCGCGTCCCGATTTGTCGGTCAGTATCGGGACACCCAACGCGTGTTCGTCGTGCCACGTCCGTGATCAGCTCGACAACGTGCCTCAGGACCAGCGCGAGTCGCTGCGGGAGTACGCCGATTGGCTTGCGGCTGCTGAACAGGGCGACGTCAACGTGGCGGAGTTGATCAAGCAGACCGATCAGTGGTGCAACCAAGCGGTGGAGCAGTGGTATGGAGCCAGCCGCAACACGCCGCCACATTTTGGTGAGGCGATCGCGGCATTTCGATCCGGCGATCCCACTGGGGTACAGAAGATGTTGGCTCTGGCGCTGCAGCGCGATGACGTCACTCCGGTAATTGCCCGAGCGACGGCCCTGGATAATTTGGCCGCAGTTGGCGACGAAAGTGCCGCCAAAGTCGCGGCGGAATTGCTTGCTGATACCTCGGAGCATCCGCTGATCCGAGCCGCGGCGATCCGAGCGCTGGCGGTAGCGAGTCCGGCAACCGTGAAGCGAACGCTGCTGCCGCTGCTGCGCGACGATGCCCGGCTGGTGCGCAGCGAAGCGGCTCAATTGTTGTCCACCGCCAGCGTCTATCAAACGCTGTCGGCCAGCGAGCGAACACAGGTCGACCTGGCGCTCCGCGAAGTGCAGTCCGCACTCGCCGTCACGGCAGACCGTGCCGGAGCCCACATGGCCTGGGCCAGCCTGTGCGAGCAGCGCGGCAAGCTCCCTGATGCGATCACCGCCTATCAAACCGCGATCCGGGTTGAGCCAAACATGGCCGGCCCGCGGACAAATCTGGCGGCATTGCTCGACGAGGTGGCACAGCGCGGCGATCCGGAAGCTCGTGCTCGCGCTGCTCAGCTGCGCCGCGATGAACTCCCGCTGTTGGCCCGCGATGCGAAGCTGGCGCCCGAGAACGCCGTCGTCCAGTACCGCTACGGACTTGCCCTATACCTCGACGGGCAACTCCAGGAGGCGCTGGAGCAACTTCAGCGCGCTGTCGAACTGGCTCCGGAGGTTAGCGATTATCAGTTGGCGGTGCGGCTGCTCAAGGAAAAGATTGCAGCTGAACAGCCATAGCATTGAGTTATGGCTGAATCGCAAACCAGCCGCTGTCGTCCCGCGGAGCTTCGGCGATCGGCCTGACCGGTTGACGCTGCGGTTCGCGAAGCGAAGACGCATAGCGTGCCGCCGGTTCACTGCGGTCATAGCCGCCTTGGTAGGCGTTGGCTGGAGCGGGTCGCCCGACGGTGCGATCTTCAAGTGATGGCGGCGACAGCGGACGCGGTTGGGGCTGACTCGGCTGCGAGTATTCCCGAGGCTGCCAGGGGCTGCTGTCGGCGGGCTGGCTTTCGCTGCCCGAGTACGGCGACCATGCCGGAGGCCGGTATTCATCGGCTGCCGGGATCGGTGGCAGATCGGAGTAGGGAACCGCCGCTGCAGCTGCCGGTCGCGCCGGTTGCTGCACAGCAATCTGATCGCGGCCGCGGCTGTCGCCTATTGCACGAGCGGGCTCGGAACTGCGATGGGCCGCGCTATTGTTGCCCGGCCACGCTGGTGTCGAGGCCGCCGGCGGCGTCAGGCTGGGGCGAGCCGATTCCAGCCGCGGCTGTTCCACGGGAAGGGCATCGCCAGGTTGAGGCGAGCCGCCCGGACTCCCTTGCAATGGAACCGTTGTGGGTGGCAGCGGTGCCCCGTATTGCTGCGGCACGCTGCCATCGCTGGGCGCGATCGCTGTAGCTTGAGAGAGGCCCGAACCGATCGGCGCAGACCCACCCGCCTGCACATTGCCTTGCGGCGCATAGCTTGGCTGCGGCGCGTACTGCGACTGGGGAGCGTACTGCGACTGCGGCGCGTATTGCGGCTGGGCCGGCAGCGGAGCGGCCTGAGTTGGCGGCAGGTAACGTGGCGGCTCGTTACCACAGGTCGGCTCGCCGTAGTAGGGCGCAGTGCCGGCGCCACGGTCGCTGGCTGTGCCGGCTGCAAGCTGGTATAGGGCGTGCGCTGGACTTGCTGCGTCGTGGTCGTGCAAGGCTGCTGGACGATCACCGTTTGCCCGGTCGTCGGATTCAGTTGCTGCACCGGCCGATAGACGGTCGTCGGGACGTTGTTGTAATTCGTCTGATAGCGGTTGCCAAAGATGTGCCCCAGCAGTCCACACCCGCTTGAAGCCGGTGCTTGCGGTGCATAGTAGGCAGCTTGCGCAACTGGTGTTGCAGGCAGCTGCATCTGATAGGCGGCTGCCGCGTTATAAGACGCTTGAGGTGCTGGCACGGCCCCGTAATAAGCAGCGACGGTATTTCCGGTCGGTACCGAGCCGATGTTAACCGGCATTCCGGTCAATACCGAGGGGTTATTAATCGGAGCCGGCAGCATCGCATAAGCCGGCATTTGTGCGGCCGTAGCCGGTTGCAGTCCGCCATAGTTCGCCGTGTAACCAGCATGACTCAGCGCCGGCTGCACCACGGGCGCCAGGTCAGCCGCTGATCCGACCGGCAGACTTACTGTCGGGCGCACCGACCGCGACTGGAGGCCCCAGGGGAGTTACGGTCGTGGCCGGCGCCAGTCCAACCGCGTACGGCAAAACTGGTGCGGCCGGTGGCTGGTGCTTGTGGAACAGCCAGTCAAAGCAGCCGGCACCGGCGGGAATCGCGCTGCCACCAGCGATCAGGGCTGCAACCAAAGCTCGGCGTTTTTGAATCATGAAAATCGGTGGTGGTTCTAGGCTCTGTCAGCAAAGAGGTCTGACACTTCGTTCCTGGCGCTATCTTGCCAAGATACTTTCGTTTGATCCGTCGGCACACCTTAGCGCATGGGATTTCCCACTCCGATGCACCGATCGAGATCGGTTATAACACTTATAACATCTGTAGCGATTATCGCGGTAAGCTGCTCAGCCGCGATTCGGTGCGGAAGGTCTGCACCGCCCGCTGCAGCACCACGTCATCAATATCACGAGTGATTTCACCCTTGGCGTTTGGACGAGCGGAGATGTAGGTCGGCTCGACGGTGATATCAGGGCTAACACCGCGTTCGCTGATCACTTGGCCGCTGGGCGAATAAAACTTAGCGGTCGTCAGACACAATCCACATTTAGCGGATTGCATCCGAAAGATTCCCTGCACACTACCCTTACCATAACTGGTTTCTCCGAGCAGCTTTCCGCGGGCATGATCGCGGATCGCACCGGCGAAGATTTCACTCGCACTGGCGCTGTCAGAGTCAATCAGTACGGCCAAAGGAATCGTCCAAGTGTTGGTTCGGTGGGCTGAATAGTCAAAGTTTTCACGAGCGTTGCGTCCCCGGGTGGTG
The DNA here is from genome assembly GCA_963758085.1 of uncultured Planctomycetaceae bacterium. Classification (GTDB taxonomy): domain Bacteria; phylum Planctomycetota; class Planctomycetia; order Pirellulales; family Pirellulaceae; genus UBA6163. The sequence continues at coordinate 131,649 of CAVWUB010000001.1, read as the reverse complement.
ACGATTCGACCGCTGGGAAGGAAACGATCAGCCACTTCGACGGCGGCCGAGAGCAAACCGCCGGGATTGCCGCGCACGTCAATGATCAGCGATCTCATACCGCGGCTTTGCAGATCCCACAGCGCTTTTTCAACTTCGCGAGTGGTAGTTTTCTGAAAGTTGGTCAGTCGCAAATAGCCGACTCCCGCTTCCGTGTCGACCATATGAACGTTTTCGACACAAGGCACGTCCACACGGCGGCGCTGCACCCGCAGATCGCGTGTGCTTCCATGGTTATCGGTAACCGTTAGCGAAACAAAGCTGCCCTCAGGCCCACGCAGTAGATCGGCCGCAAAGTCGGGTTTGACTACTGCAGTCAGCGAATCTTCAACACGAACAATCGATTCACCCGGCACGAGTCCAATTTCTGCAGCCGGTCCACCTGGGATGACGCTGAGAATCATCAGGCGATCGTCGACCGCCTTGAGTTCAACCCCGAGTCCGACAAAGTTACCTTCGATGCTCGAAAACGTCTCGTCGAGTTGCCCGGCGGTCAAGAACCGCGAGAACGGGTCGAGCGAGCTGATCGCGCCACAGACAAACTCCAGCACAGTGGCGGAGCCGGCCAGACCCAATTCCTGTTTGGCCGAGGTAGCAACCTGTGCTGCGATGGCGCGGAGATCGTGCCGCGATTTGACATCCCGATGGACGACCTGCAGATGAACCGTTTGCCGAAACTGCTCGACGGCTTCGGGACTGACATTTGGCAATGCCCGCTGGATGAACAGCGGCTCGGTTAAGGCCACTTCTAAAGAAGCGCTGCCGTGGCGCACCAACCGTTTCCACTCAACGCCATCGACGTAGTGAGTTTCCATGTTGGCCAACACTTCGGCATACAGATCAAGTGCCTGTTGCGTGGATAACTCGTTAATCGATTGCAAGAACGTGCTGTCTTGATATCGCCGCTGCACATCATAATGCAGGCGGCAGATCAGCAGCCGCTGTTGCAGCGTGACATTACTTGGATATTTGCGGACCGCCGTTTCATAATGATTGATCCCATCGCTCCAGAGACGCTGCTGTTCGAGCAGCAAGCCTGCTTCCAGAGCCGCTTGTGATTCGGCTTCCAGCGAGGAAGATTCGGTATGGATTGGCGGAGATCCGCCGAAAACGTTAGGTGCGTGTAGTGCCGAAATCCCTCCGGCTAATATGAGGATCCCTCCGGTAACGCAAAGCAATCGCAGCATTGGCGTTGAATCCGGTTGAAACGCGGTAATGTTCCCGAAAACGGTTCAATCCGAGCCCGGGGGGCGACCGCACGCGCAAAGTTGCAGCCGCTCAAAGATAGGTCACGTTCAATGCCCGGTCAAAAGACGATTCGTGACGATTCGGCATTCAATCCGCGCCGCCGGCACAACCGCTAAGGTCGATTTCGGGTCGCGCCGGTCAGTGGTGACTGTGCCGCGCCAGGCGAGCTGATCATCAGCGGATAAGGTGCAAAAAGCACCGCCATTAGCCTGGACAATCAATCGTCATCGATTCGCCCCACGCATCCCGGCGTTTTACCTCGGACAATAAGAGGATCACAGACTGGACGCGGCCGCTGCGGTCATCCAGCAGCACACGTCGACGGCTCTGCGCGTTTCTCTCATGCCGCAGTAAGAGGAAGAAAGCGCTGTTACAAAGACGGTGCCGGCATCGGTCAAGAGGCGATCGAGCGTGAAACACGGTGGCGTGAAACATTCCTGCATCTCAATGCGGTTTCTCGCCAACAACATCCTTGCCAACAAGCTTCCATTGGGCTTCGCAGCAAAGATAGGCGCGGGGGCTCAGTCGGTCAAGAACGCATTGACTCCGGCAGCGGGAAAATCTTACTCTCGCGCCGAGAGCAAAAGGAGTTCAGAATAACGTGCCCGGAACGGACCGCTGCCCCGTCTCACCTCCGATCAACCCGCGCCCTGCGCGGCGTTTGCAGCGTTGCTATGGCGTCTTGATCCTGCTGTTGGCGCTGGGACCTAGCGGCGGGTGTACGACAACACGTTATCTGGCGCTGCGCGATGTGCGCGACAACGCGCTGAACGTTCCGCTGGCGCTGGTCGGCCGTGACGGACCGAAGATCAGCGAGCGTTCAGCTAATTCGTTGAACCGGTTCGGGCTGCTGGAACTGTATCAACGCGACCGGCACCGGTCGGTGGATCAAATCCGTAGTGTGATCGACACGTCCAATGATCCCGAGCTGATTTATGCGCTCAGCGAACTGGCGTACGTCGAAGGCAAACGTGCCGAACGAGCGAGCGATCATGCCTCAGCGCTCAATTTCTACAGCATCGCGCTGACCAATAGTTACGACTATTTGTTTTCTGACGATTTGCACGAGAAGCGGAATCCTTATGATCCGCAGTTTCGGCGCGTCTGCGAGATCTATAACGAGTCGCTTGAAGATTCGCTGCGGCTGCTGTGCGCCAACAATACGCTGCGGCCCGGACACAGCTACACGGTCAAAACTCCCGAGCGCAGCTTCACTGTCCGCACCGCAACACGCGGCGGCTGGGATCCGGAGGAGTTCGACCGCTACGAGTTCGTGAGCGACTACAGCATTCAGACGCTGCACAATCGCCACATGACCTACGGGTTGGGCGTCCCGCTGATCGCAGTCCGCAAGCCATCGGACGAAACGAATCCCGAAGAGGCGTATTATCCTGAAGGTTTATCCTACAGCGTGACCGCGCTGATGCGCTGCAGCCCGCGCCGTGAGCGGCAACAGGGCGGGTCACAGGACTGCATCTTGGAGTTCTACGATCCGCTGCAGGCCAATCAGGTTCAACTCGCTTCGCAGTGGGTACCGCTGGAAACGGACCTGACCACGCCGCTAGCCTTTTTTCTCGATAGTCCCGAGTTTCGCAGCCGCAACCGGGTCACCGAGGGCTTGATCAATCCGAACAAGACGCTGGCCCAACGCGGCCTGTTCATGCTCGAGCCCTACGACCCCGACCGCATTCCGGTCGTGATGGTGCACGGCTTGTGGAGCAGTCCGTTGACCTGGATGGACATGTTCAACGATTTGCGGAGCTATCCGGAAATCCGCAGCCGCTATCAGTTCTGGTTCTATCTCTACCCCAGCGGCCAACCGTTCTGGCTCAGCGCCACGCAGCTTCGTCACGATCTTGCGGTCATGCGAGATGTGAATGACCCCTACCGTCGGCACGCCCCGCTGGACCGGATGGTGTTGGTTGGCCACAGCATGGGCGGGCTGGTCAGCCGGATGCAGACGATCGACAGCGGCGATGACTTCTGGCGGATCGTCAGCGATGAGCCGCCAGAAAAACTGAAGGGGCCAGAGGATGCTCGTGAGCGGCTCGTCAGCACGTTGTACTTCAAGCCTAATCAGTCGATCCAGCGTGTCGTCACGATCGGCACGCCCCACCGCGGCAGCGAGTTCGCCAACGACTACACGCGGTGGTTGGCCAGCAGGGTCATCCGCTTGCCACAACTCGCCTTAACGACCGGGCAAAGTCTGACCCGAGAAAACCCGGGCTTCTTTCGTGATCACAAACTGCTGACGGTCAGCAACGCGATCGATTCGCTGGCACCCAACTCGCCGATCTTCCCCGTGATGCTCCGGGCCAAGCGCGCCGAAGGCGTCAGATACCACAACATCATCGGCGTGCTAGAGAAACCTGGCTTTTTCGGCACCAGTTCCGGACGCGGCGACGGCGTCGTTGACTACACCAGCGCCAAGATGGATGACGTCGAGAGCGAATTGATCGTCAACGCCGAGCATACGACCATCCATACCACACCCAAAGCGATTCTGGAGGTCCGCCGGATCCTGCACGAGCACTTGAAGCAGGTCGATAGCGGCGATCGTGTCGCCCGCGCCGTGCCGAGTCAGTGACGAGCATGCTGCCGGCTCTGGCCAATCGTAGTCATTGGAGCGTTTCAGAATTCCAGCGGCCGCTTTGCACCTTTGCGCGAGCGGTTATTCTGAGGCATGAGCGGCAGACGCAAACGAAACCTCGCTCCTTCCGTAATCGCAACGCGAGGTCGTTGCGAAGGGGACAGGCCGCTGACAGTTTGAAGCTTCTCGCACGTGACGACTAAAGGGTGTGATGGATTTAAAAGTCGATTCCGACGGCAACCGACCGAGCCCGCCGGCGACGGCCAACGGTTCCTCAGGAAACCTGCTGTGGAGCTTGTCGCGGCGGATGCTAACCGCCGCAGGACCACTGGTGGCGCTGCTGCTGGTGATCGCTTTTTTTGCGATCGCCGACGCGGTGCAGGGTGGCGTGGGAAATTTTTTTAGCATCGGCTCGGTGCGTCTGGTCGGGGTACAAAGCGTCAAGGTGGCGATCGCCGCCTTGGGTATGACGTTGATCATCATTGCCGGAGGCATCGACTTGTCGGCCGGTACCGCGGCGGCGCTGTCGGGCTGCGTCGCCGCCTATGCGTTGGGACAGGGCTTGAACATCCACGCGGCGATCGCTGCCGCCGTCCTCAGCGGCGCCTTGTGCGGACTGCTCAACGGGGCGCTGATCAGCTTTTTAAAACTGGTGCCGTTCATCATCACGCTCGGGACCATGACGATCTTTTTGGGCATCGGCAAAACGATTGCCGAAGATGGCGGCACGATTCGTCCGCCAACCGGCTCCATTCCCGAATGGATGGACCGGATGGTGACACAGTTTCCTGATCCGCTGTGGATCCCTTGGACAGTGCTGCCTAACTTTGGCTGGGGCGTGTGGATGGTGTTGGTGTTGGCGATCCTGGTTTCGCTGCTGCTGTATCAAACGGTGCTGGGCCGTCACATCTTCGCAATCGGCTCAAGTGAGCCAACGGCGAGGCTTTGCGGCGTCGCGGTCACGCGCACCAAACTCGCGATCTACACCCTTGCCGGCGCGTTTATCGGCCTGGCCGGCGTCGTCGACCTGGCGCGGTTGGGCAAGGGCGATGCCACCGCCGGGTTGGGGCTGGAACTGGAGATCATCGCCGCGGTTGTGATCGGCGGCGGTTCACTGGCCGGCGGACGCGGGTCGGTCTTTGGAACGCTGTGCGGTGTGTTAATCGTGCGCGTGATCAACCAAGGCAGCACCGCACTGGGACTTGAGAACCAGATTGAAAATATCCTGCTCGGCGTGATCATCATCACCGCCGTCGCTGTCGACCGGCTGCGGCAAAAGCACCTCACCACCGCCGGGGTTTAACGCTCGGCGCCTTGGAAGGTTCTTCCGTGAGTTTCGTGGTTCATCACTTGCGGCGTGGACGCTGATCCCCTGGGTGGCACGTCCCTGAGGAACGAAGGGCGTGCTGGGGGCAGTGCTTACCGCCACACAGATGTGCCGCCATGTGCTGCGTCGTCAGTGGAGCCGGCGGCGTTGTAACGGCGGTACACCGGCTGAGCCGGCCGGCCGATCAGATAATCGTAAATACCATGCTCAAGCGCTTTGCGATAGATCGGCAGCGCACCGTCGAGCGATGCGATCGTCCGGTCAATATCTTCGTCGGTATGCGTGTAGCTGACCACCAGCGAACTCATCAGCACGCCGCGCTGGATCGTTTCCTGCAGCAACAAGCTGCGCAGCGCCAGCGACGGCTGGCCGCTGGCATCGAGAGTCGTGTAGGTGAGGCAGCACGGGCGGCCCTTGATCTGAATGTGATCCTGCAGCCCGTGTGCAGCGATCACTTCCGTGCCCTCGCTGAGCAGGCGGCGTCCGCGGGCGTACAGAGTTTCAATCACCGGCTCGCGCTGATACGTCTGCATCGTCGCGATCGCAGCGGCCAAGGCGTGGGTTTCGGCGCCATGGGTGGTCGACAGCAGAAACACCCGCTGGCGATTGTGGTCGAGCCCGCCGAGTTCCATGTACTGACGTTTACCGGTCAGCGCGGAAACCGAAAAGCCATTCCCCAGCGCTTTGCCCCAGCAGGATAGATCCGGCTCGACGCCATAGACGGCCTGACCGCCGCCGTTATCCCAGCGAAACCCGGTGATCATTTCATCGAAGATGAACAGTGCGCCATGCGCGTGGCACAGCGTTTTGACCTGTTGCAGAAAGTTGTTCTGCGGGTCTTCGTACTTGGCCGGCTCCATGATCAGGCCGGCGATCGCGTCGGGGTGCTGCGCAAAGAGTCGCTCGACGTCGGCCAGATCGTTGTACGCAAAGCGGAGCGTCAGGTTCTTGACTTGCTCCGGGATGCCTGCATCCAGCGGCGTGGTTCCCATAAACCAGTCGTTGCTGGCAAAAAACGGCTGATCGCCGCAACAGGCGACGAGTTCTCGGCCGGTGTACGCACGCGCAAGCTTGACGGCGGCGGTCGTCGCATCCGAGCCGTTCTTGCAGAACTTGACCATCTCAGCGCCGGAGATGAGGTCCAGCAGTGTTTCGGCAGCGCGAACTTCGATCTCCGCCGGGCGACTGAAATTGCAGCCCTGGGCTAGTTCGTCTCCGGCAGCCTCAATGACGGCAGGAAACGCATGCCCTAGCGCAACACAGCGGTTGCCCATGCCGTACTCGATGAACTCGTTGCCATCGATGTCCCACACGTGACTGCCCAGCCCGCGCGCGACGAAACCCGGTGATCGTTCCGGATACTGATCGTCCCCTTTAGCATAACTGTGGCAGCCACCGGGAATGCAGCCATGGGCCTTGGCCCGCAACTGATTGGAACGGTCAAATCGCATGGCGGATCCTCAATCCCAGCCGCGATGAGCAGCGTTGAAGCCGCTGGATCTCAGCTGATTGAATTTTGCCAAGGTTCATCTCTTGCCCTGTTCAGGACTGGATGATCGGGTTGCTCAAGGTGCCGACATGGTCGATGGTGATGTGCACGACGTCACCGGCCCGGAGCGTGAAATCGCTGTCGGGAACAATCCCGGTACCGGTCATCAGAAACGCACCGCCGGGAAAGACATTGTCTCGACCAAGCCACTGGACCAGGTCGTCAAACTGGCGAGCCATTTCAGCGGCGCTGGTTTTACCTTCGAACACGATCTGCTGGCCGCGGTTGATTTTCAGTTCAACACCGATCTGGTCGACCGCCGGCAACGGGTTGAGCAGGCTGATCCAGGGACCGAGCCCGGCGCAGGCGTCGTAACATTTTGCCTGCGGAAGGTACAGTGGATTGTCGCCTTCGATATCGCGCGAGCTCATGTCGTTGCCGACCGTCAGCCCCACGATCTGCAAGCTGGGGTTGATCACCAGCGTGATTTCCGGCTCAGGAACGTTCCAGTGTGAGTCGCGGCGGATTCGCAGCGGTTGCCCATGGCCGCGGACGCGGTTGGGAGTCGCCTTGAAGAAAATCTCGGGTCGATCGGCGGTGTAGACGCGGTCATAGCAAGACGCGGCCGCTTCGGATTCTTCCATCCGTGCCGTCTGACTCCGCTTGTAGGTCACTCCGGCAGCCCAGACTTCCTGCTGGTCAATCGGAGGTAGCCACTGCACATCGGCCTGCGCAACGGGTGTCCCGGTCGGCAGTGCGGCTGCCGCTGCGGCCGGATCAGCGGCGGCCAGCAGTTCAGCCAGCGTGCTGAAGCCGCCGGCGGCTAGGTCGATCGGGGTCACGTGAGTTTCGTCGACGATGCCGACCGATGGCGCTGTCGCGTCTGCAGCCGGTCTGAGGTACTTTGCGAGTTTCATGGCGGCCAACTATACCGCCTTGCGGCGGTCACCACCACGCCGGATGTGGCGACTTAAGACGCGTCGGGCGCCTGTACCGCCCGCTTGACGGGCGCAGCGCGGCGCTCGATGTTGTCCGTTCATTTCCCCGGCATGACCGCAGCAGCCGCACTCGCTCTGTGATCAAATGATTATCCGCGGTAATACCGGCCAGTGATGGTTGCTTGCCGCGGCTCGCGGTCCACCGCTTTTCCTCCCGCCTGCCCTCAAGACCTTCGTCATGGCCAAGTCCGAACCGGTGATCGAAATTTCGGCCGAGTTGCTGCAGCGGTTGCATCGGATCCACCGCCAGCGGACCGACCTGCAAAGCCAGATCGATCGCGGGCCACGTCAGATCGCTGCCGGTGAGGCGATGGTGCAAAAGGCTCGTCAGGAATTGGCGAACACTGCCGAATCGATCAAACGCGCCAAACTGCTGGCCGATCAGAAGCAGTTGCAGCTCAAGGAACGCGAAGACCGGCTGCATACGCTGCAGGGCAAGTTGAATGCGGCCGCGAGCAACCGTGAGTACGATTCGTTTCGCGAGCAAATTGCTGCCGATGAACAGGCCAACAGCGTCTTGAGCGACGAGATCCTCGACACGCTCGAGCGGATCGACGTGCTGGAACTGGAACGCCAACGTTATCAACAAGAGCTGGACGATCGGCTGGACGAGCAGGAGACCCGTGCGCAGAACGTTTACGAAAACGTCGCTCGGTTGCGAGAAGACCTGGCGCGTGTGGAGGCGGAGCGGGCAGAGGCCGAGGGGCTGATTCCTGCCAGCGCTCGGGCTGATTACGAGCGGCTGGTCGGAGCCCGCGGCGAAGAGGCACTTGCGCCGGTCGAAGGTGGCACCTGTGGTGGCTGCTATCAGACGCTGACGACACAGTTGCTCAGCCGTATCATGCTGTCTCAGTTGGTGCGCTGCCCGAGCTGCAATGCGTTTCTGTACAGCCGGACTCAGGGGTGAACGCATCACCGATGATCGTCATTGGGATTTGTGGGCTACCGGCCGGTGGGAAATCCGCCGTCGCTGAAACCCTGCAGCAGCTCGGAGCGGTCTGGGTCAACGCCGATCGGATCGCGCACCGCGTGCTGGATGTCGCAGCAGTGAAGGACCAGATCGTAAGGCGATTTGGCCCCACAGTCCTTCAGCCGGATGGGAAAATCGACCGCCCACGATTAGGAGCAATCGTATTCGGGGATGACGCCCCGGCCCGAGCAGCGCTAAGATACTTGGAGTCGGTGGTCCATCCACCGACAAGGACAACGATGATTCAAGAAATCGCTGCGGCCCTGCAAGCGGATGCAGCGGCGGTGGTGCTCGATGTACCGCTGCTGCTGGAAAGCCAGTGGGACCTGTGGTGTGATGAGATCTGGTATGTCGATACGGCGGAGTCAATTCGGTTCGCGGCTGCAGCAAATCGCGGCTGGACGGCCGAGATGCTAGACCGGCGAACGGCACGGCAGATGCATCTAGAAGAAAAGCGTCGACTGTCCACTCGCTTGATTCCCAACCACGCAACGCTGGAGCAGCTGAGGGAACAGGTCGCCTCAGAGTGGCGTCAGCTATTTGAGCGCGAACGTTCCGGCACTGCGACGAGTCATTGTCGAGACCGATTACTCGGCACCGAATCTCGCGGTTATTATCCCGGACAATCAAATGACCACTAAGCATGCGTTCCCACGCATAATGCAGCGAGGCCGCTGCGGTAGGGCCAACGGCGAGCTTTGACGCATTGGTGCGTCACTTTGATGTCGCAGTAATCGCCATCTGCCCGAATCGACCCGTGTCTCCTTTTCTATCTTTCTTGAATTTTAATTTCCTGCCTACCCAAACCGTTTGATCGCCGTCGGCATACTGCTATCAGCCCTTGATTTCGGGCACCGGCGGATGTTTCGACCTCGTCGAATCTTTGTTACTTGAAGATTTGCCGCTCGGCTTCCTTTTCGTCCCACCCTTCCCTAGTCGCTGCCAAGCGATCGCTGCCGATCCAAGGCTCGTCCATGCAACCCAATCCTTCTCGCCGCCCCCGTGACGACCAACGAGGCCGTCGCCCGTTAGCCAGCCGTTTTGGCGCTAACGGTTCCGCTAGCGCCCCGGCACGTCATCCCGATGCCGAAGTCGCTCGGCGCATCCGCGAACTCGATGCAGAACGCGATCCGCTGTCGCTGCCTGAAGAGATCGTCAGCGAGGCCAATCGCGCCGGCGAACGAGTCGGTATTCCGACGTCGACCGAGGATAACTCGACGCTCAATGTCGCTCGGCTGCAGCAGATGAGTTATGAGGAGCTCATCGAACTGGGCCGCCAAGAGGGCCTTGCGGAACTCGACGGGATCAACAAGCAAGAGCTGATCTTCCGCGTCCTGAAATCGCGGATGAAGGCGAACGGGCTGATGTACGGCGAAGGGACGCTGGAGATCCTACCCGACGGGTTTGGGTTTTTGCGGAGCGCCGAGTATCACTACCTATCGTGCCCGGATGACATCTACGTTTCGCCCAGCCAGATTCGTCGCTTCGGTTTGCAGACCGGCAGCCACGTTGCTGGTCAGATCCGTCCTCCGAAGGAAAACGAGCGGTACTTTGCACTGCTGCGCGTCGAAGCAATCAATCGACAAGAACCGAGCATGCGGTCGCGGGTCAAACCGTTTGATGAGCTGACACCGCTTCATCCCAACACCCGCTTGATGCTCGAACACCGCTCGGACGAAATGAGCACGCGGGTCGTCGACCTACTGACGCCGCTGGGATTCGGTCAACGCGGTCTGATCGTCAGCCCGCCGCGAGCCGGCAAAACCGTGCTGATGCAGCAGATGGCTCGTGCCGTGCTCAAAAACTTCCCCGATGCCTACGTCTTTGTGCTGCTGATCGATGAGCGGCCCGAAGAGGTAACCGACATGGAACGTGAGGTTCGCGGACCCCAGTGCGAAGTCATCAGCAGCACTTTTGATGAGCCGGCACTGCGCCACATCCAGGTCGCGCAGATGGTGATCGAGAAAGCCAAACGGATGGTGGAATCGGGTGTCGACGCCGTCATCTTCCTCGATTCGATCACACGGTTGGCGCGAGCTCATAACAGCGACGGTGAAACGACCGGAAAGTTGCTCTCTGGCGGTTTGGACGCCGGTGCGCTGCAGAAGCCCAAGGCGCTGTTCGGCTCAGCTCGCAAAGTCGAGGAAGGCGGTTCGTTGACGATCATTGCCACCGCTCTGGTCGACACGGGCAGCCGGCTGGACGATGTCATCTTCGAAGAGTTTAAAGGTACCGGTAACCTGGAGATCGTCCTGGACCGGGCGCTGGTCGATCGGCGAATCTGGCCGGCAATCGATTTGAGCCGCAGCGGCACGCGCCGCGAAGAGATGTTGATGGACCCCGAGGAATACCGCCGCACCTCGCTGGTACGAACAGCGTTAGCCGAAATGGCGCCGGTCGAAGCGATGCAGTCGCTGTTGGGACAGCTCCGCAAAACACAAAACAATGCCGAGTTTCTGATGAGCCTGAAGGAGCCGCGATGAGGCCCACTGAACACACCGCCCAGCCATCAACGGAACGTGACGCGTCATCGATCGGTGACCAGCTGACCGGGCTGAGTGGGCCGCTTCCGCCGGGTCACCTGTTTGTGATCGCGTCGCGCTATCACGCCGAGGCTTGCGACTCGATGACCGCTGCGGCGGTGGAGGCGATGGGCCGAGCTGGCGTCGATCGCGAGCGAATTCACGTTGTCCGTGTTCCCGGCGCTTGGGAATTGCCGCTGGCGGTTCAGTCTGCTTTGCAACTGCCGCACACGCTTGGTGCGGTCGCCATCGGTGTCGTCATCCGAGGCGAAACGACTCACGACGAACACATCAACCGCGCGGTGAGTCTCGAACTGATGCGGCTGGGGACCGAGTACGGCAAGCCGGTCGGCCTCGGGTTGCTGACCTGCAATACGGTTGAGCAGGTGCGCGCCCGCACCGGTGGGGAGCTCGGAAACAAGGGCACCGAGGCCGCGGATGCGGTGCTGGAGATGCTCAGGGTGGTCGCTCGCGTGCAGGCCGGCAGTTATGCAAAGCCGCCGTTTTCTTGCTAATCTATGGGGGCCGGAACCACTCTCGATCCTTCCCGCCTCCACCATCCGATTATGCATTCAAACTCTGCGCAGCCCGCTGACTTCACTCTCGCCTGCATTGGGCTGTTCCTAGGGTTGATCGGCGGCCTGCCGTTGACACCAGCGGTGGCCGAAGATTGGCCGGGATTTCACGGCCCCGGCGGCGCCGGGAAAACCAGTGGCACCTTACCCAATAGCTGGTCAGAGAGCGATTATGCGTGGCGTTATCCGCTCGGTGGCACGGACGTTGGTTCAATCGCCATCGCCGCTGATCGCGCTTTTCTGATGGCGTATGACAACGCCCGATCGTCGCTGACCTTGCTGGCGATCGACGTGCGCAAGGGCAGCACGCTGTGGAAACGGCCATACCCGATCGGCCAATACCACCTGCACAAGCGCAACACCTATGCCGCCAGCACGCCAGCGGTTGACGGCGATCGGGTCTACATCGCGTATGCCGATTCCAACCATACCTGGCTGCGTTGTTTGAGCCTCGACGGAGAAGAGCTCTGGGCGCGTGACTTCGGCACCTGGCAGAGCGATCACGGATTTGGCACTTCGCCCCGCGTCGCCGATGGTTTGGTGGTCCTCTTCGACTCGCAACAAGCCGAGCATCTGGAGCCGGGGCAAAAGCCGGCTCACGAACGGATCATCGCTGTCGATGCGGCGACCGGTGCTGACCGCTGGCAAACACCACTCAAAGCAACGCGGACCAACTACGGCATTCCCGCGATCTATACGCCTGAGTCGGGACGCCGACAAGTGATCGCGGCCGGGCAGGGCAACGGAATCTTCGGCATCGATGCTCAGACCGGCAAAATGCTGTGGGAACTGCCGGTGTTGGACAAACGCAGCGTCAGCACACCGCTGGTTGTCGGCGATTTGGCCATCGCCAGCTGTGGCAGCGGCGGAGGCGGCAATTACACCGTCGCGGTCCGCATCCCCAGCAGCCCCGAAGAACAACCCAAAGAAGCATTCCGGATCGACCGCGCGGCGGCGTACGTACCGACCCCGGCGGTTGACGGCGAGCATCTGATGATGGTGTCGGACAACGGCATCGTTTCGCGGGTGCGGCTGCCTGGGGGCGAAGTCGTCTGGAGCAAACGCTTGGGCGGCAATTTTGGCGCTTCGCCGATCATCGTCGGCGACAAGATGCTCGCCATTTCGCTCGACGGCATCGCCAGCATCATCGCCTGCGATGACGAGTACACGAAGCTCGGCGAAGTCGATCTCGGCGCCGGCGTCGGCGCCAGTCCCGCCTGCGGTAGCGGCCAGTTATTGCTGCGGGTCGGTGATGAGCTCCGCTGCTTGCCGCTGGACCGCACACTTTAAGTCGCGCATCGTTGGGGTTCAGGCTGGATCGGAATAGGTTGCCTACCCGGAAGACCGAGCCAGATTGTCAATCCACTGGCTTTGGCCATTGTACGGCACTTTCTCCATCGCTTCCCCCTCGGTTTCCGCCTTGCCGCCGGCACGGACGCAATCGACGAAGTACCGCCGCTCACCGTCGATCATCTCTTCGACGAGTCCATGAATGTCGGTGTCAAAGCCGGGGAACTTCGTGTTGAACATCCGCGCGAACTGCAGGTACTCGACGATCAACTGATTGAACCGTTCGCCGGGGATCAACAGCGGAATTCCCGGCGGGTACGGCGTCAGCAGGACGGCGGTTGCTCGGCCGGCCAAATCGTCGATCTCCACACGGTCGATTTCGCGGTGCGTCATCATCGCGTAGGCGTCCGACGGCTTCATCGCCGGCTGCATCGGCGAGAGGTACATTTCCGTCGTCACCCGCGCGATGTCATTAGCCTTGTAGGTGTCGTGGATCCGCTGGCACAGGTCGCGCAGGCCCACCCGTTCGTACGCCGGGTACTGCTGACAGAACTCCGGCAAAATCCGCCACATCGGCTGATTCTTGTCGTAGTCGTCTTTGAACTGCTGCAGGGCGCTGAGCAGCGTGTTCCAGCGGCCTTTGGTAATGCCGATCGTGAACATGATGAAGAATGAGTACAGGCCCGTCTTCTCCACGATCACGCCGTGCTCGGCCAGGTAGCGCGTGACGATCGACGCCGGAATGCCGCTCTCGGCGAATTGACCTTTGACGTTTAAGCCCGGCGTGACCACGGTCGCCTTGATTGGGTCGAGCATATTGAAGCCCGGGGCGATGTCGCCGAAACCGTGCCAATTATCTTCGGGGCGGAGCATCCAATCTTCACGGCTGCCGCCACCGGCCTCGATGACTTCGTCCGGTCCCCAAACCTGAAACCACCAGTCGCAGCCCCACTCGGCATCGACTTTCCGCATCGCGCGGCGGAAGTTGAGTGCCTCGGTGATCGATTCTTCGACCAGCGCGGTCCCGCCGGGCGGTTCCATCATCGCCGCGGCGACGTCACAGGACGCAATGATCGCGTACTGCGGCGAGGTCGAGGTGTGCATCAGGTAGGCTTCGTTGAACAGGTGCCGATCGAGCTTTTGCGAGCCCGATTCCTGCACGAGGATCTGCGAGGCCTGCGAGATGCCCGCGAGCAGCTTGTGGGTCGAGTGCGTCGCGAACACCATCGAGTGCTTGCACGGCGGTCGGCCGCTGCCGATCGCATGCATGTTGCTGTAAAAGTCGTGGAAGGTGGCGTGCGGCAGCCAGGCTTCGTCGAAGTGCAGCGTGTCGATGTAGCCGTCGAGCATCGATTTGATCGTCTCGACGTTGTAGACGATGCCGTCGTAGGTGCTCTGAGTCAGCGTCAGAATCCGCGGCTTGCGCTCCGGGTGAGCGGCCTGGGCCTGACGGGCGAACGGGTTGGCGTCGATCTTCTTCTGAATGTTCTCCGGCCGGAACTCCTCTAGCGGGATCGGGCCGATCAATCCGAGGTTGTTGCGCGTTGGCGTCAAAAACACCGGCACCGCACCGGTCATGATGATCGAGTGCAGGATCGACTTGTGGCAATTGCGGTCGACGACCACGATGTCGCCGGAGGCGACGGTCGAGTGCCAGACCATCTTGTTTGATGTCGAGGTGCCGTTGGTGACGAAAAAGCAGTGGTCGGCCTGAAAAATTCGAGCTGCGTTGCGTTCCGAAGCGGCGATTGGCCCAGTGTGGTCCAGCAACTGCCCAAGCTCCTCCACCGCGTTACAAACGTCGGCGCGGAGCATGTTCTCGCCAAAGAACTGGTGAAACATCTGCCCCACCGGGCTCTTGAGAAACGCCACACCGCCGGAGTGCCCCGGACAATGCCAGGAGTACGAACCGTCGCTGGCATAGTGCACCAAAGCGCGGAAAAACGGCGGCGCGAAGCTGGCGGTGTAGGCCCGGGCTTCGCGCAGGATATGCCGCGCGACAAACTCGGGCGTGTCCTCGAACATGTGAATGAAGCCGTGCAATTCCCGCAGAATGTCATTGGGAATGTGGCTGCTGGTGCGGGTTTCACCGTACAGGAAGATCGGGATCTCCGCGTTGCGGAAGCGGATCTCCTGGATGAAGTCGCGGAGCTTGCCGATCGCGGGCGAGTCCTCGCCGCCGGTCGAAAACTCCTCGTCGTCGATCGACAGGATGAACGCCGAGGCCCGGCTTTGCTGCTGAGCAAATTGCGACAGATCGCCGTAACTGGTCGCCCCAACCACTTCCGCGCCCTCTCCCTCGATCGCTTCGGCTAGGGCACGAATCCCCAGACCCGAAGTGTTCTCGCTGCGGAAATCTTCGTCGATGATCAGGATCGGAAAACGGAACTTCATCTTGGGGTCTCAGCGAATAGAAGCGATATTACTGCGGCGTGAAAGACACGCCCAGAAGCGTCCGTGCGTTTCCCTGGTATTACCGCAGCAGCCGCACTCGCTCGGTGATCAACTTATTGTCCGGGGCAGTAGCGGGAATTCTAGGCATCCCGGCCGCTTTTGTCGTCGGCAAGTGAAGACAAAACCGCGGAACTCTGCGCCAGATCACCCTCTGCGCGGGTCAATTCGCTCATTCATCAGAAAAATAAACGCATCCCAGCGGATTCCGCTGTTCAGACACACGCGCCGCAGTCGCCATGGCAAGCGGCCACAAGGTAGCAGGCACGCCCCACGTCCCGTGCCTCGACCGCCGATAGGCGCTGAAAGGTGCCAGGCATACAGCGACCGCCGAAAGGTGCCAGGCACATTCGCCGAAAGGCGCCGAACGGTGCCAGGCATACTGCGACAGGCGCCGAACGGTGCCAGGCATACTGCGACTGGCACCCAGCTCGGGCCAAAAGGTGCCAGGCATATTCCGCGGCTGACATATTCCGCGGCTGGCCGAGATGCCGAAAGGTGCCAGGCACACTGCGAGTGCCGTGGCTCCACGGATTTATGGGGCGTGGTCGCTCCTCTTTTACTCCCCGCTCGTTTAGACGGGCTCAGAGCGCCAACAGCGTGCGATAAACAATCGCGGCGACGGCGCTGCCGGTGATCGGCCCGAGCACCGGAACCCAAGCGTATCCCCAGTCGCTATCCCGCTTTCCGCCGACCGGAAGCAGGAAGTGTACGATCCGTGGGCCGAGGTCGCGGGCAGGATTGATCGCGTAGCCGGTTGTTCCGCCCAGCGATACGCCGATCGCAAATACCAGCAGTCCGACTGGCAATGCTCCCAGGGCACCCAGTCCCAGCGCCCCTGGCTGGGCCGAAGATTCGTCGCCGATCGAAATGCTCGGAGCGACCATCAAGAAGATCGGCAGAATCAACGTGAACGTCCCGACCGCTTCGCAGAAGAACGCCTGGGGCAGATTGCGGATTGCCGGTCCCGTGGCAAAACAGGCGAGCTTGGCATCGGCATCGTCGGTCGCTTTGAAATGCTCGCGGTAAAACAGGTAAACCAGCGTCGCCCCAATCATTGCCCCGATAAACTGAGCAAGGATGTAACTGCCCGCTCCGGCGATCGTCTGCTTGCCGGCAATCGCCATCGCGATCGAGACTGCGGGATTTAAGTGTGCATCGCTCGATTCCGCCGAGCAGAACACGCCGATGTAAACCGCCAAGCCCCAGCCAGCGGCGATCGTCAACCAGCCTGAGTTATGCCCCTTCGTTTGCCGCAGCACCACGTTGGCGACAACGCCGTTACCAAACAGGATCAGCAGCGCTGTGCCGAGCATTTCTGCCACAAGTGGGTGCATCAGGTGAACTCGAAGTCAAAAGGTGGGATAGCTGCGAGGGAAGATTAGCTCGGTTTCGCTTGACCGAGGATTTGAGCGATATCGTAATGCCGAGCGACCGCTTGAAACCGGACCAGCTGCTGTTGTTGCCAAGCCGCATCCTGTCCCAGCTCCTGGGCCAGCAGTGCAGCGACCGCAGGCGCCACTGCAAGTGACCGCCGCACGTCTAAAAACAGCCACCGTGTGCGCCGCGCCAGCACATCTTCAACCGTTCGAGCCATTTCATAACGGGCTGCCCAGACGACGTCCACAGCCCGCATCTCTGGCAGCCCTTGCAGCGGCTCCCCGAGCTGTGGTTCCTGTTGCAGCAGCGCTGCCTGCTCGGCCTCGTCGGGCGAATCGAACTGCCCCACCTGACGCGAATCGGGCAAGGTAGGATCGCTGTCCGGCGTCTCAGGAGCCGCACTGCTTCGGTCCGCAGGAGCTCCACCGCCGTACAGCGGCAGGGTCTGTGTGCGGCAAGCCTGAGCTTGCAGCCGTGTCGACTCGATCGCTCGGTCGACGCAGTCCTCCGCCATCTTCCTCACGGTCGTCCATTTGCCACCACGGATCGTCACCAGCCCCGAGTCGGATACGCTGATGCCGTGGTCGCGCGACAGCGAGGCGGTGCGGGCGCTGCGATCGTTTTTCACCAGCGGCCGGACGCCGGTGAAGACACTCGTGACATCCTCAGGCTGGGGCGCTCGTGTTAGGTATTCCGCCGCGGTCTGCAGCAGAAAGTGGATTTCCTCCCGTTGTGGCGTCGGTTCGACAACGGCAGCGGGAATCGGCGTGTCGGTGGTGCCGACGACTACATGGTTGTGCCAGGGAATCATGAACAGCACCCGCCCATCGGACGTTCGCGGCACGATCAATGCCGTCTGACCGGGGAAGAAGTCGCGCGGCAGGACGATGTGCACTCCCTGGCTCGCGGACAACTTCGGCTCGCTCCGCGGGTCGTCCAGCCGCAGGATTTCGTCCGAGAACGGACCACCGGCGTTGATCACGCAACGGGCAGGCGTGGAGAACGTACGGGCGTTCTCCAAATCGAGCAGTTCCACCCCAGAGATCTGACCCTGAACGTTCTTCTCAAACCCCGTCGCCGCGACATAGTTGACCAGACAGCCGCCGTGAGCTGCAGCGGTCCGAGCCATGTGGATCAGCAGCCGGCAGTCGTCGAACTGGCCGTCGTGATAGATCACTCCGCCGCGGTGCATCTGTGGACGGATCGCTGGAACCTGCTCGGCGGCCTGTGCTGTCGACACGATCCGCGAAGCCCCAAACCCGCTGCGGCCGGCGAGAAAATCATAGAGTTTCAAACCCGCCCAGAAGTACATCCGCTGCCAACGGCCGGCGCAAGGAATGAAGAACGGCAGATCGTGAACCAGCAGCGGTGCGTTGGTTCGTAACCGGGTGCGTTCCAGCAGCGCGTCGCGGACGAGCGTCAGATTCCCTTGTTCCAGATACCGCACGCCGCCATGAATCAATTTGGTGCTGCGGCTGGATGTCCCTTTTCCAAAGTCCGATCGTTCGACCAGCAGGACGTCCAAGCCGCGCGACGCTGCGTCCAGCGCGATCGCCACGCCGGTCGCCCCACCGCCGATCACGACGATGTCCCACGCTTTGCTGCGGGCGCTGATGCGCTCAAGCGATTCTTCCCGTTTCATCGGTCACCCGAACTTCGGTTTGCGATCTTAATCGGCCCAACTGCGGCCGCGTTCACTCGGCATCGGCCCAGTTGCGAGCACGTTTGAGTGCTTCGCTCCATCGTCGGCGGCGGCTGTCGACTTCATCCTGCGACATCTGGGGCGTGAACACGCGCTCCGACTTCCAGATCGCTTCAATCTGCTCGATGTCGTCCCAGAAGCCGACGGCCAGGCCCGCTAGGTACGCTGCTCCCAGGGCGGTCGTTTCGACGATCTCCGGCCGTACGACTGGCACACCGAGGATATCGGCCTGGAACTGCATCAGCAGATTGTTGTTGGCCGCGCCGCCATCGACACGCAATTCGGTGATCGGGATTTCGGCATCGCGTTTCATTGCGTCCAGGACGTCGGCGACCTGGAACGCGATGCCTTCCAGCGCCGCGCGGGCGAGATGTGCAGCAGTGGTTCCGCGGGTGATACCGACCAGCGTGCCACGGGCGTAAGAGTCCCAGTGCGGTGCGCCGAGCCCGGCGAAAGCCGGTACAAGGTACAGCCCATCGCTGTCGGTCACGCTGGCGGCGAGCACTTCCACCTCGCTTGACGAGCGGATGATGCCCAGTCCATCGCGCAGCCACTGCACTGCCGCGCCGGCGATGAAGACGCTGCCTTCCAGGGCATACTGACGCTCCTCTGCCGTCGTGCAGGCGACCGTGGTCAACAGCCGGTGCTGGCTGGTGCGACGCTTGTTGCCGATATTCATCAGCGCAAAGCAGCCGGTGCCGTAGGTGTTTTTGGCCCTGCCATTGCTCGTGCAGTTCTGCCCAAACAGCGCCGCCTGTTGGTCGCCCGCCGCGCCGGCAATCTTAATCGCCGCGCCGAACAGGTCCGGCACGGTTTCCCCGTAGACATGACTCGACGGCAAGATCTCCGGTAACAAAGAACGCGGGATTTCCAGCACCGCCAGCAGTTCGTCATCCCACTGACAAGTCTCGATGTCCATCAACATCGTGCGCGAGGCATTGGTGACGTCGGTGGCATGAATCCGGCCGCCGGTCAATTTCCAGACCAGCCAGCTATCGATCGTGCCAAAGGCCAACTGGCCTGCCTCCGCCCGCTGCCGCGCACCAGGGACGTGCTCGAGCAACCAGCGCAGCTTCGTGGCGCAGAAGTACGCGTCGATCAGCAGCCCCGATTTCTGCTGGACCAACTCCTCATGCCCGGCGGCCCGCAGCGCATCACAATCTGCCGCGGTCCGCCGATCCTGCCAGACGATCGCGTGGTGGATCGGCTCGCCGGTGGTGCGATCCCAGATCAACGTCGTCTCGCGCTGATTGGTGATGCCGATGGCGGCCACGTCGCCGGCGGTCAATCCACAGTCTCGCAACACGCCGCGAGCGACATCCAACTGCGTCTGCCAAATTTCGTTCGCATCGTGCTCGACCCAGCCCGGCCGCGGATAATGCTGCGTGAACTCTCGCTGAGCAACGCCGAGCATCGCGCCGGTGGCGTCAAACACAATCGCCCGAGAACTCGTGGTTCCTTGGTCAAACGCAAGAATAACAGCCATTGGCAGCGCTTTGCAGTTCAGCGGTGATGAGGAGAAGGTCTGCTAAGCAGAGCAGAAACGAACGAAGCCATGGGGTACCTCCATGGCCTCGTCACAAATACAGCGGAATACCGCGAGTTTAGTAGTCGGCCGCTCGCAAGCCAGCGTCACAACTGGTCGCCCCTGCATGGGACGAGGAGTCGGCACCGAGCTTACGGCGTTTCTTCGGCGGGAACTTCGGTCACTGCCGGTGTCTCGGTGACGTCCGGGGTTTCGGCTCCGCCGGTGACGTTCGAGTCAGGCAGTTCGCCGGTGGCGGTGGTGTTCGAGAAGCTGTCGCTGGTCGCTGGGGATTCTTCACCCAGATCGATGTCCATTTCGGTCGAAGTGTTGGCTTCTTCGGTCTGCGGCTGGCAACCGAGCGAAGCAGTGAACAGGCAAGCAGCAGCAAACAATCGGAAAGTCGTGCGCATGGTGGTGAGGTCTCTTCTCAACAAGGAAAATGGGAGTCGCGACGTTGTCCATGATAAGGTACTGAGCCTCTGTTTCAATCGGTCAACGCCCCGGCGACCGCTGGCGAACCGGAAATCGGTGCTCAGCCGCAGTGCTAATCCGCAAGCGTGGAATCTTTCTCCTGACCGGCAGCGATGACCAGCGAAAGCGGATCCTCTCAACCTGCCGCCCAATTAGCCTGCTTGTCGCTCCCCCTGAATGTCGACACAGGAATGACTCGACAGACGAGAGACTTTTACTCTGCAGGGGCGATGCTATGGTTCGCAAGCGGCTACTTCCTATCGCATTAGCAACAATTCCCGCGTTGATTTCGGTTCCGATGGGCGATCGGCAGCTGGCTGCTCAGCCCCCGGCCCCACGCGAAGCCTATGTCGACGAGTTCGGCGAGTTCCGCTTTGGCGACGACTCGGTGGCCAGCAGCTCCTCGGCGCGGCGGGCCGCCGCTGCCGCTGCGGCGCAGGTGCGGCGTGACCGCGCTCGCTACCAGGCCCACCAGCGGGCGCTGAGGGCCGAGACAAATGCTTGGCTCGGCATTTCGCCGCTCCGGCCAACGTGGCCGAGCACGCCGATGACGCACAGCTACTACCAGCCGCGGCGGATCATCTACGTGCCAGTCCCGCTGGATTGATACTGTTCCAGAGCAATTGCGCTCGCTCACCAAGCCGCGAAGGTCGCCCGCGCCGCGTCGATCGTCTGCTCGATGTGTTCGGCCGTGTGGGTGCGGCTAAAGAACAGTGCCTCGAACTGGCTGCACGGCATGTAGATGCCCCGCTCAATCATGCCCCAGAAATACTTGGCGAACCGCTGTCGATCGCTGCGGTCGGCGTCTTCCCAGTTCTGCACCGGCTGATCATTGAAAAACAGTGTCATCATGCTGCCAACGCGCTGCAGTTGATGAGCGATGCCGGCATCGCCTGCGGCCGCCGACAGCCCGTCGCCCAGCCGCTTGCCGAGCGATTCGAGGTATTCGTACGGCGGATCGGCAGACAACAGCCGCAGCGTCGCGTTGCCCGCCGCGACCGCGACCGGATTGCCGCTAAGCGTCCCGGCTTGAAAGATCTTGCCCGCGGGCAACACGTGCCGCATGATCTCTTCGCGGCCGCCGTAGGCGCCCAGCGGCATCCCGCCACCGACGATCTTGCCCAGCGTGGTCATGTCCGGCGTGATCCCGAACCGCTCTTGTGCCCCCCCCATCGCCAGACGAAATCCGGTCATCACTTCGTCGAAGATCAGGATCGCTCCGTCGCGCCGCGTCAACGTGCGCAGTTCGTTGAGAAAGTCGGCCGATGGAATTACGCAGCCCATGTTCCCGACGACCGGCTCGAGAATCGCCGCCGCGATCTGGCCCCTGAAGCGGTCGAACGCTGCGACTAGCGCGGGGATGTCGTTATAGGGGACAACCACTGTGTCGCCTCCCGCACCGGCTGTCACACCAGGAGAATCGGGGACACCGAGTGTCGCTGCGCTGCTGCCGGCGGACACCAATAAGGCATCGACATGGCCATGGTAGTTGCCGGCAAACTTGATGACTTTGTCGCGCCCGGTCACACCGCGGGCCACCCGCAGCGCACTCATCGTCGCCTCGGTTCCGCTGTTGACCAGCCGCACCCGCTCGACGCTCGGAACCGCCTCGATGATCCGCTCGGCCAATTCACTTTCGGCTTCGGTCGGCGCACCGTAGCTCGTGCCTCTCTGAGCCGCACGCGTGATCGCTTCGATCACCTCCGGATGCGCGTGTCCCAAGATCATTGGCCCCCAAGAGCCGATGTAATCGAGGTACCGGCGCCCATCGATGTCTTGCAGCCAAGGCCCCTCGGCGCGCTCGATGAACAGCGGCGATCCGCCGACACCGCCAAACGCCCGCGCCGGACTGTTGACCCCGCCAGGAATCAACTGAAGCGCTCGCTCAAAGGCGGCGAGGCTGCGAGGGCCGACGGAATGTTGGAGAGAAGGCGAGATCGGCATGGATGTTTACGCAAGGTGGAAGGGAGCGGAAGGGCTTGGCCCGGCACACGGGGACCATGCGAGCTTCAGTCTAAACGTCTTCTTGTTTTGGCTTGAGCGGGCGGCGGCGTAAACCGGACAGAGGCGGCGCTTGCAGCGATTGCGGACGCACATCCGACGGCCGCTTCTTGCTCACCGGTACCGGTTTTTTCGTGCTCCGAACCGGTTGTGAGACGGAATGGGTCGGCGGTTTCGCGGCCGCCGCTGGACGTTTCGTCGCCGGACCACTAGCACCAGCTGCGGGAGTTTGGCCGCCGGCTGCTGGAGCTTGAGCACCGGCGGGCGCAGTCGCTTGGCCGCTCAAGACCGCCTTAGCCAGCTGCAGCCAAGCGCGCCCAGACGGCTCGCTCACGTCCCAGTCTGCCGTCGGCACGTAGGCGCGCTTGTTGTCGACAATGCGAATTTCGACCGGCGACCGCTTGGCTAGCAGTTCAATCCGTCTGCGGTCGCTGTAGTGCAGCACCATGAACCGCGGCTCATGGCTGATCGAAGCGATCTGCCAAGTCGCGGCATCGAGCCGCAATTCGGCCAACTTGAGCATCCGGATCGCCGGCGGCGGCAAAGGCCCGAAACGATCGCGAAGTTCCTCAGCCAACTGACGGATCTGGTCGACGTGGTCGATCTTGCCGATCCGCCGGTAGAGGTCGATTTTGTGGCGCAAGTCGCTGACGTAGTCAGGCGGCAAAAACGCTTCGACCGGCAAATCGATGTCGACGTCGGCTGATAGCTTCGGCGGCAGGTTTTGCGCCTGGCGGACCGCGTCTTCGAGCAGATGGCAATACAGCTCGTACCCGACCGCGGCGATGTGCCCGCTCTGCTGCGAGCCGAGCAGGTTGCCTGCACCGCGGATTTCCAGGTCGCGCATCGAGATCGCAAAGCCGGCTCCCATCTGGCTGAACTCTTCGATCGCTCGCAGTCGCTTAGAAGCTTCCGGCGTCAGGTGCTTGTGCGGGGCGACAAGCAGATAGCAGTACGCTTGATGCTTGTAGCGGCCGACGCGGCCCCGCAATTGGTGCAGGTCGCTCAGCCCATAATGATCCGCTTCGTCGACGAAGATGGTATTGGCATTGGGGATGTCCAAGCCGCTTTCGATGATCGTTGTGGCCAGCAAGAGATCGAACTTGTGCTCGACAAAGTCGACCATCACCCGTTCCAGTTCGCCCTCAGCCATCTGGCCGTGGCCGATTTCCAGCCGGATCTCAGGGACGATGCGTTTGATGCGATCGGCGATCGCGTGCATGTCACCGATACGGTTGTGGACGAAGTAGATCTGGCCGCCGCGGTTCAGCTCGCGGACCATCGCGGAGCGGATCACCTTGTCGTCCCAGCGGCCGACGCGCGTTTCTACCGCCATCCGCTCCGCCGGCGGCGTTTCGAGATTGCTGATGTCCCGCACGCCAACCATCGCCATGTGCAGGGTTCGAGGAATCGGCGTGGCCGAGAGCGTCACGACATCGACGTTGCGATATCGCGATTTCAGCCGTTCCTTGACCTCAACCCCAAACCGCTGTTCTTCGTCGATCACCACCAGGCCGAGGTTATGGAATCTCACATCTTTGCTCGCCAGCCGGTGTGTGCCGACAACGATGTCAACCTTGCCTTTGGCGATGTCGGCGACCGTTTGGCGCTGCTGCGCGGCGGTGCAGAACCGGCTGAGCTTGGCGATTTCAATCGGGAACTCCGCCATCCGCTGGGAGAAGCTATGAAAATGTTGCTCCGCCAGCACCGTCGTCGGCACCAGCACCGCGACCTGATAGCCGCTGACCACGGCTTTGAACGCGGCCCGCATCGCTACTTCCGTTTTGCCGTAACCGACATCGCCGCAGATCAGCCGATCCATCGGCCGTGGCCGTTCCATGTCGTCCTTGCAGGAATCGATGGCATGAGTTTGGTCGACCGTTGGAGTGTAGGGAAAGCTGGCGTCGAACTGATGTTGCCAGTGATTGTCGCTGTCAAAGGCGATGCCGATTTTGGTGGCCCGAGCAGCTTGCATCTCGAGCAATTCCGCAGCCATGTCGGTGACCGCGTTTTCAGCGCTTTTGCGGGCGTTGGCCCAGCTTTGGCCACCGATTTTGGCCAGCCGAGGGCGACTGCTGCCCCCGCCAACATATCGCTGCACCAGCCCGATTCGTGCCGCGGGAACGTAGACGATCGTTCCGCCATCGAATTCGATCGCTAAGTGTTCTTGCTGTTGGCCGTTCTTTTCGATGTGTCGCAGGCCTCGGTACAGGCCGATGCCATGGGACAGATGCACGACCAGATCGCCGGCCTCGAGCTGAGCCAGGGTATCGATCGGCTTACCGCGTGACCGGGTGCGGCCGCGACGAATCGGGCTGCGGTGGAACAGCTCGGCCCCCGTCAGCACCAGCACGTTAGCAGCGGACAGGCGGAATCCTCCACTCAGGCCAGCGACGACCAGATGCAACCGGCCGGCCCGCGCCGCATCGGTGTCGCTGAGCAACTCCGTCAGTCGCTCGCCATCGGCCGGTGTATCGCCGACCACGAACACGTCGTGCCCTGCGGCGATGGAGTCCAGTCGCTGCCGAGTCTGGTCAATCGCTCCGGCGAATGATTCAACCGTTGTGGTTGATAAGTCGATTCGCTGGTCGCCGGTCGCCTCGCCCAGCGTTGCTGCGGTCGCAATGCGGTGGCCAGTGAAGCTTTTTACCAGGGCATCAAACGGCATAAACTGGGTCGTATCGGCGAGCCGCTGGAGCAGTTGCTCGGCGGATTTTTTGCACTCACCCGGTTCGACGATCAGTACCAGCGTGTCCTCGGGCAGGTAATCGGCAAGCGGTCCAAAGCGTTCTTGGCCGCTGCCGATCGCCGCCAGCTCGACCTCTGTGATGGTCTCGATGCTCCGCTGGCTAGCGGGATCAAAGCGGCGGATCGATTCAATTTCGTCGTCAAACAGCTCGATCCGAATCGGTGAAGGCTGATCGGGTGAAAAAATGTCGAGGATCCCGCCGCGCTGGCTGAACTCGCCGGGCAGTTGTACCGATGTCGAAGCGTGAAAACCGGCCTCGGCCAACCAGCGTCGCAGCCCCTCGTCGTCCACTCGGTCGCCCACGGCCAGCCGCCGCGTCGCCCCGGCGACTGATTCGGGCGTGGGCACCATTTGCATCGCCGCACCGACATACGCCGTCATCACCATCGGCACGGGATCACCAGCACCGCGCGAGCGGAGCTTTTGCAGCACCTGCAGTCGTTCTGCAAAGTCGGCATCGCGGATCGAGTCGGGCGTGCCGTCCGAGGCGCTCAGCGGCATCGCGATCGATTGTTCAAGGCCAAAGGCGACGCAGTCACCCGCCACGATGTCAGCGTCGGCGGCCTGGGGCACGATCACCAGCACGTGTGACGTATGCCGTGCCAGCGCGGCCGCCAGCAGCGCACGAATACCTCCGAACACGCCGTCAAATGCGTACGTCTCCCGCCTCGACCACTGCGAGAACCAAGTTGACATTCCGGTCGATACAGCGATCAGCCCTGGCAAATCGGCCAGCACGCCGCACGTTGATGGCGTCCAGTCGAGCGGTCTGAGGCCGTGCAGACGCAGGCTCGGCTAACAGAGCGGGGGCACGGGACATGTCGTCATTCAGCTCGCCAGCCATGGAGCTCGCCAGATGGGGATGGACACACCGACTTCGTCCGGCCGGACGGAGTTCAGGCAATGAAGGAAACGATTTGCTTCCGTTTCCTTATCAAACCACCCTCAGCCCCTCAACACAACGCCACTCCTTCCCGCGCCGCAGTCCCATTTGGTGCCAGCCACCTTGCAGACGTGCCCGGTGCCATTTGGTGCAGTCTCCTTTGGTGCCAGGCATTTCGTATATCATCGCGCACTGGGTGTTCTTGGTGCCAGCCACCTGATCCATATTTGGTGCCAGCCACCTTGCAGACGGTGCCCGGCGCCATTTGGTGCCTGATACTTCGCACACTTTATGCATCACCTCCAAAGGAACTGTTTCGTGCCAGCCACTTCGCAGATCTGCCGAGGACGAATCCGCAGCGCGTATTGGACGTCAACAATTTTTGTTCCGTGCCGGTATTAGTGCTGGCCATGCCAATGTTTTCTGCCGGCCAGTTTGCTCTTTGGTGCGAGCCAGTTTTCGTGTGGATCGCGTCGCAAAATTTCGGCGCTGGAAATTAGGGCCAACTGCCTTTTTCTAGCTGGCTGAGGGACCGTTAGCTCACCCTGGGTGCGGCTACAGAAGCGACCGGCTTTTGTCTCGATCGCCTGACCGGCGCGGAGCGGCCCAGTGAGCCCGGGCAGGCACGCCGCCGCTGCAAAAACCATCGCTTAAGCAGCACGCTGTGGAGCGTTACTTGATGCCTTTGCAGGGTTTAGGCGGCGGTAAAGAAGGCGCGGGCGGCTTTCTGGCCGCGGTGCCAGCGGTGGCCGCTGCGCTTGGCGTCCTCGGCCATCGCTGCCGGGGAGCCCGCGCAGGATGACCGCCCAAAGTACTTCTTGAAGTTCCACACCAACTCTCGCCACATCGAAGTGTCAATGCCCAGCGCCGCTAGCTGCGCCGCCAGCTGCGGCGGCACCGCGGCCGCCACGCCCTGGGCCGTCTGCTGGGCCGTCCACCGCAGGAGCGCCAGGTAGTCGCTCCAGCCCAGCGGCAGAAACCCTCTGTCGCTAGCCCGCACCCCGCCAGCGTGCACCTGCGGATCCAGTGACAAAATCTGCGGATCTAGCTGCAGCGGCGCCAGCCACTGGTCGCGGCGAATTTTGTGGCCGGTCGGATTCCGCAGACTCGCCTGCCGCTGCCCCTGAAGGAGCTCGACCGGAGTCTGACGGATCTTCTGGCCCGCCGCTGCGGCACTGACCGGAGCGAGGTCAAAAGCTGCGGAGTCCATCAGCTGGCCTTGCTCGCCTTGAAAACGGTCGTATGCCGAGGTGTGCATCGCTTCGACCGGATCGCCCGCCAGTGCTGCTCGCACCGGATTGAGGTCGACGTACATCGCGCAGGCCAACAGCCCGGCTTCATCGACAATTTTCTGCGCTTTGAATCTTCCTTCCCAGAAGTGGCCGGTGCACTCGTCTTGGCGGTTAGCTATCCGGGCGACCTGCTCGCAGAGGGCGCGCATGAACCACGAGATGTCCGAGAGCCGCAGGCGGATTTTCGCCAGCCTCTCGGGCTGGCCCACCAGCATTT
The DNA here is from genome assembly GCA_963758085.1 of uncultured Planctomycetaceae bacterium. Classification (GTDB taxonomy): domain Bacteria; phylum Planctomycetota; class Planctomycetia; order Pirellulales; family Pirellulaceae; genus UBA6163. Next base: position 103,927 of record CAVWUB010000001.1, on the reverse strand, counting down.
TCACGTCGTGATCGGTCGGCTCAGCGAGGTGTTCTTCCAGGCGCCTGCCTGGAAAGACGCGCAGCCAGCGGATCGCCACGTCCTCATCGGACCACTTCGCCACGACATCCGGGCGGTTGCGCAGGATCTGGTGCAGGTGGTTGCTCAGGATCGCATAGCTAAGCACGTCGACGGCGAAGACCGAGGCGAGGGCTTCCATGCGTCGGCGGATCCACTCGCGGCGGCAGGAGTAGTCTCTGCCGGTCTGCTGGTCGACTCCGGCGAGAAAGGCTCTGCGGACGCAGCGTTGGGTGACATGGACGATGCCGACTTCGGAGGCATTGAACTGCTCCAAGCGAAGTGGTCTTCCCATGGCAAGATCTCCCGGAGACAAGTGATCGATCAGCCAGCAATATACCCCCAAATGATGTACAGCGTCAACCATGCGGAGGGTGGCAAGTTCCGCTCCCCCTTCAGTGGATGGCACCATTCGCGCTGTGGTCGCTGTCGTCCCTGTTATGATGGGTGGTACCAATCGCTGATTCGGTGTTTTGGTGGGTGGCACCATTTGCCGTGGTCGCTTTTGCCGAGTCGTTTTGGTGGGTGGCACCATTTGCCGTGCTGGTTTGGTGACTGGCACCATTTGGCGGTCGCTCTCTCTCCGTCGCTGCCTGCTGGGTCGCTGCTAGATGAGTGGCACCAGTCGCTCTGCTAGATGGGTGGCACCAGTCGCTGTGTTTTGGTGGGTGGCACCATTTGCCGTGCTAGTTTGGTGGGTGGCACCATTTGGCGAGTCGACCAAATCTCGTCACTCATTCCAGCGGCGTGATCGATTCCAACGAAACTCGAAATGGGACTCCGCTGAGCGCGTGGTGCTGCTGCTGGGCATCGAGCTGCAATTGCTGTCGGATGCCTGCTTGCACCGCTTCGGCAGCATCCTCTGGCCAGGCGATCAAGAAGTCGCGGTTGGGGATACCGACCAGGATTTTTCCCTCGGCATTTCCCAAGATCGCTTGCAGTAGGCCGCGGCGGATTTCCTTCACGAGAATCCGCGCGGCGTCGTACCCGTCGTTGGTTTGCAGCACGACCAGCCGTTCGCTGGGTACGAAATGAGATCGCATGCCCGAAGAGGCTTTCAGCAGGTTAGCGCGGGCGACTTCCATAATCTCCAGCGCTGACTTGCCCCACTGCGACGCGTTATGTTCTTTGACGTAGGCATAGCCGTTGGGAGCATCGACAACGACAGCCAACTGAACCTCCGCGGAGAATGGGAAGCGAATGGCATCGTCCATGTTTGGCAAACGGATGCTGACCAACTGCGGCTGCAACCGATCCACCACCTCGTCCCAACGCTCCGGCATCAGGCTCGTCGGCGATTGCGTCATCGCAAATGCTCGGCCAAAGTTTTCAATAATCAGCTGATCGAACTCTGCGAGTGATACGGCGCTCTGACGGTACTCATCGAACAAATTGGACATGCCAAAGCGGAGGTGACCGCAGCGAATTGTGCCCGCTTCGGCATTCAGTTCGAACTCACGATCCGTATAGTGATCGCACAGCACCCCATGCACGTGTTGGCAAAACTCTTGGAGCGTCATCCGAATTGCCTCGACTTTCACTCGCCGGGTCACGTTGCCACTGATCCAGGTCCGAGAACAGCTGATCGGCGTCGGCACCGCGAGCACCGGCGCAACCAACAGCAACACAACGGCCAATATAAACGAGTGGTGGATTCCGGGGCAAAGCCTGCGGTTGCCGGAATTACCGCGTGATCGTTTCTGACAGCGACTGACGCAAAGTCATCAGCAGTTTGGCGACCCGACGACCACTGCCGCGAACCCACTTTTGATTGACTTCCAGTTCAATCCCGGCGTATTGAGGATCTGGATATACCGTTCGTAGCAATGTGGTGTGGCCGTCGTCGGTCCCCAGGTACGGGTAGTTCATCTTCACGATCAACTGTGGCCACAAGCACGTTAGCGCTTCGCCCCAAGCGGTTGCGATTTCTGTCTCCGCAGCCCGCCCGGGGTCGAAAAGCAATCCGATGTCGGCGGTGCGGCGGTCCCCACACCGTACCGGCGTGAAGGTGTGTACCGAGACGTGCAGCACATCGAAACCGGCCGCAATCCGGTCGTCGATTGCAGCTCGAACGCTGGCGCGAAATGGGCGATAGTGTCTGCGCAAAACTTCTTCGCGGGCCTGATCGTCAAGCGTTCGGCCGTAATTCGAGAACAAATCGCTGAACGACTCTGAGCGGTTCAAATCAATGACCAGACGCGTCACCGTGCACAGGATCGGCGGACTGTTGAGTTCCTCGCCGAGCGCTTGCGCGATCTCTTCGGCGCCGCGGTCGTAGCCGCGATGGCTGGTCAGCACCTTGGCGGGAATCGCGATCTGGGAACGCAACTGCGATGGGATCTGGTATCCGGCGTGCTCGCAAGTGATCACCACCGCGCGATTTCTCGGCGGCGTACCCGTCTCTCGCGACGCCGGCCCAAGCCGATTAGCGGGCCCCATGCAGCATCCGCCCCTGAGCCAGAGCGTCGCACAAGTCGCGACAGAGCTGAACGAGCTCGTCTCCCGTCGGTTCAGCGGATAACCGCCGCATTATCCGCCGCGCCAGTACGCCCTCCTTCAGAATCAGTTCGACCTCAGGACGAAAACGAACATCACTGCCGACGTGGCGCTCCAGCAACCGCGCCCATACCTCACGAGCCGAGAGATGCCGCTCACCCGCTAGGCCAAGAGCGGCTAACAACTGCGGCTGGTCGACAACGGCTTCGTCGGCCACGCGGATCGAACGCTCGAGAAGTTCCACCAGTTCGGTCTGCGGAACGTTTTGCTGCTGAGCGTAATCCGAACACTGTTCGTGTACGAGATGCTGCAGCACATCGCGAATCGCCTGCAGGATTGCCAAGTCGGCTGCCGGGCACTCTTGGATGTCGAGCACGCGGATCTCGATCGCATGCCGGTCCCAGCGGGCAATCGCGCCGCGCGCATTGAGCCATTCGTGCTGCAGCGTGCCGTCGGGATCCAACGGAGCGACATCGCGGTATATCCGCTGGAAAATCTCGCGATCATAATCGCTGCGAGTGAACACCGGCTCCGGAATCACCTGCCCGCTGATCGATGGAATCCGTGCGGCGTTGCTACGGTAGACGTCGAGCCGTGTATCGAGCAGACCGCTGCGGCGGCCATCGATTAGCGGCGAACTGGCCGCCAGTGCCGGTAGCAGCGGCAGCAGCAAACGAATTGCCGCGTGCAGCCGTCCGAACTGGTTATCGTCAGCAAACGGCAAGTTCAAATGCACGCTTTGCAGATTGGCCCAGCCGTGGCCGCGGCAGTCGAAGATGCGATTGAACGCCTCGTACACGGTGTTGTAATCATGCGGCCAGAGCCGCATTTCCCGATCGGGATTCATCGACGGGTGCATCGCCGTGGGCATCAATCTCGCGTCCAGCGGCGCCAGCAGCCCGTTGATGCGTCCGATGTGTTCCTGGAACCGCTCGGCCAGCGGCTCAAGTTCCACCGCGGGTTCGGTCGTCTTTAATTCGATTACATGCAGAGCCAATTCGTTGGACCAGGAGAGATCTCCGAGTTCCACATCCGACACGATTTCTCCGGCGATGCTCTGCAACAGCCTGTCAGAGATCGGTCGAACGCTCAGCGAGCGGGTGTCAACGATCATGTATTCGAGCTCGACACCGTAGGCTGCGAACAAGCCAAGAGGCTGCTGCGTCATCCGTTGGTCCCCAGCCCGGCCTTGCGCTGCTCGATGCGCGTCAGGAAGGTTTGCATCACGCGGCGATACAGCTCATCGCGCAGGATACTGTCTTCGAGTCCCGAGTCGATCGTCGGATTATCGTTGACTTCAATGACATAGAACTGATTGCCCGATTGTTTGACGTCGACACCATACAAGCCATTGCCGATCAGGTTGGCCGCCTTGAGCGCGACGCTGACGGCTCGTCGTGGTGCAACTTCGACGGGAATCGTTTCGACGCGACCATAGCGGTTCTGTTCATCAGTGTCCTGCTTGATGATCTGCCAGTGCTTTGGAGCCATGTGATATTTGCAGGCAAATAACGGCCGCCCGTCCAACACGCCGATCCGCCAATCGAATGTCGTCGGCAGAAATTCTTGTGCGACCACTAAGTCGGATTCATCCAGTAAACGGCCGAGCTGGTCCTTTAGTTGCAATTCATCATCGGCTTTGGTCACGCCGACCGAAAACGCGCTATCCGGCTTCTTAAGCACTACCGGATAGCCAAGCTGTTCGGCCAGTCCATTAATGTTGTCCTTATGAACGACAATCGTCTTAGGGGTAGGAATCTTATTACGTGCCAGCAGTTCTGCCAAATACACCTTATTCGTGCAGCGGAGGATCGAGACCGGATCGTCGATCACCACCAGGCCTTCGCTAGCAGCCCGGCGTGAGAATCGGTACGTGTGATGATTCACATACGTTGTTTCGCGGATAAACAGCGCATCGAACTCACTTAGCCGGGCGTAATCGTCGCGGGTGATCAGTTCCACGCCAATGCATAAGGCATCGGCAGCTTTGATGAATCGCTGGATGGCTTTGGGATCCGATGGCGGTTGCGGGTCATCGGGGTTTTCAAGAATCGCCAAGTCGTAACGCGGGATCGCCTTGCGGCGCACCCGTCCGGTGCGTCCGGCAAAATGTTCGGCCGCCACGGAGGCGATGAACTCGCGGTGCGACGGCGGGATTTCGCTGGTCGCAATCGTCGAGATGCTCTTCAGTTGCCAGCGTTCTTTCTCTTTGGCAAACTGCGCCCGCAGCAGCGGCGAGCGGAACATGTTGAACAACTGCAGGCAAAGCCGGTCGTAACGCCGCGTCAGATTCCGACCAAAGTAAATGCTCAGGGTGAACTTCTTGGACTGAATCCTTGTCAGGCTCGACTGAATTAAATCATCCAGTTCCCCAGAGACCAGACGCATCATCGCCTGGCTTTTCAAGTCCTGGATCGTCATCACGTCGGGCAGCGGACGGTGGCCGCGGGCTTCGGCCAGCAGCGACACGTAGTAGCCGGCGCTCTGGTAGCGATACGAACGACAGAGATTGAACAACTTCGCCGATCGCAGCTCGCTGAACTCAGGCTTGGTCAGATAGCTGCGGGCCGAGACGACCTCGACATCAGGAATCTGAAAAGGCCATTGCCGCGGATCATTGACGACGATCAGAATCGCCACGAACCGTTCCTTTGTGCTGGTTGCCGGGAGTCAGAATCAACAGGTTTGCGTCGTAGGTGAGCACACCCAACAGGATGGCACACACCAAACGGTCGACTCCCACCCAATAATAATTGTCGCTCGGAGCGTAGGGGTTGGTCAGGTACGGATCGGCGATGCGGACCATCTTCGTCGCCAGGTCGTATCCGCACAACACCACGAAATGCCCTTGCGGCACGCCGCGAACGTCGTCCGCGTCGCACTTCGGGCCGTACTCGCGAGCGTTCTGGTAAAGGTACGTGGAACTGAGGCCGGCGAGAATGGGTACCGAGCGAGTCAGGTACTTGCGAATCAGTTGGCGGGTCAGGTCTTCCATGCGAATTTGTCCGCCTCGCTGCAGGAACTCCAGATAGGCCGTCGTCGCAGTCCGCAACTTCGGGTCATTTTTGTACTGCAGCTGCGAGAGCAATTTCGCTGCCAAAGGTGTCTCTGGGCTACGAAACCAGGTCGGATCGAGCACCCGCAGGTTGAACGTATAGAGTTTCGCATCGTATCCCCGAGCCAGGGCGTGACAGCCGAGCCAGCCGGCGAGCGTGCCCCCCTCATCGAGCTGTGCGATCTGTTCAATGATTTGTTCCAGCGGCACGGATTCACCGAAATAACGGTACATCGCATGCAGGCACGTCGGTCCGCAGGTCACATCGTCCGGCTGAGGCAGGATTTCAAGATGGACCGCTTCCACGCTTCAAACGCTTTCGCAAACAGAGAACACTGAACTCGGGGGTAGTTTATCCTTCGCGTGATGCTGCTCCAAGGAGATGAACGCTGATCAGAACGATGAATGCCGAGAATACCTGTAGAAACGATCACAGCAGTTCTAACCAACGTAAGGTCTCGTAGCCCGGACACGCTCCGTGAGCTGAAGCCCAATTTTCGCGACTCATGAACAGTTGATGCACATGTCGGTTCAATCAAGCTCCAGCCGCTTCGCGACACCGCTTACCGCGGCTGCAGGTCAGCCGCGAGCAGCTGAACTGACTGCGTCACTGCAACTGGCAGCAGTCTTGGCACTGCTCTGGCTAGGGCTATTTGAAGGGCAGCAACTGATCTTCGGGGGCGCAGCCGTGGTGGTGGTCGTCTTCGTGTGCCGGCACGTGGCACCGCTGCAACCGATGCAGGTTTCGCTAGTCGGTCTTTGCTCGTTCACGGCGCATTTTGTCGTTCAATCGCTCGCCGGGGCGATTGATGTCGCGTATCGTGCGCTGCACCCGTACGGCATGCTGGAAGTTGGCAGGTGGAGCTATCAAGTCCGCCTGCCCGAGGGGCAGGCTCGATTGCTATTCGTCGGTTGCATCGGCTTGATTCCCGGTGCGGTTGGCCAGAGTCTTCGCGGTAATGAACTCATCGTTCACAGCATTGCCGGCGATCCACAGCAGGGGTTGGCTGCGCTCGAACGACGAGTGGCTGCGCTGTATGGCTTGACGCTCGGCGGTGAGGACGCATGAATTTCTTTCTTGTTGCTGCCGCGCTGTTTTTGCTGCTCAATCTGCTGATAGGGCTGATTCGGATCTGGCGCGGCCCGAGCCCGGCCGATCAGATGCAGGCGTTGCTGCTCTTTGGCACCACCACGGTAGCGATCTTGTTGTTGCTGGCGTACGCGACCTCGCACCCGGTGCTGGTCGACGTGGCGATGGTGTTCGTGATGTTAGCGGCGATCGGTACGGTTGCTTTTTCGCGTCTGCCGCGCGGGATCAGCGAGGAGGACGTATGAGCATTGCCGAGATACTGGGGCAGGTGCTGATCTCGGTCGGCTGTGGTTTCTTCTTCGCTGGCACGATTGGACTGCTGCGTTTTCCAGACGCACTGAGCCGTCTACACGCATTGACAAAGGCAGATAATGTCGGTTTGGGTTTCATCTGCCTTGGTCTCGGTTTCTACGATGGCGAGCTGACATCGGTCGCGAAGTTGTTACTGGTCTGGTTCCTGGCACTTGTTTCAGCGGCGGTCTCGGCCTTTCTGTTGGCCGGATGGATTGATGATCCTCCGGAGGACGTCGGATGACTCTGGTCGACCTATTTGACGTTACCTTGTGCCTGGGGCTGCTCGGACTGGCATGGGGAGCGCTGCAAGCCCAGGGGTTGTTTCGCAGCGTCGTGCTGTTCATGGCATTTGGATTGCTAATGGCAGTAACCTGGACGCGGCTCGACGCACCGGATTTGGCGCTCGCAGAAGCGATCATCGGAGCGGGTGTCACCGGTGCGCTGTTGCTTAACGCCTGCCAAAGCCTTGTGCTCGACCGCCCGCAGACAACGGCCTCCGCTGGCAATGAGTTCGTGCCGCTGCCACGCTGGTTGCTGGCCACTGGCTGTGCGTGTTTGGCAGCTGGTCTTGCATGGCTGTTTTGTTCGCTGCAGCCCGCTCGCGTCACGGCAAACGCGGCCGATGAGCTGCTGACTGAACACGTGATGAGCAATCCGGTGACGGCCGTGCTATTGGATTTCCGCGGCTACGACACGTTATTAGAGATGGTGGTGCTGCTGCTGGCACTGCTAGGGATTCGGATGTTAAACCTCCAGGAGCGACTGGATGAACTCTATCCGGCCGACGCGCCGCGGTCGGCGCTGGTGGATCCGCTGACGGCGGTAATCGTTCCCGCGGCGATGATGATGAGCGCGTATTTATATTGGGCCGGCAGCTCCCGGCCGGGCGGCGCATTCCAGGCGGGGGCGTTGTTGGGATCGGTCGGCATTTTGCTACGGCTCAGCGGTCGCCTGCTGCCGGTCCAGCGTCAGGGTCCGGTCTTGCGGATCGCTTTAGTTCTCGGCCTGCTCGTGTTCAGCCTCTTTGCCTTAGCGACGCTGTTCTGGACTGGACACACGATGGCGTTTCCAATCACCGGCCGCTATTACCTGATGGTAGCCATTGAAGGCTGTTTGACTCTATCGATCGGAATCACGCTGGTGCTGTTATTCGTCGACGCGCCCGGCGTGAGCCTACGGAGATCCGGCGGGAGCCTACGGAGGTGCCGATGAGCGGGATGATCATTCCGGTAACGGCCGCCTTGTTGTTGGCCTTGGGATTGTATGGCGTGTTAGCGCGGACCGAGCTGATTCATCGTCTGATCGCAACCAACATCATGTCCTCCGCAGTGTTCTTGCTATTAGTTCAGATGGCGGTACGGCAGGACGCGTCGCCGGACCCGGTACCGCATGCCATGGTACTGACCGGGATCGTGATCGCGATCAGCTTGACTGCGTTTGCACTGGTGCTCAATCGCCGTTTCCGTCATCTGACTCACCGTGTCCAACTCGCTGAAGATCAAGAGGTAGACGACGGCGATGTTTGACAGCAGCGAAACACTCATCGCACTGTTGGTGTTCCTGCCGCTGCTTGCAGCGCTGGGATGCTTGTTGGTCACTCCGCCATGGCTGCAAAATCTACTGATGGTTTCGGCTGCTATCGTTCAACTTTTCTTAGCATATCGGCTCGCCGAGATCGTGAGCGCGGCGGGAACGCAAACCGTGGTCCTCGGGGCACACCGGCTGCCGCTGGCGATTGCTCTTCGCGCCGACGGTTTATCGACACTGATGATCGCATTGACGGCGGCGGTCAGCGCCGCCACGGCGGTCTATACCTGTGGTTGGGCCGCCGATCAATCCGCTCCTCATGGCAACGGGCTCCGCACGCTGATATTACTTTTGCTCTCGGGCGTTTCGGCACTGTTTCTGGCCGACGATTTGTTCAACGTCTATGTGACGCTGGAAATCACCACGCTCGCGGCGGTGGCGCTGGTGATCCTTGCGCCCGGTCGCGGTGCTGCTGAGGCGGCGATGCGATATCTGCTCTTGGCCATCATTGGATCGCTGCTGTACTTATTGGGGGTGGCGGTGATCTATGCGGAGACCGGGCAGCTATCGATGCATCGGCTCGCGGGGACCCTGCCACCGACAGTGATGCTTCAGGCAAGTCTGTTGCTGATGACCGCCGGCCTGGGAATCAAGGCAGCGATGTTTCCCGTGCATGCGTGGCTGCCGGCGGCCCATGGCTCAGCGCCGAGCGCCGGCAGCGCACTGCTTTCGGCGCTGGTCGCCAAGGGGGCAGTGTATTTGATCCTGCGGATTTGGACCGGCCCATTCGCTGGCGTTTGGACAGCTGGCGCAGCGCAGCTGTTTGCCGCTTTGGGAATCGCCGGCATGCTCTACGCGTCGGTTCAAGCGCTGCATCAGAGCAGCATCAAGCGCGTGATCGCTTATTCGACGGTGGCGCAAATCGGTTATCTGCCACTGTTGATGGCGCTGCCGCGTAGTGAAGCATGGCTGGGAGCCGGCTTTCACGCAATGTCGCACGGCTTGGCCAAAGCCGCGATGTTTCTGGCCGCTGGCAATCTGATAGCGGTGCACGGTGACGACCACATTCGGCGACTCAGCGGTTCAGGGCGGCGGATGGGAACCAATACACTGGCCATGGGCATGGCCAGCATCAGCTTGATCGGCTTGCCGCCGAGCGGCGGATTCATCGCTAAGTGGTGGGTGATCCAAGCGGCGTTGGAGACCGGTCAGTGGTGGTGGGCGATCGCCTTGGGAATCGGCAGTTTATTGGCCGCTGCATACCTCTTGCGCCTGCTGGGATACGCGATGCGGGAACTGGATCCGACGGAACCGCTGATTGAAGCGAGCGAGGCGCCGCTCAGCCAGGCGATGCTGTGGCCACCGTTCCTGCTGGCGCTGGCGGCGCTCGTGGTCAGCGTGCTAGGAGCGCCGCTAGGACGATTGCTCTCCGTCGGCGCTCCGTCGGACTGGGCGCCATGAGTTTCTATACTACCCTGCCGCTGCACGTCGTCCTGACTTCGTTGGTGGCGAGCATCTTGATGCTGTGCCTGCCGGAGCGACTCCACTTTTGGAGAATGGGGATCAACTTAGCAGCAGCGATTTTGAAGCTCTTGTTGGTGAGCATCATGCTCATCGGCGTCGCTCGCGGGGACGAGTTCGGATTTCGTTTTGAGGTGATGCCCGGCATTTCCTTTTATTTGCATGCTGATGCATTGACGATGCTGCTGTCGCTCCTGTCAGCACTGCTATGGTTGGTCACAACCATTTATGCGATCGGATATCTTAAAGGAACACCCAATCGACGCCGGTTCTTCGCCTACTTCAGCCTTTGTGTGGCGGCAACCATGGGCATTGCGGTCGCCGGCAATCTGTTCACGTTCTTTATTTTTTATGAACTGTTGACAGTGTCCACTTGGCCATTGGTGGTTCACACCGGCACACGAGAAGCACTTCGAGCAGGTTGGATTTATCTTGCCTATACGCTTGGTGGCGGCAGCCTATTCTTGCTCGGAATCGTCGGACTGCATGTGATCAGTGGCGGCGGTCAATTCACTCCAGGAGGATTCGTGACGCCTGAGATGGCGGATCCTTTTGTTCTCCGCGTGTTGTTCTTATTGCTGTTCTTCGGAACGGCAGTGAAAACGGCAATGGTTCCGTTTCATGGCTGGCTACCCAAGGCGATGGTGGCGCCAGCGCCGGTGAGCGCGCTGCTGCACGCAGTGGCGGTCGTGAAAGCCGGGGCGTTTGGTATTGTTCGCCTGGTGTATGACGTCTTTGGACTCGACATGACGCTGGCGCTGGGGATGTACACGGTGATCGCAGTCATCGCAGGGATCACGATTTTGTATGGATCACTACGAGCGCTGTTTGAGGACAATTTGAAGGCGCGCCTGGCGTGGTCAACCGTCAGTCAGGTTTCGTATATTGCGCTGGGCATTGGCATTGCCGGGCCTCTGGCGACGATTGGCGGGCTGGTACATTTGGTCCATCAAGGCTTGATGAAAATCACGCTGTTCTTTTGCGCCGGCGCGATCACCCAGACCACCGGAGTTAAACAGGTGTCGGAGATGGACGGGATGGGCCGCCGGATGCCGCTGACGATGCTGGCGTTCTCAGTCGCAGCGCTGGGCATGATTGGCCTGCCGCCGATGGCGGGGTTTGTGAGCAAACTGTATTTGGGCGTCGGCGCCGTCGAGCGTGGAGCATGGTGGGTGTTGGGAGTACTCGTCGCCAGCACGCTGCTCAACGCTGCCTACTTTTTGCCGGTGCTCGGTCGCGCTTGGTTTTCTGAGCCAGTGGGGCACCCTGTCCGCCGAGAAGCGGCGCCAGCCTTATTGTATCCGGCCTTATTCACAGCCAGCCTGACGATTGGGACAGGCATCTTGGCCGGTATGCCATACAGCCCGCTGCAATGGGTGATTGTGATTACTGATCGATTCTACCGCTAATGACCTAGAATTGCCGCGGCGCGTTCTGCGACCGCACAACTGATTTGCCGGATGATCGATCGCCGATAAGGAGTGACTGGACCGTTGACCTCGCTGCTTGCTCTGGCCGTGTTGATGTTGCCGCTGATCCTCTGCCTGGCGCTGTTGGTCCGCCGTTGGCGACCGACCGTGATCGCGGTCGCTGCTTGGATACCGCTGACCGCACTGGGGTTGCTGCCGTTCTCGGGTGAGCAGGTGTACTACCCGTGGCTGCTGCTGGGAACGCGCTTGGGGGTCGACGCCGTCTCGCTCCCCTTTTTGCTGCTCGGGGCGATCGTTTGGGCAGCCGCAGGTTGGCATGCTCGTAATCATCTCGAACCGCGCTACCGGACTCGCTTTTTCTTGTTCTGGTTGCTCACCTGGACCGGCAACCTCGGTGTGTTCATGGCACTTGATGCGGCCGGATTTTACTCAGCTTTCGCGCTGATGAGTCTCGCTGCTTATGCGCTGGTGGTGCATAACGGGGCGGCAGCCGACTATTCTGCCGGGCGCGTCTACCTGGTGATGGTGCTCGTCGGCGAAGGGTTGCTGATTGCGGGACTGGTTCTGGTCGCTCGCGAAGCCGGCAATGTCGACCTGCAGACCATGCAAGAAGTTTGGCGGACGGATCGCGCATCGCAGTTCACCACGTTCCTGCTGGCCACCGGTTTTGCCATCAAGATCGGCATTTTTCCGCTGCATATTTGGTTGCCGCTGGCTCATCCTCAAGCGCCGGTACCCGCCAGTGCTGTGCTCAGCGGCGTGATGTTGAAGGCGGGTTTAATAGGCTGGCTGCGATTCTTACCGATCGGCTTTGATGGCTTTGATCGCACTGGTTACCTGATCATCGGCCTGGGGTTGTTCACAACCTTTTATGGAGCGTTTGTGGGGCTGACGCAGCAGCGTCCCAAAGCGGTGCTAGCGTATTCGAGCGTCAGCCAGATGGGATTGATGGCGACGGGCTGTGGTCTGATGCTGCTGGCGTCCGCGGAGGTGCAAATATTGATCGGGGCTGTCGGACTGTTTGCCCTGCATCACGGGATGGCTAAGGGAGCATTATTTCTAGGGGTCGACGAATTACACCAGCATCCGCGGGTCGCCCGCTGGCTGATTTTGCTACCTTCGGCGAGCATTGCCGGCCTGCCGTTGACGTCGGGTCTATTAGCGAAATCCGCACTCAAACACGCTTTGCCAGAAACGTTGGCTTGGGTGAACCTGCTGTTGGCCCTCAGTTCATTGATGACCACGCTGCTTCTGCTGCGGTTCCTTACTTTGGTGTGGCCTCAGAGTCATCGGGAAAGCATCACGTGGCCGCGGAATTGGACATTATTGGTGCTTGGCGGTTTAGTGGTGCCACCTGCTTATGCCTGGTCGGAATTGGGGCAGTCGGTGCTGGCGGATTATGCTCCTCAATACCTGTGGGCTGCGGTCTGGCCGGTGCTGCTGGCAGTGGGATTGACAGCGCTGATTGGGCAGGTGAATACCCACTGGCAATTACCAATGATTCCGGAAGGTGACCTGATCGTTTTGCTGCCGCGTCGCAGGTTCGTTCTGCCGAAGCGAGCTTGGAATGAACTGCCACGAGTGCGCTGGCGCCGCTTCAGCCATGGCTTCCACTGGCTCGAGTGGAGACTCACGCGTATAACGCTTGCGGCCTGCATCTGGACGCTCCTGCTCATCGGGATGCTGTGGCTGATGCAGTGGCCATGACACCACGACAACCACGACAGGTGTGAATAATCAACGTTGGCGGGTCTGTGGCCGGTATGGTAGCATTTTCTACCCAATGCTACTCCGCTTCGCTTAGTTGACTCCCATCGCATGATCAATCCTTCACTCTTTTTCTGGTCCCTGATCGCCTCGCTGGCCGGATTTCTGTTTGGTTTCGACACCGTGGTCATCTCCGGTGCGGAGAAAACGGTTCAGGAACTATGGCAACTCAGCCCGGCTCTGCACGGATTTGCGATGAGCGTCGCACTGTGGGGAATGGTGCTTGGTTCGCTGATTGGTGGTTGGCCTACTGACCGGTTTGGCAGAATCAAGACGCTGATTTGGATCGGGATACTGTATGTCGTCTCGGCAATCTGGTCAGCCTTAGCGACCGACGTCACAAGTTTTATGATCGCTCGTTTCATCGGTGGGTTAGGTGTAGGAATTTCAACTGTAGCAGCACCGCTGTACATCTCCGAGATCTCTCCGGCGGCGCTTCGTGGACGCTTGGCCGGAATGTTTCAGTTCAGCATTGTGTTCGGCATTTTGGTGGCATTTCTTTCCAACGCACTGCTGGGCCGCTTGGGAGAGCATGCGTGGAGGTGGATGCTCGGCGTCGAAGCGATTCCAGCGGTCATTTACACCGGCTTATGCTTTCTACTTCCGGAGAGCCCACGCTGGCTCGTTGCTTGGAAGGGCGACCAAACGGAAGCAGCTAAAATCCTGCGGCGGATCGATCCGGCGGCCTCGGAGACAGACGTCGAGTCTCAGATCGAGGAAATCGCCGCGGCGACCGACGAGCAGGCCGGCGGCGGAGGATTTTGGATGGCGGGATTGAAGCGACCGATCCTGCTAGCCTTTTTCATTGCCTTCTTCAATCAGATGTCCGGCATCAATGCGATCCTCTACTTCGCCCCGAGGATTTTTGAACTGGCTGGTTTGGAACAACAAGCGGCACTACTGCAGTCGGTCGGGATCGGCATTACGAACCTGATATTCACATTCGTCGGGCTGTGGTTGATCGACCGCCTGGGCCGACGAACGCTGTTGTACATTGGTTCCGTCGGCTACATCGCTTCATTAGGTTTATGCGCCTGGGCCTTCTTTAGCGAAACCTACTCTATCGTTCCTTGGTGCATCTTCGCCTTCATTGCCGCTCATGCTGTAGGACAAGGAGCGGTGATTTGGGTATTCATCGCTGAGATCTTCCCGAACCGGCACCGTGCTCAAGGGCAGTCGTTGGGCAGCTTCACCCATTGGATTTTCGCAGCGCTGCTGACGACGTTCTTTCCGACGATGGTCACCGGGTTAGCACCGGGCTATGTGTTCCTGTTCTTCTGTTTTATGATGGTGTTGCAGCTCGTTTGGATATTCACCATGGTGCCAGAAACCAAGGGCCGCTCGCTGGAGCAACTGGAACATGAGCTGAGAATGATGCCAACTACCGGCTGATGTGCCGAACACAGTCCGTTGTTTTGGGGCTGGCTGCCTCTGAGCTATGCCGCCAGTCGAAGAACTCAGCTGCTGGGTTCAGCTGCGCCGCTGGCGGCTAGCAACTCACGGATGCCGCCGGTGAGCAGCAAATCGATTTGTGGATCGCACCAGGCGACGCTGACCGCATAGCCGCCCTGGTCGTAGGCCTCGGCAGTGGGGATGTACCAGGGGCCACCATCGCCATAGGCCGCGCAGGCGACGAACCGCTCAGCCGCCGCAGCCTGAGCACCGAGTTGGTACTCGACGAAGCTCTCCGCTGGCAAATGCAGCATCGAAACGTCATTGATGTGCAGCGCGCTGAGCGTGATCGGCACCTGTTGGCGATAACGCCGCAGCCAGGCGACGGTGTAGGCGGGCCGATTACGGGCGACGATCGGGTTAGAACTGTCCTCGATCTGCCGCATGATCTCCGTTTCATCCCACCGCGGGTGAGGCGGTGGTAGGATGTCGTGCGTTGACCAGCGAATCGAGCCGATCGGTTCCGGCTGTAAGTGCGACTCCGATGCTGCAATGCCATCGTAGATCCGCTGTGTCAGCACCGGCCGCATCGCTTGAGAGCCGTCGTTGTACTTACCGGCGCCAATATTGCCGCCGCAGCCGTTGAAGTAGAGGTGCGTACAATGCGGTTCTTCCTGCTGCCGCTGCTTGCGCGCTAGGCCACAGAAGTCGGCGCTGACGCGTCCGTCACCGTAATAGCTCATTGGGTGACATGCATAATAGTGGCAAGCTGCCAGTTTTCGGTCACCATTATAAAACGCAACTGTCTTGAGCAGCGGATCGGTTAACCCTTCGGGCAACCGGTGATGTTCCGGATTGGTGGAACTGCTGCCGCGCTGTGAGACCACTTTGCCATCGGGCCCGAGGATACGGCGGTTCGCGGCGACACGATCGACCGTCGCCTGACCGTGCGCAATCCCGGTGATCGGTTCAGGGTGGCGCAGCGCTGCGGTCACCGCGGCGCGACCGGCGCCCAGACACTTTTGAAAGAAATCCAGTTCAATAATGTGCGGCAGATTGTTCTGAGCGAGCACGATCCGTTCGGCCTCAAGACAGGCAAACGGTGCGTTGTGCTGATGCACGCAGTGCACGGCAACTCTCGACGGAGTTGTCCCGGCGGCTTCCGCGAGCACCGTGCGCCACTGGACATGCGCGTCATTGAGCAGGCCCGTCCAGTCGACGGCACAAATCACGATTGGTTCACCGGCCCCAAGAATCACGAGGCCGATCGCCTCGAGCGGGTCGTCGACCGCCTCGACGGGCTTGATCCAACCCCCGCAGAGCGAATGTCCCAGCGGTGGCGTGACGTCAAAGCGAAATCGTGCGATGTGTAAATTGCCACCGCCGCCGGACGCCGGGGCGCCACGGGCGTGCAGCGGCACTATCAAGCTGCCAGCCAATCCAACACTTGAAGTCGTGAGAAAGCTTCGTCGATCGATGGACGTCATGGCTGAATTTCTAGCTGTTGGTGCTACTGAGAATGTCCTCGATCAGGCGAGCAGGACGCTGATTGGCAATCTGCTGCTCCTGCCCATTGTGATTGTAAGTCAGTCCTGCGTGGTCCAGGCCGAATTGACGCATCAGGGTTGCCTGGAAGTCATTGGGTGTGACGATGTTTTCGACCGCCTTATGACCAAACTCGTCGGTCCTTCCGTAAGCCATTCCTCCCTTGATGCCGCCACCTGCCAGCCAGATGCTGAAACCTTGGCCGTTATGATCACGTCCGGCTTTGGAAGCGTCACCGTCCTGACTTTCGGTGACAGGTAGGCGACCGATTTCACCGCCCCAGTGGACGATGGTCGAGTCGAGCATGCCGCGCTGCTTGAGGTCCTTGACCAGTGCCGCAGCGGGTTGATCCGTACGGCGGCAAATGCTCGGCAGTCCGCTGAGGATGCTGGCGTGGTTATCCCAGGGCTGCCCATTGTGGAATAACTGCACGAACCGCACGCCGCGCTCGACCAACCGGCGCGCGATCAGGCAGCGAGTCCCGTACTCGCGAGTTTCCTCTCGGTCCAGGCCGTACATGGTATGCGTCGCCTGTGTCTCTTGCGAAATATCGAGTGCCTCGCGAGCGGCGGTCTGCATGCCGGCGGCGAGTTCATAGCTAGCGATTCTCGCTTCCAGGTCCGGTTCCCCTGGATGCCGGGCGAGGTGGCGACGATTGAGCATCTGCAGCAGTCCTAGGTTCTGCTGCTGGAGCTCTCCCTGCAAATGGGGTGGCGCATCAAGGTTTAAAATCCGCGGCTCTTTGGGCCGCAGCACCGTGCCTTGATAGAGCGGCGGCATAAAACCGTTGGTCCAGTTGTTGACCCCGTCGACCGGCAGTCCACCAGGATCGGTCAAAACCATATAAGCCGGCAGGTTCTGGTTTTCCGAGCCCAAGCCATACACCAGCCAGGAGCCAAAGGTCGGCCGCCCCAGCACGCCCGGAATCCCGCCATGGAAATAGCGGATTGACACCTCGTGCCCGTTGGTGCCGGTGTGCATCGAGCGGATTAAGCAGACATCGTCAATGATTTCAGCCAGGTGCGGCAGCAATTCCGAGATCTCTGTTCCGCATTGGCCCCGAGGTTCGAACTTCCAAGGACTGCCCATCAATTGCTTGCTGGCGCGATTGACGAAGCTGTATTGGATGTCCCCGGTGTAGTCGGTACCGCTGAGCCGAGCCAGTTCGGGCTTGGGATCGGTGAGATCAACATGCGACGGCCCGCCATGCTGAAATAGCGAGATCATTGCTGTTGCCTGAGCCGGCAGTGGCGGTGTTTTTGGCTTCAGATCATGATGCGCACCGATTTGGGCCAGCTTGGAGGGGTTGGCTAGCAGCCCCTCCTGCTGCAATAGCCAAGCCAACGCAACGCCCCCGACTCCCATAGCATTCTCGGCGAGAAACTGACGGCGTGAGAACGGGATATTCATGTCGATCTGTACGATTGGAGGGACTGGGTAGAAAGCGATGCAGCGCGGCTGGTCAGTCGGTGTACAGGAACTCATTCGATGTCAGCAAAATCTGACAAAGGTTGACCAGTGGCTGTACGCTGGGGGTGCTACCCGCGGGCAGCGCATGAGCATACATACCCATCGCCGCCTGCTGAATATTGATAAACTCGATCGCCATCTCGAGTTCGTCGCGCGAGGGTGTGCGGCAATATGCCAGTTCCCACGCTCGAATAATGTGCCCCGCGTGCAGCAATTCACCGGCCGGTTGCGGCCCCAGGAAGCCTTCTTTGGAGTTCCAAGTCGCTGGGCTGCCGTCGTCAGAGTGCAGGGTGATCTCGGCAGTCCAGCTAAACGAGTCGGCGTTGACATCGCCGCGGCAGTCGGTGACGAAATCGACCCTATCGCCGGCCTCCACTTGGAGCTGCTCGACGATCGTCGGCGCTTGACTGTTATGTGCCAGCCAAGAGCCGGCAAGCCCGTGGCGGCTGGACACAATTTGCCCACGCACACCGTCGCCGTTGGCACTTGCATGCCCCAGCGAACCGCTGATGCTGACGACGCCTGAGCGCGGCGCAGTCCATCTGCGAATGGCAGCGAAGCCGGGCGGGTTACCGGTATGTCCGCCGGTTGCCGTCAGAAACACCCACCCCAGTTTCGGATCGGGTCGCTGCGGCCCTCCTTGCCATGTGCCTGCTTCAAAGTGCGGCAATGGTTCAAACTGAGCCGTGCGGTCACTGGTCTCGTCAATCCTACCGTAGCCGTATTTCCAGACTGGCGGGGACGGCGGTCTCAACGGGGGCAGACTCTCGGTCAGGGCACCTTCAACATCCAGCGCGGGCACCGGCTCGCGGAGCACGCGCTGAGCGAGCAGGCGGGCCGAGTCGAGTACGAATCCGCCATTCATCAACATCAGCGACTGCGTTGCCACGGTCGACGACGGGCGGCGTTCGCAATTGATCTCCATGACCGGCGCATCAAAAGCCTGCAGGACGGCGACCGGTTGGCTGCGACGTTGCAGAATGTAGAGGCTGCGACGGCTGTTATCGCCCGCGACAACAACTTGACCGGTTTCATCCTCTTTGGCCGGCACGGCCGGGCCAAACATGTCGCGATCCAACTGCCCACTGACGGACAGCATGCGGTCCCGAAGAACTTCGGCCTCCAACCGCTTGACCGATTGCCGCCACAGATGATGGTTCGAGTCGTCGATCGCCTGCTTCTCGCCATCGCGCTGTGCGGCTTGCCGGTAAGCGGTCGAGAGCACGATCACGCGGTGGAGCCGCTTGACACTCCAGTCCTGAGCCATCAGTTCCGACGCCAGCCAGTCGAGTAATTCGGGATGAGTGGGTTTGGCGCCGAGCCGCCCGAAGTCAGCCGGAGTCTCGACCAGTCCGCGTCCGAAATGGTGCATCCAAATGCGGTTGACCAGCACCCGTGCGGTAATCGGGTTGGCAGGCCCCGTCAACCAGCGCGAAGGCAAGTCGCCGCCCCGACGTCGGCAGCTCGGGATCATCGATCGGAAACTGATGATAGTCATCTTCAGGACACAGCACCTTCGGCGCTGCCGGCAAGACTGGCTGTTTCGGTTGGCGATGGTCGCCGCGATGAAACAGCTTCGTCTCGGGGACATGTCCAGGGGTCTCGGTTGTTGCCCGGATAAACTGCTCAGGCGGCTTCTGGGCGCGGATCTCCGCAATCCGCTCGGCGTCTTTCTTTAGGTCGTCGGCCGCCGCTTGGTTGTATTGATAAAGCACTCCAGGAGTGATATTGACGCTAGGATGTTTGGTCAGCAGCTCCTTCTGTTGCTCCGTCCGCTCTCCGGCAGATGTCTCATAAGCACCGCGAAGTTCGCCTCGCAATGGTTCTTCAAACTTCCCCAGTTCTTTGTCGAGCGCCGCGGCGAGATATTTTTTTTGTTTTTCATCGCGCTGAGCAATCAACTCTTTGGCCTGAGCTTCGACTTCAGCCGCCCGCTCGCGCTCGGCCTGGGTATAGAGCGAGACATAGCGTTGCTGCGGCGTTTTCCAAGCTTGCCAATCGAGTGCCGGCTCGAAAACTGCTCGCAATGCAAAATAATCGGTGTGCGAGATCGGATCATAGCGGTGATCGTGGCACTGGGCGCAGGCAAAACTGAGACCCATCAGTGAGCTGCTGACGATCTGGATTACATCGGCGACGACCTGATTACGAGCTTCGGGCGAATTGTCACCGCTGCCGGTGCCGTCAGCTGCCATCCGCAGGAAGCCGGTGGCCGTCAGCAGTCGCGTCTGCTCGGCCGTCAGCTCACTTGCAATCGGACCAGCCAATTCATCGCCAGCCAGTTGTTGATGAAGCATTTCATCCAGCGGCAAATCTTCATTAAATGCGCCGACAATATAATCGCGATATTGATAAGCCCAGGGACGCAGGGCATCGCTGCTGGTACGGCCTTCGGAATCGGCATAGCCGGCTACATCGAGCCAGTGGCGTCCCCAGCGTTCGCCGTAATGCGGCGACTGCAACAAGTGGTCCACCAATCGCTCATAAGCATTCGGCGAGTCATCCTGCAAGAACCGCTGCAAATCGTCCTCGGCCGGCGGCAATCCGATGAGGTCGAAGTACAGCCGCAGCATCAGCGTGCGTTTGTCGGCATCCGGCGAGAACGACAAGCCAGGCGGCATCGCCTGGATGAGCAGCGCGTCGATCGGCGTGCGCACCGAGGCGTCAGCGGGTGTATCGCCAATTGCGGGACGTTTGATTGGCTGAAACGCCCACCACTGACGGTCTTCTGGAAGGATCGGTAGGCCCGGTCCAATTTCAGCTGGTTCAGGCCGCACCGTCGGTGCGCCCAACGCGATCCAGCGCTCCAGAGTTTGCAATTCTGAATCCGTCACTTTGGCTTCGCCCGGCGGCATGTCGCCATCGCGGACGCGCTGGAGCAGATAACTTTCATCGGGCTCGCCCGGCACAATCGCTGGGCCCGAGTCACCGCCCTGCTGCATCAACCGCACCAACCGCAGATCGAGGTTTCCCTCTTTCTCCTCGATAGCGCCGTGACAATCGAGGCAATGCGCCCGCAAGATCGGCCGAATGTCGCGTTCGAAAGTCACATCACCCTCGGCCGCAACATCTTGGGCCGATGTGAAAGCCGAGGTGCATGTGATCGCTGACAACAAACAGGCGGCAGTCATCAAACGCCGGATTTCCATGGCGATTCACTTTGGTGCGAACGGGGGCCGACAGCGGGCCGGCGAGGTGGGGGGTGGCAACTGCTTAGCCTATCGCGGATCGCCGTGCCACTCAAGACACGGCGATCCAGCGGCCAGCGGTTCGGTTGTGCTCGCGGAGCACTGTGTCGACTGAATCAGCCGACGGCTAAAGGCATTTGCGATCCTCGGCGCGGCCGTCGCTGAGGACTCGCCGGGACCACTTGGGGACGCTCATAAAACCGTTGAATCAGTTCCTCGTGATCCAGTTCAGCAATCGACTCCACGATCAGGTCAGGAGAGAATGCATAGCGACCTAAATCCTGGCGCGACGTTCCACCAGTGAGCACAAGGATGGTGCGATAACCCATTTGCACGCCACCGAGGATGTCGGTATCCATCGTGTCACCGATCACGATGGTGCCGTCCGAGGACAGCCCCAGTTCTTTACGAGCGGCCCGAAGCATGACCGGACTCGGCTTGCCGACGCTAAACGCTTTGACCCCGGACGCGGTTTCCAACATCGCAACAATCGCACCGCACCCCGGCCTGGTGCCAGACTGCGTTGGGCAGTTGGGATCCATATTGGTCGCGACCAATTTGGCTCCGTTGAGAATCATGCCGAGTGCGGCTTCGGCCATCTCGAAGTTGAGCGAGCGACCTTCGCCGACTACGACAAAGTCTGGATCGCGATCGACGATCGAAAACCCTGCGGCGTGTAGAGCGGTCATCAGCCCACCGTCGCCGATCACGAACGCCGTTCCGCCCGGCTTTTGCGTTGCTAGAAAACGCGCGGTCGCCATGGCGCAGGTGTAAATGTGATGCTCCTCGACCTCGATTCCCATACGCTGCAGCTTCGTGACGACGTCGCGGCACGTTCGCTGACTGTTATTGGTCAAGAACAAGAACGGTACGTCGTGTTGTCGCAACTGCCCAATGAAGCGTTCCGCCCCGGCAATCAACTCCGAGCCGCGGTAGACGACGCCGTCCATATCAATCAAATATCCACACATATGATTCTTTACTCCCGGTTTCTTGCGATGTGGTTTTGCTAGGATTGCCTGTCTAGCGGCAGGCGCTATTGCGGTCGGCCGACACGACCGCGTGCCGTTTCTTCAGCTTCCCAGCGGAGCTCCATTGCGATTGGCATACCAAGTGGTCAGCCAAGGGCGATCAAGCCGTGGCGTCTGTAGCCGTGACCCAGGTCACTCGGCAACAGGTTGTCATTGGAAGTAGGGTGCAGAGAAAATTCGCACCACTAGACGGCCAGCAAGTTTGCGCCGGGGAAATCCGACTTGCATCTCTCGGTGGAGAACTTGCGCAATTTCCCTCGGGACCGTGCGACATCCCTGCGCAGTCGATGCCTATTGTGCAGGCGATCTCGTCAGCGAGGGGCAGCGGGGCCGCTGTGCTGCTGCAAGCGGAACGCTTCAGCGATTCTGCTCGCAATCTCGCTGTGACGGAAACAGGATGAACTTATGGCTCGTTGATATACAGTATGAGATTTCCGGTAGCTCGCCCTCCAGCGACGATGTCAGGCCGGCCGTCGCCCGTCAGGTCGCCCACGACCAAATCTTCGGTCGCCATCCCTCCGGCATCGACTACATGCTTCTTCCACTCTCCGGTGGCAATATCAACGAGTTGGTATACGATCACGCCGAAGGTTCCGGGGGTATCGCTGTGTCCGAAGACGATTTCGTCTTGTCCGTCGCCGTTGAGATCCGCCGTCCAGAGGCCGTGTCCACGTTGGAAACCTTCATCAATCACCGTTCGCTGCCACAACTCGTCGCCTTGCTTGGGCGGTAGGTAGACTGCGACCATGCTGCCGTGCATCGGTTCAACAGTTGTCAGAAATGTACTGCCGTCCTTCAGCCGACCGTGTTTGATCTCGCCGGCGCCGCGTTGATCCGGCTGCTCTGCTGACGCTCCATCAGCGAGCTTCGTACGGGTCCATTTGTCCGCATGCCGGCTGATCCGGTACACACCTTCGCGGCTGCCGGTGAGTGTGTCGACCAGGCCGTTGGCACCCAGATCGAGGTGCCAGTGGTTGTGCATCCGGTTGAGCGTGTCGTCCATCACCACCGGACGCCAGCGTTGATTGACCGGATCCTCCGGAATCTCAAAGGCGGTCAAGCGGACGCCCGGAGCGACCGAAGCGTTCAGCGGCGAGATCACCAATTGCGGCTTGCCCGTTCCCAGTACATCCGCAAATCGCATGCGGTGCACCCAGCGTTCCTCAGCGATGAAGTGCACTGTCCATGGATCGTCGAGCGATTCGCCGCGGGTGAGCCAATGAATCGTACCGGTTCGTGTCCAACCGGCGCCGAGCGCAAAGTCGATCTGCCCGTCGCCGTCGATGTCGTGCGCGTCGATGCAAACGTTGTCCAGCGGCGTCTGGTCTTCGATGATGACGCGTTTCTGCCATGTCGGATTTTGGTACCACAGAACGCGGTTTTCAGTGACCGCGACCACATCCTGCTTGCCATCGCCGTCCACGTCGGCCAACGTGACCGCATAGCAAACCTTGCCGATTTCCGGGTCGAGCACACGCGGCGTAAACTTCGGAAAACTTTCTTGGGCGGCTGCAGTCAACGTCCAACTGAGCACGAGCGTCAGGGCCATCGTCGTCTTCATCAAGTTGTTCCTGCGAGGATCACGTGGAGTGGTGTGAGCGGGAGTCAATCGTTGATTGTAGCCGCGAGATGGAGGCGATGGAGATCGGCATCATTGCTGGCCGATCCGCGGGTTGCTCAGCGGCAATTTGCTGGGTATGAGCTGCGGCAGCGATTAAGATCAGCCCCTGTGGCCATCGCACATCCCCATTGGTGAATTGCAGGTAAAAGTTTGATGAATCGAATTTGGAAGTTGTTGCTCGGCGTCGTCGCGTGTGCCGCAGTGACGTCCGTAGAAGTCGCGCCTGCCGCCGACGTCCTGACCGTAGCGGGAACGGGTGAAAAAGCAGCCGGCGGTGACGGAGGCTTAGCGATACAAGCCGCCGTCGGTGAGCCGTACGGCGTGGAAATCGGTCCTGACGGGGCACTGTACGTTTGCGACATCGCTAATCACGTGATCCGCCGCATCGACCGGCGCAGTGGGATCATTTCCACCGTGGTGGGCAGCGGCCGGCAAGGTTATGACGGCGATGGCGCAGATGCTCGCGAAGCCAAATTGAACGAGCCCTATGAAGTTCGCTTCGATCGCCAAGGCCACCTGTATTTCGTGGAGATGAAGAACGCGGTCGTCCGCCGCGTCGACGCTCGCAGCGGCATCATCACGACCGTTGCCGGCACCGGTGAAGAAGGCTTTTCCGGCGATGGTGGACCGGCCACGGAGGCAACACTCAAGCAGCCTCACAGCATCGCGCTGGACGCCGAGGGACATCTTTACATCTGCGACATCGGCAATCATCGCATCCGCCGCGTTGATGCGGAAACCGGCATTATCAGCACGTTCGCTGGCACCGGCGGCCGCGAGGCGACACGCGACGGAGCGCCGCTGGAGGGCACGCCGCTCAATGGTCCCCGCGCCTTAGACTTTGATGGCCAGCAGAGTTTGGTGCTGGCGCTGCGAGAAGGCAATGCGTTGTACCGGATTGACCTGCGTTCGCGCACCCTGCACCACATCGGCGGCACGGGAAAAAGCGGATACAGCGGCGACGGCGGCGATGCCAAAGGAGCGCTGCTTTCAGGCCCCAAGGGCGTCACGATCTCGCCGCGGGGCGACGTCTACTTCGCCGATACCGAGAGCCACACCGTCAGGGTTGTCAGGGCCGGCAGCGGGATCATCGAGACTGTGGTCGGTGATGGGATGCGCGGTGACGGCCCGGATGGTGACCCGCTGCGGTGCCGGTTGGCGCGTCCGCACGGCATCTGCGTCGACCCCGACGGCAATGTGTACATCGGAGACAGCGAAGCGTATCGCGTGCGTGTGCTGCGAGGGGATTGAACGTGAGCCGGGACCAGCAGCTCGATTCCACAAGCAAAATTCGATTTTGTCTCGCCCCTAAAGCGACCAAATCTGCCATAATGGATGTCCCACCCATGTTCCCACACTGGATTTTGCGACAACCGGCAAATATTGCCGGGCGCTCCAAGGCCCTGGCCCAGCGTTGCTGCGGAACCATCGGGACATCCTGTCCAGTAAGAAATCTATTCGCTCGTCTCCAATGACGACCGCCGCAGAAGGGATCGAATTTGATGAGCCGTATTTGCGAGACGATGGGGATAACACCAAAGGTCGCCGGATTTCTTGGCCTGCAAGCGGTGATTTTAATCTTCGTCCACTGCGTGCCAGTCGCGGCGGACGATGCGGTCTCGTTTGATCGTGACGTGCGTCCGATCCTCTCCGATACTTGCTTCCGCTGCCATGGACCGGATGCTCAGACCCGCGAGGCAGGGCTGCGACTGGATGTGCCGCACGAAGCTGGTGATGAGCAGGCAATCGTCGCGGGTGACCCGGACGCGAGCCCGTTGGTTCAGCGAATCCTGTCGCACGATGAAGGCGACATGATGCCGCCGCCCGATTCGGGTAAATCGCTCAGCGACGAACAAAAGGACATCTTGCGGCGGTGGGTGGAGCAGGGTGCGGTGTACCAACGGCACTGGGCTTTTGAGCCGATTGCCAAGCCCGCGATTCCCGTGATGAAAGCTCACGCATCTGTTGACGCCGATGCGATTGCCGACGCGGCTGCTCATCCGGTGGACGCGTTTTTGGCGGAGCGGCTGCAGCGGGAAGGCCTAGAAGCCGCCGGCCGGGCGCGTCCGGAAGTGCTGATCCGCCGGGTGAGCTTCGCGCTCACGGGACTTCCCCCGACGCTTGCGGAAATCGACGCCTACCTCAGTGACACGCAGCCCGGCAGCTACGGACGCATGGTTGATCGCTACTTGGCTTCGCCCCGCTACGGCGAAGAGATGGGGCGTCACTGGCTCGACGTCGCCCGTTACGCCGATACGCATGGGTTGCATTTGGACAACGAGCGGCAAATGTGGCCGTATCGTGACTGGGTGGTGCAGGCCTTTAACGACAACTTGCCGTTTGACCAGTTCACCCGATGGCAGGTCGCCGGGGACCTGCTGCCTGAGCCGACGACCGAACAGCTGATCGCCACCGGCTTCAACCGCTGCAATGTGACCACCAGCGAAGGCGGCGCGATCGCCGAGGAGTTCGTTTATCGCTACGCCCTGGAACGCACGACAGCAGTGGCCGAGGCGTGGTTGGGCCTGACCGCCGGCTGCGCGGCCTGTCACGACCATAAATACGACCCGCTGTCGACGCGCGAGTTCTACTCGCTCTACGCGTTTTTCAACAACGCTGCCGATCCGGCAATGGATGGCAACATCGACACGACGGCGCCGTTTCTCAAGTTGCCCACCGCTGCACAGAAAGCCGCTGCCGAAGCCGCTGGCAAGGTGGAACGCGAAGCGCTGGGATGGCTGCAGTCGATCGCCGGCCACACCACCTATCTCGAGCCAGCCAAGCGAGGCCCTTCGACAACTCCTGCCGATGATGCTGATGCGGCGTTTGCCGCCGGTGCCTGGGTTCGCGACGTGCTGTTCGATGATGCTTTTCCGGTCGGAGCGACGTCGCGAAGTTCATCTCGCAACGCGGTAGCGTGGGAACTCGATCCGGCCTTTGGCGCCGCCTCGGGTCGACGGGTCATTCGTCAAGCATCCGCACAAGGGCTCACCGACACGGTCGATTTCAACCTTCGGCCGCTGACGGTGCTGCCTGAGGCGGCAGTCGAAGTTTCGCTGCGCGTCGATCCGGTCAATGTGCCGGCGGCTGTGACGCTGTCGGTGCCCGGTAAGGGCTCGGTGACCTGGAGCCGCACCGATACAGGGTTTGTTCGCTCTGACCAGCAAGAGGTGGCGTTTCGGCCGGGCCAGTGGGCACGAGTCAAAGTCGCGGCGGCCGATCTGAAGCTCAAGCCCGGCGACCGAATCGCATCGCTTAGCTTGGCGCAGAACTCCGGTATCGCATTCTGGGATAACGCCGTCCTGATCGGCAAACCGAATCCCGTCAGTGATCCGCTGGAATCGTTTGAGCTATGGCGCAAGGCGATCGGCACAACGCCACCGACGGACCTGCCCGGCGAACATCATGCGGCGGTGCGAGCTGGCGTGGCGGGAGAAGTTGCTGCCGAATCGCTCGCTGCGCTGCGGCACTACTATGTCGCCGTCGTCAGCCGGCCTGCGACAGCGGAACTGGCCGCCGCACGCAGCGTGTGGGAGACCGCGCGGCAGTCGCGGATCGTCGCTGAGGATTCTCCGCCGGGCACCTTCATCTATCGCGACGCGCCTACCGTCCGGGAGTCATTCGTGATGCTCCGCGGCCAATACGATGCCCCCGGCGAGCCGGTGCAGCCGGCAGTCCCAGCCTTCCTGCCATCGATCCAGGGTGAGCCGGACCGGCGGCTGTCGCGGTTGGATTTGGCGAACTGGCTGGTGTCCGATGAGAATCCGCTCACTGCGCGGGTGACGGTCAACCGTCTCTGGCAGCAGTTCTTCGGCGCCGGACTGGTGAAAACGAGCAATGATTTCGGTTTGCAAGGTGATCCGCCTTCCCACGCCGAATTGCTCGACTACCTGGCGTTCACCTTTCGCGATTCGGGCTGGAATGTGAAATCGTTCGTGCGGTTGTTGGTGACCTCCGAAGCATTTCAGCGCAATGCGCGAGCCACCCCTGAACTGCTGCAGCGTGATCCCGACAATCGTTTCTATGCACGTGGGCCGCGGCTACGGCTGGACGCCGAACAGGCACGCGACAATGCGTTGTTCGTCAGCGGACTGATTAGCCTGCAGATGGGCGGCCGCGGAGTCAACTCCTACCAGCCACCGAACATCTGGGAACCGGTCGGCTACTCCGACAGCAATACTCGGTTTTACCTGCAGGACTACGGCCCGTCGCTGTACCGCCGCAGCCTGTATGCGTTTCTGAAACGCACGGCACCGCCGCCGTTCATGTCCAACTTCGACGCGCCCAACCGCGAGCAAGTCATGCACAGTGCGCGAGCGTAGCAACACGCCGCTTCAGGCGCTGCAACTGATGAACGATGTGCAGCATTTCGAGGCCGCTCGAGCGCTGGCCGAACGGGCACTGAGCGAAGGCGGCGAGTCGTCGCAACAGCGGATCGCGTTTTTGTACCGCACCGTCCTCGCCCGGTTGCCCGATGATGAGGAAGTGCAGCTGGTCGGTGAAGCGCTCGACACACAACTGGCGCTATATCAGGCTGATCCCGAATCCGCGGCCGCGGCCATCCGGGTCGGCCAGTCGCAGCCGCGCGAGCTCGTTCCCCCCGAGCAAACGGCCGCCTGGACGATGATCGCCAACTTGATTTTGAATCTCGACGAGACCATCAATCGAAACTGAGCCGCGGCTGCGGCTCGCTGTAACATCATCGCTTTTTGATTCGCGTACCCTCGGTTTTCGCTATGCATCCTTTCCTGCAGCAGCAACTCGATCTCACCCGTCGCCAGTTCTTTGGCTCCAGCGGCATTCGGCTCGGAGCTTTGGCAATGGCTTCGCTTGCGGGAAAAACGGCGGCAAATGATCCGGCCGCGACAGCCGCGGTGCCGACACTCATGCACCCGCCGTTGCCGGGACTGCCGCATTTTCCGCCGCAGCGCGAAGTCGGTGATCTATCTGCACATGAACGGCGGCCCGGCGCAGATGGACATGTGGGACTATAAGCCTACGCTGGCCGAACATTTTGATAAGGACTTGCCCGACAGCGTTCGTCAGGGTCAGCGAATCACGACGATGACCAGCGGCCAAGCTCGCTTTCCGGTCGCGCCGTCGATCTTCAAGTTTGCCCAGCACGGCCAGTGCGGCACGTGGGTCAGCGAACTGCTGCCGCATACCGCGCAGTGCGTGGATGACATCGCGCTGGTCAAAACGGTTCATACCAACGCCATCAATCACGACCCGGCCTGCACCTTACGTGATGACCGGCAGCGAGGTTCCGGGCAAGCCGAGCCTCGGTTCGTGGCTGTCGTACGGACTCGGCAGCGAGAGCAACGACTTGCCGGCGTTCATCGTGCTGACGCCGATCTGGAGTTCCGGCGCCGCCGCCCAGGCGCTGTTCACCCGGATGTGGTCCAGCGGGTTTCTCTCCAGCCAGTACACCGGCGTGGCGCTGCGTCACATGGGTGACCCTGTGCTGTACGTACAGAATCCCGCTGGCGTCAGCGAACGCAGCCGGCGAGCGATGCTTGACACGCTGGGCGAACTGAATCGTCGCACGTTTGAATCGCTCGGCGATCCGGAGACGCTGACGCGGATGGCCCAGTACGAGATGGCGTTTCGCATGCAGAGCAGTGTTCCGGAGCTGACCGATCTGTCGGGCGAGACGAAGGAGACGCTGGAAATGTACGGGCCGGAAGTGGAGAAACCTGGCACGTTCGCCGCCAGTGCGTTGCTTGCCCGGCGTTTGGTCGAGCGCGGGGTGCGGGTCGTGCAGATCCTGCACCGAGGCTGGGACCAGCACGGAAACCTACCACAGGACATCCGCTCACAGTGCTACGACACCGATCAGCCGACGGCGGCACTGCTAAAAGATCTCAAGGCCCGCGGGCTGCTGGACGAGACGCTGGTCGTCTGGGGCGGGGAGTTTGGTCGCACCGTGTACTCGCAAGGGCAAGCTGACAGCCGACAACTACGGCCGAGATCATCACCCGCGCAACTTCTGCATGTGGCTCGCCGGCGGCGGAATCAAAGGCGGTCAAGTGCATGGCGAGACCGATGACTTCAGCTACAGCCCGACCGTCGATCCGGTGCACATCAACGATTTCAATGCCACCATCCTCCACTGCCTGGGGATCAACCATGAAACGTTCACGATGAAATTCCAGGGCCTCGACCAACGGTTGACCGGCGTCGAGCCCGCGCACGTCGTTGAATCGCTGTTGCTGTAAGCGGCGCAGGACGGAAAGCTGCTGGGTGCGATTCACTCGCCTTCCGAGTGGCCAATTCGCGTCAAAGCATTGCCGGTGCGCACGACCCAGGAATCCTTTGCTGCCGCGACGCCATAGACGACTCCGGCCGCTGAGATGCTATTCTCGGTCATCGCGCCGTGGCCGTCTTGTGGATTGAGCGTGGCGACGCTGCCATTCTTGGTGAAGAAGATGACGTGACCGTTGTGCGCGATCGGGGACGCCCAAGTCTCTCCCGGCAATCGCCGCTGCCAACGCAGTTGGCCATCGGTCAAATCGACGCACTGCACCACGCCAGATTTCTTTACAAAGTACGCTGCCCCGTCCAGAGCCACCGGCGACGCATAGCCACAGGTCACGCGCGGCGCCTTCCAGGCGATGTGAGTTTGGGTAACGTCACCACGACCGCCCAAGCGGACTGCAAAGCTCCCAGCATCCTCGACTGGCTGGATCGTTATCGGATCCGCCAAAGCTTGTTGCGGCGCTACTGGCTGAATCGTTGAACTTGCTTCAGCACTCGCAGCACCGGGGCGGCCACCGCCGCCGCTGCGAACTTCACCCACACCGATGAGCACGAGGTCGTCAACGACAGTCGGCGAAGCGGTGCTGTTGCCTTGCACGCCGACAACGCGCCATAGCTCTGACCCATCGTCGATGCCTAGTGCGCGGACGCTGCCTGCAGTGGAGACGATTATGCCGCGTTGACTGCCGTGTGAGAACGCGACCGGGCTGCTCCACCCGGTCTGCGACGGATGATCGACCTTCCATGCGGTAGCGCCCGTTGCTGAATTTAATGCGAGTACGTAGGACGGACCTGAATGAACGACTTGGACAATCAGATGGCCATCGACCAACAGAGGCGAGCTGGCATAACCGTGGGCGCCTTGAATGTCGCCGAACTCCCCGACGAATGACCGCTGCCAGAGGACTTCGCCGTCGTGCGTGAGCGCCATGACATCTCCACTTTCAAAGACGCAGTACAGTCGCGCCGAGTCGACGGTTGGAGTTGGGGCGGCGCGGCTGACCGAGTCTCGATTGGGCACACGCTGAGTCCCTAGGAAGTCTCGTTGCCACAGCAGCCGGCCATCGTGCAGGTCGATTCCCAACACGTGCAAGTGCTCTTTTTCGGGGCCGGAGACGACCGTGACGAAGACGTAATCCTGCCAGACGACGGGACTCGATTGTCCGTAGCCCGGCAGCGGCAGCCTCCACCGCTCCGCGGGTGCAGCCTCGCCGCCTGATGCGAACGGCAGGTTCCCGACGTGTGAATGGCCATCGCCTCGACCACGGAATCCGAGCCAATGCTCCTCTCCACGGGCTGTAGTGGAGAAGCTCAGGTGACCGGTGACGAACACGAAGAGGATTGTCAGCAGGCTTGGTTGACACATCGAATGGGTCCAAAAACGGAGACAGAGAAAGGGCGGTGACGCAGAAGCACTAGAATCTCATTTGCAACAGTATTGCAAATACATTCGGTGTTGCCTAGGCTGCTGCTCGCGGTCGGCCGACAGGTTTGCCGCACATTCACACCTCGCACCGAGCCACTTGCCCAGGAGTTTCCGCATGCCCCGACGAACACTTAAGCACGCTCACAGCACTTCAACGTTCCAGCGCGGCGGCTTCACTCTCGTGGAACTGTTGGTCGTGATCGCGATCATCGGCGTGATGGTCGCCCTGCTGCTGCCCGCGGTGCAGGCGGCCAGAGAAACTGCCCGGCGGATGCAGTGCCAAAATCACATGAAGCAACTCGCGCTGGCGATCCATAATTACGAAACCGCGTTCGGCCTGTTTCCGTATTATCCTCCAGAATCAACCGGCCTATCGCCGCAAGCGCGACTGTTGCCGTTCATCGAGCAGGCAGGTCTGGAGGCGTTGATCGACTACAACCAGCCGCTGATGTTTGGCAGCGGTCCCAATATCACGCTTAACCCTGCTTACGCAGCGATCACCGATAGCGTTCTACCGGTGCTGCAGTGCCCTTCGGAAAATGGTGATCCCTATTTGGTTGACCGCGACGTCCGCTGGGCCGGCGGAAACTACCTGGTCAACATTGGCTCCGGCATCGGTTTCAATTACTGCCGCACGGCGACGCACCAGCCCGACGGGTTGTTCTGGAGCGGGTCGAAGACGAGTTTTCGCGACATCACCGACGGCACCAGCAACACGATCCTGATGGCCGAAGGCTTGTTTGGCGGCCGCGATGCAGTCTCAACGACCGCTTTGACTGACGCGCGGCGGCAGATGAAGCGTGCCAGCGGCGGCGGTGGCGTCTGCACACGCACCGCCGAAGACCTTGCTGCCGCTGCTGCGGCCGGGTATGTCGGAACCCGGTCAGGTTCATGGATTCGCGCAACCAGCTTTCATGTGACGATCAATGGGTTTTATCCGCCTAACAGCCCGCACCCCGACACCTCACATCATGGCGATGTCATTACCAGTAGCCGCAGCAACCATCCCGGTGGCACGAACTGCTCCCTCGCCGACGGCAGCGTCCGCATCGTCAGCGACAGTGTCGATTTGGCGACATGGCGGGCACTCTACACCCGCGCCGGCGGCGAGATGCTCGGCGAGTATTAGAGCGCTGCAATCGACTGATCCGCCGCGGCATGAAGATCGACGTTCAATTCGCTGAGGGCGAATCACCACTTCCCTCAGCGTTGTCTTCAGCCGGCTCTGCCAACCGCTGGGCACGCTGATCTAGCCCGTTTTGATGCAGTACCACCGCTGTGGCCTGCCCCGTTTCGCTTAGCTCGAAGGTCAGCGATGCGTCGACCACACGGTAACGCCACTGCGTGGCGCTTTGCGGGTACACACGGAAAGATGGCTGGCCGGTGGCTCCTACGATCAGTTTCTCGTCTTCGATTTTCACATCCAGAATGAAGGTCGGAGCCAGCTGATATCGTCCCACCAGCCGCTGCATCTGCTCGGCCGGAACCACGATGGATTTTGCGAACTTGCGTGGCTGCTCAGGCGCCCGGCAAGTGCCCGCACCAACTGCTCAGCGAGTGCATCAATTTCCATCGTCGCGGTATTGGCCAGCACAACCACCGCGATGTCGAGTTTGCGGTTAATCAGCAGCATGCAGTGGTAGCCGCCGGTCTGGCCATTGTGCCACCGCGTCTCTCCATCGCGGGCGATATGCCAACCCAATCCCATTGAGAAATCCTGCGGCTTAATCGGTGGCTGCCGGACTTCCCACGCCAGTTCAATCGCTTTTCCTAGGGATCCTTCAGGCGGATGCAGATGCGCCCGTGCGTAACGCAGCATGTCTTCCGCGGTAGAACAGACACCACCGGCGCCGGCCATCGCTCGAAATCCCCACCTCCGATCCTCCGACAAATCAACGCTGTAGGGAGTCGCCAGGCGGGCCTGCATCGCCGCATCGAGTTCCACCGCCGTCGCCTCCATCTTAAGAGGCTCAGCGATGGCGGATTGCACCAGCTCGGCATAGCTGGTCTCGGCTTGAGCGGCCAGTATTTCTCCTAGTAGGCCGAACGCGAGATTGGAATATGCGACCTCGACGCCTGGACCACGTGGCAGCGTATAGCCGCTGAGAAACGCGTACATTTCCTCCTTGCCGTAATCTGCATAGGGGTCACGAGCATCGCGCGGCGACAGATTGGTAGGTAACCGCGGCAGGCCCGAAACATGGGTCGCCAGATGTTGCAGCCGAATCGGTCCCTCGGCATGTTCTTGTATACGAACGGTCTCAGGCAGCAACTCCGCCAGTGGCTGGTCCAGCCGCAACCGACCGTCGACCACCGCGTCGGCCAACAGTAGCCCTGTGAAGGTCTTTGTCACGGAACCGATTTCGAAAACCGTGTGGCCGTCCGGTTTATTCGGTTCAGTTAAGGTAACGCGGCCATACCCTCGTATCGCCGACTCGTCGCCGCGGACGGCGCCGACCACCAAACCGACGACGACCGAATTATCCAAATACGGCTGGATCAACGAGTCGATCTGCGCTGCCCAAGGCGGATCCTCCGCAGACGCCACACTGACGATGACCGTCATCAACACGATCAAACATGCGACACGTTGGCCATTGGCCGCGTTCAAGGTCCGATTCATGATGGTCACCGCAGGCGCTAGAACATTTCAGTGATTTAACCCATGGATCGGATCAGCATACCACGCAGCCGACAGGCCGCGTAACGAAACACAATCCCTTGGCGGCCGGTGGTCCATCATCGGCCGGTCCGAGTGTCATTCGCTTCGCCGTCTAGACCTGTTCCAGTTCACGACTTTGCAAGCCGATCGCTTCCTCACGGAACACATGGATTTGACCCGTGGCTAGATCGTACATTGCACCGACAACGGCGACCCGTCCGTCGGCGACCGCCTGGCGGATTGCCTGACTGCGATCGACGATGGCATTGACGGTCCGCAGGACGTTGCGTGCCGCCACTTCATCGACCACCGCTTCCCTTTCCTCACCCGATTTGTGCTTTAACTGCCGACACACCGAATCCGTGATCGACTCTTCAAGTTCGTTCAGGATGCCGTCGAGGTGTTGGCAATCCGCAGCCTGTGGCAAGCTCTTCCCTTCGCCGAGGATACTGACGGCCGACGTCACGGCGCCACAGCGGGTATGCCCCACCACAAGCACCAATTTCACTCCGGCCACAGCCACGCCGTATTCAATGCTTCCCAGAGACTTAGAACCGATGACATTTCCTGCTACGCGAACGCTAAAGATGTCACCCAAACCCAAGTCAAAGATCAGTTCCGCGGGAGTCCGAGAATCAATACAGCTGAGCACAACAGCAAGCGGGCTTTGACCGTTGGCTGTGGCATGCAATTGACGTCCCAGATCGCGTGTCAACCGGTTGCCGGAGCGAAAACGTTCGTTACCGTCTTCCAGAATTTGCAATACCTGTTGAGGACTTACCGCTCCCTGCAGTTCGCGGGTCGAGTAATCCGCAAACTGAATGACGTCCTGAAGTTCATAGGAATCGCGAAAACCTCGCAGACTAACAGATACGTCATGTGCTGGAGCTGTCTCGTTCTTGAAATCACGCAGCAGCGCAAGGATATCCGGATCGATGTAGTCGGTTTGACTGGCATCGATTAGCACATTGGAGCCGCGTGGAATCTCGCGCAATACCTTGTCCAGCGCTGCGCGGTTGAGAAAGCTGACTTGGTTAGCTAGTTCGATTTTGAGTACGTCGCCACACAAGTGGGTTTCGACAATACGGCGAATCGGACGGCGCAGATTGCTGTTGAGTATAAACAGGGTGCTGACCGCCAGACCGATCAAAATTCCGATCAACAGGTCTGTGAAAACAATTGCCGTCAGCGTGATGATAAACGGCAAAAACTGGTAACGGCCGGCGCTCCACATCTGTTTGAACAGCGCTGGGCTGGCTAGCTTGAAACCCGTGACTAATAGAATAGCCGCCAAAGCCGCCAGGGGAATCATATTGAGGTATGCTGGCAAAAACATCACGCATACCAGCAGCAGTACGCCATGAAAGATCGCTGACAAGCGAGTTTGAGCACCTGCGTTGACGTTGACCGAACTGCGAACGATCACAGACGTCAACGGAATGCCGCCGATCATACCGGCGGTGAGATTTCCAGCTCCTTGCGCTAGCAGTTCTCGGCTCGGCGGGGAATGCCGCTGTTTGGGATCGATTTTATCAACCGCTTCTAAGTTGAGCAGCGTTTCCAGCGAAGCGACCACCGCAATCGTCACCGCTGCCACATACACGGCCGGATTGGTCCACTGCGAGAAATCGGGCAATTGCAGAAAACTCAGAAACTCACGCGGACTGCCAGCAATCGGCACATTGACCAGGTGACTGCCATCGATCACCCATGGCGATTCGAATCGCTTCAGTAGCCAAGCGATGGCCACGCCCAGCAGCACAACCACCAACGGCCCCGGCAGCAGCGACCGCTTCAACGGTTTGAACTTATCCCAAAAGATCAACAGCCCGATCGACAACAGACCGACCACGACGGCGCCCGGATGGATTTCTCCAGAAAACACCGCGCCTAGTTCGGAAAATGTATTGTGATTGTCCGGTTGCTTGAACGACATCTCGCCTTCGGGATCGGTGTCGTGTCCGAGCAAGTGTGGGATCTGTTTAAGGATCAGGATCACCCCGATCGCGGCGAGCAGACCACGAATGACGCTCGATGGAAAGAAAGCGGACAGTGCGCCGGCATTGGCCAGTCCCAAAGCGATTTGTATGACGCCGGCGATCACTACCGCGAGCAAAAAGGCTTCGAGCGATCCTAAGTAAGCGATCTGTGCGGCCACGATTGCCGTCAATCCCGCTGCTGGGCCGCTGACACTGGTATGGGAACCGCTGAGCGCTCCGACGACGATTCCACCTACGATTCCAGCCAATAGACCGGCAAAGGGGGGCGCTCCCGACGCCAGTGCGATTCCTAAGCAGAGCGGTAACGCCACTAGGAAAACGACGACGCCCGCAATCAAATCACGTGGTACTGTGGACGACAACTGGTTTGTGTTTTGCATTATTGGATAAAGCCATTGCAGTAAGCCTATGTGTGGTAACTCCGTTCAATCGCCTGGGCTCCAGCTGCGCAGCATCCCTAGCCGAATGCTGCACAGCGTCACCGGGGGCAAATCGAACGATTGATAGCTAGTCGACTGCGCGGCCGAACGTCCACGAAGATCCAGCGCCGCGAACCAAGTAGGTCTGCACGTGGGCTCTGATCGCGTCGCGTACGTCGAGCAGTGACGTCTCACCCCGAACATTAAAATGATCAGCAGGCTAGCGCAGTTGCTGCGTTAGGCCAGCGGCATGCGCCGACGCGTCGGTACATCACTTCGATGCAAGGGGAATATCGAATCTGAAACAGTTCGAAAGATTGCGGCGTCACACGAATAGTGGACGACCGCGGTGTGCTGATCAACACGTTAGAGGCGCAAGCAGTCCGTTGGCGAGCCGATGCCCGTCGGGCCGCAGCACGCAAGTCCGCTGGAAGCGGTCGATGATCAGGCCTCGCACAGCTGCAAACGCAGGCGGAGGAGCATCAAAGCATCGGTGGAGAACCACTTGCCGGTGGGACATCCGCTTTTGCCGGCAGACTGGCTTGATCTCTTCGTGTTCCTCGGTCAGCGTATTGCTTTGCAACGCTCGGGAGATCAGAGGAACCGGAATCAGCAGAGCTGAACCCAACACGGCAATCTGCAGGAACGAAATCAACGTGGCAACGCTGCGGCGTCGGGGCAACAGTGCCTGACAACGCGAAACGGCCATGCTGGTGGTTCCTGGGAAGGATTGGTCGAACTTTGATGCATTAGCAAGTTAAGGAATCAGCGGCCAGTTTGTCAAGCCATGCCCCTGCTCCAGCTCATAGCTGGCCTCCGCTGCCTGGCAGCGTCGGACCTTCTTCGGCGTATTATGCATCGTCCTGGACCTGCTGTTCGGCGGCCTGGAGGCGGCGGCGGTAGTAATCGGCTTCGCGTTGTAGCTCCATGATCTCCGCCTCCTTGTCCTCCAGATCGGCTCTTAAGCGACTCATGCGTGCCTTGGGAGAACGGCTCATCAATTGGCGAATCAACTGAAATCCGACCAGCCCGCGCCAGCCTTTCCCTGCCAAGCCATACAAGCGGTAATACTTGGCAATGCGGGCGATCTTTTCGAGGCGCATTAACCGCGTCACTTGCAACAGTCGCAAGAACGGCAAGAACTCGAGCATCGGAAGCAGGACAACGGCCAGGTCAACCCAATGTCTGGCGGCGTAGCCAATTTTTCCTTCGGCCACTGAGATGCGGATAACGAACTCGACCGTGAACGCAATCCAGATTACGCCCACACCGACTGCCAGCACGCCGCGCAGCAGCGGGTAAGTGATTACGGCGTCGGACCAAAAATATTCAATCGCCAGCACCGGCAGGATCAACAGCGCCATCAAGAACATGGGCGCAGCGAAACTCCGCTCCAGCGTCTTCTGGAGGTCGAAATCAATCTCCCGCCAGCCCATCCAAGGCAGCCATAAATGCTGAGGTCGCGTCCGGCTGTGGACCGCCAACCGCAATGGTGGCAACAGGCCAGCAGCCAGACAGATACTCAGCGCTTTCCAGCTGCGGCGCTCGGGTCCGCCCAAGTAGTACCGCACCACAGCTTCGACGAGGAAAACCAGCCACAGCACCAGCAGTCCGATGAGAATGATGAGCGTCGGGGGCTGTGTCCACGCTGTGCCGTCCGGGCCGCGCATAACATGTATCAGCGCTGCCAGGCCAACCAGGAAAAACAGAGCCAAGACGAACATTGGCAGGGCCAGGCGGTTCTCGATCCTTCTGCGCCGATCGCTCATGTTCCCGTCGCCTGCACGCCTACAGCTCCATCATCCGATGCTGACGATTAAGCCGCGGCAAATCTTCCTTCTTACGCATGCGCAGCAATTCTGACAACAGCCGGTCACCTGAAAGTTGCTTCTGAGTTTTAGCTGTAAAACCTTCTACCAGCTGCATGGCCTCCGGATAGGATCCAGGCGGAACAACGGCGATGAATGCACGGCATTCTGCAATCGGCGTGCAAGTTCAGCGAGATATTTGTCAAACTCGTTGAAGTGAAACGCTTTCCTTCCTTCAATTATATCCGGAGTCACATCGAATGAGATGTGGCAGAGCACTGGTTGACGTGGGGACGGTGCGTTCAGTGGTTCAAATAAAGCAGTCTTGCAGGCGGGGGTCGTGGGCGA
Organism: uncultured Planctomycetaceae bacterium; assembly: GCA_963758085.1. Taxonomy (GTDB): domain Bacteria; phylum Planctomycetota; class Planctomycetia; order Pirellulales; family Pirellulaceae; genus UBA6163. The sequence continues at coordinate 65,522 of CAVWUB010000001.1, read as the reverse complement.
TTCGGTTGACGAGTTTATCGGTGCTGTCGCCCATCGAGAGAACGGTGAAGCGGTCGGGGCGGATGTGCGGGGCGCGACGGATGGCTTGTGACCATTCAAGTCGATCGAACGGATCGGCTTGAATGGTTTGCCAAAACCCGGTGTGGTCAAACAGGCCGGCAATTCGGTCGGTGCCTTGGCCTTGCAACTGGCTGACCAAGTAGCTCGCCATGCCAACCTGCAGCCCATGCAGGCGCGGCCGCGCACTGAGTTCATCCAGCGCATGCGAAATCAAATGTTCAGCACCGCTGGCCGGCCGCGACGATCCGCAGATCTCCATCGAAATCCCGGTGAGCATCAGCGCGGTCGCGAGCGTCTTGATTCCCTCCGCATCGCGCTCCGGCCGACCGAGAAATTGCATCACGGTGGCATCGGAGAGCAACGCCGCCAGGTCGTTGACGCTCTCGCCGCGTTGATGAAAGGCGAGCTTCCAGTCAAACACCGCGGTGATCTTGGCGACTAGATCGCCGACGCCTGAATGCCACAGCGGCAGCGGCGCCAGCCGGCAGACCTCGGTGTCGACGATCACTGCAAATGGCAGGCTCGCGGCCAGCGACACACGTCGTTCGGCGAGCGTGAAGCTGACCTGCGGCGAGCAAAATCCATCGTTAGAAAGCGACGTGGGGACGGCGTAATACGGTCGGCGGGCAAGGAATGCGACGTACTTCGCCACATCCAAAGTGCGGCCACCGCCGAGCCCGATCACGGCTTGCCGGTCATCCTTCAATCCCGTAAACAGCGCCGCTGCGTGTTCAAAACTCGCCTGCTCGGCCTCCAGCAGGTCGATCGCTTCCGCCCCGTGAGCCCGCAGGCTCTGCTGCGCCCGCGCCACGAGTTCCGGCACGATCCCGGCGCTGACCAACAGCAACACGCGGCGATGATGGTGCCGTGCTGCGTAAACGCCCAGCCGGTCCAGGGCTCCCGGCTTCATCCGCACCAGAGTGGGGATGCCGATGCGAGTCGGCTGGATCATGCCGGTAGTTCCGCTCGCAGCGCCCGCGAAATGTCGGACCAGCGGTCGAAGGAACGAAACGATTCGCCGCGATCGCGGAGCACCTGGGCGAGCGAGGCGCGGGCAAACCGTAGGTGCGGCGGCACCAACAGCGCTGGTTGCAAGTCGACCGGTCCATCGCCGGCATAAGCGACACGGGCTCCACGGTTCAGCGCCGCCTCTACCGCGGCAGCCTTGTCGATCCCGGTCTGGCGAGAAAAGTAGGGAGATTCGCTGGGCAACTCCATCACCAACCGTCCCTCAACAATGCTGCCCGGACTAGCGTAAACAGGGACATCCACGCCATGCCGCTGGAGCAGCTTGTGGATGTACCAACCACAGCCGGCGGAGACGACGTTTACTTCCCATCCCGCTTGCTGCAGCGCTTTAATTTCAGCTGGCAGCTCGGGATCGATGCCGGTGTGCTGAGTCAGTTCCAACAGCGCCGCTTCACCGGCGGGAACGGCCTTGAAGATGTTACGCAGCGCTTCAAAGTGCGTAACTCTGCCGGCTTCATATTCAGCCCAGTAGTCAGGCGTGTCGGGTGTGAACAACCGTTCGGTAACGAGCTGGTAATAGTCACGTGCGGTGATCGTGCCATCGAAATCGGAGATGAGCACCGACTTCCGCGCGTTCGGCGCCGACATGGAGTTTCCTTTAAATGGTTTGCCCATCGGCCGCTACACGTTGCAGCATTCAGCGGGCAGATCGGATTTACGGCGTCAGGAACACGTGCATGGTGCGGCAGCCATGAGCACCGATTACGAGCGACTGCTCGATGTCGGCCGTTTTACTCGGACCACAGATGAAGACGCCGAAGTCGGGGCCGGACAAGCCACAATGTCCCGCCGTCCGCAGTCGATGATACGCGTCGTGCATGTGCATGGCCATCGCCGAGCGCGAGACGACAACCGCCAGGTGCTGGGTGATGAACAGCATCGTGCGCTGGATGAGGTTCACCGGACGTACCCAAACCGCGCCGTTCTCGGCTACTGCGAACTCGCCATAAACGATCGCCCAGTCCAGCGCAGCGAGCGCGTGCGGATCGTCGACTTGGCGGCAGTGAAAGTTCCCTTCAACGGCTTCGAGCACCAGTGAGGCGATGTGCCGGGCCGAGTCGAACTCCGGCAGCGTCCGCAGGATCTCACCCACTTGCCCGAGGTGTTCAATACCATGAACCGTTCCGCCAACGAGCGTCAGGATTTCGGTGAACTTGGCCACCGGGTCGTCGTAATGGACCAGCCGCGACCTATCGATTGGAGTGATTTCATCCGCTTGAATCGGGATGCTGCGGAGTCGGTCGAGGATCCGTTGGCGGCTGTTGCTGTGCGCGATCATGTTATGACAACTGGAACTAAAACTCGGTGTGCTGTGCTCGCTCGACAGTCAGTGAGCGAAAGGCGCGACGATTACTTGCGGTTGCGCGAATACCACTGATTAAAACTTTCTTGCGGGGGCGCCGGCAGCTCGCGATCTCGGCTCCAAAGGTTGAAGCGGTTGACGAACACAAATCGTGGCAATGCTCGCATCGCCGCTCGGGCAACACGGCCGAGCGTGCGATAGATCCGCGGGTGGCGAAACAGCTGTGAGGCGGCTTTCATCGGCAGCGTCTTGTCGATCGCCAACAATCCGCGTCTGCCAAACTCTTTTCGCCACGCGAGCAACTGGTGGTGCAGCGGGATCTTGACCGGGCAGACGTCGGTGCAGGAACCGCACAGGCTGCAGGCATAGGGCAAGCTCTTGTGGCGGACGCTGTCGGTGGACGGATTGAGCACCGATCCGATCGGCCCTGGAACCGTCGCTCCATAGCTGTGACCACCGCTGCGGCGAAAAACCGGGCAGGTGTTCATGCACGCCCCACAGCGAATGCATCCCAGCGCCGAGCGGAAGGTTTCGCTCTGGCGGAGCTCTGTGCGGCCGTTGTCCACAATCACGATGTGCAGCTCGCTGGCAGCGTCACGCGGGCCGTGGAAATGCGAGGTGTAGGTCGTGATCGGTTGCCCGGTCGCCGAGCGGGCCAGCAGCCGCGTAAAGACGCCGAGGTCGTCGAGCTGGGGGATGATCTTTTCCATCCCCATGCAGGCGATATGCACCGGCGGCAGCGCCGTGCCCAGGTCGGCATTGCCTTCGTTGGTGCAGATGACGATGCCGCCGGTCTCGGCGATGGCAAAGTTCACACCGGTCAGTCCCGCTTCGGCGCGCAGGAACTTGGCGCGCAAGTGTTGGCGGGCGGCTTCGGTAAGGTACTGCGGATCACTAGCCCCTTCTGCGGTTCCAAGATGTTCGTGGAACGTGTCGCCGACTTCCTCTTTTTTGATGTGAATCGCCGGCAGCACGATGTGGCTGGGCGTTTCTCGTCGCAGTTGAACGATCCGCTCGCCCAGGTCGGTGTCGACGACCTCAATCCCACGCTCTTCCAGGAATCCATTGAGGTGACATTCTTCGGTCAGCATCGACTTGCTTTTGACCAGCCGGCGAACGTCGTGGCGGCGAAGAATGCCATAGACAATTTGGTTGTGCTCCTGGGCGTCACTCGCCCAGTGCACCACGGCGCCCAACCGCTGGGCGTTTTGCTCAAACTGCTCAAGCAGCTCCGCCGAACGTGCAATTGCCGAAGTTTTGATCTGCGAGGCAACCTGCCGGAGGTATTCCCACTCCGGGATCGAGGAGGCCTGAGCGTCGCGCTTGTTGCGAATGAACCACAACGCCTTATCGTGCCAATGCATCCGCTCGACGTTGGCGACGAAGTCGCGCGCCATCGCTGGATGGTCGTGAACAACCGATTTTCCGGCCTCCCGGATTGGGCTGGCGGTATGACTGAAGTGGCCGGCGCGATCATCCGCGGTGTGAGGAGACGAGATGATCGGTAGAGGCGAGGGGGCTGACATGCTGGAAAAACTTTCGCCTATCGATTGGTCAAGGTTTCGTGGGCCGGCGAGCAGCTTGCTGGAGCCGGCTGGCCGGTGGCGGGACCGCACTGGCCGCTCGCCGGAAGGCACTGGCCGCTAACAGGTAATGGCGAACCGGCGGCACTTTGAGGCAGCGGTCGGCCCATCAAGACCTGAGCCACGTGCATCACGCTGAGCGGCGTGCCGCTGCGGCGGATCAAGCCTTGCAGGTGCATCAGGCAGGACATGTCGCCGGCGACGATGACCTCGCTGCCAGCGGACAGATGGTCGGCGATTCGGTCGCGTCCCATGGCGACCGAGACGTCCGCCTCATTAACCGCAAACGTTCCGCCAAAACCACAGCACTCATCGCTGCGCTGCGGCGTGGCCCAGCTGATGCCCTCCAGTCCCTGCAGCAACTGCCGCATCTTGTCTTGGACATTGCCGTGGCGTGTTTCGCTGCTGGCGGCCAGCCGCAGCTCGCGAAGACCGTGGCAACTCTGGTGGATACTGACGCGGTGGGGAAAAGACGTGCCCAGCGGACCGACGCCAAGCACGTCGACCAGGTATTCGCACAGCTCGTAGGTCGAACTTCGGACCTTTTCGTACTTGATGTCGCCGGGCTCGAAATAATCGGCGTAGTGGTGCCGGACCATCGCGGTACAAGAGCCCGAGGGACAAACGACTTGATCGTAGTCCGCAAATAGCTTGACCAGCCGCCTGGCTACCGGAGCGGCTTGATCGGCGCAGCCGGTGTTGGCCATCGGCTGACCACAGCAGGTCTGACCCTGCGGGTAGACGACGTCTACGCCGTGGCGCTCGAGCAACTCCAGCGTGGCGATGGCGACGTCGGGATAGAACTGATCAATGTAGCAGGGGACGAAAAGTGCAACGGACATCAGGCTGGCAGATCCGAACAGGACTCAGGCGTGCAGGGTGCTGTAAACCGCCTAAGTATACTTCAGTCGACCGAGTTCCGTGCGGGGACTAATTGCGGAAGCTGCGAGTGTCCTGCGGCGGCACGGAGTGCACGCTGTTTGCGTTCCTGGAAAACCTTGGCCTCGGTGATCCACTGACGGACCCGCTGGATCTCGGGCACGGGCCGGCCGGCGGCGAGTTTCTGCCCGCGAGAACTGAGCAGCAACCGCTCCAGGTCACGTCGCAGAACCCCGGCGGTTTCGGAGGCCAGCCCAGCGTTGCTGCGGCGGTGTGCGGCCAGCAGCAACAGCGCCTCGTGCGGCGTCATCGCAGAAAATCGCCGCGAAAATCGGATCGCCCGCTGGTAACGCCGGATGCGTGCTGTGTAGCTCTGGGGGGCTCCGATCCGTTGGATCAGTCCCGCTGCATCGGCCGCGAGCAAGTCCTCACAATTCTGCAGGCCCGCCCGCCGCAGTTTTCGCAGCAAACGTTCAGAAACGATACCGAGGGCCGCCAACGGAACGCTTGCTCGCTCCGCGACTGAAGCGTTTGCTGGGGTCACCGCGGACTGCATTGCCGCGGAAGTCACACCGGCGGTACGCGGACCGCCCAGCGAGGCAGCAGCGGGCGACGGGTCAGCGTCAGGCCGCGTCGCCGCAGAGGTCAACGGCAGAGGATCGCAGGCTGGCACCTGCACCGCGGCCGGTTTGACCGGCACCGCTGGTGCGGGTAGCGGCTGTGCGGGGACACGCACCAACAGCACCGCTGTTTCCGCCACCGGTTCGCTGGCCGCAGCCGGCTTGTTGGCCGCCTGCGGTTTGGCCAGGCCGAGCCACCGCTGCATGATCCGTAACATCGTTCCGCTCCATCTACACTTCCGTGACCTGAGAAACTGGTTCCCCGTCACGCCCTTCGTTCCTCAGGGACGTGCCACCCAGAGGACCAGCGCCACGGCCTAAGTGATGCATACAAAATTCGCGGAGGAACCTAGTACATCATTGCCGCCGACGACTCGGCAGGTGAGCCAGAACGATAACGCTAAGGGGTCTCGACTTGCAAGAAGTGAAGCGGGTGAAGGGATTCGAACCCTCGACATACAGCTTGGGAAGCTGTCACTCTGCCAACTGAGTTACACCCGCAAAGGTGCTGCCGCGGCGGTAGTCGAACACCGCTGCCTACGGCAACTGTGATGTTACTAGCCCAATCGCTGCTTGAACAGCGGTTGGGCCGAAGTGCGGTCACTCAAACTCACGCGCCAGCGCGGTTAGCTGGTTCGCATGTCGCAGGTCACGCCGCCAGCGGCCCAGAGGTAGCTGTGCTGGCTGTAGTCGACCACCATGCGATGGCTGCTGAACCGCCAAGCGAGCGTGCTGATGCTGTTCATCATCCGCTTGATCCATGCTTTGGGAAGCCCGTCGTGTCGCGATCGTAATAGCATGGGAATGACCTGATTGTCCAGCGTCTCATACAACGCTTCGGCGTCGCGGGCGTCGGTGATGTCATCATCGATGTGGCTGGTGCCGTAGCCGATGGCGAACCCGTTGTTGCCGTCGTAGGCTTCGGCCCACCAACCGTCGAGGATGCTGACAGTTCAAGCCGCCGTTGAGGACGACCTTCTGACCGCTCGTGCCCGATGCTTCCAAGCGGCCGCCGGGGATTGTTGAGCCACACGTCGACGCCTTGAATCAGGTGTCGGCAGACGTTGATGTCGTAATCTTCGACAAAGGCGACTCGGCCGGCGAACCGCGGATCGTGGCGCAGATTGGCGATCTCTTTGATGAACCGCTTGCCCGGCTCGTCCTTCGGGTGAGCCTTGCCGGCAAAGATCAACTGGATCGGTCGGTCGCTGTCGGCCAGCAGATCGGCGATCTGATCGATCTCGTTGAACAGCAGGTTGGCCCGCTTGTAGGTGGCAAACCGCCGGCCGAAACCGATCGTCAGCACGTTGGGATCGAGCACATTGCGAGCCGCTTCGATCACCGCGTCGCTTTCACCGCGGCGGCGGCACTGGCGGCTGACGCGGCGGCGGACGAACGCCAGCAACATTGTTCTTCAGCGCGTTGTGCGTTTCCCACAGTTCGCCTGGATCGACGTTGTGGATCGATCTGCCAGATCTCGGGCTCGACCCATCCGTTGCGCACCCAGCCGACCGGAAAGTGTCGGTCGTACAGCTGCTCGCATTTGCTGGGCGAGCCAAGTGTGCACGTGCACGCCGTTGGTGATGTGGCCGATCGGCATTTCTTCTTCGGGCCGGTCGGGCCACAGCCCGGCCCACATCCGCCGGCTAATGTGCGCCGTGCAGGTTGCTGACCGCGTTGGCGTAGCGACTCATCTTCAGTCCGAGACCGTCATGCAAAACGATTCGCTCACGTTGCTGGGGCTCGACGCGGCCCAGGCCCATCAGCTGATCGTGAGAAATGCCCAGCTGGTCGCGGAGCGGCCCGAGGTGCTCTTCGATCAGATCAGCCGGGAAACCGGTCGTGGCCGGCGGGCACCGGTGTGTGCGTGGTGAAACAGCTCATTCGCGCGGTCTGACGGGCCGCATCGTCGAACGACAGCCCATCGTCGACGCATCCGCTCGACGGACCACTTCCAAGGCGCCGAAGGCGCTGTGTCCTTCGTTGAGGTGATACACGCCGGGCATGAATGCCCAATGCTGCCAGCGCCTGCACGCCGCCGACGCCCAGCACCAGTTCTTGGCGGATGCGTGTGCGGTCATCGCCGCCATACAAGCGGCTGGTCAGTTCGCGCTCCTCGGGGCTGTTGCCCTCGACATCGCAGTCCAGCAGGTACAGCGGGACGCGGCCGACCTGCATCAGCCAGACCTTCGCTTGGAGGCTGCCGGTGCGGGTATCGATGTCGACCATGACCGGCTGCCCATCGGGACCGACGGCCGGCTCGCATCGGCAGGTTCTCGACCTTGGTGTCCATGTAGTCTTCGCCCTGCATCCCGGTCTCGTCGAGATACTGGCGTGAAATACCCTTGCGAGTAAAACAACCCGATCGCCACCAGCGGAACCCCCAGGCCGCTAGCGCTCTTGATGTGGTCACCGGCCAGCACTCCCAAGCCGCCGCTGTAGATCGGGACCGATTCGTGGATGCCGAACTCAGCGGAAAAGTAGGCGACGGGTTTGGCACCCAGAACGCCCGCGTTGGTTGACCCCCAGGTGTGGGAATCTTCCATGTATTCCTTCAATCGCCGGTAGAGCGTAATTCGATGCGGCTTTGCAGCACCAGTTCGCTGGCCCGCTGACCGACCGCCTGGGGCGTCATCTCACGCAACAGCGCAATCGGATTGTGGTCCAGTTGCCGCCAGCGGATTGGGTCGAGTTCACGAAACAGTTGGTCGCACTCCGGGTGCCAGGACCACCAGAGGTTGTTGGCCAACGCCCACAGCTTCTCATAGATCGCACTGGCATCATGAAGCTGCGGATCTGCGGTGTCGGGTGCCGGCGGCTTGGGAAACGTGATCGACATGTCGCTTTCGCTCATCGTGAGACTGAAACGGATTCACTCAAATAGCGGTCGAAGCACGTCTGGGGCACGGCTTCGACAGCGAGAAGGATAGCGAACTTGCTTTGTTACGGTTAGCGTGTTTCGATTGATCAGGCCTGTTTTGACGTTATTTCTGAAGCAAATCTTTCCACACCTGCCTTTCAACCGGGGACATTTAAGTGATCCGCACCGCTGCACCCGCTTCCGAGCCGCCCCAGCTTACCCCGTCACCCATAACCACCCCGATCCACTCGCCTGACGAAGCTGGCTTGGTCCTGCTGTGCGACTGGTTAGCGTCGCATTCCCACCGCTGGCAGAGGCCAGAGGACTGGCCCGGCGAGGCGTTAGCCGGCTGCGCTCGGGCCGGCGTGTTCCGCTGGTTTTTGCCGCACACCGTCGGTGGTTTGGGCTGGAGCGAGGTCGACCAGACGAAGGGATTTCTGCGGCTGGCGGCGGCCGATCTGACGACCACGTTCATCATCACGCAATTCGTCGGCGCCTGTCGCCGCATCGCCGGCAGCGACAACCCGCACCCGCAGACGCAGTGGTTGGAGCGGTTGCTCAGCGGCCAGGCCTTTGCCACGGTAGGCATCAGCCACCTGACCACCAGCCGAAGACACTTGGCCGCACCGGTATTGGCCGCGGCGACGGACTCGCAGACCGGTGGGTACCGGCTCACGGGAATGTCTCCGTGGGTCACCGGCGGAGCGCACGCCGACGTGATCGTTTTGGCGGCGACGACCGACGATGGCCGACAGTTGCTCGCCGCTGTACCGACGGCTGGCACCGGCATGACGTGTCACCCCGGTGTGGAATTGGTGGCCTTATCGGCGAGTTGTACCGACAAGGTCACGCTGCAGGACGTTCCGGTTCTCCCGGAGATGATCCTCGCCGGGCCGCTGGAGGACGTGATGCGTTCGGGAACTGGAGCCGGGACAGGCGGACTGCAGACGTCGACGCTGGCCGTTGGTCTGTCGCGAGCTGCCGTGAATTACATTGCTCAGGAGGCGAATAAGCGAAGTGACCTGCTGCCGATCGCTCAGACGCTTGCCGCCCAGGTTGATGAGCTGGAAGCTCGATTACTCGCCGCCGCTGCTGGCAATGCCTGCGATCCCGGTGAACTGCGTGGCGACGCCAACCGGTTGGTGATGCGGACGACGCAGGCGGCCATGACGGCAGCCAAGGGAGCGGGTTTTGTGCAAGGCCACCCGGTCGGCCGCTGGTGTCGTGAAGCGTTATTCTTTTTAGTCTGGAGCTGTCCCCAACCGGTCGCCTCCGCGCACCTCTGCGAACTGGCGGGGATCACATCCTAGCGAGCGTCTGCGGGCGCTGGCGGTATTGCCGGTCCAACCGGTGAGCCCGACGTAGCGATCGCTCGCTGATACCTTCTCCAGGGATTGCCAGTGCCGCAGATTCAGCCGACGATCCGCACAGGCGAAAATCGTTTCGCGATGATTGCTCTTTCCTGCACGATTCTCAGTGCACCATGTTTATCTGAGTGAGCCATGCCCGTTTTTGTCTTCGGACACCGCAATCCCGATACAGACGCCATCTGTTCAGCAATCGCCTATGCTGACTTCCTCCGCCGCACCGGTGTGTCCAACGCCGTCGCGGCCTGCTGCGGCCCTCCCAATCAACGCACCGAGTTCGCGCTCAAACGTGCGGGATTGAGTCCGCCGAAGATCATCATGGACGTCCGCCCGGAGTTGGATGATGTTTGCAAACGGGACGTCGTGGTGGCCAGTGACACCGACGTATTTTATGAAGTCTATCAACGGATGCACGCCCATTCGGTGCGGGCCATTCCGGTGCTGAGCAACGGCAAGCTCGTCGGCATCGTGACGCTTCTGGACCTGATGGAACTGATGTTTCAGGGCGGAGTCGATCCGGTGCAGTCGCGGCGAGTTCGCAGCAGTTTGACCAAGATCGCCTCGGTGCTCGGCGGTGAGCTCGAGTACGCCGTCGAGCCGGACCAGACGGACGACCTCGTGGTGACTGTCGGCGCGATGAGTGCCGAGGGATTCGCCCTACGGCTGAAGATGTTCCCGGCCAGAGAGCTGTTGGTCGTCTGCGGCGATCGGCCGACGATTCAGTTGCAAGCGATCGAGATGGGCGTGCGCGGATTGGTCGTCAGCGGCGGCTATCGTTTGTCCAGCGGACTGATGCAGTTAGCCAAAGACCGAGATGTCACTGTCATCAGCAGCCCGTTTGATACCGCCACGACCACGATGCGGATCAAGGCCGCGCGGTTCATCGAATCGGTGATCGATCGCGAGTTTGTAACGCTGCCGGCGCGAATGCCGGTCGCCAAAGCAAGACAACAGATTTTTCGCTCCAACCAGGCGATCTTTCCAGTCGTTGAAGGCGACCGCATGATCGGCGTGATCAGCAAGACTGACTTAGCCAATCCCAAAAAGCCGCAGCTGGTGCTGGTCGACCACAATGAAATATCGCAGGCTGTTCAGGGAGCTGACGAAGCCGAAATCTTAGAGGTTCTCGACCACCACCGGCTGGGCGGCTCGCTGCAGACGAGCAACCCCATCCGGTTCGTCAACGAGCCGGTCGGTTCAACCTGTACCCTTGTAGCGCAGAAGTTTCGCGCCGCGGGCATCGATCCCTCACCGGCGATGGCAATCTGCATGGCGTCGGGGATGATCAGCGACACGCTCTACCTCCGCTCGCCGACGACGACCGAGGTCGATGTGCAAACCCTGGCGTGGCTGCAGCAGTTCAGTTCGGTCGAATGGGAGCAGTACGCTGCGGAGTTTTTTGAAGTTGGCTCGGCGCTGCGGAACTGCTCTCCGGAAGCGGTGGTTCGCGAGGACTGCAAACGCTTCGAGGATAGCGGGATCCAGTTTTCGATCTCACAGATCGAAGAAATCGGATTCGACCTGTTCTGGCAGCGCAAAGCCGACTTGCACAAGGCATTGATTGAGATGGCCGAGCAGGAACGGCTTGCGTTTTCGGCGCTGCTGATCACGGACATCGCCACCAACAGCAGCTTGTTGCTGATGAGCCGCGAGCCGGCGGGATGGGAGGAGATGAATTACCCGCACTTAGAAGACAACCTCTACAAGCTCGAAAGCGTCGTCAGCCGCAAAAAGCAGTTGCTGCCACTGATCCTCAGCCTGCTGGAACTATCACCGCCCGAAGCCAGCTGATCGGAAGCCAGCTGATCGGAAGCCAGCTAACCTGATGCACAGCCATGCGCTCACCCGCTGGCGAAGGGACGGCTTCGACAGCGAGCAAGCGATGCCTCTGCACAGTGAGATCGCACCGGACGTGCTAGAAGATTTTTATAACCAAGCCGTTGCCTTGGTTACAGCACCTGGAGGCCTCAAAGGTTATAATCCCCCACCTCCTTCGAGTCGGCAGCCCTCACGTCCCTTGTGATGGGCTTAGGCTCGCCAAAAGAGAAGGCTTTGTCTTATTAGCCGCGGAGGGCATCAAACCATGTCTTTGAGAGCTTTGAGCGGGCGAATCGTCAGCTTCTTGCTGGCCGGTTTTGGCGCGAGCCAAATCTCCGATCCGTCGGCGGGGTTACGACCCTTTCGCTTCGGCTTCGCATCGACATTCTTAACAGTGATTTTGCACAGGCCCGGGATGGTGAACTGGCCTGAGCCGCCCTTTTTCAACTGCCCCTGAATTTCCGAATACAGGCTGTCGAAGACGGCAGCCACGTCCTTTTTAGTGAGCTCGGTATTTTCCGCGATGTTGGAAATGATCTGTGTTTTCGTCAGAGCCTTGGGGGCAACCTTTGCCATTTACATTTACCTTTCAAAGAGTGCGATGACCGGGAAGGCGGCTCACGGGGATCAACGCGGCCACTGCGCAGATGCCGCCTCCGGTTCATGATTAAAGCCTCTCGTTTGCGCCATGCAACCCGGCAATGCCGGAATTTCCCGGTTTTTTCGGCCTTAAATGGGTTCACAGTCGCGATTGCAACGGCCTCAACGCGTCTTGGGCTAGGGTTGACCCGGCACGACCGGTGTTAGCTTGTCGCGCCGACTTGGTGCTGCAATGAGTCCGATAACCGGCCATAGCGAAAGTTGAAACCACTGTCGACGAGCTTGACAGGTTCCACATGAGCGCTGGCCAACAGCAATGGGTCAGCCATTTCCCCGAGTGCCAGGCGAAGCGCAAAGGCCGGGGTGGGAACAATGGCCGGGCGGTGCAGCACCGCTCCCAGGGCTTTGGCAAACTCTGCTTGCCTTACAGCCTGGGGCGCCACCACGTTCACCGGACCGCGGAGCGACTGGGTTGCCAAAGCGTGATAGATTGCGCCGGTTGTATCGTCGATATCGATCCAGCTCCACCACTGACGCCCGCTGCCCAGCGGACCGCCGAGCCCGAGCTTAGCCGGCAGCAACATCTTCTGGAGCGCCCCGCCCCGGGCTGACAGCACAACTCCCAGCCGCAGGTTCACCACACGGATGCCGGCATCGACAGCGGTTTGGCAGGCGCCCTCCCAGCCGCTGGCGACGTCAGGCAAAAAGCCGCTGCCGGGACGCGACGATTCCGACAGGACCGCATCGCCGCGATCGCCATAGATCCCGATCGCTGACGCGCATAACAACGTCTTGGGCGGCTGGGTCAGCGAAGCGAGTGCTTCGCAAAGCTGGCGTGTCTTGATCACCCGGCTGTCGCTGATCTCCTGTTTCACCTTCGCCGACCAACGCCGGTCCGCGATCGACTTCCCCGCCAAGTGGATCACCGCATCGATCCCTTCGAGTCGGCTGACCTGAGCAGCACCGTGCCAGGGTGCCACAGCCTGGCTGGACTCTCGTGACCGCGCTGGATTATTCTGCGCCGGTCCGTCGTTCAGGCCGTTGTCCGCTGCCGCTTGATGAATGTCTCTGACCAACCGCACAACCTGATGGCCGGCAGTTATCAGAAGCGAACAGAGTTCGCGGCCGACCAGACCGCTTGCACCCGAGGCCGCAATCCGCTGGGGAGGCAGCTGCTCATTCTTATACATCGGCCGTCTCGCATGATGACGGTAGGTTGCCTGAGCCTTAAGGTGACGCCGTTGCCCCCGGCAGTGCGCTAGCTCATAAGACCTTTAGGTCGCGGCCAGGGCCTGCTGGAGTGTGCGGATGCTTTCCTCAGCCAGTCGCCGTGCGCCGGGCTCATAATCAAATACTTCCACACTGACCCAACGATCATAACCTACCTCACGCAGCGCGGCGATGATCGGAACGAAATCGACGTCGCCCATTCCAGGCCCGCGGCGATTGGGATCATTGGCGTGAAAATGGATCAGCCAGTCGGCGTTGTTTCGGATCACTGTAGGAATGTCGTCCGGTTCGGTCGACATCGCCTTGACGTCCAAGTGCAGTCCAAAATGGTCTGAGCCGATGTGCGAGTGCAGGTGACGGGCTTCGGCGGCGGTGTTAAGAAAGTTCCCCTCAACCGGTCCGAGCGGTTCCAGAGCGATGCGGACGCCGTAATGCTCCAGCGACCCGGTCAGGCTGCCAAGCACTTCGGCAGCATGTTCGTATGCCATTTTGGGAGTCACATCCGCCGTGCGGTTGCGCTGCTGCGGGCTGCCCAGGACCATCACCGGGTCTGATGAATCTTCACAAAGGTCTGCGCACAGACGGATCAATTCTTCAAAATAAGCGGCCGTTCGGCGGCGCGTCGCGGCGTCGCGCGAGGTCAGGTGGTAGCCCTCGGTTTTGGCGAGCAACCAGTGCAAACCGATAACTTCCAGACCCGCCTGCTTGACCACGCGGCGGTACTCGCGCCGCTGTGGAGCGGTGATCGACGTGGCGTCGCGGCCGAGCATGAACGGCGCAACCTCCCAGCCGGCGTAGCCGAGTGACGCCGCCATTTCGACGGCCTGTTCCAACGGCATCTCGCCAAACGTCTCGTTGCAAATCGCCAGTCGCATCAAATCATCTCCGGAGGAATGTGACGCGGAGACGATAGATGAAATCGCTGCGCAGGCCAAGCCGCGTGCAGTTCAGTTTCGTTCTAAGCGACCTGCCGCGACTCGGTGCCGCCACACAGACTTTGATAGAACCGGTTCCGCGCCAGCAGCTCGGCGTGTTGGCCGCAGTCGGCCACCTGGCCTTCGTCCATGACGACGATGCGATCAGCCATCGCCAATGAAGTCGAACGGTGGGTGATCAGCACGCCGGTGCGGTTGACTAAGAACTTGGCGAGCGCTTGATGGATCAGATGTTCGCTCTCCAGATCGATTTGGCTGGTCGCTTCGTCGAGGATCAGGATATCGGGGTTGCGCAGGAACGCTCGGGCCAGTGCGATCCGCTGCATCTGGCCGCCGGAGAGCCGCACGCCGTCTTCGCCCAGCACGGTTTCGTAACCGTGCGGCGTCTTATGCTGGATGAACTCATCGGCATACGCCATCTTTGCCGCGCGGACGATGTCATCTTGAGTTGCCGCCGGGCAGCCGTAAGCGATGTTGCTGGCGATTGAGGTATCGAACAGTGTGGTGCGCTGGGTGACCAATCCGATCCGGCGGCGAATGTCACGGATCCGCATGTCCTTGAGCGACGTGTTGTCGAGCAGGACGGCGCCCTCTTGCGGGTCGTCAAATCGGCACAACAAGCTGATCAGCGTGCTCTTGCCGCTGCCGTTGGGACCGACGACTGCAATCGTCTCGCCGTGGCGGATTTCCAGCGAGACGCCGCGCAGGACTGGCGGGCCGCTGGCATAGCGAAAGTGGACGCCGTCGAACCGGATCATGCCGTGCGGGCGCGGTGGGGCGATGGCGTGAATCGGATTACGCACACGGACGGGACGGTCGATGATCTCGAACACGCGCTGGGCCGCTGCAATCCCGCGCTGCAAGTCGCTCCACACTTCGGCCAGTTTGCGCCGGGTCGGAGGCTCCGATCAAAAACCCGAAGAACAACAGGATTTGCCCCACCTCCAGCGGGTGCAGACTCATACGGATCCCCAGCAGATGCGTTTTCTGGTTCACCACCAGATAACCACCGGCGATGATGCCCAGGCAGACCACCACGGTGCCGAGCAATTCGGTCGAACTGCGGGCCAACGTGTTGTACAGCGCCATCTTCATCGAGCGTTGGTAGTACGTCTGCAGTCCGCGGCGGAACTTGGCCCGCTCAACCGCTTGGGAGTTGCAGACCTTGACCAGGCGGATGCCGGCAAAGGAGTCGTTGAGCATGCCATACATCTGGCTCATCTCCGCCATCACACGTCGCGAGGCACGGCGGATGGCCCGCGAGAGGTTGTGCGTGATCAAGGCAACCAGCGGCGAGACGATCATCACCAGCAGCAGCAACCGCCAACAGATGAACGCCGCTCCGCCGAAGCACACGATCAGCTTCAGTGGCTCGCGAATCAACTTGCCGAGCAATGTATTGATGCCGCCGTTGAGGTGACCGACATCGTTGGTCAAGCGGCTGGTGAGCTGAGCAGAACCGGTGTCGTTGAACTCGTCCAGATCCAAATGCAAGGCGTGACGATAGAACAAGGCACGCACGGCCAAGGCGGTGCGCTCGGTGACGACCTGCACCAGCAGCAGGTTAGCGGTCAGGGCGATGAGCTTCAGTACGGTGCCGACCAGCAAGATGCCCATCAGAAACAGCAACGTCGGATAAGCCGACTGTGGCGTGTAGCGTTGTAGGTAAGGCTGGACCGATCGCATCAAGGAACCGGTGCGCTCGACCGCGGCCGATTGCAGCTGCTCGATGTGCAGTTTCCGCTGCAGCCGTTTGCGATCGACGACTTCGGCTCCGGCCAACTGGGCTTGGTAGCCTTCGATCCGCTGCTGATGCTGAACCTGTTGCTGATCGGCCGTCACAATTTTTTGAGCAACGTAACCGGAGAGGCTTTCACCTTTGAAGACAACTTCAACCAGCGGGTAAACTGCGCTGATATTCAGACCCCAGAAGGCGGCGATGATGAGCGACGAAACGACGACTCCGGCCAGCGCCAGGCGTTGGCGACACGCTATTCGCAGAACGCGAACAAAATCCTTCATCGTCCTAGTCATCCTTGCTGAAGATCGCAGCCCCGGGTCCGTTGGGGATGGCATGAGAGGCTGGTATATCGCAGCAACCCGCTGCAAATCCAGTCCGATTTATGCAAGCGCCGCCGCCGTTGAGCCGCAAATGTTCGCGACTGGCGGCGATCCGGCTGTCTTTTCCCTTCGCGGGATGCCATAATTCGGGATCGGAGAGGGCGGCGACCGTGACGGGTTGCACAGTCGTCTCCGCTGCGGTCAAAGGATCGCCCATTGTCTCAGAGACTCACCCCTGGCCCCCCACGCAGCGGCCCAACCGCCGCGCCCTCCCCGCCCTCTTGCTATCGATTGACTATGAAATTGATCAACCTACGGCTCAT
The DNA here is from genome assembly GCA_963758085.1 of uncultured Planctomycetaceae bacterium. Classification (GTDB taxonomy): domain Bacteria; phylum Planctomycetota; class Planctomycetia; order Pirellulales; family Pirellulaceae; genus UBA6163. Next base: position 48,854 of record CAVWUB010000001.1, on the reverse strand, counting down.
GCTGTTGCTTGCGTTCTGCGGCATCGCAGCGATCAGTGTCCTTTGGGTACCGGCGGCGCAGGACAATGTCTTGGCCCTGGAAGCTGAAACCGAAAAGGAAAAGGAAACGGAAACGCCTGCCAAGACGCTCGGCATCGGTTCGCCAGCGCCGAAGCTCGACATCGAACATTGGGTTCAAGACGGTAACGGTTTCTTCAAGCAGGTGACCGAGTTCAAGCCTGATAACGTCTACGTCGTCGAGTTTTGGGCGACCTGGTGCCCGCCGTGTATCGCCAGCATGCCGCATCTGGCCCAACTGCAAAATCAGTATCGCGGACAGAACGTTCAGATCATCAGCATCAGCGATGAGCCGCTGGAGACGGTCGAAGCATTCCTGAAACGTGAAACCGACGGTGTGGACGGCCAGAAGACGACGTTTCATGAGATCACCGCGGCCTATAGCTTGACCGCCGATCCAGATCGTTCGGCGCACGAAGATTACATGGAGGCCTCCAATCAACAGGGCATTCCGACCTCGTTCATCGTCGGCAAGGACGGTGCGATTGAGTGGATTGGCCACCCGATGGAACTCGACGGACCGCTGGAGCAAATTGTCAAGGGGACCTGGAACCGCGATGAGTTTGGCCGGCTGTACGTCGCCCAGCAAAACTTCACCAACGTGATCCAGAAGGTCTCGCAACTGGCCAACACCCAAAAGTTTGCTGAAGCGATCGAGATCGTCGATGCGGAGCTGAAGAAGGATCCGCCACAGGAGATTACGGACCGCTTGACTGCCATCAAGCACCAGCTGAAGTTGATGGGCGGGATGATCGATGCTGAGGTGACCGCCTTTGTCCAAGAACAGTTGGCAGCTAACAAGGGAGAACCGGTTGGCGTTGCCCGGATCGGCATGTCGCTGTATCAGGCCGCTCAGCAACAAGAAGGGCTCGATGGCCTGATCAAGATGGCCATCGACGCGCTGCAGCAAGAGGTTGATGGAGCCGACCAGGAGCTCCAGCCGCTGCTCTATGACACGCTGGCCCGGCTGCAGCAGACGGTCGGTGACTTGGACGCTGCGATTAAGAGCCAACAGTCCGCAGTCGACAGCGCCAGCGGTTCGACCAAAGATCGCCTCGGCCGGTTCCTCGATGAGCTGAAGGCAGCCAAGGCCGGCGACGCCGAACAAGAACCAACGGACGCGGCTCAGGAGTCGAGCGCGTCGGCTGTCGCAGCCGGTCGTGGTAACCGGCTGCGGTCTGCCCCTGAGCACGACACGCCGCTCCACTGAAGGGGCGGCAAATAAGGGACAGTCATGGAAGATACTAGGTCCGGGGCCCGAAGCCTGATGCAGCGGCTGGAGTTTTCATCCACCGCTGCGCTGCTGAAGATCGGGGTCTGCTTGATCTCGGCCGGAACCGCCTACTGGTCCACGAGCGGCGCGGCGCTGAGCGACGCGGGGCGCTGGACGCTGTTCATTCTGACGCTCGCGGCAGGGTTATGGGCCAGCGAAGCGATTCCTGCGTTTGCGGTCGCGTTGATGGTGATCGGCTTGCAGATCGCCATCCTCGGCCGGCCCGGCGGCGTGTTCAGTGAGCACGCCAATGACTGGGAGCAGTTCGCCGCGACGCTCGGCAGCCCGCTGATCTGGCTGTTCTTCGGCGGCTTTGTACTCGCCGCGGCAGCCGACAAAACCGGGCTCAACCGCGAACTCGCCAATCAGATTCTGCACCGACTGGGCACTCGTCCCGGCTGGATTTTAGCCGGCAGTATGGCGGTGACCTTCGTGTTCTCGATGTTCATCTCCAACACAGCGGCGGCGACAATGATGGTCGCCGTGATGCTACCGCTGGCGCGGACCTTGCCGCGGGACGACCCATTTATCAAGGCGTTGCTGCTGGGGATCGCCTTTTCCGCAAGTCTGGGCGGGATGGGGACGGTGATTGCCAGCCCTCCCAACGCGATTGCCGCCGGAGCGCTGCGCGACGTCGACAACGTCGACTTCTTTCGTTGGATGGTTGCCGCGGCGCCGCCGGCAGTGGTGATGGTTGTGCTGACGTGGGCGTACCTGATGTTCCGCTACCCAACGTCGGTGCAGCACATCGACATCGGCCGAATTGCCGACGCCGATGCACACGTGCTGCCGCTGTGGCGTCGGCTGCTGGTGATGATCGTGTTCGCCGTCACCGTGCTGCTGTGGATCACGCAGTCGCTGCACGGGATGCCGGCTACGGTGGTGTCGTTCCTGCCGATCTGCGTTTTGTGCACTGCGGGAGTGCTCAACAGCGACGACATTTGCACCATCCGCTGGGATGTGTTGCTACTGATCGCTGGCGGGCTGTCGCTGGGGCTGGCGGTGACGCAAACGGGCCTGGCGCAGTGGTTGGTCGGGCTGTTGCCGCTGCAGGGGTTGTCGCGGCTGGCGTTCGTGATGCTGCTGACTTACACGACGGTGGTGTTGTCCAACGTGATGAGCAACACCGCGGCCGCCAACATCCTCGTGCCGATCGGGATCGCCGCCGGTGCTGGAGCCGAGGCGGCGACCGTCGTGCCGCTGGCCTTAAGCGCATCGGCTGGAATTTGCCTGCCGATCTCCACGCCTCCCAATGCGATCGCCTACGCCACCGGGTTGATCTCGTCGCGGGATCTGATTCAGGCGGGGCTGCTGATCGGGGCGCTGGCGCCGCTGCTGTCGACGCTGTGGTGCTCGCTGGTACTTTGACGCCAGCGATTATCTGCGCCAGCGACTAGACCGTGGCCGCCTTGCGATTGACTTCAAGAATCGTTTCTACGACATCGATCAACTGATCGAGCCGGAACGGTTTAAACAGCACTGCCTTGGGGTGCAGACCGGCTTGGCGAGCCTTGACGATCGAGTGACCGGGGTCGTAACCAAACCCGGTCATCAGCACCATCGGAACGCGCGGCATGATTTCGTTCAGACGACACATCAGCTGATAGCCGCTAAAATCTGGCAGTTTGATGTCGCTGATGATCACATCGTAGCTGCCTTCGCCGCCGCTGCTGCGAACCATCATCACTGCTTCTTTGCCTTCGTGGGCGGTTTCGACGATGCAGCCGTACCGCTCCAGCAGCCGGTGCGCGTCGTCGCGGACGGAACTGTCTTCGTCGACCACCAAGATCCGCTTGCCGCTGAGCAGCGAGTGTTGTTCGGGCTGCATTCCCACCGGAACGGCTTCCAGCGGCGTCATTCGCTGGCCGATTTGCTGAATCGTCTGCTTGATGTCGCGGGCGTTCTGCAGGATCCGCCGCAAGCGGTCGACCACTTCGCCCTGATGGCCGATGTAGCCTTCCATGACGTTGACTGCGTCGTTGAGGATCTCATCGACTGGCAGTGCGACGGCGCTGTGGATCGCGTCACAGCTCTGCTGCGCGGTGTTTGCTTTCTGGGCAACCAGCAGTTCGAGCGTGTTGAGCGCAAAGGCTACATCGCGAGCAAAGATTTCCAGAAACTGCAGATCACTTTCACCAAACGCATCCGCCTCGAAACTTTCGACGTTGATCGTGCCGAGGATCTGGTCGTGCAAGATCAGTGGCACCGTCAGCGAACTCTTGGAATCGGCCACGCCGGGGATGAACAGCGGATCATTGACGACGTCTTGGCAGATGTAGCTCATGCCGCTGGCGGCGACGTAGCCGGTGATGCCGTTGCCACGCGGCTGCGCGTACAGTTTGCGATCAGCCGCTTCCTGGTCAATCCCGACGCTCAACAACGGGACCAAATTACCCGTGGCGTGTTCGAGCAGACGGATCTCGATGACTTCAAAGTTCAGCAAGTCGCTGAGGTAGTGGCGAATGTTTTCCTTGAGCAGTTCGATCCGCTCGTCGACCTCCATCATGAAGATCTCGGCTGGCCGCAGATCGGCCAATTCGCGACCTGCTTTATGGATTGCGGCGATTTTTTGCTGTTGCAGGATCTCTTCGGTGATGTCGCCCACGGTTACGATCAGATGCCGCGGCGGCGCCTGTTGAGGTGATACAGCGGCGTCCTGCGGATTGGGACCGCACTCGGCAGTGGCATCGCGATCGGCTGCCGACGGCGTCGCGTGAGGTTGACCGTCGACAACGCTGGATGCATCGGCCGCTAAATGCAGCGGGTCCGCCGTAGGCCCCGGCACGTCGCCGGGAGCAAACCGTTTGGTCCGGATGGGAGTGGCGACAGAAACGACCGGTGCGGCATGCACCTGAAAATAACGGTTTTCGCTGCTGTGCAGCGTGCTGCTGCTCTGGGCGCCGGTCGCCATGGCGGTGTGAAAGGGACAGAAGTCCGGCCCCATGATCTCCGGGTTGCCGAGCAGTTCGTAGAACGTCGCCCCTAGCGGCAGTGACTCCAGTCCCGCCCAGTCCAACAGCCGGCGGTTGGCCCACAGGACGCGGTGGTGATCATCCAGCAGGGCAACCCCTTCGGGCATATCGCTGAGCATCGTGCTGCTCAACAATAAACCGGCCAATTGGCCGGTTTCCGGGAGGTTATCCTCTGAGATCCAAACGCTCGAAAATGCCTGCTGGCTGAGTTCGTTCACGGCTTCAGGGATCGTGCCGACGTAAACGAACTGGCATCCAGCGGCACCCTCTTTGAGGATCCCGTCGGCCGAATGCGGCTGTCCGACGCATAAAATTTTTCGACCTGAACCGACCGCCATCGTTCTTACCGCCAAGGTTCCGCGCAGCCATCGGGTAGGCGACGATTCTTTGCGCCGCCCAATCGGCAATGACACTTCGTAATAGATGATAGGGCACAACTCGCCTGAGCGACAACGGCTATCATCGCCTATTTTTCGTCGCTTGGACCCAGCTTGCGAACAACTGTCCACTTACGGGGCAGATTTCTCGCACCTCGCTGCTACAGCGGATTCCATCGCTGCAGCAGGACCGTGGCACGATATTTTCTTATTTCACCACCAGCGCAGATTGACACACTGCCCCCTAGGCCTAACCTAACGGCTGCCAGCCTGTTACCCAGACTGCGCAGCCGTTAAAACTTCTAGTTGTTCCTTCGAGGCCTTGCGGGCTGTGACATTACTTCATGAGGGTGGTTTGAAATGAGAAATCTTTTGTATTCGTCGTGCCTCGGCATGTTGGCGACATTCGGCTTGATCGCCGACGCCAAAGCAGGCTGCGGCAGCTGTACGGGCTGCGACAGCAGCGCAGCTTGTCTGACCGTGTCCGCCGCACACGTCTGCGGCCCGACGGTGACGTATCAACCGCAGATGGTGATGCGTCCTCAATACGTGACCGAAACGCGAACGGTTCCCACAGTGAACTACGTTCGGCAAACTCAAACCCGCATGAAGAACGTGACCCGGCGGGTCGCGACAGTGCAGACCCGTGAACAGACCTACACCGTGCAGGTCCCGGTCACCGAGCAGGTCCAGCAGCCCTACACAGTAGCGGTTCCGGTCACCGAACAGGTGCAGCAGACGTACACGGTCTGCGTTCCGGTGACCGAACAGGTCGAGCAGACCTATACCGTTCAGGTCCCCTACACCGAAACGCGAACGCGTACCTACACCGTCGCTGTGCCCTACACCGAGCAGGTCGAGCAGCAGTACGTGGTGCAGGTTCCGGTTCAGCGAACGCGAGAAGTGTCGTACCAGGTCTGCGTTCCCTACACCGAACAGGTCCAACAGAACTACACGGTGCAGGTCCCTTACACCGAGAACATCACCCAGACTTACCAGATTAGCGTTCCCTACACCGAGACGGTGACTCAGAACTATCAGGTTCAGATTCCGGTTCAGGAAACTCGCACCCAGACCTACACGGTTCAGGTTCCCTACACCGAACAGGTCGAGCAAAACTACACGGTCAGTGTGCCTTACACCGAGCAGGTCCAGCAGAGCTACACGGTTCAGGTTCCCTACACCGAACAGGTCGAGCAGACGTACACCGTCCAGGTTCCTGTGACCGAAACTCAGACGGCAACGCGAACGGTCACTCGCTGCGTGCCGGTGACGACCATGCGAACGATTACCGAAGACCATGGCAGTTACCAGTGTCAGATGGTCGAAGTCGGCGGCAATAGCGCTGCCGGAGCCGGTTATGTCAGCACCTCCGGAGCTGGCTGCAATGGTTGTCAATCGCCCTGCGGCGGAACCGCCGGTTGTGGTTCGCCGTGTGGAACCGCTGGCTGCGGACCTGCAGCTGGCTGCGGACCGACCAATGGCTGCGGACCGACCGCCGCTGGTTACGGCCCCACCGTCGCTTATCGTCAGGTGTACGTCTCCAACCCCGTGACCCGTGAAGTCCCGGTGACGACCTATCAGATGCAGACGACTGAAGAGCCGTACACCTACACCACGACTCGCTACGTCACTGAAACCAGGACGCGGACCGTTCCGGTGACTCGGTGCCGCACCGAAACCCGCACCAATACCGTGAACGTGACTCGGTATCGAACCGAGAATCGCACGCGGATGGTGACCGTGCAGCGCTGCCGTCCCGAACAGCGGACCCGTGAGTTCACGGTGACCAGCTACAAGACGGAAACCCGGACTCGTCAGGTGCCGGTAACGCGGACGCGGATGGAAACCCGCACTCGCGAGGTGCCAGTCACTCGCTACCGTGTCGAAAACCAAACACGCACCATTCCGGTGACTCGCATGCGCTATGAGCAGCGGACTCGCACGGTTCCCTATACCGAGTGCGTTACCGAAACTCGCACCCGCATGGTGAATGTGCAGCGAGTTCGTCACGAGCAGCGGACCAGTGACTACACGGTCACGCTCTATCGTCCCGAAACCCGAACCCGTACGGTTCCAGTGACGAAAATGGTCAACCAGACCCAGACTCGCACGGTGCCAGTGACCCGCATGGTGAACGAGACCCGGACGCGGACCGTCCCCAAGACCACGTACCGGACCGAAACCCGCACGCGTACTTACAACGTGACGGTCTGCAATCTCGTCACTGAGCAGGTTCCCGAAACCTACACAGTGTGCGTTGCAGTTCCCGGTCAGAAGGAAGTTCAAGTGCGGGTCTGCAAGCAGGTCCCGACGCAAGTGATGGTGCCCGTGACGACCGGCTGTGCCGATGGCGGCTGCGGTCCCGCGACTGGGTCGGGCGCCGGCTGCGTTGGCGGCGGTTGCCTGTAATCAAAATCGCCTGACGGCGATCGAGCCGTCATCGCAAACACTTGACCCGACGAAGCCCCGGACTGCTGCTCAGCAGTCCGGGGTTTTTGTTTTTGCGATCGCTTCTGCTTGTGCGTTGAGTGCTGATGGAGCGATGGAACAGCGAGGCATCAGCGGCGGATTAGCAACCACAGAACTGATCGCTCGGCGTTCGCTCGGTATCAACAGCGGTCAGTGCCGCCGAGTTTGAGGCTCTGCCGCCAAAGAGGCCCTGCTCCTCGGGGTGACACGTCCCTGGGGAACGAAGGGCGTGCTGGGGAAAACGGCAGGGCCACCTTGCAATGCCACATCGGCTCGGAATCGGCTTCCGCCGCACACGCCCATCGCTGGGGCTCTGAGCGTGCCACTCAAAGACAGAGCGATGCCGATCCCAGGCCGGCGGCCACTCAACCAGCGTAAGCATCGTTTTCGACTTACAGCACCGACAGGCCGCAAACTAGGTGACGGTGGCCCGACACTCCTATCGCTGACGAGCTTGGATGAATGGCGGGCGCCAGCTCGGGGCCAACGAGGCATCGTCGATATTCACGCCGGCTTCAATTGAGCCGCGATGATTGACGAAGGGGTGATCGGGAATACCCATCATCGTCGAGACCTGCAGGTGTCGCACGCTGCCGTCTTCGTATAGCAAGTTGGCTCCCTGACCACCATGGCTCCACCGCAGCTTCGAAACATCGACCGCATCGGTGCGCTGACTGCCGGCGATCGGTGCGTCACCGAGGATCGGAAAGGATGCGCGTCCCTCGTACTGCGGTGCGTGATAACGGTTCTCATCGATCACGCCGAGCGAGTAGGCATAATGGCCGCCAGCGATCCGTTGCAGCCACTGCAGCAGCGAAACGTTTCCGGCTTGGGCCGCGCCACCGAGTTCTTCACCGCTGACCAGATGCGATACCGGCGAGTACGCTTCCTTAGAGTTCCAGGGTTCCGGTCGCAGCCGTTGCCCGGTCTGCGGTTCCGCTAAGGGCAGCGGAGTGTCGGGGCACCAGCGCAGCGTCGCGTCGGACAGCAGGCCGCGATCCGCCAGGCGAACCGCATACATGCCAGCAAATGCCTCCAAACCGCTTTCGGCGAGCTTCGGCAAGTGTGAATCGTCCTCGCGCAGCACGTACTGCGAAAATGCCAATCCCAGCTGCCGAAGATTGTCTTGACAAGCGGTGTTGCGAGCTTCGCTCCGCATCCGCGCCATCGCAGGGAGACCTAAAGCCATCAGGGCCGCTACCGCCAATCCACCGACGACAAGGTCGCCCCATGAACCGCGGGTTGAACGCGGCGGCACAGCGTCAGGGTAAATCACGACGCTCCCATGCGCTCGGCCTGGTGCAACGGCTTCGCCCGGCAGCGGAGCGCGATCAGGGATCTGGGCAAGGGTCCGCGAAATCAGGTCCGTGGGTGGCTCAACGACTCCTTCCGTCGCAACCGCCCGATCCAGGAACTGAAGCGAACGCTCGACCTCAGTCAACTCCTCTCGCAAGTGCGGGTCTTCGCTCAATCGCTGGTCCACCCGCCGCATCTCATGCGGGTCGAGGGCCGAGAGTAGGTATCCGAGCAGGTCTTCTCGCATGATGGCTGCGGAATCGATTGCGGTGCTTGACGTAATCTTGAAGCGACGAGGAGCGATCGTGCACTGCGATCAGTACGTGAGCGCAGGGGCGAGGGTTCATACGCGACAAGCGGGTTGCAACCGAGAAGCGTTTTTATTCAGCGGGCGACCGGCCGATGCAGTACAGAAACTTTTCGCCCCGCAGGTACATCAGGTCGCCGATCATCACCGGCGAAGCATCCAAGACGTCATCGAGCTGGTTGGTTGCCAGGACTTCGAACTCCGGTCCATGCCGCAGTACGACCGTCGCCCCCTCGCGGCCCGTGATGTAGATGCGGTCCTTGGCGGCGACCGGCGAGGCGTAGATCGAGCTGATCTGCGGCAGACGTTTCTGTGTGATCACCGCTTCGCCGGTTTCGGCGTCGACGGACGAGAGAATGCCGTCGCGCGATTTGGTGAAATACAGCCGTCCATCGTAGAGCACCGGCGAAGCGACATAGGGCGCGGCATCGTCGCGGCTCCACAGCACCGCGTCGGTCCCGGTCACGTCTCCCTGGGCATCGAGTTTGATCGCGTGGATGGCGTTGCCGCGATAGCCGGTCATGGCGATGACGAAGTCCTGGTAACGCACCGGGGTTGGGATCGGATTATCGACCTGACCGCCTGCTTCCCACAGCAGCTCGCCCGTCTCCAGCGCATAGCTCCGCACGCGCTTGCCGTTGGTGACGACTTGCCAGCTCCCTTGCCACGAAGTGATCAGCGGGGTGGCCCAGGTGGTCGGCTCGTCGCGCTCGACCTGCCACAGCGTTTCGCCGGTTTTCGCGTCCAAGGCGAACAGTTGCGATTGGCCTTCATGATCCCAGGGGATGATCAGCTTGCCGTCCTGCAATGCCGGCGAACTGGCTTCGCCGAATTGTGAGCGGGTTTGCATCTTGCCCAAATCGCGCTGCCAGACCTGGTTGCCGTCCAGATCGTAACAGTAGACACCGCGCGACCCGAAATTGACCCACAGGTGCTTGCCGTCGGTGACGGGGGAAGAAGAGGCAAAGGTATTGGTGCCGTGACCGGCTTCGTGCGGGACCTGTTCGGTCGCGACACGGCGCCAGAGTTCCTCACCGCTGTGGCGGTCATAGGCCAATACGAGGAATTGGTGGTAAGTGGTCGGAGCGCTGCCGCCGCCGAAGCGGCCGCCTCCGCCACGGCCACCACGTGGCGGACCACCGGCGCGCGGTGAACCTGGACCGGGGGCGGCAGCGGCGGCCGGGCGATCGGCAGCCGGCGGCGCGGTGCCAGCGCCGGATGGGTCGCCTTGGGCTACGGGTTCAGCTTGCCGATCGGTCGCCAGTGCCGAGAGCACAAACAAGCGGTCGCCCCAGATGATCGGTGTGGAACTGCCGCGGCCGGGAAGCTCGATCTTCCAGCGGATGTTGCTGTCCTCGCTCCACTGCACCGGCGGGTCAGCGGTCGGTGAGGAGCCGTTGTGCTCGGGCCCCCGCCACTGAGGCCAATTCTCCGCGCCCGCGTTCGAAGCGGTCAATGCCGTGGCAGCTGTCCCGACCCATACGAGGCAGGCCAGTGCGACCGATCTTCGAGCCATCATTCTCACTCCAAAGACTAAAACAGGAAGCGCCGCCGAGGTCCCAACGCTGCTCGCCGGGGCAGCGTTGCGCGGCGACAAGACGGCCATTGAACCCGCCAGGGCAGGAAAGGTTTCGCCGCAAGTGCAGGCTTGCCAGCCGAGGGCACCCTACCGCCGCTGCGGCAGCGAGTGAACCGCCGGTCATGCCATTTTTGCCCGAATCTCGTTCACTTTGCCCCTCTGCATGGCGTATGCCAGCTTGCGGAGTGGATACAAAAAATGAAAATAGACGCACATCGAAGAATCCCCACCGGCGGACAATCGCTGGCGAGAACGCATCCAACAGAGGGACGTACTCAAAATCCGAACCAATTTATTTTTGCCGGCTGTGCATTGAGCAGACTTGGCCGACAAACGCTGATATAGTTGTCAGATCGTCCACACACCCGATATGCGAGGGAGCAGGCCGTTGGGGGCAAAAGTATTACTGATCGACGACGACCGGACGGTGCGTTTGCTGGTGGAACGCGGCCTGGGCGGCAGCGGATTTGAAGTCCGCTCAGCGGGCACCGGCGAAGATGGCCTGCGCTTGATGGACCAGGAACAGCCTGATGTCGCCTTGATCGATGTCTACCTTCCCGAGATGAACGGGCTGGAGCTGTACAAGAAGCTGCGGGCGCTGGACCGAAAATTGCCGATTATTTTCATCACCGGCGATAGCAGCAGCGAAACCACGATCGAGGCGATGCGGCTCGGGGCGTTTGACTATTTGGCCAAACCGCTGAACCTGGAGAAGCTCCGTGAGCTGACCTTCAGCGCAGCGGAATCCCGCCGGCTGATGGACGAACCGGTCGCCATGCCGCTGGGCAATCCGACCAATCGGGGCGAACAGTTCATTGGCGCAGCGCCGCGATGTCCGGCGTCTTCAAAGCGATCGGCCGGGTCGCTGAACAGAATGTCACGGTCCTGGTTCGTGGCGAAAGCGGTTGCGGCAAAGAACTGGTCGCACGAGCGATCTTCGAACATAGCCCCCGTCGCGATAAGCCGTTCGTGGCCGTCAACTGCGCGGCGATTCCGGATCAATTGCTCGAGAGCGAGCTGTTTGGCGTCGAAAAAGGTGCTTACACCGGCGCCGACCGGCGGTGCGCCGGCAAGTTTGAACACTGCGATGGCGGCACCATCTTTCTCGACGAGATCGGCGACATGTCGATGGTCGTGCAGGGCAAGGTGCTGCGGATCATCCAGGAACAGACCTTCCAGCGGTTGGGCAGCAACACCGACATCGCCACCGATGTGCGAATCATCGCCGCCACCCATCGCAATCTCGAGGACTTGGTCTCCAAGGGATTGTTCCGCGAGGACCTGTTCTACCGGCTCAACGGCTACACGATCAACCTGCCGCCGCTGCGTGAGCGACGAGACGATATCGCCCCGCTGTTGGAGTATTTTCTCAACCGCGCCCGGGTCGAGATGAACAAATCGTCGGTTGAAGGGCTGACCCCGGCGGCGCTGGAGGCGTGGAGGCTTATTCGTGGCCGGGCAACATTCGGCAACTGCAGTCGGTTGTCCGTCAAGCGATGCTTTCGACCACTGGTACGGTCGTCGGGCTCGAATCGTTGCCGGCGTTCATTCTCGCCGACGGTGACGAATCCCGCAGTGAGTCGCGATCGCTTCGCCCGCGACCGCATGACAGCTTCGAGTCGGTCCCTCCGCCGCAACCGGCACCGGCCATGGAGAATGTTCCTGAGGCGACTGGAGATGACCGTTCCTCACTCGATCACCTGCAGGACTTCATCGAACGGCGGATTCAGGAAGGTTCCGAAGACCTGTATGCCGAAGTGATCGACCAACTCGAACGGTTCTTGTTCCAGCGGGTGCTGTTGCAGACCGGCGGCAATCAGTCCAAGGCGGCGACCATGCTCGGGATCACCCGCGGTAAAGTCCGCGACCGGATCGCCAAGTTCGGCTTGCCCGGGTGAACCCTGGCGGGCCGGAGCCGAACGGGCTTTAACTCTCGTTGATAGGTGTCCCTGTTTTGTGCAGAACCCGGCTATAGGTGCGCCTGTGCAATCGCCGCCGACCGCTTCGGAGCGGCCACCGCGGCGACTGGAGGCAATCGTGTTTTTCACGAAATTATCCGCCGGCGATCGTCGGTGTTCTCGCCAATGCGATCGACAATTTCCCGTGAATCACGACGTTTTGTACGTGCTAATGAAGACTCAAATATGGGTTGACCGCGTTGCCCGTCGTGGCCTATCTTCCGGCCATGACACATGGGTCGCACGCCGACACCAGTGGCACGGTTTGAGTAACTGCGGTTTGCATGGGTGATCCTTTTCTGCGGAAGCCGGATCGCTGCGAACACGTCGGTGGGATGGGTGGCACGGACGCGACCGATCAACCGGCGGCAACTTTACTCAATCAAGTTGTTCGACTCTCCCGACCGCAAGGATGCAAACGGGATTGTCGAGCTGCGTCATCATCAGTCCACCGGCTCCCGGTCCTTAGCACGTTGTCCTCCGCCCCCCTGGGACACGTTCTAGCCGGGAGCTTTTTTTTTGCCATCGCTCAGTTCGACTTTCGCAGTGCTGCGGTCGGCGAAGCCGACAATGGTTCTACTCTCTGAATCGCCAGCGACTCAGGAACCAAAAAATTGCGAAAGTCGGACTCAGCCGCGTCGCTGGAGGCGCGAACGACAGCGCGACGCGGCCGGTAGGGCTCCGTGCTACTGACTGGCTGCGTGCTCGGACTGCTGCGGGTACGGCACAAACCGGTACCCGGCGTCACGGATGGTCAGCAGGTGTTGCGGGTTGGCCGGATCGGATTCGATGATCTTGCGCAAGCGGACGACGAACTGGTCGACGGCGCGAGTCTGCAGGTTGCCATTCATTTCCCAGACTTCGCTGAGCAACTCACCGCGGCTGATCACCCGCTCCGGGTTCTCGACAAAGTACTTCAACAGCCGCAGCTCCTTGCTCGTCATCCGTACCGTCTGACCGCCAGCGGTTGCCTGATGGGTCTGAAAGTCGACGCTCAGGCGACCGAAGTCGGCGCGGGTCACCTGCCGGGGATTTGCAGCCGGTGTCGCGACGGCGTCAGCCGCCAGCGTACCCTTGTAGAGCTGCATCAGATTTTTAACGCGGCTGAGCAGCTCGTCCAACTCGAATGGCTTGGACATGTACTGATTGGCGCCCACGTTGAATCCACGGGTGCGATCTTCGGCCAAGGTTCGAGCCGAGAGCATCAGCACGGGAATCCGGCTGCCGAGCTCACGGACTGCTTCGCAGACCGCATAACCGCTCATGCCCGGCAGCATCAGGTCGAGGATGATCAAATCGATTCCCTGGCCGCTTTGACCGAACAACCGCAGCGCGGTGGGGCCGTCTTCGACCAGCGTAACGCGATAGCCTTCGGCTTCCAGGTTGTATTTAATGCCGACACCGAGGTGCTTCTCGTCTTCGACAACCAGGATGTGGGGTCGCATCAATTGCTTTCACTCGCAGTGGGCGGATGGGATTGGCCGTCGTTGCCACGGACTAAGCCCGGTAAGGTGACTGAAAAAGTGGTTCCCGCCTGGCCATCGCTGGTTTCGATGTGAATCTCTCCGCCAAGGGACCGGGTGACCGAGCGGACCAGATACAGCCCCAAACCGGTTCCCGGCTTAGAGCGTTCCAGTTCGCTGCCCAGGCGGACGAAGCGGCCGAACACTTTGCGCCGCAGATTCGGCGGGATTCCTTGGCCATTGTCGCTGACGATCACGGTCACGCGTTGGCCGCTGGTCGGGGCGGCTTTGATGTTGACCCGCGGCGGGGTGCCGCCGTATTTAACGGCGTTGTCGATCAGGTTGCGAAACAGGATCTCCAGTTCGGTCGAGCGGCTGTGGATCGTCAGCGGTGGCGAGTCAACTTCGACCGTCTCGTTGTCGACGGCATAGCGGATACAGACCGCCCGCGAACAGTGGCGCAGCAACTCGTCCAGAGCGATGTTTTCCGGTTCCGCTCCGTCGGTGCCGCGCTCGATCCGGGCGGCGTCGAGCAGATGGTTGATCAATTGGTCGAGCCGCTCCACATCGGCTAGCATCATCCGCCGAAACTCGTCGCGCTGGGTCTCGCCGACCGAGCGGCGCGAGAGGGTCTGCAGATAGAGTTTGAGCGAGGCGATCGGGCTCTTGAGTTCGTGGGTCACGCTATCGATGAAGTTCGACTGGCGGCGGTTCAGGTTAATCGCTTTGACGCTCAAGGTGAGATAGGCGATCACTCCGGCCAAAACGACGGCTAGCCCGATGCTGCCGATCGCAAGCGTGATGTAATAGAGCGCTTTGGAATCCTGGGTGACCGTCAGAGCGACAACGTTGATCGCAATCCAGCCAACCGTCAGCGCGACGACGATCAGGATCAGCACCACACCGAGGGTGATCGGCACTTTGAGTGAGCGGCGTTCGAGCATGTTCGGAACGACTGAAGGACGTGAGCGACGGATTGGGTAAGATGTAACGCCGGTGGCCAGCGGCGGCCGGCTTACTGGACTGGTGGCCATCACCATGAGAACAGAAAATAACGAAACATGCTGACAGCGGGAACGAAAGTTGCTTGAACCTCTCGGAACGTCGCCAATTTTTCCACTGAGACTGTTTTATCGGCTCGCAGTCATGTTACACTGCGGTTGTCTGGATGCGTCGATCGACTGCAGAACCAGGTGGGCCGGTGGGACGTTTATCGCAAAAAGCTTAATTTTCGGGCAGAGGGTGCCACCCGATGAGTGCTGAAACACAAGCGATCCGGATCCCGGAGAAGATCATGCGGCAGATCCGTTCGGATTCCCAGGCGGCGCTGCTGCGCGCCCGGGTCTGCCCGAACAGCAACGAGACGGTCCAGTTGAGCTGCATCGACTATCGCCGCGAGACCGAGACGGAGTTTGGGTCACAACTTTGGTATTTCGATGCCCAGACGGTCGACGAGCGCAATCGCCGCGCGCCCGTTTTTGGAGTTTTGGAATATTCGATCCAGTACGGCTTGCACGTCTTGGCCGATGACGGTGTGTTCGACTCGCTCGCTCAGCGCGAACGGTTCCACACCGTGTACCGCCGCGGTCATCTGGCGCCTTCGCTGTGGCATCCTGGGCACCGCTGGCTGGCGCTGGGCGTGTTGATCGTTGCTGTCGTTGCACTGGCCAAGTTTCTACCGCTGTTTTTTGCCGCGTGAGCTATCGCCAGTCCGTCATCAGGGTCGAACGGCTGACGAAGACCTATCGCGGTGGTCTGCTGGGCAACCGCTCCATTACGGCGCTCCGCCAGGTGTCGCTCTGTGCTTACCGGGGTGAAGTCTTTGGGCTGCTCGGTCCCAACGGCGCCGGCAAGACGACCCTGATCAAGATCCTGCTCGGTGTGATCGGTGCCAGTGGTGGAGCGGCGGAGATGTTCGGACATCCTGCCGGCTCGATCGCCGCGCGGCAGCGCGTCGGTTACCTTCCCGAAAGCCTGCGAATCGACCGGCACCACACCGCTCGCTCGGCCCTGCGATTCTACGGGGGCATGAGTCGCTTGGACCGCCACAGCATCGAACAACGCTCGCCCGAGCTGCTCCGCTTGGTCGGGCTGGAGGGGCGGGACCGTGAGTCGGTCCGGCGCTTCAGCAAAGGAATGTACCAACGGCTTGGGCTGGCCCAGGCGCTGTTGCACGACCCTGACCTGCTGATCCTCGATGAACCGACCGATGGCCTCGATCCCGTCGGGCGCAGCGAGGTGCGGCGACTGCTGCTGGAACTGAAGGACCGCGGCAAGACCATTTTTCTCAACAGCCATATCCTGCAAGAAGTTGAACTTGTTTGCGACCGAGTGGCGGTGATGGCTAGCGGGCAGATCCGCGGCATCGGCACGATCGACGAACTGACGCAGCAGTTAGGCAACCGCCGCGTCAAATTCGACCTAGCTACCGAACTCAGCGACCAGGAGGTCCAACAGACGCTGCTGCCACCGGGCACCGGCAGCGATTGGCCAGACAGCGGCTTGCAGCTGGTTCGGCTGGCCAATGGGGTGCTGCGAGTGAGCATTTCTTGGCGCGACCAGTCGACCATCGATCGCACCGTCGACGATTTGCGCCGGGCCGGGATCAGCATCTTGTCGCTGACCACGCCGCGGCGTTCGCTCGAAGACGTGTTTCTGTCGTTGGTCGGCTCGGTGCCGCTGGATCAGGAACTCGGACCGCCACTGCTCGGGGCGAGCCCTACTAACGAAGGCGGCGTTGACGTCGACGCCGTGGATGATCCAGACGCCGGACTTGCGCTGGGCGATGAACACAGCACCTCCAGCGGGTCCGGACGCTCCGGCGGAGGCGCGAGCCGATGCGCCCTTACTTAGCCGTGATCGCGGATTCGTTTCGATCCGCCTTTGCCTCCCGGATCCTGTGGGTAGCGCTGGCGACGATTTATATCTTCCTGATCGCGCTGGCACCAATCGGTTATCAGGAAGTCTTTACGACGCGGTTTCACTGGCTCGACTTCGCCAACGGCACGCGGATGAAGGCGATGCTCGCCCGCGCTATTGATGAGCGGGCGGCCGATGAGCGAATCATTGATGAGCCAGCGGCTGATCCGCTGCCAGACGAAGACTTGATTGGCGATGCGGCTGATCGCGGCCAGCAGCCGGATACTGCGGCATTTCCTGCGGCGCGCAGACCGCGAGACACCGGCCGGCCGGATCGCCCGCCACCTGCCCGACGAACTCCAACGCAACTTGCAGAAAGTTGCTCAGGGGCAAGAGGTGCGGATTCATCTGCATATCTTCGCCGATGGGCTCAACGCGCTGCTGGAGTCCGACGACTGGTACGATCGTGAGATCTGGCGTTCGGTGCCGCAGCTGCGCGAGCTGCGGGAACTCGAACAGCTCGCTCCGGAAGAGATCAGCGAGCAATTACGGCAGCGGCGGGCGCGGCTGCGGATCGAGGCGGCACTGCCGGGCGTGTTCGAAAATCGTGGGGCCAGGAGCATCGCCCTGACCTACGCCGGCTACTCGTTCCCGGCGGTCTTTCCGGTCGAGAAGGCTCAGTTCCAGCTGCTGCTCAACCACTTCGCCCTCCGCCTGATCATCGATTGGGTGCTGGGGTTCGCGATGGTGTTTCTGGGGATCTTGGTCACCGCGGCGATCATCCCTGACATGCTGCAACCCGGGTCGTTGCATTTGCTGTTGAGCAAACCGGTTTCGCGGCCATTGTTGTTCCTGGCGAAGTTTGTCGGCGGCTGCGCGTTCGTGTTCGTCTGTGTTTCGCAGCTGATCATCGGGCTGTGGTTGATCTCGGGATTCCGCCTCGACATGTGGAACATTCGGCTGCTGTTGTGCATTCCAGTGTGCGTGTTTTTGTTTGCCGTGTTCTTTAGCGTCTCAGCGGTCGCCGGGCTGCGTTGGCGTTCGCCGATCCTGGCGATCGGGCTGGCCAATCTGTTCGGCGCGGCGTGTTTGCTGATCGGATTTGCCGGTTGGCTGTCGGACTCGTTTGTCACCGAAGGCGATCGAATCACCGGGTTGACGATCTCGGATGAACGGCTCGTGGCATCCACCCGCGACGGCAATCTGCAGCGTTTTGATCGCACGACCGATCAGTGGGTGAACCTGTTCCCGGACGAGCCCGGGCGCAATGATCGAGTGCTGCCGCCGGTGACGCTCAGTGACGGCCGGATCGCGACCGCTCGGGTGCGCGGGGGGCGAGTCAACCTGTTCGGTTCCGGCGCGACGCCGCTGTTGCTGTTGGCGCCCGGTCCCGACAGCAGGCTGGAGCCCTCGATCGAGCTTCCTGTTGGCACGAGCGACTTATATGCACTCGACGGCGGCGGGCTGTTGGCGCTCAATTCTGGCGATCTGATGGTCGCCCCGGCCGATGTTTTGAATCCGTCCCCCGCGGACGGCGAAGGTTTTGCTGCGGGTGACGCAGCCGCAGGCGAAGGGCACACGGACACTGGCGTGGCCGGTGAGCCAGCGGCGGACGACGCAGCTGCCGCAGCGGATGCACCGTTAGCCCTGCCGCTGGGCGGCTGGCTGCCGCGGTTGATCAAGATGATGGGCGGGCCCAGCGATGGGTTTATTTCCGTGTTACCCGAGCGGGTGACTTTGGTGTCGCCGCACTCCGTCGGTCTGAGCCGCGGCGGAGAGCGTCTGTTCGTGTACTCCGGCGGCAGACTGATGCGGCTGGATCGAGATCGGCGCCGCGGCTCTGCTCCACAGCCGCGCTGGTCGTTGGCGGCACAGGCCGAGACGATGGCGGCCACTGGAGCATTGTGGCTGCGGGTTCTGGACGATTCGGTGGTGCTGCTTCGCAGCGATGAGCAGCCGTTGTTTTTTGATGCGTCGTTGAAACCGCTGACACCCGAGGGCGACGCGGCCGAGGCGCTGGCGAAGCTGAAGGTCGTCTCGGCGATCAGTTGCTGGGGCGTTGGCTCCGTTGCCGTTTTGGCGGGCGACGGCAGCGTCTGGCTAGTGAGTGTCGACGCACAGCGGCGGGTGATAGCAGAGCAGCTTGAGGGAACGCGGGAAGTCGAGGCGTTGCACTGGGACGAAGCGACGGGGCGACTCTGGCTGGCGCATCACGTCGATCGGGTCTCGGCTTGGGAATTAACCGACCGGCGCGACGGGGCCGATGCAACTGCAACCGGGCATCGCCGGGTGTTCACGCAGCGGCCCACTCTGGGCGGATGGCGCTGGGTCGACCGTTATCTGGTCACACCGCTGCGGTTTGTGACGCCGCAAACCGCGGAACTGGGCGAGACGATCGCGACCATCGTTTCTGGAGAAAACGCACTGCAACTGTCCTTTGCCGCCGCGGGCGAGACGACGGTTCATCGCTATCGTGTCTGGCGACCGGTGCTGACCTGCGGTGCATTCATCGTGTTCATGCTGGCGGTAGGTTGCGTTTATTTCGCGCGTGCGGATTTCTAAACAGGCACCTCGCATCAAGCTCCGGAGAGCGGCAGCGGCGGCCCTTTTCGGTGGGCGGAGCGTCAGCACTGGCGATCGCGCGGTCAGCGGCAGCGATTTCGCGGTCGCAGCGACCGATTTCGCTGCTTTTTTTCCTTTGACCTTCCGCTTTCGGCAAAGCTTTGCGATATTTGTCAACGATTGCTCGTGCCGGAAGGGGGAAGGACTCGCTGGAGTTCCGTTACCCGGGGTGTCTGGGGGTCGGCAAACTTGAATTCTTATCCGCTACCGGTTGCCCGGTCCGTGAAGCTGTTCTTCGCGAACCGGTGACTCTCTGAGTTGTGGCGGGCACTTTGTTAGGTGATAGAGATGAACTTGGAGAAACTGCGGAATATCGGTATCTCCGCCCACATCGACTCGGGCAAGACGACCCTAAGCGAGCGGATTCTGTTCTACGCCGGCCGCATTCATAAGATTGAAGACGTCAGTGGCGGCGGCGACGGCGCGACCATGGACTACATGGACCTCGAGAAGCGAGCGCGGGATCACGATCACCAGCGCCGCCACGCAGCGTGAACTGGGAAGAGCCACACCGATCAACCTGATCGACACCCCCGGCCACGTCGACTTCACGGTCGAAGTGGAACGTCAGCTGCGCGTGCTCGACGGCGCCGTGCTGGTGCTGTGTGCCGTCGGCGGCGTGCAGTCGCAATCGATCACGGTCGACCGCCAGATGAAGCGCTATCACGTTCCGCGGCTGGCGTTCATCAACAAGATGGACCGCACCGGCGCGAATCCGTTTCGCGTCGTCGAAGCAGCTGCGCGAAAAGCTGGGCGCCGACGCCGTGCTGATGCAGATTGCCGATCGGCGCGGAAGAGAAGTTCGAAGGCGTGATCGACCTGGTCACGATGAAGGCCTTCTACTTCGACGGCGAGCAACGGCGAAAAGGTCCGCGACGAAGAGATTCCGGCCGACCTGCTCGACGAAGCCGAAGATGCTCGCGGCACAGATGCTCGAAGCGCTGTCGATGTACAGCGACGAGCTGATGGAAATGCTGCTCAGCGAAGAAGAAGTCCCCGAAGAGCTGATCCACGAGATCGTTCGCGCAAGCCGTGCATCAGCCAGGACTTCACGCCCGTGTTCATGGGCACGGCCTATAAGAACAAAGGCGTGCAGCCGCTGCTGGACGCGGTCGTGCGCTACTTGCCCTCGCCGCTGGAGCGCGAAATCCGCGGCAAGGATCCGAAGGACGAAACCGACGAAGATCGATCCGCTTGAGCCCGATCCGACGCAAGCCGTTCGTCGGCATGGCGTTCAAGATCGTCGACGATGCGTTCGGCCAGTTGACGTTCATGCGGATCTACCAAGGCACGATCGACAAGGGCGACACCTACTTCAACCAGCGCACCGGCCAGAAGGAACGCTTCAGCCGCATCGTGAGAGATGCACGCCGACAAGCGCGAAGAAATCGATACGGCCGAGGCCGGCGACATCGTCGCCATCATGGGCATCGACTGCGCCTGCGGCGATACCTACGCCAGCGAACGCGAACTATCTGCACGCTGGAAAACATGTTCGTTCCCGAGCCGGTGATCAAGATGTGCGATCACGCCGCTGAGCCGCGACGATGCGCGACAAGCTGGGCAAGGCCCTGCAGCGGTTCCGCAAGGAAGATCCGACGTTCCACGTCTTCACCGACGAAGAAACCAGCGAAACGGTGATCGCCGGCATGGGCGAGTTGCACCTGGAAATTTACGTCGAGCGCATCCGCCGCGAGTACAAGGTCGAAGTCGAAGTCGGCGCACCGAAGGTCAGCTACCGCGAAGCGCCCGACGCAAGACGGTCGAGTTCAACTACAAGCACAAGAAGCAAACCGGCGGTTCGGGCCAGTACGCTCACATCGTCGGCACGCTCGAGCCCGATGCCCGAAGATCGGCAGACGAAGGCAGCTTTGATGTTCGACGACAATGTCGTGCGGCGGCCGCATTCCGAAGCAGTACATCCCGGCGGTCGAAAAGGGCTTCCGCGACTCATTGGCAAGGGCCCGGTGGCCGAGTTCCCCGTTGTCGGCATCAAGATCGATCTGCAGGACGGCTCGCTACCACGACGTCGACAGCTCGGACATGGCGTTCTATACTGGCGGCTCAAGACTGCTTCCGCGAGACTTCATCAAAGATGAAGCCGGTGCTGCTCGAGCCGATCATGAAGATCGAGATCGAATGTCCAGAATCGTTCCAAGGACCGGTCGTCGGCGACATCATCAGCCGCCGCGGCATTGATCACCAGCACCGACATTCGTGAAGGCGATCACCATCGATCGACCGCCGAAGTGCCGCTGGCGGAAACGTTCGGCTACTCGACCGACCTGCGCAGCATGACGCAAGGCCAGGGCACGTTCACGATGGAGTTCGCGAAGTATCGCCGCGTGCCGTCGAACATCCAGGAAGAAATCGTCGCCGCTAAGAAGAAGGCGCAGTTGGTCGGCGCCAAGTAATCCTCGACGCCACCACGACGATACCACGCTGGGCAAGCCGCCGTCGGCTTGCCCAGCTTCGTTTTACGGTCTCGCGGTGCAAGCGATGTCAACGATGGAGGCACTTCATCCTCCGGGTGGCACGTCCCTGAGGAACGAAGGGCGTGCTGGGAAGAACTACAAGATAATACGGGAATGCCTCATCGGGTCGCTATCTTTTTCCAGCGTCCACGCCCATCGCCAGGGCTCTGAGCGTGCCACCCGGACAAGTACCATGTCGTGTGCTTAAGCACGAGTACAAACACCCGAATAATTGGTCGGCTTCCAACTGGCTGTCGATCCGAGTTGGTTATGCGTTCCCACGCATAATGGTTACACGGGCTGCACGACTTCCGCATATCGGCGCTGAAGCGATTGCACTTCCAACGTGCCGACTTTCAAGGCCGCCATCGCGCCGGCAGCCGCTTCGGCGGCCGACAGGGTGGTGATGCAGGGGACGCCGGCCTGGACCGCGGCAGCTCGAATCTTGCCTTCGTCCGTCCGTGCCCCTTTACCGCTGGGCGTGTTGAGAATCAGTTGAACCTCACCATTCTTCAGGTAATCCAGCAGGTTCGGATTTCCCTCAGCGATCTTCTTGACCCGAGTCACCGGAACCCCGGCTTCTTCGATGCGGCTTGCGGTGCCGGATGTTGCCAAGATGTTGAAGCCCAGGTCGCGGATCTGTTGGGCCAGCACGATGACCTGGTCCTTGTGACGGCCTGACATGCTCATGAAGATGTTGCCGCTATCGGGCAACACCGTCCCCGCCGCGATCTGGCTCTTGGCGAACGCCAATGGGAACGACTCGCTGACGCCCATCACCTCGCCGGTGCTCCGCATTTCCGGCCCGAGTACGATGTCGACGCCAGCAAACTTACGGAACGGGAATACGCTTTCCTTGACCGAGACGTGTCGCGGGATCGGCTCGGTGTGGATACCGAGTTCATCGAGCGTTTTGCCGACCATCACTTTCGTCGCCAGCTTCGCCACCGGAACCCCGGTCGCCTTGGCAACAAACGGCACCGTGCGGCTGGCCCGCGGATTGACTTCCAGCACGTACAACGTCGGACCGCTGGCTTCATCTTTGACGGCGAACTGGATGTTCATCAGACCGACGACGGACAGCCGCTTGGCGAGTTTCGCGGTTGACTGGCGGATCTCGGCCAAAATCTCGTCAGAAAGCGTGAACGACGGGATTGCGCATGCCGAGTCGCCGGAGTGGACCCCCGCTTCCTCGATATGTTCCATGATCCCCATCACCACGCACCGCCGTCCGTCGGAGATCGCGTCGACGTCGACTTCGGTGGCATCTTCCAAGAAGCGGTCGATCAGCACCGGTTGGCCGTCGGCGGCGATAAATGCTTCCGCTACGTAGCGGTCGAACTGGGTTTGGTCATAACAAATTTCCATGGCGCGGCCCCCGAGCACGAAGCTCGGACGCACCAGCGACGGGAAACCGATGCGTTTGACTTCCACCCGTGCTTCGGCCATGTTCCTCGCAATGCCGCTGGGCGGCTGCCGCAGGCCGAGGTCGTCGATCAGTTTCTGGAACAGCTCGCGGTCTTCAGCCGCTTCGATCGTCTCGACGCTCGTGCCGATGATCGGCACGCCGGCTTCCTTGAGCCCACGGGCGAGGTTCAGCGGCGTTTGCCCACCGAATTGCACGATCACACCGTCGGGCTGGATCGCATCGCAGACGTTCAGCACGTCCTCGATGGTCAGCGGCTCGAAGAACAGCATGTCGCTGGTGTCGTAGTCGGTGCTGACCGTCTCCGGGTTGCTGTTGATCATCACGCTTTCGTAGCCGAGCTCCCGCAGGGCGAAACTGGCGTGACAGCAGCAGTAATCGAACTCGATGCCCTGGCCGATGCGATTGGGGCCGCCCCCGAGAATCACGATCCGCTTCTTGTCTCCCCGCGGCGGCAATTCGTCCTCGGACTCGTAGGTGCTGTAGTAATACGGTGTGTACGCCTCGAACTCTGCCGCGCAGGTGTCGACGCTTTTGAACACCGGCTTGACACCCAGCTCGATTCGTCGGGCGCGGACCTGGGTGTCCTTGCTGCCGATCAATCGCGAAATCTGGCGGTCGGAAAAGCCGCAGCGTTTGGCGCGGCGGAAATCGTCCGCGGTCCAGGAGCCGAGCGGGCCAACGGCGGCGATCCGCTCTTCCTCCTCGACGATCTGCTTCATGTGGTCCAAGAACCAGCGGTCGATGTGCGTCAGTTCATAGATCGCATCCAACGACATGCCCGCTTTGATCGCGTAGCGCATGTAGAAGATGCGTTCAGCGCGAGGGATGCTCAGCCGGGCGCGCAGTTCATCTTCGTCGGGTTGTTGGTCGGTGCCCCATAGATCGCGCTGGTCGCTGCCCAGTCCAAATGCGCCGACTTCGAGGCCGCGAAGCGCCTTTTGCAGCGACTCCTTGAACGTTCGCCCGATCGCCATCGTTTCGCCGACGCTCTTCATCTGCGTCATCAGTGTCGAGTCGGCCTCAGGGAACTTTTCGAATGCGAACCGCGGGATCTTCGTCACCACGTAGTCGATCGACGGCTCAAAGCAGGCTTTGGTCTGTTGCGTGATGTCGTTGGGCAGTTCCCACAGGCGGTAACCCACGGCCAGCTTGGCAGCGATTTTGGCGATCGGAAAGCCGGTCGCTTTGCTCGCCAGAGCGCTGCTGCGCGAGACACGCGGGTTCATTTCGATCACGATCATTCGGCCGGTGCCCGGATGAATCGCGAACTGAATATTCGATCCGCCGGTTTCAACGCCGATCTCGCGCATCACGGCCAGCGATGCGTCGCGCATCCGCTGATATTCCTTGTCCGAAAGCGTCTGAGCGGGAGCGACGGTGATCGAGTCGCCGGTATGCACGCCCATCGCATCGAAGTTCTCGATGCTGCAGATGATCACGACGTTGTCGTCCAGGTCGCGCATCACCTCCATCTCGTACTCTTTCCAGCCGATGATCGATTGTTCGATCAAGACTTCGTGGATGGGGCTCTGGTCGAGTCCGTTTTGGACCAGTGCATCGAAGTCGGCGCGGTTGTAGGCGATCGCCGAACCGCTGCCGCCGAGCGTAAAACTCGGGCGAACCACCGCTGGCAGGCCGACCACCTTGAGCACTTCACGAGCGTGCTCGAGTGAGCCGACCATCTCGCCGATGCAGGTTTCCAACCCGATTTTTTCCATCGCCGCTTTGAACTGGTCGCGTTCCTCAGCTTTGGCGATCACGGCCGGATTGGCACCGATCATCTCAACGCCGTATCTTTCCAGCACCCCGTTGGCGGCCAGATCCATGGCGAGATTGAGCGCGGTCTGACCGCCGAGCGTTGGTAGCAGCGCTTGGGGACGCTCAGCGATGATCACCTTCTCGACCATCTGCCAGGTCAGCGGCTCGATGTACGTCGCATCGGCCATGTCCGGGTCGGTCATGATCGTCGCGGGATTGCTATTGATCAGCACAACCTCGTAACCCTCCTCGCGCAGCGCCTTACAGGCCTGCGTCCCGGAGTAATCGAACTCGCTGGCTTGACCGATGACGATCGGACCGCTGCCGATCAACAGAATCTTCTTGATATCCTCGCGACGGGGCACAACAGTTTCCGGAAAAAAGTAGAAAGATGTGGGTCGGCAAATTGCTCAGGAAGATAACACACATGGTCGCGACAGCGTAGGAGGGAATGCTGTCACTTCGGCGCCCATTGCGCCACCGTCATCGCGCGGTGAGCAGCCTGCGGGCTGAGCGGCAATACCGGCGGCCGACCTGACGCCGCGTCCCACGGATTTTAAGAAGCAACAGACCCCCGGCGACCGCGACGGCCGCCGATTCCGACTGCCGTCAGGAGCAGCAGGGCGATCACTGCGGCGGCACCGGCCCAGCGATGGACCGTGATCATCGTCAGCAGCCCGGTCGTTCCCAGGTTCTGCAGCATGCTCGCCAACATCGTCGCCATCGTTACCCAACTCGCTGCCAACCAAATCCAGAACAAGATCCCCGCCAAGCCGGCACCGCTGGCCCGGCGCTCGCCGGTCGTCTCCGCGCGCTTCACGGCCCACAGCGGCGCGATCACGGCGGCGATCGGAACCAGCAGCACAAACACGCCGCTGGCCGCCATGTGTGCCACCAGTGCGTCGCTGCCCATGTGACCCGACCGCAGAATCGATCCCCAGGCGGTCACCGCCAACACGGCGGTCGTCAGGATCAATAACACCAGCACGACGATCGCAATCAGACCGATCCCTCGTTTCATGGTTGTACCTCTTGTGGCGGCATCACCAGCGGACGTGCCAACCAGCGGACCACGCTGGCCAATAGCATCAGCCCGGTGACCACTACCGAAACGAGCAGGATCACCTTGAATAGATCTCGCCGGGCAAACAATCGGTTCCAAATCAGCTGGCGATTGGCGTCGACACCTTGCAGCTCCGCCATCGTCCACTGGATCGGCGAATCATCCAGAGCCGGGCCAGCGGCGCTCACGCTGGCTGCAAAGATCGCTGAGTCGGGTTGATGGCATTCGGTGCATCCTTTTGCACCGAGCGACCAGCGGGCGGGCCGAACGTCATGCCCCAGCGGCCAAGCCACCATCGCCTGCTGGTCCAGCGGCTGGCTCACCAACTGCTCCGAGTCAGAATCCGCTTGATAAACCTTTCCCGCCGAGACATACACCGGCGTGGCATCGATTTGCTCAGCAATCGCCGCAAGCGCGAGCAGCACCTTCTGATTGAATGTCTCACTTCCCTGCTTACTGACTTCCTCGACAAAGTCACGGCGGACCCGCAGCGCCCGGCGAGTCCAGGTGTAAACCGATTCCGGGTGCAGCGGTACGATCCGCTCGCCGTCGAGCTTGCCCCAGAAAGCCGGCCACATCACCCGGTGCGGGTGCAACTTACCACGTAACGCCTGCTCAGGATCACTCAGCGGCATAAACACCGGCGAGCGCAACAGCGGCAACTGGTCGTCCTGGCGGTGTTCCGCGGTCCCCAGACCATGGGCCAGGGAAGTCATGATCGCCCCGGGTTCGGAACTCGGCGGCGGCCCGGCGTGGCAACTGGTGCAGCTCATGATGTCAAAATGCACCGGAGGAATTCCAGCGTGCGCGGGCAACGGAGCCCCCAGCCGCCCCGGCCGCGCCGTAACCGCTAGAGAATCCGCGCCGGCCGCTTGACTGCCGTCGCCCGAAATATGACAGCCCACGCAGGACAGCGTCGCCACGGGCTGCCCCGTCGGGTGCACCTCGCCTTCGAATCCGCGCACCGTGTGATGTTCGATTCCATTGCGATGACAATCGACGCACGACATACCCGCTCGCAGGTGCACGTCTTGATCATGTTGCCATCGCAGTGACCGGGTGCCGGATAAATCCTGGTGAGAGTGGCACTGGTAGCAGGCACTATTCTCAGGTGTTCGGATCAGATCGACAAAAACTTTCCCGGCAGGGTCAAAGCGACGGGAATCGTAAGTCACCTGGGGCAACTTGGCCGCTTGCTCGGCGTCGGCGGGGTCAAAAGTGTCCGCAATCCGATCGGCACGTCCTTCGACGGTGCCCAAGTGGATCGCGGCCGTCGCCGCCCACGCATGATTTTGCAGTTGAATCTGCTCGCGCCGAGCGGTCATGTCGTAGCCGCCTGAGGTAGCGTGACAGACCATGCAGTCGTTCTCCAGCACCCCCGAGATCCGCCAACGGTCAGCGGCCGTCGCGCCCTCTTCGGTCTTTTCTGCCGCAGCCGCAGCAAAACCACCGCCAGGGACGCGGCCGCCAAACTCCAACGTCATTTCCCATGCCGAGATGCCGATCTCGCGCGGGTCGAACATCTGCGGATAACCGCGGTAAGACAGCGGTAACTGCGTTCCCGTCCGCTCGTCGGTCCAAATCCAGGGCTCGCTGACGCGTCCCGCTGGCACCGTGTCGCTAAAGGCATTGAAGTGCCACCCATGGGAGATCGCCTCGTGGTCATGGCAGCGGCCGCAAGTGTTCAGTGGCGAGTAGGGCCGGGTCGACTGGGGCGTGATGCGGCGGTTATCGACATCATATAAGTCGATCCAGTGAACATATCGGCTGCGGCTATCGGCGTGAGCGAACCGCGAGGTGTCGGCGGCCGCAGCCGTGCGGATTGGCCCACACAATGAGCAAAACGCCATCACGCATGCGGCCAAACGAAAGAGTGCACCCTGCGTCATCTGCTCACCTGCTTGAAATGCAAACCTGTTGATCAGCGGCCCGCAGCGGAGCATCCCCGAATCTGCTTCACGCGAGCGTCGAGTAGGTGCTCAATCATGTGCGGTGGATAACTTTTCCTTCCAGCACGCGACTTGCTCGGCGACCCGCATCGGCGATGTGCTGCCTTCGCTCTGAAATGCCCTCACCGCATTCTTCGCGCCTAAAACATCACGTACCGACGCATCCAGTTCAGGAGCATGTTGTTGAATGACTTCGATCGGCAACTGTGCCAACGGGAGTTCCCGCCGCATCGCTTCGCCGACGACTTGGCCCACCAAATGATGAGCGCGGCGCTGCGGCATTCCTTGAGCGATGAGGTGCTCCATCAACGTTGTCGCGTCGAGATATCCCAGTTCCAACCGCGCCTCAATCGACTCGCGCCGCAGCTCCGCGCCGGCGACCAGCGGTGCCGCTAATTCCAGGCACGCCTCGATCGTGTCGAACGAGTCGAACAGCGGCGGTTTGTCTTCCTGCAAATCGCGGTTGTAGGCCAGCGGCAGATTCTTGACCAACAGCATCAACGTCTGCAGGTTGCCCATCACCCGCGCCGACTTGCCGCGGGTCAGCTCCAGCACATCTGGATTGACCTTCTGCGGCATGATGCTGCTACCGGTGCAGAATGCGTGAGGCAGGTTGATGAACCCAAACTCGACGGTGCTCCACAGGATCCACTCTTCAGCCCAGCCGCTCAGGTGCGAGGCGACCATCGCCAGCACAAAGGCGCTCTCAAGCACGAAATCGCGGTCGCTGCTGGTGTCGAGGCTGTTGGCGGTGATCCCATCAAAACCGAGCAAGTCGGCGGTCATCCGCCGGTCGATCGGCAATGAAGTGCCAGCAACCGCTGCGACCCCAAGGCTGCAGAGATTGACCCGGCGGCGACAATCGGCGACGCGCTGGCGGTCGCGCTCGAACTTCTCGATGTAGGCCAACCAATAATGCGGAGCGAGCACCGGTTGGGCCCGCTGCAGGTGCGTGTAGGCCGGCAGAATCACATCGGCGTCACGCTCGCAGCGGCCCAGGAATGCCTTCTGTAACTCAATTAGTCGCGCATCCACCCGGTCCAGGGCCTCGCGCACCCACAGCCGCACATCGGTGCTGACCTGATCGTTGCGGCTGCGGGCCGTGTGCAGTTTGCGTCCGACGTCACCCAGGCGATCGATCAGCGCCTGCTCGATGTGCATGTGAATGTCCTCCAGCTCGATCCGCAGCGGCAGCCGCCCTTCGTCCAGTTCTATACCGATCCGGGTCAGCTCGCGCAATCGCGTCAGCCTCCTCGGCCGTCAGCAGCCCCTGAGCGGCGAGCATCCGCGCATGCGCGATCGATCCGCGGATGTCTTGGCGGTACAGCCGCGAGTCAAAACTGACGCTCTCGGCAAATCGCTCGACGCGGTTGTCGGTCTTGCTGTCGAATACGCCGCTGCGAGAAGGACTTTCCACGGATTACCTACCCCTGAGGGATCGAGTTTCGAATAATGTGGCTGCCTGGAGCTTTGCCGGGGACGCATTATCGTGACAATAGTTGATTGATCCAGCCGCAGTGGCGAAAACAATCACGCCAAGGATGATAATTTCAAGGAATTGCGAAATGAAGTTTGCGCGGCTGCCGCGGTATAGGTTGGGTGGGCGTTGTCCCGCGGTGCTAGCGCGACGTGTGCCGATTGCGTGCGGAGCGTCGCTGCTGGGGGCATTGGTCCTCTGGCCAGCGATCGGGCTTGCGCAGGTGTCTGCCCCGCCAGAACTGCGAAGGCCGGTTGCTCCGCCGCCGGGGCCTGCCGTGATTCCTGCAGCGTCGGTGCAGTCGACGACGCTGGCAGTCAGCGGCGCCCCCTATGGCGTAGCCCGCATCGAAATCCCCGTGGGGGCTGCGCAGCGTGACGCCGTGCTTCCATTGCTGGAGGTTTCTGATGATGAGGCACGGATCCTCTATCCGGTTGCGCGGGATATTCAGGTCGATTCGCCAGCTCGCGCCCGTCAGGCCCTGCCGCCAGGAGCGCCGGCGGTAGGCGGCGGCCGCTTGCTCCGGCGGCTCGGTAATTTGGTTCGCGACTTGTCCGAAGAAGACCGACCGATCACGGTTGCCAGCGAAGTCACGTTCTTGTTTCGTGGCAATGAGCCGCTCCGCGTGCGGCTGAGTCAGCCGGATCTCGCCGGGCGCACGGAGTTGCTGCTGCGTCCGGTTTCCGTACCGCAAGGCAACACACACCGGCAAATGTTGCTGCAGTGGTGGAATGGGTACACCCAAGCCATGATGCGGCAGATGCAACAGGGCGATTACCCGCCGATCATCGAAAGCTACCTGATCGCCCTGCTGTCCGGCCGGCTCGATTTGCCGCTGCCAGATGGATATTTGGCCGCCGATCCGACTCAGGAAGCGTCGATGGTTTCGACGCTCAAGCTGATCGCTGGAACCGAGGCAATCCGCACATCGATCCTCCGCCGCGCGGCCGCCGGGGTTGACGGCGCTACCGCAATCGCCGACCTGCCGGTTCCCGCCGGGCCGAGGTGGCAGCCGGTGACGTCTGCGCCGCCAGGGATTGAGGTGCCCAGTGAGCCGACAGCCAGCCGCGTGCCGCCGGAATGCTTTTACCTCCGCTTCGGGTCGTTTGAGAACTACATCTGGTTTCGCAACCTGTCCGAAGAATACGGCGGCGACATCGGCCGGATGGTAACACTGCGGGGCATCGAAAACCCAGCGGCGCGGCGGATGGAGAACCAGCTGAACCTCAAGACGACGGAGCTGTCGCGGGTCCTCGGGGCGTCGGTGATCGAGGATCAAGCGATCATCGGACGCGACTTGTTCTTAAATGATGGAGCGTCGCTCGGCGTCTTGTTCCGCGCCAAAAACATTTTTCTGTTGCGAACGTCGCTGGAATCCGAGCGGACGGCGCTGGTGCGAAACGACCCCGAGGTGACGCAGACACGGCTCAACATCGATGGGCACGAAGTTTCGCTGATCGCCACGGCGGACAACCGCGTGCGCTCGTTCATGGCGATCGACGGCGAATACGCATTCGTCACCAACAGCCGCACGCTGGTCGAAAGATTCCTCGAAGTTGGACGCAGCGGCGAGTCACTGGCAACAACGCCCGAGTTCCAGCTCGCTCGTCAGCTCGTTCCGCTGGAGCGCGAGGACACGGTGTTTGCCTACTTCTCGCCGCAGATGCTGCGTGGACTGGTAGGGCCGGACTACCTGATCGAGATGCGCCGCCGGCTGCAGTCGGACACTGATATTTCACTGCTGCGACTGGCTCGGCTGGCGTCGGCGGCCGAAGCCCAGCCGCTGTGGGAAATTGATGATTTGATCGACACCGGATTTTTGCCGCTGGGGTTTGGTCGCCGCGGTGACGGCAGCGGTGTGATCGCCGCTGGCGATGACATCATTGACTCGCTCCGCGGCCGCTCTGGCACCCTATTGCCAATCGCCGATGTGGAAATCACAGCGGTCACAGCCGAAGAGGACCAGTGGTACCGACGCATCGCCGATTATCACAGCTCGCAGTGGCAGCAGATGGATCCGATCGTCGTCGGCATGCGGCGGAGCACGCTGCCCGATGCGCCGGGGATCGACCGGCTGGAAATTCACGCCGAGGTCGCGCCGTGGTCGCCCGAAAAATATGGCTCCATTGCTCAGCAACTCGGACCGCCGACGCGCGTGCGGATTGATTTTGCACCGGACGATATCGTCGCTGCCCAAGCGCATGTCGTGTCCGACCAGCTCCGCGGCTCGATCCCACCGCATCACCTGTTCGCCGCGATCAAGGACACCGTACCTCCAGCGCCCGATCAGTTCGATGGCATCCTCAAGAGTTACGGTGCGCTGCGGTCGTTGCCCGGCTACATCGGCGCCTGGCCGCTGCCAGGGTTGCTCGACCGATTGCCGCTGGGACTCGGACGCGGCCAACCGGTGGGACCTGGTATGACGCGGCTGGTCGGCGGGCTGTATCGCTTTCAAGGCGGCGGGTTCAGCATCGTCTCCTTCCAACCCGACGTGATCCAGGCGTCGTTGCCGTTCATCGCCGCGGACGAAGCCGAGGATCAGGTGCAGGTCCGCGTCCAGGTTGGCAATCTGCTCGGCAGTCAACTGCAATCATGGGCCAACGAGCAGTTATTCCAGCGCACGACCGCGGCGTCGCGTGCCGGTGCGGATTTGCTCGGGTTGCTCACCCGTCAATTGAAGGTCGATCGGCAAAACGCACCACAGGTCGCCCGCGAGTTGCTCGGCGGAGAGTTGCAGGACCCGCTCGGCGGCCGCTACATGCTCTCGGCCAACCCGCTGTCGCTCGAAGGTAGCCAGCACTGGGTCAGTACTTCCTGGAATCAGGGAGCGGTGCCGGAAGTTCCACCGCCCGGTTATCTCGCTCCGGTGCTGAGTTGGTTCCGCGGCGGTCGTGCCAACATCACCCAGTACGCCGACCGGATCGTTGCTGACGTCGCCATCGATGTCCAGCGCCAGGCGTTGCAAGTGGAAGCGCAGCCGCAGTGATTCCCATCCCAGTTAGCGGTAGTTGCGGTTATCGGTTCTTCCACGTTCATCGTTTTTCCGTCTTTTAATGCGAAACGGTTTTCTTTGGCATCACAACGCTTCAAACTCGGAACCTTCTTCGGGATCAGTCTGTATGTGCACTGGACCTTTTCGCTGCTGATTGCCTACGTCATCTACGCGACTTGGTCGACGGGTGCCGTGCCTGCGATGATCGCGTTTTCGGTCGCGCAGTTGTTGGCGGTATTTCTATGTGTGACCCTGCACGAGTACGGCCATGCGCTGTCGGCCAGGCGTTACGACGTCGGCACCCATGACATCACCCTGCTGCCGATCGGAGGTGTAGCGCGACTGAAGCGCATCCCGCAGGTTCCTTCGCAGGAGTTCGTGATCGCAATCGCAGGCCCGGCGGTGAACGTGGTGATCGCGGGGCTGCTCGTGCTGGCGATCTATGTCTCCGGTGGCGGTTGGCTGTTCGACGTGCTGTATCAAGTCTTTGTTGGGACGGTGCCGCCGGAGCGACTCGACGCGACCGAGAAGCTGCTCGGCGGCGTCCTCGATGGTCCGTCGCTGCTGGGCTTCGCGCTGTCGATTCTGGTCATCAACGTGGTGCTGGTACTGTTCAATCTGATTCCGGCCTTTCCGATGGACGGCGGACGAGTGCTGCGCAGCCTGCTGGCGATGATCATGCCCTACGCGCCGGCCACACGCTGGGCCCAGCGGATCGGCGTTGTCTGCGCGATCGTCATGGCGGTCTTTGCCCTCTCCAGCGATCCGCCACACATCGTGATGGTGCTGATCGCGGCATTCATCGTCTACGCCGGACTCGCTGAGGCCAAACAGGTCGAGGTGCGGGAGTTGGTCGATGGCCTGAGCGTCGGCGACGTGATGATTTCGACGGCTCCAGCGGTTCGCGCGGACATGACGGTCGATCAGTTGCAGGCCTGGTGGATAATGCATGGCGGGCCAGCGGCGGCTGTCGTCGGCATCAACGGCGTGGTGTTGGGCCACCTGCGTCTGAGCGATTTAGTTGCGCATCTGCAAACGCTCCGCAATATACCGGCCTCAAAATCAACTGCGACGAGTCGATTCGGCGGTCGTCTATTGTTGCGCCCAGCCGTAAACCAAGGGCAACCCGCATGGGAATTGACGGCCCTCGATCTTGCCGATCCCCAGGCCGATGTCCTGGATGCCGGTCAAGGGCTCGAAACGCTGTTTCATATGGGCAAGCATCAACAGCGCGAGTTCGCCGTCATCGATCGCAGTGGCCGCCTGATCGGCTGGCTTGATTTGGACACGCTCTATCAACGCGCATTGCTGGCGCGGGTGCAGATGGCTGCTCCGCTGCTCGATCGTCCCGCCAACGCTGCCACCGCGGAGCCGGCCGCCTGGTCGCTGGATCAACAGATCTAACGACCGCAGGTTGCTCGGCTGCTATAGGCCGCCGAGCAGGATATACTTGTGCTCGAGGAACTCATCGATCCCGTGGTGCGATCCCTCGCGGCCAATGCCCGATTGCTTCATGCCACCAAACGGAACGGTTGCAGCGCCCAGTGCCGTCGAATTGATGCCGACCATGCCGTATTCGAGCCGCTCGGCAACTCGGAACGCTTGGCCGAGGTCACGGCCGTAGAAGTAGGCGGCTAGCCCATAGATCGTGTCGTTGGCCATCGCGATCACTTCCGCTTCGCTACTGAACCGTGTCACCGGCGCTACCGGACCAAAGACTTCTTGCCGCGTGATCTCCATCGAGCCGCTGACGTTCCGCAGCACCGTCGGCTGGAAGAAAGTGCCGCCGAGCCGATGAGGCTGACCGCCGGTCACGATTTCCGCTCCACCCGCGACCGCGTCCTGAAGCAATGACTGCACCTTCTCGACGGCAGCCTGACTGATCAGCGGCCCCTGCGTCGTTTGTTCCTCCAGACCGTTGCCGATCACCAGTTCACCGACCCGTTTTGCCAAGCGTTCAACAAAGGGGTCATGAACCGAATCGTGAACGAACAATCGATTAGCGCAAATGCAGGTCTGGCCCATGTTGCGGAACTTCGCGGCGATCGCGCCCTCGACCGCCGCTTCCAAGTCCGCATTAGCGAACACGATGAACGGCGCGTTGCCGCCGAGTTCCAGCGCCACCTTCTTGACCGTCGCTGCCGCTTCTCGCATCAACTGTTTACCGACTTCTGTCGAACCGGTGAAGCCGAGGAAACGCACCCGTGGATCGTCGCACCACTGGCCGCCGATCGCTTCGGCGTCGCCGGTGATTACGTTTAAGATTCCGGCTGGTAATTCCGCCCGGTCAGCCAACTCGGCCAGCGCCAGTGCCGTCAGCGGCGTTTCAGGCGCGGGCTTGAGCACCACCGTGCAGCCGGCGGCCAGGGCGGGAGCACACTTGCGGGTGATCATCGCTGCCGGGAAGTTCCACGGGGTGATCGCGGCGCAGACACCGATCGGTTGGCGGGTCACCAACACCCGCGCGTCCGCCCGATGCGATGGCAGGATCTCGCCGTTGATCCGCCGCGCCTGCTCGGCATAGAACTCGACGAAGGAGGCTGCGTACTCGATTTCCACCCGCGCTTCGCTGATCGGCTTGCCTTGCTCCATCGTCAGGATTTTGGCCAAGTCCTCCCGATGCTCTAAGATCAGCTCGAACCAGCGGCGAAGCAGCGCCGAACGGTGATTGGCCAATCGCACCGACCACTCGGCAAACGCTCGCGACGCCGCCGTCACGGCCGCTTCGGCCTCGGTCGCACCGAGCCGGGGGACATGGCTGAGCTCCTCGCCGCTGGCCGGGTTGTAGACCGGATCTCGCGGCTCGCCAATCCAATTGCCATCAACGTAAGCGTGGGATTTCAGCAGCGTCGCATCTCGCAATTGCGGAGCAGTCGGCGATGCAGAGGCGGTCATGGCGGCACCGTAGCGGGAGTAGAATCAGAGGACTGTTGCGCCTGATTCTATCACTGCGGCATAAACGTAACGAACGGATGCGTCGGTACATTGTCGCCGCTCGGAACTTCGGGGCCAATCGCTCCGCCGATCGCAGCTGTTTGGCCGATCGCTCCGCCGATCGGAGCTGTGTGGCCGATCGCTCCGCCGATCGGAACTTGTTCCATCTTGTTCGACCGGCGGAGCGGCCGAACACGCTGACCGCCGGTGCTGATTCCTCCTAAATAATCCGGCTCAAATTTCGTATTTCAACACTTGCCTCGAGGCCAATCCGAAGAATAATGCGAGTACTGGATCGCGATGACGCGTCGCGATTTACCTTCCTGACAAGCGTCGATCCCATCTGGTTGGCACCTGGGTCGGGTTTGTCATTCATGGTTCTATACAAAGGAGGTGATCAAGTGGAATATTGCTGTACTTGCCAACGGGGTGGTAACCCGTAGTGAAAGTCGGCGGGCTGCACTGTGGCAGCCACCCCACTCGCGATCATCTGTAGATCAACGCGAGCAACAGCCTGGCGGTCGTGATTCACCTTGGTCACGGCCGCCAGGTTTTTTTGTGCCTAACCGAAAAGGGGTCTGACCCTTTGGAGGCGAGTCGTTTTCCTGAAGTTTAAGGCCGCGCCGGAGAGGGTCAGACTTGTTTTCGGTTAGGCTCTTATGCCCGCAGATCGATTTATGTCCACAGATCGATATCCAGCGAGCGGTAGTTGATCGCCTCGTTGAGGTGCGCCTCCTCGATCGATTCACTGCCATCGACATCGGCGATTGTGCGTGCCACGCGCAGCACCTTGTCGTGCGCTCGGGCTGACAGTCCGAGTTCTTCGACACTGTGCCGCAGCAGCTTCGTGCAGGCGGGCCCGAGCACGCAGTACCGGCGGACCTCCCGGCTCGACATTTGAGCGTTGTAGCGCGTCGACCCGCCATTGAACCGCGCTGCTTGAGCTTGGCGAGCCCGATTGACCTCGACCCGCATCTGCTCGCTGGTCGTCGCCCCAGCGTCGCTGCCGGAGAGTTGATCAAACGGCACCGAGGGAACTTCGATGTGAATGTCGATGCGGTCCATCAGCGGACCTCCGTTGTGTGCAACTCCCAAGAGTTTCCGAGCCCGGCGTTTAGCTTGAAAAAGACGGTCCCGCCGACCAGGTTACACTTGAACCGCTTTCCCGATTTGCCCCACTGCACCCGCTCGATCTGCAGTTCCACCTTGTCGATGAATTGCCGGAGCATCGCGTTGACCAGCCCGGAGTCATACTCGGTGTCGACCAGTTGCTCCAGCCTGGACAGCCAATCAATCGCCGCCTTGATCCGTTCCTCGACTGCGGTGATCTGCATTTCCGCTGGTTGCTTCGCCGCTTCGATCTGCGGCAAGAGTCCGTCTCGCTGATCCTCTAGCTCACGGATTCGCTCTTGGACGTGCCGCACCATATCGGCATCCACTTCGACCAGGCGGCGCTTTGCCTGCTTCAGTTGCGAATCGATCTTCTGCAGGTGAGCCTTCGCGACGTCGACGTCTGCGCGTCGCCCCGAAAGCCGTTTTCGCATCGCCTTGCGAATCTGGTCGATATTGGCCGGCGTCAGGAACTTGTCGAAATACTCGGTCCGCAAAGCCTTCAGAATCGCCTTCAGCGCGTCGATCTCGAATGCGTTGAACCGCTCGCAGGCTCCAGGGTGCTCGCGGTACGAATAGCAGGTGTAGCTTGCTGTTCCATTGCACCGATCGGCAATCATCGTGTAACCGCATCGACCGCACCGCAGTAGCCCACTGAGCGCCGTAGTCTCGCCTGGGTTGGGGTTGGTCTTGCGGGTGTTCAACTTCAGAAGCTCCTGGGCAGCGTCGAAGTCCTCGCGGGTGACAATCGCGGGGTGGGTGTTGCTGGCAATTGTCCATTCCGCTCGGGGCTTCATCCGCATCTTCCCGGTGGGGTTTGTCGGGTCTTTGTACTTCGACGAACTCCGCTGATTGTAAATCAAGAACCCAAGGTACCGTTCATTCTTGAGCATCGAACTGATGCCGGTAGCCGTCCAGGGTTTACCCTTGGGACTGAGCACGCCACTGTCCCGCAGCCACGATGACAACTGCCGAGTTGACGCGCCAGCCAGGTAGCGAGCGAATACCTCTTTCACGATCGCCACGTCCTCGGGTGAGCCCAGTTGCAGCCGCTGGTCAGCATCGACCACGTAACCGAACGGTGGAACGCCGGTAACCCATTTGCCCTCGGCCGCCAGCTTCTCCATTCCGCGGGTGACGTTCTTGGATAGGTCGCGGAGGAATTGATTCTTGCCCTCTTGCTTGACGCTGTAGACCAGTCGGCCGGCCAGCGTCTCCCAGTCCATCCGGCCATCAGTGACCGTTGCAAGGTGCACGCCTGCCTGCCTTAGCGGGTAGATCCAGCGCCCAGCTTCGATCATGTCAAAACGGCCGAATCGGTCTTGGTCCCAGCAGAGAATCGCCTCAAACTCCTTTGCAGCGCCTGCGGCAATCATCCGCTGAAAGTCAATCCGCTTGTCGGTGCGGTCGCCGGACACGCCCAGATCCTCGAACCATTGCGCGACGCGGTAGCCATGGATCTCGGCATACTTCAGGATCTCCTCTCGCTGTTGGCCTGGGGAACCCTCTTGGTCGTCTGTGCTCATCCGCAAATATGCGGCGGCGGTTATCTTCTTTGCCATGACGGTGCACCCCCTATAGTGCACGGGCAGATTCCTAGAATGGTTGCGTGCCGGCCGCTAGTCAAACAGCCCTAGCTCGATCAGGTCCCAGCCTTCGCAAGAGTGCGTTTCCATCAGGTGCTTGGCCACTGCGGAGACTCCAGCCCAGTTGGATTGCAGTAGCTCGATGGTGCGTTGTAATAGCCGGTCGCGTTGTTCCAGTGCTTGCGGGTCGTCGGCCAGCGACTGCCAGTCCGCTATGCAAAACTGCTCTTTGCCGAACGCTCGGCCGACGTGGCGCCAATCCGAGTCTGACGGCTCCAGTTCTTCGCAGCCGATCATCACGTCTAGGTCTCGCCAGTCGCATCCCTGTGAATCGAGAAGCATTTCGGCCGCAACACCTGCCAGTCCAATAATCGCGCTGGCCTCTCCGTCGAACCAGAACGAAGAGCACCAGCCAGCCCAGTGATGTGAGCCTATCCTGCCGCCCGGGCGATACTCAATCGCTGCGCTGATCGTGCACCCGTTCGTCTTGACTGCTGCCACAAGGTGACCGGCTTCATGGAATGCAACCTCGCGTTTCCGCCGCTCGGCTAACGCTTCGTAAAATGCTTCGTCTGGTTCCGTTGTGCTCATCTGTCGGCCTTTTCTTTGCGGGTTGTGGTCGGTCGGTTGCCTATCGCTCTAACACTTCGTGATCAGCCAAGACGCCTAGCTTCTTCGCGTAGTCGCTCAGGTCGATCTGGGAATCGCTGACAGTGTTTCTTGAGAAGTCCACTGTGTAATACTCGCCAAGGGTGCTGAATCCTCTGGAGCCCTCGCGGCATTTCTTCAACTGCAATTCCTCGCCCTTGATCTTCCGGTTGATCCGAGCCACCAACGCCCGTTCCGATACGATCACCTTTTGCGATGTTGCCATCTGCTTTGCTTCCTGTGGTTAAGTGTTGCTGTGTGTCTGTGTGCGTCAAGCACAGAAGCATATTCGCACGGCTGTATGCTAGCGTCAAGTGCCGGCCGACGAAAAGAGCCGCCCGTGGTGGTCCAGGCGGCTCGAATGTTCAGCATGCTAAACATTTGCCTTACCGGCTTGTCAGTTCTTCCTCGGTCGACTCCGGCCAGCCAATCTCAAGCTCGGTGTCCGAGTCGGTCCATCCTTCATCCTCGGCATGTTGGCGGATTGCAGCGACCGTGCTGATCGACTTCCTCGCAGCGGCAGCCTTCCGCCAGCTCCTTGCCGTTTCCCGATGAAGGATGGACCGGAAGTTGCCATCCCGCCAGACGTAGCGATCGCCTTCGCGGTCCAATAGTCCCAGCGACTCCAAGAACTTCAGATCGCGATATACGGTTCGTCGGTCGACCTTTCCGTACTCGTTGCAGACGTCCGGATGAACCATTGCGACCGTCGCGCCATAGCGGAGCGGAGCCACCAGTTCGATCACCAGCATGATCCGGGTCATCGCCTCATACCGCCCGTCAGCCTTGCTTTCGACGACATCGGGTTCGATGTCAACGGAATCGACATCATCGACGTCATAGATGCCGACGTCGGCATCCCTCTGGGACTGCAGCAACTTGCGGTCGCCGCGAAGTTTGGCGATTGCGGTCTGAACTACGTCACGGGCGCTGCTTGTTGTGGTACGCATAATTTTTCAGGAACTCCATTGCAGAGCCGGAGCCTGACGACTACTATCGCCGTACAGACAGCCGGCTCGCCCAATTGGGCAAGTTTTAGGTGTGCTGCGATGGTGCTCGACTTTCTCAGGGTGCGGGGCACAATCGACAGCGGGAATACAAACAAAGCTCCATCACACGATGGGGCTTTTTTTATGGACAGACTGCTCGCATAGGCATCGCCTTCGCCGCTTGTTGCGACGTTACGTGCAGGTGTCCGGGTATGCCGTTAGTAACACTGGGACACAGTGCAGGGGGGCTCTCTAGCGGCCTATGCCGATCAAACGATTGCTTACCCGATCAGCTTTCGCTGACCCCTTCCGGCTCGACACACCCGGACACTTGCACCGCTTGTTGTTAAAAGATGTTCGTCCCTAGATGGTCCAGTGCCCGCGCAGCGAACGCGTTAGATAGCACTGGTCACCACCTCATCCGGTTACTACGCCGATTGAGGTAGGCAAACTGTGGCGACTCCAGCGGTGAGAATCAACCCCAGTCCGCAGATTTTTCTTTGGCGGGGTTTTGCTAGCGTTAAATTGCTCGCCAGCCTAGATATGAGACTTCTCACGCCTATGAGATACCACGCGCCTCGCCGTCGTCGTCTCCAGCTGTTCCTGAGCGGATCGTCGCACCTGGGCGTAGTCTGTGACGACGGGCAGCGGTGGCCGCTTCATGCGGCGCTTCGCATGTTCGTCGTCGGACCAGCCAGCTTGAATCTCACGACACGCGGCGGCGATCTCTGCGGGCGTTGGGATGAACTCGATCTGATTCACTCGGCTTGAAGCTCCGCGCACCGGTCAGCGATGGCTTGATGATGTGCCGACAAGCCGTTGCACTCGTGGTGCACGCTGCGGGCTGCCTTGGCCAGTCGGGCTGTTCGCTCAACCAGCGCGTCGATCTCGTCGACCAGTCGCTCATCCTGTGGAATGACTGTTAGAAGGTTCGCCGCACACGATTCCAGCAGCGCGGCAACGCGGGCATAGTGATCGGCGATCTCCTCGAATCGCTGAGCGCTCCCGGTCATGAAGTCCTGAACTTCGTCAGTCGATAACATTTCTACCTCAGTTATGAGAATGAAAAAGTGCCGCCCTCAGCCCATTGCAGGTCCGATCGTCAGTATCGGGGAAGGCGACGACACCTATCGCCCCGGAGCCCCGCACCGGCCAGACGGCACCCATCGCTACGACAGATCAATCGGCAACGCCTACCAGCTGAATCTCTTGCCCCTTCTTGGCGGTGTTATCGGCGGTCTTGCCGGTGGCGCTGCTGATCTCAACAATCTGAGCTTCCATCACCTGCATCCGCACCGCAACATCCTTCGTATTGCGCTCGATCGCCTCCAGGAACTGCTCCCGCTTCTCGACGGGTCCGCGGGTCAGCAATCGGCCTTCAGTCGCTTGCAACTGCGGTCGGCTGTGAGTCACGTCTGCATTGAGCCGCAAGTTGATGTCTTTGGACAGTTTTTCACCAACATCAGCGCCGAGCCTAATCATGCGCTGGTTGAACTTGTTAGTGAATTGCTTGCCCAGATTTTCGCCGATCTTTCCAACCTTTTCGGACAGCTGTTGCTCACGCTCGGTGATTTGGCGGGCGGCAATTTCGGGCAGTTCCGCAACAGTCGCCTTGAATCCTTCCGTCAGGCTGCGACTGGTGATCTCGTTCATATCGCTGACCAGTTTCTCAATGCCACCCTTGCCGCGACTTGTGATAAAGTCCCATCCACGGACCACCGCCTCGGCAATGTTCGTCATCGCGTTGGCAACGATCCGCACGACACGTGAGAACGCGTTGCTAATCACGGTCTCAAAAGCATCTACAAACCAATTCACATAGGCCGGGATCACCTTAGTCAGTGCGTGCTTGACGATCTCAGTCAACCGCAATAACTGCAGCTCGGCGAACGCTTTTACGCCCTCCCAGACTTTGCCGAGGTTTGTTGCTACGACCTCCACCCAAGTGATAGCAGCGATAATTTTGTTGGCGGCCGCTGTCACAACGGCACGCATCTTCTCGGCAGCGGTGGCAAACGTCTTGGCTGATAACGTGAAGTCGATACCAAGGGCGCTTGCTGCCGCCGATCCTACTGCCTTGATCGACCGCCACACCCCTTCAAGTGCCACCTTAACGACCTGGCCGACGGCCCTCATGGTGTCGCCAATGGTTGCCGCGACTGCCCCCAAACCCTTAACCATCTCGTTTGCGCGCTCGACTGCTGGGGCAAGGGCGGTGCGGAGTGCGTCGGCCAAAGCCTTAACACCGGTGGCGATCAGGAGCCGCATTGGTGCCAGCAGCGCCCCGATGCTTTCCATCAGCCGGCGAACGGAGTTGCTTGTCTGCGCCATGACGGCTGACAAGCTGCCGGACTGCTTGGCTTTCAGGTCCAGCCCTTTGGCGCTGAGCTGCTGGACCATCGCCAGCTTTTGCTCGGCCGTTGTCGCCATGTTGATCTGGGGGATCAGTTGTGAGAACGCACTGAAGTCTCCCTTGACGGCGGCTGCTGCCATGCTGGTCGCTTCGGTCAAGTCCTTGCCGGTCGCCTCAGCCAGACCAACGGCAGCCCTTGCAACTTGATCGAGCTGCCCCGAGTGAACGCCAAGGTGTGACGCCTGTTTCATCATCGCCAGCGTGGTCCGCTCGCTGATGCCGGTGAGCGATTCCAGGTTTGCGGCTGCCTGCTGCAGCTTCTCGGACATGCCGGCCGCAGGGCCCATGCCGGACGCTAGCGCGGACTCCAGCCCACGGATCGATTCGGCCTGCTCGTCATAGGCGGCGGCCGAGTCCCGGATCGCACCCACGCCGGCGGTGACAGTCTTCACCGCAGCGAACACTGCCAGCAGCGGCCCGGCGGCTGCCTTGAGCTTTGCCAGCGATGCGGACAGTCCGGCGATCCTCGACTCGGTCCCCTTGGCCGCACTGGCGACAGATGCCGCACCGGTGGACAGACCGCCCATTGTCGACTTCGCGCCGGTGACGCTCACGGCCATCGTCTTGGTAGCCTCGGCCAGCTTGCCGGTGCGGGCCTGCAGGCGACCGAGGGCTTGATCTACCTTGTCCATTGCGGACGTAGCGTTGTCCTTGCCGCCGATGATGAAGTCGATTCCGGTTGACATTATGGGATTCCGTGCTTTGTTGGGCTATGAGAAAACGCCCCGGACCGTTCCAGGGCGTTATGAGAACGGGCGGGCTTTAGTTGGCGATTGCATCAGCAACGGCGATGAGAATGCAATTTGCATCCTCTTTTTGATCATGGCCGGCGGTGCCGCTGGGGTCGTCGCCTCGGATACCAGCAGCCAGCCGCGCCAGCTTGCGGCCTCGGGTGATGCCGAACCTGCTAACCAGCTTACCTACGGCGTGGTTTTCGTTTGCATCTGCGATTTGATTGTCCGCAACGACCAGTGCGTCCAGGTCTTCCAGTGCCATTGATTTGCTTTCGCGTGATAGTGATTGGAGAGGCGGGCGTCCCGGGCGGTCCGGGACGCTATGAGAACTGCCGAGGTCGATCAGTCGACGCTTGGCAGATCGTTGCGGCTCATTCGCTTAGCGGGCTTGGGTGTCAGTTCTGGAGTGACCTCGGCTTCCGGTTCGGCCTGAACATCAACTGCGGCCTCGGGGGCTACCTCGGGCGCGCTGACGATCGCGATGGGGGCAACCTGGGGCTTCGCGGGTGGCCTGAAGTTTGCCACCTCTGGCAGCGGCTTCGCGGAGCGGCGATCAGCGGGATCGAATGGGCCGAAAAGATACGGGTGATGCGCGGCGATGAACTGCATTTCAGAAGCGGCGTCAGTCGCTTGGCTGCTCATATCGGCGCGGCGCTGCGCCAGAATCGCCTCTCGCATCTCCTCTTTGTGCCGCTTTTCCAGTTCCTTGACCTTCATCCTCAGGCCAGGAACCAGCGGCGCTTTTTCCTTCGCCTCTTTGATAACTTCGCAATACCGACCAACCCGCGGGATTTTGGCCAGCATATCGCGGTAGGTGTCCTCGGTCATGCCGGTTTCCTCCAGCAGATCGACCAGGTTTTGAGCGTCGTCTGGCTGCGTGTCGCCGCTCAGGTCGCGAACTGCGATTGCGACGATTGCGGCGTGCATTTCGTGAACGTACTGCTCCTTAGCGGCTTGTTCAGCGGCGATCTTCTGACGTGCTTGTTCTAATAGTTGACTCATCGAAACTTCCTAAGGTGTGCGGGACTCCTGCCCCACGGGAAACAAAACACAAGCCGTCAAACGTTGGCGGGCTTGGTAGTCGGTCGCTTAGCCTGGCATCGCAGTTGTGCGGCCGCGGCTTCAGCTTCTTTCAAGCGACGGGCCGATAGGCGGGCGTCGCGTTCCAAGCCGTTTAACTGCTTGGTTTTTTCTTCGATCAGCTTGCGAAGCACGGGACCATGTTCCTCTAACACTCTGCGGCTGATCTGAACCTCTTTCCGCATCGCGCGGCGCCACTCAACGGAGCCTGCGATTTCGGCTAAGCGGATCGCTCGGGATTCCGCAGTGCTG
The DNA here is from genome assembly GCA_963758085.1 of uncultured Planctomycetaceae bacterium. Classification (GTDB taxonomy): domain Bacteria; phylum Planctomycetota; class Planctomycetia; order Pirellulales; family Pirellulaceae; genus UBA6163. The sequence continues at coordinate 4,731 of CAVWUB010000001.1, read as the reverse complement.
GGCTTTGTGGTCTTGGCCATCGTTATCATCTCGGTAGTGTTGGTGATCAGCGGCCGTTGACTTCGGCCAACATGCTTTCACGCAAGCCGGGATTCTCGGTGTTGGCCTGCATCACTGCTTGGCCCCGCGGGATGCCGGCTGCGATCTTCTGATTGATCGCGAATTGCCAGCGGGCCTTAGCTCCAGTGGCAGCAGCTCGGGTGGTCGGCTGAGACTTCGCGGCGTTGGTGTTGCGATTCGCGTTGGCTTCGGCAACGAACGCTTCCCGCAGCCCTGGGTTCTGCTGGCTGGCCATCGCCACAGCGCGGGCTCGGTTGCCGTTGGTTTTGACCAGGGCGGTTGCAATGGCTGAATCCCAGCGGGCAGAGGCGCTGGCGATTGGTTGGGGCTGCGATTTGCCAGCGATGCGGGCGTTGATCTCGGCTCGGATTTGAGCCTTAGCGGCTTCTTTCTTTTCGATTCGGGCCCAAATGCGGTCACAAAGGTCGGGTTTTGCCATGTTGGCGATTCCTTAGCGGGTAGAAACGGGGTCGGTTCAATACTTAGATTCTAACGGGGAACAATGCTTATAGAAGGTGCATCGTTACTTGCTCTGGTACAAACATCTAAAATAGTTCGGCCAAGGTCGTCGACTCTTAGTTGTTCGTGGCCGGTGGCCTTACAGACTGAACACTTCAAATAACGAACGCGGGTCACTCCGACGGTTCGCGTCTTGTAAGTCTGCATTCTGCCGGCCTGGCATACTGGGCAAGGGCCAAGGCTTCTCATTGTGCGATCCTTGGGCGTGTGGCGGCTTGCTCTTTGAGCAACTGAACATCGACGCGCAGTTCGTGAAGCTCGGTCAGTGGTGTAAGCTTCTCCAGCAGTTTGACCGCTGCGGCAAGCTTAACCTTTGGGTCGTCATCGCTTAGCAGATCGACCAGGCAAGCGGCGGCGGCCGTCGCACCTGCGGATAGCACTCCGACAGCCGATTGAATCGCTTGGGTGCGGATCTCGCTGACGGCGTTTCGGAACTCAGCCGAGCGGCTGATTGAATAGGCAACCGGAAGCGAGCAACCAGCGGCCTCAGCGGCGGCCTTAATGGTTGAACCGCTGGCAACCGCAATTGCTAAGGGGTCAAAGAATCGCGACGATTTGGGGGTTTCCTGCATGGTTTACTCCTTGTTGAACGATGGTTGCGTGATGCTCCAGACCGACGGAAAACCGCTCTTGCCTGGGGACTTGCTTGGCGGGACTGGGTAGCCGGGGATCGGCGGATTGTTCTTGTCGATCGGTAGCACCTTGGCCAACTCGCCGGCTTCAAACTGCGGCCCTTCCTCAGTTGAGATGTAGCAGTTGCCGGCGCTGCTGGCGGGCCATGGAATGAAAACCTCATTCCCCTCATACTCCAAACGCTCTAGCTGGGCTCGCTCGGCGTTGTAGGCGGAGATGTAACGATCGGCGGCGGCATCGCTATACTCTGCGGTAGATGTGGCAACCTCTGGCAGATTGATAGACTTGATGCCGTAGAACACTCGGCCCTTAGTGTCAAAGGTCGCCATAACCAGACCGCGGACCAACAGCGGCAACGTCAGGTCGGTAAGGTCTTGCCAGTCGTCTGGGTTGCCGATCAGATCCCGCTGAAATAGCTTGGACTCGCTCAGTCCCACCCCATAGACCCAATTGATACCGGGGTTGCGGGTCAGGTATTCCAAGATCACCAGCGCCGCACCTCTGAGTGTTGGCAGTCCTGCCATCGCGGCAACGGTGGCCTCTCCCAGCTCGGTTGGGTAGAGACTTGTCACCTGGCCGCCACTGAGCGTTGCTGTGACCAGTCCGGCGTCTATAAGCTTTCGACGTGAGTAGTGCAGCGTTTTCCAGTCGCCGCGGCCCTGGGCCTTAGCGGAGATGCCGTACGTGCCGCTGAGGTATGCTCGCTGTCGGTCCAAGATGGCGGGGTAATTCCGCTGCCTTGAAAAGTCTGAGGTTTGGAATCTCCACGGATAGAACAGCGCATCGCGGCGTCCTACCAGGTCGATCAAAAGGTTAAGGTCGTCGGCTGAAGTTTCGACGTTGCCGGAGGATTCTTTGAGTGCTTTGATCTCGGTTCTAATTCTGGCCATGTTTCAACTTTGATTTTGGAAGGTAGGCTTGTGGATCGGTGCGCAAACGCGGGGTCTTTACTGCCGCAGAGGGGGAGGGGCCTTTTTCAGAGGACCCTTTAATGGGGGGGCGGTCTACGGTGTCCGTCTGCCGTCCTGGCCACCCTCACCAGGGCCTCTAGAATCGCCTGTGACAGCCTGAGCCTGTTTCGTGTGTGATCTCCCACGCTTGCCCCTTGGTGGCTGTTGTGCGATACGCTGCGGCTGCGGTGCGTCGCCTGTGGTTGCGGCCTGCATCGCGGCAAAGCAGATCCGGTAACGATTCGCTCGGTCTGCCCATGCCAAGGGTTCAACCCATGCTGTGCAGCCGATCGCCGATCCCAACTCAGCAGCCCGGCGCCATGCCTGAGCGGGTGTTAGGTCTTGTCGCTTGGGCTCACTGATCAGCACCGCTCCGGCCGGTGTGTTGATTGAACCAGCAGCAACCAGCAGGTCGGCATAGCCTGCAGCGCGGCAATGGTCGATCGCATCGCCGTGTGTGTGCTCGGGCCTTAGGGTTCCGCGGGCCACTGCATCAGCAACAGCACGCCGGAACCATCGCGGTGATCTATCGTCCGGGCGGCTTGGTCTTGGGGGCCTGGTCATTGATCTTGCTCCTGTGGTGGTGGTGATGGCTTGGTAGTGGCTGCCGGTGGGATCTCGGTTGCCGATGTGCACCGCAACCCAAAGGATCGCAGCGCGGCTTTAAGGAACGCTCTCAGGGCTCGCAACCCTTCGTCCTCAGTCATGCCTGGCGTTGGCTGTAGGTCGACGCGGTAAGTCTTAGTGCTCATCACTCAAACCCCTTTGCCATCGTCCGAAGCTCACGCCAGCGACGACGGGCCACGGTGTAAAGGATTCGGCTTGCAAAGCGGCCGGCTCTGTGGTGATCACCCATCAGCTCGACCGACAAGCCGCTGGCAATCCAGCCGAGTAGCGAGCCCTCGACAGCAGCCGGCTTAACCTGCCCACGCCAGTCGCCGCGCTCGATGTCGGCCCATGTTGCCTCGACCAGCAGCACCCGAACGGGATAGGCCAGCAGTCGTTGCACTTCGCGGTCGAACCGTTCACGCTCACGGCCGCAGCACGCCACTAGGTCAGGAAGTGATTTCCGCTCGATCCTGATAACTTGCTCCAGCCCTCGGACTGAGTAGTCGCCGGATTCCAGCGTCGCGGCCTCGATCCTTAGCGGCGTCAGGTCTAAGGGCGTTTGCTCTCGGGTGTCGACCAGTGCCGTGATCGACTCAGGGGCAAGGGTTGCGGGGATATTCAAAACATCACCCCCTGATCGTCTCCGGCTGATTGAACCGGCGTTGCGGCCTCGACTACCTTGACCGCTTTGACGTGATCACAACCGGGCGTCAGGCAATCCAGATTGACATAACCGCCGATCACTGGCGTTTCCGGCTTGCGGACCAGTTTGGCACCGCATCGCGGGCATGGATGCTTAGTTGGTGTCGCGGCGTTGGTTGTTGAATCTGCTGGGGATGCTGGGCATGCTGGGGATGGTTCCACCGGTTGCCCCGATGCAAACGTGTGTGTGTCGCTATCGTGTATATGTGTGTCCGTGTGTGACACACACAACCTTCCCGCGTAAGGATCGGTGAAAGTATCCCCTGCATCCCCTGCATCCCCTGCACTTGCCTTTTCTGATCTCCAGGCAATTACCCCAGTGCGGTTTGCGTCTCCGGTGATCCTCCAGCCACCCGCAACGCGGCCCTTATACTTCCGCAGTGCATAGCCAAGCCGTCGTTGATCGATTGCCCCGCGGTGGGTTGCAACCTCGGAAACGGCTTCCCGCATAGCCGGAAAACGATCTTCGTTGCCCTGAGCGGTCAGTGCGGTGATGATCTCACGAACGGTCAGCCCATCGCCGTGCTCGTCAACCTCCAGCAATCCACCGATCAGCCCCCGAACAATCGCGCCGCTCGTGTCGTCGGCCTTGGCTGTTTCGCGGGTGGCCAGTGGGTCAGCCAGTCCAGCCCAAACGATTGCACCGCGGATCAGTGCCGACCAGGTTTCAAACGATCCCCAGACGCCCCTGGGTTGCTCCGGTTTGCCTGCGACGAAGTAGGCGCGAAGGATCGTCAGCGCGGCGATTGCCAGTCGCGGCCGATTCTCTCTCACCCATCCCAGCAGATCGCTGTGCTCAAAGTCGGTGCGCTCCTCGGGATTCTCTACCGACGGCTCCAAGCGGATCGGCAGCACTCGGCGGGCAAGGTCAGAGCCGAATCGCAGATTGTTTCCCGTTGCCGACCAGATCGTCCGCAAAGGAAGCTCACCCGTCGTCTTGGATGCCCCTAGAACGCGGTCGCTCCAGGTCAGTGCAGTTAATGCCGCGTCAAGCGATGCTCCGCCCAGCGTCCGATCTACGTTGTCCAGCAGGACAGCGGGCAGGGCCTCCATTGCGGTGGCCGTGATCGCCTTCCGCATCTCGTCATCCTCAGCGGCGTAGGGCTTCCTTGCCGCTGGTCGGCCGTAGGCAATCAAGCTTGCCCCATCGACCAGCAGAGACTTTCCACTAGCCCGCGTAGTCGCTGTGCCTGCGAACAATGGGCAGCAACCCGTTATTGCAGTGCGGCCGATTTTCGTTAGCACCATCGCCAACCAT